>JALHQZ010000001.1 GCA_022841705.1 Pirellulales bacterium
GCTTGCGACCACGACGCGCGGGCCGCGGAAGGAGCCGCTTGAGAATTCGCCATTGTTCGTTCGTCACATCACGGGGATACTGGCATTCGCTGTCCATGCTGCGGCTCCGGCTTCCTTGAGCTGAGAATCCAAAGAACCGGTGCCGTAGCTGGTTTTTCAACTTGAAGCAATTTCAAAACACGGTCTAAGAACGGATTCGCCTTAATGGCCAAATATCATAAAGGCAGCCACCCACGGTACAATCAGTTTACCTTTAATGCTTTGCGGTCGATCAATCATCAGGGACTTACCGATACACAGGTAGCAGCGGAAGTTCAAAAACTTGCTGACACGGCTCGTGAGTGGCTGTCACGACGGCGCTGTCCTTTGGATTAATTGTGGTCGTATGAACGAAATGCGTTGGGAAGCTGATTGGCCATCCTTCGTAGCGAGTGTGTGTCGTGCTTTTGATGCAGGGCTCTCGGGTGCTGACATCGCGCGCCAACATGCTTATCGACGCGTGAGCTGGATTGGAACTGTAATTGATAAGAAGAGATACCTAGATTCGACTAACGTAGCGGTCCAGATGCCAGACGTTCGCTTCCAGTTGCGAAATGGCAAAAACGGCCAGGCAAACTACCTAGCGCTCAAAGTATCGTTGGAGGACACAGCAGAATGGCAAGCTACCGAAAGTGGCGATCGAATCGTCTTCGAGACAGAAATCGAGATGTCCTCGCCCGATGACCCGTTTAGCTCGTCCGGCATCGAATGGTCGGACCTAGACGATAACGCAGGGTATTTTAAGTTCTTGACGCGTAATTCACGCCTGATCGAAGTTCTCGGGCGTGTGTGACCCGTGTGGTGTAAATAGTGTGCGCCGTGCAAGGCGGCGATTTCAAGCGTGTACTGCAAATAGTCGCGTCGCCAAAAACCTCAGTGATATCAGCCTGAAATCGACCTCGAGCACCCAAGAGAACTACTTCAAATTGTCGCCTCCTAACCAGTAATGACGCCGGCCACGCCATCCCTGAAGCGAGAATCAACCAACCAGCGCAGCAGCGCCGGTCGCTCGCGGCTTGGCAAGCGTCGAATAGAAGGCCAAGCGATGCGAACTTTAAGCAGCACGTCGCTCGTACCGTTTGAGAATTCCGCCGAGCGATTCGATGCAGACGATCTCTTCATTAGGTCTGAGCGGCTCAGCAGCGAGACCGTGGATCGCGTTGCGATCCGGCTCGGACTAACTCTCGTCACCGCTCAAGAAGCTGAGATAGTCGGTGAGTGAACTCCTGAGCCGCTCCAGCATAAACTCCCCAAAAGCCCCCGGCTCTTCTTGCAGTAGCGTGCGTTCAATCGCCTCCAGATAATCGACGCGATCTTCCGGCTTCACCACCAGCGGTGGATAGCCGGCGCGCATCAGTAGCAGGTTCATCAGCAGTCGGGCGGTGCGGCCGTTGCCATCGGAGAAGGGGTGGATCGCGACGAGGCGCAGGTGGGCTTCGATGGCGGTGTCGTGAGTCGGCTCGATCTGTGAGAGCCATTCGCCGAACTCCTGCATCAGCGCAGTCAGTTTGTGCGGACCGGGAAGCACGACACGCGAGCCGGCGATTCGGCGGGGGTGTTCGCTGTAGATTCCCGCTTCCCCTTTGAGTGTGCCGGCGACCACCAGGGCGTGAATCTGGCGGACGTCGGCTTCGGTTGTCGGACGATTCGTTTCGACGAGTTGGCGGACGTAACGCAGAGCGTCGAGGTGATCGACGGCTTCTTGATGGTCCTTGAGCGGTTTGCCTCGAACGGTGAGCCCTTTCTCCAGCACCACCGCGGTCTCTTGCCGGGTGAGCGTGTTGCCTTCGATCGCGTTGGAGGTGTAAGTGAGCTCGACATCGTACCACGTATCGAGGCGCGCGACGGCTTCGGCGGCGAGTGGACGCAAAGCGTCGAGCTGCGCTTTTAGATGCTTGAGTTCGGTGCGGAGGTTATCCATCCCTTCACGATAACTCATGAAGGAGCCGGATTGCAATGCAATCCACGGGGGACTGATAATTTGCTCAGTGGCAGAGTTTTCACCACTTCCCCGTGGGTTCTGTTAGAACCCGGCTCAGTTGGATCGAACAGCGCTACGCCGCTTTACGGAACGCGGCCGTCACTTTGCCCACGGCGCGACTGAAGAAACTCACCGTCGGTGTGGGTTCGGGCGGCGCCGCGGGCGCCGGCTCGGCGGCTGCTTTCTCAAGCTGCTCGCGCAACCGCCGCTGGAAATCGTTGCGGTAGAACCGGTTCAGCTTGGTGGCGACGAAGTCGTTAAAGAAGCTGGTCGTGCCGTATTCGTAGCCGGTGCGCTGGTCGAACTTCTTAAGCAGGAGTTCTGCTTGCCGTAATTCGGCGGTCTCTTCGAAAGTCATCGGCAGCACGAGCGCGTCGATCGTGCTGCGGCCCACTTTGCGGGCGGCTAAGTAGCGGTGGTGGCCGTTGACGATGTAGTGCATGCCCTCTTCGTTGGGTTGGGTCACTACGATGGGCGTAACTGGTTCGTCATTGCGGAAGCGGCGTTCGAGTTCAGTGATGTACTCGTCGTTCCGCTGCCAATCACGCTGGAAGACTTCGAACCAGTTTGCTTCGTGCAGGCGGAACCAATACGACATGCACTGCTCGACGGCCAGCGGCGCGGCGCCCTGCAGCCGGCCCTTGGGGAGTTCTTGCTCCTGGTTCACTTGGGCGATTTTGCGATCCGGATGCCAGGAGCGCTGGTAGGTGTGGGTTCGTTCGAACTCGGTCAGCTCGCGGAGCGCTTCACCAAACGCGGCGGCGACTTGTTTGAAGTTCTCGCGGTTGAGCACGATTCGCAGGTCGCGCCAGTGGACGTGAATTTCATCGGTGACATGTTCTTCTTGCAGTTCGATCGCGAAGAAATTGTCGTGATAGGCACTCTTGTGCGGGGCGGGCGAGTGCTCCAAAAACCGATACTGCCGTTGCCAGCCACAGCCGACCATGATGGTGGTGGGGTACGCTTCTTCTTGGTACTCCGGATTGTTCGCCAGATAGTTTCGCACATCCTGCGTACTGCGCGTGAGGACATCGACGAACTCGAAGTACTCGTCGAGCGAAAAGATCAGCCGATATTCGCGGAAGTGGATGTGGATGTTTTCGCACAGGTCCACGAAGAGCCGGCTGTTGTGCCCTTCGCGGTCGTTGAGCTGGCGATCGGCGAGAACTTGTTTGACGGCGCCCACGGTTACGGCTCACGGGTTTGGGTAAGCGGGATGGTTTGGGCGGGAAGAGTACCGCGTTCTGGCGGGTGGACCAAGGGCAAATGTGGGGCAGGCTTTCTGGCCTGTCGGGCCGTGGGTACCAGCTTCCCCAGCGGGCTGGAAAGCCGCTCGCCGAGGCGAACGCGATCGCCAACCGGGTACTCGGCGCCCCGACAGGCCAGAAGGCCTGCCCCACTCCCGGCCGGTCTTGCGGGGGGCCTAATCGGGGGTATAATTTGGGACTCGACTCGTGCGGGTGTAGCTCAGTTGGTAGAGCACGACGTTGCCAACGTCGTTGTCGTCGGTTCGAATCCGATCACCCGCTCTTAGTGGTTCGGCTGCTAGCACGCAAATCTGCAGCAGCGCAGGGAGGCCCCGTCTTGCCCCCTTCGCGGCGGTGGTTGCGGCGATCCGCCGTTCTTTTTTTGAGCCCGTACACCTCCTTTTTCCGTGGCAAACGCTGCCGACGGATGTTCGTGGGAAGTGCGGGCTGTATTACTTTAGGGGCGGTGCCTCAATCGGCGCGAGCCAATTTAAGCACCGCTCCCAGGCACAACTTTATGTCCGCATCAGAAACCGAAGAACTCGACTCGATTGACGCCACTGAACTCGATTCCCCCGAAGGCGAAGAGCCCGTTCAGCCGCTCAACCTGGATGTGCAGGTCACTAGCCCCAGCTCGTGCGAGCGGCACGTCACGGTGACCGTCGCGCGGGAGGATATCGACCGCTATTTTGACAAGGCATTCAGCGACATGATGCCGAGTGCTGCTGTTCCCGGGTTCCGGGCCGGCCGGGCGCCACGGAAGATTGTCGAGCAGCGCTACAAGAAGGAAGTCGCCGACTCGGTGAAGGGGTCGCTGCTGATGGACAGCCTCTCGCAGATCAGCGAGTCGCAGGATTTCGCGGCCATTAGCGAGCCGGACCTCAAAGTCGAAGCGGTGGAAATCCCCGATGAAGGGCCGCTCACCTTCGAGTTCGACATCGAAGTTCGCCCCGACTTCGCCCTGCCCAAGTGGAAGGGGCTCAAGCTCGAGCGGATCATCCACACGTTCACGGATGCCGACGTCGAGGAACAAATCGAAAAAACGCACTCCCGCTACGGCCAACTCGCCCCGCACGATGGCCCCGCGGCCGTGGGCGATTACGTGACGGTGAACATCACCTGCACGCACAACGGCGAAGTAGTGGAGTCGGACACCGACCGCGTGGTTCGCATCCGCGAAGAGCTGAGCCTGATCGACGGCCAAATCAAGTCGTTCGCCAAAGAGATGACGGGCGTCAAGGAAGGTGACCGCCGAAAGTTTAAGGTCACGCTGTCGCAAGACGCCCCGAACACCGAACTCCGCGGCAAAGAGGTTGAAATTGAGTTCGAAGTGCTGGAAGTGAAGCACCTCAAGCTGCCGGACCTCACGCCCGAATTCCTCAAAGAACTGGGCCAATTCCCCAATGAAGAAGCCTACCGCATGGCCGTGAAGGACGGCCTGCAGCGGCAACTCGAGTACGCGCAGCAACAAAAAGCGCGGAAGCAAATCACTGCGCTCCTCACCGAGTCCGCCACGTGGGAATTACCGCCAGGCTTGCTGAAGCGGCAAAGCAGCCGGGAACTGGAACGCGCCGTGATGGAACTCCGCCGCGCCGGGTTTAGCGAAGGCGAAATTCGGGCCCAGCAGAACTTGCTGCGGCAAAACAGCGCCGCCTCGACCGCTAAGGCGCTTAAGGAGCACTTCATCCTCGAGCGGATTGCGGAAGAAGAAAAAATCGACGTGGAAGAGGGCGATTACGAACGCGAAATCTTCCTCATCGCCATGCAAAGTGGCGAATCCCCCCGCCGCGTGCGGGCCCAACTGGAAAAGCGCGGCCTGATGGATGTGCTACGGAACCAGATTATCGAGCGCAAGGTGCTCGAACTGGTCCAGAGCGAAGCGCAGTTCAAGGATGTGGCGTACAAGGCGGACGAATCGAACGTGGAAGCGATCCACTTCGCCGCCGGCGGCGGCGGCGAGTCGGTCATCCCCGAAGCCACCGAAGAAGTCGAAACCGAATAGCGATTGATTTCCAGCCTATCAGCCGCCGGGCACCCGTGTTCCCGGGTAAATGGCCCGGTCGTCGTTAAATGGTCGACCGTATTTGGATCGACCGGGGCCAACATAACTTAAGCTGCCGCCCGGCGGCTGATTAAAGAAGGAGCGCCGCGACGATGAGCGAACTATTCAACCCCTCCGATGCGCCGACGCCCGGGCCGCTAGCGCCTCAGGCCGTTGCCCGGCTGTTCGAGCCGCAAGCAGCCATGTTCGAGCCCCGCGCCGCGCGCGATTACCAGCGCCAGCGCCAAATGACGCTCGGCGACCTCTTGCTCGAGAACCGCGTCATCTTCCTGCAGGGTGAAATCTACGACGGCAACGCTAACGAACTGGTGATGAAGCTGCTGTACTTGCAGAGCGAAAACCGCCGCAAGGATATTCACTTCTACATCAACTCGCCGGGTGGAAGCGTCACTTCGACGCTGGCCATCTACGACACCATGCAGATGATCTCCTGCCCGGTGGCCACCTACTGCGTGGGCCTGGCGGCCAGCGGCGGGTCGGTCCTGCTGGCCGGTGGCGAAAAAGGCAAACGCTTCGCCCTGCAGAACGCTAAGGTGATGATCCACCAGCCCAGTGGGGGCGTCGGCGGGCAGGTTTCGGATATTGAAATCCAGGCCAACGAAATCATCCGCACCCGCCAAAAGCTGAACGAAATCCTCGCCGCCCACTGTGGCAAAACGCCCGAGGAAATCCTCAAGGCGTGCGACCGTGACCACTACATGACCAGCCAAGAAGCCAAAGAGTTTGGCATTGTGGATGACATTCTGACCAAGGCGCCCGGCAGTTCTGAGGCTGACGACGAATAGGAGGGGAAGTGGGAGTTGGGATTTAGGATTTGGGGAAGACAGCCTCAGATCCTCCCAAAGCCGCCCTCCAAATTCTTCCCTAAATCCCAGTTCCTAAATCCCAATTCCCGCATATGCCCCTCATTCCTTACGTTATCGAAAAAAGCGGCCGCGAAGAGCGGGCGATGGATATTTACAGTCGGCTGCTGGTCGACCGAATTATCATCCTCGGGTCCGGCATCAACGATGAAGTGGCGAACAATATCGTCGCGCAGCTGCTCTTTTTGCAATCGGACGACGCCAAGAGCGACATCCACCTGTACATCAATTCGCCGGGCGGCAGCGTGACCGCCGGCATGGCGATTTACGACACGATGCAGTTTGTCACCTGCGATGTCGCGACGTACTGCTTGGGCCAGTGCGCCAGCATGGGCGCCGTGCTGTTGGCCGCCGGGGCCGCCGGCAAACGGCACGCCCTGCCGAACAGCCGCGTGATGATTCACCAGCCGCTGGCGGGCATGGAAGGCACCGCGGAGGACATCCTCATCCACGCTACCGAGTACAAGAAGACCAAGGAAAAGCTTAACCGCATCCTGGCCCATCACTGCCAGCGGACGCTGGACGAACTCGAGCGCGACACCGACCGCGACCACTTCATGAGCGCCGACGAAGCGGTGGAATACCGGCTTGTGGACAAAGTGGTGGAAAGCATGGGCGTGCCGCCAAAGGTGACGGGGTAGGGCTCAAATGGAGGGTGCGATGAAGGCGCCAGCCGGAATCGCACCGAAGCTGCTCACCCACTTCTGAACCGCAGACTCTGCGCTCCCGGCCCCCGGTGCTATTTGACTAGGGCTGCATCGCACCCTACGTCTAGGCCGAGCGACCCCCACTTTTTGCTCGGCCTAGAAGGCCCAAGCTTCTCGCCTAGCGGAAGCCTTTAACGATGTGCGCGTTAATGTCGCCGTTATCGTTGCGGATGGCCTGGGCGCGATGGGTGTCCATGTCAATGTCGTAGCTCACCGTTTGTACGGAGCCATCGCAAAACGCCATGTTCATAACGGCGGGATGGGCGCTGCCAAAGGCGACTAAGTTACGGATCGTTAAGTCATCGGCGTCGGCGGAGGGCTGCCAACTTGGAATGCTCGCGCTGTCGGGCGTTGCGGGGAGATAGAAGTTAGCAGCGGCGCCAGGACGCCACGCAACACGTTGATTATCCCATTCATAACCGACGTACATAGACTGGTTGTCGCCATAGCGGCCGTTGTCTTGCGAGTCAAAATTCCCGCTGCTTTCGTAGCCTTTGGGCGCGAGGAACTTCTCGCCGATCAAATAGGTTTTGCTGGCGCCATCGCTGATTTGGGCCATCTTCACTTCGCTGTGGAAGCAAATCACCCCGTTCTGATAGTTCTTGTTTTCCGAACCATTGACCAAAAGCGATCGAGTGTCGGGCCACACGAATCCGCCGTCGACTTGAGCGAAGCTATTGGGGACGGGGCTAATGTTGGCGGAGGAATAGAGGCCGGAGGTGGCGCTTCGCAAGGAGTCGCCACTGTTGGCGGCATAGTCCCCTTTGGCGACCGTTAGTCCATTGACGAACGCGTACTCAGTTGCGAGCGCGCCAACGTGCGGGCCAACAGAGACCGTGCGGCGACTGGGGCAGTTGAATGCCGGGATGGAGGTGGTCACCAATTGACGAATCGAATTTTGCCATTCTGCCGTCCCGACCCGCTGCCCACGCCCCAAGTCTCGAAGCGTGTTGGCTTCGAGGTATGCGAAGACACTGTAATACCAGCTGCCGGGTTGCTTTTTGCCATAGCCGCGATTCGGTTCAGGCAGAAATAAAG
Organism: Pirellulales bacterium; assembly: GCA_022841705.1. Classification (GTDB taxonomy): domain Bacteria; phylum Planctomycetota; class Planctomycetia; order Pirellulales; family Lacipirellulaceae. Next base: position 7,938 of record JALHQZ010000001.1, read on the forward strand.
TGCCCCAGCCACCCGAGGGGAAGTACCGCAGCGTCTCCTCGTGTAGCAGGGAGGCCAAACCCATTTGCCGCAGTTGGTTGGAGCATTGGCTGCGACGGGCGGCTTCTCGGGCGGCCTGAATCGCAGGCAGCAACAATGCGACCAAGATTCCGATGATGGCAATCACAACCAAGAGTTCCACCAATGTGAAACCGCAGCGGTAACCGGGCCGGAGGCCCAAGCACTTTAACTTCGATCGTGACATGACTGAATTCCTCTCAGTAATTTGCCGCCCGCGGAGTGGTGATTACTTCTTATCGAGTTCGAAGCTAAGGTCATTCCGGTCGGAATCGAGTTCAATCTTGAACGGCGTCTCATCGCGGAGCGTGTACTTCTCCGGGATTAAGAGCCCCCCGAGGTTCGGATCTTTGAGCACATTGAATGTCACCGCGTACTTACCGCGGTGAACGCCATCGCCGGGTTTGCGGGTGTAGAGCGTGAAGCTGCCATCTTCGGCAATGATCCCGGTGGCGGCTTTGCGAACGACGGCCGTCGTGTCTTCCGTGGGGATCAGCGTGATTGTGCGAACCGCGCCCACAATCGGAGACCCATCTGCGAACTTGGCGGTTCCACTTACCTCAACTGTCGGGCGACTGCTGCAGCCTACCAGCACACTTGCATAAAGTGCCGCCCAGAGCAGTCTCGGTGCGGTGGAGGAAGCGAAGTTCATGGGCAGTCCGAGCCAGATAGTTCCGCGTGTGCGGGATTGAAAGGGGAATTAGCGGAAGCCAGTGACTTTGAAGCCATCATCGGCACCCATGATCAGGTAATCCCACGCCGCACAGCAACGGGAGCCGCCGGTGGTTTCAATGTCGTCGCTGATCCAACTGACGCTGCCATCTGCCATTGCACAAAAGATTCCGTCAGGGTGCGCACTCCGCGGGGCGCCTTGCGAAAAGCCGATCGAGTCGTTGTTGCAGGGCATGCACTCATCGGTGGGCACGTCCACATCGCAGTTGAACTGGGTTAAGGCGGAGGCGTTATCGTCGGCCTTCGGTCCGCAATTATTGGGGCCGTTGGAATCGCCACCGGAACCATGTCGTGCCAAAGTCGACGCGCCCGGGAATGGCAAGGCCCAAGTTCCACGCCAATCCAGGTTCGAAATCCCGGTTCGCAATTCACCCAACAGCATTGTCTTGCTTGTACCATCCGTGAGCTGCGCAATCTTGATGCGATCATTCGGGCCAAACGGGGCGCGGATGGTGCCGGGCCAGTTGGGCTCCACGTTCGATCCCTTCCAGGCCGGTGAAGGGTAGCCGTTAGCAGCCATCAAGGCGGGTGAGGCAGGACCGGTCACGGAACTGCCGTTGAGCCAGTTGCCGGGGCCAACGTTCGCACCATAGTTGCAGCGAGCCCAGTTATCGCCGAGTTGCGTGGATTGAAACTTGACCGCGTTATTCTGGTCGGACGGGCAAAGGAGCACGCTGATGTCGGCGCCCCGGGCGACTACGTTCCGGTAATTGGCGGCGCCAGTTGCGGCGAGCGTGCCACCTGGAATCCGCTGCGTGCGATTGAAAGCATCCGCGAGCGCCTGGGATTCAATTTGCGGTAAGCAATCAATCAGCCAAGTGCTTTCGTACGTAAGATTTTGTGCGAGGTCAGTGATCGCGCCATCCCGAGAAATTGCGGCGGGAAATGCCCCCTTCGCTGATTCATAGTTCATCACCGCGAGCGCCACGTTTCTCAGGTTCGACTGGCATTGGGTCCGCCGGGCAGCTTCGCGGGCCGCTTGCACGGCCGGCAGCAACAGCGCCACGAGAATGCCGATAATGGCGATAACCACCAAGAGTTCCACCAGCGTGAACGCGAGCCGCAGCGATCTGAAAGTACGCAATTCCATCGAGCGCATAAGAGAGAGACCTGAGAGAGGTGCAAAGGTTTACGTCGCAGGCGGGGAGTTGAGGAGATATCGGTTCCGCCTGCCGACCTCAACTACCTCTAGAATAAAGTATTCGGTTTCCATTCAGTAGCGCAAACCGCGCATGTTTCTCTTCGATTTGCGCACCACGTGGATTCCCGAAAACCGTGCGGCCCCCTGCAAATGGCTTCGCAGGGGGCCGCACTTCAAGAACTACCGTCTGGCTTTGGAAAATCAAGTTTACCGGCATCGCTTGGCAGCGAAGGCCACGCCCACGAGACCTACGAGGGCGAGAAGGCCAGTGGCGGGCTCGGGCACCACTTCCAGATTGTCGAAGAGCGCAAAGACGCTGCCCGAATCGACAGAGGTAAAGGTATCCGCCAGCCCGAGGCTAACCTTGCCGTTCAGGCTACCCGTGTAGGGGCCCTGAATGGCGAGCTGGCCATTGAAGTAGTACGAGACGACCCCCGCGTTGACATCAATTTCCAATGTTGTCCAGATGTTGCCTGGACTCCCGGCGACTGTTGAGGGAGGCGCCGGAAATAGGGACTGGTAAAACGCGCCCGTGTTGTTGCTACCGTGCCCGAGGTAACTGGCGTCGGTATTGGGGACCGTAGTGGGGCCGCCATTGGCAGTATCGAGATACCAGCGGTAGTCCGACCCCGATCCGCCATCGCCGGTAAAGGCAATGTAAGTTCCCGAGCCCGAGATTGGGGTGAAAAGCTGGTTGAACGTCGTGCCGTTCCCGCCCACGCCCACGTGGGCATGCTCGGTGGTCGCTGCCGTGCCGGTGAAGCCCATGAAGACGTCGACTTTCAGCCGGTATTTCGAGCCACCAACGGCCGTGTTATGAAACGCGGTCAGCGCGTCGACCGCAGCGGCGGAATCGTTCGCGGTGAATCGCAAGCCTTGTCGCTCGCCGGACGCCGAGCGCGGCGCCAGCGGAATGCCGGCGGCAATGTAGTCGAACGCGAAGTTCGAGGTTCCGTTGGGGGTGCCGTCGTTCACCACCGTGTAATTGGGGGCCGAATTGCCCTCAAAGTTATCGGTGATGATGGCGGCGTGCGTGGTCACACTGACCGCGCAAGCGATCGCAATCGCAGCTAATCGAAGTGTCATTAGCGTGCTCCTTGGTGCAAACAAATCGTGGAAAGCTTGGAGTGGTCTCTCATTAAGGGAGTCTAACTTGCGCGACGCCGGGCCCAGCCAAATCCCAATGTCAGGGCAAGGGCAACGACCAGCGAAGCCGGCTCGGGCACCGCGGCGGCCGCGGCCGCTCCGCCCGTGCGATCACGCCAGAAGGTGTAGTCTGAAGCGTCGATTACCGCATCCGCCTTCGCAGGGTTCAGGTTCACCAGTCCGGCCGAAGCAACAGGTTGACCGAACTTGCTGGCCCACAAGGTGTAATCCTCGGGTCCAACGGTCCCGTTGCTGTTGTAGTCACCGGCGATTGGGGTAATGGTGATGGGAACAATCGAGAAAGTTCCAGCGGATGACGTAGTGGCTAACGTATTTCCACCCAGCGAATAGTACTCCAACCGTTCGGAGATGTTATCCGTAAAGTAAACGTTGCCCGCCGCATCGGTCTTCACACCAGCAAACGATCCCTGTGCCCCTTGGTTGCCGAGCGTAAATATGGGCGTGACATTAGTGATGATGTCGTCAGCCGTGTTGCCGGGCGTGCCGTTATCGCTAACCTGGATGTTGGGAAGACCATTGGAATCGAGCGGGACGGCGAGAATCTTGGCGCCGAGCGGGGTTCCAAAGCCCAGCACCGGGTTTTCCGAGCTGACCACGCGCCGCATCACGTACATGATGGTGTTATCCGGCGAGAACGCGACGCTGTGAACGTTGCGGAAGATGTCGTTAGCGATATCTGTGCTGTTGGCGTCAATTGGCGCTGTAACGTCCACGTAGCCGTCCAAGCCCTTGTCGAGCGTGAATTGCTTCGAGGCCCAATCGACTTGAATATCGCGCCCGTCTCCGCTCGCGCCTTCGGGGGTGACAATCACTAAGCTCGACGAATCGTTTCCGTTCGCTCGCGCCCCCGAGAGGTACCATTTGTTGAATTGCTGGTTGTACTGCGCATTCGCGGTGACACCGATGTTGAAGTCAAGAAACACAGGGGAATTATCAGAATGCACACCAACAGGCTGAGCTGACAGGGCGCTGTTCCTTCCAGAAGTTGCTCGGGGCTGACCGTTAACCGTGTAGAGGTCGCCCACTGCAATCTCGCGCTTGGGGGCGCCGGCAAAATTAGAGGTCGTGGCGCCAATATTCCAGCGCCAAATGCTGTTACCATCGTTAGCCGAGGTAACCGCGAGGTCGGCGTCCAAGTCTTCGTCCATCGCCGCGACCGAGAAGCCGGGCGTTCCATAGGTGCCAATCGCCTGGGGTTCGCCGTTGATGGAGCCGTGCAGCGGCAGCGGACCGAATTCGTCGGAATCATCACTGGGCACGCCCCCTGTGGGCCCCCCTTCCGTACGGAGCAAAATCTGCCCCGTGGTCAAATCGGGCGAGAGCACTTTCATGCCGCCGAGCGTATTCGTCCAGTCGACCGCCAATAGATTACCCCCCGCATCCATACCAATGCGGTACCACGAACTAGAACTGGCGAGATCCACATTAAGTCCCGCGGTCTTCGCTAGAGACGCATCATCCGGGTTGGCAGGAACGGTTCGAGTGGGCAGATCCATTCCCATCCGGTCTGCCGAGAGTGAATAGATGCCGTTCCCCATCGGTCGACCCGAGGCCGTGCTGACCGGGGCGGCAACGTTGAGCGCCCGATTGACGTTGACATAGACGGTGCCAAAAAAGGGGCTCGCAGGATTGGTGTTAACGACAAGACCACCGGGACGCTCGAAGTGTGTGAACCGGTTCGAGTTGTCATCAGCACGGACATATCCAGCCGGAGCATTCCGCGAGACAGCAACGTCGTAGGAAGTGGCGCCCCCAAGTGCGAAGGTGTGCCGACCTTTGCCCAGGGCGCCCAGATCGAGTGTGCCGCCGACGTTGAGATTCACCTTCACGTTATCGGCGGGTTCGTTGAGAATGAACTCAACCTGACCGCCGCCGATGTCGCGAAGTCCGGAAGCGTAGGGCGCCGCCCAAAGGGGCTGCCCAACGGCGCCCAACAGTAGTGAAACCAGTGCCAAATAACCAAGCGCGCAGCCTTGACGACGCAACATGCAAACTCTCCTGAAAACGCCTGATGAGAGAGCCGATTGGTCAGCTTTCGGGGTGACCATCAGCGGGGGTACCAATGAATCGCTTCGCGAATCTTGAAGGCGGGCGCTCCGCGTGCGGAGTTAGCCAAATTTCAAGATTTCTCCAACCTTTTTTGATCCTACTTATCCGGTCGAAAAAACGATACTCAAATCGCGCTAGATGCTCGCGCTTTTGCGCAAAAACGAGAAACCGTTCAAAACGGCAAGTCTTTCGAACTTTTCACCCCATCTTCAAGGGGTGGAGATTGCGGTTGCCCGCATTTCCCGACGAGACTGCGATTACACGTACGCACTCCCCCCTGCCGCCGGCGTCATTATATCTATGTCGAAGTTGAAACTCGACGTCGACGATGAAGGACCGCTCCTTTTTCGAAGTCACGCTAGCGGCTTCGCTATCCCACTCTCTTGGGTGGGGTTCTTCGACGTTACATACTGCCCCCCTGCGCCAGCTTCAGCACAGCGTGCAGCAGCACATTCGCCCCGTTTGCCGCATCCTCCGGCGTGATGCTCTCTCGCTCGTTATGGCTCAGGCCATCTTTGCACGGAATGAAGATCATGCTGGTGGGGGCAACTTTCGAAATGTACACGGAGTCGTGCCCGGCGCCGCTGTACATTTCAATGGTGCTGTAGCCCAGTTCCGCGGCGCCGCTGCGGACGGCGTCCACGCACACGGGGGCGAAAACCACCGGCGGGGAGTACCAAATCTGCTCCACCGAAACTTGCACGCGGCCACGCGGATCGCCTTCAGCCACAATCGCGTGCAGGTCGGCGTCCATCGCGGCGAGCACGTCGGGGTCGGGGTGGCGGAAGTCGATGGTGATTAGCAGCGTGCCGGGGACCGTGTTCCGCACGTTCGGCGAGGGAACAATTCGGGCGAGGGTGACCCGTGCCTGTTCGCCATGCTTGTCGGCGAGCGCGTAGATTTTGTCGATCAGCGAAGTGCAGGCCAAGACCGGATCGCGGCGGTAGCTCATGGGGCAGGTGCCGGAGTGCGTTTCTTCGCCGGTGAGGACCAAATCATACCAGCGAATGCCCTGCACGCCGCCGACCACGCCGATCTGCTTGCCTTCGAGTTCAAGAATTGGCCCCTGTTCGATGTGCAGTTCGAACGCCGCGGCGAACTTCCGTTCGCCCAAGGGCGAAGTGCCGATGTAGCCGATGCGCTTTAGTTCATCACCTTGCTTAAATCCATCGATGTCTTCGCGACCGTAAGCGTACTCCAGCGAAAACTCGCCGATGAACACGCCGGAACCAATCATCGCGGGGCTGAAGCGGGCGCCCTCTTCGTTTGTCCACGAGACCAGTTCCAGCGGGTGCTCGGTGATGATGTTCTGGTCGGTCAGCGTTCGCAGCACCTCCAGCCCCGCGAGCACGCCGTAGGCGCCATCGAACTTCCCGCCGGTCGGCTGGCTATCGAGGTGCGAACCCATCATCACGGGGTCGAGGCTATTGTTCTTCCCCGGCCGACGGGCGAACATGTTGCCCATGGGGTCGATGTCCACCGTGCAGCCGAGCGCCGTGACCTGTTTGGTGAACCACTCCCGACCACGGCGATCCTCGTCGGTACAGGTGACCCGCTTCACCCCGCCGAGCGGTGTGCCGCCGATCTCCGCAAGTTCCATCAAGCTGTTCCAAAGCCGCTGGCCGTTGATTTTGAGCATGGGGGTTCTCGATTTGCCCGGTGTTCGCTGTTTGCGCTGGAGAGACGCGCGATCGCGCAGGACGGGGGTGATGGTGGTTGGCAAGTGGGTAGTGCGCATTGCTGATTGCTGCGCGGCTCCTTATTCTGATCCTAACACCGGCGACAAGTGAAGCGCCCTCCCCAGATCGAATTGAGGGCGTATGCCTACGGCTGACGGCTAACGAAAGTAAAGACCATGCTTCTGGAAACGGAGACGCGGCGGTTGTGGCAACTGGACCAGGACCATGTGCTGCACCCCTACACCAACTTCGAGCGGTTTTCGCGCGAAGGTTCCACGATCTACATGCGGGGTGACCGGCATTTCATTTACGACAGCGAAGGACGGGAGTACCTCGACGGCATCGCCGGGCTGTGGTGCGTGAACGTGGGGCACGGCCGCGAGGAGCTGGCCGAATGCATGGCGGAGCAAGCGCGGCAGCTCGCCTACTACAACACGTTTGAGGACGCCAGCTCGGCCCCGGCGGCGCTGCTCGCGGGGAAACTTTCGGAATTGTGCCCCGGCACGCTGCGGCATGTCTTCTATGGCACCGGCGGGTCTATGGCCAACGACACCGCCGTCAAAATCATCCATTACTACAACAATCTGCGCGGCCGGCCTAACAAGAAGCTCATCATCTCGCGGAACTTGGCGTATCACGGCAGCACGTACTTGGCGCACGCGCTCACCGGCATTCGGCCGGGGCACATTGCGTTTGATCTGCCGCCGAATTTGGTGCACTACGTTTCGGCTCCGTACGCCTATCGGCGACCATCCGAAATTGCGGCGGAGAAGTTTTGCGATTTTCTGATTGACGAACTCGAGCGCAAGATCGTCGAACTAGACGCTGCTAACGTCGCCGCGTTCATTGCCGAACCGATTCTTGGCGCAGGGGGGGTAATCGTGCCGCCGGAAGGGTATCAGCAACGCTCCTGGGAGCTGTGCAAGGCGCACGACATTCTCTACATCTCGGACGAAGTGGTGACCGCCTTCGGTCGGCTCGGCGCGATGATCGCCAGCGACACTGTGTACGGAGTGCAGCCGGACGTGCTGGTGCTGGCGAAGGGGATTTCCTCCGGCTACGTGCCGCTGGGCGCGACGATGATCTCCGATGAAATCTACGCGGTGATCTCGCAACCGAAAAAGGAGAATCCCTACTTCTCGCACGGGTTCACCTACTCGGGCCACGCGCTGGCGTGCGCAGTGGGACTGAAGAATATCGAGATCATGGAGCGCGAAGACCTGTGCGGCAACGTCAGGCGGTTAGGGCCCTGGTTCGGTGAAGAGCTCGCCACGCTCACCGAACTGCCGATTGTGGGCGAAGTGCGCGGCAGCATGTACATGCAGTGCGTCGAGTATGTTGCGGATAAGCAAACGAAGCAGCCGTTTGCCGATCAAGTGACCATCGCTAAACGCATCGGCGCACACTGCAAGCGACGCGGCCTCATCGTCCGGCCAATTGGTTCGTTCACCGTCTTATCGCCGCCGCTCACCTACGATCAGGCAGCCATCGACCGCTCGATGGCAATTCTACGCGAGAGTATTTTGGCGACCATGGCGGATCTCAAGTCCGAAGGGCTGTGGGCATGAAGACGCTGGCTCTGTGCTTGATGCTGGTGCTTGCGGCTCCATCGCTGGCGGAAGCGGACGAGCCAACCATCGTGCGGATGCCGGCGGAGTTCGAACCGCAGGACGCCGTGTGGATGATCTGGCCGCAAGCCGAGCATGTGGCAGGCCTCTCAAACACCGCGGCGGTGGTGGAAATTGTTGAGGCGATTGCACCGACGACGCCTGTGAAGCTGGCGGTTGCCAACTCCGAACTTGAAACTGTGGCCCGGAATGCCATTCCCGCCGAGCTGCTCATGGCGGGCCGCGTGACGATTCACCAGCTTCCCTCCGCCCAATTTTGGACGCGCGACATGGGGCCGAACTACGTCGAGACAGCCGATGGCGCCCTCGCGATCGCCGACTTCAAGTTCAACGGCTGGGGGTACGGTAATCCAACCGACGCCGATGTGAGACTCGACGAAGCGTTTGATCGGGAAGTCGCCCGGCTGGAAAAGCTGCCGATCGTGACGACCGAACTCATCAGCGAAGGGGGCGACCGTGAATCGAACGGCCGCGGCACTCTGCTGGTCGTTGAAGCGGTGGAACTGGGCCGCAATCCGGGAATGTCGAAGTCCGAACTCGAAGCGGAGTTCCAACGCGTGCTGGGCGTGCGGAAGGTGATTTGGCTAGGTCCAGGTTTGCGCGAAGACGACCACTCGTTCTTGGGGCCGATCACGCTTCAGTCGGGCGAGCCGGCGTACACCGCCATCACCACCAACGGGCATGTCGACGAGTTCGCGCGCTTCGTTTCGCCACGCAAAGTGCTGCTGGCCGAAGTACCGCCGGAGGATCGCAGCGACCCAATTGGGGCCGAGAATCATCGCCGCCTAGAAGAGAATTACGCGCGACTGAAAGCGGCGAGCGATCAGGATGGCCAGCCGCTCGATATTGTCCGCGTGCCGCTGCCACGACCCACGGTCACCACCATGCGGCCCGGCGACCCAGTGTACGATTTTTTGGCGACACTTGATTACCCGCCCAAGGCGCCGTTTCCTACTGGGCAGCTGATCAAGGTGATCGCCGCGGCGAGTTATTTGAACTTCTTGATTACCGACGAAGTCGTCGTGGCGCCGAAGTATGGCGAGCGCGATCAACAGGTGCAGGAAATCCTTCAGGCGACGTTCCCTGATCGGAAGATTGTGATGCTCGACATGCTGGCGATCAACTTCGGCGGCGGGGGAATTCACTGTATTACGATGCCCGAACCGCGAATGAACGAGGCCGAGTCGCCATGACCGATTACGGACTTGCCTGCCTCGTCCCCACCATTTGTGTGCTCGCGATTGCACTGGTCACGCACCGCACGTTTGAGGCGCTCCTCGGCGGGGTATTGGTGGGATTCGTGATGCTCGACCCCCGCAATTTCTTCGGCAACTTCACCACCGCCCTGACCGACGTCATGCGCGGCGAAACCGTGGGCTGGGTGATTTTGGTCTGCGGGCTCTTCGGCTCGCTGATTCATTTGCTCATTAAATCAGGCGGCGCCAGCGCCTTCGCCGCGGCGATGTTGCGGTGGGTAAGGAGCCCCCGCAGCGCGCTGACCGTCACCTGGATTATGGGGCTGGCAATTTTTATTGATGATTATCTCAATGCGCTCACGATCGGTTCCTCGATGCGCTCCGTGACTGATCGCTTCAAAATCTCGCGAGAGATGCTCGCGTACATCGTCGATTCCACCGCGGCGCCGGTATGCGTGCTGGTGCCATTTTCGACTTGGGCGATTTATGTGGCAGGGCTGATGGAAGCCAACGGCCTCGCGCCAGCGAAGGGGGGGCTCGAGTTTTACCTGCGGTGCATCCCCTACGTCTTCTACGGCTGGACGGCGACGCTGCTGGTGCCAATGGTCATCGCTGGCATCGTGCCGCTCTTCGGTCCGATGAAGCGGGCGGAACTTCGCGCGCAGGGGGGCGAAGTCGTCCCACCGAACACCAGCGGCACCACGATGGACCTGCCGACCGAAGCGGAACACGCCCACCCCGCGCGGCTGCTCCATTTTATGGGGCCGGTGGCGGTGCTGATTGCCGCGACGATTTACTTTGATGTCGATGCGCTCAAGGGCGTGCTGGTAGCCCTCGCGTTCACGGCGGCGCTGATGATCGCCACCGGTCGCATGACGGCGAGCAGCACCATGGAATCCGCAGTCTCGGGATTTCAATCGATGCTCTACCCGCTGGCGATTATCGTGATGTCGTTTGTGCTGAAGGATGTGAACGACAGGTTAGGGCTGACCGAGTTTGTGATTCGCACTGTCACGCCGTGGATGAATCGCCAAGTGCTCCCCGCGCTGGCGTTCGTGACCCTATCGCTGGCGACCTTTTCGACCGGTTCGTTTTGGGGTGTCTATGCAATCGCGACGCCGATCCTGGCCCCGCTGGCCCAGTCGCTGGATGTTAACCCGCACCTCGCGATGGGCGCACTCATTAGCGCCGGCGCCTTCGGTTCCCACGCCTGTTTCTACGGCGACGCCACGGTGCTCTCCTCTTCGGCGAGCGGCTGCAACAACATGGCCCACGCGGTGACGCAATTTCCGTACGCGCTGCTGGCGGCGGGGGTGGCGACGGCCCTCTTCTTGGCGTGTGGGTGGTCGATGTAGATTCGCGCAGATGAAATGCGACTAGCACGCGATCGCGTCGCTTTGTCACCCGCTTCGGGCCGCAACAAGAATGCCCGAGTATTCGTTCATCTTGGGGGCAAGCAGGAAACTGCTCCCTGTTGGAATCGAACCAACGACCTACTGTTTAAGAGTCAAAAATCAGTAGGTCGTTGCGCTCCAGTCGTGTTGGAATTGCCTGTTTTTTTAGAGTGATTCAAATTGCGGGTTGATCCAAGAACAGCGAATTCTGCGCGGAAAAAGTACCATTTTTGGTAACAGTCGATTGTACTGTCCTTACCAGGGCGATTGGCAAGGTTTGCCCAGTGTCCTTGGCTCAGATGTCGAACCGCACTCCTCCAAGCTGATCGCGGTTAAGCCTCGCGGTCAAGCGGTCGGAAACGTGAGTTGCTCGTCGATCGTATCCGATTTGTGCCGCCGGAATGTGATCTTGTCTTGCTGCGCGAAATCAAGTATCTCCCGCCTTGTGCTTCAAGTTTTTTGGGGTTGGGGGGTGACCGTGCGCGATTAGAGGAACGGGCTGAACATGTGGAGTCTGCTGCGCCGCCGTGAACATCGTCCGCGACGTGATTTCTCCGAAGCGCGGCGCGTTTCGGTTCGCGACTTGATCCTCGTCGCCAAGCGGCAGCAGGGGCATACTGAGGATTTTCAGCGCATCGCCGATCTAATCCGAGAGCGTACACCCGAGATCGAGCCGCACGTCGTCACCGATCGAATCTACAACGCGTTTCGGTTGGGGCTCCCCTGGCGCCCGAGCTTGATTGTCTCGCCCCTTGAACTCAAGCAGCTTGTGCCCTTGCGGGGGAGCGTATGTCAGAATCGGCTGCTCCTAAAATCGGAAGAGTACAAGCGGCTAGAAGCCCATGGGGTACCGACGCCGCGGTGGGCTCTGTTGTCGCCGACACAACAACCTGACCTCACGGAGTTTGGTCCCTACGTGGTCCAAAAGCCGGATTGCGGCGGGCGCGGCGCCGAGGTGCGGATCAAACGTAAGTCGCGGGTCCGATGGAGTCCCCCCAAGAACGTTCGTTCGGTGAAGTTGGGCGTCACGAATCTCATTATTCAGGACTTCGTCTACACCGGTCCGTGGCCGGTAAGCTACCGCGTGACGACCTGGTTCGGCGCGCCGCTGTTCGCTTGGAAGGTCACCGCCTCGCAGACGCGGCGCCCGCTCGCCGAACGCTACGCGTTTCGTGGCGGCGAGGATGGGGGCGGCGTATCAATCTGTTCGAGTGGGGCGGGCTGCACGTTCGAACTCTGCTACGAAGCCGATGTCCTCGAACTCGCCACCCGCGCGCACGAGGCCTTTTCCAATTTCCCGATCTTGGGGGTCGACATCGTCCGCGATGCCGAACACGGCCGACTTTACGTGTTGGAAGCCAATAGTTGCGGCCACCTGTGGCATTTCTCGTCTCCCACGGGCCTTAGCATACAGCGCGACAATGGCATCAACTTCGCCGCCCAATTTGGCGGTCTGGAACGCGCGGCCGAAGTCCTCATTGCCGAAACGCTGCGCCGCGCCGCTTGAACAACTCGTCCTGAATAAGACTTATGCTTACTGACTCTCAAATTCCGGGTCTAACAACGCTGGTCGTTGAAGATGCGCCAACGCTCGCGCGAATCTATCGGCTGCGGGTGGAAGTGTGGCGTGCGACGGGAACCGCATTGGCTGATGACGCCTTTCCCGACGGCGTTTGGACCGACAAGCATGACTCTTCGTCGACGCATTGGGCGGTCTTCGACCCAGGTGGCGAGATCGTGGCTGCGGCGCGGCTGTCGCTGCACGCAACGCTGGCGCAAATGGTCGAACCCTTCCAGTACGAACGGTACGGCATCGTGCCGGTCGGTCTCGTCGCGGCTCCCGATCGCGTCGTGGTGCACCCAGTGGCGCAGCGACAGGGACTGGCCGTCCACTTGCTCGACCTGCAAGACCGGGCGGCTTTGCTTGCTGGTGCTACTTGCGCGCTCCGGCAGGCTTCGCCGTCGATGTGCCGGCTGCTGGTGAAGCGGGGCTGGGAACTTGCCGGTCCTGCGCTTCCGGATCAACGCTTTCCGGGGGTCGAGTTCACCGTCGCGAGCAAGAGATTCGCCCCGGCGGTGGAGAGGCATCATGCCGCTTGAAACCTCGCTGATCGTCGGACCTGTCCACGCGACGCTAACCGCCGGGCGTTCGCGCGTCGAGGTTGCGCTTGCCGGAGAGCCGCTCTGGTTCGAGTCGGGCGACGCGCTGCTCGCGCCAACGATCGAGGGTTTCGCGACGGCGATTCTACCGTCGAGCTTGTTCCATCATCGCCGTCTAAGAATCGCCGAGCCGGTCTGTGGGACATGGCGAGCTGGGGCGACGCGCGCATGCGAGCTCTTGCAAGAGTGGTGGCGTTTTCCGTCGCTACCGCCGCAAGTCGATCGACTTCGGACGCCCAGCGCGACGGCGCCGCGCGGTGTGGGACTGTTCTTCACCGGCGGGGTGGACTCATTTCACAGCTTGCTCACCTTTCCGCAACGCATTGATCATTTAATCTACGTCGTCGACTATGACGTGCCGCCCCAAGCGCCGCAGCGCTATTCTCGATTCGAGCAGCGATTGCGTTTGATCGCCGAAGCCTCGGGCGCTACGGCAATCGTGCTACGTACGAATCTCCGCCGTCATCCCCAGTTCGCCGGCCCCTCATGGCAGCAATCTCACGGCGCCGCGCTCCTGGGAGCCGCCCATTTGCTATCGGGGCTCCTGGGCGAGGTCGTGATGTCGTCTTCGTACTCCCGGTTTCACCCTCGTCCATGGGGTTCGCATTGGGAGCTCGATTCGCTCTGGTCCTCCGCCGCTCTGCAAATTACCCATTTCGGCGAAGGCTTGCGGCGCTTTGACAAGCTTGCGGCGATCGTGGACAGCGAACTTGTGCAGCGATTCGTTCGTCCGTGTTGGGAAAATCCCCCCCACACACTCAACTGCTCGGTATGCGAGAAATGTGTCCGCACGCAAATCTCGATCGCCGCCTGCGGCGACCTCACCCGATTCACCGCCTTCGATCACTCCGCCTCGCTGGGCGAGAAAATCGATGGACTCCGCCGCATCGGGGCGCCGGAGCTGATCCCGATCTATGCGGACTTCATGAGACTCCCTTCGTTGGCGCCGGTTCAGAACGCGCTCGCACGGCTAATCCGACGGAGCCGATTCTCGGCGCTGCGCAAGACGGTGCGGCGTGAGCTGGGCCGCCGGTTGCGTGGAGGTCGTCCTTGTCCGACCGCTTAACCAATCGATGAATACCGTCCGCTATCGTCTGAAAGCAGCCGCTAGCCAGCTCCCGCTGCGCGTGGCGGACGCCGTGCGCAACCTTCGGCTGCAGCGGGACGCGAAGCTGCTGCTCGTCGCGCGGCACCCGGCGAAGCGGTCGTACACCTATCGCGATTTCTTTCGCTGGGTTGAACAACGCTCGCCGGAGCTGCGCTATCGGCTGAAGTTCTGCCTGCTGCCGCATGCGGAGGAAGATTGGGCGTCGATTGGCGCCGTGACGTTTTGGCTGCCCGACTCGATCGATGTCTGGTCTCCGAGCGGACACCGGCAGGCGCTCGAATTGGAGCGTCGCGCCCGCAGCAAAGGGGTAAGCTGTCTGAACTCGATCGATACCTTGGCGACCACGGTGAAATCGGTATCGACCCGGATCTGGAACGAAGCGGGGCTGCGTGCACCGCGGTGCCACCGGATTCGCGATGCGGCTGATGTACTCCAACTCCGTAATTTATCGTATCCGCTGCTGGTGCGAGACGACTACGGGCATGGCCGACCCGCCTACATGATTCATGAGCCGCGTGAGCTCAGCCAGGTCGCGTGGGATCGACTCCATACGCCGATGGCGGCGGAGTTCATCGAGACCCGGTCGCCCATGGACGGGCTTTACCGCAAGTACCGCGCGATCGTGGCGGGAGACCGAGCGGTCCCGCGGCATTTGCTGGCCAATCCAGGCTGGGAAGTTCGCCCCAAGCAGCGGCTAGCGTCGGCGGAGCTGCTTGCCGAGGAGCTGAGATTCGTCGCGGCGCCCTGTACGCATTCGGCCGAACTGGTGCGCGCGGCGCGGCTGCTGGGCCTCGATATCGCTGGAATCGACTACAGCTTCACGCCGACGGGCGAGCTCGTCCTGTGGGAGGCCAATCCAACGCCGAACCTCAACCTACCGCCGGCCCACCGGGCGGGACATCTTCTCGCGGCGGTCGAGCGGTCGTTCGCTGCGGTGGCGGAGTTATACCTGAATCGTCTGGGAGTTGCCTCGTCGCCCTCGCTTGCCAAATTGCTAAGTTTCTCGCGCTGAACGGGACTGGGATCATGGAACCACTGATTATCAACGCGGCCTTAACCGGTATGGTGCCGATGCGCGCTGATAGCCCCTTCGTGCCCATCTCGCCGGCGGAAATTATTGCCGACGCACGCCGCTGTGTCGAAGCGGGCGCCACGATCCTGCACCTGCATGCGAGACTCCCCGACGGCGCGCCGACTTATCGCAGCGAGATCTATGAAGAAATCTTTACCGGGGTCCGCAACGCCTGCCCCGGAGCGCTCATCTCCGGTTCATGCAGCGGCCGATTGCATGGCCAGTTTTGGCAGCGGAGCCAAGTGCTCGATCTTCGGCCGGATCTGGGTTCGCTGACGCTTGGTTCGCTCAATTTCGCCAAGCACCCGTCGATCAACTCGCCGGACATGATTCGGCTGTTGGCGGAGCGGATGAATGCCCGAGGCGTGCTGCCAGAGCTGGAAATCTTCGATCTCGGCATGGTCGACTACGCCAAGTACTTGATCGAGCGCGAAATCTTGCGGCCCCCGTTCTATGCGAATCTCTTACTTGGTTCGCTGGGAACCCTCGCTGCGACGCCGGACAATCTGTGCGCGGTCGTGCGCTCGCTACCGCCGGGCGCCACCTGGGCTGCGACGGGGGTGGGACGATATCAATTTCAAGTCAACTGTTGGGCGATCGCCATGGGAGGCCATGTCCGGGTCGGACTGGAAGACGCTCTCTACTACGACTGGGACAAACGCGAGTGCGCGACGAACGCTGGGCTGATTGATCGCATCGTCCACGTCGCACACGCTGTGGGGCGCCGGATTGCGACTTGCGAGGAGGTTCGCGCCCGACTCGAGCGAGTTCCGCTTCGCGCCGCTGACGCCGCGGCGATGGACTCTTTTCGCAAGGTGGCCGCATGATTCCTGTTTCCGTGATTGTGACGACTTATGAGTCGCCCGCTTGGCTGGAGAAGGTCTTGTGGGGGTACTCCGTCCAAACTCATAAGGACTTCGAGGTCATCGTCGCCGACGACGGCTCCTCCGAGATCACCGCTGGCTTGCTTGAAGAATTACAGCGGATGACAAATCTGTCCATTCGTCACGTGTGGCACGAGAAGCGCGGTTTTCGCAAGTGCCGCATCCTTAACAAGGCGATTCTGGCGGCCGCACATCCGTATTTGCTCTTCAGTGACGGCGATTGTATTCCGCGGAACGACTTCGTCGCCGTTCACGCGCGCTACGCGCGTCCGGGCGCCTTCTTGTCGGGCGGCATCGTGCGGCTTGATCGAACGCTCAGCGACGCGATCACGCGATCCGACATTCTTCAGGGCGACATCTTTGAACCCTGGGCGCTGATGCGACGCGGCCACCGGATCGAACGGAAGCTGCGGATGCTGGTGCGCCGACAACCGTGGGTGTGGCTTTTCGAGCAGATTTCGCAGACCCGGCCGACGTTCAATGGCCACCATAGTTCGGCCTGGAAGGAGGATATCCTGGCGGTCAACGGTTTCGACGAGCGAATGGAGTACGGCGGTCTCGATCGCGAGCTCGGCGAACGGCTCATGAATCGGGGCGTCGTGGGTCGTTCGATCCGACATCGCACCGTGCTATTACATCTCGACCACGATCGACCCTACGTGGCTCCCGAAAAAATTGAGCGAAACTGGCTGCTGCGCGTGCGCACGCGTCTCGGCCGCCGGCAGTGGTCCGATTTCGGCATCCTGCCTACCAGCCTCTCGAACGTGAGCGCCCCATGTGTGGACTCTTTGGATTCCTAAGCCGCCGACGATCGGCACACGATCTCCTGGGCGATCCGCAACCGATCCTGCGGAGTCTCGCTGCTCGCGGGCCCGATGGGAGCGGGACCTTCGTGGATGATGCCGTTGCCCTTTTGCACACGCGGCTCGCCCTGGTGGATGTCGACCCACGCAGCGACCAACCGATGTGGGATTCGTCTGGCAGATACTGTCTGGTTTACAACGGGGAGCTCTACGGTTACCAGGGCCTCCGCGACGAACTTCAAGGGCAGGGAGCCAGACTGCGTACGACGAGCGACACCGAGGTCTTGCTGGAGTCGCTCTGCCGATTCGGAGTCGATTCAACTCTGCGGCGTGTCGACGGGATGTTCGCCTTCGCGCTCTACGATCGCATCGCGGGGCAAGTGACGCTCGCCCGAGATCGGGGCGGCATGAAGCCGCTGTTCGTTTGGGAGACGCCCGAGTTCTTCGCTTTCGCGTCTTCGGTGCAGGCGCTCCACGCCTGGTCGCCGCTCAACCCCGACCTCCTGACGGTTCAGACCTTTCTGCAAGGTTACGCGCTGCCAACCACGGGACGAACCTTCTTCGCCGAAGTTCAGAGCGTTGTCCCCGGCACGATCACTTGGAGCAAGCGAAATGGACCGCCGCGCATGAGAACCTTCGCAGCGTGGTCCGATCTCGACGACCCCGCGCTGGCGGAGGAGTTGGCCCGCGAAACATCCGAGCAATGGGTTGATCGCCTCGACGAACAGCTCACCGCGAGCGTGCAGTCGCAACTCGCCGCGGATGCTCCAGTGGGTGCGCTCTGTAGCGGAGGGGTCGACTCGGCGCTGGTCGCCGCGATCGCGCGGCGCATCGATCCGGCTCTTCAGCTCTTCCATGCGAACGTGCTCGGTCCGCAGAGCGAGTACGCCGCCGCTCAACGTGTTGCGAGTCATCTGAATCTGCCGCTGCATCGGGTGGACGTGGACCAAGCTGCGTTCATCGAGCATTTTGCGGAGGTGACCTACCACTTTGGCGCCCCATTTCTGTGCCAACTAAACTCGGTTCCTTTTCTGCTTCTCTCGCAGTTGGTGCATCGCCACGGCGTGAAGGCCGTGGTCTGCGGCGAGGCAGCCGACGAAAGCTTTCTGGGCTACGAATGGTTGATGCCCAACATCCGCAAGACGCTACGCCAGGTTCCGGTGCAAGCGCACCAGCGGATCAAGGCGTTCGTGAACGCCTGCGAGCAGAAGCTGCGCGGCCAGATCAAGCTCCCACCTTTGACCGATCGCGACGCCGAATTGGTTCGTTCATTGCCCCATGGCTTTGAGCGCGAGCTCAACGCTGTCGACAGTGAGGAGTCGCTTGTGGCGTCAATGTTCAAGAAATCCACCATCGCGTCACTTCGCAGCTTCACCGATTCGGGTCACCTCGCCTACATCCTGAGGACGTTGCTGCATCGCAATGACTCGCTCGGCATGGCCGCTAGCATCGAGACGCGCTATCCCTTCCTCGATCGCAACCTGCTCCGCCTCAGTCACAATCTTCCGTTGTCGGCCAAACTTCGCATTGAGCCGCGACTGGTCGACTGGCGCCATCCGTTTGTGCGCGACAAGTGGGTGCTGCGGCGGCTCGCGAGTCGCTATCTTCCGCCATCAATTGGCCAGCGCGCCAAGTACGCGTTCACGCTCCCTTCCCATACGCAACATCGCGTGGCGACACCGTACTTCGACGACTCGCCGCTGCTGGATTGGTACAGGCTCTCACGACCCAAGTTGCGATATTTTCTGGACAATAGCACCCCCCGGTTGCGGCTACGCCTAACGGCGATCGATGTCTGGAGCCGGCTGTTCTTCGCCCACGAGTCGATCTGGCAAGTCCGCGATCGGTTGTCGGCTGCGTCGTTCCTATCGGCTTCGCCGCCCACCGCGCTAACGACAACGCCATCTCATCGAACACGGGCCGCGTAAGGAGATTCTCGACAGAGTAGCACAAGTATTTGCGTCGCCAAGAACCGCGGTATCTACGACCTGAAATTGATTTCAACGAACCCAGAACACTCCTTCAAATTGGCGCCGCCTAACTACCGACGACGCCGCTTCCACCTATCCAGAAGTGAGCTTCAACTAACGAGCGCAGCAGCGACGGTCGCTCGCGACTTGGCCAGCTTTGCAGAGAAGTCGGATTGACGAAAAACTCAAGCCCCGCGCCGCTCGGAGCGATTCAAGATTCCGCGGAGCGATTCGATGCAGATGTTCACTATATTCGGCCTGAGCGGTTCGCGGTCAAGTGGTCGGAACTGAAGTTGCTCCTCACTCATGATATCTTACTGAACCCATCAAACTGCCGTGCTGTTCTCTTCCCGAATCCTTACATGCGGCCGGAGCCCTTTCGAAATGAGAGATCCGGTACTGCTGGCAAAAGCTATCCGCACCGCAAGTTCTTATGCCACGTTCTTCGCGAGAATTAAGCGTTTGCAACCGCACTAACCGAGCGATAGCCGATGGGTATTTTGGATCTTGGCGGCCACGCTTGTAGGGACGCCCGCGGCAGTGGCTTATGGCCGAAATCAGCCACTGCCGCCCTCCGCGAAACGGTTACTTGTGATTAGAATTGCGCTGCCAACTCCAACAACGTGTCAAAATCCTTAGAACCATGATCTCGCTTGACTCCTCCCTCAGACCGACCGACCTCCTCCCCGCAATCCAACGGATGTGGGCGTTGTCGGCGGATCGACTGGATCGCATCGAGCAGCGGTGGCAAATCGGATCGCCTTCGCCTGTTATCACTGTCGCAGGGAAATATCAGCCCCAAGGGTGGACCGAGTGGACGCAAGGCTTTCAATATGGAAGCCTGTTGTTGCAGTACGACGCCACGGGAGACAAACAGTTCCTCGAACATGGCCGGGAGCGGACTCTCTCGGCAATGGCCCCGCATCTCACGCATATCGGCGTTCACGATCACGGCTTCAACAATGTAAGCACCTACGGCACGCTCTGGCGCCTCATGCGCGAAGGACGCATTGCTGAGGATCGCTGGGAACGGAGTTACTACGAACTAGCGCTCAAGATTACCGGCGCCGTGCAAGCGGCCCGCTGGAGCACGACGCGCGACGGGGGCGGCTACATCTACTCGTTCAACGGACCGCAATCGCTGTTTGTCGACACAATACGTTCGCTCCGTGCGCTAGCGCTCTCTCATCAACTCAACCATGTCTTCATGGGGGAACGCGACGAGTCGATATCGCTATTAGGACGACTTGTCCATCATGCCACCGCCACGGCTCGCCACAATATTTGGTACGGAGAAGGACGCGGGGCCTACGACGTGCCAGGACGCACAGCACACGAGTCGCTGTTCAATACGAACAATGGCGACTACCGGGCGCCCTCCACTCAACAAGGCTATTCGCCCTTCTCCACTTGGACTCGCGGGCTCGCCTGGGCCATGCTCGGCTTCGCCGAACAGCTCGAGTGGCTCGCCACGCGCAGCGATGCGGAACTCGAATCCGTGGGCGGAAGGAAGTCTGTCGAAGCATTATTCATCGAAGCAGCCCGTGCGACGTGTGAGTTTTATGTCCGAGAGACTCCTCGCTGTGGCGTTCCCTATTGGGATACGGGTGCTCCGGGACTCGCGAAGCTTGGCGACTATCTCGCACGAGAAGCCGACCCCTTCAACGACTGCGAGCCGGTCGACAGCTCCGCGGCCGCAATCGCGGCGCAGGGGCTGCTGCGGTTTGGGCACTTGCTCAAAGCACGTAACGACACGGAAGGAGCCTGTCGCTACACCCAAGCGGGACTGACCGTCCTCCGTTCGTTGCTCCAAGAGCCTTACTTGTCACAGGACAACGTCCACGAAGGCTTGCTGCTCCACACGATCTACCATCGGCCTAACGGCTGGGACCATATCCCTAAGGGCCGCCTCATTCCCTGCGGCGAGGCTTGCATGTGGGGCGATTATCACCTCCGCGAAGTCGCCCTTTATGTCCAGCGGCTTGCGCAAGGCGATCCCTATTACACGTTCTTCGGACCGGTAACCAATTAATATGCCCCTTCATCCAAAGCCCGTGGCCCTCATCACCGGAGGCAGTCGCGGCATCGGCCTAGGCATTGCCAAATGCCTAGCCCGAGCCGGTTTTGACCTCGCAATCAATGGCCGCCGCTCCGCCGAGGATGTGGCGCAGGCACTCCATGAACTTGCCGGGCTCGGCGCCCAGACGTTGTACCTCCCCGCGGATGTGGCTGCGCTGGCAGAGCATCCACACCTGCTTGCCGCGATCAAGGACCGCTTTGGCCGGCTCGATTCACTTGTCAACAACGCCGGCATCGCACCCGAAGTGCGGGCCGATATTCTCGAAGCCACGCCGGAGAGCTTCGACCGCCTCATCAGCATCAATCTGAAAGGACCCTATTTCCTGACACAGGCGGCGGCGAAGTGGATGATCGAGCAGAAACAATCCCAGCCACAGTATTTCGGCACGATCGTCAATGTCTCTTCGATCAGCGCGCAAGTCGCCTCGGTCAATCGGGGTGATTACTGTATCTCCAAAGCGGGCGTTGCCATGGCTTCGCAGCTTTGGGCCACACGCCTCGGCGAATTCGGAATCGGCGTCTATGAAATCCGCCCCGGCATCATCCGATCCGACATGACCGCTGCCGTTAAGGACAAATATGATAAACTCCTGGCCGAAGGACTCACGCTCGAAAATCGCTGGGGTGAACCAGAAGATGTGGGCCAAGCGGTCGCCGCCATCGCCACCGGTAACATCCGCTACGCGACCGGGGCCGTGATTCCGATTGATGGGGGATTGACGGTCAAAAGACTGTAGAGGCACAAATGAAAGTATCCGACGAATACCTCACGACCCAACTCACACGGCACAAAATTGTCCCCGTCATAGCTTTGGAAAAAGCGTCCCAAGCAGGGCCGCTGGCCGAGGCCCTCGTCGCTGGAGGACTGCCGGTTGCCGAGGTGACGTTCCGCACTGCAGCCGCCGCGGAATCCATTCGCATCATGGCAGACCGCGGCGACCTGCTCGTAGGAGCGGGAACGGTCCTCACGACACAGCAAGTGGACCAGGCGCGCGAGGCTGGGGCAACGTTTCTCGTTTCCCCCGGCTTCAACCCCAAGGTCGTCAAGCACGCTCAGCAAGTAGGCCTGCCGATCTTCCCCGGCGTTGCGACCCCCACCGACATCGAGCAAGCCCTTGAACATGGGCTCACCGTCGTCAAGTTCTTTCCAGCGGAAGCGTTTGGCGGCCTCAAAACTCTCAAGGCTATCGCCGCGCCTTACGGACAGATGAAGTTCATCCCTACGGGCGGCATCGGTCCCGAGAACGTAAAAACCTACCTTGCCTTCAATAAAATCCTCGCCTGCGGCGGAAGCTGGATGGTCCAACCCTCTCTCTACGTAACGGGTGACTTTAGCCCTGTTGAAAAAGCCGTCCGAGAAGCAGTCACCCTTGTGCAATCCTAGTTCCGACACATAGCAAACAACTGACGACACCTTCATGCTCAATATCAAGTCCTCCGACCAATGCCAATTCGACCTCGTCTCCCTCGGCGAAGTCATGCTTCGCCTTGATCCGGGCGACGGACGCATTCGCACGACCCGGACTTTTCAGGCCTGGGAAGGAGGCGGGGAGTACAACGTCGCGCGCGGCTTGCGGCGCTGCTTCGGGATGCGGACCGCGATCGTGACTGCGCTCGCCGATAACGATGTGGGCCGACTTATCGAAGACCTCATGCTCCAAGGGGGCGTGGATCTCTCCTGGCTCAAGTGGGTCCCTTACGACGGCATCGGACGCACCGTTCGCAACGGACTCAACTTCACAGAGCGCGGCTTCGGCGTCCGCGGCGCGGTCGGCTGCTCGGATCGCGGCAACTCCGCCGCCTCGCAACTAAAAGCGGGCCAAATCGATTGGGACACGCTCTTCGGCAAACACGGCGTTCGCTGGTTCCACACGGGCGGCATCTTCGCCGCTCTTTCCGACACGACCCCGGGCGTTGTCGAAGAAGCCCTCACCAAAGCCAAGCTGCACAGCGTCATCACCTCATACGACCTCAACTACCGCCCCTCATTGTGGAAGAGCCACGGCGGCTTGGACCACGCTCGCGAAGTCAACCGCTGCCTCGCCAAGCTCGTCGATGTGATGATCGGTAACGAAGAAGATTTCACCGCTTGCCTCGGCCTCGAAGTCGAGGGCGTTAGCGAAGGGCACCACGAGCTCCCGCTCGAATCTTACAAGCGGATGATCAGCCGAGCCGTCGCTGAGTACCCCAACTTCCTCGCCACAGCCACAACTCTGCGTGCAGTGAAATCGGCGACTTTCAATGACTGGGGCGCTCTCTGTTGGTGCGACGGCAAGTTCTACGAAGCCACCCCCCGCCCCAACCTCGAAATCTTCGACCGTGTCGGCGGCGGTGACAGCTTCGCCTCCGGCTTCATCTACGGCCTCATAACCACTGGCGACCCCAAGCGGGCCGTCGAACTCGGCGCTGCCCACGGCGCCCTCGCAATGACCACCCCCGGCGACACCTCAATGGCGACGCTGAGTGAAGTTGAAAAACTCGCTGGCGGAGGATCGGCGCGAGTGGAGAGGTAACAAACTCGGGCTGCCATTCCGCTGCTTTTAATTCCGCTGTTCGGATTGAAAAAAAGATGCGGCGCCTCATCGAATCCCGCTCGGTGGGCAAGGAACATGGTCGGGCGACTACGTAACCCGCCCCTTCGCGCGGCGTAGCAAGCGCCGCGCGCAAGATGTGACCAAACTTTTCTCTCGCCCGCACGCCCTTGTCGCCTGATTCAGGAGACGCTCGTGGTGAACGGTTCGCGTGCGGGGCCCCGACGCGCATCCTCTGAACCATTGAGCGTCCCACACTTGTGTGGCGCCGGGTGACCACCAGCGGCAAGAGCGCGAGCACGATTCAAGCAATCATTGGCGCCGTTAAATCGTTCACCCTCGGCCGCTACTCCCATTTAATGCCCCAGGCTGAGGCCACAGCAGCCTTACGCATGGCGGGAATGTTCACGCCCGAGGATGAGGGCCCCATCGTGGTACGGGCCACGGGGACGGCTGACCATCGGCCGCATGATGAGGCCGAGAATCGCGCAGCGCAGGCGCAGCAGTTCGGACGCGAAACGAGTCCGGGCGGTGCCAAGCGGTGCGAGAGTGCGAGCGCCAAGAGCGACGGCCGCGAATTGCATAACCCTATGCGAGACAACACGTTATGCGAGCGAATGCCAACCGATGCAGCGGATGGCGTGAGTGCTCCCTGTTGGAATCGAACCAACAACCTACTGATTAAGAGTCGCGGAGCCTTCCGAAAATCCCGAGAAAACTAGGGTTTTCCTAGCCCAAGAATAGCAGATTTGGCGTGTGCGCGAAGGGGAGGCGTGTACCAAGGCGTGTACCAAATAGGAAATTGCCAGGTACTTCTCATCCGCCCAGGAAAGTGGCGAAGAAACAAGCCAAGCAACTGTGGAGGGCGCATGAAGAAGTCGATGCGATGAAGCAGCAAGCGGCGGCGGGGAAGCGGTGATTCTACTTGGGGTTCGTCACGGCCTAAGCGCGACGCATTGCAGCACACGTTCGCAGCCATCGGCGATCAGAATTCGTGGCAAAATCGTCGCCGTTGTGATAGCCTCAAAAGATGTTCTATCCCTTGATGGATTTCGATTGCCAAGACAGCGAAGCAGTCGTCGAAGATTGGCTGCAACTCGAAACGCGGACGCTCCGGTGTTCCGCCGGCGAGGCGTGGGAGCTGACCTGTTTTCGCGTGCTCTGGCTCAAGTACGACACCCTTACCGCCCCGCAGTTGCGAGAGGCTCGCTACACGGCCACCGATTTGCTGGACCCGGTCCTCGCCTACGAACGGACCGCCAATTACGATCTCAACATGAGCTTTTCGTACTGGGTCGCCGAGACTTATGAGAACGTCCGGCAAGCCCGGCTCAAGGTTGAAGGGAACCGCTGCTAACGCGGCCCGCACGATTGGATTGCTCGCTTCGACGGCATCTAGCGGATCGATGGGCACGTCGGCGCCGTGAAGTCAAAACTTTTGACTCGCCGCATTTACACAAGTTATTTTCCAGAACAAAGATTATCACTTCGAAGCTAAGGTAAATCATGGCGAACCGACTGCTTGAGTTTTGGCACGTCATAGCACCGACGTGCCCACGGAGCCCAATAGATTTCAGGAGTCGCCTTGCGCTGTTCCGCGCCCGTTGGTATGATTGGCGGGCCATGCTTACAACGCGAATCAACAAGCAGCGTCAATTGCACAAAAAGAGTGGGACACGCGTCTTGCTACTTCCGATATCGGTGGTCGCCGGAATCACTGCCTATCAATTGCTCCCGGGTGTCCTCAGTGTAAACCTGATGATGGGTTACAGTGTGGCCGAGTTCTTGATCGCCCTTGGACCACTCTGGGTATTTGCACTGGTGATCATCACCTGCGGACGACGCTGGAGTAGCTATGCCTTCGAGATCGCAATCTGTGGAACCGTTTTTATACTGTTCTTGTTCAATTTCACATCGAGGCACGCCCAAGACCGAGCTTACCTGGCATTCGGCGAAGCTGTGAGCAAACAATCAGAAAACCACACAATGTAAGGTGGCCAATCGGTGGCTCAGGAACTGCAATTGCACGTACAAAAGTGAAGCGACTGAACTTAGCCCGGCTGCCACTGACATCTGAATCGAATGTCCACTCGAGCCTGCCGGATTGAGTGTATTGAAAAGTTGATACGTAGACAACGTCTTGCAAACTGGACGCTGACAGCTCTCTACGAAAAATCTCTGTACCGTCAAACGCCAACGTAATTACTCCGCTCGTAGTTCCGTGGACCTCGAACTCAAATTGCATTCCAAGAACGTCACGCGGATCAAAGAATGCGGAGAAGGCTGACGGCGAATTGGAAACCGCTTCAATTTGGTTTTCCTGAAAAATCACGGTGCCAATTGATCGCTGCCAGTCGTTGATGAGGTCTCTACCGAATACGGTTGTGCGTGAGTCGATCCACAGCTGCGCATCGCTGTCGGTGAGGGAATCGTTGAACGCTTCGACGGTCGCCGCCAAGTCGTCGGTCGGGGTCCACCTCAGTTGGTATGGTTCGCTCTGACCATACAGAGCGGGTGTTCGCCAAGGCAGCCCATCGGTTCCGCGAACTACCCCGGAGTAAAACTGTTTCCATACGGACTCATGATTGGAATTCGCGACCTGATGACCATAGCAGCCTCCGTTTTCGCAGGGAACCGTGCCGGCGATCGGTTGGCCGAACGCTGGAGATCGAACCGATACATCGCGTAAGTTGGGGTCGGCATAGAAGTTCTCTACATAGTCAACAGAACCAGTCGGCATCTTCGACCAAAATAGAAAGGCGTCGTCGAACGAAACGAGTTTTTGCTTCGTAAGCCCGGAGACCCCGATCTGCGCAGCCACAGAGTAGCTTGCGTGAAGCGGCGTGTCTAACAGCGTGACCATGTCAACGTTGATCCCCGCTTTATGCAATGAGTCAACGGCAAACGCATTCGCAACGGTGCCAAGGCTGTGGCCAATCAGATGTATTGTCGGCTCATAGTCCGGTGAACCAGGATTCAGCAATTTGTTGATTCTATTGGCTCGATCAATCTCAGCATTAACGCGAGAAAAAATTACATCGCCCGCATTTGACGCCTGACCGTACGCTGTTGCGTATCCTTCGGTCGAGAAGGGCGTGTAAAAGCCAGATAAAGTCGGCGTAACAAGAACGACTTCGCCACTCGATATCCGATCTCCGAGTCGATCCTTCACTGTTGTTTCGAGCGTGGAGAGGTAGGAAGGCACGGATGGTGCTTCGTCATTATTCCAACCATGCGCTAGAACAATTATGTGCTTTGGGACTACCGGATTAAGGAATATGTCGCCTCGCGCAACTGCGCCGCCCTGAAGAGTAATTTGAGATGGGTTGCCATTTGATCGACTAAAAAATGTTGGAAGTGACAAAACTGCGGTAGTCAGAAGCGAACGATGGGAAGGAAGATATCCGCTTAAATCGACTAGGTATTGCAGACTGCTCACTGCACTTGAAGGACCGATCGCATGCCGAGAGCTACCTTTCACGTTATAAAGTGAGAAGGTCTCTGATCGAAAAGTGTCCTGCGGGTTCCTAAGGTATAGCTGAAGTTCGACGTCAATAGCCTCAGATATGGAACCGCCAGAAAACCAACCGTCGGAGCTTCCGTACCCAGACAAAGACCGTAGATCAACCAAGATACGAGAAGCGTTATTGATCTCAAATTTAAGCGGAACACCATCTCTTGTATTGCCATTCCGGCCATTATAGATGTTGTTAGTAAGTGTGAATGGGATACGCCCGTTCGATTGAGCTTCGGCCGACTGTGTGAAGAAGAGGAGCAAATTGACAATGATCATGCAGCGAAACCGCGAAGTAAGAACGCTCATTCGATGACCTAACCTTTACTTTCACGAAAAAACCCCGCAACACAAACCACTCCGCCCTAGCTGCCTGATGGCTGCTAATAGGAAAGGAGGTTCGCGATGCGGGGTTTTCAGTAGTTCGAGTTGTGGGAACGGACGATGACGGATTTGTAATTGAACGGAAGGCAAGATAATCACTCTGCTCCCGGGCGTCAAGCAGATCAGACGCCGCGTAGCTCGATTTCGTCAGGAAGCTTAACTTAAGCGATGGACTCCTACAGTTCGGTACGAGAAACTACGGACGCCAGATTTTCGCTCGTCGTGCAACATATCTGCCTATTTCAGTGTTTCGGTCGCGAAAACCGAAGCGGCTGACGCTGCCGGCGCGCCAGCCGACCGTGGAAGCAACTTAACGCCCGCGGCCGTAACCCTGCTGCGTTGCCCGCTCCCACTCCGCTCGCATCTTGGCCATTTCCGCCTCGATTGCCTTGCGGTCGACGATGCCGAGGGTTTTCTTCGCCCGGCGATACTCCTTCGTCTGAGCTTCCCACCGGGCATTCATCGCCTGTTGATCGTGGTGCTGCTCCCTGAGCAACGCCTCCCGGCGATCGAAGAACGCTTGCCGTTCCGCGGCGAGTCGCTGCTGGGTCAGAACCTCGATTTCCTTCCGGGCCGCTTGTTCATGGGCGCCGAGTTCGCGGAGAACTTTTCGCTCCTGAGCCCGCTGATCCGCCATAAAACTTTGCAGCCGCACGGCGGCGTCGCCAAGAACGCTAAAGACCGCCCGCATCGCGGAGGGCCCTTGCCGCTTCCGTTCGAGCTCGTATTCGGCGAAGAGTCGTCGCCAATCGAGTCCCATCAGATTTTTGAGCCGACCGAACGCCCGTTTCTCATTCGCGGCGAATTCTTCCTGGGCGTGCCGTTGCTCCTTTTTGAGGTCGTGCAGGACGTCGCGGAAGTGGTTCGTGAAAATCCGGGCCGCACGCCGCACGGCGATCGAGTGGTCGGTCTGCAACCGCTTCATCGTCGCCAAATATCCCGCCTCTAAGTCGTCCCATTGTTGGCGCTGCTGCTTGCGGAGTTGGCGTTGAGCGGCGGAAATCTCCGCCGCCCCGGCTCGCAATTTGGCGATCAGTTCGTGCCGGCGGTCATTATCATTGACGGCCGCTGTTTGCAGTTCGTGGATGATCGTCGTCGGGTTATTATCCCGAATCGCGATCCGCTCTTTTTTCGGTTTTTTCTTTTGCTCCTCACGAAGCCGGGCGTTGATTTCACGCTGCGGGCAGTAGTCGGCATTTTTGTCGATAATGCCCCGCCCCTTGAGGTCCTTGAGGTGTTCCGTGGCGTAGCGGGAGAGAATGCGTTGGTCGTTGACACGATTGACCATTTTTCCGGTTTTGGTGTCGATGCGTGAAACGATTAAATGAAGATGGGGCTGCGGCTCATCGGTGTGGGTCAAAATGATCGCCTGTTGCTTTTCAAACCCCAACGCCTTAAGGGCCCCGTCGGCGAACTTCAGCATCTCCTCGCGGCTGATTTTTCCGGTGAGTTCGGGCGCCCACGAAAAGCAAAGATGGGCGACCGGCCCTTTCGCTTTGCGGCCCGTCGCTTTCACCCCGGCGGCTCGCTTGAGATTTTCCCGCTCCATCGCGTAATAGCTCATCACCCGCGCCGCCGCCCAGCCATCTTTCGTGGCGAGATTTCGCGTTTCCACCCACGCCACCCGCTCCGAACTCTGGCCACTGATGTCGATGCCGGTCGTTTTCGCGTGCCGTTCTTTCTCCGCTTCGGTCCGCTTATCCCGCAGGCAGTAGGCGGCGACCCCGAGAAAACTTTCGCCATATTTGGTGGTGACTTTGTTGATCATAGTCCGGTCCCATCGAGACACTTGGCGATTGTCTCAATTGTCGAGCCGAAGCGGAGAAACAATTCCATTGCTTTGGCGTTCGTCTCCGCGACGACTGCCGGCAGGTGCTCCCAGTCCTGCAAAGTTTTCTTCAATTCCCGATCCGGGATGTCCGCGTTGCTCTTGCGGGCCAACTGATTAACGACATTTCCTTCGCGGCTAATTTGGTCGCGAAGGTCGGCGAATTGCGGGGCGAGTTCCTGCAATTTCAGCCCCAATTCGTTGAGCGTCACCATCAAGGCGGGATCGACCGAGTTTTTAGGGGGCGACCCGCGCCGGACCGGCGTCCGCAACCGACCGACCAACACCCGCTGCCGAGCATATTCGGCAGGCTCGACCCCCAAATTATGGGCGGCGAGTTCGATCCGGTTTTTTTCAGCGAGGGTCAACCGGAGATTAAAACGCTGCTCGCGTTTTTCCCAATCTTCTTTGCTCGGTCGGCCTCGCTGACGTTTGTCCTCGACTGCGGTTGCTATTATCGCCGGCTCCATCTTCGTTCCTCTTGCCATTTTGACCTGCCCGCCCCACTTCTCTACTGCCCCGCCTCGCCGCGAGGCGACCGCGATCCAACGGGCGGGACCGTTGGCGGTGATCTCACGGCCGCCCGTGAGCCGATGGGTTAAAGGGCGCCGGAACGCCCTGAGCAATCTTCCGCCACCGGACCGCGGGGGAACATTGCTCCGTCGTTGCGGGGGGCCTGAACCAGTTCAGGCCGGGGTCCCGCAGCGACGTAGTGGTTCAGCGGCGTTACGCTGACGAGATACTCCCCGCAGCGCAGCGGAGGGATTTTTGGGGACTTGAAACACACGGCGAAGCCGAGTTTCAAGGCACCAAAAATGTATCTCGCTATCCGTTACCTTAAGGGCACGATAAGGGAGCCCTGCACGGGAGTCAACCACCCGCCCCGCTCTCGGTGGTCCGCCGCCGCTCTCGGCGGGCGCAAATGCCCCGGCGCTCGCACCGCCGCTGACCGCTGCACCCTGGCCCGGCCTGGGGCGGGGTTGCCGCAATGCGGCCCCCGCTCCGAAGGCCGTCGGCCACCAACAACGGCCCCGTCAGGTTGGGCCGATGGCGACGCCGGCAATCGCTGCTGGCAGCGGATGCCGGCGAGCCGTCCCATCTTCGCGGCCCCGATGCGGCCGCGACGTCGCCCGAATTGAAAGACAGGGGGGTTCGCGAACGGCGTCCAAAAAGCGCCGCATTTTCGGTCCCGCGCCCGGTGATTGCCGAATTAAAAATCAGGGTGTACTCTCGATTTCAATGAGGCCGCAAGGGGACGACGTGGCGATTTCGCCAGCCTCCCGGCTACACGAAAAAATTCGCTGTCGTCGCGGAGGCGGCGAAATGAAAATCGCACGGCAACAATTACACCCATATTTGCCGGAGCCTGGATATTGCTCACCCCACCCTCAAAAAGTATCTTGCATCGGGGGCCGAGGAACAACTGATCGCGGCCGACAAAATCTAAATCCCCAGGAGGAGCTGCGAACGTGGGCACCGTCTTAGAAGAGCTGCGGCGGCTCGAATTGAAACACGCCGAAGAGCGGAAATTGCTGATCGAGAAATCGCTCACCCCGCTTCGCGAGAAGAAGAAAAAGCTCCTAGTCGAACTCGCGGAAATTGAGAAAGAACTCGCCGCCCTCGGGGAATCGAGCGGCGCGAAAAAGAAGAAATCGGCCGCTCCGATCACCGCCCCGCGCGGCAAGCCAAAAGCGACGGCTGAGGTTTGGGCCAAGACGATGGCCGAGGTGCTGAAAGAACAAGGGACTGCGTCACCCGAGGACCTCTTCAACGCCGCCCGTGACCGACTCGGTAAGGCGGGCTATGAAACCCGCGGCCGCCTGTTCCCGAAAATCGAAGAGATCATCGCCACGGAGGGTCGCTTCGCGAGCGAAGGGGGGAAGGTTTTTCTGAAGAAGGGCAAATCGTGAAGCGGCCGCAAAAAATCGAGCGCCGCTCCGCGGCGGGGACAGTAGAGAAAAGGGGCGGATATCTGAAACAGAGGCCGACCGGCGAGCGCTCGCCGGTCGGTGCTCGGAGTTAGACTTCGGTCGACTGGCGTTTGAGATATTCGCTGCTCTGAAACGCCTTGTGCTCGTCGTAGGCCTTCTGGCAAAGCCGGGCGAGTTTCAGGAGGTCATCTCCCGAGAAGCTGGAAGAGTATTTCACCTCCTCCCCTTCCTGGTAGCTCCGCTGCGGAACGAAGGAAAGAAAATCCCCCTTCTCGCCACGGTTGCGAAAGCCCCCGAGTTTGATTGAGCCGTCGAACAGTTTGACTTCGGGGGTGGAAGTTGTCGTTTGGTTGTTCATGTTGAGTTCCTTTCTGTTGGAGTTGAATGAACAATTTCGAGCGATTGCCAGACGCCAGTGAGCCCGCCGGTCAAGGGTTTGCCGCGAGCGGCCCGGCAAAAAAATCTCGCTTCTTTCGGCGATGATTTTTTGCGGCCCTTGACGGGTGGGCGGCGTCTGGCAGCGTTGAGAAATCATTCTCTCCAACAACGAACAGAACTCACTCTGGGAGGAACAACCGGACGACTTCCAGCCGTAAAAGATATCGAGCGAGATTGACGGGGGCTGTCGCGAAGCGCAGAGAACGGATTTTCTTGACTTCGGCCACTGCGGAGGTTTAGGGTCGGATGAAATCCACCCCGAGCTTCAAGGAGGAAGCCATTGCCTCGCTCATGGACTTATAAAAGCCGCGACGCCATCGGCCAGCCCAAGCGGCATGTCTATCGCGGGCCGAGCACGGCGAAGGAATATCAATCGAACCGGTTGCGGGCGACCTTCACGCAAGCGGCCGCCCGGCCCAAACGCAAAAGTGGTGGTGGTGGGCGCAAACGTCAGCCGCGGCCCCGGTGGCGGCCCCGCTATGGGAGACCCAAGCGATGAGGGAGCGCGACATTCGTGATCTGCTCGCCGGAATTGAGCACGTCTTTCGGGCATGGCAGCCCCTCGTGACGGCGGAGATGGAGATATTGACGCAGGAAGGACCCGTCTTCACGGAATTGCGCCGATTGCACACTCTCAAGGCGTTCTTGCTGTTGCCGGACGCTGGTCGCGAAGCGATGCGAACAGGATTCGCGACGGACGGGGTGTACGATCCGCAAACTTGCACAGCGGAGAGTACGAAGCCGCTCGAACTCTTCGCCTATCTCTTGATGTTGCCCGAGGAGGAGCTGGCGGCGGCCCTCTGGCATCAATTCGATGAATGCCGCCGCCAGTTTCATATGCTCAATGTCTTGACCTCGCAGGAAACGCACTCCGCGGCATGATAGACTGAACGTGAACCCATGAGCGAACCTGCCCACCATCTCGACCTCCGCTACGAGCCCTCCGGCTATCGGTATTACCTCGCCGGCCGGCCCGTTCATGCGGGCGATCTTGTGGAGCATTTCTCGGCGGCGGCCGGGTGGCAGGTCGGCAGTTTTGAATGGAGCTACGATCCGAATCGGCCCCCTTCGCTAATGTTCGATGAGACGCGGGGTGTACTGCTCAGAGACGACGATCAACTTCGATGGCTGTAGGACCGGCCTAGCGAGGTCGCGAGCGAGCGATATCGCGGATCGCTGTCAGAATGTCTTGAGCGTCCTGGAACACGTTGGCCAGAAACGTCGCCCGATCAAGTACGCTGAGAACATTGGCATAGGCCAGCAGCGAGGCTTCAAGACTGAGTAGCTCGGTGTAGTCCGCGTAAGAAAGCGTTTCCGCTCCCGCTTCGCACAAGTCTGCGACCTCACGAGCAAGGCCAAAAAAGCTCTCGGCCTGCGGAGTCGGGAAGAATGTCGGGGTGTCACCGGTCATGGTGGATTTCCTTTCGTTGGTGGTTGACTTGACGACGGAATCCAGAGCGGGCGGCAGTAGGCCGCGGCTCAAGGGGACTGGGTGCGGGCCGCCCCCGTGAGGGGGCAACTCGGCCCCTTGAAACGCGGCCGCCGTCCGCCAGATTTCCCGATTGTCAACCAGCAACGAAGGTTTCCGCCGTGCAAAAGCGCACGACATCATCGTGGACTTCGCGCTGCTGAAGCTTCCAGAATGTTGATTATCGCATCGTCCTTATTCCTTAGCGTTGCCCCGTCGTTTAGAGGCAGCAGGTTTCGGCTTTGCCTGCTTTTTGTCTGCCTTCTCAGCTAGCGCGCTTTGGCGACGCCACGCCATCACTGCGGCAGCCACATGCTCGGCTGGCTCGTCAGTCGCCCAGCAATCCCAGAACTCGACGGTGCCGCTATCAGGTTTATTTGCAGGCTCAGCAATCTGGATTCGTGACGGAAGAAGGGAGGCATCGCCCACGACCAGAGCTTCTCCAGTATCGAGCACCGGGAGTATACCCACCATTCCCCCCAAACTATCGGGAAGCAATCGCTGTACGACCGACTGATCTTCTGCGTTGGTCAAGCGTAGCGCAACGAAGTTGCTGCACTGACTCAAAACAGTGCGGTTCACCTCAGAGGGGCGCTGACTGATGACGACTAGCCCGACGCCGTACTTGCGACCCTCCTTCGCGATTCGCTCGAAATAGCTGAGCGCTGAGGCGAGTATGCCGCCGCCCTGCAATCGTTCTGGGATGTAGAGATGGGCTTCATCGCACAGAATCGCAATGGGATGCCGATAGGCTCGCGCCGTCCATTGAGCAATGGCAAAAACCATGCTTGCAATTCGACTGACAACAAGTGGAAGTACATCCGATGGTACTTCGGAAAAGTCGATTACTTTAACTCCGCCTCGACCATCTACCTGGTCTCGGGTACCTACCATCAGCGACTTCGCGAAACGCTCCAGCCAAGAGAACTCCATAGATTCATGTGGGGCCTGGAACATAAAGCCAAGGCGACGGTCGTGCATCTTGTTTTCAAGGCGAGCTATCAGACGACTCAGTTGGCCATGAAAATCTCCCTGCTTCTGTCCACGTGAGCCGTCGACCATCTCCGTATTAAGGCGAACCAGTTCCGCTTGCACTTCGGCTAATGAGTAAGGAACAGGACTGTCAACTGTGAAGTTAGCGAGTATGTCGTCATGCTTCCCAGCTTCAAGGTAGCGTCGCTTGGATTCAGTTACTTCCCGAGATATTAGCATTGATTGATTCGGTGCGTTCCGATCATCGCGATCAACAAGCATTGCAACCATGTCTTCGTAGGCGAGCAGCCAGTAGGGCAGATGCAGAATGCCATGGTCTAAGGTTTGCAAACCTTCCAAGTCTCCGGGACCTGCGATACGGAAGTGCCGAATGCCATCGCCCTTAAGCGTGTGATACTCGCCATGAATGTCGAATAAAATTGCGTTCCCATTAGGTAATGCGGAAATCTGCTCTAGAAGGCGAGCAGTGGTCCAGGATTTTCCAGACCCGGTACTACCAACAATTACAGCATGTCGCTGAAAAAACTTGTTTGCGTTCAAGTACGCATTCGCATTCTGGTCCAACGTGTAAGTACCGAGCGATAGTCTGGGCGTTTTCGTATCGTCGTGATGGGATACAACCTTCATGAAGTTTGTTAGGTGCTCTCCTTCAATTGGGAAGCAGTACGCATCGATTTCAGGAACGGTTTCGAGCGTCCGCCGAAAAACATTCTGGCGAGTCCCTATTTTCTCCAAGAAAGTTCCGATAAGTGAGATACGAACAGTATTCTTTTCTTCAGGCTCTTGATCTTCGCTGTCAATGGAAGCCGCAAGCTCTTTCGCTTTTGCGGGATCGCGAGTGATCTTTTGAACAATTCCGACAAGATACTGACCCGCTCGCGAACTCTGAAGAACAACAAGTCGGTTTACTTGCATCTTTCTGAGCAATTCGAGATTGTCCACTCCTACGACAACTGTCGCGGTATCGACGGCGCGGACTGAACCAAGTGCCTCGTCATCAGAAAAATCAAAGATACTCATCGCTAACCTCCTAAGTCGTTGCGCCAATTTCTTTTAAAAAAGATGGCAGGTCCCACAGTGATACTCCTGAGAGAATCACCCCATCGGAATGCTGGCAGGTGAAAGCGCGTGTGCCGCCTTCGCATTCTTCCAGGGCGACAACCTTGTCATGCGCACACTTTTTCAGAAAGTCTTTGGCGCCAGGTCTCAATGTTTTAGCCAGAATCACGACGGGGACTTGTTGGCTTGTCGCTCGTTGAACTAGCTTTGGTTCGATATGTTCATCATTAAATCCGTAACCAACGCAAAGGAAACCCCGTGCTGTTGACAGCCCGGCGTCAGCTTTCTGCAAAATCGTGCGAAATGGTTCTTGGTGAGTTCGAGCGTACTTATTGACCCCAGGGGTAACGAGTAATGGTTTTAGCGACGACGGGTATTCGTGGGCGTACGGAAGCGCCACAGTTACCCCGTTGTGGTCGGTAAACCAGTCTACTGAGCCGTGAACCTTCCAAACTTCGACAGTGCGAGGAGTATGGCGATTACTTCTCACTGCCGTGAAGCCACCTTGGAAGTGACGTACATAACCATCGCTGAAGCCAACTTCGAATCCTTGTCGAGCATGATTCGCCGCGTATTCTGCCATCCGGTCGTAATTGGTAGTGATAACCGTAATGCTCGGGTGAGTGCTTCTGAAGAGATGAGTGAATAAAGCCGCGAGAGGTAAGGTGGAAGTGCCGTCGACCAACCTGCCGAAAAGCGAGTAGTCATCTTCATGCACCATTGCTCGCGTCGCGGCAATGATCTTGTCCAGAAGAGAGGGAAGTACATTCACTTCCTGAAGGGTCGCCTCGATATCTCGCGTATGCGCTAGGGAGGAAGTGAACACTTGCCATGTCTCTTGCTCAGAGGCATCGGGCGTTACGTTCGCTTGCAAGTATTGAGCAAGTGGCTCCATTCCACGGATGCCAACGGCGCACGACGCACCACTGCCTAGCACGATCGTCGGCACCGAACTGACGCACGCTTGAGCGAGCGACAGAAGTGCTTCGTATTCAGGGGCCGGTGTTGGAGCAATGGCGGCCATCATGGATCTCCGCTCGAAGGCGTACCGTCTGTCAGTTGGAGAATGCTCAAGCCATCGATTTCCTGAAGCGTCCGTCCTGCAATTCCCTGTAAATCTCCGTACATTCCTGCTGTCGACTCCACTACTCCGCGGATTTGAGCCTCGCGCTTCGCCCACAGCCGTGTCATCGTCTTGCGCTCTTTATCGAGGTCCTCTTGCATTTCGGAAAACTTCTCGACAATCGCCTCCACGCGGTGGCGGAACCGCGGTCCCGTGAGATATTGGTAGACCAGCTCCATCTTCGTTTGCTGGCCCTCACCCGCCTGACGTACGGAGTGCAACTCGATCAACGCTTGCCGTAGGCTGATGGCCACGGGGATCATGAGCCTCGGGCAGGTTACCCAAATCCCGTCGATGTGCTCGAAGGTATCTGGAGCGCGTGGCATTGCCTGGGAGACGATGATTGCGCAGTCAGCACCTGCAACGCGCTTGTCGTTCCGCAACTTCGCCAGCCAGCCATCGCTCCAGTTCTTGGTGCGTTTCGATTCCCACAGGATGGTTCCGCAGTGGACCAGGCTGTCGCTCATCACCCGATGCAACGCGTCCCCGCCAAACTCCCCTTTGCCAACGGGATCGATCTGGTCTATGGGGAAGGCCGCTCGCAGCGCCGACTCTATCTCCAGCTCTTGAATCTCGCCCTGAAGCTGCTGAGACCCCTGCTCGGCCTTCCTTCTGAGTTCCTCGATCTGCTTCTGCATGGAACTGATCGTCAGTTCCTTTTCCGCGACTTTCAGCTTGAGTGAGTCTTCAGCTTCCTTCTTCGCCTGCTCTCTGGTGGCGGCGAGCCCTTCCTGAATCCGTTTCTCGACAGTCAGGTCCATTTCACGCTTGGCGTCCTGCAGCTCGCGCTGCATCTTCAGAATCTGGGCTTGCGCCTTCTGGGCCTCGGCCAGCTTCTCGTCACGCTCTTTCAAAACGTCCTGCAGCTCGGCCAACTCCTGGGTCTTCTGATCGAGGTTGGCCCCCAGCAATAGCTTGGCTTTTTTGGCCTCTTCGATCGCGATGGCCGCTCGCTCGACCTTTATCTTCTCCGCAACCTGATCGTCGATCGCCGCCTGCGCCGTCCGTACGTCTTCTTGCTGCTTCCTGACGGCAGCTTCACGCAATGCGACTTGGCGATCCTTCTCAGCAAGTTGCTGCTGGAACTGCTGGCGGGTAGATTCCAGCAACGGCGCAGCAAGTGACTCCGTGAGCTTGATCTCGCTCTTGCAATTCGGGCAGGTAAATGTGGGATCAGTCATTGGCCGCCTCTCAATTCTTATCTCTTTTCGCATTCGTTGTCCGTGACATCTTGCTCATCCAACCAGTGACATCAGTTTTCCGTAAGAGTCAACCACGTCGTACTTCACTTGGTCGGACGTGATTCTGGCGAAGAACCGGCGAGCGCAGTCGATCTTGCGGCGCTCGATCTCTCGTAGCTCCATCGACGACATCGAGCCCTTCGTCTCGGCGATGAAGTAGACGTGCCTGACCTTGCCTTGCTCGAAGGCGATGGCCCAATCCGGGTTGTAGTTGCCGACGGGCGTTGGGATGCTGAATCCCCTGGGGAGCTTCGCGTAGACGACGACCTCTGTGCTGGCGTCGAGTTCTTCGACGAAACTCCGCTCGTTCTTTGAGTCGGTGAAGACGTAGTCGTAGACGTGCCGGTTCGCCTTGAAGGCCTTGCTGAAGTCGCCTTGGGGCTTCTCCTGCGTAAAGATGTCGATGTCGTGGACCCCTTCAATCGGGTCGTAGGTCAACTTCTCGACAATGACGGTCGCCTTCTGCTCGTTGATCAGACGGCCCGCTTCGGCGATGAAGCCTTCGGGATTGGTCTTGTACTGTCCGAAAGTGGCGATGCTTACTCCCTGCAAAATGCGCGCGACCGTGCGCCGCGTGAGGTCAGTCACCGCACTGAGCTTGCCAAGCAGGTCGTACCGAACGGCCGAATGCACCGAGGCCCGGTGTTTCAACTCTTCGGTCTCGCTTAGCTTAAAGCTCACGCCGCTCTTGACTTGGTCGATGGTCGCTTCCTCGATTTGCTCGCCGCGCTGCACCGTATATTGCAGTGCAGGAATCTTTAGTTCCTTGTCGAGCGTCCGAACACACTTCGCAACCAGTTCATCAGAATCAAAGTGAACGGTGTAAGCTGCCATCTTATTGATGCGGTTCCAGAGTTCCTGGAACTCCTTACGCTCGAAGTTTTTGCGGTTGATCGGGTTTTCCTTGGTTCCCCGCTCGTTCTCCAGGGCAGGGAGCTGGCCCTCACTAAAGACGCTGTCGATCAGCTTGAAGACTTGCTCCGCATACGGCTTCAGCTCGTCCGGCAGCTCGGCCAAGGCGCCGGCGTCTTTCGCCTGGTGGTACTCCGGCGCGATCCGGTCTCCCTCGTCCGTGTAGTCGTTCTTAACCAGGTAGCGGTAAATCTGTTTGGCCATCTGCGGCGTGACATGCGTCGTGCCGGTCTCGGTGACGATGGTCTTACCGGTAAAGTAAGCCTCGTCGGCGATCCGCGGGCGCTCGGAGAGCGACTCGCTGATGTCCTTCTGTAGGCCCGCGACAAAGTCCTTGTAGCTTTCGTTGGCGACGACGGTCAGCACGTTCACGTCATGGACGGTGGCAGGGTCGTCCATCCGCTCGCCCAAGCGAGCCCCGCGCGAAAACACCGAAAGCCTCATCCCCCGGCCGACTTCCTGCCGGCGGGAGATTGAGCTGTCGCTGTGTTTCAGGGTGCAGATCACGAAGACGTTAGGGTTGTCCCAACCTTCGCGGAGGGCCGAGTGCGAGAAGATGAATCGTGTCGGCTCCTCGAAGGAAAGCAGCCGCTCTTTGTCCTTGAGGATGAGGTCATAAGCGTCCACGTCGTCGGCCTGCCCGGCCATCTCGCCCCGGGCGGCGACCTTGGGATCGACCATCCGGTTCTTCTTTTTGTCGATCGAGAAGTAGCCATTGTGCGTCTTGGAAACGTCGATGCTCTTGAGGTGCCGCGAATAGTCGGACTCGAAGAGCGTCAGCACATCATCTAGATTCGCTCGGTACTCCTCCTCGAACATCTGCGCGTACTCTCCGGGTTTCTCGCCATTGTCGTCGTACTGACGGTACTTGGCGACTTCGTCGATGAAGAAGAGCGTGAGAACCTTGATCCCCTGCTCGAAGAGCCGCTCTTCTTTGGCGAAGTGGGCCATGATCGCTTCGCGGATTTGGATGCGGCGGAGTGTGGCCTCGTTAACGTCGCCAGTCGCCTCGCCTGCGGCTATCTCGTGGCCGTTCGCAAAGCTGACGGTGTTTGTGCGAGCATCGATGTCGGCGACGACGAAGCCCTTGTACTGGTCCAGCTCCCCGGACAGGTCGTACAAGTTGTCATTCCGGCCGATGCGTTTGATGACTCGCTTGATGCCGCTCTGCTGCTTGACCTCAATCTCCAGCCGGGCCTCGGGAGGCTTGGTGGGGGAGATCAGGACCGATTCCAGGTACAGGTAGCTGTTCGTGCCACTGAGGCCGCGCGTCGAAATACCGCGGACTGCGATCTTCTTGACCAGCTTCTGGTTGTAGGCGTCGAGGGCGTCGAGCCGATGGATTTTGTTATGGTTCGTCTTGTGGGTGGCAGAGTAGCGAAGGATGAAGAGTGGGTCGAATTTCGCGAGCGAGTCGAGCGTCTTCTTTCCTTCCATCTTCTGCGGCTCGTCGAGGATGATGATCGGCCGGTTCGTCCTGATCACGTCGATCGGTTTGCGCGTCTGGAAGTCGTCGAGTTCTTCGTAGATGCGGCGTGCATCTTTGCCCGTGGCATTGAACGCCTGGACGTTGATGATCATCACGTTAATGCCCGCGTCCGAAGAATAGCTCTCTAGCTCGTGCAGCCGTTTGCTGTTGTAGATGAAGAAGCGGGCCTTCTTCTGGTAGTCCTCTTGGAAGTGCTCGGCGGTGATCTCGAACGATTTGGCGACCCCTTCTCGGATGGCGATGCTCGGTACGACGACGATGAACTTGTTCCAGCCATAGCGGCGGTTCAGCTCGAACATCGTCTTGATGTAGCAATAGGTCTTGCCCGTGCCGGTCTCCATCTCCACGTCAAGGTTCACGTCGCAGACCTTCGTCGACTCCAGCTTGGCCGACTCTGGCAGGTTCTGCCGCCGCTGCACGTGGCGGATGTTTTCCAGCAGCGGCACGGACTTGGCGATCTCGGCGTTGCGAAAGCCCGACGCGTAATCGAACGAGGTGAATTGCCGCTGAATGTCACTCGATTCTTGCCCGGGATCGATCCGGTAGCTGATGCCGGCGCTCGGGGGCTGGCCGGCGAAACACTCGACTACTGCATCGACCGCCGTCGTCTGATAGGCCTGCTTCTTGAACTTGAGCTTCATACCTCACCTTCTTCCGGCTTCGGGCCTTTCTTCTTCGTGATGCGTTTGACTTCCTTCTCAAAGTCGCTCTCGAAGTGCTTGTCTTGCTGCACGCGGAACGTCGCGAAGTGTTCTTCGGCCAGGCGCTTGGCGACTTCGGCCGAAACGGAGCCGGCATTGGTCAGCACGAGGTACTCGTTGAATTGCAGGAACGCGTCGAGCTTTGTAATCCAATCGGTCATCTTCATCGGAATCTGCCGCGCCGCCTGGTTCTCGGCGTAGTCCAGATACATCGAAACGATCCGCTCCAGCTCCTTGATCTCTTCTTCGATCAGGTAGTTCTTGGCGATTGATACGTCCGACTTCAGGACCTTGCCTTCCGGCGCGTTCTTCCAGTTGGTGAGCCCCATCGATGGCTTGGTCGAGTCAGCCCGCTCGGCGATGATCTCGGCGGCCGTCTTGCCGGTCACCGCCCAGTGGAGCTTGTTCTGGACCGTCTTGAAGAAAGTCTGGGTGATCTCGGCCGACTTGTCATAGTCGATGCTGCACTGCTCGTAGATGTCGGTGATCTTCAGGTAGAAGCGACGCTCGCTCGCACGTATCTCGCGGATACGCTCCAGCAGCTCGTCGAAGTAGTCCTTCCCGAACCGCTTGTTGAGTTTCAGCCGCTCGTCGTCGAGGACGAACCCCTTGATTACGAACTCCCGCAGGGTCTGGGTTGCCCAGATACGGAACTGGGTCGCCTGTGAGCTGTTGACTCGGTAGCCGACGGAGATGATCGCATCAAGGTTGTAGAACTCGATTTCCCTTGAAACCTCGCGATTTCCCTCGGTTTGAACTATCCGGAATTTCCGGACAGTTGCTGACTGGTCCAGTTCACCTGAGGCGTAGACGTTCTGCAGGTGCTCGCTGACGGTCCGGACATCGACCCCGAACAGTTCGGCAATCCGCTTCTGGTTGAGCCAGAAGGTCTCGGCCTCGTACAGCACCTCGATCCGCACCGTCCCCTCGGCGGTTTGGTAGAGGATCAGCTCTCCTTCATTGGGCTGGCTCATAGCGTCTTGACCTCCGTGCCGGGCGAGAGCTGCCTGAAGATTTGCTCGACGTTAATTTTTACGTCGTCGCTACCGTAGCCGGAGTCGCGGAAAACCACCCGCAGAGGCTGGCGTTTGGCTAGTTCCTTGACGAATGCTTCGTCGATGCCGTCCTCAAAGCAGGCTGCAAGAGCATTCCCATCAACAAAGAAGACGGACCTGCCACCAATCTCTTCCGTCGCGATTGGTAGTGAGAGATCGACGCCCCAGTCCAGAAGCACTTGGAAGAGCAGGTCCTCGTCGGTGCGGCCTTCCTTCATGTTGTCGATATGGTTGCTCAGAAGCGATGGTGTCGCCTCATCCGGACGATAGAAAACATCCGCCATATTGGACGAATCTACCCTGAGAATCCGGAAGCCATTTGTTGGGTGAGACTGTCCAGCCTCGAATGTTTCATGGACTTGTTCGCAAAACTCATTCAGCACGTTGCGTATGCGGGTGGTGCCCATCTCGAATATTGAATGGAGATTCGGCTCTTCTACTGGCAGCGGTTCGGCAATCTGAATGCCAATGAACCGGCGATTGCCGCCATCTTCAGCATTCTGTTTGAGCACGGCGTGAGCGGTGGTAGCGCTGCCGCTGAAGAAGTCGAGAATAATCGCGTTTTCATCAGCTGGCCCCGCAAGCTGAAGCATTCGCTGTAGAAGCTCAACCGGCTTCACTGAGTTGAGGACATTCTCAGTGTTCTGGAACGGCACATACTTCAGCAGCGTCTTCTTCGCGTCCTGCGTGTGGCCAACGTCTTTGTAAGACCACAACGTCTGCGGAGTCCGTCCACTAGCGACCTCATTTAGAAAGCGCTTAACGGCAGGTGTATTATTACCGTCTTCTCCCCACCAAATACGGTTGTCCTGAACCAGGGCATTGAAACGTTCTTTGCTAATTCGCCAATAAGCTCCGCGCGGAGGACCGGCTATTTCGCGGCCTGATGGACAAGTTATCGGGTAGATTCCGGCGTCATACCGGTTCCTAGCAGACATGTTTTCTGCCTTCCACGGTCCTCGTGGGTCGTTGTCCGGGTTTGAGTACCGAGCCTCCATCTCTGGTGTTCGTGGAAGTAGTTGAGGTTTCCACGATCCCTTACGTCGTGCGTACACGAGTACAAAATCATGGTCCTCTGAGAACCATTGTGCGGTGTTCTTGGGTGCGTAGACTTTTTGCCAAATGATGGTAGCTATGAAGTTGGTTTCGCCGAACACTTCATCGCAAAGTCTTCGCAAGTTGGCTACCTCATTGTCATCAATCGAGATGAAAAGAACGCCATCGTCACGAAGAAGGTTTCTCGCAAGCCGGAGTCGCGGATACATCATTGACAGCCAATCTGAATGATAACGACCGTTCGCGTCTGTATTTGCGACGAGTCGTACTCCTTCGTCCGATGCTTGGCCACTTCGCAGCAGGTATTCTTCGGCATCTTCGGCAAAGTCGTCGTCGTAGATAAACTCTCGGCCCGTGTTGTACGGTGGGTCGATGTAGATCATCTTGACTTTGTTGAGATACGTCTCCTGCAGCAGCTTAAGTGCGTCGAGGTTGTCCCCTTCGATAAACAAGTTCCGCGTCGTATCAAAATCAACGCTCTCTTCACGGCAAGGACGCAGTGTCTTGGCGATGGGGGCGTTGGCCGCGAGCAAGGCCTCTCGCTTGCCCGGCCAGTTGAGGTGATACCGTTCCTGCGGTCCTTCGACGACTTCGGTCGACAGCTCCTGCCGGAGTAGATCAAAATCGACCGCGCGAACCACTTCACCGTTGTCGTTGCGCGACTCGGTAACGCAGCCGGGGAATCGCTCCGCGATCCAGTCGAGGTTGTCCTGAACCAAATCAGGGGTGTGCATCTTCAGCTTTGTCATTTCGTACCCTTCCTCACGCACATCGTGTGTCGTGGTGTTTGATTGCGATCCGCTTCATAGCGAACCGTATCAC
Source organism: Pirellulales bacterium (assembly GCA_022841705.1). Classification (GTDB taxonomy): domain Bacteria; phylum Planctomycetota; class Planctomycetia; order Pirellulales; family Lacipirellulaceae. The sequence continues at coordinate 51,602 of JALHQZ010000001.1, forward strand.
GGTAGTTTCTGGCTTGCCAATCGGAATGCCTAATCATGACGCGCACTCCGTGGCGATGGCCTGGGTCAACTGCTCCAGCTCGGTCTGCACGGCGCGCACGCCCTGGTTGATCTCGACCTTACGGTTGAACTGCGGCTCGCGGCCCAGGCGGACGCGGAGCTTCTCTTGCTCTCGTTGTAAGACCTTGATCCGACAAACCCGCTCGGCATGGTCGCGCAAGCTTTCCCCTTCACGCGGCGGATGAGGCATCAACCGGCGGAGAAGCTCGCGGTACAGCGCGGCGAGATCGACGGCGACCGGCAGTGCAGCCCGCTTACTGTCCACCGGATACCACTCGGAGAAGAAATACTCCCCCAACACCCACTTCGTCCGGTCCGCCTCGTTCTGACGCTTGTAGGCCGCGGCAACGCGGATGCGTTCTCCGTCGAGCAGCTCGAACACAAGCGGGAACGGGATCGCTTTGTCGATGCAGGTCAGCACGTCGAGAGAAAGGCTTTCCCCTATTCCCTCTTTGAGCGTCACGCGAAATATCTGAATCTCTTCAATCTCTTGGCGAGCTGCGAGCCGGACGGTCTCAGGGGCAAGCTTGTATTGCCAGACGATCTTGCCGATCTGATCGGTGAAGTGCCGCTGCACGCGCCGTCCGGGGGATGCGTGGGCGTAAATCTTATTCTTCGGCAACACCTTCTCGAAGGAGGCTTGCGGCGGATAGTCGAACAGGGGCGCAGGCGTGGGCGTCGTCATACCACCTCCTGCACGGCGATGAACGAGACTAGTTCGAAGTCGTCGAGGCCGGCGATGGTATCTACCAAGGCGGTCGTCTTGCCGCCAGAGAAGAGGCTATCGAGGTCTTTGTCTTCCTTGGAGGCGATGATCGAACGGATGGCATGGCCGAGCAACGTGGAATACCTGCTCATATCACGGCCGTCGTCGGTCACGCGATTGAACCGTTCGCAAACTTCGCGGACCGGCTCGGTGTACCGCCGGCAGGAGGTGCGAGCGAGATCGAGAACGCGCTTCACCTCCATATGACTGGCCACGACTTCGCCAGCCAGATTGACATAAACGAGATAGTACGGATGGAGGCGGTTCTGCTGATTGGCGCTCAGGCTGCGATGACGGTTGCGGAGCGTAAAGATGGCACCCGGCTCGAGTCCTTTCTCTCGGTCGGCAGGGACGACAGCGTGCAATCCGCTCGGCAAGCTCTCTAGGTCGCCGTCTTGCTTCAAGTAGCCGAGCAAGTCCATGCGGAAGTCGTTGAGGCCGAGGTCGGTAATCGATACACCGGTCCGCAAGTCCTCCAGTTCGATCACCTCGTCCTGGAGTTTGCGGAGTTGTTCCTGGCGATACGACACGTCGCCGGCCTGGGCTGTGAGGACGTTGTCGTCCCCGGTCGCGGTGACGTCCGCGATGACCATCCGGTTCTCGACCCGCTCCTTGAGATGAATGTACTCGTCGAGCGTGATGTCGGGCCAGTAATTGACGAGCTGAATAAAGCCATTCTGCGACCCGATGCGATCAATGCGGCCGAAGCGCTGCAGAATGCGGACCGGGTTCCAGTGGATGTCGTAGTTGATCAGGTAGTCGCAGTCCTGGAGGTTCTGGCCTTCCGAGATACAGTCGGTGGCGATCAGGATGTCGACGCTGGCCGGATCGTCCGGCATCGTCAATGCCTTCTCCTTGGACCTCGGCGAGAAAAGCGTCAGCAGCCCCTGGAGGTCATAACTCTTGGCGAGCGTGGACTTGGGACCGCCGGTCCCCGTCACCAGCCCCGAATGGACGCCGGCGGTCTTCAGCATGGCCGGCGCCAGATTGCGGAACAGGTACTGGGCCGTGTCGGCGAACGCCGTGAAAAGAATGACCTTCTTATTGCCGGGATTGATCGGCGCGGCGAGCTTCTTCTCGATGAGCGCCTTGACGTGCTGGAGTTTGGCGTCCTCCTCGGGGGTGACCTTCTCCATTTCCGCCAGCAGGTCGCGGATGATAACCTGATCGGCCTTGAGGGTTTGTTCCCAGGACTCGATGTCCATATCCGACAGACGGATTTGGACCTTGCCCCCAGTGCTGAGGTCCCCTTGACCTTCAAACCAGTCTGGTAGCTCATCGTCGTCAGGATCGAGGTCAGCGAAGCCGCTCGCCACGTCGGTGAAGCCGGCGTCGACGCCCGAGGTGCGGAAGTCGGCGATCCGCTTGAGGATCGCCGTATGATTGGCCGAGAGTTTGCCAAGCGTGATCCGGAAGGCGTCGACCGAGCTTTCCAATCGCTTCAGCAGATTGGTCGTCATCAGCGATTGCAGACTGCGCTCGCGGTCGACCTGCCGAAAGCGGCTGCGGCCTTCCCCGACCTCGGTGTCGTACAGCGCCTCGTACTTCGCGAGCCGGCTGGGGAGGATGTAACTCACCGGGGCATAAATCGCGAGGTCCAGCATGGAGAGCTGGGCATAAATCTCGTTGAAGCCAATCACGTCGTCGCGGCCGGTCAGCGGCGGGCGAAACGAGAGCGGGTGCAGTCGCTCGGGAAAGGCCCCGATCTCCGACGTGTCGTAGAAAGTCTGGATATGCTTACGCGAGCGGGCGATCGTGACGCTGTCGAGTAGTTCGAAGAAGTCAAAATCGAGGGCGTCGAGGATCGCCTCGGTCGTCCGCTCTTCGACCGGGAGCTTCGACCAAGCGTTGAACGCCTTCTGCGATTGGCGGAAAATCTCTTCGATGCCGCGGGTAACCCCAACCCGCTCGCGGAACGCTTCGGAATCTCCCTCGTAGGCGAGAGCGAGCTGGTTCTTCAGGTCGTTGAAGCGGTTATTGACCGGCGTCGCGGAGAGCATCAGAACCTTGGTCTTCACCCCGGCCCGGATGACCTGCTTCATCAGGGTGTCGTAGCGGGTCTCGCGCTCTTTGAACGGATCGGCGTTGCGGAAGTTATGCGACTCATCGATGACCACCAGGTCGTAGTTGCCCCAGTTGACCCGCGCGAGCGGCGTTCCTAAGGACTCGCCGGTGGTGCGCTGCAGGTCGGTGTGACAGAGCACGTCGTAGCAGAACCGGTCGCCGGCAAAAACGTTGGTCTTGAGATTACGGTTGTAGTTGAGCCAGTTGTCCGCCAGCTTCTTCGGGCAGAGCACCAAGACTGATTTGTTCCGCAGCTCGTAGTATTTGATGACCGCGAGCGCGGTGAAGGTTTTGCCCAAGCCGACGCTGTCGGCCAGGATGCAGCCGTTGAAGGTTTCGAGCTTGTTGATGACGCCGGTCGCGGCGTCGCGCTGAAAGTTGTAGAGCTTCTGCCAGACCTGGCTCTCCTGGTATCCGGTGCGATCGTTGGGGAGCACGTCTTCGTTGAGGTCTTCCAGGAACTCGTTGAAGATATGGAACAGCATCAGGAAGTAGATGCGGCAGGGCGGGTTTTCCTGGTAGACCGCCGCGATGTGATCGGATAAGGCGTCCGTTACGTCGGCCAATTTCTCTTTGTCATGCCAGAGCTGGTCGAACAGGGCCAGAAACGAGTCGGTGTGGGGTGCTTCCTCGACCTTGGTGATGAAGTTGGAGACGGCGTCGCCGGTCTGATAACCCAGTTCGACGGCGGTGAAACCGCTGAGCGGCTGGTAGATGGCGGCACCGGCCGGATGCTGGACGCAGGCAAAGGCCTGCATGGGGGATTTGGTGCAGTTGGAGCGGAAGCGCGCCTTGCGGCGTATCCAATCGGCGCATTCCTTGGCGATCGCACGTTGCGTGAGCTTGTTCTTGAGCTGAATCTCGAAATCGGTTCCGTAGAAGCTGCGTTCGCGGGCGAGCTTGGGGATATGGAACTCACGCTGTTGACGGGCGCCGCTGTCAGTCGCTTCTCCCGGCACAAACGTAGGAGCGGTAAAGATGAACTCGAAAGAGTCGAGCCGCTCCAGCTCGGCGCGTAGCGCTTCGAAGGCATAGATCGAGAAGCAGGTCGCGGCGACTTTGAGCTTCGATCCTGCGCGAAGCTCGGCTTTCAGGTCGTCGCCCAAAAGTCGGTTAATATTGTCAATCAGCTGCATCGCGCATGACCTCCTCGCGTCCGCGCCGCTTGGACTGACCAGCAACTCTCAATTTGACGCACACCAGATCGTTCATCGCGCCTTCCTCCCGGCCCGTTCCCCTCGGCGTTGGTTTTGATTGGTGGCAGGATTCGGGAGGACATAGTGCCACGCCATTCCGATCCGCTGTGCACGGATCGCGTGTCCGCGCTCGCGCAGCGCCATCACGTCGCGCGAGATTGTCGGGATCGACACGCCGACAAGCTCGGCCAACTCCGGGGTCGAATAGGCGCCGGTCTCGATGAGCTGCAAGACCGTTTGCAGCCGGGTTTCAATGGTGAGTGAGCGTTGGTAGAGCATGGTGGACTCGCGTGGTTCGTATCATGTCTATCATCCCATGATGGGAATTGCAATCACGCTGCCTGCCTCTCCGGCCAGGAAATTGGGTCGATCCGACGGCGCCAGAGAGTGGAACGCGGCCCTGCCCGCCGATCGAGCGGCGAAAAAATCGCCGCCGGGGCGTACGATCCGCAGACCTGCACGGCGGAGAGTGTGGCGCCGATCGACCTGATGAAATATCTGCTGACGCGGCCGGATGACGAACTGGCCTCGGCTCTCTGGCATCAACTCGACGCGAGCCGCCGGCAGATGGATTTTCTGAACCTTGTGGCGTCCCAGTAGGGCCCGCCATCGCCGGGAGCGCTCCGGCGATGACGGCCGGCGGTTAGTGCTCGCTCGGGAGATAGAGCGTCCATGACTCGCCATTCCAACCGACCCACAAGTCGATTTGCTCCAGCGGAAAATCGGTGAAGGGAATGAACTGCCGAATGAAGGGCGGCTCATCCCGATCCGACACGGCGGTCAGGACCGCGACGCCCGAAGGCTGCACCGCGAGCGTCCAGCACTGAAACGCCCAGAGCCGGGGATTTTGGTCGAGCGCTTCGCAGAAGGGTTTCGAGTTGACATGGCTCGCAATCGCATCGAGCAGCCAGTAGGCGCCCGCCTGTTCGGCCAAGTGCTTCACGCCCGGCGTGTAAATCAGACGGCGATTGAAGGAATGCCGGTATCGCTCTAGGTCGCCGGTGTACTGGCGAAGTTCGGCGAGGAGTTGGCGGCTGCGGGACTCGGGAGTGGTGTCGGTCATGGTGGATTTCCTTTCGTTGGTGGTTGACTTTACGAAGGAATCGAGAGCGGGCGGCAACAGGCTGCGGCTCAAGGGGACTGGGTGCGGGCCGCCCCCGTAAGGGGGCAACTCGGCCCCTTGAAACGCGGCCGCCGTCCGCCAGATTTCCCGAGTGTCAACCAGCAACGAAGGTTCACCGGAACCGTTGCACCACTGTCCCGCAGCTTACTCTTGTTTCTTGTTTACGCCGAATTCGTAGCGTGGTAATTGTGGTTCTGAATTGCATGGAATGGAGGCAGAATGAAGAAACTGATTCTAGTGGCGGGATTATTGCTGGCGGGCTGTGTAAGCCCCGAGGAGCTTAACGTGGCCCTTGAGCAGCAGTGCGTCGAATACGGCTTTAAGCCCGGCACTGAGGCGTTTGCGAACTGCAAAATGCAAACGGATCATGCGTGGGCAATGGAGGAAAACGCCGACAGCCTCGCCGCCGCCGCTTGGTCACGTCCGCAAACTGTTAATAAAACAGTCATCGCCCCGCCGGCGATGGCTCCCGTTTGGTCGTACAATCCCAACTGACGTTGACCCCGATCTCGTCTTCGAGCGGCCGGGGATCATCGCGCTCCATCGCATGTCGATTTTTGTTGACAGCGTTCGCGGCGATGTGCTGATCTGCCTCCTTTCGCAACTGCGCAGAGGAGGTCCTTGATGGCACAGAGCAAACCAATCCAAGTTGGCGACCGCGTCGCCTACAGCACAATCTTTCTCCGAAGCACCGGGCAGTACACCGGGGACGTTCCGTTTGCCCGGGGCACCGTCGTCTCCCTTCTGCCCCTCGGCGGCCGAGCTGCGGTCATCGCCGAAATTGACTGGCATTCGGACGAACTTCCGCCTCGCGTCCACGTCGCCAATCTGGTGACGGTCGAGGACCTGGCGTTCGGGAAGTGATGGTCGCGATGGCGTTCGATCTCTACCAAACCATCACCGATAAAATCATCTCCCTCCTCGATCAGGGCACGGTGCCGTGGCGCCGACCGATCCGGCGGACCGCCGCCGGCGACGGATTTCCCAAGAGCATGGCGACCGGCAAGCCCTACCGCGGCATCAATGTTTTTCTGCTCGCCGCCACCTCGTGGATCAAGGGCTATGACAGTTCTTATTGGGCGACGTTCAACCAAGTGAAGGAAAAGAACGCCTCGGTGCGGAAGGGGGAGAAGTCAACGCTCGTGGTGTTCTGGAAGGAATGGACAGTGGAGGACAAGAATAACGGGGAAGAGAAGAAGGTTCCCCTGCTCCGGCATTTCAATGTCTTCAACGCCGATCAGTGTGAAGGGCTCAAGGCGCCCGATGCAATCACGATTGATGGGCCGCCTCCCCCACCCTTTGTGCCGCTCGACGAATGCGAAAAAATCATCGCGGGCTACGCCAATCCGCCGACGATTGAGCATGGGGGCGGCCGGGCCTGTTACTTACCCCGCGAAGATAAGATTGAAATCGCCAAGCCCGAGCGGTTTGTGAGCGCCGAAGATTACTACGCCACCCTGTTCCATGAAGTCGCCCATAGCACGGGGCATGAACGCCGCCTCAATCGGCAGGAGGGAATGGCGAGTCTCTTCGGGGATGAAAACTACTGCAAAGAAGAATTCGTCGCCGAGCTCGGCAGTGCGCTCCTCGCGGCGACGGCGGGCATCAGTCCGCCGACCATCGACAACGCGGCCGCTTATATTCGCGGCTGGAGCAAAGCGCTCAAGGAGGACAAGAAGCTGATCGTCTCGGCTGCGGGCGCCGCCCAACGGGCCGCCGATCATGTCTTGGGGGTGACGTTCGAGACTGGGAATCCCGAACCACCTCGAATCGAGCTGACCGACGGCCCCGTTCCTTGAGCTTGTTCCCTCTAGCCGACCAAGCTCAACCCCATCCCAAGTCGCCCAAACAGGATATCGAGGTCATTGATATCAATGTCGCTGTCGCCATCGAAATTACCTTGTGCCGAAGTTGGTGCCGAAAGGTTCGCCATAAAGTTGGCGAAGAAGATATCACGGTCAGTGTCATCGATCTTCCAGTCGTTGTTGAGATCGCCGAGTAACTGGAGGGTGCGTAAATCTCTGCCAAAGCTGCTCGCCAAATAGCCAAGGTCGCTGAATGTGACTCCGCCGTCCCCGGTGAAGTCACCTTGCGTGAAGAGCATCCCTGACCCTCCCGCCGTTCCATAATTGCTGACGAAGATATTGTAGTCCGTCAAATCGACGATGCCATTGAGGTCGGCGTCACCGGGCAGCAAGGACGCGACAAAATTGAAGCTGCCTCCAGCGGATCCGTTCCCAGACGGAAACACACTGGCTCCAGAAGCGAGCGTGCGAATCCGAGGATTGTTCCATTCGCCATCGAGTCGATTGCCTTCGATGTCGGTGACGCTATCGGCGAGCGAAATCAGGTACTGATCGCCTACCGCCCAATTAGTAAATCGCCAAGTCGCAGTTTGGTTGCCGATGTCGTAGTTGAAAGCAGCCAGCACGGGCCGATTGTTGGACCACAATCCTTGCAGCCTGAGTGACCCGGCGGTGATGTTCACATCCTCGCTGAACTTGATCGCAATCGTGTCAGCTCCACCCACGGGAACGGTTTGAAGCTGCGCCCCCGATCCATTTACCACACTGCTAAAGGAAAACGGCGCATGGAGGGAAGCCGATCCTCTTACGGTGACGTTTGTCACCTTGGGCGGGGCGCCGAACGTGACGGGGTTACTCACGGGGATTCCACCTGGAACCGTCGGAGCTAGAGTACCGGTGAACCATCCGGTGTACTTTCCGACGTTATCGCGCCACACGTTGTAGTCGGGGGCGTCGACGGAGCCATTACTATTGCCGTCCGCACGCAGACCGGTCCCGGAAGTATTCCCGAAGGCAACTCGCCAAACGTCGTAATCCTTACTTCGATAGATTGCCATTCCAGCCACGTCCAATACCGTCGGATCGATGTACTCGTTGTCATCGTAGTCGCCCGAAGTGGCGTACTGACCCATTTGGTTGCGGCCGGGCAGTGTCAGAACAGTTCCCGCGGCAAGGATCGAAGCGACAAACTGTGAATCGCTGGCGTCCACCAAACCGTCACCGGTCACGTCGCTGACACCCACGTCCGCAATGGTAATCTGATTGTCAAGGTTGGAATCTCCATCGGCAATCGTAACCAGGCCATCTTGATTGGCGTCACCGGGGAGAACCGAGAACAGGAAACGGAACACGCCGCCACTCGGGTCTCCGCCCGCTGTGGTTCCCGCCGTTCCATTACCAGTGAGGAAAGAACGCCCGGTTTGGTCATCGGCGAAGTTGTCCCATGTCGGAGTGGCCAGCGCGGTCGCCGCGGCAATCGTATCCCATTCGCCATCGAGCTTGTAGCCTAAGGTGTCTGTGATGGCGTCAGTAAGCTCCAAACGATATTTGTCGGCCGGAAGGCCATTGGGAAAAGCTGCACTCGGAAGCGTATACGTCACAATTTTATTCGTTGCATCGAACGTCCGATTTGCTGACGTAAATGTAAACGTGAAACCATTCGAACCGCGTAGCGTGGCAGTGCCTGTGGTGAAGGAAGACTGCTTCACGACATCATTGAAGTGCACTTTGATTTGGTTGGTGCCTTCGATCGGCAACGGCCGGAGTTGTTGACCCAACGGCACGCGCTGAGCCATCGAGTAAGGCGCCCCCGCGGCGTTGGTATTGTCGAATTGGATATTGAGGATTTGCGGCCCGTTGTTTCTCAGTTCGTAGAAGCTGGTCGTGGTCGGAAATGCAAACTCAGTCGTTTCGTTTTTGTTCGATGCGGTCGGTGTGATCGATCTGACGGTCACCGAAAATTTGTCGCCAAGATCGATCTGACCTGTACCCAGCGTGAATGAACTGAAGAAATCTCCAGCGGGCGCGGAGACAAGTTGAGAGTCAATGGGCGTCCAGGTATTTGAGACCAGTCGATAGACCTGGAGGATATAATCTCCGGCTACTCCCGTGTGAAGCTGGAAGGGAATCTGATAGGAACTGCCCTGTAAGGTGATTTGGTCCTGCAGGATTTTTGCTGGATTGGGAGCGCCCGTCCCACCAGTTAATGGACGATTTGGGTCGAAAAGAATGGCACTCGCATAGTTTAGATAATCTATCGGTTGGATAATCGGCGTTGCTGCAGCATTGGGAAGAATTGTGTAGGTGTTGTCGAAAATTCGATATTTGTTTACGTCTGGATGATTTCCTCCACCGAGCGCGAGAGATGAGTTACTCGTCGTGGTGATATTGTTACCACTGATTGCAACGTCAACTATAATTTCATCCAACAAAACGCCCGCTGCTAGGTTGATACCGACGATCGTACTATCCTGGATGTCAATCTTGCGAATATTACCGGCAACAATTTGTGCTCGATACAAATTATTAACGAAAGGGTCACCGACATAAGGAGTGACGGCGAAGCTGTTGTTTTTGATCGTGTTGGCCAAAATCCGATTTGGCGCCACCGTTGGATTGTAGCTGGAATCGTTTACTAGAATCCCATTGCCAGAGTTGTTCTCGATCGTGGAGTTCTTGATATCGAAATAGCCCGAGCCCGATGGAGTATCGATAAACTCGATCCCCGGAACGGCCAATTCAGCAGATGCATTGCCTGAACTCACGACGTTGTCGATGACCACTGAGTCGCCTTCGCCGAGTGCTCTAATCTGAATCGGTGCCGACTCGAAGGCCTCAATTTGCAGGTTCTGAATCTTGAAGGGACTGGCGCCATTCTTCAATGGATCCACTAATCCATCGTATCTTAGCCCCACCGATAATCCTGGCTTCAATCCCCCCAAATCTGATCCACTAATTTTTGCCCTCTGGCCCGATGCGAGGGTTCCGTCGATCGTGACGAACGGAGCTCGAATCTCCGGCAGAGCGCCAGTGATGTACAGTGGTGGAGTCGGATTCGTGCCTGATGGGTAAGCAGCATCTTGCCGGTCGAAGCGAATATTAACGTTGGGACTATCGAGCGTTTCATTAATAAGATCAAATGTACCCTGGGCCGTCGTAATGACGTGCTGAGCGGACGAAAACACCCCCGTCGGGGGAATAGTGAAGTTATTTCTTACGAGATAGTTCGCGGCGGCGATCGCCCAACTCAGGGTTCCGACTTGGGTGCCGGATCCGTTGTCGTCTTGAAGAGTGGCAACGTAGATGTTCGCCATCATTTCTCGAGATTCCAATTGCTCCATCCGGCGGGCAATTGATCGTCGAAGACTCATATTAACACGTCCTTACAAACTGTCTGAATATCGGGGAGGCTGCCGGGCGTTGGCGCCCTCACGGTTTGCCGATCTTGCCCGAACCATGCGAGCGGAGTATTTTATCAATCGAGATTGACTGTGCCATCCCCCCTCAGAACTTCACCGGAGGAAGTCTAATGATTCGCTTCAAGCTCGGTCGGATTGCAAGCCTGTGCGGATGCGTTCTGACGGTCCTATGTCCGTGTTCCCGCGCGGTCGCCGCCAATGAGTTCATTGGGCTCGCCGGCGGCTCAAATCAAATCGCCCTGAGCGAAGCCAATGCGGTGAGCAATGATGGCCAGGTTGTCGCCGGTCGGATAATTCTCGAGTCGCAATCGACCGCCTTCGTCTGGGATGACTCAATTGGCGCCCAGTCACTCCCCCTGACCTTGGATGGCTTTGGCGTCTCCGGCAATGGAACGACGATTGTCGGCTCAGGCCTTAACTCCCAGACGGGCACGGTGGAGCCGTTTCGTTGGACCTCTACGACTGGGGTGCAATTGCTTGGCGGTCCAGCGGGTGGCGTCCTAGGTTCCTACACGACCGCCAATGACGTTTCGTACGATGGTTCAATCATCGTCGGAACGACCAACCTCGATGGAAATCTTAAGGCCTTTCGTTGGACCCAACCGACCGGTTTCCATCTTCTCAATGAGACAGGTTCGGCCACTGCCTCGGCCATCTCTGAAAACGGCGAAGTGATTGTTGGGAGAACCTCTGAATTGGGAGAGGCCTATCGCTGGACTTCCGGCTCCGGCCTTGTACCGCTCGGCAAGCTCTCACTTAACGGCAGTGACGCTACGGATGTCTCTGCGGACGGAACCGTTGTCGTGGGCTACAGTGGACTTCAGTCGTTCCGATGGAGTGCTGCAACCGGGATGCTGGCGATTGGGCCTGGGTCAGCTTTTAGTCCGTACAGCATTGACCCCGTACTCAGCTACGCCCTCGCAACGACGCAATCGGGCGAAGCCATCGTTGGCGCCAGTTCGGCGCCCTACCCCTACGATGCTCCAGGCGTGGGGGGCGCCGCCTATCTCTGGACCGAGACATACGGCATGGAGTCGTTGCCGTTGGTCCTGGAACATCGCTTTGGCCTCGGTGCCGCGATCCAGAATTGGCGGTTAACAGAAGCGTGGGATATCTCCCCTGACGGTAAGGCCATCGTTGGTCACGGCTTCAATCCAGATGGTCAAGAAGAAGGGTGGCTTGTGCGGCTCGACCGGCCAATTTCTGTGCCCGAGCCGACCAGTTTCGTCTTAGTCCTGTCGGTTGCGGTTCTCGTTGCGCTGCGCCTGAGTCGCCGCCAATGAGCGCTGCCCTCTGTCTCTTCAGCCCCGTCCATGGGCCCGCAGCCCTTTACGCGATCACGGTGATCGTTTGCCCGCCGGGGCCTTTGTAGAACCGAAAGTCGTCCGGATCGACCGTGAAGATTTCCTTGATCCCTTCGCGGTTCGCCAAGTGGATCAGTCTGGCGTCGGCGAAGTCCAAGTCACTATCGGCGTACTGGGTGAGGAGTTGTTTGATCGGCGCGATGTCGGCGGTGGTGAACTCCAAGAGTTGGATTTTGCCGCTCTGGACGCTGCTCAAGAGTCGCGGGAACTGGGTTGGATCGGCCTTAAGAAAATGGGCCACTTCGGTCAGCACCGGCCAGCAGGTATACAACGCTTCGGGAACTTGCGGCAGGAGCTCAACGACCCGCTTCCGATGTTGATCCTTGGGACTGCGCAGCGCCACGAGCGGCCCGGTGTCAATCAGTCCCCGGCGGCTCATCGGCCGAAGTCCTCCATGTATTTCGGATTGGTCAGCAGGTCGGCCGGATAATCGCCACCCCCTTCGAGCAAGCCCTCTTCGATGACCACGTCATAAAATGACCGGGCCGGTTTCTCCGGCGGCGAGGTGGGTGCGAGGGGGCCCGCGACGTGCTGCGCCTTGAGTAAAGCGGCGGCGAACTCGGGGACCGAGACGCCAGCCGCGGCCGCCGCGGTGCGGAGTTTCGCGGCGTCGGTGTCAGGAAGCTCAATGGTGAGTTGCATGGCGGTTGGTCCTTTCCCGACCATTATACCACCGCCCAAAAACCGAAGGGAAGACTTTTCTGCATCATCCCTGCCCCTCCTCGGCCTGCCGCTCCGCGGCAATCGTGCGAAGGGTGCGCAAGAGTTCTTGCGTCAACGCGCTCAAGCGGCGGCAATTTTGCTCGGCCGTCGATGAGGACTCCTGCGCGGCGAGCTCGACCATTTCGGCGGTGCGGCGGGCGATTTTCTCGGCCAGCCTGGTCCCGAGCGTAAGCGAAATCCGTGGCAGCGATTGCGCCTGGCCATCAATGCCGATCTGCTGCCGGAGATACCTGACCGGATCGGCGATGCCGACCGCGGTGGCGAGTTCGATCAAGTCAGCGGGAATGGTGAAGGGAGCCATCGGAGTATTCCTTTCCGTCCCATTCTACCACCCTGGCCGGGCGGAAGGAAAGGTTTTTCGCCCCGCCTTTCCTTCTCTACCGTCCTCGTCTCTCTACCACGCCCGGCCGCCCGACACTGAGTGACCAAAGCGGCTGCTCGGCTGGCCGATGGCGTCGCGGCGTGCTTACCTTCTGTCAACATCGTAAATCGAGACCTCAAACTCTTTGTGGATTTGTCCATCTGGGCGCGTATTTTCCGACGAGGTGCTCAGGCGCCGGTGCGCATGCGAAAATCTCTTCAGCCCTCCCAGCCTGTTCTAGCAGCCCGTAAACCGAGTTATGCAGCCGCAACTCGTGTTTCCCGGCCCGCTTCACCAGCGCCCGAAAATAAGCGGCCGGTTTAAGGACCGGATTGTCCGGTCGGTCGAGAGCGCGGTCGGTGAGCAGGAGGCAGAGTGCGGCGCCGGCGCGGCCGAGGATGTGGCAGCCCTCGCCCCAGCTCGCTTGTGAGATTCCGAGGGTGGACCGTAAGCACCAAGCGGCATCGATGACATCGGACCAGTTGAGGGGCCGTGGTTCGTACGGCAGCGCCGCCCGAAAGCGGTCGCTGGCGACGTGCAGCACCTGCGCCAGCGAAACATGCGGGAGCCCACTGGCGCTGGCGGCGCCCTCCTCCTCCGCAGGTTCGACTACGCTTTCCTGAAAGCCTGTTTTGGCCGTCGGCCTACAGACTGATTTATCAGTTAATTCTTGAGTGGAAGAATTGTTGGGGACGAAGTTTTTTGCGTCCCGGGACGAAGGACGATGAGTCACCAGTTTTGCGGGAAGCGTCCCCTCCTCTGCGCCAACTGCTGCCAACAAGACCGAGCGGAGCGCCTGATGCTGAGCCAAGAGCGCTCGCAACGCGGCAAGGCTCTGATAGGTGCGAATGCGACCGGCGAGCGCAGCATAGTCCGCTTCCCAACGAGACCCCTCCCCGTTCCGGGTTTGCAACTCCAAAAGCAGCGCGCAGATTTGGCGGCGCTCGAAGCTGATCTGTCGTTTGGCGGCGAGCCAAGCCTGATCAAACAGCTGCTTTTCCTGGAGCTTGGTTTCCAGTTCCTCCTTGAGGTAGGCCAGCGGCGTGAGGTCCACGCCATAGGCGAACTGCAAGCGTCCGCTCTGCGGATCGCGATGGCCGAAGCGGCGATGGTTGCCACTGTCATTCCAAGTGATGGCGCCCACCTTAAACAACTGCTGCTCAAGATTTTGGATTTGGCGCTCGGTGACGCCGAGATCGAGCGCCGTCTTGGCGAGCGATTGAAAAACAATCGGACGGCTCCCCTCCTCCCAATCACAGTCGCGGGTAAAGGCGAGATAGTAATCGAGCAGTTGGATCATCCGGGGCGTAAATCCGGCCGCCTTCCCTGCCCGTTTCACGAGCAAGAGCAGGTCATAGCGGTTGACGCTCACGTCGAGACCCGTGAAATCTTCGCATTGGGCGAAGGCTTGCCGAGAAGCAGGCGATGCGGGGCGGCCCCCTCCTCGTCTCAATTCAGCGGGATACTCAATAATCGACGGTGTTGGCATTCGGCATATCACGTTCCCTCATCAGCGCCCGCCTGAATCGATGGCGCAAAAAGTCGCTGCCGATTCATTTTTGAATTGCATGGCGGGTCGAAGAGCGCTACAGTGGGAATGAAGATTTCTACATTGCTTCGCTCTTCCCAGAGACAACCGCCGCGCTAACGGCGGTTTTTTCTGTTGGGGTGCTTCTTTCGGGGGGCGTTCTCCTTCAAGGTTGGCAGGTGGGACAAGTGGCCGCGCACAGAAGGCGCCGCCGGTGAGATTAGCTGGCCACGATTCGACCAGCCGCCCAAACACTGTACAGCAGTTGTGACCAGTTATCGACAAGAATCTGCGCACCTTGGCGCTGTCCATTGCTGACCACTGGTCACCGCGCAAAACCTGCCCAGTGCTGTCCAGTCCGAATCGTAAGCGGCAATTCCTACGCTGGGATGCGAACCTTCCCCTGCCCAGTGGTGACCAGTTAGCAGCGAATTGAGCAGCCAAGTGGTTGACCAGCGCGCTCGTTGTGGCTGGTCATCCCTCTGCTCAACCGAACTGTGCAGTGTGCTGAACAGCAGCAAGCTGACCAGTGATGACCACTGAGCAATTCCCTGCGCCTGACCAGGGCTGTTCAGCGCAACATTATCTTTAGCGGAAAAGCCAACCAATCCGCCGATCGGCTGGTAGTTTGCCCCGTGAGCAGGGGGCTGGCCACTGGTCAGGGTTCTGGTCAATCGCTGCACGAATCGGCTGAACACTCCCGATTGCTGCTCATAAAAACCTCTTGCGCAGCGCGAGTTGGCGGTGATACGGTACAGCGAGTGATGTCTCAGAGGAGGGAGCCTGCGTACCATGACCAAGTATTCGATTTCTGCCGCCAATCGCATCACTGGCAAGAGCCGAACGACGATCGCCAAACATCTTGCTTCCGGCAGGATTTCTGCGACTGACGATGGGCAGGGAAACAAGCTCATTGATGCTTCGGAGCTCATCAGGGTGTATGGAGACGCCTGCGACTTTAGCCGGGAGGAGGGGAGCGCTATCCGCAACGCGGGACAAGCCAGTGAGCAGGGTGGTCAACCCGCCCTGACCAATCTCGCGGCTCAGCTTGAAAAAGAAGTCGCCGAGCGCGAGCGAGAACGGTCCCACTACCGGCAGCAGATTGAACACCTGCAAGAGGCGCTTAAGCTCAGCCAGGAAGTTCAAAGCAAAGCGATGTTGCTGCTCGAACACCGGACCACGGGAGGAGGGGAGTGGCAAATGGCAATCAAACAGCTCGAAGAGCGGATTGCCAACCGTGAGCAGGTAGCGACCGCTGAGCAGGCGAAGGCGGTTGCCGATGCCAAGCAAGCGGCCCGGGCTGAGATTTTGGCTCAGCCGTGGTGGCGGGTGGTGATTGGCTCTTGAGCAATTTTGAGAGCATTGCCAAGTTCAGCTAGCGCTCACGATCCTCGCCTCAATTTTTATCGACTCCACGCTCTTTCCCTAACCCCTTGGCCACAATTTCCTCCCATTGAGGGAGGTGCTTCGCCACTTCCTTGGCGCCAGCTTTGGGCAAGATGTCGCCACCGAAATTGACGGGCGAGGGGGCCAGCGTGGCGCCTGCTGGCGCAGGAATGCTTGTCGCCGAGCTGCCGGATCGCTCAACAAGCGAAACGCACCGGTCCGTTTCGCGGATCGGCTCGCTTCTCGGTGACCTTTGCCCCGCAAAATGCTTTTTGAATCATTAGCTTGCAAAACTTTTTTAAGGCGCCACCCGAGCGCCACGACGCTGCCAACAGGTTCGCCGCGACGTCCTTGCTACTCGGCACCGGTTTGCTGATGCCCGGCGGGCGGTGTTCGAGCGACGCGTTGTTCTTCGTCACCCACCCCTCATTCTCTACTGCCCGCACCCCTCCAACGATGCTCCTTCCGACGGTGTTTGCTGCTGAACCCCACCCTGGTTCAGAATGGTCGGCGATGGGGAGGGTCGGCGCCGCCAAACCCCGCAAAATCTGCGGCTGCTTAGATGCTGAATGACGTTTTTTTGCCGTGGGAAATCAGCGTAAAAAGGGAGCTTTCTTCAACCTTCCCTGGCGGGTCTCCACCTTGGAAACCCCTCCCGGCCACCGGGGCAGGGCCCCGCTGGGCCCGGAGCCTAAAACAGCCCTGCGGCCCGCGCCGGGCGTCATTCCGGGTGAGCCGGACTTACGCCGCTTCCGGCTTCTCGCGCTTGGGCTGCACGGGCTGAATGATGAGTCGGCCGCTGATCGCCAGCCCGTTTGTAATGTCGAGGGCGTAGCCGCTTCCATCATCGGCCGGCTTGAGATTGCCGATCGAAATTCGGTTCCATTTGGTTTGGCGTTCGTGCTCGAAGCAATTTAGGATAATCGCTTCGTAGGTCGTATTCCGGCCCATAATCGGGCCTTCGTTCGGTTGGTGATTGAAGGGGCCTAAAATGCCGATTTCTACAGCGATTGTCAATCAATTACGAGCCGTAACTGAGGCCGGGCGATGGGCCGCGGCCCGGGGTCAATTCGGCATTCCAATCGAGCCCGCGGATGCGGGGGCTATGCCGGCGAAATTGCAAGTCGGTTCGCCCCGCCTCTTGAAAAATGCCCGCGAGTTGTTCCGCGAACTTATCCCCGCCGGCGTCGTTATCCACGGCTGCGATAACCTCGCCGTGGGGCAAACTTTTGATTGCCGCAGCGAGCAGGGCGGGTTGCTGGTGGTTCATGGTCCCCTCGAAGGTGGCTATGCGGGCGTTCTCAGGTCCAAAGAGTTTCAGGTACGAGAGCCCATCGAGCACCCCCTCGGCGACCACCAACCGGCGATCCTCGGGCCCAGGATAGCTCAGGAAGAGCGCTTTGGTCCCCCCGGGGGCAAAACCCTTCCAGCCCTGATTCAGGGCGATGTAGCCGCAAATCTCCCCTTCGGCGTCCGTGTGGGGGAAAACCACGTTCCCAAAGCCTCGCGTGTCGTCCCTTCGCAGTTTATCGTGAAGGAGGGGGAGGGTGAGGATTTCCGGCGGGATGCCGCGGACTTGATTCAGATAGGGGTGAACGCCGTCAAGAATCGGCGTCATCGCGGCCCAAGCGGCCTGGACGCCGAACTGGTCCCGTGTGGTAGGCTTAAGGGCCGCCGAGACGTGGCGGACGGCAGGGGGGCCACCGACAGCCCGCGTCAGCCACGGCCGCAGCTCTTTGCGACATTCGCCGAGATTGGAGAATCGCTCGACGGTTTGGAGGTAATCAAAAATCGAGCCGGCTCCAGCGGCCCCGATCCAGAGAAAGTTCCCATCCGGGCCTCGGCCGATCGTTAATTTAAGGTCCCCCTTAACCATGACTTTTCCAGAGGCCCAGGATTTGCGGGGGTCAATCTCGAAACCGCGAGCCGCGAGGAAATCAACGAGATTGATTTTCTTCATTTGCTTCAATTCGGTATCGCGATCGCCGATCATGTTCGCAGTGTATCGCATTGAGACTGGTAATCAAGAAACTTCAGGTTGGTAATTCGCCGCAACAAGAGTATGCAAGGTTTCCCAAGATGCCTGCGAAGAACTGGTTTTCCGAAGATCGCGAGTGGACGGATGTTATTGATGTCGGATCTGCCGTTAATCTCGAAGTATCTCGCCACGGAATTTCACCAGCAGACCACGTGAAATCCATCGTGGCGGGAAAGTGGGGTGACGAGGATTTTAGCAGATTCGTGGAGAGGTTCTCCTACCCAGTCGAGAATGACGACGGCGAATCGATTGCTAAAGTTGCGGGAGCTTACTACGGCTATGTTGAAGAGCATTGCTTATTTGGGGTTTCCGATAATTGCGCCGCCCGTTCATTTTGGTTGATCTCTGAAGCTGTTGATAGTTTTCTTCCAAATGATAATATTTGGCGCCTCAATTTCTGCGATCTGGCGGTTGGCGCGTCGCTTCTTCGGTCGGAAATGGAGGCGGTTGAAGCCGTTTGGCGGAAGGGGTGGCGATGGAGGATCACCGCTAGTGATCTCTTTCAACGAATTGTTTCTCGTGAGCGTGATGTCCCACATATGGGGATCATCTTTCGTGCGCACAGTTATTTAAGCGAATTAGCCATTGACGCGAAGGATGAACTGCTGGCTGCAACGCACGCTAATCGAATGCAAGAAATTGTCGGCGATAAACCCAAATTAAAGCGGCGTTACAATCTTTATAAAGCTTGGTACAACGCCAAGCGTGGTGATGTCGAAAAGTCCTTGAAGAGCTTGAGTGCGGCCAACTATTATCAAAAGGGTTTTCCGTTTCACGACGGGTTCATAAACCAGGTTAACGGGATCGAGCGCCTCTTATTCTCTCAATTGCAAGGACAACGAGATACGAATTTACTTGCGTCCGTGGGCGATTTCTTCCACAGTAAGGGATGGATTACCGATAAATCGCCGGCCTGGAAGGAAGTCATTGCTCTTCGGCGAAAACCGCCTCTGGAGAGACCCGGCGGTAAGCAGCCGAAAAAGCGAGGATCAGGATCACCACTGCCAGTCGAATTAGAAGAGCCACAACCAGAGACTGAAGCCGCCGAGATCGCCGTCCTTAATTCGGCACAGCAACTGGACGCCAAAGCCCGCCGTCGGCTGTCGGTCCGGTTAAGCACCCCTTTGGCCGATGAGTTCCACAAAAAAGCGTTTGGCCACGCCAAGGCAGTCGGGACAGTAGAGAAGGTAAACGAGTGGTGGGAGGGGCTGAAATACCAAGAAAAAACCCGGAAAGAGCGGGGGTTGCCGCCTCAGCGTGGCCGTGACACGAAACAACTACTTGACACGGAGAAAGAGCGGGCGGTGGAAGCTATGAACTATTTCAGCGCATACTTTAACGCTTCGATTCACTTTCGACGGATTGGACCCCATTATGATAAGGTGGGTTATTTGTCTCTAGGCGAGACTGATGGCACGGTTAAGTTTCTGCTGAACTCCACCGATTCAGCCGAGAAACCGCTCTACTTTGCAGCCAGCCGACCCGAACTTGTTCTTTTAGAAAATTCGTGAGAAACGAGCATTGACTTTTACGGTGTCATTTGATACCGTAAAAGATGACGGATCGAAATTAACCCCAGGAGCACCGGACGCTCGCAACCTAGCCCTTTAGCTCGGGAGCCGAACGTCATGTCCGCTACCGTCCCCCACAACCCGTTCAAAGCGGGAACATTTGCCTCGACCCTGCTGTGGTGTTTCGTGGTCGCCGCGATGATCGGCGTCAACGTCATCGGCGTCTTCATCCAGCGGTCGGAAGCCTTCGTCACAGCCACGATGCTCGCCCTGGGCACCGTCTGGGTGCTCTTCTCGGCTGGCGTCACCTGGGCATTCAGCCGTATGGAGCAGGAAAACTACGCCGACGCCGAGCGAGTCCGCCATCTGCGGCAAGGTTTTCCCCTGCCGGAAAGAATCGGCCGCCGAGCGTCGTCGCTCCTTCGGGGGCTGATTTTCCTGCGGACGATTCCGGCCGGGCGCCGTGAAGCGTGCCGCGATGCGTGGGTAGAACTGGAAGCCGCCACGTGGGAGCAACGGGCTGGCCGGATTCGAGCCTTCGGTTCGGCGATGACCACCTGGGGGTGCGTGTTCACGCTATGGGGTTTGCTGATGTCAGGGAAGAAGCTCGGGGGCTCGCTCTCGCAACCAGGGGCGAGCGTTGAAGCCGCGATTACACAACTATTGCCGGAGATTGGCGTGGCAGCCGGGAGCTCGCTGATTGGGGGCATCATCGGCGGCCTGTTGCTGATCCATCTCAGCACGATCTTGTTCGACGACATCGACAAGTTCAAAACCCACCTCAAAGCGATGTTGACGTTCTCGATCTTCGAGGACGAAGAAGGCCTTTTTCCCAAGGAGCAGTAGCGATGTCAGAAGAGATTACGAATTCGCCAACGATGCCGCATGAGGAAGTGATTGTCACGCCCCGCTACGACTGTTTTTGGTTTTGGCGATCCTTCTTCGATCTGGCGGGAGCTTTTGTCAGCTCCATGCTCGGGGCTTTTACCGGGGTGTTGCTCATTCTTTTGATCATCTCGGATAAAGCAGCTGAGACGCCGCCGACGGCGCTAGAAGCGGCGGTCGTCGGACTCGAGGCAAGTCCTGCCCTCATAGCGATCAACGACGATCCACTGAGCCTGAAGGGAAGTGTGCCGACGGGCGATCCAAACATCCTGAGGGATGACGGTGGGCCTCTGAGGAAGAAGGAAGCTGTTCCTCGGAAGGCAATGATGCGTGAGAACGTCGAGCTGGCCGCAGAGCCCCGCTTTATGGTGCGGCGGATGGAGCGGAGCGACTTGGAAATCGAACGCCTCGTCGAGGCTGTGGATGAGTACCCGGTCCTCTTGGAGAAGCTCGACGCTGATGAGGATGGCGTCGTCTCCGACTACGAAATCGACACGCTAAAGTTTCTCGCCTCACTGACGGTCAATCCGGACGCAGAATGGTTGTTCGGTGACTCGTCAGCGGAAGAGTAGCGTTGCTCCCCAGCGACCGATTGCCCGCGATTGGCGGATTGGCTCGTCAATCGCGGGCAACGGACCTTGGTCCTAATTTGGTTTCAACTGCTGGCGACCTCGCGATCGCGGGGCGTTGAAAAGTCATCACGGGAGAATCCTAACGATGAGCCGTAAATCTCACGACTCGGGCGGTCTGCTGGACCGCATGATGAGCGACCTGTGGCAGATTGTCGTCTGCTTAGGACTGGTCATTACGTTCCTTCTGCTGTCGATCGTCGCGAAGTGGAAGGCCGCGACGGCCCAAGCGCAAGGCGCCGCAGCGGCAGCCGGGCAAGCCCTCGGCGTCGCCCAAACGACGATCGGCAAACTTAACGGTGATATCGATGGCCTCAAGACTGCCGTCGGCCATTGGCAAAGCGAAGCCATCACGGCGCAGGGCGCAGCAGCCGCCGCGGGGGCCGCCCTCGGCAATGCCCAAACGACGATCGGCAAACTGACCGGCGATATCGACGGTCTCAAGGACGCGATCGACAAACTCAAACGGCATGGCGTGGAAGTCATTTTCTGCGTGGACAATTCGGGCTCAATGAGTCCCGCCGTCGAGCCGCTCAAACAAGCGATCACGGGGCTCTCGGCGGTGCTCCCCGCGATTGGCAGCGAGGTCCGTATTGGGGTCCTGTTGTATGAACGCCGCGACTATCAGTTTTCGGAACTGAAAGCGGTCAAGCTGCCGAGCGAAGATGGCGGCAAGTCCCTCGCCGAGGTGACGTCGTTTCTCACCAACGCGACGATGAAAGGAGGCCTCGTCGCCTCGCATGTCGCGGTCGAGAAAGCGATCGCCGCCTTCGGAAGTTCCGCGACTCCCCGCCGCCAAGTGTTGGTGGTGGCGACTGATGCGGCTTGGGAAGAGTCGCGCTCGTTTGGGCGCGCTTACGCCGTCGCCGATACGGTGGCGCTCATCAAGAGCTGGCGGGCGGGGCATCCTCACCGCACCGTCATCGCCTTCAATCCGAACCGCGAAAATCGCGTCGCGAACGAAGAACTCAAAGCACTTGGGCGGGCGGGCGCCGGGTTCACCCAGGATGGCGTGGATGTGTTGTCGCGAATCGCCGCCGCCGCCATCAACCCTTAGCCCGAAAGGAACCTGCGATGGTCCAGCCCGTTACGGAACCTTGGAAACCAATGGTCCGAGTTTTTTCGCCGGAGCCGACCTTTGCCGTCGGGCCGAAGCTCAGCGACGCCCGCGGGCTCGATCTGCCCGAACTGCTGGACGATCGAGCCGAACCGGGGGTCTCCGGCGGCGTCGACTTCGGTCCTGCGTTCGGGCTCGGCGTGCTGCGGTTCCTGCTCAGTCCGAGGACCGTGTGGGAGCTGCTGAAAGCGGAAAACCGGGTCTCCTTCGCCAACCTCGGCTTCAAAACCAAGCTGGCGGAACGGACGGCGAAGAAGCGGACCGCGTCGATTACTCCGCGGGCCAAAATGACGGTTGCTCGGGAGGTGGCGGCCCACGCCGGCGCGACGGTCGTGGGGCAAGTCGCGGATCAATCGGACGCGATTCTCAAGCTGTTCGAACAATGCGCGAACGACTGCTTGCGAATCGAGCGGATGAATCTCTCGGCCGCGGACAAGCAGGCGGCGACGAAAGTGCTGCTCCGGCTTCGCACGGAAGGGCTCGCATTGCTGAAGGGGACGGGAGGGGCGGTAGAGAAAGAACAACCACGACGGCGAGCGACGGCGAACCGGACCACAGCCAACAAGTACGGAGATTTTGACGATGAACACTAATTCACAACCCGCCGGAGCTGAGAAGCGGTCAAGCATGAGTCGCGGCGATAACTGGCCGGGCAGCCTCGTCGTCTATGATGCCAAGGTCGAATTGGCGGCGGTTTTGCGCACCGCACCGGACGCAGGGCGGCGCGGTTACGTTCTGTCGCCTTGGTCCGGCGAACGCAACGCCGAACTGGGGGTCGATTTTCCTGAGAGTGGTTACACAGGGTTCGGGGACCTTGATCCGAACTCAAGCGATGTCGTCGCGGACGCCGAGGCGAAGATGGCGACCCTCTTGCCGGACGCAGCGGATGCCAAGGTCGAAGACACGTTCTTCAAGCAAGCGGTGAGCGGATGGGTCGCGGACAGAATCCGCAAGCTGATGTCAGAAGGATCGCCCCTGACGCTGGAGTCAATTGTCGAGCACGTCGAGCGACAGGGAGCCAACGATGAACTCTAGCACCCAGCCCGCCCCGGCAGTCCGCCCGCCGAGCATGATCCACGGCCTCGAACTGGTGATCAAGGCCGCGGCCTGGTTCTACTGTGCCGAGTGGGCGATGAACTACCATCGGCAGGGCTTCGCCCTCGCCGGCTACGGCGTGCTTCTGGCGTACTTCGCGGGGGGCGCCTGCTTGATTAAGTCGCTACCGAGCCTCGATCTCTATTGCGATCTGCGGCGGCTGAGCAAGCGCTTCCATCAGCGAGCTGGGCTCCATGTGGCAAGGCTGGGCACCATCGCCGATGCGTTGAAGGCGGGACTCTTAGTGAGCGCGGGCTGGCTGCTGGGGACGCTCGATGGAAAGCCGCTGCGTTATGCGGGCCAGAGTTCGCTCGTTTATTTCGCCCCCAGTCGCGTGGGTAAGACCTTAGCCATCATGGCGGCGTTGATCCTTTGGCGCCCCGCCAAACGGTTCGCAGGCGACTCGTGGGGAGGCAGTCAGGTCATCTACGACTGTAAGGGAGAAATCGGAGCTTGCACGGCGCGGGCGCAACGAGAGCACGCCCACCGGGACGTTTATTTTTTGTGTCCGTGGGTGAAGGAGATGAGTGCGGAATTGGGGATGGAGATTCGTGACACGGGCTTTACAGGTTTCTCCGACCTCGATCCGACCTCGCCTGATTTGGAGGCGGACGCGGCGGCGAAAATGATGATCCTGCTCCCGGACCCGCCCGACGCCAAGGACGAAGTCAGGTTTTTCAAACAAGCGGCGCGCGATCGTGGCGTGCTGGAAATCCTAGGGCTTCTCTCCGAAGGTTTGCCGGTCACGCTTCCGGCGATTCTGGAGCGCGCCCAGCTTGAAGGGGAGGAGTTCCTCAACCAGTTTGCGAAATACCGCGTGAGCACGTTCGCGTCGGGCGCCTTGGCCCGGATGGCGAATAAGGTCTGGGGCACCAAGCTCGCTGCCGGGCCCCAGTACGAAGGGGGTCTCGGCGAGCTACTCAACGAACTCTTGATTTTTTCGCCGGCATCGTCACTCGGCCGCCATGTGTGTCGCGACGAACTCACTGGCGAATTTTTGAAGAAGCGTGAATGTGCGGTCTACATCCTGGTGCCAACGCGGTATATCGAAAGCCACTCCGGGTGGGCCAGGTGGGTCATCGGCAATTTGATCGAAGGGGCAGCGCGGGTGAAGAACAATCGGGCCGTGTTGGTGGTCATTGATGAAGCGGCACGCGTCGGTCTGGTGAGCAATCTGATCAAAGCGATGGAATTATACCCCAGTGCGGGAATCAGCATCCTGAGCTTTTGGCAGTCAATCGCGGCGGGGGTCATGGTGTACGGCAAGGAAGGTTTTCGCAAACTTTGTGATAATGCCGACGCGATTATTCACCGCGCCGTTCGAGGGAACGAGGATTTGAAGTTGCTGGTCGAACTCATCGGTGAAGAGATGGTTCAAGAAGCCTCGCGCGGCGTCGATCCCAAACAAGCCCGGACCGACTTCCGGGGTGACTATAAAAAGCATCCAGTCGCCGATGCCTTCGATCTGAGAACTTTGCCCGAGTCCAAGCAAATCCTCCGGTTCAGAAACTCCCCGGTCTTCATCTGCGACGCGATCGACCCGCGCTCGTCCAAGAAGCTGATGAAGCTGCTCGATCCCAATCCGTATCACCGCCACGAATAACGCGGCGTCGTAGGAGCCCACTCCAATGCGTCCCAAGCAACTTGATGATGTCGCCCTAGTCTCCCCCTTCTGGCTCGTGCTGCGGGCTCTACGAGCCCCGCTGATCATCGTGATCCTGGGCTGTGTGTTCGTCGAGCGCTACGGCGTCCCGACGATCATTCCCGCCTATCGCATGGGGCCCGGGGGGACGCGGGCCGTGGCGAGTTTTCGGTTGGAGTTTCGGCGGCTTGATGAACCGGCGATTGTCGCCGCGATCGATTGGATTTTTGGCGAAGGCACTGTTGGGAGAATCTAACCATGAACGAAGACTCAGTAGCCGCCGCCGGCGACTGCCTCAAGCTCTATCGCGAGGAAATTGCCGAAGTGCAAGATGCGCGGGCCAAGCTTGACGCGAAGGCTCGCGAGCAAGAACAAGCGCTGGCCGAAACTCGCCGCCAGCAGCAGGAGTTTATTTCGTCGGAACAGCGTCTCGCGACGCTGATCGGCCAGGAGCTCGCCGCCCAGTATCAGGGCCCGGCGGTCACGCCGCGGCAGACAACCGCGGAGGCGCCGAGCCGCCAAGCGAAGAGACAACCCGCCTCGAAGAAGGAGATTGAGCGCCTCGAAGGGCAGCTCAAGAAAAACAGCGCTGCTCTCGACCACCGCCCGCCGGGCATCAGCAAACCGGTCCCCAGCAGCAAGGACCAAGCGGTCGCGGCGATGTTGGCGGAGATGCGCGCCGAACTCGCCGCTTATAACGGGCGCGCAAAAAGCGCATTCAATCAGAGCGTCCAGCAAGGCCGCGGCTAACTCTTCCCCGGAGATAACAAGCATGTCCGCAACAATCCCCGCCGGCGAAGCGGTCGCCGCCGCCCTTGCCCGGATGTATCTCCTCTTGCCGAAGGATCGGGATCGCTCACCCCAAGATGAGTTCTTCCAGTTCGTGGCTCGCCGCCGCGGCGTCCTCGAAATCCTCGGTTGTCAGGCTGCCGACCAAGCGGCGACGCTTCAAGTGATTTTGGAGCGCGTACGGCTGACCGGGGATGCGTTGCGGGCCCACTTGGAAGCTCTCGAAGCGAGCGACGCCTTTGCGGGCGAACTGGCTCGGCTTGCCCGGCACACCGCCGGCGACGAACGCGACGCCACCGAGCAGCACGCGGCAAGCGTGACGGTGTTGATCGCGGCGATCAAACGAGCGATCGCCAATAACACAGAACTTCGGACAGTCGAGGACAAGAATCATGGGTAGCGAGATTGAGATTTTAGAAGTGCATGGGCTGCATCGCTCGGCGGGGTTAGCGGACTACACTCAAGCCGACGCGATGGCCCTCGTCGGCCGGATGGTAAAGTCGGAGCACGAAGCGGGCGTCTATGGCCGGATCACGAAGGTTCAGGGCTTCCGCGATGTCGCGGAAAAATCACAGCCCTACTTCGGCGTGGTGGTTGAATGGGCGCAGAAACCGAAGGCGGAACTGTACGCCATCAGCACCCTCTTTCGCCGCGACGTCGACAAATACTATCCGCTTGTATATGGCGGCGAACTTCAGCAAGCCGAACAGGTGTGGCGGGTCCATCAGGAAACGCAAGCGATGAAACAGCACGCGGCGACGATCCAGCACGATCGCGGTCGCGGAAGGTAGCTCGCAATGCTTGCCCCACTGCTGACCGTTCGGGATGCTTCTCAGGCGCTGCACGTCAGCCCCTCGTTAGTCTATGCCGAAATTCGTAGTGGCCGTCTCAGTCATATTCGCATCGCCAGGGGCGCGATTCGCTTGACGGAAGCACATCTCCAAGAGTACATCGCAGCCCGTGAGGTTTCAGCGCACCGGCCAACCAAATCAGGACGGATCGCGCGCCCCGCACGAACTTCGAGTGAAACTTTCCGGCACCTTGATGTCAGCCGAGTGCCAGCTCCGCGAATTTGACCAAGTGTTCTTGCGCGACGTGCGTGTAGCGCTCAGTGGTGGCGACCGAAGTATGTCCCAACAACTGACTCGTCAACTTGAGATTTCCCGTGCGCAGAATGGCGTTCGTTGCCGCTCGATGACGGAGCGTGTAGGGGACGACGCTTCCATCGAGTCCGGCGCGTTGTCGGATGTGCTGGAGCCGCTGGTCAATCGCATTGACGGTCCACGGTTCTCCCCGCGAATTGGTGAAACAACAGTGAGAGCTTTTTCGCTGTTTCAGCCACGCCAGCAGGCGTCGCATTTTCGGCACGAGGGGAATGATCTTCGGTTTGCCGGTCGCCCGCCGTGTCTTGTGCTGGGCCAGCAGGGCGACGTTCTGCTCCCAATGAATGTCGGACCATTGCAACCGGATCAGTTCGCCTGGACGGCACATGGTCCAATCCATCGCCAGCAGCAGGCGGCGAAACTCGGCTCCATGATGGTGTCCGTTGAGCGGCGCGGTCGATCGCAGCATCGACTGGAACTCGGCATCCGTGACAAATCGATCGCGGCGAATGCCGGACGGCTTGCGAATCCGGCCCAAAGCGTGAGGCGGGATGAGTTGCTCATCGACTCCCCAGTTGAAGGCCCGTTGGAGCGAGCGCAGGACGATGCCCTGCGTGGTCGCATTGAGCCGTTCTTCCAGAGATTGGGTGAATCGCCGAATGTCGAGCGGTTTTATCGAGTGCGCCAACCGGCCGCCAAATTGGTCGACGAACATCTGGCAGGCGTATCGATAGCTCTCGTAGGTCTTGGGAGCGAGATGCTTGTGAGCGTCCGCCAAGAACTCTTCGCAGAGCCCGGCGACACTTACGGGACCATCGACGCTCGCCAACAGCGAACGTTCCTTGAGCAGCAGCGCCAGCTTCTCTTCGGCGACCTGTTTATTCTTACGACCTTTGGCCAAGCAGATTCGCTTGCCATCGATTTGAGTGGCCCAGTATTGCTTGGCGGACCACCACCACACACGCGGCTGCGTGGACATGAGACTTCCTCTCGATAGGACCTTGTCCCCAGCACGCGTGTACTAGGGCGTGTACCAGAGGTCTTCTCGAAAGGCTTCTGCTCTTGAGCCCTTGCCACAACTGCAATTGTGGCAAGGGTTTATCTTAATGCTCCCTGTTGGAATCGAACCAACAACCTACTGATTAAGAGTCAGTTGCTCTGCCAATTGAGCTAAGGGAGCGATGTAGAACCGCAGCGTAACAGAGGACAGCGGCTCGCGGGAGGGGGTTCGCGGGGGGCCTGCCGAGCGAGTTCTTGGCGGGGTATACTACGAGATTCGGCAAAATCGCCTGAGAAGGGCGCTCGCCGGACATCCATTTACTGAATACTGGCCACTGCCTTCTGCCGACTGCCCACTTTTCCATGATCATCATTCTCAAAGAAGGCATCACTGAGCCGCAGATTGCGCATGTGGTCGAGCGGATTGAATCGTTGGGGCTGAAGGCGCATCTTAGCCGCGGGACGTACCGCACCGTGATTGGGGTGATTGGCGATGAGGCCCGCATCGCCGCCACACCGCTGGAAGCCATCCCAGGCGTCGCTCAGGCCGTCAATGTGATGCCGGAGTACAAGCTCACCAGCAAGACGGCGCATCCGCAGCCCTCGATCGTGGCGGTAGGCGCCGGGCCGACGCTCGCGCGGTTTGGCGGCGGGCACGTCGGCATGATCGCCGGGCCTTGTGCGGTCGAGTCGGCGGAGCGGATGGATGCCATCGGCGGGGCGGTGAAGAAGGCGGGCGCCAACGTGTTGCGCGGCGGGGCTTATAAGCCGCGGACCAGTCCGTACGCGTTTCAGGGGCTCGGCGAAGAGGGCCTCAAGATTCTGCGCGATGCGGGGAAGAAGCATTCGATCGCGGTGGTGACCGAAGTGGTCGATCCTCGGCATGTCGAGCTGGCGTGCGAGTATGTGGACATGCTGCAGCTTGGCGCCCGGAATATGCAAAACTTCGTGCTGCTGACCGAAGTCGGCAAGACCAACAAGCCGGTTTTGCTGAAGCGCGGCATGGCGGCCACGGTGAAGGACCTGCTGATGAGCGCGGAGTACATCGCCTCGCAGGGAAACAGCAACATCGTGCTCTGCGAGCGCGGCGTGAAAGGTTTTGATAGCGCTTGCCGGAACATGTTCGATGTGGCGGCGGTCGCCCAGGTGCATCAGTTGTCGCACCTGCCGATTATCGTGGACCCCAGCCACGCGACCGGTCGGCCGGAGATTATTCCGTCGTGTGCGCTCGCCGGCCTCGCGGCGGGAGCGGATGGCGTGCATATCGAAGTTCACAACTGCCCGGAAGAAGCAATGTCCGACGGGCCGCAGGCGCTGTTGCCCGATCAGTACGCGGCACTGATGGTGCAACTGAAGGCGGTGGCGCAAGCGGTCGGCAAGACTTGGGGCTAATTTTGTAGGATGGGTTATCCGCCTAGCGGTAACCCATCGGAGTTGAGTTTATTTTCACTGCATGATGGGTTACCGCTCCGCGGATAACCCATACTCCGATTTAAGAACACACAATTATGCGACCACTAATTGCTGGCAACTGGAAGATGAACACCACCCGCGCGGAAGCGATTGCGCTGGCGAAGGGGGTGGTTGAAGGGGCGGCGGCAATTAAGGGCGCCGATTTGCTTGTGTGCCCACCGACAATTTACCTGTCGGCCGTCGCTGAGGCAGTAAAGGGCACCAGCGTCGCGCTCGGCGCCCAGAACATGTATTTCGAAGGGAACGGCGCGTTCACCGGCGAAACGTCGGCGGCGATGCTCACCGACGCTGGCGCCACGTTTGTGATCTTGGGTCATAGCGAGCGGCGGAACATCATGGGCGAGACCGACGCCGATGTGAACAAGAAGACGCACGCCGCGCTCGCCGCCGGGCTAACGCCCATTGTCTGCGTCGGCGAACTGCTGGCCGAACGCGAAGCGGGGCAAACACAGGCCGTGGTGAAGAAGCAGTTCGAGGGTTCGCTAGCCGGCGTCACGGCCGAGCAAGTGACCAAGCTGGTGATTGCCTACGAACCGGTCTGGGCCATCGGCACGGGCAAAGTCGCCACGCCGGAGCAGGCGGAAAAGGTTCATGCTGATCTTCGGCAATTGCTCACTTCGCGGTACAATGCGGCGGTCGCGGGCCAGGTTCGCATTTTGTACGGCGGGTCGGTGAAGCCGTCGAACGCGGCCGAACTGCTGGGGCAGCCGAACGTTAACGGCGCCTTAGTGGGTGGGGCGAGTTTGAAGGCGGGTGACTTTTTGGGGATTGCGGCGGGAGCGTAGGCCAGCCGTTCTCCGGAGACGGGCCGAAACTGGCGATCCGGTGGCGACGACTAGTGCACAACAAACCTGAATGGGTGGGTTAATCGAATGGGTTTTTTCTTTGCGTTCATGCTGAGCGTGTTGGCGATTTTCATGATCCTGCTGATCCTGGTGCAACGGGGTCGCGGCGGCGGGTTGGCTGGCGCGCTTGGCGGACCGGGTGGATCGAGCGCCTTCGGCGCCAAGGCAGGTGACGCCTTCACGCGGTTCACCATTTACACCGCCGCGGTGTGGATTCTCACTTGCCTCGCCGCTTCGTACTGGGCGAAGAGCCGGCCGGATGCCCTCGGCACCGGTGATGCCGCGTTGGTGAATGCTTCGCAAGAAGCGGCCGCCGATGCAAAGAAGGAAACCACCGACGCCGACGCCAAGCCCGCGACCGAAACAGCGCCGGCGGCAGAAGCTCCCGCAGAAACGGCAACGGATCCTGCTGAGTCAGCCGCCCCCGCGACGCCTGTCGAACCCAAGCCGGAAGGTTAAGGAACCCGCCGTGCTCCTCAGTATGACCGGCTTCGGCGAAGGGCGAAGCGAATCGGACTCCATCGCCGTCGTGGTGGAGGTGCGCACCATCAACGGGCGCCATCTGAAAACCAACTATCGCTGCACCGATGGCTACAGCCAGCTCGAACCGCAGATCGAAGCAGTGCTGCGCGATAGCGTGCGGCGGGGTTCCGTGCAGGTGAACCTGAAAGTGAATCGCCACGCGGCGGCGGATGACTTTCATGTGAATCTCGACGTGCTAGAAGGCTACCGCCGTCAACTCGTTAAACTTGCGAGCGAAGTGCGGGTGGAATCGCTGCTGATGCTTCCCGGTGTGGTGCAGATGCCGGACGCTGCCGAAGCCGATATCGAGCGCGATTGGCCAGCCGTTTCGGAAGCGCTGAATGCTGCGACTGAACGCCTAACCGCGATGCGCGCGAAAGAAGGCGAAGCCCTGGCCGCCGATCTCGCGAACCAATGTGAAGTCATCGCCACCGAACTTGCCGGCGTTGCCGAGCGAGCGCCGGAGGTAGTCAGTAACTATCGCGATAAACTTCACGAGCGGGTCACCCGTGCGCTCGAGAAGTTCAGCACTGGATTAGAGCCCGGCGATTTGGTCCGCGAAGTGGCCCTCTTCGCCGATCGCTGCGACATCTCCGAAGAAATTGTCCGGTTGCGGAGCCACATCGAGCAATTTCTGGCCGCGATCGCGCTGCCGGAAAGCAGCGGCCGCAAGCTGGAGTTCATCGCGCAAGAAATGGGCCGCGAGGTGAACACGATCGGCTCCAAAGCAAACGACACCGAAATTTCCCGCCGCGTGGTGGAAATGAAAACCGCGCTCGAGCGGATTCGCGAGCAAGTGCAGAACGTGGAGTGAAGAGATTGCGGAATGCGGAGTGCGGAATGCGGAATGAGTGAATCCGCATTCCGCATTCCGACATCCGCATTCCCAAAGCATGTCTTCTTCGCCTGGAAAGTTGGTGATCCTCTCTGGCCCCTCCGGCGTCGGGAAATCCACCATCGTGCGCCGGCTGATCGACGAGTCTCACGGCCGCTTGCGGCTGAGCGTTTCGGCCACCACCCGCGGGCCCCGACCCGGCGAAATCCCCGGCGAGCACTACCATTTCCTCACCCCGCAGGAGTTTGCCGCGCGGCGTGAGGCAGGTGATTTTCTCGAATGTGTCGAGGTTTTCGGCCGCGGGCACTGGTACGGCACGCTCCGCAGCGAGGTGCTACCTAGCCTCCAGCAGGGGATTTGGGTTATCCTAGAGATTGATGTCGACGGGGCAGAACGGGTGCTCGAAGCGTTCCCCCAGGCGGTGACGATCTTCATTGCCCCGTCAACGACAGAAGAACTTGAGCGCCGGTTGCGGCAGCGCGGCACCGAGGACGAGGCGGGCATCGCGCGGCGGCTGGAAGTGGCCCGCCATGAACTCGACCGGCGACAACTCTACACGCACCAAGTGGTGAATGACCGCGTGGACGACGCGGTTACCGCCATTCAAACCATACTTTCGGACCACGGGATGCAGGCATGATCGACGCGCTGAAGGAAGAAGGAATTGTCAACAAGGTGGGCGGCCGGTTTAAGCTGTCGACCCTCATTCAAAAGCGGCTGGTGGCGCTCAACGGCGGCGCCCGCCCGCTGGTGGATACGGACAGCAAAGTGAAGATGGAAATCGTCGTGCAGGAGATCTTGCAGGACAAGATTTACCTCGACGCCGCCAACGAGCTCCGCATCAGCGGCGACTTGCCCCCGATGAGCGGCCCGATGGATTTTGATCTGGACGGCTGAGAGATTAGCCAGTGGGCAGTTTGAGCCGCGGATAAACCGTCCGCACGGCGCGCCAGTAACGGCGCTCAAGTTCCTATGGCAACGTCCCCCCCCGATCCGCTGCGACTTCTGGTTGGCGTCACCGGCGGCGTTGCCGCCTTCAAGACGGCGGCGCTCGTGAGCCAGTTGGTGCAGCTTGGCGTGGACGTGCAAGTGGTGATGACGCGCGACGCCAAACGCTTCGTTGGCCCTGCCACTTTCGCGGCGCTCACCGGCAAGCGCGTGCTCACTCGCACATTCGATCAAGCCGATCACCCACTCGGCCCGCATATTGAGCTCGCCCGCGCCGCGCAGGTAATGCTCGTCGCTCCGGCGACCGCGAACTTTCTTGCAAAAGCCGCTTGCGGCTTAGCGGATGACCTCTTGAGCACGCTCGTGCTCTCGTTCACCGGCCAGCTCTTGGTCGCCCCCGCGATGAACGCCGAGATGTGGGCCAAACCCGCCGTGCAGCGGAATGTGGAAACGCTGCGCGGAGACGGCGTGACGATCATCCCGCCCGGCAGCGGTTGGCTGAGTTGTCGCGAAGCGGGCGCCGGCCGAATGGCGGAACCGGCGGACATCTCGAGCGCTATCGCCGACGTTTGTAAGGAGCATCGCCTCCCATGGCCCGCATCCTGATTACCTCTGGCCCCACGCGGCAGTACCTCGACCCCGTGCGGTACTTGACCAACGCCTCGAGTGGCCGCATGGGCAAGGCGCTCGCTGAAGCCGCCATCGAAGCGGGGCACGAAGTGGTGATTGTCACCGGCCCCGTGCAGGTGGAGTACCCGGCCGAGGCGGAGATCATCTCGGTTGTTTCAACCGAAGAAATGCTCCACGCCGCCACGATGGCCTTCGAGCGATGCGACGGACTGATCGGCGCCGCCGCCCCGTGCGACTACCGGCCGCAGCAGGTGGCGTCGTCGAAAATCGCGAAGACCGGTGAACCTTTGCTCTTAGAGCTGGTCGAAACCCCAGACGTGGTCTCAACGCTTGGCCATGGGAAAGGGGACCGCTGGGTGGTGGGTTTCGCCCTTGAAACCGAAGACCGCCGCCTGCGGGCCCTCGCCAAAGCGGAACGCAAGTGCTGCGACCTGATGGTCTCGAACGGAACCGAAGCGATGCACAGCCTGGAGAACGACGTCGAAGTGCTCGATCCTGATAGCGAAGTGATCGAACGCATCGCCGGCCCGAAAGAGGACGTGGCGCGGGGTATTCTGCGGATTATTGAGGAGCGGTTGATCCGTTGACGGCGGAAGCTAGTTTTGCGCGCTTTCTTCTCGACTCCGGACTCCCCTCTCCAATCGCTTGCGATTACACTATCCGCATGATCCGCACCGCAATCATCGGCGCCTCTGGCTACACCGGGCTGGAGCTTTTGAAACTGCTCGCCCGGCATCCGCACGCGCAGATTTCGGCGCTGGTTTCTCGGCAAACGGAGCGGACGCCGATTTCGACCGTGCATCCGTCACTTACGGGCGTGATCGACCTGCCGCTGGAAAACCTCACGCCTGTGCAAATCGCCGAGCGGGCCGAGTGCGTGTTTAGCTGTTTGCCACACGCGGCGAGCGCCGAGATGTGCGCTCAACTGTTGCCGCTGGGCGTGAAGGTAATCGACCTGAGCGCCGACTATCGGCTGCGCGACGCCGACGTTTACCAGCAATGGTACGCGCACAAGCATCCTGATCCCACGCGACTCAAGACGGCTGTCTACGGCTTGCCGGAACTGTATCGCGAACAGATTCGGGGCGCCACGCTGGTGGCGAATCCGGGGTGCTATCCGACTTCGGCGGCGCTCGCGCTTGCGCCGCTGCTGAAGGCGGGGATGATAGCGCCCGAGCCGATTGTCATCGATAGCAAAAGCGGCGTGAGCGGCGCCGGCCGCGATCCCAAACCGCACCTGCATTATCCGGAAGCGAACGAAAACTTTTCGGCCTACGGCGTTGGTTCGCATCGGCATATGCCGGAGATCGATCAGACGCTGTCGGATTTTAGCCCGCAGCCGGTCGCAGTAGTTTTCACGCCGCATCTGGTGCCGATGACCCGCGGCATCCTGAGCACCTGCTACGCCGAGCCGACGCGCGATGTCAGCACCGATGAACTCAACGCGACGCTCCGCAAGTTTTACGAGCACGAACCCTTCGTCCATGTGACCGACCAATTGCCAACCGTGCGGGACGTCGCCTACACCAACCGCTGCCACCTCGCCGCCCGTCGAGTGCGCGGGCATGTGCTGGTGGTGAGTGTAATCGACAACTTAATCAAAGGCGCTGCCGGCGCCGCGGTGCAGAATTTTAACTTGTTGTATGGCTGGCCTGAAACGACCGCGCTCTCACCCTAATAGAATAAGATTTAACCACAGAGAGCACAGAGAGCACGGAGAAGAGAAAGATCAATGACCAAGCCGAAATGACCAATTCTTCTTTCTCCTTCCTCTCCGTGCTCTCTGTGGTGAAAATTTTAAGCATCGACTTTCATGGACCACGAACATCATTTCCCGCAGGGCTTCCAGGGCGCCGGTGTTTACACGGGTGTGAAGCGGAATCCAAATAAGCTCGATTTCTCGCTGCTGGTCTCGGATCGCCCGGCGGTGGGAGTGGGCGTGTACACGCAGAATCTGGTGTGCGCGGCGCCGGTGAAGTACGACCGCTCGCTCACACCTTCGAACGATATCCGGGTGGTGGCGATGAACTCCGGCGTGGCAAACGCCTGCACAGGCGACCGGGGTGACCGTGACGCGGCCGAAATGGCCGCTGTCGCCGGTGAGGCGTGCGGCGCGAGCGCGAAGCAAACGCTGGTGCTCAGCACCGGGGTGATCGGCGCTCATCTGCCGATGGAAAAAATCAAACAGGGCGCCATCGCGACAGCGGCGAAGCTGGCAAACACTCCGGCGGCCTTGGAAGACGTTGCCCGCGGGATCATGACGACGGATACCGTGCCGAAAATTCGCAGCCGGGAGATCGTGCTCGATGGCCGAGCGGTTCGCGTGACCGGAATCGCCAAGGGCGCCGCGATGATTGGTCCCAATATGGCCACCATGCTGAGCGTCATCATGACCGACGCTGCCATCAGCGCGGCCGATGCCCAAACCGCGCTCGCCGATGCGGTGGTCGAGTCGTTCAACTGCATCAGCGTCGACGGGCACATGAGCACCAACGACACCGTGCTGCTGCTGGCCAATGGCGCTGCCGGCGGTGAACCGGTCACAGGTAAAGCGCTCAGCGCGTTTCGGGCGACGCTGCTGGAAGTGTGCGAAGACCTCGCGCAATCGATCCCGGCGGACGGCGAAGGGGCGACGCACCTGATCACCGTCGAAGTCCACGGCTGTCGCACACGACAAGAGGCGCTCAAAATCGGACGGACGATTGCCGATAGCCCACTGGTGAAAACGGCCATCCACGGCGCCGATCCCAACTGGGGCCGCATCGTCTCGGCCGCCGGTTATGCAGGCGTGCCGTTCAATCCGGAACACGTTGACCTGCTCATCAATGGCCTGTTGGTCTATGAACAAGGCACGCCCGTCGCGTTCGACGAGGAGCAGGTCAGCCTGTCGATCCGTGACAACCGCGACACGCTGCTGGTGCTCATCCTGGGCGAAGGAACCGAATCGGCCCGTTTCTGGACGACCGATCTGACGGCCGATTATGTGCGCCTGAATGCCGATTATCGAACGTGAGTCTTTCTCCCTCTCCCGGAGGGAGAGGGCTACGCGTTCATCATCCGCCAAAACTCGGCGAACAAGTAATGGCTATCGTGCGGCCCGGCGGAGGCTTCGGGGTGGTACTGCACGCTAAAGGCTGGCACGTCGCGGCGGCGGACCCCTTCGATCGTGCGGTCGTTGAGGCTCAGGTGTGTCACTTCCAGATTGGTCGGCAGTGTGTCGGCGTCGACCGCGAAGCCGTGGTTTTGCGACGTGATCTCCACTTCCTGCGTGGTCAAATCCTGC
Organism: Pirellulales bacterium; assembly: GCA_022841705.1. Lineage (GTDB taxonomy): Bacteria > Planctomycetota > Planctomycetia > Pirellulales > Lacipirellulaceae. The sequence goes on from JALHQZ010000001.1 coordinate 87,740, forward strand.
ACCGGATGATTGGCGCCGCGGTGGCCGAACTTCAGTTTGAACGTCTTGGCGCCCGAGGCGAGCGACAACAGTTGATGCCCCAAGCAGATGCCAAAGATCGGCTTCTGACCGAGCAAGTCACGGATCGTGCCGATGGCGTACTCGAGCGGTTCGGGATCGCCGGGCCCGTTCGAGAGAAAAATGCCATCTGGCTGGTGCGCCAAAATCTCGGCGGCTGTCGCCATGCCAGGGACAATCGTCACGCGGCTTCCCATATTCACCAGATGCCGCGGAATGTTCCACTTCATGCCGAAGTCGAGCGCCACCACATGTGGCGCGTCGCTGGCGGGTTTGTTTTGCTGGCTATCGAGCGTGGTCCACTGGCTGAGGGTGTTGTCCCACGTGAAGGACTTACTCGGCGTCACTTCACGCACTAAATCGCGCCCCACAAGTCCGGGCGAAGCCTTTGCTTTCGCGACAAGACTCGCATCGTCGAGATCGGTAGTGCTCAGCACGCCGCGCATCGAGCCGGTCGAGCGCAATCGCCGCACAAGCGCCCGAGTATCGATCGATTCAATCGCCACGATGTTGTGCTGCTCGAGATAGGCGCTGAGCGCGTCTTCGCAGCGAAAATTACTTTGAATCCGGCTATGCTCCCGAACCACAAACCCCGACAGGTGCGGCCGGTCGCTTTCGACATCCTCGGAATTCACCCCGTAGTTGCCAATTTGGGGGTAGGTCATGGTGACGATCTGCCCGCAGTAGCTGGGGTCGGTGAGAATCTCCTGATACCCCGTCATTGAAGTATTGAAGCAGACCTCGCCGTCCACCTCGCCGGCCGCGCCGATTGAGGCGCCGGTGAATACGGTTCCATCTTCGAGAGCAAGCTTTGCAATCAAGGGAGTGGCTGGGGGCTAGGGGCTGAGTGCTAGCCGGACCGACTCGCGGTCCGCACAGGACTGATCGATTCTACCAATCAAACTGCTTTGAGATCACCCGCCGCCGAATGGCCGCTTTTTCAGCCATATTTCGCCCGCCCTCCGGGGCCCGACCAACTTTGCTTCAAGTTCATCGGTAGTTCTTCCGATGCCGACTGTGGAAGACTGTAACGATTGGCGCGAATTTTCTGCTAGCGTCAATCGACTCGATGTAACTGCTAGCACGGACGCGGCTAACATGGCGAAACTCACCGATGGCGACGAACGGCCCGATGCCCGCCCCGATGCGCGTATCGACGGCCCGCACGCCGTTCGCAAGAGCGCAGCAGCCAAGCGGAAGGTGATCGCCGCTACGGCCTTTGCTGACGTCGATGACCGGCAGGGCCTCGATCTGTTGGCCATGAATCCCATCGAAGGCCAGGCGGCCGACCTTGCCGATCGGCTTGCTCGGCAGCAGGCGGACCTTGATCGCCGGGCCGCTCTGCTCGATAGCCAAGAAGCGGACCTCGAAAGCAAGCTCCGTGCGGCGCGGATGTGGATCGACGAGCAGCGGCGGGAACTGGAGGACCGCGAAGCGGCGCTCGAAACCGCTGACAAGGCCCTTGCTCCCCCGCAGAAGTCGGCGCCAGAAGCTAAGTCGCCTAACTCAGCGCGCGAATCGCAATTGCGCGAACGCGAAGAATGGCTTGCCGAACAGAAAGCACAACTCGCTCGCCGCGAGCGCGAGCTGCAAGTGTGGCAAGGGAAGCTCGATCAGCAGCGGGATGAGCTCGACGAGACCGCCGCGAGCGTCAACGGTCGCGAACTGCAATTGGTGATTCGGCAACAGGAGATCGAAACCGCGCTCAAGCGATTCGAGCGGCTGGGTGTCTCCGAGCAACTGATGGCGAAATTGCAGGAGGAGCAGGCGCAATTCGCCGCCCGCACGCGCTATCTCGATGAAGCCGAAGCGCTCTTGGCCGAGAATCAAACGAAACTCGCCGCGGAACGCCAAGCGCTCGACACAATCCGCCGCGAGCAGGATGCAGAGATCTTGCGCAGCCGCCAAGCGCTGCACGCTGACGCCGCCAAGCAGCAAGCGGAGTTCAAACTACAATCGGATCAACTTTCGCGGCGGGAATCGGAACTCGAACAGCGGGCCGAATCGCTCGACCGCATGCACTTCGAGCTGCAAACTACGCAGCGTGAAGTCTTAGAAATGCGGCTCGCCACCGAAGAGACATGGGCGCAGCTTACCGGTGTGTTGGCGCCGGCGACATTGACGCGCTCGATCGCCCAAGTGCGCGCGAAGCTGGCCGATCAGTACCAGCAAATGCTCAGCGATCTGACCGAACGCCGCTCGGAACTGCGCGCCGCGGCTAGCGAAGTCGCCGCGCAGTACGAACAGCTCCGCAAACATCGCGATGAGCTGCAAGCATGGGCCGAGCGGCGCAACCAGGACTTTTCAGAACTGGCGACTCGGCTGGTCGCCCGCGAGCAAGAGCTCGATCGCCAGCAGGTCCACTACGAGCGACTCGAATCGCGCTGGCAAGCGGAACGCGACGAACTGCACGAAGAAATCCGCGGCCTGCTGGCGGAGTTGCGCCGCGAACCACTAGCAACTGCGGCGTAGGTTAGGCTTTCAAGCCTGACTTGAGTGCGGTTTGACAATGCGTTGAGGTTATTTCAGCGCCAGTCAGGCTGAAGAGCCTTACCTACGGACGCTACTCTTCTTCGTGCTTAACTCCCTTCTGCACAGGAGTCGTGTACGCGTCTTCTTCTGCGTCCTTCTCTTCTTCCACTTCTTCGTGGCCTTCGTCGCTCATGCTTTCTCGCGACTGTTTGGCTTTCTCCTCAGCCAGGCGGCGCGCTTCGGTGGCGTAGGCGAGGCCAATCTGCAAATCTTCGCGGCTGAAATACGGCTCGCGCGTGAGGCTGCGGGAGGTGCCCGTTTGCTTGGCGGCTAGTTCTTCCCACGAGACATCGTTGTTCAAATGCCACACGGCGGCTTGGGCAGCGCTATGCTTCAGTTCGCCACGGCCGAAAGCGGCCATCAGTTCAATCACCTCGGGGCGTTCAACGTGCTCCTCGGCCGGCACCATCTTGTAGGGTTTGCTGGACGAGGGATCGCGCTTGCCGTGATCGAGGCAGAGCATCGGCACGTCGATCTTCTGGACCTTCTCCGGCGGGATGCTGAATGCACCGCCGCCGCCGCCCATGCCACCACCTCCCATGCCGCCCATGCCACCACCACCACCTCCGAGGCTTTGCTGGCCACCGCCACCGCCGCCCATACCGCCGCCACCCCCGCCACCGCCGAAGCCACCCCCGCCACCACCGCCGCCGAACTGCGCAAGCGGAACACCCGCGAAGGCGTCCGGAATCCTCACCACCAGTTCGCGGCCGGTGTTGTTCTTAATGATGATGCGACCTTCGTGATCGTTCTTGCCGATGAAGCGCAAATCGATGTCGCCGCGCTGCGCAGCGTCGAACACGTCGGCTGCCGGGGAGCCCGCCATCGCTTGGCGGGCGGCTGCCGCACGTGCCGCGGTCGCGAACCGGTCCGCACGAACGGTTGTGGAGCAGGCGAAAGCCAAGCAGAGTGCGACACTAGTGGAAAGTTTCATGATCGACATCGGGACAGTTGGAGCCGGAGTAGGGGGTGAGCGAAAGTCGCAGAACCACTGCCGCAACGTTCGTCGGCAGCCGGGGAGGTTATTCCAGGGTCTCTTTAGAATAATCGCCCGGCTTCGAGTTTCCAACCATTTTCGGTGCGTCCGCTAGCCGGACCGCCACGCGATCCGGCGTGGCCGGCTATTGCGTTTCTGGCGGTAATAACGCGCTAAACTCCAACTCGGTGAGCACTGGCACCCCCAGTTTCTGGGCTTTTTCGAGCTTTGTGCCCGCTTTTTCGCCCGCCACCAAGAAACTGGTCGACTTCGAAATGCTGCTGGCCGCCCGGCCGCCGTGCTGCTCGATGAGGGCTTCAATCTGCTCGCGAGTGAATTTTTCCAGCGTGCCGGTCACCACAACTGACTTGCCGGAAAAGACCCCGTCCGCTCGGGCCCCGGCAGGCTGGGGCTGCGTAACATCCAGACCGAGAGCGACCAGTTCGTCGAGCAAATTTTGGTTCTCCGGTGCGGCGAGGAACTGCGCCACGCTCGCCGCAATCACCGGGCCCACTTCGTTCACCTGGGAGAGTTCGTCTTCCGTGGCGGCCCGCAGGCGGTCGAGCGAACCAAAGTGCTCGGCCAGAATTGTCGCGACGCGGGCGCCGACGTGGCGAATCGATAATGCGTTGAGCAGCCGTGCGAGGCCGCGCGATTTGCTCCCCTCGATCGCGGCGATCAATTTGTCAGCCGACTTCTGGCCCATCCGCTCGAGCGATTGCAGTTGTTCGGTTGTCAGGCGGTACACATCGGCGCAGGTGGTCACCAGCTTCGCGGTCACGAGTTGATGGGCCAGCTTCTCGCCGAGTCCTTCAATGTCCATCGCGCTGCGGCTGGCGAAGTAGAGCAGGCGTTCTTCCACTTGCGCGGGGCAGTTGAAGGAGGGACAGCGCACATACACGCCCTCCTCGTCCTTCACCAACTCCGTGCCGCACTCGGGGCAGTGCGTGGGGTAGATGAATGGCTGCGAATCTTGGGGCCGCAGGTGGAGTTCTGTTCGGACGATATGAGGAATGATCTTGCCCGCCTTTTCGACGACCACGGTATCGCCGACGCGCACATCCTTACGGGCGATCTCTTCGATATTGTGCAAACTCGCCCGGCTAACCGTGGTGCCGGCGATTTCCACGGGTACTAGCTCCGCCGTCGGCGTCACAGCGCCACTCTTGCCGACGCTGACGATGATCTCCCGCACCGTGGTCACCGCTTCGTACTTTTCAAACTTGTACGCGATGAGCCAACGTGGGCTCTTGCTTGTGGCGCCCAACCGCTGCCGCTGCTCGAAGCGGTTCACCTTTAGCACCAGGCCATCGACTTCGAAATCGAGCTCGTGCAAGCGGCCGATGAGTTCCTCGCAGTAATCGGCGCCCGCCGGCATGTTCGGCAGCATCTTGGTCCACGGCGGTGTCGGCAACCCCCACTCCGCGGCCTTCTGCAGATAGTCGCTATAGGTTTCACATGCGAAACCTTCGGCGAAGCCAAGCCCATGGCAGAAGAAGCGAATCTTGCGATCCGCACACGCCCGCGGATCGAGCAGTTTAATCGTGCCCGAGGTGAGATTCCGCGTGTTGGCGTAGGTTGCTTCGCCCGCCGCTTGCCGCTGGGCGTTGAGCGTCACGAGATCCGAGTTGAGCATGTACGCTTCGCCGCGCACTTCCACCAGCGCGGGCCACCCGCTGCCATGCAGCCGCAGCGGCACGCCCCCCAGCGTGCGGGCATTATGCGTGATGTCGTCCCCCACGGCGCCATCGCCGCGTGTGGCGCCGCGCACCAACCGGCCATTCTCATAAGTCAGCGAGAGCGCCGCCCCGTCGATCTTCAGCTCCACCACCCACTCGATCTCTTCGCCCGGCAACAGCTTCGCGATACGGGCGCCGTACTCCAAGAGATCTTCGCGGCTAAAGGTGTTGTCGATCGACATCATCGGCGCCAGATGCCGATAGTTGGTCAGACTCTCGATCGGCCGCTCCCCCACGCGCTGCGTCGGGCTGTCGGGCGTGATGAGCTCCGGATGCGCCGACTCGAGCTGCTTCAACTGATTGAGTAGCAGGTCGTACTCGCGGTCCGTAATCGTCGGCGCCGCGAGCGCATAATAGCGCCGATCGTGTTCGCGGATTTCATCGCGAAGTTGTTCGATTTGCTCCGCGGGGGTTGGCATTGATATGGTTAGCCGCCCGCGTTCCGCGGGTACTTTTGACACTCGAGTTTCAACGTCCAGCACGGTGAAAATTGGCTGCGGAACGCCGCCGGCTAACGCCGTAATTGGAAACAGAGTATCCTACGGGATTCGCCCCCATGTTTCCACGTCGCCCCCCTGAGTCTGCACCGTGCCGAAGAAGTCCGCAAAACCGATCGGCGACGTGATCTCCGTTCGCAAGGCGGCCACGCACAACTTGCGGGATGTCGATCTCGACATCCCCCGCGGGCAGATGGTGGTGTTCTGCGGCGCCTCGGGCAGTGGCAAGACCAGCATGGCGATCGACACACTGTATGCCGAGGGCCAGCGGCGGTATATCGAAAGTTTTTCGCCCTATACGCGGCAGTTTTTGGAGCAGCTTGATAAGCCCGATGTCGAGCGGATCGATGGCCTGCCCCCGGCGATTGCGGTCACGCACAAGAACGCCAGCCGGAGCAACCGCGCGACCGTCGCCACCGCCACCGAAATCGCCGATCACTTACGTGTGCTGTGGGCGAACGCCGGCGAAGTGGTGTGCCCGCAATGTGATGTGGTGGTGCGCTGTGACTCGGCCGAGAGCATCGTCACCGAGATGAACGCAGCGCCGGCCGGTGCGCGAATCATGCTGGGGTTCGAAACGGTGTGCCCCGCTGATCGGCCGCGCATCGATTGGGGCGCCGAGCTGATGGAGCTGGGCTACGTGCGCGGCATCGTCGCCGACAAGGTCGAACGGCTCAGCCCCGAACTCGTCGCCGCGGCGCCCGTCGGTCCGCTGGCGATTGTGCTCGATCGCCTCACCGCGGGACAAAGCGAACCGGGACGATTAGAAGAGAGCGTGGAGACGGCGCTCGAAACGGGGGGCGGCCACTGCGTTGCGTGGATTGAATCGGAGTCGGTTAACGGACGCGTCACCATTGATGGCCGCTCGTGGAGCTGTCTCCGCTTCAGCCGTAATTTGCAGTGCGACTCATGCGCGCGCGAGTTCCTGCCGCCCGAAACGGAGCTCTTCAACTTCAACAGTCCCCTGGGCGCGTGTCCACAGTGCGAAGGGTTTGGCAGCGTCATCGAGACCGATTGGGATTTGGTGGTGCCTGACAAGACCAAATCGCTGCGTGGCGGCGCCGTCGCCCCGTGGAACACGCCGGCCTACGCACACGAGCTGGAAGAACTGCTCGCACTCGCCAAGGCAGAGCAAATTCGCGTGGACGTGCCTGTCGCGGAACTGTCGGCCGAAGAATGGCGCAAAGTGGTGGACGGCGTCCCCGCGCGGGACTTCGGCGGCCTGAACGGCTTCTTCGCGTGGCTCGAACGCCGCAAGTACAAAATGCACTTGCGGGTATTTTTGAGCCGGTGGCGGAGCTATCGCACCTGCCCCAGTTGCAACGGCGACCGGCTGGGCCCGGCGGCGCTGGCGGTGCGCGTCGGCGGGCAGAATTTGGCAGAGTTGGGCCATCAGCAAGTTGCCGTCGCGCGGCAGTGGATCGCCAAACAACGCAGCGAGTTTTCGGAAGCACTTGGCGGGGTTGCGGAAGAAATCGAGCGTCGGCTCAGCTACCTGTGCGAAGTCGGCCTCGGCTACCTCACGCTTGACCGCCCCCTGCGCACGCTCAGCGCCGGCGAATCACAGCGGGTGGCGATGACTTCGACGCTGGGCTCGAACCTTGTCGATATGCTCTACGTCCTCGATGAACCCTCGGTCGGCCTGCACGCGGCGGACGTGCCGGCGCTCGGCGCGGCCATGCGCCGGCTGTGCGACCGCGGCAACACCGTGGTGGTGGTTGAACATGAAGAAGAAGTTCTGCGCGCCGCCGACGAGTTGGTGGAGTTCGGTCCGCAAGCAGGACTCGAAGGGGGCGAAGTCGTCTACCAAGGTCCACTCGCCGGAATCCTCAGCGCGGCCGGTAGTCGCACCGGCGATTGGCTCTCTGGCCGCCGTGGTCGAGCACTGGCCGCCACCCGACGCCCGGCGCACGGCAGTCTGCTGCTCACGGCGGCCAGCGGCAACAATTTGCATGAACTGGATGTCGAGTTCCCCCTCGGTACGCTATGCGTGATCTCTGGCGTCAGCGGCGCCGGCAAAAGTAGTCTCGTGCTGAAGACGCTGTACCCAGCGCTCGCCAGGCAACTCCATCGCGAAGGCGAACCGAACGGTTCTGCCACGCCGCTGCCGCATAGCAAACTGCTCGGCGCCACACAGGTCGATCAGGTGGTGCTGGTCGATCAGCAGCCAATCGGCCGGTCGCCGCGGTCGAACCCAGTTACCTACATCAAAGCGTTCGATCCGCTGCGGACGGTCTTCGCCGAGCAACCGGAAGCGGCGATTCGCGGGCTCAAGGCGAGCCATTTCAGCTTCAACGTGGATGGGGGCCGGTGCGAAGCGTGCCAAGGTGCCGGGCATATTGAGATCGATATGCAGTTCCTGGCCGACGTCTTCATGCGCTGCCGCGAGTGCGATGGCCGACGCTATCGGCGCGAAGTGCTGGAGGTGAAGTACCGCGGGCGGGATATCAGCGAAGTGCTGGAGATGACCGTCCAAGAAGCGTTCCGGTTCTTCCGCGGCCAGCAGAAAGTGCAGTCGCGGCTGAAACCGCTCTTGGATGTGGGCCTCGACTATCTGCAAATCGGCCAGCCCGCCAACACGCTCTCCGGTGGCGAATCGCAGCGACTAAAACTGGCGGCGCACCTAGCGGTGAAGGAGTCAGGCCGCACGCTGTTCGTGATGGATGAACCGACTACTGGGCTGCACTATTCGGATGTCGAACAACTCATCGAGTGTTTCGGAGCGCTCTTGGAGGTCGGCCACTCGCTGATCATCGTGGAACACAACGTCCAACTGCTCATGGCGGCGGACTGGATCATCGACCTGGGCCCTGGCGCCGCGGAGCAAGGGGGCCAAGTGGTCGGCGCCGGCACCCCGGAGCAGATTGCGACGCTCGACACCCCCACCGGCCGCGTGCTGGCCCAAGCCTTCGCCCGCCGCGCCGCTGCGATTGCCGAGTTCGGCGAGTGAAGCATGATTACGAATGTTGAAATCACGCTGCTGGAGGCAACGGACTACGCCGCAAAATTGCAATTGAAGGCAATTGGGCCGAGCGGTTCAATCAGCGGCTCAATTCGCGGTCCGCGCTGCGCGGGCCAATCGACCCTTCCCGCAACCTTCGCTCTTCGTCCCACTTCAGAACCAAACTCGGCCGAGTGCGAGATTCTCGAACCGTGCTATTGGAGAGCGGAACAACCTTTCGTGTACGATGTTTTAGTGACCCTCCACGCCGATGGTGAGCATGCGTGGCGTGGTCAGTTCGCACTGAACGGCCGATAGCAGATGATTTCCTCCGACACCCATTTCGAGCGATACTCTCGTCAGACGCGTTTCGCTCCGATCGGCGCGACGGGGCAGCAGCGGCTGAGCGAGTCGGCCGTGCTGGTGCTGGGTTGCGGCGCGCTCGGTTCGGCGATCGCCAACGCGCTCGTGCGCAGCGGCGTCGGGACGGTGCGCATCGTTGATCGCGATTTTGTTGAAGAAAGCAACCTCCAGCGCCAACTGTTGTTCGACGAAGCGGACGCGGCCGCCGGCGCTCCCAAAGCCATCGCCGCCGCCGAGAAACTGCGGGCCATCAATTCGCAGGTGCGAATCGAATCGCACGTGGCGGATGTCACCCGGCACAACCTGCCGCAACTAGCGGCCGGGGTGCAGCTCATCATCGATGGAACCGACAATTTTGAAACGCGGCTGCTGCTGAACGACTACTCTGTGCGCGAAGGTGTGCCGTGGATCTACGGCGGCGTGGTGGGCGCGGAAGGCCAAGTGCTGGTAGTGCTGCCGGGCGAGTCGGCTTGCTTCGCGTGTTTGCTGCCGGAACCACCCGCGCCCGGTGAAACACAAACGTGCGACACCACCGGCGTTCTGGGCCCGGCGGTGAGCGTGATCGCGGCGCTGCAGTGCATCGAAGCGCTAAAGATTCTCACCCACTCGATGGATGTCGTGACGCGCGAACTCATCGTCGTCGATCTGTGGCCGATCCGCTTCCGCATTCTAACACTTTCACCCAATACCGGCGCCGAAGGGTGCCGCGTTTGTCAACAGCACCAGTTCGATTGGCTCTCCGGCCAGCGCGGCGGCGAACCGGTGGTGCTCTGCGGCCGCAACGCCGTGCAGATTAGCCCGAGCACGCCGCAGCACGTCGATTTGCCGCGTATCGCCGCACAACTCGCCAGCGTTGGCGCCGTTACGCAGAATGCGCACCTCGTCCGGCTAAGTCTCGGCCAGCAGCAACTCACTCTCTTCGCCGATGGCCGGGTGATTGTTTCGGGGGTAGATGAGGTGGCGGCGGCGCGGAAATTGGTGGCGCAGTATATGGGGATGTAGTCGGAATTTTTGGCTCAAGTTCTCGGTGTCGAATCAGAGTTTGATTGCAGGTGTCGCAACGCCGCAATCCCTCACAAAAGTTTTGCCTCGCACTGTCTACTTAAACAAGAATCGCCACGCGTTCCTCGCCGACAGAGAGCTCCGCGACGAAACTCACCGCTATCTCGGCGGAATACTACCAAACAAGATTTCCAGCCGCTAATCGGTTGCGGCGTCGAAGATCATGTGCATTTACTGTTCGCCGTTTCGCGAACCGTGACTGTTGCCAACTTAATTCAAGAACTCAAGCTCGTCGATAAAATCCAAGGCTGGCGGACGAGGGGACTTTGCTTGGCAAAATGGGTATGGCGCCTTATCAATCGGCTACGCGCAAATCGAACCCGTGCGCAAGAGCGTTTTCTTGCAAGAAGAACATCGTCGGACGATGATGTTCTAAGGCGAGTTCCGTAAGATGCTCAAGAAGTACGGAATCGAGTTCGCTGAGCGCCACGTGCGGGATGGATCCAATCCTATCAGGGTTGATTGTTGGTCTTGCGGCCGTTTGCCCAGGGTAGTTCTCGTTGCGAACAACCCTTAAATGATGGAATCCCTTCAAGCTGAGTGATGTTATCCCATCGGGATGTACTCGGATCGAAGCGTCGTCTTCGGCTGAGTCGTATTAGCGCGTCAATCGCCACCTTTCACTCCGCCAGCAGCGTCAGAATCTCCAGCGCCGCGAACGACCGCGCCAAATCTGCGGTGGGATTCGCTTGGCTCCTGCGCCACACGTTCTCCGCCTGGCGCAGATACTGCTCGCGCGATTCATCGATCAGGCGCGACGGCGCCTGCGATTGCATCCGCCGCCAGGTGGTTGCGGCTTCATCAAGCGCTGCCGCATCGCCGCCGAGCGCGCTGAAGATCGTGTCGTCCAGCTCTTCGAGTTGACTCAAAAGCTCGCGCTCAATTGGCTTACCCGCGGGGCACGACACTTCCACCTCGAAACCTTCAGGTTTCAAGTGCGGGCGGAGCGTTGTGTCGGGGAGGTCGGAGCGAGACATGGGGAGGAAGGCTGTGAGCTATGAGCTGTGAGCGTTGAGTGAAAGAACGGCGGGTGGAAGAAATTGAGGCGTTACAGCGGAAAGATTTCATTAACATGACCAACTCCCCCTTTACTGCCCATAGCTCACAGCCCACAGCCTATAACTGCGTCAGCAGCCACCCAAAGGGCTCCACCACGCCGCGCGGTTCAATGCGCAGGGGCACGGGGCGGCGGCGGCCATGGAGGTCGCGGTTGGCGCTGGCGCCGGCAACCGAGGCGGCGAACACCTTGGTGTTCGGGAATCGGCTTGCACAGTCGGTTAACAGCGCCCTGCAATGCGACTCGGCGAAGCCGAGCGGATCGTCTGCCGCCCGTGGGCATGCATCGGCTTTCGTGAACACGAGCGCGAGGGGCCGTGGGTCTGGTTTACGGCGCGAACCGCCGCTGAGCTCGCCAATGGTCGAGAGCAGTTTGTGAACCACGAAGTCGGCATTGTGATCTCCCGCGTGTAGGCGCTCGGCGTCGGCCACGACCATCACCGCGGCGCATTTGGCGAGGATCGCCGGCGCCGCCACGTGGCTACCGGGCCGATCGGCTTCCTGAGCCCACGCATCGCCGGCAATATCCGCCAGAACGATTTCGTGTACTTTCCGCCGCCGGCCACACTCCACCTGACAGTGAACCCAGTGCCAATGTTCGGGGTTCATGCTCGTTTTTTCTGGGTACCAGCCGGAAGCCAAAGCCGTGGTGGCGGTTTGCTGCAGGCTAATCGAGTGCGGCCCGCGTACGGTGGCGCGCAGCCCGCCGACGCGGCGGAGCAGCATGTCCATCGCCATGCCGAGGAACACGGTTTTGCCGACGCCACCCGCCCCGAGCACCGCCACGAACGCTGGCTCCCGCTTGCAGTCCGCCGCCTGCCGCGCAAGGGCCACCGGCGCCCGGCAGCGTAAACACCGCTCCGCACTTTGGCAGTTCTCCGCCCCGCAGACCAAACAGTCCAGCGGCGTGGAAAGCTGCGCGAGCAAATACGATTCAAGATTGACCTGACTCAAGGACGGCATAGCAGACTCACTTGTTGGTAGCCGCGGGGCTTGTCCCCTCGTGTTTTATTCTCTGACCACGGATTATTCATGCTCATCGACGCTCACCAGTTGGCTCATGCTCAGCGCCAATCGCAGGCCGATGTTGTGGCGGCGGGACAACGGGCTTTCGCCGCTTTGGAAGTGGCAGGTCGCTTGGTTTTCAAAGTAGGTATCAAACGCGCCGCCCCGAATGCTTTTGAGTGAGGTGGGGAAATCCACTCCCTTCGGCGTCGAGTCGCACAAGGCCGAGGCGGTCCACTCCCAGACGTTGCCGACCAATTGCCGGACGCCGCCGATCGAATCGCCGTCGTAGAACTCATCAACATCAACAATGCCGCCGCGGCCCGCGCACCACAGGTTGGCGCGCTTCGCGTCGAACGAATCCCCCCACGGGTAACGCCGCTGCACGATGCGTCCCGGTGACGCCTCCACCGGCCAAGCGCCCACTTTCGTCCACTCCGCATCCGTCGGCAGGCGCTTCCCCACCCAGCGCGAATAGGCGCATGCTTCATACCAACTGATGCCGACCACGGGCTGTTGGCCTTGACCTTCCGGATAGTGGCCGTGGAGCCAGTACTTGGGGGCCGCCTCGCCGGTACGATCGACGAAATCAAAAATCGCGGGGAGCGCTTCTTCGGGCCAAAACTCGAGTTGTTCATAGCCGCCGGCGCTGACGAATTCCTGATACTGTTCGTTGGTCACGGGCCAGCGATCGATGTAGAACGCTTCGACCTCGACCACCCCTTCCCCGAGCCGCGTGTCGATCAGCCCGCTGGCGTCTCCGCCCAGCGTGGCGCGTTCCGCCGCCACGCCCAACAGCACCTTGCCGGCGGGCGCCAGCGACATTGCCTCATCGAGCGCCCGAGCTGCGGTAATCAGTTGATCCTGCGTGAGGTGCTCGCTCGTTTCCCTGCGCAAGAGCAGCGCATAGCGGCCGGTGGCGACGAGGTTTTCGACCAAATCACCGGTCGAGGAAAGTTCTTCGGGGTCCGCCACCTGCAGCGGCGTGGGCAGTGGAGGTGCGGAGCGTTTGGGCCGCGGGGCAGGGGAGGGGGGCGCCGGCGCAGGTGCGGAGTTGTTGGGGCCGGTCCCGCGGAACAACCGGGTGGCAATTTCGCGCAAGCTCGTCTTCGGCGAAGGTCCAAACCACAGCGGCAGGTCGCGCGCCAGCAAACAAAGGCCCGCCGCCCCGCCGCCAATCCAAACCGGCTCGCGGGCCCACAAGCCGCAAACGAGCAGCACTCCGCCGGCCAGCGCGAGCAACAGGCTAAACTCACAACTGAAAAGCGAACTCCAGCGCTGCGCAGTCGAAGGCGAGGATGTGTACATCGTAGGAATCTCGCGAAGGTAGTAAATGTGTTATGCGGTGCGACTTTGCTTAGCCGCCTGCCGTTGCAGCCGCAACTTATCGAACTGCGCGACGACCGACCCCACCACCGGATCGGACCCGCTGCGCTTGGTGGGTTCGCTGCTCGCCGGAGCGGGACTTGGCGGCGCATTCCCACTGGCGATCGGAGGGGGGGGGCCGAGCGCGGCGCTCAGCTGCGCGGCCGCCAGTAGCGCGGTCAGCTCGGTCTCCCGCAGTTTCAGCGTGGCGACCTCGGTCGCGAGCTTTGCCGCGGCAAGGTCTGACTGCTGCCGCCGATGTTCGCAGTCGGTCAGTTCGCTCCGCAGGTCAGCCAGCTCCGCCAGTTGCGTGGTGCTGAGCACGGCCGCCGTCTGTCGCTCGGCGGCAAGCTCACTTGCCAGGTGTTTCAGTTTTGCTTGCAACTCGGCGCGGTCATCGTACGCCTGCGCTTGCAGTGCGGCTTGGTTAGCCGAGTGCTGCGCTAGCTCTTCGCGCTCGGTTTGCAATTCCGCGCGCTGGGCGACCAATTGGTCGCGCCACGCATCGAGCTGCCGCTCGTACGCTTCGAGCGCGCTGAGGGATTCTGCTAGTTCCAGCGCAACGAGCTCATCTTGCTCGCCCCAGTTGGTGGCCAGCGCAGTCAGATCGGCAGCGGAATTGAGCGTCGTAAGCACGGCGGTCACAGACGAGGGGATGAGCAGACCAGTGGATAAGTAGCCGGCGAGGGCCACGTTCCGCAGAGCCGGTCAACGACCGACTGGGAGCGCGAGCGCTTCCGACCAGTACGGGCTCTGCGGCACGTCGCCCTGCCGAAGAGGCCGGGTCGCGCGTAGAACTTCCGCCACAGCAAACGTAGCTCGGGAAACGGAGAGAATCAAAAACCAGCCGGGAATCGTTCAATTTGCCCAGTTGACGCGACAGCGACATCCCGCAAACTCTCGCCAGCCGGCCGAAATTACCCCGAAATTCGCTACAAGATGAAATTTGTGCGAAGAATTTCGTTGACTTAGGCGCTCCGCCTGTAATAATCGGACATTCCCTAGGGCTTGACAGAGGCCCCACGGTGAGTGGTTTTCCTACGGCTTCCCAAAAAATAGCCGGTTGCAGGAACCATTTTCGTCGCCGCTCGGTCTTAGGGATTGGCGGCGTTATTTGCCGTTCTTCAACCGACCACTCGCAGCAAGCCTTTTGGAAGCGGCTAGCCGCAATTGTCCCACCCGCATTATCGAGTATTGAAATGCCCGATCCCACCCTGCACAATGTTTTCGAAGCCATCCTGAAATACGGACATGACGAAGATTTTGTCCCTCGTCAGGACGATGGCTTTACCCCCACCACTGCCCCCGCCGGATCGGCCGAAAAGCTCGAAATTCTGGCCGAGCGGATCCGCTCCGGTTATCCTTTGTGGCATGACGAAGACCGGGCCGACTACTCGGGTTTGACGGGCGCGGTCCGGCCACGCGACTAGCCGGGGTCAGTAGATTCGACGACGTTGCAATTTAAAGCCGAGCATTTATGCTCGGCGTCAACATCCTCAGCGACCCAGGAAGGGTTGCGAGAGCATTGCTCTCGCAACCCTTTTTTCGTTTTCCGGTTTTCGAGTTCTGCTGAAAATGTCAAGTTTTTTTAGCATTTTTCACTGCCAGATCCTTTTCTCCCCTCGATTGGTGGGGTAAGGTGTGCGGTAACCTGTATCGATTAGTCAAACGCTGATGCAGCGGGCTCAGCCAAACCTCTCGATTGGAAACTTTCTCGGAAAGGCCACAGAAAGCGTCGACGGATGGTTGACCCGCCGGTTAAGCGGGCTAAAATCGCGGTACTCTGCGTTGTTTGCGTAAAAAGTGTTGGTTGTGAGAGATAGCTAAAATTTGCCGGCGGCGTGCTGGCACTTCAGTTACTTTTTTCCTTGTTTTTTGTTTTTTGGAGGACACCTGATGCGGCGAACTTTGTTTGCCTTACTGCCGGCACTTGCCATGCTGGCGGTTGGTCTGCCAGCGATGGCGGATTGCGGCTGTGGCGCTTCGAGCGATTGTGGTTGCGGTGACGCGGCTGCTTCGTCCGACTGCGGTTGCGGCGGCGGGGCGGCGGCTGGTGATGCGGGCTGTGCTGGCGCTGAAGGCGCCGGTGGTTGTGGAACTCAAATGGTCACCAAGACCATCTACGTCCCGACCCAAGTCACCGAAATGCGGACGGTTACGTCCACCGAATACACGACCGAACAACGCGAACGGACCTACACGGTCTACAATCGCGTCCCGGTCACCGAGCAAAAGACTCGGACTTACACGGTGATGGTTCCCACCACGGAAACCAAGACCCAAGAGTACACCGTCTCGGTGCCGTACACCGAAGCGGTGGAGCAAACCTACACGGTTTGCGTGCCGGTCAGCGAAGAAAAGACCGCTGAATACACCGTCATGGTCCCCAAGACCGAAGAGAAGACCAGCACCTACACCGTGCAGGTCCCCTACACCGAAGCGGTTGAACAAACCTACACGGTGATGGTTCCGAAGAGCGAAGAAAAGACCAGCACCTATACCGTGCAGGTCCCCTACACCGAGTCGGTTGAACAAACCTACACAGTGATGGTTCCGAAGAGCGAAGAAAAGACCAGCACCTACACCGTGCAGGTCCCCTACACCGAAGAAGCCACCTCGACCTACACGGTGCAGGTTCCTTACACCGAAGCGGTTGAACAAAAGTACACGGTGAGCGTTCCCTACACCGAAACCATGACCGGCAGCCGCACGGTCACCAAGCGCGTTCCCGTTACCACCATGAAGACCATCCAGGTCAACGGTGGCCACTGGGAAACCCAAATGGTGGAAGTTGGCTGCGGCGGCGGCTCGGCTGATGCCGGCGGCTGCGGTGGTGGCTGTGGTGACTGCGGTGGTTGCGGCGAGTGCGGCGGCTGTGGTTGTGCCGCCAAGACCGTGTGCAAGCGCGTGTGGGTTCCCACCTGCGAAACCAAGGAAGTTCCTTGCACCACCTACGAGTGCGTGACGGAAGAAGTTCCGTACACCTACAACGTGTGCAAGCACCGCACTGAAGAGCGGACCCGCACCGTGAACGTCACCAAGTGCAAGACCGAAGAACGGACCCGCACTTACACCGTGACGAAGTACAAGCCCGAAGAGCGGACCCGCACTTACACCGTCACCACCTGCGTGCCGGAAACCCGGACCCGCACCGTGAACGTCACCAAGTGCCGTCCTGAAGAGCGGACCCGCACCTACACCGTCACCACCTGTGTGCCGGAAACGCGGACCCGCACCGTGAACGTCACTAAGTGCCGTCCCGAAGAGCGGACCCGCACCTACACCGTCACCACCTGCGTGCCGGAAACGCGGACCCGCACTTACACCGTCACCAAGATGGTGCCCGAAACCAAGACCCGCACCGTGAACGTCACCAAGTACAAAAACGAGACTCGCACTCGTGAGTACACCGTGACCAAGTGCGTGCCGCAAGAAAAGACCGAAACCTACAACGTCACCACCTACAAGTGCGTGCCGGAAGAAAAGACGCAAACCTACTCGGTCCGCGTTCCTCACACCGTCACCAAAGAAGTCCCGGTCACCGTCTGCAAGATGGTTGCCCAGGAAGTGACCGAGGAAGTTTCGGGTGGATGCGGTAGCTCGGAAGGTGGTTGCGGCGGCGGTTGCGCCGAAGCGGCCCCGGCCAGCGATTGCGGTTGCAAGTAAGTTTGCACCGACTAAATTGTGAAAACCCACACGGGCCGGACAGCAATGTCCGGCCCGTGTTTTTTATGCGCCAAAGGGAATTTTCTGGGACAGGCGAGGCGATTCTTGATTCACCTATCTGCTTTGTGCCGATTGGGGTATGCGCCTTACAGCGGGTTTGCGATTCTTAGCACGTCGATAGTTCGAGATTTCTCAGCTTACCATCCCGCTTTAATTCCTTTAGGTGGCACTTGTTGAGGAGTCATCAGTAGCGGGCAGGTTACTGCTGACATTTTAAACCAAGCTCAAGCATCATCTGCCGGCGTGATTAAGGAAGCGGTCAGTTGTTCTCGCGAAAAATAGCGACAGCAGCCAGTGTTTGTCGGCATAAAGACCTGCTGTGGGTGTCCGTCTGGCTCACAATCCTCTCGCTTGGTTTTGGATACCTGATTGTCTATAGCCAAACTGCCGCGGCTGATTCGACGCGCTTATCGACCGCCGCTGCAGCCAAGTGTTACGGTGGGGGGGATGCGCCAGCAACGTGGGCCCTGGTCGTTGCGATTAATCCCAAGTGCCCCTGCACAGCTGCCACGGTCACCATGTTGGAGCGCATTTGCGCGCAGACCAAAGGTGCTCTTCACTGTCAAGTGTTGGCTTACTGTCCTGAAGGTGGCGATGAAAGTTGGACGTCCACCCGCACTTTGCGCAGGCTTGGCTTAATTCCGAGAGTGGCGATCACAACCGATTATGGTGGCGTGCTTGCTCGTGAATTGGGGCTCACGACATCCGGGGAAACAATCCTGCTGGACAGGGAGCATGTCATTCGCTTTCACGGTGGAATCACACCAGCTCGCGGCCACGAAGGCGATAACCTCGGCGCCACCACTGTGCGCGAACTCGTGGAAGAGGATCCCACATCCGTAACGACTTACCCCATCTATGGCTGCCCGCTGAGCGCGCCTTAGCATCTGTGCCCCATGCAATCCCTCTCCCAACAGCAGTCCGCGCTTGAGCAGGAGTTGTTCGCCAAGGAACTTGGCGGACTGCGCCGCTTAACCGATCGCATTTTCCTGTTCTTGTTGCTTGGGCAGTGGTTGTTTGCGGTAATCTGTGCCGTCTTTATTACTCCCCGAACCTGGCAAGGAGCTGAACTTTCACCTCACATTCACCTCCTAGCTGCTCTCGGGCTCGGGGGAATACTCGTCAGTTTGCCTTGTGCGCTAATCGTCACCAGACCGGGCGCAATGCTCACTCGTTTCGTCGTCGCTGCGTCTCAGCTGCTGTTCTCGGTTCTTCTGACCCATTTGACCGGCGGCCGGATTGAAACCCACTTTCATATCTTCGTTTCGCTTGCCATCTTGGCCTTTTATCATGATATCTGGGTCTATGTGCCCGCGGTGGCGGTTTCCTTATTGGACCATATCGTAAGAGGCCTCTTTTGGCCGGAGTCAATCTTTGGGACCGTCACGCCTTCGGTATTCAGAGCTTTCGAGCACATCGGGTGGATTGCATTCGCAACGTTCTTCCTCGTTTGGGGGGTCAGGCGGAAACTCACGAATGTCCGCAAGATGGCGCAGTTCCAAGCTTCACTCTCGATTGAACGAGATAACTTGGAGCGGCGCGTCTCAGAACGCACCCAACTGCTCGGAGAAGCCCGAGACTATTTCGTCAATGTCCTCGATTCACTCGATGATCACATTGCGATTCTTGACAGCGAAGGGGTCATTAAGAGCGTTAATAAAGCGTGGCGCATGTTTGGCGAGGCGAATGACGCTCGCACGGAACTGTGCGGTCCCGGCGCAAACTACCTTGATGTCTGTCGCAGGGCCGGCGAATCCGCTTTGGCGATCACGAGCGCAATGGAGCGCATTCTCGCCGGTGAAGCGGGCCAATTCACCACGGAATACTCTTGCAATTCACGAACGGAAGAACGGTGGTTTCAGCTCCGGGTTTTACCCTTCGTGGGAACCAGTGGCACGGGGTTGGTGGTAGCGCACGCGAATATTTCTGAGCGCGTCGCCGCCAGAGAAGCGTTTATGGATAAAGCGCGCACCGCAACTTCTTTGGCGGAGATCATTCGCGACGCGCCCAATGAATTTTTCCTTTGCCGGCAGTCAGATTTACAAATTGTCATGGTCAACTATGGCCTTCGCGATTCGCTTGGCTATAGCGAAGATGAATTGTGCGCGATGACCGCCTTGGATTTGCTGCCACAAGCGGAACGCTGCAAACCAAACATCTATACCGACAAGTTCGGCGGCAAGTACGCTCACCAAAAAATCCACCAACTCAACCATCAACGCAGTTCTGGTGAAGTCTACCCTGTGCAGTTAAGTGTCTGTTCTGGAGTCTATGAGGGCGAACCCATCTTTGCGGTCTTCGCCACGGATGTGTCAACGCTGCAGAAGCTTCAAGGTCAGCTCGCTCAGGCCCTAAAGCTGGAGTCGCTGGCACATTTGGCGGCTGGTATCGCCCACGAAATCAATACCCCGATGCAAAGCGTGGCAAGCAATGTGGAGTTTTTGCAGTCGTGCCTTGACCGCGTCTTTCGGGTGCTCGGCGCCTTTCAAAGTAGTTTGCAAATGCTCGATGAGCAGTGGAAGGCCCAACGCGAATCGTTGATGCAACTCACTCAAGAAGCAAAGCTCGAACACATCTTACTCGAAGCACCACGCGCCGTAACCGAAGCGGCTGAGGCCTGCAAGCGCGTCATCGAAATTGTCCGCGCCATGAAGTGCATGTCGCACCCAGGAGGGAAAGACAAAATCAAGATCGACCTTAATGAGATCATCCGCAATGCGACCACGATCTCGCGAAACCACTGGAAGCATTCTGCTACTCTGCACTTGCACCTGGACGAAGACTTGCCCGAAGTCGACGGGCACATCGCCGAACTAAGCCAAGTGATTCTGAACCTCATCGTCAACGCGGCCGATGCTGTCGCCGAGAAGCACGGATCGCAATGCATGCTTGGTCAGATTGATGTTCGAACGTCGGCCACCGCCGATTTCGTGCGAGTGGAAGTTGAGGACAATGGCTGTGGAATGTCTCCGGAAGTTTTTGAGAAAGCCTTCGACCCGTTCTTCACAACCAAGCCCGTAGGAAAGGGAACCGGGCAAGGCCTCGCGATCACACACAATGCCATTGTTAACATGCACGGCGGGACGATTGACATTCTGTCAACGCCTGGCGCGGGCACGACGTTCATGTTTTGTTTGCCGCGCGCCGATTACCTGCACCTTGAAACCCAGCAGGCCCTTGCCTTTGACCCCGTAGAAGCACTATGAACCCGCGCATCTTGATTGTCGACGACGATGCCACGCTGCTCCGCAGCATCGAGCGAAACCTGTGTTTCGACTACGACGTAACGCTGGCAGAATCGGGTCCCCTTGCGCTGGCAATTATGTCCAGTTCGCCACCCTTTGCGGTGGTGATCACTGACATGCGGATGCCGAAAATGACGGGCTTAGAGTTCATTCCCGAAGCGCGTAAGCTGTCGCCCGACTCATCGTATGTCATGCTCACGGGCAATCAAGATCTAGAAACAGCGGTAAATGCCGTCAATCAAGGACAAGTCTTTCGCTTTCTCAACAAGCCGGTGGAAATGTCCGTCATTCGGTCCACGATCGACGCGGGACATCGCCAATACATGTTGGTGACAGGTGAAAAGGAACTGCTCAACAAAACATGCGCGGGCGCCATCAGCATGATGCTCGACCTTTTGGAAGTTAAGAGCCCCGACATCGGAATGCGTTTGGCGAATCTCAAGAGCACCTTCGAGCAATTGCGCGCTCGGCTTGATGTGGAGGCGCATTGGGAGTTCACAATGGCCTCGCGTTTGGCTTTCATCGGCTTCACTTGCTTGGGTGACAACGCGACCAACACGTTCCTATCAGAGGCTCCCAACAGTCCGCAGTGGCGGGACACGCTTGAGTCAGCAGTGCGAATCGCTGGTCGAATGGTGCTCCGAATTCCACGGTTGGGAACCGTGGGGGAGATCATCGCTAATTGTACGACAACCAACGGAGTGCATTGTCATAACCGTCCGAGTACCACTGGGGCCATTGTGCAAACTGGCGCGACGCTCCTGTATGTCGCAATTCTATGGGATGCTATTGTCAGCCAGGGCGTCCGGACCAGACAAGCATTGGTGGAGATGCGGGAGTTATTACCCGAGATGTTGCCCTGTTACGAAGAAGCTCTGGAGGCAGTTTCCGGTGTTGAACTACAAGCGAACAGCTTAGAGATTTCGGTAAATCAGCTCACTCCCGGAATGGTGCTCAGCGACCATGTGTGCGCAAAAGATGGCGCAGTGTTGCTTCGTTCGGGAACTCGGCTCTCGATGGTGTCGATCGAGCGCCTCACCTGCCGTCAAGAAAGTACTGGTGATTTGAGGCCAATTAAGGTGTTCACCAGCGCCGAGCAACGGCCAAGCCAGTCAGCGTTGGAATGCTTACAGCCCGCGCGACAACCACTCTAGCACCGCCGTCACGCCGATCACAAACATCACAATCCCCCCCGCATTCTTGGCGGCATGGTGCAAAATCGGTCCCGGCTCTTCGTGGCGCGAAGCGGCGTAAACCAAACTGATGCTGACCACCAGCGGCACGGCGTACCACATCCGCAGAATTTCAGCGAGCGGCAAGAGCAGGATCGCAAGCAATGTGGTAATCATGACTTGTCCCCTGATTCCGACTTGGTATCCGGCTCGGGCTTCTTTTCATCGACCACAGGAACCACGATCATCGGCCCCGCGTGCGCATCGTAAATCGCCAGCACATTGAGGAGGCCGGCAATCACGGTGTAGATGGTCCCCAGGTCGAAGAAGAAATTTCCTTCGTAGTTCCACTTGGCCAATTCATCGGGATGATAGACCGTATTCTTCGCGGCGTCTTGCGTGGTGAAGCCGCCGGCAATTGATTTTCGTGGCGGCTGGAACCACCCGCCGAACTGGGGCTCGGCGCCGCGCAGCGCCCGGTTCCGCTCAACCATCGCGGGAATCGCCACCGCCCCGATCCCGGCCTGGCAAACAAACGGCCAGCGATCAACCACAAAGTTTCGGATCAGCGGCTGCGTCGACGCGTACGCCACATGCCCGTCGCCCACATACATGCCGAACAGAAACGTGCCGATGATGCAGACTGAGAACAGCACCCCCTTCGCGGTGCGCCCTTGGTAAAAATGCCCCAACCCCGGCACAAGCCACGCCAACAGCGCAGCCAAGTTGCGGTTCTTGAGGTCGATCCCGAACTCTTTCTGCACCCTCTCGGTGCTCCAAGTGATGGTGACGGGTTTCGCCATACGTTTGTCGCTCAATTCAACTGCGTTTAGTTTCGGGTAAACTCACATTTTAAGGCCCCGCCCAATCGCGGATAGCCCAGTTCCCGTGGGATAGGGTTTCGAGCCTGTCAAGCGGGCGGGTACCACCCTGAACCAGAGAAACGCACGACGGGCTAAAAGCCCATCCCACATAACTTTCCCTATGAAACATGTTCGCCACGCCATCGTCGGTCTTGGAATCGCCGGCGCCACGCTCGCCTGGCGCCTCAAGATGCGCGGCGAATCGGTCGCCTTGATCGACGATCCTCAGCCCAACAGCAGCTCCCGCGTCGCCGCCGGCCTTATCACCCCCTTCACCGGCCAGCGCTTCGCGCTCACGCCGCGTTGGGACGAATTTTGGCCCGCCGCCGAGAGCTTCTATCGCCAGGTTGAAGACATTACCCAAACGTCGTTATTCACCGCCGCGCCAGCCGTGCGAATTTTCAACCAACAAGAATTCGACGACATTGCTGCGGCCCGGTTAGCGCAGCATCCGGAGCTGCTTCGTAGAATCGATCCGCCCGCAGGCTTGGGACAACCGGGAGACATCGCCGTCGAATTGCGCATTGCCGGTCGCGTTGATGTCCCCGCGTACTTGGCTGCCACGCAAGAATACTTCTCCGCCCACGACGAGTACTACGAAGCTAAGATTGAAGCCGATAAAGGGGTTCAGCTTGCGGCGCTCGAACTCAAGTGCGACCGGCTGATCTTCTGCACGGGTTGTTACGCGCCCCCGGCGGAGTTTGCTTGGCTGCCCCTTCAACCAGCGAAGGGCGAATTGCTGACCGTCGAATTGCCGGGCCTCGATCTGTCACAGATTATCCACCGCAATGTGTGGCTATCGCCACTTGGTCTTCAAAGCAACAATGCAGATCGCTTTCAAGTTGGCGCTACGTTTGATCGGGATAATCTCGATCTCCTGCCGACCGTTGAAGCACGCGATGAACTCTTGGCGAAGCTCGCCCAAGTCACTTCCCAGCCGCCGCAGATTATTAAACAGTGTGTCGGATTGCGGCCAATAGTTCGCGGCCGCCAGCCCGTTGCAATCCCCTCTCGCAACGACGACGGATCGTGGATCTTCACCGGCCTAGGCTCGAAGGGTTGCCTATTGGCCCCATTCTTGGCGGAAGGTTTCGCCGCACATCTCACCACGGGTTCACCACTCGATCGTGACCTTCAGTTGCGAGGCGCCCGATGAAGCGGCTCGTCGACCAAGCCCAAGACTTTGTGCGCGCCGTCGTGCAGCCAGGCGAAGTCGTCATCGATGCCACCGCCGGCGGCGGGCGCGATACGCTCTTCCTCGCGCAACTGGTCGGCCCCGCCGGCGTTGTTCATGCCTTCGATGTGCAGGCCGTCGCAATCGCCGAAACCGAAGCCCGCTTGCAGCAGGCTGGCATCGCCAACGTCACCCTGCATCAACACTCGCATGCGGAACTGCTCGCCGTGCTGCCGACCGAACTCGTGGGCCAAGTCGCGACGGTCATGTTCAACCTCGGTTACCTTCCGGGCGGCGACGAGCAACTCGTCACGCAAGTCGATTCCACGCTCGCCGCGCTGCACGCCACCGTCACGCTGTTGCGGCCGCAGGGAATCCTCAGCGTGCTCGCCTACCGCGGCCATCCCGGTGGCTTGGAAGAGGCAGCCGCCGTGCAGCGCTGGATGGCGGATTGTGCGGACCTGACCGCGCCGCTGATCTTCGCTGGAGCGACGCACGATTCGCCGCTCCTCGTCTGCGCGCAGCGCCAGCCCGTGCCGAACCGGCTGCCGACTCGGATTTGAGTGTCGCTTTAACCGACATTCCGCGCCCTATTCTGCGACATTTCTCTGGCGGAGGCACCGCCCTGGCCGAGATTCCGGTAGTCTCACCGGTTCACTCAGCGTAAAATCAAAGGACTTCCGTCCCCTCCGGAGTTTTATCTTATGCGCCGTTGCCATCTGCCTGCCCTCTTCCTTCTCATCGCCATCGTGCTGCCCGTTTCGGCGAAGGACGCCTCCCCGAAAGTCAGCCGGGACCAAATGGTCAGCCGCGCGATCGCCTTCCTCTCGAGCGCTCAAGACGACAACGGCGCCCTGAGCCCCCAAGTCGGCCCCGCCGTCACCGCGCTCGCCGCCACCGGCATGCTCGCCAATGGCCGCAGCGTCACCGACCCCGCCGTCGCCAAGGCGATCGAGTACGTCCGCAGCTTCGCCCGGGAAGATGGCGGCATCTACCAAGACAACTCCCTCTACAAGAACTACGAAACGTGCCTCGCGATGCAGATGTTCGCCGCCGCCAACGCCGAGCACCAGTACGACGACGTCATCGCCGCTGGCGAAAAGTTTCTCAAGGAGCTGCAGTGGGATGAAGGTGAAGAGCACGATCTTTCCAGCATGAACTACGGCGGCGCCGGCTACGGCAACCACAAGCGGCCCGACCTCTCGAATACCGCTTTCCTGATCGACGCCTTGCACGAACTGGGCGCCGGCGCCGACGACCCCGCCATCCAACGCGCTTTGGTCTTCGTCTCTCGTTCGCAAAATCTCGAGAGCCAGCACAATACCACACCCTTCGCCGCTAAGGTGAACGATGGAGGCTTCTACTACACCCCCGCCGCCGGCGGCTCGAGCCAAGCGGGGGGCGACGCCGCGACCGGCCTGCGCAGCTACGGCAGCATGACCTATGCCGGTCTCAAGAGCATGATTTACTGCGGCGTGAAGGCCGACGACCCACGCGTTGTGGCCGCCAAGAACTGGCTCGCGAAGAATTACACCCTTACTGAAAACCCCGGCATGGGCCAGCAGGGCTTATACTACTACTATCACACGGTGGCGAAATCGCTCGACGCTGTCGGTGACCCGGAGTTTACCGATGCCACCGGCGCCAAACACGCTTGGCGTGACGAGTTGATCGCCCAGCTCGCCAAAACCCAACAGCCCAACGGCAGTTGGGTCAATCCGAACGACCGCTGGCTCGAAAGCGATCCCAACCTCGTCACTGCTTACGTGCTGATGGCGCTGGCCCACTGCGATTAGCCCCATCAGCCGCCACGCGCTAGCGTCCGGTCGTTGCGAACGCGGTTCGCATTGTAAGCGCGGGTATCGTTGTCACCACCGACCGGGGGCTAGCGCACCGCGGCCGATGCGTCCGTGCTAGCAGTGAGTTTCGCTCTTCCCCGCGCGCCGTCCTTCTGCTATCCACCCTGCGGCAAAATCCTCACGCCGAGGATCCGCCACTATTTTCGCAGGAGTGGTGCGGTGGAAGAACAAACCGGGTCCGTCGTTTGGCAATCGATGCGCTGGCTCTTGGCAGCCACCGGCGTGGCGGTCCCCGCCGGCGTCGCGTGGACTGGCTTCTCCGCCGCCGATGAACCGCAGCCGCGCGCTGTCGCCCAGCAAACCGCAGTGAGCAATGACGGCAGTCCGAAAAAGTTCGATGCCATCGTCACCGCGTGGGCCAGCGAAGAACTTAAACCCGGCTCCTCCGAACCGCGCCCCTTCAGCGCGCCGAAGGCCGATCCTCTCGTCCGTCCTGCCGCGCATGCTGCACCGGCCGATCGCTACCAGCTCCCCACTGGCGCTGCGCAACCGGCGCTCGTCGGTGATCGCTACGGCGCCCCGGCGCCCATCGCGCCCGAACCGATCAAGCCCCTGCCCATCAAGCCGCTGCCGATTGGCACGACCAGCCCCGCGCCGCTCCCGCGGCTAACGCCTGCGGGCTCAAATGTGCAGGAACTCGCGCCGCCGAAGATTGCACCGCTCGCCGCCCTCCCCCCGCTGACGCCTGAGGGCTCAAACGCGCAAGCGCCGGCGTCCAACGAACTGAGCATTCGGCCGGAAGCTACCGCGGAGCTGCCAACCAACAACCCGCTCCGCCCACAACCGAACAACGGCCAAGGCGCCGCCGCCGCAGCCCGCGCTAAAGACGCCTTCGCCGCGCCGCAGCCCGCCACCGCGCAGCCGCTGAAGATGGAAATCTCGGCGCCGCCGCAAGTCGCGGATGTTCCCGCGCAGCCAATACGCATGGCGACCAACGAAATCGAAATGCTGCCCACGAGCAGCCTGGTAGAAGAGCCGCGCGAACTCGCCCCAATGGGCGAACCCAACCCGCTCCGCATGTCGGCCCCGACTCCGATCAGCCCAGCGCCGATCGCGGTGGCGCCGATCACTGCAGCACCGATCACCCCAGCTGCAATCCCCCCGGTGCAACCCGCGTTCACGCCGCCTGCTACCCCCAGACCCCAGTCGCCAGTTCCCAGCCCGCAACCGGCCATGGCCGAAGGCCACCCCGGTGATCGTTCGCTCGAAGGCGCCCAGCGTCCGGCGATCATCATCGAGAAACTGCCTCCCGCCGCCGCCCAAGTCGGAGCCGTCTGTAAGTTCATCACGCGCGTGCGGAACGTTGGCGAGCAACCCGCCGAAGAAGTGCTGCTCATCGATCAAGTCCCCGCCGGCTCGCGGCTGGTGAACACTTCGCCCACCGCCGAACAGCAAAACGGCGAGCTCGTGTGGCAGCTCGGCACGCTCGCCTCCGGCGAAGCGCGCGAAGTCGAAATCGAAGTTGCCCCCACCGCGGAAGGCAACCTCGGCAGTGTGGCCCGCGTGTCCTTCACCACCCAAGCTTCCAGCCGGGTCCGCGCGACTCAGCCGCAACTGAAAATCGTCGCCACCGCCGGTAGCGAAGTCCTCGTCGGTCGGCAGCATCGCGTTTCAATCGAACTTACCAACGCCGGCTCCGGCGACGCGACGAACGTCATGATTTTGGAAAACGTCCCCGAGCAACTCAAGCACGAAGCGGGCCCCGCGCTCGAGTTCGAAATCGGTACACTTCGCGCCGGCGAAACGCGCAAGCTCGACCTCGTCCTCACCGCCGAGCAAGCAGGCCGCGTGCAGAACGAAATCATCGCCCGCGCCGATGGCGAACTCGAAGCCCGCCAAGTTGTGGAGTTCAACGTCATTGCCCCCGCGCTCAACGTCGCCATCGATGGCCCGGCGAAGCGTTACCTCGAACGCCCCGCCACCTACACCGTCAGCATCAATAACCCCGGCACAGCCCCGGCCCGCGACGTACGCCTCGTCACCAAACTGCCGAAGGGTCTCAAATTCGTCCGAGCTAACAACATGGGCGAGTACGACCCCAGCACCCACGCCGTCTATTGGAGCCTCGCCGAATTGCCGCAAGGCGAACGCGGGGCCGTCGAGCTCGTCGCAATGCCAATCGAAGCGGGCGAACAACCGCTCAAAGTCCAAGGCGTGGCGCGCGAAGGCCTGAAGGTCGAGCAAATCCAACCGCTGATCGTCGAAGGGATCGCCGCGATTCGGTTTGAAGTGCGCGACCTGGCCGACCCCATCGAAGTCGGCGGCGAAACCACTTACGAAATCCGCGTCACCAACCAAGGCTCCAAAAGTGCGACCGACGTAAAGGTCCTGGCGAAAGCACCGGCCGGGATGCGTTTAGTCGCCGCCGAGGGCGAAACCCAACACCGCGTCGCCGGCGATTCACTCGAGTTCGCCCCCCTCGAGCAACTTCCCCCCCACGGCGAAGCCACCTACCGCGTAAAAGTCGAAGGCGCCACCCCAGGTGACCACCGCATGACCGTCTTCGTCACCACCGCCGACATGCCCCAACCCATCCGCGAAGAAGAAAGCACCCGCGTCTTCGGCGACGAGTAACCTCCTTCAGCCGCCACGCGCTAGCGTCCGGTCGCTCAATTCGCGGTTAACACCCTCATCAATGACTGGGGGCTAGCACCCGGCGGCTGATGAGTGCGTTGCTACAGATAGTTTAGTAGCGAAACCTGCAACAGATTCGCCGTCACTTGCAGCGATGCTTGCAGCGCGTACTGCCGGGCGGTGTAGTTGGAGATGGCCTCGGCCAGGTCCACGTCGATTGTTTCCGAGAGCGCCTGTTTAAGCTGGACATCCTCATCCTGCAAGCGATACTCGATATCATCGAGCGTCTTGAGCTTGGCGCCCACTTCGGCGCGGGCGAAGGTGACCCGGTCGATGTCTTCGTCGATGCGCTCGATCGCGCGGCCGATCTCGGGGGCGTTGTTGTCCTGCAGCGCCGTGCGCAGCCGCATGAGCGAATTGAAGACGCTGTCGACCTCATACGTCAAATTGTCGGCCGACTGCACTCGCCCGGCGCCGCTGACGCTGGTTTGTCCCGCGGAAATGAACCCCAGGTTTTCGGCCGCCGGGCTTTCATCGAACTTTGAGACCGTCAGTAGATCGGCGCCGCTGGTGTTATCGATGATCTCGATGCCGTTGCCGGTGGTCGCTAACCGCGCAGTCACCACGCCCCCGTTGCCGCTCGCAGTGTTGATTTTGTTGATGACGTCGCCAATCGTCACCGCTCCCGCCAAGTCCACCGTAAACCCGCTGCTATTGGCGGTGGTGATGGTTAGGTCGTCCCCTTCAATCTGGCCCACGCCGACCCCGCGGTTGAGGTCGGCCAGTTTGTCGGTCAGTTTGTAAGTGCGAATGCCGAGGTCACTCGCCGTCGTGCCGCCGTTCTCGCCAATCGAAAAATCGGCCCCGCTGCGCTTGGTGCGGACATCGATGCCCGTGTGGCTGTCGTTGATGGTGGCGACCAGCCCAAACTCTGGGCGGTTAAGCCGATTGAGCAATTGCTCCACTGTCTCCACGCCCGAGGTATCCACCGTCACCGGGGGGCCTCCGTTGGTGATCACCAGTCCGCTGGCGATGTCGAGCGAACCATTCGCCCCGCCGAACGTGGCATTCGCGAACGAAGCCGCGACAATATCGCCGGTTCCCTGCGCGAGCGCGGAACTAGCGTCACCGGGGTGAGTGGCCAGTTGGAAGGGAATGGCGCTGTCCGCATTCACGAGGTCCGCGACATCGCTGGCGGTTGTTTCGCCGGGGATAAACGTCACGGTGAGCGTCGGCGTGCCGGTGGTCGTGTAGGTGGCGCCAAGCGAAGTGCCGGCGACGAACTCCACGGTCACGCCATTGAGCGCGGCGTCGTTGGATTCAGCAGTAATCACCAAGTCGTTATCGCCGCCCGGGAGCGCTAGCCGACCTGTCGCCCGAGCGCCAACCAAATCCGCAATCGGCGTCGTGCGCAGAAGTTGCGGATTGAGGTTCGAGCCGGTGATGGTGCTGCTCGAAGCCCCGCTAGTCAAAATGCCCAGTTCTGCCGCCGTGCGGCCTTCGGCCACCTCAGTGATCGCCAGTTGTCCGTTGGTGGTGCGAATCCGCAAACCACCTCCGCCGATCTCGACCACAATGTCAGCGCCGGCGGGTCCTCGCTCTTCGATGAGCCGAGCCACGTCGTTGAGTGTGTGCGCGTCGGACAGATCCACGACCGCGCTGCTGGTCGGGCCGGAAGTGGGATAGAACGTGAGTTGCAGCGAGCCATTCTCTCCGATCCCTGCGCCTCCGTTCAGACTGGAGAGCTTGGTGTCACCGGTCGCCTGCGGGTTGAGGTCCGACGTACCGCGGACCGCTTCGCTCAGTCCGCCAAACACTTCGCTGCCGGGCAGGTTTACTTCGTACAGCACATCGCTATCGACATAGCTCCGCAGGTTGGCTTCGTTGCCAGCATACTCAACGTACCGGCCATTGGCCTCCGTGCCGGTGGAGTACGGCTGCGTGGTGGTGCGGCTGCCGGAGAACAGAAAGGAGCCGGAAGTTTTCAGGTTGGCGGTCGATTGCAGGGTGGCGAGAGCCTCATCAATCTGATCAATTACCGCGTCGCGTTCTTCCTGCGAAGAGATGGTATTGAACACCACTTTCGCATCGCCCGAGATATTGTTCAGCACGTCCGCGACGCGCTGGATCGATGATTCGGAGATCGACAGTGCCGACTGCGCGCTTTTAAGCCCCTCGGCCACCTGGGCTTTACGGTCGGCGGTGCGCTGCAGCGTGATTGCCTTCAGCGCGGCGATTGGGTCTTCGCTCCCCAGAAAAATCCGCCGCCCAGTGCTGATCTGGTTTTGCAGCCGGAAGATATCAAGCTGGTCCGACTGCACCTGGCGCATCAGCCGCTGCCGCGACATGTAGTCGGTCACGCGGGAAGTCGGGATGGGCAGGATACCGGCCATCGGGGAGGGGCTAGGGACTGGGGGCTAGGGGCTGGGGAAAAACAGGCGCATACATTTGTTACCGATCACTATTCACCGATCACCACTCACGACTCACAAATTCACCAACACATCCAACATTTCCGAAATCGTTCGCACCAACCGGGCCGAAGCTTGGTAGATGCGTTGCAAGGTGATCATGTTGATCGCTTCTTCGTCGAGGTTCACGCCGCTGATGGCTTGAAACTCGCCGTCCAAGGTGGCTTCGAATGCTTGGTACCCTTCCAGCACGCTGCCGGCTACCGTTGAGCCTTGAGTCAGTTCGTTCGCCAATTGATCGTAGCGAGAAGCGAGCGTGGCGCCCTCGAGTGCGTTGAGCGGCCGGTCAAAAAAGCGCTCCAGTTCTAGGGCATTATTCAGGTCGTTACCGATCCCCGACCGACTAGCGGCAAAGTACGAAGCGCCGGAAATGCCACTGAGCGTTTGGTTAACCGCAATGTTGAGGGCCGAATCGCCGGTGAAGAATGTATTGAGCCCCAATGCCGCGAGGATGCCGCTTTCGTTGGCTTGGTTTGCATCGATCTCGCCGGAAGTGGCCTCTTTGTCGTCCATCTGGAACGAAAAGTCGGTTCCCGCGCCGTCGGCGGAGATCGTCAGTCGACCATCGCTGCCAACGCTCGCGGAGATGCCGTCCACCGCGTTGAGCTGGGCGGCCAGATCGTTCAGCGTAGTGTCGCCATCGACTCCCCCGAGTTCGATCTTGATCTCCGTTTGCTCCGAAACGCCACTATTCTTGTCGCGGACAATGATCTTGAACGAGCCGTCAGTCGGCGTGAATGGCAGTCCAGCGGCGTCGAGCGGAGCATTGGGGTCGCTCACCCCGTTCTGGCTGGTGAGCGATTTGAATCCCGTGAGCCCCTGCCCTTGGGAATAGAGTTTGTTGAACTCGTAAATCAGCGTTCCGGTGAATTCGCCCAGCGTATCGTGAAAATTGCCGGCGATGTCGTCGCGCGCTTTCACCAGCCCGGCCAGCTTGCCGCTGTTGAGTTCGAGCGGCGATCGAGTGTCGGCAAACTGCACTTCGGCTGAAGGAAGTCCATCAATGGTGTCGCTCACCACGGCCACTTCTCGGCGGATACCCTCGAACACCAAGAATTCGCCGCCGACCGCCACACTAATCCCACCGCTCGGCTGCTCATTGGTGGTGACGCCGACCAGTTTGGAGAGGTCAGCCACGGCGTTTTGCCGCTGCGTGCGCAGCGCGCCCGCCTCGCTGGCGCCGGCGCCCCCCCCTTCAATCGCGGAAATGCGGACGTTGAGCTGCTGAATGGTGAAGGTTAGCTCGTTGATGGCCGCGCCCGTTTGTTCCACCTGCGTGTTGAGCTGGTCGCGCAAATCGAGCACGCGGCGATCAAGCTGCGAAATGTTCTGGGCGAGCGTTTTCCCCTGCAAGATCGCCAGGTTTCGCAAGCTCAAAGGTTCAGCGCCCGTGGGGTCGGTGATTTTCTTGATGCTGCCGAAGAAATCGGACAACTGCGAACTGAGGCTCGTTTCGCCGTCGAGGGCGCCGAGCAGGTTTTCGAGGTCTTTGTACGCTTTGTCCTGCACTTCGGCCGAGGCGGTGTCGCCGGCGGCGTCGCGCAGGCGGTCGGCGAGGAAGCTATCGACCTTTTGGACGATGCCGGCGATTTCCACGCCGAGGCCGAGCACCAGATTGCCCCGCTTCTGCACCGGCGCGGGGGCGTAGAGCACCTCTTCCCGGATGAAGCCGGGCGAGTTGGCATTAGCGATGTTGTTGCCCGCGACGTGCAGCCCCACCTGCATGGCCTGCAGGGTGTTGCCCGTCATCTGGAGCGTGCCGAATAGCGACATGAGCGAACCACCCAACCACGCAGCGCGGCCCGGCGAGTCCTTCTCACCGGCCGCTGCGATGCTAGCTAGGCTTCTTGATCAACGAGGACGCCCCCCTGCGCAGCGCGGGAGCCTACTCCGTATGTCGGCTGCATTCGCCCGCCGGTCGCGATAATCTCTATCAGTTGGGACAAATGTAGCAGCGAGCGCTGGACCAGCACCCAGTTTGCCAGGCTCTGGTGCTGCAGCATTCGCGCTTGGTGGCGAGCCGCTTCGACCGACGGCTTGAGCTTTTTCCGCTCACGTAGGGGCAAGGCGCTCGTGAGCGCGGTCACGCTGCCGCCCGGCAGCCCGGCAGCCTGGGCATCGTTGAGGAGTTGCTGGCGCCGCTGATGGCACTCCACCAACCTTCCGGCGAGTTGCTCTTCGCGTGGCGCGAGCGCTTTCAGCCCCGGCCCGTCACCGGCGGTGATGAACTTCCGTTTCTCTGCCAGCACCGCCAGCAATTCCTGCTGCGCCGCCGAGAGGTCCACCAGCAGCGCGGCAATCGGCGCTTCCCAACTTGAAACAGCTTCGGTCATGAAAGTTATTTAACCGCGAAGGACGCGAAAGAGCGCGAAAAGAAATGTGATGAACATGCGACGAATCAAGGAATGGAGATAAAGGGGATGAAGTGGAGATAAGGGAGATAAAAGTAAGAAGAAAGGGAACACTAATCGACGCTAATTGGCACTAATCTGATTAGCGGGAATTAGTGGTGATTAGTGTTCCTCATCCTTTCTGATTCGCATTAATCCGCTTTCTTCGGCGTTCAGCCGCTTCCCCAATCTTTTTCATCCCCCCTATCCCTACTTCATCTCCCTCATCCCCTAAATTTTTATAGTCTTCGCAGCGTGGGAACCTCGGTCGATGCTTTGGCGGCGTGTTTGAGCGTTTCGGCTTGCTGTGGGAATTGCAGGGCGAACATCGAGTCTGTGAACGAGCCGCCGTCGCTTTTGGCCATTTGTTCGGAGAGCACTTGGTCAAGTTGCGATTGAAACATCTCTTCGCCGCGGCCGCCGTGGAAGTAGGCGGGTTTGCCCACCGTTTCGTGCATCGCCTTGAGCATCTGTCGGAACAGTGGCTCGGCGATAGTTTGCGTGAAGGTTTCTTTGACCTTCTTGGCGCCGGCAACTTCGTCGCCCGTGGGCGCCGGAATCGAAAGAGCGCTGAGCTGCGAGCTGCTGGCGGTGATGTTCATAATTCGATTCTCGTAGCTTCTGACCACTGACCACTGACCACTCACCAACAAAAACACACGGGGGCGAGCCCCGCGGCCAAACAAATCATTCGATGATCAATCGGCCGTGGAGTTTGCCGTTGCGGTCGATGCCGCGGATAATTTCGATCACATCTTCGGCGGGGACTTTTAAGTTCGAGAGCGCGGTGACCAAGCGATCAAGCTTGGCGGTGTTGTTGGCGCCGGGATCGAGGGCGATGAACTTGGCGGAGGTTCCCGTTTCGACCACCACGTTCTTGTGTGTGACGATCACGTTGCCCACTTCCACATCGCCGCTGATTACCACGCTGCCGGTGCGAGGGTTGATGACCACGCGCGGTTCGGGCTCGGTGTCCGATTGGTAGAGCTCGACTTCCATCAGCCGTGCCACGAACTCCACCGGGCTCTCTTTGAAGTTGGTGGGGACGCGGACGCGGATGTTGGCGGCGTCGATCGCCTTGACCACTTTGTGCCGCTGTTCTTCGTCGAGGTCCAAATCGCTGTAGGAACCGCCGAACTCGTTAAAAATCGATTCCGCAACGCTATCGGCCACGATGAAGTCGGCGTGGTTTTTTTCCAGCACCAAGGTGACCCAGCCCCCGTCGGCATCCTCCGAGATGAACTTGGTGGCGACATCCTGCTCCATCTGGCAGCCCCCGCTCACCCGGCCAGTGAGTGGTTGACTAATGTCGTCCACCTGAATCGCTCCTTCGCACAGGGCGAAGACCCGCTTGTCCTGCACGTTGGGGCTTTGCAGCGCGGCGAAAACCAGCCGACCGCCGATGAGGCTCTTGCCACTAGGGGCGACCACATGACAATCGAGCTTGTCGCCGCGCCGGGCGCCAGTGGCGGGCACGGTGGCGGTGACCATCACGTACATCGCGTTTTTGACTTTCTTTAGTTCTTCCCGCGCGGCTTGGTCGAGCATCCCCGTGTTTGAGACGGGGCTCCCCATCAGTTCCATCGCCCGCGAGAGGGCCCGCATGGTCGGCCCATCGCCTGCTTCGCCGGTACCGTTCACGCCGATCACCAGCCCGGCGCCGCGCAGCACGTTCTCTTCCTGCCCCTTCACCCGCGCGATGTTCCGGACCTTCGCCCCGCCAAGTGCAAATGCCCCTTGCGGCTTAGCAAGGGTGAGCACGCAGCAGAGAATCATTAGCAGTATGTTCTTGAGTTTCATCATCGCGATTCGTCCGTTACCCACATCCCAAATCCTAATTCCTACATCCCGCTTAGAACGCTTTGTACTTCCCATGCAATCTTGCTAACCAACCCGGTGCATAGCCGTCACGCACTTGACCGATCTCGTGCTTTTCGATGGTCACGCCGAAGATGCTGTCGCTGCGCACTGTGCGGTCCAGGCCAATTGACTGCCGCGCGCATTCGCCGGTGACGGAGGTCATCCACCGCATGTCGTTGATCGTGATGCTCTTGTGAGCTTCGAGGACCAGATTGCCGTTGGGCCGAATGTCGGCAACCTGGGCAGCGAGCCGGAAGGTGAGCGAATCACGTGTTTCAACGTCCGATTCGGCTCGGTACTGAGCGTTCTTCGAGGCCTGAATCCGGGGATCTCCTCGGCGCTGAGGGGCCAGGAAAATATCTTCGCCATCGAAGGCGATCCAGCTCGCGAGCACCGAATTGATGCTGGTTGTTTTCCGGCTTTCAGCGTCCCCTTCGCTAAGCATCGTCGAGCGCTCGTCGATCAAGATCGTTACGATCGAGTTGACCTTGAGCTCTCGCATCTCAGCTTCCGGCGGCAGCGGTGCAAAGATGAACGAGCAAGTCTCCAGCGTTGCCGCCGGGGCCTGTTGAGGACCGGCCGCAACCGGAGCGGCGAGCATCAAGCTCGAATCTTGGGCCGCCGCCGCGAGCGGCGCCAGCAATCCGATCAGCATGGAAGAGAAGAGTTTCATCGCGCAGTTTCTGCCGAGAGGAGTTAGCGGAACGTGGAATTACGCAAGTCGCGTGCCACGGCTTGGTTTGTGCTGGGGGCGGCCGATAGCACCGCCACTTCGCCCCGGCCGGTGACGCGGCCCATCAGGATTTCATTGCGGTCGAGCGTACGCACGGGGATCAGTTCCCCTTGCCGGCCATCGCTGTCCGCCTTGGCGGCGAGCCGGATGACGATGCCATCGCCGCCCGAGATAACGGTGATCAATTCGCCACGACGGATCACCAGCGGCGGCGTGCAGTTCTGGTCGGTTAGCAAATCGCCGGGGCGAATGGAGCGAGCGGCCTCTTGGCCGAGCACCTCGTTCGGATCAGCGAAGTAGCGGGCCTTCGCGTTCTGCGTCTTTTCAAGCGGGGCCGGCGCCAGCACGAAGTCGGCTGCTGTAATCACATCGCCTCGCAGCAGCGACCGCGTAGCCGTTAGCACGGGCCGTGTTTCCGCTAGCTCCGCCAGCACGGTAAATTCTTGTGGGCCGTTGGGCGTGGTGAAGACCAGGCGAAAAGTGCGGGCGCCAGCGGCAATTGGCGCCGATGGGGAAATCGCCGGTTTTTCGGTCGCCTGGAGCCAGGCCCGCATCAGCGCTTCGCCGGCGCCCACCTCGATGGTTTGCAGAAACTCGCCCGCGGGTTCAGCACGCACGACCAGATCAATCGCCGCGGAAATTTCCCCACGAACGCGCTCTTCCACCGCTCGGCCCAGCGGCAAGATTCTCACCTGCGGCGCGGCATTGGTGGCCGATGGCGCCTTGTAGGCGCGAAACCCGGTTTGCTGTTGCTGTTGTTCCGGAGGCGCGATGGCGGTTTGCACCGAGAGGACCTGCACCGCTTCCGCCCCGCTGAAGACGAAGTCATCGACTTTCATCCCATGCGCCGCGAGGAGATCACGAATCGTTTGCGCCCGCACGAACTGCTCTTCACCCGGCGAGGGCGCCGGCATGATCGGCGTGTTCGTGAGCTGCTGATGCAACTGCATCGGCACATCGCGCACCTCGGCGACGTCCCCCAGCCGCACCACGGTGTGGTACGGCACGCAGCGCTCCTGCAGGACGATCTCCCCCGCGTGCGCGGTGACCGATAGGACGAACACCAACACCAATTGACGAAGCGTAAGCATGATCACTAGCCGGGGAGCTTCGCTCCGCGGCGTCCCGAATTGAAAAGTGATTTTGGAGGAGCGCCGATCGCCGCGGAGCGTAGCTCCCCGGCTATCTTTTAATTGTTATGCGCGCCGCAGGTTGGCGACGATCTGCATGATCTGATCGCCCGCTTGGACGACTTGCGAGTTGAGTTCGAACGCGCGCTGAGTGTTGATCAGATCGATCAGTTCGGAAACGGGCTCGACGTTCGACGCCTCCAAAAAGTTCTGGCGAATTGAGCCAACCCCGGCGGCGCCAGGCTGCTGGCCGGCATTCGCGGGGCCCGAGGCGGCGGTAGCGGCGAAGAGGTTGTCGCCCATCTTCAGCATGCCATCGGGATTGATGAACGTTGCCAATGTGAGATTGCCCGCGACTTGCAGGTCGGGTTGTCCGGCGGTGCGGAACTGAACCTCGCCCGTGGATGTGACGACGATGCCGGTCGCTTCTTGGGGAATGTTGATGGCCGTGGTGAGCGGATAGCCGTTCTGCGCGGATCCCAGCACCAGGTTGCCGTTGGCGTTGATGCCAAAGTTGCCGGCCCTCGTGTAATAGGGCTCATTATTGGGGCCATTCACTTCGAAGAACCCGTTGCCTTCAATCGCAAAATCGAGCTGATTTCCCGTGTTTTGGAAGGCGCCTTGGTCGTGATCGGTTTGCGTACCGGCGACCTTCACGCCGAGGCCAACATCGGTGCCGGTGGTGGTGATGTTGCCATCGGCATCCGTTGCGCCCGGCAGGCGATACTGGCGGTAGAACAAATCCTCGAAGTTCGCGCGGTCCTTCTTGAAGCCCACCGTGTTGATATTCGCCAAGTTGTTGGCGATCACATCGAGCTTCATTTCGAGGGCTTCCATGCCCGTCGCCGCGGTGTAGAGAGTTTGAACGCTCATGGGAGTAGAAGAGATATTGTGGAGTGAATTGTTTCCCTCTCCCTCCGGGAGAGGGTAGGGTGAGGGGAAAGTTGGTACCCGGGTTACCCTCACCCCGGCCCTCTCCCGGAGGGAGAGGGGGAAAATCGCTACGCCTTTCGCAGGACGCGGCCGATGAGGGAGCTCAGCGCGCTGTCTTGGGTTTGAATCATCCGCGCGTTCGCTTCAAACGCGCGGGTGGTTTCGATCATCGACATCATCTGCCGGGTGGGGCTGGCGGCGGAGAGCTCCAAAAAGCCTTGGCGGATTTCGCGCTGCTCCGGGGGCACGGGCTGCGCGCCATTGAGCGGGCGGAAGAGGTTGGCGCCGACTTTCACGAGGTCGTCAAGCGAATCAGGTTGCGCGAGGGCCAGTGGCACCGCCGTGCCGTCTTGGGCGACGAAGCCGTCTCGTGACAGGCTCCAGGGGGAATTGCGATTGATGACGATGGGCTCACCGCCGGCGCTCAGCACCGGTCGGCCTTCAGCGGTCACCAGCGTGCCGGTGTGATCGAGCCGCAGGTTGCCGGCGCGGGTGAGGTACGTTTCGCCATCGCCGCCATCGACTTGGAAGAAGCCGTTGCCGATGATCGCCATATCCGTCTCGCTGCCGGTCTCCTTAAGGAGCCCCGGCGCGAAGCTGGTTTCGGTCCCGATGATTTTCACGCCGCCACCCAGATTGTTGGCGGTGCCGCTGCCGGGCAGATCGTGCCCTTGCTGGAATGCCTCGGCGAGCCGCGCCTGAAAGGTGGCGATATCGGGCTTGAAGCCGGCGGTGTCGACGTTCGCCAAATTGTTGGCGATCACCTCCAGCCGCTGCTGCTGGGCCTGGGCGCCTTCGCCCGAAATGTATATCCCGTAAGGCATGAGAGGAGCATTGCTAGCAGGTGTGCCCCCCTGCTAACGCGGACCGGATATGCGAAGCGTGTGCCAACCGTGGGGCAGGCTTTCTAGCCTGCCGATTCGCGGTCTCAGCATGCTAGAAAGCCTGCCCTACGCGGTGCCAGCAGCGGAAGTTGCCGAAGTTCGGCGGCGAAGTTTGCCGATGGCAAAGTGCGACTCGGGTGCCATGCCCACCCAGGGCTGAGGGCATGGCACCCGTCGATCTATCGGCTCCGCAACAATTTCGCCGCGCCTTGCGATAGCAGCGCTTCAGCCACAATTTCACCGAGGGTTTTCGGATCTGGCTTGCTATCGATGTAATCGAGCCGCCGCCGGCCATCATCACTCAGCACAGTGGCGGAGAGCACGAGCTTGGCGCCATTGCTTCGCGCCCACGCGCCCAGCGCCGCAAGGCAGCCCCCTTCGAGCTTCGCCATACATGTCCGTTCGGCGGTCACCGCGGCAAGCGAGTAGGGATCGTTCAGCGCAGAAAGTGCCGCGCGGGTTTCGGCATCATCGGTGCGGCATTCAATTCCCAGCGCCCCTTGCCCTGGCGCGGGAATGAAGGTCGCGGGATCAAGCCGTTCTGTAATGCGTTTCGCCCAGCCGAGACGTGCGAGCCCCGCTTCGGCGAGCATGATGGCGTCGTACTGACCTTCATCGAGTTTGCGCAAGCGCGTGTCAACGTTGCCGCGGATGTCGGCCAGCACCAAATCGGGCCGCAGGTGCGCGAGCTGCGCTCGCCGTCGCAAACTACCGACGCCAATCACGGCGCCGTGCGGCGCTTCGGCAAGCGTGCGAAAAGTGCGGCCGATGAGAGCGTCAGCCACCCACTCGCGCTCGGGAACAGCGGCAAGCGTCAGGTTTTCAACCGGCTGCGTCGGCAGGTCTTTCAAGCTGTGAACGGCAAGATCGACTTCGCCCGCCACCAGCGAGCGCTGGATTTCCTTCGTGAAGAGCCCCGGCGAGGTGGTGGAATCAATCGGGCCCGACTGCTGAGTGTCACCCGTGGTGCGAATCTCGATGATCTCGACCGCGTGCCCCTTGGCCGCAAGTTGCGCGGCGACCCACTCCGCTTGCCAGCGGGCGAGTTTGCTACCGCGCGTGCCGAGGCGAAATGTGGGCATCAAGTCTTGGTAGCACGGGACCGAAGTCCCGTGCGAATGGTTGTACGCTACCTCTTTCGAGCAATGTTAGCGTGGATTGTTCGCACGGGACTTCGGTCCCGAGCTAGGTGGTGGCTGCTTTGCCAATTACCCAGTTTTGGTAACCCGCGCTGGTGAGTTGCGCCTGCGCCATCGCCACCGCATCGGGCCGCACGAGTAGCACGAGCCCGATCCCGCGGTTAAAAACTTCGGCCATCTCGCTCTCGGCAATCGAACCGAGCTTTTGCAACCATCCAAACACCGGCGGCACGGGCCAACTGCCGGAATCGAACTTCACCGCCACGCCTTTCGGCAGAATGCGGTCGACATTCTCCTGCAACCCGCCGCCTGTAATGTGCGCGATGCCGTGCACGGGCCGGTCGTCACCAAACGCGGCGAGCAATCCACGCACCGCTTTGGTGTAAATCGTTGTGGGCGTGAGGAGCAGCTCGCCCACCTTCGCCTCGCACTCCGGCACAAAATCATCGACGCCGAGTTTGGCGATGTCGAACACCACCTTCCGCACCAAGCTGTAACCATTCGAGTGCAGGCCCGAGGAGGCGACGCCAATCGCCACATCGCCCGGCGCTATCGCGCTGCCATCGATCAGCTTCGGCCGATCCACCACGCCGACACAGAAACCGGCCAGATCGTAATCGCCCGGCTGGTACAGGTCCG
The DNA here is from genome assembly GCA_022841705.1 of Pirellulales bacterium. GTDB lineage: Bacteria > Planctomycetota > Planctomycetia > Pirellulales > Lacipirellulaceae. The sequence goes on from JALHQZ010000001.1 coordinate 128,125, forward strand.
GCATGATCGCCGTTTCGCCGCCGACCAGCGCCAGGTCCCCCGCCACGCAGCCGTCGCTAATGCCGGTGACGATGGCCTCCAACAGCGCAGGGTCATCCTTGCCCATCGCCACATAGTCGAGAAAAAACAGCGGCTCGGCGCCGCAGCAGAGGGCGTCGTTCACGCACATCGCGACCAGGTCGATGCCAACCGTCTCATGCCTGGCCAATTTCTGGGCAACCTTGAGTTTGGTGCCAACGCCATCGGTGCAACTCACCAGCACGGGGTCGGTATACTGCCGCTGAAACAGTTTGCCGGCGAAATCGAGCCGAAAGAGCCCGGCAAAACCCCCTTCCAGCGGCATCACCCGCGGCGAATGAGTCCGCCGCATCAACCGCGGTAGCCGGGACATCGACTCGCGGTAAACCGCCAAATCAACCCCCGCCGATTTGTAAGTCGCGCTTTCCATCCGGCCGATTCTAGCGCCCGCTGTTCCGGGGAGACAGGGCCCAAAATCGGCCTTCCGGAAGCAGAAAAAGAATTCGGAGAATAAACTGGAAGTTCGACTAGAAAGTAGCCACCCACTCCGCTAGCTTATCTATACGTGTGAACACTGCCGCTCAACGAGTGGGAGGTGGGGCCGCTTTCAACCGACCGGTTGGCCGGGTGCTCATGAGCCCGGCGCGGTTAATCCCCTGAAACCTCCAAGAATTCCGGCAGCGAGAGGCGAAATTCGAACGTTCGTACCCGGAGTGCTGTCCGAGCAGCGCTTCGCCGGGGGCCCCTGCGCGAACAGCGGCCGACGATTTGAGCGATTTTTCACTCGCACGCAGCAGACGGGGCCCCGTCGCTTTTTTCACTTTTCGTGAGAACAGCCACGAACGGTCAAATCATTCGTAAGCCACTAAAATCCCGAGCGGCGTTTTACCACTCCAAGTTCTCCCCATCGAATCGAGTCACCCAACTCTCACCACTCTCACCCACCAAATCCCGTTTAGCGGACCCCCGAATGTCGAGGATTCTGCCTCGCGAAGCTGTAGGGTACGCTAACAGGGCAAGTGAAATTCAATGCTAGCATCGGCCGAAGTTAGGGGCACGCCCTGCGTGTGCGCCGAGGGTTCCGTCGTTTCGGCGGGGCAAACGGCGCCGATGGGGAAAACCTCAGCGGTCACCACGACCGCGCCACACCCCCGCTAACCGAGAGATGCTGCGCTTATGGATCAACTGCTCACCACCTTCGATTTCGCCACGATGCTGGAGCCCGGCACGCTTGCCAGTCCCAACGCAAACAGTGCCGGCCCGATTATGACCAAGACACTTCCCACCCTGCAGTTCAGCTACCCGCTGCCGTTTGGCGCCATCCTGCAAGAAACCGGCGTGCAGTTCGCTATCTTCAGCAAACACGCCACGGCAATGCGGGTGCTCCTTTACAAACGACCCAGCGACCGCGAACCGTACCGGCTGATCGAGTTCAATCCCGATACTGACCGATGGGGCGATATCTGGAGCGTCTTCGTTCCCGAACTTGAAGCGGGCACGCTGTACCACTTTCAGTGCGATGGTCCGTTCGAGCCCGATCAGGGCCACCGGTTCGATCCGCACGCGCGGCTGATTGACCCCTACGCCAAAGCGCTCGCCGGCAGGTTTCTGCCGTCGGACGACGGCATCGTCCGCCCGCCCAAGTGCGTGGTGGTGGATGAGCATTTCGATTGGCAGGGTGACCGCCACTTGCGGCGGCCCCTGGCCGAGTCGGTCATCTACGAAATGCACGTCCGCGGTTTCACCCAAAGCCCCACGAGCGATTCGGACGCCGCCGGCACGTACCGCGGGGTGATCGATAAAATTCCGTACCTGAAATCGCTCGGCGTCACGGCGGTGGAACTGATGCCGGTGCATGAATTTCCCACCGAAGATGTTGACGGCCGGAAGCGCGAGCGCAGCAACTACTGGGGTTACGACCCGATTGCGTTCTTCGCTCCGCATCGCGGTTACATGCAGGGCGCGCAGCCCGGCGACCAAGTGCGGCAGTTCAAGGAGATGGTTCGCGAACTGCACGCCGCCGGGATCGAAGTCATCCTCGACGTGGTCTTCAACCACACGGCCGAGGGGAACCATGTGGGGCCGGTGTTCGGGTTCAAGGGCCTGGAAAACAGCGTGTACTACATGCTGAATAACGACGGTAGCTACAAGAACTACTCCGGCTGCGGTAACACGGTGAACAGCAATCACCCGATTGTCCGCGAGATGATTTTCCACTGCCTGCGGCACTGGGTTTACAACTACCACATCGATGGGTTCCGCTTCGACTTGGCGAGCATTTTGAGCCGTAACAGGTACGGCGAACTCGTGCCGAACCCGCCGCTGGTGGAGTACATCGCCGAAGACCCGATGCTGGCCGATACGAAAATCATCGCCGAAGCTTGGGACGCCGCGGGCGCCTACCAAGTCGGTTCCTTCGCCACGCAGCGCTGGGCCGAATGGAACGGTGCCTACCGCGACAACGTCCGCCGCTACTGGCGCGGCGATCTCGGCATGACCGGCCCGATGGCCACGCGGCTGTCGGGTTCGAGCGATTTGTACCAACCCTCGGGCCGCAAGCCGTACCACAGTATTAACTTCATCACCTCGCACGATGGCTATACGCTGAACGACCTGGTGAGTTACGAGCGGAAGCACAACCTGGCGAACGGTGAAGAGAATCGCGATGGCGATAACAACAACTACAGCGCCAACTATGGCGTGGAAGGCCCCACACGCCGGCAACCAATCGTGGACCTGCGGAAGCGGCAAGCGAAGAATATGCTTTCTTCACTGCTACTGAGCCAAGGTGTGCCAATGATCGTGGCCGGGGATGAAATCCTCCGCACTCAACGCGGCAATAACAACGCCTACTGCCAGGACAACAGCATCAGTTGGTTTGACTGGAACCTAGTCGACAAGAACGCTGATATGCTGCGATTCGCCCAAGCGATCATCGCCCTACGGCTCCACCAGCCGACGCTCCGCCGGACGAAGTTCCTTACCGGCACGGCGGAACGCCCCGATGAACTGCCGGATGTGAGCTGGTACGGCACCGACGGCCATTGCGTCGACTGGAACCATACGTTCCACAGCCTGGCGTGCGTCTTCGGCACCAGTTGGCTGAAAGACCCGGCAGCCCGGCACGTCATGATCTTCATGCACGCCGGCGGCCAGCCCCAACAGTTCACCGTGCCGCTGGCCGCGCGGAAGCTGAGTTGGCGCCTCACGATCGATACCGCCGCCAAAACCCCGGGCGACGTCTACCCCGATTGCCACGGGCCCGAGCTCGACGTGACCAAACCGCTGGTGTTGCCGAACCATTCGCTGAAGTGTTTCGTGGCCACAACGTAGGGTGGGTTGTCCCGCCGCGAATTCACTTCGCCTGCAAATCAACCTTCATCGGCGGGCAACCCACCTTTCGCGCTGCGTGAAAGGTGGGTTAATCCGCCGGCGGTAACGCGACTGTGCCGGGCGAAGGTTAATTGGCCGGCAGTTTGACCCACCCTACCAAAGCGCCGACCGGCCGGGGTACGCTTACACTTATGTCCAAAATCGCCATCATCGGCATCGGTGACGACGGCCTCCAAGCGGCGCCGGCGAATGTGCGCGAACGCATTGCCGGGGCGGAGGTGATCGTCGGGCCGCAGCGCGGGCTCGATCTCATCCCGGCAGAATTGAAGGCCGAACGTAAACTGTTGAGCGGGGACCTCGAGCAACTGGCCGCGACGCTCGCCAAGGTGGGCGAAAAGCCCGCGGTGCTGCTGGTGTTTGGCGACCCCATGTTCTACGGGTTGGCCCGGTTCCTCACCGACCGGTTCGGCAAAGACCGGTTCGAGGTGATCCCGCATGTCAGCTCGATGCAGCTCGCCTTCGCGCGGGTGATGGAAAGTTGGGACGAAGCGTACCTCACCAACTTGGCGAGCCATCCGCTCGACTCGGTGGTGGAACGCATCCGCACGTCGCAAAAAGTGGGGCTCTTCACCACCGATTCGTGCGGCCCGGCAGAAGTCGCCAAAGCGCTGCTGGCGAAGCGGATCGATTATTTCACCGCTTACGTCTGCGAAAATCTTGGGGCCCGAGACGAGCGGGTCACGCGCGGCGAACTGGCGGAAATCACCGGCCAAAAATTTCATCCGCTGAACGTGCTGATCTTGGTGCGTCAGCCCGACGCGCCGGACCGCCCGCGGGACGCCATCGGCCGGCGGATGTTCGGCAACCCCGACGAAGCGTTTTTGCAGTCCGTCCCCAAGCAAGGGTTGCTCACGCCGAGCGAAGTCCGTTCGCTCGCGCTCGCGCAGATGGACATCGCTCCCAGCAGCATTGTATGGGACGTTGGCGCCGGTTCGGGCTCCGTCAGCGTGGAGGCGGCCCAGCTTGCAAGCGATGGCGCCGTGTACGCCATCGAAATGGACCCCGAGGATCACGGCCTGATCGAAGAAAACGCCCAGCGCTTTGGCGTGGCGAACTTAGTGCCGGTACTCGGCCAAGCCCCCGAGATTTGGCAATCGCTTCCCGACCCCGACTGCGTCTTCATGGCCGGCAGCGGCCGCGAAGTGATCCGCCTTTCGGAAGCCGCCTACACCCGCCTCCGCTCCGGCGGCCGACTGGTGGTGAATCTGGTGAGCATCGATAATTTGTCCGAACTGCACCAAGCGATGCAAGCGAACTGCCCCAATGTGCGCGTCTGGATGGTGAACATCGCCCGCGGCGAAGATCAACTCGGCCGGCTCAGCTTCGATGCGCTAAAGCCGAACTTCTTGCTGGCGGTGGTGAAACCGTAGCGCACTCATCCAATAGCCGGGGAGCTACGCTCCGCGCCGTCAACTAACGACCTACTACGCTATGAAGGTCGCCCCTCCATTTCGAGAGCCAGCAAAGGTCCTGATGCATCTGGACGCTGGTTTTACCAAGGTAAGTTTGCTCCGAACGATTAGCAAAGGGCTCGCCGATGGTGGTCTGACTTGGGACATCCCGACTTCGGCCATTCCATCCCATCTTCGAGCAATCGGTTCAGAGTTCGTTGTTTGCGCAGCTCGATTCACGCCAGAATCGAATGATTCTGCCGACGATCTTCGTAGAGTGTGTCAAGATGTGACTGTTGAAGAAATTGGTGATCCCACTTCTAACGACTGAGCGCGATTGCGGGTTCCGGCAGACTAGAAAGTCTGCCCCACGTTATTGCTTCAGCCCATCGCTCAGCGCCACTGCCGCCGGCACAAACACAATCAGCGGCAGCCACGCGGCGAGCGCCGGGCGAATCCAGCCGCTGGATCCCAATTGCTGGGCGCCGAGCGTCACCAGAAAAAAGCCGCTCACCGCGGCGAGGCAGAGGCCCATCGCGATGTAGGGGTTGCGGTTCCCACGCGCCACCACTAGCGGCAGGCCGAGGAAAAGCAGCGTGGTGTCGAGCAACGGGTGCAATAGCCGGCCGTGTAGGGCGACACGCACGTCGGGGCCAAGTTCCGTGCTGGGGTTTTTGAGTTCGCGCACCAGTTCCGTCACCGCGGCGTGATCGCGCCAGGTGTCGCCGCTCGCCAAGAGTTCAAACGAGACGTTGCTGACCACAAAAATCTCGTTTGCCGCGAGCCAGTTGCAATCCTTCGGCGTGGCGATGACCACTTCATCGCCCAATCTCTGCGAGGCTTGCTGAAGTAGGGGATTGCCGGTCGGCACGCCTTGCAGCAAGTAGCCGGCGGGGCGCTGGCCCTCCTTTGGCAGGTACCTGGCTTGATCAGCCGCCAGTTGCCGGCCGTAGGTGGCAAGCGCCGGTGGCAGGCTGAAGACCGGTTCGACGATGATTTTGTCCTTTGCGACCGCTTTCTCGCCGCTGATGAGAATATCGGTCCGATTGTCATACCGCGGCTGCAGGTCAATCGCCGCATCGCCGCCGAGGTTCTTGGAATCGAGCGCTAGTTCGTACCGCACGTTCGGAATCACCAGCTCGCGCACCGCGGCGGCGGCGAGGCTCACCAAAATCGCGGCGATGATCACGCTTCGCAGCACCCGCAACCGCGGCAAGCCCGCGGCCATGAGCGCCGTCATTTCATTGTGCCGCTGAATCCAAGTGACGGTGAACATCGCCGCGATAAGCGCCAGGATGCCGCTGGTTTGATCGAAGAAGGCCAGCGTCCGCAGGGCGTAGTACCGCCCCATGATCGCCACTAGGTTGCCCCCCTGTTTTGAGTAATCGAGGAAATGGTCGAGCTGCCCAAAGGCGTCGATCACCACATACAGCCCCGCAAGGCTGATGAAGCAAATCAAAAACACCTGCACGAACTGGCGCAGCAGATATCGATCGATGAGGTACGGCATATGGGCGGCTCGCAGAGGAAAGTTTCGCGGCGGATCGTAGGCGATGCGGCGAAATGAGGCAATCGCTTTCGGTGCTAGCATCCGGCGCTGAGAATTTTGTACGATGGGCCGTCAGGCCGTCGTCCATAAATCTGGGAACGGTGGGACCCACTGCCCGACGGGTTGAAAACCCATCGTACGAATGCAACGATGCCCCCACTCTTCACAACTTGGCGTGAGAACTTGCTCGCCTTGGCGTTCCCGCCGCGGTGTGTGGGGTGCGAGTGTGATTTGCGTGACGAAGCCGTGGGGCTCGCCGCGCTGTGCAGTGTGTGCCGCGAGGACCTCACAATCTACGCGGGGCCGCAGTGCCACAAGTGCGGAGCGCCGGTGGTGTTCGCGGGGGCGACGGAATGCCCGCACTGTGCGGGGGATTTTTGGAAGTTCGAGACCACCTTTGCGCTGGGGCAGTACGACGGGCTGCTGCGGCACTTGGTATTGCAGGCGAAGAAGGTGTTGCATGAAGACGCGGCGCGAGCGCTCGGGGATTTGATCGTCGAAGTGCGCGGCGAATCGCTGCTCGAGTGGCGGCCCACGCACAACATGGCGGTGCCAATGCACTGGGGCCGAAGACTTTGGCGGCAGACGAATTCGCCAGAGGTGATTGGGGAGCGGATTGCGCGGGGACTCGGGATTCCTGCGCTTTCACGAGCGCTAAGTCGCAAGCGGTACACGGCGCGGCAGGCGCTGTCGGCGCCGAGCGTGCGGCGGCGAAACCTACGCAAAGCGTTCGCGGTGCGCGGGAACTTGACCGGCGCGCGGGTGCTGTTGGTGGATGACGTGCTGACGACCGGGGCGACGGCGCACTCGTGCGCGGCTGCGCTGAAGGACGCGGGCGCTGAAGCGGTGGCGGTGGCCGTGGCGGCGCGGAGTTTTACCTGATCGCCACTTGCTTGCCACTCGCGCGGGCGATCGCCTCGAGCAAATCGTTTTGCGTGTAGGCGCCGCGGAAGACGATGGGGCGGTAGGGATCATCGCCCGGGAAGATGGCGATCACCGGGACGCCGCTACTGCGCAGGGCCTGGATCGTCTCTTTGATTTCCGGCGGCCGATGGGTGAAGTCGCCGTACATGGTGGTGACGTTGTTGGCCGCGAGCGCTTCTTCCACCGGTTCGGTGTGCAACACCGCTTTCTCGAGCGTCTTGCAAGTGAGGCACCACTCGGCCGAAAAATCCACCAGCACCGTTTGTCGATTCGCCAGCGTCGCCGCCCCCAGATTGGCCAGCGTAAACGGTTGCCACTCACTATTCGCCACAGTCATTCCCGCCGCTTGCGGCTTAGCGAGCCACCCGTACGAGAATACCGCCGCCGCGGCGACGAGTGCCGCACTCAGCGCGTAAGTCTGCAACCGATCACCCAGCGGGGCATACCCCGGCGTGCGTGCGAAAACCCAGCAGGCAAACCCAATCCCGGCGAGGAGCGCAATCGTCGGTAGCAGCAGCTCCATCGGCAGCGCATTCATGAGCCATACGGCGGTGGCGAGTAGAATAAATCCCATCAGTTGCTTGAAGGTCTCCATCCACGCACCCGGCTTTGGCAGAAACTTTACCAGTTGTGGAAAGGCGCCAATCACCAGATACGGCAGCGCCATCCCGAGCCCGAGCACCGTGAACACCAGCAGCGTCACCGCCGCCGGCTGCCGCACGGCCCAGCCGAGGGCGACCGCCATCCCCGGGCCGGTGCAAGGCGTCGCGAGGAGCGTGGTGACGACCCCTTTCAGAAAAGCCCCGGCAGGGCCCTCTTTTTTGCCCAGTTCATGCGCCGTGTTCCCGCCCACGAACCCGGGGATCGGGATCTCCCATACGCCGAGCATCGAGAGCGCCATTGCGAAGACGATGCCGATCATCACGATGGCGAAGCCCGAACTGCCGAACTGTTCGCCCCACGAGAGGCCCGCAAAAATCGCGAACCCGGCGAGCGTCCAAAACACCGCCAGGATGCCGAGCGTGTACCACAGATTGAGCGCGAGCGCTTGTCCGCGGCTTTGCCCCGCCTGCTGAACAAAGCTCATCACCTTCAGCCCGATAACCGGCAACACGCAGGGCATGAGGTTGAGTACGAGTCCCCCGACAAACGCCAGCAACAGATTCCAAGCGAGCGAACCCGGCGGCTCTTCGAGGCGAATTTTGGTGAGGTCGTACACCGGTCCGCTGACGGTTGGTGCGGCGAGACCCGGCGGCGGCACGACGTCGGGTTTGGTCGCGCTGTTGTCGGGCGGTGGAATCGGCGCCGGCGCAACGGCTTCCGCGGGCAGCGTCATGTTGAGCGGGCCGATCGGCACTCCTTTACCAAGCCGCGCGGTAAACTCCTGTTCGATGTCTACGCACTGCACATCGCATGCTTGCAAGTGAACCGTGCCGGTGATCGCAAGCTGCGCGGGATCAACGCCGGGCGCCAGCTCCACCGGCGCATACCATGTGACAACGTTTTTGTGCTGCTGCTCTTCGACGTTCCCCCACGGACTGTTCGGATCAATGTGCGGTTCGTACTTCTGCGCCGCCGCCCAGCCGCCGATGAGTTTGTAATCCGGCGACGGGCTGAGCGAAAGTTCGGTCCGCTGCGGCCCGCCGTCGGGTTGGGTGATCGAATAGACGTGGTAGCCCGGTTCGATGAGCGCCGTGACCATCACCACCGCGGGCCGATCGGCTGAGGCCGGTGTGAACTGCGCGCTGAAGCTGACGGGGTCCTTCGGCTGGTCGCCAAACCCGCCGATGCCGGAGAGGTCGAATTGCCCGATCGCGGGAACCGCTGTGAAAATCGCCAATATGAACGCCAACCACGGTCGCACGATGCTGCTGCCTCGCAAGGTAAGGGAGGGAATTGCTACGGATGCGCATTCTACCCCCCTTTCTTACGCGGCTGAATACGAGATTGCTCGACGGAGCCCCATTCCGGCCGACTATGGGGCGATTTTCCGCAGCCGAGCGGTGATTTTCTCGATCCGCTTGCCGACAATTGCGAGGTCGAACGGGCGGCCGCTGTCGGGTGCTAGCCACTCCAGCCAGGCCAGGGCGGAGACAACGAGCCCCGTCAATTCAAAAGCGCGGATTGTTTCTCGGTCGCCCTTCTGCATCGGGATCTGCCGCTCGTAAGCCGCGAGCGCTGCTTCTCTGCTGGCCGGGTCGGGGCCGACCAGTTCGCCTAAGGCCCGGGACAAATCCACCAGCGGCGTGTCGATCGCGGCGGCGCCGAAATCGACGCTGCCGGTCAGTTTGGCGCTGGTGAAGAGGAGGTTGTCGGCGCGGATGTCGATCAGGCAGGGTTGAACTTGGAACCGTTTCGCGACGAGTTGGCGGGCGTGTTCGCAGGCCGTTTGCAGGTGGGGGACGACGAGAGTGCGGAGTTCGTCCAGTTGCGAACGAAGCGTTAAATCGCCAAGCGAAGGGTTAGGTGGCTCCTGAAAGTGGGTCGATAATCGTTGCCAGCGCTTGGCCGCGGCGGGTGAAGGACGCGGAACGGTCGAATGGTCCCAGCGCCAACGGGTGTGAATCTCGGCGATCGCACGAAACACCTGGGCGATCGAATCGGCCGAAAGTTCATCACCCGCCGGTTCACCGCAGAGCCATGTCTCCAATGACCACAATCGGCCGTGCGATTCGATTGGCCCCGCCAAACTCTTCGCGATGAACGGTAAGTCACGCAGCCGATTCTGCCATTCAATCTGCTGCGTGATCCGCTCTCGTGCTTCGGGTTCGTTCGGCCATGTACGCAGCGCGAACTCGCCTTGGGCTGTGGTTACCCGCCACACGATCGTGCGCGAGAGCCCGCCGCCGTCGGCTCGCCGCAAATTGAGCAGCGGGCGTAGGCCGAACTCCTGTTCGGCGACGTATCGAACGGTGGTGATGTCGCCGCTGTCGGACATGGGTACCGCGAACTTGAGCGATTCTTGACGAGTAGGGCGGCTTTTACGCCAGCGCAAAACGCGCACAATGGGGTATATTTGAGGGCTTGAAATCCCCCGTTCGCGCTCAGCCCCTTCCTAAGGGATCAGCGCTTTGACTTTACTCTCGACACTTGAACGTGATGATTCGCATTTCTGCTTTCCTGCTCGTTGGTCTCTTCAGCTTAAGCCTTCCGGCGTGGGGTGACGAGCAGCCTCAACCGTCCAAAGAGGAGACCGCTAAGGTCGATGCTGCGAAGGCGGAGCCCGAGAAGGCGGCGGAGGCGAAACAAGCCGCAGTCGCTACCGAGAAGCCAAAATATCCGCCGGTGGCCGAAGTGCTCAAGGACGCCAAGGCGATTGATGGCCTGCTGAAATTGCACCAGGGCGATATGTCGCTCTTCGCGGAGTTGAAGCCGGGCGATTTGAATCGCGACTTCATCGTGCTAATCACTATCGCCCGCGGCATCGGCCAGGAACCACTCTATGGCGGGTTTAGCTGGGGCTTTGGTGATGATTGGGTGTGGCAATTCCGGCAAGCGGGCGAACGGGTGCTGGTGATCCGCCGCAACGTGCGGTTCAAAGCCGAAAAGAACAGCCCCACCGATCGCGCCGTGCAGTTGGCCTACACCGACAGCGTCCTCTACAGCTTGCCGATTCTTACGAAGACCGCCGACGGTGCGCTGGTGGTAGATCTGCAAGGCGTGTTCATGAGTGACCTGCCGCAGATTTCGCTCGCGCTCCCCGGCTACGGCTTTGCCCGGGATAAGAGCACCTGGGCGGACGTGAAGGGTTTTCCGAAGAACGTCGAAGTGCAGGTAGCCGCCACCTACGCCTCTGGCAACCCGGGTGATGCGCTGGAAACCGTGCCAGACGCCCGTGGTGTGACGGTGAACGTTCACTACTCGATCAGCCATCTGCCGACCACCGACTACCAGCCGCGCTTGGCCGATGATCGCGTTGGTTATTTCGTCACCGCGGTGAAGGATTTTTCGGGGCCAATCGATGAGGACCGCTTCGTCCGCTACATCAACCGCTGGAACTTAGTGAAGGCGGACCCCGAGGCGGCGGTCTCGACGCCTAAGGAGCCGATTGTCTTCTGGCTCGAAAAGACGATCCCCTTCAAGTACCGCAAGCCAATCCGCGACGGCATCGCTGAGTGGAACAAAGCGTTCGAGAAGGCCGGTTTCTATGACGCGATTGACGTTCGGCAGCAGGCCGACGACGCCACGTGGGAACCAGGCGACATCAACTACAATTCGTTCCGCTGGATCACGTCCGGCGCCGGGTTCGCGATGGGCCCCTCGCGCGTCAACCCGCTGACCGGGCAGATTCTCGACGCCGACATTATCTTTGATGCCGACTTCTTGCAGTACTGGAAGCAGGAGTACGAATATTTCACACCCAAAGGAATTGAACTGTTGACCGGCGGGCCCGTCACGCTCGAAGGGTATCATGCCGAGCAGCGCCGCCTTGGCGCCCGGTCGCTGATGGGGCATTCGGGCCGCTGCGGTTGCAACTTGCTCGGTGGGGTCTCGCACCAACTGGCCGCCGCCGCCGCGGTGGAAGCGACCCGCAAGCGTACGCCGGAAGAACTCGAAAAGCTGATCATGCAGGCGCTCAAGGAAGTGACCATGCACGAAGTGGGACACACCCTCGGCCTGCGCCACAATTTTAAGGCGAGTACGCTCTACAGCGTGGATGAGCTCAACGATGTAGCGAAGACCAGCCAAACGGGGCTCACCTCCTCGGTGATGGATTACGCCCCGGTGAACATCGTGCCTAAGGGCAAAACCCAAGGTGATTTTTACTCGACCACCATCGGCCCGTACGACTACTGGGCGATCGAGTACGGTTACACGCCGGTAAAAGGCGATGAAGCCGAAGCCCTCAAGAAAATCGCGTCCCGCAGCGGTGAACCGGCACTCGCCTATTCGACCGATGAAGACACCCGCGGCATCGATCCCGACCCGCACAGCCTGCGGTTCGACATGAGCGACAACCTGGTCGAGTTCGCCGAGCAGCAAGCACTGCTCGTCCGCGAAGTGCTGCCGACGATCGTGCAGGACCTCGTCGAACAAGGCGAAGGTTACGAACGGGCCCGCCGGGCGTTCGGCGTGCTGCTGTCGCGGGAAGCGCAAGCGCTGTTTGCAATGTCGCGGTATGTAGGCGGCGTGCATGTGAGCCGCAGCCATAAGGGAGACGCCAACGCCAAGAAACCCTTTGAGGTGGTGGATGCCGAACGGCAGCGCCAGTCGCTCGCCACGCTTGAAAAGCTCGTCTTCAGCGAAGATCCGTTTGGCGTGCCGCGCGATTTGTATAACGAACTGGCGCCGGCCCGTTGGATGCACTGGGGTGTGACGAATGTCGATCGCCCCGACTACCCCGTGCATGATGTGCTGCTGATGTGGCAGCGGCGGATTCTCGATCAACTGCTCTCGCCGCTCACCCTCGCCCGGTTGCACGACGCCGAACTCAAAGTCTCGGCCGACAACGATGCGATGACCGTCGCCGAACTGTTATCGCGACTCACCGGTTCGATCTTCAGCGAAGTCGATTCGCTCAAGGCGGGCGAGTACACTAACCGCAAGCCGGCCATCGGCAGTCTCCGCCGCAACTTGCAGCGGAGCTACCTGCGGAGCTTGACCGAACTCGCCGTGAGCGGCGCCGGCGCCCCCGAAGATTGCCGCACGTTGGCGTACGCCGAACTTCGGGACCTGAAAGTCAAGATCGACGCCAAACTGGCGGCCGACATCAAGCTCGACCGCTACACCGAAGCCCACCTGCTAGAAACCTCGGCCCGGATCAAAAACGCCCTGGACGCCCAGTTCTCCGCAATGCCATAACTTGGTTTGTACGATGGGCTTTCAGCCCGTCGGCCGTGGTGAATTGGGTTTTCGGCTTGCGGCACGGCAGTGGCGCCCGATCACCCGAGCGTTACAACCGGTCCGTACGACGGGCTAGAAGCCCATCTTGCGACAAGATTCTACGAAAAAACTGCTTGCGATTCGCACTCGAATGCGGGATGATGGCGGCCACAGGCGGCTACTCATCTCCCAGTTAGGAGTTCGCAAGATGGCGCACGGACCAACGCTGCAGGATTCTAATTCGCCAACCGTTCTATCAAACGACGCCGGCGAAGCGTGGGAAAGCTTCATTGAAGAAAGCGTCTATCCCACCCCCGGCACGCCTGCCAAGGAAGGCTACCGCGATTACGCCAATCCCAAGCGGGACACGGTCCGCGCCTTCTACGAGCAGAACCACCGCTTTCAAACGTACGACTTCGTCCGCCGCAAACGGGCCGAGTATTTGAAGCTCAATCGCAAGCAAATGTCGGTCGAGCAGGCGCTGGCGTTTCTTAATACGCTGGTCGATGATTCCGACCCGGATATCGAACTCGATCAGCTCCAGCATCTGCTGCAAACGTCCGAAGCGATTCGTGCTGATGGCCATGAGCGGTGGTTCGTGCTGGTTGGTCTTTTGCACGATCTCGGCAAGGTGCTGTGCCTGTTTGGCGAACCGCAGTGGGCCGTGGTGGGAGACACGTTCCCGGTGGGCTGCCGCTTCAGTGACCGCATTGTCTACAACGAATTCTTCGCCGCCAACCCGGACGCCGAGAACCCTTGGTACAACAGCGAGACCGGCGTGTACGAGCGCAATTGCGGCCTGCGTAACGTGCGGATGTCGTGGGGCCACGACGAGTACCTGTACCATGTGGTGCGCGACTACCTCCCCGAGCCGGCGCTCTACATGATCCGCTATCACTCCTTCTACGCTTGGCACCGCGAAGGAGAGTACGACTACCTCTGCGACGACCACGACCGCGCGATGCTGCCGTGGGTGCAGAAATTCAACCCGTACGATTTGTACTCGAAGTGCCCCACGCCGCCGAATTGGAGCGAACTGCGGCCGTACTATCAGGAACTGGTGGCGGAGTATTTGCCGGAGACGTTGGCGTTTTAGATTGGTAGACACAACAACTGAAGCCTCGCCCCTCGACTATGAGTTAGTCCGCAGTTGTGAGAGCCGGCTACTTGTCGACGATCTGAATGGGTTTTCCGGGAAGTATCTTCGCGGCGATCCGCTCTGCTAGCTTGCGCGCCAAAGTGAGGCTCGATATCTCAGTCAGTAGGGCGTGGTCAATTTTCTTCACGGTTGTGAGCATGATGTTCTTGTAAGGCGGACGACGCCCGCCGATCACGTCGGCTTTGACCGATACTTTCGTAACATCCTGGGTGGCGATTCTTAGGCTCTTTCGAAGGATCAATCCGCGTCTCTCCGCGAATATCTCGGTCGAACTGAGTCTCAGTTCCCCATGAGAAAGTGCGTGGTAACTGATCCCCCAAGAACCCAACGCCAAGAGTGCTACAGGGAACAAATACGCGAGAACAGGTGCTTGGAAAACGTAGCACCCAATCCCAATGAGCACGGATGCGATTGAGAGCACCACCGCCGAGATTGAGTCCCCCGTTTTCATTCCGCGAGAGAAAGTCAGGACAATTTGGTCGTCGTCAGGGTATTGAACCTTGGCATGTATGCCGGCGGCCAAGGATTCCAAAGTCTCCGGCGCAACGTGTGTCTCGAACTCGTCGCATGTCAATCTCTTCCCAGGTCCGGTGCTTGGATTTGAACAGTCGAAAATTGGGAGCTCGAATTGCACAAGGAGGTCTACACCGGGAGTTTCAGCTTCCACAGTGAGTAGCCAGACGATGTTTTCTTTATCGAGTGGCGTCGGCAGTGAGCTAGGCGGACTGAAGAGAAACGGGATTGTCGTTCCCTCATTTCTCACCGAGAGGGGGCATTGAATTTCGTACCCGTCGGCCCAGTACTCATGGAACCAGCCCTTAGGATTGTTACGCTCGAAATACGAATCAACTCGCATGCAGATAAGCTCAACCCGATAGCGCTGGGAATGTTCCATTCGCTTGGGGATGAAGATCGAACCAGCGACGAGGCCACCGCGCGGGCAAGGAATTGTTGCCAGTTCAGCCACGCTCCGTCCCCAGCGTTGCTTTCGCCTCCAGAGATAAAGTCCCCACACAATCAGAAGCAAACTGATCAATGACACTGTCGCGAGCATGGCGATGCCCAGGAAATCGAAACGTGCAGTTCGCACCGCCCCGCTCACCGCCACGGGGCAAAAAATAGGCGCGAAGACGAGCCATGCGAAACCGATAACGAATGCGCTGAATGTGGTTCTGGCTTGCACTCGCCCAATTGCCCAATCCGCTCGCCACAGCCAAGGTCGATCGGGGTGCTTACTCCGCGCTTCAAAGGCACGATTCACTAGGACCCCGCCGTAGCAAGCCGCCACGAATAGTATCGGGCCCGCAAACAGCATCGGAAGAGCTAAGCTCAATCCTGCCGCGAGGTCGGAAATCGGGGGCCGATTGTCGAGCACTGCCGATGATGGATCATTCGGATTGACCAGGCACGTTGTCTTGCCGCCGTTTTGCAAGAGTCGCACCAAGTCGAGTCCTTGTTGCTCGGCTAATGAACCGGCTGGACCGGAGCCGTTGGAGAAGTCAATCTGATTCGAGGTGTAAGTTATTCCATTGAATTCGTATCGATACCGAGCCGTTGGTCGATATGTCTTGGTGCCATGCTCTTTCTCAACTGCCAGCTCTGCGGCTGTTAATTGTGCTGGCGTCACAATCCAAGCACGAGAAGAGTCCCACTGAGAGTAAGTAATGTAGTTAAACCAGAGAACGTTCAATCCCATGAGTGTCACGAGGACTGACGAAACGCCAAGAAATCCTACTCCGAAAATCAGCGATATCGGTCTGAACGGTGCGGACTTGGGATCGAACATGCTGAGTGAATTCGATTCTCGGTTGATAACGACGTTGCTGCCGCGGGGCAAATCGCAAACCCGCCGAGCGTCTTATCGTCAATCACACCACCTGTTGCGGCAAGTTCAGCCCCGGGGCCGAGAGCTCCGTAAATCCCATTAGATACTGATCAATCGCCCGTGCCGCCCCGCGGCCTTCGTTGATCGCCCAGACGACGAGGCTTTGGCCGCGGCGGCAGTCGCCGGCGGCGAAGACGCCTTCGATGTTGGTGGTGAAGGCGCCATGGTCGGCCTTGAAGGTTTTCCATCCCCGGCGCGGTTCCACTTCTTCCAGGCCCAGCATTTCGCCGACGGCGAGCTCGGGGCCGACGAAGCCGGTCGCCAGCAGCACCAAATCGGCGGGCCATTCTTTCTCGCTGCCCGCGACTTCGGTCCACGGCGGGCCGCCTTGCGTCGGCTTCGACCAATCGATCTGCACCGTGCGAATACCCTTCACGCGGCCGGCGCCATCGCTGACGAACTCCTTGGTGAGGATGGCGTACTGCCGCGGGTCGTGCCCGGTCTTCGCCTTCACTTCCGCGTGCGAGTAGTCGGTGCGGAAGATGCGCGGCCATTCGGGCCACGGGTTGTTGGCGGCGCGCCCTTCGGGCGGCTGGTCCATCAGCTCGAAATTGACGATGCTCGCGGCGCCGTGCCGCAGCGACGTGCCAATACAGTCGGCGCCGGTATCGCCTCCGCCGATGACAATCACATGTTTGTCCTTCGCCGAAAGATACTGCCCGTCACGCAGGTTCGAGTCCAAGAGACTCTTGGTGTTGCGGGTCAAAAAGTCCATCGCGAAGTGGATGCCGGCCAGTTCGTGCCGACCGGGGGCGCGGTCGGTCGGGTCGAGCGGCTTGGTTGCCCCTGTCGCCAGCAGCACAGCGTCGAACTCATCGACCAGGTGCTGCGGATCGACAAACTTCAGCGGCACGCCCCGCTCCTGCATGATCTGCGTCATATGGCCTGCAGGAAAATCCTCAGCCTTGCCGACGTGCACGCCAGTGACGAAGGTGATCCCCTCTTCCTTCAGCAGATTGATGCGGCGTTCCACGGTTCCCTTGTCGAGCTTCATATTGGGGATGCCGTACATGAGAAGGCCGCCGATGCGGTCGGCCCGTTCGTACACGGTGACACTGTGCCCCGCCTTGTTAAGCTGCGCCGCGGCCGACAGCCCCGCCGGGCCGGAACCGACGATCGCCACCTTTTTGCCGGTGCGATACGAGGGGGGCTGCGGCTGAACCCAACCTTCGGCCCAGCCTTTGTCGATGATCGCGTTCTCGATGTTCTTGATCGTCACCGGCGGGTTGGTGATCCCCAGCACGCACGCCCCCTCGCATGGCGCCGGGCACGCGCGGCCGGTGAACTCCGGAAAGTTGTTGGTCTTGTGCAGCCGATCGAGCGCATCGCGCCACCGGCCTTGATAGACGAGGTCATTCCACTCGGGAATCAAATTGTCGATCGGACACCCCGTGTTCGACTGACAAAACGGCACCCCGCAATCCATGCAGCGCGCACCTTGGGTGCGCAGATGCTCCTCGGGCGCGTGCGTAAAGATCTCCAAGTAATCGTTCGCCCGCTGAATGGGGTCGCGATACGGAACGGCTTGGCGATCAAACTCTTTGAAACCGGTGGGTTTGCCCATAATAGGAGGGGCTAGGGGTTAGGGATTGGGGTCGAGGGATTTATCATTAACCCCTAGTACACATTTGGCGATCAGGCTCCGGCCGCGACAAGCTTTTTCGCGCGTTGTTCATTCAGCACGCGCTTGTAGTCTGTCGGCATCACCTTCCAGAAGCGACCGAGCGATTCACTCCAGTTCTCAAGTACATTCTGCGCAACAGTCGAACCCGTTGCGTGAGCGTGCTTCGACACCAGCTCGCGCAGCTCGGCGATATCCTCCGGCTCGGTGACGTTCTCAAGTTCCACCATCCCCAAATTGCAGTTGATGCGGAACGCGTCGCGGTCTTCGCACAACACGTAGGCGACGCCGCCGCTCATGCCGGCGGCGAAGTTGCGCCCCGTGGGGCCCAGCACCACCACGCGGCCGCCGGTCATGTACTCGCAGCCGTGGTCGCCGACGCCTTCAATCACCGCATGGGCGCCGCTGTTCCGCACGCAGAACCGCTCGGCGGCCCGGCCGCGCAGGAACGCTTCGCCGCGCGTGGCGCCGTAAAGGCACACATTGCCGACGATGATGTTCTCTTCCGCTTTGAACCCGGCGTTGCGCGGCGGGTAGACGATCACCCGGCCGCCGGAGAGGCCTTTGCCGACATAATCGTTGGCGTCCCCTTCCAGCTCCAAAGTGACGCCATGTGCGAGGAAGGCGCCAAAGCTTTGCCCGGCGTGACCGGTGAAACGGAAGTTGATCGTGCCGTCCGGCAGACCCTCTTCGCCCCACTTCTTGGCGATTTCGTTCGAGAGAATCGTCCCCACCGTGCGGTTCGTGTTCACAATCGGCAGCGCTTCGCGCACCTGTTTGGCGTCGTTGATCGCTGGCTGAGCGAGCGGCAGCAGCTTCGTCAGGTCGAGCGATTGCTCAAGCCCGTGGTCCTGTTTCTGCGTGCAGTGCGTGCCGGCGCTCGGCCGCATCCGGAACGCGGGCTTCAGAACGTCGGTCAGGTCGAGGCCATCGGCCTTCCAGTGCGAAATCGCTTTGGACTTATCAAGGCAATCCGACCGGCCCACCATTTCCGTGATCGTGCGGAAGCCGAGCGACGCCATGATTTCGCGTGCTTCCTCGGCCACCATGAATAGGTAGTTGATCACATGCTCCGGCTTGCCGGTGAACTTCTTGCGCAGTTCGGGGTCCTGAGTCGCCACGCCCACGGGGCAGGTGTTGAGGTGACACTTCCGCATCATGATGCAGCCAAGCGTGATCAGCGGCGCGGTGGCGAAGCCGAACTCCTCGGCGCCGAGCATAGCGGCGATCACCACATCGCGGCCGGTTTTCAGGCCGCCGTCGGTTTGCAGTACCACACGGCTCCGCAGGTCGTTCAGCACCAGCGTTTGGTGCGCTTCGGCGATGCCCAATTCCCACGGCAAGCCGGCGTGCTTGATGCTGGTCAGCGGCGAAGCGCCGGTGCCGCCACCATCACCGGCGATCACAATGTGATCGGCGTAACCCTTCGCTACCCCGGAGGCAATCGTACCGACGCCCACTTCGGAGACCAGCTTCACGCTGATCCGTGCGGCGCGATTGGCGTTCTTGAGGTCGTGAATAAGTTGCTTCAAATCCTCGATCGAATAAATATCGTGGTGCGGCGGCGGGCTGATAAGGCCGACGCCCGGCGTGGAGTAGCGGATGCGCGCGATGTTCGCATCGACCTTCCGGCCCGGCAGTTCGCCCCCTTCGCCTGGCTTTGCGCCTTGAGCGATTTTGATTTGCAATTCGTCGGCGTTGGTGAGGTAGCTAATCGTCACGCCGAATCGGCCCGAAGCGACTTGCTTGATCGCCGAGCGCTTCGAATCGCCGTTGGCCATCGCGTCCCACCGCGCGGGATCTTCGCCTCCTTCGCCCGTGTTGCTCTTGCCGCCGATGCGGTTCATCGCCACGGCGAGCGATTCGTGCGCTTCGGCCGAGATCGAACCAAACGACATGGCGCCCGTGCAGAACCGCTTGACGATCTCCGCCGCCGGTTCGACTTCTTCCAAGCGCACCGGCCCGCCGTTGACGTTCGGTATAAAGTCCAGGAGGCCGCGCAGTTGGCAGCGCGTGCGCGAATCGTGATTGATGTGCTCGGCAAACCGTTTGTAGGCATCGCGACTGTTGGTACGCGCCGCGACTTGGATATCTGCAATCGACTGCGGGTCCCACATGTGCCGTTCCCCTTCGCTCCGCCAGTGGAACTCGCCAGGGTTCGGCAGCACGGCCAAGCGCTGCGTTTGTGTTTCGGGGTATCCGATGGCATGGCGACGCAAGGCTTCCTTCGCCAATTCGCGGAAGCCCACGCCCGCAATCCGACTCGCGGTGCCGGCGAAGCTGCAATCGATTACCTCCTTGCGGAGGCCAATCGCTTCAAAAATCTGCGCGCCCTTATAACTTTGCAGCGTGGAGATGCCCATCTTCGCCATTACCTTGAGCATCCCCTTCGCCACGCCCTTGCGGTACTTCTTCACCAGCGCCAAATCTTCCTGTGTAACGGGATCATCGATCTCGCCGTCGGTGTTGGCGGCGGTGTAATTCACGCGGCTGCGGCCTTCGCCCGATTCTTCGTTGCTGTGCCCCTTGGCGCCGGAGTCGAGCAAACCATCGCGACGCGCCTGCCACAAGGCTTCGAAGGCGAGGTACGGATTGATCGCGTCGGCGCCGTAGCCCACGAGCAAGCAGTGGTGATGCACTTCGCGTGCTTCGCCGGTTTCGACGATGATGCCCAGCCGCGTGCGCTTCGATTGTCGCACGAGGTGATGATGCACTGCGCCGGTGGCGAGGAGCGCGCTGATCGGCACGCGGTCCCGGCTGATTGCCCGGTCGGAGAGCACAATCAGCGAGTAACCTTGTTCGATCGCTTCTTCCGCTTCTTCGCACACTCGGTTAAGCGCATCGAGCAGGCCATCTTCGCCGGCGTTCCGGTCCCAGGTGATGTCGATCGTGCGGGTTTTCCAGCCACGCTCTTCAATGTGCTTGAGTGACGCCAGTTGTTCGTTCGACAGAATCGGGTGATGAATGCCGAGCCGATGGGCGTGCTCTTCGGTCGTTTCAAGCAGGTTTTGCTCGGGGCCGACAAAACACTCCAGCGACATGATGATCTCTTCACGGATCGAATCGACCGGCGGGTTGGTCACCTGGGCAAAAAGTTGGCGGAAATAGTCGTACAACATCCGCGGCTTGTCGCTCAGCACGGCCAGACAGGAGTCGTTCCCCATCGATCCGAGGGGGTCTTTTTCCGTCGCAATCAGCGGCAGCAGCATGAAGTGCATTGTTTCGATCGTGTAACCGAACGCCTGCATCCGCTCCAAGAGTGTGGAGGGATAAAAGCCGTGCGGCTCCTGGTTCGGCTGTAGATCGCGCAGGTTGATGCGCTGGCGCTTGAGCCATTCGCCGTACGGACGGCGGCTGGCCAAATCGCTTTTGAGTTCCTTGTCCGAAATCAGCTTGCCCTGCTCGAAATCAACCAGGAACATGCGCCCCGGTTGCAGGCGGCCTTTTTCTTTGATGAGCGCGGGATCAACATCCACCACGCCCACTTCGCTGGCCATGATCACGCGGTCATCATGCGTGAGGTAGTAGCGCGAAGGCCGCAGGCCGTTGCGGTCGAGCGTGGCGCCGATGTAGTGCCCATCGGTAAACGCCAGCGACGCGGGCCCGTCCCACGGTTCCATCAGCGCCGAGTGGTACTCGTAAAACGCCCGCTTCGCTTCGGACATCGTTTCGTGATTCTGCCACGCTTCGGGGACCATCATCATCATGGCCTCTTGCAGCGTCCGGCCGCTCATCAGCAGGAACTCGAGCACATTGTCAAACGTACCGGAGTCGCTGCAATCGGGCTCGGCAATAGGGAACAGCAGCGGCAGTTCGTCGCCGAACAGTTCACTCTGCAGCACGCCTTGGCGGGCGAACATCCAGTTCTTGTTGCCGCGGAGCGTGTTGATTTCGCCGTTGTGGCTCATGAACCGCAACGGTTGGGCGCGGTCCCACGAGGGGAACGTGTTGGTCGCGAACCGCGAGTGAACCATCGCCAAGTGGCTGGTGTAGTCCTCATCCTGCAAGTCGGGATAGTACGCGAACAACTGCTCCGCAGTGAGCATCCCCTTGTAGATGATGACCTTCGTCGAGAGCGAGCAGACGTAGAACAGCTTCGCCTGATGCAGCTTGGGGTTCACACGCAAGAAGTTGCTGGCCCGTTTGCGGATGAGATAAAGCTGCCGTTCGAATGCTTCGCCCGAATAACCCTCGCCCGCCGCGATGAAGAGCTGTTCGATCACCGGTTCGCCGGCGATCGCGCTCGGTCCGATATCCGCTTTCTTTACGTCGGTCGGCATCGGCCGCCAACCGAGGAGCTTCTGTCGATGTTCGGCGATGAGCTTTTCGACTTCCGCCTTGCAGAACGCGCGCTCGGCGGCGTCTTGCGGCAAGAACACGTTCCCGGCCGAGTATTGCCCCGGCGCCGGCAAATCGAGCTTCAAATCAGCCTTGAGCACCTTACGCAAAAACTCGTGTGGCAGGGCGGTCAGCACGCCGGCGCCGTCGCCAGTGTTCGCTTCGCACCCGCAGGCGCCGCGGTGGTCCATCCGGCGCAAGAGTTCCGCCGAGTCCTTCACAATCTGGTGACTGCGCTCGCCCTTGATGTGCGCAATGAACCCTACTCCGCACGCGTCCTTTTCGAACTGCGGGTCGTACAAGCCTTGCGCGGGCGGCAGGTGAAACAGAGTGGGAAAGTTGTTCATGGCGAAATCTCGCACTCAAGTGTTGGCCGCGGGGCTCGTCCCCGCGTATTCTTTCGTCAGTAGTCAGCAGTCAGTAACAAAGGGAGCAGCCAGCGGCCGCGCTGTTCTTGCCGGCCTTGTTCACAGCGGGAGAGAGAACCCCTCGCCGCGGCGTTAGGCCAGCACCGGGCGTTTACTCGCCGCGGCGCCGAACGAATCGGCTTCCCGCGTCGTCTCCCCGTTGAAGTCGTCTTCTGGAGTCGATTCAGCAGCGCTTGAGGTTGCCGAGTCTTTGGGAGCAAGACCGGCGTGTCGTTGGAGAAGTTCAATGAAGCGCTGCGCCGTTTCGCTCAATTCGCGGTCTCGCCGATGCACCAGCGCCAGCGGCCGTTTGAGGGGTTCGCCGACAATCGGCAATCCCACCAGCGTGCCGATCGCCACCTCGCGGTCAATAATCGTCGTCGGCAAAATGCCGACGCCAGAACCCGTTTCAATGAACCGCTTGATGATCTCCAAATTGTCGAATTGCGACGCGATCCGAACCTCGACTTTGCGCCGTGCGAACTCCGCGTCAATCGCTTGGCGGATTTTGAGGTCAGCATTCGGGGCCACGAATGCTTCGCCATCGAGTTGTTCCAAGTCGACTTGTCGTTGGTGGGCAAGCCGATGGTTGGGCGGCACGACGACGACCATCGTCTCTTCCCGCCACGGCAGCACTTGTAGTTGCCGGCTGCGGGTGGGGTAGCTCACAATGCCAAGGTCCGCTTCTTCCGCCTCGACCACTTCATACACCCGCTCGGGATGCAGATACTCGAACCGCACATCCGCCTGCGGGTACTTGGCCAGAAACTGCTGCAAGCACTGCGAGACTTGCGTGAAGCCGACGGAGTAGATCGAAGCCACCTTCAGCCGCGTCGCCATCGCATCGTGCAGCGTGCGGACCTCTTGCTCCAGGTCTTCGTACCGCTTCACGATGCCGCGGCAACCCTCTACGAAATGCTCTCCCTCCGCAGTCACTACAAAGGGTCGCTTCGAGCGATCAATCAACTGCACGCCCAAATGTTCCTCCAGCCCGTGCACCACTTGGCTGGTGTTCGACTGCGAAATGTCGTTCAGTTCCGCCGCTTTCGAGAAGCTGCGGAGCCGCACGATATCGCAGTAGATTTTCAGCGAGCGGATGTGCATGAAAGGCGGGCGGTGCGAACGGTAAAACTGGAATAAACGGACGCTGGTAAATGGTATCGAAACCTGGTGGCCTCAATCTAAAACCGGAATACGGGGGCAGCCTTAAATCGTGAAATGAAATATTGCAGCACCGCATTGAACTCACGTCGAGCTAATTTGTCAACCCTCCGAATTGCGTATTCGTGATAGTTCGGTGTCGAGAACCGTAAGAATCCGACGGAAAATCCACCCGTTTGGGTGGTATTTTGTGCCGATTGGGGGTGGCGATTGCGCTAAGCCGCACAGAGTAGTGGCAATGTGGCGCCTGTGGCACAGGTCCTGTCCTGTCTGTGGCTAAAGAGTTGCTATTCAGCCCGCGCTTAGCCATCCGGAAACTGCTTGCAGTATTCGTAAAGCGCCATCGTGGTGGCGGTCGCCACGTTGTAGCTATGCGGTAAACCCCACACGGGGATTTCGATTGCTTCATCGAGCGTGGCCAAAAGTTCCTCGGTCAGACCGGTCCGCTCGTTGCCGATCACCAGGGCCGTTTTCCGCGGGAAGGCGTAGTGGTGCAAGTCATGAGAGTTCGTGGTCTGTTCAAGGCCGACGATCCGGTACCCCTCCGCCTTAAGCTGCTTAATGACCGGTGGCAAACTGCGGCGAACCTCAAGCTGAATGACATCTACCGCGTCCCGGGCGACTTCACGGTCGAGCTTCGCGTGCCCGCTGGCGATGATCCGCGTCAGCCCGCAGCAACTGGCCGCCCGGGCGATCCGCGACAGGTTCACGTTGCTCCGCAGCGGCGCGCACACGAGCACCAACTCCCGCGGCCGGAGCAGTTCACGCGGCGGCTTGTGGCGGAGATGTTGCATGAGGGGGGAGTCTTGAGTTCGGAGTCTGGAGGACGACTATGGGTATGGAGATCATCGCACGCGCCTCCTCCGGACTCTAGACTCCGGACTCCCCACCTTCGCACGCGTCATCTAAGCTAGACACCATGCCGATTCGCACGCTTCTGCCGCTCGTCATGCTGCTCGCCGCCGCGGGGGCAATTTTTGCGATCGTGCGGACCGGGCAATTGCCGCCGGCGGACTTTGTGTTCAACAACGAGTCGGACATCAAGTCGATCGATCCGGCGGTGGTGACCGGGCAGCCGGAGGGGCGAATTGTCGATTCGCTCTACGAAGGCCTGGTGCGGATGGACCCCAAGGAGCGTCGGCCGATGCCCGGCGTCGCGAAGAGCTGGGATATTTCGCCGGACGGAAAGACGTACACGTTCCACCTGCGCGACGACGCCAGGTGGTCGAACGGCCGCCCCGTGGTGGCGGATGATTTTGTCTACTCGATGCAGCGCTTTCTGAGCCCGCAAACGGCGTCGCAGTATGCCTACCAGGGTTGGTATATGGTCGGCGCGCGGAAGTACAGTCGCGGCGCCGCGGGGCTGAAGGTCGGCGATGCGGTGGAAGTGGAACTCTTCACGCGCCCGGCCAAAGCCCGCCCACTCGCGCGCGGCGAATTGCTCACCGGCAAGCTGACCGCGATTGAAGTTGACGATGTGCCCGAGGAGGTTGCTAACAACGCAGAGGAGTACACGCAGCATCGCACGTTTGTGGTCGAAATCGCCGGCGAGTCGCGCCGCTTCCGCATCGGCGCCGATGTTCCGGCTGATTCAAAAGCTGAACCGTGCAAGGCGCTGCTGTTCGACTTTCGCGAAGTCGGCATGAAAGCGGTTGATGATCACACGATTGAAACAGTGCTAGAAAACCCCACGCCGTTCTGGCCGGAACTGTTGGGCTTCTACCCGCTTATGCCCGTGTGCCGCGAGTGTGTCGAATCGCACGCCGACTGGACGTTGCCGGAGCATATTGTCGGCAACGGCCCGTACGCGCTCGAGTTCTGGCGGCGCCGCGACCGCATTCGGCTGCGCAAGAATCCGCATTATTGGGACCGCGAGAACGTTGCCCTGGAAGTGATCGACGCGCTCGCGGTAGAGAGTATCTTCACCGCGTTCAACCTGTACGAAACGCACCAGTGCGATTGGACGACGAAAGTGCCGCCAACGGTGACGCGGGAACTGCTGAAGGCCGACCCGCCGCGGACCGATCTCAATCCCGCCAGCCAGTTCGGCACCTATTACTACTTGGTCAACACCACCCGCAAACCGCTCAGCGATGTGCGAGTCCGGCGAGCGCTGGCGCTGGCGCTCAACCGAGCCGAGGTCATCGCCGCCGCCTGCGCCGGCGAGAGCGCCTCGCGCAGTTTGGTGCCGAAGGGACTGGCGAATTACGACCCGCCGGAATGCGTGGACACTGATGCAGCGGCGGCCGCCAAACTGCTGGCCGAAGCGGGTTATCCGAGTGGTGAAGGCTTTCCGAAACTCGAAATCCTCTACAACTCCGAAGCGGGCCACCAACTCATCGCCGAGATCATTCGCAAACAGTGGGAACGCGCGCTGGGGATCAATGTATCGACCCGCAACGAAGAGTGGGCTTCGTGCCTCAACAGCCAGCAGAATCTCGATTACGACGTCTCGCGTAAAAGTTGGATCGGCGACTATCTCGACCCCAACACGTTCCTCGACATGTTCGTCACCGGTGGCACCAACAACAACACCGGCTGGTCGAATGCTGAGTACGACAAGCTGATTGAAGATGCCAAAGTGGAAGTCGATAAAGAAAAACGCTTGGTGATGCTCCACCGCGCCGAAGAGATCATCATGGCCGAACTGCCGATCATTCCGATTTATACGTACGTTTCGCGCAACATCGTGCGGCCGCATGTACGTGGGTTTTACAATAATCTGCGCGATGAACACCCGTTGTGGGCGCTGAGCATTGAGCGATAGCCGCGGGGCTCGTCCCCGCGCTTTTTCAACAAGTTTGATGTGAATTGAAATTCAGGATAACAATCGCGGGGACGAGCCCCGCGGCTACGCCATGCTCAACTTTATTCTTCGCCGGCTGCTGTGGATGGTGCTCACATTGTGGGTGGTCTTCACGGCGAC
This sequence comes from Pirellulales bacterium, assembly GCA_022841705.1. Lineage (GTDB taxonomy): Bacteria > Planctomycetota > Planctomycetia > Pirellulales > Lacipirellulaceae. The sequence goes on from JALHQZ010000001.1 coordinate 154,720, forward strand.
GTTTTTTCTGGTCCGGGTCGTGCCCGGCGGGCCTTATACGGCCGAGCGGAAGATGGAGCCGGAGATCGAGGCGGCGTTCAAGGCGAAGTACCGGCTCGATCTTCCAGTGTGGCAACAATACGGCCTGCAACTACGCGACACAGTGCGCGGTGATTTGGGCCGGTCGATGAAGATCGATACCTCGGTCAATCGCATCGTGCGGGATGGCCTGCCAGTCTCTGCGGCACTCGGCTCGTTGGCGTTGGGCCTTGCGTTTGTGCTTGGCATCACGGCGGGGATCATTTCAGCGGTGCGGCGGGGTTCGTTCGCCGATGTCGCGCTCATGAGTTTAGCGACCATCGGCATTACACTCCCCAGTTTCGTCGTGGCGGGGATTTGCATTCTGGTCTTCGTCTTTTGGCTGCCAATTCTGCCGGCGGGCGGCTGGGGTTCATTCCAACAACTCATTCTGCCAGCGTGCTGTTTGGGGGCGCCGTACGCAGCGGACATCGCGCGGATCACCCGCACGGGACTCCTCGATGTCCTCGGCCAAGACCACATTCGCACCGCCCGCGCGAAGGGCCTCGCCCCGGCGACGGTCATTCTCAAACACGCCATGCCGACGGCGCTCTTGCCGGTGGTCAGCTTCCTTGGCCCCGCGGTCGCCGGCATCCTCACCGGTTCACCCGTGATCGAACAAGTCTTCGCCATCCCCGGCCTCGGCTGGCACTTCGTGCAGTCCGCGCTGACGAAAGATTACACGATGTCGATGGGCCTGGTGCTGATGTACACGGCGCTGCTGTACACGATGAACCTGCTGGTGGATTTGAGTTACTCGGTGCTCGATCCGCGGGTGGAGTGGAATTGACGGTTTCGCTGCTAAGAGATTTCTCCGTTCGATTGCAGGATTAGAGACAATTCATCGCCCCTGGACGCGCAACTGCATAATGCAAGGCTAGACGATAATGTGCGATGCTTATGTTGACGGCTGGACATGGACCTGGATCTCACCAGGCATGAAGCTCACGACTGGCTGCTCATCCATCTCCCTCAATTCCGAAGCAAATCTGTGCTCTGCGGTACTTCACGGAGGCATTTGTCGCGTTTGGGAACGGCAAGGCGCCGAATGGCGTCAGCGTCGAGATATCGAGGGACTTAAACCCTACACTACAGCTTGTATCGACGGCGCTGCTGGACTTGTGGCTATAGGTTCCACGGATGGACGCATCCACCTCGTGGATTCAATCAGCGGGCGTGTAACGAAATCAGTGCAACGCTTTGGCAACGCAGTGGGACAGTTGATTGCTATTGAAGAAGCCATCTACAGTGCTAGTTCTGAGGGGAGCATTGCTTGCGACGCGTTACCTGATCTTGCGCCGAGATGGAAGATAAAAGAGAATGTGCTATCGCTCAACCTAAGCGAACATCGAATCATGTGCGCCGGATTTGACGGCATTCTGTGTCTCGACTCGTTAACCGGAGAAGTGCTCGTTCGAGGTCCGGAAGAAAGTCGTGTTATCGACGTTGCGAGATTGTCGGACGACGCCATTCTATCAATTGAAAGGTTGCCGCAGCGACAAGATTTCTACGGAGTAAAAGGAGGGACACTTCGATTATGGCGGCCATCGACAGACGACTTCACGCCTCTTTGTGATCGCGTTACCACTTTGGCAAATTACGCTCCCGGCGAGGTGATTTTCGGGAGCGCTTCAGGGCAGATCGGTGTCACCGATGGTGTTACTGCACGATGGTTATCCTCCTGGCGCCCGCATTATGATCGAGTTAACAGTATCTCGGTGGCCAGCGAAGGTCGCTTTGCAACCGCCTCCCGCGATGGACGGACTGGATTGTGGAGCGGACTGGACGGGGCTGCTCTAGGTGAACCAGTAGGTGGAAAGGAATGGTACGGATGTGTGACGGCCGCTTGCATTAGCGACGGAGGTGTTTGGATTGGTTTTGAAAGCGGCGATCTGATTCGCTTGAATACTCGCTCCGGTGAGTCGACTGTCCATACAACTCTACAGGAAAAGGTTGGTCAACTTTGCCCGTCACATGCAGGAATCATGGCGATTGCCGGCGATGGCCAAGTTGTGGAAGTTGATCAGCGTGGCGGGCAAGTTCACCGAGCCCAGCTTAAGAATCCCTGCCGCGCCGCAGCGCGAACGACGCAGCGCCAGTATGTTGTTTCCGAACAAGGAGAGTTGCTTGCGCTGTCGCTTTCCGATGCGAAGGGACCGCCGTTAGGAACGGGCATTAATGACGTTTCCTGCCTCGCACAAAGCCCCAGTGGCAAGATGGTTGCCATCGGTTGCGATAAGTCGGCGGAGATTTTTTTTCTCGCCGGCGAATCGGCGGCGCCTTTGGTTGATCGCATCGATGTTAGTCGTGGAGATCATCGGTCGAACTCTGTGTTGTGCCTCAATATCAGTGACAAAGGCGAGTTCGCGGCACTGGTTGGTTGCGAAGGTGTTGCCCATCTTGTTCACGGTCAGATTGGTTCACCAGAGATTACTCAAGAAGTGTTGTTTCACTTCTACTCGCTGCCATTCGATTCGGTTGATGTCGATTGGGGACGCCGACTCGCCATCGTCTCGGCATGGGAAACGGCAGCCGCGTTTGAACTTGGAGAACGAAATCCCTATCAGGAGGCAGTGAAGATTTCTGATGATGATTTTCTTGAGTTGGCCCTTTGGAAGGAGAAACTTGCGCTGCATAAGGTACTCGTTACACCCGATGGAGATGTCGTTGCTATCGGAAACAACGGAGATGTTCGCATGGGTCGACTTGTCGTACCCGATTGAAGTCGATGACGCCGAAAGTCCCCGGCTAATGAGTTCGGTGCGAGTCGGGCGATAACTCTGCGCCCCTCCGCCAACTAACGTTGGCGGCTCATGGTGCGGCGTTCACGGATTCGCATTCCTAACGCCCAGAGCCCAGCACCTACAGCCAACACCGCGCAGCTTCCGGCGAGCCAATCGCCGTGCCGCACGTAAAAGCTATCGCGTGGGTCGAGCGGGACGGTTTCGATGAGCACCTGTTCTTTCTGCCGAGAGCTGACCGCGCGCACGCGGCCACTGCCGTCGATCACAGCCGACAATCCGCCGTTGGCGGCGATCACCATCGGCGTGCGCGTTTCGACACACCGCAGGATCGCACATGCGAGATGCATATCCAGTTCGCTGGAGCCCCAGAACCAGGCGTCGTTGGTGATGTTAACCAGCACATCAGGCGTGTTGCCTTGGGCGGTGAGCTCGGCAACGTGCCGCCGAATAACGTGCGGGATGACCGTTTCGTAGCAAATACTGGGAGAGAGGGTGTACTTGCCCAGCGGCATGGCGACTGGTCCGGCGCCGGTGCCCATGCCGGCAGACATCGGCGTCATGAAGTAGAGCGCCGGCAGGCCTTCGGCAAACGGGATATATTCACCAAACGGCACGAGATGCGTTTTGTCGTAGGTGGCAAGGATTTCTCCCTGAGCGTCGGTAATCGCCGCCGTGTTGTACATGCGGTAGTCGGGCGTTTCACTTGCGGAGCCAATCTGATCAAAGCGATCGAGCCCCACTAGAAATGGTACACCAAAGCGCTGCGCCAGCTGCTGCAAATCGTACGCGGCATATCCGGCGCTTTTCGCGACTTCCGCAGCAATTCCCGGCGGCGGCGTGCGACTGCCATCGAACGTGAGCATGGTGGTGCGGAACATCGACTCGGGCCAGATGATGAGGTCGGGCTGTGGGCTGTTGGCTCTTGGCTGTTGGCTATTGGCGGCTCGCTCGGTGAGGGCGACCATGCGGTCCATGATTTTGCGATCACGATCTGGATCGACATCCCACACCGCAAGCTTGTTGCTTTGAATGAGCGCGACGATGGGACCGGCGGGCATGTCAATCGATTGTTGCGAAGTGGAGTAGGCAGCCGCCGCGAGCGCGAGAAGCGCAACTCCGCCGCCGATATAATCCGCTGTGTGAAGTACTTCCTTCAGCAACGCTTTTCGTCCGAGTATCCACAGGCCGCTCGCTATGAGCAGCATCACAAACGACACCCCATACGCCCCGGCGATGTCCGCAATCTGAATGACACTTGGCGTAAACGCTTGCGTATGGCTGAGCCCCGCCATCAGGAATCCGCTCATAAAGTGGAGCTGAACCCATTCAAGGCCAACCCATGTGATCGGCGCAGCGAGCCACAGTGGCGCGCGCAAACGCCGCCGCATACTGCGCGTGGTCGCCACGAACAGCACCAAGTACACCGCCATGTAGCTGGCCAGTAGCGGCCAGCCGAAAACGGTCGCGGGGTGCGGCAGGCGAATCCAGTGGAGCGCGGCGAGCCAGTAACAGACGCCGGCCAGCCACACGCCCCACCACTGTTTGCGGCTCAAGGGGTCGGGCCGCTCGACCACCGCCAGCCACGGTAGCGGCGCGAGCCACGCGAGCGCGCTCCAGCCGACCGGCGGTTGGGCCAGCCACAGGAAAAATCCGCCCAGAAGAGTGAGCCAAAACGGCGATTTTGCAAACCTGTGCATAAGCCCCCAGATTATGGCGCCGGCCGCCAACTCCCTAGAGCGCTTTCTCGTCAAATGGCCCAGTCGCCCTATCCCCCGGGGGGAGTCATCGGGTAGCCTGTTGGCCGCGGGACTTGTTCCCGCCCTGGATTTTCTTGACCGGTCAACCGTAGAGAAAAGCGCGGGGGCGAGCCCCGCGGCTTACGCATGCCCTCGTCTCTGCCCGCCAACGAACCTGCCCTTTATCGCCTCATCCCGGCGATTGGGTCGCTGCGGACGTACACCTTCGCAACTTTTGGCAAGGACCTCTTCGCCGGGCTCACCGTGGCGGCGGTGGCCGTACCGCAGGCGATGGCGTACGCCAGCATTTTTGGCGTGCCGGTGCAGTACGGATTGTACACGGCGATCGTGATGACGGCGGTCGGGGCGCTGTTCGATTCGTCGAAGCAGCTCATCAACGGGCCGACGAACGCCATCTGCATCGCACTGCTCAGTGCGCTCGGGCACATCCCGGTCGACGAGCGCGTGCCGGCGGCGATCATGATGGCGCTGATGATCGGCAGCCTGCAAACCGGCATCACACTGCTGCGACTTGGTGATTTGTCACGCTACATCTCGCACGCAGTGATCGTGGGGTTCACGGCGGGAGCCTCCGTACTTCTCGTCCTCGATCAACTCAAGAACGTCCTCGGGCTGAAGGCAGTGGGTGACGTTCACGACAGTTTCATCAAACGCTTTTGGCTGACCATGACGCAAGGGGGCGCCGTTAATTGGCCCACTGCCGGCGTGGCGGTCGGCACGATTGCGGTGGCGCTCGTCATGCGGTGGGTGAACAAGCGGTGGCGGCTTGGCCTGCCGGAACTGTTACTGGCAATCGTCGCCGCCGGCTTCGCAGTATTCACCTGGAAGCTCGATGCTTATGGCGTGAAGCTGATCGACAAGGTGCCGCGCGAACTGCCGTCGTTTCAAGTTCCGATGTTCGATTCGCGCCTCGCGCGAGAGTTGCTCCCAAGCGCCACGGCGATCGCGCTGTTGGGATTGCTCGAAGCAATCGCGATGGCCAAATCGCTCGCCGCCCGCACACGGCAAAAACTCGATATTAACCAGCAATGTTTGAGCGAAGGCCTCGCTAATCTCGCTGGCAGTTTCTTCCAGTGCTTCCCGGGCTCGGGCTCGCTCACGCGCAGCTACATTAACCACCAGGCGGGCGCGGCCACGCAGTGGTCGGGCGTCATCAGCGCGGGGGCGGTGGCGCTCACGCTGGTCGCGCTCGCGCCACTGGCGCAGTACATTCCTAAGGCGGCGCTCGCCGGGGTGCTGCTGATGGCGGCGACGCGAATGATCGACCTCCGCGGCGTCTTGTACCATTGCCGCACCACACGGTTCGACGCGATCATCGTCCTCGCCACCGCCGCTGCTGCGGTGCTGGTGTCGATTGAATACTGCATCCTCATCGGCACATTCCTGTCGTTCGTGATTTATGTCCCCCGCGCCGCGCGCATTGAAGTGAACGAACTGGTGATGACCGCTGAAGGCGCCATCCGCGAACGAAACAACGGCCAAGACGCTTGCCCGCTGATTAAAATCTACGACTTCGAAGGGGAGCTTTTCTTCGGCGCCTCGCCCGAACTGCAAACGCAGCTTGAGAATATCGAAGCGAGCATCGTACCGGAAACGCGGGCCGTGGTACTGCGACTCAAACACGTCCGCAATCCGGACGCGGTCTGCATGCACGAACTGAAGGAATCGATCCAGCGGCTGCAAGAGCTCGGCGTCCAAGTCGCCCTCTCCGGCGTGCGCGACGCGGAGTACCCCACGCTGGAAAAATCGGGCCTGGTGGAAGTGGTCGGCGCTGAGCGCGTCTTCCGCGAAACGCCGAGCGTCTGGAGCAGCACCACCACCGCCATCCACTGGGCGTACGACCAACTCAGCGCCGATCGCTGCGACGGCTGCCCGCGAAGCTCAGGCGGGGCGGGGATGAATTGGCATTTTGAGATTTAGAGTGGATAGCGGACGCGGATCAGCGCGGATGCGGCGGATGATCGCGGATAAACCTACCGATGCAAAAAGCTGAAAATTGTGAAGAACCACCGTGACATATCGCCAACTTTACTGCCTCTTGGATTAGACTTAAATTTGCTGGTGAGGCGTGAACTTAACGAGGCGAGCGATGAGAGTATTTTGGTCGATTGTCGTTGGACTCTGTCTGATCGAGCAGTTGGAGAAATCGGCCAACGCGCAAAGCGTTCCGACTCAACCAGGGATATTTCTGACAATCAATCCCCAACCCACTACTTCTGAGTCCTCGACGTACCTGAATTTCGAGTTCGTCAATTATTTAGTTGAAGTTCTGTCGACGTTTACTCCAGAGGTAGTAATTGACGATCGATCGATTTTGGTTTCGCTGAGCTACATTGGGCCAGCCGAGATTCCCGGAACTGCCACACTACCTTCGTACTTCGCTCCCTACGGCCAAGTTGAGTTGGGTTTACTTCAACCCGGCGACTACACGCTCACCGCGTTAGCTTCGCAGAATGGCCCGAGCGCATCACTTGATTTTACCGTCGTCCCGGAATTAGCTGCTGGAAGACTCGCTTTGACTGCAGCAGCCTTACTAATGTCAGTTGGATGGTGGTCGCGTCATCCTAAAAACGCTACTCGGCATACCACTCTGGCGGGGCGGGAAATTTCTTAACGAGAGCCTGCAACTCATCTCCGTTTGGCAGCGGGTCAGCGATGTCCTCGCAATCGCCCGGCAGATTGTCGGAGACTATATCGACGACGAATTCGGCGGGCGTAATTCTTAGCTGCTGCGCCATTTCGACGGTCTGTGTCGCAAGTGCGTCAGAAAAAACAACTTCAATGATCATGCTGTGAATGCACTGTATGACTTACGACTATGCTTCACTTTCTTCGCCACCACCCTCTTCCGGCGGGACGCGGACAATCGCGCTCAAGCTATCGCCTTCATCTACGTTCATAATCCGCACGCCTTGGGTGTTGCGGCCGATGACGTTAATGTCGCTCGCTTTGATGCGTTGGATTTTGCCGCGGGCGGTCATCATCAGGAGCTCGTCGGCGTCGGTCACGAGCGTGACGCCGATCACGGGACCGTTCCGGTCGGTGGTCTTGATGTCGCGTAGGCCCTTGCCGCCGCGGTTTTGGGTGCGGTAGCGGAAGGACGACGATTCGGCCTCTTCTTCGCTGCCGGCGGTTTCTTCAACAGGGGTTGAATCATCAGCGACATCATCCACCGGCGCCGCATCGGCAGGTCTATCGCTGGAACCGAACGGCGTGCGCTTGCCGTAGCCGTTCGCGCAAGTTGTTAAGAGAGTGGCGTCGGGGTCGGCGACGACCATCCCCACCAGCGAATCCCCCTTGCCGAGCGAGATGCCCTTCACGCCGCTGGTGTTGCGGCCCATCGGGCGGGCATCGCTTTCGCTGAAGCGGATCGCCATGCCGGTGGCCGTGGCGAGGACCACTTCGTCCCCCGCCTTGGTGATCACCACGTCCACCAGTTCATCATCGTCTTTCAATTTGATGGCGATGATGCCAGTCTTCATCGGCCGGCTGTACGCGGAGAGCTCAGTCTTCTTCACCAAGCCTTTACGCGTGGCCATCATCAGATAATGGTCGGGCAGATCGAAATCGCGCACCGCCCGGCAGTCGGCGATCTTTTCGTCTTCGGCTAGGTTCAGCAGATTCACCACCGCGCGGCCCTTCGACTCCCGCGAGAGCGCCGGCAAGTTGTAAACCTTCTGCCAGTAAACCTTGCCCTTGTTGGTGAAAAACAGCAGATAATCGTGCGTGCTGGTGACGAACAGGTGCTCGATGGGGTCATCCTCCGCGACCGTTGCGCCCTTGATTCCCTTGCCGCCGCGCTTCTGCGCCGAGTACACACTGGCCGGAGTGCGCTTGATGTAGCCGTTGTGGCTGATCGAAACGACCATCGTCTCTTCTTCGATCAGATCCTCGAGGTTGACATCCCCCACTTCCTCGCCGCTGATTTCCGTGCGGCGGTCGTCGGCGAACCGGCTATTGGCCAGCTCTTCCATATCTTGGCGGATGATGCCGTAGATGCGAGCCTCATCGCCGAGGATTTCTAAGTAGCCGCCGATTTCGATGAGCAAGGCGTTATGCTCGTCTGCTAGTTTTTCTTGTTCAAGGTTGACCAGTTGGCCGAGCGTCATCTTCAAAATCGCATCGGCTTGGACCGGAGTAAGGGAGTACTCCTCGGCGACCCCGCGCTCCGTTTGGAACGCCGCGTAACCCTCGGCGCCGAGCGCTCGTTCGAGCATCGGCGCGGGAGTCTTGATGCCCATCAGCGCGATCTTCGCTTCGGCCTGCGTCTTCGACGCGCGGATCACACGGATCACTTCGTCGATGTTCGCGTGCGCTAGTAGCAAACCTTGCAGCGTGTGCTTGCGGCGCCGTGCACGGGCCAGTAGGAACTGCGTCCGCCGGCGGATGACGATTAAGCGGTGCCGAACAAACTGCTCGAGCATCTCCTTGAGCGTGAGCACGCGCGGCTTGCCGTCGACCAGCGCCAGCAGAATGATCGAAATCGAATCCTGAATCGGCGAGAATTTGTAGAGCTGGTTGAGGACGATGTCCGGATCGGCGTCGCGTTTGAGCTCGACGATAATCCGCACCGGTTCCTTGAGGTCGCTTTCATCGCGAACGGCCGTGATGCCGGCGATCTTGCCTTCGTTCACCAGCGCCGCGATTTTGATCATCACGCTGTCGCGCGTCACTTGGTACGGCACTTCGTGAATGATGATCCGGGTGCGCTTGTTCTTCTCTTCGATGGTGGTCCGCGACCGCAAGAGCAGCGTGCTGCGGCCCGTTTGGTACCCGCGCACGATGCTGCTGCGCCCGCAGATGATGCCGCCGGTGGGGAAGTCCGGCCCGGGAATGTGCTCCATCAGTTCATGGATGGAGATGCGCGGGTTGTCGATCAGCGCGATCACCCCGCGGCAGACTTCCCTCAGGTTGTGCGGAGGGATGCTGGTCGCCATGCCGACCGCGATACCGCCGGAACCGTTCACCAGCAGGTTCGGGAATTTCGCCGGCAACACTACTGGTTCGGTGTGGCGTTCGTCGTAACTGGGGATGTAGTCGACCGTGTCGAGCTTCAAGTCCTCGAGCAGCATCGACGCCACGCCCGAAAGCCGCGCTTCCGTGTACCGCATCGCCGCCGGTGGCAGGCCGGCGATCGAGCCGAAGTTCCCCTGCTTGTCGATCAATAGCGCCCGCATGTTCCACTCTTGGGCCATCCGGACAAGAGTCGGGTAGATGACGCTTTCACCGTGCGGATGATAGTTCCCACTGGTGTCGCCGGAGATTTTCGCGCACTTCACCCGGGCCGAGTTGGGGCCAAGGTTCAGGTCGTTCATCGCGACCAAAATCCGCCGCTGCGAGGGCTTCAGCCCATCCCGCACATCCGGCAGTGCCCGGCTGACGATCACGCTCATCGCGTAGGTGAGGTAGCTGTCCTTCAGCTCATCCTCAATCGGCATGTCAATCAGCCGCGCGGCGAACCGCTCAACACTGCCGCCATTCGGCTGCTGCTCGTCCCCATTGCTTTCGGGTCCATCCTGAATGTCGTCGGGGCTGTCCGAATCGTCTGCCACGGGCCGTGTTTCCTATTCTGCCGAGGAGGGGGCGGAAACCATGGATTATAAGGGAAAATGGGGCGTTTCGGCAGTGGGCGAGCGAGCCGAAACACCCCGAAAAATAGGGCTGAAACACGCGTTTCGCCGTTATTTCAGAAAGTGGTCGTAGCGGCCTATCCACCGCCGGATTTTTCTCCAACCTACGTCGGAGGCCAGACAATCACGTGGCGTCAAGAAAGTGTAGAATTGGCCCACATGGACCTCACCTCATCGCCAACCCGGCCGCTTCGCGAAGTAACCGACCGCCGAGTTCCTGGGCGGATTCTGGTCGTGGTTGGATTGCTCGGACTGGAAGGAATTGGCAACCTCGTCCAAGCGGTCGATCATCCCATCGCGCTGTACTGGTTCGCGGCGAAGGTGCTGTTCATCATGGGTCTCTTGAACGGTAGGCGTTGGGTCTACGTCCTCTTTTTGGTAGTGGCGGGGCTACACGTGATCGGGTTTTGGGGGATCAATTTACCTGCCGTGGTGATGAACTCACTGCTGGTCGTCCTGACATTATCAGCACGTGACTTTTACTTTCGCGCTGTCGCACCTTTGTCTTCCTAACGCAAGACTCTGGAACAGCGGGCGCTTAGTCACAAGCGGCACCCACAGCGCAAAAAAAGAGGCCGCTGGGTGCGGGAGACCCAGCGGCCGATTGGGGGAGTCTTGCGAGCCACGGCGGGCTCGACTTGTGACATGCAACTAGGCGGTGGCCCGCGGGAGGGCCAGGCCAGTTGTCTTTTCTACCGAGGGGGAAGAAAAGCAACCGTTGTGCCAAATCCTGGGATGCCTTGAATTGGTCTTCTGAGCAACAAGCCAGGAAAGCGTGGCAAACTACGCGGCCGAGCGCTTGGTAATAATTGCAAACCGTGGATGCAGTTCTTGCAATCGAATCGTCGCCGATACGATGACGATCGCGACGAGTGCTAGCAAACCTGCCGTTGCCTCGGGGACTGCGGCAGCCGCGGCCACCGCGGCGGGCGGACCATTCGGGGTGTTGAAGCGTGTCTTCCACACGTCGTAGTCAGCCGTCGAGACGGCATAGTCGAGGTTGCCATCGGCGGTAGGAATGGCGCTGCTCGTGCCGGTCGCTCCCAAGCTGTCGCGCCACGCGGTGTAGTCCGCGGCGTCGACCACGCCATCTTTCGTGTAATCACCCGCGATGAAGTTGGGTCCGCCGATGGTTGTGGTGAGTGGCACGCCATACAGCACCCCTTGATTCGTCTCCACTAACGCTGGCTGAACCGGCGGGGTGGCGGGATCGCCATCGTCGGTTGCGTGCGGATCGCCCGACTGGCGGAAGTCCGGCGCGACGCCGGTCGAGCCGGTGCCGGTGTTCTCCGTCAAGTTCGATACATGCCAGTCGGCGATCGTCTGCCCCGTCGAGTTGCCCCAGCGGCCAATGTATTCAATCTCGTACCCCACTTCTTGGTACACCGCCCCGGCCGGAATCCGTGGCGTGGGGGTTGCTCCGGGCAACGGACCTCCCAAGCCGAAGTTGACAGGTGCGTACAGGCGACCGAAGTCTGACTCATCGAAATCGCTATGCACGCCGACGGCATCGAGGATGGTCCAACCCGCTTTGCCTGTTGGCACGTCGAGCCCATCGTTGCCGAGATCGAGGTCCATCGTGATGTCGGGAACCGGGCCGGAGTCGTTGCGAATGATCATCGCGGTGAAGCCGCCATTTTCGATTTGGCCTAGGATCGACTCATCACCACTCGGCGCATCGGTCGCGCCAATCGAACTTCCCGCGCCCGAACCGAAGCCCGATCCGCTGCCCGAGTTCACCAGCACCGTGGCCTGGGAGTTCGTGCTGTAAGCGTGGTTCTTCTGCAGGAACGCGAGATAGCCGTTCGACCCTAGCGAATGAGCGCCGAGGTTGAAGATGTTATCGATCATCCCCGCCGTGCCGGTGCCGCCGGAGTTGTCTTCGTTCTCGATGAAGATCAAATAGTGATTCGCCAGCGACGCGCCCGGCGTGCCGCGCAGCTCGATGTACTCGTAACGAATATCGAGGCTACTTGGCGGATCGAAGTAAATCTCATTGATGTAAAGCTGCGCAGGTGAGCTCGCAATCGCTCCCAGTGACGCAAGCGCGCAGAGCACCGCCCGTTTGCCTGCTGTTCCAATCCACAACATGCCGTGTTCCTTCCGCGTGATGTAAGTCAGCTTGAAGCGCACCGCGAGCACTTCTCAACCGAGCCCGGCATAATCGGAAACGGATGTGAAGAAAGAGTTAAGTTCTGGTTAATTTGCGGTGAATCACTTCTGTGGCTCCGTGAGCTTCGCTAACATCACGGCATCGATCGATGCGCATACTGGCGCGTCGGCCAACAGCGAATGGAGTTGGTTGAAAACAATCAGGAGATCATCATGCGGAGCAGTGGAAAGGCGCGCGCGGCATTTACGTTGGTGGAGCTGCTGGTCGTGATCGCAATCATCGGCATCCTGGTGTCGCTGTTGCTGCCGGCTGTGCAATCGGCGCGGGAAGCGGCGCGGCGCACCGGCTGCTCGAACAATCTGCGGCAGCTCAGTCTTTCGCTGCTGAACTTCCACGACATTCGCGGGGAGTTTCCGCGCGGAGTGTACTCCGATCCAAAGGGGCGTTACGACCAGGATGGCCTTGGCTGGGCCACCAAGATCCTGCCGTTTATTGAAGAGCAGGCGACCTACGAACTGATTAAGTCGGCGCCTTACGCGGGTTACACCGGCGACCCGTGGAAGCTGGGCGGCATCTTTCGAGTGGCGTTCATGGCAGGAAAAGGACCTTTCCCCGGCGGCGACGTGATCATTTCCGGATTTCGTTGTCCCTCAACCGATATGGCGAATGTGATCCCCGGTAGTTTCAATGGGCCTGCCAACAATTACCAAAACACTGGCTACTCCGTTTCCCATTACAAGGCGTCCCGCGGCTATTGCGATCGCGGTATGTACTGCCGAACCCAAGAATGTCTGCGCTTGAACGGCTGCGCGCCACGTGATGTCGATGGTGACGGCACGCTCGACACCATCGAAAAGAAGCCATTCAAACGAGTCCGAATCGCGGACGTGCTCGACGGAACCAGCCACACGATCGCCCTCGGGGAATCGGCTTACGTCGATGAACTGGAAGTGTATCCCACCTGGCTTGGCTCGGCGTGGAACAACGACGAAGCGACGCTCTTCAAGACCGAGGAATCACTCAACTGCAATCTCGGTGGCCCGCGACAATTCCCGCTGTCGCCTGAAGAGCGCGATCGCTTGCCCGATAGTGCCGACGACTGCGCCTACAGTTGGCACCCAGGCGGAGTGTACATGGCGTTCGTGGATGGTTCCGTCCACTTCCTCAATGAATCGCTCGATCTGCGCACGTTCATCAGCCTCGGCGACCGGTACGATGGCGCCACCCTCGGCACTTACTAGTCCGTCCTCCGGACCCCGCTGAGATGGTCGAATCGATCGCCGGCGCATCGTCCTCGCTTCACTCGAATGCACTCCATCAGAGACTAATGAACAACTTGTCATTCTTCTTGGCGGTGGCAGCGCTCATCGTGGCCAGTGGTTGCTCGGAAGGCGATTTTCCCGTAGCGCCTGTCACGGGGGTCGTCACGCTCGATGGTGCACCGTTGCCGGGCGGGCAAATTCGCTTCGCGCCGGTCAATGCCAATCAGGCGGGGCTCACCGGCAAGGCCGGATTCGGGGTCATCGGTTCCGACGGTGCCTATGAGCTGGCGACCTTCGGCGAAAACGATGGCGCCATTATTGGCAAGCATTGGGTGACCATCTACGGCCACAATCCCCGCGCTCCGAAAGAATCGGCGAGCCTCCCGAAGTTCGGCAAGTTCACGGTCCCTGCCCAGCAAGAAGTTAAGGAAGGAGATAACAAGATCGACATCGCGATCACGACTGATGAGCTGCGTAAGTTTGGCACGCCGCCCAAGCCGAAGGACTAAGCACGTCGCCCGCGCCGCCGCACTCGGCTGAAGCTAGTGACGGTCCCGATCCCACCCAACACTGCGAGCGAGCTGGGTTCGGGCACCGCCGTGAAGACGACCCCTTCCCACCGCGCCCCGTTTCCTTCCAGCAACCCGTTGCCGGGCCGCAGCATGTTGGGTGTCACGATGAACTCGCCGTAAGTGAGCGTGAACACTTCTCCCGGCGCCACGGAAATCGCCAGTCCCGCGTGATCGTCATTGCCGCTCACAATCGCATCGGCCAGCAGCAGTTTGTTCGGCACGGTCAGCAGCCCGGGATCGGTAATGCGGAGTCCAATCTCGGCGTCGAAGAACGAGTGCAACACGCCTCGCGTCGAAGATTCTAGTCGAAAGAACTCGAAACTTTCATCCTTCACGCCATCGAACATCAAAGCGGTAATCGTGCCGGGCCGGTCAAAGCCAAACTGCAGTGATTCCCCATAAAAGACGGCTGGCGCCGGGAACGCTGTTAACGGGCCAAGGGCTTGCTGCAGGTTCAGCTTGTCCGGTCCGCCGAGCGAGGTGTTCTCAATCGCCGCTGACGTTGTGCCGCGGGCATCCACTCCCAAGCCTTTGCCACTTTCGTCGAACTTAGCGCCTGTCAGCGTGTGGGCAATGGTCAGCGTCACGCCAGCCTGTGTCAGCGCTGCGGGCCCAAACTGCCCCGTCAGCCCGTTAGCGTTATTGCCCAGCACGAAGCTGGCCGCGTGAGCGGAAGCAGAGGGGCAACAGAATAGCGACATTCCACAAGCGAATAAGCACAGACGAATCACCATTTGCTTCCTGCGGGGCAGAGAGGAACACGCAAAGAAAAGCGGCTGCGCGACGTGTGAGCGCCGCGCAGCCGCCGAGAATCGCACCGACCAAAATCTGGTCGCGTTATGGCCGGCGCTTCCACGCAACGGCTGCCAAGCCCAAGAGCGCCAGCGCGACGGTGGCCGGCTCGGGAATCACATTCGAAATCGCACCGGGCGAGCCCACGAAGGTGCGCTGCGTCGTGACGCTGCTCAGTACATGGTCGTACGGATTTGAGGTGTAGGCGCCGTTCTCTCCGAGGACCGAAACCCGTACGGGCCCCATGCCGGCTGGATCTTCAATCGTCGCAAATTGCCCGGCCACAGCGGCCGTGTACTCAAGCGCGTCAACCAACTGGAACACGCCCCCGTTGTTTAAGCCAATATTGGCGGTGTCGCCGCCTTGACCGAGATTTCCGCCGCCGTTGGTGTAGCCAATATTCGCGACAGGGCCCCAGATGGCCACGAACTGATCAATCGCCGTCGTGAACGAGCCGCCAGTGGTTGGCGTCAGATCAAGTAAGAAGATGGCCGACTCGTTAGGATCGAGAATGAACGAATCCATGAAGCCCGCATTCGCGAAGACGGGGTTCACGTCGTCGTACAGCAGCGTGCCAGTATCGCCCGGCCCGGCGCCGAAGTTCGTGACTTCGATCCAATCCTGCGTCCCATCGGTGCCATCAACACCAACGTAGGTCTCAGTGATTTTGAAGAGGGGCAGCGCCACGGCTCCCGCCAGACTGTTTGACGCGCAGGCCAGCCCACAAGCCAGGGTTACAAATAGGGTTCCTAGTCTCATTAGTCGTCACCTCAAACGGGGAAACTGGTTCGCGGCACGCCGGGCATCCACCGCCTAGCCGCCAGATTGAGCCCCGAGAATAGTGCGACTTAATGAAGGAACCGTTAAGGGGCTGTGAAGATTCGGTGGTAAGTGATGGCGCTAGCCGCGCTCGCGATAGCGGAGCGCGTGATGCCATGGAGAGGTTTTCTCTCCTGCCCATTGGGCTGCGTTGCAGCCCGGCTCTGGACGGCTCTCAAAAACCAAGAGGACCACCGGGGGGTCAGTCCGGTGGTCCTCGGCGGCGTCACTTTCTTGCGAAAGCAACTAGGGGTGTCTTTAGCGCAGAAGAATCAGGCATCTTGGAGGCATCAGTCGGCCGACAGCTCGTACACCAACGAGGCGGGCGGCACTTTGGCGGCGATTTGGCTGAAGGCTTCCAGCATCTCTTCTTCCATTTGCGCGATCGAGGTTCCCCCCGGCACGCTGATGAAGATGCCGTTGCCCGCGAAGGCGATCGCCCGCAGCAAATCGTTGTCGGCCGAGTTGCCCACACCAATCGAGTGCAGCGTCACGCCGCGCCGGACGCATTCGGTCGCTTCCCAAAAGGCGTACTGCTTGTTGGTGTCGCTGGTACTGTAGTCGGCTGTGCCGTTGCCATCGTAGTCGGTCCACTTGGCCCAATTGAAGTTGCCGGGGAGCGACCAATTGCTTGGTTTGCGGTTGGCCAAACCGTCGGTCATCACAATCATGGTGGGCCGGGCGCCGTAGCGGGCGTGGCCATCGTCGTTGGGATCGTTGTCGGCGCCGAGCAAAAGTTCACGGCCCTTGAGAATCCCGTCGCCGGTATTCGTGAAGCTCGCGTAGTGAGCCGCTTGGTGGCGCCGCTGAATGGTGTCGATGGCTTCGTAATTGGTGGAGATAGGATCGCTGGCGAGATTAATGTTCACCTCGCCGTCGGAGTGCGAATCTTCGCGTACGGCGTAGTCGGCGTAGCTCACCAAGCCCACTTCGTCGCCGAAGTCGAGATCGCCGAGGAAGCCCAAAAATAAGCTTGCTCCATCCTTCACCGCGGTGTAAGGATAGCAGGGCGCCCGCCACAGGTCTTCAGATTCGCTCCAGCGTTCACGCTCCACTTGCAAGTAGCTCATCAGCGTCCGGTAGCCGTACCTTTTGTTGTAGGAGCCGCTCAGGCCCTTCACATAGTTGATGTACCCGTTCCACAAGCTATCGCTGGTGGAAGCGCTTGGCCGTGACTTGGGTGTACCATTGGAATTCCGCCCTGCCTGCGGGAAAGGGAACCTCGGCGTACCGTCGGTGTTGCGCTGGTTGAGCTTCAGCGTGCTGAGAATGGTGCTGGTGGTGCTGCTGGAAACGTACGTCCCCGCCGCACTATTGATGTTCCCGAACGTGGCCGTGAACTTTTCCTGCGTTGTGCCGGGCCACTTCACGCCGCTGCTGCGGAGGGTGTTCCAGATGTTGTCGAGCGCCGCATCCTTCTGCGCGGCGGAAAGCGAACCATCCAGCGAGCTGTCGTCGTTCATCGAGCCAGAGAAGTCCAGCACCAGCACGAGGTCTCGAGCCTCTACAAACGCCGTGGCCGTGGTTTGAATCGGCACGCTCTCTTTGCCCACCGCCCAGCCGAAGGCCAGCGGTAATTCGGCATCGGGCGCTGTGGAATCGGAGTTTGTCTTCCGGGCGACGACCTTCACCACGTTGAACGGCCCCACGCCCCATTGAATGGGCCATGTCCCCGTGTTTGGATCATGCCCACGTTTGCCGAAGAACACGTCCGCCGCCGGATCGATGTACACCCCATTCGCCTGCGCCACTTGCGCGGCCATCGCGCGGGCCGATGCCACGGCGATGGAGTTGGAATCCAAGTTGGCCGGGCCTTCCCCCTGCCCTGCGGCATAGATCGCGGCGGTGATTTCTTGCGAAGCAGCCAGCGCCGCGGCATCCACCGCGTTTTGCATTTCGGTCTCGGTGAGTACTACCCGGCCGGAATCAACCGACAGGCTCACGAACGCGAAGAGCACACACAACAGGAACCCGGTGAGCACAACGATCACCCCACGGCGCTGTGCTAGGAGGTTGGAACCTCGACGTGGACGATTGAGAGTTGACATGACAGCAGTACCTCGGGGGGAGTAGCGAACGCGTAGCAAAACGAAATTGTTGGCCCGCAGTTGGGCAGGCGCTAATCGGAGATGGTCGCTCGGCCGTTGCGAAACGTCACTTTACCGACAACCGGAAAATCATTCTCCGCAGAGACAGGGTTAAAACTGATCGATGAGTAATCGACTTCCACTTGCACTTCGAACAGCCGCAGATCGTTCGCCGGATCGTCAATATCGAAATCCAAACTCGGGTTGGCGGCGTCTTTCACTCCCACCGTTACGTTCGCACGCGGAATGCCATTGGACGCGAGATAGTTCTTCACATCCTCGGCGAGCTTTTGGCTCGACGATTGGTTGGCCGCCAGCATTCCATCGCGATCCATCGAAGCGAAGCGGGCGCCCTCCCGCGCCGCTGACTCCAGCAGATTCTGCGCGTTGAGGAAGCGGTTCAGCTCAACCATCCCCATTACCAGCGCCAATAGCACGGGCGCGACGACCGCAAACTCCACCGCCACCGCGGCTCGCCGTATTTCAAATTGCTTGCGATTGCTCATGGTCGCACCTGTTAGAGAACCTTCCTCCGGACTCCCTACTCCGGACTCTTTCTACTCGTGTCGCATAATCGCTTGCCCCTGCAGCACCACGCCGTTCATGAACGGCATCGGCACCAGGGCAATATCGTTGTAATTCACTCGCGCCCGCACCAGAAACAATTGCCGCGGCTCGGCGTCGGTCAGTTCGATGGCGGGCATCGACTCGAACTGTGCTTGGTTCGCAGGGGGCTGCCCACCAGCGTCGAACTCGCTGGCATCTTTCACAAACACATTGATCGCCGCGGTCCGCACGGCGCTCGAAAGCACCTGCCGCACATGGCTTTCCACTTGGGCTGAAGAATTGCCACCCGTCGAACCGAGTCGGGCCCCGGTTCGGCATGCTGCCCGCAGCACGTTGCCAACCATCTGCGCGTGGGCGAACTCGATGATCGACAGCACCAAGAACAAAAACACCGGCAGTACGAAGGCCAGTTCCACCGCGGTCGTGCCGCGACGGTCGGTTCGCTGTCGTCGTGCGGTGATTCGCTTGGTCATGGCTGAATCGCTGCCGATGAACCGCGCAGGCGGCGTGCCACGCCTTACGCAGGGGACCGCGAATCCCCTGAGAGGGCGCTCGCGATCGGATTGAGGAGGGGTAACGTGATGAGGTCAAGCAGAACAGTTGCTACTATCCCGCTCTACCATAAACTTAGGTCACGTTTCCCAGGTGTGCAAAGAAAGACGGAAAAGATTCCGAGAATTAATTGCACCACTCGATAGCGGCCTCAATTGAAGCCCTCTTTTCGCATGGTGGAAGAAGCGCTCAGCGTTTTGCCACCCAAGAACCACGGCGCTGGCAGCCAACTCACTTGGTTGTAACCAACCGAAGTGGTGACCGTGATCATTGTCCCCGGCGCCGCTGTGGCAGGATTGGGCGATGTCGTCACCACCACATTATTCACCGCTACGCTCGAAGCGTAACTGGTCGTACTACTGGCAACGTTGGCCGCGGTAGCGCCGGTGGTAATCGCTTGCCGCGCACCGACACGCGAAGCGTTCACCAGCACTTGTTTAACCATCAGCGCCCGGCCGAACTCGATGAAGCCAATAATCATCATGAAGAACACCGGCGCAACGATGGCGAACTCCACCGCCGAAGCCCCCCAGCGCAGGGCTTGCCGCTTCACACTCAAGGGCCCGCGAAGGGCGGTATTTCGGCGGCGTACGAACATGGCGGACACTCGATGGTAACGGACAGATTGGTTGATAGAGGTGATCGATTGGGAGGGCGACGCTCGGCGGAGCCAGTCGGTTAACTTGCCTGGGCTCCGCGAAACGTCACCCTCCCGAGCTGCTTACTTATACAAAATCGCGGGTGAATACACGTACGAACTACCGCCGCTGGAGCTTTGAATCACGCCGGTTGAGGTTAGCGGAGCGGGTTGAATCATCACATACTTTTGATTCATAGCACCGGTAAGTTTCACCGCCAGTATCCGCACGCCGGCCCATTGCACAATTTTGTAGATCGCATTGTTCCCCGGGCCGGTGACGTTTTCAAAGATCGGGATGATCCGCTTCTGACCAATGATCGACGCGAACTCATCCTTCACGCCGGCGCTAATGCCAGTATCGCCATTGAGGTTGAGGTAGCCGCACGAATTGAACTTTAGTTCGCCACCGTGATACGCCAGATCCGCCGGCGAGATGCCGTACACAATCTGCCGGGCGATGTCGGCCGTGCTGTTGTTGCTGCTGCCGATGTCCACCGTGCCGCGGTTGCCGGGCGAACCGGTCCCCTGCGGAAAGAGGTTCATCTCGCGCTTGCCATCGCTCCCGGAGGTGACGGCGCCAGTGGCTTCGGTCCACCTGTAGGTGTCCGGGCCAGAGCCGGCAAGCATGGAGTTCCAGGTGTCGACATCCAGCGCGTAGGGCAAGATTTGCAGATTCCCCCCACTCGCCGGCGTGCGCCACCCACTAATGTTCCGCACGATCCCCGCGGTTGCTTCCGCTTTTAGCGATTGTCCCTGCAGACCAAACACCTTGGCAAAGAAGAACGGGACCTGGCCGTTCGAGCCCTCTTCTTTTCGCACTCGTACGCGCACCGCGTTGTAAAGGGACGGGTCCGAAGTATCAAACGCCGCATTGGGATTGTTCAGATCGTTAATGTAGCCGAAGACCACATCGCCCGTCGTGGCGTTGTTGGTGTTGAGATCAACCGTCGGCGTGGCGTTGGCGATCGCGTTGAGGTTCACGCAGTTCTGCGCTTTCGTGCGAGCGGCGGTCACCGAGCTACTTGCGCTCGAACCGTTGGCTAGTTGCTGGCCATACTCCCAGCACGCAGCGAGTGCTGCGGCGTCGGCGGAGCGCTGCATTTCTTCCTTGGCCGACAGCACATAGCCAATATCCACGCTGAAGGCGACCATGCCCACCATGGCCATCGACATAAAGGCGGCCAGCACCGTGATGTTGCCGCGACGAAGCGCTTGGGTTTGAGAACGGAACATAAGACGGCTCATCGTTGCTTGGGGAGGGGGGAGAAAAGGTCACGAATTAAGCAGTTTATTGATCTCGCAAGCCGCGCCGGCGTCAGCCCCCAGAGTTGCGTTGATGCCTCCAAGTGCTAACGCTCCACGACTCGCGCGGGTCGCTGCTACGGGTCAATGTCGGCGTCGATATCAATCGGCGCGGTCAGTTCCGATTCTTCGCCATCATCAAACCGCCAGCGCAGTTTTTGCAGCGTGAGCGAACGAACTCGGTTGCCAGCGTAGCTGACGCCGGATTCTTCAATCGAAACGGCCGGGCGGTAGTCATTCAGCCGGTCGACATTGCCTTCTACCCGCATGGCGAGGTCCCAGCCCCCAAACTCGCCCCAACTCTCCGAGTTACCATCCCGAACTTCGAAGATTAAATCTCCTTCGTCCAGCCGCAACCGTTGGGTCCACGTGACAATTTCGTCGTAGTGATGCAGCGTATCGAGATGGTTCGGTGAATCGGCCTGGGCCACCGCACCGTCGCGCCAGTACTGCACTTGCAGTCCGCCCGGCGCCCACTGCGGAGCCGAGTGATGATTCAGCGCGAACACAAAGTAATCGCTCTCGAGGTCACCCGTGGCCGACATCAACATGCTGATCTGCGGGGAACTGGAGTCCGAATCGGGCTCGCCGAGCCGCAATTCCCATTCTTCCTCGATGAGCACGACATCCCGCGCGCCGGCGAGGGATCCAGCGAGCAACAGCGCGCAAAGCGCGAGTGGAAAACAGGTTAGGAGTCGCGTGCGCATGGGGAAGCCTCCACAGGAGTAGGTTCGCGTGACGCGCAGCCGCAGCGGCGGAAGCCCATCACGCGGTACATCGCTATCGCTACCGATTTCGATCGGAGCATTGTCACCACGGTTCGTGTTGCCCAAGAACCGCAGTCGCCAGAAAAGTTGCCCGGATAAGTCGCCACAGGTTCGGCGAGGGGAAGTGAGCGGGTTAAGGAACCAGCACGCTTACCCATTTAAACAGGTAGGTCAGGTTTCCCAGCGAGGCTGCCAAGTTGCACCAAACCGAATGAAATTTTTAAGATTTGGTTAAGATTTCCGACCCACACTAATCCGAAAACGCAAATGCTTAACCAGAGAAGCATCGTTGCTGTGGGCTCGCTGATGCTCACGCCCGCAGTTGGGTTTTGCGGAAGATATCGGCTTTGCCACAGGATTAGGTCGGCTACAGTCACAGCGCTCGAAAGATCGCCATCCGCGTGCAATTGGGCGCCGGTCTGACCGACTGAATCGCGCCACACGGTGAAATCGGCCGCATCGATCGCGCCGTTGTAGTTGTAATCCCCCACGAGCCCGGCAGCCAAGTTGATCGCCGCCGCGCCAAGCGCCGGGGCAGTGGAAGGATCAAGATCCTTGTTCAGCACCACCAGAAAGGGATTCGACGGCGTCTTGCCGGGCGAAGTCATACGGGCAAAAAAGCCATAGATCCCCGCCGCTGTCGCGGCCGTATCGGGCAGTTCGTAGTACATCAGATGGCGATGTTGGCCGAGATCGCCAGCGAGCAAGTTGGCGACGAGCACGCCGCCCGGTGCAGGCCCAACTTCTTCGGTAAACGAGATGCTGCCGAGCGCCCGGGTCGATTCCATCGTTAGCCGCACGTCATTCGGAACGCTGGTTACCTGGTTCAGCACAGAATCCCAGTACCAAAGCCAGCGGGGAGAATTGGTCATCGAACCCACGGGTCGCCGCGCCACGGGTTCCAAGCGAACGGCGCTTCCCGCAGCCAGTCCGGAAATGTCGAACCCCGGCAGATCCGTCAGCAGTACGCCGCCGGGGCCCGAAATGAAATACGCCTCTTCGTCGGTGTTGATGACCGCAGTGTTCGCGAAGCCCGGCAATGACGTGCCTGTGACCACCAACGCGGTTTGGCTCGCATCGAGCTCCACCGTAATCGGCGTGCCATGCCCGAACGCCGCCGAGGCAAGTAAGACGGGAAGCAACCGAGAAAAGACGCGAAAGGCAGAGTGTATTAGCGATTTCATGGGAATTGCGATTCTGTTGTTAATGTTCCGAGAACGCTCTGATTCAACACTTTCGTGCTGTTTCGCGTGTCTTTCGCGGTTACATTCACTCCGGGAGTGCAAAGTTAAACTTAGCGCTCACCCACTCGTGGATTCGATCCTCGGGCAACCATGCCACATGGGCGTCAACATACAGGTAATTGGCGCCCTCAAGATGCCGATCTATCTGTAGATCCCTTTCGATCGCAAATTGCACCCATTCGCTTCCCTTTTGCAGGTTGAGTGTTGAGAACCAGCCTGAAGAATGGCAGTGCTCGTTCTGAAACGCCAGCGAACGGCTATTGGCGCCTTCCATGGCCAGCAAGGTGCGGCTCGTCGCCTGCAGTTTGTTGATGTTTTGGACGGCCCCTTCCACGGGGCTCGCCAGGTACTCGTTGATTACATAGCTAGTGCTGCGGTTAGCGATGCGTTCAGCCCCCCGCTCGTCCTCGGGGCAGATTCGCACGCTGTCGAGCTGTTCCATGTGCGGAGCCAACGTGTAAACCCAACTGCGAGCTTCGCCACTGTGCATCGTCTCTGGAAAATCGCCGCCATGCGAATTGCAGTACTGCAAGGTGGCGAGGCCGAGTTGTCGCAATTGGTTCTTGCAAGCGGTGGAGCGCGCGGAAGCCCGCGCGCTCTGCACCGCCGGCAAGACGAGCGAAACCAGCACGCCAATAATGGCGATCACCACCAGCAGTTCCACGAGGGTGAACGCTCGACGCGCGATCGACATTACGATTCTCCTCGGCGCTTTACGAAGCCGAGGCCACAGGCGATGAGGCCCAGCGCCGCGAGCACGGCGTTCGGTTCAGGCACAAACTGCACCTGCGCGGCGCTCAATCCGAGCGCACCCACTGCGCCGGCGACCGCCGCCGCGGAACCGTTCTTGGAAATCACGAAGTAGAACGGATCACTCGGCGCGATGCCGGCTTGCGTGGTGCGGTATTGAAGTCCCACCACATACACGCCATCAGCGGGCGCCACGCCAGTGCTCAGGCCATCGCCAAGAAAGCGAAAGCGCAGGGTTCCATGGGCATCAGCCCCTGCACCGCCGTATGAAACGCCGCCGACCGGGGATGGCGTGGCTGCGAAATTGATGCTCGCAAACGGCGCGACATCGGTTGTCCGTGCAGTCAGTGAGCTTCGAAACGCCTCCAACTCTGTCGCGCCGGCATCGACCAACGCGGAGCCATTCCAGCTTCGCAGCCCCGTGGTCATGGCTAGCGAAACGACGCATCCTGGAGCAAATGCTTGCGGGCCACCATCAACTTGGTCAAAACCAAACGCATATCCAGGACCCGAGTAGAACTCTGGTTGCCCCAAACCATTCAGCGTGCCGTTCGGTCGGCTGTACCAGATGCCGTTGAATTCGCCTGCCGGAATAACATAAGCCGCTGCCGGTGGCGTAAGCACATCGTACGGGCTATCCAAGATGATTCGCCGGGTGGTGAGCTTGTCGTTGTCGATTGTTAGTTGTAACTGGGGACCATGCGCCGCGACGGCTGAAGCCAGTAGTGCGCATATTGTTAGACAGTTAATCGCATGTCGAGTTCTCATTGAGCATTTCCCAGAGAGTTGATCCCAGCGCGCATCGTGACCGCAGTCAAAGTTCACGCGCGGGCGAAATTGAAGTTAAGCGAACAGCCGATCTTTAGGCGTTCGTTTCTTCGGGCGGGGGCAGCTCGGGAAGAAGGGCGACCACGATCGCCTTGTCCGCAACTTGCGGAACCACCCAGGCAATCACCACCACCGGCGGTTGGATGCACTTGGCAGGGGGCGCCACGCAGAGCGGCGTAGCGGCTAGCGGACTGTGTCCGTGACACTTGAGGGCTTGCCAAACGGTCACAAAATGCCGAGTTGGTTTGGCCTGAGTTGTCGCTGATTTGACGGCCGCCCGCGCTTGGACACAGTGGGGGCAACACGGCTTTGAAGATGCGGTTGTTCGGACTGCTTCCTTAGCCGCCGCCGCCAGAACGAACGCCGGCGGCGTGACGCCATTTCGCTTCGCCCACGCCAACCGCTCCGCCGGCGTGTGGCAGCAGCAATTTCGCCAGCAGTGCTCGGCCGTGGCGCATCCGCAGCCGCAATTCATGCAAGGAAACAACTCTCCACTTGCGGGTGTTGGCGCCGGCAGCGGGGCGCCCGAGGTAAGCCATAAGAATCCGCCCAGCGCAAGCCCATTCACCACTTGCGACACGATTCGGCGGACATCGCGGCCAATCATAAGCAGAACTCCCGGCGCTTCGGAAGGTGATTTTACCTGGCAGCATGCGGTTCAACAACTATCGCTGCTGCGACAAGTTGTCGCAGTTCCGTACGATGGGCCTTCAGCCCGTCGAGAATCGGAGTGCAAGGGCCGACCGGTTCAGAGATCCCATGTCCGAATGAGACTACCGCGGGCTCTTGCGATATGCCCCTTCGAGCAGCGGCCGCAAGGCCTCCACAAAGTCCTGCACATCGTTGAATTGCCGATAGACGCTGGCGAAGCGCACGAAGGCCACTTCATCCAGCTCGCGCAGGTGCTCCATTACCAGCTCGCCCAGCTCACGGCTTTCCACTTCCGATTCGTAGTGTGAGTAGACGTCGTTTTCGATCGCGGCCACTGTCGCTTCGATTTTGCGAGTATCAACGGGCCGCTTCCAACAGGCGCGCTCGAGACCGCGTTTGATTTTGTCACGATCGAACGAGACCCGCGATCCATCACGCTTGATGACCTTGATGGTGGTCTCTTCAGGGCGCTCGTAAGTCGTGTACCGCCGCCCACACGCGGAACATTCCCGTCGCCGCCGCACCGCGATCCCGTCCTGACTTCCGCGCGAGTCAATTACCTTGTCGTTGTCTTCCTGACAAAACGGGCATTTCATATTCCAGTATGCCTTCCGTTAGCCGCGGGCGTTCCGCCTGCGTGTTTTTGCCGGGTAAGCCCACACGGCGGCCCGCTTTGATGTAACGGGGGCCGCCAGCTAACTTTCATCGTTATCGCCGTCGCTAGCGGCGACTTCACTTTCACCCGCCGCCCAGTCTTTGCGTTGCCGACTGGACGGGATGTTCATCGCCTTGCGGTACTTGGTTACCGTACGGCGGGCCACCGTGATGCCATGCTCTGCGAGTGCGTCGACCAGTGCATCATCGGACAGCGGCTTCGATTTGTCTTCACCATCGACCAGTTCTTGCAGTTTCAGCCGCACTCGGTCCCAGGCGATGTCTTCACCGTCAGCGCCCGTGGTGCCACCGACGAAGAAGCGTTTGAGTGGGAAAATACCGCGGGGAGTTTGAATCCACTTGTCGTCCACCGCCCGGCTCACGGTGGTGACGTGCACGTGAACTTTGTCCGCAATTTGCTGCATCTTGAGCGGCTCGATGAACTCCGGCCCATCATCGAGAAACCGCGTTTGATGATCGACAATCGCCTGTGAAACCTTGGTCACTGTGCTGCGCCGCTGTTCGATCGCTTCAATCAGCCATTGGGCGCTGGTGATCTTGCGTTTAATGTACTCCCGGGCTTCCTTGTCGGCGCCTTCGGACTTCTGCAGCAGTTGCCGATAGTAGGGGCTGATCGAAAGCGAGGGCAACTGCGTGTCTTCCAGCCGGACTGTGTATTTTCCTTCGTCGTCTTTTTCGACGAACACATCGGGCGTCACGCTCGGCACGGTCGCTTCGCTAAAGTCGGCGCCCGGTTTGGGTTTCAGCTTGCGCAGCTCTTCCCAAATCTCGTTCACTTCTTCGATGGTGAAGTTGGTCTTCTTTGCGATTAGAGGTAAGCGGTTGTTCTCCAAATCACTCAGGTGATTGAGAATAAACATCCGCAGTTCCTCGTAGAACAACATCCCCGGCTTCACTTGCAGCAGCAGACATTCTTGCAGACTGCGCGCCGCCACGCCGGGCGGATCGAGATGCTGCACGATGCTCAGCGCTTGTTCGGCAATTTTGAGCTGCTCTTGCCGGTAGTTAGCGCTCGCGCCGTTGAGTTCCGCGGCGGAGGGCGGAATCAGTTCTTCCAGCGGTGTCTTCAAATAGCCGTTGGAATCGAGACTGTAGATGATCCGCTCCGCCATCTTGCGGACGACGGGGTCCAGCTCGAACCAACTGAGCTGATGGTCGAGATACTCGGCCAACGATTCGGGCCGAGCGACCATGTTCGCCATCTGGTCGTGGGCCCGATCGGCGTCCGCTTCCATCTGGTCGCGCGATGGCCGGCTGCGCTCTTCGTACTCATCTGGCAGGTTGTCCGCCATGTTGAGCAGCCGCTCGAAATCTTCCTCATTGGTGGCGCTATCGGCGACAACCAGTTCCCGTTCTGTATCGTCGGGGCTGTTCGGGTTTTCCGCTTGCTCGAGCGCCGCTTCGCCTTCCACTGGCTCGGGAACTTCCTCGAGTTGTTCGAGGCACGGATTGTCTTCCATCTCCTGTTCGATGCGTTCCTGCAATGCCATCAGTGGCAATTGAAGGATTTCCATCGATTGGATCATCCGCGGCGCCAGAATCTGCTTCTGCGCAAGCTGCATCTGTTGTCCAAATGACAGACGCATGGGATGGATTCCTTGGAATGAAAGAGACGACAGCCATCTTGCGAAACGCTCGACCGAAACCATCCGGCCTACTGCACTCTAGCATACCGCCCCAGGCTTCGCTTGGTCAAACTACCGAATGCAGAAGGACCGCTTGCACCGCATCCAACGGTAGTTGAGAATGACGAATAGGAAGATGCTGCGCCTACTCGCCGGCGCCACCGGTGAACTTGCTTAGCGCGTCGCCCAGTCCGGGCAGATTCAGTCCGCCCGCCGCTTCCTGCATGGCGGAGCCTTGCGCTTCCTTAGCCTTGGCCAGCGCCGCATTCACCGCCGAGGGCAGCAAATCTTCCAGCATCTCGCGGTCCTGCTTGGCGAAGAACTCCGGCTCAATCCGCACAGCGAGCACTTCGCCCAAGCCGTTCGCATCGACCTCGACCATCCCCCCTACGGCGCTACCGGTCACCCGCACGCTGCGCAGTTGAGCCTGCGCAGCCTGCATTTTGGCGCCCATCTCCTGGGCTTGCTTGACGATGTTCCCGAGATTGCCGAGGCCTTTGAGCATGGTGGACAGAGGTGAATGGTGATCGGTGATTAGTGATCGGTGGAGAGTTAGCAACAGAGTTACCGATCACGGATCACCGATAACCGATCACTCTTCCTCTTTCGGCGGAAGATACCGAATCGCGTCCGAATCAACGCCGAATAGTTCGAGCGCTTTTTTCACAAACGGTTGGGCGGCGACTTCTTCTTGCATCTGTCGCCGGCTGCGCGGCGGTGGAGCCACAACGACCGGCGGGACAACGCCTTCCGCTACCTCGAATTGTAACGAGATGCGCCGGCCGGAATAGGTTGCGACCAAACTTTCAAGTTCCGACCTTTGCGTCGGCTGTTCGCACAACTGCTTGGTCATGGGCCGATCGACGCGAATCAGCATCCGATCGCCATTCGTCGCGCGAACTTCGACAGTTTGGGCGACCAGATCGCTCAGCAGTCCGCCAGCCCGCGTCGCGGCCGATTGCCACCACTCCGTCGCTAGGGCGTCGGAGAGGATTTGGGACTGGGGATTTGGGATTTGGGGAATCGTCGCAGGCGAAACATTTGCAGCATTCGCCGCCGCCGTTACAACGGGTTCAGAGTTTTTTTTTACTTCACCCGCCGCTTGCGGCTTAGCGACTGTGCTCGGCAAACTCGCCGCGCCGATTACAATCGAACCACCACCGCGAACCGTCGCCACCGCATCCGCCAACCCGTCGAGGTCTTGCAGCGAACAAACCCGAACCAGCGCCATTTCGGCCAGCGTGCGGCCGTGAACGCTGACCCGCATCCGCGCGGCCGTTTGGTCGAGCACTTGCAGCATCGCCAGAATTGTCGCTACGCCAAGCCGTTGGCCCAATTCTTTGGCAAGTTCGACTTGCGCCGGCAAGACGTAGAGCAGTTGATCCGCTTTGCAACCAACGCCGAGCGCCATCAGATCGCGGACGTAACCCATCAGTTGATCGATAAGCTGTCCTTCATCCGCGCCGCTGGCCAGAGCGCCGTCAAACTCCGCCAAGGCGCCGGCCGCATCGCGATCCACCAGTCTTGCGGCCAATTCACCGATGCGTTGCGAGGAAGCAATTCCGAGTAATTGATTGACATCTTCGGCTGATATTTTTCCATCAGCCGTCGCCAAGAGTTGTTCAAGCAGCGATTGGCTATCGCGCATCGAACCCGCAGCGCGGATTGCGAGGATTTGTAGGGCTTCGGCGTCAATCTCGACGCCTTCCGCAGCCGCGATTTGCGCGAGTCGCTGCTGGATTGAACTTGCCGCAATGCCTGCGAAATCGAAGCGTTGGCAGCGCGAGAGTATCGTGATCGGAATCTTGTTCGCTTCGGTGGTGGCAAAGATAAACTTCACATGCTCCGGCGGTTCTTCCAAGGTTTTCAGCAGTGCGTTGAACGCTTCCTTGGTGAGCATGTGAACTTCGTCGATGATGTAAACCTTAAACCGCGCTCGGCTCGGCCGCACGGCGACGTTCTGCCGGAGTTGGCGAATTTCATCAATGCCACGATTACTGGCGCCGTCGATCTCGATCACGTCGACATCATCGCCACTCGCCACGCCTTGGCACACATCGCACTGGCCGCACGGCGTGGCCGTTGGCCCTTCAACGCAGTTGAGCGCTTTGGCCAAAATTCTGGCCGCCGAAGTTTTGCCAACCCCGCGGGCGCCAGTGAAGAGATAAGCGTGGCCCACTCGCCCGGTGAGAATCGCCTGTTTCAAAGCCCGAGCGACATGCTCCTGGCCGATCAGCTCATCAAACCCCTGCGGCCGATACCGCCGGGCAACGACGACGTAATCGTCACCAGTCGGGATAATGGCGTCGGGCGCAGAAGATTCGTCCGACATGGCCAAAAATTGGGGGTGGCGAATAACATAGCCGCACGACAGAAATAGCCGCGGCGTGGTGAGAGGTCCCCGCACCTAAGGGCGCGGGCTTATGGCTGCTGTGTTTCCACCCTGACCAGGTTCGCAAGGCCCCCATCACAGGGACCCCTCACCACAACGCGGCTGAGACTTGGAATTATCGCGGTTTCCCGGGGCGGCGTCAAACGGGGCGGCAAAGTAGCTTGGGTCCTCGACCCGAGCGAATTGTTCACTCCCTCACGGCAAGCGCGAGGTTAGAATCGGGGGATGGCGAAAACCTTCTCGCATTTGCAGCCGCGGCCGGTGCAGTTTCGGCTGTGGTGGCTGTTGGTGGTGACGACCGTGGTGGCTGTTGCCGCGGCGGTGGGGGCGCCGTTTCTACGCGGATATGAGACGTTGGAGCTGCTGTTGCGGCTGTCTTGTGGAATCGCTTGCGTCGTACTGCAGGCACTTGGCTTCTGGCTCGGCTGCCGACGAGCTTGGAAGTTGCCGACCGACAGCGGCAAGATCATTTTCGTTCTTCCAGGCTGTCGCTACCATCCGGATCAGCGAATGCGTCATCCAACACGCGTGATCGTATTTGTTTTGGTGGGGCTGGGGGCGTTCGTAAGCGGTTTTAAGTTGTTTCAGCCTGCGATATTTCAAGCTCCAGTGTGGCTGATGTTGTACGGAACCTTGCTGTGTCTTGCCTACGGGTACATGTTGGGAATGGCGGCTAGCTCCCGAGCCAACTACCCCTTAGCGATCTGTGACGCAGGTATCTCGCTCGGAAGAACTTTTGTTTACTGGGATGAAATCTTTATTGCCAAGTGGCTACCCGAATGTCCGAATGTGTTAGCTTTGCTGCTCGGCAGAGACCTTGGCCGCATCTATTTGGAGGTCGCGGCGGAAGAGCGCGATGCGGTCGAAATGTTCGTGCGGGCGAAGACGAAGTTCCGCGATTGAGCCGAAACGCGCTCCGCTAGCGCGTCGCCGCTAAACGGTCATTCGCCGTGAATCGTGGCGACGATACGGCGCGCGTTGGCCCGATCGCGGTGTTCGCAGAGGTAGATGCCTTGCCACGTGCCGAGAAGCGGTTGGCCGCCGGATATCGGGATCGTCAGGTCAGTGCCCACCAGGGCGGCTTTGATGTGGGCGGGCATATCGTCGGGCCCTTCGGTGTCGTGTTGGTACGGGGCGTCCTCGGGAGCGAGGCGGTTGAGGCCGGTTTCGAGATCCAGCCGGACGGTTGAATCGGCGTTTTCGTTGATGGTGAGCGAGGCGCTCGTGTGGAGGAGGAAGAGATGCAGTAGACCGACTTTAATCTTCGCCAGTTCGGGAAGACCCGAGAGGATTTCCGCGGTGATGAGGTGGCAGCCGCGCGGACGGGGGCGGAGGGTGAGGGTGCGTTGGGTCCAGGGCATGGGGGATTGTCCGAAAACAGCAGCCGGCATGCGCTTGCGTCCGGTCGCTTAGAACGCGGTTACCTTCGCAAACGGTGGTAATGTCTTCACCACCGACCGGGCGCGGGTCATTTGTCACCCCATTGTTTTGCGGGTCGCTTGATTCTAACTTGCAGCGAGCGTCAGCGGTACTAATTGGGCAGCCGACGTATCGCGGGGCGCCGGTAAGGTCGACGGACCAAGCCTGGATTTTTGAGCAGAGATCTTCAGTTTCTCCGCTCCGGCGACCGGTGCGACCTTGCGGAGTCAGGGAACCGAACCGGGCGGCAATGAACTTGCCTGCTCGCCGACCGTTCAGCAGCGTCGCCCGGAGGCCTGGCCGGGTTCGGGTGTTGGAGGCGCCGCCGTAGTAACTCCAAGTTGCAGCACGAGCGCGTGGCGGCTGATTTTGGCCCGCGGCACAATTCCTTAAACCCGCGCATCCCGCGCTGCCGATGCAATCCGAAGAGGCCCGGCTCTGCGCCGTGCTTCGCACGAGTCATCGGGGGGCACAGAGATGCTCATCAACACTTCGCGGTTTGGGGCGGTGGAAATTCTGCCCGAAGATATTCTGCACTTCGCCGAGGGACTGATCGGCATGGAGCGGCGCCAGCAGTGGGTGCTGCTGGCCGACGCCAAGACGCCGGCGCTCGGCTGGCTGCAATCGGTGGAGGATGGCGAGCTCGCTCTCGCCGTGGCCAGCCCGCGGCGGTTCGTGCGGGATTACCAAGTACGCGTGGGTAAGCGAGACGTGCAGCCGCTAGGCGTTTCCACTGCCGACGAAGCCCAGGTGTTGTGCATCATCAGTAAGACCGAACACGGGCTGGCCCTGAACCTGAAGGCGCCGCTGGTGGTCTGCCTCGAAACCCGCCGCGGTCGGCAGGTGGTGGCCCGGGATGATCACGCCGTGCAGTATCATTTGGGCTCGACGGTGCCGTTCCGGCAATCGGCATAGTCACATTTATCAGCCGCCGGGCGCTAGCCCCCGGTCGATCTTAAAGACTTTGACCGCATCTTGAACGACTGGACGCTAGTCACCCAGAGGTTAGCGGGCGGCTGATGAGCGCAGTTCTACCGATTGCGCACAACGGGCCGGCTAAGCAGGGTGGCTCGCTAGCAAAACTGCCGTCGGGGAGTGCTTGCGGTGAATTTCCCCCAGGTGGGTGTCCGATTTTTCAGCATGGCAGCCCGAGCGCTGCGTAGAATGGATTAACGGCCCCGCTCGTAAGAGCACGATTCGCGCACCGCACGCGCACGAGGTTTGCCATGCTTGTTCTTTCCCGGCAGCGCGACGAAAGCATCATCATCGGCGACAATGTGGTGGTGACCATTGTCGACGTGCGCGGCGACAAAGTCCGGCTCGGCATCCAGGCCCCCGCCGAAGTGAGCGTCCACCGCCGCGAAGTGTACGAAGCCATCCAACGCGAAAACCGCCGGGCGGCGGAGATTCCGGCGGAAGAGGCGCGGAAGATTGGCGACGCGCCGGCCCGGTAAACGCTCGATTAGCGTTTGGCGACCTTCTGAAGTGCCGCGTCGATCTTCTCAATCGTCGTCACCGACGGACTTCGCCGACCGGCTTCAATTCAATTAAGCGTTGAGACGCTAATCCTTACTCGCCGAGCGAGTTCAGCGTGCGACGAGCCGACCCGTGCGCGGTCGCTGACAATTTCGCGGGCCAGAACGGCTCGCATGGCCGCGAGGGCAGGGGTGCGATCTGATTCGATGGATTTGACGCTCGATTTGCTACTTATCGCTTAGCTCTTTTGTCCTACTTATGCGTCACCAGTCATTGACGCGAAAGTCGATGCCAACGTCAAAATCGGCTGAGAATCGCCCCCCGCAGCCCAATTTTCCCCGTCTGGGTTTGTCGGTACTTGCCATGCTCCAGTCCTCCGTTTGAATGGAAATCCCCATCGCGCTGTCAGGTTGTAACGATTCCGACGACCTTAACTTTGCCGACTTGAGAAGATTTTCCGGAAAGCTGCCTTGCTTTCACTTCTGGCTCGCGATTCGACGATACGTTCGCTTAGACGCGGGCTCTACAGAGCGAGCGTTGTTCGGCGGTTTGGGGATGGCGCCCCAAACAGGTCCGCACGTTTTGGCGCTTCCGTGAAGAGGCCAAGCGAGGATCGGCAACCGGAGGAAGCGACACAAGTGTGATGCTCGCTGGGTGTGTGCCCACGAAGCGTCGGATAAACGCCAACAGCCAGGCCGGGATCAACCACTCCCTCATCCGGTCGTCCGTTGGGAACTGGTTCCTAATTTCAGGGGTGTACGTAGATGACTCGGATCAACACAAACGTCAGCTCGGTGGTGGGTCGGAATAACCTGTCCCGCTCCAATGCGAGCCTGTCGCAAGCTCTTACGCGCTTGTCGACCGGTTTGCGCATCAACACGGGTAAAGACGACCCGGCCGGTTTGATCGCCAGCGAAAACTTGCGGTCAGACATTACCAGCGTGCGGAAAGCGATTAGTAACACCGACCGCGCCAACCAAGTGATCGGCACCGCCGACAGCGCCTTGGGTCAGGTGAGCTCGCTGCTCAACGACATCCGCGGCCTGGTGACCGAATCGGCCAACGCCGGCGCCTTGAGCGACGCGCAGATCGCCGCGAACCAATCGCAGATCGACAGCTCGCTGGACGCCTTGAACCGGATCGCCCAAACGACCACGTTCCAAGGCCGCAAGCTGCTCGACGGCAGCCTCGACTTCACCACGCTGGCCGGTAGCAACTTCAGCAAGCTGCAAAGCCTGCAGATCGACCAAGCCAACCTCGGCGCCGCCGGCAGCGTGCCGGTGACCGTGAACGTCTCCGACGCCGCCACCAAGGCCCAAGTCAACGTCACCAACGTCCCGTCCGGATCCGGCACCGGTGTTGCCGCGAGCACCACGATTACGCTCAACAGCCAAGCTGCCGCGGGCACCGCTGCCTCGGGAAGCGTTGGCTTTACCGTTGAAACCGCCGCGGCGGTAGCTTCGTCCGGCACCTTGTCGCTCAGCCTTGCCGCTGTTGCCGCCACGGGGACGGTTGCCCTTACCAACGGCTCGATCTCAATCACCGCTGCGACGGCCGGCACCTCTGGCAACACGACGACCTTGAACGTCGACATCGTCGATACCACCACTTCGTTGGGCGCCACGTACAACTCCGGTACGAACACCATCACGGTGAATGCCGACATCACCAACGACGCGGCCAACTGGACTGTGGCCGACATCGCTGATGCCATCAACGGGCTGACCGAGTTCAACTCAGCCGTTGTTTCTGGCGGGAGCGGCGCGGGTGTTGATCAAACCGTTTCCAACCAAACTCTGTCGGGTGGTTTGGCGGCTTCGACCGAAACCATTTCGATTACGGGCGCTTCGGCTGGAACGAGTGGCAACATCGCCATTACGCTGACCGAAGGTGGCACCGCGGGCACGGTCACGACCGTCTCGGGTGGTTACTCGATCGCTATCGGCACGAACGCCACCGTTTCGGCCATCGCTGGTTACATCAACGGCTTGACGGAAGTCAATGCGTCGACCTCCAGCACGCGAACCTACAACAACACGAACGATGCACCCCCATCGACCTTGACGCTGACCAACGGCGCCGCGGCGACCACCACGACCCGCTCGCTGACAATCGTGTCTAAGTCTGACAACACCGGCAGCAACTTGAATCTGACCTTTGCTCAAGGCAGTTCCAATGGCGTGACCGGTTCGAACGGAACCTACACGATTACCTATGCCGCGGGTTCAACGCTGAACAGCATTCTGTCGCAGGTGGAAACCCTCGCAGAAGTCGACACAGCCGCAACTCAGTTGACGACGGCTGGCTCGGGTTCTCTCGTGGTAACCGCTTCGCCGGCGGGCTCCAACTCGATCACCGGCTACACAGCTCCGGTGTTTGGCGACGATGTGATCACCATCACGGCAGACTCGGTTGGGCTGGCTGGCAACGGGAAGACCGTGACAGTTGTTGAGGGTTCGTCCGGATTCGACACGAACACCAACGTCGGCGCCGTCGCTGATAGCAACGGCAACATAACCGTCACGCTCAACTCGGCCGCCACGAGCATCGACATCGATAACATCGCCAATGCCATCAACGCATTGACGGGTTACTCGGCGTCGGTCACCACGGCCGCGGGTTCGGGCGTCTACAACTCGACGACCCAAACGGCTCCGACTGTGGCGAACACCGGAAACGGCGCCGAAGCGGGCGGTTTGGCGGTCGCGGCCGTCTTCGAACTGGCGGGCATCAATGGCTCGGAAGTGTTGAGCTTCGGCGCCGGCACCAGCCTGAGCCAATTGGTTGACGGGATCAACCTAGTGAAGGACGCCACGGGTGTTGAAGCTGTCGCCGCTGGCACCACGCTGCAACTGAAGAGCACCGACTACGGCTCTTCGGCCCTCGTGGACCTGAAGGTCATTAGCGAAGGTCCGACCAGCACCCCGACGGGCATCTTCAGCAGTGTCACCACCAAGCGGGACCTTGGCACCGACGTTGTCGCCACCGTCAACGGGGTGGTCGCCAACGGCAAGGGGAACCAGATCGAAATCAACACCAGCACCTTGGACTTCAAGGCCTCGCTGGAAGCCGACTTCGAAGGGGTCGCCAGCTTCACCATCAACGGTGGCGGGGCCTTGTTCCAACTGGGGCCGGATGTGGTTTCGAACCAACAAGCTCGCCTCGGCATCACCAGCGTGAATACCGCCCGCTTGGGTGGAGTGGCTGGAAAGCTCTATGAACTGGCGAACGGCAACGCCGCCTCGCTGGCGAACGACCCGACCTCGGCCGCTCGGATTGTGGAAGAAGCGATCGAGCAAGTCACTTCGCTCCGCGGTCGGTTGGGCGCCTTCCAACGCACCACGTTGGAAACCAACAAGAACGCCTTGGGCGACACCTTGGTGAACCTGCAAGACGCCGAAAGCGCCATCCGCGACGCCGACTTCGCCGAAGAAACCGCCAACCTCACCCGGGCCCAGATCCTGGTGCAGTCCGGTACGCGAGTTCTTGCGATCGCGAACCAAAACCCGCAGAACGTGCTGGCGTTGCTCCAGTAAGCAGTGTCTCAGCAAGCTTAGCGGCTTGAAGAATGAAACTCACACCGGTGCGACTCGCAAGAGTCGCACCGGTTTTTTTGTTGGAGCGTGGAGTCTGGAGTCCGGAGTCTGGAGTCAAACGAAGCTGTTGCGAACGAGTAGGAGAAGGATAGTTAGGGGCGTTCACGCCCCTTTCGCCGCGAAGCGGCTATTCGGCCGGGCGTTTACGCCGGGTCTGGAGGTGTGAGAAAACGTTCTCTGGAGGCCCGTTCACGGGTCTTCTCGCAGTTGGGCTGGAGCCTCACTGCACAGCGAGAAGGCCCGTGAACGGGCCTCAACTCATTGATTCACTCGGCCAGACTACCCCGGCGTAAACGCCGGGGCTATTAAGTCGCTGCGCGGCGAAAGGGGCGTGAACGCCCCTGTGCTCCCCGTTTCCTCCGGACTCCAGACTCCGGACTCTTTCCTTTCGACTTCAGACTCTTCCCTCCGGTCTTTCCTAATCCGCACACTCCGAATTGCCGATACGAACTATGGCGGTGTGCGCGCTTTGCTCGGCTGCCGGCGGTGACGTACGTTTGGAGGGCATTTTCTGCCCCAAAGTGAATAGCGACAACGGCTTAGGCGGCAACTAGTGACGCGGATTACCACTTCCACCGGTCTGATCTCGGGCATCCCGAT
The DNA here is from genome assembly GCA_022841705.1 of Pirellulales bacterium. Lineage (GTDB taxonomy): Bacteria > Planctomycetota > Planctomycetia > Pirellulales > Lacipirellulaceae. The sequence continues at coordinate 191,637 of JALHQZ010000001.1, forward strand.
CGAGGACACCGTCAATAAGTTGATGGAAGTGGCCGCGCGCCCGCGTACGCAACTGGAGAGCCGCAACAAAACGCTCACCAGCGAACGGAGCGGCATCGACCAGCTCGCGTCGCTCACGCTGAGCTTGCAGTTCTCGCTGACGCGCGTCAAATCGACTTCAACTTACGAGAGCTACGCCGCCAAAAGCGGCAACGAAGATACGCTCACCGCCAAGGTGAAACCGGGGGGCAAGCCGCAGTCGGGAACCTACAAGTTCACGCCACTGCAAACGGCCACCGCTCACCAGATGGTTTCGGCCAGCCTGGGGGACATCACCGAAAGCCTCGGCGCCGGCAAGCTCAAGATTGGCATCGGCGGGCATGTTAACAAGGGGATCGCGCTCAGCGAGCTAAACGCCGGCTCTGGCGTGCGAGCAGGCAAAATCAAAATCGCGGATAAGTCGGGCGCCACGGCCACGATCGACCTGCGCGCTGCGCGCAGCGTGGACGATGTCCTCAATGCCATCAGCAGCAACACGGACATTCAGGTCAAGGCGACCGCGGTGGGCGATTCGTTTGTGCTCACCGACACCAGCGGTGGCACGGGGTCGCTCTCCGTGACTGAAGTTGGCTCCGGCCGGACGGCCGCGGATTTGGGCATAGCGGCCACCACGAGCAACGCCACGATCAATGGCGCCGATGTGCTGCGCATTTCCGGCACAACTAAGCTCAGTTCGCTGCGCGATGGGTTGGGCGTGGAGCTGAACGATTCAACCAGCGTGCCGGAAGATATCGCGATTCAGCTTTCCAATGGCGAGCCGGAGCTGCGCATTAATCTGTCGGGCGCCAAAACGGTGGGCGATGTGATCGCCAAGCTCAACGCTGTGGCGCCGAACAAGCTGCAGGCCCGCATCGCCAGCGATGGCCGGCGGATCGAGGTGGAAGATCTTACCGGCGGAATCAACGCTTTCAAGATTTCCAACTATGGCGCCTCGAAGGCGGCAGAGCAGTTGGGCCTCGTCGGCACGAACTCCGGCGCGGGGGTGATCTCGGGCGACCGGTTGCAATCGGGGCTGGCTGATTCGCTCATCAGCAATCTCAACGGCGGCCGCGGGGCCACACTGGGCGTGATTAGCATCGCCGACCGCGCGGGGAATACCCCTGTGAATGTCGACCTTCGCACTGCTGAAACGCTGAACGAAGTGGTCAAACTGATCAACGATTCGCCCTCGACGGTGACCGCCGAAATCAACGCCGCCCGCAACGGCCTGACCATCACCGACAACACCACCGGCACGGCCCAGTTCGCCATCGCCGACGTCAGCGGCAACGCGGCCGCCAAGCTGGGATTTGCGAGCAGCAGCCGCGAAGGAGTGATCAATAGCGGCAGTCTGAATCGCCAGATTGTGAGTGAATCGACCAAGCTCGAAACGCTTGCCGGTGGGACGGGCGTGACGCTGGGCGATATTCGCTTCACCGATTCCGCCGGCCGAACCGGGGTGATTGACCTCAATACGGTCGGTTCCGAAGCGAAGACCATCGGCGATGTGATCGACCGGATTAATGCGCTGAACATTGCGGTCGAAGCCCGCCTCAACGACGCCGGCGACGGGTTGGTGGTGATCGACACGGCCGGCGGCGCCGCCAAGCTGAGCGTTTCTGCGGTGAGCGGGACGGTCGCCAGTGCGCTCGGCATCGAAGGGCAATCATCGAAGCGCGACGCTCAGAACCGGCAAATCCTCAGCGGCTCGACCAGCGGGGAGATTGACCTCACTAATCTCACCACCGAACCGGAAGACATCGCGCTCTCGTCGCTTAATGGCGGCGCCGGGGTGAACCTGAGCGTCTTCCGCGTGACGGCTTCCAATAAAAAATCGTTCTTCGTGGAGCTGAACAAGCCGGGTGAGGAAGCGTTCACGGTGGGCGATGTCGTCGAACGCATTAATAATGCGGCGACCGCGGCGGGCGTCTCGGTGACCGCCAAAATCAACTCCGGCGGCACCGGCATCCAAATCATCGATAGCACGGGCGGCAGCGACAAACTGAAGGTCGAAGACCTTGGTGGGGGCCGCGCAGCGCGCGATCTCAAGCTGCTCGGCGAAGGGGCGGCCCTCTCGAAAGGAAAGCAGCAGATCGATGGTGTCGGCCTCTTCGCGGCCGCTAAGTCAAATCAGTCGTCGCTGGAGAATCTCGCTTCGCGCGTGAACGAGCTAAACATCGGCGTCATCGCGAGTGTGGTTGATTACGGCGAAGGGGACCTGCGGCTGGTGATCGCCTCCGAGAAGACGGGCTCCGACAATGAATTATTGATTGACTCCAGCTTCGCCGCGTTCGGCTTCACCGACGTCAACCGCCCGCAGGATGCCGCGTTGCAAATTGGCGCCGCCAATGCCGGGGGCGCCGTGGTCACCTCGGCCTCCAACGATTTCGCGGACGTTATTGACGGCCTCGAACTTTCTGTCGAAGAAGGTTCCGGCGAAACGGTTTCAGTGACGGTTTCGACCGATACATCCACGGTCTCCAAGAGCGTGGACGACTTGGTGAAGTCGTTTAACTCGGTACGGGACTTCATCACCAAAACGACCGACTTCGATGCCGAGTCGAACACCACTGGCATCTTGTTCGGGCGCAGCGAACCGCTGCGGGTCGAATCAGAACTGGCCCGCATTGTCACCGGCACGTTCAGCGGCGTCGGCAAATACCGCTCGCTGCAAGAGATCGGCGTTAGCCTGGGGGCCGATGGCAAGCTGGCGGTCGATAAGGCCAAACTCGACGCGGCGCTGACCGAGTTCCCCGACGAAGTGCAGAAACTGCTGGCCGACCCCGACCGCGGGGTGGCCAAACGCCTCGAGGATGCCACGAAGAAGCTGGCCAGCGATGGGGACTCGCTGCTCACCAGCCGCTCGAAGGCGATCGGCAACACCATCGACAACAACAACGCCCGCCTCGACCAGTGGGATGCCCGCCTGGAACGCCAGCGCGAACGCCTGCTGCTGCAGTACTACGCGCTCGAAAACACCTTGGCCAAGTTTCAAGATAGTTTGTCGGCGCTCGATAGCATTCAGAGCTTCAGCTTCGCGAACAGTAGTAGCAACACATAACCCCTTCAACACCCAATCCTCGCCTCGCTTCGATCATTCATGGCCGCTCAATCGAAAGACTACTTGCAGTCGAAGGTGCTCACCGCCAACCCGGCGCAGTTACACCTGATGCTCATCGAAGGCGCCCTGCGCTTCAGCCGGAGCGCGGAGCAGGCGCTCATCCGCGATGACGTGCGGACCGCGGAAACCGCGCTGGTGCGGGCGATCGACATCGTCGCCGAACTGCTGGCCGGCGTGCGGGCGAATGAATCGGAGCTGAACACCAAGCTCGCCGCCCTTTACCAATACTGCTTCGGCCGTTTGACACAGGCGTACGTGAACGGCGATCAAGAAAAGCTGGACGAGGCGCTAAAGATCCTTGCCTTCGAGCGCGACACATGGCGCCAAGCGTGCGACAAGATCGCCGCCGAAACGGCGCCCGCTCAAAAGTCGCAGAGCGCGGTGCCGATGCCGCATGTAGCCCAAATGGGCGTGATGAGCAGCCTCAGCCTTCAGGGCTAAGTGGGAGGCTAGGGACTGGGGGCTACGGACTGGGGAAGTTAGGATTGCGGAAGTGAAATTGCAGCTCGAATTGCAGTTTCTCTACTGAGGACTTGCGGTACCAAACGCGTCCCAGCCCCTGACCCCTAGCCCCCAGCCCCTCTCCGATGCACATCCGCGTTGGCCACAGCCCCGACCCCGACGACGCCTTCATGTTCTACGCCCTGGCGAAGGACAAAATCGCCACGGGGCCGTACCAATTCACGCACGAATTGGTTGATATCGAAACGCTTAATCAGCGGGCTTTCTCCGGCGAGTTGGAACTGACCGCCGTCAGCATCCACGCGTACGCCTTCCTGCAGGACAAGTACCTACTCTGCACCTGCGGCGCCAGCATGGGCGATGGCTACGGGCCGATGGTGGTGGCCAAAGAAAAATGGTCGATCGACGAGGTGAAAACCAAACGCATCGCCGTGCCGGGCAAGCTGACCAGCGCCTTCCTATCGCTCCGGCTCTGTCTGGGCCAGGATTTCGAGCACGTACTGGTGCCGTTCGACGAGATCATCCCCGCCGTGGTGGCCGGCGAGTACAAGGGCCAACCGATTGACGCGGGCCTCATCATTCACGAAGGACAGCTCACGTTCGGCGATCACGATTTGAAGCTAATCGTCGACCTCGGCGTGTGGTGGGGCGAACAAACCGGCGGCCTGCCGTTGCCGCTGGGCGCCAACGCCATCCGCCGCGATCTGGGCCCCGAAGTCTGCCGCGATGTGCAACGGCTGCTGAAAGAAAGCATCGTCCACGGCCTCGACAACCGCCAAGCCGCCCTCGACTACGCCAAAATCTACGGCCGCGATTTGGACAACCAAAAAGCCGACAAGTTCGTCGGCATGTATGTGAACGACTGGACTCGCGACTTCGGCCCGAAGGGCCGCGAAGCGGTGGCGCTGTTTCTGAAGCGCGGCTATGAAGCCGGCGTGTTGCCGAAACTGGTGACGCCGGAGTTCGTGGAAGGGTAGCCGGCGGGGCCCCTCCCCCCGATTTTTTGGCAGCGGCTTCGCTCAATCGCACGGGGACCAACCCTGTGGGTAACGGTTTCCCGCCTCGTTCCCCCCTTTCCCACCGCCCCGTCAGGCCCTAATATACGGGGCTTGGTAACTACCCCTCGACCGTAGCGGAAAATAGTGCGATGGCCAGTGGAAAGCGGAAAAAGAAGGTGGAAGTCGTGTTTCTCGTGTGCGAGGAAACGGGCGACTACAACTACACCCTGCGGCGGAAGAGCGGGGGCGAGAAGCTGAAGCTCAAAAAGTTCTGCCCGCGCCTGCGCAAGCACACGCTGCACACCGAGAAGAAGAAGTAAGCGCGTTTAGCCGCGCCGCGCTAGCGGAGCGCGTTGGATTGTGCGGAGCACACCTTGGGGAGGACCCCCTTGCTCGGGGAACGGCCTTGTCTCGGGGAACGGCCAAAAACTGGCGATTCGCCACGCACGATGCGGCCCGCGTTGCGGCTCTACAACAAGCGGCCGGCATTCCCGCGGTTCTCGCCCAACTGCTGCTCGGGCGTGGCGTGGAAGACCCCACCGCGGCCCAGCAATTCTTGGAGCCCAAGCTCACCGGGCTGCGTGATCCGGAACTCCTTCCCGGCGTGAACCAGGCCGCGGAACTGCTGCACAAAGCGATCGCGGAGAAACGAAAAATCGTTGTCTACGGCGATTACGACGCCGATGGCATGACCGCCACCGCCATTTTGCTGCGGTGCTTGAAACTGCTGGGCGCCGACGCTTCGTTCTATGTCCCCCACCGGCTCGATGAAGGCTACGGCCTGAATGCCGATGCTTTGCGTACGCTCGCCGGACAGGGCGTGCACACAGTGGTGACCGTCGATTGCGGCGTGTCGGCGGTGGCCGAAGCCAAGCTCGCCAAGGAATTGGGCCTCCAGCTCATCATTACCGATCACCACCAATTCGCGGCCGAACTGCCCGCGGCGGCGGCCATCGTCCACCCGCAACTCCCCGGGCACGACTATCCGTTCGCTGGCCTGTGCGGCGCTGCGGTGGCGTTCAAGCTGGCGTGGGCGCTATGCCAACGGGCCAGCGAAGCTAAGAAGGTAAGCGAACCAATGCGGCGGTTCCTGTTGCAAGGAATCGGCCTCGCGGCGATTGGCGCCGTCGCTGATGTGGTGCCGCTGATCGATGAAAACCGGATCCTGGTGCGGCATGGCCTCTTGGCGCTACGAAACCACGGCACGGCCGGCGTGGTGGCGCTGGAGCGCATCGCCGGGCTCAGCGAGAAGACCGAACTCGAAGGGGAAGACCTCGCGTTCGCCCTAGCCCCGCGGCTCAACGCCGCGGGGCGGTTGGGCCGGGCGGAACTCGGCATCGAACTCTTGATCACGGACTGCCCCGAACGCGCCGCCGATCTCGCCACATTCGTCAACGAGCTCAACCAGCAGCGGCAAACGCTCGAGCGCAGCGTGCTGCTGGCCGCTCGCAAGCAAATCAAAGCGAACTTCAAGATTGACGACCCTGCTTTTGTGCTGGCCGACCACGACTGGCACCCCGGCGTCATCGGCATCGTCGCTGGTAAGCTGGTCGAACAGTACCAGCGTCCCGTGGTGTTGGTCGCCCTCGACAAAACCGGCGTTCGCCCCGGCATCGGCTCTGGCCGCTCTGCGCCCGGCTGCAATTTGGCGCAAGCGTTTGCGACTTGCAGCGAACTGCTCGTCACTCATGGCGGCCACGCGGCGGCGGCGGGGCTGCGGATCGAAGAACGGCGCCTCGCCGAGTTTCGCCTGCAATTCAACCTCGCGGTCGCAGAGCAACTCGGCGAGAACGGAGCCTGCGGCGAGCTGTTTGTGGATGCCGAAGCCCCGTTGGCCGCCCTCACGCACCAGATGGTCACCCAGCTCGAACGGATGGCCCCCTTCGGCCACGGCAACCTCCGACCCACGCTGTGCACCACCGACGTGAGGCTCGCGTCGCCCCCCAAACGTATGGGCGCTGAGGGCCGCCATTTGTCACTTGAAATCGAGCAGCATGGCGTAAAAATTCGGGCGGTTTCCTTCGGCAACGGCGACTGGGAAGATCAGCTTCTGCGTGTCGACGGACCGCTGACCATCGCCTACCGACCGGTGCTGAACACTTTCCGCGGCTGGCAGAAAGTGGAACTCCGGCTTGAAGATTGGCGGGCCGCCGACGGGCCCAACGGTAGCACTCCGGCCAACCCTGGCTAAGTCGCAAGCGGCTTGCGAAGATGTGCGTTCGGCGGGCATTTCTTGGGGTGATTCAGCGCATGCAACCGGCAAAGGCGATCGTACTGGCGGCGGGCAAGGGGACCCGCATGAAGAGCGATTTGCCCAAGGTCCTGGCGCAGGTCGCCGGCCGTCCGATGGTTCGCTACGTGGTGGACGCCCTGCAGGCCGCCGGCGTGGCGGAGGTGATTGTGGTGGTCGGCTACCGGGCGGAAATGGTGAAGGCCGAATTCGCTGGCGTCCCCGGTGTTTCTTTCGCCGAACAAACCGAGCAACTCGGCACTGGCCATGCCGTGATGATGTGCCGCGAACACCTGGCCAATTTCGCCGGTCCGGTGATTATCGTCACGGGTGATTCCCCCCTGCTGCAAATTTCCAGCGTGCAGGCGCTCCTCGCCGAACAACAGCGCACGGGCGCCGCCTGTGTGCTGGGTACGGCCCACAAGGACGATCCACACGGCCTCGGCCGCATCAAACGCGATGCTGCCGGAAACTTTCTCGCCATCGTCGAACAGAAAGACGCGACCGTCGCCGAGCAAGCGATCACCGAAGTCAATATGAGCACATACGTGTTCGAAACCCCGGCTCTGCTCACCGCCCTCAATCAACTTACGACCGCCAACGCCCAGGCCGAGTACTACATCACCGACTGCCCCGCTATCCTGCTCCGCGCCGGCCGCCAAGTTGAAGCGCTCGCCGCGCTACAGCCGTGCGAAGCGCTCAGTGTGAACACCATCGAAGATTTAGCTGCCGTTGAAGCAGAACTCAAACGCCAACTCACGTCAGCCGCGACGCGATAGCGGAGCGTGTGGCGCCAACTGGACGCTCCGCTCTCGCCTCGCGGCTAAACGCCTGATTTCCCGATCACCAGTCACTGATCACACACACCCCATGCACGACCTCAAACTTTTCTCCGGTGGCGCCAATCGCGGGCTCAGTCAGTCGATCGCCGACTATTTGGGCGTACCCCTCGGCCGAATCGCGCTGGGGCGATTCCCCGATGGCGAAATCTCCTGCAAGATCGACGAAGACGTCCGCGGCCGCGACGTGTACCTCATTCAGCCCACCTGCCCGCCGGTGAATGAGAACATCATGGAGCTGCTCGTGATGATCGATAGCTGCCTGCGGGCGAGCGCCGAACGAATCACGGCGGTCATTCCCTATTTCGGCTACGCTCGGCAGGACCGCAAGGATGAGGGCCGCGTGCCGATCACCGCCAAACTGGTAGCGAACCTCATCACCCGCGCTGGCGCCGGCCGGGTGCTGACGATGGATCTCCACGCCGCCCAGATTCAAGGGTTCTTCGATGTACCGGTCGATCACCTCTACGCGGCGCCCGTGCTCAACGAACACTTCCTCAGCAGCGGCATCGACATGAACGAGGTGGTCATCGTCAGCCCCGATGAAGGGAGCATCAAACGCGCGCTCGGCCATGCGAAACGGATCGGCGGCACGGTGGCCATCATCGACAAGCGCCGCATGAACGCCACCACCACCGTCCAGGCGAATATTTTGGGGGGTGAAGTGAAAGGCAAAATCGCGCTCATGTTCGACGACATGATCAGCACCGCCGGCAGCATCTGCGGCGCCGCCAAAGTGCTGCACGAAAAGGGCGCCAAAGAAATCCACGTCGCCGCCACCCACGCCGTCCTCTGCGGCCCGGCGATAGAACGCCTTTCATCCGCCAACCTCAAAAGCCTCGTCTGCACCAATTCGATTCCGCTCACCCCCGAGCAAATGCTCCCGCAAATCAAGATCCTCGATGTCGCCCCGCTGCTCGGCGAAGCGATCAAGCGCATTCACCGGAACGAATCGGTCAGCCGGATGTTCCGCTAAAGTAGCAGGCACACTCCGTGTGCCGTTGCTTGAGTTGAAGTATGGCTGAAAACAAGGAACAGCGACGGCACACGGAGTGTGCCTGCTACTTTGGGGAGCTGCCGAAATTATAAAAACTTGTTACAATTTCCGGATTGAGCCCGTGTTTCGAGCGGCTAAAATGGGGGCTAAACTTCTCGCGAACTTTTCGTAATCAAGTGATCCGATCATGGGCAACCAGTACGCCATCGGCGTGGACTATGGCACCAATAGCGTCCGCGCGCTGGTGGTCGATTTGGCTACCGGCGCCGAAGTCGGGTCGCACGTCTTCAACTACCCCAGTGGCGAAGCGGGCATTTTGCTCGATCCCTTGGACCCACATCTCGCTCGGCAAAGCCCGCGCGATTACGTCGCCGGCTTTCTGACCAGCGTCCGCGAAGCCGTTCTGCAAGCGGCCGATGCCGAAGGCTTCACGCCCCAAGCCGTGGTTGGCATCGGCGTTGATACGACGGGTTCTACACCGCTTCCAGTGGATTCCGATGGCACGCCACTCGCCATGAAGGAGGAGTTCGAACACGAGTTCGCCGCCCAAGCTTGGTTGTGGAAGGACCACACCTCGCACGCTGAAGCAGAAGAGATCACCAAACTCGCCATGCAGCGTAACGAGCCGTACCTTGCCAAGTGTGGCGGCACGTACAGCAGCGAATGGTACTGGTCCAAAATCCTCCATTGTCTTCGGACCGCCCCCAAGGTCGCCGCCGCTGCGCATAGTTGGGTCGAACTCTGCGACTTCATTCCTGCCTACGCCACCGGCACGCTCCATCCGTCGAGAATCGCGCGCGGCATCTGCGCGGCCGGCCACAAGGCGATGTACAACGAAGAGTGGGGCGGCCTGCCGAGCGCCGCGTTCCTTGACGCCTTGGAGCCCGGCCTCTCCCGCTTCCGCTACATCACCAAGGCTGTCGCGTCGGACAAAGTCGCCGGCAAGCTGACCGCCGAAGTCGCGGACAAAGTTGGTCTCCCCGCCGGCATCCCCGTGGCGGTCGGCGCGTTCGATGCCCACATGGGCGCCGTCGGCGCCGGCTGCGGCGAAGGGGTCCTCGTAAAAATCATGGGGACCAGTACCTGCGATTGCATGCCCGCCCCGCTGTCCAAAGAATTGCCTGATGTCCCCGGCCTCTGCGGCATCGTTCCCGAGTCGATCATGCCCGGCATGTATGGTCTCGAAGCAGGCCAATCAGCGGTGGGCGATATCTTCAACTGGTTCGTCAAAAACCTCGCGCCCGCCGAGTTTGGCGAAGGTTCCGACGCCCATGTGAACCTCACCGCAGCCGCCGCCAAGCTGAACCCCGGCGAGTCGGGCCTTGTGGCGCTCGATTGGAACAACGGCAACCGCACCGTACTGGTTGATCCGCTCCTCACCGGCATGGTCGTTGGCCAAACCCTGCACACTACGGCGCCCGAAATTTACCGCGCGCTGGTGGAAGCGACCGCGTTCGGCGCCCTCACGATCATCAACCGGTTCGAAGAGTACGGCGTGAAAGTGGAACAGGTGATCAACTGCGGCGGCATCGCGGAGAAGAACCCCTTCATCATGCAGGTCTACGCCGACGTCTGCAACCGCCCAATGAAGATCAGCCGCTCCGGCCAAACCTGCGCGTTGGGAGCCGCCATCTTCGGTGCCGTTGCCGCCGGTGCGTATCCCAACGTCGAAGCGGCCCAAACGAAGATGACCGGGGTTAAATCGACGGTCTACCAACCGATCCCTGCTAACGTCGCTATGTACCAAAAGCTGTACAAGGTCTACCGCACGCTGCACGATGCCTTCGGCACCAAAGAGTTCAGCGGCTCACTCCATACCGTGATGAAAGATTTAATCCAAATCCGCGACGGAGCGCGTCGGGGTCGGTTGCTCAATTCGTAGCACGGGACCATAGTCCCGTGCGAACTCAACAACACAACACTTATAGCGCCAGCACGGGACTTCGGTCCCGTGCTACAAAAAATCATTCGCTTCATTCGCGTTCGCTTTCTCTTATTTCGCGTCCTTTAGCGTCTTTCGCGGTTCAATCTCCTAATGCACGACGAACTGAAAGCCCAAGTTTGCCAAGCGAATCTCGACCTTGTCGCGCACGGACTCGTCACACTAACGTGGGGCAATGTCAGCGCGTTGACCGCCGACCGCACCGCGCTGGTCATTAAACCGAGCGGGGTTAGCTACGACGCCATGCGCGCCGAACATATGGTCGTCGTGAGCCTCGCCACCGGTGAAACGCTTGAAGGTATACTCAATCCGTCGAGCGACACGCCAACCCACCGTTACCTCTACCAACAGTTCACCAGCATCGGCGGCATCGTTCACACCCACAGCACGCACGCCACCATGTTCGCCCAAGCCCGGCGCGAAATCCCCTGCTTCGGCACCACCCACGCCGACCACTTTTACGGGCCCGTGCCGGTGACCCGCCCCCTCACCGCCGAAGAAATCGAGCGCGCATACGAACACGAAACCGGCGTCGTGATCGCCGAACGCTTCGCCAAGCTCGATCCGCTGGCGGTCCCCGGCGTGCTGGTTGCTAGCCACGCCCCCTTCGCCTGGGGCAAAACCGCCGCCGAGGCTGTGAAGAACGCGGTGGCCCTGGAAGCCGTTGCCCAGATGGCCCTCGGCACGCTCGCATTGAACCCTGCGCAAAAGCCCGTTGAACAATTCCTGCTCGACAAACATTACTTTCGTAAACACGGCCCCGATGCGTACTACGGCCAAAAGTGAACCACTGTAGCGCGGGACCGAAGTCCCGTGCGAATTCATCAAGCAACGTCAGCTAGTTCGCACGGGACTTCGGTCCCGTGCTACATCCCGAATCCATGATCCTCCCCAACCTCAAGCAACTCGAAGTCTGGTTCATCACCGGCAGCCAGCATCTTTACGGTCCCGAGACTTTGAAGCAGGTCGCGGCGGACTCGCAGGCCATCGCCGCGGGGCTTGATGCGGCGGCCGACATCCCGGTGAAGGTCGTCTTCAAGCCAATCGTCACCACGCCGGAGGAAGTGCGCAACCTCATTCTCGCCGCCAACTCGGCGCCCAATTGCATCGGCCTCGTGGCGTGGATGCACACATTCAGCCCCGCGAAGATGTGGATCGGCGGGCTCACGATCCTGCAAAAACCGCTGTGCCATTTGCACACGCAGTTTAGTCGGGAGATTCCGTGGTCCAGCATCGACATGGACTTCATGAACCTCAACCAGTCGGCCCACGGCGGGCGCGAGTTCGGGTTCATGGTCTCACGACTGCGAATGAATCGCAAAGTGGTGGTCGGCCACTGGCAGGATAGCGAAGTGCAGCGTGAAGTGGGCGTCTGGACCCGCGCCGCCGCCGCCCGGCACGATCTGCAAACCGCCAAGATCGCGCGCATCGGCGACAACATGCGTGAAGTTGCCGTGACCGAAGGGAACAAAGTTTCGGCTCAAATCCAGTTCGGATTCGCCGTGAACGGTTACGGTCTGGGCGATGTGGTCGCGCACCAAAACAACGTGGCCGACGCGCAGATCGACCAGCTCTGTGGCGAGTACGACGAAGCCTATGTGATGGCCGACAGCTTGCGAAAAGGTGGCGCCCGTCGCGAGGCACTGCGTGACGCGGCGCGGATTGAACTCGCCCTGCGATCGTTTCTCACCAGCGGCGGTTTCGTTGGCTACACCGACACCTTTGAAAACCTCCACGGCCTCAAGCAACTCCCCGGCATCGCTTCGCAGCGGCTGATGGCCGACGGCTACGGCTTCGGCGCCGAAGGTGATTGGAAAGCCGCCGCCCTGCTCCGGGCCGCTAAGGTGATGGCCGTCGGCCTGCCCGGCGGCACTAGCTTTATGGAAGATTACACCTACCACCTGCCGGAAGGGAGTGACGCCCTGGTGCTCGGTTCGCACATGCTGGAAATCTGCCCAACCATCGCGGCAGGTCGGCCGTCGTGCGAAATCCACCCCCTCGGAATCGGTGGCAAGGAAGACCCGGTCCGACTGGTCTTCGACGCCCCGAGCGGCCCCGCCGTGAACGCCACGCTGGTGGACCTGAGCGACCGCTACCGCTTGGTGGTGAACAATGTCGACGTGGTCAGCCCCCTCGCCCCGCTGCCGAAGCTCCCCGTCGCCCGTGCGCTGTGGAAGCCGGCGCCCGACCTAAAAACCGCCGCCGCCGCGTGGATTTATGCCGGCGGTTCGCACCACCCCACGTTCAGCCAAGCCCTTACGAGCGAGCACTTTGACGATTTCGCCGACATTACCGGCGTCGAGTGCGTGCTGATCGACTCCTACACCCGCCTGCGGGAGTTCAAACATCAGCTCCGGGTGAGTGACTCCACTGGCGTTTTCGCCACGCGGTGATTACTCTGTCAGCAACCGTAATCCGCCAACCACTAGCGGAGCGCCTTCACCCCGAAATGACGAAGGATTCACGACGGAGATCGGAAAAAAACACAGAGAGACGCGAAGGAAGAGAAATGTAAAGTGGTCAACTGTCGAAACTCAAATTCCTGACATACGGCAATCTGCATCAATCTCTCCGGGGTTTTGAATCCCCTCGCTGTGTCTTTTCCTCTGTGCTGAATCTTCTTCATTAAAACCCTAGTCCACTCAACTCCTCATCTCTCGCCCCGTCATGCAGACCATCGACTACATCGTCTTCTTCACCTACTTCATATTGGTCAGCGCCTACGGGATTTGGATCTACAAGCGCAAGCAGCGCCAGGAAGCCTCTACCACCGACTTCTTCCTAGCCGAAGGTTCGCTAACTTGGTGGGCCATCGGCGCGTCGCTGATCGCCTCGAACATCTCCGCCGAACAGTTTGTGGGCATGTCCGGCGAAGGTTTTAACGTCGGCATCGCCATCGCCTGCTATGAATGGATCGCGGCGATCGCGCTCATCATCGTCGCCGTTTTCTTCATGCCGGTCTATTTGAAGAACCACATCTTCACGATGCCGCAGTTCCTGAAAACGCGCTACAACGAGACCACCGCCACGATCATGACGATCTTCTGGCTGTTCCTGTACATTTTTGTGAACTTAACTTCCATTCTCTATCTCGGCGCAATGGCAATCGTGCCGTTGGTCGGCGCCGGCTCGTTCGCCGGGCTCGATTCGTTCCAGTGGACCATCATCCTGATGTCGCTCTTCGCGGTGTTTATCACCATCGGGGGGATGAAGGTCATTGGTTACACCGACGTGATTCAGGTGCTCGTGCTGATCATCGGCGGTCTTGCGACAACTTACCTCGCCCTGACTTTGGTGAGCCAAGCGTACGGTGGCGGCCTCGATGCCTGGAATGGCTGGAAGCAACTCTTGGCAAATCATGACGACCACTTCCACATGATCTTTCCCAAGCCTGGCGAAGGGGCGAGCCAGAGAGACATTGACCGCTATCTGCTCCTCCCGGGCATCGCCATGTATTTTGCCGGCCAGTGGATTGTCAACCTCAACTACTGGGGCTGCAACCAGTACATCACTCAGCGGGCTCTCGGGGCTGACCTGCAAACGGCGCGCACGGGCATTCTGTTCGCCGGCTTTCTGAAGCTGATGATGCCGATTATCGTCATGCTACCGGGGATTTGTGCTTATGCCCTCAACGCCAAGGGCGTGCTCACTGTCGAATCGAAAGACAGTGCCTACGCCAACATCCTGTTGCAACTGCAACCGGGGCTCAAAGGCCTCGCAGCGGCGGCGCTTACCGCAGCTATCGTCGCGTCGCTGGCTGGCAAACTTAACAGTATCTCCACCATCTTCACGCTCGACGTCTACAAAAAGTTTGTCAGTCCCAACGCCACCGAAGCCAGCCTGGTCTGGATTGGTCGGCTGTTTATTTGGCTCTCGATGGCGCTCGCCATTGCCCTTACCTGGAAGGACACACTCGGCATCGGCGGCGAAGGGGGCTTCACTTATATTCAAAAATATACCGGTTACGTCAGCCCCGGCGTATTTGCGATGTTCATCATGGGCATGTTCTGGAAACGCACCAGCGGCGCCGCGGCAATTGTCGGCGTCGTGCTTGGCTTTTTCTTGAGTGTGTTCTTTGACAATTTCGCCACCACCGTCTGGGGGCCGAAAACGTTCCTTTACGACGCGTTCCCAACCGGTAAAGTCGATGCTGCGGGCAAGGCGATCTACGAGATTCCGTTCCTAGTGTGGATGGGCATTAACTTCGTCATCACCGCGCTGGTGATGATCGGCATCAGCCTGTTGGGACCGAAAGTGAATCCCAAAGCGTTCGAGATTGACGCCAGTATGTTCAAGCTTAAACCAATCACGGTCGTGCAGATCGCCGCGACGTTCATGATCCTGAGCGCGCTCTACGTGAAGTTCTGGTAGCGAGTCCCGCAGGAGACGGATTCCAACGCCGTTTGGCCCAAACGAAACGGCACGGAGCAACGGAGAAATTGTTTCACGTAGAATTATGGCCAATTGGCAAACCATATCGATTGCCAACCACCCGGCCGAAATCTTCGTGCCCACAGAGCCTGGTCCCCACGGTGAGACCGTCCTTTACCTTCACGGCGTTCACCAAGGGCGAATGAGCGCGCATCCCCTCTTCGGCGAGTTATTCGAGCGTTTTGGCCTCCGCTGCGTCGCGCCCATTACAGGCCGAAGCTGGTGGACGAACCGCAATTGGCCCGAGTTCGATCCCCACCTTTCCGCCGAGGAGCACGTCACAAAAAACGTGTTGAACTGGCTCACCGAAACCTGGAATTGCCACCCGCCGCAGATTGCGCTCCTGGGAACTAGCATGGGGGGCCAAGGCGCCTTGCGAATGGCATACAAGTATCCGCGGCTATTTCCGGTTGTCGCCGCATTGTCGCCGGCAATTGACTATCACGAAAGAATGGCAACTTCGCGGCCCAGTGATCCCGATTACGGCCCGCTCCACGAGCTGTATGGAGACCCCGAACAAGCGCGGCAAGACACCGCTACCTTGTGGATTCATCCGCTCAATTACCCGGTCCACCAATTCTTCGCGTGTGATCCAACGGATCATTGGTGGAATTCCATCGAGCGCTTGCGGATGAAACTCTCCTCGCTTGGCATCCCCTTCGAGTGCGATCTGGAAACAATCGCCGGCGGCCACGGCTTCGGTTACTATACCGCGCAGGCCGAGCGAACCATTGCGTGGATTGCCGACCGTTTGCGGAAAGAACGCTTGCGATTGCCAATCACTGGTTGATGGAATTACTTCACCACCAGCACGCAGTCGATCGCTTCGCGATCTTCGGGCGTGAGTATCGCGAACAGTCGGCCATCGCGGACTTCCGTCTTCACTGCTTCGCTGGTGGCAAAGTTCGTCCAACTCTTATCGGCAAGCTCAGCGCAACCGGTGAGTTCCAGTGCTCCCTTCGCATCGGCCGCGCTCGAGTCAAGAATGTGAACGTACGTCCCGTCCTTCGTTTGCGTGGTCACGCCCCATTTTTGCGGCGCCACTGGTCCCCCACGCGTGCCGCGGAATGTCGGCTCGAACTTCGCGACCCATTCGCCCATGCCGCGGAGTCGTTCGGCCGAGACTTCGTCAATCGTCCCGTCCGGCTTGGGACCAACGTTCAGCAGCAAGTTCGCGTCCCGCCCCGCCGCTTTCACGAGATAGTGCACAATCTCCCGGACTGATTTGAACTTCTGGTCGCGCGAATCATAACCCCAATTTCCGTTCAGCGTATCGCACGTTTCCAGCGGTAACTCCCCGATTTTCGCATCTTTGTTCCAGAACGTGGTCACCTCGCCGGGCAAGTCGCGTTCGAACATTTGAAAGTCTTCACCATCGAATGTTTTGACATGGTGATTGTTTCCAATCAAACAGTTCGGCTGCAAACCATGAATCAGGTTGTAGGTCTTCGGCAATCGCCAATCAATGATGGTTTTCTGCGGATCATCGTTGTCATCGGGCGTTTGCTGATCCCACCACCCATCGAACCAAATTCCGGCCACTTCGCCGTATTCGCCGCCAAGTAACTCGGCCAGTTGGGCATCCATGTAGTCGAGATATTTGTTGATGTCGCCCGACTCGGCCCGCCCCGTATGGTGCCCGGTGCGGCTATGCGGAAAATACTCCGGATGATGCCAATCGAGATGCGAATGATAGAAATACAACTTCAGCCCGTGCCGTTTGCAGGCTCCGGCCAATTGCTTCAGCACATCCTTCTTATACGGCGTGCGATCAACGATGTCCCAATCGCTAACTTTGGAGTCCCACATGGCAAAGCCATCATGGTGCTTCGAAGTGATGGTAATGTACTTGGCCCCCGCGGACTTAAAGAGCTGGCACCACTCGTCGGCGTTGAACTTCACGGGGTTAAACTCCGTGGCCACGGGTTCGTACTTATCAACGGTGATTTTTTCTTGATTCATTACCCATTCGCCGCGACCCAACACACTGTAGATGCCCCAGTGAATAAAAATGCCAAACCGGTCCTTGCGAAAATCTTCTCGCTTGGCGAGCCGCTCGGCCGTGGGGGGCGTTACGTCTTCCGCGAAGACGGGGCTGAGAATCGTCAACAGCAGACAAGATGCAATCGAGCGCACACAAGAGCGGGCAACCATGAGAGGCCTCGAAGAACGGGAACGAAGGGTGAGAAGGAGAACCCCATTCAACCCCCTTCGCCTCGATTCGGCTAGTGCCAAGAAATTGGCGGGCGCATGAGAAAACGCGGCAGTTTGACGAACCCTCCGGCCGACCGCTTTGCCTAACCGAGGGTGTGTGCCAATGATTCCGCACGAGCCAAAGCTCGCACTTGCCATCGGCGGAGGGTTCGTCGAAATGCCGCGTGAGTGGGCCGCGTCTGGGGTGTAAATTGATCGATCCCGGCCGACTCGTCAAGCATTTTGTCACGCGGCCGCGAGTTTTTTATTTCGCTGATTCGGCGTCGCTTGCCGCGACGCGGAAAATGGGGACAATTCGGATTCGTTTGGACCGGCGAGAGATCGTATTTCGCCGGCATTTTCGAGGGATTGAACAAGGTCGCCGGGTCGATGGAGCCGCCCAATATCAGCACTGCACCGCTGCCGCTGCTGGGCTGGCGCGAATGGGTTGCGCTTCCCCAGCTTGCTACGCCACGAATCAAGGTGAAGGTTGACACCGGCGCCAGGTCTTCTAGCTTGCATGCGTTCGATCTGGAACTGTTTTTGCACGAAGGCCACCAATGGGTTCGCTTCGGCATTCACCCTTTGCAGCGTAGCAACAAGGCCATCGTCGAAGTTGAAGCGCCCGTGCTGGAATTCCGCCGGGTGAAAAGTTCCAGCGGGCAAATGACGGAACGCCCGGTGATCGTCACCACCGTCCAGGCGCTCGGCGCTGAATGGCCGATTGAGCTCACGCTCGCCAACCGCGACCAAATGGGCTTTCGCATGCTGCTCGGCCGCCAAGCCGTGCGCGGCCGGTTCTTGATTGATCCCGCGCGGTCGTACTGTGGCGGGAAACTAAAGAAAAAGAAGTAGGGCTAGTGGCCATTAGCTGTTGGCTATTGGCCAGAAGATTCACCGCAGACACCAGCTTTTCGCCAACAGCCAATAGCTAACAGCCAACAGCTTTACACCCATGAAACTCGGCATTCTTTCGTGCAGTTCGAAATGTTACAGCACGCGGCGGCTTAAAGAGGCTGCGCTTGAGCGAGGGCACCGTTGCACGGTGCTCGATACGCTGAAGTTCTCGATCGATCTGGAAGAAGGTTCGCCCGATCTTTACTTGCGCTCCAAGCCGCTGAGTCATTACGATGCGGCGCTGCCGCGCATTGGGGCGTCGATCACGTACTTCGGCACGGCGGTGGTGCGGCAGTTCGAACAGATGGATGTTTTCTGCGCGAATTCGTCGGCGGGGATCGCCAACTCACGCGATAAGCTCCGCTCGATGCAGATTCTCAGTCGGCATCATCTGGGCATTCCGCAAACCACCTTTGTGCGTGACAAGAAGGATGTGTTGCCGGCGATCGAACGGGTCGGCGGGGCCCCGGTGGTGATCAAGCTGCTGGAAGGAACGCAAGGCGTTGGCGTGATTCTGGCGGACAGTGTGAAAGTCGCGGAAGCGATTATCGAAACGCTCCATAGTACACGGCAGAACGTGCTGGTGCAAAAGTTCGTCGCCGAAAGTCGAGGCCGAGACATTCGCGCGTTTGTGGTGGGCGATCAAGTGGTCGCTTCCATGCGCCGCGTCGCCCGCGGCAACGAGTTCCGCAGCAACGTGCATCGCGGCGGGCGGACCGAAGTGGTCGAGCTTGAAGATTCATACCGTGAACTGGCGGTGCGCGCGGCGCAAATTATGGGGCTGCGGATCGCGGGGGTCGATATGCTCGAAGGCGCCGACGGCCCGCTGATCATGGAAGTGAACTCTTCTCCGGGGCTGGAGGGAATCGAAACCTGCACGAAGCTCGATGTCGCCGGCGCCATCGTCGACTATATCGCCGCTCAAGTGGACTTCCCGGAGATTGACATCCGTCAGCGCCTGACTGTGAGCCGCGGCTATGGTGTGGCGGAGATATTTATTCCCGAAGGGTCCGAGTTTGTCGGCCAAACGATTGATTCATCGGGCCTCAGCGAACAAGACATCAACGTGCTCACCCTGTACCGCGGCACGACGGTCATCCCCAACCCTCGGCTCAAGCGAACGCTCGAACCGGGAGACCGCCTGCTCTGCTTCGGCAAGCTCGACGCAATGCGGGACATGATCCCCGAGAAAACCCGCAAACGCCGCCGGCCCAAAGTGCGGAAGCTGCGCGCAAAGGCGGGGAAACAGGGTGATGGATAAGCTTACGTTGGGCTCCTAGCCCGTCGTGACAGCGAGAATCAACTCCAATAGGCACGATGGGCTTAGAGCCCATCGTACGCACGCCATGATGAAGCCCGAACGCAAGTTGATTGACGATTGGAATGGGGAGCAGATTGCGCCGGGGGAGAGCCGGGATATTCGGCTCGCGGTGAGCGAAAGTTACAGCGGGATGACGGTGAAGATTCCCCTGCAAGTGCGGCGGGCGAAGCAGCCGGGGCCGGTCGTGTTTGTCACCGCGGCGCTGCATGGCGATGAAATCAACGGCACCGGCGCGATTCGGCAGCTCATTCAAGATAGCGAGCTGGTGCTGGAGCGCGGCGCGGTGATCTTTGTGCCGGTGCTGAACGTGCTGTCGTTCGATCGGCACTCGCGCTATCTGCCGGATCGGCGTGACCTGAACCGCTGTTTTCCCGGCGCGCTCACTGGTAGCATGGCAAGTCGCTTTGCGCACCGAATCTTTTCCGAGATCGCGCTCCGCAGTGACTTTGGCATCGATCTGCACACGGCGGCCGTGCGGCGGACCAATTATCCAAACATTCGCGGCGACCTGCGTAATCCGGCCGTGCGGCGGCTGGCGCAAAGTTTTGGGTGCGAGCTGATTATCGATGGCAAAGGGCCGCGTGGTTCGTTTCGCCGCGAAGCGTGCCGCGTGGGCGTGCCGACGATCACGTTTGAAGGGGGCGAAGTGTGGAAGGTCGAGCGCGGCATCGTGGAGTCGATTACCCGCGGCGTGAAGAACGTGCTCGCCGAGCTGGAGATGATCGACCAGCCGCCCGAAAAGCCGAACTACCAAGTGCTGATTGAAACGACCAAGTGGATGCGGGCCGAGCGCGGCGGGTTTTTACACTTCCACGTGCAGCCCGGCCAAGTGGTGGAACGCGACAGCCCGCTGGCGACGAACACCAACCTGCTGGGGCGTGAACGCGATGTGATCCGCTCGCCGTGGAACGCGATTGTGTTAGGGATGACAACGCTCCCGGCGATCAGCCCGGGTGAGCCCATCTGTCACCTCGGCAAATTGCCCGCCGATCAAAACCCAGCGCAGATTCGCGAATTGCGGCGTGATGTGCTCGCGCTGGAGCAGCGTATGGTCGATGATCTGGGCGCGAACATGCTAGTGGTGGACCCGCCGGTGTGAGATGGCCTTGAGCCGCGCACGTCAGGAAGCGAAGGTGTCGGCCGCGGATTTGCGCGGATTTCTTATAGCTAGGATGGATTACTCCCGCAGCGATAGCCCATCTTATGCCGCTAACTCGCCACAACCGCTCTCGGGGCTGTTGAAACAATTGCGTTTCGGGCGGTTAGAAACCACTCATTGTCGATCCATTCAAGGTCGCCATACGGCACAACGCGGAAGGCGTTCCACCCCGCTTCTTCTAAACGATGCATCATTTGGCTAGCGGCAGGGGCGTTGGTGGAATGAACGATCACAGGGAATCGCGGTTTGACGTTCGCGATGAGGCCGTCCACGACTTCGAGCCCGGTGCCGGGGTCAATCCACGCATGGCCGCCATTGGGAATGAGTTCGAGGTCATGATCGAGTGCGACGAGCGCAACGTCATCCAGCGGTTCTGATTGAAGGAACTTCACCATCTCCGGCGCGGACTCGAAGAACACAATCCGCAGAAAAGCGAAGCGTTCCATGAGCCGGGCGATCATAGCGACCCGTCGGTCGCGGTTGTCTTCGAGAATGAGGACTCGCATCATTGTTCCATGTTCAAAATGACAGGCGGCGAGCCGTCGTTCGGAAAGAATCTGAGTGCATCTTCGCCAAAATCAAACCCTTGGTCGAGCAACTGCTCCGCTACAGCGATGAGTCCGTCGGGATCATCGCACTTAAACGTACCGGACAAATTCGTGATGTCGATAACCTTGCCCGATTCAATTCTCAGGTCGCCGGCATACAAAGCTTGCTCAGCATTGCCAAGCACTTTCGGAGGCTGATGAGGACCATCCGGAAGTATATACACAGTACCGTGCAAATCTTGCACATACACGTACAACCCATCATCCACTTTAATGGCTACAGGTCGACTGCGTGGGTCGCGCGAGTAAGGGAACAAATCCAGGGGCGATTTTGGAGTACTCATGAGCGAGCTAATCTCAATCGCTGTGCGGCAGTTGTTCTATCTCCATTGTATTCGCGGGTTGAGATTTGAGGCAAACATTGCGGCTTCCGTACCGGTGTCCCCCTAAGTAATCCGGTTGCTCGAGGGAATCAGCGCCTCATCATCTGCGGGTTCAGCCAACCGCATATCGCCCATGAGCGCTTCTCCGCCGGCTAATGGTCGAGAAAAACTCTGGAGCTGGGGCAAATACGCGCGAAGCACAGGGCAACTGGTTGCCGAGTGGTCGCCCGATTAGGCGGGTTGTAGGGTCAAAGCGGGGTCTCGCCGCTCGTGCGGGCCGGATTCGGGCCGCGACGCGCAACTCCACCCAAATTGCCTCACCGGAAGTCGGTCGAGCGGCCGAACTTAAGGGGTAACCAGCACCGTTCCCCGGGCGAAAGGAGTTTGCCCCGCACCGATCAATCGCCCCCCCGATGTCACCGCACCTCGATCCGCCTACGCTATTGCTACCGCCGCGCGCCACGGGATCTCAGATGCAGTTCCCAACTCTGTCGGCAGCGCCGGCTAGCCCAGCGCCGTCTGTTGCCGAAGAACTGCTGGCCCAACGGTTGCGTGATGTCTTGCGTGGCGCCGTGCAAGGCTTTGGCGCCCGTGCCGCGGACCTAATGCTGCTCGACGACGCGACCACCGAGCTGCGGCTGGCTAGCACATTCGGCGATAAAGAGCCGCTGGCCGAACGGTTGCGTCCGCTCACGCATGCACATCCCGACGTGGTGGCGATGGCCGGCGGCGCCATCGTGCTGGAGGATGCCGACATGGTCAGCGAGTGGAGCGTCCCCCGGCCATGCAGCGCCGCGGTCTGCGTACCGGTCGCCAGCGACGCCACAATTCACGGCACGCTGTGGCTCTACTTTGCTGCCGCGCAGCGGTTTGAGGATCGCCAGGTGCAACTTGTGGAACTTGTCGCGGGGCGGTTGGCGGTGGAGATTGAACGGCACGAAATGCTGGTTAGGTTGCAGTCGCGCGAGCGGGCGTTGGTTCGCTAAAAGCCAGAAAAATTAGCCGCGGAGACTAGCTCCGCGGCTAACGGGATTTTCATTCGTTAGGCCTCTGGCGACGCGTCACCCAAAGAGGGCTGCTCTCCGCCTTCAGCTGGAGCGGCTTCTTCAGCGGGCGGTGGCGGAGGAGGCGGGCCTTGCATCCAGGGGCAAGCGCCCATTTGACCTCGCCAACCAGCGCCCGGTCCCCTAAATCCTGGCCCCATCCCGCGACCGCGACCTCGTCCCGGGCCCATGCCCGGACCCCTCATCGGAGGGCCGTATCCGGCTTGCGGCGGTGGTCCCCATTGGCCGTCTTGCGGTCCACCCGGTGGAGGCGGCGGAGGGCCAAAGCCTGGGCCTCCCCCAGGGGGTCGACCACCCCGACCGAAGCCGGGCCGCTGCAGTTGCCGTTGTTTGTGATGCTCAACGAACTCTTCCAGGCTGACCTGACCATCGCTATTGGCGTCGATCAGTTTGAAGATTTCTTCCGGGGCTGGCGGCTGAGGCGGGCCCTGTGGCCGCTGAGGGTCGCCTTGTGGCGGGGCGCCCGTCTGGGCGTAGGCGTACGCGCCGGCCAACAAGCCGACCGCCGCCAGTGAAATCAGTTTAGCGTTCATCACGCACCTCCTTGAAGGTTGCTCGCACCGGTCAAGCTGCCGGCAGTTTTCTGCCTGCTACCGATGCGATGGAATTGTTGTGGGGTTCTACTACTAGAAACGCGAGCGGCCCGAAGGAATCTACAGCTCGGCAAAAAACGTTCGCCAGTATTTCCCAACCGGGTCGCAACAGGCCATAATCGAAGAATTGGCTTTTTCCCACCCCTGGCCAAGCATGTCTGATCCCCTCGCCATGACGGCCTCACTTGTCCTCCCCGCTTCGCGGCGGGCGGAACTGGCGGAGCTGTTGGCCACCCATCGCGAGCGGCTGTTGCGGATGGTGCGGTTTCGGATGGATCGCCGCTTAGCCGGGCGGCTCGATCCCGAGGATGTTCTGCAGGAAGCGTTCGTGCAGGCGGATCAGCGGATCGAACATTTTCCGCAAGGCAGCGATGATGAATCGGGAGGTCTGTCCGCGTTTATTTGGTTGCGGCTGATTGTTGAGCAAACGCTGATCGATGTGCATCGCCGACATCTCGGCGCGCAGCGGCGGGATGCGGGGCGAGAAGTTTCGCTCGCGAAGCCGGCGTCGCCCGTGGCGACGAGTCAGTCGATTGCCGGCCGATTGGTGGGGGCCATCACGTCGCCCAGTCAAGCGGCGCTGCGGAGCGAACGCGAAGCGCAGTTGGCGGCAACTTTGGCGAAGCTCAGCGACCTCGATCAAGAAGTGCTCGCGCTACGGCACTTCGAGCAGCTTTCCAACAGCGAAGTCGCCGCGGTGCTGGGCATTGAAACGAAGGCGGCCAGCATTCGCTACGTGCGGGCGCTCAAACGACTGAAAGAGTTGCTCACCGAATCGGGAGGGCTGTCCTATGCGTGAACCACTGGAACTGCTGGCCGACGAGTTCGTGACCGAGCGCCGCCGTGGAGCGAGCATTTCGGTGGAAGCGTATGCCGATGCGCATCCCGACCTGGCGGACGAAATTCGGGAGCTATTTCCCCTGATCGACACGCTCGAATCGGCCAGTACGCACGATGAGCAGGCGGCGCCGCTGGCCACGTTCAAGCGGCCCGAACGACTGGGCGACATCGAGATTGTGCGCGAGTTGGGCCGGGGTGGCATGGGAATCGTTTACGAAGGGGTGCAATCGAAACTGGGCCGCAAGGTGGCGGTGAAGGTTTTGCCGCAGCAGACGCTCTTCGACCAGCGGCGGCTGGAACGCTTCGAGCGCGAAGCCCGCACGGCAGGCAGCTTGACGCATCCGCACATCGTGCCGATCTACAGCGTGGGCCATGCGGAGGGGCTGCACTATTTGGTGATGCCGCTGGTGGAGGGGGTGGGGCTCGATCACTTGCTCACCGCGGTGGCCGAGGGCGCCACGGAAGTTCGGATCGCGAGCGGCTTGCCGCTCGCGGTTCCAGCGCACAATAGCGCTGAGTACTGGAAGCTCGCCGCGCAGCTCGCGCTGGGCGCTGCCGAGGCGCTCGCTGCCGCGCATCAGCACGGCACGCTGCATCGCGACATCAAGCCCGCAAACCTGCTGGTCGATCGACATGGCGCCGCGTGGGTGACTGACTTCGGGCTGGCCAAAGCGATGCAGGGGGATGATCTCAGCCGGTCGGGCGAGCTCGTCGGCACGCTGCGCTACATGGCGCCGGAGCAGTTTCGGGGGGAATGCACGCCGCAGAGCGATCTCTACGCGCTGGGGCTGACACTGTTTGAAGTGCTCACGCTGCGGCCCGCGTTTCCGCAGGAACAACCGAGCGAAGCGATTCGGGCGATCACGCAGCAGAGTGTGCCGGCGCCGCGGAGCATTAACCCGGCTATACCGCGCGACTGGGAGACGCTGGTGTTGAAACTTGCGGCGCGCGAGCCGCAAGATCGATACGCATCGGCGGAACTGCTGGTGGCCGATCTGCGGCGAATGATTGCGGGCGAAGCGATCCAAGCGCGACCGCTGCGACCAATGGAGCGCGGAGCGCGCTGGGCGAAGCGAAACCCGCTCGTCGCGGGACTGGGCTTCGCGCTGGTGCTCGTGAGCGTAGCGGCGGTGATGGTGACGGCCGCGCTGTTGCGTCCGCCGCCAATCGAGCAACTGGCCCCGCCATCGCCGGGAGGAGAGTCCGACTTTGCGGAACCACGATTGCGTCCGCCGCTAGGACCACCGGGCCGCGGGCCGGGACCGTGGCGGGGACCACCTAATCAGCGGCCGCGTAATGGCCCACGACAAGGCCGACCACCGGGAGAGTTGCCACCACGCCCGCCGCAACCGGTGTAGTCGTAAGTAACTTGGCTCCCCCGAGCTGAGCGCGGGGCGCGCTCGGGTCGAGGACCCAAGCTACGGACACATCAGCGCTCGGACTTGATCGGCCAGCGCAAAGATATCCCCCCGCGGCCAGATCGGTTGCACACACTCAACGGGATCATCGCTCACCACAGCGAGAATACCTTCATCCATTTTCGCGAGTGGCGTGCCGCCGATCTCCGCACGCCACACTTCAATCTTCGGCGCCGTCGCCTGGGTATCTCCTTCTACCAGCACGAGGTCACAATCGGCCATGCTCGCGGCGAAAGGGGCGTAAGGGTCGGCGACGGTGTCGCGGTGGACGGGTTGGAAGATGGCGGTCAAATCGCGCGAGAGGATGCCGACCACGGCGGCGCCCGCCATCCGGTGGCGGTGCGAATCTTTGCCGGGCGTATCGAGCTCGTGGCTGTGATGCGTGTGCTTAATGGCCCCCACCTTGAGGCCCCGGCGCGTGAGCTCCTCCACCAGCGCCACTAGCAGAGTGGTTTTGCCATGATTCTTGCGGCCGAGGATATGCAACCGGTTCATAGGGGTAAGTTAGCAGATCGCAGCGGGGGCGGGTATCATTGGGAGCTACGATTGACCACAGGGAGCACGGAAGAAGCACAGAGAAGGAACTGAGAAACAAAACTGGTCTTTTCGGCATGGTCATTCGAAGCACGAATGACCATGCCGAAAAGACCAATTCAAGTTTGAATCATGCCTTTCCCTGTGATTCCTCTGTGCTCTCTGTGGTAAAACTTTAATGCTGCATTTGACCGACGACCCAACCCCAAAAACGCGGAGACAAGCTCCCGCGGCTTACGCGAATGCTGCCTGATTTTGTCTTCGATCTGTTTATCGTCCTCGCGGCTGGGTTTCTGGCGGCGCTGGTGTGCCGCAAGCTGAATGTGCCAACGCTGGTGGGTTACTTGCTGGTGGGGGCAGCGATCGGCGAGGGCGGTTTTGGCTTAGTTAGCAATAACTCGCATGAGCTGCATCACCTCAGCGAAGCGGGGGTGTTCCTGCTTTTGTTTGCGATTGGGCTAGAGTTCTCGCTCGATGAACTGCTGCGGTTGGGGCGGCATTTGGTGATTGGCGGCGCGGTGCAAATGACGCTGGCCGCGGCGCCGGTGGCGGGGCTGATGATTGCGCTCGGCGCCAAACCGGCGACCGCGACGCTGGTCGCACTGGCGCTCGCATTCAGTTCCACGGTGTTGGTGTTCAAGTCGCTCGCCGAGCGCGGGCAAAATGTTACGCGGCATGGGCGGCGGGCGGTGGGCATCCTGCTGTTTCAAGATGCGGCGCTCGCGCCACTGCTGCTCGTGATTCCGCTGCTCACCGGTTCAGCGGAAGTGGCGATGGGCGCGCAGCTCGCGAAGATGGCGATTACGTCCTTGGCCTGCGTGGGGGTGGTGATTATCGGCCGACGGCTGATGGCCGAGCATGTGGCGCCGCGGCTAGCGGGCTATCGCAGTCCGGAACTGTTGGTGCTGTTCACGATCGTCACACTCTTAGGCGCCACGGTGGCGGCGACGATTGTCAACTTGCCGCCGGCGCTGGGAGCGTTTGCGGCGGGGCTGCTCTTCAGTGGCAATCGCTGGTCGGAACAGATCGATGCGCTCACGTTTCCCTTCCGTGAAACGTTCGCCGCCGTGTTCTTCGTGAGCCTCGGCGCGCTGTTCGATTCGCAGCTTGCGCTGCGGGAACCACTCACGCTGCTGGGCGGCGTGGTGGGCGTGGTGCTGCTCAAGGCGCTCGCCGCCGCCATTGCGTTCCGCTGCACAAGGATGCAATGGCCCGATTCGTTCGCCACGGGGTTGGGGCTGGCGCATGTGGGGGAGTTCGCCTTCGTCTTGCTGTTGGTGGCGTTTGAAGCCGAGCTCATCGACGAACCGCTCTACCATCGGCTGGTGGTGATTTCGCTTGGCACGCTGTTCCTCGCGCCGCTGCTATTGCGAGTTGGCTTTGGCCGGCTGTCGAATCGCGAGAGTGAACAGAGTGAACTGGCGGGGCCGAGGTTGTATGTCGATAGTCCCGAGCATGGCGCCTTGGTATTCGGGCTGGGCCCAATCGGCCGGGCGGTTTCGTCGCAACTCGAAATGCAGGGGTACGATGTCTGCCTCGTGGACCGCAGCCCGATCAATCTGCAAGGCTACGCCCAGCAAGGGTTCCGCACGGTGGCAGGCGAAGCGGAGAGTCCCGAAACATTGGCGGCCGCCGGGGTGACCTCGGCCGAGGTGGCGTTCGTCTGCTTGCCGGATGATGACCTGACGCTCGCGTTGGTGAGCACGCTCCGCCGGATGCACCCCACGCTCAAAATCTTCGCTCGCTGTCGGTACACGGCGAGCGCCAAAAAACTCCGCGCCGCGGGGGCGAACGATCTGGTGGTGGAGGAAGCCGAAGCCGCCAATGAATTGGTGGCGCTGGTGGAGCGGAAAGGGTGAATGTAAGTTTGCCGAGCTGGGGCAGCTAGCATTAACGGCGGCCAGTGGTCTATTGCACGGGTGTTCTGGGCGCCACTGTCCGGCTTGTCCGGCAGTCGGCGCCTGGGACCCGCTTCACACTGCCAGCAAGCTGGACAGTGGCGCCCGAAAACTCGGCTCCGACAATCCACTAGCACTGCTTCCACTAATCTCCCGATCCCGCTCAAGCCGATGTTGACTACGGAGCGGATTGCGCCGACACTCTCCGCCGCTTCGGGCGGTTTGCTCGTTGCGTCTCTGTCATCGTCCGCTGCGCGGAAAAGGAATTCCTATCATGCGTCGCTACCTTGGGTACTTGGTCGTTGGCTCCTTGCTCGTTACGAGCACTGCCGCCGCGCAGAACACGCAGCGTGGCGCCGCGGTCGGCGGGGTGACCGGTGCGATTGCCGGGGCGCTGATCGGTGATCACAACGGCGAAGCGGGCGCTGGCGCGGCGATCGGCGCAGCAATTGGCGCCGTCACCGGCGGGGTGATCGGCAACGCGAAAGATAAAGAGACTGCCCAGCAGCGTTTTGCCTACCAGCAGCAGCAAACATACGCGATTCAGTCGGCCATGTCGCCGGCGGATGTGGTGGCGCTCGCGCGGTGCGGCGTGGGCGACTCGGTCATTATGAACCAGCTCAACCAGCGCGGCGTGCAGCGGCGAATGGAAGTGGCGGACATCATTTCGCTCCACCAACAAGGGGTGAGTGAATCGGTCATCTCGGCGATGCAAACAGCCCCGGTTGGTGGCCCCGCGCCGGCCCCGGTGGTCGTCCAACAACGCCCGGTGGTCGTCGAGCACTACGAAGTAGCCCCCGTCTACGTCCCCGCCCCGCGGTACTATTACTACCACGGTCCGCACCATCACCATCGCGCCGCGGTCCATATGGGTTACCACTGGTAGGCGTCAGCCGCGGCGCGCTAGCGGAGCGCGTTGCCCCACGAATCCTGCTACAATCGAGCAATTGTCGCATCCCTCCCCTGACGGTTCCTCGAGAGGAGCGTCGGGAGCTCTTGGCGCGGGGATAGTTGGTGTCGCTCGGTTTCTCCAAACATTTGCGCCTACTGAAAAAGGCAGAGTTCGACGCCGTGTTCTCCGCGCGCGCGAGCTCCTCCGACGGGATGCTGCTAGTCTACGGTGCCCGTAACGCGCTCGGTCATCCGCGATTGGGCCTGGCTGTCTCGCGCAAGGTGGGCAACGCCGTGGCGCGGAATCGTTGGAAGCGGCTCATCCGCGAAGCGTTTCGTCTCGCCCAGCACGACTTGCCGCCGCTCGATTTGGTGGTGCTCCCGCGTACGACCACGCCGAACTTTGTGGCGATTGATCGCTCCCTCCGCAGCCTGGTCGCGCGACTGAACCGCCGGCTCGAAGCGCCATGATGCCGCTGGCTCGATTCCTCATCGAAGGCGTTAGCTGCACCGCGCGGCTGGCGATTCTTGTGCTAGTGCGGTGCTATCAACTGCTCATCAGCCCGTGGCTCGGCCCGCGTTGCCGGTACACGCCGACCTGTAGCGCGTACCTGCTGCTAGCAGTGGAAAAGTATGGGGTGATGCGCGGCTGCTATCGTAGCGGTTTGCGCGTTCTTCGCTGTCACCCCTGGGGCGGCTGTGGTTACGATCCGCCGTGAGAGTTGGCCCCTAGCCGGGGACCTACGGTCCGCGGTACCCGAACGCCGCGGAGCGTAGCTCCCCGGCTTTTGCCGTCGTTTCCCCTTGCTCCGCGCTCTGCAAGCTAGTAATCTCCCCGGCGCGGCGCCAGGAGTGCGCCGTGAGATTCTTCGCAGGGAGTGCGAATCATGGGGCGCAGCGGCATTCAACATCACTTATTTCTCCTCACATTTGCGCTCGTCACAACGGGCTGCACGCTGCCGCTGTTCCGCGCGGAAGAGAAGCAAAAAACCTCGCTCGAACAACTTGCCGCTCAGCCCGACTCGAAGCTGATCTCCAAGTTCACGCACCCCTTCGGCATGAATTACGTGCAGATTGAAGGCGTTGCGCTCGTGACCGGTCTACAAGGGACCGGTGAAGACCCGGCGCCGACGCCGCAGCGCGCGGCGCTGCTCGACGACATGCAGCGCCGCAATGTGGAAAAACCGCTGGAGGTGCTCGCCTCGCCTGATACGGCAATCGTCGTTTGCAAGGCCTATTTACGGCCGGGCATTAAAGAAGGCGAGCGGTTCGACCTGGAAGTGAAGGTCCCCAGCAAAAGCGCCACCACCAGTTTGCGTGGCGGCTGGATGATGTCCACGCGGCTGGCCGAGATGGCGGTGCTGGGACAACAGATTCGCGAAGGCCACGTGCTGGGCGTGGCGGAAGGCTCCATCCTCATCGATCCCGCGGCCGATGGCGAGACCGACGTCGTGGCCGCCACGCGCGGCCGCATTCTGAGCGGCGGCGTGGCCACCAAGACGCGGCCGCTGGGGCTGGTGATCGGGCAAGAGTACCGCTCCGTGCGGCTGGCTACGGAAATGGCCAAGGTCATCAACGATCGGTTCTTCGATTTCCGCGAAGGCCGCAAGCAAGGCGTGGCCGAGGCAAAGACCGATGAGTATGTGGAGCTGCATCTGCACAGCCGCTACCGCGACAACGTGGCCCGCTATATCCGCGTGGTCCGCAGCATTGCCGTGAATGAATCGCCGAGCGAGCAGATTGATCGGCTGGCCAAACTTGAAGACCAGCTACTGGACCCCATCTCCAGCGCCCGCGCAGCGGTTCGGTTGGAAGCGATTGGCAATGACGAAGCGATCGGGCACTTGAAAAAAGGCGCCTTGTCCGATGACCCCGAAGTGCGGTTTTATTCGGCCGAGGCGCTGGCGTATCTCGATCGCACCGAAGCGGTCGAACCCCTCCTGGAAGCGGCCCGGGGCGAACCGGCCTTCCGTGTGAACGCCCTTGCGGCGCTCAGCACGATGGACGACGTCACCGCTTACGAAGCCCTGCGGAGTTTGTTGGAAGCCTCCAGCGCCGAAACGCGCTACGGCGCCTTCCGCGCTTTATGGGTGATGAATTCCCATGACCCGCTCATCGGCGGCGAGCAGCTTGGCGGGCAGTTCAGCTTCCACGAGCTCGATGTCGCCGGCCCGCCGATGGTTCACGTCACCCGGAGTTATCGCCCCGAAATTGTGCTGTTCGGCAAGGATCAGCATTTCCAACTGCCGCTGGTACTCGACGCTGGCAAAAACATTCTGGTCAACGGCATCAGCGGTAAGGAAGTGACGGTCAGCCGCTTCACCGCCGGCGGCGCGACCCGTAAGGTAAAAACCACCACGCGCGTGAGCGATGTGATCCGCACGATTGTTGAACTCGGCGGCGCTTACCCCGATGTGGTGCAAGCGCTGCAGCAAGCCAAGCACGATAACGCGCTGGCGAGCCGCTTCCGGGTGGATGCGCTGCCGGAATCGGGCCGCTCGTTCGTCCGCGGC
This sequence comes from Pirellulales bacterium, assembly GCA_022841705.1. GTDB lineage: Bacteria > Planctomycetota > Planctomycetia > Pirellulales > Lacipirellulaceae. The sequence goes on from JALHQZ010000001.1 coordinate 222,927, forward strand.
GAAACGCGCGCGGCTGAAACACCGGATGATGAACAGGCCGAGGAAGAATCGTCGTACGAAGTGGCGACGCCGTTGCCGGATTTGTTTTCGAAGAAGCGGTAAACCAATAACCCTCTCCCTCTGGGAGTGGGCTGGGTGTGGGATGAAGCGGGTACCCGGTATCCCCTCACCCCAACCCTCTCCCGGAGGGAGAGGGAGTCGAGAAAGTCCCCATCAACTTCCGATTGTTCCACCGCCATGCTTCAAGCGCTTGAACTTTCGGGCTTCAAGAGCTTCGCAGATCGGACCCGGTTTGCGATTCCGGCCGGGGTGACGGTGGTGGTGGGGCCGAACGGGTCCGGCAAATCGAACGTGGTGGACGCCATCAAGTGGGTCCTCGGTTCGCAAAGTCCCAAGGCGCTCCGTGGGGCAGAGATGACGGACGTCATCTTCAGCGGTTCGGGTTCACGCAAGCCCCTGAACGCGGCGGAAGTTTCGCTCACGTTCGACAATTCCAGTCGCGCCTTCACGCTCGATGCGGCTGAAGTGCGGATCACGCGGCGGGTCTATCGCAGTGGCGATGGCGAGTACCTCATCAACGGCCAAGCGTGCCGCCTGCGCGACATTAAAGAACTCCTCGCCGGCACCGGCATCGGCGGCGATGGGTACAGCGTGATTGAGCAGGGCCGCGTTGATGCACTGTTGCAATCGACTCCGCAACATCGCCGCACGATTTTTGAAGAAGCCGCAGGGATCAGCCGCTACCGGCTCAAGAAACAAGAAGCGGCGAAGCGGCTGGAGCGGGTCGAGCAGAACTTGCTGCGGCTGTCGGACATCGTTGAGGAAGTCGATGGCCGGCTGCGTCGCGTGCGCTCGCAAGCGGGCAAAGCGCAGCAGTACCGCGAGCAAACCACTCGGCTGCGAGAGTTGCGAGCCCAGTTGGGGCTGCTCGACTATCGCACCCTCTCGCAACAAATCGAGCACTGCGGGCAGCAACTTGCACAGCTCTCCGTGCAGGAAGCCGAACGAGCCGCACAGTTGGCCGAACGGCAACAAGGGCTCACCGAGCAAGAAGCAAGTTTCAAGCTCTCCGCCACACGCGTGAATGAGCTCCAGCAGCGGTTGTCCGAGTTGCGCGAACGCATCGCCACCGACCGGGCCAATGCAACCGCCACGGTAGCGCGGATTGAAGACTTGCAGGCCGAACGCCAGCGGCTCGCCCATGCGTGTGAACAACTGGCCGCGCCAGCCGATGTCGCCGAGTCCGCCGATCAATTTGCTAAATCCGCTCAAGAAGTTGCCGAAGCGGAACTCGCTAAAGCCACGCAGAACTTGGCCGAGCAACTGGCGCAACTCGACTCGTTGGAGACTGCTGAGGACGCAGCTCGCTTGGCGTACGAAAATTCGCTCGCTCAGCGGCAAGCCGCGGAAGCCGAACTTGCCGAGCAAACCGCCCGCCGGAAACGATTAGCGGACGAGCTGGCGGAACTGGAAAAACGCCGCAAGCAGATCGAACAACGTCTCGCTGCCGCCGAAACGCGCGCAGCCACGTCCGCTCAGGAAGTAACCGCTTCGCAAACCGAAGAACAATCGTACCTCACGGAGGTCGAGCAGCAACTCGCCGCATTGACCGCAGCCCAACAGCGGCAGGAGCTAGCCCGCCGCGACTACGCCGCCACGCATCGGCAACTGGCGACGCTCGAAACGGAGTTGGTGAGCTTAAAGCACCGAGCCGAAGCCCTCGACGAACTCGAACAGCGGCTTGAAACGCTCGGCAGCGACATGCGCCGCTTGGCGAGCACATCGACCGACCCGCCAAATCTGCTCGGGCTCGTCGCGGACCTTTTGCATGTGGATGCCGACGCCGCCCCACTGGTGGAGGCCGCCCTTGGTGAAAAGGCGCACCAACTGGTGGTTGAACATGGCGGCGATTTGGTCGATTCGCTCACCGCCCATCCCGATGCGTTCTCAACACGGGCCAGTTTTCAGCGGCTCGATTTGGCGGTTCCCGCGATTGCCCTCGATCGGCTCGACCTCAGCAGCGAGAGTGGCGTCATCGGCCGGGCCGATCATTTTGTCGAATGCGATGAACTGCACGCCCCGCTCGTTCGCCGACTGCTCGGCCGGACGTGGTTTGTCGACAACCTGCAAACGGCGTGGCAGTTGCAGCAATCGTTGGGGCGCGGCCTCTCGTTCGTCACGATGGCGGCGGAAGTGCTATCGGCAGATGGAACGCTGATCGCCGGACCCAAAGAAGATTTGTCCGGGCTCTTCTCACGCCGGGCGGAAAGCGAGCGATTGCGGCGTTCGATTAGCGATGGCGAAATCCAGGTCGTTCACTATCGCCGGCGGGCCGAGGAGTTGGAGCACACCTCCAGCGCCGGCGCCGCACAGGTAACGTCGCTCACCGCGCAGCACGCTGCGGTGGCGGAAAACTTGGCCCGGGTACGCCAGCAAATTGCCGCGCTGGCCGAACGCACGACGCACTCCGAGCGTGAAAGCACGCAACTGCGGCACGATCGCGCGGAAGTTTTAGCCGCGATTACCACTCGTCAAAATGAACAAGCCGGTGTCGAGGTTGCGCTCGCCGAACTAACCGATCGATCAGCAGGGCAGGGCGATCCGGTCGCTAAGCCGCAAGCGGCATACGAAGCGGCCAAGAAAGCGGTTGCCGGCGCCCAAGCCGCGGTGACCGAATGCCGTGTGGCGCTTGCCAAGGCGGAGCAGCAGTGCCACATGCTCGCCGAACGGAACGATGCTCAAGAACGCGCCAGCGCCGCCGAACTCGCCCGCCGCCACGCCACCGAACGTTTGACGGAATGCGAAGCCAAGCTCGCCGAGTTAGTCCCGCAGTTCGCCGCCCTTCAACAATCGCTGCAGTCATTAACGCCCAAGCGCGAGCAGTTGGAAACTGAATTGCAACTCGCCCAACAGTCCGATTCCACCAGCCGCGCCGCGTGGGGTGAACTCAACTCGGCGCTGGCCGCCCTGCGGGCGGAGGTTGATGCCATGCGCAAACGGCGCCAAGACCTCGAACTCCGCTTGCATCAGGCGAAACTTGAACGCCAAACCCTCGCCGAGCGGTTGCGGCAGGAACATGAGATTGATCTGGCAGCGCTCGCCAGCACCCCGCTCTCCATCAAACAGGCCGCCGAACCGTTCGACCGTTCCGCCGCTGAACATGAACTGGAAACGCTGCGGCGCGAATTGCAAACGCTGGGGCCGGTGAACTCCGAAGCGCTGGAAGAGCTGACGGAACTGGAAACGCGGTTTAACGAGCTCGCCGCTCAGTACAAGGATTTAGCCGAAGCCAAAGCGGCGCTCGAACGGCTCACCCAACGGATCAACGCCGACAGCCGCGATGTGTTTCTGGCGACGGTGGAAGAAATCCGCGGGCATTTCCGTGATCTCTATCGACGCCTGTTCGGCGGCGGCGAAGCGGACCTCATCTTGCTCGAAGACCCCAGTGGCGATGTGCTGGAGTGCGGCATCGACATCGCCGCGTGCCCGCCGGGAAAAGAACTGAAAAGTATTTCGCTGCTGTCGGGGGGCGAGAAGACGCTCACTTGCGTGGCGCTGCTGCTAGCTCTCTTCCGCAGCAAACCGAGTCCCTTTTGCGTGCTGGACGAAGTGGACGCCGCGCTCGACGAGGCGAACATCGGCCGATTCACCAGCGTATTAAGCGAGTTCCTATCGAGTACGCAGTTCATCGTCATCACGCATTCAAAGAAAACCATGACGGGCGCCAACACCCTGTACGGCGTCACCATGCAAGAGTCCGGCATCAGCAAACAAGTAGCCGTCAAGTTCGAAGACGTCAGCGAAGAAGGCGAAATCGACCCTCGCGCATTAGTGCAGGCGCCAACGGAACAGTCTAAAGCTGCGTAAACATCAATTGGTCATTGCGGCGTGGTCATTGGTTCTTCGAATGACCAATGACCAAGCCGCAATGACCAATGACGGTTCATAAACCCGTGCAGCGTGTGCTATCGCCGGCGACAGTAACGGCTATTTCGAGGTTCGCGCCGGGGGAGTCTAAAGTCCCCCCCCGGTTTCTAACGAAACTAGGTATTGGATGGGTTGTCCCGTATGGACCGAGCGCCACGAGCGCGAAGTCGATACGGAGCAACTCGCAGGGGGGAGCCTGCCGGGAAGCGTCCGTCCCAAGCGGACAATTCGTTCGTACGCAAGCACTGCTTGGATCACTAAGTTTTACAGTGGCCTGTGCGGTGATGGTTGTGCGACGTTCTCTTGCTTGCCCCCCTCTGCGCCGAACTGCGTGGACGTTGATCGTGCCAATTGTGGTCGATCTTCTGGCGCATCGTGGGTCCGGTTACGCGAAGTGGTTGGATTGTAACGGCTGACCAGGCCGCCAACTTTCCCAGACCGCCAAGTTTAACCAACCCCCACCATCGCCAGCGACCGATCCGAATAGTACGGCGGGACCGATCAGCACGGCTGAGCCGGCTCCGAGCATACACCAACAGGAAACGCCCCGACCCAGACGCGTGCCTTGAGCTGGCTGCACATCGGCCGACGACCCCCGAAAACGGTCGGCCACACTCGCAGCAAGCTAACGCGCGGGGCAAACCGCTTCCGGCGGAATGTGGTTGCGCGTGTAGGCGCAGCGACGACCAGGAAGCGAGCGGACAAACAGCAGAATCAATTGGAGAGCCCGATGAAGGTCTTTACTACTGGTCAGGTCGCAAAGATCTGCAAAGTGGCCCCGCGCACCGTCAGCAAGTGGTTCGATTCCGGCCGCCTGAAGGGATATCGCATCCCCGGCTCGCAGGATCGCCGCATCCCCCGCGAGTATCTCATTCGGTTCCTGAAGGAACATGGAATGCCCCTCGGGGACCTCGAAGATGAGGCCATGGCGAAGGTCCTGATCGTCGCCCAAGATCAGGTGCTGATCGAAAACCTCAAGCGCGAACTGCCAGCCGAAAAGTCGTTCCGGGCCTCAACAGCCGCGAGCGGTTTCGAAGCAGGCATTCAGGCCGAAAGCTTCCACCCCGATTGTATCATCGTCGACTTCTCGATCGGTCACTTGGAAGCGTTGCAGATCTGTCAAAACTTACGCCGCAACACCGATTTCAGCGAGACGATTCTTATCGCTCTCTTGCCGGATGATGGTTCAAGCACCAGCTTCGACCGCTCCAGCATCAACGAAACCTTCAAGAAGCCGTTCGACGCTTCGCTGCTGGCCGAACGCCTGCGGACGCTCATCGGATCCAAGAAGGAACTCGTTTAGTCAGTGAGCCGCTTGCGGCTTAGCGATTGAGTTGGAAACTGAGGAACAACCCGTTCGGCAAGTCGCAAGACTCCCCGGCGGATCGAGATAGCGAATCGGGGCGAGGGCATGACGTTCTCGCCAGTGTTCAGGCAGTCCCGGTCCTGAGCCGCTGATTCCCCGAGGCTTTGGCCCCGCCGCAGGCACACGCTTGCGGCGGGGCCTTTTTCGTTCATGGGGCAGACTTTCCAGTCTGCCAATTGCTCCGGCGTCCGGCAGGCTAGAAAGCCTAACCCACGGGCCGGTTAACTCTTCTCCCCCAATTGCGGTTATTCGCGCGCGGGCGCCTCGAAGTGGCTTCGCCAATCCTTTACAATCCGTGTGCCTGCGGAGAGTGCTCGTTTCCAGAGCGGTAAAGCGATGAGCGACGAGTTTACCCATTTTGACGATGCCGGCGCAAGCCGGATGGTTGATGTGGGGGAAAAACCGGTCACCAGCCGATCGGCCACGGCGTCGGGCGAAGTCCGGATGGCGGTGGACACCTGGCAAACGGTTCGGCAAGGCGTCGGCAACCACAAGGGAAACGTGCTGGAAGTCGCAAGGCTCGCCGGTATCCAAGCGGCTAAGCGAACCGACGAACTGATTCCGCTGTGTCATTCGCTGGGGCTCGACGGAGTGACGATCGACTTCGACTTCCCGGCGCAAGGAGTTTTGGCGATTGAGGCGACAGCGCGCGTGACCGCTCGGACCGGAGTGGAAATGGAAGCGCTGACCGCGGTGAGCATCGCGGCGCTCACCGTGTACGACATGTGCAAAAGCTGCGACCGCGGAATGACGATCGGGCGAATTCAACTGGAATCTAAAACAGGCGGACGTAGCGGCGAGTGGGTGCGGCCTGCTCCTGATGACGAGATGCGAGCATGACGACCACCCTGCCTAATTCGACCGCCGCCCCGGCCCTCATTGGCCTCTACGCCGACATCCAGCCGGAACTCGCGCGCGTGGAAGAACGCTTGCAGCGTGAGCTCCGCAGCCCGCATCCGGTGGTCGACGAAGTCGTGCGGCACGGTTTTCGCTTGGGTGGCAAAAGGTTGCGTCCGGCGCTCGTGCTGCTCGCGGCGAAAGCAACCGGCAAGCTGACCGAGGACCACATTCTGCTCGCCACCATTGTGGAAATGATCCACACCGCCACGCTGGTGCATGATGATGTGCTCGACGAAGCGGACCTTCGCCGGCACGAACAGACCGTGAACGCCCGTTGGGGCAACGAACGCAGCGTGCTCTTGGGCGACTTTTTGTTCTCGCACGCCTTCTACTTGGCAAGCACGCTCCCCACGACTGCCGCTTGCCAGGTGATCGGCCGCAGCACCAACCGCGTGTGCGACGGCGAACTGCGGCAAACGCTGTACGGCGGCAACCTGAAGCTCACGGAGCAAGAGTACTACGAAATCATCGACGCCAAAACCGCCGAGCTGTGCGCCTGCTGCTGCGATTTGGGTTCGCGGTACGCTGGAGCCGATAAGGCGACCGTGCTGCGGTTCGAAAATTTTGGGCGACATTTGGGCGTAGCCTTTCAAATTATTGATGATCTGTTGGATTTGTTGGGCGAAGAACAAGAAACCGGCAAAAGCGTTGGCGCCGATTTGGCGAAGCGCAAACTCACGTTGCCGCTGATTCACTGCCGCGATTCGCTGGTGAACGGGCCGAAATTGGTGCTGCTCGACATGCTGGCGAATGGCGACCGCGCACAGCGGGGCGAAATCCGGCGCCATTTGGAGGCGACGGGTTCGATTGCGTTCGCTCGTCGTGCGGCCGAAGCGCGCGTGGAATCAGCGTGTGCAGAGCTTGCGCCGCTGCCGGAGAGCGCTGCGAAAGAGACGCTCATCACAATGGCGAAGTTCTGCGTGGCGCGCACGTTCTAACGCTCTGCTTCCTGACGGGCGCGGCTCAAGGCCGATTGGCGCTTCTGGTCGGAGGTGGATGCTCTGTTTCTAATGGTTCTCGCTGGATCACTGTGAAGAAAGGCGATGAGGCGCCTCATCGTAAACTAGCCCCCCTTTTGAGACGGGAAATTCGGTCGGGCGCCGTGAAGCAACCCCTCACCTCTCAGCACGGGACTCGCGCGCCGAGGAGGAGCTCACCTGAATTTCTTAATTCATTGAAAACCGTCTTGTCCGCGGATTGGCGCCCAGTTCTAGGGACGCTCGTGGTAAGGTTCGCGGGCGTTGCAACGCCCACATTCGCTGAACCTTCGAGCGCCCCGCTCTCGAGCGGCGCCGCCTCGCGTGCATGGTTACTTGTACAGTATCAGGTGGCCACATTCTACTGTTAGTTTCAAAAATTTTTCGCGGCGAAAAGTGGCCACAAAGAGCGGTTGACACGGCGAAAAAAGTTGCTTTTCAATCGGGCAGCGTCGAAAGCGGATCGCGTGGCGATCCGGCTATGTTGCTGCGAGTTGATTGCGACGCTTTCTGCGCCGCACTACCATGCAGTGTATGGAAGAGAATCCTTTTGCATCGCCGCAGACCGTTGCCGATGCGGGGTTAGCGGACGAGGCGTCGCCGGCGGAAAAGATTCGCCGACAGCACCTCGCGCATGAAGCGGCGATTCAATCAATTGGTCTGCTCCTCTCGATTGAATCTGTGGGGGCGACGATGGCTGCAACTGGATTGATCCTGGAAGCCTTGCCACCTCCCGGGACTGTCGCACCGCTTCAAAAGGTCCTGCTAATTCCCGTTGGGGTTGTCTTTGCAGTACTAGCGAGCGCGTTCTTTTGGGCGGGAGTTGGGGTGAGGAATTTGCGGCCCAAAGCTCGCTTGCCTGCGATCTTGCTTTCTGCGCTTAACCTGGTAGCGATTCCCTTCGGCACTTTAGTAGGAGGTTATTCGCTGTACCTCTTGATGAGTCAAAAAGGGAAAGGCGTGTTCACTCCTGCTTACGCGCGAGTCCGAGCAGCAACGCCGCAGCTCAAGCACAAGACCTCGATTGCAGCATGGGTCGGGTTGGCGGTGGTGATCGTGTTGAGCGGGGTTGGCGCTTGGATTATCTGGTTTGAGATACGGTAAGCGGATCGCATGGCGATCGGGCTATTGAACGCGGCTCGCGATCCGTTCCGCCACTTCCTCCGCGTCAGCTTCCCCCACCAAATCCACAAACCTGCATTCGCTCAGACTACGAAACCAGGTCCCTTGCCGCTTCGCGAAGCGGCGGGTGTGGGCTTTGATTTGGTCGGTCATCGTGGTGAGATCGATCTTGCCGGCGAGGTGTTCCAGCACTTCGGCGTAACCCACCGCTTGGCGGGCGGTGCGGCCGAGTTCTTTGCTACCCGCGGTGAGCGTGCGGACTTCGTTCACCAGTCCGGCGGCGAGCATTGACTCGACGCGTTGTTCGATCCGCTGGTGTTGTTCGGTCCGTTCGCGTCGCAGCACAAAGACGCGGCACGCTTCGGCGGGGCGGCCTTCTTCGAACTCCATTTGTTGGTGGCTGATCGGTTCGCCAGTCGCCCGATAGACCTCCAGCGCGCGGATGATCCGCCGCGCATCGTTGGGATGAATCGCGGAGGCCGCGAGCGGGTCGATGACCTTCAAATGCTCATGAAGTTTTTCAGGACCAACGCGTTCGCACTCGGCTTGAATCTCCTGCCGGAGTTCCCAGTTGGCAGGCGGGCCGGTGAACATCCCCCGCAGAAGACACTTGAGGTACAGTGGCGTGCCACCAACGAACAGCACTTCTTTGCCGCGCGAGCGCACCTCGGCGATTTTCGCGAGCGCCGCATCGAGGTATTGCGCCACGCTGAACTCTTCGTTCGGCTCCACCAGATCAATCAAATGCGTCGGCACCAGCGCCTGCTCGGCCCGCGACGGCTTGGCGGTGCCGATGTCCATCCCGCGATAGACCGCCATCGAATCGAGCGACAAAATCTCCGCCCCAAGCCGCGCGGCCAGCGCCAGCGCAATCCGCGTTTTTCCCACCGCGGTGGCGCCGGTGAGATACCAACAATCAAGAGCGGGGGCGATGTTCAAGTGGGGATTTGGGATGTGGGATTCGGGTATTAGCCGGCGGCCAGATTTTCTGAAGAACGGGCCGCCGTTTTTCGGGCACAATTTACATTGATCGCGGCATCCAAAACACGTGCGCGGAACGCCCACGGCTAACGGCGGACTTTCGTCGGCTTTGGCGGCGAATTACACTGTAGGATTCGCGGTCATTGTGCCGCATACCCCCCTCCTAACGCAATAACCGTGGACTCCGCCAACCGGCCACTCGATCTGCTCGAAGAAACCATCCGCCAGCGTGCGGGTGGGTCGGGCGAGAGTTCGTACACGGCGAAGCTACTGGCCGGCGGCGTGGCGAAGATTGGCCCCAAAGTAACGGAAGAGGCTGCCGAAGTCGTCGAAGCCGCCAGCGAACCGGGCGACGCCGGCCGGAGTCATTTCATCTACGAAGCGGGCGACGTGCTGTACCACCTAATGGTGCTGATGCGCTGGCGCGGCGTGGAACTAAGCGAAGTCGAAGCGGAATTAGCCCGCCGCTTCGGCCAATCCGGTCTCGCCGAAAAAGCTGCGCGAAAGCAATAGCGCCACACTTACTCTTCGACCCTTCCACCCTTCGACCCCCGCATGAAAACTCCGCTACGAATTGGCATCCCCAGCAAAGGCCGCTTGAGTGAGTTGGCGGGTGAACTCCTGCGCGAGGCGGGGCTGAGTTTTCGGCAACAGGATCGCAGTCTGTTCGCAAGAGTAAAATCGTTTTCGGATGACGATACGCCGATCGATGTCACGTTCTTGCGGACCGATGATATTCCCGTGCTGTGTGCGGAGGGCGCCATCGACCTCGGCATCACCGGCAGTGACCTCGTGCAGGAAGCGAGCGTGAAGGTCGAAACGATTCTCGCGCTCGGCATGGGCAACTGCCGGCTGGCGATGTGCGTGCCGGACGATTCGCCGGTGGTGACCGCCAAGGACTTGGGCGGCGACCGTATCGCCACCAGTTTCCCCAATGTCACGCGGCAGTATCTCAACGCTAACGGCGTGACGGGGCACATTGTCGAACTCTCGGGGAGCGTGGAAGTGATGATCGCCCTTGGCATCGCCGATGCGATTGTCGATCTGGTGGAAACCGGCAGCACGCTGGCTGCCAACCGGCTGCGGATTCTCGACGAAATCGGTCGCTACGAAACGGTCCTCATCAAAAATCCGCGCACGCCGCAGCCGGAGTTGTGCGAACGGGTCCGCCGCCGCCTGGAAGGGGTTGTGATCGCTCGCAGCTACTCGCTCCTCGAATACAACATCCCGACCGCTAAGCTGGCCGCCGCTGAAAAGCTGACCCCCGGGTTCGATTCGCCCACCGTTAACAAGCTGGAAGACCCCGCGTGGTGCAGCGTGCGGGCGATGGTCAAGCGTGGCGAGGTGATTTCCATCATGGAGCAACTCGAAGCGCTCGGCGCCCATGCAATTCTCGAAACGCCGATCAAGAATTGCCGGTTGTAGGTGGTCGCCGATCACTGACCATTCTGCTAGCACTCGTTCGGCGTTGACGAGTTCGCGGCCTGCGCGATACTGTCCGCGCTATGCTCGCTGATGCTCTGCGCCGAACTCAGGTCTCGCCAACGGTTGCGCGGGTGCGTGCGCTCACCGTGACGGCGCAGGGTTGGCTTGCCAGAGTCCTGCACGAGCAAACGGCGGGCGAGATAAGTGTCACCGAAACGCCGTCGTGGGGCGAGTGTTTAGAACTTTTGCGCGATACGCATTTCGATGTGCTGGTGCTGGTGCAACCGACCAGCGATCCCGCCGAGTTGTTGGAAGCACTCGAAGGCGGCGGGCATGAGCTGCCGGTAGTGATCCTGGGCGCCGAAGCGAGTGGCGACGCCGAAGTCGCCGCTTACGCCGCCGGAGCGGCGGCCTACTGTGCGCTGCCGACGGCAACAGCGGAGTCACTCGCGCAGCTTCTCGAACGCACCGTTCACCACTCGCAACTGGCGCGCGAACATCGTCAACTCACCTTCGCCGAGCGGCTGCGAACCGAACACGAACATGCCGAAGCCGAACGATTACTCGCTGAGCAGCGATCGCTCGTTCACGAACTTGAATCGCTCGCCGATTTGGAAGTCGGGCTTGCGAGTGATTCTCGTTCGGGCGTTTCAATCTCTACCGCTGACGAACTGCCGGCCCACATTTCTGCGCACTACGCCGAACTGTTGCAAGCGTACGTGGTGATGGGTTCCGGCAGCATGGTCGGGGACGTGCAGCGACTCGCCGAGCAGCTCGCCGCGGCGGGGTGCAGCGCGCATCGGGCGATGCAGCTTCATCTGGTTGCGCTTGAAGAATTGGTCCATTCGCTCGGCAGCCGGAGCGCTCGGCATGTGCTCAATCGGGCCGATTTGTTGGTGCTAGAAGTGATGGTATGGCTGGCTGAATGCTACCGCGGGCGGTAGCATGTGCTAGAGTTGTTGTAGAGTAGGAAACAGCAACTTTGCAGCTAACTTTCACCAAGTCGCGCCGATGAATACCTCTCCACCCAATGGCGATTCGCACACCACGGTCGCTGAACTCAAATCGTTGGTCGCTCAGTTTGTGGCGGAGCGCGATTGGTCGCAGTTCCATTCGCCCAAGAATCTGTCGATGGCGATCGCGATTGAAGCGGCCGAGCTGATGGAACACTTTCAGTGGCTCGAACCGGGCGCTTCGCGCTTGGTGGCGGTCGATGAACAGCGCCTCTCCGCCGTGGGTGAAGAGATTGCTGACGTGGTGGCGTACGCGATGGCGCTGGCGAATGAGTTGGGGCTCGATTTGGCGTCGACCATCAAAGCCAAGATGGTGAAGAACCACGCCAAGTACCCCGCGGGCGAATTTCGCGGCCGGTACAGCCGTGACCAGCGGCCGAGTTGATGAAGATAGGGGACGCGCCGATTCTCTGAAAAAGCAGCGCGCGGATGCGGCGGATTGACGCGGATAAAGAAAAAGTAAAAAGAAGAACACTAATCATCACTAATTTCCGCTAATCTGATTAGTGTGAATTAGCGTCGATTAGTGTTCCCCTCACTTTTCTATAAATCCGCGTTCATCCGCCGCATCTGCGTCAATCCGCGTCCCCCATCTTTTTTCTCATGTCGAACCGTATCGCGATCGTCGGAGCGAGTGCGCGAGCTGCCGCCCAATCGGCGGTGCGATCCGGGTTTGAGGTTGTTGCGTATGATCTCTTCGGGGACCAGGACCTGCGGGCCATCGCCCAAGTCAAGCAGGCCGAGCGCTATCCGCATGACGCCAAGGAGTGGCTCGCCCAGCAAGATGTTGACGGGTGGATGTACACCGGGGCGTGGGAGAATTACCCGGAGCTGGTGGACGAGCTGGCAGCGATTCGACCGTTGTGGGGGAATCCGGCGAGCGTGATTCGGACGGTGCGAGATCCGCTGGTGCTGCAAGAGTTTTGTCGAGCGAACGAGATTCTCTTTCCCGACACGCTCCCCGCAATTGGACCAGCGCCACGGGTGGGCCAGTGGCTCCACAAATCAGGCCGCGGGGCGAGCGGCAGTGGCGTGAAGCGGGTCATGCCGATGCAAGATTTCAAGGCCGGGTATTTTCAGAAGTTTGTGGCCGGCGTCCCGCATTCAGCGCTGTACCTCGCCGCGCAGGGCGAAGCACGACTGGTGGGTGTGACGCAGCAAATTCTAGGTGAATCAGGCAGCGAGAGGGAGTTTCAGTACCGAGGCACAATCGCGCCGGCCCCGCAGTTGACGAAAGAGTTGTGGCAGCAGATGCAGGTCTTCGGCGAGCGAATTGCCGCTTATTTTAATCTTGTGGGGCTCTTCGGCGTCGATTTCGTGCTGACGCGGGAAGGTCCGTGCGTCAACGAGATCAACCCGCGTTACACGGCGGCGATGGAAATTGCTGAGCGACTCGGCGGGCCGGCTGGCGTGGCCGATCATCTCCGCGCTTGTCACGAGGGGGCTCTGCCCGGCAAACCCGTGTTTTCGCAAAGCGAATCGCAGTGGTTGAAACTCATCTGCTACGCTCCGCATGCACTAGTGGTTGACGAGCCACTATACGAGTGGCTACAAACGTCACGGACTGGGTGTTCAATAGCCGATCTCCCCGCCGCAGGATCCACAATCCAGCGGGGAGATCCTGTCTGCACGCTGCTCGCGCGGATTTCACCCGACGAGAATTTCCTCACCCAACCTGCCACATTTCAGGAATTTCCTAAGTGGCTCTTGATGAACTTTACGGTAGACATCTGATGCGAATCGGCGTTGTTAGCGACACCCACGGCCACGTTGAGCACACCCGGGCCGCGGTGCGGATGCTGGAAAGTCTGGAAGTCGAAGCGGTACTGCACTGCGGGGACATCGGCACGCCGGAGGTGATTGAACTCTTTGCGCCGTGGCCGACGCATTTCGTGTTCGGCAACTGCGACCACGAGCGGGGGAAACTGCGGCAGGCGATTTCCGCGGCGAAGCAGAGTTGTCACGAAGAGTTCGGCGAGCTCACGCTGGGCGAGACAAGAATCGCGCTCTTGCACAGTCACGATGAGCGCAAGTTCGAGACGGCAATCCACAGCGGCAAGTACGCGCTGGTGTGCTACGGCCACACGCATGTGGCGAAGATCGAACAGGTGGGCGAGACGGTGGTGCTTAACCCGGGGGCGCTGTACCGGGCGAATCCGCACTCGCTAGCGGTGGTGGAGTTGGCTGCGGGTGTGAAACCGAGCGCGACGATTGTGCGGTTATAAGGTGTACGACGGGCTAGGAGCCCATCGTCCAAAGGTGCTACCCAGCCCGGCGTTTGGCGAGGCCGATCGGTTCGACTTCGTGCAGGAACTGCATCACGTACGCGTCTTCCGGCGAGTCTTCATAGAAGTCGCGCAGCACTTCTGTGGCGCGGAAGCCCGTTTCGCGGAAGAAAAGTTGCGCTTCAAGGTTGGTCTCACGAACTTCCAGCGAAATATCGGTGCGGCGCTGGCTCGAAAGTTTGCCAACCAGTTTCTGCACCATCTGCGAACCAATCCCGCGGCGGCGGTAATGGGGCGAGACGGCGAAATTGAGAATGTGCAGCCGCGTTTTGTGCAGCTCGTAAATCATGAAGCCGACCACGCGGTCGCCTTGCTCGGCCACCATGCCAATGCAATTGCGCTGGCGGAGGCAGCGGACAAAATCGTCCTCGAACCAGGGGAACTCGAAACTCATCCGCTCGATGTCGAGTACTTCGGACATATCGCGGCGGATCATCCACCGGATATGCACGCGAAGTTTATTCACTGATGACGCCATTGGGCCTCCGTCCGTGTGGGCCAGCATGGGTTTGGTTCTCATTCGGTTCGCGGCGGAAAAGTTTGCTCGGCTACGCCGACAGGTTACTCAGCTTCAGCAGGGCCGACGACGCATCCGTTCGTCACTCGCTGCCTCGCATGGGAAGAAACCTAACAGATGCGCCGGCGACCGACAACGGGAAAAGATTTTTCCCTGCTAGCGAGCGAATGAACGCAGAAATCGCGGAGAATTCGGGCTTGCGTAATTCGTAGCTTGGCCTCCTAGGCCGAGCGAATCGCCGCGCGCTCGGCCTAGGAGGCCAAGCTACAGTTACGCGCTTTCGCGGCTGGTGGCGGCGACGCGTTCGATGCGCACCCGGTCGATGCGGCGGCGGGTGGCGGCCAGTACGGTCACGCGGACCGAGTCTTGCCACAGAACCGATTCGCCCGCAGTCGGCACGCGGCCGAGCTCGCTGAAGACGAAGCCGCCGATGGTGTCGTAGTCGCCATCTTCGGGCAGTTCGAGGCCCATCGCTTCGTTGATTTCATCCACGTGCGCGCGGCCCAATGCTTCGCAGATATCCTCGTCGACCGGGAAGATTTCGAGTTCCACTTCGGCGTCATACTCGTCAACAATTTCGCCGACGATCTCTTCCAGCACGTCTTCAATGGAGACCAGGCCCGAGACGCCGCCGTACTCGTCCAGCACGATGGCGATGTGCGTGCGCATTTTCTGGAACATCTGCAGCAGGTCATCAACCGCTTTGGTTTCCGGCACGAAGAGTGGCTTGCGAATGATGTCTCGCAGGCGGCGGCGGGGCGTGTCGGCGCTTTTGGCGAACTCGGGCAGCAAGTCCTTCACGTACAGCACGCCGACGATGTCGTCCCGCGTTTTGTCGTACACCGGAATTCGCGTGTGGCCGGCGGCGATCACCTCGGTGAGCATTCGATCCCAGGGAAGATCGAGCTGCAGCATCAGCATGTCGGTCCGGGGCGTCATAATCTGGGAGACGTTGGCGTCGCCGAGTTCCATGACCCCTTCAATCATCTCGCGGGCTTCTTCTTCCAACAGGCCTTCGCGGTGCCCTTCGGTCACGATCGAGCGGATCTCTTCCTCGAACGATTCTTCATCGGCCACGTTCGGCGTTTTGCCGGCTAGCCGATGGAAGAGTGTGTCGATGAACAGGGCCCCCCAGGTGAGTGGGCTGGCCAGTGTTCCGAGTGCTCGCCATGCCCACCAAGTGGAGAACAGGAACGAAGCGGCGCCGATCCGGGCGATTGACCATGGAATCCACAAGGTCACAGCACAGAGTGCAAGTCCCCATGCGGCCGAACTGCCGACGATGATGAACCACGTGAGATGCTCGTAGTCGGTCCAGCGCTCGCCGGCCCACAATACGCCAGCGCCGACAGTAAGCGCGGAGGTGATCGTAAACAGCGATTCGATAGCGAGCGCCACGCGGTCATGCTTCCGCAAAATCTCGCCAAAGCGATCCTGTTCGTCGTACTTCTCGCCGAGCTCCTGCAGTTCGTGCCGAGAAAACTCGCGGAGCGTGCGGGCGCCAATCGCCGCGAGGCAGGTGAACCCCAGCGACGCAATCGCCAGCCAAAAGAGGGCGTCCTCGCTCACCGCGACTCCTCCTGCAGCGTGGCCAGTTGCCGTGGTAATTCGATTCCGCAGGCCGCCAAAATCCGCCGCTCGGCGGATCGCATGTCGGCCGTTTCGCGATCGCCTTTGTCGTTGTACCCGACGAGATGCAGCAGGCCGTGAATTACGTACAGCAGCAGTTCGTGCTCGGCGGGCCAGCCAAACTCCGGCGCAGTCGCGACGGCGGTGTCGGCGCTCACAATCACTTCGCCTTCCAAATAGCCGGGCCGGCTTTCGAGCGAGAAACTCAGCACATCGGTCGCGTAATCGTGATCGAGGAAGCGGCGGTTGAGGTCGTGGATCGTGGGATCATCAACCACCACGATACTCAGAGAACCCGCTGTGATTTCAGCCTCGGCCAACACGCGCTCCGCGGCCGAACGCACGAGCGCTTCGTCGAGCGGCAGGCGGTCTTGCTGGTTGGTGAGCGAGATGTTCATCGCGACGGAAAGATTTTTACCACAGAGAGCACAGAGGACACAGAGAAATTAAGAGAGAGATTATAGGTTCTTTCGGTTTGGTCATCAGGCGTTCGAATGACCAATGACCAAGCCGAAATGACCAATGATTACATTGCTTCTCTGTGTTTACCTCCTCTGTGTTCTCTGTGGTGAATCTCTTCTAAAAAGGTTCTTACGCGGATTCTTGATCTGGATACTTCACTCGCCCGTGGTACATGGCGGAGAGCGATTTTACCAAACTTTCACCAATCAGATGAACCTCTTGCAGCGTGAGGCCGCACTCATCGAACTGGCCGTCAGCGAGGCGTTTGCGGGTGAGGTCTTCCACCAGGTTTTCCAGTCGCGACGGCGTTGGCTCTACCAGCACGCGGCTGGCACTTTCCACTGCGTCGGCGATCATCAGCACCCCCGCTTCCTTGGTCTGCGGTTTGGGGCCAGGGTAGCGGAAGCTTGATTCGTCGATCTCGGCATCTTGCGGATTCGCTTTATTTCGGTCGGCCGCTTGGCGGTAGAAGTATTCAACGAGCGTGGTGCCGTGGTGCTGCTGAATGAAATCGACCAGCGATTCCGGCAGCCGATTTTGCCGCGCCAAGTCCACACCATCCTTTACATGGGCAATGATCACGAGCGTGCTCATTGCCGGCATTAGTTGATCATGCCGATTGTTGCCTTGCGTTTGGTTCTCGACGAAGTAGCCCGGCTTGAGCATCTTGCCGATGTCGTGATAGTAAGCGCCAACCCGCACCAGCAGGCCACGAGCGCCAATCGATTCTGCCGCCGCTTGGGCCAGCGACGCCACGGTGATTGAGTGGTTGTAAGTGCCCGGCGCGCGGCGGACGAGTTCTTGCAGTAGCGGATGGGCGGGATCGCCAAGCTCGATGAGGCTGAGATCGGTTTGGACTTGGAACACACGCTCCACCAGTGGCAAGAGGCATGTCATCAGCGAACCGGCGATCACGCTCCAGAGCGACATCATCAGCGAGAGTTGCAGCGTGGAGAGCAACGGCTGACCGGCGATGGCGCCAACGCCGAGCGTGGTGAAGAACGCCACAAACGCGGCGAGGAAACCTACCACCAGTA
Organism: Pirellulales bacterium; assembly: GCA_022841705.1. Classification (GTDB taxonomy): domain Bacteria; phylum Planctomycetota; class Planctomycetia; order Pirellulales; family Lacipirellulaceae. The sequence continues at coordinate 240,568 of JALHQZ010000001.1, forward strand.
GTTTGCTGCGGGTGCGAACGCTGTCGAGCGCCAGGATAGCGCCGGACGCTGTCGCCAGTAGTGAAATCGCTTCAGGCAGGGCGGAACCCATCGCGACCACGCTCACCAGCGTGAGCGCGGCCGTTAACAGCAGCGCCAGTTCTTGCTGATACGCGACCGCGGTGGTCATCGCAAATAGCACCAGCGGAATCACTTGCGCTCGCCAGCCGTAACCGTACACCAGTAGCATCACACTCACGGTGAGCACGCAGGTGGCGAGCAGCGTGATGAATCGACCCAGGTCGCGAATTAGCCGGGGGTCAATCTTATTGGCATAAAAGCCGCACAACGTGCAGACCGCTAAATACATGCCGAGCACGGCGAGCGCGCGGCCGATCTGCTCTCCCACCGTCAGTTGCTGCAGTCGTTCCTCATGCTCCAGCCGCAATAGCCTCAGCTCGGGTTCCTCGATGGGTCGACCGGCGGGGGCCAGCACGGCGCCCTGCTCGTAGACCTTAAGCACCGGCGGGGTCATTTCGGCTTGCCTTAAACGCGCATCGCGTGTGGCGGCGGAATCCAGCTTGAGTGTGATGGGCAAACTCTCTTTGAGCCGCGCAAACACTCGGCTAGCGACATCCAAAGACGGCAGTTTTTGTTCGAGCGACTTTTGCAGTTGATTGCGCAAATTCTCTTGAAGCACTTCGCTGACCGGAACCTTCAGCGCGAACGTATCTTTGCCGTTGGGGCGAACTTCGATCCGTTCGGAGCTAGCGTCGGTCGGTGGCACATCCAGCACGCCGCGGGTGTTCAGCGGGGCAAAGATTTCGCTGATCGCTTGCTGAATCTTTGGGAGCACCTCTTCGCCGGTGATCTCGCCCTTAAACTTATCGAAGGCGGCTTGCCGTTCGGCGTCGTTCGGTTCGGGTGTGCCGTCCGCGAGAGCGGGCGTGTATTTGGCCCACAAGTCTTGATTGACATCGGACCACGTGGCGAAAGCCGCCAATTCCGCGAGCTCATTCTGAACTTGGGCTTTAAGTTGAGTGAGCGGCTCCGGGTCGTGATCGTACACCGCCTCGGTGAATCGCATCGCCTCTTCTTTGGCGAGACGTGTGGCCTCTTCGTCGATTTCCTGGAAATCGATCGCGGCGACCACGTTGCGGAGCGGCACTTCATGGGGGCGAAACTCGAACGCCGGCCGCCAGCCGCGTGTGGCAAAGAGCAGAATGCCGGCGGCAATCGCGCACAGCAAGATCCGCAGCATTACGGACCCTTCTTGCAGCCGCGCGGCCCAGCGTCCCCACCGGCCGGGCGGCAATTCCAGCGTGGCGACGCGCTGGCTGCGGGTCCGTTTCGGGGTGGCGTAAGACATGAGAGTTGTGATCGCGATCAGCCCTTCGTACCGGGTGTCACTGTCCGGCTTGTCCGGCAGTGGGAACCGGCCACTACCAAACGAGCACGGCGGCTTCCACTGCCGGACAAGCCGGACAGTGCCACACGACAAACGGAATGGAGCTGAGTTCTACGGCGATCCCTCCTCGTATGCCCGCACGATCTTGCCGACCAGCGGATGCCGCACGATGTCGTCCTTACCGAGCTTCACCAGTGCGATGCCATCGATCACGCTGAGGCGTTCCACGGCATCAACGAGCCCACTGCGGGTGGCGATGGGTAAGTCGATCTGCGAGGTATCCCCGCCGACCACCATCTTGGAACTGGCCCCCATGCGGGTGAGGAACATCTTCATCTGCGAGACGGTGGTGTTTTGGGCTTCGTCGAGAATCACGAACGCATTGTTGAGCGTTCGGCCGCGCATGTAAGCGAGCGGGGCCACTTCGATCACTTCGTCGGTCATCAGCCGCTTGAGGTAATCGGCGTCGAACATTTCGCTCAGGGCGTCGAGCAGCGGCCGCAAGTACGGGTTGATTTTTTCCTTCAGGTCACCCGGCAGGTAGCCGAGGCTTTCACCCGCTTCCACGGCGGGGCGCACGAGCACGATCTTGCGAATCTGCTTTTGCTTGAAGGCTTCGACGGCGGTCGCGACGGCGAGATACGTTTTGCCGGTCCCGGCGGGGCCGATGCAGAAGACCAGTTCGTGGGCGCGAATCGCCTCGACGTACACCGCTTGGCCTTCGGTGCGGGGACGGATGGAAACGCCCGGCTGATGGATCGCTAGTTCCGGCGCCTTCGCCGCGCCATTCTTCCCGCCGGTGACGCCCGCGATGATCTGGGAAACTTGGTCCGGGCGCAGCGCCCCTTCACGCCCCACCGCCACCTTCATTTGCTCGAAGATGGAAGTGGCCTGCAGCACCGCCTCCTCATCGCCCGTCAGGCAGATGCGGCCGTTCTTAGTGGTGATCTTGGCCGGGATCGCCTCGCGGATGCGCCGCAGATGCTGGTCCGCCGTGCCAAACAGCAGAATTATTTGCTCCGGGCTTCCGACCGGAATGGTCGCTTCAATCATCCTCGACCACACCCTAAATGGCGGCTGCCTCGTGGGGCACCGACCGAAAGAACGCAACGTGGGGACATTGTTTAAATATAACCGCCCGGTGGCGGCCAGTGCTACCATCCGGCGCCCGGGGGAGCGTTAAGTTTTTTGGGAATAACGGGTTAGGACGATTGTTAAGTGACTCACCGCCAAACTGCGGTTGGCCGCATTTTCCGAAGGGCGATTGTGGCAATGTGGCGCTTGTGGCGCTGGTTCTGTCCCGTTGTAACCAAGTGCCGCCCAGAAAGTGGCGGAAAGCCGAACCAATGGGAGCTTGTCCCGTGAGCACGGCTAATGCCGCCCGAAATGCTAAAACGTGGCCGTTTAGCCGCGACGCGGTAGCGGAGCGCGCTCCAGCCCACCGCATCACCCTTTCCCCCACACCCGCACGTTGAGCCCCAAATCCTCCACCATCGCCACGCAGGTGGCCACCTGATCGTAGTAGTGGAAGATGTAGTCTTTATCAATCAGCGGTTGGCCAAACGTCGGCTCGAAGAGGTCGCGCCGCACACTGATGGCGATGTACATCCGCGAATTGACGAACGAGAACTCCACCGGCGCCGCGAACTTCGCTTTCAGGTCGAGCATCCGCCGCATTATGCTGGTGGAGAGAATGTAGCGCGCTTCGACTTGATCGGTGCTGGTGACTTTGAACTCCCGCTCGAAGTCGGGGTCTTCGAGCTGGACAAGCTCATTGCCGCCGAAGACCGGCTTCTGAAACATGCGTCCGAGGGCGCCGAGGCCTTTCTCGGCAAAGTCGCTACGCACAAAAGTTTGGCCGTTGAAATGCTTATGAAAATCGGCCGAGACGAACAGGCCTTTGAAGATGGTGTGCCAGGTGGTACGCCTTCTCCCTTTGCTGTCAGTCGAAGTCGACTTGTACTCGGTATGCAATTCGGACATGCGCACTTCCGTGGCGCCCACTCGGCCGTGCAGCAAGTCCTCGCCTTTGTGGCGATCAACTTCGCGCGGATAAAGCTGACTTGCCATGTACTCGGCCAAATTGAGACAACCGGTCGGTTCATACACGATGTCATCTCCGCAGGCCGCCACGATCGGCCGGATGAATTGCGTTTTGAACGAAGCGCGAAAGCGTTGGTACGGTGCATCAACCCATTGGTAATAGAGATAACCAACCCCGCCGAGCGCGAATGCGACAACGAGGTGACCAACCAAAATTGGCAGGAATTGATAAGCAGCGAGCGCTGCGCCGCCGCCGACGGGCAGCATGAGCCCAATCCCCAGCCAACCCCTCATCGCAGCAGCGCGGGACTCTTGCCGGAGCGACTCGAGCATCGTGAGCGACTTCTGCAAGCCTGGCAGAACCTCTTCAAAACTTCGCATGGCGACGCCCTACGAAGTTATGAGAACAACTGCTTGATATCGGGCGTTTTCCGTTCGCTCTCGGCGATTTCGAAGAAGTCGCGCCGCTGGAAACCCAACATGCTGGCGACAATATTGTAGGGAAACTGATCGAGACAGTTGTTGTAGTTCAGAATCGCCGCGTTGAAGGCCCGCCGGGCAGCGGAGATCTGCTCTTCGGTTTCGTTGAGCGACCCCTGCAATTGCAGGAAGTTTTGGTTCGCTTTGAGGTCGGGGTAGTTCTCGACTGCGACCCGCAGTTGGCCAAGCGCACCGGAGAGCTGGCTTTCGGCGCCGATCCGCTCGTTCATCGACGCATTCGGATTGAGCGCCGTCGCCCGCAGGCTGGTGATCTTCTCCAACAGACCCGCTTCGTGCTGCATGTACTGCTTCACGGAGGCGACCAGATTCGGGATGAGATCGGTCCGCTTCTTGAGCATCACGTCGATGCTGCTCTCGGCATTCCCCACCGCGTTGCGACAGCCGACCACGCTGTTGTAGATGGTGATCGCCGCGAGCGCAGCGAACACAAGCAGCCCAATTCCAATCCAGCCCATCGATTCCTCCCCCCGAGGTTCAAAGGCAGCAGTTGTATCACAGACCAAATCAGCCGCCACGCGCTAGCGTCCGGTCGCTTTCAATTTTACAACCGAGGGCTAGCGCCCGGCGGCTGATTGGCCTCAATTACGCATTCGCCGCGTCGATCGCTTGTTGCAAGCGCTGTTTCGGCTGCACGCCCATGAAGCGGTCGACCACTTCGCCATTCTTGAAGACCATGATGGTGGGGATCGACTGCACGTCGTACCGCATGGCCAGCTCTTGGGCTTCGTCCGTGTTCAGCTTGGCGACCTTGGCCTTGCCGGCATTGTCTTTGGCCAACTCTTCGATCACCGGGCCGATCATCCGGCAGGGACCGCACCAGGGCGCCCAAAAATCGACCAAGACGGGCTCCGTGCTCTTGAGCACTTCAGCTTCAAAGTTTTGTTCGTGAACTTCCAGAGCGGCGCCCATGATGGTGTCCTGTGGTTGGCGGGTGGGAGTTTTGTTGGCGGGGACCGGCGCGACGTGACAAACAATCGGCGCCGGCTCACGCTTCTGTACGGATTGTGGACAGCCGAAGTTCACGCCTCGTTCGCACGGGCTTTTCGACCGAAGCCCCAATTTTAGGGGCTCACCGTGCAGTGTCAACGCACGCAGCGGTTGCCGATTCTGTGCGGTAGTCGTAAAAATGGCGATTGGGGAACGTTTCGGCAATCCGCCGGCATCCTATTCGCACCAACAATCCCCCCACGTTTAGTTTCCCCAAATCACCGAGCACAAATCATGGCCCGCACACCCAGCACGATGACCCCCTTGGGGACGCCCGCCCCCACGTTTTCACTGCTCTCCACCACGGGAACGACCGTGCAGCTCTCCGACTTTGCCGAGGCCCCGGTGCTGGTGGTAGTGTTCATGTGCAACCACTGCCCGTTTGTGATTCACATCGCCGACGCCTTAGCTGAGTTTGCCCGGGAGTACATCGCCAAGGATGTGGCAATCGTCGGGATCAATTCGAACGATGTCTCGAAGCACCCCGCCGACTCGCCCGAACAAATGGTCGCCGAAGCAGAAAAGCGAGGCTACGTCTTTCCGTACCTCTACGACGAAACCCAGGAAGTCGCCAAAGCGTATCGCGCCGCCTGCACGCCCGACTTTTTCGTGTACGATCGCGAACGGAAACTCGCCTACCGCGGCCAGTTCGACGCCAGCCGCCCCGAGAGCGGCATTCCCGTTACCGGCGCCGACTTGCGGGCGGCGGTCGATGCACTCCTCGCTGGGAAACAACCGCCGGAGAAGCAGCTCGCGAGCCTCGGCTGCAACATCAAGTGGAAAGCGGGGAACGAGCCGAACTACCAAGCGACTTAACGCGGGCGCCACTGTCCGGTGGCTTGAGCGCTTCGCAAGCTTTTCCGGTTGTAGCGATGGGAACCGTAGCGGTGAGTCCTCGGATTGAGCAGGATTTCCCGGCCGCGCCCTTGTGCGTGGGGTAGATTTGTCAAAGCCCGGCGTTAGGTCGATTTGGTTGGCCGGCTTTACTCCCCCTCGCTTGCTGCCGGCATGAACGAAGCGCCACACCCTGCGCATGATGGTCTCGCGCCCGATGGCGCCGTTGATCTTGAGCGCGCCAAGCGCGAGTACCGGTTTCTGCGCCGGCTGCTGATCGCATCCCTGGCTTGCACCTGTGCGCTGCTTTTCTCGCTGAACCTCGTGGACCCCGACCTTTGGGGCCATGTGAAGTATGGCCAGGACTGGATCGCCGAGGGCGAACTGCCACGCACGGCCACCCACACCTTCACCGCTATTGGCTATCCGTGGATCAATCACGAAAACATCGCCGAGCTCACCTTCGCCTGGGGCTTCGATCACCTCGGCGTCACCGCGATGATGGCGCTTAAAACGCTGTGGGGCCTCTCGATCGTCGGCCTGGCGCTGTTCGTGGCCCATCGGCACAACGTGCGACTGCTGACCGCCATGGCGTGCGGCACTCTGATGGCTATCGGCCTGCAAGCGTTTTTCCCCATGCGGCCGCAACTCTTTAGCTTGATGAGCTGCGCGTGGATGCTCGTGCTCCTCGACCTTGGCCTGCGCCATCCGACTGATGACACGGGCCGGTCACCAATTCGGTGGCGCTGGCTCGCCGGCCTGCCGCTGGTGATGATCTTCTGGACGAACGCCCACGGCGGGTTTCTCGCAGGGCTCGCGATTGTCGCGGCGTACCTCGGCGGTGAAGCGCTTGTGCGGCTGCGCAATGGCGGCCGAAACGAAGTTCGCAACGCTATCGGCCTGGTGAGTGTCGCGATTGTGACCATCCTCTCAACGCTGGTGAATCCCTACGGCTGGGAGCTCATCCGTTGGGTGATCTCCACACTGCTGCTCAAGCGGCCAGAGATAACCGAATGGGCGGCGCCGAAGCCAAGCGATCCCGTCTTCATGCCACTCGTGCTGCTCGTCCTCGCAGCGCTGGCGAGTTTTGCCGCCACGAAGCGGAAGCGAAACTGGGTCGAACTCGCGATTTTCCTCCTGGTCACTTGGCAAGCCACGCAGCACCTGCGGCACATCGCGTTCGTGGCGCTCTTGTTCGCGTTTTGGTTCACCGAGCACGTTGATTCCGCGCTCACTCAGTTGCGGGCGAAGGCCGCCGCTGGACTACCCGTAACGCGGCTCGGCCCGTGGATGCGCAATGGGGCGACGGTGCTGCTCGGCGGCGCCATCGCCATTCAATTGGTCACGCTGCACGATCGGCTCACCACGCTCCCCGTCTTCCGCAACTACTACCCGGTCGACGCCTTCGAGTTCATGGCGGAGCGCGGAGTGCGGGGCAAGCTGGTGGTGCCGTTCAACTGGGCGCAGTACGCAATCGCCGCCCTCGCGCCGCAAGTGCAAGTCGCCTTCGATGGCCGATTCGACACCTGTTACCCGAAAGAGGTGATCGACATGAGTTTCGATTTCCACCTCGGCGACAATTTCGGATTGCGACATCGCGCGCCAGAGTCGGGGCCATTCGACGCCACCAAAGCGCTCAAGTTCTGCGATCCCGACTTGGTGATGGTCGATCGCCAGTTCAAACAGTGTGTGGAAGTGGTCGAGCGTGAAATCGCCGCGCATCCCGACCAATGGACGCTACTCTACCAAGACAAGCTCGCCCAACTGTGGGGCCGCACGAATAAGTACAACGCTTCGTCGAGCGGTGACTACTTGGCCCCTGACCAACGCATCATCGGCGAGCACGACACGAAAACCTACGTTCAGTGGCCCGCTTTGCCCCGCTCGAAGAGCGGCATCACGACCGAGCAATCGGAAGTTGCCGCGCGCCATTCACTGCCGCTGCCGGCACCGCCGCAGGGCGCCAGCGCCGAATAAACGCACAACAAAATCATGACGACCACCGAAGAACTCACCAAACCGCTCGCCGTCGCCCCGGTCACGCCGCACTCGTCACCGACGATCGAGCGCATGGAAGCGACGTTGGCGTTAGCGGAAGCCGCACTGGCAAGCGCCGAGCGTGACTTCGCCGCCCCCGTTCGACCCGAGTACACGGCGCTCGCCGTCTCCGTGCTGATGCCGGTGTACAACGAGCGCGAGACGATCCGCGAAATCGTCGAGCGGGTTCGCACTGCTGGCAAGCATACCGAGCTGGTGATTGTGGACGATTGCAGCACGGACGGCACGCGGGATGTGCTGATCGAGCTCGAACAAACCCTGCCCGGCGTGAAGGTCATCTTGCACGGCTATAACAAAGGCAAAGGGGGCGCGCTCAAGACGGCGATGCTGCACGCCACGGGCGACGTGCTCTTGATTCAAGACGCTGACCTCGAGTACGACCCGGCCGACTACGCGCAGCTCCTGGCTCCTATCGAGCGCGGCGAAGCGGATGTCGTGTTCGGCTCGCGCTTTCTCGCCAACCCCGAACAAGACCCCAGCTTCCTGCATCGGCTCGGCAACCGCCTGCTCACGGGCGCATCAAACCTGATGACCGGCCTGCGCATTACCGACATGGAAACCTGCTACAAGGTCTTCCGCCGCGACGTGCTGCGCGGCATGACCTTGCGCGAAAACCGGTTCGGTTTCGAGCCGGAGTTTACCGCCAAGCTGGCCCGCCGCAAATGCCGCATCCAAGAAGTTCCCGTGAGTTACCACTCTCGGGGCTTCCATGAAGGCAAAAAAATTGGCATGAAAGACGCCCTGCGGGCGCTGTATTGCATCACCCGCTACGCGTGGTGGGATTGATGCAACTTAGGGTGGGTGAGCTTGCCAGCGATTGAGAGTTGGCCATTGCGACCGACGCAACCCCGGGCAAGTCACCCGCCTTATCGCTTGCAAGCTCAAAGGTAGGTAAACCTGCCGAACGAGCGACCTTCAATCGCGAAGCAAAACGGCGGCAGGCTTACCCACCCTACAGATTTACTTCGCCAACTCCGCTTCCACCGCCCCCACAATCTCCGGCGACATCGGGTCCACGTTCGACGCCCAGCGGCCCACCACTTTGCCTTCGCGGCTGATGAGGAACTTCTCGAAGTTCCATTTAATCTTGCCGGCAAACTCTGGGTTGGTCTCTTTCGACGTGAGGAACTTGTAGAGCTCGCAAGCGCTCGATCCGTTGACCTTGACCTTTTCCAACAGGTCGAACGTCACGCCGTACTTGGTCGAGCAGAACTCGGCGATCTGTTCAGCGCTGCCTGGTTCTTGAAACAAGAACTGGTTACATGGCACGCCAACGATTGCCAGGCCTTGCTCCGCATACTTTTCGTTCAGTTCTTGCAGCGGCGTGTACTGCTTGGTGTAGCCGCACTTGCTGGCGACATTCACCAGCAGCACCACTTTGCCGGCGTACTTCTCAGCGAGATTCACCTCTTCGCCGGCCAGAGTCTTCATGGTAAAATCAAGGGCAGCAGGGGCAGCGGCTTCCACGGTGGACGACTCCTCGGCACTGAAGGCAATCGGGGCGTAAGCAGTTGTAGCGGCCACGATCACAGCCGCGAACGACGGACGAAAATGAAACGGACTCATCGCGTAAACACTCCTATGCGAAGAAAGTTTGGACCAACCGATGCCGCATTATAGGCGCTTGCCGCTCCGAGGCCAGCAACGTAAGTGCGATGGGCTCCTAGCCCGTCGCGAAGTGCCGCTTTACAAGGGGAGGGGCCGCTCCCCCGACGGGCTAGGAGCCCATCGTACGACACGAGAGCCTACTTCGGGCTTCAATCGCTAGCGCCCGGGCCGCCTCCGGCGTTTCGCCCAGTGCCGTCAAATGCCCCATTTTTCGCCCGACTTTGGCGGACTCTTTGCCGTACAGGTGGAGTGACACGCCGGGCAGCTCCAGCGCTCGCTGCCAATTCGGTTCGCCGTTCTCCCACAAGTCGCCTAGCAGATTCGCCATCGCCGCCGGTTGCCGCGGCGCCGCATTGCCGAGCGGCAGCCCACACAGCGTACGCACCTGCTGATCGAACTGCGAACTATCGCACGCTTCTATGGTGAGGTGCCCCGAGTTATGCGGCCGCGGGGCCAGTTCATTCACCAGCAGTTCGCCCGACCCCGTCTCAAACAACTCGATGCAGAGTATGCCCACCACGCCGAGTGCTTCGACAACCCGCCGCGCGATGCGCTCGGCCTCTTCTGCTGACGAGCGGGTGATGTTGCGCGCAGGATAAGTCGAGATATCGAGAATGTGATTCGCGTGTTCGTTTTCAATCGGCCCGTACAGCGCGACTTCGCCGGTCGAGCTTCGCGCGGCGATGATCGACAGTTCACGCCGGAACGGCACGAACGCTTCCAGAATGCACGCCCCGGGCCCAAGTTGTCGCCACGCATCAGCATGTTCCGCGGTGTTTTTCAGCACGCGTTGGCCTTTGCCGTCGTACCCCATCTGCGCCGTCTTCAGCACAGCGGGGAGCCCGAGTTGTGCCGCGGCCGCTTCAAGTTCCGCCAGCGAACCAACGGCGGCGAACTCTCCCACCGGTGCGCCCGCGTCTCGCAGAAAAGTTTTCTCCCGCACGCGGTGCTGCGTGGTGAACAGCACGCTCGCGGCGGGCCGGACGATCGTGCATCGCTCCGCCGCGTGGATTGTTTCCACCGGCACGTTTTCAAACTCCAGCGTGATCGCGCTCACGCCGCGCGCAAAGCGTTCAACACTCGCCAGGTCCGTGAAGAGCCCCACATGTTCGACGTCTGCCGCCAATCCCGCCGGCGAGTGGCGGTGCGGCGAGAAGACGTGCACCTTGTAGCCGAGCCGCTGTGCAGCGTGAACGAACATCCGCCCCAACTGCCCACTGCCGAACACGCCGAGCGTGGCGCCGGGGGTCAGTGGTGTTGAAGGTGGAGACATGAATCGTACGATGGGCTCCCAGCCCGTCGGCCATCACTTCTAGGAGGGGGGTACCAACTTCACGACGGGCTGAGAAACTCGTCGTACGTGTCACGCCAACTCTGTGGAACGAACTTCTTCAGCCTGCTGTTCGGCCAGCGTTTTGAGTTTCTGCCGCAGCTCCGGATTGCTCACCGCCAACATTCGCGCGGCTAAGAGCGCCGCATTACGTGCGCCAGCCGCGCCAATCGCCAGCGTCCCCACCGGCACGCCCCCTGGCATCTGTACAATTGACAGCAGCGAATCGAGCCCGCTCAAGGCCTTCGATTGCACCGGCACACCCAGTACGGGCAGCGTGGTGAGCGACGCCACCATCCCCGGCAAATGCGCCGCGCCTCCCGCGCCGGCGATAATCACCGCCAGCCCGCGCGACTCGGCGACGCGCGCGTACTCGTACATCTCGTGCGGAGTGCGGTGCGCGGACACAACCTTTGCTTCAAACGGAATGTCAAGCGCCGTGAGCGCATCGGCCGCGTGCGACAAGGTTTCCCAATCGCTCTGCGAACCCATGATGACGCCAACCAGCGGGGCAGGGTGGTTCATGTTCGGGTGTGGTATGGTTTGGGGCACAGTAAAGCTACCATTCGCGCATTGAACCGAACGGCATCAGCGGCAGGGCACTAGCCCCCGGTCGCCGCGAGAGATGTTTGCGTTCAAGCGAACGATCGGACACGAACGCGTTCCGGCTGATCCAATAACGATCGGTCGACAGGCCACCAGCATGACATCCGCGGGCCCCGTCGCCAAGGTTACTCGGCCCCCGAGAGCGCCACCCACGTGCGAGTCAGTTGCTGCGTGGCGGAGCGGGTGACTTCAAACCCAATCCAGCCGAGCAAAATCAGGGCCCCCAGCAGCAGCTTGAAGCCCTCGGTTTCTTGCTGCGGAAGCACAATCCAGAACATCAAAATCAGGAGCGCGGAGAGCAGGGGGATCGAGCCCGCCAGCCATTGAATGATTCGCAGCCGCAACCGCGTGCAGCACAATTCTTCGTGGGCGATTTGCTGGAAGCCGGTCGGGTCGGCCCACAGTTTCGGATATAGCACCCGCAGCGTGAGTGCTTCAAGTCCCAAAAATGAGTAGGCCGCCGCGATCAAACCCGACAATGTGAAGGAGGCCAGGAAATGATAGAACACGCTGGAGTCGGTCAGCGGTCCCGCCCAATAGTGGAGTGCGGCCGGAAAAAAGATTCCGCCGGGGAGCCACCCCACCGCCGCTAAGAGTAGTAGCCACACCGGCACGCGCAAAGCGCGTCGCCGTGCGGCGGCCGCCTCATTAATGCTCAGGCGTTCGCCGCCGCTCAACCGTCGCCAATCGCGCAAGATCGGCGCGAGAATAAAGTACCCTGCGACCGCCGCGAAGGGATACACGATGCTATTGTAAACGAGCACCACGCGCGGAAACACTTTCAGCTGCGCCGGGGAGAGTAGTTTCGTAACAATCTCGATGGTGTTGTAACTAATGTTGACTGCGCTGCCGATGAACTGCGGCGCAAGCGCCAGCAGGATTACCCACAAAATCGGCCGCAACAAGGCGCGCTTGGTGAGCCATCCTGGTTTCGGCAATCGTCGTTCCGCTTGACGCAGTTCACAACACCCATCCAGCGCCGCGGCGAGTTGCTCACCCGTCGCGTAGCGCTCGGCGGGCTCCGGCGCAAGCGCTCGGGCCAGAACTTGTTCCAGAGATTTCCGCGGTCCGCTTTCGCCGACCGTGAGCGGCGGCGGCGAAGTGCGGCGGATATCGGCGAGTTGCGAAATGTACTCGAGTCGCTCCGCGCCGCGCTTCGGGAACTTGAACGGCGAGCGGCCATTAAGCAATTCGTAAATCACAAGCGCCAGCGAATACAAATCGGCCCGGCCATCAATATCCCCCGCCCGAGCCGCGTGTTGCGGATGAAACGCCTCTAAATGCTCGGGCGCCATGTAGGCCAGCGTGCCGCCAAAGGTGTCTTCGGCCGACGCGCTCTCATCGAACCCGCGATAGGCAATGTTGAAGTCCGCCAGATACGGCCGGCCGTAGCGATCAACCAGAATATTGGCTGGTTTGATGTCGCGATGGAGCACGCCGTGGCGATGGGCGAAGTCGAGCGCATCAGCCAGCCGAGCGCCCACCCACGCCGCCGTCTCGATATCGTCGGACTGCGCCAGTCGATCGCGATCCCGCAGCGCCATGCTGTCGAGCGTGTCGTCGAGTCTCGCGCGGGCATCAATCGCTGCCAGATAATCGGCCCCGTTCCAATAACCCTTCACTTCGCGCAAGAGCGACAAATCTTCCGAGACCGCTTGCAGCGAAGCCCCCGGCACAAGTTGCATACAGAGCAATCGCTGCGTGCCCGAGGGATCGACGCATTCCGAATACACCTGCACAATGTGCCGGTGTTCGAGCCGGGCCATCGTGCGGCCTTCGCTTCCCTGGTTCGCCGCAACCTTGAGCGCCACGCGGCGATCGAGCGACATCTGCCGCGCGAGGTACACCACCCCAAACGCGCCGGCGCCCAGCACGCTGAGGATTTCAAAGTCATCAATCACATCGCCGGGGTTCAGCGGCGTCGGATCGAACGATTTCTTTTTCGGCTCTGCTGCCGCGGCCAAAGGACAACTCGGCGCCTGGCCGGTTGGCCAAGCGCCGCCCGTGAGATCGGCAAACGATTCGCTGGCCAGTTGCACGTCGCTCGCCAGGGCCACATCACTTGCCGGAACAACGTCGCTCATTTGCCGAACATCACTCCACGGCGAGTTGCTGTTGGGCGGCACCGGCTCGAAGTGCGTCGTCTCGGCTTGGCGCTGATCTTCGGTCTTGCTTGGCGCCGGCGAACCCTCAGCGTCGATCGGCTTGTGGCCAGAAGTCGGCGTGCGTGTTTCAGCAGGTCCTGTTGCCATGCGCGCCTCCGGCTACTCTTCGTCCCGCTGCTCAAAGGCTGGCCGGCAGTACTCGTACAGATTCAGGTCGATCAGTTCCTGCTGCAGCGATTCGCGGTCCGCATTCGGTAGCGAGTGCGCCACTTCTTCGAGCAGGAACTCCGCAAATGATTCCCGCGCCCGATGCAACAGCACTCGCGCCGCGCCGGCGTTCATCGGCTTACCCAATCGCTGCGAAAGTTTCTCGGCCAGTTCGGGCGAGCGCAAGTCGGGGAACTCGACTCGGCACCGCAGCGCCGTGTGGTATGGCTTGCCGCTGCGTGCTTGCTCTTGTTCAAGCCGCGTCCACGTGCGGGCTAGTAAATCATCGCGCCAGCTTTGAGTGAACAATTCACCATGCTGTTCTTCCGTGGGCGCTGCTGGTTCCGGCGTGTTCGAGCGAAACGGCGTCGCCCTTGCGTGCTTCTTTGCCTTGCGCTGTTGATCGACAATGAGGTGATAAATCGTCGTCTTGACAAAACTGCGGAAGCGCCCCTTGTCCGGATTCGCCTTACCAAAATCTCCGCGGACGAACCGCAGCGCGAACTCTTGAAACACATCGTCCGCCGCTTCTTCGTTCCGCAGCGCCGCGAGCGCATAGCGCCTGACGGCGCCGCCGTAACGGTTCAGCAGCTCGCGCTGCGCCTGCTGGAAGTCGTTTGTTTCAGGATTGTGCGCCTGCCGGACGATCGACCACATCGTCTGGATTTGGCTAAGACGATCGTCAAATGAATCCACGGCTTCTTGACCCCCGGGTAGAAACACCAATCGCCCGGGGAATTGTAACCGATCCGGCCCCCGGCGAGAATCATCGCCGCAAAAGCCGGTGATCCCGTTCGCGCTTTCTTGCCGCTCCGCGGATTTGCGACTGCAATCCGGCTCAAACGCCAACTAAGGCGTGTAATCCACGCGGTGCGACGTGCCGTTGATGCTATAGCTTCCGCCGGAGGGATCCACCGGCACGCCATCGGGCAGATAGTTCGGCACGAGATCGGTGAGCGCCGTCGGCCAAGAACCCACCTGCACGTAGTAGGTTTCGATGAGGGTGTTCAGTTCCGCAATTTGGTGTTCCCGGACCTTCACTTTGGCCGTGTCGGAGGGCGCCTGAATTCGCGGAATTACCAGCGCGGCAAGGATGCCGAGGATCGTGATCACCAGCAGCAGCTCAATCAGCGAAAAGCCCAACCGGCGGTGAGCGCGATTTGAAGACATTATCGAGACCAATTTAATCGCCAAGACCAAACCGGTCCGCCACGGCCACGGACCACTGCGCTATTCAAACCTAGCTCAGAAAACCGCTTGATCACCGCCGATGCCCATCGCAGGACAACGGGAAAAATCGTTACCATCGATGCAAGCGGAAATTCAAGTCTCGCAACCATGTTTCTTGAGCGAGAAGTTGCTACGATAAAGAAAGAGCGTACTTCCGAAGCGACCAGGCGGATCATTGCACCAAAATCTCGTGACGAATCTCGCCCGCATTCTAGCGCTTCTCGTCCTGCTCAGCGGCGCTTGCGCGCGAATGGCTGAAGGAATTGAAACCGTCGTCGCCACGGTCGACGGAGAGACGGAAACTTTGGTCGGCCGAGCGCTAAAGCGCGATAGCGCCGGCGGAATGTTCTTGGAAACAATCGCCGGGGGGCGATACGTCCTGCCCGCCGATCAGGTTCAGTCGCGCACGTCGAACAGTGAAACGTTCGCGCCGCTCACGCCCGAAGCAATGGGCGAAGCGCTGCTCGCCGAAGCGCCCGAGGGGTTTCGCATTCATACGACCGAGCATTATGTGGTGTGTTACGACACGTCGCGTGAGTACGCCGAGTGGACCAGTTCGCTGCTCGAAGGTCTCTATCGCGCGTTCACCAATTACTGGAGCAAGGCGAAGCTCGAACTTTCCGAGCCGGAATTCCCGCTGGCCGTGGTGATCTTCCGCGATGTGAACGACTACGCCGCTGCTGCGCGGAGCGAACTTGGCGCCGGCGCCGCCAACGTGGTGGGCTTTTACAGTTTGAAGTCGAACCGCGTCATCATGTACGACATCACGGGGAGCGACGCGCTCCGTGGCGCCCGGTCCGATCGCCGCGATATCGGTCGGATGCTGGCCCAACCGGCTGCGGCGCCGCTGGTGGCGACGATCGTGCATGAAGCAACCCACCAAGTCAGTTTCAACTGCGGACTGCTCAAGCGCTATTCGAACTTGCCGCTGTGGTTTGCGGAAGGACTGGCGATTTACTTCGAGGCGCCCGATCCCAACGGCGCGCGAGGTTGGCGCGGAATCGGCAAGATCAATCATCTGCGCATGGCGACCTTCCGCGAAAACCTGCCGCAGTGGAACACCGCTCGGCTCGCTTCACTGCTCGCCGATGACCGCCGCCTGCGCGATCCGCGCTCGGCGATTGATGCTTACGCCGATGCTTGGGCGTTGACTTACTACTTAATCCGCTACCATCGCCAGGAATACACCGCGTACGTGAAAGAGCTGGCAAGTCTCGAACCGCTTGCCGAATTCACGCCGGACGAGCGAATAGCGATGTTCCAAAAGCACTTCGGCGAGCTCGAACCGCTGGCCCGCGACTTGGTTCGCACGATGAGTAGATTAAGGTAGCACGGGACCGAAGTCCCGTGCGCATTGCACCGATTTTCCGCACGGGACTTCGGTCCCGTGCTACGAAGTTTTCGCCAGTTCATCCCATAGCGCGACGCTGGCGCGGGTTCCGCGGTGGTAGTCGGCTAGGCAGAACTTTTCGTTGGGGCTATGGGTGTTGTCGTCGTCGAGACCCCAACCCAACAGTAACACCTCGGCGCCCAGCTCGCGGACGAAGGTGCCGACAATGGGAATCGAACCTCCTTCGCGAATGAACACCGGCCGTTTGCCGAAGCCTTGCTCGATGGCATTGGCGGCGGCTTCGAGATACTTGCTCTCGAGTGGAAACACCACGCCCGGTGCGCCGTGGAAATCAATCAGTTCCATCGTCACGCCCGGCGGCAATTGGGCTTCGAGATACTGCTGAAGGTTTTCCGTCAATTGGTGTGGGTCTTGTTTGGGCACAAGGCGGAAGCTGAACTTGGCGCCCGCTTTGGCCGGCAATACCGTCTTGGCGCCTTCGCCTTGGTACCCGCTCCAGAGGCCGTTGATGTCGCACGTCGGCCGAGCCCAACGGCGTTCGAGCGTTGCGTAACCCACTTCGCCGCTGAAGCCATTGACGCCCAGTTGGGCCGCAAACTTGGCATCGCTGAACGGCAAGCGGGCGAACTCTTCACGTTCGCGGCCTGAAAGTGGCACTACGTCGTCATAAAATCCAGGCACGCGGATTCGGCCCTGTTCGTCGACCAAACTTGCCAGCAACTTCGCGAGCACGTTGGCCGGGTTCGTCACGCCGCCGCCGAATGTACCCGAGTGCAAATCTTGTTTCGGGCCGCAGAGGCGAAGTTCGTAGTACGCAATCCCGCGCAGGCCGTAAGTTACGGCTGGGACCCCGGGGGCGAATTGGGAACTATCGCTCACCACGATCACATCGCAGGCGAGCTTGTCGAGATTCGCGGCGATGAACGGCCCTAAATTGGGGCTGCCAACTTCTTCTTCGCCTTCAATCAGAAATTTCACTTGCAGCGGCAACTTTCCCTGAGCGGCCAAGACCGCCGCTACGCTTTGCAGGTGGGTCAGCATTTGGCCTTTGTCATCGGTGGCGCCCCGTGCGAAAACGGCGCCATTTCTGACTGTGGGCTCAAACGGCGGGGTGATCCATTCGGCCAGCGGATCGGGCGGCTGAACGTCGTAATGGCCATAAACCAAGGCGATTGGCTTACCCGGCACAGCCGGCGTTTCAGCGTAAACCAGCGGATGGCCGGGCGTGGCGATGATTTCCGGCTTGAGGCCCATCGCGGCGAATTTTTTGGCCACCCACTCGGCCGCGTGGCGAACATCGGCCGAATGCTTGGAATCAGCGCTTACGGACGGAATCCGCAGCAGTTCCATGAGTTCCGCTTCGGCTTGGGATTCACGTTCAGTCGGCGTGGCAGCGGTTTTCATTGGAGCAGGGGTGGCCATTCTTGGTCGGTAAGAATTTGTTGCGATTTGGTCGAGCTTTGCAATATAATTCGCGGTGGGTCAGACTTTCTAGTCTGACGAGCCGCTGAGAGACTCAAAGATCAAATGGCAGACTGGAAAGTCTGCCCCACGAAGATGTCCGATCAAACCGCCACCGCTGAACCGCCGGTCGAGACGATCGTCCGGCCAAAAAAATCGCCACAGGACGCCAAGCAGAAGCGCAAAGTTCCGCGGTACAATGTGGTGCTATGGGATAGCGACCAACACACGTACGAGTATGTGGAACTGATGCTCCGCGACTTATTCGGCCATCCGCCGGCCCAGTGCCATCAGTTGGCGACCACGGTTGATAAGCAGGGCAAAGCCGTGGTGCTGACCACTACGCTGGAACATGCCGAGTTGAAGCGGGACCAAATCATCGCCTTCGGCGCCGACGAGCGGATGGCCGATTGCAAAGGCGCCATGCATGCCACGGTCGAAAAGGCGGATTAGCGCATCCGCCGACAAATTGTTCCACGTGAAACAATTTGTCGGCGGGAGCTGTTTTGGTAGCACGGGACCGTAGTCCCGTGCGATGTAGCGCCAACTTATCCGCACGGGACTTCGGTCCCGTGCTATGTAAAAATGTTTCACGTGAAACAATCTGAAAGGACACTCCGCTATAGCGTCGCGGCTAGCCGTCCGTCCCACCGTGGATTGTTTCACGTGAAACATTCGTAAAAGGCCACCCGATAACGGGGTTGACAAGGCGAATTTGTGGCCGCGCGGTAGGGGTGGCTACGAATTCAACTTGACAATGTGAAATCACGCCTCGCAAAAAAACCGCCGCGGCGAAACTTGTTCGCCGCGGCGGTGTCGGTTGTAACACGAACTCGATTACGCGAATCAGCCTTCTTCCGGCACCACTTCGCGGCCAGCGCGGGTGATGAGCCAGAGGTAGGTGTTGCCATCGATGTCCTGCTTCACAGGCTTCGCGTGGCCGTCACCGTAACCGTGGATCACCACGCCCGGGTGAGCGCCGGAGGGTCCCCAGCGGCGTTCAGGCGGTGTGAGACCGGTCGAGTGCCGGGCGTACATGTTGGCGTTTTGGCAGTACCACAGCGTATTCGGCGGGGGGGTGCCAGTGGTGCCCGACTTGTCGGTCCCTTGATTCAGGGCCAAGAAGGCCGCCGTGTTGTTCCAGCTAAACGCGGTCGGATTGGCCGAGTTGGCAATCGTATTGCGGGCTGGTTGGGCCTCGACACCACCAGCGGCGGTGCGATTCGGGTTAACCCCAACGACGTACGTGGCCAAGCCGCTGTACCAAGAGTTGTGGTTCTGCTCACGCGATTCGCTGAAAACCACGGTCTTTGAAGTACCATCGCTCATGCTACGCATGTTGAGACCGGTTTTGGTCACCTGCGTGCCAACAACTCCGGGGAATACAATCATCCCGTTGCCGCAATAGGCCGATGAATTGCAGTCCGTAGCGTGAGCGGTTGGAGCACCAGCCGCTGCCCTTGTCACGAGGGAGGTAGGAGCTGTCGCCGCGCCGCCGTAGTGCGTGGCGGCAAGAGCCACGTAGTTGCCGGCAGCGATGCCGTCATCAGTGGCGGCCAAGTTACCGCCGGTGACGGAGGTCGTTTCATCACCCGGAAAGCTGGGGCACAATAGCACCGGAATCTTCGCTTCCCAGATGTAGGGATTGGTGTTGCTGCCCGTAGTTGTGGCAGAACCATCTTGCGTGTTGTTGCGGCAGAAGGCATCGGCGGTCAGCTTCACCGAAGCCTGCTGCAGCTTGTCGTAAAGTGCGTTCTCTTCCATGAATGGCAGCAGTTGGACGATCCAACTGTAACCGTCACGGGTGGCGCGTTGCGCGGCAGTCACCGCGGCGTTCGCGGGTGAAGTCGCATTCCCCGAGCCAATCACCGAACCTTGTCCAGCATTACCCCACGGATTGGTGCTCGCCAGCGGAAAGGCTTGCCGCGTGTCGTGGCAATTGTGCAGGGCCAAGGCCAACTGCTTCTGCTGATTCAAGCACTGGTTACGCCGGGCCGCCTCACGCGCGGCCTGAACGGCTGGTAGCAACAGGGCTACCAGGATGCCGATGATCGCAATGACCACCAGCAGTTCTACGAGGGTAAACCCTCGTAGGGAACGCGATTGCGTTCTCATAGGACACCTCCAAACAGTAAAACAGGGAAGAAAAAAATAAAACGCGAATGAGGAAATGCGGCGGCTGCGGGGAGGATAATAGCGGCGAGAAATCTCCCACCGGGTGTTGCGTTAACAATCGCTAACGCCCCGCACCGTCACTTGGTCGCTGAGGTAGTTGTCGCTTGTCGCACCAGCCGTCCGGGGTACCCTGTGAATGGGCTAAAGCCTGGCGGCTAATGGAGATTCGGCGAAGCGAGTGCCAGATATTGCTGGAAGAGTACAGAAGAGAGGGCGAATGAGGGCATACCCAGCAAACGCCTGCCAGCTTTTGTTCCGTCCATCAACTCGTCGTTCAAGCGCCCCGCATGCTGTGCTCTGGGTCGGAACCCCTTGCCAGCACTGGCGTTAGTGTAGCCGCAAGGGGGGAAGATTGTCAATCACTTTGGATGCGGAAGTCGGAATATGGAGTTGGGGGCACGCGCTCCGCTGGCGCGTCGCGGCTAACGGTTGGCGGTAGGAACGGGTAAAATGCAGGGATTCCGCATTCCGATCTCCGTACTCCGCATTAGCCGTGGCTATCAAACTTATCTACGGGTTGCCGCATTCGGAGCGCGATACAAGGCTGGTGGGGGAGTTTCGGGCGGAATTGGGACGTGCGGGGAGGTCTTTGCGGCCAACGGTGCATTGGCTCGCGCCGAACGCCTTGGTGGCGGCAGGGCGGCGGCGGCAGATTTTGCGGGGCGGTGGCGGGGTGCTGTGGCCCGGTGTCCGAACGGCGCGGCAGTTGGTCACGGCGCTAGCGGGGGCGAGTTCCAAGATTGCCCATCCGGTGGATCGGCGGCAGGCCGAAATTCTCATCGCCGAGTTGGTCGCGGCAGCGGCGAGGAAGGACGAGCTTGGGCCGCTCTCGGCGATTGCCGATTCGCACGGGCTCACTGAACTGCTCAGCGGCGCTTTTGCGGAGCTTGAAGATCATAAAGGGGTCAGATCTCTTTTCGCCGGGCTCAAAGCCAGCGGAGCGCAGGGCGCCATCGTCGGCAAGCTGTTCGAGCAGTACCGAGCGGTGATGGAAAAGCATCAGTTGGCGGATGAGGCGCAGCAGTGGCGGCTGGCGTGTGACGTGCTGGCGACCGACATGCCGCCGATTGTCGGCGGGGCAAAGCTGATAGTGGTCGAGGGGCTGCGCGAGCCGACAAATGCGGAGCTCACGTTCTATGCGGCGATCGCGCGACATGCGGAGCGGTTGGTGGTGCTGATTGATGCGCTGCCGGAGGAGTTGGATTCGGGGGGGGAAGCGTTTGGGTTATTGCGGCGGCTGCGGGAGCGGTTGCGTGCGTGGGAGGGCGACGCTCCGCGGAGCCAATCCATAAAGGCACGCGCTACGCCGCAAGCGGCAATCGAACCTGACGGGCTCCGCGGAGCGTCGTCCTCCCGGGTTGCGGCGTGGATTCGCACGCAACTGTTCCTCGATCCGCGGCGGCAATTATCAGCGCCTGCCAATGTAGCGTCGGCGGCGCGGGAGCAGATCGAAATCATCGCCGCGGCCAGCGCGCAGGATGAAGCGGTGCAGATCGCGCGGCGGGTGAAGCAATTGTTGCTGGCTGGTCGGACGAAGCCGGAAGAGGTGCTGATCGCGCATGCCAGTTTGGCGAGCGAGGCGGCGCGCGTGCGGGACGTATTCGCGGAGTATGGAATCCCGCTCACTTCGCCGCGCGGGCCGCTCTTGGGGGAGGCGCCGGTGGTGAAGTCGCTGCTGGCGCTGTTGAAACTCGTGCGGGATGATTGGCGGCGGAGCGATGTGCTGACGGTGTTGAGTGATCCGGCGCTGGCTGTGCTGGCCGCTGGTCCGGCGCCGCGCGGGTACGCGACCCCGGCGAGTGCAGCGGAGTACGCGGTGCGAAAGTTGCAACTGGCGGCGGGGCGTAAGCCACTGCTGGAAGCGCTTACGGCACAACGGAACTGGCAGGCGGTGGACGAAGCTCCCGAGGAATCAACGGAGTTGGTGCGGAACGATATCGCCGTGGCGCTGGAAGTGTTGCAAACAATCGCCGCGGCGGTTGATCGGTTGCCGACCTCGGAGACGGCGCTCCAGTGGCACACGGCACTGGTTCGACTCGCGGCGGAGCTGGGAGCGGCGGGGGAGGAAAGCTCGCCGGCGCTCGAGCAACTGGAAGAACTGCTGGCCGGCATCGCGCGGTTGGATCGGTGGCGGCACGATCGCCGGAAGAGGGGCGAGACTAAGCTTTCGCTACTCCAAATCACGACATTGGTCGAGCGGTGGGCGCTGCGCGAACCACTCGGCGCGCCGCGGGCCGAAGAGGGGTGCGTGCGGCTGGTTTCGACCGAGCAAGCGCGGTCGCTGCCCTGCGAGCACCTAGTGGTGATGGGGGTGAGCGAACGGTCGTTCGCCACACCGCGGCCGCAGTCGCTATTGCCGAGTGAGTTCGTTGCGCTACGGAGTGAATCGGCGGGGATGGCATTGTTCCACGAACTTGTTTCGGCGCCGGTGCAGTCGCTAACGCTGTCGTATGCGGCGCTCGATGAGGCGGCGCAGACGTTGTCGCCGAGTCCGTATGTCGAGGAGTTGGAACGGCTGTTCGCGCCGGTGAGTTTGCGGAGGGCGGGGCCGTCGCTCGCGCCGGCGATTGTGGAAGGGGGGCCGTTGTCAGTGGCGGAGCTTCGGCAAGGAAGTGTGCGGGAGTTGCTCAAGACGACGGCCGGGCGCACGGGCCCTGGCCCACAAAGAGCGGCGTCCCGTGCTACGGAAGACGCGCTGCTGGCGGGGGTGGTGGTTGACCCGCGGACGGCGAAGGGGGGGCGGAATCTGCTGGCGAGTTTGGAGGCGATCGCCGCGCGGTCGAGTGGCGATGTCTGCGGGCCGTACGAAGGGGTGGTGACTTCGCCGGGGCTGGTGGCGAAGCTCGCCCAGGAATATGGGCCCGAGTATTTGTGGAGCGCCAGCCAACTGGAAACGTACGCGCTTTGCCCGTTCAAGTTCTTTGCCAAGCAGGTTTTGAAGTTGCGGGAAAATTATGAACTGGATTTTGACGCCGATTTTCGCCGCCGCGGCGCCTTGATGCACGATGCGCTGCTGAGGCTGCATCAGCGGCTCTCGGCGCGGCTGGGCGTGGCGGTGGCCCATTCCGATTTGCCGGCCGAGGAGTTTCGGGAACTGTTGGCGCAATCGCTGCGCGAGGCGTTTGACCCGCACGGGCAACCGCCGCACGAGCGGGTCTTCACAGAGATCGAGCATCAGCAGGCAATCGCGTGGGCGAAGAATTATCACTCGCAGCTTGCCGCTTACGATGAGCAGTGGCGCAAGCTGTCGGTGCCCCTCACGCCGCAACACTACGAAGTGCGGTTTGGCCCGCGGCGGAAGTATGAAAGCGAAGTGACCGATCCGCTCTCGACCGACGAGCCGTTCGTGCTGGTGGTGGGGGATGAGGTCATTCGGCTGACCGGGCGAATCGACCGGATTGATGTCGGCCGAGTTGGCTCCCAGCAAGTTTTTTCGGTCGTCGATTACAAGACCGGGAAAGAATCGCAGTTGAAGGATGAAGAGATCGCGAGCGGCTTGAAGCTGCAACCCATCCTCTACGCGCTGGCGGTGGAGGCGCAGCTCTTGTCGCAGCAGAATGCGCAGCCTCTGGCAGTGGGTTACTGGTACGTGAAGGCGGATAAGTTCTTGCCGAAGGCGTTCAAAACGGCGGCGGACGTTACGGACAGTGGCGTGGCGCCCACCAGTGGCTGGCAGGAAATTGTCGAGCATGCGAAGAGCCAGGCGCTGATTGCGGCGCGCGGGGTGCGAGCGGGGAAGTTTCAAGTCGTCAGCCAGGACAAGAAATGCACCAGCCACTGCGAGTTTTCGCGGGTCTGCGGCATCCAGCAAGTGCGCGCGATCGGCAAGGCGCCAGCCGGGGATGAGGATACGGACGATTCGGCGGAGGGCGCGGCATGACGCAGCCGAGTTACACCCCCGAGCAGGCCGAGGCGATCAGTAAGCGTGGAGTGTCGATTGCGCTCGACGCGGGCGCTGGGTGCGGCAAGACGTTCGTGCTGACGGAGCGGTACTTGGCTCACCTGCCGCCGGGGGAGGCCCCGGAAATTCCACAGCGGCTGGACGAAGTGGTGGCGATCACGTTCACCAACGCTGCCGCGCGGGAGATGCGAGAGCGGATTCGCCACAAGTGCTTTGCCAGGATGCAGAGCGCGGCGACGCCCGACGAAGGGGATTACTGGCTGCGGCTGATTCGCAGTCTCGATGCCGCGCGGATCAGCACGATCGATTCGTTCTGCCAAACTTTAGTGCGGCAAGCGGCGCCGCGGTTGGGGATTGATCCGAACTTCGAGGTGCTTGACGCCGCCGCGGCGCCGGTGCTGCTGAGCGAAGTTGCCGACGACGTGCTGCGAGGGGCGCTGCAAGCGGAAGAAGCCGACGCGATTGAGCTGGCGGTGGCGCTGTCGCTCGGCGGGCTGCGCGGTGCGGTGATGGAACTGGCGGAGCATCAGCACGAGCCGGCGTTCGCAGAGTGGCTTTCGCGCGACGAGACAGAGTGCCTAGTGTGCTGGCGGCAGCATCTGCAAACGACGGTGGTTCAGCCGGCGGTCGAACTGATCAACGCGGGCGGATTTCTGCCGGCACTTGCGGCGGTAATTCCGAACGCCGTGCCAAAAACGGAAGGCTTCGCTGAACTGCTTGCGAAATTGAGCGTGCTGATTGACCAGTGGGAGACCGCCGATGATTTCGCTCCGCTGGTAGCTGCCCTGCTGCCGGCTTGCAAGCAACGAGACGGGAGAAAACATCGTTGGAAAAAGGAGGATTGGCCCAGCGACGCAGACCGCAAAGTGTTCACAGACACCTGCCGCGATGTGGTGACGATTCTCGAAGAGGCGGGGCCACTCGCCGATCAGTCTGGTTGGCAAGTCGCCGCGGAGCGCGGCGTGAAGCTGCTTAAGCTCGCGGCGCGGGTGGCGGAGGCGTATCAAGCGGCGAAGCGCCAGCGGAGTGCGCTCGACTTTGCGGACCTCTCGGCCTTCGCGCGGCGGGTGCTGACCGAAGAACCGCTGGCCGATGTGCGGCAGGAGCAAGCGGGGCGGATTCGGCTGCTGGTGGTCGATGAGTTTCAGGACACCAGCCAGGCGCAGGTGGACTTGGTGTTGGCGCTGGTGGGCGAGGGGTTCGACGCGGGACGGCTGTTTTTCGTCGGCGATTTTAAGCAGTCGATCTACCGCTTCCGGGGAGCGGAGCCGGAAGTGTTCCGTGCGCTCCAGTCGCGCGTGCCGCCCGCAGGGCGGTTGCCGTTGGCGACTAACTTCCGCAGCCAGCCGGGCGTGATTCAATTCGTCAACGCGCTGTTCGCCCCGGAGTTCGGCGCGCATTACCAACCGTTGCACGCGGCACGGGCGGCGGCAAGTGAGGCGAATGTCGAGTTCTTGTGGACGACCCGCTCCGATGGACCGCCGGGCAGGGAAGCGGGTGCAGCGGATGCGAATCGGCGGGCGGAGGCGCTGACCATCGCCGCGCGGCTGCGGGAGTTGATCGATAGCGAGCAGCCGCTGGTGGTGGACGCCGATACCAAACAACTTCGCGCCGTACGGCCGGGGGATGTGGCGATTCTGTTCCGCGCGTTTTCGAACGTGCATCTCTACGAGCAGGCGCTGCGGGCGGCGGAGCTGCCGTTTTACACCGTGGCCGGGCGGGCGTTTTATTCGCAGCAGGAAGTGTACGACGTGCTGCACTTGCTGCGGGCGGTGACTTCAACGTGCGATGATATCGCACTGGCGGGCGTGTTGCGTTCGCCCTTCTTCGGCCTGCGCGATGAAACGCTGCTGGCGATTAGCGGACTTGAAGGAAATTTGAACGCGGGGCTGGCACGCGGAAGACTCGATCGGATCGCCGAACCGGTGGACCGCGCACGCACCGAAGCGGCGCGCGAAGTGCTGAGGGAATTGCGTCACGCGGCGCCGCGGCTTTCGACGCCGGCGCTGTTGGAGTTGGCCTTCGCCCGCACGGGGTACGACGCGGCGCTACTGGCGGAGTTCCTCGGCGAGCGCAAGTTAGCGAACGTGCGCAAGCTCGTCGAGCAAGCGCGGCGGAGCGATGCGGCGGGGGGCAGTTTGGCGACGTTCATCCGGCAGTTGGGCGAGTTCACCGCCCGTGAACCGAAGGAAGCGCAAGCCGCCACCGTTTCCAGCGCCGATGATGTGGTGCGGCTGATGACGATTCACGGTTCGAAGGGCCTGGAGTTTCCCGTGGTGGTGGTCGCCGACCTTGAGTCGCCGAAACAAAATCGCAGCGATGCGGTGGTGTTCAGCCCGACACTGGGCCCGCTGGTGAAGGGCGACGGCGAAGCCAAAGTTGGCCTCAACTTGGACAACGCCGTGGAAAAGCAAGCGGAGCAGGCCGAGACGCTGCGGCTATTCTACGTCGCCTGCACGCGGGCGGCGGACCATTTGATTTTGTCGGGGACGCTCGCCGATCCGCATAAGCCTAAGGGGCCGTTCACACAGGTTCTCGCGCGGCAGTTCGACATTTCAAGCGGTCGGCAACAGAGCGAAGCCCCCTTGCTCGCGCCGATTCCGACGAGTTTCACTTCGCGCAAGATGGCGGAGCTGGACATCAAGCAGCCGCGAAGCGTGAAGCTGACCGAGGCGCTCGAAAAACTTCGCGACGCGGCGCCGCAAGAGTTGCCAGGTTCGGCGTTTCCGCTGCCGATTGATGTGGGCAGCCAGCGGGCGTTTTCCGTTTCACGCCTGACCGGCAAGTTGTGGCGGCGGAGCGAATTCGCAGGGCGCGAAGTGGCGTTACCGACGGCGGGTGACATCGACCCGCGCGGACTCGGGACGCTGGTCCACGCGGTACTGGAACGGCTGACCCTGCGCGGCATGGAAGAGATCGCCGCGTGGTGCGAACGATTAGCGCCGCTGCATGTGAACCGCAGCGTGGATGAAACCGCGGCGCTGGCGACGCAGTTGCTTACGCGGTTCGTGGCGAGTTCGCGCTACCAAACGCTCGCCGCGGCGCCGCAGGTGGAACGGGAAGTGGAGTTTTTGCTCGCCTGGCCGCCGGATGCGCCGGAGCCGCACGCGCAGCTCTCTGGGTATATCGACGGCGCCTACCTGTTGCCGGACGGGCGGTGGCAGATTGTCGACTACAAAACGAACCAAGTGACCGCGGCGGAAGTCCCTGCGGAAGCGAAGAAATACGAACTGCAACTGGCCGTGTACGCTCTGGCAATGGAAGCGGCCACCGGCGAACCGCCGGCCGGCATGACACTGCACTTCCTGCGGCCGGGAGTGGAGTTTGAGTTCGCCTGGAACCCCGCGGCGAGATCAGCGGCGCTGGCGATGATCGAAAGTGCGATTGCCGCCGCCCGCGCCGCGGAAGAGAATGCAGTGTAATGAAAAACGCCCAGCGTGAGTTCGCCGTTGAGGTGGTGCGGAAACTTCGCACCGCGGGGCACGCTGCGCTCTTCGCGGGGGGGTGCGTGCGGGATCAGCTACTCGGCACGGCGCCGAAGGATTTTGATGTCGCGACGAGTGCCTTGCCGGACCAAGTGCGCGAGGTGTTCGGCGTGCGCAGGACGCTGGCTATTGGGGCGTCATTCGGGGTGATCACCGTATTGGGCCCGAAAGGAATGACGCCGATCGAAGTCGCCACATTCCGCAGTGACGGCGCCTACAGCGATGGCCGCCGGCCCGACGCGGTGCGGTTCACCTCGGCCGAGGAAGACGCGCAGCGGCGCGATTTCACGATCAACGGGCTCTTCTTCGATCCGATAGCCAAGGAAGTGATCGACTACGTCGGCGGGCAGACCGATTTAGCGGCGAAGGTGGTGCGCGCGATCGGCGACCCGGCGGCGCGCTTTGCCGAAGACAAACTGCGAATGCTGCGGGCCGTGCGTTTCGCGGCAACCCTGGAGTTTGCGCTCGACGGCGCCACGCTGGCCGCGATTCAAACTCACGCGGCGGAGATTTCGCAAGTGAGCGCTGAGCGCATCGGCGCGGAGCTGAAGCGGATGCTCCTGGATAAAAATCGAGCGCGGGCGCTCGAACTACTGGAGCAATCCCAACTCGCGGCGGCGGTGTTGCCAGAGTACGCACTGCTTTCTGCGCACGCGCGGGCGGAAGCTCGGCGGATTGCGAGCGAGCTGGGAAATGCGGCGGCGGCGATGGTGCTCGCTGCCCTGTTGCCCGTGGAAGTCAATCCAACTGTGATCGCCACTCGGCTGCGGTGGACGCGCGATGAAGGCGAGCAAACCGCGTGGCTGCTAAGGGTGGCGTCGGTCATCGCGGATGCCCATCTGCGGCCATGGCCGCAGGTGCAACGGGTGCTCGCCGCTCCGTGGGGCCCCGCCGCGGTAGCGCTGCAAACGGCGAAGCACGGGGCGGACGATCCGGCGACGCGGTTCTGCGTGGGGAAACTAGCGCTGCCGGCGGCGGATCTGAATCCGCCGGCACTGGTCTCTGGCGCCGATTTGATCGCGGCGGGACTCGCGCCGGGGCCGAAGTTCGGGCAGTGCCTCGAACAAATTCGTGACGCCCAACTACTGGGCTTCATTGCAACAGCCGAGGAAGCGACGGACTTGGCCCGGCGCTTGGCACTCGACGAGTGAGGGCGCCGTGTGGACACGCTCGGTAGACGAAATGCAGCCAGCGGCCTACTATCGGCTAGACGTTTCCTCCTTCGGTTGAGAACCAATCATGTTCGAATTACTCCCCATGGCGGCGATCGATGCGGTAGCGGTCACTTCGCGCGTACTGCACGTGGGCAGTGGCGTGGTGCTGCTCGGCGGCCTGTTGTACGTGCGGTTGGTGCTGGCCCCGGCTCTTGCCAGCGGCGGCGATGCCGAGCAGGTGCTCTTCGCCGGGCGACGCAAAGCGTGGGGCTGGGCGGGGCGGATTTCAGCGCTGCTGTTACTCGTGAGTGGGACCTACAACCTCCTGCGGTACATCGGCGCCGTCCAGTTGCCGCCGCTGTACCACATGCTGTTCGGCATGAAGTTCCTGTTAGGACTGGTGCTGATGTTCCTGGCGGAGCTGCTGGCCGGGCGGTCGAGTCTGGCCCAAAAGATGCGCGGGGCGGTTGTGCCCGCGACCACCTTCGCCGCGCTGGTGGGCGTGGCAATTCTCGCACTCGGCGCCGTGCTGCGGGAGATTCGCAGCGAGGCGCCGCCCAAGATTTCGGTCGTTGCCGATGAACCCGCCGCGAGCGACACCCCTTAATTCGAACTTTTCAAATCACAGGCGAATACTTGATGGACACCAAAGCCAAAAAACGCGTAGAAGTTCTGCGGAAGAAGATCGCGGACTTCGAGAAGAAACTCGCCGGCGCCAAAGCGCAAATGGACGACCCGCAGGAGGTCACCCAGTTGCAGAAAGACATCGCCGCGGCGAAGGCGGAGATTGAGAAGCTGAAGGGGTGATTGCGAAGAGAGACGTTAGTGCCTGAAGAAATCAGGAGCTTGCGAAATGGTGAAGCGTTGGGTTCGGTGGTACGTTTCGATCTACGTCGCAATCCTGGCTGGGTTCCTGATTCTGTGTTTTATCGTTGCGCACGATTGGCGATGTTGTGCATATGCAGAACCGCAAATCGCCTTCGATGCGGCTTCGTGGAAAGCGTATTCGGACAAAGGCCGGGGTGAAGCCCCACCTTCTAAGTGCTTTACCAAGCTTTTCGTTTCGCCTTCGACTCGGCAGTTAATGATCCGCGATCTTGTGCGGAATCACCTTCCCGGTCGTTCGTTAACCGAGATTGAGACTCTACTCGGACCTGGTCGCCCTTCAGCGGGGAGTTGGTTTAGCAATTGGCAGCTGGTGTATTACGTCGGCGAGTACCAGCCAGACGCCACTGTTCCGATCGACGTAGACGGGGAATGGATCCTGATCGGGCTTGATGCCAATGAGCGCTTTGAAGCATGGTCGATGGCATCGCAAAGAGATTGGCGACGAATCGTCGGCCCAGAGTCTAACCAGACGTTTCAGGATCAAGATCAGCGAATGCCCCTGTAATCTTCAGTGGCAAAAGCGCTTCGCGAACAATTGGGGCGTAGAATCGCTAATCCTTTACGGTCTCACCCGCTTCTTCACCGCCGTACAGCGTTTCACCCTTCACCTCACCGCTCTCAGCGCGGCGGTCTCGCCAGTGGAGGAGCGGGCGTTTCGGCAGGGTGGTAACGCGTGACGGGCGCGGCGGCATTCGCAGCAGGCGGCGGACCCAGCGGGCGCCGATCAGCACAAACGCCAGCAGGAACATGCCCACCAGGATGATGCCCAAGAGCGCCATCAGCACGCGGGCGCGCGTGGGGGGATCGAGCCGGAGCAGGCCGGCCTCGGCGAGGAGGCAATAAGCGGTTGGGAGCATGGTGTGATTTTCAACGCGCGGGGAGAAGCCCCGCGGCTAACGGTTTTCGTGCCCCCTGACTCCTCGCCCCTAATCGACTTCTTTAGCGGTGATCCAGCTCATCATTTTGCGGAGCTGCTTGCCGACTTTTTCGATGGGGTGCTGGCGTTCGCGGCGGCGGGTGGCTTTGAACATCGGGGCGCCGGCCTTGTTCTCCAGCATCCAATCGCGGGCGAAGCGGCCGGAGCGGATGTCTTCGAGGATCCGCTTCATTTCGGCTTTGGTCTCGGCGGTCACAATCCGCGGGCCGCTGCGGTAGTCGCCGTATTCGGCGGTGTTGGAGACACTGTACCGCATGTAGCTGAGGCCTCCTTGGTAGAAGAGGTCCACGATGAGTTTGAGCTCGTGCATGCACTCGAAGTAGGCCATTTCAGGTTGGTAGCCCGCTTCGACCAGCGTTTCAAACCCGGCCTTCACCAGTTCGGCGGCCCCGCCGCACAGCACGGCTTGCTCGCCAAACAGGTCGGTTTCGGTCTCTTCGGCGAAGGTGGTGCGAATGACCCCGCCCCGCGTGCCGCCGATCCCCTTGGCGTACGCCATGCCGATCTTGAAGACGTCGGACGATTCGTCCGACATGTCATCATCGCTGGCCGAGGCACCCGCTTTGCGGGTGGCGATCAGGCTCGGCACGCCGCCGCCGGCGACGAACTCGCTTCGCACCAAGTGGCCGGGGCCCTTGGGAGCCACGAGCAGCAAGTCCACACCTTTCGGCGGTTCAATCAGGCCAAAATGAATGTTGAACCCGTGCGAACACATCAAAATCTTACCGGCCTTCAGATTCGGCAGGATGTCGTTCTTGTAAACGTCCGCTTGCAACTCGTCCGGCAGCAAGATGTTGATCACATCGCCTTGCTTGGCGGCGTCGGCGGCGCTCACCGGCTCGAAACCGTGGCTCTTGGCCAAATCGTAGTTGGCGCCACCGGGACGTTGGCCGACCACCACCTTCACGCCGCTTTCACGCAGGTTCTGCGCGTGGGCGTGGCCTTGCGAACCGTAGCCGATGATGGCGACCGTCTTGCCGGCGAGGTGCTTGAGGTCGGCGTCTTTGTCGTAGTAGATTTTGGCGGGCATGGGGGAGGAATGGGGATTTGGGAATTAGGATTTGGAAAAACTGATGAGCCGACAGCCGATGGCTGAGAGCCGACAGCCTACTTCGCCACGTACCCGACGGCGGGTTTGACGCCGCCGCTGCCGAGGGGGCGGGTGACCGAGCGGACCATCGCGATGCGGCCGGTGCGGACCAGTTCGATGATGCCGAAGGGGCGCATCATGTCGATGAAGGCGATCACTTTTTTCTCCTGTCCGGAGAGCTCAATCATCAGCTCATCGGGGCCGACGTCCACGATGCGCGCCCGGAAGATCTTCACTAGTTCGTGAATCTCGGTCCGTGTGCCGGGCTCGGCTTTGACTTTCAGCAACATCAGGTCGCGCTCGACGTGGTCCTTGGCGCCGATGTCATCCACCCGCACGACGGTGACGATTTTCTCGAGTTGCTTGCGGACCTGCTCGAGGACGTTGTCGTCGCCGACCACCACGAAGGTCATTCGCGACAGCTCGGGCTGTTCGGTTTCGCCGACGGCCAGACTATCGATGTTGTAGCCGCGTGAGGCGAGCATCCCGGCGACGTGCGCGAGCACCCCAGGGACGTTTTGGACCAAAGCCGACAAGACATGCCGCATAGCGGATTTTGCTCCGAACGAGGGAAACTCACAGTGTAATCGGGGGGGAATCCGGCCGCAATTGGGCCGAAACTTCGCTGGGGGGACAGCTCGTAACGCGCCGGGGTTCGCGTGAAGAACGAATTCCGCCGGGTGCCATGCCCACAGCCCGGGGTGGGCATGTGAGCCGGAATCAAAGCATTCCCACCCCGGGCTGTGGGCATGGCACCCAGTCAACTCGCCGGTTCAACCGCCGACGACTTGCCGCTGCATCCGTTCGCCCAATCGTGTGAGGGCCAAGCTGCAATCGTCTTTCGGCAGGTGGACGTGGATGATGCTCGGGCCCGATGATTTCCACGCCGTGTTGAGCGCCGCGTCGAACTCTCCTTCGGTGCGAACTTCGTAACCCACGCCGCCGCCCAGGACTTCGGGGAGTTGGTGGTAGTTCCAATTGTGGATGTCGTTGAATTTATACTCGCCGGGGTGCAGCAGGCGTTCGGTGCCGTAGCCGCCGTTGTTGAGGACAATGACGATCGCCCGCGAGTTGCGGCGGACCAGGGTCGATAGCTCCATGCCGGTCATTTGGAAGGCGCCGTCGCCGACGATCGCCACCACCCGCGCTTCGGGGCGGGCGACACTGGCGCCGAGCGCCGCCGGCGTGGCGAAGCCCATTGAGGTGTAGTAAGCGGGGCTGATGAACTCCGTGCGGCCGTGCGTGGTCAGTTCGGTCGAGGCGAAGAGCGCGTCACCAATGTCGGCGATGACGATGGTTTGGCCGTCGAGTTGTTCGTCGAGCCGATCGATGAGCCGCGTGATGCGAATCGGCTCGGCGGGGGCGAGCGTGAAGGGCGCCTTGTTCCAATCAGTCGGCGCCGGCGGCAGTGCGTGCTTGGGTTTGGGTGCGCGGGCGACCAGTTCCCGCAGGAAGTCGTGCAGCGATACGTCGTGATAGTGGTGATGCCGAACGCGCAGTTGTTCGCTGGTGGCGTAGATGCAGTTCGAGGCATCGAGCTCCGCAGTGTAGATGCCGAGGTTAATGTCGGTCATGAAGGCGCCCAGCAGCACGACACAATCGCTCGCTTCCACGTAGCGCGTAATTTCCTGCTGGCCCAATGCGCCATTGTAGAGTCCCATGTAGAGCGGGTGCTTCTCGGCAACGACACCTTTGCCGAGCATGGTGGCCGCGATGGGGATGCCGGCCGTTTCCGCCAGCTTGAGCGCTAGGTCTTGCAGGCCAAAGCGGTGAATCTCAACGCCTAGGAGCAATACCGGTTGTTTGGCCGACTCGATCCGCCGGGCCGCTTCTTCCACCGCTTCCGCGAGCGCGCGATTGTCGCACGGCACTTCAGGTTGAGCGTATTTGGGTGATTCGCTCGGCGCCACATGCACCATGTCGCGCGGAATCTCGATGTACACCGGCCGGCTGTAGCGTTTACAAGCCGCGAGCACGCGGTCAATTTCACGGAAGGCCGTGGTAGGATCGGCGAGCTCCGTCACCGCGACGCACAGTTTTTCAAACACGTCGTACTGCGTGCGCCAGTTACGCACCATGTGGTGCAGCAGCGGGTTGTGTTTGCGCTCGCCAAGGCCGGGCGAACCGGTGATCATCACCACCGGCGACTTTTCCGCGTACGCCCCCGCGATGCTGTTGCACACGCTCAGGCCCCCCACGCAGTACGTCACGCACAAGGCGCCCATGCCGTGGACCCGCGCGTAGGCGTCTGCCGCGAAGCCGGCGCAATCCTCCCGCGTGCAGCCGACCGCTTCCAGCCGGCTCTGTTCCAGCAGCGTGTAGAAGCTGAGCACATAGTCGCCCGGGATGCCGAACACGTGCCCCACGCCATAGTCGGTGAGCCGCTGGATGAGATACTGGCCAATGGTGGGATTCTGGTCGGACACGCTGGCCTCCAAGCATTGCGAGTGTGAAAAGGTTCGACGCTTAAATCATAGCACGGCGGGTACATGGGTGAATGACCAATCACCAAGCCGAAACGACCAATTGCAAGCTGGCTGATTTTATCGGTCATTTCGGCGTGTGAATTGGTCAGTTGCATTTTCTTGCCGCTTTACATCGTCTTAGCCGCAGTCGATGATAGCGGAAGTCTTTCTGCCGCATGGATCGCGAGGCATTTCGCTTGAGTATTGAACCTTCCACCGCCGACCTGCCGCAGGGCCAACTAGGGCAGGGCGAACTCGCCCAAGGAGAGTTGTTTGTCTCGAAGCCGCGCATCGCGGCGATTGATATTGGGTCCAACAGCGTGCGGGTGGTGGTGGCGCAAGTCACCTCCAGCGGGTACCGGGTCCTCGATGAAGAGCGCGAGAATACCCGCCTCGCCGCGGCGATCACCGCCACCGGGAAACTCGATGACGCTGCGATGGAGGCGACGCTCATCGCGCTCCGCGGGTTTTTGAAGGTGGCCGAGGGTTATGGCGTGGAGCAGATTCGTGCCATTGCCACCAGCGCGGTGCGAGACGCGACTAACGGCGCCGAGTTTTGTGCGCGAATTCGCGCCGAGTTGGGGCTCGAAGTCGAAGTGATCTCCGCCGAGGAAGAGGCTCGGCTGGCGTTCATGAGCGTCTCGCGGGCGTTCGATGTCACCAACCGCCAAATTGCGGTGGCCGACATCGGCGGCGGCAGCACTGAGGTGATTCTCGCTTCCGGCGGGCACATCGACGAAGTTTACGCCACACGGCTGGGGGCCGTACGTGTTGCAGAGAAGTGCCAGCTCACTGACGTTTGCGGTCCAGAGAAGCTAGAAGCGGCGGCGAAGTACGTCGATCAAGAACTGAAGAAAGCGATCAAGAAGCCGCCGTTCACGCCGGCGCTGTTGTTTGGCAGTGGCGGCACGTTCACGGCGCTCGCGGCGATTCTGCTGGCGCGCGAAGGGCAGCCGGGCGAATCGCTGTGGGGGTACCGCGTGACCCATGCCGAGGTGCATCACTTGGTGCAGGACCTGGGCAAACTGTCGCTCGAAAAACGGGCTAAGGTGCCGGGGCTCAACCCCAAGCGGGCCGACATTATCGTGGCCGGGCTGGTGGTGATCGAAGCCCTCATGCGGCGGCTCAAAGTGAACACCGTGCAGGTTCACACCCGCGGCGTGCGGGACGGCGTGCTGCTGACGATGGTGGAAGATCGCAAGCCAGCGAGCGTGATTTCGCCGGCCGAACGCCGCGCGGCGGTCGAACTGTTTGCGCAAAGCTGCGGTGTCGAGTTCCCCCATGCCCGGCAAGTGGCGTGGCTCGCCGGGAAGCTGCTTGAGCAACTGGCCGAACCGCTGGGGATGGATGTCGCCGACCGCGAGTTGATCGAGTCCGCCGCGATTCTGGCGAACTGCGGCTACCTCATCAATTTCGATCAGCACCACAAGCACAGCTATCGGCTGATCCTCAATAGCGAGCTGCCCGGTTTCGAGCGGCAGGAGCTGCGCATCCTCGCCAATGTGGCCCGCTACCATCGCGGATCCGCGCCGAAGGCGAAGCACGAAGGTTACGCCGCCCTGCCGCCGCGCGATCAACAACGGGTCGGCAAGCTGGCGGCGCTCGTGCGATTGGCGCTCGCGCTCGATCGCACGCAGCAGCAACAGGTGCGCGACCTGAAGTGTGAAGTGTTTCCGGAGCGGGTGGAGATCACCATCGCCGCCACCGGCAACGCGGAGGTTGACCTGTGGGCCGCCCGCCGCAAGGTGGAGTTGTTCGATAAGGTTTTTCGCCGGCAGTGCGTGTTCGTGGCGGCTGACGGCGCTCCGCCGTAGCACGGGACCGAAGTCCCGTGCGAAAAAAAGAATCTCGATCTCGACTCGCTCGTACGGGACTTCGGTCCCGTACTACAAGAGCTGCACCCCGCGTTCGGTGATAATCCCCGTAATCAACTCCGCCGGCGTGACATCAAACGCGGGGTTGTAAACCCGCACGCCCTGCGGCGCGGTCGAGCTTCCGAACCCATGCGTGATTTCTTCCGCCGCGCGCTGTTCAATCGGAATCTCCGCGCCGCTGGCGATCGCGAGGTCAAACGTCGTCGTCGGCGCCGCCACATAAAACGGAATCCCGTGGTGTTTGGCATTCACCGCCACGCTGTAGGTGCCGATTTTGTTCGCTGCGTCGCCGTTGGCCGCAATCCGGTCGGCGCCCACGATCACTGCCTGCACGCGTCCTTCGCGCATCACCTGCGCCGCCATGGAATCGCAGATGAGCGTGCAATTAACGTCACGCTGGGCGAGTTCCCACATGGTGAGCCGTGCCCCTTGCAGCAGCGGCCGGGTTTCATCGGCAAACACCTGCGGCCGGCGGCCCCGCGCGTGCAGTTCAAAAATCACTGCGAGCGCAGTGCCATCGCCGCCCGTCGCCAGCGCCCCCGTGTTGCAGTGCGTGAGGATGCCCATGCCATCCGGCAGATCAGCGAACAGCTCCGCCCCATGCCGCCCAATCGCCGCGCACTGCTGACGATCTTCCTCATGAATCGCCCGCGCTTCGGCGAGCAGCGCAGCTGCAAGTGCCTCTTGCGGCTTAGCGCGCATCACCCCGCGCATCCGCTCCAGCGCCCAAAACAGATTCACCGCCGTCGGCCGACTCGTCGCCAAATAATCGCACGCCTCAAGATACTGCTGCTGCATGTCAATAGCCGGGGAGCTAAGCTCCGCGGCGAGCGACTCACCACGCAAACTGACTTCGCGCCGCACTCCGCGGAGCGTAGCTCCCCGGCTGTTGTTCGTCGCAAGACACACCCCATACGCCGCCGCCACGCCAATCGCCGGCGCGCCGCGCACGGAGAGGCGTTTGATCGCGTGCCACACATCCTCCACCGTGCGGCAATCGAGGTACACCGTTTCCGCGGGGAGCCGGGTTTGATCGAGCAGGCGGAGATAGCCGTCCGGATGCCAACTAACTGTTGCTGGAATGTTGGTCATTAATATCGGTTCGCTATCCAGCAAGTCTTTCGGCCTTATCCCAATCGATTACTTCTTTAGTTGCGGACCAGTTCCGAGATGCGGATTTAATGAAGTCGATGTCCTTGGCAAGTGAGCCCGTGAGCATCCCTGAAAAAATCATCTGCAGCAATCGAAAATCAGTCTTCCAAGCGACAAATCCTAATAGCAATTGAATCGCGTAAGAAATCAGCAGCTTACGACCGTTGATTCGCAACAGTGAGAAAAAGGCTCCATCCGTTGCATTCAGCTTTTTGAGATTCTCAGCCAGGCGGATTACCTCGCGGCTGTTGCCAGAATCTGTTTGGGGTGACTGAAATGGGTTAGCAATCGCAGAAGATGGATTGATCACGTCGAGTTCTCAAACCTTGCTTTCAGGAAGTTTTTCTACACCGCAAACCGCTCATCAAACTTCAGCCCAAACGTCTCCGCCACTGGCCGGTTCGTCACCGCCCCAGCGTACAGGTTGATCGACCGCGAGATCGGTTTCGATTTCTTCGCCGCGGCGTCGATGCCGTGTTGGGCGATTTCAATCACGTACGGCAGCGTCACGTTACACAGGGCGAACGTGCTGGTGCGGCCCACGGCGCCCGGCATGTTGGTCACGCAGTAGTGGACCACATCGTCCACAATGTAGGTGGGGTGGGCGTGCGAAGTGGGCCGGCTGGTGGCGATGCAGCCCCCTTGGTCGATGGCCACGTCGATAATCACGCTGCCGGTTTGCATCCTCTTCAGGTCGGCCGCTTCCACCAGCATCGGCGCTTTGGCGCCGGGGATGAGCACCGCGCCCACCACCAGGTCGGCCCGTTCAAGCTGCTTGCGAATCGTGTGGCGGTCGCTGAAGAGGACGTCGACGTTTGGCGGCATCACGTCGTCGAGATACCGCAACCGGTCCATGTTGATGTCCAAGAGCGCCACGTTCGCTTGGAACCCCGCTGCGATGCGGGCCGCGTTGGCGCCCACCACGCCGCCGCCGAGGATCACAATGTTCGCCGGCGCCACGCCCGGTACGCCGCCGAGCAAAATGCCACGGCCCATTTGCGGGCGCTCCAAATACTTGGCGCCTTCCTGGATGCTCATCCGTCCCGCGACTTCGCTCATCGGCGTGAGCAGCGGTAGCCGGCCCTGCTCGTCGGCCAGCGTTTCGTAGGCAGCGCAGGTGGCGCCGGTGGCGAGGAGCGCGTCGGTCAGCTCGCGACTCGCCGCCAAGTGAAAGTAGGTGAACAGAATCTGCCCCGGCCGAATCAGCGGCCACTCTTCCGGCTGCGGTTCCTTCACCTTCACGATGAGGTTGGCGCGCGCAAAGATTTCCTTCGGGCCATCGACCAGCTCGCAGCCCGCCTCTTCGTAGTCAGAATCCGGCAAGCCAGAGCCGACCCCCGCGTCTCGCTCCACCAGCACCTGGTGGCCCCGGCGGACCAGTTCCTCGACGCCTACCGGAAGCATCGCCACCCGATATTCGTCGCTTTTCACCTCTTTCGGCACACCCACAATCATCGTTTTTTCTCCCAATTCCGCCGCTGGATTGAATTGTCGTCGCTGAATTTGCAAAAATCTCGAGGCCCCCCATTCGACCTTCGCCCCACTGTAGGCGATTTCCGCACATCGGTGGAATGCTCACCGCCCCTCGCGGCAGAAAATTCTGCGCAATTGCGCGGGATTCTCATTACTACAAAGTGGCTACTTTTGGCCCTTGTGCTGGCACCCAAAACCGCCATAATCAGGGATTCCCTGGGCCTGCCGTCGGCCAGCGGGGAGGGTGCGCTTGCCCCGGTGGGTAAAGATCGTGGCGGCAAATGGCATGGAAAAGTACGCGTTATGAAATCGGAAAAGCTCCCCGTCGA
This sequence comes from Pirellulales bacterium, assembly GCA_022841705.1. GTDB lineage: Bacteria > Planctomycetota > Planctomycetia > Pirellulales > Lacipirellulaceae. Next base: position 279,199 of record JALHQZ010000001.1, read on the forward strand.
CGCCCGGCCGAAGGTCGGCTCACGCAATAATTTGAAGCTCCGCCGCGAGGGTCGGATGCCCGCGGTGTTGTACGGCCACAATGAGCCGGCGATGGCGCTGTCGCTTTCGTACGATTCGATGAAGACCTTGCTTCGCAAGCACACGAAGCTGGTGGACCTGGAAGGCGCCGCTTCGGGTCAGGCTTTGCTGCAGGAAGTGACGTGGGACCCGTTCCACCGCGAAGTGCTGCACATTGATCTCTTGCGGGTTAGCGCCGACGACCGCGTGCAAGTGGAAGTCCCTGTCCTGCTGAAGGGCGAAGCCCCTGGGCACGATCAGGGGGGCGTGGTCGAGCAGGTGCTGACCGAAATTGAAATCGAAGTCGCGCCGTTCGACATTCCCGAATTTCTGCACGTGGATGTTTCGAAGCTGAACCTCGGCGGCGCCCTGATGGTTAAGGACATTTACGACCTGCCGGCCGGCGCCGCGTTTGTGACCGACGCCGACGAAATGGTGGTCCACTGCGTGCGTGCCGCGGGCGATGCGGACATCGCCGCCGTGACCGCCGCTCCTGGCGAACCCGAAGTGATCGGCCGCAAGGAAGCTGAAGAAGAGAGCGAAGAAAAGTAGGCAGTGCCGACTTGAATTCGATGGCCAACTTTGGCTCGATGAAAATCATTGTTGGACTGGGCAATCCGGGCAGTGCGTACGAACGAACCCGCCACAATGTGGGGTTCGAGACACTCACCCAGCTTGCCAAAAAGTTTTCGGCCGACGCCCCTAGGGCGAAGTTCGAAAGCCAAATTGCGGAAGTGAGTCTGGCGGGCGAGCGAGCGTTACTCGTTTGGCCGCAAACGTTTATGAACCGCAGCGGCGGAGCCATCCGCCAAGTGGTGCAGTTCTACAAGGTGGAACTGCCAGATGTGCTGGTCGTGTGCGATGATTTTAATTTGCGCCTCGGCCAGTTAAGATTACGCCCCAGTGGATCGGCCGGTGGCCAAAACGGCCTCGCCGACACGCTGCGGCAGTTGGGAACGGAAGAGATCGCTCGCCTGCGGATTGGCATCGGCCCGCCGCCGGCAGGCAAAGATGCAGCGTCGTTCGTTTTGGCGAAGTTTTTACCGAACGAACAAAGCGAAATCGACGTGACCCTCGCCGACGCGGCCGCCGCCGCCGAATGCTGGGCCACCCGCGGCCTCGCCGCTGCGATGAACCAATTCAACACTAGCGTTAAACCTGAATAACCTAAGCAGAGACTTACCGCGAACCACACGATTGAAGGGGATCCAATCGCCGTGGTCATCGCTTTACCCGGAGAAGTAGCCGTGCGACAGGGCGTGTACGAAGGACTGTTTATTTTCGATGCCAATCGCTTCACCAAGGATCGTGAAGCGATTCCGCAATCGATTGAAAAACTGATCACCGAAGGCGGCGGCGAAATCGTCGTCAGCCGGCTGTGGGAAGAACGCCGCTTGGCGTACCCGATCAACGGGCAGCGCAAGGGTGTGTACTGGCTGATCTACTTCCGCGGCGATACCCAACAACTCACCGCGCTCAACCGCGCGTGCGAGATCGACGACAACGTGCTGCGGCACCTGGTGCTGAAGATTCACCCGCGGTTGGTCGAACCGATCCTCGCCCACGCTCAAGGCGCCCCGGCCGCCGCTCCCGCGGAAGCCGCCGCTGAGCCGGTCGCTGCCGAGTAGACTTTCTCGATCCCGTCCGGAGTTTTGCACTCATGGCCAGCTTCAACCGCGTCATCCTCGTCGGGAACCTCACTCGGGATCCCGAGCTGAAGTACATCCCTAGCGGCACCGCCGTCTCGGAGATCGGCCTCGCTGTGAACGACCGGGTGAAGAAGGGCGACCAATGGGTTGATGAAACAACGTTCGTTGATGTCACGCTCTGGGGCCGCACAGCCGAGATCGCCAACGAGTACCTCAACAAGGGCTCGAACGTCTTGATCGAAGGCCGGCTGAAACTTGATACTTGGGAGAAGGACGGTCAAAAGCGCAGCAAGATGCGTGTGGTCGCCGACAAGATGCAAATGCTCGGTGGCAAAGGTGGTGGCGAAGGTGGCGGTGGACAGCGCAGCCCCGGCAGCCGCCCGCAACAATCGCGCGGCGGCGGTGATGAGTATAGCGCCCCGGCCCCCGAGTATTCATCCTACGGTTCGCCCCCCGACGACGAGATCCCCTTTTAGTGAAGAGTTATGTAGCACGGGACCGAAGTCCCGTGCGAACAATTACACGAAACAATTTCGCACGGGACTTCGGTCCCGTGCTACGAGTTAAGCGAATAGCAAGGAGCTTTTGATGGCCACCGTCCACAAGAAAATCAAGCGTAAGCCCGCCCGCCTGAAGCGGTTGCCGAAGGGCCCGAGCGGCGGCGTCGAGCTGCTGCTCATCCAATCGGTTGAGCACCTTGGCAAGCAGGGCCAAGTTGTGGAAGTGAAGCCCGGCTACGCGCTGAACTACCTCATCCCGGAAGGCCTCGCCACGTTCGCCAGCGAGCACCACAAGCGGATGGTGGATAAGCACCGCGCGAAGTTGCAAGAGATCGAGCGCCAGCGGCAAGCGGAACTCCGCGCGATTGCCAGCGAAATCTCGAAGCAGTCGGTCACCATCGAAGCGAACGCCACGCCCGAAGGTCACCTGTACGGCAGCGTCGGCGCCCCGGAAATCATCGCTGCCCTCAAGAAGAATGGCGTCACCCTGGCGGCCGAACAAATCAAGCTGGAAGGCCCCTTGAAGGAACTGGGCCTCTACACCGTCAAGATTCGCCTCTCGAGCGAAGTCGACGGCGAAATCAAAGTCTGGGTCGTCCCCAGCGTCGGCGGCGACAAGTAATCCCCACCGCTATGACAAACCACGAAACCGCGGAGGTCCCGTTCTCTAGGGAATGGCCCGCGGTTTTTTGTGCGCCCCGCCCAAACGATGGGTTGGAGTTTGACCCACATGTGATTAAGTTCAAACGAAGTTCTCAACCGCGAAAGACGCGAAACAACGCGAAAGAAAATAAGTCAACTGCCTGCGAATAGCGCGAATAAGCGCGAATGAAAAACGAAGAGAAAAATTGTTAGTCGTCATTTCCTTCGTTCCTATTCGCGCTCATTAGCATCACTAGCGGGCAGAGTTTACCTTTTCTCGCGCCTTTTCGCGTCTTTCGCGGTTAACCCAAACTGAAGGAGCGACACATGGCCACGGCTGAAAAGGCCCAGCGGCGTACGGATCGGCCGGCGGCGAGCGATATTCTCAGCCGCCAGATGCCGTGCAGTTTGGAGGCGGAGCGGGCGGTGCTGTGCAGCCTGCTCCTGCTGCCCGAGGTGAGCGACGAAGTGGCGCTTGTGCTGCGGGCGGACGACTTCTACGACGACGCCAACAGCCGCCTCTACAAGCACATGATGGCGCTGCACGATGAAGGCCGCCCGCTCGACGTGACGCTCCTGGTGCAGCGGCTGCGCGACGCGGGGGAGTTCGAGGCGATCGGCGGCGCCGCGTATCTGGCCGATCTCAGCGAAGCGGTCGCCACGGCCGCCCACGCGGAATACTACGCCAAAATCGTCCACGATAAAGCGACCCTCCGCGCGCTCATTACCGCCAGCACCGACATTCTGCAAGAAGCGTACGAACCTTCCGTCGAAGCCCGACAAATGCTCAGTCGGGCGGAAGAGAAAGTCTTTGCCATCCTAGAGAACAAGGGCCAAGGCAACTTTGCGGTGATTCGCGATGTGCTGCAAGCTTCGCTCGCGCGGATCGACGCCCGGATGAAGCAGGACCACGCTTTCGGCGGCGTCGAGACCGGCTTCGACGAGTTCGACGAAATGACCGGCGGGATGCACAGTTCCGAACTGATCATTCTCGCCGCCCGGCCGAGTATGGGAAAAACCGCGCTCGCGCTGAACATGGTCGAGCACGTGGCGATTGATTGCCAAAAGCCCACGCTCTTCGTGAGCCTGGAAATGTCGGCGTTGGAACTCGGCGACCGCCTGCTTTGCTCCCGCGCCAAAGTGAACGGCCACAAGTTACGAAATGGAAAGCTTGGGGCCGACGAAACGCGCAAGCTGATGCAAACCGCCGCCGAAGTGAGCTCGGCGCCGCTGTATATCGACGATTCCCCCAGCCGCACGATGACCGAAATCGCCGCCGCCGCCCGGCGGATGAAGCGCAAGGATGGCTTAGAGCTGATCGCGATCGATTACTTGCAGCTCATCGAGCCCGATAATTCTTCGGACCCCCGCCAAGAGCAAGTCGCCAAAATCGCCCGGCGGCTCAAGGGCCTCGCGCGCGAACTGAAAGTGCCGGTGCTCTGCCTCGCGCAGCTTAACCGCCAAGTGGAAGCAACCCGCGATAACAAACCGCAGCTCAGTCACTTGCGTGAGTCGGGCGCCATTGAACAAGATGCCGACGTGGTGATGTTCGTCCACCGTGAAGAGTATTATCAAACCAACGAAGAGGACCGCGAGCGCTGCCGCGGCGAAGCGGACCTCCTCATTCGTAAACAGCGCAACGGTCCTGTGGGCGACGTAAAACTCACCTGGCTCCACGATTTCACCCGCTTCACCAACCGCGCCCCCCAACACTACGAAGAGTTCGGCGACTACGGCGAAGGGTTCTAGCGGGATTTAGGATGTGGGATTTGGAAAGACGGGCGTCCTCAGTCCTCGAACGTATTGATGCAACTTCCCACATCCCAAATCCTAAATCCGCACCATGTCCAAATTCGAAGCCTTCATCGTTCGTCGTGACACCACCGGGGAGATTGTCACCGCTGTCGAGCCGCTGGCTCTCGATGATCTGCCGGCGGGTGAGGTGGTGATTGCGGTCGAGTATTCGTCGCTCAACTACAAAGATGCGCTGGCGTGCCGCGGTCATGCGGGCGTGGTGGGAAAACTGCCGCATGTGCCGGGGATTGATTGCGCGGGGCGGGTCGCCGAGAGCAGTGATCCGCGGTACGCCGTCGGCCAACCGGTGCTGGTGACGGGTTACAAACTTGGCGCCGAGGAGTGGGGCGGCTACTCGCAGTACGTCCGCGTGCCGGCGGAGTGGGTCGTGCCGATGCCCCCTGGGCTGACGGCGCGCAGCGCGATGATCTACGGAACGGCCGGCTTCACGGCCGCCCAATGTGTGAGCGCAATTGTTGATCGCGGCATCGAACCCTCCGGCGGAACGGTGCTCGTGACTGGTTCAACCGGCGGCGTTGGCATCCTCGCCGTGGCGATTCTTGCGAAACTTGGCTACCAAGTTGCGGCGGTTACTGGGAAAGCCGAACAGCACGCGCTGCTCAAGCAACTTGGCGTTACCGAAATTCTTGCGCGCAGCGAAGTGGTCGACACCACCACCAAAGCGCTGCTCCCCTCGCGCTTTGCGGCGGCGGTCGATACCGTCGGTGGCGCCACACTGGCGACGGTCGTGCGGTCGCTTAACTATCGCGGCATCGTGGCGGCGTGCGGGTTGGTCGGCGGCGCCGACTTGCCGCTCTCGGTTTATCCGTTCTTGCTGCGCGGCGTGACGCTCGCCGGCATCGATTCGGCCAAGTGCCCCCGTGCGCCGCGCGAAGAAATGTGGCGCCGGTTGTCGGGCGAGTGGCGCGTTGAGCTGCCCGCCGCAGCGGTGAGCGAAGTGACGCTGGAAGAACTACCGAGCGCCGTCGAAAAGATTCTCGCCGGGAAGATCGTGGGGCGAACGCTCGTCCGCCTGTAGGAGGCCTCCCACAATTCGATTCGCGAATGCGGAGAATCACCGAAGCCCTGATCGCCGTCGCCATCGCGCTCGCGTTTTGCGAAGCGTTCTGGGTGCGTGGCGTTGTTTCACCGCTGGTGGTCGAAGGTGATTCTATGGAACCGACCTTTCGAGAAGGGCAGCGAGTGTGGGTCAATCGGTTGGCCGCACCGCGACGGGGCTTCGTCGTGGTGCTCCGCGATCCGACGAACGCTCGGCAGTTCTGCGTGAAGCGCGTGCTGGGCTTGTCGGGTGATGAGGTGGTCATCGGCCCCGGCGGCGCCCTGGTGAACGGCGAACCAGCGAACTGGCGTGGCGATTGGCCCGTAGAACGCACATGGCGGCTCGGGGCGGGCGAATTGTTCGTCGTCGGTGATAATTCAGCGAACTCCGTCGATAGCCGCCGTTGGCCTTCTGCCGGGATTCCGGTCGATTTGGTGGTGGGCCAGCCGTTCGGTCGCCGCTAGCACCCACCACCCGCCGCCAATTCTCCCGTTATCCGATTGGGCGATTTGGGCTATATTCGCACTTTACCAGCGAAATACCAACAGCCGAAATCACCCCGCGTGAAACTCCCTGCACCAGCACCGTGGCTAAGAAAACAATAGTTTCGAAACCTTTTGCTCCGGTCTCTGCGGCCCCCGCTGTCGTCGCGCCCAAGAAACAGGTGAATCCGCAAGGGACGCGCGAGTCGATCGAATCGATCGTCATCGCGTTCGTGCTCGCCTTCCTCTTCCGCACGTTCTCGGCCGAGGCGTTCGTTATTCCTACCGGCTCGATGGCGCCGACATTGATGGGGATGCACAAGGATGTCGAGTGCTCGCAGTGCGGTCAGCGATACCAGGTGAGCGCCAGCTACGAAGCCGACGACCAGATTCAGCGTAACTTTGAAGCGCAGCAGCGCGGCGGTCCGGGGATGGCGCCCGCCGTCACACGCGACGTGCGGCTCGACTATCAAACGGTCGCCGGCGTTTGTCCCAACTGCCGGCATGTGATGGCGTATCGCACGGACCTTGATCCTGCGATTGCCCGACCGAACGAAGAGATCGACAACCAGTCCACCTATGGCGGCGACCGGATTATCGTCAACAAGTTCGCCTACGCGCTCCGCGATCCGGAGCGGTGGGATGTGGTGGTCTTCAAGTTCCCTGGGAACGCACAGACCAATTACATCAAACGGCTGGTGGGTTTGGCCGGTGAGACACTGCGGATCGCGAGTGGCGACATTTTCACTGCGCTCACCACAAAAGAAGCCGATCTGGCGATCGCCCGCAAGCCGCCGCACAAAGTGCTCGCGATGCGGCAGTTGGTGCATGACAATGCGCACGATCCGCTCGTGCTGTACGAAGCGAAGTGGCCGCTGCGGTGGGCAGACCGCGCGGGAACTTGGGCGAGCGAAGTCACGGCCGACGCTCCGCTGGCGGTGCAGACTTACCGCGCGAAAGCGGGGGAGGAAGCAGCGTGGCTCCGTTATCGGCACATAGTGGCAGAAGATGGCGTGTGGAACGCCGCCCTCGAAGGCCGTGCCCTTGACCCCGCCGCGGCGACTCCGCGACTCATTACCGATCAGACCGCGTTCAATTCCGAAGTGTTGCGCGGGGCCGCGAATCGGGAGCGCGCGATCGGCAGCACGTGGCACGGTGCCGGAATGCACTGGGTTGGTGATTTGATGGTTGAGGCTGAGGTTGAACTCGAATCTGACTCAGGCGAGCTCACGCTTGAAGTCGTCGAAGGAGGAGTCCATTTTCAGTGCGTGTTTGACATCACCACAGGTTCGGCCAAGGTGCAAGCGGTGCCGTTTGAAGGCGGGGCGCCACTGCCGGGTCTCAGTGCGGCCGCCGAATCGAAACTTCAGGGCGCTGGTTCCTACCGTGTGCGGCTCGCCAACTTCGATGATGAGCTCTTGGTGTGGGTGAATGACAAGCTCCTCGACTTCAAGGGCAAGAACACTTACTCCGCGGCCGAAGTCTTTGGACCCCAGCAGCCGCTCCCTCGCACCAGTGACTCCGACGAAGGCGATCTTGCCCCGGCAGGCATCGCTTTGCGAAGCGCAGCGGCGACGGTCAGCCAACTGCAAGTGTGGCGTGACCTCTACTACATCGCGACCGACTACACGAAGCAAAGCGTCCAGGGCCTCAGCGATTACGAACCGAATACAGTGATGCAAATGCGGCAGCTTCCGATGAGCGAGCTGATGGGCAACCCCGATAACTGGTCCCTGCTCGCCCAGCGGCGGAACGTCACGTTCACACTCACGCCCGACCAATTGTTCGTGATGGGGGACAACAGTTCGTCGAGTTTAGACTGCCGCCTGTGGCGCGGCAACGACATCGCTTCGGGCCGCCCGGGTGGTTCGTACCTCGACCGCCACTTGCTCATCGGCAAAGCCACGTTCGTCTACTGGCCCCACTCGTGGAACCGCATCCCCGGCACGCCGATTCCGTTTCCGTTATTCCCAAACATCGCCGACATGCGACTCATTCGATAGTAGTGGATCGTTGACCCCATCGACGGCCGGCTGATGATTCACGACCAAACTCGCCAAGGAGGGCGAACCCATGCCGCTGCTGGAATCTCGTGGACTGGAAAAATCATTCGGCCGCCGCAAGGTGGTGGACGGGGTTTCGTTTGAGGTGGGCGAGGGCGAGATCGTCGGCCTCTTGGGGCCGAACGGCGCCGGCAAGACCACCTCGTTCCGCATGACTTGCGGGATGATCGACCCCGACGCCGGCGAGGTGTGGCTGAACGGCCAGGAAGTGACCCGCTGGCCGATGTACCGCCGTGCAGCCGAAGGGGGCATGGGCTACTTGGCGCAGGAATCGAGCGTCTTTCGCCGACTTAGCGTGCAGAATAATCTCTTGGGCGTGATGGAGATGCTCGGCGTCGATCGCCGGACGCGCCGGGTGCGATGCGATGAACTGCTCGAACAGTTCGGACTGCTCAAGCTCAAGACCTCCAAAGCGATGAGTCTTTCCGGCGGCGAGCGGCGGCGGCTGGAGATCGCGCGCTGTTTGGTTTCTGATCCAAAGATCATCCTCTTGGACGAACCATTCACCGGCATCGACCCGGTGACGATCGACAACATTCAGGGCGTGGTGCGCGACCTGCGCGACCGCGGTATTTCGATTCTCATCACCGACCACCAAGTCCGCGAAACGCTAGAGATCACCGACCGCAGCTACGTGGTCCGCGCCGGCAAAGTCCTCTGCCACGGCACCCGCCGCGAAGTGCTCGCCAATAAAGAAGCCCAACAGTACTACTTCGGCGCCGGCATGGAGATGAACGACGAAGCGGCCTAATTGTGAAGTTGGGTGGCCCCGACTGTCGGCCGCGCAAAACTTTGCCAGCAGAGCAAACTTCACCGGCCGATTGTCGGGGCGGCCGGTAGGCCGTAGGAAGTGAAGCGGATCAAGTCACTTGCAGCCGCATCACTTCCTATGGCTGACGCCACACTGACATTCGGCCGGCGACATTTTTTTCTGATGGCGAGTTGAGCGCGGCCGAAAGTCAGTGCCACCCGCGCCTACATTACAAATACACGCGCCGGTTGTAGATGTACCACTCGACCACCAGCACCACCAGCGCGGCGAGGAGCAGGGGGCGCCAGAGTTCTTGGCGCGCCGGGGCGGCTTGGCCGACGGCGGTGGCGCCGATGGTGATGGCCGTGGGAGCTTCGCCTTCGGCCGCGGTCGGCGTGCGGGGGCGGATGTCGCTTTCGTCGCGGCTAAACAGGTTCACGGCCAAGCGCTGCGTGGTGGTGCCCGCTTCGCTCACCGTGTAAACGCCGGGCGTGTCCGTGTCGTGCAGTTGAAACGGTTCATCGCCTTGCCGCGAGAGCTTCGTCGTCCGGCCGGTTGGCAGGGCGACTTCGATTTCGCGCAGGTTCGTGACTGGTTTGATCGCGAGCGACTGCCCCGGTTGGCCGCCGGCGCGAAGCGCTTCGCTCCGCTCGCCGACGAAGTAGTCGAGCACGTTCAGCCAAAAGGTGGGGAAACTGTGGCGATTGATCCAATCCGTGTTGCGCTGGAGCTTGCCGTCGATTGCTACGAGAATTGGAAATCCGAGCACCACGTCTTCGTATCCTTCACGCGGCGCCACCGCAGCGATGGGGCCATCGGCTGAGTCGATCAGCGGCACGCCGCCGGGCGGTAGCGGCAGGGCGAGTGAATCAACGATATCAAAATTGCCAAGCTCGATGTTCGCGAGCAGCGGATGCGCCCGATTCCAATCGAGAATCTGCGGCACGCTGATTTTCGGCGCGGGATTCTCTCCATCGCGCCACGTTGGCCCCGGCGGAAGTTCGCCGATGTACACCGTGTTCGCCCGCGGTGATTCTTTCGGCGTGCAACGGTCGAAGATCACGAGGTCATAAGCGCCGGTCGCAGCGGCTTGTTGGTACTCGGGTTCTTCGAGGATGCGCGGCGGTTGAAACGTGATTTCGCCGTAACGTTTCGTGCGATCGGTGGCGAGCGCCGTTTCGAGCGCGATATTGCCAGGCGTGACGACGAGTACTTTGCCCGGTTCGATGTCGTTGATGCCGGCGTAGGCGACATTGTCGATGGCCAGCTTATCGCCGGCCGCGGTGAGCGAATCGGTCGCGATGCGGGCTTCCAGCTTGCCGCCGGCTGCTTCGCCCAGCGCGAACGTCATCCCGGTAGCTTCCTGCGCACCAACTTTGGCGCCGCGGGCGTCGAGGAAGATGCCGTCGAGCGTGAGCTCGACATCAATCTGCCGCGGCTCATCGCTAAAGTTCGCCACCTGCACGAACGCTTGCTGACTGGCGGGATTGGTTTCGCTGCGCCGCACGCTGAGCGCGAGAATCGCTAGATTGTTCGTAGCGAGCGAGCCCATCGGGATGTGAATCGGATACAAGTTACCGAGCGAAAAGTCCTTCACGTCGGCGAACTTGCCATCGGTCAGTAAGTAAAGTGTGGCCGGTTCGGGCGTGACAACCGGCGTTTCGACGCCCCCTTCTTCGATGGCAACCTGCGCGGGATTCGCCAAACTGTCGGCGAGTTTGAGCGCCCCCAGTAAATCGGTCGTCCGGCTGGTAAGCGTGATCGTCTCCAGCCGTTCGCGCAGCAGCCGCGTGTTGGCGGTGAACTCCTGCACCACGCGCGGTTGGTCGGCAAAGCTGATGATCATCCCCGTGGCGCCGCGGTCCATTTGGTCGATCAAATTGCCGACCGTCTCCTTCGCCGCTGCTAGCCGCTGAGCATTCGCGGGCGCATCGCTGGCGCCCATGCTGGCCGAGTTATCAACGAGAAAAATCAGCCGCTGGCCCTGCACGTCGCTTCCCTTCCACCCCGGCCGCAACAGCGCGAGCGCCGCGAGCGCCAATAGCAAGAGTTGCAACCACAGCAGCAAACTCTGCCGCAGCCGTTGCCACAAACTGTTCACTCGCAGGTCATCAATCGCCCGCTTCCACAGCAGCGTGCTCGGCACCTCGAGCGGCGCCCGCCGCAATTTCAAAAAGTAGAGCGCAAACACCCCCAGCGCCGTGGCGGCGATGAGCCCCCACTGCAGCGGCGACAGCGTATTGCGAAAGGTAAAGTCCATTGGTCCTTGGCTCTTGGCTATCGGCTGTCAGCTATCGGCCGAAAGCTGATAGCCGAGAGCAGATAGCCACCTATCGCACCAACCCCCGCCTGCGCATGTAATTCGTCAACAACGTTTTCACCGGAAGCTCGTTGTGGGCCAGCAAATAGTTAAGTCCGCGCTTGCTACAGAACTCCTGCGCGCCGGCGGTGAAGGCGTCGAGCGTGCGTTTGTAGCGGTCCAAGAGCGGCCGGCTGACGGTGATTTCGGCGAAGTCATCGTCTTCGCAGTCGAGTAGTTTCAAATCACCTACCATTGCTGGATCGATTTCCTCTTGGCTGAGCACCTGAATCACGTACGCATCGAGCCGCTGGCCGACGAGGTACCGCAGCGCCGCGTCGTACCCGGATTTGTCGAGCAAATCCGTTATCAGCACTACCACGCCGCGGCCGCGGTTACGCAGGCAGAACTTCTTCACGCCGTCGACGAGCGATGTCGTTTCGGTCGGCTCGATACTGGCCAGATGATCGAGCATTCGCGCCACGCTCTTCCGGCCGCGCAGCACGGGCCCCTTTGCGCCGGCGGCTTGGCCAAGCGTATCGATCACCACCCGGTCCGATCGCACCAGCCCCACGAAACCCAGCGCCGCCGCCAACTGCTTGGCGTACTCGAGCTTGGTCGGTTCGCCGAAACCCATGGAAGGACTGGCGTCGATCAGCACATAGACATGCAGGTCTTCTTCTTCGAGGAACAGCTTCACGATGAGCTTGTCGAGCCGCGCGTAGAGATTCCAATCAAGCGACCGCAGGTCATCGCCGGGAACGTAGTTGCGAAAGTCTGCGAATTCCACGCTCTGTCCCTGCTTCTTACTGCGCCGTTCCCCCTTCATCCGCCCGCGAAACACCTTTCGCGTCACCAGCTCGAGCCGTTCGAGTTGGGCCATGAGGTCCGGCGGTAGAAGGTCTGCGGGCATCGATTAAAGTTTTAGGAGATAAGGGGGATGAAAGGGGGATACGGGGGATGCATGTGAGTTGAGAGTATTACGTAGTAAGGAGCGAACGAAGAAATTGGATTAACGGAAGCAGTAGCGCTACGATGATTGCCATTAAGAAGGGGACCACGAAGAACAACATCGCAAGCAAAGCGGAGGCTGGCACATCTCTCCACCACGGGAATCTTTTTTTGGTTTCGACTTGGGGGGTAGTTTGCGGTGAGGCATACGGATTCGCTTTGTCGACTAATCTCTCATCGATTGGTACGTCATCGATCATCGATTCACATCCCCCATATGCCCCTTTCATCCCCCTTATCTCCTTCCCTTACCCCTTGCCAGTGGGAGCCGCTTCTGGAACGTGTTTCAAAACGTCGGTCAGGACTTGATCGCTCGGGATCGCTTCGGCTTCTGCTTCAAAATTAAGAATCACGCGGTGGCGTAAGGCGGGGAGGAAGACGCGGCGGATGTCGTCGAAGCTGACGTTGTAGCGGCTGGCGAGGAGCGCGCGGACCTTGGCGGCGAGGGCGATGGTTTGGGCGCCGCGCGGGCTCGAGCCCCAGCGGAGATATTGGTTGGTTGCGGGCGCGGCGAATTCGCCGCCGGGGTGCGTGGCGAGGATCAGTCGGGCGATGTAATCCTGCACGTGAGGGGCGATGATCACTTCACGCACGAGCTGCTGCCAATCCAGAATCTCGGCGCCATCCATCACCTTTTTCGGCGTGTGCGAATGTCCCTTGGTCGTGCGCTCGAGAATCGTGTTCAGCTCCTCGCGTCCCGAGTAGCCAACGATCAGCTTGAAGAAAAACCGGTCGAGCTGCGCTTCGGGGAGCGGGTAAGTGCCTTCTTGTTCAATGGGGTTCTGCGTGGCCATCACGAAGAAGGGCGGCTTCATGAGATAGCGCTGGCCGGCGATGGAGACTGCCTTTTCCTGCATTGTTTCGAGCATCGCCGATTGCGTTTTCGGCGTGGCCCGGTTGATTTCGTCCGCGAGGCAAATCTGCGTAAAGAGGGGGCCCTTTTGGAACTCGAACTTCCGCCGGCCCGTTTCGTCCTCAACAATGAGGTTCGTTCCCAAGATGTCCGCGGGCATCAGGTCAGGCGTGAACTGAATGCGATTGAAGTCGAGGCTGAGCACATCAGCCAGCGTGCGCACCAGCAGTGTTTTGCCGAGGCCCGGCGCCCCTTCCAAGAGTGCATGCCCGCCGCAGAAGAGACACGTCAGCACACCGTGGACGATTTCCGTATGCCCGACAATGACCTGCGAAATTTCTTGGTAAACCGCCTTGTAACGCTCGGCAAACTTCGCCGCGCGGGCTTCGATGGAGGAACCGATGGACATGTTGGAGGGATGTGGGATTTAGGAATTGGGATGTGGGGGTAAAGTCAGTATTCAGGAGGATGACGTAGCGACCGAAGGTCGCTTGAGCTTCCTCCGGACTCAGACTACTCTTCTCTCTTCCGTTTCGCATCGCGCTTCGCTTTCAGCAGGCGCGATGTATAGTCATCTTGTTTCTCATCTGGTTTCGGCTCCGCCGCTGGCGGCTTAGCGGGTTCGCGTTTGGCAGTGGGGCCTTGTTTCAACTCATTGAGCGGCGAAGTGGTCGGCGCACGCGTTTCGTCAATCTCCAACCGCGTTTCCGTCTGCCGTGCTTCGAGCGATTTCTGCACCTCGCGTTTACGGCTGCGCAGGCGGCTCATTGTTTCAGGCGCCGCTTCGACCGGTTGCCGTCGCAGCACCACGGTCGCGAACTTTTGCCATAGCGGAGCGAGCCATTCGAAGCCGACTTGCACGCGGCGAATGAAGACATCGGCGAAGAAAACACAGCTTCCGAGCAGCACCAGCAGCGGCCAGATCGGTTGGCTGGCGACCGCCGGCGGCAAGTCGCGACGGTACGAATTGACTTTGGCTAGCGGCTCGATCACGCGTTCTTCGCCGGTAAACTCGACTTTGGCTTCGGCGCTGATGAGCTTGCCCGGTTCGCCCCCTTTCGCCGGCAACTTGGCGAGTGTCTCCAAAAGCGGCGTGTTAGTCGTCCGGTCGCGGAACTCATCGCTGTAACCCACACTCACGCCGGTGCGAATGAGGCCTTGCTCGCCACCCGCGTTGATGGCGATCATGTAACTGCCGGAGGTGTCCGACTCGAACTCGCCCACGTAGCGGCCCGGGGCAACTTGGTTAATCACCAGCGGAACACTTTTCATCTCCGGTGACACAGCCACTCCGGTTAGCGAGGCGACGTTCAAAAACTCTTCGTCTTTGTCGAGCGCGTCGATCACCACGCGAGTTTTGCCGTCGCCGACTTCGGTGGCGATCGTAAAATTGCCCGTTTCGCCGGTGGGCCGCATCGCCCAGCGGATGAGCTGGCTGTAAAACCGGTCGTACTGGCCCCACGCGGTCCAGTCGTTCGCCCAGCGGTGGCCGGCGTCGGTCGTCATGGCGGCCACTTTACCCAGACCATACGTCCAGCTCGCCAGCACGGCGGAGTTCTCGGCGTTCGGCGGTTCGGGCGAACGCAAAATCACTTCCACCAGCGAACTGTCCTTAACGGTGGTCATCACGAAGCCGCTGAGGGGCGGAAATTCATCACCGATGCCATCGACGATCGCGTGCCGAGTGCTAAGCCGCGGCGCGAGTGCTGGTTCGAGCTCCTTGACCAGCGGCCGAGCAACGCGCCGCGCTTCGCGCTGATAGATTTTCGGCAGGGCGCTCGCGTTGCGCACGACATAATACTTGCCACCCGTTTGGTTAGCGATGTTCTGCATCGTCTGGTGTCCCGGCGGACCGTGCGCGCCGACGGCGACAGTGGTCACTTTCACGCTCATCCGCTTGAGCGCCGCGATGGTGGCGCCGGACGGCGGCGTGGGATCGCCGTCGCTGATGATGATCATGTGCTTCAGCGCCGGCACGGGATTGGTGAGTCCGGCGAAGGCGGCGGCGGCTTTTTTCATACCGGGGTCGAAGTCGGGCATGTCGCCCACGACCAGCCGATCGACGCGGGCCTTCATGCTGCCGCGGTTCGGGCCGACGGGAATCATCCCCCCTTGCGATTGACCCCACAGCCACTGCTCGTTGCCGTTCCATTGCAACAAGCCGCAGTAATCGCGGGCGCCGAGGGCATCGATCGCTTCGACGGCGATGCGCTTCTGCCAGTAGTTGCCTTGGGCGATTTCACTGGCGTGCATGATCATCGCCAGCGCGCCGACGGGCGTGACTTTCGCACTTTTAATTTGGAAATCGAGCGGCATCGCTTTTTCCAGCGCCGTCCGCTCCCAGCCGCCGGCGCCAAAACTGCGGTCGCCGCCGAGCATCACCAGCCCGCAGCCCAGTTCCTCGGTATTCCGGACGAGCATTTCGATTTGAGCGTCGCTAAAACCGGAGAGCGTGTCGGTATCAACCTGCCCATCGTCACCGCCGAAGCCGCTGGAGCGTGGCGTGTTGGCCAGCACCACGCAGTCGTACCGCTGTAATTCCGGAAGCGAAGTGAACAGTTGGTTACTTTGCGAGAGCGTGACTTCGATTCCTTCGCTCCGCAAACGCTGGACAAGGTAATCGAACTCACCCGGGTGCTCCCAATCTTCGATCACGAGCACCTGCCCTTTGCCGCGGACGTGCGTGAAGGCGGTGGCGAGGTTGTTTTGCTCCGACGCATCGGTCGATTTGTCGTCCGGCACGAACCGGGCTTCGTAGGTGTAGAAGTCCGATTCTTCGATCGTCTCCGAAACTGTGAACACATTCTTGCCCGACGACAGTTCCACTGGCGCTTCGGAGAGTGTCGTCTCCTGCTGGCCATGCTTGCGGATGATGCGCAGCTTGCCTTTGGCTTTGCCCGCGCCGGTGGTGTCGTGATCGACCACCACCCGCAGTTCAAACGGCTCTCCGCGGCGGACATCAGCAGGGAGCGCGACCTTATCGACGCGCACTTCGCTCCGGCGATTAATCGGCGCCGGCAGCACGTCGATACTCACACCGGCGTCGGCCATCGCGCGGGCTTCGCGCAGGGCATCGCCCATGTTTTCGTTGCCGTCGGTGACGATGACCACCCGCTTGGCCGAGTCGGCGGGGAATAGCGACATCGCCTTCTGGAGCGCCGCTTCCAGGTTCGTGTAAGTCGGATCGACGAGACTTTCTACTCGGGGCAATTCATAGGCGAAATCAACCGGCGGCAGTTCGACTTCGGCTTCGCGGCCGAAAACAATCACCCCGGCGCGATCCAGCTTGTCATCCTGCCGATTCTCTCGGACGGTCGCGTTGACGAATTTGGCCATCGCCTCGCGCTGCTCGGCCGGGATGCTTTGGGACTGGTCGAGCAGATAGATGACCGTGAGCCGATCGCTCGATTTACGGAACTGCATGTCGGCCAGCGCAAACACAATCGCCGCCAGCACAAGGGTGCGGAGCGTCAGCGCCAAGATCCGCCGCATCCCCCCGAGCCCGGCGAGGCTGCGATAACTCCACAGCCACATCGCCGGCGCGATGAGCAGGAGCAGCAGGTAGGTCGAATTGTCGACGGCGAAGGACAAAGTGGTTAGTTGTCAGTTGTTAAGTCGTTAGCCGCGACGCGGTAGCTGAGCGTGTCTATCGGTCGTGGCGGCGATGTGTTCGATTGAACAGTATTGGGTGGCCACATTCTAGAGCGATTCTCAAAAAACTTTGAGAATCTTTTTCGGGCCAAAGTGGCTACAAATGCTACTTGACATGGACGTGAATGGCGTTCCATTTTGGTTCGCAAAAAAACTGGGGGGGACGCCCCGGGCTAACATTTACATCACGATTCGTTGCACGCGATGATTCCCCGTATCCAACACATGCAACCGCCCCGCGCTGTCCACCACCACGGCCCACGGGTCCCACAATTCACCGGGCTGTCGCCCTTGCCGGCCCCATATGCCGAGTGACTTTCCATCACTTCCAAACTTCTGCACGCGATGATTCCCATACTCGCATACATACATGTTCCCCGTGGCATCCGCCGTCAGTCCATACGGATAGTACAGTTCGCCGCGACCTGAGCCTTCGTTCGCCCACGTCGCGAGATGCGACCCTTGCTGATCAAAAATTTGCAGCCGATGGTTGCACGAATCGCTCACCACCAGTTGGCCCTGCCCATCGAGCAGCAAACTTTGCGGGCGGCGGAACTCGCCGGGTCCGCTGCCGGGTTCGCCCCATTGTAGGAGATGCGAGCCGTCGGGGGCGAATTTTTGAATGCGGTCGTTCTGGCTGTACTCGGAGACGAACAGCGAACCGTCCGGCGCTCTGACCGCATCGGTCACGAACCCAAACTCTCCGGGCGCGGAGCCAACGGTTCCGCCGATCGTTCGCTCTTCGAGCAGCTTGCCTTCCGGCGTGTAAAACAACACGCGGTAGTAATGGGTGTCGGCCACCATCACCGTGCCGTCGGCATCGATGGAAATGCCGGTCGGTCGGCCATCTTTGCTCGCCGGGGTCTTCCAGCCCAGCAGAAACTTGCCGTCAGGGTCGAACACCTGCACGCGGGCGGTGAAATCGACGATGTAGATGCGGTCCTGGGCGTCGATCGCCATTGCCCGCGGTTTCTGTAGGCGGCCCGGGGCGAGACCTTGGCGGCTCCACACGAGGTCGAGCTCGCCGAAATCGTTGGCGGCGGCGGAGGGGGTGCAGCCGACGAAGTAAGACGCGGCGGACGCTAAGCCGCAAGCGGCCAGAAATCGCCGGCGATCAATGTTGTCCGCTGCCGCCATTCGAACCGCGCTTCGCCCGAGGAGTGTTGGATGCTCTCAGTGTCCCCCAGACCGGGGCAGGAGGCAAGCGATCCTCATTGTAGTAGGCACGGTCCCCGTGCCGTTTCTCGACCAATCTTAATCGCAGCGGTTTGCACTGAGCCTAGACGGCACGGGGACCGTGCCTACTACAGAACGCGGATTGACCCCACCGAAGCACGGTTCCTATACTTCAGATGCCGCCGGTCACATAAATTTGCTACTCGTTACCCGAGAAATCTCCGCATGCCGCCCGTGGTGATCGATGTCGCCCGTGCCGACGATGTTCGGGATGTGGTGCATCGCGCGGTGCAGGCGCTGGCCGAGGGGAAGATCGTCGCCCTGCCGACGGAAACCGTGTATGGCCTGGGCGCCGCGGTGACGGTTCCCGGGGCGGTGCAGCGACTGGCGGAAGCGAAGGGGCGAGACGCGGCGAAGAGTCCGTTTGCGATTGCCATCAAGGGTTACGAAGAAGCGGTTGACTTTGTGCCAAACTGGAGCCCGCTGGCGCAGCGCATCGCCCGCCGCAGTTGGCCCGGGCCGGTAACGCTGGTCGTGGAAGCCGACCACGAACGCGGCCTCACCCGACAGTTCGACCAAGCGACGCGTGACCTACTTTGCCCCACCGGAACGATTGGCCTCCGCACACCGGCCAACCGGGTGATTCAGGATATTTTGCGGATGCTGGCCGGACCGATCGCGCTCACCAGCGTGAACCTCACCGGCGAGTCCGACGCTACCACGGCCCAGCAGTGCCTCGGCCTAGGAGATAAAGTTTCGCTGGTGATCGACGATGGCCCCGCGCGATACGGCCAGGCTTCGAGCGTGGTGAAGGTCAGCGGTGATGAGTACAAAATCCTGCGCGAGGGCGTAGTGAGCGCAACCACTTTAAGTCGATTGGCGAGGTACCAAGTGGTGCTGGTCTGCACCGGCAACACCTGCCGCAGTCCGCTGGCGGAAGGACTCATGCGCCGCAAGCTGGCCACCCTGCTTGGTTGCGATGATGCCGAACTCGAAGAGCGCGGGGTGCTGGTCGCGTCGGCCGGAGTCTCGGCATGCAGCGGCGCGCCGGCGAGTCCCGAAACGGTGGAAGTGCTGCACGAGCTTGGTGTCGATCTCCGGGGCCATCAATCGCAACCGCTCACTGAACAACTCGTTCGTCACGCCGACCTTTTGCTCACGCTCACGCGCAGCCACCGCCAAGCGATCGTGAGCAATTTCCCCGACGCCTCCGAACGCACGATGCTGCTGCATCCGTCCGGACGCGACATCGCCGACCCCATCGGCGGTCCGCTGGAAGTCTATCGCGCGTGCGCGGCTGAGATCGCGGAAGGGATTGAGCACTATGCGCTTCGCATCCTGGCTGAGGCGAAGGTTTCTAAGTGAAGGAGATTAGGTAGATAAGATTGCGAATTGCCAAGTGCAAATTGCAAACTGAGAATTGGGGATTGTGAAGAGAGAACATTCTGCAGGTTGCATTTTTCACTTGGCAGTTTGCGGTCCTTCCTATCTTAGTCCTCCGTATCCCCACATTATCCCGCCAGCTCCTTCCCTCATTTCCCCAGTGCTAGCACGAACCTTCTGCCGGTCGGCGGCGTACTTTAGCTGTAGATGGAGCGACTTCCCGTTTTCCAAACAAAGCGGTCTCTAGCAGCGGCACGGAGGGTGCAATGAACGCTGGCAGCCTATCTCTTTTTGGCCTAGTGAGTTTAGCGATTCCGTTGGGGGCGCCAGCCGCCGACATCGTCGGCCTGGGCGCGGAACTTCCCGAGGTGGCGTTCGATGTGCCTTCGCAAGTAGTGGCGCGTGATGTGACGCCGGCGGAGTTCACGCCGACGCATCCGGGCCGGCGCTTGGTGCAAATTGATGTACCCGTTTCAGTGGTCGTGTACCACGGCGACGTGCATCGGGTGGAAGAAGTGGTGGTCGAGATCGACGGGGGCGATTCGCGCTTGGCAGTGCATTCCTATGCCCCGCAAACGCGGCTCGATAGCGAGTACACCAAAGAGATTGAAACGAAGAAGACGACCGAAGACGGCCAAACCGTGGATGCATCGCTCGGCGGAGCGCTGCCGATGGTCTGCGGCGTCGGCACCGCACAGGTCACTCCGACGGTCGGTGTCAGTCAGCTCGATAAAGACGTGCAAACCGAAACATCCTATCGCAAACCGCCCCAAGAAGCAGTGGTGGTGAGCGGCACCACCAACGGCCGCAGTGGCGCTTATTTTAAGTTGCGGAAGAACTCGCAAACCACGCTCGAGGGCGAACACCTGCTGCAAGTTACCTTCGAAGCCCCGGCCAACTGGCGCGGCGGCAGTGTGCAGGTCACCAGCGTCGCCCGCGGCGAACGCAAATGGCTGTTCGTGAAAGAACGCACCACTTGGAGCGAAGCGAACCAACCGGTGAAGCTCCGCCTCGCCAGCTATGAAGTGGCGAAACCGATCGTTGATACCACGATCACCGATTAACCGTTTAGCTGCGACGCGCTAGCGGACCGCGTTGCGGGAACCGGGTGCCACTGGCCGGCTTGTCCGGCAGTGTGAAGTGCCGCTCTCTCAAACTAAACGGCCGCCGCCCACTGCCGGACAGTTGCACCCGATAATTGGCGCAGCAGTCCACCACCACCGCTCGCGGTGATTGATCGAGTTGAACGGGGCCGACCAGAGATTTCAGCCGGGTCGGTCCGTGAGGCGCTGGTCGAATGCCAGCGCCGCAGAATCACTTCTTCCTGTGGCGAATCCGGGCGCGCATCCGACGCTTTTTACGTCCGAGCTTTCGCCGACCGCGACCTGTTTTCTTCGTTCCCAAGACCCATGCTCCGTGTGCGATTTACCGTGGACTTTTCCCCCCGTTTGGGAATCGCACAGTTTACCCCGAACCGTGCCTCATCGACAAGCCGGGCCGGAGCTCAGTTGCGGTCGAATTCATCATCGCAACAGGCATTTGACGGCGTTTTTTTTCAGCATAGAACTACGACTGATCCCCGCGGCAACCAGCGCTAAAGCGGCCAGTTCACCAGCGCGAGACTCCGGAACTGACCCCGCAGCGGCAACAGTGTTTGCTGAAGCGCCGAAGTTTCCCACCCACAGGTCATAATCGCTCTGCGTGAAGGTGGTCCCCAAACCGTCTCGCCAAACTGTGTAGTCGGCGGCGTCGACCACATCATCCAAATTGAAATCCCCTGGAAGGATAATGTTCGGCGTCGCCCGGACCCATTCGGCCATCGAGGGCACCCCCTGGTCGTTTACCAAGAAGAGCATGTAGTAACCAATGGGAGCTTCATTGGCGCTGGCTGGCAATGTGATGTTTAACCCTCCCTCCGTCGCTATGAAGTCCAGAGTGTTAGCGCGTTGGGTCCAATTTTGAGCGTGGGTCACAGCTCCAGGAACAATCCACAACGCTTTGGCGATACTCGCAGCGTCCGGTGTCGCAACAAAGATCGTATCCCCCAATTCGGCCACGTCGGGGGCGGCAGTTATCGTCGGTCGGACCGCGAACGATCCATCGGCTGCGTAGAGATAGGCGGGGGTGTAGATTTCCGCATTGGTATTCTGCCCCGGGATGACGCCACCGTATTCGTGATCGCCACCGGTCACCAGTACTCGGCCATCGGGCAATAAGAGGGCGTTGGAATGGTACCCCCGGTAAATATTCACATTCGCATCCGCGACTGAACGGACTGTTTCGGTCTCCGGGTCCCAAATCTCCGCATTGGCAATGAGCCCGTTAGGATCGTTCCAACCGATCGTCGAAGTCCCGCCGGTGATGAGCACCGTTCCATCGGCGAGAATCGTGGCGTTGTTTTGCCGACGAGGCGCCGACATTACGAAAGGTGAATTCGCAGGGTGGGGAGACGTCCCACCGCCGCCATAGCGCCATGCGGGATTGGCGACGTTCAAATCGAGCATCGAGATATTGCGCGTGGGTGTGTTACCGCCACCGAGATACGCAATTTTACCCGTGTCGTACATGACTGCTGGCCCATAGTTGTGCAAATTGGGGTCGAGCGTGTTTTGCAAATACGACCAGGAACCATTCCCCGACAGGTCGAGGAATTCGGTGCCGTTGGCGTTATCGGATAGCGAGATTGCCCGGCCATCCGGGGCGACGAACACGCGGGGATACTCCGGGAGTAAGTCGTTGGCGGGGCGTAGGGCGCCTGAGAGGGTGCTCCAGGTGTTCGTTGCTTGTCGATAAACTTGAACCGTACGGTTGGTGTCGCCGAGCGTGGTAACGTCACCCGACATCACCAGCACATCGCCGTTGGGAAGCGAAGTCGCACTGGGATACCAGCGCTTTCCGGATGTCGCCGTGTTCGTACTCGTCGAACCCATATTGGGCACATTCGGTTGCGCGGGATCCGCGTTGGCCCAGCGATTCGTAAAGGGATTGTAGATATCGGCCCGATTCTCGCCGTTGAAATTAGAAATATGACCGCCTGCCACTAGCAACCGGCCATCTGGCAGCCAAGCATGTCCGGAGCAGAACGGATTGAACGCGGGGGCATTTCCTAAGCTGGAAAACGTGTTGGTCGTGGGATCCCATAAACCACCGCTCGTTTGCCAGGTCGACCAAAAAAGCACTTTGCCCGTGGGCAGCATAAAGGTATGTATCGTCTCCACTCCCCCGGCGGCTCCCCAAGTGAAAACCGAGCTCCAAGCCCCTTCATCAGCCGGCGCTGCGGCCGAGCGACTCCCGGGCAGGAATGCGAACAGCATGACAGCGCCGACCCCATAGGTTCGCAGTAGTGGAAGCATCAAACTATCCTATTGATTAAGGCCGAAGGAAAAGCATGTTACCAGCGGATCACGGAAGTTGAGGGGCGTCGTGCGAAAGCCAGGATGCCAAGCCCCCCGAGCGCGATCAGCACAATTGCCGCCGGTTCCGGTACCGCTATCGGCCGAATATGTCCATGAATGGCGAAGTTCTTGAAACCAGATTCTACGGTATGCACTGCGAGCACCCATTCGCCATTGTCCAGCGCCTCGAGCCAATCGGTGATGATTTTCGAAGTGGCAAAGAAGAATTGCGGGTAGGGTTGGCCGGTGGCGGGATCGACTGTTGCATCGCTAAGATCGTAGACGCCCGTCAACCGGCGATGCTCATAGTCGATCACCAGGTCGGCATCTTCTTCGGCATAGAGCGCGGGAGTCGCGAGCCCAAAAATGTTCAATAGATGGGGGCCAATTGTGTCGGGCACATGCAGGTGCAAATGAATGCCCAGGATGTCGTCCGGTTCGATCCGGTCCGCCGGATTGGGCTTCAGGTGCAACAACTCGTCGAAATGAATCTCATAAGCAATTGCATTGCGTGCAGCATTCAAAGTTAAATGAATTTGGGCAGTGGAGTCAGTCGTGGAGGGGTTCGCGTGAAAATCATCCACCAGCGCAAAGTAGCACGCTTCGCCTACAGTGCTATCGCACGGCAAAGTGTTCCCCCCAGGCTCATCGTGCCCCCAAGCGAGCCGGCAAGTTCCGGTAATGATCAACACGACCAACTGTTTCAAGAAACATCTCATGCTTTTACTGCTTCGCTTAACTTTCGGTTCTTGGAGCTCGCACCGCTGTGCTTCTGGCAATTTTCATCCCAGTGGCGAACACGATCACCATTATCAGTCCCAGCCCGTGGGGTTCAGGTACGGCAAAGAACACGTTGGATTGGAGTCGTGTGATTCCGGTGTTCCACCGGATCACCTGGCTAAGGGTCAGTTGATCGAGATCGATCACCTCTTTCACTAGTGGCGATTGCAAATCGGCGTCACCGGTGAAGAAGAACCGATCGCCGTCCCGCAATCGTTTGAACTGGCTTTCAAGAATCGCCTGCGCAAGCGCTCCCAAGCTGCTGCCAGGGAGGTGATCTTCGGAGATCATCGCCACCCAAGCATCCAGGTTGTCGGGCACCCCATATACACTTGCTAAGTTGGCTTGCACCTGGGGATCAGACGTCAATTCGGCAAAGGAATGCACGGGGGACAGACTGTACGCCTGCCGCAGTAAGCGATAGTTGCTCAGCAAGCCCAGATCGCGGCCACGTTGGATATCGAGCGCCGCCAAATCGGTCCCGCTGGTTCCAGGAGCACCAAAGCGAATGTTGCGTAAACCGTTAATCAGGGATGCATCGTTCTCTTGAGCAACCTGACTTACCAACCCGGCCAGGATGAAATCGGCTCGTTGGGGATTGGTTGTTAAGAACGCGGGATTCTCGGTTGCTTGACCCAATCCCACGGCGCCAGCCGATTCACCACTTGCATCGACCAATTGAATCGTCGCCGACTGCATACTGTGACCAAACCGAAATGCGGCGGCTGAAAACGCGGTCGTAATGGAGGCGTCGCCTTCGTCGTAAGCAAAGTCTTCTGCGCGGGGGGCAGCGTCCGCGCCCATGATGGCGGGCAGGTACTCGCGGTAAGTGATGCTCTGCAGCTCGGCGCCGACAATTTTACGCGCCCATTGATAGAGCTGCTCGTCGCTCAGTGAGGAATCCACCGCTTGCAAGCGTTCCGTCAACCGATTGTGCTCACGCACAAACAAGGCGTGCAGGGACGAGAGCCCCACATTTTCGTTAACCCGGTTATCACCCGCGACAAATCGGCCGGCGGAATCCGTTGGCGGCAAGAGCCCGCCGCTACTTGTCGTGAGCTTGCCTCCAACTAATGTGCGAAGTGACATCGCCACACTGTCGCTTGAACCATAAATCTGCGAGCCATCGAGATAGGAAGTGTTAGAGTTGATTTGCCAACGTGGTACGGGAACAATCCCGCGCGGGGTGGTCACGAGATCTCCATTGCCCGTTTGCGGATCAAACGCCGAACGGTCAAAGGAAATCGGTCCCGGACCAAGGGGGTCGGAGGAGTCGGAAATTGGAATACTGAAATTACCAATGGCGCCAGAGGACAGGACATTGTATTGGGCGCCGGTCTCGATCAGCGTCAGATCGTGGGTCAGGAATTGCCCCCAGTGAACGGACAGATCCGAGAGACCCCGCGAATTGGGTTGATTTCCCGCTTGGGCCAAAACTCGATTGCTGACGTCACGCGGATTAGGTTTTCCAACCTCTGAGATGACATCGCCGATTCCATCGGGGTAGTCGGCGTCGTAACCAAATCGAATAACCCGGGTTCCTGCTGCCCCTTGGCCAAGATTTGTGAGATGGTTTCCGGCGCCATCCAGACTGCGGAACTCGACCGCGGCGACAGAACAACTAGCCGCCATCATGAAGAGTGCACCGACCACTTCAAGTCGCAATGCTGTGCGGTGACAGCACGAGTCGCCAGGAATTCTTAGTCGCAATCGCATTCAAGATTTCTTTGGGACAACTGCGTAACATCGCGCGAAGACGATCGGCGGGAGTTTTTGCGTTGGAGGAGCCGGAGGGGATCGGACGAGCAACAAGCAGCGGCTGTTAAACCCAGCGTAGAATTTGAAAAAGGCCGGATAGCGATCCCAAAGGCCGGGAAATGGCGCCCCGGAATCGAGTGAAACCACTTAGATAAGCCTAATTCGAAGTGCCCTTTTCCGCTACTGCCGGATCCGAATTGGTTCTCCGCAGAGCCCAGACGGCGTCAACATCGTCTAAATTTGCTGCTCTCACAATCGAATCCATGCGATTGTCCGTACAGCAAGCCAACCGCCGACAGATTGTCAGCTTGAAACTGGCTTCGCTATCACTCATCAGAAAAGCTCGCGGACCGGTTCACCGCCGTCGACGAGTTTGATCGGGCGGCCGATGGGGCTCATGTTTTCGTAGGCGGGGTCGATGCCGAGGGCGGAGTAGATCGATTGGTAGAGATCGTTCACCGTGACCGGGCGGTCGGTCACATTGGCGCCGGTGGCGTCGGTCTCGCCGATCACTTGGCCGCCGCGTACGCCGCAGCCGGCCAGCGCGACATTGAATGCCTTCGGGTAGTGATCGCGGCCTTGCCGGGCATTGATCTTGGGCGTCCGGCCGAACTCGCCCATCCAGACCACCAGCGTGTCGTCTAGCATCCCGCGCGATTTCAAATCCCGCACCAAGGCGGCGGTGGGCTGATCGATCTCAGCGCAGTTCTGTTTCACGCGCGCGAAGTTGTCGTCGTGCGTGTCCCAGCCCCCCATTGTGACTTCGACGAACGTGACGCCCGCTTCGAGCAGTCGCCGCGCAAGCAAACATCCGCTGGCGAATTGGCCTTCGCCGTACGAAGTGCGGATGCTATCCGGTTCACGCTCGATATCGAACGCTTCCATCTTGGGGCTGAGAATCATTTCACTCGACGCGGCGACCAGCTTGCGATGGTTCGCCACCACGTCGGTCCCTTCGACTGAGCCGAAGTCGGTTTCAAGCCCGGTCAGAAGTTGGAGCCGGCGTTCGTAGCGCTCGCGGGTAGTCGTGGGGCGAGAATTCTCCGGCGGCCGAGTCGGGTTGTTAACCGTGAGCGGGTCGAAGTCTACTCCCAACAGCCCGCCGTTGCCGGCGTTCTGCACGCGACCGCCGATGCGCACGAAACTGGGGAGTTGGCACGCTGCATCGCCGATTTGCTGGGCCACGTTCGAGCCGAGCGTGGGGAACGCGACGCCCCCCATCGGCAGATAACCGTGGTGCATGAGGAAGGTCGCCCGCGGGTGGCTTCCCTCTTTGCTGGTCATGCTGCGAATCACCGCGAAGTCCTGCATCTGCTTGGCGATGTTCGGCAAGCTGTCGGCAATTTGGATGCCGGCGACGCTGGTCGCGATCGCCTTTGTCTCGCCACCGCTTGATTCGCCGGGCTTCGGGCTGAATGTTTCAAACTGGCTCGGCCCGCCCGACATCCAGAGCAGAATGCACTTTTTGCCGCGCTTCTGCAGGTCCGCCGACGCCAGCGCTACGCGCTCAGTCCAGCTCATCATGCCGGTGGCCGCCGCGAGCGCCCCCACCCGCTGCAAAAAGTCCCGCCGCGAAGTGACCCGCCGCCCATCGGTGGTGACACGAATCTGATGCTGCAGTTGCATGAAGGTTTTCGCTTCTTTGTAGGATGGGTTATCCGAGTTAGCGGTAACCCATCGGATGTGGAGACCGATTTTGTATCAAGTGATCGTTGGCAACGCGTTAAATCACCGCATAACGGGTTACCGCTGCGCGGATAACCCATCCTACTTCATCGGCGATGGGAAAACTCAGAACAGTTCACCAACGCCCAGGTTAAATCTTCAACGGCTTCTTTGCGGACGGGGACGTATGCCAAATAGTCAAGCGCGGCGGTTCGTTCTTCTGTCGTCGGTTCGCGGGAGAGACAGCGGAGGTAGAGTTCTTCGATGATCGCGTCGTCATCATCGCCAAAGCGCTCCAGCAATCGTTTCGGTAGGGATTGGCTGCTGCTGATCGCTTGGTTGATTTGCGCGGTGTTCATCAGCGCGAGCGATTGCGGGATTGATGCACTCACCCCTTCGCGGTCATTGCTGGGGTCGAACCCGAAAGTGGCGTTGAACAGCACGCGCGGGGTCGCTTGGCCGCCGTACGCTTTGAACTCGCCCCGGCCACCGATGGCGCCGCGCACTGGTTCATCGAAGTCCAGCGCCGTGAGCAGCGCGTTAAAGAGTTGGTCGCCCCGCAGCGGTTGGGCGACGTTCGCCGCAAAGTTGGGCTTGCCCGTTTCACTGCGCGGCCGGGCCTGGCGCTGGTACGCTTCGGTGGCGCAGATCGTCCTTAGCAACCATTTCAGGTCGTAACCGTTGCGGGCGAACTGGTTCGAAAGCATTTTGATTGTTTCGGGGGCGATCGATTCGCGATCGGGGCCGATGTCATCGATCGGATTGTAGAACCCGGCGCCCACGAGTTCTGCCCACAGCCGATTGACCACCGCTGTGGCGAACCATTCGTTCTCGGTGAACCACTCGGCAAGCTGGCCGCGACGTTCAGCGTCGCTCGTGCCGAACGGCAGCGTGGCGCCCGTGAGGAAAAATTTTGGTTGTGTGCGAGTGCCGCGCTCGTCGGGCTTTTCGAGGTCGGGCATGTAGTGCTCCGCCTCCGCCCGCGGTTTGTCGGCGGCCGCCATCATCATCCGGCGGCGTTCGGGCTGATCGCTCGAATACACCATGAAGCTCCGGCGGGTTGGCGTAAGCACCGGCCGCACGCCGAGTCGCGGGAAGAACGCCGCCAGCTCGTGAAATTGCTCGCGCTTCCACGAGTCCCACGGATGATCGTGACACTGGGCGCACTGGATTTGGATGCCCAGGAAAATGCGGGCCATCTCCGCGGTGGTCTCTTCGGTGCGGCCTTCTTGGGCCATAATGACCGCCGTGGCGCCGTTGTTTTGCACGTCCCCTTCGGCCGTGATGAATTCGCTGGCGATTTCGCTCCACGGTTTGTTGTCGTTCAGGTCCTTGGTGAGCTTGGTGACCAGAGGATTGGAAACCAACACGGCCCGCTCTTCGATCCGGCGATAGAGAATCACGTCCCGCCAGTACCTGGCCCAGTTCTGCCCGTATTGCGGTTTGTCGAGCAGCGTGCGAACGATGCGGTCCCGCTTGTCGAGCGCGGGGTCGAGCACAAACGCGGTGATCTCTTCCGGTGTAGGGATGTCGCCGGTCAGATCAAGATACACCCGCCGCAGGTAAGTGGCGTCGCTGGTGCGCGGGGCAGGTTCCCCGGGGCTGACCGCCAGTTCGCTGGTAAGCAGCTTATCGATGCGTTTGGCAACCTGCGCCGCCGGTTGGTCGGCAACGGCCGAGACCGCTGGCTGAATCATCGCGAACATTAAGCCAAAAAGTAGCCGATTCATCCCGCGACCTCGTTAAGTGGAGATCAGGTGATAATCCCAGCCGGCTAGGGAAATCTAAGCGGCCAGTGGGTTGATCTTGTCATGTAACCCCGTGTTGAGGCAAGTGGTTTCGATACGCCGATTAATGGATTTACCTTTTGACACAAAAAACCGCCGGACAGCCAATGCCGTCCGGCGGTTGAGAATGCCAAATTGTCTCGCAAAAACTACCGCTTCGAGAACTGCGTCCCGCGGCGGGCGCCACGCAAACCGGGCTTCTTGCGTTCTTTCATGCGGCTGTCGCGGGTGAGGAAGTCGTGCTCGCGGAGCTTGTCGTTCAGGTCGCTGTCGTACTTAATCAGCGCCCGGGCGATGCCCAACATGCAGGCGCCCGATTGGCCAGTGGGGCCGCCGCCATCGCAGCGGATGGAAATGTCCACCGACCCGCGGATGCCACAATGCTCCAGCGGCGCAACCACGCGATTGCGGTCCTGCTGGACCGTGAAGAAATCGTCCAACTCACGATTGTTGATGGTGAGCTTCCCTTTACCAGCGCGAATGCGAACGCGGGCCACGCTGGTTTTACGGCGTCCAGTGCCGAGGGCATCGGGTGACTTTTCTTTGGTCATGGTCGAAAGGATTTAGGAATTGGGATTTAGAGTTCTTGCTTGGAAGTCTCACCACATGAGCCCCCACGCCTTTCTAAATAGATGCGTCGGGGGAGTTTAGCGAACCGTCGCTACGACTAGCCCAGGTCAACCGCTTCGGGGGTTTGAGCCTGGTGCGGATGCTCCCCACCGGCATAAACCTTCAGCTTCTTCATCCACACGGAAGAAAGCTTGTTTTTCGGCAGCATCCGGCGGACGGCTTCTTCCAAAATTAGTTCGGGGCTGCGTTCGAACCGCTTCTCGGCCGAGATCGTGCGCTGACCGGGGTAGCCTGTGTACCAAGAATATTCCTTTTGGGCCCATTTCTTGCCGGTGAACTGCACCTTGTCGGCGTTCACGACCACCACCACGTCGCCAGTATCAACGTGGGCGGTGTAAGTGGGGCGATGCTTGCCCATCAGGCGAACGGCGATGTCACTGGCGA
The DNA here is from genome assembly GCA_022841705.1 of Pirellulales bacterium. Taxonomy (GTDB): domain Bacteria; phylum Planctomycetota; class Planctomycetia; order Pirellulales; family Lacipirellulaceae. Next base: position 308,970 of record JALHQZ010000001.1, read on the forward strand.
GCCGGCCGACAACCTTGTCGGTGGCGTCAACCAACAGCCACTTCGCTTCGACTTCGCCCGGCTTGGCGGAATACGTTTTTTGAACAGCGGTCACGGCGAACACATCCTGAAATTCGAACTGGGCAACACAACGACTGGGCCACTGCTGGCGCCGCCGATATGCGGAGAATCGCTCAGTTTACCGCCGCGGTCCGGGGGCGGCAAGGGCTCAGTGGGGCAGGCTTTCCCGGCTGCCGGGAGGCAAAGAGGTGCGTTGCCAACACAGTCAGGCCGGAAAGCCTAACGTACGAAAAAAAAGGTGGGGCAGGTCCGCCGAGCGCCAGGGTTTTTGGGGGACACCTTGGGGTTTGCTCGACGGACCGCCCCGTAGGAGGGTCGCCTAAAAAACTTCGCTACTTCGCGCCGGGCAAGCGCGGTTGGCGGGCGGCCGTTGGAATCGGGGAGCGGTCGGGTGCGGTTGCGTCGCCGGGCGAAGCGATCAGCCGCCACAAGGACCTTTGGTCCACCGATTCCATGCGATTGTCCAGCCATTCCTGGAGGGAACCTTGCGCTTGGGCGATGTAAGAAATGCACATGGGACCAAACTCCGCACAATGGACAATCGTCAGTTCTCGCGGCCGAGGGGCAAACTCGGGCGGTAGAACCGTAGCGTGTGTCCGGCGGCCTGGCGATCTCATGTGGAACGAGACCCATGGCTTTGCGTCCCCGCCTCGCGACGGGTTTGCCTTTATCGGTCGTTTTGGAAAGCAGCCGAAACCACTCACCAAAGGCCCAACAGGAGGTGGCAAAGAGGCGCCACCGACAAGGTGTTAGGCAGCGGAGATGACTCCCCGCTACTCAAAAAGTAGGTCACGTTCTGGGGGTTGGCGGAGCGGAATGTCAAATATTCCGCTAAAACTTATCGCCGAGTGAAATACACCTTCGGCAGGAAGGATTCTCCACAGAGAGCACAGAGGACACCGAGAGGGAGATTGAGGCAACGAACTCGAATTTGAGAGAAATCCGGAATAATTCAAGAAAGCTGGGGAATTTCACCCGCCATATTGCCAAGATCCAAATCACCTTTCTCCTTTTTCCTCTGTGTTCTCTGTGCTCGCTGTGGTGAATCTTCGTTGTTGGAAGTTGCTACCCCCCCTGCCGATCTTCCGATTGCTGGCTTGACAAACGCCACATCATGCCTAATACTACGGGAGAAGCTGAGAGTTTCCGCCATCCGCAGCTCGGATGGTATTCTCACGGAATGCAGCTTTGGCGGCGTTCCCTTTGTATCCCGGCCTGTGTGAGGCTTCGGGGTGTTTCCAGCGCCGTCAGCGGTTCTCCTGGTCGTCTCCGGCTTTCGGTAGGTTTCTGCCAAAATCCTGTCGGTTGCGAAACGAACTAGGAAAGCTACCCGCGGTCGGAAGATCAATGCCGATCTGATCCTTGCAGCGCAGGTGTCCCGCGCTCAAGCGGCAGGCGATGGCGCTCCGTTCGCGTTCGTGTCGTTCGTTTTCACGGCTCCACCTGATGGCGCCACGGTTACTTCTACCGTTTTCATTACCGCCACTCTGGTCGGCACAACACACTTCTAGACAACATCGTTAAATCGGCTGCGCGCGAGCCACAGGCCCGCGCCTCTCGAACACAATCTATCGGCCCTTTCTGGCCAAGCTTCTCAAGGAACTGGACATTTTGAGTATGGGAAAAAACAAACGTGGCGGCGGACGATTCCGCGGCCGGCAAGGAGGCGCCCCCAGCCAAGGCGGTGGTTATCGCGATGGCGGTAACCGCGGCAGTAACAATGGCGGCGGTGGCTACGGCAACAACGGCGGCGGCGGTGGTGGCGGCGGATACAACCGTGGCCGCCGCCGGAACAGCCAGAGCCCGCAGGAAAGTCGCCGGGGCGATCAGCCCGTCTTCGAGGATGGCGATCACCTGGCCCTGACCCCCGGTTCGGGCGTGCTGGAAATGCACCCCAACGGCTACGGTTTCTTGCGCGATCCGGCTACGAACTTCGTCCGGGAACGGATCGATCCCTTCGTTCCCGGCACCATGATCGAGCGCTACGGCCTGCGCGAAGGGCTGATGCTTAGCGGCATCGTCCAGCAGCAGCGCCGCGGCCAAGGCCCACGCCTGAAGGAACTGCTCGACGTGGAAGGCTTCGCGCCGGACGACTACACCAACATCAAGGATTTCGATAACCTCACCCCTATCAACCCGGAAAAGTGGCTGCAGCTCGAAACGGGAATGCAGCCCCTCACCACTCGGGTGATGGATTTGCTCACGCCGCTCGGCAAGGGCCAGCGTGCACTGATTGTCGCCCCGCCGCGGACTGGCAAAACGGTCCTGCTGCAGCACATCAGCCATGCGATTTCCACCAACTATCCGGAAGTCGCGCTGATCGTGCTGCTGATCGACGAGCGGCCCGAAGAAGTGACCGACATGCGCCGCAACGTGCGCGGCGAAGTCTTTGCTTCCAGCCTCGACCGCGATGTCGAAAGCCACGTGCGGCTCGCACAGCTCACCATCGAGCGCTGCAAACGCCTCACCGAGATGGGCAAGGATGTGTTCCTCTTGATGGACAGCATCACGCGTTTGGCTCGCGCCTTCAACAAGTGGGTCGGCAATACCGGCCGCACCATGTCTGGCGGCGTGGACATCAAGGCGATGGACATTCCCAAGAAGCTGTTCGCCACCGCCCGCGCGTTCGAAGAAGGGGGGTCGCTGACGATCGTCGGCACGGCGCTCATCGATACCGGCAGCCGCATGGACGACCTGATCTTCCAGGAGTTCAAGGGAACCGGCAACATGGAGCTGGTGCTCGACCGAAAACTCTCCGACCGCCGGATTTTCCCCGCGATCGACATTGAGCAGTCCGGCACTCGCCGCGAAGAAAAGCTCCTGCCGCCGCGCACGCTTCACGCCGCCACGATGCTCCGCCGCACTCTTTCGAGCATGCACCACATCGACGCGATGGAGCAGCTCACCACGAAGCTCAGCAAGTTCAAAAGCAACGATGAGTTCGTCACCTTGATTCAAGGCGCGAACGACTTAGACTAGTGGACGCTGTCGGCCATCGGCTGTCAGCTATCGGCCAAGAGCCGATGGCCGATAGCTGACAGCCGATAGCCCCCTTGGGAAGGTAAGCGAATTGGCTAGCAGCCTGATTGGAATTCAGGTGCCGCGCAAGCGGTTGCGGGTTCGAGTCCCGTGCCTTCCGCTGTTGTAACTCCTTACGCCGGCGAAACTTCGGCGTTTTTTCGGGGAGATTTCGCGGCGATGGTTTCGGACTTGCCGGAAAGCGCTGCAGCAGAATTTGCGCGCCAAACTGGCCCCGCGTGTCATGCCGTGGCATCGCCTGGCATCGATCCCCGCTTAGCGGCGATCCTGGCCGCATGGCCGAGACTGAGCGAAGCGGAGCGAGATTGGTTGGCGTCGCATCCAGCGATCGCCGCCCCGTGTGCGGCGGAATAGCTGGCCGGCGCGGTTCGAGCAACGGCATCCAAGGCCGTCGCGATTTCTCGAGAGTTGCTGACCAACTCCCCATTGAATGCAGCGAGCAAGCGCCTTGCTCGCTCGGCAGTTCAATCTGACCGCGGCGATTCTCACCCGCGTTACTGATCACCAGTTCGCCGTCTCGCAGCTCAGCTCGAGCGCACTCCCTGCGGAATCTGGCGCTCACGCTTGGCCGATCCCTCTCGACCGCGCCAGCTCGCCACAGAGAGCGCTTCGCGGCTATCGTGACCCCCGAGCCTGCCTCAGCCCCCGAGCGCTCACCACGCGCCCGCCTACGGCCGAAAAAATAGGTTCTCCGGAAGGGGGGCGCCGAAGTGCCCCCGTCCCGAAAAGTTGACTGTGAACACACAGTTTGTTTGCGCGCGGCGCGCCCCCTCGAATTGGAAAACCGGACACTTTTCCGGGTTGGCCTGAAAATAAATCGAGCGGGAAACCCCTCGTTTTCTCGGCAGTTTTGAGAATACGGGGGGCGATCCCCAACTATTTTCGGGAATCTTTCGGCGAAAACCGGACACGGGCCCAATAGGCTTGGGGGCATGGAAACGAAGCCCCTTCAAGCCGACCCATCCGCCGAACCGCTGACCACTCGGCAGCGCAATCGGCAGTTGCTCCGCGAAGCTTGCGAGCGGCGCGGGCTCGATTCGATGCAGGCCCTCGATACCGCCAGCGCGCTGATGCTGCTGATCGAACTCGGGTACGACGCCACCCGGCAGCGGCTCGAATACCACCAGCAGGCGGGCTATCTGAAACCGCCCAACAAAATCGCCGATCGGTTCTGTTGGGGCGAAGATTCGATTCTCGACTTCGCCGCTTCGCTGGAAGTTACGCGCAGTTGGCTGCCGTTCTCCGAACGGCATGACCACAAGAAAACCGACGCCGAACTCCAGCGCGACTTGGCCGAGTGTGCTGGCGATGTAGCGCTCTTCGCGGAACTAGGGCAGCACACGCTGCGGATGCTCTTTCAGTTGCTGGTTGCGGCCGAGGGGCGCGAGCTGCGCTCGAAGATAGCCGCCACGATTATCGCCAAGCTGGAACGAATGCCGAGTGCGCCGCTGGATCAAACGTAACACTCGCCGAGGTGACGCCCCGCCGCGTGATGTTGAAACCCGCTCCCCATGTTCTCACAACCCGACGCCATGACCACAACGACCACTCCGCTTGTTCTCGCCGGCTCGCCCGCCACAATTTCCGCCGCGAAGGGGAAACAACCTTCCGCGGAAATCATCGCCTACGGCGGGGGCATCATGCCCGTGCCGGGGTGGGGCAACGTGGCGATCGACCTGGCTGGGCTCGAATTGCCGCCGATGGTTCCGATCCTGGCGGACCACAACGCCAATCTGTCGGGCATCGTCGGTCAGGGAACGCCTCGGGCGGCGAATGGAACGCTCGTTGTCGCGGGCCCGCTCACGGTTTCGACCGAAGCGGGCGCGCGAGTGGTTCAGCTCGCGAAAGAGGGGTTTTCGTTTCAGGCGAGCGTTGGGGTTGAACCGCTGCGGCATGAGTTCATCGCCGGCGGGCAATCTGCCGAAGTGAACGGCCGCGCGCTCGTTGCGCCGCGTGAAGGTTTCAAACTTGTGCGAGCCGGCCGGCTGCGCGAAGTTTCCATTACCGCTATCGGCTGCGATATCGAAACGGCCGTTTCGATTGCCGCCTCTCAAGGAACCGCTGGAATGCCAACTCCGCTCCCCGAAAACTCCGCGCTGTCTGCCGGCTACGATGATCTTGGTTCGATGCGTCACGCCCGCGCCGAAGAAATCGAACGCCAACGGCGAATCAGTGAAATCTGCGCGAGCTACGACAACCCCACGCAAGAAATCAACGGGCAGCGGGTGAGCATCGAAGCGCACGCAATTCGGGAAGGCTGGAGTTACGCTCAGGCGGACTTGGCGGCGATGCGGGCCGCGCGGCCGCAAGGCTCGTTTATCAGCAACCACGGCCGCGCGGGGGTCGATAGTCCCGCGGTAATCGAAGCCGCGCTCTTGGTGCGGGCCGGCTATCACGACCTGGCCGAGCGGCAACTTGGCGCCCGTGCGATGGAACAGTCGCGCTCGCTTCACAGCGCCTCACTGATGGAAATCTGCCGCGCCGCCGTTTCGCTGGAGGGCCTCACGCCGCCCAGTAGTCGCAACGAGTTGATTCGGGCCGGGTTGAGTACGCGGAACATGCCCATCGCGCTTGGCAACGCGGCCAACAAAAGCATCCTGCAAGCCTACAACGACGCCCGCGTGACGTGGCGAACGTTTTGTGCGATCCGCCCCGCGGCGGACTTCAAGCCGCATACGTCGATTCGCCCCAGCTTTATGGGCGATTTTGATTTGGTTCCGCCCGGTGGCGACTTGAAGCATGGTACTGCTGAGGAAGCCACCTTCAATTGGAGCATCGACACTTACGGGAAGGTGTTCGGATTCAGCCGGCAGGACGTTATTAACGACGATCTCGGCATCCTGGGCGAAGTCGCCCCCTCGCTCGGTCGCATGGCGCAGCGAGCGGTCTCTGACTTGGTCTACAAAACGTTCCTCAAGAATACGGGGCCGCACTTCGCGGCGGGCAAGAACAATCTCTTCACCGGCGCTGGCAGTGCGCTTAGCTATGATTCGCTGAAAGTCGCGCTGAGCATGATGCGGCTGCAGCGCGACGATGAAAAACATGACCTCGATATTCAGCCCGCGGTGATGCTGGTCCCGCCCGAATTGGAACTCGCCGCCAAAGCGCTCCTGGAATCGGAGTACATGCAGCGGGCGGTCAACGAAGCCACGGGCAACCCGGTGCAACGACTGGTGAGCCTAGCTGTCGAACCGCGTTTGTCGAACGGTAAGTTCACGGGCTCCAGCGCCACGGCTTGGTATCTGCTGGCGGCGCCCCTCGACGTGCCGATGGTGGTGGGCTTCCTCGACGGCCGGCAGGCGCCGACCACGGAGTTCTTCGGCCTCGACCATGACGTGAATACGTTGGGCGTGGCGTTCCGCGCCTACTTCGATTTTGGCGCGGCGCTGGGCGACCATCGCGCAGCGGTGAAAGCGGCCGGCGCTTAGTCTCGAATCGCTCGGGTGGGTGGGCTGTCGGAAATCGTAGCCCCTCTGGCAGCTCACCCTTCCCGAGTTGAACTCTCAGCGCCACCGCACCCGATGCAACGGTTGGTGAGCCTGGCTGTCGAACCGCGCTTGTCGAATGGTAAGTTCACGGGCTCAAGCGCCACCACCTGGTATCTGCTGGCCGCGCCGGTCGACGTGCCGATGGTGGTTGGTTTCCTCGACGGCAAGCAGGCGCCGACCACGGAGTTCTTCGGCCTCGACCATGACGTGAACACGCTGGGCGTGGCGTTCCGCGGCTACTTCGATTTTGGGGCGGCGCTTGGCGACTACCGCGCCGCTTTGAAAGCGGCCGGCGCTTATTCTCGATTCGCTCGGGTGGGTGGGCTGTCGGAAATCGTAGCCCCTCTGGCCGCTCACCCTTCCCGAGATGAACTCTCAGCGCCACCGCACCCGGCGGCCGCGGTGCTGGCGTTATTCACGCTAGCCGCCGCTGGTGGCGCAATTGGCATTCAAGACACGCCGGCTTGACGATCAGCGCGCCGCACTCGGGGCAGCGGTGGGCGGGAACATTCTCAACCGACGGATCGCTGAGCCACCGCCGGGCGATATTCACACTCACGCGAATCTGCCGCGCCGCCGCGGCGATCGGCATTCCGGCATCGATCGCCGCAATCAACTGCGCGAGCTGCGCCGCGATGGCCGGCCGCCGGCGAACTTTCAGGTGGGTATCGAGCATCGCAGCAATTCCGCGGCATCCGGGCTCCGGTAAAAATCTCCGGTTGACATTTTGACCCGGCGCGGCACAATCGGCAACGCAAAAGCCTTCGGGCACAAATAGGAACGTAGCGTGCAAATTAAATTAGGAAAACAGAGCGCACCGGCTGCGCGAGTATCGGTATCCCGTGAGGGGCCGAAGGGGGTTTCCTAACCTCCTGCAAATACTCCGCGGCCGGTGCGCTTTCTTTGCGCTTTGAACGAAGCGCGGAAGGGATGGGCTATGCACGTTGTCAACGTGTTTTGTTTGCCACAAGTCTACATCGTCGATTACACCGGCCAGATTACTGAGGCGCCCGAGCAGCCGGAACTCCTAGGGCATCGCCCGTGGGAACTCTGCTCGCGCCTTGAAGACAGAGAGCGGCTCTTCGCCGCTTTCGTGCAAGCCTGTATGTTGCGGAGGCCGCAGATCGCGGTGCGGTCGAACATTCGGGTCACGCCCAGCGGCGGACTTTCAAAAGTCATCGAGTTCGACGCCTGGCTCACGCCGTGCCACCAATCGGCGAGCGTGATGGTCCGCGCTTGCCCGCCGCCCGCCGCCCGATTGACCGCAGCGAAGATCACCCAATGCGAAAGGGTCGTGCTGAAACTTGTGTGCTGTGGCAATTCTAACGCGGCGATCGCAAGCGACCTGGGGGTAGCCGAATCCACCGTTCGTAAGCACCTGGCGAACCTCCGCGAGAAGCTTGGCGTGACCCGCGGCGAGCAGCTTATTGCCAACGCGCTGGGGTTTGAACCGCCGCGCGACTGGTGTGAGGAAAGCATCAACTGTCGGGCTGGTCTCGCAAGGGTTAATCGGGCCGCGCGGGCCAAACAACATACGGGTAATCAATCGACCCCCGATCCCACGCCCGAAGAAATCGCTGCGGCGTGCGAAACGATTCGCGCGGCGCATCCCCAGCCGCGGCGGCCATCTGTCCGCGCGGTGAGCGCCCGAGAGTTTGAGTTCGCGTAGCGGGCGGTAGTTGTCGGCGCGCAAGCGCCATCGTAGAACGGTTGTTTCACTCGCCGGGTTTCGCGGAGTAATTACCCGCACAGGCCCGCCGACGTTGGGGTTCGCACCAAGGCCCCACGCTGGCGGGCCGGCTCGGCTTAACACTTGGTGCGAGAGATGCGATATCAGTTGGGTGACCAGCACGCGCGGTGTGTTGAGTACATCGGAGCGCTTACCTGCGAATCCGTCTTTCAGGTCGATACTATTTATCGAACGATTGTGGAGCGATTCGACCTTCATACAAAGCGATTCCGCGTCACCAAAGACCAACGGAAAGAGATAATTTCGTTGTCGTGCATGGCGTTCACTCATCGCGGAAAGCTCGTCAGTTTTCTCAGAAAGCAAAACTGGGTTTCCTCGCTATTGGACGACGCCAGCAGCGGCGTTGGAAGGTTCAATGGGCGAACGGCTTCTACTTGGATAGAAGCTGTCAACGATTCTCATCTAGCGATGCTCGGGCAACTACGTCTCACCAATCCCTTGAGTTGCGATATCTGGAATCCGTTGGATTCTGGCATCGAACAGCCGAACAATCTTTGGTCCTTTATCGATTCGAGAATCCAATTCGATGCTTATCTGGCCGAGTCGGTAAATGGCGGCGCGATCCGCGAACTCAATTGGGAAGAGTTGGAAGAAGCTTGGTTCAACATTCGGAATGAAGTCAAAGCTGCAACTGGGCGAGCGCCAGCCTATCTGAGGCCGCTTGCGTCTGGAGGGCGCCGCGTTATCAGCTTTGCCACGGATGGCGTGACAACAATCGAGCCTGATATGCCGACGCTTCCAACGCCCTCACCAAAGCAAACGACAAGCGATCAATGGTCGATTCCGCGTTCACCTTCTGAGTGGGCGAAAATCTTCGATTGCAGCGTTGACGCGCTCAAGCGTCGGCACAAACAAGGCAAGTTCCCAAGAGACGTTGTCAATGCGAAACTTTGGCGGCTTCCAAGTGCTTTTCTTGAAAAGCACTCGATAGACCCTTAATTGCTGGCGCGAAGTTTGATTCAGCAGCGGGCAAGCCAGCAGGTTCCCAGCGTTTCCCAGCGTTTCCCAGCAGGCCGCACGTTTCGTCTGGACTTATCAATTTTTCGCGTTCTACTCGCTTTCAGTGCCTGACGCACAAACGTCACCAACTGCGAGCGACGCGATGAACGACGAAACGCTTATCACCCTAGCCCAGGCGGCGGCCAGCTTGCCGAGTCGGCCGCATCCTTCCACGCTGTCGCGGTGGCGCCTTCAAGGCGTCCGCGGCGTGCTGCTCGATACGATTGTGATTGGGGGCCGCCGCTTCACTAGCCGCGAAGCGCTCGAGCGATTTATCGCCGCCACCACGGCCAAGGCGAATCAGTCCGCCGCGCGGAGGGCAGCGCGATGATTCGCCAAGCCGAAGCGATCAGCCCGTTCCCGCCGTTGATGACCGCCGCGGAAGTTGCCGCGGCGATCAGCGCGAGCGAACGCCAAGTGCGGCGGCTCGATTCTTCCGGCGCTTTGCCGCGGCCAATCAAGATCGGCCGGATGGTGCGTTGGCGCCCCGATGAGCTGCAAGCCTGGATCGATGCGGGCTCGCCAAAGCGCGCCGAGTGGGAAGCGATCCGCAAACACCACGCCCGCAAAAACTAACGGCCGGCCATGACCTGGCCGGCCGTTGCGATTGGATCCCCTCAACCCGCTCCCCAGCGAATTGAAGAACAACATGGATGATAACGAGCGGCGAAAGAAATTGCCACACGGCAAGCGATCGCCGGCGCCCGATCAGCAACGGCTGCCGTTCGATGTCGAGTATCGCGAGCGCTTCGCGCTTCTCGACGCGATTGACTGTAATCGCACAGACTTCGGCAAACGGCTCTGGCAGAACATTCGCGCGCTTCTCAAGACGGTTCATGCGGTCGATACTTCGGGCCGCGGTTGTTTTCTGTACGCGACGGAGGTGATGGATCGCAGCGAACTCGAAGAAGGACAGTTCTATCGAGCTGTGAAAGCAGCAGAAACGGCTGGCATTCTCAAAATTGAACGAAGTTCCAAGGGGCCGGGTCGCGGTCGCGACACAAATACAATGTGGGTTGTGTGGCCAGAAGTTGCGAAACTTCAGCGCCGCAAGAAACGCACCCGACCAACCTCTCATTCTGAAGGACCAACCTTCCAAAGTGTCGGACCAACCTTCCAAAACGAAACGATCATAAGGAAGAGTTCAGAAGAGAGTACAGAGAGAGACTCTACTGTTACTGACCATGCGCGCGCTGTAGATGAAATTCGCGCACGCGCGTGCGCGCGGAAAATTGCTGCCTCCATTCCGCCAGCGAACCCAGCCGACGCAAGGTTCATCCTCCGCGTCGCGTGGTGTTTCGGCGCCGGTATGTTTCCCGAGTTCTGGTGGGCGGATGCGCTAGCAGGTGTGCGGGCGACCAACCCCGCAAATCGGCTCGGTTGCTTCCGCGCTATTCTGCGGGAACGAGCTGCGAACTCAAGCCGCGATATCGAAGCGATTCTGCGCGCGGCACGCTTAACTGAGGATTGCAACCTCTGGCTGAGAGGCAACACTTCGCCGCGATCATGTGCCGGAAGGGAGGACGAATGAGCGATTACTATCCCGCGAACTATCGAGCGCCCGAATCGAATCTTCCGCTCTTCGATACAACGCCAAGTGTTCCCACCGCCACCAGCCGTGCCGCCGCGCGCAAGGTTAAGCCGCTCGCCAGCAAGATGGCCGCCGTGGTGCTGGCCTACCTGCAGCGCTGCGGAGCGGAAGGCGCGACCGATGAAGAAATCCGCCACGGTACGGGACTGACCGAATCGACCGCCCGAGCTCGGCGCGTTGGGCTGGTGAAAACGGGGCTCGTTCAAGATTCCGGCCGGCATCGCCGCGGCAAGTCCGGCTGCAAGATGACCGTTTGGCGAACGGTCGCAAACGTGCGGGCGCTGGATTCCGCTTCGCCACGACGTTAGCTTGTTCGATGTTCGATCCTTTGCCGGGCCGGCTGGGGGCATTCCGTGAGTGTTGCAGCTCACGCCGCCCCTCGCCGCCGGCGCCTGCAACAAAGGGTTTCTGCGATGGGTTCACTTCACAAAGTTGGCGACTCGAAAACTTGGTACGGTTCCTACGTTGATGAGCTGGGCATTCGCCGCCGCAAAGCGCTCGCCAGCGATAAGGGGAGCGCTCAACAACTTCTCGCCCAGCTTGAATTGCGCGTTGAGCGCCGCAAGTCGGGGCTAGAAGACAACTACACCGACAACCAGCTCGTTCCGCTAACGGAACACTTTGAAGCGTTCCGCGCTCACTTGAGCGCGAAGGGGAACTCGGAACGCTACATCGTCGAAACGCTGCGCGACGGCTACAAAGTCGCCAAAGCGCAAACGATGATTTTCCTGCGCGACCTGACCGCCGAGCGCGTCGAGTGTTTTATCGCGGAACAAATGGGGGCCGGGAAATCGCCGCGAACGGTCAACAGCAAACTGATCTCGCTGCAAGTCTTCACTTCCTGGTGCGTCAAAACGGGCCGCCTGCGCGACAATCCGCTGCGGTGCGTCAGCAAGCGGAACCAAGCGGTGGACGTGCGCCGGGTGCGCCGCACGCTCAGCGCGGAAGAGTTCGCCAGGCTGATTAACACGACCGCCGCCTCCGGCACGCATCGGCACTTGAACGGGGCGGATCGGGCGATGCTCTACACGGTGGCCGTGGCGACGGGCTTGCGGGCCGCGGAACTCGGGAGCCTGACCACGGCATCGCTCAGCCTCGAAGGCGATCCGCCGCTGATTGTGCTGGAAGCGGCCTACTCGAAGCGGCGCCGCAAGGATGAGCAACCGTTGCCGGATTGGTTGGTGAACCGCCTGCGCAAGTGGCTCGCCGAGCGCGAGCGGCCGCTGCGCGTCGATGGCGAAGAGAAACTCTGGCCAGGTGGTTGGATTCGCCACGCCTCGAAGTTGATGCGCGAAGACCTGGCTGCGGCGGGGCTCGAGTACCGCAACGAAGCGGGCGAAGTGTTCGACTTCCATTCGCTCCGCCACCAGTTCATCACTTCGTTGGTGGAATCGAAGGCGCACCCGAAAGTTGCGCAGACTCTCGCGCGGCACTCGACCATCACGCTCACGATGGACCGCTACACGCACCTGCACGTTGCCGACGTGGCCGCCGCGGTGAATGCCGTGCCCGACCCGACGCGATCGCCAGCGGGCCGCGCAGAGCGTGCTACAGGCACGTTCGATGCGAAGCCTGGAATCGACCACGACGCGCAGCGCAGCGCGCCGAATCGACAATCGGCGCATGGCGCAAATTTTGCGCGCAAAACTGACTTTCAGGGGGTAAAACTGGCATCTTGTGGCACTGAAAAGCGAGGCGAGTCGCGCGGCGGCTCCGATGCGCAAAGTGAAACCAGCCAAGCACTTAGCGAACCGGAGGGCGAGCCAAACTTGCGCGCAACGCGGCTTTCCCGAATGGATTGGAATTCAGGTGCCGCGCAAGCGGTTGCGGGTTCGAGTCCCGTGCCTTCCGCTCTGGTTTTTGGGCAATGGTCTCTCGGGTAATTCACGCTCAAGCGGTTGTTGCAAAATCTCTTGCGGCGATCGTCGCTGTGCCGTTTGCGGGCCGATATCCGCCCCCACTTCGTGATTCAGCGCCCGTGCCCCCAAGTTTGCCGTTTCGCGTGTTTCGCATGCGCGCCACTGTCGCGCTGGCGTCATCCGTGCCAGGATCGCATAATCTATCCCGTCGTCATTCTTTGCGGGGGAAGTAATCAGACCAGCTCGTTGGCCGCCACTGATTCCGCCTGAGATACCAAGCGCGCGTATCGCCTCAAAGTCAGATTCACGTCGCCGCGGCGGAGGATCTTTGGTATCCACCATCTCGGTGACCGAGACGGGCAGCCGTGAAGAATCTGTCTAGGCTGAGAATGATCGCGACTCAGTTCCTCACCCGAGACAAGATGCTGCCCGAGGACGTATCGATTCCCTTCAGCGCCGCGGCTAGCGATTCGCGATTTGGCGCATGGTCCATGGCTACCGTCCGCAGAATTCGGTTCTGGTTCACCAATTCCACCAGCGAGTGAGTGTAGTCCCGCATTCCTTCGTCGCGGCATTGGTGGAGAATCGCCGACAGGTCCTCGTCCTCCTCATGGAGGATCTTGTCCCGCGCGATTGCGTTGATCATCAGCACTTCAGTGGCTGGATAGCGTTCCCCTTCTTGAATGCCAGGCAACAGTCGTTGGCACATGATCGCCTTGAGACTGTTGGACAACGACGAACGAATAAACCCGTGCTCGCTGCGATCGAAGAATTCCAGTATCCTCGCAAAGCTGAGCTGCGCGTCGGCGCAATGGAGCGAGCCGAACACCAGGTGCCCTGTCTCGGCTGCCTGAATAGCCGCCAGCATGGTTTCGCGGTCCCGCAACTCGCCAATCAAGATGCAATCGGGGTCTTGCCGCACCACCACCCGCAGCGCGTCTTTGAAGTTCGGCACGTCCAGTCCAATTTCGCGTTGCGAGATGATGCTTTTCTTCCCATGAAATGCAAACTCGATCGGGTCTTCGATCGTGATGATATGGAGGCTGCGATTCTGGTTGATGTACTCCACCATGGCCGCCAGTGTCGAGCTCTTGCCCGACCCCGTCACACCGCACACCAGGATCAGCCCTTCGTTAATATGCGTTATGGCCTCGCGATAGATATCCGGCAGATTCAAGCCGTTAAAGTCAAGAATCTTCGCCTGCACCCGCCGCACGGCGACGTGAATGTCTCCCCGGGACCGGTAGATGTTGATTCGATACCGGTCGCCCGTGTCGATCGCCGCCGAGAAGTCGATCGATCCATGCTCCTGGAACTCTGGCCATCGGCTCAAGGGAACCAGCGGCGCCAGCATCGCCTGAACCAAGTCCGTGCTCTCGATCGGCGGCAACTGCGTCTTCCGCAAATGACCGCCGATCCGAACGTAGGGCGGGTAGCCAACCTTGATGTGCAGGTCTGAAGCCTCGTGGGTTGTCAGAAACGCCAACAGGCGATGCATCTGCTCAGCAGGTGGCAGCGGGGGTTCCATGGTCGACTCGCAATGAGCGGCGCCGCGACCGGGTGTGCTCAATGTGGCGCAAGTGTGCAGCTGTGCGCGCTTCCGGCCTACATCGTGACCCATTTTTTACCAGCTCGCGGCCGATGGCGACTCTGAGATGCAAAGCTCGTGCCTTCTTCACTGCCCCCACACCCCAATCAGCCGACCTGCCGCGGCTAGCTCAGGATTTCGAGCGGGGCTCCTCATCCCGCCGTATCAATTCTAGCAATGCCTTTCGAGACCGATATCGATCCAAGGGAGTAAGGCTGCAACCACTTCATGCCCGCGATGCCGACCTCTCTGAACAGCTGCGCATCCCCCGCGGCAAACGCCGCGGATTATTCGACCGCCCCTGGAGGAAATTCAGCAAATAGTGATCTCGCCAACTCCGTGGCCAGAAAGTCGCGTTTAGGTTTTGGAAGCGCTAAGAGCAAAGTGCGCAGCGCTACAGGGTGCAGTGGCAGTTCGTTTTCTTCTTGGGTCCGGCGAGGAGTACCGACCGAATTCGCGCAGTCGGGAGTTGGCGAATCAACCAAAATCGCGATGGGGTGAAAAGCTGCGCGCTCTGCCGCACTGATTTGGAATTCAGCGGCCTCCAGCAAGCGGTTGCGGGTACGAGTCCCGTGCCTGCCGCTCGGTTGTATCAGAGCGTTCTCTCGTTGGCTGAAGGCCAACCTTCATCGTGGCCTAGGTGCGCAGGGACGCCCGAGGTGCAATTGCGGTAAATGCGCCGCTTTGGCTGGAAGCCAAACTCACCCCACTTCACGAGTGAACGTGATGTAATCGGTATTCGGCGCCACTCCCCCGCAGCGTCCGATGATCTTCGCGATTTGTCCGCGGTGATACGGCCCGTGCAGCAGCACTTGCGTGAGAATGTCCTGCATCGAGGTGGCAAACTCGTGCCCCTGGCTGGTGCGATACCGGATCACGGTTGAAAGCTCGTCGCCTTCAAGTTGAGCGAGCAACGCCTGATAACCCGCCTCATTCTCCGCGGCGAGCGCGGCACTGTGGTCAATGTCGAGCGTCGGCCAAACGGCGTGCTGCGGTTCGCGCTGCTGCAATCGCGAAAGCCAGACGTGCTCGGCGGCGAGCAAGTGTGAGAGGATCGGTAATGCCTCAGCGTGCGCGGCGGGCGTGCTGCGTACGGCGGCGAGTGTGCGCTGGTTGGCCCAGGCCGTGAAGCGGAAAAGTCGCTGAATATGAAGTTTCATGGCGAATCTCTACCGGCCAGGTATCGACCCAGACTGCAGATGGTCAGTCCCAATAATTGAAAATCACATCGCCAATTCGCTTCGGCTTCCAATATCGCATTAGCGCTAACTCGGACTCGCCCAATTGAGCGACGGCGTCGGGCGAAAGTCCTGCGGATGCCTCACTCGCTCTCAGTATGCTGAACTCGCTGTTCAGGCTCGCCGCCAACTCCGGGCAATCGATAAATCGCAACTGCAAGTCACCCTCGAAGCTGTTCGGTGACGCGAAGGCAACAATCGGGTGGTGTGCATTGCACAGTACGCGGACCTTGTCAGACCCGTCGAGAATTGTCACCACGGCCTCATGAAAATTCGGACTGACCTGTCCGTCTACCGCTCGAACATGTTCTAACTGAAATTTTGCTTGGCGTGCTGCGGCGTGGCACGCAGTCTTGAACTTCTTGATTGATACGCAATCATCCGGCGCATCGAAACCCGTGACACCTTTGGGGAGCGGCTGCATATCCATGGGTAGAGGAAAACGAATGACTCTCAGCGTATGGATTCAAACCATGCGTCAGCAAATGCTGCCTGATCGGCGACACTCGAATAGAATTCTGGAGTATCCCTTTCAAAAATGTCGACGAGCGAATCGGTTCGGCCTTGCTGCCCCATTTCAAGCAAGTAGGCTGTCACTCCGCCACCCATTTCGCGGGACATTGCCGACGGCCAAACATTTTTGCGGGAGCCCTTGCAGCAAATCCTCCAATCTTGACGCTCTGCTTCGCGTCGGACTATTTGCAGCGCGTCGAAGCAATCTGCTGCTTGCCCGGTCAATTCCTGTTCGCTAAACGGAAGTGTACAGGCGATCAAGTAGTCATCGTCGACTTCTCGTACTTCGAGAACTAAGTCATGAACTCCATGCTTCTCATGGTAGGCGCTGACCGTGTAGAGATCCGTTTCCATTTGTAGCACTCCGTTTTTCCGACGCAAATTTCAGCAACGTCTCGGGCATGTTACTTCGCAGCCTCCTTCCGCTAATTCTCCTTCCCCTCCGCCTCAATCTCCCTTACAAACAAATTCCGAAACCGCGTCTCACTCCCATGCGTCTGCAAGTGAATCGCCCCGCGGTCAAATACAGGGATTGCGCGGTCGAAGTAGTTCTCCAGCACCAGGTTATCGACCACGACTTGGCCGTTCAGCTCCACGTGGACTAGCGGTCCGACCATGCGGATGCGCATCGTGTTCCACTCGCCGGTCGGGCGGTCGGCGAGGACCAGCGGGAAGCGTTCGTGCTTTTCATTGTTCCATAAGCCGCCGGAACCTTTTGCGGCGCCATGCTTGCGGCTCGCCTCGCTGTTGGGGTCCCACAGCTGCACTTGGGGGCAGCCGCGCAGGTAGATGCCGCTGTCGCCGTTGGCGGGGAGTTTCCACTCGAGCAGTAGTTCGAAATTACCGAATTCCTGGGTGGTCACTAGATGCGGTTCTTGGCCATCGTTCACCAGCTCGCCGTTTTCGATCCGCCAATGCTTAGGCACCTCGGCATCCCACTTCGCTTGTTGCTCGGCGGAGATGGAGCGCGGGTCGGCGGTTGAGCCACCCTTCCAACCGGCGAGTGTGTCACCTTGGATCAACGGTTCGAAACCGGGCGGGCAGACGCTCGGTTCGTCGCCGAGAAGCGTACCCGAAAAGCTCAGGACGATAGCCAGAATCTGGAAGAATCGCATGAGGATTGTTTTCCGCAGGGAGGTTTGTGATCTCGCGCATCAGAACTGCCGTTCGAGCGAAAGTCAATCGGCGCCGGCCCATTGTAGCAGGCACGGTCCCCGTGCCGTCGCTTAACGCCGGAATATTGCCGGACCGTTCTTCAAGGGCGAACGGCACGGGGACCGTGCCTACTACAATCGCACCCTCCTCGGCGTCATACTATCACGCATAACGAACTTCGTGGGATGAAACTTTGGGGTCTCCTCGATGGCGAAGTATACAACAACTCTCCGCGGGCGAACGTACGCCTTCGCCGACTTGCGCGAAGTGCTCGCCAAAGCGTCGCCGCTGCGGAGTGGCGATGTGCTGGCCGGCGTGGCGGCCGAGAGTGATGAAGAACGGGCCGCCGCGCAAGTGGTGCTGGCCGATGTGCCGCTCGCGATCTTTCTCGCAGAGCCGGCCGTTCCGTACGACGAAGATGATGTCACGCGGCTAATTCTTGATTCTCATGATGCGGCGGCGTTTGCGCCGGTGAGCAGGTTCTCGGTCGGCGAGTTCCGCGATTGGCTGCTCGGTTACGACACGACGGCCGAAGTGCTGAGCGCCGTGGCGCCGGGGCTCACGCCCGAGATGGTTGCCGCGGTCAGCAAAATCATGCGTAACCAAGACCTCGTGTTGGTGGCGTCGAAAAGCCGGGTGGTGACACGGTTCCGCAACACGCTGGGGCTGCCCAGGCGATTGGCGGTGCGCTTGCAGCCCAATCATCCGACAGACGATCCCGCTGGCATCGCGGCGTCGATTCTTGATGGCCTCTTGTACGGCTGCGGTGACGCGGTGATCGGCATCAACCCGGCGACCGATTCGCTCGCCGCGGTGATCGAGCTTGAGCAGATGCTCGCGCGGCTAATTGAAACCTATCAGATTCCCACGCAGTCGTGTGTGCTGGCGCATGTCACTACGCAACTGCAAGCGATCGAGCGCGGCGCGCCGGTTGATTTGGTGTTTCAGTCGATCGCCGGCACGCAGCGCGCGAACGAAAGTTTCGGCGTCACATTACCCTTGCTCGCCGAAGCGCGGCAGGCGGCGCTCGCCCTCAGGCGCGGCACCGTGGGCGATAATGTGATGTACTTTGAAACGGGGCAAGGCTCGTGTTTATCGGCGGGTGCACACCACGGGGTCGATCAACAAACACTCGAAGCCCGGGCGTACGGCGTGGCGCGGGGGTATCAGCCGCTTCTGGTCAACACAGTCGTCGGCTTCATCGGGCCCGAATATTTGTTCGACGGCAAGCAGATCATTCGCGCGGGGCTGGAAGATCACTTCTGCGGCAAGCTCTTGGGCGTGCCGATGGGGTGCGATGTCTGCTACACCAATCATGCCGAAGCGGATGGCGACGATATGGATGTGCTGCTTACGTTGCTGGCCGCCGCGGGCTGTAACTATTTTATGGGCGTGCCGGGCGCCGACGATATTATGCTCAACTACCAATCGACTTCGTTCCACGACATGCAGTACCTCCGGCAGCTTTTCGACTTGCGGCCGGCGCCGGAGTTTGAAGCGTGGCTGCACGAAGCGCGCGTACTGAGCCGCGAGAACCGGTTGCTGCCAATCGGGGCCGGGCATCCGCTGTTGGTAAGTTAAAGTGCGAAGAGATCGCCCGACCAACTTCTTTACGCTGCAGAGCTAAACTTGATGGCAGTTAAGCGCCCGCACTGGTAATCGCAAGATCACCACAGCGCCGGCGCCTACTGCAATGCACACGACGATCCGAAAGACATTGGACAGCGACTCATTTGTGACGAGCCATGCCGCGGCAATGGTCACCATGCTGAGGGCCAGCCATTTCGTACGCTTGGAGATCGCGCGATGGCGCCTCCAATCAGCCAGTACAGCGCCAATCCAAGGGCACTTCTCCAGTCGCCGCTGCAAAGGGGGATTGGCGCTCTGTAACAAGTAGCTCCCCAGCAGTACAAACGGCGTCGATGGCAATCCGGGTATCAGCACACCGGCAATCGCCAGCAGCAAACACAAGCCAGCCATCGCGGTGGCTAGCAAGCGGAGCACTCGCCAAGAATCAGCGGTTATCGATGCGGGGGACGCGATGTTTGAAAGATTGTTCATCGTCTCTCCCGACGCTGAATCCAAGGTGGTTAATTGGCGGGCTGTAAGGCGCCCTGCAACATTAAGTCGACGATCGCCCCATAGGCCTCGGCCCAGGCATCGTGCAGTTCACCCGACCACGCTGGCCCGGCGACTTCAGCAAGACTCTTAAGCAACGATTGTCCAACCGCCGGATAATGCTCTTCACGTGCACCGTAGCCCACATGCCGCAGGCCCAGGTTTTCAAGCGCAGGAGCTAGCACTTCAGGCCGACGCAAGTTTTCCACCACCAGTTTGAGCGAAGCCAACAGCTTCTTCTGTTGATCGACAATTTCTACTTGCGCAAACAGCGGTCGCACCGCTGGGAAGTCGGTAAATAAGTGCTCGTAGAAGGTTCTTACCAATCTCTCCCCATGGGGCGCCACGGCGGCGAAGCTGGATTCAAGCAACTCGACTTTCAAAGACATTTTAAGATCCTGCGCGAAAAGTTGTGCGATGGTCGTAGGGGGGAATGGAATGAACGGTATCCCCCAACTCTAGGCTGCGCTGCTTATGGATGACGGCACGCGCGGGTTGCCGCGAAAGACAGCGGTCCCCGATGGTCAGCATAACCCCTGCGGAAATCACAAATATTGTGCACCTCGAGGCTGGCCTTTAGATCGACCGGCAGTCGGAAACTAGTAACGCAAGATCACAAGCCAGTTCCTCGGCAAGGAGTGATTGCGGTAGGAAAAGTTCGTGGGAATGGTAAACTAGCAATCACCTTGCTCAAGCAGCGAAAGGATGTAATTTGCGATCCGAGAATGGTCTCTCGATCGGAATCCTGTATCTTACCTGAGCCCGACCATGCCACACTGCGAGCTTGTTTCTCCTGATGCTTGGCGCCCACTCCGCTCACAAACGTCGGCCCGAATTGCGCTCGGGCGAGCGGGCGGCAGTTTGCCGACGAGCGAAGTGCTCGACTTTCGCGCATCGCACGCCGCGGCGCGGTGCGCGGTGTGGTGCGACTTTCAGGCGGAAGCGGTGGCAGCGTCGCTCGCTTCAATCGTGGGGACGACAGTTGTGCTCTCAACTCACGCGCGGGACAAGCGAGAGTTTCTGCTAAATCCCGATCGCGGACGTCAATTGAGCGCTAAGTCACAAGCGATGCTAAGAGAACTCTCTGAAAAATCGGAGCAACCCGATCTCGCGCTGATCGTGGCCGATGGTCTTTCCGCGCGCGCGGTTCACGACCACGCGGAGCAACTGGTGGAGCTCTTATGGCCCGGTTTCCAAACGCACGGTTGGCGCGTGGCGCCGGTGGTCGTGCGGTTCGGCCGTGTCGCACTGCAGGACAAAATCGGCGAACTGCTGGGCGCGCGGCTGGCGCTCACGATTCTCGGCGAGCGGCCCGGCCTGCGCGTGCCGGATAGCTTGGGCGCCTACCTCGTCCACTCACCACGCCACGGCAACACCGACGCCAACCGCAACTGCATCTCCAACATTCGCCCCGCCGGCCTGCCGCTGGCAGACGCGGCGGAGACGATTTTGCATTTGCTGAGTGAAGCGGATCGGTTGGCAATCAGTGGCGTGGGGCTTAAGGATTTGCGGGCGGTGAGTGGTGCGGCGCACATGACTCCGGGGGCTGACACCTTCCGGCTTGCCGCGCAGTAAACACCAGGCAGAAGACGCTTCAGCGTAAGGACTCTGCCGAAGTCCTGGCTATTCTATTGCTGCCCGTCTTGTTGCTCCTCCGGCGCCGTCAGTCGCACCAGCAGCCAATACTCCACCTTCTCCGTTCCGAAGTGGACCATCACCGGGACTTCGTTTTGAGTGAGATTGTAGATGCCGGTTTCGAAGATGATGTCTTCTTTATCTCCGACACGGAACGCCACGCGCTGGGTGTCCTTATCCACTTGGCCGAGGATCGTCTGCGAGACGTCGGTCGCTTCGCTGTAGGCGGTGCCGCTGATAATGCCTTCGCGATTGACCGCCAATTGGATGATGCGCCCAGTGTCGACATCGTCCTCGTTGCTGGACACGGCGAAGGTGCCGAGCGCTTTCCACTCGGCGGCTTGCGCGGCTTCTTCACTTTCCGGCGGTTCCACCGCGGCCAGCACCGCGGCGCTCGCGGCCATGTCGGCTTGGGATCCTACCTGCTGGCCATTCACGTAAAAACTGTTGTTCTCGTAGTAAACGTTGCCTCCCTGGCCGTAGTCGTAGTACACCGGCTGCTGCCACACTTGCTGCGGGGCGCTCCACGTGAACCAGTTCGTCAGGCTCGCATAGGTGGGAATCGCCCACCAATAGTTCCAGCCGTAGTTATGGTTGCAGTTGTGGTAATGCCAACCGTAAATGCGGTGCCGATGGTTGCTCCACCAACTGGGGCCAAAGCAATTACCGTAGTTCCAACCCCAGTTGTAGCGCACCCGGTTGCCCCAATCGTTCCAGTAGTAGCGCCGATCGGGATGGCGATTGAGCCACTGGTCGCCGGAAATCCACGGACGATTGAAACTGTTGTTCCAATTGTTGTTGATATTGATGGAACCGGGGCGATTAGCCCAATTCGGCGGTCGGTAGAACCCATTGTCTCCGGGACGGTTAGGCCGGTTTGAAATCCAACCGGGACGATTGGTGATATCCCCTGGAAGTGTGACCGGTCGCTCAGGACGGTTGCCGGGACGGTCACCGGGCCGATATCCAGGACGGTTCGGAAGGTTGGGCCGATTCGGGAGTTCGCCCGGGAGCGTGGTGATGCCCTCACCGGGACGATTGCCCGGTCGATTTGGTCGATTAGGGCGCTGAATGCCAAGGAAATCGTCAAGGTCGCCGGGCAAGGGTCGCGCGACTCCAGGCCGATCGCCGCCGGGGCGATTACCAACCCCGGGACGATCACTAATCCCGGGTCGATTACCAATGCCAGGCCGATCACCGCCAGGCCGATTCGCGATTGGCGGCCGCACGCCGGGGCCGGGCAGAGTGCCCGGGCGTTCAACGCCGGGGCGATTTCCGCCGCCAGCTACGCCGGGAAGCGTGGTGGGACGATCGCCGCCTGGGCGGACATTCGGACGTCCGATGTTGGGTCCGTCGTAACCGGGTCGCGTTGACGGGCGAGTGCTGCCGATGCCCGGCGCGCTGATATTCGGGCGATTATAGTTGGGACGGTTCATTCCACCGGGGTTAATGTTTGGTCGATTGCCGCTAATACTCGATCCGCCGCCCGGCATTGAGGGCCGCGTTGACGGGCGTAAGCCGCCTGCTGATGGATATCCACCACCGGGGCGATTGGGCATCGAGACGTTGGGACGACTGATGTTTGGCTGATTGAAATTGGGCCGGTTCACGTTAGGCCGGTTGACGTTCGGCATGTTCGCGTTCGGACGCCCCTGAGGACGACCGCCGCCCATGCTCGGTGCGCTGATGTTGGGACGCGACATCCCACCGCCGGGTCGGGCGCCCATGTTTCCGCCGCCCATGTTTGGACGGTTTCCCATAGCGGGTCTTCCTCCGCCTCCGCCTCCGCCTCCGCGCATCGCAGCGCCGCCGCCACCAGCGCGCATTCCTCCACCACCGCCGCCGCCGCGGCCGCCACCCCCACCGCCGCGACCAATACCCCACGCGGGATCAATCACTAGCGCGCTCGCGAACAGGAGTGCGCACCAAACACTACATTTGCTGAGTTTCAACATGGCTATTGTCGTCCGGCGGGGGATGTCGCATCGGCTGAAACGCGCACCACACGCACGGGCTCGGTTGAAGGAAGCGGTTCACCATCGATTTCGCGGCCAATTGTCCGGACTTCGAGCGTGTTTTCATCCACGCGCTTGAGAATCTGGGTCGCCGTTGCAGCGCCGCCATCGGCCAGAGTTTGCGTCATCCGACCGACCCATTCTTCGCCATCGCGGACCCAGGTTCCTTCGCCGAAGGCGCCGTCGGATTCGAATGACCACGACCGCAATTGGCCCAGTCTCGGGTCCCAGCCGATCACCTGCGTTCCTTGGCGAGGTTCTTCGTCGGGCAGCTCCACAGTGAATGAGCGTACCAGGAAGGAATTGCCGGTTCCCCAGCGAACGGTGGTTTCCACTTTGGCGCCTTCTGTTTCGTCAACCCATTGGCCAACCAGGAACTCCAGTTCCGACAGCGGAGAAACGGCAGCGGGTGAGGAAAACTCTTCAACTTCCTTTAGCCGCCACAATCCCCCTTCTTTGCGCAGAATTGCTTTGAACTGGCTGCTAGTTGCTTCGCCGTCCGCCAGCATGGTCTTCGCCGAACCACAGCAAGTCATGACATCGCTCTCGATCGGGTGAATTTCGTCGATCACGCCGATCAACTTGGCGCCAGGAACTTCTGCAAACAGTGCGCCGAAATCCGCCGCGATCGTATCCCGACCGGTTGCCGTTTCACCCGTGTCGCGGTTGGTCCAGGTGGCGTCTTCGGCCCAGAACTCCGCGAGCGCCGCTGCATCGTGCTTGTTGAACGCTTCCATATAGCTCGCGAGCCGCTGCTTTACCTCCGCAGCGGGATCAACGGCTGACGGCGCGGTGGCGGCGGGTGGAGCCGCTTCCGTTGCCGCGGGGGCTTGCGCGAAGCAGAGCGGCGTTGCCGCCAGAATCGCTAACAGGGCGAACCAGTTGGCCAAGGTGTTCATGGTGTTCCTCCAGAAAAGTCGTGAAACGGCCGTTGAGAGGCACTCTGCAAAGCTGCCCACAAGCTACACCTTCGGCGCGGCCAATTCCAGTCAGGACGGCAATTTTGCGGGGAATGGTAGGGGATTTCGAGTCGCAGTCAGCGGAAATTAGGAGGGGTTGCTTCTTTTTTCGCTGCTGAGCGCCAGTTTACGTTACATGATTCCTCCAATGGGTGAATGTTGATTAAAAAAAGATGAGGCGCCTCATCGAATCCCAACCGGGAGTTCGGAAATTGGTCGGGCGACCATTAAACCCGGTCCCTCCGCGCAGCCTGCGCTGGGCAGCGCGCAAGTATTGACCAAACTTTTCCAAGCTCCGCACGCCAGCGGGCGCTTAGTCTAAGGATCGCTCGTGCCAAAGGTTTTATACGCGGGGCCCCGCGAATTTTAGCTGAACCTTCGAACGCCCCGCTCTCGAGCGGCGCTGGGTTGAAGTATGTGTCTCTTTGTATAGTATCGAGTGGCTACTTTCTAGTAGGACGGTGGGAATTTTTCCCCCTTTTTTTCGTGGCCACAAATGGCAACGGACGGGGCGGATTGAAGCGATTGCGTTCCGGAATCGCGGTGGCCGCTTGTTGTGCAACTTTAAGAGACGCCCAACTGCTCTTGCAGCTCTTCCAGCGGCACGCCTTTGGTTTCGGGCACCATGGTCAGCACCCACACCAATTGCAGCACCATCATGCCGGCGAAGAACGCGAAGATGGCCGCCGGCGCCACCACGGCGGCCGCCTTGGGGAAGACGAGCGAAATGAGCGCGGCGAAGACCCAGTGCGTGCCGCAGCCGATGGAGTTGCCAATCGCCCGGTGTTCGTTGGGGAAGACTTCGGAGATGAGGACCCAAATCACCGCGCCTTGACCGACCGCGTGGGCGGCGATGAACGCAAAAATTGCGGTGGGCACAATCGCCGTGGCGCCGGTGTGAAACGCCCACGCACAGGTTCCCAGCGAAGCGATATAACCGAGCGAACCGATGATCAGCAGTGTTTTGCGGCCGAGCCGATCGATGAGCGCGAGCCCCACGAACGTGAAAATGAGATTCGCCACGCCGATCCCCACCGATTGCAACAGCGCCGATTCTTCTTTCAGCCCCGCCATTTCAAAAATCCGCGGCGCGAAGTAGAGCACCGCGTTGATGCCGGAAAGCTGGTTGAAGAACGCCACCAAAAACGCGATGAGAATCGGTTTGCGTAGCCGCGTGGAAAAACTGGCGCCGCCGGTGGAGCGCTCTTCGGCTCGCGCAGCGGTGGTGATCGCGTGCGTCAACTCGCGGATTTCGTCGGGGCTAGCCGTGGGATTGAGCGTACGCAGCACGTCGGCGCCCGCCGCTTCGTTCTGTTTTACGCCAATCAGCCACCGCGGGCTCTCTGGCACGCGGGCGGAAAGTACTGTGTATGCGAGCGCAGGAAACGCTTCAGCGCCAAGCATCCACCGCCACGCGTGTTCACCGCCATACTGCCGCAACAGCGCGTTGGAGACAAACGCCGCCAGGATGCCGAGCACGATATTGAGTTGGTAGAGTCCGGTGAGCCGACCGCGCGATTCGGGGGGCGAGATTTCTGCGATGTACAGCGGCGCGACGACCGTTGAAATGCCCACGCCCACGCCGCCGATGAACCGCGCGATGATGAGCGAGTAGACATCCGTCGCCAGCCCCGACCACACAGCCGACACGAAGTAGAGAATTCCAATCCAGAACAGCGTGGGTTTGCGCCCCAGGCGATCCGTCGGCACACTTCCAGTGAGCGCCCCGAGCACGGTGCCCCACAGCGCCGAACTCACTGCGGCGCCGTGGAGCCAGTCGCTTAAGCTCCACAGGTTTTGAATTTTCTGCTCGGCTCCAGAGATGACGACGGTGTCGAAGCCGAAGAGAAACCCGCCGAGCGCGGCGATGATCGAACTAGCGAGCAGCGTTCGGGACGAGGGCATTCGCGATTGCGTCTAGTGCGAGGAGGAGAAGTCGCGCGGAAGGGGCGCTGGGTCGGATTCTAGCCGACGTGCAGAGGGAATCCAACCGGCTGTTTGACTTTGCACGTGAGCTGCAAAGTCAGTTTTCTGTAGTAGACACGGTACCCGTGCCGTCTTTCGTGGCGGGCTTATCGCCGCGCATAAACGGCACGGGGATCGTGCCTATTACAATTGGAGTCTCGCGGCGAATGACTACGGCTTGGGAATCTTGATTTCCCACGGCAGCGCCGCCGTATCGACTTCCACGGGCGTTGATGCAGCGCTGATGTATTCTTTGGGCACCAGCTTGCGAATGTCTTGCCCCGGTTTGCCAGTGAGACTGATTCCCACTTTGTGCTTGCCCGCAATGACGCCATCATCGGGTTTATACGTCATGCCCCCGTTGAACGTGCCGTCGGCCACGTTGACGGTAATCATTCCCGTGCGCGGCGTGACATTGGGATCGTCCGAGGCGAGCGATTTTAGCCGCAACTGAATTCCGGCGGCGGGGATGAGGCTGCCATCCTCATACGTGATCTTGCCCGAGGGCTGGGCAGTGCTGAAACCGTTGCCGGAACCGCAGCCGCCAAGCAGGGACATCGCGATTAAGGCCGCGCAGACCACGCATAGTGGGGGAGCGCTTGGGATCAGCTGCGGTCGTTGGACTTGCATCTCTGTGAGCATCGCAATCGGTATCGAATGGGGGGACAGTGAGAGCACCCTTAGCGACTTAAAAGAGTTAGAATCCCGAGACGGGGAAACCATCGTTTGAGGAATTCAACCGCTCCCAGACGCCCATGCCAATCTCTGAGTTGTAATATCCGGCACAGCCGTCGGAGTCATTGGGGTCGATGTCGCCGACATCGATGTCGTTCGACAGAAAATGAACGCTCGCGTCGCAGAAGGCTGCGAACAAGCCACCTGCATGCGAACTCCGCGCGATCGACTGCCCCATGGCGCCCCAGTCGGTGGCGTCCATGCACTCCTGCCGTAATGCTGCAGCGCCGCCAGTTTCGCTAAGGACCATCGAGTAGTCGATGATGTCATCACCGCCAGGGCTGCAATCATTGGGGCCTTGCGTGCAGTTCGTGTAGTGCCGAGCTAAGACGTTTGAAGCAGACATCGGCATGGCCCAGGTGCCGCGGCGATCAGAGGGCGAGAGACCCACGCGAATTTCACCGAGGCAGATTGTCTTCGACGTGCCATCCGTAATCTGCGAAAACTTCAAGCCTTGATCGACGCCCGTGGCGCCCGCCGCACCCGGCGCCTTGGCCGCCAATTTACCCGCGGCGCTGGTGGGATCAATCTGCTCGGGCAGTTCGCCACCCATATTCATGGCATAGTTTCCTCGTGCCCAATCCAGACCGGTGGGAGTAGACTTACCACGACTGCATTTAACTTCGTTGCCCCGGTCGGTAGGGCAGAGATAGACTTGAAGTTCGGTAGAACGAATCGTCCCGTAAGCATTCGTACTAAGGCTTACGGCAGTGGCCGAAGCTCTTTGAATCTGGGTGTGTTGATCAAACAGATTCTGCTCCTCAATAAAAGGGAGGATCAAGATCGACCAGTTGGCGAACTGCTGCGAACCCCCGCCACGAATCGATTGAAACCGATTAAGTCCAGCGGGAACATTCGCTGGAAACAGGATTCCGGGAGGAAATCCTTTCTTGGAATCCGCGTAATTCTGACAAGCCAGCGCCAGGTTCTTCATGTTGTTTTGGCACTGCGAGCGACGCGCCGCTTCGCGCGCCGCTTGAACCGCCGGCAGCAACAAAGCAACCAAGATTCCGATGATCGCGATGACCACCAGCAGCTCCACCAAGGTGAAGCCGCGGCGTGACGCTTTGAAGTATGAGTGCAACATGCAGTTCCTCCGAAGGCTGTTGCGTTTACCCGGCACAATTCGCCAAATAACCGCTGTTCAAGTACTTTACCAGTCCGTTGCTAAAAAGCCGGCGACACGCCTACGTGTCACCGGCGTATTGTATCCGACGCGCCAGTATCTGGCGCGTAAGTTGTCTCGGTCCCATGTTCTCTAAAGCGAATCTTACACCGCGTGGCAGTTAGCGCTGGCGGCGGTAGCTTCCGAGCGAAACCATCGCTCCGACCGCGACTAGCAGCAGCGTTTTGGGCTCCGGCACGGCGCCGGCGTTTGCCACCGAGGCGCCGGTTGTCGACCCGAACCGATTCTTCCACAAGGTGTAGTCCGCCGCATCCACGCCATTTAGGCCGTTGCCCAGATTGTTAATCGGGGCCTCGGTCGCGGCGCCCAGATTGTCACGCCACAGCGAATAGTCGGCAGCATCGACCGTGCCGTTGTTGTTGAAGTCGCCCGAGACACCCATCGGACGAATCGGTAGCGGCGTGCCGGTGTAGGCGACGGCGTAGTCGAGCGCGCCCTCGGGACCGCCGATCAGCTTCAGAGGCCGGCCGGGCGTCCGGTATTGGAAGACAAGGTCTTCTTGATCGTCGAATGTGCCGGCGAAAATGTTCCCCAAATTGAACGTCCCGCCAGGGTTGATCGTCAGCGGACCTTGGGATCCAAGTTGCGCCCGCACTTCGGCCAAGAGCGAATTGCTGGACGAAGGAACTTCGTCGAAGCCCGTGCCGACGGGATCAGGATTCGGCTCCTGGTCGTCGATGCTCGTCCAGTTCGTTTTGTTAAGCGAGCCACTGGCGCTGCGAATTTCGTAGTAGGAGAGGCTGATCGGATTAGAACTTGGGTTCGAAAGGACCGCGTTTTTGGTTTGGCGATTGACGGTCAGCTTTAGCAGATCGGGCGTGCTAATTTGCTCTAACCGAAGATTATCAAAATACACGGTGAAAGCGCTGCCCGGTGTGCCATTTGCCAACTGGGCGCCACCGAGTCCGATTTCAAGTTGATACTGCGAATTACCATTGACTTCTACGTCACCCAGCGGTTCGAAATCGCTCAGAGGACGATCTATTGTGACGACCTTGTTGCCATCCCCGCCGGACCATAGTCCTTGCAGCTCTCCGATGGTGGTTCCAACACGATTGAAGCCCCCTGAGGAACCAATCGCCAGCGGCACGAACACCGCATCAACGCCCGGCAGACTCGCGGTGCGGTAGATTGCATCGAGCTTAATCCGAAAGTGATTGGAACCGAGGTTCACGGCGCTCGCGAGCGCGTCGAATTGGGGACTGCCGGTGCTGTATTGGCCAATCGCATGACCGATCCAATCATCGGACGTGTTGATGTCGAAGTCGCCATTTTGAGTAATCGCCAGTACTTGGCTGCCATTGGTCGCGAGGCCGGGCGTGCTCGAGATGGCAATCGAGCCTTGGGCGCCAGTGCTAACTTGGGTATAAGTGCCCAGGTTGCCGGGCGACTCCCAGCTTTCAAGCAGCGTGACCTGAGCCTGGGTCGCTGACACTGCTGTGCCCGCCAGTACCGCGGCAGCAAGACGAACGCTTGCCAACCGCAGCCGGCGAAAGTTGAGGCCCAGCAGGCCGAAGATAAACAACGCAATCGAACTGGGTTCAGGAATCGCTAGCGCGGTGGCCAGGGCACTCCCGCCGTTGATGAAGTTGTAGTCCCGCTCGAACTGATCAAGGTCGAAGAGGTCGACATCCATGTCTCCATCAAAGTCACCAAGCGTCGGGGCAGTTGCTAAGAATTGCCCGAGAAAGGCTTGATAGTCCAGCAGGTTGGCCAAGTTATTATTGTCGAAATCGATACGATCGAGCGCCTGCTGCAGCCGATTCACGGAGACGAGGCGTAAATTGTCGATATAGATCGATTGGTTCGTGTTATCCGCCCAGTTGCCATTGATCACGAACCCAATTTCGATCGCCTGACCATTCGGGCTGCCAACCGTGTTGTTCAGGATGTTCCACAGCGGCGTGCGGAAATCGACGCCGTTGGGTAAGGGAACTTCTAGCGTCATGGTAATCGGCGCGACCGGAGTGGAGCCCGGCGCATCCGAAGGGTCAAGCAAGGTCGGATTATCAATGTAGGCGCCGTTAGTAATCCATTCGTATCCGAAGCTAGACAGATTGGTTGTGCCCGACAGACCACGGCCCCCCATATAGAGCCCCACGCCTAAGAAGGGATTGGGGAACCAGCCCGTCAGCGCGTCAGTTCCTGGGTCGCGGACCGTCATCGCTTCAACGTCGAGCGTCAAATCGAACTTGAAACTGTGAGTGACAGCGCCAGTGGTGGTGGCTTGATCCAACACAGCATTTCGGAGCGCAATGCCGCGCGGGTCAGCAGGGAAAGTCAAACTTCCAGCGACCAAATCGTTGAACAAGAAGTAGCCGCTGGTGGCGAAGTTGTAGTGTGTGTCACCGCCGCCACGGCTGGTGCCCAATTGAGTTAGCTTAAGCGAGTTGCTGCCGTTGGTAGCGCCAATCGGGGATTGATTAAGGTCAACGTCGGAACCCGTGGCCGGCGTGCTACCGTTGGCGATTGGCGCAAACCATTGATCGGTGGGAAAGCTCGGCAGACGCGGATTGTAGTTGTCGAAAGGCGCCGCCGGATTGGCGTCCATGTTGCGGAAATCTTCCCAAGTGCTCAGTAGCAACTCGGTCTGTGCGCGAGCGGCTAGTGGCGCCAACAGTGCAAGTAGGAGCAGGAAAGGGCCTGTTTTTTTCATCTGGTGGTCACTCCTTGAGAAGCGTCCGAGCGATTTCGGGCGCGTGCTTGCTGTTACTTCGTTCTGCGCGGCTTAGTGGCATCCCCGCCGCTGGTCGACGATACCCAAACCCAACCGAGAAGCCGCTTGAGTTCGTTGCAATATCAAAATTAGTCAAAATCCAACGTCCGGAAGACGCTGTGAAAAGCTTTTATCAAGCATCTCGTCTGGTCGGCGGCCTGCCCCGGTCCGCCCACCAAACCGTACTCTCATGCCCACTGTCGACCGGTGGAAGATTTCCGGCCGACAGTAGGGCTAGGGAGGATTCACATTTTTCCTGTCGCGAATTGTCCTGGCGGACGTTTTAGCGGCGGCGGAGGTAGCAACCGGCGCCGGCCAGCGCTAAGCCAACCAGGGCGACCGTGCTCGGTTCCGGCACACCGGTGATCCGAATAATGGCCGATACAGGTTGGCCGACGGCAACGCCATTGCCAACGATCTGGTAGCCAAATTGCCGGGCCAACCGCATGCCGTTGCCATCGAGGTGCACTTCATTGGCGGGCAAGACTCCCGAAAAGTTCCGGGCATCGGTGAAATTCAAGCCGATGAGCGCCGAACCGCCGGCGCCAAGTCCATCGCCACCATCGCTTTGCTCGTAAAAGGTGAAGTTCGGATCTGTTTGGACGAACGGCTGAACGAAGGCGTCAATGCTTGATTCAACGGTCGCGCTTAAGCTCGAGAAGCTCGTTAAGTTCAATCCCGGGAAATTGGAACCCATCAGCGAAATCCGCGCGAAGCCCAGACCTTCAACATCGTTTGGGCCGCAGCCGAACAATGGGTCGCAAGAGCCCGTTCCAATTCGGAACGTCGCCCGAACTTCAATCCCGTTGGGAATGTTTGTAATGCTATCAACCGTACTTAGCTGCCCGGGGGCTCCGTGAAAGCTAGCGGTCACATCGGAAAACGCTTGCAATTCGACATCGGTATACATCCGAACTTGGGCCACGGCTGATTGCGTCATCAGCACTACCGCCAAAGCTCCCCAACTCAGAAACGTTCTGACACTCATGAGACACCCTCCAGTTGAAAACCAGGAAAAGAAGAGAAACACACGTTCGCCGAACCTCAACTCTATCGCTTCGTATCTCAGTCTAGCCACTGAAGCTTGATCAGTCCCGCAAGCGGGGTTGACCGCAAGACTGCTATTAAGGAAACCCATTAAAACCAGGAAACCGGAAAAGCCAGCTCGAAAAGAGCACATTAACACTGCCAGAAGCATGTGTTCAAGTACTTTAACAAGCATAAACCCTTTCCATTCGGCTGTCTAGCGGTTTCTGACAAACTTTTTGGAAAAAAATCAAAAATGTTGATTCCCGACCACAATGGGCTAATTTCAGGCGATGGTGGCCTTGGCGTCCGGCTCTAACTGGTCGTACCAAGTGAATTTCAAAATCACGGTAATGGCGGCCAGGGCCGCCGCCACGCCGGCAATCCAGCCCCATTCCCGCAGCACGATGTAAACCGGTAAGGCGGTTAGGCACAACTGCCAGACGATCCCCAAAGCCACATTCAGCGCATCCCGGCTGAAGTTTCGGTTTGGCGGCGTCGGCGGGGTTTCGGCTTCGGCCTGCCGCGCGATCGGCCCCCACCAACCCCACGGGCGCGTGGTGCGGTAGAAGTGCAGCAGTGTGGCGTCGTCTTCCGGCGGAGTGAGGAGCGTGCCGGCAAGGCAGCCGATGGTCGATATCAACAGGATCGGCGGAATCAAAAACAGCGCATTGATGTCGCCGACGCGGCTGGTCACGAACTCCAGCTTCGCGAGTTCCGGGATGATCATCGCCGCAGCCATGCCCGACGCCATGCCCCAAAAATATCCGTAACCGTTGAACCGCCACCAGTACCACTTCAGCACGTTGGCCATCACGTAGCCGGTGTAGAGGGCGCCGACGATCCACATCATCACGCCGGTGATGTTCTCGCTGAAGATACCCAGCAGCACGCCGATCACCAGCACCAGCAGCGACGACAGCCGGCTTAGCCGCACCTGTGTGCGCGGCGAACAGGTGGGGTCGATGAACCGCTTGTAGACATCGTTCACCAAGTACGCCGGCGCCGCGTTGATGGTGGCGGCAAAGTTCGACATGAACGCCGCCAACAACCCGGCCAGCAGGAAACCGACGACGCCGGTGGGGATGTGATTGGTGAGCACAATTGGCAGCAGCGCTTCAAAATCCGGCTTTTCCATCGCCCGCAATTGTGGCATGCAGAACGCGATGCCGAGCACAGCAATGCCGGTAATCATCATGTAGCGCGGGAAGTACAGCACCACGTTCACCATGCCGTTCATCAGGCACGCTTCACGTGGGCTGCGCGTGGCCAAAATGCGCTGCATATCGTAGTTCGGCGCTGGCCCGGCGAGGCTGGCCAGCACCCCTTTGAAGAACATCAGCCCGAAGACAATCGCGAACAGTTCATTGCCATCGTCTTTAATCGCTTGGTTCGCTTGGTCGAGGATGCCGGTCCAATCGAGCCCTAGATTCCAGCCGAACCAGGGGGAATTCCATCCGGCGGGCGTGGCGGCGCGGATCGTCTCCGGCGCCACTTGCCACATCGCGATCACGCCAATTGCGAGTGACGTGAGAGTGAGGATGAAGAACTGCAAAACCTCGGTCACCACCACACTGACCATGCCCCCCTTGATGGCATAGAGCGCGGTGAGCGAGAGGATCACAAGCGCGTAGAGATTCTCGTTCGTGAGGTATTCGCCGGCTACACTCGCGAACACCCCCGGCGCGAAGCTGGCGGCCACTGCATGCAAATCCCACGGCAACATCCCGTCCGCGAACTTGCCAATGCCTTTGAATGCATATGCTAACATCCCCACGACATTCGCGAGTGCGAAGAACACCACGCTCAGGTGCGCGAGGTTGGCGCCGCGGCCCCGGCCAAAGCGAAACTCAATCCACTCAGCCCCGGTCAGCACGTTCGAGCGGCGCAGCCACCCGCTGAGAAACATCATCAGAAAAATCTGATTGAACACCGGCCACACGAACGGTAGCCAGATGCTTTTCACACCGTACACGAACAACCAGAAAACCATCAACATGGTGCCGCTGATGTCGAACATGCCCGAAGCATCGGAGACGCCGAGCATGTACCACGGCAGGGTGCGTCCGCCGAGAAAGTACGAATCGAGGTCCTTACTCCCCCGCCGCGACGCCCACATGCCGATGGCGATCACGCTGACAAAGTACCCGCCCAAAATCGCCAAATCGAGCGGCTGCAATTGCACGGGGGCGGTTCCTATTGAATACTAAAAGAGAAGAGGAGGACTCGTTTAACCTTCAACCGTAGGCGAACGCGTTCGTGCTCGGAGCGAGTAGGTTACACGACTGCGTACGCCTACGGCTGACGGTTAAACGATAGACGTCGCCAAACCGAATTAAAAGACACACGAGTTGCTTTTCACGAACTCCACGAACTCGTCCAGATGCGCGTAAGCCACGCAGCAACTGGTGTCGGCGGCGCCGTAGTAGATCGCCAGGCGGTTGGCGGCCGTGTCGTGTAGCGCGGCACAGGGGAAAACTACGTTGGGCACGTGGCCGCTCACTTCGTACGGCATATCGGGCGTGAGCATATGCTGGTTCACCCGGTAGAGCGTGCGCCACGGTTCGTCGCGATCGAGAATCGCCGCCCCCATGCTGTAGACGAAGCCGTTGCAGGTGTCGATCACGCCGTGGTAGATCATCAACCAGCCGTCTTCGACTTCAATCGGAATCGGCCCAGCGCCGATTTTTGTGCGTTGCCACCATTGGCCCGTTTCATCGCCCCCCTTCCGCATCACCAGCCGATGCCGGCCCCAATGAATCATGTCCGGGCTTTGGCTGATATAGATGTCGCCAAACGGCGTGTGACCGTTGTCGCTCGGCCGGCTCAGCATGTAGTACATCCCGCCAATCCGCCGTGGGAACAGCACCCCGTTGCGATTGAACGGCAGAAATGCGTTGTCGAGCCGTTCAAACTCTCGAAAGTTTTTGGTACGCGCTACGCTGATCGTCGGCCCGTTGAAGCCGCCGCACCAAGTGACATAGTACCAATCCTCGATTTTCACCACGCGTGGGTCGTACGCGTAATCACCGGGACCAATCTCAGGCGGCTGATTGGTAAAAACCACGGGCTGCGGTTCAATTTGCCAATCAAGTCCATCCTCGCTCCACCCCGCGTGCAAATGCGGAAATCGGTTGCCCAGCTCCACCCGAAACACGCCGGCAAAGCCATCGCCATACGGGACGACCGCGCTGTTGTAGATTCCCATCGCGCCCGGCAAATGATGCCGCGCGATGACCGGGTTAGCGGAATGCCGCCATACCACTGCCGAACTCCCTGCCGGACGCTCTTGCCAAGGAATGCCGCCGGGCAGTACTCCCGCTTTTGGGCCCTCGGAATGCTTGGGGCGGGGCGAAGTTCGGACCCGCGTGATCGGCGAAGCGGTAGCGTCGGGGGTGCTCATACTATTTTGAACAAAGCCAGCCCCAGGGGCAGTCGATTGCCGTGCCCGAGAAGCATCAATTGCGGAGTGACGCGCTTCGGAAACTCTCCGAACTACGCCCCAACGAAGCATAACAAGGCTCAGTTTAGTCGGCGGATGCGAGTTGTTCAAGTAGTTTACTTGGGCGATTTTTTCAGTCGCCGGTTGGGGGGCGGTTCCATGGCAGTCGACCATTGCCTCCGAATCCGCTGGGTTGCAGTGGAGCCACCGCTTCAATCGGAGTATGCTTATCCCCCGTAAGCCTACGTTCATCCGCACGAATTGAGTCTCATCGGATATGCCTGCTTCAGGCCATGTGCCGCGGTTAAAGGATGTCGCGGAAGCGGCGGGCGTGTCGCTCAGTGCCGCCTCGCGAATCTTACGGGGCGAAGTTGATCGCTTCGGCCCCGAAACGTGCGATCGCGTGCTCGCCGCCGCCCAAAAACTTGGCTGGCGCCGCAACCTCTTGGTCAGCGGCATGCAAACGGGCCGGACTAAAACGGTGGGCGTAGTGATTCCGCCGTTCGATTCTTTCTGGGTCGATGTCCTCTCGGGTGTCCATAGCGAACTCGCTACGGCCGACTATCTGCCAATCACCATCTGGGTGGGCGACTTGCACCAGATGCCGCACTTCGAAATGGATGAGGCCGAGGGACTAAAGAAAATCAGCCGCTTACTCGACCGCCGCGTCGATGGGCTCATCCTGTGGCCCAGCGTCGGCGCTGCCTACTACGGCCACTTCCGCGAACTGGTCGAACGCAACGTGCCGGTGGCGGTGATTGATCACGAATACTCCGAAGACCGCATTGCCGACTCGATCGAAACGGATGAAGAAGAAAGCGCCCGAGCGGTGGCCCAGCACTTACTTACGCTCGGCCATCGGCGGATTGCGTGCCTTTCCAGCCGCGAAGTTGCGGGCCAAAGTTGGGCCATCCGTCGCCGCAAGTTCTTCGAGCGCGCGGTGACGAGCGAGCGCGGGGCCCAAGTGAAAAGTTGGCGGCTGAATGAAAAGGGAACCAACGGTCTCGATGTCGCCGCCGAGATTCTGCGCGATCCGCTGCAACCAACCGCCGTCTTCGCCGTCACCGACCACGAAGCCCGGCTGATCTACCAAGCCGCTGAGCGCCTACGGCTGCGCATCCCCGAAGACATCTCCGTGATCGGCTTCGCCGACCTCGACTTCGCCGCCGACTTGGCGCCGCCGCTGACCACAGTGCGCCAGCGCCCCGTCGAAATCGGCCGCCGCGCCGCCCGCTTGGTCCTCGACCGCCTCGACCAAGCCGACCTGGCCGACGGCCCCACGACGATTCGCATCCCGGCGGATTTGATTGTCCGCAACTCTACGGCGCCGCCACGCTCCACGTAGCACGGGACCTAAGTCCCGTGCGGATGCTTGTTGTCAGCAATCTAACGGCGCATATAGCGTACTACACACAACGGTTCGTTTGCGCAGGGGAATGCGCTCACGTGCTACTACTCCCCAGCATTATGCTTCCGCACTGCCTCGATAATCACCCCATCCCCGCTCCCCGGTGATTCCATCCCCTGCGGGTCCCACGAGCCCATGCTCCAAAAGTACGCGGTGGTGACGGGGCGACGGGCCGGCTGCGTCGCCATGAACTCCAACAGCGAGTCGTGGTAACGGCGGCGGAGCTGAATCATTTCTGGAGTACGCCACGGATTCTCAGACAGTCGCGCCGCGCCTTCCCACGGCTTTTGGCACGCGAGCGCCGGGTCGCTCACCGGTTGACCATCGTGGCCGCCGCCGAGTCCAATCTCCGAAAACTCCAGCGGCAGTTTTGGCGGCAGCGTGAGCCCCAGCCCTTCCAGCTCGCCGACGAATTGATCGACATGTCCTGCGAACTCGCGCACCCCCGGCACTGGCGAGACGGGCCGATAGTTGGAGAAGCCAACGAAGTCGCTGTCCTCGAAAAATTTCTGCACGATGGCGACGTTCTCTGCGGAAGGGTCGTCTTCGCCAGCAACGCCGCCGTGGTTGAGACTCACCCCCAACCGCCAAGCCTTCGCCGCCGGCATCGCGCGCCACTTCGCTAATACTTCGCGATACGCTTCCGGATAAGTGAACAAACTGCGGCCCATCTCGCCGCCGACACAGAGCGTTACTTCGCCCGAATTCTCCAGCTCCCCCAGAATCTCGGCGACAGGCTCCAGAACCAACTCGTAGAAGGAATAACCGTTCTTCTCGGCGAGTGGATCAAAATCGATCCAGTTGCGCCACACATCATTCGGCCACGCCGCATCAATGTGCGGCAGCACCGAGATCCCGAGTCCCGCTTCCCGCGCCGCAACAAACGCCGCCCGCCACTGCTCGCGCAAGCGCGCGTGCAGCGCATTGTCCATCGGCACGAAACGGTAGCGTGGTTTCGTGTGCATCAAACCAAACTCGCGGACCGTGCGGTCTTCGTTCAGTTTTGCGTGAACCGTCACCACGAAGTTTACTCGCATCGCCCCCAGGTCCGCCGCCCGCCGCACCAGCTCCGGCGCCTTGGCCAGCCACTCGTCGTTCAGCAGCAGGATCGCCGGATTTACCGGCGCCCGTGGAATCTGCGCTGCTTCTTCGGCAGAACCATAGGCGATTTCCACCCGGCTCAACTGCAATTCACCCGGTTCCTCGTCCGTCGCATCGGGTCGAGCAATCGTCAGCCGCCGCGCCGGTTGCGTGACTTTCCCCGTTAGCAATACGGGCGTCAGATAGTTATAGTCACCCGCCGCCGCCGGTCCCTGCTCACGCTTCAGAATAATCGGTGAAGGATTTCCATCATCGTCTATCGCGGTCACACTCAACTCTTCATCTCCGCGTGAAGCAAACACCCATAACTGCACTTCGCGCATCGGCAGCCCCACTTCATAACTCACCGCGGAGTTGGGACTGAGCGCCAAGCGGTGCGCATCCTCCTGCACCCGGCGGGCATCAGCCGAGATCCACTCATGCTCACCCGTCACGCGCGAAGCAAGTTCATCGTTCACTAGTTCGTCGATGAGCGTGCGAAACCCCGCGCGAATCGGCCCCACGACGTTCGACGGCGCCGATTCCCCCGCCGAATTCACCGCCACCACGCGGTAGTAAGTTGGCTCGCCGATCAGGGCCGTCGAGTCACCGCTCACCGGCCGATATTGCGTGTCGGTCTCCGTGATGCCGCTGGCGACAATCACCCACGGACCATTCGCGGACCGCGCGCGCTCCAGCCGATACGACTCACTCCCCGTGGCGCCCCGCCAGGTGATGTGCACAGGATCTTCAATTGGTAGCAGCTCCGGCGCGCTGGGGAGCGCGAGTTTCGGCGTGGGCAAGCCTCGAATCGCAAAAGCGCCGTCGCGCATCACCTGCAGCAGATTCCGCTCATCGTACCGCTCGCCCGTCGCGAACCCCGGCCAGTGATATGCCTTGTATTTCCCCTCGGATGCAGGTTCCGAATGCCAGAAGAATCCGCCCCCTTCACGACGGTATCGCAGACTCCAGGCCAAGAGTCCGCTAGCGCCCGTTTCTTTCACCGCCTCAATCGTGGCAGCGATCTCGTCTGTCGGCAGGAACCCGATCTCACCCACAAAATATGCTTTCTGGCGATTGATTTTCGCCATCGACTCGCGCACCACCGCCGCGGGGCTGGTCCCTTGGTCCGGATAAAAATGCTGCGTGACGACATCCACGTGCGGATTGGTGAGCGAAGCTTCCCGCACGCCGCGCAGGCTGTCGCCATCAATCACCAAGTGGTGCGGATCAAGCTGCTTGATGTATGCCGCGATGTCGGCCGTCCACTCCGCCGGCGCGCTAATTTCGTTCCCTGTCTCCCATCCGAAGATGGCAGGATCATCGCGATACAATGTGCCTGTAATCGTGTTGCGCCGATTGACCACAAATTCAATCGTCTGCTTAAAGTCCGCGCGAATCTGCGGATCGGTCCAAAACGCTTCCGCCGGCTTCCCGCGAAATCCGGCGTACTGTTCTACGCCACCCCACCACCGCCAGTTGTCAACAAACGGCACCATCACCCGCACCCCGTGCCGATTCGCCGCCGCCAATACGCGGTCGAGCGCAACGAACGCCTCCTCATTGAACTCGCCGGGAGCGCGCACATGGACCACCTCTCCCATGTTCGAATCATCTCGCCGCACGCTGAGCACATACGACCGCACCACCCGCCCGCCGAGCTGATTGATCGTCGCCAGCGCATCGTCAATTTCAAACTCCGTCGGCCACCGCCAAATGGCGCCGCGCAGAAAGTCGAACTCATCTTCCACCTGATGGAGGTTCGGAATGTTGAATGAAACGAACCGAAATTCCTGGTCGCCGTCGTACAACTTTCCATCGCGTGCGGTCAGCAGGTTGAGCGGCAAAGCCGACTGCTCCGCGAGCGCTGCCGAGCCGAGCCACGGGAGTTCGAGCAGGATTCCAAAGAGTACGAACCGAAAATTGCGCATAGGAAACACCGTCTTGAGAGCAGCCGGAAGAGCCTCCGCCGGCGAGTGTCAGTGAAAAGTTTAACGTGTCGGAGGCCGCCGATCAGCAAATAGTTGGCCGACCCGCTGCCAAATGCTTGACCGATTCTAAACGCCTAGCCATAATGTGCAAGTACTTTAACTAGGCTTTTTTCTCCCCTCGTCGGTGGGCAGCCCCAACCACCGCCAAGAACCTTTTCCCAGCCGAGTGTCGTGTATCGAACGCCACGCATCTTCCGGACTTCGTTCGCCGTGTGGTGCTGCGCCGCGGTCGCCGCGGCCTACAACCCAAACGTCTACGAGCCGGGGCACGATCCCGGCGTTGGTTTCAATCTCATCTCCTGGTCGAGTAGCGTCACCGGCGCCCAATTCGCCGGCGCCGTGCAATCCATCTACAACGCCGGCTTCCGCGAAGTTTCAATCAGCCCGGTGCGCTTCACCAACATTCTTACGGGGCAAATCGTCAGCGGCCCTTCTTCGCCCTCGGTTGCCGCCATTTCGCAAGGCCTGTCGAAAGCGAAGGAGCTGGGCATGTCGGTCACGCTCAATCCTTTCTGGGAGAATTACGATCCCACCGACCCCAATCCCTACTTCGCCGATGTTGTTCCCGGCGCCGCCGACGGCTGCACATGGCGTGGCTGCTTCAATCCCAGCCCCAGCATCGCCGGAACGTTTTGGACGAACTACCAAGCTTACTTGGTCGAGATGGCCAACCTAGCA
Source organism: Pirellulales bacterium (assembly GCA_022841705.1). Taxonomy (GTDB): domain Bacteria; phylum Planctomycetota; class Planctomycetia; order Pirellulales; family Lacipirellulaceae. Next base: position 349,204 of record JALHQZ010000001.1, read on the forward strand.
CAGACGTACAACGTCGATCGCTTGACTGTCGGTACCGAGTACAACGCAATTGATGCTGATCCCACGCACAACGCCAACTGGACCGCAGCGATCAACGCGGTTGATGCGATTTACTCGGGGCAAATCGGGTACGCCGCCAACTGGGACCACTTCAACCATCCCAACGTAACGACGGCGATTTGGAATCATCCCGCCATCGATTTCGTTGGGATCGACGCCTACTTCACCGGCACGACCACGAATGCGCAGGCCGATGCCTCGGGAACCTATCCCAACCAAAACTTCATCAACCAAACCACCACTGGCTGGTCGAATCGCCTCAACATCGATTCCGTCGGCAACAGCCTCGACGGGATCCTGCCCTTCGCCGCCGCGCTTAACGGCGGCGCCGGCAAGCCGATCGTTTTCACCGAAGTTGGCTATCTGCCGTACAACCGCACCGCCAATAATCCGCAGAACTCGAGCGGATCGATCGACACCGGTGAACAGATCATGGCGTTCTTGGGCCTCCTCCGCGCGCTCGACGGCAAGGCCGAAGTCTTTCCCGCACTGCACGTGTGGCAATGGGGAATGAACGGCTCGAACGGCAGCCTCTGGAATATCGGCCTCGACAACCCCTCTCAGCCCTATCAGAACGCCAACAACCGCCCTCTCGGCCAATTTTTGTCCGCCTACGCCACCAACTTCCAACGCCCTGGAGACTTCAACGATGACGGCCAAGTAAACGCAGCCGATTACACCGTGTGGCGGGACACCCTGGGCTCCACGACCGACCTCCGCGCCGACGCCAACGGTGATGGCAGCATCAGCGCAGCCGATTACACCATTTGGGCGGCCGAATTTTCCCCCGCACCTCCTTCGTCGGCCACCGTCCCTGAACCGAGCACACTTTGCTCGGTCCTGCTCCTGGGCTGGTGGACGACTCGCCGCCGAACCCAATTGACAATCGCGCCGCCGAAAAGCTAGAGTAGAGGCTCAGGCGACGCGGTTCCAACCGCCCCGCCACCCAGTCCGGGGGATTAGCTCAGCTGGGAGAGCGCTTGCATGGCATGCAAGAGGTCAGCGGTTCGATCCCGCTATCCTCCACTCGACATAAGTCTTTGCTGAATCGGTAGTTACGATACCTGCCCGCGTGCGGCAGAGCAGCGTTTTCAAACCCCGCAAAACGGTAGTTACCGTTTTGCTGTATGGGGATTTTGGAGAACCTGCATCATGCCGCGTCTCGTTCGATCCGTCCCCCGCTACCGCAAGCACCGGGCCACGGGCCAAGCCCTGGTGACTATCAGCGGCCGGGACTTCTACCTGGGCCTCTACGGCTCCAAGGCCTCCCGCGTCGAGTACGATCGCCTGATCGGGGAGTGGCTGGCTGGGGGCCGGCGCCCGGCCGTCGTCGTCGAGGAACTGACCATCGGCGAGCTGATGATTCGCTACCTGGAACACGCCAAAAGCCACTATCGCAAGAATGGCGAGCTGACCACCGAATACGATGGTATTCGCATGGCGTTCCGGTATCTCAAGGCCGCCTATAGCCACTCCCTGGTGAGCGAGTTCGGACCGCTAAGCCTCAAGGCGATCCGCCTCAAGATGGTCGAAGCCGACTTGGCCCGGAGCACCATCAACCGGAATATCTCCCGCATCCAACAATGCTTCCGCTGGGCCGCCAGTGAGCAACTGATCGACGTGGCAACGAGTCATGCCCTCGACACCGTGAATGGGCTCCAGAAGGGCCGCAGTGACGCCCGGGAGACCGACCCCGTGCTGCCCGTCAGTGATGAGGCGGTCGACGCCACGCTGCCCCACTTGCCCGCCGTGGTGGCCGATATGGTGCGACTCCAGCGACTCACCGGGATGCGTCCCGCCGAAGTCTGTAGTCTCCGCCCCGCGGATATCAATCGTGATGAGGATGTTTGGCAATATCGCCCCGCCGGTCACAAGACGGAGCACCACGGGAAGGGCCGAGTAGTTTTCATTGGCGCCCGCGGTCAGCAAATCTTGCTGCGGTATCTGGTGCGTGCTGCTGACGCCTATTGCTTCTCCCCTGCCGACTCCGAAGCCAAGCGATTGGCCGAGCGCCACGCCAACCGTACGGCTCGACTCTGCTGTGGTAACAGGCCTGGCACCAACCGCGTTGCGAAGCCCAAGCGGACGCCCGGGGACCGCTATGAAGTCGATGCCTATCGGCGGGCAATCACCCGGGCGTGTGAGCTGGCGTTCCCGGCGCCCGAGGGACTCGACGGCGTGCAACTCAAGGCGTGGCGCCTCAAGCACCACTGGGCGCCGAATCAGTTAAGACACTCCGCCGCAACGCAAATCAGGAAGCAATTTGGGATTGAGGCGGTCGCGACGATATTGGGGCACGCGAAGATTTCCACGTCCGAAATCTATGCGGAACGTAATACCGCCGCGGGCGTCGAAATCGCTCGGGCGATCGGTTAGATTTTAATTGTCGAGTTCGCGGAGTAATTACCCGCACACGCTCGGCCGGCCGTTGGGTTCCATCCTTCCCGATGCCGGCCGGGCGGCTCGGCTCGGAAAGGATGGTCTCGCATGGCAAAGCCAAATAAGCCTGCTGCGGTCAAGGCGACCGCTTCAAACAAGCGTCCCGCGTATGCGATTATCCGGGCCCGCTCGATTCCCTCGGCGTCGACCACGGTCGACCAATGCACGAAATCGATCCCCGGGGATTCGGTCCAGTTCACTGTGCGTGAGCAACGTGACGCCGACGGTAATTTGCCCGAAATTGAAATCAGCGTGAAGATCAAGGCCGTGGGCGCCTCCGTCACGGCCAAGCAGCTTGGCCGAGCCTTGAAGCGGGTGCCTGAAGAGTTGCAATCTTGTTTCCTGAGCCTCGTCCAGGGTACTCGTGGGAAGTCGACAACGTACACCGCCGAAGACAAAGCGTATTGGGTTCAGGAAGTCTTGAAAGAGGAGCAAGAATGTGGGTGTCGCGAAGATGCCTATGCAATAGTGGCTGCGAAGTCCGGGAACCGCCCTGGTCGCAGCAGTCTGCAACGCTGGTGTCCGCCCCTTAAATAGTGGGCGACACCTCAATCTCCGCAGGATCAGCCCACGCCCACAACCGGTTGTGGTTTCAAAATGAACTGACCTATCGATAACCTTCAAGTGGTTTCAAAAATCACCTTGGGGGTCAAGCGATGAATCTTGCAGTTCAACCGGGCGAAGAACTGTTGCCCGCGTTTTCCGCCATTCAGCAGCGACTCAATTTTCGTATCTCGGCAGCGACGTTGCACCGCTGGAAATTGGCCGGCGTCAGGGGACACCGCTTTCCGGTAGTGAAGATCGGTGGCCGATTGATGACCAGCATCGAAGCCGTCGACCGCTGGGTGGCGGCAATCCAACCCGATGCAACGCCCAACAGCACCACGTCGCCAAAAATGGCGAAGCGGAATAAGTCCACCGATAAGAAGCTCGCGGAGCTGGGCGTCTAGTCAAAATCACTTTTGAAAACTCACGCTGCTGTGGCGGCAAGCGTGAGTGGGGATGGAATCTTTCTATGGCCACTGCCGCCAAAAATCGTCTCACCGCGATCGCGGACCCGACCGCCGAAGCCTGGGTTATCGGTTCGCTGCTGATCGACCCCACGCTGGCGGACGACCAGGTGCGCCCCGAGCACTTCGCCGACGCCCAACACCGCGCGGCATTTGTGGCGATCACCGCGCTCAAGAGCGCCGGCCAGCCGGTCGACGCCGTGCTGGTGGCCCGAGCGCTCTGGGATTCTCCCGCCTTCACCGACAAGGAAGTTGCGCCGTATCTCGCCGCGATCTTAGAGGAAGTGCCCACCAGCGCCCATTACGGGCTGCACGTGGCCGACGTGCGCGAAGCGGCCACGAAGCGCGAGATTTACAACGCCGCGCGGCAAGCGCTCGAGCAATCGCAGAACGGTCACGCCAGCGCCGCAATTCTGGCTGAATGGCGGGGCGCGATGGAAGCGCTCGAGAGCGCCACCCCCACCGCCCCAACATTCCGCCGGATCACCTGCCTGGAGTTGGCCACCGGGGAGTTCCGCCTGGAATACCTGATCGCAGGCGCACTAGTGAAGGGCCAACCGCTGATTATTGCCGGCTGCTACAAGACGCTGAAAACGAGCATTATTATCGACGCCGCTGTGGCCCTGGCCACTGGTGGCTGCTGGCTGGGCCGGTTCCGCGTGAACGAGCCGCAGCGCGTGCTAGTAATGAGCGCCGAAAGCGGTCTGGCCACGATTCAAGAAACTGCGCGGCGCGTCTGCATCGCCGCCGGGCGGCATTTGGAAGAGATTGAGAATCTGGAGTGGTCCGACCAAGTGCCCCAGCTCGGCGATCCGAGTTCGATGGCAGCGCTAGAGCGCGACCTAAGAACGAACCCGGTGGACGTGCTGGTGCTCGATCCGGCATATCTGGCGATGCCTTCCACCGACAGCAACAACCTGATGGCCCAGGGGGCGATCCTGCGCGGCATCTCGGATTTATGTCAACGGCTCGGAATCACTCTGATACTTGCGCATCACTGCAAACGACACACGGGGCGCGATACCTACGACGTGCCGGAGCTGGCTGATATCGCCTGGGCGGGGTTCGCCGAGTTCGCCCGCCAGTGGTGGTTGGTCGGGCGCCGTGAGAAGTTCGACATTGGAACCGGGGACCACAAGCTGTGGCTGTCGATCGGCGGTAGCGCAGGCCATAGCAGCCTGTGGGCCCTGGACGTGGCCGAGGGAGTCGCGAGCACGCTCACCAGCCGCCACTGGGCGGTTACGCTCCAGCACGCCGAGGATGCCCGGCGCTCCGCTGCTGAGGAACGCGAGCAAGCCGCCCAGGCCGATCGGGAAGAGCGCCGCCAATTGTCAGTCGAGAAGGATGCTCGCTCAATTCTGCTGGCCATGCGCTCAATCGGAGCGCCAGAAACGGGTCGCGTGATTCGGGACCGGGCGCTGCTGTCCGGTGCTCGGTTCAATGTCGCCATGCAGTCCCTGCTGGCCGACGGCGCGGTGGTCAACGCGCCGGTGGTGAAGCCGAATCGGAGCACTCCCTTTGAAGGATTCCAGCTCGCCGAGGTGACGCCATGACCACCTTAAACCGACCAGTGGGACCAGTGGGACAAGAGCAGTGGGACAAGTTTGTCCCACAGGTCCAGAGCACCAGTGGGACAACAACCCCTATAGGGGGTTGTCCCAGTCCCACTGGTGGTCCCGCTGGATATCCCAAGCACCGGGACAGATTGCAGTTTGTCCCACAGGTCCACCGCTCGATCAACGCACAGGTCACACTGGAGGCGATAACGTCTCCCACGGGAGACGATATTCCGGCGGTACTCCCCACCAACGAGGCCCAACTCCGGGAGTTGGCTGGCAAATTGAAGCCGCTGATCGCCGCGAAGGCCAAGGCGAATCAAGTCGCGAGCGGCGGAGCGGTTCCGCAGAAATCTGCGGAACCGATCGAGACTCGCCAAGAAGTCGCGAAGCTCGCCGGCGTGTCGCACGACACGATCGCCAAGGTGGAAACCATCACGACCATGAGCACCAGCACCACCAGCAGCCCCGTGCGTCCCCCTGTCCGCCGCTAACCCCACCAACGCCATGAGCACCACACCCGACTTAGCCACTGTGGAAGCCGTCGACCAAGCCACCGAAGCCTGGGCCGAAGCCCTCGCCGCTGCAAGGCGACTCGGCCCAGGTGCGAATGTGCGATTCACCGACGGCGGCATCAACGCCGCTGTGAGATTCGCCTGCGGTTCGTGGGAAAACTTCACCCGAGCGGTGGAAGAGTTCGAGCCCCCGCGAGTGCGGAAGCAATTCATGGCCCGGTACGCTTCCATTTTCGACGGTCGCGTGGCGCCACCGAAGCCGTTGCTCATGCGACTGATCGGCCGCAATCCGACCGCTGCAACCACCGTGGTCAGAACCACGCGGGCCGTCCGGTTCGCCGCTCTGTTGGACGCGAGCGAACTGCAAGAGCGGATTCGGCAGCTTGAGACCGCCAACCGCTAGGTAATTTCCATAAACGCACTAGGAGCCCGTCCGATGCCCGCTACCACGCAACCCCGACCCATCACCCGCAGCAACGACACCACCCAGGCCGCGAAGCTGCTGACCGCCGCCGAGCTGGACCTGCTGACCGTGCTGTCGGCAGTGAAGACGGCAATCGGCAACATTCCGAAGACCACCGAGCTGGCGGAGAACACCGCGGCCGAAAAGCTGCTGCATGAGGTTCTGTCGCCGCTAATGCTCGCGAGCTGCGAAGCCCTCCAGCGACTCGATCAGGTGCGGGCCGCAGTACTCAATCGCTAGCCGATTCCCCCCACCAGAAACGGCAAATAACGGAACCGACCCCAATGGCCACGAGCAGCACCACCGCCGACAAGCCGACTCGCCAACGCGGCGCCGATGGCCGGTTCATGCCCGGCAATCCTGGTGGACCTGGGCGTCCCGCCCGTCCGGCCGCGTCGAAGTCCTATATCGAGATGTGCCGCTTGGAGGCGAGCCCCGAGGCGATGCAGCTTGTGGTCAGGAGATTGGTGCGACAAGCCCAGAACGGCAGCGTGAGAGCCGCTGAATTGTTGCTGCGGTGGTTCGTGCCGATGGTCCAGCCGATCGACGAAAGCCGCCTGAGCACCACGGCCCCCGACGATGCCGAGTTCCGGATCGCCGGCGGCAACCGGATCGAGATCATGCTGCAAAATCTGCGGCTCTACGTCGAACGCTGTCGCGAAGTCGATCAGCAGCTCAGGGCTAGTGGAAATCCATCACCCTACGAAACCAATTCACCCCAATCCCTTCCTAACCCCGCGGAGCCCGTCCGATGAGCGTCCTACACCCCTGCGACCAATTCAACCGCAATCTCGGCCTGATCGAGCCCGAGCCCCCCAAGTTCCCCCTGACGGCTGACGAAAGATTCGACCTGGAGTTCGCCGAAGCGTTCGGCGAGCCGGAGCCGCAACCACCAGCCGCCCCGGAGAGTCACGTCGACCGGGTGGCCGATGCCGCGATCGCGTTCATGCAGGCGAATGTCCGGTGGCTCAACGACGCCCGCCGCCGGGAACTAACCCAGCATCCGCCGTACAAGGTGCTGCAACCGCTGGCCCAGTTGTTCGCCATCTTCGCGGAGCAGCCCGTCGAGTGGCCGCGGACCGCGTGGCCGTTCCTGTATCAGCTCCGCCGGATGGCCGAGCTGATTTTGCCGCTCGCCCCGCAGTGGTTCGATGAGCACCTGGAGTGGCCGACGGAATTGTTTCTGTCGGATGACCTGGACCGCTCCCTCCAGAGCTATACCGACCCGCCGCCGGCGCCGGAGCGGCGAGTTGCGGCGATGGAACCGCTGGCCGAGTTGATGAAGCTGGCCGTCAGCGATGCGCAGCTCTGCCGAATGGCCGACTGGTACACCCCGCAGGGAGCACCCGACCTGGGCCGACTCCGCCGAGCGATCGCGGACCCGGTGGCCGAGCCGTGGCCGACGATGATTGAGCTGGAGCCGGTCCCCGATGGCCTGCCGGACGCGATGCCGCTGCTGGGCATTGTGTACGACGTAGGAGCGATGGCCGCCCAGGCTCTGGCTGCTGAATAAAATTACCTACCGCGTTTCCCGTTTCCCCCGTTCCCCGTATTGAAGGAATCCCACCATGCCCACCATCATCCGCTATGGCGATCCGAGTCTGAAGATTCGGCCCCTGAGCAAGCCCCGGCCGCCCCGGCAACAGTACGGCCGCGTCGGCAACATGCCGAGCGATGAGCCGAAGTCCGCCGGCGAGTCCAGGAAGCCCAAGCCGCCGCTGAGCGACCTAGCGACGATGATTCTCGCCGCGATCGCCGAGCTGCCAATGATGAAATGGATCGCGTCGAAGTATGAGGAAGCCCAGCAGCAGGGCGTCCTGACGCTCACGCCCGCCGATGATGTAACGGCCCCGATGCCGCCCCGGCAGCAGTACGCCCGCGGTGGTGAGTCGATGCGTTACGAATCGGCGATCGACGTGGCCAAGTATCAACGGCTGACCGCCGCCGGCCGGACGTATGGCAACGGTCGCACGATGGAACACGTCGCAGCCGGACCGGAAAGCCGGATGCAGTACCAGCGCCACCAGCAGAGCATCAAGGCCGACTGCGAAGCCGCCCGGAAGCTCGCCCTGCGGGAGGGCCTGAGCTATGCCGAAGCCCTCGACCGCCTGGGCGTGGTCTCTGTGCCGTTGCCGAGCTAGTGCCGGATGCGACCGAAGTGTCAGCGGCCACTGTACGACCCGGAAGCCGACCAAGCCGGATGGCAGGCCCGCCGGCTTGCGATTCGGCTCGGGTGGTCGCTGCGGGTGAGGATCGCCCGCACGTCGCCCAGGATCGATCAGCGACTCGCCGAAGCTGAACGCGACCGCGACTTAGCAGAAGCCGCACGCCTGGGGATCGGACCGAGGATCGGACACAAGTCTTCCACGTCGGCTTGCAAGTACGGCATCGGGGCGGGCGATGCCGAGCGACAACGGCGAGCGATCCGGGCCGCGACGATTTACCGCCGAATGCTGAAACGATCGCGGAAAACTTAGGCCCGCTCGTTGCGGACCGCAGCCCCTCCCACTTTAAGCGGGCGACCGGGAGGGGCTCGTACAAGCGAACGTCGCCCCCCGTGCCGCAAGTGTGGGGGCGCCGCTGCTGACCGGGGAGACTTTACAGGCTCCGCGGCCGGCAGAGCCCCGCCCCCTGTGCTGAGCACTCGCCGGGGGGCGGGCTGATTCGACTTCAACCCGCAGCGTATGCTACGCCTCGATAGCACGCTGCGAGAAGTACCATCATCACCGCCAGCAGCACCGTAGCTGGTTCAGGAATCACAACGCCAGTTCCCTGCAAGATCACTGGTCCCAAATACTTCTCGGTGCGTATTGAGAACGTCTCGCCGGCGGTCGACATTCTTTCAAACAACAACCATCCGAAGTCATCAATCACGTTCTGGCCTGCGGGTGAGTATCCGGTTTCCGATTTAATCCCCTCTAGGATTACCTTCCACCCAGCAGCTTCTAGTTGCGGCTGATAGATAACCTCTGGCAACCAACCGCCCGAACTATTTCCACCAGCCCCGAATCGAGTTGTCGTCAGCATCCAGACTGGACCTGACGTGGCCACCGTAAAGTCGATTCTCGCGTACGGCAGTGGACCCGTCGCATTCGGATCAGGATTCAAGTGATAGTGCGATAGATTCCCTTCGTTCAGGATCGACGGGATTGATTGCCAAATAGTCGCTGGGCCCGTCCCAGTCGCTTGTGAGGCGACATACTCGCCTACTTTGAAGGGGCGAAGCTCGCCAGCATCAACAACATTCACAGTTGCGAGCTGTTGCGTGGCCGCGAAGACATTCGCTTGCAACAGAGCAACGACACACAGAGTGAGAACTCGCATTAGACTTGCCTCCCTTAGATTGCTTCACGGGTAACCAACCCGAAAGCGATTCACCACCAGCGGAGCCGGCGTCAACAACCGCGGCGACGCCTAAAAGCTCGAAAGTGCAAAACGGTAAATACCGTTTTACGATTCACGCTCCGCCGATTATACCGTGTTTTCCCGAGGATTTTTGAAATCTTGTGAAAAGTGTTGCAAAGCCCTCTGGAGCGGGTAAAATCTGCATAATCCCCGGGGAAAACGCTGAAATCCCCGGTTCACTTGGGCTCGATGGCATGCAAGAGGTCAGCGGTTCGATCCCGCTATCCTCCACTTGTTCTAAGTCTCTGCTGGATCGGTAGTTGCGATACCTTCCAGCGACCACCACCTCGATGGTGGATTTCTTTCTGGGTACAGGCTGTACTCCTAAGAAACTTGCAGCGTTTCGCAAGTAAATCTCCCCACCCGCGGAATCACACTCATATCGGGCAGAAGTCACCCGCATAACTTAGGAAGTAAACCGGCGGAAATAGTTCCAAGCTCCCCCGGCGAATAGCGAAGAGATTCCGAGGCCGCTCTTCACCCTCAAATGGCCCTCCAGCTAGGAAGTACGACCATGCCCACCGCACTTCATCGTCCCTCTGTCACACCTTCAATTACCCGCGGCGAAAACTTCGAGCCGTTCACACTCGACCAGGAACTCGAGCCGTTCGGCTCATGGGTTGGCCAACCGCTGCTGGTGCCGCCGAAAGACTCGAGCGATGTGTTCGCCGAAACGATGTTGCGCGAAACGAAGCCGTTCGCTTCCGAGGAACAGCGCTGGGCGACCGTCGTGAAAAAGCACCGCAATGACTTCACTCAGGTTCGCGAGCTGAATCTGTTCGAAGCGTCGATCCGGCTGCCGAAAGGACGTTTCTTCGTAACCGTGACTGAGCAGAAGGACTTCGACAAGATCACCGACAAAATCCCGGCCTGCGTGCAGACGCGGCTCGATGAGTTTCTCGCCGGCCCCGGACAGGAGCCTGGCGTGAAGGTCTACTACTTGAAACCGCTCTGCGTGGAGTTCGGCGATGAGCTAATCCTCACCACGCCCGAAGATCTTTCCAAAGCGATGGCGAAAGTCCAGGCCGAAGCGTTCGCCGAGTACCGTCGCCGTGCGCTCTATCGTCGGCCCCTGCAAGCCCTCTCGGCGTTCGCCGACGTTTGGTTGGCAGCGCCGCGGGCCATCTTGAATCTCGCCGTCAAGCGCCGCACGAAGGTGATTGACGCCTACCAAGCCAAGCTCGAGTTCCAGCGACGCAAGCTGGCGCTCGAAACGGCGCGCACTCACCGTAAGCTCCGCACCGACGGCTGCACGTTCAACGAAGTGCTGGGAATGACCAGCCCGCTCGACCGCACCGATGTAATTGAACAGTACTGCTTGGAGCAAGAGCTTTCCCGCGCTAAGCGCGATCAACTGGTGATGCTTGCAGCCGGCAGCATCCCGTGGTTCGTGGCGCTCTCGCTCACCACCTCGTACCTGGCAAGCGTAGCGGTTGTCACCTCCACGCCGCCGATTGTGGTGTGCGACCCCGCGTTCGTCGCTGAAATGCCGGGCTCGAACGGCGTGGTGCTGAAGATCGGCCACTTCGACGAAGTGGGCGGCGTGACGCATATCGAAATCTAAAGGCCGCTTAGCGCACACCGCGCGACCGCGGCCCACGGCTCCGGGCTTCCTCTCTGCACGCCGCGGAGCGTATCTCCGCGGCTATGGTCCGCTTGTCCGCGTTCGCAATTTCTTGCTACGCTTGTGAGTAATCGCTCGCGAAAAAGACATCGGGCACGAGCCTACCAGTGTGCGTGAAGAGGGAAATTTGCCGATGCCGACGCCGCAGTTTGGACTCGATCGGTTGGCATTGGTGCTGTTCTTTCTCGTCAGCGGCGGGCCCTATGGACTGGAAGATGTGGTGGGTGAATGCGGGCCACGGCTCGCGCTCGTGCTCATCGTCCTTACGCCGCTAGTCTGGGCGCTTCCGGCCGCGCTTGTGGTGGCAGAACTGGGCGCGGCGCTGCCGCAAGAAGGAGGCTTCTACTGGTGGGTGCGACGAGCGCTCGGGCCGTGGTGGGGTTTCCAAGAAGGGTGGTGGAGCTGGGTCTACTCGTTCATCGACATGGCGATCTACCCCGTGCTGTTTGCGCACTATCTCAGCAGCTTGCTGGCAGCGCACTTCGGCGTTACATGGCTCGCGCCGCAATCGCCGGCATTTCATTTCGTCTCGCTCATCTTTGTGTGGAGCCTCGTTGCATTGAATCTCCGCGGAGCGCACAGCGTGGGGACCGCGGCGGTGGCGTTCGGAGTGGTTGTGTTGGCGCCCTTCGGGATCATGTGGTTATACGGCGCCTTGCGCTGGGTGTCTGACTCGACGGGCGCCTTGACGACAGAACTGAGTGCCGCTGAATCCAACGTCGCGGGTTCACTAATGGTGGGACTCTACGCGGCGATGTGGAACTATCTTGGTTGGGATGGACTTTCCACCTTCGCTGCCGAAACCCAATCGCCCCGCACCAATATTCCGCGTGCGCTCGCGGTCGTGCTGCCGGTGGTTATGGGCGTGTATCTCCTCACCGTGCTCGCCGGGCTCAGCAGTGATGTCCCGTGGAGCGAATGGACCGCTGGCGCCTGGCCCCGCATCGCGGCTGAACTGGGCGGCCCGTGGTTAGGAATCGCCGTCGCCTTCGGCGGCATGGTTGCGGCAATGGGGTTCTTCAGTTCGCTGTTGCTCTCGAATTCCCGCTTGCCGCTGGCGATGGCGGCAGCCGGCCAGTTGCCGGCTTTCATCGCCCGGCGCGATCCCCGCACCGGCTTACCGCGAACTGCCATCGTAATGTGCGGCGTGATCTACTCGTGCTTCACGCTGCTCAGTTTTCGAGAGCTCGTGGTGCTTGACGTGCTGTTGTATTCCGGCGCGCTGGTGCTGGAGTTCGTCGCCCTGGTGGTGCTGCGCGTGACGGAGCCCGAACTCCCCCGACCGTTCCGCATCCCCGGCGGTTCCCTGGGTCTCCTGCTGGTGTGCGTGCTGCCGGCAGGGGTGCTCGTAGTGGCGATGATCTGCGCGCTGCGCGAAGCGGGCGCCGCACAGCTTTGGCTCGCCGGCGTGGCATTGGCGAGTGGGCCGGTGGCGCATGCCATATTCGCGCAGAAGAAGCGAACATTCTGATGAGTCGCCCCGGCTTGATTCGCCGCACACACGAGCACATTGCACTAAAGTCGAACATGTCCAGCGCTGCAGGGTCTTTGATAAACCTCGCCTCTCGCTATTGAGCAGATAGAACGGAATCGAGATCGGCCCGTGAGCTAGTTTCCATTCCGCTGCAATCCGCCGATCTTAGGGTTGCACTGAGGCGCGTAGCACTCGGAACATGCGCCGTCGCAGACGCCCACTTGGTCCACCAAGCTTCGAGCGTGGCTCAAATCTTCGAGGCACGGTCACGAAGGGATCACAATGTTTACTGCCCCGCGGAAATTGTGATCTCGCTAAAGCCGACGGGCGCTGCGGCGTGCCCGGTTAACGGATTGGCCGCTGCGTAGCCGATGTCACCCGTTGCTTTGATGCCCGCCTCCCGCTTAGCCCCCTCGCGCTCTAAAATGCGTGATTCACCGATCGCCTATCGTTCACAGCCCCTAGCCCCAATCAGAAATGCTCGAATCCCTCCAAGAAGGCCTCTCCGGCGCCGCTTTCAAACGGGCCACATTTGGGCTAGTTTGCTGAACAAGCCATGGCCACGCACCAGGTAGAAACCGAATTGTTGGCCGTCGCTGGTCGGCTGCTGCTGGAATATAACGAATCGACCGGCATCATTGAGCGTACGCTGACGGCGACGGCCCACTCGCTATCGAGCGACTCATTCAATCTCACGGTGACGTATGGTGGCGTCTTGGTCGCGCTAGCAGACGACGGGTCAGTATTCGCGCCTGTCCACGAACTACGCTACAACGCGCTGCTTCAGGCCAACGTACACTCGATTCTCCGGCGAGTGCGCGGTGGCCAGCTCAGCGCCGCGGAGGCAATTGATGAGTTGGCAAAGGTCGAGTCGGAGACACCACGGCATTCCCGGTGGCTGGCGATTGCGGTGTTGGGAGCGGCGGCCTCCGCTCTAGCGGCCTTGCTCGGTGCAGACCTGGGGGCCGTGTTGGTCGTGGGCATCGCGGCAGCCGTCGGGCTCTTCGCTCGTCAGGAGCTAGGTCGTCGGCATGTCACGTTGTTGGTGCTACCGTTGACCGCGGCTTTCCTTGGGTCGGTTTTGGGCGGTGTGGCGATTCGGCTTGGCTGGACCCACACGCCGGGACTGATTCTGATTGTTCCTGCACTGATGGTTGTTCCTGGGCCGCACCTGATCAACGGGTTGCTCGACGTGATCGATAACTACTTGCCGATGGGTATCGCCCGATTGGGGTTGGCCAGCGGGATTCTTGTAGCAAGTGCCTTTGGCATCGTCTTGGGAATCGAACTGACGCTGCCGGATCCGCCCATGGTTCGGCAAAGTTTGGCGTCGGGTCATCTGAATTTGATTTCCGACATGCTGCTGGCCGCGGTTGTGACTTTTGGCTTTGCGATGTATTACAACGCGAATTGGTCGCAAATCCGCATGGCGGTTGTAGGCGGGATGATTGGTCATGGAATACGCTACCTCGCATTGAATAGCGGCTGTCGACTGGAAGTTGCCACCTTTCTTGGCTGCCTGGCAATTGGAATCATTGCGTCGTTGACTGTTCGGGCCCACAAGGTTCCCTTTGCCGTCATCGCCTATGCGGGGGCGGTTACCATGATGCCTGGACTGCAAGTGTACCGGACTTTGGGCGGACTTCTGCAACTCGCGCGCCCCAGTAGCGAAATCGATCAGTTAGCAATCGCAGCGACACTCGGAAATGCAGCGCAAGCCTCACTCGCAATCGCAGCCATTGCGTTGGGACTAATCTTGGCGGATCGCATGGGCTCGCTTGGGAGTGGTGAACAGCAGCAATTTCGCCTCACTGAAAACTAATCATTCGGTCAGGGGCGAGTCATGTTCGACGTGCCTTCCACGAGAGATTACCGCGATAGACTGCCGAGGACCAGAACTTGAGTTGCTTGCAGTTGGACACGCTGCTCGAATATCGGCACGAGTCCCAGCCCGACAATGGCTTGGTGCGAAAGAGAACAAACCTCGCCGCGCCTGTGAGCATTGCCGCTATCGGCATGGAGTTGGTGACGGCTTACGAGGCGCCGGGTTTAATGGCGAATGGTTGAAGTATCCACCGGATGGCATGCCCAGTGAGTGGCGTCTGAAAAGTGGAGCGCTGGCGGGGTCGAGGTGTTTCCAAAGGCGAATGGCGAGCCTCGATTTATACTTACCATCGCCAGGAGGGATAGGAACGCATTGACGGCGTTGCACGACGTGATTCTTCCTTTAATCGCTGAACTTGATTGTCCAGCAAGTTGATTTCCCATTGCAATTGGGCCTCGCGGTCGGAATCGACCAACGCTTGGCCGCGCTCAAGTTGCAGTTTGGCAACCTCAAAGCGCAGCCGAAAACGTTCGATGTCGAGGGGGTCGAACGTCCCCGGCACGTCAAGGTTGACGGCCACCGCATCCTTCCAGGCCCTTTCCGCCATTCGTTGTTCGGATGCGGCGCGCTCCAACCAAACTTGAAACTCTCCAGAAGCCCGCCCCGCCGTGGCATGCTCCAGTCGTATTTTGGCCACCTGAAGATCGTGCTGATACTCCGCCACGACGCTACTAGGCGCCGATCGCGCCACGCGCTTGTTGCTTTGCTCGACGCGAAGAAGGTTTGCCTCGGCCAATTGCAGCTGCGCGCGTGCATAACGCACTTCAATGCTTTCGGTTGTGGCGCCGCTTGAATTGGGCGTCCTCGACAGGTGACCCAAGCAGACGATTATCATCAATATTCTTGCATGCATGGCCATGTCTACTCCTGAGCCAAGCCCGTTGTCACCCTTGGGCATTACCTCATCGATGGGAGCGCAAATAAAGCGGGCCTGTTCGGATCATTGTGCTCTCTCCAGAATTCGGATGCCACCCCCATACTTTAGTTCACTGGGCTTGAAGCAGGGATGCGTTGTTGATCGAGCGGCCGGAAGAGCTGGCAAAGCCAATTACAGGTCAGGCGACGACGATAGATGAGCTCGACGGCGTGTTGAAAGCTCTGATGAAGTCGACTCTCGATCAGCTGCTCGGCGCGGAGCTCCAGGCTCGACAGACTGAAAGACAAGCGGCGATCGTGCTGGCCTTCAATCTACCGTAATTTGAAGGAGCAACAATGTGAATTGCGTTTTCGGCGCCTTCACGCCGCGCTTCGGCAGTCTTCGGAAAATAATGGGCGAGCGCAAGCGAGAGAAGCGGGCTGATGACGAGTACTCATTAACTGGTGATCGTGCCAAGCAGCACGCCGCCTTGCTCTCCACTCGCGACCCAACCAACGCCGGCGAACACCACACCGAGCGCAGCCGCAAGCCCTCAGTTCAGACAGTTCTACGGCGATGAGGATTGCCACCGATAGCAGCCCCGCTTGCCAAATTGGCCAGCCCTTTCGACCGAGAATTAGCACCGCAAGGATCAATACGATCAAAGTGAACACCCGGCCTCCACTCCTAACTCGATCGCTTCTGGCGGTCGAGCGAGATCCTGCCGCTAGACCGTGAACGTTGCAATCCCGGCCTCCCGCTTAGCCCCCCCGCGCTCTAAAATGCGTGATTCGCCTATCGCTCACAGCCCCATAGCCCCAGTCAGAAATGTTCGAATCCCTCCAAGAAGGCCTCTCCGGCGCCCTGAAAACGTTGCGTGGGCAGGGGAAACTGAGCGAATCGAACATGCGGGACGGGCTCAAGCTCGTCGAGCGGTCGCTGTTGGAGGCGGACGTGTCGTACGACGTGGTTCGCAAGTTCATGGCGAACGTCACGCAAGAGGCGGTCGGCGAAAAGGTCCTCAAGGCGCTCAATCCCAGCCAGCAGGTGGTGGGGATTGTCTACGAAGAGCTCGTGAAGCTGATGGGGCCGGTTGATCACTCGCTCCACCTCAAAAGTGATGGCGGCGTGACCGTGTTGATGATGTGCGGCTTGCAGGGCTCTGGCAAGACAACCACCTGCGGCAAGTTGGGGCGGCTACTCAAATCGCGCGGCCGGGCGCCGCTGTTGGTGGCGGCGGACTTACAGCGCCCGGCGGCGATCGACCAGTTGCACGTACTCGGCGAACAACTCAGCATCCCCGTCTATAGCGAGCGCGGCGAGACCGACCCCGTGAAGGTGTGCAACAGCGCGGTCACGCAGGCCAAGAAACTTGGCGCCAATGTGGTGATTCTCGACACCGCGGGCCGACTGCACATCGACGAAGAGTTGATGGGCCAACTGGTGCGGATTGAAAAGCAGTGCCAGCCGGACCAGGTGTATTTTGTGGTTGACGGCATGACCGGGCAGGATGCGGTCAATAGCGCCAAAGCGTTCAACGAAGCGCTCGAGCTCGACGGCGTCATCATGACAAAGCTCGATGGCGACGCCCGCGGTGGGGCGGCGCTCAGCGTGAAAGAAATCACTGGCGTGCCGATCAAGTTCATGGGCACGGGCGAACACCTCGATGCGCTCGAGGAGTTCCACCCCGACCGCATGGCGGGCCGCATCTTGGGGCAAGGTGATATTCTCTCGCTCGTCGAACGCGCGCAGCAAGAGTTCGACGAAGACGAAGCAAAGCGAATGGAAGAACAGCTCCGCAAGGGCGAATTCACGTTCGACGATTTCAAGAAACAACTCCGCCAAATCCGCCGGCTCGGCCCGCTGCGCAAAGTGATGGGGATGATTCCCGGCATGGGCGCCTTGATGCAGGGCCTCGAGGACGCCGACCCCGAAGCGGAAATGCATCGGCTGGAGGCGATCATCAACAGCATGACCGCCGCCGAGCGGCGCACGCCCAAGATCATCGACAACAGCCGCCGCCGCCGCATCGCCGCGGGCGCCGGCGTGCAGCCCAACGAAGTGAACGAGCTGTGCAAACAGTTCGACATGATGGCCGGCCTGATGACCGCGATGGCCGGCAAGGGAATGGGCGACCGGATGAAGATGTTCAATGAAATGAAGAACGCCATGGCCGCCAACCCGATGGGGGGCTTCGCGAAGAAAAAAGGCAACACCGGAAAGCGGCTCTCGACGAACGAGAAGGCGCAGGCTAGAAAAGATCGCGAACGGATGCTGAAAAAATTGAAACGCGATCGAAAGAAATAAAGAAGATAGGGGACGCGGATACGCGCTGATTAAAGGAAGATTTTCAGAACACTAATCACACTAATCAGCACTAATTGCCGCTAATCTGATCAGTGTTCATTAGCGTTGATTAGCGTTCCTACCTTTTTCTTCATCCGCCGCATCCGCGCCAATCCGCGTTCTATTCTTCTTTCTTTGGCCCACAACATGACGCGACCACGGTTTGACCGTCACGAGCTGGCCGGCGCTTTCGGCGACATCGGCACCGATTTGCCGTTGATTGTGGCGCTCATCGGGGCCACCGATCTCAACGGCGCGACGGTGCTGATTGTGTTTGGGGCGCTGCAGATTCTCACGGGAATCGTCTATGGGCTGCCGATGCCGATGCAGCCGCTGAAGGCGATGGCGGCGACGATGATCGCCGCGAGCGCAGCGGGGACGCCGATCAGTGGCGATGTGTATCGCAGTGGTGGGCTAGCGATTGGCGTCATCATGCTCGTGCTGAGTCTGTCGGGCGGGCTCAATTGGCTCACGCGCGCGATTCCATCGTGCGTTGTTCGCGGGATTCAGTTCGGCTTGGGGCTCACGCTTGCAACTTTGGCAACGGGTACGTATCTGCCAAAGCTGGGCGGCGAAGGTTACGTGCTCGCTGTGCTGTGCGCGGCGGTGATTATCGCACTCTGGGGAAACCGTTGCGTGCCGGCGGCCCCGATTGTGATTTTGCTGGGGCTCGGCTACGCGCTCTGGCGGACGCTTGATCTGGGTGAACTGGCGTTGTTCCAATCAGCGCCGGAGTTTGGCGGACTAACGCTCAGCCGCGAGCGGTTATGGGAGGGACTGCTGCTGCTCGCACTGCCGCAGTTGCCGCTCTCGCTCTCGAACGCGGTCATTGCGACCGAACATACGGTGAAAGATTTCTTTCCCGAGAAGCGCGTCACCGCTAACCAGATTGGCGTGACCTATGGCATCACCAACGTCATCGCCGCATTCGCCGGCGGCATCCCCGTCTGCCACGGTTGCGGCGGCCTCGCGGGGCACTACGCGTTCGGCGCCCGCACCGGCGGTTCCGTAATGATCTACGGTTCGCTGTACATGCTGCTGGGGCTGGTGCTCGGCGAGAGTGTCGAGACGTTCGTCGCCGCGTTCCCGCTGCCCGTGCTGGGGGTGATGCTGCTGTTCGAATCCGTCGCCATCATGCGCCTGCTGCGGCATGTGGCGGGCGATCAGAAAGAGCTGACCATTGCGCTGCTCGTCGGTGCCGTCGCCGCGGGGATTCCGAAGTACGGCTTCTTGGTGGGACTGATTGTCGGTGTGCTGGTGTGGATCGCCTGGCGTCGCACCTCGCTTGCGACTTAGCACTCCGTTACCCCACCACGCCGAACTCACTCGCCGCGAGTTTCAGCAGCACGATCTCCGCCGGACACCCATACCTCACCTGCGTGTGCGCCGCTGTCCCACGACCAACGTGCATCACCGTTTGCCCGCGGCGGAAGGCGCCACCCGCGTAGCGGACGCCTTGGATGCTCGGCGCCACCGTCGGCCCCAGCAGCGGAAAGCAAATCTGCCCGCCGTGGTTATGCCCGGCTAGCACGAGCATCGCGTTGTTGCGGCAGGCCCAATCAAACTGGTCGGGTGAGTGGACGAGCGCGATGGTCGGCAGACTGTCGTCGATCACTTCAATCGGCCGGCCGAACCACGGCGCCTCATTGCCGCACCACTGGAGTGTTTGGCCGCGCACTTCGGTGGTGAGGCACACCCCGCCGAGGTCGATCATGCCTGTCGCCGCCAGCGCTTGCCGCACGCGCGCGGGATCGAGATTCTTCTTGTCGTGATTGCCCAGGATGAAGTATTTGGCCCGCTGCGCTGTGATCCCGCCCAGAACTTCATCGGCCCACGGCAGGCATTCTTCCGTTTCGATGATGTCGCCCGTGATGGCGACGAAGTCGGGGTTCCACGCGTTCACCCGCCGGACGACTTCGTGGAAATACTCCTTGCCCATTCGCCCTGACATGTGCAGGTCGGAGAGATGCGCGATCGTCAGCCCGGCGAGTTCGGGCTTGAGCGTCGGTAGATTGAGTTCCCGCTCAACCACCTGTGGTCGCAAGATTTGATTGCCGGGCAGCCGACCAAAGAGCCGCGACAAACCGGGGCCGAACGGTTGGGCACCCATTCGCTCGCGAAGATCGAGAGTTTCCACTTTCTCGCTGCGAATCGCCCCGCGGCGCTCGGGATCAAACCGCTGCTGTATGCGCAGCAGCACGCCCATCAGCAGCACCGCGCTACACGCTCCGGAGTACGCCGACAAAAACTGCGGCCATTTGCCGGGTGATTCACTTCCGCTCATCGCCAAGAGCAGCACCATCGCCACCGGGCCGAAGAGAATCGCGATGCCCAGAAACGCCGTGATGCCGTCCACCACCCCCCGCGGCCAATCAACCGCGTGAATGCGGTTGATGATCGCCACGCACAGCGTGATGTGGCCGACCACCGTAACCAGCAGCACCAATAGAGAGACCAGGAACATTGGCGCGCAGGGAAAGTTCGACGGGACCGCCGGGAGAAGCGAACGAAAACGCTGTAAGAGGATAGCACACCTGGGGCTAAGAAGGTACGGCAGTCCCCGCGAGACCTACGCCCTTTGTAGCACGGGACCGCAGTCCCGTGCGACCAGCGATGCGCCAAGTGTCGATTGAGAAACGTTTCGCACGGGACTTCGGTCCCGCACTACGGCCCGTCGCTAATCATCTTCTCTACACTTTCCAGCAACTGGTCCAGCCGGAACGGTTTGTAGAGAATCCACTTCAGCCCAGCTTGGCGGGCGTTGACGATCGAGTGGCCGGGGTCATAGCCGAAGCCGGTCATCAGAATCAGCGGCGGGAGGTCGACCTTCATCAGGTCTTTAAGCCGCAAGAGAAGTTGGTAACCGCTGAAGTCAGGGAGCCGAATGTCGGAGATAATCGCGTCGTACTTCTGTCCAGGGCCCAGATTGCGAACCATGAAGACCGCTTCGTTACCATCGTGGGCCGTCTCGACCGTACAGTGATATCGTTCGAGCAACGTGTGGGCGGCGCCGCGGACCGTATCGTCCGCGTCCACCACCAAAATGCGTTTGCCCACCAGCAGCGGTCGCGGTTCGACCCGCACGCACATTGGCCGAGCCTCGGCGGGGGCCATCGTTTGGCCGATTTTCTGGATGACGTGCTTGATGTCGCGGGCGTTGCGCAGGATCCGCTGAATCCGCTCAACCACATCGGGCTCATGGCCGATGTACCGCTCCATCACGTTCACCGCGTCGATAAGAATGTCGTCCATCGGCAGGGCGACGGCGCTGTGAATTGCTTCGATGCTCGCCGCGGCGGTGGTCGCCTTCTCGGCCGCCAAAAGTTCCAGCGTATTGAGCGAAACCGCCAAATCGCGGCAGAAGATTTCCAGGAACTGGCGATCACTCTCGGTAAAGTGGCGAGCTTCCGGGCTTTCCACGTTAAACGTGCCGATCACCTGCTCGTGCAGTTTGATCGGCACGGTGAGCGAAGAGCGAGCGCCTTGGGCGCCTTCAA
Source organism: Pirellulales bacterium (assembly GCA_022841705.1). Taxonomy (GTDB): domain Bacteria; phylum Planctomycetota; class Planctomycetia; order Pirellulales; family Lacipirellulaceae. Next base: position 370,334 of record JALHQZ010000001.1, read on the forward strand.
TAAAGAGCGGGTCTTCGCTGGTGTCCTCGCACAGGTAACTCTTGCCGGTGGCGGCCACGTACCCCGTCACCCCGTTCCCCTGCGGTTCGGCTCGCAGCACGCGCGTTTCGCTCTCCGGCTTAATGCCCACCGCCAAGAGCGGTTCCAAGATGTTCGTCGCCTGGTCGAGCATGCGAATCTCAACCACATCAAACTGCAGAATCTCTTGCGTGCTGTGGAGGATGTTGTCCTTGAGCAGGGCGACCCGTTCGTTGAAGTTCAGCCGGGCGACCTCATCGAGAGTGAGGTCGGCGAGCTGAACTCCCGCTTGGTGAATCGCGTCGAGCTTCTGGCGCTGAAGCTCTTCCTCGGTCACATCTCGTACGGTCACCACCAAGTTTTGCGGCGGGCCCGATTCTTCAATGATGGGCGCCGCGTGAACCCGGTAGTAACGGTTGTCATCGCACCGCAGCGACGTGGCGCTCGGTTTGAGTGTGGTGAGCGCGGAATGGAAAGGACAAAAATCGGGCCCGAGAATATCGGGCCCGCCCAGCACGTGATAGAAATTCGCGCCGACCAAGTCTTTGCGTCCCGTCCAGTCCCGTAGCCGATTGTTGGCCCACAAGATGCTGTTGTCGGCGGCCAAGAGCGCTACGCCGTCGGGCATCCCCTGCAGCACGCGCTCATTCTGCATTAACCGCCCGGCGTCGGTCGGGGCGAAGTGCTCCGCGTCCGCATAGACGCCGATGTAATCACCCCGCGCAAGTTGGGCCAGCGCCCGGGAAGTGGAGTTCACCGAGACAACTTCCACCTGCTCGCCGAACTGGGCCTTGAGCCGCTGCGAATCGACGGCGCCCCCCAAGCAGAGAACCTTCGCGGATTTAGCCGCCGATCTCTCGGCGCCCAATGCAGGCGACTCAGGCGTGCTGATCGTTTCCGCCACCGCTCCCTTGGCCTATCGGGACAATCGCGAAAGCGGCCCAGGCGCCAACTTTCGTGAACTTTGCAGGCGCGGGAAACAACTCCAGCAAGGATTCCTGGCCCTTGCTCCGCGCCCCGCTACTGAAATTGTAGGTTCTCCGGTGCCGAACAACAACACCTTTGCGGCATGTTCTTCGCCACCGGGGGATTTCCTACTGACGGCATCGACTCGCCAACCGGCAGAAATTCACGCCGTTTGCCGTGCGACAGTCCGCGAACCGGGCGCATGGACCGCGCAACCCGCGCGGCCGATAGATCAGGTCCCCTGCGCAAAAACGAGCCGCGGAGCAACGCACCGCACGGGGCGCTGAACAAGTTTCTCCGCAGATTGAGCCGGATTGCAACCGCAATCCACGGGGCAGTGGGTACGCGCTCGCCATCAAAATTTTTCTAACCGCTAAGCTCGTTCTCAGCGCCCCGTGGATCGCAGTTGCCCATCAACCCGATAAACGGGGGCTCCTTCGGGTTTCAGCTACGCACTTTTGCGCGCAATCCGCGGCGTCACCACCGCGGGATCATCATCCCCATCGCCGTCCCAGTCGCCGGTGATCGGTTTGCTGTCAGCGCCGCCGAGTTCGAACACGCGGTCGCGGGCGTCAAGCGCGCGGTCGCCGTTGGTGTCGACAATCCAGCGGCCCGCGCGGTACACAGCCAGGTCCGCCACGCCGTCACCATCGAAATCACCGACGATCGGCAAGTCGCCCGTTTGGCCGAACGAAAACGAACTGTCGGCCTCGTCGAACACGCCGTCGCCGTTCAGGTCGAGTGTCCACACCCCGTCGCGGAAGATGCCGATCGCGCGGATGCCGTCACCGTTCCAGTCGCCGGCGACCGGCGCGTCGCCGGGCGTGCCGTAATGGAAGACGTGATCGATCTTGTCCGCCCGCTCCTCGCCGCGCGCGGTGCGCCGCAGCACGCGGGCGCCGCTGGTGCGATCCTCTTCCGTCGGCGGAACGTTTTTGTACTTGTCGGCCAAGCGCGAGGGATGGTTGTCAGCGTCCGGCAAGCCCGGTTCGCGCTCGATCGCGTGTGGATCGCGCGGCCACGCGGGGCCGTAGATGCCGATGTCGGTCTTACCGTCACCATCCCAATCGCCGGTCACCGGTTGGTCATCGCGCGAACCAAGCTGCGCCCACAGATCGCCACGATCCCACTTGCCGTTTCCGTTGAGGTCGAGCAGCCACTCGCCATCGATGAACACCCCGATGTCGGTCACGCCGTCGCCGTTCCAGTCACCAGCCACCGGAATGCCGTTGGGGTCGCCGAAGAAGCGCTCGGTTCTTTCGCCCTGGTTTGCATCTGTCATCAGCGTCCACTCGGCGCCATCGAGCCGCTTCTGTTCCCAACTCGCCGCATCGAATCTCGCCGTGCTGAACTGCTTGGCAAGCTGCTTCATGGTCATCGCGCGCGGCTGGCCGGCGTTCACCACGCTCAAGTGCCACGTGTAACCGACGGCCGACGAACCGCCAAAAATGTCTTCCGGCGCCCGTGGCGGCGGCACCAGCCCCGGCAGCAGCGGGTTGCGGAACGCAAGCGGGTTGGTCGGTGGCGTTGGCGGTGGGAGCGGCGTAGTTGGGGGAGGGGGCAACACGAGCGGTTGCTGCCGCACTTCGCTGAAGTTGTTTTCCTGCGAGTTGGCGCCGGGCGTAAGCGCGATCTGTTTGATCACGTTCGTACCGTAAGAGTCGACCAGGAATTGGTCGATCGGCGTGAGTCCTCCCGGTCCCGGCGCCGGCGGCAAGTTAATCGCCTGCCCACCCAGGGTGCCCGGCGTGTCGATGCCGTCGATCAAGTTCGGCGGCTGAATCTGTACCACCGTGTAGACTGCGGCCGCGAGGCCTGTGAACTCGTAGTACCCGTTGGCGTCCGTCTGCACGCGAATCGGTCCGGGGCCATAGGTGCCGGCGAGCACGTAGCGCGTGTCGGTGCCGTAAATCGGATCGATGTCCCCCGTCGGCCGCAGTTCCAACCACACGCCAGCCAGCGGCGTGTCATCGGGTGTGCGCTGGCCATCGCGAATGCCGGACAAATCCGCCGGCAGTGGGCCGAGCGTGGTGATCGGCGCCCCGTCGATGAACACGTATCCCGAAAGCTTCGCGGGGATCACTTCGCAGAAGTCGTAATGAATCAGGTGCTCGTCGGAGCGGATCGGGATATCGATGATGTTGTCGTTGGAAATCTTCACCCCTCCGCCGGAGCCGATGGTGTCGAACCCATCGAAGTAACCCGCTGGCTGCGTTTCGCGCACGCCGTAAGTACCGGGCCGCAAGCCATCGAAGCGGTACTCGCCATTGGCATTGGTGAACGTCGTCGCGATCACCGCACCTTGGGCGTTCAACAGTTCGATCTTCACGCCCGCGATTGGCGGATCGCCTGGCATCACTTCGCAGTTCGGATCGAGGCTTTGATGCACCCGGCCCGAAATGCTGCCGAGTTTCAGTTCGCCAAAGTTATACTCCACCCCGTCCGCGCCGAACGTGAGCACGATCTCGCGGATCATATCGCCATTCAAACTGGTGTCCGCGATGCCGCCCAGGTTACCGGGCGTATCCTTGCCGTCCACCCAACCCGCGGGCTGCACTTCCATCACGATGTACGTGCCCGCGTCGAGGTTCGTGAACTGATAGTAGCCATTGGCAATGGTTGTCGCCCGGAGGCCGGTGTCGGTTCCGTCGCCGCGCAATAGTTTCAGCACCACCCCGGCGATGGGTTCTTCCGTATCGCGATCGAACACGCCATCATCATCGCGGTCGTGGTAAACGTAGCCCGACAGGTTCGAACCAATGTGCTCGCAGAAATCGTAGTTTATCGCATTCACGTCCGAGCCGAGATAGATCGCCGAGATCAAGTCGTTGGAAACAGTGCCGCCCGCGCTGCCAGCGCGTTCGGGGCCGTCGTAGAACCCGGTTGGCTGAATCTCGCGGATTTGGTAAGTTCCCGGCCGCAAGCCCTCGAACGCGTATTCACCCTGCGCGTTGGTGGTGGTGAAACTAATGAGAATGCCGCTGGCATCCAAGAGTTCGATCCGCACGCCGGAGAGCGGCATCGACGGCTCATCGAAATCGCAGTCACCATCCTTGTGCGCGCCCACTTTGCCCCGGATGCTCGCCGGTTTCAGTTCGCCAAAGTTGTACTGCACGCCATCCTGGCCGAAGACGATGACGATGCCGCTCAGTTGGTCGGCGCCCACGCCCAACGCTGCCGTGCCGCCCAAGTTGCCGGGCGTATCTTTGCCGTCCAACCACCCCGTCGGCTGCACTTCCGCCACCGCGTACGTGCCGGCATCGAGATTGGTGAACTCGTAGTAGCCGTTCGCATCGGTCAACGCGCGCTGGCCTGTATCGCTGCCATCGGCCCGCAGAAGTTTCAGCGTGACGCCGGCAATCGGCTCTTCGCCCGTGGTGGAATCGAACACGCCGTCATCGTCACGGTCGTGGTACACGTACCCGGAGAGATTGGCGCCAATGTGCTCGCAGAAGTCGTAATTGACTGCCCGCACGTCGGAGCCGAGATAGATGCTCGACACTTTGTCGTTCGTCACCACGCCCCCCGCTGAACCCGCGCGCTCAGGGCCATCGTAGTAGCCGGTCGGTTGATGCTCAACGATCGAATACGTGCCGGGAGTCAGTCCCTCGAACTTGTAGCGCCCCTCACTATCCGTGGTTGTCGTGCGAATCACGACGCCGTTCCCATCTAGCAAATCAATCTGCACCCCGGCGAGCGGCACGTCCGGCTCATCGAAATCGCAGTCCCCATCCTTGTGCGCCCCGACGCGCCCGCCGATGCTCGCGGGTTTCAGTTCGCCAAAGTTGTATTCCTTACCATGATCGCCGTAAGCGAGCGTGGCGCCAGTGAGCTTGTCGTTCGCCGCGACAAGGCCGCCCTTGTCGCCCACCGTGTCCTTGCCATCGAGCCAACTTACCGGCTGCACTTCCCGCACGCCCCACACGCCCGCTTCCAGGTTGCGGAACTCGTAGAAGCCATTCGGCCCCGTGACCGTGGTGACGCCAGTGCCGACGCCGTTCGCGTCGAGCAATTCCAATGTGACGCCGGCGATGCCTTCTTCGCCAGTGGTGCGATCAAACACCCCATCGTCATCCCGATCGTGATACACATACCCTGAAATCAGCGCCAGCGGCACCTGCGGGCCGTACGCCACGGCGCCGGCGGTGCGGTCGATCTTGTTGTCGGCCAGCGCGTAGCGGTCATTTGGCAAATCGAGCGTGAGGCCCGTCGCTGTTTGCGCGGCGGTGCGCGCCGGATCGAACGCATCGAGGAACTCGCCGTTCAGCGTGAGGTCGCGATAACCAACCGCCGAGAATTCCCCGGTGAGTTTGCTGAACTCGAACTCGCCCCCTTCGGCCAGCGCGTTGGAGGTTCCCCGGCTGGCTGAGCCGACTTCGTCCACGTCGATCGAGAAGACCAGCTTCTCGCCCGCGTCGAAACCTTCGAGGTCAAATACGATCGACATGCCGCCATCCACCACCGTCACGCCGGTGATGGTGAAACCAACTTGCTGCTGAATGGAGAGGGGCACCGATTCGAACGCGCCCCAGCCTCCGGCCGCGATGTCGAAGAAGACATCGCCGTTCGACCGGCCGTCGCCATCCTTGTCGCCGTTGATCGTGAGCCGATCGAGCGTGGTCCCCGCGGCGCCGCCGACGTAGGAGACTTCGATGACATCGCCCTTGGTGTCGTCGCCCGTCGCCTCTTCAAAGTAGACCGCCCCCAGCAGAATCTGCGGCGCCACATCGCCCGCCATCATCTGCCGCGGCTCCATCTGCTCGAACTTCCCCAGCGTGCGCCGCCGCGCCGCCGCCGGCTTGCGGGTGGAGAGCCGAGATAACGCGCTGAATAGGCCCATAGCGTTTCGTCCTTGAAACTCGGGGGTAGCCGCAGAGGCAACAGACGGTGTAGGAGGCCTCCTACAATCTCTGTGCTTCCTCTGTGCTCTCTGTGGGGAGTATTTTTATTTTGTGAGTGGCGCGAGCGCCGCGGTTTGATCCGGAGCCAAGTTCCAAATTCGCACGGTGGCGTCGAAACTCGCCGAAGCAAGTTGGTAGTTCTGAGCATCGTAAGCGAGCGCGGCGATCGTCCCCGTGTGCCCCTTCAGCACGGCGGTCTCCATTTGGCTGGAGATGCTCCACACGCGAATCATGTTGTCGCTCCCACCGACCGCCAGGTGGTGGTCGCCGAGGAACGCGATCGCGAACACCTTCGCCGGCCGCGCGGGGAGTGATGCAACCGCTTCGCCGCGCGTAACGTCCCACACTTTAACCTCGGCGCCATCGCCCGCCGTCGCCACCAGGCCGCCGGAGGGGGCGAAGCTTACCGCGCGGATGCGCCGGGTGTCAGCGGCAATGTCGCGTGATGAGCCACCCGTGAGGTCATACAGCCGCAGTTTGCCGTTCCGCCCCGCAGCCGCCAGCAAACCGCCATCCGGCGCAAAAGCAACGCTCCGCATATCGCGGCACGGGCAATCGAACGAGTTAGTTTCATCCGTATTCGCACAGTTCACCAGCCGCAGCCGATCGTGGAAGCCCACCGTTGCTAGCTGCTCGCCATTCGGGTGGATCGCGAGGCACGAGAGCGGGCCATTGCCCACCGTCCGCTGCGCCGTTGCTTCTCCCGCGGTGATGTTCCACAGATAGAGCCGCTGGTCATCGCCCACCGACGCGAGCTCGCCATTCGGCAGAAGCTGGAGATCACGGATCCAATCGGAATGGCCCATGAGTGTTTGCGTCAGTTCACCAGCGGCAGAATACACCCGGATCGCATGGTCATCCCCTGCGGCCGCCACCGCCCCGGCCGGTAACCATTCCACCGCCGTCGGCACCGCATCGTGCTCGCCCGACGAACAGCGGCACTCAATCGTCGTCTGCGGCCGAACCACCGGCGTCGCCGCCGTCGCGGTCAGTGCTAGCAATAAGCACAGGAAGCCAAAAAATCCGGAACGCATGCGCGCAGCTCCCAACACCCGTGGCGGAATTGAATCCCTACTCGATTCCTATCGACCACCGCCTGGCAGGCCCACAGGGAAACTTTTCCGAAGGGTGGGATTGGGCGGTTTGGGAGGCCGATTGGGCCCAATCAGGGGGGCTTATTCTTGCAATGCCATCAACAAAAACGGACGATTGACCGCAAGTTAGCGGCATTCCGCAAGAAATTGTGGCAATGTGGCGCCTGTGGCAAATGTGGTGTCCGCTTGGTTGCCACTAAACAACTGCCCTAGAGAGTGGGTTATGCGGTGACCCGCTACTGAACAGCGGGGGCAGCTTCCGCCGGCGCTTCGCCTTTGGCTTCTTGCCGAGCGCGGAGTTCGGCCTCGAAGTTCATTTCACTATCGAACTTTTCGATAATGTCCCACAACGGGAAATCATCGGGGATGGTTTCATCATCCTGTTCGAGCACGGTTTTGTACTCTTTGATGTACTCGATAATGTCGTCGCCCGTGGTGCCGTCCGGGTCGCGCAGCGTGGGGAACGCGTCGAGCACTTCTTTCCAGCGGGCGAACGACTCTTCGTAGTACTTCCGCGCCGCCACGGGGTCCGCATTGTCGCGATACGCCCGACGGGCTTGATGCAAAAGTTCGCGCGCCTGCACGGCCGCATCGGTCTGCTCGAACTCGGCGCGGGTCTTCCAGTATTCGAAGTTCGCGTTCTCTTTGTAGTTGTCCGTGAAGTTCGCCTCGCGCTCCGTCTCGCGCAGATCGGCGGCCAGTTTCAAAATCTCGCGCTTGCGGTCGGGCATTTGCTCGGCCAGCCGGGCGGCGACTTTGTCGTCGGTGATAGTAAGTTGATCTTGCAGTTTGTAGTACGTCTCCTGCTCGGCCGGGGAGAGTTTATCCATCGGCTTAGCGAGAATCGCCTGGTCGGCAGCGCTCAGCTTGGCTTTCGCTTCGGTCAGCAGTTCGTCGCGCACGTTTGGACCGAGCGCCTCAAGTTGCTTCCGCAATTCATCGACTTTCGCGCGGAGTTCGGCTTCATCGTTCAGGTTGAGAATCACGCCGGTCGAATGTTCGATATCGCGATCGCCGAACTCCCGCCACAACGCGGCGGCCTTGGTCCACGCGGCACGGCCGCGCTCGAAGAGGCCATCGTCCTCGATCGCCTCGCCGTAGCTCATCTGGCTCTTGGGGCCGCCGGAGAAAAAGACAATCGGGCTCTTGCGGCCGAACGACTTGCCGGCGAAGTCGACTGCTTCCACCGCTTTGTCGTACCACTCTTTCGAGACGAGCCAATTGTCGCGGTCTTGCGGCGCGCGGTCCGGCGGATGGTACACATCGTCCGCCTTAAACAGTCGCCGGTACTGTTCCTTCTCGTCCGCTCGGCCCACCTTCTGGCCAATGAACCAACCGAGTTCCCACAGCAGTTGCGGAATATCGCGGCTCCCACGATTGTAGCGTTCGCCTTGCTCGAGAAACTGAATGCCGCGGCGCACGTAGTAGTAGCGATCGTGGTAATCGTCGAACTCCACCGAGACGTTGTAGCTTAGATTCCACGACTGGTACTTCCAGAACGTGATGAAGTTCGGCTGTAATTTCGCGAGCTGTTCGAGAGTGGCGGTGAGGTTCGTCCAGTCTTCTTTCTTCTTATACTCGTTCGCTTTTTCCCACAGCAGGTTCACCGCCACGCCGCGCAGACCGAGCGTCGCTAACTTGATGGTTTCACTTGCCGGGTCGACTTCGCCGAGGTCCGCTTGGCTGAGGCCGTACGATTCGCGCATCTGGGCCAGCTTGCCGCCCGGTTCGCTGACCGTTGCAGGACGGCTCAGCAGCGAAAGCGGAATGAGCAACAGCCCAATCACCACGCCGTAAATCAGCTTGCGGTAAAAACTGCGTTGCTCGCTCACTTCGCCACCTCACGCGTCCGCAAGAAAAAGTACCCCGCAATCGCTAGTCCGACCACATACGCCGCGCAGGTCGTTAAGTCTTGCAGTGTGGCGGAAGTGGGAATCTGGAAGCCGTCGGCAACATAGTTCTCGCGGCTGAACCGGCTGAAATCGGGCAGCACGTACGTCAGCGCCTGCATTGCCCCTTCAGCGACGCTATCGATTCCCTGCATAATTCGCACGGCGGGGCTGTCGTCGAACGGGGTCATCACGTTTTTTTGGGTCACCAACCGCACCAACGATTCCACTGGCCCGCCGCCGTACACTTTGTCCCCTTCCGCATTCACGCCGAACGCCACGCCGGCGAAAAAGTCGCGGAACAATCCCAGCAGCAGAAATGATACGGTAAACATCATTGCCACCGGGCCGGAGAGCAACGTGCTCGCCGTGACGCCCACCGCAATTACCAGCACCATCTGCACCCAAATGCTGACATACGCTTTTGCGAAATTCCACCACGGCACGCCGTCGGGGAGCCGAATATACGCGTCCGCCTGGGCGAACCCGTAGTACTGGGCCCGATCGATGCACTGCACGCGAACTTCAATCCGCCCGTCCGCAACCAAATCCTTCAGTAGATCAATCTCGTTCCCCGCTACATCGTTCAGTGTGCGCGGGAAGTTAAACGAGTCGATCTTGACGTCCTTGGCGCCGAAGTAAATTGGGTTGCTTTTCAGCTCCGTTTTGGGATTCACCAGTTGGATCGTCCCCTGGATCGGCGCGTTGATGTCGCCCTTGTAACTACGGTAGACCCGGACGGTAAGTTCGATCGGCAGGGCGTCGTCTCGCAGGAGCGATTCATTGATGCCGTCGAACGTCCAAATGGCAGTCGCCAGCGTGCCCCCTTCGATGAAGCTGCGGTAACCCCACTCGGCGCCAACGCTGATGCCCCGGTCCGCCGGCTGACCGTTGCGATCCAAGAACCGGATTTTACCTAACTGCGGCACACGCGCGCGGAGTAGATTCTTGGGGCCGGAGACCACCCACTGATCGCCATCGCGGGTGACTTCGTGCTCATGCCCACGGTCCTCGAGCGCGAAACCTACGCCGTCCGGATTCACTTCCACCGAGTGGCTGTGGTAGAGGTCATTCGAAGTACGGGCAGTTTGGCCCAGCGATTTACCATCGGGACCGGCGATTTTCTCGACCGTCGCTTCGTCGATCTGGTGGGTGTGGCTCAAAGAACCGATCACGAACCAGTAACTCGCGAGACCCATGATCGCCAGCAGCAGCGTGCCGATTGCCGTGAAGCCCAGGATGCGGCCGAGCACAATATCGATCGCTCGCACCGGTTTGGTGACGATCGTATAAATCGTCTTGCTTTTGAAATCACCCGGCAAGCTGAACGCACTAAGGAGCAGTGAGACCAGCAGAATGAGGTAGGTTGTGCTGGTGAGCACGAAGCTTAGGTAAAGCCGCGCGGGCTGCGGGTTGTTCGACTTGAGGAACCAACTGGCGAACACCAGGATGAGCGCGAAGATTAGCAGCGTGATCAGCACCCGCCGACGGAGCGATTCCTTCACCGCCAGCCGCGCCAGTGCGTAAATCCGTCGCGGCGAGAGCCTCATCAACTCGCCAATGCCACCGACCACCGTGCGATAAGTGATGTCCCCCGCTTTAAGCGGACCGTATCGCACCAATAGCACGATGTAGCTGATGACCAGGGCCAACACGCTGATGGCGCCGACCGCCAGTCCGAAGCGGACGAGCGCTCCCTGCAGGGAGGTCCAATCGCTCGCGCCCCCAGTCGTGAGCCAGGTCAGATACGGCAGGACTTCCTGTTCAACAACCATGGATTAGCGATTGGGCTCTGTAGCGTAAAGCGAGCCGGGCGGCGTCAGGCGCCCGGAGGAACAACTCGAGAAGCACAACTCAGGAACCGGGCTGATCTTCCACCGCCCGCCGACCGGGCCGCGCTTCACTATCGCGGACGATCGACAGGAATAACTCTTCCAGCGTGGTGGTGGGATTTTCCATCCCCAGCAGTTGGCCCTGATGTTTGGCGATCACATCCCGCACTTCCTGTTGGCAAGCGGGGCTCATCCCGCGAGCCCGAATCTGCGTGACATCTTCCACCTTGAGCAGCGTATCGACTCGGCCTAGCTCTTTGAGTTCGCCCTGGTGCAAAATCGCGATGCGGTCGCATACATCCTGTACGTCGGCCAACAGGTGGCTGCACATCACCACGGTCTTGCCCTCATCTCGCAACTGCAAAATGAGGTCCTTCATTTCGCGCGTGCCGATGGGGTCAAGTCCGCTGGTGGGTTCGTCGAGCAGAATCAGCTCCGGCTCGTTGATGAGCGCTTGCGCGAGACCAATCCGGCGAGTCATCCCTTTGGAGTATTCCCGCAGTTGCCGCTTACGCGCGCGATCAATTTTCACCAGCTTCAGCAGCTTTTCGATCCGCTCCTTGCGGACTTCGGTGGGGATGTCGAACAGCCGGCCGTAGAAGTCGAGTGTTTCCTCGGCGTTGAGGAACTTGTACAGATACGACTCTTCCGGCAGGTAGCCAATCCGCTCGTTCTTGGCGACATCGCTGGCGTCTTTGCCAAAGATGAGCGCTTGGCCTTCGGTGGGGAAGAGCAGCCCCAGCAGCAGCTTGATAGTGGTGGTCTTGCCGGAGCCGTTCGGCCCGAGCAAACCAAAGATCTCGCCCTTCTTCACTTCCAGGTCGAGCGCTTTAAGGGCCCGCACTTTTTGGCGGCCCCAAAAATCGCGGTACACTTTGGAGAGCGCACGGGTTTCAATAACCGTTTCGCCCGTCCCCCGAGCGGCGGCGACAGGCTGGTCGAGGGCGGCAGTCCCGGACATCGAGATTTTCCGAGGTGAAAAGGGACGAATTAAAGGATGAAAACAAGACTAACAGTATAAAACCCGGCTGCAGCGGCCACAAGGAAGGGAGCTCTTTTGACCGTCAGCCGCAGGCGTACGCAGTGACGACGAGATGACCGCGCACGCCTGCGGCGGACGGTTAAACGAACCGCAGCAGGGCGTACTTCTTCCGGCCGGAGCGTAAAACCATCACGGTGGCGCTAGCCAGGTGGGCTGTGGTGAGGCGGGTGTCGAAGGATTCCACGCGGCGGTTGTTGATGTAGGCGCCACCTTGCTCGACCGTGCGGCGGACTTCGCCGTTGCTTTTGGCGAGGCCCGCGGTGGTGAACGCTTCGCCCAGCGTGAGGCCGTCGCCGGAGAGTTTGGCGGCCGGTAATTCACTGCTGGGGACATCCGCAAAGATTTCGCCAAGCTGCCGATCGTCCAGCTCCGCGATCTCGGCGCCGAAGAAGATTTCGGTTGCACGGCGCGCGGCGCTGAGGCCGCTCTCATCATGCACCAAGCGCGTCAATTCTTCGGCAAGCCGTTTTTGACTCGCGCGCTGCGCGGGGTCGTCGGCGCGCGACGCATCGAGCGCTTCGATTTCGGCGGGCGGTAGGTCGGTCAGCATCCGCAGACACGTTCCTGCGTCGGCGTCGTCCACGTTCACCCAGTATTGGTAGAAGGCGTACGGGCTGGTCCGATCCGGCGACAGCCACACTGCGCCGCTTTCGGTCTTGCCCATCTTCGAGCCATCACTCTTGGTGAGCAGCGGCGAAGTCATGCCGTAAAGTTGCACGCTATGCATCCGCCGGCCAAGATCGATACCCGCCGTGATGTTCCCCCATTGATCGCTGCCACCGATTTGCAGTTCGCAGCCGAACGCACGGTTGAGATGCACGAAATCATACGCCTGCAGCAGCATGTAGCTGAATTCCGTGTAGCTAATGCCCCCGCTCGATGCCTCCGACTCATCGCGTCCAATGCGACTCTTCACCGAATCCTTCGCGAGCATCACGTTCACCGGAAAGTTCTTGCCGACATCGCGCAAGAACTCCAGGAACGAAAACTTGCCGATCCAATCGTGGTTGTTCACCAACCGCGCCGCGTGCGAACCGGGCGAGAAGTCAAGGAACTTCTGCATCTGGTTACGAATCCCCTCGACATTCGCCTGCAGCGCGTCGACCGACAGCAGATTCCGCTCCGCGCTCTTGCCACTCGGGTCGCCGATCATCCCGGTGGCGCCACCGACCACCGCAATCGGCGCATGCCCCGCCTTCTGAAACCGCCGCAGGAGCAGCAGCGGTAACAAACTGCCCACGTGCAGACTGTCGGCCGTCGGATCAAACCCCGCGTAGAGCGTACGCGACTTGTCGCCCAACCAATTGCCGAGGTTCGCGTCATCCGTCGTCTGATGCACCAAACCGCGCCAGCGAAGTTCCGAGAGTAAGTCCATGTGATCTCTAAAATAGGGAACGCGGATGATCGCGGATAAAACTTAGGAACACTAATCGCCACTAATAACCGCTAATTTGATTAGTGGTGATTGGCGTTGATTAGTGTTCCTCTTCTCTTTAACCTCTCAAAAATCCGTGAATATCCGCCGCATCCGCGCAAATCCGCGTTCTATTCCTTTTGCGTCACCGAAATAAATCATCCCCCGCGAACGGATGACTGAACCCGTCCGGTTTCGCCTTCGGCAGCACCTTTAAAATCTGCTCCGCAAGTTTCAAATCGTCCCGCGTGGTGATCTTGATGTTCAGCGGCGAGTCTTCTACCACGGCGACCGCTTGGCCGACTTGCTCCACGAGTTGAGCGTCGTCGGTCGCGTCTTTGCCAACGCGGGCCGCGTACGCTTTGCCGAGCACCTCACGGCGGAATGCTTGCGGGGTGGTGGCGGCCCACACGCCAGTGCGCGGGAGCGTGCTTTCAATCTTTCCGCTGGCGACTTTCTTCAGCGTGGCGGATACCGGAGTCGCTAGTATCGCGGCGCCGGTTTTCTTGGTTGCTTCGAACAGCTTGTCGATCGATTTATCAGTAATGCAGGGCCGGGCCGCATCGTGGATGGCGACGAAAGCGAGCTTGTCGTTAACCTTGGCGAGACCGGCAGCGACCGAGTCGGAGCGCTCAGCGCCCCCTTCGCACACCTCGATGCCGAGGATGGCGATGTTGGCGCCGAACTTCCGGGTGAACTCTTCACGATCCTCGGCCGAGATCACCACGATCACCTGCTTCACATCCGGCCGATGCAGAAACCGCTCCGCGGAGTGCAGCCACACGGCCCGCCCGCCAAGCATCGCGAACGGTTTTTTGTAGTTCGGATCGCCAAACCGCGTACTCTTCCCCGCGGCGACGATGATGACGGCGAATTCACTCATGCGGAGGATTCTAGCAGAATCATGCCGAAAGTTGAACCGCGTGGATTAGACCAATTGCGGCTGCGGCAGGTTCGCGAGCAACAGTCGCACGGCGGCGGCGGTAGTTTCGGCGGGGAGTGAAGGGAGATTCTTTTCGCTGGAAGTGACTTGCGAAAGATCGAGCGGCACATGGAGGAACATACTCGCTGTGCGGAGCCCGCGGGTCGCGGCGATGTGCTGCGACAAATAGAGCGCGGCGTTGCAGAGATACTCGCCCGCGTGGAAGGAGAGGATCGCCGGGATTCCGGCCGATCGCAGCAGTTGCGTCCACGCTTCCAGCGGCAACTGCGAACGATACGCTACCGGGCCGCCAACCACTAGCGGCGCCGCCTGATCCGCCGGCACGCCGCGCGGGCGGGCGACGTTGACGCCGAGCGCTTCGAGTTGAATCACCCCCGAGCCGGGCGCTTGCCCGAGGTGAATCGCGAAATCAATCTCGGGAGTAAGATCGCTCTCCAGCCGCCGCTTAACCTCGGCGAAGTCCACCGGGTAGCGCCGCGTCACCAGCTCAACGCCAGTTGGTAACTCGCGCGTGAGCGCCTCTATCGCCAACCAACTGGCGTTGGTAGGCCACTCTTCGTACGGGCCGTAAGCGGTAAGCAGGACGCGGGGCATGGCGGGAGTGAGTGGTGAATCGTGAATGGTGATTGGTGGGGGAGAAGTCGAAAGGACGCCGCGATCATCACGATTCACGAATCACGATTCACTTATTCAAAAACTCGTTTCGCTTCCGCTTGCCCGCGACGAACCAGTGCGGCTTCGATGGCGGCAATCTGTTCTTCGGTCAACTGCCAGCTCATTGCGCCGGCGGTTTCGGTGATTTGGTCGGGGCGTTTCGCGCCGCACAGGGCGGCGGTGATGCCGGGTTGGTTGATGGTCCAATTCACCACGAGCTGCGCCACCGTGTGACCCGTAATCGCGGCAGCGGCGCGGAGCGCTTCGACAAACTCGTGATTGCGGTCCCGTTCTTCGCCGACATACATCGGGTACTTGCGGCGGTTGTCGTTGGGGGCGAGTTCGGTCTCCTTTTTAATCCCACCCGCCAAAATGCCTTTCATCAAAGGCCAGTACGCAAACACCGAAACATTGTTCGCCATGCACCACGGGATCGTCCGGCGTTCAATATCCCGCTGCAGCAAATTGTACGGCAATTGCACCGCCGCGAGCGGACAGACGGCGTGAAATGCTTCGAGCTGTTCGAGCGTGCAGTTCGAAGCTCCGACGCTTTTGGTCCTGCCTTCCGTTTGCAGGAGCCCGAGTTCCGCGGCGGATTCTTCGAGCGGCACATTCGGGTCGGGCGAATGCAGATAAAGTAGCTCCACTTCGCTCACGCCCAGCCGTGCGAGGCTCGCTTCGCACTCGCGGCGGAGCGTTTCGGGGCGGCCGTCGGTTTGCATCTCGGCGCCTTCGTAGTGGATGCCGCACTTGGTAGCGATGACCACCTCGTCCCGCCTCCGCCCCGCGAGGGCCCGGCCGATGAGGCGATCGCTCTCGCCGTTGGGACCGTAAACATAGGCGGTGTCGAGATGGTTGATGCCTGCATCAAATGCCGCATGAATGGTGGCGATGCTTGCTTCATCCGTGGCGCCGAGCGTGGTGACGCCGGCCATCGGCCAGCAGCCGAGCGCAACGGGGGTGACGTGGATGCCAGTTCTGCTGAGTTGGCGAAGGTCACTCATGATGCGAGCGGCTGCACTTCCGCTTGCAGCAGTTCGAGGTGCGCACGACTCATGCCAACGCATTCTTCAGCCAATGTGCGAACGGAATGCGAAAGCCCGGGAACCTGGGCCAGCTCACGCAGTTCGCTGACCGTCGCCAATTGATGCTTGGCCGCGAGCTTTAACAGGTAATCGATTGACAAATCGTGCGTGTCGGTGAACTCCATCGGAAAGCCGGCGCTCGCGGGGGCCTCGTGCAGTTCGTCGAGCAGTTGGTTCGCGCGGTCAGCTTGTTCGGTTTGATCGGCGGCGATATCGCTGAACACGGCGAGCGCTTCCCGGCGCCCCTTCGGCGCGTGCGGCCGTGCAAACGCCATGTACTGCGGGAACGAGTACCGCAGCAGGGCGTGCAGGTCTTGCAGGGTGCTAACACTCGGGAAGGACAACTGATCTATCCAAACAAACTCGCCGTTGCCGCTTGGGCGAGGGCGAAAAGTCGTTGGGGGAACAAGAACAATATGATCATCGGAAGGGTCGTCACGAGCAAGTAACTCGCGGCTGCGGTGCTGACGGCGGGCGATGTCTCAGCTTCATCGGTCGGCGTATCGATAATCATCACCTTCGCGACGCGCAGGTAGTATACCAGCGAGATCACCGTATTGATGCACGCCACGACCACCAGTGCGATCATCCACGGCCCGCCCGCGGCGACCAGCGCGTAGAGCGCCACGAACTTGGCATTGAACCCGGCGAGCGGTGGGATGCCGACCAAACTGAAGAGCGTCACGACCATCGCCACGACGACCCAAGGACTGCGGCGCCAAAGGCCGGCGTAGTCGGCGATTTCTTCGCTCCCCAAACTGTTCCGCAGGAAGGCGACGATGGCGAACGCCGTGAGATTCATGAACAAGTAGATGGCCGCATAGATGAGGATCGCCGCGAAGGGATCGCGCATCCCGGCGCCGCCGACCTGCGCCGCCGCCGCGGCGGGCATGATGAGATACCCGGCATGGGCGATGGTCGAGTACGCGAGCATCCGCTTGATATTCGTCTGCACATAGGCGGCAATGTTGCCGAAGGTGCAGGTGACGGCGGCGATCACCGCGAGCGCGATGGAGAGGAACTTGTGTGGGGCGAACGTCGACAATTCAACGCTGGACGATGCGACAAGTTGTGCGCGAACGGAATCGACCGCAATTAAATGGGTCGGTGCGTCATTCGGCACGGCAGCGGCGACAAGCCGAATCAAGAGCCCTAGCGCCGCGGCCTTCGACGCCACGGAGAGAAACGCCCCGACTTCCGCGGTAGCGCCTTCAAACACATCGGGCGCCCAAAAATGGAACGGCACGGCGGAGAGTTTGAACGCCAGTCCTACCAGCACCATAATCGCGGCGAGCGCGAGGGCGACCAGCACGCCCGAATCGAGCCCGGGTCCGGCTGCCCCCTGACCAGCAATCAAGCGGTCGCCGATCGTCGGCAGGTGCGCCGTACCTAAGAGCCCGGCGAGCAAACTGATTCCGTAGAGCATCACCCCCGCGGCGCCAGCGCCGTAGACCGCGTACTTGAGCGCCGCTTCACTTGCGCGGCGGCGCCCTTTCACCAGCCCGGCCAGCACGTACGACGGCACGCTCGCCATTTCAATCGCGAGAAAGACCGTCATCAGGTGGTTGGCGGAGACCATCAGGCACATCCCCAGCGTGGCGCCGAGGACGAGGGAGAAAAAGTCCTGGCCGTCTTCGCGATCCGCCAAATGCGTAAGCTTCGTCAGCACGAGGAACAGCACGAGGAACGCGAGCAAGAGCGTCCGGAGAAAGACGCCAAGGCCATCGAAGACGAGCATCCCGGTGAAAAGTTCTTGCCGCTCAAGTGTTGCTAGTTGCGAGAGCCCCGGCCGCCACAAGCAAAGGCCCAGCGCGAGTAGCGAGCCAGCGAGCGCGAGCCAAAATGAGTGGAGCTTCTCGCCCGCCGGGAAGATCTTCACCAGCAGCATCAGCACAATCGTCGCGCACAGTACCAACTCCGGATAGAACAGCGGGAGGCTGATCCGGGTGGTGTCCGCGAGCAAGTGATCGATGATGGAGGTGAGCAAGGGCTATTGACTGTGTGCTATTGGCTGGGGCGAGAACTCTGCTTAGCGTCGCGGCTTGTGGCTATCTTCCGACGATTTTTGCGTGGTTGGTGGCGGCTTCACCCGCCACTTCTTCGGAAAGTGCGAGGTGCGTGTAACCGCGGTCTTTCGAGAGTTTCGCGAGGGCTTCAACTTGGGCGTTCACGCTCGGCTGCATATAGTCGAGTAAGGCGCGGGGGTAGACGCCGAAGAGGATGGCGAGTGCGAGCAGCGGGGCGGCGATCCACAGCTCGCGGCTGGTGATGGGGGTGAGGGCTTCTTCATGGGGGCCTTTGTACTCGGCGCCGAGGTAGACGCGCTGCAGCGCCCAGAGGATGTAGCCGGCGGTGAGAATCACCACGGCGGCCGAGATAACTGCGAGCGCTTTGCTGAACGACCAGACGCTGAGCACCACCATCACTTCGCCAATAAATCCGCACAGTCCGGGCAGCCCGAGGCCGGCGAAGAAGATGCCGATGGCGAGGCCGCTGTACGTGGGCATCTTGGCGAACAAGCCGCCGAAGCGGTTGAGGTCGCGGTGATGGACGCGGTCGTACAGTACGCCGACCATGAAGAACATCCCCGCCGAGCTAATGCCGTGGGCGATCATCTGGAACATGGCGCCATTCATGCCGAACTTCCAGTATTCGGAATTGTAAAAGTTCTCCGCGACCGCGCTCCAGACGCCGAAGCCCAGCACCACATACCCCATGTGGCTTACCGAGCTGTACGCAACCATTCGCTTGAAA
The DNA here is from genome assembly GCA_022841705.1 of Pirellulales bacterium. Taxonomy (GTDB): domain Bacteria; phylum Planctomycetota; class Planctomycetia; order Pirellulales; family Lacipirellulaceae. The sequence goes on from JALHQZ010000001.1 coordinate 388,926, forward strand.
TCGCTTTGGGCGAGCGCCGCGAAGGCGCCCCACACCATGCTCACCACGCCGATGCCGCACACCACGTAAGCAAGTTCAAACGCCGCGTCGGGGCAAATGGGGTAGCAAATGCGGATGATGCCGTAGCCCCCCATTTTCAGCAGCACGCCGGCGAGGATCATCGAGATGGGCGTTGGCGCCTCGACGTGCGCATCGGGGAGCCATGTATGCAAAGGGACGCTCGGCACCTTGATGATGAACCCGACAAAGAGCAGCACGAACGCCCACCACGACAAACTCTTGCCCAGCCAGCCTTCGGCCGTGAAGAGATCGGTCGTTTGGCCCATCTGCTGTAGGGCGAGGATGTTGAATGTGTGGACCGGCCGATTGGCTTCGACCGCCTCAATGAATCGAGTCCCCGCCGGGCTGACTTTCCAGTCGGCAATCGCCAGAGCTTCGCTCGCCAGCGTGCCATCTTCCAGAGCGAGGCGCGGAATCACCCCCGTCGTCAACAGTTTATCTTCGGAGAGTTTCGTCAGATCGCTGTTGAAGTAGAGAATCAGCACCGCGATGAGCATCAGCACGCTGCCGAATAAGGTGTAGAGGAAGAACTTAATCGCCGCATACTCCTTGCGCGGTCCCCCCCAGATGCCAATCAAAAAGTACATCGGCAGGAGCATCACTTCCCAGAAGACGTAGAACAGGAAGAAGTCGAGCGCCAGAAACACGCCGAGCATCCCCGTTTCCAAGAGCAGAAACAGGATGCAGTAAGCCTTCACATGCTTGGTGATGGGCCAACTGGCCGCCATCGCGAGCGCGGAGACGAGCGCCGTCAGAGCCACCAGTGGATAACTCACGCCATCGATTCCCAACAAATACTGGATGCCGAAACTCGGAATCCAGTCCCAAGCAAACAGGTGCTGCATCTCCGCCGTGCCCGCCGCGAACTGCACGGGGGCCCCGCCAAAAATCATCAGCAGGCTCATCACCAACACAATCAGCGTGGTTACCAGAGAGAACTGTTTGCACGCTTCGTCGGCGCCCTTCGGACAGAAGAGCGCGAGCAAAAGCGCCACCACCGCCGGCAGAAAGACAAGCACACTGAGGTAAATCGAAGCGTGGGACATGGGGAAGGCTGTGGGCTATTGGCTGTTAGCTATTGGCTGTTGGAGTTCTTGGTCAGCGTGCGAACGCGACGCCGAGCGCCGCGAACGTGAGGGCGAGGAAGCCAAGGACGATGAACATCACGTATTGCCGCAGGCGGCCGGTTTGGATTTTTCGGAGTTCGCCAGCACCGCCCCAGGTGAGCGCGGCGAGGCCATCCACGGCACCGTCGATCACGCGGACATCAAAGATCGAGCCGACGATTCCGGCGCCCCACTTGGCGCAGCGGGCGAGGAAGTGAATCAAGCCGTCAATCATGCGGCGATCGACCCAAGCGATGCCCAGGCCGATGGCCAACGTGGGTTTTACGAAGACCCAGTCGTACAGTTCGTCGAACCACCACTTGCTCAGCAGCAATCGGTGAATGGGGCGGAAGGTACTGGCGACTTCGCTCGAGTTCATCACCTTCCAGCAATAGAAGACGGTGGCCAGGAGCACGCCGAGCGCCGCGGCGCCAAACGCCCACAGCCCAGCCTGCTGTTTAATCGCGGGCGCGTGGCTGAGCGACTCGGCCGGAATCGTGAGCGCCGCGGCGAGCGATCCTTTAGCACCGACCGCCGTGCCTATTGGCTGCGCGCTTTCGAGTAATCCGGTGATGCAAAGCGGGCCGACATTCCAACCCGCCGCGATCGCCATAAACGCGAGCACCAAGAGCGGCACGGTCATCACGCGCGGCGATTCATGGGCATGATCGTAACGATGCTTGTCCCGCGGGGGGCCGACGAACGCCAAGTACCACATGCGGAACATGTAGAATGCCGTCAGCACGGCGCCCAGCACTGGCGCCAGCAGCAGCACGCGGTGTGGACCGTTGAGTTTCGCGAAGCTAAGTGCTTGTTCGATGATCGCGTCTTTTGAGTAGTAGCCACTGAGCCCGATCCCCGCGATTGGCAGGCCGGCGCCGATGATGGCGAGGCAGCCGACGAGCATCGTGTACGCCGTGATCGGCATTTTCTTCCGCAGCCCGCCCATCAGCGGCAACTCATTCGTGTGAACCGCGTGGATGACACTACCAGAACAGAGGAACAAGAGGCTTTTGAAAAAGGCGTGCGTCATCAGGTGGAACATCCCCGCGACCCACCCGCCAATGCCGAGCGCGAGCATCATGTAGCCGAGTTGGCTGACCGTTGAGTAGGCGAGTACTCGCTTGATATCCGTCGCCGTGAGCGCGATCGTCGCCGCGATAAATAGCGTGATGCAACCGGTGTAGGCGATCACCAGCAGCGCTTCGGGCGTGAAGACAGGATAAAATCTGCCGACCAAATAGACGCCCGCCGCGACCATCGTCGCCGAGTGAACGAGCGCCGAGACGGGCGTTGGGCCTTCCATCGCGTCGGGCAACCATACATGCAGCGGAAACTGGGCGCTCTTGCCGACGCAGCCGCAGAAGATGCCGATGCCGGCGATCGTGAGCAGCCAGTAGCCGGGATACTTCGCGTCGGCCGATTCTTCTTGTGGTGAGACAAATCCGACCGTGGGAACCAGTGCGAAGTCGTTCGACTCGTTGCGTAACTGAGAAAAGAGCCCCGGCTGGACCTTGTCGCCCTGCGGAATATCACCGAACGAGAATGTGCCGACACTCGCCCACAGTGCCATCATGCCGATCAGCATCCCGAAGTCGCCGACGCGGTTCACGATGAACGCTTTATTCGCCGCCGTCGATGCAGAGTGCCGTTCGATGTAGAATCCGATGAGGAAGTAGGAGCAAATGCCCACCAGTTCCCAGAACATAAACACCATCGCCAAGTTGCCGGCGATGACGATCCCCAACATGCTGAAACTGAAGAGCGATAGGTACTGAAAGAACCGGTGAAACCGCCCCGGCCGATGCAAATGTCGCCCGCGGACATTCACTTCATGGTCGGTCACTTCGTGCAGTTCATCGTGCATGTAGCCGAGTGCATAGACATGCACGCAAGTGGCGATGAACGTGACCATCGCGAACATCAGCACCGTAAGTGCATCGACGTAGTACCCGAGCGTCAGCTTCAGCGAGCCAATCTCCACCAGCGAGTACCAATCGTCCGCGTAGTACCGCGGAGGCCCGTTCGGATGCAATTCTCCACCGTGTGCTCCGCCGGTCCATTCGTGAGTACCTAGCCAGACGAACAGCGCGATGAAACTGAGCAGCGTTGCGGCGCCGATCGCACCGACCGAGAGCAGCCCCGCCCGCCGCTGGAGCTCGTACGGAACCTGCCCTTGCCTCCGCTGAACCATCGAGCACCCGAGGCAAATCACCGCAAATGCGACGAGCGGCAATAGCCACGCGAGCGTCAGCAGGTTCGGGATGATCGAGGCGGAAGACATGAAATTGGACAGTGGTCAGTTCAAAGAACTAGCCGCTGAGGCTCTCGGCGTGGTCGATGTCGATTGTTTGGAAGTTGTTATAGAAGTTGAGTGCGATAGCGAGCGCGACGGCAGCTTCCGCCGCGGCGAGGACGATAACGAACAGGGCGATCAATTGGCCATCGAGTCCGAGCGAGCCTTCAACGCTCCGCAGGTAAGGACTCCCCAACGCGATAAAGTTGAGGTTTGCGCCGTTGAGCACCAGCTCCACGCCCATTAGCACGCCGAGCAAATTGCGCTTCGTCGCCATGCACACCACCCCGCAGGTGAAGAGCAAAGCGCCCACCACCATAAAATGCGCGACAGTTAGTGGTTGCGATAACACAACAAAAATCCTTGTTAGCCGGCGCCCCGTTTCCCTGAAAAACTGTGGTGCCTTGTTTCAATCGTGCGAAATCCGCCGCCGCTTTGCCCGGGCGAGGTACGCCGCCCCCACCAACACCACCAGCAAATGCACCGACACAATCTCAAACACCAGCAGATATCCCGCCGCATCCGGCGCCAGCGGCCGATCAACCCGCGCCCCGAGTAACCCCATTGCCAGCGGCGTTGCCGTATGCGGCGGCGTGCTTGCGGAAATCGCCCCCTCGGCCGACCGCCACTCCGGCACGTTCATCGCCACTCCGGCCAGCAGCGCGAAGAGCGCCGCCCCGATGGCAAACGCAATCAATAGTTCCCCACTCCCCGTGCGCATCTTCACGAACTGGGCCTGCGAAGTGAGCATCACCCCGAAGATCAGCAGCACCAGCGTGCCACCGACGTAGATCATCAGCTGCATGGCGCCCACGAAGTCAGCGCCCGCAAGAAAGAACAGCCCCGCCGTGCTGGCCAAACAGAGCACCAAATAAAACGCCATCCGCACGATGCTGCTGGCGAACACCACCGCTAGCGCGAAGCCACACGCCAAGAGCGCGAAGACGTAGAACCAAGCGGTTTCCCAGTGAATCTGCGACATCCTCAGCGCGCCTCCTTGTCGACAGCGATTCCGGAGGTTTGCACGACAGGCTCCGCGCCGCGCTGCCACGGTTCACTCGCGGCGATGTTTGCCAACGGCGTCCGCAGCATCAGCCCGCGCGGCAGCGCCGCTTGCCACACGGCGGCGCCGACGAACATTACCGCCGCAATTGGCGTGCAGTATTTCAAACAGGTGGTCATCACTTGGTCGATCCGCAGCCGCGGCAACGTCCAGCGGGCCCACATCATTACGGTCACCAAGAGGCCCGCTTTCAGCACGACGTTCGTCATGCCGATCAAATTGCACAGGTACGCGGCAATGCCCGGACTGGTGGAGTATTCAAGCCAACCATCCGCTTGCATGCCCAGCCACTCCGTCACAGGCAGCGGGCCGTGCCAACCCCCGAGGAACAAAATCGCGGCTAGCATGCTCACAGTGAACATCGAGCCATACTCGGCCATGAAGAAAAAACTCCACCGCAGGCCGGAGTATTCGGTGTGGAACCCGGCGACCAGTTCGCTTTCCGCTTCCGCCAGATCAAACGGCGCGCGGTTCACACTTGCCGTGCCGCAAGTGAAGTAGACCCAGAAAACAACGAATGTGAAGGGGTCGTGAAACAAGTACCAATTGGTGAAGAGCCCGCGCTGCGTATCGCCGACCACCACGAGGTCCATTGACCCGGCGAGCATCACCGGCACCACAGCGCACAGGCCGAGCGGCACTTCGTAGCTAACAACTTGCGCAGCTTCACGCATCGAGCCGAAGAGCGCCCACTTACTCGCCGACGAGTAGCCGGCCAGAATCACGCCAAAAACTTCTAGCCCCAATACCGCCACAATGAAGAACGCCGCCACGTTAAGCTGCTGCGCCACGAACGGCAACGGCGAGCCAGCGAACGGTAGTGCAAAGTACGCCGCCAGCGCCGCCGCCATGCTCACATACGGCGCCGCCTTGAAGAGAAACCCGTCCGCCCCAGCCGGCATGAGGTCCTCTTTAGTGATGAGCTTGATTCCATCGGCCAGCGTTTGCAGCCAGCCAAACTTGCCGCCGACGCGCGTGGGGCCGAGCCGATCCTGAATCCGCCCCGCAACCTTGCGTTCGAGCCAAATGAAGATCAGCGCCCCGACCGCAATCACATGGAGCAGGATAATCACCTGCACCAGCGCCGTGACCACCACCCCGAACAAATTGTCGGGCGCAACGCTCCACCGGCCGCCGCTAAGGGCGTAGGCTCCGCAGTCGAGCAAGTAATTAAAAAACTCGGCCAAGGCTGGTGGTCTTCCTTCGCCGGCAAGGCGCCGAGATGAGTGCGAACAAGTCGCGAATATCGCAGAAATCGGCGGAGGCGGGTAGGGGCGCGCCGCCTCAAAATGGCTAAACAGCCGGACCGCCACGCGGTCAGCTTCGGAGGGGCTATAGAAGTAGCGATCACTCGAAGAACGCCGCTGCGCAGATCATCAATTCCGGCAGCGTAACGCGATTGGTGGAGTTGTGACGCAACATCAACGCCGCTTACCGATCAATCTCCCCCATCACCACATCCAGCGACCCGACAACCGCCGGCACGTCGGCAATCAGGCAGCCGCGGCACAGTTCGGGGCAGACGGCAAGGTTCGAGAAACTGCTGCTTCGCGCCCGCACTCGCCACGGAATCGCTTCGCCGCGGCTCACAATGCCAAAACCCATTTGGCCGCGCGGGGCTTCGGTTTCCAGATACGCTTCCCCCTTCGGCAGTTTCTGGTTGAGCTTGATCGGCTCGCCGTGGCTGCCGCTACTACGATGGTAGTTCTCAATCGCTTGCCGAATCAGGCCGATCGACTGCACAACTTCCAGCATCCGCACATAGAACCGGTGCCAACAGTCACCGAGCACCGCTTCGCGCGGCACTGCCGGGTAGGCGTGGTCGTTGGGGTAATGGCCGTTCCGCTCGCAGATCACTTCGAACTGGTAGCCTTCATACATCGAGGTGTAGATCGGCTCCCCATCGCGCCGCAGATCGAAATCGATCCCACTGCCACGCGTCACTGGCCCGCTGCAACCGTAGTCGATGGCCATCTCCGGTGAGAGGATGCCGATCTTCGCAGTGCGCTTCACAAAGATCGCATTGGTGGTGAGCAGCGTGTGGTACTCGGCAATCACCGGCTCGAATTGATCGAGAAACGCGAGGCATTTGTCGGTCCACCCATGCGGCAAGTCAGCCGTGGCGCCGCCAACCGTGAGATAGCTATACGTGAGCCGCGCGCCGCACGCTTCTTCAAACAGATCGAGAATCCGCTCGCGTTCGCGGAAGGCGTAGAGGAAGGGACTGAACGTGCCGAGGTCCAGTCCGTACGCCCCCATGCCGACCAAGTGGCTCGCCATCCGGCCGAGCTCGGCGATGATCACCCGCAGGTGCCGGCCTCGTTCGGGGAGTTCGTACTTCAGTAGCTTCTCCACGCACAGCGACCAGCCGAGATTCATGTTCATCCCGGCCAGATAATCCATTCGGTCGGTGTACGGAATCCACTGCCGCGGCGTGAGGTTCTCGCCGATCTTCTCCGCGCAGCGATGCAAGTACCCAATGTGTGGCGTCACTTCCGACACGATCTCGCCATCCGTGCGCAGCACCAACCGCAACACGCCGTGCGTGCTGGGATGCTGCGGCCCCATGTTGACCAGCATCTCTTCGGTGCGAACATCGAACTCGATGATCCGCGGATCGTCAATCGTGGCGGGCATAGTTGGACTCGGGCAAAATCAAATACTGATGGTCGAGATCAATTCTCGCAAAATGACCAATGACCAAGCCGAAATGACCAATGAAGCGCGCACCCGAATGGCTGACAATTGGTCATTTCGGCTTGGTCATTGGTCATTCCCACTTTCTTACCTCCCACGAATGCCGTGGTACTCCAGTGGCATTTCGTAGTCTTTGCGGAGCGGGTGGCCTTCCCAATCTTCGGGGCACAGGATGCGGCGGAGGTTGGGGTGGCCGGTGAAGCGCACGCCGCACAGGTCGTAGACTTCGCGTTCGTGCCAGTCGGCGGTGCTCCAGAGGTCGGCGACGCTGTCAAGTTCCGGAATCTCGCCGCGCCGGTCATCTTGCCAGCGTTGGAGGAACACCTTAAGCACGAGCCGATGCCGATGCTCCAAACTCGAGAGGTGATACACCACTTCCAAGTGCGGCTCAAAGCCTGCTTTCGCAATCTTCTTCGGATCGACTTCCAAATAGTCCACGCCGGAAATGCAGTGCAGATAGTTCATGGCCAGCCGCGGGTCATCGCGCAGGAATTCGCACACTTTGTGGAACTGTACCGGCGAGATTTCGAGCCACGGATCAACGTTCTCGAAGTTCTGCCCAGTGACAGCGCCGGGGATGCGCTCGGCAATCAGACCGCTCATTTGCTCAGCATTCATGCGGCATCCTGAATCGTAGATCCAGCGCCGGGGTCAGCGGCGCGAGTCGAAATGGTCGAGCGAACCCAATCTAAATCGCCGCGTTTCCATACGTACGCGAAACCGACCATCAGCACGGCGAAGAAGACCCCGATATCGGCCAGCGAAGTCCACATCATCTTGCTGCTCGCCGCGGCGAGCGCTTCAAAACTCTCGCCAGCGGGGGCGATGCCGAGCTCGGTGACTTTCGTGGTGGCGATGGCGCCAAGTTGTGCGAGCGTGTCGGGGTCACTCGTCTCAGCCGCCGTTTGCGCAACGGCCTGCAAGTGATTCGCTTTGCCGAACACGGTCGCCCACGGAAAAAAGAACGCGACTTCAACATCGAAGATAATGAACAGAAGCGCGACCACATAGAACCGCAAATCGAACTGCACGAAGCTCGACCCAATGGTCGGTTCGCCACATTCGTAGATTTCGAGCTTCTCTTCGTTGGGCGAGCTCGGCCGCAAGAAGTAGCCGACCACCAAGTTCAACAACAAAAAAATCACCGCTATACCCGCGAAGAGCAACAGGTAAGCGACGATTCCAGTAGGTGTGGCCATTTAATCTTGCCCGCGAAACACGCGAAAAGACGCAAAAGGGGAAATACCAAGAATGATTGTTTTATTGGTCGGAGGAGCGCAATGTGATATGCGTTTCAAGTTCGTTCTCGCCAAAAACTTTCGCGTCCTTTTTGCGTGCTTCGCGTGCAGACTTTATTGATTCGGTCCGCCATGCACAGGAGCGGTGATGACTTTGGACTCAGCCACCGCGGTGGGGTTGAGCGTTGCGCGGCCCCACGCGATGTCGAGTGGCAGTCGCGAAAAATCGACCATGCAGCCATCGCGGTTGTAGCAGCTGAGGTCGTGCGTGGCGCCCATGAAAATGCAGTCCACCGGGCAAGGCTCCACGCACAGCGCGCAGAACATGCACTTCGTGTAGTCGATCGTAAAGCCGGTGACCTTGAAACCCTTGCCACCCTCAACGCGCTCTTTGCCGATGTAAATGCAATCCACCGGGCACGCCTTCGCACATTGATCGCACGCAATGCAAGTGGTCAGATCGAACCGATGGAAACCGCGATAACGTGCCGCTACGGGAACTGGCAATTCGGGGTACTCGAAGTGCTCGGTGAACGCTTTTCGCTCGGGGCGGTAGGTGATGAACCACACCCGGAGGGTGACCCACATGCCGTGAGCCACGGTGTACACCGCCTCCACAACATTGCCGGCCCAGGGCCAGGCTTGTTTCACTGCGGCAATCGTCATGCGACCCCGCCCCCCATTCTTCAGCAAATTGTGAGCGGTGAACGATGTGCGGAAAAGTTTAAGTTGTTCGCCAGAAAAGACTTACGTCATTCGTAGGGAACTACGGCAAGCGAAACTCCCCCGAGTATACGGCCGACTTACCCTGCCGACAATTGGCCTGCCGCGGCCTTAATCGCCCCGGAGGAATGCGGCAAGCCGCAGTTATTGGCGTTTTTGCAAACCCGGTCACTTGATAAAAAATTGAGGAAACCGCAAGGATTGGCCCGTCTTTGCTTGACTAACGGGGGGTATGTCGTAGAGTGAAGAGAAGGAAACCGGCTTTCCGTCGAGCCCGGACCGCGCCCACGCTGCCCAAACGTAGGATTACATTGCAGCAGCGGCGAACTGCCGACGGGTCGACCGCAATTGTCAGAGGCTCTGCTAATTACAGCAGGAAAGAGTCTCGTAGCCGGTCCTGAGTGAAGGAATCGTCCAATGTTAGTCCTCTCGCGGAAGAAGAACGAGAGCATCGTCATCAACGACGACATCACGATTGTCGTCGTGGAAATCCGTGGCGATAAAGTGCGCCTCGGCGTAGAAGCGCCGAAGGAAGTCCCCGTCCATCGTAATGAAGTTTACGAGGCGATCCGCCGCTCGCAAGCGGACGCGGGGTCGAACGGCGCCGCCGACATCTCGGCCGTTTCCGAATAGTCGCGGTCATTGCGTGACTCGGCGTGAACTTTCACGCCGGATTCGTTGTCTTTTTGAGCCCGGGTTGACGGTTTACGTCCGCGGGCTTACCTTTCTAGTTCGCAATTGGTTGGCTAGCGCCTTCCACTGCGCTCGCAGACGGCCCCTTCGTCTAGCGGTCTAGGACACCGCCCTTTCACGGCGGTAACACGGGTTCGAGTCCCGTAGGGGTCACTTTGTTTTTCGCGCGCGGCCTGTTCGCAGGCTGCCAATTGGTTACAGTGCGGGCATGAGTTCCAACACTGCAACTGCGGCGGCGTACGACGCCTTTCTCCTTGTTTCGTTCGGTGGTCCCGAAGGCCCCGACGATGTGCTGCCGTTTCTGGAAAACGTGCTCCGTGGCAAGAACGTGCCGCGGGAGCGAATGCTCGAAGTCGCTGAACACTACCAGCACTTCGGCGGCGTGAGTCCCATCAACGAGCAGAACCGCCAACTTTTGAGCGCGATTGAAGCGGAGTTCAAATCGCGCGGCATCACGCTGCCGCTGTACTGGGGCAATCGCAATTGGAATCCGCTGCTGCAAGAGACGCTCGCGCAGATGGCTGCGGATGGCAAACGTCGTGCGATCGCGCTCTTCACGAGTGCCTTCAGCAGCTACTCCGGCTGCCGACAATACCGCGAGAACATCGCCGCCGCGCGCGAAACGGTTGGCCCCGCTGCACCGGAAGTCGACAAGCTGCGGATGTTCTACAACCATCCGGCGTTCATCGAGGTGAATGCCGAGCATGTCGCTGAGAAACTCGCACTCGTGCCGGCCGAACGCCGTGCAAAAACATTGCTACTTTTCACCGCGCACAGCATTCCGATGAGCATGGCGGAAAACTGCCGCTACGAACTGCAGCTTAATGATGCGTGCAAGAGTGTCGCCGCGCAGCTTGGGCACAACAACTACAAGCTCGTCTACCAAAGCCGCAGTGGCCCGCCGCAGCAGCCGTGGTTGGAACCGGACGTGTGCGATGAAATCCGCGCCCAACATGCGGCTGGTCTCGAAGACGTGGTGGTGCTACCGATAGGTTTTATCTCTGACCACATGGAGGTGCTGTACGATCTCGACACCGAAGCGAAAGATTTGTGCGCGGAGCTTGGCGTGAACTTCCACCGCGCAGCGACAGTCGGGGTCCATCCAAAGTTCGTGCGGATGATTGTGGATCTCGTGGTCGAACGCATGACCGGCGCCACCGAACGCCCCGCGATTGGCGAGCTTGGCCCGAGCCACGACGTGTGTCCGGTGAACTGCTGCACCTACACGCCGCAACGCCCGGTGCGCTGACATGTTGTACGACACCCACGCGCACCTTAACGGCCCTTCATTCGCCGAGGATTTACCGGCGGTGATCGAGCGTGCTAATGCCGCGGGGGTAACCACCATCAACGCAATTGGTTACGACCTCGAGTCCAGTCGGCGGGTGGTAGAAATAGCTCACGGGTATAGCGGCGTTTACGCATCCGTCGGCATCCAGCCAAACGATGTGCGTGACGCGGCGCCGGGCGATTGGGATGAAATCATAAAGCTAGCCGCCGATTCGCGTGTGGTTGCACTCGGCGAGACGGGGCTCGACCGCTACTGGGACCATTCGCCGTTCGCGCAGCAGCAAGATTATTTTGATCGCCACCTGTGCCTATCGCAAAGCACCGGCCTGCCGGTGGTGATTCACATGCGCGAGTGCGAAGCGGAAGTGATCACCATGCTGCGTGCGGCGCGCTCACGCGGCCCCGTTGCCGGCGTGATGCACTCATTCACCGGCACGCTCGAAGGGATGCGCGAGTGCTTGGAACTCGGCCTCTTCATCAGCTTTGCGGGGATGGTCACGTTCAAGAAGAACGATGAGCTGCGTGAAATCGCCCGCAGCGTGCCGCTCGACCGGCTACTGGTCGAGACCGATAGCCCCTACCTCTCGCCGGAGCCGATGCGGAAGATGAAACGCAACGAACCCGCGAACGTCATCCACACCGCCCGCTGCCTGGCGGACGACCGCGGCGTGGCATTCGGCGAGTTCTGCATTGCTTCGACGAGGAACGCGAACATGCTGTTCAAGTTCGGTCGTACGTAGCACGGGACCAAAGTCCCGTGCGCACCGAGCGACGTTCACTTCATCTGCACGGGACTTCGGTCCCGTGCTACGAATAGAGTCACTGGCAAGTCTCACAACTCTCACAGCCATTGCGGTACGGGGCGCGCATGTTGGCGGTCGAGGGGCCGGTCCAGTTGCCGCAGCGGTCGCACGGGTCGCAGCAGCGGGGCGGGTCGTTATGCCATTCGTTCCAGTAGACTTCGCCATCGCAGCCGCCGCAGGCCCACAGCGGGCTCAGCACGCAGCACACGCCGCGGCCGACGCCATGGACCACGCCTTTCACACCGTGAGCGACGCAGCACGCCACATCTCGCACCGGCGTGCAGTGGCCGCAACCACACGCTGCGCCGCAGCCACTGCCGCATCCGCAACTTGGTTCGCATCCACACCCTGGTTCGACACCGCACGAGGGTTCACACCCACAACCCGGTTCACAACCGCCCCCACAACCGCCGAAGCAGCGCCGGCTTGAACAGTTCCCGCAATCATCCGTGCAGAAGCACCACTTCGGACCGGAGCACGGCCCGCAGTTCCACTTCTCGCCCGCATGCTTCCAACCATCGCCGCAGCCCGTGCCACACGCATCGCCACAGCCGCCGGCGCAACCACACGATGGTTCACAGCCGCAGCTTGGTTCACAGCCGCAACTCGGTTCCACGGCGCAACTAGCTTCGCAGCCGCACGCTGGTTCGCAGGCACAACTGGCTTCGCAACCGCAGCCAGGATCACAAGCGCCACCGCAGGCGAGGATGTTGCACCCTCCGCAGCCCACGCCACACGGCCGCCAAATGCCGCACCCGGTGAAGGTCGAAACTGCGAACACCAATAACCACAGCGAAGCGAACGCACGCATGATGAGGCTCCCCGATAACACGGCAAAGCCAAGGCGCAAGATCGCGCGCATGCCTTCCCGCTGCGGCATTCATCGGCCCCGGCCCTACGAGCGATTGAGCCTAACCGTTAGAATCGGCAAAGTTTGACGCGGGGGCTGTTGGCTGTCAGCTATCGGCTGTCGACAAGAGAGCTAAACGCTTCCCCACTTCCTAAATCCCACATCCCAAATCCCTCCCGATGCCCGCTAGCATTGACGTCGAGCGGTTCAATCACGCGACGCTGAACGTGCGCGATTTGCCGGCGAGCATCGCGTTTTACACCCAGGTCCTTGGCTTCCATACCACCGCCCGCCCCGCGTTCGACTTTGAAGGCGCCTGGCTCTACCGCGCCGGCCTCGGCATGATGCTGCACCTGATTGTCGATCCCAACTTCAACCCGCCGCGCGACAAGATCGAAAGCCGTAAGAGCCACCTCGCCTTCCGCGTGACCGATGTCGACGCCGCCAAAGAACACCTCCATCGCGCGGGCGTCCCGTTCGTCGAAAAGTTATTACCCACCCACGGCTACCGCCAACTCTTCTTCCACGACCCCTCGGGCAACGTGTTGGAGTTAGGTGAGTGGCCCGATCCTGAAGTGCTCGCCCAACTCAAGTGAGGCGAACGCAATTAAGATTTTTTCATTGGTCATTTCGGCTTGGTCATTGGTCATTTCAATGCACAATCACCAAGCCGAAATGACCAATGCCGGATTTGTCCCGATCACCGATCACAATTCACGACTCACCATTCACCACTAACTAAATACATGGAAGCCGCCGCGAAAGAGTTCTTCAAGCAAATCCTCGAAACGCCCAGCCCCTCCGGGTTCGAGCAGCCCGTTCAAGCGATCGTGCGGAAGTATGCCGAGTCGTTCGCCGATGAAGTGCGGACCGACCTGCACGGCAACGTCATCATGGGGGTGAACCCCAAGGCGCCGCTACGGGTGATGTACGCGGGGCATGCCGACCAGATTGGGCTGATCGTCAGCTACATCAACGACGACGGCTACATCTACACCAACACCATCGGCGGCTGGGACCCGCAGCAGCTCATCGGCCAGCGGATGACCATCCACACCACCAGCGGCCCCATCCCGGCGGTCATCGCGCGCAAGGCGATTCACCTGCTGAACGAAGAAGAGCGCAAGCAGGTAGTGAAGACCAAGGAGCTGTGGCTGGACATCGGCGCCAAGAACAAAGCCGAGGCGCAAGAAGCGGTGGCGATTGGCGACTGTGTGACGCTACAGCTTGGCTACCAAGAAATGCGCAACAATCTCGCGAACTCCCCCGGCATGGACGACAAGACCGGCCTATGGGTTTGCGTCGAAGCGGCCCGCCGCGCTAAGCAGCGCAAGGGGCTGAATGTTGCGCTCTTCGCCGTCTCAACAGTGCAGGAAGAGATCGGCCTCCGCGGCGCCGCCACCAGCGCGTACGGCGTGCATCCGGCGGTGGGGATTGCGGTCGATGTGACCCACGCGACCGATTGCCCCACCATCGACAAAACACAAGAGGGAGACATCAAGCTCGGCGGCGGCCCGGTGGTGTACCGCGGCCCGAACATGAACCCCAAAGTGGTGGACCGCCTCCGCGACGCCGGCGCCAAGGCCGACATCAAACTCCAATGGGCCGCCAGCGGCCGCGGCACCGGCACCGATGCCAACGCCATGCAGCTCGCCCGCGGCGGCGTGGCCACCGGCCTAGTGAGCGTGCCGAACCGCTACATGCACAGCGCGGTGGAGATGATCTCGCTGGAGGATATCGACCGCTGTGCGGATTTGCTGGCGGAGTTCGCGGTGGGTATTGGGAAGGATGCTGACTTCACGCCGTAGGGGCGATCACGAGACACAGATTGGGCTTGTAGTTAGTTGAGGCTTAACCGGTTTGGATGCCACCTTCGTAGGCGTTCAGAAGCAGCGGCTTGGCTCTTTCGAGGTCGGCGAGCGTCTTGAGCGACACTTCGACGTTGCCCGTGCCCCAGTGTCCTACGTTTCTCACATCACGGCAGAAACCCTCCACTAACTTGACTTTATCCGGATCGAGATGAAGGAATACTCGTAGATCGTTCTTCTGGAAGCAGACCGTGACGAAATTGCGTAAACGCTTGAATGCGACGTAGAGTTTGAGGTCTTTACGCTGCACATCGTCACCAAGGGACGTAAGGTAGTTCTCAAGCGACCCGAAGAGGTCTCTCATGGTGGGCGAGAGATCGACGAGCCACTCCGCGACCGTTTTGTCGGAGCCTGCGTTCTTGGACGGCTTTGTCTTTTTGGGAGGCACGGCCTCCGCAGCTACGGCATTGACCAACTCCAGCAGCAGAAGCTCCTTGCCGAACTGTCGGTAGCGGATCAGCTCGATGTTGCGGTTCATTTGCTGTACGGCGTGGCCGTCGTACTTGGTAAAATCGGCGGCGATGCAAATCAGCCTTGGAGCCGACCAGTCGATGGCATCGGCATCGGATTTACCGAACTTATCCAGCACCAGGAGTTTGAACTCAGCTTGATGGTCCATCAGCCAGTCGAGGTAGAACAAACCTTGATTGATAATGTTCTCATGACTGGAACGCTTGTACTCGACAATGACCGGGGTGTTATTTTCGTCGAGACCGAGCGTATCGATGCGGCCGGCATGGGTCTTTCCGGTTGAATACTCGGATTCGACGAAGCGGATACCTAACAACGGTCCAAGATTCGCCTCAATAAGAGTCTGAAGCGGCTTCTCTAAAGGCGACGCGGCTCCATGAATTTCCTTGGCAAGGTTGCCGGCAATCTGAAAGAGTTTTATATCGCTCATGCCGTCACATCGCTACGTAGTTTGACAAAGCCCACCGATGGGTTGATCCCCTCACAACGCCTATTCAGCCGCGATCGGATCCAGCGTCACCTTACGCAAGTTCAGCGCTTTCCACCCTTCAGCGCCCGGCTCGAGCGTTACTTTGCAATCCCCCGCCGCAACCTTCACCTTCCCGAGTTCAACAACTTTGAACTTCTCATACCCCCCCGTCGACGGCGCGCTCACCGCCAATGTTTCATCACCAATCATCAGCTCAAACCGGCTCGGTGATAGCGCCCCAACTTCGGCCACCACTTTGAACTCACCCGGCGACGTAATACGGCAGTTCCACGTAGCACTGTCATTCTCATTCGTCCAGAAGCCAAGATTCGGCTTGCCGGCGATCGTTTCGACTTTCAGCGAATTGCCGGTGATGGTGGCATCTTGCGGCAGGAGGACCAGCGAGCCATCGGCGGCTTGTTTGGTGAGGTGGGGAATCTCTTCCACGGCGCCGGCGAACTTGAGCGCGATCACCGAGCAAATCTTGTCGGGCGCGGCGCCCGGTAGCTCGATCACTAGCGCATCATCCGTCTGCGTGGCGGTGAGCGTCCGCGAACCATCGGCCAGCAGTTTCGGTTCACTCACCTCGGCTTTGATTGGCGCCGTGATGCGGCCGTTCGATGGCCAATCGAAGACGTACAAGAAGATTTGGTCTTCTCCCTTCATTGCGACGCGGCCCCAGCTCGGCGCGCGGCACGGGCTCGCCTGTGTGCCGTAGATCGAATCGCCGTTGACCTGCATCCACTTGCCCACTTCGCGCAGAATGGCGATCGACTCAGGCGGGATCTCGCCTTCCTTCGTCGGGCCAACGTTCAAGAGGTAGTTGCCCCCTTTGCTGATGATGTCCACCAGATTTCGGATGACGGTCTGCGGGCTCTTCCAATTGTGGTCGTCCGCCTTGAAGCCCCAGGTGTCGTTGAGCGTCATGCAGGTTTCCCAATCGCGGTCCTTGAAACCGGTGGCCGGGATGAATTGCTCGGGCGTTTCAGTGTCGCCCTCGTATCCACCTCCCAGCCGATTGTTGGTGATGATGTTCGGCGCTACTTCAAGCGCCGCGGCCAGCGGCGCCGCCCGCTCAGGAGTCATCAGTGCCGGCGTGTCCCACCACAACACATCGGGCTTAAACTTCGCGAGAATTTCTTTGGTCTGCGGCAGGGCGATGTCGGCCAGGTACTTGTCGAAACTCCCTTTGTGCGCGGCATCCCAACCCTGGCCATCTTCCATCCCCGCCTTGGCGCCGCCTGGATGCGTCCAATCCTGCGCCTGCGAATAGTAGAGCCCAAACTTCAGCCCCCGCTCCCGCGCCGCGGCGGCCAGCGGCGCGAGCAAATCCTTTTTATACGGCGTGGCGCCGGCGATGTCCCATTCGGTCACCGCCGAGTCGTACAGCGCGAACCCATCGTGGTGCTTACTGGTGATGACGATGTACTTCATCCCCGCGTCTTTGGCGAGCTGCGCCCACGCGCCCGGATCGTACTTAACCGGATTGAACTGCCGTGCGTAGGCTCGATACTTTTCGAGCGGAATCTCACCATTCTTCAAAATCCACTCGCCGATCCCCGGAATCAGCTTCCCCTCATAGTTCCCCGCCGGCACCGCATAGACGCCCCAGTGAATGAACATGCCGAACTTCGCGTCGCGCCACCACGCCATGCGCTGGTCGCGGGCCTCATCGGCGAGGGCGGGGGCGAGAATGAGGAGCAGTGAGCAGAGTGCGAAGAGAGTTTTGCGGTACATGGGTAATACTCCGTTGAAGGGTTAAGAAGAGAGATAGCTTGGCAATCATTCTTAAGCCAGAGACGGTCTCGACGGCAAATGAAACCCGATAGCCCGCGATCCCAAGAGAATTAGCATCATCCAGCCTAGGGTCGGCGCCAACAACGCGGACCCAGGGCTAGCTGACGCCAATCTTCTCGGAATGGCGGGCCTTCCGGATTGATCCGCGCTCAAACCTGCTTCGCGATCAAGCTGAACGACGCCGAGCCGCCACGACTCCGGCAACGACCATCGCTACCCCAACGCAGAGGAACGACGAAGCTTCAGGAATGGCGGGTGGCGGGAAACCTTCGACGCGCAGGCCCGTGTAACCGCCGGTCACGTCAGCATTGTTGACAATGAAGTCGAGCGTATTGAGCCCGCTTAAGAATGGCCCGCTAATGGTAAAAGGCAAGAAAACGCTAAAGCCAGCGCCGTGCGTATTGCCGGTCGGCGAGCCATTCAGCCAAATGTCGCCCGTGTTATCGACAGACCAGCGGCCGTTGATCGTGGTGGTGCTCGGATCGAAACCTGTTAGATCAAACGTGAGCCGATACGTGTACGACAGGCTCCCGCCGTAGGCTGCCGTCGTGTTGATTCGCGGCGCGATCCACTTCGAGACCGATGAATTTGCGATCCAGGGCCCCGCGACGAGCGGGAAGATTGTGGAATCGTGGACGTACGCGTTGGGGCTGCCGGTATCAGGATTGGCGATCAGCGTGTAATGCGAGTCGATCGTCCCGTCGGGCAACGGAACGCCTGCAGCATCGACGCCGGTATTGTAGAGGCCCGGAATCGGCACGGCCTGCACAGCGCTCCCCATCAATAGCGAACAGGCCCAGGCAAAACAGGCGAAGCGGAAACGCCAAGCAACTTTCGCGCGAGAGGGACAGGTCATGATGCGCAGCCTTGTGGGAGGAGTGAGAGAAGGATCAAGACGTCACGGTCCGGATGGGCCACTCTAGCGGTTTCGCAGATTCTCATCGTAGTTGCTCTGGTGGGGCACTTCAACCAGTTACACTCGTCCTTTAAGCCATGTGTTTCACCACCGCCCCGCCGAACTCACTGCACTTCACCAACTTCGCGCCGTCCATCAGCCGCTCAAAATCGTACGTGACGGTCTTGGCGCCGATCGCGCCGTTTAGACCCTTCAGAATTAGATCGGCGGCTTCTTTCCAGCCCAGGTAGCGCAGCATCATTTCGCCGCTCAGGATCACGCTGCCGGGGTTCACTTTATCTTGGCCGGCGTACTTGGGCGCCGTGCCGTGGGTTGCTTCGAAGATCGCGTGACCGGTGGCGTAGTTGATGTTGCCGCCCGGGGCGATGCCGATGCCGCCGACGCACGCGGCCAGCGCGTCGCTCACGTAGTCGCCGTTGAGGTTGAGCGTGGCGATCACGTCGTAGTCCGCGGGGCGGGTAAGAATCTGCTGCAAGAAGGCATCGGCAATGACGTCCTTAATGACGATGTCGCGCTGGGCGCCATGCGTCCCTTTCTTGATCACACGCCACGGGCCGCCATCGAGCAGCTCGGCGCCAAACGCGCTGCCGGCCAGTTCATAGCCCCAGTTGCAGAAGGCGCCTTCGGTGAACTTCATGATGTTCCCCTTATGCACCAACGTGACGCTGCTGCGATCGTTATCGATGGCGTATTGAATCGCCGCCGCGACGAGCCGCTCGGTTCCTTCTTTGCTGACCGGCTTGATGCCGAAACCGGCGGTCGCGGGGAAGCGGACCTTCTTCCACGGCGCCGGAAACGCTTCGGCGAACAACTTCTTGAACTGCTCGCACTCCGGCGTGCCATGTTGGAACTCAATGCCGGCGTAAATGTCTTCGGTGTTCTCGCGGAAGATGACCATGTCGGTCTTTTCCGGTTCCTTCACCGGCGACGGCACGCCCGTGAAGTATTGCACCGGCCGCAGGCAAACGTAGAGATCGAGGATTTGCCGCAGGGCGACGTTGAGGCTCCGCATGCCGCCGCCAACCGGCGTGGTGAGCGGGCCTTTGATGCCCACCAAATACTTGCGGAAGGCGTCGAGCGTTTCGTCCGGCAGCCAGTTGCCCGTGGCGTTGAACGCCTTTTCGCCGGCGAGGACTTCCTGCCACACGATTTTACGCTGCCCGCCGTACGCCTTTTCGACCGCGGCATCGAACACCTTTTGGCTAGCCGCCCAAATATCGGGCCCGGTGCCGTCCCCTTCGATGAACGGAATGATTGGCGTCGCGGGGACATTCAACTTGCCCGCGGAAAGGGTAATCGGACTACCGGCGGTCGCCATACTATGGTCTTGGGTAAATGGTGATGGAGGACTCGGTTGGGGAACAGATTTGTACGCGATTTGCGATTGTCGGCCCCCGCGCGGCGGTGGTCAATGGATGGCGGCAAGAGTTGAACTTACACCCGCAGGGTGCAAGAATTGGAGTCCACGTTCCCTCGTCCGCCACCCGGAGATAACTGCCATGCTCAATCGTCGCGAACTCCTGCAATCTGCCGCCGCCGTGGGCGCCACTTCCTTACTTCCCGCGAGCCGATTACTGGCCGCCGACGCCCCGGCCGAGCCGCTGTTCAAAATCTCGCTCGCCGAGTGGTCGCTCCATAACGCCCTGCAAGCTGGAAAGATCACGAACCTCGATTTCCCCCGGATCGCCAAGGAGAAGTTTGGCATCGAAGGGGTC
This sequence comes from Pirellulales bacterium, assembly GCA_022841705.1. GTDB lineage: Bacteria > Planctomycetota > Planctomycetia > Pirellulales > Lacipirellulaceae. The sequence goes on from JALHQZ010000001.1 coordinate 408,981, forward strand.
GAATATGTCAACCAGTTCTTCCAAGATAAGGCCAAGGACACCAAGTACCTGACCGAGCTGAAGAGCATTTGCGACGGCCTCGGCGTTACAAGCGTCCTGATTATGTGCGATGGCGAAGGCGCCCTGGGCGACGCCGACGACGCCAAGCGGACCGAAGCGGTCGAAAACCACTATCGCTGGATCGAAGCGGCCAAATTCTTGGGGTGCCACTCGATTCGGGTGAATGCCCAGTCCTCCGGTTCCTATGAAGAACAGCAGAAATTGGCGGCTGACGGCTTGGGCCGGCTCGGTGATTTCGGCCAGGAGCATGACATCAACGTGATTGTCGAGAACCACGGCGGCCTCTCCAGCAATGGCGAGTGGCTAGCCGGCGTGATGAAACTGGTCAACAAGCCGAACGTTGGGACCCTTCCCGACTTCGGCAACTTCCGGCTCGACGGCTGGGGTGAAGGCCCCGGCGAATGGTACGACAAGTACAAAGGCGTGGCCGAGCTGATGCCGTTCGCCAAAGCCGTCTCCGCCAAAAGCCACGTCTTTGACGCGGAAGGAAACGAGGCCGAAATCGACTACCGCAAAATGATGAAAATCGTCCTCGACGCGGGCTACCACAGTTGGGTCGGCATCGAATGGGAAGGCTCCGACCCCGACGAGTACGAAGGCATTCGTCTAACGCAAAAGTTGTTGGAGAAGATTCGGACGGAAATGAGCTGACCGGTGATTAGAATCTTCGTAAACCTAGCGGGAATCCGCAGGCGCCAAACTAAGTTGGCCAAGATGACATTTGCCACAGGCGCCACATTGCCACAAAGCGGAAGGGTCGAGGTTACAACCCCCGGCTTTACCCCTGACGAGCAAGTATTCCCCGACTGACGTCGGGGGCTGATGACGGATTCCGTCGGGGGTTTCAACCTCGGGCGGGCGAAGTGTCCAGTGACACTTCGTCCGCCCGATTTTTTTGCCAAATCGTTGTAAGTCCTTATCGGGCCACAGCTTTCCGCGGCTATTTTCTTGGCCACCCTCAAGTGGACAGTGAGGCCGATGGGAAACGACCCTCTGCTTAAGAACTAGGCACAAGGGGTCCGCCTGATTCTTAAGCACGCCCTGCCGCCGTTTAGGCACGACTTACGAATCGCTGTAAGTGCATGCAGTGCAAGGAACTTACGGTCACGCCTTGACCGACTGCGACGATGGCACTGATTGCGGAGCTGGAGTAGGCCCCGCACGCAGCCGTTCCGCACGACTCGAAGGAGACAAGCCGTGCTTTCAGAAACAACCACCCCCACCGCGACCGGAACCCCCACCCCTCAAGCCCAGTACCAACAAGTTCTAGCCGCCGCCCAAAAGTGGTTCGCCCAGGACCTCGATTGGGTTAGCTTCTTCCGGGAAGTGATGGGGATCGATGGCGTAGTTCGCCGCACCTTCCCGAACTTCGACGACCTGGCCACCTTCGAACGGAGCCCCGAGTTCGACCAAATCCAAAAGATGGTCGTCCGCCTGCGGGAAAAGAAGAATGCCACCGACACCGAATCGGAACCAACCCGGGTCATCACCGTTCGGCTCCCCAAGAGCATGCACGAGTACCTGCGGACCGAAGCTCACGATCTGCGGACCAGCATGAACAAGCTCTGCATCTCGAAGCTGCTGCAGGTGATCGAGCAGGACATGATCCCCACCGAAAAGACGGCGCCCCCCAAGCGCCGCACCACCCCGGTGCCGTCCACCCCGCCGACCACCTCCTACGCTAGCGTCGGCGCCAGTCCGCACTCGAATGGCATCATGCCGTTCAAGACGAATTACTAAATGAGAGGGTAGAGGATAGGGGAAAGAGGTTAGGGGTGCTCGCGGACATCGTCCACGCGGCACTTTCCCTAGCCTCTAACCCCTAGCCTCTCATCCCTTTTTGAAAAAATCCCAGAGAGGACCTGTAAGCCGGGTTTTGTGCCGGCGCTTGCGCGCCGCGGCAGTCATTCCTCTCGCGCGGCGATTGCTCGCCGCTTCTAGCGACCTACCCGGAAGTCATAACGAGCCGAGCCGACTCTGCTCCCTGTTTGGTCTTGCGCCGGGTGGGGTTTACCGAGCCGAGCGAGTCACCCCGCCCGCTGGTGCGCTCTTACCGCACCGTTTCACCCTTACCGGGGGAGGCTGTCGGCCATTGGCTGTCGGCTGTCGGCGAATACGCGCCCTTCTCTTGCCGATAGCTGATAGCCAACAGCCGACAGCCTCTCCCGGCGGTCTATTTTCTGTGGCACTGTCCCTGGTCTCGCGACCGGTGGGCGTTACCCACCACCCTGCTCTGTGGCGCCCGGACTTTCCTCGATGGCGTGTGCCGTCGCGACTGCCCGGTCCTCTCTGGGAAAGTTCATTGTAACCGAAACACGCTCCGCTCGCGCGTCGCGGCTAAACTGCGGGGGAAGGTTTAGCCGCGACGCGGTAGCGGAGCGCGTTGGGCGCAGGAACCCAACTCCCCACTACTTCCGAGGCAAACGTTCGGCGAGGAAGCGGAGGAGTGACGGCCAGGCGTCGGGGTTCGTTAGTTGCGTTCGAACGAGACCCACGTAAGACCGTGGATAACGATAGTAGAGAATTAGGATTTCGTTAGTGCTGCGAAAAGCGGTGAACGTGTTCCAACTGACCATTTGACTAAGTTTTTCAGTGACCGTTTCAACCCCTGCCGTATCAATCTTGAATTTGCCCACACCGTACATCTCTCGACGCAATCGGCGAGTCCTAGCGAAGAAAGCGCGCCGGAACAAGTAAAGCAGAGGCATACTGAGGGTCATGAATAGTCCCCCACCTACACCGATACCGTCCCAAACATTCCCTTTCTTCCACCAGTCATTCCAACTTGTCAGAACCAAAGTGATTCCTGCTAGAACCAGTAAGCAATTCGTCACATAAGTCGAAATGCCCCCGGCCCCACCTGCCAGGTCCGCAGCTCGAAGCCAGTCGTTTATCGTTATGTCCCCTTCAAACACATACGGCGGCCCCACCTCCGGCAGCGCCGCATCACTGTCCACTGCCTGCGGCGATTGAAACGGGTTATGCATTTTTCACGTAGGACGGGCTTCTCAGCCCGTCGAGAATTTGCGTCCGGAATCCGACGGGCTCGGAGGCCCGTCGTACAAAAAAATCTCCCGCCGGCAAAATCCGCAAATCTTGCCCTCGCGGCCGATTCTAGCACCTTTTTGGCCCGCAATCTGCACTGCCCCGCACGAATTGGTTGACCTTCGGCGCCCCCGTTCCTAAAGTAAAAGGAGTGAGGCGACGCTGTTGCAGGGGATGATCAGGCGTTTCGGCCACGATTTTTTGGGAGGTACTCTGCATGTACGGCGAACTCGTGCCGGTGGGCGGCGGTGATCCGATTCCGCTCATCAAAGACAAACTGCTCGTGGGGCGCCGCGAAAGCTGCGATATTACGCTGCGCTTTGCCAACGTCTCCGCGCACCATTGCGAGCTGCGGTTCGAGAATGGCTACCTCTACATCCGCGATCTCGGCAGCTCCAACGGCATCAAGATCAACGGCGTGAAGCTGACCGAAGGTCGGCTCGACCCCGGTGACGATCTGACCATCGCCAAGCATCACCACTACAAAGTGAACTACTCCCCCGCGGACCTCGGCGCCGTCGGCCCGCCGCCGCCGGAAAACGACATGTCGCGCGAGATCATGAAGGAATCGCTCCTCGCCCGCGCCGGCCTGCAGAACATGAAGCCGCGCTCCCAACCGACCCCCCGCAAGTACGACCCGACGAACATGAGCGAAGGGCAAATCAAAAAGCCGCACGAAGCGCTGTAATCATGTGGCTGTAATCATGTAGGATGGGTTATCCGCGCTAGCGGTAACCCATCATGCCGCAAGGTCGGATCTGGCGCCGATGGGTTACCGCTCTGCGGATAACCCATCCTACTCATGAAGAAGAAGCACAAACTTCGCGCCGACTTCCGCAAGCATCACGAAAGCCGCACGCGGGAGAATGATCTCACGCGGAAGTTTGCCGAGACGGGGGAACAGACCGAAGCCGACCGCAACGAGCGGGTCTCTGGCAAAGGCAAGCTCACTCGCAAGCGCACGCTGGTCGGTGGCGAGTTGTCGGCCGACGACTCCGGCGCCATCGTGCTCCCCGAGATTGACCGCGAAATCTGCATCGCCGGTCGTGTGCTCCGCGTGCAAGGGCTCATCAGCCAAGTGGCGTGCGACGATGGCCAGCAGCGCGCCTGCGCCACGCGCCGACTCCTCAAACAACTCACCACCGACGTCCGCCATGTCGTCGCCGCCGGCGACCGGGTGTGGGTTCGCCCCGAAGGCGCCGCCGAGGGAATCATTGAGCGCGTCGAACCGCGCTACGGCGTGCTGAGCCGCACGAGCAAAGGCCGGCAACATCTGATCGTCGCGAACATCGATCAAGTGCTGATCGTCACCAGTGCCGCCGAGCCAAGACTCAAACCGCACCTCGTAGATCGCTATCTTGTGGTGGCCGAGAAGACCGGCATCGCGCCGGTCATCTGCATCAACAAGATCGATCTGGTCGAGCCCGCCGATTTGGTGCCGCTCATTGGCGTCTACAGCCAACTCGGCTACGAAGTGGCGCCCGTCTCCGCGACCACCGGCTTCGGTGTTGAGAGGTTGCGCGCGCGTCTCACCGGCAAGGCGAGTGTCCTCACCGGACAAAGCGGCGTCGGAAAATCGTCGCTGCTCAACGCGATCGAACCCGGCCTCGCCGTCCGCGTGCAAACGGTGAGCGCCGAAACTCAGAAGGGCAGGCACACCACAACCACAGCCGAGTTGTTCCCGCTAGAATGCGGCGGGTTCGTGGTTGATACCCCCGGCATCCGTCAGTTCGCGCTATGGGACGTCATCCCCGCCGAAGTCGCCGGCTTTTTCCGCGAGCTCCGCCCCTACGTCTGCCAGTGCCGCTACCCCAACTGCACCCATACGCATGAAGACATGTGCGCCGTAAAAAGCGCCGTCGCCGACGGGCGCATCGACACGCGCCGCTACGAAAGCTATCTGCAAATGCACGATGGTGAGTAAGATGCGTCTCGACCTCACCGACACCATCGCCGCCATCGCTTCGCCCCCCGGAGCATCAGCGCGCGGCGTCGTGCGCGTGAGTGGTCCTGATGCGCTGGCCATCGTCCATCGATTGTGCGATTCACGGTTCGCGATCCCCACACGCGCCGCGCGCATCGCGGATATAACCCTTCGCTTGCGACTTAGCGCGTACGTACATTCTCTTCCGTGCGATCTCTTCATCTGGCCCACCGCGCGCAGTTATACTCGCCAACCCACCGTTGAAATCCACACCATCGGTTCGCCGCCGATTCTCGAAGCGCTCACGCAAACGCTGTGCGAACATGGCGCCCGCCTCGCCGAACCGGGTGAGTTCACCCTTCGCGCCGTCCTCGCCGGCCGAATGGATTTGGTTCAAGCCGAAGCGGTGCTCGGTGTGATCGACGCCCAGCACGAAGCCGCCCTCGCGCAAGCCCTCACCCAACTCGCCGGCGGCGTCTCGGCGCCACTGCACATGCTGCGCGAAGAACTGCTGATGCTGCTCGCCGAGCTCGAAGCGGGCCTCGACTTTGTCGAAGAAGAAGACGTGCGCTTCATCGAACCCGCCGTGCTTGCCGAACGACTCGCCCACGCCGAAGGCGTGCTGAACGGTGTCGTCGCTCAACTGCAAACTCGCACCATCACGAATGATCGTCCACGCGTGGTGATCGTGGGCCCACCTAACGCTGGCAAGAGCAGCCTGTTCAACGCCCTCGTGAAACATTTTGACGGAACCGGCGCTGCCGCACTCGTCGCCGACATCGCCGGCACAACGCGCGACACGCTGACCGCCGTCATCCGTTGCGGGCCTATCGAGTGCGAGCTAGTGGACACTGCCGGCGCCGACGAAGAACCTGCCATTTCAGAAATCGACGCCCTCGCCCGCACCGAAGCCGCCGCGGCCCGCCGCCACGCCGATTTAATTCTCGATTGCGGCCCGAACGCGATTCACACGGATAACACCATCGCCCTCGCCACGAAGTGCGATCTGTACCCACACTCCCCACCTGATCATCGCTTGCGACTTAGCGCCCACACTGCCGAAGGCCTTGACGAACTCGTGAAAGCGATCGCTACCAAGCTCGACGCCACTCTCACCCTCACCGGCATGACCGCCGCCACCGCGTCGCGCTGCGAAGAGTCACTGCGCAGCGCCGCCGCATCCCTCACCGCCGCCCGCGACCTAGCGCACAAACTTGGCGCCGAAGACCTTCTCGCCGCCGAACTCCGCGCGGCGCTCGATCACCTCGGCCGTGTCGTCGGCGCCGTCGTCACCGACGATATTTTGGACCGCATCTTCAGCAAGTTCTGCATCGGCAAGTAGCGTTAGCCGGCGGCGCTCCGCCGCCGTTTTCTTCCTGTGAACAGCACATCCACGACACAACTCGGCGGCCCGATTGTCCAGAAGAACGGGCCCCCGGCTAATTCTCACCCTGCACGTAAGAGCGCCCGCGATAGAACTGTGAATACACCATAAAGGCCAAGGCGCCGACGAGCATCACCGCGGTGAAGAACCAGTAGTAGTTTTCGCCCTCCAGCAATTGACTGCCGCGCTCTTGGGCGGCCGCGATGCGAGCGCTCACCGCAGCCGTAAACAGATTGCCGAGCGCGATGCCGGTGATGAAGAACACCCCCATGATGAGCGACTTGAGTTTGTTCGGCGCCTGGGTGTAGGAAAACTCTAGCGTGGTGATCGAGACCAAAACTTCCGCGAATGTCAAGAACGCGTAGACCAACACATGCCATGTCCAAGAAGGAGTGGCCCCGCCGTCGATCGCCTTTTGCAAGAGCGCCAAAATCGCAAACGACGGAACCGTGATGAACATCCCCGTTGCGATCTTGCGCAGCGGAGTGACCCGCGTGAATTTGCCGACGAGCGGTTCGATGCCGTAGGAAATTAGCGGTACGAGCATCAAGATCATCAGCGGATTGATGAGCTGCAACTGCGCCGGCTTGAGCGTAAACGTCCCGAATGACAGGTCGAGCGACTTCGCTTGCAACACCATCGAAGTGTGCGACTGATCGAACAAACTCCAAAACGGAATCGTGAGCAAGTAAATTGGAACGAGCTTCAGCAGAATTCGTCCGGTCTGCGGTGTGAACACTTCCCTCACAAACGCTGCGCCACCTGGCGGAATGTGCGCGAACTCGTGGCGCCCTAACCAAAACACGAACAGCGCCAGCGCCATCAGCCCGCCGGGCAGTCCAAACGCCACGCTTGGTCCATATTCGTCGAGCAGCCAGGGGATGAGGGCCTGCGAGATAACGGCGCCTAAGTTGATCGATAAATAAAACCAGCCAAACACTTTCGGCAACAAGTGACTGTTGGCTGAGCCGAACTGATCGCCCACATGTGCCGTGACGCACGGTTTGATCCCCCCAGCGCCGAGTGCGATCAGCCCTAAACCAATGCCGAGCATCCACCGCGGCGATAGCCCGGTGAGTTGCGGCATATCCACCAGCGCCATCACCGCGTGCCCAACCACGTAGAACAGCGAGAGCGTTAGAATCGTGCGGTACTTGCCCCACAACCAATCGCTCAAGATAGCGCCAAACAGCGGCGTGACGTAAACCGCTGCTTGAAAATAGTGCTGCCACTCCGTAGCCTGCGCGTCGCTTAGCGGCGCCAGCTCCCCCTGCGAATCGAGCAAGTGATCGGTGAGAAACACCGCCAGAATCGACAGCATCCCGTAATAACTAAACCGTTCCGCCGCTTCGTTTCCCACAATGTAAGGAATCCCCGGCGGCATCCGGTCCGTATCGTGCGGCGTGGTGCGATAGTTGTGAGACATCTCGATTTCTCGTTGAGTTTTGTGATGTTGCTTACGCAGTGTAACGGAAAGTAATGGCTCTGGCACCGCGAGTTTTGCGGCGAGACGACGACTCGATTACACTCTATTGGATGCTGCCTTCTGAGTTCGTCGAACGCCTTAAGCTAATCCATGGTGTCGAAGCCACCACCATCCTCGCGCAGCTGCGCCCCGCCGCACGGGTCGGCATCTGGCTGAATCCATTGCGTGGCGACGTGAGCGAAGCCCGCGCGGCGCTCGCTGTACTCGGCTGCGAGCTCACCGCCTGCCCGTGGCATCCGCAAGCGGTCAGCATCCCGGCGGATCAGAAATCGCTCGTCACCACTTCGCCGCTTGTCGCGAGCGGCGAAGTCTACGTACAGGGTTGGTCAAGTATGCTCGCGCCACTGGTCCTCGCGCCGCAGCCGAGTGAGACGGTGCTCGATCTCGCTGCGGCGCCGGGTGGAAAGACACTTCACCTCGCGGCGCGGATGCAGCTCGACGGCGTCCTCTCGGCGGTGGAGCCGGTCCGCACCCGCTTTTTCACGTTGAAGGAAAACCTTCAGCGCTGCGGCGTCGGTCAGTTCGTTAAGACCTATCAAGTAGATGGCCGCGATGTGGGCCGTAAGACACCCGAGCGTTTCGACGCTGTGCTGCTCGATGCGCCCTGCACCAGTGAAGCCCGGTTCAATGTCGATGACCCGGAGTCGTACTCGTTCTGGGGACCACGCAAGTTAGCGGAAGCGTCGCGAAAACAAAAGGCGTTATTGCGGTCGGCGCTCGATGCGACAAAGCCCGGCGGCCGGGTGCTCTATTGCACGTGTGCGTTTTCACCGGAAGAGAACGAACTGGTCGTGGCGCATACACTCAAACGGCTCGCGGGCAAGATTGAACTTATGCCGATCGAGTTACCGATCGACTCGCGACCGGGGCTCACATCGTGGAGCGGCAAGGAGCTGCCGAGTGAGCTGGCGCTCACGCGGCGCGTGATTCCGAGCGTGGAACTCACGGGATTCTACCTGGCGCTGGTGAGGAAAATGTAGCTTGGCCCCCCGAGCCGAGCGAACAACTAAACGCCCGGCTCGGGGAGACAAGCTACGAATCACTTCTTCTTGCGGCGTGGGGCTTTCGTCGTCTTCTCCGCCGTGCGGCTATGCTCCGCCATCTTTTCGAGCTTCGAGAGGAAGCCCGAGGCCCTGCTCGGCGTGCTCTCGGTTGTCGTTGAAACGTCGTTAACCGGCAGCGGGACGGCTTTCGGTTGCGGGAACAATTTCTTCTCCGCGATGCCCCACAAGCTCGACGCGATGAAATAAATGCACAATCCACTAGGGACTTTGAAGAACATGAGGCCCATGAAGATCATCATGTACTTCATCATCTTCTGCTGCAGCGCCATTTGCTCGTTCGTCGGCGGCGGCATGAACAGCTTTTGCTGCAACAGGAACAGCAGCAGCGTGACGATTGGCAGAATATTAAAGTATGGACCGAGGCCGAACATGCTGGTGGCGTTATCGAACCACCGCGGCGTGAAGCGCGACCAATCGTACAGCATGTCGGGCGCGGCGAGGTTCGAGCACCAACGGATCGCATCGCTGATCAGCGGCGCCTGACGAAGTTCCACATCGACCGACAATGCGCGATAGAGCCCCAAAAAGATCGGCAATTGAATCAGCGCCGGCAAGCAACCCGCCATCGGGTGATAGTTATGTTTGCGGAACAGTTCGTTCTGCGCTTGGCCGCGCTTCTGCATGTCGTCCTTGTACTTCTCGGCAATGCGGTCCATCTCCGGCTTGAGCTCTTGCATCTTGAGCATGTTGCGAGTTTGCTTCAGGCTCAAGGGGTACATGGCGCCGCGGACCATCATGGTGAGCATGACAATCGCCACGCCGTAGTTTTGCACCAGCGCGTAGAAGGTATGCAAAATCCCGAGCATCGCGACCGCCACCCAACCGAACCAACCGTAGTACATAAAGTTGTTGAGCGAATAATTTTCATCACCCGACGCGTAATACTGGGCGAGCAGTTCCGGCCGCTTGGGTCCGGCGAAGACGGTGAAGCCATCAACCCGCGCGGCGCCATCGCTTCCGGCGGGGGCAAGTTTGATTGGCTCACGCTCCAGCAAAAACGTCACGTTGTTGTAGGTCGGCAAGGTGTCCCGAGCCGTGATTTTGGCCGTCGCCAGTTTAGGTGTAGCGGTGGTGAACCACACGTCGCTGAGTTTCTCTTTCTTCGGCAACAGCGCCGCGGCGAAATACTGCGCATCGACACCGATGTACGCCAGCGCCGCGCCTTGGCCCATCGGCTCTGCGTCTCCGCTAGTGATGCTGCTGCAACTGACTTGCGATATCGGCCCGTTCTCGAACCGGGCAATCACATCGCGAATTCCAACTCCGCTCCAAGACCCGCTTCCGCTCGGCGTGCGGCCGGTTTTGGTGGCGAACCAAAAGCCTTCAATCGGCAGTCCGTTCGGCCCTTCAAGCTCGTACACGACCGGCCGTTCGGTATTGGCCAAGTTCCGGAGTTCAAGCTCGAGTTCAAAGTGATAGCTCGGATCATTCTTATCAGCGAGTTTGTCCGGCGCGACAGGAGTCAATCGATAGCGCTTGATGATCTCCAGTCCCAAAGCTGCCAAGCGTTGACGGAAAGCCATCACTTCGGTCGTCGATTCCGCGGTAGTCCAAGCGCCCTTTGCCAACAGTTCGTTGGCCGCTTTGATCTCGGCACTATCAGCGCCAAATGTTCCGACCGACTTGAGTGTCAGGGTGAACGACTTCCGCGGCTTGAAATCTTCCGGCGGCGCTTCGCTATGCAGCAGGAGGTTTTCGATTTCCGGCCGAATGACTTCTAGTGGCCGGCGAATGAGTTTCGCTTCGAGCAAAGATGGCAGCGCAGTTCCATCGCGCTTTACTTCGAGTTTGAGCGTTTGCCGTGGCTTCGACTTCAGCAATAGCTTTGTGAACTCGGCGGCGGATTTGATCGTTTCGACTTTCTGTACGCCGGCCGCGGTGATGATGTCGCCAACCTTTAGTCCTGCTTTTTCCGCAGGCGAACCCGGCGGCACAACGCCGACCGTTACGCCATCTGCCGATGGCGCCGTAAGATCAAGCTGCCCGAGATACCCGCTACGATCGTGTTGATCGCGAAAGTTCAGTGACGAAAGCTCGACCCGCTCCACCGCGGCGCCTTCGTTACTCAATGTCACTAGCATCCGGTACGGTCCGCTCGGATCAATCGACCCCAGCGCGAACTTCGCCGCCGCCGGCGCAGGTTCGACAACAACATCAACATCTGCGGCGGGTTTCGCATCGGCATCCGCCGCTTGCGGCTTCGCGACTGCTTCGTCTTTAGCATCGGCCTGCTCTTCAACCTTCGCAGCGGCATCGTTCTTCGCTGGCGGTTGCGGCGGCATTAGGTACTGCATCAGCAGCATGATGCCGACGAAGAGCATCGCGAACCGTAGGAACGATTGGTTCGAATCTTGACGGGCCGCGTTGGGCAGGGGCATGATGGACTCCCTTCAAAGGGGCGTGGAAGCAAATCGAATACCGACTCGCCACGCGAAAAAACTAGCGGCCCTGCTTAATGCGGTCGCCCAGGAAATTGTCGAGATCAGGAATGCTGTAAATCTTGTTGGCCGTCACGTTCACGTCGTAATCGATGCGATGGAACGTGATCCGGTCATCTTCCTGAATGACATAGCAAGGCCGGGGGTCGCCGTCACGCGGCTGGCCAACCGAGCCGACATTCACCATGAACTTTTGGTTGGTGATCTCGTATGTGTAGTTGGTTTCTTCCGGCGTGAGGAAGTTCCGCGATTCGGTGAACACGCCCGGCACGTGGGTGTGGCCTTGGAAACAACCCTTCGGCACTAGGCTGAAGAGCTTTTCCATTTTCTTTTGGTTGTAAATGTCTTCCGGAAAAACATACTCGTTCACCGGGTTGCGGGCCGAGCCGTGGACGTACAGCCACTGGCCATCTTTGTGGGTCCGCGGCAAGGCGCCCAAAAAATCCCAGCGGCGATCGATCTGCGCCCGCGTGCCGACGCCGTTTTCCAGTTGATCGCGAGTCCAAAAAATTGCTCGCTCGGCGCCAGAATTGAAACCTTCGGGATCGAACAAGGCGCCTTGGTCGTGATTGCCGAGCAAAGCGAGCTTGCAATTGTCGATCACCTTGTCGAGACATTCGCACGGATTGGGACCGTAGCCGATGACGTCTCCGAGGCAAAAAATCTCGTCCACCTTGGGCGAATGGGTGGCGATGTGCGCCAGCACGGCGGTCACTGCTTCCAGGTTGCCGTGGATATCGCTGATGATCGCGCGTTTCAAGGCGCTCACCCTGCCTTTAAGTGGGGATGGATAATTGACTTGCTGACTGGTCGACGGGCCGCCGACCCTTTACGCTGAACGGACGGAAGCTCCCCCAAACCGGCCAACGACAAGTAGTTTCGCAGGCGGTTCACCCGGTCCTCAGCAAGCACCTAAGCCTAGACCCCGCTGGAACTTGGGTCAAGGCGGCGAAAATTTCTCTCGGGCGTTATGGCGACGAAAGTACTAGCGATTGAGGGTTCCGGACTTGGTGGCAGTTTGGCGCTAGCGGAGATTTCGGGCGGCGAATTCGCGACCGTTTGCTCGGCCGAATTGCCCGCTGGGCAGCGGTCGGCGCAGTCGTTGGCGCCGGCGGTGGCAAAGATCTTGGCCACAACCGGCTGGACGCCACGCCAGGTGGAAGTCGTGGCGGTAACCACCGGGCCCGGTTCGTTCACCAGTTTGCGGATCGCGGTGACCACGGCCAAAGCGTTTGCCTATGCGGTTGGCGCCAAGGTAATCGGCGTTCATACCCTGGCGGCGATGGCTCACCAAGCCGCAACGAATGGCCCGGTTTGGACCGTGCTTGATGCGCAGCGGGGCGAGCTCTTTGCGGCTAAGTTCTCGGCCAAAGAATTGGCCACCGTCACGGCGCCGAGCGAAACCATGGTGCTTTCCGTGGCTGATTGGCTTGCGAAGCTTGAGCCGGGCGATACGGTGCTCGGTCCGCCAGTGGCGAAATTGTTGGCCAAGTTGCCGCCAGGCGTGGTGGTTTCGGCGGCGGACGCGCAGCTTTCGGCGACCAGCGTGGCGGAAGTCGCCGCGGCGCAGTTTTTGGCCGGCCAATTCGATGATCCGATTTCGCTATTGCCGAATTATTTTCGGCTAAGTGCGGCGGAAGAGAAGCTCTTGAGTGGGTGAGGAAATTGTTTCACGTGAAACAATTTTTGTAGCACGGGACCATAGTCCCGTGCGGGTTGAGAAATCGCCGCTCGCACGGGACTTCGGACCCGTGCTACCAAGTCCGATCTCGCCGTGAATTGTTTCAAGTGAAACAATTTTCGGGGGGCGCCCAAGAAAAATAGCCGGCTATTTGTGGGGTTGCTACGTGAAATAGCCGCGCATTTGTGGTTAGCGTCTGAATGGCTGTCGCTTGCTCTGCCAATGGAATTCGTTTCGCACTCGGAACTCTAATTTTCGTTTTGCGGAAGATGTGGTTGATCCATCGAACTCGATGGAGTCTGTGATGAATCACCCATGTTCAATGCTTGTCGATTCGATTCGCTGGAGTTACGTCTAGTAGCACGATACCTCGGATAATCTCTTTGACGAGCCGAGCTGTAGGGATTGATAACCACCAGGATGTAGATCAGTGACAATACAATGAGTATGGCGATAATCATGATTGCACACTATGCCTTCAAACCGCTTCGAGATTTGGGTGCTGATTCGCTAAATTGTACACACAACGGTTTGGTTTTGGATGTCTCCAATCAGGATTCACGCGCAGATCGAGCAACTCTACCGCACCGAGTCGCGGCGGGTGTTTGCGACACTGGCGCGAATGCTCGGTGATCTTGATCTTGCCGAGGAGGCGCTGCAGGAAGCGCTGGCGAGTGCGATTGAGCAGTGGCCGACGACCGGGGTGCCGGCGAGCCCGCGAGCGTGGCTCGTCTCGGCGGGGAAATTCAAGGCGATCGATGCGCTGCGCCGGCGCACGCGGCTGGAAGGGGCGTATGCCGAGCTCGTCGAGCGCGCGGAACAGCCGGGTGACACGAGTGATGAAGAGATCGCCGACGATCGGCTGCGACTAATCTTCACGTGCTGCCATCCGGCGATTGCTCTGCCGGTGCAAGTGGCGCTGACGTTACGTGAAGTGTGCGACTTGTCGACGGAAGAGATTGCCAGCGCGTTTCTCACGGAGACGGCGACGATTGCCCAGCGAATTGTGCGCGGCAAAGCAAAAATTCGCGCGGCAAAGATTCCGTTCGAGCTGCCGACGCTCGCGGAACTGCCGGATCGGCTGGATGCGGTGCTGGCCGTTGTCTATCTCGTCTTCACGGAAGGCTACTCGGCGTCGCATGGCGAGTCGGTTACGCGCGCGGAACTTTCGGGCGAAGCGATTCGGCTGGGCCGGCTGCTCGTTGAGCTTTTTCCTTCAGGTGAAACGGAAGGACTGCTCGGACTGATGTTGCTGCAAGAATCCCGCCGTGCAGCGCGAACGACCCCCAGCGGTGATCTGGTGTTGCTCGAGGATCAAGACCGCGCGTTGTGGGACCAAGCGCTGATTCGCGAAGGAGTAGAGCGGGTAAGGGCGGCGCTGGCTTCAGGTTCGGCTGGAACCTACGCGCTGCAGGGCGCCATCGCCGCCGAGCACGCGACGGCGACGACTGCGCAGGCGACCAATTGGGCCCGAATTGTGCAGCTTTACGACCAACTGCGGGAAGCGCAACCGTCGCCCGTGGTGGAGCTGAATCGGGCGGTGGCCGTGGCGATGCGCGATGGGCCGCGCTCCGGGCTGGTGGTCATCAACGAGATCATCACCGCCGATCAACTCGGCGACTATCATCTGCTGCACGCCGCTCGAGCCGACTTGCTGCGGCGGGCCGGGGATTCGGCGGGGGCGATCGCGGCGTACGAGCGGGCGCTCGAACTTTGCCAGCAGGAGGGGGAGCGGCGATTTTTGGTGGGGCGACTTAAGTCGTTGCGGGGTGGGGAGTTAGGAGCCAGTGGGTAGGGATTGGGGATGATGATTCACCACAGAGGACACAGAGCGTACAGAGGAAAGGTGGGAAAGGTCAAATGGTGAACTTGTGTCTGCAACCCATTCACCTTTTTACTTTTCTCACTCCCCTCTGTGTCCTCTGTGCTCTCTGTGGTGAATAAGAACGGCGTAAGTTGTTTTGACGGCGTACTTTATGGCGACCCGAGACAACGCAAAGAAAACTTTTCCGAGATTTTCGCGTGCGGTGTCGAAATGCGGGCCGGCCATTCGATTAGGGAGTGAGCGCTAAGTTGCGAAGCGGTTGGCCATCGGCCATTTATCACGGAGCATTGAGATGAAATACATGCTGCTGGTTTATAGTCCGGAAGATTCTTGGACACGCGAGGAATGGACAAGATGCACCGAGGAGTCGGCGGGCATTTGTCATGAGCTGGCGGAGCGTGGGCAATTCCTAGCGGCCTCGCCACTGCATCCGGTGGCGACGGCCACCAGTGTTCGCGTTCGCGAAGGCAAACGGTTGGTGACCGATGGGCCGTTCGCCGAGACACACGAGCAACTCGGCGGGTACTTTGTTATTGATGTGCCGAATCTCGACGAGGCGCTCGCAGTCGCGGGGCGCTTGCCGGCGGCAAAAAAAGGGACCGTGGAAGTGCGGCCCGTGTATGAACTTGAGGCGCTGTTGCCGCGTTAGGTTGAGTTTTTCTCTTTCCTTGGAGTTTGTGTCATGTCTCGTGCATTAGTAACCTGTTGGTTGTTCCTGTTATTGCAAGCCTATGCGTTGCGTTCGGCGGAGATGCCGGCCCCTTCGCAACCAACGCCGCAGCACGAGTGGCTACAAAAGTTCGTGGGTGAGTGGGAGACCACGTCCCAGTGCCGAATGTCGCCCGACGCCGATCCGATGACCAACCGCGGCAGCATGAAGATTCGTTCCATGGGCGGATTGTGGCTGGTGTGCGAAGGAACGATGCAAATGCCGGGAACGCCGGAAGCGAAGGTCGAAACGCTGCAAATCATCGGCTACGACCAACAGAAAAAGCAGTACGTTGGCCACTGGGTCGATTCGATGTTTAACCACCAATGGAGCTATGTCGGCACTGTTGATGACGCCGGCAAGACGCTCACGATGTTGGCCGAAGGCCCCGACATGATGGGGGGCAGCGGCATCATCGAGTACAAGGATACCTACGAGTTCGTCTCCGCCGACGAGCTGAAGATCACCTCAGAGGCCAAACAAGGCGAAGAGTGGGTGACGTTCATGGAAGCGACGTCAATTCGGAAGCAGTAGCCACGTAGCCGCGTCTCTCCGAGACGCGAGCGTTCTCCACTAACCAATTTGCCAACAGCGGAGCGAACGATGAAAGTCATGGTTTTTGTCAAAGCCACCAAAGGTTCGGAAGCGGGCGAACTGCCGAGCGAAGAACTAATCACGGACATGCTGGCGTACAACGAAGAACTGGTGAAAGCGGGCGTCATGCTGGAAGGGTGGGGACTCACCGCCAGCTCGCGCGGAGCCCGCGTGCGGTTCTCGGGGAAGGAGCGGTTTGTCACGCGGGGCCCCTTCACGGAAACCAGCGAACTTGTGGCGGGGTACTGGATGTGGAAGGTCGAATCGCTTGACCAAGCGATCGAGTGGGTGAAGCGTTGTCCGAACCCGATGCTCGAGGATTCCGACATCGAGATTCGCCCGTTGATGGAGGACGACGATTTAGGTGAAGGCTTTACGCCCGAGCTGCGCGAGAGAGAGGCGGCGCTTCTAGATCGACTCCAGAAAACGTAATCGGAGCGCGTCTGCGAGTGACGCAGCTACGGAAACACTCGACAAGAACATCTCCAAACCTGAGGTACTCACGTGTCCACCAAAGTCTTCATCAACCTCCCGGTTGCCGATCTGCCGAAGTCGATCCGGTTCTTCGAGTTGCTCGGCTACCGGATCAATCCGCAGTTCACCGACGAAACGGCGGCGTGCGTGGTGATCAGCGCAGAGATTTACACGATGCTGCTGACCCACGACAAATGGCGGCAGTTCACACCGAAGCCGATTCCCGATGCGACCAAAATGAACGAAGTGATCGTCGCCCTCTCATGCGACGAACGCGGTGAAGTGGACCGCATTTGCGATCAGGCCGCGGCAAGCGGGGCCAGCAAGTTTGGCGACCCGCAGGACATGGGGTTCATTTACCTGCGGAGTTTCACGGATTTGGATGGGCATGTTTGGGAGTATTGTTGGATGGATCCGGCGACGGGGGAGCAGGGGCCGGCGAAAAAATGAGCCGGTAAAGTGCGTGAACGGTTAGATTTCAACGCACATCGATCACGGAGTAATCGCGACAAAACGTTGGATTCGTGGTCCTTCAGCTTGGTGTGCACAACGGCTCGCGAACTTTCCTCGTCCCCTTTTCGTGGACCAGGTTATGCATTTCGACGCCCGGGCTTCTGCACTTTTCAAATGTCATGGACAGCTCGCATGTTGCTTGCCAAGCTCATTTCTTCGAGCGCAATTAGTGGTTGCCAACGCCGCAGTTGGGTACAATGAAGGGATGACTGGTCTCTTCTTGTCCTGGCGAATCGCGCGCGTACTTGGAAGTGCGTTGGTGCTGTCATGCCTCGCCCTGACCGGCGTGGCTGCGGATATTAGTATCGTGCCTTGGCTGGATGGCGAGCGGAGCGATTCCCTGAACTTGTGGGGCGGTCCGCTGTTAGGGGGCAATACGCTGGGATTTACGAAGCAGTCCACAGTGGTGCGGAGCGGCGCGGCGGCTTATCGGGCCAACCTGGGCGCTGTTCCTGCGGGAGGGTTCCGATTCTTTCAAACCTTCTCCAGCGCTCTGGCCAGCCAGAACTACCGTCAGGACCGCAATCTGCTGCTTTACGATTCACTCAGCGGGTATGTCCGCAATGATACGGGGGCGCCGCTAACGTTTTCGCTCGAGCTGAAAGACTATCGCGATTCGACGAGTCACAGTGCGGTGCGCAGCTTCACTCTCCCCGCGGGAGGAACGTGGACCAACATCTCCGCACCGCTCGACCTGAATTCGGGATGGAGCGTGACGGGCTCACCCGATTTAAGTCGGACCTACGCGGTCAGCTTTTTGGTGAACGCCACCTCGGGCGCCGCCAACGGCGCACTTTACCTCGATGATTTTGCGCTCCGCGAAAAGGGCCCGGCGCTTGACGCCGCGACGGCCCCCGTCAGGGATTTGGTCGAACGCCTGGCGTATCGTTCGTTCATGGGATTGTGGTCAGCGCGCAACAAGACCTCGGGGCTGATTCCCAATAGCTCGGACAACGCTTCGATTGGCGCGCTTAACACAACCACGGGCGTCGTGTGGAATTTGCCGAGCGCGATTCGCCGCGGGTGGGTCACACAGAGCGAAGCGGACGCCTATCTAGGACAGTTGACCACGACCCTCAATTCCAATCGCAATCAAACCCGCTACTTGCCGACGCGTTTTCTCGACCTGGCGACAGGCGCCCCCGTGACCGATGAAGAGGAATCCTCGATCGACGCCGCGTTCATCGCGCTTGCGCTCCATAACTACAAATCGCAACCAGGGACCAATCCCGCCACAGCTGCGGTTATCGATACGCTGCAGAACCGCTTTGATTTCGCCTCGTTCATGACCACGGGAGCGGCCCGGCAGGCCTTCTTCGAGCCAACCGGTCAGTTTGGCTGCTGCACCTACAGTGGCTACACGAGCGAGCACAAGGTGATCGCGCTGGCCGCGGAAGTCTCCGACGCCTTTCACGTACCCTTGGCGAGCCAATGGAATAAAGATACAGGGCGCACGCTCGCCTCGCTCGTCGACCCGCAGCAGAATCACTTGGTGTATTCGTTCGGGACCGATTACCGAGCGCCATTCGTGCAAGCGCTGTTGAACCTGTTTGTGGATACCTCCGAGCGGGGGGCCGACAACTATCCCACCCGCAGCCTGGCGCGTAACCCCTGGCTGAACTATGTGCGTTACGAAGCCGAGGTCGCCGCGAAGCTCACGCAGCTTGGTCGGGCGAACTTTATGCAGCCCGATGCCGGCGCTGGCGCCGGGACCTATCAGCCGTGGAACTTGTACAACAACTTCGGCCAGCCGAACTTGTTTCAACCGTGGAGCATCGCGTTCATGCTGCAAGCGGGCGCCCCTGGCGCTGAGGAGGCCCTGCGATTCTTGCTCGACAACGGGCTCGGCCAAGGGCTCGATGGACCGCTCGGTTTGGCCGATTCGGCGCAGTGGGCAACCGGCGCCGCGGGGCCCACGACGGTTCCATCGTTTGCAGACAACTGGAACGTCACTCTATCGCTGATGGCGATGCTGGAGTACCTCGATGACGCCGATCGCGCGAGCAAGTTCTTCGCCACTTTGCCGGAAGTGAAAGCGGCGCTCGACACCGTTTTCGTCGCGGGCGACTACAGTGGCGATGGCGTCGTCAACGCCGCGGATTACAACTTGTGGCGGAACTCGTTGGGGGCACGCACAGCGCTCGCCGCGGATGGCAACAATAACGGCGTCATCGACGCGGGCGATTACACGATTTGGCGCGATCGTCTTCCCAGCGCCGGTGCGGCGATCCCCGAACCGACAACGTGGTTGCCGGCTCTGCTGGGCCTAGCGGCGTGGGCGTGGGGGTGGAGAGGCCATAGGTTGTGAGTTACGCTCCGCCAAAGTTTGGACTCAATAATCACGAGGGATGGCTCCCAAACGAAGCAACGGCCAAGAGCACTTTAACGCAGGCCCCTCGCCGTCACAAAATACTTCTCACAAGGCTCCGAGGGGTTGATACTGACGGCTAAACTAATCTGTCACTTTCTTGGCAAGGGCATTTACAGCACCCTCTTCAGCCAACCCCCCGTGAAACTCGCCGCGCAAGCCGCCACTTCCTCCGGCGTCCCCGCACACACGATCTGCCCGCCGCCGGCGCCGCCGTCGGGGCCGAGGTCGATCACCCAATCGGCGCACTTCATCACGTCGAGATGGTGCTCGATCACCAGCACGCTGTTGCCGGCGTCAACCAGTTTTTGCAGCACGCCGAGCAGGCGCCGGACGTCTTCGAGCGAGAGGCCGGTCGTGGGTTCGTCGAGAATAAAGAGCGCGTGGCCATTCTTCGGCGCGCCAAGCTCGGCGGCAAGTTTAATCCGCTGCGCTTCACCACCGGAGAGCGTGTTCGCCGGCTGGCCGAGCGATAGATAGCCGAGGCCGACTTCGCTCATCGCGCGGAGCATTTGCAGCAGCGACTCGAACGATTCAAAGAACTCGAGGGCTTGATCGACCGTTAGGGCCAGCACATCAGCGATGCTCTTACCGCGGAACTTCACGGCGAGCGTGGGGCGATTGAACCGCGCGCCGCGGCATTGTGGGCAGGTGACGAACAAATCGGGCAGAAAGTTCATGGCCAGCCGTTTGACCCCTTGGCCTTGGCACTCTTCGCACCGGCCTCCCTTGGTGTTGAAGCTGAACCGCCCCGCCGAGTAGCCGCGCTGCCGGGCGAGCTTGGTGCGGGCGAAGACTTTGCGAATTTCGTCAAACGCGCCGGTAAACGTGAGCGCATTGCTCCGCGGCGAGCGGCCGATGGGCGATTGATCGACTTCCACCACCCGGTCGAGTTGGCTCGCCCCGCGCAAGTTCACACCCGCCGGCAGTTTCCCCTCGGCGCCGTTCACGCGCCGCGCGAGCGCGGGGCAGAGCGTTTCCATAATGAGCGAACTTTTACCGCTGCCGCTCACGCCCGTAACGCACGTGAAAGCGCCGAGCGGCACTTCCAGCAAATCACCGCGCAGGTTGTGGAGCGTGGCGCCTTCGAGCGTGAGCATTCTGGTCTTTGCAATGCGCCGCCTTTTTTCCGGCGCTGTGATGCTTCGCCGGCCGCTCAAGTAACCGCCGGTGACGGAGGCTTCGCATTCCGCAATTTGCGCCGGCGGGCCGACCGCTACAATCTCGCCGCCATGCACGCCGGCGCCGGGGCCGACGTCGATTACCCAATCGGCAGCGCGGATCACCGCTTCATCATGCTCGACCACGATGACGGTGTTCCCTTGCTGCTGCAGCGAACGCATCGCCGTGAGCAGCCGATCGTTGTCGCGCGGGTGCAGGCCAATCGACGGTTCATCGAGCAAGTACATCACGCCGACCAAGCCGGATCCGATGCCGGTCGCGAGTCGCACGCGCTGCAGCTCGCCGCCCGAGAGGGTGTTGGCCGGGCGATCGAGCGACAGGTAGCTAACGCCCGAATCGTTGAGGAACGCGAGCCGGCGGCGAATCTCGCGCACGATCGGCGTGGCGATGGGCTCTTTGTCCATCTCAAACGTGAGTTCGGCGAAAAGGTTCGCTGCATCAGCGATCGTTAGCGCTGAAAGCTCGTGAATCGCCAGCCCGCCAACTTTGCACGCCCGTGCTTCGGGCCGCAGCCGCGCGCCGTGGCAAGCGGGGCAGGGGGCTTCTTCAGCGGATTCGTCCGGCGGGATCAGCTTGCCAAGGCCTTCGCACACGGGGCAAGCGCCGTAGGGGCTGTTGAAGCTGAAGGTGCGGGGCTCCACCTCCGCCACGCCGCTTTTGCACACGGGGCAGGCGTAACGCGTGTTGAAGAGCCGCTCCCGCCAAACGCCTTCGCCCGCGTGACCGTTACCGTTGCCGTTAGTTTTTTCTTCGGCGGTTTGATAAACGATCCGCAGCACATCATCGCCATGCTTCAGGGCTAAACGCACTGATTCGCTCAAGCGCGTATCGAGCCCTTCGCGCAGCACTACGCGGTCGACCACCGCTTCAACATCGTGATTCTTCGCGGGGTCAAGTTCCGGTGATTCTTCAATCGCGTACGTTTGCCCATCGACCCGCACGCGCACGAAGCCAGCCTTTCGCGCCGTCTCCAGCACATCCGCATGCTGGCCTTTCCGGCCCTGCACCAGCGGCGCCAAAATCATCACCCGCGTGGCAGGCGGCAGAGTGCGAATGGCGTCTTCGATTTCCTGCGGCGTCTGCTGCGTGATGGGCAGCCCGCACTCGGCGCACGCCATCGACCCGCACCGCGCGTAGAGGAGTCGCAGGTAGTCGTGAATCTCGGTCACCGTGCCAACCGTGCTGCGCGGATTGTGCGAGCCTTGGCTTTGGTCAATGGCTATCGCCGGCTGCAAGCCTTCGATGCGATCGACATCGGGGCGTGGCAGTTGATCGAAAAATTGCCGCGAATAGATGCTGAGCGAATCGATGTACTGCCGCTGTCCTTCGGTCAGTAGCGTATCGAACGCCAGCGAACTTTTGCCGCTGCCTGAGACGCCGGTGATGACCACCAGCTTGTTTCGCGGCAGCTCGACACTCACGTTCCGCAGATTGTGCGTCCGGGCGCCGTGGATGCGGATCGCCGGGGCGGCGGTGGGAGCGGCGTTCGGCATAACAACTCAGGGATGCAGCCACAGTAGGCGGACCCCGGCGGCCCGCGCGCAATCCTGGATTGTACCCTGAAAACCGCAAACGTAGCAGGCACGCCCCGCATGCCGTCGCCCGCCGTTACTTAGAGTGGCTTGCTAGCCAAGGGGGAGACCGAGTTGATTGAACCAAGATGCTTTATCCCAGTATCCGCGCTGAAACTTGATCTTGCCTTCGACAACCTGAAAAAAACCACAACCCTGAATCTCAAATGACCGTCCATTACCCGGTTTCCCCGCGAACTCGCCCTGCCACGTTCCGCCTCCGGTCCACTCCAGAATTGCCCATTCTCCGTCCATAAAGAGATTAACCGGGGTGGTGTAGTTGTCGGGGAACGCCCGAAAGAAGTAGACAAACCCATCACGCATCGCCTGCCGGCCGACGGTCGGTTCGCCCATAGCGACTTGCAGGTTGACTGCGTCCTCATCGTAGAGCGCGGCCGCGGCCTCAGCATCCCGATTATTGAACGCTTCCACCCATGCCAAGACCACACCACGAGGCGATTGCATTTTCGAAGCTCTCCGAAGCGAAGAATCAGTTCTGCGACTACTCCCAATTGCTAGCGATGATGCGAATTGTACTCAATAGCCATGCAGATAATAAAACTGTCTAACGTACTACGCCTGACTCAGCCGCTTCACCTCCGCTCCGCCAAGCAGCTTATGCGTCTCGCGCAGCCACTGCGGAATTCGGGTAGCGAAGGGCGATTTCGCCACCGCTTTGGCGAGTTTGTCGGCGTCGAGTGAATCGAGATTCGCCGCGTTCAGTCCCGGGAACCAGTGCCCGCCGTTGCCCAACAGGTTGTAGCGCATCTGGCCGTACTCAACCAAGCCGAATGCCAGCGCGAGTTGCCGCAGCCACAACATCACGGGGATGTTCATATAACCTGGCGCCGACTCCCAGTGCGGAAGGCTTTCGCGGAAGCGCTCCTTCGCATCCTTGCCAATCGCCGCTTCCCATGCGGATTCGAGTCGCTCGACGATTGGCGGCAATACGTCGGCTGCTTCGGCGAGGTGCGGCAGCGTGCTGAGCTGCAAGCTAAAATCGCTCGGGCACGAAGCGCCCACGCTCAGCGTGTGAACCTCCGGCCGCGCGAGGCAGAACAAACAGTTAAAGACCAGCGGATGCAGGGGCTGAGTTAATTCCACCAACTTCGCCGGTGGCTTGTAGAGCATTCCCCCTTTGTCGGCGGGGCTGATGATGAAGACGCCCATGTCGCGCTTCGTCGCCGCTTCGATTGCCGGCCAGTTGTTTTGGTAAATGTAGTACCAGTGCAGGTTGACGTAATCGAAGCCGCCGAACGCGTCGGTATTGATCGTGTCGACAATCTGCTGCGGTTCGCCATGCGTGGAGAAACCCACATGCCGCACTTTGCCTTCGGCTTGCAATTGCCGGGCGACTTCTAAGCAACCACCGGGGCGGACGCTTTGCCAGTGGAGCGTGTAGTTGTTGATGCCGTGGAGGCCCAACAGATCAACGTGACTTAACCGCAAGCGGCGGAGGGAGTCTTCGAATTGGCGACGGAACTCGGCGGGGTCCGCGTTCGGCGCGATTTTGGTTTGGACGATGATTTCGTCCCGCGGTAGCGTCGGCAAAAGTTGGCCCAGTTGTTCCTCGCTGGTGCCGTACCCGCGGGCCGTTTCGATGTGGGTGATGCCCACTTCAAGCGCGCGGCGGATCGTCGCTTCGAGATTCCGCTGATTCGCCTCTTCCACCGTGTGGAACTGCGTATCGTCCCACGACTGCTGATAGCGCATCCCCCCGCAACTAAAGACGGGCATGGGGAGTTCTGTACGACCGAAACGGCGGTAAATCATGCCGTTTGGTATACGGGATTTTTGGGCTAGAGAAAAGCCGCCGCGTTAGCGAATAATTGCTTCCGACGAACGGATTAACCACAGAGAGCACAGAGGAAAGAGAGAGGACGAAGTCGAAGTACTTCAGCTGCATGATCGTCCAAATCTTCGTGAAGAAAACTCCTATCACGCGGCAGTCAATCTTAAAACTTTCTCTCTCACTTCCTCTGTGCCTTCTGTGGTTAAGCTTCTTCTAGTGCGTAATGAAGAACTAAGCCAGCGCCAGTTCCACCGCAGCCGCCGCGGACTCGAGCAACTGCTCGTTATGGCACGGTTCCAGATGTGAAGGCGCCGGCACAGAGTTCACTTTTTTGAACACATTGGCGGAAGTTTCGTACGCCGTCCGGTCGCCGAAGCTGATGCCGAGTGCGCGGGCGCACTGCACTGCACAGCCATCCGGCTCCACGGTGCGAACTTTGTGGACCGCTTCCAGAATTGGCACGCTCACCATGTCCGGCGGGTGATACGCAATCATTTCGCCAAAGCGGCCTTCCACCACCAGCCGCACCGCATGGGCCCCAAACATGGTGGCCAGCACGCGGTCGAACGTGGTGGGCGCTCCGCCACGCTGCAGGTGGCCCAGCACGCAGAGGCGTACTTCGCGGTGCAGGCGGCGCGAGAGTTCATCGGTCACAATGCGGCCCAGCCCGCCGAGCTTCATTTGCTGGCCTTCTTTGTGTTCGCCAACCATTCCGCCTTCCGGCAAATGGGCGCCTTCGGCCACCACCACCAGCGTGAACTTCTTGCCGTTCGCTTCGCGATGCAAAATCTTGTGGCAGACGTTTTCAAAGGTCCAGTCGATTTCCGGAATCAGAATTACGTCGCCGCCGCCGGCGATGCCGGCGTGCAGGGCAATCCAACCGGCATGCCGACCCATCACTTCCAGTACCATGATTCGTTCGTGGCTGGCCGCAGTGGTGTGCAGGCGGTCGAGGGCGTCGGTGGCGCACTCGATGGCGCTGTCAAATCCAAACGTGTACGCGGTCGCTTGCAAGTCGTTATCAATCGTTTTCGGCACGCCCACCACGGGGATGCCGAACTCGTGAAACTGTTGGGCGATCGCCAGCGAGCCATCGCCGCCGATGCAGATGAGGCCTTCAAGGCTGAGATGATCAACCGTGTTCGCTACGCCCTGCAGCAGCGTGGGGTCGATGTTCACGCGGTCCTCAACGCCCATCGTCGCGGCGAAGCGGCCCTTGTTGGTGGAGCCGAGAATCGTGCCCCCCTGATTCAAAATGCCTTTGGTGCTGGCGTTGGTCAGGTGCAAATACTGCACGGGATCGTACAGCCCTTCGTAACCTTTGAGAAAGCCGATGCAGTCGTACCCCAACTGCTGGCAGCTCTTAACGGCACCGCGAATCACGGCGTTCAGTCCGGGGCAATCGCCGCCGCTGGTGAGGATGCCAATGCGCTTTTTCATTGAAGTGTTCCTGTACGCCTGCAAACTGCTCGGCACTTCGCAATGCGAAGTGTCGAGCTAATGGTTGGACGGGCGTTGTGTGCCAACCGAGTTTGCGTGAATGAATGACGCACAAGAGTACAACGCCACTGGCGAGAAGCATTGTAGCAAGTTTCCGGGCAAAGCAAGCTTTTTGGCGGAAAAATCGGCAGAACCGGCAACGGCGCCCGTAGCATGGCCTCCTAGGCCGAGCGCGGCAGACCTAGCTGGCCTCGCACCCCGAGCGAACGTATCACCGAGCGCTCGGCAGAGGAGGCCAAGCTACGGACTACTCTTCATCTTGCCTGAGCGAAGCCAGCACGCTGTAATCTTCCAGCGTTGTCGTATCGCCAACGGACTCTTTGCCGGCAGCGATGTCGCGCAGTAAACGCCGCATGATTTTGCCGCTGCGGGTTTTGGGGAGTGAGCCGGTGAAGCGCACGTCGTCGGGTTGGGCGAGCGCGCCGATTTGCTTACGCACGTGCTGCACCAACTCCTTGCGGAGCGCTTCGTTGGGCTGGCCACTCTTGAGCGTGACGAACACCGCGACCGCTTCGCCTTTGAGATCATCGGGTCGGCCGACCGCCGCGGCTTCCGCCACCGCAGGGTGCGAGACCAGCGCGCTTTCAATTTCAATCGTGCTGAGGCGGTGGCCGGAGACGTTCAGCACGTCGTCGATGCGGCCCATGATCCAGTAGTAGCCGTCCGCATCGCGGCGCGCATTATCGCCAGCCAAATACTTGCCGGGGGTTTTGCTCCAATAGACTTCGCGGTAGCGCTCGTCATCGCCCCAAATGCCGCGGAGCATTCCGGGCCACGGGTGCGCCATTACCAGCCACCCGCCGTGGTGCGCATCGACCTCTTTGCCACTCGCATCGACAATCTGCGGAATGATCCCCGGTAGCGGCTTCGTGCAACTCCCCGGCTTCGTGGCAATGGCCCCCGGCAGCGGCGACATCATGATGCCCCCCGTTTCGGTTTGCCACCACGTATCGACAATCGGGCAGCGCTCGCCGCCGATCAGGCGGTGGTACCACATCCACGCTTCGGGGTTGATCCCTTCGCCGACCGAACCCAACAGGCGCAAGCTCGAAAGATCGTGCTTCGTAACGTGATGATCGCCCCACTTGATAAACGCCCGAATCGCGGTGGGCGCCGTGTAGAAGACCGTCACCTTGTGCCGCTCGATGATGTCCCAGAAGCGATCCTCTTGCGGTGCGTTGGGCGCCCCTTCGTACATGAGCACCGTGGCGCCGGCGGAGAGTGGGCCGTACACCACGTAACTATGCCCGGTGATCCAGCCGCAGTCGGCGGTACACCAGTAGATGTCCTCCGCGCGATGATCGAAGACCCACTCGAAGGTCTTCTTCGCGTAGAGGTTGTAACCCGCCGTGCTGTGCTTGATTCCCTTCGGTTTCCCCGTTGAACCACTCGTGTAGAGAATGAACAGCGGCGCTTCACTGTCGAGCGGGGTCGCGGGGCACTCGGCGCTTGCCTGGCGCATCAAATCATGCCACCAATGGTCGCGGCCCGGCGTCCAGTGAACCGCTTCGTTCACGCGGTCCAGCACGATGCAGTGTTTAACGGTCGGACTCTTCTTCAGCGCTTCATCAACCGTGTGTTTGAGCGGCAGCGCTTTGCCGCGGCGCCACGACGCGTCGGCCGTGATGATGAGTTTGGCTTTCGCGTCGTTATTGCGTTCCGCAATCGCTTCCGCCGAGAAGCCCGCGAAGATCACCGAGTGAATTGCGCCGATCCGCGCACAAGCGAGCATCGCAATCGCAAGCTCCGGCGTCATCGGCATGTAGATTGAAACGACATCCCCCTGCTGGATGCCGAGCGACTTGAGCGCGCTTGCGCACTTGCAAACTTTGGCCAGCAGTTCCGCGTAGGTCAGTTTCTTCTGATCGCCCGGTTCGCCTTCCCAAATGATGGCCGTCTGGTCGCCGCGCCCTTCCGCCACGTGTTTATCGAGACAGTTGTAAGATGCGTTCGTCTTGCCGCCGACGAACCACTCGGCATACGGCTCGTTCCAGCGCAGCGTTTCGGTGAAGGGCGTGAACCAATGCAGTTCGTTCTTGGCTAGCTCCTCCCAGAAGGCGCTCGGGTCGGCGGCCGCCTTGTTCCACAGCGCTTCGTACTCGGAGAGGCTTTTGATCCGCGACTGCGCTGAAAATTCCGCCGAGGGCGGAAAGAGCCGCGATTCCTGCATCACCGTATCAAGCTGACCAGCCGGTTCCGACATTGCGCACACGCCTTTCTGAGTTCGAACGGAAGAGAGGCGTAATTTTCGCCAGCGGACGGCGAGCTGTCAACGAGACGGGTGAGCCGTGATCCGGGGCGAGCAAGGTAGCTGGACCCGAAAGAGTTCAGACGTTTCCGCCCGATCACTGATCACCAGTCACCGATCACGCCTCTCACCACGACTCTTCCATCGCCCCGACGATTTGCGTCGCCAGCCGCTGGATCGCGGCCTGTTGATTAGAGGTGACGCTCTGCCCGCCGGCCGGGACGAAGACTTGCGACTGGCTGATGCCCACCACTTCGCCGGAGAGCGGAATCGCTTGGGTCGCCATCAGCGGCAACCGGCGGCGGTTGAGCCAAGTCACTTCGCAGCGCAGGTAAGTCTCCATTGCCCGCGGCGCATCGTACGAATCCTCGGCCAAGACGGTGCGGTTGTCGCCGAGCAGCTTCACGTTCAGCACGCTATCGGCATCCGGCGTGCCGACCACTTTGAACGGCGTCTTGGCTTCGATTTCCTTGATCACCGCTTCCGTGAGCCGCTCACCCAGATCGCGGCGGAAACTGTAGGACTCGATGACCGGCACATAGACGGTTTGTACATCGGGGGCGTAGAGGGTTTCGGAGCCGACTTGGTAGGAGGCGCAGCCGGCGAGCGCAAGCGCGATGAGACAGATAATGGTGCGCGATGCGAACATGTTTTGATTTATTCCCCTCCCCCTTGTGGGGAGGCCGAATACTGGTGAATGGGGGGAGGGGGTGAACTTGGTACACACGTCACCCCCCTCCCCCGGCCCCTCCCCACAAGGGGGAGGGGAGAATATTACTTCACCACCGTTCCCGTTTCACCGCGTTCCCGCGCGAGGCGTTCTTCATTCGCCTGTTTCACTTCGGGAATGTCGTTCATCGCGGTGCGCTCAGTGCTGACCGGCGCCCACTCCACGAGCCAGCCCAGCGGTTTGGCGGGTTTCTCCGGCAACTCCTTGATCTCTTCCGCTCTGGTGCGCGCCTCGGAAGCAACCGGCGAGGAACCGTACTTATTGGCGACATCCTGGTAAATAATCCGCGCGGCGCCGTAGTGTTCGGTATTGTCGTAATACTGCGCCAGCTGAACGTCCCGCTTTTCCGTCGCCTGGGCGACTTGCGCTTCAACGGCATTGAGCCGCTCACGTTCCTCATCGGACAGCCGACCGGCGAACTGCGTTTTAAGTCGCCGGGCAAGCACCTTTGCATCGTCCAGCGGCGCGCCGTCGTAATCGGGCCCTTGATACATCCGCAGTTTTGATTGCAGCCCCAACACGTGCGCTTCGAACTGAAATTCGCTCTGCGGATAATCGGTCCGCAACAGAGAGTAGTGGTAATCGGCGTCGCTGTACCGCTCGAGCCGAAAGTAAATCCCTGCCGCCGCCATGATCGCATCATCGGCCCGTGGACCGGTGGGGTCGTTCAGGCGAATGCTTTCGTAGGTCTTTACGGAGTGGCCGATCTTGTCGAACCACGGCAAGGTGGGATCGATCGGGTTATTCATACCGGTGCGCCACTTCTCTTTGTAATCGAAGTAGTGGGTTTCCCAGTATTTGGCGATTGACCATTCGCGGTCCACCACCATATCGAGCCGCCGCGTGTTGGGATGCTGCTGCACGAGTTTGTCGTAGGTGTCGCGGGCCTTGATGTATTTGCCCTGCATGTAATAGCACTCGGCTAGATAGAACAGCCCTTGCTCTTCGAGCTGTGAATCGGGCCAGCGGCCGGCGGCCGCCTTGAACTCATCCGCCGCCGCCTTGTAGTCTTCTTTCTGATACAGCTCAAAACCGCGCTGCAGGTACTGCTGCGCGATGATTTGATTCGGCCCCAAGCCGACTGCTTCTTTCAGTCGGCCGTAGTTCTTCATGGGATCGAGCTCCGGCAAGAGCCCCGTCTCCGGGGCTTCGCCCGTGAGCTTAATGGCCACTTCATCGAGCGGGGCCGTCATGAACCGCCCTTCGCCATCGAAGAACCCCTCGACGCCCGGCACCCGGTACCCTTTCCCTTCGACAAACTCCGCCTTGTACTTGTGATTCCGCCACCAATCGCGCGTACCGGGGCCCTGATTTTGGTTGACGCTCGACCACGGCCAATCGACCGCCGACGCCGGCGATGCGACCAGTGCGAACAGCAGCAGCAAGCGAAAAATGTTTGGTAATGCGAGCATATGAATTGTCCACATAGGTACCCTGCGCGCAGCACGGCGCGCGGCGAAGAGTACGGGAAGAAGTGGCGAGAAGTCAACGCCGAACGGAAGAGCGTGCTAGCACTCGCTTATCAGTCGCCACGCGCTAACGTCCGGTTGCACAGAACACGTCTCGGGTTGTCAATCGATCCCGAACAACCGGACGCTAGTGCGTGGCGGCTGATGAAATTACCCAATTAATTCGCGCACCACGTGCCCATGCACATCGGTCAACCGGAAATGCCGGCCCTGGTGCTTGAAGGTGAGCGCCGTGTGCTCGACACCCAAAAGATGCAGCAGCGTCGCCTGTAAATCATGCACATGCACTGCGCCTGGTGTGAAGGCGTCTTTGGTGGGCGAGATTGCATTTCCCTCAGCGTCGGCAATGTTGTAGCTGTAGTCATCCGTTCGGCCGTAGGTGATCCCCGGCTTCACGCCGCCGCCGGCGAGCCACATCGTAAAACAGCGCGGGTGATGGTCGCGGCCATAATCGGTCGCCGTCAACTTGCCTTGCGAATACGCGGTGCGGCCGAACTCACCCCCCCACACCACCAGCGTGTCCTCGAGCATCCCGCGCTGCTTCAAGTCCTTAACCAGCGCGGCGGAAGCTTGGTCGGTTTCCAAACATTGCTGGCGAATCCCTGCCGGCAAACTGCCGTGATGGTCCCACCCTTGGTGATAGAGCTGAATGAACCGCACGCCGCGCTCCGCCAGTCGCCGCGCGAGCACACAGTTGGCCGCGAAGGTGCCAGGAGTGCGGCTCTCGGCGCCGTACATGTCCAGCACCTCAGCCGATTCTTGTGAAAGGTCCGTCGCCTCTGGCACGCTCGTTTGCATCCGAAACGCCATTTCGTATTGGGCGATCCGCGATTCAATCTCCGGATCGAGTTCCTGTTCGTACGAGAGCCGATTCAGCGCGGAAAGTTTGTCCAGCATCGCCCGCCGGCCTGAGGCGCACACACCGTCGGGATTGCTCAGGTAGAGCACCGCATCTTTGCCGCTGCGGAACTGCACTCCTTGGTGGCGCGAATCCAAGAAGCCGCTCCCCCACAGCCGGGCGTAGAGCGGTTGGTCCGCCTGATTGGCCGACACCAGCACGATGAACGACGGCAAGTCGGCGTTGAGCGAGCCGAGCCCATAGCTGAGCCACGAACCGAACGACGGCCTCCCGGCGATCTGCGAACCGGTTTGAAAGAAGGTGATCGCGGGGTCATGGTTGATCGCTTCGGTATACATTGATTTGACGAAGCACAGATCGTCGACGACTTCGCGATGGTGCGGCAACAACTCGCTCAGCCAGGCGCCGCTTTTGCCGTACTGGGCGAACTTGAAGTGCGAACCCGCGAGCGGCAGCGCCGCCTGTTGGGCCGACATCCCGGTGAGCCGCTGGCCTGCCCGCACATGAGTGGGAAGTTGCTGGCCGTTCTGTTCGTTCAGCAGCGGCTTGTAATCGAACAAGTCCTGCTGCGCGGGGCCGCCCGCTTGAAACAGAAAGATGATTCGCTTCGCTTTGGCGACCAATTTGTCGCTATCCGGCGTCGTCGAATTGCCCGCGGCAATCTGTGCGAACGCCGCGGCGCCCAATCCCGCGGCGCTCGCGCCGAAGAAATGCCGCCGATTAACGGCCAGCGGATCGAATTGCCACGATTGGTGATTCATCTTGAAGTAATCGTCTCGTCGAGATTCAAAATCGTTTGGCACACCACCGTCAGCGCCGCGATTTCCTCTGGCGGCGCTGAACTTTCGGTTTTCGATTCGCCAATCGCCAGCAGCTTCTGCGCGTCCTCGGGCGTTTTCTCGAACTGCGCCCGCTGCTCATTGTACAGTTCGGTCAAGAGCTTTTCTTCCACATCGGAAGGAGGTCGCCCGACGAGCCGAACGAACGCCGCGTCAATCTGTGCGGTAAGTTCGGCGTGTTCGCCCCGCACACGCTCGGCGAGCGCTCGGGCCGCTTCGACAAACTGCTCATCGTTCAGAAGCACCAGCGCTTGCAGCGGCGTGTTGGTGCGGCTGCGGGCCATCACGCACACTTCGCGCGTTGGCGCATCGAAGGTGAGCATATTTGGTAGCGGCACGGTTCGTTTCCACACCGAGTACAAACTGCGCCGGTACAAATCGCGCCCCACCGATTCCTGATACGGGGGCGACATGCTGTTAGCTTCGCGCCACAAGTCCGGTCCCGGTTGATAGGGCGAAACCGGTGGGCCGCCCGCGGTGCGTACGAGCAGCCCCGCCGCTTCGAGCGCCGTATCACGCAATTGTTCGCCCGACAGCCGGAAACTCGGCCCCCGCGCGAAGAACTCGTTCTGAGAATCGCGCTCCCGCAGTTCCGGGTTGAGCCGCGAGGCTTGGCGATAGGTCGCCGACAGCGCGATCTGCCGATAGAGCCGCTTGGTGTCCCAGCCCGAGGAGATAAAGTCGCGTGCGAGCCAATCGAGAAGCTCTTGGTGAATCGGCGCCGCCCCTTGTCGCCCAAAGTTCTCCGGCGTGGTCACCAGCCCCCGACCGAAGAACGTCGCCCACACGCGGTTGACCGCCACCCGCGCGGTCAGCGGATGCGCCGGCGCCGTGAGCCACTGGGCGAGCCCCAGCCGATTCCGCGGCGCGTCAGCCGGCCACTTCGGCAGCATTGCTGCGAAGACATCGCGTGAAACCTTGGTCTCGTCCGTTTTCGGCGCATCATAGGCGCCACGCGCCAGAAGATACGTCGGCCGCGGCGTGGGCAATTCTTCCATCACGGAGACTTCCAGCACCTGGTCCTCCGCCTGCCGCAGTTCGTTACGAGCGGTGGTGAGTCGGTTCCGCAAGTCGAGCTTCCGCGGATTGCTCGTCAATCGCCACGCTTCTACCAGCTCTTCATGATGTTCCATGGAGTCGTCGCGAGCGTTTTTGAATGCGTCCGGCACATGCAACGCCCGAACTTCCAGCGGCGCCAGCTCGCGATTGAAGATGCGCAGCTCATCCACCGCTCCGCCGACAAACCCGCGATCGCGAAACCGGGCCCCAATGCCGTTGGGTCGCTCGACGACATCGCCCACTTGAATACTTTTCACCAACTTGTTGCGCAGGACTTCCGTCTCAACTCGTTCGCCACCGATATAGATCGAAATTCCTTCCGCCCGGCTGGATCCATCGTAGACCACCGCGAGATGCGCCCACTCGGCTTTCGCCAGTGCGGTCTTCGTGCGTACGCCAATCCCATTGCCGGGCCAGACGCGATAGAGCCGCGCCTCCACTTGTCCGCCAACAAGCATGATGTCGAACCCGTTATAGCCGACATCGGTCCCGGTGGTGTCGTGCAGCAGCACCACCGGCGCGGGGCTTTGCACCGTATCGCGCACCCACAAATCGAGCGCGAACGGCTGATGTCGCTCGACACTCAAGAGGCCCGTTAGCGGTACGCCATCATCGCCGTTGAACTCGACCGCCGAACCCTTCACACCCGCAACCTGCGCACAACCGGGCGCCGCGAACCGCTCGGCTTTACTTCCCGGCGCGCTGTTGCGGAGCGTTTCGATTGGTTCATCAAATGTCAACTGGCCGACCAGGGATTGGTCGAGCGTTGTCTGCAGCCCCGCTGCGGTTGCGGTGGACAACCATGCGCTAAATTCTGGCTCGTCATTCGGCGGCAACTCGGCCAGCTGGGCTTCCAGTTCATCCACGCGCCGCCGCGTTTCTGTCAGCCGTGCTTGCTGCTCGTCCGTGGGCAACATCAGCGCGGGCGCCGGCGTCTTTGCAGAGTGATCATACAGTCCGTTTTCATCAATCGAATTGAACACCGCCATCAGCGAATAGTAATCACGCTGCGCGATGGGATCGTATTTGTGATCGTGGCACCGCGCGCACTCCAGCGTGAGTCCCAACATGGCCGAGCCAAACGTGTGGACCCGATCCGCTGCGTTCTCCACCAGCCATTCCTCGGGGATCGACCCGCCTTCATTGGTGAGCCGATGCAACCGGCAGAACGCCGTCGCAAGTTTTTGATCACGCGTCGGGTTCGGAAACAAATCGCCCGCCAACTGCCACGTGAGAAACTGATCGAAGGGCAGATTGCTGTTGAAACTCCGTACGACCCAATCGCGATACGGCCAGTACGTCGCTAGTTGATCCGACTGATACCCGTACGAATCCGCGTATCGCGCCGCATCAAGCCACGCCACCGCCTGGTGTTCGCCGAATGCCGGATCAGAGAGCAGTTCGTCCACCGCCGCCGCGTACGCGCGATCAACACCGTCGCGCTCGACCGCCGCTTCAAACTTTGCAATCCGCTCCGGCGAAGGCGGCAGTCCCGTCAGCGCGAAACTCACCCGCCGCAAGAGCCGCAGCGGCGCCGCCTCTTCAGCGGGGGCAAGTCCCACGCTTCGCGACTTAGCGCTCACAAAACTGTCAATTTCCGTGCGGCCCCACTCATCACCCTCAACCTCCGGAACCTGAACCGTTTCTGGCAAATTCCGAAACGCCCAATGCTGTGTGTACTCCGCCCCCGACTCGATCCACGCCCGCAACGTTTCAAACTGCGCAGCGGTCAGAGGTTTACTCTTCTCAGGCGGCGGCATCACCACGTCGGGATCGGTCGAAGTGATCCGAGCTATGATCTCACTTTGCTCCGCATCGCCGGGAACAATTGCCCCTACCGCAAGCACCGCGTCCCGCTCATCAAGCCGCAAGTCGGCAGCGCGCGTCTCCGCATCGGGACCATGACACTGAAAGCACTTGTCGGAGAGAATCGGCAAGACGTCGCGATCAAACGTTGGCGGTTCAGCCGCTTGCGCAGTCCCAACGACGACAAGGAGCGCCACCGTCAGCAGGTGTTGGCGAAACAGTCGCATGGGGCGGAGTGGACTTCAACGAGGTGGAACCGAAAGTTCACTTCCCTTCAGTATAGTCATCCCGACAGCCTTGGTCAGGCGGAGCGCGCGTCACCCACCGGGCCGGCCTCGGGCCCTCTTTTCAGCCACCGCGCTGTTCTGCCGAAGAAGTAGTGTTTGACCGAGTCGAGATCAGTCGCGCCAGCAATCGGGCGTTGAACACCCGGCCAGCGACTGGAGCACGCGCTCCGTGATCGCCGCCACCAGTTGGTCTTCGCTTTGCGAACTTTCCGATGCCGACTTAGCAACGGGGGGCATCGCTGGCGGCGCCTCGAACGCTTTGCGCTCGACGCCGGCGGTCTTCCAAGTCTCGCGGAAGATATCGTTCGCACAGATGTCGCAGTTCTCGTATTCCTTGGTGAGCCGCGGATCGCTGAAGCCCCATTTTTGCTTCAGGTCCAAGAGTTCCTGGCTTTTCTCTCGGCTGAGATACTGAATGTTGCCGAGTTGTTTCGCGAGCAGCAGCATCCGGCAATAGGCGTCGAGAATTTCGGTCCACCAATACGCCCGTTCGACCGTTTCGCCGTAGCTCACGGTGCCATGGTTGGCGAGGATGATGACGTTCGTCTTCTGCACGAACGGCATGATCGTTTCCGCAAACGCTTGGCCGCCGGGTGTCTCGTACTTCGTGATCGGCACGTCGCCGAGGAAGACTTCCACTTCCGGCAACACGCATTGCGGAATCGGTTCCCGGGCGATGGCGAACGCCGTCGCGTGTGGCGGGTGGCAATGCACCACGCTCTTCACGTCGGGCCGGGCTTTCATGATTTCCAGATGCAGTAGTGCTTCACTAGAGCGCTTTTTCACGCCGGCCGTTTGCTTGCCGGTCATGTCGATGGTGCAGATGTCCTCGGGCTTCAAAAACCCCTTGCTGTGCATGGTGGGCGTGCAGAGGACTTCGTTCGGCCCAACACGATAGGTGATATTCCCATCATTCGCCGCCGCGAAACCCTTTTTGTAGATGCGATCGCCGATCTCGATGATTTCTTTTTTTGCTTGATGAATGTTGATCATGGCTTTTTGTTGTTGATTAACCGCGAAAGACGCGAACAAGCGCGAAAGGAACTGAGTTAGCTGCTTCGCGCTTGTTCGCGTGTTTCGCGATTAGAATTCCTTAAACGTCAATCCTATCGAGGATCGCCGCACAGTAGGCATCAATCGGCTTATCGTTCGGCCGAAACGGCTGAGCCGCTTCGCCCCCTTCGCTCAGGGCGATCAGCGAACCTTCGCCGACGCCTAAGTCGTCCCACACCACCAGCGTTTCGCCGGCCGGTGTGGTGGCTTCGTTTTGCAATTCCGCGACGGTTAAGGGCGTAGCGAGTTTCAATCGGCCGCCCACCAAGCTCTGGTGAGCGCGACTCAGCGTCACTGTGCCTTGCACCAATGCGATTCGCATAACTTACTTCTCCGCTCGCTCAAGGCTCACGCCGCGCTGGCGAAGTTCATCCACCGCCGCCGGGGTGACGATCGCACGCTTGGAAACTCGGATCGATGAAATTCCATCCAGTCGATCACGCAGCGTTGAAGTTGTCACCACCCGTTCAGTAATTTCCATCATTGACGCCGCTTGCGGCTTAGAGTTCGACTGGCAACCGCAGCTAGTGTCTGCGCGCAACCGCTTCACCACTTCGGCGACAATCCATTCGAGTTGTTCCGCCGAAAGCGTCATTCGTCCACCACTCCCAGCACGCTCCACCGCACAGGCGTGGAATCATCTTTCATCAGTTCGCGGGTCAGTTTGCCATCGCTGGTGAGAATTGCCGTTTGGCCCACGCCGACGCCCAAGTGATCGATCGCCAGTTGCGGGTCGCCATCGAACGATTTACCGTCTTGCATCAGCGGCTGCGCAACGAGCAACCGCCAGCCTTCAAGCGAAGGATGTTTAGTTGTCGCGGTGGCGGTGCCGATGATGCGAGCTAGGAGCATTTGGCGATCAGTGAGCGGTGAAAAATCTAAGTGCCGCTTTTGCCGAGGACGTACAGGTCGTCAATCAGCGAGCAGCGGCGTTCGCGAGTGAAAGTGAGTGGCGTGGTGACGCCTTCACCGGTGGGAGTGGCGATGGAGAAGGACAAATACCCTTCGCCGCCGAGGCCGAGCGCCGCCATGCAGGGGCCGTTTTTGACGAACAGCGTGGTGTCCATCACGCGGCCCATCTTGGTCATGTTCCGCACATTGTTGGTGTGAATAATCGCCGTGTGCCGAAAGCCGTGCTCGAAGTGCTTCGCCTTGGCGATGGCTTCATCCACATCCTTGCAGCGGACGAACGGCAGGAAGGGCATCATCTGCTCAACGGGCACGAAGGGGTTCGACTCCGCGACTTCGCCGAACAGTAATTCCGTCTCCGGCGCCACCTTGCGGCCGGCGGCGGCGGCCAGCACGGCGGCGTCTTTACCAATAAAATCCTTGTGGGCGACTTCGTGCTTGTGTTCGCCTTCGCCAGTGGTGGTAATCGCCGCGGCGGTGAGCTTGGTGATTTCGCTCGCCGTCAGCCGCACGGCGCCCGCTTTCTCCATCGCTTGCATCATCTTGTCGAACACGCTGGCAACGACGAAGACTTCTTTCTCGGCTATGCAGAGCAGATTGTTGTCGTACGCGGCGCCGGTGATCATCGCCCGCGCTGCGCGATCGAGATCGGCGGTTTCGTCCACCACCACTGGCGGATTCCCCGGCCCGGCAACTATTGCCCGCTTGCCGCTATTGAGCGCCGCTCTCGCGACCGCCGGTCCGCCGGTAACGCAAATACAGCTCACGCCGCGATGTTTGAACAGGGCGTTTGCGGTGTCGAGCGTCGGCTCGGTGATCAGACAAATAAGATTGTCGATGCCGATGGCTTGCTCAATCGCGCGGTTAAAGCGTTCAACGCCCACAGCCGCGACTTTCTTGCCGCTGGGGTGCGGATTGACTACCAGCGTATTGCCGCCGGCGATCATGCTCACCGCGTTGCCGGTGATGGTGGGGAGCGAATGCGTGACCGGTGTGATGGCGCCGATGACGCCGAAGGGGGCGTGTTCGATCACCGCTAGGCCATGGTCGCCGCTGAAACACTGCGATTGAAGAAACTCGACACCAGGAGTCCGTTCGCCGAGCGTCTTGAGCTTTTCAATCTTGTGAACCAACCGGCCAATTTTCGTTTCGTTCATCTCCAGCGTGCCGAGTTCAACACACTGATCGATCGAAATCTTGCGGATGCAATCGATCGCCTTCTTGCGGTCTTCAATCGGGCGCCGGCTCAGTTCATCAAACGCCGCGGTCGCCGCCTGCACGGCGGAATCGACCGACGTGAACAAACCATGTTTGCCGCTCTTGGCGGCCGGCGCCGGCGGGATGCCACCGACTTCGGCGAGCACCTGCTGCACGACACTGCGGATGAGAGTTTCGGAGAATTGCATTGGGGGAGACTGTGGGCTGTTAGCTATTGGCTGTTGTCGAGGCATTGCTAAAGACGTCGCTAACTCTTAAACACCTGCTGCTTGCCAACCTGTACGGTGTCGACGATGCCAATCACCACGGTGTCGATTGGCAGGTTCTTGGTTTCGGGCGTCAGGCGGGCGCTCGAGCCCTGGGTGATCAACACGAACTCTCCTTCGCCGGCGCCGACGGTGTCCACGGCCACGAACGTGCGGCCGGTGGTCACCAGCGACTCGCGCTTGGCAGGGTCGAGCCGATACGGTTCGACCATCAGCAGCTTATGGCCGGTCATTGTGTCGACCTTTTGAGTCGCAACAACCGAACCGGTAACTCTGGCGAGGAACATGGGAAGGGATTGGGATTTAGGATGTGGGATTTAGTCGTGTAGCCGCGGGGCTCGTCCCCGCGTTTTCACTCACGTTTGTTTGAGCAGTTCGTAAGTCTGTCTCGCAACTACCAGTTCTTCATTCGTCGCGATGGTCCATATCTGAGCAGCGCTTGTTGCATCGTGCAGTGCGGTTTCACTACCGCCGGCGTTGTTGAGTTCTTTTGACAACACAATTCCAAACGGTTCGAGTCCCGCACAGACCGCGGTTCGCAGTTCGGCGTCGTGCTGGCCGATGCCGCCGGCAAACGCTAACAAATCAACGCCGCCCAGTTCCACCAAGTACGCGCCGATGTAGTGCCGGATGCCGGTAACATACACATCAATCGCTAGCTTTGCGTGCTCGTTGCCTCCGTTCGCTGCGGCCCGCACGTCGCGTAGGTCGTTGCTCACACCGCTCAGGCCAAGTAGGCCCGATTTGCTGCTCAGTTCCTCCAGCAGCACGTCGAAACTCTTGCCGGTTCGTTCACGCAGTTGCAACAGGGCGAACGGATCGAAATCTCCCACCCGGTTGTTCTGCGCGAGGCCGCTTTGCGGGCTCATGCCCATGCTGGTCGCGACGCTTTCACCGCTGCGGATCGCGCA
Organism: Pirellulales bacterium; assembly: GCA_022841705.1. Taxonomy (GTDB): domain Bacteria; phylum Planctomycetota; class Planctomycetia; order Pirellulales; family Lacipirellulaceae. The sequence continues at coordinate 448,245 of JALHQZ010000001.1, forward strand.
GATGCTGCTCGATCCGCCCAGGTGACACGAAATGACACGGCCATCGGTTCGGCCGAGAATCTCCGCCGCCCGGGTCGCCACGTAGCGATGACTCGCACCGTGAAATCCCCACCGCTGCACGCCGTACTCCGTACGCCACTGGTGCGGCACGGCATACGCACGATTCTTCGCGGGGATCGTCGCATGGAACCCCGTTTCAAAGGCCGCCACCAACGGCAACTGTGGAAATGCTTCCCGCAACTGCCGCATCGCCGCGATGTACGGCGGGTTGTGTGCGGGCGCCACGGGGTTCATCTCCGCCATGGCGGCGAGGACCTCGTCATTCACCTCTCGCACGCCGCCCGCTCGGCCGCCATGCACCGCTTTGAAACCGATCGCTTCGATTTCCGCCGCCGAGTGCAAACACCCCGTCGCCGGATCGGTGAGTTGTGCGAGGCACGCCTCAACCGCCGCCGCATGATTCGGCGCCGCGACGGTTGTTTCGGTTCGTACGCCGCCAATCTCCACGACTGCCGCGCTGGTCGCCTGGCCAATTCGCTCCACGCTCCCCCGCGCGAGCCGCCGTTCGCTCGGCAACTCGAACAGTTGATACTTAAAGCTCGTTGAGCCCAGGTTGGCGACCAGAATCTTCATCGCAATCCGTTACAACTTGTCTTGCGGCTTACGAGAAATAGGCTTTCATCACGCCGTCGCTGGGACGGGGGATGACGTGGCTGGCGATGAAGTCGCCGACTTGGGCGGCTGCTGCGGCGCCCGCTTCGACGGCGGCGCGGACGCTGCCGACATCACCACTAACCACGGTGGTCACCAGACCCCCGCCAAGGTTGATCCGCTTTTCCACTTTCACATTCGCGGCCTTCGCCATCGCGTCGGTCGCTTCCACCAACGGCACGAGGCCTTTGGTTTCGATAAGTCCGATTGCTGAGCTCATTTGAAATTTTCCGTTGTTAATAGTCAGTCGTCAGTTGTTACGATTGTGGTTGGGCCGAATTATTCAGCGCCGCCGCTTGGTTTCTTGGCGCCGGCCTTAGTGAGGCTGAGCACCACGTTCACGTCGTCGTGCGGGCGGGGGATCACTTGCACGCTCACCACTTCGCCGATGCGGCTAGCGGCCGCGGCGCCGGCGTCGGTGGCGGCTTTCACCGCAGCCACGTCGCCGGTGATGAAGGCGCTGGCAAAGCCCGAGCCCACCTTGTCCCACGACAGGAACTCCACGTTCGCTGCCTTCAGCATCGCGTCGGTTGCTTCGACGAGGGTGACAAACCCTTTCGTCTCAATCATGCCGAGCGCTTCGACATTCTTCGCCATTAGTTAGGTCCTCATAGTAAAAAGGTTGTTTCGCTGAAATCGCTTATCGTTCATTGGTCATTTCGGCTTGGTCATTGTGCATTCGAATGACCAATGACCAAGCCGAAATGACCAATTGTCGCTTAGTGATCGTGACACTTACACTTTTCTTGTTTCAACAGTTCGATACTCGTCGCGTGATCAAGGTCGCAGGCGTTGCCCTCGTCGGTATCGATGTGGACTTCCAGCTTGCTCGTCGCGTCGGCGCGCACCAGCAGGTCTTCCAGGAGCGTCGTGCAACTGCCGACGATTCGCAGATTCATTCGGTCGCCGTTTTGCACGCCATACCGGGCGGCCTCATCGAAGCTCATGTGAACGTGGCGTTCGGCGCGGATGACCCCTTCGGCCAATTCCACCACACCGGCGGGGCCCACGAGCACGCAACCCGGCGTGCCAGCGATTTTGCCACTGGCTCTGACGGGGAGATCGATGCCTAGTGAGATTCCATCAGTGAACGCGAGTTCGACTTGGCTGAAAGGCCGCGTGGGGCCGAGCACCCGCACGTTCGGCAGCATGCGCCGCCGCGGACCAACGACCATCACGGTCTCTTCCGCCGCGTAGAAACCATCTTGGTAGAGTGCTTTTGAGGGAGTGAGTTTGTGGCCTTTGCCGAACAGCGTCTCGACATGCGCGTCGGTCAAGTGAACATGTCGGGCGGAAATGCTCACGAGAAGTCTCGCTTCGGTAGTGCCGGCTGACAGCGAACTCGTCGGCAGCGGCCCTAAAGGAAGCGCAAGCTGCTTCCGCACGACATCGCGAACGATGCGTTCAATGGTCGAGCGATCAAGAGTAGGCGCTGTTGACATATTCTGTTTCGTCATGAGCCCCGGACGTCAGTCCATGGAGTTCGTCAGTTAGTCGAGCTTTCCACCAACGTTGTTGTTTCCATTTCCGCCAGCACCAACTCACACCCTGCCGCCGTGATCTGCTCGCGCCATTCAGCGGGCAAATCGCTATCCACCACAAACTTCTGCACCGCGCTCAGCGGGCAGAGATGCGCCAGGCTGTGGTGGCCAAACTTGGTGCTGTCGGCGACGACGAGCACTTCTTCGGCGCAGTAGATCATCGCGCGCTGCGTGGCGACGAGCAGTTGGTTGCTGTTGAAGAGCCCTTGGGCTGTGATGCCGGCGGAGCTCATCACCGAGCGCCGGACGTGAATACTTTTCAGCACCTGGCAGGCGTACTCGCCCAGCAGCGCGCCGGAGCGATTGTGGACGTACCCGCCGATGACGACCAAATCGCTTTCCGCGGAACCGCTGAACAGGTTCGCCACCGGCAGCGAGTTGGTAACGACTTGCAGCGGCCGGCCCACCAAATGTTGGGCGAGCTCGTACGTGGTGCTGCCGCCGTCGAGCAGCACGGTATCGCCATCTTCGATGAGCTGAGCGGCGGCAGCGGCGATCGCTTTCTTGCGGTCCCACTCGGCGCTTTGCCGTTGGCGGAAATGGGCGAGCTGCGGCGTCGGCCCGGTGTAAAACACGCCGCCGTGGGTTCGTTTGGCGACGCCAACCTGTTCCAGGTGGGCTAAATCGCGGCGAATGGTCGATTCGGAAACCGCCAGCTCGGTCACCAGTTCCGGCAATGACGCAAACCCTTTGCGCTGCACGATTTCGAGCAGTTTCGAGCGGCGGTCGTCGGTGACGATGGCGATCATGCGTGCGGCGAAAAGATCACGGGATGAGTGAAATCTCTCCCAATAATAACCAGTAAATGAAAGAAATCAATCACCAAATGAAAAAAATATCTCAATTACTTCAGACGGACCGCGAGCCACGTGGTCCATCGCGTGGTTTCGGCCGAAAAGTGGCTAAAGATTGACGATCCGTAAAAATAGACCGTTTGGGGGATATAAGCCGTACAACGGGCTTCTCAGACAGTCAGGATGCGTAAAGGTCCCTCACCGCCAAACTAAAGCGGTCCATAAGCGCAAATCGGACCATCAGTGTGTTTGATTCACGCAACGCTTGCCAGATCAAGGTGGCGCTTGTGGCAATGTGGCGCCTGTGGCAAATGTCCTGGCCAATGCCCGGACATCTACGCTGGAGCGAAGTGCTCCATCAAATCGCGGCTGCCAAGGGTGCGGGGACTCGCCAAGAGTTCGCCAGCGGCGAAGCCGGCGGTTTCGCCGAAGAACTCGGCCGCGGCTTCTAGGCGGCGGAAGAGATGGTCTTTAGCCGGCGGGAACTGCGATTCAAACGCTCTGACAGCGGCGATTTTCTTCGGGAGATTGCCGCCGATGTCGTGAACAAACGCGTTGCCGATGGTCGGCAGTTCCAGCGATTGGTGGTTCAGAAAGTAGTAGAGCTGCGCTTTTACCGTGTGAACCGGCAGGCCACCAAAGTGCTCGTCCCATTTCGTGAGCCGGCTGTAAAACACGCCGGCATCGGTGATCTGCCGGGCCTGCCAGTGGTCGGGCGAAGCGAGCGGCGTGCGGTCGCCCAGGCCCAGCACTAACCGCGGGCGATACGTGCGGAAAACCTTGGCCAGTTCCACCCGGGCTTCGAACGAATCGAATAGCCGGCGGTTCGGCAGGTCGAGGGTGAGCCGCATTGCGACCCCCAGGATTTCCCCCGCCTTTTTCGCTTCCGCCAGCCGTGCCTCGGGCCCCGGCGAAAGAGGCGTCGGCTCGCCATCGGTCAGATCGACAATTCCAACCCGATTACCCTGCTCGGCCAACCGCGCCAGCGTCCCCCCGCAACCGATCTCCACATCATCCGGATGAGCGCCGACGGCGATGACGTCAAGTTGAGAAGGGCTGTTGGCTATTGGCTGTCGGCTGTCGGCCATTGTGAGTCGCCTATGTCATTGTGAAAGCTGAATGAATCGCCCCTGTTTCTCGCTTTCGAGTAATGATCTCTTCCTTGCTTGAGATCCGATCGCTGATAGCCGATAGCCCTATCCCGCCGCCTTGACAATCGCAATCGTCGTAACGCACAATCGGGGCTGGATTTACGGCGATTTTGTGCGATTTTCAATCGACCGAGTATAGCAGCGCGAGGCACCGGCGGCGATGAGTCAATTCGACGACGATGAGGACGACGACAAGGAAGAGGAGTCGACCGAGGATGAATTTGATGCCGACGATCCGGACCGCGATATCGGGCTGCCGCTGGAGCTCGATTTGCGTAAAGCGATCGAGCAGTCGCCCCTGTCGAAGGGCTCGACCGACCCGTTCGACAGCTTCGAGGACGACGACTTCGACGACGATTTTGACGACGACTTCGAAGAAGACTGGGACGACGACTTTGGCAACAATCAGTACGCCGACGAATTCCCGCCCGATGAGGATGAAGCCGAGGACGGGGATAAGTTCCACGATGATCCCGACTTTGACGACGCCTGATCACCGGGGCACAGAATAGGGGACGCTGATTGTCGCGGATGCGGCGGATGATCGCGGAATTGTCTGATCTGTCGCTAAGCGTTGTCGCAATTCAAATCTTCTGAACTACTTCAGTTTTAGTTCTGTCTTGTTGTCAGGCGTTGAATTAAGTACCGATTGATCCGCGCGTATCCGCCGCATCCGCGCAGTTTTCATAGAAAAGCGGCCGAGTCCCCGATCCTTCTTTCGCCAGTGATGTTCGACCCGATTCCCAGCCCGGTGAGTTTTCCGAAGCTCGAGGAAGAGGTGCTCACATTTTGGCGGGAGGCGCGGGTTTATGAGCAGTCGCTCGCCCAGCGCGCTGGGGCGCCGGACTTTGTCTTCTATGAAGGTCCGCCGACGGCGAATGGGATGCCGCACCCGGGGCACTGTTTAACGCGGGCCATCAAAGATGTCTTCCCGCGCTACAAAACCATGCGCGGGTTCCGCTGCGAACGCAAAGCGGGTTGGGACACGCACGGCCTGCCGGTGGAAGTGGAGGTTTGCAAGGAGCTGGGCATCCACTCGAAGGACGAAATCGAAGCGTTTGGCGTGGAGCCCTTCATCCAAAAGTGCCAAGCGAGCGTGTGGCGCTACATGCAGGAATGGCGCCGCCTGACCGAACGGCTCGGCTTCTGGGTGAACCTCGACGAGGCGTACGTCACGTACCATCAAAGCTTTGTCGAGAGCGTGTGGTGGAGTCTCAAGCAGTTCTACGACCGTGGGTTGTTGTACCAGGGCCACAAGATTGTGTGGTGGTGGGCGCAAGGCGGCACGGCACTATCAGCGGGCGAAGTGGGGCAAGGCTATCGGCAGGTGGCGGATCCGAGTGTGTATGTGAAATTCCTGCTGGTGAACGTGGAAGAAAACGATCCGCTCTACGGCGCCAACTTGTTGGTGTGGACGACGACGCCGTGGACGTTGCCGAGCAATCAATACGCCGCGGTCAACCCAGAGCTTGAGTACGCTTTGATCGTAGACGCTCACGAAGGTGCTTCTGAGAAGCTCATCATCGCGACGGCCTTGGTCGAGACGATCGCGAACAAGTTGAAGCGCTCGCTAAACGTTGTCGGAACAATCACTGGTCGTGAGTTGTTAAACAAACAATATCTGCCTCCCTACATTTCCTATTTCAAAAGGGCTAAGTGGAGAGCGTGGTATGTCGTGCCGGCCGAGTTTGTCACGACCGACAGTGGAACGGGTATCGTTCATCAGGCTCCAGCATTCGGTGAAGTTGACTACGCAGTCCTCGTCTCAGAGCAAGCTGCAGCCAAACCCAGTCATATTCCGCAACTCATCAACTGCGTCGGCCCCGATGGCAAATTCACCGCCGAAGCGCCCGAGTTCGTCCGTGGTCGCTGGGTCAAGGACTGCGACAAGGACATCATCCGCGATCTCAAGTCACGCGGCTTGCTCTATCACCAGGAGCAGTACCTGCACGATTACCCTTTCTGCTGGCGGGCGGAGGAGGATCCGCTGATTCAGTATCCGCGCGAGAGTTGGTTCATCAAAACAAGTCAGTTTGTGCCGCAGATGCTCGGCAACAACGCGGAGATCAACTGGCTGCCGGAACACATTAAGGACGGCCGCTTCGGGAAGTTCTTGGAATCGAACGTTGACTGGGCCCTCAGCCGCGAGCGCTACTGGGGCACCCCACTCCCGATTTGGCAATGCGAGGAGACGGGAAAGCAGGAGGCAATCGGCGGGTACGATGAGCTGCTCGCGAAGCCGGGCGTGACGGGGACCGAGGTGTGGGCCGCGGCGAAGCAGGCGAACCCCGAGCTGCCGGAAGACCTGAAAGTTCACAAGCCGTACATCGACGCGGTGACTTACGATTCGCCGTTCTCCAAAGGCGCGCGCATGAAGCGTGTGACCGAAGTGATCGACTGCTGGTACGACAGCGGCGCCATGCCCTTCGCCCAGTGGGGCTACCGCGGCGAACCAACCGGCAGCGCCGCTGAAAAGTTTAAGAGCCAGTTTCCGGCCGACTTCATCAGCGAAGCGATCGATCAAACTCGCGGGTGGTTTTACAGCCAACTCGCTATCAGTACGTTGTTGTGGGGGGAGAAGCAGGCAGAGGGCAGCAGACAGCAGGCAGTGGCTGCGCCTTCCGCGCAAACAGCCAACAGCCAGCAGCCAACAGCCTACCCGCACCCGTTCAAGAACTGCATCGTCCTCGGCCTCATGCTCGGCGAAGATGGGCAGAAGATGTCCAAGAGCAAGCGGAACTACCGCGAGCCGCGCGAAATCTTCGACAAGTACGGCGCGGACGCGCTGCGGTGGTACTTGTTCGCCAACCAACCACCGTGGACCTCGATCCGCTACAGCGAGCAGGCGATCAAGGACAGCATCCCCGAGTTTCTGTTGCGGCTGTGGAATTGTTATTCATTCTTTGTGATTTATGCGAACATTGATGGCTGGAAGCCGAGTGGGCAGCAGGCAGCAGGCAGCGGGCAGCAAGCAGAAATTGACCGCTGGATTCTGAGCGAACTCAACCGCACGGTCGCCATCGTCACCGAGCGGATGGATGCGTACGACAATTTCGGGGCGTGTGGGGCGCTCACCGCGTTTGTCGATGCGCTCTCCAACTGGTACGTGCGACGGAATCGGGATCGGTTTTGGGCGAGCGATAAACAGTCGGCCGACAAGATCGCGGCGTACGATACGCTATTCGAGTGCTTGGTGACCACCACGAAACTCATCGCGCCGTTCACGCCGTTTTTGGCGGAGACGATGTGGCGAAATCTGCGGCAGGGGTTGGGGAGCGAGGCACCGGAGAGCGTGCATCTCTGCGACTATCCTAGCGCTAAGCCTGCGGCGATTGACGAAGTTTTGTCGGAGCGCATGCGGACTGTGCGGCTCATTGCGTCACTGGGGCGGAACGCGCGGAGCGGGGCGGACCTGAAGGTGCGGCAACCGCTAGCGCGGGTCGAGGTGATTCTGGCGGATCCCGTGCATCAGGCGTGGCTGGAAGAACATGCGGGCGTGATTGCGGATGAGCTGAACGTGAAACTGGTGGAGTTCAGCCAATCGCCCGAAAAGTACGTCGATTACGAAGTGCTGCCGAACTTCAAACTGCTCGGCAAGAAACTCGGCAAGCGGATGCCACTGGTGAAACCGGCGCTCGCGGCGTGCGATGGCGCGGAGTTGATGGCGAAGCTAAAGCGTGACGGCGCCGTGCAGGTTGTACTCGATGGCGAAACGGTGGAACTCACCAGCGAAGAACTCGAAGTCCGCCTCACCGCCAAACCAGGCTGGGCCGCGGCGAGCGAGCAAGGCGTGGTGGTGGTGCTCAATACGGAGCTCACGCCCGAACTGGTCTCCGAAGGCTACGCCCGCGATTTGGTGCGGGTGATTCAAGACCGCCGGAAAGAACTGGGGCTGGAGTTTACGGATCGGATTGAGGTGGGGGTTGAATCGAACTCCGCCGAGTGCTTGTCCGCACTGAATAAATACAGCGAGTACATTTCCGCAGAAACACTGGCAGATCGTTTTAGTATTGGAAAGCTTCAAGACGCCGATTCAGTTGTCGCAACGCTCGGCGAGCACTCGGTGAACGTGTTCGTGCGTCGCGCTTAGAAACCAAGTTCAATAGTCGGATCGGGTGGCGATCCGGCTATCGAGAGATCGAGCATGACGACACCATTGAAAATCGGCGTGCTGATTTCGGGTTCGGGGCGCACTCTGAAGAACTTTATCGGTCTCGTGGCCGAAGGCCGATTGCCGGTCGATATCCGTCTCGTGATTTCAAGCAGCGCGAAGGCAACGGGACTCAATCACGCCCGCGCTGCCAGAATTCCCACCGCAGTGGTGAAGCGGAGTGATTCCGCCAGCGACACCGCGTACGGCGAAACAATCTTCGCGGCGTGTCGCGCCGCGGAGGTTGACTACGTCGTAATGGCGGGGTTCCTCAAGTTCGCGCCCGTGCCGGAGGATTTCGCGGGGCGGGTGGTAAACATTCACCCTTCGCTGATCCCCGCGTTTTGTGGGCACGGGATGTACGGACATCATGTGCATGAAGCGGTGCTCAAGTACGGCGCGAAGATCACCGGAGTGACGGTTCACTTTGTCGATAACGAGTACGACCACGGGCCCATCATCTGGCAGCAACCGGTGCCGGTGTTTGATGATGACACGCCGGACTCGCTGGCCTCGCGGGTCTTTGCGGCCGAACTGGAAGCGTACCCCAACGTGCTACGTCACTTGGCGGCGGGGCGGATTGTGCTCGAGGGCCGGAAAGTGCGGATTGCGGCCGGCCGGGAACGCCGCGGGCCGGAAATTGAGTAGCGCAGGACATTTTCCGGCAAGCGCGAACCACGATGCCTGGGTTCTGGGCAGCGCTCGGTTTCAGGTATACTGCGGACAAGCATCTCATCCCTCTTCGCTCGGAGCCACATCAACATGATCACCGGCACGCACTCGCGACGCGTTTTCTTGCAGAGCTCAGCCGCCCTCGCATCATCGTTAGCGCTGAGTCGCGCGGGCTTCGGCGCGAGCGCGAACGAACGCCTGGGCGTGGCCTTCATCGGCCTCGGTGGCATGGGCAGCGGGCACCTCGATTGGTTCGCCCAGCAAGGGGACGTGCAGGTGGTGGGACTGTGCGATGTCGACGAATCACACCTGAAAGCGGCGCAGGCCAAGTCGCCAACTGACTGCTTCGCCACTCCTGATTTCCGCGAGCTGGTCGGCCGGGATGATGTTGATGCGGTTGTGGTCGCGACACCCGACCATTGGCATGCACTCGCCGCGATTGCCGCGGCGAAAGCGAGGAAGCATGTCTATTGCGAGAAGCCGCTGTGTAATTCGATTGCGGAAGGGCGTGCGCTCGCCAACGCGGTGCAGGCCGCTGGGGTGGTGTTGCAAACGGGCTCGCAGGAACGGTCAAACCCCGGGGCGCGCACCGCGCAGGAGCTGATCGCCGCGGGGAAACTGGGCAAGATTCATACGGTCCGCATTCAGCTACCGAACTCCGATCCGCATTTGCAAGAAGTGGCTAACTTCACCTCGCCGCCGCCCGATTGCGATCCGCCGGCGGGGCTCGACTACGACCGCTGGCTTGGCCCGGCGCCCAGCCGCCCCTACAACCCCAAGCGGTGCCATTTCTGGTGGCGATTCCACAGCGCCTACGGCGGGGGCGAAATCACCGACCGCGGCTGTCATGTGATTGACCTGGCACACATGATTCTCGGGCTCGATGACACCGGGCCGGTGGAGATCAAGGCCCATGGCGAACATCCGCAGGGCAACTTCTACGATGCGTTTATCAACTTCGAGTTTGAGAACCGCTATGCAAATGGCCTGCGGATGATCGGCACGAACAGCGGAGAGCGCGGCGTTCAGTTCGAAGGAGAGGGCGGCAAGTTGTTTGTGAAGGTTCACGGCGCCGATTTGGTGGCGGAGCCGGCGTCGCTGCTCGCTGGAATCTCGCTGCCGCCAGCAGGAGACCACGCCGCTCACCGGCGCAACTTTGTGGACGCGGTCTTCGGCAAGGGCAAGGTGATCGCACCTGTCGAGGCGGGCCATCGCACGGCCACCGTGTGCCACCTGAACAACATCGCAATGCGAATCGGCAAGGGCTTCAGTTGGGACCCGGTAACGGAAACGGCAAGCCTCGCGGAAGCAAATGCTTTGCTCGCGCCGAAAATGCGTGAACCGTGGAAACTCTAAAGAGTTAACCGCAGATGGACGCGGATGAACGCAGATTGCTGTTACCTGCGTTGATCAGCGTCCATCTGCGCTTAGAATTCCTATAATTACTTCTTGAGTGCGTCGCGAATCTCACGCAGTAGCACCACCTCTTCCGGCGGAGGGGTGGGGGCAGCTACTTGCGTCTTTTTCATCGAGTTGATGGCCTTAACAACCAGAAAGAGCGCGAACGCCACAATGATAAAATCGATCGTTGCTTGGACGAAAGCGCCCCAACCAATTTCGGGCAAAAATGCAGGATCGATGCCTGGGATTTCAGGTTTGTAGGATCGTGAGGCGAAATTTTTGCTACTCGTGATAACCGAAATCACGGGCATGATGATCTTCTCCACCAGCGCCGTGACGATCTTGCCGAACGAGGCGCCAATCACGACCCCCACGGCCAAATCGACCACGTTGCCGCGCATTGCGAACGCCTTGAACTCACTTAACATTCCCATCACTCGTGCTCCTATTCTCTCAAAAGGCGGCAGTAAAAAGCGGGCTACTGCTGGGCACCAGGCGGCTGCAGAGGGCTTTAATCAAGCTGCGCGGGACGACGGCGCCCCCCGCAGTACGCGCTATCGTACCGCCCGATTGCCCGCCCGCAAACAGTGAATTACCGCAAGCATGTCCGGCGGGAGGGGGGCTTTGAACTCCAATGGTTCGCCCGTGCGTGGCTGCGTAATTTTCAGCCGATGGGCGTGGAGCGCTTGGCGGGTGAGGAGGACGGTGTCGTCACCGGTTGAGGAAAGTTCTCGAGCCGTCACCTGGGCGGCCCGGGCGCCATACAGCCGATCGCAGAGAATTGGATAGCCCGCGTAGGTGAGATGGACGCGAATCTGGTGCGTCCGGCCCGTTTTCGGCAGGGCGCGAACGAGTGCGAAGCGGGTGAATCTTTCGATCACTTCATACTTGGTGAGCGCGGGCCGGCTGGTAGTATGATCGGCGCGAATCGCCATCCGCTCGCGCTGGTGCGGGTGGGCGCCGATGGGGGCGTCGATCACGTCGGCATCGCGGTCCGGCACATTGTGGACGATGCACCAGTACTCCTTTTCGACCGTGCGATCTTTGAACTGCGCCGCAAGGCGGTCGTGAGCTTGGTCGTGCTTGGCGACGACCAGCACGCCGCTGGTGTCGCGATCGAGCCGATGAACGATCCCCGGCCGCGTCGGCCCGCCTGTGGAACTGAGCTGGCTGCCGAAGTGATGGGCCAAGGCACTCGCGAGCGTGCCTTCCCAATGTCCCTTAGCCGGGTGGACTACCATGCCGGCCGGTTTATCGACCGCCACGAGGTCGTCGTCTTCGTAAAGAATCGAAAGCGGAATCGCCTGCGGCGTGGGGCCCGGGCGCGGGGCGTCGATCGATTGGACTTCGACGACTTCGCCAACCAGCAGTTTGTAGGCGGTCTTGCGGCGCTCGCCGCCGACTAGCACGAGACCCGCATCGATCGCGCGCTGTAAATGGCTGCGGCTGAACTGCGGGAACTGGGCGACCAACCAAGCGTCGAGCCGCTTGCCGGCGTCGGTGGCGTCGACGGCAGCCGCGAACGGAAACGCACGGCTTTCGTCCGAGCTGTCGATCATTGCAGACGCAATTCGTATTATTATGGGGCAGCCGGTTCCGCGGGCTCGGCGGGTTCTGTTGCAGGAACAGCCGGCGTTTCGGTTCCGGCGGGTTTGCCGCCGTCGGTTGGAACGGTGTCCGCCGCCTTGGCCTCGTCGTTCAGCCCGGCCGAACTCAAGATGTCGTCAAGCGTTTCATCGCGCGACGCTTCGGCTTCCGGCAGCTTAATGTCATCCGGCGTGGCGGCGGGGCGCTGGGTGGGATCACTGGTGCTCGCGGGGCCGATCCGTTCGGCGGTCGCCAGCCACGCGTAATCGGCTTTGGCGGTGTCGGACTTCAGCACTTCGATGCGCTCCTTCGCCAGTTCGCCCAGCGAACCGGTAACCCCTTCGTACGATTTGAGCGCTTCGTCCACTTCGCCGCGGATTTCTTGAATGCGGGCGATCCCAAACCGGGCTCGGTTGACCATCACCGGGTCGCTCGACTTGAGCAGTTTGTCGTACGCCTCTTGAGCTTTGTCGAGGGCTTGATTGGCGCCGGCGCGATCGAAGAAATACTTCGCCGAGCCTTGCTGCAACTGCCCATCCGCCCAGGTGATGCGGGCGAGGTTCGCAACCTCGGGGTTGGGGTCGTCGGCGGCCAGGTCGAGCATTTCCAGGCTCGGCGTGCCGGTTTCAATCGCCAGCGTATAGTTTTCCCACGCCGCGGCCCGGCCAGATTCCCTCGTTTGAGCCAGCAGCGACCAGCCCGCATACGCCACAATGGCCGCCACCACGCCCGCGGCGATCACGGGAAGTTGCGCCTGCGTGCTCTCGAGCTTGTCCTGCAGCCAACTGGCGAGAACGTTTTCTTGCAGTTCGTGACGGTGTTTGGAATCCATGCGGAGGTGGTGATCGGTGATCAGTGAAGGGTGATCGGGGGATTCGAAAATGGGTCTCGCTAGCTTTTCGGGGCCAACCCAGAGGTCGAGGATTGCAGACCTACCCGAAACGCTGTCAGACTCCGTATGTTAAACGTTTCAGCCCTAATTCCCAATCCCCAAATACTAAATCCCAATTCCCCTCCCCGATGGCCCACGGTCTCAATCCTGCCCAATTTGACGCGGTTAAAACGCTCCGCGGGCCGCTGCTGGTGCTGGCCGGGGCGGGGACCGGGAAAACGCGCGTGGTGACGTTCCGAATTGCGGAGCTCATTCGCAGCGGGATCAAACCGGAGCGGATCCTGGCGGTCACCTTCACCCGCAAAGCGGCAGGGGAAATGCAGGAGCGGGCGTTCGAGTTGCTCAAGGGCAAGGGGCGAGCGAAGGCCAAAGCGGACGTGCCCAAGCCGGAAATCTCCACGTTTCACTCCCTCTGTGTGCGGGTGCTGCGGCGGCACATCAAGAAACTGGGCTATTCGGAACGGTTCAGCATCGCGGACCGCAGCGATCAGGAAAGCCAAGCCCGCGCGGCGCTGCGCGAGATCAAGGCGCCGACCGAAGCGCTCAAGCCGGGCGATCTGCTGGCGATCATCAGCCGCTGGAAGATGGCGTCGATTCGGCCCGATCAAGTTGCGGGCGAAGCGGCGAGCGATCGCGAGCACCTGGCAGCAATCGCCTATCGGCGGTACCAGAATAATTTGAAGAAAGCCGGGGTCGTTGACTTCGATGACCTGTTGTTCTTAACCGAGGAGCTCTTCGCCAAGTTTCCCACCGTGCGGCGGGAAGAGGCGGGGCGATTCGACCATGTGCTGGTGGACGAGTATCAAGATACCAACCACAGCCAGTACGAAATTGTCCGCGGGTTGGCGATGGGGCACCGGAATCTCTGCGTGGTGGGGGACGATGACCAATCGATTTACGCCTGGCGCGGCGCCGAGGTGACGCACATCCTGCGGTTTAAGCACGATTGGCCCGAAGCGAAAGTGGTCCGGCTAGAGGACAACTACCGCTCGCTGAGCCCGATCATCGAATACGCCAACACGCTGATCGCGTTTAACAAGGAGCGGCACGACAAGGTGCTGCGGCCGTTCCGGGAAGGGGGCGAGCGGCCCCGCATCATGCAGTGCAAGGACGAAGGGGAAGAGGCGCAGAAAGTCGTCGCCGATATTAGGCAAAAGCTTGCCGCTGGCGGCTGGCTCACGCCGCAGGAGTACGCGCGAATGCGCGAACGGGGCCACACGCCAGAACCGGCGCGATTGCGGCCGCGGGATATCGCGATCCTTTTCCGCACCAACGAACAGCCGCGCTCCTTCGAACAAGAACTCCGCGCCCAGCAACTGCCGTATGTGCTGATCGGCGGAATGAGCTTTTACGACCGGCGGGAGGTGCGAGACGTGCTGGCGTATCTAAAACTCATCACCAATCCGGATGATGAACCGGCGCTATTGCGGATCCTTAATACGCCCCCGCGGGGCATTGGCGATGCGGCCCGCGAACGGCTGATGGAAACGGCCGTCGGCAAAGGTTTGCCGCTGTGGCGCGTGTTTGGCGAGGTTGACAAAATTGCCGGCGTGAGCGATGCGGCACAAAAAGGCGTGAAAGAACTCGTCAACATGGTGCGTCATTGGCAGCATGCGCCGGATGGCGAGACCCTCGCCGCGCTGGTCGAGCGGGTGATCGACCAATCGAACTATCGTTCGGAGCTGGTGCGGCTTTACCCCGATTCGGGAGAACGCGACGCCCGCACGGCAGCGCTGTCGGAAATCGTAAGCGCCGCCGCCACGTTTCAAGAACGCCGTCGAAAACAGACTAACGTTGTCGAAACGCTCGGCGACTTCATGGACGAAATCGCGGTTGGCGGTCGGGAGGATAGCGAAGACAAAGAGACCCAGCTGGAGCGCGACGCCATTGTGCTCATGACGCTGCATGCGGCCAAAGGCCTCGAGTTTCCGCACGTTTATCTGGTGGGCATGGAAGAAAGCATCCTGCCGCACCATCGCTCGCTGGAAATGGGCGAAACGGCAATTGCCGAAGAACGCCGCTTGGCGTACGTCGGGGTGACCCGCGCGCGCGAACGCCTCACCTTGTCATTGGCTCTTACCCGGCGAAAATGGGGCAAACCACGCGATACGCTGCCGAGCCGATTCCTGTATGAAATGACCGGCCAAGCCGACAACCCGCGCTACCATGAAGCGAAAGCCGGCCGCAAACTAACCACCAAAAAACGTTAGTCGCGACACGATCGCGGAGCGCACAATCGTCTAACCGTCAGCCGGAAGCGTACGCAGTCCGATTGCGTACTCTTCCGGCTGACGGTTAAACACAAACTTTCACCCACTCTCATCGAGACCATTTACATGCTCCGAACGCTCTACGTGCTTTGTCTACTTTCATCCCTCGCCTTGGCTGAAGCCGAGTGGCCGCAGTTTCGGGGCCCAGGTGGCGAAGGGGTCGTCGCTGGCGAAGCGCCCCTCGCATGGAGTGAGACAGAGCATATCCGCTTCCGAACGCCGCTCCCGGGGCGGGGGTGGTCGTCGCCGGTGGTCGAAGGGAACCAGATCTGGCTCACCACCGCGATTGAAGTCGCCGCGAGTGAAGACGAACGCCGCGCGCAAGCGGCCAAGATTCCGAACGCGGACACGCATCAACTAGCGGCCGAACTTTCGCTCCGGGCCGTCTGCGTTGATCGCACCACGGGCAAGATTCTGCACGACATCGAGTTGTTCTCCCCGGAGAAAGTCGATCCGATTCATGCGCTCAATAGCTACGCTTCCCCCACGCCAGTGATTGAAGCTGGCCGGCTCTACTGTTGGTTCGGTACCTATGGGGTGTGCTGCGTCGATACGCAAAAGGCCGAGGTGCTGTGGCGGCAAGAGTTGCCGCTAAATCACTATGTGGGCCCGGGGAGCTCGCCGCTCTTGGAGGGTGACGTGCTGGTGCTGACGTGTGACGGCGCCGACCAGCAGTATGTCGCAGGGCTCGACAAACATTCGGGCGACTTGTTGTGGAAAACCCCCCGCCCACCTTTGCGAGAACAAAACCCTGATATGCGGAAGTCGTATTGCACGCCGCTGGCGTTGACCGTAGCCGGTAAACGGCAAGTGATTATCCCTGGCGCCCAATGGCTCGTCTCCTACGATCCTGCATCGGGGAAAGAAAACTGGCGGCACGATCATGGGAGTGGATTCTCCATCACTCCGCGGCCGGTGCATCACGGCGGGCTCGTCTTTTTTGCTACCGGTTTTGGCGATCAGCGGACCGTCGCCGTGCGGCTGGACGGTGCTGGCGATATCACGGCCGATGCCGAAGTTTGGAGCTCCAAACGCCAATCGCCCACCATGCCGTCGCCCCTCGTGCATCGCAACCGGCTGTACACGATCAGCGATGGCGGCGTGGCGGTGTGCTACGAAGCCCCGTCCGGCAAACGCCTGTGGCAGAAGCGGATGAGCGGCAAGTATTCCGCCTCCCCCCTCGCAATTGGCGACCGGCTCTACTTTTTCAGTCAGGAGGGGGTCACGACGATTCTCGATGGATCGCAGGCAGAGCCCACGATTCTAGCGCAGAACGAACTCGATGGTCGCATCATGGCGACTCCCGCGGTGGTCGATGGCGAACTCTTGTTGCGCACCGATCAGGCGCTGTACGCGATTAGCGCTGAGTAGCACGGGACCGAAGTCCCGTGCTCCGAGTACTTCTACTTGAAGAGATTCGGGTTATCCGGGCTGAAGTCGGCGTCGGTGAAGCCGTTGTTGAGCTTGATGTTCGTGTAGATGTACTGCTCTTCCAGGATTGGCTGGCCACCCGGTTCTTGCGGCCAGGTGTAGGCGTCGAACATCACCGGAATCTTCAGTTCGTGGTCGACGAAGATCCGCGCCTTGTGGAAGCGGAAGTTCTTGCGCGGAGTGGGGTGGGTAATTTCCATCATGGTCACCGGCCGGCCGGCGATTTTCACCGTGTGGTTGTACTTCACTTCGCACTCGCCGTACTGGACATCCTTCTCGGCGATCTTGATTAACTCCGCGGTCAGATTGCGAATGCCGCACTTGGTAATGGGGTACCGTTGGCCGCGCATGGCAATCATGCCGTTGGGATCGAGATTGATCTTGCCGAGCCGCCGCTTGAAGCCACTGTCGAGCGCGACGAGGTTCCCGTCGTTTTGGTTCTCCACGTACAGCGCTTCCCGACCGGGATAGGGGGTGATGAACTTCATATACACGCTGAAGGGTTCATGCCGCACGCGCAGCAAAATTTGCTGCTGTTCGCCCGGCTTGCCATCGAGGCGTTCGGTCTTGGTGAAGGTTGCTTCGTAGTCTTTGATATTCGCCTCAATGCCCGCCAACCCTTCCTTCGCCACGCGGATGCAGGGCATCAGTGGGTGTTCGCCTTCGGCCAGTGTCAGATCGAACGGGCTGGTGGGCTCAGTCGCGGAGACGAGCTGCGTCTGCGGAGCAGCCGCCGGGGCCGTCGTGGCTTGCTCGGCGGCGACGCGGTAGACCGGCTTGGAGACCGTTTGGCCGGCCGCTAAGCCGCAGGTGGCAAGAACGAGGGTGGATACCGAAAGTTTCAGCATGCGAGCGGGCATCGGAGGCTCCTCCGTGAGTCTTAGCTACGGGTGTAAGGGTAGGGCAGGGTGGCCGGCGGCCAACGAGAAACGTACTCTACAGTTGTAGTCGCCCACCGTTTCCGGGACCACCGGGGAAAGCAGCCGGGACCACCGGGCGGATAGTAGGTATTTTATTCCAACCGGGAAAGAGCAATTCTCCGTGTCGGCCCAACCTGTGCAGTTCGCCAAAATTGTCTCGATGCCCTTCGATGAAAACACGTTCATCATTTGGCGGCCGGGCCGAAATGATTGCGTCGTGATCGACCCCGGGATGCAGCCGAGCGCCATCGTCGCGGCGCTGGCCGAGCGGCAGCTATCACCCTCCGCGATCCTCTGCACGCACGGCCATGTGGACCACATCGCCGGCAACGGCCCCTTAAAAGCGAAGTGGCCCGCGTGCCCGCTGGTGATCGGCAAAGGCGACGCTCACAAGCTGCTCGACCCCATGGCGAATCTGAGCGGCCTCTACGGGTTTGACTTCACCAGTCCCCCGGCCGACCAAGTGCTAGCAGAGGGGGAAGTTTACGAAGCGGCGGGCCTCGAGTTCCGCGTGATTGATACGCCGGGCCATTCCGCGGGGCATGTGACCTTTCTCCTCACGGAGGGTGACCAAACGCATTGCATCAGCGGCGATGTGATTTTTCAAGGAAGCGTCGGCCGAACCGACTTTCCGGATGGCGATTTTGAAGCGCTGCGCGAAGCGATTCACTCGAAAATTTTTCGCCTGCCGGAGAGCACGATCATCTATCCGGGGCACGGGCCGACGACCACGGTGGGGGCGGAGAAGAAAGGGAATCCGTTTGTGGGGGCGCCGGCGGGGTATGTGGTGGCGTGAGGGACGGCGGACCGCGTGGCGGTCCGGCTACTGACGAGGGTGCGCTACCACGACGCGACGGCGCCCGAGTGCAGCGCACGCTCGCCGCTCGCCGTCGCAAGCCGTAACGCGCCGTTATTGGCGAGTCCCACGCAACGCCCCGAAACACGTTCAGCGCCGAGGTCGATTATCACGTCTCGATTAGTGAGTAACGACTGGCGATTCCATTCGACGGCTAGCTCTTCATCACTCGCGCCAAGTTGTGCAGCACGTTGGTCGAACGCGGCGATGAAGTTCTCGAGCAGCGCATCGATGCTGTGCGTTCGACCAGTGAGTTCTTCCAGCGTCACGCCCAGTGGCGCCTGTTCGCCAGCGCTTGCCAGCGCGCCGTTCACGTTCAGGCCCACGCCGATCACGAGCGCATCACTCGTGGTCGGCGCCGATTCCAGTAGAATACCGGCCAGTTTGCGACCGGTGACGAAGACATCGTTGGGCCATTTGATTTGGGCTGGCATGCTCGCGGGCAGGAGCGGCTGAACGGCGTCGGCCACGGCGATCGCGGTGGTGAGTGACAGCGCCGGCCACTGCGCGAGCGAAATCCCCCACGCCGCTGGCCGCACTGCGAGGCTGAACGTGAGCGAACCCTCCGGTGCAAACCACACGGCGCCCTGCCGGCCACGACCGGCCGTTTGGCGCTCGGCCACCACCAGCGCCGGCAGTTTATCGGGCTGGCCGCAGAGTTCGAGAGCGCGATCGTTCGTGGAGCCGAGCTCCGGGTGAACTTCAATCGTTCGCAGCCAAGCCGTTGCGAAGTTCATAGTGGCTACGCCGACTCGGCTTCCGACTGCACGTACGTTTCCCCCGGCAATGCTTCGTCCGGCATTTGCACGTCGTGATGATGCTCATGCTCACCTTCCGCCGGCGGCAACACCAATGGGAACTCCAGCGTAAACGTGCTCCCCTTGCCGGTTTCGCTGGCGACCCGAATCCGGCCGCCATGCTCTTGCAAAATCTTGCGGCTCACGGGCAGCCCCAATCCCGTGCCGCGGCCCCCCTTCTTCGAGACGAACACCGTGAAGATGCGTTCCAGGTGGTCCTTCTCGATGCCAATGCCGGTGTCTTCCACCGTGATGTACGCCATTCGTTTGGCCTCTTCGATACTCGTCCGCAGCGTCACGCGGCAGGTCGCGCAACCTTCGCAGGCGTCGATGGCGTTGCCCACAATGTTCAGCACCGCGCGGTGCATCGCTTCGGGGTCGAACATCAGCGTGGGAATGTTCGCGCCGGGGCGGTACACCAGTTCCACGCCCGCTTCTTTAGCGCGCGCCTCGGCCAGCTCCACCACGTCCGAAACCATTTCGTTCAGCTCGGCGGGCTCCGGCTCCGGCTCGCGCTCTTTGCTGAACGTGAGCATATCCATCACCAGTGAGGAAATTCGCTCTTGGTTCTTCTCGACGATGCTCCAGCCCTTACGCATGGTGGCGATCGCCTTCTTCGCGGAATCCACGTCCACTGGCCCGGCGGGCTCTTCTTCGCCGCCGAGCGCTTTGGTGTGGTCCTGCATCCCCAGTTCGATAAGGTAACTGCCGCCGCGCACCCCTTGTAAAATGTTCTTGATATGGTGCGACAGCGTGGCAATGGTTTGCCCCACCGCCGCCAGCCGTTCGGCCTGCACCATCGCCGTGTAGTACGACGTATCCTCGACCGCGAGCGCCGCTTGGTGGGCAATGGCGATCATCAGCTTCAGGTGTTCTTGGCTAAACTTTTTGGTTTGCTCCATTGCCATTTGCGGCGTGAGCGAAGTGTCAATGTAAATCACCCCCACCACGCCGTAACGCCCCTTCATCGGCACGCAAATCGCTTCCCGCACGCCCATCCGCATGATGCTTTGGGCGGGGTCCCACCGCTCATCCTCGCCGGCGTTGCTGGTGAGGACTCCTTCAGTGTTCTCCACGACGTAATCGAGAATCGTCTTCGAAATGGCAATCCGCTCATCACCGCGAATGCCGCGTCGTTGACGGCGGACCCGCACAGCGAGGGCGCCCGTCTCTTCATCCTTCAGCATGATGCAGCCGCGGTCCGCTTCGACCCATTCGAAAATCAGGTCCATAATGCGAGCCAGCAGTTGGTCGATGTCCAGCGTGTGGCTAATCGCGATCGCCGTGTGGTACATCACCTGCAAACTGCTGCGCGCCTTGGCCAGCCACGGACTTTGCGTTTGGTCGGCCGGGGTAGCGAGCAAATCGCTCCCTTCAGCGGGGCTGATCGAGTGCAGAATGCGCGAACTGTGTGCGTCCGCCGCGGGGATGATATCCACGCGGGAGTCATGCAGCGTGGCGTCTTCCTTCACTCCTGTGAAGAGCAGCAGCGTCCGGCCGAGTTGAATTTGGTCCCCCGTGGCAAGCTGCCGCTCCTTAATCGGCTTGCCGTTGACAAACGTGCCGTTGGAGCTGTTCAAATCTCGCAGGAGAAACGCATCGCCGCTGCGCACCAGTTCCGCGTGTTTGCGCGAGACCTCGGTATCGTGCAGTTGCAGCACGTTGTCGTTGGTGCGACCAATCGGAATGCGCGGTTCGGACAGCTCGTAGCGCTGACCTTGGTCGCGACCTTGAATGACGAACAAACTAGGCACGGCACGCCAAGCGGCTTTCTTCGCCGCGAGAGCAAGAGGAGTTCGGAATGGTTGAGGGGCGTGAGGCCGCCGACACCTCACACGACGAGACCGCTCTTCGTGCGGTCTGCCCCCAAAAGAACTTTAGGCAGCCGCCCGGCGATTGGCCAGCGCTGCCTCAATTCTATGGACGAGCGGGGCGTAGTGGTAGGGTTTTGCCACGACTTCGCCCGGATGCTGCGCCAATCGGGGGAATTTTACCGTCCCCAACAGAACGACTGGGGTATCTGTGCGGGCCGCGGCACGCTGGAGCTCGGCCAGCCCGGTGGAATCGCGTGACAAATCGCCATCCTCATCGCACACAATCAGGTGCGGCCGTGAAGAACGTGTTAATTCTACGGCCTCCGCCGTGCGAGCCGAAGTAATCGGTTGGCAACCCATCCGCTCCACCAGCGCGCAGAGGACTTCGCGCGATTCTTGCGACGGATCAACAATCAGCACGCGAGTGGCAGTGGTCATGGGGAAGCGCCCAGCGGTTTCGGTGATTTTCACTTCGCGACGAACGGTAGCGGCGCGCCCCTCCCGCAGCAAGAGCGCCCGCCGCAAGAGTGTTAGCCGCGGGGCTCGCCCCCGCGATTTGGTCAGTGGTCCGTAGTCAGTAGGATTTCACGGCAATCCCGTCACTAATGACCACTGACCGACAAAAACACGCGGGGGCGAGCCCCGCGGCTAACTAAATCTACTGCTGCTATCACCCCCATAATTCTGCCCTTTACGTGAAGTGGCGATTCTTTCAGAATGCCGCCCGCTGCCCGACCGGGTAGTAACCCCAAAATGGCTGGTCACGGATGACCACGCTTCCTGATCTCCAGGTCCCGCAAGGAGTGCAGTTGTGAGAACTCTGTTCGCTGCCGCGTTCGCGGCACTATTGTTGGCGGCCCCAGCCGCCTGGGCTCAAAACGCCGCCGGCGCCAATGCTTCGAAGCATGGCATCGGGGTGGTTGACATCAGCTACATCTTTAAGAATCACGCCAAGTTCCGCGCCACCATGGACGGCATGCAAGGCGAGATGAAGCAAATTGAAACTCAACTCGAAGGCGATCGCAAAGCGATCATGGGGAGCGAAGAACAGCTTCGCGCCTTGAAGCCGGGCGCCCCCGAATACAGCACGCTCGACGATCAGATCACACAGCAGAAGGCGCAGTTCCAACTCAAAATGACCCGCCTCCGCAAAGACTTCCTCGAGCGCGAAGCGAAGGTCTATTACGACACCTTCCAAGAAGTCGATCAGGCGATCGCCTACTACGCCAAGAATCGGCAGATCGGCTTGGTTCTGCGGTTCAACGGCGAAGCGCCGGATCCGAATGTGCGGGAAGACATTCTCCGCGCCATCAACAAGCCGGTGGTCTACCAGGACCAAATCGACATCACTCCCGATGTGCTGGCCATGCTGAACGCTCGCGCGGGTGGTCAAGCTGCTCAGCCCGCGGGTGGCGCCGTGGCGCCGCCAGCCACGGCCACGCGGCCCACTGCGCGGCAGCAGTAACGTCTTGTTCCGCTGTTGCGGCGGCGACTCGTCTTCCCCCCACGAGTCGCCGCCTGCAGCAGCCCTCTGCGAAGTTTCTGGTCTTCGAGACATTGGTCAGTGCGGCTTGGCTATTGGTCATTCGAAGCACCAATGACCAAGCCGCAATGACCAAAGAATCGGCGGCATCACTCCTTACACCCGTGAGATTATGGCGCGCTCGCGTCTACAACATACGATTGCTCGCTCCGTGGCGGTCGCTGGCCGGGGTTACTGGTCCGGGGCCGACGTGCGGGTCGAGTTCCGCCCCGCCGACGCTGGTACCGGCGTGGTGTTCGTACGCGACGATCTGTCGGCCGCCCCGCGAATTCCCGCGCTGATAGCTTACCGTCAGACGGCAATGCGGCGCACGATACTCGGCGCCGCGGGCGCAACGGTCGATATGGTCGAGCATGTCCTTGCCGCGCTATTTGGACTCGGCATCGACAACTGCGAAGTCGGCGTCACCGCTGCTGAAATGCCAGGCTGCGATGGTTCGGCGATTGATTTTGTCGACGCGCTCGATGAGGCGGGCATTGTCCCGCTGGCCGAACAAACTGAACCGCTGGTCGTCACCCGCCCTGTCCGCTGCGGCGACGCCACGAAATGGATTGAAGCCCGCCCGCCGATTGGCGACGGACTCTCCATCGAGTACCGCCTCGACTACGGCGCCGGCACGGTGATCGGCACCCAATGGCATGTGGTTGAAGTCACGCCGAAAGCCTTTCGGCTGGGCCTCGCCGCCGCGCGCACGTTCGTGCTCAAGGCAGAAGCGGACGCACTGGTGGCCCAAGGATTGGGCGCCCATGTTTCGCCGCAAGAGCTGCTGATCTTCGGCGATCAGGGCCCAATCGATAACGAACTCCGCTACGAAAACGAGTGCGTCCGCCACAAGATTCTCGATGTGGTGGGCGATCTCGCCCTCGCTGGCCGCCCCCTCGTCGGCCACATCGTCGCCTGCCGCAGCGGCCACCGCCTCAACGGCGACCTGGTCGAAACGCTGCTGGCGATTGCCGACGAGCAAAGCTTTCAGCGGAAGAGTGCTTAGGAAACAAAGAAAAGCTTAACCACAGAGGGCACGGAGGAAGCACAGAGAAAAAAAGAAAAAAAGAAGAGAGAAGACAGAGAAATCGCCAACATCTTCCTCCCTCTTCCTCTGTGTCTCTCTGTGCTTTTCTCTCCGTGCCCTCTGTGGTGAAAGATTAAAAGTCACTGAACTCGCGACCCCCGCGAGAGGCTTGCAAAGGATTGCGAACTATGGCCACGAAGACCGCTGCGAACGCTTGGATTGATCCACGGGCGACCATTGAAGACGAAGTTGAGATCGGCCCCTTTTGCGTGATCGGCCCCGATGTCACCATTCGCCGCGGCACACGGCTGCTGAATAACGTCACGGTGATGGGCCATGTGACCATCGGCCAGGACAACACCATCTACGCCAACTGCGTGATCGGCGGCGAACCCCAGGACATTAGCTACACCGGTAGCCCCACGCGGGTGGAGATCGGCGATGGCAACATGATTCGCGAAGGGGTGACCATCAATCGCGCCACCGAAAAGGAAGATGGCGTCACGCGGATCGGCAACCACAACTACCTGATGGCCAACTCGCACGTCGCCCACGACTGCAAGCTCGGCAACCACATCATCATCGCCAATGGCTCGCTGCTCGGCGGGCACGTCCACGTTCACGATCACGCTTCGCTCTCCGGCTGCGCGATCGTGCACCACTATAGCACCGTGGGCGCTTACTGCTTCATCGCCGGCATTAGCCGGGTGATTCACGATGTGCCGCCGTTTATGCTGGCCGAGGGTTCGCCTGCACGGCCACGCTGCATCAACATCGTGGCGCTCAAACGCAAAAACTTCGCCGCGGCAGAGATCGACGCGCTCGCCGAAGCGCATCGCCTGCTGTATCGCTCGAAAGTGGGCCTTCAAGCGACCACCGAGATGCTGCGAAGCAAGAACCAAATCTTTCCGGGTGTCGAGCTGTTGCTCGACTTCATTGAACGACAACAAGTCGGCCGCCACGGACGCGGCCGCGAACATAAGAGGGCTGCATGAGTGCGTTGCGATTAGCGGTAATTGGCGCCGGTCATTTGGGCCGGTTTCATGCGAAGCTGGCGAAAAATCTGCCGGGCGTCGAGCTGGTGGCAGTGGTCGATCCCGTGGAATCGGCCCGCACCGCCCTTGCACAGGAAGTCGGTACCGAAGCAGTGGGCGACTACCGCAAGCTGCTGGACCGAATTGACGCTGCCGTGGTGGCGACGCCCACCTGCACGCACCATGTGGTGGTGAAGGCGTTGCTTGCGCAAGACAAGCACGTGCTGGTTGAGAAGCCGATCACCCCCACCGCCGCCGAAGCGAGCGAATTGGTCACCATAGCCGAAGAGCGCGAGCTCACGCTGCAAGTCGGCCACGTCGAACGCTTCAACCCCGTGCTGAGTCTAGCAAAAAGCGAACTGCGTGATGTGAAGTTCTTACGCGCCACCCGGAACAGCGGCTACACGTTCCGCTCGACCGACATTGGCGTGGTCCTCGACATGATGATTCACGACATCGACCTCGCGCTCGCGATTGTCGATTCGCCCGTGATCGGCGTCTCGGCGATTGGCGCTTCGGTCCTCGGCGGCCATGAAGACTTGGTCACTGCGGAACTGCGGTTCGCCAATGGCTGCGTCGCCCAGCTCAGCGCTTCACGCGTCAGCCCCGAACAGCGCCGCGTGATGGAGTGCTACTCCGCCACGGGGATGGTGGCGCTTGACTTCACCACCCGTCAAGCGACGTTCATCCGCCCCCGCGCCGATGTGCTCGCCCAGACGTTCGTGGTCGAAAATCTTTCACCCGCCGAAAAGCAAGCGTACCGCAGCGATCTCTTCGGGGAACTCCTGCAGAAGTCAACGCAAGAAGCCCCGGCCGTCAACGCGATCGAGCAAGAACTCCTGGACTTCGCCGCCGCGATTCGAACGAACCGTCCCCCGCAGGTGACCGGCGCCGCCGGCCGCGACGCGGTCGCCATCGCCGAACGCATTCTGGGCTGCGTCGACCGCCACCAATGGGACGGAATTGCCACCGGCCGCCACGGCATGTTCGCCCACCCCGCCGACATCCGAGTGGCGGCTTAATTCACTGTCGCGCTGAGTGGCCGCCCGGCCCCTTGCTTGCGACTTAGAGCCCCCTCCGCGCTAGTTCCCCCACTCCCACCCGGTGTGGCGCTTGTGGCAATTTGGCGCTTGCGGCGCTGGTCCTGTCCCGTATGTGGCCAAGAAGTCGCCAATAGCGTGCGGATTAGCCCAAGTTTTTGGCAGCCGGGGCAATTTACGCTAAGTCCCGATCTTCAAACAGGATCAGCGCCACCAGTAGCGCAATCGCAATACAAATCGCGCTGTAGAGCCCCGCGAGCCCAATGTAATCCCACGGCACCGTTTTACCCCCCGCGATCGCCGCTTGGATGTTCAGGTTATCGAGCATCGGCGAAATCACGGCCAGCAGTTTGCCGAAGAACTGTACGAACTCGTTCTTGCCCACGCTCGACTGCACGATCAGCGGCGTCAGGTGGCCGATCACATAGATGGCGCCGCAGATGATGAGGTTCGGCAACATCGGTAGCCGCGTGGAAATCGCCACGCTGATCGCCGTCATCACCGCCGCTTCAAAGAAGCCCAAGAGGAGTCCGGGTGAGGTCTGCGCTACTTCCGCATAACACTGCTGCCATTCGGGCGTGGGGTTCGACGTTTCACGCGAATCGTACACCATCTTGTAGCTGATGGCGGTCAGCAGCACGGCCCCCAAGATGACCGTCATCAGCAAAATCGGCCACAGGATGCCAAGGTACTTGCCCAGAATAAACTGCCGCCGACTGATTGGCTTCGAGAGCACTGTGAGCGCGGTCTTCCCTTCGATCTCGTCCGCAACCGAGGTGCTCGCCGTCCATAGCCCGAAGACGATGCTCAGCACCAAAATGGTGGACAAGCCCGAGTCCTTCAGCATCTTCACATCTTCGCCGAAGGTGTTGTACGGCACATAAATGAACACGACGAATGCGACCGAGCCGAGCACGATGAAAATCAAGAACAATGGTTGCCCGATTGCTTCCTTGGCCGTGGCGAGCGCGATGTTCGAAATCCCCGGCGCCAGCCAAGCGATGCCCAAATACACCACAAACAGGCCGACCGTGAACAGCGTGACCACGGGAATATGGTGCGCCTGTGGCATCCGCACGTCGGAGCCGTACGTGAAGGTCACCTTCGCTGGCGCATCGCCCACGTTGGTGATGAACACCTCATTCACATTGCCTTGAAAGCCCCGGGGCAGTTTGCTCTTGGGAGTCCAAGTGAACTTCTCACTGCCCCGCACGACCGCCACGGGGGCCGTAAACCCCACTCCCTTCTCCGCCGCAAGTCGCACGTCCTGATCACTCACCACATCGTAGTGCGTCAATTCATCGGCGCTAAACGCAACTGGTACGGAAAAATCGTCGCTGCGCGCCGGAACTTCCACCGAATGCGATCTTTCACCCACCGAAGTCAGCCGCCGTAGCGACTCTAGCGTCAGCCGCACCGGCATCTGTGGCGCCGCGAGCAAACAAATCGCAATCAGCGCTCCGAACAAGTACGTGATGGGCATCAAAATGCCTTCGCTGACCAGCGCAATCACTTCTTCCGCGCGCTTCCGCGCTACTAGCCACAAGAGCCCCCAGAGGATCGCGAGCACCGCAGCGCCCAACGTCACCCCCACCGAAATAAGCCAAATCGGCGTGGTCCAAAGCGTTAAATTCGCCAGTGGCAACAACATCATTCTCAATTATCCCGTTTAGCCGCGACGCGCTAGCGGAGCGTGCATCGCGTCACCTATCAATTTCAAACCCAACCTCATCCTGCACCACCGGCAACTCGCACTGCGACTGCTGCCGAATGTTGTGCCGAAACCGCTCCTCCACCGCCGCTAGCAGGCCCACTACTTCGCCGAGCGGCCCTTGTGCTTCCAGCTCCACGCGCCCATCCGGCAAGTTGCGAACGAACCCGGTCACTTTGTAACCGCGGGCGAGCTCCCAGGTAGTCGCCCTGAACCCCACGCCCTGCACACGCCCGGTAAACAGCACCCGCAACCGCCCGTTCTTCATATTACCGACAGCCGCGGACGCCACCCCAAACCCTCGCGCAAGTCGCCCGAATGACAGAATAAATATACGGCGCCAGCGGCCCCGTTTGCCAGGGTTCGCAGGCGCCAGGGTTGACCGCCGCCGCGAATGCTCCTACCCTTCGCCCGCCATGCGCCCATTTTTCGCCCTTCCCTTGCTGTTCGCGCTACCCGGCCCGACGTTGTCGGCTGAGCCAACCTACATTCAGCTGCAAAACGGCAACGTCGTCTTCGCCGAATTGCATCCGGAAGGCGACCGCGTGCGAATCACGGGCGAAGGCAGCGAATGGTACTTGCCGAA
Source organism: Pirellulales bacterium (assembly GCA_022841705.1). Classification (GTDB taxonomy): domain Bacteria; phylum Planctomycetota; class Planctomycetia; order Pirellulales; family Lacipirellulaceae. The sequence continues at coordinate 476,155 of JALHQZ010000001.1, forward strand.
GTCTCAAGTGGTCCGTACCGCCAGTTCACTCGAAGAACTCTACGCCGCCGCCCTCGCGCCGCTCTCCGAAGATGACATCCCCCGCCGGATCGCGCTCGCCGACTGGTGCCTGCGGTACAGCCTGCAAGCGCACGCGACAGAGTTGCTCGCCGGACTCACCAAGGAAGCGCCGGCCGATGGCCGCGTGGAACTGTTGCGGCGACGCATCGCGCTCGCTGAACGACCGACGCCAACCGTGCTGAAGTCAGCGCCACAACCAGCCGATGCCGAAGCAAAACGCATCGCCAAGGCCGCGCAAGTCAATGCACTCCCGCCCGGCGTCGTCGAAGATTTCACCCGCCGCGTGCAACCGATCCTCGTGAACAACTGCACTGCCAGTGGTTGCCACCGCCCTGGCGGCGGTCAGCAACTCGAGCTCCATCGCGAACTGCTCTTCGGCAACTCCGACCAGCGCAGCACGACGGCGAACTTGATCTCGGTCCTCGCCGCAATCGATCGCACGAACCCCGAAGCCAGTAAACTGCTCGCCGCGCTGCGCGAGCCGCACGCGGGTTCACTCACGCCGCGACTCGACGGCCGCCGCGGCGCGCTGCGGGAAGAAATCGAAGCGTGGACGAATCGTGTCGCCGGTCAGCCGAAAGAACCGCAGACGATCGCCAAGGCACGGGCGCCACGTCGTGATGAAGCTGTTGAGCCCGCGGCGTACGAAGAACAACCGCTCACCTCCGCCGAAGAAGTTCGCATCGCGCGGGAAGTCGAAGAATGGGCCGCCGCCAATGAACCGAAGCACCACGCCCGCCCGCAATTCGGCGTCCGCTTACGCCCCGTGAAACCTGCGAAGAAACCGCAGCCGCGCGACGAGTTCGACCCCGCGGAATTCAACCAGCGTTAGTTAGTGGGCATGGCGCCCCGAGTTGTTTTACTTCTTCACCGCCGGCTGCTGAGCCACCGCGGCCGCTTGCTCGCCACCTTTCTGCGCGACGACCATCGACCCCGGCATCGCGGACCCGGCACGCCCACTTCCGCCGCACGATTGGCACTGGCAGTTCGCCACCGGCGAAGCGTAGTCCTGGCAGGTGCCGCAACACGCTCGGCAGCCGATGTTCGCCAGCGTCATCAAGGCGAACACGATCAAAAGTCCAGTACGCATGCGCAGCACTCCAGTGTGGAGGAAGCAATGTCGAGGCATGAGAAAAGAGTCTCACCGATTGCATCGGCCAGCGCTGCCGGCGGGGATGAGCGCGATTGCTCCGAATGCGCATGATCGCCAGCGCTCACGCCAGCAGCGCCAGCAGTTGCGGATCGCGCAGCGTATCGGCCGCAAACGCTACCGCGGGAAACTCGCTCCCCAACGTGTGCGGGCTCGGCACCGCCACGGTGAAGGCGCCTGCCGCCAGCCCCGCCTTGCAGCCATTGGGGCTATCTTCCAGCACCAGCATGTTAACCGGGTTCACATCGTGCCGCTGCGCTGCCAGCAGGTACACCTCCGGCGCGGGTTTGCCATGCGTCACATCATCGGCGGTCAGCACGAAGTCAAACCGGCTGCGGATGCCAATCTCGGACAGCGCCCGCTCGGCGTACTCGCGAGATCCACTGGTGGCGACCCCGCGGGGCAACGTGCGCTGGTCGAGCAAGTCGAGCAACTCCAGAACTCCCGGCATCGGCCGCAACCGATTGTGCGCCAACTGCCAAAACACTTCATCGCATTCGGCGCCGAGCGCTTCGATGGTGTCGGAGAGCTGATGCCACTCAATCATCGCCCGCAGCGCATCCCGCGCCGGCCGACCGAGCATGGCGTCGCGCAGGCCATCATCGTACGTTTTCCCCCGCCGCGCCAAGATTTCGTTGCCGAGGTCGAGATACACGTCTTCGCTATTGATGAGCAAGCCATCAAGATCAAACGTGACGGCTGTGAGCTGCGGCTTCATGGTCAATAATGGTCGTTGAAACAAATGTGTCCAGAATGATTGCCGTGGCGCCCCACACGTCAATGTCGCCGAATCGATAACAAGGCGCCGTGAACTCAAGCGAGTCTCGTTTGACCGTGTGATTGTGAATGAAACTGTCACCCACGAGCGACCCGACCGGAACAGTGATCATCCGCTCGACTTCCGCGGGGTTTGGGGTCCACTGCGGTGGCATTGTGAGCAGCCCGACCCACGGCGTCACCACGGTATCACTCACGTAGACGTAGCACTCGGGGAGCGATCCCAGTAGTTGCGGGATCTGATCGCAACCCGTTTCTTCGGAGAACTCACGCACCGCGGCGACGGAACTCGTCTCGCCGGGATCGATATACCCGCCGGGGAAACTCACCTGGCCGCGATGGCGCGACAGATTGCTTTGCCGCAGAGTTAGCGCCACGAACCACTCGTCCGCTTCACGCCACAGCGCGATAAGCACCGCCGCGCGACGTGCGGTTGTTGGCGCCGGGCCACGATGGCGGCCATACGCCAGTTCGGGATTGAACCGCAACGAGTTTCGCGCGCCTTCCCACGCCAAGCGATCCGCAAGGGTTTGCGGATTGAGCGAAAGCGAGGCGGGAGACATCATGCGTGAAGGTTATTCTGGGGTCGGTAACTTTCTCAGATCGTACACCACATAGGCGCGGTTGCGATACGCCACCGGCAAACTGAGCGGATTCCACGCGCCGGCGATCGCGTAATCGGCGTTGAACTCACGCCCCACGTTCGCAACGTGCTGGCCGCCGAGTTCGCCGAGATCGCCCACGAGGAGAGGGGCGCCAAACGGATCGACCCCGCCATATATTGCGCGCACCCGCCGGCGCCATTCGACGATGTCAACCGCGGACTGCGGGATGTCCTTGTAGTTCACCACTTCCGGCCGCTCCGCGCGCCACTTGAACGACACGCCCGAACGCGGCGTGAGGAACAGCGCCTGCGGTTCGGTCTCGGTGCGGGCCCACTCGCAGACATCCTGCCACGCCTCTGGGTCGAGAACGCCCCGATCCGCGGGTGCAATTGGCGCCCGCATCCGCCCGATTGCCGGTTTCCCAATTCCGTAACCGATCAGCGCGAGCATTACAACCAACAGCGTCAGTCCGCCCAGGCGGCGTTGTCGGACGAGCGCAACGGCAATCGCCGTCCATACGAGCGCGCTCGCCCACGGCACGGCAACATCCGCCAACCGAAACCAATAGTATTTCAAAATCGCCGCCGCTAACAACTGCGACTTCGCGCTGAGCATCGCTTCAATCGTCAGCCCGATGACCGAAAGCCCCAGCGCGAGCACCGCGAACCGACACATTTGCCACAACCGATCGACATCAATTCCATCAAATTCGTTCCGCCGCATCAGTCGCCTCATCGTTACAAGTCCACTCGCGAAAAGCGCGAGCCCGACTATGTGCCGCGGAATCCTTTCGGCCAACCACTCTGCCGGTTCACTCAACGGAGCCAAGTGATGCGGTAACCGATCGAAGACATAGACCGCATTCGCTTCCAACTCAACCTCCACCGGCGCGCTGGCTGCCAAGCGCAGCGCCGGCAGCACTCCGAGAAGCGCTAACAATCCGCCGCCGACCAGCCCCAGCGTCATCTTTCGGAATCCATTCCAACACCGCCTCCACAGTACCCACTCAGCGAATAACAATAATGTGCTCCATCCACCCACGACCGCGTGGTACGCACTGCCGGCGCCAAGCGCCAGCCACGCTCGATTCCAATTATTCCCCAGCGCGCTGCCCAGTCCGAACAGGACCAGCGCGTAGGCGACCCCTTTCGCTTCAAACCCGCCGATCAGCCATTCGCCAGCGAACTCGGTCCGCGGGATGAGCACGGCCATCACGGCTGCCGACAGGACCGCTGCGCCACGCTGCGGGATGATTAGCCAGCATAGTCGCCGCCATGCCGCCGCGATCGCGAGCCAGGTCGCGAGCCGCCCGATCCACGCGGCGGCGGAAAGTGAACAGAATTTTGTTAGCCAGCCGCAAGAGGCGACGAATAGTGGATGAGCTTCCTGAGATTCGAGGAAAAAATCACCGGCACACCACTCTGGATTCCACCAATGTCGGCAGCGGCTGAGGTAATGGGCTTCATTCACGGCCGGCGGCGGATCGCCAGCTAGGCAGAAAAAGATCATCACGATCAGCAGCGTTTCGCCAGCGGCAGCGGGCCAACCGGCGGACCACCGCTGATTCGTTTCGTCCGCCTGGTTGGAAGTGGTTGGCAGTGTGCGGCTAACAGGGAATTGCATTTCAGAAAGCCCAAACCGAGCTGTTACAACGCGGCAAACCCCCAAGTCTCGCTATTTTTTCCAGAATTTTGCCGTTTCTCGAAAAATTAACGAACGGTATTGCCCCTTTCGCGACATTTACTTAATGAGCGGATGTGCGTTGTGGCGACGATTCTCTCAGAACCGAAACTTTATCGCTTCTGAGGGTATTTAGCTATGACGCCTAATCTGGTCGTTCCGGCATGTGCCGCTTTCGTTGCGGCGCCGGGTTGACTGGGTGAGCACGTCCGCGACCCACCCTCGGTCCACGTTGGTCGGCGACGGTTTCCTTGGAACCGGCTTCGACTGACGGCCTGCCCCAGGACCACGGTGGCCCTAGCGTAAACGTTTTTAGTGCAAAGCTTCCAGCTGCGAGCGCGTCCAATTTGTGGTCGCTCCGATGCTGGTTGCCTTGGCTGATGTGTTTGCGTTACCGCGGCCACCGAAGCGACAACGTTTGTTCGTCGAAAAGTTTTTCGGTCAGTCGGCCCCGGCCTACTGAACCGTGTGTCCCTGCTCCGCGTAACGTTAGCAAGGCGGCTAGCTGCTTCCCACGAAGGGTTCGAAACTATGTCTGAAAATTCATTCGACCGCCATGATTCCACCCCGGAGCTGACCTTGCTCGATCGGGTCGATGAGCTCGTTTCCGCACTGGTGGACGATTACATCACCGACGCCGAGTTCGCCGAACTGGAAGCGACATTGCTGACCAGCCGTGACGCTCGTTCGCGCTACATCGACGACATGCAGTTGCACGTCGATCTGATTCACCACTTCCGTCCCCGCTCCGAGCCACTGATTCCGTCGGTGGTGACCGGTTTGATGGCATCGGCCACCGTCGCCCCGCCTGCGGCGGGTGAAGTTGGAAGCTGAATCACAGCCGCCGAGCTCTCTTCGAGTGCCAAGGTCCGAGCCAATGCCCGGACTATGCGGACGTCGATCGTTGGTGCACTCTTCCCACCGCCGGATAAGCCGGACAGTGCCACCCGCTCACCACCGGACCTCGCGCCGGGCATCTTCGCCCGAGCGGCGAGCGATTCTGGCGATCGTGGCTTGATCTTCCGGCGATAGTCCGGTGGGCAGCACGATTTGCAGTTCGACAAGCAAGTCGCCGGCCGGTTTGTTTGCGGGGCGAATCCCTTGCCCTTTCAACCGCAGTTTCTTGCCCCCGGAAGTTCCCGGCGGAACGGCCAGTGAAACCGTGCCGTGCGGCGTGGGGACATCGATCTTTGCGCCTTCAATTGCTTCGGCCAGCGTGATCGGGACAGTCACATCGAGCCGCGTTCCGCTGCGGCGGAATACGGGATGGGGGGCGATATGGACGGTGAGCAGAATGTCGCCATCCTCGCCGCCTCGGCCGCTGGGATTACCTTGGCCGCGCAGCCGAATTCGCTTGCCATCCTCGATTCCTGCCGGTACACGAACTTGCAGCGTTTCAACTTTTCCGCCGGCGCGTTGGATGCTGATGGCCGCTTCACCGCCGAGTACTGCCGTGGCAAAGGGAACTGTGATTTCGTGTTTGATGTCGGTCCCGCGTTGCGGCGGCACTGTATGCCGGGTGGCTTCGCGCCGGCCACCGCTGAAGTGCCGAAACAGATCCGCAAAACCGCCGCCACCTTGGGCCCCGGCGCCGCCGCCGAAAATGTCGTTGATATCAAACTCAAACGGCGCGCCGCCCGGGCCGCCGCCCGTTGGACCAGCCGGCCCGCCGCGCATCGATTCAAACCCGGGCCCGAAGCGGTCGTACTGCTCGCGTTTCTTGGGGTCGTTCAGCACCTCGAACGCTTGCTGCACTTCTTGGAACTGTTTCTTGGCGCCCGCGTCGTCCGGATGCAAGTCGGGGTGATACTTGCGGGCCAAGTCGCGATAGGCCCGGCGGATCTCATCGTCCGAGGCGGTGCGGGCAACTCCCAACGTGGCGTAATAATCGGCGGCCATTCTGTTGGTGTATTCTAACGACCGATTCGTCCGGCGGTAACGGGCGAATTCTCCGAAATTTGTGGCTGCAAATCCATAGCGTAGACTTTGGCTATGAACTTCGCTCAGGTAATTCCGATCATTCTGTATCTTGCCGCTTGCGGCCTAGCCCGCCCCGCCCTGGCACGCTCCGGCGGCGAGCTCGCTATCCGCTTCATCGACGCCGAAACGAAAGCGCCCATTCCCGTCCGCGTGGAACTCGCCACCGCCAACGGTCGACCGATGCTGCGAAAATCGCTCGGCATTCTCACGCCGGACCGGCAGCTCTATGTCGATGGCGCCGCGACTTGGATGTTGCCGGTTGGGCAGTACCGCTTCACGATCGACGCGGGTCCTGAGTATCGTACGCAAAATGGTTCGCTGGAGATCGAGCCGTTCGCGGCGGACGAAAAGGTGGTGGAATTTACCCGGTTCGCCAACCTGGCCGAGGAAGGTTGGTACGCTGCCGACATCGATGTGCAGTTGCCGGCGAAAGTGTTGGATGTTGCGCGGCGGGCGACGCAGGAACCGATTATCTCGGAGCGGAAGGATATCAATTGTGTGTCGGCGGATCAATTGGATCTGCCGATGTTGGTGGCGGAAGGGTCGGTTGATGCGGTGGATGTGTTGGCAATGGCGCCGAGCGCTAAGTCGCGAATCGAAGGGTCGGGGGCCTTTCCGGTGGATCGCAAGAGTTTCGTTGGACCGCAGGCAATTGGACGGTGGCGTGAGGCGATTTATTTTCATCTGCTGAATGCGGGCCTGCGGATGCCGGTGCTGGCTGGCAGTGGCGCAGGGCACTCTGGTCAGCCGTTGGGTTCGAGTTGCGTTTACGCCTTCGCACCGGTGAAACCGAATGAAAGCGAGTGGTGGGACGTCGCGCTCGCGGGTCGAACTGTGGTGACGAACGGCCCGCTGCTGCGGCCGAGCGCTAACGGTCAGCCGCCGGGATATGTGTTTTCGGTTGCGAAGGGTGAGGAACTGGAAGTCGCCATCGGGCTGAATCTTGCGACACGCGCGCCGGTAGAGTATTTGGAGAGCATTCAAAACGGGGAGGTTTTGAGCGCTACGCCGCTAGCCGCTTGGGCCAAAAACAAAGGCCAACTGCCAGTGCTCACGTTCAACCAGAGCGGCTGGTTCACCGTTCGGGCGGTGACGACCGAGCAAAAGCGGTATCAACTTGCGATCGCGGCGCCGTGGTATGTCGAAGTCGATTCCCAGCCGTACGTCAGCAAGCGGAGCGTGCAGTTCTTCCTTGATTGGCTCGCTCACCGCCGCCAGAAATCGCCCGGCGATTCGGAGCGCTACGATCGCGCCGAAGTCTTCTGGCGTGAACGATTGAGCGACGCGACAGCGGACTAAGCGCGCCCTAGCAGCCAGACCAAGATGCCCTTCTGCACGTGCATCCGGTTGCCGGCTTGGGGGACGACGATGCTTTGGTGGGAATCCATCACTTCGTCGGTCACCTCTTCGCCGCGACGCGCGGGGAGGCAGTGCATGAAGACGGCGTCTTTAGGCGCCGCACGCATCAAGTCTCCGTTCACTTGGTAGGCGGCGAAATCGGCCTTGCGCTGGTTCTGTTCGGCCTCTTGGCCCATGCTCGCCCAGACATCGGTGTAGATCGCGGCGGCGCCTTTAACGGCGGTCTTGGCGTCGTGCGTGGCGCTAAACTTGGCGCCGGGACAGGTTTGTTTCAGCTCGGCGAACAGCTCGTCATCTAGCTCATAACCTTTCGGAGTGGCGATGGCGAACTCCACGCCCAGCTTTGCACAGCCGCGGGCCAAACTGCGGGCGACGTTGTTGCCATCGCCAACCCACGCGAACTTCAGGCCCTTGAGTTCGCCAAAATGTTCTTTGAGCGTGTACAAGTCGGCGAGCGCTTGGCAGGGGTGCGCGAGGTCGGTGAGCCCGTTAATCACCGCACAACTGGCGTACTGAGCGACATCGACCACCGTTTGATGTTTCTTCGAGCGCACGACAATCACATCGACCATTTCGCTCAGAACCCGCGTAAAGTCGGCAATGCTTTCGCGTTTGCCGAAGCCGGCGTCGTCCCCCAGCACCAAACTGCCGCCGCCGAGGTGCGTCATCCCCGACTCGAAACTCACGCGGGTCCGCAGCGACGGTTTCTCGAACAAGAGCGCCATCATCCGCCCGGGCAAAAGCGGTTCGCGCACCCCTTCAGCCAGCTTCGTCTTTAGATCTTGGCTGATCGCGAAAATCGTCTCGATCTCCGTCGTGGTGACGTCGGTGAGGGTAATGAGATGCCGCATGGAGGGGTGAGTCGTGAGTGGTGAAGCGTGAGTCGTTGGCGACGAGAATATCGCGGGGACAAGCCCTGCGGTTAACTACTGCCCACTTTCGCGCAGGACGCGGGCGAGAATATCGCAGCCTTCGGCGAGCTCATCGTCGCTGAGCGTCATCGCGGGCAACAGGCGGAGCACAGTGTTTTGCGTGCAGTTGATGAGGAGGCCCTGTTCCATGCAGCGGGCGACGATCGGGGTGCCGTCGATGGTAAGCTCCACGCCGACCATCAGGCCGAGCCCGCGGACTTCGGTGACGAAGGGTAACTCTTTCACCAGCGGAGACAGGTGCTGCTGGAACATTTGTCCGAGTTCTTTCGCGCGCACGAGCAGGCCTTCTTCTTCGATCATTTCGATAGTGGCAATCCCCGCCGCAGCGGCGAGAGGGTTGCCTCCGAACGTGGCGGCGTGCATGCCAGGCCGTAAACTCGGCGCCAGTTCACGGGTGGTGAGGAGCGCGCCGCCGGCCACGCCGCCGCACAGGCTCTTAGCGAGGGTCATTACGTCGGGCGTGACGCCGAAGTTTTGGTAGGCGAACCACTCACCGGTGCGGCCACAGCCGGCCTGGACTTCGTCGAAAGCGAGGACCATGCCGTGCTGATCACAGAGCTTTCGCAAACCCTGCAGGAAACCTACAGGCGGGAGCTTGATGCCCCCTTCGCCTTGGATCGGTTCGATCAGGATGCCGGCCGTTTCATTGTCGATCAGTGCTTCGACTGCGGCCAAATCGCCGAACGGGGCGTAGACGAAACCGGGCACCAAGGGCCCTAAACCATCGTGATACTTCGGCTGCGCGGTGGCGGTCACCGCTCCGAGCGTGCGCCCGTGGAAGCCGCCGGTGAAGGTGATGATTTTGTATTTGTGCGGCGGCGTGTGCAGGCGGATCAGCTTGATGGCCGCTTCGTTTGCCTCAGCGCCCGAGTTACAGAAGAACGCCTGCCCACCAAAACTACGGTCGCTTAGCAATTTCGCCCAGCGGCCTTGCACTTCGGTGTACCAAGTGTTCGGCACATGAATGAGCTTCGCCACCTGCTGCTGCACCGCTTCCACCACCGGGGGCGGACAATGGCCCAACAGGTTGCAGCCCCAACCGGGGAAGAAATCGAGGTACCGCTTGCCCTGATCGTCCCACACCCACGAGCCTTCGCCGCGCTCCAGCACCACCGGATAGCGTTTGTAGTTCGGCACTACGTACCGATCGAACAACGCGTGCGTAGCGGAAGACATGGTGGCGGCTTGAGACATTACTTCTGAACCGATGTTTGAGCAGTGAAGATTCTGAATGACCAATGACCAAGCCGAAATGACCAATGAACAGGAGAGTAGGTTCGCCGTATTTCTTCTCGCAGACGTTTGGTTTGACCAATCATTTGATTTGCAGTTGGTACGTCATTGGTCATTCAATTCGCCACAAGTTCGGTCCCCACGCCGCGGTTGGTGAAGATTTCTAGGAGCAGGCTATGTCTTAGTCGGCCATCAATGATGTGGACCTTGTGGATGCCGCGGTCGAGGGTTTCGAGGCACGCTTCTACTTTGGGGATCATGCCCGATTCGATCACGCCGGTGCGAATCAACTCGCGGGCTTCGGCGGCGGTGAGGGAATGGATCAGCGAGTCTTCATCGTGCTTGTCGCGCCGCACGCCGTTCACATCGCTCAGGTACACCAGTTTCTCGGCGCCGACCGCTTGCGCGACCGCCGTAGCTGCAGTGTCGGCATTCACGTTATAGCGCTGGCCATTCGCCCCTTCGCACATGCACGGGATGACCGGCACTTGGCCGGCGTAGCATAGGTTATCAATGACATCGCGATCCACTCGCGTTACCGTACCGACGAAGCCGAGGTCGATCACTTCTCCCTTCTCACCCGTAAGCGTAAGCGCTTCGCCAAACAGCACGTTGTTATTCGTTTCGCCCGTGAAGTTTAGCGGCATCGCCCGGCCGCCGTACTCCTCGATTCGCGCGGCGATGCTTTCGTTAATCTCACCGGCCAACACGCGCTCCACGATTTCGAGCGTCGCTTCGTCGGTGTAACGCCGGCCCTGCACGAATCGCGGCTGGAGGTTCGCTTCTTCCATCGCACGCGAGATTGCCTTGCCGCCGCCGTGGACCACGATCGGCCGCAGGCCAACGGTTTCCATGAAGACAATGTCGATCAAGAGATGCCGCAGGGCGTCGGCGTCGTCCATCAAGCTGCCGCCGAGCTTGATGACGATGACCTTCTCGCGAAACTCACGAATCCAGCCCATCGCTTCGATGAGCACATCGGCTTTGGCAATCGCGTCGTACAACGGAGCATTCCAGGGCGGAAAGGGAAAAACGCTGTCGAATCCCGTATTTTAAGCGGGCAGCGGGGTGGGGTCCAGAGACGCGTGGAGAGTGTAGGAGGCCTTTCCGAGGCCGATTTCGCGTCAAGTTCTGCGAGCGATCGCAAATTGAAACCGCAATCGCCCTCGGAGAGGCCTCCTACACAAGCGTCGGTCGCTGGACTGTAATTGAAGCATGAAGTCCCTAAAGAAACCTTGGTGGTTCGCTCTGGTTGTTGTCTCCTCACTCGCGGATGCGCAAACTCCCCCTCGCGCGAAACCGCCGAAGTTTACACCGGCCGAAGAGAATGTCTTCTTCAGCGACGCGTTCAAGCACCTTTCGGGGGAGCGGCCCGCGTTCAGCAAGGTGCCAGAAGTTGCCGCTGAAGCGGCGCAGCCAACCGCTAGGGCGAGTGACGGCAAGTGGTCGCAGCTCATCGATGCCGCCACACTCGAGACCGAGATCAAACGCCAAGCGCAGCGACTGGCTGCGGCAACTGAGACGGCGACCGCGTTCAAAGGGGGTGGCTACAAGGAATGTCGCGATGCACTCGCGATATTGGCGACGGCATTTGCGGTGACGGCGGAGTATGACGAGGAAGCGCGCTGGCAGGATGTCGCCGCGGGGCTGCGCGACTTGCTCGCTCGCGCGAGCGCCAACTGCAAGGTAGGGACCGATCAAACATTTCGCGAAGCAGCGCTGCGCGCGACCGAACTCACGGAACTTGTGCAGGGCAATCGCCCCACTACGCCCCCAGGTGAGACCGATGTGGATTGGAGTCTCATCGCGCCGCGTGGTCCGGTGATGCGGCGGATGGAGCTGGCCGAGCAAGAACGGTTGGGGCCGAGCCTCGCCAGCGCGCCGCTCTTCAAGAAGCAGTCGCGCGAGGTGCAGCACGAAGCCCAAGTGCTGGCGATGCTAGCCGCAACGCTCACTCAATCGAGCAGCGAAGATAGCGACGATGAAACTTACGCTGAATTTGCCCGCACATTAGGCCAAAGCGCCCGCGAAATCGCTGATTCGCCCACCGAAACCGGCTACGAAGCGGCCCGCGCCGCCATCAGCAAAGCGAGCAAAGCGTGTGCGGATTGCCACGATAGCTATCGCGGGTAGCGAGGTTTGTGAAGTGAGTGGGGTGGCTGACGCGCCGCCCTCAGCCACCATCGCCTATTTTTCAATTCTCTTGAAGAAACTGCTCTTGACCTCCTCTCGCAAGCGCCGCTAAAAGCTCGCCGTTCTTCTGCACGAACTCTGGGCGGATCGTCCGGAGGTGCGCGGAGGGAGCAGGCGCCGGCGTATTTGGCAGGAAGCCCGATTCGCAAAGCGCTGATTGAAGCAATAGACACACTTGCGCCTCATCGATTGGCGAGTCCGCGGGCTCGCCGATCCAACGCAACAAGGAGAGTTACGTTGAACGCCTACCTCATGCGGTTGTTGCCTCTGCTGGTCCTCGCGATTGGACTGCTGACCGGCGGTACGACGAACCTCATCGCCCAAGAACAGCCGGCGGCTCCGCAGCTCACTCGGCAGGATGTCGATGTGCTCTTGGACCGCGCTCGCCAAGCGATGGCGAAAGGCGATCTGGCGACCGCCGACGGGCTGGTGAAGCGGGCCGAGACCGCCACGGTGCGGTATCCGCTCTTGCACATGGGCGATACGCCGGCGAAGGCGCGAAAGGAAATCAGCGCGCTCTTGGCCAAGCAGGCGAAGGGGGCTGACCCGTTCCTCGCGACCAATCAGGCGCCGGCCGCTCAAGCTCAAGAAGTTAAGCCACCAGCGGCCGCGCCGCGGGCGCTGCCGGCCGCAGATACGGCCGCGATGGCGAAGTTGCCGGCCAGCAATGCGGTGGCGCCGCTCAGTTATCCTACCACTGACACCACCCCCAAGGCGCAAGCCGCTGGGCTGTTGGTGCAAGCTCGCCAAGCACTGGCCGCGGGCAAGACGGCCGAAGCCGAAGCGCTGGCGGCCAAGCTCAACGAACTGAAGGTTCCGGAGTCGGCATTCGGTCCGGGTGAAGATCGTCCAGCTCAACTGGCGTGGGACTTACAAAAGGCACGGTACGCCGCCCAGACGGCAGGCAACGTGGTGACCGCCGGCGGCGCCATGCCGCTGGGGGCGCCCAAGACGGCCGCCCAAGCCCGCTATGTGCCGGAGCAAGACACCACGCAAAACACGCCGGCCGCCGCGTACGGCGAGTCAACACTCACGCAACCCAATTCTCTCCAACCCAGCCAACTGCGGTTCGCGCAGCTTCCGGCGCCCGAGGCACTTCCTGCCACGGCGCCGAACAGCACGAGCGGCGCGGAGCTCTTGAAGCAAGGTGAAGACGCCCTGCGGGCCCAAGACTTGGCGAAAGCGGCTGAACTGTTCCGAGCGGCAAACCAGCGACGGGCCGATCTTGATCCGGTTGCGCAAGCCCGGCTCGATGAGCACCTGCAAATGCTCCCCGCTTCGAACGCCAATCGTGCGTCGGCCGAACCGACTGACGACTTAATGGCCGGCGCCGACGCTGCCCAGCAGGTGCTCGCCAAGCAACTTTCGGCCGACATCGGCCAGAAGCAAATCGATGCCCGCACCTTGCAGGAAAAATCGCCCAAGGAAGCACTAGCGCTTCTGCAACAAGCGAAAGCGGATGTCGAAAAGTCGAATCTGCCCGAAGCCATGCGCATGCAACTCGCTCGGCGGGTGGATCGATCGATCCAAGAGACCGAGAAGTACATCCTCGACAACAAAGCCCAAATTGAACTGGACGAAGCGAATGCCGCGGTGATCGCGGAGGTCGAGCGGACCCGCGCGATGCGGCTCAAGATGCAGGACAGCATCGCCACTATGGTCGACCAGTTCAATAAAAAGTTCTACGAAGAGCATGCCTACGCCGAAGCGGAACTCATCGCCAAACGGCTGCACGAGATGGCGCCGAACGATCCGGTCGCCCAACAAGTGTGGCTGAACGCGAAGTTCCTGCGCCGCGAGATGGAAATGCGCGATATCCGTGAGCGTCGCGAAGAGTCGAACTACAACATCATGGCCCAGGTTGACGAGACAAGTGTCTCACCGCTGCAAGGTGCTGAGCCGATTGCTTATTCGAAAGATTGGCCCGACTACGTCAAACGGAAAGGTCTCAAAGAGTTCAACCGTCGCCGCAGCGACCGTGAGATTCAGATCGAACAAAAGCTCACCACGCCGGTGCAACTGAAGTACGAAAACCGGCCGCTGGCCGAAGTGATCGAGGGGCTCTCGCAAATGACCGGGGTGAACATCCACCTCGATCCGCGGGGGCTGAACCAGGAAGGCGTTTCGACCGATACACCGGTGTCGATCAACCTGACGAATGAAATTTCACTCCGCAGTGCGCTCAACCTCATCTTGGAGCCGCTGCACTTAGGTTTCACCATCAAAGATGAAGTGCTGAAAGTCACCAGCGAAACGCTGCGGGATGGCGACATCTACACCCAGACCTACTACGTCGCGGACTTGGTGATTCCGATTCCGAACTTTGTGCCGAGCAGCAACATTGGGCTGCAAAGCCTGATTAACGACGCGCATGCGGCAATGGGGTATGGCGGCGGCGGACTCGGTGCGCCGGGCGCCATGTCGTTCGCGGGTGCTCGCCGACCGGTGGTAAATGGCCCCGATGGCCAGCCGCTGCCGGCCGATGCGATGGCTCAGAATTTTGGTCCCGGTGTGGGCGGAGCAGGACCTGTCTCGCCCTCCAGCGTACCGATCAGCGGCACAGGCCCCGGGTCGCTCGGTGGCGGGGCGAATGCCGACTTCGATTCGTTGATTGATTTGATCGTCTCGACAGTGGCCACGGAGACTTGGGCGGAAAACGGCGGCGGTGAAGCGGAAATCCGGCCGTTTCCCACCAACCTCAGCCTCGTCATCAGCCAAACCCAGGCCGTCCACGAAGAGATCGCCGACCTCTTGGAACAGCTTCGACGTCTGCAAGACCTGCAGGTCACGATTGAAGTGCGGTTCATTCGCCTGAACGATAACTTCTTCGAGCGGATCGGCGTCGACTTCGATGTGAATATTAACGACAAAACCATCAACAACGCCAACATCACCGCAGTAGGGGGGGTCAACCGTTTCGAAACCCCCAACCGCAGTGCGACGGTCGGGGTTACCCAGCAGATCGCTGGCGATTTGCCGACATTCACAGCGGACTTGGATGTTCCCTTCAGGCAGGGGAGTTTTGGTGTTGCAACACCCCAGTTCGGTGGCTTCGACCCTGCTTCGGCAGCGACCTTCGGCTTCGCGATTCTGAGCGATATCGAAGCGTACTTCCTAATTAACGCCGCGCAGGGCTCAAGCCGAACGAACTTGCTGAACGCCCCGAAGGTGACGCTGTTCAACGGTCAACAAGCGTTTGTGAGTGACACGTCGCAAACGCCGTTCGTAATTAGCGTGATTCCGGTCGTGGGCGAGTTCGCCGCTGCCCAGCAGCCGGTGATCGTGGTGCTGAGCGAAGGGACGCTAATGACCATCCAAGCGGTGGTTTCCGACGACCGTCGGCACGTGCGGATGACGGTGGTGCCGTTCTTCAGTACGATTGGCGACGTGCAGGAGTTTACGTTTGAAGGCTCCACCACAACTTCGAGTTCGAGCGCGTCGACCGACGATGACGAAGATGGCACGAACGAAACCGAAGAGGAAGCCGACAATGTGGTCCGCAGCGGCACGACGGTGCAGTTGCCCACCTTCCAGTTTGTGAGCGTGACCACGACCGTGAGCGTCCCCGACGGCGGTACAGTGCTGCTCGGTGGGATCAAACGGCTGAACGAAGGCCGCCGCGAGTTTGGCGTGCCGCTCCTCTCGAAGGTGCCGTATGTCAACCGCCTCTTCCGCAACGTGGGCATCGGCCGCACAACCGACAGCCTGATGATGATGGTCACGCCGCGGATCATCATTCAAGAAGAAGAGGAAGAAAAACTGGGCATCGCCGCAGAGTAACATGTACGACGGGCGTCTCGGCCCGTCGAAGGAAGCCCCCCCTGTAGCCGTCGGCGCACCGTTAGCGCCGGCGGCTTTTCTTTTTGTCGTAGGCACGATCCCCGTGCCGTCTATTCAATTCGCCCAAGGATTGAGAAAATACTTTCTTCTCAAAAGGGCGCCCAGAACGGCACGGGGACCGTGCCTGCTACAGAAATGACAAACTCCGCTCGCAGATGGATCGTCACCGGGGGCCTGCTCGGCGCCGTCGGCGTGCTGCTCGGCGCCTTCGCGGCGCATGGGCTGCCCGATTACCTCGCGCGGATGGAATTCGTCGACATCGCCCGCCGCCTCGACATTTACGAGAAGGGCGCTCGGTACCAAATGTACAGCGCGCTCGCGCTGGTGGCGATTGGTATCCTGCAACGCGAAAAGGTGAGCCGAGTTTTGGAAGCCGCCGCGTGGTGCCATCTCTTCGGCGTGCTGATTTTTAGCGGCCTATTGTATCTGCTGGCCCTTTCCGGCCCCGAAGCGAAATGGCTCGGCGCCGTGGTGCCGATTGGCGGTGTGCTAATGGTGCTGGGGTGGTTCGGGTTGGCGGGGGGAGTGATCGGTGATCCGTGATGGCGGAGTGAAAAAGGACCGGTGACCGGGAAATTCTTCCCGATCACCGATCACCGTTCACTCTTCTTCACACCGCTTGCAGTTCCACCAACTCGGCGGCCAAGCGCTTCCGCGCCACGTGCAGCCGCCGCTTGATGGTGCCGACCGGCGCCGCGAAGCTCGCGCTCATTTCATTGAGCGATTCGCCCCGCACGTAGAACGCCACCAGCGTGTCGCGGTCCATTTCGCCGAGGCGATCCAAACCGCTACGGACATGGGCGGCCCGTTCGTTCACCAGCAGGCTATCGAGCGGGGTGTGCGTATCCGCAAATTCGGTCGAAAGCGCTTCCGGCTCCGCGGTGACGGTCGGCTGCCGGCGCACTTGCCGATTGATCGCCATCCGCACGGTGATGCTCTTCAGCCAGCCGCCGAACGCCGCCGGCTCTTCAAGCTGGTGCAAACGCTGCATCGCCTTGAGCAACACTTCCTGGGTGAGCTCCTGCGCTTCGGCAAAGTTGCCGAGCCGGCGTAGCGCCACGCTCTGGACCATGCTCTCGAAGCGTGCGGCCAGCTCGCCGAAGGCAGCCCGGTCGCCATCCACGGCGGCGCGGACCAGTTCTTCGGTGGTGCAGAACTCCAGCTCTAAACTGGAATCGGCAGTGGTGAGGAAATCAGTCTCGAAAACGGCGGTCGCCATAAAAAACTCGGTGGCTATTCGCCGCCCACCGGTTACTGGAACGGGGGAGGGCAGCGGAAGTGCGCTGGATGCTGGCAAACGCCAGCGCTCAGCGGAAAGTGGGGGAGAAACGTCGCGGAACCGGTCGGAATCGCGAGGGGTCTTAGTTACCGTGACGTGTAGCAAGCACGGCACGAGCGAACCCATCGCGAATCGGCGGGGCCTGGCGCGGTTTCGTAAGGTGAAATGTGCTGCGAGCTACTCGCCTACTGGCTAATGGCTCGCGGCCTTGGTCCTTACGACCACCGGCGTCTTGCGCCGCCGAAGAGCATCGGTTGATGCTCTTCGCGACACGGACGCCAATCGCGCTTGAGGCCCCCGGGTACTGTCCCTACTGATTTAGGGACTACCGGTACCGGGAGCGCATAACTCGGCTGTAGCAAGGCAGCGAGCGTACGCAGCACGATGGCGTTGGCCGTACCAATAATGGCGGCGGTCGCGGTGATCGTGTTGTTCGTAATGGCGTTACGCATGGCTTCCTCGCTGCGCCGGGGCGCGGCTAAAGAGAACGGGAAAAAACGTCACTTCCTCAAGCATTTCAGCGCTGGCGGGCAAAGTCAAGCTTGCAGCAGCGCCGGCGGACCGGATTTTTCCGTCCACGCCCGCTAGACAGTTGGCTCGGCAGCAGGGTTCGCGCGACTTGGGGAGAATTTTTGGGAAATTTGGGTGAATGGGATCGAATTTGATCTAAACCGCTATTCTGCAAAGAGTTACGCAATTGGTCCCGAGAGTTAGTTAGTTAGACTCGTAGAGTTAGCGTACAATTGGACGAGGCCTTCTGGAGCCCATTTACGGCCCCGATTGCGATGAATTACGCGCCCGATGCCAAGGAAAGTTCGAGAACTGATCGAAGACTTGGAGAAAGCGGGTTTTGTGAACATTGGTGGCAAGGAAGTCATCGCAATTTTCGCCATAAGTCCGGGGCCAAAGCAACGGTTTCCGGAAAAACTGGTGACGATGCGCGACATTACCAAGAACGCGAAGTAAAACAGGCAATTGAGAGGTCGAAGCAATGACCGACAGCGCGCGATACATCAAAATCGCGGAATGGTCTGACGAAGACAATTGCTTCGTCGGGCACTGTCCTGGTGTCATTGGGCCATGTTGTCATGGCGATGACGAAACTGCTGTCTACGCAGAACTGTGCATCATCGTGGACGAGTGGCTCGAAATCGCTAGGCAGAACGGAGAGCCGCTTCCGCCGCCAACTGCTGGCGCCGGTCTGCTCAAGTCGGCGGGTTAGACGTCGTCGTCATCATCCGCCGCCTGACCCTCCGCCACGCAGTACGCCACCGCGTGACTCCGGCAGTGGGAAATGCTGATGTGCAGCCGGCGGATGCCGCTCCGCTCGAAGACCTCGCGGGCGCCGCCGGCCAGGCGCACCGTGGGAGCCCCGCCGGGTTGGTTGCGCACCTCCACGTCGCGCCAGCTAATGCCGCGGATCCACCCGGTGCCGAGCGCCTTGAGGACCGCTTCCTTCGCCGCCCACCGGCCGGCGTAATGCTGGGTGGCCGCCTTGCGGGCGCTGCAGTACGCGATCTCGTGCTCGGTGTAGACCCGCGTGATGAACAGCTCCCCGTGCCGCTCAATCATCTTGGCGATCCGCAAGCATTCGATGATGTCGGTACCGATGCCAACGAGAGACATTTTTGAATGCGGAAGAGGGAATGCGGAATCGTGATGGGTTTATCGTAATCATTAGCAAGGCGCGCTCCAATAGCCGGGGACCTACGGTCCGCGGAGTCCAGCGATTGAGTTTGCCGAGCGCTAAGTCGCAAGCGAAGGCGGAACGATGAACTCCATGTGGCGCCGAGATTCACCACCAACGGTCCACGTCACATCCAGGAGTTGCTCGGCACACCCATGCGGGCAATCGCTCACGACCGCGACCGCATCCGGCGGCGCGGCGAGATCCGTTAGCACCGGCGCATCGATCAACTTCCCCCGCCAGCGAGTTTGGTACCACACTTCGCACAAACCACAGAATGTGTGCTGGCGGCGAACCACGCCCGCCGTGGCGGTGGCGCCGAGGGCCGTCAGCACAAAGTCCACGCCCCAAAGTGCCGCTCGTTGCGGCGTGGTTTCCTGCTTTAGGTATTCCACGAAGCCCAGCGGTTCGGTCTCCGGGCGGAAGAGCGCCAGGTGCGGCTCCTTCACCCGAGCGGCCCGCCACTGGTTCGTGTAGACCAAGTACAGCCACTCGTGCTGGAGCGCGGCGGCGAAGAGCCCGGCGAGCGCCGCCACCGCCAACAGCCCGCGGCGATGGCCATACCCGAACATCCATGCCCCGCCAAACGCAATGCCCCCGACCATCGCCCCCAGTGCAAGCGAAGTGAGTCCGACCGGCGCCCAACCCTTTGCGTGCAAGCCAGCCGTGAGCACGCTGCAGATGGTCCCACCGACAAGCCCGGAGTTAAGCGCCGCCCCAGCCCGCCAAGTCACCAGCTTTGGGACGCCATGATCGAATGTCGGCGCCATGTTATTGCGCGAGCGCCTGTTCAAGATCGGCAATCAAATCCGCCGCGTCTTCGATGCCGCACGCCAAGCGGATCATGTTGTCGCTGATGCCGAAGCGCGCCCGGTCTTCGGGGGTTTGCTTGTAGTAGCTCATCACCAGCGGTTGTTCGATGAGCGTCTCGACGCCGCCGAGGCTCGGGGCGATGCGCGGAATGCGCACCGCGTCGATCACATCGGCTGTGGCGCGCCAGTCGGCATCCTTAACGCAGAACGTGACGAGGCCGCCATAGCCGCGCATGTACCGCTTGGCCATGTCGTGGTAGTCGTGCGATTCCAGCCCGGGGTAATACACCTTTTCGATCCGCGGGTGCTGTTCGAGGAACCGCGCGACCGCCAGCCCGTTGGCATTGTGCCGCTGCATCCGTAGTTCGAATGTCTTGAGCCCTCGCAGCAAAAGATACGCATTCTGCGGGCTGTTGATGCCGCCCATGATGCCGCGCAGATTACGCACTGGTTCGAGCTGTTCCTTCGAGCCGCACACCACGCCGGCAAGCAAATCATTATGCCCGGCGAGGTACTTGGTCGCCGAGTGCAGCACGTAATCGATGCCTGCGTTGATCGGCCGCAGGTTGTACGGCGTGGCGAGCGTAGCGTCGATCAGCGTCTCGACTTCGTGCTTCCGGCCCAGCTCGGCGAAGCGCTCCAGATCGATGCAGCTCAAGTGCGGATTGGTGGGCGATTCGCTAATGAGCATCCGCGTGCGGGGCGTGATGGCGGCTTCCATCGCAGCGTAATCGCCGGTGGTCACTTGCAGTGTTTTCACGCCAAAGCGCGCCAGGTGCTTGAAACAAAACTCCCGGCTACGGTGGTAACACTCGTCGAAAAAAATCACCTCATCGCCGGTGTTCAGCTTGGCCATCAAGAGGCCAACGAACGCCGCCATGCCGCTCGCGAACAACAGCGCCGACTCGGCGCCTTCGAGCGTGGCCAACTTGCGTTCGGCCACCCGCTCACCGGGATTGCCGTAGCGGCCGTATTCTTCTCGCTCGTGCTCCTCCTCGATGAAGTCGATGATCGACTGCGTGCTGGGGAACGTATAGGTCGACGCGCAGAAAATGGCGTCGGTCACCGCATCGCCCGGTTTTTGGCGAGCTTCACCGGCGTGAACGCTGAGCGTCGAAAAGCCGGGCCCACTGTTAGGGGATTCGTCAGAGGCGGGTTCGGTAGGCGTGGACACGGGCGGACGGGTGGGCGTGCGGGTAATGCTCGCCATGGCGGTGGCTCCGGAGAGGTACCGAATCCGCTGATTGCCAACACGCCGCGGCAGACCGACAAAAAAACCGCCGACCCGACTCGGGGCCCGCGGCTTGATGACGATCTGCGTTCCGTACCCCCTCGCTGTGGATGGGGTTGCTCCGGCCGAAGGCGATCTGCCTTGCGACCTCGGCGACGGCTCTTTAGCAGTTTCGGCTGCAAGCGGCCACAAATCCCGAGTTGGCTTTACTGTATCATGGGGCGCAGCAAAAAGCAAATCCGGCCCCCGTACGATGGGCTTTCAGCCCGTCGTTAAGCTGGTGCCCCCTTTCTCAATAAATTGCCCGACGGGCTGAAAGCCCATCGTACGGAATTGGAGAACCAACTATGGCGGGAAAAAGTCTGGCTTTGGCTCTTCCGCTATTCTTCTGCATCGCCGTCTCGGCCGAAGAGCCCGTCGTTATTTGCACTTCGCCGGAGGGCCGCAACCAGATCGCTGTGACACTCGTCGACGGCGAGGTTCGCTACACAGTCGCGCGCGATGGCGCCAAGTTGATTGGGCCTTCAATCGTGGGGCCGATGCTAACCGAACCACCGCCGAAGCCCGAGCGGCTTACGGAAGTTGAACGGACCGGCATCGACAACACGTTTTCGCTTTACTGGGGCAAGACGAAAGTGGTTCGCGATTATTGCGAGCTGGTGACCGTGAAGATCGAGCCGGGCGATTGGCGAATCGAGCTGCGAGCTTACGACGACGGCGTCGCGTTCCGCTACGAACTCCCGGCGCCAGCCGAAGGCCGCAAGATTGAAATCCGCGATGAGGCGACGTGCTTCGATGTGGTGGACAATCCGCAGGCGCTCTTCAACACGCTGGCGAGTTTCACGTCATCGCACGAAGCGCTTTACGAACGCATGCCCGTCTCAAAAATCCCGGCGGGCAAATTGCACGACTGCCCGCTGTTGCTGATTCGGCCGAACGGCCCCGTGGCGGCGATCACCGAAGGGCGGGTGCGGGAGTTTGCCGGTATGTACCTTCAGCGTGACGCCACGGCGCCGAATCGGTTTCGCTGCCGGCTCTCGCCGCATCCGAAATACAAATGTTTGGCGGTGGTGAATGATTCGGCCGTCAAGAGTCCGTACCGCGTGGTGCTGCTCGCCGACAGTGCGGTGAAACTCCACGAAAGCAATCTGCTCCTTTGCCTCAACGATCCGCCGCAAAGCGATTTCAGTTGGGTCGAGCCCGGCAAAACCACCTTCCCGTGGTGGACGGCGGAGTTCGAAGAGGATTACCTTCACCACGTCGCCGAACCAAATTGCTTCCTTGATCGCAACAAGCGGTACATCGACTTCTGCGCGAAGCACCACATCACTTACCACAGCGTTCACGGTGATGGGTTAGCGTGGTACCCGCAATCCTCGAAGGATTACGCGGTTGCCAGCGATGACGCCGATGCCCGTGTGGCTCGACCCGAACTCAAACTGCCCGAGATTCTCGCTTACGCCAAAGAGCGCGGCGTCGGTATCCGGCTATGGGTTCATTGGAAAGCACTTAGCCGACATCTTGAGGAAGCGCTCGCTCAATACGAAACATGGGGCGTACGGGGGCTGATGGTCGATTTTCTGGACCGCGACGACCAAGAAATGCTCGCGTGGGTGGATGAAATGCTCACCGCCGCGGCCCAGCACAAGATTCACATTCAAATCCACGGCTCCTCGAAACACAGCGGCGAAGAGCGGACCTTTCCAAACTTGGTCAATCGCGAAGGGGTGATGAACCTTGAGTATTTGAAGTGGGGTGATCAAGTCACGCCGGACTACACGCTCAACGTCGCCTTCACCCGCGCGCTGACCGGGCCGGTGGATTATCACCTCGGCGGGTTTCGGAATGTGTCACGCGCGAAGTTTGAGGCGCGCAACGCCTTGCCTCTGGTGATGGGAACGCGCTGCCATCACTTGGCGATGTACCACCTTTTCGCTAATCCGTTGCCAATGGTCGCCGATGTTCCCGAAGCGTACGAAGGGCAGGGCGGTTTCGAGTTGTTGACCCAAATGCCGACGACGTGGGAGGAAACCCGCGCCGTCAGTGGCGAACCGGGGGAGTATGTCGTCTTAGCGCGGCGCAGCGGGGCCGAGTGGTGGCTCGCCGGCATCACCAACAACAAGGCGCGAAAGCTCGATGTTTCGCTCGACTTCTTACCGGCCGGTGAGTGGCAGGCAGAAGTCTACTCCGATGGTGACCAACCGACCGCGGTGCATGAAACTTCGCGCACGGTCACACTCGACAGTCCTTTGTCGGTCGAGTTAGAGTACGGAGGCGGATTCGTCGTGCGAATCAAGCACTAGGCCTGGAGTCGTAAAATGCCAAGAATTACTAAACGGAACGCCGGCGTGTGCATTAACTTCGTGCAGTATTTTCCCCACAAGTTCTGGGTTTCTAGCTGGCAAAAGAACGAGAGTTATCCCGAAGGTTTTCGGTATAAGATTGTCAGTGCGCTCGACGATTACATGCCTGTTATCGAGTTTCTGGTAGTTCTTGAGAGCGTGAATGGATTCAAATGGGATGTTCACCGCTTTGTTACCAGTCTGAAGCGTTCGCAAGAGAACGTGGAAATGTGGTTGGATATTCTAGAGAAGCAGCACGGTGTGGTGTTTCAAGAGCACGACTTCTCTTCATTTAAGTCGGCGGAAGGGTTCGAGCAGGCCAGTCACTCAGTTGGGTGGACGGAGTGGTCAAAAAAGGAGCAATAGTATGGAGCCTCCGCGTCGCGTGTCGAGCCGCGCCCGTTAGGAGGCGGAGCTGTGGGAACTCCGCTTCTTGACGGGCGCGGTTCGATAAAGTAGCTATTGCTGCGTTCAGCGGTGAGCGGTTCGTGCCGGGGCTTCCTGCCAATCGCTGAACTTCAGTTGATACACCTTCGTGAGCTTCCCTTCGGTAACTGTTTGCACCACCGTGGCGGGGACATCGCAAGCACCGACGCGGGTCCAGGTGTCGACTTCGGCGAGGGACGAAACAATCGCTTCGCCGTCCCAGGTGACAATCGTGAATGCAGCGGGTAGGTATTTTCCTTCAGGGTTATCGACCGTTTCCAGCACGCTGATTTGGAAATGCGCGCCGGGGCCCATGTCGCGGTTCACCTCCATCACTTTCTTGTCGCCGATGCGGTAGTGGCTGCCGAGCTCATCGCCGAGCGCGAGCTTGCGGCCCAGCGGATGTGGGGCGACTTCGGAGACGAACCGCACGGTCTCTTCGCCCGGCGCGCCGGGCGCCCGGTGCCCAATCATCGAAGCGGTGTAATCCTCGAGCCATTCTTTAGTCGGGCCATCGGCGCCTTCGATGGTCACTTCGCCATCGACAATCTTCACGTCAAAATCTTCGGCGCCGTCGGAGGTGACCGCTTCGACTTGGCAGGTGAGCTCGTTGTACTTGCCCCACACGGCGCGTTCCGCACGAGCGTCGGCCAGCAGTTTAGCGGCGGCGGGGTCGGCTTCGGCAAACTCCAACGGCGGAACATCGGCCACCACGGTCAGGTAGTGCTTCACGGGCAGCTCGCCAGCGGTTTCGCTCACCAGCACGCGGAACGCTAGGCGGCCTTCTTGCACTTGATCGAGTACTAACTCGCCGGCATCGTTGGTCGCCAGTTCACGCGAATCTTCCGGGGCCACCATCACTACCTCGGCGTTAGCAGCCGGCTTGCCTTGCCAAGTGACAGCCAGTGTAAGCTTGTCATCCTTCAAAGCGAGACTTGCATCGAGCGGCAACGCATTGTCCTTCCGCGCCTGCCAAGTTGTGGGCTCACCGCGGTAGAGTCGGGCGTAGTAGTGCAGGTGAAACTTTTCACCGTGTTCCACCATGCCGTAATCGCAGTGGGCTTGCCAAGTTTTCGTTTCACCCTTGGCGTGCCAGGCGTTCGAGTTTGCCTTCTTCAGTTCGGCAGCCTCGGGTTTGCCGTCCACACCGATTTGGCTGAGCTTGGTTTGCTTGATCTTGTCGATCAAGTGCGGCTCTCCCGGCGCGGGTCGTTCGGAAAAGACGACCTGGACTTCGTCGCTCTCGGCGCCCGGGGCGATCCACACGAAGTGCGCCGACGAATTGGAAGTGGCGAAAGCGATTGCGAACAGTGGCAGCGCGCGAGAAAGAATTCGTTGCAGGGACATTTCAAACTCCTGGGTTGGTCAATACCGGACGAAATGCTGCCGTTCGGTCGATCAAACTACAAACTCAATAACGTCAGTATCTCTCTATCCTGCCGATTGGCCAGCATCCGCAACTCTTCGGCGGACACGTCGCTGGCGATCCAGTGGACACTGCCATCACAGAACACGAACCAGCAGCCGCCTGGGTGATCGCTGCGAAAGGTTTCCCGCTCGGCGAATCCGGTGATCATTTGGTCGCTTTTGTAGCAACCGCCGCCGAGAAAGTCCCCGCCTGGGATTCGCAACAGCTATTGGCTGGCGGTTTAGAGTCGCCTATTCAGCATTGGGCAGAGACGTACCGGTTGCAGCTGACGCGGTTTGGGAAGTTAACGCTGGAGAAGTGACTTGAGACGTACGAAGCTTTGCACTTCGAAACTCAGACCTTCCAGTATAACACTTCACCACTAAACCCCGACGAGAAAGTGGAGAAGACCAGCGGCGACAAGATGCGAGCTAGCTACCTGTAATGCAATCTGCTTAACTCTCGAAGGAAATGCAGCAAGAATGAGCAGATAGAAACTCCATTGGAAGATCGATCCGACGAAAAGTGCGATGAAATACTGATTGTCGCCCCTCGCAATCAAATAGACGAACCACGCATTAAATCCATTGATGTAGATCCATGCAAGGGTAAAGTTGCCATGAAAACCGGCGATCACGGACAGGATTGCGGCTACTGATCCGACCACGAGACCCGCGAAAATAATTGCCAGTGCTGCGGCAACCGTGAAGGTACGTTTTGTCGGTGGCGAGGCAACCTGCTGCGGACTTTCAAATGGATTTGAGCCAGTCATGGCTTTCGCGGTTTAAATCAGCGAGTGATACACGAACTAACCTCCCGATTTCTTCTTCGCCGCTTTCTTCTTCGCCGGCGCCTTTTTGGCCGCCTTCTTCGGCACCGCTTTCTTCTTCACCGCCTTTTTCGATGGCCCCGCCGCCGCGCGTTCGGCGAGCAGGTTGAGCGCTTCACTGAGCGTAAGCTCTTCGGGGTTAGAACCCTTCGGCAGCGAAGCATTCGTCACACCATCGGCAACGTACGGTCCGTAACGCCCTTCGAGCAATTGAACGGGTTGACCGGTAATTGGTGATGCCTCGAACACTTTCAGCGGCGCCCGCGTTGCAGCGCCGGCGCGGCCACGCGCTTTGGGTTGGTTGAGAATCTCGATCGCTTGCTCGAGCGACACGTCGATCGGCGAGATGCCCGCGGGGAGTGAGCGGGTTTCGGTGCCGCACTTGAGGTACGGCCCGAACCGGCCGTTCGCGGCGACGATTGGCCCGCCGAGTGTGGGGTGTTCGCCCACTTCGCGCGGCAATGAAAGGAGTTTCAGCGCCGTGGCGAGGTCGATGTCGTCAACCGTCATGCCCTTCAGCAGCGAGGCGTTTTTTGGCTTCTCTTCATCCTCCATGCTGCCGCACTGCACGTAGGGGCCGAAGCGGCCGACTTTCACGTACACCGGCTTGCCGGAAACGGGGTCCATGCCGAGCGGTTCCTCGGCCTTACCCGCTTGCGCGAGCAAATCCAGCGCGTACTGCAATTTCACTTCATCCGGCGGCAGTTCGTCGGGGAGTGACGCAGTTTTTTCGCCTTTTTCGACGAACGGCGAATAGCGCCCGACCCGCACATAGACTTCCTCGCCATCGTCGGCGGTGCCAATGTGGATGCGACTAATGCCGCGGGCGTCGATCTCGTCCACCTTGTGGTCGAGCTGTTTTTTGAGCCCCGGCTTGCCGTTGCCGAAGTAGAAATTGTGGAGGTAATCGACGTACTGCTTCTCGCCGCGGCTGATGGCGTCGAGATCGTCTTCCATCTGCGCGGTGAATTCGTAGTCCACCAAGCTCGACAGGTGGTCTTCCAGCAGTTTCACCACGGAGAACGCCACCCACGTCGGTACCAGCGCGCCACCCTTCTTGAAGACATACTGCCGCGCGAGGATGGTGTCGATGATCGACGCATATGTGCTCGGCCGACCAATGCCGCGCTCTTCGAGCGCCTTGGTGAGCGCCGCTTCGCTATACCGGCTTGGCGCCTGGGTTGTGTGTTCCTTCGGGTCGATCGCCACTGCGGCGAGCTGTTCCCCTTCCGTCACGGAGGGGAGCGTCTTTTCTTGGTCCGCCAGTTCCGCATCGGGATCGTCGGAGCCTTCCACGTACGCCCGTAAGTAACCGGCGAAGTCGATCGTCTTGCCGCTCACTTGGAATTCGCAGCCTTCGCCTTCGATGCTGATGATGATCCGCCGACCAGTGGAATCTTCCATCTGGCTAGCAATCGTGCGCTTCCAGATCAGTTGGAAGATTTTGAATTGGTCGTCGTCGAGCGTGTGCTGCAAAGCGGCGGGGAGTTCAAACGGGTGACCCGCGGGGCGAATCGCCTCGTGCGCCTCCTGGGCGTTCTTAACTTTACCGGCGTACCGCCGCGGCTCAGCGGGCAGGTACTTGTCGCCGTACTCTTCGCGCACCAAGCGGCGGGCATCCTCGATCGCGACGGCGGCCAAGTTCGTCGAGTCGGTCCGCATGTAAGTGATGTGGCCGTTTTCGTACAAGCTTTGGGCCACCTGCATTGTGCGCCGCGCTGTGAAGCCCAGCTTCCGGTTGGCTTCCTGTTGCAGCGTGCTAGTGGTGAACGGAGGATAAGGCTTGGTGCTATACGGTTTTTCTTCCACCTTGGTGACGCGGAAGGTTCCTTTCGCCAGCCGCTCCGCTAAGCCGCGAGCGGCGGGGCCATCCATTAGCAGCAGCGCTTCATTTTTCAGCTTGCCGGTTGCTGAATCGAAATTGGCCCCGGTGGGGATGCGGCGGCCATCGACTGCCATCAGCATTGCTTCAAGCTGTTGGCCGTTGTCTTTTTTGAACTTGCCAAGCAAGTCCCACCAAGTGGCGGAGACAAACGCCATCCGTTCGCGCTCGCGCTGCACAATCAGTCGCACCGCTACGCTTTGCACCCGGCCGGCCGAGAGTTTGGGCCGCACCTTGCGCCAGAGCAGCGGTGAGACTTCGTAACCGTACAGCCGGTCAAGAATTCGGCGCGTTTCTTGAGCGCGAACGAGGCCATCATCCACGCTCCGCGGCGAAGCGAGCGCCGCTTGAATGGCGTCTTTGGTGATTTCGTGGAATACTAGCCGATGAACCGGCACCTTGGGCTTGAGGATTTCGAGCAGATGCCAGCTAATGGCTTCCCCTTCGCGATCCTCGTCCGTCGCCAGATACAGCGTATCGCAATCCTTGAGCCGATCTTTCAACAGCTGAATCTGTTTGCTCTTGCCGGGCGGTACGATGTAGATGGGCGTGAAATTGTCCTCGACATTGACCCCCAAATTGCTCCACGGCTCTTTTTTGTACTTGGCGGGAATCTGCGCAGCCCCTTGCGGCAAATCGCGCACGTGGCCGATGCTCGCCTCCACGGTAAACCCGGGGCCGAGGTACTTGCCAATCGTTTTGGCCTTGGCGGGTGATTCGACGATCACCAGCGATTGTCCGCCGCTTTTGCTCTTCGCCATCTGCTCGCAATTCCTACGCTTTTTTCTGCAATGGTGGGGGCGCCATCGCCGCCAAAGCTACTCATCTATCTGTCAACCACAGGCCCGCACGGGAGCAAGTGGAAAGTTTTTCCGGTTGTGCCTAATCTGCCGCTTCCAATCGCAAGTTTGGTCTCGAGAGCAATTTTGGCAGCGAGCCGCGAGGCGTTCGCCCCTGGAGTGCGCTTAGTTCTCGCTCACTCGCATCACTTCACCCCCGGGGCAAATGCCCTCCGGCTTACTGGTCCACGATGAGTTTTAGGCTCACAAAATCGACGGTACTGCCGACTGGGATTGCATTTACGTCAATTCGCCATAAAATCAACCGGCTTCTCACCACTCAACCTGGGCAGTCAACCATTGGGGACAGCCGGGCCAATTGTCAAGGGGCTCCCTGTTTCAAGGTTGGCGGCGGTTGGCCGCAATTCGGTCGACGGCGATCGGCCTCAAACACTTACAATTCTGAATCTGGCATGGCGACACCGTTCACCGTTTTCCGTCGTTACTCGGGCGTCATGATGGCCTTTTTCGGGGCCCTCCTGATGATCTCCTTTGTGGTTGCCGACCCGCTGATGAATTGGATGAGCGGCCGCAACGGCAGCGGACCGGCGGGCGGCGGTAAAGAAGTCGCCGTTTCGTGGAATGGTGGCCAACTGACTGAGCAGCAACTCAGCCAACTGGTGATGCATCGCCGTATTCTGGCGCAGTTTCAACAAGCGGTTTACGAAATCGGCACGCGCAGCGCCTATGAAGCGGGCGTGAGCGAAGCCGAGCTCCAGAACTTGCGCGTGCAACCGTTGGCGTTACCAGCCACCAGCGAAGAGGGAGTCGAGCGCGATGTGGTGATCACCAAGCTGGTCGCTGAAGCCGCGAGCAAGAGCGGAATGGTGGTGACCAACGAGATGATTTCCGATTATCTCTTGAACCTCGGGCGTTCGCGCGTCAGCAAAGACCAAATGCGGGGGCTGATGTCGCAGATTAATGCGGGTGGCGGCGCTCGGGCTTCCATTGAGTTTGTCTTCGAGCTGCTGCGCGAAGCCATGCTCGCCCGCAATTATCAAATGAGTTACGCCTATGCAGTGAGCACCGTGTTGCCGCAGGAGCGCTGGGCCGACTGGAAGAAGTTCAACGACCAAATCACCCTCGAAGCAGTGCCAGTGCCCGTCGCCGATTTCGTGTCGCAAGTCGGCGAGCCGACAGACGCGGAACTCCAAGAACTGTTCGAAGAATTTAAGGACCGCGAACCATCGCCCGATATCCTGCGCGATTACGGCAATCTGGAATTGCCATCTCCGAACCCGGCGTTTACCGTGCCGCGCAAGGTGACGCTGCAGTTCGTCAAAGCGGACTTCCAAAAAATGGCGGACGATCGGGAAGACGACGTCACAGCCGAAGAGATTCAAAAATACTACGACGAAAACAAAGACCTCTTCATCCGCGCCGACGCCGATCTCTCGGATGAGGACGAGAATGAACAGGCCGCTTCGGCTGCGGAAGAGCCGCAATCCACAGAGAACGACGCTGCTGCAGCGGATGCCGCGGAAAGCTCCTCAGGAGAGGCAACTGCGTTGGAAACGCCCCCTGCTGAGGCGCCAGCCACCGAAACTCCAGCAACCGAGCCGCCAGCCGCCGAATCGCCAAAGCCCACCGATAGCGGCGCGGCGGGTAATGCCTCCCCATTCCGGTTGGTAGCGATGCAAGAACCGGCGGCGGATGTGGCGATCGATGCTCCGCCGGCCGAGCAACCTGCTGAAGCTGCGCCGTCCGCTGAGGGAGCAGCGGCCGAGGAACCGGCAGACGCGGAGCCTGCGACCGAAGAACCGAAAACCGAAGAGCCCGCAAGCGAAGAAGCCGCCAGCGATGATTCAGCGGCAGAAGACGCTGTGGAAGCGGCACCCAAGTACCAATCGCTCGACGAAGTACGCGACCAAATTCGCCGTCGGCTGGCGGAAGAAAAGGCCGCCGAAGCGATGCGAAAACTCATCGATGACGCCTACGGCGAGCTGAACTCCAGCTACAGCGACTATCTGACCGCTCAGTTTGATGCCCAAGATGCCAACCAGCCCGCTCCCGAGCTACCGGCCGCGCTGGTCGATCTCAAACCTCTGGCTGAGAAATACGCTCTGTCTGCAGAGAAAACCACCGCGCTGTCGGTGCTTGAATTGCAAGCCGTGCCGCTTGGTAAGTCGTTGTGTCCCGCCTACACGCTACAGCGCCGCGGAGAAGATGGTTCCCCCCAAGCGGTTCCGCAACCACTGTGGTATCTGTTGTTTGTTAATGACAAGTTGGAAAAGCATCAACCTGTGATTGCGTTCGAACCGAGCACGAATGATGGCTACGTCGCGATGGTGGTCGAAGATACCCCTCGCAAGACGCCAAAGTTCGAAGAAGTGCGCGAGCAGGTCGTCGAAGCGTGGAAGAAGCGTAAAGCCACGCAGCTCGCGCTTAAGCACGCCGAGGAACTCGCCGCCAAGGTGAAAGAATCGGGCCGCACCCTGAAGGACTTCTTCGCGAGCGACGATCAAATTCAAGTCGGCGTAACGGATCCCTTCAGTTTCGTTACCATGACCGGCATGTCGCCCACTACGGGCGCCATCACGCTGCAACTCTCGAACCCCGAACCGCTGCAAGCGGCTGGACCGGAGCTGCTCCAGCGGGCGTTCGAGCTGCGTGACGGTGAAATCGACACAGCGCTGAATTACAGTCGCGACACAGCCTACCTCTTCCGCGTGAACGAACGCCTCCGGAGCGAAGAGGAAATGAAGGCCGATTTCCTCCGCGACGGTGATCGCTGGTTCGCTATGCAACTCCGCCCGATGATCGCCGGCCGCCAAATGTCCGCCCGCAACCGCGTGTTCGGCGATTTGGTCCGCAACGCGGAGATCGATTGGAAACGCACCCCGGACGTTGTGACGCCGGGAGCGTAACTAAACTCGCTTGGAACCGGATTGCAAACCAGTCGATCGGGCCCCTGCACCGCGCGGGCCCACTCTCTGGAGAATTGGGCCCGCGGCTAACCCATCTGCGGCTTGAACACCAGCGTCGACAGCGGCGGTAGCGTGATCGTCAGCGACGCTGGCCGGCCGTGGCTTTCTTCGGCTTTGGCCATCACGCCGCCGCCGTTGCCCAGGTCGCTGCCGCCGAAGTAGGTGGAATCGCTATTCGAGATTTCACGGTACCAACCGGCGTGCGGCACGCCCAGTTTGTAGTTCATCCGCGGCACGGGGGTGAAGTTGTTGGCCACGATGACAAAGTCATCGCGGTTTTTGGCCCGGCGAATGTAAGCCAGCACGCTATCTTCATGGTTGTGGCAATCGACCCATTCGAAACCGGTGTGGTCGAAGTCCACTTCGTACAATGCCGGCTCACTGCGGTACAAGTGATTCAGGTGGGCGACGTAATTCTGCATCCCTTGGTGCGATTCCCATTGCAAGAGGTGCCACTGCAGCGATTCGTTGTAGTTCCACTCTTGCCACTGGCCGAACTCGCCCCCCATGAAGAGCAGTTTCTTGCCGGGGTGCGTCCACATATAGCCATACAGCATTCGCAAGTTGGCGAACTTTTGCCACAAGTCGCCCGGCATTTGGTCGAGCATCGACCCCTTGCCATGCACCACTTCGTCGTGCGAGAAGGGGAGCACGAAGTTCTCGGTAAACGCATAGATCAGCGAGAACGTCAGCTCATCGTGATGATACTTGCGGTGAATCGCTTCCTTCCGCATGTACCGCAGGGTGTCGTTCATCCACCCCATGTTCCACTTCAGGCTGAAGCCCAAGCCGCCCAAATAGGTGGGCCGCGACACGCCGGTCCACGCGGTGGATTCCTCGGCGATCGTTAGCACGCCCGGGTACTGCTGGTGGACTTCTTCGTTGAACTGCTTCAGGAAATCAATTGCTTCCAGATTTTCGCGGCCGCCGTAGCGGTTGGGGATCCATTCGCCTTCATTGCGGCTGTAATCGAGATAAATCATCGACGCCACCGCATCGACCCGCAGGCCATCGATGTGATACTTGTCGAGCCAGAAGAGCCCATTCGACAGGAGGAAGTTCTTTACTTCGTTCCGGCCGTAGTTGAAGATCATCGTCCCCCAGTCGGGATGTTCGCCTTGCCGCGGGTCGGCATGTTCGTAAAGGGCGGTGCCGTCGAACTGCCGCAGGCCGTGGTCATCTTTGGGGAAGTGCGCCGGTACCCAATCGATAATCACGCCAATGCCCGCTTGGTGGAGCGTATCGATTAGGAACATTAAATCCTGCGGCGTGCCATAGCGGCTGGTGGCGGCAAAGTAGCCGACCGTTTGGTAGCCCCAACTGCCAGTGAAGGGATGTTCGCTCACCGGCATCAACTCGACATGGGTAAAGCCCATCTTCTGGCAGTACTCCACCAGTTGCGGTGCGATTTCGTTGTAGCTCAGCCACCGGTCGGGATTCGCGGGATCGCGGCGCCAACTGCCCAGGTGCAATTCGTAAATCGAAACCGGCGCGTTCAGTCCGTTCCGTTCCACACGCTCGGCCATCCAGTTGGAATCATTCCACGTATAGGTATCGAGGTTCGTCACCAAATTGGCGGTCCGTGGTGGAACCTCGGCGGCGAACCCGTAGGGATCGCATTTCTCAACCGTGTGGCCCCATTTGTTCTTGACGGCAAACTTGTAAAGCGTGCCGGTGGTGAGGCCGGGGATGAAAAGTTCCCACACGCCGGAGGGAATGTGCTTCCGCATGGGGTGGCGCTTAGCTTCCCAACTATTGAAATCGCCCACGATGCTCACGCCTTGGGCGTCGGGCGCCCAGACGGCGAAGTTCACGCCTGTCACTCCGTTCACTTCGCGCAGGTGCGCGCCCAGCCGTTCGTAGCTGCGCCAGTGTTGGCCTTCGCCAATTAGGTGCAAGTCGTAATCGGTCAGCAAAGGATCGAAAGCGTAAGGATCGTGCATGGTGTGGCGCCCGCCAGCCTTGTCGGTGAATTGAAATTGATAGGGCGAGCCTCCAGCCCGGACAGATGCCCCATCTTGTGCAGAATGAAGCCCTTCGTACAGGCCCGCTGGATGAATTTGTCGCATGGATTGCCGCAAGTTCTGCTGCCCATCCACCAGCCAAACCTGCTCGGCCTGCGGCAAAAACGCCCGCACGGCCAGGGCTTTTCGGCCGTGGGATTCCACCGGGTGCGGCCCCAGGATTTCAAAGGGGTTTTCGTGGTGGCCGTGAACCAGGGCCCCGACGGCGTCGAGTGAAAGTTGGCTATTCATGGGTGGTGATTCGTGAGTCGTGAGTCGTGAGTGGTTAGGTCAAGGTAGCCCGCAATTCGGATGCCTCTGCGAAGCCTCCTCCATCGGGACCTTGATTTGCTGCCTGCTGCTTTCTGCCCGCTTAAACCATCGCCATATCTGCCAGCCGGTCGCGCCGGGTCCTTACAATCAGGACCGCTTCGTCCTCGGCGTTTGCAGCCGAGAGCGGGGCAAAAGTCGCTTCCGCGTTGGATTCAGTATTCGCTTCGATTTCCCGCCGCCGGCGCCGCAAGAAGTGCGGGCCTTCCAATTGTGCCGGGGGATCAAGCCGGTTGGCGGAGGGCGCCTCCGGAACTTCT
The DNA here is from genome assembly GCA_022841705.1 of Pirellulales bacterium. Taxonomy (GTDB): domain Bacteria; phylum Planctomycetota; class Planctomycetia; order Pirellulales; family Lacipirellulaceae. The sequence continues at coordinate 510,219 of JALHQZ010000001.1, forward strand.
TCACCGCCCGGGAGTGACCCGAAATCGAGCTCGTGATACTCCAGCGCGTGGTCGATTCGCAACCACAAATCACAATCCCGAATCGGCGTGAAGCGGCCAAACCGTTCCCACCGCCACTGGTTGCGGCGCCATTCTCGCAGGCCCCGTTGCAATCCCCGCAGCACGTACTGGCTGCGGGTCAGCAGCGTCACGCGGGTCGGTTCTTCGAGCGCTTCGAGACCCCGCACCACGGCCAGCAGTTCCAACCGTTCGCCGCCTGCGAGCGGCTCATGGTCGCTGACCGAGAACGTTTCATTGGTCACCACATCGTGCAGCGTGAATGACCACTGGGCGCGGCCGAGGGTATCGGCGACGACATCGGCGAGGAGCAGAACTCGGCGGCGGAGCAAGCTCATCGGTACGCGGAGATTCAAGGAACAAAGCAGTCCATCGGCCGAAGGTCCTCCGCTGACCGACGCCGAACGCTACAGGCCCGCTTCCATTGCGATCCCCGCGAGAGAGTATCTCGCTGAACAGTGCTATCGGCAGAGTTGTGCTAGCTGCTCTAGTTTTCCTGCGTGGAAAAGTCGAACGGCGAACTTGCCTTGCACGATCGGGTGGTTGGGGTCGGCGCGTCAGCCGACCCCAGCCGTAGTGGAAATCGTTCTGCTCACAGCTGGGGTCGGCGAAAGCGCCGACCCCAGCCACCCGCCGGAAGTGGGCGTTGCAGCACGCGGCGCGACTTCGAAATCCGCTGGTCCAGACGGTTTTAACGATTGTGCCGATCAATCAATTCCTATCCCGCGCCTCGGTATCAAAACGGGGGTAGGGTTACCGCACGATCCCGGCCGTAGGGCCGGGATTCAATGTAGGCTTGTCGAGGCTGTTCCCTCGTGCCGTGCGGATGTTTGGGTTTGTTTGTCGGTGGAAGTCCTATGCAATTTGGATTGTATTTGGTGCGGCACGAGATCATCACAGCGGAAGAGCTCGTCGCCGCGATTGATCAGCAGCAGCAGTTGCGGACTCCGCTCGGTCAACTGGCGATCGAGCTCGGCAAGCTCTCCGCGCGCGATGTGTTTCGCGTGCTGCGCTACCAGGCCGATTTTGCCCAAGGCCAATTCGGGGCCGCGGCGATTGAGCTGGAATTGCTCGACGAATCCGACGTTGCGGAATTGCTGTACCACCAGTCGAACCGCTTGCCTTCGATCGGCGAGATCCTCGTCGATCAGGGCATACTTACGCAGCGCCAGTTGGAGCAAGAACTTGCCGCCTTCCGCCGCGACGCCGAACGCTGCGGCATCCGCCGCACCAGCACGGCCGTCGAGATGGAAGCCGTCGTGGCGTGCTGAAGCGCATCCCGTAGCACGGGACCAAAGTCCCGTGCGATGTAACTTAGTTCGCACGGGACTATGGTCCCGCGCTACGAAGGCTCACCCCGTCCGCAGAATCGCCTCCGTCAGCAGCTCCATCAAGTTCGGCAGCGACCGCAAGTCGTCCACCACGCGCGGGTGGGCGAAGATTCGCACCCGTTTCACATAATCGTCAAACTGTTCGCGCGCGAGCGTGCGGACCATCGGCGAGATCTCGCCGAGCTTGCGATACGCGTGCTGTTTGGCGAAGTAGACGTCAATTTCGAACTCCACTTCCAGTTGGGCTGGCGGGGCGTCGAACAGAATCTCGTGCGGGGCGATAATGCGTCCAACCGCGCGGCTCAGCACCGTGGCGAAGTGCTCGGCGCAGTTCGCCAGCCACGCGTATGGCCGGCGCGTGAGGCGGCTGTAGAGTTCGGCGTCTTCAAACAGACTGAACTGGGCGACGCGCTTGTAGAGTTTCCGCGTGGAGCCGAACAGTCCGTCCAGCAGTTCCTTCGCCGGTCCGTTACCCGCCGTCGCGCGCCACTGTTCTACGAACGGCCCATCCGTCAGCCGAAATAGGCTATCGATGTCGAGCTGATGGTGCGTCAGGAAAAATGCGCGTTGGAGCATGGCCGTCGCGCTCCGCACGGCGTGATGCCAATAAACTTCGCTGAACATCACGTAGCGGGCAAAGACCATCATCTCGGCGGCCGTTTTGCCTTTGTCGGTAATCGCCAGCCCATCGCCCGCCGCGTTCAGGCACAAACTTTTGATCAGCCGCGATCGATCGAAGTTCTGCCCGTACGGCACGCCGGCGTGCAGGCTATCGCGTGAAAGATAATCGATCTTGTCGACATCAATCGGCCCCGAGAGGAGCGAGCTCAAAATCTTCGATTTCGCATCGGTCGGCTTGCCGGAGAGCAGCGTCACTACGTCGCGCGGGTTCACGCCCCAATCGTGCCGCAGCACGTCGGCCACTTCGCCCTCGAGCAAAAAACTGTTGGCAAACAACTCATGGTCCGGCACACTCGGCAGCCGCAGGTCCTCGATCGGGTGGCAGTACGGCCAGTGCCCCAAATCGTGCAAGAGCGCCGCCGCTAAAAAAAGCTCCGCATCCGCCGGTGCGACAAGGGCCCTAAAACGCTCATCCCGTGCAAGCTGCCCCAAAAACTCGAGCGCCGCGTGATAAACGCCCAGCGAATGCTCGAACCGCGAATGCGTGGCGCCGGGGTAGACCAAACTCACCAGCCCCAACTGGCTCACAGCGGATAGCCGCCGAAACTCCGCCGTGTCGATGAGCGCGCGCACCCGCGCTGTTATCGGCACATCCACGCCGGGCGGAATGCGGATCAGACTGTCGGCGGCGGAAAGCTCAGGAATCACGATGGGAGAGGTTAGCTGAAATGGATGGAATGAGAGGTTAGGGAACAATAGCCGGGGAGCTACGCTCCGCGGCGATCGGGCTTAAGTTCACTTAACGGGTTCGATCCAGAGCATGAAACCATCGCAGGGTTCGGAGATGGGATCGTAACTGTATGTGCGAGGTTTACCGTTCGGGTGTCGTGCCATCACCTTAATCTTCGCGGCACGCGCTCTATACAAAACGACTGGCTTATCGGCAGAAAACTCTGACGTGCGTTCTACAACTCCTTGGACGGTGAACATGGTTCCGCCAGTTTCTTAGTGAGCAAGCCAATCGTTTTTTAGTTCAACGACTGAGACTCCGGCGGCAAGCCCACTGAGTGGCAAATTTGGTTCATCCGAGCTCCATTGAAATCGAAAACCTGCGTAGGGTAGCCGATCCCCTGTTTTTCGATCGAACTCAGGCTCAAATACCACCTTAACCACCCATTCACTCGACGAAAGAACGCTATCCGAAGATAAAGCCTTGGGAATGCCGTCCTGTGGAATATCCTGCGTAGCGTAGCAGACCATATACTTTCGACCCGGTGGTAAAGAAACTCGGAATTTATATGTTCGCTCGGATCCCTCCTCATCACTCGGCAACTGAATCGCGTGAATCTTCGTCTCATCCTCAATCCACAACTTGCCGGTCTCGTCGCGCAGCTTCTTCACCTCCGCGCGCAGCGGGCCGATTTCGCGCATGAGCAGCGTGATCGTGATGGCCAACGCGACGAGCGTGGTGACCAGCAAGAGGGTCAGCAGCGAAAACCGCGGTATGAGACGCTGGATGAAGTTGGGCATGGGCCGTGAGTTTTGGCCGCTGAATTAAAGTCTGGATGTTCGCATCGTAACGAGTGAGTTCGACCCCTGCGGGCGAAAAAAAGATGGGGCGCCCCATCGTAACCCAAACGGGAAACGAGGAATTGGTCTGGCGACTACGTAGTAACCGTTCCCCCCGCGTCGCCCGATCAAGGCGGCGCGCAAGTTCTGACCAAACTTTCCCGCGTCTCCACACACCAATTGGCGCTTGATTCAAGGCGCGCTCGTGCCAACGGTTCGCCCGCACTGCAGGACGGGCATCAGCTGAACCATCGAGCGCCCCGCTCGTGAGCGGCGCTGGGTGACGTGCGTGGATGATTGTACAGTATCGAGTGGCCACATCCTAGCAGGACGGAAGGAATATTTGGAAGAATTTTAGGGGGCTAAAGGCTGGGCCTGGCAGCGCGCAGTTTACTGTCCGAAACCGCCGCCGCCGCTGGGAATCTCGCCGCTGACCGCCTGAAAGATCATTCCGGGCAGCGCCGGCAGCGCCATCAAGAGCCGGAGCGTCACCGTGGCGGCAAAGTAGAGCGCCGCAGAGAAAAAGCCCATAAGCGGTTCAATCTCCAGCCCAATCGTCGCCGCGAAGGTGGCGATGCCGACCGCTACGCCGGCGGCAATCATCACCTGATAAATTTCCATCCCTTTTGTGGCGTAATCGGGATTCAGTTGCGAAGCAATCAAGCTGTACACGAACCAGCAGACCGCAAACACGGCGCCGACGATCCCGGCTCGCAACCACAGCGTTTGTCCACGAAACGGTTCCAGTTCTGCATCTCGGAGAAAGTTATAGCCGGCCCAGGCGAGTAGCGGGCCGAGCAAAATCGCCCCGCCACCCAGCACCGGATAACCGTTCGCCACCGCGCTACCGCGGAGTAGAAACGCCACCAGCATGGAGCCCAACACGCCGACCGCCGAGACGGCCGCCACCACCGGGTTGAACTTAGCGTCCTTAAACCGCGTGGTCTTCAGTACGCTGCGGCCCTTGGCGTCCGTCGGCCCCTCGGGCTTCGGTGCGTGAATGACCACCGCTTCTTCGAGCTTCGGAATGGTGATCTTACCCTTACAATTGGGGCACGGTCCTTCCTTGCCGGCGAACTGGTCGCCAACCGTGAACCGCTTCATACAACTGGGGCAAGTGACGTTGATAGCCATAGGGGAGGATTGGGGATTTGGGAATTGGGATGTAGGGAGTTTAACGCGCCGACAAGCGAACCCCCAAATCCCAAATCTTAATTCCCCTATCCCTATTCTTTCTCTTGCAGATCGTCTTCGGTGATGGTGTTAAAGCCTTTGTCGGCCAAGGTTTCCAGGGCATGTTCGATGTTGTCGACCATCAGTGCGACCGCGGGTTTGCCAGTGGGGCGAACCAAAAGCGGGTAAACCTGGGTGATGTTCACTTCCGCCGTCAGCAAGGCCGTGCAGATTTGCAGCATGGGCTGGGGCGTGTCGGGAATCTCCACGCCGATGAGATTCGACTCGACCATCGCCAGGCCCGCGCGTTCAAGAATCTCTCGGCCCGCCTCGGGATCGCTCAGAATGAACCGGACTAGAGCGCAATCGGTGCTATCCGAAATGCTAATCGCGCAGATTCGCACCCGGCTTCCCTCAAACCGGCGAACCACTTCCATCAGTTGGCCGACGCGGTTTTCGAGGAAGACGGTAAACTGGCGGATCGCCGGATAATCGCGGCCCCGCATGGTGGCGAACTCGACACCCGATCGATCACCGATGCCGGCGCTCATGCGCTTGTCCCTCTCGTGACAGGACGAAATGGTCGAACCGGCAACGCGGAATTGCGCTACCCCAATCGCCGTAACTATAAGTGGGACGGGGAGTTATTGCAACAGTTGTGGGAGGGGCTAGGGGCTAGGGGGCAGGGGCTAGGGAAGGAATAATGTGCGACAACAAAGAACAATTGGTCGTCGTGAAAAGTGTTGACACGGGCTAACAGTCCCCAGCCTCCAGTCCCCAGCCCCCCAATGACTTTCGAGTTCGAGTTCCGCGTGCGGTACTACGAGACGGATGCCCAAGGATTCGTCCACCACGCCAACTACTTTAAGTACTTCGAGCTGGCGCGAGTCGAACAATTGATGGCCGCCGGGTACGACTACGCGCAGCTTGAAAAGGAAGGCGTCATTCTTGTGGTGAGCAAAATCGCGGCCAAGTTCCACCGCCCCAGCAAGTTCGGCGACACGCTGCGGATGAAAATCACCACCCTCCGCGCTCGCGGCGCCCGGATCGACCACCGCTACGAGCTCTACCGTGGTGGCGAGCTGCTGACCGAAGGCGAAAGCACGCTGGCGTGTATTGACCGCGAGGGAAGAGTGCAGCGAATTCCGGAGTATCTGGAGTTGGAAGATGGGAATTAGGATTTGGGAAACGCTCAGCCGCAAGCGGCTGCAATCCGTCGCCAATTCCTCAATCCCAAATCCTCAATCCCAAATCCTCCACACAAAACGGCCCGGTGACGCTTCCGTGCGTCACCGGGCCATCGCCAAGGAGGATCCATCCTTACGAAAGGTCCGATCTAGTGCGAACCAGGAGAACTACGCAGCCATGCGCATCGCATGGGCGGATTCCTTCACACCCATCAGAAACTCTTCAAAAATGCGCAGGTCCAAAGCGCTGGCGGTTGAGGCTTCCGGATGGAACTGCGTGCCGATCGCGAACCAGTCGGTGTAGCGGCTTTCAATCGCTTCGATAATGCCGTCCGGGCAGCGGGCGGTCACTTCAAAGCCTTCAGCCAGCTCATCAATCGCCATGTGGTGCCAACTGTTAACCCGCAGTTCGCCATCCCCGTAGACGCGGTCCATAACCGAACCCGGCGTAATGACCAGCGTATGGCGATGGGCCGGGTCCAGCGGATCCTTGTGGGGCAGGGCGGTCGGCACATCTTCCGGAATGTGGAGGAACAAATTTCCGCCGAGTGTGACGTTCAAGAGTTGCATTCCCACGCCGATGCCCAGAACCGGGATGCGGCGCTCCGCAATGCGGCGCATGAGCCGCCGGTCAAATGCTTCCCGACGGGCGTCCAGCGGACGCACGGTGGGGTGCAGCATCCAGCCATCGCGGCGGGGATCAAGGTCGGCTCCCCCGACCATCAGCATGCCATCAACCAGATCGAGCGCTTGGTTAAGGTCCTCCATGTCGCCCAGCGGCGGCAGAATCACCGGCAGGCCTCCCGCCTGCACAACCGCATCGTAATAACCAGCGGCGATAAAAGAGTGGGCAGCTTTCTCGCCCATCGCGCCGCGAAAGTCAGCATTCAAACCAATGACCGGCTTAGCCATTCTCAACACTCCCTTGCATGCCAACGCCATCATGACGTCGGTCGGTCCGAGGCCATTCGAGAACGCCACCCGCACGGGTCAAGATTCAGCACGACCGATCGGCCGCTGCTCGCAGGTGAGCATTGGTCGACTGCCCCGGTGGTGACCCGATGTGAGAATGCACGAGCGGTAAGAGCTCGCGTGTCGTCCCTAACACGTCGGATCGAAGCGGAGAGTTGTCGCTGCCCGTCGGCCTGCCTCAGTTGCCCCGGTCCGCCGTCCAGCGAGCGGACGACGTGGTGGAGGTGTTCCCTGGCCGAGTGGCGAATCTTCGCGGGTAATGTTTCGAGCGGCCTCCTGAAATGGTAACGACCGGTGTCACTCGGCCTCGTTGCAAGGGATGCAAGTCAGGCAGCGAGAATAGTGGGCTAATTTTAGGTGTTCAACTAAGTTTGCACATCTTGCGATGAAGCTGTTCCGCTAGCACAAGATGTGGTGGCTAGCACGTAAGTTGGTTGGGCGAATCACTCCGAACTTAACAATCGCGCAAGAGTTTCGTAGGCTCGAAATGTTCGAGAAATACCGAGCGAAACGTTCAAAACGCCAAAAAGTAGCCGACGGCAAAAATCGCGGCGTCGACCAAACCGTGGCTAATCCACGGAGAAAACAGGCTTTTCGAGGTTTCGTACAGCCACGCCCACACCAGCCCGCCGACCATCACGCTGAGCGAGAAAAAGGCCGTCGCCAGCGGCGTCTCTGCGAAATAGCCGTGCAAGACCACGATGTGGTGCGCCATGAATGCCGCCGACGAAACCACCGCCGCCCGTTCAAATGACCAATGCCGCCGCAGCCGGCCGAACACAAACCACCGCCAGTAGTACTCCTCGAGCAGCGAATGGCAGAGTGCGTAAAACACACTCGCTCCAAAGTAGAACCACGGCGACGCGAGGCCGAGCCCCTGCACCAACCGTTCCGCATGGCGATCCGCCGATTGAAAAAACGGCGCATCATCAAGCAGCAGAAAATAGGTGGCGAGCGTCGCGCCGAAAATCGCCAGTCCAAACAACACGCCAACGAGCAGCCCGCGCGTGGTTGGCTTCACGAAGCCGAGTTTCTCCCGACAAACCCAGCCGACCCACACCGCCGGCAGCCCGAACTGAATTGTCTTGCCGACCGCGTAAATACCCTGCCGAATCGCCGGGGCCGACCCTTCACTCCAGCGGTAGTAGATGAGCGTAATGAGCGTCGGCAACGCCATCGCGATCGCCAAGACGAGCATTTCACCCCGTCGCGGGGCGGGCGGATTCTGCATGTTCAATCTTCCCATCCGCCCCCGAAGTGGGGGCGTTCGGGTATATTGTGACCGAACGACTCCACCGTACCAAGATCGTTATGCTCTACCACCGCGTCACCATCGCCGCCGCCAGTTACGTGCTGCCCGATGAAGTGGTGACCACCGCGGAGATCGAACGCCGCCTGGCGCCGCTTTACGACCGGCTGAAACTGCCCGAAGGGCGGTTGGAACTGATGACCGGCATCCGCGAGCGGCGGTTCTTTCCGCCCGGCGTGCGGATTAGCGACGTAAGCATCCGCGCCGCCCGCAACGCGATTGACGAGAGCGGGCTCGATCCGGCGCTCTTCGGCGCCTTGGTCCACGGAAGCGTTTGCCGCGACCAATTGGAACCCGCCACCGCGTGCCGGGTGCATCACGCGGTCGGCCTGCCGGCGGCGTGCCAGGTGTACGATGTCTCGAACGCCTGCCTCGGCATCCTCACCGGCGCTGTGCAGATTGCGAACCTGATCGAGCTGGGCCAGATTCGTGCCGGCGTGGTGGTGGGAACTGAGTGCGGCCGAGAGCTGGTCGAAAACACCATCGCGGGGCTAAATGCCGATGAATCGCTCACCCGGGCGAGCATCAAGAACTCGATCGCATCGCTCACCATCGGTTCGGCTAGCGCGGCGCTGGTGCTGTGCGCTGCGGAACTCGCGCCGCACGGCCACCGCTTCCTAGGTGGCGCCTGCCGTGCCGATTCGACTTGGAACGAATTGTGCCAAAGCGAAGGCCTCGCGCAGCAGATGCAAACCGATAGCGAAACGCTGCTGCGCGAAGGAGTGCAGAGCGGCGTGCAAAACTTCGGTGCGTTCTTGGGCGAGCTCGGCTGGAGCGCCGCGGAGATTGACAAAACGGTCTGCCACCAAGTCGGCGTCGCCCACCGCAAGCTGATGCTCGATTCGCTGGGCCTTGATCCTGGCCGCGATTTCAGCACGTTCGAATGGCTCGGCAACACTGGCGCCGCCGCGCTGCCGGCAAGCCTCGCCATCGCCGCCGAACGCGGGCATTTTGCGAAAGGTGAGTGCGTGGGACTGCTCGGCATCGGCAGCGGCATCAATTGCCTCATGCTCGGCGTGGAGTGGTGAGACAAATCAATAGCCGGGGAGCTACGCTCCGCGGTGCTCGGCTTAATTTTGCGAATGAAAGACACCCCAACAACTCGCCGCCCGCGTTTCTCCATGCGTGAGCTGCTGATGCTCATGGCGCTGGTGGCGATGGGGATTACGATTGTGTTGATGTATCGCGAAGTTGGACCGCTGCGAGACGAGAACAGGAGGTTGAGGAAAGAGGCCGGGTTCTTGATTGTCGATGACAAAGCGAAAGTCAACGCGATTCGTGTCGAGACTGACAGTAGATTCGAATGGAAGTGGCGGATTTGGATTCCTGCAGGACGAAGCTACGAAGTGACCTGTTACACGAATGACATCGGGCCAAAGGAGAAAGCCGGACGTTCCTGGACCAGCACGAGAATCTTTGAAGCTGGCGAGCATGTGATTCGATATGTCATCACGTCCGACCCACGCGACAGTAAGCTGCGTGGGAACATGGAGGTGCATGGAAGCGGGAGTGGAAATTTTGAAACTGAATGGGCGCGCTGGGACAATGCGAGTAGTTCAACCACGGGCGTTAACTTCGAGCGATACGTTGGGTTTCCAGACCAAGCGTTTGAGCTAACGCGCTACCGGGTCTCGCAGGACAAGCATCCGTCGGAAATCAATGGACCTTGCGACGGTTTCATGATCTGGATTGAACCCGCGAAGTAACACCCCGCACGCCGCGGAGCGTAGCTCCCCGGCTATTGTCGAGCGTATTTCCGCACCCGTAGAGCAACCCTCCGGCATCGGGTAAAATCGCTCCCATGCCGAAGGATTTTCTCAAAGACGCCCAGGAACACTACGATGTGGTGGTGATTGGCTCGGGCCTTGCGGGGCTGACTACTGCCAACATTTTGGCCCGGCAGGGGCGGAGTGTGCTACTGCTGGAGCAGCACTACAAGCTCGGTGGGATGGCAACCTGGTTCAAGCGGCCGGGGGGGCACATTTTTGATATCTCGCTGCACGGTTTCCCGTACGGCATGGTGAAAAGTTGCCGGCGATACTGGTCCAAAGAGATTGCCGACTCGATTGTGCAGCTCGATGGGGTGCGGTTCGATAATCCCATGTTCAGCATGTGGACCAGTTTCACACGCGAGGATTTCACCAAGCAGCTCATCGAAAAGTTCGGCGTGCCGGCGGAGCGGGTCGTTGCGTTCTTCGACAAAGCGCGGGGGATGAACTTTTACGACGACCAGCAAACCACCACGCGCGAACTGTTCGACGAGTTCTTCCCCGGCCGGGAGGATGTGATTCGCCTGCTGATGGAGCCGATCACCTACGCCAACGGCAGCACGCTGGAAGACCCCGCCATTAGCTACGGCATCGTCTTTTCAAATTTCATGTCGAAGGGGGTCTTCACGTTCCAAGGCGGCACCGACAAGCTCATCCACCAGATGGAAGCGGAGCTGAAAAAGAGCGGCGTTGATATCCGCATCAATTGCGACGCCCAGCGGATCAACGTGCGGAACGGCAAAGTCGCATCGGTGGAGATCGACGCCAAGGGTGCCCGCCGCACCATCCGCTGCGATGCGGTGGTCTCGAACGCCAACATTCGCCAGACGATTTTTGAACTGGTGGGCGAGGAAAAGTTCGACCGCAACTTTATTGACGAGGCGAAAGCGGTGCGGAACAACAACTCCAGCACGCAGGTTTATATCGCGCTCGCGGAAGAGGACCGGCTCGATGTTCACGAGCTGGGTGATTTGCTCTTTAGCTCAACGGCTCCGACGTTTCAGACCGAAGCGCTGCTAAGCCGGGACATCACCAGCCGAACGTTTTCGTTTTACTACCCCAAGACCCGGCCCCACGCGAAGCCGCGGTGCCTGATTGTTTCCAGCACGAACGCCAACTACCACGACTGGGCCGACCTGCCGGAGGACGAGTACGCCGCCAGCAAGGCGGATCTGTGCGAAACCACGCTCGATGCACTCGACAAGTACGTGCCGAACATTCGTACCCGGGCCGTGCATGTGGAGGCCAGCACGCCGCGTTCGTTCAAGCACTACACGGCCCACCCCGCCGGCGCCAGTTTTGGCACCAAGTTCGAAGGCCTTGCCGTGAGCCGCGCCCTGCCGCAGCAAGTGACCGGCCTGTACCACGCCGGCAGCGTGGGCATCATCATGAGCGGCTGGCTGGGCGCCATGAACTACGGCGTGATCGTGGCGAATGAGGTTGATAACCAGTTGATGACCGGGAGCAGCCGTTCAACCGCGGCGGTTGAGGCGGCGGTAGTGACGGGGTAGCGGAGAAAGATAGGGGACGCGGATTTGCGCGGATGCGGCGGATGAGCGCGGATTTTCTTTGATCAGTAACGAGAGGCGAAGATGGTCTTAAACGCTTTCGTCATCGCATGAGCACAGCATTCATGGATATTCAACAGCTGTGGTTAGAGGGACGATGTCCGTGCCTAAGTGGCATAATTCGCGGAACCGGCGCGTTCACTCCGGTGACAGTCGAGATGTCCGATCCTTGGGACCATCAAACCTACAAACTGAATGTGGGAGGGAACGAATCCGATATTACAGTGCCAGATGAAGTCAAACCCGAGTCGTGTTTATCGCTCAGCGAGTTCTACGAGACCACGGATTATCGCCGCTTTCTTCGAGTCGGATGCGGTGAAACTAGCTGGGAAGGCGAAGGCTTTGTTGCTTTTTCCGATCCTAATTCAAACGAGTTGCGTTGGATTGCAGTCCTCCCCAATACCGGAGAGTTTGAGGTCTGCTTGATATACGAATCGTTTGTGGCCGCACGTTCAAGTTACAATGTGTGGTGGATTTTCCCTGTCGATTCGCCTGAGAACGCGATGGTGGAACGCTCTTCCCCTCTATTCGAGCAATGAATTAATGCACCCGACGTGGTGCTGATACTAAAAAGTAATCTGCGTAAATCCGCCGCATCCGCGCTAATCCGCGTCCCCATTTTTCCGAATGTCACTCGCCCAAATCCACGCCGCCATCCCGCACCGCGCGCCGTTTCTCCTCGTCGATGAAATCGTCGAGCAGAGCGATGATCGCATCATTTGCCGCAAGCATTTCACCGGCGATGAGTTCTGGTACGCCGGGCATTACCCCGAATATCCGCTCACCCCTGGGGTGCTGCTGTGTGAAGCGGCCATGCAAGCGGGGGCCGTGCTGTTGTCGGCGATCACCACCGCCGCCCAGGGCGGGGCAGGAGTGGCGGGTGGCGTGCCGGTCGCAACGCGGCTCAACAACGTGCAGTTCCGTAGCATGGTCCGTCCCGGCGATTCGATTACGATTGAGGTGACTCTAACCGAACGCCTCGCCGCCACTTACTACATGGCCGCCAAGGTGACGAATGCAAGTAGCAACAAACTCGCCATGCGCTGCGACTTTGCTTGTACTGTTGCCCCGATGGAGGGTGGGAAAGAATAGGGGACGCGGATCTGCGCGGATGCGGCGGATCGACGCGGATCAGTAACAACTGCTGCGAACTCAAACTTCTCCAGCGATCTTTCGCAAAGGAGTAGACGCTAAAGAGAAGTAAGACCAAAATCCGCGCTCATCCGCCGCATCCGCGTTAATCCGCGTCCCCTATCTTCATCTTCATTGTTTCTTATGTCAGCTGATTTTCTGCAACTCGCCGGCAAGACGATCCTCGTGACGGGGGTCGCCAATAAGAAGAGCGTCGCGTGGCACGTTGCGCAGGTGCTCACCGAAGCCGGGGCTAACGTGCTCTACGCGGTGCGGAGCGAGAAGCGGCGCGAGGAAGTGCGGAAGCTGGTGGGTGAAGGGCCGGAGATTTTTGTGTGCGATGTCGAGCAACAGGACCAGATCGACGCGCTTGGCGCCGTGATCGCCATGCGGGGTGAGAAGCTGGCCGGGCTGGTGCATTCAATCGCCTTCGCCGACTACGCCGATGGGATGAAGCCGTTCCACGAAACGACCCGGCGGGCGTTTCTGCGGGCGGTGGATATTTCGTGCTTTTCACTGACGGCGCTCGCCAATGCCCTGAAGGATTCGCTGGCCGAGGACGCCTCGGTGGTGACAATCTCGATTTCCACCACCACCATGGCCAGCGAAAACTACGGCTACATGGCCCCGATTAAGGCGGCCCTCGATTCGTCGCTGGCGTTCCTGGCCAAAAGTTTCAGCCGGTTTTCGCAGGTTCGGTTCAACGCCGTCGCCCCGGGACTGCTGAAAACCTCGGCCTCGGCGGGGATTCCCAACTACGTCGAGAGCTACCTGTTTGCAGAACAAGCCACGTTGCGGCATTCGGCCGTCCGGACCGAGGAGGTCGCCGCTACGGCCGCGTTCCTGCTGAGCCCTCGGTCGGCCGGGATCAACGCCCAGAAAATCGTGGTTGATGCGGGAATGGGGACCAACTACTTCGACGAGCAAATTCTGGGCGGATTTCAGAAATGATCGCGCCGCGAACGAGCGGGTTTTTGAGGGTCAGGTCAAACCACTGGCCCAAAGTTTCTTGGCCTTTATCGCTTCGAGGACCCGCCTCCGACGGGCATCCTGGAGGTTCAGGAAGGTTCAAAGCAACCTGATATCCTTATCGCTTCGTATGGCACTTTAGTGATAAATTTCACTTTTGGGGGGTCGCCGAAAAGCAGGGATCTGGCGCATAATAGCCGCTCGGTTTCAGGTCCTCGCTCGCTCATGGGTCTCTTTCAGGAGTGTGCTGCGTGTCGGCTCGATCTACATTACTGGCGGCGCTGGAAGCCGAACGACCGCTGCAGGTAGTCGGCGTGGTGAGCGCCTACGCTGCGATTCTGGCGGAGCGAGCGGGCTTTCGGGCGCTCTATCTGTCCGGGGCGGGGGTCGCGAATTCCTCGTTCGGTCTGCCCGACTTGGGGGTCACCAATCTGAACGATGTGGCCGAAGAGACCCGCCGTATTACTGCCTCCACGGCGCTGCCGCTGCTGGTGGACGCGGACACCGGCTTTGGCGCCGCGCTCGGCATCGCCCGGACAGTGCGGGAGCTTTCGCGGGCCGGGGCCGCGGGTATTCATTTAGAAGATCAAGTCGCGGCGAAGCGCTGCGGGCATCGGCCCGGCAAGGAGCTTGTCGATTCGGCCGAAATGGTTGATCGCCTCAAGGCGGCGGTCGATGCTCGGCATGACGAATCATTCGTCATCATGGCCCGGACGGATGCCCATGCCGTTGAAGGACTGAGCTCCGCGATCGACCGCGCCGGAGCCTATGTCGCCGCCGGCGCGGATATGATTTTCGCGGAAGCACTCACCACGCTCGAAGAGTATCGGCAGTTCACCACCGCGATCAATGTCCCGGTCCTCGCAAATATCACGGAGTTCGGCCGCACGCCACTGTTCACCCGTGAAGAGCTGGCCTCCGCTGGCGTGCATCTGGTGCTCTATCCGCTCTCGGCTTTTCGCGCGATGAGCCGCTCTGCGGAGCACGTCTACGCCGCCATCCGCAGCGCTGGCTCCCAGCGTGACGTGATCGAGCGAATGCAGACGCGCGAAGAGTTGTATCAGGTGCTCAACTACTATGCCCACGAAGGCGGCGGCAGCGCTCCAACCCTCGTCGCGCCGAAATCGCCATCACCGGCAACTGCGGGGGGCTTGCGCGGCGTCGCCGCTGGGACCACAGCAATTTGCACCGTCGGCGCCCACGGCGATAGCTTGCGCTACCGGGGTTACAATGTCGATGAGCTTGCCGCTGATGCGACTTTTGAAGAAGTCGCGTATCTGCTGCTTCATGGCGAGTTACCCAACGCCACGCAGCTCCGCGAATTCACCGCTCGCTTGCGACGTAGCCAACCGCTTCCGGCTGCGCTTTGCTCCCTTCTGGAATCGATCTCCGCGAGCGCCGCCCCCATGGACGTGCTCCGGACCGGTTGCTCGCTGCTGGGCGCGCTCGAACCTGAACCGGAAGCCAATGGCGCCTTCGCGGCGTGTGAGCGATTGCTCGGAGCGCTGCCGTCGATGCTCGGATATTGGTGGAACTTCGTGACGAAGGGCAAGCGCATTGAACTACACACCCAAAGCGATTCAACGGCTGGCCATCTGCTCGAGCTGATCACGGGTCGCAAACCGACACCGGAGCAAGAGGCTTTCATGAATGCCTCGCTCATCCTGTACGCCGAGCACGAATTCAACGCTTCCACCTTCACGGCTCGTGTGATCGCCGCGACGCTTTCGGATACTTACTCTGCGGTTGCGGGCGCGATTGGGGCCCTGCGTGGCCCGTTGCACGGCGGCGCCAATGAAGCGGCAATGGAATTGATTGAATCCTACGATTCACCGGACGCCGCAATCGCGGGAGTGAAACAAAAGCTCACCCGCAAAGAAAAAATCATGGGCTTTGGCCACGCCGTTTACAAACAGCGCGACCCGCGCAGTGATGTTTACTTCGAGTGGTCGCAGCGGCTCGCCAAGACCGCTGAGCAGCAGCGTAAACTTAAAATTGCCCAGATCATTGACGGCGTGATGAAGGCCGAGAAGAACCTCTTTCCCAACGCCGATTTTTACTGCGCAACCGCCTACAACTTCACCGGCATCCCCACCCCGCTGTTCACGCCAATCTTCGCCGTCGCCCGCACGGCCGGGTGGTGTGCGCATATCGCCGAGCAGCGGGCCAACAATAAACTCATTCGCCCCACGGCCGAATACATCGGCCCCGCTCACCGCCCGTTCATTCCAATCGCTCAGCGAACCTAACTCTCTATGTCTGCCTACGACGCGAAATCAACCGTTCGCCCGCCGCTTGATCCGCTGCTTGCGGAGCTAGTCGCCTACACGCTTACCGCAGCAGCCCCCACGCCGCTGGCGCGGGAGACAGCGCGCTATTGCCTGCTCGATTCGCTGGCGTGCATGTTTCAGGCGCTCAATTACCCCGCGTGTCGCCGTGTGCTGGGGCCCGTTGTGCCGGGCGCCACGCTCGCCGGTGGCGCCCGCGTGCCGGGGTGCGAGTGGGAACTCGATCCCGTGATCGCTGCCTTCAACATCGGCGCCCTGGTACGATGGCTCGATTTCAACGATACCTGGCTCGCCGCCGAATGGGGGCATCCGTCGGACAATCTGGGCGCCATTCTGGCGGTAGCGGATTATGAAAGCCGCCGCCGCATCGCGCGGGGCGAACCAAGCCTGACGATGGCTGCTGTGCTCGACGCGATGATCGCCGCCCACGAAATCCAAGGCGTGCTGGCGCTCGAAAACAGCTTTAATCGCGTGGGGCTCGACCACGTGCTGCTCGTGCGGATTGCTTCGACCGCCGTCGCCACGCGGCTCTTGGGGGGCGATCGCGAGCAGCTTGCCTCAGCTCTTTCAAATGCTTGGATCGATGGGGGCGCACTCCGCACGTATCGTCACGCGCCAAACACCGGCTCGCGCAAAAGTTGGGCTGCGGGTGACGCCACGAGCCGCGCCGTGCGTCTCGCGCTCCTGGCGATGACTGGCGAAATGGGCTATCCGTCGGCCCTCAGCGCGCCGCGCTGGGGATTTTCGGATGTGCTCTTCAAGGGTAAGCCGCTCAATCTTGCGCGGCCACTTGGCAGTTACGTGATGGAGAATGTGCTGTTCAAAGTGAGCTACCCTGCCGAGTTCCATGCTCAAACCGCCGTGGAGGCGGCGATGACGCTGCATCCAGTGGTCCGTAATCGGCTTGATGAGATCAGCGAGATTCTCATTGAAACACAAGAACCCGCCGTGCGAATCATCGACAAGACCGGTCCGCTCCATAACCCCGCGGATCGCGACCACTGTTTGCAGTACATGATTGTCGTGCCGCTGGTGTTTGGCCGCTTGGTGGCGACCGACTACGACGCCGATATTGCCGCCGACCCGCGCCTCGATCAACTGCGCAGCAAGATGGTGGTGCGCGAAAATCCTGAGTTCACCCGTGACTATTACGACCCCGACAAACGGTTCATCGGCAATGCGATTCAGATTGTGTTCAACGATGGTACGCGCACCGAACAAGTGCGGGTCGATTACCCCATCGGCCATCGCCTTCGTCGCAAGGAAGCTTTCCCCCTGATCGAGGCGAAGTTTACGGAGAGCGTGGCGCCCAAGTTGCCTTCTACCCAGTTCGCCCAGCTCTTCAAGTGCAGCGGCAATCTTGAGCGCCTCGATTCGACTTCCGTTGCGGAGTGGATGTCGCTGGTCAGTGGGGCGTGAGAATCGCGTCACTGTGAGCTGCGGATTTCTCCGCTATCTTGAATTCGACGTGGCTTTCAGCGTATGCTGTGGGGTCCGACGGATCGCGTCCCCGAACCGCTGCTCGCTCGAAAACAGTCGCCAGTTATGTCCGATCTCGCCACGCGCCTGGCCAACCTCAGCCCCGCCCAGCGGGCCCTGTTGGAGCAACGCCTCGCGCAGAAGAAACCGACCGCGGAACCGATCGCCATCATTGGCATGTCGTGCCGGTTCGCCGGCGCGCCGAGTCTCGCCGCGTATTGGGAATTGATCCGTGATGGCCGCGAAGGGGTGGGTGAAGTCACGCCTGATCGCTGGGACATTAACGAACTGTATGATCCTACCGGCACGCAGCCCGGCAAAATGTCGACTCGCCGCGCAGGGCTCGTGGAGAACATCGACAAGTTCGATCCTGTGTTCTTTGGCATCACACCGCGCGAAGCGGCCCGAATGGACCCCCAGCAGCGCTTGCTGCTGGAAGTTGCTTGGGAAGCGCTGGAGCATGGCGGTTGGCCCGCCGATCGAGCGGCGGGTTCCAACACCGGCGTCTTTGTGGGCATCGGCGGCGCCGACTATGCGAAGGTTCCGGTTAGTGATTTCGATTATTACGAGAAGATCGACGCCCATATGGGCACTGGCAATGCGCTTTCGATTGCGT
The DNA here is from genome assembly GCA_022841705.1 of Pirellulales bacterium. GTDB lineage: Bacteria > Planctomycetota > Planctomycetia > Pirellulales > Lacipirellulaceae. The sequence goes on from JALHQZ010000001.1 coordinate 528,258, forward strand.
CGAATCGCATCTCCTACATTTTTGATTTTCATGGCCCCAGCGCCTCGGTCGATACCGCGTGCAGCAGTTCGTCGCTTGCGATTCACTTGGCAGTGGAAAGTTTGCGGCGCGGCGAATGCACCGCCGCGCTCGCCGGCGGCGTGAACGCCATCATCACGCCAGAAACGACCATCGCGTTTAGCAAAGCGCACATGCTCTCACCCGATGGCCGCTGCAAACCGTTCGACGCCAGCGCAAACGGCTACGTCCGGGGCGAAGGGTGCGCGCTGGTGCTGCTCAAGAAACTGAGCGATGCCGAACGCGATGGCGATCCAATTCTCGGCGTGCTGCGCGCAACAAGCGTCAATCAAGATGGCCGCACGAGTGGAATCAGTGCGCCGAACGGCGAATCGCAGAAGAAGTGCATCCAGGCGGCGCTCGACCAGGCAGGGCTTAATCCCGCAGATATCGACTACATCGAAGCGCACGGCACGGGCACGCCGCTGGGCGATCCGATCGAGATGGGCGCGCTGGCGAGCATCTTCAAGCGCACTGCGCCTACCGAACCACCAGTGCTGGTGACGAGCGCCAAAGCGAATATCGGCCACACCGAAACGGTGAGCGGCGTGGCGGGACTCATCAAGGTGCTGCTGCTCATGCAGCACGAACAAACGCCGCCGCAACTGCACTTTCGCGAGCTTAACCCACATATTCAGCTTGTCGGCTCACGCATCACGATTCCCACGAAGTCCACTCCGTGGCCCGCCTCAAAACGGCGCCGGCTTGCGGGGGTCAGCTCGTTCGGCTTCGGTGGCACTAACACGCATCTCATCGTTGAAGCCCCACCGAATGCCACCGTGGTCGCGGAAGCACACGAGCGCAACGGGCATGCTCAGAAAACCGAGGCAGGCGTTAAGCCGACGCTCCTTAAAATTGCCGGCAAAACGCCTCTGGCGGTTGAACGCCAAGCTGCCGACTTCGCCGCGATGCTCGCTGACGATAGCGTCCGACTCCGTGACGTTGCGTTCAGCGCGAATACGGGCCGGAATGATTTCAACAATCGCGCGGTGGTGATTGGCGGCAGCCGTACGGAACTTATCGAACGCCTCCAGGCTGCCGGTGAAGGCAAAACAACCGCTGGAATTGTGCGCGGTCAAGTGCAAGGACTCAAACGCCCCAAAGCGGCGCTGCTGTTCACTGGCCAAGGCGCGCAAGCCGTCGGCATGGGGCGCGAACTTTTCGACACGGAGCCCGATTTCCGCGCTGTCCTCGACCAGTGCGATGAGGCGCTCCGCGAAGCGGTCGGCGAATCACTGCTCGACGTGCTTTATCCTTCGCGCGCTGAAACGAGTCGCATCAACGAGACCGCATTCACCCAGCCCGCGCTGTTCGCGATTGAGTATGCTGTCGCGTCGCTATGGCTCAAATGGGGCGTGCGACCTGAAGCGCTATTGGGACACAGTATTGGCGAGTACGCGGCCGCGGCGATTGCCGGAGTGATGTCGCTCTCCGATGCCCTGCGCCTCGTCGCCGAGCGTGGCCGTCTGATGCAGCAGGTCACGCAGCACGGCTCGATGGCAGTGCTGTTCGCCGGGGAAGCCGAAGTGCGACCACTTTTAGCCGGTTGCGAAACGCAAGTTTCCATCGCCGCGCTCAACGGCCCCCAAAATACCGTCATCAGCGGTGATAGCGCGGTGGTTGCCGAAATCGTCGCCAAGTTCCAGCAATCGGGCGGCGGTGTGCAGCCGCTCACGGTTTCCCATGCTTTCCATTCGCCGCACATGGACGAAGCGCTCGCGGCCTTCGAAGAGTTCGCAGCGACGATTGCCTATTCGGCGCCGCGGATTCCAATCGTCTCAAATCTCACGGGCGAACTGATTACCACGGCGCCCACCGCGCGTTATTGGCGAGACCATCTGCGCGGCGCCGTGCGGTTTGCCGATGGCATGACGCGGCTGGTCGAACTAGGGATTACACAGTTTATTGAGGTGGGACCGACGGCAAGTTTACTCGGCATGGGTCGCCGCTGCCTGCCCGATTACCAGGCGGCTTGGCTGCCGTCGCTTCGCGCAGGTCAAAGCGATTGGAAGGTGCTGAGCGAAAGCATCGCCAACTACTACGTTGGCGGCGGTACGTTTGACTGGCGCGCGTGGAGCGGACCCGTCTCCTCGGAGAATGGGACCCGGCGGGTACTGCTGCCGTCCTACCCTTTCGACCGCGCTCGGCATTGGTATGACAGTTCGTCTGCCGGCCGTCGTCTTGTGAAGGGCTCGAGCAAAGATCATCCGCTGTTGGGCGCCAAGCTGCCGATTGTCGGGGCGAGCGATCTGTTCGAAGCTACGCTCAGCGCGAACTCGCCGGCCTACCTCACCGATCATCAAGTACAAGGCTCCGTCGTGGCCCCGGGCGCCGCGTTTGTCGAGCAAGCCCTCGCCGCGGCGACCGCCGAATTTGGCGCCGGGCAGCATTCTGTTGAGCAGCTTCAAGTTCAGCAAGCACTGTTCCTGGGTCCTGATCCGCGCCGCGTGCAGATGGCGATCGCCCCTGAAGCCAGTGGTGGCCGAACGTTTGAAACGTATAGTGCGCCGATCGATGTTGATGGCGCGCCAAAGTGGCTGCTGCACGCCGCGGGGACGCTCAAGAAATCAACCGCTGATGCGCCGGCGCCGATTGATCTGGCCGCCATCCGCGCCACCTGCCACGACCCCAAGACCAAAACCGAGTTCTACGATATCATCGCCGCTCGCGGCCTAAAGTACGGTCCCCAGTTCCAAGTGCTGGCCGAAGTCGATCGCTCCCCAAGCGAAGCGGTAACGCGGCTTGACCCGAGCGCCGCTGTCCGCGCTGAACTCGGCCGATACCATTTACATCCCGTACTCGGCGATGCATGTTTGCAAACCATCGCCTGTACGGCCCCGCTGGAACGCGATGGTTCGTACAGCCCGTCCACTTACATGCCGGTTCATTTTGGTAGCGTCCGCGTGCTAGGTTCGCTCGCCGAAGTCACCGGAGCAATTTACTGCTACGCGGTGCGGTGCTCACCCGATCAAGGTCCAAGCCCCGAGCATTACACAAGCGACGCGTTCCTTGTCGATGAAACCGGCGCTGTACTAGCGGAAATGCGCGGCGTGCGGGTGCAGCGCGTCGGCCGAGCGGCAGACGGCGCCGCCGAGCGCCATGCAACCGATTGGCTGTACCGAATTGCGTGGCGCAATTCCCCCTTGCCGGTGTTTGCAGGGGACCAGAATCTCGCCGGTTTGTGGCTGGTCTTCGCCGACAATTCGAGCACGAGTGCGGAGCTTCTGACGGAGCTGGAGCGTCGCCAAGCGCGCTGCCTGGTAGTTCGAGCGGGTGAAGAGTTCCGGATGGTCGCTGGCGATTCACCGCACACGCAGTTCGAGATTAACCCGCGCGATGAAGCGCACTACGCCAAACTGTTAGAGATCGCTGCCGCTAATCCTGCGGCGAAACTTGCGGGAATCGTTTCGCTTTGGTCGCTTGGTGCTTCGGATGCTGGCAGCGCTAACAGCTGCGTTGGTAGTGCGCTGCTGCTCACAAAACAAGCGGCACGGCGTTCGCTAAAGACTTCGGCGGGGATGTGGTTTGTTTCGCGACAATCGCTCAGCGTCACCGCTGACGAAGTCCTCAGTGCAAACGCGGCGGCAGCCAGCGCTATCGTGGGACTCGCGCGCGTCGTGCAGAATGAGGCGCCGGATCTTTCGGTCCGTACGCTCGATTTGGATGCCGAGTCAAAAGCCGAGACGATCGTCCACGAACTCCTGGCGGCAGTGCATCAGCAGCAGGCCGACCTGGAAATTGCCTACCGCCACGGCGAGCGATCGATCGCGCGGCTTGAAGCGGATCGCGCGCTGGCCGAGGCGCTCGGCGCCGCCAATTCGGGCCGTTGTGAAACGCCGCGCAACTCGCCCTTCCAACTGCGGATCACAAAGCCCGGTTCGTTCGACGCGCTACGGTATCAACCCGTTGAGCGAAAGTCTCCGGCCGCGGGGCAAGTCGAATTCGCCGTCCACGCCGCCGGGCTCAACTTTAGCGATGTGCTCAAGGCGCTTGGACTGTACCCCGGCATCAAGGACGAAATCGTTCCGCTGGGGATTGAAGCCTCCGGCGTGGTGACCGCGATCGGTCCGGGTGTCACGCGGTTTAAGGTTGGTGACGAAGTAATGGGCGTGGCGCCTTACGCTTTCGGTTCGCACGCGACCAGCGCAGACTACGCGCTCGTTAAGAAACCCCGGAACGTTTCGCACGCCGAAGCCTGCACGATTCCAATCACTTTTCTAACGGCTTACTACGCGCTCGTGAATCTCGCGCGGCTGCAACCGGGAGAGCGAGTGCTCATCCACGCCGGCGCCGGTGGCGTGGGGTTGGCCGCGATTCAAATCGCCAAACTCATCGGGGCCGAGATCTTTGCCACCGCGGGTAGTGACGATAAGCGGAAGCTTCTGCGTGACCTCGGCGTGCAGCATGTTTTCAGTTCGCGTGACACGGCGTTCGCCGAGCAGATTCGCGAAGTCACGAATCGTGAAGGCGTCGATGTGGTGCTCAATTCGCTGCCGGGAGAAGCAATTACTGCGAGCATCGGCGTGCTGCGCGCGTATGGCCGATTCCTCGAAATTGGCAAGATCGACATCTACCAAAATCGCATGATCGGATTGTTGCCCTTCCAAGACAACCTTTCGTACTTCGCAATCGACCTCGACCGCATGTTGCGGCAGCGTCCGCAGGAAGTGGAACAGCTTTTCGCCGACGTGATGGCGCGCTTCACCGCCGGGGACTACCAACCGCTGCCGCTGACGGAGTTCACGGCTGAAGAGACAATTGGCGCGTTCCGCTACATGTCGCAGCGAAAGAATGTCGGCAAGGTGGTGGTCTCATTGGCGGAAAAAAAACGCAACGATGTGACCGCCAACGCATCGCCGATTCACAAGCAAGGTTCGTATCTCATCACGGGCGGCCTCGGAGCACTCGGGCTTAAACTTGCCGCATGGCTTGCGAAGCAAGGCGCTGGCGGTTTGGTGCTCATGGGGCGGCGGGCGCCGAACGACGCGCAGTGCGCTGCGATTCGTGAGTTTGAAGCTGCGGGGGCCAGGGTGCATTGCTTGCAGGCGGACGCCGCTCAGTCGCAAGCGTTACAGGAAGCGCTCAAATTACTCCCGAAAGAACTGCCGCCAATTCGCGGGGTTTTTCATGCGGCGGGGGTTTTGGATGACGGCCTTTTGGTGGAGATGTCGCTCGACCGGCTCGAGAGAACATGGCAACCGAAACTTGCGGGGGCGATGAGCTTGCACACCGCGCTTGTCGATCAACCGCTTGATTTTTTCGTGCTGTTTTCTTCGGTAGCCACCGTCCTTGGTTCACCGGGGCAAGCGAATTATTCGGCGAGCAACGGCGCGCTCGACGGCTTCGCCGCGTGGCGGCGCGGGCAAGGTTTGCCAGCGACAACCATCAACTGGGGTCCGTGGGCCGATTCGGGCATGGCGGCGGAAGCGGGTCGCGATTCGGCAGTGCAATCGAAGGGAATGGAGTTGCTGCCGGCAGATGCTTCGCTCGAACTGCTTGGCAAACTGCTCGAAGTGCAACCATCCCAAGCAATTGTGATGGATGCCCGCTGGGAGGCGATGTCGAAACTGTTGGCCGGCCGCAAGGCGCCGCTGCTGGCCGATTTACTTGTGACCACGTCTGGCGACACCACGCGGAGCCGGGTTGACCGGGAGATGCGCGAGCGGTTAATTGCTGCACCGCCGGAAATGCGGCGCGTTGAACTAGAAGCATTTGTCCAGCAAGAACTTGCGCGGGTGATGAGCGTCGATGCCGCTCAGCTTGAAATTCAACAGCCGCTCTCGGCGTTCGGCATCGACTCGCTGATGGCGCTTGAGCTGAAAAACAATCTTGAAGCGAAACTCGACTTCACGCTGCCCATGGCGAAACTGCTCGAAAGCCCCAGCATAGCTTCCCTGGCGCGCGATACGGCCGACCTGCTCACCGGGGGTGAAAAATCCGCCGACGAAAGTTGGGCGGCACTTATGAGACTGCGTCCGGGCGATAGTTCGCTCGAGCCGCTCTTCTTGCTCCCGGCGCTGGGGGGCGACGTGAGCTGCTACTTGCAACTGATTAAGCACTTGGAAACTCCCCGGCCATTGAAGGCGTTCCGGCCACGCGGTCTCGACGGAGAACTACCGCCGCACGACAACATGAACGAGCTGGTCACGGACTATGTGGCCGCAATTCGCGAGCGCCAGCCGAAGGGGCCCTATTATTTGGCAGGTTGGTCGACGGGCGGAATTTCCGCGTTCGCCATCGCCGAGCGATTGGAAGCTGAAGGGGAGAAGATCGCTCTGCTTGCGCTCTTTGACGCTCCGTTGCCAAGCGTCTATGCGAATGTGAACCTGGAGGACGATGTACCGTTCTTGGTTTCGACCGTGGAGTTCGCCAATCGGTTCGGCGGCCATAAAATCCGCGTCACGGCTGCTGATCTGAATCCGCTACCAACGAACGAGCGGTTTAAGTTTGTGTTTGAAGCAGCAAAATCGGCCGGGATGTTCTCCGCGAGCACGGATGTGGCGGCTGTGCAACGGTTAGTGAAAGTCGGCGAAGCGCTCATTAAAGCAACGCGTGATTACCAGCCGAAGCCGCTAATGACGACCGCTCATTTCTTCGCGCCATCGATTGCCGGCGCGCTTGTGGAAGCGGCGAGCCAGCCGTTACCTTCAGAAGAAGGCTGGCGCCAAACGGTGGGCCAAGCAATTGCCAAGCAGCGAGTCATCGGCGACCATTTCACGATGATGACCAGCGTGGGAGCCCAGCAACTGGCGCTGCAGCTTGATCAGCTGCTAAGGTAACCACTTCACGGTGGCTAACAGCGGCGTCGAACTCGCGATAGCGCCGACGTAACCCTCGGGGCATACGAAGCTCGTCACCCAGCAGTTTGAAGGACTTGCAAGTTTTCGCGGATCGGTGGTCGCGCGACCCACGGTACGTTGGCTAAGGTCACTTGCAATTCCCTCACCTGTGAATTTCAGCACGGCCTCTTTGGTGGTCCAGAGTTCCAGGAACTCATGCGGCGAAATTTCGCTGCCAAGCTGGGCACGTTCCGTCGGGCTAAAGACCTTTTCGCTGAGCGTGCTCATGTGCTGCACGACGCGCAGCCGTTCGAGATCGACTCCCACTGGACCCGTGTTCGTCACGGCAATCGCCGCCAGCTCACCCGAGTGGCTGAGGTTGAACTCCAGCTTTCCTTCCCAGGGCTTAGCCAGTAACGGTTTGCCGGTTTCACCGTAAGAGAAGCGCATCGCAGCAGGTTCAACCTTTAAGTAATCGGCCAAAACTTGTCGCAGTGCGGCATGCTGAGCGGTGAACCGCCGGCGGTCTTCATCTCGCACAAAGCGCTCAGCGCGGCGAAGTTCCTGGCGGTCCAGTAAAGCCCTATTTGTCGCATTGTCCGAGCTATCCGGATGGTATTGATTTAACCAGATGTCCAAAAAACTAGGCATAAACGTCATGAAGCCCCAATATTACGCCCGCCAGCCGTCCCAAAATGAGAATTTTCTCGTGCGAGGGACTTCAAACAGACAGCGGCGTTACCTAAACTTACCTTTCCTCGCAAGTTCGGCTGTTCGGTGTTCGCTGCGTGCCCGCCACCTTCCCCAGGAAGACGCCCAGCCGGCTTCACCTGCTGCTGAAGATGCGGCAATTGTTCCAAGGATGCCCGAGCCCATGTCGTTGTTGGAAACCACTCACCGCCGACGCACCACCACGGCCGAAACCTTGGTGGACCTGCTACGGCAGCGCGCGGCCCGGCTCGGCAATGCCACAGCTTACACGTTTCTGCACGAGGATGGCTCGCGGCAAAGTTTGACTTACGCCGAGCTCGACGCGGCGGCTCAAACCATCGCTGCTAAGCTGCAACAGTCGCTGCTGCCCGGTGATCGAGCTTTGCTCGTGTATCCCGCCGGACTCGATTTTATCGCGGCGTTCTTTGGCTGTCTCTACGCCGGGGTTGTGGCGGCGCCAGCAACGTATCCCAAGCCACGCCGCCCGCTGCCGCGGATGCGTAAAATTGCCGAGGACAGCGGCGCCACGGTCGCGCTGACCACCAGCCAAACGCTCGACACGATCGACTTCCAGCAGCAAGACTCGCAGGTCCGCTCGCTGCAGTGGATCGCGACCGATCGCTTGCCGCGCTCGAGCAATTGGCGACCTGTCGATATCGAGCCCGATGATCTGGCGTTCCTCCAATACACTTCCGGGAGCACCAGCGACCCCAAAGGGGTGATGGTCTCGCACGGCAATTTGCTAGCAAACCTGGAAGCGATTCGCGTGGCGTTTGGCATCGAGCCGGGGCGCGAAGAATCGCCGGTCGGTTGTTTTTGGCTTCCCGCCTACCACGACATGGGGCTGATCGGCGGCGTGCTGACTCCGCTGTACGTCGGCGGGATGAGCGTGCTGATGTCCCCTGCTTCGTTCCTACAAAAACCGCTGCGGTGGTTGCAGGCGATTGATGAGTTTGGCGCGGTCATCAGCGGCGCTCCGAACTTCGCGTACGAATACTGCGTGCGACGGACCACTCCGGCCGAACGCGCCTCGCTCGATCTTTCGCGCTGGCGGTTGGCGTTCTGTGGCGCGGAGCCAATCCGCGCGGAGACGCTGCAAGACTTTGCCGATGCGTTTGAACCGGTCGGCTATTCGGCTCGTGCGTTCTATCCCTGCTACGGTTTGGCCGAAACCACGCTGCTTGCTGCGGGGCCCGATCATCGCGAGAATCCCCGCATTCTGGCGGTTGATCGCCGAGCACTCGCGGATAATATCGTCGTCCCCGCGGACGATTTGCCCGCTGATCAAACGCAAGAGCTCATCGGCTGCGGTAGCGCGCCAATTGACCATGTGCTGGTGATCGTCGATCGCGCCACGCACGCTCCACTGCCGGAAGGGCAAGTGGGCGAAATCTTGGTGCAAGGCCCTTCCGTCACGCGCGGTTACTGGCGGCGTGATGATGAAACGCGTCGCACCTTCGCCGCCAAGGTGCCGGGTTACCCTGGCCGCTTCGTGCGAACGGGTGACTTGGGCTTCGTTCTTGATGGGCAGTTGTACGTGACGGGCCGGGCAAAGGATGTCATCATTCTCCGCGGCCGCAACCACTACCCGCAGGACATCGAACAAACTTGCCAGAGCGTTGATCCCGAGATCATGCCGGGCGCCGCATTCACCATCGAGCAAGGGGGCGAAGAGCGGTTGGTGGTGGTCCACCAAATCTCCCGCAGTTGCCCCGCTGACGATTACGCCCGGTTGGTGAAAGAAGTTCGCGGCACGATTGTTGACCGCCATGAATTGGATGTCGAGCGAATCGTCTTCATCCGCCAAGCGACTCTTCCGGTCACCTCAAGCGGCAAGGTGCAGCGCCGCTTGTGCCGTGAAAAGTATCTGGCGGGCGAACTCAAGATCGTTCATGAGTGGCAACGGCCGAAGCCGCTCGAATGCAGCGCCAGTCACGTCGTCGCCCAGCCTCCACAAGTCGCCTTCCACAGCGGCAGCACGGCCGATGTTGATCGCGCCGCCGAACGAATCGAAGCGTGGCTCGAAAGCTGGCTGGTAGCCCGCCTCGGCGTCACCCCGGCCGAAGTCTACCGCGACCGCCCCTTCGCCGAGTTCGGCGTCGATTCGCTCACCGCCGTGGAACTAAGCCACGAACTGGAACAACAGTTCGGCGTCCCGCTGCCGCCGGTGGTCGCATGGAACTACCCCACCCCGGCGACCCTCTCCCGCTACCTCGCGGAGCAATCTTCCGCCCCCGTCGCCGCTGTTGAAGCGCCCGCCGCTGATGCTCTCGCCGATGAGGAACTGCAAAAACTGCTGGCGGAAGTTGAGCAACTTTCGGATGAGGATGCGGCGAAGCTGTTGGGCGGGTAGTTGCGATTTACGATTTAGGTTGTTAGCTTCGCAATCGCCGCGTAGCTCTCACGCAGCGCCGGATACAACCCGCGATGTACCCCCATCCCGCGGTCGTAAAACTTCTTGCGCTTCGCGTCCGGCTTGCTTTCGCTCGTCGTGCGGACCGTTGCGGCGCACGCTTCGGCGATCGACTTGAACTCGCCGCAGCCGACGGCGGCGAGCAGCGCCACGCCGAACGCGGGGCCTTCATCGGCGGCCATTGCGCTGACGGGTTGGCCGAGCACATCGGCTTGTAGCTGTCGCCAGAAGGGGCTCTTGGCGCCGCCGCCGGTGGCGCGGATTTGTTTCACCGGCACGCCGAGCTCGCGCATGATGTCGAGGCCGTCGCGGAGTGAGTAGGTGACCCCTTCAAGCACGCTGCGCACCAAGTGGCCGCGGGCGTGGGCGAGGGTCAGGCCTACGAAGGCGCCGCGGGCCAGCGGGTCGGCGTGCGGGGTGCGCTCGCCGGAGAGGTACGGCGTGAAGAACAAGCCTTCGGCGCCGGCGGGGGTTGCTTCGGCTTCGGCGACGAGTTGATCGAACGAGGTCGCGTCTCCACCGCACAGGGCGCTGCGGAACCAGTCGAACGAACCAGCGGCGGAAAGCGTCACGCCCATCATGTGCCACTTGCCGCGCACCGCGTGGCAGAAGGTGTGCAGACGGCCGGCGGGATCGACTTCCGGCGAGTCGGCATGGCAGAAGACCACACCGCTGGTGCCGAGCGAAGTGGAGACGATGCCCTTCTTCACAACACCGTTGCCGACAGCGCCAGCAGCGCAGTCACCAGCGCCGCCGACAACCACGACATCGGGCGACAGGCCCAACTCGGCGGCGATTGCGGGGAGCAGCGTGCCGGTGGGTTCTTCAGATTCCACCACGCGCGGCAGCAGCGACTGATCGAGTTCCAACTTGCTCAGCAGCTTCTTCGACCAATCGCGCTTCACCACGTCCAGCAGCAAAGTGCCGCTGGCATCGCTCACTTCGGTGGCGAGTTCACCGGTCAGCCGGCGGCGGATGTCGTCCTTCGGTAGCAGCACGCGGACGGTCTTGGCAAAATTCTTCGGTTCATTATTGCGCAGCCACAGAATCTTCGGCGCCTGGAAACCGGTGAGCGCGGGATTGGCTACCATACCGATCAGTTTCTTCCGGCCGCCGGCGCGCTGTTCGATCTCCGCGCACTCGGCCGCCGTACGCTGGTCGTTCCACAGCAGCGCAGGTCGAACAACTTTGTCGGCTTTGTCGAGGAACACGCTGCCGTGCATTTGCCCGGAGAGGCCGATCCCTTTTACGTCACCCGGCTTAAACTTGCCGCTCGCCAACACAGCGGCGATGGTTTCCTTCGTCGCCCGCCACCAATCTTCGGGGTCCTGCTCGCTCCACAGCGGCTTGGGGTGGCTGCATGGGTAGCTTGCCGCGGCGTGGGCCAGCACTTTGCCCGTGGGGTCAATCGCAATGGTTTTCGTGCCGGAAGTGCCAATGTCAACGCCGAGGAAGAGGCTCATGGGGGCAATGCAGGGGAGGAGGTCGTGGCCGTGGATTCGCGGCGATTTTCGCCCGCAATGCCTTGTCCCGCAAGGGTTTGCGGTCCAATGAGCACCTTGTCAAACCGGCCCCGAGTGCGGTACTTTGAATGGCTTGGCTGAGCAGGGAATCCGACCTTCCCGCGGCCTAGATTTTCCCTCCCATGCCGCGACTTCATGATCGGCCTGCCACCTTTCACTCAGCGCATCGTCATCACGGGGATTGGATTGACCAGTCCGAATGGCAACTCGCTGGCCGAGTATCGGGCCGCGCTCTTGGCCGGAGTGAGTGGCGTACGGCCCTACAACATTCGGTATGTGGGCGACACGCTCGCCGGCGTATGCAACTTCGACGAGCATCGCCACCAATCGAAGAAGGATCGCCGCCGCGGCACGCGCGCAGGCAGCATCAGCATCTACTGCGCACGCGAAGCGGTGCTCGACTCGGGGCTCGACTGGGAGAACATTGATCGTAGCCGGGTGGGCGTCTACCTCGGCGTGACCGAGCATGGCAACGTCGAGACAGAGAACGAAATCAACGAGATCAAGGGCTACGACTACGACACGAGTGTGTGGTCGCACCATCACAACCCGCGTACCGTGGCGAATAACCCGGCGGGCGAGATTACACTGAACATGGGGATCACCGGCCCGCACTACACGATTGGCGCCGCCTGCGCCGCGGGGAACGCCGGGCTGATTCAAGGGACCCAAATGCTGCGGCTCGGCGAGTGTGACCTCGCCATCTGCGGCGGAGTTTCGGAAAGTATTCACACGTTCGGCATCTTTGCCGGCTTCGCCAGCCAAGGCGCCTTGGCCACGCACGAAGACCCCACCAAAGCCTCGCGGCCGTTCGACAAGAATCGCAACGGCATTGTCGTTTCCGAAGGGGGTTGCCTCTACATTCTGGAACGGTACGAAGACGCCTGCCGCCGCGGCGCCAAGATTTACGGCGAAATCGCCGGCTACGCGATGAACAGCGACGCCAGCGACTTCGTGCTGCCGAACCCCACTGAGCAAGCCCGCTGCGTGCAGATGGCGCTCGACAAGGCGCGGCTGGAACCGAACGACATCGGCATCGTCAGCACGCACGCAACCGCCACTGGCGCCGGCGATATCCAGGAATGCACGGCGCTGCGGAATGTCTTCGCCGATTCGCCGGACGTGCTGGTGAACAACACCAAAAGTTTCATCGGCCACGCAATGGGCGCGGCAGGAGCGCTCGAACTCGCTGGCAACTTGCCAGCGTTCACCGACGGCGTCGCCCACGCCACCATCAACGTCGATGACCTTGACCCCGACTGCGCGCTACCCGGGCTGGTGCTGAACCAGCCGCGCGACGGCCAAGCCATCACCAGCATCCTGAACAACTCGTTCGGCATGCTGGGCATCAATTCCACTTTGATCGTTACGAAAGTGTAACTGGGCTGTGGGCTCTTGGCTGTTGGCTATTAGCTGATCGCCCGAGAGCCAACAGCCAACAGCCAATAGCCTCCCTATGACCACCACCGACATTCGCACTGAAATTCTCGACATTCTCAGCGATATCGCACCGGACGAGGATTTGACCAAGCTTAACGACGAGGAGAACTTCCGCGCGCAGATGGAGCTCGACTCGATGGACTTCTTGGACATCGTGATGGAGCTGCGCAAGCGCCACCGTGTGCAGATTCCGGAAGATGATTACGTCCACCTCGCCAGCATGAACAGCACGGTGAAGTACTTGGAACCGTTGATGAAGGATATGTAGCCGGGAGGCCAATTTCTTCGCTTCACGGGCTCCGCGGAGCCAGTGTCCGATATCTCTCACGGGCTCCGCGGAGCGTCGCCCTCCCCATTCGCCATGTACGACACCCTCATCATCGGCGCGGGGATGAGCGCCCTGGCGGCGGGCATACGGTTGGCGCACTACGGTCAGAAGGTGTGCCTGCTGGAAAAGCACTGGACGATTGGCGGGCTCAATTCGTTCTATCGGTTACGTGGCCGCGACTACGATGTTGGCCTGCACGCGCTCACCAACATCACGCCGAAGGGGGCGAAGAAAGGCCCCCTAGCGCGGCTGCTACGGCAACTGCGGTTCTCGTGGGACGACTTTGCCATTTCCCCGCAGATCGGTTCGCAGGTCGTTTTTCCCGAGCGGCGGCTGTCGTTCGATAACAACCCCGAACTCTTGGTTGCGGAAGTCGCCCGCGAGTTTCCGGCGCAAGTGGATGGCTTTCGCAAACTTGTTGCGAGTATCGTCGACTACGACGATCTCACCGACGAGCACCAGCAGATTTCCGCCCGCGCGCATGTCGCGACTTTTCTTACCGAGCCGTTGCTCGTCGAAATGCTCTTCTGCCCGCTGATGTTCTACGGTTCGGCCCGCGAGCACGATATGGACTGGGGCCAGTTCTGCATCATGTTCCGCAGTATCTTTATGGAGGGGCTCGGCCGACCCCACGCGGGCGTGCGACTGATTCTCAAGAACTTGGTGAAGCGGTTTCGTTCACTTGGCGGCGAGTTAAAGCTTCGAGCCGGAGTTTCACGAATCAAAGTCGAAAACGGCCGAGCAATCGGCGTGGTGCTGGAAGATGGTACGGAGCTAGAAGCTCGCCGCATCCTCTCCTCGGCCGGCTGGTGCGAAACAATGCGACTGTGCGACGACGGCCAGCCCGCCGCCGCCTCGCGTGCGCCGGGACGACTCAGCTTCTGCGAAACAGTTTCTACACTTGATGTCGACCCGAAGCAGCTCGATTACGACCGCACCATTACCTTCTTCAACGACTCGCCCGAGTTTCACTGGACAGCGCCGACCGTGCCGTGCGACTTACGCAGTGGCGTGATTTGTAGCCCCAACAATTTTGCCTACGACGAAGCGCTCGGCGAAGGGGTGATGCGGATCACGGTGCTCGCCAATCACGACTACTGGCGTGGCCTCGATGAACAGCAGTACGAACTTGAGAAACTGCGCTGGTACGACCGCATCATCGACTCAGCCGTGCGGTTCGTGCCTGATTACCGCGGCCGGGTGATCGAGACCGACATGTTCACGCCCACCACCATCGTTCGCTTCACCGGCCACGACAACGGCGCCGTGTACGGCGCCCCCACCAAACAACTCGACGGCCGCACGCACCTCGAAAACTTGTTCATCTGCGGCACGGATCAAGGCTTTGTAGGCATCATCGGCGCGATCACCAGTGGGATCAGCATGGCGAACATGCACTGCCTACGAGAGTAGGTATTAGGCGATGGGCAGAGAACGGTGAATCGGCTCCCCCTGTGTGAACTTGCGCGCTGTGCGTCCTTTCCGAAGCTAAGCTGCAAGCGGCCGCTTCCAGCGCCGCATTGGCGCGAGGCCTAGCAGCAACAACAGCGCACTCGGCTCAGGCACGGCGGCGACTAGCGCAGAGCTGTTCATGCCGATGCCGTAGTGGTCTCGCCAAGTGGTGTAAGCCGTGGCGCTCCAGTTGCCCAGCAGCACCGAGTAGTCGTTGTTGTCGACATCGCCATCGAAATCGAAGTCACCCGACAAGTATTCCCAGGCGCCGAGATCGTTGCGGGCGCCTTGGTACAGCGGGGTTCCAACAAGGTCTTCAATTCCGCGGTTCGTGTACCACGAGGGCCAACTCGAGATGTTGGTCGTCGCCAAAGCGTCAACGAGCGGGGAATCTGCGCTGGGACGGTAGTTCACTAAATCGCTGAACTGCGGATCCGCAACGATTCCGCCGAAAGCGCCCAGCAAGCGCTCTTGCCGCGTGCTGTTCGACCAGGAGGCCACGCTGGAATAGGTGGTGTCTTCTAAGATAATGGGTCCGCCGTCCGTCCAATAAGCGTTGCCCTTGAACTCCGATTTTGCCGTGCTGGTGTCGCCGGCAATCAGCGCGGCTCCGTTGAGCGCCACGAACACGTTGTTGAAGAAGTCCAGATCACGGTGGTGACTACTGTTAAACCACACCGCACCCAACGCGTTCGGGACCACATCCTTATCAACGACAATCGTGTTGTTGTGGAACACCGTGTTCTGGGCGGGGCCTGGCGTGCCGGCGGTACTGCTGGGGGTTGAGTTGCCCACAATTGTGATACCGCCGTAACCGTCGCGTCCGTCGTTCACGCTCAGGTTATAGCGAAACACGTTTCGGCCCATCGGATTGGTGGCTTGATACTCTGCCAGCAAGAGCCCTGCGCCGTCGTTGTCCCACGAGCGGTTGTACTGCACTACACAGTTGGTGGCGCCCCCATCGCAGTCGTAGGCGCCCCCGTCATAGCCCCCCGGCGAACGGTTACCGAAGGCCAAGTTGTTCTGAATGGTGACGGCATTCGACTGGTACGTCCAGAGCGCAACATTAGCGTTGCCATTCACTTTGCCGTTGTCGTAAGCGACACTGTTCTGCAGGAGCCCGCCGTCAAGATTCGCCAGAATCACGCCGTGGCCGGTGATCGGCAGGTCGCCCACAAAGCCAGGGTTGTTATGGGCCGCCACCCGGTCGACGAGCACATTGCTATGGTGCTTCTCTTGGTATCTCGACGAGCCGAGGTAGATTCCCGAGTAACCGTTGTTGAAGAACTCGCTGTTAGTGACCTGCACGTCGTTGTAACCAACTGTTTCGTGCGCCCAAACTTGCAGGCCATTGAGGCCAAACCCACTGGAAGTAACGTTGTTCACGCGGACGTGTGAAAACTTACTGAGCGACGCTGTCGCACTCCTGTCTGAGAGAAATCGCACTCCGTCTGTCCGGCCCGCGCTGGAAAAACCCCCGCTTACGAACTCCAAATCGGCGAGTTCGACGCCACCCGCGTTGTACGCCACGAATGCTTCGCCGTTATACGGCGAAACGATCTTCGCACGAGCTGCGGCAGCGTTTGAGCCGTACGAACCAATCCTTACCGGCGCGATCAATTGGCCGCTCGAGTTGGTGCCGGCGTCGTTCGCATCAAGCCACATTTTGCCGGTGAAAGTGTCCCCTGCGCGAAAGTAAACGTTGTCGCCCGGATTGAGATCGAGCGAGTTGAACCTGTCGATCGTTCGCCACGGCCTTGCCAAGGAACCATTACCTGTGCTGTCGTTTCCTAACGCGCTGAAGTAATAGGTGCTCGCTGCCTTAATGTTAGCAGTCGTCACGAACGTGGCGGCAAGGGACAGTGCTGTCGCCTGAAAGAGCTTCGTGAAACGCATCGCAGAGAAACCGCTGCAGGTGGGAACACGCCGGAGCGTTCCACCTCCTAAGCGTTGCATCCTGCCGGGGCGAACTTTCAGCATGCTTGCCGACGACTGCTGTCGCAAACAATTTGCCGCCGATTTACGGGGGAGATACGTTCCCCGCGGAGAGCCGCTACGGACTTAGCAGCATTACCAGCCCGATCACCACAATCAATCCCAGCAGCCCCAGACCAAGCCACAGGCCAACCGGTGTTTTGTTGTGCGGCGCCACGTAACCGGGGGGGTGCAGCGGATCGTAATCCGCCTTCATCGCGGCCCGGCGACGAATCGGGTCATCGTGCTCGGGCTTGAACAGCTCCTCTTCGAAGATCGACTTTTGCGGCCCGCTGCGGCTGGACTTCATTCTCGCCGAGCTTTGGGGCTTCCCAACTTTGTCCTCCGCCAACACGTTGGAGGACGATCCGGTTTTTTTGGGCGGTTGCTGTTTCGGAGCCTCTTCTTCGAGCGGGGCAAGGCCGATGTCGTCTTCCATCGAACCGCCGGAATCGGGGCCGAAGATTTTCTTCGTGTCCCGATCGCCAGCGGAAAGTGTTTCGCTACTGGCGGCGGTGGGAATATTGCGGCCCGGGCCAGTCGGAGGAGCAATTTGGAACCGGCTGAGGATTCCGCTGCCAACGCCGCTGTCGTGCGGTTCAGTGGGGGTCATCCGCCCGCCACCGATTTTCCTGCCCCGTTCGGCAAGCCACTTGGTCAGAGTCTCCGCCACTTCGCCCGCGGTCTGGGGGCGGTTCTCCGGCTTTTTGCTCATCATCCGGTTGCACAAGTCAACCAGCGATAGGGGCGCATCGGGCCGAAACTTGAGGATGCCTTCAGGATCCTCAACTTGATGCTTCAGGAGCCGTTCGGAAATGGAACCTTCGGGAAACGGCGGCCGCCCGCACAAGAGAAAATAGAGCGTGCAACCGAGACTGTAGATGTCGCTGCGGGCGTCGGCCCCATGGCTATTGAGCGCTTGCTCGGGCGCCAGATAGTCGGCCGTGCCCAGCACGTTTTCGTCATTCGCTAAGGTGAGCGATGTTTCGTCATCGTTCATCTTGGCGAGGCCCATGTCCAGCAGTTTGACCGTTTTGTGTTTATCGATCAGGCAGTTGGCCGGTTTGATGTCGCGGTGAACCAGGCCCATCTCGTGCGCGTGCTGGAGACCGCTGGCGACTTGAGCAATGTGATCGGCAGCCGTCTCGTAATCGAGCGGGCCTTGGGCCGCCACCATTTGGTGGAGGTCCATCCCTTCGACGTACTCCATCACGATGTAATGGGTATCGCCGTCGTTGTCGATGTCGAACGCCCGCACAATGTTGGGGTCGTCGAGTTTCGCAACCGCCCGCGCTTCTTGTTGGAAGCGTTCCAGGTAGCTTTTGTCCGCCACCCGATTCTTGGGCAGCACCTTAATCGCCACGCGCCGCCGCATGAGGAGGTGTTCGGCCAGATAGACTGAGCTCATTCCCCCCTTGCCGATTTGCTTCAGCAGCTTGTATTTGCCAAGTCGAAAGCCCCGATGTCGACCGGCCAGTAATTTTTCCGTTTGCCAATCCGTCAGCAACCCCAAGTCGACGAGTCGTTTGCAGAGCTCGGTTTGGTCTTCTGGCAACAGCCCTCCGCAGTCGGCCGCGATCTTATCGAGCGCGACGCGCAGCTTCTCGTCTTCGACGAGTCCACTCCGCTTGATCAGGTCAAGCAGCATTGGGGAGGTGACTTCGGGCATGGGCACGGCGGACTACAGTAGTCCGGCGCGAGGTCGGTCATGGAAAGGCGAGGGGGGTAACGGATTGGGGAAAAGCGATCCGTTGGCGGGATATCCGGCGCATGAACTACGCGATGTCCTCCTGACGACGATGGTCGCTTCCCTGAAAATTGTCTGCCTGATGAGCTTCGCAGCAGGGGGCCACTGCTATTCACCGAAGCCACCCCACTTCCTTCACAATATCACGTTCGCCCAAATTCCGCCACTCTTTTTTGCGTCGAGCGAGACAGAATTGCCCTGATCAGGCCGGTTGTGCGGACCTGTTCCCTGTTGTGAAGGACCCGGCCGCGGCGAAGCCGGGACCTGAGCGAAAGCTTCCCAGTGAGGAGCGGTCAAGGTGAGCGCCCGAACTGAAACGCCCAGATAGCTATTTTCGGGGCGAATTCGCGAAGAATGGCGGGGAATCGGGCCTCAGGACCGCCCTCGTCACGGCAAGCTTACTTCTGATTACGAAAGTGGCTGGCCGATGCGGAGCAAGTTCCCATCGGGATCTACGATCGCGAACTCGCGCATCCCCCAGGGCCTGGTCGCGAGCGGATCTATCCGCGGAACGCCCAGCTGAGGTCATACTCGCGGCAGGCGGCGCGTTTCGACAATTCGCCGGTCAGCACCCGGCGTCGGACTTCGGTCCATTGTTGCATGTCAGCGTACACTCCGGTGCCTCCGTGCGAATCTGGGGAAGATAGCGGCTGTCGCCGCCATCTTCGCAGATGGCACAGCTGCACGGTTGTGCGGTTCACTTTTCGGTTGCCAATTCTCCCCGCCAGGCGCTCTGATTTTCAATTGCCATTTCCATGATCACGGCGCTGGATGCTGTTTGGAAATTCGATCGACGGACCGCACCAACTCGGCGACCGCCTCGTTAAAGCGCCGCTCGCGGAAGGGCTGCATGAACGCCTCGTACACCGCATCCACCTCGGGCGGCGTGAACTTGCTTTTGTCGATGGCGACGGCCGCGTGGAAGACGCCGTTGGGCTGGCCCACGATCGCCGTGAACACCGCGGAGTTACGCGCCTTGCGCTCCTGGCTGGCGTAGTCAAAAACCAAGTCGTTCCGCCGCTGGCGGTCGCTGGAGTGCCATGCACCGAGCGTAGCGGCCCCGAGCAACGGCTCAGGAAGCGTCTCAACCTCGACCCGGTACCCACGTGAAGCCAGCGTCTCGAACGAGACCGCCGTTGGCGCGGCCTGCCGTTCCAGCATGAGGGCGAAATCATAGACGCCTCCCTCGACGGCCACGCCGCTGTTCTCCTTTGCCATCTTCGCCGCGCCTTGCGTCAGGAGCTGTCGTCGGCCGAGCGCTTCGAACAAGCGATCGCTCGCCAAGTCGGCTTCGAGCACCTCGCGCTTGATGACACCGCCGGGAGTCAGCACCGGCCCATAGGTCCGAGCAAGCTCCGGGCGCTTCGCGAGCAGATCGCGCAGTCCACGCGGGTCCAGCCCGAGTTCCGCGGCCAGCTCACGCTCGTTGAGTTCCTCTTCATGCTTCTTCACAAGCGCCAGGATCGGTTCGGTCTTGGAGTAGGGAATGCCGCACTCCTCAATCGCGCGCGCGAAGCGGGCGATATCCTCATCGAAGGCCGCCTCCAGTTCCGCCTGACGGTAAACCGCCTCGACGGCGGAGCGTTCTTCCGGAGTGAACGCGGCGCTATTTTGCTGGACGTGCGCCCGCACTTCGTCGGCCTTGCGAATCAAACCACGGGAATGGCAGCCCATGCAGCTCACGCCGTTGGTGACCGATCGGTCGGGCTGCGACGGATCGCTCACGATATTGATGGGGCCGACGTCGATGCGGTTCCCGTCGGCATCGACCAGCAGATAGCCTTGCAGTCCGTTGGGCAGCGAGTAGATGATCTCGCCGCCGTCATGTACGAAATCGCTCGGCTTCTGGCCCGGTCCGAGCGGATGCTCAAACAAATTGCCCTGTCCCGTACCCCGGCCGAAGTCAAAGCTTTTCCAATAGCCGCCATAATCCGATTCGTGACGCTCGATGAGTCGATTGTTCGTCGAGACGCCGCTGCCGTTGAATCCGGCGCGGAGATAACGCTCGTAAAGATAGTCGATCGTCGTCTCGACGCCGAGGAACTCTTCGAGCTGCGCGTCGGTCTTCGGGTCGAGCGGCACCATGTGGTACAGCGGCGGTCGACTCGCATGGTAGGCGAAGCGGTCGCCATGCAGAGAGAACACATTGCACTGCGTGAGTCCGGCCGCTTCGCGCTCGGAAGACGTCTGCGGGGCCAGGCAACTTGAATTGGTCACCAAGCATACCAGGCTCCACTGCGTGAACGTCCACCGCAGCTTGCGCAGGTCGATTCGCAAGATCGTGCGCTCGGGATCGACCGCCGGTGGAATGTAAATCTTGCGTCCCAGCGACAAACTATTGACGAGTTTCGTGAGCGCATTGCGATATGTCTGCAACTCATCCGCTGCGACACCGGCATTGTAGAGATGGGTAATGGTCAGATAGCGCAGGTACGGACGATCCCGCGGCGTTTGCCGCTGGAGATCTGCGACAATGAATTTCGCCACCTGCTCGTCGTCGATCCAGGTGCGCTCGGGCGCGGGCTCGTTGAAATCGGGAGCGCCAGCGCGAATCCAGTCTGCGAGGACCGCCAGATCCTCCTTCGTCGGAGTCGTTTCGGTGTCGGCCGGCATCTCACCACTCGCGACCCGCTCATAGAGCGGCGACTTGGAGACGCTCTCCACTTGCACAGTGCCGGTCTCGAGCAGACGCTGGCGGTCAAGCACATAGTTCATGCCCCCTTCCGCGGAGCCCCGGTCGCCGTGGCATCGATAGCAATGCGTCGTGAGGACCGCTTCGGCCCGCAACGCAATCTCCGGAGGGGCCGCGGTAGCCACCATCGCAAAAGCCAAAGTTCCAACGATTGCCACAAGCGTCTGCGTCGTCATGGTCGACCCCTCGGACTCGGTGTACTTCGTGAAAGCGGCCAGCACCGATCTATCGTAGTTAGCCCGATCGGGCGGCGGAACTAGTGTGAGTGGCATTTGAAAAGGGTTCTTCCTCGCTCTTGGTGAACCGTCTCAAGCTAAGTCACTACTTGGCAATGACTTGCAGTCACTTCGTCACGTGTGCGACGCTAGCATGCATAAATCGCTGTAAGTTGAAGGGCCGCAGTGGTTTCGCAATTCTCGCTTACGTCATCCTTCACCAGGAGTGAGGAAGAACCCTTTTCAAATGCCACTCACAAACTTGAGCAACGCTACCAATTCGTCAGCGTGGCCATGGATACGAGTCTGCGCAATTATTCGGATCGGCGGCGGAGCCAGGACGAACCTCTCTTCGCCGAACCGTGTCGTGGCGGAATCCAACCCCCAGCACCGGAGGTGTGGCCCGATGTGCTCGAACGTGAGCGTGATTGCAGCACTGTCTCCGCTGGATACAATCGGAACTATGAATCTTAACATACTTAGCTTCTTGTTCGGCTTGTTGTCATTCACGTCGATCGCCTGGTCCGCGCCTAAAACATCACCGCAGCAATTAAGCCTGCCAGGCAAGAAGGGCATCTGTTATTCGCTCCCCGTGTCCCCTTCTTCGCAGCGTCCCCAGCAAGAGCGCGACGAGAATCGCAAGGAACACATCAGACGAATCGCGGCGCTAAATCTCTCCTGGAACTACTCCTGGAACATGCCGCTGGTCGACGAGCAGCCCGCGAGCGTCGAGTTTATGCCCATGGTCTTCGGCGGAACGGGACTGCATGGGCCCGACGCGGTGCAGAAACTCACCGACCAGTTGGCGCGGGAGGTTGTCCCCCACGTTCGCTCCGGGCGCGTTAAACGTCTGCTGGGCCCGAACGAGCCAGACCGCGTAAAGCACGGCAATCTCACCGTCGAACAAACGCTCGCCCTGTGGCCCGCGATGGAGGCGGTCGGAGTTCCCCTGTGCAGCCCCTCGGCCGCCAACACGCAAGGTGTGAAGGGCGTCGGTGAGCACTGGATGCCCGACTTTATGCGGGAAGTTGAGGCTCGCGGCCTGCGGGTCGACTACCTCGGCACGCACGCCTACAGCGGACCGAATGCGGTCGAGCTCAAGCAGCGGCTGCGACGGATCTACGAGAAGTATGGCGAGCGGCCGCTGCTGATTACCGAGTTCGGCGTTGCCGACTGGAAGACGCTCGATGGCGTCAGCAAGAACCGCTACACCCAAGCCCAGGTGCTCGCATTCATGAAGGAGATCCTCCCCTGGATCGAGCGCCAGGACTGGATCGCCGGCTACGCTTGGTTTCCCTACCGTGTCGAGTCCCCGCACGGCGCCTGCTCGGCTCTGTTCGATGCCGAAGGCAATCTCACTGCACTCGGGCGCTATTACCGCAGCGTGACTACCGCCAACCCCGACGGCGATCAGTCCATCCAGCCCGATTGAGCGAATCGCATGGCGCAGCGTCCTCGGGTCCGCGGTCCCGTTGCCATCGTCACGGCAAGTGCAGCGGCGCAAGGTCCATGACCGATCCGTTGTATGCAAGCTCAATGACCTGGGTCGGCGAACCGTCACTCGGGTCCGGCACATCGATTTCCAACTGTGCGCCAGCCGCTCGCCACGAAACGGGCGACCCGGTTGCCAGCAATTGAGCTGACTTCAGCTCGGGACCGGACTCAAAGCGAGGAATGTTGACAACCCGTGGCAATCCGCCGCTCTCGTCGGGCAGAATGTGAACATACACTCGATTGCCGCGCCGCGTTGAAGTGACCTGCAGTGTCGGCAGAAACGGGCCGCCGCGGGTTCTGTAGATCGCCGCGCCATAGGACTTCAGCCACTCCCCAACTTCCAGCAGGCGGGCCACTTGATCGGGCGGCACGCTCCCTTGCGGATCGGGGCCGATGTTGAGCAGCATGTTGCCGTCGCGCGACACGGTGTTGGTCAGCAGCACGACCAATTCTGAGAGCGAACGCGGCTTGGCGTTCGCCGTGTACCCCCAGCCACCGGCCACGGTGTAACAGAGTTCCCAAGGCTCGCGCCCTTCGAAGTCACCTAGCGCCGCTTTTCCCTCGCGGGTGCGCCAGTCGGCGACGGACGAAGTTCGGTCGTTGATGAGGATTGCCGGATGCTGCTGGCGTAAAGCTGTGTTCACCTCGTCATCCCGCCAACTGAACTTGCCTTTGTAGGGCTTGTCCTTGGCGCGGCGCTTCCAACCGTTGGCGTCGCGATCCAGCCCGCCGAAACCGAGCCATCGCTCCCCACCTCCGTCGTACCAGATCAAATCGAGGTGGCCATACTCGGTCGAAAGCTGCTGCATCTCCTGGTGGTACTGCTCGCGCATCGCCTCGGCAGATTCGCGATAGAGATCGGGCATGAAGTAACCCGGGAAGCGCCAATCAAGCGGTGAATAGTAGAGCCCGACGCGCAGGCCCTGGTTCCGCACCGCGTCGGTAAAGGTGCGGACGATGTCCGTCTTCGCGGCGGTTTGAACCGAGTTGAACGCGTTGGCGCGGGAGTCGAAGAGCGAGAAGCCATCGTGATGTCGGGCGGTGAGCACCACATACTTCATGCCCGCCTGCTTCGCCAACTCGGCCCACCGCTTCGGCGCTTCGGGGTCGGGAGTGAACTGGTCGGCAAGTTTGGCGTACTCGGAGTGCGGGATCGACTGATTCCACTTGACCCATTCGCCGCAGCCGGGGATCGCGTAGACGCCGAAATGAATGAACATCCCGAACCGCGCTTCCCGCCACCACTTCACACGGGACTCGGCGGCCGGCCCCACCCGGACGGGCGTTTTCAGGCCGGTCGCAATCAGCGCGTCTGGTTCGACCGTGGCGCTCTTCTTTGTCGTGAGCTGGATGTGTAACGCTGTCGATGGAATTTCTGTTCCAATGCCGCCTGAACAAATCACAACGACGAACGCGCATGGGGCCAGAACTTTGGAACCTTGTTTCATCATGATGCGAGTCATCGTCAACTCGTGTGGTCGGGATTGATTGAAGCGAGTGGCGGGGGTAGGAAGTCGATGACAGCGATTGAATCTCCGAAATTTACCTTCCTGAACGAAGCTATCGCGACTGAATTGTTCTAGCCAGGGTCGCGTGACCTGCGAAAGGGATCTGCTGATCAGTTGGGACGGAATCGCAGTTGCGATCTCACTTTGCTCGGCACTTGGCCAAAGCCAATTCAATTCTCCGCACAACTCTCTCCGTGCGCCATGATCAATTTGCGTATAATATCTAAACTTTTGCGACACTCTCAAAAACTTAGAGTACGAAAGGGAAACCGAACCAGTGTCTCAAGTGCGGAAGCGCCAGATCGCTACCAAATCGGCCTCATCCCATCGGGCCTCATCCAATTCAAATCGGCAATCAAACTTCATGCTGCCTAAACCAGCAGTGCGAATCGCCGTGCTCGTCGATACCTCGACGGCTTGGGGCCGCCGTTTAATTCATGGCGTGCTATCCTACGCGCGCGTGCATGGGCCCTGGGATATGTGGCTCGAAGCGCGGGGGCAAGCCGAGTCGCTGCGGTTGCCAGACGGGTGGTGTGGCGATGGCATCATTGCGCGCGTCACGTCGGAAACCATGGCTCGGCATCTTTCGGAGCGGGAAGTTCCGGTCGTCAACGTCTCCGGAATTCGCGTGCAGGGCGTCAACTTCCCGCGGGTCTGCACGGACAACGACCGGTTCGCAGAAGTCGCGGTGAGTCACTTTTTTGATCGAGGGATTCGCAATATCGCCTACGTTGGGTTGCACTCCCGTGCATACTCGCTCGACCGGCAAGAAGCGGTGGAGCGGGCTTGCAAACAGTTTGGTTGCCGCTTCGAGGTGTACCGCCAATCGCACAACTCGCGCTCGACCGCGCGGTGGGAAATCGAGCGGCACAAGATTGGCGATTGGCTCACGCAACTTCCCAAGCCGACGGGCGTGTTAGCGTGGGGCGTGAGGCGGGGTAACGATGTGATCGAAGAATCAATCCACCGTGGGATTCAAGTCCCCGAAGAGATTGCCGTCTTAGGTGATGATGATGAACTGTTATGCGAAGCCGTGCAGCCGCCGCTGTCGGGCGTGAATGTTCCCTCGGAGCAAATCGGCCTGGAAGCGGCGGCAATTCTTGATCAACTCATCAAAGGGGCGAAACTCGCGCAGCAGGAGATCAAACTGGCGCCCACCGGCGTGGTGTGCCGAGCCTCAACGGATGTGCTGGCGATCAACGATGAGGAGGTCGCCGAAGCGATCCGGCTGATTCGCGCAAGCGCTGCCCATCCGCTGACCGTCTCCGACATTGTCGAGGCGCTGGCGATCAGCCGCCGCTCGTTGGAACGCCGGTTCAAGGAGATTCTGCACCGGACCGTGGGCGAAGAGATCGCCCGCGTCCATCTGGAGCAAGCGAAACTGCTCTTGGGGACGACGGAAATGTCGGTCCCCGCGGTGGCCGAGGCCTCCGGCTACGGTTCGCCCGAGTATTTGGCGACGATCATCAAACGGAACACCGGGCTCACACCGCGGCAATATCGGCGGTTTTGCCAGGGGAAGTGAGGTGTGGTAACCCGCAGTCGGGGGGGTGTCGCATCTGTAAAGTTTTTTTGCGCAATCGTCCGTTGAGGGATTTGCAGGCGGCAACCATCATCGTGGTATGTGGCCTATTGTGGCTGATTGTCAGGTGGGCTGAGTGCTTATCGCGGTGGTTTCAGTTTTTGCTGCTCAGTGAGTTCGCGTCGACACTTTTAATTGTCTCGCATTCTTCGGTCGGGCAAACTGGTACTTATCTCGCTGTTGGTTCTTGAAGGGACAACTTATGAATCGAGTTTGCTACTTGTTGGCGGTCACGGTGACGCTCGTTTCGAGTCGGGCTCAAGCGACTCTGGTCGCGGCGGACTCATTCCTTACTGGCACTGACCGAACCATGGGCCAGTACGCCACCGGCAGCATCACGATCAGTAACGTTGCGCTATTGGGCTATCCGCCGAATTCACCCTCTGTTGCTGGCACCAGTTCTTACACGGGCAGCACTTCGAACTTTCAGATTGAAGCCGGTGCGTCCCAAAACTCACCGTTGGTTACTTACGACACCGCGGTGACCACTGGCGGAGCCCAAGGACAGATCAGCTGGAATGCTGCGAGCAATGATACCAGTCGCAACGTCAGTCGGAGTTTGAGCACGATCCCCGATTCGAGCGAGTGGTGGATCAGCCTGATGGTCAACCGCACGAGTACAGGTTGGTCCAGCACCGTGCCTGCAGGCACCAATACCGCGAATCGATTCGTGGTGGGTGGTTTTGCCAACTCCCTCGACAGCAACAATGGGATCGCGATTGGTTATGCTGACGTGGCAGCGGATGGAATCCCCGATCTTGTGCTCCGTTCGAACTATCAAACTCTATCGACGCTTGCGACCAATCCGAATGCGAACGCGCTTCAATTTGTGATTGTGAAGTTGAATCTGGTTTTGGACGCGGTAACGCCGACTGCCGCTAACGACACTGTCAGCGTGTGGGTGAATCCGGGGGACATCACGACAGAAACAGCTTTGGGCACGCCCGTCCTGACGGTCACCCAAAACGTTGCCAACTCGCTTAAGCCGTTCAATTCCTCCCGGCTAATCTCGTTGGGAGTAACGGGAGTTGCGAAGTTCGACGAACTTCGCCTCGCAACGACCCTCTCCGGCTTGACTGGGCTGGCGGCGATCCCCGAAGCCAACTCTTTCCTTGTGGGCGCCACGGTCAGCCTCGTGTTTGCTGCGGGCTACCGCTTGCGCCGCCGGTAAGCCGGCTCTCGTTCAAGTTGATAACGATTCCGCAGGCCCGAGTCTCTCGGGCCTGCTTTCGCTTTCCTCTTGCAACTGTGCGTTTGAAGAATGATGCGAAAAGCACTTCTGAAGCTATGTCAAGTGTTTTTTGTAGCCATTTTTGTCGGAGATTTATTTTTGAAAACAGCTCTTGTTTGTGGCCACTCTATACTGTTCAATTGAACACATGATCGCCAGTTTGTTTAGGGGCGAGTCGCAGCCGTCGCTCGGCTTTGGCGGCCACGAGGTTGGCGTTGAAGCCGGTTGAATCGAAAGGGAACGCTGGAATGTCGCAATTGTGTAGGTTTTTTGCGCGAGCTTCTCTACCGCTTTTCAGAGGTTCCGAGCATCCTGTGAGTGTGCCTTGTCTGCTTCGGCTGCCGCGAGCTGTTGCGGCCTGTGAAGTCTGCTCGCTGAACTAGTCTCAACTACTTTTCTCTCGCTCCGCGCGAGTCTTGAGTCCAATCGTGATGTCTTCAACTGGGAGTACCTCGATGCAAGTCGTCTTTCGCTCTGCGCTATTGCTTGTGATCACTGCGGCTATCGCGATGGGGCCATGCGCCTCCGTGCGGGCGGCTGACGTGGCCATCTATGAGTTCGCGGCCAACTCGCCGAACTCGACGGATGCCGACGCGACCACAACGGCTGGCGCTTGGACGCAGACAGTGGGCTCGATCACCGGCGACCAAGTGCGTGCTGATGGCTCGCAAGTTGAAGGGTCGTTCGCTTCGTCGATCACCGCTGGCGAGTACGGTGGCTTCACGTTCAACACCAATGGCAACGTGCGAGACCTGAGTCGGCTGTCGATCGACTACAACGCCGAGAACCCCTTCGGTTTCTCACTCGGTGTGTTCGCTTCGACGGATGGCGGAGCGACCGGCTTTGCCGCGGGCAACCAATTGTTCACCGTGAATCTGGCCGATGTCGCAGGGACTCCCGCCCCGGCGACGGTGATCACCAGCAGCAACTTTTTCGACTTGGGGAACATCCCGGCGCTGCAAGGACTGAACGGAGCGGCAGAGTTTCGCTTCTACCTGCTCGACAACTCAAGTCTCGCGACTCGCGTGCATCTGATCGATAACGTACGGCTGTCGGCGCTGGCCAGCACGGCCAGCGATCCGCGTTGGAACTTGAACGCTAGTGGAGCGTACGGCACAGCGGGTAACTGGGCGCCGGCCGCTGTGCCGTCCGCCGGGGCGAACGTGGTGTTTGGCGATGTCATCACCGCCGATCGCACCGTGACGCTGGGCTCGAACGTGAGCGTGGGTCGCATCGCCTTCAGCGGAAGTAATGGGGCGTATACGATCGCGCCGGCGGCGAGCCAAACGATTAGCCTTACAGGTAGTGGCGAAATTCGCGCGACGGGTACTCAGCAGCACACGATTGCCGCCGCGCTGACGGGGTCTGTTGGACTCACCAAAGAAGGGGGCGGCGACGTCACCCTGACCAACTCTGCGAACAACTACACAGGTGGGACCAACATCAATGGCGGCACGCTGCGGGCGACGAATACCGGTGCATTGCAAGGGGCCGTTAACGTGGGCGCGGGAGCCACGCTAGTCCTCGAAGGCAACGGCGCTGGAGGCGGTTACAACGGCACGCTTGCCAACGCTCTGACGGGAACCGGCACGGTGACACTCAGCGACGCGTTGACAACCGAAACGGTCACCATCAACGCGGCCAAGAGCTTCGGTGGCGTCTACCGCGTTGCGGGCGGCACGCTGGCGGTGAGTAATGCCGGCGCGTTCGGCACAGGTGGCACGAATGCCAGCCGCACTGAAGTGGCCGCGAACAGCGGCAAGTTGGCCCTCTCTGGCAACATCGCGGTCGGCAACGAAGTTCTCGCGTTGAGCGCTCGCGGGACGGACGACGTCCAGCTCACCAGCAGCGGCAACAACTCCTGGGCCGGCGACATCAGCGGCCGCAGCGGATTGGGGCAGTACAACATCGAATCGACCTCGGGCACGCTCACTTTGAGCGGACGCCTGTCGGGCTTTGATGTAACGAACGGCGTGGACCGGACCTACGTCTTCTCCGGCGCCGGTAACACCACGATCACCGGCCTGATTACGGATGATGCGATTTCCAACGACGGCATACGCACCGCGAGTCTGGCGAATAACTTGAGCGTGGTGAAGCGCGGGGCGGGGACTCTGACAATTTCTACACAGACCTCGAACGTGGCCGACTACCACCGCGGTGCGACGGTTGTCGAACAAGGAACCCTGCGCGTAACGGCGGCCGTGGGTGATGTCGGCGAGCTCAGTTCGCGCAGTGTGATGGTGAACTCCGGCGCAATCCTCAACCTCACCAGCTTCGGCACCTACAACATGCAAGCCCAAGCGTCATTGGGACTTGTCCAAACCTTTGGCGGCTCCGGTACGATCAATGCGGGCACCTTCGGTTATTTCGACGACGCTTCACTTTCGCCGGGCGACAAAGTGGGCACGCTCACAATCAACGGCGCCTTAAACATGACGGCGTTCGGCCCCTCGCCACTCGGGGCGCTCAACTTTGAACTCGGCAGTTCGACAACTGTTGGCGGTGGCGTGAACGACCTGATCGATGTGAACGGCGCGCTCACGGCCAACTCTTCGGGCGGGAACTTTGCGGTCAATGTGACTCCCGCAAACGGTGGCTTCGCGTCGGGTACCTATCGATTGATTGAGTACAACGGTGCGCTGGGCGGCAACGCAACGGGGGCAAACTTCATCCCCACCGTGGTCGACGCGGCCGGCGTGTCGGTTGGCGCCACGCGGCAATCGTTCGCGGTGAACACCGCCACCGCCGGGCAGGTGAACCTGGTGGTGACCGGCGCGGCTCAAAGTCTCACTTGGTCGGGAACCAACAGCGGCGCGTGGGATATCAACACCACCGCTAACTGGAACGCGGGCGCCGAGCAGTTCTTCAACCTCGATAGCGTCACCTTCGGCAGCACGCCCAGCACGTTCAACGTCTCGATTCCGGCCAACGTGATGCCTTCGAGTACCACCTTCAATGCGGCGGGAAATACCTATACGTTCAGCGGCCCCGGGGGGATCGTTGGCAGCGGGCCGATCAGCGTCAACAGCGGCACGGTGGTGCTGGATAACGCGAACAACAACTTCACCGGAACAGTGACGGTGGCCAATGGCGCCACCTTGCAAGTCGGCAATGGCGGAGCCAATGCGGCTCGGCTGCCCGTCGGCGAAACGTCCTACGTAGTAAATGGCAGCTTGGTTATCAACGAGCTTTCGGGGGGCGAAACCATCACTGGCCCCATTAGTGGGTCTGGCTCGGTGACGGTTCAATCGAGCCAGCTCACTTTGGGTGGCAATAACACCGCCTTCACCGGCGCCATCGTCGCGGCGAACGGTACGACGCTGAACATCGACAACGTCGATGTCGGCAGCCCGCTGGGTGGGACCGCCACGGGCACCACGATTGGCGTCGGCGCATTCCTGCAAGCCAACGAGCAGGTTGGCACAGTCGCCGAGCCGGTAACGCTGAACGGCGGCGTGCTGCGGGCCCTTGGTGGAACCCGCAGTCGGCTCAACTGGGCGGGGAACATCACGGTCGGAACCGGCGGCGTCGCCGAAATCCGGCAGGATGGCGGAGGCGACACGCCAACCTCGGTGGGCTTGACGGTCTCCGGCAATATTGGCGGATCGGCGGGGCAAGACCTGCGGTTGCGAGTTGACTCGGGATCCACAACTGTTGTCACCGGCAACGTGCAGCACAACGGTGGGTTGTCGAAAACCTCGACCGGCCGCGCCGAACTGCGGGGCGCCAACACGTTCACCGGCAACACCACCGTCAGCGCCGGAACCTTGGCGCTCGTGGGTTCATCCGACCTCGCTAGTTCTCCGCGAATTGAAGTTCAAGCGGGAGCCTCGCTCGACGCGAGCGGCCGGACGGGGGGAAGTTTCACCGTCGGAAGCACTCGGACGCTCGACGTTTCCGGGAGCGTGGTGGGAAACACCTCTAACTCGAACGGCGGGACGATCTCGATCGGGGGCGACGGCGCCGCCACAATTGGACCCCGGACGGTCCGCTTCACGCCGCCGCTGGGAACCCTGGGCAGCAACAGTGACGTGCGGGTTCGCTCTGGCTCCGGCGCCAATGCCAACCAAAACGACACGCAAGCCCTGGGCCTTGGTTCAATCAGCGCGTCGGACTCGTTCCGCTCGCTGCTAACCTTTGACCTGTCGGCGACGGGAATCACCGATCCCAATTACATTAATGATGTATCTCTCACGCTGACGCTCGCAGCTCCCAACGGGGCTCAGGTCGACACGCCCTCGGCTCCGCAGTTCGAGCTGCTGACGATCCAACCCTACAACTCCGATACGGTCACCTTTAACACTGCATCCTTTGCTACGACCGCTACCCCCCCCGCTCTTCCTCCCGCGGCCCTGATCTCCACGACCACCGGTCCGAACTTCACGCAGTACGCCGCGGGCGCGACGATGGGGTGGTCGCAAGCCACCTCCGGCGCATTCGTCGACGCCGTTAAGGGCAAGCTCGGAAGCAGTCTGCACCTGGGAGCGCGGCTCGCGGGAACTTCGCCGGGAACCCGGTCGTTCTACTTTGTCGATTCGGCGGAAACCACCACCGCGAACGCCGCGCCGTCGCTGGCGATCACCTACACCGACCCGAACAACCCGTTCGTATCTGGAGTTGGCAGCGCGGTGTTCGAGGGGAACCTCACCACGGCGGTGGGATCGACGCTTGAAATCGACGTGTTCGACACCGCGGTGTTCGACCAGATCGACGTCAACGGCGCCGCTTCCTTGAGCGGAGTCTTGGCGGTCGATGCGCTCGATCTCAGTCAGCTTGCCATCAACGACACCTTCACCATCCTGACCGCCAACAGCATCACTAACAACTTGACGCTCGGCGGGCCGGATGGAGCGCTCTTTAATCTGTCATCCAGCACTGCGACCTCGCTCGTACTGAAGTACGTGGGCGCCGTTTCGCTGCCGGGTGATTTCAACGGCAACCAAGTTGTCGACGCGGCGGACTACACCATTTGGCGTGACAACTTGGGTAGCCCCGAAGGTTCGTTGCTGAGTGGCAACGGTACGGGCGGCACGATCGACCAGGCGGACTACAACTTGTGGAAGGCGAACTTCGGCAACGTACCGCCGCCAACGGTCGCCGCCAGCAGCGCCGTTCCGGAGCCGGGCACGATCGTCTTGGTGCTGCTGGGATCGATGGCGGCGGTTTGCGTGCGACGCCGTCGGTAAGGCAAGTGATGTGGACCTCGTGAGTGGTTCCCGGGGTCGGCCCAAGTTAGGAGATTTCGTTGTTCAATAGCCTTCCGCTTAAGAACGATTTGCGTCGAACCCGGCTCTGGCTACGGGTGGCGTGCGCCATCGCGTTCTTGCCGGCATCGCTTGCCCATGGCCAGTCGACCAAGCGGGGCATCGGTGGCGGCGGGGTGGAGCTTGCCAACGCCGCCAACGCCGGGTGGTACTACAACTGGGGCAACACTCCCGCTGCCGAGATCACGAGCGGCGGGTTGAACGGGAAGTACACGCCGATGGTCTGGTCGGCCAACGCTTCGACAATTCAGGCGCGCGTTGACAACATCCTCAGCTACGCGGGCGCCTTGGGCGTGGACTACGTCATGGGCTTCAACGAGCCCGAGCGCTCCGAGCAAGCGAACATGTCGGTCGCTGACGCGATTGCCCTGTGGGATGTGATGGACCATCAGTTCGCGGCCGCGGGCATTAAGTTATCCAGCCCCCAGGTGGGAACCGATACGCACGGTCGCGCGTGGCTCGACGACTTCATGACCCAGGCCAACGCGCTCAACCTCAAGGTCGACTCGATCGGGGTTCACTGGTACGGAACCGTAAGCCTCACCAACCCGGCCGGCTCGGCGAACGGATTTCTGAATCTGATTGACTCCTTACACCAGCAATATGGAAAGCCGATTTGGATCAGCGAGTTCGCCGGGATGGACTGGGGAATCGACGACATCACGAGCCCCGACTTGATCGCGGCCAACGAGGCCTTTCTCGCTGTTGTCGTCCCGGGACTGGAGAGCCGTAGTCACGTGGAGCGCTATGCCTGGTGGCAGTTCGGCCGGCGCGAGTTTCCTCCGGAAGAGGACCCGACGGGGACGCGATTCGAAGAAGCTGACACACGACTCATTGACCAGGTGGGCGGGCTCTGGACCCCCACCACCATCGGCGACCAGTATATCCCCAGCTACCGTGAAGGCGAGCAATTCAACCTCAGTGGAACGAATCCCGGCAAGACCAACTTTTACTTACGCGGGGGAAGCCTCATCAATGGTTCCGGATCATCGGTACCAGTGGCGACAGTCGACGCGATCGATGGCAATAGCGACATTGGTGGCACGGTGGACTGGCGCGTCGAGAACGGCGCCTTTCGCGTTCGCTCGGGCGCGGTTCTGCGCAAGATCGGCGCCAACACCATCACGGTCAGCGGCCCGACTTTCAGCAATTCCGGAGAGCTGCAAGTGGTGACCGGCGTGTTGGGTCTCGACAAAGGAGTTCAGGTTTCTGGCCCTGGTTTCATTGACCTTGCTTCTGGAGCAACCGTTTCGCTTGGCTCGGCGATCGACCGCAGTGGCATCTTTATTGGCCAGTTGATCGATCTCGAAGGGGGAACTATCCGCAGCAACGCCACAATTGACGGCGTTCATTCGATCACCGGGCCAGTGATGGTTCGGGCGGCTTCGACCTTCAACGGTGGTGGCACGGTGATTGTTAGCGGGCCGCTACAATCACCGGCCTCGGGCGCCGCGGCAGACATTGTGAAAGAGGGAACCGGAACCGTTGCCTTCTCGGGCAATAGCAGCACCTTCCGTGGCGGCGTGCATGTCAAGGCGGGCAAGGTGTTGTTATCGTCGGGCGCCGCGCTTCCGGCAGCCAGCGGCTTTACGGTCGAGTCCAGCGGCCGCCTGGACGTCACCGGACTTGCGGCGGGTTTGCCGCTGGCGAGTGGCCAACTGCTCACGAACAAGGCGGGAGGAACGGTCGCAGGGAACGTGGTCGTCGGCTCAGGCGCCGAAGTCGCTTCAGGGGGGCTCTTTGAAGGCAACCTCACCACCCTGAGCGGAGGCACGATCTCGATTGGTGGGGGCGCGACAGGCCCTGTCACGCCGCAAACGGTGACGCTCTCGCCCCCCAGCGGCGCCACGGGCAGCAACAGCGACGTTCGCGTCCGATCAGGTTCGAATGCCAACAATAACCAGGGTGATACGCAGGCGTTGGGGATTGGCTCGATCAACAGCACTGACGGTTTTCGCTCGCTGCTGACGTTCGACCTCTCTTCGACTGGGATCGCCGATCCAAGTCACATTCAGAGCGTCGCACTGACGATGACCCTGACGGCTCCGAACGGAGCGCAGGTCAACACGCCATCGGCGCCACAATTCGAGCTGCTCACGATCGGGGCTTACAATTCCGACACCGCCACGTTCAACAACACGCCGTTCAATGCGGCGAACCTCGTCTCGACGACGACGGGGCCGAACTTCACTAACTATGTCGCCGGCGCCAAGCTCGGTTGGTCAGATTCCACGACCGATGCAGCCCCCGACACGTTCTTGAACGCTGTTAGGAACGCCCTCGGAGCCAGTCTGTACCTCGGCGCGCGGCCCGCCGGCGCTTCGCCGATGACGCGATCGTTTTACTTTGTGGAGAGCGCTGAGACGACCGTTGCCGGGGGCGCCCCATCGCTTGTGATCACGCACACAGCGCCGACAGGCGGGACCGAGATCGGTAGCGCGACTGTCAACGGAGACCTCACTTTGACCTCGGGCTCTACGTTGGAGGTGGACCTGCTGAGCACCACATCGCACGACCAGCTCGACGTCAACGGCGTCGCCACTCTGGACGGCGTCCTGGCGGTCGACGCGATGAATCTTGGTGGACTGGCCGTCAACGACACCTTCACCGTGTTGACCGCCGATAGTATCGTCAACAATCTCACTCTTGGCGGCCCTGATGGAGCGCTCTTCCGACTCTCCGCGAGTACGGCGACGGAGTTGAAATTGACGTATGTTGGCGTCGCGCCGCTGCCGGGTGATTTCAACGGCGACCAAGTTGTGAGCGCCGCCGATTACGCGGTCTGGCGCGACAACCTGGGAAGTCCGGAAGGAGTGCTGCTGGGTGGCGCCGGCACCGGCGGTGTGATCGATCAAGCCGACTACAACCTGTGGGTGGCGAACTTCGGCGCCGTCCCACCACCGTCAGCCGCGGTGAGTAGTGCTGTTCCCGAGCCAGATGCGTTGGTCCTCGTCCTGCTGGGTGCGCTGGCGGGGTTTCTCTTGCATCGTCCAGAGCCCCTGCTCCGCGCCCTCCCTGTTCGCGAAAGGGCGCCGTGACTGGTTCGCTCGCAATCCGGCCGACGGCACAATCCGACCTCGTCCCTTGGGATTGCCGCATTCACGAAGGTTTATTTCGCATTTCTCCCTGGCCGGTGAAATGCCGCATCTTTAGATTGAAACCTGCTGAACAAGCGCGCGGGAACTGCGGTCCTCGCCACTCATCAGTAGCACAGAATCTTTTCCCTCTCCGTCTCAAGGAATGGTTAGTTATGAACAGCTCAGCAGTCTCTCACCCACGTGTGCAACGTTCTGGATTCACGCTCGTTGAACTTTTGGTGGTAATCGCGATCATCGGCATCTTGGTGGCGCTGCTGCTCCCCGCCGTGCAAGCGGCGCGCGAGGCAGCGCGGCGGATGAGCTGCAGCAACAACCTCAAGAACATCGTCCTGGCGGCCCACAACTATCACGATAGTTTTGGCGCCTTCTGCGCGAGTGCGGAGCTTGCTACCGAGTCGAGCACCGGCGTGGGGATGCACATCAAGTTGCTGCCGTATCTGGAAGAAGGCGTGTTGGGGGACCTGGTCGACCAAGCGCTTAAGAAATCGGCGAACAAGAGCGTCGGCGAAGTTGAAGCGGCACTTTCCGCCGCGCTGCTGAACGGCGACATCACCGTTTACTGGTGCCCCAGCCGTGACGATGCGGAACAAGAAGACTACACCGCCGCGGGCCGAGCATTGGTGACGTACTTCGGCGTGACCGGCGGCGCCCGCAACGGCAACTTCTACAATCTGGAGGACTCGCACTGCGGTGATGTGTTCAACGATGGCGTGTTCTATCCATTCGAGCAAGTCAGTATGAAAAAGATCACCGATGGAACTTCGCAAACGCTAGCGATTGGCGAACGCGTTTATCAGCTTCGCTCCTTCTTCACCGGGGCTTTTTATTCCGGCGGTAAGCCCTATTCCCCGACAACCACCAAAGTGTGCAGCTATGCCGCTAAGAATATGAAGTGGGGCATCACCACCCCGGCGGCGAGCGGCTATTACGTCCAAGAAGTTGAAACCCCGGCAGGCGCGCCGAAGACCGTGCTCTTCAACGACCTCTACTGGGGGAGCGAACATCCGTCGGGCTGCCACTTCGCGTATGCGGATGGCAGTGTTCATTTCCTGAACTCGGACATGAGTGTCACGGTGTTGCGGAGCATGGCGACTCGCAACGGGGGTGAGTCGAACCTGGAAGAGGCATTTGTCGAGCCGACCACGGGTGGTGGCGGCGGCGGTGGGGGACCGCAGCGCTAGCGCTGGGGGGTGCCGGGACGTGAGTTACGGGGGTTGGTTAACGAGAGCCACACAAGTTTGTAGAGAATGGTTGACGTGCAGGCCACAAGTTTGAACAACCTCGTTATCCGCGCCGCCGGTGTCGCGCTGGCGGTGTGCTGCGGCTGCGGACGTGGGGGACCACCAACCTACCCTGTTTCGGGTTCAGTGGCCTACGCTGGGCGACCCGTGCCGACCGGCTCGGTGATGCTGGTCTCCTTGCAGGGGGAGTCACGAGCGAGCGGGACGATTAGCGCCGACGGAAGTTTCACTCTTAAAGCGCCAGCCGGTGATTACAAGGTGGCAGTCTCGGCGCCCCGAGAGTTGCCGGTTGGAGAAGTGAACCCCGACAACTGGGAACAGGCGTTTCGTGCGACTGCCCAACCTTACGTCCCAGGTTTCTACGGCGATCCTGAAACTTCGCCGCTCAAATTTACCGTGACCGCCGACGGCACGAACCAGTGCGATCTGAAGATTCCACCGCTTAAGCAGCGGCGACGTTAGCCGTCTTCGCGAAGCTAAACGTAACTTGAGAACAACTGAAGCTGACGACTGCGAATATGCCTGATTCGATGCTAACCGACGCCGGGACGAACACGCGCTCTCTGCGCGCTGAGGTGCGTGACGTTGACTTCGTGGTCGTCGGCGGCGGGATGGCGGGCGTCTGCGCCGCTATCACCGCCGCGCGCGAAGGTTTACGAGTGGTGCTGGTTCAGGACCGCCCGGTGCTGGGCGGCAATGCGTCGAGCGAAGTGCGGCTGTGGATGGTGGGCGCCACTTCGCACTTGGGCAACAACAATCGCTGGGCCCGCGAAGGGGGCGTGCTGAACGAGATTCTGCTGGAGAATACCTATTGTAATCCCGACGGCAACCCTGTGCTCTTTGACGCGGTGCTGCTCGATAAAGTGGTGTCGGAGCCGAAACTCGAACTACTTCTGAACACGGCTGTGTTTGAAGTGGAGAAGAACGACGACGGTTCGATCGCCGCGGTTGTCGGGTATTGCAGTCAGAACTCGACACATTACAAGCTGCGGTCGAAGCTGTTCTGCGATGCTTCGGGCGATGGCGTCGTCGGCTTCCTCGCTGGCGCCGCGTTTCGGATCGGAGCGGAGGCACAGGCGGAGTTTGGCGAGCTCCTTGCTCCCGAGACATCGGGGCGAGATCTCCTGGGGCATTCGATCTATTTCTACACCCGCGATGCTGGCCATCCGGTGCCGTATGTAGCGCCGTCGTTCGCGCTACGGGACATTTCCCAGATTCCACGGTACCGCCGGTTTTCCACCAAAGAGCAAGGGACCGATCTCTGGTGGATCGAGTACGGCGGCAGCCGCGATACCGTCCACGAGACCGAGGAGATCAAATGGGAACTGTGGAAGGTGATCTACGGAGTGTGGGACTACATCAAAAACTCCGGCGAGCACCCGGACGCGGAGAATCTCACGCTCGATTGGGTCGGCCTCATCCCCGGCAAGCGCGAAAGCCGCCGGTTTGAAGGGGACTACATGCTCGTGCAGCAAGATGTGGTCGAACAGCGCACGCATCACGACGCGG
Source organism: Pirellulales bacterium (assembly GCA_022841705.1). GTDB lineage: Bacteria > Planctomycetota > Planctomycetia > Pirellulales > Lacipirellulaceae. The sequence goes on from JALHQZ010000001.1 coordinate 566,519, forward strand.
TGTCGGTGGGCGGCTGGGCGATTGACCATCATCCCGTCGACAACATTTACAGTGACCGCGATCCTTGCACGCAGTGGCATAGCAAGGGCGTATACCAGATTCCGTATCGGACGATGTACAGCCGGAATGTGCCGAACTTGTTCATCAGCGGCCGGTTGCTCAGCGCTTCGCACGTTGCGTTTGGCTCCTCGCGCGTGATGGCGACTTGCGGTCACAACGGGCAAGCGGTCGGCATGGCGGCGGCGATGTGCCATGAACTTTCCCTTGAGCCGCGCGCGATCGCTGACGCCACACAGATTAAGGCGCTCCAGCGGCGGCTGTTGCGATCCGGGCAGTGCATTCCGGGGCTGCGTCGGGTGGAACCGGACGATCTCGCGCAGCAGGCGCTCATCACGGCCTCCTCGTCGCTCACGGGGCTCTCGTTCGAACCCTGCGCGATGCGAGCGCTGGCCGACTCCCGCGCGATCCTGATCCCGCTTGCAAAAGGACCGGTTCCTCCCATACGTTTGCGGGCGCGCAGCCGGGTTGCCGAGACGCTCCACGCCGAACTGCGAATCAGCAGCCGCGCAAACGCTTACACGCCCGATGTTGTGCTCGATCGGGTTTCTATCGCGCTGCCGGGGGCGGCAGCCGGCGAGCGGTCGGGCGCCCACGCTCAGGGGTCGGCGGTTCCGCATAAGTCCAATGTCTTGCACTCTGCCAATCGCGGGCCCTCCTCCGCGGTCGCGCTGCTGGAACGCGAAGACGATAACGGAGGGACCAACGATGAGGTCACCCTCAACTTTTCCGCCAAACTGCCGGACGACGCGTATGTTTTCGTCTGCCTCCTAGCGAACCCGGCGATCGAAGTTGGCGAAACCGCGGCGGTGATGACGGGCGTGACGTCCGTTGTCCATCGGCATGACACGAAAGTTGCGAAATCGGCGAAGCAGTCCCCCCCGGAGAACTCCGGCATCGACGAGTTCGAGTTTTGGACTCCCCAGCGCCGGCCACGGGGCAAGAATCTTGCAGTTGCGGTCGAACTGCCGTCCGATGTCTTCGCGGCCGAGCAGGTCACGAACGGCTTCCAGCGGCCGACCACGCGCGCCAATGCGTGGGTTGCGGCGATTGACGATCCAACGCCTACGCTCACCTTGCAGTGGCCGACGCCAAAAACTGTTGGCCGGATCGAGTTGGTGTTCGATCCCGATTGGGACCAGCCGCTAGAGAATATCGTGATGCAACACCCGGAACGGGTGATGCCGACGATCGTTCGCAACCTACGTGTATTTGGGGCCGATGGCAAAATACTTGCCGAGCTACGTGACAATCATCAAGCGGTCTGCGTGATTGACCTGCCCACGGCCGAGGTGACGGACCACATCGAAATTGAACTCGAACACCCCAGCGCCGACGTTCCCGCGGCGCTGTTTGAAGTACGGTGCTACGCGACTAACCCGGCCACTACTGCGAACTCTTCCCTCGCCCCTCGTCCCTAAAACCTCACTCACTTCTCATGAACGCCACGCGCGCATCGGTCTGGATCAGCGTTATTGCCCTCGCGGTGGCGACGCTCAGTTATCGCTCGGCCAACAGGCCCGCTACGCCTCAAAGCGAACCGGCCCGGGTACTGTTCCTGGCTGGCGGGGATTCGCCCTTTTGGCAACTGACCGCCGCCGGTGCGAAGGCCGCGGCGCAAGAGTACGATGTCAAACTCGCGGTGCAGTTGCCTACGCGCGGCGCCGCGGAGCAAATTGAGCGGCTGGCCGACGTGTCAGCGGCGGAGTTCGATGGCGTGGCAGTCAGCCCGCGGGCGCCGCACGATCAAGATAAGCTGCTTCGCGAATTGTCGCAAAAAGTTCATCTGCTGACGTTCGACTCGGACGCCCCTGACTCGAATCGCCTCTGCTATGTGGGAACCGACAACTACAGCGCCGGCCGACTGGCGGCGCAGCTCGTTAAAGAAGCGGCCCCGAACGGCGGAAAGGTGGTGGTGCTGGCCCCCAATTTCGAGAAGGACAACGCCGTGCTGCGGGTGCAGGGTTTTCGCGATGAAATCACGCGCTCGCCGCTTGCTGGCGCCGCGGAGGAAGCTCCGAGCTATGAATTGGTCGGCCCGTTGGAGGATGGCGTTGATGCCAACCGTTGCCGTGAAAATGTGGCGAAAGCGCTCGACGAGCACCCCGAAGCAGTCGCGTATGTCGGCCTCTTCAGCTACCACGGACCAGTGCTTTTGAGCGTGTTGGCGGAGCGCGAACTTGCAAGTCGCCCAGCACTGATTACGTTTGATGAAGAGGAAGCGGTGCTCTCGGCGATTGAGAAGGGCCAAGTCTTTGCGACGGTCGTGCAGGACCCGTTCAAGTACGGATACGAGTCGGTACGGATGCTCGCGGCGATTAGCAGTGGTCATGCGGTGGAAGTGCCAATCGCTGGGGGCGGTTCCCTGTTCCTGCCGTGCGAGGCGATCCGCGCGGGCAACGTTGGCGAGTTTCGTAAGCGACTGGCATCAAGACTCACCGAGTGATTTCGGTCCTGCGCTCGAGGAGAGATACAACGTCCTCATGTTGCGATTCGCACCATTCCTGAATCCGATTCACGCCGTTTGTCTCTTGCTCTGCGCAAGTTGGCTCTCATTGGCCGAGGCGACGTTGGCGGATACTCCCTCTGCGGAAATCTCACTCGATGGCGAATGGTTCTTTGCAATTGATCCGCTCCGTCGCGGTGAGGAACACCATTGGAATCTGCCACCTGACGGCTGGACCGGCGAGCAGTCTCTCGAGCTAAAAGGCTGGGACAAAGCTGTCGCGCCACATGATTACTTGTCCGATCCACGCTATGAGTGGACCGGCGTCGCTTGGTATCAGCGGAGTGTTTCCGTGCCGAAGCTCGCCGCAGGCGAAGTGTGTCTGCTCCGTTTTGGTCGCGTCGCCAGCAGGTGCGAAGTGTGGGTGAACGGCAAGCCGGCCGGCGCTCACGTGGGCGGCTATTCGGCGTTCGAGTTCGACATCACGCCGCATGTGAAGGCCGGAACCCACAGCCACCTCGCCGTGAAGGTTGATAACTCGTGGGAGATTGGCGACATTCCCGGCCCGCGGCTGGGCCCCGAACCGAACCACCAAATGTACGTTTGGCGGAATTACGGTGGGCTGCTGCGCTCGGCGTCGCTGGTGGTAGTCCCGGCCGTCTATGTGACGAACCAGAAGGTCGAGACGCGCGAACTGCCCTCGTCAGGCGGTGTTGAAGTAATAACTAAAGTTTTCCTGCGGAACGGTTCGAAGACTGATCGTTCGGTGACGCTTAACGTCTCCGTCGGCAAAGTTGGCGATAATGATGCAGCGGCGAAGCCGCTGGTCAAATCGGCGCCAGTAGAAGTGAAGATCCCGGCCGGCGGTGTCACAATCGCCATGCTGACCGCAACCCTTCCACCAGTAGCGGTGCGGAAGTGGTCAGTGGACGCGCCCAATCTCTACGCTTGTCGAGCGACAGTAACCGAGACGGGCGGCGGTTCCGAACATCGCCACATCGCCAACTTCGGCATCCGCAGTCTCACGATTGCCGATGGCAGACTTCTGCTCAACGCCGAACCGGTTCGCCTCACGGGCGCCAATCGCGTGGAAGGTCACCCCAAGTTCGGTGGCCTCGAACCCGCGGAGGTGGTGGACCTCGATCTTAAGCTGATGAAGCAGGCGCATTTGGAGTTTCAACGCTTGCAGCATTACCCGCCCTCCGAAGCAATGCTCGATTGGGCTGACCGCCACGGGATGCTGATCATCTCCGAGGCGCCCTGCTGGGGTCTCACGCCCGCCGAACTGCGAGATGAGCGCTACCGCGAAAACTTTCGGCGCCAACTGATCGAGATGATTGAAGCCTCCTGGAACCACCCGTGCGTTGTGGGGTGGTCCGTCGGCAACGAGTACCACGGATGGACCCCCGAAGGCGCCGAGTGGACCAAAACATTCGTGGAACTATCCCGTCAACTTGATCCAACTCGACCCACGACTTATGCCGCGCTTGGATACGACATCAGCCAGCCCGCGGCGAACAAAGAATCTCGTGGGATGCACTGGGTCGACTTTATCAGCGTCAACCTCTACAGTTCCGGAAAAAGTTCGGGGGCCGCGGTCGATCGTATTCACTCGCTGTGGCCGGAGAAACCCATCCTCATCAGCGAGTACGGTCAGCGTACGGATCAAAGCACCGAAGCGGCGCGGATCAAACATTTTCGGGACATGCTGGCCGCAGTCCGAGCGCGGGATTTCGTGATGGGTTTGTCGTACTGGTCGTTTAACGATTACCGCAGCCGTTATCCGGGTGGCGATTTGAGCGGTCATCGCCCCTGGGGCATCGTCACCGCGGATCGCACCCCACGCGAGTTGTACAACGTGATGGAGCGCGAGCTGTCGCCGGCTGGGCTGACCATCAGCCAAGAGTCGCCGCTGCAGGTCCGGGTTACCGCCCGGTCCGATTTCCCACAGATGCCGCTCAGAGGCTACTCGCTTGAAGTCCTAAACGCCGGCGGCGAGGTTGTGGACTGCATCGCGCTTCCCGAAATCGCGCTGGGCGCCGAGCACAATGTGGATTGCGGGCCGATTGTGGCGGCAAAGGTGCGGCTCGTTAGCGCAACGGGCTTCACTCGTGCGGAGACCACACTCGCGCACTCGACCGATTCCCCTCAGCACGCTGCGGAATGATAACTTGCCCTCGGTTCACAACTCCTACGAGTGGCCGGTTACCCGAATGCACGACAATCTCTCGCCAGCGCCTGACTTGCCTGCCCATGAGCTCAAGGCCCCCTCGCGCACGCGCTGGCTGATTCTCGGCCTGTTGTTCATCGCGGCGGTGCTGAACTACATCGACCGGAACGTGCTGGCGATTTTGGCCCCGACGATTCAGAAAGACATCGGCCTCGACGATACGCAGTACTCGCGTATCCTGAGCGCCTTCTTGGCGACTTACACAATCGCCTATTTCTTCTCGGGACGAATTGTTGACAAGCTTGGCAGCCGATTAAGCATGACGCTGTTCATCGGGTGGTGGTCGTTGTCGAACGCGCTCACGGCGCTCGCGCGCGGTCCCCTCTCGATGGGCTTCTACCGCTCGCTGCTGGGGCTCGGCGAAGCGGGTGGCTGGACCGCGTCACCCAAGGCAATTCAGGAGTGGTTCCCCGTTTCGGAGCGCGGAATGGGCGTCGGAATCTACGCGATGGGTGGCACGGTTGGCGCGATGGTAGCGCCGCTGGTCGTCATCCCCATCGCCGCCGCCACGTCCTGGCGCTGGGCGTTTGTCGTCACCGGCGCCGTCGGCTTCGTGTGGCTCATCCCGTGGCTGTTCTTGAATCGCAACGCGACCTACGCGGAACCGGCGGTCGTCCCTTCCGAAGCGAAGGAATCGGAATGGGAGTTGTGGAGCTCTGTCCTCAAACAGCCCGCCGTTTGGCGATTCATGCTCGCCCGGCTCTTGACCGATTCGGTCTGGTACTTCTACCTTTTTTGGATGCCCAAGTACCTCCACGACGATCGCGGTCTCAGCCAGGAACAGCTCAAGATCATGTGGGTGGTATTCCTGATGGCCGACATCGGATTTGTGCTGGGCGGATTCCTCTCGGGTAAGTTGATCGAACGCGGTACGGCGGCGCCGGCCGCGCGGTTGTGGATTATGCTGGCGTCGGCGGCGCTCGTGCCGCTTTCCCCCCTGGTGGCGCTTGCACCCTCTTGGCAACTCGCGATTGCCGTGGGATCGATTGTCGCGCTGGCGCACTGCGCCTGGATGAGTAATCTCACCGCGCTGGTGGTTGATATCATCCCCAGTCGCGTGATGGCGACCACGTTCGGCGTTATTGCTGCCGGAAGTGCGGTAGGCGGAATGCTGATGAACGAAGTTGTCTCGGGTACCGTTGAGTCCCACTCTTACACACCGACATTTTTCCTGATGGCGCTAATGCATCCGCTCGCGATTGCGCTCTTATGGCGTTATCGCCACAGCGCCGTCCAAGCGTAGATTCTTACATTAGCGATCAAGGCACATTCGGAACTCAATGCCAGCGAAGACGAAGTGATTAAACGAAATTTACTGCTCTCCCTCGCACTTTTGTCCGCGCTGCAGACGTTGGCCGAGGAGATTCCCTTCGGTCTCTCTTCCCCGTTCAGCCACCACATGGTCTTGCAGCGAGAGCAAGCAATCCCGGTGTGGGGTCGGAGTGATCCAGGGGACGAGGTCACGGTCGAGTTCGCCGGCCAGCGGAAAACGGGCGTGACGAATGCCGATCGGCAGTGGCGGGTAACGCTCGATCCGCTCAAAGCGAGCGCGGTAGGCCGCGAACTCGTGGTCAAATTGGGGAACTTCCCGCAACACACTTTCACGAATGTCGTCGTCGGCGACGTGTGGCTCTGCTCCGGTCAATCGAACATGGCCTTCCGCATGGCGGAGACCGCGAACGCGCAAGCCGAAATCGCCGCCGCGAGTCCGCCGAACGTGCGGTTCCTTACGGTGTCGACATATTTTGACCAACAGCCCAGGAATGGTTTCCATGGAGTCTGGAGGTCGGTCAACCCGGCCTCGGCCGCGGAATGCTCGGCCGTCGCCTACTATTTCGGCCGCGCCTTGCAGCCAAAAGTGGGCGTGCCAATTGGGCTCGTGATAAGTTCCGTCGGCGGCACGCGGATCGAAACGTGGATGCGTGCGGAAACGCTCGCTGCGACCGGCTTAGCCGGTTCTTTGCGCGACAAGTGGAGCAAAATTTCGCCAGACGAGTTTCAGACCATCGATACGGTGTATCGCGACTATCAGCATCAGGTCTATCAGATGCATCCGCTGGCGGTCAAAGCGGCGAAAGCCGAAGGCAAGCCGGCGCCCCCTGCGCCGCCGATGCCGAAGCTGCGCTGCCACGATTGCCCGAGCGCTTTGCACAACGGCATGATCGCGCCGCTTGAGTCCATCCCTTTCCGCGGGGTGATTTGGTACCAAGGGGAATCGAACTCTCAACAGCCCGCGGCTTACGAACAACTTCTTCCCGCGCTGATTGCCGATTGGCGGCGGGTGTGGGGCGCCGAGTTGCCGTTCCTGTTTGTGCAACTGGCCCCGCACCGCAACACGCCGCCCGCGTTTCGCGAAGCGCAGCATCGTATTTGGCAGCGGACGCCGAACACCGCGATGGTGGTGACCATCGATGTCGGCGACGTCCAGAACATCCATCCCACCCGCAAGCGACCAGTGGGAGAGCGGCTCGCGCTGGCCGCCCGCGCTTTGAGCTACGGCGAGCCCATCGAGTATTCAGGCCCTCTCTTTGATGGCCTCAAAATTGAGAATGACCGGGCCATCGTTTCGTTCACGCATCTTGGCGGCGGATTGATGGCTAAAGGCGATGTACTCAAGGGATTCACCATCGCGGGCGCCGGGGGGAAGTTCGTTCCCGCCCGCGCTGAAATTGATGGAGCGAACGTGGTCGTCACTGCGGACGAAGTCTCGAATCCCGTGGCCGTACGCTACGCATGGGCGAACGCGCCCCAGGGGAACTTGTTCAACAGCGCAGGACTGCCCGCGGCCCCTTTCCGCAGCGATTCCCCTCGGAGATTAGAGACCGAATAGAAGAGCCCTCGACTGGGCGAATTATGCTTCCCATTAAGACCAACTCGATCAACATTCTGGACAAACAGCTATGATGACCAACTTAACTCGCCGTACCTTCATGGCAACAACGCTGGCAGCAATGAGCGCTGCGCACCGGCTGTCGGCGCGCGAGGCTGTAAAGCCCGGCGGGAAAAAGGGATGCTGCCTCTCCGCCGAACCGCCGCAGAAGTTGCGCAAGCGACTGCAGCTGCTGCGTCCCGCGTGGCTGTACACCTGGCGCGCAGATCGACCGGCAGAGCTGCCGACGGGAGTTGACTTCACGCCGATGCTGTGGGGCGACTTATCCGCCGATAAGTTTGATCAGCAGTTGGAAAACTTCAAGGCGCGGATTGCCTCAGGCGAGATCAAGAACTTGCTCACGTTCAACGAGCCTGACCAGAAGAAGCAAAGTAACATGACCGTCGAGCGGGTTGTCGAGTTATGGCCCCGCCTGATGGAGCTCAACGTGCCGCTGATCAGTCCCGGCTGCGTCCATCCCGATCGCGACTGGATGCGCGCGTTTATGGAGCAAGCCGAACAAAAAAACCTGCGCGTGGACGCCATCGCGGTGCATTCCTACGGTGGCCCCGGTGTTGAGAGTTTGGTCAAGCGGCTGACTGACGTGCAGCGTGAATTCGGTCGGCCCCTCTGGATCACCGAGTTTGCCGTGGGTGACTGGGAGGCGGCGACGCCCCAAGCGAATCGCCACTCACCGGCCCGGATCGCCGCGTTCATGAAAGAAATGCTGCCCGCGCTGGATGAGCTGTCGTTCGTCGAGCGCTACGCGTGGTTTTCAGCCGCCCCCAGCAGCGCCCCACTCGGAACCTCGGCGCTCTTCGGCGAGCAGGGTGAGCTAACCAAGTTGGGAGAAATTTACGCAAGCCATGCTTAGCATTAGTAGATTCCGAATTTCTCGATTAAAGCGTGAAGCCGCGACGGTGGATGCCACGCGGCAACGTTCGGGTGGAATCACGTTGATTGTTTGATTGCTCCAGCCGATTGGGGGAACACCCGGCGGGCGATCGCGATCATCGAAGCGATGGCGCCCTGCCTCGTCTTCATTGATGAGATCGACAAAGGCCTGTCAGGCGTCAGCGGTAACGCGGGCGATAGCGGCGTCTCAGCCCGGATGTTCGGGACGCTGCTGACGTGGCTGTCCGATCGCACGAGCCAGGTGATGGTGATCGCCACGGCGAACTCCATCGACCGGTTGCCGCCCGAGTTCTTGCGGGCCGAACGCTTCGATGGCGTGTTCTTTCTCGATCTGCCGACCAGCGAGGAACGCACCGCGATCTGGAAGATTCACCGGCACGTGTTGGGCATCGCGGCGAGCGAACCTCCACCCCCGGATGATGGTTGGACCGGCGCTGAGATTCGGGCCTGTTGCCGGTTGTCGGCTCTCTTGGATGTGCCGCTGACGACTGCAGCCCAGCAGATTGTGCCGGTGTCGATTTCTGCCGCTGAGCAATTAGCAACCCTGCGCCAATGGGCCAGCGGCCGTTGTCTTTCCGCTCACGAAGCGGGCATCTATCAGGCGCCGCCAACCGCTAAAAGAAGGCGGAACGTGCGGATGGATCCGTCGGCGAGCTAAGGGTTCATCTCACCGAATCCTTTGAGGCTGCTCCGGTCGGATCCATCTACGTTGTGGACGCCAAGTTCCGCGAAGCTGCGATGGGCCCTAACGGATGGCTGAACGCCAACTTGCGAACAACGTTCGCCAAAATCATCAAGCGGCCGGGCCTGGAACCGTGGCCGCGGATCTTCCATAACCTGCGGGCCATTCGGGAAACCGAACTGGTGGAAGAATTCCCCGTGCAGGTGGTCACGAATTGGCTGGGCAACACTCCCGCGATCGCCATGCGGCATTACCTAATGACCGCCGATGCCCATTTCGACAACGCCTTGGGCGGGACGGACGAGGCGGCGCAAAAAGCGGCGCAGCAAGTGCGCGCAGAGGGAAGCAAGGCGTCGCAAGTGACCGGGGCGCCCAACGCGAAACCCCCGGTTTTGCCGGGGGTTGCGTCAGGTTGCAATTGTGTACAAGAGTACAGAGTGGCGGGGACAGGATTCGAACCTGCGACCTCGAGGTTATGAGCCTCGCGAGCTACCTGGCTGCTCCACCCCGCGACAGGTGAACAAGGCATTCTAGGGCCGATACGGCACCAGGACAACCCGGGGACGAATCCGGTTCGCGAGATTTTCGGGATGGTTTGTAACGATTTTGGCTGCTTTTGGGGACGGAACCAACGGCGTGCCGCGGGGTTCAAACTACCGGATCCGGTGCGCGCCGAGTACGATAAAGGATCAGCTCGCCCCCTCCGACGATTCTCTCCACTTGGAACCGCGATGAACTTGTTCCGCTTTCTCTGCTCGTCGCTCGCGCTCATCGCCTTGCTGTTGGCGACCGGAGCTCGCTCGGCGGAGCCGGAACTGGTGGGGCTGCTGGCGCTGGCGGTCAAACCGGAAGTCGCCAAAGAACTCGGGTTCTCTGCCGAGCTGCAGAAGTCGCTCCTCGACCTCGCCGACAAGCGGGAGATGGGCGGCGTCGGCCAAGCGCTCGCGGCCCAAAGTTTAGAGCGGGAGGCTCGGCTAGCGAAACTCGCGCCGTATCGGGCGGAGTCGGAAGCCCAGATGTTCGCGCTACTGTCTGACGAGCAGCGCGCCAAACTCGAAGCACTGCGCGACGAGCAAGCCGATGCCGCGTTCAAGAAATCCGTATGGAGCGACGAGGCCAACACCGACAGTCAGCCGAAGAGTTCAACGGCGAAATCTCCCGAACCTCCGACTCAGGACGAAACCCAGTCGCGTGAGTTGCAACCCGCCCAGCTCCCAATCCCCAGTCCCCAGCCCCCGCCTTCCGGCAAACTCACAATCAACTTTCGCTTTCAACCCTGGAAGGAAGTAATCGATTGGTACGCCCAGCAAGCGGGGTTGTCGCTGGTGCTCGAGTCGCCGCCGCCGGGGACTTTCAATTACCAAGATACGCGCGAGTACACGCCGGCCGAGGCGCTGGATGTGCTCAACAGTGTGCTGCTCACCAAAGGTTACACGCTCGTTCGCAAAGGGCGAATGTTGCTGCTGGTGAACCTGGAAGATGGCATCCCGCCCAACTTAGTAACCGATGTGCCGCTGGCGGAACTTGATGAGCGCGGCGAATATGAACTGGTGCGGGTGCTGTTCCGCGTGCGGGGGATGACCCCCGAGGAGGCGGCGGCCGAATTGCAGAGTTTGGTGGGTCCGCAGGGAAACATCGTCGTCCTCGCCAAGGCGGGGATGATTCAAGTGACCGAAACCGCCGGCCGAATCCGCACAATTCGCGATGTGATCGAAGCAATCGACGACCCTGTTTCCGCGACCGGCGAGATTCGCCAATACCAGCTTAAGCACGCGCTGGTCGATGACCTGCTCCCCGTGCTACGGCCGATGCTCGGCATCCCCGATCAAACGCTCGCCGCAGCGGATGGCTCGGTGCAACTGGCGCCAGACCTAGTGAGTAACAAGCTGCTGGCCCAAGGCAAACGCTCGACGCTCGCGCGGCTGGATGAACTGGTGAAAATGCTGGACGTGCCGGACCCTACCGGAGCCAATCGTGTGGCTGAAACGCCGCAACTGGAAGTTTACCCCGTGACCGGCGCCGATCCCGCCGCGGTGCTCGCTGTGCTGCAAACGTTGATGGCCGGCAGCGAGCTGACCCGGCTGGCGACCGACCCGGCGACCGGCAACTTGGTGGCACTCGCCACGCCCACCCAACACGCCACCATTCGCGCCACGCTGCTCCAGATGCAGCAGGACGCCCGGCAGATTGAGGTAATCCCGCTGAGCACGGTCGATCCACAGACCGCCGTGCTGGCGATCAGCAAGCTCTTCAACAAATCGACCGATCCGGCGAAGCCCGATCCGCTGGCGCCAACGATCGACGCCGACCTCAGCACTAACACCCTTTTGGTGCGAGCAAGTCCGGCGCAAATCACGCAGATTCGCGACCTGCTGAAACAAATGGGCGATTCTGGTGAAATGGCTGTCGGCAGCCGCGGCAACGTACGGATGATTCCGCTCAGCGGTTCGGAGATTGAGTCGGCTCTCTCGCAACTCGAGAAAGTGTGGCCCACAATTCGCCCCAATAAGATCCGCGTCGTGACGCCTTCCTCGGCAATTCCGAGTTACCGGCCAGGCGAACAATCGACACCGGCGGCTGAGGAGACGGATTCGCTGATGGAAGAGCTTTTGCGCGAGATGCCGGCGCCGCGCGATCGAGGGGCGGGTAGTGGCAAGCGGGTGCGGGCCGTGTTTGCGGCGGAGACCACTGCGCCTCCAGAGGGTAGCGCTAAGTTGCCTGCGGCGGGGTTGCCGAACAACCCGAAACCGTCTGTTCCCGGAGCGCCGATTGTCATCGCGCCCGGGGCGAATGGGACAATCATTTCGTCGGACGATCTTGAAGCGCTCGACGAGTTTGAGCGGCTGCTTTCCACGGCGGTTTCCACTAGTGGCACATCGGGCCGGCAATTCGCAGTTTTCTACTTGAAGTATGCGGAGGCGAACACAGCGGCCGCGGTGCTCGGTAAAGTGTTCGGCGGTTCGTCGGGTGGTTCGGGCGGTAGTTTGCTGGGCGACATCGCGGGGGCCGCGGTGGGACAAGCGGGTGGCGGGCTGATGGGCGATCTCTTGGGCCTCGGCGGCGCCGCGTCGGCGGGAAGCGGATTCACATCGGCCGGAGTGTCGATCGTCCCCGACCTCCGGCTCAATGCGCTCATCGTCTATGCGCTGCAAGATGATTTGGACACGGTCGATCAACTGCTCCGCATTCTCGACCAGCGCATCGGGCCTGAAAAAATTGAAGCGGGTGGCAAAGCAAGGCTGATTCCGGTTTACAACACTTCGGCGACCGCCGTCGCAACCGTCGTGAAGGAAGTTTACAAGGACCGCCTGGAAGGTTCCGGCGGCGGTGGTGATGGCGGGGGCCAGCCGAACCCCGAAGAGTTCATGCGGATGATGCGGGGCGCCATGCGCGGCGGCGACGCGGGGAGCGCCGAGCCGGAACCCGACAAGATGTCGATCGGCATCGACGAGCGAAGCAATTCTTTGGTGGTGCGCGCCAGCGATCCGCTCTTCGAACAGGTCGAAGCGCTGGTCAAACAGCTTGACGAAGAAGGCCTCGAGAAACCGCAAGCGACGCAAGTCGTGCGGCTCAAGGGAACTAACTCCGCGGCGCTGAAGTCGGCGATCACTTCGCTGTTGGGTGACAAAGTGAAGACGTCGACCGGCACAGCAGGCACCGACGCGTCTCAGCCGCCGCAGCCCAACCAAGCGGAGCAGCAACGGCGCGAAGAGCAAGAGCGCGCCGAAGACCGCCAGCGGGACGAACGCCGCCGCGAGTTCTTCCGCCGCATGATGGAAATGCAGCAGCAAGGCGGCGGTGATCGGGGCGGGCGCCGTGGCCGCGGCGGTCCTCCCGGCCGGTGACACCGGGTGTCTGTTCTTCGTGGCGGCCGCGCAGCGCGTGGTGCTAGCATGACCGGCGAGTTGCGCTCGGCTAACGCTATAACCGGTGCAATTCGCCACAAATTTCGCGGGCCGTAGATTAGATGGGCTTTTTGCCATTGTCGCCGCTGAGTGCGGCAGCAACTGCAAGCCGATCTCTTCAGGAGACGCTGTCCGCACTTCCCGTGAGCATCCACATGACTCGAGTTCTGGGCGCTCTTTCAGTCCTGATTTTCGCAGTCCTTACGCAGCCCGTAGCGCGGCTTCGGGCCGAGACGGTCGATGACGCCGGACTGTGGTTCGTAGCCTCTGGCAACGGCGATCTCCAACTTCGCTCGCAACAGCAGACGCCGCTGTTGTACTGGTTTGACACCCAGTACCGCATGGCGGAAGACACCGACGGTTTCTCTCAAGCCTTGATCCGACCGGGGGTCGGCGTTCCGTTGAGCGAGCACCACGCATTGTGGGCGGGATACGCTTGGGTCCGCACCTCACCAGTGTCTGGTGATGACTTCGACGAGAATCGCCTGTGGCAACAGTGGACGCACAATCCCCAAGTGGGTGATTGGAATCTCGGCTTCCGCTCGCGATTCGAACAGCGCTGGGTCGAAACCGGCGATGACGTGGGCTTGCGATGGCGGCAGTTATTTCGCGGCCAACGGGTGCTCACGTCGTCTCCGCAATGGTCTCTCGTGGGCTGGGATGAGTTCTTCTTCCATCTCAACGACACCGACTGGGGCGCCGAGGCGGGATTTGATCAGAACCGCGCCTTCTTCGGCTACGGCTTCAAACGCTGCAAAGATTCGCCATTGCGCACCGAAATTGGCTACTTGAATCAGTTCACCAATAGCCAAGGGGGCGATGATCGCATGAACCACATCTTGTCGTTCAGTCTCAACTTCTAGCTCTTGCGCACGGAGCCTAATTTTCACGGAGTGCTTCGGTGATCCCAATGAAACCATCGCCGTTCACGTCGTAGCGAGCGAACGCTTCAGCATCCCGATCGCTCCACCGCGAGGAGTACTCCGCCATCGCGACTTGCCCATCGCCGTCCCGATCCTTGCTGGTAAACCAACCGGGTATCTCTTTCGGCAATCTTTCCTTTGCGGGAATGAACCGATAACTTTTCTTCGGGCCGCTCGCCGGCTTAGCGATGACGGTAGTTTTCTTGTCACCGCTTGCGACGGCGCCTCCGCCGCCAACGGTCGCCTTATACCGCAACCGGGCGACCAGTTCGGCGATGGTAATTTCGCCATCGCGATTGGTGTCCGCTTTCTCCGGTTCGCCCGGGATGCGGCGCCATTCGTCGCGTTCGAGCTTACCGTTGCGGTTTTCGTCGAACTGACCGATGAACTGAAGCGCTTTCGTCTCGTAGGGATTGATGCCCGTGACCGCGGCGCCCGAGCCAAAACCCGCGACGGGCGTGGTCGTTGGGGGCGCGCCAAATGTTGTCACGCCGCTCGTGGGCTCCGATTTCGCAGCGCCCGGGCCTTCTGGTGTTCCGTTGTAGTTGCGGCGGCGGTTGATCAGCTCGTCAACTTTCCACGGCGGATCTTTGGACATGCCGTACCTTGCGGCCCGTTCGCCAACAAACTCGCGCATCCGGCCATCAACTTCATCGCTGGTGATTTGTCCATCTTTATTGCGATCCATCTGGCGGTACATTTCTTCCCGGCGGGCGTCGTCATCGCCGCCACCTCTGCCACCCCAACCACGGCCCCGATCGCGCTCGCGGCCACGATCTTGAGCCGTGGCAAGCGAAGCGAACAGTGTGAGCGCGAGCGCGATGAATACAAATTGTCGAGGGATGTTCATGTTCGATTTAACCCCGATCAGCCCGAATTGTGCCGGTCGCTTCAGTTTAATTGACGGCTGGCAAAACGGGTAATGGCCTGGGCGAAACCCCGAAATTGGGCGAGAATACGCCCCATTATCCGGCACGCGCTAGCGTCCGGTCGCGCGGGAAAACATACCAAACGAACGGTTGCGGAATGCTGCGGGGCGAAGTAATTGCGATTGGGGACGAGCTGACCACCGGGCAGCGGCTGGATACCAATAGCCAGTGGCTGAGCGAGCGGCTGACTGAACTCGGCGTGCAGGTGGTGTTTCATACCACGGTGGCGGACGATCTGATAGCGAATATTGAGGTATTTCGCGCAGCGTCGCAGCGGGCCGACGTGGTGGTGGCGACCGGCGGATTGGGGCCGACGGCGGACGATCTCACGCGTGAAGCGATGGCTGCCGCGGCGGGCGTTGAACTGGTGGAAGACGCGACGGCACTAGCGCACATCGAAAACCTGTTCCGGTCGCGTGGGCGGGGGATGCCGGAGCGGAATCGGTTGCAGGCGCAGTTTCCGCGCGGGGCTAAGCCGATTCCCAACCCGCACGGCACGGCGCCGGGCATTGAGCAGACGATTGGCGGCTGCCGGCTCTTCGCGCTCCCCGGCGTGCCGGCAGAGATGTTCGAAATGTGGCGGGCCAGCGTGGCGCCGGCGATTGCGATGTTGCAAGATGCGCCACGGGTGATTCGGCATCGGCGGATCAAGTGCTTTGGGGTCGGCGAGAGTCAGCTCGAAGCGATGTTGCCGGATGTCATCGCGCGGGGCCGTGAACCGCAGGTGGGGATCACGGTCAGCGGCGCGACGATTACGCTGCGCATCACGGCCGCCGGCGCCAATGAAGCGGCGTGTTTCGACGCGATGGCTCCAACGGAGAAACTCATTCGCGAGCAGTTGGGCCTGTTGGTCTTTGGCGAAGAAGAGGACGAGCTCGAACAAGTGGTGCTGCGGCTCTTGGCTGAGCGGAATCAAAAGCTGGCCGTCGGCGAGTGCGCGACCAATGGCACCCTTTCAGCCTGGCTGGCGGCGGCGGACCACTCGGGGCGATTCCTTAGCGGGCAGTTCCGCCGCGGCGAGGGGGCGATGCGTGAAATTCCCGCAGTGGAAGGCGCCGCCGAAATCTTGCGCGAACGCTCTGGCGCCGACTATGCTTTAGGTGTGGGCGAAGTGTGCGAGGACCAAGTGGTCGTGGCGCTGGCCCACCCCGAAGGCGTACGGAGCAAAAGTTTCCCCACGCTCGGTCATCCTTCTTTGCTAGTCCCGCGTGCGGCGAAACAAGCGCTCAATATGCTCCGGCTGCACTTAATAGTCGGCAGTGGGCAGCAGGCAGATGGCAGTGAAGAAATGCAAAGCAGATAGCCGGGGAGCTACGCTCCGCGGCGTGCAATGTAAGCTTATACCCGAACGCCGCGGAGCGTAGCTCCCCGGCTATTATCCCGATCCCTAACTCCCACATCCCCTTGAACCTTCTTCGCCTTGGCGCCGCTGCTGTTAACCAAACCCCGCTCGATTGGGAGGGGAATCTGCACCGCATCAACGTGGTGCTGGAGGAAGCGTACGCTGCAGAGGTCGGGCTGTTGTGTTTGCCCGAACTCTGTCTCACCGGGTACGGCTGCGAGGACATGTACTTCGCGCCGGGCGTGCATTTGGCGGCGCTGCGGTCGCTGGTGACGTTGGCCGAGGAGACTCGCAAGTACGAGGGCATGGCGGTGGCGGTTGGGCTGCCGATTTATTTTGAATCGACGCTCTACAACGCGGCGGCGGTGCTGCGGGAGGGGGAAATTCTCGGTATTGCGTGCAAGCAGTTTTTGGCGACGGACGGCATTCACTATGAAGGGCGGTGGTTCAAGCAGTGGCCGGCCGGGCATGTGGCGGAGATTGAGATCGACGGTTCGCCCTACTCGATTGGCGATTTGCTGTTCGACTTGGGCGGCGTGCGTGTAGGATTTGAAATTTGCCGCGATGCGTGGGTGGCGAGTCGCCCAGGCAGCCGGCTCGCCGAGCGTGGCGCCGACATTATCCTCAACCCCAGCGCTAGCCACTTCGCGTTCGGCAAGCAGCAGGTTCGAGAGCGGTTCGTGCTGGAAGGCTCCCGGGCGTTTGGTGTCAGTTTTGTCTTCTGCAATCTGCTAGGAAACGAAGCGGGCCGGGCGATTTTTGATGGCGGGACGCTGATCGCGACCGGCGGGCAGATGGTCGCCGCGGGGCCGCGGTTGAGTTTCGCCGATCACATTCTCACCACGGCAGTGGTGGACATCGATGCTTCACGCCGCGCGCGGGGCCAGTCGTTTGATTCGCTGCGCGACGGGAACGCCGGCGGGGCGACCGTCGAGTGCGGTGTGGAACTTACCGAAGCGGATGGCGCTCCAACACCAGCCTTGCCGGGCGGCGTGAACGCGGCGGGCGAATGGGAAATGTCTGCGCAGCACAAGTGCGAAGAGTTCACGCGGGCGGAAGCGCTCGGCCTTTTCGATTACGTGCGAAAGAGCGGTTCGAAGGGCTTCGTTGTTTCGCTCAGCGGCGGGGCCGATTCGGCGGCAGTGGCGGTGCTTGTGCGGACGATGTTACAGCTTGCTGCGGAAGAGTTGGGTGAGCGGGAAAGTCTTGAACGACTAGGTGGCGCGGCGCTCGCCAAACGCGGTGGCAAGGCGATGCAGGAACTGCTCACCTGCGTTTATCAAGCGACGAACAACTCAGGCGAAGTCACCCGCAGTGCGGCGGAAAAGATTGCGAGCACGCTCGGCGCCGAGTTTCACGAGTGGAGCGTGCAGCCGATGGTTGATGCTTTTACCTCAACCGTGAGCAAAGCGATTGGACGCGAGCTCTCGTGGAAGACGGATGATGTGACGCTGCAAAACATTCAAGCCCGAGCGCGCGGGCCGGGCGTGTGGATGTTGGCGAACATCAAGCAGGCGCTACTGCTGGCGACGAGCAACCGTAGCGAAGCGGCGGTGGGCTATGCGACGATGGACGGCGACACCTGCGGCGGGCTAGCGCCGCTCGCCGGGATCGACAAGGCGTTTTTGCTGCAGTGGCTCAAGTGGATGGAAACCACGGGCCCGCATGGCTTGGGGCCGATCCCGGACCTGTCGGTCATCATCGCTCAGGCGCCAACCGCCGAACTGCGGCCGAGTTCAGCGCATCAAACCGATGAATCGGACCTCATGCCGTACGTAGTGCTCGATGCGATTGAGCGCGCGGCGATTCGCGACAAACGGATGCCAGTGGAAGTTTTCCGGGTGATGGTCGGGCAGTTTCCGGAGCACTCGCCGCGGCAACTCGCGGCGTGGGTCGAACGCTTTTTCACGCTGTGGAGCCGGAATCAGTGGAAGCGTGAGCGGTACGCGCCGAGTTTTCATTTGGATGATGAAAACGTCGATCCGCGCAGTTGGTGCCGGTTTCCTATTTTGAGCAGTGGGTTTGAAAGTGAGCTCGCCGACCTGCGGGAGTACGTAACGGCAATTGGCGGCTAGCCGCATTTTGGGGGCCACGGGCGGTTCCCTGCCCCAGGCGACATTTGCCACAGGCGCCACATTGCCAACAGCAGGCCCCCTAAAAGTGGTGATTCATGCGGAAATGCGCAATCTGTGGGTTGACGGCCGAACCTGCGGCTAATTTTTGACGAGTCGCCAGCAACGGTGGATGCGGGCATTGCGGAAGTCTTCGGGAACGGTTTGCTTACTGATCTCGCGGACGTTGTAGGCGGCGAGCAGGGGCTCATCGAGCTTGAAGCGGCGGAAGTTGGTGCTGAAGTAGACCACGCCGCCGGGGGCCATGCGGATCGCCAAATCTTTCAGCAAGAGTGCGGCGTGCTGCTGCACGTCCCAATCGAAGTCGATGCGCTTCGAGTTGCTGAACGTCGGCGGGTCGACCACGGCAAGATCGTAGAGCGGTTGGCGGGGCAGGGCGGCGACGAACTCGCGGCCATCTTCTTGGCGGAACTTGTGTTGCGTGCCGTTCAGGCCGTTGAGCTGCAAGTTTTCGGCGGCCCAGTTAAGGTAGTTGGCCGACAGGTCGACGGTGGTGGTTTCGATCGCGCCCCCCGCAGCGGCGTAGACGGTGAACGAACCGGTGTAGGCAAACAGATTCAAAAACCGCTTGCCGCGCGCCACGTCGCGCACCATGCCGCGCGTTTGGCGATGATCGAGGAAGAGGCCGGTGTCGATGTAGTCGGACAGGTTTACTTTGAACTTCAGGCCCGCTTCTTGCACGATGCGAACGACCGATTCATCGCCCACTCGATCGTACTGGTCGGCGCCGCGCTGCCGCTGGCGGTACTTGAGAAAAATCTGCTGTCGCGGCGTTTCAAGCACCTTGGCCACCACGCCGAGCATCGCATCAAGCCAGTCGGCATGTTCGGCCGGCGTGCGTTCATGCGGCCGATCGTACTCGGCGATGTGAATGGCGTCTTCGTAGCGATCGATCGCGAAGGGCGCTTCGGGCATATCGCGATCGTACAGCCGATAGCAGGTGATGCCGCGCTTGGTGGGCCATTTGCGCAGGTGCCGCGCTTGCTTGGCAAGGCGGTTGCCGAACTCGGTGAGCTGGCGTTCGGCTTCGGGCCGGAGACCGCCGAAAGCTGGGAGTCTGGAGACTGGAGTCTGGCGACTAGAGAAAGATTTTGACTCCGTCGCTTCGCGATCTCGCACGGGACTTCGGTCCCGTGCTACGAAGTCGCGTGTCGATGGAGAATCGGACGCCGTCGCTTCGCTACGGTGATCTTCCACCGGACTCTGGTCTCCGGTCTCCAGGCTTTTACTCTCCTCCCCCGACTCACGTCGGGGGCTCATGACAGTTTCCTCTGGTTTCTCTTCTTCCGGACTCCGGACTCCAGACTCCGGATTCCGCGCTGGTTTCGGTCCCAGATACTGAAACAGCGTGCACTCGATGCGGCCGTTGTAGAGTTTGCGGCGTTTGGTGGCGGGCTGGCCGACGAGTTTCTCGAAGTCGAGCCGGGCGGTCAGCACGTAGTGGCTCCAGGTCGGCAGGCGGCGGAGCACCAGCGGCACTGTGCGGTAGAGCTGTTCGATTTCCGCGTCCGTGCCGAGGCGTTCGCCGTACGGCGGATTGGTCACCACGACGCCGAATTGCCGTTTGGTGGTGAGGTCGGCGAAGTCGCGCTGCTGAAAGTGGATGTCCTCGGCCACACCGGCGAGCTCGGCATGGCGGCGCGCCAGGCGCAGGGCGTCTTCACTTTCGTCGGTGGCGAGGATGCGTTCGGGCGCCGCGGGGAGCATTCGCCGACGGGCTTCATCACGCGCGGTTTGCCAAAGTGATTGCGGGATGCGGGGCCAATCTTCGCAAACGAACATTCGCCGCAACCCAGGCGCGATGTTGCGGGCCATCAGCGCCGCTTCAATCGCGATGGTCCCCGTGCCGCAGAAGGGGTCCCACAGCGGCCGATGCGGGCGCCAGACACTTAGCTGTAACATGCCAGCGGCGAGCGTTTCTCGTATTTGCGCTTGGCCGACCAGTGTGCGGTAGCCGCGCTTGTGGAGGCCGACGCCGGTGGTGTCGAGCGTGATGGTGGCGATGTCGTTCAGCAGGGCGACCTCGATTTCAAAATCGGCGCCCGTTTCCGGCAGTTCGGTGACGTCATGCTGCGCGCGGAGCGCTTCGACGACTGCTTTCTTGACGATCTTCTGGCAAGCCGGCACGCTGGATAGTTGCGATTTGAGCGATTTGCCATTCACCGGAAATCGGCCATCGGCGGGAATCCAGCTTGCCCAATCGGCGGCGCGCACCCCATCGAACAGTTGCCCAAAATCGGTTGCAGGGAACTCGGCGATCAAGACAAGAATGCGCTCGGCACTTCGCAGCCACAGATTTGTTTGGCAGATGGCGGACTCATCGCCTTCGAACAGAACCTTGCCGGGCCGCACAACTTTGCCCTCGTACCCAAGCGCCGCGAGTTCGCGCACCACCACCGCTTCGAGTCCAAAGGCGGCGGTGGCGAGGAACTGCATGATGGGAAGGCTGTGGGCAGTTGGCTATATGCTGTTAGCAGGAACTTAGTTTTCGGGTGCCACTGGCGTGTCGCCAGTGGAACTTGGGTCGAGTTTCGCACCACTTCCCACTAGCGGCACGCCAGTGGCACCCCGAGTGTTGGACTGCGATTCTACCGTTTCGACCCGCAACTGGTACACACGCGGCGGTAGCGGGTGAGGCCGGGGCCGGTGCTGACGCGGAGTTCGATGAGGCCGCCGCACCGCTGACAGAACTCGGGGTCGTCGTCCGGGAGCGTGCCGGCGTCGGCTTGGCCTTGGCAGGCGACACAGCGCTTGGTGGCCGGCAGGGCTTCGAGTCGTTCGGGCGGAATTGGTTGGCGACAGATTTCGCAGAGCTGGGCGGCTTGCCAATCACCCTCCTCGTCGTCGGCTTCTTCCAGCGGGTTGAACGCCAGGCCTTCCGCCCCGCATTCGGGACACGCTATCTGCTGAGACGCATTCGGGGCAAGCGCGAGGACCAAGTCCCGCGTCGGCCGCTTCTCGCGCTTCAGCAGGCCCAACAAGCGTAGTCGGCCGACGAGTTGGTCGTGCGACAACAGCGTGCGATAGTTGCAGGTTCGGCAGGTGAGCGTGGGCATGGGGGAAGTGGGCAGTAGGTGGTGGGCCGTGGCCAGTGGCACCCAGCGTGTTCAGTTATGCGAAGTGCGATTGTACCAATTTTGCCGCCGATCCGCCGGTTTTCCGAAGGGCTCCGGTCGCCCGCAAGGGAGTTTTTCGGCCCGAATCGCGCCAAATTGGGCGGCGGCAATTACACTAAAAGTTCCGCCGGCCCGCAATTTAGCCGGCGCGCGAATCAATCGTTCAACACCTTTGAGGCGAATCGCGATGCGTTTGTCACTCGTTAAAAAACTCTTGGTTTGCTCATTGCTTTTGGTCAGCAGCGCCGGCGCTCAAACGGTGCGATTCAACACCAGCGTCGGCGCGTTCGACATGCTGCTCAACCCGACGAACAACTCCAACTTGCAGGCGCATGTCGATAACATGCTCGCCAATATCGCCGCTGGGGTCTACCACTTTAATGTGGTGAACCGGGCCGCCGAAGGGTTTGTGTTGCAGATTGGCAGCTTTAAGACCGACTCGACCCAGCTCCCCGAAGTGCCGGTGAACGGCTTCGACGCTACGGATGCGTTCGATCCGGTGATTGTCGACAGCGACAACGACGGTCAGGTGGACTTTAGCACAACAGGTCTGACCAACACGCGCGGCACGGTGTCCCTTGCGCTCTCGGCCGGAAACGCGAATAGCGGTTCAGCGAGCTTCTTTATTAACCTTGCCGACTCGAATACGTTCCTCGATTCGCAAGGCTTCGTCCCCTTCGCGCGGATTGCCGACATGGCGACGGTCGACCGCATTATGGCGCTCACGCAAACGGACTTAAGCGCCTCGGTGGGCCAAAACGGCAGTTTGGCATACATCGACGTACCGCTCACCGCCGATGGAAACCTGGTTGTCGTGGAGTCCGTGGGAGTGATCTCGCCGAGCAGCGTGTCGTTCAAAGGCCCACTGCTGAACGCGCTGGGTATCACGCCGCCGGCGAATGGCGTGCCCCAAAGTGCTGCGGCGGCGAGCGCGGCGACTTCGGCGCTGGTGAGCGGGTCGTCGGGGTCGCTGGTTTCGGCGGCGGTTTCTTCGAGTGCTGCTGTGCCCGAGCCGAGCACGGTGCTGCTCGCGGTGCTGGGGCTGGGCACGCTGGGAATGTTGCGTCGTCGATAGACTCCTCCGTTTTCTGACGGGCGCGGCTGGACGAGCATAACTCGAAACGCTTGTCGCTTCGTGCGCTCGCGTCCCTAGCCGGACCGCCGCGCGGTCCGAATTACGTCTGCGCACGAGAAAGCCGGAGGGCGTGGCCCTCCGGCTTTTTGCGTGTGATGGTTGTACGTTTCGACCGCGACTACTCGACCGCGACTATGGCGTCTGCGGGGGGTTCACTAAGTTGCCAAACTGGTTGACATCGTTCGGATCAAACGTCGGCTGCGGATTGTTGCGCGTGCCGGTGTTATTAAAGGTGGCGTCACGCTCAAAGATACTGATCGCTCCGGCGTCTTCGTTGATGAACAATTCGCCGCTGCCGACCCCGCCGCCCGCTTCCCGTGCGTCATTGGAGGAAAGGTTGAGGTTCACGGTCGGAGAGCCGCCGGACGTGATCAGCTCGAACTCTACAGGTGAAGCCGCATTCGTGTTGATGAACACGTTGCTGGTGACCGTGGTATCGGCGACTGAGGTTCCGGCGATGTCGATAACCGCGGTGCGGTCGGTCGTGCTGTTGTTGGTGAACGTATTGGCGTTGACGAGGTAGTTGACGTCGCCGCCGTTGACATCCAAGACAAACGCCTCGGCGTCGCCGGCCGTGATATTGTTCGCTTGGACGGTCACATTGCCCGAGGTAACAGTTGAGCCAACAATCAGGCTGAGGGCCGTATCGGTTCCCGCGGTGCTGTAGGTCATATCGCGCACAATGTACGTGACCGTTCCCGCGTTGTTAGCCGTGAGTGCGATGCGTCCGTTGTTAAGCGTGGTGGGGCCATCCACCGTGGCGCTAAAGCTACCGGCGTTGGTAGCCGTGGCGAGGATTGGGCCCCCGTAGGAGCCGCCGTTGACTGCAAATGTTGCATTGCCGTTGCCGGCGGAAGTGAAGGTGACACCGGCGGCGCTGGTCGTATTGTTGAAGGTTGCCGTGACGGCGCCGTTGCCTTGATCGTTCACGGTGATGGCGCCCAAGGCGGTCGTGCCGCCGGAGTTGTTGCTGCTGATCGTCATCGCGCCTGTCGATCCGCCGGCCGAAGTGGCGGTCACGGTTCCCGCGCTGTTGACGGTATTCATGTTGATTGTGCCGGCCCCGGAACCGTTCACGTTGAGCGACACGTTGTCGACACCGGTCACCGTATTCATCGTAAGCGTGCCGGCGCCGGTGGCCGTGGTCAGGCTGACGTTGGCGCTGGCGGGGGTATCGGCGGTGACGTTGGTCATGGTGGTCGTCAAGGCGCCGGTGCCGACTCCCGTGGAGAGCGCTACGTCGCCCGCTTGCGTGATGGTGTTCATCGTAACCGTCCCGCCGCCGGTACCCGTCGAGGAGACGACCACGTCCTTGTCAGCCAAGTCGACCGTGCTCAGGCTGAGAGTTCGAGCGGTGGTGCCGTCGAAGGTTGCGTCGACAGCGCGGCCGCCCGCCGCAACGATGTCAACTCCATTCAAGGCAAGGCTGGTGTCGTTGACGAACACTGCCGCATCAGTGGCGCCAGCGCTGGTCGAGCGGATCGTGCCATCGTTGATAGTGACGTTTCCATCAAAGTTCTGAACGGAGACGCTGTTGGTGGCGGCGCCCGTGGTCGTCGTCACGTTCGAGAAGGTAAGGCCACTGGTTGACGACCCACCGTTGATATCAATCGCACGGCCAGTGCCGGTGGTGATCGTGTTACTGCTGCCGGTGACGTTGATCTCGCTATCGCCGGTGGATGCGATGCCCGTGCCACTGCTGGTGGTAATGTCGAGATTGGTAAAGTCAACCGACGAGTTGTCGTCATTCGTGGTCAGGTTAACGGCGGTATTGGTCCCCGTGTTGAGGGTGGTTTGTCCGCTGAAGAGCGTAACCCCGCCATCTTCGCGATTGCTAATGGCGATGCCGGCGCCGTTGTCGGTCACGTCACCGGTGACGGTGATATCGTCATTGCCATCGTTAATGAAGAACGACCGCCCGCCGGAGTTAGTGATATCACCGGCGAAAGTGATGTTGCCCGCGTCGCCTGCGCCATCGGTCGTATCGGCGATGACCACCGCATCGCCAGTACCGGAGTGCGTGATCGAACCCGCCGAGCCAAACGTAATGGCGGCCTGCGCGCCCGAGATGTTCACCGCATCGGCATTGTTGGCCGTGATATCGCCGTTGACGTTGACGACCCCCTCGTTGTTCTGGATCAACACCGTCCCGCCATTGACCGTGTTCGCGGTGATCACATCGGAGCTGATGGTCACGTTACCTTCGGTATCCACTACCCGCACGGCAGTGCCAATCACATCGCGAATCGTGGTGGTGCTGCCGACGGAGACGTTGCCGGTAGCGCCTTCGATATCCACGGCCGGACCGGCGCCGCCGGTTAGCGTACTGTTGTTGATGTTCACGGGGCCAGCGGTATCCACCAGGCGAATGGCGCCATCGCCGGCTGTGCCGCCGTTGTAGGTGAAGTTATCAATGTTGGTGACATCGCCCGTGGTGTTGTTGGTGTTGCTGATCAAGATGCTACGATCGCTGACGTTGCCGTTGGACGTGACGCGCGTGATGTTGATCGTCTCGCCGTTGTTAGTGGTGGCGCTGGTATCGGCATCGATTTCGATATCGTTGCCCATGACGTTGTTGAACGTAACGCGATCGATCACCACGTTACCAAGAATGTTGAAGGTCTCGGTGACGTTTTCGTCGTTGTCATTGTCGTCAGTATCGACGCGGTCGAAGGCGGCGAGCGCAATGCCGTCGCCGGTGGTGTTGTTGATGGTCAGGCGGTTGAGATTCGGATTTGCCGAACCGGTGGGGCCACTGACGATGGCATTTTGGCCCCCCGTGAAAGTGAGATTTTCCACGCGGTTGTCGTCCGCCAGCGTAACAGTCGCTTGCCCTGCGACGCCGTTGAGAATCGGCACGACGCCGTCGATGGCGCCCGGCGCGGTCTCCGGAGCAGTGATCGTGATCGGGGCGCCGGAAGAGTTGAAGGCGCTGAACGACGCGGTGCGGCCGCCCCCTTCGCCAAAGAATTGCTGATCGTTTTGTAATGTGGCGACGGAGCCCGTCAGGTTGCTACCCGCGTGCGCGAGGATGATATCGCCCTCAGCGCTGTTGTTATCAATATCGCCGAGATTGTTGAGCGGCCGTTCAAACGAACCATCGCCGCCCGCGGCGGCGGTGCTGTCGACGTGCACAAAACGCTGGGCGTCGCCATCGAGGTTTTCGAGCGGATCGCTAGCCGATGTCGCCGTGCTTTGCACCATCGCCACATAATCGTTCCGCAGCACCGGCTCGCGGAAGCGGTCGCGCAGCGTGCAGGTGAGGGCCGTGTTGTTGCGGGTGCGGCCGATGAACCAGGTGAGTCCGACCACCGCATTGGTGTCGAACAGTTCATCGTGCGTCATTTGGAACTGGGCCAAGATGTCGGGCGTCACGTAGCCACGCAGACCATAACGGCCGCCGGCTGTGTCGAACCCGCCGCCATCAAAGCCGTAGGCGCCGCCAAAGACCCACGCGTCGAGATCGCGGATCCGCCGGGCGACTTCCACTTCACCACCCGTGAGCGCGGTGTCACGGATGCCAATTAGTTCGGAGCCAATAAAGTTGCCGAAGAAGACGTTGTTGCCGGTGGGCCGAAAGTCGCGGTCCTGGCTGGTGGGGCCGACGGGGATGTACGCGTTCGCGCGGAAGTCCCAAGTGTCGCCCAGCAGTTCGGCGGAGACGCCCACCTGCGGGAAGAAGTTCTCGCCGCCGGCGCTGGAACCATCGCTCCACAAACTGATCCCGGCGATCTTTTCGCGATCAGGCGACCACGGAAACACCGGCAGCGTCATCCAGCGGTAGCCGACGCCGACGTTGTAGCCGACTTTCGATTCATCGTTGAGTGTCACTTGGCCATCGATGAACCAAGCGCTATCGCGATCGGGCTGCCACATCTTCATCGTGCCCAAATCAAAATTGCCATCGAGTTGGCCGTAGCTTTCGCTGTTGTAGCGGGCGCGCAAGTGGCTGCCGAGCGCGGGGCTGTAACCCACGCCGCCGCCGGAGTAACTGCCCCCGTCGCTTGCGGTCACCGCATTCTGCATGGTGTAGGGCGCAACTTCACCCGCGACGGTTCCCTCTGTCGGGACCGTCAGGCCCGGAGAGGTTGCGATTGGCGCTTCGACTGATTCAGGCGGCATCGACAACGCACCCGATTTGGCGCCTTGGCCCAACGCCGTCGCCGGCAGGAAGACCCCGCCGAGCGGCAAGAGGACAGCCCAAACGCACACCCCGCTTGCCAAAATTCTTTCGGCCGATGCATTCATCGCGCAGTTACTCCCCGTCGCCCACCGCCCACTATGTTCCCGCACAATGGAAGGCGCGCAAGTTTGGTGATTAGCCGTTCGGTAGAAGAACGGACCTTGGGCCTCGGGCCCAGGCGGCGGGAGAATAGGAGCCAATCGCTCAAACTGCAAGAGCAGTTTTCACGCGATTGGGGGGTGATTCTTGGAATTCTTCACCCAGACGAGCCCCGATTCTTTAGAGCGCGGGCAATGCAATCCACGGTGCGGTGGTGTCAACGTCAACCTCACCGCGCCGTGGTCGGCATTGCAGACTAGCTCAGTTTGTAGGACTGAAAGCGCTTGCACCAGGTGAATCGTCAGTCGTATACTCGCCAATTGCCACCCGGATTGCCTCCTCCCGCGAATATTCGAGTCTCCCATGCGACTGCTCTTCGGCTTACTCTTCCTTCTGTCAAGTTTGGTGCACGCCGGCGGCTACGATTCGGCGGTCATCTTCCAAAACGCCGCCGTGACGGGCCCGAGCTATCACAGCGCAGGCAGCGTGGTGGCGCCGAGTGAATTGGAACTCGATGCCAACAAACTTCCCGCTCGCGCTGAGCGGTTCGTTAGCCCGCCGAATAGTTTGCGGCTCGCCTGGACAAGCGCCTTCGGCGGCGACTGGCGGGCCACCATCAAGGTCGCGTCGCAGTACGGCCATCGCTTTCGCTTTACCGGCGATACGCTGGTGCTCAACTGCTATTCGGAGGAGGGGCTGTCGCTCGACGAGGCGCCTCGGCTTTACCTCCGCAGTGCCAAAGGAGGCTCGCCGACCGTATCGCTGCTGCTCAAACAGAAAGAGCTGCCCGCCAAGAAATGGACGCAAGTTGAGTTACCGCTCGTTGGCGTGCGAGGCATTTTCGGCGGCACGGCGGATTCGGAGTTTGATCTGGCGAACCTCGAAGCGATCGAACTGGTGCAGGGGCTCGACGATGGCAAACCGCATGTGCTGTGGATCGATGACGTGCGGCTGCTCACCGCCGAGCAGCTTCGTGATCACGAAGCGCCTGCCGCGCCACAAGGTTTGGCAGCGACGGGGCGCGATCGGCACGTCGATCTTATATGGCGACCGAATACAGAGCCCGATCTACTTGGTTACCGGCTGTACCGCGCGGAGGAAGGTGCGAAGTATACGCCGATCATCTCCCGGCCGGGGCTCTACCAGCGGGCGGTCGATTTCGTTGGCGGTAAGTCACCCGAGTTTTCATACCGCATCACGGCGGTGGACGTGACGGGTAACGAGTCGAAGCCGTCGAACGTGGTGAGCGCCGCGACTCGGCCGCACAGCGATGAGGAACTACTATCGATGGTGCAAGAAGGTTGTTTTCGCTACTACTGGGAAGCACACAATAATCCGTCGGGCATGGCGCTCGAGATCTTGCCGGGGGATGAGCAACTCGTGGCGCTCGGCGCCTCGGGGTTCGGCATCGGCGCGCTCGTGGTCGGCGCCGAGCGCGGATTTGCACCGCGGGAGCAAATTGCCGAGCGACTGCTACAGATTCTTAAGTTCCTTCAGCGGGCCGATCGATTTCACGGCGTGTGGCCTCACTTTCTTCACGGTGAAACGGGCCACGTGACGCCGCTGTTCGGCAAGTACGACAATGGCAGCGATTTGGTTGAAACGGCGTTTCTGATGCAAGGCCTGCTGATCGCCCGGCAGTATTTTGACCGCGACAATCCTGCCGAACGGGAGATTCGTGAGCGCATCACCAAGCTCTGGCGCGAAGTTGAGTGGGATTGGCATCGCCGTGAGCCCGACAGCCCGGTGCTTTACTGGCACTGGTCACCGGAGCACGCTTGGAAGATTAGCCACCCGCTGATCGGCTGGAACGAGACAATGATTATTTACCTGCTGGCGATCGCTTCGCCCACACACGGCGTACCGGCCGAAATGTTTCACACGGGGTTTGCCGGAACGGATGAGCGCGCGATCAACTATCGCCGGAATTGGAGCCGCACCACGGTCGGCGACCACTATGTGAACGGCCAAACGTTCGCGGGGCATAAGATCGATGTCGGCTGCGGCAATGGAGGTGAACTCTTCTTCAACCAGTTCTCGTTTCATGGTTTCGATCCCCGCGGCAAGCGCGACCCCTACACCAACTATGCCCGCAACAATCGCAACATCGCGCTGGTGAGCCGGGCTTACGCGATTGACAATCCACGCAATCGCGTTGGCTATGGCCCGGACTGCTGGGGGTTCTCGGCAGGCGTGAACAACGGCGGGGGTCGCCCTTTGCCGCGCGACGATAACGGCACGATTTGCAGTTCGGCGGCGCTCGGCGTATTTCCCTTCACGCCGGACGAATCGATGGCAGCGCTCAAGCATTTCTACCGCGAACTCGGGCCCAAAGTGTGGGGCGTGTACGGTTTTCACGACGGCTTTAACGAAACCGAGCAGTGGTTCGACGAAGTTTACATGGGTCTCAACCAAGCGCAGATTGTGGTGATGATCGAAAACCATCGAACCGGGTTACCGTGGAAGTGCTTTATGGCGAATCCGGAGGTGGCGCCGATGCTGAAGGCGATCGGGTTTGTGATGGATGTGGGTGGGGATCGGTAGGGCGGAGCCTAATGCGCCGCGCCGTGGACTGCATTGCAGGTGCGGCTCAGATTAAGTCGAAAGCGAATCGACAAGCTGCTTCACCTCGCGCAATGCTTGCAAGATGGGATTGAAGTCGCCGTTGGCGTACAGCGCTGGCGTGATCATCCAGCTTCCACCGCAGCAGAGGACCGATGGAAGTTTGAGGTAATCGGGAAGGTTCGTGAGCGAAATCCCGCCTGTCGGCATGAATCGCACCTGCGGATAGGGGCCCGCGAATGCCTTGAGGGTTTTCACGCCGCCGAATGACTCGGCGGGGAAGAACTACACCGTGGTGAGCCCCACTTCGAGCACCAACTCCAGCTCGCTCGGCGTCGCGACGTCGGGGCAAATCGGGATGCCACGCTATTGAGCGTATTCCACCACACGGGGATTGAAGCCTGGGGTGATGATCATCCTAGCGCCGGCGTCGATAGCGGCGTCAATTTGCTCGGTTGTTCGCACGGTACCGGCGATGGGCAGCACTTCACCACTGGCCGCCATGATGCGTAAGGTATCCAACGCTACGTCGGAGCGAAACGTCACTTCCGCGATGGGGAGGCCGCCGGCGATGAGCGCTTCGGCGAGCGGATTGGCGTCGGCTGCCTTTTCGAGCGCAATCACTGGGACCACGCGATGGTGGGCGAGAATGTCGAACGGATCGACAGCGGCACGTCCATGCTTACCCCTTCGCAGCCACCACGCGATTAAAGTGCAGCCGCACTTCGTTATCCACCACCCGGCGGACCCCTTCGAGCAGCACTTGCGGTTCGTTTTCGCTTTGGCCGCGCTGGATGATGTCGTCGAGCGTCGAGCCCAATGGCGCTGTGAACGCGGCTTGGTAGATAATCTGGTTGCCGGCGTCGAGCTCCGGGACAATGAAATGGCACGTGGCGCCATAGGTGAGCATCCGGCTGGTGTACGCATCGTGGTAGGGCCGCATCCCGGGGAAGCTGGGCAAGAGGCCATGGTGGAGGTTGATGATCCGCCCGCCGGCGTACTTCCAGCAACTCGCAGCCGGCAGCACCCGCATATAGCGGGCGAGCACGATGTAATCGACGCCGCGAGCATCGCAGATGTCGAGCAATCGGCCGTCGTCGGGTTCGCCGTCGCCGTGGCCAATGTTTTCCCACGCCACGCCGAACTCATCGGCCAATTTGCGGCAGGCGGTGCGATTGGAAATCATCACCGCCGCTTCGGCTTGCAACTTGCCGCTGCGGATTCCTTCCAACAAAATGCGCGGCGTCTCGTGGCGGTACGTGCAGCAGATTGCGAGGCGCGGTTTGCGGCCGGTAATGTCGGGGCTCCAGGTGCGAATCGACAGCCCGGTTCGCTGGCTGACGGTGCGCATCGCGCGATCGACTTCCTCTCGTTGCTCCGCCGCAATGTCCACGCGCGTCAGCATCGAGAAAATGCTCTCCGCATCGTGGTCGTACATTTGGATTTCCGCAATGTTCGCGCCAAGCTCAGTGACGGAGTGCACAATGGGGTCGGCCAATCCGCGGTTATCGGGGCCGACGGCGGTGATGACAAGCTGCATGGTGGAGGGGCTGGGGGATAGGGGGCAGGGGCTGGTGAAGAACGCTAAGCCCAATTGAGAGGCTACGCTTTCGCCGAGCCATCAAGATAGCCTAACCACGCGAGCCCGCGTTCCCCAGCCCCACGCAACGGATTCGCATTCCGCGGAGCGAGATTCAAATCCCAAGCCGCCAGCCCCGGGCTCCTAGCCCCTCTCAAGAAACGCCCATGAGCTCGGCCGCCGAGTCAAAGAGCCCCGGCAGGCGTTCCCAAGCTTCCGTCAGTTCTTCCTTGCCGAGCCCGATGGTGGCGAAGACTTCCGGGGAGGCGGCATGCAATCGCCGGCCCGCAAAGGAGGCATTCCCGTACCGGGTGGCGATGTAGTTCGACGCGGCGATGACACACGTTAGCTTCAGTGCGTCCTCGGGGGAGTCGAGTGGATGGTGATGATAACTCACCGCCGTCGAGACGCGCTCGGGCAATTTCGAGCGAGCGATGATGTATGCGCCCAGCTGGGCGTGATCGAACCCCAGAGTCCCTTGCTCAACCGTAATAATGTCTCGGCCGGTGCTTGCTTCGGCAATGACCCGCGGCATCTTTTGGCTAAAATGTTCGTCGGCTACCAAGAGGCCCAGGTCGTGCAGCAGCGCCACCAGGTACGCTTCATCCGGCGGACAAGCCTGAGTGATATTGGCAATAAGCCGCGCTGCGGCCGCCACACTCACGCTGTGGGTCCACAGGCGCCGCCGATCGAGCCCTCCGACCGGCGTGGGGCGATTAAAGTGCCGTCCCATGCTGACCGAGAATGCCGCATCGCGCAGTCTTCTCAGCCCCAACATCGCGGCCGCGGTCGGCAGGTCGGCCACTTCGGTGCGGAGCGCGTAAAAGGATGAGTTCACCGTCTTGACGATTCTGAGCGAGAGCGCCGGGTCCTGCTCGATCACGCGGCACATCTCCTCGATGCTGCCGTTTTCGTCCTTGGCGAGCTCAATAATTTGCAGGGCCACTGTTGGCAGCGACGCGAGCGACGCGGTCCGCTCGAAAAGGGCCTCGAACTGAGGGTCGAGCGCGCGGAGCGAGGAGGCTTCGACGGTTTCAAGCGTTGCTGGCATATTCCTGATCCGCCGCCATGGGGGAATCGTGTGGTTGCGCGCTCGGCTTATCGATACTCGAACAAGCTGCCCCCGAGCGAACATCGTAAGTGTAGCTTTCTAATCCTCGGCAAGCGCTGGGTAACACGCGGCGAATCCAATCGATTCAGCCGGAAAACAGGGCTAATCGTTAAAGCCGATTCGCCGGTTTTCGGCAATCTGCGCGAAGTTTTGAAGCTTACATGTGGGCTTCGGGCTACGCTTCAGAAGGGGTCCTTGTTACCCCTAGCGACTGCTGCGCGATGGGGCCACTTGTGGGGAAGAGCCAATGTCGGAAACCAATGTGATCGATCCGCCGCGTACCGCGGCGCGCACAGAAGACGGGCGCCGGCTCGATGAGCTCCTCTCGCGGATTCAGCAAATCACGGCGGCGCCAATCGCCGGCATGCAGACGGTGGCGCCGGCCGCCCCGGTTGCGGCCGTCGAGACTGCGCCGCCGCGCCCGACGTTCGCGACGCAATGGTTTCCGGAAGAGCCTGACTCGTTTCTCGAAGCGGGACTGACCGCCACCGAAGTCGAGAACTTGCTGCTGAAGACCCTCAACGCCCGCGCGGAAGCGACCGGGCGGTATCTGGCCGAACATGTGCGGCTGCCGTTCCGGCTGATTGATCCGCTGCTGCAGAACATGAAACAGGATCAACTCGTTGCGCACAAGGGCGCCGCGATGATGAACGATTACGTTTATCAGCTGACCGGCATGGGCCGTGAGCGCGGCAAGAAACTTTCAGAACATTGCACCTACTTTGGCTCCGCCCCCGTGCCGCTGGCGCAGTATGTGGAAAGCGTGGGCAAGCAGACGCTCTCCAATCAGAATCCCACCGAGGAGGACCTGCATCGCGCGTTTGAGGATTTGCTCATCGACAAACGGATGCTCACCCGCCTGGGCCCCGCAATCAATTCCGGTCGCGGGCTGTTTCTCTACGGGGCGCCCGGCAATGGCAAAACGAGCATCGCAGAACGCCTGACCCAGGCGTTCGGTAAATACATTTGGATTCCACGGTCGCTGGGTGTCGAGGGAGAAATCATTCGCCTGTTCGATCCCGGGATGCACGACGAAGCGCCGCTAGAAGCGAATGAAGGACTGATCGACAACCGCAAGATCGATAACCGCTGGGTCCGCATCAAGCGGCCCACCATCGTGGTGGGTGGTGAACTCACTATGGATTCGCTGGAAGTGACGCTCAACACCGCCACCAACGTGAGTGAAGCCCCGGTGCAACTGAAAAGCAACTGCGGCACTCTGGTGATCGACGACTTCGGCCGCCAGCGGATGACCACGGACGAGCTGCTAAACCGCTGGATCGTGCCGCTGGAAAAGCGCTACGACTTTTTGAACCTGGCCAGCGGGAAGAAGATTCAGGTACCGTTCGACCAACTGATCGTGTTCTCGACGAACTTGGAGCCGAAGGACCTCGTCGACGACGCGTTTTTGCGACGGATTCCGTACAAGATTGAAGTCAACGACCCCGATGAAGAGTCGTTCCGCGCGCTGGTGAAAATGATGGCGCCGAAGCTCGGCGTGGAGTACCACGACGGCCCGCTCGACTACCTCGTCGACACGCATTACAAAGCGGTCAATCGCCCGTTCCGCTGCTGCCAGCCTCGTGACCTCCTGCTGCAAATCCGCAACTACTGCAAGTATACCGGCCGCCCGGTGGTGATGTCGAATGAGAACTTCGACTTCGCGGTGGAAAACTACTTCGCGGTGATGTAGGGACTTGCTTGAAGCTTGGGTCCTCGACCCGGGCGAGTGGTTGCTTCGCTTGGCTCGGGGAGTCAAGCTACAAGCTCTCGCATGAGCCCCCGACGTCAGTCGGGGGAGGGCAACGAGCTGTTCGCCGCACGCCCCGCGCGCCACTTCCCCCACATCCCATGCAGCAGCGGCAGAATGCTGATGAACACAATCAGCAGCACCATAATCTCAAAGTTCTTCTGCACCCACGGGATCTGCCCTAGCCAATAGCCGGCCGAGAGCATCGAGAGCACCCAGCCGATGCCGCCGACGATGTTGTACACGGCGAACTGGCGGTAACTCATCCGCGCTACACCGGCCACGAACGGCGTGAAAGTGCGCACCAGTGGCACGAATCGCGCGAGGATAATCGCCTTGCCGCCGTGCCGCTCGTAGAACTCTTTGGCGGCCAAGAGATGTTCGCGCTTCACGAATCGCATCCGACCCTTATCGAACACGTGCTGTCCCATCTTGGCGCCGACGGAGTAGTTGACCGCATCGCCCACGATCGCCGCCACCATCAGCAGCGCAGCGAGGCCCCAGAAGTTGAACACTCCTTGGCTCGCCAGCAGCCCCGCCGCGAAGAGCAGCGAATCACCTGGCAGGAAGAATCCTACGAGCAACCCGGTCTCGCTAAACACGATGGCTGCGAGCACAGCGTAACTCACCCACCACGGCCCGCCTAAGTTGACAAGCTCCCGCAGGTTTTCCGGCTTCGCGAGACTGACCAACCACTTAATGAATTCGATCAATTGCATCGGTCCATCTTACTCGCCGCTTGCGGGTACGCCAAACGCAAAAGGATAGGGAACGCGGATGTTCGCGGATGCAGCGGATAAACGCGAATTTAAGGGAGGGCAGAGCACTAATCATCGCTAATCTGATTCGTGCTGATTAGCGTCGATTAGTGTTCCCTTTTCTCCGCGCGTATCCGCTGCATCCGCGTCCCCCTATTCTTTATCGCCAGAGAGGTCGTTCCATGCCGAAGTTCAGCGGCAACTGCGGGTCGCTGCGTAGGTCGGGGGAGATTTCTTCGAACAAGAAGCTCGGCTGAATATCGTGGTTGTGTTGGTACTTGCTGGCGTACTCCACGATCTCGCCGGTGATCTCGTGATAGAAAATCTGGCAGATCGGTACGCCGGCGTAGATGCGCACCGGTTGAACGGCGAACATTTCTAGCGTCCAGAAGCCACTGAAGCCCACGTCGCCGAAGCCAGCCGTTACGTGGACGAACAAGCCCAGTCGGCCGATGCTGGAACGTCCTTCAATCTGCGGCACTAAGTTGTGGGTGGTAGTCCGTTCGACGGTGCGGCCCAGATAAAGTTGGTTCGGGCTCAGCACGAGACCTTCTTCCGGAATCTCGATCCGTCGCACGCGGTTCGGTTTCGCCATATCGAGCACAACTTCCTCGTACACCATCAGCTCATTATGCAGTGTAAGGTTGTAGCTATTGGGGTTGAGGTTGGCATCATCCCACGGCTCGATGACGACATCCCGTCCCAACCGCCGCTTGATCTCAAGCCCCGAGAGAATCATGACTGCTCCGAAGGAAGGTTGAAAGGTTGAAGGATGCAAGGGTCGAAAATTTCTTCACTCTTCGACCGTTCGACCTTTGCACCCTTCGCCCCCCGTTGTAGCCCATGCATGCGAGCGATTAAATCCCCGCTCACACCCCGATCTTGAGGCAGATTTTTCGGAGCGAGCACGTTTCGCACTTTGGCTTGCGGGCGGCGCACACTTTTCGGCCGTGATGGATCATGCGGTGCGAGAAGTCGATCCATTCTTTCTGGGGGAGAATCGCCATCAGGTCGCGTTCGATCTTCACGGCGTCGGACTCGGTGGTCAGCCCCATCCGCTGGCTGAGCCGGGCGACATGGGTATCGACCACCACGCCTGTCGGCAACCCGAACGACACGCCGAGCACCACATTCGCCGTTTTCCGCCCCACGCCGGCGAGCTTTACGAGCGCGTCGAGGTCCTGCGGCACGAGCCCGCCGTACTGCTCCACCAGCGCTTGGCAACACGCCTGAATGTTCTTCGCTTTGTTGCGAAAGAAGCCGGTGCTTTGAATGAGCGTTTCGAGCTTCGCGAGCGGCAACTTGGCCAGCTCAAATGGCGTGGGGTACCTCTTGAACAGCTCCTTCGTGACGATGTTCACTCGCTCGTCGGTACACTGCGCCGAGAGAATCGTTGCAACGAGCAACTGCTCCGGCGTGTCATGCACCAGCGCGCACTCGGCGAGCGGGAAATCGTGCGCGAGTTGCTTAACGACCTTGGCGGCGAGTTGTTTCGGCGTGGGCATGCGTGCATGATAACTCACCGCCGGCTAACTACCAATCTGACAATCCACATGCTTGCTGCGCGCGCTTCAATGTCGCCTTCGCCTTCACGCGGGCTTTGGCGGCGCCGGCGGCGAGAATTTCACGCAACTGCTGCGGTTCGGCGGCGAGGGCGGCGCGGCGCTCGCGGGCGGGGGCGAAGTAGCGTTCGGCGGCGTCGGCGAGGGCTTTTTTGATTTCGCCGTAGCCGAAGCCGCCGCGGCGGTAGAGGGCGGCCATCGCGTCACGCTCGTCCTCCGTCGCCACCAACGCGTAAAGATCGTACAGCACATCGCCGACGGGTTCCTTTGAATCTTCCATCGGGCGGCTGTCGGTGACGATCCGCATGATCTGTTTACGCTGCGCTTTGGGGTCAGCGAACACGGCGAGCGTGTTGTCGTAACTTTTGCTCATCTTCTCGCCATCGAGCCCCGGCACGCGGGCGGAGCTATCAAGAATTTTTCCTTTGGGCATGACAAACGTCTGGCCAAAGTGATGGTTGAAGCTTTGCGCAATATCGCGGCACACTTCGATGTGCTGCAACTGGTCTTCGCCGACCGGCACCACATCGGCGTCGTACGCCAGAATGTCGGCCGCCTGCAGCACGGGGTACGTGAACAGCCCAGCATCGGCCTTCAGTCCCTTGGCGATTTTGTCCTTGTAACTGACGCAGCGCTCCAAAAGTCCCATCGGGGCGCCGGTCATCAGCAGCCAGCACAGTTCGCTCACCTCCGGTACATCCGACTGCACGAAGAGCGTCGCCCGCGATGGATCGAGCCCGAGCGCCAAGAGATCAATCGCTCCGTCGAGCGTGTACTGCTGCAGCTTTGCCGCATCGCGCACGGTAGTGAGTGCGTGCAAATTCGCGATGAAATAGTACGCCTCGGTCGCCACCTCTTGCAGTTCGATGTACTGCCGAATGGCGCCAAAGTAGTTGCCCCAATGGAAGGGGCCCGTCGGTTGAATGCCGGAGAGAACACGCATAAATGTTGTCGGGGTAAGTCTGTTAGAGTGGTAAGACTAACTACGGGGCGAATGACCAATGACCAAGTCGATATGACCAAGGGAACGTCGCGTTTGGTCCTTCAATTGATCATTCATCTAGCGCAAGCGTTACTTCAATGTGCCGACCACCTCACCGACGGATCTCGCGCCCAAGGTCGCGAGTGCATCGGGCAGCGCGGCGAGCACCTCCGCTGCCGCGGTGGGACGATAAAAGTTCACCGTGCCGAGTTGCACCGCTGAGGCACCGGCGATGAGGAACTCCATCACGTCGTCGATCGTGGCGATGCCGCCGATGCCGATGATCGGCGTCCGCACCGCTTGGGCCGCTTGCCACACGCAGCGGAGGGCGATTGGCTTGATCGCCGGGCCGCTGAGGCCGCCGACTTTGTTCGCGAGCATCGGCGTGCGTTTGCGCCAGTTGATCGCCATGCCGAGGACCGTGTTGATGAGCGAGACGGCGTCGGCGCCTCCCGCTTCGGCCGCTTTGGCGATGGTCGCTACGCTGGTGACGTTCGGGGTTAGCTTCGCGATGATTGGATGATGCGTGACCGCCCGGCATTCACGCACAAGACGTTCGCACATCGTAGGATCGACACCAAAGTCCACCCCGTGAGACACGTTGGGGCACGAGATGTTAAGCTCAATCGCCGACACGCCATCGACTTCGTCGAGTCGGCGGGTCATCGCGACGAACTCCTCATGCGTCCGGCCGGCGATACTGGCGATGATCGGCGGGCCGAGCGAAGCGAGGTACGGCACGTGATGGTCGATGAACGCTTCGAGCCCATCGTTATCGAGGCCGATCGCGTTAAGCATCCCGGCGGCGGTTTCAAGCGTCCGCCAGGGAGCGTTGCCGGGGCGAGCTTCGGCGGTGACGGTTTTGGGCAGGATACCGCCGAGCCGTGAGAGGTCAACCAGCGCAGCCATTTCGCGGGCGTAACCAAACGTGCCAGAAGCGACCAGCACCGGATTCGGCAGTGTGAGCCGACCAAGTTGCACGCGGAGGTCGAGTTCCGCCGCGGTGGGAGTCATGTCGCCAAACACTAACGATCGGTGAAGGAGTCGTGGAAGCGGCGAACATGATCGCCCGCTTGCAGCCGATCGTACTAGGCCGGGCTCTCTCCGGCAATTGTCACAGCGTGTGCGCAGGAGCCCCTGGACCGCCTGTGGTTGGCGGTCACGCGTGACTTGTTCGGGGCGCGCCGTTCCTACAACACCAACCCGCTGGTGCGATAAGGCCGCAGGTTACTGGGGGCATCCAGGAACCAGATTCGCTCCCATTCGTCCAGGAAGGCCCGTAGGTCTTCGGACGTGTAGATGAGCTGCTGCGCACGCCGCGCCGGGTCCGCGGAATACATCGGGATCAAACACCCGGTATTTGCGGCGAGCGACGAAGCGACCAGCGCGGTCATGAGCCACTTACGCATCGGTCCATACTCCTCCGTGAGCGACCATTCACTTGCCACGCCGAGCGACTCCCGTGCCCGGCCGACAATCAATGGCCTCGATGCCGACTCCGTTTTCCATAACGTGTTCGGCCGTATCCAGTTGCGACAAGTTTTGCGACTTCAATGTTGCCTTTTGGGCGACATCTGAAGTCTGACGGGATCAGCCACGAACTTGCTTCGTAGCTGAACTCGTGAGAGTTCAGATTCGGCGGCGGACTTTAGCGGAGAGCATTCCACCCGTCGAGAGGGAATCGCGTCGATCAGCCGGCGTCTTCGTATGCTGGCAGCGGTCTCGGCGGCGGCAATTCACTCGCCCGGCTTCCATAGTCAACACTGCTGCCATTGCTGGCGTGATGGCCCGCGGACTGATTTGCAGCAGCCAAAGCTTCGCGGCGAGCCGCTTCTTCAGCGGCCTGGCGCTCGAGCTCCCGCACTTTGGCTTCCATTTCCTTGCCCGGCTTGAAGGTGACCACGAACTTTTCGGGGACTGAAACCTTCTCACCCGTGCGGGGATTGCGGGCTTTGCGGGCGGCACGACGCTTGACCTCGAAGACCCCAAAGTTCCGCAGTTCGATGCGGTGATCCTCGCAGAGCGTCTCGACGATGGCGTTGAACGTCTTTTGGACG
Source organism: Pirellulales bacterium (assembly GCA_022841705.1). Lineage (GTDB taxonomy): Bacteria > Planctomycetota > Planctomycetia > Pirellulales > Lacipirellulaceae. The sequence goes on from JALHQZ010000001.1 coordinate 605,843, forward strand.
ATCTCCTTCGTCTTGAGCTGTGTCAGGCCAATCTCCTCGGAGATGGTTTTCACAATCTCTTTTTTGGTCACAACGGACGCCCCTAACAGTGGACCGCTCGAACCACAGAAAAAGAAGCCCCAAATCGAGCGGCTCCATCTGTCACAAGTGTAGATGTAGCAACGACTAGAGTCAAGATTGCGGCTACGGAAGGTCCAGTTTTGCGCGCTCAAAAAATCGGCAGAAATTCCTGTCGATCGCAACTGTAAATCCTAATTTTCAAAGAACTTACGTTCACAGGGACCGCGTTGAAACCGGCCGATTTTTGCCGATTTCGCTGCAAAGTGTTGCCAGTGAACAACTTATGTCCAAATCGCACCACATCGGCACGTCGCCGGCGCAGCGCGATAAAGACCCACTACCCGTTATCGTCGGCGTCGTCGGTAAACTTCAACCAACCGGTAAAGTTTGCCAAAAAGTGGGGCAGGCTTTCCCGCCTGCCTGGGCATGGGCGAAAGCCTTTCACACTTCATAGCAGACTAGACAGCCTGCCCCACTAAATACGGATTACCGCCTTCTGGGCGTCAATCTGCTCCAGCGAATAGAGCCTCCCCGTGCCGCTCCCCGGGCACACGCTGCAAGTTTGCTCCCAGTCGGCCGGCGTGCGGGTGGTGGAGTCCCAGAAGGGCCAGGTGCGGCACTGGCGGGGCCGGGCGGTGTAGACGGTGCATTTACGGGTGTCGTCGTCGAAGAACACGCAGGCCCCGTCGCGGCGTTCCTTCAGGCTTTTGCGCACGCCCACTTGCTTCACGAAGCGGCGTTCAAGCTCCGCCACGCTCATGCCAACCAGTTCGGCCAGCGCGGCGATCTCGGCATTGTTCACCCACACGTATCCCGGTGCCCCGGTGCAGCAATCGCCGCAGCCAGTGCATTTGAACTTGAGGCCGTCAGCGTACCAGGGGAGTTTGGCGGGTTCGGGCATTGTGGTGTTAGCCGCGGGGCTCGCCCCCGCGCGTTGAGATTCTCTGATTCGGACCGCGTGGCGGTCCGGCTATTGAATAAGCGTTGATTTACAAACTCGCGACGGCGGCGATGGTGGCCTCGATTTCCGCTTCAGTCGTGAAGCACCCAGGGCTCATTCGCACCGAACCTTCCGGCGCGCCAAGCGCCGCATGGATCCGCGCCGCGCAGTGCAAGCCGCTGCGAACTTCGATGCCAAACGAGGCGTCGAGCGCCACCGCCACGTCGTGGGCATCGTACCCTTCGAGGGTAAAGCTCACAACGCCCGCGCGGAGGGCGTGCGGCGGTGGACCAAGCAGTTTGACTTTGGGGAGCCCTGTGAGGCCGGCGGCGAGTTGGGCCGTGACCGTGCAGACGTGCTCGCACAGGACTTTGCGGCCTTCGTGCTCGATATACGCGATGCCATCCGCCAACCCGGCGATCGGCGTGACGGCAAGGCTGCCCGCTTCGTACCGCTCGGGCATGGTGGCGGGCATTTCGGGGTCATCGCTCGCGCTGCCGACGCCCCCTTGCCAAATGGGCGTGAGTTCCGCTTCGAGGCCCGGTTCGATGTAGAGGAAGCCCGTGCCCGTCGGACCCAAGAGCCCCTTGTGACCGGGTGCGGCGATAAGGTCGAGGCCGTGCGATTCTGCATCCAGCGGGAGTCGGCCTACGGTTTGGGCGGCGTCGACCAGCAGCAGCGTCGGCGAACTGCGGAGCGCCGCCGCCACTTCGGCGATCGGCAGAATCGCGCCGGTCACGTTCGAAGCGTGCGTCATCACCACCAGCCGTGTGGTGGGGGTGACGAGCGCGAGAATGTCGGCCGTGGTGACATGGCCCTGGGCGTCACACGGTGCGAAATCCACGACGCAGCCGAGCCGCTGCACGGCGGCGTGCAGCGGCCGCAGCACCGAGTTGTGTTCGCACACGGTGGTGACAACGTGATCGCCCGGCCGCAGCAGGCCGTGAATCGCGAGGTTCAGCGCCGCAGTCCCGTTGGCGGTGAAGACGATACGGTTGGGATCGCTAACACCGATCATCCGGGCGACGCCTGTCCGCGCTGCGGCAACGACTTTCGCTGATTCAATTGCCGACGAGTAAGCGCCGCGTCCGCTAGCGGCGCCGCACTCGCGCGCGAAGACGTCCATCGCGGTGTAGACGGTTTCGGGTTTTGGCCAACTGGTGGCGGCGTTGTCGAGGTAAATGCGGGACATGGTTGATGAGAGGTTAGGGGATAGGGGTTAGAGAATAGAGCACGCAAGGCGGCTTCCAGGTTGGCCTAATCTCTATCCCCTATTCTCTAATCTCTCTGTTTTTACCCTCCAATTTGATACATCGCGCGCTGGGGACGTAAAAAGCTCTCATCGTTTATCGCGTGCCCCGGCAATTTCGCGGCGACGGCGTCGGCCACGAGTTGCGCGAGCTCTTCATCGCTGGCCCCATTGCGAAGCAGCACGCGGGCGTCGTACTCGATGGTTGAAAACAAACAATTGCGAACTTGCCCTTCCGCCGTGAGACGCAACCGATTGCAATCCCCGCAGAAGGGTTCGCTGACGGAGTTGATGAACCCGATCCGCCCGCCGCCGGGGACGGTGTAATCAACGGCGGGCTGACTGGAGTCTTCGCGTTCGACGGGCATCAGCTCGCCAAAACGCTCGCCGAGGCGGCGCAAAACTTCGCTTCCGGTGAGCACCTGCTCATGGCTCCAGGTGTGTCCGGCGTCGAGCGGCATGTACTCGATGAAGCGGAGTTCGAGCCCGCGCTCGAGCGCGAACTCGGCGAGCGGGATGATCTCTTCTTCGGTAAACCCACGCAGCGACGTGGCGTTGAGCCGCGTCCCTTCAAAACCCGCCGCTTCGGCGGAGGCGATGCCGGCCAGAACTTGGTCGAGCCCCGTGCGGCGGGAAATCTGTTCGAACTTCGCTTCGCGGAGGGTGTCGAGGCTGATGTTCAGGCGATCGAGCCCGGCCGTTTTGAGCGCCTCTGCTTGATCGGCCAGCAACATGCCGTTGGTCGTGAGCGCGATTTCTTCCACATCGGGTAGCGCAGCGAGTTGCGACACCAATTCTGACAGGTTGTGTCGTACCAGCGGTTCGCCTCCGGTGAGCCGAACTTTGCGCACGCCGTGGGCGGAGAGGATCCGCACGAAGCGGGTGATTTCTTCGAACGAGAGAATTTCGTTCCGCGGCAGAAACTTCACCCCCGTTGCCGGCATGCAATACGCGCAGCGAATGTTGCAGCGGTCGGTCACACTCACGCGCAGGCTGGTGTGAACGCGGCCGAAGCGATCGACCAGCGGGGCAGGGGCCAGGGCTGTGTTCATGGCGTCACCCCCTCGGGATGAACCCACGAAGTGGCGCCGGCGGGATCGATCTCCTGCTTCCAAATCGGGACGGTCGTTTTCAGTTCGTCGATCAACCACTTCGCCGCCGCGAACGCCGCTTCCCGATGCGGGCTGCTGGCGACCACCGCCACGCTCGCTTCGATCAATGGCACGAGACCCAAACGGTGAACGATCGCGCACTCGACCAGCGGCCAACGCTCGCGGGCCGTTTGTTCAAGCCGCATTAGTTCCGCTTCGGCGAGCGTGGCGTGCGCTTCGTAGTTGAGCGCCGCGGTTCGCACACTGCCCGTCAACTCACGCGTGATGCCCAGAAACAACACCACCGCCCCCGCCGCCGGCTGCTGCGCAGCGGCGAGCAGCGAGGTTGCGTCAATCGGATTGGTGGTGAGTTGGATCATTCCGAGTTGGGGGCGATCAAAGTCGCGCTAGTAGTTGCCGAAAGTTGGACCAAACAGAAAAACTTTGACCAGGTAAAGCCAGGAAAAGTTGATAATGAATGCCCAGTCCGTAAGCCGCGATTTCGAGTAGCAGGCGCGAATGAGGACCGATACCCAACACACGATCATTAATGAGATCGATCCTAACGCAATCGACCACGCCTCTATCTGTCGTGCACAGCCGCTTTGAGAATACAAGTAGGGAACAATTACGAGAACGTAAGCTATCCAGTACAAGATTGGAGCCCAACAGAGCAAATTATCGACTATGGCGCCAAGGAATGTTCGCATAGTTGATTCAGAGTTAGCTGAGTCGAAATCTACGGGAGTGCTACCCGCCGCTCACGGGCGGGATTAGCGTCAGTTTACCGTCCGGCGGCAGTGGCGCGTCATCGGCAAGAAATTCGCGGTCGGTGGCGAAACGGCTGCGCTGGGCGAGGCCTGCCAACTTGGGGTGTGTGAGCGCCAACGCCGCGCGGCCATCACGCACCTTGCCGCCGGCCGGTGCCTCGACCACCACTTCGCCGGCGCCGGCGAGTTCTCGGGCCGCGGCGAAGAGTTGCACGGTTAGGGTCATCGTTCTTTTCCGCTTCGCGTTAGGCCCGGCAGTTTAAGTCGCGTCGCCAAGTCGGGGAGCAAACCGTAGCTTAGCGCCAAAATCTTGAGCGGATGAAGAGTAGTGATGCGCGCCCCTTGGTCAATCTGCATTTTACACGTGCAGCACTCGGTCGTCGCGAAGTCGTACTTGCCGCGGCGAATGTGGGACAGCAGGGGCAGGCCGGCCCGCAAGCTGCTGCGGTAGTTTTGCTGCTTCATGCCAAAGGTGCCCGCCATGCCGCTGCAACCTTTTTCGACTCGATCGAGCCGCAATTCGGGGATGAGCCGCAGCAGGTTTTCGGTGGGGGCGCCGATTTCGAGCGCCCGCAAGTGGCACGGCACATGGTAGGCGATCCGCAGCGGCAGCGGGGCGAAGTCCAATTTCAGACCGCCACGCTGGTGCAGCCGCCACAGATAGTGCCCCGCATCGGTGACGCTTTCGGCCACAAGCTGCGCGTCTTCATCATCTGCCAAGAGCAGCGGATACTCTCGCCGCAGCGCGAGAGCTGCCGAGGGTTCCGTCGCCACAATTGTGTACCCTTGCCGCACCGCCTCGGCCAAGAGTTGCACGTTGCGTGCCGCGATCCGCCGCGCCGGATCAAGCGCGCCTTGGCTGATCATCACCATCGCCGAGTGCAGTTGGTTATCGGGGACGAAGAGCGCGACATCATGCCGCTTCAGAATCCGCTCAAACGACCGGGCGAGTTCCGAGTCGTAATAGTTCGCGTACGTATCGATGAAGTAGAGCACCTTCTCCGGCGCATCGTCCTGCCGTTTGTTGAGTTTACGGCTGATCGCTTGGCCGAGATACGTGCGGCGGTTGATCTTTGGCAGTTTTCGGCCCTGCGCGAGCCCAATCGTGCGTTCCAAGAACCACCGGACCGATGGGGTGCGCATCAGCAGGTTGGTGGTCAGTGGCAGTTTGTTGGCGATTCGGCTGAGTGTGTCGATGCGGGTCGAAAGCCAATCGGCAATTCGCAGGCCATTCGTCTTCACATACTCGGCTTTCGCTTCCAGCATCAGCTTGGGGATGTCCACAGCGGCGGGGCATTCGAGCCGGCACATGTGGCAGCCAACGCACAGGTCGGCGATCCGCTTAAAGCTGTCTTGCCGAACCATGTCTGGCGGCAGCTGGCCGTTCAGCACGCTCCGCATGAGGTTCGCCTTCGCCCGCGGCGACGCTTCTTCCCGTGGGCTGAACCGATTGATGGGGCACATCCGCGTCTCGGCACTGTCGGTCCGGCAGGCGCCGCAGCCGTTGCAGGCCCGGGCGGCGGCGAGCGCTTCTTCCGCCGTCCATGCGAGTTGCAACTCGTAGGTTCGCGGCGGCTCGGCGGGGGTTGGTTCGGCGTCAAGCGCGAACTGCGGCCGAACGTTGTGGCTCATCCGTGCGCCGGGCGCGGGAACGATCTTGCCCGGATTGAGGATGCCGGCCGGGTCGAAAATGCGTTTCACATCGCGGAACACATTCACCAGCGGACCGTGCTGCCGCGAGGTGAACGGCGTGCGGCTGAGGCCATCGCCATGTTCGCCGCTGACGGAACCGCCGAGCAGCCACACCTTTTCGTAGAGCTCGAGCGCGAGGAGCTCCAGCCGGCGCACGTCATCCCGATTTGTGAGGTCCAGAATCGGCCGAATGTGGAGCTGACCCTGCACGGCATGGCCGAACAACGCGGCGGTGACATCCTGCTGTTTGAGCACGTCCTGCATGTGCCGCAGAAAAAGGGGCAGGGCAGTAGGGGGGAGCGCGACATCTTCCACCCCCGGCAGCGCCCGGCGGTTGCCGCGAAGCCGATGCAGCGTGGGCACGAAGCGCTGCGCGAGCCGCCAGTAGAGCTGCTCGTCGGCCGCGTCCTCGGCCCGCAAACTTCCTGCGGCAAGGGCTTCGTCGTACTGCACGCGCTCGATCGCTTGCTGCAGCGAATCGCGCACTGCGCGGGGCGTGTCGCCAAAAAACTCGACTAGCAGCACCGCCTCGGCCGCCCCGGGCACGAGCAGTTCATATCGGCTATCGTTCTCCCGCGCGAGACTCAAGTGGCGCCGGTCCATCAGGTCACAAGCCGCCGGGCCGAGAGGAGCGAGTTCTTGCGAGGCGCGGGCCGCCTTTTCGAGACTATCGAAGAAGAGCAGCGCGCTCCCCTTAGCGGCCGGCAGCGGCTGGGTCGCGAGGCGAAGTTCCGTGATCAGCCCCAACGTCCCTTCGCTGCCAACCAATAGTCGCCGCAGATCGACACCGTTTTTTGTCGCCGCTTGAAGGGCATAGCCGCTGCTGTTCGCCGGGCACTGGGGCGTGTGCCGCTCGATTATCTCCCGCTTCTCGGCGGCGAGTGCTGCCAGTTCGGTTTCGAAGTTCGTCCGTCGTTCGGCTCCGCGCGGATCGGCTGCTTCGCCGAGATCGACAACTTCACCGCCGGCCAGCACCACCGTCATCCCGAGCACATGATCGCGCGGCGAACCGTACACGGGCCGATGGCTGCCGGCGCCATCCACGCTCACCACCCCGCCGAGCGTGGTGACTTCGCTCATCGCCGGATCGGGGCCAAAACAGCGGCCGGTCGGCGCAAGATGCTTGTTCAGCTCCGCGTGAACAACGCCCGGTTGCAGCGTGATATCGGTTTCGCTTTGCGTGATGATCCGCCGCATGTAGCGGGAGAAATCAACCACAATTCCCGGCCCCACCGCTCCGCCGGCCAGCCCTGAGCCGGCGCCTCGGGCGTGAACAGGTAGATTCTGCTCCGCTGCGTATTTGAGCGTGGCCGCAACATCGGCCGTGTGCCGCGGCCGGACCACTGCGGTGGGCACAATTTCGTACAGGCTAGCGTCTGTGGCGTATTGTTGCAGAAACAGCCGATCACACCGCACATCGCCGGCCACTAGCCCCCGCAAATCCTCTTCAATCCGTTGCCGTTCAGGAGTCATGCGAAGGGGGATTTACGGTTAAACACAGAGGGCACGGAGGGGAAACACAGAGGGAACTGAGAGAGATTGATTCTCAACCAATTGGAAGAGCGAGAGTTAACGTTGGCCTAGAGAGTAAATCGGAGTTGAATTGAGCCTCCAACACCACCACTTCCTTCTCCTTCTTCCTCTGTGACTTCCCTCCGCGTCCTCTGTGCCCTCTGTGTTGAATCGTCTTCTTTACTTCCGGTCGCCGAAAATCAGGTTCATCACTTCCGAGCGGCTCGACAGGTTGCTGCGGAACACCCCCTTCATCGAACTGGTCACCATCATGCTACCCGGCTTGCGGACGCCGCGAATGGTCATACAGGAATGCGAGGCTTCGATCACCACGGCCACCCCTTTGGCATCGAGCTCTTGGGTCATCAGATCGGCGATCGTTTCCGTCATGCGTTCCTGCACCTGCGGCCGGCGCGAGACGTCCTCCACCACCCGGGCGATTTTCGACAGGCCCACCACTTTCCCGTTGGGCACGTACCCAATATGCGCCTTGCCGGTGAAGGGGAGCAAATGGTGTTCGCACATGCTGGCAAAGCCAATGTCGCGAACTAGCACCATTTCGTCGTACTTTTCGGTGAAAACCTTTTGCAGGTGGATTCGCGGGTCGCGGTGCAGGCCGGAAAACATCTCGGCGTACATCCGGGCGACGCGGTCCGGGGTTTCCAGCAGGCCCTCGCGCGCGGGGTTTTCGCCGACCGCGGCCAGAATTTCCCGCACCGCCCGGGCGATGCGGGGGAGGTCAACTGAGCTTGGTTTGTGTTTTTCAGCCGGCATGAAGGTTCTTTCGTAATTTGGGACATTCCCCGCTCTTCGTCCGCCCTTCGTTCAGGGTAATGGGCGGGGCAGGGGAGGGGATAGGGGGTAAATCCCCGCTTTCCTCCGCACAGTTTCGCCAGCCGTATTCTCCGCACCAATTGCACGGGATGCGATCCTGAAAAACATTTCAGCCGAAGCTATTGACAATCCGCCAAATAGTGATAATTTGTTCACTTATCGCGTCGTCTCCAGGTTCGGGGCAGACGTATCGGCGTAGGGAGATTGAAAATGGTCGGACATTGGCTCCTGACGGGCTCAACTTACGGGGCGTGGTGGCCGAGTGCGCCAGCGGATTCGGTTCGCTGGATCGACTTGCGGCCGCCACCGGTGCGGTTTTCACGCGAGCAAGCCAGGATTGTCGGCGAGACCTTCCAAGCGACCGCCTCTTTCCGCGACTGGCGGCTGCTTGCCGTGGCGGTGATGAAGGATGAGTTCCAGATCGTGCTCCGCGCGCCGCACAACCTGCGGAGCGAGAAGCTGCTGTGGGAATTCAAAGCCTACGCCGGCCGCGAGCTGAACTCCCGCTTCGCCCGACCTGCCTCCCGCACTTGGTGGATACCGGGCGGCTCACGCCGCGCATTGCGTGACGACCGCGCCGTGGCCGATGCGGTGAACTGCGTGCTGTTTAACAACCCGGCCGCGCTGTACACGTGGCGGCCGCACGGCGCGCCACGAACGGTTGCGATTTAGACGCTCAGTTTGTGCTGAACGGTGGCGGGAAGGGCTTGGTGGGCAAGTTGCCGCCACGCATCGCTGCGACGAGCAGTGTTGCGCGCGTCACCGCGTTTGGTTCGGCCAGCAGTTGCTGTTTGAGCGGGGCGGGTAGTTTGAGCGCGAAAGCGACGAGGTCCGTCAGCGCGCCAAGCGGCAGAGTTTCTTCCAACAGATGCTCCAAACCGGGCGGCGCATCGGCAGTTGCCAAGCCTTGTTTGAAACCCTTCACTAACGCTTTACGGAGGCGGCGATGTTCACTGCTTTCAACCTCAACATCCTGCTCGGGAATCAACTCCACCGTCGCTTGGCGGTAGGCGCGCGGCGGCGAGATTTCGTGGATGATTCGCACCCGCCGTAATCCCAAGAGCAGCAGGTTATAGCGGCCATCTTCGAACTTGTGCTGCGTGATGATTTTCCCCAGGCAGGCAATTGGTTCAACTGCCGGGCGGCTGGGGTAATCGGGTTCCCAGCCGGGGGAAAGCATCGCCAGTGCGATCAGTCGGTCGCCAGCCAACGCGTCGGCGGTCAGCTCGCGGTAGCGCTCTTCGAAGATGTGCAGCGGCTGCACCACATGCGGGTAGAGCACCACGTCCGGGAGCGGGAAGAGGCGCGCAATGCCGCTGAAGGTGTGCTCGTCGAACTGCAGGTCCTCAGCGTTCCAGGGATTCATCAGCGCACGTGCTCAACGGACGGAAAGGCGAAGCGGTGGAACCTGAGCAGATTGGTACTGGGGGAACGGAGAAATCGTCGAGAGTTCCTTCGATGCCGGGTCCTCCAGCAGCTCGCCGAACATCGCCGGGTAGTTCGCCAGCAAATCAGCCACGTTCACGAGCGGCGATTCGGTCGCGAACGGCTGTAGGTACGCCCGGCTGGTGCGGCAAAGCTTGCGGGCGCCAACTAGGTTTCCGCGCTGGAAATGATAGAGTGCCACTGCCGCTTGGATCAGCCCCTTCAGCAGATTTCGCCACGGCCCGCGGTACTCGGTCCACAGTTCCTCCCACGCATCGTGAGCGGCAAAGTATTCCTCAGCATTGAACAGCCGCACCCCTTCGGCGAGCTGGACCAATTGACCATCATCGAGGGTCACGGCAATCGACAAATCAGGGTGTCTGAGGCGGGCAGTGGTGTTCTGCTACTCTCGACTCGAAAGCGAGATCATGATTCGCAAGACATACCAGAACAACAGCGCCACCGAAGCAAACAGCGCCAGCGAGGCGGCAACGTGCTGCGTCGGGCGGTAATGGTGCATGATGTTCGAGGTGTCGTAGAGGATGTACCCCGCAGCGAAAGCGACCATCAGCACGCTGAACCAAATGCCGAGGTGGAAGCCGAACAGCACGCTGGCAACGATCGCCGCCAAAGCTGCCATTCCGCCAATTCCGAGCGCGGCGCCCAGGAACGAAAAATCGGTCTTGGTGAGCCACACAAACGCGGTCAGCCCGCCGAAGATCAGCAGCGTGGTGACCCCAGCGGCCCCGATGACGTTGATGTTCTGGCCGGCGTACTGAAGGGTAAAGTGCTGAGCGATCCATAGAATCGGCACGAACATGACCGCCTGAGCGAAGACGTACAACACGAGTCCGGCATACTGCAGGTTCACACTTGTTTCCGAGTGAGCCCAAGAGTTCGCCACCCAAGAGACGACCATGAAGCCCAACATCAGGGCAAGCATGATATAGCTCATGTTGCCCGCTTGGCCCAGGCCTTGCATCCACCGGTCGATGGGCAGCGTCTGGAACATAAACCAACACACAGCGGCGAAGGCGTAAATCGCCAGCGCCAGATGGGTGTACGTTTTGCGAATAAAGGTCGCCCGGGCGTCCACGGGGGCATCGGCCACGGCGCCAAACATTCCGTAGGGGTTCGATGCGGTGAAATCGGATCGGTTCATGGGGACCTCGAGTTCGGGTTAACTTGAGCGGGGGGTGGGAACTTCACCCTGCCTCAACTGTAGGGCGCAGCGGGTTGGGCGTCAATTTCAGGTCGATCAGAATGGCCGGCTAACAGAGGTTGGATTGTCTGGTATCCTAACCGCATCGACCATGCGAGTTTTGGAGGGAAACGGATGGAATTTAGTACGCGGGCAATTCACGTCGGTTCGGCGTGCGATCCGGCAACCGGGGCAGTTGTCCCGCCGGTTTATCTGGCCAGCACCTACGTGCAGCACGAAGCGGGCGTCTGGCGGGAGTTTGACTATGCCCGAAGCGGAAATCCCACGCGAAAAGCGCTGGAAAACACCGTCGCCAACCTCGAAGGGGGCTGCGGCGCCCTGGCCTTCGCCACCGGAATGGCGGCGATCCACTGCGCCACGGGGCTGCTCAAGACGGGCGATCACCTGCTGGCGGGGGCCGATATCTATGGCGGGGCCTATCGGCTGTTCCACAAGGTGCTCACGCGGAACGGAGTGACAGTCACCCAGGCCGATGCCACCGACCTCAAGAAGCTTGCCGAGGCGTTTCAGCCGAACACGAAACTGGTGTGGGTTGAATCGCCCGGCAATCCGCGGCTTTCGATCACCGATCTCGCGGCGTGCGCGGAACTCGCCCACCAGCGCGGCGCCCTATTCGGTTGCGACAACACCTTCGCCACGCCGGTGCTCAGCCGGCCGCTCGAGTTAGGCGCCGACATCGTGATGCACTCCGCCACCAAATATTATGGGGGGCACAGCGACGTGATGGGCGGGCTCTTGGCGGTCCGCGACAAGAAACTCTACGACGAACTATATTTCTTGCAGAACTCCATCGGCGCGGTGCTCAGCCCCTTCGACTGTTTCCTCGTGCAGCGCGGTTTGAAGACGATGGAGCTCCGCGTGCGGGCGCAGTCGCACACAGCGCAACGACTGGCCGAATGGCTTGCCGGACATGCCGCCGTCAAACGGGTCCTCTACCCCGGGCTGCCGAATCATCCCGGTCACGACATCGCCAAACGACAAATGAGCGGAATGTTTGGCGCCATGCTCACGCTTGAGCTGAAGGGCGATTTCGCCGCGACGAAAAAGTTCGTTCAGTCGACCAAGCTGTTTCAACTCGCGGTGAGTCTCGGCGCCGTGGAATCGCTCATCGAACAGCCCGCCAGCATGTCCCACGCCAGTTACGACCCCGCCGCCCGCGCCCAACACGGCATTACCGATGGTTTAGTTAGATTGAGCGTTGGCCTGGAAGCATTCGATGATCTGCGTGCCGATTTGGAGCAAGCGCTCCGTAACAATTGACCACCGACTACTGACTACTGACCCAAAATGCAACTCGGTTTTGTATCCGCGATTTTCGGCGACCAATCGTTTGACGAAGTGCTGCGCTTCGCGGCAGGTGAAGGGTTCGATTGCGTTGAGGTCATGTGTTGGCCGCCCGGCGGCCCGGACCGCAAGTATGGTGGCGTGATGCACATCGACGTCAGTGCGTTTACCCAAGCCCAAGCAGATGACGCTCGCGCGCTGTGTGACAAGCATGGCGTGGCGATTTCGGCGCTCGGTTACTATTCGATTCCACTCTCGGCCAACGCGGATCAGGCCGAAGCGGCCCAAGCGCACTTGCGGAAGGTAATTGATGCCGCGCCGATGCTGGGCCTCTCGAACATCAACTCGTTCATCGGCGCCAATCAGAATCTCGATTTGGAAGCGAACTTTGCATTATTTGAGCAAGTGTGGCCGGACATCATTCGCCATGCCGAGTCGCGCGGGGTGCGAGTTGGCATCGAAAACTGCCCGATGCTCTTTGCACGAACTTGGCCATTTGGGCTAAACCTCGCGCGGACCCCGGCGATTTGGCGGCGGATGTTCGCAGCGATCCCGTCGCCCAACTTTGGGCTCAACTACGATCCATCGCATCTCGTAATGCAACTGATGGATCCGATTGCGCCGATCGCCGAGTTTGGGAGCCGAATTTTCCATACGCACGCCAAGGATATGCGTATCGAGCCGCGGCGGCTGGATGAAGTCGGCTCGCTGGCCCTGCCGATGGACCGCTCGACAGCGAAAATCCCTGGGCTGGGGCAGATCGACTGGGGCGCGTGGATTGCAGCCCTCACCGATGTGCATTACGACGGCCCGGTGTGCATCGAGGTCGAGGATGAGGCGTTTACCCACAGTTTGGCCGCCCGGCAGCAATCCCTGCGAATTGCCCGTAATGTACTTCGGCCGTTGATCGGCTAGAATGGGGCCTTGTGTTTAGGTGGAATAGCGAAACTGCGGGTTTTTGGCTCCTGCACGCGTACGCAGGTCATGGGGGCTGTTATGGCCGAGTTTCAGAAATTTCTAAACGATCTTCCGTCCGACGCCACGGTCCGCGACGCGGCCCTTGCGGCACTCGCCAGTCGGGCGACGGCGCTGGCCGACGTGCTGGTGCCGGCGGCGGAGGAAGCGGAGGCCGATGTTGAGCACGTTCATCGGTTGCGTGTTTCGTCGCGCCGCACCGCAGCGGTGCTGCGTGTCTTTGCAGGAATGTGGCCGCAAAAGCGGGTAGGAAAGCTGCGCCGTGCGGTGACAAAGATCCGCCAAGCCGCAGGCGACGCGCGCGACCTGGATGTCCTTTGCGCGGAACTCAGCGAACGTCGGGCGCCACTGACCTTGGCCAAACTCCGCGCGAAGCGCGCCGCCCTGCAGCCCAAGCTTCAGAAGCTGGCCAAGCGGTACGATGGTGGTGAAGGGATCACCACGCTCGCTGATTCGTTGGCCGAAAAACTTCGTAAAGAGCAGCGGGTTGCCGAGCTGGACGTTAAGTTGGTCGAGTGGGCGCCCAAACGGCTAGCCCGAATGGCCAAGCCGTTCCTTAAAGCGACTCCTAGCAGCGACGACCCCATGACCGCCTGGCACGAGTATCGCATCCTCGGCAAGCGTGTGCGGTATGCGATTGAACTGTTGGCGCCGGGGCTGCCGGAGTCGGTGCGGACAGAGGTCTATCCGCAGTTCGAGCGGTTGCAAGAACTGCTGGGCGGAATCAACGATCTGGCGAGCGCCGGCGAACACTTGCTAGCGCTGAAACGTCGTAAAGATGAAGCCTTGTGCCGGGAGATCGAGGTGATCTCGGAAGTGTTTCGCTCCCGGTTGGAGATTGAGTGCGAGCGCTTCCGCGAATGGTTGGCGAGTGATGCGCCGGCGAAACTGCGGGGGGCGCTGGTCGGCAAGCCGCTCGCGGCGTAGCGTTAGTGCCTCGCAACTCTTTTGCGGGGCGAGCCTCGAGTTGGTGGCGACGAGGCGCTAAGTCGCAAGCGCTGGGTTGAATCGAACCGGTAGGTCCACGGCGGCGCGAACGCGGCGAAGGTACTCGCGGCGGGGGATTTCGGTGGCGCCCAGACTTGCGGTGTGGGGGGTGAGTTGCTGGATGTCGAGCAGCATATAACCTTGCGTGCGAAGATGCGACACGAGATGTGTGAGCGCGGCCTTCGACGCATCACTCACCAGCGAGAACATCGATTCGGCCGCGAACAGCCCGCCGATCGCCAGGCCATAGGTCCCGCCCACCAAGCAGCCATCGCGCCAGGTCTCAACACTGTGGGCCCAGCCGAGCTCGTGCATTCGGCAGTAGGCGGCAATCATCTCCGGCGTGAGCCAAGTCCCGCCGCGCCGCGAGGGAGCCGAACCGCAGTTCGTGATGACCTCGCGAAACGCCCGGTCCCGCGTGCAGGTGAACTTGCCAGATCGCAACGTGCGTTGCATCCGGCGCGAGATGTAAAAGTGCTCGAACTCAATGACCGCCCGCGGATCGGGTGACCACCACAGCACGGGTTCGAAATCGTCGCACGGCCAGGGAAAGATGCCGTGGCGATAGGCATCGAGCAGCCACTCGGGCGAGAGCGAACCGCCGACGCCGACCAGCCCTTCGGCATCCGCCGCGTCCGCTGCCGGAAAATACTTGCTGCATCGCGCCATGTTCTCAAGATAACACAGCGCCAAACTTGGTACATCCGCGCCCCCAATCCACTTACCACGGCAGTTTCAGTTCGCCGCGCATTTCTTCGAACTTCAGTTCCGCGAGTCGCCCTTGAGCGTTTTGTTTGGTGTAGCTCACCAGGCAGGTAAACTGCGGTTTCAGCCATATAGCGCCGTCAGGGGCATTGACGAAGGGCTTCGGAGTTTGAATGGCTTTCAGTTGTGCAACGAGCTGAGGTTCTTCCTCGGGCGGAATCTTGGCGGTCACCTTGCCAGCGTAGACCAGTCGGCCGTTGACATCGGTCGCGAGGACGAATTGATGAATGCCCCCTTGGGGATTCAGCAGGACACCGATAATTAGGCAATCAGAATTCTTTCGCTCGGCGGGCTTGGTTTGGACGTCACCCGCGAGAGCGCCGTCGCCCGCTTGGCCAGCGAAGTCGCTGACGGCGTCTTCGAGTTTTTTCTTCTCGCCTTCGACCTTCTGCGCCTGCGACATCACCGCGCCCATCAGGCTTTGCTTCGGCGGGGCTTTGATTTTCCAATCGAGGAGCTTGCTGTAGGGGATGCCGCCGATGATGAGCGCCGCCGACAGTGCCGCGACCAAGCCGAAGCAGGCTGCCTCGGTCAGCCAGAAGCGTTCCGGCAGATCGGCAAAATGCCGGAGCCATGCGCGGAGCGGTTTCACGAAAGCATCCAACAGGCCAATGTCGCTATCGTCACTGGCGGCCATGAAGAACGCTGTCGCATGGCACGCAAACGCAAGAATCGCGCCGGCGACCAGTTGCGACACGGCCCAGGTGGTGCGGAAGGTTTCGGTGGGAGATGCGAGTCTCACGCCGATGCTAACGGCAATTATCGCCAGTACGGTGCCGATCAGCGTCCAACCCCACCACGGCAGCAACCGCGCCCAAACTTGCAGGTGCGTTGGCGCTGGTGGGCGTTCCTCGGCGGTGAGCTCAGGGTTAAAGGCCGCTTCAAAGTCGTGCGCGATCTCCACAAAAATCCCCAAACTGGGGTACCAGCCACACCGCGAGCAAACGGTGACGGTCGCTTTTTTCAGCGGCGCGTGGCATTTCTCGCACGCCGGCCCCGCTTGCGGGTCGGTGGACGGGTCGAGTGTCGGGGTGGCTGAGGTGGAAGACATCGCTTGTTCGAAGTTTGGTCGGTTCGTCTAGGACAATCACGGTGCGTTGGATCAATAAAATGACCGTCGAGGAAGCTTAGCTTCTGGGGCGTGCGGATAGGTGCGAGCGAGCGAATTCCGTACCCGACCCCGCAATTGCGGTCCGGGGCTGATTTGATTGTGCGGTATTTGCCGGTTGAAGCGAAACGATACCGTTTCTCTCCGCCCCGGGTATAATGCTCCTACACCCCGCGATGGGCCGCTCTTCCCGAGTTTGGAGTGAAGTCAGCTATGGAGAATGAACCCGCTCGAAATGAAGTGGTGGAGCCAGTGCTCGTGCCTGTCGCGGCCAGCCAACCGCCGCAAGTTGTTCCCGTCGCAGACGACTCCGGCAACCGGCTCACTCGGCTACTGTGGCTGTTGGCGATCGTGGCCTTGCCGCTGATCGCCTTTCGGCTGGCGACCGAGTGGCGGTATCGCATGACGCACGCGGAGATGCAGGCCAAGGTGGATGTCGCCACTCAGGGGCTCACCAAAGTTCGCGCGGGGCTGGAAACCTTTCAGTTGGCGTCACAACTGGTCGCTCAGAGGATCGAACCCAGTGTCGTGAGCATCCATCGCCCCGGCATGCGGGGGGAAGAAGGGCAGGGGTCCGGCGTGCTCGTGGATGCCGAAGGGTACATCGTCACCAATTTTCACGTAATCGAAGGCGCGCTCGCGCTGCATGTGATGCTGGCCGATGGCCGGCAGAAGGATGCGACCATCGTCGGCGCCGATCCGGGGAACGACATCGCGGTGCTGAAGATCGATCGCCGTGTCGATGAGCCGCCCTTCATCGCCGCCGAGTGGGCCGATAGCGACAAACTAGAAGTGGGCGATTTGGTGTGGGCCGCCGGCAGCCCGTTCGGCCTCGATCAAAGCGTGACGTTTGGCATCGTCAGCGCGAAAGCGAGGCGCAGTGGCAGCGGCATCACCGGCAGCGTGTACCAAGAGTATTTGCAAACCGATGTGGCCGTAAACCCCGGCAACAGTGGCGGACCGCTGGTGGATATCAGCGGCAAGGTGGTCGGCATCAACACGGCCATCCTGGGGCCGTCGTACCGGGGGGTGAGCTTCGCCGTACCGAGTGCCATCGCGCAGCAGCAGTACGACCAAATTCGGAAGACTGGTTACGTTGAACGCGGATATCTCGGTGTGGAACCACGACCCGTGCCCGCCGTGGTGCGAGAGCGCCTCGCGCTGGCTAACGGCGAAGGGGTGTATGCCGCCAAGGTGATGCAGGACGGCCCGGCCCGCCGCGCCGGCATCCGCCCCGGGGATGTGATTCTCAAATGGAACGACCACGCGGCTAACGAACCCACCCTACTGAGCCGCGAAATCTCCGCCACCCAAGTCGGCTCTACCGCCGACGTGTTGGTGAAACGCATCGTGGGGAATCAACCCACCGAAGTTCGCCTGAAAGTGGAAGTTGGCCGCAGCGTGTACGGGATGAAGTAGCGGAGCGCTCAATAGCCGGATCGCAACGCGATCCGTAAGTAGCGTTTTGGGCGCCCGAAGTGGCGTAACTCATGAACTGGCTCGTCTACCACATCGTTAGCGGCCAAGCTTTTTTCACCGGAACCGTTCTACTCGTCTTCGCCGCGCTCGCCTCAACCCGTCGGCGACCCTTTTTGAACCGTTTGGTAGTGATCAGCTTCCTGATCGGCGCCATTGCTATCTTTGTTTCGTCAACACCGATCGCCAGTTGGTTCGCAGTTGTTGCTGGTGCATTCATCCTGGCGTGGATTGCTTCGCGCTACTACATGCAGTTGCGTCCGTGGGCTGCTTACGGTTTGGCCGGCTGGGTATTACTTGGTGGCATTCTGGAGATTCCTTATCATCACACTCCTACGCTTCACCAAGTTCTGGGTCGGCAGATCGCCGTCATCGGCGATTCTGTAACGGCGGGTATGAGCGATGATGAATCAGGCACTTGGCCCGTCATCCTAGCGCGCGAACACCAACTCGCGGTTCAAGACATCTCTCATATGGGCGAGACAGCTTCGTCGGCCCTCAAGCGGGCAAAATCCCAAGAAATAGCGGCCCCGCTCGTTGTGGTTGAGATTGGCGGGAACGATTTGCTCGGTTCTACCTCCGCGGCTAAGTTTGAACGCGACCTGAACGAACTACTCTCATACTTGGCTCAAGATGGTCGTGAAATCGTCATGTTCGAATTGCCGCTGCCGCCATTGAGTCAGAGTTATAGTCGCGCCCAACGGAGCGCGGCCTCCAAACACAATGTTCGATTGGTTCCGAAACGCGTTTTTCTTTCGATTCTTGCTGGCGAAGGGTCAACTCTCGATACCATCCATCTTTCTCCCACAGGACATCAACGCATGGCGGAGTGTGTCTGGAGGTTAGTTGAATCGGCGTACGACTGAAGTGCTCCGCCCTGCGGATCGCGTGGCGATCCGGCTTTTGAAGCTGTTCTCGCGTACTCCAGCGCGCCCGAGGCTAGAGCATTCGCGCCCCAACCGCGACAATGAGTGTTGCCAACAGCCGAGAGCCCTCAGCCAATAGCTCGCATGTTCTCCCCCGACGCCAAAGAGCAGGTTCGCCAAGCGACGGATATCGTCGAACTAGTGGGGCGGTACATGCAGCTGCGGCGGCAAGGGCGCAACTACGTGGGCATCTGTCCGTGGCACGATGATTCGCGGCCCAGTTTTCAGGTGAATGCGGAGCGGCAATCGTTTAAGTGCTGGGTCTGCGACATCGGCGGCGATGTCTTCAGCTTCGTGATGAAGATGGATGGCCTCGAGTTCCCCGAGGCGCTCCAGATGCTCGCCGAGCGCGCGGGGATCACGCTCACGCGTGAGGCAGGTGGGCCGCCCCAAGCGAGTGGCGTCGGCGATAAGCGCACCTTGCTCGCGGCGCTGAAGTGGGCGGCTGATGAGTACCACCGCTGTTTTCTGAGCGACGACATCGCCGAGGAAGCGCGCGATTACGTGCGGGGGCGTAACATTTCGGCTGAAAGCATCCGGCATTTTCAAATCGGTTTCGCGCCGAACCAGTGGGATTGGCTCACCAAGCGCGCGGCAGCCGCAAGAATTTCGGGCGAGGTGCTTGACCGCGTTGGCCTCGTGCTAGCACGCAACGAAGGGCAGGGCTGGTACGACCGATTCCGCGGCCGAGTAATGTTCCCGATTCACGACTTGCAGTCGCGCACGATTGCATTCGGTGGCCGCATCTTGCCGCAGCTTGCTGACGACAAAGCGGCCAAGTACGTGAACTCGCCTGAAACGCCCGTCTATTCGAAGAGTAAAGAGTTGTACGCCCTTGATTTGGCCCGCGACAGCGTGCACAAGCGCAAGCAGATCGTCGTGATGGAAGGCTACACTGACGTCATCATGGCCCATCAGTACGGCGTGACGAACGCGGTGGCGTGTTGCGGTACGGCATTGGGCGAACGGCACCTGCAAGTGGTGCGGCGACTGACTGATAGCATTGCTCTCGTTCTCGATGGCGATGAGGCGGGCCAGCGGCGCACGAATGAAATTTTAGAACTTTTTGTGGCAAATCAGATCGATCTGCGGATTCTGACCTTGCCTAACAACCTCGATCCGTGTGATTTTATAGCCTCACACGGAAGTGATGAGTTCGACGCTCTGCTGCGGCAAGCGCCGGACGCCCTGGAACACAAACTGCGAAGTGCGACCAACGGAATGGCGCTGACCGCGGACAACACGCATCGGGCGACGCTCGCCCTGGAACAGGTGCTGGCCACCTTGGCCCACGCGCGCCCGGCGCTCGGCGATGCTTCGAGTGCAATTCTGCTGCGTGAACAGAATCTGCTCTCGCGACTGAGTCGGATGTTTCGCATGGGGGAAGATTCCCTGCGGGCGCGGCTCAACGAGTTGCGCAAAGGGCGGGCTAAATCGCAAGCGACTGCGATTCCAGAAGGCACGCGGGTTGATGCGGCGGAAGAACTACGGCCCGCGATGAGTTACAAACTCTCGGCGTGGGAGACGGAGCTGATCGAGCTGATGTTGCTGGATGCGGACATCGCGCGGGAGTTGTCGCACACGATCGGCGTGGAAGAAGTTCCCAGCCCTGGCGGCCAACGGCTCTACCAACTGTGCCTCGACGAGTTCGAGGAGCACCACGAAATCGCGTTCTCGCGGCTGATGCTGCGGACCGAAGAAGAATCGCTCCGCAGTGCGCTGGCGGGCATTGATGAAGGCGCCCAAGTGCGGGCCGCCAGCGATCGCCAGCGGCGGAAATTCGATTTACTGGCGGCGCACCAGGCGCGCCGCGCTCAATCCAAGCGGCAAGCGGAGCTTGCTGCCCTGCGTGATGGTAATGTCTCCCACGAGCAACAGGAGGACCTGTTAAAAGGTTTATTCGCCAGTCGTAAAGAAAAGCAGTCGTAAAGAGCGGCAGACAGTGTCTTAGGCCACGGATGGTTTAAGGGTCTGACCGGTCGACCAAGCTCACCCACCCCGCAATCGGGTGCGCAAAGTCGATGACTCTTCTCTCATTGCGTGCAGGAAGTACGCCGGAGATTACGTGTATGACCCAGCCAAAAGCGACCCTACAAGAGCTGATCGCCCTCGCCAAAGAGCAAGGCTTTCTTACCTACGACCAAGTCGGCAGCTACCTGCCCGACGAAACCTACGGCACCGAGCGGATCGAAGCGCTGCTGACCGTGGTCGAGCGCCTCGGCGTCGAGCTGGTCGATGATCCCAACGCCATCGCCAAGCCGAGCGAAGCGGATGAATCGCCGCTGATGCGCGACGTGGCCCCCGGTTCGCAAAGCGATCCGATCCGGATGTATCTTTCGCAGATGGCGGAGATTCCGCTCCTGAACCGCGATGAAGAAATCGCGATGGCGAAGAAGATCGAGCTGACCCGCAAACGCTTCCGTCGCAACTTGCTCCGCTCGTTCCACGCGCTCGAAGCGACCGTCAAAACGCTGGAAAAGGTGGCGCTCGGCGAACTGCCGTTCGATCGCACGATCAAAGTCTCGCTGACCGAACGGCTCACCAAGGAGCAAATCCTCCGGCGGATGCCGCGGAACCTCGTTACCCTGCGCGGGTTGATGCAAGCCCAACGCGCCGACTTCGCCGCGATGGTCAACCGCCAAACGCCGGTGGCCGAAAAACGCGCCGCCCGCGAGCGCTACCTCCGTCGGCAGGAGAAAATGCTCACGCTGGTGGAAGAGCTCAGCCTGCGGACCAAGCGCGTGCAGCCGCTGATCCGCGAGCTAACCGAGTACGCCGACCGGATGGACGCGATCAAGCGACAACTGGCCGACCTGCGTCGTGCCGGCGCTCCGCAAGAGAAGATCGATACGCTGCGCGAAGAGCTGAAGCAAATCATGCGGCGCACGCTTGAAAGCCCCACCAGCTTGCGGAAACGGGCGACCAACCTGCGGCGGCAATACCGCGAGTTCGAAAATGTGAAGCGCGATCTTTCCAGCGGCAACTTGCGGCTGGTGGTTTCGATCGCCAAGAAGTACCGCAACCGCGGCTTAAGCTTCTTGGACCTGATCCAAGAAGGCAACACTGGCCTGATGCGCGCCGTTGACAAGTACGAGTACCGTCGCGGCTTTAAATTCTCTACCTATGCCACATGGTGGATTCGCCAAGCGATCACCCGCGCGATTGCCGACCAAGCGCGGACGATCCGCATTCCGGTTCACATGATCGACGTGCTGACCAAGCTGCGGAACACGGCCAAGAAGTTGCAACAGGAGCTGGGTCGCGAGCCGACGTACGAAGAAATCTCGCTGCTGGCCGATGTGAGCATCGAAGAGACCGAGCGGGTGATGGAGATCGGCCGCTCGCCGGTGAGTCTCGATCGGCCCATCGGCGAAGGGGACGATTGCAGCTTCGGCGAGTTTGTCGAGGATCGTGCAACCGACAGCCCCCACAAGTTGGCCAACAACGGGCTGTTGCGGGAGCGAATCGAAGAGCTGCTCAAAACGCTCACCTACCGCGAGCGGGAAATCATTCGCCTGCGGTACGGGCTTGCCGACGGTTACTCCTATACGCTGGAAGAAGTGGGCCGCATTTTCAAAGTGACCCGCGAGCGCGTGCGGCAGATCGAAGCCAAAGCGGTGGAGAAACTGCAAAACCCGGTGCGCAGCCACATGCTGCAAGCGTTCGTGCCGAGCGGGCCGATTGAAGTGCAGATTGAGGAGGAGATGGGGAGCGAGATTACCGCCGCGGCGGCGTAGCTTGATTGCGTCGATTGAGAACGGAACAGCGGCCGGCGATTTTTTCGCCGGCCGCTTTCTTTATTGAGCAGGTCCATTTCACCTTGGCGGGGACTTGCCCCAGCGTCCCGGCGGCGGCATAACGAAGGGTCAGAACCACCTCCTGGGAAGCTCACTGCCGCGCATGTCTCAAGTTTCCGCTGTTGCCCTTCGCGAATTGCACCGCATCCTCGGCCAACTGGCGGAGCTGCGCGGTCGGCTCGAACGCGGGCCGAAGCAGATTGCCGCGCACGCTGCCAGTGTCGCCAAGTTGCAAGCCCAGCTCGATGTGGCGATCGACGCGGTGAAGCAAACCAAAATGCTGGCCGATCGCAAGCAACTCGATCTCAAGAGTGCCGAGGCGAAGATTGCTGACTGGAAGGTGAAGCTCAACTCCGCCAGCAGCAATAAGGAGTACCAAGCGTTTGTCGAACAGATCGCCGCCGCGGAGATGGCGACCAGCGTGCTGTCGGACGAGATTCTCGAAACCTTCGAACGGGTTGACGAAAACACCCGGATCGTGAAGGAGTGTGAAAGGGTTCTCGCCGCCGGCAAGGCGGAATTCGACAAGGTGAAGCAGCACATCGAAGCGACCGCCGGCACGCTGCGGGCGGAAGTGACCCGCTTGGAAACGGAGCTCGCCGACGCCGAAGGCAAGCTCCCCGCCGAGTTCAAGACCGACTATCAGCGCGTTGTGCGGAACAAAGGGGCCCTCGGCCTGGCCCCCGTTGACGAGGACGTCTGCACTGGATGCGGCCAGAAAATCACGCTCAACATGAGCAACCAATTGCTCACTTCGCAGTCCGTCTTCTGCAAATCGTGCGGTTGTTTGCTCTATTTGCCAGAACGCTAAGCGTACGATGGGCTTTCTGGCCCGAAGTCCGTAATCCTATGCAGGGTGGTGCCCACTGCCCGACGGGCTGAAAGCCCATCGTACAACAATTCGGCCGTTGAACTTTTCGTCGCTGCATGGCATCTTAAGTGTGTGGAAAGTCGCATTTTTTGTGAATCTCCTTCCGGAGCTCAATTCGCCGTGACACGCTTCTCAAGCTTCGCAATCGCCCTGGTGCTCGGGCTGCTCCCATCACTCCTGCGCGCTGAAACAAGCATGATTAAGGAAACCCCCTTCGGTACCACGGCTGACGGCATTGCGGTGAAAGTTTACGAAGTTTCCAACCCCAGCGGCATGAAGATTCGTCTGCTCACGCGGGGCGCCACGCTGATCGGCGTGGATGTTCCCGATCGCGACGGCAAACTGGCCGACGTGGTCTTTGGGTTCGACAACATCGCTAGCTATGAGTCCGACAGCAACCAGTATTTCGGCTGCACCACCGGTCGGTGTGCCAACCGCATTGCCAAAGGCAAGTTCTCGCTCGACGGCAAGGATTACCAACTCGCTTGCAACGATGGGCCCAACGCCCTGCACGGTGGTGTGAAGCGGAGCCTCGACAAAGTGGTGTGGGACGCCATGCCGTTTGAAGAGGGGGCAAGTCGCGGCGTGAAGTTTCAATACTCGAGCCCGGACGGCGAAGAGGGCTATCCCGGCAAGCTCGACATGGCGGTCACCTTCACCCTGACCGACGCCAACGAGGTGAAGATCGATTACTCCGCCACCACCGACAAAGCGACCCCGGTCAATCTCACCAACCACGCTTACTTCAATCTGGGCGGCGCCGGCTCGCCCACGATTAACGACCACGTGCTGATGCTCAACGCCGACGGCTACACGCCGGTTGATGACACGCTCATTCCCACCGGCGAAATCGCAAAGGTCGAAGGCACGCCGCTCGACTTCCGCAGATCCACCCGCATCGGTGATCGTGTCGATGAACTCACCGATACCGCGGCGCTCGGCTACGATCACAACTTCGTACTCAACCAAGCCAAGCCAGGCGAAATGACCAAAGCGGCCGAACTATACGACCCCGCTTCGGGCAGGCTCCTCACTGTCTCCACCACCGAGCCAGGTATCCAGTTTTACGGCGGCAACTTTTTGAAGGGCCAGCAAGGCAAGGGGGGCAAGACCTACGCCCACCGTAGCGGCTGCTGTTTGGAGACGCAGCACTTTCCCAACTCGATCAACACCCCCGCTTTCCCCACGGTCGTGCTGAAGCCGGGCGAGACCTATTCGCATACCTGCATCTACGGCTTCTCGGTGAAATAACGTGGGACAGGCTTTCTAGCCTGTCGTGAAGTGGGTACCAACTCCGCCGTGCACTTGTCAGGGTAGAAAGCCTAACCTACGGGCGCCCCGGTAGCCAAATGTGCGTCAAAGGGTTAGGCTACCGAAGCTGATTCACGCAATTTTCCGCGACCCTTGGTTGCGTTTAGACAAGGTTTCTTCGTATGGCAAAAGAGACGGCGCCTGCAGCCGCCAAGCGAATTCTGCTCGTCGACGATGACGCGGAGATTATCGAATCCCTCCGCCTCGCGCTCGAAGCCAACGGTTACACCGTGCTGGTGGCCCGCGACGGCAACCAGGGGCTGGCGCTGACCGAGCGGGAATCACCCGACCTGGTGATTCTCGACATGATGATGCCCAAGCGGAGCGGCTTCTTGGTGCTCGAAAAGCTCCGCCGCACTGTGGAGCATCCGCCGCGGGTGATTATGATCACCGCCAACGAGGGCAGCCGCCACAAAGCCTACGCCGAAATGCTGGGCGTGGATGATTACATCCGCAAGCCGTTTCCCATGGATAGGTTGATTGCCAGCGTGAAGCGGTTATTGGACTAACGGGAGGTTGCGATGGAATCGCACCATCGGCCCCAAGCTGAAGAGAAGTTCGAGGTGCGATTTCGCTCCGCTTCATCGCACCCTACGGTATCTACTGCAGCGCAATCGTCCGCGCCAGCGGCGTTAGCACCGCGTCGATCACATAGTTATCGACCACTTCGCGGCAGAGCGTAGCCAGCTCTTCCATCACTTCTAAATACGTCGTCCCCGCGTCGAGACTGCCGTAGCGGCGGGCGGTGACGTAGACGCTGAGTTGCTCTTCTTGAAACTCGCCCGTGCGAATATGAAACGGCGTCGTGCGGCACTCAATCCCCATTCGGCACTGTGTGCGGCAGCTTTCGTCGAGCGCGATGGTGAAGTTGGGCTCGTAATTGATGAACGTGGCGCCCGGCATCGAGGCGATCTTGTCGTAACCTGGGCAGAGGCCGAGCGCTTCGGCCACCAAGAGGTGATGATTGCCTCGATAACTAAAGTCGAACCCCAGCATCACGTCGAGCGCTTCGCAGTCGAGCGGGCTGACCGAAAGCACGTACGGTGCCAGTTCCAACACGGCCCTGTGCTGGTCGAGGGCATCCTCGAGCTTTGCGGGGTTCACGTAGCCCGATGACACGCGTCGCGGCTCGATGGAACACCACCGGTAGTTGCCGCCGTCCTTGTCTTCTTCCAGCACGAAGTCGCCCTTCTCGCGGGCGTAGAAATTACGCATCTGCGGGTACTTCCGCTGCATCTGCTCGGCGAAGTGCAGAATGGTCTCCCGGCTGCTCGAGAGCTCCATCTCGGTATTGAGATTGAGGTTCAGGTAGAAATCGTCGCTTAATGAAGCGTATTTGTTCATCGGTTCTCCGGGCCCTTGCTTGGTTTTTTGCTCGCTCAAGTATAGAATCCGAGCGGTGGCGATGTCAAAGACGCACGGCGATGCGTCGAACCGCGGGGCGGTCCGGTTATTGAAGCAATCTTCGAGGGCGCTGCCATGGCGGAAATGCTCGCAACTTGCAAGACAGAGTTAGGATACATCGCGTTCGTACATGCTGGCGCACAGCTTGTGAGACTTTCGTTTGGGCATCCAAACGAAGCGGCGGCGGTACTAGCCATCAACGGTATTGGGCTGACTGTTTCATCGGCGCCGTTTGCCGAACGACTCTGCAAGAACCTGGTCCGATTTGCCGACGGCGAAACCGTCGATTTCCAAAGCGTGTCGGTGGACCTCTCGCATCTCACGCCCTTTGGCCAGCGGGTGATTGCCGCGTGCCGGGCGATTCCCCAGGGCGAAGTGCGGACCTATGGCCAACTTGCCGTGGAGTGTGGCAAGCCGGGCGCCGCCCGCGCGGTCGGCAGCGTGATGGCGAAGAATCGCACTCCGCTCATCACGCCGTGCCATCGCGTGGTGCCGGCGGGTGGGAAGCTAGGCGGATTCTCCGCGCCGCAAGGGGTGCGAATGAAAGAGCGTTTGCTCGCACTCGAGGGCGCGAACTGGAAGTGCGCGGTTGCTTGCTAGGTAATCGAACTACGCCGCGCCGAGCACCCGGCAATGACGTGCTTGCTCGATCCAACCCGTCACTTCCTGCAGGTCAGGCGCCGACGCGTTGCGAAGCACGCGTTGCGCCTCCGGCGTACCGCAGTAACTGCTGACAAAACTCAACAGTTCCGCTGGTTTCATCGTGGCGATTTCTTCCGCGATGCTGAAGCCGCACGCCACCAGAATCTGCGCATCGTGCCCGCGTAGTTCGGGGATGCGGCAGACCAAACGCGCTTGATGTTGCCATGAAACGACCGTGGCGCCATCGACCTCTGCCAGCTTCAGCTCGGCGGCAAGACGGTCTCCATCGGCGGCGAGTAAATCGGCGACTGTGCGGATGCTGCACTTCTTCAGTCGCTCGGCCAAATTTGAGCCGATGGACGGGGCCTGTTCAACATCGCTGGTGGGGTCGAGATAAAACCGCCGCCGCGCGGGTTTGGCGTCGCGCGGGGGGGCAGCGTCACGTTTGCTCCGCCGCTCAGTGGGGGCGGTGCGTAGCTTCAGGGTGGCCGGCCGTTCAGCGCGGCTGCCACGACGACTGCCGCTACTGCGGCGGGCGGTGCGCTCGCGGCGTTCATCGGCGTGGCGGCGCCACGATTGCCATACCGGCTGTTGTTCGAGCCGCGGCAGTTCGTTTCGGGCGGCGGTAATCCAGGAGTTCGCGCGGTCGGAATCGAGCCGGCGCACTTGGTCGCGCCAGCGGTTGTCCGTTGATTTTTCCGCCCCACTTTGGTTAGCCCACTCGCGAGCGGCGTCGGTCAGTTGCGCAGCGGTGCGCTGCGCCAAGTCGTGCGGGGTTTGCACGCCGAGCTCGGTCAGCAGTTGCGCATCCGCGAGTGAGAGCCCCGGCACGAAGCAGACGAGACCCGCGTGAAGTTGCCACAGCGAAACCAGCTCTGCCGAGACTTCGCGTTCGGCGAGTTCCTCGGCCACGCAACTCGGGTCGGCGGAGAGTAACTCGCCCACCGTGCGAATGCGCGCCCGCTCGAATGCCGCCGCGCGATTGGCGAGCGGCACGGGGAAACGCTCGATCGCATCTTCAGGTCGCAGAAAGTAAGTGTCGGTGGTGGTGATCGTCTTGCGAATCGTCGTCGGCACAGGCGCTGGCGCCGGCGGTAGCTCCGGTTCGAACCGCGGCGCCATGTTTACCAGAACGCCAGCGATGGTCGGTTCAAAAATTGCGGCGCCCAAGCTTTGGAAGCGTTCGAGTGCAGCGCGATTGGTCGTGGCCACCAGCACCTGCCGGCCGCGCTGGCCAAGGTCAGCGAGCACGCCAGCGAGCACTCGGCTCGGGGCATCACCCAGTCGTGCGAAGGGTTCAATAAGCACCAGCGGGAACGACGCGCCGTGGCACGCGTAAGCATCCACCATCGCCAACTTGAGCGCCAAATACGCCAAGTCTTGCAGTTCCGCGCTCATCTCTTGTAGCAAAATGCGGCGGCCAGAAAGTTCTTGGGCTTCAATCGAGCGGCCATTCTCCCGCAGGTGCAGCGCCGTGATGCGGCCGTCGGTCAATTTGGCAAGCACGTCCGACGCCCGCCACGAACGAGACGTCGCCGGGCGTTCGCCGGGGGTCGCCAGCGTGTGGTCAAGCTCGCGCTGCAGTTGCTCCAGTTCGCGCTGATGAGTGGTGAGCCCCGGATCACGCAAGAGGTCGTTCCGTTGCCGCAGTAGTTCTTCCTGCCGCTGCCGGAGTCGATCCCGCTGGTTGGCGAGAGTGTCCCGTTCTCGCAAAGTGGTTGCTTCTTCGCGCTGGAGTTCCAATCGGCGAGTGCGGGGATCGCCTTCCAGTGGCGGCCGAGTGGATAGCTCGGTCACCGGCGCTTCACGGCGAGGACGGCCGCTCCGCAGGGCATCCTGCCGGCGCTGAAGCAAATGCTCAAGTTGTTGGCGAAGTTCCCCACGCGAGCGCTGGAGGTCTTCTGCTTCGGTGGTAAGTTCACGCACTTCGGCGGCCCGTTCGTGGTGCTGCACCAGTTCGCTCAGCCGGGCAAATTGCCGGCCCAGAGTTTCGGTTAATGGGTGCAGCCGCGAGTGGGCATCGCGGCACATGCAGGCCCAGGAGGTGTTCGAGCGGGCGAACCGGGAGACTTCGGCATCGACATCCCGCATCAGCCGGTCAATCACGGCCAGGCAGGCCCGCTGATCGACGACCGAGGCGGCCAGCGACGATTCGTGCGGATGCACCTGCGAGAGCTGGGCGAGGACTTGCGCGTGGCGAGCTTCGATGTCCGAGAGCGTCGCCCGCCAGCGATCAATCTGCGTGTCGAGCGAGTCGGTCCGGCGTGCGCCCGCCGATTCGTGCGATTCGTCTTCCGCCAGCCGAGCGGCGTGAGCAATTTCTGTGTATCGCACCCGCGCATCGAGCGACGAAAGTTCCGTCTGCAGCGCGTGCAGGCCATCGTTCAGCGTGGTGAGCTGCGCGTCAGCCGCCGCCAGTTGTCGGCCAAGTTCAACGAGTTCGCTTTCAATCCGAGCGCTCGCTTTCCGGCGGTCGGCGAGCTGCTGTTCCACGTTGCGGGCGAGTTCATCGCGCCGAGCGAAAAGTTCGCTAGCGTGGTGACCAGTAGTGTTAGTTAGCGTCGCGCTGCGTGGATTCGCCGCCGCTTCAACCCGGCGGAATTGCGCCGCCGCTTCGCTCGAGAGCAGTTCGGAAAGTTGCGGTCGCTGGCGCAGGTCGGCGCCAAACACGTGCGCTATAACCCGCGGCGACAAGCCTTGCAGCAGACGTGTGATGTCGTCACCCGAGGCGGCTTGGCCATCGAGCCGGGCGATGGTGTGCCGCACGCCTTCGGGCGCCCACTGGCGGCGAAGTCGATAGGGGCCAGCGCCGCTCTCGAGTTGAACCAGCCCGCCGACGCGGTCACGCATCAGGGGCCCCACCGGCTCCGGGCCACTGTCGCCCCACAACAGCGAATCGGCAAGCGAGAGGAGCTCTGCCCCGCGTTCGTCGCGGTTCACCACCACATGCAGCCCGGGCGAGAGAGTCGCCCAATCAATCCGGCCCGCACCGCTTTCCGTCGCTACTCGCGTGAGCTTCATGTCTCAGCCCCCTGCATCCTTGCTTCGCGAAGAAGTTAGGCGCCCTTGAAGCGAGCGCCTTACAATTCGCAATAAGCTAGCGAAACTGGCGAAAATCTACAA
This sequence comes from Pirellulales bacterium, assembly GCA_022841705.1. Taxonomy (GTDB): domain Bacteria; phylum Planctomycetota; class Planctomycetia; order Pirellulales; family Lacipirellulaceae. The sequence goes on from JALHQZ010000001.1 coordinate 635,307, forward strand.
CCGCGCTTCGCTGGCCGAGTGCTGGTTTTTGTCCGCGTACATGGCGCGGTCGGCCGCAGTAAGCAGCTCAGACAGCGAGCTATGATCTTTCGACAGCGCGCTGCCGATGCTGGCGCCGATGTGGGCATGCTGCTCGATCGTCCGACGCAACCGGTCGGCAAGGTGTTCAAGCTCGGGGGCCGTCGGATCCCCCGCGATCAGGGCGACAAACTCATCACCGCCATACCGCGCCACAAAATCGCCTTCACGCAACGCCTGCTTGAGCGCCACGCCAACGTGCCGTAACTGCTCGTCCCCAGCGAGGTGGCCCTGGGAGTCGTTCACCTGCTTGAAGTCATCGAGGTCCAGGAAGAGCAACCCGAACGGCCGCTGGTGGCGCTCGCGCATCCACTGCTCCGCTCGGCCTTGAAACTCGCTGCGGTTGGGGAGTTGAGTGAGGTGGTCAATCTGCAAAGAATGCGTTGTCGGAGTAGTTTCTGTTTTGCTTGGAGAGTTGAACTCCCACACAACCGCGAAGTATCGCGGATCCGAAAGGGGAACGATTTCCCAAGGAGAGTTGTTGTTCGGGGAACTCCCGCTCTCAGAAAGCGAAATCTGGAGCAGTGAACGCTCAGCGCCGGTGGCAGCAAGGGCTTTGAATGCCTTATTCGCCCAAACCGGTTCGGCTGTTCCGTGCTGAAACAGCGCCGCAGGACTGAGTGCGGAATTGGCCAATTCCACCAGCAAAACCGTCATTTCTGGCGGCAGGGTCACGGTCATATCCTATCAACGGGGGCTACTTCGCACCTGCGGAAGCACGCACAATGTATGCGATTTTTCGCGGATCTGCGCTAACTTTGAGCGGGATTTGCCTGGGATTTGGGCACCCCCCGAATGGGAGGCGTTACAACTGACCGAAAAACGCAATCTCGCGAGGAATTCCGGGTTTGTAAATCGACAACGCGGGTTTCCTCATTATAATCAGCAACTTAGCACGTAGTCCCGCGGAGGGGATCGGCTAGCCGAATCAAGCTTGCTTGATTAATCATCAACCGAGTCTCCTCCGTGACCCCCCACGGGCACGGGACTTGCGTTGCGAGCGATCAATCCCGCTGCGCTCGAATTGACCGAGGCGGACAATTCGAATGCGGCATGGAGCGTTGAACCGATCTCCCGACTTTAACCAAAGAGCCTTCCTCTAACCGCTACCTATCCTCTCCCTCCTGGCAGCCCTCATGGACGCGGCTGCCCCCAAATCACCCGCCGATTGTTCCCACTTCGGTGCGGCCGTGTGATTCCCGCCAGAGCTATCCCTCCCGCCTCCATCAATTGATTTAAGCAGCCATGTTCCTACCCACTCTGTTTTCGCGCCTGTTGGGCGTAAGCCGGTGCGCGTCCTGCCCGGTGAGTTTCGTGCAAGATCCCGACGCGTTTGAACGTTCCGCAGAGGCGGAGCGGATGCGGGTCGATCGGAACGGTTCCACCTTGTCGCTCCTTGTGATTCGGCTGGCGAGCAAACGAAGCACACCGGCTGATGTTCAGGCGCTCGCATTGCTTTTGGAGGGGCGACTCCGCCTGACGGACACGGTGGGCGAGATGCGCGATGGCCGCATCGGCGTGCTCCTCCCCGATACAAACGAGGCGGGCGCCTGGAAGGTGGCCAGCGATATTTGCGATCAGTATCCGCCCGGAAGTGAACGCCCGCACTGCGACGTGCTGGTGTATCCCGAAAATTGGGGCGCCAATCCCGGGGAGGGGCGGCGCGAAGACCGCAAGGGTCGTCCGGAAGAAGCACCTCAACCCGCTCGCGCTGGGCGCCGGGCCGCAAGTTTCGATGCGCTCTTCGCCCGTCCACTGCCGCTGTGGAAGCGCACGCTCGATGTCACCGCCGCCCTCGGGGGATTGGTAATTCTGTCGCCGCTCTTCGCGATGATTGCCATCGGCATTAAGTTCACTTCAACCGGCAGCGTGTTTTTCCTGCAAGAACGGGAAGGATTGAGCGGCCGGCGGTTTAAAATCCTTAAGTTCCGCACCATGCGAGTGGATGCGGAGGACCTCAAGGCGTCGCTGCGGCAGTATAGCGAGCAAGATGGTCCCGCGTTCAAGCTAACCCACGATCCGCGCGTCACACTGATCGGCCGGATGCTGCGGAAAACCAGCCTCGATGAATTGCCCCAACTGCTGAACGTGCTGCGCGGCGAGATGAGCCTCGTTGGTCCGCGGCCGCTGCCGGTGGATGAATCCTTGGCGTGCCAGCCATGGCAGCGCCGGCGGCTGCATGTTACGCCTGGCATCACCTGCTTCTGGCAAGTCTTCGGCCGAAACATTGTGCCGTTCGACGACTGGATTCGGATGGACCTGCGGTACGTTCGCGAGCGTTCGCCGTTGTGCGACTTGCGGCTGGTGGCCGCCACGTTGCCGGCGGTTGTCTTTAGTAAGGGGCCTCGCTAACTTCGGCCCCGCGATATGTTAAGTGTCTCGTCTGCACCGTTGTCGCCTGAAGATGCTGTAGCGCCGCTTCGCCGGCTACTGCTGGTGGCCTATTCGTGCCATCCCGAAGCAAGCATGGAGTCGCGCATCGGCTGGTTCCGCGCGGTGTATGCCGCCCAGTCGCACGATGTGACAGTGCTGTGCGGGCCGGGGGCCAACCTGAGCGATCTCTCCGCCAAAGCTGCTGAGCTTGGCTTGGCGAGTCGGCTTCGCTTTGTACCCATTCCGCATACCAAATTGAGTCAGTGGTTGTTCGCGCACCCCGTGCTCTTCTATCACGGCTACGAATTGTGGCAGCGCGCCGTGTTCGATGTGGCTCAAGCGCTCCACCAGAAGCAGCCATTTCAGTTGGTGCATCAGGTCAACTACTGCGGCTATCGCCAGCCCGGTTACGTGTGGAAGTTGGGCGTGCCGTTCGTGTGGGGACCGGTCGGCGGCACGCAGGGGTTCCCGTGGCGGTATCTGAGCCAGGCCGATGTTGTGGGTGGCGTGCGGGAAGCGGTTCGTAATGTGCTCAACAGCTACCAGTTGCGGTATTGCCCCAAGGTGAAGCAAGCTGGCCGTGCGGCGGCGGCGATCTTCGCCGCCACGCGCACCGCGCAGCAAGATTTGCGGCGGTGCCTGGAAGTCGAGTGCCCCGTGGAACTCGAGACCGCGCTGCACATTCCCAACGGCCCGTCGCGCGAGCTGCGCGACCCGGCGGCGCCGCTAAAGATTCTGTGGGCTGGTCGGCTGAAAACCTGGAAGGGCTTGCCGCTCCTGCTGCGAGCGCTCGCACAGATTCCACCGGCTGTGAAGTATCAACTGCGAGTTCTCGGCGAAGGGACCAGCGAGAAAACGTGGCGCCGGCTAGCGCAGAAACTTGGGATCGCCGACCGTTTGGAATGGGTTGGCTGGCCGACGTATCGCGAAACATTGCCCCACTACCAATGGGCCGATGTCTTCGCGTTCACAAGTTTGCGTGACACTTCGGGCACAGGACTCCTCGAAGCGCTCGCGTACGGGGCGCCGATCATTGGCCTCAACCACCAAGGTGCGGCCGACGTGATGACCGCCGCAAGCGCGATGCCGATACCCGTCAGCACGCCGCGCGCAACCATCACCGCCTTCGCCCGCGCCATCGAAGAACTCGCCACCGATTCGCCCAAACTGCTCAGCCTCAGCCGCGCCGCGCAGCAGCGTGCAGAACTGTTTGCCTGGGAGCGCACTGGCCAGCGTGTCGCCGAGGTCTACGACCAAGTGCTCGGCGCTCGGGGAACCGAACCCGCCCTGCGATCCGCGCGGCGAGCATTAGAGTTAGTGACCTAACACGTACGACTCACCAAAAAGCCCCTCTTACAAATACAGACAAGCGTTCAACTTTTGTTTCGCGTGAGGACATTTCCATGTCGGCGGCCACTCCAACTAACATCACTTTCGGCTCAGCACTCCAACTCTTGTGGCGACACAAGTTCAAGATCTTGCTGTTGCCGCCCGTGATCATCGCTTGCGGAATCCTGGCTATCATCTTCCTGCCGCGCACCTATCAGTCGCAGGCCAAGCTGTTTTTGCAGGTTGGTAAGGAAAGCGTGGGCATCGATCCCACCGCCACCACCGGCGAAACCATTTCGCTCTCGCAAAGCAGTCGCGAAGTGGAAGTCAACACCGCGATGGATGTCCTGAAGAGCCGCAACTTGGCGGCGCTGGTGGTCGACGAGCTGGGCCCCGAGTTCATCCTCAATGGCCCCCCTGGCGAAGGCGGATCGAAGCAACCCCCGGCGATTTTGGGCGCTCTCAAGAGCGCGGTCGGCGCGGCGGTCGAAACCCTTCGGAGCATCGACCCCGTCACGCAGCGCGAGCGGGCGATAATTCAGCTTGAAAAAAGCTTGGAGATTGATGCCGAGCGCGAATCGCTGGTCATCGCGCTCACCTACGAGACCGACTCGGCCAAAGGCGCCCAGCAAATTCTCGCCACGCTGATTGATAAGTACGACGACGAGTACCTCCGCATCCACCGCAACGCTGCCTCGGGCGATTTTTTCGAAGGCCAGCTCGCGATTCTTAAGAAACAACTGGACGATTCTGTCGAGCAGCTCAACACCGCCCGCAACGATCTGGGCCTGGCTTCGATCCAAGCCCGCCGCGAAAGCCTGGAGAGTCAGTTGCAGGCGATCGAACTCTCGAGTTACGACTCCGAACAAGAACACGCCACGGCCTTAGCCCGCGTGAGGGAGCTCCGCGAACAATTGGCCGCCATGCCGGAGCGGCTCGTCGCGATGCGAAAAAGCGTGCCGAACGCCGGGGCCGATTTGTTGCGTGAGCAATTGTACGCGCTCGAAATGAAACAGATGGACCTCAAGGCGCGTTACAACGACAGTCACCCGCTCGTGGTCGCCGTCTCCGCGCAACTCGAGGAAGCTAAGAACGTCGTCGACAAGCAATCCGATAGTCGCGAGGAAACCACCGACGATGTGAATCCGATCCATCGCGATCTGTCGCTGGCGCTCAAACAGCAAGAAACGAACGCGGTGGGCTTTGCCGCTCGGCTCAAAATGCGGCAAGAGCAAAAGCAAGCGGTGCTTGAGGACCTGAAGGCGCTCAACATGGCGGAGATTCGCATCGACCAGCTCGAGCGCGCCGAGAAACTCGCCCGCGCCAAGTATTTCCAGTATGCCGACAATCTGGAGCAGTCCCGCATCGATAGCGAACTGGAGCGGAGCCGCATCTCCAGCATCAGCGTCGTGCAGCCCGCCACGCTGCAAGACAAGCCGGTGAGCCCCTCGAAATTGCTCTTGCTCGCAGGTTCAATGCTGCTGGCCCTCACCGCTCCGGCGACGCTCATCCTGCTCAGCGAACGTCTCCGCCAACCCTCCACAGTGATGGAAAACCATCAACCACGCGAACCCCAAAACCCAATTAGCGAAACCATTACCGAGTTCTACCGCGTCCCCCGCACGGCCGTCCGGTCCCACTCCGAAATCGCCCCCTAGTCGTCCCGATCAACGATCACCAATCACCGATCACTACCTTGCTCACCCTCCCCGTCCCGCCGCCGGAAACGCCCCTTGCCGAAGAGCAAGTCGCCGCCGGCTGCGCGCGCGGGGAGGAAGTCAGCGAAGCCCAGGGCCTCCCCACCACTGGTCGCCAAGGCCTCGGCCAAGGCGTGCTCACGGTCCTCTGCCAAGCGGTCTCCAGCGCCACCACGCTGCTGCGGATGGTGCTGCTGATGCGCGTCGTCGGCTCGGAGCAAGTTGGCCTCTACTCGATGGCGATGACCCCCATCCTGCTCGCTTTTGCAGTGCAAGAGCGGCTGATCGAATCGTCGTACCTCGTGTACGCCTACCGCCGCACCGGGGTGGCGCTCCGCAGTTGGCTCGGCAATTCGATTGTCATCTCGCTTAGCTTTTGCGGCGTCGCGACACTGCTCACCCTGCTCTGGGCGCTCGGCTGCATCGCGTGGGGCATGTCGCGCGGCGAAGCCTCCACGCAGCACTTGGGCCTCGCACTTCTGGCCGCCACGCTCGTGATGGCGCCCACCACCTTCCGCGAGTTCGCCCGTAGTGTCTCCTTCGCGCATTTTGATATCGTGAGCGCCACGATCATCGACTTCACCACGCTCTTGGTGCAGGTCGCGCTCCTCGGCGCATGCTGGTGGTTCGGCGTGGTGAACGTCACCACCTGTTTCCTGGCGCTCGGTGTGTCGTCGCTCATCGCTTGCGGCTGGTGGCTCGTGCGAATGCGGCCGAGTTTCGTTGTCGAGCGTGCAGCCCTGGCGGCTGACGTGCGCGAGATGTGGAACTTTTCCAAGTGGCTGGTGCTGGCCCGCACGCTGGGGCAGGGAAGCCGCTTCATCATGCCGTGGATTGTATGGTGCTACCTGGGCGAAGCTGCCGCGGGAGTGCTGGCCACTTGTATTACGCTGGTGGGGCTGTCGTGGATTTTCGTTCGCGGCGTGAACAACTACTTTCGGCCCATCGCCGTGCGGGCGTTCCTCTCCGGCGGCGCCCCCGCGGTCCGCAGCGCGGTGAGGCACACGAGTTGGGTCTTCCTGCTCCTCTGCGGCGGCCTGTGCGGATTGTACTTTGTGGTGGGTGACAAACTCTTTGCCCTAGTGTATGGCCCTGGCCCGCAGGAGGTGTGGTTGCTGGTGCTGCTGATGGGCGTGAACACGCTGCTCACCAGCCTCGCGATCGCCGCCACCAACGGCCTCGCCGCCATCGAACGCCCGCAAGGTAACACCTGGATCGAAGGTCTTACGTTCGCCGTCACCGCCGCCACTGCGCCGTGGCTCACCCTCCACTACGGCCTCGCCGGCGCCGCGTGGGCGATGCTGCTCGGCAACTTGGTGGGGGCGATTTCGGCGTACTGGTTGTTTGAGCGGGAACTTCGTGCCGCTCGTGCGGAGGACCTCCGATGACGGCAATCACTTCGCACGCGGGAACCTTCTCGGCGCCCGCTTGGACCACCAGCCAGCGGAGCGTCCGCACTGGTCTCTGTTGCCTGATTGGCCTCGTGATCGGCTCGTCGTTCGCACTCATCAGTTTTCAGTCGGCGGCCGCAATCGCCACTATTGAAGCGGAAGAGAATCAATTCCACCGTAGCGAAAACAAAGCAGCCGACCGGCAGCGCGACGTCACGATGCACAGCGCCGTCGGCTACTTGCTGCTAGGTGGCAGCGGCCTGCTCGCATTCTTCTGGCCGAAGCCCAACGCCACCCGTCCGCACGGCGCCTTGTGGTGGGTACTCATCGCCTACATGGCCTGGGTGTTGGCGAGCGGGCTGTGGGCCGACGACAGAATGTTCACCGCGCGGAAATTGGTCATCTTTGTGCTCTTTATGAGCGCGGTGCTCGGCTTCACTAAACAGCTTTCCTTGCGAGAAGTGGCGATCACGATTGGTGGCGTCGCGTTTTCATTCATCATGTACGGCGTGCTGGTGGAATTCTCGCTAGGCAGCTTTACTCCGTGGAAATCTCACTATCGCTTCTCGGGCACCGTCCACCCCAATGAGCAAGGCCTCTACTGCGCTTTCGCAGGGCTCGCGGCGATGTTTCTGCGCGGACGTAAGCCAGGTTGGGAAACGCTCACGGGCCTCGTTGTGTTCAGCAGCAGCTTCGGTTTTCTACTGCTCACCAAATCGCGAACGGGGCTTGCGGCCGTGCTGGCCGCGCTCGCGTTGGGTGCTCTCCTGCGAACCAGCAGCGGCAAACGCGGTCTGGTCGTCCTGGGCAGTTTGACGGCGCTCGCTTTGGGGCTCTTGGCGCTCGGCGCCACTGGCAGCGCCGGCGCTCGAGGCTTCGGTAACGCTGCTTCACTTGGCCGCGGAGAACACGTCACGTCCCTCACCGGCCGGTTACCGCTGTGGGCAGAATTGATCGACCGCGCGAGCACCCGCCCGTGGCTTGGTCACGGCTTCTCCGGCTTTTGGACGGCCGACAACATTGAAGAAATTTCGGATCAATTTTTCTGGCACATTCCCTCGGGGCATTCGGTCTACATCGATCTCGTGCTCGCGCTTGGAGTCATTGGATTGGTGCTTTATCTGACGATCATCTTCCTCGGCCTTCGCCGGGCGCTCGCGGCCTACCGCCTTTCGAACTCGCCCGAATACGTCTTCGCGGTTTCTCTGTTGCTGCTGTCACTCGTGCATGGATTTGCGGAGTCTAAGTTCGCGGGGGTCGGGCTCTCGGCCTTCTCCGCGTTCAGCATGATCGCGTGCATGTGCCGAGTCGATGTGTCTCGTTCCGTCCTTCCGGAGACGCTGGTTTGAGTCCCGTGTTGGCCCCGCCGAAGCTCGACCTAGTGACCATCATCATCACCACGTTCAACCGTGCGCCGGTGCTGTTGCGCGCGCTGGAAAGTCTGGCGCAAGTGCAGACTGATGGCGAATTCGCGCGCGAAATCGTGGTGGTCGATAACGCCAGCACCGATGAGACCCGCGCGACCGTCGAAACATTCGCAGCGACCGTTGATTTTCCCGTCCGCTACGCCTACGAAGCCCGCCAAGGCTTGCCCTTCGCGCGCAACCGCGGCCTTGCCGAAGCGCAGGGCGATTGGGTGTCATTCTTTGATGACGACCAGTTGGCCGAACCAGATTGGTTACTCACGTTGCATCGTGAGGCGCAGTCGCGAAGTCTCAAGTGCGTTGGCGGAGCGCGCGACCTGGTGATTGAAGCTGATGAAATCCCATCCCTCCATCCGTACTGCCGCAAGCTGCTCGGCGAATCCCACGGCGGAGCCGGATCACAGCGGTACTCGCGCACTTTTCTCCCCACCACCGGCAATGTGCTCGTTCACCGCAGCGTGATCCGGCAACTCGGCGGCTTCAACAACAATTGGCTGGAAGGGGGCGAGGACACCAACTTCTTCAATCGGCTCATCGGCAGCGGCGTTGAAGCGTGGTTCGTGCCGACCGCGCTGGTGCATCATTTGATTCCTGCGAACCGACTTGAAGGCCCGTACCTCGAGCGCACCGCCCAACGGCACGGTGTCACGATGGCCCGTCGCGATTTGGAAGAAGGGGGCCGACTAAAACTGTTCACTAGCCTCGTAGCCCGACTCGCCCACGGCAGCGCGAGGTTTGGCGCCGCCGCTGCATTCTCCAAGCTTACCGGCAATGATGCCGCGCTCTTGGCTGCCAAGTGCCGCCTGCGCCGCGTCGAAGGTTACGCTCGCTTCGCCCTGCAAGCCCTGTTGCCGAGCGCGATTCAGTCCGACTCATTCGCCAAAAGCATGATGCACCGCGGCAGCCGAGTGGAAGCAGCCCAGGAGGCGTCGCCATGAAGATCGTCGCCTGTCACAACTACTACCAGATTCGCGGCGGCGAAGACCAATCGTTCGAAGACGAAGTCGCACTGTTACGCGCCCACGGCGATGAAGTCATCACTTACACGCGCCACAACGATGAAGTGGACGGCGCGTCAAAGCTCGGCGTGGCCCGCGATTCGCTCTTCAGCCGCAAGACGTATCGTGAGTTGACCGAACTGCTTACCCGCGAGCGGCCGGACATTCTGCACTGCACTAACACCTTCCCGCTGATTTCGCCCTCTGCGTATCGCGCGGCCCGCAAGTGCGGCGTGTCAGTGGTCCAGTCTCTGCGGAACTATCGCTTGTTGTGCGCCGGTGGTTATCTGTTGCGCGACGGCGCCGTTTGCGAGAAATGCGTCGGCAAAACCTTCGCGTGGCCGGCCGTGCTGCATAAGTGTTACCGCGGCAGCGCTGCCGGAAGTGCAGTCATTGCAACGCTGCAAACCTCGAACCGAGTTCGAGGTGTGTGGCATAGCGATGTTGACGCCTTCTACACCCTGACCGAATTCGCCAAACAGAAACTCGCGACCGCTGGTCTGCCTTCCGAGCGAGTCTTCGTCAAACCGAATTGCGTCACGCCCGATCCCGGATGGTTTCAGGAAAGCAGTGGACCGGGTGAAGGGAATTACGCAGTCTTCGTCGGCCGCTTATCACCCGAGAAAGGTCTCGACACGATTATCAGTGCGTGGCGCTCCATGCCGAACGCCCCCCAACTAAAAATCATCGGCGACGGCCCCGAAGAACCCAAGGTCCGCGCCTTCGCCGCCGAACACGCCAATGTCGAGTTTCTCGGCCGCTTGCGGCTTAACGACGCGCTCCCCATCGTCGGCCGCGCCAAGTGCCTTTTGATGCCGAGCCTCTGGTATGAAACCTTCGGTCGCACGCTGATCGAAGCCTTCGCCACTGGTACACCCGTGATCGCCTCCCGCCTCGGCGCGATGGCCGAAGTCGTGACCGAAAATCGTACGGGTTTGTTGTTCACCCCCGGCGATGCGCAAGACCTCGCTACGAAAGTGAACCACATGTTCGCAATGCCCGCGAACGAGATGGCGACGTGGCGCGCTGCCTGCCGTCGTGAGTACGAAACGCTCTACACCCCCGAACGTAACTACGAACTGCTCCACCAGATTTACACCCGCGCTCGACAGCATGCACAGCGCAACGCAATTCCTTCCCGAGTGCTGCCAGTAACCGCTGCCAAGCTCGACCATTGTCCCTCCTGAATCCTCACCTCTCGCCCATCACCCCTAGTAATGTCAGCGATTTGCGAACCAACGGTTGCCCCGACCACAATTCCTTCCGAGCGCGTTATTGGCGTGCGGTTTGAAGTGTGCGACTATACCCAAGCTGTGAACTGGTTGATCGACGCGGTTAATTCACCCACCGGTGAGTTGCGTGGCCGGTATCTCTGCGCCGCGAATGTCGCTGACGCGATGATGGCCAAGCACGATCCCCAGTTCGCCGCCGCAATGGAAGCGAGCGATCTCAACGTGCCCGACGGCGCGCCGATCGTCTGGGCCATGCGCTCCGTCGGCCACAACATCCGCCGCCGCGTGTACGGTCCGACGTTGATGGAAAAAGCCCTGCGCAATCCCACCATCGCCGCCAAGCGGCACGTGTTGCTCGCCGGCGTCCCCGATTCTCGCGCCGGCGTGCAGCGGAAGTTTAGCGAAGTAAACTGGATCGGCGAGATCGACTTCTGGTTCAACAAGCTCGATGCCGCCGCCTACGATGACATCGCTAACCAACTGCGCGAGCTCGAAGCCGACTACGGCTGGGTCAGTCTCGGCGGCGGCAAGCAGATTCTGTTTATGCACGAACTGGCGCCGCGCCTAAACCACGGCGTACTGCTAGGCGTTGGGGCCGCCTTCGACTTTCACGCCGGCAAACTCGCCCAAGCCCCCAGCTGGATGCAAGAACGCGGACTTGAATGGCTCTTCCGCCTCACCATGGAACCCCGCCGCCTGTGGCGCCGCTACTTAGTCCAAAACCCCCCCTTCCTGTACCACTGGATGCGCGACCTCATGCAGCGTCGCGGTGGCGCCATTCAACTCGTGGAATCCAGCCCATCAGCCGCCACGCGCTAGCGTCTGGTCGCTTCGAATAGATAGACAAGCCGAAAACTCACACGACCGGGGGGCTAGCGCCCAGCGGCTGATAAAGACATTCGCTTCCCCTATTCTCTCCCTTCAATGAACTCATCAACCGCAACCCTCACTGCCAACCCGACAACGGAATCGCAGCGTGTACAGCTTGGGCTGTCCGTTGTGGTGCCGATGTACAATGAAGCTGAAGGGGTCGCTATCATCATGGCGAACCTCCGCCGCCTCGCGCACAACTTGGCCGATGAGCTCACGCTCGACTTCGTGCTCGTCGATGACGGCAGCGCCGATGAAACCGCCGCACTGGTGATCGCCGAGATCGAAGGCGATGAACGCTTCCGATTGATACAACACGGCGTCAATCGCGGTGTCGCCGCAGCGATCTTCACCGGCATTCGTCACGCCGCGCAACCACTGGTTGCTTCGATCGATGCGGACGGATCGTACGATCCCACCCTGCTGGCCGAGATGGCGCCGCTGGTGACGGGAGAGATTAAAATGGTCACCGCTTCGCCCTATCACCCGCTCGGCGCCGTGGAGAACGTCCCCGCGTGGCGGATCAGATTATCAAAACTAGCGTCACAACTCTACGCCGTGGTGATGCCGCAGCGGCTTAATTGTTACACGTGTTGTTTCCGGGTGTACGACCGCGCCGCAATTCTCGCCTGTGAACCAAGACAAGGTGGCTTCGTCGGAGTGGCCGAATTACTATGGAACCTTCAGCGTCGCGGTGGCTGCGTTGTTGAACACCCCGCCGTACTACGCCCCCGCCAATTCGGCTTTTCCAAAATGCGGTTCGCCCGTACGACGATGGCCCATCTCCGCCTACTGGCCCGCATTCCTTCGCAGCGTCTATTTGACAATGTCAAGCGTAGTTTAGCCGCGAAGCGCTAGCGGAGCGCGGGACGTGGTAAAACAGTCAATATTAACAACATTTGTTCCGTCACTACACTATTTGAGGTACGTCAGTGTCAACACTACTCAAGTCAGCACCAGAAAAGTTGGTGCTTCCGTCTGATCAAGACTCAACAGGTCGCGAGATGGGGGATGAGGAGATCCTTAAGCTCTCGCAAGTCATCGAGTCCGGTACACTCACCAGCACCAAGGGTGAGTGTGTCAAATCGCTCGAAAAGAAGTTCGCTCAACTGATGGGCGCCACGCACTGCACGGCCAGTTCGCACGGCACCGCCGCACTGCACACGGCGATCGCTGCGGTTGATCCCGAGCCGGGTGATGAGATCATCACCACCAGTATCACCGACATGGGCGCATTAACGCCGATCCTCTATCAGTCGGCAATCCCCTTCTTCGCGGACGTTGATCCCTACACTTACAACGTCACGGCTGAGACCATCGAAAAAGTTATTAGCCCGCGAACCAAAGCAATCATGGTCACACACCTCTTTGGCAACCCGTGCCAAATGAACGAGATCATGGAACTCGCTCGAGCGAAGAACATTGCGGTCATCGAAGACTGCGCTCAATGCTTTGGCGCCGAGTACCAAGGCCAGAAGCTGGGCACGATCGGCGACATCGGTTGCTTTAGCTTGCAACAAGGCAAACACATTACCGCCGGTGAAGGTGGCTTATGTATTAGCAACAATGCCGACTACGCTCGCCGGATGTACTTGTTCGTCAACAAAGCGTGGGGTTATGGTGACCCGAATCCAGACCACTATTTCCTGGCGCCGAACTATCGCATGAACGAGCTGACCGGCGCAGTGGCGCTTGCGCAGCTCGAAAAGCTTGATGAATTTGTCGCTCGTCGCGTTGCAATCGCGGCGGCATGGGACGAAGCATTCCAAGACTTGCCGGGCGTTTCACCGCCGCGCGTCCATCCCGGCAACAAGCATACTTACTGGAAGTATTCGCTGCGCGTGGACTCAAGTAAACTGAACGGTGGGCTCGATGCCTTCGCCAAGCGGCTCAAGGAGCAGGGCGTCTTCTGCGCTCCGCGTTACATCGTGAAGCCAGCGTTCGAGTGCCAAGTCATCCGTGATCAACGCACCTTCGGCGAGAGCCGCTTCCCCTTCACGCTCGCGCGGCCCGAAGCGGTTGATTACTCGCGCGAGAAGTACGCCGGCACTTATGAAGCACTGGCGACCGTGCTCGTCTTGCCGCTCAACGAACGTTACACGGCCGCGCATGTGGAAGGCGTTGCGAATGTCGTGCGCCGCACTGTGGAGGAACTGACCAATGGTTAATCCCGAAACTGATCAGCCCGTGCGGTTCGGCCTCGTCGGTGCCGGCGCGATTGCGCAGGCGTACGTCACCGCTTTTCAGCAAACGGATCGGGCGACCTTAGTGGCGGTTGCCGATAGCAATCTCGACGCCGCTCGCGCGATGGCCGAAACGCAAAGCTGTGCTGCGTTCGCTTCGGCCGATGAGATGGCGACCGAGATGGATCTCGACGCCGCGCTGGTTTGCACACCGCCGGCGACGCATCCGGAAATCTGTCAGCAGCTTTTCAAGCATGGCATTCATGTGTTGTGCGAAAAGCCCTTGGCGATTGACTCCAAGAGCGCCGAAGAAATGATCGCGGGCGCGAAGGCGGCCGACGTGTTGTTCACCATGGCGTCGAAGTTTCGCTACGTCGAGGACGTCACAAAAGCGAAGTCGTTGTTAGCGTCCGGCGCTATTGGTGAGCCGGTATTGTTCGACAATGTCTTCTCCGGTCGGGTGGATATGTCAAAGCGCTGGAACTCAAACCCGCTGATCTCCGGCGGCGGTGTGCTGATCGATAACGGAACGCACTCGCTTGACATTGCCCGGTATTTACTCGGCGAACTCGTCGAAGTCCAAGCAATGGAAGGCGCTCGGATCCAAGACCTTGATGTGGAAGACACCGCAAAAGTATTCTTGCGTAGTAAGAGCGGAGTGATGGGCAGTGTTGATCTCTCGTGGAGTGTCGGCAAGGAACTGCCGTACTTCATCGCGCTCTACGGCAGCGCCGGTTTGCTCCTAGTCGGTTGGAAAGAATCGAAGTACCGCCGCGCGGGTGACGCCGAGTGGACCGTCTTCGGCAAGGGCTACGACAAGTTCGCCGCGTTCCGCAACCAGATCGAAAACTTCAGCGGCGCCATCCGCGGTACTGAGCAATTGTTAGTCACTCCCGAAGACGCGCTTGCTTCCGTCCGCGTGATCGAAGCAGTGTATCGCTCGCTGGCCGACCGCCAATGGGAACCTGTTGAAGCGTGAAGCAACGGGTCGAAAGGTGGAAAGTTCGAAGAGTTAGACTTTGATATGCAAGCCCAACTGAACGATCCTCACATCCTTGGACCTTTTCACCTTTCGATACTTCTGACTTTCCACTTCCGTTATGTCCGTTCGCATTCACCCCACCGCCATCATTGAAACTAACGTCACGTTGGGCGCAGGAACTAGCGTGTGGGATAGCGTGCATATTCGCCATGGCGCCACGCTTGGTGAGGAGTGTATCGTCGGTGAAAAGAGTTACATCGCGTACGATGTGCAGATTGGCAATCGCGTGAAGCTCAACGCAATGGTTTACATCTGTTACGGTGTGACAATTGAAGATGGCGTGATGATTAGCGCGGGAACGGTATTTACCAACGATGTCTTTCCCCGTGCGACGACACCTGATCTAAAGTCGCTGCGCGGCTCGGACCCCGATGAAGAGACCCAAACCACACTAGTCGCCGCCGGCGCAACGATCGGCGCCGGTTGCACGGTGGGAAGCAACTTACGCATCGGCCGCTTTGCGATGGTTGGCATGGGGAGCGTTGTGACGCGCGATGTGCGCGATTTTCACCTTGCCATCGGCAGCCCGGCGCGAAGCATTGGCTGCGTATGCCGCTGCGGGGCGCCGGTCGCGCGGTGGTCGGCGGGTGAAGCAGGACCAAGCGGTGAGTTCGCTTGTCCGAAGTGCGAGCGGCGCTACGCACTTCAAGCGGGTGCCGTGACGGAACTCGATGCGATGGTGAGTTCACAAACATGAACGTGAGCCGCGAACAATCGCCGCCACTGAAGTGGGCAATCATCGGCGCCGGCATGTTGGGTCTGCGATTAGCCCAACGCCTTGCGCAAGCCGGCCAGCGCGTAACGATCCACGAAGCGGCGCCGTCGATTGGTGGACTCGCCGGCGCGTGGCAGTTGGGCGAAGTGACGTGGGACAAGTTCTATCACGTCACATTGCTTTCGGACTTGCGATTGCGAGAACTCCTACGCGAGCTGGATGTCGAACAGGAGATGCGGTGGGTGGAAACCAAGACCGGTTTTTATACCGACGGCAAACTCCATTCGCTCTCGAATGGCGTGGAGTTTCTGCGCTTTCCACCACTTGGTCTCGTCAGTAAGTTCCGCCTCGGCGCCACGATTCTGCGGGGCTCGAAGATTCGCGACGGCTTGCCGCTTGAGAGCATCTTAGTCGGCGATTGGCTCCGCAAGTGGTCGGGCAAGAAAACGTTCGAGAAGATCTGGGAACCGCTGCTCTTGGCAAAGCTCGGCGAAAGTTACCGGCGCACGTCGGCCGCGTTTATCTGGGCGACGATCGCCCGGATGTATCGCGCTCGGCAATCGGGCCTGAAGAAGGAAATGTTCGGCTACTTGCCGGGCGGATATGCACGCGTGCTGGAGCGCTTCACGCGGATGCTCACCTCGGCGGGCGTGGACATCCGCACCGGTTCGCCGGTTGATGGAATTCAATCAATCGCCGACGGAGTGCAGGTCTCATCGCAAGGCACGAGCGATGAGTTTGATCGTGTCGTGTTTACCACACCCTCGGCGCATATTGTGAAAGCATGTGATGGATTACCACCATCGCAGCGGGCGAAGCACGAAGGGATTGAGTATCTTGGTGTCGCTTGCGCATCAGTGCTGCTGAAGAAACCGCTGGCGAAGTACTACGTTACTAATATTACCGATCGGCCTTGTCCCTTCACCGCGGTGATTGAGATGACGGCGCTCGTCAGTCCCGCGGAACTCGGCGGAAAGCATCTCGTCTATCTGCCGCGCTATGCGGCGGCGGATGATGTGATTTGGAGTCAGAGTGACGCCGAGATCCAGGAGCAATTCATCTCGGCTCTGGAGCGAATTTATCCAAAGTTCACTCGCTCGGATGTGTTAGCTTTTCAAGTCGCACGCGCGAAGCAAGTGATGGCGTTACCAACGCTCAATTACACCAGCCAGTTGCCGAACTTTGCGACCGGCGTGCGGAATGTGTGGGCGATTAACTCAGCGCACATTACCAAGGGAACGCTGAACGTGAACGAAGTGTTGGAACTTGCCGATCACGCCTTTCAAACGGAACTCTTACCTCAACTCTCCGCCGCATCGGAACGGTCATCGGCCAACCCAACTCGTTATGTCGCAGCCGCTCGCTAGTCTGTCGCTGGACCTCGATAACAAGTGGTCGTATCTTAAAACGCACGGCGACGCCGGTTGGGAGCAGTATCCTACGTACTTGCCGGTCGTCATCCCGCGGGTGTTGGAACTGCTGGTGGAACGCAACTGGAAAATTACGTTCTTCGTTGTCGGCCAAGATGCGGTGATTGATGGAAATCAATCAGCGCTTGCTTCGCTTTCCGCGGCGGGACATGAGATTGGCAATCACTCGTTCAAGCACGAGCCGTGGTTGCATCTCTATTCGCCGGACGAGATCGACGCCGAGATCGCTGCGGCTGAAACGGCAATTCAGCGCGCAACGGGTCGCAAGCCGATTGGGTTTCGCGGACCAGGCTTTAGTTTTTCGGCGGAGGTTCATCGCACCTTAGCGGCTCGCGGATACAAGTATGATGCCTCGACGTTTCCGACCTTCATCGGTCCCCTTGCGAGAATGTACTACTTCTTCACGGCGAAGTTAACGCCGGAGGAGCGGGCCCAGCGCAAGAAATTGTTCGGCGGTTGGGCGGAAGGCTTTCGGCCGCTGAAGCCGTATTGGCTACCAGAGATTGAACCGCCGCTGCTCGAAATTCCGGTCACCACCATTCCCCTCATCAAAGCGCCACTCCACTTGAGCTACCTGCTTTATTTGGCGGAGCGGTCGCCGAGATTGGCGAAGTTGTACTTGGAGTTCGCGCTCGGAATGTGCCGGCTCGCGGGAGTTGAACCATCGCTCCTGCTCCATCCGCTCGACTTTATGGGAAGCGATGACGATGGCGACCTGGCGTTTTTTCCGACCATGGGGATGAGATCGGCGGAGAAGGTGCGAATTGCGTGTGAGTTGTTGGACCAATTCGGGCGCCAATTTCGGGTCGTCACCATGCAAGAGCACGCGGATCTTGCGGCGGAGCGGTTGGGAACTCGTGCTTCGTCAGATTGTTCCACGTGGAACAATTTGCAGGAGACATCGTGAAGGAAATTGTTCCACGTGGAACAATTCGCGGATCTCTCCCGAGGAGCGTCGCGGGCTCATGGAGAATGTTTCACGTGAAACATTTTTGTGGGTGGCTACAAATTGGGATTGACAATAAAGTTTTCTAAGCGGTGGCTATAAATCGCTTGACACGCGGTGATTGTTGGGACCGGGCACATGGCACAGTTTCTTTCGCGATATGTGCCGGCGCATTTTCGTCATCCGGTTCAGCTTGCGCGGCGGCTCGTGCGAACAGGAGATCGCGCGGCGCTACAGGCGATGGCGTTCGCAGCGCTCGGCGTGGTAACGACGCCACTGGATCTTGCGCTCGCGCCGGTGGAGCGAAGACTTGGCGCGAGTCCGCGAAGCCAGCCGCATCCGGTGATTCTTGTATGTGGTCCGCCGCGCGCTGGGACGACGGTCGTCTATCAAGCGCTGGTGTCTTCGCTGCCGGTGGCGTATTTGTCGAACGTGGTGACGATGTTCCCGCGAGCGCCGCTGGTGGCGAGTAAGTGGAGCGGGCTTGCGCGGGCGGATGCGCCGCATGATCTGCACAGCTTTTATGGGAAGACGAGCGGGCTGCGCGGGACATGTGACGCGCTCGGCATTTGGGACAGCTGGTTCGGTGATGATCGCACGCGGCCCAACTTGGCTCTGAGCGAGAAGCAGCGCGCCGCAATGCGGCAGTTTTTCACGGCGGCGGATGAGGTGTTTAGGCGGCCACTGTGTTGTAAGAACAATAGTCTTAATGTGCTTGCGCACGTGGTGGCGGAGGCGGTTCCGCAGGCCATGTTCATCTGTCTGATGCGCCGGAATGAAGCGCTGGCCGCTTCGCTCTATCGGGCCCGGACCGATATTCATGGCGACTTGTCTCAACCGTACGGACTAACAGCGGCAAGTGTTGATCCCACGTTCGTTGAACCGAGTGATCCGGTGGAATCGGTGATCGAGCAGGTGCGATTCTTCGAGCGGGTCGTGGCGGATCAACAAGCTCGGCTAGGGTCGGAACGGTTCTGGCAGGTGTCGTATGAAGAGTTCTGCCAGCGGCCGGGGGATTTGATTCAGCGTGTTGCGCAGCGGTTGTTTGGATCGGCGGATGCGATTCGGATAGCGGTTCCGGCGCGGTTGGAGCCGCCGAAGCGGCGGGAGATTCCGGGGGAAGTTGCGGCGCGGTTTGCGGCGGCGTTTGGGTGAGAGATTAGGATGGAGTTATGACAACACGGCAGCGGGGCGCTGCCGGCTAACGTGAGTGTGATTGATGGCGGAGAGTGACAATCCAGCGCGGTTGTGGTGGGGGCTCAGCATCGTGCTGCTGGCGTTTGCGCTGCGCGGGTGGAATCTACATGCGACGGGTTATACGGCGGATGAGGTATCGGAACTGCTCGACGCGCGGCGGCCCTATGCGGACATCATTGCGGATCGGGATGATGATTTGTTTCCGCCGCTGTACCGACTGACCCTCGCCACGTGGAACCGGATGTGGGGGGATGAACGCGCCGCGCGGTGGTTGAATGTGGTGTTGGGCGTAGCGACGGTAGGGGTAATGCTGCGAATCGGCGCGCTGTCGCTAGGAGAGGCGAAGCAAAATTGGCCGGCGCTGGTGTTGGCGATCTCGCCGTTTCACATTCATTTCTGTCGCGAAGGGCGGGCGTATGCGCTCTTCGTGCTGCTGGCGGCGGTGGCGTGGTGGCGAACGCTCGAGGTGATTCGCGAGGGAAAATGGTGGAATTGGCTCAGTTGCGGCGTGGCGATGGCGGCGGCGATTTGGGCGCACTGGTACGCGGCGCCGCTGATGGTGTTGTTGTGGCTAGCGGCGGTGATTGTCTCTGGCCCCCGGGATGGTTGGCGGCCCGCGGCGCTTGGCACGCTGGCAGCGGCGCTGCTGCTTGCGCCGGCGCCGTTGATCTTGCTGCAAGCGCTGCGCGATTTGCAGCACGAGAAGTTGTATGCGAAAGCAGATGCAGAAGCGGTTGGCTATCTGTACTTCGCGCAGGCGGCGGGGTTCACGGTGGGGCCATCGATGATCGAGCTGCGCTCGATTCCGGCGAAGGAAGGAATCAAGCAGATGGCGCCGTGGCTGGGAGTTGTCGGTCTGGCGTGTGTGCCGTTGTTCGCGCTGGGGCTGGGGCAGTTCGCTGATCGGCGCATTCGCACGCTAACCCTGGTTGCGCTGCTCGCCGTGGTTCCGGCGTTCGCGCTCCTGGACTGTTTCACGGGAAACAGTTTTGTGTTCCGCTACTACGCATGGCTGACGATTCCGTATGCGGTAGCGCTGGGCGCCGGCGCCGCGCGGCCAGGTTGGGTGGGTAAGGCGGCACTGATCTTGCTGGTCGGCGTAGCGGGGTGCGCTTGGTGGAACAAGTTGTATGATGCGCGGTATGCGGAGGAGGATGCGCGGGCGGTGGTGGCGCTGCTCAACGAGCGCGGTTCGCCGGAACGTCCCGTCCTGGTGGCGTCTGACTATATGCGGCAAGCGCTGGAGTATTTCAGCGAGCCCCAGCGGTTCAAGAGTTTTCCGATTCGCACCGATCGGCAGGCGGAAATTCCGGCGCGGGTGAATGCGTTTGTTGGTGCGCTGCCCTCCGGTGCGGCGTATTGGATCGTCTCCCAATGGTTGCCGGAGGATGATGGCCGGTACGCAATTCGCGAGCGGGTGCTGAAAGAACTGGGCGCGAAGTTCGTGACGCAGGAGAATCAGTTCTTGATTTATGAGGCGCAGGTGAGATAATCGATCAGCGAATCTCGCTTGTTCGAATCAAATGTGCGAAAAATGGGGACAGATTTGAGTAGAGCTGCGTCCCGTTCTCTCCCCATTCAATAGTTAGCATAGAACACCGGCCCTGCTGGAGTCAGTGATCCATCCTTCAATATCAGTCCCATCTTAACATCGCCATGATCATCGATTAAAGCTCGTTTTAGCTTGCTCGGCCATTTCAACAATCGTTGTTTACGATCCCCTTCGTTGTCAGAAAAGAATAGCGTATCGTCCCGTAAGCATCCGCGTTTTGCGAGTTCTTTGAACTCGCGTTCTGTCTGATCGATCACATTCCTAAAATAGTAAAGCTTCTTATCTGTCAATTGATCGCTCTGAAGTTCAAAGTAGAACCCACTTACATCATGCCCGACTTCAAGCCAACTGAGTTGCATGTAGTTATCATACCGTGACGCTATGGAACCTTGCACAAGTTTCTCTTGAGCAGTGGCCTTGTTTCTATCAATGAAGCTGGACACCAAGAGAGGAGGACGGAGTGCGGCCGCACCTTTAGCCTTTAGTAAACCCAACACATTTTGTCTCTGTGGAATCAAGAATGATTCATAGTAGGGTTTCATTTCCGCAGATACATGGTTTAACTTTACAGCAACCTTATCGTCTTCAAGTTGCTCAGAAAGTTGATCCACACTAGCGGCGACCAGCTTGGCTTCGTGCTTAGCGTAAGTACACCCGAAACTGATAATCAGCACAAATGCAGATGTGAAACGATGTGATTTCATTTTCTCGGTACTATTTCGTCTTCTAGTATTCTGTCAATTGCATCCTGAATGGCGCCAATAATCTCTGACGCGGAGGGATAACCGAATTCACCTTGTCCGCTGTAGTACATCATCCCAACTGAAACTCCTGGTAAGTTAGCAACGCTGCTCCTTCCTGCTCGAATCTTCGTCATCCCAGAAGAGCGGCAAAAGTAGCGGCAAAAGGGGACGCAGCTAGTCTTATAGTTTTAAAAGAACTGCAACTCCTCTTCGACGCCTGGTCTTCCAGTCAAGTTAACTCATTCATGCCACGCGGTCGTGGTGCGTTCGCGATAACCTTCACCCACTTGTTCCACCAACAACGCCGCGATCTTGCGCTCTTCGGCCCACTTGAAACCTTCCTCTGGGCCCAAAATCATCAGCGTGGTGGCCCAGGCGTCGGCGTCGAGGCAGCGTTTCGAGCGGACGGTAACGCTGACGAGATGGTGCTCGACCGGGCGGCCGGTGCGGGGGTTCATGGTATGAGAATAGCGCACGCCGTTGAACTCGTAAAAATTGTGGGTACTTCCGGAGGTGGCGAGGGATTCGTCTTCGAGCTCGATGGTGTGGCCGGTAGAAAATCGTTCTACCCCCTTTTTTGTTGGGCCCTTTCCAGGGGGAGCGGCGATTGCGACGCGCCAGCGGGCGCCGTTGGGTTTGCAGCCGGTGGTGCGAATCTCGCCGGTGACATCGACGAGGATGCCGTGCACGCCGAGGTCATCGAGCAGAGCGAAGACTTCGTCGGTCGCGTAGCCTTGGCCGATTGCGGACAGATCGAGTTGCAGCAGCGGATCGCGCTTTCGGAGCGCGGGCGGGTTCTGGCGGACTTCGAGTTTGTCGTAGCCGACGTGTTCAAGCACGGCGGCGATTAGTTTGGCACTTGGCGCGTGATCGGGTGGCGGTTCGGGGCCGAAACCCCACAGGTTCACCACGGGGCCGATGGTGGGATCGAAGGCGCCGTTCGAGTCGGCCGACAGTTTGAGCGCGTACTCGACGAGTCGCGCGACGTTCGCCGACACGGGGAACCAGTCGGTCGACTCGTGCGTGTTGAATTGCGAGATTTCGGACTGCGGCAGATAGGTAGAAAGTTCGAGATTGATTTGGCCGAGGCGGGTGTGAACTTCGTTTCGCAGGTTTTTAATTGTGACGAGCGGCGGCAAGCCGGCGACAGTGACGTTGTACTTCGAGCCCATCGTGGGGCCGCTGAAAGTTTGCACGATCGGGGCTGGTCGCTCTGGCCACTCATCGGCGAGGGGGTGAGTAAAGAACCTCACGTTGCCCGTGCCGTCGGCGTTCCATGCGCCGGGATGATGGGAGAAGCCATCGGCGAGCGCGGCGTTCGTATAGTTGGTGAATCCGGCTTGCGTGATCCGTGGGCCGGTGCGCGCAAGCTCCGTAGCGGCAACTGCGGCGGGGCGAACGATAGCGATATGGCCTGGCGCTTTGGCGTCAGGGCTTTTGTAAACAGCGAGCACCAGGTTCCCCGCGTTGGCGGCGGCTTGCGCTGCGGTCGCGGTTTCGATGGCCTTCCAGCCGGCGCTCCGGCCTGCTTCGGACGGTAACCAATCGGCCTGTGCATTGGCCAGCAACACCTGCGAGTGTTCCGGGGGATGCAACAGATAAACGCCCAGCTTTTCAGCAGCCGCGGCGGCGAACGCGCTGCAGTGGGTTTCGTCCTTGGTCAGTTTCGGCGGCAATTGTCCGTCGGATTCGGGCGTGACATCGCCGGTGCGCCACCGCACGCGCCGATTGCCGCGGAGCCAGTGTTGTTCCACGTCAAACGCATCGAGCCGCGCGGCGAGCGCTTTCCCCTCCGTCGTCACGGAGGCGGCGTCCGCCGCGCTGGCGGACTGAGCGCTCACTCCGCCGCAGAGGCAGAGCAGCCCGCAAAAAACCGCGCACCGCATAATCCGCGAATACAACATCGGCATCGTTATTCCCCCGCTTTATTCCAGACACCTACTTACTGCGCCATCAGTTTGGTGAGTTGTTGTTCGATGCGATCGAGCCGGCCATCAAGGCTGCGGATTTGCAGTTCGGCTCGGACATTCACTTGGTGATCGATCTCGGCGTCAATGCGGTCGCGGGCTGCTTGACGATTTTGCGACATCATGATGATGGGCGCTTGGATGGCGGCGAGCATCGAGAGGATCAAGTTCAGAAAGACATACGGATAAGGATCGAATGCCTCGCGACGCGGGCCGAGGATTTCGGTGTTGAGCACGGTCCAGGCGACGAGCCCGCTGAGGAACAACAACACAAACGTCCACGAGCCGCCGAAGCTGGCGAGCAGGTCGGACGCTTTCTCGCCGAACTGTCGGCGCCGTTGCTGTTCGCGGCCGATGTCCGGTGGGAGCGAGAGTCGATCGAGCGCGGACTCCAGCACAGCGCGCTGCTGATCATCGAGTTTGTGCCATTCATCTTGCAGGAGCTGCTGCACTTTGGAAGCCTTCAGTTCATCCGCGTCGGTCGCCATCAAGAGCCTCCAGATTCGGCGCCAATGCTGGGCCAGTTGTCGGGTTGTCCGCTCCGCTTTATACTCATCATTCTTATCCGCCCTCCTTCAAAACGGCTAGCGAGCAGGCCATGAAAATTCACGAATTTCAAGCCAAACAACTCTTTCGCGACGCGGGGGTCGCCGTGCTGGAAGGTGTCGTCGCCGCCACGCCAGACGAGGCGGCGGCCGCGTTCAGCAAACTGGGTGGTTCGCTGGCGGTGGTGAAGGCGCAGATTCACGCCGGCGGACGCGGTAAGGGGACGATCAAGAACAATCCGGCGCAGCGCGGCGTGCAGCTCGTGCGGTCGGCGGACGAGGCAAAGACTTGCGCGGCGAACATGTTGGGCCAACCGTTGGTGACCATTCAAACGGGCGCCGAGGGGCAAGCGGTGCGGCGAGTGTTGGTGGAAAGCGGGTGTGATATTGCCCGCGAGTGGTATTTGGGGATTGTGGTCGATCGCGGCTGCGGCCTGCCGGTGTTGATGGCGTCGACCGAAGGCGGCATGAACATTGAAGACGTCGCCGAGAAAACGCCAGAGCTGATCTTCAAAGAAGCGTTTCATCCCGACGCGGGCCTCTTGCCGTATCAAGTTCGCAAGCTGTGTAAGAAGCTGTCGCTCAGCGGCGCGAGCGCGAAGAGTGCAGACAAATTCCTCAAGTCGCTTGCCAATCTGTTCGTGAAGCTCGATTGCAGCATGATCGAGATCAATCCGCTGGTAGTGACCAAAGCAGGCGAATTGGTGGCGCTCGATGGCAAGGTGACGTTCGACGACAACGCGCTCTTCCGCCATCCCCAGCTGGCCGACCTGCGCGATAAGAACGAAGAAGACCCCAACGAACTGCGCGCCGGCGAAGCGGGCCTCAGCTACGTGCAGCTGGAAGGCAACATCGGCTGCCTGGTGAATGGCGCCGGGCTGGCGATGAGCACGATGGACATCATCAAACTTCACGGCGGCCAACCGACGAACTTTTTGGACGTCGGCGGCGGAGCCAATGCCGAGCAAGTGACCGAAGCGTTCCGCATTCTGCTCTCGGACAAAGGCGTGAAAGCCGTACTCGTGAACATCTTCGGCGGCATCATGCGCTGCACGACGATCGCCACGGCGATTGTGGCCGCCTACAAACAAGTCGGCTTCAACGTGCCCTTGGTGGTGCGGCTGGAAGGAACCGAAGTGGATGAAGGCCGCAAAATCCTGGCGGATAGCGGGGTGGATATCATTAACGCCGTGGGGCTAACCGATGCGGCTCAAAAAGTCGTCGCTGCCGCGAAGGGAAACTAAAGACCGCAACTTTATTCGATTCAAAACATTCACAAGTAAGAAAGGGAACACTAATTAACAATAATGAACACTAATCAATAGCTTCTCAGATTAGCGGTAATTAGTGTCGATTAGTGTTCCTCTTTCTTCTGTTCGCTGTTTTCAAGCAGATTTCAATTGTATGTCCATCCTCATCGACAAAAACACCCGTGTTGTGTGCCAAGGGATCACCGGCAAGGCGGGGGAATTTCATAGCAAGAACTGTATCGACTACGGCACCAAGCTGGTGGCCGGGGTGACGCCGGGCAAAGGGGGGCAAACGATTCTGGATCGGCCCATCTTCGACACGGTCGAGGAAGCGGTTAAACAAGAAGGCGCCAATGCCGCGATGATTTTTGTGCCGCCGCCGTTCACCGCCGATGCGATTCTGGAAGCGGTCGATGCGGGCATCAAAGTGGTGATTGCGATTACCGAAGGGGTGCCGGTGCTCGATATGGTGCGCGTGTACGATCGGATTCGCGATACCGATGTGCATCTGGTTGGTCCGAACTGCCCCGGGGTGATTACGCCGGGCGAGTGCAAGATTGGCATCATGCCGGGGTACATTCACAAGCCGGGGCCGGTCGGGGTGATGAGCCGGAGCGGTACGCTCACCTATGAAGCGGTGTGGCAGCTTACGAACTTGGGACTGGGGCAATCGACATGTGTGGGTCTTGGCGGTGACCCGATTGTGGGCACGTCGTTCATTGATCTGTTTAAAATGTACCAGGCCGACCCCAAGACCGAAGCGATTATGATGATGGGGGAAATCGGCGGCAGCGCTGAAGAAGAAGCGGCCGCGTATGTGAAGGCGAACGTCACCAAGCCGGTCGCCGCGTTCATTGCCGGCCGGACGGCGCCGAAAGGCAAACGGATGGGCCATGCCGGCGCGATTATCTCGGGTGGTAAAGGGACGGCGGAAGACAAGCTCGCCGCGCTCGCCGCTGCGGGCATTGAAATCGCCGAAAGCCCGGCGGATATGGGCGCCGCGCTGCAGCGCGCGATGAAGAAGTAGGATGGGTTATCCGCGCTAGCGGTAACCCATCAAGCGCCAAGATCGAGCTGACACCATGATGGGCTACCGCTGCGCGGATAACCCATCCTACACGTCAATCATCTTATTGCCGCCCCCAGCCACTTCACCAGCATCGTCGCGTAACTCCCGCTGCCAAGTTCAAATCGCAGCGTGAGCTTCTTCTGGCCGCTGTGCAGTTCATCGGCAGCGAACTCGTGGGTAAAATCCTTCAGTCGCAAGAGTGAGCTGCGTTCGCCCTTCGAGAAGAATGTATCGTCCGGGTACTTGATGCGTAGTTCGCGAAGCTGCATGTTAAACGGCGCGAGCGCGGCGGCGATGCTTTCGGCAAGTTCCGGCGGCGGGTTCTTGAGGCGAGCGCTGAGGAGCGGCAGAGCAGGGGGGAGGTTCAGCTCGATGCCGCTGCGCGGAAAGAGCAGTCCCCCCGCGGCGCCGGCGGCGGTGAGACGCTGCTTCTCGCCGAGTCGCGCGGTGAGCTCGGCCTTGAGAGTGAGATTCCACAGATGGCTTTGAAACGCGGCGACGTACAAGCTGCGCAGATCTTTTCGGAGCAGCGCTGTCGCGCGGCGAAAGTCGCCAGGATGCTCCGCCAAGTACGCCACAATGTCCCGACGCCAAGTGCGATCGAGCCGCGGCGCAAGCGCCGCCCATTCGCCCCAGCGCTTGCGGATGAGCTCTTTCTGCTGGGCGTCGCGCGGGCGGTCGTGTGAGTTCTCTTCGGCGACGGCGAGCCAGATCACACGCTCGTAGTTGCCGAGGCACCAGGGATGAGCGATGAACTCGCGCGTTGGCCCGAGCGAACCGAATCGCTGGTCATCAAAATAATTCGGCACGCCGGTACTTTGTGCGGCGGCGATGGCGGTTTCGAGTTGCGGGAGTTGCTCGGGCGCGAAGTCACGCAGCACGATCGCAAAGCGGTTGCCGCGCAGGTCGCTTGACTTGAGCGCCCGGCTCGCCTGCCCCACGTGCCGCACTTGCACGGCCGGTTGCTTGAGACTCGCGGCCGGGCCGTTGCAGACGGTGAAATACTGCGTGGTGTGGGCGTGTTTATCTTTCAGCCCCGCGTACGCGAGTTGGTGCGGCGCCAGGTTCCACGCTTTCTCAACGGCCCGCATCGCTTCCAGTGTGCCGAGCGACTGTTTTTGCAGGCGGTAGACGGCAAATGGTCCGCCATCGAGCGGTAAGTCAATCAGTTCTTCAACGATGAAGTCTTCGGGGAGGCGCTTGAGTTTCATGCGGCCATTGTAAACGGGCGGCTGTGATTTCGATATGGATGGGGAACGCGCATGAGCGTGGATTCAGCGGATAAACGCGGATAGAAGTTGAGGGAACGCGGACAAAATCCGTTGGCCAACGGCCAACATCACCGTAGCCTAGGTCAACGCTCTAGGAAGCGATTTGAGATGGATCGTCATTGGGCTGAAGGCCAATCACACCGAGCGCGATAAGGGTGAGTTTGGCTTTTAGCCAAAGATGCCTAAGTCATCACACCCACCTAGGGCGATGCCCTAGGCTACGGTGAAGAGTTGGCCTTCAGCCAACGGCCCGATACGCTCAATAAGAAACCCCGGCGCGCAGGAATAGCGTATCATCCAGCGAAAAGTCAGCGCCCGCTTTCTCCAGTTCGACATCGCGGTTGAAGACGTAGCCGAGCTCGATGATGTGCGAGAGGGCGCCAATGCGTTTGCGCTCGTAGCCGAGCATAATTCGCCAATCGTTGTAGGAGAGTTCCTCCGTTTGGCCGGTAGGAGTTTGGATGGCCCACAGGCCACCACCGAGTTCCCCTTGGAAGTAGACCCAGCGGGCGTCCTCCACGGTGCTGCCTGCTTGCCGCCAGGCGATGCGGGGCCGCGGGAAGACGAGGTCGAGCTTGAAGTCGTCCGTCGCGTAGGTCGCCCCCACCGCGGGCACCACGGAGAGCCCGGCCCGGTTGAGGTACACCACGCCGACGATGTACTTCCAATTCTCATTCGCCTCATAAATTCCCAGCGCCCGGCCAGTGACGCGGAGCGCTTCGCTTTCGCCGAAGCTGTGATCGTCCGCATATTCGCCAATGGTCACGGCGCCATCGAAGAGCCAGCGCTCATTGAGTCGGCGGAAGTGATGCAGGTCGAGCACGGCCTCATGCACCCGCGGGGGAACGGGAAAACCAGTGGGACCATCGAGAAACAGCACGCGGTACCCGGGCGTGATTAAGAGCGGCGTTTCGAAGCGCGGGAAGGGAACGCCAAACATCACATCGGCTTCAATTGTCGAGACGCCGATCGAGTCGCCTTCAAACCGTGGCAGGTAAGAAGTCCCCACGCTCAGTTTTTGAAACGCCCCCTTGCGCGTGCCGGGGGGGAGATCGCTTTTCACGATTGGCTCGGTCGGCTCATCGAGCGCGATGCCCAGCGGCGCCTCCGCCGGCAGCGACGGCGCTTCGGCCAAACGAATCTGGTCATCCTGAATCGGCGTGGAGGTTGGCTCTTCCAGCAAGAACGAGTTCGGCGCCTCCGGCGTAATTTCCGCGACCGGCGAACCACCCCAAGACGGATTCTCGACCGGCACTTGTGCGACAGAAGACCAAGGAAAAAGGGCGAACGCGAATGTAGCGAATAAGCGCGAATGAGAATACGCTGAAGAATTTGATCGAGTTGTGAAGGTTGAAATCAATGCTTATGCCCGCTTCAATTCTTTTTCATTCGCGTGGATTCGCGTCATCGCGTTCGAGATTTCTTTCAGAAATCGACGCCCACGCGCACGAGCAGCGTGTTGTTGGGTTCGAAGTTGGGTGGGTCGAGGGTGTCGCCGAAGATCACTTCGCGGTCGAAGACGAAGCCGACTTCCAATTGGCCGCGAGTGGCGCTGGGGGTTTCCCACTCAAAACCGCCGGTGACGCGGAGGTCGTTGTAGTCGATACGGTCGCCGGTGCCGGCGCGGTCCACGGTCCACGAGCCGCCACCGTACTCGCCGCCGACGAACCAGTACCAGGTGGTGGCTCCGACCGCGGAGAATCGCCGCCGCACTTTGGGGTTGGGGAAGACGAGGTACAAATCCCAATCGGGCGCCGGCCGCCACCGGATGCCGGCGACAGGCAAGAGTTTGATCCGCACGCGATCGATGTACGTCACGCCGGCGACGAGTTGCATGTTGGTGTTCATCGTCACCACTCCGGCGCCGCGGCCGAGGATGCGCACGGAATCGGTGTTCACCTCATTGAAGTCGGTCCACACGCCGGTGCGGACGCCGAGCTCGGCGCCCAACAGCGGGTTGAACTGCGGATACCAAGCGGCATCGAGATAGGCGTCGTAAATGCGTGGCGGCAGGTCGGGCCCCCGCGGCACGCCGGCGGGATCGCCGATGGGGCCTTCAAGCCAGTTGAATGCAAAGCCGGGGGTTAGGAGCAGCGGCGTGTCGATGTTCCCGAATATGGGGTAGGTGCACGTGGTGGAAATTTCGGTGCGATTGATTTCGAACGCATCTTCACTGTGGTCGCCGACAAGCCACGTGTGTTCCGCGCGCAGTTCTTCGATGAAGCGGCGATAGCGCGAAGTCGTGCCGCCACTGCTCGCGCCCTGTATGCCGTAGCTGCCTTGCTCCCAGCCGAGCGGCCAACTCTCGCCAAGCCAGCCTGACCCGCTAGCGGTTGGCGCTCCGCTGACTGCCGGGGCGCCCCATGCTGGGGCGCTGGTGGCGGGCGGCGCGTAAGAGTACGGCACATTCGCGGGCGGGGCGGAGAAAGGGACGCTGTTCGAATAGGGATCGAACGTCGGGGCGCCCAGGGTTGCGGTTGGCCCCGGAATCGGCGTGACTTGTGATGATGGCCAACCGGGCGTTGGCGCGTAGGTTGATGGCGGTGCGCCAACGGGAATCTGCACGCGCTGTGCTGTTGCGGTCGCCGCCAGTGCAGGAATGATCAGCGCAGCAACGATCAGCAAGCTGCTCGCCCGACGCAAATTGTCCGCCCATGCTGCCACTGCCGGCGCCTCCGTGCGCAGAATCTCCCCGTATCGCGGTAGGTAGCAGTTGTGCGGGGTGGGGTCAATGTCGGGCTGGTTTTGCGAAAAGGGAAGCAGATTCACCACAGAGAGCACGGAGAGCACAGAGGAGGAAGCACAGAGAAGGAAGCACAGAGAAGAAAACTGGACTTGAAGCCCGATCTTACTCAGCCTTTTACCTTTTCCTTCTCTCTGTGTCCTCTGTGCTCTCTGGGGGCAATCTTCGTGCTTTGCTCTCGCGGTTTTGTGGGCGATCTGCTAGCTTGCTGGCATGATGGGTTCAACTTCCAATGTCGCGCTAGTGGGTGATTGCCAGCATCCAGAAATGCGCTGGGCGCTGCGCGGGATTGAACCGGCGGCGAATGTCGAAGATGCGAACCGTGTAATCGCCTGCCATTCGCGGCCCGGGATGTTGCCGCTATCTTTGCTAGAAAATCTGCGCGCCACGGCGCCGGACAAGGAGATCATCTCGCTCGTCGGCAGTTGGTGCGAAGGCGAATTGCGCACCGGGCAGCCTTGGCCGCCGATTCTTTCGAAACACGTGCCGCGAGTGTTTTGGTATGACTTCCGGCGGTGGTGGGGTGCGCGCTCGGGCGAAACTCTGTCGCCAGCCGGCGCGCTGCTGATCGCTGCCGATGATTACGGAAGTGGCGCCGCGCTGGTGGATGTGCTCACGGCCGAAGGCCACGCTGCGTTCTGGGCGTCGGACCGCGGCGTGCTTCCGCTCGCGCGCGGCTTGCAAGCGGGCGTTTGGGTCGGCGGGCAGCTGACGGGTTCCGCGGCCCAACGGTTGGCGCGGTTTCAGGCTGAGCTGCACGCGTGCGGGGCGAAGACGATTGCGCTGCTTGACTATCCGCGGCTCGATGAAATCAAGGCGTGCGAAGCGCTCGGGGTGAGCGAGGTCTTCGGCAAACCGTGGGACGCGGTGGCGTTGTCGCGCGCGATTCGGGCGCGAACTTGGCGTGCGGCGGTGCGTGAGTTGGCGCTTGCGTGAAAACGCGAGTTACCCTGTGTACGCGGCGCCGTAGGCGCCGAAGAAGGTGAAGAGCACCGAGAGCAATGTGCCGACGCTCCACACGATGGGACGCAGATTAGCCGACGAGCCGAAGAACCAGATTGTGTAGCCTTCGATCAGCGGGCCGACGCAGTACGCAAAGTTGGCGGCGATGGCAAAGACCGTGATCCCGACCATGGTGTCGGAGATGTTTTGGAGCTGAATCGTCGTCCCGTCGGCGGCAGCGTAGCCGAGGGCGAGGCCCAATACTCCGGCGCCGCCAACCAGCGCGTTAAACATCCAGCGCAGTTTCTCCCAGGCGACGATCGCCACGCCGATTTGGTGAATGCGCTCGCGGTTGGCTTCGTCCGCCGGCGTGAGGTGGGGTACTTCTTCAGCGCGCGGCGAATCGAAGGGGTTGAAGGTCATACCCCGTCATTAAAAGTCCCCCCTCTCCTCGTCGCAAGTCTCAGCCAAATCCGTGCGCATGATTTCGCGTTTCCACCCCGCTTCATGCACGGGCCAGACGCGGATTCGGTCGATGAACGGCGGGCAAAGGGCGGCCGCCTCGCGCGGGACGCCCAAACGGTATGTTTCGCGCTGCAAGCATTCTTCCAGCGGCACGAGTGGGGTCGATTGCGAGGGCGCCAAGTTGCTGCGCCGCCAAACCAATCGGCCGTGGTCGAAGAGGCTCATCACCACTGGCGCGCGGGAAGTCTCCAGGATGCGACGGGCTATGAGCTCGTGGCTGGCGGTGTGAAACTGGCGTTTGAGCTCGGCCACATCCCCGTCACAGTTGCTGCTCGCCCGGCGGAACCAGCGGAGCGGGAGCAGCAGCGCGGTGGCGAGGCGATGGGCGGTCGCTTCCCGGCTGGCGGGGAAAGTTTCGCGGGGGTCGAGTCCCAGCCGGCCAAAAACGCGGGCGGCCGCGAACTCGCCTACTTCATGGGCGATGGCGAACTGCTGGCGTTCCGGCCGCGTGTCGGCGCCGGCGAGAATGGCGCCCCGCTGGCCGGTCAGACGGACGAGCTGCCCGCGCGGCGAACCCGCGGGGGCGGCGGCCACGGTGAGGCCCAGGGCACGGGCCAATTTGCGGGCGTCGACCGGGGCGGCGTCGATCCCCGCTTCCCACAGCAGCTCCTCGGCGGTTTGTTCCACAGCGGCGGCGAGTTCGTCATCGGTCAGCGTGCAAAGCATGGGAGCCTCCGAAAATTGAAGAGGTTAAATGTATATACGTACAGTATATGGAAAGGGTTCGGGATTGCAAGGGTTTTTCTGGGAGAGATTACTGGCTGGCGAATCTGGGTGGCACTGACTTTCGGCCGGAGCGGTCTCACCACCAGAAACTAATGTCGCCGGCCGAAAGTCGGAGCCTCCCGCGGAGAAACGCGGCCACGTGGCTGCTACAATGAGGGGAATTGCGGTACAATGAGGGATTGAACGCGACACGCGCTCCGCTCTCGCGTCGTGGCTAACGGTCAGTACGGCGAAACTTCATGCAAGCACTTCCGGTCATTGGTTCGGCGACGAAAGCGGCACGGGCGCCCGCGCCGGGGCAGGCAAAGGGGAAGTACTGCTTCATCAGCCTGGGGTGCCCGAAGAATCTGGTCGATAGCGAGCGGATGCTGGGGATGCTGCAGCTCGATGGGTACGAGCTGGTGCCCAGTCCCGAGGGCGCCGACTTTGCGATCGTGAACACCTGTGGGTTCATTGAAGCGGCGCGGTCGGAATCGTTCGCGGCGATCGATGAAATGCTTGCGATGAAGGAGCGCGGCGATTTGCGAGGCGTCATCGTCTCCGGGTGTCTCGCCGAACGGCAACAACAATCACTCTTGGAAGAGCGGCCGGGGATCGATCACCTCGTCGGCGTCTTCGGGCGCGAAGAAGTCACCAAGGTGGCGGATCGGCTGCTCGGCGGGCTGCAAGAACAACGGCTCATCTTCAAACCGGCGCCGGCGCGGCCGCTGAACGACCAAGGCCGCTTCCGCATCACGCCGAAGCATTTTGCGTATCTGAAAATCAGCGAGGGGTGCGATCGGCTCTGCACCTTCTGCGCGATTCCCAAGATGCGCGGCAAGCACGCGACCAAGCCGATGGAAGAAGTGGTGGCCGAAGCGCGCGAGCTCGCCGCCGACGGCGTACGCGAGCTCGTGATCGTCGCGCAGGATACCACTTACTATGGGCTGGACCTGTACGGCGAGACGCGGCTGGTCGAGCTGCTCCGCGAACTAGAGAAAGTCGAGGGCCTCGACTGGATTCGCTTGATGTACCTTTACCCGATGTACTTCAGTGACGAGCTGATCGACACGATCGCTGCAAGCAAGCGAATCGTACCGTACATCGACATGCCGTTGCAGCACATTAACGACCGAATGCTCAAGCGGATGCAGCGGCGGGTCAACCGAGCTGACACCGAAACGCTGGTCGGCAAACTGCGCGAGCGGATTCCGGGGCTCACGATGCGGACCACCTTCATCACCGGCTTCCCCGGCGAGACCGACGAAGAGTTCAACGAATTGGCCGACTTCGTCGCCGAGCAAAAGTTTGAACGGGCGGGGGTCTTTACCTACTCGCTGGAGCCCGACACGCCCGCCGCCCGGTTGCCGAATCACTTGCCGGAAGAGCTGAAAGAAGAACGCCGCGAAGAATTAATGGCGATTCAGCAGCAGATCGCGTTCGAGTTTGGCGACGCCCAGGTTGGCCGGCAGCTCGACGTGCTGATTGACTCCGCCGTCCCGGGAGAAAAGAATGCCTGGATCGGCCGCACGATGGCCGACGCCCCCGACGTTGACTGCGTGGCGTACGTCACCGGCGAAAGACTAAAGCCCGGCGCGTTGGTTAAGTGTGAAGTCGTCGCCCGCACCGACTACGACCTGGCGACCGTGGCGATTGGCAAACCGCGGTAAAGCAACTCGACATTGTAGAAAGCCTCTCCGAGGCCGATTTCGGTTCGTCAGCAATCCGACTCGGGTCGATGTGATATCGGCCTCGGAGAGGCCTCCTTCAACGGGTGCAAGCACAACCTAACTCATCAAAAATTGGCGACAGATTCTTCCATGGCGAAGTCGGTGCCGTTGGGCAGCGTTTATAACGTGCCCAATTCGCTCACTATCTCGCGTTTGGTGCTGAGCGCCGTCTGCTTCGTCGCGCTCACGGGTAAGTGGTATCTGCCGGCGCTCGTGCTGTTCATCATCGCGGCAGGGACGGATTGGCTCGATGGCTACTGGGCCCGCAAATACGGGCAGGTGACGCTCATCGGCCGGGTGCTCGATCCGTTTGCGGACAAGATCATCGTTTGCGGGGGCTTTGTTTTCTTGGCGGCCGAACCCGGTTCGCAGGTAACGGCGTGGATGGCGGTGCTGGTGGTGGCGCGGGAGCTCCTGGTCACCGCGCTCCGCAGTTTCATCGAAAGCTCCGGCGGCGATTTCTCCGCGAAGTGGGTTGGCAAGTGGAAGATGGTGCTGCAGTGCGTCGCGATTGGTCTAGCGATTTTTTACCTGTGGCGTGGGGCGCTGGTGAGCGATAGTTTTTGGCGCAGCGCGACGCAGATTGCCGTGTGGCTCGCCGTGGCGCTGACGTTGTATTCCGGTTGGGTTTACGTGCAACG
Source organism: Pirellulales bacterium (assembly GCA_022841705.1). GTDB lineage: Bacteria > Planctomycetota > Planctomycetia > Pirellulales > Lacipirellulaceae. The sequence goes on from JALHQZ010000001.1 coordinate 669,895, forward strand.
CGCGCTGGCAATGGCGCGGAGATCGAGTTAATGCCGTTAGCCGCGGGTCCAAGTCTCACATTGATGGGCCCGCGCTTGTTTGAGAACCAGAATCAATTACATAAGATGCGCGGGCGGAACGCCCGCGGCGAACGAAAACATTTTGGTGTCAATTGATCCCGCTGCTCCTTTCGCTGCTCGTGCTGACTCTCGTTTGCAGCATGGCGCTGAACGCGATGGTGTGGCCGAAGGTGGCGCGGGGTGATGCGATTCTGCCGCACGCGCCACGTTCGCCCGTGCCGTGGGGCAGTCTTGGCGCCCTGCTGGCTGTATGTGGGACAGCGCTGGGCATCGGCGCGGCATTCGGGCGGAGCGCGCCGACTGAACTCGAAGCTCTCGATCTCTTTGGCGCTGGCGTGATGGAGCTCGTAATGCTCGCGGCTGTGGTGGGGGTCGTCATGCTCAAGCATCGGCCGACTTATGCTGACTGGGGGCTACCAGCGGCGCGCGACGAAGCGCTCGCCGACATTCTGCTTGGGCTCGCGGTCGGCTGCTTCGCACTCGTCCCGGTGATGGGGCTGCAAGTGATGATGGTCCAGTTGTTCGGTGAAAGCGAACATCCGCTGCTGCAAGGACTCGTGCGTGATCACGATCCACTGCTGTTCGTCGCCGCGCTTTTTCTGGCGGCGATTGTGGCGCCATTGTTTGAAGAGTTCGCGTATCGCTTGTTGTTTCAAGGTTGGCTCGAAAAAGAATTGGTTCAGCCGGTCATCGACGTTTCTGTTGGAGCTGAAGCGCCGCTTGAATCTCCGCCAGCCGGAGTGCAGTGGACGCCGATCGCAGTGAGCTCGATCGCCTTCGCGCTGGCGCACGCGGCGCACGGCGTGGACCCCATCGCGCTCTTGCCGCTTGCCGTGCTATTGGGCTACGTCTACCAGCGCACCCATCGTATCCTGCCGACGATCGTGGCGCACGCGGCGTTCAATTCGTTCTCGCTCGCGGCGCTGTGGGTGCAACTTCAAGGTGTTGGCATCGAGCCGTGAATGAGCGCTGTTATGCTGGACAATGAACTGGAACTTGCCGAGCGGCCGGAAGGGGTGCTGCTACTTGTGAGAGCCCATGCCGGCGCCCGCCGGAATCGTGTGTCGGGCATCCGCAATGGCCGGTTGCTGGTGGAGGTGACCCAGGTTCCCGAGCGCGGTAAAGCGAACGTAGCGATAGCGAAAATGCTCGCCAAGCAGCTGGGATTGCGGGGAAGCCAAATCGCGCTTGTTTCCGGCGATACAAACCCTGAGAAAACCTTGGCAATCGCCGGCATCACCGCGACGGAGCTTCAGCATCGTTGTCGGGAAGCGCTGTCCGGCCTAACATAGAACGATGTTCCCGAAGTCTCCAACTATCGGGCCTGCTGTCAGTTCGGTTAGACCCCGATCTTCGAAAACTTAATTGTTATGCGTGACGTCGCGGCGAAACTAGGCGAATATCTCCTGCTGGTGGCGGTGACCATCGTCGCCTGCGCGGTGATGTGGTGGGTGAACTCGAAGAATGCCCCGCACGTGAGCGATTCAGCGCTCGTGGAACGGCCGACCGTCATCGCAGCGCCGAAACCGCTGGTCGCCACGCAGCAAATTCCGGTAAAGTTGTGCGAAGTGACCTCCAAGCTCAGCGGTAAAGTCCGCTCGTGGGAAGGTTACTCGCTGGGGTTTGAAGTGCCCGGCCGGGTGCTGGAACTGGGCCAGAATGCGGGCGGCGAACCGCTCGATGAGGGCGATGTGGTGACGGCAGGCCAAGTGATTGCCCGACTCGATGACCGCATTTACGCCGCGCGGAAAGACGAAGCAGTGGCACGGTTTGAACAGGCGGCCTCCGATTTCGCGCGGGCCCGCCGGCTCTTCGAAGGAGGCACTGGCGCCACCACTGAGTCGGAGTATCAGCAAGCACTCACCGATAACGCGCAGGCCAAAGCGGCGCAAGAGATCGCGATCAAGAATCTCGAGGACACCGTTCTCACATCACCAGTTTCCGGTACGATCGCCAAGCGCATGGCGGAACCCGGCGAGTCCGTGTCGGCGAACCAAGTGGTGTTTGAAATTGTCGAGAACGCCGAAGTGCTATTAGTGGTCGAAGCCCCCGAGTCGCAAGTGCGGGAGTTCGAAGCGCGGATGCGGACTGTCGAAGCGGCCCGACAAGCGGGCGCGACAGACCCCGAGGACAAACTGTTTCGTGCGCATGTCAACCTCGAAGGCCGTGATGTGTTTGGCAAACCATGGCCGCCGATTGAAGCGGAAGTGTATCGCATCGCCCAAGTCGCTGACCCGCGCACCGGGCTGTTTGAAGTCGAGATTCGCATTCCCAACGGCGAGCGGCTGCTGCGCGAAGGAATGGTCGCCACAGCGGAACTGGTGGTCGATCGCGTGCAGGGCTATGAACTGCCGGAATCCGCCGTGCTATTCCGCGGCCGGAACACATTTTTGTTCGACCTGCAAACGGAACCGACTCCCGCCCAGGCCATGTTCTGGCAAGTTGGCGAGCTCCCCGCGCAACGGGCGCGTAAAGTCGAGCTCGCCAAATGGATCGACCAAGGCGACACCATCCTCGCCCCCGCGTCGAGTAGCCTCGAACTCGGCCCCGTGGTGATTCGCGGCCAACAACGCCTCGCCGATGGCCAACTCGTACGCGTCGTCGACGGCTCACCGGCGAGCGAATCCCGCGTTGTTGGGAACAAGGTCAATGAAAACAACGTCAACTGATAGTTCAAAGATTGGGGACGCGGATTTAAGCGGATGCGGCGGATGAGCGCGGATTTCGTCAAGCTCGCTGCCTACCAACAACTCTTTGCTGCAGCCGATATTCGCGGCAACTATAAATAGGAATTCAGAAGCGAGAACTCAAAAATCCGCGACTATCCGCTGCATCCGCGCCCCCTATCCGTAAATTATGAAGCTTTCCGAAGCGGCCGTCGAACATCCGCGGATTGTGCTCATCGGCACGATTCTGGTGCTGCTTCTTGCGCTTTATGCGGCGGTCTTCACGCCGGTCCAGCGGACGCCGGCGATCACGAAGGCGGTGGTGCTGGTGGCCGTGCCGTACCCCGATTCGCAGCCGACAGAGGCAGAGAACGAGATTGCGCGGAAGATTGAAGATGCGCTCAACGAGCTGCAATCGGTCGACTTCATCGCCTCGACCAACATGCGGGGTTCGTCGGTCACGCAAATTATCTTTCTCGATGGTGTGAAGCCGGACGATGCACGGCGAGAAGTGAAGGATTTGGTTGACCGCATTCGCAACGAGCTGCCGCTGGGGCGTGAAGTGCAGCCGATTGTCACCGACATCGACTTCGAGAACATGCCGCTGATGCTGGTGAATATCGAGCCCCCCCCGGGATTCGATGAGCGGGCGCTCAAGACCATCGCCGAGGATGTGCAGGAACAACTCGAGACAGTCGACGGCGTGGCGAACACGCAGCTCTTCGGCGGCAAAGAGCGCGAAGTGCAGGTGAACATTTACCCGGACCGCATGGCGGAGTACGGCGTGACGCTCGCGCAAGTGCGGCAGGCGCTGGCCGATTTTCATGCCGAGATCCCCGCCGGCGCCTTTACTACCAAGGAATTTGACCGCCGCGTGCGGAACGAAACCAAACTCCGCGGCGTGGACGACATTCGCACGGCCATCGTCAGCAGCCAAGAGGGGCGCGTCATCCGGGTGAGCGACATCGCCGAGGTGCTCGATTCGACGCGCAAGGTGCTGAACGCCTCGCGGTTCGATGGCGCCGAAAGCGCGACGATCATCATCAACAAAGAGGCGGATATCAACACGCTTGGCGCCGCGCGCGGGATCAAGTCGCTCGTCGAGTCGCTTGAAGCGCAATACCCTGACCTGAAGTTCTCGACCACCCGGGATGCCAGCGAAGAAATCTGGGTGATGTTCCGCGTGCTGGGGTCCGACGCGGTGTACGGCAGTATGCTGCTGCTGGTGATTTTGATGTGGACGATGGGCCTGCGGCTGGCGACGTTGGTGCTGATTGCGGTGCCGTTCAGCACGGCGGTGGCGCTGCAGTTTTTGTACTTCTCGGGGATCCCCATCTCGAACATGGTGATCTTTAGTTTCATCCTCGCGCTCGGCATGGTGGTGGATGGGGCGATCATCGTCACCGAGAACATTCACCGCCATTTAGAGATGGGCAAAACGCCGGCCGAGGCGGCGAAGGTGGGCGTCGAGGAAGTTGGCGTGCCGGTGATCGCAGCGGATTTGACGACCGTTGCCGCGTACGCCCCGATGCTCTTGGTCCCTGGCATCATGGGCGATTTTATGGGCGTGATGCCGAAGGTGGTCGGCGTGGCGCTGTTGGGGTCGATCATCGTCGATCACTTCGTCGTGCCGGCGCTTGCCGCGCGGTGGTTCAAGCAGCGGAAGGCGAACATCGGCGCAGCGAACGATGAACTGAAACTCGCCCACTTGGGTTGGCTCGGCCACCGCTTCGCCGGGCTGTTACGCTTCGCGGTGCGGCAGCGGTTTGCGGTCATCGGCTGGGGGATGCTCGCAGTAGCGGGGGCGGTGCTGGTCATCCGCGGGATCGGGTTCGACTTCTTCCCGGCCAGCGACCGAGGGCAGTTCACCGTGAACTATGAACTGCCGCTCGGCTATAGCATCGAAGAGACCATCGCCGCCGCGAAGGTGATCACCGAACCGCTGGAACACTGGCGCGATACCGGGATCCTCGCGCACTACGTCGTGTCGGCCGGTTCGAGCGGCGGGCTGGCGATGCGCATTGATGATGACGCGGCGAACGGCCCGGAGTTCGGCCAGGTGCAGGTGGAACTGATCCCGCCGATGGATCGCAACGTGCATCAAGCGGAGGTGATTCAGTATTTGCGCGATAACGTCCGGCCGCTGCCCGGGATGTCGTTCAACGTTCAGGAGATTCAAGATGGCCCGCCGGGTGGCGCCGACGTGGCGGTGCGGTTCAGCGGCAAAGATTTGGACAAGCTCGGCGAGGTGGCCCAGCGCGTGACCAGCAGCATCGCCGGCCTGCGCGGCGTGGTGGATGCGAAGACCGACTACCGCCCCGACAGCCCCGAGCTGGTGATCGAACCGAAGCCCGAAGTACTTGGCCTGTTCGGCATGACCGATGTGCAAATCGCTACTGCGGTGCAAACGGCGATCGCGGGGGATAATCGGATTCAGATTACGCTCGATGATGAGGATGTCGATCTGCGGATCCAGCTAGCGCCTGAGTACCAGCGGCATCCCGAGGACTTGCGGCGACTGAAGATCACCGGGGCGGAAGGGCGCAAATCGACGATCGGCTCGCTCGCCGACATCCGCCGCGATGTGGGGCTCTTCAGCATCAACCGCCGGGACCGAAACCGCGTCACTCAGGCGCAGTGCAATGTGAATGACCCCACGAAACCGGACGACATTTTCAAGGTTCTGGCTACCGAAACGCTACCGGCGATGGGGTTTGTGCCAGCCGTTGGCGCGGAGAAGAGCATTGAAGGGTACGCCAAAGAGTTCATCGGCGGCCCGGCCACCGCGGTGGAAGGCCTGAACGCGGAGTTCGCCGGCGAGAACGATGAGCGCGACAAAAACTTCCGTTATCTGCTCTACAGCATGATCATCGCGGTGGTTCTGATCTTCGCCATCCTGGTGGTGCAGTTCAACAGCTTCCGGCAAAGTTCGATCGTGATGGTCACCGTGCCGCTCAGTTTCATCGGCGTCGCGTGCGGCATGTTGTGGACGGGGTATCCGTTCAGTTTGAGTAGTTTCATCGGCCTGGTGAGTCTCTCCGGCGTGGTAGTGAACGACGCCACCGTGCTGGTCGATTTCATCAACCGCATGCGCGGCGCTTCGACGCTGGGGCTTACCGAAACGATCGTCGGCGCCGCCGCGTGCCGATTGCGGCCGGTGCTGCTGACCACGCTTTCGACCGTCGGGGGGCTGCTGCCGGTCTTCTTCAACATCACCGGCGGGGCGGAGTTCTGGCAACCGCTCAGCACCGCGATTATTTTTGGTTTGAGCTTTGCGACGGTACTGACACTGGTCTTCGTCCCCTGCTGCTATGCGGCGGTGTATCTGCCCATGACGAAGCATGATTGGCTGAACATCGCGACGATCACAATTCCCTCGGGCCTGTTTCTCTGCGCGATGATCGCCGGCCTCGGCGGCTGGCCCGCGGCGATTGGCTTCGGCGTGCTGCTCACCGTGTTCAGCGCCGTGATGCTGGCGCTGCCGAAAGTGCATGAGGATGTGGTTGCGTTGTAGCACGGGACCGAAGTCCCGTGTAAAAAGAAAGATCGTAAGAGCGCACGGGACTTCGGTCCCGTGCTACAAACTCGCAAAAAAATCCCGCAGCGCTGTGCGCTGCGGGATTGTGAGTTGCAACATCTTCACGAACGACTACGTCGCACGGCGGCGTGAATAACCCCACGCCAACAAACCCGCGATAGCGATCGCAATCGTCGCCGGTTCCGGAATCGGGTTCGGTGCTGCGAGGTACGGGAAGACGCCGAGGAACGCGTTATCGTTGGCGTTCACGCCGTCGCCCGTCACCGCGCCGGCGGAGAGGAGGTTCAGCTCGGCGTCGATCACGTCGTCGGCCAATCGCCGGCCGTTGAGGAAACCGCTGGCGCTCGAGGAATCGTACGTCAACAGGTCCGGCAACAAAATCGGCGTCAGCGCGGCGGCGTTGGCCGCGTTGCTCAGGCCCGTAATGGAAGCCGTCACCGTGGCGCCGAAGTTCGCGGAATCGTTCACCGGGGAGCCGGCGTTGAAGGCGTCCTTCATACCGGAGGGAATGAGCGCCGTGTTAATTGCCGGCCTGCCCATGCGGTCCTGCTGCACGCCGCCGATCACCGTACGGGCGTAGATGCCGACGTTCTGGGCCCCGAGCTGCGAGCTCGGAATTTCCAGCACAATCGCCGAGGTGTTGAAGCCCGCGAACGTGTCGGCTCCGGTGAACGCGAAGCCGTTATTGAAGCCGACCAGGTCGAAGAAGAAGGGATCATCGAACAGCCCGGCCCGCGCCATGCCGCCGCCGGGGATGGCGACGTTGGCATCCGTGCCGCCGCTCACTACCGCGGTTGTGCCGCCGCTGGTGACGCGGTTCACGCTAAACGTTTGGCTGTTCCCCACCGGCGCCGTGAAGGTGGTGCTGTAGGTGACGTCGGCCAGCGCGTCGCCGTTGTTGTCGATCACCAGTTGGTAATCAACATTGCTGCCAAAGTTGCGGCTACTCATGCTGCCGAAGGGATTAACCCGCTCGGCAAAGGGGTTCACCGTCATCACCAGCACGCTGTTCGCCGGGTTGGTCGGCGACTGAAACACATACACATCGTTGATGTCGCGGTCTCCATTGCCGTTTGGCCGCAGGAGCGGCGCGTCGAGGTGGTCGGCCGCGCGTGCGAGGCCCCCCACCCCCAGCGGCGCGCCAAGCGCCGCCAGCGCCAACCAAAGTCGAAGTCGGTTCATAACAAACTCTCCCAGAGTGAGGCCTCCGCCGTGCCAGCGCACGGGGAGCGGAATCCAATCGCTCGCGGATACGTTGAAGGAAAATCATCAACGGCGAGCGGAACGCAGAATCGTTCGCAGGTGTACGAATGAAACGTGCGATTGGATGTGGGAAAGTGCGAAGGTTGGTCGATGCTTCGTGGCCCTCTCCCTCCGGGAGAGGTTTGGGTGAGGGCTGTTTTCTAGAGAGACAGGCCTAGTACCCGCTTCACCCTCACCCCGGCCCTCTCCCGAAGGGAGAGGGGGACTACTCAATCGTCTGCAACTCCGCGTGATTCATCGTGCTTGCCGCTTGATACGTGAGGAGATCGATCTCTTCGCGCACGGTATGCACCGAACCGTCGCACATCAAAAACTCTGCGCTGCCGACGTGGGATGACGAAACATCGCGGTCGTCGCTGCTCGATGCGTTTGGCGTGTTGCCAGTTTGGAAGAGAACCATGTGGCCGTGGTCGTCGGTGGGGTCGTCGAGATCGCGCACCGCGCCGGCCCAGGTGGTTTCGTACTCGATGTGCGGGCCATGCACTCCCGATGCGCGGAAGGGGCCGTTCTGCCGTTCGCCCACCATCAGCGTGCGCGAGAGGCCATCGGTAATCTTTTTGAGCGGCGTTCTGCTATTGCGATAGAAGGGCCCCCATGGCCGCTCGAACGGCCCCAGGGGATTGGTGGCGCCGGCGCGCTGTTCTTGGTCCTCATCAAGATCGGGCACGCCAAAGTTCGCCACATAGCACGCCATCGCGTAGCGTTCATCACCCATCGAAACATAGCCGGCGGGCGAGAGATCATCGGTTGGGCAGAGATAGCTCTCCACATGCTGTTCGCGCGCCGCAAGATTCACCGGATCGAAGACCGGCCGGTTGTAATCGAACTGATCGGCCAGCGTTTGTTGTTCCAAATACGGCAGAATTCGCACGCTCCAGGAGAAACCGCGCTGATTTCCCGCCGGATTGGGCAGATATTCGTATCCCGGCGGAAGCGTGCGCCGCGCGAGCTCGTAGTTGTGCATCGCGAGCGCCACCTGCCGCAGATTGTTCTTGCACCAACTCCGCCGCGCCGCTTCCCGCGCCGCCTGCACCGCCGGCAACAACAGCGCGATGAGAATGCCGATGATGGCGATCACCACGAGCAGTTCCACAAGAGTAAAAGCTGTTCGCCGTGACGAGTTGTGCAGATTCGTTGACATGTTGTTAGCTCCCTAGAAGTGAAACATTGCCAATCCGTTCAATCATCCATACCAGCCCCATCACCGCGACGGCCACCGAACCGCAGCGGAACACCACATGGCGGTAGAACACTGTCTCGCGCACCGCGAACATCAGCGGCAGCAGCACCAGTACGATGGCGAGCTGGCCGAGCTCCACGCCGATGTTGAAACCCAAGAGGCCCATCGCAAGCGAGCCGGACGACAATCCCAAATCCAACAGCACGTTGGCAAAGCCGAAGCCGTGAATCAAGCCGAAGCCGAAGGCGAGGCTCCAGTTGGCGACCGGCAGCACGGGGTAGAGGTTGTTGATGGCCGTGATGACGATCGAGAGCGCGATGGCCGACTCGACCCATTGGCTGGGGAGGGTCACATAGCCCATTACCGAGAGCCACAGCGTAATGGAATGGGCGAGCGTGAACATGGTGACGATTTTCAGCACCGATAGGTAAGTGGGCCGAAAAGCGGTGACGGGGCGCCACGCCGCATCACGCCGCTCGAACACGGCTGGAAGCAGCAGCGCGGCGAGGAACAGAATGTGGTCGTAGCCGATCCAAATGTGCCAGACGCCCTCTTTCACGAACATCGCGAATGAGCTGAGTAGATTCGGTTGCGCGGTGTCGAGCGTGAGCGCCGGCGAATCCTTACTAAGAACGTAGGTGCTGGTGACGGCGCCGCTGGTGAACGAGACGAGCCCGCGGTGCGTGGGGTCTTCGGCGAAGAAGAGGTGGTAGCGCAAGCCCAGCTCCGCCGCGTTCGCCGGGCAGTTGGTGGCGAGCGCGAGCGAAGCGTAGGCGCCGTCGCTATGCCGCGCAACCCGAAGTTCCTGCAGTTCGATGCGGCAAATTTTCGCCCCGGCGAGGAGTTGTAGTTTGCTGAGGGCGTAGGAAGTCACAGTGCCGCGCGCTCCGGAGAGTTCACCCCAGGTGATGGCGCCGTCGGCGTTCGCGTCGAGGCCGATGACGTATTCGAGGTCTTTTAACGCGATGTCCCACTCGATCGTGAGATACGGCCCTTCGCCAGCTTGCAGGCGCAGGTAACTATCGCTCGGTTTGTGCGCGGCGGCGCTCGTGGCGAAGAGGCCGAGCATGACGAGCGGGAGGGCGAAGCTCCTGCTGAGCCGGCGCCGGGTACCCGCTTCAAGGCTCGGCAGGAGCCTCGCCCTCCCGATCAGTACGATGGCGAAAAGATTCTGCAGGAACATCACATCGCCTCCAGTTGCTTGCGGAGTTCAGCGAACTTCGGGTGCTGCGTGCGATGCTCAGCGATGAACGCGAGCACCGGTTCCGCGGCCGCTATGTCCTTCGCCGCTACGGCCGCTTCAAGCACCGCAATGGTGTCGTGAACTTCCTTCTGCTGTCGCCAGTTCGCGAGCGCTAGCTTCAGAGCGCGCTGCGGATCGTCTTGCAATTCCAGCGCACAACGCGATTCAAATCGTCCCAGCGGCAGATCGCCCCGCGCACGAATCGCGTCGAACCGCCCCTCAAGCAGCGCACGATACTCCGCCGCTTGCGGCTTAGCGCCCGTCCGCCGCGCCGCAATCGCCGCACACAACAGCACGCCATCATCATTCAAATTGTCGGCGGCAAGCTTGAGCACTTCCGCGTCCCGGCCCGCATCGAGCAGCAATTCCGCGTAGCTCCGCAGGAGATAGTAACTGGTCGGATCGGCGACGAGTCCCTCTCGCAGCAGTTCCTCAGCCCGGTCGGTTTGCCCCAACGCGGTCGCGACATCTGCCTCCAGCGTGTGAATCCACGGCACCGTGTTGGGATAATTGTTCACCGCGAAGGGGAGCGCTTCGGCGAGCTGACACCCCGCTTCTTCCGCTTGGCCGGTCACCACGAGCAGCGGCGCCCGCGCCATCAGCACGGCAAACGGCTCGGCAAACTTCGCCAGCTCATCGACGGCCGCCTGCGATGCCGCATAGTTGCCCTGCACGCGGTTGAGGTTGGCCACTTCGATCCACGCCTGTGGATCCTCGGGAGTCGCTTTCAACAACCGCGTGAGGTCCGCGAGCGCTTGCTGGTAATCGTGATTCTTCTCGTGCAACTTCGCCCGCAGTTGCAGCACGGCGGGGGGCGGCTCGGCCTGATCCCACCACCGCGCGAGGGCCGCATGGGCGTAACCGTAGAACCGCGGATCGCCCGACTCCCCCCCCAACTGCAAGTACCGCCGGGCGACGATGCACGCCATTTCCACATCGTTCGGCTCCGCCGCCAACTGCCGCCGCAGCAGCGCCAGCTCCCCCGGTTTGGCGAACAGCTTGGTCGGCAGCCTCTCAAGCACTTCGTCGCGACTCGCCGGCACGTACGGCCCCGCCGCTCGCGCAGAACTCACGAGTAAGCAGAGTGCAAACACGAAGAGTCCACAGCGCATCGCCAGCGGGGCCTCGATAAGAGGGGCAAGAAAGTACACCGCCTACGCAGAATTGCGGTGGCTGCCCTCCGTACGGTTGCGACGCCCGGGTGGATTTAAGAAAATCCCGCGCAGTCGTAGCACGGGACCGAAGTTCCGTGCGAATCCGACTCGTTCTTCACCCCAAGGTCAATTCGATCTTGCGGCGTGAAATCATGCGCCAAATGAGATAGCAACAGAGCCCCGTGGGGCCAAAGAGCAGAATCAGGGGAATAACAATCAGTCGTACCAGCAGCGGCCGCGGTCCCTGTTCGGTGTCTTGGGCCACCCAGCGCCCGATCCATAGATCGGACAGAATAAAGTGGTTCCAACTCGCGACGAACGCCTGCGGTGTGGTTAAGAATTCATACAGTGGGGTGAATTCGGGCTTGAGTATAAGGGGAAACAACTGCGGAATGACAGGCACGGACTGAAAAGTAAAAAGCACGCTCAGCAAGATCAGGAACAAATCGACCGCCAACATCGCACGGCGATTGGTTGGGAACAGGAGAATAAGAATCCAAAATGGGCCCGGAGCGTAACTGAGCGCGGTGAAGAGGATTTGCATGGTATGAGGTCACTAACATGAGCGCCACGCGATCAAGAATGCCCCGGGAGGTACTGAGGCAGGATTCATTTGATCAAATGAAAACGTGGGTGACAAATCCATTCTCGAGCCATCGCAGCATTGCCAATCATCGATCGATAAACTTTCTCATCCTCCGACCAAGATATCTGCCGAAACTTCAAATTACTCGCGGCAGCCAGCCAGTCAAAATCAATCCAGCAGTCGTACTTTTCTGCGATTGCCGCTGCGATTTCGGCGAGCAACTGATAGTCATACGGATCATTGCACATCGCCGCGATATTAATCTCGTGGGTGAATGATCGACCTGTTTCTGACTCGATCGCGTTCAATTGCGCAACCGAAAGGTTATCTAAATGAGCATCGCGAGTGATGCTCTTAATTCCGCCGACGATCGGTCGTGGTTCTCCGAAATACGCGCCCCCAAAGCTACGAGAGTCACTTACCCAGCAGGAAGTGGCGTCGAGCCACTCGGCAGCAAACGGAGTCATCAACTCCTGCCAAGTTGGCGGCCAGGTAAGCTCAGCAAACAATCCGAGTGCAGGTCCCGCCATATTGTGACACCCGTACTGTCTGGGCTGATTAGCGATGCTAGTCGCACCGTTATTCACGTGTAGAACGATATTGTTCGCGACTTGTGTATCGCGTGGCGATCCGGCTATTGAAGTGCGCTTACTCCTCGAACCGAATCTCCAAAATCTTAAATTTGTTCACCCCCGCGGGGACGGCGATCTCCGCGGTCTCGCCGACTTTCTTACCGACCAAGCCTTGGGCGAGCGGGCTGACGATGTTGATCTTGCCTTCGTCGGGGTCGTCTTCGCCGGCGCCGACCAGGGTGAACTCTTCGGTGTCGCCGAACTTCAGGTCCTTTACCTTCACGGTGCAGCCGAAGACGACTTCGTCCTTGGGAAGCTTGGACATATCGACAATGCTCGCGCGGGCCAGCTTGTCGCGCAGCTCGTTGATCTTGGCCTGAATCATCCCCTGCGATTCGCGGGCGCCATGGTACTCGGCGTTCTCTTTGAGGTCTCCTTCGCCGCGCGCCTCCGCCACCCGCGCGGTCACCTCCGGCATGCGGACGTTCTCCAGCTCGTCGAGCTCGCTCTTGAGTTTCTCGAAACCACTGCGGGTCATGGGAATGAGATCAGGCATGGCAAGCACCTAAAGCGGACGGATCGCAAACGGACGCGGCAGCAAACACAGCGCGGACGGGTCGCAAACGGACGCGTCAGCAAACACAGCGTGCGTCACAAAAAAACGAAGCGGGACACCCAAGCCCCGCTTCGCCGAAGTTCTTATTATGTTTCGTGGGGAATGCGAAGTAAAGGGCGGCTTCCCCCGTAAGATGGGCTTCTAGCCCGTCGTGAATTGCCGCTTTACAAGAGGCGGGGCTGCGGCACGACGGGCTGAAAGTCCATCGTAGATAGTGGCTACGCTGCCCGCCGAAGAGTCTTGCCGCCGAGATACTCCGCGCAGATCGCGGCGACGCGGTCGTTGGCGTCGGGGGTGGCGAGGCGGAGCATGGCGTCGGCCATGCTTTGGCGACGCCATTGGTCGTGCAGCAGGGTGCGGACTTCGAGCGCCATCTGCCGGACGAATTGTTCGGGTGTGGTTCGTTCAACCACCGTGGAGCCGCCGGCGTTGCGGATGACTTCAGCGTTCGCGCGCTGCTGCGAGAAGTTCACACCGGTATCGGGCACCAGTACGCCCGGCGTGCGCGAGAGGCACAACTCGGTGAGCGAACCGCCGGTGGGCCGGCCGATCACCAGTTCTGTTTCGTCGAGCACCGCTTCGAGTCGATCGGCATAGGCCACGGTGAGCACATCAAGATTCGCGGCGGCGTACTGGTCTTGGACGGCCGCAAGTTGCCGCTCGCCCGTTTGATGAACGATCCGCCAGCCGGCAAGGTCGGCGCTCAGTTGGCGGAAGACCTCGGGCAGGTAGTTGTTGAGCGTTTGGTCGTCGTTCTCGTCGGAGAGCACGACGAGGCGCTGTTCGGTGTAGAGTGATGCATCTCTTCGCATCACACCGCGGCTCCGCAGGTTGTAGAGGTCTTCAAACGCCTGGCGGCCGGGGAGACCCGTCACTTGAAAGTTGGTGCGCGGGGCGAAGTGGGCCCGCGCGCAGTCCCACGCGGCGCACACCACTTGCGCTTGCGGCGCGAGCCAGCGGTTGGTTTGCGAGGGGAGAGCGTTCTGTTCAATCAGAATGTAAGGGATCCCACGGCCCTGCGCCGCCCGCACGAGGCCGGCGCTCGCATATCCGCCGAGGCCCACGACTAGCGAGACGTGCTGTTCCTTGAGCATCCACCGCGCGGCCCAGTAGCCGGCGACGTTATCGGTGAGAAATCGCAGCGATTCCAGCGGTCCCTGCGGCGCCGGCCGACAGGGCAGCGCAACGTACCGATGCCCCGCATCCCGCACCACGTTCCGCTCAACCGCCCGGCCGGACCCGGTGAAGGTAACCAGTATCCCCGGCACCTTCTGGCGCAAGATCTCCGCCACCGCCAAGCCAGGATAAAGCTGACAAAGCGAACCACCACCGGCGAAAATAATATGAGGAGCGGCCACTGTTTGATACTGAGGCTTGTAGAAAAAGAATTGCCCGCGAAGGACGCGAATCAGCGCGAATGAAGTTTTATCAGCCGCCACGCGCTAGCGTCCGGTCGTTGCAATTTTAGCTCTATCCTTCGCGACCGGACGCTAGCGCGTGGCGGCTAGTGTGTATTCGCGCTGATTCGCGTTATTCGCGGGCAGAGTGTAATCCGCTGAGGCGCCGGGCGACTGGTTAGTCGCCCGGCGCTCAGCTCGTAAGTTCCTTCGCGAAGCACTCGTGAGGCAGCGATCGACCCAGAGACCGCCGCATTCACAAGCGTTATGCTCCAACCCAGGGGAGGGTGGCGACCGTCAGACCCCGCAATCTTGGGCCGCCAACGAAGGAACTCAAAGTGGTTTACAGGGATTCAGGATGTGGGATGTAGGATGTGGTTTTGCAATTTCTGACCACATCCCAAATCCCAATTCCCAAATCCTCCTCAAGCCGCCTTGCGGCGTGGCATCACTTGCAGCTCTTGTTCATGTCTCCGTCGTAACAACGTCCGCACAATTTGTTCGTCGCTTTCGCCGCTCACCGCGGCTTGGGTCGGGCTGCCGGCGATCAGCACGGTGTCGTCCGCTTCGGCCAGGGCCAGCGCGATGGCGATTGCGGCGAGGCGATCGTCAACGAACGTTGTTTGCGAAGTGCCGGCTTGGTCGTCGGCTTGGTCGTCGATGACGATCAGCCGATCGGCGGCGGCTTCAGCGACAGCGAGCATCGTCGCGACCGAGCGGCCGCGCTGGCGCAGCGGGCGGACATCGACGACGGCGAGCAGGCGTTCGGTTGTGAAATGCCGACAGGCGCCGAGGGCTTGTCGCAATGATTCAGGTGAGCGGGCGGCGTCGATCAGCACGGGAAATTCTTGGCCACAGCCGATGGGCCGGAGGACCCGCGCGAGGGGCGGAGCCGTTTCGAGTCCGTGGGCGATGGTCAGGGCATCAACGCCAAACGCCAGTGCAGTCGTTGCGGCGGCCGCACAATTGGCCGCATAAAAATCGCCACTCACCGGCACGCGGACCGCTTGCGATTCGGCGCCGATGGTGAGCGTGAAGATTTGTTCGTTCGCGTGCCGTTCGACAACTTGCACCGAAACGTCCGCTTCGTGTTCGAGCGAATAGCTCAGCACGGCGCCGATTGCGCGAGAGGCGAGCGAAGCGCTGCCGGGCTCATCGCTGTTGACGATCAGCAGGCCTTCGGTCGTGAGTTCAGCGGCCAATCGTTCCGCCTGCTTGCGATACGCGGCGGCCGACGAAAAACTGGTCAGCGGCGTCGTATGCAAATTGGTGACGCACAGAATCTCCGGCTTGAAGACGCTGGTGACGCCTTGCGCATGGGCGTCGAGCGACAGCTCCATGATCGCCGGGCCGCACTCGTTCAGCGTGGCCGTGCGGAGCCAGCGGGTGATCAGTTCGGGACGGGCGCGTTCAACGCTCGCGCCGAGCGTTACTTCACCATCGCAGCAGCCGGCGCCGTGCCAAGCGGCCGTCACGCGACCATCGCACCGCAAAATGTGATGCAGCAGGTGCGCCACGCACGTTTTGCCGTGCGTCCCGGTGACGCCCACGAGCGCGAGCGCCTCATCCGACGAGTGGTTCCAATCGCTTTGCACGCTTCACGGCCTCCATGCCGAGAGTTGCCCGCTGTCACAAACTTGCGGTGCCGCGAATCCGTGCGGCAGTGGGGCGGATAGTGCTGGATTCCGCGCAGCGCGTCAAGCGAGGTTTCACGCGAAGTGCTAGCGTCACGTAGACACGCCTCTCCGAGCCGCGAGAGGAGCAGTGGGTGGCTGGGGTCGGAGCGACAGCCACCCCCAGCAGTCGTGGAGTTGGCTTTGCTTCGTTGGGGTCGCGACCCCAGCCACCCCAAGTACTGTTCAGCAAAAAAAAAACAGCCCGCACCACGCGGTGCGAGCTGTCGTAAATCTTTCCTCCGGACTCCAGACTCCGGACTAACCGTTACTCGGCCGAGACCCAGCCACCAACGGCCTTCGGCTTCGCGGTGCGAACCGGGGCTGAGTAGACCGCTTGGCGAACGGGGGCGCCGATAGTGCGCTGCGTCACGCGGTCCTTGGGGGCGAACAGCTGCGGGGCTTGGAAGAACGACGACTCGGTCGCCGCTTCTTCCGCATCGCTTGCCGGCGGTTCGGCAGCATTTGTCGCTTCTTCGGTGACAGGCTTGTTCAGCAGGCTGCGGTCCTCGACAGGCATATCAGCTGGCACCGCGGGTTGCGGTTCGGGATAGTAATTTTGCGGCGGTGCTGCCGTGGTGGCCGGCGCCGATTCGATGTAAGAGCTTTGCGCCGCACAGCTGGGGCAGGAGGGGGCCGCGGCGGTTTCAAAGCCGGCGGTCGCCACACCTGAGCAAGCGCTGCATCCGCCGCACGGGCTGCAGGCATCGCACGCGGTGACGGCTTCCATCGTTACGGGGCGATAGGCGGTCGAGCACGCATCACACGCCGGCGCGAGGGCGACTTGCGATTGAATAGTTTGCGTTGCGGGGTAGGCGGCAACATAACTGGTCGGTGCGTAGGCAGTCACCTGCGGCAGATAGCTTGGCGGATACGTTGGCGTGTAGGCCGCGGTGTACGTGGTTGCTGGAGCAAAACCAACCGTCTGCACCGCCGGCGCGAAACCGACGGTTTGCACGGCGGGAGCGAAGCCAACCGTCTGGACCGTTGGCGCAAACGCCGTTGTTGTCGTCACTGTGCGTGGACCGAAGAGCCATTCGCCCATCCACTTGCCGGGATACCAACCATCGCGCACTGGCACGGTTTGCATCACCACCGGCGAGGCGACCGCGAAGGTCTGCGCCGTCGGCATCGCGCACGATGTGCATTGTGCGAGCGTGCTCGCGCTTGTGGCTAGGGCCGCGATCAGGCTTAGGGCGAAGAGTTTCATTCTGGTCTCGAACGCTAGTAGGAACAGTGTGTGCGGGCGCAGGCTCCGCCAACGGGGCGCGAAAAGCGCCTTACTATCATCTAACGCGCAAACACCCCGCTTGGCAAGCACTTCTTGAGATTTTCGGACATTTGGACGGAGATTATAGGTGGGCAAGTTGTGCCGATTGCCGGGGGTTTAGGGGTGAGTGCGTTCGCACGGTCGCTTCGCCGTCGTAACCGGGCTAGCAGCGGACAAGGGCTTCGTGGGACAGGATTTCAGCCTGTCAACTTCGGCGTTACTCACAGAACCGAATCTATTCCACTGCATGACAGACTGGAAAGTCTGTCCCACTTTACGCACGCCCCACCACTGCGGTTCGTCGGCGCTGCTCGAACAGATCGTACAACTCAAACCACACCTCGCGCACGTTGCCGTGGCAGCGGTGATAGCTGGCCACCGCGTCGTCCGGCGTGACGAGCGGTTCGGCGTGCGCGGTCAGCTCGCGGAAGAGGCGGAGCGTATCGCTGACACTTGGCTTCAGTTCGGCGAGGGGCGGCAGCTTCGCTGGCGTGTGTGTCGTCACCACCAGCCCCGAGCGCCGAACTCGTCGCCAGCTGCGCAACCACCAACGCTGCCAAGCGCTAAGTTGCTCCCACCCATCCAGCAGCACTACACCGTTCGGCCGAAAGCAACGGCATAGTGATGAAAAACCATCACCAGCCGTCCAACGCATCACGCTTCGCCCTTTCGCCGCGATCGCCGGCGCAAGCGACCGCAGCAGCGTGCTCTTGCCACTCCCATGCGGTCCGACAATCTGCCCGACCCACCGCTGCAGCGCGAGTTGCTCGACGAGAATTTCGGCCGAATGCCCGAGCGCAAACCGGTACGCCACTGCACGGGGCCGCGTCCAGCAGGTGGCGAAGGGGTTGTCGCTACGTTGGGGGATATCCATCACTTCGCAACTTCTCCCCACTTTTCCGCGGGCGCCACTTCGCCCAAGCGGAAGGGCAGCTCGCTGACCGCTTCTTTTCCGCTGGCGAAAAAGAGCCGCACGCGGACCGCCCAGCAGACCTTCACGATCTGCCCCGCGTAGCTCAGCGGGCTCTGTGGCAGGTTGCACGAAAAGGGATGCGCTTCGCTGAACTCCGGCTGCACCCGCATGCGATCGAAGTAGTGGATGCCCGTGTCCTCTTCGCCTTGGCCGGCCGTATGCCAGATGACCGCCAGCTCGGCCGCCGTGCAGGTGGCGGCAACCCCGTCGGTGAGTTGGAACTCACCGCTGAGCCGTTCGCCCGGCGCGTAGTAGGCCGGGTCGCGATGCAGCGCGATCAGCGGCGGATCATAAACCGGGGCGGCATTCATAGCGACGCCTCTTCGGCAATGTCCGCGACAAGTGATGGATTCTCATCCGGCGCCGTCCAGCCCGCGGGGTACACACACAGCGGAAAAATGCGTTCGAACATTGGCCAACTCGCGGTGATCCCTTGCAGCCGCAGCGCCCAGCGAATTTCGTTGTGGTCGGCCAGGAATGAAGGACTCGCGCTCGCGGGAATCTGAAACTCGAACTCCTGCTCAAACGGCCGGCCCGGCTCGATCTCAAACCGCTTCTGGCTGAGAAGCTGCGTTTCATAAACCGTGGCGGTGGCGGTGCGGGCGTCGGTCCCTTCCAAGTAGGTGGCGATTTCCTGGCACACCAAAGTGAGCGTAAGCGAGCGAACTTTCATCTGCCCTGTTTGAATGAGCAGCCCTTGGCACACGCTGCCGGTGGTGAGTGGATGGCGGTCCAACTCGACATGCGCGAGGCCAATGCCGGTTGACGTCCACGCGTCGCGCATCAAATGGTACGTCAGCCACGCACCGGTCCCCACCAGCGGAATCACCAGCAGAGTTACGCCCCAGTTCCCCGCACCGCGCACATGGTTCGCCAGCACTTGCCACACGAAGATTGCCGCAAGCAAATTCCAGGTGACACTAATCAGCGTCATGCCAAACACCCGCCAGCGGTCGGCGCCATCAATCGGAAGCCGATATTTGAGATGCACGCCCGGGCTATCGATCACCGCTTCGACGGATGGCAAAGCGAAGCGCCGCAGGTCGGTCTCGGCGCCGGTCGCCAAGAGCCGCCGCGAAAGGTACGCCCGTCGCTCTTGCGAGGACTGCGTGCGCCAGAAGACGCGCAAGAGTCCCGTGATCCCCGCCGCCAAGAGCGACAGCGGAATCAGCAGCACCAGCCACGGCCAACTGCGCGCGCCGCGCGCCAGCACCACGCGTTCGGGGTTGCGCGGATCGTACCAGGCCGGCCGTTCTTCGCCGATGCGGAACTGTCGCAGCGACAGGTACGCTTCATCCTGCCCGAGCGAGTTTCGTCCCACGCCGTTGGAGGTCCACGCCGAAATCGGCTCACCCTCTTTCGTGGTGAACGCGATCTTCAGCTCCGGCCGATACTCTTCCCCGGCCAAACCTTGCCGATCGAGCACGCGCGACTGCTGCACTTGGCAAATGGTTTCGACGAACCCCGCTGACTCGCGATGCAGCCGCCAGTCGGGAATCAGCACGGCGCTCAAATCGTACCACGCCCCAATCGCCCCCGCCGCGATGAACACTAGGTTGTAAAGCACTTCCCCCGACTGCGCAAACAGCCGCGACCCACTCCGCCGCTGGCCACGCTTCTTCAGCAGAAAGGGAAATCGCACACGCATGGCCGGCGCTCGAGGGAAAGTGAAAGACTCCCTTCCAGCATGGAACGAACGCCCACTGATTGCAAGCGACTACGTCGACGCGTCTCTCCGAGACGCGAGGATTCACTGCTGACTTGCGCCGTTCGCGTGGGATGCATCCGCGTCTCAGCCAATTTTGGAGAGAAACGGCGCGTCCACGTGCTACCGCGGTTTACGGTCGTGCGGCTCGAATCCCGGCCGATAGAAGCCAAAATTCTCGAGCGCCTTGTAGACTTCTTCCAGCGTTTTTTCGCCGAAGTTGGAAATGCTCAGCAGGTCATCCCGCGAGCAGTTCAGCAGGTCCGCCACCGTGAAAACCCCTTTTTCTTCGAGGCAATTGGTGGTGCGAACAGCCAGCCCAATCTCCGCGGTGCTCATTTCGAGCCGATCCGCCATTTGCTGCTGGTTGATTTCCGTTTGGTTCAGCGGGACGCGCGTGCGCGGCATGGGTTCCCTCCCGTGTGTGCGTGGACTCGAATCGAGCGGCGCATGCGTGCGCCGCAGCTTGATCGAGGGTGAGTATACCGAACTGTCGCCGAAGGGCAAACACTTTTCCCCGAATTTTTCCAATGATGCTAGCGGTGTCGCGATGGTATTATAGGTGGACTTCCCGATTTTGAAATTTTCTCTCGTTAGTCCATCCCCGATTCGCATCCTTGACCCCTATTCCGACAGCTTCGCCGCGACGACCCCGGTTAGCGCACGCGCTGAGCGCTCTCGCGTTGCTCCTTATGGCCAGCAGCGTCTGGGCGCAGCTCTCAGCGCTCCGGATCGAAGACTTCGCTACCCTGCCGCAAACGGGCATCGTGGGCGCCGGCGGCAACCAAGGCTACATGGCGCGAGTCAACTTCATGGCGGATGATCCCTCAAACCCCACGCGATTCTTTGTGAACGACCTCAACGGTCCGCTCTACCTGCTCGACAAGCAATCGCGGCAGTTCACAACGTATCTCGATTTCAACGGGACCGGCGCGAACCCCGGGCTCTTTGACCGCTTCTACTACAACCAAGGGGGCTTTGCCGCGGGGTTCATCACGTTTCAGTTCGATCCCGACTATCGAAACAACGGCAAGTTCTACACCGTCCATATGGAGTCGGGCACATCGGGATCGCAGCTTCCCACGCATCCGCAGCTCGACACCACCAACTACGGCCTGACCGCCGCGATCGACGAACCCGGTTTTCAATCTCGCCAAGAAGTGCTCGTCGAGTGGACCGACACCAACCTCGCCAATAGCACGTTCGAAGGGTCGGCGCGCGAACGCCTGCGGCTGGAAGTGCGGGACCGCATTCATCCGATCGGCGACATCATCTTCAACCCTACCGCCGGGCCGAGCGATCCCGATTGGCGGATGATGTACGTGGCGGTCGGCGATTCCGGCGCGGGCGAACAGAGCGACGCCAACATTCGCCGCACGCCGCAACTGCTGAACACCTACACCGGCAAGATTCTGCGCATCGCCCCGGATGCGAATGTGAACATCGCCACCACCCTCAGCCCCAACGGCAAGTACCGCATCCCCACCGACAACCCATTCACGGGCGTCGCCGACCAGGGCGGCGTGAATGGCGCCGTGCGCGATGAGATTTGGGCGCTCGGCTTTCGGAATCCCCATCGACTGAGTTGGGATGTCGATCCAACGAATCCCAATCCGCTCACCAACAATCACTTGATCGTCAGCGACATTGGGCTCGGTACGTGGGAAGAAATCAACATTGTGAACAAGGGGGGCAACTATGGTTATTCGCAGCGCGAAGGGAACCAACGACTTTCCAGCACCTTTGTCCCCAGCCCGCTCCCCGGCGTTGATACCGTGCCGCGCCACCAAATCTGCGGTGGGGCCGACTTCTCCGCTTGCACCAGCGACGGAACTACTACGCCGCTGTACCCGGTGATTCAGTACGGCCATCGCCGCAGTGGGCAGGACCAACTCTTGGCGGGCGACGCAGTCTCCAGCGGCTTCGTCTACCGTGGAACCGCCATCCCGCAGCTCTACGGCAAGTTCGTCTTTGGCGACATCACCACCGGCGCGATTTACTACTCAGACCTCGCCGCGATGCTCGCAGCCGACGATGGTAACCCGAACACCATGGCGCCGATCGAGTCGCTCGGCATCCTCTGGAACGATCCGCACGATGCACCCGATCAAGGCGAAGAACTTTACGCCACCACCGCAACCGCCACCGAAATCCTGGGTTCCGCTTTCCCGATTGTGCAGAGCGCCTACTACGCTCGCACGGGGTTGCCCGCGGGTTCTCCCCTGCCGCAAACGGCAACCGTCACCGGTGCCTACGGCCGAGCCGACATTCGCCTGCAAGTCGACTCCAGCGGCGAGCTCTACATCCTCAGCAAAAGCGACGGCATGATCCGCGCGGTGGTCGGCCCGCAACCGCTCCCTGGCGACTACAACTACGATGGTCTGGTGACCACCGCCGACTACCAAGTGTGGGCTGCGTCGTTCGGCTCTACCGTCCCGCGCCTCGGCCTGTGGGCCGACGGGGCGGCGAACTCACTGATCGAGGCCGCCGATTACACTCGCTGGCGCGATAACTTGGTAGCGCCGGTGAGCGTGCCGGAAGTGAGGGGGGTGTGGGTGCTCGCCATGCTGATGCTCTGTCGCTCTTTAATTTGGGGGTGCCATCTAGCAAAAGGGGGCGCAGCTCAATTTAATTGAGCTGCGCCCGCCCCCTTTCCCCCCCTCTTACGGCGCCGCGCGCAAGCTGCCCATCCTGGCCTATTGCCTATTATGGCGACGTGCAAACGGCCGCCGCGATGTTGGCGGCAAACCCCGGGCTGGCGGACGATCCCGAAGCGCTCGCCGGCGCGGCGGGCGAAGGGCAAGCTGCGTTCAGGCGGCTGCTCTTGCGCTACCAGCCCGATCTCCCAGCGCGAGTCACCTTCCCCGCGTGGTCGGTCGGCGCAAAAACGGCGGAGCTCAACGAACTGCTCTTCGCGCACGGCCTGAACCCCAGTCAATCCGATTGGCTCGGCGTCACTCCGCTGCATCACTTCGCACGTACCGGCAATCTCGCCAGCGCCCAACAATTCCTCGACCACTGCGCCGAACTCCACGCACGCGATGAAGACATCTGCTCGACGCCACTCGCCTGGGCCGCCAAGTAGGGCCAGCGCGAGATGGTCGAACTCCTGCTGGCCCGCGGCGCCAAGCCCCAATTGCCGGACGACCCGCCGTGGGCCATGCCGCTGGCGTGGGCGGAGCGGATACCTTCTTATTGCCACGCTGCTGAAAACTTAGGTCGATAAGAATAGTGTGAAGCTGGTGTTAACTGAGCTACAGAGAACTATTTCCCCAACGAATGTGTTACCGCGGAGTTTCCCAAAGCGCGACAGTTAAGCGCGTTCGAGCGCGCTGATGACGTTTGGAAAAAGCCCGAGATTGGCTGGAACAAGAAATCGAACCCTAGGATAGGGTGCTCGATGGAAAAAGAGCATCTGGAAGAAACTGACATTGGTGCGTTTCTGAGGTCACTTGCGTTGGAAGTGAAAGCTACATAATCGGACGCAGTCAAGCGAAATCTGAGCTGCTCTCGTACCCCAAACCTCCTCACCCGCCAACCCCTTTACCCCCCATTCCCCTACAAATTCGCCTCCAAAAACTCAACCATCTTCGCCAAGCAATGCCGGTTAACATTCGCCTCTAGGTCCATCGTGTGAGGCCAGCCTTCCAGGCGATCGTACTCATACGCAACGCCGGCTGATTTGAGTTTCTCCACGAGAATTTCGGCTTGAGAGATCGGCACCACGCTGTCGATCGAGCCGTGCAGGATCAGCGTCGGCGGGTCGTCCGCCGAAACGTGGGTGCAGGGCGATGCCAGTCGATAGATTTCCGGGTTGTCGTCGTATTGCGCGCCCCCCAAGAACTTGATGACCACGTCGCTCCCCTGAGCGAATTCGCTCGTTAGATCGGTCGGGCCATAAAAGTTCACCACGGCTTGCACGCGACTGCTCTCGTCCGCGTGGCCGCCGGTCCCTTCCAGCTCGGGATGATTGGTGACGTACCCCGCCATCAGCGCGAGATGTCCTCCCGCCGAGCCGCCGGCGATGGCGATGCGCTGGGGATCAACGTGCAGCCGATCGGCGTTAGCCCGCATCCACCGTACGGCGCACTTCACATCCTGCACTGCGGCGGGGAAGGGCGCCACGTCGCTCAAGCGGTAGGAGACCGTCGCAACAACGTAGCCTTGCTCGGCCAGCTTCACGCAGTAATAGCGATAGATTTCTCGGCTCCCTCCTTTCCACGCGCCCCCATGCACAAAAATAATGGCGGGCATCAAGGGATCGTCAGTACCCACCGCTTGGGCCGGCCGGTAGAGATCGAGTTTCAAGGCGACCTCCCCGCCTTGGCCATATTCCACAGCTTTCTCCACGGTCACCGCTGCCGGCACCGGGAGCTGCAGATCGATCGTCTTTAGCTTCCCCGCAAAGAAGGCGGCCTTGATGGCGGCCTCATCAGCATAGCCCGGCGGAGCAGGCGGGACTTCTGCGTGGAGTTGCGTGGCGGCTAAAGCTACTGTGATTGCAGCCGAAACACACGCTGCCATTAAACTTCTTTGAAGTGACATGGGGTGACCAGCAACCAGAGGACGGAAGGGGGGTGAAAACTTCCAGCAGGGTATTACTGTAGCGTGCGTCAGTCCTTCGCCACAACAGTCTGCAAGTTGGGCCTGAGTCAGTTTATCCAGCTCCCGCCTGCCATTCGCACGCGACCGCTGGAACGCCAAATCTCTCCGTGTCAAGCACGATTTGTGGCCACTTGGAATTCCGAAAATAATCTCGAAACAGAACTAGAATGTGGCCACCTCGTACTATACAAAGAAACATGCACGTCAACCCAGCGCCGCACAAGTGCGGGGCGCTCGAGGGTTCGGAAGATGCCCACGCGGCAGTGAGGGCGAACCGTTGGCACGAGCACTCCTTGAATCAAGCGTTATTGGCGGGCGGAGATCGGGAAAGTTCGGGCAGAACTTGCGCGCAACTGAGCGCAAGCTGCGCGGAGGGTCCGGATTCACATAGTCGCCCG
The DNA here is from genome assembly GCA_022841705.1 of Pirellulales bacterium. Lineage (GTDB taxonomy): Bacteria > Planctomycetota > Planctomycetia > Pirellulales > Lacipirellulaceae. The sequence goes on from JALHQZ010000001.1 coordinate 694,794, forward strand.
ACCGATTCCAGGTCTCCCCATTGGGAAGAGATGAGGCGCCTCATCGTTTTTTTAATTGCGGCATGTGGAGTGCGGATTATCGAAGTGTGACCGTTAGCCGCGGGCCCATTATTTTCCAAGAACGGGCCCGCCCGATTTGACCAACCCATAACCAAATAAATCGCATCAAGTCTCCCCGTACGACGGGCTTCTCAGCCCGTCGGCCACGCCTACGCTGCGCGCTATGAAAACAAATACTCCGCCACCAACCATCTGCCGAAACGTCCGCTTTTGTAGCAGGCACGGTCCCCGTGCCGTCTGCATCGGTCGAGAACTGCAGTGCCATCGCGCGCGAAAAAACGGCACGGGGACCGTGCCTGCTACAATCAGCGGCTCTGCGCGCCTGCGCCTTCCCCGCGTAGAATCAAGGTTTATTCGCCAGGGAAGGACGTTCACTTTGAGCACCGCCGATTTACTCGCCGACCTGAACGACGCCCAGCGCGAAGCGGTGCTGCACATCGACGGCCCGCTGCTCATTCTCGCTGGCCCCGGCTCCGGCAAGACGCGGGTAGTGACGCACCGAATTGCGCACCTGCTGGAGCAAGGGATTCACGCTTCGCAAATTCTGGCGCTCACGTTCACCAACAAGGCGGCCGACGAAATGCGGACCCGCGTCGCCACGCTCGCGCCGGGAGCGCGCGTGTGGCTGGGGACCTTCCACCGCTTCGGCGTGCGGATGTTGCGGAAGTACGGCGAGCTCGTGGGCCTGGCGCCGAACTTTACGATTTACGACACCAGCGATTCTAAGCAAACCATCAAGCGCGTGATTGAATCGCAGCGCATCGAAACCGCCAAGTTCACCGCCGAGCGGATCGCCGCGGCGATCTCGGCCGCCAAGAACAAACTCATCACCGCCGAGGCGTACCAGCCGAAGAGTGGCAGTCCGCTCTCCGAAGTGGTCGCCAAAGTTTACCCCGCGTACCAACAGCGACTGCTGCAATCGGCGGCGGTTGATTTCGATGATCTGCTGCTGCACGTCGCGAGCCTATTGCACGAGAATCCCGAAGTCCGTGCGCAGCTCGACGAGCAGTTCAAGTACGTGCTGGTCGATGAGTATCAAGACACCAACCGCGCGCAGTATGTCATTCTGCGAGCGCTATCGCACGATTACCCCAACCTCGCGGCGACAGGTGATCCCGATCAATCCATCTACGGCTGGCGCGGCGCCGACCTTAACAACATTTTGGAGTTCGAGCGCGACTATCCGCAGGTGAAGGTCGTCCGGCTGGAAGAAAACTACCGCAGTACGCAGCGCATTCTGCGGATCGCGGATGACCTGATCGCGCACAACAAAAAGCGAAAGCAAAAGTCACTGTGGACCAAAAATCCCGAAGGTCCGCCGGTGAAACTGATCACCTACGCCGACCAGGATGAAGAAGCCCGGGACATCGCCCGGCAAATTCGCGAATCGATCGACGCCGGTTCGCGCCGTGCGAATGAGTATGCGGTGTTCTACCGGATGAACGCGCTGTCACGTGCCGTCGAGCGCGCCATGCGCGAGGCCCAGGTGCCCTACCAAATGGTCCGCGGGCAAGAGTTCTATCAGCGGAAAGAAATCAAGGACGTGCTCTCGTACTGCCAGTTGCTCAACAACCCGCTGGACGACATCGCCTGCGAACGGGCCATCAACACCCCCTCGCGCGGCATCGGCGAGCGGACGCTCGAACGCCTCGGCGCCCACGCCTACGAATATCGCGTGGCGCTGCTCGACGCCGCGCGCGAAGCGCTGCAGATTGAAGGGCTCGCCAAACGGACTGCTACCAAAGTCGCCGGCTTCGTGGCGACGATCGATGCGATCGCCAAGTACCAAGCGGAGTCAGTCGAGGAAGTGATCGGCGCCGTGCTGAGCGAATCGGGCTACCGCGATGTGCTCGCCGCTAGTGACGATGAGGAGGATCAAAATCGGCTGGCGAACATCGAAGAACTGCTGACCGACGCCCGGCAGTTCGACGAACGATACGAAGGGCACGCCCCGCTGGAAGATTATTTGGAGCGCACCTGGCTGGTGAACGACATCGACGGCTGGGAAACCGACAGCGACAAAGTGACCCTGATGACGCTGCATGCGGCCAAAGGCCTCGAGTTTCCGGTGGTGTTTTTGGTGGCGCTCGAGGACGGCATTCTGCCGCACGAAAGGAGCGCCCAAAGCCCCGATGAACTGGAAGAAGAGCGCCGGCTCGCTTTCGTGGGCATCACCCGCGCGAAGCAAGAGTTGCAGCTCAGTCTCACGCAGCGACGTGACTTCCGCGGCCAGAGGCGCATTTCCATTCCGAGCAGTTTCCTGATGGAACTGCCGCGGCACGAAATGGATCAAGTGCGCGTGACGAGTGACGAGCTGACCTTCGACCCGATGGAGTTTGATGGCGGCGCGGATGATGACATCTCGTTCGACTTCGGCGATGAGCCCGCCAAGCCGCAAGCGGCGCCGATTAAGGAAGTCGCCGTCGCGGTGACGACCGCCGCTGCGCTCGCAGAGAAAACCACGGGTTACATGGGCCCCGCGATTTCGCCCGACGAGTTCACGCTGCACATGACGGTCGTCCACGCGGAACTCGGCCCCGGCAAAATCGTCGCCCTCAGCGGCAGCGGCAAGAACCGCCGCGCGACAATTCAATTCCCCGTCGCCGGGCAGAAGCGTTATGTGCTGGCTCACGCGCCGCTCCGTCCCGCCAATCGTTAATTCAAAATGCCTCCCAGCGAATACATCCTTTGCACCTGCCAAGCTGGCGTCGAACCCGCCCTCAAAGCCGAAGTGGCCGCCCGCGCGCCGCAGCTGAAGCTCTCGTTCTCACGCCCCGGGTTCGTCACGTTCAAACTACCGCAACCGACAACGCTCGATGCGCTCCAGTTGCCACGCATGGTCTTCGCCCGCACGCGCTCCCTGTCGCTCGGCAAGCTCGGCCCCGGCGAAAGTCTGCGCACGCTTGCCGCCGAGCTTTGGCAGTCTCCAGTGCTCGCCGATTTGCCGCCGTTCGCCCTGCACGTTTGGCAGCGCGATCACGAGCTTCCCGGCGAAGGTGGTTTCGAGCCGGGCCCGTCGCCGCTCACCGCCGAAGTGGAATCGCATCTGCTCGCCACAGCGCCGGAGGGCAAACTGCTGCCCGTCGACGCCACGCCCGGCCGCGTCCGGCCGGCGCCCGCCAATGCAATCGTGCTCGATGTGGTGCTCGTCGAGCCCAACGAATGGTGGGTCGGCCTGCACCGCGCCGAAACTCGCGTCGAGCGTTTCGCCGGCGGCGTCTTCCCCGCGCCTGTTCCTGCCGACGACATGGTGTCGCGCGCGTACCTAAAAATCTACGAAGCGCTGCGCTGGTCCTCGCTGCCGGCGCAATCGGGCGACACGTGGGTGGAACTGGGCTGCGCACCCGGCGGCGCGAGCCAAGTACTGTTAGAAATGGGGATGCGCGTGATCGGCGTCGATCCGGCGGAGGTGGATGAAGACGTCCTTGCCCATCCATACTTCACACACATTCGACGGCGCACGACCGATGTGCCGCGCAAGGAACTGGTCGGCGCCCACTGGTTGGCGGCGGACCTCAACGTGGCGCCCAGCTACACGCTTGAAGCGGTCGAGTCGTTCGTCACGCATCCCAGCAGCACCTTCCGCGGCCTCGTGCTGACCCTCAAGCTATCCGACTGGAGCCTCGCCGCGCCGGAACTGATGCGTGAGTACATCCAGCGCGTCCAAGGCTGGGGTTTCCACGATGTCCGTGTGCGGCAACTCGCGTACAACCGGCGGGAGATGTGCTTGGTAGCGCTCAAAAGCCGCGGGCAAAGGCGGATGACGCGACGTTAAAGATTGCCTTCCCGCCGAAACAACCGCCCGGTATCGATCGTCGTGAACCCCAGTTTACTGTAGAGCGCCAGCGCCGCCGCGTTCTCGGCCATTACTTGGGCTTCGACCATCACCACGCCGCGGCGCTGGAGTTCGCGGAATGATTCGCTGAGGAGATACGTGGCAATTTGCAACCGGCGCTGGGAGGGATCGACGTAGAGGTTAAGCATCCCAGCGGTGCGGATGCCCCAACTGGTGGCGAGGGGTTCGATATCCCAGAAGCCAACACTTGCCAGCACTTGCTGGCTGGTGCGATGAACGACGTGATATTCGGAGAGTTCATCGTGCGCCCAGCGCTGCGCTTCCCACCAATCGCCAGGAACGGCCGTGGTCATGCGCAACTCCGTGTCGCGCCGCCACTGGCGCTGTTCGCGGGTGACCGGCGCTCGGAAGCCGGCCAAGTCGCGCTGCAGCACGCGGACTTCGCTGCACACCTGGTAGTTATTACGGAGGAAAATGTCCGCGAGCCGTGGCGTCGAATCGAGCACGCCCGGCGTTTCGCTACCGCCGAGCACACCGCGGTAAAAACCATCGATCGGGTGCATCCCACCGCCGTAGAGCACTGTCGCCCCGCGCGACCGCAGATACGCTTCACTAGCGGCCAGTAGCGCGTCTTCCAGCGCCGCGTCGTGGCGATCACCGCGCGTCATCAGCAGCAGCGTGGCGCCAAGCGATGTGTCGAGCGCATTGCCGTCCTCGTCGGGACCAAAGCCGGCATGCACAAAACCAATCGCGGCGCCATCTTCCTCGGCGACCAGCAGGCCGGCGGGATCGAAGAATGCTTTGCCGTAGACGCAGATTTCCAGAATGTCACTGGTGATCGGTTGCAAAAGGCCGCGTTGGGGCGGTTGGCTGCGCCAAATTTCCGCGAGTGCGGGGGGATCGCCGTTACGGAAAGGACGAATCGAGAACACGCGGCAAGACCGGCAAAGGAGGGAACTTCGGCTGGGCGCTGGCAATGTATCGTACCGCTCGCGATTAACAGCGCAAAGGTGACGGAGGCCTCCTACACCGCCGTTGCCTTCTCGCGTTTGACGGGCGGCGCACCTTTCCAGCGGCGGTGAAGCCACCAGTATTGGTCGGGGGCGTCGCGGACCATCTCCTCGAGTCGCTGAGTGAACCACTCGATAAAACTCGGCGCCGAGCCGTACGCAAAGTCCGGAGCGGCGGGGTCGATGTATCCCTGCTGACCCAAGTAATAGTGCATCGGCTGCGCGCCCTGGCGGCGCGCGTAGATTACCAGCGTGGGCGCTTCGAACGACAACGTGAAGAGCGCCACCGCTTTGTGGGTGGAAGCGGGTCGGCCGAAAAAATTGGTCCACACCGCTTTATCGCCCGCGGCTTGGTCGCCCAGCAGCGTAAGGATACCGCCGTCGGCCATCACCTGTTCCATTGCCGGTCGGCTCCCTTGCTTCGGCAACATATGCTGACCGGTGCGGCTGCGGAAGTCGTTGAGGAACTTATCAAGGTAGGGATTGTCGAGCTCGCGCGCCACCGTGTGCGTGGGAAAGCCGAACAGCCCGAGCACGTACCCGCCGAGTTCAAAATTGCCGTAGTGGCCGCAGATGACCACCTTCGGCCGCGACGAGATGAGCTGCCGCACGACGCTGCCGATATCTTGAATCTCACACAATTCGCGGTAGTTGGTGCGGTGCAGCTTGCGATGCGTCTGCGAGATTTCGCAAATCATCAGAAACAAATGCCGCCACATTCGCCACGCCACCGCGTCGCGCTCGGTGGGCATCATGTCAGGAAAAGCGATCCGGAGATTTTCATCCACCACTCCGTGCCGAATCTTCAGCACCCGATGGCAGAGCGTGGCGAGAAAGCTTGCGATCCCTGCGCACGCCGACATCGGCAGCGTTTGCAGCGCGCCAACCGCCAGCCGCACGGCGACGTAGACGGAGTAGTCGGCGATGGTGCGGGTGAGGGGCATCCGTGCGATGGTGATACGACTTCAAAGATTGGTCATTTCGGCTTGGTCATTGGTCATTGGTCATTCGAAGCACCAATCACCAAGCCGAAACGACCAATGAAGGTAGAGCTAAATCAGGGTGCTTACAGTTTCTTGCCCGCTTTGCGGGCTTTGAGCACTGGATCTTTCGCCAGCGGCAGTTTCACCGTCTTGCCCGTCTCGGCGGACTGGTAGATCGCGAGGATGATCTCGACCGAGCGGCGGCCCTCGGGGCCGTTCACGGCCGGCTCGCGGTCTTTGTTGATCGCGGCGACGAAATCTGTGAACTGCTTGGCGTGGCCGTGGTGACCGATGGCCGACGGATCGCCCGCCCCGCCGCCGGTGCTTTTGGACTTCTGCATCGCGGCACGAATCGCCTCGTCCGCTTTGGTGAGTTTAGCGAAGTCCCACGTTTTGAGGTCTTCTTCCTCCAGGACCGCGCTGCCGTTAGAGCCGTGCAGTTCAATCCGCTTGAGATAACCGGGATACGCGGCGGTGGTCGCCTCGATCACGCCGAGCGCGCCGTTCGCAAACTTCAGCGTGGCGACCGCCGTGTCTTCCACTTCAATCCGCTCATGCGCCAGGGTTGCCGTGTGTGCGGTAATCTCGACCACCGGGCCCATCAGCCACGTCAAAAGGTCAACGCTATGAATCGCTTGGTTCATTAGCGCCCCGCCACCATCGAGCGCCCAGGTGCCGCGCCACGCGCCGCTGTCGTAGTACGCTTGGGTACGGTGCCATTTCACATAGGAGTCGCCCAGCGTTAGCCGGCCGAAGCGCCCGCCGTCCACCGCTTTCTTCATGGCAACGCTCGACTCATGAAATCGCGAGGGAAAAATGGCGCCGAGCTTTACGCCCGCTTTCGCGCAGGCGTCGATGAGCTTATCGCAGCGTGAGAGCGTGATCTCGAGCGGCTTCTCGACGATGACGTGCTTCCCCGCCTTCGCCGCGGCGACGCCGGGTTCCATGTGCGCCCCGCTTGGCGTGCCGATGGTCACTGCCTGGATACGACTGTCGCTGAGCATCGCGTCGAGCGTGGGATAATGCGTGCAGCCCACTTCGGCGGCAAGCTTTTCACTACTAGCCGTTGACCGATCGAAGCAGCCGATGAGCTTAGCGCCGCGCGTCTCCGCGAGCGCCTTCACATGAAAGCGGCTGATCATGCCGCACCCGATGATGCCAAATCCGATTGCCAAGTTTCGTACCTCTGTGAACGTAAGTAACTGACAGGAGATAAGGGCGATAAAGAAGATTAATAGGGGACGCGGATTGCCACGGATCGAAACCGATTAACGCGGATAAGGTTGGAACACTAATCAGCACTAATCTCCGCTAATCTGATTAGTGATAATTAGCGTGAATTAGTGTTCCCCTTTTCTGATCTGCGTTAATCCGCTTCCACCCGCGATCATCTGCGTCCCCTATCTTCTTTGTTCCGTATCTCCTTTCCCGTAAATCGAACTGCTAATATAAGCACAACCGCTCGCCTGCTCCATATCCTTTTGACGATGTCCGATCCCTACGATCCGCTGCTGCATGTGGTGCTGTTTCAGCCCGAGATTCCCTATAACACGGGGAGCGTGGGCCGCACGTGCGTGGCGATTGGGGCCAAGCTGTGGCTGGTTCGGCCGTTGGGATTTCGGGTGGATGACTACTATCTGCGGCGGGCGGGACTCGATTATTGGCAACATTTGGCGTGGGAGGTGGTCGATGATTGGGCCGCCCTCACCGCGCGGCTCGATGAGCAGCGGTTCTGGTTCTTCACCAAACGGGGCTCGTCTGACTACCGCACGGTTCGGTACAATACCGGCGATGTGTTCGTCTTCGGCCGCGAGTCGAGCGGACTTCCCACCGAAATCACCTCCCTCCACCCCGAGCGCTTGCTCCGCATTCCCACCCGGCCGCAAGTCCGTAGCCTTAATCTGTCAAACAGCGTGGCGATCGCCACGTACGAAGCGCTGCGGCAGATTGAGTTGCCGGGGCAGTAGGGGACGCGGCCAAGATCCCAGATAGGAGGCGCGGATGCGACAGATGAGCGCGGATAAAATTGAATAGATCGTGATCCGCGCGTATCCGCCGCATCCGCGTCAATCCGAATTCGCAATCTTCCGGAAAAATCGTAATGAAAGTTGTCTTGTTTGATATCGACGGCACTCTGATCCTCACGGGGGGCGCTGGCAACAGGGCGTTCGCGAAGACGTTTGCCGACGTGTTTGGCGTACCGCAGATTTCCTCGAACGTGTCGTTCGCGGGGCGGAGTGATAAGGCGATTTCACACGATTTGTTTCGGGCGCACGGCATCCCCGAGACGCCGGAGAATTGGGCGACGTTTCAGCGGGAGTATCTCGTGCGGTTGGGGCCAACGCTTGCTTCACTTGCCGGGGAAGTTTTGCCCGGTGTCGTAGAGTTGGTGGAAAAGCTTCAGGCGCTCGACGGCGTGGATATTGGCCTGCTGACCGGCAACATTCGCGCGGGGGCGGAGCAGAAGCTCACCCATTATGGACTGTGGCAATACTTTGAATTCGGTGGATTCGGCGATCGCCAGACCGAGCGGGCAGAGATTGCGCGCGAGGCTGTGGCGGCGGCGCGGGAGCGGTGGAGCGCTAAGTCGCAAGCGAATGGCGGGCCCGATCGGATCGTGGTGATTGGGGATACGGAGCACGATATCCGCTGTGCTCGAGCGGTGGGCGCCTACGCGGTGGCGGCGCCAACGGGGCATACGCCTTCTGAAGTGCTCGCGAAGGAGAATCCCGATTTGCTGGTGAACACGCTTGAAGATCACGCCGCAATTTTGGAATACTTGGCCGCATAAAAGGCTTGGCTGCATGATTCGACTCGCGCGCATCACGCTCTACCCGATCAAGTCGCTCGACGGGGTCGAAGTCGCTTCCGCCACGCTGCTGTCGAGCGGCGCGTTTGAGCATGACCGGCAGTTCACGCTGGTCGATGAGCAGGGCAAGAAGCTTAACGGCAAACGCTGCCCGCTATTGCATCTGGTGCGGGCCACCTACACTTGGCAGCCGTTGACGGTGACGCTGCGGTTCCCCAACGACGTTCAAGGCGCATTTCAATTGCCCGATGAGTCACCGACCATCGCGGCGCTCTTCACGAAGTATCTCGGCGAGCCGTGCGAGTTGGTGGAAGATACCCAACAAGGTTTCCCCGATGATGACGAAGCGCTCGGCCCCACGATCATCGGCGCCGGTTCAATTCGCCGCGTGAGCGATTGGTTCGGCGGCCTCGGCAAAGACGAAGTTCGTCGCCGGTTCCGCGCGAATCTGGAACTCGATTGTGAAGCCCCGTTTTGGGAAGACCAGCTTGCGAGCGGCGAACCTTTTACCATTGGCTCCGCCCAGCTCCTCGGCCTGCGCGTCTGTCAGCGCTGCCCCGTTCCGGCGCGAGACTCCTACACCGGCGACCCCATGCCGATGTTTCAGCGCGATTTCGCCACCCGCCGCGCCGCGGAGTTGCCCGTGACATCGCTGCGGGAGAAGTTCGATCACTTCTATCGGTTGTCGATCAACACAAGCGTGCCGAACGATGTTGGCGCCCAAAGCATCGCCGTCGGCGATGAACTGCTATTCTAACCGCATAATCGTTACGATCCGCGCTGCGGCCATTACCGTTCTTCAGCAATCATGCGCAGCGCGCTCAGCCGCCACCTACCTTTGCGGAGAGGTTTTTCCCTTCGTTTGGTGGATGAATTGCAATGCGGTACGACTTGGCGGTAGTGGGCAGCGGTCCCGGTGGACAGAAGGCGGCGATTGCGGCGGCCAAATTGGGCAAGCGCGTCGTGATTGTCGAACGCCGGCGCGAGCTCGTCGGTGGTGTGTGCCTGCATACTGGCACGATTCCGTCGAAGACCATGCGCGAGGCAATTCTGCACCTCACCGGGTTTCGGCAACGCGATGTCTATGCCGATCGCTACCGTCAAAAACGCGGCATCACCATGAACGACCTGCGCGCGAAACTCGCGCAGGTGAGCCATCACGAATGGGAGGTGATTCAAGACCAATTCGATCGCAATGGCGTCACCACGCTGGTGGGCGAAGCGCGGTTTGTCTCGCCCCATCGGCTGGAAATCACCTGCGGAGGTGAAACGCAATTCGTTGAGGCCGATCGATTCGTGCTGGCCCCCGGCACCAAACCGGCGCGGCCGGCGCACATTCCGTTCGATGGCCAATCGGTCTTTGATGCCGACGAGTTTTTGGACCTCGACCATATTCCGCGGTCGATGATCGTCGTCGGCGGTGGTGTGATCGGCATCGAGTACGGCATCATGTTCGCCGCGCTAGGAGTGCGGGTGACAGTGATCGATGGCCGGGAGCGGCTGCTTGAGTTCTGCGATCGGGAGATCATCGATTCGCTGGTGTATCACGCGCGCTCGCTGAACATGAATTTCTTCCTCGGCGAAGCGGTCCAGAAAATCGAAAAGCTGCGGCCGAACGTCGTTGCCGTGGAACTCGAAAGCGGCAAGCGGGTGATGGGCGAAACGTGTTTGTTCAGCGTCGGTCGGCAGGGTGATACGGAATCGCTCAACTTGGCCGCAGCGGGAATGGAAGTCGATAAGCGCGGCCGCATCACCTGCGACGAAAACTTCCGCACAATGGTGCCGCACATCTACGCGGTGGGCGATATCGTCGGCTTCCCCGCGCTCGCCAGCGCCTCGATGGAGCAGGGCCGCCGCGCCGTGTGCCATGCGTTCGGCCAGCGCTTTAAAAGCTGCCCGCATATGCCGTACGGGCTGTTCACCGTGCCGGAGATTTCGCTCGTCGGGCAGACCGAACAACAACTCACGGCCGACCACGTGCCGTACGAAACGGGAGTGGCCCGCTACTCGGAAATCGCCCGCGGCCGAATCGCCGGCGACCGTACCGGGATGCTCAAGTTGCTGTTCCACCGCGAAACGCTCGAGCTGCTGGGCGTTCACTGCATCGGCGAGAGTGCGACCGAGATCATTCACATCGGTCAAGCGGTGATGGCCCTTGGCGGCACAATCGAATACTTCCGCGACACCGTGTTCAACTACCCCACGATGGCCGAGTGCTTTAAGGTCGCGGCCCTCGACGGCCTCAACAAGCTGCTACGCAACGAAGCGGACTGCGAAATCGAAGACACGCTTAAGCGGGAAGTGGCCGAACTCGAAGCGGCGCTGGTGTGATGATCAGGCAGCAGGCAGAGGGCAGCAGGCAGTGAAGTTGAGGCCAAAATGACTCTCAACGCACTGCCCTCTGCCTGCTGCCGTCTGCCTGCTTTACAATGACGGCATGACCAACCGTGAGATTGCCGCGGCGTTTGATCAAGTTGCCGATTTGCTGGAGTTTCAGAACGCCAACCCGTTTCGCGTGCGCGCGTATCGCAACGGCGCGCGGGTGTTGAAGGATTACAGTGCGTCGCTCGAACTTGTAGCGCGCACTGACCCGGCGGCGCTCCTCGACATTGAAGGCGTCGGTAAGGACCTCGCCGAAAAAATCACCACGCTGGTGACCACCGGTGAACTGCCGCAGCTCACCGAACTGCAAGCAGCGATTCCAACCGGAGTGCTCGCGCTCTTGCGGGTGCCGGGACTGGGGCCGAAGCGAGCGGCGATTCTGCACAAAGAACTCGGCATCCAATCGCTCGATATGCTCAAAGCCGCGTGTGAATCGCAGCAGGTGCGCGGCATTAAGGGCTTCGGCGCGAAGACCGAAGAGACGATTCTCGCGGGCATCGCCATCGCCGCGACGGCCGACCAGCGGATGCGCTGGGCCGAGGCGGATGTGATCGTGCAGCAACTGCTCGCCCATTTTCGCGTGTGCGATGCCGTGCGGCAGATCGAAGCGGCCGGCAGTTACCGCCGCGGCAAGGAGACGATCGGCGATTTGGATCTGCTCGTCGACGCCAGCGATTCCGAAGCGGTGATGACGCACTTCGCCCTGTTCCCCGGCATCACGGCGGTGCTAGCACGTGGCGAAACCAAGATGTCGGTTCGACTCGACACCAATTTGCAAGTCGATCTGCGTGTGGTGCCGACGGAATCCTTCGGTGCCGCACTGCAGTATTTCACCGGCTCGAAAGAACACAACGTCGTGCTGCGCGGCCGCGCGAAGGACAAGGGCTTTAAACTCAACGAGTGGGGCGTCTTCCGCGTGAAGAACGCCGACGATGAGGGCGAGTACGTCGCGGGCAAAGCGGAAGCGGACGTGTACGCCGCCCTCGGCCTACCGAACATTCCGCCGGAACTGCGCGAAGCCCGCCGCGAATACGAGCTCGCCGCCGCCGGGCCACTACCACGGCTGATCGAAGTGGGCGATCTGCGCGGTGACCTGCACATGCACACCACGGCGACCGACGGCACGGCGAGTATCCGCGAAATGATCGCCGCCGCGCAAGCGCGGGGTCTGTCTTACATCGCCATCACCGATCACTCGCAGCGCGTCTCGATGGCCCGCGGGCTCACGCCCGAGCGCTTGCGCGAGCAGTGGCAGGAGATCGATCGCCTGAGACCCGAGTTTCCCGGCTTCACATTGCTTAAGGGCATCGAGTGCGACATCCTCGAAGCGGGTGGAATGGACCTTCCCGATGAGGTCTTGGCCGAAGCCGATTGGGTGATTGCCAGTTTGCACTACGGCCAAAATCAACCCGCCGCGAAGATTATGGAGCGGTTGCTCGGCGCGATTGCGAATCCGCATGTCGATATCGTCGCGCATCCGACGGGCCGGCTGATCAATCGCCGTGAACCGTACGCGGTGGATGTCCCCGAGCTGATCGCCGCCGCCGCCGAACACGGCAAGCTGCTGGAACTGAACGCCAACCCCATGCGGCTCGACCTCGACGATGTCCACAGCGCGCTCGCCAAAGAACGCGGCGTGAAAATCGTTATCTCCTCCGACGCCCATTCGCCCGATGGCATGGACGTATTGCGCTACGGCATCCTCCAAGCCCGTCGCGCGGGACTCACGAAGGACGATGTTCTTAACACGAGAGCGTGGCCGTTTGTGTGAACCGAGGGGTATTTTTATTTGGTCATTTCGGCTTGGTCATTGTGTATTCGAAGGACCAATTCCCAAGCCGACGAAATGACCAATGATTTCACTGCTAGCACCGCCGCGGTAACTTACGCCGACCTTGCCGGTTTTGCCGAAGTGGCAATTTCTGCCGAGCCGAATAATAGCTCCGTACGGAGGCCCCATGCGCGTTTGTTCTACGCTCCTGCTCGTGCTATCGCTGCTCGCATGCGGCTGCGCGATCGGTCCAACGCAAGGCACCGGCGAGCGAAGCGTCAACGCCGAGCTTGCCAGTAGTTTGCGCAAGCACTGCTGGGGCGCCGAGCAAGTGACCCACGAAGAACCGTGCGAACACCGGCACCTCCTAGCTGAGCCGGGTTGCAACGTAACCCACGGCGGATGTGGTGAAGAATGTTGTCTCTCGCCAGATGAATGCAACTCAAACGCCTGCAGTCCTCGCCAAGGCTGCTGCCTCTGCAACGGCCGCGGCTGTGGCAACTGCATGGGGAACGGCTGCCGCGGCGTGCTGGGCCGCATCGGCGCCGCCATGGCCACTACGCCCGCCCACCCGGTGCCGGACATCAACAATGTCCCCAGCCGGTTTCACCCGGCTCCCGTGCGGCCGGTCTTTAGCCCTTCTGGGCCGAACTGGGGTCCGGTGGCGGCCAAACCCAACGTGCCCGCCACGGGTGGCAACCTAGGCGGGCTATGACGGCTGCGGATTGTGCGTTTTAAGCCGGTGGTAAGGGTTGGTCGATGCCTTTGTTGCGAGCCAATTGGGACGTCCCGCGCCCCGGCCGGCATCGCCACGCGATTGACCCACCCGCCAGCGACCCTCACGCCCCACGCCGCCCGATGCCGCAGCTTGCACCGCTCTGTCGCCGAATCTTGGTCCTCGTGGCCCTCACTGCTATGGGGGCGAACCAAGCCGCAGGCGAAACTTCGTCGCGCCGCATGACCGCCATCGTGCGGGCCGTGCAAGGCGCTCGCGGGGCGGTGGTGAACATCCAAGGCCAAAAAACCATTACCGAAGCGGCCGCCACGCGTGGGGGACAGGAAACCTCCCGCCAAGTGAACGGCATGGGGACCGGCGTGGTGCTCGATCCGCGCGGGTACATCCTCACGAATCATCACGTGGTCGACGGCGTCCGCGAGATCAACGTCTCGCTCGATGACGGTAGTGCATACATCGCGCAGATCGTCGGCCGCGATCCCAGTACCGACCTCGCGCTGATCAAGATCGGCGCGAGCCGCATGTTGCCGACAATTGCACTCGGCACGTCGAGCGATTTGCTCACCGGCGAACCGGTCATCGCGATGGGCAACGCCTACGGTTACGAACACACCGTTACCCGCGGCATTATCTCGGCCTTGCACCGCGATGTGCAGGTGAGCGACACCCAGGCGTACGAAAACCTGATTCAAACCGACGCCAGCATCAACCCCGGTAACTCGGGCGGACCACTGCTGAACATCGACGGCAAAATGGTTGGCGTGAACGTCGCCGTGCGGGCCGGCGCCCAAGGGATTGGCTTCGCGATTCCGATTGACAAGGCCCTCGCCGTCGCGACGGAAATGATCAGCATCGAGCGGCTCGAGAACAAAACGCACGGCATTGCCGCTGCCGAACGGTTGGGCGATGGCCAACTGCTGGTCCGCCGCGTGATCGCTGGCAGCCCAGCCGACCGGGCCGGCATCCGCACCGGCGACGTGATCACACACATCGGTGAACTGGCCATTGATCGCCCGCTTGATTTGGAACGCGCTTTGCTCGGTCAGCGCGTAGGCCAGGAACTCCCGCTGTCGATTGATCGCAACGGCGCTCCGGTTGAAACCACCATTGCGGTGGCGATGCGGGGTGGCCGCACAGTGGCCGCTTCCGCACCGGTGACGCCGGCTAGCGCCGCGGGGAGGAATTACGACCGCGAACCATCGTGGAACGTCATCGGCGTGGCGCTGGAAGAAGAACCGAGCAGCACGTTCGCCAAAATTGAATCGCGCTACCGCGGTGGCATGCGAGTGGTGAAAGTTCGCCCCGGCAGCCCCGCCGCCAAGCAAGGCATCCAGCCCGGCGATATCTTGGTCGGGATGCACCGCTGGGAAACGTCGAATGCCCAGGACGTGCGGTACATTGTGAGCCGTGCGGGCACGGAAAACCTCGGCGACATGAAGTTCTACATCCTCCGTGGGCAAGAAACCTTGTACGGCCAAATCAACGTGGCGAGCGGCACGCCCACCCGCCGATAGTCGATTCTTGACAGTGCCACCCGCAATTCTAGCCGCTTGCGGCTTAGCACGCCGGACTCGATAATTCGCCGTGTGGAACGCGAATTCATCACCCAGCTCCGCGAGCGCCTCCCGCCGCACCCGTTGCTCAAACTCGGCATCGGTGACGATGCCGCGATCCTGTCACTCGGCCAAGGTGCCGACGTGGTGGTGACGACTGATCTATTGGCCGACGGCACGCACTTCCTCTCTACAGAGCAAGACCTTGCGCGGATCGGCCGCAAGGCTCTGGCCGTGAACCTTAGCGATCTCGCCGCGATGGCTGCTCGACCCGTGGGCGCCGTCGTTGCCATCGCGCTGCCAAAGAGCGGCATCGGCGGCCGCTCGCCACTCGAAGTCGCCACGCGATTGTACGACGGCCTACTGCCGCTTGCCGCAGAGTTCAACGTGCCGATCGCCGGCGGCGACACCAACACTTGGAACGGCCCGCTGGTGATCGCCGTCACTGCATTGGGCGCCGTCACGCCGCGCGGCCCGCTGCTGCGTAGCGGCGCCAAAATCGGCGATTCGATCTACGTCACCGGCACGCTCGGCGGAAGTTTGGCAGGAAAGCATCTCGACTTCACCCCGCGCGTCGCCGAAGCGCTCGAACTCGCCAAGCGACACAACTTGCACGCCGGCATGGACATTACCGACGGCCTCGCGATCGACCTCGACCGCTTGATCACCGCGAGCAACTGCGGTGCCGTTTTGGATTTAGCGTCGATCCCACTTTCCGCCGCTTGCGGCGTAACGAATGCACTCGGCGATGGCGAAGATTTCGAACTTTTGATGACCGCCGCCGTGCCGCTTGGTCCTCTGCCGTGCGGCATCACGAAAATCGGCGAGATCATTGCCGACCGCGGATTGTGGTCCCGCGATGAAACTGGCGCCGTGACACGTTTACCCGTCACCGGTTATCTTCACCGTTAGCCGCGGGGCGCGTCCCCGCGCTTTTTCTTGATGCGTCGCCGATTAAGAACGCGCGGGGGCGCGCCCCGCGGCTAACTCCATATGCGAATCATCATCAACTCCGAAGCCGACACCGTAAAACTCGGGCAGCGCTTGGCGGGCGCGCTCCCGCAGGGGAGCGTCATCTCGCTCGTCGGCAATCTCGGCGCCGGCAAAACGCGGCTCGTGCAGGCGTTCGCGGCGGCGTGGGGAGCGGTGGAGGGTTCCGTCACCAGCCCGACCTTTGTGCTCATCAACGAGTATTACACGCCGCGCGGGCCAATCTACCACATCGATGCGTATCGCCTGAAAGATGATGACGAGTTCTTAAATCTTGGCCCGGAAGAGTATTTCGCGTCGAACGGCGTGACGTTCATCGAATGGGGCAACCGCGTCGAGCGCTGTCTTCCGGCGGACGCGATTGAAATCGCGATCGAAATCGGCGAAGGCGAAGCGCGCGTGGTGACGATTCGTGGGTTGGATACAGTTTAGCCGCGACGCGCAAGCAGAGCACGTTGGTCTGAGAAACCGCGAAACGCGCTCCGCTAGCGCGTCGCGGCTAAACGTTCAAAGAATAAACCGGCTCAAATCTTCGTTCTTCGTCACCGCTTCAAGGCGTTCGCTCACATAGGCGGCGTTGATCGGGACGCGGTTACCTTGCATGTCGGCGGCCTCGAAGGAGAGTTCTTCGAGCAGGCGTTCCAAAATCGTGTACAAGCGGCGGGCGCCGATGTTTTGGGTCGTTTGGTTCACTTGGAACGCGTACGAAGCGAGGGCGTCGATCGCGTCGGGCTGAAAGTCCACCGTCACGCCTTCGGCCGACAACAGCGCAGTGTACTGCTTGATGAGCGACGCCCGTGGTTCGGTTAGGATCCGCACGAAGTCATCTTTCGTAAGGTCCTGTAGTTCCACGCGGATCGGGAAGCGGCCTTGTAGTTCCGGCATCAAATCGCTGGGGCTCACCTTGTGGAACGCGCCGGCGCCGACGAACAGAATGTGGTCGGTTTTGACGTAGCCGTAGCGAGTTTGGACGGTGGTCCCTTCAACGATCGGCAGCAAATCGCGCTGCACGCCCTGGCGCGACACGTCGGCCCCGCGGCCCCCTTCGCTGGCGACGATCTTGTCGAGCTCGTCGAGGAAAATAATCCCCACGTTCTCGGCCAGTTCGACCGCTTTGCCATTCACCTTTTCTTGATTGATGAGCGCATCGCACTCCTGTTGCAGCAGCACCTTGCGGGCGTCGGCCACGCTCATTTCGCGGCGGCTAACGTTTTTGGGCAGAATCTTTTCGAGCATCCCTTGGAAGTCAATATCCATCGCGTCGCCGCCGGGCGGGCCCATGCCGGGAATGACCATCGCGTGCGCTTTTTGCTCGATGCTGATTTCGACTTGGCGCCCTTCGAGTTCACCGGCCACCAACATCGCCCGCAACTTTTCGCGGGTTCGTTCGTAGCGCTCGGGTGAATCGGGCGAATCGACGCCGACATCGAAACTGCGCGGCGCGGGGGCGAGGAGGTCGAGCAGCCGCTCGTCGACGCGCTTAGCGGCTTCTTCTTGCACGTTCGCCAGTTCTTGTTCGCGGACGATGCCGATGGCGTTTTCGACCAGCTCGCGGATCATGCTTTCGACATCTCGGCCGTAGTAGCCAACTTCGGTGTACTTGGTCGCTTCGACTTTGATGAACGGCGCGCCGGTAAGCTTGGCCAAGCGGCGGGCGATTTCGGTTTTGCCGACGCCGGTGGGGCCGATCATCAGAATGTTTTTCGGCGAGACCTCGCGGCGCATCTCGTCGTCCAGCTGTTGCCGCCGCCAGCGATTGCGGATCGCGATCGCCACGGCGCGCTTGGCCGCCTGTTGGCCCACGATGTGCCGATCGAGTTGTTCGACGATTTGCCGGGGAGTTAAGTCGCGCACGCCAGTTGTTCCAGCACCAGGTTGTGATTCGTGTAAACGCAAATGTCCGCGGCGATGCCGAGCGACGCTTGGACAATTTCTTCCGCACTGAGATTCGAGTATTTTATCAGCGCTCGCGCGGCGGCCATCGCGTAGTTCCCACCGGAGCCGATGCCCAAAATGCCGTCGGTCGGCTGGATGACGTCGCCGGTGCCGCTGACCAGCAGTGTTTCTTTCGCGTCGGCCACCGCGATGAGCGCTTCAAGCCGCCGGAGCACGCGGTCAGTCCGCCATTCCTTCGCGAGTTCCGTCGCCGCCCGCGGCATGTTGCCGGGGAAGTCTTTTAGTTTGGCTTCAAACCGTTCCAAGAGTGCGAAAGCGTCAGCAGCACTCCCAGCGAATCCAGCGAGGACTTTGCCATCGGCGAGCCGGCGGACCTTGCGGGCATCTCCCTTCATCACAGTAGCGCCCATGCTCACCTGACCATCGCCGCCCATCGCGACGAAGCCATCTTTGCGCACGGTGAGAATGGTGGTGGAACGAATCCGCTCGTGAAGTTTTGTCATGGGTCCAATTGTCGGCGTTTGCCGTAGAATTGCCCAGTGGGCGCTGACGTGCCGCAATTTCGGGCGTATTCTACAGGGATGAATTTTCCTCGCAGTCCTGAATTGCTTTCGGCCGGCGCATCGGCGCTGGTAGTGATTGACGTCCAAGAGCGCTTACTGCCAGCGATGCGCGACGGTGAGGGGCTTGTCGCGAACATTCGGCGGCTGCTGGAAGGAGCCGCGGTGCTGGGAGTTTCGACCTCCGCGACCGAACAGAATCCGGCGAAGTTGGGCCCGACCGTTTCACCGTTAATGGAACTGTCGCCCGTGCGGCACGCGAAGATGGCGTTCAGCGCCGCGGAGTGCAGTGAATTGCTGGCCGCTTGGAACGCCGCCGAGATTCGGCAGGTGGTGCTGTGCGGGATTGAAGCTCATGTGTGCGTGCTGCAATCGACGCTCGATTTTTTGGCGATGGGGTACGAAGTTCATATCGTCTGTGACGCAGTGAGCAGCCGCAATCAGCACGATCACGACGTGGCGCTCGCGCGACTCGCGAGTAGCGGGGCGACGATCACCACTACCGAAGCGGTGCTATTCGAGTGGTGTGCGACGGCGGATCGACCGGAGTTCAAAGCAATCAGCGCGCTGGTGAAAACCCGGGAGGGCGACGCTCCGCGGAGCCAGTCAAGGAATTGACCGTCTTGGGTAGGACTGGCTTCGCGGAGCGTCGCCCTCCCGCTTCACTTCACCGCGTCGTCTGCGTCGCGTTTGACGGTGCGGGGTTCGGTAGAGAGGCCATCGCGGACGTCGATTTCCACGGGACTGGTGAACGATTCCAGTGCCCCATTCTTCGCGATGTACTGCTGCAAGCGCTGGAGCTTAGTCGCGAAGTTCGATTCGGTGACCGGTTCGTAGCCCGGTGCGGTGCCCCAGTGGATCGTCGAGCCGCCGCTGGTCACCAGGTCGTAGGTGAAGTAGCGCAGCTCGCCGCGCACTTCGGGGGCGGTCGAGGGGATCGCGTCGACCAGTTCCAGCGTGCGCCACTGCGGGCCGAACTGGCGGATGAGCGTGAGCGCGCCGGTCACACGCGGGTCGTTCCAGCGCTCGCCGACGAGTGGGCTTCCTTCAATGTCGAGCACCCGCGGCAGGTACTGGCGTTCGGCGGGGGTGAGATCGGCTTCCGGCAAGCGCACGCCGTCTTGATCGAGCACAAGCAGATTCTGCGCCGCCTCACGCGGGGCAATGGCCGCGGCGGGCTGGCGGTACTCGAGCGCGATGCGCAAGCGATTCGGCGGCGTTTTTTCGACACTCAGCACACGCCGGACCCACGGCTGAAATGCGAACGCATCGGCGACGCGCCGCTGCAACAGTTCCGGCGGATCGAGCACCGAGAGGTTGTTTTCCAACTGCGCCGCGGCGAGCGCTTGCTTACGAAGATCGACGTGAATCCACGGCGGGGCCGGGGGGAGGTCAATTTCGGCGGCCGTCACCCGATAGTGCGCGCTACTGCGAATATGCGCCTGCGCCCCGTTCCAAAGCTGCTTGCCCACCAGCCCCAGCACCGCCAGCACACCGAGCGCCGCGCCGATCCGTTGCGGGCGAGTGAAGAGCGGTTCGGTGGGAGTCGAATTCTTAGCCGCCATCGTCGCACATCCTTGTGGACTTCGAAATCAAGGTTTGGGTGGCTGGGGTCGGCGCTAACCGCCCCCAGCCGCGTTGAGTTGGGTTCTGCCGCACGGCTGGAGGCGGCTGACGCGCCGACCCCAGCCACCCGGTTCACTACCAGATTTCCAGCGCGGGTTCCAGTTCAACTCCCAGGCGTTCGGCGACGCGGCTGCGGACGACGTCGATGAGCTTTAGGACGTCATTGGTGGTGGCGCCATCGTGGGCGACGATGAAATTGCCGTGCTTTTGGCTCACTTCGGCGGCGCCGACGGTGGCCCCTTTGAGGCCCGCCTGGTCGATCAGCATGCCAGCACTCATCCCGCGGGGGTTGCGGAAAATCTGGCCGGTTCGCTGGTGGCTCATCGGCTGGTTCGCTTTTTTAACGATCCACTGCTTCTGCATCCGCTTGGTGAGCACCTCGGGCTCATCGCGTTCCAGTTCGAAAGTGGCGTCGAGAATCACCAGCTCGTCGAGGCTGCTTTGGCGATAGGCGAAGACCAGCTCATCGCGCGTGCGGGTAAGGACTTCGCCACTGCGGGTGACGACCGTGGCGCTCGCCGCCCACTGGCCGATGTCTCCGGCGCGCGTGCCGGCGTTGTTGTGCAAGGCTCCGCCGATGGTGCCGGGGATACCCACCAGTGTGTCGAGTCCGGCGAGGCCGAGCCGAACGGTTTCGTTGATGGCGGTGGCCAACTGCACGCCGGCACCAATACGGAATGCGGCGCCCTCTTGGGCCATGGTTTGAAAGCAAGGCGATTCGATGGAAATCACCACGCCTTTCACCCCTTCATCGCGCACCAGCAGGTTCGAACCGCTCCCCAGCACGCGCACGGGGACGTTGTCCGCCTTGCAGCGTTTCACGAGTGCGATAAGCTCGTCCGCCGACTGCGGTTCGGCAAAGTGCTCCGCCGCCCCGCCGAGCCGAAACCAAGTGCGCGGCCCGAGCGGCAATTGCGGGGTAAGTTTGGTGGCGATACCAGTGAGTGTGGCCATACTGCGGTGGGGCAGGGGAGGGCGTGTGGTGAACTGTGCGACGCCTATAGTTTACCCCATCGCCATAAAAACTCGATAGCCGGATCGTGGGGCAGGCTTTCTAGCCTGCCGCTTCGCCCATAGGAGATTTCGACTCCACCACAGGCAGGCTAGAAAGCCTGCCCCACGTTATCTCAACGCCGCCAATCCTCGCTCCGCACGCTGCGAATTGAGCAGAGTCAACGCCTCCGGAGCATCCCGCAGCAGATTCGTAAACTGCGTCCCGCTGATGCCGAGCCGCTCCGCCGCTTCGCTAAGCCGCCAGTTGTTCGACGCGAGGGTATCGAGCCCCTCTGCGAGCAGCGCGGGAAAATCTCCATGCTCAGGATTCACCCGCAACTTCCCGCCCTGTATCCGGCTTCGCCACAATTCGCTCGGCATTTCACCGTCGGTGACGGTCCGCACCGCGACGGCGAGTTTCACCCGCAACCGCTGTTGGGCGACGGCGAGATTCTCGGCTTGGCTACGGCGTTCGCTCGCCTCCGCGGTGACGCCGGTTGGCGTATGGGTTAGCACGACTGCCGTTTCGACTTTGTTGCGATGCTGCCCGCCGGGCCCGCTACGCTTAGTTCGGCGGACGTCGCATTCCGCCATCAGAGCGGTCAGTTCTTGGGCGGCGGGGTGCATGATTGTAGTAGGCACGGTCCCCGTGCCGTTTTTATATGCTTAAATTCGAGCTTGACGCGAACGGCACGGGGACCGTGCCTACTACAATAAAGCGAGTTGGTTGCGATTACACACTCCTCCCGCTATCATACCGCCATGCCCTCACCCCTCGCCAGCGAACGGACCACCATGATCGTATGGCCCTCGATCTGCGCCACGGAAGTGGGACAAGCACTGGGGCGGATTTTTGGCATCAACCTCGGCGTGCGCATTGGCCCCGTGCCGGTGACGTTGGGCCGACTCGCGGCGCTCTTCACGTTTCCGCTGACGCTGTTTCTGTACTTCAATAAGATCGTCCCGCGCATCCCGGGGGTGATTATCGGGTTCGCCAATCCCTTCTGCCGGCAGTATCGGCTGACCAATCAGCGGGTGATCGACGACTACCCCTTCAGCGAAAAAGAATGGGCGAGCATCGCGCTGGATGACTTCGACACGGTGGAGATCGACGTCCGCCCCGGCCAAGAATGGTTCAGCGCGGGTGATTTGGTGTTCGCCAAAGCGGGCAAGGAAGTGTTTCGGCTTGCGGGCGTCTCGCGCCCCGCTGCGTTTCGGCAGGCGTGCGTTAACGCGCGGCAGGCGAAGGTGGGCGTTGACGCGGCGCGATTGGCGGGTTTCGTTTCGGCTCCCTAGTCCCTAACCTCTAGCCCCCAGCCCCACGTGCTCCACCTCTACGATCAAATTCATGCCGCTGCCAAAGTCATTCGCACGAAGTGGCAGCGTGAGCCGCACGCGGGCATTATTCTTGGCACGGGATTAGGGAACTTCGTCGAGCGGATCGAAGTCGAAGCGACGTTCGACTACGCGGACTTGCCGCACTTTCCGCTCTCCACTGCCACCAGCCATCACGGGCGGCTCATTTGCGGGATGCTTGCCGGCTTGCCGGTGGTCGTAATGCAAGGCCGCTTCCACAAGTACGAAGGTTACTCGCTGCAGCAGGTCACACTGCCGGTGCGCGTGATGAAGGCGCTCGGCGCCAAGCTGCTAATCGTCTCGCAAGCGGTCGGCGGGATGAACCCGCTCTATCAGCCGGGCGATGTGATGATCATCGACGACCACATCAACCTGTTGGGCGATAACCCACTAGTCGGCGTGAACGATGACCGCCTCGGCGAGCGCTTCCCCGATATGTCGGCACCCTATGATCCGAAGCTGATCGAAGTGGGCCAGCGGATCGCGCGGCAGGGGGACTTTGTGGTCCACCGTGGTGTGATGGTGGCGGTCACCGGGCCCTGTTTGGAAACGCGGGCAGAGTACCGGTTCCTGCGGCTGATCGGCGCCGATGTGGTGGGCATGAGCACCGTGCCGGAGACGATTGTCGCCGTGCATAGCAAGATGCGCGTCTTCGGCTTGTCGGTGATTACCGACATGTGCTTGCCGGACAACCTGCAAGTGGCGGACGTGGCCCATATCATCGCAACCGCGAACTCGGCGCAGCCGAAGCTCACGGCGCTCGTCGAAGGCGTGCTGAAGCACGAAGCCTCGTAGCTTGGCCTCCCAGGCCGAGCGCGCACGAGCGTTACAATTCGCTCGGCCTAGGAGGCCCAAGCTACGGGGCTACTGCAAAGTAGCGGTCCAGCGAGTGCGGCCGCGTTGGAGGACAACGCTCGGCTCGTCGATTGAAATCACCTGGACACCGTACTTCTCGGCGCCGATTTTAAGCGGCGTCACTTCGCCATCAATGGCCAGCACGGCATGGGCGCCGCCAACATCAACGAAGCCCATCAGCTCCACCGAGGTTTCGCCACCCGTATCGGTCCGCACGACGTTCGTGTTGCGCCGTGGCGGCACGAACAGCTCTTCACGCTCCGGAAACGGCGGAGTGTAGTTTGCTTCGACAGCCGGCGCGGGTGGTGGCGTTTCGAGCTTTGGTTCTTCGGCTGGCTTCTCCGCCGCTGGCGGCTTAGCGACCGGCGCAGCGATTTCCCCCGCCTTGCGTGGCGGTGGTGTCGGCGCGTCAGCAACTGGTTCCCCCGCGCAGCCGACGAGCAGCAGCCCCAGCGCCGCGGCGAAGATCATTCGCATCCAAATCATGTCCGCAATCTCTCCTTCTGAGTAAGGATAGGTCGCGGCACGGTGCGAAACCTCGCAAACAGCGGGGTGCGGTTGTAACGATTAAGCAACGTGAACGGATACTTTGGGCGCCACTGTCCGGCTTGTCCGGCAGTGGGAATCGCCACTTTTCCAAAGAAGACGGCAGGTCTCCACTGCCGGACAAGCCGGACAGTGGCGCACACGAATGGTCTACCGCCAGAAAGCGGCCGGGGGCGGGCTCGCCACGCGGCCCGAAGTTTCGGGGCGTTGGCTTTCGGGGTCCACGCCACCGGCGGCGTGGAAGCGGCGATTGTATTGGGTGCGAAGCGGGCCGATCTCGCCACCAATGCCCTGGTCGGTCTGCGCCGTTGCGGTTGGCGGCAGGCGACGCATGTGGCTGATCTCGCCCCCTTCGCCTGGTGCCAACATCGGCGCGCCACACTCACCGCAGCCGGGGATGCCGCAGTTGCCGCAGCAGGGACAGCCTTCCGCTTCGGGGATGGCGTTCAGCCGGCAGCCAATCGTGTCGGCCACTTGCTGTTCGCGGTGCGACACCGGATCGCAATAGCCCACGATTTCCGGGGACAGGAACACCATCAATTCGCTCTCCCGAATCTCGGTCTCGCGCGTGCGGAACAGCTTGCCGAGGTACCGCACATCCTTCAGCCCAGGGATGCCGCGGAAGTCTCCCACATCCGTGCGTTGCCGCAGGCCGCCGATGGCGATGAGCTGTTGGTTTGCCACCCTCACACGCGTGGTCGCGGAGCGCTTGTCGATAATCGGCTGGTTATCGCCCGGCGTGAAGCCGGCCAGCCGGCTAAACTCCGGGGTCACAATCATGTCGATCGTGCCGTCATGCGCGATCCGCGGCGTCACTTGCAGGGTGATGCCGGCATTCTTGAAAGCCGTGGTGCCAATGCTGCCGCCGAACTGTGATTGCGTGAGCTGCTGGTAGGGAATTTCCGAAACGCTTTCGATCTTCGCTTCTTCGTTGTCGAGCACGGTCACGTTCGGATCGGCGAGCAAGCGCGAATCGCTGGCCGATTGCAGCGCCAGCGCCACGGCGCGCAAGTCGAAGTCAGAGTTCAAGCTGAACAGGGTGAAGGAGCCGCCGTTTTCTGCAGCGCCAAAGGGTTGCTTGGTCACTGAGTTCGCAAGCAGCCCGGTGCCGCTTGCGGGGGTGCCGGTCGTGGCGTCCACCGAACCGCCACTGCGGCTTCCCCAGTTTACGCCCAGTTCTTCCAAGTCGTTCAGGCTAATGTCGTAAATCAGCGCCTTGATATTCACCTGTGGCCGCGGACGATCGACTCGGTCGAGCACCGTTTCAATCATCCGCAGATTCTCCGGATAGTCGACCACCAACAGCCGCCGCTCTTCCATCAAGGAGGAAGCTTTGCCAAACTGGCTCAGCACTGGCGTGAGCAGCAGCCGCGCTTGCTCGACATCGATGAAGTGGATGCGGAAGTAACTCACTTCCAGTTGCCGTGGCCCAGTGACAACGGCGCCACTGGCGACTTCGCCGCGCGCGGCTGCGTCGATGGTGGTGACGAACTCCCGAATCATCTGCACTCGGTCGGGGAAGTCGAGCACGAAAATGCTGCGGGCGGACGGAATCGGGCGGATTTGCCCCGCAGGAGTTACAAGCAACTTAGCGCCTTCCACCACATCTTCGACACTCGCCGATGAGACGGGGATCGTCGCGCTCACCATGAAGGGATTCACCTGGCCGAGTTGTTCGAGCTTGCTCACTACGAGGCTGGCCCCGACGGAGCGATAACCGTACCCATTGCTCAGCAGAATTGAATCGAGAATCTCTCGCAGCGGCGCGTCCTTGAAGACACCATTCACGGAGCCTTCCACACTGCCCGCGACGATGTTGATGCCCCACAGCTCGCTGATTGTGAACAGGGCGCCGCTGAGTGACGAGTTGCGGAGCGTCAGATCGCCGCGGCGTTCAAGCGCTACTAGCATCTCGGCGCCGGTCGCGACCTTCTCGACCGGCTCGGCGGTTTCGGTCGGCTTGGAATCGGAGAGTCTTTCGCCGCGCGGCAGCTCTTGGACAGCTGGCGGTGTGTCTGGCGGCGGTGGGACGGGTGGCGGAAGGTCCGCGGGAGCCTGCTCGACAGGCGGACCGCCGGGAAGAATCAGCTCTTGAGCATGGCTTGCGGTAACCAGCAAGGCAGCGCTGGTGGCAGCGGCGAGCAGCCCGCGCCTCGCGCGGGAAAGCGCGGCGCTCAATGAGCGCCGCCGAGCACAGGCGCCATCACCTGGCCGTGCCGTCATGCTGTCCTCCCTGACCAAACCAAACCATTCACGGCGTGAAGCGGTCGCGGAATGTTCACGTCGCAATCCTTTTCGCCGGAACACTCTCCGTCTCAACGTCCGCTACGCGCTCTTCACGGGGCCGAGCGCGAAATACCAAAGCTCCAAATCCAGTTGCACACTCTTTCTGACCCCATCGGCGGGGCGCACTTCAATCAGCCGCGCGTGCAGTAGTTTCTGATCTTGCTCAATTCGCTCCAGCAGCGTGCTCACCGCCGCGGTGGGGCCAACCACGCTCAGGCTGACCGGACGGGTTTCGAGCACAAACGGGGTGGTTCCTTTTTGCAGCTCCACTTTTACGTTAGCGGCCAAGGCGTGATCGTCCGCGTACCACGGGCGCGTTTGGGGGCTTTCAAAATTGATTCGGCGGACTTGGCACCCGGTTTCCCGAGCGATTTCCACCAACCGCGAGCGCAACTCGGGCACGCGCGATTCATCAATTGTTTTGGCTTCCCAGGTCGTTCGCTCCTCGATTACTTTCGCTGCACTGGCTTCCAGTTGGGGCAGGGTCTGGGCCGTCTCCTGCGACTGGGCCAGTTGTTCTGCTAGCCGCGCACGATCCTCAACGATCGCCATGTAGTCATCGACGAGCGGAATACCTAGCACAAGCATTACGCCCAATGTAACGACTGTAACGATTAGCCTCCGCCGCGGATGCAAGCAAAAACGTTCCAGGAGTTCGCGTAGTTCAGCCATTGGTGGGGTCTCCGGTAACTTCGGTTGAGTTTGCCGCTGCTGGCGCCTCCAATTGCATCCGCAGATCGAAGCTAGTGGTGGGCCCTTCGGGACTTTGGCCAACGCCCGTCCCCTGCAGGGCGATTTCCGCAACGCGCGGCGCCTTTTCTAAGTAGCTTACAAAGTCGTACACACCACTTTCCGAATAGCTGGCGCCGGCGATGGTCGCCGCTTTAACGTCTTCAATCCGCAGTACATCCAGCCACACGTCCTCCGGTAGGCAGTTACCGACGTTTCGCACCAGCTTGAGCATCTGCGGATCGACCAGGCCGAGTGCTAGCTGCTTCAGTTGGCGCGTCTTCACTTGATCGCGCTGGATGGTGAGTGACAGTTCCCGCGCTCGGGCGACCGGCGTGGCCAAAGCTTCGACATCCAGTTCCAGTTGCGTCAGCTTGCCGCGCTGCAACGTGTTGAACAGCATCCCGCCGACCGCCACCAGGAGCGCCGCTGCTAGCGGCGCGGCAGAACGAAGCAAGATCGGCCTGAGCGGCACCCGTGCCGCGGCGAGACGTTCATCAAGCAGGTTCGGCGCATCGGCTGCAGAGCCGCGCATCGGCCGCAGAGCCAGACCCAGGGCGGCGCCGAACTCGGCCACTGTCGGCGTATCGCGAAAGGCGCCGATAGTGTCCAGCGCAGAGGTTGGCAACTCGACGGCCCTGAACTTTGGTTCCCGCGCGAGCGCTTCGGTCGCCCGCTCGACCTCGCTCCGCTCGCCGGCAATCAGCACGTCTCGCAGCGTTGCCTTCTGCAAACCCTGATGCCGTCCGCAGAAGCGAATCAGCCGGTTTTGTTGTTCGTTGAGGAGTTCAGGCAGCGTCTCCGGCGTCCAGCGCGGCCCACAGCGATACTCCAGCAGTAAGTGGCCCTCGTAGCAGACGCCCAGGTGAATTCGCCCCGCTTCAACTTGCGCGAGCAGAATCGGTTCGCTTTGCACGAAGGCCTGACCCGCCAGGCGCGCGAGCGAAACCAGCGAGGATTCGAGCGCCTCGACATGCAGCCCCACGCGCTCCGCGGCCTCGACGATTGTTTCGACGGTCCGCTTATTCGCGGCGCTCACCATCCCCAATTCGTTCCGGGCATCAACGGCGCTTCGGCACACACTGATCGTTTTCGGACCCGGGCCGAGCGCCAGATACAATTGGCTCCGCTCCCGCAGTTCGGCAAGATCCCGATCGACGCGCTGTGTCGGCCCGCTGGTGGTGCGCGTCACGGAGAGATCACCCCCCAGTGCGAACGAAACTGAAGCGCCGCCAAAGCGTTCTTGTGTCACCAAATCTTTCAGCGCTTCGCGAAATTGCGCGGCGCCCTCCGGCGTGCTGATGCTCGCGGTGGCTTGGCGCCAGGTGACTTCACGTGCGATGACCACGGGCTTGCCCGTTGTGCCATCGCCCGTGGCGACGAGCAGTCGCAACGCCTGGGGCGTGACTTCAATGTAGGCAAAGCGCTGTTCGGTCGCCCGGCGGCGATCGCGCGCCGTGCGGCGATCGGTTGCTTCGCGGCGGTCAGTATTTCGGCGGTCGGACATGATGGCTAAGTCTCAGTTTTCTTCACGAGGTTCTAGTTCACCACAGAAAGCACAGAGGGAAGACACAGCGAGAAAATCACTTGGTCATTTTTTTGTTTGGAAACTGCCATTAGAATAACGGAGGTTCTATGCGAAATGACTAAGTTTCCTTCTACCCTTTCTTCTCATTTTCTCTCTGTGCTCTCTGTGGTGAATCTATTTTTCTATAACTGGATCGTGGCTTCTAGTTTCCTGGTAATACTCCCCGCCACGCCTTGCGACGTGATTAGCACATAGCTTCCCGCGGTCACGGCGGTGGCGGAGTACGAATCGTCGGCACCGGCGGTTCCTTCGCTCACCGTGCCGCGCCAGGAACTGTTCGCTTCGAGCTGCGCACAAGCATGATGGACGCCCGCATTGGCGAGATACAACGCGCGATCGTAGTCGAGCGTGTTGCGAATCGCCGAGTAGTGGACCGCAATGGTGCTCAGCATGTTCACCACCAGCGTGCTCACCATCACCACCAAAAACAGCACCAAGAGCAGCGCCGCCCCGTGGCGCCGGCCGATCGCGGTTCGAGTTGGATGGTGGTTTCTCACCATGAGCGCACCCACGCATACGAGCTAACGGTTCGCGTTGTCCCCCCACCGCGCGGCATGTTTACCGTGGCCGTGCATTTCACGCACTGAATCTTACTGACATCGGTGGTGGCGGTGACGCCGTCCGCCAGGTAACCCGTCAATGAAAAACCGGTTACCGCGTTCACTAGTGTCGTGGTTGTCGGTCCGGGATACTCTAAGTAGTTCACCATTCCTAAGCCATCGCACACGATCGCTCGCGAGGCGCCAGTCGGCGTGGTAAACGTGATTGAGCCCACGGTGTTGTTCGCGGCGGTGATGGCCGTCACCGCGTCGGCTTGTCGCAGACTTCGCACGCAGAACCGTAACAGTCCGTGAGCGTTGTCCATCGCTTCGACATCGCTCTCGTGCGCTTGCCAGGCAGTGTAGCTCGATTGCAGCACCAAATACGAGCCGGTCATCAGCGTCGCAGAAACTGCGGCCGAAAGAATTGCCTCGAGCAGCGTGAAGCCGCTGCGAAGTCGTCTAACTTCCGCTGAGTGCTGCATAACTGGCTAGCTTGGAAACTTTGGTGCGATAAACGGTCCGCTGTTCGCCAGTATCGAGCGTGGAGTCGGCGTCGTCATCGATGAATGTCGTCACGCGCACCAGCATCAGTTGGTTCACGAGCCCGCCATCGACCACCGCATCGGACCGCACCGCTATGAACCGTAGTGATGAAAATCCATCAGCCGAGAAATTGCCCGTCGTCGTCCCGTTCGACCAGGCGTTCGCGGCGATGGCGAGTTGTTCTTCCAGTTTGGAAACTGCGTAGTTGGCGAGCAGTTGCCGCTGGTCTGTCTTGTTGCTCACCTCAATCCCATCGCGAATGAGCGCGAGCGCCGGCGCAAGCGTGCCGCCCACCAGGGCGGTAGCCAGCAATAGTTCGATCAGCGAGGAGCCTAGTCGGCGACGACGATCCATACAGCAAGCGCTCGGTCCAAACGGAATGATCCGCGCAAGTGTAGGTTCCGCTGGGCGCCGGGGGGTCGAGAAAGTAGGCTCAGTCCGAGAGTGCAAGGGGTGCAACTCGCGTGTCGCCAGTGGAACTGCCCTCGAGCTTCTCACCAATTCCCACTGGCGGCACGCCAGTGGCGCCCAATAATTTGACTGTGACCAATACCTACGGCTGGTTATATCGAACAGCACGAATCGCCCCAGTTGCGCGATAGAGCGTAATGTTCCAGTAATGCTTTGGTGTGGAGATGGTGATCAGCGAACCTGTATTGGTGATGTTGCCGTCGAACCCGAAGTTCCACGTGGTGGCGTCGGATGTCACAGTGACCCCGGTCGGCACGGGGACATTCTCATCCACCCGCACATCGGTCGCCAAATCCTGCCAAAGAGCGTAGGACGAGATCACGCCGCTCGTGCTGGTGAAAGTAACGTAATGATCGTTACCCGTAGCAATCGTACGCCGCTGTGCTTGCCGCAGGTCAAGCACTAGCCGCCGCGTGAAGCCTTCAGCCGAGAGCTGTATGCCGGTGTTTGAACCGTAGCGCATCATCATCGCCGCCGAGACAATGCCAACAATGGTCACCGTCGCAATCAGCTCTAGCAACGAAAACGCCCGGCGCCGATCGACTCGGCTGAGCGATGTGCGGCGGACGGTCGCGAGGTTGTTCACAGTCGTCAATCGCTAATTCACACGCTTCGTGGTGGCGTTCAGCGTGTAGGCCGAATTATCGACCGGATTAGTGGGGATGCCGCTCGGAAAATAGTTCGTGTCGGCGCCAATATCCGACAGATCATTCGCTGGCCAAGAGCCGTTGGCGATATACCATCGTTCAACCGCGGAGTTGATGGTAGCTTTATTGTGTAAGTTAGTCTTGGCTTTTGCTGTATCGCTCGACGATGTCACCCGCGGAATCACCAGTGCGGCAATGATGCCGAGAATGGTGACCACCGCTAACAGTTCCATAAGCGAAAATCCGCGCCGCTGTGCCTTCCGAACCATGACTGCTGCTCCGTCTGGTTGAAAAAGTGTTTGATGATTGCCGAAGGGCTGCTACCTTCGATGGTTTTTAAACATAGGTCGCATTCGGAAAGCCGCAGCGTGTGTGGTAAAAAAACGCACGCCGCGATCAGCTCGCGGCGCGCGTGAGAAAACTTGTCACTGCACCAACAGCGCTTAGTTGACGCGCTTGGTGGTGGCGTTCATTGTGTAGGCCGAGTTATCCACCGGGTTGGTGGGGATGCCACTTGGGAAGTAGGTGGTGTCGGCGGCGATGTCAGTGAGGTTGGTCGCCGGCCACGAACCCTTTTCGACATACCAGCGTTCGATCGCCGAGTTGATCGTTGCTTTGTTGTGAAGATTGACTTTCGCCTTTGCGGTGTCGCTGGACGACGTGACCCGGGGGATCACAATCGCGGCGATGATGCCCAGGATGGTGACGACCGCCAATAGTTCCATCAAAGAGAAACCGCGGCGCTTGTTGCGAACTGCACGTTGCATGGTGATGGACCTTCTAAAACAATACTCAAATAGAACGGAAAACTCGATTGCTGCCCAGGGAAACCGCCGTCCCAAAATCGTAAACACCACGAGTGTTTGCTGAACTGTAGGTTGAACTCTGTTACAAGCAAACAGGAGTACTGAATCTTTCCGCACGTTAATGAGTGTGGCCACTTATGCGGCCTGTAGTGGTATTGATGGTGTAAGCGGAGGCATCCACTGGACAGATCGGCAGTCCACTGGGGAAATACATCGTATTGCCGCTGATGTTGCTTAGGTTGCTGGTGGGAAAGGCGCCCGTGTTACGCTTGAAAAGTTGACACTGCACCTCAATTTGCGACTTTTGACAGTAACACGCCTGTTTGTCGGCGTTATCGTCCGCACTTGTGAGCCGATCAATCGCCATGGCCGCTAACACCCCGAGAATCGCCACCGCCGTCACCAGCTCCATGAGCGAAAGTCCCCGGCGTACAGTCTGCTTCTTCATATCCGCTGCTCGATTCACAAATTAAGATTCGCGATTCAGAAGTCACGAACTGCTAGTGTCCAACGGCGTTGATCATGTCGAACATCGGTAGATAGATCGCCAGTAAAACCACCGCCACAGCGCCGGCGAGTGAAATCGTTAGCGTCGGTTCAATCACCGCGACAAACGCATTGCTCTTGCGCTGAATAACTTCCTGCAAGTGATCGCGAACATACCGCGTCGTCTTGACCAACCTACCGGTCTGTTCGCCGATGATGATGAGCTGACTGACCATCGGCGGGAACAAGTCGCGGCGCTGTTCGACCACACGGCTGAAGCGTTCGCCCCGTTCCACCGCGGCCTGCAAGTCCCGCACGCCAATCCGCATCGCCCGATTGCTCACGCCATCGGCGGCGTAATTGAGCGCATCGACCAGCGTGTAGCCCGATTCCATCAGATTGCCCAGGATTTCCATCATCTCGAGGAGCGCCACGTCGCGGAAGAAGCCGCCGATCGCCGGGAGCGACATCAGCTTGGCGTCCATCCACCCTGCGAACTTCGGCTTGCGCCGCGCGCGAGTCAATCCAAAGACGCCTCCGCCGATCGCCAGCGCTATAAAGATCCCATAGCTCTTCGCGTAAGCGCCAACTTGAATCAGCAGTTGCGTGATGAACGGCAGTGGAACGTTCGCGGAGCGGTAGGTTTCTTCAAACACCGGCACCACGTATGTCAATAGGAACGTGATGACCAAACACCCCACCACCGCGAGCAGCACGGGGTAGGCAAGCTTCTTGAGCACTTCCGAGCGGAGCTTCCCCGCCTTTTCACGCTGGAGAGCGACATCGGCGAGCGTATCGCCAAGCGTGCCAGCGCGTTCGCCAACTCGAACCTGATTGATCATCAGTTCGTCGAAGCTCTCGCGATGCGCCGCCAAGGCGCCGCTAAAGGTGCCGCCGTTTTCAATCTGCTGGCGAATGTGGTGCAGCACGTCGCGGCAGTTCTCAAGGCCGCGCTCTTCCGCCATCGTGCCGAGCGCCTTCGGCAGCGAGACGCCGTTCTGCAGTAGCGTGGCGATGTTCCGCAGTAGCGAAGTGACCTCCGCGGTGCGAATCTTGTGGTGCGGCACAGCGCCCTTGGCGCCGCGCGCAACAGTGTGCCCCTTGCGCTGTGGAAGCAGCGTCATGCCGAAGAACGTGCGCGGGGCGACTTGCTGGGCAGCCATGATGGACTCCGTTTCTTGGCCTTTATCAGAAGGGGCCTACCCCGAGATTTTGTAGAAGACTTCTTCTAACGTCGTCCGCCCGGCGACCGCTTGCTCGAGCCCTGCGTCCGCAAGTTCGACCATCCCTTCCGCCATCGCGATTTCACGTAGCTTGCTAGTGGGAAGCGACTTTTCAATCGCCGCGGCCAGCGTGGGAGTCACTGTCATGATTTCATAGATCGGTACGCGGCCCGAATAGCCCGTTCCCAAGCATTTCTTGCAACCGCGACCGCGATAGAAGATCGTATCGGCGGGAATCAGGTTGTGCTTATTCAGCGCCGTAAGCATCGTCATGTTCGGCTCGGCCGGTTCTTTACATTCACTGCAAATACTGCGCAAGAGTCGCTGCGCGATGGCGCCAAGCAAAGCCCCGCCGATCTTGAAGTTGTCAACGCCCAGGTCATTCATCCGCGCCACGGCGCCAACGGCGTCGTTGGTGTGGAGCGTGCTGATGAGCAAATGACCGGTGAGCGCCGCTTGCACCGCGGTGGTGGCCGTCTCATGGTCGCGAATTTCGCCGAGCATGATCACGTCGGGGTCTTGCCGCATGATGTACTTCAGCGCGTTGGCGAAGCCGAGACCGTGCTCATTGTCTGAAGCAACTTGGTTTACGCCCGGCAATCGATATTCGACCGGGTCTTCCACCGTCACGATGTTGCGGCTGATGGCGTTGAGTTTTGAGAGCACCGCGTACATTGTGGTGCTTTTGCCGGAACCAGTCGGCCCGGTGACCACGATCATGCCGTGCGGTTTGTCGATCAGTGTTTGGACCGCTTTCAGATCCCGTTTGCACAGGCCCAAGTGCTCCAGATCGAAGATGCGGTTGCCTTCGTCCAACAGCCGCATCACCACCTTTTCGCCGCCGACGGTCGGAATGGTGCTCACGCGGAAGTTCACCCGTGTGGAGCCTTCATGTACGCCGAGCCGGCCGTCTTGCGGCTTGCGGTTCTCGGTGGTATCCATGTCGGCCATGACTTTGATCCGCGCCACAACCGCCTCTTCAATGTGCCGCGGAATGGTCATCACGGGTTGAAGTTCACCGTCGACCCGATATCGCACTCGCATTTCTGGCACGTGCGGTTCGAGGTGAATATCGCTCGTGTTGGCGTTAATGGCGCCCATGAGGATTGCGCGGACCAGTTTTACCACCGGCGCTTGTTCTTCATCGCTTATGACTTCAGCTTGTAACTCTTCATCTACCGAGTGCGAAGCGGCTTCCAGGTCGGCCATTTTCATGTCGACGATGGTTTGCCGGGCGACCAGCCGATCGTCAAAACTGCGGTCGAGTGCTGCTTGCACGGGGCTTTCGAGCGCTACGAGCGGTTTAATTTCGTAGCCGGTGATCAGTTCCAGTTCGCAGATCGTGTCGATATCATCTGGCGCCACCATCGCCAATTCCATCACGCCGCCGTGAACGCCCACCGGCACGCAGGAGCGGGTGCGGGCCAAGGATTCGGGCGCGAGGCGGGCGATTTGGGTGTTGATGGCTTGGGGCACTAAATCCAAATACGGCACGCCGTACTGTTCAGCGAGCGCATCGCCCAATTGGGTAAGTGTGATCAAACCTCGACGAACGAGGATCTGACCGAGAAAACCTTTCTCTGAACCTTGCGACGCGAGCGCACTTTCCAACTGGGCCTGAGTTATCAGACCTTCGCGGATCAAAATGTCGCCGAGGCGGGCCAACGGGAGGGGAAAGGGGTTAGTGTTTAGAGGTTAGGGGCAAGGGATTTGTCCGGCGGATTTGATTACCAGATTCAAGCCGTTGCAAGTTGTTTACGTTCCACCAGGTTGCTGACTTTGCGCTCCAGCACCACGGGATCGAACGGTGTCACCAAGTACTCCTTGGCGCCGGCGTTGAAGGCTTTTTGCACATCATCAAGGCCGGAGTTGGGACTGAGGAAAAGCACCGGAACTTGCGCGGTTCGCAAATCGGTGCTGAGGCGTTCGATAAAATCGCCGCCCTGCATGCCGGGTAAAAAGTGGCCGACAATAACCAGATCGGGAAGTTCACGTTGCAAATACGCTAGCGCGTCTTCTGCCGACTCTTGTTGGGTGACCCAGTAGCCGAGCAGTTCCAGCCGAAATGCGGTGATATCGCGCAGGACGGCGTCTTCTTCCACCAGGACGATACGTTTGGGTTGGGTATTCATGCACTGTTTCTCCGGCGCGCAAGACTTGCGCCGATTTCTCGGCGAGAATGGCTCTAGGGATAGATAGCTTGCCGGAAGGGGCCAGAGAAAATGTTCCACGTGGAACATTTTTGGCGGAAGCGCTAAGTCACGAGCGAATGGGGGAATTTGTTCCACGTGGAACAATTCGCGCGAATCGGACGACCGGAAAAAATGTTCCACGTGGAACATTCCAATCGGGGGGTGGCTAAAATTTCGCCTTACCGCACTTCAATCCACTTGATCAATCTGATGCCTGGCGGCTTGAGTTCGCGGTACTTGGCCAAGACCTCCGCGGCGGAAAGCTCGCGCTGATAGATTTGTAGGTCTTCCAAATCGCCGTTGTAGTAGTCGGCGGCGCCGGTGCGGTTGCCGAGGGTCAGTTGGGCGGCGCCCGAAGCGGTGAGCGTCCGCGTCCCCGAGGCGTGCAATACGCCGTCAAGATAGAGGTTGTAGGTGTCGTTCGTTTCGTTGTAGACCGCCACCACATAGTACCACTTGCTGGGCGCGTTGACGGCGGTTGACGTGACGAACTGGAAGTTATCAGCTGCGATGTGGAGGTCCGCCACTAAGCCATAGGGAACACCTTCTGCAGTCGCAGCGGTGACGTGCCGCATTTCGTAGTCACCCGCGGAACCAAAAATCCGGCCGTGGGTAGCGTTCGATCCAGCGACGCGCATCCAAAAGGCGACGCTGCCGGTCGTGGGCGGGAAAATGTTCAGTCCCGAAATAAAACTCGAAGCGCCATTAAACGCCAGCGCATTACCGCTGCGGCCCGTGATCCAGCTCGCGGCGCCGACATTCACGGTGGCGTTGTTGTTGTAGGGTCCGGAGTCAGTGGCGGTGGAGCCGCTGGTTTCGTCGAACTTGTACCAGTACTTCAGGCCGTAGAGTTCGGCAATTTCACTTGCCGGCAGGGCACGGTTGTAGATGCGGACGTCATCCATGTCACCATCGAAGTAGCGGCCGCTCATTCCGTCGTCGTAGCCGATGGTGATTGGTCCGGTATCAGACGTAAGCGTTGAACCGGCCGTGATGCTATTGGTTGCGCGCTGCACGCCATCGACGAAGACCTGGATTTGGCCCGTGACATGGTTGTACACACCAACGTAATGATGCCAAGCCATGAGATCGAAATTTGAAATGTTAGCCAGGTTAGTCGAAGCGCTCGTCCAGCCGCCGCTGTTGATGTAGAAGTCAAAACTCTTGCCGCCAGACCAGGGGTGAAGCACGAACTGATCGCGCTTGCTGACAAGGCAGCCCGTTTGGTTCCAATTGGTGGTGTGGCTTCGCGCCCAGCAAGAGACTGTCATACTTTCCCGAAGGTTCACATGATTGTTGGTGTTCGGCACATTGACGAAGTCATTCACCCCATCGAAGCTATCGCCCCCGTTGTAAATTGCCGTAACGTTGGGGGTGGCGCCATTGGTAAGTGTTCCGCTGTTGCCGAGACCGGAGCTGTCAGCCGCGGTCGTGCCGCTGGTTTCATCGAGCTTCCAGTGGCCTACTAGGCCGGAGAGTTCGGCGACTTCTTCCACGGTGAGTGTGCGGTTGTAGATCCGCACGTCGTCAATTACCCCGCGGGCAGGGTGAGCCCAAGTCGAACCTGTTGGATTGCTAACTCCGATGCGCCAAGGCTCCGTACCAAATTCGTAGGCGGCCGTGCCAGCTGTGAAGGCGATTGAGTCAACAAGCGAGCCATCCAAGTAAAACTTGATTGAGCCCGCGTCACGATCAACAACACTAGCGAGATGGTAAAACCTGCCCGGGGCGTTCACGTTCCATGCTCCGGCGCCGGACCAGCTGGGGGTTGGCGCCAACCAGTGTTCAAGAAACAAGTATCCTTCAGCGCTGTACTGCAGTCCGCAATGCCACCCACTCTTGCGGATCAATCCGTAGCTGGCGTGATTATTGTCGCCCGTACCGGGAGGCAGATTCGTCGGCTTGAAGAAGCACGCTAGACTGTAACTTTCTTCCTGCACGTTCTCGAGTGAATTTGAGTTCGGTATTTGGATGTAGTCATAACCATTCGTGTAGTCGGCGCTGAAGCCATTGCCGCGGGCCCCAGCCGTCCACGTTGCCGTGCCCGTCACCGTACCGTTATTGCCGAGGCCCGACGAATCCGCGACGGTTGTGCCGCTGGTCTCATCGAGCTTCCAATGCCCTACCAGTCCATAAATCTCGGCGACTTCAGCGGCCGTGAGTGTTTTCGCGTAGATGCGTAAATCGTCGAGGCTCCCCACCACAATTTGGTTGGCGTCCAGACATCCGCCGACGCAGTCCTGCTCTTGGCCGATAAGGAACCCGCCGGAGCTTACCACCAGCGGAGTGCCATTAGGGCTCAGCGTGCGGACGCCTTGTGAGACGTTATCGACATACAGGGTGGTTTGGTTCGTCGAGCTATTGGAAACGATGGCAAAGTGATGCCAGCGCCCATCGGCAATCGAGGTGATGGTCCAACTCGCCGTGACGTTGTGGTAGTATACTGTCAGCGAAGTCGGCGAATTGATGTCCACGCGGAACTCGTTATCATCCGAACTATTGGAGGCGCTGAAGACGTTTTGACTTCCGGTGCGTGTGGTCTTTAGCCAAAAGGTGCTCGAGACATTCGTCAGCGCGCTGAGCGTGTTATTCGGTGCCGACGCTTGGCCGTTTGTGCCACTGGAGTTGAGCGTGAGCGCACGGTGCCGCATGCCCACAGCATTGAGCGTATAGTTGCCCGAAACCGTTGCGTCGTGGCGATAGTCCGACGCATCGACCAGCGTCGTTCCGCTGGTTTCGTTGACTTTCCAGTGAGCCCGAAGAGTTTCCTTGCCGGCCGCCCAGACGATCGCTTGCTTCATCAGCGTTAAACCGGTGGCGTTGAGCGCCGAAAAGACGAAGGGATTCGAGCCATTGCCGGAGCCCACGAAGAGGCGGACGCGGCGTCCACTGGCGACGTTGTTGCTGACCAAGGTGTTTGCCAGTGTGCCACCTGTTTCGATGTAGCCGAAATTGGCCACGCCGCCGGGTGTATTCGCGAGCGCGACGAAGCTGGAGGCAATGGTGGCCGACATTGCCGGGATCGCTCTGGTGGAACTAAGGACAGTCCTTAGTCCGGTCGCCGTAACACCCGCGGTGATAGGGTGCGTGATCGTTAAAATGTTGATTTGGGTGGCGTCGACGTTGCCTGCGCCGTTCGTGGACAGTCCAAATTCGTCATCGAGCGCCGGTTCTTGAATCACCACCCCTTTGGTTGTTGTTCGCAACTTTGTGTTCAGGTCGCCCGAGATGATCGATTCAGGGATGAAGACCACGTCAACATTGGTGACCGCAGTGTTGTAGTTCGCCTGCGTATCGGCGTCCCAAATGGTGGTGACGGTCCAACCCCAGGCCTCGAACTGCGTTTTGTGGGCGGACTCCTCGGAGGTGAGTGAGCCATTGTTTTCCGTGGGCATCAGCACCGTGAGCGCACGGAGGGGCGCCGGCGCCATAGCAATCAGCGCTGCGCAGCAGATTATGAGGCGTGGAAACCGACTTGAAGACATCGCGCTCCCCCGACTGACGTCGGGGGCTCGTGCAAACCGAGCTCTAAGCGGTGCAGACGGGAGCTTGCTCGGCACAGAGCGCCCGTAACACATCAACGCGTGAAACTAATCCGGCAAGCCGGCCGTGCTTCAGAATCGGCAGACGGCGGACGCGGTGAATGATGAACAAATCGGCGAGCTGGTTGGCGGGGGTGGTGGCGTCGGCGGTGATCACGTCGCGCGTCATGTGTTGGTACACCAGTTGATGCGTGACATCCTGGTCGTACGCCATGGCCAAGAGCGCGAACTCGGTGAGGATGCCGCACAGCTTGCCGGCGCTATCGACCACCGGCAGCCCGCTAATGCGGCGCGAGAGAATCAAATCGATGGCATCTTGAATGGAAGCCTCGGGACGGATGGTCACCACGCCGGTCGTCATAATCTGTTCAGCCGATAACATCGTTCGCACCCTTTCCGACAGAAAATTCGTCCCCCCCCTCGGCCAACTGCAAGCCGAGTTCACGGCTGAAGCATAGGTCGTGAAGCGGAGCGGGGAGTCCGGAGTCGGGAGGAAAAGTCTGGAGTCCGGAGTCCGGAGGAAGAACGCGGGAGGGCAACGCTCCGCGGGGCTAAAACCTGTGCTCTTTCTCCGGACTCAAGACTCCAGACTCAGCTCGGCTGGCCGAGTTTTAGGAGACCGATGCCGATGACGGCCAGCGCGATGCCGGCGTAGCGCAGATAGGCTGCGGTAAGACCGGCACGAGGTGGCCACCCGCTTCAGTTCCACAAGACTCGGATCCCCTCGATTTGCGGGCTCCCGCTTCTTTGGGCGCGGCCGAACTCGTAAAGCGGGGCTGAGATGACGATTGCGCAAAAAAGAGAGAGTGGTGACGCAATTTCTATTGCGAGATGTTCTAGGGCGTTTACACTAAGGACTGGTGCAATAGCCACCCAGACGGCTCTGTGTAGGCAGTCGCTAGGTTATTTGTACTCGGTTAATGACTTGAATTGACGGGGAGTTATGCAACTTATGAGAGTTACTTTTCTGAGTTTAGTGGTGGCAGCCGGGCTGACGGCTTGTGCTTACGGGCAGGCATCGCTGAGCGCGTTGACTTCCTTTGGTGGGGGTGACGGCTGGCGGGCGCCCAATGAAGTGTTGGTAGGCGACAGCGCCGGCACGACGGGAACGCCGACTGTCGGTGCTTACAACTATCTGCAAACCGCAAATCTGGAGCGTGGTTTGGCTTACAACCCGGTTACCGGCAACTTGATATTGGTCAGCCGAAGCACTGCGGGCAATGGGATCCGCGTGTTGAGCGGTTCCACGGGTGCCGACGTTGGGTTTCTGAATCAGGGAACGGGCGTGATTTCCGGCGGTACTTTCACCACCAACATGGTTGCTGTTGGTGATGACGGTCAGATTTACGTTGCCAATCTGCAGTCGAATGTTAACACGGCAAATCTACGAATCTACAAGTGGGCAACTGAGGGGGCTGCTGCACCAACCGTGCATTACTCCGGTACCGTCCCCGGATTCACCCCTGCTGCGCCTCGGTTGGGGGACAGCATGGATGCGACCGGCTCTGGCGCCAATACCAAAATAGCGCTCGGTTTGAATGGCGGAATTGGTTACGCTGTCATCGAAGGCAGCACCCCAACCGCTACTGCCGTGAATGCTTTTTCGCCGACGGGCCCTATTTCCGGCGATTTTCGCTTAGGGATCACATTTGCGGATACCAGTTCCGCTGTTTGGGGTAAAGTGACCTCAGGGACGCTGCGGCGTACGACCTATACCGTTGGCGTCGCCACCGGAACGAGTGTCGGGCCAACGACATTGACCTCAGCCGGCGAAATGGCAATGGATTACGCCGTAATTGGTGGCGTGCCGTATTTGGCGACGCTCGATGCCAACACGTCTGGAACGATTGATTCGAGCCTCGTTCGAATCTACGATGTAACGAATCCCGCTTTGCCACTGCTTGTTGCGAGTGCGGAGAACACGTCGGGTGCACTTGTCGGCAATACAAACGCTACTGGTAGCATTAAGTGGGGAGCTATCAGTGGTACTAACGCCACTCTTTATTCGTTGTCGTCAAATCAAGGAATTCAGGCGTTCAGGTTCGCTGCGGTCCCCGAAGCGAGCTCATTCCTCGCCGTTGGCGCCGTCGGCATGCTGTTCGCTGCAGTGCGTCGCTTCCGCCGCAGCTAAGTTGTGCTGCTAAGTTCTGTAAACCATCTAGCGGGCCCGAGCGTTGCTCGGGCCCGCTTTTGTTTGCGCACGCGGTGAGGCTTCTCTGATCGGAAGTGGTGATTCTTAAGCCCGTAAACTTCGCCCCTGGAAACTGCCAGCAAATTACCACATAATACGTTGTCAAAATTGCTGACATGCGTAGTATTCAAGTAGATGGACCGAGAACTCCCCGAATCGAGTGACCGTAGCTTGCTGGATTACCTCCGGCGGGGGGATGGTGCGTCCATCACCCAGCTCGAAGAGCATTTTGGGGTGACTGCGACGGCGGTTCGGCAGCGGCTCACCCGGCTCATGAGCGAAGGGCTGATTCAGCGGCAAATCGCAAGGCATGGCCGAGGTCGACCGAGCCACACCTATCGGCTGACCGACAAAGGGTGCCAAGCCGCCGGCACGAATTACGGTGATTTGGCCAAAGCGTTGTGGCAAGAACTACGGGCGATTCCGGACCCCGAAGTTCGGACCGGGCTTTTGAGTCGACTCGCGAAAAAACTGGCCGAGCAGTACGCGGGCAGCATCGATGGGGCCGACCTGGCCGAGCGGATGCAAAATGTTGTTGAGTTGATGGGCGAGCGGGACGTGCCGTTCAGCATCGATCGCAGTGGTTCGCTGCCGGTGCTCACGGTGTTGGCGTGTCCGTACCCCACGCTCGCCGAACAAGATCGCACGGTGTGCGCGATGGAGAAGGTGTTCCTCACGGAGCTGTTGGGCCAAGGCGTACGGCTTTCAGAATGCCGACTCGACGGCGGTTCGTGCTGTTCGTTTTCACCCTCGCTGGGCGCTGTGGAACCAGCTTCGTTCGCCGAACCCTTATCGCAGGAGGTCGCCATCGGGTAGGCTGCGGAATTGCTCGTCAATTTCACTTACCTCTGTGCGAGTTCAGCATGGCACAACCTTGGATTGAAGGCCGATTTGAAGAAGGCGTCATCACGACGACCGTTGAGCAAGCGATCAACTGGGCGCGGCAGTCGAGTATTTGGCCGCTGACGTTCGGGCTCGCTTGCTGCGCTATCGAGATGATGGCCGCGGGCGCCAGTCGGTATGACATGGACCGCTTTGGAGCCGGGGCCTTCCGCGCCACGCCGCGGCAAGCGGACCTGATGATCGTCGCCGGCACAGTGACCTACAAAATGGCCAGCCGCGTGCGGCGGCTCTACAACATGATGCCGGACCCCAAGTTTGTGATCGCGATGGGCGCTTGCACTGTTGGCGGCGGGCCGTACTTCAAGTGGGGTTACCATGTGGTGAAGGGTGTCGATTTGGTGGTGCCGGTGGACGTGTACGTTCCCGGTTGCCCGCCGCGGCCGGAATCGCTGCTGGAAGGCCTGATGCGGATTCAAGACAAAATCAACGCCCACAGAATCACCAAGCGCCGCGGTGATGGCGGCTTCGGCGTTCGCGGTTCAAAGATTGAAGACGAGCTGCCACTGCCGCACCACACGGGTTATGTGGCCGCTCCGGACAACAACGAACCGGTGTTCGATCACCAAAAAATTAGTGTCTAAGCGATTCCTGCCTGCTGCCCTCTGCCTACTGCCCACTCTCACATGATTGAAACCCTCAAAATTACCGACCTGCACGTTGCCGTTGAAGGCAAGCCGATTCTCAATGGCGTGAACCTCGAAATACGTCGCGGGGAAACCCACGCTCTGATGGGGCCGAACGGCTCCGGCAAAAGCACACTGGGCAACGCGATCATGGGGCACCCGAATTACGAGGTGACCGAAGGGACCATCGAGCTCAACGGCGAGAACGTGCTGGAGTGGGACGCCTCGGAGCGGGCCCGCGCTGGCATCTTTATGGCGTTTCAGCGGCCGATGGCGATCCCCGGCGTGAAGCTGGCCGAGTTCCTGCGGCACGCCACCACCAACGTGCGTAACCCGAATCGCAAGGAGGGCGAAGAGCTAATTCCGATGCGGGACTTCCGCAAGGAACTTAAAGCGAAGATGGACCAACTGCGGATGGATCCGGACTTCGCCCGCCGCTACGTGAACGACGGTTTCAGTGGCGGCGAAATGAAGCGGGCCGAGATTTTGCAGATGGCGATGCTGCGACCGAAATTCGCGATCCTCGATGAAACGGATAGCGGCCTGGACGTGGATGCGGTGAAGCTCGCGAGTCAGTCGATCGCTGAGATCGGCGGCGCCGACATGGGCATTTTGATCATCACCCACCACGACAAACTGCTGGAACATAACTTGCCGCAGTACACCCACGTGATGCTCGGCGGGCGCATTGTCGAGACGGGCGGCGTGGAGCTGGCGAAAGAACTGTACACCGAAGGCTACGACCGCGTGCGGGCGGCGTACCCGGTGGCGGAGCTCGCAGCGACGACGTGACCTCCCCCGAGGCCCGTGTCAAGTGCTATTTGTAGCCACTTGGCCCGTAAAAAGATTTTTCCGATTCGGACTAGAAAGTAGCCACCCAATAGTATTCAATTGAACACATGCCGCCACGCAATCGGCAGACGCTGCAAGAACGATGTTTTTTCGCGGTTTTACAAACCGCTCTAGGATTGAACCATGGCGACTGATTTATTACCGGCTGTTGAAGAGTTGAACGAGCTTGATGCGCTCGGCGATATCAACAAGTACGACTTCATCACACAAACGACCGATGTCTTCAAGGTTCGCAAGGGCCTCAATGCGGGTATCGTAGCGCAGATTTCGGAGATGAAGCAGGAACCCGCGTGGATGCGGGACTTCCGGCTGCGCTCGCTGAAGATCTTCGAATCGAAGCCGATGCCGAAGTGGGGCGGTGCGATCAACATCAACTTTGATGACGTCTACTACTACCTGAAGCCAACCGAAGGCCAAGGCAAAACGTGGGACGATGTGCCGCA
Source organism: Pirellulales bacterium (assembly GCA_022841705.1). Taxonomy (GTDB): domain Bacteria; phylum Planctomycetota; class Planctomycetia; order Pirellulales; family Lacipirellulaceae. The sequence continues at coordinate 738,783 of JALHQZ010000001.1, forward strand.
GGAGATTAAGGATACTTTCGACCGGCTCGGCATTCCGGAGGCCGAACGCAAGTTCCTGGCTGGCGTGAAGGCACAATTCGAAAGCGAAGTGGTGTACGGGTCGCTGCAAGAGGACCTCGCCAAGAAGGGCGTGCTCTTCACCGATACCGACACCGCCGTGAAAGAGCATCCGGAACTCTTACGCGAGTATTTCGGCAAAATCATTCCGCCAGAAGACAATAAGTTCGCGGCGCTCAACTCGGCGGTTTGGTCGGGCGGTTCATTCATCTACGTGCCCAAGGGCGTGAAAATCGAGTTCCCGCTGCAAGCGTACTTCCGCATCAATGCCGAAAGCATGGGGCAGTTCGAGCGGACACTAATCATCGTCGACGAAGGCGCCGAGGTGCACTATGTCGAAGGTTGCACGGCGCCGATGTACTCAACCGAGAGCCTGCACTCGGCGGTGGTGGAAATCATCGTCAAGAAGAATGGCCGTTGCCGCTACACAACCATTCAGAACTGGGCGAACAACATCTACAACCTGGTGACCAAGCGGGCGATGGCGTACCAGGATGCGCTGATGGAATGGATCGACGGCAACCTTGGCAGCCAACTCACGATGAAGTACCCGGCCGTCTACATGATGGAGCCGGGCGCTCGCGGTGAGATTCTGTCGATCGCCTTCGCCAGCAAAGGCCAGCACCAAGACGCCGGCGCCAAGCTGGTGCATTGCGCGCCAAACACTTCGGGCCGGATTATCTCGAAGAGCATCTCCAAAAACGGCGGCCGTGCAAGCTACCGCGGGCTATGCAAAGTGCAGGAGGGCGCCGTCGGCTCGAAGAGCAACGTGGTGTGCGACGCGCTAATTCTCGATCCCAAAAGCCGGAGCGATACCTATCCGTACATCGAAGTCGAAGAGCAAGATGTCCAGATCGAGCACGAAGCGAGCGTGTCGCGGATCGGCGAAGAGCAGCTCTTCTACTTGATGAGCCGCGGCCTGACGGAAGCGGAAGCGAGCTCGATGATCGTGAGCGGGTTTATCGAACCGCTGATTAAGGAATTGCCGATGGAGTACGCGGTGGAGATGAACCGGCTGATTCAATTGCAGATGGAAGGAAGCGTGGGGTAAGCCGGCAGCGCACTTGCCGAGGAACGTTTAGTCATGTCCACAGTAACAACAACTTCAGATCTAATCGATCAGCTTTACCTTTCTGAAGGTAAGGCGGAAATCGTCGACGGGAGAATCGTCGAAATGAGTCCCACTGGAGATTATCCATCGAGCGCCAGTGGGCTGATTTACTCGAGCTTGTTGAACTACTGTCGGCACTTCGGTGGCCGCGCTTACACGGATAACGCAGGATTTCTGGTCAATCTGCCGAATCGCAAGAGCTTCAGTCCCGATGCCGCATATTACACCGGGCCCCGGGGAAAGATGAAGTTCTTGCCCGAGCCGCCAGCGTTTGCCGTCGAGGTGCGAAGTGAAGACGATTACGGCCCGGCCGGTGAACGCCAAATGGCTGCCAAACGGGCCGACTATTTTTCTGCTGGAACGCTGGTGGTGTGGGATGTAGATGTGGAGTCGGATGACGTGGTGCGAGTCTATCGCAGCACCGCACCCGATGAACCGACAATCTACCGGCGCGGTGAGCTCGCCGAAGCGGAACCCGCCGTACCGGGGTGGAAGATGCCGGTGGATGAGATTTTTGAATAGCAATTTGGAAGGGATAATTTCGTTTCGATGAGCATGACGTTAACCAAACCCGCCCCGCTTGCTGCGGCGTTCGCCGATTTTCAGGCCGAACGTTCGGCTGAACCCGCGTGGTTGCAAGAGCGCCGCGCCGAAGCGTGGGCGCGGTTCACCAAACAAGCGTGGCCGAATGGTCGTGAAGAGCAGTGGATGCGCACTGACATTCGCCTGTTCAAGCTGGATAAGTTCCCGCTGGTGCAGCCGATGCCGCAGCCCGTTACGGTTCCCGCGCTCCTGACCAAGAACGTTGAACTTGGCGGCTCGCTGACCAAGGTGAACGGGAGCACGATCGCGGAGCACCTCTCCGCCGACTTGGCTCGTCAGGGGGTGCTGTTCGGCAGCTTGAACAGACTGTGCGAAGAGCACCCTGCGCTGCTGCAAAAGCTGTTCGAGCGGGAAGTGATTGATCCCACGAGCGATAAGTTCGCTTCGCTCAATTCGGCATGCTGGAGTAGCGGCCTGTTGATATATGTGCCGAAGAACGTGAAAGTCGCGGCCCCATTGCATGCTTTGGCCGCCCTCACGCCGGGAGCGAGCGACATCGCCAAGACGATCATCGTGCTGGAAGAAGGCGCCGAAGCCACCGTGCTGCAAGAAACCGCCAGTAGCGATGCGGCCAGTGCGGGTCTTCACTGCGGCAGTATCGAGATCGTCGTCGGTCGTGACGCGCAGCTGCGGTACGTCAATCTGCAGAACTGGTCGCACGGAGTGTGGCACTTCGCCCATCAGCGAGCGATTGTGGAAGAGCGCGGCCAAATCCAATGGACCATCGGCGCCCTCGGCAGTCGGCTCGCCAAAGTGAATCAGGAGGTCTCGCTGGATGGCGATGATGCCCAAGCTCAAGTGAACGGCGTGATGTTCACCCAAGGCAAGCAGCATTTGTGCTACAACACGCACCAACATCACCGCGCTCCGTACTGCAACAGTGACTTGCTGTACAAATCGGCGCTGCAGGAAGATTCGCGTACGGTGTGGCGGGGGATGATCAAGGTCGATAAGCCCGCCCAGCGGACCAATGCCTATCAGCGGAACGACAACCTGATGCTGTCGGCCGACGCGCGGGCCGACTCGATTCCGGGTCTCGAAATCGAAGCGGACGATGTCCGTTGCACGCACGGCAGCACTTCGGGCCGGGTGGACGAAACGCAAATCTTCTATGCCATGACGCGCGGTTACACGCGGGAGGAAGCGGTGCGGATGATCGTCGCCGGGTTCTTCCAACAGGTGTTCGACCGCATTACGATCGACAGCGTCCGCGATGCTTTGGGCGACGCCATCGGCAAGCGCGTGCGGAATCTCACCGGAGCGGCTTCGCCGAAACGCAGTGGCTGACGTTACGCTGGAAGGGTGGGTCCAAGTCGGCACGCTCAGCGAGCTTCCCGATCCAAGCTCGCAGCTCGTGGAAGTGGGTGACGCGCTGCTGGTGCTCATTCACGCTGCCGGGCATGTGTATGCTCTCGATGACGTTTGCACGCACGACGGCGGCCCCTTGAGCGAGGGGCCGATCGATCCGGCGGGCCTTACGATATCTTGCCCCCGACATGGCGCCAAGTTCAGCCTGACCGACGGCGCCGCGCTGACAATGCCGGCCACCAAGCCGACGCGCTCGCACGCAGTGCGGATCGAGGATGAGACGATCTTTGTGCGGCTGTGTGAAGAGTGATTTGTCCGTAGCACGGGACCGAAGTCTCGTGCGAGCTAGTTCATTCGCACCGGACTTCGGTCCCGTGCTACGCTGAAAGAGGCAACCATGCCCCTCGCCGAAGATACTGTTCGTGAAGCGCTTAAGCAGGTTATCGACCCCGAGCTGTTCGTCAATATTGTGGACCTCGGCCTGATCTACGATGTAGCAATTGACGAATCGGAAGAGGGCAAGACGAACGTCGCCATTCAAATGACGATGACCAGCCCGGCGTGCCCCGCCGGTCCGCAACTCTTGGGGCAATCCAAAGAATATGTCAGTAAACTCGATGGCGTCACCAGCGTCGATGTGAAGTTGGTGATGGACCCGCCGTGGACCCCCGACCGCATGACGGAAGACGCCCGCGATCAATTGGGAATCTTCTAAAGAATATTAAGTCGCAAAAGAAGCCGCCTGCGAAGAGCACAGGTGATAGCGCTCTTCGCAGGCGGTGGTTATTTAACTTGGTTGAGACGAATGCACCTCGCCTATCACTAGCGGAATCGTCGACGGAGCGCCGCCGCAACACCGCTGATTCCTGCGATTGCTCCCAAGAAGGCGAAAGCTGAACCTTCGGGCACTGCCACCGTTCCGAGGCGATTATCGCCATACGATGCACCACCCGCTACACTGTAGCCAAACGATTGACTTAAGCGAAGTTGCAAGCCAGTGGTGGTGAGTGGAAAGCCCATCGACAGCGGATCGCTGGTAAAGAAGCCCCACGGAAACGCCGCTTCCAACACGGCTGGCGTCGAAGCGGTTCCGTCAACCAAACTGTACGAGATATCTTGTCCAATCGTGCTGTAGTAGCCGGGCACACCGGGTATGAAGGCTTGATTATTGGTGACTTCAAACCCTAAGTCGGAACCGCCTGAGAGATTTGTATTGAAGTACAAATTCGCAAAGAGCACCGCTGCTTGAGAGCCATTCGTCTTGGTCTGGAGGCCAACGTAGAAGTAACCGCTGTCACCACGGGTGTAGATGTCGTACCCAACAATGTGATTCTCATTGGTTGGAGCGCCAAAATTTCCGGTCGGAGCTGCGGGATTGTAGTCGACGGCGACAACGCCGCTGCCCGACCATTCACCGCCGATCACGCCGTCGACTCCAACGGGCACTGCCGAAACAGTCGTTGGGCTCAGGAGGGAGACGGCGCCGCACGCTGCCGCCAACAAACCGGCCGATAGCAATCTCATCGTGTGTTCCTCAGGTGTTGTCTCGAGGTGGGGTAGGGGCTCCAATAACCGACGGAGCCGGTGGGAATTCTCAGGTTAGGCAGACCTTACGGAAAAGTCAACAACTGAGCTGCGTTTTTCGGTCGATCAATGACTCGTCTTCTCACTGTCGTTGCTTCAGTGTGCCGGCGGGTCGGCTTGGGCAAAAGCCGTTGTCAACCGCTTTTCGCTCACCCTTTGCAATTTCGCGCGGACTTCGCATTCTCTCGGGTTCGAGTTCCCATCTAGCCAACGATGCACATTTTTCTCTACGAGTGGATCACCGGCGGTGGTTTGGTTGAGGAGCGATCTGCGATGTCGGGTTCGCTGCTCACCGAAGGGCTGGCGATGGTGCAGGCGCTCGCGGCGGATTGCGCGGCGATCCCAGGCGCCAGAGTTTCATTGCTCAGGGATTTTCGGTTGCCGCAATTGACGGCCCGCGGGTGTGAAGCAATTACCGTCTGCAGCAGCTCGGAGCATCATGAAGCGTTCGACGAACTTGCTGCCAAGTCTGAGGCGACTATCATCATCGCGCCGGAGTTTGATGGCGAGTTGGTGAAGCTCATTCGCCGCGCGAAATCCGTCGGGGCGCGGCTCGCTAGTCCCGATGAGACCTTCGCGCGGCTGGCCAGCAACAAGCATCAGGCCGCCGAGCGACTGCGCGCCGCGGGGGTGCCGACGCCGCACGGATTGCTCCTTAATGGCGACGCCAGATTACCGCCTGACTTTCGCTATCCCGCCGTGCTGAAGCCTGTCGATGGCGCCGGTTCGCAAGATGTGTACGTCGTCGCCGGTCCTGAGGAAAATCCACCCGCGTACGTCGCCGAGCGCCGGCTGGAAGAGTTCGCTCCCGGTCTGCCGGCCAGCGTGGCGCTGCTCTGCGGCGGATCAACTCCGCTTGCGCTCGTGCCCTGCACGCAGGCGATTTCCACCGATGGCCGGTTGCGATATCTCGGCGGCCGCACGCCACTCGCGGGTGGTTTGGCAGAGCGGGCAACCTCGCTCGCGACCCGCGCGGTCGGAGCGCTTCCGCCAACAGTCGGATACGTTGGCGTCGACCTAGTCCTTGGTCCCGATCCCAGCGGCCGCGACGATGTGGTGATTGAAGTGAACCCGCGGCTGACCACTTCGTATGTCGGCCTGCGCGCCGCAGCAACCACCAACCTCGCCGCCGCGATGCTCGCCGCTGTCCAAGGTGAATCGCCGACGGTTGAGTTTGGCGCCCGCCCGTTGGAGTTCGATGCGGCGGGTAACGTGAGTTTTGCGCACTAACGCACTACGAAGGAGTTTTCGCGTCCTTTCGCGTCTTTGGCGGTTGATTTATTCTTTACCAGCATGAGCATCCTCGGCTGGGACATTGGCGGCGCCAACATCAAGGTCGCAACTTCGGTCGGCGTGGCGCGGTGTTACGAGTTTCCCCTCTGGAAGCAGCCGGGCGAACTCTCCGCAAAGCTCACGCAGATTGCGATGCAGTTGCCGAAATGCGACGCGTGGGCCATCACGATGACGGGTGAACTGGCCGACTGCTATTTCGATAAGGCCGAAGGAGTGCGGCACATTGTGGCGGCGGTCGAATCGGCCCGGGCTTGGGTAGCGTCGCCGGGGTGTGCGGAGGTTTGTGGCGGCGCTTCGCCAGAAGCGGCGTCGGCTGGCGGAGAGCACCTGCTGTCAACATCGTACTTCACAGTGACAGGCGAGTTAATCTCGGCGGCTCAAGTGCTCACCGATCCCACACTCGTAGCGGCGGCGAATTGGCGGGCGACCGCGGAATGGTGCGCCGCCGAAGGTTTCCTACGTGATGGTTTGCTCGTGGACATCGGTTCAACCACCACCGACATCATCCCCGTCACCGCAGGTCGTCCGACGCCGCGCGGCCTCACGGATACGCAGCGGCTGATCTGCCGCGAACTTGTCTACACGGGCGTTGCGCGGACGCCGATTTGCGCTCTCGCTACCGAACTGCCGGTTGGCGATCGCTTTTGCCCCGTCGCGGCCGAGTTCTTCGCTACCACGGCCGACGTTTATTATTTGCTTGGCGAATCTAGCATCGATCTGACCATCGCCACCGCCGACGGCCGGCCACTCGATGCAGTGAATTGTGTGGCCCGATTGGCGCGTTGCATTGGGGCGGATTCGAGCACCTTCAGCTTGGCCGATGCGCAGTGTGCGGCGAGCAACTTGCGCGAACTGCAAATTAACCGCATCGCCCAGGCAATCGAACAAATCTCGCACGCTTTGCCCCGCGAGCTGCTCATCTGCGGACAAGGCGAATTTCTGGCGGCCGAAATTGCAGCGAGAGCGCAATCGCCAGTCCGAATCCTGTCGTCTCTCTTGCCGCAATCCGATTCGCCACTCTCGCGTTGTGCTCCGGCATATGCGGTCGCTCGGCTCGCTGCTAAGCGATTGGGAAGCGAGTAATCACATGTCGATTGAGGTCATCAAGATCGGCGGTAGTTTACTCACGCAGCCCGGCGCAATGAACGCTGTCCGGGCTTGGCTGCAAGCAGAGCAGTCAGCATCGCCTCATGTCGCGCGGGTCCTGGTGTTCGGTGGCGGCGCAGTGGTTGACGGCTTACGCGCGATCGACGTTGCGAACCAGCTCCCGGCGACCGCTAGTCATTGGGCGGCGATTGAGATGCTGGACGCACTTGGTCGGGCGGCGGCGAACTGGCTGCCGACAGACGAGGTGATTGATGATTGGGCGGTGCTCCGGCGCGAAGTTCAGGCGCCGGGACTGGTGATCTTTCTACCGCACGGATTTCTGCATCATGGGGGCGAAGCGAATTCGCCAGGAACTCGCCTGCCAGTCGGTTGGGAGGTGACGAGTGATTCGATTGCCGCTCGGCTCGCGGAACTGCTCAACGCCCGGCTGACGCTGCTGAAATCAACCCCGCCGCGGGAATTCCCGGAGGAATCTTTGGATTTAAGAGACTGGCGGGCCCTGGCCGAAGCGGGCTGGATCGATGGTTTTTTCCCGGAATTGGCCGAAAACTTGCGGGAAATCAGGCTGATTTGCCCCCTTTCAGCGGGGAACGACAATATTCCCAAGAATAGCTGAATAAATCGTTGACTAACTGTTTCGGCTCGATATACTGAGGGGAAGTTCGCGGGCTTCCGCGAGCGATCCAATTTTTAGGTCAGCGCTAATTCAAGAGCGGCAATTCCAAAGCACTCACCCGGCATAGCCGGTGGTTGGGGCTTTCGAATTGCCGCTCTTTTTTTGTGTCCTGACCCCGTGGCTGTTACGACCAAGCTGCTTCAACAACCGACCCGCTAATACCAACAACGGCGAACAAGTCTCTTTCTCGCTTCAACCGGCAGGTCCGGCTGGAAACGCGTGGAGGATTCTTGCTCGCCGTTGTTTTTTTGACGAAGAGTTTTCACCTTACACCGATTTTGGAGCGGACTTCCTGATTGCGAACAATCGTGGCGCTACACGACGCGATCATCAAGGCGGAACGCTTTTCACCCTCGACCCGGAGATTTTGCACCATGCGTCTGACCACCTCGAAGTTCTTGGGCCTCGCCCTTGTGCTGTTTGCCAGTTCCGTTCACGCCGCGCTGATCAATCTCACGCCTCAGCCAGGGAACTCTAACTCCGCCACAAGCGTCAAGCTGAGCGATTTGCTCAGCGGACAAGTGATGGGGGTAAAAGTTGGAGACAAGGACTTCACCGGTTTCAGTTACTCCACAATTGGCGACATGCCGGCCGCGGCCGATGTGAACGTCCTGGGCTTCCGCGATTCGAACGGTAACTGGGGCGTTTCGTTCCACGGCGGATTCTTGGATCTGCCCGGCGGAGCGCCGCTATCCGACGCGAAGCTACGGTTTCGCGTGAGTGTCGATCCGGTCGGCTTGCGTCAAGGTTTCCGGATTAGCGATGCCCACTTGTTCGCTGCTGGAATCGGCGTGGGGCCGAATAGCTTCTTTGCGGTTGATGAGTCCTTTGAAGGCCTCAACAACACGATGAACGTCTTCAAGACAACTTTGGGTGGCCAGCAAGATCAACAGCTCTTCGACTGGACCTATTTCGACGAGCCACTTGAAAGCGTCGTCGTCACTAAGGATATCCTGGCGATTGCTGGAGCCAACTCGACTCAACCGGCCCGTGCGACGGTCATCGACCAATCGTTCTCGCAAACCATTATCCCCGAACCGGCCACCGTCTTGATGGCGCTACTCGGCTTGGTGGGATTTGCTGCCGTTCGCCGGCGGTAACGCTGAACATTGTTGCAACTGCAACCAAGAGGGTGAGACCCCACGGACCTTAGCGCAGGTCCGTGGGGTCTTTTTTTGTTTTTGTACAATGCGCTGTCAGCCCGTCGTACCGGGCTACTCCGTCGCCGGTTTAGTTTCGGCGTCTGTAAGCTCTAGCATCAGCGATTCTTCCCCGCCCGTTTTGCGCCGAACGGCGATCGGTACGCTCTGGCCGGCATCGTAAGCACCGAGCGCGGCATGAAGTTGCCACTGCGACGAGACCCGCCGGCCACCGATGCCGATAATCTCATCACCGATCCCCAGTCCCTGCAGTTCAGCGGGTTCGGTAATCACCGCCGGCGTCGAAAGGGGCGAGCCTTTAGCCATTTTCAGCGGCCACTGGGCGGCGTGAATGTTTTTGCCCGCTTGCAATTGCGAGATCCTCGGCAGGAACTGCTCCGCTGGTACGGCGAAACCGATGCCGGAGTCGTACCATTCGACTGCCGCGCGCATGTCGTTCTCCGGCGAGAGGGGCGTGAGGATGCCGAGCACTTCACCGCGCGAGCCTAGCAGCGGGCCACCATAATTCGTGGGTGAAACTGCCGCGTCAGTTTGCATCGCTATGCCGCCCAGGCGGTTCACGGCGCTCACGATTCCCGTGGAGATTGTCGGTTGATCCAATTCAAAGACGCAGCCCACGGCGATGGTCGCTTGCCCCGGGCGGACTTCTCTGGCATTCGCGAAACTGACTCCGGCCGTGGGAGGGAACGGAGTCGCGCACGACAGCAGCACAAGTTGGCGATGATGATCGACGCCCAGCAGTTTCGCAGCTTGTGTTTGTCCGGTTGCATCGAGCACGGTGATTGCCAGCGGTGGGTCCGGAACCAAGCCGTACGTGCTGGTGAGGATGAGTCCTTGTTCCGGCTGAACAATCACCCCCGTGGCGACGACCGTGGATTTGGCGAGCGCCTGCTGTTCGCTTGCTACATACCGCAGCTGCACGAGCACCGGCCGCACACGCTCGACGGCTTCCCGCGCTACGTTTTCCGCAGCAAACAGGCGCGTTACGGCTACGGCGAGCAGCGCGATCGATCGCAACACGCGGATGTTGAGTAGCATGAGCTTATTCTGGTTTCGTGAGATTCAGGGTGATTCGCACCAATTCGCCGTTGCGTTCCACCAACAGGGCCATTTGTTCGGCTTCGCGTTGGGAAGTCAGGACGGCGAGTGCTTCGGCGACACTGGCGGTGGATGTTTCGGCGACGAAGACCACGAGGTCATCCGGCTGGAGTCCTGCGAGCTCGGCGGCGCTGCCGGGAACGACGTCATCGATGTACGCTGGGGTCCGCGATGAGATTTCAGGGGCGAGCCAAAAACCCCAGCGGCGAGCGAGTTGTGCGGCATCAGGGCGCTGCGCTGCGGAGTCTTCGGAAGTTGGGATGACGGGCGGCTGTTCGAGCCGAGTCACGGCGTCGGCAAGGAGATTCGTTGGCAGCGCGTAGTTGTGCCAAGCGCCCGTGACGCGACTGCGGCGTTCGGGGCCGATCATGCCCAGGAGTTCGCCCCGGGAACTCACAATCACCCCCCCTGCAGCGCCGGGATTACTGGTGACCACGTCCACCAGCAACACGGCTTGCTCCCGTTTGACGGTGGGGTCAAACGGGCTGACGAGTTCCAGTGGCGCTTTGCCCGCCAGGACGCCGCGCTGCACGGAGAGCGCTTCAGGCCCGGTGGCCACATTGAACAAATTGCTCACCGCGAAGACATCGTCTCCGGGCTGGGCGGGGGAGAATTCGGACTTCAACTCGAAGTGGGGCGCTATGCCGCCGGAGAGCTCCGCTTGCAGCAGCGCCAGTCCCAGGAGCGGATCGGTGCGGACCACTCGCGCAGTGAGGCGATTTCCTTCCTCCGTGACGAGTGTCACTTCGTCAGTATCGAGCACTGGCGAGTTAACTGTCAGCACGCGACCTTCCGCAGAAATGAAGAATCCGGTTTGATAGTTCTCCAAGCCCCCGCCACCCCCGGCGCCGTAGACCTTCACGATCCGCGGGCCGACATCGGGGGAAATCTCGCGCCAGTTCGTCTGCGCTTGCGCGAACGAAGCGAGCAGCCCGCACACGACTAACAGCATTGTCGCACGACACCACACGAGCTTACTCCTGGATATCAAGGTGTTCGAAGTGTTGGCTGCCATCCATCGCCCGACCGCTGCGATCGCGCCAGCCGTGGGGCCATTGGCGGCCGTTTACCTCGTGAAAATCGGTCAGTTCGATGCGGCACGGTCGGATACCGGCACTGAGCGAAAATTCCAGGGCCACCCACTCGCCGGTTAGCTCCGCGAAATACAGCTCGGCGACCATCCCCCGATGTTCGGCTCGCAGGACATCGCACTCAGCACCCTCGAACTCGAACAAGGGGAGTTCGCCAAGGTATTCGACGCTGTCGAGTTTGTCGCCGCCGCTCAAGACTTGGTGCGCACACCAGAGCGCCATGAGTAACCCGCCCGAACTTGGCGGGGCGGATGAGGGGCGATCGGCGAACGTTGCTTCCGCGGTGAACTCGCCGGCAGGGCCGCGGTACTCAACCCGGTCGCTGGAAATCTTGAGGCTGGTCGCCAGTTCGCCATCCTCGCTGAGTGTGAAGTGCAACGCCGACCCCGGTTTTAGTTTCTGTTCACAGCGCTCAAGCACCCGCTTCCGTTCGCGCAAGTTGAAGGCATAGTTGGCGAATCCGGCCTGCTTCGCGAACCACTCGGCAGGCAACTCGACTTTGGCTTCTTTCGGCTGTTCTCCTGGCGGCGCTTCGGCTGCGGTCATTTTCTTGATGGCCTCGGCAAGCTGAGCAGTGGTGTGGGCCGGCTGTAGTTTGACTGTTGTCTCCCTCAGTTCCTGTCCCCGCCGCACCTTCAGCGGCAGGGGCCAACCGGGGGGATACGTCCCCACGATGTTTTGTACATCGTTAGCGGAGACCACTTCACGGCCGGCGAGGGTGAGGAGCTCATCGCCGAGTTGCACATCGGTTGCGGGATCCAACTCTTCGCTCACTGCGGAGACAATCGGCCGGCGCCAACTGGTAGACTGCACGGTGAAGCCGAGCGTGGCGTGATCGACGATGCGGCCGCTGGCGAGGTGCGAAAGATACCGCTGCGCTTGGCGGCCTGATATCGCGTAGCCGATTCCCACATTCACGCGGCCGCGCTTCTCGAACGACGCCCGGCCGTTAATGCCGAGCAGCTCGCCTGCTGCGCTGTAGAGCGGGCCGCCCGAGTTCCCGGGGTTGATCGCCGCGTCAGTCTGCAAACAATCAGTGTACTCGAGCAACGAATCGGCGGCCGGATACTGATAGCGATGGATGCCCGAGAGGATGCCATGCGAGATAGAGGGTTGGAAATCCTCTGCTAGTAGAAACGGATTGCCGGCGACGAAAACTTCATCGCCGACTTGCACCGTATCGCTATCGCCCCAAGTTGCGGAGGGGAGGGGGGCGTCGGCAAAAACTTTAATGAGCGCAAGGTCGCCACCGGGGTCGATGCCGACGATCACGGCGTCCAGCAACCGACCATCAGGAAGCCCAACTTTCATCTGCGCACCGCACGGCGCGACGACGTGAAAGTTCGTGAGCGCGAGGCCCTCGGGTGAAACGAGCACGCCCGAACCGCCCGATTCACCAGACGGTTCGAAGATGGCAATCGTGGCGGGAGTGATGCGGGCAGCGGTGGCGATGCGCTCGGCTTCGCTCGCCAGAGGCTGCGCAGGAAGCTCACTACCAGCGAAGCTTGCCGCTCCCAAGCCAACAGCCAACAGCCAATAGCCCACAGCTCCCTTCATTTGCTGAGCCTCGCGTCACCCAAGTTCACGATGTCCCCAGTGGGTGAATCGCCTGCTTCCACGCTCAGAGTCAGCTTCGAACTGGCCCCGAGCTCGACATCCAGGGGAGTGACTCGCGAACCGCTGAGTCGAAAGCGCGTGAGTTCCGCGCCGTCGGCTTGGACACTCAGCTCAGCATCGCCGACTTCGGCGGCGGCGGGGTCGAGGGCGACCGTGGCGCGGAAGCGGCCGAACTCCGCCGGGCGAGTGAAGGTGGCCGTCACGCCAGCGCGCAGTGACAATCCGCGGCGATAGCGCAGTGGTGGGTTTCCTTCACTGGTCGGCAACAGGAGCGGGCCACCGAGCAGCGACTCGTCCCGCGCGAGCGCCCAGTCGTTCAAATCGAACTCGGCGGTCAGGCTCTCCGGAGCCGGCGACTTCCAGCCAACTTGCACGGTGTCGATTTCGCTCAAGTACTGCACCTTGCCGGCGGAGTAATCGAGGCGCTTTATCTCGCTCAGCCGCAAGCGGCGGGAGAAGCCCCACGCAGTCATGGCCAAAAGCTCGTCTTCTTCCACTTCGACCTTGGTTGACAGAATCGTCTCACCGGCGGTGGTGGTGAGTTTGATGGGCGCCGGACGGCCTGAATTCGCGGCTTGCCGTACAAAGAGGATGCCGAACACTTTCTCGCGCGGGGCGGAGAGGGGCTCGCCATCGAGCTTGAACTCCACACTCTTTGCGGTGACTTCTTCTACCACGCCTTCAATCCCTTCGAGAGCCGTGCGTTCCTGGCGGTAGACTACCAGCAGGTCCGAGGAGCGTGGTTCCGCACGCAGTTCCATCCAGCGCTTTGTGAGTGCGTCCTCGTTGCCCCACCGCACGGCCGTGACCGCTTCCGCTGGCAGCGTGATTGTTTCAGCGCCCGTCAAGTTTGCGTTCGGCGGCAGCCAAGAAAACGCCGCCCCCGTTAGCCGCGAGCCATCGGCGAGCTCGACTCGTTCGCGATTTTCGTCGGGCTTCGCGGCAGGTGAACCAGTGAAATCGACTTGCAACACGTCGGCCAATTCAACCGCTTGCTCGGCGCCCGCTCCCTTCAGAACCAACCGCGTCGGCTCGAGCGATTGCAGTTCTCCTTCGAGCGGTTCGCCCGACAATCGTAACACGCTCACTGGCGGACCTGCGAACAGGGCCGAGGTGAAGAGTGCAACGGCGATTAGCGCGGACCAATCGCACCTCATGGCTCCTCCTCGCGGTCGGCCGGCGCTGGCTGTTCGGCAAGCTGTTTGTAATACGCTTCGATCAGCTCGCGGTAGTGCGCCGGAAAATCGCGGGAGAGTTGTTGCGTCACGCGCGCTCGCTCCGCGGGCGGAAGCGCGCCCCATTCGCCACCTGCCGCAAGTCGCCGTGTGGCTACTTCACCGGGGCCTTTGAAATCGCCCGGTTGGCTCTCCTGCGGTGGTGAAGCCGATGGCTCCGCCGCGGCGGAGGCGGCCTGTTGCTGCTGTTGCTGCTGGTTCTGCTGTTCCTGAAGCTTGTTAATGAGCTTGTCGAGCTCGTCGAGCACCGTTTGCTCGAGCGCGATTTCGGGTTCACCCGTGCGGCCAAGCTCCAGGCGGCGATCAACATCGCTCATCCGTTGTGAAATCCCCTTGAGCGGAGTTTTCACGGTTCGTGTTGCGCTGCGTTCAATCAGCTTCGCAAGTTCGGCATAGCGGCGCGGAAGTTTCCCCGACAATTTGCGCAGCTGGGCCACGGTTTCGAGCGCCGCCTCGGGCTGCACAAGGGCGTGTTGGGCGACAGCGCGATCGAACAAGAGTTGGGCGCCGCTGGGGATTTTATCGGCATCGACGCCGTCGCTCCACGCGAGCGATTCTTCGTACAGCCGGGCTTGGCGTAACCGGTGCGCGATCTGGGCACGAGCCTCGCCGATCTCTGAATCGGCAAGGGCCAGAAGTGCCGCGGGAGGTTGCGCTGGAACAGCCGACGGATTCTGCTCAGCGATTTGCCGCCACTCGACAAGTTGCTCAGCCTTCGTCGCCGCACGCGCCGCGCACGCCAGCAGCATCACGTTCAACGCCAGGCAAGTTGTCGAAAGACGTGGCATGCGGGTTGTCGCTAAGCAAAAGATTCCAGTTGCCCACCTAACGACAGTATCCGCCTAAACTTGTTCGGCGGCAATGCGGGAACTTGGCGTCGCACCGGGTGGTTCACCTTGTTTGCAGTCGACGGAAGCGGGACAATAGGAGCGAAATCTCAATCAGCCCCCGGCCTTATTTAAGAGCGACCCCACATGGAACCGTCTGCCGCTGCTAGCGCCGATTTACGCCGTAGTTGGCGCCGATTCTTTCAGCGGGCTGCCGTCTGGATCGCGATTGGGCTCGTACTTCTAGCGACCCTGCGATTCGAGAGTCTGACCGACCGCGATATCCGCACGGTTGTTTCGTATGCGGTCATGATCATCACCCTGGTTGCGGTGGTGATTGCGTGGTTGCGGTGGGTGCCCTTGTCCCTCGCCAAACGCCTGCTCGCCGTGGGCGCTGTAGCCGCGGTGCTCTTCGCACTCAATCGTGCGCTCGATCCCATCAACGACGGCGATGCGCGGATCGTCGGTTGGCGCTGGGCGTGGAACGCGAAGCCCGACCAAGCACTGGCTCGGTTGAAAGTCGCTAAGCCGCAAGCGGCGGAGACTTGGCAGCCCACGCCACAAGACTTCCCGCGCTTCTTGGGGACCGGTTACTGGGCGGAAGTTAAGGATGTTGCCCTCGCGCCCGATTGGAGAACAAAGCCTCCGGAACTGGTGTGGAAGCGGCCGATTGGCGCCGGGTGGAGTGCGTTTGCAATCGTCGGCCAGCACGCGGTGACGCAGGAGCAGCGCGGACCGAACGAACATGTGACGTGTTACTCGCTGTCCACCGGCGAACCCGAGTGGACCCACGCCGATGAGACGCGGTTCGATCCCGACCATATGGGCGCGGGGCTGGGTGGCGTGGGACCGCGCGCGACGCCGACCATTCACAATGGCCGCGTGTTCACGCAAGGCGCTTTAGGACGGCTCAACTGCCTCGACGCGCAAACCGGCAAGCCGGTATGGAGTGTGGACGCCGCCGAAGAGTTTAAGTGCGCGCCGCTGTTCTGGGGGAACAGCATGTCGCCGCTAGTGCTGGATGAGTTGGGGGTGGTGGTCTTCGCGATTGGCAACCCGATTGAAGAAGAAAACTGCGCCGGTTCGCTGGTAGCGCTCGAGTTGGAGTCGGGCAAACTGCGCTGGCAAGCGTGCGAGCATACTTCGAGCTACGCTTCGCCCATCGTTGCGACACTCGCGGGGCAACCAACTTTGCTAATGGTGAATGAAAATTTCTTGTCGGCACTCAATCCGGATGATGGCAAGAAGCTGTGGGAACATCCGTGGCCCGGGCTGAGCGATTCCAACGCCACTTGTTCGCAGCCCGTGCCGCTCGGCGGCGACCAAGTGCTGCTAACCAAAGGTTACGGCGTTGGTTCAACGCTGCTGGGCATCAGCTATGGCGAAGGCAAGTGGCAAACGACACCCGAATGGTCTCCCGCCGTTCGGCCTGGCCTGAAAACCAAGTTTGGCAACGTGCTCATTCGCGACGGCTACGGCTACGGGCTGGCGGATGTCTATCTCGAATGCGTGGAGCTTGCAACCGGGAAATCGATGTGGAAAAAACGGCGCCCTCAGGAGTTCGGCCACGGGCAAATGTTGCTGGTCGGCGAGGTGATGCTAATTCTCTCCGAAACGGGTGAACTGGTGGCGGTGCGCTGCGCGCCGAAGAAGTACGAAGAACTGGGCGCGCTGCAGGCGATCACCGCGGAGGGGGTGAGCTGGAACAACCTCGCATTGTCCGGCGACTTGCTTTTGTTGCGGAACGATCAAGAAGCGGCGTGCTATCGACTGCCGCTCCAAAAGTAGGATGTGATGCAGCGCTAGCGGAATCGCACCATCGGACGCAAGTTCAAGAATCGTGTCGAATCGACGGCAGCGCTGTGGTGCGATTCGGCGAAAGCGCCCCATCGCACCCTACGAATTGTCGAGCAGCCAATCTTCCAGAATCACCTGTTTCACCTCCGGCGCTCGCAAGAGGAAAGCGCGCTCCGGCAGCAAGTTTGCTAGCCACGGATAGCGGGCGGCGCCGCGCACAGCATTGCGGCTAAAGTTGGCCCACGTTCCTTTGCCGGTATGCCGACTGACGTTTTCGCTGAGCCGAGCGAAAGTAGCGGGGATGAGATTCGGCTCCGGGCCGACATGCACGACGGTTTCGATTCCCGAGGAAAGCGTGTGACTCACCGCGCTCCACAGATTTTGCGGATGATCGACCCACGAGCGCAGCGTGCGGCGGCCGAGGCCAGCACTATACGCATAACCCCCCGTGACCAGCGAGAAGACCGGCGGGGTAGGTTCGCTCGCCGCTTCAGTGACACGCTCCATCTGCACGGCGGCCCGATCGACAATCTGCCTCTGCCACATGATGGGCGTGTGAAGTGGCGGCCAGCGCGTTTCTTGCGGGCGAATGTGAACCGGGGCACTCAGATGCGTGGGGGCAAGCTCACCGAAGCGACGAAGTGTTTCGTGCTGGCCAATCACCAGCAGCGAGTTCGGCGCCAGCCAACTGCTGACCGCAATTGTGCCGCGGCCCTCGGTGGTGACGACTTCGCAGAGCCGTTCGACTTCTCGCCGCACGATCATTTCGGCGCGAGAAAAAATGATGCCCATCGTGGCGTCGGCCGTTAGCGCCACGCAGTCTTCGGCGAGTGAGAGGGGAATCTCCAGCACGGCGCGAGAGTCGTACATCCCCGCCGCAGCGACGGCCGTCAACTCTCCGAGACTGTAGCCAAAGAAGAATCGCGATTGCCGCAGATCGAGTCCGCGCACTTCGCGCGCTATTTCAAGTTGGGCGAGTTCCACAGCATAGACAAGCGCAACCGCCTCGGCGTAGTGGTCGAGGTCGGCTTCTTCGCCGCGCGTGACGCGCTCCAGCAGATTCACCGGCTGGCCGGTCGCTGAGCGGCAGATTTCGCTCGCTTCATCAAGATGCCGCCGCAGAATGTCGTGATACGCAGCAACGGTGAGTAGTTCCGCCGTGCGGCCGAGGTTCGTGACGTTGTAGCCCCGGAATGCGACGGCGGTATTGAGGAGGGGCAGCATTAGCGGCGCTCAACCTTCCGCTTCGCCGACGTCGACTTGGCTCCAGTCGAGTTCGAGCGAGTCTTCCATGAGCATTCGCAGCGTGTTGCGGGCGACGGGGAGGTCCGGTTCGCTCACCAGGATGTCGGTCCAGCCGAGCGCGCCGGCGTGAAAGCCGGGGCCGACGGTGCCGCTGGTGTGCGCGGCGAGGCCCGCTTCTTCGAGCGCGGCGATCACGATCGCGGCGTGCGCTTCGCTGGGGACGCTCGAGAGGAGGACGAGGTGTTCGGGCGGGTTGGCGGGGAGGTCCATGCTTATGCTCCTAGAAACGATGGCGGAACGCCATCGGCAAACACACTACGCAAACAAATCGCGGATGACTTTGCCGCCGCCCGCGATTTTCATGGGGCGGCCATTGGTGCTGGTAAACGTGGTGTCGAGTGACAATCCCAACGCTTGGATCACCGTCGCCATCAGATCTTCGGCGGAGTAGGGCTCCGTTTCGACGCGGCTGCCGTCGGCGCTCGTGGCGCCGACCGCGAGGCCGCCCTTAAGTCCGCCGCCGCCGATTGCGGCGCTCCACGCGCGGGCGTAGTGGTCGCGGCCTGTGTCACCGTTGATGCGAGGGGTCCGGCCGAACTCGCCCATCCACAGCACCACGGTATCGTTCCACAAGCCGCGTTGGGCGAGGTCTTCGACAAGGGCGCCCATCGCTTGGTCCATCTCGGGCAATTTCTGGTCGAGGCGGTCAAAGCAGTTTTGGTGCAGGTCCCAGCCGCCGAAATCGACTTCCACGAACGGCACGCCCGCTTCGACGAGTCGGCGAGCAAGCAGGCAGCTACGGCCGAAGCCGGTGGCGCCGTACTTCTCGCGCATCGCTTGCGGTTCTTTGTCGACTTGGAACGCGGCCATCTGCTGGCTGGTGAGGAGCGACATCGCTTTGCGGACCACTTTGGCGTGTTCTTCAGCGACTCCGCCCTTGCGGGAGCTGATAAAGTTTGACTCCACGGCATCGAGGAGCGCGACGCGGCCGTTCATGCGCTGGGCTTCAACCGGCAGCGCTAGGTCACGCACATTGCCGGAGGAATCCACCTGGAACGGCGCATACGCCATCCCTAAGAAGCCGGGGCCTTCACTGCCACCGCCGATCGAAACGAACGGCGGGATTTCGAGGTCCTTTACGACCGGTTCCATTTCATGCGCTACCACTGCGCCGTAACTGGGGTGCTCGACGTTGGGGTTAGGAACATAACCGGTCCGCATATAGTAGGCGCCACGGTCGTGGTCCGCTTCGCGGGTGCTCATCGAGCGAATGACCGAGAGCTTATCCATCTGCTTGGCAATGAGCGGCAGGCGCTCGCAGATTTGCACGTCGCCGGCAGTGGAGATCGGCTTCAAAGGACCACCAGTCGGTGCATCGGGCTTGAGGTCCCAGATGTCGATGGTTGGCGGGCCGCCCCCCATCCACAACAGGATCGCCGACTTGTGCGACCGTTTGAGTTTCTCCGCCCCGAGGGCGAGCGAATTTGTGAGCGACAGCGCCGGGACGGTGAACGCCGCGGCGCCCGCCAAGTGGTTGAGGAAGTGGCGCCGGCTCATGCCGCGCGGAATGGGGAACGGATTCATTGTGGCGGCGATTTGTACGATGGGCTTTCAGCCCGTCGGGAAAAGCTCGGCGGGCTGAGAAGCCCGTCGTACGGTTAGTGGTTCAAAATAAACTCATTACTGTTAAGCAGCGCCCACCATACATCTTGCAGCGCGGCGCCGACGTGGCCTTTGTGGGCCGCGAGGATTTGGTTGCACACGGCCAGTTCGTTGCGCGCCGGCGGGCGGGCGAGCGCCGCGGCGTACAGATATTCTATCTTGTCGGCGCTGGTGAGTTTCGGGCTGTCAGCAACTTTCGCTAAGAAACTTCCAGGGTCGGCACTGGTAGCGCGTTTCACCAAGTCGCCATTCATCATCATCAGCACTTGGGGGATCGAGCCGTTGAAGCTGGTGGCTTCGCCGTTTTCGTCGTTGCCGAAGGCGGTGTTGAACTGGGCGAGCCACTGTTGTTTGGTCCGCTCCTGTTCGTCGTAGGCCAGGGTTTCTTGGGCCTGTGTGGCTTTGAGGAGCGATGCGTACAATTGCTCGGCCTGCATTTGCCGAATGTAAAAGCGGCTAAAAAGGGGCTTGGCGCCCAGAGCGGGATCGTCGCTCAAGTTGCTGCGGTTAGGCTCGCTCGAAAGGGCGTAGGTTTCGCTCAGCAGAATCGCCCGCACGAGTTCGCGGCCATCGAAGCTGGTGTCCCGCAGGTTCTGGGCCAATTCTTCAAGCAGTTCCGGGTGCGACGGCGGGTTGTGCGGGCCGATGTCGTCCACCGGCTTGGTGAAGCCGTAGCCGAAGAAATGGCCCCAGATTCGGTTGACCATCGCGCGGGGGAACTCGTCCGAGGCGCGGATCATTTTGGCCAGCTCTTGCCGGCGATTGATGTCCCCCACGTAGCCGCTGTCTCCAAAGTCTTCGCCGCGGTCGGCGTACAGGCTCACCAGCGACGTGCCGTCGATGAACACCGGATAGCCAACTTTTAGCTTACCGTTGCGGAGTTCGTAGTAGATTTCAGCCTTGGTGGGGTCACCCCCTTCGCCCGCAAAATCACGATCGAGGATGCGGGCCACGCGGCGGTTGTTGCCCGCTTCCATTGCCAAAGGTTCGATGCGGGCTTGGCGAAAGAAGGCATTGAGTTCCCAGAACTGATTCTGCTGATGCTCGTTGAACGGATGATTGTGGCACTGTGTACATTGCACGGCGGTGCCTAAGAAAATCTGCGCCGTTTTCGCGGTCGCTTGAACGCCGTTTTCGGCGAGTTTGTCCGCGAGGAAATTGGCGGCGCCGTTGAAGTCTTCATCTCCCGGCCGGCAACTGCCGGTGGCGGTCACCAGTTCGGTCATTAGCACGTCGAGCGGTTTGTTTTTCTGAAACGCGCGCCGCAGATACTGCTGCATTCCCGGCCGGCTGACCAGCGAATCATTGGTCGTTCCACCGGTGCGACCGACCAGCAGATTCGTCCAGATGGTGGTCCAGTTGACCGCGTACTCTTCGAGGTACTCATCACCCAACAATCGCGAGACCAACCGTTCACGCTTCTCGGGTTTGCGATCGCCGGTAAACTTGCGGAGCTCTTCAACCGTGGGGATGCGGCCGAGGACATCGAGGTACACGCGGCGGCACCAAGCGGCGTCGGTCGCGGGTTTGGACGGGGTGATTTTGGCTTCGGTCCAGCGCTCGGCGATGCGGGTGTCGATTGTTAACGTGAGCGCGGGTGATGCGGCAAGAGCGTCAGAAGCGACGAGCGACAACAGAATCCCCAAGATGTGCAACAGACACATTCGCCGGAGAACTGTGCTCTTCATGAACGCGGAGTGATTTCGGGAGAAGAGTCGCCGATCCGGCGACTAACGCATCATATCAGATTTGTTTCAGCGTGAAGCGGAAATCGGAAGCGATTGGTGCGCCGTGACGAGAGTTCGACACGTTGCAAAAAAGTACAGGTGTTGCAAAATTGAACATTTAAAACGCAACAGGCGGGCCGGAGCTGCTTGTTCCGAACAGCTCCGGGCCCGCCTGAACCTCTTGGTAATTTGCCCCCCGAGCGGCGAGAAGGGGGAGGACAATCTCGCCGTACCTCGGTGTTCCTGGGGAAATTACCGACGTTTGTTGCGTAACCTCTTCGCCGCCGACCCCGAAGTGCTCTTCTCTGTTTCGGCCCCGTTGAGTTGGACTCAGCGAGTGGTCAGTGGTGGCGACGAGAGCTTGAATGCAATGCTTGTGCCAATTGAATGCGGAGTTCGGAATGAACCTTTGCGATCACCCCGACCTGCGGCATTTCCCAAGAAAGGTGGCGACCATCAGGGCAACACATTTGCCACAGGCGCCACATTGCCACATTCGATTGGTCAGGGCAGGGAGCGGGTATCCACACTCCACCTCCGGAACGGCTCAACAGTGGAGCCCAGTTTTACGCGATTGCCCTAGGCGCCGAACTTACCCAGTCTTCCAGCGTTGGCGAGGGCGAGGGTCATCAAGTGCTTCGCTTCGAACTGGCCCAAACCGCCGCGGAGACATTCGCTTTCGCCGAACGATTGACAGGCGTCGGTGCGGCAGTGCTTGGCCCACAGCAGGGTCGGCACAGGATGCCAACTGTGGCTGGCGAGCATCGAGGGGGTCGAGTGGTCGCCGGTCGAGATAAAGACATCGGGCTTTAGTTCTAAGATCTTCGGCACGGCGGCATCGTACTCTTCGGTCCGCTTCACTTTCGCGTCGAAGTTGCCATCCTCGCCGGTGCTGTCGGTGTATTTGAAGTGGATGAAGAAGAAATCGTACTTGGCCCAGTTCGCTTTGAGGACTTCGATCTGCTCATCGAGCGTTTTGGCGGAACCGAGGATGTCCATGCCGACCAGCCGCGCGAGGCCTTTGTACATCGGGTAGACGGCGATTGCGGCGGCTTTCAGGCCATAGACTTCTTCGTAGGTCGGCAGCGAAGGCTTGGCCGCGAAGCCGCGGAGCGTGCAGCAGTTCGCCTTCGTTTCGCCTTTGAGCAGCTCCTTCGCCTGGCGGACGAATTCTTTGGCGATTTCCGCCGTCTTCTGGCTGCCGGCGTTCGAAGCCACCGGGTCGAGCGGCGGCACGCCGGTCGCCTGCGGGTCGGTATCAAGCACATCGCCGCCTAAACCAGGGCCGCGGAAGACGATCACGAAGCGGTGCTCCTTCACCGGTTCGACGAAGATTTCGACCCCCGCGATTTTCACTTGCCGGAGGCGAATGGCCAGCGGGGCGCTCTCTTCACTGGCGATTCGGCCGGCGCGGCGGTCGGTGATGTTGCCCTTGGCGTCGATGGTGCAAAAGTTCGCTCGCACGGCGACATCGTTCGGCCCGAGTTCGAACCCGATGCCGGTCGCCTCGAGCGCCCCGCGGCCGATGAGGTACTTCACGGGGTCGTACCCAAACAGCCCCAAATGCCCCGGCCCGCTCCCCGGGGCAATGCCGGGCGCCACGGGGATGCTCAGCCCGCACACGCCATCGCGGGCCAGCTTGTCGAGGTGAGGCGTGTGGGCCGTCTCGAGCTCCGTCTTCCCCCCCGGCTGCTGCGGCAACCCTCCCAGGCCGTCGGCCACGTACATGACGATTTTCGTATTGTTCTTGGCGACGAGCGGTTGAATGAGGGCGTGGGTGTCCATGTGGAGGGGCTAGGGACTAGGGGCTAGGGGATAGGGAGATCGCCGGCGACCTACGGTCGGCGACGGGCGGAGTTTCAGCCTCCAAGTGTTCCGCGAGGGGGGCTTGGTGGCAAGTGGGGCTGGATTGTGAATGTTGTGACCTCGCGCTAACCGGCTATAACGAAATAACGGATTGCTCAATTGAGTTGCGTGAGAACATTGGACGGTAATTGGGTAATTGGAATGTCGCGCTCCCGTTCACTCTCCGCATCCCTCGCAACCTACGCCAAACTCGCGCTCGCCCTGTTGCTCCTCAAGACGACGCTCGTGGTCGTCTGGGGATACAGCGACTATTTCCCGCCCAACCTTCACGCCGATTTTTTGCTCGGCCGGGAGACTTACTTTTTCGGGCCGTACTCATGGGCGTTTTACACGCACGTTCTCACCGGGCCGATTACGCTTTTGCTGGCGGTGGTGCTACTGAGCGAGCGGTTTCGGCGGTGGGCGCCGCGGTGGCATCGGCGGTTGGGGCGAGTGCAGGTTGCGCTGGTGCTACTTCTGCTGACGTCGAGCGGGCTGTGGATGGCGTGGCACGCCGAAAGTGGAGCCGTTGCCGCGGCGGGGTTCGCCACACTTTCGGTAGTTACTGCAACGTGCATCGCTATGGGCTGGCGCGCGGCGGTACGACGACGTTTCGCGGAACATCGCCGCTGGATGTTGCGCACTGCGGCGCTACTTAGTTCGGCCGTCGTGTTGCGGTTGATGGGCGGTCTGGCAGAAGTCAGCGGAGCTACAGGGACATACCCGTGGGCGGCGTGGTTGAGTTGGCTGTTGCCACTGGCCGCGGTTGAGATTGTGCTGCTCAATCGTCAACGCCTTCCTCGTTTCCCGCAATCGTCTTCAACGCGTGAAGCGCCTCGGGAGCCAGGTCTTCCTTGAGTGGTTTAACGTGGCCATCGGCGTACGCAGCGAGTTTGACGCCGGGGTGAACGCTCCGCGCCCAATAGGCAACTCCACGGTCTGACAAATTCTCGGAAGCATTGACGAGAACTGCCGACTTCTCGACGGGCGACATCCACTCAACTGCTTGGCCAGGTGGCTCGTCGATGATCATGATCGTCGAGCTCTTGCCGTCGACAATTTCTGAAAGTAGTAGCAAAGTTGAGCCATTGAAGAAATAATCGGGGCCCGCACAGCCGCGATAGGTCGTAACGGCGAGCTCTTCCCCGGGATAACTTGGGCACATGTAGAGCGGCAATAAAGTTTTGCGGACCTTGTCATTGATTGCCGCATCCCACGGCTGCTGGTGATCGATCTGCGCGACAACTTCTGATTGTTCAAGGTACGGCAAAATCAGCGTCCGCCAACTGTGGAGCGGCTGGCCTGATTGATCACTTGAGTACTCTGGAGGCAGGTTCTTATGGATGTCGTTATAAATGAGCGAAGCTAGCGCAAGTTGCTTAAGATGATTTAGGCACTGACTCTGCAGAGCCGGCGTTCGCACTGAACGCGTCGCGGGCAACAAGAGACACAACAGCACGGCGATAATGCCGATCACCACCAGCAGTTCAACGAGGGTGAAACCGGGTTTGGTTCGGGGCATGGGAGTGCATCTCGCGACGGTGATTTGCTAGCGCAGGGACTCTTTGTATTCTCATCGCTGATTGAGGGAAAACGCAAGCGAGAGATCGCGTGTTTTCACTGCTTCATTCGGAGAAGGAGCCAGCGAATATTGCGGTGGGACGGCGTTCTGCGGGACTCGGAGCGCTAAGTCGCAAGCGAAGGGCGGGGCCGCCATCTATTGGTAGTCGGTGGTCCTCCCTGCCGAGCGGGCGGATTGGGGCGTAAACTACGGCGATCGCTTAAAACGCGGAGGCGGAGCGCCTCCCGCTAACGACGCCACTCACAATATTCGCCCATCATGGTCACCATCAAGTACAACCCCGCGGGGGTGTTTCTTCCGGAACATGGCATCACGCCGTCGCAACTGGCGGCCCTTTCGCGGCCGCTGCTCGAGGCGCGGGATGAAGTGCTGGCGGATGCGCAGTTGTGGACCGATGGGGTTGAAGTCGGGCCGGAGAAGCAGCCGTTGGATGCGGGGTTTCATTTGCTGCCGGATCGGCTGTTGCAGGAACTGCACGTGCTCGGCGAGAAGAGCGAAGTGGGGCGGATCAAGAAGACGGCGGATCGACTGGCCCAAGAACTTTCGAGCGTAGTGGTGCTGGGGATCGGCGGGTCTTACATGGGCGCCCGGGCGCTGTTGGAAGCGTGTTGCCATCCCTTCTACAACGAGGTGGCGCCGACGCTGCGGAACAATCGGCCGCGGATCTATTTCGAGGGGAACAACGTCGATAACGACGCAGTTCATGGCCTGTTGGACCTGTTGCAAAGCGATACGCGGCGGTGGGGCATCGCGGTGATTTCCAAAAGTGGCGGCACGCTGGAAACGGCCGCGGCGCTGCGTATTTTTCTGCGTGAACTTGCCGAATCGGTCGGTAATGACGCGCGGAAGCTGGCCGACAGCGTGGTCCCCGTCACCGGCAAGACGGGAAAGTTGGCGGACCTCTCGGCGGCGCTCGGGTGCCAAGAAGTGTATGAAGTACCCGATGGCGTCGGCGGGCGGTTCAGCGTGCTCAGCGCGGTGGGACTGCTGCCAGCGGCGATCATTGGGCTCGATATCGAGAAGCTGCTGGCCGGCGCCGCGGCGATGAACGAGCATTTCGCCCATGCCGAGCCGGGGAAGAACGTGGTGCTCGATTATGTTGGCGTGTGCCATCTGATGGAGACCGAGCGCGGCTGCACGACGCGCATCCTGAGCACCTGGGGCAAGCGGCTCGAGGCGTTCGGATTCTGGTACGACCAACTGCTGGCCGAGAGCGTCGGCAAAGCGGAGCAAGGCGCCTTGCCGCTGACCGTGGTGAACACGCGTGACCTGCATAGCCGCGGCCAACAACACCAAGAGGGGGTGCGGGAC
The DNA here is from genome assembly GCA_022841705.1 of Pirellulales bacterium. Lineage (GTDB taxonomy): Bacteria > Planctomycetota > Planctomycetia > Pirellulales > Lacipirellulaceae. Next base: position 764,719 of record JALHQZ010000001.1, read on the forward strand.
AAACTCATTACCAACGTGGTGGTGGAACAGCCGGGCCGGCCGCCGCTGGAAATTGGCGCCAGCGATCGCGATCAAGATGGTCTCAACAGCTTGGCGCACAAGACGCTGCCCAACGTGCTGTCGGCCGCGCTTGCTGGCACGAACCAAGCGTACCGCGAAGACAACCGCCCGACTGCCGACCTGATCGTGCCGAAGCTCGACGAGTTCGTGATGGGCCAACTGCTGCAAATGATGATGCTCGCCACCGTGCTCGAAGGCCGGCTGATTGGCATCAACCCGTATGGGCAGCCGGGGGTGGAGGCATACAAGAAGAATATGAACGCGATCTTGCGGGGGTAGGTGCTTCCACTTCATTCGCACCATCGCCCCACCATGCCTACCCTCCAACGCCCCCTCTTCGACGCCACCCCCGCTCCGCCGCCAGTCGCCGGGCGGACGGTGCTGGAGTTCTTTGCCGGGATGGGGCTCGCACGGTTGGGGTTCGAGCAAGCGGGGTGGCAAGTGCTGGTGGCCAACGATCTCGATCCGGCCAAGCGCGAACTTTACGAAGGGCACTTCGGGCCTTCGAATCACTACTGGCTCGAAGACATTCACACGCTCGCCGAACAGCCCGAGCGCTTTCCGCCCGCGGCGCTAGCGCACGCATCGTTTCCGTGTACCGATCTTTCGCTCGCCGGCGCGCGGCGGGGGATTCACGCGGGGGAATCGTCGGCGTACTGGGGGTTCCACAAGCTGCTGGAGAATCTTGGCGAGGCGCGGCCACCGCTAGTGCTGCTCGAAAATGTGACCGGTTTTCTCACGTCGCACGGTGGCGATGACTTTCGCGCCGCGCTCGCTTCGCTGAACGAGCTCGATTACGCGGTCGATGCGGTGGCAATTGATGCGGCGCACTTCACGCCGCAGAGCCGGCCGCGGTTGTTCGTGGTGGGGAAGCAGCCGGGGCATCGTGGCGAAGAGATTGAAATCGATGAACTTCGGCCATCACCGCTGCGCCCGGCTAAGCTGCTGGCGACGATGCGCAAGCTTGATGAAATCGAGTGGTCGATCGCCGATCTCCCCGACCTGCCGGCATACGGCGTGCATCGGCTCGAAAGCGTCCTCGAACTCTTGCCGGACGATGCGCCGCAGTGGTGGAGCGACGAGCGTGCCGCGTATCTGCTGAGCCAAATGAGCCCCGCCCATCGTGCGACGGCCGACGCGATGATCGCCGGCGTTAAAACCACTTACGGCTGCGTCTTCCGCCGCGTGCGGAAATCGAAATCGATGGCCGAACTGCGGACCGATGGCCTCGCCGGTTGCCTCCGCACGCCGAAGGGTGGCAGCGGCCGGCAGATTTTGTTCGCCGCAGGGCAGGGAAGTTACCGCGTGCGCCTGCTTACCCCGCGTGAGTGTGCCCGTCTCATGGGCGCCGGCGACTATCGCTTGGTCGGCTCATTAAACCAAGCCCTCTTCGGCTTCGGCGACGCGGTGTGCGTCGACGCCATCCGCTGGCTGGCCGAGGAGTATCTCGGCAAGCTCGTAGGGGGTGGAAAGGTCGAAGGGTCGAAAGGTCGAAAGGTGGAAGGGTGAAGTACGGAGTGGTCCTGCTTACTCTTTCACCTTTTCACCTTTCGACCCTTCTCCCCCGAAAAGAAACAGCCGCGGCATCCATACGGACGCCGCGGCTGGTTGGTTGCCTGCCTGCGATCTCTGGTCGCTTCGGTCTCTTGTTGAGGGTTTGGAGTTAATCCATCACCCGCACGTTTTCCGCCCGGGGGCCCTTAGGACCCTGGCCCTCTTCGTACTCCACCGCTTGGCCTTCGCGGAGGTCGTCGTAACGAACATCCTGCACGGCCGAGTGATGGAAAAACAAATCACCGCGTTCGCCCGCGATGAAGCCGAAGCCCTTGTCAGATAGCTTCTTGATCGTACCTTGCGCCATAGCGCCGCTCTCCCACAAAACCAGCGAAAAAAAGACGACCGCTCACGGGTCGAACACACGCAGAATAAAAGCCGAGGAACGTAAGCCGAGGAAGTTGGGCACTTGTGATGAGGTCCGTGGCGGGCCAGCCCGAGCGAGCGATTCTTTCGCCCCCCGCGCAGCAGCCATCGGAAATGCTGCTTCGGCCCTCTACTTCCGATCGCAGCGATCCTCCCCACAAACGCCGATTCTAGGTGTGGTAAATCCCGGGGTCAAACCTCTTTCCCCCAATTTTTCAGACATTTTCGGCGACCATCCTCTCCCAAGAGGGGTCTCGACCGCCAAGGCGCCCGGCATACTTCGCCAGAAACTCCAAAAATCCCACGAAAAGTGCCTGCCGAGCCACTTTAAGTTGGCCGGGCGGAACGCTAAGATCGTGGTTTGGCCGGGCCAGCCGCACGCGCGTGCGGGCTCGTTCGGGACCACCGTCGCTGGCGGTTGGCGTTGCGGGCTCCTCGCCGAAGGTTGGCGGCCGGGGGAATCGCAGCGCCATAAGAGAATCGCCGCCAGAGTGGGGTCCTCGCCAGAATCCGTAGGGTCGCTAGAGTTCGCTCGACAGAGCTCGCTCAAAGGGCCGTCCCCAATTTTCTCTCCCCTTACGAGGAAACCCCGCAGTGACTTCTTCCGACAAGTACAAGCTGGAATACATCTGGCTCGATGGCTACACGCCGGAACCCAACCTCCGCAGCAAAACCAAAGTCGTCGACAAAGAACCAAAGAAAGCCGAAGACTGCCCGATGTGGGGCTTCGACGGTAGTAGTACCCAACAAGCCGAAGGCCACAGCAGCGACTGCTTGCTGAAGCCAGTGGCCTTGTACCCGGATAGCACCCGCAAGAACGGCTATCTGGTGATGTGCGAAGTGCTGCTGCCCGATGGCAAGCCGCACCCCACGAACTTCCGCGCGACCGTGGAAGACGCCGAAGATCTGTGGATCGGCTTCGAGCAAGAGTACTTTTTCATGCAGGATGGCAAGCCGCTGGGCTTCCCGGCGGAAGGGTATCCTGGTCCACAAGGTCCGTACTACACCGGCGTAGGGTTCAAGAACGTCGGCTCGATGGCGCGCCATATCACCGAAGAGCACATCGACATCTGCCTCGACGCGGGCATCTTCCTCGAAGGCATTAACGCCGAAGTTGCGAAGGGCCAGTGGGAGTTCCAAATCTTTGGTAAGGGTTCGAAGAAGGTGTGCGACGATCTGTGGGTCGCCCGCTACCTGATGATGCGACTGTGTGAAGAGTACGGCGTGGACATCGAGCTTCACTGCAAGCCGATCCGTGGCGACTGGAACGGTTCCGGAATGCATACCAACTTCTCCACCGATAAGTTGCGCAACGAAGGGGGCAAAGCCTACTTCGAGAAGCTGATGGCCGCGTTCGACAAGTACAAGGACGAGCACATCGCCGCGTACGGTCCGGACAATCATCTGCGGCTGACTGGTCTGCACGAAACGCAGTCGATCGATAAGTTCAACTACGGCGTGGCGAACCGCGGCGCTTCGATCCGCATCCCCCATAGCTTCGTGGCGAACGACGCTTACAAGGGCTACTTGGAAGACCGTCGCCCGAACTCGCAAGCCGATCCCTACAAGATCATCTCGCGCATCCTGAAGACGATTAAGACTGTCGGCTAGTTTGCGATCGAAAGAGTATCACCCACACGCCGCTTCGGGACCCTTCCCGAAGCGGCGTTTTTAGTTCCCCATCAGCCGCCACGCGCTTGCGTCCGGTCGTTGGGGAACGATATTAAAGCGTGTTCTGAACGACCGGACGCTAGTGCGTGGCGGCTGATTTATGTACGAGGCCAAGAATACCGCTCGCGCGCTGGTTCGTATCGGGTTTGATGGCTCGGTGGTGAAGGAATACCGCGCAGCAGACGCGCGGCAGCGATTCGAGAACGAAGTGAAGGTGCTGCGGTACTTGGAAGAACGCGGGTGCGATTTTGTCCCCCGGCTGATCGCGGCCGATGAAGAGGCGCTGCGGATCGTCACCACCAACGTTGGCGCGCGGGTGGAGCGGATCAGCGAGGAAAAGCTGAAAGAAATCTACGCCGAACTCGAAAGCTACGGCGTGCGGCACGATGATCCGTTTCTGCGGAACATCACCTACCGCGCCAGTGACGGCCGATTCTGCGTGATCGATTTCGAGTTCGCCACCATTCTGGAACGCCGCGCAACGCCGCGCGAGCCGGTGTTGCTCCGGGTCGATCCTTACCAGTCGCCACGCATCGGCCGGCCGCCGACGCTCTCGCTGAACTGGTCGGCGCTTACCGAGTGCGGACCCTATCGGCCCAACAACGAGGACTCATTCCTCACGCTAGCGTTCGACAAGCAGGTGTTCCACTACCTGGGCAAGGATGGCCAAGCGAATCGCTCGGCGCTCGATTTTATCTTCGCGATCAGCGACGGCATGGGAGGTGAAAACTCGGGGGAGTTCGCCAGCCGGTTCGCGGTGGACAACATCACACGCATGTTGCCGCGGCGATTTCAGACTTCGCCGGAACACGAACACCGCGTGATTCCGCAGTTTCTCAGCGAGCTGTTCCAATCAATCCACCGCCAACTCACCAGCCTCGGCGCCACTTACAAAGCGGGGCACAACATGGGCGCCACGCTCACGCTGCTGTGGTGTACGCGCAACAATCTCTACTTCGGGCACATCGGTGATTCCCGGCTGTACCACTTATCGCAAGCTGGCGGGTTCAAGCAGGTGTCGGTCGATCACACGCACGTTGGCTATCTGCGCCGCAAGGGGGAACTCAACGAACGGCAGGCCCGCAACCACCCGCGCAAAAACGCCCTGTCGCAATCGCTCGGCGCTGGAAACCTGCACATCACGCCGCAGGTGGCCCGACTCAACTACGACCCCGGAGATAAGTTTTTAATCTGCTCCGACGGCGTGATCGATGGCCTATGGGACCACCGCCTGGCGGACTTGATGCAGCTTCCGAACACCGACGACCCCACCCCGGCCCGCCGCATTGTGAGCGAAGCGATCGCCGAATCGGGCCGCGACAACGCCACTGCCGTGGTGGTGGAGCTGATGTGAACGTTTGGGTGGCTGGGGTCGAGACCCCAGCAGTCGGGGAGCCGACTTCACCACCGCTGGGGGCGGCTAACGCAGCGACCCCAGCCACCCCATCCTGCGACCTATACTTTCACACCGCGCCGTGACCTTGCCGACATCCCGCACCCATCCGACAATCAACTAACGTAACACTTAACTTCCCGCGAAACTTCCCGTCATGCCCGTCGCCACTAAGCAGCTCAACTTCGATCTTGTCGTCATCGGCACCGGCCCCGGAGGGGAAGGCGCCGCCATGCAGGCTTCCAAAAGTGGCAAGAAGGTGGCCGTGGTTGAGCAGGCCACGCGGATCGGCGGCCACTGCACGCATCGCGGCACGATCCCCTCGAAGGCCCTGCGATACGTCATCACCCGGATGACCGAATTCCGCAGCAATTCTTTGTTTCGTGAGTCGGGTAGTTCGTCGAACGTCACTTTCGAAGAACTGCGCAAGAGTGCAGCCGGCGTGATCGCCAAACAGGTCGATATGCGGCAAACGTTCTACGATCGCAACCGCGTGCCGGTGATCAGTGGGCATGGCGAGTTTCTCGATCCGCATCTGTTGGAAGTAACCGACGGCAGCGGGCTGACCACACAACTGCGGAGCGAAGCGTTTGTGATCGCCACTGGGTCACGCCCGTACCGTCCGCCGGAGATTGACTTTAGTCACGCGCGGATTTTGGATAGCGACACGCTCCTCGATATGAAAGAGATGCCGCAATCGGTGACCATCTACGGCGCCGGCGTGGTGGGGTGCGAGTACGCGTCGATGTTGCGCAACTGCGGCTGCAAAGTGAACCTCGTGAACACGCGCCAAAAACTGCTCGAGTTCTTGGACGATGAAATCATCGACGCTCTCGCCTACAACCTCCGCGAGCGTGGCGCCATCATCCGCCACGGTGAAGAGTACGACCGCATTGAAGCAACCACCGACGAAGTGGTGCTGCATCTCAAGAGCGGCAAGGAACTACATACCGACGTGCTCCTGTGGGCCAACGGCCGCACGGGGAATACGGACGATTTGGGCCTCGAACACCTCGCCATCCAGCCGAACTCGCGCGGCCAATTGGAAGTCAACGACAACTTCCAAACCAGCCAGCCGCATGTCTACGCGGTGGGCGATGTCATCGGCTTCCCCGCCCTCGCCAGCGCCGCCTACAGCCAAGGCCGGAGCGCCGCCACGCACTACTGCGAGGGTCATTTGGACCACGCCCCCACCAAGCTCATCCCCACCGGCATTTACACCAGCCCGGAGATCAGTTCGCTCGGCCAAACCGAGCGCGAACTCACCGAAGCCAAAGTGCCGTACGAAGTGGGCCACTCGCAGTTCAAAAGTTTGGCCCGCGCCCAAATCACCGGCCAAACCACGGGGATGCTCAAGCTGCTGTTCCACCGCGAAACGCTGGCGATCCTCGGCATCCACTGCTTTGGCGCCAACGCCAGCGAGATCATCCACATCGGCCAAGCAATCATGGCCCAAGAAGGCCCGGCGAACTCGCTGCTGTACTTCATCAACAGCACGTTCAATTACCCCACGATGGCGGAAGCGTATCGTGTGGCGGCGCTGAATGGGTATAACCGGGTACGCTAAAAGGCGACGTTTCTCTTGGTCGTCTGTAGTCTAATGCGCCTTTTCAGCAACAGCGATTTTGAAGCCCTGTCATGGTATCGCAAGATCACACGCGTCGTCTTAACTCCATTTGTAATCCTGCTGATAGCTCCTGCTGTGCTGTTGATTTTTGGGGTTATAGGAGTCTTCGCGGCAGTATCTAACTACCTGGGAGAGACGAAATTCTCACTAAGAATGCGAAAGCAAGGGCGGTGCATTTCTCGCCAAGACGTCGTTCGCAACCTCACTGAAGGGAGCGATGGAACATTGATCATTGAATCGCCAACCCTTGGCTGGGCGATTTCTAGAGCTTGGTGGACGCATGAGAACGTTGTGGCAGTTGCGCCGGTCAGTGCTCCTAGCGAAGAGCAATATCGAAAGCTGTCCGAATCAAAGACTGCCAGCGACTGGGATATCTGGTGCTGGAACAAATACACCAGTCCGAATAATGGCAAGGCATTGCTAGTTCGGGTGTGGAACGGTGAGTCCGAAGTTAAGAGACTCCGAAAGAAGATTCCCAGTATAAACGTCGTAGAAACGTGGACAGGGATCGCTCTGTATCGACTTCAGCAAGCTGAGGCTGAAAGAAACAAATCAACGCAAGATCGTGAGTAGTTGATTCAAACTCCCCGATTGCAACCCCGCCAAATCAATCGTCACGAACTTGAAGCCCAGCGATTTGAAGTGCTGCGCGAGCGGTCCCCGCACTTCAGCCCCTGACAATTGCTCAATCGCATTCAGCGGCGCTTCGATGCGGGCCAAATCGCCTTCGTGGTAACGCACCCGTAAGTCACGCAGGCCGAGGCCGCGGAGGTACTGCTCGGCGGCGTCGATCATCCGCAGGCGTTCGGGATTCACTTCTTGCCCATAGGCGATGCGGCTCGCAAGGCACGGTGTCGCGGGTTTGTCCCAGACGGGGAGATTCCACTCTTGGGCCAACGCCCGCACGTCGGCTTTCGTGATCCCCAGTTCCGCGAGCGGGCTGCGCACGGCGAACTCCGCGGCGGCTTTCATGCCGGGGCGGTAGTCGCCGAGGTCGTCGGCATTGGCGCCGTTGACGATTGTTGCAATGCCACGCTCGGCCGCAACACTCGCAAGGACTTCGTACAACTCGCTTTTGCAGTGGTAGCAACGGTCACCGGCGTTGCGGACGTAATCGGGACGGGCGAGTTCATCGGTGCGCACTTCGAGCAGCGTGATGCCAATGGCGTTGGCGGCTGCGCGGGCGGATTCGAGTTCACCGTCGGCCAGGGCCGCGCCGACACCAACGGCAGCGAGCGCTAAGTCGCCAAGCGAAAGGCGGGCCGCCTTCGCAACCACAGCGCTGTCGACACCACCTGAGAATGCAACCACACACGGGCCGATGTCGGCGAGCGCCGCGACGAGTTTCTCGGCTGGAGTCATTCGATTAACCCACGCCCGGCAGTCCACCCGGTGGTGGTGGGTCTTTCAGTTTTTTCAGCTCGTCGCGAAGCGAGATCGCCTCTTCGTACCGTTCTTCCTCAATTGCGGCGGCGAGCTTGGCTTCCACGGCGGCCACCGGGTCTTCAGTCTCTTCATTCTCGGCGGCGATGTCGCCGGCGAGTTGGGCAATTTCACGCTTCCAGCGGACGAGGAACGTCAGCTCGCCCAGGCGGCCCGCTTGTTCTTGTTGGCCGTAGTCGGAGAGGAATTGCTCGATACCGCGGATGCCGGCGTCGACAGCGCTGATCGCGGCGGCGTACTGCTCGAGTTCCACCAGCGGCGTGGCGACGGCCCTGGCGTGCATCATGGTCACGTACGGCCGCCACTGATCAAACTGTAACTTGTCGCGGTCGTACTTGGCATGTTCGCGCACGAAGCGAAACAGTTTCAAGTTGCGCTGCGTGTCTCGAGCACAAAGTTCGTACCGCTGAATCTGCCAGAAGCTCAAGTAGCGGTGGTAGTACTGCACCCCTTCGCGCATGAGTTCCGCGCAATCTTCGGTGGCGAGCAGATATGGGGCGCCATCAGGGTGGGCCGCGTCGTGCTTTTCTTGCTGCTGGCGATGGTACTCCAGCCATGATTCGACGCCGTGAATCCGCTGGCCATCCGGCCGGCCGTCAATCTCCATCTGCAACATGCCCAGGTCCAGCCGCAACTGCATTTTGTCTCGGCCATCGTTGCCGGGAACAATCCGCACGGAAACCTCATCGGGCTTGTAAGGCCAACCGGCGAGCAAACTGGTAATGTCGAACGACACGGGCAAGAGCGGGTCCAGGGGCGAAAAAGGGGTACCCCTATCGTAGCAATTCACACGCCGAGCGCCGACGGGATGCAATCAGCCGCCACGCACTAGCGTCCGGTCGCTCAGAATGAAGTCAACACCAAGCGACCGGACGCTAGTGCGTGGCGGTTGATGACGCAAACAGCAGAGCGCCACTAATCCTGCCACGCGGTGGTGGCGTCGCGAATCAGCGGGTCAAGCTCTTTTGTATTACGTTCCACACCCAGGATGACGGTCTTCTGCTGCACGCCATCGGCGGAGCTAGCGACGACCGTCACCACTTGGCGGCGGTCGGGCAGATGCAGTTTCAGCGCGAAGGCGCCGTTCGCGTCAACCGAAACCGGTTCGCCCAGCACGGTCACATGCGAGTGCGGGTCGGTCACGCCGTACACCACCAGCTCGGCATCGAGAGCCAGCCGTAGTTCGTTATCGGCGAGGGCCGCGGCGCCAGCCCCGAAGCGGGTTTCTGAGGGCCGCCCCAATCGGCGGCGCAGGCGTTGTTCGAGCAGTTCTTGCAGTTCGGCGCTGGCGCCATGAGCGGAATACCCGCCGCTCATTGCGAAGATGCGATCGGCATTTTCGGCGACATCCACCCAGTTGCGATCAACCGTTTCGGCGGCGCTCGGCGCGGGCGTGCCGACGGTGTTGCTGCGGGCGATGCAGTAAAACTTGCCGGTCGAGGTGGCGTAGCCAATCTCCACGCGGAAGCTGCACGGCGGCTGATCGACATCGATGTACCAGTGCTGAACTCCGCCATGGACTGCAATCTCTCGCATCACACCGGAGCTGCCGTCCGCTTGCAGGCGATGGAGCCGTAACACCGGTTTGGCGACGTGCCAGTGCTGGCCGAGGGCGGTTTGCGCGCGGTTAATGCTCTGGGGCGACAGTTCCCAGGTGGCGTGCAGCCAGTAGGGATCGCGAACCATCACCACCAAGCGATCGGCGGCGACTTCGGGTTGGCCATCAGCCCCGGCGAGATTTTTAAGTTCCGAATTCCGCCGATGCAGCGCCGCGATGCGGTGCTGCGCCATTCGCCGGGCGGCGGTGAGGGCAGGGTCTTCGGTCGGTTTCGGCCGCACACCGTTTGATTTGGAATCGACAGGCTTGCCGGAACTTTTGCGGCGCTGGCGCAGCCGGGCGGCGCGCACTAGGGCGTCGATCAGTTGATCTTTCCGCATCGCGTGCCAACCCTCGACCCCTTCCGTGCGGGCCATCTGGGCCAAATCTTTGCAGGTGTAATTGCGGAGAGAGGTTGCCGTCATCACGAGGTCGCCTTGCAGAAACTGCGGAAAGATTGCCCGGTGCCGCTCTCATCCACCATTCGCCGCTTGCTTGCGGTTTGTGGAAACATGATTTGGACCCGAGCGTAACGAACGCTACACTGGGGAAAAGCGGTCTTTTCAGTCTAATCGGGTCACCGCGACTGAGCAAATTTCGCACCACGATTTTCGCGGCATTTTGGGGGCCGTAAACCGTTGTGGTGTAAAGATTTACGGAAAGTATCGATTTCATAAGGAAAGCGGACAGGGTGGCTGATTGTTGGGGTGCCATTGTCCGGCTTTTCCGGCAGGGGGCCCCTGGTCTCCGCTTCCCACTGCAGGACGAGCCAGCCGCGGCGCCCTGGGCTGAAATGGATGAACGATATGCCTACCAACCCACCGGATGAGCCTGCCGAACCGCTCGATCGCGCCATGAACGGTTACGCGTGGGCGACACAGGCGACCTCGGTCGCCCTCTCGATGGTAATGCCGATCATCCTGGGCGCCGTTTTGGACCGGTATCTGCCGACCAAACCGTGGGGCAGTATGCTCGGCGCCGCGGCGGGTTTAACGTGGGGCATCTGGCGGCTGGCCCGGCTCAAACCGCCGAAGCATTCGTAGCACGGGACCGAAGTCCCGTGCGAAAGATTAGGCTATCCACTTCGCACGGGACTTCGGTCCCGTGCTACGACGGTCAATGGCCCCCATCGAACTCCGCCGACCGCTCGCCCAGCGCCTACGCCTGCTCGCGGCGTGGACCATTCCCACGGCGCTGTTGGTCGGGTTAGTGGCGTACTCCCGCACGGGGGGCACGGGGCTAAAAGTGGTCGCGTGGGGAGCCATTTGTACACTGCTCATCACGCTGCTGGCCGATCTGTTGGGCTGGGTCTTTGGCTCCGTGCCGCTGCAAAAATACCTCGTTGCTACCGCGGTCCGGCTGGGACTCGGCGGTTGGGCGATGATTTTTCTCGCAATTCGCACAGCCCCCCTCGCAAGCACGGAAATCATCGGCTACCTTACACCCTTCTACCTGTGCTTGCTGGTCACGGATGTGCATGCGGCACTTGAGGCGCTGAAGCTTAAAAGACCCGTCTAACAGGGCCTTTCCAGTGTCTTTCTCCAGTGGTTGGGGGGAAGCGGATCGACGCCGAGCATCGCTTGGAACACCGCTCTCTTCGCGCTGGCGCCGCAGCCGCGGGTAGGCAAAAAGTTTCGTTGGCAAGTTGGTGCAATGTCGGCAAAGAATCCGCTTGAAGCGTCGGAACTGTTCAGTCACGTCGAGGACGCCACGTCCTTCCACGTGCCGCGGTTCCTAACGCCCTGGGCGCACGGCGAACACGCGGGGCACATCGAGCTACCGCAACCCTTCGCGACGCCGCTTAAGCACGAAGGCGACGAGCAACACGGCGGACACGCCGCCTACCAAGTCGTGTGGCAGCCGCACACCGGCATCCCGGTCATCGACAACACCGTCAAACCGCTCGACTTCGTCTTCACGAAGTTTATGCTGCTCATTCTGGTGGTGGCGGTGGGCTGCGTGCTGCTGTTCACGTGGCTGGCGAAGAAGATTCAAGGGGGCGAACGCTCCAAAGGCCTGTTGGCCAACTTCCTCGAAACGCTGCTGGTGTTCATTCGCGACAAAATTGCCGAGCCGGCGATTGGCCATCACGATGCTCACCGCTTTCTGCCTTATTTGTGGACGGTATTTTTCTTTGTGCTCGGTTGCAATCTGATCGGCATGTTGCCGTGGATGGGGGCTCCGACAGGCGCCTTTGCGGTGACCGCTTCCCTGGCGCTCTGCACGTTCGGCGCGGTACTGTACGCGGGAATCGAAAAGCTTGGCTTCATTGGCTTCCTGAAGGCGCAAGTGCCGCATATGGAACTGCCGTTCGCGCTAGCGATCATCCTGAAGCCGCTGATTTTTGTGATTGAAATCATGGGCCTCCTCATTAAGCACTTCGTGCTTGGCGTTCGTCTCTTGGCGAATATGGTGGCGGGGCACTTGGTGCTGGCGGTGCTGACGGCGTTTATTGGCGCTACGGCGCAACTGCTGGTGTGGTATGGCGTGGCCCCGGCGAGCGTGCTGGGCGCGGTCGCTTTTAGCGTACTCGAACTGTTTGTCGCCTTTTTGCAGGCTTACATTTTTACCTTCCTGTCGGCGCTGTTCATCGGAGCGGCGGCTCACCCGCACTAAGCGCGTGGCTTGCTTCGATGAGGACGCCCCTCACAACTTGTTTTTGGAGATTCGATCCGTGACTAATTGGTTTCGCACTGCAACGACGATGATTGCCGCGATGTCGGTCACCGCGCCGGTCATGGCGCAAGACGCCGCCCCCGCTGGAGCCGCGATGGACCTTGGGAAGTCGCTGGGCGCCGGGTTGGTGATCCTGGGCGCTGGCCTCGGCATCGGCAAGATCGGTGGCGCCGCGGTGGAAGCGATGTCCCGCCAGCCGGAAGCTTCGGGCAACATCCAAACAGGCATGATCATCTCGGCCGCTCTGATCGAAGGCGCCGCGTTCTTCGCGCTCGCTCTGATCGGCTTCATCTTCGCCTAGTCAACATCGTTGGCTAAGCAACATTGTCGGCAATCGCGCTCGTGGTTGCCGTTGATGGATTCCTTTCACAGGATGCTGCGCTATGCGCTACCTTGCTGGATTGTTGTTGCTTGTGACCGCACTGGCTCTGCCGGTGTGCGCCGCTGAGGAACATACCGACGAAGCCGCCCATGCGACTGCCACGTCGGCTGCTTCCAAGCCGAACCCGTTGGCGGTGGACCCGGACCTCGCGCTCTGGACGCTGATCATCTTCGGCGTGCTGTGCGCACTGCTTTACAAAACTGCCTGGGGCCCGATCTCCAAGGCGTTGCACGACCGTGAGGAAGGCATCGCTAACAACATCGCCGCCGCAGCCGCCAAGCACGAGGAAGCGAAGGCAATGCTCGCCGCCCATGAGGCCCGGCTGGCTGCTGCCGCCGACGAAGTTCGGGGCCTGCTGGAAGAAGCCCGGCGGGACGCCGAATCGACCAAGGCCCAGATCGTCGCCGAAGCGAAAGCCGCCGCCGACGCCGAGAAGCAGCGCGTGGTGAAAGACATCGAACAGGCTCGCGACGTGGCGGTCCGGCAACTCGCCGAATCGAGCGCGGGTCTGGCGATCGACCTGGCCAAGAGGGTGGTGAAGCAGGAAATCACCAGCAGCCGCCAAGATGAAATCGTCCGCGAAGCAATCAGCCGCTTCGCTTCGAGCAAGAACTAACCTGAGCAATGATCGAAACCACGACCAAGCCGAAGATTCGCGAGACGGTCCTTGATGTGACCGAGGAGCGGATTGCGCGCACGTACGCGGACGCTTTGCTGGGCGCTGCGGTGGAAGGCGGCGTGCTCGATCAAGCGGCGGCGGAGCTCGAAGCGATTGGCGACCAAGTGCTGCCCGCCCATCCGCAACTTACGCAGATGTTGGGTTCGGCGTTCCTCGGCAACGAAGAGCGCGTCGCGGCGCTTGACCGCATTTTTGGCGGAAAGGTTTTGCCGCTGGTGCTCAACTTCCTCAAGGTGCTGAGCGCCCACAACCGCGTCGGCATTTTGCCCACCGTCATCAAGGAAGTCCGCAAGCAGTTCAACGCCCGCAAGGGTTTGGTGGAAGTGGAAGTCCGTTCCGCCACGCCGATTAGCGCGGCGATGCAGAACGAGTTGACCTCGGCGCTGGTCAGCCGGCTTGGCATCAACCCCGTGCTCAGCGTGTCGGTCGATCCTGACCTGATCGGCGGCATGGAACTCCGCGTTGGCGACACGGTGTACGACGGCACCCTCCGCACCGCGTTTGACAAAGCCCACAAAGCGATCGTTGCCCAAACCGTCGAAGCAATTGAAACCAACCCCGACAAATTTTTCCGTAACAATTAAGAAACTTAACCACAGAGGACACAGAGGCCACAGAGGAAAAAACACAGAGAGAAGAAAGAGTCATTGGTCATTTCGGCTTGGTCATTGCTCATTCCCTCCTTCTTCTCTGTGCTCTCTGTGCCCTCTGTGGTGAGATTTTTTACCGCCGCCAGGCCGGAGTTTTTCGATGAAGTTCAATAGCGATGAAATCGCTTCGGTGATTCAAAAAGAGATCGAGAACTACAGCGCGCAGCTCGATGTGCGTGAAGTGGGTCGGGTGCTGGAAGTGGGCGACGGGATCGCCCGCGTTTACGGCCTGTCGGGTGTGATGGCGGGGGAAATGGTCGAGTTCGCCAGCGGCGTGACCGGCCTCGCGTTCAACTTGGAAGAGAACTCGGTTGGGATCATCATCCTTGGCGATTACCTGAAGATTTCCGAAGGGGAAGAAGTCAAAAGCACGGGCCGGCTGCTCTCCGTACCGGTCGGTGATGAAATGCTCGGCCGCGTGGTCGATCCGCTCGGCAACCCGCTTGATGGCAAAGGCCCCATCAACACCACCAAGCGCCGCCCGCTGGAAATCATCGCCACCGGTGTCGCCGAACGGCAACCGGTGTGCGAGCCGCTGCAAACGGGCATCAAAGCGGTCGACGCGATGACCCCCATCGGCCGGGGGCAGCGCGAACTGATCATTGGCGACCGCAAGACGGGCAAGACCGCCATCGCGGTGGACGCCATCATCAACCAGCGCTCGAGCGGCGTAAAGTGCTTTTATGTGGCGGTCGGCCAGAAGGAGTCGACCGTCGCCGGCGTGATCGAGAAGCTCCGCGAAAACGGAGCGATGGATTACACGACCGTCATCGTGGCGGGCGCCGCCAGCCCGGCTCCGCTGCAGTACGTTGCCCCCTACTCCGGCACCGCGATGGCCGAAGAGTACATGTTCAACGGCGGCCACGCGCTGGTGGTGTACGATGACTTGTCGAAGCAAGCGGTCGCTTATCGCCAACTGTCGCTGCTGATGCGGCGTCCACCAGGCCGCGAAGCGTTCCCCGGTGACGTGTTCTACTGCCATAGTCGGCTGCTGGAACGTTCGGCCAAGTTGTCGGACGCGCTCGGCGGTGGTTCGATCACCTCGCTGCCGATTATCGAAACGCTCGAAGGGGAAGTCTCGGCATACATTCCCACGAACGTGATTTCCATCACCGACGGGCAGATTTACTTGCAGCCGGACTTGTTCTTCGCCGGTGTGAAGCCGGCGATGAACGCGGGGATCTCGGTTTCGCGCGTCGGTGGCGCCGCCCAAACGAAGGCGATGAAAAAAGTCGCCGGTGGTTTGCGGCTTGACCTCGCTGCCTTCCGCGAACTCGAAGCGTTCGCGCAGCTCGGTACCGAACTCGACCCCGACACGCAAAAGAAACTCGACCGCGGGTACCGCATGGTGGAGCTGCTCAAGCAGGGCACCTACAAACCGCTCGACGTGACTGACCAAACGCTGCTGATTTACGCCGGCACCAAGGGCTTCCTGGACGACGTGCCAGTGAAGTCGGTGCAAGCGTGGGAAAGCCAATTCCTCAGGTTCATGAGCGACCAAAAGCCCGAAGTGCGAAAGGCGCTTGCGGACAAGAAGGAGCTGACGAACGAGATCGTCGAGATGATCGAAAGCTCGCTCAAGGAGTTCGGCGCCCAATTCAAGGCGGGCCAAGCCCACAAGCCGGTTTTGGCGAAGGTTTAAGCGGAAAAGGGCCGCGCAGCGACGCTGATGCGGCGAATTTACGCGGATTTTCTCCAGGAAACTGGGGGTTAAGAAAAATTTAGGGGTGGCCACAAATCGGCCTTGTAACCCCGCTTTTTAAGTGTACATTCAATCACGTAACGGCAACCCAGCCACGTACTGCGTTCCGGCTGATCGGCGCTAATCCGCGATCATCCGTGTTCCCTGTTGATTTCCGATATGGCTAATCCACGCGTCCTCGATAAGCGTCGCAAGAGCGTCCGTAATATCAAAAAGATTACGCGGACGATGGAGCTGATCGCGACTGCGCGCTTCAAGAAAGCGATGGACCGGGCGTCGGCCGCCACGTCGTACACCGACCGCATCACGCAGTTGGTGAGCGATCTCACCCGCGCGGGTTTGCAGGTGTCGCATCCGCTGCTGGAAAAGCGGGCCGAGGTTAAGAACGCGGCGCTGTTGGTGCTCACCGCCAATCGCGGATTGTGCGGTGGCTTCAACGGCAACCTCATTCGCGCCGGCCAAGGCCAATTCGCCGAACTCAAAGCGCTCGTGCCCAACTGCACGCTGCAGGTCAGCGGCAAACGGGGCATCTCGGGCCTCAAATACCGTGGCATCCCGATCGACAAGCAGTACACGCAGTTCGAAGACAAGCCGCGGTTTGACGAGGTGGACGCCATCGCCACGCTCCTGCTAGACGATTACGCCACCGGCAAGCTCGACCGCTTGGATGTCGTCTACACGAAGTTCCTCAGCATCGCGAAGCAAGTCGTCACCGTTGAGACACTCCTACCGCTCGGTTCGCTCGACTTAAATGCAGGGAAGGGGGATTCCAAGCAGGAATCCACCATGGGGCCGAAGCATCAGTACGAATTCCTGCCGTCGCCCGAAAGCATTTTGGAAGAGGTCGTGCCGACCAGCTTCAAAGTGAAGCTTTTCAAGTGCTTCCTCGACTCGGCGGTGAGCGAACAAATCGCCCGCATGGTCGCCATGAAGAGCGCCACCGAGAATGCCAACGACCTAATTAAATCCCTCAGCCGCCAGTACAACCGCGCTCGCCAAGGCCGCATCACCAACGAGTTGATGGACCTCATCGGCGGCGTCGAAGCGATCAGTTAATGTGAGAGGTTAGAGGAAAGAGGATAGAGGTTAGGGATTTTCATCCCCGCCACATGTTCTTTCCCTAATCTCTAACCCCTATCCTCTAGCATCTCCCATCATGGCCACCGCCACTCAAACCAACATCGGTCGCATCACCCAAATCATCGGCTCCACGTTCGACGTGGAGTTTGACGAAGCGAACCTGCCGGCGATTTACAACGCGGTGAAGATCACCAGCGAGCACAAAGGTGTAAAGATCCGCCTCACCGGCGAAGTGCAGCAGCACCTCGGCGGCGGCCGCGTGCGGTGCATCGCGCTCGGTTCGACGGACGGTCTCATCCGCGGGCAGGACGTGGTTGACACCGGTGCGCCGGTCACCGTGCCGGTCGGCAAGGCGACGCTCGGCCGGGTGTTCAACGTGATCGGCGACACTGTGGATGGCCGTGGCCCCGTGCAGGCGGACGAAAACTGGCCGATCCACCGCGAACCGCCGCTGCTGAAGGATCTTTCGACCAAGACCGAGCTCTTCACCACCGGCATCAAGGTGATCGACCTGCTTACCCCGTTCGTCCGCGGTGGTAAGGCGGGTCTCTTCGGTGGGGCAGGTTTGGGTAAGACGGTTATTTTGACCGAGTTGATCGCTCGTATCGCCAAGGAGCACGGTGGCTACTCCGTGTTTGCCGGCGTGGGCGAGCGGACCCGCGAAGGGACCGACCTGTGGCTGGAAATGCAGCACACGAAGATCGGCCAAACCGACCGCAGCGTTATCGAGCAAACATGCATGGTGTTCGGCCAGATGAACGAACCGCCGGGCGCCCGTCTGCGGGTCGCTTTGACCGCACTCACCATGGCCGAATACTTCCGCGATAAGACTGGCGCCGACACGCTGCTGTTCGTCGACAACATTTTCCGCTTCTCGCAAGCGGGTTCGGAAGTCTCCGCGCTGTTGGGCCGGATGCCCTCCGCGGTGGGTTACCAACCGACGCTCGCCACCGAGATGGGGCAGCTCCAAGAACGGATTGCCTCGACCTCCAACGGCGCCATCACCTCGGTGCAAGCCGTGTACGTGCCGGCGGACGACCCGACCGACCCCGCGCCGGCAACCGCGTTCGGCCAGCTCGACGCGTTCCTTTACTTGGAACGGGCGATCGCCGAAAAGGGAATTTACCCGGCGGTTGACCCGCTCGCTTCGTCGAGCCGCATCCTTGACCCGCAGTATGTGGGCGATGAGCATTACAACTGCGCCCGCCGCGTGCAAACCACGCTGCAGCGGTACCGCGAACTGCAAGACATCATCGCGATTCTGGGGATCGACGAGCTTTCGGAAACCGATAAGCAAATCGTCCACCGTGCCCGCCGGATCGAACGCTTCCTGTCGCAACCCTTCTACGTGGCGGAAGTCTTCACCGGCAAGAGCGGCGAGTTTACCTCGATCGCCGACACCATCCGCAGCTTCAACGAGATCTGCGACGGCAAGTGGGACCACCTCCCCGAAAGCGCGTTCATGTACGTCGGCCCGATCGAACAAGCTGAAGAACAGTGGAAGAAGAGCCAAAAGTAAAGACGACAGAGGATAGAGATGAGAGGTCAGGGGTATTGATCCGAGCTCTTGTCCACTTCGTTCCCTAGCCTCTAACCTCTAACCCCTATCCTCTCCCGCCATGCGTTGCATCGTCGTCACTCCTGAAGAAACGATCCTCGATGTCGAGACCGACTTCGTGGCGGCGCCGTTGTTTGATGGAGAGGTGGGCATCTTGCCGCGGCACAGCCCACTGATCGGCCGGCTCGGGTACGGCGAGTTGCGGCTCAAGAAGGGCGCCGAGACGACGCGCTACTACGTGGACGGCGGCTTCCTGCAAGTGGCAGACGATGTGATTTCGGTCCTCACGAGTCGGGCGATTCCGGCGGCGAAGATTGATCGTACCGCGGCCGAGAAGCAGCTTACGGAATCGCTGGCCCGCAAGGCGGCCAACCCAGAAGAGCTCGCGGTGCGAGATCGGTTGGTTTCGCAGGCCCGCGGTCAACTGCGTGTTGATCGCTAGCTCTTTTAGAGTGAATGGGCGCCACTCGCGTGCCGCCAGTGCGAAGTGGTGTAAAGTTTACCCCGAGACCCACTGGCGGCACGCCAGTGGCACCCGAGAATCAGATCACGAGCGTGGGGCCCTATGAAAATCTCCCCGCGGCTGATTGCTTGGCCCATCGCGCTGGTGCTCCTCTTGCTCAAGTACACCTGCCGCCCGCGCGCCCACAACGATCCGCGCCCAGAACTGTGGGCGAAGGGTGAGTCGTACGCCTACGCCGTGCTCCACGCACACCAAGTCGCGGCTGGCATCAACGGCCGGCCCGGCACCGGCGCTATGCTTTCCCGTTCCGGAGATGGCGAACTGATGGCGCTCGGGCTGCGGGTGCTCGGCATGCACGTCGTGCGTGGTTCGAGCCAAAGTGTCGGAGAAGATAAAGGAGGGCGCGAAGCGCTCGGCGCACTCGAGCAACATGCTACGGGCGGCAAGGCAATCATTCTCGCCGTCGACGGCCCACGCGGTCCCCGTAACCGCGTGCGGAAGGGGATCGCGGTCCTCTCGCAACTCGCCCAAGTGCCGGTCGTGGTGGTGGTGATCGTCCCCGCGCGGCGGTGGATCATCAAGAAGGCGTGGGACCGCATGCAAATCCCGAAGCCATTCACCCGCATCGACGGCTACTTCGGCCCGCTGCTGCGCCCCGATCCCAACGAAAGTGTCGAGCAGTATCGCCTGCGGATCGAAACCGAACTCAACAAGCTCGAAGCCGAACACGACCCCGCCGAACACAAGTTCGCAGGCTCCGTACCGCGCTCGAAGCCGAAATCTCCGCTGCCCGAAGCGCCGTCTTCGCGGTAGAATGTGGGGCGAGTCGCGAGGGCGAACGATTGGGAGGGCGACGCTCCGCGGAGCCAATCCTGAATGCCAACGAGTCCTCTTGGCACGGGCTCCGCGGAGCGTCGCCCTCCCAGCGCGTAGCCAACAGCTAACAGCCAATAGCCAACAGCCTCTCCCCATGTCCCAAAAATACATCTATCAAATCTCCGGTCTCACCAAGAAAATTGGGCAGCGTGAAGTGCTCAAGGATATTTGGCTCTCGTTCTACCCCGGCGCGAAGATCGGAGTGCTGGGCCGGAACGGCGCGGGAAAAAGTACGCTGCTGCGTATCATGGCGGGGATCGACAAAGAGTTTGAAGGCGAAGCCAAAATCACCGATGGTTACACCGTGGGGATGCTTACCCAAGAGCCGCGGCTCAACCCCGATAAAGACGTCACCGGCAACGTGGAAGAAGCGGTCGCCGAAACGCGGGCCTTGCTGAAGGAGTTCGAAGAAATCGGCGAGAAGTATGCTGACGTAGCGGACGATCCCGACGCGATGGAACGGCTGATGAACCGCCAGGCCGTGCTGCAAGACAAGATCGATGCGACCAATGCGTGGGAACTTGATCGGCAGATTGAAATCGCCATGGAAGCGATGAACCTGCCGCCGGGCGATGCCGATGTCACCAAGCTTTCCGGTGGTGAAAAGCGGCGCGTAGCGCTCTGCAAGCTACTGCTCGAAAAGCCGGACCTGCTGTTGCTTGACGAACCGACCAACCATCTCGACGCCGAAAGCATTCTCTGGCTTGAGCGTCACTTGGCCGACTACCCCGGTACGATTGTCGCTGTCACCCACGACCGCTACTTCCTCGACAACGTCGCGGGCTACATTCTCGAAATCGAGTTCGGCAAGGGGATTCCCTATGTCGGCAACTATACCGGCTGGCTCGAGCAGAAAGCCAAACGGCTGGAAATTGAAGAGAAGCAAAAGTCGGCCCGGCAGCGAACGTTGGCGACGGAACTCGAATGGATTCGCATGGCACCCAAAGCGCGGCAAGCGAAGAACAAAGCCCGCATCAACGCTTACGAAAAGTTGGTGGCCGAGGAATTTCAGGACAAGCCCGATGAACTCGAAATCCAGATCCCGCCCGGCCCGCGGCTCGGCGACCAAGTGATCGACGGCGTGAACCTTAGCAAGAGTTACGGCGACCGTGTGGTGTTCGAGAACGTGAACTTCCGCTTACCGCCGGGGGGAATTGTCGGCATCATCGGCCCCAACGGCGCCGGCAAGACCACGCTGCTGCGAATGCTGATGGGTCAAGAAAAACCCGACAGCGGCCAACTGATCTTCGGCCCCACCGTGGTCCTCGGCTACGTCGATCAGTCGCGCGATTCGCTTGACGACAACAAAACCGTCTACGAAGAAATCTCTGGCGGCAACGACACCATCGAGCTCGGCAAACGCACCGTGCAATCGCGTAGCTACGTCGCCCGGTTCAATTTCCAGAAGGCCGACCAGCAGAAAAAAGTTGGCGTCCTTTCCGGCGGGGAACGCAACCGCGTCCACCTCGCCAAACTGTTGCGCCGCGGCTCGAACGTACTTTTGCTCGACGAACCAACGAACGACCTTGACGTGGATACGCTCCGCGCCCTCGAAGAAGCAGTCGCCAACTACGTCGGTTGCGCTGTGGTCGTGAGCCACGACCGCTGGTTCCTCGACCGCCTCGCCACCCACATCCTCGCCTTCGAGGGGGACGGCTACGTCCACTGGTGCGAAGGAAACTTCCAAACCTACGAAGACCAGCGCAAAGAACGCTTAGGCGTCGCCGCGGATCAGCCGCATCGGTTTAAGTACAAGAAGCTGGTGCATTAACCGGTTATCAGTTGCCGCTACGCAGAAAGTGCGTCCTAAATCCGCAGACATAACGCCTCACCCTGGCGTATCCAAATACGGGTCTTGGCTCATCGCCCGCTGCATTTTTTGGCGTTCTTTGTCGTGGTAGAGCAGCACCTTGCGGTCGCGGAAGTGGCGGCGTTCGATTTTGGCTTGAGCGGCGTGGAAGGCCGATTCGTAACTCGGCAGCGGGCCGGTTGCTTTCTCGCCGATTGTTTTGAGTTTCGCCGCGCGTTTGGGGCCGAGGCCCACCAGCAAGATTTCATCGTCGAGCGACAAGTACTGCCGGTAGGCGCCGGGGTCCCCTTGGCGCCCGCAGCGGCCGATGAGCTGGCGGTCAATCCGTTTCGATTCGTGCAGTTCCGTGCAGACGACATACAGTCCGCCGAGTTCCGGCACGCCGGGGCCGAGGCGAATGTCGGTCCCACGACCCGCCATGTTGGTGGCGACCGTCACATGGCCCAGCTTCCCCGCCTCGGCAACGATTTCCGCTTCCTTGGCGACATGCCGCGCGTTAAGCACCGTGTGCTCGATGCCGCGTTCGCTGAGCAGCGTCGAGAGCCGTTCGCTTTTGTCGATCGAGCGCGTGCCGATCAGCACGGGTCGGCCGACGGCGTGCTGCTCGGCGACATCCTCGACAATCGCCGCCCACTTCGCTTCGGTTGTGCCATAGACGACCGTCGGCATTTTTTGGCGAATCGGCGGGCGATTCGTCGGAATCGGCATCACATAGAGCTGATAGATTTTCGAGAGTTCGCGGGCGCTGGTGCTGGCGGTCCCCGTCATGCCAGCGAGGCGATGGTAGCGCAGGAACAAATCTTGAATGGTGATTGTCGCCGCCTGGTTGGTCTCAAAGGTAATTTTGACCCCTTCTTTCGCTTCCACCGCTTGATGGATGCCGCTGCGCCACTTGCGGCCTTCGGCCAACCGGCCGGTGAATTCATCGACGATCACAATCTCACCGTCACGCACCACGTAGTGCCGATCTAGAAACATTTCGCGGGCCACCTTGATGGCGCGTTCGATGTACTCATAAATCGTCGAGAGCGGCAGCTTGTCCATCGCCGGCGGCTTCGGCAGTTCACGCACTTTTCGCCGACCGGCGACGTTCAGGTCAACGCGCTTCTCTTTGTGGTGGTATTCGTAGTGCGTGTTTTCTTCGAACTGCTGGTTGGTCTCGGCAGCCCATTCGTACGCTTCGGTGGCGATCAGCTCATCTTCGCCGGGCGCCGCACTGATGATCAGCGGCGTCCGCGCTTCGTCGATGAGGATGCTGTCCGCTTCGTCCACCAGCATGAAGTGCAAATCACGCTGAACCGGCTTCTCGTGGGCCGAGACGGCGCCGGTGAGCATTTCGCCGAACAGATCGCGCTCGCCTTCCGAGATCCGCCGTTTCAGCAGCCGATCGCGCAGAAAATCAAACCCCATTTCGTTGGCGGTGCCGTAGGTGATGTCGCACGCATACGCCTTGCCGCGTTCCGGCTGCGGCATCTGCTGCTGGATGACGCCAATGGTCATGCCGAGGGCTTCGTACAGCGGCCGCATTTGGTCGGCGTCGCGCTTCGCAAGATAATCGTTCACCGTGCTGAGGTGGGCGCCCTTGCCGTCTAGCGCGGCCAGATACATCGGCAGCGTGGCGGTGAGCGTTTTGCCTTCCCCGGTCTGCATCTCGATGATCGACCCGTGATGCGCCGCCGCACCGCCCAGAAGCTGCACCTCGAAGTGCCGCATATTCAGTTTCCGCCGGCCTGCTTCCCGCACGAGGGCAAAACCTTCGACGAGCAGCCGATCGAGCGGCTCGCCACTTCGCGCCCGGTACCGCAGCGAGAGACTTTCCTTCCGCAGATCGTAATCGCTGAGCTGCGTAAGCGGCTCTTCCCGCGCCGCGATCAGCGGCAGGTACCCGGCCCACTTCGCCAGCCGCCGGCGCACGGGGCCGCCGAAGAGCGCGTCGAAATTGCGGCGGGGACCGGTGGGGACGGTGGACACAGCGATTGGGTCAATGTGAACAGCTTACGATCAGCCATCATTCTACCGTGCGAACGCGGCGAGTCGGAAGCGTCAGCAACGGACATGGGTAGCGCACTGAACGGCTAACGTTCAGACGTCTCACTGTTCGAGCTTAAACTTCACTACCAGTTGCCCGCTTGCCCACTCGCGTTCGCCGTTCGCGTCGCCCCACGCGGCCGGAAGCCATCCTCCGCACTTCCCCCGGCGACGACGGCGGCTTCAATCGGCCCCATCGGTTGGGTGGCGGCCGGCGTTACCGGTTGAAACGCGGTCGCGGCGGCGTAGCCTTGAGGGGCGAGACTGTTCGGTTCTGGCAACCGCACGCGCGGCGCGGATTCGTAACCAGTGCTCGGTCGAACAGGCGCCGACTGGGCGATCCACGGCAGATTCGTTCCCGTTGGCTGCTGATACGAAGCGGGCTGCGCGTCGAGCGGAATCCCCTGCGGCGGCAAGGACGCGCCGTAGTTGACCGGTGGCGATGAATAATTTGGCGCCGGTGAATAAGTCGAAGGCGTTTGCGGATAGTTGGCCGGCGCTGGCGGCATCTGTGCGGGCGTTTGGGGAAAAGCTTGCCCCATCCCTGGTGAAACTGTCGGCGCAGCGGGCCAACTATTCGTTGGAGTCGATGGCCAAGTGGAAGTCGCCGGCGCGCTCGGCGTGGTGGACCAAGTTGGCGCTGTGGTGACCGGCGCAGTTGTGCTCGGCCAAGCGTTCGCCGGTGGAGCACCCGACCACGCGGGCGCCGATTGCACCGGAGTGCCCGGCGGCAACGTGGGAATCGGGTCGCCCCCAATCCGCGACGCCGGTGGCGGCACACGGTCCGCGCCGCCGAACGGATCGTTCCACGAAGCGCCGCTCCGGCAACCAGCCGCCGCGAGCAGCATGAGCATCATCCCAGTTCTGGCGCGCATCCGGAATTCCCTTTCCGATTCATTGGCGAAGCACAATTTCGCGTTGCGGATGATAGCAACCCGGCGCAACGCGTCCAGAGCATTTGAATGCTAGCATCTCGAATCGCGACTTAGCGCTCCGTCGACACCATCGCGTCACTCGGCGTGACATACGGGTTCAGCACCATCAGCGGTTCAGCTGACTTCGGCGTCGAGACCGACTTATCTTCCACCGGCTTGGCGGCGGGGGTGTGCGACGAACTCTTCACATGGGGATTGATGATCTGCACGGGCTGAACCGGCGAGACCAATTCCGGGGTCATGATGTGCGGCGGATAGGCGAAGGGGCTGTAGCCGTACGTCCGCGGCACTGGCACGCTGTAGTACACCGGCGGGTGGGCGGCGAAGTAGGGAACTTGGTAGTTCAGCGAGTTGTACAAGAACCCGTAGCCAAAACCTTCGCAACCGAAGGCGTGGGCCGAGTTCGCGGCGGCGCTGCTCGCCACCAACACCAGCAATGCCAAGAGACTCTTTCGCACGGTACTTTCCTCAACGAAGATGAGCGAACGCAAAAATCGCAACCACATCTTCCAGGCTAATCACACCGCCGGTGGCCGCAAACATTTTTATTTCTCCATGACCTCCGCCGAACTCACAATCTGGCTGAAATCGGCCGCTATTCGGCTCGGTTTCTCGCTCTGCGGGGTGGCGCCGGCCGTTCGTTCGCCGGGAGCTGATCGGCTCGACGAGTGGCTGGCGGCCGGTTACGCGGGTGAAATGGGTTATATCGCTGGGCGCCGCGAAGCCTACGAACACCCCCGGCATGTGCTCGACGGCGTGCGGAGCGTGGTGATGCTCGCCTGGCCGTACCGCACCGCGGAACCGGTTGAGCCGGGGCCGACTGAAGGCCGCATCGCCCGCTACGCGTGGGGGGAAGTCGATTACCACGACGTGCTGCGCGCAAAAATTAACGAGCTCGCCGCCGAGCTTGCCGTGAAGTGTCCCGAGGCAACATCGCGCGGCGCGATTGACACGGCGCCACTGATGGAGCGCGACTTCGCCCAACTCGCCGGTCTCGGTTGGATCGGCAAGAACACGCTGCTGCTGAATCGTGAGCAAGGGAGTTACTTCTTTCTTGCCGCGCTACTCACGAGCGTTGAGTTGGAACTCGACACTCCCTTTGCTGCCGATCATTGCGGAACCTGCACGGCATGCCTTGACGCCTGCCCGACGCAAGCCTTCCCGCAACCGTATGTGCTCGACGCACGGCGCTGTTTGAGTTACACCACCATTGAACTCAAAGGGATGCCGGCCGAGGAACTGCGCGAACAAGCCGGCGACTGGCTCTTCGGCTGCGACATTTGCCAAGAGGTCTGCCCGTGGAACCGCAAAGCGCAGGTGACTGAAGATAAGGAGTTCTGGCCACAGGCGACGAGCAATCCCGTCGATCTGCTCGAACTGTTTTCACTCACTGAAGACGAGTTCCGCGCTCGTTTTCGGTCCACGCCGTTGTGGCGTGCAAAGCGCCGCGGGGTGCTGCGCAACGCGGCGCTGGTGCTGGGGGCCCGGCGCGCGGTGGAGACGCTACCAACGCTGCAGCGGGCGATGATGGATGGAGATGAGCTAGTTCGTGCCGCCGCATCGTGGGCGGTTGGGAGAATTGGGGACGCGCCGCTTTCCTGATGAAGCAGTGCACGGATTGAAGCAGATGAACGCGGAGATTCCCAGCTTATCATCGGTTTTACCAGCCAGGCCCCTCGGTGTATTCTAAAGGCGGCGAAAAAATCCGCGCTAATCCGCCGCATCCGCGCCAATCCGCGTCCCCTATCCCGTATGCTCCCCACGCTAAAAATTGGCCCCCACACGCTCGGCTTCCCGCTCGTCCAAGCGGCGCTCTCGGGCTACAGCGATTCGCCGATGCGCACACTCGCGCGACGGTTCGGGGCGTCGTACACTTTGTGCGAAGTGATGCTCGACAAGTTTGTCGCAGCGATGAAGGAGCGGAACACGCATCGGCGGCTGCTGGCGATTCGGGACGAAGAGCACCCTGTTGGCGGGCAACTGATGGGCGCCGAACCAGCGGAGTTTGGCCCTGCCGCTATTCGCATGGTTGCCGCCGGGTTCGATGTGATCGACATCAACTTCGGCTGCCCCGTGCGAAAGGTGCTGGGCCGGTGCCGCGGGGGGTTCCATCTCAGCCAACCGGAAGTCGCTGCCGAAATCATCGCCCGAACGCGCGACGCCGTGCCGCCGCACATTCCCGTCACGGTGAAAATGCGGCGTGGCATTGATGACACGCCCGAAAGCCGCGATAACTTTTTCACCATTTTTGATCGCGCGTACGAACTCGGCGTGGCGGCGATCACCGTGCATGGCCGCACGGTAACGCAGCGGTACGATGGCCCGTCGCGGTGGGAGTTTCTACGCGAAGTGAAACGGCACGCCGGCGCACGAACCGTCCTGGGCAGCGGCGACTTGTTCACCGCCCAAGCGTGTCTCGACATGCTCGCCTTCACCGGCGTCGATGGCGTGACCGTCGCCCGCGGCGCCATCGGCAATCCGTGGATCTTCGCCGAGGCTCGCGCGCTGGCAAACGGTGAACCGTTGCCGCTACCTCCGACGATTCACGAGCAGCGCGATGTCATTACCGAGCACTACCGCTTAGCCGAAGAACTGTACGGCCCCGAGCGCTGCGTGCCGGACATGCGCAAGTTCGCCATCAAATACGCCCAGCTTCACCCCCAGCACGCCGAGGTGCGGGCCGACTTTGTTACGGTCAAACGCGCCGGAGCCTGGCGGGAAGTCCTCGCCAAGTGGTACGCCACCGACGGCCCCGGCGTGCCGATGCCGGTGGAAGAGCACAACCCGCTGGCGAGCGAGGTTGTGGCGTGTTAGCGCTCGCCCGTCCACCGCTCCGCCACCCCCTCGAGTTCCACGCGCAGCCGATTCCGCACCCCGTACTTCGCCCCAAGCCAGTCGGCCAGTTGAGTGAGCACGCGGTTCTGCGGATAGCGGGGCGCCAGGTTCTCGGCCGGCAGCCACTCGTCGAACCGCACGCGGCGCCAAGTGTCGCTCGCATCGCGCTCGCTGAAGAGTGCCGGCGGAATCTGGTCGGCGGCGGCCGAGTGAATGAACACGGCCCCGCGCTCGCTGCCCGGGGCGTAGACGGCCCAGCTCGGCCAGTTGTCCCAGTAACCGAGGCGGTTGGCGAGTGGAGCGAAGATCGCGAGAAGTAGAACCGCGGTGGCGATCAGTTGGGAGGGCGACGCTCCGCGGAGCCCGTTCGGATAATCGTTCTGAGGCACGGCCTCCGCGGAGCGCCGCCCTCCCGGGTTCATCAAGATCAGCACATGCGTGGGGAACACCACATTCCACACCAGCACGCCCCAACTGTGGCCGAGGCCCCACGGACTGAGCAGCAGCAGCGTCACACCGTGCAGCGCGGCCGCCGCAATCGCCGCCGGCCAGCGCGTGCGCGGGACGAGCAGCAGCACGCCAATCACTACTTCGAGCGCCGGCCCCGCGAGCGCCAGTGGGATACGAAGTCCCTCAGGAACTTCAACCGGCGACAGCTCCAGCAGTTGCTGTCCCAAAGTCGTAGCGAACGTGTAATCCAGTTTCGACCACCCCGCGAACAGATACACACTCGCCGCCAGCCACCGCAGCACGGTGATCGCCCGGTGCGACGGCAGCAGCACCACGGCGAGCGCCACCAGTAGCGCGTGATACGCCCACGGTTGCCAGCGCAATTGGTCGCCAACCATTAGCAGCGCAAGGCCCATCGCGCAGTACGCCACTGCCGATTCGGAAACGACTGTCAGCATTCGCCGCACGCCGAGCGCAATCATCGCCCAGCCGAACGCATCAGTCGCTTGGGTGGGAATCGGCAGCAGCGGCAGATGGGGCGCTGTCCGCACCGGTAGCCACAGCGGATAGGTGACCGCCATCAAGAGTGGTGTGCTGAGGAGCCACCACAGGCAGAGGCGAGATGCGCGCTGAGAGTCAGAAGCAGTCATGCCCGCCATGGTAGCAGAATCCGAACGAGCCCGGAGTGCCATACAAGGCGTCGAATTGCCTCCGCCGACCATCCGTCTTGGTGGTCAGCTATGCCGCTCGAGCTGCCCGGTATTGCTTGAGTGCCCGGGAGTCGTGTGAATTCTTCACCGGGTCCTCAAGTTGTTGCAAGTTGGCGCGAGTATCGTTCAGTAGCGTGAGGATATTAAGGATGACTTGATCGCCTTTGATCGTGCCCGCACAGATGTCTTCAATCAGTTCCTGACGCAGTTTTAGCAACCGGTCGTCAAGATGCTGCGCTAGTTCAGATGGTTCGATGGGGACATTCGCATCGCCCGCGGCGCCACCGGCGAGCCGGTCCACCGCGCGAATCTCGGCAAAGTAGTCGGCTGGCTGGCGTGCCGATCGGCTCCGCAGCAAACTGTAAAGCGATAACGCGCCGGCGGCGAACGCGCCCAGAAAACTGAGGCCGTTGCTGCACCACTCGATCAACTCGCCGATGGCGAGCGGCTTGTCACGATCCAAGTAGTCAATCGCCGCCGGATGAATGGCGTAGGGGGTCGCGATCTCACGCGGTGAGATTGGTCGGATGCGGTGGCAAAACTCCCCTTCAAAAATGGTTTCCATCAGCTGCACAATCGCCTCTTCCGCGGCGTCTTTTCGCGCGACTGCTAAGAGCCGCACCCCTACGGTCTCGCAGTCTGCCGCGGGGAACCCCTGTGTCGTGAAGTAGCTATGGGTCGGAATCACGGCGTGTTCCAAGAACTCGCGTTCAAGCACGGTCGTCGTGGAATCGCTGTCTTGAAGATTGTCCATCAAGAAGGCGCGCGTCGCCGGCAGCGGGACGAGGCGATAGTCAGCCGCTTCGATTAGCAGCCGCGCTATCGGGGAAGGCATCGAGGCCAGCAGCACGAGGCAATCGGGCAGCGCGGCGATGAGGGCTTGCTTTTCGGCGCCTGTCGCCTGCTGGATTGCCTCGGCCTGAGCAATCAACTGCGCTTTACTCTGTTCGATGAGGATCACATCTCCGGCGCGCGACGGAGTTGGCAGTTCGAGTCGAGCGAATTTCAGAAACTCCCGCGCCAGCAGGCATTCGGTGCTACCCGGTTCACCGATATGGATTCGCTTCCCTTGAATCGCCCGCGCCAGCGGACCCGCTTCCGCGAGTTCCTTTCGCACCAGCACATGGACCAGTTCCAGTTGCATCCCCCCCAGAACCATAATGTCGTCGTCGTCCGTGACCTTCACCCCGCTGCTTACAATCGCGGCGTCGAGCTCTCCCGCCTTCAAAAGATTGAGGCATTCTTCGGAGCCCGCGTTCGGTGTGAGTTCGACAATTAGCTCGTTGTCGGCCGCCTGCTCACTCAGGTACGTTGCGATCATTTGGCGGCGCGTCGAGTTGGGGCCCGCGCTCATCCGGAGCACGGCCGGCGGCTCGTCAATAATAAAGGGCGTTGCGAGCCACACGCCGAGCAGCGCAAACGCCACGCTGCATACGACGGCGATTTTTCGATTGGCGATCGAGCGACGCGCGAAGTTTTTGATCATTGTTACAGTATTCTCGCAGTGACTTACGTCCGGTCTGGCCTGTGCGGGCGCTCCACTTGCCGACTTCAGCCCCTGGAGTGGACTAATCAAGGCACTTGAGTTCCCTGCCACATCCGTTGACGTTGGGGGGCCGAACGGCGCGCGGAATCATGGTCATTCTCTAACGGATCTGATGCAATTGAGCCAGATCGATTGATCGCTCGGGCGGGCTCTGGAGTTCGAGCTCCCTAGCGTCAAACCGATGGCGTGTCAACAAAACTCATTCCAAGCTGGGGCTCTGAGGGGGGCCTACGTTCGATGTGCTCGTAGCTGAAGCGAGGCGTCGTGCGCGGACGCTCGCTTTCAGGTGACGACGAGCCTGCAACCTACCGCAAGAAACTCGGCAAATACCGCTTCATTCGCTCTGTAAACTCCAGTCTCTCTTCCACCGGCGGCGGGGGGAGCGGCGCGGGATCGAGCACCGGTTGTTCCACCCGTTCCGAGGCATAGGCGCCGTAGAATCGCAGCGTGTAGCTGTCGAGCGCCGAGAGGCAATCGCGATAGCGGCCTTCGTCGAGCGCGTTCTGGGCGCCGCGCAGTTGTTGAATGAACGCTAGTTTGCGGCGCGTGGCGTCGGCGGAGTCGAAGGGGAGGGGGGCTAGCAGATCGAACATTTCGAGCCGGTCGATGCCGATCGTCGCAGCGCCGGAAAGTTCATAGACGACTTGCAAGCCGCCACTGCTCTCGAGCGGGAGGTCGTCGACTTGAAACACGAGGTCGCGCCACGCGCTTCCCGCCGCCGTGAGGGGCGTGCTGGTGAATTGGTGATAAGTTCCGTCAGGTGTTTGCAGATGCAGCGTGAGCTTCGTCTCGGGGCTGGCGTCGACGACACGCAGGCGAAACACGAGCGCCAGTTGCCCGGTCACCGGGGCCGCAAACGATCGGCTCGTTAGCGTGCTCTTGCCGCCCGCAGTCTGAAAGCGGAGGTACTGCGCGCCGTCGAACGGCTGGTCGGTAGCCAGCTCGCGCTGGGCATTGGTGACCCCCTCCGGCAAGCTCCATTCGGTAACGGCCTGTGGCGTTTCGAACGACGGATCGACGACCGATTCGAACGGATGCGGCGAATTGAGATCGCGACGTTCGAGTGTGGCGAGCGCCGCCCGAAGTTCGGCCAGGGCCGCCGGGGGCAGTTTCACCCGCACACCCGTGGTGGAAACGCCCGGCTTGTCGAAGGCCTTGACATGCGTTTGATGCGGCCGGAGTTGCAGCTCCAGCGCATGTTGCCCCGGCTGCCACGATTCGAGCGCAGCGGGGGTGCTCGGTTCCAGCGATTGGCTCAGGCACGCCTGCTTCACGGCCACCGTCATCGCACTCGCCAAGTTCCAGGGCGAAGCGTTGACCGTGAGGATGGCCGTGCCGTGGGGATGCGTAAACGTTCGCACGAGCAGGGGGTCCTGCTCCGTGAGCGTGCTCTCGGCCGCTGCCGGAATCGCGGCCAACTGTCGGCGGAACTCAATGGCGGCGGGGTCGATCGCCAGCGAGGGGTCACCACCAGTACAAAGCATCGCCGGATTGTGCCGCACGGCAGCCTGCATTTGCCGCGCGGCCACTTCACCATCCGCGAGCACCAGCCGCGCGATTGGCGTTGCGCTCGACTCGGCGAGGTCGAGGTCGAACGTCGGCGAAACGGTATTCAGCGCTGGTGCTGGCTGCTCCTTCGCGGCGGACGGAACTTCCAGCGACGCCGCCAGCGCTGCTTGCGACAGTGGCGCAGCGGCGGCCACCAACAGCGGTTCGCACACCTGCACGTTCGGCACGGCGGCAAGTTCGGTGAGCGACGCCCCCTGGTTTTCCAACAACGTGCGCCAGTTGAGGCGTTGTTCGGGTTGAACGCGTAGCGCGCCGGCCAGTTGCGGAGCACGGAGCAGGTGGCTGGTCATCAACACCAGTGGCAACCGCGGCGAAGACGCGGAAGCCTTGGCGAGCGAGCGATAGAAATCCAGAACCTGCGAACGATCGGCGCTGCTGTTGGGCAATTCCAAACTGACCGCCAGGTTCGTAACGGCCGCATGCCCAGCGCAGCGCTGCTGAAGTTCATCGAGCGCGCGACGCCACAATTGCTCTTCAACTTTGTTGAACGCGACGGCATCTGCCGCAAGTGGAACGTTTAGCCCTGGTTGCAATCGCACATGCGGGACGAGTTTAAGGCCGCGGCGGTCGAACTGCGCCAGCAGCACCCGCAGGAAATCTTTCCGGCCAGCATCCACCACGCCGGCCGCCCACGCGGAGTTATCCGCCCGTTCCCCGCTGGCGAGCACGGTGCTGGGATAGGTCGCGCCGAGCGGACCCGCCACCGTCACGACGGCGCCGTTGTGCCCGGAGAGTTCCACCGTGTCGGCGATCCGCGCCGCGATGTCCCAGTTTGTTTGCCAATCGTCGTACTGGTAACCCGCCGGAGCGCTCGCTTGTGTGGCCCCGAATGCCGCCGCCAAGTCGCGATTCTCCAGATTCAGCGCAATGAGCCGCTGCGTGGCGATCGGCGGTGCGCTGGCGGAGGTTTCCACCGCCCGCACACGAATCTTACCGAACTGCACGGCGCCGGTGGGCTGCGCGTTGCTCACCACCAGCAGCGGCGAAGTGGTGGTGGGCCAGAAGAGTTTTCGCACCTGCCGTGGTTCATCCGTGTCGCCGCGCACTTCGCTGGTGGGTGCAAATAGCGCCCCGGCGCCCAGCGGTACGCTTTCACCACGGGAGTTAACATCGAAGAGCGAAACGCCCACCGCATCCGCGCCGCGGGGCAATTCGAGTTCCACCACATACGGCCGGCCCGGCTGAGCGAGGGGTAGCGGATACGCTTGCCACGCGGCCTTGCCCGCCGCCGTGCGCTCGGGCAGCTCCACCACGCCGCCCGCGACAATTTTCGCTGGGCCACTTCCTCGCGGCCCGGGTGACAGTTTCGGCAACCGCGCCACATTGGCCCATTTCGGCAAGCGTTCCCACCACTTAGGAGTCGCCGGATCGATCTGCAGCACCTGCGGGCCAACGGTAAGGCGGCCGGTTGAAGGCCCGCTTGAAGGATCTTCATCAAGCACCACCACGGAAAACGTTCGCTCCGCAATCGCCGCCGGAGCATTGCGCCGCAAGAACTCCGGCACGAAGCCCGCCGGCTGCGCAACGCGGATGCGAACAGTGTAGACCCCTTCGTCCGCTGGGAGCGGAATTTCAGCGGCATACTTGGGCAGCGCATCGACGGGCACAGCCAACCGCTGTTCGCCACTCGCCCACACGCTGTCGCCGTTGCGGCCGCGCAAGAGCTCCAGCGTTAGATCCACGGCCGTGCCGGGCTCAATGTCCCCCGCCGCGATTGTCGCTGTGAACTTGAAAAGCGCTTGGGGAGCAAAGATCAGTTCCCCGTAATCATGCGCCAGGCGAATGGCATCGTTCGGATTCCGCTGAATGATCAGCCGATTGCCGCGATCATCCAGCGCTTCATCAACCGGCGCAGTGAGCAGTTCCCCGAGCTTGCGCAGAATCGGGGGCGCGTCGGGGCGATCTGCAACGCGGATGGCAACTTGCGATTCGGGCTCGCCGACGAGCGTCACATCAAACGCATTCTGCGTGACTGCTTCTGCCTGCGTGATTTGCACGCCGTGCGGAGCGAGCTGCACGACGCCATTGTTGCGGGGATCGGTGCTCAGTGGGAGCAGATCGCGTGCTTCGCCGCCGCCCACTTCGATGCCGCCTTGCCAGGCGCGCGGCTCGCCATCACCCCATGCGACCCGCACCCGCACGGATTGCTCGGCGTCCAACGAAATGGAACACGCGCATAGCGCTAGCGCACCGCCCAAAAGCGGACCCAGCCGAACGCAAAGCAGGCGCGAAGCGAGCATCGGACTTCCTTGTCCGAACAAAGCGTAAACCGTGGCGAGGATTGTACTTGCAACCCGGCTAGGCACCTAGAGCGATTGCGGTGCTAGCTGGCTGATGAGTTCTGCCGTTTCCTCCGGCAGCCGGTCGGCCACATTATTCGCTTCCCAGTGATCATCCGGCTTCGCGTACAACTCCGGCGGGCTGCTAGCACCCGCGCGACGAAGCAGCCACTGCGAAGTCCGCAGCACTTGGGCGCCGCTTGGCGAAGCGATTTGCACCGGCGTTTCTTCCGCGGGAGCGACCAGCCGATTGGCTAGGAGCCGATCGAGCGACACCACTCCGCGCTGGCGCTGAAAGGCGCCGGCCCCATCGGCGCGCGCGATAATTACTGGCACATGAGTGCGCTCACTGTACAGCCGCTGGTCATCGTGGCCAACCACGCCATGCTCGCCGAGCGCGAAGCCATCCAGCCCCAGCAAACAGAAATCGACCGGCCCCCACGGCAGTTCGGCGAGCGCGGCCCGCAGCGCGGCAACACACGCGTCGAGCACTTGCACCTGTGCAGCGTACGCGGCCGACGCGCTGAAAACTTCATCGCTTGTTGCAATCTGAATCGCCGGCGGCGTGAGTCCATCATACGGGGGCGGATCATCTTCTTCGCACTGCGTGCGGGAGAGTTCCAGCGGCGCATCCCATGGCCCGGCCAAGCCTTGCGTGTGCAGCCACACCAGCCGGTTATCGTACGGCGGTGAAAAGTCGGCGACGTTCTCGATGAACCTTGTAAAGACTTCAGCGAGCTGCGCCTCGGCAATGTCGGTCGCGTGCGTCTCGCGCGGATCGAGCTTCAGCCCGTACATCGCGCTGAACACATGCCGCCAGTGCTGATCGAGCACGGGATGGTAGTCGGTCACCAACAGCCCGTCGCCGTAGTCGTCCGCCAGATTGTGCATCGCCTGCCAGATGATGTCGTACGAATCTTTTCGCTCGGCAATGGGCGTGTAGCACCATTCGAACGTCGTCCCGCAAGCGGCCAGTTCATCGAGCGCCGGTGTGCTGTACCCGATGGCCCCGTAGGCGCCGAGCGCGGAAGCACGCAAGCCTTCAACGGCGAGCACAACGAGCGAAGGTTTAGACATGTCGCCAATTGTAGCACGGGAGCGCAGTTCTGTGCGAGGCGAAGCGCGTACGAAGCTGACGAACCGCGCTCCGCTACCGCGTCGCCGCTAACGCCTACATCGCACGCCATTCGCGCCAGACGAGTTGCGGGAAAATCCACGCATCGCGCGCGTACCGCCGGAAGAGTCGCCGGGGTTCGCTCGCCAAACGGTGCAGCCATTCGAGGCCCGTCTTCTGCATCCAGCGGGGTGACCTGCGCTTTTCACCGGCCAGGAAGTCAATCGTCGCGCCGGCGCACAGCGCTACCTTGGCGGCGAGTTGATCTTGAAAGCGATGGACCCACAACTCTTGCTTGGGAGCGCCGAAACCGACGATGAGCAAATCGGGCGAAGCGGCGGCAATGCGAACCAGAATTGCTTGATTTTCCGCATCATCACGCTCGAAACCAAGCGGCGGCGAGTAAACATCCACCACTTGCACATTCGGCCACTGCGTTTGAATCTTTACCGCAGCACGTTCCGCAACACCCGGCGCGGCGCCAAGCAAGAACACGCGGAGCGGTTGCGTGGCGCTGGCTAGTAACCGCGGCGCCAAGTCGCTACCGGCGACACGTTCCGGTAATGGCCGCCGCAGAATTTTCGCCGCCAGCACTAACGGGGCGCCATCAGCTGTCACCAACGACGCGTCCGCGTAAGAGTTCCGCAGGTCTTCGCGCTCTTGCAGCAGCACGGCATGATCGACATTCGGCGTCACCACGTAGCGGCAGCGCGCGCCGCGCGGCGCGTGACACCACTCGAGCACTTGCGTCGTCGCAGCCGCAAGATCCACCCGATCAATTTGCATCCCGAAGAGCGAGATTTTGTTCGTGTTCATAAAGATACTCTTGTGGCCGAGCAAATCCAAACGGCGGCAGGTCGAGCGGAACAACGGCCGGCGCCGCGAGCGCCAACCGGCGTTCACAGCCAACCGCTAGACCCGCCACGGTAAAGAGCAGCCACTCTTCCGAAGCAACCAGCGTCAGATCGTGAAACGCCGCTGAAGAAATATAGATCACCAGCGTTCCCAAGAGCCACAGACTCAACCGCCGCACATCCGGATCAATCCCCTCCGCGCGGAACAATCGCCACGCGCTGCGTGCGAACCCGCCGAGTACCGCGAGGAACAAAGCCAGCCCCATCATGCCCGTTTCGGTGAGGAACCCCAAGAACGTATTGTGATGGTGCAGCGGGCGAATC
This sequence comes from Pirellulales bacterium, assembly GCA_022841705.1. Classification (GTDB taxonomy): domain Bacteria; phylum Planctomycetota; class Planctomycetia; order Pirellulales; family Lacipirellulaceae. The sequence continues at coordinate 800,950 of JALHQZ010000001.1, forward strand.
GATTCGAGTTCAAACTCTTGCCGCCGGTCCGAAAGGTACGGCATCTTCTGATCGTAGAACCGCCCGAAGCCGACGCCCCACAGCGGATTGTCGTGGAACATTTTCATCGAGACATACAAAAAACTCTCGCGCTGCTGCACCGAGTGCGCCGAGACTTCGCCGCGGTCTTCACGCTGCACGTGCAGGAGCGCTTCCCAACCCACCGCCAACAGCAGCACGCCGCTGCCAACCATCGTGCCTAGCGCCGGCAACCGCCAAGCCGGTGGCAACTGCAAGGTCAGCACTACCACACCGCTGCCGGCGAGGCCAATCCACGTGGACCGTGTAAATGTTAGCAGCACCGAGAACGCCATCAGCCCCACGGCGCCAAGCAAAATCTCTTTGCGAAACTTGGCCGCGCCGGGAATCAACAGCCACGCCGCCCACAGGCACACACTGAGATAAATCCCCAAACTTACCGAGTTAAGCATCGGCCCGCGTGCTCGCCCGTAGTGCAAACCTTGCAGCGGATCGGAGATGTAACGCGGGAAAACGGCCCACCACTGCTGCGCTGTCTCTGCCACTGCGGTGAAACCGAGATAGATTCCCAGCCCCGTGAGCACCCACATCGCCTGCCGCGCCGCGCGGCCATCGATTTCCGATTGCCGCAGCATTACATACAGTAGCGCGGGAATAATAAAACTCACCAGCAGCCGCCAAAAGGGCGAGCTGGGTAGGTGTACCGTATCGTCGGGCCGGCTCAGAAACCAGCTCACACTCATCAGCGTGAGATACGCGATGAGCACCCAATCGAGTCCCACCATCGGCGTCGAACGCACCCGCCCCTGCCACCAGCGCCATGCGAAAATGGCCAGCGTGTAACCCAATAGCAGCCGGTCCAAAGTCAGCGGCAACGGCCCCAGGTGCTTATTCCAGAACGAGTGCCCCAACACATACGCCACCACCACAGTGGTCAGCGTCAGCGTCACCACATCCGCCCGCCGCGCGTAGACCAACCCCCACACCAACGCGGCGATCGTCAAAAGTGCGACGGGGATGAACATGGGAGGGGTAAGATCTAAGGGTTAAGCTGGGCGGCACTATGCCTTGGCGACCAACTCGCGTTCCAACTCCACTTCCGCAATCGGCCGCGGACGAACGTTGCGAATCGGTTCGGCAGTGCGAAATGGCGCTGCTTGAACTTTGGGTTGTTGTGGTTGGGGAGCGTACCACAAGAACACGAGGCCCAATCCCAAGATGAGCCCCGCCACACCGCCGGCGCCGGCGACGCTCGTGCGGCCGGGGCCGCTGGGCTTGTGCGAGATTTCCACGGCGTCGATCGCTTCAAGCACACTGGCCGACGTGGCGCCCGCCAAGTGCGCGCGGGCGTCGTTCAGTTGCTTGAGCGCGGTATCAACCACCTGCGTTTGATTCTCTACTTCCGCCACCAGTCGCGAGTACGGCGCCCGTTGGGCCGCGAGGCTTTGGCTCCGCTCGCCAATGGTCACCAGTTGGGCTTCGAGTTCCGCGGCGCGATCGGCCGCCAGTTGTAGGTCCATCCGAATCGCTTCAATCGCCAGCGGCAGTTCATTTCGCAATTCTTCAGTCGCTTGGGTTTGCGCTTCTTTCGCGGCGATCACCAGCGGATGTTTATCACTCCGCGAACCGGCGAGCCGCGCCACGGCGAGTTGAGCATCCACCACGCCATCCTTCAGCCGTTGCAGGGCCGGGTGAGCGGCGAGCAGCGAGTTCGGCGTCGCCAGAAACTCTTCGGGGTTGTGTTGGCACGATTGCAGTTTGACCAGCAGTTGTTCGCTGCGGCGGAGATCGACCTGTGCTTGCCGCAGGTCCGTCTTAACGGCCAGCGTTTGCTGACCGATTTCGCTTTGCCCGCCCAGCGGCGAAACCAGGATCCGCAGTTCGGACAGATTCGTGCCGACTTCCGCTTCAAACTTCGCAAGTGACTTCAGTTTCGCTTCAAGTTCGGATTGCGCGGCCGAGACCCCATCGCTCAGTTCGGCCACCATGCTTTCCGCTTCGCGAGCGCGAATCTGTTTCATGCGGCGGTCGACAAAGCTGGCCATCACCCGCACCAGTTCGGCGGCGCGATCCTTATCGGTATCTGAGATCGCTAGGTAAAACACCTCGGTCTTACCGAACTCAGCTCCGCCGGGGGGCGTGATCATGAGGTTCTGGCGGAAGTCGGCGATGTCTTGCGCGGTGGGCCACGCGGCCGATTTCGAGTAGCTTGCCGGCGGGCCAACTTCTTTCAGCACCGCGGTCACTACGCTTTGGCTGCGCGCCAGTTCGAGCACGGTTTCCTGTACCGTCTTCATTTCCGACAGGTCGGTGAATTTTCCCAAGCGTTGTTGGCTGTAGCCGGCCGCTTCACTGCGAATGAGGATGCCTTGCGACGCCTTCCACGGCCGTGGCAGCACCAGCGACACTAAGGCCGCCAGCAGAAAGCCAGCCACGGCCGGCGCCAGCCACACTAAGCGGTGACGACGAAGCAATTCCCAAAGCTCAGCGGGCGTTAACGTGGGGGTGGAGTTCATGGTGGCCATCATTCGCGAAGAGGGGTGAAGGAGTTGCGGCCGAAGCCACACGCCATTCCCATTTGCAAACTGTAGGCCGCAATCGGCGCCGCTTCGCACGCTCGGCCGCTTTCTGCCGGTTTTTCGCATTCTCCGCCCACTTCGCGCCGGTCGTGCGGAGGATGTTGATTGCCCCACACGCTGTGAGAACGCGACGTGTTGCGTTTCGTCAACACTCGGTGTGTTCTGCTTTTTTCAAGTTGAAATCGGGCTCGCTGCAAGCCAGAGTTGCGTACGCGCTTCGCGACGACGAATGCGCTCCGCGGGGCGCCACTGGCGTGCCGCCAGTGTAACTCAGATTGACGTCTGCCTCACTTCTCACTGGCGGCACGCCAGTGGCGCCCGAAAACTGGGCAAATGACAAAACGTTAAACGATGAGTATGGCACTTCGCGTCATTACGCAACCCGCTGAACTTACCTCGCTCGCCGCCGATTGGGATCGGCTCGCCGGGGGCGTGCCGCTGCGCGGGTTCGCATGGCTCTCGACCTGGTGGCAGCACTATGGTGCGGCAAACGCGAATCGAACGCTACACGTGCTGGCGCAAGAAGAGCAGGGGGCCATCACCGGCCTCGCGCCGTTCTACGTGGAACATTCGTGGCGCACGGGCCGCACCTTGCGCTGGCTCGGCGACGGCGAAGTTTGCACCGACTACGTTTCGCTCCTCGCGGATCATGCGCGGGTCTTTGCTGCCGCTTGTACCGACTGGCTGATTGCCAACGCCGCGAGTTGGGATGCGCTCCACCTGGAAACGCTCGCGGCAGACGATGTCGGCACGAGCGAATTGGTCAACCGGCTGCGGCAAGGGGGCTGCCATGTGACTTGCCGTGCGGCGGGCGCCTGTTGGCCCATTGCACTGCCGAGCTCGTGGGAGGAGTATCTTGCCCAGCTCTCGAAATCGCACCGCAAGCAGTTGCGCAGGCTTCAGCGGCAGCTTAACTCCCCCGACTTCCACTGTTGGAATGCGGACCACCAAACATTCGATCGAGCCTGGGGCGTATTGGTGGAACTCCATCAGCGCCGCCGCCGCACGCTGGGAGAGCCAGGTGCCTTCGCATCCGCCCGGTTCGCCGAGTTCCAGTGTGAAGTCGCGCAACAGTTGCTCGACCGTAACGAGTTGCGGCTCGCGGTGCTCGAATACCAAAACCGCCCCATCGCCGTCGACTACCAACTCGCCGGCCAAGCTGCGATCTACGCCTACCAAGGCGGCCTCGATCCGAATTACCTCGAGCTCGAACCCGGCCGCCTGCTGCTCATCCGCGGTATTGAGTCCGCCATCGCTGAAGGCAAAGTGAGTTGCGATCTGCTTCGCGGCGACGAACCCTACAAAGCCCACTGGCGCGCAGAACCAAAACCGTTTGACCAAGTTCTGATCAGTTCGCCGCGCACAATCCCCTGGATCCGCTCCCTCACGTGGTCCGCCGCCAACCGCTTTCGGGCCTTATCAAGAAAGAAGAGGGGGACCGCGGATTGACGCGGATGCAGCGGATCAACGTCAATCTGCGGCCCCCCCCTTTCTACTTTCATGAACCAACTCAAACAATTCGCCCTGACCGCTTACTACTACACTACGCTACTGCAGCGGAATCGGCAGGCGTTGCTGCGCGCGCGCACCGGGCAAGCGCCGGTGAGTGTGCTGTTCTACCATCGCGTGGCCGATTCGCATCCGAATGCGTGGACCATTGGCCGGCAAGCATTCGCCGCTCAGATGCGCTGGCTCTCCCGCCACTACGACCTGATCTCGCTGAGCGAAGCGCAAGCGCGCATCGCGAGTGGTTGTAGCGCTCGGCCGGCAGCGTGCATCACCTTCGACGATGGCTATGCCGAGAACTGCGACTTCGCCTTGCCGCTGCTCGTGGAGCTCGGCATCCCGACGACCTACTTCGTCGCCACCGACTTCATGCTCACCGGCCGACCGTTTCCGCATGATGCGGCGGCTGGAGCGCCGTTGCCGCCGAACACCGCCGCGCAGATTATCGAGTGGTCGCGCCGCGGGATCGAAATCGGCGCTCACACCCGCAGTCACGCTAATCTGGGCAGTAGCACCGAGCCGGAGTTTCTGGCCGATGAAATCGTCGGCTCGAAGCGCGATCTCGAGGAGCTTCTCGGCCGCGAAGTGAACTACTTCGCCTGCCCCTACGGCCTGCACCAGAACATGACCCCTGCCGCGTTCGCCGCGTGCTACACCGCCGGTTTCGCCGGCGTCTGCAGCGCCTACGGCGGCTACAACTTCCCCGGCAACGATCCGTTCCATCTTCAGCGGATTCACGCCGACCCCGAGATGATCCGCCTGAAAAACTGGCTCACCGTCGACCCCCTCAAACTCAAACACCACATCCCGTTCGACCCAGGCGACTACGGCCAAATTACCACTACCTCTTTAGCCGCGACGCGCTAGCGGAGCGCGTTAAAAAAGTCTTACCACAGAGAGCACAGAGGACACAGAGAAGAGAAAAGAGAGAGCGGTGAGAAAGAAAGTGACGATTGACCAATCCGAATTGACTCAATCTATGAGAACTCTTTGTCTCCACTCCGTGCTCTCTGTGGTGAAAAAACTTGATTGATATGGACAACTCTGAACAACAACCCACCTCGCCCGTTCGCCGTGCGCTCCGCCCCGATACGCTTGCCTCCAGCATCGCCGTGCTGCTGGTGGTGAACGTCGTGCAGCGCAGCGTGGGCTTCGGTCGCGGCGTGCTGTTTTGCCGCTGGCTGTCGCCCGAATCGCTGGGCCACTGGGAAATGGCCTACAGCTTTTTGCTGCTCGCCGCGCCGCTGGCTGTACTCGGGATGCCCGGTTCATTCGGCCGCTATCTCGAGCGCTTTCGCCAGCAAGGCCGCTTGCAGTTATTCCTCAAACGCACGACGGTGTGGACGTTTGGCCTCGCGGGACTGTTCCTGCTGATGATGGCGATCGAACGGGAGCTGTTCGCCGACCTCATCTTCGGCGACCACACCCGAACCAATTTGATGCTGCTCGTCAGCGCAAGTCTGGCGGCCGTGATTCTGCATCATTTTTTAGAAGCGATCTTCGCTGGGCTACGGTTGTTTCGTGTCGTTTCGACGATGCACTTCGTGCAAAGCATGCTGTTCGCGGCGATTTCCCTCTCGCTGCTGGTGTGGTGGCGAACTGAGGCGCATAGCTTGGTGATCGGCTACGGCCTGGCGTGTGCGATTTCCGCCGCCGGTGTGCTGTGGTGGTCCTTCCGGCGGGTGGACCCGGTGGATGACCACGGCGGTTGGCTGAGCCATCAGGAGTTTTGGCCCCCGCTAATGAAGTTCGCCGTGTGGGTGTGGGTTAGCAACCTGCTAACCAATCTGTTTTCGATCATCGATCGCTACATGCTGGTTCACTGGAGCGGGTTCGATAGCTCCCATTCGCTCGAACTGGTGGGCAACTATCACTGCGCGAACATCGTGCCCCTACTGCTGGTATCGATCGCCCAGCTCTTGGTTGGCGCTGTAACGCCGCACCTCAGCTACGCGTGGGAAGCGGGCAAGCGCGATGAAGTTTCGCAGCGGCTTAACTTCACGCTCAAACTCACCGCGCTCGGCATGACCCTTGCCGGTGTGGCCGTGCTGGGATTCTGTCCGGTGCTCTTCCGCATCGCGTTCGACCACAAGTACGAGGCAGGCCTCGCCGCGCTGCCGTGGGCGGTGGCTTCGTGCGTTTGGACCGGGCTGCTGTTGGTGTCGCAAGCCTATGTGTGGTGTGCGGAGAAGACCCGACTCGCCGCCGTGCCGCTGCTGGTGGGCTTGCTCTTCAACGCACTGCTCAACGTCTACGCCGTGCCGAACTACGGCTTGCTCGGCGCCGTGGTCGCCACGGCGCTCGCAACTTGGCTCGCGCTTGCCGTGCAACTGGTGGTGAACTGGCAGTGCGGCATGGCCTTGGACCGCGGCATGATTCTCGCCAGCGCCGCGCCGCTGTTGCTAACGGGTGGGTTCGAACTCGCGCTGGTGGGCGCCGGACTGCTCGCTGTGCTGTGTGTCATCAGCGATCGCGTGCTCACCCCCGGGGACCGTGGCCAAATTTTTAGCCGCCTGCCAAGAACGTTCACCTCCAAGTTGTCACGGCCAAATATGGCCACCCCCCAATAAAAAGCGAACAAATTGTTTCACGTGAAACATTTTTCCTCACCTTTAACCACCAATTGTTTCACGTGAAACATTTTCCCCACCCACTTCCCGTCCTATTCGTCCAAACCAACATGCCCATCGGCGGCGCTGAAACGCTGCTGATGAACTTGGTGCGCAGAATGGATCAATCCCGCTTCGCGCCCGAAGTGGTTTGCCTGAAAGAACCCGGCCCACTGGGCGAAGAATTGGCCCGCGAATTTCCGCTCCATAGCCATTATCTCCATAGCAAATACGACTTCCGCGTACTACCACGATTGGTGAAGTTGATGCGCGAGCGAAAATTTGGCGCCGTGATTACCGTTGGCGCCGGAGACAAAATGTTCTGGGGCCGATTGGCCGCCAGAATAGCCGGCGTCCCGGTCATTGGCGCCGCGCTGCACAGCACCGGTTGGCCCGATGGCGTCGGCAAACTGAACCGCTTGCTTACGCCGATCACCGATGTTTTCATCGGCGTCGCCAAGTCGCATGGCGAGTTCCTCGTGAACTTCGAGCGTTTTCCCGCCAGCAAAGTCGCCGTCATTCCCAACGGCGTTGATACCACTCGCTTCGCGCCGCTAATCGATGTAATGGAATTTCGTCAATCGCTCGGTCTGGGTCCCACGACGCCGGTGGTTGGAATACTCGCCGCGCTGCGGCCGGAGAAGAATCACGAGTTATTCCTGAGAGTCGCCAAACGAGTCTTAGATAAATTGCCCGATGCGCAGTTCTTAATTATCGGCGATGGTCCGCGGCGCGGCGAACTTTCAGCACTCGCTGCGGAACTTGGCGTTGCAGGATCGGTCAAGTTCCTCGGCAGCCGGAGCGATGTGCCCGAACTATTGGCCACGCTGGATGTGGTGGCGCTAACTTCGCACAACGAAGCCAACCCGGTTTCGATTCTCGAAGCGATGAGTGTCGGCAAGCCAGTCGTGGCCACCAATGTGGGCTCGGTGGCCGAGTCGGTCCGCGAGGGGGGCACTGGTTTCTTGGTTGCGGCTGGTGATGAAACCGCGTTCGCCGAACGGGTGATCACGTTACTGCACAACCCCCTCTTGGCGAAAAAGTACGGCGCCGCTGCCCGCCGCCACGTGGTGGAGAAGGCGTCGCTGGAAGTGATGGTTGGCGGTTACGAACGGCTGATCGCGGAGTTGTATCAGCGCAAGACAGGGCAGAAATTGCCAAATTCTTCGCCCGTTTTCGCGGACCCCATGCTCGTGGGCTAACGGATTGGGCCTCGCAGCCGACCCCTCCGCAGAGCATAATTGAGGGGCTCCGCCCATGCGGAACCTTTGCTGGACCACGACCTGGCATCAATTCACAGCGGCCCCATGCTGACCGAATACCTGCTGACCGGAGTGGCTCGCTTTTTTGGCGGGGCCAGCGTGCGGTGGGTTGATTGCCAGCCGGACACATGCCAACGGATTTATTTCGCCAACCATACGAGCCACATCGACATCGTGCTGATTTGGTCGGCGCTCCCGCACCATTGCCGCCGGCTCACGCGGCCGGTGGCGGCAAAGGATTATTGGAGCAAAGGGTGGTTTCGCCCCTATATCGCTAGTGTTTACAACGCCATGCTGATCGATCGCCGGGAGATCAAGGTGCATCAAAGCCCGGTCGACGTGATGCTGGGGGAAATGGGCGACAAGTACTCGGTGATTATGTTTCCCGAAGGCGGCCGTTCGACTGGTGAAGAGATCGGCGAGTTCAAAAGCGGCTTGTACTACTTAGCGAAGAAGCGGCCCGATTTGGAATTGGTGCCGGTGTTTTTGAATAATATGAACCGTGTGTTGCCGAGGGATGAGTATTTGCCCGTGCCGCTGCTCACTTCGATTACCTTCGGCCCGCCAATGTGGCTGGAAGCGGGTGAAGGAAAGAATGAATTTCTGGCCCGTGCGCGACAAGCCGTGTTGAACTTGCGCGATCCGGCGGAGGAAGATTAACCGCCATGGCGCAGGAAAACTGGGCGCTCGTTTCGATCGTCGTCACCTTGCTGGGCACAGCATCTGGGATTGGGTGGGTCATTGCGCGCCAACCGCAGTTGGGGCTGAACCCGGCGGTGGTTGAAGCGTTCAACAGTCGGCTGCGGTCGTGGTGGATTATCTGCTGTTTGCTGGCGGTGGCGTTTCTCAGTCGCGGACTTACCGTTGCGCTATTCGGCTTCATTAGCTTTTGGGCGCTGCGGGAGTTTATCACGCTCACGCCGACACGGCTGAGCGATCACCGCGCGCTGTTCTGGGTCTTTTTCTTCTTCACGCCGCTCCAGTTCGTGCTGGTGTGGATGGATTTGTACGAGCTCTACAGCATTCTGATTCCGGTGTACGCGTTCCTCTTCATCCCTTTGAGAATTGCGATTGCGGGTGATCCGAAGCGGTTTTTAGAGCGAGCGTCGAAGATTCAAGCGGGGCTGCTCATCTGTGTTTACAGTTTGAGTTTCGCGCCAGCGCTGTTGTACCTTAAGACGCCGAATAACGATCTCTATCTCAGCGATAATGCTCGGCTCTTGTTCCTCTTAGTGCTGATGTCACTGATTTCCGAGGCCATTCAATTTGCGTGGAGCCGGCTGTATGGCAGCCATGTGATTGCCCCGGCGATCAATAATAGCCGCACGTGGGAAGGTTTCTTGGGCGCGTCGGCTTCGACGTCGCTCATCGGCTGGGTCGTCTACCAAATTGGCGCGACGCCGTTCAAAGAAGCGTGGCAAGCAGCGTTGGCGTCGATGGTGATCGCCGTGATGGGTTTCGCCGGCGCCATGACGATGTCCGCCATCAAGCGCGACCGCCGCGTGCGCGACTACGGCACGCTGGTGGAAGGTCACGGCGGCGTTTTGGACCGGATCGATTCGATCTGCTTCGCGGCGCCGGTGTTTTACCACGTCACCAAGCAGTTGCTGGGGGCGGTCTAGCGAGGCGTTAGCCGCGGGGCTTGAACCCCCGGTTTGCTGAGGGCTGGCTGAAAGACATAAGAACGCGGGGACGAGCCCCGCGGCTATCGCCAGACGCTGCCGGTTTCGCGCGAAGCATCGTACACCGACGCTTGCGGTGATGGTTCGCTCTTCCGCGCCGCGTAGACGCTCGTTGCGCTGGCGAGTTGAACGCCACCACTTGCGGGCCGAGCTGGGGCGGCGGCGACGGTGGCGATGTCGGCATCAAGCGGCAGGCGCGGCCGACCTTGTTTCACCCAACCGAGCCAATCGTTTTGCAGGGCCAGCAAACTCTGTTGGCCGTAGTGGGCCTGCACAGCGCGGGGCCAGTTTTCGTCCTGCATGCCATCTTCGAGGAACGCGAGGAACGCTTTCTTTCCGCGGCGTTCGAGTAGGTACTGCGTGAGCGAATGGCCTTGCGAGTAGAGCGGCAACACGTCGCGCGGGTATTCCTTCATCGCGAACATGTGACTGAAGGCGATGCCCTTTTGCGACTTGAGGAACTGAATGAGCAGGCGTTCTTGCTTACTGACTTCGCTGGTGTGCTCGACCGTGGTGCAGGCGCCTTCATCGGCCCAACGGGGGACGGGGCGGCGGAAGTGGCTGGCGAAAACGGTGTGGGTGATTTCGTGCGGCAGGACTGAATCAAGCACTCGTTCGCGTGAACCTTGGATGTTCATCTCCCAGCCGAACACTTCGCCGCGATCAAAGACGAAGCTGGTCGCACCGCCGGCGCCAAGATGCTGGGCAACTTGGGCGTTAATCGGGCAGGGCTGGCGCCAATTGGGCAGTTCGTGGCCCAGCCATTCGATGGCCAAGTCCTTGCGGTATTGCTCCGCGGCGGCGCCGATTTCTTGGCACAACTGTGGCGTGGGGGCCGAAACGACGAAATTTGGCGTCCGAAAACCGCCGGCAGCCAAGAGTTTGGCCGGGGTGGCTAAGAACATCGCCGTGGCCAGAACGGTGGCCAACAAAAGAGCCACCCGCGACAAAGTGCCAACAATGGTGCGCATCAAACGAGCTTCCTTGCTCGGAGTTAAGCGCCCCGCGGTGTTCGGTCCGTCCGTGGACACACGTTTGGCGGAGCTAGGGGCCGGCGATCCTTCGCGGCCCGTGCGTGAGAGTTTACCAATCGCCCGGCGGTTCCACCTATGCCGATTTTGTCGCGAGAAGCACCACTTTTCGGGCGTGTTGCCCCCCTGGCGTGGGGAATTTTGTTGCGATTTTCCAACTTCCCCCGATGAAAACCTTGACGGCCCGCCGCAGTCCGATCAGATTAGAACGTAGCAGGCTGGCATGTTAGCAGCCAAGTTGGTCGTTTCTCTTTCGTCACGGTCTGGCTAATTCGTCGAGCGGTTACCACCTCCGTCGTTTCTGGCGCCAGATTTCTCACGTGACTTGTCGGCTTAATGTCGGCGCCATTTTTCGTTCGGCGGTTGATCGCTCACCCTTTTTTCTCAGGTGAGAACAATCTTATGAATCGGCTTCTGGGTGTGCTCGCGGTGATGTGTGTCCCGGCAATGGCGGTCGCATTGGACATTGTGCAAGGGTGGAACTCGACGTACCGCATGGTGGTGCAAAGCGATGGTGGCAACGTGGTAAACAAGGCGAACCCGGGCGATTCGACCCGCGCAATGGCGATGCTGAACGGTGCCATTTACGATGTGTTCCAAAGCTATAACCGTACGCATTCGCCGTTCTTGGTGAATACCTCGGCGCCGAATGGTTCATCGCTCGATGCCGCTGTGAACCAAGCCTCGTATGAAGTGCTGATGAGCCTGTATCCCGGCGAAGCGCCGATTCTGAATGGCGATTACTCGAGCCGGATGGCGCTGATCGCGCCGAGCGCGGCGAAGACGGCCGGGATGAATTTCGGTAGCCAAGTCGCACAGGCGTACATCGCCAACCGGGCGAACGATGGCTATAACGTCATCACACCTTACGTTCCGGGGGATGGCGCTGGTGTATGGTTTCCGCAACCGGGCCAGTCGGCGTGGGGACCGGGCTGGGGCACGGTGACGCCGTTTTCCATTGGCAATACCCAGCCTTACGTCGACGCGCTGCCGAGCATTCCCGCGCTCACCAGCCAAGCGTACACCGATGCGTTCAACATGCTGAAGGACTATGGCGGACAGACGAGCGTACTCCGAACCGATGACCAAGAAGACATCGGCCTGTTCTGGGGTTACGATCGCCCGTCGATGGGCCCGCCGCCGGTGCTCTTCAATCGCAACGTAGAAGACATCAGCAGCCAGGCCGGCAATACGCCTGAAGAAAACGCCCGGCTGTTCGCGATGACCTCGGTCGCGATGGCGGACGCCGCGATTGCCGCCTGGGACGCTAAGTTTGAAGATAACTTTTGGCGCCCGATTGCCGCGCTTAAAGGTCAACGCGCTAACATGACCACGGGCCACGACGATGGCAACCCCAATACAATCGAAGACCCGAACTGGCAACCGATGGGAGCGCCGGGGGGCGATCCCAATTCGACGACCGACGACTTTACCCCGCCTTTCCCCGCATGGGTCTCAGGCCATGCAACGATGGGCGCCGCCACGTTCAAAGCGATCGAATTGTTTTTCGGCACGAACAACTTCGACGCGATTGATGGCGTGATTGGCAACGATCTGATGTACACGCTGACCTCGCAAGAGTTCAACTTCAGTGGTCAAGCGGGGATGGCGCGAAACTATTCGACCTTCACGCAGAATGGTCCGATTGGCGTGGGAATGGAAAACTCGCCCGATGGCGAAAACGCAATGAGCCGAATCTACCTCGGCATCCACTGGATTTTCGACCAGCGCGATGGCCAGCAGTTGGGCTACGCCGTGGCGAACACCGTGGCGGGAGACTTCGTCGCTGTTCCTGAACCCGCCGCGATGATGCTGGCTCTCGCCGCCGCTTGCGGCTTGGCATGGCGTCGCCAGCGGTAACACGTATTTCGTGCGAACGGCGCTCAGTCGCGGCTTTACGGTTGCAAGATAAGTTGGATAATGCGGGCGGTTCGTCGCTGATGATTAGCGATGAACCGCCCGCTTTTGTGCGCGCTGATCGGTTTGAGGCTGCGCCATTTGTCTGCACCTTGAGGGAGCGATTTGATGAGTAACTTTCGTTCTGTCTTGCGGTTGGTTTTCGTGCAGCTGGTCGGTGTGGCGACTCTCTCAGCGCAGCAGGCTGAGACCATCTTTTACGGTGGAGACATCGTCACGATCAACGACGCTCAGCCGACGGCCGAGGCACTTGCTGTCGCCGACGGAAAAATTCTGGCAGTGGGAACTAAGGACGATGTCCTCAAGCTGAAGGGGTCGGCGACGGCGGTGGTTGACCTTGCGGGTCGCACCCTGCTGCCCGGTTTTCTGGACGCGCATTCGCATTACATTAACTCGCTGCAGGTTGCGAACCAGTGCAAGTTGTACGCGCCTCCCTCGGGGCCTGGGCAAGATGTTCCCAGCATCATTGCCGAGCTCAAAAAGTTTGCAGCGAAGCGAAACATTCCCAAGGGCGAACTGATCATGGGATATGGCTACGACGAGAACGTGATGCCCGAGGGGCGGCTGCTGAATCGGGATGATCTCGATGCGGCCTTCCCTGAGAATCCCGTCCGGATCGATCACGTGTCAATGCACGGCTGCGTGCTGAATAGTACTGCGCTGAAACAGTATGGCATTAACGCCGAAACGAAAACGCCGCCTGGCGGGGTGATTGTCCGGAAGCCCGGCACTAACGAGCCGTATGGACTGATCATGGAGACTGCATTTCTGCCGGTGTTCGCCGCGCAGCCCCCAATGACGCCGGAGCAGGAGATCGAATGGACCAAAGCGGGGCAAATGCTGTACGCCGAGGCGGGGGTGACGACCGCTCACGACGGAGCGACCCATCATTCGCAATTCCAGGCGATGCGGCGCGCAGCGGAGGCGGGCGCCAATGTGATTGATGTGATCGCCTATCCGTTCATTACCGATGTGGATCAGGTTCTCGCCGAGTTTCCTGTAACCGAGTGGGGAGCTTACCACCACCGCCTGAAGATTGGCGGGGTGAAAGTGACGATCGATGGCTCACCGCAGGGGAAGACCGCTCGCTTCGTGGCGCCTTATCTCACCGGTGGCCCCAGCGGTGAACAGAATTGGCAAGGCGAACTGACGTTCGAACAAGCCATGGTCAACCAGATGGTCAAGAAGGTTTACGATTTGGGTGTTCCGCTTAATCTGCACGCGAACGGAGACGGCGCCATTGACGCGTTCTTCAAAGCGCACGAGTTTGCCGCCGCCGGCGACCTGGGGAAGGATCGAAACGTGACGCTCATTCACGCGCAGTTCACCCGCCCCGACCAAATTCCGAAGTTCGTGAAGTATAAGGCTCGCCCTTCGTTCTACACGTTGCACACGTTCTACTTTGCCGAGGCGCACATCAAGAATCGGGGCGTCGAGCAAACAATGTACATCAGCCCGATGCGCGACGCGATTGACGCCGGGCTGCACCCCACGAACCATACCGACTTCGTGGTCGCGCCACTCGATCAGATGATGATGTTGTGGTCAGCCGTGAACCGTGTGTCGCGCGCTGGCGCGCGGATTGGTCCTGATCAGTGTGTTACTCCGCTCGAGGGCCTGAAGTGCATGACGATTTGGGCCGCGGAGCAGTATGGCGAGCAGGCTTCGAAGGGCTCGCTGGAGGTCGGCAAGTTGGCGGACCTGGTGATTCTGGATCGGAACCCGCTGAAAGTGGAACCGATCGCAATTCGCGAGATCAAAGTGCTGGAGACGATTAAAGAGGGCAAGACAGTTTACAATGCGGCTGGTGAAGGGCCAGGAATTAAGGGCGCGTGGTTGCTGAAATCAGTAGAGGGCGCCGGACCTCCTGCAGGCGTGGAGTCCCCTTCGCTGACGGTGAACCCCGACGGCTCCGTCGGCGGGTTTACGGGCGTGAATCGCTTCTCGGGCAAGCTGAACGCGGAAGGCGGCAAGTTGTTTGGCCCCCTCGCGACCACAAGGCGAGCAGGGCCTCCCGCGGCGATGGAAGTGGAGACCAAGTTCGTGCGGCTACTGAGCGCGGCGGCGCAAGGCCAGCGAGTGGGCGATGAGCTGCAGCTATTTGGAGAGGATGGCAAAGTTCTGCTAACATTTGAGCTTGATCGACGATAGCAATTTACTCATTAACACTCCGGGGAAGCAAATGGTTGGATTGACTTGCGCAGTTGTGCTTAAACTTCGGACGGCTCTGTTGATTGCAGCCGCAGTCTTGTATTGGAGCGCTGAGAGCCCCGGCGCAACTCCCGCGCTGCAAGATGTGCTGGGGATGGCGGCGCCTGAGAGCGAGACGTCGATCTACGTCGCCAAAAAGTTCTTGACCATGAACCCGGCCCAACCGGAGGTGGAGGCGATCGGCGTGCGGGACGGGCGGTTCGTGGCGCTGGGCACGTTGGAAGAGGTGCAAGCTAAAGCGGGACCAGAGGCGAAGCTGGTGGAAACATTTGCAGATAAGGTGGTCTCCGCCGGCTTCGTCGAGCAGCATGTGCATCCCGTGCTCGCCGCGCTCACGATGAATTCCCAGGTGATTTCAATCGAGGATTGGGATTCGATGAACGGCTTCTCCGCAGCTGTTCGCGACGAGGCGACTTACCGGCAGCGATTGACGGCGGCGCTGAAGGCCCATGCCGATCACCAGCAAACCTTTGTCAGTTGGGGCTACCATCACTACTTTCATGGCGAGCTGACGCGGGCGATGCTCGACAAGTGGGCGCCCGATTTTCCGGTGATCGTTTGGCACCGTTCTTGTCACGAGTTTTACTTGAACTCCCTCGCGCTCAAGAATGCGGGGATCGATGAGGCCTTCGTCGCCAGTTTGCCGGCGAGTGCTCAGGCCCAACTCGACTTCAAAAAAGGGCACTTCTACGAGCAGGCAGCGCTCGCAATTCTCGGCAAGATCGCTCCGGTGATCGCCACGCCGGAGCTGTTCAAACGCGGGCTGCAGTTCACGGAGGACTACTACCATCGCAATGGAATCACCGTGGCGTGCGAGCCGGGGGGATTCTTCTCGAAGCCGATGCAGGACGCGATCAACGCGGTCTACAGCGACGACCAGACGCCGTTCAACCATTACTTTATTGCCGATGGAAAAACGTTCGCCGCGCGCAATGCGGGTGAGCCCGAGAAGTTGATCGTCGATACCGAGCAAGTGCTCTCCTGGGGGAGCGGACGGACCCGGTTCCTGCCGAAGCAGGTAAAACTGCTGACCGACGGCGCCATTTACAGCCAACTAATGATGATGGCGGAGGGTTACACCGATGGCCATCACGGGGCGTGGATTATGGACCCGCCGGTGTTTGGCTTCGCGTTTCAAAGCTACTGGGACGCCGGTTACCAGATTCATGTTCACAACAATGGCGACGCGGGGCTCCAGGTGCTGCTCGATAACCTGGAGCAAGCTCAAGCGCGCAAGCCCCGGCCCGATCACCGCACGGTGATCGTGCATTTTGGCTTTGCGAAGCCCGAGCAGGTCGATCGCGCCGCGAAGTTGGGCGCGATTGTCAGTGCGAATCCGTACTACGTCACTGCGCTCGCCGGCAGGTATGCGCTGTTGGGGATCGGCCCGGAACGTTCCAAGAATATGGTCCCGTTGGGCGACGTGCAACGCAACAAGATGTCGATGTCGTTTCACTCCGATATGCCGATGGCCCCCGCGAAGCCAATGCAGTTGGTGTGGGCCGGAGTGAACCGCCTCACCGCCGAGGGCGAAGTTGCTGGACCGGAGCATCGCGTTTCTGTGGAAGCAGCGCTGCGGGCGATTACAATCGACGCCGCCTATTCGATTCAGCTTGAGCGCGAGGTCGGCTCGATTGAGTTAGGGAAGTTTGCGAATCTGACGATTCTTGATCAGAGTCCGTTCGATGTCTCGCCGGACAAACTCAAGGAGATCGCCGTGTGGGGTACGATGCTGGAAGGTCGCGTGCAGCCGGCGCCGGCCGTGACCCAGGCCGCTAGTCGTTTACCGACCGCCCGGGAAGCAAAGCTCGCGCGGTACCGCCGATTGAAGACGCAGTACGATGACGCGCGACTCTCTGGCGCCACTTCGGCGGAGAGCGCCCGGTCGGCCGCGAAGTGGGAACGCACGGCAGCAGCGCCGGGTTTTATGTGTTCCACCCAAGTTGTGCGTGCCCTGGCGGCGGCGATGGCTGCTAAGGAAGATTGGCAGCCATCAGAACGACCATAAAAACCGCGACGCCACGATCAGGGCATCGCTATCGAGCAGCGCATCCTGCTGGAATTGCGTGTAATCGGTTCGGCGATAGTCAACCTCGAGCCCGAGTTGCACTGTGGGGCTGAAATCGTACACAAAGTTGACGAAATACGTTTCGTTGCGATTGATTTGGGTGACTGCCAAGTCGCGGTCGAGGGGGTTATCGATGCCGTAGCCGGAATGAACGTGGAACTTTTCGGTGAAGTACGCGAATACCTCGCCGAATCCGCCTGCGGTGCGCACATCTGCGAAGGTGCTGGAGTTGTAGCTCTGCAGCACGCCGCCGTTGTATTCACCGAGGCCCTCGCCGACGAAAAATTCACCCCGGGCGCCGTACCACGTGAGGGGCCGCCACTCCACATCGGAGCCGAGGCCCCAAGTGGTGATGGTTGCTCTCGGCGGCAGGTTGTTGGGATTGCCCAACAGCGTGCGTGTGGTCCGTATTTCTCCCACGACGGACGAGAAGCCAGCTCGATGGGGCGGGCCTTAGCGCCGCGGAAGTCGCTCAGCTCGCCAAACCCGAACTCCACACGTGACTCGACATTCGGCCAGCCATTATCTTCTTCGATCCGGCCCGCATTGCCAGTGACCAACGTGGAGATGGGTTCGCTCAAGGCGCCCTGCAGCGTGATGCCAAAGTCGCGCTGTTGTTGTAGGAATCGCTCGGCGCGCAACTGCCCGCGGTACGAGCCGGTGTTGCCCGAGGCGTACATTTTGGTGAGATATACAATGGTTGG
Organism: Pirellulales bacterium; assembly: GCA_022841705.1. Classification (GTDB taxonomy): domain Bacteria; phylum Planctomycetota; class Planctomycetia; order Pirellulales; family Lacipirellulaceae. Next base: position 818,537 of record JALHQZ010000001.1, read on the forward strand.
GCTCACCGGATTGAACACGTCCTGCTGCAAGCCCGCCGCGAACCGCCAGTCTTCGTTCTTCAATTCACCGTAGGCGTAGTAGACCAATAGGCCGTATTCGTCCGCGGAAAGATTATCGTTCTGCAGGAACGTGAGAATCTGGCCTCCCGATTGAAACGCGCCGACCTCCGGTCCCGTGCATACCGCTCCGAGCATACTCTGGCGGGCGTGAAGATCGAACGTATTGGTGTCGAGCCCGAAGGGCGAATCGGGTAATAAGAAGAGCGGCGTGCCGGAAGGGAAAGGACGGCTCGTGCTGACCACCATGAGCGCATCAACGGCGCCAAAGACCTTCAGCCGACTGGTCGGCTTGAGCAAGGTTATCGGCGGAATTGCTGGCGGTGTTGGCGGCGGGCAAGGAGTTGGCTGTAATGAATAGCCAATCTCCTCGGCCGCGGGTTCGTCGGTCAGTAATTTATCACTGACAATTGAAGGGCCGGTCGGCAATTCACCACCGGCCGACGAGCCCTCGCTGCTGATCGCGGTTGCTCGCAGGAGCAGTAGCGCCGTCATGGTTGACCCCCTTCATGCCGTTCGAGAACGATGCCGCATCGGAAGAGTTCGGGGCGAACGTGGAAGCGGCTTGAGAAGTTGGGGTGCTAGCTGACACAGCTCTCCAGGTGACGATGATCGTGGAAGGTTAACAACAAAAATAGCCGGATCGCGCGGCGATCCGGCTATTGATGTTTCTACTTCCTGCGCGACGGGCTGAAAGCCCATCGTACAACTTTTTTACGTCATCGAGACCGTCACCGTTTTCGATTCGGTGTAGTTCGCGAGACCCGCTTCGCCCAGTTCGCGGCCGATGCCGGACTGTTTGAAGCCGCCGAAGGGGGCGCCGGCGTCGAAGACGTCGTAGCAGTTCACCCAGACCGTGCCAGCCCGCACCTTGGCGGCGAACCGGTGGGCTTTGGCGATGTCGCGCGTCCAGACGGCGGCGGCCAAGCCGAACTCCGTGTTGTTAGCGCGGTCGACGATTTCATCGACATCGCTGAACTTCAGCACGCTCATCACCGGGCCGAAGATTTCATCGGTGGCGATGCGCATATCGTCGGTCACATCGGCGAAGAGTGTCGGCTCGACGTAGTAGCCTTTGCTACCGAAGCGCTTGCCGCCGGTCAGGCACTTGGCGCCATCCTGCTTGCCGTACTCGACATACTTCATGATCTTGTCAAACTGCGCTTGGTCCACCTGCGGGCCTTGCTCGGTTTGCGGATCGAGTGGGTCGCCCAGGCGGCGCTGGCCGTTTCGCTTAACAATCTGTTCGCAGAACTGATCGTATACCTTATCCTGCACGAAGACGCGGCTACCGGCGCAACAGCATTGGCCTTGGTTGAAGTAGAGACCAAAATGCGCGCCGGCGATGGCGGCGTTCATGTCGGCGTCGGCGAAGATGACGTTCGGGCTCTTGCCGCCAAGTTCGAACGTGGTCCGCTTCATCGTCTCGGTCGCTTCGCGCTGAATGATTTTCGCGGTGGAGCCTTCACCGGTGAACGCGATTTTATCGACGCCGGGATGACGCACGATCGACGCGCCAGCAGTCGGGCCGTAGCCGGGGACGACGTTGATCACGCCGTCCGGAATGCCCGCCTTCTGCGCCAGCCGCGCCATACGGAGGCAGGTGAGCGGCGTTTGCTCGGCGGGCTTCATCACGATGGTGCAGCCGGCCGCCAGCGCGGGGCCCCACTTCCACGCGGTCATCAGTGCGGGGAAATTCCAGGGGATGATTTGTCCCACCACGCCGACCGGCTCGCGGCGCGTGTAGCAAAAATAATCGCCGCGAACGGGAATCGTTTGACCATGGATTTTGTCGGCCCAGCCGGCGTAGTAGCGGAGACAATCGACGACCAGAGGGAAGTCAGCATTCCGAGCGTCGCGAATTGGTTTGCCGTTATCGAGCGATTCCAAGGCGGCCAACTCATCGATTTCGGCTTCGATCAGGTCGGCCAACTTGTTCATTAGCCGGCCCCGGTCGCGGGCGTCCATGGTCGACCACGGGCCCCGGTCGAATGCTTCGCGAGCGGCGTCGACAGCGGCGTCCACGTCATCGGCATCCCCTTCGGCCACCTCGGCGATCACCTCTTCGGTGGCCGGGTTGATGGTGTCGAACGTCTTGCCGCTGGCAGCGGGGAGCCATTTGCCTCCGATAAAGCATTGGGTTTGCCGCACCTGCGGTCGGGTTTGTTTAGGGGCCATCGTCGCCATGCCGGGGTTCTCCTGAAAAAGCTTGCGGAAAACGGTAAGGGCCCCCGTTGCCGAATCCGACGGAGCCCACGAAAAGAGGGTCGCTACCGGCGTCATTGTAGCGCGGAGCCGGCCGAATTGTCACGGCCACCCTGCGAAAATCTCGGAAAAACGCGACTGGTCACCCCCTAGACGTAGCCTATATTTCACTGAACTGCCATCATGGCAGAGAGTTACTTCACGCAAGATCCGCGTGCTGCGCCTCCGGCAACCGGTCCGACCGAATGGACCACGGCGAATGACTTCGACCTTCACCCCCAAACAAGTGGCGCTCGCGCTCGGCGTGAGTGAATCAAGCGTCAAACGCTGGGTTGACTCGGGTCGCCTATCGGCTGGAAAAACCTTGGGGGGCCACCGCAAACTGGCACTCTCGGCCGTAGTGGAGATGGTGCGGGAGACGGGCCAAGAACTGACGCATCCGGAAGTGCTGGGGATGGTCGCCCAGCGGACGCGCTGCGACTTGGCGGAATCTCAGCGGGCGCTATTGGCGGCGCTGTTGGCCGGCAATTCTGCGGAGTGTCGCGAATTGCTGTTGGGTTATTATCAGGCCGGCTGCACGCCCGCTGATATCGCGGACAAGTTAGTCAGGCCGGTATTCTACGAAATTGGCGAAGGCTGGAGTCGCGGCGAGATTCAAGTTCATCAAGAGCGTCGCGCGTGCCAAGTGGTAATTGAGTGCCAACACGAATTGCGGCGCTGGATCCCGGCGCCAGAACCAAGCGCTCCGCTCGCGCTGTTGGCCACGCCGCATGGCGACTTTGCGGAGGTGCCGATCCGCTTCGCCGAGCTGACCCTGCAACGCGCGGGCTGGAACACGTGGCTTGCCGGAGCAGGATTGCCGCTAACGGAAATTGCCGACGCGGTGAAGCTTAAAGCTCCTCGGCTGACGTGCCTCAGCGTGACGCACACGACGCACAGCGCGGCAGAGTTCTACACTGCGTATCGCCAGCAACTGGTCGAGCCGACCCACAAGCTAACGACGCACGTGCTTGGCGGCGGTGCGTTGGCGGGGCTGATTCAATGCGGTGTCGATGTGAAGCTGGCCCAGTCGATGAACGATCTGGAGTCCTTCGCAAACTCGCAAGCCGCGAATTGAACCCGATGGCCACTCCACTCAAATGGCAGTTGAGGAGGGTGTCGTGTTCACTGCTCCGAGAATCGCGTTAGGTCGCGAATCCCAACGTACTTGTTACCACGTGAGGCCGGTCGCGATCGCCACGCCGTTGAGCTGCATGTCGCCGATGCCTGCCGCGGCGAAGCTGCTGGTGTCGAGTTCACCGATCGTACCGCCGAAGCCGGCGCCGCCGGTTGGTCGACCTTTGATGTTCCAGTCTTGGTACTCGTAGGCGGTGCGGAAGAAGAAGTTGGCCGGCAAGCAGCGTAGGCCGTAGTTCCACTCGATGCCAAGCTGAATCTCGGCCATGCACAAGTCGGCGTCCGCATTGTTTCGAGTTACGGTCGCGGCGCCCACAAGCGGCGCGCTCGGTGAGCTGGCAATCGTGCCTGCCGCACGACCGTACGAATCGGTTTGCCCCGTTAAGGCGGCGCCGCGGGCACTCACATACAGGTGGGCGTGAGTACTGGCTAACCTGCGGCGGGCGGCGAGACCATAGGTGACGCCCGTGCCATCGAAGCTGCTGCCGTTCGCCAGGAAGATGTTCGTGAAGTTTCCGGTGGTGAAGACACCGAAGCCATGAATCTGCGAGTCGATGCCGAACGACGCATGACGGGCGCCAACAAAAGTATCGAACTTCCACGCGTTGTAGTAGGTGCTGCGGACGGCATCGATGTCGATGGTGTACGCTTCCAGCCGATCGGCTTCCGTGTAGGTGGCGAAGTTTGTGCCGACCGGCGGTATCGCGGGGTTGATTGCGGGTGTGAACGAGTCGTTCTGGCTAAGGTTCCAGTAGCGGCCCTGGACGGCCCAACTCTCACCGAGACGGCGGCCGACCCACATCCGCGGCGCGTAGCCGGTTTCGCTCAATCCGTCGCCATCACGAAAGCCGACGGTGGAAACACCGGGCGCGGTGTTATCGAGCTGCGAAAGGATAATCGACCCCCCCGACTTCGCGTCGATATCGACAAACACAATTTCGGCGCCGGCATACCAAAACGGATCGCAGCACTTACGCGGTGGTAGGAAGCCGCCGATAAAGTCCCCGCCGAGATAACTGGCCGGATTGACCGCTGCATCGAGCAACGGCTGATTAGGCGAGACTTGCTCGCTCAGCAGGGCGACTTCGCCTTCAATCTTGATTGCTTCAGCAAGGGGCGAATCCGCCGCCGCAAAAACTGCCATCGGCAGGGAAACTAGCGCGCTCGTTAGCAAGGATTTGAGATCCATCTCGGCTGCTCCAGGTAGCGGCGATGGCACTCGTTCCACGAGTGCTACGTGATGTCAATCGACTCCGCATAACCTCGATGAGCAGGATCACCGGCACTCGGCGGACAATCGATTTCTTCGTTACAACCGGACCCAGCCCTAAAACGGCCCAGAATCCACCAGAGACTTCGGGAAAGTGAAATGGCTCATCCGGTCCGATATCCCGCCGATTGCGTTACTATCCGCTTCCATCGGGCGTTAGGCGGGCTCGGGTTCTTCCCACGGGTTTTGGGGTTTGAGTTCCGGTGGCGGGGCGAGTTCGAGGTCGTCTTGCACCACGCGTTCGGGGGCGGCGACGCGCTGTTGGTCGGCTTCTCGGGCGGCGAACAGCAGGTTCACCAGGAACATACAAGCGGCGACAGCGGGGACGATGAGCACGGCGGTCATCCACTGCAGGGAAGTGAGATCATCGTCGAGCAAATCGCTCAATGTCCATGCGGCGTTCGGCAGTTGCAGGTAGGTGTAATTCGGGCTTCGGAGCCAGGAGATTGATTGCTGCAAGAGTACCGGCACCCCGCAGGAGGCGAGGACCAGGAGGACGTGAATCAGGAAGCTGCCGAGCATGGTGACGATGGCAACTCTGCGCGCCGCTGAAATCAGCAGTTTGCCGATGCCGAGGTAGATGGCGACGTAGGAGAGACCGAGGAGCAAGAACGTTGCTGCGCTGACGTTGCTCGGCCGAGGGCCCGTGACACTGGAGTTGAAGATGCCACCGCGCAAGGAGAGACCGATCAAAAACAGCACGGCGACGGTGAGCAGGTTGGCGATTACGAACAAGTATCCCGAAGCGGGTCCGGGACTAAAGAGGCCGAGTAGCATACGTCCCAGTGTGCTCTGCGGCAAATCGCGGCGAACGCGGCGGGAAAGCGTGGGCGATTCCCCGGTCAAGAGTGAGCCCATCACCAGCCAGTAAATCCCGGCAACAATCCCGCACCCCGGCGCCGCTTGATTGACGTCACTGAAGTTGTCTGCCGCAAGAATCCCACCGACCCACGCCAGAAAAGCCGCTTGCTGCGCGACCATCGCCCACCGCAATGCTGTCGAACGGTTGGCACTCGCAAACGTCACCAGTTTTACGGCAGTTAGATAAAGCAATGCGAACGTTGTGATGAAGGCTGAGGAGATCGCGGCGATAACGATCTTCGTTTCATCGGCGGCAAACCACGCCCCGTAATTAGTGATTGCCCATGCGCTCATCAGCAATCCCCAGAGCGCAAGGAAGAGAGCGCCCGCGAGAATGATCGACAGCACCACCTGCGCGTATCTTTGCCGGGTGACGGCGGCAAACAACAGGCCGATGAGCGAGAGGGCGAGCGACGAACACACCGCCATGCTCAGCAAGAGCGCGATCGTTGGCAGATCAACGCCACGCAGTAGATACGTAAACGCGAGACACGGGGCGAGGACCGACAGATACACCAGCATCTGCACCACCGCGCTGCCCAGTTTGCCGTTGATGATTTGGTACGGCGAGAGGGTCGAAACTTCCAACAGGTCGCGGGTGTTGTCTTCCAGTTCCGCAGCGAGCGAACGATACGCCGTGAACGGCACGACAATCACCAGTGGGACGGCGAGCGCGAAGAAGTACGCCAGCAGCAAATAACCGCCGGCGGAGACGAACGAAATGCTTGGCCCGATGATCGCCACGCCGCCGATGGTGATCAGCCAGCTCGCAATGAGCATCAACACAAACCACAGCGTGAATTGCCGGCTTTTCAGCGCTTGCCGGGTCTCTTTCACCAGCAGCGGATTGAGCCGATCGCCGAGCCATTCAAGCCAGGGGTCGATTGCGGTGAACGTTTTGGCGACGGTGTTGAGCATCGTTAATTTGGTTAAGCGTGCGGGCTTACGCAGCTTTCGGGGCGACAAAGTGGGTACAAATCCGACTTGACCTTTGCCACAGGCGCCACATTGCCACATCCCTCAAGCAAATGCTGGGAGTGCGTAATATTAGGGAACGTGATTTTAAGGCGCGACACACGTGGCGATCTTGTCACTGCACGCGGCCTTTGGTGACTTGGAGGAACACATCTTCGAGCGATTTGGTTTGGGTAGCGAACTCCACCGGCCGAAAACCCGCGGCGATGATTTTGGCCAATAGCTCTGCCTGTTCCGCTTCGCCGCCGGCATGGCGGAATTTGAGTTGGGCGCCGTTGGCCTCAAGGTCGGCGACGTGATCGTGTGATTCGAGCCACTTGGCCAGCGACTGCGCTTCTTCCAGCAGGCGGATGCGCACGATGCTGTCGGGCGTGACGCGGGCGCTGATCTCGGCGACGGAGCCGACGGCCAGCAGGCGACCTTGTTCGATGATGCCGATTTTGTCCACCATCTCGGCGAGCTCGGTGAGAATGTGCGAGCTGATGAGGATCGCTTTGCCGAGGTCGGCGAGGCGGCGAATCATCTCGCGCAGTTCGATGCGGGCCCGCGGGTCGAGCCCCGCGGCGGGTTCGTCGAGCACCATCACGCTGGGGTCGTGAATCATTGTGCGGCCTAGGCAGAGCCGCTGCTTCATCCCTTTCGAGAGGCCATCGATTGGCTTGGTCGCCAGTGGATGCAGCTCCGTAAAATCCATTGCGAACTCGATGGCCCGTTTGCGTTCGCCGCCGCGCAGGCCGTAGGCGCGGGCGAAGAAGTCGAGATACTCGCGGACATTCACGTCTTGGTAGGCGCCGTAGTAGTCGGGCATGAAACCAAGGCGACTGCGCACCCGGTCGGGGTCTTCCAGCACGCTGAACCCATCGACAAACGCATCGCCACTGTGCGGTTCATCGAGCGTGGAGAGAATCCGCATCGAGGTGGTTTTGCCCGCTCCGTTCGGCCCGATGTAGCCAAACACTTCGCCTGCGGCCACCTCGAACGAAATATCATTCACCGCATGAGTGGAACCAAACCACCGATGCAGGTTGCGAAGTTCGATTTGCGGGTGTGTTGCCTTCATTCTATAAAAAATAGAGGACGCGGATTTGCGCGGCGGGGTGGCTGGGGTCGGCGGCAGCCGCCCCCAGCCGTGGTGAAGTTGGTTCGCGGCGCCGCTGGGGTCTCGACCCCAGCCACCCGGAATCTTTCCCGTCACCAGCGGCCGACCATCACGTGAAACCCGCTCAGTTGTACGGCGTCTTTCAGCGGGACGGGTTGTTCGGTCGGTTTGGCGGTAATGGCGACGTAGGTGCGGGGGGGAAGGTTGAGGGCTTCGGCGCCGGTGAGGCCGCTGAGCTCGTCGAGGTACTGCTCCATCAGGCTGTTGCCGGCGGCGATGTTGCTGTAGTCGAGTGGCTGCCACGTGCCGTTTGCTTGTCGGCGCAGACCGCGGCGATTTCGCGGATTGTTGACGGACATGTTGCTGTCGTACCCGGCCGGGAACTGCGGGTCGGCGGCGAGGCAGAGTTCGCGGAATTGGCCCACGGCGTCGAGCTTGGCGATCGGTTTGAGCTGCGCGCTGGCGTCCACGGCGAGTTTGGGGCCGATCCAGGTTTGGTTGGCGTCGTCGTTGACGAAGAGCCACTCAATCTCGGCGCCGAGCTCGTTGGTGACACGCACTTTATCGGGGGCGGCGACGATGCGCAGCTTACGTTCGGTTTGGTTCGCGCGGAGCGTGTAATACTGGGCGGTGGTGCGGGAAGGGATCCAACCCTCGGTCAGCCGCTGCTCGGTATCGGTCCAGACGAGTTCTTTCGGCGGCTGGCGGACTTCGTTCGGGGAGTTTTCATTCCAGCCGGGGAGGATGGGGTAGATCGCCGTGTCGGCCGGCACGCTGAGGCCTTCGCTGGGCGTGATGCCCGCGTACAGCGAGACCCGGCCGAGATTCGCCATTTCGCCGGAGGCTTGATCGAGCAGCGTGACGCTGCGCAGCCGCGCCTTGGCGCCAAAGCCATCGGCGATCACCGCGTACCCGAACAGCCCCGCCGACGCGACGAGCGCACACAGCGGCGTGGTGAGGACCATCAAATGCAACCGGTCATACGCCCGCAGCAGCAGATAGTTGAGCGGCCCGATGATCAGCACGAACAGCGTGATGAGGATTTCGAACTCCAGGACCGGCGCGAGGCCCACCCCGGGGATGAGGAAGGTGGAGTATTCGCTGTTGGCGGCGTCGGGCTGGAGGCCGTGGCGCGGGGCCCAGGCGCGGGATCGCCAGTGGGCGACGGTGTCGTTGACGATCGCTTGCATCAAGCCCCGATTCTGGCGTACGGTAGAACTTGAGAGATCGCTCCAGTTGGAATGAAAGACGTAAATCTCACCAAAACCCCAACGGCGTTTGAGATACCAGTCGCTTGAATCGGCGTTCAGTGGCGCCGATGCGGCGTCCAGCGGCGTATCGGGCTGCTTGGGTTGGACCCGTTCCCAATCGAGGCCATTTGGACCAAAGGCTGGTTTCGCCGGGAGTGAAGTGGTGCGCCAACCACTGAAGTGTGGAAGAAGATCAACCGTCGCAGCCAGCTTTTCGGGCGGCTCGCCGAAACCCTCGATCCAGAGTTGTCCGCCGGACGCGACCCAGCGCAGTAGTTTTTCAAGCAATTCAGGCGAGTTTTTGGCTGACGCTTCCAGTTCCCGTTTGCTTATCACCACGGCGTCGTACGTGGTGTAATCGAGAGGCATCATCTGCAACGACGCCTGGATGTCTTCAACCGTGAGTCCGCTGAGCGTTGCATGTTCAAGAACGTTAGCAGTCCCTTGAAACGCTTGCTGTTGGAATGATTGCTGATAACGTTCTAGCGCGGCTGTTGCGAAATCACCAAAAAAACTTTGAAGCATGGGTGGCGACCCACGAGTTTCAATTCGCATAATCTGAAACTCGGGCATTACCCCCGTCGGCCCCAGATTAGTGTTCGTAGAAAGATACTCCTGGCAGAGTTCATCATCGCGACGGCCATCCACGAATACTTCGACACCACCATAATCCCAGTTTCCGGGTTGGGGCAACCGTAAAGCAACAGACGATTGCTTGGCTCCTGCCGCAAGCTCGCCACTTTGCTCGACCGTGATAATCTTCTGGTTGTTCTGGCTCCATGTACGAATGAAGAACCGAATCGTGAACTGGCGATCTACCGGCTTGGTCTTTCGCGCATTGATTGTGCATTCGATTGGGCGGTAGCCGGCGCTCTTGGGCGCTGCGGAGAAACAAGCGAGATGCAACCCACTTTGCTTGGAAAACGGCATAATTTTGGGTGCTACCCGTGCGGGCAACTCCACTGTCAGCAGATCCTCAGCGCTTGCTGGGCTCACCATCGCAATCGATAACAGCATCAACCGAGCGATTTGCCAGCACTTCATGGCGAACGCCCCTCTCCCGTCTTCCCGCGGCGAATCACTCGGCACGCGAGATAGAACAGCGCGCAAATCACCAGCAGCAGCGGGATGCTGAGCGCTCCGATCGTGAACCCCACCGCCCACGGTTTGCCCCGCACCGCCTCGGCCAGCACGACCGAGAAGACCGCAAACGCACTCATCACCGCGAGCGCCGTGCGGAGGTTGTATTTGGGGAGGAGCATGAAGAAAAAAGCGGAATGCGGAGTTCGGGATGCAGAATCTTGGTTTCGCTAACCAATGCTTCGCCCGCTTACCGCTCTATTCTTCCCGCGCGGGCGGCGGAGAGCAACTCGGCGGCGCGGTAGCTGCTGCGCACCAGCGGGCCGGCCGCCACGCCGCGGAAGCCGAGGTCGTACGCGGTGGTGGTCCAGGCGTCGAAAGTCTCCGGCGGTACGTAGCGGGCGACGGGCAAAAAGCGTTCGCCAGGTTTGCCGGGGGTGAGATACTGGCCGATGGTGAGAAGTTCCACCTCGGCGGTGCGTAGGAGCTTGAGCGCTTCGACCACTTCGTCATCCGTCTCGCCGAGCCCCACCATCAAGCTGCTTTTCGTGACCACCTGCGGCGCCAGTTCGCGCGCCCAACGCAAGATCTGCAAGCTCTGCTGGAAAGACGCCCGCGGGTCGCGCACGTCTTTGTCGAGCCGCGGCACGCACTCGACGTTATGGGCGAACACGGCCAGCGGCGTTTCGTGCAGCAGGTGCGAAAGCGCCTCTCGATTGCCGGCGAGATCGCTCGACAGAAGTTCAATTGACGTCGCGGGCCGGCGAGCGTGCACCGCGGCGACGCATCGGCGGTAGTGATCGGCACCGCCATCCGGCATATCATCGCGGTTCACGACGGTGATAACGACGTGGTCCAGATTCATTCGCTCGACCGCGTCGGACAAATGCTCAGGCTCATCGAGCTCCGGCAGCGCCGGTTTTTTGAGCGTCTCGACCGAACAGAACCGGCAGCCGCGGGTGCATTCTTTACCCGCGATCATGAAGGTGGCCGTCCCGTGGCTCCAGCAGTCGTGAATGTTCGGGCAGCGGGCCTCTTCGCACACCGTATGCAGGGCGTTGGTCTCGACGGCATCCTGCGTGCGATTAAAAATCGCCAATTGCGGCCCGCTCGGCACGTTAACCCGCAGCCATTCGGGAAGTCGCGGGCGAGTGGTAACGGCGGAGCGATCGGACATGTTCCCATTATAGGAACGTCCCGGCGGAGCAACCACCACCCCAAGACCCAAAGGAGCCCCGCTTTGTTTTTGGAAAACGGGCAACGCAGTCCAGGGGGCGCCGGGGAAAAATCTCCAATTGGAGTTGAGTCAACTCCGCCGCCCCGTGGATTCCGTTGACGTTCTCCGTGTAAAGGGGGCGGCTCCTATCGTGACTAAACGTCGATCAGCGGATGCCCCACGTAGAGCTGTAGAATTTGGCTCTGCACTTTGATCGCCCGGATGAGCACCCAGATTTGTTCGTGGGTGAAGGTTTTGGGGTCGCTCTTGGCGAGCTCCTCAAGTTCCTGGGTCATCGCCGCGTGTTGGTCGGTCGCCAGTTGCAACTTGAGGCCGGTTTGCTTCCAGGCAGATTGCAGGCGGTTGCGGTCGGCCAACTCGTCAAGGTCGCCACAGTTGTTCGACAGCAGCAAACAGAGCCGGGCCACATCCTGGGCCGTCGCCTCAGGTTGCAACTCCTCAATTCGCTCAGCCAGTTCACGGCAACTCATCATCACAGCAGCTTCCGATTCGAAGATGTTTATACGGCGGCGCCGAACCCCATTTCCCCGCGCCGGGTCCCTCTGCGAGAGCGGGCGACGTCCAAAGTTAGCTTACAGATCGGTCAGGGGCCGGTCACGGCTTTGGGTTGTTTCCCGGCGGAAAATCCAACGCAAATTCCGTTGCGTGCGGGCAACACACGTCGCTGCTGGGCTACGGCTAATCGGAACAACCGGAACGATCCACCGAGGCATTGCGAAACGGGCCGCAGTGGGTTGGAATAGAAGCTGGATTTACTGCCCCCTGCCTTCTGCCCCCTGTCCACTCCCTTGGCCAAACTCGGCGTTAACATCGATCACGTCGCCACCGTCCGCGAAGCGCGCAAGACGAACGAGCCCGACCCGGCGTGGGCGGCCACGCTGGCGGAACTCGGCGGGGCGGATGGCATCACGCTGCACCTGCGCGAAGACCGCCGGCATATTCAGGACCGCGACGTGCGGGTGCTGATGGAAACGGTCGCCGTGCCGGTGAATCTGGAACTCGCCTGCTCCGCCGATGTGCTGCGGATTGCGTGCGAAGCGCATCCGCACCAAGCGACGCTCGTGCCGGAACGCCGCGAAGAAGTGACCACCGAAGGGGGCCTCGATGTCGCCGGCTGCTACGACCAAGTCGCCTCCGCGTGCGAACAGTTACGCGGGGCGGGGATCATCGTGAGTCTCTTCATCGATCCCGATCCAAAGCAGATTGAAGCGGCTGCGAAAATTGGCGTGGAAGCGGTGGAGCTGCACACGGGCGTTTACGCGCACGCTTCGGCAAAGCACGCCGCCGCGGAACCGCTGAAGGTTCTACAGGATGCCGGCAAATTGGTGCGGCAACTTGGTCTTACACTGCATGCGGGCCACGGACTCACTTACCGCAATGTGCAACCGGTGGCGGCGCTGCCTGAAATGTGCGAGCTGAATATCGGGCACAGCATCATCGCCCGTGCGATTATGGTCGGGCTTGAGCAAGCGGTGCGCGATATGAAACGGCTGATTGTGGAAGCGAGCGCGTGATGCGCACTCGTCATCAGCCCTCGACTGATTTCGGGGGCTCATGGGACGCAGCTTCAGGCGTCGCGTGGCCATGGGTCGGCAGCTTCCCCCAGCGGCGCAGGACCACATAGAACGCCGGAGTTAAAAACAGCCCGAAGATCGTGACCCCGGTCATGCCGTTGAAGACGGCCGTGCCGAGGACCTGCCGCATTTCGGCGCCGGGGCCGGTGGCGAGGGCCATTGGCACTACGCCCAAGATGAATGCGAATGAGGTCATCAAGATCGGGCGCAACCGCAGGCGGCACGCTTCCACGGCGGCGCTGAAGCGGTCGTGGCCTTGCTCTTCCAGTTGCTTGGCGAACTCGACAATCAGGACCGCATTCTTTGCCGACAGACCAATCAGCACCACGAAGCCAATCTGCGCTACCAGGTCGTTCGCAAACCCGCGGAAGAACCCGCCGTACAGTGCGAAGGGCAAGCAGACTGGTGCGATGAGAATGATCGCGAGCGCCAGCAGCCAGCTTTCATACTCGGCCGAGTGAACCAGGAACACGAACAGCACGCACAGCGGGAAGATATAGATGGCGGTGTTACCGGCGAGGCGCTCCTGATACGCGATTTCGGTCCACTCGATGCCCATCCCAGGGGGCAAGAGTTCCGCTGCAAGGCGTTCGACCTCCTGCATTGCGTCGCCCGTGCTAAAACCTTGCGCGGTATCCCCCTGCACTTCGGCGGCGGGGTACATGTTGTACCGCACCACGCGATCGCTGCCGCTGCGCCAGCTCACGTCCACCAGTGAACCGAGCGGCACCATCGCGCCTGTAGTGCTGCGCGTTTTGAGCCGCTGGATGTCCTCGGCCTGATCGCGAAACTCCTGGTCCGCCTGGACACGCACCTGGTACGTGCGGCCGAACAGGTTGAAATCGTTCACGTAGATTGAGCCCAGGTACGCCTGGAGCGCTTCGAACACGTTGCCGACGGGGACTTTGAGCATCTGTGCCTTCACGCGGTTCACGTCGGCATACAACTGCGGCGTGGAAGCGCGGAAGGTTGAAAACACCCGCGCGAGCTGCGGGCTTTGGTAACACGCGCCGACCAGCTGGTCGGTTGCCTCTTGCAGTGCGACCGGCCCGACGCCGGCGCGATCTTGCACCAAGAATTTATATCCCCCGCCCGTGCCCAAACCTTGCACGGGGGGCGGCGGGATGACGAAGATATCGGCTTCGGTGATCGTGGCGAGTTTGCCCTGCAATTCACCCAACAGCGCGAAGAGGTTCGGCCGATTCTCGGCCCCAAACGGCTTGGGAACGACAAAGATCGCCCCCGCGTTGGGACTGTTCGCGCGGGTGGCCCCGGAGAAACCAACGAACGAAACCGCGTGCTCGGCGCCCGGCGTGTCGAGCACCATCTGGGTCGCCTGCTTCACCACGCGGTCGGTCCGTTCGAGCGAGGCGCCATCTGGCAACTGAATCGCGATGATCAAATAGCCTTTGTCTTGCGCGGGAATGAAGCCCGTCGGCACATGCAGGAACCCGTATCCGGCGGTAAAGATCAAGAGACCATAAACGGCGAGCGGCAGAATGGCCACGCGGACCAGCCGGCCGACGATCCGCGCATAGGTATCGCCGAGCCATTCGAACCCTTTGTTGAAGAGCCGGAAGAACCAGCCAAAGAGGGTGTCCCATAGCCGCGCGAACCAATCCTTCTTGGCGCCGTGCGGCTGCAACAGGAGCGCGCACATCGCGGGGCTGAGCGTGAGTGAATTGAACGCCGAGATAAGCGTTGCGACGGAAATGGTCACCGCGAATTGCCGGTAGAACTGCCCGGAGATGCCGGAGACGAATGCGGTGGGAATGAACACCGCCGAAAGGCCGGCGGCGATGGCGATCACCGCGGCGGTGACTTCATCCATCGCTTTGTACGACGCCATCCGCGGCGACAGCCCGGCGGCGATGTGCCGCTCGACGTTTTCGACCACCACGATTGCGTCGTCCACCACAATGCCAATTGCCAACACGATGCCGAAGAGCGACAACATGTTGAGCGTGAACCCGAACGCCGCCAGCGCCGCGAAGCTGCCGATGAGCGACACCGGGATCGCCAGCAGCGGAATCAAACTCGCCCGCCAGTTCTGCAGGAAGATGAGGATCACGATCACCACCAGCACCACCGCTTCAAAGAGGGTCTTCATCACCTCTTTGATCGATTCATCCACAAACACAGTGGGGTTGTAGACGATGCGGTACTCAAGCCCCGGCGGGAACCGCTGCGAAAGTTCGGCGATGCGTGCTTTCAGCGCTTCAGCCGTGGCCAGCGAGTTGGAGCCCGGGCGCTGGGCGATGACCATCGCGACGGCTGGTTCGTTATCCAAGTAGCTATTGACGCCGTAATCGCGCGCCGCCAGTTCAATCCTCGCGACATCGCGCACGCGCGTGATCCGGCCATCTTCGCCCGTTTTGACGATGATTTCGCCGAACTGTTTTTCGTCCAGCAATCGCCCCAGGGTGTTGACGTTCACCTGCAACTCACCCTCGGCCGCGGTCGGCGGCTGACCAATCACACCGGAAGCCACTTGCAAGTTTTGTTCGCGCAGCGCGCCGACCACATCGCCCGGCGTCAGCGACAGAAACGCCAGACGCTCGGGATCGAGCCACACCCGCATGCTGTATTCACGCAGGCCGAACGGCGAGACGTCGCCAACGCCATCCACCCGCGCGAGCGCATCGCGGACTTGGATCAGCGCGTAGTTGCCGATGTAGAGTTGGTCATACGTTTTGTCGGGCGAGATAAGATGGATCACCATCAAAATCTCGGGCGAAGACTTGATGGTGCTCACGCCGAGCCGCCGCACATCTTCGGGCAGCCGGGCCTCGGCAATCGCCACCCGGTTTTGCACCAGCACCTGGGCCTTGTCGAGATTGGTTCCCAGACGGAAGGTAATCGTCAGCGTCATCTGCCCGTCACTGGTCGACTGGCTGGACATGTAGAGCATGTCCTCAACGCCGTTTATCTCCTGCTCGAGGGGCGTGGCGACCGTCTCGGCGATGACTTCTGGGGAAGCACCCGGGTAGCTGGCCCGCACGACAATGGTGGGGGGCACGATCTCCGGATACTGCGCCGTCGCCAGCGACAGGTAGGAAATGCCCCCCACGATCACAATAAAAATCGACACCACCACCGCGAAGATCGGGCGATCGATAAAGAAGTGGGCGAACTTCATACGATTCTTCGGGCAGCGGGCTCTTCGTACGATGGGCTTGCAGACCGTCGGGATGATGTCTCAAGCGCGACGGGCTGAAAGCCCATCGTACAAGTTAATTTTCGAGTGGTAGCGCTTCGTACTCCGTTGGCAGCTCATCGCGTTCGTCCAGCTTCAGTTCTTCGATGGTCGGCTTTACGGTGATTCCAGGCCGAATGCGTTGCAAACCGCGGAGGACTACTTGTTCATCGCCGATTAAGCCGGTGCGGATGATCCGCAAGCCAAACCGCTGCGGGCCGAGTGTGACGATGCGGCGCTCGAGCTTGTTCTCGGCGCCGAGGATGTAGACGTAGGTTTCCGATTGATCGACACCCAGCGCGCGGTCGGGAATGAGCGTGGCTTCATACTCGCCGCTGCCGGGCAGCCGGAGCCGCACGAAGAGACCCGGCGTGAGGGCGCCATCGGGGTTGGGGAAAATCGCCCGCCCGCGCATCGAACCGGTGTTGGGGTCCAGGCGGTTGTCCACGAAGTCCATGTAGCCGCGGTGCGGAAAGCCCTGTTTTTCATCCGACAGTGCCATGTAGACGGGGTTCTTCACGTCGCGCGAACTAGCGCGGCTTCCGTCGCGTGAGAGACGCACATACTTGAGAAAAGTTTGCTCGTCGGCGTCGAAGTGGCTGTGAATGGGATCGGTCGAGGCAATGGTCGTCAGTGGCGCCGAGTTCTCCACGCCGCCGGTCACGTAGTTGCCGACCGTGATGTACTTGCGGCTGATGCGGCCGGTGATGGGGGCGTGAATCTCAGTGTACTGGAGTTCTAGCCGCGCTTGCGCGAGCACGGCATGGGCCGTTTCGACAGCCGCTTCGGCCGAGGCGATTGCCGCGCCAGCCGCTTCGACGTCGGCCCCGCTCGATTCGTACTGTGCGAAAGTTTCGGTCCGCTGCGCGGCTTGCACGTCGTACTCATCTTGCGATACGGCGCGGGTGGGGAGCAACGTCTCGACGCGCTTCAGTTGCTTGTCGGCCAAATCGAGTCGCGCTTGCGCAGCACGCTGCCGGGCTTGCGCTTGGAGCAGTTCCGCGCGCAGCTTCACCACGTTCGCTTTCGCCTCGGCAAGGTCGGCCTCCGAGCGTTTCATGGCCGCATGGTATGGACGCGGATCGATCACCACCAGCAGATCGCCTTGCTGCACGATTTGCCCCTCGCTGAACGGGGCCTGCACCAGATAACCGCTCACCCGCGAGCGGACTTCCACGAAATCGACCGCTTCCAGCCGGCCGGTGTACTCGTCCCACTCAACGAGTTTTTTCTTAAGCGGTTTGCCCACCACCACTTCCGGCGTCGGCGGGGCGCCCGACGGCGGCGCAGGACCGCCGCCCCCGCATCCAAGGGCAAAACAGGCGATGATGAAGCTGAGAGTCGTTAGCCAGACAATTGCTCGGCCACCACAGAGGAGGGACATGCTGCAAGGCTCGGCAGGAACGCGGAGGGCACATCGCGGCGATTGGCAACCGCTGCGAACTAAGGCGGTTCCTCAGTATAGACGGCCGGGCGGGCAACTCCAAATCAGTTTTTCACGGGCGCGGTGAAATCGAGCAGCGCATCGAGCGCATCGTTCGGCAAATCGGCTTCCAAAACGAGTGGTCCCTCCGCCGCCGAAATGCAAAACTTCACGGGCACGGGCGCCGTTAGCACTCGCGACGGCTTGGCGCCAATCACTTCCGCCATCGACACGGCGTTGATTTGATTCTGCCACTCCATGTAGCGGTCGAGCCGCAATTCCCCGGTGACACTTGCCGCTTGCGGCTTAGCGCTGGCCGTCACCGCCGGGGCTTTTTTCAGCTCCGCGATCAGTTCATTGAAATCCTTCACCGGCCAATCGCAGAAGAGCACGCGCCTCTCGTCGATCGGCAGCACGCGGAACACCATCTCACCCCGCGGGCCGAAGAATTTCTCAAACACTTCGACCACTTCGGGAATGGTTTGACCACCGATTGAGGCGACCATGTTGATCGACAATCGGCGACCAGTGACGAAACCCTCACGCTTCAGTGGTGCGCTCTTCACTTCGAGTTTGGTTTCCGACTCCGCCGCCGCGATTGCGGCGTTCCAGCGTGTGATGGCTTGATCGACCGCGGCTAAAAACGCTGCGGGATCGTCGACGGCCACGGCCAGCGATTGATTTGCGGCCAGTGGCTGCTCAGCGGTTCGGCTGCGAAGTCGCCATTCGCAGGCGTTCACCATCTCCGTCGCGGCCTGCACTTCCTCGGCAAAATTAGCGAACGACTTCCGTTCGAACCGGCGAATCTCCAGTTGATCGCAGCGGCATTCTAGTAGCGCCAAGTAGCCGTTCACCAAGCACGGCAACTTGGTGAGGGGAAACTTCGATTCAAACATCGCAATCGTCGGCTGCGATGCTTCGGGCAGTTGTACTTGGAGCGGCACTGCTGTGGGGTCAGGGCTCATACCCTCGGTACTCGCAAGTTCGACTGAGAGCGTCACTTGTGCGGGATCCGAAACATCCAGCCCCACACTCCCCACATTGAACATCGGCGCCATTTTTTCGAACCACGTGCGATTCGCGGCGAGCCAAGTGATTGCATCACTCAAAGACTTCGGAGCGCCGACGCGGCCGAAGCGTATGAGCCGTTGGGCCGCTTCCTCATCTTGTACTTCGCTTGCCAGCGCGAGCAGCCGCTTCCAACCGAATTCGGTCCAGTGCAGTCGCAGGCAACCTTTGGTCGAACGCGATTCAGAAAATTTCGCATCCGAATTAGCAGGCGTTTCGGGCGGAGCAAGCTCTTGGTCGCTACTGGCGGTGACGAACACCCACGCCCCGGCGTCGACCACAATGAGGTCGGCGCCAGCGATGCGAAACAGCGCGAGCCGGCCCGTTTGCTGAGCGCCGACCGCTGTGGCGAATTCTTCCAGTAGCGGACATGGCAGCAGCGCGAAAGGCGCGGCGGGGCGATCGGATGTTTCGGCGAGCCCCACGACCAGCGGACCATCATCGAGCGGCAGCTTGCGGCCGGTGACCGCTTCGATCGTCTGGACCAAGCTTAACAGTTTCAGGCCGCGACTTTTCACCACCCGCGCGAGCGCCGCCTCTGCCTGTGGCAGGTCGGCGACTTCGACCACGCCGAGCGTCTTAGGTGGCAAATAGCGACGCCAGTCTTCGTCTGCCTTGGCGAGCGGAGAAAGAAGTACAACTGTGAAGAGTGCGAGAATGTAGCACGGGACCGAAGTCCCGTGCGAACTCGGACGTTCAATTCGCACGGGACTATGGTCCCGTGCTACGGAGATCGCGTTCATCCGCATCCTCGACTTGACGGTTACGCTTTCGCGGCGGCGACGACCGCGTCGACCGTGATGCCGCAGTGGGCGTACACCTTATCGTACGGGCCAGAGGCGCCGAAGTCACTCATGCCGACGAATCTGCCGTCGTTGCCCAAGAGGCGATCCCAACCCATGCGGATGCCTGCTTCCACCGCCACGCGGCGGGTCACCTTGGGCGGCAGCACGCTGTCGCGGTAGGCGGCGGGTTGCTCGGCGAAGAGCTCCATCGAGGGGACACTCACCAGCCGCACTTTCGTTCCGGCGGCAGTGAGCTTTTCGTAGGCGCTAAAGGCGAGCGACACTTCGCTGCCGCTTGCCATCAAAATCACGTCCGGGGAGGTGCCCGCGGCGTCGGCAAGGATGTAGGCACCTTTGGCTAAGCCGCTAGCGGCACCGTACTTCGTGCGGTCGACAGTCGGCAGGTCTTGGCGTGTGAGCACGAGCGCTACCGGGCGGGACGTTTGCGACATCGCCACACGCCACGCTTCACTCGTTTCATTGGTATCGCTGGGGCGCAGCACGATCAGATGCGGAATCGCTCGCGCGGCGGCGAGCTGTTCAACCGGTTGGTGCGTGGGGCCATCTTCGCCGACGCCGATCGAATCGTGCGTGAAGACATAAATCACCGGCAGCTTCATCAGCGCGCTCAGCCGCATCGCCGGACGCAGGTAATCGCTGAACACAAAGAACGTCGCTACGTATGGCCGCAATCCGGTGAGCGCCATGCCGTTGGCGGCCGAGGCCATTGCATGTTCGCGGATGCCGAAGTGCAAGTTGCGGCCGCCGTAGTTGTTGGCGCCGAAATCGCCGACGGGGCCATCGACCAGCGTCTTGGTAGAAGGCGCCAGGTCCGCTGAACCGCCCACCAGCCACGGCACGCGCTTCGCGACGGCGTTGAGCGCCTTGCCGCCCGAGTTGCGCGTGGCCGTTCCTTTGGGATCGGCGGGCGCTGTGGGCAGGTCGGCATCCCAGTCCGGCGGTAGTTCACCGACGAGCATAAGTTTTAGCTCTGCCGCTTCGGCCGGATACTTAGTCGTGTAGTCGGCCAGCAGCTTTTCCCAAGCGAGTCGGGCCGCTTTACCGCGTTGGCCCAAGGATTGTTGGAAGTGCGACAACACTTCGGCGGGAACCAGCCACTTTTCGTCGGGCCAGCCGTAGGCCGCCTTGGTGAGTTTGATTTCCGCTTCGCCCAGCGGCGCGCCGTGGGCGCCGTGGGTGTTGGCTTTGTTGGGCGAACCGAAGCCGATGATGCTCTTCACCACGATCATCGTCGGCTTCGCATCGTTCTTGCGGAACGCGGCGATCGCTTTGCCGAGGGCGGCTAGGTCGTTGGCGTCCGCCACTTCCTCCACATGCCAGCCCAGGCCTCGGAACTTGGTGGGGACATTTTCGCTGAAGGCGAGATGCGTTTCGCCTTCGATGGTGATGTTGTTGTCGTCGTAAATCCAGCAGAGGTTCGACAGCTTCAAATGCCCAGCGAGTGAGGCCGCTTCGCACGCCACACCTTCCATCAAATCGCCATCGCTGCATTGGACGAAGACGTTAAAACTAAACAGCTCGAACCCGGGCTTGTTGTAACGCGCGGCGAGCCAGCGTTCGGCGAGCGCAATGCCCACGCTGTTACCGCAACCTTGACCGAGCGGCCCCGTGGTGGTTTCCACGCCCACAGTGTGCCCGTACTCCGGATGCCCCGGCGTGAGGCTCCCGAGTTGGCGGAAGAGTTTGATCTGCTCGAGCGGCAGCGCCGGCCCGCCGTTATCGCGAATACCAGCGACGTGGATCATCGCGTAAAGAAGCATTGATGCGTGCCCGCACGAAAGCACGTACCGATCGCGGTTGGGCCAGTGCGGCGCCGCGGGGTCGTAATTCAGCTCATCGGCCCAAACCTTGTACGCAATCGGCGCCAAAGCCATCGGCGTCCCTGGATGCCCGCTATCCGCCGCCTGAACGGCGTCCATCGCCAGCGTGCGGATGGTGTTGATTGCGAGTTGTTCGATATTAGCGGCCATAAACGCACACGGTTGGTGAGGGGAAATCGGCGTGAAGTTTCAGCCGAAAACGTACTCGATTCGCGAGGAAAAACGTAGGGTGGGGCCGAGAGAAAGATGACCAATGACCAAGCCGAAATAACCAATGAAAGTTGGCCGTCGGCAGTGAATACACAGGCAGACTACGAACATCGCACCTCTTGACGAGACCCAAGCCACTTGGGCCTTCCCCAATTGGTCATTTCGGCTTGGTCATTGGTCATTCAGCCACTACTTCGCCGGCGCCGTCACCCTGCGCCCCTCGGCGGCGCTTTGGTCGGCCAGCAGCATCAGCGTGATCGCCCGGTACGCATCATCGAGGCTCGATGACCGTAGCACCAAGCTCGCCACCGCGCGGTGGAAGTGCAGTAGCAATTGCTCGCCAATGGGACGTTCACTATCGAGCGCTTCATTATGCTGACCGGCGCGATCGAACCATACGAGCGTGTTGGGAAGATCGACAAATGCCACGCCCGATTCGCACACCACCTGCAAGTCGGCCGGGCGGCGATAACCCGAAACTTCCGGCCAGGTGTTCTGGACGTAGTCGCCGTATTCGATCTGCGCGAGCGGGCCGACGCCACTTGTGCCCGGCGCGGAAAAGTCGAGCGCCACCAGCGAATGGTCGAACCCCTTCCCCGTCGGCCCACTATGCCGCGTGGCGACAACGCTGGTCACTTCCTGCCCCACAACATACCGGCACCAATCGACCATCTCCACCAGCATCCGCCGGTACGAAGGCTGAGATTGGCTTGGTTTCTTCTGCGGCGCTGGGCGGCGATGGCGGCACATTACCAGCCGCGGTGGCCCGAGTCGGGTGGCGATGAGCTCTTTAAGGCGAATTGTGGCCGGCGCGAGGCGATGTGGCAGCTCGGCCATGAATGCGATCCCCGCGTCCCGCACGCGCTCGCGGATCTGCTGGGCGTCGGACGATTCGATGTCGATCGAGGCGCCGCAGTACATCGCCTTAGCATGGTCGCACGCGGCTAGAATCGGCAGCGAGCCGTACCATTTGGCTGAGAGCATCAGAACCGCGTCGACATCGGGGCTCGCGGTGAGGGTTCGGAAGCCATCGGAGCAGCGGGCGCCCAGTTCCGCCGCCGCTTGCGCTGCGCGATGGGCGACGGGGTCGCACACGGCGCGCACTTCAAACCGCCCAGGCAGCGCTTGCAGCGCCGGTTTGTAGCGCGTCGACCAACTGGGGCCAAGGCCCACCAGTCCCAGTCGCAATTTCACTTCTGGCGATCCCTCCGCTGCACTCGGCCGCCGCAGATTGTCGGCCATCGAGTGTGAGTATAGCGGAGCGCCGCGCGAAGTCCCACGGCAAACGCAGAAATTTTCGCGCGGATTCAATAGCCGGATCACCATGTGACCCGCTGATCGGCGGGCATGGCTCTCCGGCTGCTGAGGGCGAGTGAGCGACTCAGCCGCCCTCTTTCAGCGTTTCGCCACCGGCAGCGGAGGTGATGGCGTTCCAGACGGCGTGCTCGATGCCGTCGGCGTAAAACTTCACCGAACCGTCGCAACGAGAAGCATTCACACCGCCGGGGTGGTTGCTGCGTGCGGAGATGTGCTGCTGCTTGTGACCGTTGCTGTCGACGGTTGCCTTGGCAGGGACGCCACGCGGTAAGCCCACGGGCGAGGCAGGAGTTCCTGCGGCTGTCATCGGTAGGTTCTGCGTGATCCAGCCATCGCGTGCAGCGTGCCACCATTCGCCTTGTCGGCAAAGCGCGTCTGCGTTCGGGCTACTTGAATTAGGGGGGGTAAATCCCGTGAAAATTTGGCCGCCTAGCGCAGTTTGGGCGTCGCTGTAAGGGCCGCCCCACAGCGTTGTTTCCGGCAACACCAAAATCTCGGACATCATAAGCGTGTTGGAAGTTCCATCGGTCACGTTCGCTAGTTTTCCAACCTTACTAGGAATGAACGGCGCTCCGCCAAAGAGAATGCAAGTTGGGAAGGCGCCAGCGGGACAATTGCCCACATCGTGCTGTCCATAAACCGTATTCCCGGCATTCACGACATAGTTGGAGCGAACGCGGGCCCAAGTGGCGCTGTTCCACTCGTTTCGCTGCAGTCCAATATCACTGGGGCACGCCATCATCGGAATGAAAGCCTGCCGGGCCGCAAGGTTCGACGCATCGCTGAATGAGACTTTCGAGTTCCCGCCGAGCGCCGCAATGCCCGCTTCTTCAATATAGGGCAGGACGGGCATGTACCACCCGTGGTCGTCATACCAAGCCGCCGGCCCACCTGGAGACTTCGCGGCCTTCTCCGCATTCGACCAGAACTTGGCCATATACGGGATGCCCTTCTGCGCACTTTCGTGATTGAGCATCGCGAGGCTTAGTTGCTTCAGCGCGTTGACACACTGATTCCGCCGGGCTGCTTCACGCGCGGCTTGAACGGCAGGCAAGAGCAGCGCCGCTAAGATGCCGATGATGGCGATCACTACCAGCAGTTCGACCAGTGTAAAACCGCACGGTGGTTTGCGATGCGAAGGGTGAAGAGTCATCGCCGAAATCTTTGGACGAGAGAGTTTTGCCGAGTGGGGCCGAAGGGATAAGCTGGTAATAGGATGTCTGCGCGGAGTGGAACCTTACAAGTCAAAATTCTGATCCGCTTTGTCACCAGCAACTTGCAATTGCATGCCGGTTGCAAACTGTCCGGGGACAAGATTCTTGGTTTCCTGGAACTCTTGCCCCGTGCGTTCGCTTTTCTTCATGGGGCCGACCGGTTGAGTGATGTCAAAGAACACCGTGACGGCGCCTTGCGGGACATCGGCACAGTTGTACTTGCTGTCGACAATTGGCGCGGAAGCTTTATTCGCTTCCTTACCGGTTCCCTGCGTGAACATCACGAACGCTTTGGCTTCAGGCGGCAACGGCTTGCCGCCCAGGGTGACGTTGCCGGCGAGATTGGCGACCGAACCACCTGAACCGCCGCATCCGGTCAGAAGTGAAGCCAATGCGACACACGCAATGGCCAATTGAGAACTAAGTGAACGGAGCATAAACCGAATTCCGGGCGCTGGAATCGATAAGCAGATAAGCTGCACTGAACAGTAAAACCGAGAAGTCCGAATGCGAGGCGTCACACTAGCCAATTACGGCGGGTTGAGGCCCATTCGCCCAAAACTAACATTTTTTTGCGACTTTCACCACTGGCGAAGTTGAGAATTTGGCAAAATTTTCAGATTCGGATTGTGGGCAGCTTGGAGCACTAACCCGAATGAAGGGCGCCAAATGCGCAATTGGCACCGCAAATTCTGCCGGAAGCCTTACGGAATCACTCGCCCATGCGGGTCCTTTTCCCCGGCGGGCCGTTCGGCCGCCAAGCGTTCGCGAAGTTCGGCGTCAAGAAAGTGCTCAACCTCATGGGCGGCGGCGTGAACGTGGTCTTCGGCGATGCCCATCTGTTCAACGAGATAGCTTTCCCACAGGCGGTGGGCACGAACGAGCTGGGCGCCTTCCGTGCGGCCGAGCTCGGTGAGCGTGAGGCCGGTGGCGGAACGGGTCGCCAAGCCTTTCCGCAGGAGATCGACGTACGCCCACCACGCGAGCAGACCGCCGCCGATTTCGGCGACCGCGGCGGAAGCGGCGATCGGCGCCGCAACCCCCGATTCTTCGCGGCGATAAGCGCTTGAGAGCAGGTCATCCCGCCGAATGCGTCGGCCCACCCGCAGATTTCCGACCACGCGCGAAACGAGCCCGTGCCGCGGACCGAGGAGCGCGGCGAGGGCGAACAATGCTCCGCTGGCAACCGCCATCGCGCCGGCGGGTGAGAAATCGAACCGCACCGCGGCGGCGTAGCCCACAAGCGTGGCGGTGATGGCCAGCAGCGTCGCCCAGACAACGAGTGGCATGAGGCGATCGGTCAGCAAATGTGCTGTTGCCGTTGGGGCTACCAGCATCGCGACCACCAGAATCGAACCGACTGCTTGGAACGACACGACCGCGGTCAGGCTCACCAACAGCATCAGCAGGTAGTGCATCTTATTCGCTGACAGGCCCATCGTGGTAGCGAGCACCGGATCGAACGCCGAGATGCCAAGCTCCTTCCAGAAGAGCGTAAGGCAACCCGCGACAATCGCCAGTACCAACAAGCCTTGCCACAAGGTGCGTGGTAATTCCACGCCGCCAAAGCTGACCGTATCGAGCGCCGCGTTCAGCAGCGAACCTTCGTAAACGCAGGCGATGTCGAAGTGAATCTTGCCCAAGAACCGCTTCACCAGCAGCACGCCGAGGGCAAAGAGTGCGGTGAAGACCACGCCCAGTGCGGCGTCGTTCGAAACCCGGCCAGAACTCGCCACAAGTTGTGTGAGGAGCGCCGTCGCTAGCCCCGCCGCGGCGGCGCCCAGCAGCATCGGCCCCGCGCCGAGACTGCCCGTGAACAGAAACGCCAGCACCAGCCCTGGCAGCACGGCGTGGGAGAGCGCATCTCCCATCAAACTGTGCCGCCGCAGCACCAGGAACACGCCAGCCAGCGCGCACGCGATGTTCGTCACCAGTGCGACGAGCACGGCACGGACATCGATGTTGGCGAGGAGTTCAGTCATTCGCGGGAATTTGTAGCACGTGACCGAAGTCCCGTGCGAACTAAAGCTATCACTTCCGCACGGGACTTCGGTCACGTGCTACAAAGGATGGATCGATTTCAAATTCGGCGGCAAACGCCCCGCGGTCGCGAGTTCGGTCTCTAGCCTCGTCACCAATTCCGGCGGCAACAGGTGTTCAAGATCATCCGCCCCGCCATCGACGTGATCGGCGGGGATGTCCACGTAGTGAACTAAATACAATTCCCAAATGCGGTGCGCACGCACGACTTGCGTCGCGCGATTGAGTCCCGCGGAGGTGAACCGCACGCTGTCGCCGGACCGCTCGATCCACTTTTCATTCTCTATTTCGGCTAACAGTCGGCGAAGCTGCGCGGAGCGGCCGCGGAAGTCGTCGGCCAGCTGCGAGAGGGTGACCCCCGGCCGCGCGGCGAGTTGCGGCTCCGTCAGTTCGTACAAACTGCGCAGCAAGTGGTCGCGGCCGATGATGTGCCGTAGATTGGCGTCGCGAATCAATTTGGCGAGTAGGCCCTGCTCGGGCGCAAAGCAGAGTGACAGCCCGAACAGCACGGCGCCAGTGAGCACAATCATCGGTCCCGGCGGCGGAGTGCTGCCGACGAGCCACGCACTCCACTCTCCGATCGGTCCGCCGATCGCCGGAAAACTGGCGAGCAGCACGCCTCCACTTGCGGCCAGGGCGCCGATGACCGCCGCAATTACCAGCACCACCGCCAGTTTGTTCGACCAACACCGCGCCGCCGCGCAGGGGTAAATCAGCATCGCCGCCACCAGCACGACGCCGCAGAGCGGCAGGCCCACCACGGTGACCAGCGCAATGGCGCCCAGCACGGCGAAGTCGATGGCCAGCGTCGGCCAACCCTGCGAGCGGGCGAACTCTTCGTCGAAGGTCGCTAGCCGAAGTTCTTTGAAAGCGAGCGTCACGCCGATGAGCACCAGCCCAAGCACAATCGCCAGCCGACGGACGTCGCGCGACTGCAGGCTCGCGATTTCGCCGAATAAGTACGAATCGAGCCCCGCCTGGCCACCCGTGCCATGATTCTGCAAATAGGTCAGTATCACCACACCAGCGCCGAAGAACACGCTCAGCACGAGGCTCACGGCGGCATCGTCTTTCGTGCGGGTCCAGCGTGTGATGACCGCCACGCAGCCAACGCCCAGCATTCCCGCCAGGAGCGCGCCAATCGCCAGCGCGTCACTATCACGGCTCCCGGCGATGAGGAACGCTAAGCATACGCCCGGGAGCGAAGCGTGCGCAATCATGTCCCCCACCAACGACCGGCGCTTGAGTACTGCGAAGCTGCCGATCACCCCCGCAGCAGCGCCCAACAGCCCGGCGCCAAGGGCAACCTTACCGGCGATGCTAATCGCGAATAGTGAGGGCCCAATCATGTACATCGTCATGTCGGTGGCTCCCGCAAACTCACCGCCTCTGCGGCCTGATCGAGCAGCGTCAGCCGTCCGCCGTAGGTGCGCTGGAGGTTCTGCTGCGTGAAGACTTCACGCACGGAGCCGTACGCCACCAGCCGCATGTTCAGCAGAAGAACTTCATCAAAGTATTCACGCACGGTTTGCAAGTCGTGGTGCACCACGAACACCGTCTTGCCCGCTTCACGCAAGCTACGGAGGAGTTCGAGGATCGCCGCTTCGGTCGCTGCATCCACGCCGGCGAAGGGCTCGTCCATGAAATAGATCGTCGCTTCCTGCGCCAGCGCCCGCGCCAGAAAGGCCCGCTGCTGCTGCCCGCCGGAGAGCTGGCGAATTTGCCGGCCGGCGAAATCAGTCAGCCCCACCTGTGCCAAACAGCGGTCGGCGATTGCCTTCTCCGCGGCGCCCGGCCGACGGAACCAGCCCAGCCGGCCGTAAGTGCCCATTAACACGACGTCGCGCACGGTGACGGGGAACTCCCAATCAACGCTCTCGCGCTGTGGCACATAGCCGATGAGCTGCCGCTGCTGGGCATAAGGCTGGCCGTAAATTTCCACGTGCCCGCTCGCAAGCGGCGTGAGGCCGAGGATCGCCTTGATGAGCGTTGTTTTTCCAGCGCCATTGGGGCCGACAACGCCAACCAGTCGCCCCTCGGTGGTTTGAAAGTCGACGTTCCACAGCACCGGCCGCCGGCGGTAGGCCACCGTGAGATCGTGAACTTCAAGGGCGATATTGGACATTACTATTCGGCGGCCAATTGCTCCGCGTTCCCGCCCAGCGCGCCGACGATTGTCCGCACATTCGCGCGGATCATCCCGGCATAACTGTCAGCGCCGCTGCCGATGGGGCCGAGCGCATCGGCGTACAGTTCAAGTTTCGCATCGCAGCGGACGGTGTGCCCCGCAGCGGCGCAGGGCTCGACGAGTGCTTCAACGACCCGCGGCGCGACGGCTGTTTCCACAAACACCGCCGGAATTTTATTCTCGACAATCAGCTTGACCACTTCATCCATCCGGCCGATGGCAATTTCGTCTTCCGTGCTCACGCCTTTCAGGCCGACCGATTCGAGTCCGTAAGCCTGAC
The DNA here is from genome assembly GCA_022841705.1 of Pirellulales bacterium. Lineage (GTDB taxonomy): Bacteria > Planctomycetota > Planctomycetia > Pirellulales > Lacipirellulaceae. The sequence goes on from JALHQZ010000001.1 coordinate 846,883, forward strand.
TGAAATACGCGAACGCATCGTGCGCGGTGACGAGGTAGCGAGCGTTCTCCGGAATCGTCGCCGTCGCAGCCCTAACTTGCGAATCGAGTGCAGCGAGCTCGGCGCTGTAGGCGGCAGCGTTCGCCCGATAATTCTCTGCTCCGTTAGGATCCGCCTTCGCCAGTTCGTCCGCCAGGTAGCCGATGCACTCGCTCCACATCGCGACATCGTGCCAGACGTGGGGATCGTAGTGCCCTTCGAACTCCGGCGGCGCGAGCAGCCGCTTGTCCTTCGCCGCGACCAAACCGTCGGCGAGCGCGATGACGGTTTTCTTGCCCGCCAGTCTCTCGAACGTCTCCGCCATGCGGCCTTCGAGGTGGAGGCCGTTGTGAACGATGATCTTCGCCGCGTCGAGCCTCCGCAGGTCCGACGGAATCGCCCGGTAGAGGTGTGGATCAACGCCGGGGCCCATCATCACTTCAACTTCCAGCCGGTCGCCGCCGATCCGCCGGACAGCGTCGCCAACGGGGCCAGTGGTGGCGACAACTTGCAGTTTGCCGCTTCCTGACGGGGCCAATTTGGCCCGGTCGACCTTCGCGCAACCTGCTAGCGTGATCAGGATCCCGGCGAGCAGTGCCAGTCGTCCGTTTTTTGACGAATCAAAACTTGACTTTTTGACCATTCAAAAAGTATGCTCTCCCGGCGGATTGCCGTCAACTCCGCCCTGGTCGGCGCGGTCACCCGGACTGCTCACAATTCTCGCCAGTTTCTGCCGCTCAAAGTTTGACCCTGTTTTCCGGGGGCGGTAAGTTGAACGGAACCCAGCTAGGGGTGCCACTGTCCGGCTCGTCCAGCAGTGGGCGCCTGGTACCCGCTTCCCACTGCTGGACGAGCCGGACAGTGGCATCCACAGTTGGGAGCCGAGAGAACGAATCCGTCGATGGGACTGACTTACTTCAAACGCCACCGCATGGAGATTTGCCTGCTAGCCGCCCGGCCTGAGCCGCGGCTGCCCGAGGGTTATCGGTTCGTGCCGTGGAGCGAAGCCCTGCTGGCCGACCATGCCGAGGTGAAGTACCACAGCTTCCGCGGCGAGCTGGACGCCACGCTCTTCGAGTGCCTGAGCACCTTCGATGGCTGCGTGGAACTAATGCAGGAGATCGCGGCTCGCCCTGGATTCTGCCCCGCGGCAACGTGGCTGGTCGAGTACGTGGAACTCCCCCACAAGCGCGAGTTCTGCGGCTGCGTCCAAGGCGTGCAAACGGCGCCGCAGTACGGCGCCATCCAGAACGTGGGCGTTACGCCGTTCCACCGCGGCCGTGGGTTGGGCCGCAAGTTGATTGAAGCAAGCCTCTGGGGCTTCAAGTCCGCTGGCATCCCCCGAGCGTATCTGGAAGTGACCACGCAAAACCGCACTGCAGTGCGCATCTACGACCGACTCGGCTTTCGCCGCACGAAGACGCTGTATAAGGCGGTGGATTTGGCGTATTCTTGAGAGGCGACGACCCATATTGCATCCTACTGATCGTTGTGGCCGTTAGGTTCAACCGATTGACAGCACCCCTCCAGGCGTACTTCGTGCCCTCTCCCCAACGCACTCATCGACTCGCTAACGGCCTCGTGCTGCTGGGCGAAGTCGCGCCGAGTTTTGATTCGGTCGCATTTTCGTTTCTCGTTCCCAGCGGGTGCGTTTACGAGCGGGATGAAGAAGAAGGGCTCGCGTCCCTCACGTGCGAAATGGTGTTGCGCGGTGCCGGCTCGCGAGACAATCGGGCGCTGGTGACCGATCTCGAAAACCTCGGTGTCGAGCGGAGCGAAAACGTCGGCGTCTCGCAGGTCTATTTCGGCGGCAGTACGCTCGCCGACAGTTTGCCGCCGGCGCTGGAGATTTACGCCGATCTACTGCGCCGCCCGCGATTGCCGGCAACAGAACTCGAATCGGGCAAGGCAGTCTGCCTGCAAGAGATTCGCGGCGTGGAGGACGATCCCGATCAAAAACTGATGTCAGCCTTGCGGCGACGGCATTATCCGTCACCGTGGGGTCGGCCGAGCCACGGGCGGGAAGAATCGCTCACGCCGCTCACGATCAAGGATGTCGAGCGCTATTACAATTCGCACTACGGGCCGAAGGACACCATCCTCGCGGTGGCGGGATCCTTCGATTGGGATCGGCTCGTCGAGCAAGTCGAGCGGCTGTTCGGCGATTGGAAAAGTCCCGCCGCCAACGGTCAGGTTCACACGGGCGCTCAGCCAGCCGATCGCCACTTGCCGTACGAATCGGGCCAGTCGCACATCGGCATCGCGTTTCCTAGCGTGTCGTACCGCGATCCCGACTACTTCCAGGCCTGGAGCGCGGTGGGCGTACTCTCAGGCGGCGGCAGTTCGCGGCTCTTCACCGAAGTGCGGGAGAAGCGCGGCCTCTGCTACACCGTGTACGCTTCGCTGCAAACGCAGCTCGATCGGGCCGCCGTCTTCTGCTACGCCGGCACCACGGCCGAACGGGCACAGGAAACGCTCGACGTTACGATGGCCGAACTTTTGAAACTGGCCGATGGCGTGACGCCTGAGGAGCTCTCGCGCTTGAAGGCCCGCATCAAAAGTAGCCTCATCATGCAGCAGGAATCGACCGCGGCCCGCAGTTCGGCGATGGCCCGCGATTGGTTTCACCTGGGCCGGGTGCGCCCCGTGTCGGAAGTGAGTGCAATCATCGACGCGGTGACTGCCGAGACCATCAACGACTTTTTGCGCAGAAACCCGCCGCGCGATTTCACGATCATGACGATGGGTTCAGCGCCGCTGGAGATGCCGCATGGAATTTCGTAGGGCCGAGCTCGCCAACGGGCTGGAGATCATCGCCGAGTGCAACCCGGCCGCCCATTCGCAGGCGCTGGGGTTCTTCGTGCAAACCGGCGCGCGCGACGAAGCGGACGACATCGCCGGCGTAAGCCATTTCCTGGAGCACATGCTGTTCAAAGGGACCCCGCGTCGCAGCGCTGATGATGTGAATCGCCAGTTCGATGAGATCGGCGCCCACTATAATGCCTTCACCAGCGAAGAGAACACCGTCTATTACGCCGCCGTGCTGCCCGAACACCAAACGGCATGCGTGGACATCCTGGCCGACATCATGCGGCCGAGCCTGCGAACCGAAGATTTCGACACTGAGAAGCAGGTGATTTTGGAAGAGATTGAAATGTATCTCGACCAACCGCCGTACGGCATGGACGACTACATCAAGCGGCTCTGCTTCGGCGAGCATCCCATCGCGCGGAGCGTGCTGGGGACGGCCGATTCGATCACCGCCCTCTCCGCCCAACAAATGCGCGGCTACTTCGAGCAACGCTACAGTCCAGGCAATATGCTGGTCGCCGCGGCGGGAAATGTTGATTTTGACAAACTAGTGGCTGATATCGAAGAACGCTGCGGCGGCTGGGAGCGGTTCGATGCGAATCGCGAGCTACCGGGAGCCAAGGTGCAGACTGCGTTTGAGTCGGTTGAACAGTCCGCGTCCAATCAGCAATACATCCTGCAACTCGGTCTCGCACCGGCGGGCCAAGATGCGGATCGTTACGCGGCAAAACTGTTGGCGTCGATCGTCGGCGATGATTCCGGCAGCCGGCTGTATTGGGAACTCGTTGATCCCGGCGTAGCGGAAACGGCGAGCCTCGGGCATTACGACTACCTGGGCATTGGTATGTTCTACGGCTGGATCGCCTGTTCACCCGACGATACCGAAGAATGCCTCACTCGCGCGCAGAAAATCTACCAGCAGGTTCAAGCCGGCGGCGTTACAGCAGAAGAACTCGCCCAGGTGAAAAATAAAGTCAAATCGCGCGTGGTGCTGGCCAGCGAAAAACCACGCAGCCGGTTGTTCAACGTCGGCGGCAACTGGTCGACCAACCGCGAGTACCGCACGCCGAAGGATGACCTCCGCGCGATCGACGACGTGACTGAGAGCGAAATCCGCGCGGTGCTTGATAAGTACCCGCTGACCGAGCAAGCGGTGGTGAGCGTCGGCCCACGGAAGATTGTGGTTTAGTTTGGGGCGGCTAACGCCGACCCCGGCCACCCTGAAACCCCCCTCCTATGCGCACCGGCATCATCATCGTCGATCACGGCTCGCGCCGTCAGGAAAGCAACGATCTGCTGCTGGAAGTGGTCGTGATGTTCCGTTCGAAGTCGGAGTACGACCTCGTCGAGCCCGCACATATGGAGCTCGCCGAGCCGACGATTGCCGACGCTTTTCGCCGTTGTATTGAGCAAGGCGCCAAGCGAGTTGTGGTGTTTCCCTACTTCTTATCACCGGGCCGGCACTGGCACAGCGACATTCCGGCGCTCGCAGCGGCCGCGGCGGCGGATCACCCGGGGATCGAGTACCTCGTAACGGCGCCGCTCGGCTTGCATCCGCTGATGGCGGAGATCATGAGTGAACGGATCGCGGTGTGCCTTGCGCATCATGCTGGCGCCGGGCCGGAGTGCGATTTGTGCCGCGATGGCGGCGGTTGCCGTTAGCCGGCGGCCCGTTTTCAGAATTTTGGGGCCGCCGTGTTGCTGGCGCCCAAATCAAATCACGGAGGCGGAACGCCTCCGGCTAACACGCTCGATTCGCGCGCTTGGTTCTGCCGATAGTTCCGAAATGGACACATGCGCCGTGCGCGCTGCTAGCTGTTTGGGGGAACTCGTCATGCGCTGGTCGTTGATTACGCTGCTGTTCGCTTCGCAACTCGTCGCCGCACCATTTGTGCCCGGAACAGGCGAGTTCATGGCCGATTGCAGCGATGATTTTGAGAATGAAAAGTGGTCGTACAAACTCAATCTGCCCAAAAGCAGTTACGAGCAAGATGAGAATCAACGCGCCCCTGGCGGCTTCTCAAACAATGGGATTTGGCACGAAGGCGCCAAGCGCGGCACGCCGGATGTGGTGAAGCGCGTGCCGACGCCAGCAGGGGGAATCGTCGGCAGCACCGGCGCGCTGCTCATGCAATCTCGCTACACCGGCATCCCAGGCAAGTTCTCCGGTGAACAACAGCAGGACGATTTGCTACTCAAATTCGACCGCAAGCTACGTGGTTCGATCCCCGTCGCGTGGCGGCCGAGCTGCACCGTGAGGGTTTATCTGCCGCCGTTCGAGCAGTGGGAAAATCGGACCGGTTCTTCGTTCGGGATGCGCGCCGATTGCGTCGGTCGCACCGAAGAAGGGGAAACAGAGTCGTACTGGCCCGGCATGTTTATTCTCTTCCGCCAAGCGAATGCGAAGAAGAAAATCGCTGCCGATTACGCGCAGCTATCCGTGCGGGCCAACGCGCGCGGGCAAGACATGAAGAGCCTGGAAATGAAAAACCCCGGCTGGTGGACGCTTGGCATGAGCTTCACCGCCGACGGGCAGATTCACTACTACGCGCATGAAGGGGTGGCGGATTTGACGAGTGCGGATTATCTCACCTCGAGTTACCCCTACGGCGACAAGTGCCTCACCTTCAACAACTTCTTCTTCAACGTGGCCAACTGGGACAACGGCCAGAACTGGTCAACCCCGTGGGTGATTGACGATCCCAAGATTTTCATCGATCCACCGGCGGGCAAGACGGTCGCGCAGTTGCATCGTAAGCAGCGCGTTGCGGGTACTCCGCCGGCGTTCGTGCGGGTGACGAAAGAACCGGCGGACGCGAAGAAGCACAAAGGCTTTTTTAGTTTGTTTCGCTAGCGCGTAGCCCTCTCCCGGAGGGTGAGGGAGCAAGCGCGAGCATCAGCGCCGTATAGCTCACGAGCGCCAGGCCAAAGCTTACGAACCACGCGTAAGCGTAGAGGTCGGTCCAAAACCCGACGAACTGCGGGAAGCGAGCCTCCGCCACCGTCGCCAGGAAGCCCGGCACGCACGGGGCAATGCCGATGAGCATCGCCACGAGCGCTAGCGGGTTGAAACCGCCCGTGTACCAATAGTCCCCTTCGCTCTGGTACAAATCTTCCAGCTTGAGCTTCGTGCGCCGGATGATGAAGTAATCGGCGATCAGCACGCCACCGATGGCGCCCAGCAGCGCCGAATACGCGATGAGCCATTTGAAGATATAGCCGCTAGGGTCGGCGATCAGCTTCCACGGCTGCATCAGGATGCCAATCACGCCGGTGATCAGCCCGCCCAGCCGGAAGGAAATCCGCTTCGGCCACAGGTGGGCGAAGTCGTTCGCGGGGCTCACCACGTTCGCAGCGATGTTGGTGGCGAGCGTTGCCAGGGTGAGCGCGAGCATCGCCAGAATCAGCACGGCCGGATTCTCAAACCGCGTCAGCACGACAATCGGATCCCATTCGGGCTTGCCGAAAATAACGGCCGTCGCGCTGGTGACCGCCACGCCGATGAACGCGAAGAGCGCCATCGTCGTCGGCAGCCCGAGCGCTTGGCCCACCATTTGATCCCGCTGTGAGTAGGCGTAGCGGCTGAAGTCGGGGATGTTCAGCGAGAGCGTGGCCCAGTAACCGACGTTCGCCGTTAGCGCCGGGAAGAAGAAGCCCCAGAACTCCCCCGCCTTGGGACCGCCCGGGGCGAACTGCGACGGGGTCGAGAGCATCGCCCCAAACCCATTCGCAGCGTAGTAAGCCCACGCCAAGAGCGCGAGGCCGAGCGCTATCAGAATCGGCGCCTTGATGTTCAGTAGCAGGCGAATTGAATCAATCCCGCGATAAATCACCGCCATATTGATCAGCCAAAAGATGGCGAAGCAGATCACCTGCGGCACGGTGATGTCGATCAGCGGTAGCTTTGCCCTGGTGGCGAGCGTGGGGAAAAAGACACACAAAATCTTGTGAATCGCTTCGCCGCCGATCCAGGTTTGAATGCCAAACCAGCCGCACGCGACGATTGCCCGCATCAGCGCCGGGATGTTGGCGCCAAGGATGCCGAACGAGGCCCGGCAGTACACCGGAAACGGGATGCCGTACTTGGTGCCGGGATGCGCGTTGAGCACCATCGGCACAAGGACAATGATGTTGGCAAGCAAAATGGTGAGAATCGCCTGCCGCCAATCCATCCCCTGGTCGATCAAACTCGACGCCAGTTGGTACGTGGTGATGCACGCGGACATCGAAATCCACAGCACCGCCAAGTCCTTCGCGCTCCAGCGGCGTTCGGCCCGGGTGGTGGGCGCCATGTCGGGGCTGTAGTAGGGCGAGTGGCGGAGATCGGCGGTGAGCTCGACGATTTCGCCGCGGGGATTGTCAGTCATGCCAAGCGGAGTTCGAGGACTGCTGGGTGCCACTGGCGTGCCGCCAGCGGGCCTTGGGAGTAACGTCTCCAACCACTTCTCACTGGCGGCACGCCAGTGGCACCCACGAAAATGGCTCCCACAACTGCCAGCGAACCTAGTAAAAGCACTCTGCTGGGCATGGTCAATGGCAATCGTTAGAATCCGGAGAGAATTGTTCCGTCCGCCGCCTGAAAGGACCCGTTGCCGTGGCCAAGTTGTCGCTCCCCATCATCGACCATCAGCCTGCCAAATACACCGGCCCATCGCGCGAGGAGGTCATCGCCCTCCGCACGCAGTACGTGTCTCCCGGCGTGATCACGTACTACAAGACGCCGCTAATGATCGTCGAAGGGCACATGCAGTACCTGTGGGACGAGCGGGGCACGCGCTACCTCGACGCCTTCGCGGGGATCGTCACCGTGAGTGTGGGCCACTGCCATCCCAAAATCGTCGAGAAGGTCCGCGAGCAAACGGGCAAGCTCCAGCACACCACCACGATCTATCTGCATCCGACGATTGCCCAGTTCGCCCAGAAGCTCGCCAGCAAAATGCCGGAAGGGTTATCGCGCACCTATTTCACCAACAGCGGCAGCGAAGCGAACGAGATCGCAATTCTCTCGTCGCGCGAGTTTACCGGCAATCGCGATGTCGTGGCGCTGCGCAACTGTTACCACGGCGGCACCGCCTCGACGATGGGCCTCACCGCGCACGGCACTTGGAAATTCAAAACCAACTCGGCGCCCGATATCCACCACACGCACGCCGGCTACTGCTACCGCTGTCCGTACGGGCTCACTTATCCCTCGTGCGAACTCAAGTGCGCACACGACATCAAGAATGTCATCCAGTACGAAACGCCCGGCGAGATTGCGTGCTTCATCGGCGAGCCGATTCAAGGCGTCGGTGGGACGGTCACGCCGCCGAAAGAGTTCTTCAAGATCGTGTACGAAATCGTCCGCCAGCACGGCGGGTTGTGCATCGCGGATGAAGTGCAAGGAGGTTTCGGCCGCACCGGCACGCACTATTGGGCCCACCAGAATTGGGACGTGAAGCCGGACATGATTACAATGGCCAAGGGCATCGGCAACGGCGCCCCGCTCGCCGCGATGACCACCACCGAGCCGATCTCCAAGGTGATGACCAACCGGATTCACTTCAATACGTTCGGCGGCAACCCGATCAGCATGACGCAGGGGCTCGCGACGCTGGAAGTGATCGACTCGGAGGGCATCCAGGAAAATGCGCGCAAGATCGGAAGCCACCTGAAGGATTCCCTGCACGCCTTGGCCGACAAGCACCCGCTGGTCGGCGAGGTGCGCGGCATGGGCCTGATGCTCGGCGTGGAGCTGGTGAAGGACCGCAAGACCAAAGAACCCGCCAAAGCCGAGGCGGCCGACGTGATGGAAAAACTACGCGAACGCCAAGTGCTCATCGGCAAGGGTGGTTTGTACGGCAACACGCTCCGCATCAAACCGCCGATGTGCATCAATAAAGACGACGCCGACTATCTGGTGGCGATGCTCGACGAAGTGCTCTCAGAGATTGGTTCACAACGTGCTTAGCCGCGGGGCTCGCCCCCGCGTTTTTTAGTTCAGAGCTGGTTTAAGAGCGCGGGGACAAGCCCCGCGGCTACGGTTCATTTTTGGATGTCTCGCCATGCCTACACTCGCCACCACGGTCGATGGCCTCAAGCTGCCCAATCCTTTTGTCATCGGCTCCGGCCCTCCTGGAACCAACGCCAACGTCATCGGCAAAGCGTTTGACGAAGATTGGGGCGCCGTGATTTGTAAAACGGTCAGCCTCGATGCATCGAAGGTGGTGAACGTCCAGCCGCGGTACGCTCGGCTGCGGAGCCGGGTGAGCGATGAAGTTTACGGATGGGAAAACATCGAGCTCATCAGCGATCGGCCGTTTGACGTGTGGCTCGATGAGTTCAAGCAGATTAAGGACAAGTATCCCGAGCGGATTCTCATCGCGTCCATCATGGAGGAGTACAACGAGGGCGCGTGGCAAGAGATTGTCGGTCGGTGTGAAGAGGTCGGCGTCGATTCGTTCGAACTGAACATGTCCTGCCCGCACGGCTTGCCCGAGCGCCGCATGGGCGCCGCGATGGGCGAGAATCCCGAAATTCTTGAAGAAGTTTGCGGCTGGGTGATGAAAGTCGCCAAGAAACCGGTCTGGGCCAAGATGACCCCTAATGTCACCCACATCGAGGATCCCGCCCGCGCGAGCTTGCGGGCCGGGTGCCACGGCATCGCGGCGATCAACACCATCCGCAGCGTGATGGGAGTCGATCTGAAAACGCTGCGCCCAGAGCCGAGTGTGGAAGGCTACACCACCCCCGGCGGGTATTCGTGCCAAGCCGTCAAACCGATCGCGCTGCGGATGGTGATGGAAGTCGCCCAGATGATTAAAAAAGAGTTTCCGGGGCGCACGATCAGCGGCATCGGCGGGGTGGAAACGGGCGCCGACGCGGCGGAGTTTATCCTCCTGGGCAGCGACACCGTGCAGGTTTGCACCGGCGTGATGAAGGAGGGCTACCGCATTGTCGCCAAGATGAAGGAAGACCTCTTGGCCTTTATGGAACAGCACAAGTTCGAAACACTGGCCGACTTCAAAGGCCACAGCCTGCAGTTCTTTACCACGCACGCCGACCTGGTGCGCCGCCAAGCCGAGGCCCGCGCCGCCAAACAAGCGGCCCACAAGCAGAAAGCGATCACCGCCGACAACCAGTGGGACGGCGAGGATTTTGTGAAGCAGACCGACGCCTTGGCCCGCGGGTAATCTTTGTACGATGGGCTTTCAGCCCCCCGTGAAACGGTTGCGGTCGAGCGGGTACCTACTGCCCGACGGGCTGAGAAGCCCGTCGTACAATTGATTCCGGTGGATCAACCTCCGGCACTTCGAGTTCTTTGCGCAGCCGATCGAGCTCTGCGTGCATTTTCGCTTGCACGGTGGCGTAGGTTTTGCGGCCGTAGAGATTCACCACTTCAGCCCGGTCGTTGTGCAGATCGTAAAGTTCCCACTCGTTCACATCCGGTTCGTAGAAGTGAATCAACTTGAAGCGCCCATCCGTCACGCCGTAGTGCTTCCGCACCGAGTGCGAACCGGGGTACTCGTAAAAGTGATAGTAGAAACTCTTCCGCCAATCGGCGGGCGTTTCGCCCCCTAGTAGCGGCCGGAGCGAGCGGCCCTGCATATCGACGGGAATCTCGGCGCCGGCCGCATCGAGGAACGTTTCGGCGAGATCGAGCGGCGAGCTGATCGCCTCCGTGTAACTCCCAGCTTTCGCGACGCCGGGCCAGCGCACAAGCAGCGGCGTGCGGAGCGATTCTTCGTACATCCAACGCTTATCGAACCAGCCATGCTCACCGAGGTAAAAACCTTGGTCGGAACAGTAGACCACGATGGTGTTTTCAGCGAGGCCCGATTCGTCAAGGTAATCGAGCACCTGCCCGACGCTGTCATCCACCGCCGCCACGCAGCGCAAATAGTCCTTGATGTAGCGCTGGTACTTCCAACGCACCAAATCTTGTTTCGATAACTTCACGCCACGCAGAGCGGCATTGCCAGGTTCATAGGCGGCGTTCCAGGCTTCGAGTTGCTCGGGAGTCAGGCCTTCGGGCTCGGTGAGCTTGAGATCGCCAGCGGTCATTGTCTCGGCGATTGTCATGTCCTGCTCACGCACAGCTTTGCCACGCTGCGAATATTCCTCGAATAATGAGGCGGGCTCCGGAATCTTTTCATCCTCATACATCCCCAGTTGCTTGGGCCCCGGTTCCCACGGGCGATGCGGCGCCTTGTGTTGGAGCATCAAGAGGAACGGGCGATCCTTCGCGATTCTATTCTCGAACCACTTGAGCGCGAGTTGCGTGAGCAGTTCGGTCGTGTATCCGATGCGTACTTCAGTTAAGCCGTCGATGTGTCCAACATTGCTAACCATCACTGGATTGTAATACTGGCCTTGGTTTGGAAGGATGTTCCAGTGGTGGAAACCGGTTGGATTCGACTGCAAGTGCCATTTGCCGATGAGCGCCGTTTCATACCCGGCGCCCTGCAGTAGCAACGGAAAAGTGACCTGCATGTTGTCGAACGGCGCCTGCCCTTCATTGTTGTAGTACCCATTCTTGTGGCTGTACTTGCCCGTGAGCACCGTCGCCCGGCACGGCCCGCAGATGGAGTTGGTTACGTAGCAGCGGTCGAAGCGCATCCCTTCGCGGGCGATCCGGTCGATGTTGGGCGTCTCGTTGATACGCGAACCGTACGCGCCGATTGCTTGATAGGCGTGGTCGTCGGTGAAGATGAGCACGATATTTGGCCGCTGTGCGGCGAAGGACACAGTGGCAAGCAGGAAGATGAGTAGTAGAGAACGTTGCATAGCGATGTTCCAACCGAAATGGACCACTAAGGGCCCAACGTACAATCCGCAACCGGCGTTGGCATTGCGCTGATGCAGCGCAGCAACTCCTCACCGGTTGCTGGGATGCGCAACGATCGGCTTCCCGAGGACTGGTCGGCGCCCATAAACGACAGCGCGTGTTTCGCCGCGCACCACACCGCGATTCCCAGCATCAGTGGCGGCTCGCCCACCGCTTTGCTCCGGCCAACGTTGATCGTGTGCTTGGGGTTGTCAATGAAGTTCACATTGAACACCGGCGGCAGGTCAGTGATGTTCGGAATCTTGTACGTCGTCGGGCCGTTGGATAGTAGCGCGCCGCGGTCGTCGTAGCGAAGTTCTTCGTTCGTCACCCAACCGACTCCCTGGATGAACCCGCCAATCACCTGCCCGCGGTCCACGCCGGGATTGATTTGCTGGCCGATGTCCATCAGCACATCGGCGCGATCGAACGTCATTTCGCCAGTGAAGCGGTCGATCGTCACCTCGCACACCGCGGCCCCGGTGGTGTAATAGAAGAACGGATTCCCCCGGCCCGCTTCAAAATCAAAATGAATGTTCGGCGTGGCGAAGAACCCGCGGGCGCCTAGATCAACCCGCTCGCGCCGCGCGCGACCGCAGAACTCACCGAATGGAATCCGCGCCGCCGGATCGGCAAGCCGCGCATCGCTTACGAAGTTCTCCGCAAAGCGCACCTGCGCCGGATCGCGCGGCAGTTTGTTCTGCGCTGCAAACACATCAGCGGCATATGCAACCATCCGCTCCTTAATCTGCTTGCACGCCTCTAGCGCCGCGGCGCCGTTGAGATCGGTCCCCGCACTCGCCGCCGTGGGCGACGTATTGATACTCTTCTCAGTCGAAGTGGTGAGCATCAGCACCCGCTCAATTTCCAGCCCGAACTCATCCGCCACCAGTTGCCGAATCTTGGTGTTCAGCCCTTGGCCCATCTCGGTCCCGCCGGTCGAAACCTGCACGGTCCCGTCCATGAACACGTTCACCAGCGCGTTCCCTTGGTTGAGGAACTTGGTGGTGAACGAAATCCCGAACTTAATCGCCGTGAGCGCTAGGCCCTTCACTAGCGTGGGATGCCGCGCGTTGAACTCCTCGATCAGCGCCATCCGCAGCCGATAATCGCTTGATTTTTCCAGTTCGCTGAGCGTCTCGGCTAGCACGTGGTCGCGGACCACTTGGCCGTAGTGTGTGGTGTTACACGTCTCATCTCCATCGCGATACAAGTTGCGGCGGCGGACATCGAGCGCATCGAGCCCCAGCTTTTCGGCGATTTCCTGCAGGATACTCTCAATCACCGCCACGCCCTGTGGCCCGCCGAACCCTCGGAATGCCGTATTCGGCGGTAAGTTCGTGCGGCACGCTTGGCCGGTGACGTGTGCGGCGGGCAAGTAGTAGGCGTTATCAAGATGGAACAGTGTGCGCTCCATCACCGAAGTGGAAAGATCAGCGAACGCTCCGCCGTTCGAGTAACACTCCACGCTCAGTCCCAGCAGCCGCCCCTCGTCGTCGAACGCCACTTTCCACCACGACTTGTACGCATGCCGTTTACCGGTGACACACATGTCGGCCGTCTTGCCATAGACAATCCGCGCCGCTCGCCCGGTGTGACGGGCCACCAGCGCCGCCAGCGCCGCGGGAATCGAAGATTGCGTCTCCTTGCCGCCGAAGCCCCCGCCCATCCGTTTGCATTCGCAGATCACTTCGTGCATTCCAACGCCGAGAGCCTCGGCTACTACGCTCTGCGTTTCGGTCGGGTTCTGCGTGGATGAAATCACCCGCATCTGCCCGAACTCACCGGGAATGGCCAGTGCCGCCTGCGACTCGAAGTAAAACTGCTCCTGTCCGCCCGACTCGAACACGCCTGAGAGCTGGTGCGGCGCACTGGCGAGCGCAGCATCAAAATCCCCGCGCGCGATCTTCTTTAGCGGCCCGAGCCAACTCTTTGCCGCGATCGCCGCATCAATCGAAAGCAGCGCAGGTTGTTCAACAACCTCGATCTTCACCAGCTTCGCCGCCTTCCGCGCCGCCGCGCGCGACTCCGCCGCGATCACCACCACCGGCTGCCCGATGTAAGAGACCTCGTCATCCGCAAGAAACGGTTCATCATGAAAGATCGGCCCAAAATGATTCCGCCCAGGCAGGTCGCGCGCCGTGAACACGCCCACCACCCCCGGCGCCCGCCGCGCAGCTTCCACATCAATTGCCGCAATCCGCCCCGCCGCCACGGGCGAACCAACGCACTCAACCCACAGCTCGCCCACCGTCGCCGGCAAGTCCTCAATGTAGAGCGCCTCCCCGGTCACATGCCCCCGGGCAGAATCATGCGGCAATTTTTGTCCAACGGTCGGCATGGTTATGGGAAGGGTTAGCCGGCCGCGCTCCGCGGCCGTTTTTCTCGCGATGGAGAAGTTACATTCGGAACTCAACGCGGCAGCGGTGCGCTGCCGGCTGACACTTCTTGAAGATCAAAATAACTCTTCGCCAGCAGGTTTTCCACCAATTGCAAGCGGTAATCACCGCTGCCGCGGACATCGGTCAGCGGCTTGATCGCTTGCCGCGCCAGCTTGCCCGCTTCCCGCATCGTGTCGGCGGTCAGCTCGGCGTCGGTGAGGAACTCTTCCACCGCCGGCATCCGCAGCACCACGGGACCAACGCCGCCGAGCGCGATCCGCGCCCGGCTGATTGTCTTGCCCTCCAGAGTAACAGCAATGGCCGCTGTAACCGTACTGATATCCATATCTCGCCGCTTCGAAATCTTATAGAGCTTCACCCGCTCATTCTCGACCGGCAGCGGCGTACGGATACCGACCAGCAGTTCATCCGGCGCCAAATCGATCTGCTTGTAACCGCGATAAAACTCGGTGATCGGCACGCGTCGTACGCCACGCATGCTCGCTAGCTCCAGCTCCGCGTCGAGCACAAAGTGCAGCGGCAGCGAATCGGCAATCGGCGAAGCGTTCACAAAGTTCCCGCCAATGGTGCCGAAGTTCCGAATCTGCGGACTGCCAAACCGGGTCAGCACCGCGTGATACTCCGGCAACAACTCACGCACCGCTTCTTCGACGGCCGTCCACGTGGCGCCGGCGCCGAGGTGCAGCACACCGTCCGTCACCGAAATCTCAGTCAGCTCGCCGATGCGGTTGAGCACCAACACCTCGGCGAGTTCCAGCTTACCGTGATTGCGCTGCACGCCGACATCGGTCGCGCCGCTCACAATCTTCGCTTGCGGATGTTTCGCGCGCCACTCGAGCGCCGCCTCCAGCGAACTCGGCGCGAAGACCTGCCACGGGCTGGCGCCATTCTGCGGGGCGAGGGCGACATCATCCTTCACAGTCGCGAACAGTTCCGATTTGAGCTTCGGATCGGGATACAGTTCGGCGAGCCGCGGCGTCGTGGCGAGGTTGATCGACTCGCCCGCTTCGATGATTTGCTGGTAGCCCGTGCAGCGGCAGAGGTTGCCGGAGAGGGCGTAACGCAGGGCTTCGGCGCTCAGTCCTCCCCCGACTGACGTCAGGGGCTCGTGATGCGATTGAGTTTCTACCAAGCCGTGGAGCGTGGTTACGAACCCCGGCGTGCAGAACCCACACTGGCTGCCGTGGCAATCGACCATCGCTTGCTGCACCGGCGACAGCTTGCCGCCGCATGCGAGGCCCTCCACCGTCACGACATGGCAGCCATCAAGCTGAAAGAGCAGGGCAACGCACGAGTCAATCGCGCGGTACACCAAATCACCATCTTCCTGCGAAGTGGCCTCGGGTCGGCCCATCAGTACCGCGCACGCCCCACAGTCTCCTTCGGCGCACACCACCTTTGTGCCGGTTAGCCCCTGCTCCTGCCGTAGAAACTCGGCGAGCGTGAGCAGCGCGCGCGAATCGCCCACCTGCTGGCGGCAGCCGTTCAAATAGAAGACCAAGTGGTCGCGCATTGACATTCCCGATAAAGCGACTGAGCCCGTTAAAGCGAGTGAGCTTGTCCCGAACCGCCGCCCCGATTACCCTCGTAACTCGCCGCCCCACTTGAGGTTAGGCCGACAGGCCAGCCGCGTCAACCTTTCCACCCCCTTCGTCCGTGCCAACTCCCCCCGAACTTGCCCGGCGTGTCATGCAGCGGTGCGATACGCTCGCGCTCTGCACCGATGAGCCTGGCCGGGTAACGCGGCTGTTCCTCTCGCCCGCTATGCGGCAAGCGCACGCCACGCTCACGCCGTGGTTCCAGTCGGCGGGGCTTACAGTTCACACCGACGCTCTCGGCAACCTCATCGGCCGGCGCCCCGGTCCGCCCGAAGCGAAACGGCTGCTCATCGGCTCGCACATTGACTCCGTTCCCAACGCCGGAAAGTACGATGGAGTGCTCGGCGTGCTGATTGGCCTGGCGGTCGCCGAAGCGCTCGAGCACGAACCGCTCGCAATCGGGCTCGACATCTTGGCCTTCAGCGAAGAAGAAGGGGTCCGCTTCGCCAAACCGTACCTCGGCAGCCGGGCGATCGCCAGCACGTTCGATTCGGCCTGGCTCGCGCGGACCGACGAAGCGGGCGTCACCCTCAGCCAGGCGATTGAAGACTTCGGCCTCGACCCGACGCAACTCCCGGCCTCTGCGTACGATTCGCTCGAAGTCCTCGGCTATATCGAACCGCACATCGAGCAAGGCCCGCTGCTCGAATCGCGCGGTGAATCGTTGGGTGTCGTCACCTCGATCATCGGCCAAAGCCGCCTACGACTCAGCTTCCGCGGGCGCGCCGCCCACGCCGGCACCACGCCGATGGATAGCCGCCAAGACGCGTTGGTCGCCGCCGCCACGTTCATAACCGCCGTCCGCCGCACCGCGAGCGAAACGCCCGACCTCCGCGCCACCGTCGGCCGAGTGGAAGTCACTCCGAACGCCCCCAACGTCGTCCCCGCGCTGGTGGAACTTTCGCTCGATGTCCGCCACGCCGAAGACGAAATCCGCGAACAATCGATCGTCAATCTGCTGGACGAAGCGTACCACCTCGCCCAGCGCGAAGGCCTCGCCTTCACCGTGCTCGAGCGATCGTCGCAAAGTTCGGTCAAAATGGACCCCGCCCTCACGGCCCAGCTTCATTCCGCCGCCAGCCACCACGGCGCCCCACCGCTGAGCATGGTCAGCGGGGCAGGCCATGACGCTGTGATCCTCTCCGAACGCTTCCCCGTCGCCATGCTCTTCCTCCGCCACCCCGGCGGCGTCAGCCATCACCCCGATGAAACCGTGGAAGAAGCCGACGTCGCCGCCGCAATTGAAGTGCTCACCAAGTTCGTTCGGTCCCTCCGTCCGTAGCACGGGACCGTAGTCCCGTGCGAACAGCTTATTCGTCGCTAAGTTGTTATCTTTGAAACTGAACTCACACACGACTCAATCGCTGGACCGCCAAGCGGTTTGACCAGCATCAAGCAATCACTTGAATGTAACTCGCCCGCCCGGGACTTCGGTCCCGTGCTACAATGAGAGGCTTATGCACCGCCTTACCGATTCGCCGTTCGGCGCCACGCGCACCACCATCGCCGCCGACTACGCCCTCTTCGCGCCGGACGGCAATGTCGTCTCGCCCCTCTCCAGTTGGGCGAGCACCGACGGCATCATCCTCATCAGCCCCGCGCTTGCCGCCGCCCCGCGCTCGCCGCGGTTCACGCAGTACGTGGCGCTAACCACCGGCAAGTCGAACTCGACTGGCGCCCCGGCCGGCGTGCAGCGGTTTTGCTACGTGCTCGCAGGCGAAATCTCGGTCGATGGTGCCCAACTCACCGCCGGCGGCTTCTGCTGGTTGCCGCCGGATGTGCCCCATGACATCAAAGGCCTCGGCGAGGGTCGCGTGATGGTCTTCGAAAAACCGTATGCCGCGCTCCCCAACACGCCGCCGCCAACTAAGATCCTCAGCAGCCGCAGCACCACGCCCACATCCGCATTCCTCGGCGACGAAGCGGTGCAAGTCGCCCTTCTTTTGCCCGCCAAGCCCGAGTTTGACATGGCGATGAACATCGTCCACTACCAGCCCGGCGCCACGCTCCCGTTCGTCGAAACGCACGTCATGGAACACGGCCTGGTGATGCTCGAAGGCCAAGGCATTTACCGCCTCGCGAACGACTGGTTCCCCGTCCAAACCGACGACGTTATCTGGATGGCCGCCTACTGCCCCCAATGGTTTGTCGCCATGGGCAAGGAGCCCGCCAGCTATCTACTGTATAAAGATGTCCATCGCCATCCGCTGTCACCATAAATGATTCCGATTGCCTGAAGGGCAATCTTCATCGTAGCCTGGGGTAGAGCGCAGCGCCGCCCCAGGAGTAAGTCCAGAGTTGAAACCTTTTGGCTGAAAGCCATATTCACCGCGCGACAGCGCTGAGATTGGCCTTCAGCCAATATGACAACGGGTGACCCAATCTTCCCTAGGGCGATGCCCTAGGCTACGGTGAAAGAGGCCGTTGGCCAATTCGCTTAGCCCGCTTGCTATTCTTCGATTGCATGACATGAATCTTGCCGTTAACACCGACCGTCTCGTCGCCGAGCTGAACGCTCTCGCCGCGATTAGCGATTGCCCCGAGCCACCGCCGGCGGTGACGCGGATCGTCTTTACGCCGACCGATCGTCGTGCGCGGGATTATCTGGCCGGGCTCTACCGCGCCGCGGGTCTCGCTGTGCGGGTTGACGCCATCGGCAACGTCTTCGCCCGCTGGGAGGGAAGTGACCCGTCGGCAGCAGTCGTTGGCACCGGTTCGCACTGCGACGCGCTGCCGCACGCCGGCATGTACGACGGCACCGTGGGCGTCCTTGGTGGTCTCGAAGCGATTCGCACCCTTAAGGCCGCCGGATTCAAGCCGCGCCGCTCGATTGAACTGGTGATGATTACCAGCGAAGAGCCAACCCGGTTTGGACTCGGCTGCCTTGGTAGTCGGGCCATGGTCGGCGCCCTAGGCGATGTTTCCCGCTTGATTGATGACGCCGGCGATTCACTGGAAGTTGTCCGCCAGCGTGCAGGCTTCACGGGCTCGCTCGAATCAACCAAGCTGCCGCCAGGCTATCATCACGCCTGGGTCGAACTGCATATCGAGCAAGGCCCCGAGCTTGAAGCCAAGGGCCTACCGATCGGCGTGGTGACCGGCATCGCCGCCCCGCTCCAGGCCGAACTGACTGTTCACGGCGAAGGAGGCCACGCCGGCGCCGTGCTCATGCCCCGCCGTCACGATGCGCTGAACGCCGCGGCCGAGATGATTGGCGCCATCGAACGCTTGGCCACAACCAGCCCCAGTCCCGATTTGGTCGCCACCGTGGGCCGACTCGACGTTCACCCCGGCGCCGCCAACTCCATTCCGTCCCGAGTCAAGTTTTCGCTCGACCTGCGCGACATCGACGGCGCCAACCGTGACCGCGTGTTCGCTTCAATCGAACAAGAACTCACGGTGATTGCCAACCGCCGCGATGTGAGTTGGGTAAAATCCATCAACAACGCCGACCCACCGGCCCCCGCCGACCCGCTCGTGATCAGCGCCATCGAATCGGCCTGCCAAGAACTCGGCCATGCGTACCAATCAATGCCGAGCCGCGCGTACCACGACTCCCTCTTCATGGCCCGCATCGCCCCCATGGGCATGATCTTCATCCCCTGCCGCGCCGGCGTCTCCCACCGCCCCGATGAATACAGTAGCCCGGAGCAACTCACGGTCGGCGTGGAAGTGTTGGCCCAAACCCTCGCGAATCTCTCCGCTTAGCCGCGGGGCTCGCCCCCGCGCGTTTTCGCGTTGTCAACCCCAAAACGTGGCCACCCCTCGCGAAGCGGCCAAAACCCCCGTGTCAAGTCTCTTTTGTGGCCGCGCAACATTTGTAACGTGCCCGCCGTCGATTGTTTCACGTGAAACAATTCACGGCGGCTCTCAACGACTGACTGCTGACCAAAAATTGTTTCACGTGAAACAATTTACTCCCGCTTCAGCACGCCCGTGATATACCCAAACGGCTCGCTGGTGGCCACGAAGATTTGATTCTCATTTGTCCGTTTAAAGGGCGCCAAATTGGCCAGCAGATGATGCTTATTCGGCATTGCCAGCCGAATCTCCCGCACCTGCGGCACGGTAGCCAGCGCGGCTTGGCCCATCAAGTACAGCGTTTCCTGTACGCTGCGGCTAAAATGATCAATAAATTTAGCCAACAGCGCACTGCGGAGAGTTTCTCGCGCCGCAGTGAAGTCCACGAAGTTCGCGTCGTAAACCCATTCGGCCGAGAGTTCGGTGGCAAAGATGCGATCGCTCGTATCGGCCAAAGTGCGGAACTCGTCTTGATGAAAATCACTGAATCCCGATTCGGTGGTCTTCGCGATCTGTAAGCCGGTAAAACCAGCGGTGATGAGGGGCGGCTCGTTTCGCTCAACAACCACGGTCACCGTGGGTCGTTCGCTGCCGCCGCCGATGAAGCAGTGATGGGAATCCATCAACCGCTTCCAAGCGTGTTCTTCAACGTGAATCGTCGCCTTACTCACATGCTGGTACTGCTTAACGAAATGCGTTGCGAGTGCTAAGCCGTACGATTCAATCGTTTCGAACTCATCATCCTTCGCAATGACATAGACGGTGTTCTTGCACGTATCGGTCGCGATCACCGGCCGATTATCGCCCGCGGTGTAAGCGACCGCAAACTCGCCTTCGAGCAACACATCAACCGCCGCTTCGATGAACTCATGCCGCTCCGTATTCGCCGGGCCTTTGCGCGGCCGTTTGATCTTGCTGACCCGCACGGACCGTTTGCCGTAACTGTTGTGCGTGAGTATTCCGGACATCAATGTTACTTTGGTAAAATGCCTAGTGTCGCCCGTGCCAAACAATCGCTAAGATACACCATCGGTATGAATGCGTCACCTCACTTTGCCGTTCGCAGTTCGCGGGTCGTCACGCCCAGTGGCGAACGGCCTGCGCTGGTTCGCATCGCAGATGGCGTGATTGTCGAAGTGGCCGATCACACCGCGAGTTGCCCCGAACCAATGCAGGACTTGGGTGATTTGGCGCTGCTGCCGGGACTTGTAGACGCTCATGTCCACTTTAACGAACCTGGCCGAACGGAGTGGGAAGGCATCGCCAGCGGCAGCGCCGCGGCCGCGGCGGGGGGCGTAACAACGGTGGTGGATATGCCGCTCAACTCTTCCCCCGTGACCACCACGATTGCCGCGCTTGAAGCAAAACGCCAACTCGCCAAAGAAAAATCGCAGGTCGATTTCGGTTGCTACGCGGGCCTTGTACCCGGGTGCGAAGCGGAATTGCCGAAGCTCATCGCCGCCGGTGTGCTAGGCGTGAAAGCGTTTCTGTGTCACAGCGGCATTGATGAATTTCCCGCAGCGACTGAGCGTGAACTCCGCTTCGTGATGCCGCTGCTCGCCGAAGCTGGCTTGCCGCTGTTGGTTCATGCCGAGCTAACTCGCGAGCTGCCGCCGCTGGCCGAGCCATGCCGCTATGCCGATTACCTTGCTTCACGTCCGCCAGATTTCGAGCAGCGCGCGATTGCGATGGTGATCGATCTCATGCGCGAAATTGGTTGCCGCACGCATATCGTTCATTTGGCGGATGCCGACTCATTGCCAATGATCATTGCCGCAAAGAGTGAAGGATGTCCATTAACCGTTGAAACGTGTTCGCACTATCTCACCCTCAGCGCCGAGGAAATCGCCGATGGCGCCACGCAATTCAAGTGTGCGCCGCCGATTCGCACTGCATCGCATCGCGAGCGATTGTGGCGAGCGCTGGGCGACGGCGTCATCGACTTCATAGCAAGCGATCATTCCCCTTGTCCTCCGGCGCTGAAGTCGCTTGACATGGGCCAATTCGACAAGGCCTGGGGCGGGATCTCCAGCGTGCAACTGTCCCTACCGCTGGTGTGGACCGGCGCCCGGCAGTACGGTTTCGCGCTGGAGAAAGTCGCAAACTGGTTGTGTCATGGGCCCGCCAAGTTTCTTGGTATCGAAGCGGGCATTCGCGCCGGCGCTCCGGCAAATTTGGTGTCCTTCGCGCCGGAGGAATCGTTTGTGGTCAGAGGTGCGGAGCTCTTGCATCGGCATCCGCTGACACCCTATGAACACCGCGAGTTGTACGGTGTAGTGAAGCAAACCTGGGTTCACGGTCAAATGCCACGAGCGGGCGGAGGTCGCCTGTTATGAGTTCAGCCATCGACAGATTGAACTCTATGCCAACCGAAGCGGCCTGCGAAGCCTTTCGCGGCTGCTGCGGCGCTGAGCACTGGTTCGAGTTGATGGAAAACCATCGCCCGTTTGGGAATGTTGCGGAACTTCACGCGACGGCCGACAAGGTCTTTGACCAGCTTTCCTCGGCAGATTGGCTGGCCGCGTTTGCGTGTCATCCGCAGATTGGTGATCTCGATTCGCTGCGCATGAAGTTTGCCGGCAATCGCCAGTGGTCTCACGGCGAGCAACAGGGCATCAGCGCCGCCGATGAAGCGACGATTTCCGCGCTCGCCGCCGGAAATGCTGCTTATTTGGAGCGGTTTGGGTATATTTTTATCGTCTGTGCAAGCGGCAAGAGTGCAGCTGAGATGCTTGAACTGCTAACGGCCCGACTGCAGGATGATCCGCGAAGCGAACTCACCATCGCCGCCGCTGAACAACGAAAGATCACGCACTTACGAATCGACAAACTCCTCGCCTCCCTCGCGGCTGTTTCCTAACCCCTGTGCGATATGAGCAGTCTTTCTTCGCATGTGCTGGATACTTCAATTGGTCGCCCTGCGGCAGGCGTTGCGCTTGTGCTCGAGCAACGGCAAGGCGATTCGTTCGTCTCGCTTGCCATAGCCAAGACGAACAGCGATGGCCGGGCGGCGAATTTTGTCGACCCGGGGGACTTCGTGCCGGGTGAGTATCGGCTGCGGTTTGCGACGGCGGAGTATCATGCGAGTCGGGGGGAGCCGGCGTTCTTTCCGGAGGTGGTGATTCACTTTGTGGTGAATGAAGCGGATGCGCATTATCACATTCCGCTACTCTTGGCGCCGTATGGGTATAGTACGTATCGGGGGAGTTGAGGCGCCGAGTCGAATTGGGTCGACGGCGCCATGCGCTCCGCTGGCGCGTCGCGGCTAACGGTTGACTTGCTTTGTGATGGGAAATATTCACATGCTGTGTATTAAGAATGGTCGCATCATTACGGCGACGGATGATTATGTGGCGGATGTGCTGATCGAGGGCGAAACGATCACCGCGATTGGAAAGAATCTCACCACGCCGGCTGGCGCCGAGGTGATCGATGCCGAAGGCAAGTACGTCATGCCGGGGTTTATTGATCCGCATGTGCATATTTACTTGCCGTTCATGGGGACGTATGCCAAGGATGACTACGACTCGGCGAGTCGCGCGGCGCTGGTTGGCGGGACGACCACGCTGATCGAAATGTGCTGCCCCAGTCGTGGTGAGGATCCGCTCAAAGCCTACCAACTGTGGAAGAGTAAAGCCGAAGGTTTATCGGCTTGCGACTTCACGTTTCACATGGGCGTTTCGCGGTTCGATGCCGACACGTCCGCCAAACTGCGGGAAATTGTGGCCGACGGCATCGCGAGTTTCAAAGTCTTTCTCGCCTATAAGAATTTCTTCGGCGTGAATGATGCGGAGCTATTTGAGACGCTCAAGTTGGCGAAAGAACTGGGCGTGATCGTCACGGCGCACTGTGAGAATGAAACGCTCGTCGCTGAACTCCAACAACAACTGCTGGCCGCCGGCAAGGTTGGTCCCGAGTGGCATGAACCTTCTCGCCCACGGCAAGTGGAAGCGGAAGGGGTTCAGCATTTGATGACTTTTGCCGAGCTAACCGGCACCGCGGTGTATATTGTTCACACAAGTTGCCATGCCGCCGTCAAGGCAGCGCTTGCCGCGCGGCAGCGTGGCGTGCGGGTGTGGATTGAAACGGTGATTCCGTATCTGGTCTTGGACGACACCTACGCGCAAAGACCGGACTTCGAAGGCGCCAAGTTCGTGATGTCGCCGCCGATCCGTGCAGCGGAAGAGCAGCCGCACTTGTGGAACGCCCTGCGAACGCGGGATATCAGCACGGTGGCGACCGATCACGCACCTTTCGATTTCCACGGCCAGAAGGAAATGGGCCGCGGTGATTTTACGAAGATACCGAACGGCATTCCCACGGTCGAAGATCGCGTGAATCTCCTGTACACCCACGGTGTGGCGACGGGCAAGATTGATCTCAACACGTTTGTCGATGCCGCGAGTACGCAAGCCGCCAAGTTGTTTGGCTTGTTTCCACGCAAGGGGACGATTGCGGTTGGCTCCGATGCCGACATTGTGGTCTACGACCCCAATTATCGCGGCGTCCTCTCTGCCGCCACTCACAGCATGGCGACCGACTATAGCGCGTTTGAAGGCTGGCCGATTATCGGCCGACCCGACGTGGTGACCGTGCGCGGCAAAGTGCAGGTGCGTAGCGGGAAGTTCGTTGGCGCGCTCGGCCACGGACAATTCTTACGCCGTCAAGCAAGCCACTAACGGCGTCCGCGCCAGACAGGGTCAACGTGGGAATCGTCCGCTTTCGGCCAGCGGGTGAGGGTGGTTTTTTGGCGGGTGTAGAACGCGATCCCCTCTTTACCTTGCACGTGCAAGTCGCCGAAGAACGAGCGGTTCCAGCCCGTGAAGGGGAACCACGCCATCGGGGCCGGCACGCCGACGTTGATACCGATCATCCCCGCGTTGAAGCGGCGCTTGAATTCCCGAGCGGCGTAACCACTGCGGGTGAAGATGGCGGCGCCGTTGCCGTACTCGCACTGTTCGCCAAGGGCGAGGGCCGACTCCAAATCGTCGACGCGCACCACGGAAAGAACGGGTCCAAAGATTTCCTCTTTCGCCACGCGCATGGTGGGAGCAACGCGATCGACAATGCTAGGGCCGATGAGGAACTTGTCGTTGGGAAACTCCTTGCGGCCATCGAGCGGCACCTCGGCGCCTTCGCTCTTAGCTATGTCGAGGTAGCTCGCCACACGCTCGCGATGCTCGGCGCGGATGACGGGGCCCATGTCAATTTCCGGCGCATTGTCCGAAGCGCCCACCTTCAGCTTGCCGGCGTAGCGCACCAGTTCATCCACGACGTTGTCGCCCGCGGAGCCAATCGTCACG
Source organism: Pirellulales bacterium (assembly GCA_022841705.1). Classification (GTDB taxonomy): domain Bacteria; phylum Planctomycetota; class Planctomycetia; order Pirellulales; family Lacipirellulaceae. Next base: position 871,622 of record JALHQZ010000001.1, read on the forward strand.
GCGATGCTCCCCGCCATGCAGCGCTGGCCGGCGCAACCGTAAGCCGAAGCCGCGAGGGCTTTGACGGTTTGATCGATGTCGGCATCGGGCATCACGATGAGATGGTTCTTAGCGCCGCCGGCCGACTGCACGCGTTTGCCGTTTGCCGCGCCAGTAGTGTAGATGTACTTGGCGACGGGCGTGGAGCCCACGAAAGAAATCGCCGCCACCTGAGGATGGGCCAGTAGGGCATCAACGCACGCGCGGCCGCCATGCACGATGTTGAACACGCCGTCCGGCAGGCCCGCTTCTTCCAAGAGCTCGCCCATGCGCACTGCGGAGAGCGGCACCTTTTCCGACGGCTTCAAGATAAATGTGTTGCCGCACACCAGCGCCACGGGGAACATCCACAGCGGCACCATCGCGGGGAAGTTGTACGGCGTGATGCCGACGCACACCCCCACCGGATGCCGCACGGTTTCGGCATCGACATCGCCGGCGATATTCGGCAGGTTGTCCCCCATGATGAGACTGGGGATGCCGCAGGCGAACTCGACCATCTCGATCCCGCGCTGCAGTTCGGCCCGCGCTTCGGCGAGCGTCTTGCCGTGCTCGCGCGTGACGAGGCCTGCGAGCTCGTCGAAATGCTTGTCGAGGAGGGCGCGGTATTTGAACATCACGCGTGCCCGCTCCACGACCGGCGTGTGGTCCCACGCGGCGAGCGACTTGGCGGCGGCGGCAACGGCGGACTCCACTTCAGCGGCGGCGCCCAGTGGCGTGCGGGCGATTGCCGCGCCGGTGGAGGGGTTGTAAACGGTTTCGTAACTGTCGGTGGCGGGCCGAACCCATTCCCCGCCAATCAGCATGGGGACGGTTTCCAGGGCGGCGGCGGGCGGAGCGAGCGTGGCGGCGGACATGAAATGCCTCGGCGAACTAGCGGGTCAGGGGCAGGGGGGGAACCACCAAGATACCCCGATTTCCACCTGGTCGCCAACCGTACGCCGTTAAACGGTAAACAGAATCAGCTTTGATCGGGGGTAGGGCGGCGACTTTGAGCGGTGCAAACGCGTGTCGGATTTGTAATGTAATCCGGCTCGATGCACCTGGACGATTTTGTTATGAAGCTCACCCATCACTGCTGCTGTCATGGGTTCGCCGAAGGAGGGTTGCAATGCGGATTACGGCTGAAATTGAACGTCAAGGCGCGTGGTTATTCCGGTGGCGTAGTTTTTTGCCGTTGGCCGTACTCGCGTTGTTCGCAGTTGATTTTTCCCAGTTGAAGGCGCCGTTCGCCAGCACGGCCTTTCACGAAGGGTGGGAATTCGTCTGCTTGGTGATTTCCGTAATTGGTCTGCTGACGCGCTGCTTGGTGGCTGGTTTTGTGCCGGGAGGAACTTCGGGGCGGAACACCAAGGATCAATGCGCGGAGTCGCTCAACACGCGCGGCATCTACAGTCTGGTGCGGCACCCGCTGTACTTGGGGAATTATCTGATTGGCCTAGGCGTGACGATGATCTCGCTGAGCTGGTGGATGCCGACGATTTACACGCTCGGCTTCTGGTTGTACTACGAACGGATCATGGCGGCGGAAGAAAAGTTTCTCGCCGGCAAGTTTGGCGACGCCTTTACTAAATGGGCCAACAGCACGCCCGCCTTCTTCCCGCGGTCGTTCCGTTGGCGGGCGCCGGAACTTGAGTTTTCACTCCGCACTATGCTGCGGCGCGAATACACTGGCCTCGCGCTGGTGGTCCTACTCCACGCCAGCTACGAACAGATCGAACACGCGGTGACCGAGCATGTCTTTGTGTTCGAACCAAACTGGTTTGTACTACTGGTGACCTCGCTGGTGGCGTACTTCACGCTGCGGGGGCTGAAGAAACACACGACGCTCCTGTTGGTGGAGGGGCGCTGAGTCGCGAGCGAGACGCTCGACTGACTACTCGAACGGGTTGTCGACCGCTTCGCGGGCGCTGCTCACGAGCGCTTGATCGGCGTCGGACAATTTGTTGATGGCGAGTTTAATCTCCCGTCCGGCGTCGGTCACCAGCACCACTTCCGTCGCGGTTTTGCGAACAAACCGGGCTTCGACTTTATGCTGGCCGGACTTGTCAGTCCAGGTGCGGAGCGTCTTCGCAAGGTCGGCCGTGGTCGTGGTCGACGCGGAACCAAGTTCTTTCAGAATGCTCGACATGATGATGATGTTTCTGCGGGGAGCACTGCAATCAAATCCCTCCCCCAAACCGTCGAAACTAATATTGACTGTCCCGTCGTCGTTCACGCTGATGACTTCGGCATCATCAAAATCAAAAACCCGGCAAGCCTTGACGGGAGTTCCTTCCGTTAGGACGACTCCCTCGGGAATGATTTCATAACCGCGAGGAATCTCATCTTGGATTTCGCATTCGCTGAAATCTTTGGCGGGCGCTTTCGCGAGGCCCGGCTTAACGGGGACATTCAGATTACGTCGATTGAAGAACTTATAGTCCTTCGACTTTTTCGCCCGTTCGAGTCCGGCCGCATACTTCTGGGCAGATTGGGGGAGCGACAACTCGGCCAATGTTTGCTCTAAGATCGCAAACTTTTCACGGGCTTCGGTGCGGAGCCACCCTGGCTTAGTCAGCAGAACCTGAATTTCCTCATCATCGGCTCCCATCACCAAACATTCGGCGAACTCTTTGCCTTGTTCCAAGAAGAGAGGCGTGCCCACCAGCAATTTGACATCGCTGCTGAGCGGCACGGCGCCGGGAGGCAAAGCGACGTCTCCCTCGTCCAACACCCGGACGTTTGCTTGGAACTTGCTAGGGTTTTCACTTGCGTCGGCGAGGACATCCGGATGGACCGCTTGCCATTTGTTGGTGTCAACGCGGACGATCTCGTCGTCGCTCTTAAACGATACCTGCCACAATTTCCCCGAGCTATGGACGCGAACCACTTCGGCATCTTCCCACTGTCCGCCGCGGCCAATCTTGACAGGCATGCCCTCTTTCAAGGGCGTGCGACGAGTGATCGTAACGTAACCCTCTGGCAACGAATCGGGCGGGTTACTCGCTTTCTGAAACAAGCCGTAAGCGGCTTGCTCTTCGGCATTGAGCCCGCGCACAGGGGCTGAAACGCCGGGATTGCCCAGTTGCAGCGGGTTGGAAACCAAACAGTAGCCAAAGCTCTTGCCGGCCCAGTTGGCCCGAACCACGAAATACACTTCTAACTCGAAGGTGTTCCCCCCGCCCGGAAAGGTCCACTCCAAACGCACAGTTCCCGAGGGACGCCCCGTCACGATGACCGTGTGCGCTTGAAACTCCTCTCCATCTTTGCCTTGCCCCAAGACTTCCACGTGACCCACGCCGGGCTTGGTGCGGGTGTAGTCGAACACCATTTGGGCGCGGCCCCCGAGCCCTTCTTCCACGCGAAAATTGCTGAGCTGGTACGTGGGCAACTCCGCGGGCGGAGCGAGAAACTCAAGTCCCACGGCCAGCTTCGTCCCGACCAAAATTGCAACTGCCAAGCTCGACCAGCAGAAACGAATCATCTTGATTCTCTCAACAGACGGTGGAGATAAACGGGCGCTCGATTAACGAGGGTTCCGAAAACTTGCTACCGATTCAGCCGCCGCACTGGGCCGGCGACATAGCCCGGATTGTTGGCGAGTGCATTGAGTGTGGCTGTGCGGCTGTCGCGGCCCTCGGCCATGACGAACAGTGGCGGGGCGTTCATGCCATTTCCGGGGTAGAGTGTGACTTCCCAGAGACTCGTCACCCCGGCGACAACCGCCGTCAGGCCAAGTTGCATCTGGGCGATTTGACGGGTGACCTCTCGATCTTGCTGTCGTGCGGCGGCCAGCGCTTGCAAGCGGAATGACGCTTCAGCGCGCTCGGCTTCATCGGCTTGGGCCTGCTTCCAATCGGCGAAGCTCGCTTCAAGCACAGTGCGATCGGCCTCGGCAAACAGAAAGAAGGGCACGGCATATTCGTCGCCATTGGCCAATTCAAAGAGCACGCCTTCGCAGCTAAAGGTTCGCGGCCGGGCTCGTAACGTGCGACTCCAAGCATCGAGTGCTTCCCGATCCTTGATGGGGGTATTCTCAAAATGTTCGACGACACGCATCACGATGGTTTGGTACACCGGCGGCAAATTGTCGAAGACGCGGTCGTTCACCTTCAGTCGACCGCGACGGCGCTGGATGGTCACTTCTTTCTGCACGTAGTCGACGATCCGCCCTTCGACCTTTAGGCCGCTGATCGTGGTCCAGGTTTGCATGGCGCCCGTCATTTTTTCCATGCCGGCCTGCGCCTCTTTCGACTTGATGTATTCTTGATCCTTCGCCGAGAGTTTGGCGATGTCGATCTGCACCAAGTGATGGTCTTCGCGCTGAAGCACCACGGAGTCGGAATCAAAGCCGATCAGCTCGGCATTGACGGTGTACATGCCGCTGGCGTCCGTCCAAGTCCGCGCGGGAAGCGGGGCGCCTGCGGAGCACAAACTCAAAAGCATCAAAGTCAGAACGAGCGGAGATCGCATGGAACGCTCCCAAGGGAAAGCAGCGCTAACGGAAACCGATGAGAGATAATATAATTCAACCCCTGCCAAGTTGCATCCCAAGCTTATGGCTGCCGGTGGACTGTTGGCTTTTGTTGGAAAACGTGCTTTGAATTCGCTTGCCGAACTTGAAATCACGCCCTGCCGGGGACCGGTCCGCGGATCGATCCGCCCGCCGGGGTCGAAAAGCCTCACTAATCGGGCCCTGGTTTGTGCTGCGCTGGCGGAGGGAAGGTCCACGCTCACCGGCGCTTTGGCCAGCGACGATACGCGAGTGATGATCGATGCGCTAAATCAGCTTGGTATCGCCGTGGAGGAGCGTGACGATGGCCAAACTCTGGTGGTGCAAGGCGCCGGGGGGCAGATTCCGGCGCTGGAGGCGGACCTGTTCATTGGCAACAGCGGCACCACGGTGCGGTTCCTGACGGCACTGCTGACGCTCGGCCGGGGTGCGTTTCGGCTCGATGGCGTGCCGCGGATGCGCGAGCGGCCGATTGGCGATTTGGCCGATGCACTCAACGCGCTTGGGGCCCAAGTGCGGTGCGAGTTTGAGAATGGCTGCCCGCCGGTGATTGTTCACGCCAACGGTCTGCCGGGCGGAGTGGCGACGGTGCGTGGCGATCTGTCGAGCCAGTTTCTCACAGCGCTGCTGATGACCGCGTCGTGTGCGATGCAGCCGACGACGATTGAAGTCGCCGGCGAGCTGGTTTCGCAGCCGTACGTGCAGATGACGCTGGCGCTGATGCGTGCTTTTGGGGTTGAAGTGGCGGTCGATGAAAAGCTCACCGCGTTCCACGTGCCGCAGGCGAAGTACCAAGCGGGCGACTATGCCATCGAGCCGGACGCTTCGGCCGCCAGTTATTTTTGGGCCGCCGCGGCAATTACCGGTGGCGAAGTGACCGTGGAAGGGCTCACGCGCGATGCTCTTCAGGGTGATGTGGCGTTTGTCGAGTGCCTCGCACAGATGGGCTGCGAAGTTGAATACGGCGATTCTGGTATCACGGTGCGCGGCAAGCCGCTCCGCGGGATCGATATCGACATGAACGCGGTGAGCGACACCGTGCAGACCCTGGCGGCCGTGGCGCTTTTCGCCCAGGGCCCCACGCGCGTGCGGGGGGTGGCGCACAATCGGCTGAAAGAAACGGACCGTATCGGCAATCTGGCGATCGAGCTACGCAAGCTCGGCGCGACGGTCGACGAACACGAAGATGGCCTGACGATTCACCCCGGCCCGCATCCCCCTGACAACGGGCACAGCGCTCGCATCGAAACTTATGACGACCACCGCATGGCGATGAGCCTCGCGCTTGTCGGACTCAACCAACCCGGCGTCATCATCATGAATCCCGGTTGCACGGCGAAGACATATCCGAATTACTTCGCAGACCTCAGGCGGATTGCAGAGACCGCTCGCTAGGCACTTGAAACGGGGTGCCATGCCCACTAACCAACCAGCGAGGTCAGTTCTCTTTCGCGGGTTGGCACGCCTCCACGCACGCCGATGCCGCTGGCTTCTGATTGGCGGATAAGTTCGTCCGCGCGGGCGAGGATGTCAAGCGATGACTGGCTGGCTGACGCGAGTACCGAGCCGCTGCTGACCGCTCCGCTGCGCACTGTAGCGTCGTTACAAGCCTCGAACTTGGCGCCACAGTGCTGACACACCACGCGCTTCCCCAAATACTCGACACGAACTTGCAGGTTTCGCCCACAAGTTGGACACGATTGGACGAAGTAAATGTTACGGGCCATGGGCAACACCTCCGGTGTGGTTGCGGGATGTCATCGGCCGCCTGCCGAGGAGTCTCATCCTATCGCTAACGAGTTAGTTTGACAACGATTTCCGCGTAAAAAGTTGGGCGGCAAGCTGGGTTTCCTTCACATTATCAGGCCGACGGCAGGTAGGATTTGTTTCCACGATAATTCGATTGATTTGGCGCCCGGGAGGCGCCGGTTGTTTGCAGTTGCAGCGGAGAGTTAGACCGACTTATGGGAAAACAGGTTCCGTTAATTTTTGCAGTATTTTTCTTGACGCTGCCCGGACGGGCCGCCGAGGCGGAGACGAAGCCGCAGAATTTGGGGCTAATGAGGGAAGTCGTCGACTTGCATTTTTCCGCGCAGCCTGGCTTCCAAGCGACCGACTTGATCCATCGGCGCGATGTGGAAGAGATTGCGGCGGACCTGATTTCGGTGGGTTTGCTAGCCGAACCCCCGCAGGAGCTGACCAAGCGGGTCCCAGCGGATGATTCTTTTCTCCGCCAGCAATTCGCGGGCCAGAATGGCCAGCGATTCATGCGTAAGGTCGGCGCGGTGCAGGGTGGCTACGCGGAACTCGAAAAACTCGGCACGGGCCCGCAGGGCCGCGGCGCCGCGCGAACCCTCCAAGCCGCCAAGGGGGGCCATGAGCTGATCGAGTACTTAGCCACAACCCCGCACGGAAAACAGCTTTCCCGGCAAATGTCACGTGTAACCGGCGCCAAATCTCGGCCAGGAGCAATCTACACGAAACAAGATTTGCTGGCGGCGCTCGCGGAGTTGATCTCGCAGTGAAGGGCGGGGCCACCCCCGAAATCTTCGGGCTGAAACAAATGTTCGCATTGGGCAAAGTTTTGGGCTATACTATGCCGGTCGAGTTCACTTGCCGGCGCGCTGGTAGCAACGCGATTGCGTTTGCCGACGGGCCGATTGTTGTCCCCCGCCAGGAGCGCGTATGGGCAGCCGCGTGTTCGTCGCAACCGTGATGTTGCTGTGGGGAACCAGCCTTGCTTGGCTGGGATCGCGGATTGTCTCGCCGCTCTTCCGTGGCGAACCGCCGAGCGTGGGGGTCCTTGCGAAGCGCCAGCCCGTCGCCTGGAATATCGGCCTCGCCGGTCAGGCGTGCGGCACAGCCATCACCGAGTCGGTTGCCGGCGATCTGGGCACCACGGAAATTCTGAGCCGCGTCCAACTGGAAGATTTGCCTGTTTCACAAGTGGCGCCGCAGTGGATGTCGTCGCTTGTCCGTAGTATCGGCCGGGTGAAGCTTGATATGCGGTCGCGAACCACGGTCGATTCGCTCGGCCGACTGGTGCGGTTCGACACGAGCGTGAAGGTGAACGAAGTCCCGGCGATGATTCGCATGACGGGCCGGGTGCTAGACGACAAGCTTGACCTGCGCATCACCACGGGCGATTTCACGCGGAACTTCGAGTATCCGTGGACCAGCACCGAGCCACTCACGGGTGAGCTAACTCCGGACGCTAAGATGCTGCAAGTTTATAAGGGCCGCACGTGGCGGAAAGAAGTTTACAGCCCGTTTGGCTTACCGCATAACCCGGTAGAATTGCTGGAAGCGGAAGTGGTGGCGAGCGAGAAAATCCACCACGAAGGCGCCCTAGTGAACTGCAACCGGATCGAATACCGTGCGGTGACGGCAGTGGGGGTCTCGGCCGGTGACCGGCTGCGGGCGACAGTGTGGGTGGCGGAAGATGGCCGCGTGCTTCGCCAGCAGTCGCACATCATGAACTCGGAACTTCGTTTTGATCGCCTCTCCGACACCGCCGCCTTCACGCTCGCTCACGATCAGCTTGAGCTCGAGCAGCGCGCCACGCTTCCCTAACGAACACGACGTCTCGGTGAGTTCGCGCGGGTATTTCAATTCGATCACTGGCGGTGAGGGCGCGCCATGATCGAGTTCCATTCCGTCACGCGGCGCTACGGTGACAAAGTCGCCGTTGATGCGCTCAACTTCACGATTGCTCACGGCGAACTGTTCGCACTTCTGGGCCATAACGGCGCTGGAAAAACAACCACCGTCAAAATGCTGGTCGGCCTATTGCGGCCGGAGCGCGGGGCCGTGCGGATCGCGGGATACGATGTGACCGCCAGCACGCGCGAGGCTTCGCAGCTGGTGGGCTACGTGCCCGATCAACCCTACTTGTACGACAAACTCTCGGGGCGCGAGTTTTTGCAATTCGTCGGCGAGATGCACGGCCTGCCCCCGCAGGAAGTCGTCGCCGCCATCCAGCGCGAAAGCGAACGATTTTCCCTTGGCCCGTTTCTCGATGATCTCACCGAAAGCTATTCGCATGGAATGAAGCAGCGGACGGTGTTTGCGTCGGCGCTAATTCACCAGCCGCAAGTTCTGGTGGTGGACGAGCCGATGGTGGGGCTCGATCCGCAGAACATTCATCTGGTGAAAGACCTGCTGCGGGCGCAGGCTTCGGCGGGGGTCAGCGTGCTGATGTCGACGCACTCCCTCGACGTGGCAGAGAAAATCGCCGATCGCATTGGCGTAATGCACCGCGGCCGGCTGATTTTTTTGGGCACCGTGACGGAACTGCGCGAGTTACGGGGGGGTAACGAAAGTCTGGAAGATTTGTTTCTCTCGCTCACCAGCGAGGCGAACGCCCAGGCGAACCGGCCGGCGCGGGAGCCAACACGGGAGAATGGCGAATGACGCCCGTCGAGACCCCGCCGCTGCCCGATTACGACCGCGAAGCCCGGCTGTTTTGGGGCCTACGCCGGCGCGTCCTGTCCGCGCACTTCAACCAACTGATGACCACCGCGCGTTTTCGCACGCTGTTGGTGGTGCTGCTGAGCACGCTGTTTTGGGCCGGTCTCTTCGCGCTATTCTATGGGGGGTTCGAGTTCCTGGTGCGATTCGTCGGTAAGCCTGGCGCTCAGAACCACGCGCTGACGGTGCGCTTTGTCTTTCACCTGTTCTTCGCATCGCTCAATGTGATGCTTATTTTTTCGGCGGGCATCATCCTCTATAGCGGGCTGTTTAGTTCGCCGGAGACGCGGTTTCTGCTCACCACGCCGGCGCGAGCTGAACGCATCGTGGTGCATAAGTTTCAAGAAGCGGTGCTGTTTAGCAGTTGGGGTTTCTTCCTGCTGGCGAGCCCGATGATCGTCGCCTACGGCCTTGTGGCCGAGGCAAGCTGGGGCTACTTCGTATTGTTCCTGCCGTTCATCGTGGCGTTTGTGTTCATTCCGTGCAGTCTCGGCGCGATCTTGTGTTTGGCGATTGTATATCGCTTGCCGCGCTTTCGCACCGGGGTGCTAGCGATTGCGGCGCTCGGCGCCATCCTGTGGGCGGGGCAATCGATTTGGGTCACCGTTCGCAGCCCGCAAGAGAAACTTTTTGGCAGTGAGTGGTTTCAAGAGACTTTGCGCCGGTTTCAGTTCACGCAGAACGAATGGCTGCCGAGCTCCTGGCTCTGCAATGGACTCTTGGAAGCGGCCCAACCGACGCCCCTCTCCGGCGTGCAGAGATTATCCGAACTGCCGATCGTGCAAGCGCTGATGTACCTCGTGCTCTCCGCCACCACTGCGCAGGTGTGCCAATTTGCGGTGGTGCTGTTGGGGAAACGCTGGTTTCGCACCGCGTACAGCCAACTGGAATGCCGCCCCCGCCGCCGTCGCAAAGCCCGGCTGGCGATTGTGGACCGGGGAGCGGAACTGTTGCTCTCGCCCCTCTCACGTCCGATTCGCTTGCTGCTGATGAAAGACTGGCGCCTGCTGCGGCGTGACCCGGTGCAGTGGACGCAGTTTCTCATCTTCTTTGGCCTGTTGGGCTTGTATTTCCTCAACGTTGATCGCTTCAACAACCCCGGTAGCGATATCAGCTATCTCACTTGGGTGAACATGGTGAGTTTCCTCAACCTCGCCGTAGTGGGGCTAATTCTGTCGACATTCACCACGCGGTTCATCTTCCCGATGATCAGCCTCGAAGGCCGACGCTTTTGGGTGCTGGGCCTGATGCCAGTGAAGCGCGAGACGATCGTCTGGAGCAAATTTATCTTCGCGGCGATTGGTTCGCTGGGACCCTGCTCGCTGCTGATTCTGCTGAGCGATTTGATGCTCCGCGTCTCAACATTGGTCGTGGTGGTGCATCAACTTACTACCGTGCTGTTGTGCCTGGGTTTGTCGTCGATCGCCGTCGGCCTCGGCGCCACCATGCCGAATTTCCGCGAACCTTCGCCCTCGAAAATCGCCGCTGGGTTTGGTGGCACGCTCAATCTGGTGCTCAGCGCGCTCTACATCATGGCGATCGTGGTGCTGACCGCGCTCCCATGCCATTTCTATCTGATCGCCGGCTCAAGCCCGATGCACGAGACATTCATAAACCCGAAGAGCCTGCGACTGTGGCTCATCGGCGGCACCGCAGCGAGCGTGGTGGTCGGCGCGCTGGCGACGATCATCCCCCTGAAGCGCGGCATCGCGGCGTTTAATAAGTTGGAGTTGTATTGACGGGGATGGGTGGATTGATAATCTGCCCGCAAATCGACCTCCCCGATCTCGCCGTTAACCGCACTCCTAAAACACGGTTTTCCTACTAGAACCGCCCTACAGCCCCCACCCCCCTTGGGCTAAACTATGCGGACAAGGAATCCGCACCCATGAACCCCTTCAAAACAACTGCCGAACCGCTACGCTTCCGTGTCGGGGCGGTGAATTATCTGAACTCGAAGCCACTTGTGTTCGGCTTCGATGAAGCCGCGGCCGACGCCAAACTGCTGTTCGATTTGCCGAGCCGGCTGGCCGATGCGCTCTCCGAAGGGCGGTTTGATGTTGCTCTAATTCCGACCGTCGAGTTCCTCCGCCAACCGGCGTACCGAATCTTGTCGAACGCCTGCGTAGCAAGCGATGGCCCGGTGCTCAGCGTGAAGGTTTACTTCCGCACGCCGCCGGACCAGTTGAAGCGGATCGCGCTCGACGAAGGTTCGCGCACCAGCGTGGCGCTCGCGCGAGTGCTCTTGGCCGAACGGGCCGGCGTGCAACCGGAACTGGGTTGCCTGCCGATCGGCTACGGCGTGAGCGATTGCGATAGCGACGCTGTGCTGCTGATCGGTGACCGCGCGATGCACGCGCCGAAAGAACAGTTCGTCGAAGCGTGGGACCTGGGCGAAGAATGGCGCAAACTAACGGGCTTGCCGTTCGTCTTCGCACTGTGGGCCGCGCGGCCGCAGCGCCGGCTCGACCGCGTCGAAGCGGCGCTCGAACGCGCTCGCGATCTCGGCGTATTGAACCTCGCGAAGATCGCCCAGCATCAAGCGCCGGCGCTTGGCATTACCGTCGAAGCGGCCCAGCGCTACCTCACCGACAACTTGCATTACCAATTGGGCGAGCGCGAGTTTGCCGCCCTCACCGAGTTCCAAACCCGTTGCCGGAAGTGGGGCATCTTGCCGCCGCTGTCGGCCCCCATCGCGCGCTATGAACGCCAACCCCTCCATCACGGCACTGCTTGATAAAGCGGTCGCGGGCCAGCGGCTGTCCCCCGCCGAAGGGCTCGCGCTGCTCGAGTCGAACGACCTCGCCGCGCTCGGCCGCGCCGCCGATGAAGTGACGCGCCGGCTGCACCCGGAGCCGTACCGCACGTACAACATCGATCGCAACATCAACTACACCAACGTCTGCACCGCGGTGTGCGATTTCTGCGCGTTCTATCGCAAGCCCAAGTCGCCCGAAGGGTACGTCCTCTCGCTGGAAGAGATTCTCGAAAAGATCAAAGAGACCGTCGCTCTAGGCGGCGATCAGATTCTGCTGCAAGGCGGCTTGCACCCCGAGTTCAAACTCGAGTGGTACGAAGAAATGCTCCGCGGGATCAAGGCGGAGTTCCCGCAGGTGAACATTCACGGCTTCAGCCCGCCGGAAATTTACCACTTCACAAAGGTAAACAAGATGCCTCTTCGGACGGTGCTCGAGCGGCTCAAAGCAGCCGGCCTCGGCAGTTTGCCGGGGGGCGGCGGGGAGATTTTGGTCGATCGCGTGCGGGCCGCCATGACCCGCGGCAAAGTGATGACCGACGATTGGCTCGAAGTCTGCCGCGTGTGGCACCAACTCGGCGGCGTCGGCTCGGCCACTATGATGTTCGGCCACATCGAAACACTGGCCGAGCGGATCGAACACCTTGAACGTCTGCGCCAAGTGCAGGATGAGACGCGCGGCTTCAGCGCGTTCATCTGTTGGACCTTTCAGCCCGACCACACCGACATGACCGATATCCCCCCCGCCGGGGCGTTCGAGTACCTAAAAACCAATGCGGTCGCCCGGCTGTATCTCGATAACTTTCCCAACCTGCAATCGAGCTGGGTGACCCAGGGCCTGAAGGTGGGCCAAATGGCGCTGCTTTACGGCGCCAACGACATGGGAAGCCTGATGATCGAAGAAAACGTCGTGGCCGAGGCGGGAACGGTGCATTTCCTCACGCTGGATGACATCCGCAACTCGATCACGGAACTGGGGTACGAACCGCGGCAACGCAACGTTTTTTACGAGCTGATCGACCACGAATTCACGCCGCGGGCCGAGTTAAACGGCAGCCGGCTCCCGCGATTGCCGATTCTAAGCTAGCCTTGAGAAATCCGCCTGCTGCGCGGCCGGTTCAATTACGCCGGTTAGTAGGATTGCAGCGGCGATTTCGCTTCCCTTGAGTTAGCCGATCATGCAGTGGCCCGCGACCGAACTTGCGCAGCCACCCCGCGCCGTTGGGAGGCCGATGGTCGAAGCGATCGGCCTCGCCAAGAGTTATGATGACCTAGCGCGCGGCAAGCTTACGGCAATCGAAGAGCTCACCTTCACCGCCCACGCGGGCGAAGCGTTCGCGCTCTTGGGCCCCAACGGCGCCGGCAAGACCACCGCGCTCCGCATCCTCACCACCATGCTCACGCCGACCGCCGGTGAAGCCCGCGTCAACGGGTTTGACTGCATTACGCAGGCAGAACTGGTGCGCCGGCAGATTGGCTTCATCTCCACCAACACGGCGGTGTACGACCGGATGACGGCGTGGGAATTGGTCGAGTACTTCGGCCAACTGCACGGCTTGCCGGACGATGAACTGCACGCCCGCATGGAGACGCTCTTCACCCGACTGGAAATGCACAACCTCCGCAACACGCTGGGCGCCAAAATGTCCACCGGCATGAGACAAAAAGCGTCGATCGCGCGAGCGCTGATTCACGACCCACCGGTGATCGTATTCGACGAAGCGACCAACGGCCTCGACGTCCTCGCCGCCCGCGCGCTGCTCACCGAAGTTTCGCGATTGCGGGACGAAGGGAAGTGCGTGATTTTTTCGACCCATATCATGCGCGAAGCAGAACGCCTGTGCGACCGGATCGCCATCTTGCACCGGGGTAAAATACTAGCCCAAGGCACTTTGCCCGAACTCCGCGAACAGCACGCCGAGCACGATTTAGAAGAGTTGTTTTTTCAATTGATTCACGAAGCGGACAACACCCCCTAGCTTAGGCATTCTTGCCTGACTCGCCCCGGCTAAACGATCGCTAGTGAAAATAATCAAAAAGAAAAGATTCACCACAGAGAGCACAGAGAACACAGAGGAGGAAAAGTAGAGGAAAAAAGAGAGCGGAAGATATTTGCAATGTCGGCTTAGTAAATGGTCATTAACTGGCCCAATGCTCAGGCCGAATTGTACAAACCTCTGTCTTCTCTCTGTGTCTTCTTCCTCCGTGCCCTCTGTGCTCTCTGTGGTGAATCTTAATCGTCAGGCTAGAAAGCCTAACCTACAGCAACTATGAACTGGCGAAACGTAAAACTGATTTGGCGTCGCGAGCTGCGGGACCAGCTGCGCGATCGCCGGACGCTGTTCATGGTTGCGGTGCTGCCGATGCTGATGTATCCGCTGTTGGGGATGAGCGTCTTTCAGCTTTCGCAGTTCATGCAGACGCACGAAGGCCGCGTGGCGGTGATCGGGGCGGGGGATATCTTTGACGCGGCCGGCGGCGTGCCGATTGTCGAGGGGGACCGCTTCGCCGAACCGCTGTTCGATTCCCCGGCCGACCGCTCGCGGCTTGGCGTGACATCGATCGAAGCGCGACCCGATTACGACTTGGCCAGCGCGCTCGACGAACATCAAGCCAAACTGGAAGCTGGCGCGTGGGACGTGGTGGTCTTCTTTCCGCCGACCTTCGCATCAAGGCTCATTGAACTGCGAGCCGAGCTTGCCAAACCACGTGGCGAAGCTGGCGCACCGCGTGCGCCGCCCGAAATCCCGCAGCCGGTTGTCCTTTACAACTCGGGTCGGGAATCGTCGCAAGTTGCATTTCTACGGGTCGAGCGGGTGCTGTCTCGCTGGCGGCAAGCGGTCGTGTCCCAGAATCTCGCTGAAAGCGAACTCCCCACCGCGGTCACCACGCCGTTTGAAATGCTCCAGCGCGATATTGCCTCCGCCGACGTGCGGAGCGGCGCGCTGTGGTCGAAACTACTGCCGTTCGTGCTATTCGTCTGGGCGCTCACCGGGGCGTTTTACCCGGCGGTTGATTTGTGCGCCGGCGAGAAGGAACGCGGCACGCTGGAAACACTGCTGGCGAGTCCCGCCGAGCGGAACGAGATCGTGCTTGGCAAACTGCTCACTGTGATGTGCTTCAGCATTTTCACGGCGTGTTTAAACCTCGCGAGCATGGGGCTCACGGGCAAGTTCGTAATGCAGCAGTTCGCCGCGATGTCGCCGGCCGATGGCGGCCTCGGCAATCTCGGCTTCCCACCCTTCACCGCCATCCTGTGGCTGCTGTTGGCCCTTCTGCCGATGGCGGCGCTCTTCAGCGCGCTCAGTTTGGCATGTGCAAGCTTCGCCAAAAGCACCAAAGAGGGGCAGTATTACTTCATGCCGCTGTTCCTTTGCACGATGCCGCTGATGCTGATGCCGATGTCCCCCGGAGTCGAGCTGAACCTGGGCACGAGTCTCGTGCCGATCATGGGCGTGGTGCTGCTGCTCCGCGCGCTGATCGAAGGCAACCTCGCAACCGCGGCTCCGTACTTTGTGCCGACCTCGATCGTGACGCTCATCTGTTGCTGGCTCGCGGCGAAGTGGGCTGTTGCGCAGTTCAATTCCGAATCGGTGCTGTTCCGCGAAAGCGAGCAGTTCAATTTGAAGCTCTGGCTGCGGCGGCTGATCCGTGATCGCGAAGCGACCCCCACGCCGAAACTCGCTATGGCGCTGGCCGCCACATTGCTGCTGGTAAAATTCTTCGGCGAGCTGTTGATGACGCGCTTCGCAGTGAGCGAGCCATCGGTCAACTTCGTCCTCTTCACGCTTGGTGTTAGCCAACTCGGCTTCATTCTGATTCCGACGCTGTTGTTTGCCTGGTGCTTCACGCGCGATCAACTTCGCACGTTCCTCCTGCGGGGCAGCGTGCCGTGGCGACAAGTGGGGCTCGCCGGGCTGCTAGCTGTGACGCTGCATCCCGTGGGGTTGGAGCTCACCCGGGCGATTCAGTTGCTCTACCCGCTCTCCGAAGAGACGAAACTGCGGCTTGTCGCTTTGGCGCAAGCGATCGCCGACGTGCCGTGGCCGCTTATGCTTGCCGGGTTCGCGCTCTTGCCGGCGGTAGTGGAAGAGCTTGCCTTCCGGGGGTTCATCCTGAGCGGGTTGAGGAAATTGCGGAGCCCGTCTGCGGCGGTGGGGATTTCCGCCGTCGCGTTTGGCATTCTGCACGGGGTGCTGCAGCAGTCACTCTCGGCCGCGATTTTGGGCTTGGTGCTGGGGATTATTGCCTTGCGGACGAACCATTTGGCCCCCTGTATGCTATTTCACGCCACCTACAACGGCCTGAACTTGCTGTACCCCCAACTAGCGGGGAATGCTTCTGCGGAGGTCCGTAAGGCGCTGTTCGGTGATTTTGAGGCGAAAATTTCTCTCGAACATCTATCTTACCGGCCGGTAATTGTTATCTTGGGGAGTGGGTTGGCACTGTTATTGCTGCGGGCTTTGGTCCGCTCACCAGCGGTGGCTCCCGCGCCGGCCGAGGCCCCTGGGGCCACTCGTCCGGCGCTGTAAGTGCCGCACTGCGTTGGACTTAGCTGTCACGTGCGTGCGTGCCAAACGTTCTCTGGCAGCTGATTTTTTGGATCGCACAAGCAGGATGACGAAGCTGGCTCTGCGTGCCCGGGTGGTTTTTCCCGTCGCCGCGCCCCCCATCGAGGACGGAAGCGTCCTGGTTGAAAATGGTCGCATTACCCGCGTGGGCCGACAGGTCCCGGCGGGTTGGCCGGTTGAGGATTTGGGCGACGCCCTCCTCGTGCCGGGCCTCGTCAATGCGCATTGCCATTTGGAGTTCAGTTCGCTCGGCCGGCGGATCGGGCGGAAGGGGATCCCGCTGCCGGAATGGATCCGCCGGATCATCGAAAAGCGCCCAACCGGCAAAGCGACCGCCAAAGCGATCGACGCCGGATTGCAGGAAAGCCTCCGCTGCGGCGTCACCACACTTGCCGAGATTTGCCGCACCGAGACCGACGCCTATCGCGCCGCAGTGGATGGCCCGCGGTTGGTGCTGTTCCAAGAATCGATCGGCTTCAGCCAAGCCCGCGCCGGCAGCGCTGTGGCGGCAGTCGAAGCGCGGCTGGTGGAACTTGACGGCCTCGCCAACTCAATGGGGAAGGACCGGCTCCGATTGGGTGTGAGCCCGCACGCGCCGTACACTGCGTCGCCCTCGCTCATTCGTGAATTGGTTTCGACGGCGCTCGGCCGGATGGCGCCGGTGTCGCTGCACCTAGCCGAGTCGCGCGAGGAATTAGAGCTGCTGAACGACGGCAAAGGCCCGTTCCAGGTATTGTTGGAAGAGCGGGGCATGTGGGACCAGTGGGTCATCGCCCGCGGTTCTAGCCCGCAGGATTACCTGCGGATGCTCACTCGCTCGCCCGCCGCGCTGGTGGTGCATGGCAATTACCTCGATCATCCCTCGCTGGCGATGATGGCCCGCCATGCGGGCGCCATGTCGCTAGTCTATTGCCCGCGGTCGCACATTTTCTTCGAGCACAAGACGTATCCGCTGCCAGAGGCGCTCGACCTCGGTGTGCGCGTCTGTTTGGGAACGGATAGCCGAGCCTCGAACCCGGACCTGTCGATTCTGTCCGAAATGCGTGTCGCCCATCGGCTTTTCCCGCAGGTCAACCCCGAAGCGATTCTGCGGATGGGTACCCTGAGTGGCGCCGAGGCGCTGCGGTGGGATGAAGTGGGCGCCATCAAACCGGGCGGCTGGGCCGACATGGTCGCGCTGCGTTTGCCGACCGGCGCCACGGGCTTACCCCACGAACTATTGCGCAGCGTTTTGCGGGACGATCAGCCCGTCGAACGCATCTGGCTCGGCGGGCGGGAATTATCAACCGAACCCGCCGTCGCCCACGCGGGGAAGTAGAGCCGCCTATGTAGCACTGGACCGAAGTCCCGTGCTGCGAAGACGGAGCGCTAAGTCGCAAGTGAGGGGCTTACTTGACCTCTTCGATTTTCCAATCGCCCTCTTCGGTTTTCACCGCGGGCTTTTGGATCGCCGGTTTCTTCGCGCTCGGAACGTTTTCCATTTCCCAATCACCCTCGGAGCCGGATGGCTTCGGCGGCGCGGGTTTCACGGCCGGCGCAGCGCTCGGCCGGGCGGGTTCGGCCGACATTTCCCAATCGGAGTTTGGCTCCGGCGCATTGCGTGGCGCTTCGATCGGCGGGAACTCCGCTGGAGCAGCGGGTGGCTCTTGCGCGCGCTGGGCGGCGCCCATCATGCGCAGCGCGATGAACGCCAGGAGAGCGAATAGCAGCAGCCGGCCGATCCCGAGGCCGGAGCGTTGCGGTTGCGGGCTGTTACCCCATTCGCCGTAGGACATGAGTGGGTGAGTCGTGAATAGAGAGAGGTGAATCGTGAAGGATTGTTAGAAGCCGCGGCCGGAGCGGTTCAGGCTGATGTCGCCGATGTTCGCCTTTTCGGGGGCGCCGGCGCTTACGCGGAGCGCTGATTCGATGGCGAGCGGTTCGTAACCCCGGGCGAACGCCAGGAGGCTGTACGCTTGGCCTTTTGGCAGTTGTTGGGGGAAGGTGAATCGGCCATCGCTGCTAGTGTTGGTTTGCGAGAAGACCAGCGATTGATCTTGTTGCGACAAGAACTCATGCAGTGAGGCATCCGGTTTCAGCACCAGCACCATGGCGCCGGCGAGCACGGAGTTCGAGTCGCTATCCACCAGTCGGCCGGAGACTTCGCTGTCCGATTCATCCACCGGGGTGCCGACTAGCATTTTGCCTTCAAGCGCTACCGCTCCGCCGATGCCGAGCACCAAGTGGTATTCGCCTTCGGGCAGGCCACGTTTGTTGGAAATCTTTACGGCTTTGCGACCCTGCGGTTCTTCGTCCCAGGTGTTTTCTTGGGCGATGATTTGCTGGCCGTTCGACATCCACACCGCGCTCCACGGCGTGCCGGGGGTCATCCCTTCGTACTCGAAGGTGGCGTACACCGTGTCGGTGCCCAGCGGCACGATGCTGGTTGGGTTGATCGGCCGGCCATCGTCGGCGACGCTGGTGCTGAAAAGCAGTTCCGAAAACTTCGGCTGAGCGCTCGAAGGCATCGGCCGCGGCGCGGGAGTGCTGGGTCGAGCTGCCGGACGACCGCTGCCCGGCTTCACATCGAGCCCCGCTTCCCGCAGCAGCGCGAGGGCCAGACTCACGGGCCGGAGGCCGTTGATGAATCCGCCGATCGCCATCGGCGTATCGCGGTGGTCGATGCGGCCATCTTGGTTGGTGTCGAGCACCGGCCGGGCATCGACCGGAGTGACGCCCGAACCAGCAGCGGCTTGCGTGGGGATGCCGATCAGTTCACCAGCGTCATTCACTGCCGCGCCGCCGCTGTTGCCGCCGGCGATGGTGGCGTCGGTCTTGATCCACCCGCGGCTCGCTTGGGCCGCTTTGTCGTGGCTGAAACCAGAGACGTTCCCCGCCGTGTAGGTGACCGTTTCGCCGCCAATGCCGGGGTAACCGTAGATGGAAACTTTGTCGCCCAGACGCAGCGAATCGGAATTTCCGATCGGCAGGTACGGCAAGTTGAGGTTCTGCACCGCTTTGCCGCGGACATCGGAGACAATTCGCATCACGGCGAGGTCAAGCTCTGGATCGGTCGCCACGACTTCGGCGAAGTAGCTAATCGCGGGGGCGTCGTCGGGGTTTTCGGTGATGGCGATCGCCATGCGATCGGCCGGCGGGGCGGACATCCCCATGCTGCGCGGGCTGGCGACGTGGCAATTGGTGAGCACGATGCCGGCGGGATGAACAATCGACCCGCTGCCTGTCCACGCACTCGACATGCCCCCCATGAACTGCTGCCGTAGCGCGACAACTTGCACCACGGCCTGCACGACATCGCCCACAGTTCCGCCCTTCGGCGGCGGCGCCTGCGGCAACGGCTTGGGTCCGGGCATGGTCCGCGGTTTGGCGGGCGCCTGTGTGGCGCTGCCGCCGCCCGCTTGCTGCTTAACCGCGTCTTCGAGTACTTCCTTCAGCAAATCGGCCCAGCTCATGACGCGAATCCCCCAGAGCGAAAAGAACAGTCCAGCCCGCGAAAGGGCGTGCCGTGATTGTAGTGCGGTGGCGTGCAAACTGGCAAACCAATGGCAGAGCTGGGCCGCAATACTTGGCTCGATCTACGGCGAACCCTTACCGTGGCAAACCCTGCCGATTCGGTGAATCGTGCGGGCCGATTGCGGGGTCCCCGGCGGTTTTACGCTCGTTCATTCGCCGCTAGGTCGATACGATGATCAGTGGGGGGCCAGCATTAGAAACGAATGACGGGGCGAAACAGCACTACCGGCGAAGCGTATCTGCCAGCGGGCCCTTCCGCGCTGCCGCAGTTGGGGTCTGCGTTGCCGCACCCGGGACCGGAGCTTGCGCCGGAAGAATCGCTCATTGATTTGGGGCCGTGGCTGCGTGACGCGCCGCCGCTCCTGCTCTCGGCGGTGCTGCATTTGATATTGTTCATCCTGTGTGGGCTGTGGTTTCAGCAATCGCAGGTCGATGACACGATCGCGCTCGATGCCACCTACGCCGAAGAGGTGGGCGTGCAGCTTAATGAAGAGGAATTGGTCTTTGCCGATTCCGATTTGACCGAAGTCGAAGAGCAGGTCATCACCAACGAGCTCTTGCCGCCGGTGGATGATCCGCTGGCGACGCCCGATTTCGCGGACTTCGCGCCGAACGCCACGGAGCTGGCCAGCGATCAACCGGCGCTGCAACCAGGCGTGGCTTACACGGGCCGTGAGGCAGGTTCGAAGCAAGCGCTCCTGGATGCGTACGGAGGGACGGCTTCGACTGAGTCGGCCGTACTCGCTGGGTTGCGCTGGCTGGCGCGGGTGCAGCGGCCGGGAGGCTACTGGAGTCTTACGGGAAAGTATTCCAACGGTGGGGCAATGGAGAACCGCGAAGCGGCCACGGCGCTCGCGCTATTAGCGTTTCAAGGCGCGGGGCACACGCCGGAAGTCGAGAACAGTCCGTTTCATCGCGAAGTGCTCAAGGGCTGGAACTTTCTCCGCGATCGCCAAGATGATGATGGCAATTTCTTCCACGAAGGCGCCTCGAACCACATGTTCTACACCCACGCGCTCTGCACAATCGCGCTGTGCGAGCTCTACGGGATGACGGGCGATGAAGAATATCGGGAACCCGCGCAGCGCGCAGTGAACTTCTTGGTCGACACGCAATCGCCGGAAGGGGGATGGCGCTATCAAGCCGGTAGCGGCAGTGACTTATCGGTTACGGGTTGGGTGGTGATGGCGCTCACCAGCGCGCGGATGGCGGGCCTCAGCGTTCCCAGCGAAACGCTGAACAACATTGAAAACTTTCTCGATAGCGTCGCCCGGGAGCGCGGCACGGAGTACGGCTACATGCGGCTCGATGGTCCTAAACCGAGCATGAGCGCCGAAGGTTTGCTCTGCCGGCAGTACCTGGGTTGGAAGCGCGAAGATGATCGCCTCCGCATCGGCGTGGATAAACTCCTTAACAACTTGCCCGAGTGGCGCGACGGCAAACGCAACATGTACTACTGGTACTACGCCACACAGGTTTGTCATCACATGGAAGGGGACGATTGGCGGCGGTGGAACGAAACCATGCGGCAGGTGATTCCCGAGAATCAGGAGAAATCGGGCCGCGAAAAAGGAAGCTGGCCGCCCGAAGGGGATGAAATCTACGGCGACATCGGTGGTCGGCTCTACGTCACCTGCCTGGCGATTTTTAATCTCGAGGTCTATTACCGGCACCTGCCGATTTATCGCCGCGGCATCCTGCAGGGCGGCGTCGAGCTGGAACCCGACGATCGCTGAAGGCTCCCGTTAGGGCGCTAAGCCGCATCTTTTTGGCCACTTTGCGGCTACGAACGGGCAGGTCCAGCGTCACAATTGCCACATTTCCAGCACTTTAGCGGTGGTGCGCATACTTTCGGCGAGTGGCAGATATCAACGCGAACAGCGCCATCGCCATCGCTGCAGGTTCGGGTATTGCTAAACCGGCGGCAGTGGCCGCAGTCGCGCCAAGATTATTCGCCCACACTTCGTAGTCGGCTTGCGTGACGCCGTCGGGGGTGCTGTCGTTGGGCAGGACAGTGCTGGTGCCGTTCGCTTCGCGCCACACGGTGTAGTCGGCGGCATCGACGGAGCCATTGTCGTTGTAATCGCCCCAGAGACTCGCCGGGACGACGTTCGCCAGCAGCTCGAGCGTGAGCGTTTGGTTCTGGGCACCGGGCAGATTCTCGCCGGAGAGGTTCAGCGTGTAGCTGGCGAACAGACTGCCGAGTCGCGTGGGGATGAGCAGCGCTTGAAACGCGCTGGCGCCACCCGCGGCAAGGTTGCTGAAGAGCGTGGCGCCGGCCGAGAGCACATCGGTATCGCCGGAGCCAGTGAGCGAATCGAGGTCCAGGTTTGCTGGGAACGCGGGGCCGCCGCCGCTCGCTGCAAGATTGAACAACGAGTAGACGCTTTGCTGAGTGGTGACGCCCAAGGGGACTGTGCCGAAATCAATCGTCTGCGTGCGGATATTGCTGTTCGAGGAGAACGACGCCACCGGATGATTGAGCACATTCAAATTGACAGTGATGGTGTCATTCGCATCGTTCGCCCCGCGGCCGAAGCCGCCAGCGGTGGTAATGTCGAGATTGTCGATCGTCACCGTACCGGTCTTCAACCCGGCCGTCGTCGAGGTGGTCGCAAGACCAACGCTAATCGCCCGACTATCAGTTCCGCCGGTGCGCATCGGATTGAATGCGCCACTTAGCGAACTGGTCGCCGCGCCGCTGGTGGTGACGGAAAAATAAGTGCCGTCGTCGCCCGCTTTGTTGATGGTGAGGGCCGTCGGGCTCGGCACGGTTCCGCCGACGTAAATCCGGCCGAGATCAACCGTGCGCGCGGAAGCTCCCGACGAATTCACGGTGGCGCCGGCAATGGAGACTTGGCTGTCGTTCGCCTGATCGACGAAGATCGACCACGCCCAAGCGGGATTATCGATGAACGGATTGCGATTGCGCTGATAACTATCGTAAATGATCTGATTGCGGCGGCGTTCAAAGTTGTCGGGCGCGCGGGCGTAGTTCCACTCGATCATCCGCGTGAGGTTGCCCATGTTATTGCCGCTGGGGGCGCCGGCGGCAAGTTCGAGGTCGACCGTGCCGCTATCGGCGCCATCGTAGCGAACGGCCATGTAGAACACTTCGCGGGCGATCATGCCGGCGTCGGCATCGCCGGGGTACCAATAGGTTTGACCTCCTTCTGAGAGCGTACCAAACATTTGCCCGCTGGGGCGACTGCCGTAGGCGCCGCCGAAGTCAAGATTGCCGCGATCGCTGTTGATGCCGTTGTCGGATGGACGCAAGTGATGTAAGTCGCTGCCGTCGGGTGGGCTGGTCGTGTCCACTCCAACCGCCTGCGGCCAGACATGCTCACGATTCCAAGAGACGCCGCTATCCCAGCCGGGAATGGAACCGCCCGGATTGATCGCCGCGACGTTCAGCGACGTCCGGTCGTAAACCAAAATCATCCGTCCGGCCGCGTTCGGGTCGGCATCGGTCACCTGTAGAATGGTGCGGAGCGCATCATAAGAGAAGGTCGTATGCCCATCGATGATGTCGTTGAGCTGCGCCTTGAGCGTGGCGCCCGTGCCGGTGGCGGTGTTGTAGTAGGTTGCGGGCGGATCGTACTGCGCGAGCGCAGCGCGGATCGCGCATAACACTAAGAGGGGCGCTAACCACCTTGTTCGCCGCCGACCCATCATTCCACGCGTACCTCGGAGTTCCTGTTTGTCCAAGGCTTAAGGATAGTCAAAAGTAGCCGATTTGCCGAGCATTTGGCGGCGGCAATTTCCGCAATTCACGCACCAAAATAGCCGGATTGCCGTGCGATCCGACGAGCGCTTCTCCAGCAACGCGAAGCCTTGCGCTTCCCGGACCTCGTGGCGGACCGGCTAGTGAAAAGGCATAATATGGTGGCGAATAGCGCGAGTGCTTGGGGCTCGGGAATTGAGGCCCCGCTGGCCGGGCTGCCGCTGAAGTTCGCTTGCCACACGGCAAAGTCCACCGTCGTGACACTGCCTGGTGTAGTGTCGTTCGGCAGGGTCACGTACGCGCCCAGCCGATCGCGCCAGCGGGTGAAGTCGGCGGCATTCACGGCGCCGTCGGCATTGTAGTCGCCTGCAGTGGCGGCGGGGTTCCATTCGAAGGCGCCGCGATCGAGCGCGGCGCCAATCGGCCGCTCAACGCCGGCGAGGTCGGCGCCTGGCGCCAACTGGGTGACGCCATTGTTGAGCGCCGCCGACTGCGGTTTGAGCCGGTAGTCTCCCGCCGCCCAGTTGATGAAGAGATCATTCGCCGCCGCAACCGTCGAGTTCAAATCCTGACCGGTCTGCGTACGCCACTGGGCGAGCGACAGTGTGCTCGCGCCGTCGGTGGTGGTGAAGCGCGAGGTGACCACGTTCGAATCGCTCACGAAGTTCGCCAAGCTGTCGGCGGTGACACTGACTGCGCCGCGCGCGGGATGCTCCGTCACCAGAATGTTGTTGAGCAGCGTATTGCCGGTGCTGCCATCGCGGATGTTGATCGCCCAGCGGCCATCGCTCGCTTGGTGAATGGTGTTATTGACGATGACGTTATTCTTGGCGGGTTCGCCGCCGTCGATCTGGTAGAGCGAAATGCCGCTGGCGTGGTTGTTATAGAGCAGATTGTTCACCACGCGCGAGCTTTGCACGCCATCGAAATTGAGCGCGCTGCCGCCGAGTGTTCCATTGTTGTAGATGACGTTCTCTGCGATGAGCGCATCGCTAATCACACCATCACCGCCAAGCGACGCATCGGCGTTTAGCTGGATACCGCTTCGCTTGTTGCCATACACCAGATTGCCACGGACGAGGGGGCGATCACCGGAATTGGAAACGTAGATGCCGTGCTCATCTTGCGAGTTCGCCATCAGATTGTGTTCGATCACCAGATCGTCGACGTGACCAGTGAGGATGCCCCACTTGAAGTTGTTGATGCCCGTGGAGTTGCGAATTGTGACGAACTTCGCGTGGTTCTCCGCGTTTCCCACGGTGCGAATGCCGGTGCGCGGCATGTTCTCCACGCGAAAGCCATCGATCACGATGTAGGACGCCTGCTCGAGATTAATGCCATCCGGAGTGGTGGCGTTCCGTTGGTTGATGAGCACACCTGGTGCGGCAAGAAATTGAATCGGCGCGTCGGCCAAGCCGCTGGTAGTGAGATGAAAGCCAGTGTAGGTCCCCGCTTGCACGAGGACGCGATCACCGGGGCCAACTTGATTCGCGGCGCGCTGCAGGGTTTTCCACGGGGCTGCTGCGCTCCCAGCAGCGGAGTCGAGCCCGGTAGGGCTGACGTGGTAGTCGATCGCTTTCGCGCGACCAGGCCCTCCGATTGCGACGATCAATGCAGCCAACACTCGCGCCGTGCGCACGCCAACTCTCGCCATGACGCCTTGCTCCTCTGTTCCGGAAAGAAGAAGTCGCAGTGGGCACAGTTTAGCGGGTCACGCGCGAAGTCAGCAAGCAAATGCTGAAAAGCAGAGTGATCAGCAGCACGAAGAGCGCTGACGGTTCGGGCACGGCGGTCGATGCGGCGCTGCTGGCGCCTTGCCCGAAATTGGTTTGCCACACCGCATAGTCAGCTGTGCTTACGCTCCCCGACGTCGTATCGTTCGGCAGCACCGTGTTCGTGCCAAGCGCATCTCGGTAGCGGGTGTAGTCCGCGGCGTCGACCGTACCGTTGTTGTTGTAGTCGCCGGGGATTCCGGCGCTCGTCACAATCAAAACGCCACTCGCATAGAGTGACGACGTGTTCCAGGTCATTCCACTGCCGAGCGTGGGAAGGGTAATCAAATCAAAGGCGCCGCTGAGCGTTCCCCAATTCAGCAGATCGTACGTCTGGCCCAAGGTAGGTGTGAAACCATTAATGAGCGAAACCACCAGAGAACCGTCCAGCGACAATGCACCAGAGGACTCGAGCTGATCGTGCTGACTGCCGGCGGTCAGCCCGCCGATCTCCATGGTAAGCGTTGAGCCGTCCTGCATAGCGAGCGAGCCGACCTTGAGCTTGCCCGCTGATGCGCCGGGCGCCAGCGTGCTGCCAGAATTTGCCGTCACGGCGCCGTCCACGACGCCCGTGCCCCCTAGGGTTCCCGTGGTGTT
Source organism: Pirellulales bacterium (assembly GCA_022841705.1). Taxonomy (GTDB): domain Bacteria; phylum Planctomycetota; class Planctomycetia; order Pirellulales; family Lacipirellulaceae. Next base: position 897,558 of record JALHQZ010000001.1, read on the forward strand.
GACGACCACGCCGCCCGCGATGGAGCCGTTAACCACGAGAGTTCCGGCATCGACAGTTGTACCGCCGGTATAAGTGCTTGCATTGTCGAGCGTCAGCTTGCCGGCGCCTTGCTTTGTAAGCTGACCAGCGCCGCTGATGACACCGGTTAGCGTGAGATCATCGCTGCCAGTGAAAGTGGCATGGGGGGAATTCAGAAGGACGCGATTAGCGATGACGCGGGCGCCACCCTCCGCACGCACAGCGCCGCCCAATAAGCTCAATCGACCTTCAAACGCGCCGGTTAGCCCCAGAGCAACGTTGTGGCCAATCGCCAATGTTCCCTGCTCGACCGTGACAGTTCCATAGAACGTGCTCGCGGAAGATTGCTTGAGAATTAAGGTCCCGGCGCCATGCTTATAAACTGTTCCTGATCCATGCAGGCGCCCGTCGAGCGTGAGGTTGCCATCACTTTGAGTCACCTCGATCGTTCCTTCGTTCGCGCCAACCACGCTTAGCGCACGGTCGTCCATGCCGCTATTGACGGGGATCGTGAGCGTCGCATTGCCGCTAGCAGTGCTCTTCAGTACGTTAAAGCCGCTTCCTTCAAGGCTAAGCTTGCTGAGCACTGCGCTTCGTCCGTTGAGGTCGAACTTCCCGCCGCCTTGCAGCGTCAACAAACCTCCCCCGAGGGGATTGTCGGGGCCCGTTAACTTCAGCGTGCCTTCGGTAATCTTTGTCTGGCCGGTGTAAGGAAGATTACCCGAGAGCGCGAGTGTTCCGGCGCCCAATTTCGTTAATCCCAAAGTTTGGATGCCGCCATTTTGCAGGACGCCGGCGTAGGTCACGTCGGCCGCGTTATCGATTGTGAGAATGGCGCTAGAGACGGCGCTCCCATTTTGCACGACGGGCGATCCGACTACGGCATCGGTCGTTATGCCGCTGACGGTGACGTTGTTTCCGAACAACGAGAGCGAACCGGTGCTTCCCGAGCCAAAGGCGATGGCGTTCGGCGTGGTGGAATTCAGCGCGCCGGCATGGTTGAGCTGCACATTGCCAGCGCTAATCGCGACGCCTCCGCTGAAGGTGTTGGCGGCGCCAAGCGTGAGTTGGCCGGCGCCGATCTTCGCAAGGCCATTCGTTCCGCTTAAAGTTCCGCCGATCAAGGTATTGCCTCCGCCGCCAACCGTGAGATTATTGGCGCCGAGGGAGACGCTGCCGCTCACCGACAGTAAGTTGCTGGAATCATTCGCCCAAGCCTGCGGCGCCGTTACGCTGATCGCTGGATTGATGGTGTTAACTCCCGCTCCGGGACTAACCGAGATCCCGCCGCTCCCCAGCGTCAAGGTGTTCGTCCCTATCCCAGATTGAATGCTCACGGAACCGGTGCTGTTGAAGACCAGCCCCAGCGCTGACTGTGCCGTATTGAGGTTCACCGTTTGCGGCGTGTTGACGGTCTCGATGTTGAAGATTGCCGTGTCGCCGGCGCCCGGCTTTGCCGCGGGGTTGGGCGTGGTGGCGTTCGAGAAGAGCGACCAATTGCTCGCGACGTTCCATGATGTGCCGGTGCCATCCCACAGAATATTCACCGCTGATGCCGTGGCGCCAAATAGTCCGCTCGTTACCCCAATGAACACGATTAGCAGCAAACACGAAGTGCAATTCTCGCGGTTCATATCAGTGAAACCCAACGCAGCCAGCGGGCAGAGAAGAACGCAATGTTCCGCTAGTATACGTAACCGCGGCGATTACTACCGCGCTATTTAGCGCCCCAGCTCTCGAAAATTCTCACGATCTCGGCCAATGCCCGCATCGCCAGGCGATCCGCCGTCAACTTTCGCAGGGTTAAATGGTTTGGCGACGCCCTCTGGATCGCTTGGCGATCTGGCAACTAAGTAAGGACGCCAGCAGCACCACGGCGTTCGATTCCGGGACGCTCGTCGCCGCGGCGGACATGCTGCCCGAGTTGCCAAAATTGTTCCGCCACGTGTTGTACTGCGCCGCGCCGATCACACCGCCGGTTGGATCGTTCGGCAGCACGGTGTTCGTGCCGAGGGCGTCGCGATAGAGCGTGTAGTCCGCCGCGTCGACCGTACCGTTGTTGTTGTAGTCGCCGTCGAGGACGGGAACCGTGAAGACTCCGATTGAAACGCTTGTCGGGCCGACTGAAATGACCCAACTCAGGCCGCTGGGCAAGCTGGCCGCCGAGAAGTCGAAGTTCGGCGACCCGGTGATCGAGCCCGCGGTGAAGATCGGGAACGACGTTCCCGCGGTCGGCGTAAAGCCACTGCCCAATGAGACGACAAAATTGCCAGCGAGGCTTGCGGCGCCGGTCACCGTGAGGTCGTCGAAATCGGTGGCGCTACGCAGGAAGAAGTTGACGTCGGCGCCCGTGTTCTGCGTCAGCGAACCGACGGACGCGTTGTCGAGGAACATGTCCGACCCGGTCTGCAGCGTCACGCCTCGGCTAATGCTGGCGCTACCGACGTTCAAAGTCCCAGCGTTTACAATGTCGGCGCGGACCTGGCTGCCCGAACCGACATTCACCGCGCCGTTGTTGACGATCGACTGGCCTGGGGTCGTTTCGAGGACGCCGCCGGACGTCAGAAAGAGCGTGCCCGAACTGCCGACGGTGACGCCATTGGTGACCGGCACGAATCCTCCGGCATTGATGTTGAGCTGGCCGGTTCCGGCGCCACCGACGGTCAGCGACGTGCCAACTTCCAACCTCGACCCAGAACCCGTAACGTTCACGGTCGAGTTGAGGGAGCCCGCGAGCTCGCCGATGACTGTCGAACCCAGCGACTGGGCCTTGCCGCCTGCCGAAACCGTCAGCGTGCTAGTCCCCGTGCGACCGGCGGTGAGCGTGCCCTGGGCTCGGAGCAGGGAGTCCGCGCCGGTCACGGTTGTCGTGGTGCTCCCCCCCGCCGAGCCGAGCACGACGTTCTGAGCGTCGACGACTCCTGCGGAGGAAACGGTTGTCGTCGTGCCGCGTTCGAGGAACATCGTTCCGTTCGATTCTACGCGGCCTCCCGTGACGTTGAGCGTGACATTCGACCCAAATTCGCCCCCCGTTCTCAAGGAGCCGTTCGCCACCAGCCGGGCTCCGCCGCTGATCGTGGCGCTCGCCGTCCCGCCGCCGGTCGAGAAGCCCATCCGGAGCCCCGAGTTGAAGGTCGCTACGGAGTTGCTGGTGAGGGTCGCGGTAGTGTTCGTTCCATTGACGCCCCAGTCGCTGATCGCGCCACCGGTGGTTCCGACTGTCAGAAAGCCGCCCGTCATGTCGAGCGTGGCGTCGCCCAGGATCAAGTCCGCGGGGGTGGTGAGCACGCCGTTATTGCGGACCCGCACGGTGTTGTTGTCTGACAAGATCAGGGCGGAAGTGGTGGTGCGGTTGACGGTCCCCCCATCGACCAGCAACGTCCGTCCCGCGGCGAGATTCATCGCGCCCCCCGACCAGTCGAATCGGCTGCCGGCGTTGAACGTGGCGCCGGCGCTAAAGTTGATCGTGCCGCTGGTCAGATTGAGGTCGGCCTGGTTGTCGAACGTGGCGAGGCCGGCGGTTTCGAGCGTGCCGCCCCCCACCGTCAGCGAGACCGTCCGAACCGTTGACCCACCCCCCATGCGAAACGTCGACGTCGTGCGGAGCGTGCCGCTGCTGGTGACGTTCCCGACGAAAGCCGCGCTGGACGTGCCGGCGCGAAGAGCGCTGACGGTTGCGAGGCCCGAGTTGGAGATCGTGACGGTCGCGTTGCCAGACTGGCTCGCGCCCCAATCGCTGACGCTGCCCTGAGATGTGAGGGTCGAGCCGGCCCCGGTGACCGTAAGCGAACCAGCCACCCCGTTGCCGACGTCGATGAAGGCGACGGCCGAGATGTCGCCACCGCCGGTCGCCTTCAGGTGAACGCCGTCGTCGACGGTGTGCGACTCGACGAACTGCAAGAGGGCCGTGCCGCTGTATTCCAGATCGACCCCAGGGAGGGCGTTGAGCTGCCCGCCGCTGTCGATATACGTCGTGCCGCGGACGAGAGTCGTGTCGCCGGCGACGCGCAGCTCGCCTCCGCTGTTGACAAGTAGAATGCCCGCCGTACTGTCGAACGTGTAGTTGAGAGTCTGCACGCTCGAACCGCTGTTCACCGCGACCGTGCCGTTGTTCACCAACCTGAGCGTGTTCGTCGTGATCGTCGCATTGTTGAGCGACAAGACCGCGTTTTCGTAGAGCTCCACCAAGGGCGTGTTGAGCCGGAGGCTTGTGATGGTGTGCACATTGAGTGCTTGAAAGTCGGAGTTGCCGAAATCCATCAGCTGGGTCGCGGTCAGGACGGCGCCATTGGAGCCGGTGAACGAGTACTGCTTCGTCGTCGGGGACTGAACGGACAAACGTCGGATAGTCGTGCTCGCCGCCAACTGCACGTCGGTGATGAGCAGGGGGAAGCCACCGACGCTGTCGAAGAACCGGGCGTCGTCCGTGGAGCTCGGCGGACTCACTCCAGTCACACCGTTGTTGACCCAAGCGCTCGTCGAAAACCAGTTCGAGGAGAGCCCGATCCAGTCGTGGGCGTGAGCGGCGCTGGCGACGAGGAGCAGCGCGGCGAGGGCGCACGCCGCGAATCGCTGAGCTCTAGGGAACATGTGGTGCTGCGGGGCTGACGGCAAGCAGGTCAGTCCGCAGTGTAGTCGGGGCGGCGAGCGGGGGCAATCAACGGCGCGGGAAGGTGGGCGCGACCCAATAGCCGGGGACCTACGCTCCGCGGCGTTCGGTTTCTTCGCAAAGACGCACCGCATCTCAACGCCGCACTCCGCGGAGCGTAGCTCCCCGGCTATTGACGAGAAGCGCGAGCAGCAGCACCACGCCCGCCGGTTCAGGGACCGCGCTCACCGCCGCCGCGCTCGGGCCCGGTTGATTAAAGTTCGCCTGCCACACCGCGTAGTCCGCCGAAGTCACACTTCCCGGCGTCGTATCATTTGGCAGTGTGGTGTTCGTGTCGAGCGCGTCGCGATAAAGCGTGTAGTCAGCAGCATCAACGACGCCATTCGCGTTGTAGTCGCCGGCGCGGCCCACACTCAACACGCCATTGGTGGGAAGCTGCATGGTGTTCCACGCGAGCCCAGCGTCCAGCTCCGGCAAGGTTAGCGTGGTGAACGCGCCGCTCACCGAACCCCAATCCAAAATGTCGAACGATTGACCGAGTGCGGGATTAAAGTCTCCCAGCAAAACCTCCAGCGTCCCCGCCAAGGTTGCGTCGCCGGTGATTGAGAGTTTGTCGAACTCTGTGATCGGCGTCGTGCCGCCGATTTCGATCTGTAAAACACCCGCGGCAGTTTGCGAGTAAGCGCCAATGATGTTCATTTGCCCGGTGGCCAGCGGGCCGTCATCGGGGGCGATCACGCCGTCATTGATGACGGTGGTTGCCGTCACCGTACCGTGCCCGGCCAGCTTGCCTGTAATGTTCACTTGCGCGGCGTTTAGTTGGCCGCCATCAATGAGCATCGCCACTCCATCGTCCCAAACCTTCACGGTCGACCCAGCGGTTAACGAACCCGAAACGTTAAGTTGACCTTCGCCGCCGACGTCCGTAGGTGAACCTCCTACCGAGATTCCGCCGGTCAGACTCCAACTCGAAGTCGGGTCAATGTTGGCGATGCCCATTCCGTCGGCAATTTCGCCCAGCGTGGCGTCGCACGTCACGCTCCAGGTGGCGCCGTTTTGCAGTCGCAATTCGCCTTGACCGGCGTAGCCGAGGTACACGAAGGAGAGCGCCCCGTTGATGGTGGCGGTGGCGCCGTCAAGCATCAGCACCCCATTGCCATTCACGCCGTCACCAACAGATATAAATTCATCCACGGTCAGCGTGGCGGTGTTGTTTACCACCAGGTTGCCGGTCCCCTCGGCGCCAATGTAAAGCTGGCCTCCAACCAGCCACGAACTGTCGCTCGCCATCGTCGCTATGCCGCTGCTGCCAGTCGATTCGCCAATTAGCGCGGTGCCGGTGATCAGCTCGCCCCCGGTCTTGAGTTCCAGCGTGCCGGTTCCACTACTTCCGATGGTCGTCCGCGCGAGACTTGCCTTGCCAAGATTCGCGATCTCCAGGCGCCCCGTCGAGAACGCATCGTAGCCAATCCGGGTGGATATCAGCGACGCATCAAGGAATGAAAACTCATCCGTTACTTTGATCGTGCCGTTCGAGCCGGCGTCGTCGCTGATATGCAGATAGGGATCGTTCACGAGATCGGTCCGTTCCACAAACAATGTCCCGCCGTTCTTAAGGTTGACCGTTCCCGAGCCAAGTTGGCCCACGACGAGTGCATTGGTCACCGTCCACTGGGCATCGCCGCCGTCCACCGTGGCAACTCCGTTCGAGGTGGAACCAAAGCCGACGATGGCCGGAACAACCACCCGCGCTTTAGTCTCGACCAAGCCGTTGTCGGTGATCGTCATTTCGCCGGCGCCACCCCCACCGACAATCAAGTGTCCCTCGGTAATTACCTGTCCAGTTCCCGAGACATTCAGAAATCCTTGACTACCGGTGAAGCGAGCAATCGAGATCGCCGGATTGTCGGTGCCGCCATCGGTTGATGTGAAACTGCCCCCCGAGATATCGACGGTTCCTTTGCCGTACAGCCCAATGTTGGTTTGCAATTCATTATGAACCGTGCCACCGGAGCCAATAAGAAGCGTCCCCTGGGCGCCGGTAGCGCCGGGAACTGAGCCGCCGATGTTGAGCCCCGCTTGGTTGCTCGCCAAGACTCCGTTGGTGTTCAGCCTGCCATCAACCGTAACCGAGACTTCGCCAACGCCCCGCCCGCCCAACAGAAAAGTTCCCGTCGATGTAAAGGTCGTGTTGGCGCCGCCGATGAGCAGGTTCCCGTCGCCCGCTGGATTGCCGGCGATCGAAACGGCGGCAGACGTTCCGAAGAACGTCGCCGAACCTTGCGCGCCTTGGCCAAAGATGAGCGTTCCTTCGGCGTTTTCGCCCACAATCACTGGCCGCGCGGAATTGAGCGCAGCGCCACTCCCCGTGAAGGTGGCGCGCCCCAACGACGTTAAGCCCACTTCAAACCCGCTGATCAACGATGGGAAGCCGGTGACATTTCCCTGCGGCGCGATGACCCCCGTAAATGTCGCCAGCGGCGACTGCACAACCACCTGCGCCGGACTGCCGTTGCCGCTAACCGTGTAGGTGGAGTTCGAAAGAAACAGCGCTCGATCGCCCCCCGCCGGCGGCCCCGCGGGCGTCACCACGCCGAACGACCACCCGCTGGAATCGGTGAAGCTACCCGACGAGCCATTCCAAAAATAGTTGGGCTGCGCCCAACTTGCGGCGGGAAGAACTGCTGAACCGATTAGCAAGCAAGCGCAAGAGAATCGCGACATCGCCATTGAACTCCGGAACGAGGGGGGCAAGTCGTAGCAATCGCGGCTAGCCGTATCGCGTTCGCTGATTCTCACCCCTTCGCCGTCAGTTCGCAAGCATTTTTTCGCAGAGAAAGGGCCAAAATTACAACCCTTGCTGGATCGCCACGCGATCCGCTGCCAACCCCTATTAAGTAGCCACCCCCGCCGCGCGGCCACAAATTCGCCCTGTCAGTCCCGTTATCGGGGGCCTCGTCACGAATGTTTCACGTGAAACAATTCACGGCGGACCAAATTGTTCCACGTGGAACAATTCAGCTCACCGCTTCGTCATCGCTCCCCTGCGAACCGCTGCCAAGATGGCCGAGCACCTGGATCACACTGTTGAGATGCGCCAGCCGTGGGCCGTTGCGGTCGATGAACTCGTTGAGCATGAACTCGCCGTACTCGAAGTCGTCCTGAGAATCGGCGACCTCTTCGGTGATGCGTTCGAGGAACTCCGCCTGCACCTTATTGAGCGTCTTGGCCGCTTCGCGGCAGCGTTTGGCGAGTTTGGGGTTGGCGTTCTTCCACTCGTTGAGCTCGGCATTGCGCTGTCTTTGCAGCATGGTCAAATGGGTGACCATCTCTTCCAGCAGGGCATTGGTCCGATCCTGCGCCGCGAGCAGTTCTTGCAACAGCACCCGTTGGTCTTCGTGGGGCTGCAGGACCCGCTGCGGCCGGGCGGCCGAAGTGACGTCAACTTGCGAAAATAGCGGTGGGTATGAGTTGAGCGATTCGGACATAGCTCGCGCGTTTCGGCCGAAAGAGACCGAATTGGAATGGATGATGTTGCTAGCGTTGCCGGCGAGTTTTCGCCGAACGACTAAGTCCCCACTTTACTATGGAGCGCGGACAAGTTCCAGCACCCCAGTCGCCAAGTTGTTGGCCCGCAACAAGTTACCGAGCGCCAGTATGGAAAACTGCGCCGCTGGCGCCGAATCTACCGTCGGCAAGGTTCAAGTCTCCGCCGTGGCGTCCCGATTTCCTACCAATGGCTGCCACAACCTAGGAGTGCTAGCAACTGTTGATGCCGACTGCCACCGACAATCCGCCGCTCAGCCAGAAAATCCTGGGCTATCTGTTGGTCGAGCACGATCCGCAGGTCGGGTTCATCGGCGGCTATCTACTGGTGACAAGCCGCGGCCGGCCACTGGAGTTCCACTGCACGGCGCCGGTCCAGCCGACGCGAGCGCAAGAAATTCTCTTCGGCGCCACGCTCGAAAGCTACGTGAGGAGCGAGCTCATTGGCGCCGCGCTCGTGCAAAAGGCGAAACTTAGGCCGGACGTGTTGTTTGTCGCGGAGCCGAGTTTGCTAAGTGTTAGCGGTGAAGGAAATCCTTCCACTGTGTTGCTGAGCCTGAATGAACCGGACGTCTCGCCGTTCGGCGCTCAGCCAGAGACTTTGCTGCTGTGCGAATCGCTGGCACAGCAGCTCGACCTCGCCGAACCCTTCGAGCGCATTCGCGAAGCCATTCGTGAAGCCCAGCGGTTAAGCGCTCCTGTTCCGCAACCAATTCCGCAGGCGCCGTCCAGCGATGCTCAGGCTGCTTGATTCCGCCGGTGCGATGGCCGTTGATTCGTGGAGCTGTGCTCCGCCGCTGGTGGAAATCCATCAACTTGATTGCGCGCTCCCCGCTCCGCAGTTCGCCGCGCGAATTGGCCTTGAATCTCCCTCGGCGGAAGTGTTTTCGGCGCCTGTCGAGTGGCCCAAGGCGCGAACCTTCGGCTGCATCCTGCCCGATGGCCGGGCGCTGCTGGCGGGACGTCCGCTGCCGGCGCTGGGCGCGGCGCCGGCGGCAACAACTCGACCCACCGGAGCCCGCCGCACGCGCGTGGCGCCGCCGCGCGAGGTGGTCAGGTTGGAAGATCGCTTGGCGTACTTGTTGCAGCCGCCGCTCGAAGCGCTCCTGTCGGCCGAAGCGCTGGCGCTGCCGTTCGAGCCGTTCGATTACCAGTTCGATGGGGTGGCGTTTCTGTTCCCGCGCAAGCACGCCGTGCTGGCGGACGAAATGGGCCTCGGCAAGACGATGCAGTCGATCACCGCGATTCGCCTCTTGGCCCACAGCGGGCAAGTGCGGCGGGTGCTGCTGGTGTGCCCCAAACCACTGGTGACCAACTGGCAACGCGAACTCTCGGTGTGGGCGCCCGATCTTTCCGTAGCGATTGTCGAAGGGAATGGCGACAAGCGCTCGTGGGTCTGGGACACCACGGAGGCGGTGATCACCATCGTCAACTACGAAACCCTGGTGCGCGACGCTGAGCAAATTCCGTCCGCGATCCAGCCGTGGGACCTCGTGCTGCTCGATGAAGCGCAGCGCATCAAAAACAGCGGTGGGGTCACGAGTAAAGTCGTTCGCCAGCTCAATCGCCAGCGAAGCTGGGCGCTCACCGGCACGCCAATCGAAAACAGCACCGACGATCTCGTAGGCATTTTCGAGTTCGTTTCGCCCGGGCTCCTGCGGCCCGATATGAAACCGCGCGTAATGGGCCGCGCCGTGGAGGATATTGTGCTGCGGCGCACGAAGGACGAAGTTCTCGACCAATTGCCGCCCAAAATCTTTCGCGACGCTACACTCAGTCTTTCCCCCGAACAAGCGGCGACCTATGCGCGGGCCGAAGAAGAGGGCGTGGTGCAACTCGCTGGCCGTGGCGCCGAGCTCACCGTGCGGCATGTGTTTGAACTGGTGCTGCGGCTAAAACAGATTTGCAATTTCGATCCCGTCACCGGCGCCAGCAGCAAGCTCGAGCAGTTGGAAGCTGATCTCGAAGAGTGTCGAGCAAGTGGCCGCAAGGCGATTGTCTTCAGCCAGTGGGTGCAAACCATCACCCAACTTGCCGAACGGCTCCAGCGCTTCGGCCCGCTGGAGTACCACGGCCGCGTACCGCAAAACCAGCGCGATGCCGTGCTCGAGCGCTTTCGCACCGATTCCAATTCCAGCGTCATCCTGATGAGCTACGGCGCTGGCAGCGTGGGGCTCAACCTGCAGTTCGCCAGCTACGTATTCCTCTTCGACCGCTGGTGGAACCCCGCGGTGGAAGACCAAGCGATCAATCGCGCCCACCGTATCGGCGCCGCCGGGCCGGTCACGGTCACCAGGTTTCTTACGCTGGGAACCATCGAGCAGCGGATCGACGAAATCCTCGCCCAAAAACGCGAGCTCTTCGAGTCCGTATTCGCGTCAAACAACTCCCGCGCGATCAGTGGCCTCACCCGCGATGACCTCTTCAATCTCTTCCGCCTGCAAACCCCCCGCGGTCCCCTCGCCGCGGCCGCTTAGCTTCACGTGGACTCGCCATTACTTAAGAAGATTGGCCGAGACGCGAGTTTAACGGCTAGCGAAGCCCCATCGCTTACAACAATAGCGCGGGCACGGTGGTCAACCGAATGGCACAGCGGATCGAAAATTCTCCACTTTCTTGCAGCGGCGCGGCCACACTTCCCATGACGCACCCCGCGTCGCGCCCGCAGTTCGGGCGCCCCACCTCACAGCGGCAAGGACGCGACCGATGTTTGCCCTCCGATTCTTGGCCAGCGCCACTCTCGTTTCACTTGCGACAACCGCGATTGCGGAAGTCCCGGGAACCTGCCTCATTGATCCCGTGACAACCTATACCAACGGCATGCCGCTGGCTTCGTCCACTTCCCTGCGCAGCCACAAGTACAACTACCGCTGCGACGCGGACCGAATGGGTTGGTGCGATGGCCGTTGGCACGGCCCCGTTTGCGCCTCGACTGCCACCACCTACCACGTGATCGCCCAAAAGTTCCACAGGAATCACGGCCAAGATTGCGACCGCAACTACATCTCACCCGACGGCGGCGCCAGCCATGCGCTGGATGGGCTCGAAGGCCCCGGCGCCCAATCGCTGGGCCACATCCCCGTCCCGCTCGGCGGCGCGCTGAGCGCTGCTGCGCCTGGTTCGCCGGCGCCCGCCGCGGCCGCCGCGCCAACTTTGGCGCCATCGCTGCTCAACGGCCTCCTCGCCCCCGCGCCGTCGCTCTGACGCGCACAACCCGCATCGCTTGCGCCGCTTGCCGTATGCGCTTCGCGCTGGGCGAGAGAATCGCCGAGCGCTGTTTATTGCGCGCGCGATTCCTGCCGATGAAGAGTGCAGGAATGGAACGGGAGGGCGAAACACCCCCACGGGGCGATTCGCTTCAGGATAAAGGTCGTGGCGTGGCGAAGGATCGCTTGCGCCACGACCTTTTTTTGTTGGAGTGTGTCAACGCCGCCCAATAGCCGGGGAACTACGCTCCGCGGCGTTCGGCGTCAGCAAGCGCGAACGACACACTCTTCCCCGGCACTCCGCGGAACGTAGGTCCTCGACTAGGAGAACGGCGCATAGCGAGTGCCGCACATTACTTCAGCTTCGCCAGCATGGCGGTGGCCTCTTCACGCATCACGAAAATGCCTTGATCGTTCTTCAGCGCATTTTCAAGCAGATTGCGGGCGTTAGTTTTGTCGTCGCGCTCCAAGAGAATCTTGGCGACGAGCACACTGGAGTCGGGGCTCAGCGTGCCGGCGCGGAGGCCGTTCTGCAGGGCTTGGGAGGCGTTCTGTAAATCGCCCGCGTTGAACAGCACCCAGGCCAGAGTAATGTTGGCATCGGAACTGTTTTCGTTGAGACGCTGGTTGGCGATGGCGCACTCGCGGGCGCGGTTCTTCTTCGCTTCGTCCTCGTTGCCGATCAACAGTTGGGCGAGCTGGCCGAGGACATCGGTATTGGTGGGCGAAATGGTGAGCGCACGGGAAAGCGCTTGCTCGGCGACATCGGGCTTGTTCATCATCCGCGCCGTCACCCCGCTCAGCAGCCACACGTTGAGAGAGCTCGGCGCCGCGGCTTGGGCTTGCTTAAGGATCGTTTCGGCTTTGGCCAAATCGCCGCTGCGCACCAGGGCGTTGGCGTAGGCGACAAGTGTGGTTTCGTCGGTCTTGTTCTCGGCGTACGCGGCTTCGAACGACTTGAGCGACTCGGCACTCTTAGCGAGCGCATCGTACATCACGCCGGCCTGCACATAGGGGCTCGGCAACTTGGGGTTGAGCTTCTTCGCGGTGACGAAGTTTTGGTAGCCGCCCTTCGCGTCGTTCAGCCAGAAGCTGACCATGCCGAGTTGGCGGTGCGCTTCGGCATTCTCAGGATCGAGCTCGACCAGCTTCTTGAGGTCGGCCGCTGCTTGATCCCACTTGCGGCGGCGCTGCGATACGGCGGCGCGACCGCGATAGGCGCGGATTTCAAACTGTCGTTTCCGCTTGGGGTTCTTGGCATAGGCAGCGATTTCCTTCACTGCTTTGTCAAACAGCGCGTCGCCTTCGATAATGCGGCCGGTGCTCACCGCGTCTTCGGCCAGGAGAAGGTAGGGTTCAGGATCGTCGCCCGCATCTTCCATCACCGCCTTTTCAAGCGCGGCGCGAGCGGCGGGGCCTTGGCCGCTGAGCAGATACATCTTCGCGATCAAAAGTCCCACCGGTGGCAACTTTTCATCTTTGCGGCGGGCGGCCTCCAAAAATTGCTGGGCGCCGAGCTGATCGCGGTTGTTGAACCGTTTGATCGCCTCGCCGACATCGCCGTATTTGGGCGAATCAGCTTCCGAGACTGCATCGCCAATCAGCGCGGCTTGCGTGAGTCCAGGGGCCTGGGCCGAAGCACCATTCGGCAGCAGACAGGAGAAGGCGATTGCGAAAAGAACTAGAATGCGAGCAGAAACGGCAGTCATCCAACGAACCTTTGAGATAATGCGGGAACGAGAAAGCAGCGAAGCAAGTTGGGACGCTTTTCGGCCGCCGAAAGTTCCGCGGATCCAAAACGCACCACAGCCGACGATTCTACCGGTTTTCCCGCCGAGCCATAGCCAGCGCGGGCCAAAGCGGCGTGGTTGCCCGGAAAGCTGGCGAGATTGTGCCGCCTGGGCGCTTCGTACGACGGGCTGGGAAGCCCATCGTACAAGTGCGGCCAGCCAACTACGCTGGGGATTATGAATTACTGGCAGCACAAATCAGCCCTCATTACCGGCGCGAGCGCGGGGTTGGGGCGTGAACTTGCCGCGGCGCTCGCCGCGAATGGCGCCCGGCTGACGCTGGTGGCGCGCGACGGGGTACGGCTCGAAAAAACGGCCGACGAGTTGAAACTGCCTGCGGAGCGGCGGCACTTGGTGGCGGCGGATGTGAGCGTCGCCGGCGCCAACGAAAAAGTCGTCGAAGCGGCGATTCAGAATTGGGGCGAGCTCGATCTTGTCGCCCACTGCGCCGGCAAGTCGATGCGGGGCCTCGCGCTCGACACGTCGCGCGCGGAGTACGAAGAATTGCTGGCTGTCAACTTCCTGGCAGCCGTTGATCTCGCCCGGGCGAGCGCAGCCGAACTCGCCCAGCGACGCGGACACTTGGTGCTGATTGGTTCGCTCGCCTCGAAAGTCGCCCCCAAGTATCTGGGCGCCTACCCGGCCAGCAAGTTTGCCCTCGCCGCCTTCGCACAGCAGATGCGGTTGGAACATGGCCCGCAAGGTTTGCACACGCTACTGGTCTGCCCCGGCCCACTCGCGCGTGATGATGCCGGCGAGCGCTACGCCGATGCGAATCTCCCCGCTGCCGCCCAACGCCCCGGCGGCGGCGCACGCACCAAACTGATCGACCCCAAGTGGCTGGCCGCGGAAATCTTGCGCGCGTGCGAAAGCCGGCGCGCCGAGCTAGTCGTCCCTGAAAAGGCAAAGTTGCTCTTCACGCTGGGGGCGATGAGCGCGCGGTGGGGGGATTGGTTGTTGGGGAAACAGACGGGCGGGTGAGGGTTACTATGAAGGAGCCCCGCTACTTCCGGATGATGGGCAACCGCAATCCACGGGGCGAAGGGACGGTTCAAACAAGTCCTAGAAGGCCAGGGGCGTGAACGCCCCTGAGACCAACGAGCCTCCGTGGGTTTAGTTGCCGTTTTTCAGTTGGAGCGGCGGCTCCTTCGGGCTCAAACGCGCCCCTTCAGCACCGCCATCACCTCCCCCACCACCCCAGGCGTACACGCCACCGAATCCCCGCTATGCACTGTCGCCACCCCGCGCCAGTCGGTGAAGACGCCGCCCGCTTCTTCGATGATTGGTTTCAAACACGCCGCGTCCCACAGGTGCATTACGGGGTCGAGCATCACTTCGGCGCGGCCGGAGGCGACCAGCAGGTAGCCGTAGCCGTCGCCCCACGTGCGCGCGAGTCGCGCGGTGCGTTGCAGTTCGAGATACACTTTGGTGGCGTCGCCCGAGTGGTGTTCGGCGAAAGTTTTCAGCTCGCTGGTGAGAATGAGCGACGTGGCGAGGCTGTCGGCGGCCGAAACTTTCGCTTCGGCAGTGCGGCCGTTGCGGTCCCGCCACCAGGCGCCGCCGCCGAGGGCGGCCCACGCCATTTCGCCCGTTGCGGGGGCGTTGATCACCCCGGCCAGCGGTTCCCCCGGGGCGTCGGGCGTTTCTTGCCGCAGGATCGCCACCAGGTTCGTGTAGAGCGGCACGCCGTGGATAAAACTTTTGGTGCCGTCGATGGGGTCGAGTACCCATTGGTAGCCCGAAGTTCCGGCGGCGTTGCCGAATTCTTCGCCCAGGATCGCGTCGGCCGGAAAGCGCTCGATAATCCGCCGGCGCAGCAGTTCCTCGGCCCCTTTGTCGGCCACGGTCACGGGCGAGCCATCCCCTTTGCGGTCGACCCCCAAATCGGTCGCTCCAAAGTACCGCAGCGTAAAATCGCCCGCTTCCTCGGCAATTTCTCGGGCAAAGGCGAGGCGTTCGGTAATTTCCAGCGGGGCGGTCGCGGGCATGGGTGGTGGCGAGTCCGTGGTCAGGCGTCAATGGTCGGGAGTCGTTTTTTCCGGGATTTCCGTGGTTTTTGCAACTAACCACTGACTACCGACCTGAGCCGCTATTGTGACAATCCAGTGGTGGTTTGTAGACTCCCCAGTGGCCGCCGAAAAGTTCGGTCAGGCCGGTAGAACGGGATTTAAGGCGGCCTGCTAAGTTCGAATCCGCCTTAACTCTAGTCGCGGGCAGGATTTAGCTTGAACCCGGGGCGGCGGTTCTTAGAATAAAGGGACTCGCCCGAGAGCGCAAGATTTACCTCTTCGGAACGAGCGAACCATATGGCACTCCGAACGCGATTGGCGGTAGTTGGAACGGTGGTGGCGCTGCTCGTGGCGATCAATTCGTCCGGTTTGGCGCAGTTCAACAGCGAACCAACAGTCACGCCGGGCGGCCCGCACCTGCAGTCGCACCTCGTCCCTGGCGAAGTGCGGCACTCGCTGGTGGTGGTTGACCCGGTACGGCAGGCGATTGCGGTGTACCATGTGGATGCGGCGACCGGTGAAGTGACGTTCAAAAGCATGCGGAACATCACCTGGGACCTGCAGATGAACAAACACAACAGCGACAAAGACCTGGCGCCCGAGGAAGTACGCGCCGCACTGCCGCGGTAGAATCAGCCGCGCTAGCTAGAAATTTCCCTGCTCGCACGACATCGAAACGGATGCGTGCCTTGCGAGCCAAAAGTCGCCGCTCCAGCAGCGGCCACGCACAGCATCGCGATGGCTCAGAAACTGATTACGCTCGATGAAGCGATCGAAATCCTCGGCATCACCAAGGAGCGCATCAACGAGCTGCGCGAGTCCGGCAAGATCAGCGGCTACCGCGACGGCGCCAGTTGGAAGTTCCGCAGTGCGGACATCGAGCGCCTCCAGGCCGATGGGATCGATGACCTCGCCGCCGATGAGAGTTTTTCGATGAGCGATTCAGCGCTCGGCCTCCCATCGGGCAGTGCGCAGGCGCAAGCCCCCACGCCGCCGAGCGATGACTTGGAGCTCGGCGATCTTGAACTGGGTGACCTCGAGCTTGGCGATCTCGAATTGGGAGAAAGTGAACCCCTCGCGCCGCAAGCGGGTGGCTCGGACCTGTCGATGCTCGAAGAGGAGCCGCAGGACCCCACCGCCACGATGGAGGATGCCGAAATCAAGCTCACCGAAGGAATGGACGAAGGAAGCGATGCCGACGTGCTGGGCATTGAACCGCTCGGCCCCGGCGACGATGCCGAGTCGATTCTGCTCAGCGAAGCGGAACTCGGCGAGCCGCTCCATCGCCCCGCGAGCACCATAATCGGCCGCAGCGAATTGGCCAAAATGCAAGCCGACGACGCGGCCCGCAGAGGGGGCGGCGTGACCGACGATGACGACGATGATCTCGATCTCGCGCTCGTCGACGAACGGAGCGGTAAAAGCGATGTCCGCCTGGCGTCGAGCGTCTCCGATGTGCATAGCATGGAAGACTCCGGTGTTCTCGGCGCCTCGGCCAGCGCGAACAAAGCCAAGTTCGAAGACCTGGACGAACTCGAGATCGACCTCGAAGCCGAATCGAGCCGCATCCTGGAAGCGGAAGATGTCGCCAAAGCCCAAGCCGCCGCTGCGAAGCTCAGCGCAACCGGCCAGAGCGATCTAAAACTCGACGATGACTTCGGTCTCGCCGGCGCCAGCGATCTGGGCCTCGCCGCCAGCAGTAGTATCGCTGGGTCGGTGAAACCCCAGCCGACGAAGCCCGAGCCCAAGAAGGCAGCGCCACCCAAGACGCCGCCCAAGAGCGGCCCCAAGAAGGAAGCGGCCGTGCCGGGTCTCTCCGCGCTCGGGCTGACCGACGACGACGAGGACGATTTCGTTCTCGGCGATTCCGGCAGCGACATGAGCCTGTCGGCTGGCGACAGCGGCATTAACCTCCGGCCATCGGATAGCGGCATCTCGCTCGGCGAAGCGCCGATCGATTTGGGCGGGTCGGCGCTTGGTTCGTCACTTAACCTCGGCGCCGCGCTCTCGAGCGCCGCAATCGACGCCCGCGCGAAGAAGCAAAAGAAGGACGAAGAGTTTCTCCTTACGCCGCTAGAAGCCGAGGAGGCTGAAGAGGAAGAAGATAGCTCGCAGATCATCGCACTCGACGATTTGGAAGAGGGCGAGGCCCCTGGCTTCGTGGCCGATGAAGAGGGGGACGACGCCGGCTTCGAAGGCTTTGAAGATGCAGGCACGGGCGGCTTCGGCGCCCCCGCGATGGCCGGCGCCGGTGTGGCGGGCGAGCAACAGTTCGGCGGCGTGGTGAACACGCTCCTCGTGCTCTGCCTAATGGCGATGACCCTGTGCGGCGCCCTAGTGGTGGACCTGTTCAACTCCCTCTGGAGTTGGAAGGAGCCCTTCGCGCTCAACAGCAGCATCATGGACGGCCTGCTGAGCATGATCGGCAAGTAGCCGAAATTGTAGTAGGCACGGTCCCCGTGCCGTCTGCGTGCAGATAAACGTTTGCCGAGAGAAAACGGCACGGGGACCGTGCCTACTACATTGCCCTGCCCCGCAGAGCCCCCCGCGCCCTATAATGCGAGGATGAACCGCTTCGCACTTCTGCTGCTTATCCTCATCGGCTGCAAACCGGCCGAGGAAATCCGCTCCTACGCAGTTCCAAAAGAAATACTGCCGAAGGAGACCCTGCCCGAAGTGGCGGCGGAAACTCCTTCACAACCAGCGAGCCAACCGGCGGGCGAGCCAACCGATCGCATGCTCGGCGCGATGCTCCCCGCGGAGTCCCAGGCGTGGTTCTTCAAACTCGCGGGGCCGAAAGCAGCGGTCGACGCTGTCGCGGAGCAGGTCACCAAGTTCTACGCCGCAGTCAAGCTTGACGGTGGCGAACCGAGTTGGGAGTTGCCCGAAGGTTGGAAACAAGCGGCGGCCAGTGGGATGCGCTTCGCTACGCTTCAAGTTCCCAGCGAGGGCAAAGAGTTGGAGCTGAGTGTGATCGGCCTGCCGCGCGTCGGCGATTGGTCGAAGCAAGCGCTCGACAACGCCAACCGCTGGCGCGGGCAGATGAAACTTCCCCCAGTAGATCAAGACGCGGCGACCAAGATCGACGGCGCCACGCCGGATGCGATGCTGGTCGATTTGAACGGGTGGTTTGAGGCGGGCAGCATGACGCCGCCGATGATGCAGGGGGCAAGAACGCCGGTCGCGCCGCCCTCCATCGGGCCACCCGTCGCCCAAAATCCAGTGGCTCAGCCGCAAGCGGCAGCGGAAGAATTCTCTTCAACGCCGCCGGAAGGGTGGCGCGAAGGGCAGGCCGGCATGATGCGCAAGGCGACATTCCTGGTGGGTGACGCCGAAGCGGCGGTCACGATGTTCGGCGCGGTGGAAATGATGGTCGATCCGCTCGCCAATCTCAACCGCTG
This sequence comes from Pirellulales bacterium, assembly GCA_022841705.1. GTDB lineage: Bacteria > Planctomycetota > Planctomycetia > Pirellulales > Lacipirellulaceae. The sequence goes on from JALHQZ010000001.1 coordinate 916,138, forward strand.
GCGGGATGAGGTCGGGTTGCCTGCCGCGCAGGCGGGCGAACTCAACGGGCTAAAAACCGAAATCTCGGTAGATAATTCTCCCGCGCAACGGTTTGAGATTGTGGGGGACGAGCTCGCAACGCTGGCCGTCATGACGCGGCGGGGCGAGCAGATGTGGTTCTTCAAGCTCAAGGGGCCGAAGGGAACGGTGGCGGCGCACACGAAGGCGTTTGATGAGTGGATTGCGTCGGTGAAGTTCTCGAGCGGCGCCGCGGCGGAGTAATAAGCATGGCGACGGCGGAATTGAAGGTTGAACCGGCGGCGATTTCCGAGCGGGGCGGTAAGTCGCAAGCGACGGGCCAACTGCGCGCATGGCTCATGCCGCTCGCGTCGCTGCGGCTCACGGTAGTGCTGCTCGTGCTGGCGATCTTTTTGGTATTCGCGGGGACGCTGTCGCAGGTGAATAACGACGTCTGGCACGTCGTCAACAACACGCACTTCCGCGTCTGGGTGGCGAAGATCGACTTTCAATCGTTCGCCGAGCTCGTGCGAATGTTCACCAAGACCGACGGGCCGCCGATCTCCGGGTGGCTTCCCTTTCCTGGCGGCAAGACGCTCGGCGTGCTAATGGCGCTCAACCTGCTCGCGGCCCACGGGCTGCGCTTCACAGTGCAGGCGAAGGGTAACCGGCTGGTGTGGGGGATCGTGCTCACGCTGCTGGGGATGCTCGCCACGCTGCTGGTGGTGACGAGTGGGTTTGATTCAGCCGTCGAAAGCCAGCTCTCGCCAGAGTTCATCAACACCTTGTGGCAAATCCTACGTGGCGGTTTAGCGGTCGCGGCGCTCGGCGGCGCCTTCGTGCTGGCCAAGCAACCCAAGCGCGACGCGGCTTGGTGGTTGTGGGCGGCGCTCGACGTGCTCGCCCTCGGCGTGGCCGCGTGGCTGCTGTGGCGGGCTGAAACCCGGCTCGGCGACTCCGGTATGCGGATCCTGTGGCAACTCATCAAGGCGCAAGCCGCCGCGACGGTGCTGCTGGCCGGGTGCGTGCTGCTGTTCCGCAAGCGGGCCGGCGTGGTGCTGCTGCACGGCGGGATTGCGCTGTTGATGCTCGGCGAACTGGTGACCGATCTCACCGTTGAAGAAGCGCAGATGAGCATCGCGGAAGGCGCTACCACCAACTACGCCCAGGACATCCGTAGTGTGGAGCTCGCCATCACCGACCGCAGCGATGCGAAACAAGACCGCGTGGTGGTGATTCCGCAATCAATTCTTGCCGCCGCGGCCAAAAGCGGCGAAAAGCTTTCACACCCGGATGCGGCGTACGACGTGAAAGTGCGAGAATTCTTCGTCAATGCGGACATCGAACCACTCGCCAAGGACGCGCCGAATCTCGCCACTGCGGAAGTCGGCCTCACCGAACGCGCCGTCGAACGGGCGCCTGTCTCCGGGGTGAGCCAGGAGCAAAACGTCAATCTCCCCGCCGCGTATGTGGAGCTCTTCGACAAGAAATCGGGCGACAGCGTGGCGGTGCTGATGACCTCAGCCCTGTTACGCTCGCCGCAACCCGTGAGCAAAGAAAGCTCGGTGGATATCGCCCTCCGCTTCAAGCGGCTTTACAAGGACTACTCCGTCACGCTGCGCGACTTTAAGTTCGACCGCTACATCGGCACCAACACGCCAAAAAATTATTCGTCGGACGTGACGATCACTGACGCTTCGCAAGATGTGGAGCGTGATTTTCGTATTTTCATGAATAACCCGTTGCGCTACCGCGGCGATACGCTCTATCAATCGGGCTTCGACGAAACCACGGAGCGAGGTACGGTTCTGCAGGTGGTTTCGAACGAAAGCTGGATGATCCCCTACGTCGCATGCATGGTCGTGGCGACGGGGATGCTCGCCCACTTCGGTCTCACGCTCGGCCGATTTTTGCAGCGGCGGCAGGACGAAACGCTCCGCGCGGCGCCTGCCGTGCAGCACGCACGGCAGCCGATTGTCTGGAGTAGCCCCGCCGTTTGGTTGCCGATCGTGATGGCCCTCGTTTGGGGCGGTTATCTGCTCGGCAAAGCCCGACCCGTGAATGACGCCGCCGGCGGAATGCGCATCAATCAATTCGCCGCGCTGCCGGTGGCGGATGGCGGCCGCATCAAGCCGCTCGATTCGCTGGCCCGCACCACTCTGCAGTATCTCTCGGGCAAACAAGAAGTCGTCACCTCCACCACCAAGAGCGGCAAACTCTCCGCCGAGCGCTGGCTACTCGACGTGATCGCCGGCGCACCCGGATCGCGTGACTACCGCGTGTTCCGCATCACCGATCTTGATCTCTTGAGTGCGCTCGGCCTCGAACCGCGGCCCGGCAAGTTTCGGTATTCCTTCCAGGAGATCGTCGCCAACGAGGAAAAACTCGGGAAACAAGTCCAACCGGTGTTGATGAAGGACGAGAAGACTTGGACTCCGTACGAACGACAAGTGGCCACACTGTGGGATAAACTCACGCGGCATGTGAATCTGGAGCAAAGCTTCTCGGATCCCCAGATCGATGCGGACCCGGAGAAAATCCAGGCGAGCTTGCAACTGGTCGCCGCGAATATTGAACGGCTCACGCGCGGCGCCCCGCTGGCGATTCCCGGCGCTAAGCTGAATGAACCCTGGAGCACATTCTACGAAGCCAACTTCCGCTCGCTGCTTGGGCAAGCACAAGGCCAGCCGCCGAACCCGGCCGTCGCGTCGCTCTCCGCGGCGCTTGATGCTTATCGCGAAGGGGACGCGGCGGGCGTGAACGTCGCCCTCGCCAAGTATCAAGCCGAACTTGAGAAGCACGAAGCAAAACTCCGCGCCGCATCACCGGAAGAACTCGCCGGGCTCGCCGCATCCGAACGGCCCGATCTCGGCCGGCTGAAGTTCGAGCAGTGGTTCAACCATTTCAGTCCCTTCTACTACTGCGCGGTGACGTACCTCGTTGCGTTCCTGCTGTGCGTGGCAAGTTGGCTCGGTTGGTCCAAGCCACTCGGCCGCAGCGCGCTCGCGGTGGTGCTGGTGACCTTCGCCGTGCATACCTTCGCGCTCATCGCGCGGATTTACATCTCCGGCCGGCCGCCGGTGACGAACCTCTACTCGTCCGCCGTCTTCATCGGTTGGGCAGTGGTCCTGTTTGGGATTGTGCTCGAAGCAATTTACAAGATGGGCGTCGGCACAATTGTCGCCAGCGTCGTCGGCTTCCTCACGCTCGTTGTCGGCCACATGTTGTCGCTCGATGGCGATACCTTCACCGTCCTGCAAGCGGTGCTCGATACCCAGTTCTGGCTGGCGACGCATGTGGTGTGCGTCACGCTCGGGTACGCGGCCACGTACCTCGCCGGGGCGATCGCCATCCTCGGCCTGGTGGGTGGCGAGCTCGCCGGTAAGCTCTCGCTCGATCAGCGCCGCCAAATCAGCCGCATGGTCTATGGCACCATCTGTTTCGGCATCTTCTTCAGCTTCGTCGGCACGGTGCTCGGCGGGTTGTGGGCCGACGATTCCTGGGGCCGTTTTTGGGGTTGGGACCCGAAAGAAAACGGAGCCCTGATTATCGTTCTCTGGAACGCCGTGGTGCTGCACGCTCGCTGGGGCAAGCTGGTGGGCGATACCGGCTTGGCGATGCTCGCCGTGGTGGGGAACATCGTCACCACCTGGAGCTGGTTCGGTGTGAACGAACTCGGCGTCGGCCTCCACGCCTACGGCGCCAACGAAAGCAACACCGCCACCTGGCTGTTGGTATTCGTGCTGAGCCAACTCGCCGTGCTGGCCGCGGTCGGATTTGTAGCACGGGACCGAAGTCCCGTGCGAACGCAACAAGCATAAATTGATGGTGGTTTGGTGCGCACGGGACTACGGTCCCGTGCTACCAACTTTACGCCTTCCGCAGCACCTGCTCCACCCGTCTAATTGCATGTGCGAGTTGCCCGCTCGGCCCCGCGGCGATGAGTTCCTCGACGCGATGATGCGCCGCGATCACCGTGCTGTGACTCCGGCGGCCAAAGTGGGCGCCGATTTCGCTCCAGGCCGCGCGGGTGTGTTTGCGGGCCAACCACATCGCCAGCATCCGTGGTTCGGCCGCCGCCTTCTTGCGGGTGGTGCCTTTAAGTTCCGCCGCCGCCACGCCGTAAACTTCGCACACGGCTTGTTCGACGTCGGCCAGTTGCACATTCGGCGCGCTGGTGCGATTGATTTCCTCCACCACCGCCAGCACCGCCATTTCATCGCACACGCCGCCGAGAAACTCCGCATGCGTTTGCAGGCGATTGATTGCGCCTGTGATTTCCCGCGCTCCGCCAGTGATGGTTGAAGCGAGCGCGTCGCTCGCCGCTGCCGTGAGTTCCAGCCCGCGCTCCGCCGCAATCCGCATGGTCAGAGCTCGCCGCAGTGCCCCTTCGGGCGCCGAGACTTCCACGGGCAGTCCCGCCCGTAGTCGGCTCAGCAGTTCATCGCCAAGTCCGGCAAGTTCCGCCAGCGGCCGATCACTCGTGCAAACGACCACCGCGCCCGCTTCGGTTAAGTGATCGAGCGTGTACTGAAACTCTTCCGCCGTTTTCTTCTTGCCGAGGAAGAACTGCAAATCATCGAGGAGCAGCAGTTCCACGCCGCGATGTTTTTGGCGGAAGCTGGGGAGTCCACGACCTTGGAGTGCTTCAACAAACCCGGTGGTGAATTGCTCGGCGTTGAGGGCCAAAACTCGCAGCCGCCGGTCGCGCTGCCGCGCCGCGGCGCGAATCGCTCGTAGCAAGTGCGACTTGCCAACGCCCGTTGGCCCCCAAAACACAATCGGCGAACCAATCGGCCGGCGCGAAATAATCTGCTCGGCCACCCGCACCGCCGCAAGGTTCGATGACCCGGTGAGAAAATCGCCGAGGCACTCGGCCGCCGCGGTTGCGCCGCGCGTGTCCCAATCAAGCCGCCGCTGATCAATCGGCGATTCACCGCGCACCGGCCGAGTTCGCATCGCAGCGCGAGTTCGCGTTGGCGGCTTCTTCGCCGGCGCTGCTTGTTCGTCACTCGCCCGAAAAACCACCCGGCCCGCATTGTGCGTCAAGCGGCGAAAGACCCCGGCCAAGTCGGCGCTAAACCGGTCGCGCAGAAAGTTGCGTTCCAGCAGGGTGGGCGTGCGTACTTCCAGAGTACAGTTTTCGCCCGCACTGAACTCCACCTCGGGCCCAAAAAACGTGTTGTAGCGCTCGGCGCCGATCACGTCGACCAGCGCCTGCCGCACTTCATCGGCGGCCACCGGCGCGCTCGAATTCGCTTGGCTTACCTCTGGCAAGCAAGCGGTGCAAAGGCCCAAATCGTCCATGACCACATCCTGTGTCGTCTTCCAGCGCACACCGCTAGCGCTGCGGCGCGACCGTCGTAGCGCGCCGTGGGGTTTAAGGCCACCTGCACAAGCGGGAAGAGTACGCGTTAGTTTGAAGCTCTGTGAGCCGTCGCGGGCCGAGTTGCACGGCGCCGATTTTTTGGCTCACAGAGAAGTCATCGTTGTCACCCGAGGAGCCGATTCTACGACTGCTAGCAGCGATGTCAAACCACTTTTTCGCTCTCTATAGCCTGATTTTCACGAAGCCCGAGTTTCTTCGTGAATTCTTAACGAACGCCCGACTCGCGCCGGCGACGACAGCGCGCAGGCGTTCAGTAAAACCGGCGTGGAAAACGTGTCGCCGGGTGGTTGTCCCGTGTCCGACGGGCTTCTCGGCCCGTCGTGCAGCGGCCCGGCCCCTTGTAGAGCGGCACTTCCCGGCGGCCTGAAAGCTCATCGTACAAAGTCACGTATCGACGGGCTGAGTAGCCCGTCGTACATGGGGGCGGATGTACGCCACCCTTCGCGCCCAGTCGGCGAAGCCGGCCGCTTCGTACTGTCGCCGGGCCGGCAGATTCGCGACATCCACCGCCAGCACTACGTCGTCCACGCCGCGCTGGTGGGCGAAGTCCTGGACGTACCGCACAGCGCTTGCACCCAACCGGCGGCCGCGGAACTCGGGGGTGATGCCCAGATAGACGAGTTCCAGTTGGTTCGATTCGTGGTACTCGGCCAGCAGCAGCACCCCGGCGTCGGCGCCATCGTGGCGGAGGATCGACCACAGCTCGGCACCCGAATCCCCCACTTCACGGTAGCCGGCCAGAATTTCGCGGATGCTGCGGAGCCCATCCACGGCGGGGCAATCTTGGGAACCTTCGTAGGTGGCGAGGACCAGCCGTTCGAGCCGCGCTTGGTCCCGCGGTTCAAACGGTGAGAGTTCGATTTCCGGCAAGTCAGCGGCGGGTGGAAGTTCCACGACCCGCCACCGCTGGTAGGCAAGTTCGGCGAGCCGCTGGAAACCAACCGCGGAGAGCAGCTTGTTCGGTGGTTCGCCCGCATCCAGCAGCACTTGCGTGAGCACCACGCCGGCGGCATCGGCAGCTCTAAGGGCAGTCTGGGCAAGTTCTTCCGCGCTCTGAGGCGAGTTCTTCGTTTGAGTCGGCAACCAGAATGCGCCGGCGTTTCCCGCTTGAGGCTGCACCCAACAGGCGCCGCCCAGCACTGGCTTACCATGCTTGTCGCCATCGCGCGCGACGGCGAGCGCTCCGAATGGCGCCAGTCCACCGCCGACAAAGCGGTGCAGTGAGTTAACGATATCCGCCTGCGCGCTCGCCGGCAGCTCACGCAGAAGCAGTTCAAGCGCCGGCCGCACAAGTTCCGGCGGGCATAACGAAACTTGCGTCATGCGTGCAGCATAAACCCGATGCAGTGGAGTCGCAACGCGGCTCACTCAGGCCAGCGGAACCAATCGCGCTGGCCGCTTTTGACTGTCGCGCCGGCGGGTTTCGCGGGGACAGTGGTTGGGGGAGCTGGAGCACTAGTGGTGGCGGCGGGCGCTGCCGCCGTCTGAGTTCCCGCGTCGGCGATCACAGAGCGGCTCGGTAAAATCGGTTGCGGCGGTTGCGGTTGGGGGGGTGGCACATCGGCCAGCGGGACCTTGAAAACGGGCGGTTGCACATAACGCCCGCCGCCGGGGCGGTTCGCTTCAAAATCGACGACAAAACTGTCGTGCGGCGAAGTGCTCCACAACACCGCTTCGGGACGCGTACGCAGTTCGCTGAGAACTTTGTCTCCTTCTTTCGCCTGCAGCAGTTGCTCACCGGAGACGAGGCCTTGTTGCCATGTCATGCCGAAATACTGTTGGGCGATCGCCACGATGCGGCTGGTGTCCGCCGTTCGGCCGTGGAAGCGAATTCGCTGCGCGGCGCCGGCGTTATCGAAATAATAACTGAGCGAACCAGCGAGGTCCGGCATCGAAGTGCCGGTGACCAGCGGCACGCGAACGCCGAACAAATCGGCATCGGCCAGGCCCGTCGTCTTGCGGGCCCAGTGCTGGTAGACCCATTCCTTGGTCACATCGAACCGCAGCACTTGGCCCAAGTCGTATTGGGGAATCCCTTCGAGCGGGGCCAGACTGCGGTACAAATGCGAGCCCGGGCCTTGGGGCGAATCAGCGCTCGGCGGAACAAGTTTCGCCACCGGCCCGCCTTGCTGCCGAGCGGGTTCGACACTCGCCGAGGCTGCCGGCGGAGCGTTGAGTTGGGCAATGATGCCCTTAATCCCCTCCGGCGGGTTGTGAACGAAATACGGCCCCGCGGCTGCCGCCCCGAGCGCGCCGGCCATGACCATCGTTCGGGAAGCCATGTTGCGTGGAAGGACAGAGGACAACTGACGGGTTACAATACGGTTTCGTCTTTCAACAGCATCGTCGCTTTGCCGGCGCCGCTTGCATTCCCCCCGCTGCGAATTGCGATTGTGACGGCCACCGACGCCATCGACCTTGCCGATTATGAGTGGCTCACCGGTCGCGAAGCGGCTGCGGTCCTGTCGGACTTGGCCGACGACGTTCGTCCGCTCCCCCAACAAACGGCGCGGCTGCGAAAATCATTGTCGGCGCCACGAACGTCGCTGGTGCTGGAACAGGTGGACCTGCGCCGCCGGGCCCGCCAGAAGTTCTCCCATGCCGAGCGAATGTTCTTCACCCGCACTGCGCTAGAACAGTCGACCGACGAATGGATCGCCGCGTACAAAGCACAGCGCTTCGGCTCCGGTGAAGTGTGGGACCTCTGCTGCGGCATCGGCGGCGATTTGCTGGCCCTGGCCGCCCGCGGCCCCGCCACCGGCATCGAACGCGACCCCATCACCTGCCACTTCGCATCCGCCAACCTCATCGCTTGCGACTTAGCGCTCCCCCTCCAAAAAGGGCGTGTCCAGTGTGAGCCGGTCACCCTGACCTGCCTCCCCACCGGCGCACTTTGGCACATTGATCCCGACCGCCGCGCCACCGGTCAGCGCACTACGCATCTCGACTTCGCATCCCCCCCGCGCGAAGTCCTTGACGAATTACTGACCCGCGCGCCGAACGCAGCGATGAAACTCGCTCCTGGCACTACGCTTCCCGCCGAATGGGCCGACCGCGCCGAAGCCGAATGGATCAGCCGCGGCGGCGAGTGCAAACAACTGGTGGCGTGGTTCGGCCCCTTGGCATCTCAAGTGGGAATTCACCGCTCAACAAAAGTTGCCGTGAGTCCCGACGGTGAAGTTTCTTTCCACAGCTTCACCGGCTCCGCCGACATCGCGCTCGACATCGCCTCCACAATCGGCCGATTCATCTTCGAACCCGACGCTGCCGTCCTCGCCGCCCACTTAACCGGCGCTCTCGCAACGCAGCACCAACTTCGCGGCCTGCACCGCGGGATCGCGTATCTCACTGCCGACGAACCCGTCTCCGACCCGCTGCTCGCTGGCTTCACCGTGCGCGACGTGCTGCCGTTCGACAAGAAGAAAGTTATCGCCTACCTTCGCGAGAATCGCCTCGCTGCACTAGAAATCAAAGTCCGCGGCGTGGAGGTCGCCCCTGAACACTTGCGAAAGGAACTTCCGCGCGACGGCGATCCAGTGACACTTATCATCACGCCGCACGCCGACCGCGTGGTAGCGGTCGTGGCCGATCGCACAACAGCCAATAGCTAACAGCTCACAGCCAATAGCCCATTCATGAACCTCGCCTTCAGCAGCAACGCCTACCTCCGCCACAGCGTGGTCGACACCATCCGCCGGATCGCGGCCATCGGCTATACAGGGATCGAACTCTTGGCCGATGTGCCGCACGCGTGGCCGGCGGGATTGCTCGAAGAACAGAAAGAGCAAATTCGCCGCGCGCTGGCGGATCACAAGCTCACCATCTCGAACATCAACGCCTTTATGATGAACGCCGTGGCGGACCCGCGGCAGCCCTACTGGCATCCGAGTTGGACCGATCCCGACCCGCACTACCGGGCAATTCGCCGCGAGCACACCAAGCGCTCGCTGCGATTAGCATACGACCTCGGGGCGCCCCACATTACTACCGAACCGGGCGGGCCGGAGTTCGCCGGCCAATCGCGGGCCGAGGCGCTCTGCATTTTTCGGGAAGAATTGCTGCCGTGCATCGAGATAGCCGAATCGCTCGGCGTCGGGCTCCTTATCGAGCCCGAGCCGGACCTCTTGATCGAACGTTTTGACCAGTATCTGGAATTCGTGGAGACGCTCGATTCGCCGCGTGTCGGCCTCAACTTCGACATCGGCCATGCGTACTGCGTGGGCGAAGACCCGCAGGATTGGGTCGAGCAGATGGCGCCGCACACCGTCCACTACCATTTGGAAGACATCGCCGCCACGCGCGTTCACAAGCACTTGGTGCCCGGGACCGGCGCGATCGACTTCGCCGCCACCCTCGCCGCAATCAAGCGCACCAGTTACACCGGTTGGCTGACGGTTGAGCTGTACCCCTTCGCCGAAGACCCCGATACCGCCGCCCGCGCTGCCTTCGATTTTTTAGCCGATGCCCAGTAAACTCTTGAGCTACGCGCAACTCGGCCGCATCTCGAACGCGCCGACAGCGCTTGCGGATGTGTGGATGGGCGTCGCGGTGGCCACGGGCGGGTTCAAGCCGACCAGCGTGTGGCTGTGGCTTTCGGCCGCCACGCTCTGCCTGTACACCGCGGGGATGGTGCTGAACGATGCCTTCGACGCGCAACTTGATGCAACCGAACGACCTGAGCGGCCGATTCCAAGCGGGCGCGTTTCGCTCACAGCCGCGTTGGGTCTTGGCTGGGGCTTGCTGCTGGCCGGCGCCGGTTGTGCGGTGATTGCCGGGCAGTTGCTCGGCGATTTCGCGCCAGCAGTGGTTGGCGTCATGCTGGCCGGGCTCATCGTGCTGTACAACGCGGGGCTGAAGTTAACCCCGATCGGTTTTGTCGCGATGGGGGCCTGCCGTGGTGCGAACGCGGCGCTGGGGCTCAGCATCGTCGGAGCGGCGGCGATTACTTCGCTGCCGGGTTGGCTGATCATCGCAGGGCTGACGGTTTACGTCGCTGGCCTGACGCTGTTCGCCCGCAGCGAAGCGACTCAAAGCAACCGCGTTCAGCTCACAGCGGGGTGGTTGATCGCGATTGCGGGTATTGGACTCTTGGCGGCCCTGCCACTTTTCTACGCGTTCATTCGAGTGAACATCACAGGCTGGTACCTGTTGTGGGCGGTCTTGGCGGCGATCGTCTCGCGGCGGATGGTGGCGGCCATCATCACGCCGCAGCCAAAGCACGTACAGGCGGCGGTAGGGCAGGGGATTGTCGCGCTGGTGTATCTCAATTCATCGCTGGCATTAGGTCTGGTTGGGCCGATGCACGGCCTAGCGATCTTGGCGCTGGCGCCGATTGCGGTCATCTTGCAAGGGTGGGTGCGCCCGACCTAGTTGCGGGAGCGCTAAGTAGCGAAGCGTAGGGCGGAGTTGAACGATGATTTTGGGATACAACACCAATGGACTGGCCCATCATTCTGCGCACGATGCGCTGCGCGTTGTGGCGGGCATCGGCTACCGCGCGGTCGGCGTGACGCTCGACCACGGCGTGCTCAACCCGCTGGAAGATGCGCTCGATGAGCGCTGCGAAGCGTACCGCGATTGGCTCGCCGAACTGAACCTCACGCCGGTGGTTGAAACCGGCGCCCGGTATCTCCTCGACTTCAAACGGAAGCATGAACCGACGCTCATCTCGCCGCATGGCGTGGAGCGGCGGTTGGCGTTTTATCGTGGCGCGGTCGACGTCGCCACCAAGATTGGCGCCAAGGTGGTTTCATTATGGTCGGGTGTGCGGCATGATGATGCGCCGGACGATGAGGTGTGGGCTCGGCTTGTTGCCGGCGTGACGGAAGTCCTCGCCCACGCTTCCGCGCGCGGCGTGACCATCGCCTTTGAACCCGAACCCGGCATGTTCATCGATACGCTCGCCAAATACGACGAACTCCGCAGCCGCTTGCGCATTGTCGACGCCGACCGCTTGAAGCTCACGATCGACATCGGCCACCTGCACGTCACCGGTGAAACCCCCATCGCCGACCGCATCCGCCGGTACGCCGACGCGCTGGTGAACGTGCATCTCGAAGACATGCGCGCCGACCGGCACGAACACTTAATGTTCGGCGAAGGCGAACTTGACTTCCCGCCGATCATCGCGGCCTTGAAGGAAATCCATTACACTGGGCCGGCGTGCGTAGAATTGAGCCGGCATAGTCACGAAGGGCCGGAAGCGGCGCAGCGGGCGTTTGAGTTTCTTTCACCACTGATTGGCGATGTCTGAGTTCGTTGTGTTGTTGTCTGTCCCCGGCCTGCGTGCGAGCGATCTTGCACACATGCCGAACCTCGCCGCGCTCACGGCGCATGGCGATCGCGCGCCGCTGGTGGCGAGTTTCCCCGCGCTCACCTGCCCCGTGCAGGTGAATATGACCACCGGCCTGCCGCCGAAGGAGCACGGCGTGGTGGCGAATGGTATCTTCTGGCGCGACACACAGCGGGTGGAAATGTGGACCTGCGGCAACCATGTGGTGAAGCGCCCGCAACTTTGGGAGCGACTGCACGAGCACGACGCAACAATCACCAGCGCCGCGTGGTTTCCGCTGTTCATCAAGAAAGCCTACGCCGATTTGATCTGCACGCCGGCGCCGATTCACAATCCGGATGGGAGCGAATCGCTGTGGTGCTACACCAAGCCGGAAGAACTGTACGGCGAACTACGCGACGCCCTCGGGCACTTCCCGCTGATGAACTTTTGGGGCCCCCTCGCTGGGATCAAGTCAACGGCGTGGATCGTGTCGAGCGCGCTCTGGACAGCTGAACGGCGCCGCCCGAATTTCTGGTACATCTACCTTCCGCACCTCGACTACGCCGCCCAAAAGTTTGGGCCCGATTCCCCGCAGGCGATTGCGGCGTGCGCAGAACTCGATGCGGAACTCGGCCGGCTCAGCGCGGGTTTCACTGCCACTTACGCCGAGCACAAACTGCTGTGGCTGGTGGCCAGCGAGTACGCCATCACGCCGGTCGAGCGCGTGAGTTACCCCAATCGCGTGCTGCGTGAGGCGGGATTACTGGGCGTAAAGGTAGACGACGATGGCCGTGAAGAGCTAGACTTCACCACTAGTGCTGCGTGGGCACTAGCCGATCATCAGCTCGCGCAAATTTTTGTGCGGGACAACGACAAACGCGTGATCGCCCAAGTTGTTGATCTCTTCAGCCGTGAACCGTGCGTCGCCGAAGTGCTCGATCGCGCGGGCCAAGCCAAATACGAAATCGATCACTACCGCAACGCCGACGTGGTGCTCGCTTCCACGCCCGACAGTTGGTTCGCCTACTATTGGTGGAACGATGACACCCAGGCGCCCATTTACGCCCGCACGGTGGATATTCATCGCAAGCCGGGGTATGACTCGGTGGAACTCTTCTTCGATCCCGCGACGAAGGGCATCCCGCTCGACGCCACGCTGGTGCGCGGTTCGCATGGCGCTCCGCCGCGCGAAGAGTCTCAGCGCGGCGTGCTCCTCTGCAATCAGCGCGGCGTGTTCATCGAACGCACGATGGCAGATGTTGATGTCGCCGAAATCGTGCTCCGCCAATTCGGGGTGTAACGGATGTCTGTAGCACGGGACCGAAGTCCCGTGCGAAACAATTCAGGGCGCACCGGACTTCGGTCCCGTGCTACGACCAGCGCGGACACTGCCCGAAAAACTCACGCGGGTTATCGTACACCACGTGCTGGATGAGCTCTTCGCTATGCCCGCGCAACCGCATCTCCAGCATAAAGTCTGGGACGGCGGTCGGCTTCGAAGGACCCCAGTCGCCGGCGGAGTTCACCATCAAGTGTTCGGGGCCGTAGAGTTCCACCATGTCCGCGGCGCGTTGGGGCGTGCATTTGGTGGTGGGGTACAGTGTCATGCCGGCCCAATAACCCGCTTCCAGCACGGGGCGAATGGTGTGTTCTTCCACGTGATCGACCAGCACCCGCTGGCGCTCGAGCCGCGTTTCCCCGGCGAGCATATCCAGAATCATCCGCGTTCCCTGGTGCTTGTCGGCGAGGTGCGGCGTGTGGATTAGCACCAACTCGTTCATTCGAGCCGCCAAATCGAGGTGCTCCAGAAACACAATCGCTTCGTTCCGCGTGTTTTTGTTGAGCCCGATCTCGCCGATCCCCAGCACGTTGGGCCGCGACAAAAACTCCGGAATCATGGCGATCACTTCGCGCGAGAGCGCCACGTTCTCCGCTTCCTTGGCGTTAATGCACAGCCACGTGTAATGCTGGATGCCATACCAAGCCGCGCGCTTCGGCTCGAAGGTGGTCAGCTGTTCGAAGTAATCGCGAAAGCCGGCGGCGCTGCCGCGATCGTACCCCGCCCAAAACGCGGGCTCGCTAACCGCTACGCACCCCATCTTCGCGAGCGACTCGTAGTCGTCCGTCGTCCGCGAAACCATGTGGATGTGGGGGTCGATGTAATGCATGAACTGGCTAACGGCTATCGGCTATCGGCGAGTAAGGCGGCAGATAGCTGAGAAGACAGGCGAAAACTTCCTCACCCCTGATTCTTGGACTAGGCATAATTGTTAGCCGACAGCCGATAGCTGACAGCCCCTACACTTCCAACTGCTTCCGCCATCCCTCTTCGTATTGCCGACTAAAGAGCAACTGCACCCGTTCGGCGCGGTCGACTTTGCCGTCCAGCAGCACGGCGAGCGCTTGCTGGAGCGTTTTGTTCAGGTCGCTTTGCACGCCGCCGGCGCGGTCGAGGCGGTCGAGCGTGGCGGCGATTTCCAAAATCTTGCTGCGCAGCGGCAGGAAGTCCCGGTTCCAAATTTCCTCGGCAGTCATCGTTGGGGCTCCGAAGGTTGTTGTTTAGCTCTGTTGCTAGCGTGGCGATCGGCACGATCGGCACAGCTTCCAAAGTGGTAACGGCAGCAGCGATTTTTCTGTACGTAATGCTCGCCACATGTCGAAGCCAGCGATACGCGCTGGTGCTCAATCGCACTCTGCTCCACCCTAATTCCTCGCCCCGCACTTCGCCACCCCATGCCCGCCGAAATTGGCTATGCGCGAACTCTGCGGACGCTGCGGTTCACGCGGAACCCGGCGGCGGTGGACCTGTTGTTGCTGGCCATCGAATCAGCGGAAGGGGCGATTCGGACCGGCGCCGCCGCCGTGCTGAGCACGCGGCGCGATCCCGGTGCGCAGCGGCGGCTCGTTCAGAAATTCGCCGAATTGGCCCCCGACGTCCAGCAGGTCCTCACTCAAGTTCCGGTCCGTTCGCCGCTGCGCTTGGTGCTGCCGAAACTGTTGGCTGAAGAAGCAGAAACCCTCTGCAAGCGGGCCGCCCAGGTGGCGGTGGCGTGTCACGATTTTCCCTCCCTGCCCGTGATGGTGGACCTGGCCACGCGGAGCGAGCATCCTCAGGCTGTGATCCTGGCCACCACGGCGCTGCAGCTCGCTAAACAGTTGCATACCGCTTCGCAAGATTTTGCAGGAGGTAAGGAAACGCTGTTCGGCGATCCCGCTTTTCTCCGCCGCAGCGCGATCCAGTGTTTAGCGCAGGCGGTGGAAAAGTTTCCGCGTCATCGCCGGCTGGAACTTGTGGAAGCATTTTTGCTCCTGGCGCCGCACGATCACGAAACGCTCCTCGCCGCCGTACGGAGTGAAAATCATCCCGGGCATGAAGCGCTGCTGAACGTCCTGCGGTCGAGCCCTTCCGAAGGCGCCTTTGGTGTGCTGGTGGCGCTGCTGCACGATCGCGCTGCCCCCCTGGGGGTGCTGCAAACTTTGGCGGAGCGAACCGATCGCCCCTTCCTCAACTACCTTTGCGCGCAGGTGACCGACCCGCTCCCGCTGCGAGCGAGTGAAAACTGCCAGCGTTTGAAATTCTTTCGCTGGACTTCCGCCGAGGATTCGGCCGTGCTGCTCAAGCTGGATGGTCGCCGGCAAGCGGCCGCGCTGCGGCTTGCGCTTGCGGCGGGGCTCGAACCGAAGCACCTCGTGCGGCTGTGCCGAACGCTGCTCGCCGATGGCCAACCCCAAGGGCGGCGCGCGGCCTGCAAGGCAATTGAGCATTTGCCCGACCCGCTGGCGATTCCTCTGCTAAAGGAATTGCTCAGCGATGCCGATGCCGTGGTCCTGGCGACCGCCGCCGCGCAGCTTCGGAAACACGACTACCCCGATGCGCTGCCGGTACTTGTGGAACTTCTATCGCATCCGGCCGAGGAAGTGCGGAGCGCTTCGCAAAGATCGCTCCACGAACTTCGCTTCGCCGGATTCCGCGCGGCATATCCGATGCTCAGTCCGCGCGCCCGGGAAGTGGCCGGCGCGCTCGTCGCGAAGGCGGATCCGCACGCGCTCGAAGCCCTTAAGGCGGAGCTCACGGCGCCCGGCGTCAACCGGCGGATGCGGGCGCTCGAATATGCGGAAGTGATGGGCGTCGAGCGGCAGCTTGCGAGCGCCCTGATCGAACGACTGCAAGATAACGACGCCGGGGTCCGCGCTGAAGCGGTGCGGCTGTTGGGCCGACTCGAGGACGCGAGCGTGCTGCCGGCGGTCGCGACTCTCACGGCCGATCCGCACGCCACGGTTCGGGCGGCGGCGGAGAAATCGGTGGCCGAACTGAAGTCGCTCGAGGTTGCGGCGGCTCTGGTTCATCAACTGGCGCTGGAGTTCGAACCATGATTCCACTCCTCGCACAACAGGGACTGCTCGCCGCGGGCAAACTGGTCGTCAACGGAGGCGATAGCCCCTCCGCCTGGCGGCACATGGGCGATAAGTTCGATGGCCGGCGGGCGACGTTCGAGTGGTCCGAGATTTACGCGATCCTCGGCGTCCTGGTCTTGCTCGCGGTGCTCGCCGCGATTGCTTATGCCGGGCAGTGGCTCATCGAAAAGTATTCGCAGCAGCCGCACCCGCGGCGGTTGTTTCGCGAACTCTGCCAGAATCATCAGCTTTCACGCCAAGAACGCCGGACGCTGCGGGAGCTGTCGCACAAACTTGACCACCCCGGCGCCCTGTTTGTGCGACCGGAGTTGTTAGGGGAAGATGCCGCGGTGTTGCGGGCGAAGTTGTTTGCGGATGTGATCGGTTGACTGGTACGATGGGCTTCTCAGCCCGTCGGCCACAACTTTAGTTGGGGTGGTAACTGCTGCTCGACGGGCTGAGAAGCCCGTCGTACATGTTACACCTTCACGATCTTCCCCTTCGCCAAACTCTCCTCCTGCTTCTGGCACAGCACAATCGCGTCGAGCGCCAGCTCGCTGCCGAGTGCCGGATGCGTCTCGTTCTTGGTAAGACATCGCACAACATCCTTCAGTTCAGCGGCGAACGCGTGCATCGGGTCACCATCGGCAAGTTTTGGTCGAGTGGTCTTGCCGCGGTGATCGATGAGCGTCGGAGGGCAGAGGTAGGCCCCTTCGCCGCCGAGGATGCCGAACTCGAAGACCAGCGTCGCCCGTTCGAGGTGAATCTCAAACCCGTGCAGGAAGGGTCGGCCTTGTTGGGGAATCGTGCCACTGGTCGCCGCGACGGCGGGGCCATCGGCGCCCCCTGCTTCGCCAGAATTGTAGTCGAACTGCGTGTGCCAATGCGCGGCGAGACCGTTATGCGTGCGGCCGATCGTCTTCACACTCAGCGGCATGCCAAACAGCAGGCGAATGAAATGGGCGTCGTGCACGTGGAGATCGAGCATCGGCCCGCCGATGATCTCCGGATTCCAGTAGTTTTTCAGCCAGGCCGGATCGGAAATCACCCGCTTAAAACTGCCGCCGAGCAGCTTGCCATGCTTGCCGGAGCGGATTTCCTTCAGGGCCCACGCATACTCGGGGAAGTACGGTAAGACATGCCCGATGAGAAGCTGCTTGTTGGCTGCTGCGGCTGCTTTCGCCATCCGCTGGCAATCGGCCGGGGTGAGCGCCATCGGCTTTTCGCAGAAGACATGCTTGCCTGCTCTGAGCGCTTTCACTGCAATGTCGGCATGCAGCGCGGGCGGAAGCGTGATGTCAATCGCATCGACGTTCTGATCGGCGAGCATGGCGTCGAGCTCGGTATAAGTTGCGACGCCGGCGAGATCCATCTGCGTCCCCTCGGGCCCAAAGTTGCCTTTGATGCCGCGCCAGTCGCCGGTCAGCCGCCGCTCGTCGCGCTCGCACAGCGCTGTGACCTTTACGCCACGCAACTTTTGATAGGAGAGGTAATGCACCATCCCCATGAAGCCAATTCCAGCGATGCCGATACGAAGCATAAGGGGGATTTGGGAATTAGAATTTAGGATATGGAAAGGAACTGTGTGGAGACGCGACACACGGGGCAGATTGAGTAAATGGTCATCGGTGAATGTTGACCGGCATCACCTAAATCCCAGTTCCCAATTCCCAAATCCCCTCTCAATCAACATCAATCTCTTTCTTTAACTTCCGCAACAACTCGAGCGCCGCGCCGATCTCCGCTTTTTGCCGGGCGGGCTCTTGCGGAATCTCGCGCTCGATCGTCAGCGGGCCGTTGTAGCCGATGTCGAACAGGGCTTGCAGGAAGTTGGCGAAGTTCACGTCGCCAGCGCCGAGCGCCGTTTCCACACCCCAGGTGACGCCGGGCTGATCGCTCCACTTCGCGTCTTTGCAGTGAACGCTTCGCACGAACTTGCCGAGTTGGCGCAACGCCGGCAACGGCTCGCCGCAGCCGTAGAGGATCATGTTCGCGGGGTCGAAGTTGATGGCGAGGTTGGGCCGGTCAACCGTCGTCAAAAACTTCAGTAGCACATCGGCTGGCTCTTGGCCAGTTTCAAGGTGCAGCGATTGCCCGCGCTCGGCCAATTCGTCGCACACCTCGCGGGTGATTCGCACCAGGTCAACAAACGTCGGGTCGTTCGGTTCGTGCGGCACGAAGCCCAAATGCAGGCCCACCACCTTCACGCCCAGCAGGTGCGCGAAGTGGGCAATCTCCCGCAGCTCAGCGGTTCGTTCGCTGCGCAACTCGGCCGGCGTGAGGCCGACTGTTTTGACCACGGTGGGAATGTCGGCGTAACTTTCCCCTGCGAAGCCGGCGAAGACACACGAGATTTCAATCCCCAGCTTGCGGAGTTGCGATTGAAACCGCTCCGCGTGCGCGGCGGTGCGGCTTTCCTTGCTGGGCGTGTGAAGGTGAATGGTTGGCACGCCCAGTTCGTGCGCTACAGCCAACTGCACGCCGAGCCCTTCATCAATACTAGCGAACACGCCGAGTGGCCAGCGGGACATCGTGATTGTTCCTTATCGAGATTGAAGGAGCCCTCTCCGAGGCCACCTACATTTTGTGAAATGCCAACTTCCGCCCCCGATGGTACCGGCCCCCCCGCCGCCGTAGCAATACGCCGCCGTGAGGAGATTGATGACGCGGAAATTGGGCTGCTGGGCGAAAAACGCTTGTATTCCGTTCGCGGCCGCTTTACCATCAAGGCGTCAGGGGATGATCGTAACAGGAGGACTTCTCATGTTCAGCTCGAATCGAGCCCTGGCGATTGTCTGCACTCTCGGCGCCGCGCTGGCGCCTCAATTCACTTTCGGCGACCAATTCACCTGGACCGGCGGCGCCGGCAGCACGGTGTGGGCCGACCCCGCCAACTGGGTGAACGTCACCCCCGGCGGCACGGCCACCTTCCCCGACGCCGACGACAACGCCGCCTTCTACGCCAACCACCAAGTGACGAACGGCGCCGCCGCGAACCTCACCAACAGCGGCACGACCTGGATCGATCCGGGGACAGTCGCTATTCACGACGGGACAATCCTCAATCACGGGCTGATCTCTTACTCAGGGCCTCCTGCTTCAACTTCCGCGCTAGCCATCAACGGTTCGGTGCTGCTCACCGGCGCGGGCACGCTGCAGATGATACCGGGGATGACTTCACGGGTTAACAGTGCCGCCGCCTCCGGCTACGCCGCGATCGGTGCTTATGATCGGCTCACCAACGACACGCGACACACAATTCGCGGAGCCGGATCAATCTCGATCGACCTCATTAACCGTGGCGCCGTGGTTGCCGACACTCTCAAGGCCATCACAATTAACCGACCGACACTCACCTCGCGCTCGCTAGGAAGCGAAAATTATGGAGTGATGAGGGCTGCTAACGGCGCTTATTTGGAATTCAACGGAGTCACCCTGGACAATCGCGCCGGAATCTTGAGCGCTGACAATCGTGGGGAAGTGCGATTCAACAGTTCGAATATTCTCGGCGGACATTTCACAGGAAGTGCCGTATTTGACGCCGCAGTCTTGTCGAGCACAGCTACTTCAACAATTCGAGACGCGACCTTCTCAAACAACTGGATAGTTAGAACCGGCTTCCTCAATTTTGCTGGAATACTGCAAAATTCAGGGCTCATCAATCTGTCTCCAAGCAGCATAGGCATCGTGGATGTCGTAACTTTGACCGGGTCAGGAGAGATTATTCTTGGCTCAACAATCAGAGCTGCCACTGCGAGTTCCGGAACAGCGGTTGATCTCCTTATAAATTCTTCGGGACACACGCTTCGAGTTGACCGCTTACTCTGGCCCAACGCCACAATCGAAACCGACTTTGTCAATCGCGGCGATATCATTATCCAAGGTTCGTCAACACCACGCGGCTCAGCCTCATTGACTCTCGGCAGAAGCTCGATAACAGGAAGCAACGTTAACGCTGGAAAGATTACCGCTCAAAACAATGCGATATTTAACGTATTGGGTGGTCGTCTTGACAACACGCAAGGGGAAATCGATCTCTCCGCTGGCGGGACCCTTTCTCTCGGAGGAAACGTCACGGTTTTCGGAGGCCAGATTCGAGGGGGACTAAACTCAACCGCGACAATTCAATTCAATAGTGCTTTAGCGCTGTTGGGAAATGTTGCGTGTACCGGGCAACTGAGCATCAATCCAACAGGGACCACGTTGCCAGCCGGTTTATTCGGTGCGATCACAAATGACGGACTGATTACCTCGCGGAACTTTGGACTTAGTGGGCCTGTCACTTTTTCGGGCGCGGGTGAACTCAGACTGTTGAGTGGCAGCAACCTCTCCAACCTTGCGCCGAGTACCGGGACGCAGCTCCGCAATGGCTCCGCACATACAATCAGCGGAAGTTCCACGGTCAATGTGCCGCTATTAAATGAGGGCCAGTTGCGGCCCGATCAGCTTGTAGTATCGCAGCTCATTCTCAGACCGACCTCGAAGTACATCGTAGCCCCAATCAGCTTGACAAGCTTCGGTGGGTCCACACAACCATCTACTCTCGGCGCGCCTTACGTTCTAGACGGGGCGCTTGTCGTCGACTTTAGCAAGCTCATCATCTCCGGTCAGCGCAGCTTCGATATCATTCGAGCGAAGGCAATCGATGGAGACTTTACCTCGCTCGTCGTCACCCCCACCGGATTGCCGTGGGTTGGGCCTGTGTCGTATTCAATCGTACGCGACCCGACAGGCGAAGGACCGAGTATCGTCCGCCTCACCATCAACAACGGCGTCAGCGGCCTCGCCGGCGATTTCAATAACGATGGCTACGTCGATGCCCGCGACTACACGCTGTGGCGTGACAACCAGACCGCCGGGCTGACGCTCGTCGCCAACGATCCCACGCCGCTCACGTTCGACGCCGCCGACTACGCCGTGTGGGCCGTCAACATGGGCCGCTCGTGGCTGGGCGCCCCGGCGACGCCGGTGCCAGAACCGCACGCCGCGCTGTTCTTGTTGCTCGCTATCGGTGCGCTGATGAGAGGGCGGTGCTGCGGCTGTGGATGAAGGCAAGTCTCAGGCGAGGCAACTTCGTCCTGCAGTGATTGCAAACAGACGCCCTCTACGGTTAACCGTCTGCGTCAATTTGGCCATCCTGTGGCAATGTGGCGCCTGTGGCAAATGTCGTTCTTTGAATCGGCGAGTTTGTGGCCCCGAAATCGCGGCCTCCCGCAATCTGGCCAATTTAACTCCGGCTAGAACACGGGCTCGCCATCCACCGTAATCTCACCGCTGACCTGATCGAACGGCATCACACTCCGCTTATCGATATCGCTCTCGAGAATCGCGATGCGGGCCGAGCCTTCGCTGCGCACTTGGCTCACGCCGTTGTCGTAGCTGTTCGAGTTTCGCACCGTCACGCGGCTGCCGCCGCCGACGCTGAGTCCACTGCGGCCGTTGGCGCGCAGTTCCACGTTCACTAGTTCGCAATCGCGCACCAGTTCGTGGGCGTTAATGCCATCTTGCTGGAACCCTTGGATGATGAAGTTCTGCACCCGCACATGGTGCGTGTTGTACAGCGTGATGCCGGTTTGCAGGCCGGCGTGGCGGAGGTCGTACGAATCGGGCAGCCGGTTCGCTTCGGTGCGAACCAAAATCTGCCCCTCGGCGAGCGCCCACTCGAGCGGCCTGAGTTCTTGTTCGATCCCCATCGTGCTGGCGAGCATCACTCGGGTGAGCGGCTTGCCAGAAACGAAGAGTTGTTGGTAGGTCAGCCGCCGCGGCCGCATCGCAAACACATCTCCAGCTGCGTGCCGCCACGCCCCTTGCTCCGCGACGACCGTGCCATCAAGCGTCGCGCCGCCGCCATCAACTACCAGCGGCATGTCACGCAAACCGCGCAAACAACGCCCCGCGATGCTCAGCTCTTCGCGATACGGTTCATCGGTCTTCGCCACGAAGATCTGGTCGCCCGGCATCGCCAGGCAGAGCGCCACGCGGATGCGCTTGAGCGGGCCATCTTTGCCTTTGGGCGTCGCGAGCCGACCGGACAGCGAATCGTTCCCGAAGGTGTTGTTGACGTACCACTCGCGCGCCGGAAGCGGGGCGGCAAGCATTGCAATAACAAGCGTGAACAGCAACCGGCGCATGACGATCCTCCTTGGAGCGCCGAATGTGGCGCTGCGTATCTTGAGGGATCGACAAACAAGCTGCCGCACGCCACTGCTGTCCAACAAGCCGGCAGAGTCGGTGCTAGCGTGTCGCCCGCTTCACACCGCCGGCGATGACGAGCATCACCGCCGCCAACACGAGGGTTCCCGGCTCCGGCACGCTCGCCGCCGGCGGCGGCAACCGGTCGCGCCACATGGTGTAATCGGCCGCGTCGACCACGCCGTTGTTGCTGGCGTCCGCCGCGGCGGCGGTGGCGTTTGTGCCGTTGAATCGCAGCACCCAGCGGACGTGGTCGTTGGTGTCGACCACGCCGTTCAGATCATAGTCGGCCGTTGAAACCTGGTTCGTATTGAGTCGGCGGATGGCGCCGCCCACGAGGTCCGACAAGTACAGGTTGCCCGCTGCATCGCTATCGAGCGCCACGAATCGGCGACTGGCGTTATTCGCGGCAAGCCCAATTGCCGTGTTGTGGTTGGTGACCGTGCCGCTAGGATTTGCCGGGTCGAAGGACCAAATGTTGTCTGAGTTCGCGTCGGTGAAGAAGTATCGGCCCCGCAGGGACGGGTCGTTGCCACGATAAATCGTCCCGCCCGTGACCGAGTTCCCCTGCAGCGCAGCGGTGCCGTGGGCATACACGTAAACGGGATCGACGTTCCCGGGCGGCTTGGCGCCGCCAACTCCGCCGCTGGGCGTGGCCACCAGACCCTCGCGTAGCCGCCAACCGTAGTTTTCGCCCCCCGCGCTACTCGCTGATTGGAAATTGATCTCTTCCCAGGTGTTCTGCCCCACGTCAGCAATCCACAAATCGCCCGTGGCGGCATCGAAACTATTGCGGAACGGGTTCCGCAGCCCGTAGGCCCAAATCTCATCATCCCCTGCCGCGTTGGCGCCGGACAGGAACGGATTCGTCGGGGGAATGGCGTAGTTCTTGGTGGCGTCAGTAGGGAAGTCATCGCCATTGACATCCACTCGCAGCATTTTTCCCAAGAGATTATTGGTGATGTCCTGCCCGTTCCCGGTGCCTGCCGTGTGCCCGGTGCCAAGATCGTCGCCACTACCGCCGTCGCCCGAGGAGATATAGAGGTAATTGTCCTTCGGGCTAAAGCCAATCCAGCCCGCGTTGTGGTTGTCCTGGGGTTGGTCGAAGCGGAGGACTTCCGTGTAGGAAGTATTCGCCACATCGGGATTTGCCGAGCGAGTCCCCTGCAGAATGCGTGTTTGGAACGGAATCGTGTCGTTGGCCGGCACGTCGTCGATCGTCATGTTCACATAAAACTTGCCATTGGTGGCGTAATCGGGGTGAAACGCCAGCCCCAAGAAGCCGCCTTCTCCCGCTTGGTCGAGGGTCGTGCCGCTCGGGAACGCAAATCCACTGAGGAACGGCGTTGGCAACACGGTATTAGTCGTGAGATCGATAATGCGGATCGAACCCCCGCGCAGCGCCACGTACAGCCGATTGGGATCCCCCGGCGCCACCGCCGTGAAGATCGGAGCGCTCAGCCCCGTGCCAACCGAAGTATTGCCCGAGAGCGCGGCCGTGGCCGATGAAGCGCAGGCGGCCAGCGCCGCCAGCGTAATAACTAAATGCCTGATCATTGTTCCGGGATCCTGGAAAAGCCACAAGTTCAGCGCGGCCTCTTACGCGCTGTCGCCATGCTGTAGCGTAGGCGGAATGGCGGAGCGCGTCAAACTTTGCGGGTTGTAGCAGCGCCGTACGATGGGCTCCCAGCCCGTCGGGAAGCGGGTCCCCACCGCCCCACGGGCTAGGAGCCCATCGTACGAACCGCGCACCTGCCGGAGGGGGCAAATCACGCCTAAACTACACGTCCCATGCCCAACCAATCGCAGCTCGTCGGTCAGCTTTTGCAGTCGCTCGCGCGTGGCCAGCGCGGGAAGCGGCCGTCGAAGTGGATGTGGTTGCTGGTGATCGGCGTGGTGGCGTACGTGCTGATGGCGCCATGGATTGCCGCACGAACCGGCTGGAACTTGCCGACGCTCGCCGACCCGCCCGCGCGCAGCGAACGGCCCGTTGATCGTACGCCGCCGCAGGTGAGTGCCGATCTCGCGAAGCTGCTCACCAAAGTCGGCCGCGATGAGTTCGTCTCTCCCGCGGGCCTACACTACAGCCGCGGCAGCCAGCATGGTCATCGCCTCCGGCATCTGGAAGCCCACACCCGCGACGAACCCCATCGCGTTGGTTCCCACGGCGTTTACAATACGACCGACATCGCCAAGGTGATCCAGCTCATTGACGAAGCGTATCGCCAAGCGCGGCGCGGCGAGCGAACGCGAAAGGAATACGAAGAAGGCCGCGAAGTGTACCTCGTGAACCTTGGCCGCCCCATCGGCTACGTCGGCGGCGAATCGGGCGCCCGCCAAGGCAATCCCCCCGCGAAAAAGTTGCGCCTTGTGCTCGAAGGCGATCAAGTCATCACGGCGTTTCCGGTGAGGTAGACGGGCAGCAGGCAGCCGGCAGAGGGCAGCAGGCAGTGATCGCAAACGCGACAAACGAGCATTCAACTCACAACTCACTAATCACGACTCACTCCCCCCATGCTCCACCTCGGTTTCTGCAGCGTCTGCGGCACTGGCGCTCGGGCTCTACGCTCGTGCGGGGGGTGCGGCGCGATCGTGGTGCAGTGCGATGAGTGCGACGCCGTGTGGACCTCAGCGAAAGTCACCGCCGCGCCGCTGTTTCTCAAGCAGCCGGATTTGCCCTGCCCGCATTGTGCGGCGCCACTCGCAACGCCGCCAAGCCATTGGGCAACCGCCGAAGAAGCGAGCGCTGCCCCGTGGGTGGCCGACGCCGTGGCCAGCGGCGCGATCACACTTTCTTCGGGCCATCCGTTCGGCGACAATTCACCGCCAAGCGATTCGGCAGCAAGCGAAGCGTGGAACAAAGTCGACTTGAGCGAATGAACACGCAATTGAAAACACCCGCAACGGGCCGACTCCTCTCGCTCGATGTCTACCGCGGCGGTACGATGCTGCTCTTGGCCGCGTGCGATCACTACGGCGACTGGGCGCGGAACATCGCCGCCGCCTACCCGCAGCAGCCGTGGCTGATGTCCTTGGCGCGGCAGTTCGAGCATGTCGAGTGGTCCGGCCTCGTACTGTGGGACATGATTCAGCCGTCGTTCATGTTCATGGTCGGCGTGGCGCTGGCATACTCGGCCGCCTCGCGCGCCCGGCGGGGCGATTCGCCGCGCAAAATCTTCGGACACGTAGTCTGGCGTGCGATAGCGCTCGTGCTCCTCGGCGTGTTCTTGCGGAGCGCCCATGCGCACAGCACCAATTGGACGCTGGAAGATGTCGTCTCGCAAATCGGCCTAGGGTATGTGCCGCTGTATCTCTTGTGGCGCGGCGGCGTGCGGGTGCAAGTCGCGGCGATCGTGGTGATCCTGGTCGGCTACTGGCTGTTCTTCGCGCTCTGGCCGCTGCCGGGCGAAGACTACGACTACGCCGCGGTGAAAGGGGCCCCGTTCTTCACCGGATTCTTTGCCCACTGGAACATGAACTCCGGCCCCGCGCATTTCTTCGACCAGTGGCTGCTGAACCTGTTCCCCCGCGCCGAGCCCTTCATCGCGAACGACGGCGGCTACAATACGCTCAACTTCGTGCCGTCGCTCGCCACCATGCTCATGGGCTCACTCGCCGGCGGACTGCTGCAAAGCGAGCGTCCCGGCAAGCAGAAGCTCCTCACGCTGTTGGCGTGGGGCGTGGGCTTGTTTTGTCTCGGCTGGGCCCTGCATTATCTCGGCATCTGCCCTGTGGTGAAGAAGCTCTGGACCCCGGCTTTTGCGCTGGCATCCGGCGGATTGTGCCTGGTGATTCTCGGCAGCCTGTACGGCATTGTTGACCTCGCCGGCTATCGCCGTGGCACTTTTCCCTTCGTGGTGGTTGGCATGAACCCGCTCGCCATCTACGTGCTGATGCACCTCATGGGCGGCTGGATCATTCACACTCTCACCACCCATTTGGGCCCCGGACCGTTCCTGATTTTCGGCGAACCTTATGAGCTGTTCTTAAAAAACCTTGCAATTGGCGCCATCTTGTGGCTAATCTGCTGGTGGATGTATCGCCGCCAGATTTTCCTTCGGCTCTGACTTCTCGCCGCGCCATGACAACCGACCCCGACGAAACCGACCGCGGCAGTGTCACGCACTGGATCGCCGATCTCAAAGACGGCGAAACGTCCGCCGCGCAGCGTGAATTGTGGGACCGCTACTTCCGCCGCTTGGTCCTCCTCGCCCGGATGAAACTCGGTGACGCCCCGCGCGGCGCCGAGGATGAAGAGGATGTTGCGCTCAGCGCACTCAACAGCGTTTTCCACGGCGCCCAGCAGCAGCGCTTCCCGCAGCTCAATGACCGCGGCAACCTATGGTCCCTACTCGCCAAAATCACCGCCCGCAAGGCGATCAACCAGCGCGAACGCCTGATGGCCCAAAAGCGCGGCGGCGGCAAAGTCGGCTCGCCGCCGATGGACCAAAGCGGCCGCTACTTGGAGCAAATTGACGACGAGCTCAGCCCCGAGTTCCTAGTGGCCATGCGTGAAGAATGCGAACGCCTGATGGAGCTGCTGCCCGATGAAACGCTCCGCCTCATCGCCCGCCGCAAACTCGAGGGCTACACCAGCGCCGAGATCGCCACCGAACTCGACGTGGTCGAACGCACCATCGAACGCAAACTCGGCCTGATCCGCGCGGCGTGGGGAGACTCATCAGCCGCTGGGCGCTAGCCCCCGGTCGTGCAAAACGCGGTGTGCATTCAATACGCAGGCAATATCGTCACCAACGACCGGGGCCAGTTAAAACTAACACTGCCGCCCGGCGGCTGATGGTCCGCCCTAAAGCATCTCGCCTTTCCACCGCACGAACCCTTCAATCGCCTCGTACTCCGCGAGGCCCAGCTTGTCGTACAGCTCCGCGGTAGCGTGGTTGCGGTCTTCGGCGCGCTGCCAGAACTCGCGCGGGTCCGGTCCGGGGAACAGCGCCTTGTCTTTTTGCGATTGGTGTTTGAAGATCGCCACGCGTTTGCGCATCAGTTCCTGTGGGCTAATCGGCACGGCCATTTCAATTTGGTGCGGACCCCATTCTTGCCACGCGCCGCGGTACAGCCACACTTGGCAGTCGGGGTACCAATCGTCGCCGGCTACTTGGTTGCACGCTTGGAGGATTGCGCTCAAACACACCCGGTGCGTGCCGTGCGGGTCCGAAAGATCGCCTGCCGCATACACTTGGTGTGGCCGAATCTTCCGTAACAGTTCCACCGTGATGCGAATGTCCTCGTCACCCAGCGGTTTCTTCCGCACACGGCCCGTTTCGTAGAACGGCATATCCATGAAGTGCAATTGCTCCTCAGGGATGCCGCAGCACCGCGTCGCGGAACGCGCTTCGCACCGGCGGATGAGGCCCTTGATGTACTGCACCTCGGGGCTATCTACCTGTCCCGGCGCCTTGTGCTTGATGAACTCATCGATGTGCGATTCCAGTTCCGCGGTTCGCTCCGGATTGATGTTGAAATGCCGGTTGAACTCTGCACTGAACTCGGCGAAGCGGAGCGCATCGTCATCGAACACCGCAATGTTGCCCGACGTTTGGTATGCGACATGCACCTGGTGCCCCTGATCGACCAGCCGAATGAGCGTGCCGCCCATGCTGATTACGTCATCATCGGGGTGCGGTGAAAAAATCAGCACCCGCTTCGGGAAGATGTGGTCACCGGCCCGGCTGCGGTCGCCCGGCTGTTTCGCATGTTCCGGCTTGCCCCCCGGCCAACCGGTGATGGTGGCCTGCAAGCCGCGGAAGACCTTCAGGTTCAAGTCGTACGCCGGCCCGTGCGAGGCGAGCAAATCTTGTAGGCCCTCTTCGTTGTAATCCTCGGTGGTCAGTTTGAGGAGCGGTTTATTGAGCTTCGTCGCGAGCCAAATCACCGCTTTGCGAACCAGTTCATCATTCCAATCGACCGCCCCAAAAATCCACGGCTGGATCCGCCGCGTGAGCCCCGCGGCCGCCGCTTCGTCGAGCACGAACTGCGCGTTCGGATGCTGCTGCAAGAAACTGGCCGCCACAATGGTCGAGATTTCCCCTTCCACCGCTTGCGCCACAATCCGCGATTTGCCTTCGCCGAACGCCATCAGCACCACTTGGCGAGCGTCGAGAATCGTGCCGACCCCCATGGTGATCGCCCGCCGCGGGACGTTCTCTTCGCCAAAGAAATCGCTCGCCGCATCGCGCCGGGTCACGCGGTCGAGCGTGATGAGCCGAGTGCGGCTTCCCTTGCCGGAGCCCGGTTCGTTGAATCCGATGTGCCCCGTGCGGCCGATGCCCAGAATCTGAAGATCGATTCCACCCGCCGCGGCAATCTTCCGTTCGTACTGTTGGCAGTAATCCGCCACATCTTCCGCGGGCAGCGTCCCATTCGGCACGTTGGCGTTCTCGGGAAGGATGTCAATATGGTCGAACAAATGCTCCCGCATGAACCGCACGTAGCTTTGCAGCTCTTCGGGCTGCATGGGGAAGTATTCGTCCAAGTTGAACGTGACCACGTTCTTGAACGACAGACCTTCCTGCTGATGCATCCGCACCAGTTCGCCGTACACCCCAGTCGGCGTACTGCCAGTGGCCAGTCCCAACACGCAGGTCCGCCCCTCCGCCTGCCGCACCCGAATGAGCGACGCAATCTGCAGCGCCACGGCGCGGCTCGCATCCCCCGCATCGCGGAAGATTCGGCAAGGGATTTTTTCAACATCAGACAGCGATTGGGGATTCATTGGTAGGAATGGTTTAAGGACGTAGTTCAGCAAATTTAAATCGTTAGCCGCGATGCGCTAGCGGAGAGGGTGAAAAACTAACCACAGAGAGCACGGAGGAAGCACAGAGGGAAGAATAAATGAGGAAAGATCGCAACCGGTCATCTCCGCTTGTTCATTTGTAATTCCAGGGTCGAACGACCAAGCCAAAACGACCAAGAATCTCTCCCCTCTCTGTGCTTCCTCTGTGTTCTCTGTGGTAAATCCCTCTCTTACCAGCGAGAACCAGCGCGAAACCTCCAGTTTACCCTATGACACCCCCCTTCATCGACCGCCCCAAGTGTGTGGTTGCGCACAACGGGTGCTCCGTTTGCGCGAAATCGTGAGGGTCAACCGCTCCCCGCCGCATTTGTCGCTCGGATTCTGGGGAGGACAGCACAGGGCTTCGACTCTCCCCGGTTATTCGCCGTGAGCAGTGGAGCTTGACCGTGGCTAATAGAGGCTCAGTACCACAGCAACGTAACGCGGGTCGCTAAGATCACGACTTTTTCACTTCGATCCAGCCGGCATTCCCGCGTTCGAGAAAACACTGTCAGCGGCAAAACGTAGCCACCCCCTGTCAAGCCCAAATTGTAGCCACCCCCCCGATCGGTAAATTGTTTCACGTGAAACAATTCACGGCGGGAAAGCAAATTGTTCCACGTGGAACATTTTCTTTGAGCCGGGGCGCGCGAGAAAGCGGAGCTGACAACTTGTTCCACGTGGAACAATTCACGGCGGAACCCAACGACGAAATTGTTTCACGTGAAACAATTTTCGCGCCCTAATCCTAACCCCGCTCAGCATCAGAATCTGTAATAAGCCGACCGCGGCCGGAACTTCGCCTTATCGTCGGTCGCTTTGAAATCCCGCGACCGCGCGCCGCTGCCAAGCACCACGGTGCGGTCCTCCGGACGATAGCCCATTTGGCTCAAGAACTCGTCCAGGGTAATGATCTCCACGCCCAGCGTGTTGGCCGCAGCGCTCATCTCTTGGTAGCTCTTCCGCAGCTTGCCTTGGTTGGGATCTTCGGGGGATTCGCCGAGCACCAGATAGCGGGTTTTGACATCGAGTTCGCCTTCGATTCCACCCTCTTCCGTCACAATCGCGTCGATCACACCGCCGTTCAGGGCGATCAGGTCTTTCGCTTGCTGCAAGTCCGGTCGGCCATCGCCGTCGATATCGATCACACCGGTCAAAGCAAACCGCAAGGCTTTCCCGCGTTGCCAAACTTGGCTGTAAATCTTGTCACCCGGCAGGATGGGATTTCGTGGATCATCGTTCGTGATCCGAGCTTCAGCTTCGTGATCGCCCAAGATTCGGGTGACTTCCAGGCTTCCCTTCTTCACCGTTTTGCCGGCGTCGGTTTGGTCCGATTCAAACACGCTAAACGTGATTTGCCGCCGTAGTGAATCCTCCGAACCAAGGTCCAACCACACCACGCCGTTCCGCTGATCGACATACGTTACGGCGCCATCGGCCGTTTCAAAGCTGGGGGATTCTTGCTTGCGTTCTTCCAAGAGAATGTTCTTCGCCCGCTCGCTTTGCGTGAGTTGTTCCTGCGCCGCTTCGCTCTTCGCAACCGCCTCGGCCAATTGCTTTTCAAACTCCGCCTTGTTCTTGTCGAGCGACGCCAACAATTCACGCTGCTTCGCCTCAAGATCTTCGCGGTCGGTGCTGAACTTGTTCCGCTCGGCTGCCGCGTCCTGTTCCAACTGCGTGAGCTTCTGCTGGAACTGTTTGATCTGGGCTTCCTTCTCCGCTTCCACGGCTGAGAGCCGCGTGCGGAGTTCTTGCTCGCGACCCTTCGAGTCCGAGAGCTGCGTCGCGAGGCCGGCGTTGTCGGTCCACATCTTATCGACAATCACCCGATACTTGCGGGTCGGTTCGTCGTAGTTGGCCATGTATTTCTTTTGGTCTTCTTCGTACTGCTTCGTGACGACGTCGAGACTGTCGTTCTCGCCCAGGCCGATCATGGTCTTCAGCGCGGTTGCCTCTTGCTGCCAGTTGCCGGCGCTGGTGCGGAGGCCATCCATCTCTGTCTTCTGCGCCGCGATTTGCGCGTTA
This sequence comes from Pirellulales bacterium, assembly GCA_022841705.1. Taxonomy (GTDB): domain Bacteria; phylum Planctomycetota; class Planctomycetia; order Pirellulales; family Lacipirellulaceae. The sequence continues at coordinate 947,204 of JALHQZ010000001.1, forward strand.
GCGTCCGCGTAACTCTTCCAGCCCATGTACGTGGCGGCCGCGAGCAGCACGATTAGCACCGCTGAGATGATGAGGCCGATTTGCAGATTTTGATCGGGACGAGCAGCCATGCGATTCCTTACGCGAATGAGTTCGCAGCAGTTCAGTCGAAAGCCAACAGGAAGTCCGCAGCCCCGATTTTTCCGGGGTTTGGACCTAAATTGAGAATAGTTATGGGCCTCTGGGGTGTCAACGAACGGAGGGGTTGGGGAGCAGGGACTAGGGGTTGGGGATTCCGATTCGCGCGAGTTTTGCCGATTCGGCCGGTAATTCGGGTGAATAAACGCCGGTCGAGACACTTGGTATAACTCAACAGCCCGGCGATTCTGCGTTCTTCGTTCATCATTCACCGTTCATCATTTTCCCCCCATGCTTTTCGACGACCAACCCGATCCGCCGGCGCCCGGTTTGGTGCAGGTTGTGGACGCCCACAGCCTGATTTTCCAGGTTTTTCACGCCATTCCCAACATGACCAGCCCGCGGGGCGAACCGGTCAATGCAGTCTACGGCTTCACCCGTGATTTGCTGTTTCTGCTTGAACAACGGCCAGAGTGCCTGATTTGCGCCTTCGATCCGCCGGGCGACACGTTTCGGCACGAAATCTATTCCGGATACAAAGCGGACCGGGGCGAAATGCCGGACGAATTGCGGAGCCAGATTCCAAAGATTCGCGCAGTGGTCGAAGCGTTCGGCATCCCCGTATTGAGCGTGCCGAACTTTGAAGCGGATGACGTGCTGGCGACGATTGCCAGGCTGTGCGATGAACGGGGCGTAACATGTCACCTAGTCTCCGGCGATAAAGATTGCCGGCAACTGCTGACGAGGCACGTTTCGATTCTCAACATTCGCAAGAACGAGCTTTACACGGCGGAAACCTTGCTGCAGGATTGGGGCGTTCGGCCGGAGCAAGTGATCGACTTCCAAGCGCTGGTGGGCGACTCGGTCGACCGCGTGCCGGGCGTGCCGGGGATCGGGCCCAAGACGGCGACGGAACTGCTATCACGCTTCGAGACACTCGAAGGCGTGCTGGCCAACGCGCCGCTGGCGAAAGGCGCTCGGACGCAGAAGGCGCTGGTCGAGCATCGCGACTCGGCGATACTCTCGCGGCGGCTGGTGGAACTCGACCGATATGTGCCGCTGGAGTTTGATTGGGAGAACTGCCGCGTTGGGGGGCAACAACCGGAACGATTAGCGGAACTCTTCACCGAGTTCGGCTTCCGCGGCTTAGCGGATCGCGCGCTAAAGATGGTAGGCGCTAACGAACCGGAGTCGAGCGGTTGGGACGCCGATTATCGCATCGTCGATACGCCAGAAAAGCTCGCCGCGATGATCGATGCTTTATCTTCAACTGAGGTGCTGTCGATCGATACCGAAACAACGGCGCTCAATCCGCGGGCAGCGGAATTAGTTGGCTTATCGTTCTGTGCGGAACCCGGCGTGGCGTACTATGTTCCACTGCGAGCGCCGAGTGCGGATCGCGCGATTCCGACAGAAATAGCGCTGGCAGCGTTGCGACCGCTGTATGAAAACCCCGCTGTCAGCAAAATCGGACAGAACCTGAAGTACGATCTCACCGTGTTGCGAGGCGCCGGCGTCGAAGTCGCCGGCGTGGCGTTCGATACGATGGTCGCCAGCTACCTGCTCGATGCGGGTGAGCGGATTCACAGTCTCGATGAGCTCTCGGCTCGCTACTTGAATCACACCACGATCAAGATCAGCGAGCTCATAGGCAAGGGCAAGTCGCAAAAACGAATGGACGAAGTGCCGGTCGCTAAGATTGGCCCCTACGCCGCCGAAGATGCCGACGTGCCAATGCGCTTGATGCCGCTACTGGCCGAACGGCTCGACCAGCAAGGGCTCAGCACGCTGCACGACGACGTGGAAACGCCGCTCGTGGAAGTCCTCGCCGAGATGGAGTATTACGGAATCAAGGTTGATGCGCAGCGCCTCAGCGAACTGAGCGAACGCTTTGGCAAACGGCTCAAAGAACTCGAAGAGCAGATCGAAGAAATCGCGGGGCATCCGTTCAACATCGCTTCGCCGAAGCAGTTGGCCGAAGTGTTGTTCCAAGAGCTCAAACTGCCGGTGCTGAAGAAGACGAAGACAGGCGCAAGTACCGATGCGGAAGTGCTCGAAGAATTGGCCGAAAAGCACCCGCTGCCGAGGTTGATTGTGGAACATCGGCAGTACTCAAAGCTCAAAGGAACCTACGTTGACGCGTTGCCGGAGTTGATTCTGCCCGCCACGGGACGCGTGCATTGTTCATTCAACCAAGTGGTCGCCGCGACCGGCCGGCTGAGTTGCAGCGACCCGAACCTTCAGAACATTCCCATCCGCACGGCCGAGGGCAAAGAAATTCGTTCCGCGTTCGTGGCCGGCGCCGAGGGGTGGAAACTCCTCACCGCCGACTACTCGCAAATTGAACTCCGCGTGCTGGCCCATTACACGCAGGACGAAACGCTGTGCGGCGCCTTCGCCCGGGGGGAAGATATTCACACGCTGGTCGCCTCGCAGGTGAACGGCGTTACGGAAGCCGAAGTCACGCCCGCCATGCGGCGTGGCGCCAAAGCGGTGAACTTCGGCATCATTTACGGCCAAAGTCCGTTCGGCCTGGCGAAGTCGCTGGGCATTTCCAAAGAAGAAGCGGCCCGGTTCATCGCCGAGTATTTCGCCCGCTACCCCGGCGTGGAGCAGTTCATGCTCGATACGCTCAACTTCTGCCGCGAGAACGGCTACGTCGAAACCATCCTCGGCCGCCGCCGCGCGATCGACGGCGTTCGCAAACCCGCCGTCCAAGCCGGAAATCTATTCAACCGCCAAGCGCAGCCGCTCCAGCTCAACCTTCCGGAACGCACCGCAGTCAACACGGTGATCCAAGGCTCCGCCGCGGACATCATTAAACTAGCGATGCTGCACATCCACCGCCGGCTGAAGAGCGAAGGACTCGAATCGAAGATGATTTTGCAAGTTCACGACGAACTCGTGTTCGACTGCCCCGAGGTGGAACTAGAAACGCTCACCAACTTGGTGCGCGACGAAATGCAATCCGCGTTACTCCTGCACGTCCCTCTGCAAGTCGACATCAACACCGGCGCCACCTGGGCCGAGTGTCATTAGGTTAGCCGCGGGGCTCGTTCCGCGCTTTTTGAATGCGGTATCCACCAAAAAAAGCGCGGGGGCGAGCCCCGCGGCTAACACTCATGAAAACCATCGGCGTCATCGGCGGGATTGCGAGTGGGAAGTCGGCGGTTGCGGGGCTGCTCGCGAAGCGCGGGGCGGTGGTGTTGGATGCTGACCGGTTTGCGCATGTGGCGCTTGCTTCGGCGGAAGTGCTGACGCAACTCGTTGAACGATTCGGCTCATCGGTTCGAAATGCCGATGGCTCGCCGAATCGCCGGGCGATTGCGGAACGGGTGTTTGCCGGCGCCGACGCGTCGGCGAATCGGGAGTTCCTCGAATCGCTCATTCATCCGCGAGTCCGGGAGCAGGTGGAAGTAGAACTCAAGAATTTGCGGGACGTCGGAACTACCGTCGTGGTGCTCGATGTCCCCCTGCTCATCGAAGCGGGTTGGCGAGACTTGTGCGATTGGGTGATCTTTGTCGCCGCGCCGAAGGAGGTTCGGCAAGCTCGGGCAGCCGAACGGGGGTGGTCGGCGGCGGAGTTCGCTCAACGCGAGGCAGCTCAGTTGCCGATCTCAAAGAAACAGGCGGCTGCGAATGCGACGGTCGAGAACTCGGGCGATTTCGAGCAACTCGACCAGCAAGTTGCGGCGCTTTGGGGAAACTGGCGGTCGAGCGATTCTCCGTAATTTTCGGCAAAATCCGTCCGCTAGCTGTTCCCACGGCCCTCTTTTTTTGTCATACTAAGTTCGTCGTTCGGCGAGCAAGCACTTGCCGGACGATCCTTTCGCGACTCCCACCTAAAAACTTTCCCTCCCGCCTCGCCGACCCCAAATACTAATAAGGGCGTCGGTCCCTCCACGCTTTTCTGGAGCAGAGATTATGTCAGACGTCTCCGATCGCGGGGCGCGGCATGACCGCGTCCGCCCGCCCCACCACCTGCGCCGCCCGCGTCCCGAAACGCCGGACAGTAGCCAGTACATCGACCAGGATTTATTGCGCCGGCTCGACCGCGAAGAGCCGCTCTCGATTGCGGAAGAACTCGACAAGGCCGCCGAGCGCGTGCGCCGCGGCGGCGCCGCGATTGCCAACGCGACCGAAGATCAGCTCGACCAAAACATTCACGTCGCTGATTTGCAAAAGCGCTCGACGCAGGAACTGATCGAAATCGCCGAAGAGGAAGGGGTTGAGAACGCCGCCACGCTGAAGAAGCAGGACCTCATCTTCCGCATCCTTAAAGAACGGGTAAAGCTGAACGGGCTGATGTCGGGTGAAGGGACGCTCGAAATTCTGCCCGATGGGTTTGGATTCCTGCGCAGTCCCGATTACCACTACCTCTCCTGCCCGGACGACATCTACGTTTCGCCAAGCCAAATCCGCCGCTTCAATTTGCGGAACGGCAACACGGTAACCGGCACCATTCGCCCGCCGAAGGAGAATGAACGCTACTTCGCGCTCCTCAGGGTCGAGTCAATCAACGGGGACGATCCGAACCAACTCAACAAGAAAGTGGCGTTCGATAACCTCACGCCGATCCATCCCGATGAACGGATCCGCATGGAGACGACCGCCGAGGAAGTGGAAATGCGGGTCGTCGATATGCTGGTGCCAATCGGCTTCGGTCAGCGCGGGCTAATCGTCAGCCCGCCGCGCGCCGGGAAGACCATCCTCATGCAGAAGATGGCCAAGGCGGTGCTCGCCAACTATCCCGACGCCTATGTCGTGATGCTGCTGATCGACGAGCGGCCCGAAGAAGTGACCGACATGGAGCGGCAAATCAAAGGCCCCAACTGCGAAGTGATTTCGAGCACGTTCGACGAGCCGACCGCCCGCCACGTGCAGGTGGCCGAGATGGTGCTGGAAAAAGCGAAGCGGATGGTCGAATACGGCAAGCACGTGGTGATTTTTTTGGATTCGATCACGCGGCTCGCTCGGGCGTGGAACAGCGAGTGCCCGCCGTCCGGCAAGATTTTGTCCGGCGGGATCGACGCTAACGCCATGCAGCGTCCCAAACGCTTCTTCGGCTCCGCCCGCCGCGTGGAAGAAGGGGGTTCGCTCACGATCATCGCCACAGCGCTGGTGGAAACAGGCAGCCGGATGGATGAAGTGATCTTTGAAGAGTTCAAAGGGACCGGCAACCAAGAGATCATGCTCGACCGCACGCTGGTGGACAAGCGCATTTGGCCGGCGATCGACATTAACAAAAGCGGCACGCGTAAAGAAGAAAACCTCATCGACCCCGACGAGTACCGCCGCATTTGCCTGCTCCGCCGTGCGCTGCACGAGCTGAACCCGCCCGACGCGATGGAGATGCTCACCAACAAACTGGTGAAGACGAAGAGCAATGTGGAGTTTTTGATGAGTATTAAGGAGTAGGCTTGCGACTTCGTCCGCCATCATGAAACAACACCTAGGACTCGTTTCACTTGTTGTTCGTGACTACGACGAGGCGCTCGAATTCTTCGTCGGCAAGCTGAAGTTTGTGCTCGTTGAAGATACGTTGGTTGTTGATCAAGCGAAGCGGTGGGTGGTGGTGGCGCCGCCAGGGAAGGGAAGTTGCCGATTGTTATTGGCAAAAGCTTCGTCGGCGGAGCAACTCGAACGAGTCGGCTCGCAAACGGGCGGTCGGGTTGCATTTTTCCTTTGCACCGACGACTTTTGGCGGGACTACAACTTTTATCGGTCGCAAGAGATTCCATTCGTGCGCGAGCCGCGTGAAGAGCCGTACGGAACTGTCGCAGTTTTTGAGGACCTGTACGGCAATTTGTGGGATTTGATCGAACCGAATCGAGTAACGCAATGAGTGCGGTAGAAGAATCGCTCGCCTAGAACGCCGCTGATCGCTGCCCCGAAATGTAACTAACTGCGTTCTCACGATCTAAATGGCAACCTCCGTCGAACAACTTGTCTTCGTCGGTCTCAACGGCTACGCCATTGCGCTCGACCGAGACACGGGTGAGATTGTCTGGTCGAATAATGAACTCAAGTCGGGCTACGTCACGCTGCTCCTCGATGGCGATCGACTGATCGTTTCGACCAACGGGTTTCTCTTCTGTCTTGATCCGCTCACGGGTCAGATTCTTTGTAAGAACCCGATGAAGGGTTACGGCATGGGAACTCCAACTTCCCTCACTTCGCTTCGTGGGCAGACGATGCAAGTGGTGATTCAACAGGCTGTCAACCAACAGAATAACTCTGGCGAATCGGGTGATTAGAGATAGAGGACATTGGTTAATGCCGCAGATTTGTGAACTCAATACGCTTCCCCCCAAAATCCGTTTCGCCATCGTCGTGGCGGAATGGAACCGCAACATCACGGACAAACTTCTTGCTGGCGCCGTTGAAACACTCACCGCCGCGGGTGTGCCGGACGAGAACATCGACATTGCATGGGTTCCCGGTTCGTGGGAGATCCCGGTCGCGGTGCAGCGGATGGCGGATACTTGCCGGTATGCGGCGATCATTGCGCTCGGCGCTGTCATCAAAGGCGAGACGGCGCACGACCGGGCGATCAACGACGGGGTGACGCACGGGCTGATGCGGATCGCCATCGAGCACAGCCTGCCGGTGATGCTGGGAGTGCTGATGTGCGACACCCTGGAGCAGGCGATCCACCGCGCCGGCGGCAATGTGGGTAACAAGGGGGTCGAGTGCGCCGAGGCGGCACTTAAAATGGCGCGGCTGCTGCCGGCGCTGCCAACGCACTAACGTGGGGCAGGCTTTCCAGCCTGCCTTTTGGTGCGGGGAAGTTAATCACAGCGCATGGCAGGCTAGAAAGCCTGCCCCACGAGCGGGTACGCTTTATTCTATGGCCCAACGTAGTCGAGCCCGGGAAGTCGCGCTGCAAATCCTGTTTGAGGATGATGTGAACCCGCGCGCGACCGCTAAGGAACTGCAAGCGTTCGTCGAGTCGCGGATCATTCAGCCCGATGTGCGGGAGTTTTGCTTGTCGCTGATTCTCGGCGTACGGCGGAATCAGGACGAGATCGACGCGGCGCTCACCAAGATCGCCGAGAACTGGAGCCTCAAACGGATGGCTTCAACCGACCGCAACGTGATGCGGTTGGGGGCGTACGAGATTCTCTACGGCGACACGCCGTTCCGTGTAGCGATCAATGAAGCGGTGGAACTGGCCAAGCGGTTTGGCAGTGCGCATAGCGCGCAGTTTGTGAATGGGATTTTGGATAAACTGCCGCGCAAAGAAGAGGTTAGAGGGGAGAGGATAGAGAAGAGAGAATAATCCTCGTAGCACATGCGTTCCGTTTCCTCCTCTCTCACCCCTAACCTCTCACCCCTCGATCATGGGATTCTTTGACAAACTCAAGGCGGGCCTAAAGAAAACGGGCCAACTGCTGAAGACCGATATTCGCGACTTGTTTAAGAGCGAAGGTCGGCTGATCGACGAACAGTTTTTGGAAGAGATCCGCGCGATTCTGTTCAAGACCGATATGGGGTTCGAGGCGGTCGAGAAACTCGTCACCGAGATTGCGGTGAAGATGCGAGGGCGCGTTGTTCACTTGGAAGAAGTGGTCGCGGCGCTCAAAGTGAAGCTCAAGGAACTGATGGCGCAGCCGGAGTCGCCCATCGAGTTCGCGGTCAGCGGGCCGACCATTGTGATGGTATGCGGTGTGAATGGCGCCGGCAAGACAACATCGATTGCGAAGCTCGCGCATCTGTTCAAGTCGCAAGGCAAGAAAGTTTTACTGGGCGCCGGCGATACGTTCCGCGCCGCGGCGGTGGAACAGCTCACTATTTGGGCGAAGCGGATCGGGGCCGATATCATCACGGGTGAGTCGGGTAGTCATCCGGCGACGGTGGCGTACAAGGCGGTCGAGAAAGCGCTGGCCGACCAGAGCGATATCTGCATCGTCGATACGGCTGGCCGACTGCAAACGCAGACCAACCTTATGGCGGAGCTGACCAAGATTCGCACGAGCATCAACAAGCAAATCCCTGCGGCGCCGCACGAAGTGCTGCTGGTGCTCGACGCCACCACGGGCCAAAACGGTTTGAGCCAGGCGACCAAGTTCGCCGAGGCAGCGGGCTGCACCGGCATCGTGCTGGCCAAGCTCGACGGCACCGCCAAAGGGGGCGTGGTCGTGGCGATCCGCCAGCAGATGGGCATCCCCGTGAAGTATGTCGGCCTGGGCGAGAAGCACGAAGACCTCGATGTGTTTCGACCGGATGAGTTTGTGGATGCGCTGTTCGCGGACGTGTTGGGGGTGTAGCCGACTGCGACCCCACTAGCCGGACCGGTTGGCGGTCCGGCTAGTGAGGGCTCGTCGTTACAGCTTCGCGCTTCGGCACGATCCGCAATCTCGGCGGACCGCGCTAGCACTCTTGGTTGGCAGGTCGATACCAACTCCATCGCTTCGCGCATCACGCCGCCACGGCGCTTTCGGAGTGCAATTTTATGGTTCGACGCTTCTTCTACGCCGCGACATGCGGTTTGCTCTGTCGTTCGGCCAATGGTGACGACATCGCCGAGTACTTCGGAGTCGCCCAGGCCGAGTTTCATTACGATAAAGCGTATGGCGGGTGGCGTGATCCTTCGCCGAGTGACGCGCCAGCGCCCGAACCGATGCAAATCGAAGCTGCACCAGCCTCACCAGCGCTCGGCTGTGGCGATTGCGTGCAGGCGACGGCTAAACAACCGCAGAGTGTTAAGCGGCCCGTCGTGAAGAAGCACGTTGCGGCACGGCGATCGATGACTTGGGCAGCTCGCCGGCCCAGTGTGAAGTGACGTAGCACTTCAGCGCCGAGACTTCATCGTGGCCCGCGGCGAAGAGTTCCGCCAGTTCAGCGCGCTGCCGTGCGGTCCGCTTCTGGTGGCCGAGCGCGCTCAGCCAATCGAAAAGCCACGGCACGGTTTCCATCACGCCGCGAATCCAGTGACCGACGGGATCGACAATCACCAGGGCTTGGTTCCGCTCGATGGCTCGCACCGCGCGGCGGGCGACTTTCTCGGGCGAGACGAGCAGAATCTTGGGCGGATGTTTGGGCTGAAAATTCTGTTTGCCGGTGGGCCGGGCGGCGGCGAAGAACCCGGTGTCCACAAAGCCGGGGCAGAGCGTGGTGACGCCCAGGCCCCAGCGGCCGTACTCGCCGCGTAAAGCATTCGAGAAGCCGATCATCGCACTCTTGGTCGCGCAGTAAACGCTGGTGCGCGGCAGTGGCGTAAGGCCCAAGACGCTGCAGACGTTTAGCACATGCGCTTCGGGTCGCCCCAATAGCCACGGCAACATCCGGCGGGTGAGCTGCAAGTGGCCGCGGAAGTTCACGTCGACCAGCCGGTCCCACTCGGCGCCGGGCATTTCGTGCGTGGGGCCGTAGTAGACGACCCCCGCGTTGTTCACCAGCACATCCACGCCGGCGTAGCGGTCGATGAGGTCATCGGCAAACGCGTCGAGGTCGGCGGGGTCGCTGATGTCGCAGCGGTGCGTTTCGACTTCTATGCTCAACTTGCGCGCTGCGATAGCGGTCCGTTCGAGTTCCAGCGCGTTGATGTCGGCCAGCACGAGGTTCGCGCCGCGGCCGGCGAGTTCCAGCGCGATCTGCCGGCCGATGCCGGTGGCGGCGCCGGTGACGAGCGCGCGCTTGGCTTTGAGATTTCGCATCGCTTCCCCCCCGGAACGATTCGACCGATCGATGCGCTGGGCATCGATCGGCCGATAAGCGTGGAACAATTCTTTTAACCCGCTCGAACTAAGCTGCTCGCTTGAGTTGCTGTTGCGGAGCGGCGGCGACTTGCGACAACAGGCGCGGGGCAATGCCGCGTTCGAGCGCTTCCGGCGGGATGATCTTGCTTAGCTTGTAGCGGTCCTGGCCACGGAGCAAGCAGACCCCCCAATCTTCCAGGTTGTACTTGCCGCCGTTGTACACGCTGCGGTAGTACTTCTTGCCGGGGTACGCGGCCACGCTGGTCGGCGTGCAGCGGAGGTTGAACGCCAAGCGGTAACGGTCGGTCGTGTTGGCGGCCGAGCCGTGGATGCAGCGTTCGGTGAAGATAATCATCTGCCCCGGCTTACACGGCAGCTCGACGATGCGGTGGTCCTGCTCTTTGAAGTCGAGTTCGTACGCTGCGTTGTAGAAGCCTTCCGAACCGCCGAAGTGAACGGCCCGCATCCGGTCGTGTGTGCCGGCCGCAAACTTCAGGCAACCGTTTTCGTGCGTCGATTCATCCACCGCAATCCACGCGGTGAGCTGGAAGATTTCGCTGCGGTCCTTGGGGAAGATCGCCGGGTCTTGGTAATCTTCAACCATGAAGGTGCTCGCGTGGTGCCACTGAATGGCGGGCGACTTGGGGCCCTTATAGAAAATCTGCGAGCGCCAGACGTTGAGGTCCGGGCCCAGCAGTTGGGCCAGACGCTCGGTGACGCCGGGGTGCTTCATGTAGTTCCACAGCCGCGGCATTTCGAAGTGTCGATCGCGCGGCGTGACGAAGCCGTAGGTTTTGGATTCGGTCTTCTCGATGGCCAAGAGGTCGTGCTTGAAATCCTTCATCTGCTCGGGCGAGAAGACATCGATCGGGCCGATGAAGCCGTCGCGATAGAAGCCTTCCAGTTGCGCCTGCGAGAATTGGTACTCGGGGGCAACCTGGGCTTTCGACTCGATCTTCTCCGGCATTTTGAAGTAGCAGGGCTGATCGATGATCGCGCTGGTGACGCCGCTTTTCAGCAGCGTGGTGAACATTTCGTAGTCCCAGTTCTTCACCACCGCTTTGAAGTCGCGGGGGAGAATCGAAGTGGGCAGCTTCAAGAATTTGTAAGCCATCAGGCCCGCGAGGCCCCCCATAATCGGGATGCGTTTCCACAGCGGGCGGACTTTAGGGGCCATATTCATGGCGAAGTTTCTCCTGGCGAGCTCAAAACCGAGCGGGGGGATAAGCGCAACAACGCGACAACTGACTCACCGCTAACATCGGATTGTGCGGGTCGTAAGGTTTAATGCGTTTGCGGCCGGACGCCGCCGGCCCCTGCTGAAGCACCCTCGCCGAAGTCCCCTGTCCGCAACCGTTTTGCCAACCCGCCGATGGTTTATACTGATAGCTTGCCCGCGAATAACTGCTCGCACGATAATTTTTGGATGTGGTTGGTGATGGTAACGCTCCGCTGGATGATTGTGAGAATGCTGGCGCTGCTGGCGCTCGGGATCAGCGGCTATTTGTTCGCGCTCAGCCTCATTGGTAGCGGCGTTCCCGGTTGCAGTTGGTCGGAGGCGGTCGATTGCGACGCGGCCCTCGCGAGCGCCTGGGGCAAATGGCTAGGAGTCTCCGTCACGCTGGGTGGGCTGGTGTGTTACGCGGTGATGCTGGTGGGAAGCGTGTGCGCTGGCCAAAGGAATCCAAAGGTTGATGCCCTCGGCTGGCGACTCTTGGAGTTCGCCACGCCACTCGCCTTGGGAGCCGCCGTGTGGTTCATCGCCGTGCAAGCGGTGGCGCTTGATGCGTGGTGCCCCTATTGTTTGCTAATTCACGCCTGCGGGCTGATCGCCGCAGTGCTGGTGCTTACCTTACGTCGAGGCGCGGCGAGCGCGGCGCCGGCGCGGTTGCAACCGTTCGGCGCACCGAACGTAGCGCCACGCGTTACCACGCAGTTGCCGCCACCCGCCATCGGGGCGCCAACATTGTTCGGGGTGCTCTCAGTTGCGGCGTTGGTGCTGGGGCAGGTCTTCTTTCCGACCAACTTGGTGCGCACGATCTCTGCGGCGGCAATTCAGGGAGAATTCAATCTCGACGCCGTGGAAGCTACTCCCACTGAACCAGTGGTGCCGGAACCAACTGACGCGGTTGCTGAGCAACCGGCCGAGGAGTCGCCCTCCAGCAGTCGCCCCGCCAAACGCGCAGCCGGCAAACGGATGGTTACGCTGCTCGAAGGCAAAATCAAGATCGATGTGTATGAGCACCCCGTGTTGGGAAATCCCGAAGCGGAACAGGTGATCATCGAGTTTTTCGACTATGGCTGTCCCCACTGTCGGAAGCTGCATGAGTTGATGACCGAAGCCCGGGAGCGTTATGGCGATCAAGTCGCGGTGGTGACATTTCCCTGGCCGCTTGAAGCACGATGCAACAAAATGGTGTTTCGCACCAAACCTAAATCGCGCGGCTCGTGCCGGGTTGCGGAGTTGGCCCTGGCCGTCTTCCAGGCCAATGGCAATGCGTTTCCCGCGATGCACGATTTTCTGATGACGGGCGAGAACCTGCCGCAATATACGGCAGCGCGGCTCACGGCCGAGGAACTGGTCGGCCAAAACGAACTCGATGCCGCGCTCCGGAGCCAGAAACCCGCGGGGAGACTTAAGCAGTACGTCGATTTGCTGGCCGCGCTATCGCAAGGCAGACAGTTGGGGTTGCCCACGCAGATCGTTGGTAAAACCGTCTTCTCGGGTCCGCTGAATACCGTGGACGATGTCGCGAAAATCTGGGAAGAAAACCTGGGCATCAAGCCAGCCTCCCCGTAACGCTATTAATCTCCCTCCGATGACCCGCAGCCAACTGATGGCCCGCGTGAAAAGCCAAGCCACCACTCCGGAGCGGCTGGTCGCTGAGCAGCTCCGCGCTGCGAAGGTCCGGTTCCGGCAGAATGTGAAATCACTTCCCGGCCAGCCGGACTTTTACATTCCTCACGCGGAAGTGGTAATCTTCGTACATGGCTGCTGGTGGCACGGACACGATTGTCCGCGCGGTGACCGCACGCCGAAGAGCAACCGCGATTATTGGCTCGCAAAGATCGACCGCAACAAACGCCGCGATCGCCGGGTGACGCGTGAACTTCGCGCTGCGGGCTACTCGGTGTGGACACTGTGGGAGTGTCGGCTCAAAGAAGTGCTGCCGAAGCGACTGTTGCGGAAACTATAGCGCTAAGGCCTCCTGCAACGGACGGCTTACTTCGCCGCTTCCGCCTTGTGATCGTGATCTTCTTCGTGATCATGATCGTGTTCTTCAGCCACGGGGGTGGCGGCCGGATTGCTGGGCGGAGCGGGCGTTGCTGAGATGCCAGCGGGAAGAACTTTCTCCAGCGAAGCAAGCGCCGCTTCGATGCTGGTTTTGATCGCCGGCAGATCGATTTCGGTTGTGTCGCCGTGCATCGTGGCGTCGAGCTTGGCGAATTGTTCCATCAGCGTTTCGCTCGCGGTCGAAACGACGCTGATATTTTCGGCCGATAGCCCTGCTTGCTGGCCGAGCGTGGGCAGGTTCTTCAGCAAGTCACCTATGCCGTGCAGCGCGTCATGCCCTGCGTCCGGCGTGCCCGCTTCAAAGGCGCCGAGAATTTCGTCGGCCAGCGTGTGCAGTTTCCCAATCGCCGCCGCAAGGGGTCGGGCGTCAGGCGCCGTACCACATCCGATCAGGAGCACCACGGCGAGCAAACCGAAGAAGCGAGATCTATGAAGCATATGGGAGTTCCCTGATTCTATGTGGAAGGAAGATTAAGACCGAGCTTTAGTTTCCCGTTTCACCGTAGTCGCATCAAGGGAGCGCTCCTTCGACTGTCGGCTCGTTAGCGGGCTCTGCCGTGGGCAGAAACTCGCGAGTGTAGCTCTCGGCGGGGTCGAGTTCGTCCGGTTTGAAGAGTCCCGCTTCAACCAGGGACTGAAAATGCTGGGCAACCCGTTTGGGATCAATCGCCCCAATGCCGGCCGCGAGCGCTTCGCCCGATTCGATGAGCCCGCGTGCTTTCATTTGGCCGATCGAGAACTTGATCTGCCGTGGGGTAATTGTGGGATTCGCTTTCCGTATGAGCGCGTTCGCTTGGGAGTTGTCCCCGTGCAGGTAGTCGCGCCAGCCTGCTGCCGAAGCGGCCACAAACTTGCGCACCAACTCGGGTTGTTCGGCGATCAAATCACGCCGCGTTTCGATGAGCGTCGAGTAGGTGTTCCAACCATGGTCCGCCAGCAAGAAGACTTGCGGTGGTTTGCTCAGCACTTCTTCAATTCGAATCGGTTCAGCGGTCGCATAGCCTTGCACGACACTTGTGGTGTCGGCCAAGAACGGAGCCAAGCTGTGGTTGTACGGTCGGAGGCGAGTGCGCTGGAAATTGTGAGCCGCTTCCATCCACAAGAAAAAACTGTAGCGACCGGTATTGCCCATGTAGAGCGGTGACTGCTTTAAGCTCTCCCACGATCGCGCCTCGCCGGGATGGGCGATGAGGCACTGGGGATCGCGCTGAAAAATGGCCGCCACCACTTGCGTGGGAAGCTTTTGCCGTGTGGCGTCAAACGCTTGCAGCAAGTTGGTGGCGATGAGGAAGTCAATTTTCCCCGCTGGCAACAGGGGGCGATTGTTCACCAGCGGACCGCCCTCGCGAATGGTCACCTCGAGCCCTTGGGATTCATAGAGCCCTGCTGCGAGCGCCTGGTAGAAGCCGCCGAGTTCGGGTTGAGCCTTCCAATTAAGGGCTAAGGTCACGGGCGTCAAACCTTGGGCGGTAGACGCACCCAGGAGGAACAGCGCTAAACTGATTGTTAATTTTCGGAGAAGAAGCATTCTTGATCTTTGGCAGTTGAGGGCGCCTGCGGAGTCAGTCGCCCCATTATAGCGATCCCTACGACCGGCTTCTCAGCCCGTCGGGAACTTTGGGTTAGGGTTTCGACGGGCTGCGAAGCCCGTCGAACGTGTCGCTTGGCCGATCCCGCGGTCCGGACTACCATGGCGGTTTGAGCAATCCTCTCGTTTTTCCCCATTGATGGTGGTTGTCATGCGGTTGATCTCGCGCGTGGTCGTGGTGCTTCTTTGCGGTTGGTGCGGAGTCCTGGGCAGTGCGCACGAGGGGCATGACGCCCCGAAACCTTACCCCGTCAAAAAGCAGTACCGGCCCACTCCGGTTCCCGACCGAATCATTCTCACTTGGAGCGACGATCCGGCCACCACCGTGAACGTCACCTGGCGGACCTCGGTTGATGTCGCGCAGTCGATCGGCCAGTATGCGGAAGCGTCGTCGCTGGTGGGCGATATGCAGTTCGGCGACGTGAAGCACGCGCAGCAGGTGGCGGGAAGTTTGGAATCTTTCACGAGCGATCTCGGGGAAGCGCACGTCCATTCCCTCAAGCTCGCGAATCTGAAACCCGCCACCACCTATGCCTATCGAGTGGGCGACGGCTTGAACTGGAGCGAGTGGTTCCACTTCACAACCGCCGCCGACAAGCCGGCCCCCTTCTCGTTCATTTACTTCGGCGATGCGCAGAATGCGGTCCGCTCGCTGTGGTCGCGGGTGGTTCGCGAAGCGCACAGCGAAGCGCCCCGCGCAGCGTTCATGTTGCATGCCGGCGACCTCATCAACCGCGCAAATGCCGACAACGAATGGGGCGAATGGTTCAGCGCCGGCGGATTCCTGAACGCCATGATCCCCAGCATTGCCACGCCGGGCAATCATGAATACGGGCTTTCGGTGGCCGGCAGTCAGCTTACGGGGCACTGGCGCCCACAATTCGCCTTTCCGCTCAATGGCCCACCGGGATTGGAAGAGACGGCTTACTATCTCGATTATCAAGGCGCGCGAATTATCTCGCTCAACTCCAACGAGCGGCAGCAGGAGCAAATCGCCTGGCTGGAAGAGGTGCTCAAGAACAACCCGCACCGGTGGACCATCGTCACCTTCCATCATCCGGTCTACTCAGCCGCCAAGGATCGCGACAACGGCAACATTCGCAACTGGTGGAAGCCGCTGTTCGATAAGTACGGCGTCGACCTGGTGCTACAAGGACACGATCACACCTATGCGCGTTCGGCGAAAGGCGGACCGAAGAACGTGAACGTGCCCGACGGGGTGCGTGGTCAACAAGCGAACACGGTGTATGTGGTGAGTGTCAGCGGCCCCAAGATGTATCCGCTGGGTGACGCTTGGCAGGTGAGTCGCAACGCCTCGGGTGTCCAGTTGTATCAAGTCATAAAAGTCTTTCCGGAACGAGTGCAATACGAAGCGCGGCTCGCGACCGGCGAGCTCTACGATGCGTTCACGCTGAACTATCGCGCTGATCAGCCGAATGAGCTGATCGAGCAAACGCCGCCGACGCCAGAGATTCGGAAGTAAACTTGCGCATTACCCAGTGCAGGCGCGCGACCGGGACGCACTTGCGTAGCGGACTTTGAAGCGGGTGCGCGCACTTTTTCGCCCACCCCCCATGAACGCGGGGGGGAAGATTTGATGAAGTCGCATCAAATTTCTCCTGAGACGGCGTCACGTCGTAAATTTTTTTGATTTTGTGCATGAGTTGGCGCACATTACATTTGCCTCGAACCTTTCTAAAACGTTATAATTCGCTCCGTCCTGTGAGTGGACGTGCCCTTATCCTCGTTCGCGGTGAAGTTCTTGTCGGACTTTACGCGCGGAGCGCGGAGCAGTTTTGTGCGGAGTGTTGGAGATGCGGATTTACGTGGGGAACTTGGCGTATCAAACAGACAGTAATTCTTTGAGGGCCGCATTCGAGTCTTATGGAAAGGTTGATGAAGCGTCGGTCGTCATGGATCGGGAGACCGGACAGTCGCGGGGCTTTGGCTTCGTGGTGATGAATAACGACACCGAAGCGAACGCGGCAATCAGCGCCCTGCACGGCACGCCCATCGACGGCCGTAACATCACCGCTAACGAAGCGCGACCGAAAAGCGAAGGTGGTGGTGGCGGCGGTCGCGGCGGCTACGGCGGTGGCGGGGGCTACGGTGGCGGTGGTGGTGGCCGGGGTGGCTACGGCGGTGGTGGTGGCGGTCGTGGTGGCTACGGCGGTGGCGGCGGTGGAGGGGGCGGCGGTGGCCGCGGTGGTTACGGAGGCGGCGGTGGTGGCGGCGGTCGACGCAGCAGCTACTAAGCCCCAAACCCTCGCCCAATCTGGTATAACAACCAAGCGAGCCGGAGGGCGTGAGCTCCCGGAGTTTCCTCGTCGTCTTCCTGACGCGAGTCGATGACTCCGGGTATCTTACGCACTCCCGCTCGCTTGTGTCGTTTGATCGAAGCCTTGTCTCTTGCCCTCAGGTGACTGTCATGTCCCTCTCCGCTGCAACCCGCGATGGCATTCTGTTTGTGAAGTTCAACGATGCGCGGCTGTTGGAAGAATCGCAACTGGCCGAAGTCGAGCGCGATGTGATCTCACACCTTGAAAAGTCGACCGAGGAGCGTATCGTTTTGAACTTCGCCAAGGTGCAATTCATGAGCAGTTCCATGCTCGGCAAGCTCGTGAAGATTCACAAGAAGTGCCAAGAGTTCAAAGTGAAACTCAAGCTCTGCGGGATCACGCCTGAGATTCAGCAAGTCTTTAAGATCACGAAGCTCGACAAACTGTTCGACATCGCCGCCGATGAAGAAGCAGCTCGCAAGGCGTTTTTGAAGAAGGGCATTTTCGGCTAAGTGCGCAGATTGTACGACGGGTTGAAAGCCCATCGTATGTTCTTTACCGCAGTGCATTCGCCGCCGTCGCCGGCCGGCCATAAAGAAAGCCTTGCCCGCACGCGAAACCCATCTGGCGACAGATCTCATGGTCGGCTTCACGCTCCACGCCTTCGGCCAGGGCGATGATACCTAGTTCCAGCGTCATCTGCACCAGACGTTCGACCATTTTCTGTCGTTCCAGTGACGCTTGCGACAGGTTCTGTACAAGCTTCATGTCGAACTTCAAGTAGTCGGGCGGCACTTCCACAAGTTCAACCAAGCGCGCTTGGCCGGCGCCGAAGTCGTCGTAGGCGAGGCCGATGCTCAGGTCGCTCAGCACCGCTCGCAATTCGCGCATTTGCTTGGTCTGCGTGGCGGTCGCTTCGTGGATCTCCAGCACCAGCGGTCGCGTCGGCGCTGCCTTACGCAGTTCCCGCAAAGAGAGAATCAAGAGGTCAGGATCGTCAATTTCATTCGGGTGCGTATTGGCGAATAACAGGCAGTGACCCGGTAGCTCGGCGCCTTGCTTCACTCCTTCGTCGCGGAAGATGCGACTCAGCTCTGCTTCCATGTTCAGCACCGCGGCGGCTTGGAACATCGCCTTCGGATCGGTGAGCCCGAAGAAGCGGCTGCGGCCCAAGATCTCGTAACCCACCACCTGCCGCTCATCCATCGTGATAATCGGCTGAAAGTGCGGCGCTACGGCGCGTTCGGTTAACAGCTTATCGAACTGAATCAGAGCCAGCGCCCGGTCGGCCGAATTGTCTCGCACCGTCGCGTGGAACGAGCTGATGTGGTTGCGGCCCGCGCGAAAGACAATATCCGCAAACTGCACCAAGTCCCCATTCTGCACAGCGACCAGCTCCTGCACACGTGAGCCGTTCACGAACGTGCCGTTGGTGCTATGGAGATCGCGCACAAACAGCCGATCATGATCGAGAATCAGCTCGGCATGGCGGCTGGAAATCGTGGGGCTGGGAATCGTGAGCGATTGATCGGGCCGGCGGCCGACTGTGAACGGCGACGTATCGATCACCGCTGTGCGCAGCGGCTGATCATCGCTGAACTGTCCGGACAATAACCAAGTGGCGGAGCGCGGAGGCGAGAGTGTTGAGAGCATCGCAAACGCAACTGTTAGTAGGAAGGGGGAAATCGTAGTTAATTCAGCACTGCGGTCGCTCGGTTTAGAGTGGCGTCTGTCACGGGTGGCGGCGTAACGTAATTGCTGTCTTGCGGCGCCAGCACAGGGCCGCCCGCCACCAGTGAGCGCCAAGCGACATCACGCCGTGAATGCGTTCGTTCAGCGAATTGGGCGTAGTCGGTGCGGCGCTCGATCAGTTCCGCGGCCAGATGACGCAACGACAGCTCGCCAAACTCGGAAAGGCAATACTGTTCGCTCCGTTCACCGGGCAGGTTAAGGTTGGTCGTTAGTCCGGCTGTTGAGAGCGTTGGCGGTCCGCTCGTCGGTTCCACGAGCACCCGTAGCCGCCGAGTCGTGACGCCGAGCTGCGACATTCGCCACGCCGGAAACTCGGGATCGATAGACGCATCGGTCGCCTTGGAATTTTCGCTGGTGCGATTCGGTTGTAGGAGCGCTAGCGCTTCCTGCGGTGCGTAGTGGTTGAGAAAGTCCGCCAGCTCGCCGCTGCCCGCCGGACTAAGCAGCGCGGCGACCAGCCCCCCGCGCGCGGCGAAAAGTTCCGCTTGCAAACGCGCGTCGAGCGTGTCGGCGAGTTTGAGCACCGCGGACAAAGTCGGCGGATCGAGTTCCGGTTCCAGCTCCTGCTGCGCGCTCAGTCGAGCGATGGTCGCGGCCAGGCTATCGTCCGCCTGCTGAATCGCGGTGAGCAGCACCGCCAGCTCGCGGCGCAAACTGTCGACGAGGCGGAGCGCTCCCTCCGCCGACAGTCGCTGCAGCCGCTTGGCGTAGTAGTTCGCTTGAAACTCGCGCAATTGCTCGGGGGTGGGTTTCCGCCAAGCTCCGCCGGCCAGCCACAAGGCGCCGAGCTCAACGCGTTCGACTTCCGCCCGCTTGGCAAGCGCGGCCAGCTCCTTCGCCACCGCTTGCAGATGATCACCGATCCAATTGTGCGCGAGCTGCAAATGGTGCAGTCGAGCGCCGGGCTGATCAGCAAAACGCGCGAGCCACCGCGAGATTTCGCCTCGCAGTTTTTCTTCCAGTGCCTGTCCGGCGGCCTGCAAGTGCTTGTGACAAATTACCAGGCGCTGCTGCGAGTTGTTGTCGTCGGCGAAGGCTTCGTCGATGACCTCCTGCGCGCCGCCCCGCGTTTTGGCTTCGGGCGCTACGGCGAAACCTTCCAGCGCGGCGCGGCGGTCGCCTCCGAGGCCTGCCTCTAAGATATGCTCCAGCGCCGTGGTCAGCGGCGCGGCGCTAATTTTTAGTTTTTCAACGAACTCCGCGGCGCCAAGCACCATGGCGTCTGTCGCGCGATCGGTTACGACTCCTGGACTCGCCAGCAAGCAGGAGCCGGGTAGCCGCCATCGTTCGAGCAACCGCACAGCGCTCGCGATTCCCACCGCGCGGCACACGGCGGGCGTGGCCGAGTCGGCCCGCTGAACCATGAACGAGCGTAGGAGTCCGCGCGACTGGCCGCCGTAGTCTTCCGCTCGCCATGCCGCCAGCACTTTGCCAGCGGGGGTCAGACAATCGAGCCACAGGTAATCGGCCACGCCGCGGATCGCCTGTTCGTACTGCGGGCCATCGAGTTGATCGCCCAGGGGCAACACATAAGTCGCTTCGAACGGCGCTTCTCCTGCCGGTCGGCAAGGAAGTCCGCACCCAGCATCGCCAGGATACTGCGTGTCCGGCTGGAAAAAGTGATTCACCTCCGCGAGACTGGCGAACGCATTCACGCGCGCTAGTTCCCCACGATGGGGTTCCCGTCCAGCACCTTGCAGCAGCACCCCCGTCACTTCAAAGTGTGTGAGCGTAAGTTTCTCCGCCAGTGACCGCACGGCGAAGGCGACATCCAGCAGCATCCCGCCGCCACTACCGCCGGAGATCGAGCTGAGCAGCACCACGCGCAGCGCTTTCGGCTGCAGCGACTGCTGCAAGCCAGAAGACGCAGTAGCGCGCTGCTGGTCGCTCACGGTGTCGCTCATCGCTTTGCGAATTCGCTGAAACGTTTGACGGGCGTGATCCACGAGCGCCAGTCGGCCAAGTGGGCGGATCCCTTCGGTGCGCAGCGAACGCGGAATGTTGTAGAGCCACCGGCGACCCAGCCAGCCGAGTAAGCGATCCGCCTTGTCGCGGTAGTCCTGCGGGCGGCGGAGGGGCAGGCCAATCGTTTCGTCGGTCCGCAGGCCGGCGCCCGCCTCGCCGCCGCGGCACGCTTCGGCCAGCATTTGCGGGTCGGTATCGATCAGCAGCATCGGTAAGCAGTCCGCCGCCGAGCCGCCCCCGCAGTGCTCCGCAACTTTGCGACGCAGTTCACGCATCACTTTGCCGGCAGCGCCGCCGAGGCCAATTACCAACGTCGGCGTGAGCGAGCCCGCAAGCGAAACATCGGCCAGCGGAGGCGGCAGCCGTTCACCGGTGCATTGCTCCGGTTCAAGTTCAAATAGCACCGGCTCGGCGCTGGCGAAGGGGTCGTCGCCGTCGGCGAAAACCTGGGTAACGCTGGCCGTCGAGTTGAGCGAATCGCTGTTCAATCGGATCGGCGTGGCCGACTGCGGCGTGGCGAAGCTGGTCGCTGTCGCAGTCGTCTCCGATGCAAAACCACCTTGCGCGGCGAGGGCCCGCACGAACGCCCGGCAGTTTTCGTACCGGTTCTGCGGATCCTTCGCCAGAGCCCGGGAAATCGCAAACCGATCTTGGTCGCTCAGGGCGCCGAGTTGCGGTTCATGATTGAGATGCTGCAACGTGAGCTCCGCGGCGGTTTGCCCCGTGAACGGCAGCGTGCCGAGTAGCAATTCTTGGTACACAATTGCGAGGCTGTATTGATCGCTCTGTGGCCCGGGCTGACCACGAAAGACTTCCGGCGCAGCGTAAGCCGGGGTCATGCCCCCCACCAGCGACGCTTCCATTTGGGCCCCGATGCTTTTGGCCAAGCCGAAGTCCGCCACCTTCACGTGGCCCGCGAGCATGAGCAGGTTTTCCGGCTTGACGTCGAGGTGAGCGATCTCGTGCCGCTCCACTAAAAAGTCGAGCGCATCAGCCGCTTCGGCCAAGTAGCTGAGCAGTTCCTCCCGCGGAATGCCCGCCTGGCCCGCCGCACGGCACGCAGCAAAGCGATCGCGCAGACTGCCATCAGCCAGTTCGCTGACGACCACCAACCGACCGTCGATGATTTCGATTCGTTCGAGCGAGAGCAAGAACGGATGCCGCACTTCGCGCACGCGGTCCAGCGCGCGCAGCTCGTTGATGGCGCGTTTTTCATCCTGCCGGCCGAAGACAAACTTGACGGCCTTGTTGAGCCCCCCCGGCGCCGTGGCGCTCCAGACTTCACCATACCCGCCAGCGCCGATACGCTCCTGCAGCACATAGCCGGGCAAATTCAAGGTCGGGGCGTCCGAAGCACTCATGGCGAATCTCTTGTGTAGCAAAGTTGCCGCGCTTAGTCGCAAGCGGCGTTGAAGCGTGTTTTTACGATGTTGCTTTCGTCTTTTCAGCTGTCGCGGCGAAGTAGCCGTTCACGGCGCGGTCCAGGTAGTCGGGTCGCAATTCAACCGGAGTTCCTTGGTAGACGCAGTAGTTCCGTATCTGGAGCAGCAGGTCGCGGGCGTGGCAGCGCCGCAGAGGGCGGTTGTGGGGGCGGTAGTGCTTTTGCACCAGGTAGTCCACCGCTTCCGGGCGATTCTTGAACCCCAGCGATTGACAGCCCGCGGCGAACAGGCCGCGAAACTCTTCCAACGTGGGGTCGTTCACTTCCACTTTGTACGGAATGCGCCGTAGGAACGCTTCGTCCGCTAAATCGGTCGGTTCCAAATTGGTCGAGAAGATAATGAGTTGGTCAAACGGCACGCAAATCTTCTTGCCGGTCGCCAGCGTGAGGTAATCGAAGCGGTTTTCCAGCGGAATGATCCAGCGGTTGAGCAGCTCCATCGGCTCGACACGTTGGCGGCCGAAGTCATCGATCAGCAAGCAGCCGCAATTGCTCTTTAGTTGCAGCGATGCTTCGCTGACATTCGACATGGGGTCATGCCGAATCTCCAGGCTCTCCATGGTCAGTTCCCCGCCGACCACCACGGTGGGCCGGCGAATGCGTACCCACCGAGTGTCCCCTGCACTGCGTTTCAGGAGCGAGTCGTCGCTTTCCTTGATGGCTTCGTGGCACGCCGCATCGTACAGCTTGATGATCTGTCCATCGTCGATCAGCGCGTGGGGAATCCAAATGTGTTGACCGAAGCACTTGGTGATCCGCCGCGCCAGCGTGGTTTTGCCATTGCCGGGGGCGCCGTACAAAAACAGCCCAGCGCCCGAATTCACGGCTGGGCCGAGGATATCGAGCATTTCCGTTGAGATGGAAATATCCGCGAAGGCTTCTAGCAGTTCTTGCTGCTGCGCCGTTTCGTCGCGAATGGTCTGCGCTTCCACCGAGTTGACGTAATCTTCCAGCGGCACCGGCGTGGGACCGACGTACGCGCACGCTTTCAGGGCCACTTGCGCGCGGTTGACTCCTTCGTCCGTGAGCGCGTAGTAATAGTCGTTCAGCGCCGCCTGCCCCTTGTGAAAGATGATTTGCCGTGAACGCAAGCTATTGAACAACGGATCGAGCACCGCAATCGGCACGCACAGTCGCCGCGCGACATCTCGCCCGGCGGCCACCCCCATCTGCAACAGGAACTTCACGACCAACGACTCGACCAAGATGGGACTGACGCCCAAATCTTCGAGCGAGCGCGGCTCGGCCGGGCAGAACGATTCTTGCTGCCAGAGGTCGCCCAACAGGCCGATCGGTGATTCCGCAACGGAAGTGCTCATAATGCCAGCGCCCACTAAGCCCGCGGCCACCACTTAGCAGCGGGGGCGAAACTTGGATTTCGATGAGCAAATGTAGGTCACGCCAACCCGCCGCTGGTGCGCCGCGGTGGGGGCAATTAACCGTTAAAACCACCACAATCGTGCGCCGGGCTGAGAAGCCCGATGTACGTGAGGCAATTGGTTTCGGAGCGGCCGTCGGGTAGGATGGGCTGACCCACAAATCCTCACAACGCCCGGAGAAACCCGCATGAAAGTCGCCACCATCAAAACGAACCGCGGAGAAATCCGCCTGCAATTGCACGAAGATAAGGCCCCGAAGACCGTGGCGAACTTTGAGAAATTGGCGAGCGAAGGTTTCTATAACGGGCTGAAGTTCCACCGCGTGATCGAGGACTTCATGATCCAAACTGGCTGTCCAAAGGGGACCGGCACCGGCGGGCCAGGCTACACTTTCGCCGATGAGTTTCACTCCAGCCTCAAGCACGATGGCCCCGGCGTGATGTCGATGGCCAATGCCGGGCCGAACACCAACGGTTCGCAGTTTTTCATTACCCACGTCGAAACGCCGTGGCTCGACGGTAAGCATTCCGTCTTCGGCCAAGTGCTCGGCGACGGCCAAAAAGTGGTCGATGCGATTCAGCAGGGTGACGTGATGGAATCGGTCACGGTGGCGGAAGTTAAGTAATTAGCACGGGACCGAAGTCCCGCGCGAATCCAGAGATCGAGTTTGGCTTCATTCATCGCGCGGGACTTCGGTCCCGTGCGACAAGAATGAACGTTTTGCACGTTTCCCAAGGATTGTGAAGATTTTGAGAAGAAATTGCTTGTAACTTCTTGCGGTTGAGCGTAGAGTGAGCCGCGCCCCGCTGATGGAGCTTGCTAAGGGGGTAGGCCGGAAAAGAGAGAGAAGAGCACGCGACGTTTGGCCTGGCTGTGAGACTCATCTCTGAAGGGAGCGCAAATGAAGGCGACTCCGCGGCTGGCGGCTGCCGATGCACCTCACGCACGGGCGGCGCCGCTGCTGGGGAATTCCCCGGCGGTGGTGCGACTGCGCCGAGAAATCGAGCGGGCTGCCCAATTTTCTTCGAACGTCTTGGTCACGGGCCCTAGCGGCACCGGCAAGGAGCTTGTCGCTCGGTGGCTGCACGACGCGGGGCCGCGCCACTCGGAGCCCTTCATTCCGGTCGACTGCGCGTCGCTCTCCGGCGAATTGATGGCGAGCCAACTCTTCGGGCACGTTGCCGGGGCGTTCACGGGGGCCAACTGCGATGCCCTCGGTTGCTTTCGCGCCGCCCAAGGGGGCACCATTTTTCTGGATGAGATCGGCGAACTCGAACCACCCATGCAAGCCAAACTCTTGCGGGTGCTGCAAGAGCGAACTGTCACCCCGGTGGGAAGCTATCGCTCCTACCCTGTGACCGCGCGGGTCGTGGCGGCGACGAATCGCGACCTGCGCGAAGAAGTTCGCCATAGCCGCTTCCGGGGAGATTTGTACTTTCGGCTGCATGTGATTCATCTGGAAACCACGCCGCTCGCCCGACGCGCGAGCGATATTCCCCTTCTGGCGGAAGCGTTTCTGACCCAATTAGCAGCGGAAGGTCTGCCGCAGTGTCGGCTGACTCCTCAGGCCATCGAATTGCTGTGCCGTTTTGCGTGGCCCGGCAATATCCGCCAGCTGCGTAATCTGCTCGAACAAGCCGTGATTGAAGCGGAAGCGCCCAGCCTCTCCGCCGACTTGCTCTCGGCCTTGCTGGGGGATGAAGCCGCGGAGCGTAATGCGGCGTGGGATTCTGCCGAGACGATTGTCGATGAACCCACAGCGCTGCCCAAGCTGGCTTGGAGCACGCTCGCCGAAGTGGAACGGGCTCATTTGCTACAGACGCTGGAGCACACGTTTTTCAATCGCTCCGCCGCCGCCCGACTCTTAGGCATCACCCGCCAAGCGCTGCTGCGCAAGCTCGAGCGGTATCAGATTGATTTGCCCACGCGACGCGATTAGCCCTGCGGCCCTCTGTCCATTCTCGGACAACCTTCGCCGCGATCACCGTCCGTTAACGGACACTTCTATCGTGTCACCGGACAGCGGGAGTTTCGAGCTCCACGCGTCGCTGCCGAGACCAAAAAATCTAACTACTTAACAGCGCTCAACTTGCGCGCAATTTGATCGCCTGGCATGCGCAATTGGCGCCGCGTGTGCTTTACAGCAGTCCGGTGAAGTCGCACCTTGCGGCTCGCACAAGCACCTGCGAAACCCCAGGCTGTCTAATGCATGCTTCAACTCGGCGCGCCGGCGACTTGGTCGTCGTCGATGCAGCGCCTAATGACTATACTCCGCTCGCCCGTACTGGGCTCGAATCGCATGAGCGCGCGCCCCCGCTGACCATTCGCCACTTCCGCACTGGCGAAGAAGCGCTGCGGGCTTTCGATCCAACCGCCACCACGTTGTGGATGGCCAATCTCAAACTGCCCGACATGACGGGCATCGCCCTGTTGGAGTTGATTCGTCGGCGAGCCCATCGTTATCCCGTCGTTCTGGTGGGGGATGTTTACAGCGCCGACGATGAGCTGGCCGCTCGCTCAGCGGGGGCTTCGGCGTATCTCTGCAAACCGGTGGAAGCGAGTTGGCTAAAGCTGCTACGGCGGACGCCACCGGTGCGACATGTGGCGCGGAAGGGGGCGTCGCAGACGTATCCGTAAAACCGTGTGCCACTG
This sequence comes from Pirellulales bacterium, assembly GCA_022841705.1. GTDB lineage: Bacteria > Planctomycetota > Planctomycetia > Pirellulales > Lacipirellulaceae. Next base: position 973,373 of record JALHQZ010000001.1, read on the forward strand.
TCCGGCTTGTCCGGCAGTGGAAAGCGGCTACACGGAACGCGTTCCGCTAGCGCGTCGCGGCTAACGATCACATCACATTTGTTTCCAACTTTAAGGAGTTGTCTCATGACCGTTATTGAAAACTACGACGTGGAACTCGAATTCTCGCTCGATGATTTGTTTGGCGATCAGCTGCAGTTCCAAAAAATTCGGCCGCGGCACGAAGGGCACATGCCGTGCGGGCGCGACATGGCTCGCAGCCGGGCGCGGCATCGCTGCAATGCCGATCGCAAGCGCGCCCATAGCTACCGTTAAACCGCCGCCTGGAGGGCGTGTTCTGGTTTCTCACCTCAGGGTTCTTCGCTTACTTTGGAGTTGTTCTCATGAAGCTAGTTTTCTACGCGCAGCGTGCGCCGAGCGCGATGCTCGGACTGCTCACGCTGCTGCTCTTCACCAGCGCTTCACAGGCTGCTGTGCAAACTTATCCTGGACTGATCGGTATTCGCATTTGGGAAACCAGCGGCACCACCAATCCAGTCTTCTACTTGCCTAACGCGCCGCAAATCACTGCGCAATTGCCGGGAGTGCTGAATGGCGGCAATCGCGATTTTGTTGGCGCACCGAACGAGTTCTACGACGTCTTTTATTCGGACGCCGCTGGAAATCCCAATCCCCTTGGCAACTATCTCACCACCGAAGCCCGCTTCAACGGGCAACTGGGCGGGGGTTTGAATCTGGCCGCCGTGGATATGTTGCTCGGCAACGCGAGCAATCCCATGGTCTGCCGTGCTGACATTTTGTCGAGTTGGGTGGGACTGGGAGCCAACTACCTCGGCGGGACGGAAGTGTTTTCTGTGGATCCTGATCTGCCAATTCCCGCTACCTTCACCACGATGGGCAACACCGCTGGCACGACCCAACGGCTGCGGGTGACGGTCGGCTGGACGAAAGTGAACATTCCTGAACCGGCGTCCGCGGTGCTTACGCTGGGCGCCATCGCGGGTTTGACGCTGATTCGAAAGCGTACTTGTAAGGGAGGAGAGCCATCATCGCCAGATTCGTGACGCGACGGCGATAACTCGTCCCAATTCTTAACTTCGAGTAACTTCCATGAAACTTTTCACGTTCAAGCGATGCGGCTGGATGGCGCTGAGCGCGGTCGTTGTTTTGGCTGCGGCCAACTCGGCGAGCGCTGCGGTCATCACCGGGCTCTTCAATACGGGTGTTGACAACACGACGACCACGTTGGTTCCACACGGTGCGCCCGATCCGCACTATACGATTACCGTTCCGGCCGGGTTCCCCACGGTAACGGTCGATGACACCGTGTTTCCGTTCCCGCCGTGGGTCGCCAACAACTATGGTCTCGGTGGTTCGCGCTGGATTGGGCCCGATCGCACGAGCCAGGGCCCGGCTGGTCCCTACACCTATCTAACGACATTTACGCTTCCGAGCAATGCGATCCTTAGCACGGCGATGATTACCGGATTGTGGGGCACAGACGACCTCAGCAACGACATTTGGCTTAACGGGGTTCCGCAAGGCCAAGTGAGCGCGGGATTCACTTCGCTGGTGCCCTTCATGGTGTCGAGCGGGTTTCAAGCCGGCCTCAACGTGCTGGAGTTCCGCCTCAACAACGCGGGCGGTCCGACGGGGCTTCGCGTCGACAAGATCGCCGGCAAGTACCAAGTGCCGGAGCCCGCGAGTGTCGCCATTCTACTAACGGCCGCTGTGGGTTGTTTGTACGCGACACGTCGCAATCGCAGCGGAGGCCAGCCGTAACCGCTAGACCACGCGACGCGATGGCTGTCACTTTTCATTTCCTAACTCAACGGAGTTTTAACCATGACTACTACTCAATTCTTTCGACTCAGTTGTGCGATGCTCACGCTGGCTATTAGCGCCGGCGTCCTGCAGGCACACCCGATTCCGGGGCGAGACCTGATGAAGTTCTCCCAGCAACCAATGGTCAACACCACCATCATCGATCCCAGTGGAACCCCCGGCATCTACGGTGGCCACGACGAACTGAGCACCGCTTACGGCTTTGGCAGTGCCGCTCAGCCGCCGTCCGATTACAGCGGCCGGTTCATGGCCGACGACTTCGCCGACAACTTCTCCACGCCCGTGGTGCATGTGAAGTGGTGGGGTTCCTATCGCCAGGATTTCATCAACCCCAACATGCCGGTCAACAAGTTTCTCATCTCATTTGAAGACGACGTCCCTGCTGGACCAGCGCCCAGCTTCAGCCGTCCGACGGATGTCAACAACTTCAATCAAGTGGTGACCCGCGGGCCAATCTCGCCCGGCTCGGGAACGTTTACCGAAACGCTGGTCCGGGGGCCGGACCCGGTCGTGAACGAATCGCTGTATGAATACAACGCTGAACTGCATCTCGGCAAAGAGTTTCTCGAAAAGAAAGATACGGTGTACTGGCTGAAGATCGTGGCGATGGTCGACGTGCCGAATACCATTCAGTTTCCGACCAACAACCCGCCACCTTCCGTCACGCAGTGGGGCTGGCACAACCGCGACTACACGGTTCAAAACCCGCTGGCTTCTCCGAACGTCGCTCCCGGCGAGCAAATTGTGGGGAACATCGGCAATACGCCGATCTGGCACTTCCAAGATGATGCGGTCGAAGGCGACGTGCGGATTCTGCCCGGCCTTAACGGCTTTCAGATGCCGCTGGTCTTTCAACCGGCCGCGAACATGTCGCCGACAAACTATCTGAATGGCGCGGATGGTCCCGCCGGCATCCCAGGGACAACCTTCCCCGGCATCGGCGCCTTCTCGAAAGACCTTGCCTTTGAGATCTACACCGTGCAAGTTCCCGAGCCGGCAACGTGCATGCTGGCGATGTGCGGACTGGCGGCCGTTCTCGTGCGGCGGATGTTGTAATCGCACCTTGTTACACGACCTCGGCTCCTGTCGCCCCCGGGTGATAGGAGCCGAGTTTTTCAAACCTTCACCACGGACTTGACTCATGCTTAAATCCCCTTGGCTCTTCAGCGCGGTCTCGGCGCTCCTCTTCTCGGCCCCCGCGGCCCACGCATATCTCGGCAGTTTTGAGTTTGGCGACGGCTATGAATACGGCACCCCGATGGGTTTCAATTTGGGCGACAACGATGTCACCCGCTACAACGCCGGCCAATTCGGCACGAACAACGGCGGACCCGGTGGTGGCGCAGCGCTGATTGTGCCTGATAGCGGATTATGGCGCGTCATCACCGGCGGCCGGCTGCTCAATCAAGCGAACGATTATTACGTGATTCGCCACTCGGCGCCCGGCGGGCATACATCGGCCAACGTGCTGGGGATGACCACCGGCAACTCGAACTTCGTGGGCGTTGATTCAGAGTACCAGTACGATTTTGAAGCCCGCGATTTTGATGGTAACTCGCCCGCATCACTCGCTTCAGGCAGCGTGAATGTGAGCTTCTTGTGGTGCCCGCAGAACGCAGCGCTTTCGACCCTCACGTCACCGGGACACACGATCAAGTTCCAGGATAGCATGGGTACCACCTGGTTCGAACTGAGCACTTACGCGGCGACTCAATCGGTCGGTTACCGCGTTGGGGCTGGGCCGTGGGTCGCTACCGGCTTCAACACCTCCGCCGCATTCAGCAATTTCGACAGCATAAATCTCAACTTCGATCTCGCTGCCGACACGATGAGCTTCAGCTTTTTTGAAACCGCTGCGGCCACCAACCATGTGGTCCTCACCAATGCGCCCCTGGGGGGCAACATGGATTACCTCGCGCACATGGGGCTGTTCATGAAGGCCGAGAACACCAAGAACTTTCTCGACGATTTTGATTTTCAGGTGACCACAGTGCCCGAGCCAAGCGCCCTGATTGTCGCGCTGGTCTCGCTCGGCGGGTTGATTTGGCGTTCGGTTCGATAGTTTTCATTACCAAGGAATTCACTTATGCGTTTCGCGTTTGTCACTCTCGCTTTTGGTTTACTTATCGCGATCGGCGGGGCGGCGTCAGCGCAGCTCATCGATTTTGAAACAACTCCGGCTGGTCTTCCACCGACAGACGATTTGTTCTTGCCCATTGGTAGTCCGTACATCTTCCCCGGACTGTCGATTACGTTTGGGTTCGATCTCGACAGCAATGGTACGATGGAGTCGGACGCGGTGTTCGAGCATGCGGGGCTCGATCCATTTGAACCACCGAACGGCGGCTTTTCCGGCTCGTTCGGCACCGATACCGCCGACCCCGGGTTCACCGCGCAGCTTGGCCAGTGGTTTCTGCGTAGTCCGATCCCCGGCGGCGACTTCGGGAACTTTGTGATCCAATACTCCTCGAGTTTCCCGGTGACCGCCGCATCAGGTGAGATTTGGGATATCGACGGGACACCCCAAGGTTTGACCGAACAGTACACGGTTCACGCCTACGATCTCGCCAACAACTTGCTCGCCACGATCGTCTCGCCCACGGGCACGCTCGATTCGTCGATTGCGCCGCTCGATGGGCAGCCATGGGTCTTTGCCTTCAGCGGCTTGAGCGCGGGGATTGATCGCATTGTGATCGACTTCACTGGCACGAAGCCAGCAGGCATTGGGCTGGCGTTCAACAATTTCAATCCAACCGCCGTCCCAGAACCCACTACGCTGGTGGTCGCCGTCTTAGCGTTCATCGGCGGCGCTAAGTTTTCACGCCGCGGCTATTAGCGACAGCGCTCTTTTGTTCTTGGTTATGTCACGCAGTTCTTAACTCGGGTCTGTTCTCATGTCTTGCAATTCGACTTCACTACCTTCGTTAAAACTCTTCGCTCAACTGCTGGTGGCCAGTTGCTTCGTAATTGCCAGCACGGCGCCTGCAGCAACCATCGTCTACGATAATTTTGATCCTACACCGGCGCCGTTTCTTTATGCACTAGGCGGTAACTGGACGGGGAGCTTCACGGCCAGCACTTACGCCAAGACGGCCACGACTTTTGTGCCAACCGGTTCGGGGCAGCTCGATGAGTTCCACCTGGGCCTGACGAACCAAAAGCTAGTGGGGTCGAATACCAGTATCGTGACTCTGTTCAGTGACAGCGGTGGGGCGCCGGGCGCCACGTTATGGACGGGACCGATAACCGTCTCCGGCGTGTATGGTTCGGTTGCTTCGCTCGTCGGCATTGCCGGACCGTCGCTCACGGCGGGAGTTCCCTACTGGTTAGAAGCTGCCCCCGTGAACGATGGCGTTACGCTGCACGGTTGGTACTCGAACAATCAGGGTGATATGGGCGCTATCATCGGATCGGGCACGCCGTTTCCGAACGCGCTGCGATTTGCCCTGCAAGTGGGAGTCAAAGCAGTTCCCGAGCCCGCGACTTGGCTACTCGGGCTGATTGCCCTAAGTTTCGCAGCCTCCCGGCGTTCAATAACTTCAACCTCACGCTCGCGCCGGAACCGGGTGCGCTGATCCTGGCGACTCTCGCGGCCATTGGCGGCAGGGCGCTCGCGCGCCAGCGCTGAGAGTCATCGATATCCTCTTCGGTGTTTTTTCTCACAATCTCTTAACTTCAGGTGAGTCCTCATGAATTTCAACTTGAGTTTACTGCGTCCTACGAACCCCTTCGCGGCAATTCTGATCGCTAATTGCTTTGCGCTCGCCAGCGCGACGAACGCCGCGATTGTCTACGACAATTTTGCTCCCACGCCGGTTCCCTATTCGAACTCTGGCTGGTCAACCGGCAATTTTTTGCCGAACGTCTATGCGGTCTCCGCGACGACTTTCGTGCCGACTGGCTCGGGACAACTTGATGAACTGCACTTAGGAATGACGAATCAAAAGCTGATCGGCTCGAACAATAACTTGCTCACACTGTACAACGACTTGGGGGGAGCACCGGGGATCGCGTTGTGGTCGGGCAATGTGACCGTATCGGGCGTGTTTGGTTCGGTGGCGTCACTCACCGGCATCAATGGGCCGATGATTAACAGCGGGCAAACCTACTGGCTTTCCGCCGCCCCGCCGGTCGATCAGGTGACGCTGCACGGCTGGTATTTCAATACGCAAGGTGACTTCGGTCCGACCCTCAACTTCGGCACGCCTGCTCTCAATGGCAGACGGTTCGCACTGCAGGTCGGAGTGAAAGCTATTCCCGAACCGGCAACCTGGATCATCGGATTGGGGGCAGTGGCAATCATGGCGCGATGGGGCAACACAAAGTCCCGAGGCTGAGGGAGCCGTCACTTCACATTCGGCAGCGCCCAGGTCAGCGCGCCGATCACCGGGGCCTCATCGCGGCAGACTGAAAACTCCAGGTGATCGAGGTTTCGGAAACCATCCAGCGCATGGCGGCGATACTCGGCGTCGGCCAGTTTCAGGTAGCGCTCGCGCACAGCGGGTGCCAAATCGCACACGCCGCCGCCGATCACCAGGCGATCGAAGTCACCCAGGTAGTTTGCCGAGAGCAGTGTGATGCCGAGCGCTTTGGCTTGGTCATCAAAGAGCTCGAGCGCCAGCGCGTCGCCAGTCGCCGCCAATTCGCGGAGTTGCTTTGCTTTATCGCGGGCCGTGCCAGGGGCGCTCACGAGTGGATGCCGCGACCATTCGGGAAGCGTCAATCGATACTCGAGTTGATGGGCGAGCCCGCTGAGCGATACAGCCGACTCGGCCGTGCAGTAGGCGTTGCCTTTGAGCAGCTTCTGATCGTGCTCGTGCCGAAACGCGTAGGGCGGCAACAGAATATGGCCCACGTGTCCCGCGCGGCCTTGGCTCCCCTGAATCGGCACGCCGTTCCGCACGAAGCCGCCGCCCAGGCCGGTGCCGACAATCACCATAAACAGCGACCGCAGCGTTTCTTGCGGCAAGCTGTCGGCTGGAACGCGGTCCCAAGTGACGGCGCCGCTGCGGACAGCGTACTCGCCGAGCGCGGCGGCTTGGCCATCGCCGATGTACTTCACGACCACACTGGAGTTATGCCGCCGCAGCGCCACTTCCAGCAGCGCTCGAATCGGGCAGTTGTTCCACAATTCCCGCTTAAGGTTTGGCGTTGCGAGCAGCACGCCGTCCATCGTCGCCGGCCCGGGCGTGGCGAGGCCTACCATCTGCACCGACGCCAGTGTGGTGTGCAAGCGCGCGAGTGTGGCGACCGCCGCCGCTTCGATTGCGGCAATGGAGCTCTCCGGTCCTAAGTCCGGTGTGGTGGGAAATTGTTCCGACACCTGCACGACCCGCCGGTTTTCATCCCCCACGGCCAGCGTGCTAGTGGTCCCGCCGACATCCACGCCAAGAAAGTATTTCAATCGAGTTCGCTCCGCGAAAAACCTAGTGAACAACTTGCCCGGTTCGCAATCTCAGCGCAGCGGGCGATCAACGGCGTCCGCATCTTATCCGAAATTCGCGCGTTGAAGCAGGTTGGTCGCGGGAGAGATCGGTCCTGCACATGGACCGGTTTTGTGGCGCCGGAACAACCAGCAAGCTCCTAAGACCGGAGACGAGCAGTCGGCAGGGGGCCGTTCTTCAAAAAATGGCCGCCCAAGACCAGTTAGAAAAAGCCGAGAAAACAGGGCCAAAACGGCAATTGCCAGCATAATCGGACCGATTTTTCCAGAATGTTTCCCCTTACTTTGGGGGAAACCGTTGACGACTTGGGCCCTCGGATTAACGTGAAAGTTACCCCCTATTCAGCTGCCAGGGCTCAGGCCATTCGGTCGACGGCAGCGGCAACGCGGCAATGTGCGTCGTTGTGCAATTTGGCCCGAGAGCCCGCCCCTTTTTCCCCTTTGGAGTTGTCACCATGAAGAAGCTGTTTGCGAATGCTTGTGTTGCGCTGGCCGCCTGTGCCGGCCAAGGTTACGCCAATGATGGCGCCATTTCGAGCGATGCCCTGAGCGCGATGGGTCTCGGCGGCGCTGCCATCGTCTCCGACGAAGTCGCCTCGGAAGTCCGTGGCATGGGTTACACCCCCCACAGCACCAAACCGTGGTCGCTGGCCGCGGGTGGTTCGATCGCCTTCGTCGGCAGCGAGCATGCCGGCGCCGGTTCGCTGAACGTTTACGCCGCAGAAGGCCGCTACATGGCTGCTGGCGAAAACTTCTCGGAAGCGGGCAAGACCTACACCCACACCGAAACCATCACCGTGGGCCCGTTGACCAAGACCCTCACCACCACCAAGTCGATCCACGTCTACGCTGGCGGTTTCTCGTCGGCGTCGTCGTTCTAGGTTGGGGTTAGCCGGCAGCACACAGCTGTCGCTGTTTGAAACACACAACGCCCGGGGTGCGAAGTTTCGCGCCCCGGGCGTTTTTTCGTTTTTTGGTAATGTCGAGTGCGTGGCAGCTCACCAAGTGAATCCCGTACCCACTGATACGCCGTAGAGATCGAGCTCCTGCCCCGCGGCGGAAGCGGTCGCGGTTCCTTGCGAGTTGTTGGGGCTCGTGCCGAATCCGGCAAACGAGCCCGCCTGGGCTGTGCCGTCGCCGGTGTTCCAGTATTGGTACTCGAACACGACGCGGAAGAACGCATCGGCCGGGAAACAAATCACGCGGTAATCCCATTGCAGACCGCCGATCGCTTCGCCGATGAAGATCGAATCATCAGTCGAGGCGGCAGCGCGATTGAAAGACGCTGCGCCGGCGGGGCCTGAAGGGGTCATTTCGGAGACGCCTGTTTCCGCATTCACGTGCGTGCAGCCCCACAGCATCGAGCCGCGCAAGCCACCAATCAAGTGAACGCACGAACCACAGAACAAAGGCTTGCGACCTTGCCAGCTTCCGGTGACGCCCGTGCCGTACGCAGTCCGATTGGCGTACGCTCGACTGGTGAGCAGGCCCGTGCCGCTGGCCCCGTCGTTCACGGTGGCGAAAGAACTGAGCCCGTTGGTGTTTTCGAGCGATGCGTGTCGGGCGCCGAAGGTCATGATGTTCCGGCAATCGCAGTGGCAGAAGCTATAGGTTCCCTCCACATCGACCGTGTACATTTCCAGTTGGTTGTAGGCGTCGTACCCGAAGTTCGGGATGCCCTCGGAGTGAATGGTGGACGAAATGAACGGATCGTACGCCCCTTCGTGAGCACGCAGGTGCCAATAGCGCGCCATTACGCCCCAGCAGCCATGCTGCACGCCTAGCCACAATCGCGGCGCCACATAAAAGTTATCGAGGTCCGGTGAAGCAACACGGTTATCCACCACGGGCGCCGCTAGATTGTCGTTGAGCTGATAACCCACAGCGCCATCGTTAACGTCCGCCGCTAAGAAGGTGGCTTCCACCCCGCCTAACCAGTAGGTCGGCACGCAGCAGGGAGGCGGGCAGCACGGTGGGGGGCAACAGCTTGAGGGGCAACCACAACCGGCCGGATCACAGCAGCCGGCGCCGACGTAGGGCGCTGGCTCGGTCGCCATTTTCCAAACGTCGCCATTGTCGCTCGGCGATGATTCCGGAGCGGCTTCGCCGGTAGAACTGGTGCGGACGATCGACTCGTCGAACCGTTCACCCAAGAATGTGATCTTGTCACCGCGCGTCGCGACGTACAGCACATCGTACTCGGCAGGTTCAGCGGCCAAGGGATCAGTTGCCGTTACGATCCCCACCGCCGGCAGAGAACTGCTCGCTGTCAGCAGCAAACCCCACACGCTACGAGTCAGTACTCCGGTGATCGAAGTCATATCGCCCGTCCCTGGATGTAAGTCGCCTTCGCAGCGAGCGAACATCGCTCCTCCGAAAGCTTCACGGAACCAGCCGGATGGCATCCTTGCCAACACCCTACGGTCTTCCGTCGGTCCGCAGAACGAGATCGACCCTCGCTGCTGGATTATTCCACAATGAGTTAGCAGACGCGCACTGCTTCGCCATGCCGAAGAGCTTACCCAACCCGAGCAACCCCGACGAGCGTTGTGGCTTAACGCACCAAATTGCCCAGCCGGCGCCGCCCGACATTCGGGCCTGACGATGTTGCGGCATTCACCGACGAGCGTGAAGTCACTAGCGCCACGGGCCGATCAACCGACTTGGGTGCTGCGAAAGCTACAAGCGTAAGACCTTTGCTAGCAGTCACTGCTGGCGCCAATTACTCGCTTGAGAAGCAGTCGGTTACGCATGACGGACCAAGCCACCAACTCGACTTTTGAATCCGCTCTGCGGAGGGCGTTCGCTGCCTGCGTCCTCGCGCTGGGGGTGGCCGCTCAAGCCGCCGCCGAGGTTCCGTCCAGCGGTCCTGGAGTTTTCTTCAGCCCGTTCTACTACCAGAATCCCGGCAACCCGGAACGCGACGCCTTTCCTCCCAACGATACCGGGTTCTGGCAAGGCGTCACCGGGCCCTTGAGTTGGACGAATCCCGGCGCTGAGTCGTCGACAACCACCGCCGCGAAGCCGAAAGCTTCAGCTGGTTCAGGCCAATACTCATGGTTGCAGCCGTGGGGTTGGCAGGACCCAGTCGAAACCACCGAACCAATCGCGGGACCAATGCTCGCGTCGGGCGTCGAGCCAATCGCTGCGGAAGAAGTCCCCCCTCCGCCACAAGCCCTTCAGCCCGGCCCCGGTTCAGGGAACCCGAATCCCCCCACAAATAGCCCCGGCGAGAATGTTCCCGCTCCTTCGGCAGCTGCTGGTGGCGGGCAAGCGAAGAGCCTTAGCGAAGCCGAATCACTCGGTGAAGAACCCCCCGAACAGCGCTTGCAGTTTCTGCGAGCGCAGTCCGTGCTGCTCAAGCCGGGGGAGCTGCAAATCGACATCGGCCTCGCCTATTCGCTCACCGAGAACGATTTCCCCGTCGTGCAATCGACTAACTCGGGCAATCAGATTCTTGAAGCCACCTTCAAACAGCGGCAACTCATTGTGCCGCTGGAATTCCGGCTCGGCATCACTCGCCGGATGCAGGCCTTCCTCAGCGTTCCGGTTGGCGCTGCCCAAACGGAGTTTTCCGTGCCGAACACTTTCGAGCAGGACGATGCCAGCGGTGGCTTGGGTGACATTTCGTTCGGCAGTTCGTTCCTGTTGGTAGACGGCAACGGCTCGGGGACGGACGTGGTTGTCACGCTCTCGGCGACGGTTCCTTCGGGTGATTCGCCGTTCATCGGCAATGTGAGTGCTCTGCCGGGCCCCTCGCTGGGCAATAATACTTGGGCGACCGCCGGCGATTTGCTCTTCATCGACAATTACGATCCCGTCGTGATCTTCTATGGCATTGGGTACCGACATCAGTTCGAGCGCGAGTTTTTGGGAGTGGATGTTGATCCCGGTGAAGAGATTCGCGCTCAATTGGGCGTTGGCTTCGCGGTGAACTCGCAGGTCACGCTCAGCACGCGTTTCGCCACGGCGTTCATCACTCGCACACAGTACGATGGACAAAGTGTGGATGGTTCCTATTCCGAACCAATGTCCCTCCGCTTTGCGGCCACGGTCCTGCGCTGTCATAAGCTGATTGAGCCCTTCGCCGAGATCGGCGCTACGGACGACGCGACCGCCTCGCGGTTCGGCATCGTCTGGACGTACTAGGCCTGCCTATGAACGCTCGCGCGATTGCCCTGGCGCTGCTCACCATCCTGTTCGGCGTGGCTAGCGCCGCGCCGCCGGTGCGTGATGGCGATCACCGCACGGCCAAATGCATCCACAGTTGGCGCGCTCTGCAGCGCCGCAACATTGTGATGCAAGAGCGCGACTACTCCTGTGGCGCGGCAGCGCTGGCGACGCTGGTGAAGTATTATGTGGGTGACGACGTGGACGAGACGTTCTTTCTAAAAGAACTCGACCACATTCTAACGGCCGAAGAAGTCGTCGACCGAGTGAAGAACGGCCTCGCACTGAGTGACCTCCGCAAAGTTGCCGTGCGCACCGGTTACCAAGCGGTCGTCGCAAAGCTGTCGTTCGAAAAGCTGATCGAAGCAAAGGCCCCGCTGCTGGTGGGCATCGAAGTCGATGGCTACAAGCACTTCGTCGTCTACCGTGGCTTCGATGGGTATTGGGTATACCTCGCCGACCCCATCCGCGGCAACCTGCGGATCAAAGGGCACGAGTTTCAATCGCAGTGGCAGAAAAACCTGGCGCTCGCCGTCACGAAAGCGGGGCTCAAACCTGATCGAATTACCCCGCTGAGCATCTCTGGCGGCGAGATTTTCGTCGGCCAAACCAACCGCCAGCTCATCCTCACGCAGCCCACCCGCGGTTCAATCCACGACCCGGCGCCCAGCCGGCACTAGAAGCCTAAGTTCGTGCGAATTGAGGGCTTTTCTAACCCCATTTCGTAAGCCATACTTAAGGACTCGCCGGACAGATAGCTCAGTTGGTAGAGCACAGGACTGAAAATCCTGGTGTCGGGGGTTCGATCCCCCCTCTGTCCACTTGTTTCTTTTTTTGGCCGGCCGCTTGGGGCTTAGCGCTTAAGCGGCGCTAGACTGCGAGCGGCCTGTTCTTGCGCGGCGATTTTCCGTAACGTCCGCTCGCTCCGGAAATAGAGTCCGTCGGCACCCACCGCGGGGGAGCCGAGTGTCGCTTCGCCCAAATCATTCTCGGCGACCGTCTTGCCGGTGGTGATGTCCACCACAAAAACTTTGCCGGCATCGTTGACGGCGTAGAGCAGTTTGCCCGCGACGACGGGTGTCGCCCAAAAGTTGCCGCCGAGGCGTTCCTGCCATTCGATCTCGCCATCAGCAGCGCTCGCGCTCACTAGCACGCCGCCCCCCTTAATGGCTAGCACTTGATCGCCCACCACCAGCGGGCTCGGCGAACCAGGCGAGACTTTTACTTTGCGCCACTTCTCGACAACCTGCTGTGGATTACTCACATCCACCGCGATGAGCCCGCTGTCTGAAGGTAAGTACGCGATTGAACCGGCGAGCGTCATTGACGGAATTTTGTCGAGGTCCGCCTCCCAATTGGATAACACTTCACCCGTGTTGGCGTCGATGAGTGTGAGTCCGTCGGAACCCTGCAGGGCAACCGCGGACGATTCATCGCTGATCTTGATCGCAATCGGCGACGACCAGTTGGCGCCCTTTGGTCGCGGAACTTCCCACAGCGTGGCGCCGCTGCGGCGATCGCAGCCGATGGCGAAGGAGTCGCCCTGGCATTCGCACAGGACGACCACGGCGTTGCCGGCTACGACCGGGGAAGAGCTCATTCCCACATCGTTGCCGACGCGCGGATGATCGAGCGTGAGTCCGCGAATCCATTGTACGTTCCCTTCGAAGTCGAGGCAGATCAAGTCGTTCGACGAGAAGAACGCGAAGATCCGCTCGCCGTCACTGGCCGCGGTCGGCGCCGCGTTGCTACTGGTGGGATGAAAGAACGTCCGCCCCATCGCCCAAAATCGGCGATGCCAAAGCAGTTGTCCATCACCAGCGCGGTAAGCAAGGACGTGCTCGCGCGATTCGTTGGGCCCGCTACTTGCGGTTACAACGACGGTCTCTCCAACGACGATCGGCCCACTCACCCCGCGACCGGGCAGTTCCGCCTTCCACGCGATGTTCGTTCCCTCTTTGGCTGACCAAGTTGTGGGCAGGTTCACCCCTGCGGACACACTTGAAGCGTTCGGCCCGCGGAACTGAGGCCAATCGTCGGCGTGAGCGAATTGCGCGAGCAGGCAACATGAAGTGAAGAAGATCAGTGACCGCATAGCTTTGCGATTTGTTGGAGGAAAAAAGCGAACGCGAATGAAGCGAATCAGCGCGAATAAAGGAAAGAGGATAAGGGAGACATGATTTTATTGCTTTTTGGCGACACGAGTGAAGACAACATCGTATCGTAAACCGAGCAGTGTAAGCGCATCAAACGCGATTGATCCATGTGCATGGAGAATCCCCAATAGGAGGTGACCGGTGTGCACAGCCGAAGCATCAAGTCCAGAGGCAACTCGAATCGCGTGCTCCGTTACGCGTTTTGCATTGGGTTGCACGGTGCGCCTGCCTTGCATCACCATATTTCCGTGACGTAGAACTCGCCGTTTCAGTTCCGCCACTATTTGTCCCGCCGTGATTTCGAGTTGCGCCAGTATCGCCGTGGCCTCGGATGGCGAGTTTAGGCAAAGACCGAGAAGGATGTGTTCGGTGTCGATGTAGTCGTGATTGAGTTTCCCGGCACAGTAATTCGCAAGCTGCATTGTCCGTACAGCTCGATCATCAAAATGTGAGTAGGAGAGGTTGGTCATCGTGCAGTCAACCTCGAGTTACTCAACATCCTTACTATCCCTTTTCCGTGTTCGCGCTCATTCGCGGGCAGTCGTTTCAAGTTTCGCGGCGCCGCCGAGGGCGTCGGTCAAACGCAACTGCACACCCCAGACGTTCGTCCAGGGTTGGGTTTGGTCGTTTTGGACAATCTTCACCAGGATCGTGTTCTCGCCGGCGCGAAGTTTCGCGGGCGACGCGTATTGGTCGACCGCGGAGCCGGAGTGATAGACCTCGTTGTCGGCGATCAGCTCGCCGTTGAGCCACACCTTGGTGGCGTTTTTGCTGCTATAACGAACTTCAACGGGTTGTTCAGTCGGTGAAGTGACCGTCGCGTAGGCGTAGCCGACCACTTCTTTTTCGTTCACGAGGCCTGCGTTGAGGTCGAGCTCTGCCATCTCGTCATTCGCGGCAAGCGGCTTCCAACTCACTTCGCCCTTCTTGCCGGGGTACTTCGCGGCGAGATCGACCTTAGCTTCCGGCGGATAAACTTCAGCGAAGCCTTGGCCGCCGGCGTAGTCGAATGGCCCAATCACTTGCCACTCGCGCACGAAGCCCAGCACATCGCCCAAGTTGACCTTCACGTCCAACTTCCCCAGTTCATCGCGACATGCTTCGAGCTGCTCAATGTTGCGGGCCGCGCTCAAGGCTTGCTGCAAGAGTTCCGTCTTGCGGGTTTTGTCGGATTCGTCTTTGGCCAGCGCCATTAGCTGAGCCACCGCGTCGTATCGCAACTCTATACTCGAATCGTTCGCGAGCGCCGGCAACAATTCATCGGCAAGTTTGGGTTGGAAGGTGACCAGCCACTCGTAGGCCACGCGCCGCGCATGCGGAGGGAGAGTGTCGTCCTTCAAGACAGCTCGCAAATCTTCCGCCGGGAAAGCACTGCGACTGACGAGCGCTCGTTCAGCGACGGCATCAGCGGCGGAGCGAAGATAGTTCTCCGCGAGGGGTGAAGCGCCCGCCATGCCGCGGAGCAAATCGTCGAGCTGATCGGTCGGCGCCGCGGCCAATCCTTCCAGCGCCCGCTGCAATTCTGGCGTAGCGCTCGCGGTCGCGGCAGATTTTACTTCGCCGATGAGGCTGTCAAGCTCTGCTGGAGTTAGCGCTAAGGCCGGCTGAACTGCCAGCAGCACGACCAAACAGCACGCGAATCTGTAAGAGATCGCCATTTTCGCTCCCGAAACGTGACCAAGGTGCACTGCCGGCGGGTTGGGACATCACTCTCCAACAGAGTATCCTAGAAGGGCGGCGTTCGGCAACCAGTGCTCACCTTCGTAGCTTGGCCTCCTCGGCCGTGCGTGCGGCAATTCGCTCGGCCGCGCCGCTAGGAATCCTGAGGCCAAGATACCGGCTCATTCTCGCAATGAAAAAACCCAAATCAGGCGGCGGTTGGTTTGCGGTGGCCTACTCGCTACGCAAAGCGCGCGAAGCGGGGGGCTTTTGGAAGTTTTGGAAGGCGATGCGTTCCAAAAACGCCTGCAAAACGTGCGCGCTCGGCATGGGGGGCCAGCGCGGCGGGATGGTCAACGAGCTGGGCCACTTCCCCGAGGTCTGCAAGAAGTCGATGCAGGCGATGGTCGCGGACATGCAGGGGGCCATCCGCAGCGAGTTCTGGACCAAGTTCGGCCCGCGGCACCTGCAGCAGCTTTCGCCGCGCGAGCTGGAGCACTGCGGGCGGCTCGTCGAACCGGTCCTCTACATGGCGGAAAGCGGCAAGTACACGCCGGTAAGTTGGGACGATGCGCTCGATCGAATTGCCACCAAACTCGCCGCCGTCACGCCCGACGAAACCTTTTGGTACTTCAGCGGCCGCAGCAGTAATGAGGCGGGATTTTTGTTGCAAGTCTTCGCCCGGCTGTACGGCACCAACAATGTGAACAACTGCAGTTACTACTGCCACCAGGCAAGCGGCGTGGGCCTCACGACTATTACCGGCAGCGGAACGGCGACAGTGGAGTTGAGAGACATCGATCGCGCGGACCTCGTCTTCGTCATCGGCGGCAACCCGGCGTCGAATCATCCCCGGCTGATGCGCTCGCTAATGGACCTCCGGCGGCGCGGTGGCGAGGTGATCGTCATCAACCCGCTGGTCGAAACGGGCCTGGTGAACTTCAGCGTGCCGAGCGACGTGCGCAGCTTGCTCTTTGGTTCGAAGATCGCTTCGCTCTATGTTCAGCCGCACATCGGTGGCGATCTCGCGCTGCTCACTGGCATTGCCAAACGGCTGGTGGAAAACCATCAGCACGATGAGCAGTTTATCGCCCAGCACGCCAGTGGCTGGAACGAACTAAATGCACAGCTCGATTCTACTACGTGGGAAGAGATTACCGCGAAGTGCGGTTGCACCCTGCCCGAGATTGACGCGATCACTGAGCGCTACGCCCGCGCAAAGAACGTGGTTTTCAGTTGGACAATGGGCATCACCCACCACGCGCACGGCGTGCTGAACGTGCAAGCGATCGGCAATCTCGCGATCCTGCGGGGGATGATCGGCCGCCCCGGCGCCGGGCTGATGCCGATTCGCGGGCACTCGAACGTCCAGGGCATCGGCTCGGTTGGCGTGACGCCGAAACTCAAGGACGCCATTTTCGAACGGCTCCAGTCGCACTTCGGCGTGCAGCTTCCCACTACGGCGGGCCGGGACACTATGGCGTGTATGACCGGCGCGAATCAGGGCGAACTCAGGGTGGGCCTCTGCCTCGGTGGAAACCTGTACGGTTCGAATCCCGACGCCACATTCGCCAAGCAAGCAATTTCGCAACTCGATCAGCTTACGTACCTCAGCACCACGCTCAATACGGGCCACGCGCACGGGCTGGCCAAGGAGACGATCATCCTGCCGGTACTTGCGCGCGATGAAGAGCCGAGCGCTACCACTCAGGAGTCAATGTTCAACTACGTGCGGCTCAGCGATGGCGGCCCCCGGCGGCACGAAGGTCCGCGGAGCGAAGTGGAGGTGATCGCCGACCTCGCCGAGCGCGTCCGCACGAAGCAAGCCGAGCGGAATGCTTCACCGCAACTCGCGGCCATCGACTGGCGCAGCATGCGGGACACCGGCGCCATTCGCCAAGCGATCGCCAAAGTGATCCCCGGGTTTGAAGCGATCGGCGAAATCGACCGCACCAAACAAGAGTTCCAGATCACCGGCCGAGTGTTTCACGATTACCACTTCCCCACGCCCGACGGCCGCGTGAACCTGCACGCACACACGCTGCCGGAACTCGCGGGGACCGCCTCTGATGAAATCCGCGTGATGACGATCCGCAGCGAAGGGCAGTTCAACACGGTGGTCTACGAAGACTACGATCTCTACCGTGGCATCGATGCCCGCGATGTGATTCTGTTGCACTCCGATGATTGCGCGCGGCTCGGCGTGCAGCCTGAAGAGCGGATCACCATCGTCGGTCCCGCCGGCAAGATGTTCGGCATCCGCGTGGTGGCATTCCCTGATATACGTCCAGGCAATGCCGCCATGTATTATCCCGAGTGCAATGTGCTGGTGAGCCGGGAGCTCGATCCCAGCAGTAAAACGCCAGCGTTTAAGTGTGTGGTGTGCAAAGTGGAGAAGTAGTTTTTCCGTAGCTTGGCCTCCTGGGCCGAACGGCAAGCTGATTCGCTCGGCGCAGGAGGCCAAGCTACGTCCGCCGCCAATTTGCCTTTCGCCGCCATTCCGCGTATCATCCGGCACAGGTAAAGTCTCGCTCAAGGACCTTGGAGCCCCAGTATGCTGCGCTTATTTTCGTTATTTCTGTTGCTGATTCTTGCTCTCCCCGCGCTGGCCGACGATTGGCCACAGTGGATGGGCCCCAATCGCGACGGACTCACCGCCGAAACCGGCCTGCTACAAGAGTGGCCCGAAGGTGGCCCCGAGAAGGTGTGGAGCTACGAGAAGTGCGGCTTAGGTTACTCTGGCCCGGCGATTGTGGGGGGCACGCTGTACGTGATGGGAGAACGTGATAAGTACGAGCAGCTGATCGCCATCGATGTCGCAACCGGAGAAGAGCGCTGGGCGACCAACCTCGGCGATAACGAGGTTCAGGAGAACGAAAAATACAACGAAGGTTGGCTCGGCGGCCCGCGCGGCACGCCGACCGTTGTCGGCGATCGGGTCTACTGCCTCGCCTCGCGCGGCGAACTCGTCTGCCTCAACAGCCAGTCCGGCGACATGGTGTGGACCAAGAAGATGCAAGATCTCGGTGGCAAGACGCCGGCATGGGGTTACGCGGAGTCACCGCTGGTGGTCGATGGCATGGTCGTCTGCACGCCGGGTGGCGGCGAGGGCGCCATTACCGCGTTCGATGCGAAGACCGGCGAGATTCGCTGGCGCTGCACGGAACTGAACGACATCGCGCATTACTCGTCGATCTTGAGTGTTACCGCCCACGGCAAGCCAATGCTGGTGCAACTGCTGGAGAAGCGGGCTGTGGGCCTCTCGCCCGAAGATGGCAAGCTGTTGTGGGAATCGCCCTTTGACGGCAGTGTGGCGGTCATTCCAACGCCGTTGTTTCACGACAACAGCGTGTACATCACCAGCGGCTACGGCGCCGGCTGTCAACTTATCACGCTCGATGACGAGCTGAAGCCGACCGCAGTTTACGAAGGCGCCGCCAAGAAACTAATGGCCAACCACCACGGCGGCGTGGTACGTATTGGCGACCACGTTTACGGTCACTCGGACAACAAAGGCTGGCTCTGCCAAAACTTCGCCACCGGCAAACGCGAATGGCTTGAACGGGGCGGCCACGAGAAGGGAGCGATCGCCTATGCCGACGGCCGGCTCTACTGCCTCGGCGAAGGCGCCGGCGAAATCTACCTCATCGCCGCCAGCCCCGAAGGCTGGGAAGAACATGGCCACTTCAAGCTCGAACCGCAAACCGAAATGGACCGCAAAGGGGGCAAGATTTGGACCCACCCCGTGATCTCCGGCGGCAAGCTGTTCTTGCGCGATCAAGATCAACTGCATTGCTATGATGTCTCGCTGTAGGTTGGGTTATCCGCGTGAGCGGTAACCAACCGGGCGCCAGAATTGTGTTCACCCTATGATGGGTTACCGCTACGCGGATAACCCATCCTACTGTTCGAGCTTCGGCTTCAACTCCAACCGCACCGGTGTCCCTAGCGCGGGGATGTTCTCCGTGAACGCCTCAAACATCAGCCCTTCGTTTGCCTGGGTGCTTTCGGCGGGCACATCGAGCGTGGCGGCGGCGAAGTTCGAGACGCAGATGAAATCGCCTTGCTCGGCCAGGTAGTATTGCTGGCCAGTCTGTTCGTCCTTGTAGAACCCGCTGCCGGCGAAGACGAAGGGGAGCGTCATCGCCTCTTTGGTCTTCAAATCGCGAATCCAATCCTGGGCCCGCGCTTTCTGCAGCTTGCCGGATTCATCGGGCCAGATAACCGTGATTTCAATCTCCGTCCCGCTCGGCGGAGCGTACTCGGGTTCGAACTGCACCGGCTTGCCGACTTCGGCCCCGACCGTGATCAGCCCGACATGCACGAGAAACGCCTTCGCATTAACCGCCACCACCGATTCATGCTCCTTCGTCCGCCGCGGACAGGCGAACATCTCGAGCAGCCCGCGCCGCAGCGACACCGCTCCGTCGACGATCACCACCCCGCGCTCCTTATCGACCCACACTTCACTCTTCGGGTCGAGCCGCTTCGCGTTCTTCACCTCCGGGAGTCGTGCCACTTGCGGCTTAGCGACTTCCGCCTGTTGTTCAACTTTCGCTTCAGTAACCGGCGCTTCCGCCTCCACAAACGCTTCCTCCGCCCCCACGGCGGATCCCCGTGTCAAAACGAGCAAAACAACCGCGATCCAGGACATCCTAGGCCCCCAACTCTGCGTGCGATAAGATACGGCCCGTGGCATCGTGCGTGCTCCGTTGGTTCGAAAGGGAAGTGAACAGTCTCTCTTCCAGCGTAGCGGATCGCGGTCGCCATTGTCTACGCAAGCCGTCTATTAACCGGCCAAATACTCGCAGGAAGTCAGCCCCTATGTCGCGCACCAAGGAATCCGCTCACTCACATTCCTCCACCACCAGCGACGAAGGTTCGCTGCTCAGCTACGCGGCATCCGCCCTCTGGCAGGAATCGGCCAGCAAGAAACTTCGCTCCGCGTGGCAAGCCAACCCTACCGCCGCGGGCTGGAAGCAAGTGCAGAACGCCGTCGCGAGCCAAGCCAAGAAGTGGCCGAAGCCGCTCACCAGCGTCAAGGTCTCGCCATTGTCGTGGGGAATTTCGCGAGCGCCCGCGGTCGATCCGGCCGTCAACACAACCCAAGATTTGGCGGACTCCGAAACGGCCCTCGCTCACGTGGAGCGCGCTTACGCCTTGCGTGACCTGAAAAAGTTTTCCAACGCCGAAGAGTGGTTCCGCACGCTCGATGACCTGCTGCAACTCGCCCAGCAAGCGACCGGTTGGAACCCCAGCGAAGGGGCCACGCCCGATGCGGTGCTGGCCCATCAACTCCTCGCCGGTGAGTTGCCGCTCGTACTGGCGGCGACGCTGCCCGCTGCGAAGCCTCTCCGCGCACTCGTGAAGGGCGCCAGCGAAGTGCTCACCGAAGCGCTGTTGCGATTGACTGATGGCGAAGGCCTCATCCACGCTCGCTACGTTTCCCATGTAAGCCCACTCCTTGCTTGCTACACCCGCTGCGGCCTGTTGGCTAAGCCGCTCGACAAACCAGTCTGGTCGGCTGACGCGCAGCTCCAGTACGAATGGCTAGTGCGGCAAACGCTGCGGCTGGTCGACGGCGCCGGCCGCACGCCCCTGGCCGAGCCTCCTGCCCCGAAGACTGTGGCGCCCTTCTGGAATGCCGCGCTGGAACTCGGCGGTGATGCCGGCGATCGCGCCGCCGCCGCCGTGCGGCTTAAAGCGTGCAAGCTCGCCATCGGCAAGGCGAAGCACAAATTGCCGGAGAGCGAAGTCAATTCCGAATGGTCGGGCCTTTCGGTTCTTTCGTCCGATTGGGCGCCCAAAGCCCCTAAGCTCGTCGTCGCCACTGATGGCGCCGCCTTGCAGTTTGAACTCGCCAGCGGCGGAGAAGTGCTCATCTCCGGCGCATGGCCGGTGGATGTGACGATTGGCGCCGAGCGCCAAGCAACCGTCGGCGGCTGGGACGAACAGTGCTGGTACACCGACAAAGAGTGCGACTATTACGAAGTGGCGATCAACCTCTCAGGCGGCGGCCGACTCGAACGCCAATTCCTCCTCGCCAAGCGTGACCGCGTTGCGTATGTCGCGGAGCTGCTGATCTCAGGCCGCGGCGAAGCGGCCCCAATCGTCATCAACACAGCGCTGCCGCTGGCCGCCGACCTTGCCTTTCAAGGCGAAACCGAAACCCGCGAAGGCTGCCTCGAACGTGAGGGAAAACCATCAGCCGGTGTCATGCCGCTCGGCCTTGCGGAATGGCGACTCGAACACCGTGGCGGCGAGCTCACCAGTGCAGACGAGAAGCTCGTGCTCACCACCGAGCGCCAGGCCCGCAATGTCGCCTGCCCCGTGTGGTTCGACCTTAACCCCAAACGCTTCGCCAAACAGCGCACCTGGCGCCAGCTCACCGTCGCCGCCAGCTTGGAGCGCGTTGCCGAAGATGTCGCCGTCGGCTACCGCGTTCAGTCCGCCAAGGACCAGTGGTTGCTGTACCGTTCGCTCGATCCGCCCGCGAACCGCACGGTCCTCGGCCAAAACCTCTCCTGCGAAGGTCTCATCGGCCGCTTCAACTCAGATGGCGGCGTGGATGAATACTTTGAAATTCGCAGCGAAGATGAAGAGTGATAAACGTAGGGTGCGAGGCAGCGCTTGCGAAATCGCACCGCACCCCGCAAGCGCGGGATAGACGTCGCGCGGGAGGGCGAATCGAAGGTGCGATTCCGGCTAACGCCTCCATCACACCCTACAAATGCTATCGTCATGACGCTCGACACCGTTCGCCGAAACCTCGCGCGAGTACGCGAGCAAATCGCCCGCGCTGCGGCAGAGTCCGGGCGAACACCCGAAAAAATCCGGCTGGTCGGCGTTTCCAAATACGTCGACTCCGTGACGACACGGCTTCTGGTTGAAGCGGGCTGCCACGATCTCGGCGAAAGCCGCCCCCAACAACTTTGGAGCAAAGCCGCCGCGCCAGAGCTCGCTGACCTCCCGATCAACTGGCACTTCATCGGTCACCTCCAGCGCAACAAAGTCGAGCGCACACTCGCCGCCAGCTCGCTCATTCACGCCGTCGATAGCGAGCGCCTGCTCCACGCGATTAACGAGTCAGCCGAATCTCAAAATCTTTGCCCGCAGGTTTTGCTGGAAGTGAATTGCTCCGGCGAAACGGCAAAGCACGGCTTCACCGCAGACGAACTGCGGAGCTTCCTGCCAACCCTCGGCGCTTATCCAAATGTGCAGATTACGGGCCTGATGACGATGGCCGCGCTCGACAACGATCCGCCCGCCGAGAAATCCTTCGAGACCCTCCGCCTCTTGCGCGATGAAGTCCAACGTTCCGCGCCGCCGAATGTTTCGCTCACCGAATTCTCCATGGGCATGAGCGGCGATTTCCCCGCCGCCATCCGCCAAGGCGCAACGCTGGTGCGCATCGGCTCGGCACTGTGGGAAGAAGATTAACCGCAGAGGAACGCCGATCAACGCGGATGGTTTTTTGGAAATGATCCACACGATCGATTGCATGTTATTCTTCAACCACATGGTCAACGATCACCAGTAATCCTGTCGATCCTGTAAATCCTGTCGAAAAATCTGCGTTCATCCGCGTCCATCTGCGGTTCCCCTATCGTCGCGTACCTCAAGCAGTTGCGCCGCGATGCTCACCGCAATCTCCGCCGGATGATTTGTGCCGATCGGCAAACCGACCGGGCAGTGGAACGTGAGCCGCTCCGCCGGGATGCCTGCGGCCGCAAGCTCTTTCCGCAGCACGGCTGCTTTTGCCGCGCTGCCAATCACGCCGACGAACGGAAACGAATGCTCCCCTTCATAAACTGCCTGCAAAATCGGGCGATCGGTCGCGTGCCCCTGAGTCATGCACAGCACGAATGCATTAGTCGGGAGCGTCGCCACAGCGCTTGCCGGTTCCGCGATTTGCTGTCGTGAAACTTCCGCCGGTAAGCGGCCGAGCCATTCAGCGCGCGGGTCAAAGCACGTCACTTGGCACGGCAGCGAAACCAAAATCCGCGCGAGCGCTTGCGCCACATGCCCCGCGCCGAAGAGCGCGATCGGCCAGACCGCCACGCCGCTTGTCTGGAAGAAGAGCTTAACTCGTCCGCCACAGGTCATGCCGACATCGGCTTTGAGATTCCAGTCCACAAGTTGCGTCGTTTGTTGCCCGGCGAGCATCGCCTGGGCCAGCCCAATCGCCTTCGCTTCCAGCTTTCCACCGCCGACGGTGCCGTGCTCCAAACCCGCGCTGGAGACAATCATCTTGCTTCCCGCATCCTGCGGCGTGGAACCGGTCGCCTCAATCAGCGTCACCACCACGTGCGGTGTCCCCGCCGTGCTGAGCTCGACGCAATGTTGGAAGAAGGTGAGTGACACGGCTTTCGCTGAAATGAAGGTTCACCCCGACAACTGCGGCAACAGGAGCAGGGCGACGGTCATGTAGATGACAATCCCCGCGACATCGCAAATGCCCGAGACGAAAGGGTTACTCATGAGCGCCGGGTCCAGCCCCATTCGGCGGAAGAGGAGGGGCAGGGCGCCTCCGCAGAGGGCGCCGCATAAGGCGACGGCGATCAGCGTGATCGGCACCACCAGCATATCGCGCAGCGAAGGGATGGGGAGCGTGGAATCGGGTGTCGCGCTGGTGCGCCACGCGTAAATGGAAACAGAGATCAGACCCATCATCGAAAGCAAAAGCCCCAGACTCAGGCCCATCGCCAGTTCGCGCCGCATGACGCGCCACCAATCTTTGGCTTTCAGTTCGCCGTTCGTCATGGCCGTAATGACGAGGGTCGCCGATTGATTGCCCGTGTTGCCGCCACTCGACAGCACCAGCGGCACGAACGCCATCAGCCACGGCAATTTTTCCAGCGTGTGCTCGAACGAAGTCAGCGCTGAGATGGTGAAAGTCGCGAAGAAAAACAGTACGGTTAGCCAAATAACGCGCTTCCACACGAGCGTGTACCACGGCGTATCAAGGTAACTTTCATCAAGCCGCGCAACCCCCCCCGCCATGTGGGCGTCTTCCGTCGCCTCTTCACGCAGCACGTCGATAATATCGTCGTGTGTGATGATGCCTAGCAACCGCCGCTCGTCATCTACCACCGGGATCGCCAGGAAATTGTAGTTCGCTACCTTTTTGGCGACCACTTCTTGATCGTCATCCACATGAACGGTCACCACATCGCGCTGCGCCAGGTCTGCCAGCCGCAGGTTGGGCTCCCGATAGTGGGTCACAAGTTGCCGCGCCGAAACCAACCCCCGCAGATGGTTGGCGTCATCGACAATGTAGTTGTAGTACACCGTTTCCAGGTTCTCGGCTTGACGACTGATCTCTTCGAGCGCTTGATGGACAGTCAGGTTCTCCGACAGCTTGGCGACTTCGGTCGTCATCAAGGCGCCCGCCGTACCCTCGGCGTGTTCCAAGAGCCGCAGCGTTTCGCGCCGCTCCTCGTGCGCCATGAGCGGGAGGACTTCCTCGACCACCGCGTTGTCGACATCGTTGAGCAGGTCCACCCGGTCGTCGGCGGGGAGCTCCGCCATGAGCGGGGCCATTTCGCCGGGGGCGATCGACTCGACGATCTCGACCTGCCGGCCGCTATCGAGATAGCCGAAGATATCTACGCGGCGGGCCTCCTCGGCGGCCCGCAGCACCCGCCAAGTCTCCTCCGCGGTCAGCCCCTCCATGAACTCCGCCGCCCGAGCCGGGTGCAAGGCCCCGGCAAATTCGCGTAGCCCCGCTTCATCG
Organism: Pirellulales bacterium; assembly: GCA_022841705.1. Classification (GTDB taxonomy): domain Bacteria; phylum Planctomycetota; class Planctomycetia; order Pirellulales; family Lacipirellulaceae. Next base: position 998,361 of record JALHQZ010000001.1, read on the forward strand.
CCGGTTTCCAGCATTTCGCGGAGTTCGGGGAGGAGCAGCGTGTTAATCATGGAGAATTCGGGGCGATTTGGGCTCTGAGGAGCCCGCAGTGTAGTTGGGCGGGCGACTTTGGAGGAGGGCGGACGCGTGGAATAGGCATTCTTGCCTGTCCTAAGTACGTTCGCATTGACCGGCGGACTGCGCAAGGATAGCCTAAACTTCAGTAACCCGCGGACTTCCGCGACTAATCCAGTTTGTCACTTACAACAACGCGTCGAAGAAGGGGAGCCCTCGCCCCTTCTTCAACGGGCTGTTGGTTACCCCGTCATCCCGATGGCCGATGCTTCCGAGATTCTCAGCGCCTCGGCGGCGCGCGCCGCGGCCGAAGCCCAGCGCTATGCGGGCTGCCAAGCCGCAATCGGCTACACGTTCCGCGACTCACAGTTACTCGAGGCGGCGCTCACGCACGCCTCGGGCGCCAACCACCGGCTTACTTCGAATGAGCGGCTGGAATTCTTGGGCGACGCGATCCTGGGCGGCATCATTTGCGAACGGCTTTACGAGCGCTTCCCGGACTTCCTCGAAGGGGAACTCACCAAGCTGAAAAGCGTGGTGGTCAGTCGGCAAACGTGCGCGAAGTATAGCCGTGAAATGGGGCTGGGCGCGTTCCTGATTCTCGGCAAAGGCATGACCACGTCGCCCGATGTGCCGATGAGTGTGCTGGCGGACGTGTTTGAATCGCTGGTGGCGGCGATCTATCTCGACGGCGGCAAGGAAGCGGTCGAACGCTTCATCGACGCCACGATCACCAATGAAATCGATATCGCCGCGGCGGGCGAATCGGGCGTCAACTTCAAATCGCAGTTGCAGCACCATGCCCAGCGGGAACACGGTGTCACGCCGACTTATCATCTCATCGAAGAACGCGGACCCGACCACTGCAAGTGTTTCAACATCAGCGCGCAGGTGGGCAAACGCCGCTTCACTCCCGCGTGGGGCCGCAGCAAGAAGGAATCGGAGCAGCGGGCCGCCGAGAACGCCCTGTGCGAACTCCGCGCTGAGCCCGCCCCACACGTTGGCCAGGATGTCGACGCGCTGCTCTTTTCTTGATGGGGCGCCACTGTCCGGCTTGTCCCGCAGTGAAAAGCGGGTACCCCCGAGCCCACTGCTGGTCGAGCCAGCAGTGGCACCCTTCGATCGGGCACTACCGCACAAGTCCACACTGTGGCGCACAACCACTAAGCCTTGTGCTTAAGCACCGCGCCGCGGCTGCCCTGTAAGTGGGCAGATAACTGCTTTACTGGCTTGCGGTTGCCCGTTAATGGTTGCTGGTCATTCGACGTAAGTTGTTATTATAAAACATCTTCCGACGTAATCCAGGCGACGTTGCAGGTGTTGGCACACCGCTTGCATTCTTAGTTAATCGCTAGCCGCTGTGGCCTGCTTAACCAATCCAACCAAGGGTCCCATCGCAGTCCGACCGACTTTTCCGCCTGGGTCGGTCGGGCTGCGGGACTTTGACTATCCCTCTGATGAGGTGAAGTGATCCAACCGATTGTCCTCACCGGCTCGGGCAGATTTTCCGCCTGGTCTGCCCGAGCCGGCGGACAACATTTGGGTTCACCAGGGCAACCCGAAACAACTTAGCCGTCCAACCGAATGCTCCGTCGATTTCGCTAGGTTTTCCGCCTGGCCTTGCGAAATCGCGGAGCGTTTTTCTTTTCCTAGCCAATCGCTTGGCAAAGTCCCGACGGTTCACGCACACTACGACCCGTAAGGACGTCCCAATGGCTGGGGTGGGTCTACCGCCTGATCTGCCCCAGCCGGGGCGTCCTGGGCGGGATTGGACAGTGGTTAGTTGGTAGTTGCTAAGAAGTGTCCCCGTCGCAACTAATAACTGACCACTAACAAGTAACGGGCGGGCACTCCAAGGGGATTCGCCAGCGAAGTCCAGGCCGGTACACTGAGGACGTACGCCAACCTCATCACCGCCCGCCGCTATGAAGTTCATCATCGCCATCATCCAGCCCAGCAAACTCGAAGAAGTGAAGGCTGCACTGAGTGAAGTGGAAGTCGTTCGGCTGACCATCCTCGACGTGCAAGGCTTCGGCCGCCAACGTGGCCAAACGGAGCAGTTCCGCGGGCACGAAATCTCGGTGAACCTGCTGCGGAAGGTACAGCTTCAAATTGCCGTGAACGACGACTTCGTCGAGCCTACGATCAACGCGATCATCAAGGGCGGCCGTAGCGGTGAAACGGGCGAAGTGGGCGACGGCAAAATCTTCGTACTGCCCCTAGACGATTGCATTCGCATCCGCACCGGCGAACGCGGCAAAGCCGCGATTTAACGCGTTCGTAGCACGGGACCGAAGTCCCGTGCGAGTCAAATCCCCTTAAGCAAGTCGTCGGTGCCGACCGGGCGCTAACTCCACCGCACGGGACTTCGGTCTCGTGCTACTAGGTTGCGACGCTTATTCCGGCAGTTTGGGCGCCATTACGCGTAACCGTGGCTCGCTCAGCGAGCCGAGAAACGCCGTCAAGTCGGCTAGGTCCTGGGCGTTGAGATTCAGCTCCTTCAGATGCGGCGACTTCACCGGTTTTAGTCCGCGCGTGTCTTTAGCCGGCACCCGGTCGCTCGGCATTCCGGCATTGTAGAGCCGCAGTAACTCTTCCAAATCGAACAGCCCGTGGTGCATGTAAGGGGCAGTCCGGGCGACATTGCGCAGCGATGGCGTGCGGAATTTGCCCGCGTCTGCCGGATCGCCGGTGACCTTGTAGCGGCCAAGGTCCTCGAACGGCCGGCCGATCATGCCAAGCCCCAGGTTATGGAACTTATCATCAGTCAGCAGCGGGCCGTTGTGGCAATTAATGCACCTTGCATCGGTCCGGAAGAGATGCAGCCCCGAGAGCGCCTCATCGCTCAGCGCGTTGGGTCGCCCCCGCAGAAACGCGTCGAAGCGACTGCCACCCGACTTTAGCGAGCGCTCAAACGCCGCCAGCGCCTGCAGAGCGTTTTCGTGCGATACGCCCTCGGGATGAAAGGCCGCCTGGAACTGGTCGACATACCCCGGAATCTCGAGAATCTTCTCAACCACGACTACGCCCGACGAGTGCATCTCGTCCTGATTGGTAAGCACTTTGTGCGCTTGATCTTCCAGCGAGCTGGCCCGGCCGTCCCAGAAGAGCGTTTTCCGGTAACCGGTGTTGAGAATTGTCGGTGCGTTGCGGGTAAGCTGTTTACGATCGTGCCCGTAAGAAGTGGCCCGGCCGTCACCCCAGCCGAGGTCGGGATCGTGGCACGATGCGCACGCCAACTGGCCGCTGCCCGAAAGCCGTGGATCGAAAAACAGCTGCCGACCGAGCTTGATCTTGGCGGGGCTGGGCGGATTGTCTGCCGGGTACTCCATCGGCGGCATGGGGCCGAGCTCGCGATGCTCAACATCGGCATCAACGTGCGGGGCGGGCCAAGTGGCGGGGTCACCCGCGTAGTCAGCGCGCACCTGAGCGAGATAAGCGCGCCGCGCTTCGTAGGATCTCAGCGGCCGCGCCGGAGTGATTTCAGCAGCGGCCGGATGTCCGGCCAGCAATACCAACACCAAAAGTAGACTCATCTGCGGCTTCACCCTGGGCCTCATTAACCGGCGGCGCGATTCCATTCCGAGGGAGCGGAAATTCTACCGAGAGCGGCGCCACGATAATAGTGCGCCCGCGATTGCAACGCTCAGCAAGGTGGCGGGCTCGGGGACGGCCGCCGAGTTGACTGCCGCAGCAATGCTGGCCGACGTGTTGCCGAACCGCGTTTGCCAGTAAGTGTAGTCGGCGGCGTCGATGATGCCGTTGTTGCTGCCATCGGCGCCGGTACCGGGCGTTACGGTCGCGCCCTGCGTGTCCCGCCACACCGTATAGTCGGCCGCATCCACAGTGCCGTTGCCGTTGTAGTCACCCGGGACGCCGCCGACCGCATCGAACGCGGCGAGCAAATCGGTACGGAACTGGCCCGTGTAGCCCTGAGCGTCCGCCTGCGCCGGGGTCACCTTCGGCTGGCCAAGAACCTGGACCCAAGTTACCGCGACGAGGTTCAGGTCGGTCGCGTTTACGAGGTTGGCGTCCACTGCGGTCGGGGCATAGTTGGGATCGATGCTCACAATGTCACCGGTCGCCCAGGTTTCGGTCGTTTGCCCGACAACGGTGTAGTAATTCGCCGCCATCACGTTCAGGTCCGTGAAGTTAAGCGCCGAGTCGAAGTTCACGTCCCCGTTGGGGATGTTGGCGAACTGCTGGAGGATTTTGACGTCCTTCCAGTCGACAACGCTATTGCCTGATAGTGCCGGCGAGCCCGCTGGAGGGGGGTAGGCATAGTGGTTGTTGGTGCTCGGGTTGATGTTGGGATTGCCGTTGAGATCGAACTTTTGGTTCGCGTCCGTCGCTGGCACGCCGCGAAGGCCAAGTGCGGCGCTGAAAAGCGCGAAGTCAGCGCTGTTGACGCTGTTGTCGCGGTTGAAGTCGCCGACTTTGTAGTCATAGATACCGACCGGTCCATCGATCGCGTCGTCTCGGTAGACGATTTCGGTCACGCTGAAGCCGCCCGGCGTGGTGGAGGTCCGCGACTGCAAGCGGATCGTGATGTCAATGGGCGCGGCGGAGTTCGCGATTTGGAACAAGTTGAGTTCCGTTTCGCTCATCACCTTCGACAGCCGATTCTGAGTGTCGTACTTGTAGACACCGCGAGTTTGCTGCTCTGAAAAGTACAAGTTGCCGGCGGCGTCACGGGTCAGAGAGTTGTACTGCGGCGACCCAGTGCCCACGTACTCAGCGAACTCCCGGAATTGCGCCTCCGTGAAAATGACATTCGGGGCAGCCAACGTCCCGCTGCCTGTGTCTGTGTAAACGACTAGCCCCCCTTCGTTTCCCGCAGCGGCGGAACCTTCGGTGATGATTTGGTCGCCAACCGCCGGATTGCTCGGCGCAAAGTCGCGCAGGGTCGTGGGGACCACGGCGGGTTCACTGGTGATGTTCGTGCCGGGGAAGTTATTCGGGTTGTCGTCCCACAGTCGCACGACGCTGCCGGTTGTGCGCGCGTCGATCTTGTAGATGCCGGCGACGGCGCCCGCTTCGACGGCGTAAATGAACTGACCGTTAGATGACCATGCGAACTGGCGGCCGAAGTTGTCGCTCCCCGTCGTAATCCCACCGCCTGCGTTGCGAATATCGAGCTCAGTGACGACCGGTTGAAGCGCGTCGTTCCAATCAACCTTCCCAAAGGCGCCAAAAGGTGGCGTGCCCGGATTAGCGTCAAAGTCAGCGTTGTTGAAGTCGGGTTGAGCGGTCGTTGCCGCATCGATCTTCCGCAAATCGTAGCGGTAGATTTTCCTCGTTTGGTCAAACCGCTGGGCCCCGGAATTGTCGAAGAGTTCTCCTGTTGCGTCGGTGATAAAGGCTAGTTCACCAGCCTGATACGTTTTCGATGTTGTTCCTCCCGTGCCAACGGGAATAGTGATCGTCAGGGGTGCTGGATTCAGCAAGAAGCCGTTCGGGGAGGGGAACGCCGGCCCCCCCCAGGACTGATCGACCGTCCCGGCGTTGACGTTGTTTGAGCGCATGAAATAGAACAAATCGAGCGATGGCACTTTGCGGTCGCTCGTCCAGGTCGAACCACTCTTAGTGACCTGGGCAATGCCCCCACCGCTCTGGTTGCCCATCGTCCAGAAATTGCCAGCCGCGTCGAACGTCACACTCGCAGGCTGACCGACATTGCCGGTGAAGCCATCGAAGTAGAACACCAGCTGATCCTGAGCCCACGCGCTGGTAGCACTCAGCATCACTGTCGCCACGACCATCCGCCGTAAATTACGCATGAAGAAATCCTCTTGGTGTTCCGCTCTGCCCCGACCTGCGTCGTCAATCACAATCCACGCTCCCAATCTACCGATACGCTCTATCGCTCCCCACTCGGTTCGTTAGCTCATGTAGAATTCTTCCAGCACGGTTCTGAAACGTACTCAATGTGCCCATCAAAATACAACATGTTCTTCCCGCAGCCGCCATCGCTCAGTTGGGGATGAGCGTCTTCAAATACCGGCTCAACGAGCGGGCGCAGTGGGTGATTCTTGGCCAGGGTGCGAATGGAAAGTTCATTGCCGCGCACCTTGAACCCGCTGTTCGGCGGAATATTAATTGTGTTACACCACGCCCAAACCAGTTTTTTCATGAGGTCCGGTTGACTTACCGGGGGTTTGATCAAGTACTTTGCCTGTTTGGCTTGGAAGGCATAGGTATTGCCCCAAAGCTGTCCCTGGTTGTAGAGATCGGGGCAGATGAAGATCCCGGCATTCGCCTCGATGAATTTGTGCCTGACGAAAGTCGCTTCCAGCCCGTAAATCTCGGGCGCTTTTTTAATGTCATCAACGTTCAAGTCGGTCGACCATCTCCGCCCGTGTGAAACCCGAAAGTTGTGACTACCGGCGACGGCGAGCACCAATCTCTCGTTCTCGTAGATTTTTTCTTCGTCCTCACCGAGTTCGGCCGGCGGAACATACTTGTATTGAAATCCGCCCAGCTCATCCCGCGGGTCGGGGAATGCGGTCCATTTGCCCCCCAAAGTGTCGCGATACATGGTGGTCAACAGATGAATCTGCCGTAGGTTGTTCAGGCACTGCGTGTTCCGGGCGCTCGCGCGCGCGGCTTGTACGGCGGGGAGCAAGAGCCCAATTAACACGGCAATAATCGCAATCACCACCAGCAGTTCCACCAACGTGAAACCGCGATGACGGCCCAAGTTTAAGCGATTGTGAGCGCGCATAAATGTCCGCATAGCTGGAGTCCTCCCACCGAGCTAAGAAACGAAGAAGATTGCCGAGAAACACGCCGCAGATCGCCTGAACTTTAGTTATACCTGCTGGCGCCTTTGCGTACAGTCAATTTGCCCGAATTTTGCAGCTAGGAGCAAGACTCTCCACAGTTTTAAAAGAGTCCCGTGCGCGAATACGCAAAGCGGCCCCCAAAAAATTACCGGAAATTGCTTGACCGGGAGCCTTGAGCCGGTCTACTCTGGGGGTGGTAGAAACGGTCGGAAGGCTGGCCGTGTCAGGCGATGGTTCGTCCCGAGGGGGTACTGAGTTATGCGTTTGGTTCTGAGTTGTGTTGTCGCGGTTGTTGTCTCGGCGCAGTTGGCACTCGCGGGTCCATTTACCACGGGCAATTTGGTTATTTCGAGAATTGGCGACGGGGCAGCAGCGCTCAGTGGCAACTCGGCGGCCGTGTTTCTTGACGAGTACACCTCACTGGGCTCAAGTGTGCAGTCGGTCGCCATCCCGACCACTGATAGTGGTGCAAATTTTGCCCTCACCCTCAGCGGTACTTCAACTAGTCAGGGTCAACTTACGCTTTCTGCCGATGGGAACTACTTGTTCATTGGGGGCACCAACGCGCCAACCGGAACATCTACCCCGAACTCGAACGGGTCGTTTCAAGGGCGAACGATTGCTCGGGTCGGTGGTAACGGCGTGGTCGATACGACCACTCGGTTCGTGGCTGCTGGAACAGCGCTTCGTTCCGTAACTTCCACTGACGGGGTTAGTTTATGGAGTGCGGGAGATACGGGCTCGGGCAGTACGGGCGGAGCGCGCGCTTTGACCTACGGTCTGACGACCAATGGAACTTTGCTTAATGCCACGACTTCCAACATTCGAACTGTTAACATTTTCAACGGGCAACTCTATATCGGAGCTTCAACTGGCGTTGGTGGGGATTTCCGCGGTGTGAGTGCTGTCGGCACAGGGCTACCGACGACGGCGGGACAAACTTTCTCGCTTCTCCCCGGAATGGGCGGCAATAACACGGGCAATTCTGACAGCACCTACGATTTTTACTTCGCTGACCTAAACACGCTCTATGTCGCAGACGATGACACAACCGCTCCTGCTTCGGCTGGTATTCAGAAATGGACTTTCAACGGCGCCACTTGGACCAAGCAGTGGACGGTAGCGTCAGGCGCCACGAACGTCGGGTTCCGGTCGATTACTGGTCTGGTGACTTCTGGTGGAGTGCAGTTGTACGCGATCTCGGGTGAAAGCAGCGCTAACCGCTTGGTGTCACTGCTCGATACGGGAGCGGGAGCGCCGAGCCTCACCACGCTTGCGACGGCTGGCACGAACCAGATTTTCCGGGGCGTTGACTTCGCTCCCATCCCCGAACCCGGTGCCTTCCTGTTCGGCCTCGCGCTTACCAGCCTTGTTGGCGGGGTGACCGCTTACCGACGGCGGAAGTAAGTTTCTCGCCTACTAAGGACTTGTAACTCGCCCGCCGCTGGAGCCCTTCAATTGGGCTTCGGCGGCGGTTTTTCTTCGTCAATTGCTGAAACTTGGAGTCACGCTAATGAACCGACACTTGCGATCCATCACAGCCGCCGTGGCGATCTTCGCCGCGCTCAGTACGCCCCTGCTGGCGGCCCCGTTCACCAGTGGCAACTTGGTCATTTCCCGCGTGGGAGATCAGTCGGGCCTCACCACGCTGCCGTCGGCCCTCTACATCGACGAGTACACCACATCGGGCACCGCGGTCGGTAACACAATTGCCCTGCCGACAACCGCGTCGGGGCTCAACAAGTCGATCGTCACCGCCCCAACCGTCACCTCGGCCGCTTTCCTCACGCGCTCCGTTGATGGCCGATTTCTGACCATCGGCGGCACGGCGGACCTGCCGGTCGGAACCACCACGGCGGGTGGCGTCTTCGGCTCCAGCGCCTATCCGAATCGGGTGATTGCGTTCATCGACTCCGCGGGGAACACCGACACGACGACGACCTTCGTTGCCGGCGGGTCGAATCCCCGGAGCTCGGTCTCCACGAATGGTGTCGATCTGTGGGTTGCCAGCGACACCGGGGCCGGCACGACCGGGGGACTGCGGTACTTCACCAAGGGCCAAACGACTCCCGGGACGCTCCTCAATTCGACGACGACCAACACCCGGGTGGTGAACATCTTCAATGGCCAGCTCTACCTCAGCACCAGCACCGGCAGCGTCAACAACGGCGTGAACACGGTTGGAACGGGCCTGCCCACAACCGCGACCACGATGACGCTCCTGCCGACAGTTGCCAGCGCGAGCGAATACGATTATTTCCTCGCAAACCCCACCACGCTCTACCTAGCAGACGACAGCACCACCGTGGGTGATCGCGGCATCTCGAAGTGGACGCTCAGCAGCGGCGTGTGGACCAAGCAGTGGACCATCGCCAGTGAGGACAATCTGGGAGTTCGCTCGTTGACCGGCGCCGTCGATGGCTCGGGCAACGTTACGCTCTACGGTATTTCTGCGGAAACCTTGAGCACTTCAGGGACAACGATCAACATCACCGTTCCCAACAAGCTGGTCTCCTTGGTGGACACGGGCGGACCGATTCAGTTGACCTTGACGACTTTGGCCACCGCTCCGGCGAACACCATTTGGCGCGGCGTCGATTTCGCCCCGATCCCCGAACCCAGCGCCATCGTCATTGGCGTCGCACTGGCCGGCGTAGGCGTTTGGCTTCGCCGTCGCAAGTAGTTCACGCAGAACCCTCCGCCGCTCGTGGCTTAGCGCTAAGCCACGAGCGGCGTTTTTATGCGCCGACACGTCATGCGCTGATGTCTTCCAGCACAGCCACAGGCGGCTGGCTCGGTGGCGGAGCCGAAGGAGTGTCACGTTCCCCTATCTGCTGCCGCCACATCGCGTAATAGAGGCCTTTGCGGGCCAGCAGGTCGTCGTGGCCGCCCGATTCCACAATGCGGCCCTTCTCCAGCACGTAGATCGTGTTGGCGTGGGCGATGGTACTCAGCCGGTGGGCAATCAGCACCACGATCTGCTCCTTCCGCTGGCAAATCTCCTGCACGGCAGCGGAGATCTCTTGCTCGGTGATGGAATCGAGCGCCGAGGTCGCTTCGTCGAAAATAAACAGCCGCGGATTCCGCAGCAGCGCCCGGGCAATCGAAAGCCGTTGGCGCTCGCCGCCGGAGACGCGCAGCCCCCCTTCGCCGAGCCGCGTGTCGAGGCCGTCGCCGGTTCGCTCCAGCACCTGGGTGGCGGAGGCGCGTCGTAAAGCTTCGATCATCTGCTCGTCGGTCGCGTCCGGCGCCACGTACTTCAGGTTCTCACGCACCGTGCCGCTGAAGAGCTGCGGGTCCTGGGTGACGATACCAAACTGTTTGCGGATGCGGTTGAAACGCAACTCGTTGAAGGGGATGCCATCGATCAGCACCCGGCCGCTGTCCGGTTGGTAGAGTCCCACCAGCAGCTTCACGAGCGTACTTTTGCCGGAGCCGCTGGGCCCGACGAACGCGATGGTGTCTCCGACGCGGGCGTCGAACGAGACGTGATCGAGTGAGTTGTCCTTCGCCCCACGGTGTCGGAACACCACGTCGTCGAATCGCAGTTCCTCGAGGAGGCCGATGTCGATGGGGTCCTCCGGATGCTGTTCAATTGGCTTGGCCATCAGCTCGCCGAAGTTTGCCAGCGAGGCTTCCGCTTCACGGTAATTGAGGATGATGTTCCCCAGCTCCTGCAGCGGCGAAAAGATCGTCGCGATGAGAAACTGCATCGAGATCATTTCGCCCGCGGAGAGCGTGTGCCGAAAGATGAGCCACAGCAGGATGAACAGAATCGAATGCCGAAGCAGGTTAATCGCCGTCCCTTGGAGGAAAGCCAGCGAACGGACGCGCTTCACTTTGTCCAGCTCCAGGTCGTAAATCCGCTGCGTGTAACCTTTCAGCCGTTTGGTTTCCGAGTATGTCAGCCCCAAACTTTTGATGAGCTCAATGTTCCGGAGCGATTCGGTGATTTGCCCGGCCATCTTGGAGGTTTCCCGCACAATCGCCTTCTGAATCGATTTGATCCGCCGGCTCAGCAGCCCCGAAATCACCGCCAGCAGAACCACGCCGAGAGTGAAAATCGGCACCAGAAGCCAGCTTCGCCGGATGCCAAACCAAATGAGAAAGCCCACCCCAACAAGCGACGTGAAGAGCACATTCACCACACCGTTGATGAACCGCTCCGTATCGGTCCGCACTTTCTGCAGCACGGCGACCGCTTCGCCGCTGCTGCGGTCGGCAAACTCCGCGAACGACAGCCGCAGCGTTTGCTTGAGGCCATCGTTGAAGATTTCCCGCCCCGAGCTCTGCACGACAATCCGCAGCACGTAATCCTGCAACGCCTTGGCGAGCCTTGCCGCCGCCGCCACCGCCGCCGCTACCAGCAGCCACCCAATCGCCCCGCGCACCAACTCGCCTTCCGACCGCCCAGCGGCGTTCACCACGTACTCATCGACAATCCGCCCAAAGATCAGTGGATCGACGAGATTCAAAATCTGCGCGAGCCCCGCGAGCAGCAGCGACAGCGTAATCAGCTTCCAGTGTGGCCGAAGATAACGCAGCAAAATTCGCATCGTGTTCGAGCGTGAGAAAGAAAAGAAAAAATGGGGAGCGCGGATGCAGCGGATTAACGCGGGTCAGAAAAAGAAGAACACTAATCGCCACTAACCTACACTAATCAGATTAGCGGCGATTAGTGCTGATTAGTGTTCCTGAATTTTTCCTTCATCCGCGTCGATCCGCTGCATCCGCGCTCATCCGCGTCCACTATTCTTTTTTGGAAAAAGCAATTAAAAAACCGCCCGGGCTTTGAAAGCCAGCGGGCGGTTTTTTGTAAGGGTCAAAGCGGACTCATCGCCGAAATTAGGCGACCATGTCCTTGAGCTTCTTCAGCGGGCGAACCTTCACGATGTTCTTGGCGGGCTTGGCGGCCACGTCCATCAGTTCACCTGGCTTGAAGGGGTTCGGCACGCCTTTCTTGGCGGGCTGAGCAGGCTTGTGCACAAGCACAATCTTGCAGAGACCGGGAAGGGCAAAGTTCTTCGGAGCACCCCGGCCGGTGAGGGCCTTTTGGATTTGCTCTTCGAGCGACTCGAATACGGCGGCGACCTGCTTCTTGGTCAGGCCGGTCGCTTCGGCAACGTTCGCAAAGATTTCTGTCTTCGTCGGGGCTTTAGGGGGGGCGGCTTTCGCCATGTCGTTGGATCCTCCAATCGCTGATAAATGCTGGAAAAACCGATTGCTTCGTCGAGCCAACGCTGGCCGCGACCGTGCTGATTAAACGGCCAGCGGAGCGAAAATACAAGCGGTAAAATCTGGTTTCGGCCGAGATTTTCCGAGTATTTCAGCGCTCGCATGCCACGGCCCAGCGATTTGGCGCGTGGCAGAGCTCGACGCGAAAGCATAGCCCATTTGGCCGCACAGGTGGCGAAATTCGCAGAATTTTCCCCACCGGCGCCCTTTTTCTAACCGCCAGAGACGCCGCAAACTGTTGCTAGCTTTCGAGTTACGGCATAGAGTGCAAGAGGGAGAAAATTACTGCGCGAGCCCGAGCTAAACCCGGAAAGTGCCCCTTTTGGCCGGAAAATGCCCCGTCCAACGCCTGGGCGCCCCATTTGCTCCCTCCCCAGCCAGCGTTGCTTCACAATCAAGAAAAAACTAAACTCCGGCCGCTTTCGGTAGCCGATAGCTCCCTCCAGGCGGCAGGTTCACGCTCCCATGCTGACTGCCAGTTGCTTCCGTTCGGCCCTCAAATCGGCCGCTTCTGCGGTGGGGTTCGCGGTCCAAACTCGCTCGGCCTGCCTGCTTTTGGCGGTCGCCACGCTGTTCTTCGAGAGTGGAAACTCGTTCGCCGCGGACCCGCCCGCCGCCAATCCGCCCCCCAAGGACGACTCCTTCGGCGAACTTCACGATCTGTACTACGGTGCCCACCTCAACATCAACCGCGAGCGATCGCGCAAGCTCGATCTGCTCGAAGAGCTCCTCCGCGATGAGCGCTATGGCGAAGCGCTGCCGTGGCTGCAGCAGCTACTTGAGACGCCCGACGATGTGCTGCGCGAACTGGCGCCTCGCGATGAACTGTTGCGCAGTGTAAAGCACGAGTGCCGCGAACACTTGCGGAACTTGCCGCCGGCGGGTCGCGAAAGTTACGAATTGCAGTTTGGCGCCCGCGCGAAGCGCGAACTCACGCAAGCGATCGAACGCCATGACTTGCGGGACCTCGCCAAAGTGGCTCTGCGTTACAGCGCCACCGAAGCGGGGACACTCGCCATGTATCTGTGGGCGCAGGGGGAAGCGGACCGCGGGCGAATCGACTCCGCCGAACGCATCCGCGAACTGCTGGCGGAAAGTGGCGCCAAGGGCGCCGAGGCCGCCCGCCAATTGACGTTCCGAGCGGTTGCCGACCGGAACAGCACCGCAACTGACGATAACGCTGTTGTCGATGCGGGCTTGCCGCACGCGTGGCCGCAGTGGCAGGCGGCGCTGTTGCCATCGCCTCAACAAGACGCGCGGTGGCGGAAGTACGCCGCCACTGCCGCCGAGCGAAGTCTCGCCAGTTGCCCCGCCGCGGCGCCGCTGAGCGTGGGCGAATACCTCGCGATACGCACGCCAACGAAGCTAGTGTTGTGCGAACGCCGCACCGGCCGCCGCAGCGCTGCCGCGGAACTCGCGACACTGATCGATAGCGTGCCGGCTTATACGCAGGACGATTGGGCTTACCAGCGCGACGAAGTGGACGACCCGCTCATTCGCCAACTGCGGTTCAATAAACTGGCCCTCGGACTGGCGACTGACGGGGAGAGAATCTACGTTCTGGAAGCGGCCCAACCTCGGTCGCGCGAGAACTCGCAATCGTCACTCACCGCCAACCAGGGCTTCTTCGGCGGTGAAGAAGGTTGGGAATCGCCAACAAACTGCCTCACCGCTCTAGCAATCAACAAGGGGGCCGTTGGTCCCGACCTCAAGCCCGCGTGGCGGGCCGATGGCAGCGTTGCCGGGCTGCTGAAAGGAGCCTTTTTCTTAGGCCCGCCGCTGAGCGTGGAGGGCCGGCTGTTCGTACAGCTCGAATGGCGACAAACGGTTCAACTGGCGGAACTTGATTCGCAGACGGGCGAACTCTTGTGGAAGCAACCCCTGGTGAACATCGAGCGCGGCGTCTCTGCGTCGCCCCGCCTGCGGATGCTCGGCGTCCGGCCGGTCTTTGCCCAAGGACTGCTAATGTGTCCAACCGGCGCCGGTCTTGTGGTGGCGGTCGATATGGTCCAGCAGCAACTCGCGTGGGTCTACCGCTTCCCGCTCGCGCGGGACGATCGCAACGACCGTTCGCCGCAAGCGTGGCAACAGCAATTGGCGGCTGAACGAGGTTCGTCGCCTGAAACCGGCTGGCAAGAAAGTCGAATCACTGTGGTGGGCGAGCGCGTGTTGATCGCCTCGCCCGAAAGCAGCGCCCTCCACTGCGTCGATCGCAAAACGGGCAGAATGATTTGGGAATCCACGCAGGAGAGCGCCGCGCTGGTGCTCGGCGTAACGGACCAAGTGGTGGTGCTCGCCGAGCCAACCGGCCTGCGGGCGATTGAACTCCGCGACGCCTCCACACGCTGGCGGGCGCCCTTCACCGCCGGCGAAACGCTCAGCGGTCGCGGGCTGATCGCACGCGAGCAAGCGCTTGTTCCCACCTCGGCCAACACGCTGATCGCGGTCAACTTGGCGGACGGCGCAATCGAGCGCCTACCGCTAGTCGATCTGCCCGAACCCCTCGGCAACTTGGTGTGGGGCGGTGACGCGCTCTACTCGCAGTCCGGCGCCCAGTTGGTGCGGCTCGATGAATCCCGCCGCTTGCTCGCCAGCGCCGAAGCCGCACTCGCCAAGAACCCGCAAGACTCCGCCGCCCGCTGCGTGCGGGGCGAAGCCGCGCTGATCGCCGGCGATATCTCCGGCGCCACCGATGAATTCCGTCGGGCATTGTCCGCCGCGCCGACCGACACCATCGCCCAGCAGCGGTTGGGCCTCGCACTCCTTTCCGCCATCCGCGCCGGCGCGCAGCTTTTGGCCGCTGAAGAAACGCAGCTTCGCACGCTGCTCCGCGATCCTATTGCCCGCAGCGAGTTCGACACCTGGCGCTTCCGCTGGGCCCAACAGCGCGGCGATTTCGCCGCCGCCGTGGTAATTGCCCGCGACGTGGCATCTGCGCCATCTGCCACCGATGAACTGCTCGATATCACGCGTTCGCACCAGGCGCTGCGCTCCCGCTGGATCGCCGCCTCGCTCGGTGAACTGCAGCGTGAAGCCGACGAACGTCAGCAAGCTGAAGTCGCGTCCAAGCTCAGCGAACAGTTGGCGAATCTGAATGTCGATGAGTTAGCGGTGAACGCACAATTGTTCGCCGAACTTCCGGCCGGCGCAGAGCTCCGTGGTCGTTATCGAGACCTACTGCTCGAGCGCGGCCGGTTGCTGGAAGCAACCCTCCTGGGCGACTTATCGAGCGTCAATAGTTCCCAACCAAACTCCTCGCAGTCCTTCGAACTGGCGACGCGTTGGGCCCAGCAGCAAATCGCCGTGAAGCTCAACCTCAACACCCGCGGCAGCACGAGTGGCGAACGCTCCTCGCGCGCGCCGCGCTGGAGGAATGTCATCGAGTCGCGCCAGTCACAAGTCGGCCCCTTTCCCAGCGAACAGGGCAGCATCTGCCGCTGGTCGATCTCGCGCAGCGGCGATGAGCTTGTTGGGTGGAACGAATTCGGCGAACCCCTCTGGACCGGCAACCTCTCGGGCCGTTACGCAAATGGCGGCGAGCGCGAAACCAATGCGCCCAACCTATGGCGGCTCGGCAAGCTGGTGTTTTTCGACCTTGGCGCCGGCGCCATCGCCCTCGATACCACCGCGGGCGGCGCTAAGCCGCTCTGGAACTCGGCCCAACAACTCGGCGCCGAACGACGCTTCCCGTTCCGGTTGCGCGGTACGCGCCGCAGCGTGGTGATCGACGCCCCGCCCGGTTCCTCCGGCGATGGCCAGCGGCAATTCTTGGCCGATGTCTCGCCGCTCGCCGTGGTGCTCGCCGAACGCAACCGCCTGCAAGCGCTCGATCCGCTCACCGGCAACTTGCTCTGGGAACGGACCGGAATTTCGACCGAACGCATCGCCCGCGCCGGTGATGTGCTGTTCGTGTGCGACCAACAAGGCGCGGGCAACCGGTTATCGCTCCGCGACGGCCGCACACTTGGCGCATGGCAGACCCCAACCGGCGAGTGGGTCGAACTCTTCAGCGGCCGCGTAGCGACTCGCACCAGCAGCAAACGCGACAACTCGCTCGCGATTCACGATCTCGCCACGGACAAAGAACTGCTGAAAGTGATGCTCGCGCCCGAGACAAACATCCTCTGCGTCGCGCCGGGTGAAGTGCTGTGCCACGCGCCCGATGGCAAACTCACGCTCATCGATCTTCCGTCGGCCAGCGTGCGGTTCGAGCAGCCCACCAGACTGCTTCCCGCCGAGAAGCTGGCCGAATGCGTGGTGGAATCGGACCGGTACTACGTTATCACCCAGCGGAAAGTTGACGGAGAAACGCTCGCAATTGACGGCGAATCACTCGGCGCCGGGCCGATGGTCAACGGCGAAATGCTGGTGGTCGACCGCTCGACTGGCGTTCCGCTGTGGTCACAACCCGCCAAGCTCGTCAGCGCCGGCCTGCTCCCGGAACAACCACCTGCGAGCCCGCTACTGTTGTTCGCCTCGCGCTTGGAACGCGCCGCCGTCGGCGGAAATCTCGGCTATTCACAGGTGAGCGCCATCGAAAAATCCTCCGGCCGGCTCGTCTACCAAAAACAAGACCTGCCCGACGCCTCCGTGGGCGATTACAACTTGCGCGTCGAACAAGGCGCCGCCCCGCAAGTCCATTTCGAGTTCGGCGAGAGCCGCCTCGTCTTCAAGCTCACAGAAACTCCCGCCCCACCCGAACCGGTCGCCGACCTCGGCCTCGCCGCCCGCTCCCGCGAAAGCGGTGTCGAGCTGGAAGACGTCGGCCGCGGCCTCGAACGCATCTTCGACGCCGCCATCGTGCCGGGGGAGCAGGATGATGACTAGCTTGTGTAGCACGGGACCGAAGTCCCGTGCGGTCGAGACACGTAGCACGGGACCATAGTCCCGTGCAGACTGACTCAATCATGAAATCATCACTTGAAGTAGTTCGCACGGGACTTCGGTCCCGTGCTACGAAGGGACAAAATCCCATCCCGCCGCTTGCCACGCGGGATTGATCCAGCGCCCCCACAATTCTTGCGGAATGCCGGCACGGCGTGGATTGTCGCCAATGTACTGCACCACCCGATACAAGTGCTCCTCATCACGAACTATGCGGTCGTACGACTCCGCTTGCCACAGTTCACCCCTACGGTGCTCATGCTGATTCACAAAGTTCGCGGTAACTCGTTTGATGGCCCCGACAATCTCTTCGAGATCAAATCCCTCATGCGGACGAATCACCAGATGGCAATGATTCGCCATGATTACAAAGCAGCCAAGGTCGTATTGCTGCTGGTGCAAATGCAGCATTGCTCGCGATAACTCACCGGAGTACCGCTGCTGCTTGAACCAGCATGCGCCATAGCCAGCGTCCATCCAGTCCTCAACCTTGAGGAACATACTCCTTACAAACTCGGTCCAAGTCGCCTCGTCTCGCGGGGGTGGGTGGCGAAGTTCCCATTCTCGTCGGAATGCAGCTAATTCCGCCTGCTTCGCCGCGGGGAGAGCGTCGGCCAGATGAAAGGTGACGAAATAGGTCGCGTTGCGCTGCCGCCAGTGGGGCAGACTTCGCTGATAAACGGTCACGGGTTCGTAGGGATTCAGTCCGCGAAAACCAGGGGGTGCTGCGAGATTGAAAGACATGGCATCATGGTAGCACGGGACCGAAGTCCCGTGCGCGCTGGATTTGAATAGGCCTCATTTCTGTAACTAATCCGCACGGGACTATGGTCCCGTGCTACGGGGACTGCGATGCGTGCTTTAGAACGGATTCTCGCCTCCACCGCACTCCTGCTCGCGTGCTGCGCCCTCGCGCCCGCCGCCCCCGCCGACACCGAAATCGACCGCGTCATCGAAGGTGGCCTCGATTGGCTGGTGAGCAAGCAGCATCCGCTTGGCTACTGGAACGCGCAGGGCCGGTATCCCGCGGCGATGACGGGGCTCGCCGGCATGGCGTTGTTGGCCGAAGGCTCCACGCCCAATCATGGCAAGCACGCGGAGTCGATTCGCCGGGCTGTGGATTACCTCGTTAGCCAAGCGCGGCCCAACGGGCTCATTGGCGATCCGCTGCGCGACGACCGCTACACCTACGGCCACGGCTTCGGCATGCTGTTCCTGTCACAGGTGTTGGGCGAAGAAGAGGATGCCGAGCGGCGCGAGGAACTGCTACGGGTGCTTGGTAACGCCGTCACCTTCACGGGCCAAGCGCAAACCGCGGCCGGCGGATGGGGATACGTCAGCGCGAAGGATGGCAACGGGTTCGACGAAGGCTCGACCACCATCACGCAGGTGCAGGGCCTGCGCGGCTGCCGCAACGCGGGGATTGCTGTGCCGAAGGAGATCATCGACAAGGCGGTCCGCTACATTCACAAATGCACGCTGGCCGACGGCGGCGTGCAGTACAGCTCGAAAGGAGGCGGCGGTCGCCCCGCGATCACCGCCGCCGCCGTCGCTGCCCTCTACAACGCCGGCGAGTACGATGACCAGTTCGTCCCTCGCATGCAGGCCTACTGCCGCCAACACCTCGGCCCGCAAAACCAAAACAACTACGGCCACTGGCACTACGCCCACTTCTACTACGCCCAAGTGCAGTTCCGCGAAGGGGGCGACACGTGGGACAACTACAGCCGCAGCACCTACGCAAAGCTCGTCACCGAAGCCGCCGAAGAACCCACCCCCGCCGGCCGCGGCTACATGTGGAACCAAGGCTACATCGGCGCCGTGTACACGACGGCGCTGAATCTGGTGATCTTGCAGTTGGATAAGAACTGTTTGCCGATTTTTGAGCGGTGAGTTCGTAGCTTGGGTCCTCCGACCCGAGTGCGCCGAACACCAAGTGAAATTTCGCTCGTGTTGAGGACACAAGCTACTATTCATCCTCCCACGGATTGATGAGCAACACCCCGGTTGGCTCGAAGTCGGAGACATTGCGCGTCATCACACGCAACCCGTGCCGTAATGCTGTCGCGGCAATCAGGCCGTCAATCGACGGAATGGGTCGGCCGCGCTTCTCCGCTTTCGCAGCGATCTCGCCCCAAATCAACGCCGCCTCAAGGTCGATCGCCAGAATTCGCTCGGCAGCCGTCATGGTAAGTTGCGCGTGCCAAGCGTTCAGCGAACGTTTCCTCGCGCTGGGGCGAAGTTTGTCGATTCCCTTGCGGATTTCCCCCATCGAGAGGACGCTGAGATAGATGTCGTCCTCCGCCAGCGCTGCCAACCGCGCGCGAACCCGAGGATCTCCTTTCGGACGCTGAACCTCTGAAAGAACGCAGGTATCAACCAAGGTTCTCACAACTCAAGCTCCCGATCAGGGGACGGATCGCGTGCCAAGTCCAACCCTTCCAAACTGGGCCCGCCCAATATCAATTCTTTGAGCGTCGGCACGGCGCCCTTGAGCCGCAAATACTCGGCCCCATCCAGCACCACATACTGACGATTACGCCGCGTAATAATCTGCGCCTCATGCTCCGCTAAGTTGAGCACTTCGCTAAGCTTGCTTTTGGCGTCGGCGATGGACCATTCGGTGGTGGGCATGGGAGGGCTCCTTGACTAGTTTGACTAGACGAATTGTACGTCAAATTGTTGATTCTGTCCAGTCGCGTTAACTGCTAACCGAAGCCGCCGAAGAACCCACCCCCGCCGGCCGCGGCTACATGTGGAACCAAGGGTACATCGGCGCCGTATACACGACGGCGCTGAACTTGGTGATCTTGCAGCTCGATAAGAACTGTTTGCCGATCTTTGAGCGGTGAGGGAGACTCCTAACGGCGTCCTCGCGCCCTTTTTGCCATCAACCGTAGCACGCTTGCCCCAACCGTAGCACGGGCCCTCGTTCAGACGACGTGGGGCGAGCGGACTACGGAAGCGAGCCTACGCCGCGCGTCTCAGTGGCGCCTGCATTCGCCGCTGCACCGCCTCTTGCACCAACTGGCTCACGTGATCGCGGTCGCCCGAGGCGTCGACCACTTTCCGGCGGATCGGATCGGTAGTTGCTTCACGCAGATAGCCCAGGCGAACCCGCTCGAAGTACGCCGGGATGCGTCGTTCCCGGTTGTCGCGCGGTTTACCCCGGCGCTGCTCGGCTAGCGCCGGATCGAGGTCGAGGATCACCGTGCAATCGGGCTGGAGGAAATCGGTGACGTACGCGCCGATACAGGCCACTTCAGCGGGGTCCAGATCGCCGGCATGGCCTTGGTAGACCACGCCCGAGAGGAGGTAGCGATCAGAGATGACGATCTGGCCCTCATCGAGCGCTGGGCGAATGACTTCCTCGACCAACTGCGCGCGAGCCGCCATGAAGAGCAGCATTTCGGCGTAGCGATTCACGGGCAGTTCGGGGCCGCCATTGACGAGCAGCCCGCGGATGATCTCCCCCAGGGTGGTGTCGCCCGGCTCGCGGCAGAGCTTGACTTCGTAGCCCTGCTTGCGAAGCGACTCGGCCAGCAGTTTCGCCTGGGTGGTCTTGCCGCTGCCATCGAGGCCTTCAAGAGTAATGAACATGATCGCGTCTCCAAAAATGAAAGGGAAGGAAATTGTGAATTGGTGGGTGGTAGCACGGGACCGAAGTCCCGTGCGGACTCGATCACAAGTAAGATCGTCGATTGAGTAAGTGCGCACGGGACTTCGGTCCCGTGCTACGAATTTGTTACGCGGCCTGCGGCAGCGCTAGGCGTGGTTGGCCCAGCGTAAACACCTGTTCGCCCGCGATGGTTTGCCAGTGGCCATCGCCTTGCTCGACGAGCCGGTTGAGCGCTTGCTCGGCGGCGAGCATGGTGCGGAAGGGGCGGACATTCGCGCGGACTTGCCTGGCCGTCATGCGGCCACCACGGCGGTAGACGTGTTCGCGCAAGCGGCGCAAGTCACGCTCGTTGTGATCCTCATGCTGCAACCGGTAGACGCGGGCGGCTTCGGCGGCGAACCAGTCGGTAAGCGTGAGCGCCAATTTCAACCTCGGCAGATCAATTTCCGCGCCCGGCGCTTGGCCTTCGGCCCAGTGGGCCAGTTGCAGCACCAGCGCCAACCGGGCCACGTACCCCGGCAGCTTGCCCCACGCCGCCCGCAGCGCGCCGCTGGTCGCATCGAGTTGCCGGGCGTGCGTCGCGGTGTACCAGTTGGCGAAGTGGTCGCGCGCTTCAGGGGTGAAGTACAGGGTCTCGCCGGGCGCGGAGTTGTCGCTCCCGGGCGCCGCCTCGCCGGGCGCCTCGTGGTTTGTCAGCGCCTTCATCGGCAGCGCGTACAGTTGATCGAAGACGGTTTGCAAGTGGCGGAGCAGCTTGCTGGGGACGACGGTTTCGCTCCACACCCGCGGCTGTTCGGGGGGCCAGGCGAACAGAAACCGCGCCGGCAATCCGGCCGCCACGTCATCGTCTCCCAGGCAGCGGAAGAGGAGCTCGGGCTGCACGCCGCCATTGAGCGACGCATGGGGCCGCCGCACGTACAGGCTGCGGGTGGTTTTGCGATCGTCGGACAGGTGTTCGGCGCACCAGATCGACAGATACCGCGACCGCTCCATCATGCCCCGGCCTTCCGCCGAGCGCCCAAAGCCGCCGAACAGCCCGGAGAGTTCATCGCGCACCACGAGCACGCCCCGCGGGTTATCTTCCAGCACGCTGAGCAGTTGTTCGGGCGTGGCGTCTTGCAGGTGAAACCGCGGCTGCGGCGGCCGCTCGGGACAAGGGAGACCCGAACCGCCCGTCTTCTTAACTTCGCGTTCGTACGCCGCCCGCAGCAGGTGATATTCGGTGAGTCGGCTGCGCGTTTCGGCGAGCGCTTGCTGATCGCGATCGCGGACGATCTTCAACACGTTCCTGGCGGCGGGCGTTTTGCCGCTGGAGGCGGGCGCCACGAGCGCGCCCCACAGGATGCAGGGTTCGTACCAGCCGCGCTTGACTCCCGCTTGCCTGGCGCCGCCGATGGCGCTCGCCAGCGCCACCAGCAGCGGCAACGCCACCATCGATTCATCCACCACCGTCGCCTGCGCTTCGGCCCGCACATAGTCGGCGAGTCCGGCCGGGAGCACCTCCGTGGGAAAGGGCTTCCAGCACGCCCCCGATGATTGCGGACGGCTCAATCCCGCGCCCTCGGCGCCCGCCGAAAGGACGCCGAGGGCGCTCCTGCTCACGTCGGTGGTGAGCAAGTGGTCGAGATTGGTTTGGGAGTCGGCGGCAATCTGGGCGACGGGTGTCCCGGCCAGCGCCGCTTGCTTCATCCGCTCGGCCGTCTGCAGCAAGGTGCGCCGCTGGGCCGCTTCCCGAACCAGCGTCACATACTGCGGCAAGTGGGCTGCGGTGGAGACGCCTTCCGCTAGTTCGGTCAGCAGCCGCACGATCTCCGTGGAACTGAGCGTGCGGAGCGCTTCCAGCCGACGCTTCACCAGCAGCACGTCAAAGGGTTGGTCCGCGGCGTGCAGTTCGCACAGCACCCGATACAACAGGCGATGCGGCTCCGCGCTGAAGTCGGCGGAGGAAAGCTGGGTGGCCACTTGCGCGAACGGCTTGGCATCCAGAATTAAACTCCCGAGCACAGCCTGCTCGGCGGCGTAATCGGTCAACATAGCGATGGGTCGTCCCGTAGTAACCCGGGACCGAAGTCCCGGGCATTTTCTGTTGCGCCCGGGACTTCGGTCCCGGGCTACGCAGTGCGCGTGCGCTCCCCCACTCAGTGTGAGTCTGAGCCTTGGTCCGCGTGGGCGCTTGAATTGTGAGCTTCACCGCCGGGACAGGAATCCCCGTTAGGTGTGAACTTATGTATACTAATTCGCAACGAAACTTCAAGCGATTTGTGGCCACTTGAAAAGAATTATTTTGGTCGCCCAGAACTGAGCCGAAGCGGGACGTCCCGCAGCGCGCTAGAGCGACCTCGGCGCCCTCGAAATGGCGCGGAGGGCGCACAGCGCCTCAGTTGAACGGACCGGGGCTCTAAAGAGCGTGGTCCCGTGCGATCAGGCGTGCGATGCATTAGAATTGGGCGACGTGATTCAAGGTCGCACCCCGATTCCCGGAGCCCACTTCGTGACCGATTCCCCATCCGACGCAGCCATCGACCGCCTCGCCACCGCCACTGGCGCCATCAAATCGCAGCTTGCCAAAGCGGTGGTCGGCCAGAGCGAAGTGATTGACCTGCTCTTGGTTGCCCTCTTCTGCCGCGGGCATTGTCTGTTGGAAGGCGTGCCGGGCCTTGCCAAGACGCTGCTGGTCAGTTCGCTCGCGCAGTCGCTCAATCTCACCTTCAGCCGCATTCAGTTCACGCCCGACCTGATGCCGGCGGACATTACCGGCACGGATATTATTGAAGAGAACAAGTCGACCGGCGCCCGCGAAGTCCGCTTCCTCGCCGGGCCGATCTTTTCGCACGTCATCCTCGCCGACGAAATCAACCGCACGCCACCGAAGACCCAGGCGGCACTGTTGGAGGCGATGCAAGAGCACCAGGTGACCGTCGGCCGCATTCGGCACGGAATCTCCAATCCCTTCATGGTTCTGGCGACGCAGAACCCCATCGAGCAAGAAGGAACCTATCCGTTGCCTGAAGCGCAGCAGGATCGGTTCATGTTCAAGGCGCTGGTGCGGTATCCGTCGTTCAGTGACGAAGTGGAAGTCGCCCGCCGCACTACTGCATCGGGCCAGCCGACGATTGAGGCGATGCTGTCACTCGAAGAAGTCATCGCCCTGCAAGAGCTGGTGCGCAGCACGCCGGTCAGCGAACACTTGGTGCAGTATGCCGTCGCCTTGGTTCGCGGCACACGCGTCGGCGAACCGGAAGCAATTCCCCAAGCCAAGCAGCATTTGGCGTGGGGCGCCGGCACGCGGGCGATTCAGTACCTCATTCTCGGCGGCAAGGCGCGGGCGCTTATGAACCGTCGGCCCTGCGTGGCCTTGGAAGACATTCAAGCGATGGCCGCGCCGGTGCTGCGGCATCGACTGGTGCTGAACTTCGCGGCCGAGAGCGATGGTGTGACAACCGACCAAGTGATCGAAGACCTCTTGAAGGCGACCCCCACCCGGGCCGACCAATTGAGCAATGACCCCCGTTTCGCCGGGCTACTCGCTTCCTGAAACGATCCGTCGGCTGGGGCGCCTGGAGATTCGCGCTCGCCACATCGTCGAAGGATTTTTGAGTGGGCCGCACCGCAGTCCGTTCTACGGCAACTCGCTGGAATTTCGCGAGCACCGCCAGTACACGCCCGGCGACGACCTGCGCGACGTCGATTGGAAAGTGTGGGCCCGGCAAGATCGGCTGTATGTCAAGCGGTACGAAGAGGACACCAACCTGCGGGCCACGCTGCTGGTCGATTGCTCGTCGAGTATGTCCTACGGCAGCGGCGCCATGACTAAGCACGAGTATGCGGCCACGGCGGCGTGCGCGATCGCCTACCTCCTGCTGCGGCAACACGATGCGGTGAGCTGCTGGACCTTCGATAGCAAAGTCCGCACGCGGCTGCCCTTCTCTTCGCATCGCGGCCACTTGAACGACATCGCCGCCACGCTCGCCTTGCCGCCGATGGGCCCCAAGACCGATGTGACCAGCGTCCTCCGCGATGCGGCCGCCGCTTTGCCCCGCCGCGGCGTGGTGATTGTGCTGTCCGACTTGCTCGGCGATCTCACTCAGTTGCGAACGAGCCTCAACGCCTTCGCCAGCCGTGGGCACGACATTGTTGTGCTGCATGTGCTGGACGATGATGAACTCGATTTTCCGTTCGAGGACCCGGCGCGGTTTGAACACCTCGAAGGCCCCGAACTGCTAGAGTGCCATCCCGCCGCCCTGCGGACCGGTTATCTGGCGGCGCTCGAGAAGTTCTTACAGACGGCCCGCGAACAGTGCGCCGCCATCCGCGCCGATTACGCCCTCTTCCGCACCAGCACGCCGCTCGACGCCGCGCTGACGGCTCTGCTTTCGAGCCGGTATTTCAAACGGCGGGGAGGGTAACGCGGTGGCGCTCACCTTTCCGTGGCTGTTAGCACTTGGCGCCCTCTTCGCGGCGGTGACGATTGCGGTGCACCTCCTCAATCTCCGCCGACGCAAGCCCATCCGCTGGGCCGCGATGCAACTGCTGGTGGAAAGCGAACGCAAGTCGCGCAGTTGGGTGCGGCTTAAAGACCTGCTGCTGATGGCCGCTCGCGCGTTGCTCGTAGCGCTATTGGGCCTGATCGCCGCGCGGCCACTCGTCTCCAGTGCGCTCGCCCGATGGTTCGCCTCCGAGCCAACGCACCACATCGTGCTCTTGGACGATAGTTTCTCGATGGGCGAAACTGGCGCGCCGCGCGATGTGTGGGGTGTTGCGAAGCAATCGCTCGAAAAGCTGGTGGAAACCGCGGCGCTGAGCGGATCAGGCCAACGGCTCTCGGTTGTCAGGCTTTCGGATTGCGCATTGGTAGCACGGGACCGAAGTCCCGTGCGAATTGGTTCAAGTAACGAGCCAAGCTCAACTGAAGGCCGCACGGGCCCTAGCCCAAACAAAGCGGGGTCCCGTGCTACAGAAGTCAGCCCCGTCGTCACCGCTGATTTGTCTACCGGTTCACCCGAGCGGCAACTCGGCGGACTCGCGTTGAGTGAAACCTCCCTGCCGCTCGCCGATTGCTTGCCCGTCGTGCAGCGGCTCTGCCAGCAAACGCCCGCGGGCCAGCGCTCCGTCGTGTACGTGCTCAGCGACTTCCGCCAGCAAAGCGTCGCGCCCGCCGAAGCGCTCGCCAAGGTGACGCAAGAGCTTTCGGCTGCTGCGTCGGCGGTAAACTTCATTGCCTGCGCGCGCGAGCCGCACGCCAACTTGGTGGTCGAATCTCTTCAACTCGCACCCGGTCCACGGGCGGCAGGCGTGGAAATGCGGCTCGAAGTAGAAGTGCGCAACGCCGGTGTGAGCGACGCCCCCGCCACCACTTGGGAGCTCCTCTCCGACCAACAGCGCTTGCCGCTGAGCCCGCTGCCGGCGCTCGCCGCCGGCGAACGCGTCCGCCGAACGGCCCCGGTGCGGTTCGATTCACCCGGCGCCCATCTCTTGTCAGTCGCGCTCCCGGCTGACGCGCTAGAAGCCGATAACCAGCGGCACTGCGGCGTGCTGCTGGCGGCGCGCCGCTCGGTGCTGGTGGTGGGCGATGCGGCCGAGAGTTTGGTCTACGCCACCGCGCTGCGACCCGGCTCGGCGGTAATGACAGGCTGGGCGCCAAAGCTGGTAGCAGCGAACGAAGTGTCGCAGATCACAGACCTCAATGCGTACTCCGCCGTGTTTGTGCTCGACGCCCCCCGGCTCGACCTCGCCTTCGCCCAGCGCTTGAAGGATTTCCTTCAGTCCGGCGGCGGCGTGTACTGGGAATTTGGTCCGCACTGCGACCGCTCGTTCTACAACGCGAACCTACTGGGAGGCAGTGAGCTCTCGCTTGCGCCGTGGCGGCTCGGACTACCCACCCAGTCGAGCGCTCCACCGAGTGGCGCCCCAGCGGTGCAGGTCTCAGAGCATCCGCTCACCAAGGTGCTCACCACCGCGCGGGAGAGTTTTGTTCCGCTCACCCAAGTGCTGTACCATCATTCGCTCGAACAACAGCAGTCGCCGGAGCGAATGGAGATTCCACTTCGCACGCACACAGGCGCTCCGCTGTTGGTGGTGGATCACTCACGCCCCGGTCCGCTGGTGACTTTGCTCACGTCCACCGCTCGCAGCTCTACCACTGACAGCTCAGCCGATGAAGAACCGTGGAGCAACCTCAGCACGCTGCCGTACTTCCCGCTGATTGTGAACGAGATCGCCGCCCAACTCGCGGCGCCGCGGCTTGCGGAACATGACCAACTTATCGGCGAACCGCTCGCCGCACTGCCCACCGCCACCGTGCAAGTCGCCGACGAAGGCCGCTTCCGCGCCGTCACAGCCGCGGAAATTCCTTCACCACCCGCTGGTCCTGTACTAGTAGGCGGCGTCTATCGCATCGAAGGCCCTGTTGCCGATGCGCCCGAACAACTCGTCGCAGTGAATCTCGACCCGCGCGAGAGCGCGCTGGCGATCACGCCGCTGGAGCAACTTCGCGAACTCTGCGGCGATAAAACCTTCAGCGTCTTTAGCGCCGAAGAACTCGAATCACTGCCCGATACCCGCGCGAACTCACCCCTCTCCGCGTGGCTGGGAGTGATCGTGCTGGCGCTCGTTATCGGCGAACTATGGCTCGCGCTGTCCGGCAGCTATTTGCGGCCGCCCAGTGTAGCACGGGACCGAAGTCCCGTGCGCGAGGAAGCTCGCACGGGACTTCGGTCCCGTGCTACGGATACGGCGGAGGCGCGCCGATGATCGCCTCGCTCCTGGCTCAAACCGCCGTCACACCCGAAGTGGTCGCCGAGAACGTGCGGTACTCATGGGACGGAATGGCAGAAATGGCCGCGTGGCCCGGTCTCGCCATCACGGCAGCGCTGTTAGCCGTGGTGCTCGTCCCCACGCTCTTTTACATCACGCGCCGCGAGCAAGCCGCCTTGCCGCTCAAGCGCTGGGCTCCGCTGCTATTACTGCGACTGATTGCCATCGTCGCACTCGCCGGCATGTTGGGCGGACTCGCCCGTCGGCAGGGTGTCGAGAATGTCCGCCGCTCACGTGTGGTCGTACTGGCCGACAGCAGCCTCAGCATGGCCCTGCCGGCCAGCCACAACGAATCGCAAAGTGGCGGGCTCACGCGGGGCGAAGAGTTGGAACAACTTTGGAACTCTTCACCGCTGTTCTCCCAACTTAGCACCCAGCACGACGTGGACTTCTTCCGCTGCGGCGAAGAGCTTAGCCCGCTGAGTGTTGGCAAGGGCGCAGAGGGCGCTAATGTCGCCGAAGCCGCAACCGCTAAGCCGTCAAGCAGCCCGAAGTTTGAACTCACCCCCGGAGACGCCGAAACCAAACTCGGCGATGCCCTCGGCGCCGTCCTGCAGCGTTACGCCGATGCGCCACTTGCTGGCATCATTCTCTGCAGCGATGGCCGCAACAACGGCGGAGCGGCCCCGCTGGCGAGTGCGGCTTTGGCAAAAGAGCGTGAAGTGGTGACCCACACCATCGGCTTCGGCCCGACTGATGCGCCGCCGAACCTGATGGTGCGCGATCTCCAAGCGCCGGCCCGCGCCTACGCAGGCGACGATATCACGCTTTCCGCCATGGTGCTGGCCCCTGTTTCCAGTAACTCGGCGGCCGGCGCGACGAGGGTCGAGTGCCGCTGGTATCGCCGACCGCTTGCAGGCAGCGTAGGGGATGAAACTCTGCTCGGCCAAGAAACGCTCCGCTTCACGGCCGAAGAATCACTGCTGCCGGTGCGCATCAATGATCGTCCTCCGGGGCCGGGACAATACCTCTACCGTGTCGAGGTCAGCGGCCTCGCGAATGAGCAACTTCGCAGCGATAACGTACAGGCCGCCAAGGTGCTGGTGGTTGAGCAGGTTGTCCGCACGCTCCTCGCCGCTAGTGGCCCGTCTCGCGATTTTCATTTCCTACGAAACCAGCTTCGCCGCGACAAAACATTTGCCGTCGATGTGCTGCTGCAATCGGCGACCGAGATTTCAACCGCAGAAGACTCCAAGGAGCGAACTGACTTTCCTCCCGATGAAGAAGCGCTCGACCGGTACGACGCGATTGTGGCGTTCGATCTCGATTGGGCGCAGCTTCCGGCGCCGACACAGGCGGCGCTGATTCGCTGGGTGGCGGACGAAGCAGGCGGGCTGATTATCGCGCCTGGTCCGGTGCAAATGCCGCGCATTCTGCAGAAGCGTTCGTTTGGTGAGCTTGCGCGACTGTCGCCCGTCGACTTCGCCGACAATCTGCTCTTGGTCGCCGGACCACCTCGCAATCGGCCCAAGCCGCGGCCCGTGCAACTTACTCGCGCCGGCGAGTCGGCCGAGTTCCTCTGGCTGGCCGGCAGCGCCGCCGAAAGCCGCAAGGCGTGGGAGAACTTCACGGGCCTGTACGGCGCCTTCCCCGCCACGACACCGAAGCCCGGTGCTACCGTGTACGCCACGCTCGCCCCGGCGGCTGATTCAACCGACGCCCGCGCCGAAGTGCTGTTCGCCGAGCAGTTCTACGGAGGCGGCCGCACGTTTTTCATCGGCAGCAGCGAGTGCTGGCGATTGCGCGGCGCCTCGCCCGATTTGTTCACCGGGCTCTTCACGAAACTCCTGCGACACGTTTCACAAGGCCGACTGGTGCGTGGCGCCGGTGGCGCCCAACTGGTCTTCGAGCGCGAGCGCTACGAAATGGGTGAAATGATCACGCTCCGCGCCACGCTACGGCGACGTGCAGGCGAATCAATTCCTGCGGCACTGGTCGCACAACTCAGTGCGGGTGGCGGCCAAGCGACGCCCGTAGAATTGAAACCGAACGCCGCTCAGCGCGGGGCCTACGAAGCGAAGTTCCCCGCCGCGACGGTGGGACCACTGCAAGCTGAACTTGGGCTAGGGACCGGCGAGCCCCTCGCCGCGGAAAGCCAAGTGGTGTTCCCCGTGCTGGAAAGCCGCGACACACTGCGGGACGCCAAGTTGCTGGCCGCACTCGCCAGCGCGGCTGGGGGCAACTATTACGCCACGCCGGCGCTGGCCCTCAGCGGTGGCCCACAATTGCCCGCCCTCGCCGAGGCAATTCCATCGCGCGAAGAGCGACAGTTGACGTTCGGCAGCCCCGATGCCCAGTTCGCCCGCAACTGGTCGCTCGGCACACTCCTCACCGCGGGCTGCGCGCTGATTTCTAGTTGGCTGCTCCGACGACTATGGAGCCTCGCATGACCGACGAACCGCTCATCACGCCGCCTCACGACGCCGCCGACGTGCTGCGGTCCGAACTTACTGCGCATCGCGACCAGCTTGAATCGGCCGTGCGGCGCGAAGTGGTGCTCACTTCCAGCGCGCTGTTGATCGGGCTCTTTTGGCTGGGATTTGTGGTCGATTGGCTGCTTGAACCAAGCGTTGCGGTCCGAAAAGGGTTATGGCTGGTGGTGCTGGGCAGCACGGCCGCGTGGGTGCTGGTTCGCCTTTTGCCGCGGCTACGACGCAAGTTCTCCGATGCGGAACTGGCGCTCGCGCTCGTGCGCCGGCGCCCGGAACTCGGCGATGGATTCATCACCGCGGTGGAGCAACTCGAGCGTCCCCCTGTGGAAGACGCGACCCAGCGCACCCTGCTGCGCATCACGACCGAACAGGCCGCCTCCCAGATTCGCAGCTTGCCGCGATTCTCATTGGTGAATGAGCGGCGCCTAATGAACTGGCGGCGACTGAGCTTGGTTCTCGGTCTCGGCACGATTCTACTGGGCGCATTCATGCTGCAACCGCTATCGGTTTATCTACGACGGTTGGCGCTGTCGCCGGACCTGTGGCCGCGGCGCGTCGCCTTATCGCTTGTGGGCTTCAAGCAAGAACCCTCGGGCCTGTGGATCAAACGTGTTGCCCGTGATGATCGCTTTCGATTGGTCGTGTTGGCCGATCGAACCGGCGGGCATGTGGCGCCAAGCAGCGTGGAAATGCGCACCCGTACGAGTTCCGGCCGGACTCGCAGCGAGAACCTGACCCGCGTCGGAAGCAGCGATTCGGCCGCCGCTGAAAGCCTGCAATTCCGGCACGAGTTTGAACGGGTCAGCGAGTCGCTTGATTTCACGCTCAGCGGCGGCGATGCACGACTGGGGCCATGTCGGCTGGAGGTTTCACCCCGTCCGGCGCTCTCTGAAATCGTGGCTGAAATTCTTCCCGCCAGCTATCTGCACAGCGCTGCACGCACGTTGAGCATCAGCGCGATCGGTGAGATACCGGCGGGCTCGATGGTGGAGCTTTCCGCTCAAGCGAGTGCGCCTCTGGCCAAAACCAGCGTGCGACTCATGAGCGCCAGTGGCTCCGAGACGCCGCGCACCGGTCAGCTTTCCGCCGACCGCATGCAACTTCGCATCCCGCTGGGTGTGCTGCGCGAAAGCACCCGAGTGCAGATTGGCATCACCGATCAGTACGACATTTCCAGCGGTGAACCGTATGTGTTACCGTTGACCGTGACGCCCGACACGCCGCCGACCATCAGTGTTGCGCTCGCGGGGATCGGCCTTGCGATTACTCCTGAAGCTCGGGCGCCGCTCGATTTGGTGGCCGAAGACGATCACGGCTTGCGCGAAGTGCTCCTCTCCCTGCGGCGCGGAACCGAGCTGCCGAGCAAACGGGCCCTGCTAAATGATGCTGATTCCGATCAGCAGCGGTGGGTAAAACTCGGCGTGATTGATCTGTTGACGTTGCGGAACCGCGACGAGCGGCTACGGCGCCCGTTGGAACCGGGCGAGAAGTTGACGCTCCAAGTGGAAGTGCGCGACGGCTGCGACCTGCCGCCGCTGCGTGAAGCGACCAAGAGCGCTGCGATCGAGTTCGAGATTGTCTCGCCCGAGGAACTGGTGAGCCGATTGGGTGAACGCGAAATCAACCTCCGGCAGTCATTCGAGAAAAGTATCGCCGATCTGCGCCGGGTTGCCTTCGGGCTGGCGGAAGTTAACCCCGAGAATGCCCCTTCGCGGCTGGCCCAACTTGGTGTCGATACCCAGCAGGTCCGCGAAGACATCAGCAGTATCGCCGAGGCGTTCTCCCTGATCGCTGCAGAACTGCAGAATAACCGCATCGGCAACACGCAGTTGGTCGACCGCGTGGAGCGTGGCATCGCCGAACCTCTGCGGAAAGAAGTGACCGACGCGATTGGTCCCTTGGCGGCTGACTTGCTCGGCGCCGCGAAGGCAGAAATGGCGCCGACTGCCAGTCTCGCCGCCCGCGCGACCACGACCATCGTTCGGCTCGAACGAATCTTGGCTCGCATGCAAGCGCTGGAGACGTACAATGAAATCGTCACCACGCTCCGCGGGCTGATCGGCGAACAACGCTCGCTCACCGGCAAGACGCAAGAGATTCGCCGCGAACAAGCCCGGGAGCTACTGCTGGAATAACATGATGTCGCCGACATTCCATCTACGGTCGATAGTATTCTGCTTAGCGATCGCGTGCACGATGTCGGCGCCCGCTGCGGAGACCGCCACGCTCGCTGCCGACCAACGGCAACTTGCCGAGCGGTATCAGCGGATGGAAGTGCTAGCCCTGCGCATCGCGGAGCTGAGCGACGCCGAGAATCCGGCCCGTGCTGCCCAACTTCGGCGCGCGGTGCAGCAAAGTAAAGATTTGGCTCTGGCCGAGAAGTTCACGAGCTTGGTGGACCTGTTGCGAGAAGAACAGCTCGCGGCGGCGATTCGCGATCAACAGCAAATCACCGCCGAGCTGAGTGAAGTCTTGCGCACGCTGCTCGAAGATCCCAGCATCGCCGAGGAAGCCGCCCGCAAGGCGCTGCTAAAAAAACTTCAGCAAGGCATTAGCGATGCCCTTCGTAAGCAGCGTAACGTCCGCTCAAAGGTCGCCCGCGGCGCCGAGTTAGGCGCAGCGGCTGATGAACAGGCGAAACTTGAAGCTGAGACGAAGGCGCTGGAAGCCGAAGCGAAACAGGCCAACCCCAGCGATCCCGGCCCAACGCCTGAAACGCCCGCAGAAGGTGAAGGAAATCCATCACCCAATGAATCTCAACCTAGCGACGCCGCCGGCCGACTCCAAGCTGCCGCCAAGTCGATGGGCCAAGCTCAAACCCAACTGCAGAAAGGCCAGCGCGAGCAGGCGCAAGAACCACAGCTCGACGCCGAGCAACAACTCGAACTTGCCAAGCAGCAAATCGAAGAACAACTTCGCCAGCAGCGTGAAGAAGAACTGGCGCGGTTGCTCGCGGATCTCGGCACGCGATTGCGGCAGATGCTGGAACAAGAAACGGCGCTCCGCGAAGAAACCGCCAAGCGCTTCGCCGCCTCGCCAGCGGAGCGCGATCGGGAGTACGAAATCGCCGCGCTGCAGCTTGCCGATCGGCAGGCCGAAACCATTACGCTGGCCGAACGGACGCTGTTGCTGCTCGCCGAAGATGGCCAGTCGGTGGCGTTTCTCGAAGCGCTCCGCCAGATTCGTGAGGATATGCTGCAAGTCGCGGCGCGGCTAAAAACTGCTGAACTCGGGCCAATCACGCAGCAAGTCGAGCAGGAGATTATCGATTCGCTCTCCGATGCCGTGGACGCCGTGGACGCGGCGATTGAATCGCAGCAGGCGAAAAAATCGCCGCCGCCGGGCGAGCAACAAGGCCAACCGGGGCAACAGCCGCTTGTGGATAAGCTGGCCGAACTGCGGATGATTCGCGCAATGCAGGCCCGAATCCAGAGCCGCACGAAATTTTGGAGCACCCACCGCGAGACAGCTGAACCTGCCGCCATCCGGCAGGAACTTGATCGCCTCGCCGAACAACAACGCCGGCTGGTGACCGCCACCGAACAACTCGTTGCCGAGTGACAAGACGCTTTCACTCGGTTCGATTACAATTGGCTTGATTGGCGTGTGCCACTGCCCGGCTAGTCCGGCAGTGGGTGCCGCCGAACTTGTTTGTAATGGCCGCTTCGCACTGCCGGCCAAGCCGGACAGTGCCACCCAAACTCAAAACTTAGCGCACCACTATTTCCACTCCCGAACTCACCGATCTGCACGCGGTTGTCACCGGCGCTTCGTCGGGGATCGGGCGGGCTTGCGCGCTGCGGTTCGCCCAGGCGGGGGCAAGTTTGGTGATTCAGGCGCACCAGAATCGCGAGGCGCTGCACCATCTGCGGGATGAAGTTGTCGCCCTTGGCGGCGCGTGCGACACCGTGCTGGCGGATTTGTCATCGCTGGAGAATTGCAGCCGGCTGGTGCGCGAAGCGTGGCGCCGAAAGCCGATTGACATTTGGCTGCACTGCGCTGGCGCCGATGTGTTGACTGGTGAGCACGCGCAGTTTTCGTTCTTCGAAAAGCTAGAGCTGCTGTGGCGCGTGGATGTCCGCGGGACGATGGCGTGCTGCCGGGCGGTGGGGCACCGGATGCACGAGCGGGGCAGGGGGGTGGTGCTGACGATTGGGTGGGATCAAGCCACCTTCGGCATGGAAGGAGACAGCGGCGAAATGTTTGCCGCCATCAAGGGGAGTGTGATGAGTTTTACCCAGTCGCTCTCCCGGTCGCTCGCGCCGCAAGTGCGCGTGAACTGTTTGGCGCCGGGATGGATCCGCACCAAGTGGGGCGAAACGGCCAGCGGCACTTGGGATGAACGCGCCCAGCGGGAAGCGCTGGTGGGCCGGTGGGGAGAACCGGGCGACGTCGCCGCGGCGGCTCTGTACCTTGCCTCCCCCGCCGCGAATTTTATTACGGGGCAAACGCTCGCCATCAACGGCGGTTTCGCGGGGCCGCATGTGGTGAAGTGAGCTGATGCACATCCATTTCATCACCGGCCGACTGGCAGAGAACGCGCTGCGGCGAGTTGTTGAGCCGCTCAGCGTCGACCGCGGCTTCACCGCTTCAATCGAAGTGCTGCCGATCACCGTTGCGGCGCTGATGACACCGGAGTGGATTGCGCGCCGGATTGCTGTGCCGGCGGAAGTGGATCGGGTGATTGTGCCGGGGTACTGCCACGGTGATTTGGCGCCCATCGAGTCCGCTTGCGGGAAGCCTGTGGAGCGTGGGCCGCGCGATTTGCGACGCATTCCCGAGTTTTTCGGCGCCAAGCCGCAAGCGGCGGAGTACGGGCCGTACGATATCGAGATCATCGCCGAAATCAACCACTGCCCGCGGATCACGCTGATGGAAATCCTTCACCAAGCGCGCCAGCTCGCGGCGGATGGGGCGAACGTGATTGATGTCGGCTGTGATCCGGGCGCCGATTGGGCGGGCGTCGGCGAGACGGTCGGCGCGCTGCGCGACTTGGGCCTCCGCGTTTCGATCGACAGTTTGAACCCGCGGGAAATTGCCGCCGGGGTGAAAGCGGGCGCCGAACTGGTGCTAAGCGTCAACGGCAGCAACCGGGAATCGGCCATCGATTGGGGATGCGAAGTGGTCGCCATCCCCGACGATCCGCACACGCTCGGTGGGTTCGATGAGACGATCGAGTTTCTCGCATCGCACAATGTGCCGCAGCGGCTGGACCCGATTCTCGAACCGATCGGTTTTGGCTTCGCGAACAGTTTGGGCCGGTATTTGGAAACGCGCCGCCGGTATCCCGATGCGGAAATGCTGATGGGCATCGGCAATCTCACGGAGCTGACCGAGGTGGATTCCGCCGGGGTGAACGTGCTGCTGCTCGGCTTCTGCCAGGAGCAAAGCATCCGCAGCGTACTCACCACGCAGGTTATCAACTGGGCCCGCGGCAGCGTGCGGGAGTGCGATCTCGGCCGGCGGTTAGTGCGGTACGCCACGCATGTGGGGGCGCCACCGAAGCATGTGGATTCGCAACTTGTTGCGCTGCGCGATGAAAAGCTCACGCCGATCGCAAAGGCCGACATTGCCGAACTTGCCAGCGCCGTGAAGGACAACAACTATCGCCTCTTCGCCGCCGAGGGTGAGGTGCATCTGGTGGGGCGCGGATTACACTTGCATCACGCCGACCCGTTCACCCTGTTTGCGGAACTTGCCCGCAGCGGTGAAGCGGGCGGGGCGCCCGCGAACTTGAATCCGTCGCACGCGTTTTATTTGGGTTACGAGTTGTGCAAGGCGCTCACCGCCAACACGCTTGGCAAGCAGTACGAACAGGATGAAGCGCTCGACTGGGGTTATCTCACGCGGCCCGAGGAGCGGCACTACTTAGCGACCGGCCGACCGCCGAAGGGCGCTGCGGATGCGGAGGCGCCCGCATGAACGAGGCGCACGAACTCGCCGAAGTGATCGAGCTGTCTCCGGCGCCCGCGCCGGTGGACGTGTTCCGCGCGCTGGCGACCGAGCAGCGGCCGATTTTTTTCGATAGCGCGATTGGCCACCCGACACTTGGCCGGTACTCGTTCATCGCGGCCGATCCGTTTGGCTGGATCACGCATCCGGTTGGCGCCGCCGATCCGTTGTGCGAAGTGCAGCGTTACGTGCAGCGCTTCGCGGCGCTAACAATTCCAGGTTTGCCGCCGTGGCAGGGTGGAGCCGCGGGGCTGCTGTCGTACGATCTTGGCGCCAGTTACGAGCGCGTGCCGGCGACCCAATACAACGAATTTCCCCTTCCCGCGATTGCGGTGGGATTGTACGACGCCATGATCGCATTCGATCACCAGCAGAATCGGGCATGGATCATTTCGCATGGCTGGCCGAAGGAGGATTCGGTCGAGCGTCGGCAGCGGGCCATCGAACGGGCCGAATGGCTGAAGTGGCGCATCACCCAACCGCCGCGGCCGCTGTCCGGTCCGCCGCCGCAACAGCCGCTCGTGGCGCCAACCTACAGCACGCCGCACGGCGAGCAGGTGTGCAGCAACTTCAGCGAAGCGCTTTACTTGTCGGCCGTCACCCGCGCGATCGAGTACATCCACGCCGGTGATGTGTTCCAGGTGAACCTCGCGCAAAGGCTCATCGCCCCGCAACAGCAGCACGCCGCGGAAACTTA
This sequence comes from Pirellulales bacterium, assembly GCA_022841705.1. Taxonomy (GTDB): domain Bacteria; phylum Planctomycetota; class Planctomycetia; order Pirellulales; family Lacipirellulaceae. Next base: position 1,034,832 of record JALHQZ010000001.1, read on the forward strand.
CCTGCGCTTACGGCGGCAGAACCCGGCGCCCTTTGCGGCGTACTTGGATCTGGGCGATGTGCAAGTTGCGAGCGCTTCACCGGAGCGGTTCTTGTCCGTGCGCAACGGCGAAGTCGAAACGCGGCCGATCAAAGGAACCCGTCCCCGCGGGCGGGACGAACTCAAAGATCGCCGACTCGGCGCCGAGCTGACTGCTAATGAGAAGGACCGGGCCGAAAACATTATGATCGTTGACCTGCTGCGCAACGATCTCTCGCGCACTTGCACGCCGACATCGGTCCGCGTTTCCACGCTCTGCGGGCTCGAGCGTTACGCCCACGTGCAGCATTTGGTCAGCGTGATCGAAGGCCGCCTGCGCACGGGTCTCGACGCCTGCGATCTACTCCGCGGCGCGTTCCCCGGCGGCTCGATTACGGGTGCCCCGAAAGTGCGTGCGATGGAAATCATCGCCGAACTCGAACCCACCGCCCGCGGCGCCTACTGCGGCAGCCTCGCCTACTGGGGTTTCGACGGCGCCTTCGACTCGAGCATTTTGATCCGCACCCTCACCGCCACCGCTGGCTGGTGGCAAGCCCCCGTCGGCGGCGGCATCGTGGCCGACTCTGTGCCGCAGAACGAGTATGAAGAGACTTGGCACAAGGCCCGTGGACTCGTTGAGGTGCTCATCTGACCAATGATTCTTCTGATTGATAACTACGACAGTTTCGTCCACAATCTCGCCCGGTACTTTCAAGTGCTGGGGCAGGAGACGATGGTCGTGCGCAATGATGTCGTCGATCGAGCGCTCCTCGAACGTGTCGCGCCTGCGGCGGTGGTGATTTCGCCGGGACCGTGCTCACCGAGTGAAGCGGGTAGCTCGCTCGACATTGTGCGTGCGCTGCCGGAGAACATGCCGCTGTTGGGTGTGTGCCTGGGCCATCAAGTGATTGCCGCGGCGTTCGGGGCGAGCATCATCCGCGCGCCGCAGCCGGTGCATGGGCGGGCGTCGGAGATTGTTCACACCGGGCGGGGGCTTTTCGCCGCCTTGCCCTCGCCGCTGCGCGTTGGGCGGTATCATTCGCTCATCGTCGATCGCGCCACGCTGCCCGATGAACTCGAAGTCACCGCCGAAACGGTCGATGGCATCGTGATGGCGATCGCGCATCGCAGTCGGCCGATCGTCGGCGTGCAATTTCACCCCGAAGCCATTTTGACCGAAGCGGGACTCGACCTGCTCGCGAATTTTTTGAAGGAATGTTAGCCGCGGGGCCCCGTTCTCTAGGACTGGCCCGCGCGTTTTCTCAGGTTCCGTTAATCATCAATTCCAAACGCGCGGGAGGAACTCCCGCGGCTAACAGAGATGCTCAATCGCTACGGTTTTGATGGCGCCATTCTTGAAGGCGTGGTCACCACCACCAATGCCGACGGTTCGACGAACATCGCTGCGCTGGGGCCGATTGTCGACATGCCGCTGACGCGTGCAATTTTGCGACCGTTTCCCACCTCGGTCACCTACGCCAATCTGCTGCGCGAGCGGCGCTGCATCTTGCATGTGACGGATGATGTGCTGCTGATCGCTCAGGCGGCGCTCAATGGCCTTACGCAGCCGCCCGATCTCGAAGAAACATCCCACGGCGCCGTGCTGGCGGATTGCTGTCAGTGGTTCACCCTTGAAGTGCAACACGTCGAACTGGCTGGCGAGCGGCCGGAGTTTCACTGCGGAGTCGTGCAAAGTGGCCAAAAACGGCTGTTTTTCGGGCTCAACCGCGCGAAAGCGGCCGTTATCGAAGCAGCGATTCTCGCCAGCCGGGTGAAGTGGTTGCCAGCGGATCAGATTTCGCACAAGATGGGAGAGCTAAGAACAGTGATCGACAAAACGGCGGGCGAACGCGACCGGGCCGCGTTTGAGTTTGTCGAGCAATATTTGCGTTCATGCGGGGCAGCGGAGCGGAGTGGAACTTGAGCTCAACACACGTCTCGGTGGCGCCAGCCCGGAGCGGATCGCCGACGATTGCGCAGCGTACGGTGACCGTGCGTGCAGGGAGTCGCTTGCACTTCGGGATGTTCGGTTTTGGGCCCGAACTGCCGCGCCAGTTCGGCGGCGTGGGAATGATGATCGACGCGCCGGCGCTAATGGTGCAGATCACGTCCGGCGCTGCACGTAAGAAGATGAGCCCGCTGGAGCTGCGCGCCGGCGAGTTCGCCAATCGCGCTATGCGATTCTTTCAACTCGATTCGGGCGTTTCCTTCGTGATTGAAGTAGTCGCTTCGCCGCGACAGCATCAGGGGCTGGGCCTCGGCACACAGCTTGGGCTGGCAGTGGCGGCGGGAATTGCGGAGCTTACCGGCCGCGGACCGCTAGCGCCGGAAGTATTGGCCCGCGCTGTCGGCCGTGCGGCGCGGTCCTCGGTTGGCGCGTACGGTTTTTGTCAGGGGGGACTGATCGTCGATAGCGGCCATGCGTTGGGCGATGATGTTGGCGAGCTTGCCGGCCGATTCGAGGTTCCTGAAGAATGGCGCGTGTTATTGGTCACCCCGCCGCAAGGTAAGGGGCTCGCCGGCGCTGCGGAACTCGCCGCCTTCGCTGCGCTACCCGATACGCCGCTGGCCGTTGCCGCGGAACTCGAGGCGATTGCGACGGAGGGGATTATCCCTGCGCTGAAGGCCCGCAATTGCACCGCCTTCGGCGACAACGTCTACGAGTTTGGCCGGCTGAGCGGCGAGTGTTTTTCCGCGGTGCAAGGTGGGCCGTTTGCTTCGCCGGAGATTCAGCAGCTTGTCGAGTGGTTGCGAGCCAACGGCGTTCACGGCTGCGGGCAATCGTCGTGGGGGCCGACCGTGTACGCGATTCTGCCGAACCTCGCCACCGCCGAACGCATCGCCGGTGATCTGCGGAGCGCCGCGCTTTTCGCCGACTACGAAGTGCAATTTGCCGCCCCGTGCAACCGCGGGGCGATCGTTTCGTAGCTTGGCCTTCTAGGCCGAGCGCTCGGGTAGTCGATGCTCGCTCGGCCTATGAGGCCAAGCTACGAAGTCTACAGCAGCCCGTACGCTTGCAGCGACCCGCGAAGCTTCTCCACCAGCGGCGCTTCCAGCGGCGTCATCGGGAGCCGCATCTCACCGGAATCGCGGCCAAGAATCTGCATCGCCGCCTTGATCGGAATCGGGTTGGTCGAGAGCCCCAGCATGTCGCGGCAGAGGGGGAAAAGCTTGTGGTGCCATTTGCGGGCTTCACTCAAGTTACCTGAGGCGGCCGCGTTCACCAGCGCCTTCATGTCGTGCGGCACGATGTTGCCCACCACCGAAATAATTCCCGAACCACCCAGCGCCATCATCGGCAGCGTGAGGCTATCGTCACCACTGAGCACGGTTAGGTTCGTCCCGCCGATGAGTTGCGACGCCTGATCCAAGGAGCCGGTCGCTTCCTTTACCATCGTGATGGTTGGCAGCTCCGCGAGCCGCATGATCGTTTCGGGCTCGATGTTTTTGCCGGTGCGGCCTGGGATGTTGTAGACGCACTGCTGCAGGCCGGTGTCTTCGGCCAACGCCTTGAAGTGCTCGTAAAATCCTTGCTGGGTGGGCTTGTTGTAGTAGGGCGCCACCTGCAGCGCGGCGTCGGCGCCTACCTTTTCGGCAAACCGGGTGAGCCGCACCGCCTCGGCCGTGTTGTTCGAGCCGACGCCCGGCATCACCTTCACCCGGCCCGCGACCGTCTCGACCACGAAGCCAATGATGCACTCGTGATCATCGTGCATCAGCGTGGGCGATTCGCCCGTCGTTCCCACCGGGCAGAGACAATCAGTCCCGGCGGCGATTTGGAACTCGATCTGCTCCTTGAACTTGTCGTAGTCCACCTCGCCATTCTTGAACGGCGTCACCAGCGCCACCGATAGCCCAGAAAACTCGTGTCCTTTACGTTGCATACTCATGGCGGTCCTTCTGAAGGAAGCGGTCGCGGCGGGATGGGAATTAGTCGCGGAATCGTACGTCTCTTGGCCTGTCACTTCAAGGGGCGCAGGCCGACGGAGCCGTGATATTTCGCGGCTTCAAGAGGGTGATCACCTCGCCGATCCAGACATTTTTCCGGGTGGCTACAAATCACACTTGCGAACCGCCCCGGCATTTCGATAATTGGGAACGTCCTGATAACTTTCCCTTCACGGCCCATAGACGGAGCGCCCCATGCCACGCAATCGCACCTACGACAACGCCGCCATGTGCATTGGCGATACGCCGATGATTCGAATCAATCGGCTGATCCCCGAAGGCCACGCCACGGTCTTTGCCAAGTGCGAATTCTTTCAGCCGCTCAACAGCGTGAAGGACCGCATCGGCGCCGCCATGATCGAAGCGGGCGAACGCGATGGCAAAGTGAACGCCAAAACGCACATCATCGAACCCACCAGTGGCAACACCGGCATCGCGCTGGCGTTTGTGTGTGCCGCAAAGGGCTACAAGCTCACACTCACCATGCCGGAGTCGATGAGCGTCGAGCGCCGCACGCTATTGAAAGCGATGGGCGCCGAGCTGGTGCTCACCCCGGCCAGCGAAGGGATGCGCGGCGCCATCGCCAAGGCGAGCGAATTGGCCTCGCAGCCGAACGCCTGGATTCCGCAGCAGTTTGAAAACCCGGCGAACCCCGCGATCCACGAAGCAACCACCGGCCCCGAGATCTGGGAAGACAGCGGCCACAATATCGACGCCATTGTGGCCGGTGTCGGCACCGGCGGCACCATCACTGGCGCTTCGCGTTACCTCAAGAAGCAAAACCCGAACTTCAAAGCGATCGCCGTCGAACCGGCTGATTCGCCCGTTATCTCCGGCGGTAAACCGGGCCCGCACAAAATTCAAGGCATCGGCGCGGGCTTCGTGCCGAAGAATCTGGATACCTCGCTCGTCGATGAAGTGATTCAAGTGAGCAACGAAGAAGCGTTCCTGTGGGCCCGCCGACTCGCCCGCGAAGAAGGCATCATGGCCGGCATCAGCAGCGGCGCCAACATCTGCGCCGCCGCCAAGGTAGCCGCCCGACCGGAGATGAAGGGCAAACGAATCGTCACCATCATGTGCAGTTTGGGTGAGCGGTATCTGTCGACGCCGTTGTTTGAAGGTTTGACGGCGTAATTCGACCCGAAAGGAGCCGGACTGCAACGCAGTCCACGGGGGAGTGGAGTAGTGCGTTACGGATTGCAAAAGCCCACAAGTGTTGAGCGTCATTCAAGAGCATCAACCCCACGGATCCTGTCAAGTCTCCAATCCAATAGTTTTTAGTCGTCTAATCCCCAGGATTGTCACGAGCGACAGAAAGTGTGATCTCACTGGAGTCTAGAGAATCTCGATATCTGCTTTGCATCGTGGGAACGGGATTAATCGCGTTCCTATTTGTTCTGCCAATAGGTAGAATCGGCAGTGACGGTCGGCTAGGTACGAATGATAAAGTGGACGATCAGAAATCTTCAAGTGTGAACTCGCCGAGCGTTGACAACCGCGATCAGGAACTTTCCGGTGCGATGTCGATACTCCGATCCCGTCTTGCTGAAACCGAGAGCAAGCACGCGCGACTGAAAGCTTTTGGAATCTGCCTATCGGTTCTGGCCGCCGTTGTAACTGCGATCACGGTTGGCGTTGGAATTGGAGTATATTCTCTCTCTTCCCGCGAGTCCAAACTAAGGAAAGACTTGTCAACTGCGGAATCCGAGAAGCAAGAGATAGCGCGTAATCAAGTTGCTGCAGACTTGAGGGAAAAAAATGAGCAGATCACTCGATTGCACTTGGAAGTTAGAAAGCAAGAAGAGAAGAATCTCTCGTTATTACAAGAACTCGAGACTGATAAGCATGGCGGCAGAGAGCTCCTAGAAGCGATGATCCCGAGAAACCTCCAATGGAGTGACTTAGCCGGGAAGTTCTTGGAGCCGTTAAAGGAATTCAAATCACAGAAGGTATTGATAGAATATGTCCCCGAGGCGGAGCCACACAGGGCCGCCAGTTCCCTAGCGCAGGTGCTGGAAGAAGTAGGCTGGAGCGTTGAAGGACCAAACCCGAGTGACGCGAGCGATCTTTGGTTACACACCGGAGTTCTTGTACAGCCATACAGTCATCCGATGATGCCGAGCGATAGAACCGCGGAAAAGATAACCAATTATCACACGCAAAGAGAGGCGTCGTATAGAAGTTCACAAGCTGCGAATTGCATCACAGCTTTCCTGAAAAAACGCAGATGGAAAGGCGTCCGGTTTAGTTGGCCAGAGCCCGGAGAATTACCGGCGGGCACAGTGCGCATAAGGATATGCACAAAGGCGGAGCCAAAAATTCCGCGTAGCTCTGACTTAGGGTTTGGTAGTGATGCGTTTACACAAACGATGATTGACGAGGGCGAACCGATTGCAGGTCCCGTGCCAATGCAACGTAAATCGCAACGCGCTATCAGCAAAGAACAGCGTGACACTGCTTTAGAGACATTGGTTTTCGAGCGCGAACACTACGATCGTATGTATGGCAAGATTCTTCCGGTCGAAATTCGGTGCCCGGCGGGAAATGAAGAGGCTTTTAAGTACGCAAGTCAGTTTGCTGAGTTACTAGAAAAGGGAGGATGGCAAATTTCAAGCGGCAAGGTCATAGTCGATGCCGAATTTAATCGCAGGCTTCAGGGAGTACTTGTTTGTTGTGATTCAGGGGACGATGTACAGGCCTTCTTTCAAAAAGGCAGTTTAGTTCATGCCCTAAAAAGAGCTGGTATCGAAGCTCGCCATAACTTCGGAGGGGGACGGACATTGTCTCCTCCACAGATACTTGTTGGATGGTAAGAGCGTGGGAATCGATGGATCTCAGGCTCAAGCGGACCTTTCCGTTTATAGACGATTCCACTCGCTAGAGCGATGCGTTGCATCGCGGCTCGAACGAATGTAGCCATGTCCCCTGCGGAACTTCACGCCCTGGATCAGGCGCATTACTGGCACTCGTTCACGCAGATGGCGGAGTACGAGTCGGCCATCATCGCGCGCGGCGAGGGGGTGTGGATCGAAGATGTCGAAGGCCGGCGGTACATCGATGCGGCCAGTAGTTTGTGGTGCAACCTGCACGGTCATCGCCACCCCAAGATCGACGCGGCGATCCGCGCGCAGCTCGACCGAATCGCCCACTGCACGTCGCTGGGCATGGGGGCCGATGTCACCGTGCAGGCCGCTCGCGGCTTAGCGGACTTAACGGGCAACCAGTTGCCGCGGGTCTTTTTCTCCAGCGATGGCAGTTCCGCCATCGAAGTGGCGCTCAAGATCGCGTTCCAGTATTGGCAACAGTGCGAACCAGCGCAGCCCAAGCGGACGAAGTTTCTAGCCCTTGATGCCGCGTACCACGGCGACACGCTGGGCGCCGCATCGGTCTGCGGCATCGACCGTTACGCCGCGCTCTTCAAACCGCTCTTGTTCGACGTGATCCGCGGCCCAATGCCCGACGACCGCCGCGGTACTGCCGCCGATTTCCTCACGCCGCTCGCCCAACTCTTCGCCGCGCATGGCGACGAGCTGGCCGCAGTGGTGGTGGAACCGCTGGTTCAGTGCGCCGCTGGCTTTGCGATGCAGCCCCTCGGATTCTTGCGCGGCCTGCGCGAACTTGCGACGAAGCACGGCACGCTGCTGATCGCCGATGAAGTGGCCGTTGGCTTCGGCCGCACCGGCACGATGTTCGCCTGTGAACAAGAAGGCGTGCTGCCGGACATTTTGTGCCTCGGCAAAGGCATCACCGCCGGTTATCTGCCGCTCGCCGCGACCTTGGTGAAGGAAGAGATTTATTCCGCGTTCCTCGGCCCCGCAAACAGCGGCCGGGCCCTGTTTCACGGGCATAGCTACAGCGGCAACGCGCTGGCGTCGGCCGCGGTGGTGGCGAATCTGGAGTTGTTTCACCAGGAGGAAACGCTTTCGCAACTGTCGGCGAAGATAAAGCACTTGGCAAATTGGTTAGCGCGAATCGCGACGAAACCTGGAATCAAGAATGTCCGCCAGCGGGGCCTGATCGCCGCGTTCGACACGCTGCCCGGCGCCGGAACGCAGATTGCCGAGTACGCACGCACCCACGGGGTGTGGTTGCGACCGCAACCAAATTTCGTGTATGTGATGCCACCACTCGCGATCACCCTTGAAGAGCTTGACACCCTCATGCAGACCATCACCACCGCTTGCGACTTGGCGCTCACTCGCCAATAGAAACCGCATGGTTTGTGAGCGCTAAGTCGCAAGTGCAGCGTTCACTCTTCCCCTTCCATCCCCAACTGCTTCATCTTCCGGTACAGATTCGACCGGTGGACTTCAAGTTGTTTCGCCGCGTCGGTTACGCTGCCGTGTTGGGACTTGATGGTGCGGCGGATGTAATCGCGCTGGAACTCGTCGGTCGCCGCGGCGAGGGAGAGGCCGACTTCGAGGCCCGCTTCGCTGCTGTCGAACGGTGAGAGGTTGAACGCAATCTCTTCCGCTTCGATGCGGTCGCTCGATGACAGGTAGGCGAGCCGTTCGATCAGGTTCCGCAGCTCGCGCACGTTGCCGGGCCAACGGTGCGAGACGAGTCGCTTGCGGGCTTCGGGCGAGAGCTTGGGTTTCTTACGCCCCATCTGTTTGCAAAAGTTGGTGAGGAATTGATCGGCCAGCAGCAGGACATCCTCACCCCGTTCGCGCAAGGGAGGCAGTTCCAGCGACACCACGTTCAGCCGATAGTACAAATCCTCGCGAAACTTACGCTCGCGGACCCGTTGGGCCAAGTTTTGATTGGTGGCGGCAATGATCCGGGCATCGGTGTGAATCTCTTGCGAGCCGCCGACGCGGACCACCACTTTCTCTTCTAGAACGCGCAGTAGTTTCGCTTGCCCGCCGAGACTCATATCGCCGATTTCGTCGAGAAACAGCGTTCCCTTGGCGGCCAGTTCGAACTTGCCGGGCCGCATCTCACGGGCGTCGGTGAAAGCGCCCCGCTCGTGGCCGAAGAGCTCGCTTTCCAGCAATGTCTCGGTCAGCGCCGCGCAGTTCACAGCGATCAGCGGCTCCTCGCGCCGCCGGCTGCCGTAGTGAATCGTCTGCGCCACCACTTCTTTGCCCGTGCCGTTTTCGCCGAGCACCAGCACCGCCAAATCTGTGTCTGCCACGCGCGTCACGGCCGAGCGTAGCGCCACAATCGCCGGGCATTCACCCAGCAGTCGCACGCGCTGGGCGGCGGCGTCCACCAGCGCGTCGCGCCGGCGCAAGAGCTCTTCATAGTGCGTGGTGCCGTCGAGCGCGATCGCCGCCAGCCGCGCCATCTCTCCGAGTCCCTCTTCGTCGTCCGCTGTGAACTCTCCGCCGCGTTTATTGATCAGCTCGAAGGCGCCGTGAACGTCGCCTTGGGAATCCACGAGCGGCACGCAGAGCAGTGTTTGCGTCACATAGCCGGACTGCGCATCAACCGAGCGCTCCACCGCTTCCGGCGTCTCGGCCACCACTACGCGTTCGGGCTTGCCGGTGCGCACGACCCGGCCCACGACACCCACGTCGTCGGGCAGTTGCAGTTCATTATTTGGCAAGCCCAGCGCCGGCCGACCAATCAGCAATTTATTCGCGCGGTCCCACACGAAGATGCTGGCGCGATCGGCGTCGAACGCACGGGTGGCGTCGGCGGCCATTTGCTCGAGGAGGGTGCGGGTATCACTCGACTGGGTCCACGCGCTGAACATCGCCAGCAGCGATTCGAGGTGCTGTTCCCGCCGCGTCGCGGAAGCAGTCAGCGCGACCACGCCCATCAGTTGCCGCACGTATTCTGCTACTTCGATCGGCGTGATTCCCGGCGACTTAAACTTGGTCACGAGCGCCGAGTAATTCGGCGCGCCTGGCGTTCGGAAAGGTGTCGCCTGCCAGCCATCGCCGGAGAGGGGCCGTTCGGCTTCGATCGCTTCAGCGGCGAGTTCGAGGGGCACACTGACAGCCCCTGGCCCTGCAGCAGCGATTACGCGCCAGCCGCTCGGCCCCGGCGCTGAAATCACGGCCGGTCCCTCGCCTGCTGTCGCCAGCACATCAGTCGCGCGGTCTTGAAACGTCGCCAAATCGCGAGCGCTCGCGGCGATTTCGAGCAAACTATCGCGCCAATTCGTCATGGTTTCTCGGCGAAAAATGGGAATAGCCGGCTCGCGACGCGATCCGCAGTGAGAAATTACTTTTTGACCGCGGGTCGCGTCGCGAGCCAGATAGGAAATGTCCTCATTTACGCTACACAAAGTGTCGCAAGTTCGCTACGCTCCCGTGCCAGGTTCACCGAGGGTTGGGGTTCCGCAATCGCCCCCTCGCTTGCTACGATAGCGAGTCGCCGGCGCGGGCCGCGAGCCACATCAAGCGGGGAGAATCGAGCAAATGACCGACATGTTCACCGGCAAAAAAGCCCTCATCACTGGCGTTTTCAACAAGCAATCGATCGCTTGGGCGATTGCCGAGCGGATTCTGGATGGCGGCGGCGAATGCGGTTTCACCTACATGCCAGACAAGCCAGACGATGAACGCCAAAAGAACCTTGGCCGGGTGACTAAGCTGACCGAGGGGAATCCCCGCGTTAAGTTCTTGCAGCCTATGGACGCGACCAATGACGAGCAAATTGCCGCCGTGGTCGAGCGCTGCAAGGCGGAAATTGGGCAGCTCGATATTCTACTCCACTCAATTGCCTTCGCTCTGCCGGAGGATCTGAAACGGGACACCGTGGAAACCAGCCGCGCCGGCTTCAAATTGGCGATGGAAATTAGCGCTTACAGCCTGATCGCGCTGGCGAACGCCACGAAGGACATCATGTCGCGCGACAGCGCTATCCTCACGCTCACCTACTTCGGCGGTGAAAAAACGGTGCCGGGTTACAACGTGATGGGCGTGTGCAAAGCGGCGCTCGATTCCGTGGTGAAGTATTTGGCGTACGACCTAGGCCCACGCGGCATTCGGGTGAACGCGCTGAGCGCTGGGCCGCTGCAAACCATCTCCGGCCGCGGCGCCGGCGTGGATGAAATGCTGGGCCTCTACGAGGCGGTGGCCCCGTTGGGCCGCAACATCACGCATGAGGAAGCAGGCAAAAGCGGCGCGTTCTTGCTCTCCGACATGTCCAGCGGCATCACTGGTGAAATCCTCCACCTCGACGCTGGCTATAACACCATGGGTTCACCGGGGCGGATGCTCGATCGCCTCCGTGCCGCGCAAGCACCAGCGCATTAAGCCAACGACTGAGCCGGACTGCAACGCAGTCCACGGAGCAGTGAAGAAAAGCTGTGCGCTGTTGAGGTCTCAATCCGCCTCGCCGTGGACCGCGTTACAGTCCGGCTCCTCTGCGTTGTCGCTACCAGGAGACGGTAACCTTGGCGCCTTTTCTCACGCCGAGCATAAGCGCGGCGCTGTCGTCAACAATCGCCAGTTCCAGCCGCTCATCGGAACCCACGAGCGCGATGAGCGTCATCGGTGGTTGGTCAGAATAGGTAGTGAAGAGACCAAAGGTTTCGTGCTCGTCGCAGGTGATGCGGCACGATTCGCCCGTCGGCACGCCCGCGAGCATGTCGCGCGAGATGTTGGTGATGAGATTGCCGAACGAGTCGATCTCGATCACTTCGCCTTCGATTCGCTGTCCCACCCGCTCACCTCTGTTCGCTGGTAATCGCACGCACGTCTCGATGATCGGCCCTACTTCAGCCGGGTGGCGGCCCAAGCTGAGGTGCGCCGCCACGGGGGCGAAGATATCCCGGCCGTGAAATGTGGCCGATACTTCGGGCCGCCATAACGCACGGTTCTCGACCTGCCGTATCTTAAGCGGTCCGCCCGCATCGGCCAACCAACCCCCCAACCCGTTGTCCGGCGCCAGGAAGAGTCCGCGCGAGCTTTCAAAGAGCAGAATCTGCCGCGAGGAACCCACTCCGGGGTCAACCACTGCAATGTGAATCGCTTGCGGCGGGAAAAACTGGGTTGCCTGCCGCCAGAAGAGCGCTCCGGCCGCGATGTCCTGCGGCGGGATGCTGTGCGAAAGATCGACAATGGTCGCTTGCGGATTCAGCGAAAGAATCACCCCCTTAAGCGTGGCGACGTAGTGACTGCCGGGGCCGAAGTCGGTGGTCAGTGTGATGAGGTGCGGCGTCATTCCCCCATTGTAACCCAGAACCTCGCTACATTTTTGCGATCAGCTCCAAGCACAACTCGCGAATGCGGGCCGGGTCGGCGTTGGGGTTTTTCTTTTTCGCTTGGCCGATGAGCGCGCCAATCGCTTGCTGCTTGCCGTTCTTCACATCGTCCACCACCCGCGGGTTGGCGGCGAGAAGTTCTTGGCACAGGGCGATTAGTTCCGATTCATCTACCGCGCCGATGCCAAGCTGCTGCATGACCGAATGGGCATCATCGCCGCTGTCGATCATCGCTTCAAACACCTCGCGACTGCGAGCTGTGGGCAGCTCACCCTTGGCGACGAGGGCAATCAGTTCGCCTAATCGCTCGGCCGGCAGATTTAGCTCGGCGAACTCGCGGTCGCGGTACTTCAGCGTCCGCTGAATATCCTGCGTGATCCAGTTGCATGCCGCCTTCGCATCGCCGCATTTGGCCACAACAGCGAAGAAGTAATCGAGCACCGGTCGGCCAAGATTCACCAGCACGCCGGCGTCGTACGGGCTGAGTTTGTGCTCGCGCGTGAGTTGTTCACGCAACTCCGCCGGCCGCGGCGGCAATTCGGCCCGAGCCTTGGCCAACTGCTCGGGGCTGGTTCTGACCGGCGCGAGGTCGGGGTCAGGAAAATAGCGGTAGTCGGCCGATTCTTCTTTGCTGCGCTGCGCTTTGGTCTTGCCGGCGACATCGTCCCAGCCGCGGGTGGTCTTTGGCGCCTCACCCAGCTTCTTCCCGGTCTCTTCCCATTCGCGGAACTGGCGCTGGGCTTCGTAGTCGAGCGCCCGTTCGACGGCGCGGAAGCTGTTGAGGTTCTTGATTTCGACAATCGGCGTCGCCACTTTGCCTGCGGGCGTCTCGATGTGCAGGTTCACGTTGGCGTCCACCCGCAGGCTCCCTTCCTGCATGTTGCAGTCGGAAACGCCGAGGTAGGTGAGCAGCAGTTTGAGCTCATCGAGATACGCCCGCGCTTCGAGTGAATTGCGCAGGTCGGGCTCGCTGACGATCTCCAACAGCGGCGTGCCGGTGCGGTTGAGGTCGATCAGGCTGTCGCCTTTGCCCGCCGCTTCATCGTGCGAACTCTTGCCGGCGTCTTCTTCGAGATGCGCTCGGGTGATGCGCACTTCCTTGGAGGCGAAGCGTTCTTTGTCGTCCCGAATTTCGAGCCGGCCTTTCTGCGTGAGGGGCAGATCGTACTGGCTGATTTGATAGCCCTTCGGCAAGTCCGGGTAAAAATACTGCTTGCGGTCCCACTTGGTGTAGGCAGGGATTTCGCAGTCGAGCGCCAGCCCGGTCATCACCGCCAGCCGCACCGCTTCCGCATTCATCACCGGCAGAGCGCCCGGTAGGCCCAGGCAAACGGGGCAAGTCTGCGTATTCGGCTCCGCCCCAAACCGCGTACTGCACCCGCAGAACAACTTGCTGTGGGTAGCAAGCTGCACGTGAACTTCCAGGCCGATGATGGTGGTGTAGTCTGGCAAAGAATTTAACCGCGAAACACGCTAAAGTACGCGAAAATGGTTGATTGCGAAATTTTGGCCAACGGCCTCGATCACCGTAGCCTAGGGCATCGCCCTAGGAACTCGCGACGGTGAGGATTGTTTTGGCTGAATGCCATATTCACTCGGCGATAATATGTGTGTTTGGCCTTCAGCCAAAATGATGGGATCGCTTGCAGGCCACCTAGGGCGATGCCCTAGGCTACGGTGAAAATTGCCCGTTGGCGAATTGGGTTATGGTGCTGGCTAATATCACTATTCGCGCTTATTCGCTTCAATCACGTTCAACTTTTTCTTTTCTCTTCGCACATCCGGGCCCCACGCAAGAGTCTTTCTTCTTCCAGCGGGGGCGCTAAGAGTTGAAAGCCCAGGGGCAATCCGCTCTTCGACATTCCGCACGGTAAGCTGATGGCGGGGATACCGGCGAGGTTGGCGGTGACGGTGTACAAATCGACTAAGTACATCTGCAGCGGGTCGTCCACTAGCTTGCCCAGTTTAAAAGCGGGGGCGGCGGTGACGGGGCTGAGGATGAGGTCAACTTGGCTAAAAGCGCGATCGAAGTCTTGACGAATGAGCCTCCTAACTTTCAGGGCCTTGAGGTAATACGCATCGTAGTAACCGGCGCTCAGGGCGTAGGCGCCGATCATGATCCGCCGCTTCACTTCGGCGCCGAAACCTTCGGTGCGGCTGCGGCGGTAGAGTCGCACTAAGGTGGATTCCACCGCTTCAGCGGCCGCTTTGTCGCCGCGCGCGAGCGCTTCGGCCCGTTCGGCGGCAAGTTCCGCCTCCACGGCCGGTTCGCTCGCGCGATGGCCGTAGTGGATGCCGTCATAGCGCGATAGGTTGCTCGACGCTTCGCACGGGGCGATCACATAGTACGCCGCCACGCCGTACTTCCCATGCGGCAAATCGACCTCGACGATTTTGGCGCCGAGCGATTTGTAAACCTCGATCGCGCCGCGAACCGCCGCTTCCATCTCCGGATCGAGCCCCGCAGCGAAGTGTTCGGGGACGATGCCGATGCGCAGATCTTTGAGCGGCTGGTTGACCGTTTGCGAGAATTTCGGCGATTCGACGGGCAGCGAAGTCGAATCGCGCGGATCGTGGCCGGCGATCGCTTCCATCAGGAGCGCCGTGTCTTCCACCGTGCTCGCCAACGGGCCGACCTGGTCGAGGCTGCTGGCGAACGCGACTAGGCCGTAGCGGCTCACGCGGCCGTAAGTTGGTTTCAAACCCACGCAGCCGCAGAGGCCGGCGGGTTGGCGAATCGAGCCGCCCGTGTCAGTGCCAATCGAGAGGGGCGCCATCTTCGCCGCGACACATGCCGCCGCGCCGCCGCTCGAACCGCCGGGCGAACGGGTGAGATCGTGTGGATTGCGGGTGGGCTGAAACGCCGAGTTTTCGGTCGAGCCCCCCATCGCGAACTCGTCCATGTTGGTGCGGCCAATGAGCACCGCGTCCGCCGCCTTGAGTTTCGCGACGACTGTCGAATCGTACGGGCTGCGGAAGTGTTCGAGCATCCGCGACGCGCAGGTGGTGAGCTCGCCTTGTTGGCAAAGGACATCTTTCACCGCCACCGGCAACCCTGCGAGTAAACCGAGTGGTTCACCCGCCGCCCGCTTGCGATCGACTTCCGCGGCTTGCGCGAGCGCGGCTTCACCGGTGACGCGCAAAAAGGCCCCGATCTCGCCATCCTTCGCCGCGATGCGGGCCAGATACGCCTGCGCCAGTTCGACCGCCGTGACTTCGCGGGCATTGAGCTTCGCACGCTGTTCGGTCGCAGAGAGATCAACTAGCGCCATCACCGTGTTATTCTCCTAACACGGCGGGGACCAAAAAGCCCTGCTCGTTGTGGTGCGGAGCGTTGGCTAGCGCCGCCTCGCGCGGCAAACTCGGGGCAACTTTGTCTTCGCGAAAGACGTTGACCAGTTCGACTGCGTGCGCCATTGGCTCGACGCTCGTCGTATCAACTTCACCCAACTGCTCAACGTACGCGAGAATTTCCGCCACTTGCGCGGTGAGATGCTCGAGCTCATCGGGCGACACCAGCAGCCGACCCAACAGCGCGGCCTTCTCAACATCTTGCCGGCTGACGGCCATTGGCGACGCCCTCCAGCGCGAAGTGATTGAATGAGCTTACTTCTTGGCGAGTACAGGTGACTTCTTAATGGTCACCGGCTTGGCCGCTGGCACCACGAACGGCGCCTGCCGCACCGCCTTGCGAACCCCGCCGCTGCGAATGCACGAGACGCACACCAATTGGTGCTGCGGATTGCCATCTTCGCCGACGACTTTCAGCCGCTGCAAGTTCGGCTTGAACTGCCGGCGCGAAATGCCCGTCACCTTGGTGCCGACCCCGCCGAGGTACTTCTTCTTACCCCGCGTGGTGACATTATTACCCAATTGGGCCTGCTTACCGCAAACAGCACATTGACGGGCCATAACGGGTGGTCCTAACTCTCGGTGGAAAACAGATAGACTTGGCAGCGTGAGGGCGATCCTCGCCCGACTGCCGCGAATCCTGGATTTTAGCGATTTTCCCTTACGCCACAAGGGGTTATGGCGAGGGATTCAGGCCACAAAACGCTGTGAGTTTGGCCTACAACCAATCCCAAGCTGGGCGGAGAGGTCGGTAGCTGACCCGCGGCGTTTCGGGTGAGGTGGTTCGTGTGACGCTGGAATCGCTTGTCGGAGTCGAACTGCCCCAACTTGCGAAGGCGGCATCGCGCGCAGCAAGCAGTTGCTGGGGCGCCACCGTCGAGGGCTCTGTGCTAAGCGCAATCGGCACCTGCCGACTCGAAGTCACAACCGGAGTATTCGGCACGAATGGCGCCCGCCGCGCCGGCGAAGGCGCCACCGGAGCGGTCTTCGCAGGGTAGTTCGATCGCCACACCACGTAGTCCGCCGCATCGATAACGCCGTCGCCATTGCCGTCGGCAGCCAAACAAGTCGCCGAACCGAAGCTGGCAATCCACACGTTGTAGTCGCCTTGATCGACCACGCCGTTGCGGTTGTAGTCGCCGGTGACGGCCGGCGGCGTCACGATGCTGGTGGTGAACAACTCGGCGCCAACCTCGGGCCGACTTCCGGCAACAAAGAGGCGATCGCCGATGATCGCCACTTCGGTGGGGTTGCGAAGGGGAATGTCGCCCGCCAGACGAACTGGCTGTGGGGCTCCGCCCGATTGATCGACGCGCCACAGCTCGTCTCCCTCACCACTGCTCGCTGTGAAAAAGAGTTGGTTTCCACTAGCCGCAAGTTGCGCTGGGTAAGAACCAGACTCGCCCGCAACAAGATCGGCAACTTGTACGGTCCCGGCGCTTGTTCCATCCGTACGCCACAGTTCGAAGCCCGATACCCCGTCGTTAGCGGTGAAGTAAAGGAGCCCGCCGACGTTCGTGAAATTACTTGGGTTCGAATCCAGAAATCCACTCCGTAAATCGCGCACTAGCCGCGTACCGTCCGCCGTGCCGTCGCTGGTCCACAGTTCGACTCCGCTGACGCCATCATCGGCGGTGAAGTAGAGTTGGCTGCCGATCGCGAAGAAATTGTTCGGATCACTGCCAAAAAACCCCGGCCGGATGTCTTTCACTTGCACTGTGCCGGCATCCGTGCCGTCGCTCTTCCACAGCTCGTACCCGTTCTCAACC
This sequence comes from Pirellulales bacterium, assembly GCA_022841705.1. Taxonomy (GTDB): domain Bacteria; phylum Planctomycetota; class Planctomycetia; order Pirellulales; family Lacipirellulaceae. Next base: position 1,052,079 of record JALHQZ010000001.1, read on the forward strand.
GAACGGCCGAGAAAGTACAGAATTCCGGAAGTATTCGCTAACTTGCTGACGGCGACTCGTGATGGCTGATCGACAACGCGCACGGTATTCGCCAAAGTGCCATCCGTCCGCCACAACTGCAAGTTGACGCCGCTTGCCGTACTTCCGGCCCGGAAATAAAGCACGTCACCGACCAGTTTTAAATCGCTCGCGTTGAAGGGACCGCCATCCGTGGCTGGTCTCACGACCCGCGTGCCAGCGGTCGTTCCATCCGTGCGCCAGAGTTCAAAGACGCTCGAGTTGTTCTGAACGCGAAAGTAGAGCACGCCATTGCCGTTGGTGAGTTCGGCGACCGTTTCGGGCCGAACTGTCGTGGGAGTCGGAAAGACCACAGGCTGTGTTCCAGCCGAAGTGCCATCACTCTTCCACAGCTGCACACCACTGAATCTGCCGGTCACGAGAAAATAGAGCGTGCCATTGACATTCGTGAGCTCGGCGGGGAACGAACCCTCGAGCCCGGCGGCGATATCCTTGACGAGCTGTGTGCCTTCCGTCGTGCCATTCGTCTTCCAAAGTTCATAACCCGTCACGCCATCGTTCGCGCGGAAGTACAGCGTCTCGCCAACCGTCGTGAAGGTCGTTGGGAATGATCCCAGGTCGAGTGACTGAATGTCCTTCACCAACGCCGTTCCCTCGCTTGTGCCATCGCTTTTCCATAACTCCGTGCCGACTTGACCGTTTGCAGCGCCGAAGTAAAGCACCCCGCCGATGGCGGCCAAGTATCGGGGGCTGGAGTTTCCCGAGCCAGGGCGAATGTCCGCCACGCGCACGGTGCCGTCGGCCGTGCCGTCTGATTTCCACAACTCGGCTCCCGTGGTCCCGTCGTTGGCTGTGAAGTAGATCGCGTTATTGAAAGCGGTGAAGTTGCCCGGCTCACTGCTCTGAAAACCGGCGCGAATATCCTTGACGACCCTAGTGCCCGCCGAAGTACCGTCACTGGTCCACAACTCTCGGCCGCTCCCAAACAGCGCCGCGCTGAAGTAGAGCGCTCCATCGAAATTGAAGAGCTGCGTGGGGTTGATTGATGAGTCGCCGGTGTTGATTTTGACCGTTGTCGCTGCGCTCCCGCTGCTTTTCCAGATTGAAGTTTGACCCGTGTTATCGACGGCGACAAAAAAAAGAGTCCCACTAACGTCCGTCAGATCGCTCGGGTTCGAACTGCCGGGGCGGCCGCTATCCGTAAAGGTGCGGATGTTGAGAACTAACGTCGTCCCCGAGGCAGTTCCATCACTCTTCCACAGTTCGACACCACTCACGCCATCGTTCGCGGCGAAGTACAGCGTTTCGCCAACCGCGGTTAGATTTTCAGGGGTTGATCCAAGGACGCCTGCGCGAATGTCTTTGACCAAAGCCGTTCCCGCCGCTGTGCCATCGGTTCTCCAAAGCTCACGCCCGGCGGAAGGCGTTGCGGCGCTGAAATAAAGGGTTTGGCCGACGAGCGTGAATTGCTCGGGGGTGGAACTCCCCGCACCCGCGGAAATGTCGACGATCTGCGTTGTGCTGGTCAACGTACCGTCACTACTCCACAACTCGGCACCGGTCACGCCGTTATCAGCGCCAAAAATCAGCACCCCGCCGACGTTCGTCAGGTAACTGGGGTTACTGCTCTCTTCGCCACTGAAGATATCGCTCACCAGCACTGTGCCGGCTGCGGTGCCATCGCTCTTCCACAGTTCGTAACCGAGCTCGCCATCATTCGCGGCGAAGTAGAGGACGCCGTTTACATTAGTGAGCCACAGCGGCGTGCTTCCCTCGGGGCCGGGCTGAATGTCCGACACGCGCACTGTGCCGGCGGCTGAGCCGTCGGTCTTCCAGAGTTCGTAGCCCGTGAGCCCATCGTTCGCGCGAAAGAAGATCGTGCCGCTGACCTCGACGAACTCCTGCGGCTCTGACCCGCCGCCACCAACGACCGTGTTGATGTTGCGCAGCAACTCAAGATCTGCCGCCAACAGCCGTCGCTGTTCGAGATGTTCCAGCGCGAGCCGACGACCACGCTGGTGGCCACAAGAACCGTCGAAAGAATGTTTGCTTCGAGCCATCTTCACACCAACCTGTTGGGAAGATTCGCTCTGAAAGATCGCTACGCTGGCCTCGTAAGAGTGCTTTCGGAGGAATGCGGGGGGACGAAAACTGGCCGATGCCGCGGGGCTTGCCCTCCCGTCGCATTGGCCGCCAAGGCCCGCACTATTCTCGCCCACCGAATCAAACGAATAACCGATAAGACCGAATTGGGAGGGCGAGGTTGTGCGTGGGCACTGATCGGATCGTACCGCGGGCGATTCCAGAAAGCAAGCAAAATCCGGCGATTCTGCGGCAACATTCGCGGAATTCGCCTTGATGCAAAATCGTCAATTCAAGTACGATTCTGCGGAAGATTTCGCCTCCCGGTCCGTTGCGGAGATAGTTCGATGGCGCTCGACAAGACCACCCTCTACGCCGCCGCAATCACCGGCGGCTTCGCCCTCGCCGGCACGGCGATCAGTGGGTACTTCAGCTACAAGAGCTCGCAGCCTCCCGAACCGGCGCCGGTTGCGCCTCCGTTGATGAGCGCAACAATTCCCGCTCCACTCACCGCTCCGTCGGCGCCGCCCAACTATCGGCTTAACTTCGCGGCGTTTCAGCGGGTGATGAAAGACGGCACGGCGCCTGAGAACGTGAAATCGCAAGCAGTCGCGCAGTGCGAATCGGCTCAAGTGATTTGGAACGGGTACGTTGAAGCCGTCACTCCGCACTCCAGCAAGCACGCCGCCGGCGACGCAGCGGCGACGGTCACGCTGTGCGAAGAGCGCGAACTGCTCGATCAGTCGATGTTCAAGCAACCCGCGTACTGCCGATTCGGCGTAGCGGAGCTTGCGGCGCTCGAAGCGCTGGCGCCGGGGACGCCGGTCACGGTGACCGGCACGTTCGAGCAACACTCGGCGGTGGGGACCATTCTCACGGGATGCCGGGTGCTGGAGACGGTGCGAAGATAACCGTAGGGTGCGATGTAGGCGTCAGCCGGAATCGCACCAATGCTCAATTCTCGGGACCGGCCGCGAACAAAACTTGCGGCCGCGGTGCGATTTCGCTGGCGCTGCATCGCACCCTACGTTTGGCAGCCTAGAAAGTCTGCCCCACGGGTTCAAAATCGGCGTCCCACAACTCATTCTCCGCTTGCATCGCGTCGCGTTGGCGGGTCACCATTTTGTAGTAGTCGCCGCGGCGGGCCATCAGGTCGGCGTGGGCGCCGTGCTCGACGATGCGGCCTTGGTCCATCACCACGATGATGTCGGCGCCGGTGACCGTGCTCAGGCGGTGGGCGATGACCACTGTGGTGCGGGTGTGCATCAGCTCGCCGAGCGCTTGCTGGATGAGCTGTTCGCTTTCGCTATCGAGGTTGCTAGTCGCTTCGTCGAGCACCAGGATGCTCGGGTTGGCCAGAATCGCGCGGGCGATGGAGAGCCGTTGAGCCTGGCCGCCGGAGAGTTTGACGCCGCGCTCGCCGATGTAAGACTGGTAACCGTACGGCAAATCCTTGATGAACTCGTGGGCATTCGCCTGCTTCGCCGCGGCCAGCACTTCGGCCTCCGTGGCGTGGGGCCGGCCGTAGGCGATGTTATCGCGGATGCTGCCGTCGAACAGAAACACATCCTGCTGCACCACGCCCAACAGTTGCCGGTAGGAATCGAGCTGGAAATCGCGCAGGTCGACACCATTTAAGAGGATTCGCCCGCTGGTGGGGTCTTGGAAGCGCGCGAGCAAATCCGTGATCGTCGTCTTCCCCGCGCCGCTGCGGCCGACCAGCGCCACCACGCTGCCACCGGGAATCTGCAAATTGAAGTCGCGGATCACCGGCTGGCCCGCTTCGTATTCGAACGAGACATCCTCAAAGGTGAGTTCCACCACTTCGCGCGGGGCGATGATGGCGTTTGGCCGATCGGGTTTGTCGAGCGGCGTTTCCAGCACTTCAAACACGCGTTCCATCCCGGCCAGCGAGCGCTGCAGTTCGGAGAACGAATTGACGATCTGCCACACGGGGTTCAGCAGCATGAAGGTGTACATTTGAAACGCCATGATGTCGCCGATCGTCGCCGTGCCGGCAATTTTTAGAAAGCCGCCGTACCAAATGATGATCACGTTTACTGCCGCCAGCAAAAACGCCCAACTGCTCCAGAGCAGCATTTCGCGCCGCTGGGCGAAATATTCCTTGCGGGCGATAGTGTGCCGGCCGCCGAGGAACTCGGCCAGCTCGCGCGTTTCGCGCTGGAACGAGCGGACCACGCGGATACCGCCAAACGTTTCGCTCACGCGGGCATCGACCTCGGCATTCTCCTTGCGCATCGACCGGTAGATGGGGCGAATCCGCTTCGCCACCCACAGGCTGATCAGCAGCGCTGGCGGAATGATGGTCATCGCGGTGAGCGCCAGGCGCCAGTTGAGCGTGAGAAGGATGCCGATGGCGATGAGCAGCCGCACCATGGACACGCCGGGCGAGATGATCGCGAGCTGTAGCAGCCCGGTGGTGCGATCAATATCGCCGCTGATCCGCGACAGGATGCCGCCCGTCTTCATGTCCGTCAGCGATTTGAGCGGCAACCGCAGCAGCCGATGGAACAGCGCCCGGCGCAGTGACAGGACCACCCGCATGTTGAGCAGCCGCTGCTGGCAGTTCTTGAAAATGTCCAGCAGGCGGTCAAGCGTTACGACACCCAGCAGCACGAGGCCCGCGATGTTCAGTTTGAGCATCCGCTCGCTAGCGGACAGCTCCGGCGGTAGGAGAATATCGTCGATCACGTACCGCATGAAGAGCGGCTGCGCCACTTCCAGCGCCGCGACCGCCAGCGCCAGCACCATCATCACGCCGATCGCCTTGCGGTGCGGCAGCAGCCAGTTCACGTACTGCCGCATGTAGCGCCGGCGGTCCTCCTTGGTCGCCCGCTTCGCTTCGTCGGCGTGCGACGGATCGTGCGAGTATTCCTCTTCCTTGCCCGCGAGGTACGCGGAGCGGAACTTCTGAAACCGGCGGCGGGACGAACGCGGAGGCTTCTGCGGAGCGGTGGAAGGCGGGACAGGGGAGGGCAGTGCAGCGGCGGGGAGGGGGGTGGGCAATCCTTTGGTCATGGGCGGGAGGTAGAAAGGACGGGCGGCGCTTCTTCGAGGAAACGGCAAGTCTCCATTCTTGCGAAAGCTTGGTGATAGTCTATTGCTCGCTGTGCGTAAAGGATTTCGCGCGGAGAATTGAGGTAGCACGGGACCGAAGTCCCGTGCGAAAAGGGCCAATTCCGCACGGGACTTCGGTCCCGTGCTACGACAGAGCGCTTGATTGCAACCGCCCTCTACGCGACACTTGGTTTTTCGTATTTCCTCCGTATTTGGGCTTTTGACCGAAGAACGCAGCGATCGTCGCACGGTTGTTAAGGCTTCTGTCGCGGACCGGTTAAAATCGTAGTGCAAAACCAAGATTTTCGCGAATCTCGCCACATCGTTTCTATGCCGTCGCTCCCTCGCAACCCGACTCGCTCTGTTCGCATTGGCGCCGTCACCATCGGCGGCGGAAATCCGATCGCCGTGCAGAGCATGACCGCCACCGCGACTCAGGATGTGGTCGCCACGGTCGCCCAAGCTAATGCCCTGAACGACGCAGGCGCCGATGTGGTGCGCATCGCGGTGGACAGCGTGAAGGATGCCGAAGCACTCGCCGAGATTCGCAAGCAAACGCCGGCGAACCTTTCGGTCGATCTGCAAGAGAATTATCGCCTTGCGGAGCGCGTGGCGCCGTACGTCGATAAGCTCCGCTACAACCCCGGGCACTTGTACCACCACGAACGCGACAAGCCGTGGCAAGAGAAGGTCCGCTACCTGGTGGACATCGCCAAGCAGCACGACTGCGCGATGCGGGTCGGCGTCAACTGCGGTAGTGTCGATCCGGCGAAGAAAGAAAAGTACGCCTCCGAGGATAAGCTCTCGCCGATGCTTGAAAGCGCGCTCGATCACTGCGCACTGCTTGATGAGTTCGGCTTTACGCGCTACTGTGTGTCGCTAAAGGATTCCAACCCGCAGGAAGTGATTAACGTGAACCGCCGCTTCGCCGAGGCGCGGCCTGACGTGCCGCTGCATCTGGGCGTGACCGAAGCGGGCCTGCCTCCCGAAGGAATCATCAAAACGCGGATCGCCTTCGAGCAGCTCATCTCCCGCGGAATTGGGGATACGATCCGCGTCTCGCTGACCGTACCGAATGATCGCAAGCCCGAAGAAATCGTTGCCGGCCGGGCCATTCTGGCCGACATTGCCGCTGGCCGCGTGCGGAGCGTGGTCGATTACGGGCTCTCAACGCTCAACATCATCAGTTGCCCCAGTTGCAGCCGGGTGGAGAACGAGGCGTTCGTCGAGCTCGCCCAGCAAGTGAAGGAAATGACCCGCTACGCCGCCGACCACGCCATCACCATCGCCGTGATGGGTTGCCGCGTGAACGGTCCCGGCGAAACCGACGACGCCGACCTCGGCCTGTGGTGCGGCCCGAAGTATGTGAACCTCAAGAAGCGGAGCACGGAGCTCGGCCAATTCACGTACGATGATATTCTCCCCCGCCTCAAGTCCGAACTCGACGCCCTCATCACGACTCGCCAACCGCTTGCGAACCCCCTTCGCCAGTAAAACAGCGCTCAGTCTCGTGCGCGACCGCGCGAATCTTGAACGGCCGGGTTGAGTACACTCACGGAAGTAAATTTCCTTCACAAGTGAGTCCCCCCATGCGTCTCGCCCCACTCGTCTTCCTCATCGCGGCCGCCACATCGCACGCCGCCGAAGTCGGCCAGCACATCCCGCGCACCGGCGATGAAATCGTCGTCTGCGGCCAGTTCTTCCACACCACTGCCCCTGTGGTCCTGTGGCTCGACCCCGGCGGGTACGACGCTTACCGCGTCGAACGCCGCTTCAGCCCCTACAAGAAATCGGACTGGGAATCGACTAAAGCCGAAGTGCCAGAGATGACCACCCCCAACCGCTACGGCGTGCGGGAGGCAGTGCTCACCGAAGCAGAGATTGAAAAGGTCCGCGGCGGCGGCTGGGACTTGCCGCTGCTTCAGCGCGTGGTCGACCAATTCGTGATGCACTACGACGTGTGTGGCGCCAGCCAAACATGCTTCAAAGTGCTGCATGACTACCGCGATCTGAGCGTTCACTTCATGCTTGATGTCGACGGCACGCTCTTCCAAACGCTCGACCTGAAAGAGCGCGCGTGGCACGCCACCACCTCGAACCCGCGGTCGATCGGCATCGAAATCGCCCACATGGGCGCGTACCCACCCGGCAATCGCACCACGCTCGACAAGTGGTACGCCACCGACGACCGCGGCGTGTTCTTGCGCCCGCCGACCGACTTCACCAAACTCGGCGTGCGGACTAAGGATTTTATCGGCCGTCCCGCACGACCAGAGCTCATCACCGGCGTCATCCAAGGTACGGAGCTCTCGCAGTACGACTTCACTCCGCAGCAATACGAAACGCTCGCCAAACTCACCGCGACGCTCTGCAAAATCTTCCCCAACATTCCGTGCGAGTATCCGCGCGACGCCAGCGGCAAGCTGATCCGCGAGAAACTTAGCGATTCCCGCCTCGCCAACTACCACGGTGTGCTGGGGCATTACCACATTCAAACCAACAAAACCGACCCCGGCCCCGCGTTCGATTGGGAGAAGGTGATCGACGGGGCGCAGAAACTTTTGGCCGAATGACCAACCGCTAACGCAAAACCTCCTCGCCCGCGCGCGTCGCCATAGCTCGCCACACCGCTAGCTCGGTATCGTTCTGCACGCTCTGCACCGAGCCATCCACGAATGCCACTAGCACTTGGCCCGGGTGCCAACTACGTGCCGTAATGCACGCATAAGTCGGCTGCCCGGCGCCACCGTTGCGGCCTTCTTGCCACGAGTTGAAATCGGCGTCGAGCGTTTGGCCATTTCGCTCGTAGGGAACTACTGTGTTCGGCGGCATCGTGGCGGTGAACCCGGTGTGATGCACGCGACCATCGGGCCACTCGGTGTGGCCGGTGTCCCTGTAGTCGGAACTCGCTGCGGCCACGGCAGCCGAAGCTTCCACCACGGTGGCTGGAATCGTCGTCGAGGGGGGCGGACTATTGCGAGTGTACGGATTCCAGGCCTTCACCTCGGCGACGAGCGCGGTGTGACTTGTCCCGTCAGTCACGCGGGCCAACTTTAGGTTGCTGTTCGGAAAGAAAACGCCATCGCCGCCTTTGTTGGTCGCCGGATCGTAAATGAACCAGGTCCCCATGTTGAACCCATAGTTAAGCGGGAATAGTAGTGGCCGGCCGGAACCCGGGTCGCGCACCTCAGTCGCCTTGTCATCGCTCGGGCATTGAAAGACCGCGATCTTCACGTTGTTGATCGCCTGCTGGCCATCCCAGGCGAGTTCAAGATTCACAAGCGAGCGGAGCGATTCTTCTTCGAGATACGGCAGCAGTCGACCGTGAACGCCCCACGAACCATTATTGCCAGTCACAGTGACCGTGCGATCGACATTCACACTCGGCGGTAGATGCTTGCGCGCACTCTCAAAATTATGCGTCGCCAGCGCGAGCTGCTTGAGGTGGTTTTGACACTGATTCCGCCGCGCCGCTTCCCGCGCCGCCTGCACCGCCGGCAGCAGCAGCGCCACCAGGATGCCGATGATCGCAATCACCACCAACAGTTCCACGAGGGTGAATCCGTTTGTTCGCGTTCGGGTTGTCATCTCGTCTCTTCCACTCACTCGATCGGGTAACGGGTGGCTGGGGTCACGACGCCAGCTTTAGCAGCACAAACTCCGCCCCTGCTGGGGGCGGCTGACGCGCCGAATCCAGCCACCCACGGAACTAGCAATCATGCCGCTCCCCGATGATACTGGCCCAAGTCATCCGACCGGCGTGATTTCGTAATGTCCCAGCAGCCAGCACCAAAAGTCTCTGTCGAAGCAAGCGCATACGATGTCGCGCCAAGTGACACCCCTCGTCGCCGTTGGCCGCTACGCTGGCAGATTCTGTTGCCGTATCTGCTCGTCACAGGCCTTGCAATTGTGGGACTCACGCTGCTCAGCGCGCGAATCGTCGGCCGGCTCGCCGAGGAGCAACTCGACCAGCGAATGCGCGGCATGGCGAGCGTTGTCTCGGCGGCGAACTTCCCGCTCACCGATGCTGTGCTGGTGCAAATTCGCGGGCTCTCCGGCGCGGAGCTCGCGGTGCTCTCCGCGAACGGTGATTTGCTGGCGACAACCACGCGGGAGCTTAAATCTGCACCCGCCACGGGATCCGTTTCACTTGCAGGAGACCGCTATCGCCAGGAGCGAATTGCCCTCGCGCGAACGCCTGATTCACCGGCAGCCACGCTCATCGTTCTCTCGCCCGAAGCCCGGTATCGTCAAGCGGTGCGGCAAGCGATCGTGGCGCCGCTCGCCGTCGGTGTCCTCACGCTGCTTCTCAGTTCACTTGGTGGCGCATGGCTCGCGCGGCGAATCGAGCGGGAGGTGCAATCCCTGCGTGGCAACATGCTGGCCCTCGCCGCGGGGGAGTTTACCCAGTTCCGCTTGCCGGAAACGAACGACGAACTCCGCGACTTGGCCGTCGGCCTCAACGACACGTCGCGGCGCCTCGCCGAGTATCGCGAGGTGCTCCGCCGCACCGAGCGCGGCGCCACGCTGGCCCAAGTGGCGGCCGGCTTGGCCCACGAACTACGGAACGCTGTGACCGGCTGTCGGCTAGCGCTCGATCTGCACCGCGAACGCTGCCAACACACCAGCGATGAGAGCTTGCCGGTTGTACAGCAACAACTCGAATGGATCGACGACTACGTGCGCCGGTTCCTGCAACTCTCCACGCCCACCACTGCGGGGCCAAAGCACGAAATTGATTTGGTGGAAATCACTCAAGCCGCGCGGGCGATGGTGGCGCCACTCGCGCGGCATCATCAGATTGAATTTCATCTGGAATCCCCCCACCAGTCGGTGGTGTTGAACGCACACCGCGAAAGCATGACCCAAGCGCTGGTCAACCTGCTCATCAACGCCATCCAAGCCGTCGCCGCAAATTCACCCGACACGCTGCGGCAAATCACGCTCGCCCTGTCCAATTCACCTTCCGAGATTGTGATCGAAGTGATCGACACCGGCCCCGGAATCCCCGCGCACCTCGTCAATTCCCTTGCCGAGCCGTTTGTCACCACCAAGCCCGATGGCGTAGGATTAGGACTGTCGCTGGTTCGCAGCGTCGCCGCCGAGCACGGCGGTACGCTGGCGTGGCGACGTGATGAAGACCGCACGACGTTCACGCTCACGTTTCCCGCGCTTCCGTAGCTCCTCCCCCTCGTGGGGAGGGGTTGGGGAAGGGGGCGACGTTGGTACCCGCTTCAGTTCCCTCCCCTGGCCCCTCCCCACAAGGGGGAGGGGAGATGATATGACGCAGCTCCTCATCATCGACGACGAACCCGCCATCTGCTGGGGGCTCAGCGAACTTGGGAAGTCGTGCGGACTCGACGTCGTCGCGCAGCCGTCGATCGAGGCAGTGCGAGACCTCGCCTTCGAAAAACCTCCCGCCGCGATTTTTCTCGACGTTCGTCTACCGGGCGAAGATGGCCTTGCCGCCATGCCCGCTTTGCGCGCCCGCTGGCCCGAGTCGGCCGTTATCGTAATGACGGCGTACGGCGATCTACCCACCGCCAACCGGGCGCTGCGCCAAGGGGCGTTCGAATATCTCGTGAAGCCGTTCGATCTGGCGACAGCGCGCTCCACCTTGAACCGAGCAATCGCGCGGCGCGAAGCGCAGCGAACTGGGAGACAAGCGTCGAATGAGGAAGAACTCGTTGGCGATTCACCCGCCATGCAGCAAGTCTTTCGGCAACTCGCACTCGCCGCCCAGACCGACGCCAGTGTGGTGCTGGTCGGCGAAAGCGGCGTCGGCAAGGAAGTCGCCGCGAGGGCTATTCATCGCTACAGCCCGTTGTCCACCAAGCCACTGGTGACGATGAACGTCGCCGCGCTCAGTCCGGAACTCATCGATCTTGAACTGTTCGGCGCCCACCCCGATCGCCCCGGCCTGCTCATGCAAGCGAGTGGCGGCACGCTGCTGATCGACGAAGTCGCCGAGATTCCCCTCGCCACGCAAGCCAAACTCGTGCGGGTCTTGGAATCGGGCGAGCTCACGTCCACGGGCGGGGCGCCGCAGCCGGTGAAGTTCCGCCTCATCTCAACAACCCAGCGCGATCTGCCGCGCTGCGTCGCCCGCGGCGAGTTTCGCCACGATCTGTACTTCCGACTCGGCGGCTACACCATTGCACTCCCCCCGCTCCGCGAACGTATGGCCGATATCCCCACACTCGCCAATTGCTTCCTGAGCGCGGTCGGCCGGCCTTCACTCCGCTTCGATCTCAATACGCTCGCCGAGTTGCAGCGACGCGCCTGGCCTGGCAACGTGCGCGAACTCAAGAGCGTCGTCCAACACTCCGCAACTGTGGTGCGCGAAGGGGTTATTCTGCCCGAACACCTGCCGGCGCCGGTGCTCCTTAACGAGGTGGCTAAGAAATTAGCCACCCCGGCCGAAGCCCTCATTGAGGCGGCTAAGAATTGGGCCACTACCGCTATTGGCAATCCCACGCTCGCCGGCAAACTCCACGACGAGCTGCTGGCAATCGTCGAACCCCCGCTCCTCTCCGCCGCCATCACCGCCCACCACGACAATTGCCTTGCCGCCGCTCAGGCGCTAGGGATTCATCGCACAACATTGCGAAGGAAGTTGGATCAGCTCGATCAATCCAACCTGTAGGAGGCCTCTCCGAGGCCGATTTCGTTCTGCGACTGGCTTCGATTTGCTAACCGAAATCGGCCTCGGAGAGGCCTCCTACAGGGCATGGTACAACCCTGCTATACTTCAGCACTTGATGTCCTCGCGAAGCAACTGAACCCTCCACTCAAACAACCTATGGAACGCACCTTCATCCTCCTCAAGCCCGACTGTGTCCAGCGCCGCCTGATGGGCGAAATCATCTCGCGCTTCGAAGCCAAAGGCCTCAACTTTGTGGCCATGAAGCTCATCCGTGTCACGCCGGAACTCGCTAAGCAGCACTATGCCGAGCACGTGGCGAAGGGTTGGTACCCCACGCTCGAGGCGTTCATTACCGGCGGGCCGGTGGTGGCGGGCGTGCTGGAAGGGCTCGAAGCGATTGCCGTGGTGCGGAACATGCTCGGCGCCACGAGCGGCCTGAAGGCGGCCCCCGGCACCATCCGCGGCGACTTCAGCTCCAGCCGCCAGATGAACCTCGTCCACGGCAGCGACGGCCCCGAAGCGGCCGCACGTGAAATCGCGCTCTACTTTAAACCGGAAGAAATCATCGGCGGCACGCCGACGATCACGCCGTGGATCCGCGCCGCGGATGAGACGTAGGTGTTAGCCGGCAGCGCACCGCTGCCGTGTGTTGACAGCAGTCAGTGGTCAGTAGTCAGTTGCAAAGCGCTCTGATTCCAACCCACCACAGACCACTGCCAAACCTACTTCTTCAGCAGCGACAGCGTCACATGCAGCAGCCGATCGCTGAGCATTACTGATTTGGAATCATCGTGTTCAAGCGTGACACACAAGAACTCGAGTCCGCGGGCAAAAGCGATCGAGTAGCCTTCGCCCACGATCACACTCGGCACGGTGATGTTGCTGAAGGCCCATTCGGTGCGTGACAGCGCGCTTTTCATGCCGCCGACCGCTATGTTGGTCAATTCGCCGGCGCCATCAACCACCTGCGAAGTGAGCGTGTCGAACTCTTCGCCCAACAGTCCGCCGACCGCTTTGGTGGCGAGGCGCTCCGACATATTGAGCGTCACAAAACCCGAAACGGCGCCATGAATGCCAATCATCCCGGTGATCGCGCCATCATTCCTCGCCGGCACCCGAGAAACGCCCACGCAGTTCGCTTTCACGCCGCACATCCCGAGAGCGGCCTGCACGCTCATCACGGTTGCGTCGAGCAAATTGGCGTCAATCGTTAGATGCGAAATCTCAGCGTGGAGGGTAGCGGGCATGGCGGTGGGCGAGAACAGAGATTGAAAGGCTACGGAACCCCGAAGTATTGGTCGCACAGTGCGCCATGTCCCGAACAGCGCGCCGACACTTGAGATAACGGCATCCCGAATAATCGTTACGATCCGATCTCGATGCCTAGTTGCCGAACACGTAGAGGGCCTCTCCGAGGCCGATTCGCGCAGCGGGTGGAATGGTGGAATGCATGCCCCTGGTCAGGCGACATCGGCCTCGGAGAGGACTCCTACCAGCGCGAGCCAAATCTCCTACTCCACCCCCGCTTCGGACTTCTCATCATCCAATTGATACCGCCGAATCTTGCGGTCCAGCGTCGAGCGCTCAATTCCCAGGATGCTGGCCGTCTTGCTTTTGTTCCACTCGTTCGCCTCGAGCGTCGCAATGATATGCCGACGTTCCATTTCGTCCAGCGACACCGGGACATACGGGGCCGGCTTGCCCGCGGCGATGTTGGCTTCCGTATCACCCGCGGTCTTAAGAGTGGAGAGGACCAAATCGGTCCGGTCGATATACTCCCCCCGGGCGAGCACCACGGCCCGTTCGATCACGTTTTTTAGCTCGCGCACGTTGCCCGGCCAACGGTAGCGAATCATCTCTTCCATTGCCCGGGGTGAGAAACCTTTCAGCTTACGGCCCGTTTCGGCATTGAATCGGCGGAGAAAGAACTCTGCGAGTTCCGGCACATCTTCAGGCCGTTTGCGGAGCGCGGGGACGACGATCTCCAGCACGTGTAAGCGAAAGTACAGGTCCCGACGAAACTTTCCTTCGGCGACTTCTTTCTCCAGATCGCGATTGGTGGCGGCGATCACGCGGACGTCAGCCTTGATTGCCTCCGTGCCGCCAACGCGTTCGAAAGCGTGGCCTTCTAATACGCGCAAAAATTTCGCTTGAATGCTGGGGCTCATCTCGCCGATTTCGTCGAGCATGAGGGTCCCTTTGTTGGCCGCCTCGAACTTGCCGATCTTGCGATCGGTGGCGCCGGTGAAGGCGCCCCGCTCGTGGCCAAACAGCTCGCTTTCCAGCAGCGATTCACTCAGCGCCGCGCAGTTGAGCGTGACAAACGGCCCCTTGCGCCGCGGGCTGGAATAATGCACCGCGCGGGCGACCAGTTCCTTGCCGACGCCGCTTTCGCCGCGAATCAGCACTGTCGCGCGACTCGGCGCCGCCCGGGCGATATCCACCGCCACGCGTTCCATCACTTCGCTGCGACCAATGATTTCGCTTTGTACTCCCAAGCGTTCGCGAAGCTGCACGTTTTCATCGCGAACCTGGACCAAGTTCTCCGCCAGTTCCTGCCGCTCTTGCAGCTTTTGCAGGGCAACCGCCACTGTATCGGCCACGGCCAGCGAGAACTCGAGATCATCGGGATCCGTCGCCCGGGATGCATCGGTTGAATACAAATGCACCAGCCCCAGGACTTTGCCCTCGTGGCGAATCGGCGCGCAGAGAACGCTGGTGGCGAGCATATCGCCGCTCGAATCGCGGGCGCCCAGTTGGCTGTCGTCCATCACATTGCGGGCCAGCACGCCTTGGCCATCCCGCAGCACGGTGGCCGCCAGGAACTGCGAAACGCGCTGGTAACCGTGCGACGAATCGGTCCGCGAGGCAATCACATCCAGCGTGTCACGATCTCGAGCGCCGCTCGGTCCCCGGCTGCGCAGCAGGATGGCGCCGGCGTCGACGTGGGTGCCTTCGAATAAGCCATCGAGCGCGATGTTCGCTAGCCCCACCACGTTGGTCGCTTTCGCCAACTCAAACGCCAATCGGCATAATTGGGCCGCGGCTCGGCCCACGGCGGGAACCGGGGGCCCGGTATCGCCTTCTTCAGGTTCAAGGAACTGACTTTTGTCCCGCCGGTGTGTGATTTGCGCCGCTTCCACCGCGTCGAGGACATCTTCTGCATCATCCATCACGGGGCGAATCGTCGAACCTTCGCCTTCGACGGGTCGCGCCGACCGCAGCACGCTGCCGGCGTCGGGAAACGCCTGCGACAGGTTATCGACGAATGCCAGGTGTGAATTACCGATGCGGATGATGTCGCCCGGCTGCAATTTACGATCGGTGGTGATCCGGGCGCCATCCAGCACTGTGCCGTTCCGGCTGTCCAAATCGCGCAGCGTCCAAACGCCTTGGGTTTGAAAAACCTCGGCATGATTTCTGCTGCAACGTTCGTCCTTGATGACGATGACATTCGTCGGCGCACGGCCAATCGTGACCGATTCGCCCTCCACCAAGCGGAAGACGTCGGTCCATTCGGAGCCTTCGCGGATAACGAGATACGCGGTCATCGAGCTTCCCGGCGCCGGTTAGCGGCAAACGGTGGAAGTGGAACAAAACGTGACCCGAGTTCAGGAATAATCCCCGGACGGCGGGCGAACCGGTTAAGAACCGACCCGTCGCGGCAAAGCTTCCCCTCTATCACGTTATTCGCCCGGGGGCCCGACTGGCAAGGTTCGTTGGGGAAAAACCCGGCAATTCGGCCCTTAAATCGGTTTGCTGCGGCTCGCCAAACCGATTATTCTGAAGAATCGGCGGATCGGTCCGCGAACCGGCCGTGCTAATCATGTTTTGAACCTGGAAGTCCTGGGTTTCGATTTTGGATACAGGGCTTCCGTTTTGGAGATGGGTGCAATGTTTGCGCTGCGTTTGACTCGGCTCGTTGGTTGTTTCACTTTGGCGCTGATGCTCTTGGCGAGCGAAGCCTCGGCTCAGTTCTTCCGCCAACCCGCGGTCGGTGGGGTTTCGATCTCCGCCGACGGCGTGCTGGATACACCCACCGTGCAAGATTCCGAGGAGCTTCAGGCCGCTTGGCAGAACGGCATGAACGCCGCGCCGGCGGAGATGGAAGATTTCACCGACTTGCGGTTCGTTTCGCTTCGCGGAATTGAAGCCGAACTTGCCGCGGCGGCGAAGAATGGCCAACCGATCTCCGAAGCCGTGGCATTTCTCGCTGGCTTGCAGCGCGTGCAGTTCGTTCTGGTGTATCCCGACCAGAACGATGTGGTCCTCGCGGGTCCCGCTGAAGGTTGGAAGGTTGATCAACTCGGCAACGTGGTGGGCCGGACGACGAATCGGCCTGTGCTCTTGCTCGATGACCTGATCGTTGCCCTTCGTGCTGGCGAAACGTCCAACGGCAACGGGATTAGCTGTTCAATCGATCCCACGCCGGAAGGGTTGGCTCGGGTCCAACAAGTGAACCGTAACTTCACGGCGGGCATGTCTCCGCAAGTCGCGGCGAAGCAGATGGAAGAAGCACTCGGCGCCCAAGTGATTACGGTCAGCGGCATTGAACCGACGACGCATTTCGCTCGCACGATTGTGGCGGCCGACTTCCGCATGAAGCGGCTGGCCATGAATTTTGAGCCAGCGCCGGTCGATGGCTTGCCGAGTTATTTGCAGTTGGCTCGTGGCGCCAGCAAAAACATGCTGCCCCGCTGGTGGCTCGCCGCCAGTTATGAGCCACTGGCCAAAAGCGAAGATGGTTTGGCGTGGGAACTGCGGGGCCAAGGAGTGAAGTGCCTGACCGAAGAAGACTTTGTGGATGCCGACGGAAATCGCCGGCAAAGTGGCCAGCAAAGTGGCCCGGCCGCCAAATGGGCGAACATGTTTACCGAACGGTTTGATGAGCTGGCCGGCCACGATTCGGCCTTTGGCCAATTGCGAAACGTGATGGATTTGGCCATTGTTTCCGCCTTGATCGCCAAGGAACAACTCTTCGAAACGGCCCAACTCCAAGCACCGAATCTATTGACTGGCTACGAAGTGGCCAATTTTCCCGCGCCACGCAGCGTGGCCACCAAGGCCAGCTTGCTGAAGAAAGGTGGCCGGTGGATCATCAGCGCTTCAGGCGGCGTGCAGGTTTTTCCATGGCAAGTAGCCGATTTGACCGAAACCAGCGCGGAAGTGGCCGGGGTTCGTCAAGAAGCGAACCGGACGGCGGCGAAGAGCTGGTGGTGGCAATAAAGTTTGGCGCCGGGGCTGATAAGCGCTCCGCTATCGCGTCGCGGCTAACGGAAAAATGTTTCACGTGAAACATTTTTGGTTGTGCCGATCTCGCCGTGAATTGTTTCACGTGAAACAATTTTCCAATCGGGGGGTGGCCACAATTTGCCCTTGACAAAAGTATTTTTGTCGCAGGCCTGAAGTGGCTACAAAGAGGCGTTGACATCACTTGTTGCGCGTGAGTAATTCCGCGCTCCAGATCACTCCGGCGATGAACACCGCTTGCAGCGGCATGCGGAGCGCGTGGGCCCACCACGGGAGCACGATGCCCGCGAACGGCACGTCGTGTTGCCAGACGTGGATGTGCGCGGGGAAGACGGCGACGAGGAGCGCCACGAGTCCCCATCCCGCGATCCTGCGGAGCCTCGGAACGAGTAATCCCACGCCGCCGAGGATTTCGAAGAAGCCGCTCACGAGCACCAAGAGCTTAGGCGCGGCCAAGTATGCCGGCACCAGCGGAACCCAGAAACTGGGCGCAGCGAAGTGAAGCACGCCGGCGCCGATGAACAGCGCGGCGAAGAATTCACTGGTGAGCTCGCGAGAGTTCATTGTTCGTTAGCCGGCAACCCAATTCTTATCTAACAGGTTTGCCGCATCTCAATTCGCTAGCAATTCTATTCCTTTGCAAACGCTTCAATCTCGAACGGATGATCGAGATAGGGATCGAATCGCCGAATGCGCAGGTACATGTAGCAACCGAAATACACCGGCAAAAACAACGGTCCCCAACGTTCGTACTGCCGCACATGAACAAACTCGTGCGACCGACAGCGTTCAAGCGTTTCTAGCGTTCTCCCGAGGATCACGTGCCCGATGGTAACTGCGGCCGCGAACGCCCCGTTCGGAAGGAGTCGTTGCATCAGCCACGCCACTCCGGGACCGTAGAACTCCACAACACCCTGACGCATTTGGACTTCGCCGCCGAACGCTACGCCAACCAATCCCAAACACAATCCGAGAATTGTATTTGGAAGCGCCCAGATGATTAGCAGCGGACGCAGCATATAAGTTACCGTGTTCGCCGACAAAATGCGGAGGCAGAGCGCCTCCGGCTAACACGCGCTCCGCTAATGCGTCGCGACTAAACGATGTCCTCAGCTTTCCGCGGCGTCGTCCCTTCGGGGGTGGCGTCGCTGTCGATTTTGAACCACTCGGGGTCAAACTCGATGCGCTGGTTCTTTTCCATCGCGATGTTGCTGGTGAGCGCGATCACGGCGTCGGCCAGGGCGACTTTGGGATGGCAGTGGATCGTGGTTGGGGCCGCTTTTTCGCGGATGCACCAGGCCCAGTGCTCAATCTCCTCGGTGTAGCCGCGGCTGACATCGGCGATCACGGCCTCGGCGGCGGCGGTGTAGCCGCCGCCGGTTTCGTAGCTGGCGACAAGGGCGTTGTTATCGACCTTCACGCTGGTGGCGGTGTCGCTGTTTTGGAAGAGGAGTGTTTCTTGTTCGCGCTCCAGAATCAGGGTGCCTTTGGTGCCGAGGACCACTTCGCCGTAGCCTCCGTAGCCGCTGCCGTTGATGGAAGAGTACGTCACCACGCATTTCTTGTTGGGGTCAACGATTTTGACTTCCTTCTGGTCGGGATCGTCGTTCTCGTAGTAACCCTTCGCCGGGTACTCGTACATGCAGTAGACATGATCGGACGCATCGCGGTCGGCGGGGAAGATGTGCCGGCCGCCGACGCCAATCACGCTGAGCGGTTTGGCCTTCGAGCCCTTCTTGAGTTGAGCGCTGACGAAGATGCCGGACGCATCGAGTTGGTGGCTGCCAAGTTCGGACATCAGCCCGCCGCCGGTGCGGTTCCAGAGGCGCCAGCGGATGAGTTCTTCGAGCGGCGTGCGTTCGCGATTGAGTTCCGCGAGTTGCATCGACTCGTAGCCGTGCTTGGCGGCGTCGACGGCGATGTCGGCGAGTTGGCTTTCAACTTGGTTGACTCGCTTTTGCCAAACATCGATCTCTTTGCCTTTGGCATTCTTGAGCGCACCCTTGAACGAGCGCAATTTCGCGAACAGGGGGTGCAGTTTCACCAAGTCGGCTTTCGCTTTGCTATCCTTTGCCTTCTCGGCGGCAATGATGCCTTGATCGAACGCGCTGTAACCAGCGATATCCTCCGGCATCGGCGGTTGCCAGCTATCGTTGCCGGGCAGGTTGCCGCGGTGCCATTGAGCGCGGATGTGGTGGATGTCGCCGATGAGGCCGCGGCGAATGGTGTCGACCGCGTTGTCGTACAGGATGCTGTAATGCCGCTGGTGGCCGGTGGCGAGGAAGAGACCGGTTTGCTCGGCAACGCGCGACATTTCTTTGCAGCGGGCGACACTGTGGGCCATCAGCTTCTCGGTCAGCACGTGCTTGCCCTTACGCAGCGCCTTGATTGCGGCGTAATCGTGCAGCCACAAGGGCAGGGCGATGATGACCGCTTCCAGGCCTTCGTGATCGAGAATGCTTTCGTAGCCATCTTCGTAAACGGTGATCTCCTTCCGGGCGGCATCTTCGTTGGCGTAGCCGTAGCGGCTGATGAGCCCCGGACGAGCCTTAAGCGTTTCCGGGCTGGAGTTATCGCCGTGGAACGCGCGGAAGATGCTGTTGGGGCGGATGTCGGCGATGGCGACCACTTGGACGAAGTCGGGGTTGAGGGCGCCGATGAGCACATTGCCTTCGTCCCCCGTGCCGATGATGCCAATGCGTAGCGGATCGCCCAACTTGCGGCTGTACCCGAAGTACGCGGCGCCGAGCCCGCCGGCGCCCACCAGCGAGGCGAAGCCGACGTCCTTCATAAAATCACGGCGGGAAAGGTTATCGCCCATCGCGCGATTGAAGTTCTCTTTGCCAATCTTCTTTTCGTCGTCGGTGAGATGCATCTTACTGTCTTAAAAATGAGAAACGCTTGATTTCAGGGTTGGAATCAGAACTGATTGAGAGCTAGTAATTCACCACAGAGAGCACAGAGAGAAGAAAGGCGAAAACCATGGTGCGAAAATGACTCAAATGTTCTTAAGGATGATTCAACTACGTCTTATCTTGGGACAAAGTTCCGACTAAGTTTCTTTTAACTCCTCGTTCCTCTGAGTTGTCCGGCTCTGTGCTCTCTGTGCCCTCTGTGGTGAATCTTCTTTTCTTCCATCAAAAGTCTTTGGAAGGTGGGCCGAAGAAGAGTCGGTAAATGACGCCATCGAAGCCGAGCCAGCGGCCGGCACCGACAGCGGCGAGGGTTAAAAGGGCGAAGAACTCGACGAGTTGGTAGAAAAAGTATTCGGTGTTGGCCCCGTAAACCCAGGGGGGTTGGGTGGCCATCACGCTGAGCAAAAATCCAGCGGCGGCCAACGCGCCGAGGCGGGTGGCGAAGCCCAGGAGTAGGCAGACGCCGGTGCCCAGGACGACCCAGGTGACGCGTTTGTCGACAATCGACAGCGGCGTGGGCGGGGAGAGCAAGTTCTCCACGGCTTCGGTTGAAACGCCTGCGGGTGCGGCGGCTCGCAGGTCACTCGCCAGCGCGTTGTCAAAGCCAACGATATCGTTCACCCATTTCTGCGCGGTGCCGTACAGTTTCGCGCGATTCTCGGTCACGCGTTTGTCGTTGAAGGGAAGAGTGCCGGCGGGGGCGACTTGTTCGTCTTCGGCGAGCCGGGTGAGCTCATGCTGGTAGTCGGCAATCGCGCCGGCTGCGCCGACGGTGGTCGCATCGCCGGTGAAATAGACGCCGAGTTGCTTGATCCGATTCTCGAGCGCCGCTTTGGCGGCCTTGATGGACTCCTCGGTTTGTCCGGCAAGAGCAGTAAACTGTTCGGTCAGGCGGCGCCAATCTTCGACGATTTCGGCTTCCAGATCGGCGGTTGCGCTTTTGCCTTCGGCGGGTTTTTTGGCGAGTAACTCATCGGCGCGGTGCGGAGCGGCGACGTACTTTTTGTACATCGGCGCCAGCGGGCCCTTGGCGCCGCGGAGGAAGCCGGCGCTCGTCCAGTTGGGGTCGAGCTTTTCCAGCCCCTGGCTGAAAAAGTGATAGCCGCACGCGAGCCGCAAGGCCACGAGGCAGAGGATGGTAATTCCGCCGATCTTCGCCATGAAAAGATTCCGTATCAGCCGGCACGCGCTAGCGTCCGGTCGTTAACAATTCGATGTTGTGTCTTTCCTTCGCGACCGGACGCTAGCGCGTGGCGGCTGATGTTTGTTAGGCACCAGTGCTGGGCGCGGGGGGCACCAAGCCGGTATGTTTTAATGTCCGGCCAGAGGCGTTTGGTAGCATACATTCTAGCAATTTTGCCCGAACGGGGCCACTGGCTTGGGGGCTAAGTTCTTACCGCGGCAAGGGTTAAGGTTAACCGTGAAAATTGTGCTTTGTTATCCGGTGGACCCGCCTCAATTGCGGCAAATCGCCGAGGTTGCGGCAAACTGCGGCCTTTCGGCCGACATCGTCGACGCCGGACAGGAACGGATCGCCACCGAGATTTTGGCGGCCGACATCTACTGCGGGCACGCGAAGGTTCCCGTGCCGTGGGACCAAGTGGTGCAGCAGGGGCGGCTGAAGTGGATTCAGTCGTCGGCGGCGGGAATGGACCACTGCCTCGTGCCGGCGGTGGTGGAGTCGAAGATCACGGTCTCCAGCGCATCGGGGCTTTTGGCGAATCAGGTGACCGACCACACGCTGGCGCTCACGCTCGGATTCTTGCGGAGCCTGCCGGTGTTTTTTCGCGCGCAGGCGAAGCGGGAGTTCATCCGCCGGCCGACGCGCGATTTGCACTATGCGAAGGTGGGAATTGTCGGTTTCGGTGGCAACGGGCGGCGGCTGGCGAAAGTGCTGCGGGAGTTTCGCTGCGAAATGTTCGCGACGGACTGCTATCCGCAGAACAAACCGGATTACGTTCGTGAACTTTTGCCGGCGGAGCGGCTCGATGAAATCTTGCCTAGCGTCGACATCGTGGTCCTGGCGGCTCCGCTGACTGAGGAGACGCGCGGCATGTTCGACGAGCGCCGATTGCGGCTCCTGCGCCCCGATGCCCTGCTAGTGAACATGGCCCGCGGGCCGCTGGTCATCGAGCGGGACCTAGTTAAAGTGCTGAAGACCGCACATTTGGCCGGGGCGGTGATGGACGTCACGGAGGTCGAGCCGCTATCGCCGGAGAGCGAGCTGTGGGACCTGCCGAACGTGATCATCACCCCGCATGTTGGCGGCCAAGTGAAGAGCCGCAGCGAGGATGTGACGAACTTTTTTTGCCAGAATCTGCCGCGCTTCGCCCGCGGAGAGCGGCTACTTAACCAGATCGACAAACGGCTTGGTTTCCCGCTGCCTGCTGACGCGCTTTGGAGCCAATGGCCCGTTTAGGCGCTCTGGGGATTTCGGCGAGAGCTTTGGAATGGCACCGGCAGGCGGATTTCCCCGCATTTTTTGCGATTTTCGGCGTTTTTGCGACGCAATCACGACGTTTGCTGCTGGACTCAGCCCCGGATCGCCAATTAAAATGAGACCGGCGGCTACATAATTCCCTTATCTCACCACCATGGACGGTGCGGTCGCCGAATGCGATCGCCGAACGGCTATTGATGTCGACGACTGTTATCCACCAATCGCGGACCCTCACTTTCAAGGGGGATGCGCCGCCCGTCGACCACACTCCCAACGAGCTGTGCGGGAAATACGATCAACTGGTCCATAGCGATCGGCTGGGTTGGACGGAATACCTGCGGCTGAAACGGCTGTTGGGGACGGGTGGTCAAGGAGTGGTGTACCTGAGCGAACGCCGGGGCGCCGACGGGTTCACGCTGCCGGTGGCCCTGAAGTTCTTCTCGCCGGAGCGGTATCTCGATGAGCGGGCGTATCTGGAAGCTATGCGGCGGATGTCCGACATTGGCTGCCGGGTCGCCCAGATTCAGCACGACAATCTGTTGGACGTGCATAACTTCATCGAACGGGATCGGGTGCGGATCCTCGAGATGGAATGGATCGACGGTTACGACCTGGACGTGCTGTTGACCACCTCGATGCTGGAGCGCGCGAAGAAACGGGTCAGCAACAAACGGTGGGATTACATCAACAACGTGGTGGTAACCGCCGGGCCCGTGCGGCCGCGGCTGAAGGCGGGGATGGCGGTGTCGATCATTCGCTCCTGCCTCGCTGGGCTCGCTGCGCTGCATCGGGAAGAGATCGTCCACGGCGATATGAAGCCGTCGAACATCATGGTCAAGCGGACCGGGAATGCGAAGCTGATTGACATTGGCTCGGCATTGGATCTCAACAACATGCCGGCCCAACGCACCTGCACCCCGCAGTACGCGGCGCCGGAGATGCTGGAGCGTGAAGAGTTCACGCCGCGTTCGGACCTGGCGAGTTTGGGTTACGTGCTGATCGAGATGCTCGCCGGCCGGCCGCTCTTCGCGGGGCTGAACGATTACGCCAAGCTGATGGAAGCCAAACGCTCATTGCCGCAGCAACTGCACAAGATTTTGCCGCCGGAAGTGGCCCAAAGCGAACTCTTGATGAACATCTGCCGCAAGCTGACATCGCCCGACCCGACGCTGCGGTTTGCGAGCGCGGAGCAGGCGGACACGGGGAAGGATGGGCTGGCGGAGTTCCAACGCACGCTGGTGCGGGGGGATTTGGCGAGTGAGTATGACAATGAGCTGCGGGTGTGGTTGGAGGAGCTGGATTAGCTTCCCGATCTAAGTGTAGGCTAGACGAGCGACCTTAGCGTCCTCAGGTTGATCACGTCCAAATCTTCGCCATCGCGTGTTCCCTTGGGCGTTTCTAAATACATCGGCGTCTTGCCGAAGCGTTTATCGTTCAGCAGATGGCGGAAGGGGTCGAGGCCCATCGAGCCTTCGCCAATCGCGGCGTGGCGGTCCACGCGGCAGCCGAGGCCTTTCACACTGTCGTTCAGGTGGAATGCCTTCACGAGACCCAAGCCGACAATGCTGTCGAGTGATTTCATCGTGGCAAGGTAATCTTTGCGTTCGGCGAGCGGGTAGCCGGCGGCGAAGATGTGGCAGGTATCGACGCAAACGCCGAGCCGCTCAGGGTCGGCCACCTGGGCGATGATTTCGGCGAGGTGCTCAAATTTCCAGCCGAGATTGCTTCCCTGGCCGGCGGTGGTTTCGAGCAGGCACATAACCCCGATGCCGCGGGTTTGGCGGTGGAC
Source organism: Pirellulales bacterium (assembly GCA_022841705.1). Classification (GTDB taxonomy): domain Bacteria; phylum Planctomycetota; class Planctomycetia; order Pirellulales; family Lacipirellulaceae. The sequence continues at coordinate 1,076,297 of JALHQZ010000001.1, forward strand.
TTCATCGAGCGCCGCCGCGATGCGGGTGAGGCCGACCGTTTCACTGCTGGTAGTGAACGAACCGGGGTGCGTCACCACGTAAGGAATACCGAGCAGCTCGGCCCGCTGGAGTTCGATGACGAAGGCGTTGATCGATTTCTTCCACAACACATCGTCGGGCGCGGCGAGGTTGATGAGGTAGGAATCATGCGCGATAGGGTGCGTGATCTTGAGTTCGACGAGCGTGGATTTGAACTTGGTGGCTTCTTCCACAGTCAACGGCTTGCCAGCCCATTGGTTGTTGTTCTTGGTGAAGACCTGCACACAATTGCACCCCGCCGAGTGCGCAGCTTCAACGGCTTTGTAGTAGCCGCCGGCAATCGACATGTGGGCGCCGAGAGGGGGAAGCATAGAGGTAAGGAGGGTGGAAAGGTCGAAAGGTGGAAAGGTCGAAGAGTAAAAAAGTCGGGGTCAGAGGTACTTTTCGACCTTTTGACTTTTCTACCCCGTTAGTGGCCGCCGAGGTAGGCTTTACGCACTTCGTCGCTCTTGGCGAGTTCGGCGGCGGGGCCTTGCATTTGGATTTCGCCGACTTCGAGCACGTACGCGCGGTGGGCGACGGCGAGGGCTTGGCTGGCGTTTTGCTCGATGAGGAGGATCGTGGCGCCTTGCTGGTTGAGCTCGCGGATAATTTGGAAAATCGTTTGCACCACTTTGGGGGCGAGTCCGAGCGAGGGTTCGTCGAGCATCAGCAGTTTCGGTCGGCCCAAGAGCGCGCGACCGATGGCGAGCATCTGCTGCTCGCCGCCGGAGAGCGTGCCGGCAGATTGGTTGAGGCGTTCGGCGATGCGAGGGAAGAGCGTCAGCACGCGGTCGCGGTCGGTGCGGATGGCGGCGGAGTCTCTGCGGGTATATGCGCCGAGCTGGAGGTTCTCTTCGACGGAGAGGTTGGCGAAAATGCCGCGGCCTTCGGGCACTTGCAAGAGGCCCGCGGCGACTGTGCGATGCGGCGGGGCGGCGGTGATTGGCTTACCGGCGAACGTGATTTCACCTTTGCGCGGGCTGAGCAAACCCGAGATGGTTTTCAGCAGTGTCGTTTTGCCGGCGCCGTTGCCGCCGATGAGGGTGACAATTTCCCCTTCGTTCACCACCAACGAAACGCCCCGCAGCGCTTCGATGGCGCCGTAGTTGACGGACAGGTTCGTGACGGTGAGCAGGGTCATGGCAGTCAAGTTGAGTGCGGCGCTACGGCATGGTCGGTGCCGAGGTACGCGGCGATGACTTCGGGGTCGTTTTGGATGGCGGCGGGCGGGCCTTCGGCGATGGTGGCGCCGTGGTCGAGGACGGTGATGCGTTCGCAGAGGTCCATCACCAGGCGCATATCGTGGTCGATCAGCAGAATTGCCACGCCGAAGCGGTCGCATAGGTTGCGGATGGAGGTGGTGAGCTCGCGCTTCTCTTGGGAGTTGAGCCCGGCGGCAGGTTCGTCGAGCAGCAGCACCTGCGGACGCGTGGCCAGAGCGCGGACGATTTCCAAATGACGCTGATGGCCATAGGAGAGACTCGCCGAGGGGGCAAGAGCGCGATCGCTCAGTTCGAACAGGTCCAGCAGTTCGAGCGAATGCCTGCGCAACGCTTCTTCTTCGGAATGATGGCGGCCCGTGCGGACAAGCGTATCCAAGAGGCTCGTGCGGGTGCGAAGTTGGCCAGCGAGGCGGACGTTGTCGAGCGCGCTGAGCTCGCGGAAGAGCCGAATGTTTTGGAACGTACGGGCGATGCCGACGGCGGCGACTTCGTGCGGGGCGAGGCCGGTGAGCTGTCTGCCGCCGAGGGTAAGCTGGCCGGCATCCGGCTGGTACACGCCGGTGAGCAAGTTGAACACCGTCGTCTTGCCGGCGCCGTTCGGGCCAATGAGGCCGTACAACTTGCCGGCGGGCAGCGTGAGCGAAAAATCTTCCACCGCGGTCAGCCCGCCGAAGGAGATCGACAGGCCGCGGGCTTCGAGCAGCGGTTCGTGGGCGACAGCGGTCATGCGGCCCCCCCTTTCGAGCGCCGCGGGCTCCACAACTGCCAGATTTCTTTGATGCCCAACAGGCCTTGCGGGCGGACGATCATCATCACAATCAGCAGCAGGGCGAAGACGATCAGCCGGTATTGCTCGAAATCGAACAGCGCTTGGGGCAGAATGGTAAGAATCGCGGCGGCGAGCATCACCCCGCTGATTGAGCCGCGGCCGCCGAGCACCGTCATGATCACCAGGTCAAACGAGCGCTGGAACCCGGCGTCCTTCGGTGAGAGAATCGCTCCTTGTTGGTGCGCGAACAGCCCGCCTGCGATGCCGGCAAAGAACGCGGAGATCACAAACGCCAGCACCTTGGTGCGGGCGATATCGACACCCATTGCTTGGGCGGCGAGTTCATCTTCGCGGATGGAGATCATCGCCCGGCCGTAGCGCGATTGCTTCAGGCGGTACGCGACGATGACCGTGAGAGATAGAAACAGTGCGATCCAAAACAAGTTGGTGTACTTTGGTAGGCCGTCGAAACCGAGCGAGCCGCCGACCGGTGGTGGAAACCAATCTTTCAGCGTGGCTGCTCGCATGGCTTCGACGTCGGAAAGACGCGGATTGGTTTGCTGCAGAATCACACGCACGATTTCACCAAAGCCGAGTGTGACGATGGCGAGATAGTCGCCCCGCAGGCGCAGCGAGGGGAGCCCCACCGCATACCCGGCGGCGGCGGCGATCGCTCCACCCGCCACGCATGCAAGTGCAAAGAGCCAACTGCCGGCGCCGAACAGGCCGACGGGGTGCGGTGTGTCGCCCCAGAGTTGCAGCGAACCGTAATAAGTAATGGCGCCCGCCGCGTAGCCGCCGAGAGCCATGAAGCCGGCGTGTCCGATCGAGAACTGGCCAGTCATGCCGTTCACGATATTGAGCGAGACGGCGAGGATCATCGCAATCCCCACGTCCATCGCGATGCGAGAGTTGTAGGGGCCAATCGCTCCCGGTAGTACAAGTTGCAGCGCGAAGGCGAGCACAATGCCAATCGCGAGCGGCGTGAGGCTGCTCACGAGACATGGCAATCGCGGCGCAGATTCGCGGTCGCTCGACATCGTCACACCTTCTCCTGCAAATTGGAGCCGAGGATGCCGGACGGGCGAATGAGCAGAATCGCGATTAAGAGCGCGAAGACGTACACATCGCGGTAGTTGGTCGAAATATAGAACGAACCGAACTGTTCGACGAACGCGATCACGAACCCGCCGAGCACCGCGCCGCGAACGTTGCCGATGCCGCCGATGACCGCCGCGATGAACGCCTTCAGGCCCAGCAGCACCCACGCGGCGTGCGCCGGTTGCTGAAGGCTGGGGTACTTCATTGCGTACAAGAAACCGGCGGCGCCGGCGAGCATCGAGCCCAGGACGAACGTTATCGACACCACGCGGTCGACCGGGATGCCCATCAGCGACGCCGTTTCACCGCTGAAACTGACCGCTCGCATGGCGGCGCCGAGTTTGGTGCGAAACACGATGTATTGCAGCGCGAGCATCAGTACGGCCGCGGTGACGAAGATGGTCACGTCGACCAGCCCAATCACCACGCTTTGGCCGCCGCCGAACGAGAGCCGCGTAAGCTCCGTATTCGGCAACAGTTGCGGCATCTTCTGCGGGCTGGCGCCGAACACCTGTTGCAATTGGCCAACGTTTTGCAAGAAGAGCGACACGCCGATCGCCGTGATCAGTACGTTCAGCCGGGGCGCATTGCGGAGCGGTTTGTACGCGAGCCGTTCAATGATAAACCCAATGGCGCCGCAGGCTGCCATCGCCGCGATGAGAATCCCGCCGCCGACCCACCACGGCGCCGTCTCGCCGGGCGCCAGCTCCAAACTCGGGAGCACCTTGCGCGCGAGCGTGAAACTGAGCCACGCGCCGAGCACCACGATATCGCTGTGGGCGAAGTTGATGAACTTCAGCACGCCGTAGACCATCGTGTACCCGAGCGCGATGAGCGCGTAGAGCGCACCGATCGCGAGCGCGGTGACGAGGGTCTGAACAAAATCAGTCATTTCGGGAGGGATGTGGGAATTGGGATTTGGGATTTAGAGGGAAAAAGCCTATCAACCCAAACTACGTACGTTCTCGAAGTGCCACATCCTTCCGAATCCCAAATCCCACACCCTAATTCTCTTCCGGTTGGATCGTCGTCACATAGTGCGGCGTGCCGGCTTTCATTTCCAGGATAACGGCGGGTTTGACGGCGTTGCGGTCGGCGTCGATGGAAATGTTGCCGGTGACGCCATCATACCCTTTGGTGGCGGCCAGTTCCGTGGCGATCTTGGCGCCGTCGGTGCTCTCCGCGCGGTCGATTGCTTGGCACAGGATGATCGCCGCATCGTAGCCAAGGGCGGCGAGGCCGTCGGGGATTTCGCCGAACTTCGCTTGGTACTTCTTCAGAAAATCCTGCACCTTGGGGTTGGGATCTTCGTGCGAATAGTGGTTCGAGTAGAAGCAGCCGTCGATTGCCTCGCCGCCGATTTCGCCCAGCTTCGACGAGTCCCAACCGTCGCCGCCGAGTAGCGGTACGCTCAACCCGAGCTTGCGGGCCTGAATGGCGATGGCGCCGACATCCGTGTAGTAGCCTGGCACGAACACGACTTGGGGATTTGCGGCGCGGATGGCGGTCAGTTGGGCGGAGAAGTCTTGATCGCCGGCTTGGTAGGTTTGTTTCGTAATCACTTTGCCGCCGAGTGTGACGAACGCCTTCTCAAACTCTTCTTGCAGACCCACTGCATAGGCCGACGACTGGTCATAGAAAATGGCGGCCGTGTCAGCCTTAATCTTCTCGCTCTCGCGAGCGAACTTCGCGCACACAACGCCTTGGAACAGATCGGTCCAGCAAACTCGGAAGATTTTATCGCCAATCTTCGTCACCTTCGGATTGGTCGAGGAAGGGCTGACCATCGGCACCCCCGCCTCTTGGCAAATCGGAGCGGCCGCCAAGGACAAACTGGAGGCAACTTCGCCAATGACCGCTTTCACTCCATCTCGGGATACGAGGCGTGTTACCGCAGCTCCCGCTTCACGGGACTCCCCCTTATCGTCGTAAGTGATGACCTTCACCTGCTTGCCATCGACCCCGCCGGCGGCGTTGATCTCTTCGACAGCCAGCTGAATGCCGTTCTCTGTCGATTGGCCAAACGTCGCTTCGGAGCCGGTTAGCGAGGCGTAGTGGCCGAGGAGAAGTTCGGTCTCGGGGTTGGTGGAAGCGGAATTGCAGCCAGCCGTGGCGATGAGGGCCACCGCAATAAAATAACGAACCGAGCGATGCATACGCGTCCTTCAAACCGACGGGCCGATTGACTTAAGTTCTAACGGCGCAGCGAGTTGGGCCGTTCAGCTTGGCTGATTGTAGCAGACGGAAGAGGCTGTAGGAGGCCTCTCCGAGGCCGATTTCGGCGGCAATTCGCACCTGGGCGCGAGCGCGCTCCGCAACGGTGTCTCGGCTAGACCGGGGCCAACGCGGGTTCGTCGCGGGGGAAGTAGCGCTCGACCACTTCATAAAACGCGGCGGGGGATTCGACAGTCGCGACGTACTTGCGGAACTCGCGAGCGCCGGGGCGGCCTTGGGCGTAACAGCAGGCGTATTTGCGCATCAGGACGCTCGACTTTTCTGCCCCGAAGCGGGTCAGCACCAAGCGGAAGTGGTGCAGCATCAGTTCGCGCTCCTCGGCCAGTGTGGGGTCGGGGGGGATGGGTTCGCCACGCAGCGCGGCGGCGCACTGTTTGAAAAGCCAAGGTTTGTTAAGGCTGGCGCGGGCGATCATCACGCCGTCAATGTCGTAACGGGCGAAGGCGTCGAGCACTTTTTGGGGAGAATCGAGATCGCCGTTGCCGATGAGCGGAATTTCTTTCAAGTGCGGCTTAATGGCGCTGATGCGGTCCCAATCGGCGCTGCCGCGGAACATGTCGGCCGCCGTGCGGCCGTGGACGGTGAGCGCCGCGGCGCCGGCACCTTCCACCACCTGGGCGATGTCGTTAGCGTTGATTTTGTCACGCGAGCAGCCCAGGCGTATTTTGGCGGTGACCGGGGTGGGGGCACAGGCCGCCACCACGCGCTCGATGATCTGGCCCATGCGGTCCGGATAACTGAGCAGGTATGAACCGCTGTGCGCTTTCTGAGTGACTTGCCGCACGGGACATCCGAAGTTGATATCGACCACGCTCACTTTGTACTCATGCGCGAGCCGGGCGCCGACTTTGGCAAGCGTCTCCGGCTCGTTATCCCAAATCTGCACGGCCAGCGGCCGAGCTTCTTCGGCGACACCCCACAACCGATCGGGATGCTCGGCTTCGTGTTCGTCGAGCCACACGAACCCGCGGGCGTTGACCATCTCGGTTGCCAGGAGCCCGGCGCCACCGAACTCGCGCACCATTTGCCGAAACGCGTAGTTGGTGTACCCCGCCATCGGCGCCTGAAGGATCGGCGGATCAACGACGAGGTCGCCGATGTGAAGTGGGGGACGCACGGGGAGTGGCTGTTGGCAATTGGTTGTTAGCGATTGGCGGCGTTTAGCCGCGACGCGATAGCGGAGCGCGCTGCGGCTATTGTATCCAATGGCCCGCCCGTGGGGCAGACTTTCTAGTCTGCCATGAGCCCGGCGCCGACGCGACCTGGGTCACAGGTGACGGAGAATGGGTTTTCGGCGCCCGGCAGACGAGAAAGTCTGCCCCACTAGCGCACGCCCGAGGTGCCGTAGCGACTGTAGGGGTCCGAAGAATTTTGGGTGGCGCTGCCCCAGGTGAGATTGCCGCTCGTGGCGCCGACGCGGGTGGCGGTCGCGACGCCGCCGGGGCGTTCGACGAGCATCGCGACCAGGCGATTGACTTCTACCTTGTCGGGCCGAGAAAGCTGTGTGTAGCGGTTGATGCGGCGATTATAATCTTTCACCAATTGGACGAAGGCGCGGCGATTGAGGGCCAAGAGTTCCAGCGAGCGCACAACGCCATCGGTGGTGACTTGCGGATCGCGTTCGACGCGGCCAAGCCACTCGGTGCTGCGCAGCACGGAGTTGGCGGCGGCGTTCATTTCGGAATATCGGCTGGGGATCAACCGCACGAGTTGGTCCGCTTCAGCCGATGCGCGGCCTTGGAAGATTTCTTGGTGCTTGGTGTTGTAGGCGCCGCAGAAGGGCATGTCGCTCGGCAGCGGGCGGACGGCGCCACCCATGTAGCTCGCCAAGCGATACTGAGCGGCGAGCGATGCGGTGCGGGCCGTGTCGATCCGGGTGCGAAGTTCACCGCCGGCTTGTTGGAGAGCGCCGTTGAATGCGGGAACCTTGGTGGCGAGCGTGTTGAGTTCACCCGCTTCACGCAGGCTGAGATAGTAGTCGGCGAGCGAAGCGCACAGGTCCCAGTAGGCATCGACGATGGCGCCTTGCTCCGCACGGTCTGTGCCGTAGGCGACCGCTTGGGCGAGACTCGTGGGGTTGCCTTGCACTTCGGAGTTGCTCGGGGGGACGAGCATTTTTTCGATCATCGACTGGGCCGTCATCCCGCCGGTAGTTTGCCCACCGACAGCTTGTGCCGACATCGGCAGATTACGCGGCTGGATGCTCCCACCCGGCGCTGGCGCCGTGTACTGCTGAGAATTGAAAGTTGGCGCCGGGGGCGAAGAGCCGATGGGAGCTATGCCGATCGGTGGCGTGTTTGAAGTCACTGGCTGGCCGAAGGGCGCCACGGTGTTGCGTGGAGGCTGGGGCGATGCTGTCGCTGGCTGACTACCGAGTCCATTATTCTGCGGACCGGGCTCCGAAAGCGGCCGCGAACCGGACTGGCCGATGGGCGCATTGGTGAGCGGTGTGCCAGGCCGAGCGGTTGACGGGGAGAGCGGTTGCGCGGCTCCGGTGTTGCCGCCGAATGGCCGAGGGGCCGGCGGTAAATCGAATGCCTCCTGCGCGCGATTGGTCGAGGGGGCTGCTGCGGCCGGGGCTGGTGAACCGCTGCCATAGCGCGGGGCAGAGCTCGGCGGCGCAGCCGACGTTGGAGCGGGAGGCATTGTCAGCGGTGGAGTCGCGCCATAGCGATCATCCGCTGCGGTGGCGACCGTCGCAAACGCCAGCAACATGAACCCGAAGAATATGTGCCGCATCGTACCCTCCCCAACGCGGAAATCCCTTGCCGCGGCCAGTGCCTGTAGTGGTAGCGAGTGGAGAATCGCAGGTGGGGGGAAACCGCGTCAAGAGCAATTTTGACGGCCGGCCGCGGCGAAAAAGGCCCCCGACGCCCGTCGCTAGAAGTGGCGCTCAATCGACCAGCCTCTTCACCCCCAGAGATTTCGCGCGGAGTTGAATGCCCGACTCGACCTGCTCGTACAGCTCAAGGGGGAGTTGAGCCAGTTGATTTCGCCAAAGAACGTCCACCGGTTGCCCTGCTGCTTGAAGTGCCTTCAGCCCATACAGTAGGGCTCCCATCGAATGGTCGGCGGCGTGGGCGGTCGCGACCGCTTGGCCGCACGCCCGGGCAGCCGCGATCGCTGCGCCGTTTGGCTGGGGTTGGGCTGCTGCCGCACGGGCAGCAGCGTGTGCGGCAAGCGAGGCTCGCATGGCGATTCCGGTTTTCACTTCGCCGTTGGCCCAGGCTCGGGCGACGTCGATCGCGTGCTGAGGCCGATTATCGTTGCAAGCGGCAGTGAAGAGGGGCAGAACCGCTTCCGCGCAGTCGGCCGCCCAGCGCGCGAGTAACTGATGGTTCGCCGGCGACAGCGGGCCGCCCCGGTGCGCGGCAACGAATCGGCGATCACGCATTGGCGAAGGTACTTTTCTTGGGAAGAACGACCAACGGCTAGTCGAGTAGCTTCTTGACTTCGGCCGATTCCAACTGCTCGACCGCGGCCGGCAGTTCGGGCCGGGCAGCGTCTCGTTTGCCGCGGCCTTCCCGCAGTCGGGCGGCAACATCCTTCAAGATTTCGGGCGCCTGTTCCTCCCACGCTTTGGTTCGGATCTCAGCCGACATCGGTTCCAGGGGGCGAACGATCCGGAAGCCCACGCCGGTGGCGGGCGCCGAGGTGTACCACCACGGGCTGAGCGGTACGTTCGGGTCGTCGAGTTTCCAACTTTCATCCGTCCCCTTATCGTCAATGCTCAAAAGTCGGCCGGCGATGGTGCACTCTTCGGCCGTAACGTCGAAGTAGCCCCCTTTGGCGACCCGGGAAGAGCGTGTGGTCGGCCAGATAACCGCTTCGGAGCTCCTGAGTTTTTTACCCGCAAGTTTGGCGCGATCGGCGGGCGCGGCTGCATCGAGCACGAACTCGGCGACGTTGCCGAGCAGGTCGTGCAAACCGAACGCGTTCGGCTTTTTTGTGCCGACGGGCTGGGCAGCGTAATCGGAGTTTTCGTCGAACCAAACTTGATCGGCGAATTCTTCGCCGGTCGGTCCTTCACCACCACCAGCGGCGGCGTGTTGCCATTCGGCTTCGGAGGGCAAGCGGAAGTCCGCGCCGATGATCCTGCTGAGCCATTTGGTGTACTGTTTGGCAGCGTAGGGGGTCATCGTTACTGCGGGGAGTTCGGGTTCTTCGCCTGATTCGTAGGTCGCGTCCGCTTCGTAGAGCGCGGTGGGAGCGGTCACAGCATCGACTTCATTCGGTGCGGCGGAGACGACCGTCGCCAGTTCCTTCGCCGTGACGAGCGCTTCGTCGACCTTCTCTGCGTCCGCTTCACGCGCCGTCCGCAGAATTTGAATGCGGGCGAAGGCCATGTTGAGGTCCATGAACCGCCAGTATTCGGCCCAACTCACCTCGCACGCGCCCATCCAGAACGGATCGACGGCCACTTCGTACGAACCTTTGTCGGGATCGTCCGGATCGACCAGCATCGTGACCGTTCCGCCGGGGACGGGGATCATCCGGAAGGTGACGTCCGATTCTGGCAGCGTGACTTCGTACGCCGTCATGAAGCCGCCGGGTATGGCAACGCTGGGGCCCTCGGCCGGTTTTTCGGTCGCGATGCCAAGCTGAGCCGCAGACGCAATGGTTGTGAAACCTATCGAAAGCAAGAAGCCGAATAGCCGTTGCATTGTTTGCGTGGTCCTACTGGTCGCGAAGTTACGGAGAGGGCGAATCGCCATTATCGTCCGAATCAGCGAGCGGGGAAACACCCAAAATCGGCGAGGAGGGGAACGACTCGCTCCATCGGCAGGCCCACGACGTTTGATTCGCTTCCCGCGGAAATCTGCACGAAATCGAGCCCTTCCTGGTAGCCAAAGGCGCCCGCTTTTCCGGCCCAGCGGCCGGACGCAAGATACTCGGCGAGCCATACTTCCGAAAGATCGGCCATTTCCAGTTCCGTGCTGACGACCTCGGCCTGGCTCCGCACGATGGTGCCCGATTCCACTTCGAGCAGGCAAGCGCCAGTGAGCACGCGATGCACGCGGCCACTGAGTGCGAGCAGAATCTCCCGGGCGTGCTGGGCATCGCGCGGTTTACCGAGGATTTGGCCGTCGCACTCAGCGACAGTGTCGGCGCCAAGCACGAGCAATCGCCCGCTGCGGTTCGTCAGTTGATCGGCCACGTCCCGCGCTTTAGCGATGGCTAGTTCATCGACGAGCTCCGCGGCTTCGCGGCCGGCGGTTTCGTCGTGTTCGGCGCCGTCGCGCGGGGGGATCACCTCGAACAGGAAGCCAGCTGCAGTGAGTAACTCTCGGCGGCGCTGGGAGGAACTCGCTAGAATCAGGGTTGTCATCACGGACGACGGGCATCTCAGCCTGTCAATAGTTCAAAGTAGGCGCGACCGGCTAAGAAGCCCGTCGTTTATGTTGTGCGTATCCTGTACGAAGATAATCACCTGCTGGCGGTAGAAAAACCACCCGGGCTGCCGACTATGGGGACCGAACGCGGCACGGAGACGCTGCTCGATCGCGCGAAGGCGTACATCGCCGCCAAGTACCAGAAGCCGGGCAATGTGTATTTGGGGATCGTGAGTCGACTCGACGCGCCGGTGACCGGCATCGTGTTGATGGCCCGCACTAGCAAGGCGGCGGCACGGCTGACCGAAGCGTTTCGAACCCGCGTGGTCGAGAAGACCTATTTGGCGATTGTCGAGGGCCAGCCGCCGGAAGAGGACGACACGATTCAACACTTTCTCCGCCACGATGAGCGGCATCGCAAAGTGCATGTCACCAGCGCGGGGGCCGAAGGCGCGCAGCTAGCCGTGCTCTCCTACAAGCTGCAGGGTAGTTCCGCTGGTTTGTCGCTCTTGGAGGTGAAACTGCAGACCGGCCGCAAGCACCAGATTCGCGTGCAACTGGCGAAGCTCGGCTGCCCCGTCCTGGGTGACCAGAAGTACGGGGCCCGGCAGAAGTTCTCGGCGGGCATCGCGCTCCATGCGTGGCGATTGGCGCTCGAGCATCCGGTGCAGCACACGCCACTCTCCCTGGAGTGTACCCCCCCCGCGAGTTGGCGCGCCACCGGCGTGGCAAAGCTGCTGCCGAAGGTGCAAGACGTTTGACACCGATGCGCTCGGCCAGCTACAGTGAATCGCGGGTGGACCGCTGCGGAACAGGGCGCCACCGGATGATTTCTGGGCGATCTTGAGGCGACTCATGGCGGCAATTCGCTGGTCCTATTTGGTCGCGCTGGTCAGTTGGCAACTGGCGGCGAGTACGCCCGTTTGCGCCTACACCAAGAATAGCCCGGAGGTGGTGCAGCTGATTCAATCCGGGCTGCGGGTAATCGAAAAGCAAACCGACGAGCGACTCGGCGGCAAGTGCTTGCTGGCGCTCGCGTATCTGAAGAACAACACGCCGGGGCATCCGCGCGTGGCGGAAGCGCTTACCGCCTGCCAACAACTGCAGGATCAGGTCGCCGAGCAGGATGTCTACAGCAACGGCCTGGCGGTAATTTTTCTGTGCGAACCGCAAAGCGGCAGCAGCCAACCCCTGCTGAGCGCGTACGTCGACGGGCTGATGAAGCGGCAGAAGCCCCACGGCGGGTGGGGGTACGCCGCCAGTTCGTCCGGCGACACGTCCCAGACCCAGTACGCGGCGCTCGCTTTATGGGCGCTGCACGAACACGGCCACAAAGTCGACGCCACCGTCGTTCAGCGGCTGACCGATTGGCTCATTCGCACCCAAGGGCCCGACGGAAGCTGGGGTTACCAAGGCGTGCTGAGCGAAACTTCCAAGGGAGTCGAGCAGTTCGACGTCACCTGCACGATGGTCTCTGCGGCGATGGGAAGCCTGATGATTTGCGCCGACTTGTTTGGCCTACTGCGACCCGGGGAAACCAGCTACGCGCTGGTGAACACACCGGAAGCGCTGCGGCTTGCCGGAGCCGCCGAGACCAAAAGCCTGCGCCGAACTTTACACGCCGGACCGGTTGACCGCGCAAGGCTCGTTGAAGCGTTGCGGCTGGGCGATTACTGGATGAAGAAGAACTATCAGATTGACGCCGCGAATTACGACAGTTACTACTTGTACGCGCTGGAGCGCTACCGCAGTTTTCAGGAGGTGCTCGATGGCGTCTCGCCCGAAGAACCGTCGTGGTACAACGATGGCGTCGAGCATTTGCGGAAGGTCCGTAACGCCGAAACGGGGGGCTGGTCGAACGGTTGTGGCGAACCGGTTGACACCGCCTTTTCCATCCTCTTTTTGTTGCGGTCTACACAGAAAATGCTGTCGGTCAGTCTCGCGGACGGCACACTGGTGAGCGGTCGCGGATTGCCCCGTAACCTCGCGACGGCCACCATGCGCAACGGCAAAATCGTCGCCGATCCAACGCGGATTGCGATCGGCGATCTGATGGGCCTGATCGACGATGAAGCGACCGAGCGAATCAGCGAGCTGGCGGAAGACCCTCGAGCGCTGATCTCCGGCGATGTGACCCCGCAGGAGGCGCTGCGCTTCGAGCAACTCGTGCGCGCCAAGAGCGCTGATGTGCGACTGGTGGCGGTTCGGGCACTGTCGCGAACGGGCAATTTGGATCATGCCCCGGTTCTGATTTACGCCTTGACCGATCCTGATCGGCGGGTCGTGCTGGCGGCGCGCGATGGGCTGGTGTTCCTGAGCTGCCGCTTCCCGGGATTCGGACCCGAGGATGAGTTCACTGATCCTGAGCGGTTCGACGCCATTGAGCGGTGGAGCCAGTGGCTACGCAGCGTTCGACCCGATGTCGCCATCCCCCTTAAGTAACTCGGCCCTCAATTGATTGGCCTATGCCGTCGGCTGCCGCTAGTTTTCGACGCGAACGAGAGGTCCATCAGCGACTTCGTCTTCAGACCAGCGCCTACGACCAAGTGTCGAGCGCGCTCGTGGCGCTGCTGGTTCTGCTCGGCGCGCTGGTGGCCTGCGTGGTGCTGATTTACTTCGCCCGCACGTTGGTAATCAGCCAGGTTGCGATCGCCGTGAAGCCCGTCGAGATGGATAATGCGGGTCGACCGCCTGAGGCGGCCCCGGGCTTCGCCCGCGATCTCGAGCCCCCCGGCATTGAAGAAACACCCGAGCTGATGGAGCCGCAGTTGCAAGAAACACTTGCCGCGGTGGTCTCGGCAACCTCTCAGCGGAGCGCGCTCATCTCGAGCGATGCCGTGGATTCGCAAGCCGAGGTGGGCCGGGGAACCGGCGCGGGCGATAGCCGCGAGCCCGGCGATGGTCGCGAAGGGACTTCCAGCCGCGAGCCCGCCCGGGAAATGCGGTTCGAGCCCAAGAATTTGGCAGAGTACGCGGAATTGCTCGATTTCTTCGGCATGGAATTGGCGGTGCTGGGACGCGATAATCAGGTGCATTACGCCAGTGGCCTGTCGGAGGCGACGCCCACCATTCGGCTGGGCCTGCCGAACAAGGACCGGCGGCTGTACTTTAATTCCGCGGGAGGGCCGCTAGCGGGTCTCGATCGGCAACTAGCCGAACGCGCGGGCATTGCCGAGGAAGGGCCGTTCATTTTGATCTACTTGTCTCCAGCTACGGAGCAAATGCTCCTTACCCTGGAAAGCGAGGCGGCAGGGGGGCGTCCCGTCACCAAGATTATGCGCACGGCGTTTCGCGCGAAGAAAACGACATCGGGCTTCGCGTTCAGCGTGGAAGAACAAGATTTTTATCCCTAACTTTGTCCGTCCTCAACAACTCTCACTTTCATGAACAGCGTCGAGTATCTGTTTAGCCTGATTAGCAATGGCACCTATGTGCTGCAGGCGATCATCGCGCTGTGGGGCGCGTACTGCGTGGCGCTAGTGTGGCGCCGACTGGCGCTGGTGAACTTTAAGAACGACGCCGAGCAAGATTCGTTCCTCAACGAACTCGAAAGCCGCATGCAGGATGGACAACCGAACGCCGCCCAGGAGCTATGCGAGGACGATCGTCGGGCGCTCCCGCAACTCACCCTCTACGCATTGGAGCACGAGCATCTGGCTGGCGACGAGCTCAAAGAAACGCTCGGCGATCGCTTCCAGCAAGATGTGCTCGAAGATCTCGACCGGTTGTTCGCCTGGATCGCCACCTGCATTAAGACCGCTCCGCAGATGGGCTTGTTCGGCACGGTCACTGGCATGATGTCCGCCTTTGCGCGGATGGGTTCCGGGGCGAAGGTCGATTCCTCGAAGATGGCGCAGGATATTAGTTTCGCGTTGATCACCACCATCATTGGGCTAGCGACGGCGGTGCCGCTGATTATCGCCAGTTCCGCGTTGCAAATTCGTCTGAAGAAGACCCTCAGCAGCGTGGCTTTTGGCATCGACGGGGTCAGCTACGTCTTGGGTCAATTCACGCGCAAGGGGAAAGGCTGAACTATGCTGCCTGAAGCCCGCCCGCAAGCGCCCAAAGCGAAGCTCCGCCGCCGTCGATTGGCGTGGCGCCGGCGCAGCGACAGCGATGACGAAATCGACTTCACGCCGATGATCGATGTTACCTTTCTGCTGCTGATTTACTTTTGCGTGACTGAAGTAAACGACGCGGGCTCCAAGCTGAAACTGCCCATCGCCACGAACGGCGCCGCGGTGAGCGAGCTGCAAGCGGTGGTCTTCACGCTCGAACAGGCGGACTCCACTGCGCCGGCGCTCTTCCTCGAAGAGGGCAACTCCGAGCGTCAAGCGCTGCCCACGGAATCAGCCGCGCAAGAGGAACAAGTGATGACCGCGGTGCGAGCAGGGGCGGCCAACGGTAAATCGGATGTCATCATCCAGGCCGACCGATCCACGTTGTTTCGCGAAGTGAATAAGTTGATCAAAATGGTCAGCGCGGCCGAGCCCGGGCAGTTGCACTTGGCGGTGGTGGAAGAGAATTAAGGGGATCGCAGCATGAGTAAATTAACCCAGCCACGCCCGCCGGCCGACGATGAGATCGACATGACTCCCATGGTGGATGTCACGTTTCTTTTGCTGATTTTCTTCATGGTGACCGCCGCCTTCTTGTTGCAGAAAGCGATGCAGGTGCCGCCGGTCGATGATCCCGATGCGGCCGTTTCGCAAACGGTGATCGAACTGGAGCAAGACTCAATTGTGGTGCGGATCGATAGCGACAATGTGTTTTGGGTGGGCTGCCCCCTGTGGGAGGAAGAACAACGGGCGCCCAGCAAGCAGGAAATGCGGTCGCAGGTGCGGCGGGCGCGCAGCAAGGAGGGGGGCGGTAACTACGCCAAGTTCCTGGTTCAAGCGCATGGCGACGCGCTGCACGACAACGTGATCGCTGCGCTCGATGCCGGCGCGGCGGTGGGGGTCGAAGAGATTCGGCTCGCAAGTTATGAAGACGATCAATTTTAATCGCAACCCTAGTTGCGTACGATCCTAACCACGAATCCCGCGAATGTCGGCTGAAGAATTGCTCGAAACGATCACGGCGCAGCGGATGCTTTCCGCGGATGTGGTGGCCAAACTGCGGCAAAAAGTCGGCGCCCAGGGGCGCTCCGCCTCAGCCAAATCGCTGGGAAAGTACTTGGTCGACCGGGGACTCCTCTCGGCCGAAAAGGTCGAGCTGGCGATGGAACTCGCATCCAGTCCGTTGGTGCTGCTCGACCCCGCCGCGCCCGAGCAACTGCCGCCGGTGGAAGTGTCCGACTCTATAGCGCCAGAACTGGCCGCGCGCGCACAGCGGAGCTTGCCCGCCGAAGAGGAGGGCAAGCGCGCCACCTACAACCGGTATCGCCCCAAGAAACTGCAGAGCAATGAGTTCGACACGCCGCTGATGCTCATCGGCGGGGGGGCTGTCGTCCTCTTGCTGCTGGTGGGCGGGGGGCTGATTTATCTGCTCTTTCGGGAGTCGGGCGACGAGTTGCTGACGGTGGCCAACGAGCAGTTCGCGCAAGGCTCCTACACCCAAGCGATTCCCCAGTATGAGCAGTTCCTGGCCGGTTATCCCACGCACGAAAAAGTGGGCGAAGCCCGCGTGCAATTGGTACTGGCCCGTTTGCGACGGGCGGCCGAGGGAACCATCAGCGCGGAGAAAGGACTTTCGATCGCGCAAAGCGAACTGCCCGAAATTGCCGAGCTCGACGAGTTCGCCGACGCACGCAGCGATCTGGCGGCGATTCTTCCCAAACTTGCCGAAAGCCTCGTCGCCCAAGCCCAGAAAACCGCCGACCAAGGCGAACAGGCCGATGTCAGCAAGTTGCAAACGGAACTTTCCCGAACCGCGGAGGCGCTCGCTTTGTGCCGCAATCCGCAGTACATTCCGAAATCGCTACGGGACGATTCCCAATTGGCGAAGATCGACAACATCGCCAGCCGCATTGAACTTCGCCGCCAAGGACTGAGCGGACTGAGCGACACGCTCGCCGCGATGGAGAAGGCCAGCGCCGATGCCGATCATCGTGGCGCCTACGCCTTGCATGCTGCGTTCTTGCAAAAGTTTCCTGAGTACGAGGGGAACGAGCGCCTGACGGCGGCGGCGCGGGAAGTCGCCGAGTCTGAAGGCAAAACTATCAAGTTTGTGGAGGCGACCGACCAAGCGGAGACGGCCGACTGGAAGTCTCCAGTGGTTGCCGAGCTCGCGCTTGCGAACCCTTGGCAGCAGGCAACCGCGCCGGTTCAGGGGGGCAGTATCGTCGAGTTCATGGGTGCCTTGTACGCGCTCGATAGCGCTTCTGGGAAATTGCTATGGCGGCGTTACATTGGCGCCCAACCTCGCCAAACTTCAGTCACGGCTATTGCCGGCGACTTTCTAGTGGTCGATGCACGCCAAGGTTACTTATTGCGGCTCGACGGCCAAACCGGCAAGTTGCGCTGGCGGCGGCCAATTGCCCCCGAAGCGGCGCCGCCACTGGTGGCTGGCGATCGGCTGCTGGTTGGCAACGCTGAAGGCCAGTTAATGGAAGTTGCCGCGGAGACCGGCAACCAAATCGGCCGCTTGGAACTTTCGCAACCCGTGCGGGTGACGCCGCTGCTCTCCGCCGATGGCCGCCGGTTGTATGTGGTGGGCGATGAAGCCAGCTTGTACGTGCTGGACGCCAGCAGTTTGGCGTGCGTGGGAGTCAGTTACTTGGGACACTCGACGGGCTCCATCAACGTACCGCCGCTGATCGTGCTCGATCGCTTAGTGGTCGTGGAGAACGTGGGCGCCGCGACCAGCCGGATGCGCGTGTTTCAACTCGGTAAGGAAGGCCAACTGGAAAAACTCCTCGCCGAGAGAACGCTCGACGGAATCGTTCGGCAATCGCCGCTCGCTGCTGGCCGCAGGGTGGTGGTGACCACGGACCGTGGCGCCATCTATTTGTGGGACTTTGGGGTGGGGGCTGGCGAAGCACCGGTGACGCTGATCGCCAAGCGCGACCCCAACAGCCAATCGGGCGAACCGCGCTACGCCGCCATCGCCGGCAATCAGTTGTGGATCGCGGGAAACCAGTTAGTTCGCTATTCGCTCACCCCGGCTGACGATCAGCTCCGCTCGATCGAAATCGAAGCTGACTGCGCCGGCGATTTGTTCGCGGGCCCCATTCAGGTTCACGGCGACACGCTCCTGCACATGCGCCGGCGCAAGGACCGCGCCGGTGTGACGGTGGCGACGATGGAGACCGCCTCCGGGCGGATGCGATGGCAAACCGATCTAGCGGTACCGCCGCTGTCGGCTCCGGAAGCGATCGAGAGCCCGCCGCAAATCACTGCCTCGACGGTCGATGGCTACCAGTACCAACTAACTGGCGCTGAAATTCGGCAAGGGGTCTCCACCGCTCCGCAACCGCGTAACCGGCAGGCGATTGATAACTTGTTTCAAGCCAGTGCGCAGCTTTCATCGGGGGTCCGCGTCCTTTCCAATCCGGGGAGTAATCGCGTGGTGCTGGCCAATTTGGCGAACTCCCAAAAGCCGATGCAAACCGTGCCGCTGACTGACGAACTTGCCGCGCCGCCGGCCGCCGTGGGCGACGTGTGGCTGGCGCCCCTAAAGCTGGGGCAAATCTACTGCTACGACGCGGCGGGCGAGCTGGCAGCCAATCCGTTCCAGCCCGAGCTGCGCCCGCAAACCATCGCGCAGTGGCTCCCCCTCGCGACGGCGGTCGAGGGGCAACAGGCGACGATCGTGGCGATCGACCCGCTCGACAAGCTGCACGTGCTCAGCTACGTCGCCGGCCAACCGGGGGAGTTAAAGACCGTTGCCTCCGTTGACATTCGTCATCAGTCGCTCACCCGTGGCGCGGTCATTGCCGGACAGGTTGCCGTGGTCGGGGCATCTGAAGGCCGGTTGCTCTTTTATCCGCTCCCCGCCGCCGAACCGACCACATCGGTTGAGCTCGAAGGCGAACTGGCGTGGGGGCCGTTCGCGAGCGACGGGCGGGTGTTGCTGGCGCTCGACAATGGTGACCTCGTCTGCATTGATGTCGCCAAACCCACGCAACCGTTGTGGGTCGCCAAAGTGGAGATCGGCAAGTTGACGGGCCAGCCCCTCTTCACCGCTGACAAATGGTTCGTCGCGAGTCAATCGGGAACGATTGTGGCGCTCGCCCCCGAATCGGGGGAAGTGACGGGACGGATTGACTGCGGACAGACGTTGGGTTCTGGCCCCACCAAGTTCGGACCGCGCCTCCTTGTGGCCGCCGCCGAAGGGACGGTGTTGGTGGTGAATCAACCATGACTCCCCGGAACCTTCGTGTACTCATTATTTGGGGAGCGCTGGCGTTGAGCTTCTGCTCGGCGGGGGCTGAAGAAGCGCTGATCGAGCGCGCCCCGTTCGATCGGATTACTTTGACCGCGGCGAGTGGTGGTGGGGTGATCGAAGTGCTGCCGATGGACCTCCCCGTCCGTGCGATGCCCGCCAGCAAGCCCGACGGGGTGCTAAAGGTTCGCTTGGTGGAGAATTCCTCGATTCCCTACGAAGTCAACTGGGCCGACATCGAGCGAATCGAGTTCTATGAACAACTGTTGCTCGCCGAGGGAACCCGATTGATGGCGGCGGGGGAGTTAGCCGCGGCCTTCGACTATTTGAACATTCTGACCCGCCAGTACCGCACGCTGAACGGCGTGGAGGAGTTCGCGAAGAACTTTTTGCAAAAGTCTGCTGCGGAGGCGTTCCGTTCGGGCCAAACGGACCGCTCCCTGGCGATTCTGGCGGGGTTGTACGAGCGCGAGCCGGGCTTCGCGGGATTAGCGCGTGGGGTCGATGCGATTGGCGAAAAGCGGATGCAGGAGCTGGTGGCCCAGCGAAACTTGAACGGCGCCCGCGCGTTCCTCGACCGCACGGAGAGTCAATTCGCGGGCGTCGATCTGCCCTTCGCGGCGCGATGGCGGAAGAAATTTGAAACGGCAGCGCAAGCGCAAATTGCCCGGGGTGACCAATTACTTAAGGCAGGCGATTACCAGGCCGCCCGGCGCGCTGCCGCCCAAGCCCGCGATATCTTGCCGAACTCCCGGGAAGCGGAGCGGCTGCTGGAGCGCGTGAGTCGACTCTATCCGCTGGTGCTCGTAGGGGTGTTGGAGCTCGCCGACCCCAGCACCCCGCCGCGAATGGATGCCCCCGTCGCGCGGCGAGTCGCCGCCGCAACCACAGCGCCCTTGATGGAACTACGCGGCTACCGCTCAGAAGGAGGCGACTATCTTTCGCCGTGGGGCAAAGTGGACTTCGATGTCGCCACCCGCGAGCTGACGTTGGCGATCGACCCTACGCGACTGTCACCCGCCGATCGCGTGACGGCGCCCTACGCAATCGCGCAAGCGGCGCTCGAGACGGCTGATCCCGAGGCCAGCCCGTTCGACCCAGCGCTGGCCGAAGTGCTCGAGTCGGTGCGCGTCGCACGGCCGGCGAGAGTGATCTTCCAATTGCGCCGTTCGCATACGCGACCACTGGCGCTGCTGCTCGACCGGGACTGGGCGGCGTGGCGTCCCCGGGACGGCTACGAATTGACGTTCCCCGCACCGCAGCAAGCCCTGTTGAAGCCGCGCTCAACAGCGACTGCGGACCAATCACTCACCATTAACGAGGTGCAATTCGGCGATGAACGCGCGCTCATCGCCGGGCTTACGCGGGGCGAAATCGATCTGGTCGCCAATGTTCCCCCCTGGCGGTGGACCGAACTTGCGGAGCGGGACGACATTCGCTTGGGGCAGTATCGCCTGCCGCGGTTACATGTGTTAATGCTTAATCACGGCATTCCGTTATTGCAACAGCGGGAATTTCGCCGCGCGATGTGCTACGGTATCGACCGCGAGCAGATCGTTCGTGAAGTGCTGCTCGCCGGAGAAAAGGTCCCCGGCTTTGCCGTCCTCAGCGCACCCTTACCGATCGGCGAAGACCTGAGCGATTCGCTCGGTTACGCTTACAATGACCAGTTGACGCCGCGCCCGTACGATCCGCGGTTGGCGGCGATCCTCATCTCCACGGCTTGGACCGCGCTCGCCAAGCAAGCCGCCCCGATCGAGTCCGCCGATCAAACGGCCGATGAACTCACATCGGAACCGCTGGTTGATGCCAACGAGCTGGCCGAGAAATCGCCGCCGCTCCGACTCGCTCACGCGACCGATCCGCTGGCGCGGTTGGCGTGTCAAACGATCGTTCAGCAGCTCGGCATCATTGGGGTGAAAGTCGAGCTAGTGGAGCTTGCTGAACGAGAGCTGATCGCCTCGGCAGATAAGTGGGATTTACGCTACGCGGAGCTTACGATGCAGGAGCCGCTGGTGGATGCGCGAAAACTGCTTGGCCCAGGCGGCCTGGCCGGGGCGTGCAGCGACACCATGGACCACGCCCTGCGTCAGGTGGACGCCGCTCAAAATCCCCGGGAAGTCAACACCGCATTCGCGGCGGTTCATCAAGCGGCGGCGAGTGATTTGCCGGTCATTCCCCTGTGGCAAACGGTTGATCGGTTCGCCTCTCGGACCGTCCTGCTGGGTGTGCCGCCGAGTGTGATCGAGCTCTACCAATCCGCCCCGAAGTGGCGCCGGCAAACGGAGGCGCGCGAATGATTCGCTTCGCGCTGCGAACCGCTTTGATTCTCGGTGGCTGCGTGCTCGGCGCCGCCGCGCAAGATGCCGCTTGGGAACTCGAGCCCTATCGGGTCCGGATTGCAATCACACTCAACGGTTCGGAGGTCGAGGCGCCCGCGTTTCGCCAAGAACTCGAGCGCCCGTTAGCAACCGCCATTCGGTCTCGAATCGGTCCCCTATGGCGGCCCACACTTCAGTTCGTCACGAACGACACGGAAGGAGTTGCGCTTCCCGCCGAGAAGTTCGATAAAACCTTCGCCGTGGGCATTCAGCAAACCGCGACGGGTATTCAAATCGTTGGATCGGAACACGATCACTACCTCGACCGCACGAGCGAGCCGCAGAGGGTTGCGGTCGCCAACCTTGCCGAAGTTCCGGAGACCGTGTTTCAGTTGCTGCTCCGAAGTTTCGCTCCGCTGGCCCGCTTCCGCGTGAATGACGATGCGGTGACGGTTGCCTTGGAACTCAAAGGGGCGGGACTGCCCACCCGCGCTGGCACCGGGAAACCCTTGCCGCCGGGCGCGCTGCTGGAGCCCTACTTCCGCCGTACCGACTACTCGGGCGCCCTCGCACCGAACGGCATTATTCCCGCCCCCTGGACCGTGCTGCAGCTCCCACCCGACCAAGCGCCTGACTCCTCGCCGCCGAAGGCCGACATCATCAGTCACTCCGCGCGCCCCTTCGGGGTGCGCCGGATTGGGCGGATCGAACAGCTCGCGATCCTGCTCACGAACCCGCCAGCGCCCGTCACGCTGCGGCTGCATGTCGATCAGGCCCCTGACGAGCGCCTGCCCGGCTACGAAGTCTTTCGGCAGCGACTGGCCGACAAGGTTCTCGTGCCGCTGGGCAAAACCGACCGCCGAGGCGAGCTGATCGTTACGCCGGCAGACGCGCCCGTGGACCTGCTATATGTGCGGCTTGGTTCGCAGTTGGTTGCGCGAGCCCCCGTTGCCTTCACGGGCAAGCGGCTGATTGTGATTCCCCTACCCGATGAACGCCCGCGCCTCGCTGCGGACGCAGCGCTCGGCGCGTTGCGCGCGGAGTTGGTCGACTTGGTCGCCCGGCGAAACATTTTGGTCGCCCGCATCGAAGCGCGGCTAGAAGCGAGCGACAACGACCGCGCCCGCGAACTTCTGGCGGAACTCGATCGCCTGCCGGCACGGGCGCTCTTTGAACAGCAGCTTTATCAAGCCGAGCAATTGCATCGGTCCTCGGACCCGCGCGTCCAGCGGCGGATCGAGTCCTCCTTTGCCGCCGTACGTAAACTGCTCGCGCAGTTCCTCAGCAATGAGAAGTCCATTGAGCTTGGGGGCCGCCTCTCAGGCCTCTAGGTGTAACAGGTCCGTGTCGCGCCGTAGCAACGCACCGGCCCATGGTGTGACAAGTTGCGTTCCCGGACGCCATAAATTAGACTCGTAACGTCGCCCGATTCGTTGCGTGCCGCTGCGGATAACTTCTCTCCTCTAAGGGGCCCCCGTTGTGGACAACTCATCCACCCCTGTGAAGTCGATTGCTCGGCGCTCCTTTTTGGCTGGCGCTTCGCTCGCGTTCGGGGCGCCACTGATTCTTCCGGTACGCAGCTTGGGTCGCGGCGCGGTGGGCCCAAACGATCAGGTGCGGATTGGATTCGTTGGTTGCGGGGGGCGTGCGCGGCAACTGATGGATCAAATTCCGGACGGCGGCCGAATCGTAGCGCTCGCCGACTGCAACCGCCAGCGCTTAATCGAGACGCTGGCCGAGAAAAAAGCGGCTTGGCCCACTTACCAAGACTATCGGCAGATGTTTGACCGCGAGCAGCTCGACGCGGTGGTGGTTGCCACGCCCGATCATGGTCGGTCGCTTCCGTGCCTGCGGGCGATGGAAGCGGGGCTCGATATCTACGCGGAAAAACCGCTCACCGCATATGTTCGCGAAGGGCGCATCCTGGCGGATACAGCGCGGCGGCTGGGACGTGTCTTTCAGGTGGGCTCACAGCAGCGGACCATGGAGATCAACAAGTACTGCTGCGAGTCGGTGCGGGATGGCAGAATCGGCCAGGTCAAGCAGGTGCTGGCCGTGTGCTACACCGGTCCGCTTGCGTATCGCGAACTGCCCGCCGAGTCCGTTCCAGAAGGGGACGACTGGGACATGTGGTGTGGTCCCACCGCGCTACGGCCCTTCAATTCCCAATTGCAATTTGGGTGGATGCAATGGCGCGATTACTCCGGGGGACAGATGACCAATTGGGGCGCGCACGGCGTGGACCAAATTCAGTGGGCTCTCGGCAAAAGTCATACGGGGCCATCGGAGCTGTGGCCCATCTCGCCGGGGCCCGATGGCAAAGTGGCGATGCGATACGAAGCTGATGGCCCCGTCGTAAGTTTTGAGTTGACGAAGGACGGTCCGATGGGCGGCGCTGTCTTCGTGGGCGCAGATTGCAAGTTGGAAATCAACCGCAACAAATTTGCCAGCAACCCCCCCGATTTTTTCCGCGATGCACCCCCGCCGGAAGTGCAAGGCAAGTGGGAAGGTGCGGGCTGGATCGCTCGGCCGCATTTGCAGAATTGGCTTGATTGCATCCGCAGCCGCGAGTTGCCGAATGCCGACGTGGAAATTGGCCATCGGTCCGTCACGGTGTGTCATCTGCTGAACATTACGCGCGAACTGGGCCGCAAGGTGCGGTGGAATCCCCACACGGAACAATTTCTCGATGATCCTGACGCCAATCTACTGCTCGATCGTCCGCGCCGCGCGGGCTACGAACTCCCGGTGTAAATCGATCTCGCGGCGCTGCCCGCGGAGCAGAAGGCGGTTCCTTCAAGGCGGCGTGGCGTGCTGCCTCGCGCTCGGCGCCCAACTTGCCGCAGCGGACGAGTCCGCATTCCGCAAATTGGTGTTGAGCACGAAGTTCGCTAGCGAGGGCGCCACGATTATCGACGCCAATCGTGACGGCCACGCCGATGTCGTCTCCGGGACGTGGTGGTATGCGGGGCCAACGTTCGAGCGGCGATTCGAGTATCGGCCGCCGCAGGATTTTCCCATCGATGGGTACTCGGAAAGTTTCCTGACCTTCGCCGGCGACTTTAGCGGAGACGGCTGGGACGACGTGCTGAATGTTGGATTCCCCGGCGCAGCGGTGCATTGGTACGAGAATCCCCAAGGGTCAGCGGGCCCTTGGCCGCAACATGTCGTGCTGGAGGACGTGGATAATGAATCCCCGTTGGTCGCGCAGGTCGTGGGTGACGAGCAGCCGGAACTCGTGTGCAATCACGCGGGTTTCGTGGGCTACGCGATCGCCGATCGCGAACATCCTCAGCGGCCGTGGCGGTTTGTGCCGATCTCAGAAAATCGCGGTTACCAGCGCTTCACCCATGGCTTGGGTGTGGGGGATTTGAGTGGCGATGGGCGCGCCGATGTGGTACTCCGCGAAGGATGGTTCGAGCAGCCGGCGAATGTTGAAGGCGGCGAGCCGTGGCGATTCCACGACTACTTGTTCTCTGAGCCGGGCGGCGCGCAAATGCTGATTGCCGATTTTGATGGCGATGGGGACAACGACCTGGTGACCAGTAAAGCCGCGCACGATTATGGGTTGGCGTGGTTTGAAAATCAGCGGGAAGGAGCAGCGATCGCCTTCCGCGAACACCCGATCACGGGCAAAACCGCGAGCGAAAGTGAATTCGGCGTGGCGTTTTCGCAGGCGCATGGTCTGGCGCTGGCCGACATCAATCGGGACGGCGCCCCCGATTTCGTCACCGGCAAACGGTGGTGGGCGCATAGCGACAAGGACCCGGGGTCGCTGGAGCCTGCGGTGCTGTATTGGTTTCGCGCGGAGCGTTCCCCCAACGGTTTTCGGTTTGTGCCCAAGTTGGTTGATAACGACTCTGGAGTGGGCACCCAGGTGACAGTGGGAGACCTTAATGGAGATCCGGCGCCCGATATCCTGGTTGGTAATAAGAAAGGGACCTTCGTCTTCTTGCAGCAGCTTCGCGAGGGGTCGCCGCTGGCTCCGTAAAGAACTCACGCGTTAAGGCGTTGCTCATCGCGGTAGCGAGCCCCACGCGATCACATCCCTTGCCAAATCGCCCACAAAAGCAATAGCACCGCCGCGGTCACCGCTGCGATAGCGATGAGTTGCACGACGGAATCGAGCAGCGTTGGGGGGGCGGGGAGGTCGTTCGTTGGAACAGCTATCGGAGTGAAGGTCGGGGGCGACGCACTCCGGGGCCACTTCCTCGAGGAATCGGCGCTTCCCGGCTCGCCGATTGGTGTCGTTTCGCGCGGCGTTTTGGGGTCGTTGCTGCCCGAAGACGAAATCTCATCGGGGACTTCGTAGGCGCCATCAACAGTGTCCGCTAACCCGCCAACGGACCGGTTCGTGTGACCGTGAATGTCCGCGACCAAAGCGGCAAGTTTGGCGCGCGAATCGGGCTTAATGAACACCGCGAGCGCTTGCGCGGCCGCGGCGGCGGTGGGGGTGCGCTGCGCGTGCTCGGGGTGCATCATCGTTTCGATCAGTCGCACGAGTTCCGGCGGCAGATTCGGGGCGAAGTGCAGCGGACTGCGGGGCGTCTCTTGCAAGCGGCGGCGCATTTTGTCGACGGGGTTACCACCCGGGAATGGCACTTTGCCCGTGACGGCGTAGTAGAGCGAGGCGCCGAGCGCGTAGATATCGCTTACGGGCATGATGCGGTCGGGGGTGCGGATGGCTTCCGGCGGCAGGTAGTCGCTGGTCCCCACCACCTTGCCATTGCCGTGGCCCGCTTGGCCTTCGCCATCCAAAAACCATGCGAGCCCCAGGTCGGTGAGCTTCAGATGGCCCGTGGGGGTGACAAGCATGTTGCCCGGCTTCACATCTCGATGCACCAGTCCCCGCCGGTGCGCGTGCTCCAAGCCTTCGGCCGCTTGATGGATCGCATCCGCCGCGACGTCGAAGGGCAGGGGACCCAACCGCCGCACGATCCGCCGCAGGTCCGCGCCGGGAATCAGTTCGGTGACGAGGAAATACGTGTCGCCATCGCGGTCGGCGTACGACACTCGCACCAGGTTAGGATGATCGAGCTGCGCTTGCGTGCGAATCTCGTGGCGAAACGCGGCGATCGCTTCCGGCGTGCTGCGGTGCTTCGGGAGGACCTTGATCGCTTCCACACGGCCAAGCAAATCGTGCCGGCCTTTGAAGACGTGCCCCATCCCACCGCGGCCGAGTGAATCGAGAATCACATACGGCCCGAGCGCGAACTTTGTGCGCCCTTCATGTAACTGCTGCACCTGCCACGCATTGAGCATTCCCGTGCGAATGAGCTGCTCGGCGAGCGAAGCATCGTTGACTAGCCCCCCGGCGGTTGCGAGGTTATGCACGGCCGCTTCCAGCGCAGCGGGCTCCACCAACCCACTTTCGGCGAGGGCCTGCTGAAACTTGGAGAGCGGGGTGAAAAGGTCCATTGATCGCCCGGGGGTCACCCGTATTAAACGCGGTGAGCGCGGGGGCGACAAGGCAAGTTTCAACCCTATCGAGCAGCATCCGTCACGCCCGGCCAATCATCGGTCCGAAACGGCGTTAGCGGCAACCAGTTCTCAGTCCGCACATTCACCACCGGGTTGTCGGCCCAGCCGTATCGCACTGCGACCGGCTGCGGCACGTCGGGCGCGGAGACTTCGATGCGGCCATCTTCGAGCAGTTTGGCCGTGGCGGGGCGCCAAGTACGCTCCTCTCCAGAGATTACGAAGCCTTTGGGTGCGACGCCGTCATCCGTGGCGAGCTTGCTGCTTACCTCCTTGAAGGAGATAACCGCCTTGCCATCGGCGAACTCCACTTTATCGAAGCGTGGGCTCGTAGCGGGCAGCTTGTCATGGCCATACGTTCTCGCCAACGCGAGCCGGGCCAAGCGACGGCCGACATCAAGCTTGTTGTGGGGGTGAATGTCGTGGGCTTCGCCGATGTCGATGATCACCGCTTGGCCGACATTTGGGATTTTGTCGAGCGTCATTGTTTGGGCTTCACGCAACTCGGCCCAATCACTCTCGCCGGGCGCCGCGGCTTCGGGTTTGAAGTCGGCCAGTTGCACCCATAGAAAGGGGAAATCACCTTGCTTGAAATCACGCCGCCAAGCGGAGATCATCCGCGGAAACAAATCGCGGTACTGAAAAGCCCGGCCCGCGTTCGATTCACCCTGATACCAAATGGCGCCGCGGATGCCGTAGTTGAGCAGCGGGGCGACGCGGGCTTGATACAAGTTCGCAGGGCGTTGGTTGCCGAACAAGGGGTGCTCGTTCCACGGCCGACCGGGGAGCGGTTGACCCGCTGCTTTCGCCTTCGCCCGTTCAGCCCGCCACTCCGCCAACTTCGCGTCGTACTCTTTCCGCAGCGCCGGTTCATCGGCCTTGGCAACTTCGTCTTTCCAACGCTGGACCAGCGCTTCGTAGAGCGGGTTATCGGCCAAGTCGCCGTTCGGTACCCACGCTTCGCATGCCGAGCCGCCCCAGGAGTTATCGATTAAGCCCACCGGCACGCCGAGCGTATCGCGAAGCTGCTTACCGAAGTAGTATCCGACAGCCGTGAAACTGCGGGCCGCATCCCAGTTGCTAGGTTTCCATTCGGCGTCGACGTCGGTGTTGGCGGTTTGTGTCCCAATATCATCGACGCGAATGACCCGCAAATCCGGATCGGCAGCGGCGAGGGCATCGAGATCGCCATCGCGCGTATTCGAAAGGGTCCACTGCATGTTCGATTGGCCGGAGCAAATCCACACTTCGCCCACGGCGACATCTGCCACCTTAAGGGTATTCGTACCGGTGACGACTAGCTCGCTCCCCGCAGCGGCCGCCATCGGTTTGAGTTCGACGCGCCAGGCGCCATCTGCGCCCGCGGTCGTCGAGGCGGATTGGCCGTTGAACTCCACCTTCACGGCTTCATTCGGGTCGGCCCAACCCCAGATTGTGACCGGTTTGTCGCGCTGAAGCACGGCGTGTTCGGAGATCAATTGCGGCAGGCGGACTGCGGCAGAGAGTGTAGCTGCGACTGTGAGCGAGAGTAGTGAAGTGACGAGTGAGAGTTTCATTTTGAACTCCAGTGAGAAGGGAGCTGGGCCTCCTAGGCCGAGCGAATTGAATTCAAACGCTCGGCCTAGGAGGCCAAGCTACGATCAGGATAAACGTGAAGCGTGCGCCCAGAGCCCGAGCGCGGGGTTATCGATATAGTAAATTTGCTCGCCGCCAACTTCGTTCCAGCCGGCTTCCAGTTCGCCGGGCGAGTGTTGGGCCAGCATGGCATCCAAGTCGCCGTATCGGTAGCCGACCCCTTCGATTTCAGTCCGGGTCAAATGCCCCGGGCAGTACGTGATAGTGAATCTACGCTCTGACGAGCCGTGGATCAAATGCGCAGCGGCCGAGAGATTTTGGCGTAAATCGGCGCGTTCGGCGACGAGCGCCTGAATTTCGGCTGACGGCCGGTAGCCGTACCGACGAATAAGCTGGTCGATTTGCGGGTCTTCTCCGAATGTTTCGACCCCGGGGGCCAGAATTACGAGCTCACCGCCATCGGCTATCGCCATCCGGGTGCGGTAGATCGCTTTGTTCCCCAGCCAGGTGCTTTTGAACTCGTGGGGATCGAGGTACACGACCATTTTCTGCGGGGCTTCTTCGAGGACATCGAAGTTTACGGCCAATGAAAGCTCGGCCGCCCGGGTGAAACATTCCGCGTCGTCGCCAATGTAGAGCCCACGGATGGCTGGTTCGCCGGCAGCATTCTTGCTGACCACGGTTTGCACATAAACAATCGGCAACTGTCGGCAAAAATGGTCCTGGGCGTAGTTCATCACCCGGCGAAGTGGGTTATCGGCCCGGCCCATAATGCGCTCCATGCCGTAAGCGGCCGAAAGGTAATGGCTTTCGTTGATGCCCCGCACCCCGCCGACGCCCACAAAGATATTCTTGTTATAGTTGGCCATGCCGATCACTTCGTGCGGCACAACTTGGCCGATCGACAGGATAAGATCGTGGCCCCCTTCGGCCACCAATCGATTGGTCTCCGCCGGCCACGGTTCTCGCCACACGCCTTCCGTCTGTTCGGTCACGTAGTTGGCGGGGACTTGTCCAAGCTCGACCACATCCTGCCGCCAGCGGTGGATGCGGATAAGATCGCGGGGAATCGTGGGGTACATTGCCGTAAGTTCGGCATTGTCCATCGGCCGATGCGTGCCGAGGGCCGGGAGCACATCGGTTAACGCGTTCCCCAACAGCTCATGCACCAGGCAGGTGATCGGCCCTGCTTGGCTGTGCGCACGAGTGAAATCGGGCGGCACGGCGAGCACTTTCCGCCGTGGTCCGAGCTTGTTTAACGTCGTAGCGAGCGCCTGCCGGATATCGGCAGAAGAAAGCTCGGTCGTCGGTGAGCCCGCTGAGAAGTACAGCATGATGAAGCGTAAGTGTAGCTCGGCAATCGCAATCAAGCAGATGCTGCGCGATATATTCGGTGATCAACAGCTCTCAATCGTACTGTAATGCAGCGCTATTTCGTAGCTTCAGATGAATTGAGTGGTACGTGACGCGCTCTCGTGCGTGTCATGCGCATGATCTCGCGGACTGCGAACGAGCGAAATTTCGCACCGGAGACATACCCCCCGTAGGGGGTAATAAGGGGTCGTTTTGCGGCGATCCGCATCGGGATGTCCAGCGACGTAAACGCTTGTTCAGCAAGGACTTGGGAAATCCATTTGATTCCCCCTTTTCGGGCAGCCTACGATGGAATTGTCCGGGGAATGGCCGACAAGGCCCACTTCGGAACCCACCAGCCGCTTGCCAGTAAGGCGAGCCAACACGCCTCGCGAGCTTCACGGCTTGCGACTCTCGGAACGGATGCCGCGGAGCCAAACAGGCGTAAGCCGCTGCACATTCAACCCCACAAGCTACGCTTGCCATGTCGTTTCGTCGCGACAACAATGCTCGCCCTCAAGTTCGCCAATCCCAACGGCGGATCGCGGCGGCCAGTGCGCGCTCCGCACGGCGAATGGGGCCGCAATCGCGTCGCAGCGTTGGCAGCCGCGACTTGGCGATGCCGTTCTCCCCGCCCGAAGATTGGCATGAATCATCGGGCGAAGCGGGGCCGGGCAACTACCGCATCATTGTGCAAGAACCGGGCGAGGGTTATCGCCATGTGGTGACCCCCGCCGAAGTTCGCGCCCGCTTGTCCCAACTACCGGAGCATTTCCTCCGCGATTTGGAAGTGGTGCAGTTCAGCCAAGTGACCCGCAAAAAGCGGAGCTTCCCCTGTTATGGAATGCAGTGGGGCACTTCGCTGTACCTCTATCCGCTGGAAGAATCGCTGGTTGAAACGTTTTACGCCCCGCCTCGGCCGAGCGTGATTAACGAAGCCCGGATGTTCGGCGGCGTCTGGGCTGAACCCGCGCCGGGCGAGTGGACGCTCACTTGGAGTCGCAAGGCGATCAAGGATTTCTACCTCAACAACATTCTGATCCACGAGCTGGGCCATCTGCTGGATGACCGCAACAACGGCTACGCCGACCGCGAACGGTTCGCTGAGTGGTTCGCGATTGAGTTCGGCTATCGCCCTACGGGCGGCGATGCAGCTCGGCGGCCGAAGCGGAAAGTTGTGCGGCGGCACGGTTAAGCTGGTTTCCTGACCGGCCCGCCGACTATAATCAGCCCCATAGCGGCCATTCGGCCGACATCAACCGTTCAGGGCTGACAACCATGCGGGCTGTTTTACTTGCCGTTTTCTGCGGGCTGATAGGATCGACCAGTTACGCTCAGACCGCCACACCGCGCGAAGAGCGGGCGGCGCTGGCCAAGGTTACGACATCGATTAAGGCTGCCGAGCGGCTTGCCAAAGCCAAACGGAATGACGATGCCGCCGAGCGGTTCAAATCGGCGGCGGACCTTTTCGCCGAAATTTCCAAAGCTCAGCTCAGCGAGCAATCGAAACCGCTCTTCGAGCGGGTGAAGAAGCAGCTCACCGAGTCCCACAGCAAGCTCAAGGCGCAGGGGCTCAACCTTTCGCCGCTGGAAGAGGCAGAGTTCCAAGGCGCTCCTGAAGCCGAACCGATGAGTTCCACGGAATCGCGCGGAGGTCCTCCCAGCACAACCGGCAAAACGAGCTTCACGCGCCAAGTCGCGCCGATCCTCATGCAGCACTGCGGCAATTGCCACGTGCGAGCGACGAAGGGCGATTTCAACGCTTCAAGCCACATGAGCCTCATGGCCGCCGCGGGAAGCAACGGCCAGATCGTTCAAGCTGGCGCCGGGTCCGAAAGTCCGCTCGTGATGCTAATCGTGAATGGCGAAATGCCGCCAAAGGGGAAAGTCCCGCCCGAAGATGTAAGGACGCTGGTCGAGTGGATCAACGAAGGCGCCATGTTCGACGGCGACGATCCTTCCGCCAACCTCACAGCATTCGCCCGCAATCGGCCGCGTGACCGTGCGCGCGAAATGGCGCCCGAGCCGAAAGTTGCCCGGCCCACGGGCAAAGAAACGGTCAGCTTCGCTCTCGATGTGGCCCCGATTCTCTCTGCCAACTGTGTCGTTTGTCACAACGCCCAGCAGCCGGATGCGGAGCTTAATCTTTCCACTTTCGCGGGGATTTTGAAGGGGGGAGAAAGTGGAGCCGTGATGGTTGCAGGTAAACCGGATCAGAGCCCAATTCATCGGCGGACGACGGGCGAAGACCAGCCAATCATGCCGCCCGAGGGCGATCCATTGCTCAAGGAAGTGACCGACAAGCTTGCCACTTGGATTTCCGAGGGGGCTACGTTCGACGGCCTCTCACCCGACGAACCACTCGAACGCTCCACCGCCGTAGTGCGGGCGAAAAAGGCTTCGCCGGAAGAGCTCTCGGCCATTCGCGCGGAACTCGCCCAGAAAAATTGGAAGCTTGCGCTGCCGGATGTCGTTCCAGAGTCGGCAGATACGCAGCATTTGCACCTTCTTGGATCCGCGCCCGCGGATAAACTCGGCGAAATCGGAGCGCTGGCAGAAGCGCAAGTTGCGGCCGTGCTGAAGTTACTCGGCGGCAAGGAGGGCGCGGAGTTCGCCAAGAGCCGGGTAACGCTTTATGTCTTCGAGAATCGCATCGATTTCAGTGAATTTGCTCAGATGGTGACAGGACGACCGGCAACTGGCGGTCAACTCAGTTCGAGCGGCTACACCATCGAGGATGACTACATAACGATCGTTCCGAGTCAGGACAACGAGCTGGAGCTTGCCGAGCAACTGGCGCTAACGTACCTCCGCGAACAAACCCAAGGGCGAATGCCGGAGTGGTTCGCGGCGGGCATCGCCCGCACCGCGGCTGCAAAGATTCACGCCAAGCACGAGCGCGTGGCGGCGTGGCGCACCAACGCCCCCAGCGTGCTGGCGGGTGTTCAGTCGTGTCCCGATCTGATGGGTGACAAACTACCGCCGGAATCGAGCGCCACGGCCCGCTTCGCGTTCACCGAAACGCTGCTCAAACACCGGGGCGGCGTGCAGAAGTATTTGGCGCTGGTGAAAGACGAGCAGACGCAGGCCGACGACGCGTTCGTGAAGGCGTACGGCGCGCCACCAGAGGAGCTTGTCACGCTGTGGCTCAAAAGCGTGAAGAAGTGAAGTAACGCCGCCCGGCAACCAGCATCGCGCCGATTCCAACCGCAAGAGCGACGCTCGCAGGTTCGGGCACCACCGTGAATCCCAAGTCACGCAGCGACTGAACGGTGGTGTTGCTGAGGAACGGCTCGCCGTAGTCGGGGTCAATTGCCCCGGTCATCAGTTCCAGCGAAAAGTCCCGCCCGAACTGGTCGACAATCCCCAGCCGCGGGTCGAGGCTGAACGGGTCGCTCGGGTTGCCTTCCTGGGGACTGGAACGCATGAGTTGATTCCAGTGGGCGTCCGGCGTGCCGGGGTTGCCGGCGAGTTCCACCGGCACAAAAGTAGCGCTCGGTTGAAATTCCGCTTTGAACGCGGCCACGCCATGTTGGCCTGTGTACTGCCCCGTTCCACTCTGGTACACGCCGTTCGCTTGCCACAGCGTGCCAATGCCCAGCACGTGGCCGGTTTCATGGGCCATCAGTTCGTCAATTACATTGACGAAAGTTCCAAAATTGGTGGGATAGTTCGAAAAGGTTTCGAGCTGGCTCGCGTTAACGAAGATTCTACCCGAGGTCGCCAGGGTGTAGCCCCCCTGGAAGACCGTCGAATCGTAAATCGCCGAGGCGAGACCGCTGCTGTTACCAAACACCTGAATTGGGATGGTGGTGAGCGAAATCCCGGGCTGATAGCCGGTGATCTTGCTCTCCCACAATTGCTCAGCGGAGGCGAGCGCGGCATCAAGAATCTGACGCTGATTCGGTGTGAAGAAGCCAGGGTTGCTCACCGAGAAGATCAGATTGAATGCGATCGCATTGCGAGCCATCATCAGCAAGGCGACGCCGAAGACCAAACGCGTAAGTTTCGAACTCATGAGACTTCCTATTAGGAGGGCGAGAAAATTGAGCTTCGGGGACTCCTGTATTATGCTAAGCCGGCGTCGATTTGGCGAGAATTTGGCGACCCGTACGATTCGCATAATCGGACCTACTGGAAGTCACTTAGTCGCAAGCGGCCTTTCATGTTCTGGGCTTTGGCGGTATTTTGAGGGGCTTGGCAGTTGACGCTGGGCATTAGCCTGCGTACGCCTACGATCCTAGTAGGCTAGCACGCAGCCGCGGCTTCGCAGTATCATGCCGAGCACGTCCTGAAACGGAAGTCGGGCGACCCGCCCCCAACCCTCCCGCCCCTCACAAAATGACCATCCCGGCGATTCCTCCGCTTGTCATTTACGCCGCCCTACTGGTTGGCTTTGTGATTGTGAACTTGGTGCTGGCCCACGCAATTGGCCCCCGCAAGAAGACGCCGGTTAAACAAATGCCCTACGAATCGGGTATGGATCCGGTGGGCGATGCTCGGCAACCCTTCAACGTGCGGTTTTACCTGGTGGCGATTTTGTTTTTGGTGTTCGACGTGGAACTGCTGTTCCTGTATCCCTGGGCGGTAAGCGCCTACGCCCCGCTGGGGAGTAAAGACACTCCTGCGATCCTGCCGCCGGACCTCAGCATGCCGGTCTTCGTGGTGATGAACATTTTCATGGCGACTTTGGTGATTGCCTACATTTACGCCTGGCGAAAAGGGGTGTTTCAATGGCGCTAGCCGGTCTGCCCGAGAACGTGTTCATCACCACGGTTGACGCCGCCGCCAACTGGGCGCGCTCGCACAGCCTGTGGCCGATGCCCTTCGCCACCGCTTGCTGCGGCATCGAGCTAATGGCCACCGCGTCCGCCCGGCACGACATCGCCCGCTTCGGCGCCGAGGTGATGCGATTCAGCCCGCGGCAGTGCGATTTGCTCATCGTGGCCGGCCGGGTGGTGATGAAGATGTTGCCGGTCCTCCAGCGCATTTGGCTGCAAATGCCGGAGCCGAAGTGGTGCATCTCGATGGGCGCCTGTGCGTGCAGCGGCGGGGTTTTTGACACCTATGCCGTGGTGCAGGGCGTGGACCGTTTCATCCCGGTGGATATGTATGTCCCCGGATGCCCCCCGCGGCCGGAGCAACTGCTCGCGGCCCTGATGGAAATCCAAAAGAAGATTCAGCGGACCGGCACGCTGACCGGCCGCGAGTTCGCCCAGCGAACCACGCCTACAGGCCCCGCGCCATTCGATATCGACGAGCTCCGCCGCCGCCGCGAAGTGGCCCCCGTTCCGGGACTCGAGATTTATCAACCACCCGTGTTTAAGTGAGGGGTGAAACGTGAGTCGTGAATCGACTCACGCATCCCGATTCATTAGACACGACTCACGACTCACTTCCCGCATGTCAACCGACGAAACCATCGCCAAGCTGCACCAACGGTTTGGCACCGACTTGGTCGACTCGACCTTCCGCGATAACCGCCGGGTGATCGCGCCGGCGGACCGCGTGCACGATGTGCTCAAGCTGCTGCGGAACGAGCGGCAGTTCGATTTTCTGGTGGACATTACCGCGATCGATTACCTCGAATACCCCGATGCGATCGATCGCTTCGGCGTGGTCTACTTGGTGTCGAGCACCAAACATGCCGAGCGGCTGATCGTTAAAACATTCGTCAATCTGCCCGAGCCGGAACTGCCCACCGCTACCGACTTGTGGAAGGGCGCGAACTGGATGGAGCGCGAAGTGTACGACATGTACGGCATCCGCTTCGTCGGCCACCCCGACCTGCGCCGCATTTTGATGCCGGATGAGTTTGTGTCGTATCCGCTGCGAAAAGATTATCCGCTAAAGGGAATGGGTGAACGCCACAACTTCCCGGTGATTACGCGGGCAGAGAGCTAGGAAACGATGAACGCGGAGCGATGAACGAAAAAATCGAGTTTCATCGCTCGCCAGCTAAGAAGGTTTGATAACAGTCAAGAGATTGAAGTTTCAATAGCTCCCAATGCCACTTGCACTTTCCGACGTACCGACAGACAAGGCCGAGGACCAGGAGTACCTGTGGACTCTCAACTTCGGCCCCCAGCATCCGGCCACGCACACCACTCTGCGGCTGATCCTGACGCTGGATGGTGAGAAAGTCGTTGACGCCGTGCCGCACATCGGCTACTTGCATAGCGGGTTCGAGAAGCTGGGCGAACACCTCGACTTCAACCAGTACGTCACTATCGTCGACCGGATGAACTATCTCTCGCCACTGGCGAACGAGATTGCGTGGCACCATACGATTGAAAAGCTGCTCGGCCTCGAACTCACCCCACGCTGCAAGTATCTGCGGACGATTTTGGCCGAGCTGATGCGGATGCACGACCATCTGCTGAACGTCGGCACGAGCGCGCTTGACCTGGGCGCCTTCACGGCGTTCCTCTACTTCTTCCAGCAGCGCGAGTACATCTACGACATCGTCGAATACGCGTCCGGCCAGCGGTTCCACACCAGCTACACCCGCGTCGGCGGCGTATTGTTCGATGTGAATCTCGACTGGGTGAACATGGTTCGCAAGTTCATCCGAGAGTTCAAGCCGGTCCATGCTGAAGTGAACGGCCTGCTCACCCGCAACCGCATCTTCATGGACCGCACCCGCGGCATTGGCGTCCTCAGCGAAGAAGACGCGATCAACATGAGCGCCACCGGCCCCGTGGCCCGCGCCAGTGGGGTGGTTAAGGATTTGCGGAAGGATGAGCCATATCTCTCCTACGCCGATTTCGATTTCAAGGTAATCTGCTCGAAGGGTGGCGACTGCTACGCCCGGTATCTCGTGCGGATGCAAGAAATGCTCGAGAGCGTGAAGATCATTGAGCAAGCGATCGAAAACATTCCCGCCGGGCCAGTGAATCTTGATGTCACTAGCGACGCCGTGTTGCCGGCCAAGCCGAGCGTGTACCGCAGCATCGAAGGGCTCATCCAGCACTTCGAAGTGCTGATGCCGAACCGCGGTTACGATGTGCCACTAGAAGAAGTTTACGCCGCCATCGAAGGCCCCAACGGCGAGCTTGGCTTTTACGTCGTCGGCAACGGCACTCCCCGCTCGTACCGCTGCCGCACCCGGCCGCCATCATTCATCCATTTCTCGCTCTTCCCCCACATCATCCGCGGCCACCAACTGAGCGACGTGGTCGCGGTGCTCGGCAGTATCAACATTATTGCCGCGGAGCTTGATCGCTAGCTAAAGCGGTGAATGGGAATGAGCGAGTAGAGGAAAAGAGACCAGGAACATTCAATCAACGAAATCGACCCACTCAGCAACTACCGCTTGAAAGCAACACCATTCGCGTCATTCGCGTTCGAAATCTAAAATGCCCGCTCTTTCGCCAGAACTGAAGAAGAAGATTGAAGAGGTGCTGCCGAAGTACCCCAACAAGCAGGCGGCCACGTTGCCGGCGCTGCACTTGGTGCATGATGCGCATCGTAGTGTGTCGCCAGAAGCGATTCGAGAGATCGCACAGATTCTGGAACTACGTCCCGCGGAAGTGTACGACACGATGACCTTTTACGGGTTCTTCCGCGAGCCGGACAACCCGATGGGCAAGGACCGTGTGTGGGTCTGCCGCAGTATTTCATGCGCCCTCCGTGGAGGTGAAGAACTGCTGGCCGGGCTGTGCGATAAGTGGTCCATGCACCCCGGTGAAACGTCTCCCGATGGCCGAGTCTCGCTCGAGTACGCCGAGTGCCTCGGCGTGTGCGAAGGGGCGCCCTGCGTGCTAGTGAACGATGAATGTTACCCCAACCAAACCGTTGATTCGGTCGCGAAGTTGGTGTCGAAGTAGAAATTAAGCAACTCACGTTTCGAGTTATTGATGGCGAAGTTTGAACCCGTCCTGTTTGCCCGCATTCAGAAGAACGATAGCCAGGCGCTTGCCGGCTACCGGGCCGACGGCGGCTACGCGGCGCTCAAAAAAGCGCTCGGTATGGCGCCCGCCGATGTCACCACCATGGTGAAAGACTCCGCCCTGCGCGGCCGCGGCGGGGCAGGTTTTCCGTGCGGGCTGAAGTGGACGTTCCTGCCCAAGGATCACCCGGGGCCGATCTATCTGGCGGTGAACGCCGACGAAAGCGAGCCCGGCACGTTCAACAACCGCATCTTGATGGAGGAAGACCCCCATCAACTGCTGGAAGGGATCGCCATTGCGTGCCATGCGATCAAGTCGAACACCGCCTATATCTACTTGCGGTACGAATACGGCCGCAGTTACCGCGTGCTCGATGCGGCAATCAAGGAATGCTATGCTGCCGGCCTGTTGGGCAAGAACATTCTTGGCACGGGATTCAATCTCGACGTGCACCTGCACCGGGGCGCCGCTGCGTACATCTGCGGCGAAGAGACGGGGCTGATCGAAAGTCTCGAAGGTAAGCGCGCTTGGCCACGCATCAAGCCGCCGTTTCCGGCTGTGGAAGGTTTGTTCCGCAAGCCAACGATCGTCAACAACGTTGAAACGCTCTGTTGCGTGACTCATATCGTCTACCGCGGGGTCGAGTGGTTCAAGTCGATGGGCGTGCCGCCAGACCCGAACAACCCGCGCGACCCCGGCAGCTACGGGCCGAAGCTCTACTGTGTCAGCGGGCATGTCAATAAGCCGACATGTGTCGAACTGCCGATGGGCGTCACGGCCCGCGAACTGATCGACGAACACGCCGGCGGCGTGTGGAAAGGTCGCAAGGCGAAAGCAGTCGTCCCCGGCGGCATCAGCATGGGCTTTTTGTCAGCAGCCGAGCTGGATACGCCACTCGACTTCGCCGGCCCCGGCAAGGCGGGCTGCTTGGGCCTTGGCACCGCGGCGGTGGTGGTGGTCGACGATCACACCAGCATGGTGGAAGTCCTCTACAACTGCTGCCGGTTTATGTCGCACGAATCGTGTGGCCAATGCACGCCGTGCCGCGAGGGAACAAGCTGGATGACCCGCATCTTGGAGCGTATTCGCACCGGCAACGGTAAAGTGGAAGACCTCGATTTGCTGATGGAAGTTGCCGGCTCGATGGGCATCATCCCCGGCACGACCATCTGCGGTTTGTCTGACGGCGCCGCCTGGCCGGTGAAGAACGCCATCCAAAAATTCCGCGGCGAGTTCGAAGAGTTCATCCGCACTGGCCAAAAACTCCGCGGCCCCGCCGAAGCTTTGATGGCCGCTCACTAAAAATTAACCGCAGAGCTGTTACGCTGACCAATGCCCAAAGCCACTGTCAATAATCAGGTCATCGAGTTCGACGCTTCGGAGCAGCTGAACTGCATTCAGGCGGCGAAGAAGATTGGGTTCGAGGTGCCGCACTACTGCTGGCATCCGGAGCTGTCGGTCGTCGCTAGTTGCCGGATGTGCTTGGTCGAGGTCGGCGACACCAAGCCGGACGGCACCGTGGTGATGCAGCCGAAGTTGGTGCCGGGTTGCCAAACGCCGGTCAAAGAGGGAACGGTCGTGCTGGCCGACAGCCCGAAGGTGAAAGCGGCCCAAGCGGCAACGCTCGAATACTTGCTGCTCAACCACCCGCTCGATTGCCCCACTTGCGACCAGGCGGGCGAGTGTGGCCTGCAAGATTACAGCTACAAGTACGGCCGCGGTTACAGCCGGCTGCAAGAGCCAAAAAATCAAAAGCCCGATAAGGACCATATCGGCGAGCAGATCACACTGTTCACCGACCGCTGCATCATGTGTACCCGCTGTGTGCGGTTCACGCGCGAGATCAGCGGCACGGCGGAACTCTTCGTCACGCACCGCGGCACGAAGGAAGAGATCGATGTCTTCCCCGGCGAACCGTGCGACAACAAACTAGCCGGCAACGTGGTGGACCTCTGCCCGGTCGGCGCCCTGTGCAGCAAGGACTTTTTGTACGAACAGCGCGTCTGGTGGCTCAATAGTGCGAAGAGCGTTTGCCCCAACTGCAGCACGGGTTGCAGCATCACGGTCGATCAAAATGAAGATGTGGTCTATCGTCTCAAGCCGCGCGAAAATCCGCAGGCCCAAGGGCACTTCATGTGCGATGAAGGCCGCTTCGGTTGGAAGTACCAACAGCGTGAAGATCGGCTCGCCTACCCCGAACAACGCGAGGCGGGCCGGGTGGTCTCGTACGGTTGGGACGATATTCTGCCAGCGCTCCGCAAGCAACTGCAATCAACAAAGGGCGATCGCATCGGCGCACTCCTCTCGCCATGGATGACGGTGGAAGAAGCGTATCTGCTGGCGAGTTTCCTCACCGAGATTTCCGAGCACGTTCGACTTGCCGTCGCTCCGGCGGCGATTGTCGGCAGTGATGACCGCTATCCCAAAGACTTCCGCGGCCAGCCGCTCGAGCCGACCAAGTTCACCATCCGCGCTGAGAAGGCGCCGAACGCTCGCGGGGTGGACGCGGTGCTCAAGCACTTCGCGAAATCGCCGCTGACGATGAGTGATCTGCTTGCTCAAGCATCGAGCGGCAAGCTCGACGCACTGTATCTCGTTGGTGGCGATCCGAACGGTTGGATCACCGCTCAACAGGCTGACGCCGTGAAGAAAGTGCCGCTGGTGGTGGTGCAGGACATTCTGCCGTCAGCAGTGAGTCCGCTCGCACAGTACCTGCTGCCAGGCGGAACGTTCGCCGAGCGTGACGGTGTATTCGTTAACCACGCCGGTCTGGCACAAGAGATTCACCGCGCGGTCCGCTGCCCCGAAGGCGCCCGCCCCGATGGCCGTATTTTGTGGGACTTGTCGGGTCGGCCTGGACTCTTCAACGCCGCGCAGCTTCGCAAAGAGATTGCCGCCCAGATTCCCGCGCTCGCCGCTTTACACGCCGGCAAGCTCGGCGACTGTGGCGTTTGGCTAAGCGAGGGAAAAACTCCGTCACCTCCTGTCACTCATTTGGCGGGGGCGAACCGGTAGTCGAGAAAACCCTTCGGAATGCTGGAAATGTCGGGGAGTTTCCGATTGAACCCCCTATTCGATGGGTGGCCACAAACTGGTCTTTCAATTTGATTTTTTGAGTGTACATTCAACCACGTAACGACGACTCACCGCCCTCCGACAAACGACCTTACCTTCCGACTCTGCGTGTAACACTTCGAGTCGGCAGTGACTGCCGCGACGAAAAGCTAACAACTGCTTGATCGCTGGATGCGATATTGAGATGCCAGAAATTTCCCAAAACCTGTTCGAGATCATCGTCACGTTTCTCACCATCACGTTGGTGGTGAACGCGATCCTCGGGATATGTTCGTACCTGATCATGCTTGAGCGCAAGCTCTCCGCATGGATGCAGGACCGCGTCGGGCCCAATCGCACCGGTCCGTGGGGACTTTTGCAGCCGATTGCGGACGGGGCGAAATTCCTGCTTAAAGAAGAGGTCATTCCTGACCACTGCAACAAAGTGCTCTTCGTCATCGCGCCAACGATCAGCGTCTTCACCACGCTGCTGGCGTTTGCGATTGTGCCGTACGGGCCGGTCGGCGAAATGCCGATCGAGTGGCTGCGATTCATCATCGCGCCGAACGTTGATATCGGGATGGTATTCATCTTCGCAGTCACCAGTTTGGCCGTGTACGGCATCATCCTTGGCGGTTGGGCGTCGAACAACAAATACAGTGCGCTCGGTTCCCTTCGGGCCAGCGCCCAAGTCGTCAGTTACGAAATCCCGCTTGGCCTCTCGGTCGTGGGGATCGCGTTGTTGGCCGGGACGCTGAACCTTGAAAAGATCATGGCCCAGCAAGCAACTGCCGGGTTCTGGGGCTGGAACTTCTGGCTGCAACCGCTGGCTTGTTTGATCTTCTTCACGAGTGCGCTCGCTGAATCGAACCGCTTACCGTTTGACCTCTCCGAATGCGAGCAAGAACTCGTTGGGGGATTCCACACCGAGTACAGCGCGCTCAAGTTCGGGCTGTTCTTCCTCGGTGAGTACACGCACGTCATTACTTCCGCCTTCCTGCTTGTGATTCTGTTCTTCGGCGGCTGGCAGTTGCCCTGGATCGCCACTCCCGAAAGTTCGTTCGCTTTGGCCTGGCTGGTGAAAATGCTGGTGCTGATGACCAAAGTGCTACTCGTGATTGTGGTTGTGATGCTGCTGCGGTGGACAATCCCGCGGTTCCGCTTCGACCAACTGATGGGCCTCGCCTGGAAAGTGCTGATCCCACTGTCGATCGCCAACATGGTCGCCGTGATGTTCGTCCGGCAGTTCAACTGGAACCCGTGGTGGCTCCCCGCCATCTCGCTTGCCTTGTTCATCGCCGCCGGCGTCATCGGCGCCACCACCACCCGCTCTGAAATCAGCCGCCGCCCCCTCGCCACCGCGAAATTGGCGTCGGCTCATTAAACTGCCCGCAAACCATGATCAATCAATCCACAGACGTGACCTGGGTCGAAGAGCCGGAGATTGGCTTTTGGGAGGCGACATTCCTACCGGCCATCATCTCGGGCATCAAGACCACGCTCGGGCACGTTGGCAACGGCAAGACGGTCACGCAGCAGTATCCGGAAGTCAAACCGAACTTGCCGCTGCACTATCGCGGCATTCACCGGCTCAATCGCGACGAGCAAGGTCGCGTGAAGTGCGTGGCTTGTATGCTGTGCGCCACCGCGTGCCCCGCAAACTGCATTCACATCGAAGCCGCCGCCGCGCCGCCCGAATGGCCCGACCGCGATAAGTTCCCGGCCACGTTCGTGCTCGACGAGCTCCGCTGCATCTACTGCGGCATGTGCGAAGAAGCGTGCCCGGTCGACGCGATCGAACTGACCCACATCTACGATATGACGGGTGAAACTCGCGAATCGCTCAACCTCAACCGCGAGCGCCTGCTGGAGATTTACGACCAAACCAAAGACAACCCGCGCGACCCCATCCGCACCCGCCGCGGCAAGCTCGGCCCCGCCGCCGAGTTCGTGGACCTCCCCGCCGTTGGCCCCGCGACCGCGGTCGGCGTCGCCGAACGCTCCGCCAAAACCAGTTCTCCCGGCGTCATCCGCCCGATGGGGCCTGATCCAAACAAATAACTTCTAGGTAGTTGAGTGATAGGTACAGTTCAAACAACGGTGGTCATTGCTCTGGTCGCTGCGGCGGCGGGGTTGTGGTTCGCATTGCCGCAGCGGTTGCATCGCTGGCGGATGCTCTCATCGTTCGCAGCGACCGGAGCACTTTTGTGGCTCGTGAGTCTGTTCGAACAACCGGGCAGTGAGATCGTCAGCCGCACATTGTTCTGGCTCTTTTCGTTTGGCGCTGTCCTGTGCGGCGTACTGATGATCACCAGTCGCGATCCCGTGCATGGCGCCTTATGGTTCGCCGTGGCAACGCTCGCGGTGTGTGGGTTGTTCATGCTGCTCTCGGCGCCGTTCCTCGCGGCGGCGACGGTCATCGTTTACGCCGGAGCCATCATAGTGACCTTTATGTTCGTCATCATGCTCGCTCAGCAAAGCGGTGTGAACGCGTATGACCAGCGCTCGAAGAACCCGGTGGCGGCGCTGTTCGTTTCATCGTTGCTACTCGGGGCACTGGTGATGACGCTCATCAACTGGCGCGGCGTCGGCAAGCCGGCAGGCGAGCGGCCCGCAATTGGCGTTAGCACTGAGGCGGGCGTTCACGCGCTCAGCGTGCCGACCGCCGCCGCCCCGCAAGGAAGTTTGTACGCCCTCGGCCGGTCGCTGTTTGGCGACTATTTGTTCGCCGTGGAAATTGCTGGCACGGTGCTGTTGGTGGCCACGGTCGGCGCCATTGTCATGGCGCCGCGGAGGGCGCAAGGAAATCTATGACCCCGAATTTTGATCCCTATTTGGCGGTGGGGGCCGTGCTGTTTGTGCTCGGCGCCATTGGGTTTGTGACCCGCCGCAATTTGATTGTGATGATGCTCTCCGCCGAGCTCATGCTGCACGGCGTGTCGCTCACGCTGCTGGCGTTCGGGCAAATCCATAACCGCATGGAGGGGCAAACCTTCACGGTCTTCGTGCTGACGATTGC
This sequence comes from Pirellulales bacterium, assembly GCA_022841705.1. Classification (GTDB taxonomy): domain Bacteria; phylum Planctomycetota; class Planctomycetia; order Pirellulales; family Lacipirellulaceae. Next base: position 1,120,036 of record JALHQZ010000001.1, read on the forward strand.
TGCGTGCGAAGCGGGCCTCGCGCTCGCGATTATTTTATCGCTGTACCAGAGCAAGAAATCGCTCGACGTGAGTTTGTGGGGCGACATCCGCGAAGAGGATTTGCCCGCCCGCGCGCTGGCGACCGAGGAAGAAGACCACGCCGCATTCGAGCCGGCCCCATTGGTCTTCCCCGGCCTCACGCCGGCCGGCCGAGTCCCCGGCATCGACATGGACGCCCCGCTCGATGGCCAGCTCATCCCTACAGTCACCAAAAACGACGGCAAACGCTTCACCTACGGCGAACCCGAAGAGGCAGAGCTTACTACTAAACCGTGACGAAGCTGCCCGCGAATGAACGCGAATAGAAGAAAGACTCGTTTCTGTCTGTTCCGCCACTCGCTCTCCATCACAACAACTCAAGTTCATCGAATAGCTTCCCGCTCAAATCATTCGCACTGATTCGCGGGCAAAACTAAAACATGTCTGAATCTGCTCAACATTTGGTGATGTGGCTCATTCCCGGCGCTCCGCTGGTGGCGGCGATTATTATCGCGCTCGCGGGGAAGGGGCTGCTTAAGGAAAGAAGCCACTGGCCGTGCTGGATTGGGCTGGCGCTCTCTGCTGCGTGCGCGCTATGCATGTGGAAGACCATCGTGCCGGCGGGGTTTGACTCACATTCGCCCGCTGTGGCGACGGGGTACGAGTTTCTCAATATCGGTACGATGCAAGTGCCGATAGCGCTGCGGGCCGACGCGATCTCGGCGCTGATGCTGACGATGGTCACCACGGTGAGTTTCCTGGTTTCGATCTTCGCGGCAGGTTACATGCACCATGACCCCGGTTACCCGCGGTTCTTCATGGCGTTTTCGCTGTTCGTGTTCTCGATGTGCATGTTGGTGCTCTCGGGCAACTTTTTGCAACTGTTCATCTTTTGGGAAGCGGTCGGGTTGTGCAGCTACCTGCTCATCGGCTTCTGGTTCAAGAAACCGAGCGCCGCGGCGGCTGCCAAAAAAGCGTTCGTTGTGAACCGGATCGGCGACTTCGGGCTGATCATCGGGATGTTTCTGATTTGGACGACGTTTGGCTCGCTGAACTTTGATGACGTTCTGCTCAACGGAGCGAAGATACAGGAGTTGGCGACCACTTCGCCCGGGACGATCACGCTAATTTGCTCAATGCTGTTCCTCGGGGCGATGGGTAAAAGCGCCCAGTTCCCGCTGCATGTGTGGTTGCCGGACGCGATGGAAGGCCCCACGCCCGTGAGCGCGCTGATTCACGCGGCGACGATGGTCACGGCCGGCGTCTACTTGGTCGCCCGCTGCACGCCGCTGTTCATGTACGCCCCGGAAGTCCAGGTGACGATCTCGGTGATCGGCGCCATTACAGCGCTGCTCGCGGCGCTGATTGGGCTGACGCAGTTCGACCTCAAGCGGGTGCTGGCATACTCGACGGTCAGCCAGCTCGGCTACATGTTCATGGCGCTCGGCGCCGGCGCCGCGGGTGAGGACTTGATGACCACCGCCGTGACGGCGGGGATGTTCCATCTGTTCACACACGGATTCTTCAAGGCGCTTTTGTTCCTGTCGGCAGGCAGTGTGATGCACTCGATGGGTGATGTCATCGACATGCGGCGCTTCAGCGGATTGCGGAAGGTGATCCCCATCACGCACTTCGCGTTCTTGTGCGGCGCCCTGGCGCTTGCCGGGTTCCCGCTGATCTCAGGGTTTTGGAGCAAGGACGAAATCCTCAGCGTGCTGAACAAAGCGTCGGCGCACACCATCTATGGCAAATACTTCGCAGCGGTCTTCTGGGTCGCTTGCGGCACGGCATTCATCACGGTGTTCTATACATTCCGAGCTTACTTCCTCACTTTCTGGGGCCCCACGAAGATTCCGGCCGAAGCGGGCCATCATCCACATGATGCCTCGCCCGTGATGGCTTGGCCGCTCCGCATCCTCGCGTTCGCTTCGCTCATCATCGGTGGCGCCGTCGGCTTCAACCACGCGTTTGCTGACTACCTGCACCATGGCACCGGTCTGCCGCACGCGCCGCATGGAAGTTTTAATTACTCGCTCATGGCGCTCAGCACTGTGATCAGTTTGGCGGGAATCGCGCTGGCGTGGTTCTGCTATGTGCAGTCACCAGCGATTCCGGAAAAGACCGCCACCGCGCTCGCGCCGCTGTACATGCTCTCGCAAAACAAGTTCTACATCGACGAGATCCTGTGGGGCATTTTGGTGGCGCCGCTGCGGGGGCTCTCACATCTCTCATTCCTGTTCGATAAGTATTTCATCGACAAACTGGTTGATTTGGTGGGCATGATCCCCCGCTGGATCAGCGCCGCGCCGCGGTGGCTGCAAGCGGGTTCGACGCCCGGGTACGCGCTAGTGATGTGGGGCGGCTTGCTCGCATACTTGGTGCTGGTAATGGGCTCGCTGCGATAACCAACTCCCAACGAAAATCAGAATCCAATCGCTGCCGTATGTTTGCTCTCTTGATGCTGCTGTTGTGCTTGCCACTGGTGACGGTGGGGTTGCTTCTCCTGCTGTCGAAATCGACTAGCCACGGCGTGGCACGCTGGATCGCACTTTCGGGTTGCCTTGCGGCGCTTGCGGTGTCGTTGTGCCTGGCGAGTGGTTTTTACAACACTCCCGCCAATTCGCAGGTTGATGGTGAATCGGCTTCGGCTGGTCCGATTAGTCCCAAACTCGAATGGCGTTTGCCGTGGCTTGAATGGGGCACGTCCGAAGCTCCGCTGCAACTGCAATTTCAGTTCGGGCTCGACGGCGTGAGCGTGGCGATGATGGTGCTCACCGCGCTGCTCAGCGTGTCGTGCGTGCTGATCTCATGGGAAGCGATTCAGAAGCGCGAAGCCGAATTTTACATTGCGCTGCTCTTGTTGCAGGCGAGTCTCTTCGGCGTGTTCTGTGCATTCGATTTGGTGACGTTCTATGTCTTCTTCGAGTTCACGCTCATTCCGCTGTTCTTCCTGATCGCCATTTGGGGCGGGCCGCAGAAGCGCTACGCGGCGGTGAAGTTTTTCCTCTACACGCTGGCCGGAAGTTTGATCACGCTGGTCGGCGTGGTGATGCTCATTTCCAAGGCAATCGCCGCGGGGATGCCCAATCCTTGCTCGCTCACGGACCTCGCGTTCTGGATTCAGAGTGACAAACTCGTGCTGGACACGAGCACGCAGATTACGCTCTTCGCACTGCTCTCGGCCGGGTTCCTGGTGAAGGTTCCCGTCTTCCCCTTCCACACGTGGTTGCCGCTGGCCCACGTGGAGGCGCCGACTGCCGGCTCGGTGCTCTTGGCCGGGGTGCTGCTGAAACTCGGCAGTCTGGGCTTCCTGCGGATTTGCCTGCCGATGCTGCCTGAAGCGTGCGTACAAGTGGGGCTGCCGCTGATTTCGATTCTGTCGCTGATCGGCATCGTGTACGGTTCTTTCTGTGCGTTAGTGCAGCGCGATGTGAAGAAACTTGTCGCGTATAGCTCCGTCGCACATATGGGCTTTTGCATGTTGGGGCTCTTCGCGTTCAACGTGGAAGGCCTCACCGGCGGCGTGTTGCAGATGATCAACCACGGCCTTTCGACCGGTGGATTGTTCCTCCTCGTGGGCATGATTTACGACCGCTACCACACCCGGATGCTCGATGATCTCGGCGGGCTGGCCAGCAAATTGCCGCTGATCGCGGTGGCGATGGTGTTCATCTCGATGTCGAGCATCGGATTGCCGGGGCTCAATGGCTTCGTGGGTGAAGTGTTGGCGCTGGCCGGAATGTTTAAGCGGTATCCGCTGTACGCGGTGATCGGCGCCACGGGAGTGATCCTCAGCGCGTGGTACTTGCTCACCATGCTGCAGCATTTGCTCTTCGGCGAATTGAAGGAACCGCATCACGCCGATCACCACAATCACGCGCCTATTAAGGACCTCGGCATTCGTGAGTTCCTGGCAATCGCCCCGATCGCCGCCGCGTGCCTATGGATTGGCATTCGGCCGCAACCGCTGATCGACACCATCAAGCCGGATCTCGAACGCTTGGCGGCCGTTTACGAAAACACCACGCCGCCCGCCACGGTCGCGCTCCGCACGCCATAAGTTCGGGCGCTCCGCACGTGCTAGCCACTTTCATTGCGATCAACTTCACTGCTTAATATGCCGAACTTCACTGAAACTTCCGTCCAAGCCGCCCTGGGCATCGCACCGGAGTTGATTCTCATCGCTACGGTGTGCGTGATGTTGCTTGTCGGGCCGTTCCTCACCGACTCGGCCGGCCGCGCGGCAAAGGGGCTCAGCCAGCGCTGGACGATTCTCTCACTCCTCGCGTTCGCGGCGGCGGGGTGGACGCTTTACTCGTCGCAGAGCAGCGGGGTGATCGGACCGTTTGAATTTGACGGTCTATCACAGTTCGTGCGCATTTTGACGCTTGTACTCGGCCCCGTGCTGGCCATCATCGCCAGCCGGCAGATTGATGATGGTCACTCCGCCGAATCGCATGCCTGCTTGCTCACGATCCTAGCCGGCGCCAACCTTACGGCGCTCGCGTCCGATTTGATCGGCCTCTTCCTGGCGCTTGAACTCGTCAGCATTCCGACCTACATCTTCCTCTACCTGCCGCGGCGCAACAGCGCCATGCAAGAAGCGGCGCTCAAGTATTTCTTGCTCAGTGTGTTCTCCAGCGCGCTCGTGTTATTCGGCATGAGCTGGCTGTACGGCGTGGCGGGCTCGACCAACTTTGCCGAGATCAGCTCGCACCTCGCCAACGCCCCCAAGGGCGATCAGCTCTTCGGTCTGTTGGCGATGACGCTCATCATCGCTGGACTTTGCTTCCGGATCGCCGCGGTGCCGTTTCACTTTTACGCACCGGACGTGTTCCAAGGAGTCACGAGCGCCGGGGCCGCAATGCTGTCGGTCGCGCCAAAGATTGTGGGCTTCGCTGCACTTGTGCGACTGGCCCCGCTGGCGATGACCGGCGCCTCCGCCGCGCCGCTCGGCAACCTGCTGGCAGTCACAGCCATCGTGACGATGTTCCTCGGCAACCTGCTCGCGCTGCGGCAGAAGAATCTTCAGCGGCTGCTGGCGTATTCCAGCATCGCACACTCGGGATACATGCTCGTGGGCTTAGCCGCAGGCAACTCGGGGGCAGTTATCGGCGGTGATTCGTCGCTTTGGTTCTACTTGGCCACTTACGGTCTGGTGACCGCCGGACTGTTCGCGTTACTCGCCGGAGTGGGCGGACAAAAACCGCTTGAGCGCGATAGCGATCTCGGCGGCCTCGGCCAAAGCCGGCCCGCGGCGGCGCTCCTGATCGCCGTCTGTTTATTCAGCCTTACTGGTTTGCCGCCGACAGCGGGATTCACCGGCAAGCTGCATCTCTTCTTCGCCAGTTGGGCGAGCCCGTCGATCTGGGGCCAGTGGCTGGCGGTGGCACTGGCGATCAATTCGGCGATCGCCGCCTACTACTACCTGCGGCTAATCGCGGTGATGTACCTCGACGAATCGGCCAAGGTCGAGCGGCAGCATTACCCCATCTCCGAGTTCATCGGCGGGGTGTGTGCGGTGGGGACAATCGCCCTGTTTATCTCTCCCGACTGGCTCTGGCAGCTCGCCAAACAACTGCCGTAAGTTCGGGTTCTGGCGGTTGTATCCGTTCGCCGGCCCGTATTTCGGGCCCCCGCGAAAAGGCGCGTTTCACTCGCGTTTTTGCGCACTCGGACGATTTTTCTGCGCTAGTTTTGGTCGCGATTTCTGTAGGGTTCGATTATCCTGAGGGTAGCTTTCCAGCCTGCGGAACTGGTGTCTCCTGATGGGCAATTTCGGTTCGGGTCGATCTGGTCAGTTCCGCAGCTCAACTTTTCTGCAGTTTAAGCGATGGCATTTGTGGATATCAGATCCACTCTTCCATCAAGGCGATCCCGAATTAACTTAGCGGTTTAAAAGGTCACCCTTGGATTCTAAAGGAACTCACCTGCGATGAAGCGATTCACTGCGATTGCCTTAATGGCACTGATGGCCGGATCAACAACTTTGCCGAGTCAAGCGGCTACCAAGTACTGGGACCTCAACGGCTCCACACCTGGCGTGGGCGATGTTGGTGGCTTCCAAGATGGATTTTGGGATCTCACGACTGCGAATTGGAGTACGAGTGCCGCAGGGGATGTTGCTACCGGGACGTGGGTCGCGGGAGATGACGCCGTGTTCTCAGCCGGTACCGATGCAACCGACGGCATTATCGCATTCAATGCGGGCACTGATCTTTCTCCAAGAAGCGTAACTTTCGAAGACGGGGTTATGGAAATCCAAACGGGTTCCGTCCTCAATTTAGTGAGCACGGTTACCCCCTCGACGCCCGGCACGATTCGAGTCAATCAGGGGGCGACTCTTGAATATACGGGTGTCGGCTCAATCAGTGTGGGAACCGTTGCAGGACATGTGCTGACACTCGATGGCGGCACACTGCGCAACAAAGCCGTAGGCGTTGGCAGCAGTTTCTATACGAGCCCGGCGGCCAATCCAACACAGATTCAGCTCACTTCGAATGGCGGCACACTGGATGTTCCCAATGGCGCCGGCGATTCTTATAGCATCATGCAATACGGTGCTGCGGCGACTGCGACTGTTGGCATCAACGCCGCTGTGATCGGAATGACCCCTGGCACAACTGCGGCCACGCTTCGCAAAACGGGTGCAGGCGAATTCCGCGCGTTGAAAAACTGGACCTTCACTAAGCTTGAAGTTCAGCAAGGTCTTTACCGCATCTTAGGTGACAGCCCCAGTCCGACCCCAGGTCCCGGCCAAGGTGGTGGTGAAACCGGGTTCGGGGCTGCAACGGGCACTGTCGAAACTTTTGGTGGCGCCGTCGAGAACACGACGAACGGTTCGGCACTCGGCACTAGCGTCGGCCTCACCGGCGCTAACGCGTCGCCTGCGACCCGCAGCTTTATCTTTGGCGGAACGGGAGACACGATGATCGTGCTCAACGCGGGCTGGACAATCAATGGTCCCATCAGTGGGCCAGGCGGTTTGATGCTCAATGGTTGGGCGCGGAACGACGGCGGCGGGGCAACGAATATTATTGGCTCGCAGGCGCAGGTGCTTACCCTCGGCGGATCTAATAGTTACGCCGGTCCGACCACAATTAACTTCGGCACGCTTGCTGCCGCTGGTGGCGCCGCAATTCCTGACACTTCGAGAGTGAAGATTTCAACTCGATCAGGTTGGGGGGGTAATGTGGGCGTCGCTGGTACGGGCGTGGTAACCACACTCAACACCGCAGTCTTCCGGGTGGACGCCAGCGAAACCATCGGCTCGCTTGAAGGGGGCAACGCCACTCGCGGCGTGGTGACACTTAACGGCTCAGCCGTAACCCTTTCGGTTGGCGCCGATGGAACATCAACCACTTTCAGCGGCTCTATCGGTGGCGCAGGCACCCTGCGGAAGATTGGCGCCGGAACACTGACCATCGATGGCGCTAAGACCTACACGGGCGACACCCGGATTGAAGGTGGCACGCTCAGCACAAGCACCCTCTCGCTCGCCGACACGGCAGACCTTTATCTTTCTCCTGGCGCCACTTTCAACCTGAACTTCGCCGGGACTGACGTTATCGATTCGTTCTTCATCAACGGAGTGGCGCAGGCCGTCGGCACCTGGGGCGGCGTTGGTTCGGGCGCCACCAACATCAGCAACTTGCTTACGGGGACTGGCCTGTTGCAAGTGTCGACCCTCCCGGCTCCTCCTGGAATCGCCGGTGACTACAACAATAATCAAATTGTTGACGCCGCGGACTACACCGTGTGGCGCGATAACAATGGCACGAACGTCACGCTCCCGAACGATAGCACGCCGGGTTCAGTGACCCAAGCTGACTACGATGTCTGGGTCGCTAATTTCAATATGACTCCGCCGCCAGCGGTGGCCAGCGCCTCCGCCGTGCCGGAGCCGACGACCTTCGCCTTGTTGGCCAGCGGTGTACTTGCTGGGTTTGCTTTCGCTCGCCGGAAGTAGTTTTTGTTTGCTCGATCGCGTGATGGAATCCAAATGAGCAATTTTAAAGCCGACTTTCGGTTTGGTCGGAGCAAGAGCGGCGGGTGGGCGCCGCTCTCCGACCACCGAGTGTCTACCCGTGCCTTTACCCTGGTAGAACTGTTGGTGGTTATTGCGATCATCGGCATTCTGGTGGCGTTGTTGCTGCCTGCAGTTCAGGCCGCGCGTGAAGCAGCCCGACGAACGCAGTGCCAGAATAATTTGAAGAACATCGCGTTGGCGGCCCTCAACTATGAATCGGCCCAAGGCGAATTACCGGCCGGGGGGCTGAATACGCCGGGCATACAAACGAGCGGTCTGGGCTGGCCCGTGCTCATCCTGCCTTACGTGGAAGAGAGCACGGTCAGCGAAGAGGCGATCCGTAAGTTCCGCACCTCGCCCAACCCAGATGCTTACGGCGCCGCGTTCGACAACCTCAACGCGATGCTGTTACCGATGTACCTTTGCCCCAGTGACGGCGAACTACCGTTGCAGCAAGAAAAATTCGGCAACGCGGCGCGAAAGGGAATGAGTTACGCGGGTGTGAGTGGTTCCTATTTCGCCCGCACCGGCAATTGCCCCAGAGATAAAAAGGATAGTTCCCACTTTTGTATCTGGAGTAAGAATGCGGTCGCAGGCTCAACACCTGCAGCCGATCTTTTGGGCCCGGTGAACTTCGACGGGCTCTTGACCCAAGATTGGACGGTGCCGCTCAAAAAAGTAACCGATGGATTGAGTAAAACTTTTTTGATTGGTGAACGAACTTATCAGATTCGGGCCTGGATGATTGGCTCGTACTGGAATGGCAACACCGATCCGCCGATGGGTAGGAACGCCACCACACCTAAAGGTCCCCAGCCGAGTTCCGCAATGTTCGCCATGAAGAACATTACCGACAAATTTGCTATCAATCACGACCCTCACGTTGGCTGCTACATCGACCATCAAAACGACAAAGGTGATCGCCCAGCAGTTGCTGACACTACGCCGCGCGTGATCTCGGTGAACGATCTCCCGTTCGCCAGCTTCCACCCTGGCGGCGCGATGTTCTCGTTTGGCGATGGTGGCGTGAAGTTCATTCCCAACGACATCAGCACTAACGTTTACCTCGCGCTCGCATCGCGGAATGGCGGCGAGGCGGAAGGGCTATGACGCGACGTTTGCAAGTTTCCGGCGCGCTCGCGCTGGTCGTATGTGTGGCGCTGGGCTGCGGCCAGAAGTCGACGGATGTCGCCGTCACTGGACATGTCACCTACAAAGGGCAACCCATCCCACGGGGCTCGGTGGCGTTCTTCCCCGCGCAGGGTCGCGCGGTCGTCACGCCGACCGATGATTCAGGCGCCTACTCGGCGACACTCGCCCCCGGCGCCTACAAAGTGACGGTGACCGTGGGAGTTACTCTGCCGCCAGGATGGAAAGAAGGGGACCCCTTGCCGAAACAAGCAATCACGTTGCCAGTCGAGTACACCACACAATCGCGAACCAAGCTGAGCGCGACCATCGGGCCGGCCTCCGAACAGATGGTTGATTTGAAGATGGAGTGAGCGAACCGTGCGGTGCCGCGGCAAGATACTGCTCACGCTGCGCGCCCAAACGTCTCCCGTGCCACCAGTTTTAGCGTGCGAAATTTGGCTTTCGCTTGCTCCAATTTGCGGCTGTAGTGGAACTCCCACCACTTGGCGGCGTATTCGGCGGGCCGCTCCGGGCGCCAGCCTTTCCAGGCGGTGCGGTCGAGCGTGGCGTAGAACTCGGGCGTCGAGGGGTGAGCACAGAAGTAGTGCCACGGTTTCGAGGGGGAGCAGAAGTGGACGATCCACGGATCGTCGCGCATCTGCAGGTAGGTGGTGCGATCGAGCGGACTTTCCCGCCAACTCGGATAAATGAAGATGTGAACGCCTTGATTCCAGCGGTAATCGAGCGGACGCCACTTCTCCGCGAGCACGACGTTCAGGGCGTACTGGTCCCACCACAACACATGCTCGGCATGTTCGCGTAGGACGGTAAGTGATTGGGCCGAAATATCTTCACGGCGCCAGCGGTCCAGGTCCACCACCAGCATCCCACTGTTGAGGTACTGCCCATCGGCAGGGAGGCCCAACTCGCGGAAGTTCATCACCGGTGTATTCGCAGCCAGGTACTTTCGACACCGGGCGAAGTTGGGCAAATGGTTTGGCGAATCCAGATAGGGCGCGGCAATACAAGGAACCGCCAGGGTCGAAGCGCCGTCAAAGGGCTCATCCCACAGCAGGCCCAAATCTTGCCGCACCAGCATGTCCGCGTCGAGGTAGATCACCTTTGTTACGTCCACCGGCAGCAACCGCGGCATCAAGAGCCGCAGATACGCCACCGAGTTCACATGATGGCTGACCATCAGGTCGCTGACCAAGTTCATGTCGGGCCGTAGATATTCGACTGAAAGCCGCGGATCGTTCCAGGACGCCGCCAGCTTACGCTGCGATTCCGCTGAGATTCCGCCGTCGAGAATGTACAACCTCAGCCGTCGATTGCGACCCAGCCGGTCGAGCGCTGAACGGATCGTCACAGCCAGCGGCATGACATATCCATCGTCCGTAGCGGTGACGACGACAATCTCTTGCGATGAATTGCGATTCGACATCGAACTCGAGCCTTTCCGACGTTTCTAGATCACGCCGCGATGGAGGAGGGCGGGGCGACTTGGGTAGTGGGCGCAGGCGGCGGCGGCAAGCGGCGGCGTTTCATGTAGTTCCTGAGCCGCCGCCAATTTGCAAGTGCGAAGAGATCGAGCCGCAAAGGCTGCATCCGCCAAGCTTGCATCAAGAGCTCCGGCACCCGACGGCGATCAGCGGACGGGTCTTGCTGGATGTTGGCCTTCGCATGCGACCGCGCGGCGCGGCGGTAAGCGGCGGCGATGTAGCTCCGCCGCTTCGACTCGGAGAGTCCGGGCAAAGGCGGGGCGGTGACATAGGTGTTGGCAATCTCTTCCAGCAACCCACTCATCCGCTGCGTGGTTGCGCCCGCATGATTCTTGCGGTACAGACAGTGGCATCCGCCAATGTGCCGAAAAACCTTGCCCGCTTGAACGCACCGAAGCCAGTAGCCCAAATCCTCGCAGTAGCGAAACTGAACATCCCACGCACCTACGTCCTCCAACACCGAACGGCGCATCACGGTTGAAGAGGGGGTCAAAAAGCACCGGTCCAGCAAGGCACCGGGAAAATTTTGACAATCTTGGGGGGTCGGACCCCAATACCCCAGGATTCGGTCCGTCTCATCTTCCACCATGATGACAGTGGAGTAGACAATGTCGCACTGGTAAGCCTGCAATTCACGTACGGCCGTCGCCAAGTGATCCGGCAACCAGCGATCGTCGGCGTCGACCAGCGCGACGAACTCTCCTTTCGCTTGGGAGAACCCGACATTCCGCGAATGGGAAGCCCCGTAGTTCCGCTCGTTGCGGCTGTAGACCACCCGATTCCGGGGGTGACGTTTGGCGAACGCGCGGACAATGCTTTCTGTTTGCCCACAGGACGAATCCTCGACAACCAAGACTTCCCAGTTTTCGAACGTTTGGGCGCTAATGGAATCGAGCGTGGCGCGAATGTACTGATCCTTGTTAAAGGTCGGGATCACGATCGAGACCAATCCTGTCTGCTGCGGATAGGTGATTTTGAGCGGGATCATCGCCAGGTTCTCCCCAAAATGGCCTAGTTTGTGTTGAATATCATCGCCACGGTTCTTGCCGGTCGACAAAACTGTGAGCAGGTTATGAACTCGGATTACGCGGCTTGTAGCGCAGTTGTCCGCACGGTAGTGAGGGCGCCATGCTCCAACCGCACAACTTTCGCAGCCAAGGCCAGTGTGCTTTCGCGGTGGGTAATCATCACCAAGGTGCGATCGCGGCCGAACTCAAGTAAGGCTTCGTGAATGAGCCGCTCGCTTTCGACATCGATTTGGCTGGTCGCTTCGTCGAGGATCAGCACTTCGGTGTTGCGCAAAAACGCGCGGGCGAGCGCGATGCGTTGTCGCTGACCACCGCTCAGCCGTTGGCCATTGGGGCCAACCAGCGTGTTGTAACCGTCAGGAAATTCGGAAATGAACTCGTGAGCCCGGGCCAGCTCGGCCGCCGCAATGACTTCCGCATCGGTCGCGTCCCAACGGCCGTAGCGAATGTTGTGCAGAATGGTTTCGTTGAAGAGTTCCGTCTGCTGATTCACCAGGGCGATGTGCTTGCGGAGATCAGCGAGGCCAATCTCCCGGAGCGACACACCGTTAATGGTGACCGCTCCCTCCTGGGGATCATAGAATCGGCACAACAGGTTAATCAGCGTGCTTTTACCGCCGCCATTGGGGCCGACAACCGCCAAATGTTCGCCGCGCTCAATGATCAGATTCACGTCGTCGAGCGCATTTTGAATGCCATCGTAACTGAAGCGGATGTCACGAAACTCGATGGTATGGTGGGGCGCAGGAAACGGGACGGGGTTGGCCGGTTCCAGAACGGTGGATTGAATGTCGAACAGCGGGTAGACGATGTTCGCGGCGGCCATTCCGGTATTGATGCCAGTGATCACGCCCGAAAGCTTGCGGAGCGGATCCGCAGCCCCGATGAGCAGGCCAAAAAACACCGTCATCGAGGCCGGGGTCGGCACATCGTCGGTGAGCTTGATGCCGAAGATGGCCGTCTCTTGGTTGATCACCAAGTAACTGGAAACGATGATCCCCGTGCAGAGCATTCCCATCCCGAGAACTTCCGTCACGGGGCTTGCCAGAGAATTGTAGAACGTGCTCTTAAGCGCGATCGACCGCATTTTGCTGGTCGATTGGCGGAACCGGTCCCGTTCAAAATGCTCCATAGTGTTCGCTTGCACGGTCAGCAGCGAATTGAAGACCTCCAACATCACATGATGAAAGCCGAGCGAGCGATCGATAAAACGCACGGAAAGCGCGCGAATCTTCCGGTTAAGATGCAGCATCAAGTACGCCGCCAGCGGAGCGAAAATCATGGAAGCCAGCGTGAGCCGCCACGAAATGATTGCAGCCCAAACGAGGCACGTAATGATTCGCAGCGGCTCGGTTACGGCGCCGCCATACACATTGGTAATGCCCGAAGCCAGCATGTCGGTGGTGTGCGTAATGTGCGCCGCGAAGCCGCTGATGCCTTGCTTGTTGAAGGCGGGGCGATCGAGAGACAACGATTTATCGAAGATTCGGCCACGAATGTCGCGGGCGATGCTCTGCGAGACAAACGACACTAACAGTGCGTTCGCGATCATCAGACACTGCTTAAGCGCCGTCGCTAGCACCACGAACATGGTGATGAACACGACCGTACTGAACGGAGTGGCGGGCAAAAAGCGTTCAATTGCCGGCTGGACCAGCTGACGCAACCACAACGATTTTTCAGATTTCAGCGCTGCGGACTCCAGGATGGAGCTTTGTTGCTGAAGTTCCTTCCGCTGCTTAACCGGGGCGACCAGAATCTGGACCCGCAGCTTGGCGAGCTCAGCATTGTGAGCTGAAAGTTCAGACTGAACTTGGGCAATTCGCTCGCGGTTCCAATCTTGCAGCGTGCGCTTGTTAAGCGTGGTTTCGATAATCGGAAAGAGCAGCGCGATATTAGCGCTCCAGAGCGCCGCCACGCCGAGCGAGCACACCAGTGCGCCCACTAAGGCGGGCCAGTGCCGCCACGCTTCGCGTAATGCTAACGCAAAATTCTTCATCCGCGTCTGCGAGCCTCCCTGCTAGCGGAGCCCGATTCGCATTGCGATTGCGAATCGCCCGACTTCCGTGTCGGCTTCTCCCTCTGCTGGCGGGTAATTTACCGGCTAAAGCCACCGGCACCAACGCCAATTTGCGCATTTTCTCCGCGCCGATGCTACCAAATTCGATTAGCCGCCAGAAAGAAACGTTAACCGGCTGTCTGGGGTCAGTTAGGCGGCACGCTGTTGAGTCAAAGCGTCGCGGAGGTCAGCGACTTCGGTTTGCAGGCGAATGACATCAGGGTCGGCAAACAGGGGATTTTCGGGGAAGAGAGCAGGGTAATTCATCGGCACTGCGACGGCAGACGTAGCGGCGGGGGGAGGGGAGAGCAGGTGCGAATCAAACCGAATACGGCTCCCAGCCGCCACCTGTTGTTGAGCTTGCCGCCGCATCGCACTGACCAGCTCAACCATCCTCGGCAAGGCAGGCGTTTGGCATTCCAACGCGTCATTCAGCAAATGACACTGCCAATGCATGTTCTCCAGCGGCGGGTTAACGAGTTCCGCTAGCACCTGCTCAATATGCTCTGAGGCTGTGATTCGCCACGCAGCGGGGACTAAATGCGGCGCATTGTTGTAGTCCAACAACGCGACCGGGATGCCTTGCATCATCCCTTCCAGCATGCATGTGGAGGGCGTGGTAATCATGGCGTCAACCTGCTCCAGCACGCTAGCCAGGTCGGCCCCGGTGGTGTCTCGCAGTTCATTGGAAACGCCAATCTGGGCTTCAAGTCCCAGCGTGATTCGCCACAACGGACGAACCTTAACGCCGCCAATCTCGCCGCAGCGCTCGAACCAGTTCTTCAGGTCACGGAGCGCGTTGGCAGCCCGTTCCATCTGCGCTGCATTAAAGCCAGGAGCCTTGGCGGTGGTAATGAGAATCGTGAAGGGTTCGTCCGGCCGACGCACCCGCCGAGTTTGATTCAGCAGCCGATCAAATCGAGGCACCCCGACGATTTCACATCGCGAGCCATAACCCCAGGACCCCATGATGCGCGCCTGCGAGCGTCCAATGCAGGCCACTTTGTGGCAGAGTATCGGGCGAGCGGACCACAAACAGGAGATCCCCGGGGGAAAATCCCACAAGCTCCGCCATTCCAAGATGCCGTCAATCGCGTAGAGCGTCGCGCAATTCTGGTGGGCCAGCTTATGGATGGCGACCCGATAGCTCGGATAAAATTCGTTGTAAAACAGGCACAAATCGCCAGGTTGGGCCAGTTTGACAACGCACTCCGCCGTTTCGATCCGCACGTCAAACGCATCCATCAGCGGACGCGCATGGTGCTCCATCTCGATTGGCGAGCCAACGTGATACACATAATCTCTCATCCGTTTCCCCGAGCCAAGTGACAAGTGCTCGTTAAGTCGGCCAGAGATTATCTGATTCCGCGGCAGGCCGCCAACATCAATTCTTCACAACTCGCCGGCGGCAAAAGAGGCCCGATAGCATTGCCACTGCCATGCCTAGCACCGCGATCGGCTCCGGAACCGTTACGCTGATGACCGAGAAGGCACTGGCGCCAAGGTTGTCTCGCCACAGGTTGTAGTCTGCGGCGTCTACTTGGCCGTCGCCATTGCCGTCGGCGGCGTTAGCGCCCGTGGCGCCGAAGTTCTGGCGCCAAATTACATAATCGTTGGGCTGCACGATGCCGTTGCCGTCGTAGTCCCCCGGAATTAACGCAAGGCGAATGCGCAGATACTCGCTCGCCTCCAAATTGCCGTTTGCGACAACCGCTGCAGGAATCTGTCCCGCAAGCACGCCGCCATCACTATTCCCGAAGAGTCCCACCGCCAGGTAGATGAAATCTGGCACGGCGCCGAACTCCGCAACGAGATCAATCACTCCTTCCAGCACGCCAGTTCCCGATCCACTCGCTGCTTGAGAACCAGCCGGGGCGTCGAACCAACCTTCGTAGTCATTCGCGTTTTCATCGGCGAGGAATGCATCCCACCCCGCGACTTGCCCGGCTTTGGCCCAGTTGGCGGCGCGCATGGCCCCGGGCTGATCGGCCAGATACAAGAATACATCGCTCCCCTCTCCAGCGTCGCTGGTTGCAACGTAAAGCCGATTGCCGTCTCGTTGCCAATGGAGCGAGCGGCCGGCGACGGTCGCGGCCAGTGTAGCGCTACTGTCGAGAACGCCGTCCATCACGAACTCAGTCGGCGGATTCGGATTGGACACCGTGAAGTGCCAATCGGCCCCCCCGTTGTTATCCCACACGCCGGCGCCATTGTTGAAGACGATGTCGAACTGCGTGGCATTGGCAGCGACTGGCACGCTCAGCGTCCACAAACCCGCGGTGGCATTCCAAGTCATCGCCATGTCCGGTGCAACGGTCGCCCAGTTGTTGTAACCATAGTGCGCGTAGACCGTTGTCGCCGTCGCGAGATTCCGGCCCGTCGGATCGTAAGTGAGCGAGAGCATCTGCCCAGCTACAGGCGGATCGGGCGAAATCTCCACAACACTGCCGCCGGGGTTGATCGTTGACGAACCAACCCAGACCTGTTGAATGTCCGTCCGGGTGATGTTGCCACGGCTATCAACCGCTTCGACGTAATAGTCTAATAGCGCGTTTTGCTGTCCGGTGATCATGCCGCCGTACCGAGGGGCGCGATACGTTGGGGCGAGAATCCCCGGGGGGGGCACCACGTCGCTGGACGTCATTGGCACGGTCACCCAGGCCCCAACTTCGGGCCCCCCAGCGTAGGTTTCGTTCTGTACGGAAGTGAGCGGATTGAAGCCGTCGACGTCGACGCGGTACTTCAAGTTCACGCTCTGCATCCCGCTCACATCGTAGGCGAAGGTCCACACTTCAAAATCACTCGGCTGCACGGTTGTGCCGAACTCAATCCCGCCCGGGTTATAGATTTCACGCTGCGGCAAAAAGACAGTAGGCGGAGTAGTCTCGTTGGCCCCGAGCGCGCTGATCACCTGATTCGCCTGCTGCACTGCCAAATTGCTGCCGCGGGTAACGTTACTGTCCCAAACCTCGGTGCCATCCCAGTACCAATGGTCCGAGGCTTGCGCTTGCATGAGATAGCCCCATGCTCGTTCCGTCGCTGATCCCGTTAAATCAATCACATTCTGAATATTTGTTGCGGGCGCCAAGTCGTCGGCCGTAAAGACACGGTTCTTAGCCGCGGTGAGCACCGCCCACGAGTTGCGATCGGGGCTCCAACCGCTGGCGTTTGGATCGCCCAGCCACTTCTTGAATTCGGGGTCGCCATTGTCGGCGCCAGCCCACGAGCCGGGTTCAACGTGAATCACGTCGTTGGGATTCACAGGAAAGCGGTCGAGATAATCCTGAATTGTTGTGACATCGTAATCGGGGTCACTATTGGCCCAATTGACCATGTTCTGAAAATTGCTGTGGTAGTACGCTTCACTTCCACCGCCGAAGTTATCGCCATCATGGTGCAGCAGAGTGAACAGCGGGTGATTCGGATCGGTGTTGTATGGCTGATAGGCATCCATCACGCGGTCGTACAAAAAGGCACCGTACCCGCCGCGACCATCTTCGTTCCCTTCGTAACGTGCGGCGGGAACGGCCACGATCTTGGAAATCTCGCCTGTGTTCGGGTTGACATGCTGCACATTGTGTGGCCGATAGGAGAACGGCGCGCTCACCTTGCTAGGCGCCCACAGGTTCTGAAGTTGAATCCACGCGCCGCCATTGGCGGCAGGATCGGGATTGATTTGATCTGCGCGATTCGGCGGGGCTAAGTTCGACGCTGGCGTGTACGGATAGTTCTGCGTCGCGCGATCGAAGTGAATGTTGTCGACAATTGCCCATTCGAGACCTTCGGCTTTAAGTGCAGGGATGATGCGAGTCGAGAACGCGGTCTCCGCGGGGAAGATGCCCTTCGAATAGGCCCCGCCGAACGTTTGCGCCGTCACGTGCTTGTGCATCTTGATTTGCATGCGAATATCACGCTCGTCGAGCAGCGGCATCAGTGGATGGTGGTAACCGAAGCCGACCATGTCGAGTCGCGGATTTCCTTCCGCCGTGTTCCAGGTCCGAGCCTGATCGTATCCGGCGTCCCAGTTGTTCCACATGCCGCCATTGACACCGGCCGCTTTGAGATCATTAAGGTTCTCAACGAGCGAACCGGAGAACGACACTTGCGCTCCCAAGTGCTGCATCCCGAGGCCGGCTTGAATCGCGTCCTTCGGCCAGGTGGTGTAGGGGCCAAACCGTTGGTTGTGGACATCGGTCACGCTGAACGAGTAGCGATTATTCGCACTCGTTTGGTTGATGTTCTCGCCGGGATAGTAAATCGGCTGATGCATGTGCCACAGAAAGCCAACCTGCATCGGCGGCTGCTGGGCAACAGCGCTCGCGGAAGTGAAGATTATCAGCAGGAGGGAAATCGAGGACGTTCGCATCATCATTCTTTCAAAATCTCAAACGGTGCACACAAAACTGGACGAAAGCCCGCTGCGGGGCTGAAAGTTCGTGGTCTTCGAGCCACGCCTCGCTGATCGCTAATTGAGTCGCCTACCCACCTCATCGCCAGCGAACACATGGACGCGACCTTCGCGGACGGCAAGCGCCACCGTGGCGCCTGGTTCGGCGCTGTTGAGCGCTGCGCTACGCACTACTACCAGTTGCGAACCAATTTTCACGTGCAGTAGCGCCTCGTGGCCGAGCAGCTCCACCACCTGGACGACACCAGTCACAAAGTTCTGGTGATCGGGAGCGCCCAGCACTAAGTCCTCGGGACGAACGCCGAGGACGGCAGTGCCATCGGCCAATTCGCTCCCCACGGGAACCGGGCTGCTGGCGATGTCCTTGAGTCGAAAGGCGCCGTTGTGAATGGCGCCCTCAAACAAGTTCATCGCCGGGCTGCCGATGAAGGTCGCCACAAAGCGGTTCGCGGGCTTGTGATAAACTTCCAGCGGCGGCGCGATTTGCTGCACCACACCATCACGCATCAGCACGAGGCGGTCGCCGAGCGTCATCGCCTCCACTTGGTCGTGCGTGACGTACACCATCGTCGCGCGCAGCCGTTGGTGCAGTCCGGCGATTTCGGTTCGCATTTGGACGCGGAGCTTGGCGTCGAGGTTCGAGAGCGGCTCATCAAACAAGAATGCCGCGGGATACCGAACGATCGCTCGGCCCAACGCAACCCGTTGGCGCTGTCCGCCCGACATTTCCTTCGGTCGGCGATCCAATAGGTGCGTGATCGAGAGCATCTCCGCCGCTTCGTTCACCCGCGCAGTGATTTCCGCTTTCGGTGTCCGCCGCATTTTGAGACCGAACTCCATGTTCTGCCGCACTGTCATATGCGGATAGAGCGCGTAATTTTGGAAGACCATCGCGATGTCGCGCTCACCGGGCTCAAGATCGTTCACGCGACGATCGCCGATCAAGAGATCACCTGAGGAAGGTTCTTCCAACCCCGCGATCATCCGCAGCGTGGTGCTCTTTCCACAACCGCTCGGCCCCACAAGCACCACGAACTCACCATCGGCGATGTCGACGTTGACATCCTTCACGGCGTGAAACCCGTCGGGGTAGATCTTGTTCAGGTTGCGGAGGCGAACGGAAGCCATGAAGGGGGAGTTGGGATTTAGGATTTGGGAAAGGGAAGTTATTCTTTGACGGAGCCGAGGGTGAGGCCGGAGACCAAGTAGCGGCTGAGCAGCATGAACAGAATCACCACGGGGATACTCACCAACAGCGACGCGGCGGCGTACAGGCCCCATTGGGTAGACATGCTCGATTGAAAACTCTTGAGACCGAGCGGTAACGTAAACAACTCGCGATCCTGCAGCACTTGGGCCGCGATGAGGTACTCGCTCCACGCGCTCATGAAACTGAAGAGCGCAGTAATCACCAGTCCCGGCGCCGCTAGGGGCAGCACCACTTTGGTGAAGGCATTCCACGGCGAGCAGCCATCGATCCGGGCCGCTTCTTCCAGCGAATGAGGGATGGTGTCGTAGAATCCTTTCATCTGCCAAACGCAGAAGGGGAGGGCGGTCGCCACGTAAAACAACACCAGCCCCACGAATGTGTTGACCAACCCCAACTTGGCGATCAT
The DNA here is from genome assembly GCA_022841705.1 of Pirellulales bacterium. GTDB lineage: Bacteria > Planctomycetota > Planctomycetia > Pirellulales > Lacipirellulaceae. The sequence goes on from JALHQZ010000001.1 coordinate 1,139,828, forward strand.
CAAATACAGCGGCAGTAGCAGCATTGTCGCGGGAAACATCTGCGTGGTGAGAATCGAAACCATCATCGTCTGACGACCCACGAACTTGAAACGGCTGAACGCGTACCCGCTAATCGACGCGAGCGCCACGCCCGTCACCGTGACCGCAGTCGAGACTAGTAGCGAGTTCCCCAGCCAGCGCAGAAAGGGCTGCTCCGTAAAGAGCGCCCGGTAGGAAGCGAGCGTGGCGTCACGCGGAAAGAGTTCGAACTCGGTTGTCCGCAGCCGATTGCCGGGGCGAAGCGAAATCGCGAGCACATCGAGCACCGGCCAGAGCGAAATTGCCACAAAGGCGAGCAGCAGCGCATGCCGACCAAGGGTCAGCAGGAATGGTTCGCGTTGAGGCGTGTCGGATGTCATGAACTATGCCACCGCTTCGGTCGCTTTCGTTCGACCCAGGAACAGAACCGAGAATGTGAGCAGCATCGCGAAGATCACCATCGAGAGCGCCGCGCCGTAACCGTACTGGTACAAGTTGAACACAGCCTTATAGACGTACGACACTAAGATGTGGGTTTTGTCGCTTGGCTCGCCGCCGTTGGAAACCAGCCACACGACGTTCAGATTGTTGAACGTCCACACGGCGCCGAGCGTGATCGCTGGCAGCAGCACTGGTTTAAGCATCGGCAAGGTGATGTGCCAGAATTGGTTCCAGCGGCTTACGCGGTCGATCGCCGCCGCTTCGTACAGTTCCTTGGGAATACCCTGCAAGCCGCCGAGCGCAATCATCATCATGAACGGAAAACCAAGCCATACGTTCGCGATAATGCACGCCGCGAACGCGGGGCCTTCTTGCGTGAGCCAGTTAATTGTCCCGATGCCCCAACTCGCCAGCAGATGATTCACGGCGCCAAACTGGTCGTCGAACATTCCGCGCCAAGTCAGAGCCGTGATATAAGCCGGCACTGCCCACGGAATGATCAGTAGAATGCGATACAAGCTCTTCCCGCGTACCGGGCCGTTGAGCGTGATTGCCAGCAGCACGCCAATCGCGACGTGCAGCGACACGTTAATCACCGTCCAGAGCAGCGTTTTGCCGAAGACATTCCAAAAGCGTGACGATTCGCCGCCGGTCAGCAGCGACACGTAGTTGTGCAGCCCCACGATCTGCCAGTCGCGAAAGTTCTGCAGCGACATGTTCGAGAACGACAAGAGGACGTTGTAGGCGAGCGGAAAGATGACCGTCAAGAATATCACCGCGAGCGCCGGCAGCACCAAAATGTACGCGAACCGATTGCGGCGCCAATCGCGCGCGAAATCGACCAGCGTCCGGCGGTTCACGTAGACCAGCCCCGCCAAGAGCACGCCGCCGAGGAGTTTTACAAGGCCCGCGGTGGCGTCAGGCTCCACGCGGCTAGTGAGCGTGGCGATCTTCGAGACCGCGTCCCGCTGCATCGCCGCCGCGGCAGCTTCGGGGGTCATTTCGCCGGCCATGAGCGCCTGATAATGCGGTCGCATGGCGTCCCACACGGCGCGCTGCTCGGTGGCGGTCGGCATTAATCGCCCTCGCTCGACTTGGGCGAGTGAAACCTGCATAGTGGGGTCATCAACCACCGCCGGATCGCTGCGAAGCGCTAAGCGTGATGGAAGAATGCTTTGCTTTAGAAACGCCCGCTGGGTCTCTTCGTTGGTAAGAAACTTGACCACCTCGGCCACCAGCGGCGCCCGGGCATCACTCACGGCTACGCTCATACTGTAACCCTTGGGCGCCACCATCGGCGCGAGGGGCTTACCGGTTTCAGACACCATCGGGAGGACAGCGATCGCAGCGTCGAGGCCCGGCTCGCTAAGATATTTCTGCCAACTCCAGTCGCCATCAATTAGCATCGCCGCTTTGCCAGCGAGGAAGAGCGCGGCGGCTGCTTCGTAGTCGGCCGATCGCGGCAAAACTTGTGCTTTCTTCAAACTGGCGACATACCGAAGCCCAGCGATAATCTCGGGAGTATCGAGCGTGGGGACTTCGGCAGCGCCCTCCGGTCGTGGCTCTTTGAATAACCAGCCGCCGTGGCCTGTGAGAAATGGGACGAGAAAGAAGGGTTCCGTATAATTCCACGCCAATCCATAACGCTCGAACCGTCCATCACCATCCTCATCGACAGTGTTCTGCTTGGCGATTTCCAGCAGTTCCACTGTGGTCTCGGGAGGCTTCGGAACGAATTTCCGGTTGTAGATGAGCGCCAGATGATTGCCGAAGCGGTCGCCCACGAAAACCAATTGCGATTTGGTGGGGTCCTTGTGCGCTGGCAAACGAATGAGTGCCACGGGGTCGAATGCTTCCTGCTCCGCCGCTTCGAAGTACGGCGACAGATCACGCAGAGCGCCAATCGCTTGATAAACGCCCAGCGGGTCCGAAGGTCCGTAAACCAAATCGGGTCCATGCCCCACCAGCACCGCTGATTCTAGTCCGCTGCGAAGTTCTTCGGTCTCTTTGTAGAGCGGCCGAACATCAACACCGGGGTGCTCGGCCTCAAACGCCTCGACGCGCGATTCCAGCACCGCGCGATCCTCGGGCCGCATTTGATGCCACAGGGTGACGACTTGTTGCCCACTATCCCGTCGTGCGCAGCCGAGCGTTACGAGCGCAATCAGCGCAAGTGCGAGCTTCGGGAGCGAATTTTGCAGGGGCATGAAGAGAACTGAATTCACCAATCAGCGTGAAATTGCCGGAGGACGACGCCATCGAGCGCCGGAACCGTCACCTTAGCGCGATCACCGGTCTGCTCCACCTTTAGGTTCGACTCGCGGCCGGAGGCTTTGAAGACTTCCGCGAGCGGCACATCGGTGGTGAGCAAGAGTTCAATCGTGCAGGGCTTATCGCCGCGGTTAAGAATGACGAACAAATCATCCCGGTCATCCCAGCGTTTGAAAGCAAGGCACTTGCCGGCGTTATCGGTCGCCACAAACTTGCATTCGCCGCGGCGCAGCGCGGGGAGCGCCGCCCGGAGTTCCAAACCAGCTTGGTAGAAAGACGCCAACTCGCGGTCGTACTCCACCTTCTCGGCCTTGCGCTCGCGACCGAGGGGATCGCCCGCTTCGTCGGCGTAATTAAGTTCGGGCCAGACCATCGGCTTGCGATCGCACGGATCGTCACCGCCCCACATGCCCGCTTCACTACCGTAATAGATCATCGGCGGGCCCACGAATGTAAACTGCAACAGGCCGACCAGACGCTGTAACCGCTGTTGCTCGGGCGTTGGCTTGGTGACTTTGTATTCCCGCCACGCGCGGGGCGAAGCGCGTTCGCCAATGTCGTAGTCGAACTTTTCCGGTTGCAGATAGGGCCGCTTGGGGTCGGCGTTGACGATCATCGACGCCACGCGATCGGTATCGTGCGAGTCGATTAGGTTCTGCATAGCGAATCGCCGCGCGGGAGGATTTTCTTCGCTGCGCGAGCGCAATTGTTCGGCGGCGTCGCTCGCGGTCATCACGCCGTCAATCAAATATCCTTTGGCGATGAACGCGAAACCGTGGTAGTTCATCGTCGCCGAGAAGTGAGTGTCGGCCAGATACTCAGCGGCATTCTCCCAATATTCCGAAACCGTGTAGGCCTGCGGGTTCAGCTTGCGGACGAGCTGGTGCCAGTCACGCCAAAAGGCATTGGGCACTTCGTTCGCCACGTCGAGCCGCCAGCCGTCGATGCCATCAGCTGGGTCGCCATCGCCGTTGGGGTCCATCCAGCGCTTGGTGGAATCGAACACATACTGCTTCGGTCCCGGATGCAAGTTCTGGCCATCGGGCGTGTTAGCGAACTCGGGCAGGGTATCTACGCCCCACCAGCCTTTATAGGCGAACTCGGATTTCTTGGTCGCCGGGTCGTCGAACTTCTCCACCATGTACCAATCTTTGTACGGTGATTTGTCTTGTTCTTTGGCGAGGTTGGCGAAGGCGAAAAAATCGCGGCCGGTGTGGTTGAAAACGCCGTCGATGATGATTCGCATTCCGCGAGCATGTACTTCTTCCACTAGCTTAAGGAACAACTTGTCGGCAGCGGTCCAGTGCCACGTTTTCGGATCGCTGGTTTCCTTAGCCATCAGCTTCAGGTCTTCGAGCGGCGCCGGCCCGAAGTACGGATCGATATGGTGGTAGGTGTTGCCATCATATTTGTGCAAACTCTTGGCATAGAACACGGGGTTAAGGTACAGCGTGTTGACGCCCAGATGCTTGAGGTAATCGAGCTTATTGAGAATCCCCTGAATGTCTCCGCCGTAGCGCCGGTGGAACACACCGTCATCAAAAAAATTGTCGCCCAGCGCCACTTCCCATTCTGCGCGGGCGTACCAATCACCTGTCCACGGCGTTATGCGCCACTTATCGCCGACCACATCGGGGAACTCGGTCGAATCCCACGTGGGGTCATTCTTCGGATCGCCGTTGGCGAATCGTTCGGGGAAGATCTGGTAGAAGATCGCATCGGCCGCCCAGTCGGGCACGTCGGCCGCCGAGGGATCGGGCGCCGACACTTTCACGACCTTCGGCTTGGGCTTCGTCCCTTCGCGCAGCTCCTGCGACTGCTCACTTGGCCGCGCGCCGCCACAGCCGCTGGTGAGGAGCGTAGATGCGACGAGGATCCCTAGGAGCGATCGAGTTGAAGCCATTCCCAAAAATCTCAACTGTTTAGAATCATGCGAAAGCAATCAAAAAAGCCCTGCCGTGACGCCTGCTGGCGAGCACGGCAGGGCAATCTCCCATCGCTACTCCAAACGCTTCGGTTTACTTCCGCAACTTGCGGCCCACGCCCGCCAAGGCGAGCACGAGGCCCGCGACCAGCACGCTGGCCGGTTCCGGCACCGCAGCCGAAGCGGCCGCACCACCCGGAACGAACAGCGAGACGAACTGGTTGCCGTCGACTTCATTAAACGTCGCCCGGGTTGGGCTCGTGCCGAAGAAGACCGTGCCGAAGTTGCCTTGAGCGACGCCCCCGACCAGCGCCCCGGCGCCGCCGATTTGGTTCGACAAGAAGTCGTGGCCGCCACCGTTGATGAAAACCGTCAGCTTGATCTCTTGACCAGGGGCGGGATTGCCAATCGCGGAGAGCGGCACGCTGAACTCGAGCCCCGTCTTCACATCGGCCGGATTGTCTTCACCCGGCACCAACTCGAACGGCCCGCCAGAGCCCTTCACACCAGCGATGTTGCTGTTGTCAATCGCCATCCGCAAATCGATCGTGTTCTCCAAGTTCCGGACGGTCGGACCGGCCCACGCGAGTTCCGGGAACACGCCGCCGCCGGCGTAGTTCTTGTCGATGAGTTGACCTTGAGTCAATCCGGGGATCGACGGGCCAAGAATCGCTTCGGTGTTACCCGGATTGCCACCTGGCTTGAAGGGACCACCCGCCAGCGAGACATCGGCGCCGGCGTTAATACTATCAACCCAACGGGTGTAGTCAGCGGCGTCAATTACGCCGTTATTGCTCCCGTCCGCGCCGGTGCCAAGCGGAACTGTTGCGCCTTGGTTGTCACGCCACACCGTGTAGTCGGCAGCGTCCAAAGCGCCATTGTCGCTGTAGTCACCAGGGAACCGTAGCACCCTTGGTTCACCGCGCGGGGCGAGTTGCATCCCTAAACCACCTGTTGTGAGGGCCGTGGTGCTCGATAGGTCACCATAGTGAGCAGTCGAGGCATAAAACTGACGGCCATCGGGCGCTGGCAGGGCTTCGCCACCATGCGTGAACAGGAACAAGTAGTCGGCATCAAAACCGGTATCAAAGGTCAAGCCATTCATCCGTTGGAAGGCGCCGGTTTGACCGATGCCCCCGCAGCAGAAGCTATCCACACCGGCCTGCATGGTGCTGGAGACGACGTTTGCGCCCCCTGCCTTCGAATCGACGAAGACATTCAGCTTGTTGAAATTGTCTTCGAGGTTGCCGGTCACCAGCACGTGCAGCCGACCGCCGGAAACCTTGGCGAAGATTTGGTCGATTTCCGACCCGCCACCTGCCAGGATGGCGTCCGGGTTGTTTGCGTCGCCGAACTGGGTTCGCGTGTTCTGCGTCGACAAGGCGGCGCCATAGAACGACTCGTCGCCGACGAGCGTTCCGTTGATGGTTTGTCCGTAGCTGGCGGTCGCACACAAGGCGACGCTCGCTACCGCACTCAAAAATCGCTTCATCACAACAATCCTCCTTAAGACAGGACCAACCCAGGTGTTTAACCCTTCGAGAATCGCAAAAACCGGCGGCCCACTCCGCCGGCACACAATAAACAAAGCCCCACAATCGCTTGCGGTTCAGGCACTGCGGCCGCTGTGGCTGTCGCCACGGCGGGCAGCGCCGTCCGCATGAATCCGAAAGCGCTGGACCACAGCGCGAGGTCCGCCGAGTCGACATCGCCATCGAAGTCGCCATCGGCCACGAGCGCCGAGCCAGCGCCGCCGGCGCTGTCACGCCACACGGTGTAATCGCTGGCATCCACGGCGCCGTCGAAATTGAAATCGCCGGCGACGGTGCGCACCACTTCCGTGATAAACGTTTGCAGGTCCGCCGCGTTAACGGAGCCATCGACGTTCAGGTCGTACAGCCAACTCGGCGAGCCGAAAGCACCGCGGAGCGCGACGTAATCGCTCGCGGTTGTTTGGCCGCTAGAATCGAAGTCGCCCCGCAATCGCAGCACACTATCGTAGGCATCCCACACCGCTTGGCTGGCGCTAGTCAGGCTGCCATCGAGCGCGAAGAGGTCGCGGTTGTCGATCAAGCCGTCGGCCGTGACATCGGCCATCGGCGTGAACTGAGTATTTTGCGCATAGAGCATATTGCGGAAGAGCGTGATATCCTGGGTATCGAGTTGGTTGTTGACATTCATGTCTCCCAGTCCCCGGCCGCGGGCGTCCGTAAGACTAAGACCGGCGATGCGTCGCACGCTGTAGTTGCCTGTTGGTTCGAAAGTGACGATCGTCGCCACGTTGTTGCCGTTCACCAGATTCAGAAAGCCATTCACCCATTTGTCGCGATCGTAGTAAAAGGCTTGGCCCTGACCTTGCAGTGCGAACTGCCGGACTTGGGTGTCCGTGAAGGAAGCCGGCAAGTTGAGGAAGAAGTGCATCGCGTTGGCGGTGCCATCCACGCTTTTAACAATCAGGTCTCGGCTTTGCCCCACGTTCGGCTGCGTTGCAAAGGGCGCGAAGCTGACAATCTGCGGCTCGGGGGGCAAGCGGTCAACATAAATCGTCTCGCGGAAGTCGGTGAAGATCGCGGGGCCGCCGTCGCTCCGCTGGCGGAACGCGCGGGCGGTAATGTAGTGCCGGCCCTCGGAAAGCTGCGTGGTGTCGATTGTCTGCGAATAGGTTCCGGTCCCCGTGCCCGTGTTGCCACTCGGTCCGGCGATGAAGCCCGGCGTCTTGGTGGTGGTGAACTCTTCAAACCCGTAGACGACCGACCCCGGCGTGGTGTAATCCACGCCGCTGTTGCCATTGAGATTGAGGCCCTCGTTAATCTTGAAGAGCGCGTTGTCACCATCGGCGCTGAAATCGCGGTACGGAGTGGACTCCCCAACCGGCGCCGGAAGCGTGACCGGGTTCGTCTGCAAATTGATGCTGAAGGTGTTGCCCGTGACGACCGGTATGTCATTGAGCCGCGTGGTGCCGTTGGTCGCCGCCGAGGGCGTGCCAGCGGCCAGCGAGCTGGTCGAGCCGCCAATCGTCAGAGCGCCTTGCGGGCCAGGCAGACCGTAAATCACATACCCCCGCCCATGCGTGCTATTGCGGGGAATCCGAACGTCGATCTTGCCGGTGGCGTTCACGCGTAGTGTCGAAGCGATGTCGTTATTGGGATCAACGGTCGCATCGTTGGCGTTACCGGTGAGCTCCACCAGCACTTGGCCCGGGCTAAAATCGGTCTGTACCCCGGTACGCTGGTCGTACCCCGCATCCGCACGGCTATTCAGCGCCACCACCGCGCTCTTGGAGCGTTCGTAGACATAGACGTTGGAAAAACCATTGGGATTGAAGGCGTCGTCGATCCAGCGCTCGCGAAAATCGCCTCGGCCGTGCGAGTTGCGAATGCCGACCAACTTGGTGATGGTGTCCCCATACAGCCCGCCGAGCGCGTCCACCTTGCCGTCGTTCGGAAAATCGCGATCGCCAAACTCGCCCGCGTTGAAGTAGACAATGGCTTGGCCCGGCTTCATCAGCGTGTAGGCATAGGCGACGTTCTTGAGGAACGGAAAGCCCCCCGCCAAATTGTCGTGGCTGTCGACGAAGGTAACGCCGGCGCTGCCATTAGTTAGCCCGTCGTCGTGATTGTCTTGGCTGGCGTTACGGATGCCGTGCCAGTTGTTCACCGCGCCGTTACCGGTGAGGTTACTGCGCATCGCGAAGAAGAGTGGGAAGTCCATCGCGTCGCGGTTGCCTGTGACGGTGTTGTTATTCGGAGCAATTGAAACCGTCGGCCCATCACGGCGAATGTAGCTTTGCAGGTAGCCGCGATTGCCATCGAGCAGTTCCGAGAAACTGTAGACCGATTGGTAGCTGCCATCGAGGTTGAGCCGCGGATTGGCCTTGAAGACCGCTTGGTCGAGGTAATCAAGCACCCACTCCGGAAAGTGCTTCGCGGCGTCGATGCGGAAACCATCTACGCCCTGCGTTTGAATCAGCCACTGGGCGCTGCGCATGAGCAGCCCCAACGCATTCTCTGGAACCGCGTCGCCCGCCATCGGATTCGCGGAGTTGAAGTTGTAGCGCGTGACGGTCGTGCCGAGCGCCGGGTCATTGAGGGTCATCCCCGGCGTGTCTCGGTCCGGATAGAGCCGGGCGTTGTTGGGGTTGGGAAGATTGTTAAACGTTCCCGCCGGAATGTTCTGCGGATTGCCCGCAGCGACCGGATGGCGAATAAACTGGTAGTTTTTGCTCTGATCGATATCCACCAGATCGCTCAGTCGACCTTCGAGCACGTTGACATCGGCCCCGAGCGTTTGGTCGTGAAAATCGCCGTTGATATCGTTTGGCAGCGTGAGCGCGAAGCCCGGATAACCACCTGCCGCGACAAACGGGGCGTCGAAGCGGTCGCCGAAGCCATTGTGATTGAGAATGAGGTCCGCATAGACCGTCACGCTCGCTTTCCGCGAATTGCTGGTGAGCGTTTGGAAACTGGTTTCTGTGCCGTAGAGCGTTTCATCGCGTGGCTTGCCGAGGTCGAAGCGGTCGAACAAGTCGTAGCCCACGCTGAGGCCCCCGCCACCTTTGGTTGGTGGCGGCACCCACATCGCGCCGTAGCCAGCTGCGTGAACGTCGGCCATGCGATTTTCGATGGTCGACCACTTCGCTTCGTAAAACTGCAAAATGGCGGGCTGCGAAGCATTCTGCGCACAAGCAAGCGGAGCGAGTCCACACGCCAGCGTCACAAGAAGCAAGTTGTTAAACGATCGGGGCACGTCTCTTCTCTTCCGGAGGTCTCAAAGCGGTGCGTCACAAGCTGTTACAATCGCTGCGTTACCGGCGCCGACCGGCCGGCTTCCAACCCGCGGGGGGCGTGGTGTTAAGCTCCAAGTTGATTTCGTTACTACCGCCTTCAACGGTGAATTGCAGGCCCGAAGTTTCGGGCGTGTTGTACCAGGGCGGCGTGATCGGCTTGCCCGGCGGTGGTGGTCCGCCGTTCGCGGGAGGCGGGCCGCCCTCGGCGTTTGCCAAGACGCTCACTTGGTAGTCGCCCGCTTTCAGGCCCGCTTCGCGGCCAGTAAACAATTCGTACGCGCCGTTGTCGGCGATTCGGGAGACGGCGAGCGCTCCGCCGCTGACAGGTTTGAAAGTCACCGTGCCGCGCGGCAATGGTTTGCCGGAGAGCGAAACGATCCCGGTGACGCGCGCTTCAGGCCCGCCGCAGCCGACTAAAACCGACAGCGCCAACAGCGCGCCGTACTTGGTAAAATTGCTGGTGCTAGGCATTACGGATTCACCTCCGCCGCCGGAGCGGATGGGGCAGCTGGCGCGTCAACGGCAGGGCCACCCTCTGCGGGTGAATCGGCTGCGGGTGCATCGGCCGGCGGCGCTTCAGCAGGTGGAGCGGTCTCGGCCGGTGCTTCAGTCGCCGGCGCCTCGGCAGCGGGGGTCTCTCCGGCTGGCGCTTCCTCCGCGGGATCGATCGCTTCGAGCGACGGATCGGCCGCAGCCGCGCCTTCAAGCTGCAAGTCGATCACGTTTTTGCCGGGCTTAACGGTGTACTTAAGATCCGTGGTGCTGGTGCTGTTGTACTTGGCGGCGATGAGCGACGGGCCAGCAAGCGGCGGCCCTCCTTCGCCAACGGTGCCGGTGGAAGGTCCCGTGATGGAAACGGTCACCACGTAGTCACCGGACGGAAGCGAACTGGCAACTGGCTTCGACAAATCACCTTTGCCAATGCCAACCGAGTAGTTGCCGTTCTTAAAAATCTGGCCGGAAGCGATGCTTCCTTTCCCGTCCGCGGGGTTGAAAACCACGGTGCCCGAGGTGGCGAGGTCGCCATCGACGAGTACTGAACCTTCGACAGTGGCATTGTTGGAGCCACCTTGGCATCCAGTTAGGATTGAACTCGCCACTGCTAACGCTGCAGTGAGCAAGAGTCGAGATTTGTGAATCGAGGTCATAAGGTTATATCGATTTGGGGCTTGAGTCGTTTGAAAAAGTTCGCGTAAGGTTCGCGCGAGCGAGTCATTACGGCAGCGAAACGGGTTCCTCGCCTGCTCGCGTTGCAAGACCGCGGTAAACCAGCGTGTCGATTCCTTCTTGCACCATATGCACGGAACCATCCGCCATCGAGAACTGGGCACCGCCGGGATGAAGGCTCTTGAAGCCGCGCGTCTTATACCAAACTGTGTTGGACTTAAGGATTGCGATATCATCCGTTTGTTCGAAATAGTTCAACGGAATGCCACAAGTCGCCCAGTCTCCATCCGAAAACAGAGCTGCAGAGTGAAAGTCCTGACTCACGACACCCTCGCCGACTAGGAACGTCTTACTTGTGCCGTCCACGATCTTTTTCAGATTGATGGGTCGCAGATAGGAGTTGCGGCTGAAAGTTCCGTTGGGCTCCAGTGTATTGTGGCAATCACGCGATCCTGCTGTGGCGCCGAAAGGAGAACTGGCAGGTTCGCGTCCACTCGAGCCGCTCGCTGAACCTGTGATCACCCCATCCCCAATGCAGCCCTTGTAACTGGTCGTGCCAACGAAAACGCCTTGCCAATACCACTGATTGTTGCTGGGAGCGGCCGAAGCATCGCTCGGGCAAGTGAGAATCTCGAGCTGCTCGGCAACGGTTTGACGAATTGCTCGCTCACCCATCCCGCCGCCGCCAAGCGCTTGCGCGCTAAACTGAGTTTTGAACGCGCCACCGTTCTTGATGACATCGTAGCGAGCTTGCTCTTCAATTTGCGGCAGAATGTCGACAATCCACCCTTTTCCACTTTTGGGGGTATCCGAGCCAGGAAGGTTGACGTTCGTCCCGGTGCAATCAATCGTCTCTTGCCACTGGTGAATGCTAATTGGCAGGGCCTTCTTCGTATCGTGATAATTCAAGCACGCCAGCGCGATGTTCTTCAGCTTGTTTTGACAAGCCATCCGCCGGGCCGCTTCGCGGGCCGCTTGGACGGCGGGCAAGAGCAGCGCCACCAGGATGCCGATGATGGCGATCACCACCAGCAGTTCCACGAGCGTGAAACCTTGGCGAGGTGACAAGTTGACGCGACGCACAGATTTTGGGGCCATAACTTACGAATCCTTCTAACGATGAGTTACGCGAATAGCAGCACCAGGTCGAACACCAACTGGTTGGGCGCTGATCGGTGCGGCGGCTGAACAGACGCCGCACTGATGAAGGTCCAACTTTTCACCGCTTTCAGTTCGAATCGCCCGGCGCGCCGGACGGTGGTGAGACCGCCGACGCGCCGGGACTATCGAATCGGCTCATAGCCCCAATGCATGAGCCGATAAGTCGCTTCGCTTGACTACTTCGCCCGACGACGCAGGCCCACGAGGCCCGCAACCGCCAGACCCGCCATCACCAGCGTGGCCGGTTCCGGAATTTCCGCTTGCACGGGAATGCGGAAATATTGGCTGCCACCGTACTGGTTGAAGTTAATGCCGGCCAAATTACCGGTGAAACCTCCCGAACCGTTGCCCCCCAGGTTGCCCTGCGGTCCCGGCAAGCCGCCGAGGATTTGGTTCGAGTGGTAGTTGTTGTCGCCGTTGCCGTAAGCGGCATGAACCAGGATCGTGCTGCCGATCGCCGGGTTGCCGATGTCGGCCAGCGCGATCGAGAACTCGAAGCCCGTGGTCACAGCCGCGGCAGCCGCTTGTTCAGCAACCGACAGGGCGTTCGTGCCGCCCGTCACACCGGCAATGTTCGTGTTATTGAAACCGAACGTCGCAGGAGTGGAGAGGAACGAAGTCGTGCCGCCACCGTTGCCGAGGATCGAGCCGCTTTGAATGCCGCCGCCAGCGCCTTGGCCGAAATCGCCACCGCAGTTGGTGGTGCAAGTTCCGCCCGCACGATCAACCACGTCGACTTCAAAGTTGCCGCCGCCCCAACGGCCGAAGACGTGATAGTCGGCTTCAAAGCCCGTGTCGAATCCCAGCCCGCCGAAGTTTTGGCTGCGGCCGCCATCGTAGTTCGGCAAACCCGACAGCACGTTTTCACCACCCGCCTTCGAATCGATGAACAGGTGCAACTTGTTAAAATTCTTTTCCACGTTACCGGTCACCATCACATACAGGCGTCCGTTCCACACCTTGCCGTAAGCGGCGTCGAGTTCGCCACCGTTGCCGAAACCGGCGGGATCGGTCGCGTCACCGAATTGCGTTTGCACGGTTTGCACGGCCAAGGGGGAGCCATAGCTGGCGTCCACGGTGCCGTCGACCGTAATGCTGGCCGCTGCTTGGCTGACCATCAGCCCTGCAATCGCTGCCACAAAAAACTTTCTCATGAGCAAAACCTCCACAGTTGGAAAAGCGCCTGCGGCAAGCACGATGCTGGCCGGTAGGCAGTAACACACAACACACTTCGCAGCGACGCGCTGCGCAATACGCTAACCATTGGTTTGTTCAACCGGACGATAGCCCACCAGTAGGGTACCCGTGCGGCTGATTGCTTCTGAAAAGCTCCGCCTGGAGCTGCGTCAGAAAAGGGATTGACTCTATTATCTACGGAGGAACGAAAAATGGCTACCAAAAGGAGTCCGTTCCGCCAATAATCCTGCAAAAACATCGGCGCCAATTGACGCGCCGCTAATTGCCACCTCGCGGCTACCCGCCTTTTGCCACGGCGCATCGAACTCGCCTGCAACGGGCGATGAGAGCTGCTCGTCGAAATCGTCCCGCTCGCCATTGACGGCCGGGAATGAAACGCCGATCCGAACTTCGTCGAGCTCGTGATTCTTGACGCCATCGAAGTTGGCGAAGCTCACGCGGTCGAACGCAAAATTGCCGCCGAGCTGCGCCGTTGGGCGGCATTCCCGCTCGCTGAGGAGCGAATCGGGATTGCGGTAGATGGTGATTTGGTCGCGATTGTCGGCGCCGAACTGAATCTTCACCACCACATAATTCACGCCCGTGTGTTCTTCACCTAAGGACGGGAAATTGTTGGCCCGAATCGCGTTGAAGTTGGAAGTCACGCCGTAACCAGCGCCCTCGGCGCCGTTGCCGATGCAAAGCACGCGGTTGGCGTTGCCGTCGCCGCGGTGGAGCTCGACGCCGTAGAAGCCATCGGCAACTTTGTCGACGCGCTGCAGGAATGACAAATACACCGTGCGGCCCGAACGCCCAACAAGCCGCTGGCCATCTTGGTTTTCAACGAGCCCAGCGGCATCGAACACACCGCCAACCGTGCAGCCAAGCCCCCGGCGGATGCGATTGCGATGGCCTGACTGTAAGGCATGACCGCCGACCGCTGGCGCGTGCCCCAGCGCCATCTCTTCCGGCGCCAAGTTGCCATCGACCACCACGTTGGTTGCAGTGGTTTCGGCTTCATCCAGCTCCACTACTTCCCACGGACCGGCCCAGCCAAAGCCGCCGTTCTGCCCCGACAGCGGCCCGGCTGGGTACTCGAAACTATCCTGGGCGAGGAGCCCATCACGCGGACCGCTGCTGGGCGCGAGCGACCGCACGAATAATTCATTGTGGAGCGTGACCCGCGCAAGCGTGGTAGAAGCGGGGAACACCCGCACCGCTTCTTTGCTGCCAAGCGCGAGTGCCGTCCCGGCATCATCAATCGCCGCCACGGGACGCGCGACGAGCTTGCCGTGGAAGACGTGGACTTCGTCGCCCCCTTCAATTCCCGCAACCAGGCCGAACTCGCCGGCAGGTTGGATCACGTTCAGATTCGGCGTGGTAACGGTGAACGACTTTGCCGCGGGCGGAGCCACTGCGGCCAATCGCCCCGAGACGAGTTTGGCTGAACTCCGCGAATCAACAATAAACTCCGCCGGGCCTTCAATAATCACCCGGGCGCCATCGGCAAAGGTAAGTTGCAACAGTCCGCCGGCGAGCAGAACCGTCTCACCCGCCGCGATCCCTTGGCCATACTCAAAGGGACGGGCATCCGCACCCCAGCTGCAGTTGCGCGTGCCGGTCACTTTTGCCAGCACCACCTCAGCAGTACGGGAAGCCGCGACTTCGACCGTCGACTGCGCAAACTTTCGCGTGATGAAGCTGGAACCCACGGCGACCGCGATCAGACTCGCCGCAATCGCCAGCCAATTGACGCGCCGAGCCGCTTGAGGCAAAGCGATTGGCTGTTGATGGATCAGAGTCGTCGACACTTCCGCTGGCGCCGCTTCCAAATCCGCGTGCGACGAAAAGAGTTCTGCTTCCATCGAAAGCGCCGCAAGATACGCTTTTCGCGCTTCGGCATCTCCTTGCAGCAGCGTATCGAGCTCGCGCACCTGGGCCGCATCGAGACTGCGATTGCAGAACCCGTCGAGCAGAAGGCGAAGTTGATGCGAGTCTTGAGCCATGTTGTCTATGAGCCTTCCGTGGCCAACGAGCGGTCGATACACCGCTGCAAATTATGCCGAATGCGATTGAGCGCTTTGTAAACCGTATTCACCGGGCGGCCGACCTGTTCGGCCACCGCCTTGAACGAATCGCGGCTGTCCCGATAGCAGGCCGCCACCAGTTGCCGATCACTTGAGTTGAGTTGTTCTAAACACCGCGACAACGCCGAGCGGCGCGAATCCAACAGGTCGCACTGCTCAATCGCGTCGGCCGCCAGGAGCTCAATTGTGTCGTCGGACAGTTGATGCTCGCGCCGCTTTTGTGACCGCCGAAACTTTTGCACTTGGTGGTGGGCGATCACACTGACCCATTTCACAAAGTTGGTGCCGAGTTGGAAGGTTTCGTACTCTCGCCACAGCACCACGCACACTTCCTGAAACACCTCTTCCGCTTCCGCCGCCCCGCCCAGTAGCGACACCAAGTAGGCGTACAACCACCGGTGATGCTGGGCGAACACCCGGCCGAACGCGGCCCGCTGCTCGCTTTCCGACATCTTCTCACGCTCGAATCCGGCGGAACCCTCACCGATTGCCGCTAACTCGTCCGACAAGTGACCTCCCCCTGGGACAACGGAGAAGTGATAAGTGGCCCTGCCATCGATGCCGGAGCACTGATGGGGGCCGGAGCCTCCCTGGTATTGAGGTTAGGCGCGAAGCCCGCAGAATTGGTACTGGATTTTTGCAAAATCTTCAAAAATGTGAGTGACGCCGGCTGATCTGCGGCTTCCCGCATCCAGGGGATTCTATTCCCGTTCCTCGATCTCCAGCGTCACGGTGAACAATTCGGCATCCTTATCCGCCGGCGCCGCCAAGTCGATGGTGAGCACGTTCGCATCCAGCAGCTGCTCCGTCACTTCGGCTCGGTCAGAAAACCCTGCCAACTGCTGGCGATTGAGCGCTACCTCGAACTTTGCGCACGGCTCCGAAACCACCAGCCAAACTCGTTCGAACTCCGCCATGAAGGTGGGCCGATGAAACCGCCGCTCGCAGCGAAGCGATGTGGCCGCCGACTTCCCAGCTGCCTCCGCCCATGTGACCGGCAGTTTCACCCTGCGCGCCGCCCCAATCGACGAAGAATCGGCGGGCGCCAAAATTTCCCACGGCCCGCGCAGCCGAATTCGATGCACTTCCATACTAGGGCCGGCGCTGATTTACCTTGTTCGGGCGCCATTACTTAGGCACGAAGGTTTGCCGCACTTTCACTTCGCGAATTTGCCGGCTGTCCCGCTCGTACCCGCGAAGGGTCACCTGCATCCCGCGGAGGGGGGTGTCGTAGGGCGGGACCGTTTCGCGCTCGGTGGGATCGTCGACGCCGAAGGCAACTTGATTGACGATCGTAATCACGAATGGATAAGAAGATGTGTTGACCGTCCGCACGTGCCCTTCGTTATCGAATCCGTCGACACCTTCGTCGATCAGCAAAGTCGAGTCGACGGCGCTATCATCGTTAACGCCATTGTTCTCGTAGTGAAATGACCACGTGTCATAGACCGCATAGCCAGGGGCGAGTTCAGAACCAAACGGTAGCCTCTGATAAGCTGTTGGCGACGCATCGGCAGGAGTCCACTGCGGTAGGTGCAACGCTTTGGGCTCGAAGAATCTCGGAGGAACAGCATTGAGAGTTGTGGAGTAGCCGCGAAATAAATTTCTCCCCACTGCTGCGAAACCGTACCCAAGGTCAACATAGGCTCCCTGTCCCGCATATGACCATGGCTCGGCAGTGGTGGGCGTCAGCAAATCACCGATCGGAGCCGATGTTGCCAGATCACGCTGGTAGGCGCGAGCCCATGAAGGATCGCCCGGCTGAAGGACAGTCAAGGCAGGTGCTCCGCCACTCGTATCAGGATTGTACTCATATAGCGGCGCCCCGGGATCAAAGACTCGCAAGTCAAACGCGAGCGCATCGGCCATCACCACATCCTCGCCGCGCCGTGAGTTCCCGAGCGGAGCGATGCCGCGCGTGAGGTACACCATCCGGCCATTCTCATCGACCACCGCGCGCACCATGAAGGGAATCAGATTATCAGCATTCGGTCGTACGAGCGGGCGAACGGGGAACAACGCACCGGTAGTGGTCGTGGCGACAACTTGCTGATCGGCGTTCCGAATCATTTGGCCATTCGTCGAATTGGTAGTGCTGTACTCAGAATCGGCCAACATCAACAGATTACCCGACGCGACGTTGGCGCCAATTGAAGCCGCCGCATACGGGTAAACCCGGCCTGCAACGCCGCCGATCATCGCAATGCCATGATGCTCATACCGGTTTTCACGTTTGGTTAAATCGCCCAGCGTGTTGGCGACAATCTTCCAGCGGCCGTTCGTGCCACCAGGCAGAAGCGGATCCCATTCCACGCGTGCGGAGATGTCATACTTCTCTTGAAAGGCAACAAGCGCTGCAAAGGCACTGTCGACCTCGGTGATGTCGAGCCCCGCCGGCAACACGCGCAGCACCCCGGGACCGGTAACAATCGGACTGCCCGACGGCCCAATCCTAAACGAGTAATTGAGCTGCGGTGCAATGAGCAGCGTGCGGCGATAAATAGTGCGATACCCCGGCTCGCCGAAGTAGAAAGTATCGGGCGCCGTGCCCGACGGCGGATTCTCCACCGCGTACCACACCACCTCGGCAAGCTGTGATTCAATCGACTGGTACCCCCACGCCGGCATGTTGGTTGAATCAACGGTCACATTGCTCGGCGCCCGGCCGACGAACGGCTCTTTCTCGTTCCGCACGGTGAGCATCAAAATGTCGTCGCCATCGCCGAGGCCCATCCCGTCGGTCGTTTTACCAGCGGCTAGCAAGTTGCTGCTCGGCAACGAAGAAACAGCGAAGTCGATTCCCGGCAAAGCTGGTCCCAACCCGTCGCCAACTCCATCGCCATCGGAATCAAAAATCCACTGGCTCGGGTTCGCATCGCTCTGCGGTCCTTCAATTAGCTCGATATACCCGTGATTCGACTCCGGCCGTTGCCACGGGACCGCGGGGCAGGTGGCGCCGGCGAGGTCGCGCTGCAGCATCGCGCGCACCTGCTGCATTTGGGTGCTCATTTCAATCGTCGCCCGGCGTTTCGAAACGCTGCTCGAAATGTTGGCGAACAGTGTGACCACCGCCGCCATCATCAGCAGCGTGATCGCCATCGCGATCAGCATTTCCACCAGCGTGATGCCCCCCCGTACGCAGGCCAGCCCCTCCTCTGAGAAACGGGCCGAAACTGGCGGGTGCGATGCGTGGGCCGAGCAAGCAAGTCGCTGCGCGACGTGAATCTCCGGTTTCAGAGAAACCGGGCTACGTAGAGATTTGCCAATCACGCAGAGAACTCCCAAGGTAGGGTGCGGACCGTCAGCCCCCGCCACGGACCGCACCTCTCCTCTATTGCAACACGCCGTAAGGTTAGTGTCAAGAAAGAGTTACGGCGAATCTGACGCCGATTTGAGAGTGGCCACAAATAACTATAGATTTCGCGCGCTCAATCGCAATAATGAGAACTCGAACGCAATAGGAGCCCCAAAATCGTGTCCCGACTGGTTTATTGCATCCCGCTGATTCTTGGACTGTTCGCCGCTGAACATCCGTGCCGGGCGGCTGAACCGGCGGACGCGTCGTTCGCCTCCCGCGTGGCCGCCGCCCAAGCGCTGCAGGAGCAGGAGCTCTACGATTTGGCCGCCACCGAATGGCGGGCGATCATCGCCGCGAAGCCGGGGCCCAAGATTTTGGCCCGAGCCCAGTACAACCTGGGGCTTTGTCTATTCCAGCAGGATGACTGGCCAGCAGCCCGGACTGCATTCGAATCCGTTGCCAAGGGTGGTGAGCCATCGCTCACGACTTCCGCCCTCGTGAACCTTGGGATCGTCGAGTTCACCGCCTCGCAATCCGCCAAAGATGAAACGCCTGGATTGGAGCGCGCACTGACAGCCCTTGATGCCGCGCTCAAACAAAAGCCTACGGAACCGCAAGCCGCCGAGGCACGGCTGTACCGGGGTGAAGTGCTGGCGGCGCGCAACGAGTGGGCCGCCGCCGCCCGGGAGTTCCAACAGTCAGCCGGGGTGAAGGATTTTCGTCAGGCCGACCGGGCCCAAGACCGCGCCGCGTTCTGCTACTTCCAACTGAAGGACTACACCAACGCGACGGCGGCGTATTTGGAACTGGTGAAGAAGTTCCCGAAATCTTCGTACGCGGCGAACGCATCGCTCGCCGCTGGCAAATGCTGCCTGCTAAACAACGACCTGCCCGGCGCCGAGCAGCAACTTTCCGCCGCATGGGAAGGGCAGGGGAGCGCCGAAGCGGCGCATTGGCTCGCGCAGTGCTACTTAAAGCAACAGGAGCCGAAGTCCGCGCTAAAACTGGTGGAGGAAGCCCTTGCGAAGAAACCGGCGCCGAACTGGCGGACTGAACTGCGGTTCGACCGTGCCGAAGCGCTGTCGAACGATCCGCAAACGCACAGGGAGGCCGCGGAGGAACTGGCGTCACTGGCAAGTGAATCACAAGACTCCGGAGCTTCAACGTGGGCCGCCACACGCGCGGCGCAGCTTATGCTCTCGAGCGGCAACGCGGGTCGGGCGAAGGAGCTCGCCCAGCAAGCGCTCGCGAAGAAGCCCGCCGCCGAACTCACGGCGGAGTTACAACGCACGCTGGCCGAAAGCGAATACACGCTCGCGGTCGAAGCGTACCAACAAGGTCGGTACGCCGACGTGCTGCGGACCCAACAGCAACTGCCCGACTCAGCAGGCGAGGCCCGCTGGCTGCAACTCACAGCGGCGTGTCATAAGCAGCAGAAAAATTGGGCTGCAGCGGCCAAGACGCTTGAAAAACTGATCGCCCAGCACGGCCAGGAAAAATCCGTCGATCAGTGGCTCTACAATCTCGCCGACGTGCAAACCGAGTCCGGCGATTCCGCCGCCGCGATCAAAACCTATGAACGTCTCACCACCGCAGCCCCGTCGAGCCCGCTGGTCGGCGAAGCGTGGCTCCGCATCGGCGAAGCCCGGCTCGCGGCGAAGCAAACTCCGGAGGCAATCGAAGCGCTGCGAAAGGCAGGCGATGCGGCCGGCGCGACGGCTGCGATCCGAGAGCGCGCTTGTCATCAACTCGCGTGGCTCGAGTTCGAACAGAAGAACTTGGCCGGCACGATTTCGGCGATCGACCAGCAACTCAGTGCTGCTCCGAACGGTCCGCTCGCCAACCGCGCCAAGCTCCTGCGGGGTGAAGCGCTCTTTGCTCAGCAGAAGTACGCGGATGCCCTCAAGGCTTATCAGCAAGCCGATCTTCAGCAACAACCGGAACTCGCGGCGCTGATTCTGCTGCATCAAGGCCAAGCCCAAGCGCAACTGAAACAGTGGGAAGCGAGCGCTGCGACGTTGTCGCAAGCGCGCAACAAGTTCCCCGACGCCTCGCAGTCCGCCGAAATCAGATACGAGCTCGGTTGGGCCCTGCAAAACCTTGGCCGAACGGAAGCCGCCGCGCAGGCGTACAGCGAAGTCGCCGCCGGTCCACCGTCACCACTTGCGGCCCGCGCGCAGTTCATGCTCGGCGAAATGCAGTTCGCCGCCAAAGAATATGACGAGGCGGTTCGCACGTTCTTCGCTGTTGCCTACGGCTACGGCGGCCGCGAGGCGCCGGCCGACTATCACGCCTGGCAAGCCGAGTCGCTGTTTGAAGCAGCCCGCTGTTTGGACCAGTTAGGCAAACCGGGCGCTGCAGCGAAACTATGCCGAGAATGCGTGGAGCGCTTCCCAGAATCTCCCAAGACCAAGCACGCCGAGCGCTGGCTCGCAGCGCACCCCGGCCTGTAGAATGACGCATCGTACTTCTCATTCGCTTCATTCGCGTTCGCCCTCGATCACCATGCGAATCGGCTCCAACATGCACCGTCCGTTTCGCGCCCTTTCGCTTCTTTCGCGGTTAATCTTTTTCTTGCTGCTGACCACGAGCGCGATCGCTCAAGAACCCGCATCGCCCGAGTCTCGTGCCACCGCCGCGCTGGAATCGGTCGAGCCAGCGAGCTCTGTCCCGTCGCTGCCGCTTGTCGAGCTCTTGCTTAGCGGTGGCTGGTTGATGATTCCGATTGCGCTCTTGTCGCTGGTGGTGATCGCCATTGCCATCGAACGCACGCTCGCGCTGCGGACCCGCCGCCTCGCGCCGCGGCCGCTCGAGCGGGGGCTCGCGCAGATGGCGGAGAGTTCCCATTTCGATCCGAAAGCCGCGTACGCGCTCTGCCAGCGTTATCCCTCAGTGCTCGGCCGGGTGATGCAGGCGGCCCTCGTTAAGACCGGTCGCCCGCTCCCAGAACTGGAAAGCGCACTCGAATCCGCCGCGCAAACCGAAGCCGACGCGCTGCACGGCAGCGTACGGACGCTGAACCTTGCCGCTTCGGTCGCCCCGCTGCTCGGTCTGCTCGGCACGGTGTGGGGCATGATCCAGTGCTTTTTCACCACCGCTAACCTCGCCGAAGGCGCCAATCGCGCGCAAGCCTTAGCGAGCGGCATCTACGTGGCGCTGGTCACCACACTTGCCGGCTTGGTGGTCGCCATTCCGGCTGCCACGCTCGCCCATTACTTCGAGGGGAAAATCTTGCGCCGGCTTGAAATGATCCAGCGTCTCGGCCGCGACCTATTGCCCCGGCTCGAACCATTTGAAGGCCAAGCAAGGTTGGACCGTCGCGAACTCGAACACACGATTAAGTGATGAGTGACGAATGCCGGAGTTTGTAGGGTGGGTGATCCGCGCAGCGGTCACCCACCTCGCGGTGAAATGGATCGTAACGCAATGATGGGTGACCGCCGAGCGGATCACCCATCCTACCGAGTCCCATGTCAATTCACTTCAAACGCAGCCTGTCGCTTAGCGCTCTGACGCTTACGCCGCTGATTGACGTGGTGTTTTTGCTGCTGATCTTCTTTCTGCTCGCCGGGCAGTACGATCGCGAAGGCCGCGGCAACAACTTGAAGCTGCGGCGGGCGGAACAAGCGGAACCGACCACGTTGCCCGGCAAAGAGATCACAGTGCGGGTCTCGGCGACGGGAGTGATCACCTGCGACAACGAAGAACTTTCCGCGGAGGCGCTCGAAGGCAAGCTCGCCGCGGCTTATGCGAACAACCCTGGTCGACAACATGTGACAATCGTCGCCGCTGAAGACTCCCGCGCCGGCCGACTGCTGACCGTGATGGACGCCTGCCAGCGCGCAAACATTGAAGATTACGCGATTACGACAGAGTAAAGGGGCTGTCAGCTACCGGCTATCAGCTATCGGTCTTTACAGCCGACAGCCGACAGCCGATAGCCGATAGCCGACAGCCATGTCCCCAACCACCCTCACCCGCCGCCCGCGCACCGAAGCCCTCGGCTTCGAAGATCGCCCCTTGGCGACGGAGCTGATGCTCGCGCTGTGGGCAGGCATCTTGGCGGGGGGTGTGGTGGCGACGGGGGGATTCGACGATCCTCGGCCGCTGCACAACGGCGTGGTGCGGCTGATTGCGCTCGGCGCCACGGCCTGCTTGCTCGGCTGGGCGCTCAAAGCAACCTCGCGGCGAGTGGCGTGGCGGTTGCAGTTCGGCGTGTTCGCCAGTTTGCTGGTGCATTCGCTCTGCTTCATTGCGCTGTCGCAAGCGAAGCTCACCGCCGGTGGCGCGGCGGGCTCGCAACTCGCCGACGCCCCGCTGCGAGAAGTGGTGAAGCCCCCGCGTGAGTTGCGCATCACGCCGCCATCCCAACCGTTAGTGAAGGAGCGAATACCGGAACCGTTTGAGACACCGGTTGCGTCGGCAGCGCTCACGCCGCCAGAACTCGCGCCGCAGCCGCTTCCGCGCGTCGCATCGGCTCCGCCCGAAACGCCGCAGGTTACGCCGCCGAAACTTGCCACGCGCGAAGTGCAGCCGCAGGTGGAAGCAGAGGCGCCCAAGCCCGCCGAACTGCTCGCGGCCTCCGCTGAACTGCCACTCGCTCCCGCTCCGCCGGCAAAAGGCGAACCGCGACTTACGCCCCAAGCACTGCCGCCGCTCGCGCGCAATGAACCGCGACTGGCAATGGCGGCGCCGTTGCTGGCTCCGCGCACCACCACCACGCAAAGTGCGCAGCGCCGACCAACCATCGAACTCAGCCTCAGCCCCACGACTGAACGCTTGCTGCCATTGCGCCCGCAAGCGCTGCCGAGTGAATCGCCAGCGGCGGCTTCAAGCACATCGCAAACGCAGCCGTCACTGCTGACGGCGAATCTGCCGCCGCTGCCACGCTCGGCGTCGGCGGGGATTCCGACTGCCGAACGAATTTCATCAACACCCGGCGGAGCTTCCAATCCCAGCATCACGCGAAACGTCACGCCCGAACTTTCGGCGAGCGATGTGGTTGATTCGCTTCGTCCGCAACTCGCCGCGGCGCCGCCGATGACGATCGACTCGCCAGCCGACAGCGCCACAGCCAATTCAGCACCAGCAATCAGTCAAGTTGGGCCGCCAGCACTTGCCCCTTTGCCGCGTGGCGTGGGGTCAACACTCGAACCCGTCGCTCGCACCGCGATGGCTTCGCCCGCTAGCGGTCGGCCGGGGCTAGCGCCCACGCTCTCCGCCAGCGCGGCCGAGACCCCGCGGCAAATGGCGGCGGCGTTCGATCGCAAGTCGCGGCGCAACATCGAAGGGGAGGGTACCGGGGACCGGGCGCAGCTGGCGAAGACGGAGTCGGCTGTTGAAGCTGGCCTCGCGTACCTCGCGCCGCTGCAACTAGCCGATGGCCGGTGGTCGTTCCGGCAACTGGGGCGCGACATCGATGCTGATGAACTTCCTTCCGCCCAGGCCGACGGCGCCGCCACGGGGCTCGTGCTGCTGGCGATGCTCGGCGCCGGGTACGATCATCTCGGCGATAAGTACCAACGGCCCATTCAACGCGGGTTACAATACTTGGTTGCACAGCAAGAATCCTCAGGGCTGTTGTTTCCCGAAGAGGGCCAAAGCGATGCGTGGGGCGTTGCCCGGTTTTACAGCCACGGTATCGCCACCATCGCGCTCTGCGAAACTTATGGGATGACCGGCGACCCCGACCTGCGTGAACCGGCCCAGCGGGCGCTCAACTACATCGCCGCCGCGCAGGTCGAGGACCTCGGCGGCTGGCGCTACACCGCGGGGGTGAATTCCGATCTCTCGGTCAGTGGTTGGCAACTGATGGCGCTCCGCAGCGGCGAGCTGGCGGGCCTCAAAGTTTCACCCGCTACTTATCAGAACGTGCGCAGCTTCGTCGAGCGCTGCCGCGAAGGCGCCGGCGATCGGGCGCGCTTCTGCTACAACCCCACCGCGCCGGAAGATGACCCCCGCATGAGCCACGGCCGCTTGCCGGGTACCGTGATGACCTCGGTTGGCCTGCTCGCGCAGCTCTACCTGGGAGAAGACCGTAATGACCGGCAGCTCCAGCGCGGTGCCGACCATTTGCTCGCCCACCTACCAACGCCCGGCGAAGTTGGGGAGACGGCGCGCATCAGTACGCTCGGCAATCCCTTGCGCGACACCTACTACTGGTACTATGCCACGCAGGTGATGTTCCACATGCGCGGCGACTACTGGCGCGCCTGGAACGATTCGCTCCATCCGCTGCTGGTCGATTCGCAAGAGCGGTCGGGCCCCCTGGCCGGCAGTTGGGATCCCTTGCGCCCCACCCCCGACCGCTGGGCCGGCGTCGGCGGCCGGCTCTACGTGACGACGATGAATCTGTTGTCGCTGGAAGTGTACTACCGGCACCTGCCACTATACGAAACGGTAGGAAAGTAGCCGTAGCACGGGACCGCAGTCCCGTGCGAATATCGGAGCCATTGCTCGCCGTGAGCTGGTTGATCAGCGCCGCCGCGCTGGTGACGCCGCGATACGAGTCGGCTTCGGCGTGACCGTTGGCTCCTCGCCCAGCTCTGCAAACGCCGCATCGCGCGAGGCGATCAGCAAATCGCGCTGCGCCGTGGAACTAGGCGCACTCACGGCGATAGTGGCGCTCGCGACCGGTTGCACAAACGGCGAGCGGCGCGGCGGTGAAGCGGCAATGGGCGCAGGCGTCACGTTGTACCGCGTGCGCCAGTAAGTGTAATCCGCCGCGTCGATCACACCGTCGTTGTTTCCGTCGGCCGCGAGGTTGATCGCGGAGCCGAAGTCCTTACGCCACACTTCAAAGTCGGCGAGATCGACGACGCCGTTGCGGTTGTAATCGCCAGGGGTGGCGGGTGGGGTGGCGATGGACATTGACCACAACTCGGCCATTCCCTGATGGGTGATCACTGTCATAAACAGGCGATCACCCACGAATTGAAGAGCGTGAACAAATTGTTCGTCGACGTTCGTGAAGAGCTGAGCTAAAGTGCTAGTTCCAGAATCGGTTCCATCACTGCGCCAGAGTTCGGCGCCGCGCGTTCCATCGCTGGTTACGAAATACAGTGAGCCACGGTGGTCGGTCATGAGCCGCAGGCGCCCCGGGGAAGCGATCTTCGGGGTAACCAGGAATGTTCCTTCATTCGTTCCGTCACTTCGCCAGAGTTGGTATTCGTACTCATCGCTTACCGAGTCAAAGTAAATGATGTCGGAATGAGCCTCAAGTTGAAACGATTCTCCAAGCAGGAAAACACCTTGCGTCTTTGTGAGCGGCTGAGTTCCAGCAACTGTGCCGTCGCTCGTCCACAACCCGAGCACGCCATCGAGGTGGACGACGAAGAAGAGCCGGTCGCCGGCTGGGACCGATTCGGTGACACTTGCCGGTAACGAACTGGAGGGGAACTCTTTGAGTTGAACCGTCCCCGCTTCGGTGCCATCACTTCGCCAAAGTGACCTCACAAAGAACTTATCGACCGCAGTAAAGAAAAGGGTTCCAGAAACATTTTCTAGGTCGCTGATCCAGCTCGTGAGCAGCCCTGGAAGTACGTCTTTGACGCGATAAGTCCCTGCTTCACTTCCATCGCTTCTCCAGAGTTCGAAGCCAGTCGTTAAATCGAACGCGCTAAAGTAGACGACTCCATTCATCTCAGTGAGATTTCGCGGAGTGCTATTACCTGATGTGGGATGGATATCAGCCACCTGAACCGTGCCTGCTTCCGTTCCGTCACTTTTCCAAAGTTCAAGTCCTCCAACGGGCTCGGTGGCGCTGAAGAATAGTGTCCCGCCCACGTTAACCAAGGATTCGGGGATACTGCTCGCATTGCCTGGGTTGATATCGCGTATACGCATAGTCCCCGACTCTGTCCCATCGCTTTTCCACAGCTCTTCGCCGCCATCGGGATCGGTGGCGCGAAAGAAGAGCGTGCCTCCGACGTTGGTTAGCTCCCGCGGGATGGAGCCGATCGTTCCCGGGTAGATATCCTTAACAAGCGTCGTCCCGGCAGTGGTCCCGTCGCTTTTCCAAAGCTCAAGGCCGGTCAGGCCATCGTCAACACGAAAAAACAAGGTCCCTGAAACGTTCGCGAAAGCGTTACTCAGCTCGTACTGGCCGAAATTCGCAAAGCTCTTGAAGATCTCCAAATCCGCCGCGAGCATCTGCCGCGATTCCAGCGCTTCAAACCGCAGCGAGCGGCCACCGCGTCGGCCGTTACCAGAACCATCATGGCGAAGAGACATCGGGCCAAACTCCAACTGTTAGATGGGGCCGCGCGGGCCGGCGCCGAGGGATGCGAAGTTCCCCCATCGTACACCCCTGTTACGAGCCACACAACAACGCGTTGTCAACCCTTATTTGTGGCCACCCCCCGAAAGAATTTATTTCCAAAGAATTTCGCAATCGCTCTAGAATGTGGCCACCTGCCACTGTACAAACAAATACGCACGCTTCACCAGCGCCGCCACGAGCGGAACGCAGGAGGGTTCAGCGAATGCCGGCGCGGCCGCGCCGGCGAACCACCACTTCTGCGTTTCGGGATCCAGGCCAGCCGTGAAGTGTGTGCGGGATTGGGAGCCAACTGGTTTGGGCCTCCGCGCACGGTAATTGGTCCGTCGCGAAAGGTGGGGCGACATCTGTCGCCCGGCTATTTCCCAGTCCCGCGCGTGCTTTTGCGATGAGGCGCCTCATCAAACGTTCGCTCCCGCGTTTTTGGGAGTGAACAAAGAGTGACGTCAATTGATTGAAATCTCCGAGCAAAGCCTCGGGCGATTCGTCGCCCGAGGCGCTCGAGATTTCATCCAACCAACAATCCGGCCCGCCGCCAAATTGGTCGGCGAACAGGCCCCACAACACAAACCCCACGCGTTCGAGCCGCGCCCGTCGGGAAGCGGAGCAACAGACGCAAAAAAACTCGCCCCGGTTCATCGCAAGCGATGACCGGGGCGAGTCAGGGACTTTCGTTTTTACTAACGGAGCAATTAGATATGCACCGCCACGCCATTGACCTTCCCATTCGACTTGCCGTTCTTCGCCGCGCCGTTCACCTTCACATCGGCAACGCCAAAGCGGGTCACTTTGCACGGAGCCATCGGGCGAACGACCGCGTCGTACGCCACGCCCGCCTTGATCGCCGACAAGAGTCCGGCGGCTTCAAAGTAGTTGTCGGCGTACATCAGTTGGCCACGACGGAAGGGAAGCTGCTTCAGGTCGTTCTTCATCAGGTTCCGGTTGCCGCGGACCGCGATCACCGGGATGCCTTGCTCCACGGCGGCCAAAGTCGGCAGGCCGACGCAGCCGTCCGGAATCACCAGGGCCGAAATGTCTTCGACGCTCACCACCGACGGATCGTAGGTGTTGATCGCCGGAGCAACCACGCGCGGCGCCCGGTTGAGGCCCTTCAGCACGCAGAACAGGTAAGTGGTGGAGATGATCTCCGCCGCCTTCCGCGGTTCGACCACGCCCCAGCTTTGGGTCTTGAGGACCTCGCTGCTCATGGTCGGCGCGTGAGCGGCCGGCACGTCGAGCGCAGTGGAAATCGTGTGCGTCAGCACCGCTTCCACGCCGCCCCACGGGTTCGCGCCACCTTCACCAAAGTACTGCTTGTGCAGTTCCAGGGTGTCGATGTGCGGGGTGATCTTCGTCGCCAAAGCCACCGTGTCGTACGTGCCCCGGCGGTGTTCGAGCATTTCCATCAGATGCTCCATCCGCTCGATGGTGCCGGTCACGCGGCCCGAGTCCGAGAAACCGGTCTTCATCATCAGGCCATGTTCGAGCACCACGATTTCGCGAATGTCGCAGCCCAAGGTGGCGCGAGCGCCTTCGGCGCAGTTAATCGTTTGATCGACTACGTTCGGGGCGTCGGGCCGTTCTTCGGTCACCAGCAGCATCCGGTTCTGGCGCACCTTCTGCAGGCCGATTTGGCCCATCAGCAGGCGGCAGATCAGGCTACCTTCAGTGTAGAGGCAGTTCTCGGTTTGCTCGTTGATGTCCGAGGCGTTCACCACGTTCGGGTGCAGCACCAGGTTATCGCAAACGCTCGCCAAGAGCCGCGCGCTGGGCGTGGCGTCTCCCGCGTGGCCGCCGATGTGGCAGTCGACGCCGGTGGGAATAAGCATGACGGCGTTGAAGGCGCTGGTGCGTTCACGTTCGCGGCGGCGGAAGTCGAACAGGTTCGGCAGCCGCCACTTAAGCGCGGTTTCGTCGGCGAGCGCTTCCACTTCGCATTGATGGCCGCGGCGGTCCTTGCCGATGACGCTCAGCCGAATGGGCTGTTGGTCATCGGGCATCTGCGCAGCGACGGCTTCCGACAAGGCTTCCAGCGGAGCGCCCGTCTTGAGCAGGTTGTTAACGATGATTTCTTGTTGGGTAACGCGCATGGCAGGTGTTTCCTCTCTGGGGAAGAACGCCGCCCCCGCTTGGGCCACAAAAATGACCGGCCGCGAACTTGGCTGTGTAAAAGAAGGGGACTTGGGACAACCACGCATCCGGCGTGGTCCGGAGTTGCTCATTCGCTTAGCCGAGCAACAAGCCGTGCCGAGTCTCCACAGCACTTCGTTAGGTTCGCAGGTGAGCTTGGTGGCTGACCGGCGAACGGTGTGCTGCGGCGGCGCGTGAGAACCTCAACGCCTGATTTGCCACCGCCAAGAGAAGGCAGCAGCGAGTAGCCGCAAACGGGCCAAGAGTTTGAGCCGCGAAAGGTCCATCCAAATTGAGCTGACAACCGCCGCCAGCCAGCGCACACGCCCCGAGTCCTCGGTCTGCAACCGGGTCACGGGTTCGGCGTTAGCGGTGGGGAGAACGTTCAACTCGGGGGGAGGCCTTCTTGGCTGGGTGAAGATTTAGCGGCGCAATCACTTGCACTTCAATGCGAAAGATATCGACAACTGGCCCGGAGATCAATCGGAAAAACCGGTCTCGGGGGAAAATTCTTAAAATTGGTCAGCGGCGGGGTCGAAGGCCGTGGGTTAGGCTTTCCAGCGTGACATGCGGTGGAAACGACTTGCACACGACCGTCAGGCTGGAAAGCCTAACCTACGGTTCATCATAAACCACACGATCATCCACTACGATGGTCAGCCGGCGAATGTTCAGTAATCCGCCAAGTTCGACCCACAATTTTGCCGGCCGTCGGTCGAAGCCGACCGGTGTGGCGACATCGAGCCAAAAATCGAAGCAGCTCCCGAACGTAGCGATGGACCACCGCCGCGCTACCACCCGGCCGTTGACCTGCACTGTCTGGTTCGCCAGGAAGTTCATCCGGTAGCTGACCGCCACGCCGTACGGCGGCGGCAGCTCGACGGAGCGCGAAAGCCGTCCGCTGTGGACGAGCCGGCCCGGGAGCGGCGTACGCGGCGGGGGGTCGTCCGCCGCGGCGGAGGTGGGGGATTGGAACGGGTTCATTCACTGGTGAACGTCATGAGGTTACTGGCCATCACGCATCGCGGTTCTATCATCCGGTGGAGCCTGCAGCAATGACATCAATGACCCCCGCTGACTTCCCAACGTGGATCCGCCCGATGCTGCGGCTCGCGGCGGCGTACAACGTGCTGTGGGGCGCCTTCGCGGTCTTCTTCCCCAGCGTGCCGTTTCAGTGGGCGGGGCTCGAGCCGCCCAACTATCCCTGTTTGTGGCAGTGCATCGGGATGATTGTCGGCGTGTACGGCGTGGGGTACTGGATTGCGGCGAGCGATCCCGTGCGGCATTGGCCGATTGTGCTGGTGGGGCTGTTGGGGAAAATCTTCGGTCCGATTGGTTTCGTTTGGTGTGCTTCGCGCGGCGAATTGCCGTGGATCGCGGGGCTCACCATTTTGACAAACGATCTTGCCTGGTGGTTGCCGTTTGGGCTGACCCTGAAACACGCCTGGCAAGCAGAGCGGCAGAGGGTTGAGAATGGCTGAGACTGCTGCCGATCATGAAGTTGAAGTCTTTTACGACGGCGCTTGCCCCTTGTGCATGCGTGAAATCAACATGCTGCGCCGCTGGGATCGCCGGCGGCGGATTCGCTTCACCGACATCGCGGCGCCGGAGTTCACTGCCGAATCGGTCGGCCAAAAGTACGACGACCTGATGGCCCGCATTCACGGCCGGCTGCCGAACGGCGAGTGGATTGAGGGGGTTGAAGTCTTTCGCCGGCTGTACGCGGCGGTCGGCTTCGGGCCGCTGGTGTGGCTAACGCGCTTGCCCGGCGCTTCCCATTTGCTCAACTTAGGCTATCGCATCTTCGCCCGTAATCGTTTGAAGTGGACCGGCCGGTGCGATGCGAACGGCTGCTCGATCGACAAGACAAATTGAGCTTCTATTCAGTGAGAAATCGCCGATGACAACGCATCCGATCTGGGCGCTTCACCTTGCCGCGACATTGTTTATGTTTGGGCTGATCTGGATGGTGCAGATCGTGCATTATCCGATGCTCGGCAGCGTCGGCGAAGCGGAGTTCACCGAATACAACCGGCAGAGCCAAACGCGAACAGGTTGGGTCGTCGGCCCGCCGATGCTGCTAGAAGTCGGCACGCTCGTGTGGCTGCTGACTTACCAACCGGCGCTCCGCTCATCGCCACTGTTTTTGGCAAGCGCAGCGCTGCTGGCTGTGATCTGGGCGTCAACCTTTTTTTGGCAGGTGCCGCTACACGGGAAACTGCTCACGCCCGAACACAACGGTGTGGTGGCGGAACTGGTCCGCTCAAATTGGTTACGAACGTGGGCGTGGTCCGCGCGGGCGGGGATTCTGTTATGGATGACGAAAGTCGCGTGAGACTCAGCCGACCGCGATTATGCTGCACCAACCGGATGTTCGCGGCGGTACAAAATGTACGCGGCCAAGTACATGAAACTCGGCACGGCAAACAGCGCTAACTGCGGCGCCGGCAAAATTTTGATCTCGGCCACGTGTAGCGCAGCGAACATCACGATTGCCGACAGACTAACAATGCCGCCCCACAAGGCATTCTTCCAGCCGAGTGCATACCCGCTGAACATTAGCAGCATCATTACGAACTGCCCCCATAGCGACACGCTGCCGATGGAGTTTTGGTTCGGCACGCCATCGCCAATGAGCATTCCGATCCACATGCAGAAGAGGAGCAGCGACGACAGCCGCGCCATCCAATGGCAGAAGAACCACTTCGGCGCGCGTCCTAAAGGTATGGCATTCATGACCAGAGACTCCCTAATTCGCAAACAATTGGACATCAATCGCAACAGCAGCGGCAGAGAGTGCAAGCGGCGCGCCGCCGGCAAAGAGCAGAGAATTGAGGTGATTAGCCACCGAAGCGGGCGCGCGATAGGCGCGCGGTGGGTCAGAAACTCACACTTCAGGCTGAAATGGTCGCTATTTTCTTGCCATCCTTGACATGGCGAACATCAGAGCGCGATTGCCTGCATCTTACGGAGTTATCCACCTTGCTGCTCGCGCATCACATCGTTCAGCACATCCTCCGAAACGAAGATCGGTAGCTGTGGGTCGCAGGTCACGGCCACCGCGATGGCGTCGCTCGGCCGGGCGTCAATTTCAATCAGCTCGCCCTCATGCCGCACGCGCAACCGGGCAAAGTAAGTGCCATCACGGAGCTCGTTGATGAGCACATCTTGAAGTTCGCCGCCGAGCTGTTCGATGGCGCTCACCAACAGATCGTGCGTGAGCGGGCGCTGCGGTTCAAAGTGTTTGACGCGGCGATCAATGCTGGTCGCCTCGAAGATGCCGATGAGAATCGGGAAGGAGCGATCCCCTTCAACTTCTTTCAGGAAAATGACTTGTTGATCGGTAATCTCGCTGATCATAATCCGCGAGAGTTGCATCGCCACGGGCATGGCTGGTTTCCTCCTCCACTAACGGGGCGAAGGACTCTCAGGCATTCGGGCCTTCGCACATTTGCCGATTATAGCGTGCGGGGGCGGCGGAAGCATCAAGGGGTCGCCAAGAAATTTGCATTGAGCGCGCGCAGAAAGTCGGCAAACTCCGTCGCTAACTGTTCCCACGCTTCAGGCTCTGTGCCGGCGCGGCGCGCGCCGGCCGCCAAGTCCGTGGCACGGGCCAGGAGCCGGGTTTGCTCGCGCCGGTGTTCCGATCGTTGGTAACGGGCGTCGTTGAGATGAAACTCCTCGTCCAGGTGAAGCACTAAGCAGCCCAGCAGAGACGGCAGAATAGGGTCGTGTGCGGGGTCGGCATGAAATCGATGGTCGATCGATTCGAGCAGCTCGCGGAGCTCGCGGCGAGGGGAAACAGGCAACGTCAGCGATGACACGTGGGCAACCATTATGGTCGCCTTGGCAATCCGCGTGCCAAGCGGGTTGCCGTTCGCCGCGGAGCTTGCCTCCACGCTTTTTTTGGGCGTAACTGCAAGGGGAAAGCGCGGGGGCAAGCCCCGCGGCTAACGCTCGACGTCGTACTTTTCTAGCAGGCGGTAAAGTGTGCGGCGGCTGATCCCTAGCGCGCGGGCGGTGCGCGCTTTGTTGCCGCTGCACCGCTCGAGGGTTTCGGTCACGTGTAAGCGGTTGATGGTTTCCAGATCGACCGCGTCACCCGAGGGTGTTGGCGCCGGCGCTCCTTGACTGGCGCGAAAGATTTCCGGCGGCAGGCGTTCGGGCAGAATCCATTCGTCATCGGCCAGAATCTTCGCGCGGTCAAGCGCATTTTGTAGTTGCCGAACGTTGCCCGGCCAGCCGTAGCGTTCCAACAGCCGAATCAGTTCTTCGCTCCATTGCCATTCGCCGCCGGCAAAGTGCTCGACCAAGAGGCGGACATCCCCTTTCCGTTCGCGTAACGGCGGCAGGTGAATCCGCAGCACGTTGATGCGGTAGTACAAATCCTCGCGGAAGCGGCCGGAGGCCACTTCTTGGGCCAGGTCGCGGTTGGTGGCAGCCAGCAGCCGCACCTGCACGCGCGATTCCTTCACCGAGCCGACCCGCCGCAACATGCCATCCTCCAGCACACGCAGTAGCTTGGCCTGCAAGCCACCGGCGAGCTCGCCAATTTCGTCGATGAACAGCGTGCCGCCATCCGCCACCTCGAATAAGCCTTGCTTCTCCGCCACAGCGCCGGTAAACGCGCCCCGTTCGTGACCAAAAAGTTCGCTTTCCAGCAGTGCTTCGGGGAGCGCGGCACAGTTGATGACCACCAGCGGCTTGTGGGCGACGGCGCTCGCGCGATGCAGCGCTCGGGCGACCAGCTCCTTGCCCGTGCCGCTCTCGCCTTCAATGAGAATCGGTTTCTGCGTGGGCCCGGCGCGTTCGATAAGCCGATAGACCGCTTGCATCGGCTCCGATTCGCCCACGATCTCAAAATCGCCCTGGGTCCGATCGAGAACTGCCCGCAGTTGCTGATTTTCCTTGCTGAGGTTTTGCTGTCGGGCCAGATATTCCGATTCGTAGGCGTCTTGAATGATCGCCGCATCGAGATCGATCAGCTTGTTGAGGGAATGTTGCGTGGCGCGGAGTTGCTGCGGGTCACCGGGCCAATCGCGCTCGAGGACGTTCAAAATGCCTTGCCGCAGTCGGGCGAGCGCCACGTTGGCGTACATTTGATCAAGCCCAATCTCCACATGCCGTCGGCCCACGTTGGTGCGGGTGATGAGATACTCTTCATCGTACGGGCCGGTCACCAACTGTCGCAGCCAATGCCTGAGTGTGGACTTGAGCCGGGCCACTGTTTCAGGTCCCCCGGTCATCACCTTCATGGCGTTGGGGTGGCGCTGCATCTCGTCGTAAAAATCGTCAATCAGTTCCGTGGAGCTGGCCAAAATCATGGCGCCGACCCGCTGCACGCGCGCTTCGTCCTCCGCTTGCCAGCCAAGATAGTTTTGCAGTTCAACGAATTGGGCAAGCGAAGTCACGGCGTTGGCGATGCTTTTGAGGGTGGGAGTGGCCTAGCGGCGACCAACCTGGTCGCCACCAGTGGTTTTAACATGCACGGCGTAAAGTTGCGAACCGGCGCGCTACGCAGTGGCACACCTTGGAAGTTTGCCCACCGCTGGGGATTCGAACTTGATTCTTTCCCCGATTTTCAGCGGTGCTTGGGCTCGGCGCGAGAATTGCTCTAATTTAATGAGGTGGACGAGTTGGGGGAGCGCCCACCACCCTTGTCTCGAACCGGTTGGGGTTATGTGCCATGGCGGAATCAGGATTTGTCGCCAGCAGGCGACAGCGCAAAAAGCACAAATTTGCGCAGAGCGCGGTGATTGTGCGGGCAGCGGAGCGGCGCATCGCAAGCCACTCGCATTTTGCTCCGCACCCACACGCGGTCAACGTGTCGTACGAATCAGGTCGGCTCATTCTGACGGGTCGGCTACCGTCGTTCTACTTAAAGCAGGTCTTGCAGAAGTTACTGGAAGATTTGCCCGGAGTGACGGAGATTGACAACCAAACGGATGTTGTCTGTTCCAGTGGGCTCAGCAGCACGGCCTGCGAGCACGCGGCGCATGAAAAGAGCCAGCCTTGCAAGGAATGTCGCAATGATCACTCATCAGGCTGATCTGTCAGCCATCCTTAACGCCACTGTGGCGAACCTGATGAATCGCGATGTCGTGACCGTTTGTCGGTCGGACCTCTTACGGCATGCGGCCGAAGTGCTGTGGCGAAGCGGCGTGGCGGGGGGGCCGGTCGTTGATTCCGCCGGCCGCTGCGTGGGGATGCTGTGTCCTGCGGCGCTGTTACGCTTTGCGGCTGGTGAAGCGTGCGGCTGCACTCCGCCTGGAGTTGGCGCACTCGAAAGCGATGCCGAGTGTTACAGCATGCGCGTCCCAGGGGAAACGGTGGTGGCAGATGTGATGAGCAGCGAAGTACCAGCGATTCCGTTGACCGCTTCGCTGCGCGAAGCGTGCCGTAAGTTCGCCCACAGCGGCGAGCATCGGTTGGTGGTGCTTGATGAAGGGCAGCGTCCCGTGGGAATCTTTACGCCGCTCGATGCGCTCATGTGCCTCATCGGCGAGCATGAGCCGCATCCCGAAGGGAGCCGAATGAGAGGGCCCAAGTGATGTTCCATTTAGAAGCGAAGCACATTCTTGCTCCGAGTGACTTCTCCGCCGACGCCCACAAGGCGATCGAATTGGCGGTGGAAGCCGCCCACGGGACAGCTGAAGTGACGGTTCTGCATGTGGCGCCACCGCTCTCCGGCGTCGCCGCGGCGGACCCCGCGATCCTGTGGGAAACCATCGCGGATGATGATCGCGAAATGCGGCTGCGTGAAGCGTTCGAGCATCACTTCCCCAAGGGCGAGCAGAATCGGCTGAAGTTCGTCGTGCGATTTGGCGTACCGGCAGAAGAAATCTCGGCGTATGCGAAGGATCATGGGACGGATTTGATTGTGTTGTCGTCTCACGGGCATACTGGGCTGAAGCGCTTACTCATCGGCAGCGTGACAGAAAAAGTTGTGCGTTACGCTCACTGCCCGGTGCTCGTGCTGCGGCATTAAGGCGGTTGTTTGAGCCGCGTGCCAACGGACCGCACGGGGAAGTATCCACCCTACGAATCAAAATCGACGACAATCCCGTTGCGGGCTAGTACGCAAACCGCACGTCGCGTGAAACGTGATTGCGGCCGCAGCGCGACAAGTTTGGCCGCCATCTCGGGATCGAATCGTCCAGTATGAAAGATACATCCCCACAAATGCCGTTCTGTGCGCCACCCATGTGAATTGACAGCCGTTGTGAAGATCGGCTTCAGCACCCTATTGCGCAACTTTTCATTGCAAGCGACTCCAATGAGGATCGCTCGGAGTCCGTTCAGTCGTCGCAAGCCGTGCGGTTCTTGCACGATGATCGCTAAAAACTGGTTAACGCGAGCCTCACTCCGTTGAGTGCAAAGTTTAAGTTGCACTTCGAGCGGCCATTTAGAGACTGCGGCGATGCGATTCAGTACGGACTGTGAGAAAGCGGCATCGAACGATTCGTCGATGATCGCTTGAGCCTCTTCGTGCGTAAGATCGTGTGCCGCTACCATCGCGAGCGACTGACAGCGGTACCAGGGATGCACGATTTCTCTCGCCGTTTCGAGAGCTCGCTGAAAGTCGCCGGCTTCGAGGAATCGAGTGACATAAGCTCGATCGGTGCAACCGATTAGCTTGAAAACTGCCTCCATCCCGTGTCTTCTAAGAATTCCTGGTCCGCCCTTAGTTGCGGCAAGAAAGGCTTTGGTTTCTTCAATCTTCTCCTCAAGAGTCATGTTTTAGACGCAGCTAGCGTCGATTTCATTCGAGTAACTTTATCTTACGTGAAACGCAATCAGAGGCCGAATCCAAGCTGATGCGGCGCACCGATTGTAGCAACTATCAAATAATCTGCCGAATCGGCTCCACCGCTTCCACACCAACCAACTTTTGATCGAGCCCGCGATAGAAATACGACAGCCGATTGGGGTCGAGCCCCATTTGGTGCAGCACGGTGGCGTGCAGCCGCTTGACGGGCAGCGGCTCTTCGACGGCGGCGGAGCCGAGTTCGTCGGTTGAGCCGATGCTCAGGCCCCCTTTGATCCCACCGCCGGCCATCCACATGGTGAAGCCGTAGGCGTTGTGATCGCGGCCGGTCCCCACGGCATATTCGGCCGTCGGTTGTCGGCCGAACTCGCCCCCCCAGATCACCAGCGTTTCATCGAGCATCCCCCGTTGCTTGAGGTCTTGCAGCAAGGCGGCGATGGGCTGATCGGTCTCTTTGGCGTGGAGGGA
This sequence comes from Pirellulales bacterium, assembly GCA_022841705.1. Classification (GTDB taxonomy): domain Bacteria; phylum Planctomycetota; class Planctomycetia; order Pirellulales; family Lacipirellulaceae. The sequence continues at coordinate 1,176,802 of JALHQZ010000001.1, forward strand.
ATGGTTCGCCTCGAGATCTCCGTGCGCGTCCCAGTTGTGGTCGTTGTGGGCGCCGCCGGAGTACAATTGCACGAAGCGCACGCCACGTTCCACCAATCGGCGGGCGAGCAAGCAGCGCGTACCGAACTCGTGAGTGGGAGAACGGCCCACACCGTAGGCGGCCAGCGTGGCGGCGGTTTCGGTCTTCAGGTCAACCGCTTCGGGCGCGTGCTGTTGCATTCGAAAAGCCAGCTCGTACGTGGCGATGCGAGCCTGGAGGTCCGCTTGGTCAGGCCGCAGCTCGGCATGGTGCTGATTGAGCTTCACCAACGAATCAAGCAATGTGCGGCGCTCTTGGCGGCTGACATCGCGCGGCAGATTGAGATCGTTGATTGGCGAACCGGTGGGTCGAAACGTGGCGCCACTGTAAGTGGCCGGCATGTAACCGCTCGACCAGTTCTTGGCGCCGCTGATCGGGCCGCCCGATTGATCGAGCATCACCACAAATCCGGGAAGATTTTCGTTCAGCGATCCCAAGCCATAGTTGAGCCACGAGCCGAGCGCAGGAAAGCCGCTTTGCAGGCGGCCGGAGTTCATCATCAGCATTGCCGACCCGTGAATCGGGGACTCAGCGGTCATCGAATGCAGAAAGGCGATGTCATCGACGCACTTCCCCAAATGTGGAAACAGCGTGCTAACCCACTTGCCGCTGGCGCCGTGCTGGTGAAACTTCCAGCGCGGTTCGACGATCCGCCCTTCGTTGCGATGCCCTCCGCGACCGTGCGTCTTGACTTCGACGGTTTGCCCATCGCGCCCGACAAGCTGCGGCTTGTAATCGAAGGTATCGAGATGGCTCGGACCGCCGTACATGAAGAGAAAAATAACGCTCTTCGCTTTTCCGGGGAGCTGGCTGGGACGAGGCTCAAGCGGATTGCCGATCGGCGCATTCGCGTCCGCTGTCGGCAGCAAACCATCAGCGCCGAGCATCGCCGCGAGCGCAGCGCCGCCGAACCCACAGCCCGTTTCCCAGAGAAATTCGCGCCGCGTGCGGTGGCAGAAGGCTTCGGCTTTGGGAGCAGGATTCATCATGATTTGGTCCCGGCACTAATCAACATACAAAAACTCATTCAGATTGAGCACCACCAAACACCACTGCTGGAGCGCTTTGTCGTAGCTGCAGGAATGCTGCTGCTGAAAGTCGGCGATCAGTTCAACACCGGTTGAAAGTTCTGTGGGTGAGGGTTCGCGGGCTAAGGCGATGCGGATTGACTCCGCTACCTGCTGCCGTGGTTCGGAAGCGCTGGCCTGTACTCGTTCGGCAAGTTGACGCGCCTGCTCGCTAACGAACTCACTATTGAGTAGCGTTAGCGCTTGTTGCGGTTGCGTGGTGACGAACCGCGCTTCGCATGAGGAGTCGACATCGGGCAAGTCAAACGCAGTCAGCAGCGGCTCCAGCAGCGAGCGTTTCACATGAATGTAAATACTCCGCCGATTCTGCTGTGTGGGCGTCGACTCACTCCAACCATTGCCCGGCATCGACTGCGTTAGCAACAGCTCTTGACTGAGCCGCGGATAGATACTCGGGCCGTAAACATCGCGAGTCAAAGACCCGGCGACAACAAGCGTCGAGTCGCGCACTTCCTCACCGCTAAGCCGACGGAGGTCGAACCGCCACAGGAGATCGTTCGTCGGGTCGACCGCGAGCGCGGCGGCATTTGTCTGCCCCGACATTTGGTAGGTCCGCGACGCCATGATCAGCTCGTGCAGCGGCTTGAGTCGCCACTCGTGCTCCATGAGCCAAACCGCCAGCCAATCGAGCAACTCAGGATGAGTGGGCGGATCGCCGAGCTCGCCAAAATTGTTGGCGGATCGCACGATGCCGCGGCCGAAATGATGTTGCCACACGCGGTTCACAATCACCCGCGCCGTCAGCCAGTTCTGCTCGGAGGCGATCCAATCGGCCAGCACCCGCCTTCGCCCCGCGGAGCGCGCGCCCTCTGCCGCCGGGGCAATTCTAGGCGGCGGATCGCCGAAGATTTGCGGGAACTGCGGTTCGACAAGAGCGCCCGGCACATGGGGATTGCCCCGCACCATGAGCCGTGTTTCCGCCGGCAGTGGTTCACACTTCGCCACCGCTAGCGCCGCGTCCATCGGCGGTAAAGCCTCGCGCTGGCGGCGAACTCTTTCCAGTCGCTTAACGATGCCCTGGTACTGGTTCGCTTCTGAAGCATTGAGAAACTTCAGCAGTTTCTCTTCCAGCAGCGCCTGTCGCTCGAGCGTTTCACTCCGCCGCTGGTCTTCCGCCGACATGCGCTTGATGCCGACCTCCTCGATCGAAACCTTTTCCGCAGCAATTGCTTGTTCGAGTTGATCGAGCTTAGCGCGCTGGGCCAGAAGCTCCGGATCGCCGAACTGCCATTGGCTATTCGTGATTTCATCGCCACGCTGACCGTAGGAGGTCAAATCGGCGAAGAACGCGACAAGCCCGTAATAGTCGGTTTGCGGGAGGGGATCGATTTTGTGGTCGTGGCAGCGCGCACAGCCGAGTGTCAGGCCCAAAAATGCTTGGCTGGTGGTGCTGACCCAATCGTCTCGTTCATCGGCTCGCGCTTGCACCGGGTCGGCGGGTTCATCATCCCAGATACCGAGGCGATAGTACCCGGTCGCGATGATCGAATCCTGTGTCACCTTATCCAGCTCGTCGCCCGCAAGCTGTTCGCGCACGAACTCGTCGTACGGCTTGTCGGTGTTGAACGCGCGAATCACGTAGTCGCGATACTTCCAGGCGTTGGGCTTCGGCCCATCGCGCTCAAAACTGTTCGTCTCGGCGTAACGCACCACGTCGAGCCAATGCCGGGCCCAGTGTTCGCCGTAGTGAGGTGACGCCAAAAGTTTGTCGACCAAGTTGCTCCAGGAGTTGGGCGAAGTGTCTGCGACAAACGCTTCAACTTCGGCGTAGCTCGGCGGCAGGCCGGTGAGATCGTAGTAGGCGCGGCGGGCGAGCGTGCGGCGATCAGCAGCCGGCGCCGGTTTCAGATTGGCTGCTTCCAACTTCGCCAGCACGAACGCATCGATCGGGTTGATGACCCACTCGCGGTCCTGCACTTCCGGCGGAGTCGGCTTTTTGATCGGCGAGAACGCCCAGTGATTGTTCCACGCGGCGCCTTCAACGATCCAGCGTTCGAGCAGCGCGATTTCCTCGGACGAGAGCGGCTTGCCTTCCGGCGGCATCCGATTTTCGGGATCAGCGGACTTCACGCGCTTGATGAGCTCGCTTGCGCCGACATCACCCGGCGTGATCGCATGGACGCCAGAGTCGAGCTGCGCGAACGCCGCCTGTTGGCTGTTGAACCGCAAGCCGCCGGAACTAACGCCGGGGCCGTGACACGCGAAACAGTGCCGCGCGAGAATTGGTTTGATCTGGGTGACGAAATCAACCGTCGCGGCGAAGCAAGTCCACGGTGCGCACAATCCAATTGTGAGAACAATCGCGAGCCGCAGGATGCGTTGCGTTGTCACTGGAAGCCCCGCGGCGTGGCTAAATTGGGCGATGAAGAGCTTTCGTTCTCAGTGCTCACCAAATCGGGAAGAAGAGAACCAGCGCCACCATGATAAGCGGGGCTGCGGAGGGGCTCAAGCGGTTCGGACTTGAGCCAGACGCTCGACGGGCTGAGAAGCCGGTCCTACGTTAGCGGCCGCGGTAGGCGATGACGGTGAGGTCATCGGGCTTCGAGGGCTGCCCATCAGCTTGTAACATCATCCGGCTGCGGGCGAGTTCGACGATGCTGGCGACGGCTGCATCGAGCGGGCCGCTCTTGAGTCCGGTGATGATTTCGTCAGTGGTGAGATTGTCCATCAGGCCATCGCTCGAGACAAGTAGCGTGTCCCGCGCGGCAAGCTCAAGCGGTGAGCCCATTTCCATCCGCATGTCCGTCGCGCCGACGGCATTGGAGACGAGGTGCCGTTCTTCGTGATGCAGCGCTTCGGCTTCGCTCATCATGCCGGACTCGACCGCATAACCAACGGGTGAGTGCGCGATGGTCTGTCGTTTCAGTTTGCCGCGCTGGCCCATCACCATGATCGCCGCGTCACCAACGTGATAGGTACGGGCGACATTGGCGTTGATTTCCACCATCGCCAGCGTGGTCGCGGCGCCGCTGGTGTGAGTGAGAATATCGCGGTTCGCTTGTTCGAGCGCATCCAAGAGCGCGGGCCGGACGAGATCGGCTTGGAACGGCTTGTCTTCGCTGACCAAGCCGCGCAGTTGTTCAACGAGGGTTTCAATCGCCATCCGTGAGGCGACATGCCCCGCCGAATGGCCGCCGCAGCCGTCGGCCACAATCAGCACAGCGCACTCGGGGCTCAATTGCACAATCGCCGCGGCGTCTTCGTTCGGCGTTTCTTTGGTGGGGCAGCGGTGTGAATAGAAGACCGCCTCGCCTTGCTCCATGCGCACGCGCAGCGGCCGGTCCATTAACGCTTCGAGCGCCGTGACCACTTGCGGGCCATGCTCATCAAGCCGGCCCCGCACGCCGGCCAGCGTGAGCGATTCCCACACGGCGGTCAAAGGTTCTAACAGGGCTAAGTCCGTTTGGGCTAAGTCCATTCCATCGTTTCCAGGTATTGCCGGAGTTGTCCCGCGGTGCGGTACTGCTGCAAAATGAGCGACCGCTTCAGCCCGCGACAAATCGCTTTCACCCAGTCGGGATGTTTCGCATAGAGCTTGGCGCCACCGATGGCGTCATAAAATAATCGCACTAAGTCGCAAACGTCGTCGTGCAGGTCTGTCGTCTTGGCCGGACCGTAGTGGTAGAGGTCCAGTAATTTTAGATCAAACGAGATGCCAAGTCGACGCACAATAATGTTACGATCGTGCAAATCGCCATGATACTCCCGCGCGTTATGGATGCCCTCCATTCCGCGTGCTAGCGTGTGCAGTAAGTGCAAGCCCTGAAAGGGACTTACGCGTTTTCCCGGCTGTCGCCGGAGGAACTGATTTAATGGTTCTCCTTCAACGAATTCGGAGATTAGATACACCACGCGCTCGTCCAAATAATCGATCGAACCGCTGGCGTGGTACTGAATGAGGATCGGAAAATTCCGCAATTTGTGCAGCTTGCGCGCGTAAAACCGCGACGCTTTGTCGCGCACGTTGCGATGCGGATAGAAGAACTTACCCGCACGATCGATCCCCGTGCCGAGCTCGCGAAGCTGATAGACTTCGCCTTCCCACCCACGCCCGAGGAGCCCGAGTACTTCATAGCGACCAGCGATGCGGTAGCCGGTCGGGAAGTTGAAGGATTCGATCACGGCGGGAAATTGTCGGGCAGACCATTCGGGCAGGACACTTGGGGCGGACTATTACTATTGTGGTTCAAGAAAGCCCCAAATGCACGGGGAGAATCGGCAATTTTTTGCATCTCGATTAGTGGACGGAATGCCACTATTTCGCTTTGCCAACGGCCAACTTCGACGTCGCCTAAGGCATCGCCCGAGGGTTAGAGCTATGCGGAATCGTGACTACGACCTTCGGCCAAACGTCGTCGATGGATTTCCACCAACTGCGGTGATATTAGCCGTTGGCCAACTGAAAACGCGCTCCGCTACCGCGTTGCGGCTAACTTTTCTAACGCCGCGGTGATGCTTGCTAACTCCGCCTCCGTTTCCGCCAGTTTATCGCGTTGGCCCTGCACAATCTCTGGCGGGGCGCTAGCGACGAACTTTTCGTTGGCGAGTTTGGCCGTCATGCTGGCGATGAACTTGGTCTTCTCATCGCGCAGTTTGGTGAGGCGCTTTTGCTCGGCGGCGACATCGATGAACGCGCTCACATCGACATGCACTTCCATGCCGGCGGCGCTTTTGGTGACCGCGACATCGGGGGCCGACGCTTTGGGGCCGAAGACCACGCCGATCGCTTTCGCCATTTGCGTGAAGTAGGGCTGCATCGGCTGCAACAGCCGGGCGGTGGCGTCGTCGCAGCGGACGAAGAACTCGACCTCTTCCTTCGGCGGAATCTGTTGGGCCTGCCGCACTTCGCGGACGGCGCCCAGCACCGCTTGAAACTTGGCGAACTGCTCTTCGATCGTGCGGTCTTGATGCTTGGCGTTGACACTTGGCCATTCCGCCACGCACACGTGTTCCGCAACCTTCCCCCTCTCCCCCTGGGAGAGGGTTGGGGTGAGGGCGCCCTTGGTACCCGCTTCCCCCTCACCCTGCCCTCTCCCAGAGGGAGAGGGTGACAAGCCTCGGAGGGGCGCCACCTCACCCAGCAGCGCCCAGACTTCCTCCGTGACAAACGGCACCATCGGATGCAGCAGCCGCAGCAGCGTGTCAAGCGCATGCGCCATCACGCGCTGCGCCGTCTGCCGATCGGCGGGCACACCGAAGCGGGCCTTGGTCATTTCGACATAGAAACTACAAAAGTCGTTCCACGCGAATTCGTATAGCGCCCGGGCGGCGTCGGCGTAGCGGAAGGTTTCGAGCGCCGCGGTCACTTCACCGGTCACCGTGGCCAAGCGTGAAAGGAGCCAGCGGTCTTCGATCTTGAGTGCTTTCTCATCAACGGCGCCGGGTGCATATCCTTCGAGGTTAATCAGCGCGAACCGCGAGGCGTTCCACAGCTTGTTGCAGAAATTACGGCCCAGTTCAAAGCGCTCGCTCACCACGGCGCCGCGCGGCAGGGCTTGGTCCTCCGGCTTCTCGGCCCATTGGGTGCTGAACGGTTTCTTGCACTTATCGCACTCGACGCGCGGCAGCACGCGGTTCTTTTTGGTTTGCGGAATGGTCGCTTGGCAGTGGGGGCACTCGAACTCCACCGGCATCCGCACATCCTGCGTTTCGGTGGTGAGATACGCGATGCCAAACCGCAGCGAGTCCGCCCCGAACTTTTGAATCACGTCCAAGGGATCGATGCCGTTCCCCTTCGATTTGGACATCGTCTCGCCAAAGCCGTCCAAGATTTTGGGATGAATATAAACCTGGGGGAACGGCACCTCGCCCAAGTTATACAGCCCCATCAGCACCATCCGCGCGACCCACAGCGTGATTATATCGCGCGAGGTGATGAGCACGCTGGTAGGGTAGAACCGCGCGAGCTCCGGCGTTTGATCGGGCCAGCCCATGGTGGAGAAGGTCCAGAGGGCGCTACTGAACCAGGTGTCGAGGACTTCTTCATCTTGCTTGAAGCCTGCCGCGTTGAGCGCTGCCTCCAAATCATCGCAGCCCGGCAGAAGTCCGACGAGCATTTGCGAATCGGCCGAGTCTTTTTCATCTTTGAATGTGAACCGTAGGCCTTCGATAATTTTTCCATCGCAGGTGAGGCTGGCGATTCCGTTTGCGTCTCCGCTGGTGTGCTGCGGCACGATGGCGCTCGCGGCGAAACCACGCTGCGTGGCGATGGCGGCGGCCAGGCGTTCGATCTGACTGCGGCGGTCCAGCGCGCCGCGGTCGTGTAATGTGAACGGCGCGCTCCACACAGCGACCCGATGGCCCCACCAAAGTTGCCGACCCACAGGCCAATCGCGCTTCTCGCCAAGCCAATCGAGATACGTCTTGGCGTAGCGCTCCGGAGTGATCTGCACGCGGCCATCGCTCACGGCATCCATCGCGGACTGCGCGAGCTGACCCATTTTCACGAACCACTGATCCGCCAGGTACGGTTCAATTGGCGTCTTCGAGCGGTCGCTATGGGCGAGATCGATCTCACGGTCTTCGCGGTCGGACTCGGGATCGTGCAGGCCGAGGGCGGTGAGGTCAGCGACCACGGCTTCGCGCGCTTTCGCCATCGTCAGGCCGCGGTACTTCTCCGGGACCACATCGGCCAGCGTGCCATCGGGCCGCAAGATGTTGATGGCGCCGATCGCCGGGTTGCGCTGCCACACTTCGTAGTCGTTGGCGTCGTGCGCGGGGGTGATCTTCACGCAGCCGGAACCGAGTTCGGGTTTCGCCCAGACGTCGGCGATGAGCGGAATCGTCCGGCCCGTCAGCGGGAGTTCCAATTGCACGCCGCGGGCGGCCATTTTGGCGAGCGTCACGAGCTCCGGCAGCTTCGCGCTAAATCGCAGGCGGATCGCGTCGATTTGGGATTGGACCTGTGCTTTTTCTTTCTCGGGGGCGTCGGCGAACTTCTCGATGAGGTCCGCTTCCGCTTTGGCGAGCGCCGCCGCGGGGTCCGGGTGGACGGCCACCGCGGTGTCGCCGAGCATCGTCTCGGGCCGCGTGGTGGCGATGGTCACAAACTTCGGTTCGCCCGGCTGGGGATCAATCACCGGATAGCGGAAGTGCCAGAACGAACCCTTCACCGCTTCGTGGAACACTTCATCATCACTCACGGCGGTTTGCAGATAGGTGTCCCAATTCACCAGTCGCTTGCCGCGATAGATTTTGCCGTCGGCAAAGAGTTTGAAGAACGTCTCGCGCACCGCCCGCGCGCAGGTGTCATCAAGCGTGAACCGCGTCCGCTGCCAATCACAACTGCACCCGAGTTGCTTTAGTTGCCCGATGATGCGCTGTTCGTACTGCTGCTTCCATTTCCAAATGCGGTCCACCAGTCCTTCTCGGCCAAGATCGTGCCGTGAAAGTTTTTCCTCAGCCAGCAGCCGCCGCTCGACCACCGCCTGCGTGGCGATCCCCGCGTGGTCCGTCCCCGGCATCCACAGCACTTCAAAACCCTGCATGCGCTTCCACCGGCAGAGAATATCTTGCAGCGTGTTGTTGAGCGCATGCCCCAGGTGCAGCGCCCCGGTCACATTCGGCGGCGGAATAACAATCGAAAACGGCGGTTTCTTGCTGCTGGGATCGGCGTGGAAATAACCATGCGATTCCCACACCGGGTACCACTTTTCTTGGGCAGCGGCATGATCGTAGGCGGAGGGGAGGGATTTAAAATCGGTGGGCATAGGTATTCAGTAGCGACAAACAAAAGCGGACAATCCCGCGATTGTCCCCGAGAACCGGCCCTTCGCAAAGACCGCTTAAAACCCGAGCGTTAGCCGGAGGCGCTCAGCCTCCGCGCTTCTAACGGGTTTGAGCCCTGCGACCCACTTGGAGTACTCACGACGGGTGTCGACCACCAATGCCTGTTAACCACGGATGAATCTTGGTTCACAGTAAGAAACGGTAATACCCATTGATTCTGCAGCGGAGTACAGTTGGTCTGCGGCAAAGTCGTCCGTTAGCCCCATGCGAAAAATTGAGCCGATCTTCGGAACAATTTCGCAACATGGCTTCGCGGCCTCATCGGCCAATGCAACTCGAATCTGGTCGATATCAGACAACTTCCATTCAGTTTTTCCGAATACGTAACGGAGTGGCCAGTTTCCGCTCAAATGCCTAATACGGACCCGATCTGAATACATCAGCAATTGACGTTGCCCGCCCTGATGTTCGAATTTCGCGAGAATGATCGCTCCTGCGATGAATCCCGCGAACACGGACTCCCAACGGCTGCGATTCCGCCATACTCTATCAAGCGGTTGAATTGCAAGAAAAATCGCTATGAAAAAGCATATGAAGAGACACCGATACTCAATGCTTTTCCAAGAAAGATAATTCAGACGGTCCCAACGCCTCTCTGTCAAAAACAAAGTTGGAACTTCGTCAGACCAAAGCAAGAGCCTCAAGAACCGGTTTAAAATTTGCTGCTTGCACACAGAAGAAATCCAGAATCTAACTTGCAATTGCTCCCACGCTTCGCCGAGCATCGCAACCTAACGCCCATCTTTGCACAACTTATACTCGAAACTATCCACCAGCGCGTCCCAGCTTGCTTGGATCACGTTTTCGTTCACGCCCACCGTGCCCCAGGTATCGCCGTCGGCGTCGCGGGTTTCGATGACGACGCGCACCCGAGCCGCCGTGGCGGCGTCGCTGTTGATGACGCGCACTTTGTAGTCGACCAGTTCGATGTCGGCCAGTTGAGGGAATTGCTTCACCAGAGCTTTCCGGAGGGCGGCGTCGAGCGCGTTAACGGGGCCGTCCCCTTCGGCGACGTGGTGACGGACTTCGTCGCCGACTTTCAGTTTCACCGTCGCTTCGGTCGCCACTTCGCCGGCATGACTTTCGACGTTGGTGTGGTACTTCACCAGCTCGAAATGGGGCGTAAAGCTGCCGGCGAGCCGCTGCACTAACAGCGCGAACGACGCTTCGGCCGCTTCAAACTGCCAGCCTTGATTCTCTTTCTCGACCACTTCGCGCAGGATGCGGTCCATCAGCTCTTTGTCTTCGGCAATGTTGTGCTTGGTGGCGAGCGCGATGATGTTCGACCGGCCCGACAGTTCACTCACCAGCACCCGGCGTTCGTTGCCAACGCTCTCCGGCGTGATGTGTTCGTAACTTTCCGCGACACGGTTGATGGCATGCACGTGCATCCCCCCTTTGTGGGCGAAGGCGCTCGGCCCGACGAACGCTTGGTTCGTGCGGTAGTTCATGTTGGCGATTTCGTACACATAGCGCGACAACTCCGTGAGGCAATCGACCCCCCGACCGCCGAGCACCGTGTAGCCCTGCTTCTTGAGCGCCAGGTTGGCGGCGACGCTCACGAGGTCCGCGTTGCCGCAGCGTTCGCCGAGGCCGTTGATGGTCCCCTGCACCTGGATGGCGCCGACATCGATGGCGGCGAGCGAGTTCGCCACCGCCAGGTCGCAGTCGTTGTGAGTGTGGATGCCCAATGGGACCGATAAGCCGCGAGCGGCTTCCGAGGCGATACGCGAAACTTCCTCCGGCATACTGCCGCCGTTGGTGTCGCACATCACGATCCGCATGGCGCCCGCTTCGGCGGCGGCGGCGATGGTTTGGGCCGCGTACTTGGGGTTCAGCTTCCAACCATCGAAGAAATGCTCGGCGTCGTAGATCACTTCGCGGCCCAGCTTCTTGAAGTAGGCGATCGTGTCGCGGATCATCGCCAGGTTTTCTTCGAGCGACACCCGCAGTACTTCATTTACGTGGAACTCACTGGTTTTGCCGACGATGGTGATGACCGGCGCCTGCGAATCTTTGAGCGCGATCATGCCCGGATCGTCCGCCGCGGTGACGCCCCGCCGGCGCGTCATCCCGAACGCGCACAACTTGCTGCGCTTAAGCGGCTCGGCCTGCATCCGCTGGAAGAACTCGGCGTCCTTCGGGTTCGAGAGCGGGTAGCCCCCTTCGATGTAATCGAACCCCAGCTCATCGAGCCGTCGAGCGATCAGCACCTTGTCTTCGAGCGAAAAGTTCACCCCTTCGCCCTGGGCGCCGTCGCGGAGGGTCGTGTCGTAGAGTTCGATCGTGGGCATGGCGGGGTGGCTGTGGGCTATGGGCTGTGAGCGAAGTCGCCGCGAGCCCGTTCCCAAGATTATCGGCAAAACAAGTCTGCTCCCAGTTTAACACCGGGGGGCAATTTGCCGACAGCCGAACGCCAAGCCAGGTTCAGGCCACTACGACGCGACGCCCGCTTTGGCGAGCTCGCCGCCGAGCCGGCCCGTCGCCCATAGCCAAAACATGCGGTAGTCGCTCTTGAACGACCAAAACGGCTCGGAAAACGCGGCCGGTTTGTTCCGTTCGATGCCGAAATGGCCGATCCACGCACAGCCGTAGCCAGCAATCGGGGCGGCCAGGAACAGGCCAACGCCCCACAGCAAGTAGGGCAAATGAAAAATTACAGCGCCGGCCAGCAGCAGCGTGACGCCGGTCAGCACCAGCAAAGTGCCCGCCGCAGTGCCGAGATAATGCAGCCCCCGGGACTTGGGGTTGGCATGAGCCTGTAGGTAAATCGGCCAGAATTCTTCGTAGGTGGTTGGAACGCTCGGCGGGACGGACTGCGACATCTTCGGCGGCTCCGTGGGGTGATTTGCCTGGTGGGGACATTATCACCGCTGTTCGGGCTGCGGAAAAGTGGGGGTCTAGGTAAGATTTGCGGGCTAAGGTCAGCTACGATGGACTTCTCAGCCGGCCGAATTGCTAGTCCGAGGGGTTGAGAAACCCGTCGTACAAGAAACACAGGGGCGCAACTCAAAGAAGCATCGCCCCCGGCTAACTACGCGCTGTCGGCGCGGAGGTTTTCTTCCTCTTCCTCCTCTTCGTACTCTTCCTCTTCATATTCGTCGCCCTCTTCCCATTCTTCTTCGGCTTCTTCTTCCCACGGGGCGTCGTCCTCTTCCACTTCATCCGAGACGGGGGTGATGCGGTTCGAGCGCGGGGCGGGGGGCGTCGGCGGCGCGGTGGCGGCTTCGCCTTTGGTCATGGCTTCCCATTCTTCCACGCTGATGGCCACTTCGCGCGCTTGCGAGCCGTTGTACTGGCCGACAATACCGTCTTCGGCCATGAAGTCGATCAGCCGGGCCGCGCGGCCGTAGCCGATGCCAAGACATCGCTGCAAGAGCGACACACTCCCGCGGCGTTCGCGGACCACAATATCGACGGCGGCTTCGTACAGATCATCGCGATTCTTCAGCGCACCGCCGGGGCCGGTCGCTTCTTCTTCGTCGGTCGCTTTGAGCTGCATCAGTTCGGTGGCGAACTGCTGATCATCCGTGCCGACGAAGTCCACCACGCGGGTGATTTCATCGTCGGACAAGTAGGTTCCCTGCCCACGCAGCAGTTGGCTGGTGCCGGGCGAGAGGAACAGCATGTCCCCGTTCCCCAGCAGCTTGTCGGCCCCCATCTCGTCCAGCACCACACGGCTATCGGTGCGGCTGGCGACTTGGAACGCGATCCGCGCCGGTAAGTTCGATTTGATGAGCCCGGTGATCACATCGACCGTCGGCTTTTGCGTGGCGAGGATCAGGTGAATCCCCACCGCGCGGCTCTTTTGAGCGAGTCGAATGATGTGCGTTTCCACTTCCTTACCGGAGGTCATCATCAGGTCGGCGATTTCGTCCGCCACGATCACAATGAAGGGCAACTGCCGCGGGACTTGCCGCCATTCATCGTCGTTCTCTGGTTGAATGCGGTCGCGCAGCTCTTCTTCGCTCAGTTGGTTGTACACGCTCACATGCCGCACACCGGCGCGGGCCAGCAGGGCGTACCGCTCTTCCATCTTGTCGACGGCCCAGGCCAAAATCGCCTCGGCCTTTTTCATGTCGGTCACCACTGGGTGCATCAGGTGCGGCAGCTTGCGGTAGCCTGACAGCTCGACCATTTTGGGGTCGATCATCAGCATCCGCACCTCGTCCGGCCCGCGACTCATCAGCATCGAAACGATGATCGTGTTGAGGCACACGGACTTCCCGGTCCCGGTGCGACCCGCGATCAACAGGTGCGGTAGCGCTGTGAGATCGATCACCAGCGGATTGCCGGCGACGTCCTTGCCTAAGTAAATCGGAATCTTCATCCGCCGCGCGCGGCCGTCCGTCTCTTCGATCACTTCGCGTAGCCGCACGAGTTGGCGATGCTCGTTGGGCACTTCGATCCCAACGGTGTTCTTTCCCGGAATCGGCGCGACGATCCGCACGCTCGGCACGCGCAGGGCGATGGCGAGGTCATCGGCCAAATTGGTGATTTTGGCGAGCCGCAGGCCCGCTTCGAGTTCCACTTCGTACTGGGCGATCACCGGGCCCGTTTCGATCTCGACCACCTTCACGTTGAAGCCAAAATCCTGGAACGTCTTTTCCAGAATTTTTGCCTTGCGGCGGACTTCCTTCTCATGCTCCTCGTAGCTCACGTCGTCGGCCGGCAGCAGCAGGTCGAGCGGCGGTAGTTCGTACTCGGCGTCGACGGGGGTCTCGTTGGCGGCAGCTTCGAGCTCATCGATAATCTGCTCCCGCTCGCTCTTCTGCTTGGCTTTGGCCTTTTTATCGGTGGGTGTGCGAATGGCGATCGCCGAGGCTTCGATGGCTTCCTCTTCGTCGACCGCTTCCTCAGCTTCGCTCTCGTCGACTTCTTCCTCCTCAACGACAGCGGCTTTCGCAGTCGACTTTGGCGTACGCACCTTTAGCGGCCGGGCGGGGGCTTCTTCGTCGGACTCAACCTCTTCGTCTTCTTCGTCCTCATCCGGCCGAGTGGGCGCTAGCGGGGCTGCGGTCAACCCGCGGGCGCCATCGTACGCATCCAGATCGGTCCGCTTGTGCCGCCGAGCGGAGCGCACCGCGTGGGCGCCCAGTTGGCTCGCCGTCCGCAGCGTGGCGCCGAGGGTCGTCCCCGAGACCGCCGTCGCGGCCGCCGCCGCGCGGAACACAAAGTAATCGGTACAGAGCAAGAGCCCGGCGAGCAGCACGCTGAGCGCGAAGAGAAACGCCCCGGCCGTCGCAAAATTGCTTTCGAGCCACGCCCGACCCATCGCCCCAAGATACCCGCCGGCGCCAATGATGGGTCCCGGCGACCAACCTTTCAGCGCGAGCGCGCCGAGCGTTGACACGCCGACGAGCGACAGCGCCCAGCCGACCGTTCGCAGCACCGGTTGATCAATCGTCCGCCGCATTCCTACGAACCCGGCGAGCACGCCAAGCGAACCAACCAAATAGTAGGCGCCCACGCCCATCATCTCGAGCAGCGTGTGCGCGACCGTCGCCCCCACTCGCCCCGCCGCGTTCCGAACTTCAGCATTCGGCGGCCAGACAAGCTGACTCGGCGGGTCGTAGCGGTCGTAAGTCCCCAATGCCAACACCAGCAGCAGCGTCACTGCGGCGAGCACGATGGCAAGGGCGTCGAACTTAGGACTGCGGTCGGGCATGGGGGGTGTTCTCCCTCTCCCTCCGGGAGAGGGCCGGGGTGAGGGTGAAGTGAGGTTTAGGGTTTCCCTCACCCAACCCTCTCCCAGAGGGAGAGGGCTACGAAGTGCGGAGTTCTCTGTGTATTGGAAATCGAACGGGATATCTTTCGCCACTGACGACTGACCGCGGACCATCCTTCATCATCGACCCTTGCTAGCTTGCGCGCGCAGCTTCGGCGCGGCGGCCCGAGCGAACGCTAGAACCGGCAATTTGGCGTGGCGGGGCGCCAGCGTAGCTGGTACAACCCGCCCAGCTTCCGCACCTCGCCCCCTTCCCGTGCCTGGGCCGCAATTCTGACCCGCAGGCTCTCACTCGCGACGCCGGTGCTGCTCACACTGCTGAGCGTAATCGCCGCTGCGCAGCCTGAGGCGCCGAGCCCGCCGACGATCTACCCCGAACTCAGCGAAGAATCCGTGCTGAGTGGTGAGCTGGGGTGTGCGGATGTCGTCGATTGTCCGCCGCGCGCGGGGTTCGTGCCGTTCGCTCGATTGCAACTGGGGCAGTTCTGGATGGAGGATGAAGACCAGTGGCCAGATGAACCGCAATCGACATCGTATCAGTACGGCCCTGATCAATATGCCGCTGATGGATTTGATATCATCGATTCAGATGGTGGGCCCGATAGTGGCGCCTACTATGCACCCGATTTTGATGATCTTTACTCCCTTCCAGCCACTCTGCCGCAAGTCAAGATTTGCGAGACAGTCCGCATCGAAAACCTCGAGTTCTCCCTCCAACATCTCTACGAAGACGGCTGGGTGAACTCCCGCCCCGCGTGGCGGATCGGCGCCAATGGCTGGGGGCTGAATCTCAATGTCGGCCAACTGCCGATGCCGACGAGCGCAAACACGCCGAGTGATCCCAACGCCGGTTGGTTGCGACGCTGGCTCGATGGATTCAACCACGCGAACTACGTCTCCTACGGCGTGCGGACGGTGCGGTTGGTGGATGAGTACGAAGTCGACGTTACAGGCGGACTGCTTGGCGGTTTCGACGTTCAAGCAGACGTCGACCATACCAACATTGGCCCGCACTTAACGATTGGCCGTACGAGCCGCAGCGGGCGGTGGCGATTCGATCTCAGCGGCACAGTGCTGTTGGGTTACGGCCATGCTCGCTATCGGCAAGATGGCGCGCTTTTTACAGACGCTCTGGGGGGCGCCGTCTATAATCGGCCTCTGAATGCGAATCCAGTTTTCGTCACTAACCGCGCCAGCGAAGACTTCCTCGCCACCTACGCCGAACTCGATTTCACCACCAGCTATTTTCTCACCTCGCACTGGACGCTCGACCTCACCGCCCGCGCGTTTGTGTTCGGCGAGCACTTCAGCGCGGAAGATCACATCGTGTGGAGCCTCCCCGACTTCGGCATCAGCGAAGCGAAACAAAGCCACACGTACGCCGGCGGCAATTTGTTCTTGGGGGCGAGCTATGTGTGGTGACACACACGCTTTTGTTGCTGAATCGTCTCCAACACACAACTCGGCCGCAGTTTGCCGTTCTCATGCCGAATCACAGCGACGAGTTCACCGTCCGGCCCGATGCCCGCCGCTTCTCCGCGTAGCGAAACCAGTTTCCCCGCGTCGAGAAATCGGCCGTGGCGGAGTTCCAGGCACTCGGCTTCCGTTAACTTCACTTGCGGCAGGTGCTGCGTTGCGAAGCGCGCGGGAAGTAGATGCGGCGCGAGGCCATCGGCGAGCAATTGTTCAACGGTCACCGCGGTTTCGAGTTGTAGCGCACCGATCGCCGTGCGCACAAGTTGCGTCATCACCGCCGCCGTGCCCAGCGAGGCGGCCAAGTCCCGGCCGAGCGAGCGAACATAGACGCCACTGCCGCAATTGATGTCGAGTGTTAGCTCAGGGTAGTCGTACCGCACCACTTCGAGCGCATGGATCGCTACGGGACGCGGCGCCAGTTCCACCGCCTGACCCTGTCGGGCCATGTCGTACGACTTGCGGCCGCCCACTTTGATCGCCGAGTACGCCGGCGGCACTTGGCTAATCTCGCCGATGAACGGCGGCAGCGCGGCGGTCACTTCGGCGAGCGTCGGCACCGGCGGATTGTCGAGCCGTTCGGTCGGCAACTCCAAATCGTCACTCGCACTCGACTCACCAAATCGAAAATCCGCCCGATAACGTTTCGGCTGCTGCTGAAGATATTCCACGAGCCGCGTCGCCCCGCCGACAGCCACCACTAGCACGCCAGTGGCGAGCGGATCGAGCGTCCCCGCGTGCCCCACCTTATCGGGATTGGCGAGCCGAGTGACCCGGTTCACGACATCTCGCGAGGTCCAGTCGAGCGGTTTGTTGATGTTCAGCAGGCCGAGCATCCTGCTAGTTTAACAGAAAAGATTCACCACAGAGGGCACAGAGAGCACAGAGGAGAAAACACAGAGAAAGAATAGAGCTGGTAAAGCGAAGTCAATGAAAACCGAATGATCGAAACTCACTTTCAATCCCTCTTCCTCTCTTTTTTCTCTGTGCGTCTTCCTCCGTGCCCTCTGTGCCCTCTGTGGTAAATCGTCATCTTCAGCCCAGAATCTCCCGGCGGCGGTTCAAATAGTCCCAGACCACGTAACGATCCAAATCCCGGCCAGCCGTGAAGAAGACCCGGCCCTTGGTCGATTCCGCCAAGCGATACGCAAATCGCACGTCGTCTTCCGTCTGCGACCAACTCGGCAGCAAGAAGAGGTTGATCGTGATTCCTTCGCGCTGGCAAAGCTGCCCTTCGCGCAGCGTGGCGTTCTCGGTCCGCGGATCGGGCGGATAGAGCAAGTACAGCACTTGGCCTTCGAAGTGCGCCGTCGGCAGGCCGTCGGTGATGAGCACGATCTGCCGGTTCGGCGTGTCCTGCGTCGACAGCATTCGCCGAGCAAGCGACAAGCCATGCTGCAAGTTGGTAAAATGCGGCGGGACTTGCTGTTCGCTGATGTCGTCGCGGCTCATGTCCGCCTGCAACCGCACGACAGGGTTGGAAATGGTCACCGGTTTGGGCATCAGGTTGATCACCTTTGCCGGCTCGACGAGTTTCGCGAAGCTGTAGCTCTCGACGAACGACAGGTGATCGCCCGGGTATTCGCTGCGGATCAGTCCCTGCATGGCGAGCGCCATCCGCTTGACGTTAATGTACTGCCCGTCGTACCGCATCGAGCCGCTCATATCCATCACCACGCACGTGGCACACTTCGGCGTGTTGCGGGTGCGATGGATTTCAATGTCGTCTTGATGCAGGCGCAGTTCCGATTCGGGGTTGCCGGCGGCGCGTTCACTCGCAGCGCGAAGAGTCACGTTAACGAATGTCTGCGTGAGATCAGCGTTCGCGATCGAGTCGCCGAACTCGTACGGCTTGGTGGTTGGCAGTTCCACGGCGCCTTCGCCCAAAATCGGCCCTTGATGCCGCCCACTGCGCGACGCTTCAAGGTTGCTGAAGAGTTTTTCGAGCAGCTTGCCTTGAAAAATGCGGTGCGCTTTCGGCGTCAACTTGAAATTGCGTCCCGATTGTTCGAGGCCCTGCCGCTCAGCCACTTCGCGCAGATAATCCTGCACCTGTTGCTGCAGCGCACTGAGCTGGTCGACATCTCCCGGCTCGGCAAACTCCGAGAGTAGGTCCATATCGATGAGCCCAATTTGCGCCGTCTTCGCCGCTTCCTCCAGTTGCTTCAGCAGCTCGTCGATCTTCTCAAGCTCTTCCTTCACCGCCAGCGCTTCGGGCACGGTCAGCGTTTCATTGCCGGTGAACGCGTACTTTGCGGCGAGCTCTTCGACTTGGTACTTGTCGCCAAGCCGCTCGATAAGCTGCACCAATTGCTGCGCGAAGGGCGAATTATCGTCGCCGGTGGCGTACCACAGCCGTTCGAGCTCGCGGATTTGCTCGCGCTTCACCGTTTGCTCGAACCGGTCCCGCAGTGGTTTCGGCGGAGTCGCCTCCTGCACGGCGCCGCGGTACGCTTTGTCGGCCCGTTTGCGCACCTTGCGGGTTTCGTAGCGCTCAAGAATCTTGCGTTTGCGTTCTTCCAGCATCGCCCGCAGCGCGTCGATGCTGGGACCAAGCCCCGCGATCTGGCTGGGGTCGAGCCGCACTGCCCGGGCGAGTTCTTCTTCGGTCAGCTCGCGCCGCTCGCCGAACATCAGCGCGTGTTCAAACGCCGCCGACACCAGGTCCGGCCCCGCTTCCGCCGGATTCGGAAACCGCTTGGGATCGTACTTCTGGTAGGTGTGAATCACACCCCCCAGCGTGTTGCGGTTGGCCATGATGTGCGAATCGTCCGGGTGTGGTTGAAGATCACTACCAGGAACGATAGGCAAAAGAGCTGCGAAGGCAAGCGCGGTTTGTAGCAGGCAGGGTCCCCGTGCCATCGCCCCTAGAACAGACTTGCAAGCCTTGTGTAGTGCAACGGCACGGGGACCGTGCCTGCTACATTCAATTACTTCGCGCTGGCGATTTCCGGCGTCTCGGCGCCTTTGTTCAGCAGCACGCCGGTGATGAACCAGCCATCGTCGTCGCTGCGGATCGCGCGGGCGACGGGGGCGAAGTAGCGGCGGGCCACTTCGAACGAGGGCAAATCGCTGGCGTTAATCTGCTGCTTGCGGGCGATTCCCTTCTCTTCATCTTCCTTCGAAGTGAACATCTCGTTCAGGAACCGGCCGAAGAACGTTTGGCTCTTGGGCATTTGGCCGGCGCGCAAGAGTTCGTAAGACGGACGCAGAGCTTCGTCGCCCCGGGTGAACGAAACCACGCACCGCTGTGGGCCGATTAGTTCGCCGAGCGATTCCATCGCAGCTTGGTAGTCCATCGTGTTGGCGAGTTGCTCTTGCGAAGTGACGCCGAAGAGCGCTTGTTCCAAGAGCTTCACGTCGGACGCGATCACCAACCGGCCCTTGTGAACACAAACCGCCGCGCGCTGCAACACGCGTTCTTTGGCTTCCTCGCCGCCGACATCTTCGGTGGTGCCATCGCCCAGGTCCAAGAGGTCGCTATCGACTCCCGACTCGGTGATCACTTCTTCCTCGGGAACCAGTTCCCAGTAGGTTTGGTCGCCCACCTTTTTCTGCTCAGCGCCGTCGCTTTCCATCAACTTGCCGATCGAGGTAGTCAGCTTATCGGGGTCCTTGGCGTCGATGACGATGAGGTACCGTTCGCAGTCCGGCGTGATCGGCAGCGAGTAGTCGGTCACCACCGTCACGCGGCTGCCGAGATGCTCAACCAACTCCTTGCGGATGTTGATTTTCGGGCCGAAAGGGTCTTTCTCGAACCCTTCCATTGTGGTCTTGAAAGCGTCTTCGTATCCGGCCATCGCGTCGAAGATCGAAGCGACATTATCGAACGCATTCTGCACGTCAATGTTCACCGTGCGATAGCTGGCGACCATCCGCGGCGCCCATTCCTCGGCCGTGAGGTCGTCGCGGTTGCCCAGCTCGAGCATCCGCATCGCCAGGTCGTACTTTTCGCTGGCCTTCTTGCCGGTGGCGCCCGCCTTTGGCGGGGCATACACCGCGGTGCGATGCACCACATCACGGCTCAGGTCCGGCGAGAGCGTGACATGCCCGCCGACTCCCTTGATGGCCCCGAAGCCTTGTTCCTGCAGAATTCGCATTAGGTCGCGGTTGTCGGTGTTGCTTCGCTCGGCGACGGTCCGCAGGGCGGCGTCAAACGCAAACGGATCAATAAACCAAGTGAGCGTCGGCTCGGTGTTCTTCGCCTCGGCGTTCACGCGGCGGAAGGTCTCGCTGAAGTGCGGATTGTCGGTCAGCCGGTCCTTGCCCTCTGTGCCGTAACTAGCTAGCAATGCTTTGGCTTCGGCCAAGTCATCGGAACCGCATAGCAGTTCGCCCTTGGTGAAGTAAGTGGCGGTGCGCTGCTTGGTTTCGTCTTCCTTTTTTGGCAGCGTGTAGGTGATGACCTTCACACCGGCGACTTCTTCTTCCGCTTTCTTGGCGCCCCGCTCCATCAGCCGGCCGTCGATCTTGCCGAGGAGAGTCTCGCGTTGCTGCGAGTGACCCGTCGTGTCGACCACTGCGACCAAGCGGGCTGTTTCGCCTTCCTTCGCCACCATCCCGAAAGCCGCTTCACCTCCAGCCGCGGCGGAAAGTTCTTCCCAAGTCACCCCGAGCCGATCGGGCAGGTTGCCGAACCGTTCGTTAACTTGGGTGCGAATGTGCTCGACAAACGGTTTGAACGCCTTGTCGCTGGCCATCTTGCCGAACTGGGTCCGCTCCCACCGCTCGCGGGCGTCGTTGGCGTCCGCCACCGAGACAAACCCCACCGTGGTTTGCGGGAAGAGCGTCTCGGCCTTCGGTTCCGCGGCCGGCAGAGCTCCGGCCATCAAGAGGATGGCAAAAAGGATCCGTTGCGAAACCTGATAGGTAGGGGCCAAGGCATTCACTCCCAGCGAAGCTAGAAAAACAGAGGGGGCCGACGGGTCGAACTTGACCCGGTGAAGGGGGCGGGTCAATTGGCGAATTGTGCTGTAATCGCTCATCGGCTCCCTCACGCGATAGAATTGGTAGCACTGCCCACCACCGGCAAGGGTTTGCTAGGTGGCGCCACCGTAACTGAAGTGCTTGGTGACGCAAAACCACCCCCATCAGGTACGATTGGGTAAAGGTGGTAATATACCCGTTCCGCCCGCCCGTTGGCGAGCGGGCCCAAAACCGTACGATGGGCAGTCAGCCCGTATAGGTGCGTCGGGGTGCCATGCCCACAGCGAAAGATCAGAATCAACACATAAGCGGAGCACCCGTGCCGGAAGACTTACCCACCGCCCTTGCGGAAATCGGCGTCACCCTGCCCGCCGAGCAGCTTGCGCAGGTCGACGCCTACCGGGCGGCGCTCTGGGAGTGGAACGAAAAGATCAACCTCACCCGGCACACCACATTCGAAAAGTTCGCCGCCCGGGATGTCTTCGACACCCTGCGGCTGGCCGAACAGTTGAAACAAGGCGAGCGGGTGCTCGATGTCGGCTCCGGCGGCGGCGTGCCGGGATTGATCCTGGCGATCGTCCGGCCCGATCTGCGGGTGAGCGTGTGCGACTCGGTCGGGAAGAAAGCGCGGGTGTTGGAGGACTTGGTTACCCGGCTTGGCTTACCCGTGAAGGTGTACGCCACGGGCGTGCAGGACGTGCTGGCGCTGGTGACGTTCGATTTGCTGGTCGCCCGCGCCGTGGCGCCGCTGCATAAGCTGCTCACGTGGTTCAAACCGCAAGCCGACGCGTTCGACCGCGCGCTGCTGATCAAGGGCCGCAGTTGGCCGGAGGAAGAAGCCGAAGCGAAAGCCGCCGGCTCATTGCGTGGCTGGCGGCTGAAGGTGGTAGCGGAGTACACGACCCCGCAGAGCGAAGCTTTGAGCGTGATTTTGGAGCTGGCGAAGTAAGTAATCGTCCGATGGGCTCCCAGCCCGTCGGACAGTGGAAGCCGGTCAGCCGGGGCACGACGGGCTAGGAGCCCATCGGACGGGTCGTACAATCCCACCCCCGGCGCACGGCACTCTTCAATTTGCGCGTTTTCGGCCTAATTCGCCTGGAGATTCGTTGTTCGATTCGCCGCCGGTTCGTACTCTAGAGGGAGGGGCAATCGCTCGTTCGGAAATCGGAACAGGCACGAGGTCAGTGCGCAATGCAGTTAGGCGGATTCTCGTTTCGCAGTTTGGTTATCCTTCTCGCGGCCCTCATGGGGTTCGCATCGGAAGCCCGCGCTCAGCGGTCGCTGGGGATGGACGTCTCCGCCTGGCAAGGCAACATCTCCCAAGCACAGTGGAACGCCTTCAAGTCCACACATAGCCGGGACTTCGTGTTCATTCGCTCCAGCCGCGGCGGCACCACCGGCTTCTACAACCAAAGCGACGCCGACAATAGCAACGGGCTTAACACGCTCTCCCAGCGATACGACGATCCGTACTTCGTGCAAAACATCACCCGCGCCACCAATGCGGGAATGTTCGCAGGTTCGTACCACTTCTCGCGGCCCGACATTATTGAAACCACATTCAACGCCAACGGAATCGCCAACACGGGGACTGACGAGGCTGATCACTTTATCCAAATGGCGGGCCCCTGGATGCGGCCCGGCTACTTGGTTCCGGTGTTCGACTTAGAAGCAGGTTCGCCGGAGCGAACCGCCAACGAGCTGGCGCAGTTCAGCATCGACTTTTCCAACCGGATCTTTGCCGTCACGGGCGTGCGGCCGGCAATGTACATCAACGGTAACTACTCGCAGATTCTTCAAGGGGCGAGCCCCACGCTCCGCACGGAATTGGTGGCGGCCTACCCAACCCTGTGGACAGCACGTTACGTCACGGGCACCAGCACCATTCAAACGGGACATCCAAAAGACACCTTCGCTGGCTTCTACGGTCCGTGGGACGATGCGCCAAATCCCACCCATCCGTGGGACTTTTGGCAGCACACCAGCAGCGGTTCACTAGCGCCGACCTTCTCAGGCAATCTCGATTTGAACGTCGCCCAAGGCGGCATCGAGTTCGTGAAGGATTTCCTCGTCCCAGCGCTCTGGGTTCCCAGCACGAGTGGCGATTGGTCGACACTTGCGAACTGGAATAGCGGTCAGTCGTCCACAGCGCCGGTGCAAGGCCCCGGTCAAGTGGCGCGCGTCGGCACAATGGTGCTGCCCACCCAGCGCCTGCCATCGACCAACGACACCGTGATCCTCGACAAAGGCGCCACGGATGTAACGGTCACGCTTTCGACCGGCGCCCACTCGATTCGCAAGCTCACAGTGCGGGAGTCGCTGAACATTAGCGGCGGTTCGCTCACCGTGGGTTACACTCCGGTGGCCGATTCCACGCCCCTCTCCGCCCAGTTTTCGGCGCCGGTCACGCTCAGCGGAACGGGCGCCTTCAGCGCGCACACGCTGCAAGTCGACGCGACGCGCACCTTCGCTGCGAATGGTGGCACGCTCAGTGTCAACACGCTGAACCTCATGCCGCACACCACCACGCCGGCAAAGCTGCAAGTCGGCGGCGACATCACCCTCGCGCCGCTCGCCGGCGCCACGGCGACCATTCGCAACGGCACGGGAACCGGCACGACGGGTTCAATCGACCTCGCCGGCGCTGAGCGGCAATTCACCGTAACCGATGGCGCAGCGGCCATCGACGCGTCGCTCGAAACGCCCATTGCCAATGGCGCGCTATGGAAGAAGGGCCCCGGCACGCTAAGGCTTACCAGCGCAAACACTTACGCCGCGGGGACAACGGTTTCCGAAGGGGTGCTGCTGGTGAACAACACGTCGGGTTCCGGCACGGGAACGGGACCAATTTTGGTGAACGCCAACGGCGTGCTCGGCGGAGCCGGCACTTTGAGCGGACTGCTGACCGTCGAAGGGGCCGTCGCGCCAGGCACCAACGGCATCGGCCAACTCGGCGGCAGCAGTGCGAGCTTTAGCGCGAACTCCGAACTTCGGCTCGAAATCAATGGTGCGGCAAGTTTCGACCGCCTCAATCTCGCCGGAGCGCTGACGATTGATCCTGCCGCGACGATCAAAGTGCAAGTCGGCGGCGGGTACACGCCGGCGTTCGGCACGCAGTTCACCGTGATCTCCGGTGCGGCGAGTTTGTCCGGCGTTTTCGGCGCCGTCACCACTACGGGTGGCGGTTCATTCGGCGCCAAGTACGTCGGCAACAACGTGGTGCTGGAAGCGTTGTCGGGCCTCGGCGGCGACTTCAACAATGATCGCCGCGTCGATACCGCCGACTACACGGTTTGGCGGGAGAAAATTGGCGACCCCGTCGGCACGCTCTTCAACGGCGGCGGCAGCGGGGTGGTGGGCGAAGCGCAGTTTGGGTTGTGGGTCACCAACTTTGGGATGCAACTGCCGAGCGCAGCGAGCGCTGTGCCGGAACCCACGTCCATGCTTATCCTGCTGGCCGCTTGCGGGTTATTATTCCGTTCGCGGCGGTGAAAAAAGTCGCCCGCAACGGCTTACTTGACCGCGGCCGTTGGCGCTCGACGGTAAACTGTTCTTTGTGCTCCGCAACACCCGAGAGTGGGCTATTGGCGGGAATGCGGCGACGCACACTACCACCTTCACCAGCCCCGACCTGCAACAAGTTTGGAACGGAATCGATACC
Organism: Pirellulales bacterium; assembly: GCA_022841705.1. Lineage (GTDB taxonomy): Bacteria > Planctomycetota > Planctomycetia > Pirellulales > Lacipirellulaceae. Next base: position 1,201,545 of record JALHQZ010000001.1, read on the forward strand.
CGCGGCATCGCCTCCGTCGTCGACATGCTCACCGTCCCCATTGATAGTTCGCGCACGGTGACCGGAATCAGTTTACGCGATGAGTCGCTGGCCTCGATCGGGAGAGTTAATCCCGTGCTCGCAGTTCGTGGGATCACCTTGCAAACCGTACCAGAGCCGACGACATTCGCGCTGCTGGTTATTTCCCAGGGTGCATTCTTTTCGTTTCGACGACTGGCAAGAATGGCCGCGGAAAAGTGAAAATGGACAAGTAGGGGATAATTGAGCTGCGTCCCCTTAAATCCTCCCTAGTCCGAAAATTCCCAAGTCACGACGTCTTGATCACTCCTGTAACGTCGTGTTCCCCAATAGGAAAACGACTCCAAAATATAAGTACTCTCTAATCGCATATAATCAATCTGGCTGAGCTGTGATCCCACATGCACAAGTGGTAATTTATGTCCGAGTATTTCTTCTAAAGCAGATTGATTGGCTGGAAGCTCACCGTTTTCTTTGGCAACTTTAGTTATCTCTGTCACTAGACTTCTGAGCGTGTTTTCGTCGACTACCTTCTCGCGCAGATACTTTTCTTGCCTCGACAAGTGCCCGGAAATAATCACCCAAGCCAACAGAAAAACGACTGTAACTGCGCCTGTAACTCCGCCAATTAATGCAAAGTGAAAGCGTCGCATCATCATGATCTCTCGGTGACAAGTCACTGCCTTGTGTCGAGAATAAAAGGGGGCAGGAATAAGCGGGGTCAGAACTCTTTTTCCTCACCGCTCGCCTTCTTCAGCCGTCGCCGCGGCCGGATCACCAAATCGCGGCCCCGCGCATGCGCCCCTGACTGAATAAAACGGGCGCTCATTCCCCGTGATCCAGCCCCCGAAAAATACAATCCCTGACCGCCGCCGCATCGAGCTCCAGCGCCACGTCCATATTCGGCGCTCCTTCCGGTTGCGGGCGGCGATCGAACACCGTGGCGCCGTGGGTGAGTTCGCCGGTGACTTCAACCTCGCCGTAGAGCGCCTTGGTGGTGAAAAGTTCCGGGTGCATCGCCGCCACCACGCCTGCCACATCGTGCAGGTAAACTCCTTCCATGCCGTAGCGCTGGCGATAAATGTGGTACAGCCCCGGCAGAATCGCGGCAAGCAGTTTAGCCGTCCGCGTCTCGCGACTCCTTAGCATGTCGAGCAGGTCGTACCGTAAGACCAACTTTTGCGTGGCGTCGAGCGTAACTACGGTTGTCGGCACTTTGGCGCGCAGCACGCGCTGGGCCGCTTCGGCGTCGCAATAAATATTGAACTCCGCGGCCGCCGTGATGTTTCCGCCAACGGCCACCGAGCCACCAACCACGATCAGTTCGCTAATCATCGCGGCCGTCTCGGGTTCACGCTGAAAAAGCGCCGATAAGTTCGAGAGCGGGCCACTGCAAACGACGGTGATCTCGCCCGGCGCTTGCCGCAACTCTTCGCTCAGCACCTTGACGGATGGGTGCCGGTTGTGCAGTTCCGCCACCGTGAACTCGGCATCGCCCAGGCCTTCAGCGCCGTACAGTTCGCGGGCGTCGGTCCGCAGCAGTTGTTCGCTCTCGGCAGCGCCGATGCGTGGCCAGCGCGGCGGGTCGATCCGTTCGATAATCGCCTGCACATTGCGCGTCGCTTGCCGGGGTGAAACGTTCCCGCCGGTGGCCGTGACGGCAATCACCTCCAGCCGCGGATCGGCCAGCGCCAGGCAGAGCGCCACGGCGTCATCGATCCCGGGGTCCATATCAAGGATCACTTTCCGCGCCATGCTTGTGTCTTAGGTTGGAGAAGGAGGAAGATGGGGGACGCGGATGATCGCGGATGCGGCGGATACGCGCGGATTTTACGAAGTTTTTACAGTAGATGAGTTATTCCAACTCAATCGCCTTCATTTGCCCCGTGCGTTGGTCACAAAGTAAAAAATGCCGCCCGAATAACAAAGCCCCAAATCCGTGCGTATCCGCCGCATCCGCGCAAATCCGCGGTCCATTCCTTTGCCGTAACCGCTGTGTATTCTAGTCGTAAGTGCTAGTGAATCTCAACAAGGCTTTTTTCCTCTATGACGAACTTAACCGCTACCATCGGCCAGGTTTCCGCGGGGCAGGACCTGTCGTTTGACGAGGCCCAGGCGGCGATTGGCTGGTTGGTCAGCGGGCAGGCTGACAGAGCCGAGATCGCGCTGCTCTTGACCGCACTGGCGACCAAGGGCGAAACGGTCGACGAAATCGCCGGCGCCGCGGCGGCGCTGCGGCAGCACATGACGCCCATTCGGTCCTCACGCACGGGGCTGCTCGACACTTGCGGCACCGGCGGCGGCGGGTCGAAGACGTTCAACATCAGCACCACCGCAGCCATTGTGGCGGCTGCCGCCGGCGTGCCCGTCGCCAAGCACGGGAACCGCAGCATCACCAGCCGCACCGGGTCGGCCGACGTGCTCGCCGAACTGGGGGTGAACATCGCCGCCACCGTGCCGCAGGTGGAGGCGTGTTTGGAAGAGCTCGGGCTCTGCTTCTGTTTCGCCCCGCTGATGCACCCCGCGATGAAACATGTGGGCGAAGTGCGGAAGGCACTCGGCATCAAGACGATCTTTAATGTCCTGGGCCCGTTGGCGAATCCCGCGCGGGCGGAGTTTCAGTTGCTCGGCGCCGGCCGGCCCGAACTGCGGCCGCTACTCGCCGGCGCTATCGCCCGGCTTGGCACCCAGCGCACGCTGGTGGTGTGCGGTGACGACGGTCTTGGGGATGTGAGCATCACCACCGCCACCCAAGTGACCGAAGTCACGCAGGCCGGCGAGCGCGAGTTCCGCTGGACGCCCGACGATTTCGGCGTATCACGTGGTGAACTCGCCGCGTTGGAAGTCGAAAGCCCCGCCCACAGCGCCGAGGTGATCCGCCAGATTCTCGCCGGCCAGCCCGGCGCCCCGCGCGACATCGTCATCGCCAACGCCGCCGCCGGCCTCATCGCCGCCGGCCGGAGTGCCGCGTCTGCTAATACGGGGCCTGCCGAAGCCGCCAAGCTTGCCGCCACCGCAATCGATTCGGGCGCCGCGAGCGAACTACTAGCGCGGCTCGTCGAGAAGTCTCACGCTCCGGTCGCGACATGAGCGAACCCGCCACATCGCCGGTCGAACTCGAGCCCGTTGAATTGGAGCCGGTTATCCTCGAGCCGATCACACCGTCGCCCAAAGTCTACGGCGCCCGGCAGCGGTTCGACCTCGCAACGATCCTAGTGCTGTTCGTCCTCTTCTCGCTCGGCTTCGGCCTAATGGCGATGCTCGAAGTCCATCCCGGCGTGCAGTTGTGGCTCGCCGGGCTGTTGGTTTGGTTGGCCGCGGCGCAGGCGATCTACGAGCAAAGCTGCCCGCGCAGCGTTTCGCGAATTGCCGGTGTTGTGTACTGCGGAATCGTCACACCGGTGATTATCAGCTTGATCGATGGCGTGACTGGTTTGACGGTGTTTGCGCTAATCTGCGGTTGGATTTTCGGCATTCCTATCGGCTACCTTGGCGGTGCCCTCGTCGCCGGCGTCTTTCTGGTGGCCGACGTCCTTCGCGGCGGCAAATCGGCGAGCGAAACTAACCCCCCAGTGGGGTTCGACGATTTGCAGGATTGACGATCACTGCGAACCATCGCCGCGCGCGCTGCGTAGAAGCGTGTGCGGTCGGGGCAGACCGCGGTGTCGATTCGTTGTTTTCGCCACGCACTCACCGGAGGAGCACATCATGCCCGCACTTGCCACAGCGACGCATCTTAAAACCGCCCGTAACCCCAAAGCCCCCCAGCTTACCGCCGCCCGGCAGCGCATCCGCCGCACCTGGGATTCGGACGAAGCCGCCCGCCGCCGCGAATTGGGGGCGCTCATGCTCCGGCGGCTGGGTGAAGTGCTCGGCGTGGATTCCTCTAAGTAGGCGCACTCGATTCGATGGCGCGTGTCGCGACCCTGCGACAGTTCCGGAGGCCGCAGTGCCGACGATCTCGTCAATCTCGGCCGATTGCGTAAAATCCAGCGATTGGCACGCCGCATGCACTAAGCATTGCCAGCACCAAGAAACATCCGGCTCAATTGAGGTCGGCCCCTTGGGTAGCGAACCTTGCCACTCGATTTTTAGGGGGACCCAAACATGTCCAAACTACTGCTGCCCTTCGCTCTGTCGCTCACGCTCCTCGGCGGCTTCACCTCCGCGGTGCGGGCCGACGACGATGATTGGGAAGATTACCAAGAAGACCGCGAAGAATACTTCGAAGACCTACGCGAAGCACAGGAAGAAGCCCACGAGGATTGGCGTGAACAGCAAGAAGAGCTGGCCGATGATCGCCGGCACTTCTACCGCCACAACTACTCGCCGCGGCAGATCGTCCAACGCCAGTGGTACTCGCAGCAACCGAGCTACGGCTATGGCTACGGCGGCTTCGGTGGTTATGGCTACGGCGGCTACAGCGGTATCCGCGTGCAAAGCTTCTACCGCCCGCCAGTGTATGGATATCAGGGCTACGGCGTTGGCTTCGGCCCCAGCGGTCCGGCGTACGTTCCCTACGGTGGGTTCTACATCGCCCCGCGCTATTGCCACTAACGTGCGCTAACAACTCGAGCGGAGCCCTGAGTGATTCGGGGCTCCGCTTTTTTTGCGCGGTTAGTACGAATTAACTACGCGCTGCATCAAGCACTTTCTCCGCAACATACTCATAATCGATTAGAAGGGGACCTACCAGCTTAGGCTGATCTTCGAACGCCTGAATTAGCCCGAGTGCCAAATCATTGACCTGTGCTTGATGGTTGCCTGCTGGTACTTCACGTCGAGCGAACGAGTTGATACGGCGAATTGCGATCTCGGCAGTTCTTTGCCAATCTTCGGCACACTGACCCGCTACCGGCGAGCCTTCGTTCCAGCATGCTTCCACAGCATCCGTCACTCGTCGCAATACTTCTGGGTCGATCATCTGGCATTCTCGGATTGCCGCTCTTCGCGTAGCTCTTCGCCATTCCACACACTGCGCGCAGTGATTGTGAAATGCGCACCATCCGTTTCATAACGCATCCCGGCGAGAGTCTCTTCATCGCCGCCATCGGGATAAGTGAATTTCAATCCCTCCAAGGAATCGGGGTATCGCCCGTGCTGTCGATAATGTTCATCGAGCAGCCTCCCCGCTTCAACCAGCAAAGCGCGTTGGGCTGAATATTCAGCCATACGTCGAGCCGATGCGATTTCGTAACCAATCCAAATTGCAAGCGGCAAGAGAACGGCGGCAGTCAACAGGGCACACCCAATTTTTTCGTGTTTGTCCATCGCTTACGGCCACTCCACCCGCGCCCAAAACGGATGCTTCCGATCCCCCCGGCTCCGCGCGTCTTCCAGAAGCACGCCGAGATCAGGTTCCACGTTATCGCTCCTCCCGATCACGCGGCGGTTGTTCACTTGAATTTCCATCGGCTGCTCGAAGTTCACCACGTCGGGCGAGAGCCATAACGTCAGCCCCGCGGCGGCTGTGTTGGCGGCGAGGCGGTTGTCTTCGTAGCGGCGGCCGCGGACGGTCGCCGCGCGAGTACCGCGCTTCGGCGGCCAGGCGCGGGGGTCGAGTTGTAGCTTGGGTGGAAACTGGTGCGCTTCAATCCACCAGAAAAAATTGTCCCACGGGCGGAGCGTACTCACTTCAAACTCTTGCGGCGTGGGCGGTCGGCGGCGCCGGCCCATCCAGTCGAACATGCGCAGAATCTCGTCGCTGAAACTTTCGTGGCCGCGGCCCAGGTACTCAACCACGGTGGCGTCGAACTTGGGCCGCAGGTAGCGGTCGAACTCGCGGGCGCTTTTGGCCAGCTTGCCGCCATCGAGTTCCCCCTCCACCGCGTAGAAGGGCAAGTTGGTGGCGTTCTCCCAGTACCAGCCGACGTACCGATCCGCCACCGCGAGAATCGGCAGCACGCCCGCCCACAGGTCAGGGTGCGCGAGGCCAATGTCCCAGGCCGCATCGCCCCCCATGTCGTGCCCGGTGAGGAAGATGTGGTCGGTATCAATGGCCAACCGCCGCTGCGCATCCCGCAGCGCGGCGAGCACCGCCCGATGTTCGGCCAGCGAATAGTTGTACGCAAACTGGTGCGGCTTTTGCCAATCAACCGCCAACACAATGTACCCATGCCGCATCGCTTGACCGCGCCTGCCTAGCTCGGGATTCGGAGCGCCCGCCCAGTAATCGAGCTGCGTGGTGGGCGAAAAACCTTGCCCGCAGAGCGTGACGATCGTTGGATAACTCCGCAGCGGATCGTACTCCGGCGGCAACTGCACCCAGTAGGGGATGTCCGCTTCGCCTTCCGGCCCGGGCGCCGATAGTTCGTAGCAACCGGGGCCGCGCTGTTTCGACGGCGGCAACCGAAACGGCGGCTTCATCAGTTTCAAAAGCTGCGCGATCTTCTCGACCGATGAACCTTCCAAATCGCGAATTTCAGTGAGCATCGCCGCCCGGTTAACCGCCGCCTGTTCGCGCAGATACTGCCGCACCAAATCGCGCAGCCGATAGAGCGCGAGTGACGTCTGCAAGTTATCAATCGCTTGATCGGCGCCCAATAGCCACCCGCTGATCGCCACCGCAAGTTGCTGATTCGCATCGAGCGCCGGCCCGCTGGAAAGCTGCTTGAACGCCGCCATCCGCGGCAGCGAAGCTTCGTTCAGTTCGGCCGAAATCTCCGCTTCAACGGCGAGCGCAACTTCCTTTGCACTCGGCTCGGCGATTTTGCTAACGGTCGTTTTGAGTGCGGCGAGCATCTCAGCCCGTTCGCGATCGGAAGCCTCGAGCGCATCCAAAAGCTCGCGCACTTCTTGCAGCGTGACGCCTGCCACTTCGTCCGCCGGGAAGTTAGCGAGCAACGTGCGCGCCAGCTCGAACTGTCCCGCGCCGCGCCGAAGTTTGATCTCATCCAAAATGCTTTCGGCCGCGAGCTGGCGGAGTTGCCGCACGTCGGCGCCCAGGTCCTGCATCTCCGGAAAATCGGCGATCACCTTCTCGAGTTCCGCCCGCGCATCGCGATAGCGCTCGCTTTGCAGGTACAGCCGCACGACTTGCAGCCGGGCGTCCACATCGCTTTGCGACACCGCCCCGGCCAGCACCAGCGACAGCGTTTCACGCGGGATGCTGCTGGTCGCCAGCCGCATGTCCCACAAGTAGCTGCGCGGTTCGCCCTGCAGTCCACGCACGCGCGTGTAAGTGGGCGTGATTTCGGTGATCCCTTGCACCACGGCTAGCGAGCCACCTGGCGCCGCCATCTCGTAAATCCGCCGCCCATACTGGTCGAACGGCGTGACGCGAATCATCCGCCCGATGGCGCCGAGCGCCGCCCCGCGCTCCGCATGATTCTGCCAGACGCGAATCTTAACTTCCTGCTCGTTGTCCGCATCGATGATGTTGGCGACCTGTGTGGTATGCACAAAGGTGCGCCGCAGCCCGTCGTCCACCATCACAATCTGCGTGACGGGCACCTCCCCGGCGCCCTTCTCCGGTTGCAGCGGATCCTCCGCCACTCCGCCGACCTTCGTCACATCCCCGCGCAGCGTGCGGCCATCCTTCAGTTGCAACGTAGCGCCACTCGCGCTTGTAGCGAAGAGCGCGATCAAGATCAGAAGTCGAATCACCGCCGAGTTCCTTCCATGTGCGAGCATAACTTGATTGTCACGCGAATTCGGAAAGGAGATAAGGGGGATGAATGTCCTTGCGGAGAGTTATGTGAATGGAAAGCCGAAGTTTTGCGCGAATGACCAATGACCAAGCCGAAATGACCAATTAAAACTACGGCGTCAAAACAATCGCACTACAAAATCTCAGTGGTCATTTCGGCTTGTGAATTGGTCATTCCCCCCTCGAACGGCAATCTACTCCCACCAGCTTCGCCCCAACAGCATTCATCCCCCGTATCTCCACTCTATCCCCCTTATCTCCTATCTCTTAAAATACGTCATAATGAAGGACTTTAACCGCGAAAGTTTGTGCCACGATCCGATTCACGGGTACATTCCCTTCGTATCGCAGGTTCCTGCCGGCGAAGTGGCGGAGCGCACCCTCTTGGATCATCCGTGGCTCCAGCGGATGCGGCAGATTCACCAGTTGCAAACCGCCTGGTGGGTTTATCCGTCGGCCGAGCATACGCGGTTTCAGCACGTCGTCGGCGCCATGCACATGGCCAGCCGCGTGGTGGCCGGCATGTACGACTCGCTCGCCGATTCGTGCCAAGGTCAAGTGCCGAGCCGCGGGTACGTCGAATGCCTCGCGCGACTCGCGGCCCTGCTGCACGATGTCGGCCACGGCCCGTTTGGTCACTTCTTCGATGCTCATTTTTTGAAGGCGTACAAGCTGACGCACGAGATGCTCGGCGCCCACATCATCGTCCACGAACTGGGCGATTTGCTGCGCGAGGTGCGCCGCTGCCCCAGCAGCGAACTCGGCGTCGGCGAGCGGATCGACCCCGCTCAAATCGCCTTCCTCATCCAGCGGCCGAAATCACACGACTCCGGCGACCACCCCAAGTGGCTGGTGCTGCTGCGAAGTTTGTTCTGCGGGGTGTATACCGTCGATAACATGGACTTTGTCCTGCGGGACGCCTACATGAGCGGCTACAGCGAACGGGCCTACGATCTCGAACGGCTATTGCGCTACAGCTTCTTTACGCCGAAAGGCCTGACGATCCACGCCCGCGGCATCAACGCGCTGCTGAAGTTCATGCAGGTCCGCAGCGAGCTGTTCCGGGCCGTCTATTTCCACCGCACCGTGCGGGCGATCGACCTGACGCTCGCCGAACTATTTCGAGATAGCCGAGAGCTTTTATTCCCCGGCAACCCCCTCGAACATTTGGCCGCCTACCGCGGTCTTACCGAATGGTCCCTGCTGGTAGATGTTTCGCGCTGGAGCGCGAGCGATGATCCGCGCAAACGTGAACTCGGCCAGCGGTGGGACCGGCTGCTTGAACGGCAGGTCGATTGGATCACCGTCGATGAGCGCAACCTCACGTTCGGCCCCGACCATGCCGAGCAGACAAGCATTTTCAGCAGCGAGAGTTTGGTCGAACAAAAGATTCGCGCCGAGTTGCCGAGCGAATTTGGGGCCTTGGAAATCAAGATCGACCTCCCCCGCCACATTTACCGCCCCGACAGCCTCGCCGCCACCGCCGGCCAAAACTTCCTCTACAAACCAGCGACCGGCAAGGTCTCGCCGCTGACCGACGACAAACTGTTCGAACAACTCCCGCTGGCCCATCGCACCTGCCGCGTGTACCTGCGGAAGGATCACACCCCGGCGCAAGCGCAAGCCGTGGGGGCGGCGCTCGATCGGCTGGTGGGGATTCGGGCGGAGGATGATTTGACGAATATGTAGGGGAGGTGATTAGTGATTGGTGAGTCGTGAATCGGGAAGATTTTCGGTCCACCTCTCGCGATTCGCCACTCACCACTCACCATTCACGATTCACGCTCATGCACGACACCTACGACAACCCGCTCATCACCCGCTACGCTTCGCGCGAAATGGCCACGCTTTGGTGCGCCCAGCGCAAGTTTGGTTTGTGGCGGCGGTTGTGGGTGATGCTCGCCGAAGCGGAGGCCGAACTCGGCATCGCCATCACACCGGCCCAATTGGCGGAATTGCGCGCCAATGTGGACAACATCGACTTCGCGGCGGCCGACGCCTACGAAAAGAAGCTGCGGCACGATGTGATGGCGCACGTTCACGCCTACGGCGATGTCTGCCCTTCGGCTCGCGGCATTATTCACCTCGGGGCGACCAGCAATTTTGTCGTCGACAACGCCGACCTCATCCTGCTGCGCGAATCGCTAGAACTCGTGCGCCGGCGACTCGTGAGTGTGATCGACGCCCTCGCCAAGTTCGCCGAAACGCACCGTGCCCTCCCGACGCTCGGCTTCACTCACTTCCAACCCGCGCAACCGACGACCGTCGGTAAGCGCGCCTGCTTGTGGGTGTACGACTTGGTGCTCGATTTAACCGAGATCGAACATCGGCTCGGCACGCTTGCCGCACGCAGCACCAAAGGAACCACCGGTTCGCAGGCGAGTTTCCTCGAGCTTTTCCACGGCGACCACGCCAAAGTGCGGCAGCTTGAACGCCGCGTGGCGGAAAAGATGGGCTTTGCCGAAAGCTACGCCGTCACCGGGCAGACGTACCCGCGGAAGGTTGATACGCAGGTGCTCGATTGTTTGGCCGGCATCGCGGCGAGCGCTCACAAAGCGGCCACCGATTTGCGGCTGCTCGCGCATCGCAAGGAAGTGGAAGAGCCGTTTGAGAAGGACCAAATCGGTTCGAGCGCCATGGCGTACAAGCGGAACCCCATGCGGGCCGAGCGGATCTGCAGCCTCGCGCGGTTCGTGATGAGCCTTCCCGCGAACGCCGCCCAAACGCACGCCACCCAGTGGCTCGAACGCACGCTCGACGACAGCGCCAATCGCCGGCTCACCCTGCCGCAGGCGTTCCTCGGCATCGACGCCGTGCTGAACGTCTACCAAAACGTTGCCGAAGGCTTGGTAGTTTATCCACAAGTCATCGCGCGCAATCTAGCCGCCGAACTGCCGTTCATGGTGACCGAAAACATCCTGATGGACGCGGTGGCCGCGGGCGGCGACCGCCAAGAGCTGCACGAACGGATCCGCCAGCACAGCCAAGCCGCCGCCGCGGTGGTGAAGCAAGCAGGGGGCGATAACGACCTTATTGCGAGACTCAAGGCCGACCCCGCGTTCGCCTCCGCCGACTTCGCCGCCCACATGAACGGCGCCACTCTCACCGGCCGCAGCGCGGAACAGGTAGACGAGTTCTTATCCGAAGTGATCGCCCCGATCCGCGCGAAGTACAAGCAAGAAATCAGCCGGGGCGATGAGTTGCGTGTGTAGCACGGGACCAAAGTCCCGTGCGAGATGTGCGGCTTCCGCACGGGACTTCGGTCCCGTGCTACCAAAGTCAACCAGCCCGTTTCGCGACTAACTGCTCCAGCTTCACAATATCCGCCGAGAACTTGCGGATGCCTTCGGCCGTCTTCTCCGTCGCCATCGCGTTGTCGTTCAGTAAGTAACGGAACGTTTTCTCATCGAGCACCAGCCGTTCGATCTTCGCATCGCGCGCCGCGGCGGGATCGAGCTTGCGCGTGAGTGGTTCGTTCGAGGCGGCGAGCTCACCGAGCAGCGCCGGGCTGATCGTCAGCAGATCGCAGCCTGCCAGTTCCACGATCTCGCCCTTGTTGCGGAAGCTCGCGCCCATGACTTCGGTCGCGTGGCCGAAGTGCTTGTAGTAGTGGTAAATCTCGCGCACGGAGAGGACGCCGGGGTCTTCGTGCGGGGCGAAGTCCCGTTTCTCCGCCGCCTTGTACCAATCGAGTATCCGGCCGACAAACGGCGAAATGAGCTGCACCCCGGCCTCCGCACACGCCACCGCCTGCGGCAGTGAGAAAAGGAGCGTCAAATTGCAGTGAATCCCTTCGCGCTCAAGCACCTCCGCCGCCCGGATGCCTTCCCACGTGCTGGCGATTTTGATGAGCACGCGATTGCGATCGATTCCTTGCTTAGCGTAGAGCCCGATCAGCTTCTTCGCTTTTTCAATCGTGCCCGCGGTGTCGAACGAAAGCCGCGCATCGGTCTCGGTGGAAACACGTCCCGGCACGATTTTGAGAATCTCAACGCCGAACAGCACCAACAAATCGTCGATGATTTCATTCCACAGTGCTGGTCCGGTGAGCTTCGAAGACTTCTGTCCCGCCACCGCGCGATCGACGAGCGCCGAGTAAGCCGGCTGCGAAGCGGCCGCCAAAATGAGCGACGGATTAGTCGTCGCATCCTGCGGCGCATACTGTCGCATCTGCTCGAAGTCCCCCGTGTCGGCAACGACCTTGGTGAAGGATTTCAACGCTTCGAGTTGATTCGGCATGGTCTTTCCAGGAATGACGATAGGGGACGCGGAAGAACGCGGATAAGAAAAAAGGGAACACTAATCAGCACTAATCGACGCTAATCAGAAAATGAACTTCTTCAGATTAGTAGAAATTAGTGCTGATTAGTGTTCCCTTTATTCTTCTTATTCGCGCTAATCCGCGTCCCCAATTCTTGTTTCTTCAGATGAGATCGAGCGGACTCTTCCGGCGGTGGCGTTTTTGGGAGCACGACTCGCAGACACCGTTGATGATTAGGCGGTGGCCGGTCACGCGGAAGCCATGTTCGGCGGCGACGGCATTACGCAGTTCGTTGAACGCGTCGCTTTGGAACTCGATGAGGGAATCACAAAGTTCGCAGTGCAGGTGATCGTGCTGGGGGTAGCCGTAGTCGTGTTCGTAAACGGCCCGGCCGGCAAGGTTGATGGTGCGTAAGAGGCCTGCTTCGACGAGTTCTTCCAGCGTACGATACACCGTCGCCCGGCTAACCCGTTCGCCCTTGAGTTCCTTGCCTAAGGCGGCGATCAGTTCGTCGGCATCGAAATGCTCGTGCCGGGAAAAGACGTAGTCGATTAGAATCCGCCGCTGCTGGGTGATCCGCTTGCCGCGACTTTGCAGATACTCCTCGAACCGCTCCTGCGGATTCAATGAGACCTGCACTTCACCTAGGGCGTATTCGCTCGACATAGCCGTATTCTAGATTCGCCGAGCACCAGCGACAACCAACCGTGAATTAACCCAGCTCATCAAGCAGCCGTTCGAGTGCCGCGTCGATTTTCGCCGGGGTTTCGTACGTTCCGCCGGCGATTTCCTGGCGAATGCGGTTCACCAAATCGCTGCGGATGCCCGACGCATCCTGGAGAGCGGAGCTGGCATCGAGGGCGGCTTGGGCGGCAGGCGAGATGTCCAATTGATCGACCGGTCCCTTCGCGGCGGGCCCTTGGGCTTCTGCTGCGGGCTTCGCACGGTGCGGCCCCTGCAAACCTTGCGGACCGTGAGCGTGTGTTGTGCCGTGAATTTGCATGTGATTTCCTCTCTCCGGATGACCGCCAGTTAGATAACCGACAATGGATGAACGAATTATAACCAGTCGCCGCAAACCGTGCGGCGCCAAAAAATAAGCAGACTCGGCAAACTGGTCAGTTCCGTCCAACCCGAAGTCCCGCCAGCGATTCTCTCCCAGCTTTTCCGGCCAATTGGTGGCCAGCCGAGGGTGTGGCGGACTCGTCATCCGTGGCGGCCGCTGGGGATTCCCACGGCCCGAGGAGTCACACAGCTAGCATCGGCGTTTCGCCCACGGCGCCCCAGAAGTTCCGCCGCGAAGCCAATCGTACCCGTCAGATAAACTGTGCCGGGGAAGTCGACCAGAAAGGGCGAGTAGCAGATAGACGGAGCCGGACTTTAACAAAGTCCACGGGGCGGCGGAGAAACGATTGCAATTGGTGAGGCGTTTCTCCACTGCCCCGCGGTCTGCGTTGCCCCTTATCCCCAAAAAAGGGGGGCTCCTTCAGTCCTCAGTCGCTACTCAATCACCAGCCCATCCAGTTTCGGATCGGCCGCTGGCACTTTGGGGTTCAGCTTCTCAAGCGTCTTGCGCAACAGCTCGCTCACTACCAAGTTGCGGTACCACTTGCGATCGCTCGGCACGATGTGCCACGGCGCTAGCTCGGTGTTGCATTTCGAGAGCGCATCCTCATACGCCTGCTGGTACTTGGGCCACAGCTTGCGCTCGTCGATGTCGCCGACGGCGAACTTCCAGCGCTTGAGCGGATCGTCGATCCGCGCTTGCAGCCGTTTCCTCTGCTCATCCTTGCTGATGTGCAGAAAGCATTTGATGAAGGTCACGCCGCCGTCGACAAGCAGCTCTTCAAACTCATTAATCCGTTGGTACCTGCTTTTCCATTCTTTCTCCGGCACAAGGTTGTGAACTCGCACCACCAGCACGTCTTCGTAGTGCGACCGATTGAACACCCCAATGTTGCCCCGCCGCGGAGTGGCGTGGTGAATGCGCCACAGGAAGTCGTGGTCGAGTTCTTCGGAGCTCGGCACTTTGAACGAGGTGACCTGGCAGCTTTGCGGATTGATCCCGCTCATCACCGTGCGGATGGCGCCATCTTTGCCCGACGTATCCATCCCTTGCAGCACCAGCAGCACTGCGTGGCGATTTTCGGCGTAGAGAATGTCGGCGAGCCCCTGCGTGACCAGTGAATTTTCCTTCACGCGCTCGGCGGCCGTTTCTTTCGTCCAATCGCCCTGCACGCCGGCCGGATCGATGTCCGCGAGTTTAACTTTCTTGCCGGGGGCAAACGTGATGGAGCGGCACATGGCGTGGGAACTCTAAGCGTGAGGATTCGGCGGTGAACGAGACTCCTCAATTGTAGTTCGCGCCGGGGCGGGCTCCAGACTGACTGGCGACCAAATTTGGCTCGACCATTGCGAGAAACTTGACTTTAGGCCTGCTTCTCGTACAGTACAGACATGCTCGATTGGTCCGATTGCCCTGTGGTTGAACGATCACCCGCCATCATGAGCGGCGCCTGGGTGTTTCGTGGAACGCGCATCCCCGTTTCTGCGCTGTTCGAGAACCTCGAGGCCGGCGCCGCGCTCGAGCAATTCGTCGAATGGTTTCCAGGCGTTAGCTCTGATCAAGCTCGCACCGTTCTTGAACATGCCGCTCAGGGTGTGTGCGCATGAAGGTGCTGTTCGACCACGGCGTACCAGCGCCCCTGAGACAGCGCCTGAGTGTTTGCGAGGTCTCAACTGCATTCGAGTTGGGTTAGCAGCAATTGAGCAATGGGGAGTTGATCGCTGCAGCCGAACAGGCTGAATTTGAAATCCTGATTACAACAGATCGGCGACTGAAGTATCAGCAGAATCTTACTCAGCGACAGATCGCGGTTCTGGTTCTGTCGACCACCAGTTGGCCGCGGATCGAAAAAGTAGCCGATGACGTAGCACACAAGCTAAGTGTGCTGGCAGCCGGTGAATTTCGGGAGTTCGACGTTCCATAGAACCGAACTCTACTCCGCCTCCGCCCACACTCGCACGTCGCCCGAATCGTCCACCTCCACATGCACCACATTCGGGCAGCAGCAGACGGGGCAATCCTCCACATACTCCTGCTCCTCGCCCGCCGACAAATCAATCGGCACGACGATCTCCTCGCCGCAAGAATCACAGAGGTAGGTGGATTCGTCGGTCAAGTTCGTGAGTAGTGATTCGTGAATAGTTATTCGTGAGTGACTGGCATGAATCGTCAGCGTTTTTCGTTTTACGACTCACCAGTCACGACTCACCAACCTACACCATCGGCTCCGGATGCCCTTCACGCTTCTTCCGCGCGGCGCCGCGGAGCAGGCGGAAGCCGATGTCGCTGCGGATGAAGCCGTACAGCATGGCGAGCACGGTTACCAACACGCCAATCACCAGCGGGCGGTAGTAATCGATGCCGCGGAACACGCCCCCTTCGCCCACACTCGGCGCCTCTTGCGGTTGGATCGGCAGTTGGTACCGGGCCGCCAGGTCAGTGACGTGAACCAAGTGCAGACACGGGATGCCTTCGTCAATCAATTGCGGCATCACGCCATCGAGCTGCTGCAAGCGTCCCGGCGGACGGGTGTTCAGGCCCGCGCGAAACATTTGCTTGCCAATTGCCCGCCCCGATGAAATGGCGCCGCCACCGATATTAATGTACGCCTTGATCGGTTTGCCCCCCGCCGCCTTGCGGTAACGCGACAGGCGGTCGGCAACAATCGCATCGAAGCGTTCGGTCGGGCTAAGCGTTTCAATCTGTTCATCGCTTAGCCGAATCAGCGGGAGCTGATTGCGTTGGGTAATCGCTTCGGTGACGATCTTCACTCCTTCTTCGGTGAGGCCGCGGCCCATGTCATCATCGCCCCCCACTGAAGCCGCAATCGAACGCGTCTGGAACACGCCCGCCTTGTTGAGGATGCGCTCCATGTCAATCCACATTAGATCGGGCACGTTGGCGCCCCACTCACTGGCGCTGGCGCTACAGATGACAATCGGCTCCAGTTTGAGGGTCTCGCACGCCGCGTAAGCGCATGAATTGAGCGACGGGAACGAGCCGCTGCAGCCGAGCGCCACGACATCGCCCTCCTGGACGCCCGCTTCCTTGAGCATGTCCACCACGGCGGCGGCGAAGTTGGGATTCGCCGCCGTTTGCTTCGCTGCGAGCACCCCCTTCACGCTGGTGACCGCCGACATCGGCAGACCAATAATCCCCGATTCCGAAGGATCAACTTCCGGATCAATCGGCGGGCCTAACGTGTTGCGTTCCGCCTTAATCGCTTCAAACGCTTCTTGTGCTTTCTGCGCAGCCGCCATCTTTTCTTCGAAGTAGGGGCGGTCTTGCTCCCGCTTACCCAACTCCACCACAAATAAGCCCACCAGCGAACCCAGCGCAATCAGCACCAAGGCTGTGCGGGAAACGGCTCGCGGACGCCAATAGATTTTCTTCATAACGAAAAAGTCGAAACTCAAAGATTGAGGCTAATGCCGAAAAACAAAATCAAAATCAGCCGCACGACCACTGCCGCGGCGGTGAGCGCGCTGAGCGTTTCAACCATCCCCTGCCGATCGATCCAGATTGCAATCAGCCCCGGAATAATAAACCCAATCACCTTGAACTGGTCCACCACTTGGCCGTAACCTGCCATCGTGGTGGGATCGGTCGTCCCCGCCATTGCATTCGGCGCCAAGTACTCGTAGGCGAAACTTAGCGGCAGGTAATCGAACAGCGTCCGCAAGAGAAATCCGAACAAAATCATCAGCACCGTGCGGCGTTTGCCGTAAATGATGATGAACGTTGAAAGCAAATGCACCACGAAATACGTCGCCAGCGCGCAGAGAATGGTGAGCGCAATATCCACCGGCCGGTTCAGGTACACCGCAATGTACCCCGGCACCACCATGCCGCCCGCGGCCAAGCCAAACAGCTCCGAAAAGAGCAGGCTCACCGCCAACCCCACGCCGATGGAAACGCTAATCAGGTCCATAATGCTTATGAATGTTGTGGGAAGGCGAAGCGATTGGGAGGGCGACGCTCCGCGGAGCCCATGCAGGAAAATAAGTCGATTTGCAGTCTTATGTTTTTCATCAGGACGGGCTCCGCGGAGCGTTGCCCTCCCGATGATGATGTTATCCCGTTACTTGAAAATCCGCGTCGTGCTGCGGTTTGCAAAATACCGCACCACGTCGAGCCCAATGCCGCCGATGTTCGCCATCCCCATCGCCAGAGCCGAGCGGTCCGACAGCTCGATGATCCGTTCAAAAATCTCGTCCGCCTTCCGGTCCTCGGCAAACACCAGCTTGAGCGAATCAATCCCCGCTTCGATCGCCGCCTTGCCGAACAGGTACGTCCCCGTGCCGATGAGCAGGTAATAATCCGCCGGCGGCCACTGGGCGATCGCCCTGCCAAGTTGCTGCGAGCGGTCCGGCCGATCCGCACGGCAGTTGAAAATCGCAATCCGGCGCTTCACGTCGGGATAGCGCTCAAGCGCCATCTTCCAAATGCGCTCGGTCGATTCGGGATCGTTCGCCGCGAAGCCATTCACAAAGTTGATGTGTCGGCCGAAGAACTCCAGCTCGTGCGCCGTCATGGCGCCGGGGTCCGGGTTCGCCTTCCACATGCCTTGCAGCGCGGTTGATTTATCTACGCCCAAGTCCGCACAAACCTTGAGTGCGAGCGCCACATTCTCCGCGTGTTCCACATACGGGAATCCCGACAGATCGAGCGGCGTGATCGCGGCGACATCCTCTTCCGTGACCGCGATCAGTTCGCTGCCGCGATCTTTGGCCGCCATCTGAAAAATGTCGAGGTGGTCCCGTTCCGCCGTGAACAGTTTCGCCCCGACCGGCGTCATCCCGGCGAGCGCCAGCGCCACGTCCCGTTCACCGGGGCCCATCACGTCGAGATGGTCTTCGCGCGCATTGGTAATGACGCCGTGCGTCGCCTGCACCAATTTGTTCTCGCACAACCACTGGAGCGCGGGGATCAGCGCCATGCACTCCATCACCAGCGCTTCGGACTCGAACTCGCAGGCCGTATCTACAATGCGAATCTGCTCGATCACGTTGGCGCCGGCGGGGCGAAACACCGGGAACTCCGTCCCGTCGGGCAGAATCATCTGCGGCAGCGTGCCGGTCGTCTTGCAGCAGGTGCGAATGCCATACTGCCGCAGGCCCGCCGCAATCAGCCGGGCCACGCTACTCTTGCCGCGCGTGCCGTTTACATGAATGCGCACCGGAATGCGCTGCAGCCGGCGGCGATGCGCGGCGGCCTCGTACCACCCGCCCCCCACCAGAAAACCGGTGGTGGCCAGAATCGCCGCAATTCCCGTTGTCATATTACAGGGGCCAATCCAATCGGCAGTCCGTTACGTCCCGTTAGCCACGCCCCAGATAGCGAAGCGCGTGTCGGCAAAGATTATCCGATTTTCCGAGTTTGCCAAGTGGAGTTCCGAACGCGGCGGGGCGAAATGGGGGGCGTTTCGGGGCAATTCGTTGTCCCGCGACGACCAGATTTCCCTGTCCAGCGCCGCAAGCCTTGCCACGAGAGTGGCAACAGCGCTCAGCCCGGCTGAGCGCCGCCGCCCCTACCGGGGCTTAATCTAATCCTCCGCCTTGCTTCCATCCCCACACATCCGCACCACCTTCGGATCGAACCGCGCGATCACTTCCACCAAATCTTGCTGCGCTGCCATCACGCTGTGAATATCTTTGTAGGCGCCTGGCGCTTCGTCGGCGCCGGCGGCGATGATCTCGATCCCACTGGCTGCCAACTCGCGCTGCACGGCGTTGAAGCGGAAGGTGTTGTTCGCTTGCGTGCGGCTCATCTGGCGGCCGGCGCCGTGCGAAGCGCTGTTGAAGCTGGCCGGTTCACCGCGGCCGCGCACGACGAAGCCGGGCGCCGACATGCTCCCCGGAATCACGCCGAGCACTCCGGCGCCCGCCGGCGTGGCGCCTTTGCGATGCACGATCAGCTCCCGCCCCTGATGCCATTCCTTCCAGGCGAAGTTGTGATGGTTTTCCACCCCGGCAATCACGTGGGCGCCAAGCAGCTTCGTCACCAGCCGATGAATCACCGCGTGGTTGGCCGCCGCGTAATCGCCCATCAGGTTCATCGCCGCCCAGTATTCTTGGCCTTCGTGACTATCGAGCGACAACCACGCCAACCGCCCCAAATCTTGGTAGCGTTTCGGCAACAACCGCTGCGCAATTTGGCTGTAGGTCGCGCACACCGCCGCTCCCGCGCCACGGCTGCCGCTATGGCTGAGCAGGGCGACATATTCACCGGCATCAAGATTCAAATCCTCTGCGCGCTCGGCGAGCGTCAACGTGCCGAACTCGACGAAGTGGTTCCCCGAACCACTGGTGCCGAGTTGCTTCCAGGCGGTGTCCTTCTTCTCGCGCGTGATCCGGGTGATGCTCCAATCTTCGTCCATCACCGCGTGATCCTGCGGCGGGTTGTGCGCAACACCCACGCCAAACTTCGTGCCGCCGTTAAGCGCCTCGCGCATCCGGCTGCGCAGTACTGTTCCGTTGCGCTGGGTTGAAAAAGCTTCAACCGGCAGGTCGAGCACGCTGAGCTTCATCCGACACGCAATATCAACGCCTACCGCATACGGAATCACCGCGTTCTCACATGCCAGCACCCCGCCGATCGGCAGGCCGTAGCCGACGTGCGCATCGGGCATTAGCGCCGCACCAACCGCATTCGGCACCGCACACGCCTGCCGCATCTGCCCGTGCGCCGCCGGATCGATTTCTTCGCCCCACGTGCGATAGGAGACCGGCTGCCGCACCACCACTTCACTTTCCGCTACCAGTTCGCGCGCAAACTCCCCCCACAGCGCGTCGCCGGTAAACGCTTGCGGCTGAGCGAGCACCTCTGCAACGAGCGCCTTCGCCCGCTGCCCCTTCAGCCCAAACCCGAGCCCCTCGTCGGCCGCCTTACCCAGCGCAGAAATCGCCGCGTTCACACAACACGGCGGGACGCCAAGTTTCTGCAGTTGCTTGCGGTTCATGATGGAATCCCTTCAATTAAGGAGATAGTTCCCAACGTAGCTGGACTGGTAAGATTTCAGGGGGAGGACATTTGACCCTACCACAACGGAATTCTTACGAAGCCCGCTACGAAAGTTCATCCCCCGAATCTCCTTCCCTTGACCGTCCCCCGCGCGAACCGGTTCGCCGGCTCGTCGGTCCTGCCCTTCGCCCGCAGGAAAAATTTTCCAAAATCTGGAAAAATCTGCGCTGCCCAATTTGGGGGAGCCGATTATACTTTAAGCAGAGTCAGGGCCGTGCTTACGCGGCACGGCATTACTAGCGGGTTGGACGGGCGCGTCTCTGGCATTCGCACCCAACCAACTGAGATTTAGTAGGAAAGGAGGTGGTCTTTGAACGATTATCATAGTCCCAGCCAGCGAGGTGGTCGTACCTAAACGGTGAGACCGGCGGGTCGCTCCGGCGATCACCACCTGCCTGCTGAGTGTCGTTCTGCTGACCGGCGCGCGAAAATGCGTTCGGCCCCGAGACTACCCTCAAAGGCAACAACTTTCAGGGCTCGGCCTCTCATCGTGAGGGGTCGAGCCTTGTTTTTTTGGAGCGCGCAGTTGCTCCTCAGCCGGCACGCGGCAGGACTAATCCTGCTAGCGTCCGGTTGGATCAACTGGGTTCGTACGCTCCGCCTCTAGACGCGCCGCGGCTCGAAGTAATGGCGCCGCGGTTCAAAGTGGTGGCGGGGTCGCCGCTCGCCGCTAATTCTGGTTAAGGGGCTCTTGGATTTCGCATGGCGATGGTTAGTTGAAGCGAGAGGTTGGAAAGAAAACAGATGAGGCGCCTCATCGAAACGCTCGCGCGGGGACGGGAACCGGCTGGGCAACAAGCGCCCCACCTTTCGCGCAGCGGATGGTTACGTGCGCGGAGGCCCTGGCCAGTTAATTTCCCGTCCCGCACACGTCACGCGAGTGCGTGAATTTCCGAAGCGTGGGAGTGGTGGTTCGCAGTCACGGCCGTGACGGCATTCGCTGAACCCTCCCGCACTTCGCTCATGAGCTGCGCTCACGCGACATGCGTGTTTCTTTGTATAGTGGCGAGTGGCCACATTCTAGAGCAAACGGGAGAATATTTTGAGAATTCTAAGTGGCTACAAATAGCACTTGACACCGCAGTTTTCTGCGTTCCAGCGCGCGTGAGCGCGGGGTGATTGAGAACAGCGTTGATCTCCGGATTTTCGCGGGAAAAGCGCTCGACGGGGTCCTCAAGCTGGGTAGAATGAGCGAATCGATCTGTGCCCCGCTCTTCGCACTCCCCCGCTGATCCCCCATGGCGCAACGCAACCAATCTCACAATGGTGATCCTCGCGGTCGGAAGCTGCGCATTGAGACGCTGGAGGAACGGGCGGTGTTGGCGGGGGATTTTGAGTTGGTGAAGGATATCAACGCTATACCATTGCCACCGAGTTCAGGTTTGAGCGGAATAGACCAACTGACGGAAGTGAGCCGAACGCTGTTTTTCGTTGCTAATGACGGCGTGAGCGGTAATGAACTCTGGAAGAGCGACGGGACGAACGCAGGGACATTACGTGTAAAAGACATACGCGGAGGCGCGATAGGTTCCAATCCGCTCTATTTGACCAACGTGGATGGCACCCTGTTCTTCCGCGCTAATGATGGCGTAACCGGCTACGAGCTTTGGAAAAGCGATGGGACCAGTACGGGGACCGTCCGAGTTAAAGATATTAACGCAATTGGACTGGGCGCCAGACCGCGCAATCTCTTGAATGTAGGGGGAACGCTCTACTTCAGCGCCGATAGCGGCGCGAGCGGCGATGAGATATGGAAGAGCGATGGCACCGAGGCGGGAACCATTCGTGTTAAGGACGTCTACGGCGACTCTTTCGATAATTCCACAGTGAATGTCCTGACGAATGTGGGCGGGACAATCTTCTTCACAGCCAAATACGGCTTATTCAATCCTCCCGAACTTTGGAAAAGCGACGGAACTGCCGCAGGAACAATGCGCGTTAAATCCCGTCCTTCGGTGGAATCAGGCTTCGATCCCCAAGATTTAACGGATGTTGGGGGAACGCTTTACTTCACCACTAACGACGGCGTCAACGGGGTTGAGCTTTGGAAGAGTGATGGGACCGAAGCGGGAACGTTACTCGTGAAGAATATTTATCCGGGTACACAAAGCTCTACACCAAGCTATTTAACAAACGTAGGGGGAGTTGTTTATTTTCGTGCCCGTGACAGCATTAGTGGTTTCGAACTCTGGAAAAGCGACGGGACCGAGGCAGGAACTATCCGTGTCAAGAAGATTTTTCCCGACCCGTCCAGCTCGAATCCTGCCTCACTGTTGAACGTGGGCGGCATCCTTTATTTCGGAGCGGCCGATGGTTTTAGCAGCGCTGGACTTTGGAAGAGTGATGGGACGGAAGCGGGAACAGTACGCGTCAAAGAAATTGGCTATTCTGCAGCTTCTCTCACGAATGTTGCGGGCCTGATTTATTTCAGAGCATATGACGATGTGCTCGGCACTGAACTCTGGAAAAGCGATGGGACTGAGGCGGGAACGGTCCGCGTGAAGGATATTCGCCCTGGCTCAATGAGTTCGACCCCGCAGAAAATGCTTCAAGTTGGGGGGACACTGTTTTTTGTCGCCAACGATGCCGTTGGCAACTACGAACTTTGGAAAAGCGATGGGACAGAGGTCGGAACGGTGCGTGTCATGGACAATCGCGCCCGTACTTTTCCCTCTGCTCCAAGCAATCAAACAAACTTGCAGGGCACGCTCTTATTTCAGGCCAATGACGGGATCGATGGCGCTGAATTGTGGAAAAGCGATGGCACCCAAGCAGGGACGGTCCAAGTCAAGGATATCCGCACGGGCAGGTATGGCTCAGAATTGCGCAATTTTACGAGCGTGGGCAGCGTGCTCTACTTCACCGCGAATGACGGCATGACTGGTGTGGAATTATGGAAGAGCGATGGGACGGAAGCGGGGACGATTCTGATCAAAGATATTCGCAACGGCATAACTTCCTCCTACCCATACAGCCTGACAAACGTGGGTGGGACGCTGTATTTCCGAGTCAATGATGGCGTTAGCGGCAGCGAATTATGGAAAAGTGATGGCACCGAAGCTGGAACACATCGTGTTAAGGACATTTCCTTCGGCGCATCGAGCGGTTCCCCGTTGAATTTGACCAATACCGGGGGAACCCTCCTATTCTTCGCCAACGACGGGTTAAGCGGATTCGAACTGTGGAAAAGTGATGGAACGGAGGCTGGGACGGTGCTCTTGAAAGACATTAGAGCCGGCGCCAGTAGTTCCAACCCAAACTATTTGGTCAACGTCGGGGGAATAGCCTACTTCAGGGCTAACGATGGTGTAAGCGGTTATGAGCTTTGGAAGAGCGATGGAACCGAAGCAGGTACGGTGCGTGTAAAGGACGTTGTTGGTATAAGTTCCAATCCTCGCCGTTTGACCAACGTGGGGGGCACGCTGTTTTTTGTCGCCACTGATTTCACTGCCCCGAATGTGGTGATCGTCGATGAGTTGTGGAAGAGCGATGGCACTGAGGCGGGTACTATCCGAGTTAAAGACATTCGGCCCGGTTCGCTTAGTTCAAATCCAATCTTTCTGACAGACGCAGCGGGGACGCTCTTTTTCCGCGCAAATGACGGGACAAGTGGGGAGGAGCTTTGGAAAAGCGATGGGACCGATGTGGGGACCATTCGCGTCAAGGACATTCGGCCCGGATCGTATGGCGCCGTTCCTCAGAATCTCACAAACGTTGCGGGGACTCTCTACTTTAACGCCTCCGACGGCGTTACTGGCGGCGAGCTGTGGACGAGTGACGGGACCGCAGCCGGTACGAAACTTCTGAAGGACTTCCGGCCGGGCCATTTGAGTGGCGGTCCTTCCGCGGTCTTTCCCATCAACAATCTGCTCTATGCAGTCTTCGCGGCAGATGAATACGGCTCGGAACTCTGGGTCGCTGACCTCACCGCGCCTCCCCCCGGCGATTACAACCGCGACGGCCAAATCACCCCCGCCGATCACACCTTCTGGGCCGCCAACTTCGGCGCCACCAGCGGCGTCGGCCTGCAAGCCGATGGAAACAACAACGGCGTCGTCGACGCCGCCGACTACAACGTTTGGCGTGACAACTACACGCCGCCGCCTGCAGCGGTGGCGGTCGCGACGAGTGCGGTGAGCGGGCCGGAGTTGTGGCCAGCGCCGACGGCGACAAGCGCCGCTAAACCGACGAGCGGCGGTGAGCGAGGGCCGATCGCGGGGTCGCCGCAGCGGCGAGAGGCGCTGCTCATCGCGGCGCGCGATGCGGCGCTCGCCTGTTGGGG
Organism: Pirellulales bacterium; assembly: GCA_022841705.1. Lineage (GTDB taxonomy): Bacteria > Planctomycetota > Planctomycetia > Pirellulales > Lacipirellulaceae. The sequence continues at coordinate 1,225,843 of JALHQZ010000001.1, forward strand.
AGTGAGCGAAGAGGCAGAGGATTCTGCGGTCAGCAAGCGGGAGAGTAGCGCGCCTCGGGAAGCGCTGTTCGATATGTTGGGGCAGCAGGTGCGCGGCGGGGTTTTGAAGTCGCGCTGATTGTAGCAGGCATGGTCCCCATGCCGTCGGCCGTAGGAGTCGGTTTGAATTGGAGCTGCTTCAGCGTTACGTTGAGCTGCTAGAAAACGGCACGGGGACCGTGCCTGCTACAATGGGGGCGATGATGGCTTTTGAGCTGTTTGATCCCAAGGGGGAGTTCGTTGTACGGCAGGGAAAGTTGCCGCACTGGTATCAACCGGGGGTGACGTACTTTGTCACTTTTCGGACGGATGATTCGGTTCCGCAGGCCGTTCTTGAAGATTGGCGATCACAGCGAGAGGCATAGCTGCGGAAGCGCGGGCTCAATCCTGTCAGTCCGAACTGGCGAGCGGCAATTGCGTCGTCACCCGACTTGAAGCGGGCTTACGACTTGAAGTTTACGCGGCAGTTTATGGAGTATCTGGATCGCGGCTACGGCGCATGCCACTTATCGAATCCCGCGGTTGCCGACATTGTGGCGACTGCGCTCCGACATTTTGATGGCGAGCGCTATTCACTGGGTGATTTCGTGGTGATGCCAAACCACGTTCATCTTTTGGTTGGACTTCATGGGGAGACCGAGATCGAAAGCCAATGTGATTCTTGGAAGAGCTATACGGCTCGCCAAATCAATAAGCTCCTTGGGCTACGCGGCCGTTTTTGGCAGGCAGAAGCGTTTGATCATTTGGTGCGCAGTGCCGAACAGTTTGAGTATTTTCGGCGCTATATTGCCGAGAATCCGTTGAAGGCGAAACTGGCGCCGGGGACGTATTTTTACTGGAAACGCCCATTGTAGCAGGCACGGTCCCCGTGCCGTTTGCCATTGTAGCAGGCATGGTCCCCATGCCGTCGGCCGCAAGGTTCGGTTAGACTTAGGGACTGACTTGCAGGTTTCGTGGAATTGCTAATTCAACGGCACGCGCGACCGTGCCTGGTACACTGCGACGGCACGGGGACCGTGCCTGCTACAATACGGTGGTACGCGCGATCGATGGACCCCCTCGAAGAACAACAAGCGCTCGCCGAATCGTCGCTCGAACTCGTGTTCGAAACCTACGACCTGGCCATTGCCGACAAGTTGCGGCAGCCGATTGTGGTGCTGGTCGATTGCGAAGACGAGTTGGGCGCCCAATTCGCCCGGGCCTGGATGGGGGACGAAGCGGTCGATAACGCTATCGCCCATGCCCGGCTGGAGGAGGAAGTTGAGACCACGGTTTTTGCCCGGCCCGTCACCTGGGCCGACGCGAAGCGCGAAATGCCGGCCGCTTTTCCCTATTTGGCGGAAGTTTTCGAGACAAACTACCCCACCGACGGCATCTTATTGGTAACCATCGCCGCCGGCGGCGCGAGCGCCTTAACCGCCCCGTGGGACGCCCGGCCGGAGTGATTTCCCCCTCTCCCCTTGGGAGAGGGCTGGGGTGAGGGTGAAGTGGGTACCGCCCCTACTTTTGGGAAGCTGACCCTCACCCAACCCTCTCCCGGAGGGAGAGGGCTACGATCAGCGATTGTTTGAGCCCGTCACTTGGCTGCCGTATAATCCAAACTTGGCCAACCGCGCGGCGGATCGGCAACCGGTGTTACCACTGAATTCGAGTTTTCTAGTGCAAACGAATTGGTGGAAATCCATCACCCAATCGCTGCTGCTCTCTTTCGCGCTGACGAACATCGGGGCGGGCCAGTTCGCGCAGCCGGCGGTCGTCAACGGCCGGCCAATGGTCATCTCGCCCGGCCAACCACCCCAACCGGTGGCCAGTCCCGCCGCAACACCAGCGCCAGCGACCGAGGCGCCGAAAGCGGATGGCGCCAAACCGGAAGGCGAAAAGCCGAAGGAAGAACCCAAGCCCGATGACACCGTTAAACGCCCCGCGAAACCGCCCCGCACGCCGGACCCGCGGGAGCTCCAGGCCAAGCCGGACCAGAACGGCCGGGTAACGTTTGGCTTCACCGGCCAGCCATGGCCTGACGTGTTGCAGTGGCTGGCGAATGTTTCGAACCAAAGTCTCGATTGGCAAGAACTGCCGAACGATTACCTCAATCTCACCACGCAGCATAGCTACACGATTCCCGAAGCCCGGGACCTGGTGAATCGCCATCTGCAAGCTCGCGGCTATGTGTTGATTCTTTCCGGCGAAGTGCTGAGCGTTCACAAGCTCGACAAACTCGACCCAAGTCTTGTCCCGCGCGTGGAAGAAGAACAACTCTACGATCTGCCGCCGCACGACTTGGTGAAAGTCACCTTCGCAATTCCTGAAGGGCTCGAACCCGCCAAAGCGGTGGAGGATCTCAAGCAAACGCTCAGCCCCACGGCCAAACTGTTGCCGCTGGCCGCGACGAAAAGATTGTTGGCGATTGATACGGTCGGCAATCTGCGGATGGTCAGTTCGCTGCTCTCCGATGAAAGTCTCGCCAAGACGAAAGTGGATCAGCCCAAGGAGTTCGTGCTGAAATACGCTCGGGCGGAGCAAGTGGTCGATAAGCTGTACGTGATCTTGGGCCTCGATCCTGCTTCACGCCCCAGTGATATGGAACTGCAACTGCAACAGCAGAAAATGCAGATGATGATGCAAATGCAGCAAACGGGCGTCGACGTGAGCAAGTTGCTGCAGAAAGATGGCCCGCCCGTGTTCATCGTCTACAACCGGCAACGCAACAGCGTGCTGGTCAACGCGCCGGAGGAACAACTAGCGATTGTCGATCGGGCGATCAAGATGCTCGATGTTCCATCGGGTGACGAGGTCGCCGGCGATACCGAGGGTCGGCGCTTGGAACGCTACGTCCTCAAAGCGATGGACCCTGAGCGGTTGGTGAAAACCCTGCAAGAGATTGGCGACCTCAGCCCGCGCAGCGAACTGCGAGCGGATAGCGACAGCAAAACGCTTTTTGCCCGCGGCACCGAGCGGGATCACCAGCAAATCGCGGCGCTCATCAAACAGCTTGATGGTTCCGACACGATCGTCGAAGTCTTCTGGCTCCGCCGGCTGCCCGCCGACGCCGTCGCGGGTTCGATCACGGCGCTGATGAGTCCTCCCAAGAAGAAAGAGGAGAACAACAATCGCCCCTGGTACTACGGTTGGGATGACAGCAATCAAGACGAAGAGGAACCCGATCCGACCGAACTGCGCGTCGATGCCGATGTGTTGAACAATCGCCTGATCACCCGCGGCACGCAGCAGCAACTAGCGGAAGTGCGCGAACTTCTGGTGAAACTTGGCGAACCGCTCGACGAACAGCAAAGCGAACGACCGGTGCGCGTGCTTGACTCGCTCGGTCCGGAGGCAACGGCAAAACTGCTGGAGCAAGTGAAGGCCGCTTGGCCGACGATGGGCGATGGTTCGGAATTGAAGATCGAGGAGTCAACCGAGAGTGTTAAGCCGAACGCCCACGAGGCTGAACCCTCCGCCCGGGTGAAGCGGCGGCCAATCGCCCGCTTGGCGGGGCAATCGGAACCTGTTGCGGCTCCCGCGAATGGCCAACCATCGAACACCCAGCCATCAAACACCAAGGCGCCAGTGTCGATCAGCGTTGCCGCGGATGGCCGATTGGTGCTCACCTCCGATGATCCGGCAGCGCTCAATCGACTCGAAGGCTTGGTGCTGTCGCTGACGCCCGATGAACCGGCCTTCAAAGTGTACCGCCCCAAGCATATCCCGGGGCTCTACATTTACTGGAATTTGCAAGATTACTACGAAGAAGAGCTCAAAGAAGAGGAGAGCGGTCAGATTCTCGATTGGTTCGGCCGCGTTCGACAGACAGGTTCGAAGGAGGCCGACACATTAAAACTCTCCAAGCGGCGCCGATTGACGCTGATCTACGATGCGGCCACCAATTCGATCATGGTGAAGAACGCTACAGTTTCACAGTTCGAGGAAATTGATCGCCTGGTGGCCGAGTGGGACCAGCCGCTGCCGGCCGACTCAATCAAGGCCCGCCGCACGGCGACGGTGAAGATTGAGTATTCCAGCGCTCAGAAGATCGCGACAGCGCTGAAGGAAGTGTACCGCGATCTCCTGAGCTCGCGCGATAAAGAGTTTGAAACGGGAGACGATAGCAAAAAGGGCAGTACGCTGCGCGTCGCTTCCACTACGAAAATCCGCTACGGCTCCGCCGACGCTTCGCCGAGCGATGTTCGCACTACCGAACCGATCAAAGCGACGTTCGACGGCGCGCTGTCGATCGGAGTGGATGAAGTGGCGAACATCTTGATTGTGTCGGCCCAAGAAGAACTGTTCGACAGTGTGCTCGATACAATCCGCGTGCTGGATCAAGAAGCGAAACCCAAAACGGCGATTCAGGTGCATCGGCTGTCGATTCCGGCGTCGTCTGTTCATGCCGCGCTCTCGAAGAGCGTGGGGGCCGAGTGGCTGGGCGGCAAACCGGTGAAAGAGGAGCCACCGCCACAAAATCCGGAGCAAAATCAACCTCAAAATGGCGACCAAGGCCGGCGAGGTTAACGTGGCGATGGGCGGGCCGGGCGGGAACTAATCACTGGCAAAATCCGCGCATCTCTTTTGTCACCAAGACCGAATTTTACTCCCCCATACGGGCCCCGGCTCGCGGTTGTAGCGGATTGGCCTGAGTTTGGCCTGCTGGACGGCGGCGTGGTGGACGGTCACCGGGGCGAAGGCACCGCGGTGGGCTTGGGCGATTTCGAGCAGGTTATTGGCGGCGAAGGGATTGGGAACGCCCATGCCGAGCGTGTGAACAACAAACGGCCAGTCGTTCGGTTCGGTCATCATCCGCATCGCGAGTGTCTTCGGCTGGTTGGGTTGGCCCATTACTCCGTCGGACAACAAGTACACGGCGCTTGGTTTGAGCGGGACGACGAGGTCCATCGCTTCGGCGAGATTGCCGCCGGTACACATTTCCACAGTGCTCAGCCACTGAACCAAACGCTGTTGGTTCTCGCGAGTGGCGGGAAGCATTTGAGTGGCAGGCTCTGGATAGAACATTGGGTAAGCCTGATCGCTGTAGAAGACCACATAGAAATACTGATCGGGCTTGAGCGAACTGATGCTGCGGCCGAGTTCCATGAGTGTGGTTTCTAGACGGCCGCGCTGCATACTGCCGGAGTTGTCGACGACGAACGCAAAGCGATTGCCCCGGGCTTCCGCGCCGAAGAACGTGGCGGAACCGCCGGCCCCATCGCCGCCACCTTGACGTCCTTCGCCTGCACCGCTGCCCGATGATGTGCCGGCGCCCGAGAGGAGCGAACCGACATCGGGCACGAGATCGGCAAACCCCGGAGTACTTGATGGATTTTCATCACTGAGAAGTTCGGCGAGTTCCAGCGAATCGAGCGTGGTCTCTTCGACGGGTAATTCGGCGGAAACGGGTTCGACCGAAAGTTCATCGAAGGTGACTTGTTCGACATCGATCGAGCTGACATCCGTCTCCAGGATCTCGGGGCCATCAAACGAAGTCGCAATCAGGGTGGGCGGTTCGCGATTCAGGGTGACGAAAGTTAGCAGTCCCATGACGACGACCACCGCGCCGTGCAGCGCGAAACTTGCCATCCACGGGGAGGCTTTGGTCCGCGCTTGGCGACTTGGCGTTCGTGAGGGAGTGAGTGGCCGGGAGGCGGCTTGGGGCCACGGTGCTTTTTGTGATTGAGAGGGCGCTAATTCGCGAAGCGCGGGGCGGGTGGCCTTGGGTTCGGCGACAACCCTGTGTTCAGATACCGATGGGGTTGGTGCAGTTTCGATCGGCGCCGCGGTCGGCTCCGCAGAAGGAACGTCGAGTCGTGAAGCGAGCCGATCCGCGGCGGCGTCTTCGACGGCGGCGACGAGGCGGGCATGCTCGGCCTTGAGCCTGTGAGCTTCGATTCGCGCGAGCCGAGCGCGTTCGCGCGTGGCGCGCAGTATTTCCGCGGGGGAGAGCAGGGGATCGGTGGGCTCATCCGACATGCGTCACCAGCGGGCGTTGGAACAAGGCGCCTAGTAGTGAGTGTCAGTCTTGCAGGGTGGCGCGGCTATTTCAACTAGCGCGCCGCAGATATTTCTGGAATTTTTCGAGCCGATTTCAGGCGCGGGCGAGCGTCCGATCGATGCGTGCCAGTGAGCTCTCGCGGCCGAGAATTTCGAGCGTTTCGAACACTCCGAGGCCGACGCTTTTGCCGGTCACGGCGACGCGGAGGGCGTGAATAATTTGCCCAATCTGTACGCCTTGCCGTTCGACGAAAGCGTGGAGCGCCTGGTCGAGCGAGGCGCGATCGAACGGCGCGACTTCAGCGACCACCGCGCGGAATCCGGCGAGGAGCTCGCGGGCTTCGGGCGCTTTGGTGATCCGCTTCTCGAAGGCTTTTTCGTCGTACACAAGCTGGTCGTCGGCAGTAAAAAAGTCGTCGAATTGCAAGATGTCGCCGAAGGTTTTGATGCGGTCGCCGGCGGCGTCGATGACGGCCGCCACGCGCGGGCCCGCTTCACACGGCGGCGGGTCGCTCACGAGACCCGCCTTTTGGAGGAACTCCAAGCAGCGTGGCGTCTTCGATTTGAGCGGCACGCGCTGCATCGCGCGATCTTGGAAGGCGAACAGTTTTTGGGGATCGAAACTCGCCGGCGCTTTGTTCACCCGTTCGAGCGAAAAGTGTTGCAGCATTTCTTCACGCGTGAACTCTTCGGTAGAATCGTCGAGCGACCAACCGAGCAGTAATAAGTAGTTGAGAATGGCCTCGGGCAGGTAGCCAACTTGTTCGTAGAAATCGACGATCACCGGATTGAACGTCTCGGCTTGCGTGGCAAGGCCGATGCGTTTGGCGATTTGTTGGCCATGTTCGTTGAGCTGCGCGAAGTCTTTGTTCTTCAGATACTTGTCGAGCTTGCGCTTGCTGAGTTTGTTTTTGCTGCCGGGCTCGGCGACGTAGGGCAGGTGGGCGAACTTGGGAAGATCATATCCAAGCTGCTGCGCGATGAAGACTTGCCGGGGCGTGTTGGGCAAGTGTTCTTCGGCGCGAATGACGTGCGAGATTTCCAGGTCGTGATCGTCCACCACGGTCGCCAAGTGATAGAGGCATGAGCCATCAGCGCGCTGAATCACGTGGTCCTGCTCATTCGCCCAGCGGAAGGTGACTTGGCCGCGAATGAGATCGTCGAGCACGAGTTCCCCGTCGCGCGGCATCAACAGTCGCACCACGCCGGTGCGGCCTTCGGCTTCAAACCGCGCGCAGTCGGTTGCGCTTTCAGCACGCCATGTTCGGCTGTAAGTAAATGACCCGCCCGTTTTCTCCGCCGCTTCGCGTTCGGCCTGCAATTCTTCGGGCTTGGCATAGTCACGATACGCAGCGCCTTTGGCCAAGAGCACTTCCACCGCGGCCCGATGTCGATCGGCGCGCTGCGACTGAAAGTACGGCGCGTGCGGCCCACCGACTTCGGGGCCTTCATCCCAGTCGAGTCCCAGCCAGCGGAAGCCGTGGAGGATCGGCGCGAGCGCCGCTTCAACATTGCGGTCCGCATCCGTATCGTCGATCCGCAGCAAAAACTGCCCGCCGTTCGCCTTCGCGAAGAGCCAATTGAAAAGCGCTGTCCGCACCCCGCCGATGTGCAGGTAACCGGTGGGGCTGGGGGCGAAACGGGTGCGGATGGGCATGAGACTTTCGCGGTTTGGGCGAGTGAATGTTAGCCGATTAGCGTACCGGCGCACGCCAGCGCGGGGAAGTGCGGGCGGTGCGAATCGCGGCTATTCTGGACGTACTTTTCATCAGCGATTCGCGCTGCGTGCCACCATGACGCCAACTCAACGCTTGCTGCTCGCTTTCACCGCGCTTGCGATCCCGCTCTCGTTCATACGCGCCCCTTATCCCAGCGAGCTCGTGCTGCAACACGCCCCCACGCTGGTGGGAATTATCGCACTGGCGGTGGTGATGCAGCGATTCGGGATATCGCGGTTATCGTTCGGATGCGTGCTCGCGTTTTTGTGGCTGCACATCATCGGCGCGCGGTGGATCTACTCGTATGTGCCGTACGATGAGCTTGCGACGTGGCTCACGGGTAGTACGCTCTCGGAATGGTTTGGTTGGCGCCGAAATCACTACGATCGGCTGGTGCATCTTGCGAGCGGGGTGTTGGGGGCGCCAATCGCTTCGGAAGTGTTACAGCGGATGGCGGGGATGAAGCCGCGGCACGCTGCGTTGATGAGCGTGGCGGTGGTACTGGCCGTCGGCGCCATCTATGAGATTTTTGAATGGCAGATCGCGGTGCTGCTGGCGCCGAGTTACGCGGAGGCGTACAACGGGCAGCAGGGGGATGTGTGGGACCCGCAGAAGGATTTGGCGCTGGCGGGGATGGGGGCCGTTGTGAGTGCGCTGCTCGTGCGAAGGTGGGAGGTTGCGCCGGGACTCCGCGGAGCGTAGCTCCCCGGCTATTGGACACAGCACCTACGCGGCGCGGCGGTCGGTGCGTTCGCGGCGGGGTTTCTTGTCCTTCGCGGTGCGACCGGGGCGGTCTTCGTCGTCGGCTTCGTAATTGTCACGGTAGGAGCCTTCGGCGCCGCTGACCCACTTCGCTTTTTCTTTCTTGGACTTCGTGCGGGTGGGCGCCTCGTCTTCGTCATCATCGTGCTGGACGATTTGCGGCCGTTCCACGGTGCGTGGGCGTTCGACAACGCGTTCGGATTCGGTTGGTTTGACTTCAGGCTTCTTCTCGACGATGGGCGGCGCGGCGAGTTTCACTTGCGGCGCCTGTTCTTTTACTGCGCGGCGAGCTTGCGCTGGCAGCTCGCCGGCTTCCGCGGCGGCAACTTCGCGGACCACGCCGCGCACGAAGCCCCACGGCGCGAGCAGGGCGAAACAGACCCCCATGAGACTGGCGGCCGACGAGGTGAAGCCGGTGAATCCGGCGGCGGCAAGGCCGATTCCGCTCGCATAGCAAGTGAGCGCGGTGAGACCGAACACAATCGGTGCGCGTTGATCGCGCAGGTCGAACAGCACTTTGATCGCAACTAGTCCGACCAGGACGGCATCGAGCGCCGCACAGCCGTAGGCATCGGCGCGGAGTGCGTTCGTACGCGTGTAATTTGCAATTGCATCGGCGGCTATGGAGCGCCAGTGCGTGGCGCCGTCAATGCTGAGCAGGAGCGCGGCGGCGCCGGCGGCGAGCCACCATTTGTAGCGGCCGCGGAAGTCGTCATTGCGGCGGCGACGCATTTGGAACACGACGACGCAGAGGATGGCTATTACTCCCCACGCGGCGGTCACGAGCCAGGCGGAGAGCGAACCAAGTTGGCCAAGTTGCAAAAATGGTGACAGAACTTGCGGCAGCAGAGATTGATACTGCTGTGCGGCTATGATCGTGGTGACCATTGCCAGGAGCGCACAGACGCTTGCACTCCATGCGGCGGTGCTGTTCGGCGCAATCGCTTGGCCGAGCCGGAGCGCGAGATTGTCGGCACCCAGGACGTAGCGGCGGCCGGTAGCGGCGATCGAGTGCGTTACCGCGTCGACCTCTTCGCCACTGTGCGAAGTGAGCAGTCCATCCTGCAATAACCTCCGCCGCCGTTCACTCCGCGCTGAATTGGCTGACATCGCTTGGTCTCTCGATCGCGTTCGGACTTGCCAACTGTGTGACGGCGAGCCGGAGGGCGTTAGCCCCCGGAGGACTCGCCAAGGCGCCTGCGGGGGGCTGACGCCTCCCGGCTCGCTGGGGAATGCGGCGCGTCCACGCGCTGGCGCAGGGCGTACCTTCCCTACAACCGTTTCGGCACGCGGCCGGGCGACGCATAAACGGAACAACCGGCGGGGTGGTTGGTGAACCGTGGCAGTTTGGGAGGGCAAAGCGAGCTTCCCCCACTCTTGGGCGGTTCGCAGAACGGCAGAAGTGCTTTGCCCGCCCCCACTTTGTGGCCTACGGTTGCAAAGACGGAATATCCATTGCCCCTTCTGCCCGCTTTCCCCGAGTGCCCACCGCATGTCGGAAGTTGCGACCCTTTTGCCGAATAGCACGTCGCCGACTATCGCGCGCAGCGACGCCCGGTCGCTGCTGCGTCAGCTCGACGCCGTGGCCGCCGAAACGGGGCAAGCTAGCACCGACGCAGTGCAGGCATCGCAAGCGCATGCGCAACAGTTGGTGCAAGCGCGGCTGGGCATGGCGGGTTCGTTGTATGTGGCAGTGCAGTGCAAGCATCCGGCGACCGCAGCGCACTGCCTGCGGGTGGCGCTGCACTGCAGCAGTTGGGCCGCTGCGCTGAAAATGCCAGAGAAGTTGCGGCTGCAACTAGAGGTCGCCGCGCTGTTGCACGATGTCGGCAAGATTGGCGTGCCCGATGCCGTGCTCAATAAGCCGCAGCGACTCACCGGTGAGGAAGTTGAACTTATCGATCGCCACCGTGATTGCGCGGCGCAGATTCTCTCCGCCGCTGGGGCGCCACGGCCGATCATTGAAGCGATTCACGCCGCCGCCGCGTGGTACGATGGCAGCCATCGCAAGGTGAAGCTAAGTGGCGCAAACATTCCCGCGGTCTCGCGGATGCTCTCGATCATCGACGCCTACGACGCGATGACGACCGATCAAGTTTTCCGGCCGGCCCGGTCGCGCGAGCGGGCTATCGCTGAGTTGTTTCAATGTGCTGGTTCGCAGTTCGATCCGGACTTGGTGAAGAATTTCGCGGAGCTCTTCTCGCAGGATCAAAGCCGGTTGCAGGCGGATGTCGCGCAGCGCTGGCTAACGCTCTTGGCCAGCGCGCAACCGACCACGCCGTGGAATGTAACGCTGACCGCCTTGCCAACCGCTGCGTTTGCGCCAGCGGCGGGACCGGTCGTTGATCGCGCTGCGGCATTCGAGAAGAAGCTCCTCGAAAACATGCGGGATGCGGTGATGTTTGTCGATACGCAGGCCGCCATTTTGCAGTGGAACACCGGAGCGGAGCGCATGACCGGCGTGGCGGCGAGCGCCGCGGTGGGACGGATTTGGGCGCCATCGCTATTCGACCTGGCCAGCGCTACCGGCAAGCTGGTGCCCGACGCCGAATGCCCGCTGCAGCGCGTGCTCACCAGCGGCGTGCAGTATTTCGAGCGCGTGAGCATTCTGGGCCGCAGCGGCCGACACGTGGATGTTGATCTGCAGATCACACCTGTTTCCGACACGAGCAACAGTCTGGTTGGCGCCACGATCTTGCTGCACGATGCTTCGAGCGAGGCCTCGCTCGAAGAAAAGTGCCAAGTGCTGCACGCCGAGATGACCAAAGACCCGCTCACGCAGGTGGCGAACCGGGCGGAGTTCGACCGAATGCTGGCAGCGTTCGTCGAGGCGCACACCGAGACGGGGCTTACGTGTTCGCTGATCATGTCGGATATCGATCATTTTAAAAGGATCAACGACACGTACGGCCATCAAGCGGGCGACGAGGCGATTGTGAGTTTCGCGAAGCTCCTGAAATCGATGTGCCGCAGTGGCGATTTGGTCGCGCGGTACGGCGGGGAAGAGTTCGCCGTGTTGTGCGCAGACTGCAACAATTCCGCCGCCGCCCGGCGCGCGGAGCTCATGCGGAAGGCGCTTTCGGAGTTGCCGCTGGCCGAACTCGGCGGCAGTAGCTGCACGGCGAGTTTCGGCTGCACGGAACTGCAAACGGGCGATACGCCTGAAACGATGCTGCGGCGTTCCGACCGGGCGCTGCTGATGGCCAAAGAGCAAGGCCGCAACCAAGTGGTGCAATTGGGTGAAGGTATGGAAGAACAAGAACCGGTGAAGCGCAGTTGGTTTCGGCTACCGAACTGGGGTGGCTCGGCTTTGGTCGATGCGACCTTGGTGACCAAGGTGCCGATGGACATCGCCATCGAGAAACTCCGCGGCTTCATCGCCGACCACAATGCCAAGATTGTGAAAACCAAAGAGAACGAAATTCGCCTGGAAGCCTCCGACAAAGCGGTGGGCGGCGCGCGGCGGGCGAATGATCGCGAGATCACATTCCTGCTCGAGATCAAGTTCGACCAGCAGCATGTTGATTTTGCCAACACGGCGGGCCTCGCCGCGGGCAAGATGGTGCAAACGGTCGCCACGGTGACGATTCGCCCGAAGCGCGATCGGGATCGCCGCGTTGGATTCGTCGCCGAACGGGCCCGATTCATGCTCGGCAGCCTGAAGAGTTATCTGATCGCGCGCGAAACGGACCTGGAACCTGCGTTGAGTAAGTAATCATGCGAGAAGAAATTACCGAAGTACAACTGAATCGGCGGACGCGGGCCGTGCGGCGGGCGAAGGACTTCGCACAACTGACGACCGCAGAGGTAATCGCCGCGCGCGATGCCGCGTTTGAAGAAGCGCTGACCTTTGGCACGCGCCACGATGCGGCGCACGCCGAACGCACAGCGGAACTGGCGTCTTTGAAGGATGACGATGATTCGCTCGTGGCACAAATTGCCCAGCAGCTAGAGATGCTGGAAGCGCAGCGCAAGCAACTCAGTTCGCTGTTGGCGAAGCTGGAAGAACGAGCTTAAACACCACCCGTAAGAGCCGGACTGCAACGCAGTCCACGGCGCGGTGGTGAAGACTTTACACCAAAACAAAGTCAAACTCAGCACCCCGTGGACTGCGTTGCCCGTTTTTCAGTAGATAACGGGGGCTCCTTCGGGGTTGCGCTATAAGCTCGAGCCGCCGTTGAAGTTTCTGCCCCACACGACTTCTTCGGGGACCACGCCGTACAGGCCGCGGGTGAAGACTTGTTCGATCACCTCATCGGCGATTTGCAGGGCGCTCTTCGGCACCAAGACGATGTCACTATCGTTGAGCCAAATGTCGTCCGCCGGCACGGGACGACGGGCATAGAGGGCGCCTTGCACGTCGACCATCGTAGCCATTAGCCGCCAATCGGGGCCGCGGCGGAAGACCACCACTTGCCGCAGGTTGGCGCCAATCCGCCAGCCGCTCGCCAGTGAGATCGCCATATTCACGGTCGTGGGGCCTTGCATTTCAAATCGACCCGCTTGATTCACTTCACCCAGGACATAGACAAAGCGCGGCGCCCGTTGCTCCAGAACCACGGTCACGCTGATGCCGGGGCTCACCTGGCGGTAGCGGGCGTCAATCTCGGCCTTCGCTTCGGCGAGCGAGAGGCCTTGCACGAGAACGTCGCCCAAGCGCGGCAGTTGCAAATGGCCTGACGGCGTGACACGGGTTTCAATCCGCCGACCCCCTTGGATGCCGCGGCTGAAGCCGACGGTGTCTAAAAGGTCTTCCAGAATCGTGTTGGTCACCACCGGCGAGACGGTAATCTCGGGGTTCCGGTAATACTCCTTGAAGCGCTGCTCGAGATCGGCGTTGACCGCTTCGATCGAACGCCCGGCGACCGAGACGCGGCCCACCAGCGGCAGTGTGATGGTGCCATCGGGCTGCACTTCCACTTCACGATTGAGGCTGTCTTCGCCACCGCTGGCGGGGCTGCTGGTGCTACCAGGTGAACTGGAGGTGCCGGCGGTGAGCGACTCGACGCGAATCCGGTCGCCGACTTGCAAGCGATACGGCGTGGCAATCACCTCGCGCGTCCGGAGGAAGTAAATGCTCAGCTGGTCGTCGGCCCGGAGGCGATACTCGGGGATCTGGGCGATGCGGGCGTGACCAACCCATTCGCCTTGGGCGAAGTTTTGCCAGTCGATGAAGCCGCGTGAATCCCAGCCGACTTCGCCCCGGCCGCGACCGGCGAGACTATCGACGCCCCAGATGGGATAGGGCGAAGCGTTTGACGTGTACGAACCCGCAGCGCATGGTTGCGCGCTGAGTGGTTGAGGCTCCTGCTCGGGGAGGGGGGCCATGCACTGGACGAGCTCGATATTCGCGGCCCGATGCGTGGCTTCTCGAGGCGGCGTGAGGCGCGCGGGCTTGTCGCCCTGCGCGAGCGCAACCGCCAGCACTGCCGCGAGCGTGAGGCTCACGGCGATCAGCATGCGGATTGTGGTGGATCGAAGTTGCATATTCGCTTTGTACGATGGGCTTTCAGCCCGTCGTGCGTTGTCGAGCCCTTTCCACTTCACGACGGGCTAGCAGCCCATCGTACGACCTTAGTACCCCATCAGTTTTTTTGGCATCCCCATCGCTTGCCGCCACCCGCTCGGTTGGGGTGGTTGCGCGGCGGTGGTTGGTGTTGGACTCTTGTTTGGCGCGGCGCTCGGCAGGCCTTCGCTGGTTGAGGCGAACTGCTGCGGGTTTACCCACTGCACACCCTGGTTGCGGCTGTAGGCGCCGGTGAGCTTTTCGTGGGCGAGTAGTTCAGCCGCATAGGCATCGGCGCCGGCGGCGATCTCCGCGTTGCCCAGCTTCGCTTCAACGACCGCGAGGTTGTGATGCACGTACGACGGCACAGGTTGCTGTACTGCTTGCCGAAGCACGGAGCTCGCATGGCCGTATCGGCCCGCTTGGGCGAGCAGCACGGCGAGTTCGTTCGCGGCGAGGTGATTTTGCGGATGGACGGCCAGCGCCGCTTCGTAGTATGTCTGCGATTTAAGCCAAACTTGCGCAACTTGTTCGCTCAACTCAGTACTGCGACGGGCGTTCACGCGGCCTAACCCGAAGAGCGCCATGGAAGCGGCCTGCTCGCCGCCGGCGGCCCGCATGAAGTTTGCCACAGCATACTGGTGATAGTGCGCGATGGCGGTGTGCGGCAGCAAGCCGGCGGCGTCCGCATCACGCACGACCGGGGTGACATGTGAAGCAGCGATGTTTGCCGGATCGATTTCGGTTGACGCCGCGTCATCAGCCCGCGTGAACTCTTCGGCTTCCTCGAGCGCTACGATCGCCGACCGCAGCGCTTGGGCATGGTCGCGCGATCCTGCCGCGGCGTCTTTGGCAGTGGCAATCTTCTGCAGCACCGCCATGAAGCGTTGCTGCGAGACGAACAGCGAACCTTGTTTGCCTGCGGCGAAGGCGGCTTGCACTTCGGGGAGCAGTTTCTTGCTCAGCTCGGTTGTCGCAGAAGTGTAGCGCTCGGCATCAACCGGCGGTAGCGCGGGGCGAGCACTTTCGATTTGAGGTTCTGCAATTGCCGACTCTACCTCGATCACTTGGGGCGGAGGGGTCACTTGCGGTGCAGGTGGTTCAATCGTCGGCGCTACTTCCGGCTGCGCTTCCTCTGGTTCGGCGAGTGGCGCGTGAATCACCGGCGCTTCGAGCGCGGGGAAGACGCTCAGCGGCATCGAGAGCGGTTCCGTCACCACCAATTCGCGCAGTGGTGTCGCGATCGGTTCGGCGAACAACTCGGGCGGCACGGGTTCCACTGCTGCGAGGGGAGCCGCCGTTCCTGCACTGTGCCACAGCCTGGTGGACGAGACGCCATGCCACACCACCCCGACGGCAAAACCTGCTGTCAGCACCGCGGCGATGGGGTAGGAAACGTCTCGGGTCATGGCGTCCGTGCCACGCTGGGTGAGCTGAGGTTGGGCCGCGCTGTGATCGGTGCGGATCCATCCACCCCGACGCACTGCGCAGTCATGCCTAAAGTTCGACCCACGACGATAGCA
Source organism: Pirellulales bacterium (assembly GCA_022841705.1). Lineage (GTDB taxonomy): Bacteria > Planctomycetota > Planctomycetia > Pirellulales > Lacipirellulaceae. The sequence goes on from JALHQZ010000001.1 coordinate 1,241,373, forward strand.
GCAATCAGCAATTCCCACCCCGACTAGCGGGTCGCCTCAACTCGGCCAAGCACAGCCGCTATCGGCCGCACAGTTTACCCAGGTGGATCACGGGGAAATGACCAATGACCGGGGTGAATTACCAATGACCAAGCCGAGACGACCAATGAAGGAATGGAGTGTTCGCACCGTAGCCCTCTCCCTCCGGGAGAGGGTTGGGTGAGGGAAAGCCTTACCGAAAAACTCGCGAGTACCCACTTCACCCTCACCCCGGCCCTCTCCCGGAGGGAGAGGGAGATTAAGCCCATAGCCCACAGCCCGCCAGCCCGCTACAACGGGAACCATGCAAGAAACCATCGCCGGCAGTCTGTACGACTATCCCAAATACTACGACCTCGTGTTCGGCAGCGATTGGCTGGCCGAGTACGAGTTTCTCACCGCGTGCTTTGCGAAGCATCTCAAAGGCAAGGCGAAACGCCTGTTTGAACCGGCGTGTGGGACGGGGCGGCTGATGTACCGGTTCGCGCGAGCCGGGTACGAAGTGGCGGGCAATGATCTCAACGCCAAAGCGGTCGCCTTCTGCAACGCCCGGCTCAAACGTTATGGCTACCCCGCGTCGGCGGTGGTGGGGGATATGGCTAACTTCACCGTCAAGAAGAAGTACGATGCGGCGTTCAACACCATCAACAGCTTTCGGCATCTGGCCACCGAGGAGCAGGCGCTCGGCCACCTGAAATGCACCGCCGCCGCGCTGCGTAAGGGGGGCCTCTACGTGCTGGGCCTGCACCTCACCCCGCCGCGCGGCAAGCCGGAAGCGGACGAAGAATCATGGGCCGCCCAGCGCGGGCAGTTGTGCGTGCTGAGTAAAATGTGGAGCACCGGCGTCGACCGCCGCGAGCGTCGCGAAGGGGTCGGCATGTGTTTCGATGTCTACACCCCCACGCGCACCTTCCGCCTCGCGAACCACTGCGACTTCCGCACCTACTCCAACGCCCAGATGCAGGAACTCATCACTGCCTCCCGCGCGTTCGAAATTGTGGAGACGTACGATTTCGCGTACGAAATCGATGAGCCGGTGGTGATTGATTCCAAGACGGAAGATGTGATTTACGTGCTGCGGCGGAAGTAGCGTCGCCATCGTTTAGCCGCGACGCGGTAGCGGAGCGCGTTTGGGCGAGGGTGAACCGTAAGACTGATATCTTCCCCGGCGCCCCGTGGATTGCGCTGCAATCCGGCTCCTTCTGGATTGATTCTTGGTCGGTCGTGATCACTTACTCGCGTGGGGATCGTAAGGGCTGCGACCTTCTGCTCGCGCGGTCCAATATTCCGCTTTGAGCCGGCTTTCCTCAACGGCGTTGTAGAGGATTTCACAGTCGCAGAAGCCTCCCGCACGCATGAGAACGTGAAGCACGTCAAACAATTCTTCCTCTTTGAATCCTCGGGCTAGCAAAATCGGGCGAGAGTTCCGGAAATCGCCCCAACACTCGCATCGAGGTTCGTCGGTTGCCTGCGGACACATGACATTGTCGAGAAATTCAAAGAAGCGCGATCCAATTAAACATCGCATGACATCGGGAGTTATCTCGTCGATAAGTTCGATGTCGGGATACCGCAGGTCTTCCGGATTTTCGCCAGGGGCCATTTCAAACCACAACGTGTTTTCGAGATTCGCGGATTGGTACTCTTCTGGGATAAGGTGCGTGAGGTAGTGCCACCGTTGGTACGGGTAAAGCACCGTGAACTTCGCATCTGTGAAATAGATCGCAAGCCGCGTCGGGTCTTGCTCCCAGGGCTCGACGCGAATCTCAATTTCTGGATACGACGGGACGATAAACCGTCTCAGATCAGCGGCGATTTGGTCGGCGGAAAGAGACATTGCCGTTAACTTTCGATTTGAACAAGTCGTGAAACGTTTCACCAGAGCTTCGAACCATCACCAAAAGTCTCTAGATCATTTCCCTCTCCAGCAAGTCACTCTCCAACTCCGGCGAATTGGGCGGATACATCCAATACCACCAATGCGAGCGGGGAAATTCACCGTGGATGCAACGCTTGGTAGGCTTCAGGGTCGCTCGAAGCTTGTCATCGGCAAGTTGAATTAGCGGTGCGTATTTTCGAACGGCCGGGTGATCGCGATGCTTTTCGAGGAGTTCTCGACACGACATGTCATTCGTGTACTCGTAGATGCACATGTCGTAACCGTTGGCGAGTGTCTCCGCGAGCGACTCGTAGATTGAAATCCAACGTGGTGCTTCGACATTCACATCGTGCATAAAAATCACCCCCCCGCGATCGCCCCAATCACCAGCAGCGGTTCCGCCCCCGTCGCCACCGCTTCCGGCAGCGGCGCCTCCAGCGCCGCGTTCGACCAATCTTCACTGCACGCGTAAAACCGAATCAGCGGGCGGCGCTTGCCGGTGGAGGGCTCGCGAATCGTGCCGAGCAGCGGGGGGTACTTGGTTTCGAGCGCATCGCACACCGCCGCGAGCGTCACCGGCTCGTCCACTTCCAGCGGCACTTCCCCGGTGACCTTCGCAAGGTTCCGCAAGTGGAATGGCAGTTGGATGCGGAGGGTGGGCATCGGGGGGAACGGGTCGAAAGGTAAAAAGGTGGAAGAGAGGAAGATTTCGGATGCGAGCGTTATTGTTCGACAGTTCTCCTCTTGAGCGATTGCAAACAGATGCCTCCGCTGGCTTGATCACTTGCGATTTTTGGCGATTTTTGTGGCAATGTGGCGCCTGTGGCAAATGTCGTGCTCGGCACTGCCCACTTTTCGGCTCCCAAAGCTGCGGCTCAGCGCAAGCAACTTAAGCCGAACTCAGGTCACCTACGGGAGCGTCTGCGCCTCCACCGACAGCACCGCCGGCAAATCTCTCGCGATCGCATTCCACGAATCGCCGCCGTCGGCGGAGCCGTAGACTTGGCCGCCGGTGGTGCCGAAGTAGATGCCGCCGGGGTCGAGCTGGTCGGTACACATCGAGTCGCGCAGCACGTTCACATAGCAATTCTCCTGCGGCAAGCCTTTGGTGAGGGGCTCCCACTCTTCGCCGCCGATCTTGCTGCGGTAGACGCGCAGCTTGCCGTCGGGCGGGTAGTGAAGGGAGTCGCTCGTGATCGGCACCACATACACCGTGTTCGGCTCGTGCGGGTTGATCTCCACGGGGAAGCCAAAATCGGTCGGCAAGTCGCCGCTGATCTCGCGCCAGTTCTCGCCGCCATCGTCCGTGCGCATCACGTCCCAGTGCAACTGCATGAACAGCGTTTCTGGCCGAGCGGGGTGCTGCGCGATGCGGTGAACGCAGTAGCCAACCTCCGCAGTGGGGTCCGGCATGTAGTTGCTCTTGAGGCCGCGATTGATCGGTTTCCACGAAGCGCCGCCATCCTCGGTGCGAAAGGCGCCGCCGGCGGAGATCGCCACGAAGATGCGATTCTTGTTGGTGGGGTCGAGCACAATCGTGTGCAGCCCCATCCCGCCGGCGCCGGGCGCCCACTTTTCGCCTTGCGCCGCGCGGAGCGCGGGGAACTCGGTCCAGGTCATGCCGCCATCGGTCGAACGCAATAGCGCCGCGTCTTCGATGCCGGCGTACACGGTGTCGGGATCATCGAGCGACGGCTCGAAGTGCCAGACTCGTTTGAACTCCCACGCGTGGGGCGTGCCGTCGTACCACAAATGCTCTCCGACGGCGCCCTCGTAATTGAACTGGTTGCCAACAGTCTCCCAAGTTTGCCCGCCATCGCTGGAACGCTGCACGATCTGCCCAAACCAATTGCTGCACTGCGAAGCGTAAATGCGATCCGGATCGACCGGCGAACCCTTGAGGTGATAAAGTTCCCATCCGCCAAAATGCGGGCCTTCGATTTTCCATTTTTGGCGTTTGCCATCGGAGGTGATGATGAAAGCGCCCTTGCGCGTGCCGACGAGGAGGCGGACTCGGGACATGCTCAACTTGCTCCGCGAGGGGGAATTGATGACCAACCGCTCCGGATTGTAACACGCACCGAGAAGGCCCGGAAACGGACCGCACTTGCGCCCTCTCCCCCCTGGAGAGGGCTATGAAGAAGGCGCAGCGCGGCGAAACAGCGCGCTCTTATCACGGATTGTCCTACCAACGGGCCGCGATCTTCGCTAAACGGTTGGGAAAGCCGGCTGGCGCGACGTTTGCATTACAGCTTGCGAACCTTTTTCTCCGTCCGCAATCGTTAACGTTCAATGAATCTTCCCGCGCTCACCGCCGAAGAAGCGGCCGAACTTATCCCGCACGGCGCTACAATTGGCTTTTCCGGTTTTACCCCCGCCGGCGCCGCCAAAGCAGTGCCACGGGCGCTGGCCGAACGCGCCACGCGATTGCACAAGCAAGGCCTGCCATTGCAGGTGCGCACTCTGACCGGAGCGAGCACCGGTCGCGCGCTCGATGAAGCGCTCGCTGAGGCAAACGCGATCTCCTGGCGGGCGCCGTACCAAAGCAGTCGGTTGGTGCGCGACAAAATCAATCACGAAGAACTCGAGTTCGTCGATCTGCATCTCTCGCACGTGCCTCAGATGGTCGAGTTCGGCTTCTTCGGCTCGCTAGACTTCGCCGTGGTGGAAGCGGTCGATGTCGCGGCCGATGGGCGGGTGTATCTCAGCACGAGCGTGGGGGCGTCGCCCACGTTTCTTAAGCATGCGGAAAAAGTCATTGTGGAAGTCAACCGCGCGCACTCGCCGCGGCTGATGGAAATGCACGATGTCCGCATGTTGCCGCCACCGCCGCATCGCGGGCATATTCCACTCGACCATGTGTTGTCGAAGATTGGGGCGCCCTATGCGGTGGTTGATCCGCGGAAGATCGTCGGGGTGGTGGAAACGCTGGAGTCGGACGATGTTGCCCCGTTCGACGCCCCCGACGAAACCAGCCGCCGCATTGCTGGGCATGTGCTGAAGTTTTTGCTCGCCGAACGCCAAGCGGGCCGCATTCCGGCGGAGTTCTTGCCGTTGCAAGCGGGCGTGGGAAACATCGCCAACGCGGTGATGGCGGAACTCGGCGCGTGCCCCGACATTCCCCCCTTCACCATGTATAGCGAGGTGTTTCAAGATGCGCTGGTGGACCTAATGCGGGCGGGACGCTTGGTCGGCGCCTCGGCCACCAGCCTCACCCTCAGCCCGCCGCAACTGGCGCGCGTGTATGGCGATATGGATTTTTTCGCTCCGAGGATCGTGCTGCGGCCGCAAGAACTGTCGAACAATCCCGGGGTAATTCGTCGGCTAGGGGTAATTTCGATCAACACCGTGCTGGAGATGGACCTGACCGGCTGCGCGAACTCTTCACACGTCTGCGGGACCCAGATGATGAACGGCGTCGGGGGCTCCGGCGACTTCACTCGCAATGCGTACCTGTCGATCATGGTGGCGCCGAGCATCGCTAAGGGGGGCAAAATCTCTGCGGTGGTGCCGATGGTGAGCCACTGCGATCACAATGAACACAGTGTCCAAGTGGTGGTGACCGAACAAGGCCTCGCCGATCTGCGCGGCCTTGGTCCGCTGGCGCGCGCGCGGCGGATCATCGAAAACTGTGCCCACCCGATGTACCGCGATTATTTGCAGCGGTACCTCGAATCGGCTCCTCCCGGACATATTCGGCACAATTTGGCAACCTGCTTCGACCTGCACCAAAATCTGCTGCGGACGGGGCACATGCTCCCTGATGGAAAGTAGAGACACGCCTCCTTCAGCGCGCAAAATGGATGCGCTTGCACGTAGCGTGTGCGATTCGACTCGGCTGAGCAGCCGGAAAATCGTCGCCTCTTCCCTGAGCAGGGCTGATTTCCAAAACGGCGCGAACTTTGCTTATACCTGGGAAGTAAAGGAACGATCGCCTCCGCTCGATCGGGACAACCAGCTTGCTGCACACAGCCGAGGTTACCCATGTTCGGTCCCCGCAAACCAAGACTCCTCATCGCCAAACCTGGGCTCGATGGTCACGATCGCGGCGCCAAGTATGTTGCGCAAGTACTGCGGGACGCGGGATTTGAAGTCATCTACACCGGAATTCGGCGCACGCCGGAGCAAATTGTCGCGACGGCGATCCAAGAGGATGTCGCGGGGATTGGGCTCTCGCTGCTGTCGGGAGCGCACCTGCTCCTGTTCCGGCGGGTGATTGAGCTGCTGCACGCACAAGGCGCGGACGACATTGTGGTGTTTGGTGGGGGCACGATACCGCCCAAAGACATTCCCCTGCTGGAGTCGTTAGGAGTCGCCGCGGTCTTCACGCCGGGAACTTCCGCGGAACGCATTGTCGAGCGGCTGGATGAGCTGCTGTGTGTCCCCGCTTGACGCTCGTCAGTGACGATTAACATGGTCCGAGCGCCGCATGCCCCGCCTAGAACTGCCCGAACTTGTTCGTGGCGCCCGACAATCGGGCCCGCTTGCCGTGCGCTGCGCGGGCCGGCTGATGAGCCTGGTGACCGATGAGCCGCAGCGGCTGGCAGAGCTGCTGGCGATGTGTCGCGAGTGGCCCCAGCCGCGATTGGTGCTCGGTTTGACGGGCAGCCCTGGGTCCGGCAAGTCAACGCTGACTGATCGGTTGGTCCTAGAGTATCGCACGCGATTTCCGGCCGACAAAATCGGCGTGATCGCGGTTGATCCGTCGAGCCCCTTCACGGGTGGCGCGCTCTTGGGCGATCGCGTACGGATGATGCAGCACGCGACCGACCCCCAGGTGTTTATCCGTTCGCTCGCTTCGCGCGGGAGGCTCGGCGGTTTGGCGCTGGGTGTCAAAGGGGTGGTGCGCGTGATGGGGCTCGTCGGGTGCCGAGTGGTGCTCATCGAGACGGTGGGCGTGGGGCAAAGCGAAGTCGAGATTGCCCAACATGCCGACCTGACCGCCGTAGTGCTCGCGCCGGGCCAAGGCGATGGCATTCAACTCCTCAAGGCGGGCCTCTTGGAAGTTGGCGACCTGTTCGTCATCAACAAAGCGGACCGCGACGGCGCCGCTGCGCTGCAGGCGCAGTTGCTGGCGATGCTCCAGCGCGTTGATCTGGTACGGCACGACCGCTCAGCAAACGGCGTTACGACGCAAGTGTGCCACGATGTCACAACTGGGCCGGAAAGTGATCCCAGCCACGCGCGGTTGTTTCTCACCAGTGCTCGGGAGCATCTTGGAATCGCCGAGCTGGTTGACGCCCTGGAAGCCCGTACGGAAGTCGCTCAAGAGCGGTGGCGTACCGAGCGTGAAGAACAGATCGAGGCGGAATTGCAGTCGGCCGTGTTGGCTGAAATTGAGCGGCGCGCAATATGCACCTTGAGAACTAACGCCGCTGTGGTAGAGCGCTTCGACCGTTTGCTCGGCGGCGCGGAGCCGCTGGCCGCGGTGGTTGACGAAGTGTTGCGCAGAACAATCGGCGACGCCACCAGCAGCACGAAATGAAATCCACCCACCAACTGGGTGTCAGTAGACCACGACCTCGGGCGACTTCAACTCATCGAACTCTTTCAGACAATCGCAGAATCGTGAACACACTAGACGAAACACTTCATCGCATTGATGCAGCCCACCAGCGGTGGCAGGCGGGGCCGGTCGCTAAAACGCTGGCGAAGTTTCCAGAGCAGCGGACAAAGTTCGTGACCGCCAGCGATGAGCCGGTCGAACGGCTCTATGTGCCGACAGCGAACTCGATTCAGCACTATGCGGAGAAGCTGGGGTTCCCGGGCGAGTATCCTTTCACGCGCGGCGTGCAACCCACCATGTACCGTGGGCGGTACTGGACCATGCGGCAGTATGCGGGCTTCGCAACGGCGGAAGAGTCGAACGCGCGCTACAAGTATTTGCTGGAGCAAGGGACGACGGGGCTGAGCGTGGCGTTCGATCTGCCAACGCAAATTGGCTACGACTCGGACGATGACATTTCGATTGGCGAAGTGGGCAAAGTGGGCGTGGCGATCGATACTCTGGCCGACATGGAGATTTTGTTTGCGGGAATTCCGCTCGACAAAGTCTCGACCAGCATGACAATCAACTCCACCGCCGCGGTGCTGCTGGCGATGTACATCGCCGTGGGGGAGAAACAAGGACTCACGCCGCAACAACTGAACGGCACGATTCAAAACGATATCTTGAAGGAGTACATCGCCCGCGGAACGTATCGCTTTCCGCCGCAACCTTCCTTGCGGCTGATTAGCGACATCTTTGCGTATTGCACCCGCGAGGCGCCCAACTGGAACACCATCAGCATCAGCGGCTATCACATTCGCGAAGCGGGTTCCACGGCGGCGCAGGAGATTGGGTTCACACTGGCCGATGCCATCTGCTACATCGAGACGGCCCAGCGCGCCGGGCTTGCGATTGACGACTTCGCGCCGCGACTAGCGTTCTTTTTTGCGGCCCACAGTGATGTGCTGGAAGAAGTCGCCAAGTTTCGCGCTGCGCGACGACTGTACGCCCGGCTGATGAAGGAGCGGTTCGGCGCCAAGAGCCCCAAGAGCCAAATGTTGCGCTTCCACACGCAAACGGGCGGCGTCACCCTGACCGCTCAACAGCCCGATAATAACGTCGTGCGGGTCACCCTGCAAGCGCTCGCCGCGGTGCTGGGGGGCACGCAATCGCTACACACGAACTCGAAAGACGAAGCCCTCGCGCTCCCCACCGAAGACGCGGTGCGCGTGGCGCTGCGTACGCAGCAGATCATCGCTTACGAGTCGGGCGTGGCGAACACGATTGATCCACTTGCGGGAAGTTATTACGTGGAGCAACTCACCGATCAGTTAGAAGCGGAGGCCGAAGCGCTGATTCACGAAATCGACAAGCGCGGCGGGATGGTGGCTGCTATCGAGCAGGGCTGGGTCCAGAAGCAGATCGAACAATCTGCGTATCGTTACGGTCAGTCGATCGATCACAACGAGCGGGTGATCGTGGGCGTCAATAAATTCCAGGTGGAAGAATCGAGCGCGATGGAGCTGTTTGAAGTTCCTGAATCGACCACCCAGCGCCAAGTCGACCGCTTGCAGCACGTGCGGCGGACCCGCGATTCGGCTCAGGTTAGCGAATGCTTGCGGCAAATCGAGTCAGCCGCTCGGGGTGACGCGAACCTGATGCCGCCGATCTTGGCGGCTGTAAAAGCCTACGCCAGCGTCGGCGAGATTTGCAACAAGCTGTCCGAGGTGTTCGGCGAGTACACCGATTCGAGTGCGGGTTGAGTGACCGACCCGGCGAACGAAAAGAAACCCAGGAGATCACTTCCCATGTCCGTTAAGCAAATCAACCATATTGGCATTGCGGTCAAGTCTATTGAAGACCAGCGGCCCTTCTATGAAGGCTCGCTTGGCGCAAAGTTCGAAGGCGTGGAACTGGTGGCCGACCAGAAGGTGCGGGTCGGGTTCTTCCGGGTCGGCGATGTTCGGCTGGAGTTGCTGGAGCCGACCGATCCGACGAGCACGATTGCGAAGTTCCTCGACCAGCGGGGCGATGGCTTGCATCACATTGCCTTTACGGTAAGTGATTTGCCGCTCCGGTTAGCAGAGCTTAAACAGCAGGGCTTGCGTCTGATTGATGAAGCCCCGCGCAACGGGGCCCACCACATGCGGATCGCGTTTTTGCACCCCAAGAGCACCGGCGGCGTGCTGACCGAGCTTTGCGAACCGCAGAGCGGCACATGCGAAAAGACCCAAATCCCCTTAACTTGAACCCGACCATCACGATGGCGACGACCAAAACCACCCGTAAAGCCGCAGCGGCACACAGCGAGATGTCGCAGCGGGTCTCGGAGCTGCGCGAGCGCCGGGCTAAATTGGAGCTCGGCGGCGGCGCTGAGCGCTTGGCCAAGCAGCGTCAAGCGGGCAAACTGTCGGCGCGCGAGCGAATTACCGAGCTGGTGGACGCGGGGAGTTTTCAAGAACTTTATGCTTTCGCTCAACACCGCTGCACGGCGTTCGGCATGGCAGATAAACCACTCGCCGCCGATGGCGTCGTCACAGGTTGTGGGTCCGTCGCGGGGCGCTTAGTGCATGTCGCTAGTCAAGACTTCACTGTGGCCGGAGGGGCCGCTGGTGAAGTGCATTGCGACAAGATCGTCGAAATGATGGATGCTTCGCTCCACACCGGCAGCCCGTTTGTCTTCATTAACGACTCCGGCGGCGCACGGATTCAAGAAGGAATCGATAGTCTCGCGGCTTACGCCCGCGTCTTCTTTCACAATACGCTGCTCTCGGGCGTGGTGCCGCAAATCAGCTTAATCTGCGGGCCCTGCGCAGGGGGCGCCGCGTACAGCCCCGCGCTGACCGACTTTATCATTCAAACGAAACACGCCCAGATGTTCATCACGGGCCCCGGAGTCATCAAGCAGGTGACGGGAGAAGTCGTAAGCGCTGAACAGCTCGGCGGGCCCGAAGCGCACATGCACTACTCCGGGGTCGTGCATTTCGTCGCCGAAGACGATCGTCACGCAGTGGCCATCTGTAAGCAACTGCTCAGCTACTTGCCCTCGAATAATTTGGAAGACCCACCTCGCTTGCCCACCGAGCCGGTGGTGGAAAGCGATCCCACTTTGGGAGACATTTTGCCAGCGAACCCCCGGCAAGGGTACGACATGCACGTAGTGATTCGGCGAATCGTCGACCAGGGAGAATTCCTGGAAGTGCAGGCGCAGTACGCGGAGAACATTCTGGTTGGTTTTGCCCGCATGATGGGGCGCACGATTGGCGTGGTGGCGAATCAGCCGCTGGTGAAGGCGGGGTGTCTGGACATTGACGCCAGCGACAAGGCGGCCCGCTTCATTCGCTTCTGCAATGCGTTCAACATTCCGCTGGTGACGCTCGTGGATGTCCCCGGCTTCTTGCCGGGGCTCGATCAAGAGTACGGCGGTGTCATTCGTCACGGGGCCAAACTGTTGTTCGCCTACTCGGCAGCGACCACTCCGAAGGTTACGATCATTCTGCGCAAAGCCTACGGCGGGGCCTACGTCGCCATGTGCGCCAAAGGGCTCGGCGCTGATCGCTGCGCGGCTTGGCCCACCGCAGAGATTGCGGTGATGGGCGCCGAGGGCGCCGTGGATGTTGTCTTTCGTAAGGAACTGGAAGCGGCTGAAGACAAAGTGGCCAAGCGGTCGGAGCTCACGCAACTTTATCGCGACACGTTTTCGACACCTTACGTTGCCGCGGGACGTCGCATGGTGGATGATGTGATCGACCCCGCCGATACTCGGAGCTACATTGCCTTGGCTTTGGCGAGCTTGCAAACGAAGCGTGATCTCCGCCCGCCGAAGAAGCATGGTTTAATGCCGTTGTAAAGATTACCCCGTAATGCTCGGCATCATGCTCGGCTCCAACATCCCAATCTGCCTCGCGATTTCAATCACGCTGATCGAAGCGTATGCCGCGCCGCTGTTGATTTCGGCCTTAGTGGTGGGCGGCGTCATCGCAGTGCTCCGATGGTGGACACAGACACCTGCGTTCAAGCCTTCACCCAGTCAACCGCCCGTGGAGCGAACTTCGTCGCTTACCGCTGCTGATCCGCAATTAGTGGCCGTGCTCGCCGCGGCGGCCTATGCCGTGATTGGGCAGCCGGTGGTCGTGCGGCGGGTGACGTTCGTTGGCCCCTACACTGTTTCTGCTTGGGCGGAAGTGGGCCGAGTTCAAATCCAAGGTTCGCACAATCTCAATCGATAGGGTATTCCCATGAAACTACGCATCGCGGTCAACGGCCAAACTTACGACGTGGATGTGGAAGTCCTGGGTGATGGCGTCGCGTCACTTCCCCGTCGGCAGCGGCGGCGCCTGTCGCGGCGGCGGCGGTCCCTCCCCCCGTTGCACCCGTGGCGGCGCCGCTTCCACCACCTTCGGCCCCCGCCACACCGACCAGCGACCGAGTCGTGAAAGCGCCGCTCGCGGGAACCATCGTCGAGGTGAAGGTCAGCGCCGGGGACGCGATTTCACTCAATCAAGTGCTGCTAACGATGGAAGCGATGAAGATGGAAACTCTGGTTGCGTCGCCGATCGTCGGCCGAGTCGCCACTGTGCATGTGAAAGCAGGCGAAGTGGTCCGCGCCGGGCAGTTGCTGTTTGAGTTTGAGTAGGCACGTCTTGATGCCGGAACGAAACGCGGCGGTCTAACTAACCCCGTAGTTCGGCTGAGCAGGCTGCGTTGCTGACGGCCGAACCACTACCATGAGGGACGGCAACGGAAAGGTGACGCTATGAGTGCACGAAATCTGTGGGCACGCATTTTCACGACTGCGGGTTACGCCTTGATGTTGGTCGGCGCTGTTGATCCGTTGGAAGGATCGGTATTGATCCTTCCCGGCAGCGGCTTGGTCGCGTTCGGCGCCTTCCTCGGCAGAAACGAACGCCCCGAGATCGCCTATCGGTTATTGGTGTTCCTCCTGATTGCGGTTGGTGTGGGTTCACTTTGGTGGTTCAGCAGTGTCGGAGGGATTGGCGGACCAGATGGACTTTCGATGTGTTGGGCAGCTTTGGTTTTGCCCTACCTGATTGGTTGGTGGATGGGGATTTGCGGACCGAAATCACCACGGTGGGTGTTGGCGTTAGGCATTATGGTCGGCGTGTTCTATCTGGCGATTACGCCGCTAGTTTTTGCCCGGGGTCACGGACCGAGTCAGGGAGTTGTCGCCACGGGCATCGCCACGCTCGGTCTTTTGACGATTGTGGGCTGTATCTTCAGATGGATGAAACAGCCCCCAAGAGCCGAACAACACGCTGCATCGAATGGCGGCCCCGCGGCGCCAGCTCGTAATCTGGGCGTCACAGAGGGGCCGCCATCGGTGAGCTGAGTAGATTCTCAAGGTCCTGGACCTCGCCGCGATAGTGGCGAGATCACTCAGCCGTGGGCACCAACCCGTAGCAGGGAACCGCCTAGAGTTTGCTCGGTCGCTCCGTGGCGACGCACAGAGCACGATGCGTAGAAGGCGGGTACGAAGCTTGGGACACAGGATTCGCCCAAGGACCGTGGGCTGACATACACGACTAATCGCTATCGCCGCTCTCGTGGCAAGCTCAGCAGTTCATTGGGAACAAGTTTCAGACTGAACTTCGGCAGCGACGAGGTTAAACCGCGGCGCCGCAACAGCGCCCCACCGGGACTTGGCTGAGCAGAGTCGACCTGCCGACTAGCGGTTTGTCACAACACTCGTCTCGGGCTCCACTGGCATTCCGCTAGTGGGAAGTGGAGCAAACCTTTCCCAGAGTTCCACTGGCGACACGCCTGTGGCGCCCGAGATTGCGGCTGTGGCCAACCACTAGTGAGGCCTCGACCACACGCACTACACCGAGCCACTTTCACCCATCATCTCCCCCGCATCACAGTCGTTCGAACGGGGAAACAACAGTGACAATGCGACCGAACCCAGCAAGGTTCCGCCGACCACGCCCAGCGAGGCCAGCGTAATCGTCCCTTCGCTCACATGCAGGTAGTGCTCGATGGGCGTTTCGCACAACATCTTCACCCCGATGAAGGCCAGCACGATCGCCAACCCATACTGGAGCAAGTGGAAGCGATCGAACATCCCGGCCAACGTGAAATAGAGCGCCCGTAAACCGCACACCGCAAAGATGTTCGACGTATAGACGACGAAGGGATCGCGCGTGACACCGATAATCGCAGGAATGGAATCGGTAGCAAACATCACGTCGGTCACGTTGATGACAATCAGCACCACGAATAGCGGCGTGAAGTACCACTTCCCTTCGCGGCGGACAGCGAAGCGATCGTCAACATAGTCGTCCGTTAACGGCAGGTACTTTCGGCACAGGCGGAGCGCAGGGTTCCGCTCGGGATCGATTTGATCCTCGCCCCCGGCGAACAGTAGTTTGCCCCCGGTGTAGATGAGAAAGAGCCCCAACGGAAACATCAGCCAGCTGAATCGGCTGACCAGCGCGACCCCCGCAAAAATGAACAGGCCACGCAACAGAATCGCCGCCAGAATGCCCCACACCAGGGCTCGCCGCTGGTTCTTCGAGTCGACCGCAAAATATTGGAAGATCACCAGAAACACAAACAGATTGTCCACGCTGAGCGATTGCTCCAGCAAGTAACCCGTCCAGTAGTTCACCGCCGAACCGACGCCTTTGTAGTTCCAAACGACAAACCCAAAGCCCAAGCCGGTGAGCATCCACATGCCCACTGTTAGCAGATTGAGCCGCATGTTGTTGTTGGTGTTCTCGCGGTTGAGCAGCACCAAATCTACATAGATGGCGATCGCAAGTAGCGCGTGGAACAACGTCCAAAACAGAAATGAGTTGGGATCGCTCATGACTGGGGCCCTCCTTCACCCGGCTCATCGGCAGGAAATACGCGCTGGAGTAGGGCGATCATCACGCCTAACAGCGTCATCACCGCGAAGATAGCGAGCATCGCCACGCCGCTAATTTGTAACGCCTCAGCAAACGCCGGCCCCGGCAAGGAGGCAGCTTGTGCCGCAACATCGGACTCAAGTAGTAACATCGGAACCATCACGGCACTCCCTATTTCACCAGCGCCAAGATCAACCCGCCGGCGATGACCGAACCAATCTGCCCGCCAACGTTGCAGCTAATCGCGTGCATCAAGAGGTGATTCTGCGGATCTTCAGCAAGCCCCATTTTGTAGACCACGCGCCCGGACATCGGAAACGCTGAGATGCCACAAGCGCCAACCATCGGGTTGATCTTGTGAGTGAGGAACAAGTTCAAAAGCTTTGCACACAGCACGCCACCGGCGGTATCGAAGATGAAGGCGATTACCCCCATGCCCAGAATCATTAATGTGCGGCGATCCAAAAACTGATCCGCCTGCATGACGGCGCCGATCGAGATGCCGAGCAGCAGCGTCACAATATTGGCCAGTTCGTTCTGGGCCCCTTTAGAGAGCCGCTCCACCACGCCCGACTCGCGTAGCAAGTTACCAAACATCAGCATCCCTATCAGCGAGGCGGCGCTCGGCGCCAACAAGCCAACGAACAGGGTGACGGCAATTGGAAAGACAATCCGCGTGCGACGGGAGACGGGCCGAAAGTGCAGGTTGTCCATCCGAATCAGCCGCTCCGACTTGGTCGTGAGCAGCTTAATGATTGGCGGCTGAATGATGGGCACCAGCGACATGTACGAGTAGGCCGCGACCGTGATCGGCCCCAACAGGTGCGGCGCGAAGCGATTCGCCACCACGATCGAGGTTGGCCCATCGGCGGCGCCAATGATGCCAATCGAAGCCGACTCCAGCAGCGTAAAGCCGAACCACGCTGCCAAACAGAAGGTAAAGAAAATGCCAAACTGAGCCGCGGCCCCAAACAGCAGCATCTTGGGGTTCTGCAGCAGTGGGCCGAAGTCGATCATCGCGCCAATGGCGACAAAGATTAGCAGCGGAAACAGCTCGGTATGAATTCCCAGCTTGAACAAGAGGGCGAGGATTCCCGGCTCGCCATCGACGCCAATCGCAGCGGAGTGCGGGATATTGGCGAGGATCGCCCCCAGGCCAATCGGCAGGAGCAGCGTGGGCTCGTACTCTTTGGCGATCGCCAGCCAAATCAAGAGCCCGCCGATTACAAACATGATCAGCGCGCCAGGCGTCAGATCCAGAATGCCCTGCAGCAAAAGTTCCATGGCTCGCGGTGGGTTGCCAAACACAGACGGATCGCCAGCCTGGCCAACGGAACGTGGCGATCAGGCGACAATCAATGATTCTTGCGTTCGTGAAGTGATCGCAAACCAAGAGCCGCAAAAAACATTCCAACCAGAGGCGCTGTTGGTGGTTACAGGCCAATTCGTAGTGATCATCACATTCAACGCAAGGAAATGGGTCGAATTTGCGGCCATCGCAAACTGTGTCCCCGTATGCCAAGGCCGCCCAGGTGCTACTTTTCCGCACACTGGCGGAGCAAGAATAGCTGTGGAACGCAAAGAGGCCGCGGCTATTCAGCCGCGGCCTCGAAGCACAAGAGCCCGTTGATGCTCAAATCGATCGTTTACGGTACGTTAACGCGTCGGGGATGCGGTTAACACCACTAGAGCGATCAAGAGAGTGATGCAACACGCTCTAATACCGCATAATGTAATCGACCGTGAGGCGGTTTTCGAGGACATCGCGGCGATCGGTGAGCGGGTTCTCCCACGCGATACCAACTTCTGTCAGCCGGCTTGGCTTGTACTTCACACCAAACGCGCCAGTGACAATGTCGTTCCCCGCTACGCCCGTGGAGCCAAAGTTAAAGAGGTCGCCCCCTTCAACGCCGGGGATGCCGCCAGCACCGGACTCAGTCCAGTGGAACCAGTTGAACTCGACCAAACCATACCAATGCTTGGTGACTTGATAGTCGAAGTGGTTCGACCAGTAGAGACTATCGCTTTCGGCATTGCCATCGGTTGGCAAGCGATAACCAACAGCACTGAGCCAGTGCGTGCGGTCGAACAACTCGGCGCCCCCCGTGAGGTACATATGAAACTCGCCGTCGCCGTTGCCTTGCCGCGTAACCTGCGAACCAACAGGCAACTCATACGCGAAACCCGCGCTCAGAATCTGCTGGCTTTGAGGATCGCTGAGCAGGTTGTACTTCAGCCCTAGCGCCACGTCGGCCCAGCCGTCATCGATTAACGGGTTCGACGACCACGCATAGCCATCCTTGGCGGCGACGATCGAGAGGCGATCGTTAATAGCAGCGCGAATCTGCACCGCCAACAGTTGAATGTCGCCCCCACCGGCAGTCAACGGCACTTTGTGCTGCAGGAAGATCGCCCGCAACTCAGTCAGAGTCCGCGGATCTTCAAAGAAGACCGGGTTGGTCATGGGGCTGATAAAATCATCGTAGCAGTTGCTTGTGGGGCAGAAACAACCCAACAGTAGATCGGGCAGCAAGCACGGTTCCGCACAGCACCACTGTCCAGGGCCGTTGCACGGAAACAGCTCGCACCCTCCTAAGCCCCAGCCACCGGAACCGAGGCCGCATGTCTCGCAGCAGCCGCAGCCGTCGCCACAGCCTTCGCAGCCAAGGGCGCATGAAGGCTCGTTGCAGCAGATCGGTGTGACCGCGCTATCGGAGACTGCTTGCTCGGTCCACGAGCCATCGCCGATTCCAGAAAAACAGGCGGCCACATCGTTCGACGCAGCCTACCCTCGGCCCGCTAGCAACAACAGCCCGAGTGTCGCCCCTCCCAAGAGGAACTTATGAATTCGCATTGCCGTGACTCCGTTCGTGCGGCAGGCAGCCAAACCGGCTGCCAAGGAAGTAAGGTTCTGTAAGGCTTGTCGAAAATGTCGGCGAAGAAAATCAGCGGCGCTCGGTGGGACCAATTAACTGGATCGTTCGTTAGAGTCTAACGTGTGCTGCACAACCAAAAGCGCGCAACATAGGCACACTTCGGACTAGTGGGAGCGCGCGGTGGCCATTGAATCTCACTATCAAGACTAAAAGACAAGCAGGTCCACAAATAGCTTTTTACCTCACAACGCCGCGGCAACGGTGGTGTTTTTCACCTAGGTGGCCATTCCAAAAAGCCCTCAATCAGTAAGTTTGGCGCCATCCTTGCTCAAGACATTCGCAACTCACCGTTTATACAGCGGAAGGTTTCGACTCCCTACGATTGGTGCCTGCGATGACTGTTTCCAACACGGCTAAATACGCCCTCCGCGCGGCCGTCTGGCTTGCGAGCAAGCATGGAGAACCGCAAACCACTCAACAGATTTCTGCTGGGACAAACGTCTCCGCGAAGTATCTGCCCAAGGTACTGCAGCCGCTGGCCCGGGCGGGGTACGTCGCCGGACAGCGCGGCGTCCATGGCGGCTATGCGCTTGCTCGCGAGCCCGCCAAAGTTTCGGTGCTGGAGGTCATTGCGTGCGTTGAATCGGTGGGCCGAATGGATGGGTGCGATTGTCAAATTCAGACTGGGGAGCTGCCCCAGCAGGCGGTCACCCACTTGTTGAATGATGCACTTACCACAATGCGTGACCGCTTTGCGAGCGTTACTCTGGCGATGCTCTTGCAGCCACAAGAGACCCGTCATGACAGCGGGCTCAGAACGCAAGATGAAACGTCTCGCGTGTGAGTAACCCTGCTTGCCTTTGACTGCCGCTGTTTGTTTGAGCAGGGGCGCCTTACTCTAACCCTTTCTCTGCAATATGAGTTCGAGTTCGACGACTTCTCCGCTGCCGAGCGCACGGATGGAACGTTTTAGCTACGACGACGCCATCGTGCGGATGTTCGTGGGCGCCACGCTGTTGTGGGCAGTGGTCGGTTTTCTTGTCGGGCTCTTGATTGCCCTGGAGTTGCCGCTGCCTGGCGTCTCGATGGGGCTCGAATGGCTAAACTTTGGGCGGTTGCGGCCGCTGCACACCAATGCGGTGATCTTTGCCTTCGCCGGTAACGCCATCTTCGCGGCCATTTACTACAGTACCCAGCGATTGTGTAAAGCGCGGATGGCGAGCGATTTGTTGAGCAGGCTCCACTTTTGGGGTTGGCAGCTCATCATCGTCAGCGCCGCCGTCACTTTGCCCCTCGGCATCACGCAGGGCAAAGAATACGCCGAGCTGGAATGGCCGATCGACATTGCGATTGCGGTCGTGTGGGCCGGGTTTTTTGGCGTGAACTTCTTCGTCACACTCATGAAACGTCGAGAGCGGCACATGTACGTCGCGCTGTGGTTCTACATCGCCACGATTGTCACGGTGGCCGTGCTGCACATCTTCAATAGTCTGGTCGTTCCAGCCGGGCTTTTCAAAAGCTATTCAGTTTATGCCGGCGTTCAGGATGCGATGATGCAGTGGTGGTACGGCCACAATGCGGTGGCGTTTTTCCTCACCACGCCCTTCTTGGGGATGATGTACTACTTTCTGCCGAAAGCGGCTGAGCGGCCGGTCTTCTCCTACCGGTTGTCGATCGTTCACTTCTGGTCGCTGGTTTTCATTTATATTTGGGCCGGTCCGCACCATTTGAACTACACCGCCACGGCGGAATGGGTGCAGTCGCTCGGCATGTGGTTCTCGCTGATGCTGTGGATGCCCAGTTGGGGCGGCATGATCAACGGCCTGCTGACCCTGCGGGGCGCTTGGCACAAAGTCACGGTCGATCCGGTACTGAAGTTCTTTGTCGTCGCAATCACCTTCTACGGCATGAGCACGTTTGAAGGGCCGATGATGTCGATCAAGAGCGTCAATGCCCTCTCGCACTTTACCGACTGGACCATCGGCCACGTTCACGGCGGCGCACTCGGCTGGAACGGCTTCATGACGTTCGGAATGATTTACTGGCTAGCCCCGCGGTTGTTTCAAGCGCCGCTCTATAGCGTGAAGCTGGCGAGTCTACACTTCTGGATCGCCACCATTGGCATTCTGGTCTACATGATGGCCATGTATGGCGCGTTCGTCACGCAAAGTCTCATGTGGTGGGGGATGACTCCCAGCGGGCAGCTTACCAATCCGGATTTCGTGGAAACCACCCGTGCGGTGATTCCGATGTATTGGATTCGCCTCGGCGGTGGGCTCATGTACTTCGTTGGCACGCTCATTGGCTGCTGGAATATCTATCGCACTTGGGCCGCCCGGCCGAAGGTTTACGAAGTTCCCGAGTACGAAGCCCCGGCACTGTGCGATACCACCCTGATTCCGGAACTGAAGCCCGCTTCGCAGCTTACCGCGGTCGCGGAAGTGGGGAAGGTGATTGACGTGTGGAGCACCTTGTGGTGGCACCGCATTTGGGAACGCCGCCCGATTAAGTTCACTATCCTAACGATCGCCGCGGTGGTGATCGCTTCTCTACTCCAACTCGTGCCCGCGTTTGTCATTCGCTCGAACATTTCCACCATCTCAACCGTTACTCCCTACACTCCGCTGGAGCTGATGGGCCGCGACATCTACATCGCCGAAGGGTGCTACAACTGCCACTCGCAGCAGATTCGCCCGCTGGTGGCGGAAACCATTCGCTACGGACAGTTCAGCCAAGCGGGCGAATTTGTATACGACCACCCGTTCCAGTGGGGTTCGCGCCGCATCGGACCTGACCTCGCGCGCGAGGGTGGCAAGCAGAGCCAGCAATGGCATGTGCTGCACTTTCGCAAGCCGAGCGACTTGGTTGTCGGTTCGATTATGCCGTCTTACCCGTTCCTCATGAGGAAGAAACTCGACTTTAGTTCTGTCGCGACGCGCATCGCGGCGATGCAAGCGCTCGGCGTGCCGTACCCGCAGTATGCGGACGAAGCCCGGGCCAACGCGATGGCGGATGCGCAGGCCCAGGCCACGCAACTGGCGGCGGAATTCGTGCAACAGAATAACGGTCCCTATCGAGACCTGTCGGGCGCCGAGTTCGACTTGGCCGACAAGCAGGTCATCGCCTTGGTCGCCTACCTGCAGCGGCTGGGGACCGATTTGCTCAAGCCGCCGCCATCAGCTGAGCCCGAGGCCCCGACGCCGCCAGCCGCTCCCGCCACCGCCTCGACTACAGGAGAGACCCCACGATGATCCGCCAAGCTTTACATGGCCTTGATTTAGCGCCGTTGGCGATCGCCAGTTTGGTGATGTTCGTCGCCATCTTCGTCAGCATATCGCTATGGGCGCTCACCCGCAGTCGTCGCGAAGTAAATGATTGGTCTCGCTTGCCGCTGGAGGAAGAGCCTCACACGGTGAAGAGCCAGCGACGTTGAACACAGACAGTATTCAGTATATTGAGCGAGTTCGATATTCCCTGACGCTTACCAAATACCTTCAATTTCCTTTAGCGACGTACCACGACAGATGTCGGCACAATACTCTCCTGAATCATCGAATCCCGGTGAAGCTCCGCTGACCGATCACGCTTATGACGGCATCATGGAGTACGACAATCCCACACCAGGCTGGTGGAGCCTGATCTTTATCGTGACGGTTTTGCTCACGCCGATGTACTTGGTGTACTTTCACTCGCGGCCGGATGAGCGCAGTATTCTTGCCGCTTACGACGCCAGCCGCGCCGCCAACCTGCGGCTGAAATTTGGCAAGATGGGAACGCTGGTCGCGGACGAACGGACGCTCCTGAAATTCATGCAGGATGAAGAAGGGCTGGCGATTGCCCGCGCGACTTTTTTGGGCAACTGCTCAACCTGTCATGGAAAAGAGGGTGAAGGAATCACTGGCCCTAACATGACGGATGATAGTTACCTGAACGTTAAAACGCTGACCGATATTCCGCAGGTCATTCGCCTTGGGGCCAAAGCGGGCGCGATGCCGGCTTGGGAGAATCGTTTACACCCCAATGAGATTGTGCTCGCCGCCGCGTATATGGCTTCGCTTCGCGGCAAAAATTTGCCCAGCACTCGGCCTGCTGAAGGCACTGTCATTCCGCCGTGGCCCACGGCAACGACTGCGCCAACTGTGAAGTAGGTCCGCTTCGAGGAGCGCCCCTCGCTATCCCGCGGACAACCATAGGGCGTGGTCCGCGCACAGAGAACTTTGTTCGATGTCCACCCTCTTGCAACCCGAACAGCGCGTCCTCAGCACGCTTGAGGCAGATGGAAGTCGCCGCTGGTTGACGCCCAAGCTCTCGAAGGGGCGGTTCTGGCAATGGCGGCGGGTGGTGGCGTATCTGTTGATTGCGATTTACGCTCTGGCGCCTTTTGTCACCATTAATGGCCGGCCCGCAATTCTGCTCGATTTGATTAGTCGCCAGTTCACAATTCTTGGCGTCACTTTCCTGCCGACCGACAGCGTGCTGCTGTCGTTACTACTCGTGCTGGTGGCCGTGACCATCTTCGCCGCCACAGCGCTGGCTGGTCGCGTTTGGTGCGGGTGGGCCTGTCCGCAAACGGTGTACATGGAGTTCGTCTTTCGACCACTCGAACGGCTATTCACGGGCCGCACTGGAAAAGGGGGGCCACCCGCCGCGGTAGCGGCCTGGCGCACGATTGCATTTTACGCCAGTTCGCTAATCGTCTGCTGGCATCTGGCGAACATGTTCCTCGCTTATTTCGTGGGCGCCCATCGTCTGCACGCTTGGATTTGGAGCGCCGCTCCCTGGGAACATCCCGGACCATTTGCCGTGGTGCTGTTCCTCACCGCGCTGATGATGTTCGATTTCTGCTACTGGCGCGAGCAACTCTGCATCATCGGCTGTCCCTATGGACGCTTTCAATCGGTGATGCTCGACCGCAATTCCGCGATCATCGGTTATGACGAAGCCCGCGGCGAGCCGCGCGGCAAAGGTCGAGAGCGCGAAGCGGCAGGTCTCGGCGACTGCATCGACTGCAATCAGTGCGTGGTGGTGTGTCCGACGGGCATCGATATTCGCGCTGGCCTCCAGATGGAGTGCATCGGCTGCGCCCAATGCATCGACGCGTGCGATGCCGTGATGGACAAAATCAATCGTCCGCGGGGCCTAGTGCGCTACAGCTCGCAGGCGGCGATGGCAAAGGAGCCGGTGCGATTACTGCGGCCACGCGTCGTGCTGTACACCGGTCTGATGGCGCTGCTACTGGTGGCGATGGGCGTGGTCATCGTCTCGCAACGAGCGTTTGATGTCGTCCCTTTACGCGGGCTTGGTCTGCCATTCACGCTCACTGCCACCGGCGATGTTGAAAATGTCATTCGGTTGCGGATTGTCAATCGCACCGATGCGCCGGCCACTTATTCGCTCGCCGGTGTCTCCCCCGCCACACTGCGAATCACAAGCGTACAAGCCAACATTTCGGCGGGCCCTCGGGAAACCGTCATGGAACCCGTGCATCTCGTGATTCCACAAGCTGATTTTGGTCCCGGCGTGCTCGATGTCGTGCTGCGGGTGACCAACCAAACCGCCGACTCGCGCGATATTCCCTTTCGCATGCTCGGTCCGACGAGCCTTAAACCCCGTCTACCTCAATAGCCATGCCCACTACTTCCCAACCCACCTTCGGCGAACAAGTTCGCTGGCCGCTGATCGTGCTGGCCCTGCTGGTTGGCCATGTGCTCTTGATGTTGCTGGGCCTGACCGTCTCACTAGCCTTTCCCGCCTCGCTTGCTGAACCACCCGCGCCAACTGCTCCGCATTACACACCATGATCGCGCTTTTAACTGCTGTTCTGTTCGCAAGCTTCATCGGCTCGCCGCATTGCGGCGCCATGTGCGGGCCACTCGTTGCGCTGGCGGTGGCGCAGCGCGAGGGCCGGCCGGTTATGTTGTCGGTGCTGTATCACGGCGGACGATTGGTGACTTACATGTTGCTCGGCGCCGTGGCGGGTGCGATTGGTGGACTCATGGACCTCGCGGCGGGACTGGCTGGTTTGCAACCCATCGCGCTTGCCTTTACGGGCGCCGTGCTCGTGGCATTCGGCGTTGTGGAACTACTGCGCTATCGCGGAGCCCCTGTCCCGCGGATGAACTTACCAACTTGGCTGATGCAAGCGCTGAACTCCGTGCGGCGGGCCGCATTCGCCTGGGAAGCAGCGCCGCGGGCGCTCGCGATCGGACTCCTCACCGCGCTGCTGCCGTGTGGTTGGCTGTACGCCTTCGCCATCACCGCAGCGGGGACCAGCGAAGCGTGGCGCGGCGCGGCCGTGATGGGCGTGTTCTGGATCGGAACCGTGCCGATTCTGCTGGCGGTGGGCATCGGCGCCCGCAAGTTTTTAGGCAGTGTGGGGCAATACGCGCCGCTCATTTCCGCGATGGTCCTGATTGCCGCGGGGGGAATGGTCATTTGGCAGCGCATGCTGCTCAGTCCACAACAGTTAATTGTCGCCGCCAGTCTGTCCACCGCCGACCACTCCGAGCCGAATCCCCACGAACTGCCCCCCTGCTGCCAGAAGAAGTAACATGCCCGCGATCACCGCCGCCGAACCTCGTTCTGCTCAGGCAGCAGTGGCGGTGCTGTGCGCCCATTGCAGCTTGCCCGTGCCGCGTGGGCTGATTCAGCAAAACGCCCCACAGCAGTTCTGTTGTCATGGCTGCCAAGCAGTATATGAAACTCTCCATGCCGAAGGGCTCGAAGAGTATTACCGATTACGCACAGCCTTGGGCTCCCAACCGGCCAGTGCGGCGGCAACTACGCTAGCCGACTTTGCCGCATTCGATCACCCCACTTTCCAGGCGAAGCATGTTAACGTGCTTGGCCCCGACCTCTGCGCGCTCGATTTGCGTTTGGAGGGAGTCCACTGCGCCGCGTGCGCGTGGGTTGTGGAGCGATTGCCCCGGCTTGCTGCCGGGGTGCTCGAAGCGCGACTCAATCTCAGCACCAGTGTCGCGCGAGTGGTGTGGAATCCGCTTGAGATCTCGCTCTCGGCAATCGCGATAGCGCTGGACCGACTGGGGTATCCGCCGCACCCCGCACAGAGTGGCGATGCACGCCAGGCGCGACAGCAAGCGGAACGGCGTCGGCTGATTCAACTCGGCGTTGCGGGCGCGCTAGCTGGCAACACCATGCTGATGGCGCTGGTGCTGTATGTGGGAGCGCTCACCGGAATCGAACCCGCCTACGCGACGCTCTTTCGTTGGCTGGGGGCGGCGCTCGGCATCGCGGCGGTGTTAGGGCCGGGGTTTGCCTTTCTCCGTGGCGCTTGGCAAGCGTGCCGCGCGCGGGTCGTCACCATCGATGTGCCGGTGGCTCTAGCGCTAGTGATTGGCGCTGCAGGCGGACTTTATTCGACGATCCTTGGCCGCGAGCATTACTTCGACTCGCTTAGCGTGCTCGTGTTTCTGCTGCTGGCCGGGAGGTTTCTGCAAACTCGGCAGCAGCGGCGAGCCGTGGAATCGGTGGAACTTCTGGCCGGACTCACCCCACTTCACTGCCATGTGTTGCGCGGCGGAAAAGTGGTGGAAGAACCGCTCGATTCGCTCGAGCCCGGCGACCAGGTGCAAGTTTACTCCGGCGAGCTCCTCCCCGCGGATGGCGTGGTGCTGAAGGGCGCTTCGAGCGTCAACCGCGCAATTCTCACGGGGGAATCCACCCCCGAACAGGTCGCGGTTGGGGCCACGGTGTACGCGGGAACGCAAAATCTGGAGGACACGCTCTCGGTACAAGTGACAACGGTCGGCGCCGAAACTCGCGCGGGGCGCCTCATGAGCCTGGTTGATTCGGCGATTCGTTCCCGCCCGCCGATTGTCGAGTTCGCCGATCGCACGGCGGGCTACTTCTTGGTTGCCATGCTCGTGCTGGCCACGCTCACCGGAGCGGCGTGGTGGTGGCGGGCTGGCTTGCAAGCGGCGCTGGGGCCGACCGTGGCGCTGCTGATTGTCGCATGCCCTTGCGCACTCGGACTGGCAACCCCACTAACGTTTGCGATCGCCATCGGTCGAGCCGCGCGGCGAGGCATTCTGATCAAACGCGCCTCGGCGCTGCAGCAACTCGCGCGGCCGGGGTCGCTGTTCATCGACAAAACCGGCACGCTCACGCTGGGTCAGCCGACAGTGATCGACTGGCAGGGCGAGGCGAAGTGGCGTGAAATCGTCGCCGCCGTGGAGCAAGGCTCGATTCATCCCATCGGGCGAGCGCTGGCCCAACTCAGCGATCCTCGTGCGGAAACCGTTCGTGGCCTCTCAAACCGCATTGAACGGGGCGACGGCGGAGTGAGCGTCGACTGGCAAGGCGCTTCGCTCCTGGTTGGTTCCCCCGCCTACTTGGCTCGCCATGGCGTCTTGCTGCCAAACGAAACGCAAACTCAAGTCGCCCACCATACGGCTGCCGGTCGCACAGTCGTTGTGGCTGTGCATGAAGGCGTAGTCGTCGCGCTATTTGCCTTAGGTGATGCGCTTCGCGCTGACGCAGAGCAATCTCTCGCACAGCTTGTGCGAAGCGGCTGGCGACTTGAAATCTTGTCGGGCGATGCCCCAGCGGTTGTCGAGCGGTTGGCCCACCAACTTGGCGTGGCGAGCGCCAGCGGAGCGTTGACCCCGGAAGACAAACTCGCGAAGCTCACGAGTGAATCGGCCCAACCGCCAAAAGTGATGCTCGGTGACGGCGTGAATGACGCCGCCGCATTGGCCGCCGCCGATGTTGGCATCGCCGTGCATGGCGGCGCTGAAGCCTCGCTGGCTGCGGCGGACGTTTCGCTCTGCCAGCCGAAGTTGGAGCTCGTCGTCGAGCTGATGGAACTTGCGGCGACGACGATGCGCACCGCGCACCGTAACCTTGGCATTTCGCTCAGTTACAATGTCCTCACGGTCACGCTGGCCGCCTTCGGTTTCGTGACGCCGCTGATGGCCGCGGTGCTGATGCCGCTTAGCTCGCTCAGTGTGCTCACCTCGGCCATCATCGGCAGTCGCACGACAACCCGGGAGCAACCGCCATGTCGGTAATCTTTGTGATGCTCCCGGTGGCGATGGCGCTTGCCGGTGTGGCGCTCGCCGCCTTCTTCTGGGCGGCCCATCGCGGTCAGTTTGATGATCTTGAAACGCCCGCTTATCGGGTGTTGTTCGATGACCCGCCAACGCAGAAAACCGTTGAAGGCGAGCGGGAGAAGGTCGGCGGAGTGAGTCCAAATGGCGTTTCGGAATCCTGATTCTTACTGCAGGCAGAATCGGCGACCCTGATGCTGCTGCCTTTGAGCGGCTACTTTTGGTGGCTACATTGGACAGGACCAGCGCCACAAGCGCCACATTGCCACAAGCGCCACGATTTCGAAGGCTCAACCTGCGGAGGTACGCAACGGGTTAGGTTCTGCCTCCTACTTCCTTTACCGCATCAAGCGAATTCTTACTTCCGCAAGCTCCGTTCCGTATAGACCGTATTATGAACGTTTCGATTCTACCAATTCTTGATCATGAGCTGGTGCCCGTTCAGTTTTGCTTCTTGAATGACAAGGAGGTAACCGACCTTAAGTTTATGGCCATGATTAAGTCTGTGGCCGAAGCGATCTACGGCCACGAGTCGGAGCGCAAGACAAATGAACTTGTTCCGGTCAAGACATCAGGACGAAAACGTCTAGTGATGTTCTCGTGGCTTTCACCCAGTCAGATTTCAAGACTGGTACGGGCAATCGAGGAAGTCTTTCCAGGCCTCGAGAGCATACAAATTGGGCACGGTTCACATCTCCTCGAACACAGCGCTGGAGTAAGGCCCGCAACAGTCGAAGGAAGCACGTTCATTCAAGTCGCTTCCTGCACCGTGGAGTTAGAGGATGGGATCGCTCATCAGGTTGAACCCTTTGAAATTAGTAAAGCGTACGTCTCCACCGCTGATTTCACAGCATTCGTTGCCGCAACAAATTACGAGACAACGGCACAGGTCGCCGGTGACAGCGAGAACTTCGCTTGCCATGCAGGGCAATGCGGGGTGGCTCACGATGACAACGTCAGCCCGGTTGTTATGGTGAGCAAGATTGATGCCGAAGAGTACTGCAAATGGGCCAACTGTCGACTCGCCAATAATTGTGAGTGGTTGGCGGCTTCCGTATTGAGCTGGCAGCAGCTTTTGCCGGGGACTCGTCCAGATATAGTGTCGCTTTGGAGAAACAATCCAAACGCTTTAGCGTGCGGCTGGACAGAATGGATTTCTTCAACCGATCAAAACGGGAATGCACTGATTCGGACTGGGCCGAGGTTCGTACTTCCGCATGACTGGCGAACTAAGAAAAATGTCCGAGCGTGCGCCGCTAGTTTCTATGACCTGAACCTGTCATTTCGGGTTATTCGGAACAAGCGGCAATAAAGGGCGGTTTTGCTGGGTAGGTTGAAGGGAAAGCACCGTTTTTTCACGCTACCAATAGGGGCGAAGTCAGCCGCTCTTCACCGGGTAGCGGGCCATCAACTGCAAGACATCGTCGATCTGCTTCGGCTGCTCGAAGCCGATGGTCATTGCGTCGAGATACTCCTGCGACTGCGCGAACGCCAGGCACTGTTCGCGTTCGCCCACGAGTTGTCCTTCGCCAAAGATCTTCATGCCAATGATCGCCTTGCCGGCGGCTTTGGCGGAGCGTAGCACCGCGCTCACTTCCTCGGGACTGGCGTCCATCTTCACGCCGCGGGGATTGATGCGGGCGAGGATGACATCCACCCAGGGAGTCTCGGCGGCGGTGCGGAGGGCGCCGATGTCGTGGCATGACACGCCGAGCGCCTTGATGCGTCCCTCGTCCTTCTCGCTCGTGAG
Organism: Pirellulales bacterium; assembly: GCA_022841705.1. Taxonomy (GTDB): domain Bacteria; phylum Planctomycetota; class Planctomycetia; order Pirellulales; family Lacipirellulaceae. The sequence goes on from JALHQZ010000001.1 coordinate 1,269,321, forward strand.
CGTTTCCAAGTACGGCGTCATGCGCTGATTCCAACTTGCGTCGGTCAGGCAATGGAGCAGCACGAGATCCAGATAATCGGTCGCAAGTTCGTGGCGAAAGCGCTCGAGCGCTGTGCGCGCCATTTGCGCACGAAAGGCGTCGCTGGCGCCCGGCTCGGGGCCATCATACCGCCACCACAGTTTGGTGAGGATGGTCACCTCTTCGCGCGGGATCGTACGGAGCGCTTCGCGAAAGTAGAGATGGGTGCCGTAGAGATCGGCCAAATCGAAAAAGCGGATCCCGCGCTCGTAGGCGTGGTGAAACAATTCCACCAACTTAGCAAAGCCGAGGCGCGTTTGATTCGACTGCCGATTGCCTCCAAAAACGCCAGTCCCCTGGGCTAGACGTGAGGTGGTGATCCCGGTTGAACCAAGCTTGATAAGTGGCGGCGGTGGGACGGCTAATGCAGCGGCCGACGCTTGGGAATCGACGGCGGTTGGTGATTCCGCTGTCGCAGGTTTTGCGAATTGGGTCGCCGCGGCCACTCCCGCGGTCGCGCCCAGAAAAGTGCGACGATCAAGCGGCGCCATCGTTCGCCTCCTTATCGAGAGATGCGATGAATAATCAGGACGTGCTACGTTCCAGAGCCGACATGTTAGATTTTAGCACAGCTAGTAGAACTACAAACTCGATTTCATACGCTGGCGTGCCTCGTAGCCCTCTCCCTCCGGGAGAGGGTTGGGTGAGGGGAAGCCGATGTTTCACCTCACCCTCACCCCGGCCCTCTCCCGAGGGGAGAGGGAGAGATCGGGACTTTGCAGTTTTCCTGAATTGTCGTACAGCGGCTCTCGCTTAGCGTTCGCGAGGCGGAGCGTTCGCCACGCTACTCAGCCGCCGCCAGTTGTTCGTAGCGCTTCCAAGTGTCATCAATATCCCGCTGGGCGAGTGCGAACAGCTCAGCCGCACGGTCGGGATTCTGCCGCTGGATGCTGCTGAAGCGGCCTTCTTGCAAGGCGAAGTCGGCAAACGTGAGTTTGGGTTTGCGGCTGTCGAGATGAAAAGGGTGCTCGCCAGCCTCGGAGAGTCGAGGGTCGTAGCGGTAAAGAGGCCAGAGCCCCGCTTGCACCACATCTTTCTGGTGCGACATGCCTTCACACATGTCGATCCCGTGGGCAATGCAGTGGCTGTAGGCTAACAAGAGGGAGGGGCCAGGGTACGACTCAGCTTCGCGGAATACGCGGACCGTTTGAGCCGGATTGGCCCCCATGGCGATCTGTGCTACGTACACATTTCCGTAGGCCATGGCGAGCAAGCCCAAATCTTTCTTTCGCGACGGCTTGCCGGCGGCGGCGAACTTGGCCACCGCTGCTCGCGGAGTCGCTTTTGAGTTTTGTCCTCCTGTGTTGGAGTACACACCCGTATCCAGGACCAGAATATTGACATTGGCGCCGGTGGAGAGGGTGTGATCGAGACCACCAAAACCGATGTCATAAGCCCAGCCGTCGCCCCCCACGAGCCACACGCTTTTGGGAACCAGGGCGTCGGCCACTTCTGCTAGTCGCGCCGCGTCAGGATGCCGCACCTCTGCGAGCTTACGCTTGAGCTGCGCGACGCGTTGCCGTTGGCTGGCCAGCGCCGACTCAGAACTTTCGTGCCGGCCGGCCAACAGCTCCTCGCATAAAACTTCGCCCACCACCGTGGCGAGTCGCTTAAGCAGCGTGACGGCCAGGTCGCTCTGCGCGTCCAGGGCCAAACGCATGCCTAAGCCAAACTCGGCATTGTCTTCGAACAACGAGTTGCACCAAGCGGGGCCGCGGCCATCGGCATTGGTGGTCCAAGGGGTGGTGGGCAAGTTGCCACCGAAGATCGACGAGCAGCCCGTGGCGTTGGCAATCATCGCCCGGTCGCCAAAGAGCTGCGTCATAAGTTTTAAATAGGGCGTTTCGCCGCAACCGGCGCAGGCGCCAGAGAACTCGAACAGCGGCTGCAAGAGCTGCGAACCCTTCACAGTGTCGTGCTTAACTTGCGTGCGATCGAGCTCCGGCAGTTTGAGGAACTCCGCGAAGGCGATTCGTTCCACCTCGGCATGGTCGCGGTACGGAAGCATGTCGATCGCTTTGTGATCGGCCTGCGTCTTGCTCTTCGCCGGGCAGACATCCACGCATACGCCGCAGCCAGTGCAATCGTCGGGGGCCACTTGAATGGTGAGCAGGTGATCGGGTCGCTCCTTGTCGCGCCACGGTTTTGACTTGAGTGGGGAGCCGTTGAGTTCGCGGGCCGGATAGACCTTCATCCGAATCGCGGTATGCGGGCAAACCAGCGAGCAAAGCCCACATTCGGTGCAGAGGTCGGCGTCCCAGATAGGAATTTCTTGCGCGATGCTTCGCTTTTCGTGCTTGGCGGTTCCCACGGGGAAGCTGCCGTCAATGGGCAGCGCACTCACCGGTAACAGGTCGCCATGCCCGGAGAGCAAATGCCGGGTCACGCGCTGAATGAATTCTTCATGCACCTCTGCCGCGGGGAGCGCGCGGCGGCGGTCGGTGGTGGGGCTGTCAGGCAGAGTCACCCGCTGGAGACCTGCGAGCGCCGCATCGACCGCGGCGCAGTTCTTCGCCACCACTTCTTCACCGCGACTGCCGTAAGTTTTCTTAATCGTCTCTTTGATGTGCGCGATCGCTTCGTCCACCGGCATAAAGTTCGCTAGGCCAAAGAAGCACGCCTGCATGATGGTGTTGATGCGGTTGCCGAGCCCCGCTTCACGCGCGATGCGGTACGCGTCCACCACATGCAGCGAGAGCCCCTTGCTGAGGATTTCAAGCTGCATTTCCAGAGGCAAGTGATTCCAAGTTTCGTTCGCGCTGTAGGGACTGTTAAGCAACACGGTGGCGCCGGGCCGCGCGATCGACAGCAGATCGAGCTTGTCGACAAACGGGAACTGATGCACGCCGATGAACGTGGCTTCGTCGATCAAGTAGGTCGAGGTGATCGGCCGGGGGCTGAACCGCAAGTGCGACACGGTGGTGGAGCCCGACTTCTTCGAGTCGTACACGAAGTACCCCTGGGCGAAGAGGGGCGTATTATCCGCCACAATCTTCACCGAGTTCTTACTGGCGCCCACCGTGCCGTCGGCGCCCAGCCCGTAGAAGACGGCCCGCGTGACGTCATCCGGCTCGGTGCGAAATCGGGTATCTACCGGCAAGCTGAGCCGGGTGACGTCGTCGTAAATGCCCACCGTGAACTGCCGGCGGGGGACCTCTTCGTGATTCTCCGCGAACACCGCCGCTGCCATTGCCGGCGTGAATTCTTTACTCGCCAGGCCATAACGCCCGCCGATGACGTTCGGCAGCGGCAAGTGCTCGCGATGAGGCATTGCGTTCCATCCCGCGGCGAGCGCTGTGACGACATCCTGGTACAGCGGCTCGCCAATGGCGCCGGGCTCCTTGGTGCGATCCAACACCGCGATGTGCCGAGTGGTGTCCGGAAGCGCCCGCAGAAACGCATCGACATCAAACGGCCGGAACAAACGCCCGAGCACCATGCCAACTTTCCGCCCCTCAGCGCGTAGTTTAGCAATCGCTTCGCTGGCGGCCCCGCTGCCCGAGCCCATCAGCACCAACACCTCTTCGGCCGCGGGGTCGCCAACGTAGTCAAACAGATGGTATTGCCTGCCGGTCTTTGCCGCAAAGTCGTTCATCGCTTGCTGCATGATCCACGGCACGGCGGCGTAGTGCAGATTTGTGGCTTCGCGCGATTGGAAGAAGACATTCGGGTCCTGGCTGGTGCCGCGGACGACGGGATGATCGGGACTGAGCGCCCGCTCACGGAAGCGACGAATTGCTTCGAAATCGAGCAGGTCTTGGATTTCTTCTTCTTCGAGCGCTATGATCTTGGCCACTTCGTGCGAGGTGCGGAAGCCATCGAAGAAGTGCAGCACCGGGATGCGCGACTTGAGAGTCGCCATCTGAGCAATCAGCGCGAAGTCTTGCGCTTCCTGCACGCTTGCCGAACTGAGCATCGTCCAGCCGCAACTGCGGGTCGCCAACACGTCGCTATGGTCGCCGAAAATCGAGAGGGCGTGCGTGGCGACTGTGCGGGCCGCAATGTGAAAGACCGCCGGCAACAACTCGCCGGCGATCTTGTACATTTCGGGGATCATGAGCAACAGGCCCTGCGAAGCGGTGAACGTGGTCGTGATCGACCCCGCTTGCAGCGCGCCATGCACCACCCCGGCGGCGCCCGCTTCGCTTTGCATCTCAATCACCCGCGGCACAGCGCCGAATAGATTCTGGCGCCCCGCACAGCTCCACGCGTCGGCGAGTTCACCCATATTGGAAGCGGGCGTGATGGGATAAATCGCAATCACCTCGCTGGTGAGATGCGCAATCCTCGCCGCTGCTTCATTGCCATCGAGAGTCAGGTAGCGCGACACAATGTGTGCTCCCAAACGGACTAAAACTTCGCCGAAGGGAGCAAGTGAGCAACATTCGCGCCAGGTTGAGCAGTTTTCCACTCAGTCGCGTAAAGTCCGTGCCGCAGCGTGGTTGTGAACAGCGCAAGTCTAGGGCGGGACTGTGCGGTGTGCGTCATAGCGCGCTCAGTTCGGTGGCTTCGCCTACTGCCAGCGCTCAACCTCCGCTCGAGCCGCACCCGTCAGGAATTGGAGTGTGAACGGCTCCGCTTCCTGACTGGCGCGGCTCAAGGATAACTTTGCTGGATCGAGCGCGAAGAGGGGGGACCAACGACGCGGCTACGCCAGGAGTCCGGCGATGACATTGCCTTCGACATCGGTCAGCCGAAAGTCTCGACCTTGGAAGCGGAAGGTGAGCCGCTTGTGGTCGATGCCGAGTTGATGCAGCAGCGTGGCGTGCAGGTCATGCAGGTGGACTTTGTCTTGCTCGGCAAAGTAGCCGTACTCGTCGGTGGCGCCGTAGCGGATGCCGGGCTTGAAACCGCCCCCGGCGACCCACATGGTGTAGCCGAAGGGGTTGTGGTCGCGGCCGTCGGTCCCTTGCGCATTGGGGGTGCGGCCGAACTCGCCCCCCCACACCACCAGCGTCTCGTCCAACAGGCCGTGCTGTTTCAAATCGGTCAGAAGCGCCGCGACGGGCCGATCGGTGGCACGGGCGTTAAGGCGATGGCCAAGCGCCAAATCGTTGTGCTGATCCCAACGATCGCATGCCAAGAGTGGTGAGAAGACCTCAATGAAGCGCACGCCCCGCTGCACAAGGCGGCGCGCCATGAGACATCGCGAACCGTAGAGCGCCGTCTCGGGCTCGTCGAGTCCGTAGAGCTTGCGCACCGAAGCGGGCTCATCCTGGAAGTCGCTCAGTTCGGGAACCGCCGTTTGCATCTGAAACGCCAGTTCGTAGTTGCGGATCACGGCGTCGAGCCGACTATCTTGAAATTCGCCAGCGCGGATGCCATTGAGGGCTTGAATCGCTTGCAGCTTCTGGTGCTGGCTCTCCGGGGCCTGTTCGAGGGGCTGAATGAAATCGATCGGCTGCGCGCTTTTGCCGAAGACGGTTCCTTGGTAGGAAGCGGGAAGGAAACCAGCGCCCCAACTCGGCGGCCCTCCTGAGGGGCCCATGCCGCAATCGAGCACCACAAACCCCGGCAAGTTTTGGCTCTCGCTGCCGAGGCCGTAATTCACCCACGCGCCGAGGCTGGGCCGACCGACCAGCGAGTGCCCCGTATGCGTGAAGTAGCAGGCGGAGGTGTGGCTGGAGTAATCGTGGTGCAGGGAGCGAATGATGGTCAAATCATCGACGCATTTGGCGACTTCGGGAAAAATCTCGCTGACCCACGCGCCCGACTGACCATGCTGCTGAAACTTGTAGGGCGAACGTAAGATTTTCTTGCCAATATCGAACACCGTGTTCGGCGTCTTGAAGGGGAGCTCTTGGCCATGCTCGCGATCGAGTCGGGGCTTAGGATCGAAGGTATCGAGCTGGCTCGGCCCCCCCTCCATGTAAAGATAGATTACCGCTTTGGCGCGCGGCGGCGCGTGGGGACCGCCCCGTTCGGAGTTGCGCGGCGCGGCGGCCCGCGATTCATCGGCCAACATGCCCGCCACGGCTAACGACAGAAAGCTGCCGGTGGAAGCTCGCAAGGCCTCGCGACGATTGAGTACAGGGAGGTTCATGGCTCTCATCGCCTGAGGCGTAAAGGGGAGTTGCATTCAATACGCGAACTGCATTTCTTGCGAGCAAACCAGCACATGGGCAAGTTCCGCCCACTCGGCTCCGGCAGAGTCGGGCTGCGCAGCGCGGCGATTCGCCAGCAACTCTTGCATCACCGCTAGTTCACGCGCCTTCGGCGAACGGCAGAAAGCTTCGCGAAACATCAGCGTGGCCCGCGCGGACTCATCGGGCTCGTCGGCCGACTGCCGCGCCCAGTGCGCCGCTTGCTCCTGCACGAACGGATTGTTAAGTAGACTGAGCGCTTGGAGTGGAGAACTCGTCTCGACCCGGACGCCAACGCTCGCGCCGGGGCTCGGGAAATCGAACACCGCCAGCATCGAGGTCAAGTAGTTCGAGCGCACTTTAATGTAAATGCTCCGCCGGCGGCCGCCATCAAGCGGGCCGGACTTCGGCAGAAAATCGGGCTTGTTGGCCGACGCATTGGGCGAAATGTACGGCTGAACGCCTTCCCCTCCCACAGCGGGCTCCAACTGGCGCGCCAGCACGAGCAGGCTGTCGCGAATGACTTCCGCATCGAGCCGTTGGGGCGGACGGTAATGCCAATGCTTGTTGAGCGGATCGGCGGCGAGCGAAGCGGCGACCGGCTGACTGCTGAGCTGGTACGTCTCGGAGAGGAGCATCAAGCGGTGGAGCGCTTTGAGCGACCAACCCTCCGCCACCAACCGCCCGGCGAGGTAATCGAGTAATTCCGGATGCGTCGGCAATTCGCCCTGGACGCCAAAGTTATTGGTTGAGGCGACCAGCCCCCGCCCAAAATGATGCTGCCACAATCGGTTGACGATGACCCGCTTCGCGAGCGGTGAGGCCACGATTTCTTCCGCCAATTGCGCCCGCCCGCTGCCGCTAGTGTAAGTGATCCGCTCGTCCGTGGGGCTGAGCGCGGTGAGCCCACCGCGAGGAATTACGGCGCCGAACTTGTTGAAGGCGCCGCGAATATGCAGGGGGATATCGCGCACGTTCTCATCCACCGCGGACTGGCACCAAAGCGCGGACGAGGGCTCGAGGGCGGCCAGCTCGCTGCGCATCGTCGCTAAGCGCGTGCGTTGGTCGCCCCAAAAATTATCTTCCGTCACCGGGACGGGTTGGCTCCACTTGGCCGCCAATCGCGCGTTAGCTTCCTGTTGGTACTGACGGCGAAGCGTCTCGATTTCCTCGGCCAATTTCGCAGCGGGCGCGGCAAGTTCGGGGTCGCTCGGCTTGACGGCGGCGCCAATCCGCTGCGGCGCCTGCACGGTGCTATGGAACACCCCCGCTAGCGCGTAATAGTCCGCTTGCGAAACCGCATCGAACTTGTGGTCGTGACAGCGGGCACAGGAGACCGTCAGCGCCAGGAAAGCTTTGGTGGTAACATCGATCTGCGCATCGACCTGATCGGCGCGCTGTAAATTGGGCTCGGGCGGCAAGTGGTCCATTTCATGGAACCACAAATAATTAAGGCCAATTGGCGACACATTATCCGCCCCGTTCGCTGCGCGTGGCGGCATTTGTTCGCCCGCCAGATGCTCGCTCACGAACCGGTTGTAGGGCACATCGCGATTGAGCGCGTCGATCACATAGTCGCGATAGCGCCAGTGCATCGGCCGATCGGAATCGAGTTCGTGGCCGGAGGTGTCGCTATAGCGCACCACATCGAGCCAATGTCGCGCCCAACGCTCGCCGTACTCGGGTCGGGCGAGCAATTCATCCACCACCCGAGCAAAAGCCGCGGGCGAAGGATCCGCCGCAAAGCGCTGCTGCTCGGCAATGGTGGGAGGGAGCCCGATCAAGTCGAGATAAACGCGCCGCAGCAAGAGCGACTTTTCCACCGGCGGAGCCGGCTCCAAACCCTTTGAATGTGCTTGATGAAAGATGAATTGATCGATGGGATTGCCTGCCCAACGCGGCGGAACATCCACGGGGGGCGCCACCTGGGCCAGTGGCTGAAAAGCCCAATGCTTGCGCCGCTCGGTGAGAATCGCATCGAAGTCGCTTGGTGGCGGGACGCCGCTAGCTTCCGCAACGCGGGGATCTGGCGCCCCCATCGCCACCCAGTGCTCGAAGTCGGCAATCACGCTGTCGGGTAGCTTGCCATCGGGTGGCATTTGGTAGGATTCAGGGGCATAGCGAATCGCTTCGATCAGCAAGCTCTTGTTTGGCTCGCCCCGCACAAGCGCCGCCCCGGAATCACCCCCCGCCTCGATCGCCGCACGACTGTCGAGCCGTAAGGCACCGCGCAGCTCCTGCGCTTCGCCCGAGTGACACGAATAGCAGCGCTCGACCAGCACGGGACGAATCTTGGCCTCGAAGAACTCGACGCCGGCGGGATCTGGCTGAGTTGCAACGGGCTCCGCCGCGCGCACACCGACCTTGCAAGAAAGCAGGACAAGTATGAGGAGACAAGAATCGTTTCGGAGCATCGCTGCAATCCTAAGTGCCGTGCCGACACTAGCCCTAAGATGGCAGCAGGACTGCTTGGGATCAAGTCATCCAGCACTCGGGACACATATTCTCCCCCCCGGTGCGCCCCAGCCGCAGCCCCTGAGAATAAAGAACCCCAAGAAAACTAGCGTTTTCTTGGGGTTCAGCGGAGAGGCGTCGGTGGGAGTCGAACCCACGATGTCGGATTTGCAATCCGATGCCGACCGACGATAAACCGCCCGAAATAGGGAGTATTTCAAACAATGCGGAATCTGGTTGCAGTAGAATTTTGGTACTCGGCGACGGGTTTAAGATTATGGAATTAGCTGGAGCGTTAGCACAATCGCTCACGAAGTCAGAGTTGGAGGATCTCGTCGCTATACTCACAACCAACCTCGATTACCGAGCGTCGGTTGACATTAACGGGTAAATAGCCCTTCGCGACTTGCCCTTAGACAACGTTGCAGCAGGCCGGAGGATACCGAGTCCCGTCGGCAGGCTCGATTGTACCTCTGCCGACCCCAAGTCGGTGTGTCGGTTGCAATTTCACGGTGAATAATCCGGCCTAATTAGGTTGTACTGCCTTTCTCCACACGCCCCACAGCTTGATCGCCGCGAACCCGCCCACGACCAATAAGCCGATCGTGACGATGCCGTGGAGGGCATACGAAGCGGGCTTTTCCACAATATCAACGACCGCCCCTCCGGCTTTTCCGACAATCCCTGGCTTCGACACGACCTGTGGAACGCCATCCGCACCAATCACGATTTCATCACCTCCCAGAATGCGTTCCGAGTTGGTGAGAATCACGGTTGTGCCTGCCGTCGTGAACAGCACTTTTCCGGGGTTCTGTTCGACGAACCGTCCCAAGAACGTCACAAACCGATCGGATTGAGTACCAATTAGCTTCAAGAGGTCCTGTCGCGGCCCGGTCGGTCAACTCGCGATTTCATCAAGATGCCGGACCACGGCAACCGCCTGATCGGTCGTGAGCCGTTCGCACAGGGATCCTCCGTCGCCCCCCAGGGCTTTGACGAACTTACCTCCAATCCCAGGGTGTCGCACTTCGGAACGCAAGGCAGTCGCACAAAACCGTGCAGTGGTCTCAGCCAATTCTTTGCCCTGCGGCCCGGCCGCCAACCTGGCCGCCGCTTTGCCGACCATCTCTGGCGGCAATTCATCCAAGGCGGCGAGAATCGGCTTGAACGCTGGTGAGTTATCAAGGGCTCGAATTACGTCCGGCCCATGCTTCGCCGTGAGCACGCCAACCTTTTCGAGAGATTCGCCTCCCGCTTTAGTCGCCACTCGCTCAAATAATTCTTCGCCCACCTCTTTGCTGATTTTTGTGGCGGCTTCTTCGCCCCCTTCCTGAGCGAATTGCTTTGTAATCGCCTTAATCAGAGTCGACCCCGCCGATGCGAACGCGGTGTTCGGGCTGATGAGCAGGCCGGCGAGAATCACCGTGGCGGATACCTTCGACGTCGTCATTGCACCACCTTTTTGGTGAGCCCTTGGAAAATCGAATCGCGGTAGGCGTCACGCAGGGCATCGCAGGTTTCGTTGAGCGAGCTTCGGACCCCAACTTGTTCGGGAGTCCCCTCGCTGATGGCCAAGGCCATTTCATCGATCAGGGAATTGAGTTTCACGCTGAGCTCAGCTTCGAATCGATCGCTCATCCACCAGTCAACAATAACGCCTACCGCTAGCCCGGCGCCAATCCCAACGACGGTTCCAACGGGTCCCACCGAACTCCCGGCTCCCCCGCCGATGGCGCCTGAGCTTGCCGTCGCACCGGCCGAAGCTGTCGCTGACGCCGCCACCACGGTCGACAGCCGCGTAGCGAGGGCGAAAACCAACTGCTCGGCAGCGTAGCCACCTACGCCCGAGACCAGTTCATTCAAGACCAGGTTCTGGACACTGCCGACGGCGCCGTCGGTCGCGACCCCCTTAAGCTGAATGATAAGGTCGCCCTCAAAATTCTGATCGCTGTCGAACGTGGAGGGAATTGATAATCGGGACTCCGAAATTGCTGCGCGGATTTGAGTCAATAAACTTCGATTTTTGGCAGCGACATCCTCCCGGAAGCCGCTCATGGACCCCTCGATGTCTTGCTTCAACTTATTCTCCGAGAAGAGCCGATCTACAAACTTCTCCTCGACAAACGTTTTGACGTCGGTCTGCTCGTACCACCAATCAGTCGGCATCCGCTTGATGACGTTCCAGCCTGTTACCCAGCTCGTGAGATCATGTGTGAGAGGTGTGATTCCTTTACGATAGCGACCAAACACGTCCAGAAGCCGCTTCAGGCTGCGGTAGCTTCACGATTAGCGGTGTCCGTCGCATTGATGACAGGCGTTACCTGCTGATCGAATAAGGCTGCCCGCTCGGCTAACGAGGCGACTGGTTTCTCAGGAGGCAGTTGCAGCGAGGGGAGTTTGGGCCGTTCGGGAACGTTGCCGACGTTGATCCACCAAAGAGCAGCGCAACTGGCAAGAAGTAACCCGGCCCACTTGAAGACTCCAACGCGGAGAGAATCTTTGTTCATGATAGCGGGTTCAATCACTGACTTCGATTTATCCATTGTTCGTTCGGTCCTTATCGCAAGCAATAGATGTTCGCGAACTAGCTTCCAAAAACTGCCTGCGACCACCTAACAAACCAACATCTTTACGAGCCCATAGCTAGATTCCTGCCCCAAACCGCGGCAAAACATAAGTACCCTCTCCCTAGCCCGCAGCCCTCGCCGGCGGCGGGCTTTTATTGTCCGCCACCACCCCTGGAGACCGTTGTGTGAAGCTCATAATCTTCTTAACTGTGATTGCGGCGCTCGCGGCCCTGGTCTGGACGCTGGGCTGCAACATCCGAGCGTCACGAATCGCCATCGAGGCGGGCTTTGAGTTCGCGGACTGCTTCCTTGACGCCCTCGTAGCTGCCAGCGTAGGCGTGTTCATCCCGGAGGCGCTCAAAGATCCGCTTGGCCGGATGCCGCTGCTTCTTGGGCGCCTCTTGGTCGGCGTCGAGAATCTCGATGACCGGGGGCAAAAACGGTTCACGCTTCGGCCGCTGGCGCGGCGCCTTCCGGCGGTAACCGGGGGGGTTCGACGTGCCCGACGATCTTCTGGATCGTGCGATCGTTGAGCTGATAATCTTTCACCGCCTGGCGGCGGCTCAGCTCGCCGGTCAGCACCAGGCGGCGGATCTCGGTCCAGAGCTCCATGTCTTTCAGCACTTTCTGATGCGCCTCGCTTCCTGATCGGCGACGGCGAAGTGTGGGAAAGAATGGGGGCCTGCGGCCCCCTGCTCAACTCAGCGCTACGCAAATCACTCAGATTAACACGCGCTGGCGAGCTGCACTTATCGGTTCTTCCTCGCTCTTGGTGAACCGTCTCAAGCTAAGTCACTACTTGGCAATGACTTGCAGTCACTTCGTCACGTGCGCGACGCTAGCATGCATAAATTGCTGTAAGTTGAAGGGCCGCAGTGGTTTCGCAATTCTCGCTTACGTCATCCTTCACCAGGAGTGAGGAAGAACCCTTTTCAAATACCACTCAAACTCCATCGGTCTGTTGGGTTGTGTTTGGCAGTTGTCGTGCAGACTCTTTTGTCGATCTGCGCATTTGGCTGAGGGACTGATGAAACGGAGGCGTCTTGATCATGTCGAGGTTTAGCGGAAGGGAAACTTCACCAATGATCTTCCTTTCCAGAATCCATGGCTTCGGATCAACTACCCAAGTACAGTCGAATCGATCAATTCGCCAACAGCCGGCTTTGGATTTCTTCCAGCGGAACGCCTTTAGTCTCCGGTACCTGCCACCAAATCCAAATCAATTGCAACACCATCATCCCGCAGAAAAACGCAAAGATGTAACCAGGCGCAAAGTTGGCCACTGCAATTGGGAACAGTAGTGTGATTACCGCTGCGGAAACCCAGATCGTGAAGCAACCGAGCGATTGCCCCGAGGCGCGATGCTCGTTGGGAAAGATTTCCGATATTAGCACCCACACCACCGCCCCCTGTCCAATAGCGTGGGCTGCGATGAAGGCGAAGATCCCGTAGGGAACCAGGCGAAACGATTCCTGAAAAAAAGCCCACGCACACAAGCCGAGCGAGATGATATATCCCACGCACCCGATATACAGCAGCGTTCGGCGCCCGAGCCTATCAATGAGGCTCAGGGCGACGAAGGTAAAAATCAGGTTGACAACGCCAACACCCGCTGACGTGAGGAGCGCCGCCTGTTCGCCCAAGCCGGTCATTTCAAAAATCCGCGGGGCAAAATACAGTACCGCGTTAATGCCCGAGAACTGGTTAAAGAATGCTACGCAGATGGCCAGCAGAATGGGGCGCCGATGGCTCCACGACCAGAATGCGGTGGTTGGTTTGGCGCCCACGCTATCGAGCTCGCCTTCGTGGTGAGCGATGTCTTCGGCCATTCGTTCGAGCTCTGCGGTGCTGGCCTGGACATCGATCTTACGCAGGGCGCGCAGTCCTGCTGCGCGATCACCCCGGAGGTTGATGAGCCAGCGCGGACTTTCGGGAATTACAAGGCAAAGCAATGTGTAAGCCAAGGCCGGCGCCGCCACGATGCCCAGCATCCAGCGCCAGGCGTGCTCGCCCCCGACGCGCGCAAAGAAGGCATTGGACAGAAATGCCACGAGTATGCCAAACACCAGATTGAACTGAAACAGGCCGGTTAGTCTGCCGCGCAGTTGCGGGGGCGCGATCTCGGTGATGTAAAGCGGCGAAACCACCGAAGAGATCCCGATTCCCACGCCGCCCAAGAATCGCGCCGCCATAAACGAATACACCCCTTGGGCGAGCGCGCACCAAAGCGCCGAACCCAAATACAGGAGCCCCGTCACCAGCAGCATCTTTTTGCGCCCATATCGATCGGAAGGCCCGCCCCCCAGCAAAGCGCCCAGCATCGTGCCCCACAATGCGGAGCTGGTCGCCAGCCCATGCATCGTATCGCTGAGGCTCCAAAGCGATTGAATCTTCTGCTCAGCGCCTGAGATCACCACGGTGTCAAAACCGAACAGAAAGCCGCCCAGGGCAGCGATGATGGCGCTCGCCAGCAGCGTGGAAGAAGTTTTCATGAATCTCAAATGACAAGGGATAAGAGGGGCGGTCCTTAGGGCCCCCGCAACACGGGCGCCTTAACAATCATGAAGCGGGGATAGTAAACCTGCGGATCATCAAACAGCCGGGGCCACGAAAACGTGTTGGTGCAATAGGTGAGCGACAGCCCCGGCGCCGCGAGCTCGGGGTGCGCCTTCGCCGCATAACACATCAGCCCCGTGTCCTGGGCATCGATCTCCTGGGGGCGAACGACCGCTTGCTGCGGCGACCACGGACCGGTGAGTTGCGGCGCCGTGCGCACCCCGATCGGCTCGCGAGGGAACCCCATGAATTGGTACTGCACGTAGCGATCCTCGGATTCTGAGCGGTGGACCGTAAACTCTGTCTCGCCTGGCCGAAGGAGCGGCGTCGGCAGCGTTTTGAGATCGTGTTGGGCAGTCCAGCCCGTAGGTTCACCAGCCCACCACTCTGGCTGCGACAGATCACCCGCGACCGCATCGCTTGCGCGCCAGCGGACCAGAAACACATCATGCGTATCGTCAGCAACGCTGAGCGCGACAAGGTGTTCGCCTTCCAGCAGCACGCTTGCTGAGCCGACCAAGACTTTGAAAGGATTCTGCGGCGCCGCGAGCTTTCGCACCCGCCAGCGATCGGGGGTATCTGACGGATTCTCGATGAGCACGACGCCCCACCCTGTGGAGCGAAACTTAAGCTTCGTATCGGCTCTGCGCGCTCGCATCAAAAACACCAGCAGTTTACCTTCCACGAGGCGGCTTCCCCCAGGCCAGAAAAAATCGGGCCCTTCATCGGCGATGAACGAACACGGCTTTCCCTCGCACTGGCGCCAGTAGGTTTTGAAGGTGGCCTGCGTGGGGTCGTAACCGGTTTGCAACCCAACGCTGTTGTGGACCATTGTGCTGCCGCGGCGCTCGCGTGGCGTGGGCGGCGCGACAAAACTATCGCCAAAAAACCACACCACCCGGCCGTCACCCAGATCAAGCGAGCCCGCATCGTCGCCGCCAAGCCACTGGGGATCCCGGTGAAAGAGCGCGTCGGCTTCGGGCCAGGGGGAAACCTCCCACGGCTTGTCTGGCCCGGCAGCAGGAGGCGAAGTCACTTCGCTCCGAGCGGGCCCCGTCCAGCCGATGGCCAGGAGCGCGAGAGTTAAAAATTTGCGTGACGGCATGAGGGAGGTGGGGTGCTTGTTAGCGGCGCGATGAACTAACGGTTCAGAACGGTCTGGTTGGCGCCGCGGATCGCTAGGGAAAGGTCACTTCCACGAGTTGCGGCTGATAAGTGGAGGAGTTGACGTAGGTAAAGTAAATGATGCGCCCGTTGTCCTCGGCAAGTTCGGGGTGCTCTTTGGCGGCGTAAATGAGGTCGGCGTCAGTCAGCTTCGGCGGCTCATAAATCACGGTGGGCCCGCTCCAAGGACCGGTGATCTGGGGCGCTGTGCGAATAACGATTTGGTGGTCACGCAGATAAGTGTGTAGGGCAACGTAGCACCGCAGATACCGATTGTATACGGCCGACATTTCGTTGGGCACGCTATCGAACAGTGGGGCGGATGGAGCGAACCTTCGCGACCAGCGTACGTGATGCTGCGGCTCATCGAGCGTTGGCGCCGACACCAAGTATTCGTAGCTCGAGCTATCGGAGATGGAAGCGGGTGAAGTGCGAGCCAGAAACATGCCCGTCATTAAACTGCCCCACACATAGAGAAAGTTTTCGTTCGGCGTCACAAACACGCCGAAGGTTGGTTGGTCACCGGTCCAAAACTCGCGCAGCCCGGCGGGGCTGCTGAGGCGTTCGAAGCGCCACTCGCCGATGCGCGCGCGAGCCAGTCCCATTCCTTCCAGCTTGAAGTTTTCAAACACATCCACCCCCGGTAGCAGCGAAATGCGATGGTAGAACACGAAGATGTGCTCGCCGACGCACGTCCCGTGCATGGGCCACAGCCGCTCCTTGGCGCGCGACTCGTCCGAATGGAAGGGAATGACTTCGCGGGGGCGCTGGCTATCGGTTGTCGTTAGGAAATTGAACGGCGTGAGTCCTTGGCGCGCACGTTGCGCGGGCACAACGGCGGCTGTGTTGGAAAGTTTGTCGGCCAATGAGAGCCCGCGGATCGAACGAAACTCGCCTTCAATTGTGTCGCCAAAGAGCCACAGCGCTCCGCCCGCCGGCAGCGGAATGCTGGTTGCGCCATCTTGCCCCGTGATGTTGTGCGCGTTGGGTTGAAAGAGCGGCCCCAAATTGCACGCCGTCGCGCCGGCCAGTCGAGCAGGCGATGCGGACTGACTCGTTGAGGCAAGTAGTGCGAAGGTCGCGCATGCGCATAGCGCGGGTCGATAATGGCGAATTGCGTTTCTCATGTTGGTATCGGCAGAGCCTGCGGCTTTCCTAGTTCGTAATCGTGCCTCCTGCGTTGCAGTCCGTAAACCAACACTTTATGCTTACGAGCTGGGAAGTAAGGCATGGGCGATCTGACTGTCAACCTCTTCCGTTTGGCTGGACTTGTCTGGGAGGTGCTCGAATGGCGGAACTGGCGCTCACGTCTTTTCGAACTTATGCCCAGGGTTTGGATCATCCCGAGTGCGTGGCAGTAGGCCCCGATGGGCTGATTTACGCGGGGGGCGAGGCGGGGCAAATCTATCGCGTTCAGCCCACGGGCGTCGTTGAAACATTGGCAGTGACGGGGGGATTCATCTTGGGGCTGTGCCTTGATGCTGAACTCAACGTCTACGCCTGCGACTTGAAACAGCAGGTCGTCTATCGGGTGAGTCCGCAGGGCGAAGTCACGTGTTACAGCGGCGGAACCCCCGAGCGACCGATGATAACGCCGAACTTTCCCGTGTTCGACGCGGCGGGCCGGTTGTATGTAGCGGATTCCGGCGGCTGGCACGCTCGCAACGGCTGCATCTACTGCGTCCACCCCGATGGTCGCACCGTGGTAGTTAGCGAACAGCTGAACGAATTCCCCAACGGCCTTGCGCTTAGTCCCGATGGCCGCGAAATGTTTGTAGCGCTTTCCAACATTCCGGGTGTGGCGAAGGCGGAGGTGCTGGCGGACGGCGCGTTTGGTCCGCCGGTTCCCGTGGTGACTACACCCCAGGCAATTCCCGATGGCTTGGCCTTTGATGCCGCTGGCGATTTGCTGATTGCGTGTTACACGCCCGACGTAATCTATCGTTACTCGCGCGCCGGGCAGCTCAGTGTGGTGGCCGAGGACTGGGAAAGCACGACACTTTCCTCCCCCACGAACGTGGCCTTCGTGGGAGAGGATCGCCGCACCCTGGTGGTGGCGAGTTTGTCGCGCTGGCATTTGGCGGCTGCGGAGTGGTCCGTGCCGGGCGCTGCGCCGCACTTTCCCAAGATGCCGCGCGCGGCAACGAGTGTCGCTTAGTAGGTGGCTCACGTGGTCCAACCTCCGTCGATTAGGTGCACGGCTCCCGTGGTGAAGGCCGATTCATCGGACGCAAGATACACAGCTAAATGAGCCACCTCCTGCGGAGTTCCCAGGCGGCCCATCGGCTGCCGCGAAACGAATTCGGCGAGTGCTTGCTCGTATGGTCCCCGAGCTGCGATACGCTCCTCAAGCGACGGGGTGCTGACGGTCCCCGGACAAATGGCGTTGCAGCGGATGCCCTGTGTAACAAAGTCGGCCGCGATAGACTTCGTGAGTCCCACGACTGCCGCCTTGCTGGCTCCATAAGCGAAACGATCTGGCGCGCCCTTGAGGCTCGACACCACGCTGGCGATGTTGATGATGCTCCCCCCGCCGGCGGAAAGCATGGCGGGAAGCAGCGCCTTGGTCACGCGGAACATTGACGTCACGTTGATGCTCAAGGTCCGCTCCCAATCGGCTTCACTGCAGTCGAGAATCGTGCCGTGCGGGACGTAACCTGCGCAGTTGAGCAAGATATTGACTGCCCCCGCTGCTTGGGCAACGCCGGCGATGGCGGTCAAGTCGCACACATCGAGCCGCTCGCAACGGATGCGGGGGTCGGCGGCAGCCAGCTTTTCGAGCAGCGACGAATCGATGTCGGTTGCAAGCACCGCGGCCCCTTCCGCAGCGAACGCGAGCGCAGCGGCGCGGCCAATTCCCTGCCCCGCCGCAGTGACAAATGCACGTTTTCCGGCTAATCGGCTCATGAAGTTCCTCTCTTGGTTTCACGAACGTTTGCTGGGCGTTGGCGTCCGTACACAGCTTCCACTAACCCCTTCAGATACCCAATCGCGAACGTATGCCCATACATGCCGTAGCCGTCGTAGGGCCCCATCTCGGTGGCGAGCAGCGGCACGTGGTCGACGCGAATGTAACCGTGATAGTCAATCTCGTGGTAAGCACGAATCACTTCGAGCATGTCGTGCTGGCCATTATCGGGAAACGATTCGTAGAAGTCCTCGGGCGGACCTTGAATGTCGCGAAAATGAACAAAGTGAATTCGGGCCCTTAAGCGGTGGATGGCGGCGACAAGATCGGCGCCCATCTCCGCGAAACAGCCCTGACAAAACGTGAGTCCGTTAACGGGTGAATCAACCAGCTCCAGCAGCCGCTCAAAATGCTCGGGGCTGCGCATGATGCGCGCGAGCCCACACAAGGGCGACACCGGCGGATCGTCGGGATGCATGGCCAGCAGAACTTCTTCTTGCTCGGCCACGGGGACGATGCGCTTAAGGAAGTACTCTAGGTTCTCCCAAATTTGTTCGTCACTTGTAGAGCGCTCCGCGTGCGGGACCTGCGCGGGATCGAAATCCCGTTGGCGAAACTGACTGGTAAGTGCTCCCCCCCGCTCAGCATATTGTTTGCTGGTGCGCACCACCATCGCGGCGCTGGTGATCTGCGGCATGAAGTTGTAACACAGTACGCCGATGCCCAGCGCACCCATGTGCCGCAGCGCGGAAATGTACTGGTCGATCTGGACGTCTCGGCCTGGTTTGCCGAGCACGATTTGATCGATCGGTGGCCCCCCTTCAATCACCGCCAACCGCAGGCCGAAGTTGTGCAGTCGGTTTTGCACTTCGGCCAGTTCCGCGAGATTGGCAGGCATGCCGCGCATGTTGTAGTACACGACATCGTCGACTCCCAATTGCTTGAGCAACTTGAAGTTGGTGTCGGTCATCTGTTTGGCGACGCCGGCGATGATCATTGCGCTATTCCTGTCATTTCCCCTTGATTAATGCGGGGCCTAAGCTGGGCGGCATGTTCCGGATCGGCGGTACGTGCGCGAGCCGTGGTCGCGTGTGGAGGCTAACTCGACCGTCTCATGCGACATGTCATTGGCAAGTTCGGTTAGGATTAAGTGCTGGTGCGCCACGCGATTCTCGAAGGTTAACCCGAAAAAGGGGCCACCCAGACTAAACGACGTTAGTCGCGACGATTGCCGCCGATTTCCAACCCCATCCCCCCATCAATACGAATCGCTTGACCGGTAATGAACGACGCCAAGTCGCTCAGCAAGAAAACCACCAGCTGCGCGATCTCTGTCGGTTGGGCGATCCGCTTGAGCAAGTGCATGGCCCGGCATTCCGCAAGCAGCTCTTCCTGATTCGGGGCTCCCGCCAAGGCATCGGCGAGCATTGGCGTATCGACCGTACCGGGACAAACCGCGTTGGAGCGAATGTGTGGAGCGTGATCGACGGCGATCGCTCGTGAGAGACCCAGGATTCCTGCCTTACTCGCGCAGTAGGCCGCGACTCGCTTCTGACTCAAGAAACTCTGCACGCTGGCCACGTTGACAATAGCGCCATGCCCAACTGCCTCCATGTACGGCAACGCCTCTCGCGCACAGAGGAAATAGGATTTCAAGTTGACGCCCAGCACCCGATCCCATTGTTCGTCACTGGTGCTGGGAATTGGTTCGTTGAGCCCGATTCCCGCGTTGTTCACCAGCAGGGTCGGCGGCCCCTGCTGGGCTACAACCTGCGCGAAAGTGGAGCGGACCGCTGCGGAATTGCTCACGTCCACTTCATAGGCTTGGCACCTCGGCCCCAGTCCCGCCACTAAGCTCGCAGCGCCGGCGGCATCAATATCCAGTAGCGCGACCCGCGCGCCCTCGGCCGCCAACAGTTGCACACAGGCGGCGCCAATCCCCTTGGCGCCCCCGGTTACCACCACACAACGTTCGTGAATGCCTGGATACATGATCTTACATTGTGACTGCTGTCGAGCGGCGCGCGAAGATTCGCGCTGTCTTCACTGTGAGCTAAGCACGCGAACTCCCTGGGAGTTGCTTTCAATCCGCAGGAGCTCGCCGCGATAGGGGAGCTTGACCAGCTGACCGTCAAACCCGCGATCAATGTTGGGCTGGTACAGTTGCAGTGGCTGACCCGCTTGTGGGCGGAACCCAAAAAACGCGCCTAACACAGTTTCGGCAAACGCTCCGCCCCCCACACTCTCGCGCATGCACGCCCCGCGCATGGCGATGCGCACCGGCGCATCACGCTCAGCCCGACGAGGACCATAGAACTCGCGAGATTGACCGTACACCCCTTCGTAGAGTACGTCCTGCGTGCTGGTGAAGAATTTGAGCGCCGGGCGCCACGCGCCCAAGAGACACATCGACTCGGCCGACAGCGCTGGCCACGCATCGTAGGCGCCCATTGGGCCATGATCAGGGCGATCCGAAATCGCGGCGGCCTGATCCCGCGGAGACATCGCCCGCATCCAATGGTCAGTGATCAACTCCCGCTCGACAAACGCGACCATTTCGTGTTTGGTGGCAGGAGGCAGATCGGCGGACATGAACCGGCCCAGGCAGACGAAATCGTAACAGTGGCGCAGTTCGACTCGCTTGCCATCGCGGTGTAAGGCGTGCCAGACGCCTTCGCCCGGCTTGTACATCGTGAGCACCGCACCGGCGACTTCGTCAGCTAGGTCGCGAAGTTCAGCGGCGCGCTGTGCATTGCCGCGGGAGGCGTGCCAATCAGCTACAGTTCGCATCATCCACACATTGGCCGCGTTGAACGACGGCACTCGATGAATGTACGCCGGAGCGCATTCCAGCAGGTTACGATTCTCGCCGTAGTCGGCCAGCGGGAGGGATTTGTCGCGTTGCAGCTTCTGCCAATTTGTCGCCAGTGTTTCCAACCGCTGGAGCACCGTTTGGTCGCCCACCTGCTCATCGAGAAATCCAAGGTCGCCCGTTACGTTGAGATACTCGGAGACGAACAAGAAAATTGTCGAGTCATTGGCGGCGTACCATCCCTCCCACTGTTCGCCCAGGTCCATGTTGTACACGGGGCCACGGTGCGGATCGCACGCCAGAAACAGCTTGGCATGCTGCTTCATCCCCTCCGGCTCCAACAGTGCAAAAACCTTCGACCACATCGAGGTATCCCAGAAAAAGACGACCCCTTTCTGCCGCTCGCCGCTGGTCACAAACACGCGGTCGCACTGCTGCATATTGGTGCGATGCAACACCAACAGGGTCAGCAGACTGCGATAGTAGATATCACTAAGCTGTGAATTGTCAGTCACCAGCGTGGGGAGCGAGCCGGAGAAGTGGCCATTCCCCGGCGTGAACATCTGCAGCCACCGAGCCTGCCACTGCTGCTTCACGCCTTTCCACTCTTGACCAAAGTTTGCCGCCAGCGCTTGGGCGGCGGCGGTTACCGCGGTGAAATCCTGCGATTTTTGACTACGGCCGTGAGCCATCACCCACCGCAGCGTGCGCGATTCTCCAGGGGCCAAGTCAATTGCCCAGTGCGCACTGACAATGGTGTCGCTTGAAGTCGTGCGCTGCGGCTCGTCAACCAGCGCGTGGGCCATCTGCAACTTGCCAAGGTCGGTTCCAATCGGCTGGGCGTCGGTGTCGCCGAAGGTGTGCGCCTTACCCAGCCGCGCATCATCGGACTCGTAGGCCACCACCGCTGCGGCTCCCTGTTGCAGCGTGCCGGGCAGCGAGAGATCGACTTCAATTGCCTGCGCGCGGTCCGTCGGGTTACCGAGTTTTAGCTCGTATAAGAGTCCTGGCCGCTCCACCAACATCCGCACCTTGGTTTGGCAGGTGGAGTTCTTACCGGTCCAGCGGCGTACGGCTTGGTACGGATACCACCGGCAGGTTTGGCTCGGCGGCGACTGGCCATTGACCTTAAGCTCGACTAGCGGCAGCGTCATGTACCGGAACCAGCGCGGTCCGGTGGGCCAATCGAACAACTGTCCGTCGGGATTGAGGTTCACCCCCACCAAGTCGGGGGCGCAAGCTGCCATGTCGTGAAAATTATGGAGCGATGGCATGTGCGCTAGCTCGTCAACGTCCAGCCACGCGCTGGCGAGCGCTTGAACTGTTGGGGGCTGCACTTCGCTCTGGGCTTGAGCGCTGCTGAGCAGCGCGCCGCAGGCCAAGGCGCCCAGCAGACCCAAGGCGTCTAGCAAACCGAGTCGGGCCATGCGTGTCATTTCACCGCTCCTCGTTCAAGTCACAGGTTTGAGAAAAGCTTTCACCACCTTCGCCGTCGTGTTCCCAACATTGGTGATTCGGTACGAATCCGCAGCAGCCGGGACGACAAACGTCTCCAAAAAATTGTAATGTGCCGTCATTCCGGCGGCCGTTTCCACCGCCACGCGCTCGCCTTCCACCAGCATCAGCACGTGGGGCGAGCCCTCGGTTCGCACGTCCACCTGAGTGGCAAACTCCAGGCGGTGGACATCGTAAAAGTGCTCGGCGTGGGTCGGCAAATGCACCAGCCGCCAATCACTCCCAGCGGCGATGGTTTCCGGTCGGCTGATGAGTTGCCGCGCTACCTCCGCGCCCTGGCGACTAAAGTCCAAGTTGTCGAAGGCGCGCTGAATGTTCAGCGGGCGCGGTCGACCATCAAGCCCCAATCGCAGCCAATCGTACATCTTGAAGGTGAAGATATACGGCGTGGCGCTGATCTCAAGCACCAAGATGTCTTTGCCGGAGCAATGAATCGTGCCGCTGGGAATGAGCAAGAGTTCATGACGGCGTGCGGGAACCGTATTGACGAATCGCGGCACATCAACCGGAGTTCCTTCGCGATAGCTCTGTTCCAAAGCATCGCGAAACTGCGCAGGATCAACCTCGGCGCGGAATCCTAGGTAAGCCTCGGCCGACGGCTCGCAATCGATAATGTAATACGTCTCATCCTGTGTGAAGGGTTCGCCAAACTGCGCTAAAGCGTACTCGGGCCGCGGATGGCACTGCACGGACAGATTGCCGCCGCTGAAGGTATCGAGGAAGTCGAAGCGAATCGGAAAATCAACGCCAAAGCGGTCCACATGTGGTCCCAGCACCGCGTCGGCATGGGCAAACATCAGCCAGTCAAACGAAACTTCGCACTGGTGGGCGCCATCGCCGAGCGCGATCCCGTTCTCCGGAGTGATCAGTTCGAACGACCACGCGTAATTGGGTTCCGTTTGTGGGAGTTGGGGAATATGCGCCTTGAGCCGCTGACCGCCCCACGGACCTGCTTCAAACCAGGGTCGAGCGCGGAACACATTGTGGCTCATCCGCTGGAGCGCTCCGCGCAGTTCGACACCTGTGATGAAGGTGGGGCGCTCGGGCAGTTGTTCGTCCACGAACCAATCAACATGCGGCAATAGCGCTTGCTTATGCCGGTTAAGCACGGGCCAATCAACAAAATAAAAACGCTTGTACTGCTGTTGAGCGGACGGAGGCGAACCCGCTGCGCCCAAGTTGCAAACGACACCTGCACGAGACCGATACTGCAACTCGTTCTTCGGCACGTCGACATACACCAGCGGACCCGGCCACGCAACGAGCCCGGCGCCGGCTCCATACAAAATCGTCAACTTTTGCTCGTCCGTTGGTTTGAGCGCGGCGAGCAGCTCGGGCGCAAAAAAGTCGCGGAGCTGGCCAAAGTGCTTGGTCCCGAATAGCGGGTCGTCGCCGCCGAGACTTGGCGCAACCAGTCGCTCAATCTCTGCTGTGCTGCGGAGGGCTTGCTGGATGTCGATCCACGTCGCAGAGCGTTTCTGACGCGCGAGGGCTGCAGTCAGCCGATTGCGAAACTCGGGCCAAAGCACGCCGACATATCCATCAATGCGCACACATCGTGCGGAACACAACTGTTCGGCAAGCGCATCGAAGCCCACGTGCACTGCGCCGGCCGGAACGGGAAAGGTCGGATACAACTTGTAGTTCTCGTCGGGATCGCACACCTGCTCAGCCGGCGCCACCCGCTGGAGCGATTTGCGATAGCTCGACTCAATGCAGGAGTTCATCGGCAGTGCGCCTTCAGCGAAGGGGAGCTATCGAGCGGTGACCAGGATGCGCCGGCGCCGCAAAGGAGACAAGGTCGAACGCTATTAGTCTCACAAAGTGAGCACAATTTGACTGCAACAAGTGTCGAAGCGCTAAACAAAGAAACTGTGTTAGCAATGTTGCTACGATTCCCCAGAATACCAACTTGCGTCGAAAGTTCAATCAACTTGTGTCGATCGGTTCATTCGGTTGGCTTTCTGGACGAAGGCGCCGCTCATCAGGTGCGGCAGCGCGATAAAATGCTGTAGCCAATTGGGTCTTATTTGCATTGCCGCGCTGTCCAACATATAGTGAGGAGTGCTGCTACTCAGCCTTTTCAATGCCCGCCGCCTTTGCGCGAAAGTTCGCGATATGCTCGACTGGTTAGGCGTGATCGACCCGGCAAAACCACGGTCCCATCAGGTCTACGAGGCCATTCGGCTGCCAATCGAGCAGGGGAATATACTGCCGGGCGCCAAGCTGCCGACCGAACTGCAGCTGATGCGTCACTTCTCCGTCTCGCGCACGACTGTTTCGCGCGCCCTGCGTGATCTTGAACTGCAAGGCTACATTCGCCGCCGGCGCGGATCAGGCACCTACGTAAAGAAACTCGCGCCCGATACGGAACACCTCGACTTCGCCTTTTTCATGCCGTGGATCGAATCGGGAGTGAGCTTGCCGTACGTGGAAGGCCTCATCCACCAGCGCCTGGCAGACTTGGCTTCGCGCCGCCATTCGGCTCTGATCCTGAAATGCTTGTCGTCCGAAGGCGCCCTGCCGGAACGGATCTTAACGGCGGCGCAGTCTCTGGTTAACTTGCGGCTGGACGGCGTGTTCTACTACCCAGCCGAGTTGCCGGGCGAGCAAATGCAACTCAACCGCCAAGTGGTCGACCTGCTCACGGGCGCTGGCATCCCTGTGATTCTTATCGACCGCGACATCGTTCCGTTTCCCAGCCGAAGCGAGTTCACCCGCATCGGCTACGATAATCGCCGCGCTGGAGTGGTGCTCACGGAGCATCTGCTCAGGCAGGGCTGTCAACGAATCGTATTTGTGGGCATTCCGGAAGTGTCGACCGCGGTAGCGGATCGATTAGCTGGGTTTTACGAAGCCCATCGGATGCATGGACGAGCGGTCGACGAGCGCCGCGTCCATCTGGTGGATGAAAGCCAAATCGACCGGGCGTTCTGCCAGCGAATTCTAGATGCTCACCAGCCCGACGCCGTCATTTGCAAAATGGACCGCTTCGCGGCGCTGATCGGGCGGTATTTCATGGAGCTGGGGGTCTCGATCGGTAAGCAAGTGAAACTGGCGGGATTTGATGACGATCCGATCGCCGAACTCATGCCGGTGTCGCTCACCACGATTCGGCTGCCGGTGCAAACTTTCGCGCTGGCCGCGTACGAGGCGATGTTGAACTTGGTGTCCGGAGTTGACACTTCTCCGCGGCAGGTCATTATTGATGCTGAGCTTGTTATTCGAGATTCCACCGATTGCCGCTGACGCATTCGCATCGACTTGCTGAGGGGCGCTATGAATCACCAAGTGGTTATCGGAGTTGACGGCGGCGGAACGCGCCTACGTGTCGCCCTGGTGGCCCTCGATGGCGCCCTGATCGGAACCGGCGAATCGGGCTCGGGCAATTATCACGATGTGGGCGCCGACATCGTGCGGGCCAATCTCGCCCAAGCGATTGCCGCCGCCTGGGCCGACGCCGGAATGCCAGCGCAACCGGTTAGCGGTATTTTTCTGGGGCTCGGTAGCATCGTGACGCCGGAAGATCGCGCGACGATTCGCAACCTGGTGCAGGACTTGGAGATTGTCGCCCCCGATCGAATTGGCGTCGATCATGATTTGCGGATCGCGCACATGGGCGGCCTCGCTGGCGCGGCGGGCGTAGTGCTCATCGCCGGAACCGGTTCGTCATGTTACGGGCGAGACGCGCAGGGCCGAACCGGTTTAGCCGGGGGATGGGGGCCCACTTTGGATGACCCCGGCAGTAGCTTCTGGCTGGGCCGACAAGCGATGATCGCCGCCATTCGCGCGTTTGACGGTCGGGGCCCCGCCACCAAACTAAGTGCGCTGGTGACTGACGCGCTTGAGCTCCCGGGGTTGCGTCACATTTTGCGAGTGGTCGAGCTCCAGGGTCTCGCGCGGAGTGAAGTTGCTGCTCTCGCGCGGTTGGTGACCACCGCCGCGGCGGAGGGGGACGCAGTTGCGCTGGCGATCATGGGTCGGGGCGCGGAGGAGTTAGCACTCATGGTGCGGGCCGTGGCTGAGCAAGTGGAAGGTCTCGCGTTGAGCGGCCGAATTCCAGTGGTGGTAACTGGAGGGCTGACCAGCGCGGGCAGCATTTTCCTGGACCCGCTCGATCAAGCCCTGGCCGAGATAGTGCCACAGGCTCAATTGCAGGCGGCGGTGTTGCCACCAGTACTCGGAGCGGCGCTGCTGGCGATGGAATTGGCCGGCGAACCTTGTTCGCCGGCGGTGATCAATCAACTGGCGTCTGCCGATCCGAGACCCGAACCTGTCGGCGCAGCTCGGTAGGCCAAAGGCTGGGGCAAGTGGATCAGCCCCTCGGCGCTCCGCCCGCTTGTGAGCAAATGTCATGGAGCACAGCGTACTCGGCTTCACGATTCGGTCGGCCCAACCGCGGGACGCCAAAGCGATTCGCATGCTGCTCGGTTCGCCCGCCGAGCAGTTTGCTGACTTGTGGGTAGCGGTCGACTCGGGTCGCGGAACCGTTGTCGCCGCCGCGGGAGTGACGCATTCGCGGCGTCAAACGCCGCTTGTGGGGCCCGGCATTACCGTGCATGTGATTGCTCCGTGCCGCCGTCGGGGGTTGGGGAGGGCGCTAACGAACCACCTCGCCCACCGCGCTGGGGCCAACGGCGCCGTCGCTCTCTACGCCGCACAGAAAGTGGAACTGGGCAGCGAAGAATGGCAGGCGTTGTGCGCGCTCGAGTTCACGTCTTGCGAAACCGTACAGCACCACGAGCTGCCGCTCGACCAATTTGAACTGCAGCTAGCGCCTCTGTATGAGCGGTTGCGTGCGAAAGGCAGAATCCCCGCATCCGCGCGCCTGGTGCCATTGGCGACGGCTAATTTTGACGAGGTCGTGCGGCTTCATCTCGCCGAATTGGGCAGCGACTCCCAGACATTGATGCGCAGGTTGCGCGGCGAGGCACCCGATTCCTTTTCAGCCCGCTATTCTCAAGTGTTGGTCATCGATGACCAGACGGTAGGTTTCATCCTGGCCCATCGGACCGATCGCACCACGGCCACTGTCGACGCCAACGTGCTTGCTCCCGAGTTCCGCAACGGCTGGGCCAATATCTGGCTCAAGCTTGAAGCCACCCGCGGAGCGCTACGCCTTGGTATCACTAAGTTCATCTTCACATCTTTCGATCATTACACCGATACGCGCAGTTTCACGCAGCGATTCGGGGGGGCGACGTCGAAAACCGTTGCGCTCATGCACCGGCCGCTGGGTGGCTCCGCCGCTCAAGCCGTCGCTGGCGAACCACCCTCCGACCTTGCAACCTGAAGTCGTCTGCCTGGGGGGAAGCAGCGAGGCTCGCAGCGATGCGATAGGGTGCTGCTGCGGCGGGATCACTGGCAATCCAGGCTTCAACGGCCCGGCGGGCGTCAACCGGACGACCAAGCGCCAAAAGTGCCGCGGCAAGCTCGAAATGCGCGCGACCATATTTAGGATCAAGACTCAGCGCATCAAGCGCAGCAAGGGCGGCTTCTTCCACGCGACCATTGTGCCGATAACACGTTGCTAAACCGGCTTGAGCTAGTGGCGAAGGCCCCTCGTGCAAAATCGCTTCCGCGAAAGCCGCCGCCGCGGGGGACCACTGCCGAAGCCGGAGCTGAATTTGTCCGGCCAAAAGGGCGAGACCTGGGCGATAATCGTGATTGCGCTGCGCGCAGCGTAAATTCTCGGCCGCATCGGAAAGTCGCCGCTGCGCGAGATCGAGCGCACTACACAATTGATAGTAGGCGCTGCTTTCAACGCCTTGCCAACTCAACCAATCAAGCTCCGCGCGCGCCGCGGAAAAATCTTTATTGAAAAGATGCTGCTCGGCGAGCAGCAAATGCGGCGCGATCCAGTTGACATGTTCGGCGGCTAAGTCAGCGAGGGCATTCCGTGCCGCCGCCGACTCGCCGGCATCAAGCAGAGAGATCACGCGATTGAGCTGCCAGTTGCCGCGGGCGCGAGCTTGCTCGTCACGCCAGGTGACCGTATCGGGATCTTGGTAGCCGAGTTCGACAAGGTGGGCGACCGTCGGATCAGTAGGGGGCTGCGAGTGGTGAAATGGTTCAAGCGCGGATAAATCCCACCGGTCCGACTCAACGTCTGCCGAGTCTTTAGGATGGGGCGCCAGGGGGGGCTCGAATAAGTCGCACAATGCTTGTCCCGGCAGGGACGTTTCCGTTGGTGCATCGAGCACCGCTAGGATGGTGGGCGCCACATCCAGGATGCTTCGTGGCCCCGCCAACAGTCCCCTTTTGACCTGCGGACCGCGAAGCACCGCGCGGAAGTCTGCCAACTCGCGTCTTGCTAGTGGCCGGCTCGACTGGCTGCTCCGGAGCTCTTCGCCGGTCGTCGAAATTGCGATCACCAGCGTCTCCGGGCCCACCCCCAACAGCAATTGGCCCAGCAATAGATCGTGATGCTCGTACGCCCCTTCTATCAGCGCAGCCCGCGCTGCCGTGGCGGTTGGCTCTACGTGCTCCATCCAAGCCGCAAGTTCGTGCGCCTGACGAAGCCCCGTGAACATTCCCGCGGCGAAGTCCCAAGGGCGCTCCTTGAGCAGCCAATCCAACACGCGAAAAGTTGTGGCGGCTTGCGCCAGTATTCTGCGGCACGCCGCCTCCAATTGCGGCTGCCAACGCGGGCTTAAATCGGATCGATCCGTTGGGCACAACTGTGAGAGGGTGATTTCAGCGATATCCACTGGCGAGACGTTCAGCGTGCAGATCGCAGGGGCGATGGCGGCGGGGGCAATGCTCAGGTTGCTGCGAGTCGGCGGTGCGACGAAGAATTGGTCAGAAACAATCACCCCTTGCAATCCTTCAGCCGGGAAGGTTACCGGCCAACCAACGACATGCGTTTGCAGCCCTGCTTGCCGGAGGTGGTTCCACAAAGCGCCAACCTGCCCCTGGCGCCGAGTGAGCAAGCGCAACTCGGGTACTACTGAACGGGGCTGCGGGGGAATCAGCACACCGTGCTCATGCGGCCGGCGTCCCGTGGCCAGGGAGGTCCAACTCGCTTCCGCGAAGTTCGGCCGCGGCGCGCGTAAGGGAACGGCTACGCCCTGCTGCACAAGCTCAGCAGCATGCACAAGTCGCTCCTGTGCGCGCAACCGCTCGAGCGATTCACCCTGAGCGCCGTCCCAGCCGATCAACAACACCTGCTTAGCCCGCGCGGCGCTCATAGCTGGGTGACGAAAGTCCTGCGTAACGGCTACTGTTGCCCTGCGGGCTCACTCATCAGAGTGCGAATCACAGGGGAAACTACGTGCGCGCTCGTCGGGAGAGCTTTTTAATGGCCCATGATCCCACGAGCGCTACCCCGCCGAACGCTGCCACCACTAGCGAAGTGGGCTCCGGCACTGCAGCCCCTGCGGCATGGGCTGAGGCACTGCCAGAGAGCCGATCGCGCCAGAAGGTGTAGTCCGACGCATCCACCGTGGTACCCACCTTCGCTGCATTAAGATTCACCAAGCCTGCGGTCGCAGTGCTCTGGCCGAACTTACTGGCCCATAACTGGTAATCCGCGGGGCCAACCGTTCCATCGCCATTGTAATCGCCAGGTTTGGGCGCCGGAGTACCAATATCTCCCGCAGCAATCGCCAGCCCAGGAGTCGTCTCGTAGGCCCACCCAGTCACAATACCCGTGGCGTCGGCATCGTTGGTAATCTGAATGCCAATCCAACCGTGCAAGAACTGATTCGCGGCGTCATTGTTGTTCAGGCCGCTTTTCAGCGAATTGTTCGGATCAAAGCGGACACCCACATAGCGGGTCGCGCCACCTAGTCCAATGAAGTCGTCGAGGTTCGGGAATTCTGGCTGCGGACCGAAGGGCAAGGCCACCGACTCGCTGGGATTAAGTGCGGTGTCGACTGTGCCGCGATCTTCGTCGATCAGCCGATTCGCGCGAATCGTCGGTCCCCCCGTGGTCAAGAAGTCGGCTGTTTCTTGGAAGTCGAACTGCGTCCCTTCCAGCACCCCGCCCCCGTTGCCAGAACCAAGGGTGCCGATCGGATCACCAGCCTTAAGGGCGACGACATACCCTCCTTGGTCGCCGAAAGAATTGCTGAAAGCCAGATACTGCGAGTCTCCGTTTGCCACAGTGCCGTTAAGCGGGAAGGTTCCAAAGTTATCGATGGGGAGCGGGTTAGCAGCACTCGAGGCGTCATTCTTATCGATCTGCAAATAGTCGTAGTTCGTGCCCGAAACGTTTACTCGGTCGTGATCGATCTGGAAATCAACTTGGCCATCTGAATTGAAGTCGATATTGACTTCACCGTTGATTCCAAAAGGTTGGGGCGTCGTGTTCGAGATGACGATCGCCTGCGCCGGAGCGGCCACCACGAGTCCGAGTGCTGCCGAGGCGGTAAGATGCATTGCCAACCGCTCGTCGAGGCCCGTTGCGGACTGCTTATCTGAATCGCTTGCTAACTGAGAATCCTTGTCGACCATCGCGCCTGATCCTGTTGTGTTCGGTTGTCCGCAAAACGGAGTCCATGCACCGGTGCGGAAGATTGACGCACTCGTTTGCACACGTTTTATGCTCGCTCCGATGACGCCAAGTGGCCTCGGGCGCCACATCTGGGCGCCCGAGGACTGTGCCATCAGCGGCTTAGCGATTGGGGCTTACGACGCCCGCAACTGCCGCAACTTTTTCCAGGCCACAGCAGCCGCCAGCGAGACGCCGCCCGCAAGCGTAATGGCGATGGAACCTGGCTCGGGAACCTGCCCGGCCAAAATCTTGGTGTCGGGACGTGTTTCGTAACCGAAACCAACGACTTCACCCGTGCCATCGGCGGCATTGGTGATGCGCACACCAATCCAGCCGTAGTTGAGGCCCGTAGCACCGAAGATGTTGTTGTTCGAATTGTTAAAGTCAATCCGCACGCCCAGATAACCAACGTCGCCATTGAGGGCGGCCCAATTGGCGGCGCCGGGCGGCGGGCTCGCCAGCGCGCCATCGGCAAATCCTTGGTCCTCATCAATCAACCGGTTGGCGCGGCGGGTAAGCCCCGAGGTGGCGTAGTTGCTCGATTCTTGAAACTCGAACAATTGGCCGGGCATCGGCGGACCAATCATATCGCCAGCCGCCAAGGCGAGCGGATAGTTACCTTGCGCGGTCGTTAGGTATTCGTGTTGATCATTCAGTCCGGGCAGTCCACCATCGGGGAAGTCAGTTCCCGGCAGCAGCAGCCCCACCTGATCGTTCTTATCGATCTGCAAAAAGTCGTTGAGATTGTCGTCTCGATCGTGATCGATTTCGAAATCGATTTCGCCATCGCTGTTCAAATCAATCGGCACCGATTGATTGATCCCGAATGGAATCACATTGTTGTTGCCAATGACGATGGCTTCAGCGGACGAGGAGAGCCCCGATGCGAACGCTCCGCCCACCGCTAGATAAGCTGCCAGTCGGCCGTCGAGTAGCGCGCGGGCTTGCGCGCTCTGGCCATTTTTGGACTCAAGATCCGCTTTCATTAGAAGCTCCTCCCAAACAAAAAAGAGTGCTGACCAAGGTGCAACGTGCTCGATGACAAATGGCAGAAGTTCGAATCGTGTATCATCACCAAGAGTTGGGCAGTTGATGAGAACGCGAACGAGCCTGCTGAGCTGGTTCATCGCGGCACTGTTCAGTGTCAGCAAGGGCTAGGCTGGCGTCAAGCCGATTCTGGAAAAAAACAATTGGCTACAGCTTTTGAAAAGTTCGTCGGCTGGCGCTCCGGAAAACCGAACTGTTAGCCGAACTCTCCCCTATAAGTCACATTGGGCACACTAGCTGCCGTTGGATGTTTTGAAGCGAGATCGGCCAGTTTTGGCTAAACTACGGAAAGATTGCGGTGGCCGCCACGCAGTTAGCAAGGTCAGCGATGGATGCGGAATTGGCATGATTCGAGGTCACGCTGCGTGCATCCCCGGGTTAAGATACTGCAATGAATCGCCAGAAGAAAATCGCAATACTGCGAGGTTCCTCAGCGCGCAGCGCGGTGGTTGCCGTGTGCTTGCTGGTTAACCTGCCAAATCTTGTGGCAGCGCAGCAGTACTTTGGCATCCGTGTTGTGGACGGACAGACCAGCCGAGGCGTTCCGCTGGTTAAGGTGCGGGTGAGTGGCCAAGACTACTACACCGACAGCGCCGGATTGGCCGCGATTGATGCGACCTCTTTCGCCAACCAAACTTTCCCCTTTGTGCTCAGTAGTTATGGCTACACCAGTAGCGTGTGGCCGCTGCAAGCGACGCCCGGCGCCCTTCGCGACGTATCGATCCCGCGGTCGCAACTCGCGGAGCGGATGTACCGCGTCACCGGCGCAGGAATCTACCAAGACTCCGTGCGGTTGGGGCGACCAACGCCCCTTGCCAACCCGCTTTCGAATGCGAACGTCAAGGGGCAAGATTCGGTGCAAACCGCTTTGTACAAGAACCAGCTGTATTGGTTTTGGGGAGATACGCTGTATGAAGTTGGGTTCGGCAACTTCCAAACCTCGGGCGCCATATCGCAGCTCCCCGGCCAAGGGGGCCTCGATCCTGCGAGTGGTGTGAACCTGAACTATTTCGTCAACAGCCAAGGTTCTTCCAAACCGATGATGCCACTTGCGCAGCCGGGCCCGGTGTGGATTGATGGCCTGTTCACGATTCGCGACGAAGCCAATCGCGAGCGCCTGCTCACCCACTACTCGCGACGAGACCCACAGAATGCCCTCGGCGCGCAAGTGGAGCACGGCCTCGCCATCTTCAATGATTCCCAAGCCATCTTTCAGCGACATCAAGTCTACCCGCTCTCCGCGCCCATTACAGCGGTGGGCCATGTGTTTCAACACACGCTTGATGGTCAGTACTATTCGTATTTCGGCGAATCGTATCCCAACGTGCGTGTGAAAATGAACTGGGCCGACGTAATCGACCCTGCGCAGTGGGAAGCCTTCACCCCGCTGCTGGCCGGCAGCCGCTACAACGCCGCCAACCCTCCCTTGGAGCGCGACTCCCAAGGGCAACTGGTCTACGGATGGAAGAAGAATGTTAACCCGCTGACAACGGAAATGCTGGAGGAGCTGGTGACTAACGGGCACGTTGACCGCAACGCGTCGCCGTTCGGGATGCGCGAGGCGGGTTCGGGCGACCCCGTGCGACTACACCGCGCAAGCGTTAGCTGGAACAATTATCGCAACAGTTGGGTAATGATTGGTAACGAATGGGGAGGCCAAAGTTTCCTCGGTGAAGTGTGGTTCGCCGAAGCGCCGACCCCCGAAGGACCGTGGCGCAACGCCATCAAGGTGGCCACTCATCACAACGAAGGCCAAAACTACACGCTCTACAATCCCAAACAGCATCCCTATTTCGCCGGCGAAGGCGGGCGGTATGTGTACTTCGAAGGAACCTATGCCGAAACCTTTTCTGGCAATCCCACTCCGACCCCGCTGTACGATTACAACCAGCTGATGTTTCGCTTAGATTTGGCGGAGATTCCGCCATTGTTCGCGCGCCTCTCAGGAGACTACAACCGGGATGGCCAAGTCGATGCAGCTGACTACAACGTGTGGCGCGATACCGCAGGATCGACGACCGACCTGCGGGCCAATGGCGACAACACCGCCAGCAGTTTGGGCGTAGTGGACTTGGCTGACTACGTCGCATGGCGCAGCAACTTCGGCTCGACCTCAACCGGCGCAGCCGCTGGAGCGATCCCCGAGCCCACGACGCGTACGCTGATCGGCGCGGCGCTTGTTGTCATGGGGCTCATTGCTTTCCGCTGGCAAGCGAGGCGATCTACACCTTCGCGCTCCGTAAGCTTGCTGGCATCGAGCGCTACCTCGGATTGCCAAACGACATCGGTCTGCGAAGTTGCTACAGCAAATGCACCGTACTTGACGCTTAGAAATGTCGAAAGCACACTCAACTTTGATTGACCACCAATCTCGCTTCAGCAATAATGCAGAGGTCCAAGGGACCAAATACTCATCGGTCTGCTGAACGTAAGTGGCGTGCGGGAACATTGTTCTCTGACGCCTCTCAGTTGCTGGTTAGCGGTTTAAGAATCCACAACAGTGGTTCGCCTGTTCTTTTCGCTGCTTTGTCCCCGCAGTGTCGAACTTTCGAGTATCGCTATGAATTCGCGTGTTCAATCTCGCCGCGGTTTCACGCTGGTGGAGTTGTTGGTCGTGATCGCCATCATAGGAATTTTGGTGGCGCTGCTCCTGCCTGCCGTGCAGGCGGCGCGCGAGGCCGCGCGGCGATCACAATGCATCAACCACCTCAAGCAGATGGGCTTGGGTTTTCTCAATTGTGAATCAACGCATCGTGCGTTGCCTGGCGGCGGCTGGAATGCATGGTATGTTGGTGACCCGCTCTTGGGCTCCGGCAGAGAGCAACCCGGAGGCTGGATCTATCAAATCCTCCCCTTTTGCGAAGAACAGGCGGTGTACGACTTGCCGGGCGACGGTGATCGCCTGAATATCACTCCCACCCAGCGGCAAAAGTCAATTGACTTACAGCGCAGCACGGTTCCCATGTTTAACTGCCCATCACGCCGCGCGGCGACGCCCTATTCGTACCGGTTGCCCAACAGTTGGACTCCGCGCAATGGCGATCGATCCCCCGAAGTCGCTCGCAGCGATTACGCAGCCAACTCCGGCGATGGCGAGCAGGGTATGGCCTTCTGGATCGAGGCCACCAAGCAGTACGCCAACGAGACAGCTTGGCTTGTCTACGACTACAAGAAGCTCGAAGAGCACCAGTGGCCCCCGTTTGAAGGCCAAACCGGCATCAACTATAACGGGGCCGAGATCAAGCTGCGGCACATCACCGACGGGCAGTCAAAAACGTACATGGTCGGCGAGAAGTACCTCAACGCGGCCTATTACGAGTCTGATGGCACGGTCGACGGCGGGGACAATCACAGCATGTATCAGGGGTTCGATTGGGACATCAATCGCTGGACCAGCGTGAATGACCCGCCGCTGCAGGATCGCTTTGGACAAGAGTCGTTCGGCAGTTTCGGCAGCGCCCATCCCGGCGGGTTCAATATGGTGTATTGCGATGGTTCGGTGCAGTCGCTGAGTTACGATGTCGATCTCAATCTCCATCGCCGCGCGGGGCATCGATTCGACAATGGCGATGCTCTCCCCGTACAGACGCCGCTTTAATCACTGCGAGCTGGGAGTTCCTTCGCCGCGGTGAACGGTCGGTCGCCACCCGGGTTGTGAAGCGTTTTTGCATTAGTGCCCTTTCGCCAAGAGCCGCTGGTCAACATGTTGCTTCGTCCTGTTTCTCGTGTTGCGAGACATCCTCCGGCTGTGCTCGGATTGGTCATCGGGCTAACACTCTTCGGTTGCGCGCCGGGGCCGTCGGCTGTCCATGTGCCAAGTGTCGATCCCGCGGCCGCCAGCGAACAGGCACTCGCGCTCTATGATGCCGATAAAAATGGCGAACTATCTAAAGCGGAGCTGGCAGCTTGCCCCGGAGTGTTAGGACACTTCGCCGCCTACGATGCGGACGGCAGCGGCGCCGTTTCGCCTGCTGAGTTTGAGCAACAGGTGCATGATCTCACATCGGGTTTGGTGGGGGTAACCAGTCTTCGCATCCAGGTGCGCTACAACGGCCGGCCGCTGCCCGATGCGACTGTCAAACTGGTTCCCGAGCCCTACCTGGGTGATGAAATCGCGATTGCCCACGGCAAAACCAACCCACAGGGAATCGCCGCCATGGACATTCGTGATGAAGACTCACTCGCGTCCGAGCAAGGCCTGCGCGGCGTGCATTATGGTACGTACAAGATCGAGATTACCCACCCTACTCGGTCTCTACCTGCCAAATACAACACCGCTACCGCTCTGGGGTATGAAACCGAACGGGGCAATCCCAACTTCACGGTCGAGTTGAAGGCACGCTGAGCATCTGAGTTGCTGATCCGTGAGGTTTAAGGATTCGTGTCGCTGAGCACGCGCTAGTTGCTCGCTGCCTGGCGGGCATTATCGAGGAAGCGATTCGCAGCGGGCGCTGCACTTTTCAAGGTTCTTCCTCACGCTTGGTGAATGTTTTGGGGCGGTAGTCGACAGATGTGCCGGGCGCGCTGGGATCTTTGCTGGGGATAGCCGACGCGTCTTGTGCTGATGCTCGATGCCCCGATCGCGCTGGTTCGTGGTGGTCAGCTCAGGCCAATCCGAGAAAGCGAATACGAAGCAAGTCGACACTCGCCCTGCCATCCCTCTGCCGTTTGATTGTAAATGGCAATTGAAAATCAGAGCGCCTGGCGGGGAGAATTGGCAACCGAAAAGTGAAGCGCACAACCGTGCAGCCTGTGCCATCTGCGAAGATGGCGGCGACAGCCGCTATCTTCCCCAGATTCGCACGGAGGCACCGGAGTGTACGCTGACATGCAACAATGGACCGAAGTCCGACGCCGGGTGCTGACCGGCGAATTGTCGAAACGCGCCGCCTGCCGCGAGTATGACCTCAGCTGGGCGACGCTCGAAAGGATGCTCGCCCATGCCGAACCCCCCGGCTACCGGATGCGTGAGCCGCGTCAGAAGCGGAAGCTCGATCCGTTCTTGCCGATCATCCACGAGATGCTCGAAGCCGATAAGAAAGCCCCTCAGAAGCAGCGGCACACGGCCACCCGGATCTTTCATCGCCTGCAGGAGGAGCATGGTTACGACGGAGGTTATACCTCCATCCGCAACGCCGTCCGCCAGTGGCATGAAACATCGCAAGAAGTCTTCCTGCCACTGTCGCACCCACCAGGCGAAGCGCAAGTCGACTTTGGTCACGGCTATGTCGACGTGGCCGGAGAACGAGTCCAAGCCGCGTTGTTCGTCATCTCCTTCCGGAACAATCGGGTCGCTAACTACACCGAGTCGGCGATCGGCAAAGAGAGCTGATTGTTCGCAATCCGATCAATCGTCCGTTGCAGTAGATGCTGCAGTAACTTCTGGCCAACTGGGCAAATTACAGCGAATTCCAGCAACTTCAGATGCCGAAGCCGATCCGCCCCGAAAACAAGAAACCCCGAGAAAACTAGCGTTCTCTCGGGGTTTCAGTGAGAGGCGTCGGTGGGAGTCGAACCCACGATGTCGGATTTGCAATCCGATGCCTTAGCCACTTGGCTACGACGCCTTGAATCGGTTCTTCAGCTGCAGTCGTCCATCCCGAAGACCGCTTTGCTGCTAGCAAAGTTCAGACCTCAATCGGAAGATTCGGCCTACTTGGAATCGGCCGAATTCCCGGCCAACTTTCACCAAAGCTACGCGAAGGGGTAGGGGTTGGTCAAGGCCGGTAAACTGTGCGGGGGGTTTTGGCGGCAAGCATTCACTTTGGGCGATTTGGGAAGTTCGGGTTTCGCTTGCCGAGGATGCGGAAGCGGAGACCCGAGCGCCGCCCGTTGCAACTTTGCTGCTCACACCGTTCGATGAAAGATGCTGGCGTGATGCACGGAAGCACCTGCGCAATCCAAAACTCCCGCTTGCAACTCACATGTTGGCGACGGGAAAGGACTCCCCCCATGAACATCTGGCGCCGTTGGTTTGGGACTTCCGCCGCAAGAGTCGACGAGCTGGTCGATCGGGTCGCTCACATGGCGATGGCGGCGGTGCGAGAAGCGGCGTTGTCGGGCGCTGACCTCAGCACGTCCGCCGAGCGAATTGGGTATCTCCAAGCGAAAGCGCGCCGGCCGACTACGGCGGCGCTGGCGGTTGTGCTCGCCGGAGAAACGCCGATCTCAGCCGAAGCCGAAGCGGAGGTGCTGCTGCGGGCGCGGCGCTCAGTGGCGGAGACGATCGCGGCCGAGTGGCAAGGCGCTGCCCGCACTTCGCTTCGCCGAGCAGCGTGAGAGCCAGCTCAGCACGCGCATAAAAAAGCACAGCCCAACGAGAGTTGGGCTGCGCTGGTTCAAGAGGTTGTGATTGGACCAACCTACTCCGCGGGCTTTTCTTCGGCCGGAGGGGTTTCCGCAGCCGGAGCTTCGGTGGCGGGTGCTTCCATCGCTGGCGCGTCAGCCGGCTTTTCCGCTGCGGGAGCCGTGTCGCCCTCGGCGGGGATTTCAACAGCCGGCGCTGGCGGTGCAGGTGGCGTGGCGGCGGGCTCGGCGCAGCCAAGCGACAGGCTCGTGGCCAAGCTCATGGCAGTCAAACCGCCTAGGATTCGTTTCATAGGATAACTCCAATTCAAAACAAGGAGAGTGACAATAAACAATTGAACGACGACGCGAGTCGCTTGAGGGTCATTCGTCAACGGCTGTGCATTCTTGCCCTGCGTCTCGTCAACAGAGCCTACCACTCACTTTGCCAGTCACCGTCGGACGGAGGTTCCTGAACCAACAATTTCGTAACCCGCAAATTACCTGCTCGGCATCCTTCCTAAAGTTTACCACGCCCAGCTTGCCAATTGTCAACCTATGCGGCTTCGGGTGGCCCGGTTGGACGGACAGACCGGCGCCAACCGATGACCGGAAAGAGCACGTTTGGCGGTGGTCGCGGATCGTGCTCAAAACCACAGTGCGGGGAGCAAATCGATGCGAAACCTCTGGAAACAGGCCTTCGTGATGGTGCTCATCGCCGGCTGCGCCTCGATTGCCTCGGCCGCGGACCGGCCAGCGCCCGCCACTGACGCGGCCGCCGATGATTGGTACTACAACAGCGAAACGCCCCAGCAACTGACTCCGCGGCAAATGCAGCAGCAGAAGTCTCAGATCGCTGCGGCGCAGCGGATGAGCCGCCTCGCCGCAATACGGTGGTACGGCATGAGCAACGAGCGTCCCACCGCCACAGCAACGCCGTTCTCCGGCGTTTACAGCCCCGCATGGCAAATGCCGGGTGGCCGCCCCTTCGCGTGGTACGGCGCGTCACGGCCGACATACATCATCGTCCGCTAGGCGCGGGTGCCACTGGCGGCACGCCAGTTGCGCCCGAACACCAGCGTAACGCGATTCAGCTCGCCGCGCGCTTGGGCCACCACGGAAAGAACGCGCTCGTCCGCTGTTTGTACTGCGCGTACTCCGGCCGACGCTCGTCAATGTCGCTCTCGAGCAGCGTCACGCCCGAGACTTTCATTAGCAGCACGCTCATCACTAGTGGGCTGATAATCGTCCACCATGGCGCTCCACTCGCGAATGCCGCCAGCCACATGCCCCACCATACGCAGAAATCGCCGAAGTAGTTCGGATGCCGCGTGTAACGCCACAAGCCGGTGTCGAGCACTTGGCCTTTGTTCTGCGACTTCGCTTTGAATCGGAGCAGTTGCCAATCGCCGACAGTTTCAAACACTAAGCCCACGAACCACAAAGCAGTGCCCGCAAGAAGCAAATTGAGCGACCGCGGGTCTTCCACCAAGCCGTTGAGTAGCGGCAGGCTCACCACGTACATGATGACGCCTTGCAGCAGAAACACGGTGAAGAGGCTGATCCACCAAAAATTGCCGCCGTGCTTCTCACGCATCGACTTGTAGCGCCGATCTTCGCTTGGTTCTTTCAACTTGCGGTAGAAGAGATAACCGGCGAGCCGCAGACCCCAGATTGTGACCAGCGGCAACAAAGCGACGGGTAGATTCGAGTCATCCCGCAGCCACTCCGCCCAAGCGACCAGCACGAAGCCGAGGCCCCAGCCCGGATCGATCACGCTAGCATCGCGCAGCGCGAGGCTGAGCAGCCAGAGCGCGATCATCAGCACCGCGATAACAAGGATTGGTGACATACCGTTAGCCACGGGGCTCGCCCCCGCGCGTTTCGTGGCGCAGTTAAAACCGCAGGACTCTTCTGTTGATGAAGGGGCCCCGCGGCTAACACCGCAGTAAAAAATGCCCCACGCCCCATTGGGCGCCGTAATCGTACGCGAATAACTCCGCACAGGCCATAAAAAACATCCGCCAGCGCTGCGTTTGCCGGCGGGTGAGCGGCGAGTGTGAGCGATTTGAGTCTAGCTTCGCGAGCCAACTGTTGCAGGTGCGCGCATAGTGGTCGCCGTAGAGCCACCACTCCTTCTCGAGCTGGAGGTCATTCGGAAACTCTCGCAACAGCCCAAAGCTCGGCATTACTCCGCCACTGAAGAAGTGTTTGGTGATCCAGTCCTTGGCGCCCGCCACTTCAAACGGATACGCGAGCCGTTGATGGCAGAAAACATGGACGAACAATCTGCCCGCCGGCGTAAGCCAGTTGGAGATCCGCCGCAGCAAGAGTTCGTAGTTCCGCACATGCTCGAACATTTCGACACTCACGACGCGGTCAAACTGTCCGCCGGGGTCAAACTCAGCAATGTTGGCAGTTCGCACTTCGATGTTGGCAAAGCCTCGCTCGGCAGCACTTTGCAGAATAAACTCGCGCTGGCTGTGTGAGTTCGACATCGCCACGATCTGCGCACTTGGATACTGCTCAGCCATCCACAGCGTGAGCGAACCCCAGCCGCAGCCGAGTTCCAAGATGCGCTGGCCGTCCATAAGTTCGGCGCGCTCGCAAGTGAGCCGCAGCATGGCCTCTTCACTCTCGGCGAGCGTCTTCACCCCGCGCGGCCAGTAGCCGGAACTGTATTTCAGCCGCGGGCCGAGGCAGAGCCGGTAGAACTCCGCCGGAACTTCGTAATGCTGCTCGTTGGCGGCGGAAGTGTCGACGGCAATCGGCTGGGTTCGCATCCACTCCGCGAACGCTTTCGGCTGCGACTGCGGATTGCGTGATTCTTGCGTTAGCCGCTCCGACAGCAACCGCCGAATCCCCGCGCGAATCACCGCATCCGGCACCAGGCATTGCTCCGCCAATTCAATCAACATTCTTCGTTTAGCCGCGACGCGTTAGCGGAGCGCGTTTCCTCGCTTGTTAACTCGTCTTCACCAACCCCATCTGCGCCAGCCCCGTGCGCCGATGCGCGAACGCCGCCGCACAATAGCAAAGGTAATAGTCCCACATGCGCACGAAGCGCTCGTCGAAACCAAGCGCGTGAACCTGGGCCAGCTTGGCGAAGAAATTGGCACGCCACTCTAACAGTGTGCGTTCGTAGTCGCCCGCGTAGTCGGCGAACGTCGTCACTTGCAGTTGAGTGTTCTTCCTGATCGCGCTCGCGATGGCGCCGAGTGAGGGCAACGCCCCACCCGGAAAAATGTACTTCTGGATAAAGTCCACACTGCGGCGGTAAGCCGCGTAACGCTGATCGGGGATAGTGATCGCCTGGACCGCCATTCGCCCGCCGGTGTGCAGGAGTTTGTTACAGACGCCGAAGAACGTGGGCAGGTACTCGTGGCCGACAGCTTCGATCATTTCGATTGACACGATCTTATCATACTCGCCGCACAGATCGCGGTAGTCGTTCTTGAGCAGTGTAATGCGGTCCGCTAAGCCGCGAGCCGCGAAGAGCTTCTGGGCGTAGTCGAACTGCTGCTCGGAGATGGTGGTTGTGGTGACATGACAGCCGTATGTTTGGGCGGCGTATAATGCGAAGCCGCCCCAGCCGGTTCCGATTTCAAGCAGGCGATCGCCCGGTTGCAAATCGACCAACCGGCACATGCGGTCGTACTTTTCGCGAGAGGCTTCTGACAGCGGCGTGTCGGGCGTCGGAAAAATCGCCGCGGAGTAGGTCATCGTCTCGTCGAGCCATAGCGAGTAGAACTCATTGCTGAGATCGTAGTGTGCGGCGATGTTCCGCCGGCTGCCAGCGCGCGTGTTGCGCTTGCCAGCATTTACCAATCGCCGCGCGGGTTTCAGCAGCCAATCGCTCCAGCGATCGTGCGATTCACCGGCGCCAAGTTCATCGGCGAACAGGCCGAGCAGTCGTGGGAGATCGGTGGTGGACCAATCGCCGTCGAGATACGCTTCAGCAAACGCCAAGCTGCCGCCGAGGGCGATGCGG
This sequence comes from Pirellulales bacterium, assembly GCA_022841705.1. Classification (GTDB taxonomy): domain Bacteria; phylum Planctomycetota; class Planctomycetia; order Pirellulales; family Lacipirellulaceae. Next base: position 1,311,279 of record JALHQZ010000001.1, read on the forward strand.
CGATAGAAACGGGGGTGATGGATCGTGAGGTCGGCGTGCGTTAGGCAGTTGGCGGGGCCGAATGCCGATTCGCCACGAGAATCGCTAAGCCGCAAGCGGCTGCGAGTGAGCTCTCTGAGGCGCTGATGAACGAGGTGGCGGAAGAGACGGCTGGAGGCCGTTACCGGTTGGGGTGAGGAAAGAACGAGCATCGTTTGAGCCATAGCCGCAGGGCTTGGTAGTGAATCGCCGCCAGAACTTGTACGCCAGCCACGGGATAGCGGATGCTGCCGGTGAACAAATTCCACCCCGTCAGTGGACTTCGCTGCAGCCGCATCCCAGCCACGAACTGCCGATCGCGTTCATTATGAACGGCCAGCGACACCCTCAAGACGTCCGCGGGAGCCGATAGCCGCCAGCGATAGTGTAGCGACATCGGCAAAAATGGGGAGACGTGGAACGCTTTGCGGTGTTCAAAGCAGAGTTCCCCGTTACGGCGATTGGCGGCCGAGAGCAAGTAAAGGTGCCGCTCGTTCCACGGGGTATTGCTCACCTCGGCGACCACCGCTTCGACCTTGGCGCCCGCTAAATCGTAGCAGTAATATAAATTGAGCGGGCTAAAGTAGTGCCCAAAATGCCGCAGTTGGGTGAGCAGCCGAATGGGGCCGATTTCGAGCGACGGCTCGTGCTCCGCGACGTACTTCCGTACCGCGGCGGCAAGGTCTTGCTCGGGATCACCCAAATGATCGCCCCGGCGGAAAGAGTTGGGAGCCCATTTGTTTCCACTGAGCAACCAAGACTTCTGCAGCACATCGGCCATCTCGTCAAGATCAAGCCACAACCACGCAATACGGTACCGAAACCGATGCACCATCGGCGAATACCGATGATGCCAAACCGTACCGTGATAGACCGCCGAGTGCATGTTGTTAGCCGGCGACCCGTTTTCCATGAAAGGTGGTCGCCATGTGTTCTCACTTCGCGATCAAGGGCGCCACAGCGCTCATCGCGCTCCGCACGCCATCTTCGTGAAACCCGTAACCCCAATACGCCCCGCAGAAATACATGCCGCCACGACCGTTGATCATGGTATGTTCGCGCTGTGCGGCGACCGATGCCACGCTGTACGCGGGATGGGTGTATTGTAGCCGTTTGATGATGTGTTCGTCGCGAATTGGCGTGAGCGGATTGAGCGTCACGAACACCGGCCGGGGCGAGGCGAAACCTTGCAGACGGTTGAGGTGATACGTCACGGTGACGCTGCGCTCGCCGGCATCAGTTGGTCCGGCGGTGTAGTTCCAACTCGCCCACGCTCTGCCGCGGCGGGGCATGACGGTCGGGTCGGTATGAACGACCGCTTCGTTCGGTTGGTAGGGAAACGCAGAAAGGATGCGGCGTTCGTCGGTGGTGGCGTCGGCAAGCATCCGGAGGGCTTGGTCGGCGTGGCAAGCGAGGAGGACGGTGTCGAAGGATTCGGTGGAGCCGGCGGAAGTGGTGAGCTCCACGCCACTGCGGGTGCGGACAACTTCGCGAATGGGGGCGCTAAGTCGCAAGCGGATGTTGGGCGATTTAAGCAGCGCTTCGACGTAAACGCGGGCGCCGCCGACAATGGTGCGCCATTGGGGGCGATCCGAAAGTTGCAACAGGCCGTGATTGCGATAAAAACCGAGAATGAAATACGCCGGGAGCGCTTCAATCGCCGAAGGAGGCGCTGACCAGATGGCGGCTGTCATCGGCGTGAGATACCAATCCCGCAGCTCGCGGTTAATTCGCCACTCGTCGAGCAGCTCGCCGAGGGTTTGTTCGCCGTCGTGTTCGGTCGTCGCGTAAACCGTGGCGAGCTGATTGAATCGTTTGATCTCACTGAGCAGTCGCCAGAATTTCGGTCGGAACATGTTGCGGCGCTGCGCGAAGAGTCCGCTGAGCGAACTACCTTGAAACTCCAAGTTCGCGTGCGGCACTTGCACGCTCAGGCTCATATCGCTCGGCCGAGATTCGACGCCGAGTTCATCGAGCAGCCGGCAGAAGTTGGGATAGGTCCGCTTGTTGAAGACCATGAATCCGGTATCGATGGTCACCGGCACACCATCAACCAAAATGTCGTGCGTGTGAGCATGACCACCCGCGTAGTCGTTGGCCTCGAAGAGCGTCACCTCATGCTGCTGTGCCAGCAAGTACGCCGCCGTATTGCCGCTAATCCCGGCGCCGATGATGGCGATATGGAGAGGGGGGAGTCTGGAGTCTGGAGTCTGGAGAAAAGGTTTAGAAGGCACAGCGCTATTTCGGAGCAGAACGTAAATCAACCGCAGGTCGGCTTGGCTTCCTCCAGACTCCGGACTTTTCGCCTCTACTGCGGTGTCCTAATCACCAGCAGCCGAAGTTCGGTCATATCCTCGATCGCGTAGCGGATCCCTTCGCGGCCGATGCCGCTGTCTTTCACGCCGCCGTAGGGCATGTTATCCACCCGCCAGCTTGGCACGTCGCCGATCACCACGCCGCCGACTTCCAGGGTGTCCCACGCTTCTTGGATCTTGTACCAATCGCGTGTGAAGATGCCGGCTTGCAGGCCGAACATACTGTCGTTCACTTCCTTCAGGGCTTCGCTGTAGCTCGTGAACTTGCTCAGCACCGCGACGGGGCCGAAGGCTTCTTCGGTGCAAATTTTTTGTTGCTTCGGTACGTTTTCGAGCAAAGTCGCTTCGAGCATCGCGCCAACGCGCTTGCCGCCGCACAGTAGCGTGCCGCCGCCGGCAATGGCTTCTTGGACCCATTCGTCGAGGCGCTTCGCTTCGCTTTCCGAGATCATCGGGCCGATGAACGTTTTTTCATCCTTGGGATCGCCCATGATGAGTTTCTTGGTGGCGGCCACCAAGCGGTCGCGCACTTCGTCGTATATCTTCTCGTGAATCACGATCCGCTGTACACCGATGCAGCTTTGGCCCGATTGGTAGAAGGCGCCGATGATGAGGCGAGCGATGGCGTCGTCCAGGTTCGCGTCCTCATCCACAATGCACGCCGCGTTGCCGCCGAGTTCCAGCACCACTTTTTTTCGCCCGCAGCGCGCTTTGAGGTCCCAGCCGACGGACGGTGAGCCGGTGAACGACAGCAGTTTGAGTCGATCGTCAGTGGTGAAGAGGTCGGCGCCATCGCGATGGCACGGCAGAATCGAGAAAGCGCCCGGCGGCAGTTCTGTCTCGGCCAAGATTTCGCCAATCATCAGCGCCCCGATTGGAGTCCGGCTGGCGGGCTTCAATACGAACGGGCAACCCACCGCCAGCGCCGGCGCCACTTTGTGCGCGGCCAAGTTGAGCGGAAAGTTGAAAGGTGAAATGAACGAACACGGCCCGATCGGCACCCGCTTCACCATGCCGCGGTAGCCTTTGGCCCGAGCCGAGACTTCCAGGTTGAGCACTTCGCCATTGATGCGGACCGATTCTTCCGCGGCGATGCGGAAAGTGTCGATCAGCCGACTCACTTCGCCCCGCGCGTCTTTGATCGGCTTGCCCGCTTCGATGCAGAGCGCCAGTGACATCTCCTCGAACCGCTCTTGAAACCGCTTAACGCAGTGGTACAGAATCGCTTGCCGCTCGTACGGCGCGATCTTCGCCATCGGTTCGGCCGCGTCCACCGCTGCGGCAATGCCACGTTCGATCTCTGGCGTGCGCGCCATCGCCACGCGTGTGGCGACTTTGCCGGTGTACTTGTCGGTTACCTCCAAATCGAAATTGGGGCTCTCCGGTTTGTTGGCGATATAGAACGGGTAGTTGGGCTTGAGCATAAGGAAGGATTTGGGATGTGGGATTTAGGATTTGGGGCAGGGAAGTCTGTTACTAAATCCCGAATCCCAAATCCCCCGCATTAAACCGCGGCGGCAAGTTGTTTGAGTTGCTTGTTCAGCACGCGGTCGTTGTCTTCGTAGTCAATAGGGACATCGATGATGGTGACCCCCTCTTCGGCTAAGCATTTTTGGATGGTCGGCTTGAGCTTATCGACGCCATCAATCCGGTAGCCCTTGGCGCCGTGGCATTCGGCGAACTTCACGAAGTCGGGATTGTTGAAGTCGAGGCCGAAATTGGCGAAACCCATGTCGGCTTGCTTCCACTTGATCATCCCGTAGCCGTTGTCATTGAGGATGACGATCACCAGATTCATGTTGAGCCGCACCGCAGTCTCAAGCTCTTGGGCGTTCATCATGAACCCCCCATCGCCGCAGATGGCGATCACCGGCTTGTCCGGATGCACCAGCCGCGCAGCCATCGCGGCAGGGAGCCCGGCGCCCATGCTCGCGAGCGCGTTATCCAGCAGCACGCTGTTCGGCTGCTGTGCTTTGAAATTACGCGCGAACCAGATTTTGTACATGCCGTTGTCAAGCGACAAAATGCCATCGGGCGGCAACGCGCGCTGAACGTCGGCCACCAAACGCTGCGGGCAGATGGGGAAGCGGTCGTCGTCCGCATACTCGGCCAGGTGCTTGTCCAGCCGGTCTTTCACGCGCAGAAACCGCTCGAAATGCCAGTGCGCTTGGGGACGGACTTCGTTGCCGAGCCGCCAAATGCTGTGGGCGATGTCGCCGACGACTTCGACCTGTGGGAAATAGACGGGGTCCACTTCCGCGGTGGTGAAGTTGACGTGAATCACCTTCACCCCACCCGGCTTCATGAAGAACGGCGGCTTTTCAACCACGTCGTGCCCAACGTTGATGATAAGGTCCGCATCCTCCACAGCCCGGTGCAGGAAGTCGCCCGAGGAGAGCGCCGCGTTGCCGAGGCACAGTTCGTGCCGCTCGTCGCCCACGCCCTTGCCCATTTGCGTAGCGAAGAAGGGAATCTGCAAGTTCTCGATAAACCGCCGCAACATGCGGCAGGTGAGTTTGCGGTTGGCCCCGGCGCCGATCAGCAGCAGCGGGCGATGAGCTTCTTCAATCATCTGCACCGCGCGGCGGATCGCCTTCTCTTCTGCCACGGGGCGCCGCACCAGACTTTCCTTCATCACGGGCGAATCGGAATTCTCGCGGGCCACATCCTCCGGCAGTTCCAAGTGGGCGGCGCCGGGGCGTTCTTCCTCGGCCCGGCGGAACGCTTCCCGCACGCGCGACGGAATGTTGTCGGCGCTGACGATTTGCTTGGTGTACTTGGTGATCGGCCGCATCATGTCGACCGTATCGATGATCTGAAAGTGCCCCTGCTTGCTTTTGCGGATCGGTTTTTGGCCGGTGATCATTACCATCGGCATGGCGCCAAGTTGCGCGTAGGCGGCAGCGGTAACGAAGTTGGTGGCGCCGGGGCCGAGCGTCGACAGGCACACACCCGCATGACCGGTCAGCCGGCCGTACGTGGCGGCCATAAACCCGGCGGCTTGCTCGTGCCGGTTGACGATCAGCCGGATGGAACTGCGCGAGAGCGAGTCCAGCAAATCGAGGTTCTCTTCTCCCGGAACGCCGAAGACGTACTCCACGCCTTCCGCTTCCAGAGCGCGGACGAACAGGTCAGAAGCTTTCATCACAAGGGGTCAAGGATTGCGCACTGCTAAGCTGAGAAAATTGGCTTTTTCGCGTCAGCAGTCGGGGAAAACCGGCGATTCCGTGCCAGTTGCGGGGTGGGGAAGGTGCGTCGGAAGGGCTATTCTACTGCCGCAAGAACCGATCAGAGGGTCCAAAGCGGGGCCAAATCATGTCAACTAGTCCTTATCATACCGCTCCGACGGCCGCCGACAACCGCACTCGCCGCGGGGGAAACTTTCCCTCTTGCGCAACTCGGGGCCTCATTTCACTGTTTTACGCTCAGCCCGAGGCGTAGGATTGTACAAACCCATTCTCGACTAAACTCCACCAGATCACGGATCTCCCCTGGTGAATCGGCTTCTAGCAATTGGTGATATTCACGGCTGCGGGCTAGCGCTCGACGCCGTGCTGCGCGCGTTGGAACTCCAGCCGACCGATCAATTGGTGATTTTGGGCGATGTCGTCGATCGCGGCCCCGATTCGCGTGGCGTGATTGACCGGCTCATCGCCCTGGGAACCGAGTGCCAGCTGACGGTGCTCCGCGGCAATCACGAAGAGATGATGCTCGGCGCGTTGGTCGGTTCGACGCCGCTCGATTGGTGGCTTGAATGTGGCGGTAAAGCGGCGGTGAAATCGTACGAAATGTGGCCGTTCATGCCGCACAGGATTCCGCGCGCCCATCGGCAATTCCTTCAATCGACCCTACCGTACTTCGAAGCGGATGACTTCTTCTTCGTTCATGCGAATTATGTCGCCGACGAACCGCTCGATAACCAGCCGGCTGAAGCGCTGCGGTGGCAGAGCCTCGACCACCATTGGCCCGAACCGCATGCGTCGGGCAAAACCGCAATCCTCGGCCACACTGCTCAGCCGAACGGCGAAGTGCTCGACGCCGGCTACTTCCGCTGCCTCGACACCTACTGCTACGGCGGCGGCTGGCTGACCGCCATGGACGTGCGCACCGGTGAAGTTTGGCAAGCGAATCGCGAAGGCGCAATGCGACTTGCTATATAGCCGCGTCTCTCCGAGACGCGCGGGCCCAACCTTAAGCTCAGCGCAACTTATCGAAAGCGCGCGTCTCGGAGAGACGCGCCTACGTAGAGCGCAACCATCGCCAGCATCATAGTCGACGGCTCAGGAATCACCGTCGCGGCCGCCGTACGGCGGTCGCGCCAAAACGTGTAATCGGCGGCGTCGATGATTCGATTAGCGTTGCCATCGGCGGCCAAATTGCTGCTGCTGCCGAAGTTCTGCCGCCAGATCGTGTAATCGGCGCCGCTGACAGCGCCATCGCCGTTGTAGTCCCCCTGCGAGGCCGGGTCGAGCGACCGCAGCGCTACGTATTTGTAATCCATCTCGCCGGCACCCGTGGCCAATTGTGAACCGAATTGAAACAAATTCGGGTGATTCGCCACCGTCGCGATGCCCGCCCACTGATCGATCACCGCCCCATTCCAATAGACGGCGACGTTTTGGTTGCCGGGCGTGGCGCGGAGTTCCAAATCGAAGTACTGGCTGGCCGCGGCGCCGCTCGCCAAGTTGGAGATGGTTCGCACTCCACCCGTAACGCTGGTGGTGAGATAAAGTTGCAGCACGCCGGCAGGAGTGCGGTCAACGGTCGCCCAATACGCGCGATCATTGAAGTACACGCCAAGCCCCTGCGCGGGGCCAGAGCCAAAATCGTTGTTCAGCCGCGCGTTAGTGCGGAAACTCCAGCCCTTGGTATAGAGCTCGGTTTCGGAGGGCCCAACGAGCGACGTGCGATACCGCGGCAACTGCCCGGCGCCAGCGGCCACCAAATCGCCAATTCGCCACGCGGCGGACCCGGCCGCAGTGACCGCTTGCGCGGTCGATTCGTTCGCCACAGGAACATCCATCGCCGTCCACAAATCAAACTCCGGCGAATACGTAGCGGGGCCCGACAGGAAGGGATACTCCGCCAATAGCGCAGCGTGAGCGAGCTGCGCAAGCAGTGGGAAAGATATCAGCAGATAAAATAGGCGTGGCATGCAAAGTCAGGTTGCGATGCTAAAGTCGGCAGCCGGAGGCCAACGGCCTCCGTCGGGCCCGCGTGGCGGTCCGGCTATCGAAGGATCGTAGCGAACGACCCGCCGGCGCTGCTACCTCATTCGGTAACATCGGCAGTTCTCTTCGCCGATTGTGTGTTCGCACCCACAACATCGCGAACATAGGCCACGAGCTGCCAAATTTCATCATCGGAAAGGACCGCGACTCCCCCGGGGGCGGGAGCCCCGTAACTGGGCATCGCGGCGCCAGCAATGCCTTGATGAATCCGCCGAAAGAGGTCTTCCGGCTTTGCGCCCGCCCGCAAAGCGGTTTCGGCAAGAGCTCGGGGGTGATTTTTCCGCGGCGGCAGCAACTGGCTGGCAATCTTCTCGCGACGCTTAACCACCGCGGTTTGAATCGCCAGCGGGTGCTCACTATCAATCCGATTGGTCACTCGCGCCAGTTCGTTCCTCAACCGCTCCGCCGCGCGGGCCGTTTCATTCTGGAAGTCGCGCCGGGCCAGATTCCAATCGTCGTAATCATCGGGCGAAAGTTCCGATGGGATCGGTGCGCCGGGATCGAGCTGGCCGTGACATTTCGCACAGTTCGCGCGCGGGCCGTGGTAGAGCGCTTCACCAGCGGCGATGGTTTCACGCTGCGTGAGATCCGGCTTTGTTGGCACGGGAATCACTTGCTCGGGCGCACTGCGCCAAGCAGCGATGATTGGCGCCAACAAATCTTCGCGCAGTTCGACAGAAGTGTCGGCGTTGTCGAGCGACAGCACTTCGTCCAGTTCAAATTCTTCGGTAACGAATCGCGCTAGCCGCCGCTCGAATTGCCCGCGAATCGCAAGATACTTGGTGTACTCAACGAGCGCATCGAGTTCTTCATCAGCGAGCAGCGCGAAGGACGGCATCGAGCTGCCGGCCAGCCCATTGGCCAGCGTGTGCCGCAGGTCGGCATCGGTCGGCGGCGCGCCGCGGTAGGTGCTTTTGAACTTGAAGACCCCGGCTCGGAAGTCGCGCGGGTACGGGGCTTGGAAGCGGGCCGTCGGTCCCGCCCCATCGCCCGTCACGCCATGGCAGCGAGCGCAGTGTCGGCGATACAATCCGTGCGTCACGCCGGGTGTGTTGCTGATGACCGGCCCCGCCGCAAGCTGCAGTTTCGCCATGTCGAGCCCCGTCTCGCCTGGCGGAAGCTTGGGCGCATCCGGCGTGCCAAACCACGCGGTAAGAACTTCGGCGATCTGCTCCTGCTGCTGTGGTGTCGCTTCAATCGCGGCCATTTCATCGGGCACAAACTTCGCTTCACGCGCGCAGCCAGAAGTCAACGCCATTCCTGCACAGAAGAACTGTAACCAACCGCAGATGGACGCGGATGACCGCCGATCGGATTGAAACTCGCGCGCGTTGAAGAATCGGCCAGTGGATATCTTCCATCTGCGTTGATCTGCGTTCATCTGCGGTTCTTACTTCAACAACTCCGCCGGCACTTTCACCTTGCCGAGATTGACTTCGCCATTCGCAGGAATTGCGATTTTGATTCGCCCGCGACGATCGCTCGAGCCAACTTCGGCGCCAAGGTTTTTCAAGTATCCCGTTTCATGCCACAACTGAAACTGCCACTCGCCTGCCGGTAACTTCGCAATTTCGAACTGGCCATCAGTGTTCGAAACGGCCATGTAGGGATCATTACGGACCACCAAAAAGCCTTGCATGAACTTGTGAATATTGCACGCAATTGGCGCCGGAAGCGACTGCGGCCGAGTTAATTTCACCGTTTGCTGGCCCTCCACCGGCAGCACCACGTTAAAGGCCTCGCCCCCATCCAGCGCGGCGTTCACGTTGTGCAGCGTGGGGTCGCCGTTCTCTAACCGCAGTTCCTGGCCGATTCGCAACAGAGAAACATGCGGCTTAAAGGAACAATTCTTGTTCGTCACCACGACCGGTTCTGTTGGCGCCGCGGCGAGGTCGGGATGAATCGGCGGCGTCTTTCGGCTGTGGAGGTACACGACCACGTTGGCCAGGCCGCCATCCGCGCCGATAACGACCCGCTGGCTCTTCGGCTTTGCATCAATGCAACATTGATCCGTACCAGGTTCGAGTTCCGGCGAGGCCGGGGGAGAGCCTGCTACCACGAATCTGCCGCGCAGTGTGCCCCAGCCGGATTCCGAGGCATTCGCACAACTCGCGGTAAACAGCAAGAGAATCGCAAAATACTTCATTCGCTCGATTCTAACCCAACAACAGTCTGCCCCGGGAGGGCTGAGATTGCGAAAACTGGGCCAGTTTGGGATGCTGCAAAGGGAAAGATACGCCCGTTTCACGGAGTTGATATGCAGCGGAAGAAAGCTATTGGTTTGGTTCTGGCCCTCGGTGTGGCGCTGGCGGCGCGGCAAGTCGTGCGCCATGACCGAGCCGCTCTGCGATCAGCGACGATTGATGCCGCCCAGGTAACGCTTACCGCCGGCAAAAAACCAAAGCCCGATCCGATTGAAGCTAACGGCGCCGTGTTCGAAGGTTGGCCGAAGCCCGATGCCGCGCTCGTCTTCACCGGCGAGCAGTGGGGGTACCTCGAACCGTGCGGCTGCGCGGGGCTCGAAAACATGAAGGGAGGTCTCAAGCGCCGGCACACGTTCCTCAAGCAATTAGCAAAGGACGGCTGGGCGGTGGCGGCGATCGATGTCGGCGGCCAGGTGCGCGACGAACGCCAAGGCCCGCAGAATGAAATCAAGAGCCGCCGGCTGGTGGAATCGCTAATGAAGCTGGGCTATCGAGCGATCAATCTCGGGGCGCCGGAACTCAAAACGGAAATCATCGGCGTGGCGCTCAATCTCGATCCCGCCACGAATCCGCTCGTGTCGGCCAACGTTGCGCTGCTCGATTTCGATGATCAACTTTCCAAACAAAAAATCATCACGCAGGTCGGCCCCTATAAGATAGGCGTGACTGGCGTGGTCTCTGATTCGAAAGACTTAGCAGCGCTCGCGAAGATCGATGATCTCGTAATGCGAACTCCCGAAGAAGGACTCGATGCCGTTCTGCCCGATCTCAAGGCCGCCAAGTGCGATTCACTCGTGCTCTTGGTGTATGGCACAATCGAGCAGGCGGAAGCGCTCGCTAAAAAGTATCCGGTGTTCCAATGGGTCGTCGCGGCGAAAGGCGCCGATGAACCCCCGGACCGCCCGCGGCCAATCGAGGGGACGAAGTCGTACCTCGTCGAGATCGGCCACAAAGGCTTGTATGCGGTGACGATTGGTCTGTACAAGCAAGGCGACAAAGGTTTCCGCTACCAAAAAGTGCCAATGGATCACCGCTACGAAGACTCGCCGGCGATGATCAAGATGATGGGCGATTATCAAGAAGAATTGCGTTCGCTCGGTTTCGAAGGTCTCGGAGTAAAAACCGCCGTTCACCCCAGCGGCGGCGAGTTCGCCGGGAGCGAAGCATGCCAAGATTGCCACACCTCGGCGTGGGAAGTCTTTGAGCAGACGCCCCACTTCACGCATTCGTGGGAATCGATTACCACCGGTTCCGAACCTTCGCGTGAATTTGATCCCGAATGCCTCAGTTGCCATGTGACCGGTTGGGAACCGCAAAAGTTCTTTCCCTTCCAGAGCGGCTTTGTAAGCATGAAGGAAACGGCGCACCTCGCGCACCAAGGCTGCGAAAACTGCCACGGCCCGGCGGCCAAACACGTCGCCGTTGAGAACGGCGATCTCGAAGTGACCGAGGAAGAACAGAAAGCGCTCCAGCAAGCGTTGCATATGGAAATCTTGCCAAACGAAGGCAACAAGGATGGCCAAGAGTTCGACAAAGGCAAAGTCGTGCAGTCGTGTATGCAGTGCCACGACCTGGATAATTCGCCCGACTTTGACTTCCAGCAGTACTGGAAGGAAGTCGAGCATCATGGAAAGGACTAAGCCCTGTCAGCGGGCTTACGGCCAGAGCCGGTCGCTGTTAACGCTTTAGCGTTCATGTACCGGACAAATTCCGAAAAATCCACTTGCAATTCTTCGCTCTGCAATCAATACTAAGGGTCATGGCAACGGCGTTCACCTATTTTTGGTTTACCTACTTTAGCCCGGGTTCCGGGGCCGGAGGTAGTTTGTAGACGCACGCCACAAACTTAAGACCACCAAGCCCCGAGAACCCCAGCGGTTCTCGGGGCTTTTTTTATTGTTTTCCCTAGCCTCTCATCCCTAGCCCCCATCCCCTCCCATGATCGTTGTAATGAAACGTGGCGTTAGCCCAGAGGACATCCAAAACATGGTCAAGCACGTCGAATCGCTCGGTTTGAAAGCGAACGTCATCCAAGGTTCCGAACGTACGGTGATCGCCGCCGTGGGTGAAGAACGTGTCGACGGAGTCTCCACACTCGAAAGCGGGCCCGGCGTCGATGAAGTTCTGCCGATTCTGGCGCCTTACAAGCTGGCAAGCCGGGAACTCAAAGCGGACACATCAATAGTCACCGCCGGCAGTTTGAGCGTCGGCGGCGTGCAGATCGGCATGATCGCCGGGCCATGCAGCGTGGAGACCGAAGAGCAAATCGTCGCCTGTGCGAAAGCAGTGAAGAAAGCGGGCGCGACGGCGCTACGGGGCGGAGCCTTCAAGCCGCGGACCAGTCCGTATAGCTTCCAAGGCCTCAAAGAAGAGGGCCTCAGAATGCTCGCCACTGCGCGTGAAGAAACGGGCCTCGCCGTGGTGACCGAAGTCATTGCGCCGGACGACGTCGAACTCGTCGGCAAGTACGCCGACGTGCTGCAAATCGGCGCCCGCAATATGCAAAACTATCGGCTGCTTGAAGCGTGCGGCAAGAGCCATCGCGCGGTGCTGCTGAAGCGCGGGCCGAGCGCCACGATTGATGAACTGCTGCTGGCCGCCGAGTACATTCTCGATGGCGGCAACCCCAAGGTGCTTCTCTGCGAGCGCGGCATCCGCACGTTCGAATCGCACACCCGCTTCACTTTGCCGCTGGCGACTGTGCCGTACTTACAGTCGAAGACGCACCTGCCGGTGGTGGTGGACCCCAGCCACGGCACGGGACACACGAACCTGGTGACCGCGATGGCCAAAGCGGGCATCGCCGCCGGCGCCGACGGGCTGATCGTGGAAGTTCACCCCGACCCCGCACACGCGAAGAGCGATGGCTACCAAACGCTCGACTTCAAAGCCTTTGAGAAACTGATGGCCGAATGCCGCCGCATCGCGGAAGCAGTGGATCGCACGTTGTAGTTAGCGATCAACGCTTAATTGCATCATTACGTAGCGTTCGGTTTTCAGAAACTCACACCGTAAATCGTCGCGGCCTTCGTGCTTCAGGCTGAAGGCCGCGGCGATTTTTTTCTCGGGGTTGGGTGGAAGATCGGTTAGCTTCCAGCCACGCGACTCCATTTCCTTTTTCATGAACGATACGGCATCGGCGAGCGGCTGCTTTGTTTCGCAAAACAGGTAATCGGGCGAATCGCCGAGCTCGATCTCGTCAGCATCCGCGGGCAGCGGCAGATCGCTTTTCATCAGCGAGGGCCGCAAGAAGACTCGTGTCCCTTCATCGATTCGTTGCAAGTTTAAATTCAGCAGCACGCCATTCTGGAAGAACCACTGCGATTGCTCCTTGGTCTCCATCGGAATCTCGATGCCCGCCAGGGGTTGCCACACGCACTCCCGCCAGCCGAGCTTCGGCAGCTCGGTTTGGTAAAACTTCCGCACGGCCAATAGCTCGGTTGCCGTGGTGTAACTCACACTGTTCGGCTCTTCGGACTGCACCTCGATGGTTTCCGGCCTTGGCAGCGGGCGCGGATCGACGTTGCCGATCACCATCGCGGTCACATTCAAATCGGCGCCCACTTCTTTGCCGGGTTCCGTGAGCGAAAAGCCGCGGCTTTCACCCAACGAGACGACGAGCCACACACCCTGCTTCTGAAAGTAGGCGATGGCGCCCTTGTCGAACAATTGCGGGGCCGGATCAGTGGACTCCGTCCAACCGGCGGCGGCGAGTTGGGCGGTCAAGTCAGCCAGCGACTTGGGCGTGTTGCGCTCGGCGGAGACGGGCGCGGAGTAACTGTACGAAAACGGAACCGCTTCGGTGCGCGTGGCGTCGGCGGGTAGTCTGAGTTGGGAGAGATCGGCAATCGCGAGCGCTTCTGCGAGTGTGCAGGGCTTCGGACGGAAAGTCCCTGCGGGATTAGAAGCGGCCGTAAACTCTTGACCAATCGCCGCGGATTTCGAGCTGCGCCCGTCAGGAAGCGGAGCAGCGGAATCGCACCCGATGACGGCGATTGCTAGGCAGGTAGCGCTAAGTCGCAAGCGAGGGATCATGATTCTCCGATCAGGTTAAACCCGCGAGGGTAGTAGCGCGGGCGACCCGTTCGATGGCGATCATAAACGCGCTGGTGCGTAAACTCACTTTGGCTTGTTGGCTGCGTTCCCACACTTCTTCGAAGGCCGTGCCGAGGAGCCGGTCCAGTTCCTGCCGCACGCGATCCAAACTCCACTTGTAAAACTGGCGGTTCTGGGCCCACTCGAAGTAGCTGACCGTCACCCCGCCGGAATTCGCCAAGACGTCGGGTAAGATCGTCACGCCGGCCGCTTCCAACAGTGCGTCCGCTTCAAACCGAATTGGGTCGTTCGCCGCTTCGATGATCATCTTGGCCTTGATCCGCGGCGCGTTCTCGGCGGTGATCACCCCACCAATCGCCGCGGGGATCAGCACATCCACCGGCAGTTCCAGCAGCGCTTCGTTGGTCAGCGCCTCGCCTTTGTCGTAACCCAACAAGAGGCCGTTATGTTCGCGGGCATATCGCAAGGCGTCCATTACGTCGATGCCGTTCTTGCGGTAGTAGGCGCCGGTGTGATCGCTGATGGCGACGATCTTCGCATCCCCTTCCGCCAAGAACTTCGCCGTGTGCGAACCGACGTTGCCGAAACCCTGGATGGCGATCGTGGTGCCGGCGATCTTCTTCCCCATGCGGCTCAGCAGCTTGAACGTGAGAATCCCCACCCCCCGGCCGGTCGCCTCTTCGCGCCCGGGAATGCCATAATGTTCGACCGGTTTGCCCGTCACCACGCCCGGGTTGAACCCGTGGTACTTGGAGTACTGGCTCATGATCCAGGCCATTTCTTCGTGCCCTGTTCCCATGTCGGGCGCGGGAATATCGATGTCCGGGCCAATGACCATGTGGATCTCGTCGATGAACTTACGCGTGATCCGTTCCTTTTCGCGCTTACTCAAACTGCGCGCGTCAACTGTCACGCCCCCTTTGGCGCCGCCGTAAGGAATGTTCACCACGGCGGTTTTCCAGGTCATCAGCGCGGCGAGGGTGCGGACCTCGTCGATATCGACCTGAGGGTGGTAACGCAGCCCCCCCTTCATCGGCCCGCGGGCCCGATTGTGCTGCACACGGTAGCCGGTGAGGACTTCGATCCGGCCGTTATCCATCTCGATTGGGATTTGGACCGTCACCTCGCGATTCGGCAAGCTCAATACTTTTCGCAAAGCGGGCGAAAGGTCGAGCTTGTCCGCCGCCCGATTGAAGTACTGCTGCGAAGCTGCGAAGGAGTTCATGTCGTTGCCGCCGAGAAGTCGGATGGGAGGAATGCCAGAGCCTTCGACTGTAGGCGGCCTTCAATCGCCCCGCAAGACTTCCCACGCTGCCCGTGCTGAATGCTAATTTCTCCTTTACAATCAGAAACGATGGCCAAACCCCTGACCCCACCGCCGACCGTAACTCGCCGCAGGTTGCAGCCGCGATGGGTTTTGCCAACCCTTCTCGGGGGATTCTTTGCTCTGGTCGCGTTCGCCGCGTGGCGGATGATGCACACTCCGGCGCCGATCGTGGCGACACCGGCAGCAACCGCTGCGGTTCCGCCGCCGCTGCCCGTAGCGAAGGCGGAGCGAAAACCTGCTGTCGACGAAAGCAAACTGCTGTGGGAATCACCAACGGCGGGCCGGCCGCTTTTGCTCGCCGGATTGCCGCCCGGGACGCCGCTGATTCTGCACGTTCGGCCGGCGGAACTGGTCGGCAATGAAGAGGGCGCCCGGGTTCTGCGAGCGCTTGGCCCGACCGGCGATCAGCAACTTGCACGGCTCACGAACATAACGGGGCTCCAACTAGGGGAAATCGAATCGCTGCTCATTGGGGTACGGCCCGGGGCTGATCTCTCAAAGGTCGATGTCACGCTCGTCGTGCGGCCCACAAAGGGCGTCGCGGTGAAGGCGACGGGCCAACCGCGCGAACACGCCGACACCAAATACACGCTCGCTAACGGCGTTGGCTATTGGCGGCGCGGGCGAAGTTGGGTCATCGCGGCGCCGGAAACGCTGCACGAAATCTTGGAAGCGGGCGGCGAAGCGCCGCTCTTGCGGCGCGGTTTGGAGCGCTTGCTCGCCGCAAGTGACGCTGATCGCACCGTCACGCTGCTGGTTGCCCCCAACTTTCTGTTCGCCGATGGCGAAGCGGTCTGGGCTGGACCACTTGCTGCGCTGCGTGATGCGGCGTTCGAGGAACTGCCGGACGAACTGCAAGGCCTGCTCGTCAGCGCGAATGTCGGCGAACAACTCTATTTGGAAATTCGCGGCGAGAGCATCGCTGATCTCACCGCCACGCGGCTCGCCGGGCTCCTTGCGCAACGCATCGGCAGTTGGGCGGACAAACTACAACTGGCGCTCCTGGCCGATGTGCCGGTCGAGCATAGCCGATTGGTTGTCGCCAAATTGCCGGCGATGCTGCAATCGCTCACCGCTCATTTGCGGACCGGCGTGGTCGAGGACCAAGCGGTCGTTAACGCCTGTCTGCCCGCAGCGGCGGCGCACAATTTCGCGCTCGCTGGCGAATTGTGGCTGTCGCAACTTGCGGCTAGCCGAGGTTCTGCTCCGGTGACGGCCAAACCAGTCGAGCCGCGCACGCTAGCCGAAAAACTTGCGGCGCCGGTGTCGCTGTCGTTCGACCGTGATACGCTGGAGATGGCCGTTTCGTACTTAGCGGACGAACTCGGAACGCCGATCGAAATCCTCGGGGGTGACCTACAATTGGAGGGGATCACCAAGAACCAATCGTTCGGCCTGGCAATAGAAAACCGCCCCGCCGCCGAAGTGCTGCTGGAGATTTGCCGGCAGGCGAACCCCGATAAAACCGCCACCAGCGCCGCCGACCCCAAGCAGAAATTGGTGTATGCGGTGCAGGGCGACCGCATCGTCATCACCACCCGCAGCGCCGCCGAAAAACGCGGCGAGAAACTCCCCGATGAGTTTACGAACCGTTAATCGCCCGTGATTCCCTTCCGAGTGCAATGCGAAACGTGCCACGCGCGCCTGAAGGTGAGCGATGCTGCGCTCGTGGGACAGATTCACGCTTGCCCGAAATGCGGCGGGATGGTGCTGCTCGCGCCGGTGGCCGGGGATTCGAGCGCCGCCGTTACACCACCGCCGATGGAGGCGCCGGCGGTTGCGGTGGCGAACTTTGAGCAGATTGAGGAGTTAACGGCGCCAACGGCTGAAGCGGCGATTGTCCAGCAAGTGAGCGCTAAGTCGCAAGCGAGTGGGCGGCGGTTCACGCTCGTCACAACGATCGGCGGCGGGGTGATCGGCATCGCGATCGGCGCGATCGCGTTGTGGATGAATCAACAAATCACAATCGCCCCCTCCCCGTTAACCGCGACGCGCGAGCGGAGCGCGGCCCCGCCAGAGGTCGAACCACCGAGAATCGAGACACCGCCGGTCGCCATCGAATCGCCACCAACCAAGGCGCAAGTTGAAGAACCCGCAGCAACCGCAGAGAAAGTCGAATCCAAACCGCTGGAAAAACCGGTGAAAGTCGCGGCCTCCGAGCCAATACCGCAACCTGCTAAGCCGCAAGCGGCCGAAGCCCCAAAGAAAATCGACCCCCTGGATTTCGACGCTGCCAATCTCGATCTCGTCCTCGTGAAGGGTGCCGGGACCGATCCGCCGCCGATTCGGGATCAGCCGAGCGAACCGCCGGCGCCCGTTACGCCGGAAACGAACCTTGATGAACGGCTCGCCATGCGGGCCGGTGCCAGCCGCGCCGTGGTGCGAAGGGGCGAAACGGGGCCGCTCCCGGAAGTTGATTTCGCGGCGGCGCTGGCGACGCCGATTGATGGAATCGAACTGCCGAAGTTGCCCTTGTGGCGGGCGGCGGAAGTGATCGGCGATTTGAGCGGTGTGGCCGTAACTGTTGATCCCGCGGCGCTGCGGATGGCGGGGCTGAGTGCGAGTCACGCCGTGCCGCTGAAGGGAACTGAAGTTTCGCTCGCCAAAACGCTGACCGCGGCGTTGTCGCCGGCGGGACTTTCCTATGCGGAACGTTTTGGGCAGCTCACCGTCATGCGGCCTGGCGCTGATGAAACACGCGAAGTGCGGTACGAAATGGCAGACTTGGTGCGTGAGAGCGACCTAAATGTTGCGGAAGTACTGCGTGAAACGGTGCTCAATGAAACCGATACACTCGAAGAGACGGCCAATGCTCTGCGAATCACCGCGCCACTGGCGACGCACTACGAAGTGCTACGGCTTTTGGAGCAGTGGCGCAAATCACGTGGTCTGCCTAAACGAAGCAAGTATCCCGACCGGCTTCTGAGCGCGGAACCGGCGCTCGCTGGCTTACAGCCGCAGCTGGCCGATCGCACGACGTTCAGCTTCGTCAGCCCCACTCCGTTGGCGGAAGTGACGCGGTACTGGGCGCAGAGCGCCGGCGTGGTGATTTTGGTCGATTGGGAGTCGCTTGCCGAACAGGAGTTCGGGCCGGGGTCACCGATTTCCTGTTCGGTCGCTGACAAGCCATGGAGTGAAGCGCTGACGCTCGTGCTGGAACCGCTCGGGCTTACCTGGCGGGCGATCGATGCGGGGACGATTCAGATCACAACGCTGGAAGCGGATCGTGAGCGGCCGCTCGTGGAGGTTTATCCGCTGGGCGCTGCGCTGGATGAACCGGAGGGTTCACGCTTATTCGTTGACGAGCGCGGGAATGTGGCGATTCTGTGTGGGCCGGCGGACGCGCATCGGCGCCTTTGGGGGCAAATCTCACGGGGGAACTCTGGGGAGGGAAGTTAGATTGGGTAACATTTAGCCTGTGGGGATTACGGTTATACGCAAGTTTTCGCGAAAAAATGGGCAACTCACGGGAGTGGACATTTGCCACAGGCGCCACATTGCCACAAGCGCCACGGGAGGCTGGCGGGGATTGCGGGCGGCCGTAGTTTTGGTGGTGGCGGGGCGCTAAGTCGCAAGCGAGGGGCGGTGCCACTTCGGCTATTCCCACTCGATGGTGGCCGGCGGTTTGCTGCTGATGTCGTAGACCACGCGGTTGACGCCTTTGATTTCGTTGATGATGCGGGTCGAAATGCGGGCCAAGAGGTCGTACGGCAGGTGGCTCCAGTCGGCGGTCATGAAGTCGTCGGTGTTCACGCAGCGCACCGCGACGGTGCTTTCGTAGGTGCGGCTGTCGCCCATCACGCCGACGCTCTGCACGGGCAGCAGCACGGCAAACGCTTGGCTGGTGCTGCGGTAGAGGCCGGCGGCCTTGATTTCGCCCACCACAATGGAGTCCGCTTCGCGGAGGATTTCCAGCTTGGGCTTGGTGATTTCGCCCAGGCACCGCACCGCCAAACCTGGGCCCGGGAACGGATGCCGCCAGACGATTTCCTCCGGCAGGCCGAGTTGCAAGCCCAACTGGCGCACTTCGTCTTTGAACAAATCGCGGAGCGGTTCGATCAGTTCAAAACCCAACTGCTCAGGAAGTCCGCCGACGTTGTGATGCAGTTTGATGGTGGCGGCGGGGCCATCGGCGGCCGCGCCACTTTCGATCACATCGGGGTACAGCGTCCCCTGGGCCAGATACTTGGCGCCCTGAATCGCTTCGGCTTCTTGTTTGAAGCAATCGATGAACTTGCCGCCGATGATTTTGCGTTTCTGCTGCGGCTCGGTGACGCCGCTGAGCGCACCGAGGAACCGCGCTTCGCCGGCGACCACATGTAAGTCGGAACGAAAGTGGCCGGTAAACTCGCGGATCACAGCGCTTGCTTCGTCTTTTCGCAACAGTCCGTTATCGACCAGGATGCACGAAAGTTGATCGCCGATCGCCCGCGACAACAGCGCCGCCACCACGGCCGAATCGACTCCGCCCGAAAGGCCGCAGATCACCCGGTCGGCACCGACCCGCTCACGCACGGCGGCGATGGTTGATTCGGCAAAATCTTCCAATCGCCAAGAACCACTCGCCCCGCACACGCCCGCGAGGAAGTTCGACAGCAGTTGCTTACCTTCGACCGTGTGGCTCACTTCGGGATGAAACTGCAAGCCGTAAACGGGAAGTTGCTTGTGCCGCACGGCGGCGTAAGGGCAGGTTTCCGTGGCGGCGAGCGGCGTGAAGGCTTCGCCGATGCCGGTCACTTGGTCGCCGTGGCTCATCCAGACTTCGGTCCGCGGATGGACGCCGGCGAAGAGGTCCGAATTATCTTGCACTTCGACATAGGCTCGGCCGTACTCCCGCGCGGGAGCACTTGCCACTTGACCGCCGAGCGCCTTGCACGCGAGCTGCATGCCGTAGCAAATGCCGAGGACGGGGATGCCGAGCGTAAAGATCGCCGGATCGCACTGCGGGGCGCCCGCTTCGTACACGCTGTTGGGACCACCCGAGAGGATAATTCCTTTTGGCGAGAGCTGTTTGATGCGTTCGACCGACAAATCGTGCCGCACGATTTCGCAGTAGACTTGCGCTTCGCGCACCCGCCGGGCGATGAGCTGCGCGTACTGCGAGCCAAAGTCCATCACCAGCACCCGTTCGGTGGTGAGTGCGCTCAATTCGATCTCACTTGCTGCAAGAATTATTGTAGTAGGCACGGTCCCCGTGCCGTTTTTTACGTTCGAAAATTAACGCAGTCCTCGACATTGACGCCGACGGCACGGGGACCGTGCCTGCTACAATGGCGGATTGTACGCGACCATCGCCAGCCAAACTACGGTCGGGTAGGATGAAGGGCTGTTGGTGAAATCCCACGGGTGTCACTGTCCGGCTTGTCCCGCAGTGGAACCTGGGTACCCGCTTCACACTGCCGGACAAGCCGGACAGTGGCACCCGATGGCTTTGGCCCGCAGCCACTTCCCCATGCACTTCCTGCTCACGAATGATGATGGCGTGTACGCCCCCGGGTTGGCGGCGATGTGTGCGGCGCTGCGCCAGATTGGTGAAGTAACGGTCGTCGCGCCGGCGACCGAGCAGAGTGGCGTGGGGCATTCGATCACCTTCCTCACGCCGCTGATGGCGAAGGAGGTGTTCGTTGAACCGATTGGCCGCGTGTGGGCGGTTGAGGGGAGCCCGGCGGATTGCGTCAAACTCGCGCTCGCGGAGCTGTGCGAAACGCCGCCGCATATGGTAGTGAGCGGGATCAACGGCGGGCTGAACGTCGGCGTGAACGTGCTGTATTCGGGCACGGTGGCGGGGGCGACCGAAGGGGCACTCAACGATTTACCCAGCCTTGCCGTCTCGCTGGAATACGAAGAGCGGCCCGAGTTCGACGCCGCCGCCGCCAAGGCGGTGCGACTGATCGAGCAACTGCTCGATCAAGGCGCGTGGCGCGAGCACCTGCTGTACAACCTCAATTTTTCGACCCGCTCGCTCACCAGCGATCAGCCGGTTCAGGTGACGTCGATGGGGGTCATCAAGTGGCCCGCAATGTTTGAAGGCCGCCGTGACCCCAAGGGCCGCCGCTACTTTTGGGCCACCGGCAACCCGCCGCAGGAGCCGCCCAATTCGGGGACCGACCAAGAGGTGGTCCGCCAAGGGGGCTGTTCGCTCACCCCGCTGGTGATTGATCGCACCCGGCAGGATTTGTTGGGTAAGATGAAGGCGTGGCGGTTGGCATGAGTTTCAAAGCAGGGGACAGAATGATGCGTTCTAGAGCACGCTGGACATTAGCCGCGCTGGTGATGGCAGGCCTCTTCGGCTGCAGCGGCGGTGGATCGAGCACGACCGACGCGCCGGCGTCCGAGATGAGCGACATCGAGAAAGCCGCCGCCGCGATGGAAGCGCAGGCCAAACAACAAGAGGCGCAAGCCGTGGCCGACAAGCAAGCTGCCGAGCAAGCCGCGGCCCAAGCGCTCGCCAGCGAAGCGCCGTCGCTCGTCACCGAAGACGACTATAAACGCGGCAAAAGCCTGAAAGGCGGCGGTGCGTTGAGCACGATCGTTCGTACCCGTTTCGTTGCGGAGCACCGGATGAATGAGGTTCAAGTGACGCAAGCTCTGAATCTCTTCTGGGGCAGTGAAGGTCGGTACCCGAAATCACACGAAGAGTTCATGAAGCGGATTATCGAAGAGAATCAAATTGCGCTCCCCGAACTCGATGGACCGTATGAGTACGTTTACAATCCGGAAGATCACGAGCTTTACAAGCGACCGCTGAGCGCGCCCGGTGCGCCGGTCGAAGAACCCGCAGCACCGTAGCCAATTTGATTCCGGTTATAGCGATTTTGGCGGCGCTGTTGCCGCTGAATCTAGGGCGATTTCCGCTCGAATCGCTCGCCCATCGCAAGCATAGTGAAGGGGTCCCCACCTCCTCCTCGCTTCGCGGTACCCTCCCATGCGTGCGGCAGTTTTGTTTCTGGTGATGTTCGCATCGGCTCACTGTTCCCAGGCAAACCGGGCGGCGGCTCAAAGCTGGATCTTCGCACCGGGGCACTTCACGCACGATCCGCAGACCGGGGCGCGCGTAGCGCAGTACCAGCGCATCGCGCCGGTGGAAGAGCTGCCCGATCCGCGGTATGTGACCAGCGGTTACCGCCGTACCCGCACACAGATTCGCGGGACCGATGGCACGCTCGATACTTCCTATCAAGTGCAATCCTACGGCAACGGCCGCGGCGGGCTCGATGCCGAGTGGGAACGCGTCAACGATGCGTGGCTCGATTCGTCACTCAGCGGGAGCTTCTATCAGCAGCAAGGCAATTTCCACCACGGCCCCGGTTTCCATCCTGGTGGTGGGCCCGGCGGCTGGCATGGTGGTTGGAACGGGGGCTGGCACGGTGGATGGAATGGCGGTTGGCAAGGCGGCGGTAATCAACCCATACAACCGCCAATCTACGGCCCGTGGGCGCCGCGGTACTAACGCGGGCTATAGGTTGGGTGCCATGCCCACGCGATCAACCAAGCGATATTCTTCGAGATAACATAGCATGCCCACGGTTGGTTCGTGGGCATGCTTTTCTGTGCAGGGTGATGCTGACTTTTTGGCCGCGTGGGCATGGCACCCCGCGCGAGTCATCGGCCGCGGCTGAGGTCGCGGGCTCCGCGCCGCCATTCATTCTTTGCCGAGTAACCGGTGATGAGCCACCGCTCGCCGATGCGCTGGAAGTCCATCGTCACGCGGTCGTGGTAGCCGCCGGTCATGCCAGTGCGGGCGTGTTCGACAACGATCAGCGGCTTGAACTTCACGCTGGCGGTGGTGGGGTTGGTTTCGGAATCGAGGGACACTTCCGCTTCGCTGCCGCCGTTCGCTTGGCGGATGCGGAACTGCGGCATCAATTCGTTGGCGTCGGCGGTGACACTGGTCGCAGTGGGCGCGATGCAGGTGAGGACGGTCGGCAGATCGTTCGCTTCCACGGCGGCGAGCATGCCCGTGAGCGCCGCGACGACTTCCTCACGCGGCGTTTGCCACCACCGTTCGAATACGATACCGGCAAACGCGAACAGCACGGCGCCGACCATGCCGAAAAACGCGACGGTCGAGCGTGTTTGAAACCACACGATCGCGGCGAGCGTGAGCAGCAATACTCCGAGCGCAATCGCCGGAGCGGGACTTTCTAGGAAGAGTTGCATGGTGGTGAGCCTCAGATGGTCACCAGTCTAATCGCTGTGCCCAGATTGCAGTATTCCGGAGCCCCCACAACTAGACTCCGCCTCCCCAAAATTCTACGATACACGCAACATTCACCCCCTTTGCCCGGCAACGGAAGGCTCGGCCGCGTTTGCACTCCCCGAAAACTCAAGCTGAAGAGACGCTGCGGTTGGCCCTGGTGGTGGAAGGGGGCTTGGCGGTGCTTGCGCTAGCGGGGGCGTGGCTGTTCCGGATTCCGCTCGCAACGATGCTGCCACGGGGCGAAGCATTGGGGCAGGCGATTATCACCGGCCTCGGCGCGGTTGTGCCGCTCTTGGTGCTGTACGCGGTGCTGCAGAAGGTCTCGTGGCGACCCATCGTGCGCCTGCGGCGGCAGGTGCTGCGGTTGGTGCGGCTGCTGTTCGCTGATGCCCGCGTGTGGCAACTCGCCCTGGTTTCAATTCTCGCCGGCGTGGGCGAAGAGCTGGCGTTCCGCGGCGTGCTGCAACCGCTGCTCATCCGCTGGACGGGCGTGGTGGTGGGCATCGGGCTGACAAGCTTGCTGTTCGGGCTGGGCCATGCCCTGTCGCGTACGTACCTCGTGCTGGCGACGCTCATCGGCCTGTTTTTCGGCCTATTGAGCTATAAGACGGACGAAATCGCCTCGTCAATCGTCGCCCACGCGCTTTACGATTTTGTGGTGTTAATGTGGCTCCTGCGGCGACGCTAACTCGCTAGTTCACCTAACAGCCGGAGGGCTACGCCCCTCCGGAATGCGGCCGTAAGGAGAAGCGGCAGGGTCGTTCCCACAACGCGCTCCGCTAGCGCGTCGCGGCTAAACGGTACCCCTCCCGCGGGTCGGCGTTGTGCGAGATAATCCGGGGCTACCCCAAATCCCAATCCCTAAATCCCGCATCCCCGAAGTTGAAATACGTAATCGTCATCCCCGACGGCGCCGCCGATCAGCCGCAAGTTCAACTTGGCGGAAAAACCCCGCTAGAAGCGGCCCGCACGCCGCACATGGATGCGCTGGCGGCCCGGGGCGTAGTCGCGCGGGCATGCCACACACCTCGGGAGTTACCGGCGGGGTCGGAGATCGGGAATCTCAGTTTGCTCGGCTACAACCCCTTCGAGCACTTCACCGGCCGGGCGCCGATGGAAGCAGCCGCGCAAGGAATTAAGCTGGCTCCCGAGGATTGGGCGATCCGCTGCAATTTGGTGACGGTGACCGACCAAGTGATGCGGGACTTCACCGCCGATCACGTTTCCACCGCCGACGCGACGGCGCTGCTCGCCACTTTACAAGCCGAAGTGGCGAGCGATCCGAAGTACCGCGGTGCCATCGAGTTCGTCCCCGGCGTGAGTTACCGCAATCTCTTGATCTGGCGCGGCGCCAAACTGCCCGCTCCCTTCACGCTCGACACCCGCACGCGGGCGCCGCACGACATTACCGATCAGACGGTGCTCGACGACTACCCGCGTGGCCCGGGTGGAGATGTGCTGACGGACCTGATGGAAGCTTCGGTCCCACTCTTTGCTGATCATCCGACCAACCGCGCTCGGCAAGCGAGCGGCCACGGCGCCGCGACCAACATTTGGCTCTGGGGCCAAGGTGGCGCGCCGGCGCTGGAGCCTTTCGCCCAAAAATTCGGCCCGCGCGGAGCGATGATTACGGCCGTCGATTTATTGCGGGGTATCGCGGCGCTCGTGGGTTGGGACCGGATCGAAGCTCCCGGCGCCACGGGCTACCTCGATACCGATTACGCTTCCAAAGGCCGCACGGCGATTGATGCACTTGCGAAGTACGACATCGTGTGCGTTCACATCGAAGCGCCTGACGAAGCGTCGCACGAAGGCCGCTGCGATGAGAAGGTCAAAGCCATCGAAGAGATCGACCGCCACATCGTCGGCCCGCTCGTCGCCGCGCTCGAACAGCAAGGCGAATGGCGGATGATGATCAGCCCCGATCACCCCACGTTCCTCGCCACCAAGAAGCACACCCACGGCGACGTTCCCGTCGCGATGGCCGGCAGTGGCATTACCGCGGACAAGTTCACCTCTTACGGCGACACCAACGCGGCGAATTCAACACTCGCCTTCCCCCAAGGCTGGGACACAATGCGCTGGTTCATTCAGTAAATTTATCTAAGGACTCTGGCTACACCTTCATGGCACTTATCGTTCAAAAGTTTGGCGGCACCAGTGTGGCGGATGCCGAGAAGATTCGGGCGGCGGCGCGGCGGGCGATTCGCGCGCAGCAGCAAGGCGCTCAGGTGGTGATGGTCGTCTCCGCGATGGGGCATCAGACCGACTACTTGGTGGACCTCGCCGGGCAGGTGTGCGACGACCCGCCAGCGCGAGAAATGGATATGCTCCTCTCCACCGGCGAGCAGGTGTCCGTCGCGCTGATGGCGATGGCGATCCATTCGCTCGGCGCTAAAGCGGTGAGCCTCACGGGCGCACAAATCGGCATCCGCACCGATAGTTCGCACACCAAAGCCCGCATCAAAAGCATTTCGACCGATCGCATTCGTCGGCTCCTCGACGAAGGGAACATTGTCATCGCCGCCGGGTTCCAAGGCATCGACGAAGATTTTAATATCACCACGCTCGGCCGCGGTGGCAGCGATACTACCGCTGTGGCACTCGCCGCGGTTCTGGGCGCCGATGAGTGCGAAATCTACACCGATGTCGACGGCGTTTTCACCACCGACCCGCGGTTGGTGGCCGAGGCCCGCAAGATGAGCCGGGTGAGCCACGACGAAATGCTGGAGCTCGCCAGTCTCGGCGCCGGGGTGATGCACAGCCGGT
Organism: Pirellulales bacterium; assembly: GCA_022841705.1. GTDB lineage: Bacteria > Planctomycetota > Planctomycetia > Pirellulales > Lacipirellulaceae. The sequence goes on from JALHQZ010000001.1 coordinate 1,337,399, forward strand.
CGATCGAGTTCGGCAAGAAATTCAACGTGCCGATCCATGTGCGAAACAGCGGCGTGTTTACGGATGAGCCCGGATCAATCATCGGCAACCAGCCCGAGTCGATGGATCGCGTGGTGAGCGGCTGCGCGCTCACCAAGAACGAAGCCCGGATCGACGTGGCTGGGGTCCCCGATAAGCCGGGCGCCAGCCTCGCGATCTTCTCGAAGCTGGCCGCGATGAAGGTGCCGGTCGACATGATCGCCCAGGACGTCGGCTACGGCGGCGTGGCGGATATGTCGTTCACGGTGCTCGAAAGCGATTTGCCCCAAGCGCTGGTGGCGGTCAAGGAAGCCGCCAAGGAAATCGGCGCCAGCAGCGTGTCGAGCAATTCCGGCGTGTCGAAAGTTTCCGTCGTGGGTCTGGGCATGGCGAAGCAGTCGGGCGTCGCGGACCGCATGTTCCGGGCGCTCGCCGAATCAAACATCAACATCGAGGCGATCACCACCAGCGATATCAAAGTCTCGGTCCTCGTGAAGCGTGAGAAGGGTGTGGAAGCGCTCCGCGCAGTGCATGGCGAGTTCGAACTTGAAAAGCCGCCGGGCGAACGGGTCGCCTACACGCATCCCACCGGTGGAGCGAGCGTGGCGGACGCGCTCGCCGTCGTGCGGCGGCTGCAAGCGATGGAGGACCTCACCATCCACGGCGTGTCGCTGGACGAGTCGCAATGCCGGGTGACGCTGTTCGACGTACCGGACCGCCCTGGCATTTCAGCGGACGTGTTCGAAGCGGTCGCAGCTGAGAACATCGTCGTCGATATGATTGTCCAGGGTGTTGGCGCCGATGGCCTCGCGAGCCTCAGCTTTACCGCCCCGCAGCGCGACTTCGCAAAAAGCCGGCAAGTGGTCGAAGAACTCGCCAAGGAGTACGGCGGCGAAATTGCCGCCCAACCGCAGGTGGCGATTCTCACCGTGAACGGCGTGGGAATCCGCAGTCACACCGGCGTCGGCATCCGTCTCTTTAAAGCGCTGGCCGAAGCGGGGATCAACGTCGAGATGGTCAGCACCAGCGAAATGAAGGTGAACGTGGTGGTGAACCACGAACAAGCCGCCGCGGGATTGGCGGCGCTGAAAAGTGCGTTTGCGGATGTGGGGAATTGAATTTTCGCCCGCTCCACTTTCTGACGGGCGCGGCTCGAACGTTGGCGGGGTGTTTGGGGTTGGGGGTTGCCCCTCGCTTGCGACTTAGGGTTTACTCCGTCGCAGCGCTGCCGCTCCGACCAAAAACGCCACCACCACCATCGCCCCCGGCTCCGGCACCGCGGTTGCCGAAGGCAGCAGCGCCGCGTTCAACTGTGCATCGAGCGCATCGATATCGGGCGGCGTTTCCCCAAACTGCTCGAACCAATCACTAATGCTGACGCCATCGGCAGCGGCAGCGTTGACCGGTCCGCCGGCATCACGAAGCAAAGTGTAGTCGGCGGCATCGACAGCGCCATCGCCATTTGCATCGCCCGACGGGGCCAGACGCGCAAGAATCCGCAACTGGTACTCGAAGAAATCCGCCCCGCCGGGCGGCGGCGTGCTGGAGCCCCGCAAGTAGAGCCAGCGGCCGCGATCAAGCCCGAGGATCCGCATCGACGAACCGTCGGCCAGCTCGCCCTTGAATTCGTACACGGGCAGCGGACCCGCCGTCGGCAGCGCTTTGCCTTTCAGCCCTTCGAGGTTTAGCAGCTCATCAACATCAGTCACGATCGCAATCGTCGGCTGATCGGAGATGATACTGCCCCACACTTCGGTATTCGTCAGGCTTACATCGTAGCCCCAGTTGTAGTTGAACTGCTCGTGCAAATCGAAGGAACCTGTGAGCCGAAACCAATTGGTCACGCCGGCGAATCCCCCCGTTTGTCCAAGCACACTCAGTCGCGGGATGATGTTGTAAGACCGTAGTCGATCGGGTGGATCGGCCAGCGCCGCCGTAGCGAGCACAACCGTAATGAGGAGCGACACGATAGCCATTGGGCGCTTCATGGAAAGTTCCTCCACGACAAGACCAACCGAACCAGAACCTGAAGTTTAGCGTAATGGACGCGATGAATGCCAGCTTGCCCGTTTACAAGCCGGAATTTCGCGTTTGTACGATGGGCTGAAAGCCCATCGTACAAAGAGGCCCCTCCCGCCAGCGTTTGTCACGCGCCGCGAAAACAAATTTGCTACACTTTCAATCTCACTCACCCCCACCCGCCCGAGACCTCCCGCATTGCCCCAGCTCGACCAAACTCTCGCCCCGGTTCTTGACACGCTCGTTCGCTACGCGGCGGGAGATATTCTGCCGCTGCACACGCCGGGGCATAAACGCGGGCGGTTCGCGCCGCCGCGATTGAAAGAACTTTGGGGCGAAGCGGTGTGGCGGCTCGATCTGCCATCGATGACCGCCACCGACAACCTCCAGCACCCGCAAGGCTGTTTGATCGAAGCCCAAGCGCTGGCGGCGGAGTTGTTTGGGGCTGACGCGACAAATTTTCTCACCGGCGGCAGTTCGCAGGCGGTTTCGGCAATGCTCCTCACCGCGGCGCCCCCCGGCAGCACGGTGCTGATGCCGCGTAACGTGCATCGCAGCGTCGTGAATGCGCTCGCGCTCTCCGGCGCCGTGCCGAAGTTTTTGCCGCATGGCGTGCTGGCGGACTGCGGGGCGCTCGGTGTCGATGCCGCCACGATTGCCCACGCGCTCGACACCGAAGCGAATGTCTCGGCCGTGTTCCTCACCCGCCCCAGCTATTACGGCTTGGCCCGCGATCTTGGCGAAGTCGTAAAGCTCTGCCGCAACAGAAACGTGCTGCTGCTGGTGGATGAAGCACACGGCGCGCACCTGGGCATGTGCCCCGCCGGCGGACCGGAGTCGGCGCTCGCGGCCGGGGCGGACCTCGTGGCGCAGAGCTGGCACAAGACGCTCGGTTCGCTGGTTGGCTCGGCAGTTTTGCACCGCGGGCGTAATTCACGAGTTGATCCGTTCCGGCTGCAGTCAGCGCTCAATCTGTTGCACTCCACGAGCGCGAGTTTTCTATTGCTCGCTTCGCTCGACGCCGTGCGGCAACGCCTCGCGCACGACGGCCGCGAAATCTTCGCCCGCACGGTAGCCGAAGTGCGCGAACTGGCGGCGGCGATTAATGCACTCTCGGGCCTGCGCGTTTTGTCGGCCGAGAACGATCCGCGCCTTGCCGCCCACCGCTGCGATCCACTGCGGATGGTGGTGAGCGTGCGCGAAACCGGCTGGAACGGCTACGATGTCGAACGCCTAATCCGCACCGAGTTTTCCATCGAAGATGAGATGGCCGACTGGTTTAACGTAGTCCTGGTGCTCGGGCCGGGGGATGAACCGGTCGCGCGGGAGCGGTTCCTTGCCGCGATGCAGCACGTGAGCGCTAAGCCGCGAGCGGCGGACGCGCAGCAGGAATTGGCTAGCCAGTGGTTGCAGCCGCCGATCCCGACGCTCGCGCTGACGCCACGCGAAGCGGCGCTGGCCACCAGTGAAGCGGTCTCCCTCACCAAGTCCGCCGGCCGCGTGTGCGCCGAAACGGTAGCGTTCTATCCGCCGGGAATCCCGTTCCTGATGCCGGGCGAACGGATCACGGCCGACATAATCTCCGCGAGCCAATCGCTCCGCGGCGCGGGCGCTTATTGCCACGCGATGGATGAATCATTGGGGACGATTCGGGTGGTGCGGTAGTTTTCGACAAGTTCAACCGGATTGACAAGCTGATCGCCAACTTAGTTCAGCTCTGTTTGCGATTCTGTTCGCGGATTTGCTCGATCTTCTGTTGAAATTGCCGCTGACGCTGGTAGTTGGCGGGAATCGCGAATATTCCAACGACAAAACAGACACCAAAGAAAATCGTCGCCAACAACCATCCATGCGACTGTTTCCGCCGTTTACCGGCGAGCAGTCCACACAGACCGCTGCACACGCAAAACGCAAGCGTGTTGTAGAAGAACATGCCATTGAGAAGTAATAACGCAGCTACTCCTATCGCAAATAGCAGAGCGATCGCAACCATCGGCGAGTGAGAATCTTGGTTGACAGTGCTCGGTAGCTCTTTATTCATATCCCAGTATCAACTCAACTCCGCCGACGGCCACAGATGATACAGCATCACGTAGACAATCACCCCCGTCACCGATACGTAGAGCCAAATCGGAAACGCCCACTTCACGATGTGGCGATGCTTAGCGCGAAACGCCGGGTCGCGAGGCGTCTGGCAGCAGCCGAGGGCGCGATAGCCGTAGTACATCGCCAGCCCCGCGAGGAACGGCACGGTCACAGCGAGCACAATGTGGCTGAAGAGGATTGCGAGATATATGTACCGCACAGCGCCAGGATGCGTGAACTTCACACTGCCGACTTGGTAGTGATACCACAGGTAACAAACGAGGAACGCCGCCGACACGACGAACGCCGCCACCATCGCCGTGCGATGCGCCTGCTCCCGCCCGTGCTTGATCAGCACGAGCCCCAACACCAACAGCACTGTCGCCAGTGCATTGAGCCCGGCGTTGACGTGAACAATCGGATGAGCGGCCGCCAAAATGGTGATCATGTTAGCCGGCAGCCTACTGTCCCAGCGGAATGGGCTGCCGTTTTTTGAGTTGAGTAAATTACTTCAAATCCCCCGCCGTCCGTGCCGCCGCGATCCGCCAGCAGGCAAACAGCAGCACCACCGCGAAGGCGATCGACACGCTCCAGCAGAGCCACAGCGGCGGCACGCCGGGGATCGCGTCAGTCGCTAAACGATCCATGCCATTTGCATGTTCGATATATCTCCGCAACCCAGCGACACCATAGGTCAATGGGTTCACGGCGACCACCCAGCCCAACAGCCCATCGGCGCCTTGGCGGAAAAAGGCGCCGGAGAGGAGCCACATCGGCAGCAGAAACACGCTCATAATCGCGTGAAAACCTTGCGAGGAATCCATCCGCCAAGCGATGGCGAAGCCAAGTGACGTGAGCGCCACCGCCATCACCGCCATGAGTATTGTTCCCAGCAGCGCGTCGGTCGGCGTGGGCGTCACAACGCTACTCGCCCAACCGAGCAGCAGGAACAAGATCGCTTGGATAAGCGCAATCGCCGCCCCGCCGAGCACCTTGCCCAGCACCATCGCAAAGCGCGGAATTGGCGCCACCAGCACGCCTTGCAAAAAGCCTTCGTTGCGGTCCTCGATGATCGAAATCGTCGCGAAGATGGCGGTGAACAGCAAAATCATCGCCAGCGTGCCAGGGAAGAAATGCTGGTAGCCCAGGTTCTGCTGCTTGAGCCCCTCGCTAAACAGGAGCCAAAACAAAATCGGCTGCACGAGCGCGCCGATCACACGGTTCCGCTGCCGGAAAAACCGGACGAGCTCTCGTTCCGCAAGCGTGAAGATGACAGGGAGGGAACTGGTCATTGTCTCGTTCTTTTCTTCTTTTTCTTGGGATCAGGCTCTTCAGTCGGTTCATCGAAAAAGCGGTGGCCAGTGCGGGCGATGAAGACGTCTTCTAATGTTGGTTTGCCGAGGGTGACAGATTGAATCTGGGGGCCGAACGAGGCGAGCAGCTTGGCGAGCCACTCGGCGCCGGCGGGCTGTTCGAGACGCACAACACTGTCCATCACGCGGGCGTCGGCGCTCAGTTTGTCGTTGATGGCCACGGCGAGTGCTGCCGGGTCGGCGGTGCGGATGAGAATCGTGTCGCCGCCAATGGAGGCTTGCAGCGCGGCAGGCGTGTCGAGCGCCACCAGCTTGCCGGCGTGCATGATGCCGATCCGATCGGCTCTTTCGGCTTCGTCCAGCAAATGCGTGGTGGCGACGATCGTCATCCCCTGTTCATCGCGCAGTTGCAATAGGTATCGCCAGAGATCAATGCGGGCCGCGGGGTCGAGGCCGGTGGAGGGTTCATCCAGCAGCAGTAGTTGCGGATCGTGCAGCAAGCCCTTCGCGAGTTCGGCGCGGCGTCGCAACCCGCCGGAGAGCGTTTCGACGCGGTCGTTTGCGCGATCGGTGAGCTTGAGTCGCCCGAGAATTTGCTCCATTCGCCGGGCGAGCTCGCTGCCGCCGAGGCCGTACAGCCGGCCGTGATGCCGTAGGTTCTCCGCGACGGTGAGTTTCTTGTCGAGACTCGGCGCTTGAAACACCACACCCAATCGCTGCCGCACCTCGGCCGCTTGGGTGCGGATGTCGAAACCGAACAAACTTGCTTCGCCCGACTGAATCGGGATGAGCGTCGAGAGCAACCGAAAGAGCGAGGTTTTTCCACTTCCGTTGGGCCCGAGCAGCACGAAAACTTCGCGCGGGGCGACTTCGAGCGAGAGATCATCAACGGCCACGCGCTCACCGTAGCGGTGCGTGAGATGGGAGAGCGAAAGTGCGGGCGTGGTGGACAAAATGTACGACGGGCTTTTCAGCCCGTCGAAGTTGAAGGCTCGACGGGCTGAGAAGCCCGTCGTACGTGGGGTGCTCAGCAGCAGAGTACGAACGCCAAGAGCCACAGCGGCAGGTACAGCAGGCTCACGCGCATCAGCGTGCGGGCGGATTGGTCAGTGCGGTGGTGATGGAAATTGAGCGAACTGCGGAGCATCAGTCCCGCGAGGATGGCGGCGGTCACCACGTAGGCAAGCGTGCCGAGCGTGGGGCTGGGGATGTCCCCTAGCAAAATCAGCGCGGCGGGGACGAGCAGCACCGAGCCGATGATCGCTTGCCAACCGCACGAAGCGCCGGTGGGGTCGGCGGTGGATGACATGCGGTAGCCAGCTCGCTGGTAATCATCGCGGCAGAGCCAGGCGATCGCCATGAAGTGCGGATATTGCCACACGGCAAGGACGGCAAAGAGGCCGATGGCAGTGGCGCCGAAATCGCCGCCGCCGGCAAACCAACCCATCAGAATCGGCAGCGCGCCGCTCACGGCGCCAACCGTGGTGTTGAAAGTCCAGCGAGTTTTTAACGGAGTATAGAGCGCGACGTAAATGACCCACGTCGCGGCGGCGATCGCGGCGACCACTTGGTTCACGCCGAACAGCAAAATCGTGAAGCCGGCGGCGAGCATCACGAGGCCCAGCGTCAGCACTTCGCCGCGCGACAATCGTCCCGCTGGCAGCGGGCGGTTGCGGGTTCGCAGCATCAGCGCATCTTGTTCTTGCTCAAGCCATTGGTTGAGCGCACTCGCACTGCCCGCGACCAGTGCGGTCCCGATCACCAGCGCCAGCGCAAGTCCCCACTGCCAATCGCCGCGCGAGGCGACGTGCAGCGTGGCGAGCACCGTAGCAAGCTCCATGACCACGATGCGCAATTTGGTAAGCTCAACGTAATCGGCCAGTCGTGCGCGCACGGCAGAGCGGGGCAGGGGGGAAGTGGCGGAAGCGATGCCGATGCTCATAACGCCGGTGACGATGACGTGGGGGCGGCCGCAGTCCACCGCAGCCGGCTGACAAATAGGGCGGCGACGGTGGTCAGGGCTAAAATCAAGGAACCAAGTGCGCTGTGGGCGGTGGCCACGTGGGTTTGCAACCAGCCGCCGGCGCGAATCGCCTCCATTCTAGCGGGCCACCAGCCTTCGGCCCATCCGGGCAGGGCGTACTTCATCACCCAGGTCCCCAGTCCGAGCGAAAATTGCAGCAGAATCAGCACCGCGCAGAGCCGAATAAGCCCTCGCGGCGTGGAGACGAGACTGCCCCGGTAGGTCGCAATCGCCGCGGTGAACAGCACCAGGAGCAAGACAGTCGCCAGCGTCAGATGGCTTTGCACATGCAGCGCGAAACTCCATGGCCGGCCCATTTCCGGCACGTGGCGCATGGAAGCTCCGAGCGTGAGTTGCACCCACGCCACCGCAGCGGCGAACCATAGCAGTCGGCTGAAATGTTTCGATGGCGTCTCTTCACCCGGTTGCAAGCCGCTCTGCCACCGCTGCGAGCTGGTAGCGGCAATGCACGCAACGAAGGTGAAAAACGTCGGCCCAACGACGCCGTGGATCATGGCGATCGGAAGTGAATTGTAAACGACGCGCAGTCCCCCGAGCGCGCCTTGCGCGATCACCAGCAACAGTGCGGCAATCGCAAGTCGCGTGAACCATCGTCGACGATCGAATTTCGCCGCGACGATCACGAGGCCAATTGCTACTAATCCCACCAGTGAAGCAAACAGCCGATGCCCATGCTCGATCAGCAAATCCCACGGCCCCAGCACCCAACTCTTCCAGGGGTACAGGAACATGTTGTACCCGTAGGTGTTGGGCCAATCGGGTACCGCCATGCCCGCGCCGGTGCTCGTGATGAGTCCCCCCACCCACAGCAGCGGGAAGGTGAGGCACACCAGTAGCAGCGACCACCGCCACGGCCAGGGCGAACGGGTTGGGGGAACGGAATCGGACATTTCTCACCAGCAGGACGGGAATACATACATACCCGTAATTGTGGCGGAGATGTTCACCGCTGGGCAGGGCTGGAAGAAAGAATAGGGGACGCGCATGAACGCGGATGCAGGGGATTTACGCGGAAAAGAAAGAAGAAAAAATCTCCGTGAATCCGCCGCATGCGCGTCGATGCGCGTTCCCTATTTTTTGTTAAGTCACAAGCGGCCCGTCGGCGCTCGAACGCAGATTCCGCAAGTGGGGCCGGTCCAGGATTTTGAACGGGCTCGCCACGTCGCGCCATGGTTCGCCGACTTGTTCGATGGCTTCGTCAGCGATCGGGCCCAAGCGGTGGGCGGCGAGTTGGAGATACTCTAATCGTTCGGGGACGATGCCCATTACGCGGGCAAGGGTAGCGTCGAGCGCAGGAAGGCTGGCGCTCACCGCGATGAGGCCCATCGTTTTCAGGCTGCCGAGGATCGGGCCGTCTCCTTCCATGCAGTCGATGCCGTCGACGATGCCGATCACGCGTGGCAGCGTCGAGTTGATGTCCGCCACGGTTTGCGGGATGCCATTGTGGTGCAGCACGTTTTTGGGCCAGCCGTACTTGATGCCGGGGAGCGTACCGTAGAGGTTTTTCATGGCGCCGGTGACGCCGACCCAGTGGTGCGTTTTCATCTTCGGGAGCGAAACCACCAGGTCCGCTTCCACAATGCTTTGCGGAAAATAGATCCCACGGAGCTGACTGAACTTGCCGCGGTTAGCGCGGTAGCCGACCGCTTCGTAATTGAGGTCGGCGAACTCGAGTTCGGCGCCGTCGAGCGCTTCGCCAACGCCGGAGATAATGAGCGCCGTTTGCGTGTCGCGCACGTGGCCTGGCGCTTCGCCGACTTTCACCGTGGCGCCGGCGGTGCGAAACACCTCGGCGGCGGCGACGATCACCGTGGGGTGCGTGGTCATGTGCGGAATCTCGCGCGATGGCTCGACGAGATTTGGTTTCAGTAGGACGCGCTTGCCGCGGAGTTCATTGAGCTCAAGGCCGGCGGCCACAAGACCGGCGCGGATGGTGCGCACTAAGTCGCCGTCATAACGTTGGTTGCGGGCGAGGAAGACGCGGGCTTCGTTGCGCTGGGCGCAGCCGATGGTCGTGGCGGTGAGGAGGCCGGTGGCCGCTAAGCTGCAAGCGGCGAGAGCGTCTCGACGGGTGACGCTGTTCATGATGCAGTCTCCACGGCGAGGGCGGCGCGGGCGAGGAGCGCGAGTTCAAATGTCGACGCCGGTTGCTTGAGCCCGACGATGGTGCGGTCGAGTGCGGGCTGCAGTTTGGCGGTCTCAACCTGATGCGCAGCGAGGCCGATCAGCGCGTGACAACATGATGGCAAACCGAGCGGCAGTTCCAACTCACGCAGTAGGTAATCGATCGATTTGACGATGCGCGGATCGGTGCTCCCTTCACCTGCGAGCGCCCACAGCGCGATGCCCGTTGGTTGCGGATGCGCTTTAAGTTCTTGACCCAGCACGAACGTGTTGCCGTAGTTGGCGCCACCTTCGGGCAGCAGGCGATCAACCAGAATCCTTGCACCTTCGCGGGCCCGGGGAGATTCGCCAAGTCCCACCGCGCGGAGCGCGGCGACGAACATCGCTGTTGGTTCCAGCCACGAATGCGTGTTGGCGGCCCACGACCAACCGACGAGTGTGGAATCGTGGCCCACCTCTTCGCTGCGCTCGGCCGGCCTGCCTTTGGCGTCCAGGGCCCAGGCGATGCCGCGCTCGATCGAGTCGGAATACCGGGCGGCGTCGTGCTCTTTCAGCGCTTGCCACGCCAAGAGCGCGAGGCTGGTCGGCCAACCGGGCGAGTCGTCATCGGCAGTGACGCCCACGCTGCCGTCGGAGCCCTGCTCATCGCGTAGCCAATCGCCCGCTTGCTGCGCGGCGTCCCAATGCTCAGCCGATGCGAGCGCGAGCGCGGCGTACGCAATCGGCTCCGCCGCCGCGGGACCAGTGAGGTGGTAGCCCCCAATCGGCGCGGTGGCGAGCTGGGTGAGCAGTTGTGGGAGCGATAACGACATTTGCCTTACTCTTCGATACGCTGGCGGACCTCGCTACGGTTTCGTCCCCCAGTTCCGATTATGCGGGCTACGAAAAATTTCTTGAAGATTGATTTGACTCTTGGGGAAACTGACATAGTTTTCAGGTGTAGGCGGAACGCAGCCCAGGGGCCGCGAAACGCCGAGGAGACTTTTCAGACGGACTTATCACACTGATGACATGCTCGCCAGCGGTTCAACCCGCTGGTCACTAAACCAAAGAGCCTGCCCGCGTTTTCGTCCCCGAGAAAGGCAAACCCATCGTAAGGTGGGGACGCAAAGCCACGGGCCCCTGCAGTTCGCTCCGGCGGATTGTGTGGGTAGCCGGGTTACCGAAGGACTCCGCTCTTCCGCCTCACAGCGAGGAGCAAGAAGGATTCGCCTGAGGGTGAATACGCAGGAACGTTACCAATTTTAGGCCTCACCGCGGCATTTGGCAGGCTCGCCACACACCGTTACGACCGGTTGTGGGTGCTGCGGCGGGGTCAGTAACCGGGAGCGACCTTGTGAAAGCTCCCGACAAGTAGGGCGCCTATCTCCTTAATTGGGGAGGGCGACCCGAGAACCTTTGGAGGAATGCTATGAAGAATCTGGCTCAGAAAGTGCAACGTTTCCTCGTCTCGGAAGACGGCCCCACCGCGGTTGAATACGCGGTGATGCTCGCGCTGATCGTGATCGTCTGTTTGACGGCGATTCGCTCGATCGGCACCAACGCCACTGCCACGTTCCAGAACGTGTCGGCCCAGTTGGGTAGCTAGTTCGCTAGTCAGCGAGCGACCGGTGGGCGTCTAACCCTACTTGTCGGTACAAACACGAATCACCCCTGGTAGGAAGCCACTTCCGCCAGGGGTTTTTCATGCTTAGATGCGTTTTCACAGGGTAGTTCCACTTCTCGAAAGGGCTGTTCGCCATGACGAGTTTCCTGCCGAAGCTACAGAGATTTTTGCAGAGTGAAGATGGGCCGACTGCGGTGGAGTACGCAGTGATGCTCGCGCTCATTGTGATCGTCTGCCTCACCGCTATCCAAGCGGTGGGAACCAACGCCAGTAACACGTTCCAAAGCGTGTCGGCTCAGTTGGGAAGTTAACCTCCCGAGAAGGGACACCTGCGGCCGGACTTTTTCCAATCCGTTCGCCCATTTCGACCGGCGGGTTGGTTCCTACGGAGCCAACCCGCCGGTTGATTTTGCGCTGGTGCGGCTGCGCGGGTCGTACCGATTATGCCAATGAGGGGAACTTACCACCGCGGGTGAGGCAATCTCGCCTGCCGCGAATGCGACGAGTCGAAGCGAATCGTGTTCTACAGTTGGGGGAATCGTCGGCGCAATGCCGTGCGACCTTAACAAGACATGAACCCCGCTTAGCTCAAGAGTGCTTGCCATGCCCGACTTCGCCTCGCTGCAAGATTCCGTTGTTGCCAACTGGCCCATCTGGTTTGTGACCGTCACGCTGATCGTGGCTGCAGTGATCGATGGCAAACAACTGAAAGTCCCCAATTGGCTGACGTTCCCGATGATTGTCAGCGGTTGGGCCTACAGCTTGTTGCTCAGTCCCTACGCCGGCTGGGAAGGCTTGCTATACAGCCTGATCGGCACTGTGGTGGGCCTCTTACTCCTGTTACCCGCGTACGCCATTGGCGGCATGGGGGCAGGGGACGTGAAACTGAACGCTGGCATCGGCGCTTGGGTGTGGGGCACCACCACGTTTTACGCGTTCGCGGTATCGGCCGTGGTCGGGGGCATCATCGCCATCGGCATGGTCGTGCTGCAGAAGAAGTGGGACCAACACCACGGCCAGTTCTGGATGATCTGGAACGAAATCTTGACCGTGAAGAATCCTGAAAAGCTGGCCGAGATCGCTGCTGAGCGCAAACCGCGGATGATGCTCTTGCCGTACGGCATCCCGATGGCGATTGGCACGATTGCGTACTTCGCGTGGAGTGGGATGCTGGCGTAGCGATGAGAGCATATGGATTAGAGATTAGAGGATAGGGGGTGAAGGCTTAAGTAGGGAGCCTTGGATAGCGAGATTGTGAGGCGAATGAAGATTCAATCGCTAGCAGTTTGTCCCTATCCTCTAGTCCCTAACCTCTAGCCTCTCCTTCCACCTAGTTTTACTGGACCGGTTACGCCGGTCTTGCCGAAGAAACCGACGAGGCCCGGAGTGGGGCGTGCTAGCAGCGCGCGACGCTGCTTAACAAAGCGCGACTTCGGCCGGTGCGGTTCACAACCGCCGATGAGGGGGGAAACATGCGTCCGAAATCATTACTGCTCCTTGCGCTCGCCCTGGGCTGCGGCCTGGTCGCTTCGATTGGCATTAGCCAAGTGATGGAGCAGAAGAACGCGCAGCAAGGGCCGAAGGCGGAAACCGCCCCCATCTACATCGCGCTGCACAACATTAACCTGGGCGATCCGATTGACGCGAACATGGTCACTCTCCAAGAGTGGCCGAAGGATCGAATCCCGGCGGGATCGCTCACCAAGATTGAAGAGATCGAAGGCCGTCGGCCGCGGGCGAACATTATCGCCGGCATGCCGATTGTCGACGCCCAGCTTCTGGCCCAAGGCGAATTCGCGGACCCGATTGGTGAAATCCCGCCAGGCTTCCGCTTAGCAACGATCGCCGTCGATGCTCAAAAGAGCGCCGCGGGACTGCTCAGCCCCGGCGACCGCGTGGACATTCAGCTCTTTGTGGAGCGGAACGAGCGGACCGGCGTTGCGGAGTCAATGACCAAGGTTATCTTACAGAACATCCGCGTCTTCGCGGTCGAACAAGCGGTACAGCGATCGGCCGATGGTGGTGACACCCGCACAGTGCCGAAAACCGTCTCGCTACTGGTCACTGTTGAGCAAGCGAACAAGCTCGACCTGGCCCAACAGATTGGCGAAGTGAATCTGATTCCGCGCAGCCCGGATGACCAAGACACCGCCGAAACCTCCGAGGTTAACGTCGGCTCGCTGCTGGGCGGAAAGAATGAAAAGAACTCGCGCGAAGATGAACAGCAGCGCGAAGTCACCAGCACGAAAAACGAACCGCAGGGCCCCGGCTTCATTGGGGGCCTGATGAGCATGATGAAAAAGGCGGCCGACGAACGGCCTCCCTTTACGATGGAAATTGTCGAAGCGGCGGAAGTGCGGGAAGTGCAATTCGATCCCAGCACTGGCAAGCCAATTCGCGTTACGGAATCGAGTTCCAGCGGCGTCCCGGCCCAACCGGCCAGCTTCGGCGGCGGTCCGGGCCAACCGACACTCGCCCCCACACCGGCGGGTGAAGAAAACGATTTCCCCATCGACTTCGGGGATAACAAGTAAATAACAGCGCCGCAACTCGCTTGCGATTTAGCGCTCCAGCGACCGACACTAAGCGACCCGGCCCGCAAAGGATTGCCAGCCGGAATCACGGGGGGAAGGCCGCCTGCCACAAACAGGCGACCTTGTGCGTTCCAACCGAACGCCGAAAGTACAGGGAAGTACGACGATGAGTGGAAACTTCTTCTCACGCCGATTGGTGGCGCTCGGCCTCGCTTTGGTGGGTCTGACCGGGACGGCCCTCTGCCCAGTGGCGCGCGCGCAAGAAATCGCGGCTGATGGCTCGCTGATTAAGCGCATTACCTCGTCGAGCGATAAGCTCGAGATCACCACTAACACCAGCCGGATCCTGACGCTCGACAAGAAGATTCCGCGCGTGCAGGTCAATAATCCTGAGCTGCTGGCGGTCACCCCGCTCTCGGCGACGCAGATACAGGTAGCGGCCAAGAAGGCGGGCGTCACCGCGGTGAACCTGTGGGATGAAGATGGCGAAATCCACACGGTCGATGTGTTCATCTACGGCGACGTCCGAGAACTGGAAAATGCCCTCAAGACACAGTTCCCGAACTCCTCGGTCCGGGTCTTCCGCTACTCGAACAGTTTGGTGCTGACGGGCTTCATTGATCGCCCCGATCACGTGGACACCATTCGCCAGCTAGCCGAGGATTACGCTCCCAAGGTAATTAATAACATCCAGGTCGGCGGCGTTCAGCAAGTGCTGCTGAAGACCAAGGTGTACGAAGTTTCGCGCACCAAGCTCCGCCGCATGGGCTGGGACATTGCCCACACTTCGGGGGGCGGCGGTTACGGGGCCAGCAGCATCAGCGGGATGATCAGCGCCGCGAGCGCCAGCAGCGTGGTGACTAACGGCGGTCAAACGTTGGAGTTGGGCCTGGTTGATGGCGCCGATAGTTTGTTCTTATTTCTCGATGCTTTGCAGCAGCACAACATCGCCAAGATTATGGCGGAACCGAATATCGTGGCCGTCAGCGGCCGGCCGGCGCAGTTCCTGGAAGGGGGGGAAATCCCCATCCTCGTGCCGCAAAGCCTCGGCACCACTTCGATTGAATACAAACCGTTCGGCACCCAGGTCGACTTCCTGCCGATTGTGCTCGGCGATGGCAAGATTCGCCTCGAAGTTCGCCCGAGCATTTCAGACCTCGACGACTCGATCGGCATCACGCTGCAAAACCAGCGGATTCCGGGCTTTCGCGCTCGCCGCGTCGACACCGCGGTTGAAATGACCGCGGGGCAAACGTTCGCGATCGCCGGCTTGATCCAGCGCCGTAGCGAATCGAGCAACGCGGGCTTGCCCTTCTTGTCCGACATTCCGGTGGTGGGGTTACCGTTCCGCCGGATGGCGGACACCGTTAACGAAATCGAACTGCTAGTGCTGGTCACCCCCGAACTCGTGGACGCGATGGATCCGCACGAAGTCCCCACCTGCTTGCCGGGGATGGGCACCATTTCACCAAACAACCACGAACTGTATTTCGGCGGAGAAATCGAAGTCCCCAGCCCGTGCAACAACTGCGGGCCACAAGGCTGCGTGCCAATGCACGGCCACGTCCCGTGCTGCGAGCAGGGCGCCGGCAACTGTGGCTGCAATGGCGGAGCCCATGCCGAAGCAGGATCGATGATGACGGAACCTCAGCCGGTGATGGCCCCCACGGAATCGGCGCCGGTGGAAGCAATTCCATCACCCGCCGAAGCGGAACCAATTCACGGCGAACTACACCTACCGATGCCGGGCCCGAACGACAACGGTCAGGCGCAGCGGAAATCGCCGGCGGGACCCACCTATACGGCGAGCCGCCAGCCGAGGTATCAACGCGCTTCGGCTGGCCCCTACAACCCGCCCAGCGCCGTCGCGCCAGCCGCTCCAGGCGGGCTAATCGGACCGGTGGGATACGATCTGGAATAGTCGCCCAGCGATCGCGCTTTTCCCTCAGAGTATGAGCTAAATTCGTGTAGCTCGGCCTCTGCGCCCCTTCGCATGCGGGGTGCGGAAGCGCTACTGCCGGTCACACGCTTACGAATTAGTTCGCCCCATGTCCAACGTCTTGCGACTTGCCATCGTCGATCCGAACGACGCCTCTCGGTCGTCGCTCAAGGCGACCTTGATGGGCCTGGACATCGTGTGGCTGGAAGCGGAGTGCTCGCGCTATGCTTTCTTCGGCGATGTGCTCGCTCAAACCAATCCCGATGTCGCCATCGTGGCGATGGACGGCGATGCCAACCAAGCGATCGAGCTGGTCGAGAACATTAGCCACACGCACGCCAATGTGACGGTGCTGGTGGCGAGCAGCTCGACCGACGGCAACCTGATTCTGCGCTCGATGCGGGCCGGGGCGAAAGAGTTCCTCACGCTCCCCATCAAGCCCGAAGACTTGGCGACCGCCCTGCAACGCGTCGCCAAGCTCCGGTTCGGCAACCAAGCCGGCTCCCAGAAAGGTTGCCGCGTACTGGCAGTCTCGGGTTCGACCGGCGGCGTGGGTTCAACGAGCCTCGCCGTGAACCTTGGTTGTGCGCTGGCGGCGGACGAGAAAAACTCCGTGGTGCTGTTGGACCTCGACCTCGCCTTGGGCGACGCCGACGTCTTTCTTGACACCATTCCCGAATACACGCTGACCGATGTGGCCCAGAACGTCACGCGGCTCGACTTCACGCTGCTCAAGCGCTCGCTTACCAAGCACTCATCGGGGCTGTACCTGCTGCCCCGGCCTGTGCAACTCGAAGACGCACAAATGGTCACCGCTGAAGACCTCCAGCGGGTGATTGGTCTCTTGAAGGCGACCTTCACGCATTTGATCATCGACACCTCTAAGAGCTTCAGCGCGATCGACCTCATGGCACTCGACCTCGCCGACGACGTGCTGATGATCACGCAACTCGACCTACCCTGCCTGCGTAACGTGGTGCGGTTGATGATGAGTTTCGATCACCGCCCAGGACTGCGGGAGAAGCTCAAAATCATTGTCAACCGCGTCGGCCAGGGGGGCGCGTCGATCAGCATCAAGAAAGCCCAAGACACGTTGGGGCAAGAAATCTACTGGCAGATTCCCAACGACTTCCGCACAATGATCGAAGTCCGCAATAACGGCGTGCCGCTCCTGGAGCAAGCGCCCAAAGCGGCGATCACGCATTCCGTCTGCCAACTGGCCGATGCACTGGCCGGCAAGACCGACCCCAACTCCACCAGCACCGAAGCCGGCGGCAAGAGTCGCAGTTGGCTCGGCTTGTGGAGCGGTAAGAAGGCGGATCCGTCATCAGCCGCCACGCGCTAGCGTCCGGTCGTTGATAGCGTCTCTGCCTCTCCCTCCGGGAGAGGCCGGGGTGAGGGTGAAGTGGACACCAGGGTTCCCTCACCCAACCCTCTCCCAGAGGGAGAGGGCTACGCGCACCGGTCACCACTGGCGGCACGCCAGTGGATCACGCTTCGCCCGCGCAACCCGCACGTTCGCACCAAGCGTTCTCTCCCGCGAGGTTCCTCGCGGAACGTTTCCGCAAGCTATTCTTTCTCAGAAACACCTCGCGGCGCCCTCCGTGCGCCCCCGGCCCCCCGTTACCGCGACATCAACATCATGACCAAGCTGCCCACCGGTCCCGCCGTACTTTCTTCGCAGGAGAAGGAAGCGGAATTCGAAACACTCAAGCGCCGTATTCACTCGAAGCTCGTCGATAAGCTCGATTTGTCGCGTGTTGGAGAGCTCGAAGGCGATGTGCTGCGTCGCGAAATTCGCCTCGTCGTCGAACATCTGTGCGACACCGAGGACACGTTCCTCAACCGCAATGAGCGCGATCGGTTGATTGAAGAAGTGCTCGACGAAACCTTCGGCCTCGGGCCGATGGAAATGCTGCTCAAAGACCCCACGATCAGCGAAATCATGGTCAACGGGCCAAAGAACGTCTACGTGGAAAAGAGCGGCAAGTTGGTGAAGTCGCAATGCACCTTCCGCGACGATAAGCACTTGATGCAGATTATCGACCGCATCGTCAGCCGTGTCGGTCGGCGCGTGGACGAAGTTTGCCCGATGGTCGACGCCCGCTTGCCGGACGGCTCCCGCGTGAACGCCATCATCCCGCCGCTGGCGCTCGATGGGCCCAGCGTCACCATTCGGCGGTTCGGTTCGAATCCGTTAAAGCTGGAAGACCTGCTTAACTACAAAAGCCTCACGCCCGAAATGGTGATGCTGCTGGAAGGAGCCATGAAGGCCAAGCTGAACATCATCATCTCCGGCGGTACGGGTTCTGGTAAAACGACGCTGCTCAACACGCTCAGTAGTTTCATCTCGAATGACGACCGCATTGTCACCATCGAAGACGCGGCCGAACTTCAGTTGCAACAAGATCACGTTGTGCGATTGGAAACGCGCCCGCCGAACATCGAAGGCAAGGGCCGCATTAGCGCGACCGACCTCGTGAAGAACTCCCTTCGTATGCGGCCCGACCGCATCATCATCGGGGAATGCCGCGGAGCCGAAACGCTTGACATGCTGCAAGCGATGAACACCGGCCACGATGGCTCGCTGACCACCTGCCACGCCAACACCCCGCGCGACGCCATCGCCCGGCTCGAAACGATGATCATGATGGGCGGCTTCGAAATGCCCATGAAAGCGATGCGGCAACAAATCTCCAGCGCCGTGAACCTCATCGTCCAGGCCAACCGCCTGCAAGGCGGCCCGCGCAAGGTAACGCACATCACCGAAATCCTCGGGATGGAACAAGATACGATCGTCATGCAGGACATTTTTAAGTTCAACCAAGACGGCGTCGACCAAAACAGCCGCGCACGCGGCCACTTCGTGGCGACCGGAATTCGCCCTAGCTTCATGGACCGCCTCGAACAAGCCGGAGTGCGGTTGCCGGCGAGTACATTCCGCGAACGAATAATGCTTCGTGACTAACCGTTAGCCGCGACGCGGCAGCGGAGCGCGTAACTGCTAACCACTGACCACAAACAGACCACCATGACACCTTGGCTGACTTATATTTCGGTCTTCGGCGGCGTTACCGCGGTGATCATCGCCGTCGCGATGATGTTCCGTGGCGATCAAGACGCCGAAGTCGAGCAGCGGCTGGTCGATATGACCACGCTCAAGAAGAAGGGCGTGGTGAAATCGACCAAGGATGTCGAGCTGCTCTCGCAACTTACCGACAACAGTAATACCTTCGAGCGCTGGGTTGCGGGGCACCTCAACCTGAAGGTGATTTTCGCCCAGGCCGACGTGAGCTACACCGTTTCGCAGTTCATCATGGCGTGCGGCGTGGCGGCGGCAGTGGGCTTTTTCGCGCCGACCTTATGCGGACTGCCACTCAAGTTCGCGCCGTTCATCGGGGCGAGCTTCGCGGCCATGCCGTTCATCTGGCTGCTCTTCAAGCGCAAGCGGCGTCTGAAGAAGTTTGCCGCTCAGTTGCCGCAAGCGCTCGAATTGATTGCCCGCGCCCTGCGCGCCGGGCACAGCTTGGCCGCGGGGATGCACCTCGTGACCAGCGAAATGAACGACCCGATTGCCAAGGAGTTTTCGCGCACGTACGAAGAACACAATCTTGGCACGCCGATGGAAGAGGCCCTCGAAAACCTCACTGAACGCGTGCCGAACCTCGACTTGAAGTTCTTCGCGACCGCGATCATCCTCCAGCGTCAAACCGGGGGTGACCTCGCTGAAATCCTCGACAAGATTGGCCACCTCATTCGCGAACGCTTCCAGATTTGGGGCCAAGTGCAAGCCCTCACCGGTGAAGGCCGCTTGAGCGGCATCGTGCTCTTGGCCTTGCCGCCCGCGCTCTTCGCCTGCGTTTACAAAATGAACCCCGACTACCTGATGCTCCTATTCACCGACGACCTCGGTAAGAAAATGCTCATCGGGGGCCTATTTTCGCAGCTCGTCGGAGCGCTGGTGATCCGCAAGATTGTTAATATTCGAGTGTAGTCAAGTTCCAGAAGCCGATCAGATTTGGGGGCGCCAGAGATTCCTACGAATCCCTCGCCCCTAGCCCCTGACCCCTATCCTCTCAGATGACGCTTTTATTCGCCTTCATCAGCACCGCGATGGCCACTAAGCTGGCCGTGTTCGGCTTTGTCGCCGCGGCGTTGTGGTTCGCGCTCGATTTCTTCGGGTCGAACGATAACTCGCGCGCTAATGAACGCCTCGAAGAAATTCGCGAACCGCGCACCCGCAAGGAAGATCGCGACCGCAAAGGCAAAAAGTCCGATCGAATGGCGCGACTCCTAGAGCAAGCGTCATCCAAAGCCTCCGCGCCGCTCAAGCCAAAGACCGAAGAGGAAGCGGGCAAACTGAAATCGCGGCTGAACTACGCCGGCTTCCGGGGCGAAGGGGCCGCAAGCATCTTCCTCGGTTCGAAGTTCATCTGCCTGGTGATCGGTTTCGTCGCCACGGGTGGCACGATGGCCATCATGAAGGGCTTCACCCAGAACGCGATGATCACCACGGTCGCCGTCTCGGGGATTCTGTTCTTCATCCCCGACGTAGTGCTGTGGTTTATCAAGAAGGGCCGGCAAGACCAAATCTTCTTCGGCCTACCCGATGCGCTCGATATGATGGTGGTGTGCGTGGAAGCGGGCCTCGGCCTCGACCAAGCGATGCGCAAAGTCAGCGAAGAAATGCGTAAAAGTTATGCGGTGCTGTCCGAAGAGTTTTCACTCAGCAACTTGCAACTGCAGATGGGCCGTGCACGGAACGAAGTTCTGCACGAGCTGGGCCACCGCACCGGCGTGGATGACCTCCGCGCACTTGCCGCCATTCTGATTCAAGCCGACAAGTTCGGCTCCAGCGTCGCCCAGGCGCTTCGCGTGCAAAGCGATTCGATGCGGACCCGCCGCCGGCAAATGGCGGAAGAAAAAGCTGCCAAAACCGCGGTGAAGCTCATCTTCCCGCTGGTGCTGTTCATCTTCCCCGCCATCTTCGTGGTCCTAGTGGGCCCAGCCGCAATCACGATGATCAACGAAATGTTCCCCGCCATGTCCGGCGGACAGTGATGAGTGGGGGTTGGGTGGCTGGGGTCGGCGCATTCGCCGCCCCAAGCCGCGTGTGAAGGTTAGATTTTCTCTCGCACTGATGGGGGCGGCTGACGCGCCGACCCCAGCCACCCACTTCACGCTAGCACCTAGCTCGCACGGGACTTCGGTCCCGTGCTACCTACGCGTGAAGCTGCGTAAGTTAACGCAACTGCGCCGGTTCGAACAGAAGTGCCGTAGCTGCCGTGTACGCGGGTCGATAACTCCTTTGTGAGGCGCACCGCTAATTCGGCGGCGCGCAATTGCTAGCACGGATGAGAGCACGAGGCGCACGATGGCCATTCTTAAGTTTGTACAGGGCAGGTTGGCACAGGGCATGGTGGCTGGCGCAGCGCTGGCGGGCTTCTCCTCGATCTCCGGCCCGTTAGCTAATGGGGGTTGGTACGACGGCAATTGCGGCGGCGCCTGTGGCCAATCGCAACACGCCGACGTGCTCCAGCAGATGGAACGCGGCCGGATGCGTAACGTGCGGTGGCCCGGTCAGTTCATCTGCCCCGACCGCATTCACGCTGCGGCGCCGTTTGACATCATGGTGCAGAACGGCTGGCGCAAGCAGAATCTGCTTGGGGCCCATCACTTCAGCGAGGATTGCACCAAGCTTACGCAAGCCGGCGAGATCCGCGTCCGCTGGATCATGACCCAAGCGCCGACTTCGTACCGCCAGATTTTTATCGAGCGTTCCCTCGACACCGAGCTCACCAAGGCGCGCATCGCCACCACGCAAGAGTTCGCTTCGAAGGTGTCGCTCGACGGCGGCGTGCCGACTGTCACTGAATCGCACCTGGTGAGCGATGGCCGCCCCGCTGCGACGGTCGACTACGTGAACACCCAGTTCAAAGAAAACATGCCTGTCCCCGCACTGCCCGCCGCAACTGCGGTTGGTGAAGAACAGTAGCCGCGTTTTAGAGACACCACCAACCGCTAGCCGCAACGCGATAGCGGAGCGAGGGAGAAGGGTCGAAAGGTCACAAAGGTGGAAAGGTAAAGAAGATACGATTGCATCAACACCTTTCTACTCTTCCACCTTTCGACCTTTCCACCAGCTCCGTGGTGAATCCGACTTAAGGACGAGTCCATCATGCCCCACAAACTAACCAAACTCGCCGCAATCGGATCGTCGCTCCTCGCGTCGGCCGCCCTCGCCGCGCCGAGTGCGATGGTCGGTAGCGGTAGCAATTGGGGCGCCAGCGCTCCTGCGGCCGAGAGTTCGTGGAAGCTTCCCACGATGCCTAAACTTTGGGGCCAGAAAGCGCCGGAACCGCAACTCGGGTTCTCACAACCCTTCTTCAACCAACCGCAGCCCACCGTCACGCAGCGTGCCACGCAAGCCTTAACCGATAACCGCCTTACGCGCGCCTTTAAGAAAGACAACCCCGGCCCGCGTCTTGCTCCGCCTGACGCTATCTCGCTCAGCACGCCAACTGGCGAGGTCGGCCCGCAACTGGTCCTCTCGATGGCCCAGCTTGCTGAAAGCCGTGGCGAAACCGAAACCGCTCGGCAGCACTTCAAGCAAGCGGTGGCTAGGTGGTCGAACGAACCGAGCGTGCTGCGTGAAGCGGGCCACTTTGAAGATCGCCAATCGCGCTTCGACGATGCCGCTTGGCTCTACAAGCGGGCCGTCGAACTCGCCCCGACGAATCCGGCCGCGCTGAACGACCTGGCCCTGTGCGACGCCCGCCGCGGCGATCTCGCCGCCGCCACCAACTCGCTCCGCCAAGCCATCGCGCTCCGTCCCGACAAAGCCCTGTATCGCAACAACCTGGCGGTGGTGCTGATCGAACAGAACGAAGTGCAAACCGCGTACGAAGAACTGCTACCGGTCCACGGCCCCGCGGTGGCCCACTACAACGTGGGGCAACTGCTGTCGCAACGCAGCCGCCATTCAGAAGCCGCGATGCACCTGCAACAAGCCGTCGCGATCGACAGTTCATTCACCGCCGCTCGCCAAGCTCTCGCCGCCCTGCCACAAGCTGCCGCTCCGCACGTCGCCGCGAAGCCGATGCAACGTACGCAGTCGCCGGTCAATGTGCCGATCACCCCGGTGGTCACCAGTGAACCGGATGAGCCGGAATTCTTGAAGTTACTGCCGCCAGTGAGCGGCAAGTAGTCTCTTCGCGATTAGTAGCGAGCTCTGCAAGTCGCTAGCGCTGCCCACTTTGCCGCGGCGTCATCGAGTGCCTTTTGGATGCTCGATCTCCAACCGTAGACGAGCGCGTCCGGACAGTGATGGCGTTTGCTTACCAGCCAACTCTGGCGGTGCGCACTTCAGTTGAAAAGTGCCCAACTGACGTGTCTATAGCTTAGGTATTGCAGTCGATCGGCCGAGGCCAAACTCAGTATCCGCGCGTTGCTATTCAAACAATCGACCCCGATGGTTTGATTTCCGATTCTCATTCCTCTAGCGTGGAGAACTCTCCTAGAAGGTCTAAAGCCTGAGAGGGTTCTCGCTATGTATCGCGGTGGTCGGTGGAATGTCGCCCCCTTGCTCGTTGCCCTGTTGATTGCGATCAGCAGAGGGCCGAGCGTAGCACGAGCGGCTGAGATTGACACGCTCGCCGCGGGATTCGAAGCTCCGCCCCGTTCAGCCCGGCCGCTTGTGTGGTGGCAC
The DNA here is from genome assembly GCA_022841705.1 of Pirellulales bacterium. GTDB lineage: Bacteria > Planctomycetota > Planctomycetia > Pirellulales > Lacipirellulaceae. The sequence goes on from JALHQZ010000001.1 coordinate 1,360,789, forward strand.
TGGATGAATGGTTACGTCACGAAGGAAGGCATCACCGCCGATCTCGAAGCGATCGAGCGCATCGGACTTGCCGGCGCCCAAATGTTTACCGTCGCGCAAACCATGCACGACCCCGAGGGCCAACCGGTGCAAGGGCCAATCGCCTTTATGAGTCCCCAGTGGCGCGAGCTCGTTCGGCACGCGCTGGATGAAGGCGAGCGGCTCGGCCTCGAAATGTCCATCATGAATTGCGAAGGTTGGGGCCAAGCGGGCGGGCATTCGGTCACCCCAGCGCAGGGCATGCAGAAATTGGTCTGGACCGAAACGCAAATCACTGGCGGACAGAACATCACACTCGACCTGCCACAACCAGCTGCGCCGATCGGATATTACCAAGATATAGCGCTGGTGGCTTTTCCAACTTCGCCCGGAGATGAACAAACATCACCTCCCCTAGTGACGTGTTCAAGAAGTGAGCTGAAGCCGTTCAAGTTTGCTACGGATCGCACGAAGCGACTCGAGTTGCCCTTGCCGATGCCCGATGCGCCGCAGTGGGTGCAGCTCGATTTTGCCGAGCCGATGCTGTTCCGCTCAATTCGCATCGACATCGAAAAGATGCGAGACACCGGCGACCCTGAGCAGTGGGAAGGCTCAGCGCTCCTCGACGCCGAGACCCGCCAGTTTCTCCGCACGTTCACCGGCCCTAAACGTTGGGAATTGCAAACGAGCAACGATGGCCAAACATGGAATACTCTTGCGCCGATTTTTACCCACGGGACAACTTCACTCCCTGACGTCCGTTCGCGACACTTTCGCATTTGGATGCCGGTGCCCCCGCCACTAGCCGAGGAATTGCCGCTGAAGCGTAATCAGAACATTACAATCACTAACATCGCTTTGGCCGGGGCGCGGATTAATCGCCCCGAAGCTCGCACCGGCCAATCGGTTAGCGCCGCGGTCCGGGAGTTCTCACCAAACTTACCGAATGACGCGGAGATCCCAAGCAGCGACCAAGTTGTCGATCTCACCGGTAAATCTAAGTGGGACGCTCCGCCAGGGCGCTGGACGGTACAACGCATTGGCCATGCAGCGACCGGTGCGCACATCGCAGCCGGGACCGTGGGGGGATTGGAAGCTGACAAGCTCAGCGCGACGGCGGTGCGTGAGCACCTGACGCGTGGCATGCTGTTGACAGTGCTGCACGACGCGGGCTCCCACGTTGGAGCCACACTCCAGACGGTGTTATGCGACAGTTGGGAGTCCGGCTACGAGAATTGGACGCCGCGCATGCGCGAAGAATTCCAGCAGCGCCGTGGCTATGCCATCGATCCGTGGCTCCCCGTGCTAACCGGTCAAGTCATTACCAGCACCGACCAGAGTGAGCGATTCCTCTGGGACTTTCGGCGCACGATCGCTGACTTGGTTGCCGAAAACTATTACGGAACGCTCCGTGACTTCGCCCACGAACACAAACTGCTTGTTGCGGCCGAAGCCACGGGCCACGGGTTGCCGGCGGTTGTGGATCAACTCGAGTGCAAGGGCCGCACCGATGTGCCGATGGGAGAATTCTGGGTCAGCCGTCGCGACACGGACGACACCAAGGAAGCCGCTTCGGCGGCCCACGGCTACGGCAAGCCCATCGTCGCGGCGGAGTCGTTCACGTCAACGCCCGATGTAGCGTCATGGACGCGGGATCTTGCGGCGCTGAAGTCAGAAGGCGACTTGCAGTTTTGCATGGGTGTGAATCGATTTTGTCTGCATCGCTTCGCCCATCAACCGTGGCTCGACCGCGTGCCCGGCATGACAATGGGCCACTGGGGCGCCAATTTCGATCGCACCAACACATGGTGGGAGGGGGCTCGAGATTGGGTGACCTATCTCGCGCGCTGCCAATATCTCTTGCAGCAAGGAACCTTCGTCGCCGATCTTTGTTACTTCTACGGAGAAGAGGCGCCAGTCGGGCTGCGGATCAGTGAACTAACTCCGCCACCTCCAACGGGCTACGATTTCGATGTCTGCAGCGCCGAGTTGCTGCAGCAATTTGAAGTGGAGAGCGGGTTGCTCACTCTTCCCAGTGGCATGCGCTATCGCGTATTGGTGTTACCGACGCGCGAACGGATGACCCCGGCAGTGCTGCGAAAGATCCGCGAGTTGGTTCGGTCCGGCGCCACAATTATTGGCCCCCGGCCAACGAAATCTCCCAGCCTGGCCAACTACCCCGCCTGCGACGCCGAAGTAGAGAAGCTTGCCGCTGAAATTTGGGGCGAACCGCACAACGACACGAAGCCTGCGCACAAACTCGGCGTCGGCCGGGTGCTTGGGGCAGATGAATTGAGCGAAGCACTGGGAGTTCCACCTGACTTTACAACAACGGCCGCCGATTTGAAGTTCATTCACCGCCGTGTTGGCCCAACCGACATTTACTTCCTCTCCAACCAATCCGAGCAGCCCGTCGTCGCGCAGTGCTCCTTCCGTGTGACGGGGCGCGCGCCAGAAGTATGGCGTCCGGACAGCGGCCAACGTGAGTTTCCCGCGCAGTACACTAGCGCGGCAAGCCAGTCCACGCTGCCGATTTCACTGGCGGCAGGAGATTCGCTCTTCGTGATCTTCCGCTCTCCTTCACAGGCTGATCCGTTAGACTCAATTCAGCGCGCCGGGAAAGCCGTCTTGGCGATGCCGACGATTGTCGCGGACCGATATCAGGTGACCGTGTCTCAATCGGGAGCTTACCGCTTCACCACCACGAACGGGCGCGAGCGGACAGTGATCGTGGACGAGCTGCCCGCGACCGTCGAACTTACCGGTCCATGGGCGCTGCGCTTTCCCCCACAGCGTGGCGCGCCCGCAATGGCGACGCTCCCCGAGCTGGTTTCTTGGACCGAGTCGCCCCAGACCGGTATCAAATACTTTTCGGGCACAGCAACCTATGAAATCGAGTTCGATTTTCCCTCGACTGCAATCAGCACAGGACGGCGGTTCACGCTCGACCTGGGCGCCGTGAAAAACCTTGCCGAAGTGACGCTCAACGAAGTTAAACTTGGAGGCTTGTGGAAACCGCCGTTTCATATCGAAGTTACGCCCGCAATCAAGCCCGGCCGCAATCAGTTAGCAATCCGCGTCACCAACCTTTGGCCCAACCGGATGATCGGCGATCTCCATGTTTCCCCTGCCGAGCGAGTGACGTGGACCACATTCAATCCGTACCAACCCGACTCACCGCTCCTGGAATCAGGACTGCTTGGTCCGGTTCGGTTGGTGTCTTCGCAAGTTATTGAACTGCCTAGGGGCAAGCAGTAAATCGACGAAAAAGGTCTACGACTTTTCGATCGCCTAGCGTCGTCAGCGTGCAAGGTGGTTCAACCCGTCGTCCGCATGCCCGCCGCAACGCCTTTGATGGTTAGCTGCGTCAGATGCTTCAGCTCCACAAACTCCGGCGAGTCGTCATCGCCCACGGCACGCAACCGGCGGCGGTGGACTTCGACTTGGATTAGATTGAGCGGATCGACATAACCGTTGCGCACCTGGATCGAGCGCTTGAGCCACGGCACATCGTCCAGCAGTTCGGCGCACCCGAGAATCTTGCGGACCGCTTCGCACGAGCGTTCGAACTCGGTCGCTAACAGCTCGCCAATTTCGGCCACGCCGGGCGCGTCACCCGCCGCTGCCAAGTAGCGGTGAAATACTGGCATGTTGGACTTCGCCAGCGCAAGCGCCGCGTTATCGATCGTCGCGCGGAAGAAGGGCCACTCATGATACAGCTTCGCCAATTCTTCAGTCTTGGCTGTCGTGTCCATATAACTTCCGAGCGAAGCGCCAAGTCCGTACCACGCCGGCAGCAAACAACGGCACTGGGTCCATGAAAAGACCCACGGAATGGCGCGCAAGTCTTCGATGCGATCACTGCTCTTGCGCTTCGCCGGCCGTGAGCCGATCGGCAAACCTTCAATCTCGCCAATCGGCGTGGCGAGGCGGAAGAAGGTGGTGAAGTGTGGATGATCGACCAATTGTCTGTAGGCGCCGTAAGAATCAGCCGCCAAAGTTCGCATGCGGTCACACCATCCGGCGGGCGTTTCTTTCATCGGATGGGTCACCGCCATTAGCACTGCCCATAAGACCTGCTCCAAGTGGCGGTGGGCAATCGCGGGATCGTCGTACCGTTCGGCCAGCACTTCGCCTTGCTCGGTAAGCCTCAGCGGGCCGTCGAACGTTTCGGGCGGAAGTGACAATATCCCGCGGGCCGCCGGACCGCCGCCGCGGCCGAGCGAACCACCTCGGCCGTGGAAGAATGTCACGCGCACGCCGTGCTCAGCGGCTGCACCGTGAAGCGCCATTTGCGCCTGCTGCAACCCCCAACACGCCGCCAGGTAGCCGCCATCCTTGGTGCTATCGGAGTAGCCAATCATTACGAGCTGCCGATCGCCCACGGCGCGCAGATGTTCGCGGTAGGCGCCAATTGAAAGCAGCGTATTCAAAATCTCGGCGCCATGTTCCAAATCGCTGATAGTTTCAAACAGCGGCGCGAGGGGCAAGTTTCGCTGAGCGTCGCCTGGATCGCCACCATCCACCCGCGCGGACCACCGCCACAGCCACAACACGGTGAGAATGTCGCTCGGCGCGTGCGTCATACTCACCACGTGCGCGCCGATCGCCTCCATGCCGTAAGCGCGCGCAACGCGGCGAATCACCGCGAAGAGCTCCAGCGTTTGGGCGGCTATCGGCGACAGATTCACCGGCGCCAAATTCGCCGCGATCGGCAATGTTTCGATTAACAGCTGCTGCCGCTGGCGTTCAGACAGCTCACCGTCCTGGTCAACCAATCCCGCAGCCGCCAGAATTTCCACCATCACTTGGCGATAGACATCTGAATGCTGGCGAATATCGAGCCGCGTGGTGTGCAGTCCGAAGACCGCAATCTCATCGAGCCACGGCTGGAGTTCCGTCTCCGCAAGCTCCGCATCGCCCGCCGCCACGAGCGCGGCATGAAGCCGTGCAACATCTGCCGTTAATTCTCCGGAAGTAGGATAAGCGCCGGCCGGCGACGGTTGGCTCAACTGCACTTTGGCTGACTGTTCGAGTCGCCACTCGATAATCTTCAGCCAGCGGCGTGGTGTTTCCGGCAGCGGGATCGGCGTGATGCGTTCGCTGCACTCGGGCCACCGAGCCGCGGCGGCGTCAATTGCCGTCGAGAGCGTGTCGAGCTCGGGGGCGTGCCGTGCAGACATACTCAGCGAGTTGAGCATCTGTGAGACGCGATTGAGCTGCGCTTCAATCGCCGAGCGGCGCAGCCAGCGAAAAGTCTCCGCGGTAATCTCGGGCGTGACGTGCGGATGGCCATCGCGGTCACCCCCCATCCACGAGCCAAATGAAAGCATGTGCGCCAGTTGCGGCTCAACATCGGGAAAATGCTGCTTTACCGCGGCGCGCACCTCGCTAAGGACCGTGGGTGCCGTGCGGCGGAGCACCGGTTGGAACGATAGACCGCGGGCGACTTCCTCGAGAACTGTCGGACGGTTCGGCCGAACGAAATCGGTCTGCCAGAGTTTCGCGATTTCAAATTTCAGCGCTTGGCGCAGTTCTTGTCGTTCGCGCGGCAGGGGAGTTGGGTTATCGAGGGCGGCAAGCAAGCGGCGAATCTCGCGCAGTTTTGCGCGGACCGATTTACGTTTGGCTTCGGTGGGATGCGCCGTGAAGACGAGTTCGACTTCCACTGCAGCGAGAATTTCTTCGAGCTGCTTGGACTCGACGCCCAGCGACCGCATCGACGCGATGGCGGCGGCCACCGATTCGCGGCGTGGGGGAGCGGATTCATCTTGCTCGGTCGCGCGGAGCGCACGCACTCGTTGCCGGTCTTCGGCGATGTTCGCCAGTTCCAAGAACGTGCTGAACGCTTCGACAACAACGCGCAGCTCTACTTCGGTGAGGGCGCCAAGCAGACGATCCATCTCTTCAGCAGCGCCCGGTTGGCCTTCGTTGAACCGCCGGGCCGCCAGCCGAACCGCTTCAACATGATTGAAGGCCGCCTCACCCGAGTAGCGGCGGATCGTTTCGCCAAACAGCCGGCCTAATTCATCAACTTCTCGTCTTAGGATTTCGTCCGTCGCCATTCCAACTCCCCAGCCCGCGAACTATGCTGCGCCTGCAGGGTGCAGATTAGCATGCTGATGGGCGACTGCGAAGTAGCAATGCGCAGCGGGCGCCTTGGTGAGCCCGGGCCGTTCCGCATACGATACAGTTCCCCCCGGCCCGAAACCGGACCTATCCCGCCTGATTGCCCCCCGTTGTTGGCAGGTTCGCCGCCTCGATTTGATCCCCATGCCCAGCGAACTGCCCGATCGTCCTGCACTCGCTCCTAATGGCCAACCGCTCGTCGAGCGCCGTGGCCGTCGGCAGATGCGGTTGCGGATGAGCATCATGATGTTCCTACAGTATTTCGGGCTGGGGCTGTGGGCGGTGACGACTGTTTCGTATGTTGACGCGAACACCGTGGGACAAGGGCTGGGAATCTTTCCGCCGTGGTTCATTGGATTCTTGTCGCTCGCCTCGGCGATTGGCTCGATCGTGGCGCCGGTGGTCGCAGGGATCGCAGCTGACCGATGGCTTCATGGCGAGCGGCTGCTCATGCTATTGCACCTCGGCTGCGCTGGCTGTTTGTGGGGCATGGCGACGACTCAATCGGCGGCGTGGTTCTTGTTCGCGGTGGTGATGTATTACCAATTCTTCTGTCCCACTGTTTCGCTCAGCAATGCCTTGTCGCTACGACATTTGCCGCATCCGGATCGCGAGTTTGCGTGGGTCCGTTCGATGGGAACGCTGTCCTGGATCTTGGCGGGGCTGATTGTCGGACTCGCCGCGCCCGCTTACTGGGGAGAGTCGATCGAACAAACGAACCTGCCACTGTATTTCGGGGCAGTTGGCGAGTTCGTGATGGCGGCGTACTGTTTCACGCTGCCAGCCTCGCCACCGGTGCGCTCGGCCCTGGGCGGGTGGCGGGCGCTGGCCGGCGGCGCAGAACTTTGGGCTCATCGCCCGTTCGTCATTTTTCTCTTGATCTCGCTCCTGTTGTGTGTTCCCAATCAGTTCTACTCGTACACCAACGTGTTCTTCAATCGCCAAGGGGTGGAATACGCCGCCGCGAAAATGACCATGGGTCAGGTCACCGAAGTGCTGTGCTTGGTGGCGCTGCCACTGTTGCTCGCGCGGTTCGGGATGAAGCGCGTGATGCTCTTCGGCGCCAGCATGTGGATTGTGCGGTATGCCTGCTTCACCTTGGCGGCGATCAATCCGCAATTGCAGGCGCTCATGTTTGTGGGGGTGGCGATTCATGGGCTCTGTTATGTGCTGGTGTACATGGTGGGGCCGACCTATGTAAACCGCCTGGCCGGCGCCGGATCTCGGAGCGCCGCCCAAGGGATTCTCACGATCGCCACCAATGGGTTCGGTAACTCGCTGGGTTCGCTCATTGCGGCAACTTCCCAGGCGATTTGGCTCACACCCGCGGGGGTAGTTCCACCGCCGTATAAGTGGCAAGTTTTCTGGTTGGTTCCCATCGCCATGAGCGTGCTGGCGACGGTGGCGTATGCGATTTTCTTTGATGAACATGCGACGAAGTCGAGTGATTCATAATCGCTGCGCCGCAGTCAAGGGGAAATCAACTCCAGACGCGGCGGTCGAGCATGCGGTAGTTCACCGCTTCGCTAAGGTGTTCCGTGCGGATCGTGGGCGAATCGTCGAGGTCGGCAATCGTACGGGCGACGCGCAGCACCTTGTCGTGTGCGCGGGCGGAAAGGCCGAGTTGCTGCACGCTCGCTTTCAGCAAGTCGGCGCCGGCGGAATCGAGCCCGCAGTACTTGCGCACTTCCCGGCTGCTCATCTTCGCGTTTTGCTTGGCCCCGGCGTCGCCAAAGCGCTGCGCCTGAATTGCGCGGGCGGTGCTGACCCGCTCGCGCATGGTCGTGCTACTCGTGCCGTCCTGCTTGGAGTTGAGCTCGTGAAACGGCGCCGCGGGGACTTCAATATGCAAATCAATTCGGTCGAGTAGGGGACCGCTGATTTTCGACATGTAGCGCTCGACTTGAATCACGTTGCAATGACACTCGCGCGTGGGATCGTTGCGATAGCCGCAGGGACAAGGGTTCAGCGAAGCGACCAACATAAAGTTGGCCGGGAATGTGGTGCTGCTCAGCGCGCGGCTAATGGTGACCTGCCCATCTTCGAGCGGCTGGCGGAGCACTTCGAGCGTTTGGCGGTTGAACTCGGGGAGTTCATCCAGAAACAGCACGCCGTTGTGCGCGAGACTGATTTCTCCTGGCGAAGGCGTCGAACCACCACCGACTAAACCGGCATTGCTAATCGTATGGTGCGGTGAGCGGAACGGCCGGCGCACCAGCAGCGGCTGGCCGAGGGGCAGCCGGCCGACCGCGCTGTAAATGCGGGTGGTTTCAATCGATTCTTGCGGAGTGAGATCGGGCAAAATCGTCGGCACGCGCTTGGCGAGCATCGTTTTGCCACTTCCCGGAGGGCCCAGCATGAGCAAATTATGATTTCCGGCCGCGGCGATAGTGATGGCGCGCTTCGCCATCTCTTGGCCACGCACATCGGCGAAGTCGATGTCGTACCCGCCATGTGTTTCAAAGACTTCGCCCATTCGCGACGGATGCGGAGCGATCTCGACATGCCCACCAAAAAACGCGACGGCTTGCGTGAGCGAATCAACCGGGATCACTTCCACATCGCCCACCACCGCCGCTTCGTCGGCGTTTTGGCTGGGAACGACCACGCCACGCAGTCCGCGCTGTTTGACGGTCGCCATCGCCATGGAAAGCGCGCCACGGACGGGCCGCATTGCCCCATCGAGCGCTACTTCGCCCACGGCTGCGTAATCGCGAAAGCGGTCAATCGGCAGTTGGCCGCTTCCGGCCAGCACGCCCAGGGCAATGGGTAAATCGAAACTCGCCGCCTGCTTGGGTAGTTCGGCCGGGGCGAGGTTGATCACCACCCGGTCCTGTGGCCGAATGAACCCACTGTTGGCGAGCGCCCGCTCGATGCGGTGCGTACTCTCCCGCACAGCCGCTTCGGGCAGGCCGACCAAAATGGTTTTCGGCAAAGCGCCGGGCGAAACGTCCACCTCCGCCACCACGGGTAGGGCTTCAATTCCCAACAGACTATAGGTATTCAGCTTCGCCAACATGGCCGCGGTTCCCCCAAGTTCAAGCGGGTGGATGTGAACGCGTGGCCAGTATAAGGGTGTTCAGTGGATGAATGCAAGCACATTCTTTGAAAAAAACGAGAAAGTTTCTCCTCGCTGTCGACGGGGATTTTGCGGTGTCATTGTGACGCGGTAGAATGTGGGCAATTAGTTCGCTTGTGACCGTACTCCGCCGACCGTAGGTCGCCGGCTATTATCACTCTGACAATCAAAACCCCATGAACACCCAAGAAACCCTGCTCGCCACGCAAATGACCAGCGCGACGGTCATTAAGATGTATCTCGATGATCTTAGCGATGCCGATCTGATGCGGCGGCCCGGGCCAGGTTGCAACCACATTGCATGGCAATTGGGGCACCTGATTTCGTCGGAATGCGGACTGCTCGAGTCGATCGCGCCTGGTTCGGCGCCGGCGCTACCGAAGGGATTCAAGGAGCAGCATCACAAGGATCAAGCAGGGGTCGATGACCCGACAAAGTTTTGCACCAAGGCGGAATACCTGGAGCTGTTTGATACGGTGCAGGCCGCCACGCGGACGTTGATCGGCAAGCTCTCGGATGCCGATCTCGATGCGCCGGCGCCGGAGCACTTCCGCAGCATGTTCCCGACCGTGGGGCATATAGTGGTGCTCATCGCGTCGCATCCGCTGATGCACGCGGGGCAGTTCGTTCCGGTGCGGCGGGCGCTCGGCAAGCCGGTGGTGATTTAGCGGCGGCCGTGTAGTGCGGGACCGAAGTCCCGCACGAACTTACGCGCGATCTCGTACAGGACTTCGGTCCCGTACTACGAGCGTCGGCCGCGCGAGTCGCGTTGTGATTTCGGCACGATGCCGGGAAATTGGCCGTCATCTCCTTCCGCCACCGTGCGGCCCAGCACAATGTTGAAACTCGCAGTCAATTCGCCGAGGGTAGAATCGGGCAGCGGCTCGAAATCAACGAGCACGGTCTTCTGCTGCGCTTCATCGCCGGCGGAGCGGAACACGCCGTCGCGGGCGTTCTGCGGATGCCCGTTGATGAAGCACTGTGTCGTTAGCACACGCTGTCCATTCTGGCTAATCGCGAAATGAATGTGCGGCGTGCGACTGCCGTAAGTCACCGGCTTGATGGTGCGGAAGTAGTAGGCGCCTTTCGAATCGGTCAGAAATCGGCCGTAACCTTGAAAGTTTCTGTCGCGGCGATCAGGGTCGCCAGAACCGCTGTGCAGATAGATGCCGTTCTGATCGCACTGCCAAATCTCGACGACGGCATTACGCAGGGGCTCACCCGATTTTCGCAGCACCTGCCCGGTCAGATGCGTAATCTCGCCAAGCGCATGATCGGTCGCTTCGTTCAGGATGAGCAAGTCGTTATCGGTGTCGAGCGGTAGCTTGTCGGGATAGAACGGGCCCTCGGTGAAGGGAGCGGTCGCCAGCCGCTCCAATTTGTCCGCCCACGCGATCGGCGCCACCAGCGTTGTGCCAGCGATGGCCGAGATGGTCCGGCCGGAGAACGCCAGAAAACCACGACGGGTGGAGAGGCCAAACGGGGTTTGCATGATGACAGCTCCAAAAGGGAAGGGCGATGAGGGCTAGAACCCCGGAGGTGTGAATTGGTTCCGCTACGATCACGATCTCCGTAGCACGGGACCGAAGTCCCGTGTGCAACGTCTCGCGTTGCTCTCACGGGACTTCGGTCCCGTGTTACCGGTTACGTTTCCTCTACCTTGCCGCCGAAGGCCAGCAACACGCCGATCATTGCGGCCGTTTGCAGTGGGAGCAATAGCCACACACTCACGCCGAGCCCAATAAGCAGCGTGCCGAGGAGAATGCTCACTGCGCCGGCCAAAAGCGCGTACGGCAACTGCGTGTTGACGTGCGCGATGTGATCGCAGCCTGAAAACTGCGAAGACAAAATTGTCGTGTCAGAGATCGGCGAGCAGTGGTCGCCGAAGATGGCGCCGGCGAGCACGCTGCCGAGCGACGCCAAGAACAGTGGCTCACGCGCGGCCGCGGCCATACTCTCGGCGCCAATCGCCGCGTAGGCCAGCGGCACGACCATTGGCACCAAAATGCCCATCGTGCCAAAACTGGTGCCGGTGCAGAACGAAATGATCGAAGCGAGTACGAAGATCACGGTTGGTAGCCAGCGCGCAAGCCCGCCGCCTTCGCTCCAGTTCAGCAGCTTCTCTTTCAAGTAGTCGCCGGTGTAGAGGCGGTGGTCACTGAATTCGAACGCTTGCACTGTGGGCTTCTCCTCAAACGACCGGTTGCTCGTCATGCGTGACATCGCCGAGGCGAGCCACAAAATCATGATCGCCGGCAACACGGTGCGGACGCCGATCACGGCTGCATCGGCCAGTTGGTCATGCGCGAGTTTTGCCCCCCACCGCGAGAGCGCGAGCGCCGTGGCGAGCCCCACCAGTCCACCGTACTGCAGCGCGACCGCCGAACTGCCGGCGCCGAAGACGTTGCGGAGCGTTGGTTCGGCGCCCGGATTTCGCGTCGGCAGATTCGCCCGGCCCGTCGCGTAGATCAGTGCAAGTACCGTAAGCAGTGTAGCGACAATCGGCGCTGCCGCCGTGAGCCAGTGCGCTGAAGGCAAAGCAGCGCTGGACCCATGATCGTCGCCCGACGGCGGCGCGGCGGCGGCACGGCGTTCCGCGCGGAGCATCGGCCCGATGTCGCGGTTGAGAACCGCAATCAGCATCACCAAGAGCAGCGCCTGAATCACATAGAAGCGGTAGGGAATGCACGCCACAAACAGTTCAAACGGACTCGCCGCAGCCGCGTCGGCCGCACCGGTATTCGCCAGCCCTTCCTGCAAGTACGCCAGCTCAACCGCGATCCAGGTCGAGACCACCGCCAGCCCCGCGACCGGCGCCGCCGTCGAGTCGACAATGTACGACAGTTTTTCGCGCGACAACTTCAGCCGATCGAACACCGGCGCGAGCGTATTGCCCAAGAGCATGCAGTTGGCGTAGTCGTCAAAAAAAATCACCAGCCCCGCGAGCCAAGCCCCGAGCTGTCCGCTGCGCCGCCCCCTGGCAAGCGGCGCGAGCGCCGCCACCAAGCTGCGCATCCCGCCGGTGGCGTGAATCAGCGCGATGGTCGCGCCCATGCAAAGCGTGAAGCACACAATCCGCAGCTTGTCCGGCTGCACGAAGGTGCTCCACAGATGTTTTTCAAATAGGTCGATCGTCCCCTGCACCACATCGCCGCGCGTGGTGATCAGCACTCCCGCCACCAAACCCGCGAGCAGCGAAGTGAGCACCCGCCGCGAGAGAATTGCCAGCGTCACCGCTACGATCGGCGGGGCGAGGCTCAGGAAACCGTAGGGGTGTTCAGACATAACCGCCGCATTTTAGTGCGGGTCGCGAGCGGTGGGCAGTGGGCAGGAAAGCGCCAACACTTTCGAGCCGCGGCGCGTCACGAAGCAATCTAACGCCGCCGCACTGGTGACGCCGCGATGCGAGCCGGTTTCGACGTGACGGCTGGCTCGTCACCCAACTCCGCAAACGCCGCATCGCGCGAGGCGATCAGCAAATCACGTTGCGTCGTAGAGTTGGCCGCACTGACGGCGACGGTGGCGCTCGCCACCGGTTGCACAAACGGCGAGCGGCGCGCGGGGGAAGCGGCAATTGGCGCTGGCGTCACGTTGTAGCGCGTGCGCCAGTAGGTGTAATCCGCCGCGTCGATGACGCCGTCGTTATTGCCGTCAGCCGCGAGGTTGATCGCGGAGCCGAAGTCCTTCCGCCAGACTTCAAAGTCAGCGAGATCGACGATGCCGTTGCGGTTGTAATCGCCGGGGGTGGCGGGTGGGGTGGCGATGGAGAGGGAGTAAAGCTCCTGGCCGACACCGGGCGTGGTCGCTCTGAAAAACAGTCGGTCCCCAACGACAGTGAGTGCCACAGGGTTCGATGATTCTGGTCCTGCATAAAGGTCGCGCAATATGACGGTCCCAAGTTCACTTCCATCACTGCGCCAAAGCTCTGTTCCATTGGTGCCATCGCTGCCGGCGAAATACAGAGTTCCCTTGATATCCCACATGGTAATAGCAAGTGGATTTGAATTAGTGTTTAGACGCACACCGACGCCTTTCACCTTCGCCGTGCCTGCCGCGGTGCCGTCGGTTTTCCAGAGCGCGCTCCCGCTCGATCCATCACTGGTAACGAAATACAGGGTATTTTCGACTTCGCGAGGTAGCGAAACGGCGATAGTTCGGAAGGGCAGACCGCCCTCAAAGAAGAGACTTGTGAACGACACCGTTCCTGCACTCGTTCCATCACTTTTCCAAAGTTCTCGCTGATGCCAGAAGTAGAGCGTGCCACCGACGTTCGTGGGACTCAAGTAGTCGGATTGCAGTCCCCCAGTGAATGTCCTAACAAGGACAGTACCGGTCGAAGTGCCATTGGTTTTCCAAAGCGCTCGCCCATTTGTTCCATCGTTAGCTGAGAAGTGGAGTGAGCCGCCCACATTGATTAAACTTTGCGGATCTGAGCCGAGCGCGCCTGGCCTTACATCTCTGACTAAAACGGTTCCATTCACTTGGCCGTTGCTTTTCCACAACTCATGGCCACTGGCCGCGTTGGAGGCGGTGAAATAAAGCACTCCGCCGATGTTGACGAAGTTCTGAGTGAAAGTAAGGTTGGCACTTGCAGAGAGCCGAACGGTACCGCTCGTGGTTCCGTCGCTTTTCCATAGTAAGGGAAATGAGGTGCTGTCACCCGCGGCAAAGAACAGCGTTCCATTCACGTTGGTCAATCGCGCCAAGGTGGGAGGCAGGGTAAGAACGTCGGAAATATCTTTGAATTTTACAGTGCCCGCCTCTGTGCCATCGCTCTTCCAAAGGTCGTGGCCAGTCACTCCATCGTTTGCACTGAAGTAGAGCGTGCCGTTAACATTCGTCAAAAAGCGCGTGTTGCTCCCTTCTGCGCCCGGCCGAATGTCTTTGACGCGAACCGTACCGGCCGTAGTGCCATCGCTCTTCCAGAGTTCGGCGCCGGCGACTCCATCTGTCGCGACAAAAAATAGAGTGCTGCCGACTTGCACCATTTCTTGCGGAGCGGAACTCGCTTCACCTGCGCGAATATCCTTCAATAGCGCCAAATCCGCTGCGAGCATCTCTCGCGATTCCAGCGCTTCAAACCGTAGCGAGCGACCAGCGCGTCGGCCGTTACCAGAACCATCGTGGCGAAGAGACATCGGGCCAAACTCCAACTGTTGGATGGGGCCGCGCGGGCCGGCGCCGAGGGGTGCGAAGTTCCCCCATCGTACACCCCCGTTACGAGCCACACAACAACGCGTTGTCAACCCTTATTTGTGGCCACCCCCCGAAAGAATTTATTTCCAAAGAATTTCGCAATCGCTCTAGAATGTGGCCACCTGCTACTGTACAAACAAATACGCATGCTTCACCAGCGCCGCCACGAGCGGAATGCAGGAGGGTTCAGCGAATGCCGGCGCGGCCGCGACGGCGAACCACCACTCCTGCGTTTCGGGATCCAGGCCAGTGTGAGGTGTGTGCGGGATTGGGAGCCAACTGGTCAGGGCCTCCGCGCACGGTAATTGGTCCGTCGCGAAAGGTGGGGCGACATCTGTCGCCCGGCTCGTTCCCAGTCCCGCGCGTGAGTTGCGATGAGGCGCCTCATCAAACGTTCGCTCCCGCGTTTCGGAGTGAACCAAGAGTGACGTCAATTGATTGAAATCTCCGAGCAAGGCCTCGGGCGATTCGTCGCCCGAGGCGCTCGAGATTTCATCCAACCAACAATCCGGCCCGCCGCCAGATTGGTCGGCGAACAGGCCCCACAACACAAACCCCACGCGTTCGAGCCGCGCCCGTCGGGAAGCGGAGCAACAGACGCAAAAAAACTCACCCCGGTCCATCGCAAGCGATGACCGGGGCGAGTCAGGGGTTTTCGTTAAGTGATTCGGAGCAAGCCAGATCGGCGCCGCTACGCCGCGAACCTCGTTTCACCAACGCGTTCAAGTCGCGGGCGCTGATAATTCATTTGTTTTGGGCGACTGTTTTGCAGAGTCTGCGGAATAAGTCGCGAAAGGATCGTTGAATTGAAGTCTCCACGGCTATTTCATCCAGCTAAGAACAACGCAATTACACCCTGTGAAAGTTTACCCGCCTTCGACTACAATCCAGCACCGAACCGCCGGTGTGCTCCTTCGGTTGCAGCTCGTTTGGAGATTGGCATGGTGACAACTTACGGCTACCCGGCCGCGCGCAGGGTGGGGCGAGTGGCGCTTCTTTTCGGTTTCGCGTTCGCAATTGGTTGCGAGCAACCGCAGGTCGAACGCGAAGTCCCGGTTCGACCGGTGAAAACGCTTGTCGTCACAGCGGGCGATTCGCCGCACACCCGCACCTTTCCCGGCGTGATTGAAGCCTCCCGCCGAGTGGAGCTGGCGTTTCAGGCGCCGGGGTTGATCGTGAGTTTGCCCGTGAAAGCGGGGCAAAAGGTCGCCAAAGGCGAAGTCATCGCGCAGCTTCGGACCGAAGAGTTTGAAGCCCGCCTCAAATCATTGCAGGGCCAGCTCGATCGCGCGCGGGCGAATCTCACCGCGCTCCAAGCTGGCGAACGTCCCGAAGAGCGGCTGCGGCGGGAAGCCGAAGTTCGGGCGGCGAACGCGCGACTCTCCAGTGCGCGGGCCGAACTCAATCGCGTCCGGCCGCTGATGGAACGGCGGATCATTCCGCGAGCCGAGTTCGACGAAATCGAGGCGGCCTATCGCGTGGCGGTGGAAGCTCAGCAGTCCGCGCAGCAAATGGCGGAGAAGGGAGTCGCCGGTCGCGAAGAGGATATTGTCGCCCAGCAAGGCGAAGTCCGCGGGCTGGAAGGGCGGCTCGTCGAAGCGAATCTGCAACTGCAAGACACCACGCTGCGGGCGCCGTACGACGGCGTGATCGCTGAACGCTTTGTGGAAGAGAACCAGAACGTCACCGCCAAGCAGCCGATTGTTCGCTTTCAAGATGTCGAAGAGATCGAAATCGTGATGGACGTCCCCGAAAGCGTCATGGCGGCGGACCTGCTGCGGGCCGAAGTACTGGAACTGCAAGCCGAAGTTAGCGGGGCGCCGGGAATCACGTTTCCGGCGCGGATTGGTGAAATCGCTCAGGTCGCGGATCCCGTCACTCGCACCT
This sequence comes from Pirellulales bacterium, assembly GCA_022841705.1. Taxonomy (GTDB): domain Bacteria; phylum Planctomycetota; class Planctomycetia; order Pirellulales; family Lacipirellulaceae. The sequence continues at coordinate 1,377,098 of JALHQZ010000001.1, forward strand.
TCAAAGTTCGAGCTGCCGCCAGGGCGCCTGATGGAATTCGCGCGCTGCCCGGCATGACCGCCAGCGTCACAATGAGTTATCGCCGCGCCAACGTGCTCGGCATTCGCAAGCTGGTCCCCGTCGCTGCGGTGGCGAAGCGCGAGTCGGGCCAGCAAGTGGTGTGGGTCATCGGCGCCGATGGCGCCGTCGCCGCGCGGGAAGTTCAGGTCGGCGCGGTGGAAGGGGGCGAGATTGAAATCACCCAAGGCGTTGAACCGGGTGACCGCATCGCGATCGCCGGCGTCACGTTTCTGCGTGACGGCATGAAGGTGCGCGATTTGGGCGACGCTCTAGGAGGCGGTTAAGTCCATGAATCCCGGCGTTCTTTCTGTTCGCTTCGACCGCGTGGTCTACGTCGTGATGCTGCTCATGCTCTTGGGCGGCGCGATTGCGTACTTGCAGATGGGGCGGCTTGAAGACCCCGAGTTCACCATCAAGGAAGCACTCATCGTCACGCCGTACCCCGGCGCGAGCGCGGCCGAAGTCGCTAAAGAAGTTTCCAACCCGATTGAAACAGCCTGCCAGAAGATGGGCCAATTGCTGCGGGTGGAATCGCAATCGACCCGCGGGATATCGATCGTGCGCGCGGTGATCCAGGACCGCTACCATCGCGAAGCAATTCCCCAGGTGTGGGATGAACTGCGGCGAAAAATTGTGGACGTGCAGCCCCAACTTCCGCCCTCCGTGCGCGGCAATTCGCAGGTGGTCGATAACTTCGGCGATGTCTTCGGCATCTTCCTCGCCATCACCGGCGACGGTTACACGCAGCCCGAACTGCGTCGCTACGCCGAGTTTTTGCGGCGGGAATTGCTCCTTGCGCCGAACGTGAAAAGCGTCGAGCTCTTTGGCGAGCAGCGGGAAGTGGCGTTCCTGGAAATCTCGCGGCAACGGCTGTCCCAACTCGGCCTCAACGAGGACCAAATCTACAGCCAACTGCAAGCCAAAAACATCGCTGCGGACGGCGGCCGCGTGCGCGTGGGGACCGAGCATTTGGTGCTTGATCCACAAGGAAGTTTTAGTTCCGTCGACGAAATGCTCGACGTGGTGATTGGCTCCGATCAATCCGGCCGGCAGTTGTTTCTGCGCGATGTTGCCACCATTGTGCGCGACAATCAAGACCCGCCCCGCCGCCTGCTGCGCTACGATGGCCAGGCTGCGGTCGGACTGGGCATCTCCACCATCCAAGGCGGCAACGTGGTGGTGATGGGCGAAGCCGTCCGCAAGAAGCTGGCCGAACTTGAGCAACACCAGCCCATCGGCGTGGAAATTGGCGAGATCAATTTCCAGCCCGAAGCGGTGACCGAAGCCACCAACGAGTTCATGTTCAATCTCGGCAAGGCGGTGTCGATTGTCGTGGTGGTGCTGCTGCTGACGATGGGCCGGCAAACGGGGCTGATTATCGGCGCCGTGCTGTTCCTAACCATCATGGCGACGTTCCTGGTGATGTTCCTCAAGGGCGATCTGCTGATGGAGCGGATCTCCCTCGGCGCGCTCATCATCGCGCTGTGTATGCTCACCGATAACGCGATCATCGTGATTGAAGGGATCAAGGTCGGCATCGAATCGGGGCAAGATAAACTGGAAGTCGTCCGCAAGGTGGTCGCCCAAAACCAGTGGCCACTGTTCGGCGCCACGGCGATTGGCATCATCGCATTCGCGGCGATCGGGCTGTCGGAAGATAGTTCGGGCGAGTACTGCAATTCACTCTTCTGGGTGATTCTCATTTCGCTCACGCTGAGCTGGTTTTCGTCCGTCACCATCACGCCACTGCTGAGTTACCTCTCGTTCCGTCCGCGCACAGAGACCAGCGGCGCGCCGAGCGATCCCTACGGCGGCTTTCTGTTTCGCTTCTACCGCGGGCTCTTGGCGACGGCGCTCAAGTTTCGCTACGTCGTGGTGCTGCTCTGCATCGGGCTGTTCATCGCCGCGATTTACGGCTTCACCTTGGTGAACCAGAGCTTCTTCCCCCCCGCGACACGGCCGCAGTTTATGGTTGATGCGTTCCTTCCCGCCGGCGTACACATTCGCCAGTCCGAAGCGTTCGCCGCCGAACTGGAAAAGTACATCAAGGAGCAGGAGGGCGTGACGCACGTCACCACGTTTGTCGGCGGTGGCGGCTTGCGATTCCTTTTAGTCTATTCGCCGGAGCTCGAAAACCGCGCGTTCGTGCAGTTCCTGGTTGACGTCGAGGATTGGCGCACGATTGACGCGCTGCTCACAAAGATCCAGGCGCATCTCGACGCTGAACATCCCGACGCAAACGCGATTGCTAAGAAGTTTATGCTCGGCCCCGGCCAAGGAGGTCGCATTCAAGCCCGGTTCCAAGGGCCCGATCCCGCCGTGCTGCGCGAGCTGGGCGCCGAAGCGCGGCGGATCATCGAGACCGATGGCGGCGCCCTCTGCATCCGCAGTGATTGGCGCGAACGCGAGAAAGTCCTCCGGCCCGATTTGCTCGAACAACAAGCGCGGCGCAACGGCCTCACGCGCGTGGAAGTCGCCCAAGTACTGCAAACCAGTTTTGAAGGCCGGCCGGTTGGCTTTTACCGTGAGCCGGGCGGCGCCGGCGCGGGCGTGTATCCGCAGGAGTCGCGGTTGATTCCGATCATAGCGCGGCCGCCGCAAGCCGAGCGCGAAGATGTCGGCATCCTCGGCAGTTTGCAAATCTGGAGCCCCGTCGCCGGCCGGATGATTCCGCTCAGCCAAGTGGTCTCGGGTTCCGAGATTGCGTGGGAAGACCCCGTGGTGATGCGCCGCGACCGCTTCCCCACGCTCACGGTCCATGCCGACCCGCGCTCCGGTTTGCCGAGCCAACTCTTCCGCCGCGTGCGGGCCGACATCGAAGCGATCGAGTTGCCGCCGGGCTACGGGTTCCAATGGGGGGGCGAGTACGAAGATTCTCGCAACGCTCAAGCGGCGCTCGCCAAACCGTTGCCCTACGCGCTCGCGCTGATGGTGTTCATAGTGGTCTGCCTCTTCAACTCGCTGCGGACCACGCTCTTGATTTGGCTCATCATGCCGCTAGCGATTATCGGCGTCACGGCGGGGCTGTTGCTCACGGGCATGCCGTTCGGTTTCATGGCGCTATTGGGCGTGCTTGCGCTCGGCGGCGAACTCATCAAGAACCAAATCGTCGTGCTCAGCAAAGTGCTCACCGAAATCGAGTCCGGTAAGCACCCGTACAACGCGATTCTCGACGGTTGCGTCAGCAAGTCACGCCCGGTCTGCATGGTGGTGGCGACGACCGTGCTCGGCATGATTCCGCTCCTGCAAGACCCCTTCTTCGGTTCGATGGCAGTCTGCATTATGTTCGGCCTCTCATTCGCGGCGATGCTCTCGCTGCTGGTGACGCCAGTGCTCTATGCGATCTTTTTCAACATCCATCCGCCCGCCGCGGATGCGAGCAGTTCCTAATCGACTTTTGGGCCTCCACTTCAACTCTGCAACCGTGAGCGGCAACATGAATCGCCAGCCCGATTCACCATCGACGCTCTTTGGGCGGGTGCTGAGTTTTGTCGAGCGCGTCGGCAATCGCGCGCCGCATCCGGCAGTGCTGTTCGGCCTGCTCCTCGTTGGTGTCGTCCTGCTGTCGCACTTGCTCGCGTGGCGAGGGGTGAGCGTCACCTACGAACGGCTCAACATTGAAACGCATCTCACTGAAGAGGCCACCACCGCGGTCAACAGCTTGCTATCGGCGGACGGCATTCGGTTTATCTTCACGTCGGTGGTGTCGAACTTCATCACTTTCGGCCCGGTGGGCATTATCGTCGTCGCGATGATCGGCATTGGCCTCGCCGAACGCTCCGGGTTGATCCAAGCCCTCATTCGCAAGATCGTGCTGGTGGCGCCGCCGAGCACCATCACCGCGATTGTCGTCACGCTCGGGCTGCTTTCGAGCATCGCCTCCGACGCTGGCTACTTAGTGCTGATTCCGCTCGGCGCCACGGCGTTCCACAGCTTGGGGCGGCATCCGCTAGCCGGTCTGGCGGCGGCGTTCGCGGGGGTTGCGGCGGCGTTCGGCGCCAACTTTTTGGTGAAGCCAATCGACGGCATCCTGGCGGAAATGACCACCGACGCGATTCACTTGGTCGATCCCGCTGCATCGGTCGATTTGATGTCCAACTTTTATTTTGGCGTCGCTTCGAGCGTGGTGCTCATCATCGTTTGCACCCTCGTTTCGAACTGGATCGTCGAACCGCAACTCGGCAAGTACGAAGGCTCCGGGACCACGGGCGAGTCAGCACATCTTTCGACCCAAGAATCGCGCGGACTGCGCTTCGCGCTCCTGATGCTGCTCGCTTGGATCGGGGCGCTCGCGCTGCTCACGCTCCCTGCAGGAGCGCCGCTGCGGAACCCGGAAAGTGGCGAACTGATTGGCGACTCGCCGCTGATGAGCAGCCTAGTTTTTCTCATCATGCTCACGTTCCTACTCACTGGCATCGCGTACGGTTACGGCTCCGGAGCACTGCGCGGCGTGAACGCGATGATCGACGCGATCTCGAAGACGCTCGCCGACTTAGGTCCGCTGCTGTTTCTATTCTTCGTCATCAGTCAGTTTGTTGCGTATTTTAACTACAGCAACATCGGCACGATTCTGGCCGTGTCGCTCGCGGACGTGCTGAAGGACGCGAACCTCAGCAGCGTCACATTACTGCTGGCATTTCTGCTGATTGGCGTGGTGATGAGCATCCCCGTCCCCAACATCTTGCCCAAGTGGGCCATCCTGGCGCCGGTCTTCGTGCCGCTGTTCATGAAGCTCGGCGTCGATCCCGATGCCGTGCTCGCCGCCTATCGCGTAAGCGATTCGCCGCCGAACGTCATCAATCCGCTGCTGCCGCACTTCGCGCTGGTGGTGGGATTTACCCAGCGGTGGCAGAAAGACGCCGGCGTCGGCACCGTGGTGGCGATGATGCTCCCCTATGCGGCCGCCACGTTCATCGCCTGGACTGCGCTTTTCTTTGCCTGGTACTTGCTGGACCTTCCGTTCGGGCCATAACTGGCGCCAAAGAGTAAAAACTTAACCACAGATCGCACAGAGGAAACAGAGGAGAAAGTTCTTGTCGCAAGCATTCGATTTTTGGAGAGCTGGAAGGAAGCGATTGACGGATTGAGTGAATCCCTTCTCCCCCTGTCCTCTCTGTGCCCTCTGTGGTTAAGCGTTTTTGCCGTAGAATGTTTACTGAGCTTTCTCACGTTTATTTGTGGAAAATCCTCACATGCCTGCTCCGCAAGAACCAACCGCCACTTGGCAACGACTGTCGCAAGTCTTTCTCACCGGCGTGGTGGCGATCTTGCCGCTCGCGCTCACCATCGCCGTGCTCGGCTGGATCGTGGGACTGGTCTACAGCTTTGCGGGGCCGGGGAGCATCTGCGGTCGGTTTTTCCGCTCGATTGGCATGTCGGTCGTTGCCTGCGAGGCGACCGCCTACATCATCGGCGTCGTGGTGGCGGTGCTCACAGTCTTCGGCTTAGGCGCGCTCATCGAACATGGCGCCATCAAGCGATTTCGCAGCGCGTTCGATAACGTGCTGCACCGCGTGCCTGTGCTGGGAACCGTGTATGATGCCTCCAAGCAGATGACCAGCATCTTTGAGCCGAACCCCGAGTCGCTCAAGAGCATGACCCCCGTCATGTGCTACTTCGGCCCCAACCGCGATGCGGGGATGCCGGCGCTCATGCCCACCCCTGAGCTAGTGCGTCTGGGCGGCAAGGAGTATCACATCGTCATCATCCCCACGGCCCCGGTGCCGTTCGGCGGCGCACTGCTGATGCTCGAGAAGAGCTGGGTCCAACCGGCGCCGTGCGGACTCGATGAACTGATCGGAATCTATATGTCGATGGGCGTCACGGCGCCACGCAGCTTGAACGACTCCGACGGCCAAGAAGCGACGCCGAACAATTCACAAGCGGCGCTGACCTAAAGTTGGCACGCCTCGCATCAACACTTCAATCTCAACTCTAACGACAACCATCCCATGTCCGCCGACGACCTCCAAAAAATCGCCAAACGCTTCTCTTCGCTCGGATGGATTGGGTTCTGGATTCAGGCCGTGCTGATCCTGGCTCCAATCGGCATGTTGGCGGTGGTGTTGGTGCGAAAAGCCCAAGGCCCCGATGTGCGACTCGACTTCACCGACTATCTCGCGATCGTGGGCCTAGTGGTGCTGCTCTTCACCACTCTCTGGTCGTTCCGCTACACGCGGTTGGCGAAGCGGATCGCCGACCCCGCGACCTGCCCGTCGTACGCTTCCCTGTCGCGCACGCTCTGGACCGGCCTGTGGGCGGGCATCGTGGGCATCGCGATCTCCGTGTTGATGATCTTGATTGACGTGTTGCGACTGGTCTTTTTGTTCCTCAAAACGCCACAAGGCGGCGTGCCGGTAATTCGGACCGAGGCTCAAAGCCGCTCCGAATGGGTCTCCGCGATTGATGCCCTCTCGCTGTTGACCGATATCTGCACGCTCGTCGGCGAACTGGTGATTGTGGGTTTCACGCTGTGGCTCTTGTTCATCATCACCCGCCGAGCGAGCGAGTTCGCGCAGCTTCCGACGGCGAGTGCGGAATGAATCGCGATTACACTTCCGGCTGCGACACAAACAAATCCATCCCCAACCGCCGCGACAAGAACTTCGCCACGAGTTGTCCTTTGACGCTGTTGCCGGCCTGATCGAGCGGTGGAGCGAAGGTTCCGAGCGCCCCTTTGCCAGGGGAAACGGTGACGATTCCGCCGCCGATGCCGCTCTTGCCGGGGAGGCCAATTTCGTACAACCAATCGCCCGAAGTTTCGTACAGCCCCGCGGTCGCCATGACGGCCAGCGTATAGTGACACGTTTCGGCGCTCACCACCCGCTCGCGCGTGAGCGGATTCACGCCGCCGTCGGCCAGCGTGGCCCCCATCACCGCCAAATCGCGAGCCGTCACATTGAGCGAACATTGACGGGTGTAGAGATCCACCGCTTCGGCCGGATCGCAGTAGACGCAGCCGAAACTTTGCAGCAGCCGCGCGATGCTTTGGTTGCGAAAGTTCGTGGCGGTCGCGGAGGTCAACACTTCTTCATTCATCGGGAGGATTCGCCCGGCGAATCGCGCGAGGCCGGTGTTGATGAAATTCCACTTCTCGGCGGCGCTTGCCCCCGGCACAAGACTGGTGACCGCGATCGCGCCGGAGTTCACCATCGGATTGGTGAGCCCGCTCGAACGCTCGACACTCTCAAGCGAATTGAACGCAAGCCCTGTCGCGTTGACGCCCACCTTCGCACGCATCGCGGCGGGTCCCAGCAGTTCGCACACCAGCGCGAACAGAAACGGCTTCGAGACGCTCATGATCGAGAAGCCGTGATCGGCGTCACCGACGGATTCCGCCCACCCAGCGTTCCCGACGACACTCACGCCGAACAGCGAAGCGGGAACTTCGGCGAGCGCCGGATAGACCTGCGAGTTCTGACCGTCGGTGTTCAGCCGATAGCGCTCATGCGCTTCCGCGATAAGCTGCCGCACGTTCTCGCGCGGCGGCAGATGGCCCGTGGAAATGTAAGCGGGCCCAGCGTCCCAGTGTTCATCGGCTGACATTGAATCGTCCTCCCGCATCGCACGATCGCAAGTGCCTTAATCCAGCGTCGATAGCAAGACCGCGAGCCGGCAGCCCTGCACGAACTCCGGCACATCGACGTACTCTTTCACGGTATGGATTTCATACTGCCCGGCGCCGATGGTGACGGTCGGCACGCCATGCTTGTCGAGCCAGTTCGCATCGAGCCCACCGTTCGAGAAGACGGTCGTCGGCTCGAGTCCGAGCGCTTGGACCGCCTGCTTCGCGCGGACAACGGCCGGCGAATCTTCCGCCAAGTTGAACGGCGGGTAAGCGGCCTTAGTGGTAAACGTGACTTCCGCCTGCGCTCCGCCTGAATCTTTGACTTGGCTCTGCGCGGTGGCGAACGCAGCGCGGTAGCCTTCGCAAATCGCCGCGGCGAAGTCGGCGCTCGGGCTCCGTGCTTCGCCCACAAGATGCGCGTAGTCGGTCACCACGTTTGTTGCGTCACCGGCCGGTTTACCTTCGTGGCCGCCGAAGATGCCGATGTTGCTGGTGCCATTGCCGCTCGGCTGCACGACTTTGCCGAACCAACCTTGGCGATGTGCTTCAGCTAAGCCAAGCGCGCCAACGAGGGTCGCGGAAATGCCCTTCTCGGGCGCCACGCCAGCGTGCGATGCTTTGCCCTTGATCTCCACGTTCCAGTTCGATTGGCCTACCGCGCCGATGATCAGTTCCGAGACGAGCCGCCCGTCGACATTAAAGCACATTTCGGCGCCGCCCAACTGCTTGGGGTCAAGCTCGCGGGCGCCATGCAAACCACTCTCTTCACGCACCGTGAAGAGCAGCGTGATCGGCGGATGCGGCAACTTGTGCTTGAGCAGCGTTTCAACCAGCGCAACGAGCACCGCACAGCCGGTGCGATTGTCGCCGCCAAGCGCGGTGGAACCATCGGTGACGATGTGATCCCCTTTTTTGATGGGCTTCGCGCCGCCGCACAGTGGAACCGTATCAAGATGCGTGGAAAACAAGAGATGCGGCCCCGCCTTCGTGCCCGGCAGCGTGACGATGAGATTGCCCGTCTCCGTGGGCAGCGGAATCCGCTTGTTTGCATCGTCGTACCGAATCGCCGCCGCGGGCACGCCGACTTTCTGCAAGGCTGCGGAGACAGCCGCGGCGATCGCCGCTTCGTGCCCAGTGACCCCGTCAATCGCAAGAAAGTTCATCAAGTGCGCTTCGGCAGCCTGCGCATCCAACGGAATGGTGTTCATCGTCGCTTCACCTAAGTTGAAGGAAAGTCATCAACAAATTGGAATGAATTGTATCGATGACGGTTGCTAAATGCCCCACGGCAGGCCGAGCTGTTGCCAGACCGCAAAGAGCGCCGTCCATAGCACCAGCATCCAGACCACGTACGGCAGCATCAGCGAAACCACGGTGCCGACGCCCGCCTGCGGATCGTACTTCTGCGCAAATCCCACCACCAGCGCGAAGTAGGCGTTGAGCGGCGTGATGGCGTTCATCGGCGAATCCCCCACGCGATACGCGGCGAGCACCGCCTCGGGATCGACGCCCAGTTTCACCAGCAGCGGTACAAAGATCGGCGCGAAGATCGCCCACTTCGCAATGGCGCCTGTGAGAAGCAAATCGATGATCACCACCACCAGGATAAACCCAATCAGGAGCAGCAATGGCGTGAAGTTTGCCGCTTGCAGCATGCTCGAGAGCTTCAGCGCCATGATGGTGCCAATGTTCGTGTAGTTGAAGTACGCCACAAACTGGCTGAGCACGAGGAAGAGAACAATCAGTCCGCCCAGCCCCGAGACCGCCTTCTCCATCGCCTTGATGATGTCAGTCAGGCTCTTCATCTTGCCGGCGCCGTAGCCGTACGCGGCGCCGGTGACGAGGAAGAGCGCCATGATCAGCCCAATCAGCCCGTTCATAAACGGCGAGTTGCCAATCAACTCGCCCGTCTGCGGATTCCGCAGCGGCGCGCTTTCCGGCAGCGTCAAGAATCCGAACGCCACGAGCACGGCGATGAGTCCCAGCAGTGCGAACCTGAGGCCGCGCGATTCTTCCGGTGTCACTTCGCCCGAGGCTTCCAGCGAAACCTGGCCTTGGTACTTGCCGAGTCGAGGTTCGATCACCCGCTCGGTGATCAGCGCCACGATCAGCGTGAGGAACAAGACCGAAGCGATCGAGAACCACAGATTGGATGCGAGTCCGATCGACGCATTCGGATCCACTAGCGCAATGGCATCGTTGGTAAATTCCACCAAGACCGCATCGAGCGGTTTGATGAGCATATTCACGGTGAAAGCGCCGGCCACCGCGGCAAAGCCGAGCGCGAGGCCAGCAAGCGGATTGCGGCCGACGCTTAAGAATGCCGTGCCGGCCAGCGGCAACAGCACCAAGTACCCCGCATCAGCCGCGATGCTAGAAAGAATCCCCAATAGCGCGAGAATGTAAGTGAGCGCGCCGGCCGGTGTGACCGCCACCAACTTGCGAATCAGCGCGTTCACCAGCCCCGCTTCCTCTGCCACGCCGGCGCCAACCATTGCGACAATCATCAGCCCAATCGCCGTGAAGCCCATAAAGTTGGGGATCAGCGAACTGTAGATGAACCGCAAGCCTTCAGAGGTAAGCAAACTGCGGGCGGCTACGCTGCGCGTCTCGATGGTGTAATTCGGCTTGTCCGCGCCTTGCAATTTAACTTCGAGCCCTGGATCGTAATCGACCGGTGGGTACTCCACGGATTCCGCGACGGCATCGGCCGACTGGGGGACGATCGCTTCGTACGACACACTCGCCCCCATAAGATACAACACATGCGCGACCACCATCACCACCGCGATCAAGCAGAGGAAAATGATCACAGGATGCGGGACCTTGTTCCCCACGCGTTCGACCGTGTCGAGCACTCGTTGCATTAGCGACCGCGGGGCAGCGGGAGTTGAACTCATGGGAATCGCTCGCTTTCTCGGAACAGGATTCAATAATTACAACGGCATCAAGATCGGCACTAAAATCACACTCACGATCATCACAATCAAGCTGAACGGCACGCCGATCTTTACAAAGTCGCCAAAGGTGTAATCGCCCGGCGTGACCACCAGCGTGTTGACTGGTGACGATACCGGAGTCATGAACGCGGTTGAGGCGGCCAGCGCGACGATCATTGCGAACGGCAACGGCGAAGCGCCCAAGTCTTCCGCCATTGAAATCGCAACTGGGGCCATCAGCACTGCAGTCGCGGTGTTGGAGATGAACATCCCCAGCCCCGCGGTAATGGCGAACAGCGTCGCCAACACCACTCTCGTTCCCGAATCCCCCACCAGCGCCATCAGGCCATCGGCGGCCAGCTCAACTCCACCGGTTCGTTCAAGCGCAACCGCAAACGGCAACATGCCGACGATCAAGACGATGGTTTTCCAGTCGATCGAGCGATAGCCGCTGGTGAGATTAACACAACCCAACAGCCCCATCGCTAGACAGCCGATGAGCGCTGCTTGCACGTTGGGAATCACGCCGCTGACCATCAATCCAATCGCCAACGCCAAGCAACCCACCGCTTGCCACGCTTTACCCGCCGCAGGCAGCACCTCCGTCAGTTCCGCCGGCAGATTGAAAACCACTAAGTCGCTGCCGGCCGATTGCAGATTTCGAATCGCTTCCCACGGCCCGCAAACGAGGAGCGTATCGCCGACTTGTAGTTGCTGCTGCCATAAATTGCCCACTTCGGCGTGGGCATCACGCCGCAGCCCCACGGTGGTGAGCCCATACTTCGCGCGAAAGTTGATGTCTTGTGGCGTTCGACCAACGAGATCGGAACTGGCGGGGACGATCACCTCGGCCATGCCGATCTCTTGGGACAGATCGCAAAAATACTCGCCCGAAAGCGGCAGCTCTTCCACCCCAAACTGCCCATAGATCTCAGCGCCCGCTTGCGTGGAAGCCAAGTCGACGAACACCGCGTCGCCAACTTGCAAGGTCGTATTCGGGCTCGGCGCGATCAGTTTTCCACTGCGTTCGATGGCGATGAGCGTGGCGCCAATTTCATTTCGCTGCGCAAGTTCGGTGAGGGTTTGATTGACCAGCGGCGAATCGGCTGTGATTCGCACCCGACGTTCACGATCCGCTAACTGGTAACTCTGGATCCAATCCCGCAGTCTCGGCCGATCATTTCGGCTTGGTCCACTCGCTTCGCCGCTGAGCCACTTTCGCGCGACAAGCATGTAGATTATCGCCAGCGCTAAGATCGGCACACCGAACGGCGTGAAGCTGAAGAAATTGAAACCCGCGTGGCCGGTGCGCAACAGTTCGCTGTTCACCACCAGGTTCGGCGCCGTGGCGATGAGCGTGGTCATGCCGCTAATCAGGGCGGCCATACTGAGCGGCATCATCAGCCTGCGCGGTGAAGCGCCAACACTTTGCGAAACCCGCAGCACCACCGGAATAAAGATCGCCGTGACCGCGGTGGAGCTCATCGTGGCGCCGAGACCGCAGACTACCACCATTAACAGCACCAGCAGTTTGGCTTCGCTGCCGCCGGCGGTTTTGGCGAGCCAATCGCCCATCCGCCGCGCCACACCGGTGCGGACTAAGCCGTCGCCAATCACGAACAGCGCGGCGATGAGCACGATATTCGGATCGCTGAAACCGGCGAGCGCTTCGTTCATCGTCACCGCGCCGGTGAAGGGCAACGCCGTGAGCATGATGAGCGCAACAGCGTCCATCCGCGGTTTGTTTAACGCGAACATCGCGATGGCCGAAGCCAACAACCCTAACACTATGGCAAGCTGAGAAGTCATGCCGAGTCGAGCGGGTTCCGGGCGCCGCTCAAGCCAAGGCTGCAATCATTGGAACCTTGAGCGTGCTGCCCAGTATAGTCGGCAGGCGCTAGTGAGCCCAGCCAGCGCAGCAAGAATTGCGGCGATTAGAAATTGTATTGAAACATGCCGCCCAACCGCTGCGTTTCGGCACTTCGGCTGTCGAGATTCTCCCGCTCACCGTGGAGCAGTTCAATGCCGAGCGACATCCGCCGGATGGGAATCCACCACAGGCTGGCCGCCAGATACTGGCCTTCGTCGTAAGTGGTCGGCGGTTGGCCCGCGGTATTGTCCACATTCACTAAAGCATAGGTAAAGTTCGAAAGCCAATGCTCGTTGTACCAATGTTCGTAACTCGCGTTCCAAGCGGTTGTTTCGACCAGTTCGAAGGCGCCCGTGTTGGGATCAACCTGCGCGTCGAGTCCTTGGCCCGCCAGATCGTTTACATACCGGCCGACACCCGGGCCCCACGTAGCTTGCAGCAAAATGCGGCTGCGTGTGAGGCCTGATGGATTATCTTCATGCACGGGATCGGTTCCCAAGAGCAGCGCCCAAGGATGGAATACCCAGTTGCCGCTAATCCCCGCGCCGAGGCGCTGAGTCTCTTCGCCGCCGGTCGGGCGAAAGCCGATCGTGCGGGCCAGGCCACCAACTTGCAGGTGGCCCCGATCACCTTCATAACGCAGATGCGTCGCGAAATCGGGGACTTCTTGCACATTTACGCCTTGGCCGTTGGTGGCAATGTCGGAGAAGCAGCGTTCAAGGCTACTCGCCCAGTACATTCGATCACCCAACGGAATGGTCATCCGCGCCGATGGTTGCCGCTGGTTGACCCAACTGTTGGGACCTTGAAAGTCCACCAAACTCGGCCAGTTATTGCCATCCATGAAGACCGAATTCTGTTGACCGAAGCGAAAGATACCGAAGTCGACAAACGCATGCCGCAGACGTAATGGATTTCCACCACCCCCTGCGGCTTGCGCCGGTCCGTTGAAGAAGTCACCCTCGATAAACGTGTGAACGTTCCAATCGCAGAACTCGGTTGGGGTCCAAGACTCGAGTGAGAACCGACTGATCCGGGCCGTCATGTTGTAGTTTTGGCCTTCGCTTTGCGGCACAGGAATCGTGTTTGGCACGAACGAATCGGCGCTACCGATCGGATCGAAATCCGCCATTCCCGCCAAGCGAACAAAGCCGCGGAAGCGGAACGACGTGTTGGTTCCGGGAACTAGGAATGAACCTGGCATCAACCCGCGGGAGACGTAGTTGCTTTCGCCTTCAGTGCCGGGACGCAGCGGCGGGGTGAGCGGCGAAAACTCGGGCACGCCAGGGGCATCTTCGTAGCCGCGCTGCTCGTAGCCGGCCGGGGCGTAATCGGGCAGTGCCCGGGCGCCAATTTCATCGTCGTTCTGGAAGTAACTGCGCTGGTAGAAATATTCGGGAATGACCGATTGGTAATATCCCTTCTCAAATCGCCGCGGTGGTTCGGGATCCGCGCCGCTAAGCTGCGGGGTGGTTCCGTAGTCGGAATACGGCGACGCAATCTCGGGATTGATCGGCGCCGGATTGGGGCCAACCTCTTGCCCAAAGATTGGCGCTAACAAAAACGTGAGCGGAGCGAGCCACGCCGCGGCGCCGGTAGCAGGACCAAATCGCATACGGTTTGCTCCGGCGGGATTTTGTGAAAAGAGTCGCTCTGATCGTCTTGATCGTCAAAGTTTAACAAGCAACTTGAAAGAACTTCGGATTTGCGGCCGAAAAGTGTGAAGAAGAGGACCGTCAGGTTCCCGCCGTGAATTGTTTCACGTGGAACAACTCACGGCGGATGCGGTTTGGCGAATGTTCGGCGGGGAACAGTTTATTCCGCACGCTCCACTACGCGTCGCGGCCAACGGGTCCCGCGGGAAATTGTTTCACGTGAAACAATCGATGTGGGGGTGGCTACAAATTGGCCTTGACAACACCGCACTTTAACAACCACCGTGTTAGGGGGCGTGGTCGGCGGGGTGGCTATTTTCGTGGCTCTCTTTTTCGCCGTGGCCACTCTGATGGCTATCTTTTTGGCCGTCGCCATCTTTTTGGACGGGGTTCGGTTGAGCGCCCTGCTCGGCAGTGGGCGTGGTGATCGCCTCGGTGTTGCTCCAGGGCATGTGGGTGATGTCGGGGAGCAAGAACACATCCACGCGGGAATTGAACTTCAGCTCGGACTCGTTCTGTTTGGACGTAAGAGGTTCGTTGCCTTCCGCCTGGCTGAGGCGGATCCGCCACTCCTCGACTTCACTTGCGATCAGTTCCTGCTTCACCGCCAAGCAGCGGGCGTAGCAAAGATCCCAGTGGTCTTTGAACTGGCTGCCAGGGGGAAGAGGTTTGCGGACGCAGTGGCCGCGGATTTCGATGCGGTTGAACTTGCCTTTGAGCACTTCAATCGAAGCAGCGAGCGCCTTCCGGCTTGCGGCGCTGAAGTCGGCGCTGTCGAGTTCGAACAGCACGGAGAACTGGCGATCGTCCTTGGCGGCTTGCAGCACGGGCACCTCGGAGCGGCGGGCGGCGGAATCCTTGCCGCTTTGGTTGGCGACATTAGCACCTTTGCCCCCTTCGGCGGAAGTTGTTTCACGCAGCCGCGTGGGGGCGAGATGCACCTTGCCATTGCCCCCTTGTTTGCCATCCTGCATGGCAAAGGGATCGCGAAAGTACACGGCGACGGCGTCGCGCGTCTCTTGGCTTTGGGAGACGAGCCACATCACCATAAAAAACGCCATCATCGCGGTTACGAAGTCCGCGTAGGCGACTTTCCAAGCTCCACCGCCTTTGCCGGCCATGTTTAGTGAGGGGTTAGAGGATAGGGGTTAGAGAGTAGGGCGAGGGGAAATAGGTCGAGGAAGCATCCCTCATCTCTATCCTCTAACCCCTATCCTCTCCTCACGATGCGTCAACTTCTTTGAACATTTCGTCGAGTTCTTCGCGGGTCGGGCGGACTTCGGTGCCGCAGCCGCGGCGGGCTTGGTCGATCACCACTTTCGGCGGCACATCATTGGCGAACGCGCAAATCATGCCCGCAATGGTGCGGAAGAAGGCCATCTCTTCGCCCCCTAACAGCTCCATCTTCGTTGCCAGCGGCGCGAAGAATCCGTACGAAAGCAAAATCCCCAAGAATGTTCCCACCAGCGCGGCGCCGACGTGGTGCCCCACTTCCTCCACGGGCCCATCGATATGACCCATCGTCACCACGATGCCGAGCACGGCCGCGACGATACCGAAGCCCGGCAAACCGTCGGCGGTCTTGGTGAGCGCGGCCAGCGGCAAGTGATGTTCTTCTTCGATCACGCGGAGATCGGTGGCGAAGAGCGCGGGAAGCTGTTCTTTCTTGGCGGTTCCTTCGACCAACGGCACCAATCCGCCGCAAATGAAATCGAGCACGTGGTGGTTGTTCGCGATCTTGGGATACTTGTTGAAGATGCTGCTCTCGTGCGCGTTCATCACATGCGCTTCCAGGCCCAGCAAGCCATCTTTGCGCGCAGTGCGCAGCAGGTCGTACATGCAACGGAAGAGCTCCATGTACATCGCTTTGTTGAAGGGGGAGCCCTTGAGCGCGCCGAGGATCCCTTTCATCAGATCGATGAGCACCTTCTTGGTGGACATGACGATCAGCGCGCCGAGCGAAGCGCCGCCGATGGTCACCAATTCCGAAGGTTGAATGAGCGCGCCGAAGTGACCACCCGCCATGGCGAACCCCGCCAGTACGCAGCCAATCACAACGAGGCAGCCCGCGATGACAATCACAGTGGTGGTTCCCTCTAAAGTCGCTGTTCGAATCGTGCGTGTAGGAGGCCTCTCCGAGGCCGAATTCGCGTTGCGATTCGACACGACTTTCGACGTGGCGCGGAATCGGCCTCGGAGAGGCCTCCTACAGCTATTTGCCTTGCGAAGTATGGGTTACGCTCGCGCGCCGCTGTCGATTTACCTCGTTTGGTTCGGCCATCGGCGAGCCGCACCCGGTCCACCAGCAGCCCTAAACCTTACGACCCCTAAAGGTGGCGAAATGGTTACCACCCGCGTAGTTCACGGCGGAGCAAAAACCACCGGCAAATCACAGCTTTTCCAATCGGCGCGACCGTCCTGCTCGTGAACCGTTCCGCGTAATTCAGCTTGTCAATTCGCTGGCTAAACGCGACGATGAGGGTCGAACACTTACTTGTGGGTAGCAACGTTTATTCGGTTATTGCGGATGAGTGCTAGCAAGCACAACCAGCCAACGGGGTCTCGAAAGGTCGGTTCCCGGAAAGGACTCGCGATCGCGCTGCTTTTAGCGGCGGCGATCATCGCCCCCTTTGCGCTGCGCGGCGCGGGGCAAGCGCTCAAGAGTAATCGGAACGAAGTTTCCGACTGGCTGCCGGCGAGTTACCCAGAGACGCAAGAACTCAAATGGTTCCGGCAGCATTTTGTCGCGGACCAGTTTGTGATCGCCAGTTGGGAAGGTTGTCATCTCAGCGCCGGCGATGCGGCGGAAGATGATCCACGGATCGCGAAGCTGAAAGCCTCGCTGCTGGCGGCGACCTTCGTGCTGCCTGGCGCCGACAAACCGCTCCGCTGCTTCTCCGAAGTGAACACTGCGCGCGAGGTGCTGACCGAGCTGACCTCGGCGCCGACGAATCTGAAAGAGGAGCTCGCGCGCGAACGATTGCGCGGCGGGCTGATTGGGCCCGATGGCAAACAGACGTGCGTGGTAGGCACACTCACGCCGGAAGCGTCGGCTCACTTGCGCGAATCGCTCAGTCGGCCGCCGCTGTGGCGCCGGCTGCTGAAGCTGGCGCCTCCATCGCCGCTGAATGTGGCGTTGGAGGCGGCCGGGCTCGATCCAGCTGAGGTCCATCTCGCCGGGCCGCCGGTTGACAATATCTCCATCGACGAAGAAGGCGAACGGACGCTGCTGCGGCTGGCGGCGGGCGCCGGACTGTTAGGTCTGTTCCTCGCGTGGCGGGCGCTGCGCAGCGTGAAGCTTACCGCGATTGTCTTCACCTGCGCCATCTTTAGCGCGATGCTCGCGCTCTCTGTCGTCGCGGCCAGCGGCCAAGCGATGGATGCGGTGCTGATGTCAATGCCGGCGCTGGTGTATGTGCTGGCGCTCAGCGGCGCTGTGCATTTGGTGAACTACTATCGGCACGCGCTCGACGACGGCGTCGATCCACGCGAGGCGCCGTGGCATGCGGTGGCACATGGCTGGAAACCGGCGGCGATTTGCAGCATCACCACAGCCGTGGGGCTGATGTCGCTGTGCGCCAGCGACATCACGCCGATCCGTAAGTTCGGGTTCTTCAGCGGAATCGGCACACTGCTGCTGCAAGTGGTGGTCTTTACTATGCTGCCGGCGGTGCTGACCCTGCTGCCCGAACGCAAAGCGGCGCCGAAGCAGAAGGCGAAAGTAGAAGCCGAGCCGAAACCTGTTTGGAACTTTGAACCCGTCGCGCGAACGCTTGTCGAGCATTGGCGCCTCGGGCTGGCGGCGAGTTTCGCGATTATTGCCGCACTCAGTCTCGGCGTGACGCGCACCACGACCAACATCGATCTGCTTAAACTCTTCTCCAGCAAAGCGCCGCTGGTGCAGGATTACCGCTGGTTTGAAGAAAACCTCGGCTGCATCGTGCCGATGGAAGTGGTCGTGCGCATTCCGCAATCGTTGCACCAGAATCTCAATCAAGCGGAAGTCGATGCGGCGACCGCGGCGACGCAGTTATCGTTCCTCGAGCGATTGGAGTTCGCCTCGGCGGTGCAGGCGGCGATTGATCGCCGGTTTGGCGCCGAGGGGGATGGCTCGGTTGGCAAGACCATGTCCGCCGCCAATTATGGGCCGGACATTCCGCCCGCTGTGGTCGGCCTCAAGGCTTCGTCACGCCGCTACACGGTGAGCCAAGCGCTCGAGGAGCATCGCGCCGATCTCATGCGGAGCGGTTACCTCGCGGTCGATCAAAAGAATGGCGACGAACTGTGGCGGGTAAGCGTTCGTGTGGCGGCGTTCAAGGACCTCGACTACGGCGTGTTCGTCACACAACTGCACGAAGCGATCGAACCGGTCCTCGCCGCTCGCCGACTGAGCGAGCAGGTGCTGCTGAGCCTCGGCGACAACCGCGACCTTGGCGCCGGCGGCGCTACGGTGCTGATGGCGAATCCGCAAGCGCTCGACACGCCGATCGGCTCGGCCTTACGCGGGTTCCTCGCCGCCAAACGGGTGCGTGTCGCGGCCGTCAAAACGGAGTCGCAGGCGTTTCCGTTCGATAAGCTGGAGCAGGTAGCGAAAAGCGTTGACGGCGTGCTGGTCGACGGCGAGAAGTTCCCGAATGATGCGGAACGGTTTCGGTCGGCTGGGGTGCCGGTGGTGGGGTCCCTCGCCGACGGAATTGGCGCCCGTTCGTCGGCCAACGGGGCGCAATCGCCGGGTGGAGAGATCGCCCTCACGTACACCGGGGGCGTGCCGATTGTCTACAAGACCCAGCGCGCCTTGCTCGATTCGCTCGTGCAGAGCACCATTTGGTCGTTCCTGACCATCACACCGCTGATGATGTTTGTCTCGCGCGGGGTGCTGCCGGGGCTGGTGGTGATGATCCCCAACGTGCTGCCGGTGCTGGTGGTGTTCGGCGGGATGGGTTGGCTCCGCGTGCCAGTGGATATTGGCTCGATGATGTCCGCCAGCATTGCGCTCGGCGTGGCGGTGGACGACACGATTCACTTCATGGCGTGGTTCCGGCAGAACTTGGCCGCGCTCGGTGATCGGCCGAAAGCAATCATCGAATCGTTCCGCCAATCCGCGGCGCCGACGATTCAATCCGCCATCATCAGCGGTTTGGGCCTATCGGTCTTCGCGCTCAGTTCGTTCACGCCGACCGCGCGGTTCGGCTGGTTGATGCTCACCATTCTGTTCGCCGGCGTCGCCGCAGAGCTTTTCATGTTGCCGTGTTTGCTGGCGAGCCCGCTGGGCGCCGTGTTCGATCGGCGTGACCCGGAACCCGAAGCAGAGCCCGTGACGCCCGAACCGCCCGCCATCCGCGCGACGACCCCGCACTCGGCGAAGCTGGCGAGCCAAGCGGCGAAGGTGTAGTCATATTGTAGTAGGCACGGTCCCCGTGCCGTTTGGTCACGCAAAAACTGCTGAACTCCGGCAGACGGCACGGGGACCGTGCCTGCTACAATCAGCTCGCATTATGCCCGCCACGCCGCTTACGCCGTTCGCCGCCCAGCGCTGGCGGGAGTTCATCGGCGAAGCGCAGGCGAATCGGCTGCGAGTCACGGCGCTCGCGGTGTTCTACGTGGTGCATCTGTGGGCGTATTTGTCGAGCATTGGCAAACTGCCGGCGCTGTCGTTTCTGCAACTCGCCGACGCGGGCGCCATTTCGCCGCGCTATCACACGGCGATCACCTGCCTCGCGCTGGTGTGGGTGCTCGTGGCGCTCGGCGTGCAGTTCTGTTTGCGGAGCGGAGTTTTTCCACGCTGGTTTGGTTACGCGACGATTTCGGCCGACGTGCTGCTCGCCACAGCGCTATTGTGTTTGGGCGCCGGGCCGCGAAGTGCGCTGGTGACGCTGTACTTCCTGCTGCTGATCGCAGCGGCGATGCGTAGCAGTTGGCGGCTAGTGATCTTCACAACGGCGGCTTGCGTGGTGAGTTACCTGGCTGTGCTCGGCGATGCGAAGTTTGCTTTAACGACGCTCGAAGAGACAGACGTGATTATCCCGCGCTACCAGCAAGCGCAGTTCTTGGGAAGTTTGCTGCTTGCGGGTTGGGGGTTGGCGTGGCTCACACGGGAGGGCGACGCTCCGCGGAGCCCGTTCTGAATGAGGCGTTATCACCACCACGGGCTCCGCGGAGCGTCGCCCGTCCGGTTGAAGGATTTCAAACAATGGAACCCAACTCCGAACTCCGGTGCCCCGCATGCGGCGCTGCTCGGCGACCCAACGTCGATCGCTGCTGGCTCTGCACGCAGAAGTTCGAGCGTGAAGCAGCGTGGGCCCCGCTGCCCGCGCATCTGCCGAACGTGCCACCACCGCTGCTGGAGCCACTGCTCGAACCGATCGAACCCCACGAATTGCCGCAGCCGCCGGCCGCGGCGCGGAGTGTGCTGCAATTCTCGCTCTCCGATCTCATCATGCTGATGACCCTGGTCTGCGTGGTGGCCGGCATGTTCGCGCTGGCGCCGGGGTTGGGGATCGCCATTATTTTGGTGCTCATCCCCGTGGCGATTCGCTCGTACCTAGTGCTGCGCGTGCGCTCTCGAAAGGGGCTCACCACCAGCCGCGGCCAGCGGTGGATGATGGTGCTGGCGTCGACCGGCGTCACGATTCTCATCATCGCCGCCGTGCAAGTGGCGGCGCTCATCGGCCTGTGCGCCGCCTGCTTCGCCGGCATCGGAGCGAGCAGCTTCGGCCGGGACGAATGGTTTGGCCCGATTCTCATCGGCGGTGCCCTCTTGGGCATCGTGTCCGCCGCCGCCGTTGCGTTTACAATTGTGAAAGGCCGGTGGGAGAGCGATACGCGGCGGTGAGGAGTTTGCGATGGGCGATGAACCGTTGAAGCCGGAGGAGAATCCTTTTGCATCGCCGCGCGAGGTGTCGCCGCTGATTTTTGCGAATGACCGGTATGGCGATCATCGCAAGCTAGGCTGTTTGTCGTCTGTGATCATCACGGTGCTGGTTTTAGTTGCAATGGTAATTGCGTTTGGCTTTAGCTGCACTTACTTGACACCCGATCAGCCACGCAATTCGCCGCCAGGGTTATTCTTGATCGGAGCTCCGATTGCCACTGCGCTTGCAGGGGGAATCACCTACTGGTGTCTTTCGCGGCTGGTTTTTTGGTTTACTAGAGCAAAGCCTTCCAACCACGGGTTGAAAAGTCCAACCGACGTGATCCACGACGATACCGATCGACTGAGTCGAAAATCGGAAGAGCGACCAAGCGATAAATAGCTAGCCGAGCATTATGACGGAATAGGTTACATGAAATGGACGACCAGATGCCACCGCCGGACGAGAACCCCTTCGCCTCACCGCAGGAAGTTTCTGCGCCCGAAACTCCTCCGCCGCGCAGACTCACGCACGATGAACATCAAGCGGCCGGTATTGTCGGAGTATTCGCGACAATCATTTGCTTTGTGACCATCTGCGGCCCGTGGTCAATCGGATTAATGTCAAATCCGACTATCAAGCCCACTCGACTAAGTTTGTTGCTCCCGTGGGTTGTCGGCGGGATCGTCGGATTAGTGATCGGTTGGGTGATTTATCGGGACCGGATCAAAAAGTATGAACGAGAACAAAAGTAAAGCAGCAGGATAGTGCGCTCGCGGCTAACCCAACACTGACCACTAACCACCCCATGCCCCTCCCGTTCCGCGATTACACCTACCTCGGCGCCACACAAAGCCTCTGCCCCGAGTGCCTGCGGCTGACACCGTCGAAGATTCTTAATCGCGGGGGGCGGGTCTATTTTCGCAAGCGCTGCACGGTGCATGGCGTGCGGGAGGATTTCGTCTGCAGCGATGCGGCGTGGTTCGATCGCAATGCTTACCAATCGCCGGCGAAGGAGCCGCGGTGGCTGGGGGTCGAGCCGAACTTGGGCTGTCCGTACGACTGCGGGCTTTGCACCGAGCATGAGCAGCATACGTGTCTCGCGCTGTTAGAAATCACGCAGAACTGCAATCTCACCTGCCCGATGTGTTTTGCGTCGAGTGCTCCCGGCGGGCAGCATTTGAGCGTCGCGGAATGCCGGGCGGCGATCGATGCGCTCGTGCGGGCCGAGGGGCAGCCCGAAGTGCTGCAACTTTCCGGCGGCGAGCCGACGATTCATCCGCAGTTTTTTGAGATCTTCGAGTACGCTTGTCGGCAACCGATCGACTACGTGCTGATCAACACCAACGGCATTCGGCTGGCCCGGGACAAGGCGTTCGTCGAGCGCATTGCCGAGTGGCGGCACAAAGTTGAAATCTACCTGCAGTTCGACGGCGTGACCGACGCCGCCTACGGTGCCCTGCGCGGTGAACCGCTGCTAGAGATCAAACACCGGGCATTGGCAAACCTCGCCGCCGTGGGCCTGCGCAGCACGCTGGTCGCGACACTCCAACCGCGCGTGAACGCCGACCAAGTGGCGCCGATCGTGCGCTTCGCGATGGACCAACCCTTGGTGAGCGGCGTGAGCTTTCAGCCCGCCACGTACGTCGGCCGACACGTGCTGCCGGAAGATTTGGAAGAGCGCATCACGTTCCCCGATGTGATCCACGCCCTCGAGCGCGACCTCGGCGAAGTGTGGCGTGAGACCGACTTTACCCCGCTGCCGTGCGCGCACCCGAACGCCCACTCGCTCGCCTACGCCTACCGCAGCGCCGGCCGTGTGACGCCCCTTGCACGCTTGGTGAATTTGGATGAGCATCTCGACCTCCTCGCCGGCGGCATCACCTTCAACCGCCCCCGCGCCGCCGAGTTGGTGCAGCAGTTTATGTCGCGACAGTGCTGTGGCCCGGGGGGATGCGGTGAGCGAGGAACGAGGGGTGAGGAGCGAGAAACTAGGGCTGAGTTGGTGCAACTCGCTCCTCACCTTTCACCCCTCATTCCTCACCCCTCGCCCCTCGCCACTCACCCTAGCATTGCCACCGAGTTCTTCACCCGCGCGCTTGCCGAGGACCTCACGCCGAGCGATGTCTTTCGCATCACCACCACCAGTTTTATGGACGCGTACAATTTCGACATTCGGCAGGTGATGAAATCGTGCGTCCACTTCGTGCTACCGAGCGGGCACATCGTGCCGTTTTCGGCGTATAACGTGTTGTATCGCGAGGGGCATGTGAAGTTGCCGGAGTTGCGCGGGGAAGTGATCGCCCATGGTTGATTGGGGATACGCAGCGCTCATGCTCACGGCGGTGCTCGTCGGCATTGCGCTCACGCGCCGTCCGCAACAGGCGCTGCGGCTGAACCTTGAGCAGCGCATCGCGATTGGCCTCGGCGCTTTCTGCGGGGCGATGATCGCGGCGAAGGCGCCGTTCGCGCTCAGCGATTGGCCGGGGCTGCTTTCGGGCGCTGCCTGGTTCAGCAACGGCAAGACGATCTTATTCGGCCTGGTGGGCGGATACTTCGGCGTCGAGATCGCAAAGTGGGCCACCAATGTGCGCACGAAGACGGGAGATTCCTTCGCCCCTGGCGTCGCCGCCGCGGTCGCCGTTGGAAGGCTAGCCTGTTATCGCGCAGGGTGCTGTTACGGCGAGCCAACCGCGCTGCCGTGGGGAGTGGTGTTTCCCACCGCCGACGACCAACCGCGACATCCCACGCAACTGTACGAAGCGCTCTACCACGCGCTGTGCGCCGTGGTGCTGTATGTGCTGCGAGAGCGCGGCGCGTTTCGCGGCAATCTCATCAAGCTGTACTTCATCGCGTACTTCGGCTACCGCTTCGTCACCGAATGGCTGCGGCCCGAAGCGCGGTTGTGGTGGGGGCTCACCGGTTACCAGTATGCGTGCGTGGTGCTGGCGGCGCTCTTCGCGTGGTTGTGGTGGCGGGACGCCAAACAACAGCACGCATAAAACACGCACGCCCCACCGCGAGGGGAACTCGCGGCGGGGCGGCGGGGAATCTGCGAACGTTTTCTTACGAGCGAGAGCTTCAGCTTAGAATTGCAAGATCGCGTCGATGCCGAAGATCGTGTTCTCTTGGTAGTCGCTCACGCTGGTGCTGTTGCCGACTTGGCTGACCACCGGCAGAACCGAGGGAAGCGTGTCGCTGGGGCACCAGTTGTAGCGGATTTCGGGACGAATCGTCAGGTTGGCGGTCGGCTTGTAGTTTAAACCGTAAGCCATTTCGTACAGCGAGATGCCGTCGGCCTTCCACCATTCCACCCGGGCGCCTGCCTTCCAGCAGTCGTTGATGGTGTAGAAGAGGTATTGGTTGATACCGACGGTCGCGTAAGTGGTGCCGCCCGAGTTGATCGAGTTCTCGACATGCACCACGTCGTTCTGCATCACATATTGCCACTTGTCCGAGAGATTCACCGTCCCCACGATGCTGTGGGTGTAGGCGTTGTCGCCGATCCAGCCGAGGTTGCCCGCAGAGAGAATGTAGGTGACGGTCGTGTCGTCAGTCAGGGCCAAGGTGGCGCCGCCGAGGAAGTTATTGCCTTGGTTCAGTTGGTCAAAACCCGTGTCCCAACCCAAGGTGTAACCCGCGTAGAGCGTCACGTCATCCGATGCCTTGTGGGTCGCCAAAGCCCCGGTGTGGGTGAACGCTTCGCTGAAGTTGAAGGTGTAGGGAATGCTGTAGAAGAAGTTGCCAATCGCCGGCACCACTTGGTAACCCATCGGAGTGAAGAAGTGACCGACCTTCACCGACGTGTCGCCGTAGGCCGCTTCAACGTACAACTGCGGCATGGCCCAGCCATAAGCGCCATGGTCCCAGCCGTTGGCAAAGTCCCACGAGCCCGGGGGATTGCCGAACGCTTGGGTGTTGGAGCCGTCGGTGCCGTAAACCGCGTCAGCACGTCCGCCGAAGCCGAGGCCGTCGGAGCCATCAGCAATCTTCTCGGCGTACAACCAGCCTTGGTGCAGTTGAAACTCGTGCGGGCGGGTGTTGAACACGCCGTCGTTATTGTTGTGGTAGCCGAACTGGGTCCAGCCGCCGATGTCGAACGCCCGGCATGGCCCACACACTTCGTCGGCGAGGTCCCATGGATCGCCGAGCTCACACCCTCCGAAGAGGCCGCAATCGCTACGACAGGTGTCGCCGCAGCCCACCGCGTCGCAGCAGTCATCGCCAACCGTGTCGCCGCACTCGTCGGGACAACCGCAGTCGGCTTCTTCAGCACAGTCCTCGGCACAGCTGGCCGGCAGCACCATTTCGTCTGAAACCACAACGACATCATCAACTTGAAACGCGCCACGGGCCGACATCTCGGCCGCACCGCTGGCGGAGACGAAGCCGACAAGTGCTCCGAACCCGATGGAACAACACCAGAAACGATTGCGCATAGCGATGGCCTCCCCGCCACAGCATGGACATTAGGAACATGACCGCGCGAATTCCCGCTTCGCGCGCTCGCCACACCGATCCGCCGTTCGGCATTGGCTGCAAAATCGTTATCGCCGGCACACAACGCACTTTCGTAACATTTTGCCGCGTATTTCCGCCGGCTACTTCCGCCGGTGGTAAACCTTGCCGGTTGCGAGCACCTTGCCGATTCAAGTTGCAACACAAATGCCGGCTCCTCGCTTGCGATTTAGCGCCCCCGAACCACCAATTTGGCGCTAGCCAAGCCGACCAATCCGACCGGAGCAATCCCGCGAATGGCGGCAGACCACACCAACTGCTGGCAATGTGGCGCTTGTAGGGCTGGTGTTGTCCCGAATGTGGCCAAAAACTGGCCCGCAAACATGCGGCTCACCGCCAACGAGGCCTCAAGGATCTGAGACCTAACTGCTCGCCAACTTCGTGACTTCGCTTTAGAAAGCGTATGTCACGCCAACATCCAGCCCGTGCGCGACGAATGTCTCATCGCGGAAGCCGGCAAATTCCGGATTGCGATTGCCGCCCGTTTGCACCGGCGGCAGATTGCGCGGATCGACGGCGAGATCCGCGGGCAGCCCATCGGCGGCGGTCGCGACCCCTTGCCAGATGATCGCGTTGTAGCCGAGCGTTGCGCTCCAGTGGCACGTGAGTTGGCAGCCGAGCCCCAACCGCAACCGCGGGATCACGGTGTCGCGGCTATCGGTATAGCGGCCGATGTTGGTTTCGCTGGAAGTGAGCAGCCCGCCCGCCGCGGTGGAAGTCCCCACATTTGGCACGGTGTTGGTGGTGCTGCCACTAATGTCGATCGTCCGGCGATTCGAACCAAACGCAAACGCGGCGAGGCCATCGATCCACCATTCGCTTTTTTGCACCCGGCCGGTCAGGCCCACTTCGGCGCCGTGGAACTCGTTGTTCGCGGCGAAGCGGTCGTCAAGCGCGATGGTCGTGCCAGGAATCAGCGGCGTGGTGGTGTTAGCCAGCACGGTGAGATTTTCGACCACCGCCAAGTCGGAATCGTGCTTGTAGTAGCGATAACCGCCGAGCACCGCGAGTTGCGTACTCGCGCCGCCGCAGGGATCGCAGCAGCAGACGATGTTCTTGGTGAGCGCAAGGCCCGCGCCTTGGAAGCGATCGCCGTAGCCGCCCACCACCGTTCCGGAAAGCTGGTTGGGGACGCTCACCTGCTGCGTGTCTTGTTCGTTCGCTTGGGTGTTGAAGAAGGGCCGCGTGATGATGGTACTTGCGGTGTCACCCGCGGCGAAGTCGTAGTCATCGCGCCCGAGGAAGAAGTAGTCACCTGTGAGTTGCCAGTTGCCGCACGGATCAATGGGCATCCCGGCCGAAATGCGGAAGCCACTGCGATAGCCATCTGCGAACGAACCGTTGCCGGCGAGGATGGTGGTGGTCTCTTCGCCCAGCACACCGGCATCATCCAGCGGCACGTTCGACGGACTACTGGTCACCAGCGCCGGCAGATCAACGCCATCGGTCTGCCAAGCCAAATACTCGGCACGCACCCACGGCCCGCAAGCGCCTGGATTCTGGGCTTCGGCGAACGAAGCCAGCAGCCCCACCAGCGCAGCAATCGCACAAACTCGGGCCATGATTTCCCCCCGGATGGCTCGGTCGCACGCCGCCTTCGGTCCGCTGGTAACGAATTTGCGGGTTCTGTGGGCGCGCCTGCCTAGGGTATCGGCCCCCGCGACCAGCAGGCTTTGGCTAAGCCGCACAAATTTCTTGCGGCGCCAGCACCCGGCAATTAGCGTGGAATTTGTGCCCCGATTTTTCTCCTTTGATCTTCTCCTCAGAGTTTTCCCGCGATGACGTTTTTGCTGCGAAATCTGGCGCGCCTCGGCGCGGTGGTGACTTTACTCGCTTTGGCAGCGGCGGCTTCGGCCCAGTCGAGCGCTTCGCTCAGCGGATTCGTCTACATCGACCGCGACAACAACGGCCAACTGGCGTTCAACAACTCGCCGAACCCGGAGTTAATTATCAGCGGGGTGACGATCAACTTGTTCCAAGGAACCAGCACCACTCCGCTGGCCACCCAGGTGACCGACGCAATTGGGCGCTATAGCTTCATGGGGCTCGCCGCGGGCACTTATCGCCTCGCGCAGTCTCAGCCGGTGGGATACGTCGATGGCATCGATACGTTGGGCGTCCTGACGTCGAACACGGGCGGTCCAGCGCCGGTTGGTTCGAGCGCCGGCGTCGTTGGCGCCGACCAGTTCACCACCATCACGTTACTGGCAAACACCGTGGGGAACCTCTTCAACTTCGGCGAGCGCGGCCTGGCGCCGGGCTTCGTCTCGAAGCGCTATCTGTTGGGCACCGCCCCGCCGCCCATTCCCGTGACGCCTGACGACGGCGAAGTGGGGATCGATGCGGAAGTGACCGTACCCGAGCCGGGAGCGATTCTAGTGGCGGCAATTGTGCTGGGCGCCTTCGTAGTGCGGCGACGGGTGAGCTAGTGGCTTGTCACAGCGATTTCTGATTTCGCTACAGCCTGCGCAGTTCTGCTTGATCGCCCTACAGCACCACGTCATTATGCGCATTGGCAAAAGCACTTTGCGTCCTCTGACGCGATTAACTCTGCGATTCGCGTGAAGATTCTGCGAAAATCGCCCCTCCCTCGATTCTCTGCGGCTTGACGACAAGATAAGCTCATCCGCGGCTGCTGCGCGCTTGAGCCTTGTGGAGTTCAGCCCACCCAGCTCCGTACTTCGAGGGGAACATCATGCGATTCGTGGTTCCGTTACATCTTGTCGCGATTATCCTGGCAATCATGCCCAACTCAGGCGTGCTTGCTCACGAAGGGCCCGACCCCGTCGCTCATTGGAGCTTCACTAAGAACTCAATCGATGGATCGGAGATCAAGCCGCGGCTCGGACCGGTCACTCAGGTTGAAGGTGGTCCCACGTATGTCGAAGACGATTTCGGCGGAGCGTTGGCCTTTGATGGCGCTGATGATCGGCTCGTGGTAAATTCGGAGCGAAGTGACCTCGGCAGTCGGCTGCCGCTCAAGTACCTCACGGTCGCCTCCACGTTGACGGTTGATCGCCCGCGCGCCGGCGCCGCGGTCGTTAGTCTCACCCAGATTCATGGCGAGGGACAAAAGGGGTGGTTCCTGGGATACAACGAACGCGCGTTTTGTTTCGGTTTGGCAAGTGCCGACCGCGACGATGGTAATGGCCGCATGACGATCATCGAGGCCAAGTCTCCCTTGAAGCCTGGGCGCGCTTATCGGGTGGTCGCCACCTACGACGGTCGGCAGATGCAACTCTACGTCGATGGCCAACTCGAAGCGACAAGCGATGAGCAGCACGGTTCGATTCTGTATGGCGCCCGAACTCGCTGCGCGATTGGAGCGGCCGCGGACACCGACGAGTCTGTGTTTCATCGCGGGTTGATTCGCGATCTAGCCATCTACGATATCGCCGCGACCGAGAAATGGGTGGCCCACGACAGCGAGGAGTGGAGCGCCGTGGCCGCGGCGGAGCCCGCGGTCCGTCCCGACAATGATTTGCAGTTCGTTGTTCGCCCGTACTTGCAGATGGTGACGCAATCTTCGATCACCGTCATGTGGGAGACAAACCAAACAGCGACTAGCCGCGTGAAGTTTGGACCCGACGCGGAGACAAAATCAATCGCGGTGGGCGATAACGCGACGCTGCACGAGGTCGAGCTGACGGGGCTCGAGACGGAGTCGCCCTATTTTTACCGCGTGGAGTCCGAGGATTCTGCAGGCCTCAGGATCGAAAGTGAACTCTTGTCATTTCAGACCGCCAATCATGCGGAAACGCCATTCGCTTTCGGTGTGCTCGGCGACACCCAGTTCAATCCGCGCGTCTCGAAAAAGCTGACCGACATGCTCTGGATGCAGCGTCCCAATTTTTTCGTGATTGCGGGTGATCTGGTCGATACGGGACCCGAAAAGTGGCAGTGGACGGAGCAGTTTTTTCCCGGGCTCTCTCCGCTGGCGTCGAGAGTTTGCCTCTTTCCGGTGATCGGCAATCACGAGCGAAACACGAAATACTACTACGACTATATGTCTCTCCCCGATCCGGAGTACTACTACCAATTCACATACGGCAACGCCGATTTCTTTATCCTGGACTCCAACAAAGAATGCGGCCCTGGCAGCGAACAGTGGAAGTGGCTCGAAACGGCGCTCAAGGAGAGCGACGCGGTCTGGAAGTTTGTTTCCTACCATCATCCCTCGTACTCTTCTGACGAAGATGACTACGGCGATATGTGGCGTGGCCGGAGCGAATATGGCGAGCAGCGATTGCGCCCGTTATCGAGGCTGTACGACAAGTATGGGGTCGACATTGTGTGGAATGGCCACATTCATTCTTACGAGCGTTCGTGGCCGCTGAAGAACGACAAGGTGACCGAACAAGACGGGACGATCTACCTGGTCACGGGCGGCGGAGGCGGCGGGCTCGAAGTCGCAGGTCCCATCAAGCCTTATTTCCAAAACAACGTCAAACATGGCCACCACTACTGTTTGGTAGGGGTCAACGGCAGAACCTTAGAGTTCAAAGCGTTTGATCTAGAAGGGCGACTGTTCGACTACCTGAAAATCGACAAACGCCACGCAGAACCGAACACCACCGGAAATTGAGCTTCCAACGCGGCGAATGTCGCTAGACTTGCCGCTGTGTTCGTCTTGGCTTTGTAATCTTCGGTTGCCTCGAACAACGGCAACCGCGCCACCGCCCGACTGAGGACGCGCAATTAGGTGGGGGCGGGGCAAAATGCGGGCAGCGGGACCACGGAAGAGCATGGAATGTGGGAAGGAATGAAAAGAACTGCATCTCAATGAATTTTTCCTTTAACTGGCAAATTCGAGGGAAATTGCATAGATTCTGGATGAAAGCCCTTTTGCCCCTACGCTCGTTTCCATCCTGTGGGGAGCATGTTTGCAAAGCACATGAGCGCCTGGGTACATACAATGAGTGACACCGCACAATTGATATTGAGCGCCAGTTTTACGCGGTTTTTTTCCGATTTGATATTCACTTAACAGCAGAAAAACGCTGGTTGTCTGAGCGCGACATCACGAGGCAACATGACTTTCACTTTCGCCCCATTTGCCGCCTGCTGGCGATTCGCCAAGGCATTGCGTTTGATCTTCGCGCTTGCCATTACGCATTGGTGCGGCACTGCGGAATCTGTTTTTGCGCAGCTCACCCTCATTGGGCCAGTGACTCGCGCCGTCTATCAGCGCAACGAGGTCGATCTGGCAAGCATTCCCATCACTGGCTCCTATACGGGCTTGGCAACGTCGATCGAAGCCCGCGCGACAGACGCGGGAGGCGCGCCGATCACGCCCTGGCATGTGATCGATGGCTCGCCACGCGGGGACTTTGCGGGCCGTCTGTCGCTGCCTGCCGGCGGTTGGTATCAAATTCAAGTTCGTGCTCTCAACGGCGCTACCGAGATTGCTTCCCAAGATATCGATAAGGTAGGCGTCGGCGACGTTTTCATCACGGCCGGGCAGTCTAACGCTGCGAACCACGGCGTACCACGGCAAACGGCCAACGACCGAGTCTCGGCGCTCATGAGCATACCTGCCCCACAATGGCAGCACGCCAACGATCCGCAGCCCCTCGCGAGCGGTTCCGATGGTTCTCCCTGGCCCCCGTTTGGCAACGTACTCGTTGCCCAAAACGACATGCCAGTCGGAATCATCTCCGTCGGAAGCGGTGGCACAGCGTTACGAACCTGGCTTCCCGGAGAGACGCTTTACAACCGCCTTCGTGACGCATTGCAATTAACGGGACCAAATGGGGTACGCGCGATCCTTTGGCATCAGGGCGAGTCGGACGCGCTAGAGAACACGTCGACCTCCACCTACGCTTCGCGCCTCAACACAATTATTGAACAGTCGCGAATTGACGCCGGCTGGAACGTGCCGTGGGGCGTCGCCATCGCTTCGTATCACGACGCATCGACCGCGGCGCAGCAGGCCGCAGTTGTAGCAGGTCAACGGATGGTGATCGACGACGACCCACTCGTGTTCGAGGGGCCAAATACCGACAACTTCCACAACATCGGATACCTTTGGGATAACGTGCACTTCAACAACGTCGGCCTCCAGGCGCACGGCCAGATGTGGGCCGCGGCCGTCACGTCGTTCTTCGCGCCCGTCCCCGAGCCGACGTCGGGATTACTGCTTTTCATCGGAACCGCTTGCGTGTGTATCGCGATTCGCCGGCGCATAGGGAGGACTTAACGTGTTAATGGGGACCCAGCTCGTTGTTGAGCTGCCCACCCTTACCTTTTTCCGGCGAGCTCGCTGCGGTAGCCATAAACTTACGAACTCATTGCGTTGCCGCCCGGCGGAGCCGATCGCGGACTGCCAGCCAATCGTCGGTCTCGGGAGGCCAATCAACGAGGATGCGATCCACTCCGGCGTCGTCTAACTCGTGCAGCGTGGCATAAATCTGCGCCGAGTAGGCTGTCGGATCAAGCGGCATTTCAACGACAAGCATGTTGAGCCCAGCGTCCAATCCCGCTACTAAGGGCGTGATCTGGTTTGGACGTCCCACTTGGTCCTGGGTTTCCTGATTCACTGAGATTGGAGCGAGCTTCACCCAGCCGACACGCAAACCCGAACCACACAGTTCCGCGGCGCGCGACATTCCTGCTTCGCTGACGCACTCGAGCGGCGCCCGAGGAGCGTAATGTCGCTCAAGCATGCCGGGGGCCGGAAGCGGGGCGGAGGTCTTGACCATCGTTACCGGACGTTCAAGGGAACCAATCACCGCCTCCACCTGGGCCGTCGTGATCAGCCCTGGTCTCAGCAGTCGCGGCGGTTCTGTCGTGACGTCGATGATCGTCGATTCGATGCCGCCCGAGGTGGGCCCGCCATCGAGGATTAAATCGATTCGTCCTTCGAGGCTCCGTAGCACATGTGCGGCTTGAGTGGGCGACACCTGCGACGAGCGGTTGGCACTCGGGGCCGCAAGCGGCAGGCCTGAAGTCCGCAGCAGCGCGAGCGCCACAGGATGAGCTGGCACGCGGACCGCAACAGTCGGGCCACCGCCCGTCACCGCGTCGGGCACTTCGGCGCGTTTCGGCAAGACCAGCGTCAGCGGGCCAGGCCAAAATCGCTCCGCCAACCGGGCTGCATTCGCGGGCCATTCGGTCGCAACACGTTCCACACCGGCAACATCGGCGACATGGACAATCAGGGGATTGTTGGCCGGACGGCCCTTAGCGGTGAAAATTCGGGCGACGGCCGCAGCGCTAAATGCATTGGCGCCTAGACCATAGACCGTCTCCGTCGGGAAAGCGACCAAGCCGTCGACCGCCAGTACGGCCTTTGCCCGTTGAAACGCCGCCTGATTGAGATCATCAGCGCTCACCCGCATGACTTCGGTTGGCATAGATTTGTTACTGCTCACGGGGATGACGCTCGACACAAACTGTTGAGTGAGGGCGATTCAATAATCATCGCGCTGAACAGGCTTACTAAGTCAGGTGACACCCTTTTGCTGGTACTTCTGTCTTACCCTCACAGGGTCAACTCTGCGAGCGGCGCCTTGGATAATGATCACCGAAAATCGACGAGAATTGCCGTGATACTCGTTGGCAGACGATGAGCCACGGCTGCACCCGACAAATTGGAGTCTCAGCCACACCGACCCGAATTGCCTGCCGCAAGTCTCACACGCCCCCCGATGCTCGTCGTTTGAGGCTCGGTGTTTGAGTAGGGAACTGGATCGCTTTACTTTCAAGATGCTCTCTCAAGGTCAGCGGCCGACCGCCCAGAGCTACGGCATTCCGCCCTCTTTTCGCCCGCTCCCCCGCCTTGACCAACCGCCCCCCGGCTCTTTACCATTGCCGATTCGATTTGCATTAAATTTGGCCGGTTAGGGGGAGTTTACGTTCCTCACGCCAGCCATTCTGTATCCCTTACTTTCACGGTTGGTATTCGTCAGGACACACATCGGCATGGCCAAGAAGAAACCCGCTGCTTCGTCGTCTGGTTCTAAGAACAAGATGGTCTACTACTTCGGCAAGACTCGCACGGATGGCAACG
The DNA here is from genome assembly GCA_022841705.1 of Pirellulales bacterium. Taxonomy (GTDB): domain Bacteria; phylum Planctomycetota; class Planctomycetia; order Pirellulales; family Lacipirellulaceae. The sequence goes on from JALHQZ010000001.1 coordinate 1,410,569, forward strand.
CCACCATGCGGGATCTGCTGGGCGGCAAGGGCGCCAACCTGGCCGACATGACCTCCATCGGCCTGCCGGTCCCTCCTGGGTTCACCATCACCACCGAATGCTGCGACGCCTACTACAAGAGCGGCAAGAAGCTGCCCGCCGGGCTGATGGACGACGTGCGGAAGCAGGTTGCCATTCTCGAAAAGGAAACCGGCAAGAAGTTCGGTGATAACAAGGCGCCGCTCTTGGTCTCCGTGCGGTCGGGCGCCAAGGCGTCGATGCCGGGGATGATGAACACCATTCTCAACCTGGGCCTCAACGACGAAGCGGTCACCGGCCTCGCCAACGCCACCGGGCAAAAGCGCTTCGCATACGATTCGTATCGTCGGCTCATCAATATGTTCGGCGACGTGGTCTGCAACGTCGATCACGAGCACTTCGAAGAAGCGTTCGACAAGATCAAGAAGAAGTACAACGCCAAGACCGACAACGACGTGCCGCTGGAAGGCATGGTTGAACTATGCGACGAGTACAAGAAGGTCTTCCAAAAAGGCTACGGCAAGCCTTTCCCGCAGGATGGCATGACGCAGTTGGAGCTCTCCATCGAAGCGGTGTTCCGAAGCTGGATGCAGCCGCGGGCGGTGAAATATCGCCAAGTCGAAAACATCACTGGCCTCTTAGGCACCGCGGTGAACGTGCAGAGCATGGTCTTCGGCAACATGGGGGATGACTGCGGCACGGGCGTCGCCTTCACCCGCAACCCTTCGACCGGCGAGAACAAGTTCTACGGCGAGTTCTTGGTGAATGCCCAGGGCGAAGACGTAGTGGCGGGAATTCGCACGCCGCTGCCGGTGGCCGAAATGCCAAAGTGGAACAAGAAAATTCACGCCGAGCTGATGAAGATTAAGGACCAGCTCGAAAAGCACTACAAAGATGTGCAAGACATCGAGTTCACCATCGAGACCGGTACGCTCTACATGCTGCAAACTCGCAACGGTAAGCGCACGGGCCCGGCCGCGGTGAAGATCGCCTGCGACATGGTGAAAGAAAAACTGATCGACGAAAAGACCGCCGTGATGCGGATCCCGGCCGGGGACTTGACGCAACTGCTCTTGCCGAGCTTTACGCCACAAGCCAAGGTCGACGCCAAGAAGGAAGGTCGCCTCCTGACCGTGGGTCTACCCGCTTCGCCGGGCGCCGCGGCGGGCAAACTCGCCTTCACCGCCGCCGAAGCGGTGGAACGGCATCTCAAGGGCGAGCAGGTCATGCTTGTCCGCAAGGAAACCAACCCCGAAGATATCGAGGGGATGCACGTTGCAGCCGGCATTCTCACCAGCACCGGGGGGATGACCAGCCACGCGGCGGTCGTCGCCCGCGGATGGGGCCGTTGCTGCGTGGCGGGCGCTGGTGATATTCAGATCGACGAAAAAAGCCGCAAGATCAAGGTCGGCGGCAAAACCTTCGATCACAACGACACCATTTCAATCGACGGTTCGACCGGCGAAGTGATGGCGGGTTCCGTCGCCACACAGGTGCCCAAGCTCTCGGGCGACTTCGCCACCGTGATGGGCTGGGCCGATAAGTACCGTACCTTGGCTGTTCGCACGAACGCCGACACGCCGGAAGACAGCAAGCGCGCTCGCGATTTCGGCGCCCAAGGCATTGGTCTCTGCCGGACGGAGCACATGTTCTTCGAAGGGGAGCGGATCGTCGCGATGCGAGAGATGATTCTCGCCACTGACAAGCCGGCCCGCGAAGCGGCGCTCAAGAAACTGCTGCCGTTCCAACGCAAAGACTTTGAAGGCATCTTCAAAGCCATGGATGGCCTACCGGTCACCGTGCGGCTGTTGGACCCGCCGCTGCACGAGTTCGTGCCGCACGACGACAAGAGCCAAAAGGAACTTGCCACCGCCACCGGCATCCCGGTCAAGGAGATCGCGGCGCGCGTCTCGCAACTGCACGAAGCGAACCCGATGCTCGGCCACCGCGGTTGCCGCCTGAGTGTCACCTATCCGGAGATCTTGGTGATGCAGGTCACCGCGATCACCGAAGCAGCGATCAACTGCTGGGGCAAGAAGATCGACGCCAAGCCGGAGATCATGATCCCGCTCGTTGGCACGGTGAAAGAACTCGAAGTCCTCCGCGCCCTGACCGAAGAGACCATTAAGAGCGTGGCCGAAAAGAAGAAGTACGCCGGCGAACTGAAGATTTCCATCGGCACGATGATTGAAATCCCGCGGGCTGCTTTGACCGCCGACGAGATCGCCGAGGAGGCCGACTTCTTCAGCTTCGGCACGAACGACCTCACCCAGATGACCTTTGGCTACAGCCGGGACGACGTAAACACGTTCCTCCCCGACTACCTGGCCCAAGAGATTTTGGAGCGCGACCCGTTCCAATCGCTTGACCAAACGGGCGTGGGGCAACTGGTGGACATGGCTTGCCAGAAGGGCCGGTCGGTCAACAAGAAGATCAAACTGGGCATCTGCGGAGAGCATGGCGGGGATCCGTCGAGCATCGACTTCTGCCATCGAGTGGGGCTCGATTACGTCTCTTGCAGCCCCTTCCGCGTGCCGATCGCCCGCCTGGCCGCCGCCCAAGCGGCCTTGCGGAACGGCAAAAAGTAGCCCGAAATCGTACTTGGCACGCGGTTCCATGTTGTCCCGTGGGCCGGGAGTTGTCACAATCAAGCAGCCGTGGTCGAGAGAATCGGCCGCGGCTGCTTGTGTTGGCACCGACCACGTGGGAGGGTGACGCTCTCCGGTCGTCCGAACCGCCACGCCAGCAGTGCGTACAGCTAGTACGCGACTAACCCATCAACCACTACGGAGTTCTTTCCATGCGTTCAACTAAGTCCTTCGTAGCGATGGCGCTGTGCCTAGGCATGGCGATATCTTATCTGCGGGCCCAAGTAGCAGCCGTCGCGGAGCCGCCCGCTGACGAAGCGGCCGAAGTTGCCGAAACTGCGGAGCTTGATCCCGCCGCACTCGCACTGCTAACCAAGAGCGCGGAGAGCATCGCAAAAGCGGCTGGCGCGCAAGTCGATCTTAAGTTCTCGCTCCACGTGAAGGCTGACGATCAAGAGCAGTCCGAAGAGCAAACCTATACGCTCAAGCGCACGGCGGATGGCAAGTTCTCGCTAGCCCCGGAAGTGGTTGAAGAAGGCATCGTCATCACGTCGGACGGCGCCGAGACCTTCACCTACATCGCGGGCCAAAAGATGTACACCCTGGCCCCTCAGGCCAGTACCCTAGTTGAATTCGTGAAGTCCCCACTGTCGCGATTCTTGCACAACGGTTTGGGCCGCATCGCGCTCGGACTGTTCGATCCGCAAACCACCGCCGACATGGTGCAGGACGCCACCGCGGCAGAGATCATCGGCGATGACAAGGTCGGCGACCAAGCCGCTACGCACGCCCGGTTCGTGGTGAATGGCATGACAATTGACATGTGGTTCGCTCAAGGGGATCAGCCGGTGGTTTTGAAGTTAATTCCCGACATGGGCGCGGCAATGAGCGAGCGCGTCGCCGCGCAGGGCATTAAGGACTTTAGCTATGACGCCGCCTACGAGTTCGCCAATTGGAACACCACCGCACCTTTGGCCAAGGATACGTTTCTCATTGAAGAGCCGGACGACGCTGAGCTGGTCGAGTCCTTTTTCGACCGAGCCGAAGAACCGCATCCGCTGTTGGGCCAGCCAGCGCCAGAGTTCACGCTGGTAAACCTCGACGGCGAGGAAACACCGATTGCCCAATCGCTTGGCAAGGAAGTGATCGTGCTCGACTTCTGGGCCACGTGGTGCGGCCCGTGCGTGATGGCGCTGCCCGTGCTCACGGAGGTGACCGGCGGCTTCGCCGAGCAGGGCGTGAAGTTCTACGCCGTGAACCAACAGGAAGACGCCGAGACGGTGAAAACTTTCTTGACGGAAAAAGGTCTCACACCGCACGTCCTCTTGGATACCGAGGGTGAAGTGGGCAACAAGTACTCTGTGGAAGGCCTACCGACGTCGATCATCATCGGCAAGGATGGCCGCGTGCAGGTGGTGCATGTCGGCTTCGGCGGCAATTTGAAGAAGAAGCTCACCACCGAGCTCACCTCGCTGGTGGCCGGTGAAGACCTCGCCGCCGCCGCCGTCGCCGAGCGTGAAGCCCGCGAGGCAAAAAAAGCTGAAGCGAAAGCGGGCCTCAAGGCGCGTAATGAAGCCCGGCGGGCGAAGTTGGGCTAACGTAGGCCAGTTTCTCCGAAACTGGCGGTCTACGTGGACCGGTCTCTCCGTGACCGAGTTTATTCGCTACCCATTCGGCGCCTTCGCTGTGCGAGGGCCGCCGGTCTCGGTGAGACCGGCCTACGTGGTTTACCCCGCGCGGCGTGCTTTGCGTTCGGACTCGACGCCGACTTCCAACTCTTCGTCGATCAGCGGGCGGATCGTCGCGCCTGGTGGAGTCCGACGTTCGCGGACGAAGCCACGGGTGCCGCCGCGATAGAATTCCTCCCACTCGGTCACGGGACCCGTCGGGAAATTCTCGGAGAGCATGGTGAGGCGCTCGGTAAACGACAACCCGCTGCGGTAGATCAGCCGGTACGCTTCCTTGAGTTCGTTGATCTGAGCGAGATTGAGCCCCGCGCGGCGGAGGCCGATGCGGTTGAGGCCGACGACCAGCGCGGTATCGCCGTCGATCATCACGAACGGCGGGACATCTTGAGTGACGCGGGCCATGCCACCGATCATCGCCAGCCGACCGATGCGGCAGTGCTGATGCACCGCGGCGCCGCCGCCAATGTTCGCCCGCTCGCCGACGGTTACGTGTCCGCCCAGCATCACGTTATTGGTGAGCACCACGTTATTGGCCACGTGGCAATCGTGCGCCATGTGGGCGCCCACCATCAGCAGGCAGTCGTTGCCCAGCGACGTAACGCCCTCTTTCGCCATCGGGCGATGGATCGTCACATTCTCGCGAATGGTGTTGCGGTCGCCGATGACCACCAGGCCTGGATTCTCTTGACGCTTCAGATGCTGGGGCAACCCGCCAATGACGGCGCCCTCTTCCACCATGTTCGCCGCGCCCATCCGCACGCCGTTCTTGATGCTCACCCGGGCGGCAAGCTGCGTGCCGGCGCCGATGACGACATCGTCTTCCACCACGCAGAAGGGGCCCACAGAAACGCCGGCGCCGAGAGTGGCGCGCGGGCTGACCAGCGCCAAGGGATGAATGGCCACAAGACGTCCTTGTCGGTTGGAGCGATTTCGGCCGACAGCCGGCACGCTAGCGGAAGCGGTGACCGGCGGCTGTTGTCGGTGCGGAGCGAAAGCTCGCCAAGAAAAGTATCGGCGGAGAGGTTCCGGGGACTTAGCGGATTCTAGCGAAACGTGGGGCTTCGCCAGCGGCGCCGAAAATCGTTAGAATAATGGCTACTTCGCTGTCGCTAGCACACACCTATAGGGTGGGTTATCCGCGTTAGCGGTAACCCATCACGGCCCAAAGCTCGTTTTCACCCCTGATGGGTTGCCGCTCATGCGGTCAACCCATCCTACCAAATTGCCATGAGCGATATCCACAAGCTGTACGATGCAGCGGACCAACTGAAAGCCAAAGGCGATAACGCCGGCGCTTTAGAGAAACTCCAGGCCGCCCTCGCGATCGACCCGAATTATGCCCTGGGCTACGCTGCCAGCGCTGTGGTCTTGCAGCGGCTAGGCCGCCAAGAAGAAGCCATCGCCGCCGCCAACAGAGTGTGCGAACTCGAGCCGAACGACCCCTTCAGCTACACCGCTCTAAGCGTGACCTGCCAGCGCGCCTACGCTGCAACGGGTGAGATGCGCTACATCCCGATGGCGGAGGATGCGATGGCGCACAGCCGGAACTTGCAGATGGGGATGGGACGGTGATGCTACTGACTTCTCCCGCTCAATTCTGATCTTGCGCTTCGCGCGTCGATAACGCCCGCCACACCGAAAGCTCCACCGTGTCGCTCTTAAAATGCGTGCTGCCGTCGGCCAGCAAGATGTTCACGCCGCCGGGGTGAGCGCTGCGGGCAGCCCGCCAGCCGTATGCGGCGAAGAGGCGCTTGGGCGGGAGCGTGGGGTCGACCGTGACCGAAGTGATGCAGTCGAAGTTCGGGGCGTTGGGGTTGTAATAGTGGTTGTAAGTCGCGGAGCGGTACTCGCCGCTACACCACGCAAAGCCGCGCGGGTCATTACCGTTGCCGAGCGACGAATTATAGCTCTGGCCGCCATTGCACCGGGCGTCGGTGAGTTCCGCGGCGGCGGTAAAGCCGAGCGTGAACTTGTAGCTCCGCTCGGGCGTGGCGCCAATGAAGCTGCTGCTCGCATCGCGCGGGGTGTCCTCACCAAGCAGGCTTTCACTCATCGCGACGGTATGTGAACTGCCATCGATGAGATTCGCGAACGTCGTTTCCGAATTCACGTAGAAGACGCCATCCGTGTCAAACGGCGTGCCGCCGCCCGCGCCAGAACCAGCGCTCGCCACGTAGTTCGTTGGGCCCCAAGTCGACTTGGCGGGTCGACCGAGATCGCTGGCGCAGAGAAACTCGGGCAGCACCAGCGCAACGCCCGCTTGATTGCGTTCGGCAATGGGGTAGCCCGCTCCCGGCATGTAGAGCGGCAACGAGAGGTCAAGCGCATCGCGCGCCGTTTGGTTCTCGATATACGGGAGCACATGCGCGAGTGCCGACCAGCGGTAGAACGTTTGGGGGTGATTGGGCTGGCTGTCGTAAGTTTTGGCGACCGAACCGGGCGGAAAATGCCGCTGGGCCGAAACGTAATTGTGCAGCGCTAGCCCCAACTGCTTGAGACTGCTCACGCACTGCGTGCGGCGGGCCGCCTCGCGGGAGCTTTGCACCGCCGGCAACAACAGCGCAACCAGAATCCCGATGATGGCGATCACCACCAACAGTTCGACAAGCGTGAATGCGACGCGGCGGGGCCTCAAGCGGAAGCCATCGATGCGGTGCTTAGAACGGAGTTTGGAGATCATCGCCGGGCGTATTTCGCTGCTAACGGTCGGTGCGGAGCGCTCGAGCCGTGCTGATTCCGATGAGCACTAGCAGCCAGTTTGTCGGTTCAGGGATGGCCCGAGCAACGCTGACTGCGGCACTCGCCGCGCCCGACTGACCGAAGTTCGCCCGCCAATCGGCGTAATCGGACGCATCCACGGCGCCGGGCGTATCGTCGTTGGGCAAGTTGGCGGTGGGCGCTGCATCGCGCCAGACCACATAGTCGGCGGCATCGACGACGCCGTTATCGTTGAAATCGCCCAGGAGCGGGGGCCGAACAATCGCCAGCGCCGTCGCCTCGGTAAATCCGCTCGCGCTCGCGGTGGCGAACGTTCCCAGCAGCGTGCCATCGTACGCGTAGCGGGAGATGTTGCCGCTGCCGCCGGCAAAACCCAGGATGCCCGCCAGAAATCCATTGCCGTCGGGCGCCGGCGCTAAATCTTGTGGAAACGCGACTCCGGAGATTCCCCAAGTCGCATCAAGCTCTCCGTCGGCCAGACTGAAACGACGGATGTTGAACGAAAAGAGTCCCGCGACATACAAATAGCCCTCCCGAATCATCAGGCCCGTGGCGCCGTTGATGTCCGCCCGAGGTTCGATGAGATAATCGGTCAATGCCGTCACGGCCGCATTTGAGATCGCCACGCCGCCGCCGGCGCCGCTGGCGTCTTGAAACGCCCCGGCCAGCAGCTTGCCGGTGGGTGTGAAAGCGAGAGCGGAGGTGGGCGTCTCCACCTGCGGGTCCGAAGTTGGAAGCAGCAGCTTGGGCCCCGCGCTGGCGCCGTTCCGTGCGAACCGCGATACCCCGCCGGACAGATTGGCGACGTAGATGAGGCTGCCATCGGGACTGAATGCGATGTCATTAGGAAATGCGAGGCCGTCGTTTGCATCGGCAAAGATTGCGGGGCTCGTTGCCACGCCGGTCGCCCGGTTGTAGGCGTACTTGAGCACCTGGTTGCTCTGCGAACTCGACACGTACAGCTCGGTAAAGTCCGGCGAGAGCGCAATCCCGGTGGGCTGATTCAAGTCGGCCGAGTGATCCACCACCGTGCCGAGCAGTTCGCCCGCAGCATTGTAGCGGTAGACGCTATTTGAGAGCCGATCGGCCACCAACAGCTCCATCGCGGGCAACGACTGCGCGGCCATGCCGAGCACCACCAGCCCGACCCATGAACAGGCGCCACTGCGGAGCGAAATTAGTGCAAATTGAAGAAGTTCTGCGGGTAACACGCGACGGGTGCCAACGCACTCTCCTGCCCGGTGAATCGAGTAGCGTATTTTATCCGGCGGAAGCGGAGCGGACCATCGCCAACCTGCAGGAGCGTTTAGCCGCGCCGCAGCCCCAAGAGTCCTCCGACGACACCCAACAGCGCGAGCGCCACGGCGCTCGGCTCTGGAACAGCCCCCCCGGCGACGACGTTGTCGTACAACATGCCGTCGCCGTCGACACTTTCAAGGATTTCGACTTGGTTAAAGGGCGCCGTGTCCGTCACGCCCAAGAAAAAAACATTGTTGTTTCCCCAGTTCGGCCCCACTTGCACCGGCACATCCGCAACGGCATTGGTCACAGTGTTGCGGAGGCGGAATGTGGTGGGGTTGTTGTTAGCGGCATCACCCCCTTGGATCACATACAGTCCGAACGACGTGATCAGCGTGTTGAAATTGAACGCGGTGCTGACCAGCGGCGGGCCAAACGCGTCTGCTTCCAACAAGGCTTGCGAGCCGATCTGAAATGTTGGCGCATTCTGGGCAAACACACCCTGCGTGCTGGCCGTGATGCCCGTGGCGCCAAACGCCAATGTCGGGGCAAAGCCGACCGCAGAATCGATGTTATCGACGCCAAACGAGCTGAGCGTCGCGGTGAACTGGTTGAACGCCGCCTGCGAATTCGGAAACGAAGTCATCAGCGCCGTGTTGTCATCGCGGCCGAAGAAAACGGTGGGCGCCGCGCTCGCGAGGGGCGCGAAACTGCAGCAGGAACACAGGGCGACGGCCAGTTGAGCAACGCGCGCAACACGAAACTTCATGAGACTTAACCTCAAGGTGCAACATCACAGGGGAATCGCCCGAAACCAGATTTCGGGAAGTCGGTGAGTTCCCAGTTTACCCGACCGGCCATCGCGAGGGTACCACCGAAGAGATTTCCCGCACGCGGAACTGTGGGCTCCCCCCACCGGTTGCGCGGCCACTTTGGCCGAAAATTTCCGCTTCTGCGTGCTTTAAGAGGCGCGTTCCCAGGCATCAACAATCGCACTCGCCGCCCGGGACACTTCGTCTTCGTCGGCATACCAGCCCACCGAGAGGCGGAGGGCCGTCGCGTTGCTACCGGCCAATTTTTCGGGCAAAGTCACCACAGCGGCTACCACATCACTGAGCGAACTGGCGAGCGCATGATGATCGTACGATCTACCAAGTGAGCATGCGAGCACGTTTGGTACGCGGGGGGCGGCGGCGGACCAGATCGTGAGCTCATCACCCAGCGCCGCGCGAAGTTCTTGGGCGAGCTGGTCGCGCAGCATCCGCATTCGTGGCGCCGACTCGTGCACGCGATCGCTCGCCAGTTGGGCGGCGGCCCCGAAGCCAACGATTCCCGCGGGATTGTAAAAACCCACGCGCGCAGCGCCGTGGTCATCACCCACGAAGAGCGGCCGGATCAGCACGCCGCTCTTGATCCACAGGGCGCCGACGCCCTTAGGGCCGTAAACATGTTCGGAACTGAGCGACACAATATCGGCGCCAAGTTTCGTCACATCCACTTCCTGCACGCCAAATGTGGAGGAGACATCAACGTGCAACTTCACGCCATGCCGCTGGCAGACCGCGGCAATTTCGGGAATCGGTTGCAGCACGCCGGTAGTCGCGCTGGCATGGGCGATCGAGACAACCGCAACGTCGTCGCTCAATAAATCTTCCACCGCTCGTGCTGAAACAATTCCATCAGCATCGCACGGCAGAATGGTCACATCCCCGCAGCCGTTAGCCGCGGCCTTCACGGCTGCATGTTCCCACGGGCTCAACAAGATGCCGCGACGCTTTCGCTCCACCGATCCAAGCACTGCCGTTTGCAAACTCTCCCACAACCCCGAAGTAAACCACAGCGGGCAAACGTCGTGGGCGCCAATCGCCCGCCGCACGCGGAAGCGCGCATCTTCAACCGCTTGCCGCACCGCTTCGGCGCCGGGGCCCCAGCCGTCGGGGCTTTCGAACTGCTCGGCCAGGAACGGCAACATCGCCTGCTGGGCGGCGGGGCAGAGCGGGGTGGTGGTGGCGTAGTCGAGGTAGATGCTGCGCATGGCGGGAAAGCAAGAATGCCGCGAGCCGGAGGGCGTTAACCCCCGGAGTGGCCTGGGCTGGGCGCCACTCCGGGAGCTGACGCTCTCCGGCTCGCTGTTGATTCTCTCAGGTGGATAAAAAGCACTAACCGCGGCTGATGACGCGCTTTTGGACGTCGGTCTCCAGCACGCCGAAGGCTTGTTCGTGGCGGGCGACGCTCATGTGCAGCGCTTGCAGCATGCGCTTGGCGGTGTAGTAGTTGGTCACGATCCGCTGCTTCACTTCCACCGGTTCGGTCGGCACGCCGAAGGGCTGGGCGTTCAGGCCGAAATCGAGGATTAGCTCCTCGGGCGTTCCGGTCACGCGGCAGAAGTTGGCGTAGGTACACATGGCGCCCTTGTCGTCGACTTCGACACGGGTCCGTTGTTGCTGTGGTTCTTCGGCGATTTCTTCGGACATGCCTGGGGCTCCGGAGGAGTGTGTGTGAATTGGATGCCGGGGATTACCCGCGGATCGGTTAGTCTAACACGGAGGTAATTGGGGAACGACCCCCAGCAATGCGGGGGTGCGCGACGTAGGCGAGTAGCAGATTTTTCACGAGTTGCGTGGTGAGGAGAAAGCTAATCGGGCGCTCCGTGGATCGCGGTTGCCCATCAACCCGAAGAAGGGGGCTCCTTCGGTACGTCTCGTCACTCGCTCAGTTCCGAGGCGGGGCGGTTGCTCAGTTCAACGCGGGTCCGCCAAGGGGAACCGCCACGGACGACAACCACTTCCACCGGGCGGCCGATTTCGGCGAGCTTTACCAGGCTAATCAGGTGCTCGTCGTCTTCAATCCGCACGCCATCGAACGCGATGATCACATCGTCTTCACGCAATTCGGCAAGCGCTGCCGGGGAGTTCGGCTCCACTCCCTTCACGCGGGCGCCAACCAGTTGCGGCAGGCCCGCCGCCTTTGCGCGCTGTTCATCAAAGTAGCCATCAAGTTTCACGCCCAAGAAGCCCCAGGCAATCTCGCGACCGGTAATAAGCTGCCGAGCAATACGGGTCACGATGTTGATGGGAATCGAAAAGCCAATCCCCTCATTGCCGCCGGAGTTGCTGGCGATGGCGGTGTTCAGCCCGACCACTTCGCCCCGCATGTTAATGAGCGGGCCGCCGGAGTTGCCGGGGTTTATCGCCGCATCGGTTTGCAAAAAGTTCTGGTAATCGACGGCGCCATCGCCGAGGTCGAGATTGTATCGCCCTTTTGCGCTGATAATTCCGCGGGTGACGCTTTGGCTCAGGCCGAAAGGGCTGCCAACGGCCAGCACGTATTCGCCAATTTCGACCGTGTCGCTGTTGCCCAGATGCGCCGGGGTGAGGCGTGTGTCGCTCACTTGCATCACGGCGACATCGGTATTCTCGTCGCTCCAGATGCGGTTCGGAGTGGTCACGCGGCCGTCCGCCAGTTGAATCCGAATGTAAGGTTCAGCCGAGTTCTTGATAACGTGCCGATTGGTAAGCAGGTAGTTGGCGCCATCGAAATTCACCACCACGCCAGAACCCGCTTCTTGCATGTCGGACCGCACGCGGAATTCTTTCAGCGGGCGGGCTTCGATATGCACCACGCTTGGCGTGACGAGCTTGACCACGCGCGTGATGAGCCCTAACTGGGGCTGCATGGCGGCAACGTCACGAGCAAGTTCCTCGAACGCCTGGATGCGTTCGGGAGATTCGGCGCTCGAGACTTGCGTCGCCGGAACAGGGGTGAGCGTGGGGCCTTGGGCGTTTGCGGGTGCGAAAGCCGAACCCGTAAGCGCAGCAAAGACGGCAAGGTTTAACAGCCGCGACATAGAGAGTTTTGTGTGAGGCTGCTCTCCCGACGTTTCCCCAAAAGGGGCGTCGGGGGCTCATGAAAAAATCGACGTCTCAACGCAACAGGGGCCGGCATTCGCGCGGTGCGGACGCCGGCCCCTGGATTATACCTCGCGGCGGCCGGTTTGGCGCCGGCCAGATCGCTTGAAAGTCTACATTTCGAGGTCGGTGAGCGATACTTCCGCTTCGTTACCGTCGCTCACATTGCTCCAATCGCTCACCCGGCGGTCGTCTAGCGTGCCATCTTCCGAGGCGCGTTGGCATTCGATGCACATAGTGGCGTACGGCAAAGCGTTCAGGCGGGCCACGGCAATTTTATCGGTACAGACTTCACACCGGCCGTAGACGCCCAGCTTCATCCGTTCGAGGGCCTTTTCGATATTGCCCAATTCGCGGCTTTCCACCTCGGCGAGCTGCGAATTGATTTCGTCCTGAGCGGCGTCGATGGCGAAATCGACCACGTCACCACTGGCCTGCTCGTTCAGTTGTTTAAGCAGGCTCAAATCGCCAGCCAAGGCCTTGCGCAGGGCATCCCGTCGCTTGGTCAGCAGTTCCTTCATTTTGAGTGTCGCCGAATCGTTGCGTGCCATGGTGGGAGCGCCTCTCAATTGGGGGCCCATCACCGGCGGCTTAAGAAGTCGCCCCGTGGTACCCAGTCTGTTCCTGATGCCTCGGATCGCAACCGAATCGCCCTTGGGAAAAGCGTGATTCGGGTTCGCGGCAGCGGAACTTGGGAGGCCGCTTCAGGCCAATTCCGAGGGGTTGTCGAGGCTCACCTGCTAAAAGGCTGCCCCGCACGATTCACCGGATAACTGGGTGGAGCATGCGACGTTTGGAACCGCTGGCCGGCGTAGCGGCCGGCATCCGAAATATAGTACGCAACCCGGGCGAATTGGGTCGCCCGGCTCACGATTTTCTGAACTTGTATTTTTCCGCCGTTTTTGGGCAAGTGCTTGACCACCCCCCAGGGGCTGATTTGGACTGGCCCGGGCCGATTTCGGCACGCCTTTTCGACCGCGACTGGCGCTTCACGGCACTTCGGTAATCGTCACCACCGGTCCAGGCGGTTCAGGCCAATTGTCAGTTTTGTCCGGAGTCGCCGGCTGCGGTTGGTAAACTTTGACCCCCGCCTTCCCGCGACGTACATCCCTACGAGCGAAAGTCCGCCCGGTGCGGCGGAGGTTCGCGCGCACCTCGAGAATTGGCAGAAAAAACGCCAGCTACTGCATCATGTCGAACTTGCTGCTAACTGAACGCCCCGCCGGACTCTCTAACCTTGGCCCGGACCTCCGCGGAACGGTTGACGACGTGCTGGAACTGCACGTCACCACGCCCGGGCTACCGCCGAGAATCGCCCGCGTGGCGGACCGCACCATTAGCCTGGGCGCCGGGCCGCGCTGCACAGTGCAGCTTTTGGCGCCGGGATTGCGCCCGATGCATTGCCTCATCACGCGCACCGACACGGGCCTCTCGGTCCGTCGCTGGGCCAACAACACGCTGCTCAACGGCCGCAGCTTTAGCGAAGCACCGCTCGCCTGTGGCGACCGACTTTCGATTGGCGATTGTTTGGTGGAAATCCACTCACCAGCCAGCAACGAAGGTTTCGCGGAATCGATTGCCGAGCAAGTCGAGGAACCCATCGCCGCCGTCGATGAAGCGGCGGAAATGATCGCGGCCGATCTGGCGCTCGACGAACCGGCGGCGCCAATTGAGCTTGCCGATAATCCGAATGCGGTCGAGCCACCGCAGGTTGCCCCCGCCCCGGAACGGACGGGCGGCCCGCTCGAATCAAAGACACCCAGCCCGGTTGAAGTTGTCTCCGCAGGGTCGCGGGCTCTGACCGCGGTGCCGGCGCACTTGCTCAAGCCGTGGCAGGCAGCGCAGGGCAGCGGCGATTCGGTGGCGGTCGAAGTGCTTGTCGCCGCACCGGTGGTCAAAACTTACTTGACGCCCGTGGCGTCTGAGCGTGCGCTCACCCCCGTTTGGGAGGTGCCTATTCAACCGGCGCTGGTAGCCACTGAGGAGTCGACTCCTTGCACCGAAGCCGAGACCAAGGACTTTCTCCCGCTGGCCGCCGCCGTTGGGCCGCCTGCCGCCCCGCGGGCGCCGGAAGCTGACTCCACCGTCAAGCGCTTGCGCGAGCGGCTCACGTCCAGTCGCCGGCGTCTGGGTCGAGTCGCCCAAGCCCTGCGCACCGAGCGCGACTCAGCCTCCGCGCAAGCGTACGAACTGGATCTCTTGCGCGCCGGATTGGCCGCCGTCACCGCCGAGCGCGATGAACTGCGGCTCATTAATCAACAGATGGAGGAGCTGCATCGCGAATTGGTCGGATTGCAAACTGAAATGGAAGCGCTGGAGCGCCAGTGCGAAGAACTGCGCGCGGCCCCGGCGAACGAGCCGGCAGCGGTAGCTGAAGTCGAATCGCCCGTCGAAGCATTGGGAGTCGGCGCCCCCGACCCGTGGGCGGAGTTCACGCTGGACTCCACTCCCGAGCCGACAGCCGTTCCGTCGACAGCACGTGAACCGGAACCGCAGCTCGCGGCCGATCTCAGCGGCTGGAAGACTGGCCCGCACCCCGACCAAGCATTCGCCACCGCAACCCCGGCGCCAGCGCAGCAGGAAGTTTCACCGCCGCAGTCGGCGGGGCTGTGGGAAGTGGAAGCGGCTTACTCCGCAAGCGACGCCGCCCATCAGTCGCCCGAAGGAATATCTTCACCGGTCGACCTCTGGGGCGCCACCGAACAATCCGCATTCACCGAGAATGCCGAGTTCGCAGAAAACTTGAGCGAACCGAACACTGACGACTCATGCCCCGATCCCTTCGCGGAAGAAGCCAGCGATTGGTCGCCGCCGATTACTGCGAGTGAGTCCGCTCTGTTGGATTCGGCGGGCGAGAAATCCTGCGCCGCTGAAAGTTGGTCGCTCGCCGATGTGCTGCCATCGGCTGCGTCGGTCGGGGAGGGAGACGCTCCAGGGAGTCCGTCCGCAGACCTGCTGACGCTTGCTTCAGCAGACGCAGCCGTTGCTGAACCAGCCGTTTCGATGGCGGCAGAAGAGCCAGTTGAGATGCACGCTGCTGAAGTCGGCCAGCCGGAAGCGGAAGCTGATTTGCCTCAAACGGTGGACGAGGAACAAGTACCCCCCTTCGCGAGTGAGCCTAAAGCGTTATCCGCGCTATTCACACCGCCTCCGGACGCCCCCATGCCCGCGGCGAGCTCCCCTTCGTTCATCGAACGCTACGCCCACCTTTTGGAGGAGGATGCCCCGTCCGAACCGATTGCTCCCCAGGCTCCGGCAATCACCCGCCCCGCGCCGCTGGAACACAGCGACGAGGACGAATCGATTGACGACTACATGGAACGGCTCCTGCAGCGGATGCGCGGTGAATCAGCGCCCCCCACCGTTGAGCAGGTGGTGACTCGCAGCGCAACCCCCAGTAGCGCAACGCTCAGCAGCGCAGCTTCAAAGCCCGTGGCGCCCGCTCAGCCTCAATGGACGCCGGTCGTACCCAGCGCGGCAGATGAGTACACACCGCCGGAAGAACCGCTCACCAGCCTCGACGAAATGCGCCGCGGTGGATCAGCGCCGGAAACAACGACCGATATGTCGGCGCTGCGCGCGCTGGCCAACCAAAACGCGCGACACAACATCGGCGTTGCCAACTTTCGGCAGCACAAAGAATTCGCCTTCGTGAAGTTCGGCATCAGCGTGACCGTGGTCACCGCTGGCGCGGTGCTCGCACTCATGGCGCCTGACCTCCTCGGCGTGCAAATGATCGGCAGTTGCGTCGCGATGCTGGTGGCGGGCTTCTACGCTGGCCGTACAGCGCGGCTGCTCAAGGAAGCGGTGAAGACGGCAAGAGTTTGAGCGCCGGAAGCGCTCGCGAGCCGGAGGGCGTTAGCCACCGGAGGGCGACCGAGGGCGACGAATCCCCGTTCACTCCGGGGGCTGACGCCAGCCGGTTTGGGGAGGGGAAGGATCTTAAAGCTTGTTAGAACCCGCGTGCGCAGCACACGTCCTCGAAATCGCGCAGGTGATAGCCGATTTCCAGATAATCGAGCATCCGGCAGAGAGCGCGAAGCGCCACGCCGAAGCCGTCGGGACCGCTGTAGCCGCCGAATTGGCCGCCTCCTTTCACGTGTGGTTCCAGATCGATAAACACACCAGGGATGCCGCGGCGTTTGAGCTTGGCTTCGAGTTTGGGGAGCGATTCGCGCAGCTCGCGGAAGACCAAATCGTAGCCGCTGTCGCCGCGGTCTATGGGGACGAAGTTCTTCAATTTATCCTCTTCTACGTGCCCGGTCCGCTTCATCTGGGGATCGCTGTAATCCTTCACGTGGACCCATCCCAGACTTGGTTTCATCGCCAAGTACTGCTCGAAGCATTCGATGGTGCTGTAGCCTTGGCTGACCAAGTTGCCGCCGTCAAAGATTGTCACCATCGCGGGGTGATCGACTTGCCGATGTAGTTCCGCCATCAACTGGCCGTTCTGGCCGATGAGGTTGGCTTCCACTTCCAGGCCGAACGTTAAATCGCTGCGATGCACGGTCTCGGCGATTTTGCCGAGCTGATCGACCGCTTGCGAGAGGTGATCTTTCGGATCGGTCCCCTTGGGGTGGTAAAACGAAAACCCGCGAATCAGTTTGGCTTCAAACGCGTGGGCTAACTCGCAGGCGTGTTTGACATCCTTTTCCAGATACCGGTCGAACTTCACATAGCGGTTTTTCGAGCCATCTTCCACATCGAGCAGTTTTACCTTGCCGATGGGCGAACCGATTGACGAGACGTTGAGGCCGTACTCATCTTCAATGTGCCGCAGTTTCGTGATCTCACTCTTGGTGAGGTCCATCACGTTCTTCACGCCGCCACCAACATCGATAAACCGCAGCGTGTAGTACTCAAGCCCCAGTGCTGCGAACGCCGAGAACTGCTCCGCCGCCGTCTTGTGGATGGAGGCTTCGTCAGCAAAACCAGAAAGCAAAACTTGCGGTGCGGCGGGCATTGGCGTTATTCAGGGCTCTAAGAGGGGGACGCGGATGCGGCGGATATGCGCGGATTCTCTAAATCGTCAGTTGTCAGTGGTCAGTAGTCAGTGGGAAAAGGATGGAACATTTGACTTTATCCGCGCTCATCCGCGTTACCCATTTCCGGATCAGTAATTGGCCGAGTGAACGGCGGTGACAATTTCCGTGATGCCGCCGCGGGCGTTAAAGGAGGCTTCGACTTTCATCCAGCGGGGTTGGCAGGTCATCACCAGATCATCCAGGATGGTGTTGGTGACGTGTTCGTAAAAGATGCCGCGCTCGCGATAGCTTTGCAGGTAAAACTTCAGGCTTTTGAGTTCCACGCACACTTTGTCCGGCGTGTAGCTGATGGTGATGGTCGCGAAGTCCGGCTGGCCCGTTTTGGGGCAGAGCGACGTGAACTCCGGCTGGCGGATTTCGATCTTGTAATCCCGATGCGGGAACTGATTCGGGAACGTTTCCAGCAATTGACGCGGCTCGGACATACTCAGTTTGGGCTCCGTGGAAATGATGCCCCCATTGTGGCATGATGGGGGGAGCGCTAACAGGGTTCCAAATTTCAAACTTTGCGATGAAGAAAGCCGTTGTCTTACTTTCCGGCGGGCTTGATTCCGCTACGACGGCCGCCATTGCCAAGGCAGAGGGCTATCAGCTCTACGCGCTCAGCATCGACTACGGCCAGCGGCACAAGTTCGAACTAGAATCCGCCGCCAAGGTGGCGGAAATGCTGGGCGTAACGGAGCACCGGGTGCTGCGAATCGGCCTGGGGGAACTAGGCGGCAGTGCGCTCACCGCCGACCTGCCCGTACCGCACGGCCGCGATGAGGCCGCCATGTCGCACGGCATCCCCATCACCTACGTCCCGGCCCGGAACACGGTTTTTTTGTCGCTGGCGCTCGGCTATGCTGAAGTGGTGGGGGCAGCCGAGCTGTTCATCGGCGTGAACGCCGTGGACTACAGCGGCTACCCCGACTGCCGCCCCGAGTTCATCGCCGCGTTTGAGACGGTCGCGAACCTCGCCACCAAGGCGGGCGTCGAAGGCACACTGAAGTTCCGTATCCACACCCCGTTGATCCATCTAACCAAATCCGAAATCATCCACCGCGGTTTGCAACTTGGCGTTGACTACGGCCTCACTCACACTTGCTATTCCCCTGGCCTTGATGGCGCCCCCTGCGGCGACTGTGATGCGTGCTTGTTGCGATTGAAGGGCTTCGCCGACCTAGGGATGATTGATCCAGCAGAAGATTTACCACAGAGAGCACAGAGGACACAGAGAGAGGAAAGAGAAGAAAAGTATCCGCCAAGATTTGATCTTAATGAGATAAGTGGGGAGATCGTTGATGCTGCGATTGCGGTGCATCGACAACTTGGGCCCGGCTTGCTCGAATCGACTTATGAAGCGTGCCTTGCCTATGAATTGTTGAAACGAGGTCGAAAGGTCGAGCGACAAGTTTCGATTCCAATTCGATATGATAACTTATCTCTTGAGTGCGGATATCGAGCTGATTTATTGGTTGATGAGCAAGTAATCGTGGAATTAAAAGCCGTTGATCAGATGCACCCCATTTTCAATGCGCAACTTCTTTCGCATCTCAAACTCAGCGGAAAGAAGCTAGGTCTGCTCCTCAATTTCAACGTCGAACGGATGAAGCAAGGAATCGCCCGAATTGCAAACTAAAGCTCTCACTTCCCCCTCTTTTTCCTCTCTGTGTCCTCTGTGCTCTCTGTGGTAAATCGTAATTCTTCATGAAAATTGCGGAGATCTATCGCAGCGTTCAAGGCGAGGGTTTGCTCACCGGCACGCCGAGCGTCTTCGTGCGCGCGAGTGGCTGCAACCTGCGGTGCTGGTTCTGCGATACGCCCTTCGCGTCGTGGAAGCCGGAAGGGCAGGATTTATCGGTGGATGAGATCGTCGCCGAGGTGGAGGAGTGGGACTGCCGGCATGTGGTGCTGACCGGTGGCGAGCCCATGCTCTTCGCCGAGCTCCTGCCACTGTGCGATCGCTTGCGCCAAATCCGCCGGCATGTGACGATCGAAACCGCCGGCACGCTCTATCTGCCGGTGAGTTGCAATCTCATGTCGATAAGTCCTAAGTTGGGTAACTCCACGCCAGACCGCGACACCCACCCGCACTGGAGCCGCCGCCACGAGCGCTCCCGCTGGCGGCCCGACGTGATCCGCAAACTGATGGCGCTCGCGCCGTATCAACTGAAGTTTGTGGTCGACACGCCCAGGGACTTGATGGAGCTCGACGCGCTACTCACCGAGCTCGCCGGCTTCGATCCCGAGCGCGTACTGCTGATGCCACAGGGGACAAGCGCCGACGAACTCGAGCGCCGCTCGCCGTGGGTGCGCGAGCATTGCCAGGAGCGTGGGTTCACGTTTTGCCCGCGGAAGCAGATCGAGTGGTTTGGCGGCGTGCGCGGGACGTAGCGCTCCGCTGCTAGAAGCTAAACGCCGCTGCCTTCGGTTTCCTCTTGCGAAACGGGCGCTGGCGGTTCAATCACCGGCGCGGGTTTCGCCGGTGGGTGGCCCTTTGGCGCGAAGACCAGCACCATTACCGCGCCGGCGATCACCAAAATCAGCCCGGCGATGAAGAAGCCTTGCAATTGGCCCACCAAGCCGCGCTCCCACGCGGTCACGACGGTGTTAATCACCGGCGCGAAGCCAAAGACGAGCGGCATCACGAACACCGGCTTGCCGCCGAAGTTGAACGCCATGATGATGCCGAGCGCCCCGAGCGCCCCCACGGCGCCGCCGGCCAAACTCCAGAGGGTACCACTGAAGTTGTAACTGCTCGCTTCGGCTGCGAACGGCAAGACAAAAAGGTTCGGCACCAGCACCGCAATCGCGAAGTACGCCAGCCCCACGCAAATCAGCGGCCGCAGGCGGCTGTTCTGCATAGCCGTTTGGCCTTTGTGCAGTGTGGGGCCATAAGCGCCCCAGCAGACGACGACCATCGCGATCGAAGCAAGTTGGAGACCGAACCGCACGGGGTTGCTTTGTTTTTTGGCAACCACTCTGGTCGGCGTGGTCGCGGCGGGGACCTCGGGCGCTGGAGTTTCCGCGGCTGGGTTAACTCCCGTCGGCGGAGTTTCTGCCGCTCCGGTATCGGCTTGAGCCACCAGCGCTGCACTCTGATGACCGGATGAAGCGCTCTTGGCTCCTGGCTTGGGTGGTTGCGGCGCACTCCAGAGCACGGTGACTGCGCCGAGCACGACCATCACCAGTCCGGCCAGGAAGAAGGGCCCGATCTCGCGCAGTTTGCCCGCAAGATAAATCGTCAAAAACGAGTTCACCACGGGCGCCCCGCCGAACACTAGGGGCATCACATAGAGCGGACTTCCCCCGAACGTGAACGCCAAGATGATGCCCAAGGCGCCCAGCGCGCCGAGCGCGCCGGCGAGCAAACTCAGCACCGTGCCGGTCATGGTGAACTGGCCCGCTTCCCCGTTGGCCCGCAACAGCGCGAGCGGCACGATCACGCCGATCAAAAAGTACGCCAGCCCCACGCACACGAACGGCCGAAACCGGGCGAGTTGTGGCGGCGTCTGCGCAAGCGCCTCGGCCGACGCCATATCATGCTGGCCATGATGAAGTACGGGCCCGTAGACGCCCCAGCAGAACGCGGTGGCGGCGATGGAAGCGATCAGCAAAATCAAACTTCGCATAACGATGATTTAGATTGGTTTTCGGGTCAGTAATTGCAACTCCCACTGTGACCCAAAACGAGAGCGAAAGCTAGTCGCCCCGTAACGCGGCCACGAGTGGCGCGGCGAGTGCCCGGTGCGTCGCCAACAGCGCCGCAATCGCTCCGCATACGGCCACGCTGCCCACCAGCCCCACCGCAGCGGCCCATGGTAAACTGGCCGCGGCGCCGAGGAGTTGCGGCATAATCGCGAGTAGTGCCGCCGCAGCGCCGAACGCGAGCCCTAGCAGCAGCACGACCAGATTCTCGACGAAAATCAGCCTCTGAAGTCGCGCCCCGGGGAAGCCCACCGCCTGCAGCAGCGCCAGTTCCCCGCGGCGTTCGGCGAGATTTTGCAACTGCACGACCGCAATTCCCACTGCACCAAGCAGCAGCCCCAACGCGCCGAGTGACTGGAACGTCGAAAGATACGCGTTCTGCACGCCCAAGTAACCGGCGAGCCGAGTTGTAGCGGATTCGACATCAAAACCATAGTCCGCCA
Organism: Pirellulales bacterium; assembly: GCA_022841705.1. Classification (GTDB taxonomy): domain Bacteria; phylum Planctomycetota; class Planctomycetia; order Pirellulales; family Lacipirellulaceae. The sequence goes on from JALHQZ010000001.1 coordinate 1,431,906, forward strand.
GTTCATCTTCGAGCGCCGCAGCGAGTGGTCCGTCGGAACTTTTCTTCGCAGCGCCGATCAAGAACATCCGTGCGCCACTGTCGTAGGGAAAAAGCCGCCGGAAGTTCGAGTCGCTCATCAGCAGGTCGCCCTGCAACATGCTGTTCGTCATCAATGCGGCGATCTCCAACGTCACCGGTTGGTCCGCTGAATCGCGGATCGTGAAGCGCTGGCCGACGCCACCGTAGAGCTTGAGACTATACATGGCGGTGTTCTGATCAAGAATCACTGGTGCAATCGGTTCACCGCGTTCGTCTTTCCCACGATCAGTCGTCAGCATGTCAAGGGGCGACGTACCGTTGGTCGCAGTCAATCCGAACGAGCCAGAGTTAACAACCTCACTCATTCGTTCCGGTAAGCCCAAGATGCGCGGCTGACGGGTTTGATACAGGTTCAAACAACTCGCGTCCTCGCCGCTATGCACGCGGAGCGGAATGACCTTGCGGTCCGCAAGTGCTGTCTCGAGTTCATCGCTGAGCCCCAGTTCCAACCGCCCTTCCGGCGAGCCAAGATCGTAGTACAACGGTTGATCGCTGGTCGCGACGAACTCGAATCCACCGGTCCCCGCTGTGGTGGGAGCGAGGCGAAACGCACTTGTTGCCAGGATAAGAAACGTAGCGCTCGCGACGAGCGAAACGGAAAGCAGCGTACGGCCCGAATTGCGCGTGAGGTTACCCAGCGCAAGGCGAAACAGTTTGAACTTCGGCGGAGCCGCGAGATTCGTTGGTTTTCGTAACGCCGCGCGAAGTGCGCCAAGCAGTGCCGCAAGCGCGAGAATACCGACACCAAAAAACCAACCCGGTTGCGCCGCGGTGCTCGCTCGAAACGCCATCAGCGCGCAGCCTACGCAGAGGACGGCGGCGATTTTCCACCACCCTCGCTCGCGCACCGACTCGAGCAACTGCTGCGAACCACGACCGCCCAGGAGCAATCGCTGCGGCGAATGGGAAGCAGCGGCACGGATAGCCCGGCGCGTCGCCAGCCACGCCACCGCGACACCCGCGATTACTCCAATCGCCAGACTCTGCGGCGTCCTATGCAGCGTGATGAACGGCGTTGAAATCGCGTCGAGCCACCACGTGTGCAGGCCGTAAATCAGCAGCCGAGCGTACGCGATGCCGAACAGCACGCCGATCGCAGCGCCAACAATCGCCAGCGCAAGCGCTTCCGCCGTTAACAGCCGTCGGATTTTTTGTGGCGAGAGGCCAACCGCCGCCAGCAAACCAAGTTCACGGCGGCGGTGCTCGATCGCTAGTTGAAAGAGCAGGGCGATCAAGAGCGCCGCGGAGACAATCAAAAACATGCTAAAGAGTAGGAAGAGCACGTCGAACGGGGTGGTGCCGCTGGAGGCCGCGAGGCCTTGCTGCTTGAGCGGGACTGTTTGCAGGCCAAGCTCGGCGGGCGTGAGCGTTGCGAGCAGCTTGGCCGCTAGCTGCTCCGCATTTCCACCTTCCTTGGGCATTAGTCGAATTGCGTTTTCGGTTCCCCAGCGAGTTCGCCACAAGTTGGCCGCGAGTTCATGGGAGATAAACGCTTTCGGCGTCGTCGAGTAATCGTCCCAATACTGTTCATCCTGCGAGCGGATTTTTTCGACCAGCTCGAAGGGGAGTTCCCAATCGCTGATCGATTTTCGGTCCGTGACGCCTTTGAGTCTCGGGGCGAAGCGCGGATCGCGTGGCGATCCGGCTAGGGGGACGATTTCCTTCAGTTTAAGTTCAAGGGGTGGCGCTTCGATCAACTCGCCGTGAGTGCTCTCCGGCTGGTAGTAGCGGAGCATGATCGTGTCACCAACTTTCGCTTGCAGCTCCTCCGCGGCCCACTCGTTCAACACGATTTCATCACTCGACAGCCGGATCGCCGCGCGATCCGCCGTCAGCAGGGGACCGATTTCGTCGAGTGAATCGACCCCGGTCACCGTCGAGTACGGTATCGAGCGCTTGCCAAGCCGGATTGAGTTCGCGAGATAAGTGACAATCGGTTGCGACCGAGCACTAAGTTGCGAAGCGCAGGTTACAACGGCCTCTGGTAAGACCAGCCGCTCCGATTCGAGCTGCAACATGCCGTTGTCGAGCGATTCGAGCGACAATCCGTAGTCGTCGAGCTGCGGGTGCAGGTTTTCCAGCAACCACTTACTAGCGCTTTGGTCGGTCGGTTCAGCGGGATTCATGCCGGCGATTAAGCCCAGATTTACGCGCTCGCCGACATCCGCCGCCGTTTGCAGTTCGGCCAAGTTCACGAAGGCATTCGTCGGCGGACGCTGCGAAGCACCGAGACCGAACTTTGCCAGGCCTGTCGCTGCAAGTATCTTACCCACTTTCAGTCGGAGTCCGCGGGTCGTCTCCTGCTTCTTACCGAGTGGGCTGTCGGCCGGCGCTGACTGCTGGAGCGGCAAACGCAGCACCACTTCGCCGCCCAATTTCGCGTCGAGTTCTGCGGCCAACGGCTCCGTGAGCCACACCTCGCCGCTGGGGATAGCGCCGCGATTGGTCGGCGCTGGATCGAGCCCCCAGAACTCCGGCGTCACGCCCAAGAGATTCACGCCACTCACGCGGTGGGTTGAATTTCCGCTGCCGGCTGTCGCGGACCCAGGCAGCGCCAGCACCGGCACGGCGGCGCCAAAATGTTCAGCAAAACCAGGTTGCTGCGCAAGCTCGGTGGTGAGCGCCGCACGGAACGGCTGTTCGGCCACCAGTGCGTGATCGATTCGCCCCAGCCGCTCCAGCGTTAAGTCCCGCAGACTGCCGCGGAGCGAATCGCCGACCACCAGCGCCCCCGTGAGCACCGCCGTGGCGACCGCCACGCCCAGCACCACCGCTGCGTGTGAGCGGCGATAGTGGCGCAAACTAGCGAACAAGTACTGGCAAGCGGTCATCGCAAATTAAGTTCGTCATGAGCACCCGACTTCACTCGGGGGGCTCATAGTCAAGTCGTGTGCAAACAAAAAACCCCCGGCCACCACGCGGGCGGCCGAGGGCATTGTAGCAACTCACGCAAGGTGTGGGTTACTTGTTGCATTCGCACGGATCGCAGGTGCAGTTGTCACCGCACTTATCGCAGCACTTAGCGGCTGCGCCATTATCGGCGGCTACACTGTTAGCAACTGTGGCCACTGCGGCGACCTTGTCGTCGCTCTTACCGCAGCACTTCCCCGAGCAAGCGCTCGCCGAAGTGGATGCCGATGCGGGGCATTCGCCGCCGCACTTGCAATCGCCACATTGGCAGTCTTCACCGCAGCACTGACAATCGTCGCACTCGCACTTTTCGCAGGTACAACCTTCAGCGCAGTTGCCGCAGTCGCAATTTTCGCAGGTGCAGTTTTCACACTTGCACCCTGCCGAAGGAGTGGAAGCCGTCGACGAATCGCTCGCCACCGATTGGTAGCTTACGACCCCGGCGAGCAGCAAGCCAAGCAGGCCAAAACTTTTCAGCGCAGTAATCATGGAAAATTCTCCAAACTAAGGAATCACAAAAACAACAAGCGAGGTCAATCGATCACGCTTGCGATTCAAATGACCCACACGCAGAAGAGTTGTTGCGCAGAAGCGGGCAGAGTTGGCCCGCGGGCGAGCCGCCAAATGCTAAGGGCTTGATTGAGATTAGCTTGAACGTGGCTGGGGAGCGAAACGGCGAGCGGTGTGGCTGCAAAATCGGCAACAGGAACGAGTTGCGGAACGCTCGCAATCGGCGCCGCCGACGCGCTCTTAACATGACATTCACAGCCCGGGCAGTTGCAAGGGGCTGGGTGTTCGCCGCCGCAACAATCGCTGTGCGACGAAACAGCTTCAGGCTCGCAACAACTCGATTGCCGGCAGCAAGGCAGCACATCCTGCTTGCCTTGGCATGCACACTCACCCCGCGCGGGGGGCAAGCCAATTGCCACCGCGGCCAGCAGGATCAGGAGTTTTCGAAGCGAACGCATGGCGGACCACAGATGAGCAGTACGGATTACCGTTCCTACGTCTGAAGAGTAGCAAGAGGTCGATCGGAAGTCGAGAGAAATCGAAAAGCGGCGAGAAACCGGCATTTTAACCGGCCCGTTCAGTGGAATAGCCGTTTTACCCGTGCCCCAGCGCCTTATCGCTGATATCCTTCCGGCACCACGCTCCCTGCCAGCGGATACATTTCACGGCTTTGTACGCCTGGAGTTTCGCCTGCGAAATGGTGTCGCCGAGCGCGGTCACTCCCAGCACACGACCGCCGGTGTTCACCACGCTACCGTCGATGGTTGAAGTGCCGGCGTGGAAGACTTTCACGTCGGGCAGTTTCGCCGCGTCGTCGAGGCCGCGGATGATGTGGCCCCGTTCGTAATGGCCGGGGTAGCCTTCGCTTGCCATCACCACGCACACGGCCGGGCGCGGGTCCCATTCCAGCGGCGGCAATTCGTCGAGTCGGCCATCGACGGTCGCTTCCATTATGTCCATTAAGTCAGTCTTGAGCCGCATCAGCAGCGGTTGGCACTCCGGGTCGCCGAAGCGCACATTGTACTCCAGCACCTTGGGGCCTTGCTTGGTGATCATCAGACCCGCGTAGAGCACCCCTTTGAACGGCCGGCGGGCGCGCTTCATGTGGTGCACGGTCGGCACGAGCACCAGTTCAGTAATCCGGTCCATCAGCGCATCGTCCACCACCGGTGTGGGGCAGTAAGCCCCCATGCCGCCGGTGTTGGGGCCTTCGTCATTGTCGTACGCCGCCTTGTGATCTTGCGCGGCGGGGAGCGTGATGATCGTCCGGCCATCGGTGATCGCCAGCACACTGGCTTCTTGGCCGACGAGCCGTTCTTCGATGACGATGCGATTTCCCGCGTCGCCGAACTCTCGCTTGCCGGCGATCCGCTCGACCGCTTCGCGCGCTTCCGCCCGGCCGCTGCACACCATCACTCCTTTGCCGGCGGCGAGACCGTCGGCCTTCACCACTAGCGGGGTCTCTTCGCGATCTTCCAAAAATGAAAGAGCTTCTTTGCCATCGCGGAAGGTGTGGTAGTCGGCCGTCGGCACATCGGCATGGCGGAGCATGTCCTTGCAGAAGACCTTGCTTCCTTCCAATTCCGCCGCCGCTTTGCTGGGGCCAAAGGCGCGCAGCCCGGCATCTTGCAGCGCATCGACCATGCCGGCGACCAGCGGCGCCTCGGGGCCGACCACCGTCAGACCAATGCCGTTATCCTTGGCGAACTTGATGATCCGCGCGGTATCGGTGGCGGGGATATCGACATTATCCGCCTCGAGCGCCGTGCCCGCGTTGCCCGGCGCCACGAAGACCCGCTCAACACGCGGACTCTGCGCAATTTTCCACGCCAGCGCGTGCTCTCGGCCACCGTTGCCAACGATTAAGACATTCATTCCGTGATTTTACGGCAACGCGGCAAATCCGAGTAGCGGCCGCGCTTTGTGGGATAGGCTTTCTAGCCTGTCGGCCAAATACCTAAGAAGGGGTGGTGCCCGCTGCGAGACAGGCTAGAAAGCCCCTCCTACAAATCACGGCACCACCGTGAAGCGCACATTCAGCGTCATCGTCGGCGTTACCGGGTGGTTGCTCTTCAGCTCAATCACCCCATCTTCGCCCTGGGCGCTGTGGTTGCGGATCATCGGCTTTGTGCCGGGGGGGATCTCAACCGTCAGCGGCACGTGCGACACACCGGGGCGGATCGCCTTCCGCTCGCCGAGCGAAACTTTGAGTTCCGGCGGATCGACTTTGCCAACTTCAAACGCGATGTCGTCCGCATGCTCCCCCTTGGTTGAGAGCAGCAGCTTCGACGAAATTCCCTCGGCCGCCCTCACCGTGCCGAGCAGGAGCACATTCGACTGCTTGTTCCAGTGGAATCCGCGGATGGAGACATCGCCTTCCACCACGCCGAAGATCGGAATCTGCAGCGATTCGCTCTTCGGCACGTTGGTCTTGAGCAGCACCCAATCGTTGATGAACCCCAGCGGCAATTTGCCATCGGTCTTAAGGCTAATCTTCACGCCCGCTTTTGCACCTTCTAGCGGCACATCCTTCAAGTCGAGCGGAGTGACCTCCACTTGGTACTTCTCCCGGTTGGGCGAGGTATCAACCATTTCTGCCGTCGCTTTAAGCTCGGGTTGATCGAACGTCGCGAAGATGACGGTGGCTTCTTTGGCTTGCCCAGCGGCAAATGAGCCGAGTGCGAAATCGGGAGGCTCAAGCCCGACGGCTTCCGCGACGCGCCCTTCCACGCTCAGTTCCACTCGCGGCTGGCGCGGATCATTGGTGAGAATTGTGGCAACCTGGCGGAACGGCCCTTCGACGGTTTTCGCGGTCCATTCCAGTTTCACGGGCGTCGATTCGCCGGGTTCCAGCGGCCGGTCCGAGACTTCACCCAGCGTACATTTGCAGCTCGTCTCGCCCACTTTCAGCGACAGTGGCCCGCTGCCCACGTTCTTAAAGATGAAGTCGTGCGTCTCCTTCGCCCCGCGCTGCATGACACCGAAATCGTAGGTGCTTTGATCGACCTGCACCTCCGGGAAAGCAACGGGCGCGGCCTGTGATGTGCCACCTGCTGCCGACGCAAATGGCGTGAACGAAGTCGGCGACGGCCCCACGCTCCAATACGCCAGCGCCACGCCCGCCGCCGCGCCAATCGCCGCCGAAACTACCGCTAGTGGTAAAGCTTTCATATCTTTTTAGCGTAGCGATTGGCTGGGCGGGTTGTCAAACTTCACAACTCAATACGACCGCGCGAACACCGCTCGCCGGCTCGTCGCCTCGCCACTGAAAATGCACTTGCCGCTGCTTTCACCTCCCACAAGCGGCACGCAGCGCGGGGTGACTTTCAGCTCCTTCAGCTTCGCTTCCATCGCGGGGCCGTCGGTGAAGTGGCAATACGCCAGCCCACCGGGGGCATCGTCGGCGAAGAACTTTTCGAACTTCGCGAGGTCGGCAATCTCCACCGTCGCCGCGTCGCGTGCCGCGGCGGCGCGGTCAAATAAACCTTGCTGCATTTCGGCGAGCGTGTTGGCAATCGTCGCCACGAACTCCGAGCGCGGCACGCCAACACCCTTTGCGTCAATCGCACGTCGCGCCCGAAACACGCCGCCACTTTGCACATCGCGCGGGCCGACTTCCACCAGCACCGGCACGCCGCGTTTGACCCACTGCCATTTCTTATCTCCGCCGCGCAAGTCGCGGTCGTCGATTCGCACGCGGACGGGTTCGTCGTCGTAGCGCTGGGATTCAAGTTCGCTCTTCAGCGATTGGCAGTACGGCAGCACGGCGGATTTCTCTTCGTTGTTGCGATAGATCGGCAGAATCACCACTTGTGCTGGCGCAAGTTTCGGCGGCAGAACGAGGCCGTCGTCATCGGAGTGGCTCATGATCAACCCGCCGATCAGCCGCGTGCTCACGCCCCAACTTGTCGTCCAGGCGTGTTGCAGTTCCCCCGCCACATTTTGGAACTTGATCTCCTGCGCCTTGGCGAAGTTTTGCCCCAAGAAGTGGCTGGTCCCCGCCTGCAGCGCTTTGCGGTCCTGCATCATCGCTTCAATCGAGTACGTCGCCACCGCGCCGGGGAAGCGCTCGCCGGCCGTCTTTTCGCCTTTGATTACCGGCATGGCCATCGCCCCTTCGGCAAACGCGGCGTACACATCCAGCATCTGCCGCGTTTCTGCTTGGGCCTCTTCGGCGGAGGCGTGCACGGTGTGCCCCTCCTGCCACAGAAACTCGGTGGTCCGCAGGAACATCCGCGTCCGCAGTTCCCACCGCACCACGTTGGCCCATTGGTTGATGAGAATCGGCAAATCGCGGTAGCTCTGCACCCAGCGGGCGAAGGTGGCGCCGATGATTGTCTCGCTAGTGGGCCGAACGATCAGCGGTTCTTCCAGCTTCGAGTCAGGCGCCGGCCGCAGGCCCCCCTGACCGTCCGGCTCCAGCCGATGGTGGGTCACCACGGCGCATTCTTTCGCGAACCCTTCGACGTGCTGCGCCTCCTTCTCCAAGAAGCTCATCGGAATGAAGAGCGGGAAGTAGGCGTTTTCGTGCCCGGTCGCCTTGAACATCGCGTCGAGCCGCCGCTGGATATTCTCCCAAATGGCGTAACCCCACGGCTTGATGACCATGCAGCCGCGCACGTCGGAATTCTCCGCTAGATCGGCCCCCTTGATGACCTGCTGGTACCACTCGGGGTAATTTTCGCTACGGGTGGGAGAAATCGCGGTCTTGGCCATTGCTGAGGGGTGAGAGGTTAGGGGTGAGAGGTTAGGGCTCAGGGACGCAATCTTATGCGAAACGCCTTGCCTTCGGAATCGCACCCCACGACGCACACCCTGCGACTCTGTTAGGATAGGCAGCCGCACTCCATCCCTAACCTCTATCCTCTCGCCCCTAACCCCTCCCCAATGTCCCGTCGCTACGTCTCCCAGCTCGCCCACAACGATCAGGTTAAGCAGGTCTTCCTCGCCAGCGAGAAGCAGCTTCGGCCTAATCGCAATGGCAACCTTTACCTGCAGGTCCAATTGAGCGACCGCAGCGGCAGCATCGCCACCCGGCTATGGAACGCCAGCGAAGGAGACTACCGCGCCTTCGAGAACGGCGATTACGTGCTGGTCGAGGGGAGCACGCAGCTCTTCCAAGGGGCGATGCAAATGATCGCCACCAACATTCGCAAGGCCCGGCCCGACGAAGTGCATGAAGAAGACTTCATGATGCTGCAAACGGCCGAGGTCGACAAAATGGCCGCCCGGCTGACCGAAATCCTCCGCGGCATCAAAACGCCCGACCTCGCGGCGCTGTGCGAAGCGTACCTGATGGACGAAACGTTCATGGAGAAATTCAGCCGTGCCCCGGCCGGCATGAAAAACCACCACGCCTACCACGGCGGCCTCTTGGAGCACGTGCTCAGCCTCTGCGAACTAGTGCTGGTGATCTCGCCCAAGTACCCACAGCTCGACGGCGATAAGCTCCTCGTCGGCGCCTTCCTGCACGACTCGGCAAAGGTCGATGAGCTGGCCTACGAGCGTGAAATCACCTACACCGACGCCGGCCAAATGCTCGGCCACATGGTGCTGGCGATTACCACGCTCGACGACAAAATCCGCGCCGCCGAACGCCTCACCGGCGATCCGTTCCCCGCGCACCTGGCGATGGAAATCAAGCACATGATCATCAGCCACCACGGCCAGTACGAGTTCGGCAGCAGCAAGTTGCCGATGACCCTCGAAGCAATCGCCCTGCACCAACTCGACAACCTCGACGCCAAACTCGCCGCCTTCACGCAGCTCATCAAAGACTGCCCCACCATCGAAAGCAACTGGACGCAGTATTTTCCGAACCTCGATCGCAAGTTGTGGAAAGGCGTGCGGGATGGTAGCGCCCAACAATAGCGCTCCGTTAGCCGGCCGCCCGATTCCCTGATAAATGGGCCGCCGTGTTTCTTTCGCTCAACCAACCAAATAAATGTCCGAACAAATCCGTCGCGCCGTTCTCACCTACACCCGCCAGCCCGGTTACAAGCCCACCAAGCCGCGGGTCATCGGCGAACGGCTCGGCCTCGAAGGGGACGACCTGCTGGCCGTCCGCAAAGTTATTAAGAAACTCGTCAAGGAGGGCGAACTCGAGTTCGGCCCCGGGCATCTGGTGATGGCAGTGGGGGAGGGGGCTGTGCGGGAAGCGCAAGTCGTCCCCGGCGGCCAGGTGTTGCCCCCCACGAGCACCAGCCCCTCCAACAAAAGAACCGGGCGGGGCGATGACCGGCACATCATTGGCACGCTGCGGCGCGTGGGTTCGGGCGACTGCTTCGTCCGGCCCGAAGGCACCCCCGCCTCCGCCGGCAAGGACAACGACGTCTTCATCCCCGCCCCCGCGTCGGGCGATGCCTCCAGCGGAGACCGCGTGCGGGTGCGGCTCGACAACAAGCCGGGGCGGTTTGGCAAACTCGGCGGGCGCGTGATCGACATCGTCGAGCGGGCCACCAACCAGTTCGTCGGCACGTACTTCGAAAAAGCGGACATGGGCTACGTGCAGATCGATGGCAAGGTCTTCACGACCCCCGTCTACGTCGGCGACCCCGGCGCCAAGGGCGCCCGGACCGACGACAAAGTGGTCGTCGAAATGGTCCGCTTCCCCAGCCAACAGCGCGATGGCGAAGGGGTCATTACGGAAATCCTCGGCCAGCGCGGCCAGCCCGGCATCGATACCCTCGGCATCGTCTACGAGTTCGGCCTCCCCGGCCCCTTCAGCGAAGAAGTGCTGGAAGACTCCCGCCACCAAGCCGAAAAGTTTGACGAGTCGATTCCCCCCGGCCGAGCCGATCTCACCGGCGAAACGGTCATCACCATCGACCCCGTCGACGCCCGCGACTTCGACGACGCGATTTCGCTCACCCAAATCGAGCGCGGCCACTGGCTCCTCGGCGTTCACATTGCCGATGTCTCGCACTTCGTTCAACCCGGCAGCGCCCTCGATACCGAGGCATACAACCGCGCAACCAGCGTCTACCTGCCCGATCAGGTGATCCCCATGCTGCCGGAGATCATCTCGAACAATTTGGCGAGCCTGCAACCGCACAAGGTGCGCTACGCGGTCACGGCCCGGATTGAGTTCACCCCCGACGGCGCCCCGATTGCCGTTGACGTCGAAAAATCCGCCATCCGTAGCGTGCGGCGCTTCACCTACGAAGAAGTCGACAATTACTTGTTGGCCAAGGGATTAGTCAAGCGCGATGGCCAAACGGGCGAACTCCCGGTCATGTCGCCCGAGGTCGATTCGCTCCTCGATCGCATGTTCACCCTCGGCATGATCCTGCGCAAACGCCGGCTCGCCGGCGGCGCGCTCGAACTCTCGATGCCCGAGATGAAGGTCGATCTCGATGGCGACGGCCGCGTCAGCGGCGCCCATCTCGAACAGAACACCGAAAGCCACCAGATCATCGAAGAGTTCATGCTCGCCGCCAACATGGCGGTCGCGCGGAAACTGTTTGAAGCGGGCCTCATTTTTCTCCGCCGCGTCCACGGCGCCCCCGACCCCCGCCGGATGCACGCCCTCACGCAGTTCGTGAAAGAGTTGGGCTTCGAGGCCGAAAACCTGGAGAACCGTTTTGAACTGCAAAAACTGCTCGATAGCGTGAAGGGCGACCCGCGCGAGCCCGCCGTGAACTTCGCCGCCCTCCGCTCGATGCAGCGGGCCATCTACTCGCCGGAAGAAGAAGGGCACTACGCCCTGGCGAGCGATTGCTACTGCCACTTCACCTCGCCGATTCGCCGCTACCCCGACCTCACCGTCCACCGCCTGCTCGACGAGCTGGCCCGCGGCAAGAAGCCGCACCAAGAGCCGGTAAAATACTTCCAGTGGGGCGACCATTGCAGCGAGCGCGAACAGCGCGCCGCCAGCGCCGAGCGCGAGCTCAAAAAGATCAAACTGCTGAACTACTTCGCCGACAAGATCGGACTGGAGTTGGAAGGCGTCATCACCGGCGTCGAAAGTTTCGGCATGTTCGTGATGGGCCGCGAAATCCCCGTCGAAGGCCTGGTGCAACTTGCCTCGCTGACCGACGACTACTACCGCTACGAACGCCAAAGCCACCTCATCACCGGCTTCCGCAGCGGCAACACCTTCCGCCTGGGCGACACGGTCCGCGTCGCCGTCGCCGCCGTCGATGTCGACACCCGCACGCTCGATTTTCGTTTAATCGGCCGGTTGGGTAAGGCGCCGGCGAAGCCGCGGCGCACGAGCACTCGCAAGGCGGGGCCAGTGAAGGGGAAGCCGGCGAAGCCGCAGAAGAAGAAACGCAAACGCGGCTAGGCGTTGTTAACAAATTCGACGGCGAGAATTTCGTATGTTTGGCATTAACTATCGATGCGACTCTTGTGATTTTGAGTTCTCATCCGGATGGTCACATCATTCTGCTGGCCAGCAAGTCGTGTGTCGTAGCTGTTCAACTTGCTTTACCCTTGGCGGCGGACGTTCGGAATGGGGAACTGAGCGCGGCGAGCGACTTCAGTTCTTTACCTTTGATGGTGAGCAAGATTTGCCGTCTGGCTTCTTCGTTACGGTATTAAAGCAAGATTTGCAGAGCACGAACATTCAGGGGTACGAGGGGGTATCTCGCGTGGAATTCGGTGCAGTGAACTGTCCGCAATGTAATTCATTCAATACGATTGCCCAACACTTCGATGAGAACGCAGCGTGTCCGAAATGTAAAAAGGGAACAGTGATGAGACGCGGCTCGTGTATCTACTAGACGGTGCCAAGCACCGAATCATGACTAAGGTAGCCAAAAGTCAGCCTAAGCGTACTCGTCAGGTGGCGCAGAATGTCGGCCGCGCACAGCAGAGTAGATTCGTACTACACCACAATCGGGGAATAATAACTTTCCGTGTTCAGCTGGTTCAAGAGAAAGCCTAAGCCGTTGCCAGGTCAGAAGGTGGCGCACCAGCCGCCCGGCCTGGTGTTTCCGTGGCACAAGGGCTGGAAGCTCACCGCGCTAGATGAAACCATGATCGCGGTGCCGGTGGCCATCCTTGGCGACAACGAGACAATCAATTCGGTCATCCACTGCGACGATAGTGTGCGGATTAGCATTCCGACCGCGACACACACTGACGAGAGCGAGAGGATCACTTTCTGGCTCCAGCCCGGCGAGTCTGTTTGGCTGTCCAAGTCATGCCAAGGAGTGGTGGTTGCGCAATCCGAAGGCGACACCGTGGCACGCCGCTTCATGCTCACCGAGGTTACTAACGACGCCGAACAAGGCGATGCACCTTACCCGCGGGGTATGTAGGCATTCTGAATGCGTCAGATCGCTTTGCCGCCGCCCGCCGCCAAAAACGCCACGGCGACACACCAAAGTACCCCCCAGCCGGACCGCGTTCTGCCGACTAATGTTCCGGCGGCCCGCGAGGACATTGCTAATCGTCGCCGAGGGGATGCGGGTCTGCCGGGCCCAATTCAGTGGATCGACTCGGTGAATCGCACTGCACGCTCGGCCAACAGCCGCGAGAGCGGCTTGTATTTCGCTAGTTGCCGCAGGTTGTGCCCAGGGGTAGATTGAGGCCATCGAAGAGCCCTTCGCCTGGCGAATCAGGGATTCGGCACCTCTTTACGCAAACCTCAGGCGGCCCATCATCCTGCTTACTGAATGTCTCCTTCAAAATAAGCAGGGTTCACTGAAGACGTTTCTGTCTAATAAAATAACAAGTTAGCCGCATCGACCACGTCATGCTTACATGGGCCACAGCACAGAAGGAGCATGAGGGATTTCCGCTGATGCTCCGCCGTCCGACCAACATCGACGTCGATTTATTTCGCCCATCTCATCCCACTCTGGCAGTTGTGACCCACGAGTTCACCAAGCGTTGGCCAAACGGTTTGCCTGAGCCTGACTACAACGAGACGCTTTTTGAGATGGATATTGAGTTGGTGGAAGCATTTGACGCTGGCCAGCAGGGTGTTCCGGTTCTTGTTGAGACTTTTGGCGGCAAGCGTCATTACTACTTTTATGTGACCGCGGACACTGATGTTCCAGCGACTATTTCCGCAGTTGCGCAGCGCCATCCATCAGAGCGATTATCGTGGACAGTTCGGCCAGACCCGCAGTGGGGATTTTTGGAGAGATATGTGAAGGATCATTTCTGATGCGGCTAACCATGCGCTGTAGCGAACCCGGCATGAGCGTCGCGGTTGCAATCATCGTGTGCCGTGTGCCGGGTCGCTGAGCTTGGGTCGTTATGCGTCTCAATCCGCCCCTATTCACGCGGAATCTCCACTTGTGCCACTTTCTTCCACTGCGTCAGCCAATCACGACCCCTCACCGGCGAGCTGAGCATGTATGAGTCCCGCCAGCAACAGCCGATTCCGTCGCAGGCCTTTGCCTCGCGCTTGGGCAAACACGTGGCTGCAGCGTTCGGCTTGCTCGGCGTGTCACTGGCGGCGGGGATGCTTGGCTACATGCAGTTCGAGAATTTGTCGGTTGCGGATGCGTTCCTCAACGCGGCCATGCTTCTTGGCGGCATGGGGCCCGTGAACGCTCCAGTCACTCTCTCTGGCAAAGTTTTTGCGGGCGCGTACGCGCTGTATGCAGGCCTGGTCTTCATCGTCACCGCAGCCCTCATCTTTACTCCCATCATTCACCGCGTTCTTCATAAGTTCCACTGGGACTCCGAGCAATGAACCGCCGGGCGCCACTGGCGATCCGCCCATTCGCACTTCCTCGTCTGACTGACACCCGATTTACCTCCCCACCGCCAAAAACGCCACCGGCGAAACCCCAAAGTAATCCCCCAACCGCACCGCGTTCTGCCGGCTGATATTCCGCCGGCCCGCGAGGACATTGCTGATCGTCGCCGGGGGGATGCGGGTTTGGCGGGCGAGTTCAGCAGGGCGCACTGCACGCTCGGCCAACAGATGCTGCAGCATCGCCGCGGGGGTGACTTTCGGCAGCGGAAGCTCGCGCGACTCGTACGCTTCCACCAGCGTCGAGAGAACTTCGATCAACATGCTCTCGGCCATCTCCGGCTGTGGCGTCATCAACTCTTCAAGCTGCGCCAGCGCGCGGTTGTAATCTTGCTGCGAGCGAATCGGCTGCGGAGCGTACTTGGTCAGCAGGCGGCGGTATTGGGTTGTGATCGCCATGTTAGGGCTCCGGTGGTAAACAATCTTTACACCACTTCCGGTCATCGTATTCGCGGTGGGTGAGGAAGTGCTTGATTAGCAGCGTCCCTTTGGTCCAGCGATTCGCGTAAGTCATGCGGCAAATCAACCGGTAATTGTTGCCCAGCACGTTGAACACCAAACACTGCCCCACTTCGTCCGTTTGGGGATACAACCGGCGGACATCGGCTAGACGCGTCCAAGCCGCCTTGCTCGCGACATTCCACCACACATCCAGCCAATCGCTGGCGGTGGGATGACGCTGCTTGGCCGCGACGAGTTTAGGGCGGGCGATGATGTGCATCGGCGGATCAACTGGCTCTCCCTCAAAGATATTTGCATTTTGCAAACAAGTCAAGGGGAAGTTTGCATTTTGCAAACTTTTTTCAATTGGCGATGGGGGGGCTTTTCTAGGCCGTTGTCAAGGCCAATTTGTAGCCACCCCGCCCGCAAAAAGATTCTTCCAAAATTCTTTTCGCTGCGACTAGTTTGTGGCCACCCGATGCTGTACAAAGAACCACGCACGCGAGGAAGCGCCGCTCAAGAGCGGGGCGCTCGAAGGTTCAGCGAATGCGGGGGTTGCAACGCCCGCGAACCTGACAAGAGCATCCCTAGAACTGGGCGCCAAACCGCGGGGCAAGACGGTTTTCCATGAATTAAGAAATTCGGTGAGCTCCTTCGCGGCACGCAAGTCCCGTGCTGAAAGGTGAGGGGTCGCGTCACGCGCCCGACCAATTTCCCGTCTCCCGTCAGGGGCTAGTTTACGATGAGGCGCCTCATCGCCTTTTTGGTTCGCTAACCACTCGAAATCAGCCACCAATCAACACGTTGTAAAAATCCACCCCAGCAACAGCAGCAGGCCGCGACGAGACCGATCTCGCGCTGCCTTAATCCAAGCTCCTACGAAATCGGCCTCACGAAAGGCCTTTGACGCACATCATCAACCGCGGACCACACCGAACCGCACGGTTTCGGATCGTCTGCCCCTGCGCGCTCGCCGGGCGCCACGCCCCTCCCAATTGCGCTTTCGAGCGATAGAATCTTCCATATCCTTCCCGCCCCGCCAAAAAAACGCCCACGGATGTCCGCGACCCCGCCAAATCCTGCCCCGCCTGCCGCTCAATTGGCCGCAAAATTGGCCGAAACGCCGCTCCACGGTTGGCACGCCGCCAACGGCGGGCGGATGGTCGATTTCGCTGGCTGGTCGATGCCGGTCCAGTACGGCTCGATCATCGACGAGCACCACGCTACCCGCCGAGACGTGGCGCTGTTCGACGTTTCGCACATGGGCCGGCTGGAGTTTGTTGGCGCCGAAGCCGCGGAGTTCTTGGATCGCGTGGTCACCCGCCGCGTGCTCGACATGGCGCCGGGGCAAATTCGCTACGGGCTGGTGTGCAACGACGCCGGCGGCATTTTGGACGATGTTCTCGTCTACCGCTTGCCGGGCGATCCAAACCTCAATGACGATGCGCCCACCTTCGCGATGGTGGTGAACGCCAGTAACCGCACCAAAATCGTGACGCACTTCAAGCAGTATGTGCCCCACTTCGCCGTGAAACTGCTCGACGTAACCGCCAAGACCGGCATGATCGCCGTGCAAGGCCCGCGGGCGATTGAGCTGCTTGATCCGCTCGTGGATTTCGAACTCACTTCGCTCCGCTACTACAACTGCCGCTACGGGCAAGTCGCCGGCAAGTCCTGCCTGGTGAGCCGCACCGGTTACACGGGCGAAGATGGCTGCGAGCTGATCTGCGAAGCGGCCGCCGCCGAACACCTGTGGACGACGCTGCTGAAGTCCGGCGCGCGCCCCGCTGGACTCGCCGCGCGGGATACGCTCCGCCTCGAAGCCGCCATGCCGCTGTACGGCCACGAACTGTCCGAAGCAATCAACCCGGTCCAAGCGGGCCTGTCTTTCGCGCTCACCTTCGCCGACCGCGATTTTGTGGGCCGGGACGCCATCCTCGCCGCGAAAAACAGCGGACCGAGTAAGGTGCGCGTCGGCCTGCAACTCGAAGGCAAGCGCGCCCCGCGCGAAGGCTACCGCGTGCTGCAAGGGGCCGAAGAAGTCGGCGTCGTCACCAGCGGCACGTTCAGCCCAACGCTCGAATACCCCATCGCGATGGCGCTCGTAAAACCAACCGCCGCCGCCATCGGCGCCAAACTCGCCGTCGACCTCCGCGGCACGGAGCTTCCTGCCGTCGTAACTCCGCTACCGTTTTACCAGCGCGGCGCAAAGTGATTTTTTTCTGACCACTGTCAACTAACCACCTGTCATGAAGCCCGAAGAACTCCTCTACGCCAAAACGCACGAATGGGTCGCTCTCTCCACCGAAGGGGCGGATAAGATCGCGACCGTCGGCATTTCCGCCTTCGCGGTCGAAGCGCTCACCGACTTGGTTTTCATGGAACTCCCGAAAGTCGGCCGGCAAGTGCAGCCCGAAGAATCGTTCTGTGAAATCGAGTCCGTCAAAGCGGTTAGTGACATCTACGCCCCGGTCGCCGGCGAAGTGATCGCCGTGAACAGCACGCTCCCCGATAAGCTCGAAACCCTCAACCACGACCCCTACGGCGCCGGCTGGATCGCGAAGATCAAAATCACCGACGAATCGAGCCTCGCCAGCCTGCTGACCCACGCCGCCTACCAAAAACAGTGCGAAGAAGAAGCACATTAGGGAATTGGGATTTAGGATTTGGGATGTGGGGAACGCCTGATGGGCACGCCACAAACCAAGTCCTTACGTTTGTCGCTTCACCCGCCAAATCGCCCCCCAAGACCCACATCCCACCTCCCAAATCCGCCTCCATGCCCTACCTCTACAACACACCCGAAGATGTCGCGGAGATGCTCACCGCGATTGGCGCGAAGTCCATCGATGAACTCTTCGAGATGGTCCCCGAGGACCTCCGCTTCAAGCGCCCGCTGAATCTGCCGGCGGCCCAGGGCGAAATGGAACTCGAAGGCACCCTGCGCGCGATGGCGGCCCGCAGCACCGGCGTCGGCACGAAGGTTTGTTTCCTTGGTGGCGGGGCTTACGACCACTTCATCCCGGCGGTGATCGATACCGTCGCGGGGCGCAGCGAGTTTTACACGTCGTACACGCCATACCAGCCCGAAGTGAGCCAGGGCAATCTTCAAGCGATGTTCGAGTTCCAATCGCTAATGACCCGTATCACGGGGCTCGATGTCTCCAACAGCAGCCTGTACGACGGCGGTAGCGCCGCGGCCGAAGGCGTTTTGATGGCGCTCCACGGCTCCAGCCGTGATGGCCGCGTCGTCGTTGCTGAAAGCGTGCATCCCGAGTATCGCAGCGCCATCGCCACTTATCTCGCCAACCTCGGCGTGGAAATCGTCACCGTGCCGACACCGGGCGGCGTGGTCGACGTGAAGCAACTTGCCGCCGAGATCACCCCGCAAACCGCGTGCGTGGTGCTGCAGCAACCCAACTTCTTCGGCTGCCTGGAAGACGCCGACGCGATTTGCCAAGCGGCGCACGACGCCGGTGCACTGGTTGTCGCCGCGTTCGACCCCATCAGCACTGGAATCCTTAAGCGCCCTGGCGATTACGGCGCCGACATCGCCATCGCCGAGGGGCAGAACCTCGGCTCGCCGCTCGCCTACGGCGGGCCGTACCTCGGCATCATCGCCTGCCGCGAAAGTTTGGTCCGCCGGATGCCGGGCCGCATCGTCGGCCGCACCACCGATCGCCGCGGCAAGCCGTGCTACACGCTCACCCTGCAAACCCGCGAACAACACATCCGCCGCGAAAAAGCGACCAGCAACGTCTGCTCGAACCAAGCGCTCTTTGCTTTGCGAGCCACCGTGTACCTCTCGCTCCTCGGCCCGCAAGGCCTGCGCGACACGGCCGAGCTTTGCCTACAGAAGAGCCGCTACCTCGCCGACGAGCTCGCCGCCACCGACCGCTTCGAACTCGCCTTCGACGCCCCAACCTTCAAAGAGTTCGTGGTGCGTGACCGCGAAGGCAAAGTCGACGAGCTGATCGCCCACGGCCTCACCGCCGGGATGCTGATCGGCGTCCCTCTCGGCAACTGGTACCCCGACCTCGCCGACTGCCTACTGATTGCCGTGACCGAAAAGCGCACCCGCGCTGAACTCGACGCCCTGGTGAAATGCCTCACCGCGAAACCCGCCCGAACCCGCGAAAAACCATTAGCCGCAACGCGCTAGCGGAGCGCGTTTAGCCAATGCGGAAGTCGGATTGCGCAATGCGGAATCCAATGCCGAACACCTCCGCACGAATTATTCCGCACTCCGCATTCCGACTTCCGAACTTGAAATATGCGTAACACCCGCGACACGAAATCGCTGTTCGAACTCTCCAAGCCCGGCCGGCGCGCCACGCTGCTGCCGAAGTGCGACGTGCCGGCGCGGCCGCTCGGTTCGCTGTTGCCGGCCAGCGTGCTTGCCGACCTACCACCGCAACTTCCCGAGCTTTCCGAACCGGCGGTCGTCCGGCACTTCGTCAACCTTTCGACGCAGAACATGAGCGTCGATACGCACTTCTATCCGCTGGGTTCGTGTACGATGAAGCACAACCCCAAGCGGAACGAGCGCGCCGCCGCGATGCCGGGGTTTGGTGATGTGCATCCCTACGCACCGGAAGCGGCCATCCAAGGACTGCTGGAACTGCTGTACGACATGCAGCAGTACCTCTCCGAAATCTCCGGCCTGCCGGCGTGCAGTTTGCACCCGGCCGCTGGGGCGCACGGCGAGCTCGCAGCACTGCTCGTCGCCGCCGCCTACTTCCGCGATCGAGGGGAAAAGCGCACCAAAGTCCTCGCCCCTGACAGCGCTCACGGCACCAACCCGGCGAGCGCCGCGATGGCGGGCTTCGACACCGTCACCGTGAAGACGCTGAAAACCGGCGCCGTGGACCTCGACGATTTTCGGGCGAAGCTCGACGACAACATCGCTGTGTTCATGATTACCAACCCCAATACGGTGGGCATTTTTGAACCAAGCATGAAAATCATTGCCGATGAGGTTCACGCCCGCGGTGGACTGATTTATCTTGACGGCGCCAACATGAACGCGATCCTCGGCGTCGCCCGCCCCGGCGATTTCGGCGCCGACATGCAGCATTACAACCCGCACAAAACCTTCAGCGGCCCGCACGGCGGCGGCGGTCCCGGCGCCGGGCCGATCTGCGTGACCGAAGCGCTCGCCCCGTACTTGCCGATGCCGATCGTCCGCAAAAGTTCGAGCGGCCAATTCTCGCTCGACTTCAGCATGCCGAAATCGATCGGCCACTTGCGCGCCTTTTTCGGCAACACCGGCGTCTTGGTGCGGGCTTACACCTACATTCGCGCCCACGGCCCCGATGGCCTGCGCCGCGTCAGTGAACACGCCGTGCTGAACGCCAACTACTTGCTCAGCAAGATCAAGCACTTCCTCCCCGTGCCGCAGGGCGAGCGTTGTATGCACGAGTTCGTCGCCAGCGGCGCGGACCTGAAAGCAACCAAGGGAGTCTCCGCGATGGACCTCGCCAAGCGGCTGCTCGACTACGGCTTCCACGCCCCGACGGTCTACTTCCCGCTGACCGTGAAGGAGGCGATCATGATCGAGCCCACCGAATCCGAAAGCAAAGAAACGCTCGACGCGTTCGCCGAGGTCCTCTTCCGCATCACCGAAGAAGACCCCGAACTGCTGCACGAAGCCCCGCACAGCACGCCCATCAGCCGCCCCAACGAAGTCCAAGCCGCCCGCGAACCGGTGCTGAGTTGGAAGAGCTAACGGGCGGTCGGCCATCGGCTGTCAGCTATCGGCTTTCGGCAATGCTACAGGGCAGTTTGCTGATAGCCGATAGCTGACAGCCGATAGCCTCTTCGCACTATGCAAACCTGCCGCCTCATCGTCGATCCGCCGCAATCCGGCGCGTGGAACATGGCGGTCGACGAAGCGCTGCTCGAATCCGCGGTCGCGGGCGGGTTGCCCGTCTTTCGGCTGTACCAGTGGAGCGAACCAACGCTTTCGCTCGGCTACTTCCAAGCGGTCGCGGATCGCCAGCGGCATCCGGCCAGCTTGGGTTGTCCGCTCGTTCGCCGCCGATCGGGGGGTGGCGCGATTCTGCACGACTACGAACTCACCTACTCACTGGTCATTCCCCCCGGTCGCTCCTCGCGCACCCCCCAACAGCATTACGACCTGGTGCATGACGCGATTGTCGAAATCCTCACCCCCTTCACGTCGGGATCCGGGCTGGTCGTGAGGAAATCCGCAGGAATAAAGCGGTCCCCGGCGGCCGAACCCTTCCTGTGCTTCCAGCGCAGAGCTACTGGGGACGTCGTCTTGGCCGATCAGAAACTGGGTCCGGACCACAAAATCGCCGGCAGCGCCCAGCGGAAGCACCGGGGAACCATCCTCCAGCACGGCAGTTTGCTGATCGCTCGATCAGCGGCCGCCCCGGAGCTGCCGGGAGTGCTCGACCTGTGCGGAACGCGGGCCGAACCCACGAAATTTGCGGGCGAACTAGCGGATTTGCTGGCGAAAGCGGTCCCGCAAAAAGGAGGAAGTTGGGAGCCCAGCAAGCTCTCAGCGGCGGAATTGGCCCAAGCCGAACGGTTTGTCGCCGAGCGGTTTGGCAATGCGAATTGGAATCATTGCCGGTGACCGATCGAGAGCTCCGCGGTCGATACTGAAGGGGTAGCTGTCTCCCGTTCGACCGATCGTTGTGATTCCTGCGGTTTCGTAACGTAAATTGGTCAATTTTTATCGGAAAAGAGTTCCCCTCCGGGACGATTTGCTGTATAGAATTGAAGTGTCGAGACGTGTGGGCAGCGTTCTCGGGATCTGCGGCGGGAGATCAAGCTCTCGCTGTAGCCACTCATCGCCGCCCTTGCGTCAAGAGTTCCGCGACATTGCTGAAGGCTCGCCGAAGATTTTCGGTACGTCGGTTGCTATTGTCTGATTGGTGTTTATAACCGTCGTGGAATGGAACGAGGCAAGACATGAAGTTGATCGTATTGGCAGGCGCCAAAGAGGGGACGGAAATCCCCCTCAAAAAAGAGAAATTCCTCATCGGCCGAGCGAGCGACTGCACGCTGCGCGCCGGGAGTGAAGCGATTAGCCGGCACCACTGTTTGGTGACCCGGATCGATGGAGCTGTGGCCGTGCGCGATCTCGGCAGTCGCAACGGCACGCATGTGAACGGCCAGAAGATCGCCGCCGAAACTCCCCTCAATCACGGCGATCTGTTGCGCGTTGGCCCACTGGAGTTCCGCTTTGAAGCGCCGCAAACCGTGGCCGTCGCGGCAGTTGCGGCGCCCAGCGAAAGTGCCGCTGCTCCCGCCGCTCATCGTCGGCCAAAGGTGACCGGCGTGGCCGATGTCGTGGCCCGCTCGGCCGCGGACAACAAGCCCGAGTCCCTCGAAGAAGACATCAGCCGTTGGCTCCTTGAGCCAATGGCGCCCGGCACGTCGTCCAAAGAGACAATGAGTTTTCGCATGGACGAAACGCGCGCGGTTCAGCAGTTGTCCGGCGAAGCGCCGACCGTGGACGCGCCCGCCGCGGAGGCCGACCTTTCCCCCAGCGATTCCGGCATTTCTAACATCGACCCCAAAACCGGCAAAAAGGTCCCGGGGAAACTGCCGACAGTGCCAAAGGTCCAGTCTAAAGACAGCCGCGAAGCGGCAGTGCAAATCCTCCGCGACATGGCCCGCCGACGCTAAAGTATGTAGCTTGGCCTCTTAGGCCAAGCTACGGTCGCACTACTTCTTCGGCTTGGCTTTCAGTTCTTCAAGGGTCTGTTCCAGCTTGTCGAATTCGTCGCCGAGTTCGCGAACCTCCTTGCGCAAACTCTTCACTTCCGCTGGGGTCTGCGGCGCTTTGTCCTCGATCGCTTGAATCGCCTCGGTCGCCAGTTGCGCGATCCGATCATCCTGAGCCGCCGCCAGCGGCCGCAAGGCGGCCAGCGCGCTCGCATCGGCCAGCTTGCCGAGCCCCGTCACGGCCCCTTGCCGCACTTTGATCGCCGGACTCGTAAGCTTGGCGAGTAACAACTCCCGCACCGAAGTTTTGTCGTCCGCTCTACGTCCCAATTCGCCCAGCGTTGCGAGAGCTGTGCCTAGGTCGCCATCGAGCAAACGTTTCTCGTGGGACTGGAGCGCGGCGAGGATCTTCTCCGCTGCATCTTCGGACGGAGCATCCCCGAGCGCTCCAATCGCCGCGGCGATGATTTCACCCCGGAATGATTCCCGCTCCAGCGCCGCCGCGACCTGCTTGGAAGCTTCCTCATCGCTATATTTGCCGAGCGCTTGAACTGCCGCCGCCACAATTGCCGGATTCGCTTCGTCGCGCACCACCTTCAGCAGCGCCTCGCGGGCCGCAGGGCGATAATGCTTGCCGATGGCGGTCACCAATTCCAATCGCACGCGGGCGTCGGCTTGGTCGCGTGAATCCATGAGCACGGCGAGCGATTCTTCGGTTTGCTGATCCGCTAAGCCGCGAGCGGCTTCCACCCGCACGCCGTAGAAAGGGTCGGTCCGCAGTGCTTCAGCGACCGCCTTGCGCGAAGCGGCGTCTTCGCGTTTGGCGAGCTCTTTCACCGCGAAAATGCGACCGATGACATCACTCCGGCGCTTGAGCTGCGCTTCGAGCATCTTCTGGGGCGGCTTGAAATCAACCTCGGCCAGCACCGTGTACTCGGGGTCGAACCGCACGCCATCCGGCTGCTTGGCGAGCGGCACAAAGAACTCGTGTTCGGACTCGGTAATTTCGATCGGCTGATCGACCACTTCATCGCCCACATAAAACCGCAGCCGCGTGGGGAAGTGGAACAAGAGCACATCTTTTTCACTCGACGGCGTTTGAGTGACGCTCACCTTGGCGAGTTTCTCTTCTGGCAACCACTTGTAGGTCACCTTCAGCTTGGGAAACCCGCCATGATAAACCCATTGGTCGAAGAACCGGTCGAGCTCCCGCCCCGATGCCGTTTCCAGTTCCGCGAGCAGTTCGTCGGTCACCACGCTGGAGAGCGCGTGCTTCTCCAAATACGTTTTGATCGCCTTGCGGTAAGTCTCTTCGCCCAACTTGCTCCGCAGCATGTGCAGCACCCAGCTTCCCTTGGGATACGCGCGATAATCGAACTGCTCCCAACTCTCTTTGTAGCCGCGGTAGACGATTGGCCGCGTGTCCTTGGCTTCGGTCAGTACGCGGGTCACGGCGTCCGTGTACAGCCCGTACAGCATTTCATCCCGGCCAAGCTTATGGCCGTTGTACAAATGCGTGTAGAAGGTGGCGAACCCCTCGTTCAGCCAAAGGTGGCTCCAGTCTTCGCAGGTCACATAATCGCCGAACCACTGGTGGGCGAACTCGTGCGCGTCGAGCTCGTAGCTGTTGTGAATGTTCTCCGTCTCCGCGCTATAAATCGTGCGATGCGTCAGCGCCGTCAGCGTCGTGTTCTCCATCCCGCCGCTGGTGAAATCGCGGCACGTTACCTGATCGTACTTTGCCCACGGATAGGGTACGCCGATTTCTTCTTCGTAGAACTTCAGAATCGCGGCGGTATCGGCAAACGAGTTGGCCGCGTGTTTGGCCAGCGAGGGCTGCGTGTAGAACGCTAGCGGCACGCGGCCCGTTGCGTCTTCCAGCTTGGCAAACCTCCCCGCGG
The DNA here is from genome assembly GCA_022841705.1 of Pirellulales bacterium. GTDB lineage: Bacteria > Planctomycetota > Planctomycetia > Pirellulales > Lacipirellulaceae. The sequence continues at coordinate 1,456,166 of JALHQZ010000001.1, forward strand.
CAAGGCAAACCAAGTAACTCACGTGCGGCTTTTCCTGCTTCCACTGCACCGCCTTCAAGCCATCTGATTCTTTTTCTTCAACCAGTCGGCCGTTGGACACCACCGTCATGTCGGTCGGCACATGGCAAATTACTTCGGTTGTCGAGCGTTCATTCGGATAATCGAACGACGGAAACCAGTGCCGCGCCTCGTGCGTTTCGCCCTGCGTCCACAGGTGAGTATCTTCTTCGGGATACCCCAGCTCCTTCGTCCGAAAATACAGCCCTTTCTTCGGCTCCGCGGTGTATTTTATGGAAACCTCAACCTCCGCTGGCGGGCTTAGCGCTCCCTCAAACAAAAGCGTGATGTCCCGATCAGTCACCACATAATCGCTGAGTTTCTCCGACGCCTCGACCTTTTCCACTCGCAAATCCACAGCATCCAGCACCACCTTCCGGACCCCCTCGCGCAACGGCACGAAGTTGAGCGTCGTCGTCGCATCGATCGTCCGCGCTTTGAAATCAGGGGTCACATCAATCTTGATGTGTTTTACGTCGACAACTCGCTGTGGCGCGTACTTCCGCTCAGTCGACGCATCCGCCGCCGCGGCCGCAGCATGATCGCGCCCACAGAACCGGCAAATTTGCGCCGTCTCAATCGCAACCGCTTGAAGTGCTGTCAGCGCAATGACGATAAGAGCGATTCGCAGCATTCTTGAAAACTCCAAGTTGAAAACGTTTGTTGATTGTAGGAGGCCTCTGTGGTTAGCCTTCCTGTTTTGCCGATAGCATCCGTTTCAAAATTTCTTTCGCTGTTGGATCGCTCGGGTTTAGCGACTCCAATTTCCGCAGCGCCGCAATCGCCCGGTCGCGGTCTGCTTCATCACCGCCATCAACATACCGCTTTTCCAACAGCAGCGCGTAACCTAAATGATACTGGTAATTCGTTGGCGCCAGCCGGCACGCCTCGGCCAGCGAAGCGTCCGCCGCCGCTAAGTCTTTCAGCAGGAATTCTAACAATCCGAGCCGATACCGAATGTCTGCATTGTCCGGCAGCAACTTCGCGTCGCGCTCCAGCCGGGCCCGTTCTTCCCGGCGCAGGTTCGCAATTTCGTTAACTTCCCCACCGGATTCTTCGAGCAGCGAAGCCAGCTCAGCCCGCGGGCCACTAAGATAATCGTTGAGTTTAATGGCGGTCCGCAGTTCGGCGATCGCCGTAGACGAATCACCCAGCTCCCGCGCGAGTGACGCCAGATTCAAGTGCGTCCCCGCATGTTCGAGCGCCAATTGCTGGCGCGCTTTATATTCGCCGAGTGCCGCGCCGAACGCTGATTGATCCGCAGCCGACAAGGGCGCCCCGACCAGCCGCCGCGCCGCTTCTTGCCGCACGGCCGTGTTATCGTCGCGGAGCCGAGCCGTCAACTGCGCCGCATCGTTCGCCACGCGCGTCGCCGCCAACCGCACCACCGGCGAATCGGACTTCAGCGCCACGCCAATCGCACTGTGCGCAGAGCTTGAACTGTATTGCGCGAGCAACTCCGTCGCGGTGGCGCGCACAATCGCCGGCGTCTCCGAACTTCGCACCACTTCGGCCAGCAGCTTCTCGCCATCGGCGGCGCCCTTTCGTCCCGCTGCGATCGCGGCCGCCCAGTTGAGCCCGAACTTCCGCTCCGGCCCATACCATTCCACAACTTTTTGCGCCGCCCACTGGGCTGTTTCTTGGGCCGTCTCTTCGGGCTTCGTGTGACACCGGTTGCACACATTCGGCGCGCCGGTCGAAACGGTCAAATCGGGCCGCGGCGGTTTGAAACTGTGGTCGTGCCGCGCGTCGATCACCATGTAGTTGGTCGTCGGCATGTGGCACTCGACACAACTCGCCGCCGGAGTGTTCGCTAAGTGATGATGGTGCGCCGGCGAATCGTACTTGGCGGGCGCGTGGCACTGCGAGCAGAGCGCGTTGCCCGTGAATTTGACTTTCAGCGAATGCGGATCGTGACAGTCCGTGCAGCGCACTCCCTTTGCGTGCATCTTGCTTTGCAGAAACGAGCCGTAGTTATACACCTCGTCCAACTGCTGCCCGTCGGCGTGGTAGAGGTTCTCATCCAAGAGCGCCACATCGTAGTGGTCGGCAAACCGGGCCCCCGGCCGAAAGTCGCCATGCACTTCGCTCCGCCGCGCATGGCACTTGGCGCACGTTTCAATCTGCGGCGTGCTGTCGAGACTTTTGAGTTTCGCGAGGCCGTATCCGTGCCGCCGATCCCAGAACAACGACTTCGCGCTGGCAAGTTCCAAATGCAAACTCGCCGGCCCGTGGCACTCTTCGCAGCTGACATCAATTTCACTGAACGTGGTGTGATAAGCGTTCTGCGCAAGATCGTAATTCTTCTTCAGGTTCGTGCTATGACACTCCGCGCAGGTGCTATTCCAATTTTGCGTGATGCCGGTCCAGTGGAGCGGATCGCCCGCCGGAATCCGCTCAGCCGTCACATCCGGCGGCGTGACATAGAACCATTCCTTCTTCTCGGTGTTCCACGACACGCGCTGCACCTGCACCCGGCCGTCGGGAAACTCCACCATGTACTGTTGCAGCGGCGTGAACCCGAACGTGTACTTCACTTCATAATCGTGCGGCTGGCCGTCCGGCCCTTCGGCGGTGACCATGAACTTCTTACCATCGCGCCAGTACCGCGTCTGCTCGCCGTACCAATCGAACGTTTCGCCGTTAAAATCGCCGAGCACAGTCTCCTCGGTCGCCAGCTCCATCGCCCGGTCGTGATGCGACCCCGTCCACCGCGCGAGCTCTTCCTGGTGACACGCCGCACACGAATTCCGCCCGACGAACGTCGCCTTTGCGAGCGCCTCTGGCGGCGCAGCGGAGTACCAATCGAAGACCGCGAAGCCTACGAATAGTAGAGGGACGGTGATGAGCAGGTAGCGTAGCAAATTGATGAAGATAACCAGAATGACTTGTCTATTGGCCGAAGGCCTTTTTTTCACCGTAGCCTAGGGCATCGCCCTAGGAAGGCGCCCGCCCACCATCATCCCGTTGGCTGAAAGCCAACCTCACCGTGACGCAGCCCGCGGGTACTGGTGAGGTTGGCCTTCAGCCAACAATTTGTCACCCCGATCACACCCCTCGGGCGTTGCCCTAGGCTACGATGAGATTGGCCGCTGGCCAAACCGGTTGAGCGCAGCGCCAATCTTCCATCTTATCCGCCCCCACCCCCCACCGCGATTCCAAACCGCCCGCTCAATCCGGTACACTGTTCCCCATGAAACACCTCCTCGCGCTCGTAACGATTCTCCTATCTACAACGCCCCTGAATGCCGGGGAAACGGCGCCCGCCGATCTGCCGGACTTGCCGGCGGAGTTGCGGCTTCCCCCAGGCTTCCGCATGGAGCTGGTCTACCGCGTGCCGCACGCCACGCAGGGCTCCTGGGTTTGCCTCGCCCTCGATGGCGCCGGCGGTTTCTATACGTCGGACCAGCACGGAAAGTTGTACCATGTGCAGCCATCCGCAATCGGGCGGGCGGCGAGTGAAACCAAAGTCGCCGCGCTGCCAGTGGACATCGGCATGGCCCAAGGCCTGTTGCTGCATCGCGGCCGACTCTACGTAATGGTCAACAGTTCGAAGCCAAAAACGCCGAGCGGGCTCTACGCGATCGACGACACCAATGGCGATAACGTTCCCGACAAACCCACGCTCCTCCGCAAACTCGACGGCGGCGGTGAGCATGGTGAGCACGCGATTGTCGCGGCGCCCGATGGTGAGTCGCTATTCGTCTGTTGCGGCAACATGACGGCCCCCACCGAATTCCAAGCGAGTCGCGTGCCACGCGTCTGGCAAGAAGATGTCGTGCTACCGCGCATCGGCAACCCGCCCGGCATGTTCCGAGAGCTCAAGGCGCCCGCCGGCTGGATCGCCAAGGTCGATCTCACTGGCCAGCATTGGGAGCTCTTCGCCATCGGCTTCCGCAACGAGTACGACCTGGCCTTCGATCACCACGGCGAGCTCTTCACGTTCGATTCCGATATGGAGTACGACATCGGCACGCCGTGGTATCGCCCCACGCGCATCTGCCATGTGACCAGCGGCGCCGAGTTCGGCTGGCGCTATGGCAGCGGCGTGTGGCCACCGCGATTTGAAGACAGCGTGCCCCCCGCGGTGGAGATTGGCCCGGGCTCGCCAACGGGACTCACCTTAGGTTACGGCGCCACGTTCCCCGCCAAGTATCAACAAGCCCTCTTCGCCGCCGATTGGAGCCACGGCCGAATTTTTTGTGTAACGCTTCACCCTGATGGCGGCACATACTCCGGCGAGTGGGAATCGTTCGCGAGCGCCGCGCCGCTGCCCACGACCGATCTGATTGTGAACCCGGCCGATGGGGCGCTCTATCTGACCACCGGTGGCCGCGACATCGATTCGGCGCTCTATCGCATCTACTTTCCCGAGGATCAAGACGATCCGCTTGAACAGGCAATCAAAATCGACCATGGCTTCGAGCTGCGCAAGTCACTTGAGCAGTTGCACGACACGCCGCTGCCAAGTTGGGAGAGGGTCGAGCAACAAGCTTGGCCAGAAATCGGAAATCCCGATCGCGCCGTCCGCTTCGCTGCTCGCACGGCCGTTGAATTGCAGCCTGTGGAAAAGTGGCGTGAGCTTGCGCTCACGGAACCGGCGCTGGGTCGTCAACTCGTCGCGCTGCTTGCGCTCGCGCGTTGCGGAACCGCTGCGGACCGCGCGACGGTCGTTTCTCGACTCGGGGCCCTGCCTTGGAAGGAACTCACCGAGCAGCAGCAGACGCAGGCCATTCGCGTGCTGGCGATCTGCCTCGCCCGCGGGGGCGACCGGCCCGCGATTGATCGCGTCGTGGATGAATGGGGTCCTCCTGCGCCGGGCTCCAGCCCCGGACTCGTCGGTGACCTGTTCGCAGTGGCCAGCCAAGCTAATCACGAGCGCTTTGCCGTGGTGGCGGTGAAGGTGCTCGAGCAAACCAAAGTTTTCGCCGACCGCTTGCCACGGGCCCACGCGCTCTCCGCCTGCCAAGTGGGATGGTCGCCCGATTTACGGCAGCGCTACTTCACCGTGCTGTGCGACATGCTCGCCGAAAGCCGGGGCCGAGCGCTGAGCGGCTATGTGGATCAAATCTACGACATGGCCGTCGAGAATCTTTCGCCTGCAGAGCAAGAACAACTCGCGCCGCTGCTGGACAAAGCCGAAGAAATCCGCCGCTCCACCGCCCGGAAAGTGGTTGCGCGCCCGTTGGTGAAACAGTACACCTTGCCCGAGGTGGAGCAGCTTGCCGCTGCCCCGAATCTGAAACCCGACGCCGCCGTTGGCCGCCGCCTGTTCCACGAGGCCCGTTGCGCCGAATGCCATCGCCTCGGCGACACCGGTGCCGCGGTCGGCCCCGACCTGACCACTATTGGCCGCCGGTTTTCCCTACACGATCTCGCCCAAACGCTGGTCGATCCCAACTTCACCATCAGCGACCAGTACCAACAAACAGAGTTCGTGGTCGACGGCGTGAAGTACGTTGGCCGCATCACCGACCTCGTGAGAGATGAAATCAAAATCTCGACGGACATTTCTGATCCGAAATCGCAAGTCGAGTTCCGTCGCGAAGATGTGGAAGAGCAGCGCCCATCAAAAGTTTCCCCGATGCCGGCGGGATTGCTCAACACGTTGACCGCGGAGGAAGTGGGGCAATTGATGGCGTTTCTGCGCGCTAAGTAGCGGGATAAACCCTGCCTTTGGTTAGCGCAATAGATTTATGAAGCCTAGCAGACCTACCCACTTACGACGTCGAGTGAGTAGCTGAACCTTATGGGCACGAGAAAATGAGCAGTATACGCAATGAAGTCAACCGCGCAATCGATTCTCTCGGTTTGTCACCCAGCCAATGCAGACTGCTCTCGGATGAAGAAGGGAACTCGATTTTCCAGCGGGCATTGAAGGAGTTCGTTGAAGGCGTTGACCGCCGGTGGTGGTGGGAAGCATTCTCCAAGCCAAGCTTCTCGAGGACTGATATCCAGGAAAACTGGCGACATCTCACACGATTAGTTCCAGATTCCGCTAGTTCGGTGTGGTTTATCGTCGAGGACGACCAATTGCCATACTACCCAGTCTACGAGGCACTTCCTGACGCGATCGAGGAAATTGTTGGTGATTGTTTTTTCTTCGAGTACTATCTCATTGCGAAGGACATGAGTTGGCTCGTGTGTGAGAATCACCACAACCGATTAATTGCAGTCGGCGACGCAGTCATCAGTCGATTGGCCGAACTCTAACTGTTCACTTCTAGGTTGGCAAAAGGGCGGTCACCCGATATCACCGAGCACATTTTCGCTGGCATTCACTCGGAACTTCGGCTTATAATAACTGCATGAGCCCTCAACTTACGCCCGAACTTGCTAGCGCTATCGATGCCTTGGGCGATTCCCCATTGCGCGCAGTGCATCCGCTAACAGGCAAAGTGTATGTCCTCTTGAGCGAAGAACGCTACGCTCGATTGCGGTCGCTCTACGACGACGACCCCCAATCCGCCGAAGAACAACGCCGCCAACTGCTTGAAGCCGGCCGCCGCGGAGACTGAGATGATCCCGCGATGGATGCGTACGACAACTACGATGAATACCGCGCTAGGATGGCGACATGAAAGTTCAACGTGGCGATGTCGTGTTGCACTCAGAATTTGAGTGATGGCTTCAAATTCATTTTCGCGAAGAACTTAGCAATACAGTCTTTTTTATTGTCAACATGCCATCAGAAGGAGAAATCAACCAGCGACTGGAGTTTGCAAATTTCTTGCGCCGTCTCAGCACCGGCAAGGATGACCCGTTCGAGTGGAACCACTTAATTGCAACCCACTATCGTGATGAGCTTCTCGAAGAGATACGGCGAAAAACAGCGAAGCTCGCTATTGATCGCGCTGGGGGAAAGGAGTGGTCGGATTCAGAATTTGCATCCTTACAACTTTGGTCGCGACAACTTCGTGCGTCGACCAACACCAGTTGCTAAAACAGTCATACCGGAAAATGACTGACGGAAATCCGCTGTCAAGTCTTCTTTGTGGCCACCCCCTGTCAATGGCAAATTGTAGCCACCCCCCGATTGGAAAATTGTTTCACGTGAAACAACTCACGGCGGAAATCGTTCGGACAAATTGTTTCACGTGAAACAATCGACGGCGGACTTTAACTCGCCAAAGCTTCCAACTCTTCCCACCGCTTGAACGCCGCAGCGAGTTCCGCTTCCAGCGATTTGAGTTCCGCTTGTGCTGCAGCTATTTTAGTCGGCGATTGCTGGTAGAAATTCGGCTCCGCCATTGCCGTGTGGCGTTTGGCGATGGAACTTTCCAGACGTTCAATTTGCTTCGGCAAACCGTCGAGTTCACGCTGCTCTTTGAACCCGAGCTTCTTCGATTTTTTACCAGAGGGTTCGATCTTCGCTGAGCCGGTGGCTTTTTTCTCGGGCTCACTGGCTAACAAATTGGCCGCGCTTTGGCGCTGCCAATCATCGTAGCCACCCACGTATTCCCGCACGCCGCCGGGTTCAAACACCAGCGAACTGGTCACCACGTTGTTGAGGAACTGCCGGTCGTGGCTGACAACCAGTAACGTGCCCGGGAACTCGACGAGCCGTTCCTCCAAGAGTTCCAGCGTTTCGGCGTCGAGATCGTTCGTTGGTTCGTCGAGCACAATCACATTCGCCGGCAGGAGAAACATTTTCGCCAGCAAGAGGCGATTTCGTTCACCACCCGATAAGAACTTCACCAGCGTTCTGGAACGTTCCGGCGGAAACAAAAAGTCCTGCAAATACCCCAACACATGCCGCTGTTTGCCGTTGATTAACACCTGCTCCGCGGTGGGACAAACGTTGTGCTGCACAGTTTTTTCGTCATCAAGTTGGGCCCGCGTTTGGTCGAAATACGCGACCTGTAGGTTTGTGCCAAGCCGCACTGAGCCGGACTGTGGCGCCAAATCGCCGAGCAGAATTCGTAGCAACGTCGTTTTCCCGGCGCCGTTGGGGCCGATAATCCCAACCTTGTCGCCCCGCATTAGCGTTGTGGTGAAGCCATTGAGGATTGGCTTATCGCCGTAAGCGAACGACACATCTTCCACTTCCGCCACCAAGGCGCCGCTCCGTTCGGCGGCTTGCACCTGCAGCTTGGCGGCGCCTTGCTTTTCGCGCCGGTTAGAGCGTTCCAAACGCATTGCCTTGAGCGCCCGAACGCGGCCTTCATTGCGGGTTCGCCTTGCTTTCACGCCTTGGCGAATCCAAACTTCTTCTTCAGCAAGTCGTTTATCGAACAGCGCATTCTGCTTTTCTTCCGCCGCCAAAGCGGCTTCCTTGCGGACGAGGAATTCGTCGTAATCGCAGGCCCAGTCGAACAGCCGGCCGCGATCGATTTCCAAAATCCGGTTCGAAAGCCGCCGCAGAAACGCCCGGTCGTGCGTGACGAACAGCAGCGACCGAACGTACCGCATCAGGAAATCTTCCAGCCAAGTGATCGACGCGATATCCAGATGGTTCGTTGGTTCATCGAGCAGTAATAGTTCCGGCTCGCATACCAGTGCTTTGGCCAGCAGCACGCGGCGTTTCATCCCCGCGGAGAGCTTGGAAACCTCGGCCGATCCATCGAGTTCCATCTGCGAAAAAAGCCGATCGACCTTGTGTTGGGCTTGCCATTCGTGATCGGGGAGTTGATCTTCGGCCGAAAGCCCTTGCCGGACGACTTGCTCAATCGTGCCGGACAAATCCGTTGGCACATCTTGCGGCAGATAAGCCACCTTCACGCCGGGCGAAACGACGCATTCGCCCGAGTCGGGCGGCACAAGCCCGGCAATAATCTTCATGAACGTACTCTTGCCGGCGCCGTTGCGGCCCAAGAGACCGATGCGCTGACCGACTTCCAGTTGGCAGGAGATTTCGTCCAGCAAAGCCGGACCGCGGAAGCCGATGGTCACGTTTGTAATCTGAACGAGCGGCATGATTGGAAGATCGGGGACGCGGATTGGCGCGGATGCGGCGGATAGGCGCGGATTTAATGCGCCGGTGGGAACACTACCGTATCCGCAAACTCACTGCGCGGCTAGGTTGTGAGCGAGTTGCTCGAGAACGTCTCGCGCTGCGGGCAATGTTGTTTTTTGCCATGCGACGGCTTGTAAGCATACCCCGTCGCTGCGGTGAACGGGGCCGGCGGCGGCGATGCCGAGTTGAGAAGTGTTGATCGTAGTGGTCTTGGCGCCGGCAAAGCGTTCGGCCGCGGGGCCGATGATGATTTGTTGGTCGGCAGATTTGGTCGGCGATTGGGAATTGAGATCGACGAATCGCAAGTGCAGATCAACTTCGCCGCGACTGATGGATTTTAATGAAGAGAACTCATCACCGCACGAACGCGGATAGCCGAGCGAGAAATCCACCGCGTTCGCAAAGCCGGTTGACCACGTTGTCACCGCGGCGGCGCCGGCGGCGTTGTTGGCGGGACCGAGCGGCAACAGCACGTTACGCGAATCGGCTTGAAGTTCGATGACGAGCGAATCGAGCATCGCCAGGTCGGCGCCGTGAGTGATACTTTGATCGTAGAACCAGGCGATGTACTTGCCGCTTTTGATCGCGCTGAGCAGAGGTGACTCTTGCTTTGTCTTCGCGCTTTGTCGCAATTGAAGGATTTCCTTCAACTGTTCGGCGGGGTTAGCGGCGATGACTTTGTCGACTAGCGCGGCCGTTGCGGCGCCGCCGGGATGCACCAGCACCAGCTTGCGGCTCTTGCGGCCATTGGGCAGCCATTTGCTGCTTGGTTCGGCGCTGTAGCATTCGAGATGACGGGGATGAGTTTTCACCGGATCGCAGTGCCAGAAGACGACCACGTCGGCGCGCTGCGCGACTTCGCCGAGCGATGCGGTCGAGCGGCCCGGCGCGGGACCGGCGGTGAAGCTGGCGGCGCCAAAATCGGCCACGCCACGCAGGTTGTCGGCTATTTTTATTGCCAGGCGTTGGGCGTGAATGTCCAGCGTTTCCAGGCCAGAAATTAACGGGCGGCGGGCGGTGGCTAAGTTTTTAGCTGCGCTGGAAATCGCCGTGGCTGAGGAAATGGCCTCGCCATCTTGGGTGGCGGGCAGCGTGTTCGGGGCGAGCGTGGTCAGCCACGTGCGGCCGAGTTCGCAGGCGCGTTCGAACGTCGGCGCAGCGCTCGATACGCCGCCGATGCGAATGTCGTCGCACAGGCAGCCGCAGCCGAGACAGAGGATGTCGTCCGTGACCAAGATGCTCCCCCGACTTGTTTCCCCAATATGGGCGTCGCGGGCTCATGAGGAATCGTAGCCCCTCCCCCTAGTGGGGAGCCAATAAAGTTTTACGGGCGGTTCGAAGCGGGTACCCACTTCGCCCCCTCCCCCAGCCCCTCCCCACAAAGGGGGAGGGGAGTTAGTTGTTACTTGCCGAGCGCTTCGAGTTGTTTCGCAATCTCGGCCGATTGATCTTCGAGCGCTTGGAGCGCTTTTTTCTCTTCGGTCAGTTTCGCTTCGGCTTCGGTCACGGCCTTGGTCTTGGCGTCGAGTTCGGCCTTCAAACGCTCGACCTCCTTGGTCAGGCGGTCGCGCACCACGCCGGGGTGATCCCACCCGAGGTTCACCTCGAGCGTCGGACGGGCAGCCATCAGTTCCTTCGCCTTGTCGTACGAGACTTTACATTGCCAGAGGAAGAGTGACTTCAGCGCCGGCAAGCCTGACGTCACCGTGGCGAGTGTCTCGTCGCTGATTTTGGTGTTGTAGAGATTGAGGTACACCAGACGATCAAGCGCCGCCAGCGGCTTTACTCCCGCATCGGTAACGGCGGTATTTTCCAGGTGGAGGCGTTCCATGTTCACCAAGGCGGCGAGCTTGGCGGCGCCGGCGTCGGTGATTTTGGTTTTGGCCAGATTGAGCGAAACCACCTGCGGCGCGAGGGCCACAATCTTATCGAGCGCTGCATCGTCAACCGCTTCATACGCGGTGGGGAAGCTAATGGTCAGCAAGGGGCTGTCGGCGAAGAGCGGCGAGACCACGCCGCCGAGCTTGGTGACTTCTTCAACCAACTTTGGATCGGCGGCCGCAACATTCACCGGCGCGGGAGTTTCCGCTGGCTTCGCTTCTTCCTGCATCGCCGGTTCGGCCGGCTTCGCTTCGGCTGCGGGCGCTTCGGCTGCCGGTTGCTCGAGCGTGACAAACTGCGCGCCGCCGTTGATCCAGTCGGCGATCAGTTTTTTCTCTTCGTCGGTGAACGGTTCGCCACCCTTGGGCATCATTTTCTTGTCGTCTTTAGGCAGCGTGATCCGCGTGTAGATTTCGCTCGACTCGGCATCTTCGGGAACCAGGGTGCCTGCTTCGGTGGCCGCTGTGAGCGCTTCGGCGGAGTGGAGCCGAAGGTTGGCGGCGCCTTTATCGGCGCCGTGGCACTTGGCGCAGCGCTCTTGCAGCAGGGCGACGGCCTTCGGGGCGAAGTCGTTCGCTTCGGCAACATTGGCGATCGCGAGGAAAGCGAGAGCGAAAGTGGTGACGAGGGCACGGGAGAAGGACATGTTGCGAAACCTCGAAGCGGGATGTGTTTTTCCAACCATGCGGAGCCGGGGCGCCGCAACTCTCTAGTTTAATCCACGCGGGCTGCGGGCTCCACCGGTGAAATTCGCCGTGAAGGGGAGGGCGACGCTCCGCGGAGCCTGTCCCGGTTTTTGACATTCAGCACAATACGGGCTCCGCGGAGCGTCGCCCTCCCGGGAATAGCCGGCGGCAAGCGGATCGATCAGAATCGCGTTCACACTCCGCTTCCTAACAGGCGCCGCTCGAGTTCCTCTCACGATTTTACGCCATGCGAGTTCAAACGATCATTCTCTTCGTAGTTCTTTTGGTTCCGAGCACCATCTTCGCTGCGAGCGCTGAGCTGGCGAAGCTGATCGATGAGCATTGGGAATACACGATGCGGGAGTATCCCGAGTACGCCACGCAGGCCGGGGATCATCGGTTCAACGACAAGCTAGCGGAAGTTTCGCTGGCGGCGGAGGAGCGGCGCGAAAAAGAGCGGCAGCAGTGGCTTGCCAAGTTTGAGGTGGTAGAGAAGACGGGGCTCACGGGCGATGACGCGGTCAACTGCGCCATCAAGCTGCGGGACTTGCGCGATGGGGCCAATGAGTACCGCTATCAAACGCACCTCACGCCGATTACGGGGCGCACCGGCTTTCACATCGAGTTCCCCGATTTGCGGAAGCAGATTCCGCTTGCGACCACGAAGGACTTCGACAACTACATCGCGCGGCTGCGAGCGTTCGGCGCGGTGACAGATGGCAACATTGAACTATTACGCGCTGGCGTCAAGGCGGGCGTCACGCAGCCGGCGGTGATCTTGGAAGGATACCGGGATTCGATTGCCGCACAGATTATCAGCGATCCAACGAAGAGTTTGTTCTATGAACCGTTTCGCAAACTACCGCAGCGCGTGCCGGATGGTGAGCATGATCGCTTACGCGCCGCGGCGAAAGCGGCAATCACCGAGGTGATTGTGCCGGCTTACGAGCGATTCTTAAAGTTCATGGAAGAGGAGTATGTGCCGAACTGCCGAACAGCGATTGGCGCGTCGGCGCTGCCGAACGGGCGAGATTTTTATCGGTTCCGTATCAAACACTTCACCACGCTCGACACCACGCCCGAGGCGGTGCATCAGCAGGGGCTCGCCGAAGTCACGCGGGTGCGTGCTGAGATGCAGAAGATTATGGACGGGGTTGGCTTTAAGGGCGATTTGCCGGCGTTCACGGCGAAGATCAACAGCGATCCGCAGTTTCAAGCCGCCACGCCGGAAGAGCTCATGCGTAAGGCCGCGCTGATTCTCAAGAAGGCGGACGGCGAACTGCCAAAACTGTTTGGCAAGTTGCCGCGGATGCCGTACGGGCTGCGCGAAGTGCCGAGTTACATCGCCCCGAAAACCACCAGCGCCTACTACATGCGGCCCAGCGGCGACGGCACGGTGGCCGGTTTCTACTATCTCAACACCTACAACCTGCCGGCGCGGCCCACCTACGCGCTGGAATCGCTCTCCTTGCACGAAGCGGTGCCGGGGCATCACTTGCAACTCGCGCTACAGCAGGAACTTGAGAACCTGCCCGAGTTCCGCAAGTTCGGCGGCGCCACCGCGTTCATCGAAGGCTGGGGCCTTTACTCGGAAAGTCTCGGCGATGAGATGGGTTTTTACGAAGACCCCTACAGCGACTTCGGCCGGCTAAGCATGGAGATGTGGCGCAGTTGCCGCCTAGTCGTCGACACCGGCATTCACTTCCTGGGCTGGACCCGCGAGCAAGCGATCGCGTTCATGCAACAAAACTCCGCCGGCAGCGACCACAACATCCGCGCCGAAGTGGACCGCTACATCGGCTGGCCCGGCCAAGCGGTCGCCTACAAAACGGGCGAGCTGAAGATTCAAGCGCTGCGGAAAGAGGCAGAGACGGCGCTGGGGGAGAAGTTTGATCTCCGCGCGTTCCACGATGTGGTGCTGGGGGCGGGGGCGGTGCCGTTGGATGTGCTGGAGGGTCGGGTGAAGGCTTGGATCGCGGAACAACAATAGCCGGACCGCCACGCGGACCGAGAGAACCGCGAAAGAAATCCTGCCCGCGAACCACGCGGATAAGTGCGAAAAGTGGAGGATTGGATGCACTGCATGGCCGAAACCATTGTGCTCGGGAAGTAGCAGTGATTGACGCTGACGGTAATTCACTACCGTGCATCGGATTAAATGTGAAATCTGCGACAAAACGTAGCTATCACTATCCCCAAGACGATAAAGGTGGAATGAGGTTCAGGAACAACTCTGCCAAACCGAATATCATCTATCACCGCGAAAGGCGCGCTTATTTCAAGCGCATAGATTTCATCGTGACCACGTGCGATACCGCGAAACTCCCCGATATCGTCACCAATTGTGAAGATAGGAGCTACTCCGTTAATTTCATACCGCTCAAGAACATTGAGATTTACATCAAGTGCGGACATCGTAACGGGATGCCACCGAGGATCGCTAGGATAATTAAATAACCCTCCGACTGTAGCAATTGGACCTTCAGGAAACTCAATTCTGAGGACGACACGAGTTCCATCTCCACCGCCAATCCCCAAGAAGCCATTTCGGTTTGGTCCCCAACTTCCACTACCCAGGTAATAGGGGGACGAATGAACGCCGAATAATACCCCTACAGCAGATGTTCCTGAAATCGGCCGGACAAGCACAGATTCGCCAACAAGCTGTCCAATATCTAACGGTGGCTGACCGGTCTGCAAAACTACTATCGGTTGTGTTACGAATTGAGAGAAGTTGATTGTAGAGAGTGACTGGATCGCGCTGGTCTCGATCGTTAGCAACTCTGCACTGCAAGGACTGCATTTCAACGCCAAAACAGCTACGGGAAGAATTGTCAGCCAGCTGACTGAGCGATAGGGCGACTTCATGAGCGAGTTCCGTTTTTGGGAAAGGAAACGAGCGATCGATGTCCAACGCATCTCATTGAAGCTCGAATTGAGCAAATTTGCAACAAGACATATGCTGCGTCCCCGTTAATCGGAAAAAAATCGAAATCGAGTTGCTTAACGACTCTTTCTTGCTCTAGACTCAGCAGCAACCGGAATATGATCGCCATGACTACCCTTAAATCGAGCCAACTGCGGAGCGGGATGGCCGAAGCACTGGATTCAGTCTTCTCTGCCGGAGAGCGCATCGCCATAAGCCGGCGCGGCAAACTTGTGGCGGTTCTGGTTCCGGTTGAAGACCTCGCACTACTCGAAGCGGTTGAAAACAAGCTCGATCGGTCGCACGCCAAGAAGGCGCTCAAGGAGCGTGGGTCTGTGCCGTGGGCGAGCGTGAAGAAGGCGCTGAAGCTCAAGTGAATCCTGAAGGGATTCCATCACTCAGCCCGGGGTTGCGAGCGGAGCGAGCTACCCCGGGTGTGGGCAGGGCGAATCAGCCCAACTCTGAAGGAGTTGCATCAGGGCGCCAACGTTGATTCGACCCCTTCAGGGTCGATTGTTCGCGCTGGTCGATGCTACCCGGGGTAGGCCGCTGAGGGCGGCCAACCCCGGGCTGAGTGATTCAATCCCTTCAGGAAATTATTGGGAGCGAGATCGTTTTCGAAGTAGGATGGGTTTGCGGCGTGAGCCGAAACCCATCATGTGGTGGATAGTCGCTCGGCGGCGCCAAATGGGTTACCGCTCGCGCGGATAACCCATCCTACTTTATGCGAGAGTTCGAATGATTGTTCGACTCACGGCCGCTGGTTGGGAAATCATCTACCAAGGCGCGCACGCGCTTCTGGCGGGGAAACTGGCGGCGAAGGTGCAGGGGATATTTGCCATCGAGCGCTGGACCGAGACGCTCTCGGCGATCGTGGACCACGATGATCTGAAGGAATCGTTTGGCGACAACGTGTACTTGACTGAGTTGGGGGCCCCGAAGGATTTTACGCTGTTCAAGATGACGGCGCGGGAACGCGTTGCGGAGGCGAAGCGGCGGATTGAGAGTGGGCATCGCAAGCATCGGTGGATCGGGTTGTTGGCTTCGCGGCATGTTGAAGCGCTGTACTGTAAGGAATCTGTTTCGGCGGCGCTCGATCGGCTGGTGGCGAGCGAACGCGAGCGCCGCACTACGGTGCTGCGGGAACTCAAAGCGTCCGCCACGCAGTTGGAGGCGGCTTACGATCTGATGGAGTGGTGTGACCGGGCGTCGCTGCTGCTGTGCCAGAACGCGATTCCGGCAATGAACCGGCGCATCGAGATCATCACGCTGCTCGATGGCCGACGGTTTGAATTGTGGCAGCGGGATGATGGGACGCTGGGCATCGACCCGTGGCCTGCGAGCGAAGAGAGTTTTGAAGTTGGCGTTGAAGTCCGCACCGTGGCGCAGTTGGCGTTTAAGAGCGACCGGGAGTTGGAGCAGGCGCTCAACAAGGCGGTGGTTGAGGATCGGCGGTGGCGGTTCGCCAGATCGTAGCGCGGGTGCCACTGGCGTGTCGCCAGTGGCACGCGAAGAACGGCAACGCTGATGGGTTACCGCTGGCGCGGATAACCCATCCTACGATCAGCGCGCGGACAGCGCCCGGCGGCCGCGGCGGGTGTGCGAGCGGGGCAGCTCGCGGGGTGAAACGTCGGCGGCGTCGAAGCGCAAGTTTGCTGAGAGTTGCCGGCGGGTGCGGCGGACCTCGAACAGGCGGTCGCTGATGATCACCAGCGCCAGGAAGCCCCAGACCAGCGCGAAGCCGACGCCGAGGGCGGTTTCAATCAAATAGAATGGCATGGGCGGATTCCCTAGTACTGCGGGCGAAGAGTCCGTGCCCTGGGAATGGCGCATCCGTGCCTCTTCTTTCTTCGGCCGGCAGTGCGGTTTCGGCTTAGTTTTCGGCGGGGCGGCGGCGTGACCAGCACGGGTGGTTTATCCGGCCCCTGGGACAGGCTTGCTAGGCTGTCGGACGCACCGGTTGAGTTTCCACTGGTGAAAAGGCCGGGTACCCACTTCACGACAGAATAGAAAGTCTGTCCCACGGCAAAAAACCTACAAGAATTCTGCTAGCAACTACTGGTTTGTAGCCACTTGTTCTGCTACTTTTATGCTTTGAGTAACTGTACTGGTGAACACTAATTGCCTGGGCCGGTGTTGGGAAAAGGGGGAGAAAATGTTGTCGTTGGAAAAGATTGTCGAAGTGCAGCGGATGCTCGATGCGGGGGACTTATCGCATCGGGCGATTGCGAAGCTCGCCGGGGTGAGTCGGCAAACAGTGGATCACTTGGCGGCGGGGCGCCGCAGGCTCACTGAGCGGTTGGAGGGTGAGGAAATGGAGGCTTCGCGGCCGAGCTCGCGCTGCCCGACGTGCGGCGGGCGGGTGTTCGAACCGTGCGTGTACTGCCGGACGATTGCGTACCTGGTGGAGCTGCGCAAAGAGCAGGATCGGAATAATCGGCCCGCGGCGACGCCGCCTCGGAAGCGGCCGCGGCCGGAAAACCGGCCGATTGAACGCCGGGCGGCTTAGTTTCCGCTTGGCTCCGCTTTTCTGTGGCGTTTTCCCGCAAACCGGTTGCCGTGCGCCCATTCGCAAGGCATATGTATGTGCCACGCCACTTGGCATTTTGTAACGACGCGTCTGTTGGAGTCATCCGGCGGACGCGTCGTTCGTTTTTGTCCCCAGTCTTCTTGGTCATGTGGGCCAATTGTAGGGCTGCGGAGGGGCCGGTAGACTTGCTGGAGTGGAGTTTCGGCGGGTTTTATCGGCCGAAAACGTCCGATTCATGCACTATCCCGACCAAGCGTTCGCGCGCGACATTTTTTAAGGAGCACTCGATGGCACTCGGCGCCAAACTGAAAATCGGCGACCACGAGGTCGAGCTGCCCGTGGTGGTCGGCACCGAGGACGAAGTTGGCGTGGATGTCTCGGCGCTGCGCTCCAGCACGGGAGCGATTACGCTCGACGAGGGGTTCGTCAACACCGGCTCTACGACCAGCGCGATCACCTATCTCGATGGCGAGAAGGGAATCCTGCGGTACCGCGGCTACCCGGTCGAACAGCTCGCGGCCAATTGCAGCTTCCTGGAAGTTTCGTACTTGCTGATTCACGGCGAGCTGCCCACCGCCGCACAACTGGCCGAGTACCAAGACTTGATTCGCCAGCACACGATGGTGCACGAATCGATCCGCAAGTTTTTCGACGGCTTCATGCCGGGCGCCCACCCGATGGCGATTTTAAGCGCTGTCGTGGGAGCGCTCGCCTCGTTCTACCCCGATTCGCTGGACGTAAACGACCCCTTTCAGGTGCATGTCTCCGCCGTGCGGCTGTTGGCCAAGACCCCCACGATTGCGGCATACGCCCATAAGGAGTCGATCGGCCAACCACTGGTGTACCCCAAGAACAAGCTGGAATACTGCGCCAACTTCTTGCACATGATGTTCTCCGTTCCGGCGGAAGAATATGAAGTTGACCCGGATGACGCCGAGGCGCTGAACTTGCTCTTGATCGTGCACGCCGATCACGAACAGAACTGCAGCACCAGTACCGTGCGAATGGTCGGTTCGAGCGATGCCAACCTGTTCGCTTCGATTTCGGCCGGCATCGCGGCGCTCTCCGGCCCGCTGCACGGCGGGGCGAATGAAGCATGCGTGAACATGCTCGAGCGCATCCGCAAGGATGGCAGCAATGTCTCCAAGTACGTGGACATGGCCAAGGACAAGGCGAACAACTTCCGCCTGATGGGTTTTGGCCACCGCGTGTACAAGAACTACGACCCGCGGGCCAAGATCATCAAGGCGGCGTGCGACAAGCTGCTGTCGAAGGGGAAGGTGAACGACCCCATTTTCGAGATCGCCCAGAAGCTGGAAGAGGTGGCGCTCACCGATGGCTACTTCGTCGAGCGGAAACTCTATCCGAACGTCGACTTCTATTCGGGGGTCATCTATCGGGCGCTGGGCATCCCGATTGAAATGTTCACCGTGCTCTTCGCGATGGGCCGGATGCCGGGGTGGATCGCCCACTGGTTGGAAATGCGGAAGAGCCCCGGCAAGAAGATCAACCGCCCCCGGCAGATTTACACGGGGCCGACGGAGCGGGAATTTGTGCCGCTGGCGAAACGGAAGTAGGGCACGAAGATGGACTGGCAAGATCGCATTACAGTTAATCCTGAAGTGCTGGTTGGCAAACCGGTGATCCGCGGTACGCGTCTGGCGGTGGAGTTCATCGTGGAGCTGCTGGCAAACGATTGGTCGGAGGCCGAGATTCTGGCGAACTATCCGGGGATTGAGCACGCGGATATCCGCGCGTGCCTCGCTCATGCCTCTTACTAAACTTCGACCGTCACCTTAGTTTGGCGTTCAATCGAATGGCCAAGAACCGACGCAGACCGCCGACCTACGAACTCGACATCAACTCGCTCGTTGATCAGTTCTGGGATGAGCGCTCAATTAGCAGATTGCATTACATCCACCTCATTGAGCGGATGCCCCGTGACGCGATTCCGGCCAATCTGCGACTTCTTCCTGACCAATCGTGCCTTTCGCCTAAGCTATGGTACGAGGATCAGGACTACACCTGTTGCGATTGCGGTGAAGCGTGCGTTTGGACAGCCCGGCAGCAACAGTGGTGGCATGAAGTGGCCAAGGGCACAATCTATTCCGAAGCGAAGCGATGCCCCAAATGCCGCGCGATCGTGAAAGAGAAACATGGCGGCACGCCGCGCCGCTCGCACCAAGATCGGCAAAATTAGCCGGCTGCCCGTTTTTTCAGTTAATCGGGCAGCCGTGTTTTGTGGATCGCGCTAAAAAACGGCGGCGGAACGCCGCCGGCTAACAAGTCCACGCTTCCGCGCGCCCGGCGTTGTACAATGTGACCTTGCACGGAGGCGAACCAATTGGAAAACTGTGCCGCTTCATTTCCGCGAGCAACAGCGGCAGGGCAGGGGGGGTTATGCGGCACGCGGGCATGAACGTCGGGGGCAGTACCGCCAGCGAATCGCCCAGCAGCGCGAGCGTGCCGCGGCGCATTTCAACGCCGGGATTGGGGCCGCACGGACCGAAGACCACCAGCGAACCGGCGAGCATCCGGTAGGCGGCGAGTTCGCCGCAGGCGCCGCCGATGGCCACCAAGCCGCGGCGCATCGCGGCGGCGGTTTGCTGGCCGGCGCTGCCGTGAATGAGCAGCACGCCGCCCCTCATGCCGCGCGGGGCGCCGGGGAGGGCGGCGCCAGCGCCATCGCCCGCATTACCGGTGACTTCCAGCAGGCCGCCGCGCAGCTCGGCTCCGAGCCAATCGCCGGCGTCACCGCGCACGCGCAGCACGCCGCCGCGCATCCGCCAGCCGCAGCGATTGCCGATGGAGCCCTCGACTTCGATTTCCCCCGCCGAGAGTTCGCTGCCTAAGCCGTGAACGTGAGACATCGGTCCGCTGAATCGCCAGACGCCGCTGTTCTCGCCGGAGAGTTTGAACAGCTCGCCCACTTCGTTCGGCTGATTGCCCTGCGGCAGTTTCAAACGGCGAATGTCGTCCAGCTTCGCGCCGACGAACCGGTCGGGCCGCAGCTCACCGGCTTCCACTGGCAGCGTTGTGGTCAGTTGTGATTCGAAGCAGAGGGGCATAGTGCAATCGGTTGGCGATTCGTGTTCTCTGCGTTTAACATAGCGGGGATGCAAGACGTGGCAACAGGGCTCGGCGCTGTCGTACTGTGTGGCGGCCGCAGCGCGCGGATGGGCGTCGATAAAGCGAATCTCGAGTTTCGCGGCCGAACGCTGCTGCAAACAGTGCTGAGTCGGCTGGCGCCCGTGATTGATCCGTGCAACACGGTCGTCGTCGCCGCCGCAGAACAAGTGCTCCCGACGTTGCCGCAAGGCGTGCTCGTGGTTCGCGATGAGCGGCCGAATGCCGGCCCGTTGGCGGCGCTGGCCACCGGCCTCGCGGCGCTACCATCGCAGGTGAATTTCGCCGTCGTCGTGGCGTGCGATACGCCGTTCCTCTCCGCGCCGCTGCTAAAAGCACTGGTCGAACGTGCGGAAGATTTCGAGGCTGTCGTTCCTATCGTCGAGGGCCGCTGGCAACCGCTCATGGCGGCGTACCAGCGGGAACTTCAGGGAGTGATTGGGGAATTGCTCGCGGCCGGCAATACGAGCCTGCACGCGCTGCTCGAACGAGCTAAAACCAAAACTGTCCACGAGAGTTTGCTGCGAGAGTTTGATCCGCAGCTGCTCAGCTTTCGCGGCTGCAATACGTCAGCTGAGTATCGCTTGCTAGTCACTAGGGCAGACAACAGCTAGTCCGCCAACACAAACTGCACGCCGATTTCGTAAAAGCGGCTGAGTGGTTCGCAGCGCACCATGCGGCCGAAAATTTGCAACCGCTCGCGCGGCAACCGTTCGGCATTCCAATTGAGCGCCAGATACTCGGAGGAAATGGCCCGGCTATGGATGATTCGCATGCCACTGGCGGAAATGTCTCGCATGTACACCCGGGCCGGTTCGCCGGTCGGCTCGAACTTGGGATTGACGGGGACAATGTTCACCAGCGTCGTGCAGGCCACACGTTGCGCGCGGCGCTGCCGAGCTTCGGGCGTGGCGGTCTCGAGACCTTGGGCCTCGTTGAACTCCAGTCGCTTGATGAATTCGGTGATCGCGGAGGGAGGCTCCGCCACTTGGTGGATGGTCGAGAACGCCGTCTCTAAACGTTCGGCAAAGAGCGGGCCCAGCCCGGACACTTGCGATTCGATCTCTTCCAGGCGCTGGTCGTCAGTTTTGCCCGACTTGAGATCTCGCCACTTGTCACGTTCAAAAATCGCTTGAATTTTGGTCGCCAGCACGTCGTACGGCACCGGCTTGTGGATGATGTCCGCCACACCGCGGGAAAGCAAATCTTTCACCAGCCGGCCATCGGCGATACCGGTCAGCACGACGACTTGGGGGGGGTGCGGTTGAGCGAGCACCGCCGCGCACAGCGCGTGGCCATGGGTGACCGGCATCCGTAGATCGGTGACGAGAAGATCGTACTTGCGCGCGGCCAGCAATTGCAGCGCTTCCTCGCCGTTGGCCGCCTTGTCGCACCAGAAGTTCAGCCGACCAAGCGCGCGGCAGGTTAAGTCCCGCACTTGCGGTTCATCGTCCACAACCAGGGTGTGATAAGTGTCTTGCGACATGCGCGGCCAAGCCGAAATCTGCTAGTTAACCGGGATGCGACTGCGCAGCGCCGCGTCGACGGCGCCCAAAAGCTGAGTTTTATCAAACGGCTTCGCGAGCACTTCCACACCTTGCGTTGTTAGGTCCTGGCCTTGCGGAGCGTAGGGATCGTACCCCGTGCAGAGGATCACCGGCAATTCTTGATCGGCGGCATGCACGGCGGCGGCGAGTTCGCGGCCGCTGCCGCGCGGCAACACCACATCGGAGAGGACCACGTCGAATTGCTGCGAACCTTCGCGGAACGTGCGGAGCGCCGCTTCGCCGTCGTCCACACAGACCACGCTGTGGCCGACACTTTCAAGCATTCGACGGCAGACGTCTTGCACCACGGGTTCGTCTTCGACGTAGAGGATGCAACCGATGAGTGATTCGGTCTGGAGGTAATTCTCGCTTACTCCGCTTCCTGAGGGGCGTGGCTCGATAAATGCTTCCGTTTCATTTAACACGCAATTATCTCCCAGTGGCAAACACCCGAGTGGCAAATACAAGGTGAAGCAGGTTCCGACGCCCATCTGACTCGCCACATCGATCCGCCCGCG
Source organism: Pirellulales bacterium (assembly GCA_022841705.1). GTDB lineage: Bacteria > Planctomycetota > Planctomycetia > Pirellulales > Lacipirellulaceae. Next base: position 1,478,393 of record JALHQZ010000001.1, read on the forward strand.
CAGCCGCTCGATTAAGCGGCGGACGATCGATAGCCCCAATCCCGTTCCTTCGCCGACAGTCTTGGTCGAGAAGAAGGGTTCAAAAATCCGCCGCGCGAGCGCTGGCTCCATCCCCACGCCGGTGTCCGTGACGAACAGCCGCACATACGGCCCCGGCGCAAGCTCTGGCAGCAAAGCGGAGTGCTCGGGCGCCACCGTGAACTCTTCGGCTCGCAGCGCCAGCACGCCGCCCGTGGGCATCGCATCGCGGGCATTCAGGCACAGGTTGAGCAGCGCTTCGCTCAGGCCCGCGACATCGCCCCGCAGTTCAAACCGCTGCGGCGCACACTCAATTCGCAAGTCGATTTGTTCGCCAATCGTCGGCCGCAGGAGGCCATACAGTTGTTGGAGCACCACGCCGAGATCGCGAACTTCGTTCTCACCGGGAGCGGAGTTTTGCCGCGAGTAGCCGAGCAATTGCCGCGACAGGTCGGCCGCCCGAGCGGTCGTGGCGATCGCTTGCTGCACATCGTCGTAGGTTTGTGTTCCGGGGGTGAGCTCATCGAGCGCGAAGCTCATGTACCCCCGAATCGCTTGCAGCAAGTTGTTGAATTCGTGCGCAATGCCACCGGCTAAGCAATCGAGCGCCGCGGCCCGCTGCTTCTGCAGTATCTCGTCTTCCATCTCTTGCAGGCGTTCGAACGACTGCTTGTGGTCGGTAATGTCGGTCACGCCGCCGGAGACGTACGCGACCGCATGCTCATCGTAGTTACGTTGGCCACGCAGGCGAAACCAGCGGTAGTCGCCCGCTTGATGCCGCAGCCGCACTTGCAGATCGAGCATCGCGCCGGTCTCGGCGACCCGCGCGAGCGAGATCGCGAAGTGCTCCGAATCGAGCGGGTGGATGCGATCCTCGAGCGCCGTACGCGTGGTGAGCGTGAAGGCATCGGCAGGCGACAGGCCCAGCAGCTCCAGCAGCCGGGGTGAGCACCACAACTGATCGCAATCGGGTCGCCAATCCCACAATCCGTCGGTGGCGCAAAGGAGCGCACGGACCAGCTCGCGCCGCGGCTTGAGTTCACACGCCGTTAAGTCTTGCGCCGAGCGAAGATTCAGCGATTTCTCCGCAACAAGTTCCGCCAAAGAGCTCATTCTATCCGCCCCGTAACAACCGACCAATTCAATCTCACGTCGCTCAGTAGCAATTTAAACTTAGGACCCGCACACGATTCGTCACTTAAGATTCCGCCAGTTTTGCGGGCACCAGCAATCCCGGCGATGGTATTTGGCAAAGCCGTCACAACTGCGCCAATCAACACGATTCCACTGTTCAGCACGATCGGTGCCAGCCCGCATTCAACCGAGTGCGAATTGATGCTTTGACATCAACCAGTCGCGACCTAATCTTGCCGGACTGCTGAGGCGAATATTCCCAGGGCAAGGTGGGCGGCGTTCGATTCGCTAGAATTTCACCTTCACGTTAACAACTGTCGCGACTATGTCTCTGCTGCTGATCAACTTGCTGTTTGGCGCCGTAGCCTTGGGCATCGGCTTTGTCGCTGGCGGATTTCTGATGGGCGATCGCCGCCGTGCGGAGGCTGGCGGACGGACCAACGAGAATCCCGAAGAAGCGCTCGAGAAGCGGATGGCGATGGAACGCGCCATGATGGCCTCCAGCCGCTTGCGCGACCTAGCGACTGGCATGGCCAGCGATGTGGGCCAGCATAGCGAGCGGATGGAGAAGATCACCGCCGAGCTACAAGCGATTAGTAGTGCCCCCGCCAATCAGGGCCCCGCCGTGATGGCCGCGCTGACCGACATCGTCCAAGCGAATGAACAATTGCAATCCCGGCTCGCCAAGGCCGAGCAACAGATTCAGGCCCAAGCCGAAGAGATCAGGACGCACGAGTCTGAAGCGCGGACCGACTGCCTCACCCAGCTCAGCAATCGCCGCGCGTTCGACGACGAACTGGCCCGGCGCGTGTCGGAATGGCACCGGAAGGGAAATGTGGTCTCGCTGATTATTCTCGACGTTGACCACTTCAAAAAGTTCAACGACACCCATGGCCACCAAGCGGGGGACGAAGTTCTGCGGCAAGTCGCCGCAGCGCTGAAAACCAGTACCCGCGAAATGGACATCTGCTGCCGCTACGGGGGCGAAGAGTTTGCAATCGTGTTGCCCTCAACGATCGCCAGTGACGCCCGGATGTTGGCCGAACGTGTTCGCACGGCGATTGAAAAGACGGTAATTAGGTTCGATGTCAAACAGCTCAAGGTGACCGCCAGCTTCGGCGTGACCACCGCGGGAGACAACGAAAGCCCCGAACAAATGCTCCGCCGCGCGGACGAGGCGCTGTACGCCTCCAAGGAAGCAGGCCGCAACTGCGCTCACTTCCACACGGGAACCGAATGCACGCCGCTGACCTCCGGCCTCGCCCCCAAGGCGGCGGCCACGCCGGCAGAAAAGGCAGAAAAGCAGGTCGTTACCGCGGTGCTCGATTCGCTCCCCAACCGCACAAAGTTCGCCGAAGAACTGCGCCGCCGGGTGGCTGAGTCGAACCGCAGTGGCATGCCGCTCTCCGTACTCGCCCTGGAACTGTGCGAATACACGAAAGTGAAGGACAGAGAAGGGCAGAACGTAGGCCGGACGATGCTCGACGCGACCGCCCAGTTCCTTACCAGCACCATGCGCGAAATGGACCTGGTCGGCCGGCTCGACGACACCCGCTTCGTACTCTTGCTGCCGAATGCCAGCGAAAGTGAATCGACCGCCATCGGCGAGCGTTTGACCGACGCGCTGACAAAGTGCAAACTGCCGATCGGCAAGGGAATTCAACTCGCCTGCCGAGTGAGCAATACCGCGATGCAACCCGACGACTCCGCCGCCAGCCTGATGGCCCGCGCCGAAGAAGGCCTCCGCGAAGCCGCCGCGCTGGCGTGCTAAACGTTTAGCCGCGACGCGAAAGCGGAGCGTGTGGAACCCTGGGCGCGCCATGCCCACTGCTCGGGGTGGGCATGCTTTGACCATGGTTCAGATGCCCACCCCGGACTGTGGGCATGGCACCCGGCTAACGAATGCTTGCGACCCGCTCCGCGTTGCCCTACGCTACGGCGACTCCGCCAATCGTCCCCCTGGGCCTCGCCGCGATGGACACCCCGCCGCCGTTCTCCCCACCGAAACGGTGGCAATTCAGTTTGAAGTCGCTGCTGATTCTCACCACCGCTGTTGCGGTACTTCTCGGACTTGGCGGCCTCTTGCAGGCGTCTACTTTGGTGGCGTGGCTCGCGATCACGCTGCTCACCAAAGGAGTCGCGGTGGCGCTAGGCACTTGCGCCTATCTTGCGTTGAAACCGGAACATCGCATCATCCTCGCGGCCGGTGCGATTGGAGCCTGGACGCCGGCGGTCACCGCGGCGATGTCCTACAACTTGTTCTTCTCGGCTGGAATCGTTGCTTTGAGCACGCTTGTGCAAAGTTCACTGTGCATCGTCATCGCCTGGCAAACCCTGAATTTCGCCCGAAATCGCGGCTGGAGCCGCTTCTAACCGCAAATCTTAATAATCTTGCTGGCGCCCCCTTGAACGCGGTTCAAGTTTCCCTACAATTCACCCGATCAGTGGGGGACACGAATACCTCAGGCGGTTTTCGTTGACCTTGGCTGCCCGAAACGGTGTGGGAAAAAAACTTTCCTACCCCCCTTGGCAGCCCCTCAGGAATCGCTTAAGATTCGAGGCTCCCCCGAAGGAATCTACCTCGGTAAAGGAAAGCCGCTTAGTCGCTCATTTCTATGAGCTCCCAAGCCGCAGTCCTTTTCCCCGACGGGAAGAGCCAACGGGTCCGGCAGTATGTGGCCGGGGCGATGGTAGAAGGGAAGCGAAAGCCGCGAGGCGTTCGTGAAACTTTTACTGAGTGATCTTTGACAATTTGGCAACAAGCAAGAGTGGCATCTTCGAGTGAGGTGGCGCGGGGTTTTTCTTTGCAGAGGGCCCCGTGAGTACCTCGCCCGAGTCCTAGTCCTTAGACCTTTTCGGTTAGCGCAAGCTAGCCGAGATGGTTTGACTCAAGCTTTGAACATGAGCCCCTGACGTAAGTCGGGGGGAGCGTAGCAAAAGTAAGAGCCAAACTCTTGAAAGGTCTGGCCGCGTGCTGTGAAGCACCCGGCCGGAGAACGTTACAAAAAATGCTCGTGCCGCAAACACGAGCACGGTAGCAACAGATTTACTTGATGTTTGTTCATGAGCCCCCAGCGCCCTTTACAGGGAAACACGCTGGGGGAGCTGTTCGATCAGCACTCAAAAAACAGCTTTGAGTAAATGTGGCCAAGCTACTAAGGGCGTATGGGGGATGTCTTGGCATGAGGTGGCTATGATGGACGTGAAAGTCTGCGAAAAGCCTGGGGGAGTTGACAAATAAGCGATGATCCCGGGATGTCCTAGCTAACGTAGGGAACTGAAACATCTAAGTACCTACAGGAAAAGAAAGAAAAATCGATTGCGTCAGTAGCGGCGAGCGAAAGCGCAACAGCCCAAACCACGAAGGTTTCCTTCGCGGGGTTGTAGGGCCTCTCACATGAGAGTTACAAAATTGTTCGATAACCGAAGCGTGCAGGAAAGCCGCACCACAGGGGGTGACAGTCCCGTAGGTGAAATTGAACAATCTCTCGAGGGGTACCTGAGTAAGTCGGGCCACGTGGAATCCCGACTGAATCTACGGAGACCATTCCGTAAGGCTAAATACGGCCTCATGACCGATAGTGAACTCAGTATGGCGACTGAAAGATGAGAAGAACCCCTGTTAGGGGAGGAATGTGAACCTGAAACCATACGCTTACAAGCGGTCGGAGCACTATGGCCTTTATGGCAAAGTGTGACGGCGTGCCTTTTGCATAATGATCCGGCGAGTTACCGTCTGCGGCGTGGTTAAGGCCCTCCGGGCCGAAGCCTTAGGGAAACCGAGTGTTAATAGCGCGCATTGTCGTTGGCGGTAGACGCGAAACTGTGGTGATCTACTCATGAGCAGGTTGAAGCGCGGGTTATACCGCGTGGAGGACCGAACCCACTTGGGTTGAAAACCGAGGGGATGACTTGTGAGGAGGACTGAAAGTGTAATCAAACCCAGAGATATCTCGTTCTCTCCGAAATGCCTTTAGGGGCAGCCTTGAGCCACTATGCACTGGGGGTAGAGATACTGATTTGGTTGGAGGCCCTTCGCGGGGTACTCTGCTGAGCCAAACTCCGAATACCAGTGCAACTATCTCAGGAGTGAGTCCGCGAGGGATAAGCTTCGCGGTCAAAAGGGAAACAACCCAGACTACCGGTTAAGGTCCCGAAGTTATGTTCAGTCACTAAGGAAGTTGAATTGCAGTGACAGCCAGGATGTTGGCTTAGAAGCAGCCATCATTTAAAAAGTGCGTAACAGCTTACTGGTCGAGCAATTCTGCGCCGATAATGAACGGGAGTAAACATAACACCGAAACCGTAGAATTCAGCAATGAATTGGTAGGAGAGCGCTGGCGGTCAGATACAAGCCGTACCGTAAGGAGCGGTGTTGGGGCCGTCAGGTGATTATGCCGGAATGAGTAACGATAAGGCAGGTGAGAATCCTGCCCGCCGAAAACCTAAGGTTTCCTGGGGAAGGTAATTCCGCCCAGGGTTAGCCGGTTCCTAAGTCGAGGCCGAGGGGCGTAGACGATGGACAGCAGGTTAATATTCCTGCGCTTGTTGTGTGTACCGATGGAGGGACGGCGTCCGAATGGTCAGCAGCTCGATTAGAAATGGCTGTGACTGACGACGAGTTGGCGAGTAGGCAAATCCGCTCGCGGAATACAAGTCGTTGGACCGAGTGCGTTTACGTTCACGAAGTGATCGGCAGGACGTCCAAGAAAATCTTCTAAGGGTCAAAGCACAACAACCCGTACTAAAACTGACACAGGTAGGTGAGACGAGTAGTCTAAGGCGCTCGGGAGAACACTGGTTAAGGAACTCTGCAAAATGGCCCCGTAAGTTCGCGATAAGGGGCGCCCGCCGGGGTGTTAAAGCTTTGGCGGGCCACAGTAAATCGGCTCTTTCGACTGTTTATCAAAAACACAGGTCTCTGCAAACTCGCAAGAGGAAGTATAGAGACTGACGCCTGCCCGGTGTTGGTAGGTTAAGGTAGGAGGTTAGTTTCATTACGAAGCTTCCAACCGAAGCCCCAATAAACGGCGGCCGTAACTATGACGGTCCTAAGGTAGCGAAGTTCCTTGTCGGGTAAGTTCCGACGTGCATGAAAGGCGTAACGAGAGGAGCACTGTCTCAACCAGTGACCCGGTGAAATTGTAGTCGTGGTGAAGATGCCACGTTCCCGCAGCTAGACGGAAAGACCCCGTGAACCTTCACTGTAGGCTGATATTGGGCTGTGGTTTGCAATGTGTAGGATAGGTGGGAGGCTATGAAGTCTGGGCGCTAGCCCGGATGGAGCCGTCGGTGAAATACCACCCTTTGTAAGCTTTAGTTCTAACGCTGATTCCTGTGAATCCAGGCAGCGAACAGTGTCAGTTGGGCAGTTTGACTGGGGCGGTCTCCTCCTAAAGAGTAACGGAGGAGCCCAATAGGTACCCTCAGCCTGGTTGGTAATCAGGCAGCGAGCGCAATGGTAGAAGGGTGCTAAACTGCGAGACCGATAGGTCGAGCAGATACGAAAGTAGGGCATAGTGATCCGGTAGTCCCGTATGGAAGGGCTATCGCTCATCAGATAAAAGGTACTCCGGGGATAACAGGCTTATCGCTCCCGAGCGTCCACAGCGGCGGAGCGGTTTGGCACCTCGATGTCGGCTCATCACATCCTGGGGGTGGAGAAGCTCCCAAGGGTTCGGCTGTTCGCCGATGAAAGTGGTACGTGAGCTGGGTTCAGACCGTCGTGAGACAGGTCGGTCCCTATCTACTGTGGGCGGACGAAACTTGAGAGGGTTCTTCTTTAGTACGAGAGGATTTAGAAGGACGTCCCTCTGGTGTTCCTGTTGTCGCGCTAGCGGCACGGCAGGATAGCTAAGGACGGAACGGATAAACGCTGAAGGCATCTAAGCGTGAAGCCCGCCTCAAGATAAGGTTTCGTAGAGCAAATGCTCGAAAGTCCCCTGGAAGACGACCAGGTTGATAGGCCAGATGTGTAAGTGTAGTTAATACATTCAGCTAACTGGTACTAACGGACGAACGTTTGGCCACATTTACTCAGTGCTGTTGCGGCTTCTTCGGAAGTAACAACATCAGAGTAAATCACTAACGATCTCTAAGGACATGGGCTCTTGGTCCCGCAAAGATCAAGAGCGCCACTCTTGCTTAAAGCCAATAAGTCAAATCAAGCCTGTCCGGGCTTCATCACCCGGCAGGTTTTTTCTGGCGACCATATCCGAAAGGAAACACCTGTTCCCATTCCGAACACAGTAGTTAAGCTTTCGGAGCCGATGATAGTGCCTACCAGTGCGAAAGTAGGTATCGCCAGTTTTTATCAAAAACCCCGCTGGGACGAATGTCCCATGCGGGGTTTTTGTTTAGACTAATCTGAATACAGCTCATTTGCTTCTGAGCTTTCACAGCAACCAAGCGTTGCTTGCACTCCCGGTCGCCAACTTGGGAGAGTCGATGAATCCGGCCGCTGTTGAACATGCTCTGGAAATAGCGCGCAAATCGCTACTCGACCTTTCGCTGCGAAATCCGCTACTGAACAGCGACGTAAACAATCGCACGCGAATTGACGTTGTCGGGGGTCAGAGCGGCGAGATTTATCGGCGACTCGTTGCCGAAGAAAAATCGCTTTCGTTTAAGGCGGCTGCTGAATCCGAATCTCGCGCGAAACGGAAAGGGCCAAGCGAATCACCCTCGCTTTTCGATTTGGGGCAACCCGAGGCCTTCGACGACGCAACCGAGGGGAGCCCAAGCAAGAATCTCGCCCTCCAATCCGACCTGAACTCGGTCAACTTGCAGAAGAAGCTGCTGAAGTTGCAACTCGACGCGCGAACGACACAGGAGGAACGTGGCGTCAATATTCTTTACCTCGCTCTCGGATTCCTGCGCTGGTTCGATAAACCCGATGTCGGCAATGCGGCCGAAAAGGCGCTTCAAGCGCCGCTCATCCTGGTCCCCATCTCGTTGACGCGTAAGTCGGTAAATTCGAATTTCCGACTCACTTGGGATCACGGCGAGGTTTCGATCAATCACTCGCTTGGCGAAAAATTGAAGAACAACTTCGGCATCGACAAGTGGCCAGAGCTCGGGACGACGGAAAGCTCTGACATCGAACAATATTTCCAGCAGGTAGCCGATGCGATTCAATCGGAACCCAAATGGATTGTTGACCCCAACAAAGCTACGCTCGCGTTCTTCGCGTTCGCCAAGTACTTAATGTGGAAGGACTTGGATCCACAGCGCTGGCCCAAGGGGGCGCCGATAACCGGCAAACGTTTGGTCGGCGGCGTGCTCGGCGGTGGCTTTCGCGGTGAGAAGCCCCTTTTTCCCTCTGAGGGCCGAATCGACGGGCAGCTCAAACCGAATCAAACCACCCATGTTGTCGACGCCGATAGTTCTCAAGCCATCGTGATCGAAGAGGTTCGCCGAGGCCGCGATCTGGTCGTTCAGGGGCCGCCTGGAACGGGCAAGTCGCAAACGATTGCAAATATCATCGCCACTGCCGTCAGAGAAGGCAAAAAAGTTCTGTTCCTAGCCGAAAAAATGGCGGCGCTAGAGGTCGTTAAACGCCGGCTCGACAATGTCGGCTTGGGCGATCTCTGCCTCGAGTTACACAGCAACAAAGCGAACAAGAAAGCAGCTCTTGCTGAGCTTCAGCGAACATACCGCATCCCAGCGCCCCCGAACCCAAACCTCGATCAACATGCGGCAAAGCTGAGTGAGACGCTTCACAAACTCAACGATTATGTTGCCGCCCTGCACTGCAAACAGCTACCGAGCGGCGTATCGGCATTCGATGCCCAAGGTAAGCTGTTGAATCTGAGCTCCTCGGGTTTGAAATGCACAATCAAAAGCGAATGGCTGCCTAGTGTGCTGGGGTGGACATCCAGCGACATGGCACAACGACGAGCCGTTTTTGCCAATCTGGCTCAAAGCGCCCACGATATTGGCAAGCCACTTGATCATCCTTGGCGCGGGCTGAGGTCGAAGACTTTAGTGCCGAGTGACGTTAGAACTTTCGTTCGAACGCTCGATTCTTTGGAAAGTCAACTTGATCAGTTAGTGACCCAATTAGGCAAGCTCGCGAACCTGCTGGGAACTCGCCCTCCAACCACTGGCAAGCAAGCAGCGACGCTTGCCACCGAAGCGATCATTGCGGCCAAGTCCCCACACAATCAGCGCGACTGCTTCAAGCACGCGGCGTGGCGGACACAAATTGACGCCATCGCAAAACTTGTTTTCGACGGCGCTCGGTACGCTGAACTCGTTCGAAAACTGGCGCCCGCTGTGACCGACCATGCCATCAAGGCAAATCTGGGCGAGATACAACATCAGCTACAGAGCCATAGCAAGTCTTGGTTTCGATGGCTGCGGCGATCCTATTGGCGGGCTCGCACCGAACTCCGTGCGATTGTTGCTAATTCTCGCCGAACGTCGTTCGATGACAGACTTGCGATTCTCAACGATCTTGTGGAGAGCCGGCATGCCTTGGGCCGTATCGAGATTGACGATGAGTTGGGGAAAAACGCGTTTGGCTCTCTTTGGCAGGGGTTCAATAGCGATTGGAGTGTTCTTAGCAGGATTACAGCATGGGTTACCGGCTTGTCGGGCGACCAACCGCAACGCGATCGGATCATCGCGTTCGCAGGCAGTATTCGGGACCCCGCTTCAGTATACGCCTGCTTTTCGGAAATCAAGGGACTGCTCAAACCGACCCTGGAGCCCTTGCGAGACGCGCTGCTCCAGCTTGACCCTGACTGTGATTTCGAATTAGCACTCGGATCCCCAAAAATAGACACCGCAACTTTCAAGTCGATTGCTCGACGGATCTCTGACTGGCGCACCCATGAATCTCATGCGCTTCCTTGGAGCAATTACTATTCAACACTCTGCCAGCTACGAGAACTAGGCCTCGAAGAACTGAGTGACGCGGTCGATCAATCCTTGCTATCCACAGTCGAAGCCGCCGAACAATTCGAGCTCGCGTACTATGGCGCGATTCTTAGGGAACGTCGCAAGTCGCTGCCTCCACTTAACAACAGCTTCAAGGGATCTTCGCATGACCGACTGATCAGCGAATTTCGAAGGCTGGATCTTGAACAAATCGAGTTGACTCGCGGAATGGTTAAGCAAACCCATTTTGTACAGATCAGCGGCGTTTCCGAGGCGCCGCAAGAACTCAACGTTCTCAAACATGAGTGGGGAAAAAAGACCAAGCACCTACCGATCCGTCAGCTCCTCCTCAAAACAAGGAATGCCGTTCAAGCGCTTAAGCCGGTATTCATGATGAGCCCGATGTCGGTTGCGCAGTTCCTTGAACCTGGCGCCCTGGAGTTCGATTTGCTTGTGATCGACGAAGCCAGCCAAATGGAGCCGGTCGACGCCCTCGGAGCCATGGCTCGAGCGAAGCAGATCGTGGTCTGTGGGGATGAGATGCAGTTACCTCCGACCAACTTCTTCAAGAATGTCGTTGATGGCGCCGCCGATGGCGGTGGCGATGAGAATGGCGGAGCAAACGTCGCGGCTTTGCAGAGTATCTTGGGCGCCTGTAAAGCGGCGGGAATGCGCGATGAGATGTTGCGCTGGCACTACCGTAGCCGACATCACTCGCTGATCGCCGTTTCTAATCAGCAGTTTTACGACGATCAGCTATTCGTCGTTCCCAGCCCGATGCCAGCGAATGACCAGCTGGGACTTCGCTTCCATCATCTGCCCGATAGCGTTTATGGCCGTGGTGGCTCGGCGACTAATCCGCTCGAAGCTAAAGCGGTCGTCGCTGCGATCATCCGACACGCCGAGAAGTGTCCGCATAAGTCACTGGGGGTCGCGGCTTTCTCGGCCGCCCAGCGCGACGAAATTCTCGATCAACTCGAATTGCAACGTCGTGCTCGACCCGATTTGGAAGCAATTTTCTTCAACGCCAATCCCGAAGAGCCGTTCTTCGTCAAAAATCTCGAAAATGTTCAGGGCGATGAACGCGATGTCATCTTCATTTCCGTTGGCTACGGCCGAGACGACAAGGGAAAGCTCACGATGGAGTTCGGCCCGCTAACTCGACAAGGAGGCGAAAAGCGGCTGAATGTGCTCACCTCCCGCGCGAAGGAGCGCTGCGAGGTGTTTTCACAGCTTACGCATCACGACATCAACCTTGCCAACGTAAATAGTTACGGTGTCAAATCGCTCAAAGTATTTCTCGAATACGCTCAGACAGGCAATCTGGCGCAACCCGCGCAGCCGATGGGCGGCTTTGAAAGCGATTTTGAACGCGCTGTTTGCCAGGAAATCCGGCGCCAAACTGGCCTAGAGGTTCATTCGCAAATTGGTGTCGCCGGCTTCCGCATTGATCTAGCAGTAGTCCATCCAAATTTCCCTGGCTGCTACATTCTCGGCATTGAGTGCGATGGCGCCGGTTACCATAGCTCGCGTTCAGCACGCGATCGCGATCGACTGCGACAGCAGATTCTTGAAGACCGGGGCTGGACCATCCACCGCATTTGGAGTACCGACTGGTTCAATCAACCCGAAATCCAACTAAAGAACGCGGTCGAAGCAATCGAACGAGCGAAGCGCATGTCAAATCCCCGTGAATTAGCTTGATTGATTTGATTCTACTCGCCCGCGGTGGCTAACCATCGATCGTTAAGGTCGAACTCGCCGAAGGATGGGTTACAGCTGGCGCAAATGATCCACTCTACTCCATGATCTTAGGCAATTGAACGAGCGCCACATGGCGGCTCTCCGAGACGCGAAACTCGCCAGTGGCGCTGGGGTTTTATACCGTAGGACGGCTTTTCGGGACCTTACTTGGGAGTCTGCGATGCGCGTTAAAATCGCTCTCTTCGTCATCACTCTGCTAAGCGCTAGCCAACTTCACGCCGCCCAGAAAAACATCCCCTACGGCCCCGGTGAGCGGCAGCGTCTGGACGTTTACAAGCCTGATAATGGAAAGCCCGCGCCGGTGGTGCTGTGGATTCACGGCGGGGCGTGGAAGTTCGGCGATAAGTCGCACCTGAACGGCAAAGCGGAATGGCTCACCGGCGAAGGTTGGGCGCTGGTGGCGATGAATTATCGGTTTGTCCCGCAGGTCACGTGGCGGGAGCAAGCGGCCGATGTCGCCGAGGCGGTCAAGTGGATTCAGACGAGCGGCGCCAAGCACGGGTTCGATGCTTCGCGGATCGTGCTGATGGGGCACTCGGCCGGAGCGCACCTCGCGGCGCTAGTGGCGACCGATGAGCAGTACCTCGAAGCTGCTCAGGCGAAAGCTGCCACAATCGTCGGGGTGGTGCTGATCGATGGCGCGGGGTACGACATTCCCCGCCAGGCGAAGTTTGCGCGCGGTTGGCTCGGCGGCATCTACACAGAAGTTTTCTCCACGGACGTTGCCGAACAACAGGCCGCCTCGCCAGTCACTTACGCCACCTCGCGGAAACTTTGGCCGCAGTTCCTAATCTTGCACTGCGCAAGTCGCGTGGCTTCGACGAACCAGGCAAAGCTCTTGGCTAACGCGTTGCAGTCGGCAGGCGCCAAGGCCGTGACGTTCTCAGCCCGGGACAAGAACCATATGACGATTAATCGCGAACTGGGAACGCCAGAGGATGAGCCGACAGCAGCGATCAACGAGTTGCTGTGGAAGTTGCGACCCACCTCAACAGGTCGTGGTAGTACGGGCAAGGCCGAGTGACGCGGCGAAGTTACGCCTTCCACTTGGCGACAATGATTATGAGTGGGTTTCGAAAAGTGCAGCGCCCGGCGCTGAGAAAATGCAGCGCTGGATGAATGCGGATCATGCCAGCCCTACTCGCGATGGCAAACGTGGTTACTCCTGAGTCTTGGATCGGCGCCGACGGCGGGCGTCCTGCGTTGGCCAATGAGGCGAATCTGTGCGTGCCGACGCGAAGTAGGCTTCGAAAGATTCGATTACAGGTTTCTCCGACGAAGCTTGGTTCGACGTTTCTGCGGGGTCCGCTTCCAAATCGTACAGTTCCAGCGGCTGCCCCCAGCCTTGCCTGACTGCTTTCCACTTGCCAAATCGAGCGGCCTGCTGGAATTGTTTGCTGTCGGGCCGCTCCCAGTAGAGGTATCGTGGTTCGGTGCTCGCCCGATGTCCCGCGATTATCGGCCAGACGCTGCGACCGTCGATCGCAGGTACGACAGGTAAGCCAACCAATTCCGCCGCCGTCGGTAAAAAGTCGGCAAAGCTCCAAACGGCGTCGCTGACCTTCCCAGTCGGAACAACTCCTGGCCAACGGACCACCATCGGCACACGAATTCCCCCTTCGTAAACGCTCCCCTTTTTGCCGCGCAAATTGCCGCTGCTATCAAACAACGTTTCCCAGTCCGGTTCCCTAGGAGCTTCTCCATTGTCGGACGTGAACAGGACGATTGTGTTGTCATCGATACCTGATTCCTTCAATTGATCCAGAAGGCGTCCCACATCGCTGTCGAGGCGACTGACCATGGCAGCATAGTTCTTGGCGTTTTCGGGCCAATCTTTTGTCGCATACGCCCCTTGGTCCGGAACTTCCCATTTTTCATGGGGCACCGTGAAGGCGAGATACAGAAAGAATGAACGTTCTCGATGACGCTTAACGAAGTCGAGCGCGAAATCAGTGAACAAATCATGCGAGTAAGTGAGTCTTTGATTCTGACGATTCGTCTTTACCTGAAAAGGCTCGTCATTTCTCCAGAGAAGATCGGTATAGTAATCCACTGCATGATTTTGATTCAGGTAACCGAGCGATTCTTCAAACCCTTTGTTTCGCGGTGTACCGTCAGTATCAGGTTCTGCCAGCCCCCATTTTCCGGCGAGGCCAGTGCGATAGCCGGCTGATTGGAGTAACTCCGCTACCGTTAAATCACTTTTTCGCAGTGAGAGTCGACGTTGCCCTTGATTCCCATAAGTCTCTCGCTGTCCGCCCACTTCGGGTGAATTTTCGCGAATGTAGGCGTGACCTGAATGGAGACCTGTCATCAATACGCAACGCGAAGGTGCGCAGACCGGAGCTCCCGCATAAACTTGCGTGAATCGCAATCCTTCTTTTGCCATTTGATCGAGGCAAGGCGTGGCGATTTTTTGCTGGCCATAGCACCCTAGATCGGCGTAACCCAGGTCGTCCGCAACGATCAGAATGATATTGGGAGGCCGGCTCTCGGCGGACGCGCTCGAAATATGCGTTGGATGAAGAAGCCCCACCCAGAACAGGGCCGTGAAGCAGACGACAGAGACAAACACTTTCATGGCTTACTTTCGAGTGGCTTGGCGGTCGCCCAGGATTCTCGGACTGCGGCGATGTTACTCTTTCCACTTCGCGACAATGACCGAGCGCTCGGGTCGATCAATCCCCCACAGCAGTCCCGGTTCGGATGGATCGAACATAAACGCTTGCCCCGTGATTGGCGCCGCAGCGGTTCGGACCAAGCGCAGCGTGCTCCCCGCTCTCGGGAGCGCTAGTTGATAAAGCTCGCCCCGGTCGTGTCCGCTGCACCACAGCCGACCTGCCGAATCCCAAGCGCCGCCGGAGCAACTGTGCGGTTCAAGTTTTGCGAGGACTTCCGCGGGAAACGTCCAGCCACCAATTCGGCGCCAACGCTGGTCGAACTTCACAAGTGAGGTCCAGCGCGTATCGCGGGCGTGGGGATTGTCGTTTACCTGCTCGCTGTAGTGCGCGAACGCAGCCCACCATCCGCCGTCCCGCCACGCGATCCAGGTGAGCGAGCCTTCGAAAATTCCCAGGCTGTGACTACCCACGTGTTCCAAGGACATAGCGTCGAAGATTTCGATCGAGCTCGCCTCGGGGTAAACGGGAAAATTGGAGTGAGCGCAGTAGAGCTTGCCATCGCGCACTTCCCCAGCGTTGAGATGAACCAGCGGGAACTCAAGCGAAGCCTTCCAAACCCGCCGCCGCACGCCCGTATGTTTGTCATATTGTGCAATCGTCTGATTGCCGATCGCAAAAAAAGACTTCTCGTTAACGGCGACCGCTTGAGTTGCTTCAGGAGCCAAGTAGCGGCGCTGCTCAACAAACTCCGCCGATTGGGCCGAGTAAAAGTTCAGGAGCAACAACAGCAAAACCGTGGACCGCAAGAAGAAACTGACGCACATGGTGAGATCAACTGCTAAATCATGCTAGGCTATCAGTGCCGAATGAATGCTGCGTGAAGAACCTCGGGACAGTAAACCACGGGCAGGGGGATATGAGCTTCGTTCGTTGGTGACACTATCCGCGCTCGGCGCGCGAGTCGCCTTCATGCACCGTCCCCGTGAACCCATACGGCGGCAGCCACTTGCACATGGCGGCGGGATCGAGAAACGCGTTGTACAGCCGCTCGGGCGGACAGCGGAAGACGCGGTGCAGGCGATCGGTGTTGGGCATGAGGAATCCGGTCGGTCAATATGATTGATAAGATGCATCTCTATTTCGGGGGCAGATGCCGTGTCACTCTTTGCCGCAGCACCTCGATCAGCTCCGGCTGAATGTAATCATACTCGTCCGGTATTTCCAGGCAAATCACGCGCTGCCCGCGAAGGAAGCTGCGAAACTTCTTGGAAAGCTTGTTGCGATGAGCCCGTTCCATCACGAAGATTAGTTCTGCCCAAGTTATCAACTCGGGAGTTACCGGAACGACCGCGTCGGCGCCAAGGCCCGCAGAGGCGACTTCGATTCCCGGGTAATCGGCGAAGACCGCCTCCGCAGTGGGGCTTCGTAAGCGGTTCTGGCTGCAGATGAAGAGAACGTGCTTCATACACTGCCGAGGACAAATCCGATGCGATTCGGTTCACTCACGTCGCAAAATGTCTGTCGCAGTTCGTTCGACGAATTTCACGCTTTGTTGATAGAGAAGTACCGAACTTATTCAAGTGACTGATCAGGAGCGGATTCTTCCAAGCGTTCTTTGATCAACTGCCAGTTATCTTCAAACCGCTGCAACCCAGCGATACTGTAGCGATTGTCAAATGAAGCCGGGTTTCGTGGACGTTTCCAGTCTTTGGGGTCCATCCATTGCGAATAAGCTTCAATGCAAACTTGTTGGAGATCCGCTTTGGTAAGGATGAAGAAGCGGTCGCATGCTCCCGGCTTCGCGACGACCACGCAGACATATATGAGATCCGGATTCTCGATCTTTAAGGGATGAAGATAATTCTGCCTTCCCGTCTGTTCGTCAAACTCGATCTCCATCCAAATCCTGGCGTCACTTGGGAAAGACTCCCCGTTGGAGCTTTTCACCTGGATTGGGACTGTTCGGCATCGCTCATCAGTCGCCAAAACGTCAAAAGTAGGGACGTTGCCTGAGAAGGGGGTCGCGATGAGACCGCGTCTCCCAACCTCCGCGCAGACAAGATACTCTCCGACTTGGCCAGTCAGTTTGTTGCCTCGTCCAGTTCCCATTCAACCTCGTTGTTTGCTCATTAAAGGTAGAAATGTGACTAAAGCAGCCCCGTATCTCCACTTCATCCACCGTATCTCCCTTCTGCGCCATTTCGCTCCGCTACCGCGTCGCGGCTAACCGTTAATCTTCTTCATCCTTCATCTTCGCTTTCGCGATCACGTCTTGTTGGACGTTGCCGGGCACCGGTTCGTAGTGGCTGAGTTCCATAGAAAAACTCCCTTGGCCACCGGTGAGACTCGACAAGGCGCGGCCGTAGGTCATGACTTCGGAGAGGGGCGCCTTTGCTTCGATGGTGGTCAGCCCGCCGCCGGCTTGGTCCATGCCAACCATTTGGGCTCGGCGGCTCGGCAGGTCGCTTGAGATATCGCCGACGTTTTCCTGCGGGGCGGTAATGTGCAGGTTAACGATTGGTTCCATTAGCGCGGGCTTCGCCTGTTTAAAGACTTCCGCGAAGACACGCGCACCGGCGGTACGGAAGGCGTTTTCGTTGCTGTCGACGGGGTGGTCCTTGCCAAAGTGGACCTCAACGCAGACGTTCTGCACTTTGCAGCCGGCGATCACTCCGGTGGCCAAGCGCTGAAGGAAACCTTTTTCAATCGCCGGCATAAAATTGCCGGGGATGGAGCCGCCGACCACCGAATCGACCCACAGAAAATGGTGCGCGGGATGATAGTGGAAATCCTTCAAGCTGGGGAACCGCTCTTTGGTGGTGAACTCTTCCGGCGTCACGCCTTCGGGGAACGGATACATGCGGATATGCACCTCGGCAAACTGGCCCGACCCGCCGGTTTGCTTCTTGTGGCGGTAACTCCCCTCGGCGGGCTGGGTGATGGTCTCCCGATACGGAATCTTGGGCTCGTGGGCGTCTACCTCCACGTGGTCCCGGCGCGCGAGGCGTTCACGCACCAGTTGCAGGTGCAGTTCGCTCATGCCGGTGATGACGGTCTCTTTGGTTTCGGGATCGTGCTCGACGTGAATCGTGGGGTCTTCTTCGACAATCTTGTGAAGCGAGGTGGAAAGCTTCGCCTCATCGCCGCGGTTCTTG
This sequence comes from Pirellulales bacterium, assembly GCA_022841705.1. Classification (GTDB taxonomy): domain Bacteria; phylum Planctomycetota; class Planctomycetia; order Pirellulales; family Lacipirellulaceae. Next base: position 1,495,968 of record JALHQZ010000001.1, read on the forward strand.
GGCGTGACGGCGAGGCTGATCATCGCGGTGGGAAACTCCAGCGGCGGGAGTTTCACGTCGCCGAGCGAGGTGCCGGTGTGCAAGTCTTCGCACTTGGCGATCGCCACAATTTCGCCCGGGCCGGCGGAGTCGATCGGCGTGAGCTTGTCGCACTGCACGCGATTGAGCAGGCCGATCTTGATGCCTTTTTTGGCGTCCGGCGAAGTGACCATCGAATCCTTCTTGAGCGTGCCGCTGAAGATGCGCACGTACGAAATCTTTTGCACGAAGGGATCGATCCGCGTACGGAAGACCTGGGCGACCAGCGGAGCGGCGGGATCGGGCTTGAGCGTGACTTCGTCCCCTTCGCGCATCGCTTTGCGCACCACATCTTCCGGCGAGAAGGCTTCTTTGGCGAGCATGTCTAAAAGTTCCGTCACGCCGATGTCGTGCTTGGCGCTCACGCAGACAATGGGCGTCACGTGGCCCTGCTTCATCGCTTCAACGGCCAGATGGTCGAGCGTGTCGTCGTCCGGCTCCTCGCCTTCGAAGTACTTCTCCATGGCGGCGTCATCGATTTCGATAATCGTCTCGACCGTTTCGGAGTGTGCTTTGGCGAGATCAATCACGCCGTGATCGCCGGCGTGCGGGTGGAGGGCGTTCACCACGGCATGCAGGTTGGCGCCCACATCGTCCGGCTCGTCGAACAGTACGCAACTGGGGCCGAATGTTTCGCGGATGTTGGCCAGCAGGCGCGAAAAATCAAAGCCGGTGTCGTCCACCTTAGTGATGCACAGGATGCAGCCGATCCCCGCGGCGTGCGCTTCCTTCCACGCCCGGCGGGTGTTCACCTTGATGCCGGCGTGGGCGTCGATGCAGATGAGCGCCGTGTCGGCGGCCCGCAGTGCGCCGATGGTTTGGCCGATGAGGTCCGGGTAGCCGGGCGTATCGAGCACGTTGAACCGCTTGCCGCCGAACTCGAAATTGCAGACTTTGGATTCGATCGAGTGCTTGTGCTTTTTCTCTTCGGGATCGAAATCGCAGAAGCTGGTTCCATCGCCGACGCTCGGAGTCCCCTTGAGGGCGCCACTCTTGACGAGCAAGGCGTCCACGAGCGACGTCTTGCCCGAAGAACCATGGCCTACGACAGCGATGTTACGAATGTTGGCGACAGACATGATGATGAGGGGTTAGAGGGGAGACCGGAGTCCGGAGGACGCGCGGCAGGGGGGTTAATTAGTACGAGTTTGGGTAAGAGAACGAATTAGGCCGTAGAGGACGCGGCCGGTTTCGGCAGCGCAGTCGATAACGATTGTGGCGTCGTCGGACGATAGAAAACCGAGGCGTTGGGCAAGCGAGAGTTGGTACTCGACTTCGCGGGTGGAGCCGTAGGCGATATCGAGAAAGCGAATCATTTCGGTTTCGGTGCGGCGGGCGCAACCCTCGACAATGTTCGAAGGAATCGAAACGGCCGCCCGGCGAAGCTGTGAGACCAGCCCAAACTGCTCGCTCTTGGGAAACTTGGCGGTCGTTTCGTAGACCCTCAGCGCGAGCTCATCACCCAGCTCAAACGCCCGCAACTTGCGATGGTCTCGCATACACGCCCCCCGCAACAGCAAAAGGCACTACTTCGTCCGTCCTCCGGACTCCGGACTCCAGACTCCAGACTCCTCTCCTACCGCAATCGCTTCCGCTAGATCGATCGTCCCCTCGTACAGTGCCCGGCCGATGATGCACCCCGCAAGACCCGCGGCCGCGAGGGCGCGGACGTCGTCAATCGTCGTGACGCCGCCGGAGGCGATCACGGGGGCGTCGACTGCCGCTTGCATTTCGGCCATCGCGCGCACATTGGGGCCGCGCATCATGCCGTCGGTGGCGATGTCGGTGTAGACAATCGCGGCCAAGGGCGAGCGGCAAAAATCCTGCGCTAGCGGTATCGCTTCCGTCTTGCTCGTTTCGAGCCAGCCATCGGTCGCCACCAGTCCGTCGCGGGCATCGATGCCAAGTACGAGCTTCCCGGGATACTTGTGGGCGACTTCGGTAAACCACTCGGCGTTTTTGATGGCGCTGGTGCCGATTACCAGCCGGTTGAGCCCGAAGCCCAAGAGTTCGATGATCGTCTGCTCGTCCCGCACACCGCCGCCGAGTTCGACCTCCAGCTTTGAGTGGGCGACGATCTCCTGCACCGCCGGCAGGTTCACCGGTAACCCTTCGCGGGCGCCGTCGAGATCGACCACATGCAGGTGCTTGGCGCCTTGGGAGGCGAACCGCTGGGCGACACTCACGGGTCGGGTGTCAAACACCGTTTCCTGGGCGTAATCCCCTTGCCGCAACCGCACGCAGTTGCCCCCTCGCAGATCAATCGCCGGCCAAACTTGCATCGCGCCTGTTACTCGCTAGAACCAAGGAGCACAGACTTGGTTATCGCATACGGCGCGGCGCGATTCAAGCGTTGACTGTCGAACCGGCACGTGAAAGCGTCCGGTCGGCGGTGTTGAGGCCAGCCGCGTTTTGCACGACCGGGGGCTAGCGCCCGGCGGAATGATAGAGGAACTACAAATCGAACGCAAACGTTCGCGACAAGTACCGGGCGATGCGTTGGTACAGCGTGCGGGGGCGGGTGTGAATTTTGGCTTCGCCGACCAGGCCCACACGCAACAGTTCGTGGGCGGCGCGCGCTTCGCCGGTGAGCTGCTGGTAACCAGTGAGCGGGGCGATCGCTTCGAAGTAGGGGCTGAGCGGTTTGGGCACGCCGCTGGCGTCGGGCTCGGTGGGGATGGGACCGCCGGCTTGGCTGGAGAGGCGGGGCGGGGTCATCGGCATTGCGTCGCGCGCCACGCTTTGCAGCGTGGTGATGTAATGCAGGTCGGTCGCTTGGTTGAGCAACACTTCGACACGCTGGCCTTCGAGCACCAGGTCCACGTCCGACTGGTCAATCGCCAGCCGCGCTTCCAGCCTGAGCGGGTCGCCGACTTGGCAGAACTTGGTGCCGGGCTCGAACGTGGCGCCGACATTTTTCTCGTCGAACGGCGTGCCGCTCCAGCGGACGAGTTGTTTCTCATCGGCGCGGCGTTCAGGCGTGTAGTCGGGAGGCATCACGGTGCCGGCATGTGGGGCGCGCAACGTGAGCCGTTCGACATCCTTCTGCTGTTCGGCCAATTGCGTTTCGGCGGCGGCGAGCGCTTTGCGGACCTGGTCCATCAGTTCGGTGGCGCTTGAATCAGTAAAGCTCATCGTGCGGAGGCCTTCGAGCTTCGCTTTGTTCGCTTCGATTTCGCCTTCAAGCTGCACGATGGTGCGATTGAGATCGAGGTTCTCCAGCACCGCGATCACGTCGCCTTCCGCCACCACGTCGCCCACTTTTTTGAGCGGCGGGGAAACGAGCGTGCCGGGCGCCTGCACGTACACACTCTCGGCGTCGTGCATTTGCACTTCCACCGGGCAGTACACGGCCGAGGGCAACGGAATGAACAGCACCGCGGCGATGACCCCGGCCAAGAGGGCCAACGTTGTATACATCCGCCAACGTTTCACTTTGCTAAACCTCCCGGGAACAGTGAGAAACTTGTACAGCTTCCACAGCGGTTGAATCGTGAGCCCGTAAATTGCCCCAAGTGCGATGAGCTGCCCAACGATCTTGAGTCCGTATGGCTCGAACACCTGATTCAAGAAGTACAGAATCGACAGGACCACCACCCAGCGGTAAATGGCCGACGCAATCGTGTAGAGTGCAAACAGCCCTTGATGCCGTTTCGGCAAGAAAGGGTCTTCCTGCGGTTCGATCCCCAAGCACCAGTGCGCCATTGTGCGGCTAAGAATCTGCGACGCCTTCTGCCGCAGATTAGGGATTTCGAGAATGTCACTAAGGATATAGTAGCCGTCGTAACGAAGCAGCGGGTTCGCATTGAACAGCAGTGTGCTGACTGAGGAGACGAACATCACGTTCAGGCAGACATAGTTGAGGAGCCCCGGCTCGCTAAACCACCAGATGAACGTACAAATCGACGCCAGCACCAATTCCACATACATCCCTGCCGCGCCGATCGACGCGCGATGCCAGCGGTTCGGCAGCATCCAGCTATCGCTCACGTTGCAATAGAGGCACGGCGTGAGGACCAGCAGCATCACGCCCATTTCGTGGCACTCGCCGCCAAAGTGTTTGCAGCTCATGCCGTGGCCGAACTCGTGCAGCACCTTGGTACCGCCGAGCACCAGAGCTAGCAGCATCCAGTTTTGCGCCGAGAAGAAAGTATGAAAGTCCGGCAGTTTGGCCTGAAAGACATCAAACTGCGTGAGCACCAACAGCAGCGCCGCGCTCGCCAACACGATGCACCCGATCAGCGCCGGCACGCTGAAGAACCAGCGGACGTAGGGGTACATCGCTTCCAGCAGCCAGTCGGGGTCAATCCCTTTGAAGCGGACTGACAGAATGTTCCCCAGCATGGAGAGCCATTCTTTGCGTTTGCGCTCGTCCCGCCGCTTCTTAAGCTCGATGCCTTGGCCGCTGGAATCGGTCAGCACCAAACCGCTACGGTGGAGCATCCCGATGAACTGCTGCAGTTCTTCGGGCTTGATGGTCTGCGGCGGGAACTCCTTCTCGAACCGCTCGGCGACTTCGTCGAGGCTCGATTCGCCATCGAGCATTTGCAGAATGGCGAACTCTTCTTCTTCGAACCGAAAATACTGTAGCGCAACCGGGTCCTTCACCACCCAGTAGACCCGCCCCTGATACTTGTGCCGCCGAGCCTGCAAATCGGGTCGCACTCGAATCGGCAACCGCCGCGAGGAACTTGAAACCAGACTGTCGGCGAGGGAAGCCAAAGGGGGGGCTGGGGGTCGGGGGCTGGGGGCTGGGGAACGGTAGTGCCAGCCTTTAGTTGTCGAGTTTTCGGCGGAGGGAGATGGCGAGGGCGCGGAGTTGTTTGCCGAGCGTGCTGTAGCGATTTTCTAATTCTTGGTGTTGTTCATCAGTGCATAGATGTAATCGACTGGCGATGCAAAGCTGTGTTTCGATTTCAGCCACCGATCCCATGCTAATCGAGATGAAGTGCAGGAACTCACGGGTCGATTCGCGGGCATGTCCCTCAGCGATATTAGACGGCACTGATACGGATGCGCGCCGAAGCTGACTAACAAGCCCGTACTTTTCGGTCGCTGGAAATTGCGAAGTCAGCTCGTAAACCGCGACCGATAGTTCCAGCCCCTCCTCCCAGACTCTCAAGTCGCGGTAACTCTTGATTTCCACCTTGCCAGCCCCCAGTCCCTAGTCCCCAGCCCCCCGCGCCGCGGCCGCGTCTGCCGTGCCCAGGTTAATCGTCATCGTTCCCTGTAACCCCGGCAGCAGCAGCCATTCGCCGTTTTCTTTGCGGTTGGTGATTTCGGCGGTCACCATGTAGCGGAAACCTTTGCCGTCGCTGCGGGTTTCGGGGTTGATGTTCACCACCCGGCCGGCAGCTTCGACCTCGCGGGGGCCGACCTTCACGCGGACAAGCGTTTCACAGCCGCGGAGTTCGGCCAGATCGAACTCGTCGAGATAGACATAGCCCTCGACCTTAAGCAGATCGAGGCGGGCGAGCCGGACGATGGTGTCGCCGGGGTTGACCCACTCTTTCTCTTTGGTCTTCACTTCCAGCACTTCGCCGTCGAAGGGGGCGAGGATGTGTCGGCGTTCGATGGCGAGTTCGGCGGCTTTGTATTCGGCGAGCTTGGTGTCGGCTTCAAAGCCCGCGAGCCGCAGGTCCTTGCCCGCTTTCTCGATTTGCAGCACCGCGCGGTCGTATTCGAGTTTCGATTTTTCCACTTCCGCCAGCGGCACAGCGCCGGGCGTGGCGTCGTTGATGCCGAGATTGCGTTTCCAGTCCGCCTCCGCGACAAGCGACGCGGCTTGGGCGTAGCGGATTTCGACATCGTCTTTGGACTTTTCCTTGGCGCTCTTCCAAGCGAGTGAAGCAACTTGCTTTGCCATTTGCGCCTCACGATCGTCGATGGTGCCAAGGACATCCTCGGCCTTAACCATTGACCCCTCCCGCACGCTGAGCAGCGTCAGCACGCCGGGTTCGGTGGCGGGGATTTCGATGTCATCCACCAGCTTGATGACGCACCCCTCAAGCTGCGGATTGGGCCGAGTGCCGAGGCCCTGCGCCGACGCCACGCCAGTAAGCACTAGCAATACCAAGAGTGATCGCACCATGTTTCGCACCTGATTTGACGTTAGCCGGTGGCCCAATCCTCATGAAAGGGGTCGCCGTTTTGATTGTCATTCCTGCAGAAATCGGCGGTCCGCGTCTCAGAAGATCGGGCTGCCGGATAACTACTAATTTCTAAACAACCTGAACCACACTTTGACCCGCAAAAAATCAACCAGGTCGTGCAGCGCCCAATACGCCACGCTCACCTTACCGCAGTGAACCTTCGCGATTGCGCTCGCATCGACCTTCGGGTCGGGCACCGCGGCGCGGAACGCGGCTTGGTCGAACTCGACGATCAGTTTGACAGTGTTGCCTTCTTGGTCGCGGGTCTCAGCGGTCGAGCCGATCTCCACCACCTGGCCGGTGAGGCTGGCCTCGGTGGTGGTGGCGGGGATGAAGGTCACTTCTAAGTTGCCGCCGGACTCTTTCCACGCTTTTTGGATGTGGCCCATCCGCTTGTCGGGCATCATCACTTCCAGCCGCCACGGTTGGGTGGGGTCGGCCACCTCCATCAGCACGTCGCCCAAGTGAACTGGTCGCCCGCCGCCGAGGTTTTCCTTCACGTCGAACGTAATCACACGGCCATCGATTGGGCTGGTCACGGTGAGCAGTTTGCGCTGATCGTTCAGCAGTTCCAGCTCTTTATTGAGCGCCGCTTGTTTCTTGGCGTTGGTGCGCAACTCCGAATCAATTTGCGCTTGTTCGGCCGGTTCGAGTTCGTCGCGGTTATAACTGCGTAAGCTGAGCGATTGCTGCTCAGCGATCGTGGTTTCCAGTTCACCGCGCACGCGCTCGATCTCTTTCTGCAGTTGCAGACTCTTGAGCTCCACCAGCACGTCGCCCTGTTTCACTTCGCTATCGTGCGTGACTTTTAGGTCAACCACTTCGCCATCAACGCGGGCGAACACGTTGCGCACGGCGGCGGGGCGGAACTTGCCGTCCCCTTCCAAAGTGAAATCCCATTGCCACAGGAAGGCCCACGCCAGAAAGCCGACAATCGCGCTGGTCACCAGCAGTGTCTTCGGCAGCGTGCGGGCGCGGACCAGCCAGCTCATCTTGCCGATGGTCTTCCACAACGGCATCAGGAACAAGCCTTCGTGCTCCAGCGCGTTGGCGAGCGCCGTGGTGCTGTGCGTCCGCACCACATCGACCCGCTGCTTGTAACCTTCGGGTGGCTGGGAATCGACCATCTGCTCGACGACGAGCGCGCCGAGCACCCGCGGCGGGCGTCGACGGCGTTCTTTCGCTTCGGCCCCCGCTTTATCTTCATCGTCTTTAAGGATGAGCGGCAGAATCGCCATGTGCTTGGTGTGCGACTCATCAACGTAGGCGTTGAGCGCCTGCTCCACCTGCGGAGCGAAGTTGGCGGTGTCGCCGGTGTACCACACGTCCTCGCCCGTTTTGGCCACCGCGCGAGCGAGCTTCGTGAGCAGTGTGGCGACGTTCGAGCGCTTGTCGAACACATCCTGCCCGCTGATCGCTTCAATCACGCACTTGCTGCCGCGCTGGACGGCGAGTGTCACGCGGTCGCATCCCACGAGTCGGCGCCCTTCGTTGGCGATCGTGTACGCCGTCTCGCGCACGTCGAGCGTCTGGTGCGCGGTGCGGGTGAAACTTTCAAGCTGCTCCCACAGCGACTGCTTGTCTGCCAAGTGCCGCAGCCGCTGGCCACGCAAATAGTCACTCGCCAGTTCGCATGCTTGCAGCAGGAACCGCAGATAGCCGCGCTGCACGGCGGGTCGGCTGGCACTACGTGGATGCTGAAAGATTTCCACCATCCCCTGCACGCCCTGGTCGTTGTGGACCGGGGCGAGGACCAGCAGAAAATCGGTCGGGTTGGCGGCTGTGGTTTCATCGTCCAGCCCCACCGGCCCCGCGGCGCCGGAGTGCGGCGCAATGATCGAGCCTTCCGGCTCGCTGAGCGTCGCTTGCAACAGTCGACCGTGCTGCGCTTGAGCGATTGGGTTTTCAATCAGCCCCGTTTCCCGCAGGTTGATTTGGTAAATGAGCTGCATCACGCCGGAGTCGCTGCGCAGCCACACCGCTCCGCCCGCCGCCGCGAGCGCGGCCACCACTTGATTCAAAAAGCCGTCGAAGAACTTCTCCAGCGACATCCCCGAACGCGAAGCCTCGGCGATCCCTTGGATGATGCCCTGAATCTCACGCTTCGCGCGCTGTACCGCATCGTCGTCGGGCCGATCTCCACCGGGACGTTCTTGGCTCACCGTTCTGCTTTCGAAAGTGCTCATTGGCGGGCGGTCAGTAGTCCGTCATCTGTTGCTAGTTGCACGAAGACCAACAAGGCCAGTCTTCAAAAGCAGCGTTAGAGCGGCCAATCCGCCAGAAACAACTGACCACGGGCCACTGACAATGGACCACCCCCCCAGTCTACCGCAAAGGGCCGAATTACGCCCCGGCGGTTCTGCGGAGAATCGCCGATTTTGCCAGTCAGGCGTTAAGTTACGCGGGCAGTCCGAATCGGCCGAGGCGAAACGGTTAAAATCCCGTGAATTTGGGTGGAATCGTGCTGGACGCCGAGGGTCCGGAAGTGCTAGACTTGAGGGTTACGCAGCCAACCGGTTGGCGGCTGCTTCGTACGATGGGCTTCCAGCCCGTCGGCAACCCGGGTACTAGCTTCACGACGGGCTAGAAGCCCATCGTACATTGTCAGGCGAAACAAGCGGAATTTATGGCGAAACAGAAGGAAGAAGCGCTCGAAGTGGAAGGTTTGGTAACCCAAGCCCTCGCAAATACCCGGTTCCGCGTGGAAATCGATGGAGGCCACGTCGTGACCGCCCATGTCGCCGGCCGGATGCGCAAGAACTTCATCCGCATCGTCCCCGGCGACAAAGTCCGGGTCGAACTCTCGCCGTACGATCTTACGAAGGGCCGCATCACCTTCCGCGAACGGTAGTCACCGTTTATCCGCGACGCCCCAGCAGAGCGAGTTTCGCGCTCACGAGCAAGAGCAGCTCCACCAAAACCGCCACCGGTTCCGGCACTGCGGTGTTCGTCGCGCTAGTCGCCCCCACATTGGCGCCGAAGTTCGCCCGCCACAGTTCATAATCCGCGGCCGTGTACGGCGCCCCGAAGTTATCCCGCCACACGGTGTAGTCGAGCGCATCAACCACGCCATCGCCGCTGAAGTCCCCCGGCAGCGCGGCGTCCACCAGCACTGCCAACACGGAGCGGTACGGCACGTTCACCGCAAACGAGTTGCCCAGCCCCGTGGAGAGCGTCGATTGCAGCGGAATAGTTTGATTCACACCGTATAGCCAAGTAGTACCTGAAGATTTTAGGCTTGCCCCCGCGACGTTGACGTTGACTGTTGATGTGCCCGAAGGGTTGAGGTTCGCGATCAGTAGGCCTACGCGGCCATCGGACAGGCGCGTAGAAGTTACTTCAACTGCGTCGGCCGAGGAAGCCGTGCTGACGAACTCCGCCCCCGGCTGCGCGATGTGGCTGAAAACCTGCACGCCGTAAAAAGCCGGGCCGCGCGTTTGGGCGGCGGCGTCACCCAGGAAGCTATTCTTGCTAAGTTCCAGCCAGTGGACGCTCTGCACCCCTTGCGCGAGCGCTGTGGCGTAAGTGTTAGCGGAAAATACCCCGTCAATCGCAGGAGAATCGACCGTGCCAAAGTAGCCGAACTCAGTCATGTGCAGTTCGATGCGATTTGCTTGGCCGGCGCCGACAAAGCTATTGATGTCAGCCCGCGTGTGGGCGAACCAGTTGGGCAGGTCATCGGTGGCGTTCAGCACGGTGTTCGTGTTCGTGCCGTTATTCACGTACCAGTGCAGCACGGCGAAGTCCATGTTCGCGCCGGCGGTCAGCAGCACGTTGCGATCCCAGTTGCGGTTGGGGTCGGCCACATCACCCACGCCGCCAGAACCCGTGAGCACTCCGCCGATTTTGATTGTGGGATCAACCTGCTTCATCGCCGCGGCGAAGGCGTTGAAGTTGTTGCCGTAAGCCGTGGGCGACAGTGCGGGGTGGTTCCCTTCGACGGCTCCAGGCGGGGCGTGAAGATCGTTTTCCCAATTGAAGTTGGCGTTGACATCGGAATAGTACCCGTTGCCGTTGATCTCGTTGCCTATCTCCCAGTACTTGATGCCGATGGGAGCCGCGCGACCAATCGCCAGAAAGTCGTATTGGTTGTCCGCGTTTGTCGCCGCGGTCAGCGTGCGCAGCCGGGCCCAGTAGCCGGCCGTGCGCCAATTGTTCCCTTCGGCGTCAATACCCAGCGTAATGTCATTCGGCGTGCCGTAGAGACTGGCGTCGCCGTTCGCATACGCGACCCACGCGGCGGCTTCTTGCGGCTGGCCCCCCATGGTCGATTGATGGCTTGAACCGTAATTGACGGTCACCATCCCCTTGGCGCCCGCCTGATGCATGATGTTCACGAACCGCCCAAAGTGAGCTTGGCTGGCTGCGTACCCCCCCGTGGCAGTGTGGTTGCTCCAGTGATAGATATCGGCGTAGCTGCCGCCGGGATAGCGTAAGAGTTCCACGCCAGACTCCGCGATCCGACTCGGTAGCACCGAATTGCCAAACTGATTGGCATAGACAGAGGTATGTAGCCCGATGCCCGTCGCAGGCACCGGAGCAAGCACGCTACCGGCGCTGACGCTCACCGTCACCTGGGCGTGTGCTGACCCACTGCTCAGCAGCGCGCCCAGGGAGCAAAACACAATCGCGAGCGCTCGCCCTCGTTTTCGCCGTCGAGAGGGCACGATTCTTGATGCAAACCTCATTTCACCCCGGTGAGATCGTTCGTTTCGTTCATCGAATTGCCGTTTCGCGTGCCCAAACTGTTAAACAAAAAGATGTCAACTCCATAGTCGACAATGTGAACAGAACCATCCGCAAACACGCAATTGATACCGGCAGGGTGCGCCGAGCCAAACTGCAATACGTTCCACTGCCCACCGATCGGACTTTCGAACTCGTCGCCGAAGTACTTCGTCAAAGTGGGATCGGACCACCCAATGCCATCGCTATCGCTAATCGGCGGAAAGGCGGTGGAACGCATCTGGTCTGCATCCCACCCATCGGACCAACCACGGTCATCCGAATTGCGGTTTTGTTGCCCGTCGGCGTCGTATTTATCGGATCGGACGTACTTTTCGGCGATGAGCATGGTCTTGCTCGCCCCGTCGGTGATTTTTGCGAACGAGACCGGCTGAGTTACTTTGCTGGCCGCTTCCCCCACCCACGCATTCTTACCGCCGCCACTAATGTACCGCCACGTGGATCGGACAATCACGCCATCATAAACCGTATTGTTTCGCGGTTCGGTCCCACCCCCCCCGGCTCCGCCGTTGAAGGAACTGCCCAAAGCGTTCAGCGAAGCGACCGTAAAGGGCACCGCCTTAGAGGGATCGTACTGGGGAAAGAGGCTGCGGCGACGCATATACTCGCGATCTGTTGCGGGAACCGCGCCCGCATAGTCCATGGTGGCGATAATCCCGAATTGAGGGCTAAAGCTTGTGCGGGCCGGTCGGCGCGACGGGCACACATAGAGCGGCACCACAACCTGCTGTAATTCGGGCGTTGTATCGATTTGGTAAGCTGCGGTTTCTTCCATGTACGGCAACAATTGAAAACCCCAGCCAAGGCCCTGCTTGGCGGTTCCCAGAGGTTTCCCCGCCTCGATATTTTGCTCGATCCCAAAGTTGGCCTGAACGTAGCGGGCTCCACCAGTTGGGAAGACCTTCTTCGCGTCGACATGGTTTTGCGCAGCGAGGCCGATATTCTTGAGGTGATTTTGACATTGTGTCCGGCGCGCAGCTTCGCGGGCCGACTGCACGGCCGGGAGCAGCAACGCAACCAAGATGCCAATGATCGCGATGACCACCAGCAATTCAACTAGGGTAAAGGCACGACGCATGATAAGCTCCTTTCAACCACCTTCGTGTTAAGCCAACTCGCGATCGCGTCTCACTCACGGTAACGTACGCTCGACGGCGATTCCTGCGATTCAGCGCCGTCGAGCGTGTCGATATCCCGACCCCGTTGTTAACGCGAACAGCGCCGCAAGGACGCCACTCCAAGAGTTAACCCTATCGCGAGTAGCAAACTCGCGGGTTCCGGCACAGCGGCGGCTGATACACTCCCAGCGCTTGCATTCACGAAGCGAATGTTATCCAGGTTCGTTTCGATTCGACTGTAGTTGTCGCCGAAATTCGCCTTCCATTCGTCGTAGTCAGCCGAATCGACGATTCCAAGCGTTACGGTCTCATTCGGAATGTTCGTTCCGCCCAGGGTGTCTCGCCACACCGTAAAGTCGGCAGCGTCGACAAGTTTATCGGTAGGAGCATAGTTACCTGCTTCAACAACGCCCTGGTCAGCGCCTTGCCAGATCAAGAAAAGCTCGAAATAGGGATCGGTAGCGGTGGGGAAGTTCGTGACCCAGGTCTGTGCTTTTCGCTGAATGCCAGCCGACGCAATATCCAACGTGTACGTGCTGGTCAAACTCGTTCCGTCGTCGGGCGCCACGGGAATGTCGAAGACGTTTTGATTCCAGCTACCGTTCATGTTGAACACGGCAAACACCTGACGCCAGCTTGGAGACGCTCCGTCCCCACCAGTCCCCACATCAGCCGACGTAAAATCGATCTGCAGGAACCCATGCTGCGCGGTCATTTCGGCCAGTGGTAGGCCACCTTTGAGGGCAAGACCACCTGTCACCCACGTGGGCGCGTGTTTCACAACGAAGGCGGTTGAGCCCTCCGTCGCACCAACGGCGCTGAACTGCGGAGTTGCAGTCCAATCCCCTTCCCAGTTAACGCCAATCGTGCTGCTAAGGTCGTTTTCGAAACTTGACAACAGGGATTGTCCGGTGCTCGGCGTCTGCGAAATCACCAGTACAACGAGGCAAGGCAACAGAACCGCCGTCGTTCCAAATTGCTTTAACATGTTTAGTCTCCGTAGCGGTGTGAGGGGCAACGGTTGTTGCACTTATTGAGGACGAAGAGTGAATAGGGAGTAGATTGTCAGCAGTCAAGAATCCAACTGCGCGGAAAAGTTTTGCACCGTAGCAAAATGCAATCTCAACTCGTCTCGGTAGTCGTGTTTAGCAAAGCCGAGAGCGGGACGCTGCTCCTCGCCCCGCCCCCGACTTGGCGTCAGCGGGTGATCTCAAGGCCCTTCGTGTTTACTTGCGGCGACGAGCAATGAGCCATCCGAGCCCGGCGAGCGCGACGATCGCCACTGCCGCCGGTTCCGGAACCGCTTGAGTAAATCGCACATTGTCGATGGTTGAGGTGATCCTCGGGGCACCGCCGACGTCACCACCCTGGAACGTCAAATAAATCTGCCACCAACCTCGATCTCCGCCTGCAGCTGCTGCTTTGATGCCTGTCGTCACAAGGTCGATTGTCGTGGTTCCACTTCCAGCCGGAATGTCATATCCATTTTGTGTCCAACCGAGACCAGCGCCCTGCATAATCACAAACATCTGCCTCCAATCGCGAGTCTCGGGCACAAAAGTGTCAATGCTAAAGGAATCGCTGTTAGCGACCAGATTAGCCAAGGCCGGTCCCCCATCGAGCGAAACAAATTGCGACCAACCTGTGTTGTGCTCCAGCTTCAATGCTTGGCTCCCCTCAGTCGCCCCCGTGCTATCGAAAGTTGACGTGAACGGAGGGGTATTCATTATCCAGCTCGGGCCAAGGGTGGTCGAAAGATCGCCCTCGAAGCTGCTAAGTAACGTGTCAGCACCCCAACTCGCCGACTGCAGAACGCTGACGCACAGCGCTGCCGCCATGAGCTTCGCATAATTCGCCTTCATCAGTCTCACCTCCCTAAAAAGAACCACAGGAAAAGAAACATCTATGTCAATCCAAACGCGCTACCTGTCTTTTTCTAGCCGTCGCGACTCGCTGCCGGTCCCGTCGAGCCCCGCACAATGAGCTTCGGTTTCACGGTGAGCAACTCCGGGGCTTGCGCTCTGTCGCTCGTCTCGATTCCTTGCAGCACCAGTTGCGCGCCGAGGGCGCCAATCTTCGCCGCATCAAAACCTACGGTAGTCAGCGGCGGGGTCATGAAGCGGGTGCTGAAGACATCGTTGAAGCCCACAATACTCACTTCGCTGGGGACCGAGATCCCAAACTGCCACAACGCATGCATCAGCAGCGTCGATTCCAAGTCGCTATAACAAATCACGCCGGTGGGGCGCTCCGGTCCACGCACAATTGCGTCAGTTGCCTCCCCTTCAGAGACGAGCATCGCTTCGCACGGCGCTAGCCCCGCTTCGGCCAGCGCGGCGCGGTAGCCGCTTTGCCGTTCGGTGATGCTGCAGTGCGGCTTGACCGTTTCGTGGACGAACAGCATCACGCGTCGATGTCCCAAGCCAATCAAATGCTTCGTAGCGGCGTAGGCGCCCGCGAAATCGTCCACCACAACTTGCGGGAGCGAGGGGTCGCTGTTGTCGCCAAGCAGCACTAGCGGCAACCGGCGCTCTTGCACCGCGAGGGCCACCTTGGGGGGGAGCGATTGGAACACCACGCCGCCATCGATTTGGCCCCCTAGCACGATTTCTTCCCACGCATTTCCATCGTCAATCGGGCAGAAGACCAGGTGGTAACCTTCGCTCTGGAGCGAACGCACCAAGCTGTTCACCACATGCTGGTTGACCCCTTCGAAAATCCACGCATCGTCGGTGTACAACAGGCCGATGCTATGGGTCCGGCCGCGGGAAAACGCTCGGGCGCGTAAATTGGCCCGGTAGCCCATCTCGCTGGCCAGGGCCCGAACCCGGCGAGCGGTCGCAGCGCTGCGGGCGTGCGATTCCCGCACATCCCCCCGCAGAATCCGCGCAACGGTGGAGCTAGAAACCCCCGCGCGTTCGGCAATTTCGTAAATGGTGACCGACATGCGGTTCGAATTTGGAAAAGACAAATCTTGGGAAAAGCACCCTGTTTGGGCGTGGGTGGGACGCTGCTAGGACGAACATGCCACCGGTGTCAAATTAAGCTTAGCCGGCAAACTCGTCAAGCACTCTTTACGGATTATTCTAAGAATTCGGGGAATAACAGCTCGAAATACCGAATGATCGCCCCAAGAAGGGAGGGCGACAGGTTCCAGTTGTGCCTCGGGAGCCGCACTGGGATCGGGTCGGTTTAGCCCCTTAAGCATGCCAAATTGCCACCGGTGCGATAATAACCCCCGCATTGCTGGTGGGAGCTGGAGAGCTCGACCGCAAGGCAAGACGGCAAACCTCGCGTCTCGGAGAGACTCGTCCAATTCGTCTCCTTGCCGAAGAGGCCGTTGGGACTGATACTCCCGCTCACGTTGTGCAACAGGTGACGAGCTGCAATCGCCCGAACCGAGTTGCTGATCACAGGGTTGCCGCTCACCGATGAATCTTTCGCATCTGGACCTGGCGATCATCGTCGCCTATCTGCTCGCGATGCTGGCCGTCGGGGTGATTGCCGAGCGCCGCTCACGCGGGGGCCTGCAAGACTATTTCCTCGGCGGCAACTGCATGCCGTGGTGGCTGCTGAGCATGTCGAACGCCACCACCATGTTCGATGTCTCGGGCACCATGTGGTTGGTTTCGCTGTTGTATGTCTATGGCCTGAAGAGCATTTTCATCCCGTGGTTGTGGCCTGTCTTCAATCAGGTGTTCTTGATGGTCTACCTCTCCACTTGGCTACGGCGCTCCGGGGCCCTCACGGGGGCGGAGTGGATCACGCTCCGCTTTGGCGATGATCGCGGGGCCGAGGCGTCGCGCGTAAGTGTGGTGCTGTTCGCGCTTGTCAGCGTGATCGGCTTCACCGGCTACGCTTTTGTCGGCATCGCCAAGTTCGCGGAGGTCTTCCTGCCGCCATGGCTCACGCCCGGGCAGTACGCACTGCTGATCGTGGGCGTAACCACGCTCTATACCGTGGTCGGTGGGCTGTACAGCGTGGTATTGGCCGATGTGATTCAGTTCTTCCTGAAACTGGCCTGCTGCGTGGCGATCGGGTGGATCGCGTTGCAGCGGGTCTCGGCCGAGGCGATCGCCGCCGCGGTGCCTCCAGGCTGGATGGATGTGACATTTGGCTGGCGATTAGATGTCGATTGGTCCATGCTGATGCCCGCCATGCAAGAGCGCATCGATGCCGATGGCTACACGCTGTTTGGCTCATTCCTCATGATGCTGGTCTTTAAGGGAACCTTGGTCAGCATGGCGGGGCCGGCGCCGAACTATGATATGCAGCGCATTCTCGCCGCTCGCAGCCCCAAGGAAGCGTCGCTGATGAGCGGGCTGGTTTCGGTGGTGCTCTTCGCGCCGCGTTACTTTTTGGTGGCGGGGATCACCGTGCTCGCGCTAACGCTGCTGCGCGACCCTGCGCTACACGGGCACGATGTCGAACGCATCTTGCCGATTGTGATTCGCGAGTTAGTGCCCATCGGGCTGAAGGGGTTGTTGATTGCCGGGCTGCTGGCGGCATTCATGTCCACCTTCTCTGGCGCGATCAACGCGGCGGCGGCATATCTGGTGAACGACGTTTATAAGCGCTATGTCCGCACCGACGCCAGCGATCAGCAGTACGTGCGCGCTTGCTACGTCGGTTCGCTCGCCATCGTGCTGGTCGGTTGCGGGGCGGGATACTTCACGACTTCCATCCACGCGGCCACCCAGTGGATCGTCGCCGCGCTGTGGGGCGGGTACGCTGCGCCCAACGTGCTCAAGTGGCATTGGTGGCGATTCAACGGCTGGGGGTACTTCTGGGGCATGATGACCGGCATCGCCGGCGCCATTGCCCTGCTTAACTTTCCGCAGATCGAACCGCTCGCGGCCTTTCCTCTCCTGCTTGCTGGTTCACTCTTAGGTTCCGTGGTGGGTAGCCTGCTGACGCCGCCGGAGCGAGAAGCGGTGCTGCTGGAGTTTTATACCCGCACGCGGCCATGGGGTTGGTGGGGGCCGATCCGTGCGGCCGCCGAGCGCAACGACCCCCACTTTCGCCCAAATCGCGATTTTCCCCGGGACGCCTTCAATGTGATTGTGGGAATTGTGTGGCAAACGTCAATGGTCGCTTTGCCAATTTACGTGGTGATTCAGCACTGGCAGCCGGTGCTGATTTCGTTAGCGACGATCGTCATCACTTCGACCATCTTGAAATTCACGTGGTACGACAGGCTAGAATCAGCGTGATTCTGCCCAGCCGTGCGACAGGCCAAAAGACCTCCCAAGATTTCGTCCCCCGCCGCGAATAAGGCTCCAATGGCCGAACCTGGTAAACTCCCCTGTGCGTTTTCCCCCGAATTAAGGTACGCTTGAGGGCTATTCGGTCCGGTAACCCAAGTCTTTCACGTTCGTCGTTGAGGAGAATCTGATCGTGTCGAACTGTATTAACCTTCCCGTGGTGCTGTGGCGCCGGTTGGCTTTACTGCTGGTGGCTGCTTCGTTGGCCTTTGCCGTACCATCGGTAGCCTATTGCCAAGACGCGGCAGTTGAAGAAGAAGCCGCGACCGATGAAGCCTCCGAAGACACCGTCGTCGAAGGCGCCCCGATGCAAACCATCGGCGTTGTCGCGCTCGCCAGTTACGACAACCTCATGCAGGATATCCGCTACGTCGGCGGTTTGGTCGGCCGCCCGCAAGGCGCGGAGATGATCGAAGGGATGATCGCGCTCTTCACGCAGGGCCGCGGACTGGAAGGGCTCGATAAGTCCCGCCCCATCGGGGTGGTGGTGCAAACCGACGGTCAGCAATTCGCTCCGCTGGTGTGCTTGCCGGTTGCGGATGTCGAGCCAGTGTTTGAACTCTTGCGGGGCGTGGGCATTGAGCCGAGCGATCTTGGCGACGGCGTGTACGAAATCCAATCGCCCCAGCAAACCATCTACGCCAAGCAGCTTGGCGACTGGACTTACATCGCGCAACAGCAAGAACAACTCGCTGCGGCGCCGGAAGATCCCTCGAAGGAACTCGGCGAACTGTCGGCCCAGTACGACCTGGGCGTGCGGGTGCTCGCTCAGAACGTACCGCCGATGCTCAAGGCGCTCGCCGTGCAGCAACTCAACCAAGGGATGCAGCAGGGCCTGAACCAAGACGAAGACGAATCCGATGAAGACTTCGCCCAGCGCAAGGCCATGGCGGAGCAGCAGATTGAAATGATTCAAGAACTGATCGAAGGGGTCGATCAATTCACCATCGGGTTGAGCGTGGATGAAAGCACGAAGCGCGCTTACGCTGACGGCAGCGCGACGTTCGTTCCCGATAGCAAGTTTGCGAAGCTTGTCAGCCACATCGGCGAAGCGGAAACCAAATTTGGTGGATTCCATCAAGCCGAGCAGGCGATGACACTGATCGCCGCCTCCGCGATGCCGCCGGAAGTGGTCCAAGAGTTCGATGCCCAAAACAAGGCCCAAGTCGCCATGTGGCGCGAGCAAGTCGCCCGCGAAATCGACAAGAGCGACGACGTTCCGAGCGATCAAGCCCGCGAAGCGCTCAAGTCGGCGGTCAACGATCTGCTCGACGCCGTGGAAGCCACCCAAGCTTCGGGCAAGAGCGATATCGGCGGTACGCTGGCCACGACCGAAAACGGTCTCACCTTCGTCTCGGGCATTTACATGCTGGAAACGAGCAAGGTGGAGTCGGCCCTGAAAACGCTCGATGGCGCCTTGCAGAAGGAACATCCGGACGCCCCAAAGATTCAGTTCAACGCTGCCGAACACGCGGGCGCCAAATTCCACTCGCTGTCGTTCCCGCTGCCGCCGGAAGCCGCCCAGGCCGAACCGCTGCTCGGCAAGGAAGTAAGCATTTCAGTGGGCATCGGGCCGGAAGCGGTCTACGTTGGCTTCGGTCCCGATCACATGGCCGCCATGACCAAAGCAATCGATGACTCCGCCGCCCAGTCGGGCAAAATGGTCAAGCCCGCGGATTTCGCCATTTCGCTCGGCCAGGTGCTAACGGCAGTGGCCAGCGTCACGCCGGAAGAAAACCGCAAAACGCTACAAATGATCGCGGACTCCCTTGCCGAAGGCGATGCAAAAGACGATCACATTCGGCTGACCGTCGAAGCCATCCCCAACGGCGCCCGCTACCGCTACGAAGCCGAAGAAGGCATCCTGCGCGGCCTCGGCCAAGGCATCACCGCTGCGGCGGCCCAGGCTCAGCAGCAAGGCTTCGAGCAACAGTAGCAGCAGTAGGTTAGGCGTTCCAGCCTGACAATCGGGCCGAAACGCTCCACAGCGGCGGGGGATTCGCATTGCGAGTCTCCCGCCGTTTGCATTTTTACGCTTAATCACTTTCAATAGCCGGATTGCCAATCCCAATTGTGGGAGGCCACTCCGAGGCCGATTCGGCGCCGCGTTGAGATTGACTTTACTCGCCACGCGAAATCGGCCTCGGAGAGGCCTCCTACAATTTCGATAGTTTTCTCTACTTAGCACTCCAACGCACCAATCGCATGTACGCCAACGCCGTCGTCGGAAACTCCATCGTCACTACCATCGCAGGACAATCGGTCACCGAGTTGGCTCAAAAACATGGCACGCCGGTGTTCGTATACGATGCCGCCGTGATCGCCGAGCGCATCCGCGACCTCGCCGCGTTCGACGCTATTCGTTACGCCCAGAAGGCGCTTTCGAACATCGCGATTCTCGACCTTGTCCGCCGACATGGCGTGGTGGTCGACGCCGTGAGCGCCGGCGAAGTGCAGCGGGCCATCGCCGCCGGGTACAAGCCTGGCCACGCACATCCGCCGCAGATCGTGTACACGGCCGACATTTTCGATCGTGCTGCGCTCGAAATTGTCGCCAAGTACGACCTGCCGGTGAACTGCGGCTCGCCCGACATGATCGACCAGTACGGCGCCATCTGCCCCGGCCGCGGCATCACGCTGCGCATCAACCCCGGCTTCGGTCACGGTCACAGCAAAAAGACCAACACCGGTGGCCAACAATCGAAGCACGGGATCTGGCATGACCAAGTGGCCGATTGTGCGGAACGTGCGAAGCGCGCGAACCTCACCATCACCGGCATGCACATGCACATCGGCTCGGGGACAGACCTCGAACACCTCAGCCAAGTCTGCGGCGCGATGGAGAAGACCTGCCGCCTGGTCGGCCCCACCATCACCAGCATCAGCGCCGGTGGCGGGCTGCCCACTATCTACAAGCCAGGTGACAAGTACGTCGACCTCGCCGCTTACTTCAAGCTCTGGGACGCCACTCGCCAAAAGCTTGCTAACGAGTTCGGCCACGCGATCAGTTTAGAAATCGAACCAGGCCGTTACCTTTCCGCCGAGTGTGGTTACCTCATCGCCGAGATTCGCGCCGTGAAGCGGATGGGAGAAAACCTCTTCTACATCGTGGACGCCGGCTTCAACAACCTCGCCCGCCCCATCCTCTACGGTAGCCACCACCCGATGGCCATCTGCCCCGCCGATGGGTCGAGCGCCGCGCGCGGTACGCAAGACGCCATCATCGGCGGCCCCCTGTGCGAATCGGGCGACATCTTCACGCAAGAAGAAGGCGGCTTCGTGGTGAGTCGCGAGTTGCCTACCGCCAGCGTTGGCGATTACCTGGTGATCGGCTGCGCCGGCGCCTACGGCTACGTGATGGCCAGCAACTACAACTCAAAACCGCTAGTGGCCGAAGTGTTGGTGGAGAACGGCAAAGCGAACTTGGTTCGCGCGGCGCAGACGTTCGAAGACATCGTGCGTGGTGAGGTAATCCCCAAATAACTCCCCCCGAATCAAACAAGACCTTGTCCCAAGGGGGCGAAATACGATCGCCTGGGGAGAATCGTGTGATGCCTCGTTCGAGCGTGTAAGGCGGTAGTTCTCGCCTAAATCTCACCGCCATATCGCCCGCGTTCCCCTTCTGCTATAATTTAAGCCGTAGGCCCTGCCGAGCGCATTCTTCTGCGGCGAGCCTTCCACCCGCCGGTTTCGGTGACCGCTTGTCGCGGCGCCCTCTCTCTCGTTTTGCGGCGGGCTTTCTGACGGACCTTGGGAGCGACTATGGCGAAGAATCAAAACACCATGGAAAAGCGGCGGCGCGAGCACGACAAACGCCGCAAGGCGGAAGAAAAACGCGCGAAGCGCGTTGATCGTAAGGACGAACCTGGTGCAACGCCCGGTATCCGCACTGCCGAACTGGATATCAACGGCACGGTCCGCTCGATCGACTAGTGCGCCTTCGACAGCACGCCTTACTCATCGCGCCTGTCCCCATCATCAACTCACTTTCACCCCGGAGCACTTGTGGTCACTAATCCCGCGCAACTTTCCACCGTTGAAGTCGGCGTTCTGCAAGCGTTCCGCGATTACCTGGTCCGTCCGGGTGAGATGCTCTGCTTCAACGGGCCCTGTTTGGTGCATCATCAGCGCGGTCTGCAGAGCTTGATCGACAAAGACTTGCTCTCGCGCGAACGGTTTGCCGGCGCCTACACGCTCACTCAGCAAGGCGTGCAAACAATGCGCAAGTTGAAACTTCGCCGGGCCTAAAGGCGGCGTCTTATACGCCATCGGTCTAACCGATCGCAAAACAATCACGCTGAACTCGCAGCGCTCAGCTGCGGCAATTCCCACGCACGCACGCCCGCATTTTGCGGGCGTTTTGCGTTTGGCGCCGCAATTGCTTCTCTAGAGGCGTAATTCTTCAATCGCCATCACCACTGCTCGCGAGGAAAATATGCCCCCGATGCGCGCGGCTGAAACCGCTCCCGATCAAGCCACCAAGCCGCTCGGCGCCTTTCCAATCGCCGCCCAGCCGGGAACAGGCGTCTATCGTTGTACGAAGTGCGATGAGTTTGAGGTTATCGTCACGGGGCCTGAAGACCAACTACCGCCCTGCGCTAACTGCGACTCCGGGCCCGATGTGATGTATATCCCGATGGACGAGAACGCTCGCGTTTCGCACGGTGTGCCGAATCGCGACGACCAACCGCCGCAACCAAGATAGATATTAATTTCCATGAGCGTCGCACGTGCGACGTTCGTCCGCTTACCGCCAACCATCGAGGTGAATTATGAGAGTTGTTGTCCTTAGTCTGCTAGCGACGTTTGTGAGTAGCACGCTTCTGGCTCAAACGGGCGTAAATGTCCAAGCTGGCCCCGTGCAAGTGCAAGTCGGACAAACAGATGCCCAGGCCGGCGCCGCCGCCACAGCATCGGATGCGCTGCGAACCGGTTCGGTCCGCGGTTCGGAGCTGCTCGGGCTGAACGTTGAAAATCGCGCCGGTGAATCGGTTGGCGAAGTCAATGACATTGTGATGAATGTGGAAAACGGCCGAGCCGCGTATGCCGCTATCTCAGTGGGCGGCTTTCTCGGCATTGGCGATAAGCTGTTCGCGATTCCCTACGACGCCATCGCCATCGAACCGACCGATTCGGATTCCGACGCAACCAACGATGCCGGCGGCAACGTTGCCGATGACCTTGGCGATTTCGTCGCCGTGTTGGATGTGAATCCCGACTCCTTCGACAACGCCAACGGCTTCGACCAAGATAACTGGCCGAACATGGCGGATGACGCGTGGCGGACCTCCAACGACGCCGCGTTCGACAACGCTCGGAGCTCACGCTATAACAGCCCCTCGTTCGCCGACCGTCGCCAAGCGTACGAGCAAGAACTGGAAGCCGACCGTAATCAACTCGCCAATTACGCCACCTTCCGCCTGAGCCAGCTGACCGGCGCCGCTGTCAACTCGGCCGGGGGAGAAGAGCTGGGCGAAGTGGAAGATGTGGTGCTGAACGCCAACACTGGCAAAATCGAATACTTCGCCGTCGAGCATGACGACCGCTATTACGCGCTGCCCCTTTCGGCAGTACAAGTGCAACGCAATGGCGATGACCTGGTGCTCACCAGCACCGTGTCGGCGAGCTCGCTTCGCAGTATGAAGTCGTTTGACGAAGACAATTGGCCCGCGACGCTGCGTGGTCGCCGCGCAGTGGGTGTAAACGTCAACGTCCGCTAAGAGTGGAAAATCGAGGCGAGAGATGTTCGCGAACCGGACCAAGGCCGCGGGACCATGCGGGTTCCGCGGTCTTTTTCTTACACGAAAGTCGGAACGCGCTCTGCTGGCGCATCGCGGCTAAACGAAAAGGGTGTGAGATGGGAATGCTGACAACGACGGGTGCGGAACTGTTCTTCAAGGATTGGGGACAGGGTCCGCCGGTGGTGTTTTGCCACGGATGGCCGCTGTCGGCAGATAGCTGGGATGCGACGCTATTTTGCCTCTCCGCGCGCGGCTATCGCTGCGTGGCGCACGATCGTCGTGGGCACGGCCGCTCCAGCCAACCCTCCGACGGTAACGACATGAACACCTATGCGGATGACCTTGCGGCACTGCTTGAACATCTGAGTTTGAACGGCGTCACGCTCGTGGGATTTTCAACCGGTGGCGGCGAAGTCGCCCGATACATCGGCCGCTACGGAACCGATCGCGTGGCGAAAGTAGTGCTCGTGGGTGCCGTCACGCCGTTGATGCTAAACACTGAAACGAATCCGAAGGGGACACCGAAGAAAGTCTTTGACGGCTTTCGCGAGCAATACACCGCCAACCGCGGCCGCTTTTTCCGCGAAGTTGCGAGCGGCCCCTTTTTCGGGTTCAACCGCCGCAACGCGAAGCCGATGCCGGAACGCATCGATGATTGGTGGCGCCAAGCGATGCTGAGCGGTTACAAGAATGCGTTCGAGTGCATCGCCGCGTTTTCGGAGACGGACTTCACCGAAGACCTCGCAAAGTTCAATGGGCCCACTCTCCTGATCCACGGGGACGACGATCAAGTCGTGCCGATCGACGCGAGCGCGCGGGCAGCGGTGAAGCTCATCCCCGGCGCAAAGCTGATCGAGTACCCCGGGGGCCCGCATGGCGTCACCGACACGCATACCGAACGACTTAACGCCGATTTGCTGGAGTTCATCGGCAGTTAGTTCGCGTCAGTACGAAGGCGGACGACGCCTTCGTTGGAAACCAGTCGGCAACGCGCGGGATCGGCAAGCAACGCTGTCAGCGAGAGTGGTTCTCCGTCAAGCAGCGCCTGATTGGCTACTAATCGGATGCCGTGGCTGTAATCGACGTAAAGGTTCACATGCACCGTGGTGAGCGGTTGAATCGATTCGCCATTAAGTTGCCGCCAGCCGTAGATCGCCACGCGGTTCGGCCGCGCGGCAAGTCTCGCACTTAGCACCACATCTTTCTTCCCGCCGGTGAGCAATAGGCCGACGCCCTGCGGACCGCGTGCCGCTTGGATCGCTGTGCTCGATGCAACGAATGTCGCCACCGCTTCGCGCGGCTCGCCGAACGGTTGCGGCGTGACGTGGACGGCGGCTGCGGCGTCGATGGCGTCAACCATCAGCGGCGTCGGCAGCAGGCAGTCCCACGCGTTTGCGATTCGCTGGGCGGTCATTGGGGTGAGCGGCGTGTGAACAGAGTTCGTATCGCTGCCCACGGCCAGCCAATCAGGCAGTACCGCCAGCACCACGCCGCTCGGCAGTTCCACCCGCCGCCAGTTTCGCAGCGACTCCGGAAAGTTACCGGCGAGCAGTTCTCGCTCGAAGCGGGCTTCACGATCGGCCAGCGGTAGCGTAGCGACTTCGTCACACACGGCGCGCCCGTCGGGTGGATTAGCCGGCCGCTCCGGCAACCGCGGCAGTGGGAGGGCGGCGCGTTCCTCGTCCGACCAATCGCGAGCGCCATACTCCGCCGCTTGCGGCTCAGCGGGAATTAACTCACCGTACTTGCGCGGCTCCTGCGGAACCTCCGTCACCGGTGTCTTTGCATCAACCGCCTGCGCGAAGATCAGCCCATTCATCTCCCCCACCAGCACCGTGTGCAAGATTCTATTCAGCGGATTTCGGTGAACCACCAACCGCACACGCCCGTCGAGCCCCGTCCGAATCGTGAAATCTCCCGCCGCATTCTCATGTAAGTCGAAGTGCGGAGCGAACGCTTTCGCCATGCGCTCGGTCGCGCGAAACGTTCCGCCATCGGGGCCGACAACTTTCTTGCCATCGAGCGTGATCTCACGATCATCGTACACCACCACAACCAACCGCCGCGCGGCATCGCCATCGAGCCAGCGCACCAACTTTGCCGAGTGCAGCGCGTTGTCGAACGCATAGTTCGCGTCGAGCGGAGCGATGCGGTCAATATACTCCGGAATCTCAGCGCCCCCCTCGATTGCCCCAAAGATAAAACTCCCGCCGCCGCTGTGGCCGGTGAGCGTCATCTTCGAATTTGGCCCGCCGAACCTCACCCGCCACGCGTCGACCAGCGCGCGAATTCGGGCATTGGCATCGGTTCGCCGAGCGCGGTACGCGGGCCAGCTTAAATCCGTTGCCTGCGCCACCACCAGCACCAGCCGTTCCGCCGAGTGCTTCTGCAGCCACTTCGTTTGCGCCGCGATGTGCTGAATGTCGAAATGCCATTCGAGCCCCGGCGCCATTTGGCAGCCGAGCGTTGCCTCGAGCGTGTTGCCGTTTGGTGTGGCGAACAGAATGACGCGGCACGGGCGGTCATCAAGCGGCGGCGCGCTAACATGCACGCGCACATCGCCGTCGATGAGCTGTGTTACTTCGACTTGGCCGAGCGCCGGCGATGCCAGCACGACGATCAGCAACCAAATTGTGGGACAGACAAAGATGATACTCTGATTCTTCAAGATGGCCCCTTGTTGGACGTGATAGACAGAGAAATTGCTCCCCCGGCGATCAAAATGGAACCCATCACCCCGGCGTCAGCTTTAGGACTACTGAGCGCGAGCAAAACCCCCAAACTTCCCACCACCATGAGCACTCGCGCCACAATTGCTGGATTCATAAAGAATCTCCCCATGAAAAATGTACGATTCAAAAATGTACGACGGGCTTCTCAGCCCGTCGTTCAAGGGACGTTAAATGTCCACAATGTCCGTCACATCCCGCAGCGCCGCTTGCATATTCTCCAAACTGATGCGCGCCACGTCATCCGGCGATGGTTCATAGCGGAACGGCTCAACCGAAACCCACCCGCTGTAGTGCGTTTCGCGCAGCGTGGCGAAGGCGGGGCGGATGTCCACTTCGCCCATGCCAGGGCCGAGCAGGTTGGGATCATTCGCGTGGAAGTGGTGCGTCCATCGGCGGCTGTCGCGGATGATTTGTGGAATCGCTTTGGCTTCGCTCGCCATCGCTTTGATGTCGAGATGCAATCGGCAGTAGGGCGAATCGACAAGCTGAGCGAGCCGAATGCCTGCTTCCGCGGTTAGCATGAAGTCCCCTTCGGCCGGGCCGAGCGGTTCGAGCGCAATCGTCACGCCACGCGATTCGCACACCGGCATGGCGCCGCGCAGGACTTCCGCCGCGTACGCTTCCGCTTGCTGGTACGACACGCCGGGAAGCAAGTTGCGCTGCTGCGGCGAGCCCAGCACCATCAGCGTGCCGCCGAGATCGTCGCACAACTCGGCGAGCGCTGCAATGTATTCCGTCGTCGCGGCGCGAACGCCCGCATCGGGACTGGTCAGGTAAAACCCCGCCGTCTTTGCCAAGAGCCAATGGAGGCCAATCACTTCCAGTCCCACCGCTTCGGCGGCGCGCTTGGCATCAGCGCGTTCGGCAGGGGTGACGGCCCGCGCATCAAACGGCGTCACCTGCGGCCGCAAAGTGAACGGCGCAATCTCCACCCCGGTGTAACCGAACCGCGCGATGGCAGAGAACCCTTCAGCCAGCGGCCGATCGGCGAAGACTTCGTTGCAGCAGGCGAATTTCATCAAATACGCTCCCATTTTCGAGACTTGCTAACGCAATCCACCCATTTTACATGATTTCTCCTGTTGTTCGTGTGCATAATTTCTGCGAGCGACTAAGCCGGCAGAAAGCTGTAAAAAGATGGGGCGCCTCACCAATCCCCTGGTGGAGATCGGGATTTGGCCGGGCGACTACGTAACCCTTCCCTTCACACGCCTTAGCTCCTGGCGAGTGTTCGATCTGACCAAACATTCTCGAATCCCTTGCGCCCTTGTCGCTTGATTCAAGGAGCGCTCGTGCCAACGGTTCGTCTGCGCGGCCGCGCAGGGATTCTCTGAACCATCGAGCGCCCCGCTCTTGAGCGGCGCTGGGTGGTGTAAGTGTTTATTTGTACATTATTTAGTGGCTACTTTCAAGAGGTCGGGCAAGAATTTTTCTCAGATTTTTACGCTAAGTCGCAAGCGTGGTGGCGGCGCTATTTCCTGAAATCGTCGCCCGGGTTTAGAATTGCTGGCTATGGCCAGACGACGACGGACCGAAGAGTTGATTGACGAAGCCCCGATGGATGAGCCCGCACTGCGGCCGCGGCGGCATTTTGCGCGGCGGAAGCGCTCGTGGCTGGCGCTCGTGCTGCTGTTCCTCTTGGTCGCCGCGCTGCTGGCACCCACGTTTATTGCCAACAGTTCGCTCCTCAACTCGTTCATCGCGAAGGCTGTGCCGCCGCAAGCCGGGCGGGTGACGATTGGCCAGGCGTCGCTCGGCTGGCTCAGTCCGCCGCGGCTTGGCCAAATCGAAGTGATCGACGCTGCCGGCGGATCGATTCTGTCTGCCGAGGCGATTGAGGTGCAGTCGTCGCTCTGGTCATTGATTTGGAATCGGAGCGCCATTGGCCCGTTGCGGATCGTGCGGCCGGTGGTGAATGTGGTGCTCACGCCGAGTGGGACGAATCTTCAGCAGTTTGCCGAGGGGATCGAGAGCGCTAAGTCGCAAGCGGTTGGCGAGCCAACCGGCGACGGCGCGTCCGTGCAGAATCTCAACATCGAGCTCGTCGATGGCGTGGTGAATCTGACCGACGCGCGAACGAACGAACGCTGGCGCGCCGTGCAGCTCAACGGACTCGTGGCGAAGCGTGGCGAGGACCTTGATCAACTCGGCCTGAACGCACGCGGTGTGCTGGAGCGGGTGAACGCCAGTGGCGCCCCGACCCCGGCCGGTAACTTCGCGCTCGAATTGCCACCCGTCGCCAACGGCAGGCGGATGATGAAACTCGATGCGGCGGGCCTGCCGCTCGCGATTGCCAATATGTTCTTGCGCCGCGCGCAGGCGCCGGTGATGCTGCAAGGCGTGTTGAGCGCCAGCGGGACGGCGGCGTGGAACGCGGGGCCGGCGCTTGAGGCTCTTCCCTCCAACTCGCCGCCGAACGCCATCACGCAGTTGCTGCAGCGTGGACTGGAGACCAACGGCCAAGCGAACATCGCCAACCTTCAGCTCCTCTCGATGGCGACCGGTCCGGCGCCGATCCGCCGCGCCAATGTGCAGTTACCGTGGAAGCTGCGCACGATGGGCGATCGACTGCTGATCGACACGCTCCGCCTGACCAGCGAAGTGGGTCAAGTGAACGTCACGGGCGGCGCAAGTGCGCAGGAACTCACAGCCGCGACAAAGGGCGATCCCCTCGCGCTCGCCGGCGTTCAGCTCGACGGTCAAATCGAGCTCGCCAAACTCGCGGCATTCGCGCCAACGCTCATCCAAATGCGGGCTGACACGCAGATCAACTCCGGCGTCGCCAAGTTTCGCGTCACCAATCGGCCAGTGGATAACGGCCGACAACTCGCCGTGCGGCTGGAAACGACGCCGATCCGCGCCGTCTCCGCCGGGCAGCCGATCGAATGGGATGTGCCGCTTACAATCAACTGCGCTGCCAGCCAGCGTGGCGGTGTGTGGGCAGTCGATAACCTTTCATGTGTCAGCGAATTCCTGCAGGCCACCGGTTCTGGCGAACCGAACGATTTGACGATTACCGCGAATCTCGACCTCAACAAACTCGCCGGCCAGCTTGGCAAGTTCATCGATCTCGGCCAGTGGCAACTTGCCGGCGTGGGCAGTGCGAAGGTGCGATATCGCCAACCCGCGGCGGGGCGGTTTGAACTCTCGTCGCTTGGCGATCTCAACCAAGTATTGGTCGGCTATCAAAACGCCCCGCTCGCGGCGGAAGAGAAACTCAATTTCACACTGGCGGCCAGCGGCGTGATCGACCCCGTCACGCAGCGGCCGGGCCTCGTGGAGAAAGGTGAGCTCGGCGTCACCGCGGGGGCCGACCAACTCACCGCCAAGCTGAGCGAACCGATGGCGCTCGGCAAACGCAACGCGCCTTGGCCGGTGGATGTTGCGCTCACCGGCGATCTCAACTCCTGGCGGCGTCGGCTGGCGCTTACCCCCGTCGGCGCGAAGCTGCCGCGCGATCTGGCGGTCGGCGGCGCGCTGCAACTGGCGGCCAAAGGCCGAGTGGCGCCGAAGCGCGGCGAACTAACGATTTCAAAATGCGACATCACGAACCTCGCGGTCGACACCGCTACCTTACGGATCCGTGAGCAGCAGCTCCAAGCCTCCGGCGATTGGCGCTGGGACGTGAAGAAGGGGGTGATCGAATCAACTCAGGGGCAACTCGTCACCGGCACCATCGCGCTTCGCTCGCGCAACGTGGCGCTCGCGCTTGACGAATTGTCGGCAACCTCAACTGGCGAAGTGGCGCTCCGGGCTGATCTCGCGCGGCTCGCCGCGTGTAGAGTCACCAATCCCCCCGCACGCTATCAGCCGCAGGGGCAACTCGTTGGCACGATGAAAATCTCGAAACAGTCAGGTGCGATCGTCGGAGATCTCAACCTCGCGGCAGAACCCGTCGCGCTGCTCGACTTAGCCACTGCGCGGCCGAATGTCCCGCCGCAACCGGTGTGGCAAGAACCCAAACTGACCATCACGGGCGCCGTGGTATATGACCAAGGCGCCGATCGTCTGGAACTGCGGAACATCAAATCCGAGTCGAACGCCCTGCGTAGTCAACTCGCCGGGGAGATTCGGTCGCTCAGCACGCGCGGCGACACGCGCATCACCGGCGCGGTGGATTACGACCTGGCCCAACTCAGCCCCTTGCTCTGGCCGTACGTCGGCGGGCCGAATATCAAGCTTGTTGGCCGCGATCAAGCGAAGTTCGAGCTAACCGGGGCCCTGCAAGCACCGGCGGGCGCCGCGCCACTGCACTGGTCCCGCACGCTCCGCGGCACGCTTGAAGCGCCTTGGACGCAGGCGAACGTGTTTGGGCTGGCGATTGGCTCGGGCCGGATCGCGGCAAAACTTGGTGACGGCGTGATCGACTTCGAACCGCTCGAGTTCACCGCCGGCGAAGGCAGAATTGCCGCCAAGCCGCTAGTTAAACTCGACCCGCCGCCGCAACTCCTCACGCATCCCCCCGGCACGCTGGTGTCGCGCGTCACCATTTCGCAAGAAGTCACACAGCAGTTTTTGAAGTTCATCGCCCCAGTAATGGCCGACGCCACGCGGATCGACGGAGGGTTTTCCTTGAGCCTCAGCGAAGCAGTCGCGCCCCTTGAAAACGCCCGCGCCGGCAAAGCAACGGGCCAACTGCTGGTGCATTCGGTGCGCGTGCAGCCCGGCCCGATGGTCGCCGAATGGACCAACCTCGCCAGGCAGATCGAAGGACTCGTTAAAGCGGGCGACCCCCAAGCAACCATCGACCGTGGACCGCCGACACTGCTTTCGATTCGCGATCAACCGGTGAACTTCAAACTGGAGAATGGCCGCGTCTATCACCAAGCGTTGCAGTTCGACATCGGCAACGTTGCGGTCACCTCGAGCGGTTCGGTTGGACTAGATGAGACACTCGATTTGATTTTGGCGATTCCCATCAACCCCGAATGGCTGGTCAACCGCCCCGTCCTCGCTGGCGCCTTCGCGGGCAAAACGATCCAAATTCCCATTCGCGGCACATTCGCCCAACCGCAAATCAACCGCGATGTGTTTGAACAACTCAGCAAAGATTTTCTCGAAGGCGCCATCCAAGGCGGCCTCAACGGCTTATTCGAACGCCTCCGCGGAGGACGATAAGGGATGAGCCGCCAAGGACGCCATGAGGGCCAAGGGAATGAGTTTGAACCGCAGAGGACGCGGAGAAGGCAGAGAGGGGGAACCGTAGATGGACGCAGATGGACGCAGATAAAGTCCCGTTCTATATCCGCGTTTATCCGCGTCTATCCGCGGTTGATAGTTCTGTTCTTTACTTTGCGGCCTCCGCGTCCTCTGCGGTTCAGTTATTTCTTCGCGCTCTTGGTTTCTTTAGCGGTTCATTCTTCCGCCCAAGAACCCAACGTCCCCAACAGCCATCCGCCGGAAGCGTGGCCGGCGGCGCGGGAGCTGGACGAAGCGCGGCTCAGCGCGGCGGGGATTTCCGTGCTGCGTGACGGACCGCTCACGCTGGTGACGGACCTGCCGTTGTCCGCTGAAATCAAACAGTTGCCGCGGGTGATTGCGGCGGCGGTTCCGCTGTTCGCCGAGCGGTTCGATGTTCCACCGAAGCGCGCCGCCGAGTGGCGCGTGCAGGCGTATCTAATTAAGGACTTGGCGAAGTTTGCCAGCCTGGGTCTGTTGCCCGAAGACCGCGAGTTCTCACACGGCCTTGCGCTTGGGCGGGAGGTGTGGCTCTTCGAACAGCCGAGTGACTACTTCCGCCGGCACTTGCTGCTGCACGAGGCGACACACAGTTTCATGGCGATGCACCTCGGCGGCTGCGGGCCGGGGTGGTACATGGAAGGGATGGCCGAACTCTTGGGCACGCATACTTGGGACTCACAAACCGGCAAGCTCGAGCTTGGCATCATGCCTGCCAGCCGCGCCGCGGCGCCGTACTGGGGGCGCATCAAACTGCTGAAGGAATCCCACCAGCCGCTTTCTTTATCGGCAGTGCTCTCCCTCGACAACGCTCGGCCGATGAATAACGAAGCCTACGCCTGGGTTTGGTCGCTCGCCCACTTCTTGGAGCATCACCCGCGCTACGCTGAAGTGTTTCACAAATTGCCGATGCGCGTGACGAAGCCGGAGTTCAACACGCGAATGCAAAAGATGTACGGCGACGATTGGCCCAACCTCGCCCGGGAGTGGGAACTCTTCACCCGGCGGATCGACTACGGCGACGACATAGCCTGTGAAGCGATTGGCTTCGGTCCTACGGAAGAGCTAGGCGCGCAACCAATCACAGTGAAGATCGACCCTCGCCGCGGTTGGCAGCCCACCGGCGTGCGCGTTGCCGAAGGCGATCGCCTCACCATTCGCGGCGCCGGCCAGTTCATCATCGGTCGCGAACCGACCGGCGAGCCTTGGCCGTGCGAAGCGAACGGTGTCTCGCTGGAATACGTCGGCGGGAGCCCGCTGGGTGAACTGCAAGTGGCGATCGACGACCGCGATTCGCCGCTGGACGCGCTCGGCGGCTTACTACAGCCGGTTCCGATTGGGCAAGCACGCACGATTGTGGCGCCACTACCGGGCCCCGTCTTTCTCCGCGTGAATGATTCCCCCGCCAAACGGGCGGATAATTCGGGCGAACTCGTTGTAACGCTGTCGCGCGCCGATTGACACTATGCAGGGCCCGTTTGACAATAGAAACATGTACGACGGGCTTCTTCCCCCGTCGGTCGTTAAACTTCTACGGGCTGAGAAGCCCGTCGTACAACAGCTCAAACCCGCAAACTGATGAATTTCTTAGAGACCCAAGACCCCGAAGTTTGGTCCGCCGTCGCCGCCGAAGCCGAGCGCCAGCAGGACGGCCTGGAGATGATCGCCAGCGAGAACTACACCAGTCCCGCTGTGATGCAGGCCGTCGGCAGCGTGCTGACCAACAAGTATGCCGAGGGCTACCCCGGCAAGCGCTACTACGGCGGCTGCGAACATGTTGACGTGATCGAAGACCTCGCGCGCGATCGGGCCAAGGAGCTCTTCGGCGCCGAGTTCGCCAACGTCCAGCCACACTCCGGTTCGCAGGCCAACACCGCGGTCTACCTGTCGATCCTGAAGCCGGGCGACACCATGATGGGCCTCGACCTCGCGCACGGCGGGCACCTCACGCACGGGATGAAGCTGAACATCTCCGGCATGCTCTACAACATCGTCTCCTACGGCGTGCGGCAGGAAGACCACCGGCTCGACTTCGACCAAATCGCCAAGCTCGCGCGCGAGCACAAACCGAAACTCCTGATCGCTGGCGCCAGCGCTTACCCGCGGGAAATTCAGCACGGCAAGTTTGCTGAGATCGCCCGTGAAGTGGGCGCCAAGCTGATGGTCGACATGGCCCACTACGCCGGCCTGGTGGCCGCAAAGGAACATGACAACCCCGTGACGGTGGCCGACTTCGTCACCACCACCACGCACAAAACGCTGCGCGGCCCGCGCTCCGGCCTCATCCTCTGCCGCGAAGAGTACGGCAAAACGGTCAACAGCCGCGTCTTCCCGGGCATTCAAGGGGGCCCACTGATGCACGTTGTCGCGGGCAAAGCGGTTTGCTTCGGCGAAGCGCTGCGCCCCGAGTTCCGCACCTACATCAAGCAGGTGAAAGCGAATGCGAAGGCGCTCGCCGACACGCTGATGTCAGGCGGATTGAAACTTGTGAGCGGCGGGACCGACAATCACCTGATGCTGGTCGATGTCACCGCGCTGGGCGTCGGCGGCAAGCTGGCCGAAACCGTCTTGGATCGCTGCGGCATCACGGTGAACATGAACATGATCCCGTTCGACACTCGCAAACCGATGGACCCCAGCGGAATCCGCATCGGCACACCCGCGCTGACTACCCGCGGCATGGGCGTGAGCGAAATGAAATCGATCGGCGGATGGATTCTGAGTGCTTTAAAGCACGCCGACGATGAATCCACCCACGCCGGCATCCGCAGCGAAGTCCGCCAGTTATGCAGTAATTTCCCGGTCCCCGCAGAAGCCGCTGTGGCTGCGGTTTAGGATAGATATTTAACCGCGAAAGACTTGAAAGAATCAGCTGCCACGCGCTAGCGTCCGGTTAGTTTAATTCGCACGGTGCGAACCGGGGGCTAGCGCCCGGCGGCTGATAAGTTTCGCGTTTTTTCGCGTTTTTCGCGGTTCCAACTTCATAAACAATGTCTGAAACCCCTCGCATTCTAATCGCTGACGATAACGAGCCGAACGTCGAGCTCCTCGAGGCCTACTTGACGGGGCTCGACGCGGAGATCGCCATCGCGGTTGACGGGCAAGATACGCTCGACAAGGTGAAGGCGTTCAAGCCGCACTTGCTGCTGCTGGACATCATGATGCCTAAGCTCAGCGGGTTCGAGGTTTGCCAGCGGATCAAAAGCGATCCCAAGACCAGCGGCATCATGGTGCTGATGGTCACGGCGCTGTCGGAACTTGGCGACATCGAGCGCGGCGTCGCTGCCGGGACGGACGACTTCCTCTCGAAGCCGGTCAACAAGGTCGAGCTGCTCAAGCGCGTCGAGAACATGCTGAAACTCCGCACGATTAGCGACGAAGTCGAACGCCTCCGCCGCTACATCGAAGAAATGGAACGCCGCGACGAGGGGTCGTAATGCACGTTCGCTCGCTCGCCATTTGTTTGCTACTCGCGCTCCACAGCGCCGCTAGCGCCACCGATGTTTCCCGGGACGAACACACCGCAAAACTCATCTCGCAGCTTGCCGATCCCCAGTTCGGCCTCCGTCGCAACGCCGCTTGGGGACTGCTCGAAGCAGGTCCACGAGTCAGCGATGCACTCCGCGCCGCGCAAGCGGGGGCTGATCCTGAACTCTCCGCCAGCAGCACGCGACTCGCCGAGCAACTCACCCCGCAATGGACGAAATTTGACGCTCCGCCGAACGTGGAATCGATCATGCGGCGATATGCGACGCTCGATGAAACGGGCCGTTACCAGTTGGTTCGCGAACTGCTTGAAGAGCCCGCCGACGCGGTCGGCGCACTTTGCCGGATCGCGCGGTTTGAACCCTCCTCGCTCGTCGCCCGGACCGCCGCAGCGGGACTCATCGGTGAGCTCCAGGACAAGGCCGAGGAATCTGAGCCGCCGTTTTCAGTTGCCCAGGTGGGCAGCGAACTCACGCAACTCGACCAACTATTCGGCCAATCCAACCGCGATACCGCCCAGTGGCTCACAGCGCTGGTGGACGAGGAGTCACCCACCAAGCGGCTCGAGTTATGGCGCCACTTTCTGGCTGCCGAGCAACGGCTTGCCGACACGCAGCCGGGCGCAACGAGCCCCGTTGTGACGTGGATTCTCGCATGGCAAACCTTGTGTACCGCGTTGGCCAGCGACGCCCCCGCCGCAGCGCTCGAGACCTGGGACGCCATCGCCAAAATGGCCGAGGACGACCCGCGCGTGAGTTACAGCAGCGTGCCGAAGCTTCTCATCGCAATCGCCGAAGCCAGAGCTTGGCGAGTGGGTGAGGCAGTGCTCAGCGAACGGACGGCGCTCTTCGACACCAAACTCCGCAAATACTTCGCCGCCGAACTGCGCCGCCGCCAAGGCGAAGAAGTTGAAGCTAATAAACTCGCCGAAGAAGCGGCTCGCTTTATTACGCCGGAAGGGCGCGACCCATTTGCTCAACAACTCGACGAACGGATCTTCGTGGCGCTGAAGCTCCAAGAGAGCGGCCAAAGGGATTGGGCCGAAGCGGAGTTCACCGCCCTGGTCTCCCATGTCGAGCCGCTTACTCACAGCGGCGCCCTCGGCCGGTGGTATTTCGCCAGTCACTTGTACGACGACGAGCGCTACGACGAAGCCGCGAAGCTCTTGTCAGAACTGCACACCGCCATCAATGCGAGCACCCGTGCGAGCCGCCGCTACTTGCAGCTGATCGAACAGCACTCGCAATCGTCGTTGCTCGAACAACTTCCAGAGCCCGATCTGATCGCCGCTCGTAAGGGCTACTACGCCGGTCTTGCGGCGAAGGGGTCCGTGGCGACCAAGCAACTGCGGGAATCCTTAATGCTCAATCGCGAAGATGCCGACGTGTTGATCGCTTACTACCGCAGCACGGCGCCGAGTTCGACGCTGCGCCGAGATGCGCTACGAAAAATTGACTCGCTCTGCCATGAGTTTGAGTCCGACGTCCTCGAAAAGCCCAGCCACCCAATGGCTTACAACCAATGGGCTTGGCTGGTTAGCAACACCGAAGGAGACACCGCCAAAGCGGTCCGTTACTCCCAGCGCTCACTGGAACTCGTCCCCGGCGACGCTGGTTACCTCGACACCCTCGCGCGGTGCTACTACGCCACCGGGGATATTGAGAAGGCAATCACCACCCAGGCCGCCGCCGTCGCCAAAGAACCTCACATGCCTGCCCTCATTCGGCAACTGAAGTTCTTTCAATCCAAAAAGTAGCCCGCTAAACATGCCGAAGAAGGGCGCCATTGGCATGCCGCCAGTGGGAAGCGGCCAAACCTTAACCCTCGTCCGACTGGCGGCACGCCAGTGGCGCCCGTACGGTCAATTCTTCCCTCGAGTTTCCCATGAATACCGTTCAACTCAACGACATCAACCTCGCCTACATTGATCGCGGCGCCGGGCCGGTTGTCTTGCTGGTCCATGGGTTTCCGCTCGATCATTCGATGTGGGACGCTCAAATTGATGCGATTTCCGCCGAGCACCGGGTGATCGCCCCCGACCTTCGCGGTTATGGCGAATCGGCGCTCGGCGACGTGGATGATGCAGTCGGCGTGCCGCTCGAGCGCTATGCCGATGACCTTGCGTCACTCCTGAATGCACTACACATCACCGAGCCGGTCTGCTACGTCGGTTTCTCGATGGGCGGTTACATAGGCTGGCAGTTCTGGCGCCGCCATCGCGATCACGTTGCCGCACTGGTGATGTGCGACACCCGGGCCGTGGCCGACAACGACGAAGGCCGCGCGATGCGGCTCAAGATGGCGGCCCACGTCGCCGAGTGGGGCGCCGGCAAGGTGGCCGAAGCAATGGAACCCAAACTCTTCGCCGAATCAACGCGTAAAGAACGCCCCGAGCTCGTCGCCGAAACGCGCCGTGTGATCACCAGCACGAATGTCCGCGCCATCGCCGCCGCCCAACTCGGCATGGCCGCTCGGGTCGACTCCACCGAGCTCTTAACCGACATCAATGTGCCGACGCTCGTGATCGTTGGCGAACACGATGTCCTCTCGACCCGTGACGAAATGAGTGGCATCGCCGAAAAGATTCCGGGGGCGAAGTTCGTCGAGATCGCCGGCGCGGGTCACATGACACCCGTCGAAGACCCAGCCGCCGTCACGAAAGCGCTGCTGGATTTTCTGCGCGGGCTGTAGCAAGGTGGGGTGGCCCCGACTTTCGGCCGCGCAAAACTCCGCCTGCAAATAAAACTTCACCGGCTGAAAGTCAGTGCCACCCAAGTTAAGGCGCTGCACAACTGTTCGCCTACCGACTCTGCGGCAACCGAAACACGCTCTGGCTCCGCACGATCGCGTAGTCATCGGGGAACGTGTGAAACGCCTTGATCGCCAGACTTCGCTCGCGCGATTCGACGTGAATGTAGCTCACCGCACCCAGCCCACACCGGCCACTGGAGTCAAAGGCGTGGACCAAAGAATTCTCCGACTGTACGGCGGTAAGCTGCTTTTGGAAATCGTAGAACGCGGCGGCTTCAACAGTATCGAGTGAGAAGTCCACCTCGTAACTCACGCCGCCATTGCACTCGATTCGATCACGCTGCGAGCCCGTCAGTGGGTGCGACATGAGCCGTCGTTTCTGCGGCAAGGGGTCCGTTGCACTAGTTGCGACTTCGGTCAGCGTTAGCCCCTGGTGCCGCCACGTGATAATGTGCCCGGCGCCAGTGATATCAATCTTCGCCGTGTACTTCGGCCGCTCGATTCGCTTGGAGGCGAAGGCCGAAAAGAGCTCAGGATGCAGCGGTCGCCCATAGACCTGAAATACCAGCTCAGCAAGTTTAGGACGAACCGAAAGCACAGTAAGAACCTCACGTATGAACCCGCCGGCGAATTGGCGCCGCACGACTCTGATTATACTCTGCATCGCGCAGCGACCAAGGGAGAAAATCTTTCTGGCAATTTCGCGCGAAAATCATGCTTGACAAAACCACGCGAAGTGCGCCATGGCGGCGCGAAGAGGCGTGAACAGAATGTCATCACCGTAGCGATGCTTAGCAATGCGAAGCGCAGTAGCTTGGGTGCTCGACCTGAGGGAGCGAAAGTCGTCTTGCCCTGAAACAAAGCAATCACTCAGCGCGGACTTGCGGCGCCACCGCCACTGGAACTTCAGAGGCTCAAGTAAGCCGCAACGCTTATCAAGTTGCAGCGCCTGCAAAAGTGATCTTGCAACCCGCCGAGGATTGGCGACCACGCCCACCGTCACCTTGCCGAATGCATGCGAAGAGTTGCAAATTTTGCGGGACGCGAGAAAAAAATTGTAACGGATGTGCGGGTTCTACGTTTAAGCAGCAACCCCCGAGGAAATAGCTGCCGGTCGTCGGCGGCAACTCGGGAGAAACCTGCGAAGAACGGAACCTCCGCCATGTCCGCCGCCAACAGCCCCACGAATCGTTTTGAAAACCTGCGCGCGTTGGGCCGCCGCAAGTTCATCGGGATTTACGGCATGCTGGGCTGGGGCGTGCCGACCGCGCTCCTGTTTACCCTGTCGATGGCCGCAGCGGAGGGATTCCGCCAGTTTGTGCCAACCTTAGAAGTTTCGCTGTTCATATTCCCGGTGGCTGGCATTTTTTGGGGCGCCGCCATGTGGGAAGTTTGCGATTGGATCAGCGGCCGAGTGCTTTCGGCGACGGCAGCGGAATAGCGCAAATTTCGTACCTTATGCCTCCAGTCCGCGATGAATCGGGGCGTCCCTTTTCAGCCCCTTAAAGTCCCCCCCTGATAAATTTCGGCGAACCTTTCGGGTTGATCTGCCCTCTCGGTAGCGAACAGGCTATCATAAGAGTGCGTAGAACGTCCTGAACGCTGGTGGACTGTGCGCTGAAGACGCCAGCGGCAGTCTCTTGCCCCCCAATTGCGTGAGTTGGTCTGACGGACTCGCCACGCACGGCAGGTTATGGCCGACATCGATTTCGAGAATGCGCAAACTCTTGAAGCGCCCTCCCCGCTGCGCAATGGAGTAAAGTTCACGCGCAAACTGACCAGTGATTCCGGTGGCGTATCGGGCAGCGGGGGTTCCGGCAGCGGCGGCCGGTTGCGTGAAGCGGCGCGGGGGATGATCGCCTTTGTGGAGGGTTCAGCGCCCCACCTTTCCACGGAGACCCGGGAAATCCTGCAGTCTCGGCTGAAGACCGTCGCC
This sequence comes from Pirellulales bacterium, assembly GCA_022841705.1. GTDB lineage: Bacteria > Planctomycetota > Planctomycetia > Pirellulales > Lacipirellulaceae. The sequence continues at coordinate 1,535,150 of JALHQZ010000001.1, forward strand.
TGGATCTTCTTCAGCGGCTTCCTGGCGTTTCAGATTCGCTGGCTGTTCATTTGGCAGGCAGACGACCAGCACTGGCTCTTCTGGCTCCATTCGACTGTAACGGCTCTGCTGGGTGCGGTGGCCAGTTGGCTCACGTGGTCACCGAAACTGTCATCAGGACGATTGCGTTTTGCCGAAGCGATTGTGTTCGGCGATCCGGCGTTGTACTTCATCATCCTCAGCCAGCAGAAGTTGCACTATGCGGCGAACCTGACGGAAGGTGCGCACCTGCCGAATATTGTGGCGCCGTGGATGCTGTTGATCTTCACTTACGCGCTGTTCATTCCCAACAGTTGGCGCCGGGCCGCGTGGGCCATTGTGCCGATGTGTGCGGCGCCGATCGGCGTGATGTTATGGCAGCGATTCATCGCCGCCTGCCCTGGTTACATCGCATGCGTCAGCCGCGCGGGCGTGGGAAATTACGCGACCGAACAAGCCATGATCATGGCGCTTGCGGGCGTGACTTCGCTCATCGGCGTGCATTCGATCGCCTCGCTCCGCCGCACCGCGTTCGCCGCCAAGCAGTTGGGCCAGTATCGACTCAAGCGCAAACTCGGCTCTGGGGGGATGGGCGAAGTGTATCTCGCCGAGCATCAACTGATGAAGCGGCCCTGCGCCGTTAAAATCATTCGGCCAGACAAGAACCGTGACCCCCGAGTGCTCGCGCGTTTCGAGCGGGAAGTGCGTTCAACCGCCAAGTTGTCGCACTGGAACTCGATCGATATTTACGATTACGGGAACACCGCCGACGGCACGTTCTACTATGTGATGGAGTACCTGCCGGGGCATAATGTCGGCGAGTTGGTCGAAGAGTATGGCCCACTCCCACCGGCGCGGATGGTTTACCTCATCGAGCAGGTGTGTAAAGCGCTTGGCGAAGCACATGGCATGGGGCTGGTGCATCGCGACATCAAGCCGGCGAACATTTTCTGCGCTTATCGTGGCGGCGAGTTCGACGTGGCGAAGCTGCTTGACTTCGGCCTTGCCAAACCGCTCACAGACGCCACCGACTCGCACCTGACGCAGGAAGGCGCCATTACCGGTTCGCCGCTGTTCATGTCACCCGAGCAAGCGACCGGCGAGCGCGAAGCGGACGTGCGGAGCGACATCTACTCGCTCGGCTGCGTGATGTACTATCTGCTGACCGGCAAGTACCCCTTCAACTACCAGCAGTCGGTGAAGGTGATTATCGCCCACGCTTCGGAACAACCCGCCCCACTGCGGGACCTAAACCCCGATGTGCCCGAGGCGCTGGACGACATTGTCCTCCGCTGCTTAGAGAAAGACCCCGACGACCGTTTCCAAACCGCAGGTCAATTACGTCAAGCACTGTTGGACTTGGTGCTCGAGGACGATTGGTCCCGCGAGCGCGCCGCCAAATGGTGGAGTTGCAACGGCTGCCCCGAACGCAAAGCGATGGCCGCCGCCGCGATTGAAGCGGCTGCGGTGTGATGTATCTGACACGCTCCAAGTGCGAGAGAGTGTTGATCGGGCTGCTATACGGGGTGGTAGAACACGAAGGTGCAGCGCACCCGGCTTGATACCGTCTACCGCGCCTTCTGACTCGTCCGACGCGCAATGCGGTCTCGGAGTTCCGCCGCGAGTTCGTACTGCTCCCGGGCGACGGCCTCGGCTAACTGCTGAGTCAGGGGCGGTTCAAGTGAGTACTGGGCGAGAAGTGTGGAGCGCATCGCCCGGATTTTTAGGACCAGATCATCCTCTTCAAACTCATCTTCGCACCCTTGGCGGGCGAAGGCGGCGTGCATTTCTTCCAGACCTTCGTCGAGGGCGGAGATAGCCGCTTCGGGATCGTAGGCGTCAACCTTTGCCAGCGCTTCGGCTTGCGTGCGGTGGAACAGCACAAACGGGCGATACTGCTCGTGCATGTCGACCCAGTCTTCATCGTCCGCATGAGCACTGGAAAAATCCATTAACTTCAGCGTGTGATTGGCGTCCTCAATGGCGCGGCGAAACTCACGGAGCGCCAACCACGCGATGCGGCGGTGGTAGAACTGCACGAACTCCCGATCAATCTCACTTCGGCGGTCATCGGAGAGTTCGAAGTCTTCGCCCTCTTCGAACGACTGGGCCAGCAACTGGTCATAGACGGTGTCGTGCCCGCCCGGCGTGTGGCCATCGGGCCGGCCGACCGCCTCCATTTGTAGTACGCCCAAATCGATTCGCAACTGCAAGACTTCGCGGCCATCTTTGCCGGCTACCTTTCGCGCAGCCACTTCACCAAATTGGTAGGGCCAAGCCGCTAGCAAATCGTCTAAGTGCCCGGAGCGTTTCGACATGGGGTTGTCCTTCGCCATTGCGGTTCCCGACCCCCGCCGAAAGACACGAGGCGGCGGTCGACAAGTCTCGGAGAGGCCACCCTCTCCTCATCGGCATTGTACGCAGAGAACACCCCAGGAGGCGAGTCTTTTACGCGCGAGAAAACCGAAAAAATGGGTGTTTGCTCTTGGCCATTAGCTTTTTGTCACGGAGGTGGTCAGCAACAAACCACCCCGGATTAGGCAAGTTCAGATCCCAGTTTCCTGGTCTAGATTCCCACAGCCAAGAGCTCATCGCCAACCGCTAAAGGCTATCTCACCCTTCACCACCCTCGTCATGCTGCAGGGTGTCCTGCAACAGGTCGATCTCCTCGAGATCGTGTGAATCGATTTCGCGTAGAAGCAGGGTGATCTCCTCGCAGGTCGAGTCCAGCTCCGCTTCGCCCCAGGTGCGAAAATCGGACTGGAGTCGGGCGTCCAGCGAACGGAGCTGCATCCGAAACCGGTCGTGCTCGGCTTGCAAACGTTCGATCTGCTCGTGAGCTTGGGGGTTTCCTTCGCTCACTTCACGCAGATAGCCATCCTGCTCTTCGATGGCCATCAGTCGCTCGAAGTGGCGGCGGAAAGATTGCAGGGTGAACGCAAGGCTCGAGCGCTTCTGATCGACGCCGATTTCGTCGTCGCTCCAGTTGAGCGCCACACGCAGGGCGCCCTTAATGTGTTCGAGAGTTTGGTGCTCCAGCCAGCAAACGCCGGCGGTGTTCGAGGTTTTGGTCGCCATCATGATCGCGATCCTCACATCTCGTTAGGGACAAGTGCGCCTGACGGCTACTCGACCGGCAATCAATGTGCCAATCCGTCGCTCGCGGGCGTCGGCTTTAGCGTACCCGAATCCCTGTCAAACACCAAACATTTTTTTGCAACTTGGTCGCCAATCCACCAATCTGGTGGGCGAGCGACCGACGGTTGTTGGCAAACTCGCTGCAGCTTCACTCGTCGTCGATCTTTGGACGGCGTTGTTGCTTGGTCGTTTGCCGTCGCCGTTTGGTGGCGAGACGGTTTTCGACCGAGCCACGGGACGGCTTCGTGGGCCGGCGGGCGATTGGCGCGTGCTGCGTTGCCAACAGCCAACCGCGCAGGCGATCGAGGCACTCGCCGATGTTCGCGCTCTGGTCTCGCGAAGTCCCGCAGTCAATCACCACTTCGCCGCGATCGTTGATGCGGTTGGCGAACCGGTCCATAAATCGCCGTCGCCAGGCGAATGGAATGACCGCCGACTCGGCAGGCTTCCAGCGTAGAATAGCCTTTGAACTGACTTTGTTGACGTTCTGCCCCCCTGGGCCCGAGCTACGCGCGAAAGACCAGGCCAGCTCTGCGGCGGGAATGGTGATCTCGGATGTGACGGGCAGATCGCGGGCCATTTACGAAGTCGGACTGCGGGAGGCGGAGTTTTGTAGGGGCGCCACCGAGCGGCTTGTCCGGCAGTGGGCGCGGGGTACCCATTTTCCACTGCCGGACAAGCCGGACAGTGGCGCCCAATAACCGCGATGTGAAAGTTCGGTGTTTATCTTCCCGACAAATCGGCCGCGACGCAATCGAGGAGCGCTTCGCGGGCGTCGCTCACCAAGTCCTCGTAGGCGAGATGCTCAACGGAGGGGCCGATGAGCTTCACTTCAAAATCGCCTTTGTAGCCCGCTTCTATAAAGCTGCGCAGCAGCTTAGCGTTCGGTACGCCGCCGTGACCGAGCGGACAGCGGTCCTGATCGATACTGTGTGGAGCCCGGGCATCGCCCACCTGCACCAGCGCTAGACGGTCCGTCAAATCGGCAGCCGTTAGTCCCGTGCTGGCCAAATGCGGGAAATGATAAGTGTCCAGCGCCAATTTCAGCCTCGGGCTCGCGTATTCGTCGATGAGCGCCAACGCCTCGCGCGGCGAGGTGAGAAATGTCCAATCGGCGGCGCAGGCGTGGTGCATCGGTTCCAGCGCAAGTGTCACACCGTTGCGTTCAGCCAGCGGCAACAGGCGATCAAACGCGCTACGCAACAAGCGGAGTGCATGCGTGCGGATATGGTGATTGCGACCGCCGGAGTAAATCACCAGGCAACCCGCGTTCAGTTCGGCCGCCAGCTCGATGGCGACTCGGGCATCGGCGATACTCTCTGCGCTGGTGTGCCCTTCGCTCCCCGTGAAGCCTCCAGCCCAGGAAAGGCTCGAGACGGTCAGCTCACTTTCCCGCACGAGTTCAATCGCCTTCTCTTCGCCGAAATCAGCGAGCTTTCGGCGCCAGAGACCAATCGCCTCCCAGCCTGCGGTGCGATAGTAATGCAAATCCTCAGCCAGCGACCAGCGGAAAGTGGTCACTTCGTTCAATGCAGAACGCGTCATTGCGCGGTGTGCCCCCGGTGTTGCCCCCACGCGCCAGTCGTGCGGCGCCAAAACGCAGGGGAGCAGTATGCCGCAGTTCCGGAATTAAGTAAATGTTGCTAGCACTAAAAAGTGGGCGGCGGGCAGGGGCAGTAAGGAGCGAGAAAGCTGAACTGATTTGGAATGCACGTGGGATTGCGAACTATTTTGGACCTCTCTGCCCAACATTGCTCACTGACAGTTGCCCCACGCTCACTTTTTCATGCTTGCTTCCTACCCCATTGGTGGTAGACTTGGAGTGGGGATGGCTTGGGGGCGGCGCTCGATCTGACCGCCTGTGAGGAGGGTTTGCGTACGCTTTTCACAGCGGTAGTGCCGCTGGCAAAACGTTCGTTGAACACCCATTCGAGGGGATGATTCGAGTCGCGGCGACTCGCTGCACTGTCGGTGCGTTTGTTCCCGTACCACTGGCCTTGGCCGCAATCGCAGCAGTTGCTCCAAGTTAACTCGTCAGGCAGGACGCGGCGAAAGCCCAGCGGAGAGGGGGAGACCTAAACCACCCGGAGCGCTGTGATCATGCCGACTCGAATCGCCATCGTGGAAGACCACCCGGTCGTGCGGCAAGGATTGCGGTCGTGGCTGGCCGACAGCGAGTTTGAACTTGTTGGCGAAGCAGGCAGTGCCGAAACCGCTGTGGCAATGATCCGAGGGTGTCACCCCGATCTATTACTGCTCGATGTCCGCTTGCCGGGCGCCGATGGGCTCGACTGCCTCACGCGCCTCCGCGACGAAGGCTTGCGGATGCCGGCGGTCATCTTCAGTGGTTATGAGAACCCCACGTTCAACGCGCGCGCGGCGGCAATTGGGGCCTTAGGTTATCTTTCGAAAGAAATTGACCAAGAGCGTTTGCTCGCCGCGCTGCGGCTGGCGGCCCGGGGCGAATCGTGCTGGTCGCGCGAAGAAATGCGCCGACTAACCGGCGCGCTCGCCACCGACCGCGTGGAGAATGATCTTGAAGCGCCCCTCACCAAGCGCGAGAACGAAGTCCTCAAGCAACTCGCTTTTGGGCTCAGCAACAAGGAAATCGCGCAAGCTCTCGGCATCAGCTATGAAACTGCCAAGGAACATGTCCAGCATATACTGCGGAAAATCGGGGTAACGGACCGGACGCAGGCAGCCGTGTGGGCCGTGCGGCGGGGGTTGGTTTAGGAAGGTATTTTTTCGACCGAAGCACCTTTCGTCTTCTATTGTTCCGCCAGACTGCAGAGAGGGTGTATGTAGCTGTCAACAAGTTTCGCGCCCGGCATGTTGGCGCCCGTTCGTCAGCTCGGGGAAGGATGCTACATCTCAAGGAAGCAAACACGAAGGTCAGCCGAACCTAGCGGGTTGCCCGGTCGAGGAAAGTACGGCGCGCCACAGTTCGCCCTCCAGGTTCACCCGCTTTCCACCACTCACGATCATGTCGATGGGGACATGGACGAACTGACCGTTGAGGTAGCTGATCACGAGGCCAGTCTTGCCCGCCATTGCAGCGTGGACCGCGTGACGGCCCATGCGATCACAAAGCAGCCCATCCTCGGTGTTGGCGGGTCTCCCGCGAATCTGATAGCTCGGATCGAAGTAGCGCAACGTCATGTCGATCCCGCGCGCTTGGAAGTGCGCGTTGAATTGATCCTTCAGGAACAGGCCAATGTCCTGCAGCTTCGCGTTTCCCGAGGCGTCTTTCTCCTCGCTGGCTCCGAGGAGGTCTTGACCCGCCCCTTCAGCCACAACCACCACGGCGTGGTTTTTGTTCTTCACCCGCTGCTCCAGCGCCGCGAGCAGTCCGCGGTCGCCTCCCAGTTTAAACGGTGCTTCGGGAATCAAGCAGAAGTTCACGTCCTGACTGGCCGCAGCGGCCGCGACGGCGATAAATCCTGCATGCCGGCCCATCAGTCGGACGACGGCCACCCCATTGTCGACGCTGCGAGCTTCGGTGTGAGCGCTGGTGATGATGCGCACGGCCTCTTCCACCGCTGTGCCGTAGCCAAAGGTTCGGGTCACATACTGCACGTCGTTGTCGATGGTTTTGGGAATCCCCACCACGGCAATTGCATGACCTCGTTTGCGCGCCTCCTCGAACAGCGCATTGCCGCCACGCTGGGTGCCGTCACCCCCAACCGTGAAGAGCAGATTGATATTCTGACTGACGAGGAAATCCACCGCGATGGCCGTGTCCACTGGGCCGCGCGAGGTTCCAAGCATGGTGCCACCCTCGCGGTGGATGTCCTCGACGATCTCTTCGGTGAGTTCGACGGGTGGCTGGCTGCGGTTCGGATCGAGTCCCCGGTATCCGCCGCGGATGCCGAGCACGGCCTGCACGCCATAACCGCGAATCAGTTCACGTGTCACTGAGCGGATCACATTGTTCAGGCCTGGGCATAATCCACCACAGGTAACAATTGCGGCCCGCGTCTTCGCTGGCTCAAAAAATAGCTTCTGCCTGGGCCCCGCCTGCTCAAAAAAGATGAGGTCCTCCGGCGCGATGCCGTTGGTCCAGGCAACATCTGCCGGGATCAGGATATCGTCTGCGACGAAATACGAGATCGGCGAATCATAACGCGGTTGGCCGAGGGTGTTGATGGTCTTGAGTTTCATTGGAAGAAGTAATGAATAAAGCACTCGTTTGGCATGCTCGATTGGTTTATGTGACTAAACTCCCCTCTGGACTCTGAGGCATCGGCGCAGCGCTCTTCCTTCGACGCTTGATCAAATCTGCGACGGTCTCGTTGGCCTCGACCTCGGCGTGATCCCTCACGTAGCCGGCTCGTTTGAGCGTGTCGCGGACGGCGCCGTGAGCTTCGGCCAATTCGAATGCGATTCCCCGATCCTCGAGGTTCTGGTGAAGATCCATCAGGAGTTCCGTGCCTGCCATGTCAATGACTGGCGTCGTGCCCAGAAAAAATACCGCAAGCTCAATTTGTTCTTCACGTTGTGCCAGCAACTCGAAGAAGCGGTCACGCACATAGTCCGCATTGAAAAACAGCAACGGTCCTTCGCAGCGGAACACGAAGACACCCGCGATCCGTTCATTCTCTGGATGTCGCACACGGTCGGCGAAGTAATCGGTATCTTGCACGCGGCCAAGCTCGGTGGTATGCGGGCGCGAACCACGTCGCAGTAACAAGAGCAACGACAGCACCGAGCCGATCAAGACGCCACGTAGAATTCCGGAACCAAGCACACCCAAGAGCGCTACGATAGCAATCCCGAACTCCATGTGGCTGAAGCGCCAGAGCCGCTGGAGTGAACTTAGTTTGAATAACCCGCCTACAGCCGTTAGCACAATAGCGGCAAGTACCGGCTGCGGGAGATTGCGAAGCATTCCGGAGAAGAACAGGGCGACCAGCAGCATAATGAGTGCCGCGACAAAGCTGGAGAGCGGGGTACGCGCTCCGCCAGATTCATTGACAAGCGATTGAGACATGCCACCGCTCACAGGGAAGCCTTGGCCCAATCCGGCCGCAAGATTGGCGCCGGCCAGCGCAAGAAACTCTTGGTTCGGATCCAGACGGTAACCATTCTTGCGCGCGAACATTCGTCCGATGGCGGCTGTTTCGACAGAGCCCAGGAGAAAGCATGCCATGGCCAGCGGGAGCAATTCATTCAAGTCGGAAGCGTTAACATCGGGGAGTCCGACGGGCGGGAGCCCCTGCGGAACGTTACCTAGCATCTCGACACGGTGGCTCGCCAAGTCGGCTACCGATGCGATTGCGACACCAGTAATGACGACTAAGAGAGCAATGGGCTGGTGTTTGAGATAGCGTTTGCCAATGAGCAAGGCTGCTAATGCGCAGACGCCAATCCCCAGCGACGTCGCGTTCGTTTCGTGCAAATGAGAAGCGAAGTGCCAAGTCCGTTCCCAGAAGTCACCATGCGCGCCCTTGAAGCCGCAAAACTTAGGTAACTGCGTAACGGTGAGAAATAATGCGATCCCCGATTTGAATCCGATCAGAACCGTCTCCGAAACAAAGTTCACAATTTCGCCAGCACTTACCAGCCAGCCGAGAAAAAAGAGCACTCCCACGAGAATCGCATTGGCAGCCGCCAAGGCGGCGAAGCGTGCCACGTCACCGTCGGCCAGTTGACTGAGTGACGCCCCAACAAGTAGTGAAATGGCGGACGTAACCGTGACTGCCGTTTGCCGCGAGCTGCAGAATAACCAGAAGACAAGCCCCGCGAACAGACATGAATACAATCCTGCCTCAGGCGGGAGCCCCGCGAGTGAGGCATCGCCGAGAGCCGCGGGGATCAAGTAAGCCGCTAAAGTGACGCCCGCGATGACGTCGGCGCGCAACCAGTCTCGCTGGTACTTGGGCAACCACGAAAGTATCGGGCACAGCAAGTTCATGACGATTTAGGTGTCCTTGCAACGCGACTTCGCAACGCTTTGAGGAGGTCGGTTCGTCACATTGTTCGCTGTTCAGATCAGCATTCGCCTCAGTCGATCGTCCGAATCTCACTCACCTCACCGCCAAGACTTCAAAAATACGCGGCATCGTTGACGAGACGCTCGTAGCCAATCGCGTTACCGCGATGTTGCATCTTACCAAAGCTGCTAACCCGAGGAATGCTTTAGCTGGACAGTACACGCCGACAGCCATCACCTTCGTCAAGTTAACTCTGCTCCCGGCGGCATGCAACACTGCGCCGGTGCGGCTGTCGCGACGGCATTTCGATCGGGCGACTCCCTGCATGGCATAAAGAAGGACCGACACGAATTGCCGCCAATCAAGACTTAGCTCTCTTCAATTCAGATCTCCTGACGAAAAGCAGATTCGTCAGCTGGAAGCAACTGGACTCGTAGCCAAGCTGAAGACTATGATGAACCGCAGACAACATCGTATCGTCGCGAGAGTACTTTGATTGCGCGGCGCATGTCGGAATGATCCGATTTTGAGGAGGCAGCACTTATCTGATTTGTAGCGCCTTACGGAAAACGCCACGAGTTGTTGAGAAACTCGCATGTTGAACTTGTCGTTGCCGCCGTTGGACAGCGGAAGAGCTCGATCAAGATTCGGTTCTAACACAAGGGTTGGCTCTATGAAACGAAAGATGATTACAGCAGCCGCATTGGCGTGGGGGTTGGCGGCAACCCAATTAGTTCAGGCGGATCAAGCAACAGATGAGGCCGCGATCCGCGCTGCCGTGCAGTCGTACGTGGCGGCTTACAATGCCGGCGATGCCAAAGCATTGGCGGCGCTGTGGTCGCCCGACGCCGTTTACACTTCTCCGGACAGTGGCGAGCAAGTCGTTGGTCGCGAAGCTATTCAAAAGCAATTCACCGACATCTTCGCCGAGTCGAATCGCACTAGGCTTGGTGCGACAACGCATTCCATCCATTTCATCTCGCCGGGTGTAGCGGTCGAACAGGGGACCGCCGAACTTCAGACCCCCGATCAGTCGCCGCAAGAAAGCGAGTACACCGCCGTTTACGTCAAACGCGACGGCCAGTGGTTACTGGACCGCGTGACCGAGGAAGACGTGGTTGAGGTTCCTTCGCACTATGAAAATCTCAAAGACTTGGAATGGTTGATTGGCAAATGGACTGACCAAGATGAACAGGCCACTGTGGTCACCGAGTGCAACTGGGCCCGCAACAACAACTTTCTCGTGCGATCATTTACCGTCCAAGTCCGCGACCGCATCGACATGGCTGGCATGCAGATTATCGGTTGGGATCCCGCGGCCAAGCAAATCCGCTCTTGGGTGTTTGACTCCGACGGTGGTTTTGCGGAAGGAACTTGGAAGAAAAAGGAAAACCGTTGGTACATTGAGCAGAATGGCATTTTAACCGATGGTCGGAAATCGTCGTCGTTGAATATCATCACCCAATTGGATGACAACACCTGTACTTTGCAGTCGGTTGATCGCACGGTGGATGGCGAGTTGCTTCCGAACATTGACGAAGTCCAAGTGACAAAGGAGTAACAAGGCGATGAAAACCTTTATCTCGATAGGCGTGGCGATCTTGGCGACATTGCTCTTCATGATCGCCGAGGCAGACGCTCGCGGTGGACGTGGTGGAGGGGGTGGGCGAGGGGGCGGCGGACGGGGTGGCGGTGGATTCTCGGGTGGCGGGATGTCTCGCGGTGGATACTCCGGCGGCGGTTATCGGCCCAGTCCCTCAATGGGCCGCTCGCCCTCGATGAGCCGCCCTTCACCCTACATGAACCGCCCTTCACCCTCGATCAACCGACCGAGCCCATCGCGGCCGAGTGGGGCGCGTCCTAACAGCACACCTCCCAAGGTGTCGCAACTTGGTGGGGGATCCCGCCCCAGCACCGGTGCGCGGCCCAACGCTGGCATTGGGCAACGACCGGGTGCAGGAGCCGTAACTCGTCCAAGCTCCGCCCAACTGCAAAGCTTTTTGGACATTAAGCCGGGCGGGGCGGCCGGAAGGCCGAGTACTTTACCCGCAACGCGACCGGGAGGGATGTCAGGCTCAATCGGGGCCGGCATCGCGGGAGGGATTACGGGCGGGGCTGCCGCGGAATTCTTGCGGGGAGGGGGGCCTCAAGCGGGCACACTGCCTGCCACCGGTCTCGGTGAGCGACCCGGCGTTGGTCAACGTCCGGGAGTTGGAGACCGTCCCGGCGTAGGGGAGCGTCCCGGCATTGCAGATCGTCCCGGGATTGGAGAACGTCCCGGAGTTGGTCAGCTTCCCGGTGTTGCCGATCGACCTGGCATCGCCAATCGGCCTAACACCGCGGATCGACCGCTCGCTAACAACCGTGCCGAGCGCATCGAGAACCGGGGCCAATGGCAGGACAATCGCCTCGAGCGGCGTGACGAAATCCGCGACCAAGTTCGGGACAACTATCCGCGACTCGACTTTTGGTCGGACTACCCCAACTGGGCAGCCTGGCGGATTAACCGTCCGTATCGCTGGGCCACATGGGGCGCCCTCACAGGGTGGGTAGGCTACGGGTGGAGCGAGCCGATCGCCTACAGTTACGGCGAAAATGTCTACTGTGAAGACAATTCGGTCTACTATGGTGACCAGGCCGTGGCGACGACCGAAGAGTACGCCGAGCAAGCGGAAGGAATTATCGCCAGCGCTCCCGAGGTCGCGCCCGCAGAGGCCCAGTGGATGCCGCTAGGTGTTTTCGCGTTAACAGCGGACGGCCAAGCTTCCGGTCCCGATCCAACGTTGTTTTTGCAGCTTGCGATCAGTAAGGAAGGAGTGATCTCCGGCACCCTTCACAATACTACGACCAACTCCACACAATCCGTCGAAGGTCTCGCGGATAAAGGGACCCAGCGCTGTGCTTGGACAATTGTCGGCAAAACTCGGCCGATCATGGAAACCGGCATCTCCAATCTCACCAACGACACTGCCCCAGCGTTGGTCCACTTTGCGGATGGTCAGACCCAGCAGTGGCTGATGGTGCGTTTGGAAGAACCAGCGTCGCAACAATCAAGTACGGAGTGAGTGGTATGTTTGGTAAGGTGCTCGGGGCCGCCGCGGTGTGCGTTGTCACGGTGCTGTGCGGGGGATGCGGAGCGCCCGACGCCGGTCCGGTGCCCGTCAGGCCAGTGCGCGCCATCAAGGTCGGAGACCTGCAGGTGATCAGCGGCCGCGAATTTCCTGGCCGGGCCCAAGCTAAAGACGAGGTCGACCTTTCGTTTCAGATTTCTGGTCCCCTTGTTTCACTGCCCGTTGACGTGGGCAGCACGGTGCGCAAAGGCGAGGTCGTCGCGGCGATCGATCCGAGGGATTTCCAAGCGGCTTTGGATAGCGCCGAAGGCAACTTAGCGCGCTCCCGCGCAAATTTAGTGGCGATGCAACGTGGAGCGCGTCCCGAAGAAATCGAGCAACTCAAGGCGGTTCTCGAGCAAGCCCAGGCCTCCTATCAGCAGGCTGACGCGGAACACCAACGCAACGCGAATCTTGTCGATAGCGGTGTCGTCACCAAATCGGAGTTCGACATTTCGTTAGCGCGTAAGCGAAGAACCTATGCGGAAATCAAGTCGGCGCAGGAAGCGTTAAACATCGGCCAGAAGGGGGCCCGAGCGGAGGACATCGAAGCCAAGCAGTCCGAGATCCGTGCGCTGGAGGCGGCAGTGGTCAACGCCAAGAACCAGTTGGAATACACGGTGCTCTCGGCGCCGTTCGATGGTGAAGTCGCGGCTCGGTACGTTGATAATTTTCAAACGGTTCAGGCGAAGCAACCGATTCTGCGGTTGTTGGACGTTTCCAAGATCGAAGTGACCGTCCAAATTCCGGAAAGCTTGATTGCGCTTGTACCGCAAGTGAAGGAGGTCGCATGCCGTTTCGACGCCCTCCCAAATCGTGAATTCCCGGGGAAGATCACGAAGATTGGCAGTGAAGCTTCGCAAACCACAAGGACGTATCCCGTCACCGTGCAGATTGATCAGCCAGAGGACGTGCGGATCTTGCCGGGCATGGCGGCCACCATCCGTGGTCAGTCGAAAGCGAACCCGGCGGACGCGGGCCTCAGTCTCGCTGTTCCTCCCGGAGTAATTTTTGCTGACACTGCGGGGGAAGGCAGTTTCGTCTGGGTTGTCGAACAGGGCCAGAAGGTCGTGCGGCGCCCCGTCACACTTGGCAAGCTGACAGCAGTGGGTCGCGAGATTAGCGAGGGACTGAAGCCGGGAGAATTGGTCGTTTCCACGGGCGTGCATTCGCTGCAAGAGAATCAACAGGTGAGGATTCTCGAGGAAGGGAGCCGTTAGCGCTATGAACCTCGCCGCCTTGGCCCTCAAAAAGCGATCGATCACCTACTTTACGCTCGAGTTGCTGCTGGTGGGCGGAATTTTCTGCTATCTGCAACTTGGCCAACTCGAAGACCCCGAGTTCTCGGTGAAGACCGCGGTCATCACAACCACTTATCCTGGGGCCAGCGCCGAGCAGGTTGAGTTGGAGATCACCGACCGCATTGAGACCAAACTTCAAGAGATGGTCGAGCTGAAGAATGTGTACTCGAATTCGCGCCCCGGCCTGTCGATTATCAAGGTTGACATCAAGAGCCAGTACTGGGCTGACCGCCTGCCCCAAGTGTGGGACGTGGTGCGAAAAAAAGTTGCCGATGTTGAACCAACGCTGCCGCCTGGCGCAGGAAAGCCCAGCGTGGGCGACGACTTTGGCAATGTGTTTGGTTTTCTACTAGCGGTTAGTAGCGACGGGTTCGATTATGCGGAACTCGAAAACTACGTCAAAGACATGCGCAAGGAGCTCAGCGTCGTGCGGGGCGTCGCGCGGGTCGACTTGTGGGGCGCACAAGAGAAACGCATCTTTCTGGAAGTTTCAACTTCCCAACTGACGGGATTGAACCTCACGCCTGCACAAATCATGCAGACTCTGGAGGCGCAAAATCTGGTGGTCGATGCAGGCCGGGTCGATTTTCAAGATCGGCGCCTGCGCATCGCGCCGACCGGTGAGTTCCGCTCGCCCGAAGAGATTGGCGAGCTCGCTGTCACCAGCCTCGCTAACGGCCGTGAAGAACTCATTCGTATCCGCGACATCGCCACGGTCAAGGTTGGATATATCGATCCTCCCACCCAGCTCTTGCGTCAAAACGGACGACAGGCGATCGCGATCGCCATCACGCCTGGATCAGGCGAGAACGTGGTAGAAGTTGGTCAAGCGCTCGACCGCCGCGTCAATGAGCTCGTCGCCGACTTGCCCGTGGGAATCGGCGTGGAGCGGATTTCCTGGCAATCCGATCAGGTAAGCGAGTCGATTCGAGCGTTCATGATCAGCCTGGTCGAAGCCGTGGTGATCGTACTGGCGCTGTTGGCGATTACGATGGGCATCCGGCCCGGCATCATCATCGGCATCAGCGGGTTGGTGTTCCCCATTCTAGGGACGTTCGTGGTGATGGCCATCATGGGCATCGATCTCCATCGGGTCTCTCTGGGCGCGCTGATCATTGCGATGGGAATGATGGTGGATAATGCCATTGTGGTGACGGACGGAATCATGGTGCGCCTCGCGCAAGGTCGCGATCGGGTTGAGGCCGCCATCGAAGCGGCCAGCGGACCCGCCATGCCGCTCCTTGGAGCAACCGTCGTGGCCTGTATGGCGTTTTATCCCATCTTTGCCTCGACCTACGATACAGGCGAGTATGCGGGGAGTCTGTTTACGGTGGTCGCCATCTCGCTGCTGCTGAGTTGGGTCTTCTGTCAAACTGCCGCGCCGTTGTTGTGCATCTTGATGCTCCCCTCCCCCCAACCGGGGCAAGCGACTGCTGAACCTTATCAGAGCAAATTTTATCAGCTCTTTCGTCGCTTGTTATGGATGACAATTCGCTACCGCGTGGCGTTCTTACTCATCATGGCGGGGATGCTAACCATTTCCGTCTACGGTTTTCGATTTGTCCCGCAGCTTTACTTTCCCGACTCCAGCCGTCGGCAGGTGATGATTGATTATTGGGCGCCCGAGGGAACGCGGATCCAACAAACCAGCGCCAATGTGCAGCGGATCGAAGCGTATCTCCAAACGCATGAAGCGACCGAGTCGGTGAGCGCGTTCATCGGCAAGGGACCGCCGCGCTTTTATCTGCCAGTCAGTGGCGAGGATCCCAATACTTCGTACGCCCAGATCATTGTCAACACCACCACGCTGGAAGGCGTTGACCAGCTTGTCCGGGATGCCGACGATTGGGCTCGCGAAAATGCCCCCGAAGCGCTGGTCCGCGTTCGCAAGTATGCGGTGGGCGCGTTCGACGACTGGAAAATTGAAGCCCGCTTTAGCGGACCGGCCAACGCCGATCCCGACACGCTCCGCCGCCTGGCGGAAGAGGGTTCAGAGATTTTGCGCGCAACATCGCTCGCTAAGGAAGTTCGCATCAACTGGCGCGAACGGGTGCAGGCGATTGCGCCACAGTTCAACCAGGAGCGCGCCCGTTGGGCCGGCGTCTCGCGGGACGATCTGGCGCGCGTTACCCGGCGGGCGTCCGATGGGGTTGTCGTCGGTCAGTATCGCGAGGGTGACGACCTGATTCCGATTGTCGCCCGCAGCGTGGCGGCCGAGCGGTCGCGCGCGGCGACGACGCTCGAGGAGCTGCAAATAACTCCCCGATTCTCCACGCACGCGGTCCCCGTGTCGCAAGTCACGGATGGAATCCAAACCCCTTGGGAAGATCCCCTTATCTGGCGCTGGGATCGCCGGCGGGCAATTTCCGTGCAATGCTCACCCAATAACGTCACCGCTCCGACGCTTCGCAATTCCGTCCTCGATCAGTTCAACGCGATCGAGCTTCCGCCGGGCTACCGGCTCGATTGGGATGGCGAGTACTGGAGCGGAAAACAATCACAGGAGGCGCTGGCGCCCGGCATCGCCCCCGCAATTGTCGTCATGCTGTTTATTCTGGTCGCGTTGTTCAACAGCATTCGGCCCATGCTGATTTGTATTCTCGTCATTCCGTTCGTACTCATTGGCATCACGAGCGGGCTCTTGATGACGAACACTCCGTTCGGATTCATCGCTCTGCTGGGAGCAATGAGCCTCTCCGGCATGATGATCAAGAATGCCGTAGTGCTGTTGGACGAAATCTACACCAATTTGGACCGTGGGCTTTCGCCCTATAACTCTGTTGTTGAAGCGGCGGTCGCCCGGTTGAACCCCGTGGTCAATGCGGCGGGCACGACTGTGCTGGGGGTGATGCCAATGCTCCAGGACGTGTTTTGGGTGGCGCTGGCGGTCACCATTATGTTCGGACTCATCGTGGGTACACTGCTAACGATGGTCATGGTGCCGACCTTGTACGCATTGCTGTACCGCATTCCGGCACCGACCGAACCATGACTTGAGAGCCGCTTTCGTTGCTCATGAACCCGCTGTGAACCGCTCTAATGTTGATCTTTGTCGCATTGCTACTGACAGTATTCACGGTGTTGATTCACAGTCTTGGAATGTACGCATCATTGACATTATGTCTTCGAATGTGGGAGTCGCGAATGCGACATCGGTGGATTCAACTGGAACTTCTCATGGTGTCACTGGTTGGTAGTCTGCTTCTGATTCATCTTTTTGAAATGGGAATGTGGGCTGCGATTTATTGGTGGTGGGGAATGTTACCCGATTTTGAAACGGCCGCCTATTACTCCTCAACCGCCTACTCGACGGTTGGGTTTGGTGATGTGCTGTTGCCCGATCAGTGGAGAATTTTGGGTCCGATCGAATCCAGTGTCGGAGTTTTGATGTTGGGGTGGTCAACGGCAATAATCGTGGCCGCGGTTCATAAAGTTTACCGGGAGCGACTCTAGCAAATTGTCGGTGGTCAGGCTGCTTGGGCATACTTCGATGAACTCTCGAATCACAAGTCGAAGCGCTCCGCTGGGGGCAACCGTTGTCGAAGGCGGGGTCAATTTTAGTCTGTTTTCGCGAACCGCTACGGCGGTCGATCTGCTGCTCTTTGCGCATCCCGACGCCCCTGAACCGTCATCTGTGATTCCAGTCGACCCTGCCTCGAACCGCTCTTATCACTACTGGCACGCGTTCGTACCCGAAATTGGGGCGGGACAGATCTACGGATATCGAGTCGATGGTATGTCGGCGCCTGACCGTGGATGGCTATTTGACCGAACAAAAACTCTCTTGGACCCCTATGGGCGGTGTGTCGTCGTTCCTAAGGATTATGATCGGAGCGCGGCGCAGAGCGAAGGCAACAACGCGGGCCGCGCGCTGAAAAGCGTGGTGGTCGATCCGCATGCTTACGATTGGGAGGGCGATCTGCCGCTTCAACATCCAGCCGCCCGCACGATCATCTACGAAATGCATGTGCGAGGCTTCACGCAGCACCCCAACTCAGGAGTTCGCGACGAACTTCGCGGCACCTACGCCGGATTGATCGAAAAGATTCCGTACTTGCAACAACTAGGAATCACAGCGATTGAATTGCTGCCGGTGTTTCAATTCGACCCGTTCGACGCGCCGCCTGGCAGGACTAATTACTGGGGCTACGCACCCATCTCATTCTTTGCCCCTCATCAGGCATACAGTTCGCAGACCAATCCGCTCGGAGCGATCAACGAATTTCGCGACATGGTGAAAGCGCTGCACCGTGCAAAGATCGAGGTCATTCTCGATGTCGTCTTCAATCACACCGCGGAAGGGGACGAACACGGCCCGACGCTGTGCTTTCGAGGAATCGATAACCCCACGTACTATCTGCTTGAGAATGGTGGGTCGCGGTATTCCAATTACACCGGTTGCGGCAATACGCTTAACGCCAATCACCCGGTTGTACGGCGAATGATCGTCGATAGCCTCCGCTACTGGGTGGAGGAAATGCACGTCGACGGGTTTCGGTTCGACCTAGCGTCGGTACTGTCCCGAGACGCTTCTGGCGCACCGGTGCCCAACCCGCCGGTGCTCTGGGACATCGAATCCGATCCCGTGCTGGCCGGCGCCAAGCTGCTGGCGGAGGCCTGGGATGCAGCCGGTCTCTATCAGGTGGGCAGTTTCGTGGGCGATGCCTGGAGGGAATGGAATGGGCGCTTCCGAGATGACGTCCGGGACTTCTTCCGGGGCGAACCGGGAGCCGTGCGACGGATCGCCGACCGCTTGGTTGGCAGCCCTCAGATTTACGGCCATAAGGGCCGCGAGGTCGAACAGAGCGTCAACTTCGTAACCTGTCACGACGGCTTCACGCTTAATGATCTTGTTTCCTTCAATGAGAAGCACAACGCAGCCAATGGCGAAGCTAACCGCGACGGGGCGAACGACAATCGAAGTTGGAACTGTGGCGTCGAAGGTCCGACCGACGATCCTGCCATCGAGAGGCTTCGCAATCGCCAAGTAAAGAACTATCTAACCGTCACCATGCTGTCGCTAGGCCTGCCAATGATTCTGGCGGGAGATGAAGTCCGGCGGACGCAGCGCGGCAACAACAATGCCTACTGTCAAGATAACGAAATCAGCTGGTTTGATTGGTCTCTGTTGAAAAAGCATGCCGACATTTATCGGTTCGTTAGTCTGCTGTGTGCTCGGCGAGCTCTGCGTGACATCGAGCATGAGCGCCAACGAATGAGCATCACGGAAATGCTCCGCGAAGCAACACTTACTTGGCATGGGGTGAAACTGAATCAGCCAGACTGGGGCGACGATTCGCACTGTATTGCCCTCGGCGGCGAGTTACGACACGCCGGGCTCAATTTTTACCTAATTCTTAATTGCTTCTGGGAACCGTTGGAGTTCGAATTGCCAAGGTCTAGCGCTGGCTCATGGTTGCGTTGGATCGACACCGCGCTGGATCCGCCAAAGGACATTGTCCCGTGGCAGGATGCGATTCCCTGCGAAGGCACTACTTACCATGTCGCCGATCGGTCCGTTGTCATGCTCTATTCGAGCAGTGGGGCAGGGCGACATGCCAAGGCAGGTGAAGCAATCAAGCCCGAGAACGTCGACTGAACACCGTACATCACAGCCGTGCCAAACTCATAATCAAGACGCTTCGAAAGCCTAAGCACCGGCGTTAACGCTGTCATTATCGCCTGCACGAAGCGCCGCCCGATCGAGCTCTGACCGGCAAGGAGAAGTAAGATGTCGAAATCGCATGAACTATCAGATCGGGTTCACCCTCCAATGAAGCGCAAAGCGTACGAGAAAGAGTTGCGTAAATTGCAGGGAGAGCTTTGTAAGCTTCAAGAGTGGGTCAAACACAAGGGCCTTCGGGCGATTGTCGTGTTCGAAGGCCGCGATGCTGCTGGTAAGGGAGGCACAATTCGCGCGATTACTGAACGCGTGAGCCCGCGCGTCTTCCGGGTCGTCGCACTGCCCGCTCCTTCCGACCGCGAGAAGTCGCAATTGTACTTTCAACGCTACATTTCGCATTTTCCAGCAGCTGGGGAAATCGTGATCTTCGATCGCAGTTGGTACAACCGTGCTGGCGTCGAGTATGTTATGGGCTTCTGCACCCCTCAGCAACACAAGAAATTCCTGGAGCGTTGTCCCTTGATCGAACAATACATCGTTGACGGCGGCATTCAGCTCATTAAGTTTTGGCTCGAAGTGAGCGACGAACAACAGAAGTTACGCTTCGAGGCCCGCATCCAGGATCCCTTGCGGCAATGGAAGCTCAGTCCCATGGATTTGCCATCGCGAAGTAAATGGTACGATTACTCGAAAGCGCGTGACCAAATGCTGGCGGCCACCGATGTCCCGTACGCTCCCTGGTACATTCTGCCCTCCGACGACAAGCGACGCGCCCGGCTCAACTGCATTTCCCACCTGCTCCGTTTGATGCCCTACGAAGAGCTGGCGCGAGATGAAGTCACGCTTCCCAAGCGATCCAAGAAAGGTGAGTACGATGATGCCGCCACGCTGGCGGACCGTAACTTTGTTCCCGAGCGGTACTGAGCAGCCAGTCACGGTTGGTAGCCAACGGCCAGGTTTGGCTGAGTGTCGGTGCGGTGACCCCAAGCTCTCCTTTTCAAAGGCTTTTCACGATGGCGATTTCCCGCCCCTCTTTTATAAACGACATACTGATCTGAAGCCCTGGAGGCAGTTTTACAACCTGCAGGTCGAACGATCCAAGCTCCACGGCAATTGATAGTGACACGCTGCCCCATTCATCGTGCGGTCTCCTGTGACTTTTCCACTCCCTGTAAAGGTTCGTCAACCATGTCTTCCCACATTCGAACGGTCTTTCTCGCCTTGATCTTTGGGGTGTCTTGCTGGGAAGCTCCAGCAGCGCGTGCAGATTTTGGAGATTTGCTTACGCGTGCGCCTAGCGATGTCAATCTTCTTGTCCTCGTGAATGCCGAGAAGATATTCGCGAGCGAGGCGGGCCGCACTGGCGGTTGGCGACAAAGGTACGAGAGCCGATTTGCGGCCGCACCCCTACGCATCCCGCCGGACGCTACGCAGTATGTGCTGGCGGCCTCAATCGATCTAACGACACTCACGCCAACCCGTGAGACCGCGATCGCGCGGATCGGGACCGACCTTACCATTCCCGTGATTGCGCGACTCGTGGGGGGCACATCCGACGAGATCGCTGGTCGGCAAGTCGTCTC
Organism: Pirellulales bacterium; assembly: GCA_022841705.1. Lineage (GTDB taxonomy): Bacteria > Planctomycetota > Planctomycetia > Pirellulales > Lacipirellulaceae. The sequence goes on from JALHQZ010000001.1 coordinate 1,555,856, forward strand.
GACACCGCGCGGCGGCCACATCATCAAACTTGGTCCAAGCGAGTTCGCAATTGTTCGACCCAGCGATCGACAATCGGTCGACCGCTGGTTACGTATCGTCATGGAGCGCAAACAGCCCGCCCTTTCCCCCTATCTAACGGAAGCGGCGCAGTATCCAGATCGCGTTGGAACGGAATTGATTTTGGCGCTCGATTTGACGGACGCTGTTGGCCTCTCACAAGTTCGCCCGGCGCTGAATGGCTCGAAGGTTCTGAACGCCCAGGCCATCGATCTTGATCAGGCTGCTGCGGTCCTAGCAAGCATACGCGGAATTACGCTCGGCGTCCGCGTGACGGACCACGTAACGGGATCGCTGAAGGTCGACTTTGGCAAATCGGCAGCAATAATCGCCCCGGTCGCCAAGCCGCTTATCTTGGAAGTGCTCGCCGAGGCGGGGGTCGCCGTCGACGAGTTTGAAGACTGGAAGCCGCAAACCGCCGAGCGCTCGGTCCGCCTTTCGGGCGAGTTGACAGGCAGCGGGCTCCGACGCATCTTCAGTGTTTTTGAACTTGACGGCACGGTGCTCGATAAACCAGTCGAGTCCAAAGCAAGCGAATCGAGTTCGTCTCGCGACCAGTATGGGGTCACCGCCGAGGCAACGCTGGCCTACTATAAAGGGATTGACGCCTACCTAAAGGATCTCAGTCGTGAACAAGGTGCGTCGTCCTACTACACGATAGGACGCTGGTTTGATAAGTATGCCAAGCGAATTGATCGCTTGCCAATCTTGAACGTCGATCCCGAATTAGTCGACTTTGGCGCGACGGTCGTTAGCCAGCTTCGCGACTGTGTGGATGCGATTAAGGGCGCGGGAATTCAGAGCGGCGGCCGTAGCGCATCCGTCCAATCAACCGCCGACTACGGTGACTATTACCCGGTCTTCCTTGGCAGCAGCTACGAGGTCGGAGATGACGTGCGGGAGGTTGAATCACAACGGCGTGCGATTCGCGCCGAAGAGCGCGCGCAGAGCTCAACGACAGTACGCGGTGTGGTGCGACAGATGCAAGATGGCATGTCCAACATGCGCCGACGCATGACTCAGAAATATAGCGTGGAATTTTAGCGGGGCGCAACAACAATTGATCCGCCCCGGTCGAAAGTCCAAGCTGGGCTCGCGCGATAGATCAGCCACGGTGCCTATGTGTTCCAGCTGAGGATCGTCGGTCAGCGCCGACTGAAGGCTGCACGAGGTGCTTCTTCACGTTGTGGAAGTCAAGTCGCTTGCCGATCCTGCCGGGTGGAATCAATCGCCGAGTTCCCCACGAAAAAAACGGCGGTAGCCTGCTAAATCGCCCGGTTAATGCTCGTAAATCGCCTCACCGGTTTGTAAGCTAAACTTCCGCTAGCGTTCCGTTAATTCTCATTGCCGCACCGAGAGCAAGAAATCGAATGGTCTCCTACCTGAAGACTCATTGCATCCGAGCATTCATCGCTTTAGTGGCTTCGACCGCCGTTGCGGAGAGCTGGAGTGAACGCCTTGGCTATCCACCCAACGCCAAGGTCGTGGTGCTACACGCCCACGATCTGGGATTGTGCTTTGAATCCAACCAAGCGATCGCGGAGCTTGCCGATGCTGGTGTGTTGCGATCAGCCAGCGCCCTAGCGCCAGCGCCTTGGTTCGCTGACGCCGTGGAATGGGCGAAGAGTCACCCGCAGTTGGATATTGGCTTGCAGCTTGCGCTCAACAGCGAGCATCCGCGGTATCGCTGGCGCCCGGTTGCCGCCGACAGTCTAACCACGTCGTTGGTCGATGCTGATGGCGCACTATGGCGAAATGTCATTCAGGTGATGGTTTCGGCAGAAGCTGAACAGGTCGAGAGCGAGCTACGGATGCAACTGCTTCGCGCCGAACGGATGGGCCTCCGACCAACGCACTTGACAACGCATCTCGGGGCACTGCTGATGCGCGAAGATCTGACGCAGCTGTATCTGCGAATTGCGCGTGAGCAATGGACTCCGGCAGTCGTTGTTGAGCTGACTCCCGAGATGGCCGTTGAGTTCCGACAGGACGGTTTTCCCGTTCCTGATTCACTTGTCGAGACCCTTGCGGCCTATCCGCTGCCGATGGTGAATCAATTGCAGATTCTGCGCCCAAGCAAGTCGCTTGAAGAGAAGACCGAGCTGCTGTTGGAGGTGCTGAATCAACTGTCAAGCGGGGTGACACAAATCGCCTTTCGGCCAGCGATCGATTCGCCGGCATTACGCGCACTCGACGAAGATTGGCAACAGCGAGTCTGGGAGCGGATGGTTTGGGACAATCCCCAAGTTCGGGCCGCGCTCAAGGCCGAAGGAGTGGTGCTGACTGATTGGATCGAAATCATGAGCCGCTTTGAGGGTCGTCATGGTCGTTAGTTGCTTGAAAGTTCGTACGTTGGAGCGAGGGATGACGAAGCTCAGTAACTCCTGGTTTCCTGTTGGCCCCGGCTTAGTGCTGGCTACCGCCCTTGTGCTCGTGGCGGCACAGCCAGTCAATGCGCAGTACAAAAGTTATTCCCAAGCCTATCAGCAGAACGCAGTCTCGAATCCGGGGGTTAACTACGGAACCAGCCGATACCTTTATCAGAAATACTTTCAATCGAACCCAGCGGTGAGTCCGTATTTGAGCGGCGCCATCCTAGGAAGAAGCGATAGTGGCACCGCCTACTACACACAAATTCTCCCTGAACAACAACGCCGGGAATCTGCCGCCCGACAACAGGCCCAGTACATCCAGCAACGCAAGCTGCAAGGCAACATTGGCTGGACAGCTCACCCAGGAGCGCTCTCCGGCGGATACGGGGCCGGAACCTACCAACCCACACCGCCCCCCGCTCGCACAAATGGAGCTTATCAAAATCATTGGTACGGCGCGTGGAATCGCTAGTTTGGTGATGCGAGCAATAACCTCGCGATGGAGGGGACGAATGAGGCGGCATCGGGGCAGGTGGAGCGTCTCTCCAACTTAGTCCGCGTTCTCCAAATCTCTCCCCACACGGCGGATTTGCCGCAGAACCCTACTCATCAGGGGTCATTTTGGCGGGAGACCGCTCAGCGGCCCGTTAAGCCTGGGGGTGAGGGTAGCGAGCGAATCGCCTGGGTTGATTCTGGTTCGGAACACTTCAGCGTCTTACGCGGAGTAGCACTTCTTCCATTGCAGGTCGCCTGAGTGGAAGAGAAGCCCCCCAGCGGTCACGCGACATCCGCTGAGTTCGGCCAAAATTCGCAAGTCATATCTTTGCCGTCGTCCCGGTTCCCCAATCGCGACACCTTTCTCCCGTCCGCGATTGTCGTTACAATGCGGGGTTTAACCCTGTCCCACTCAAGAAGAGGCGTTTCCCATGGCCAAACCAGGTCGTAAAGTTAAGAAAGCGAATCACGGGGCCCGTCCGGCGTGCAGCCGCCCGCGCAAGAACCGTCGCCAAAAGGTGAAGACCTAACTCGTCCCCGTTGCGGAAGAGTTTCGCCCCCATTGTCGGCCCTGCAAGTTGTCGGAACTGCCCGTGGCTTTGCGCGACTTCATCATCGATCCCGCCACGCTCGACTTGTCGCACGTCATCGCCGACGAGCAGCAAGTTCGCGCGCACATTCCGCAGCGCTACGAAATGCAGCAGCTTTCGGCTGTGGTTTATGAAGATGGCGCCGCCGGGATAGTGGCGGGTTACAAGGATATCACCGAGCAGGACTTTTGGGTTCGTGGCCACATGCCTGGCTTCCCGTTGATGCCGGGCGTGATTATGTGCGAAGCAGCCGCCCAACTCAGCAGTTGGCTGGTGGCAAAGCACAACTGGTTTAACGGTCAGCTGCTCGGTTTCGGTGGGCTCGATAACGTGAAGTTTCGTGGCCTTGTGGTCCCCGGTCAGCGTTTGGTGATTGTCGCCCAGCGACTGAAGTTCCGCGCCGGCGCGCTCATTCGCTGCCGCTTCCAATGCTTTGTCAACAACGAAGTTGTGTGTGAAGGTGAACTGAACGGCGTGCCGCTGCCGGGGACCGAGAACTACCAGGGTGGATAAAATTTGGCCGAAGGCCGATGAATAGGGCGCCGTGGCTCGATCGAATGAAATCCAGTAGCGAGTCCTCATCCCGCCATGCTCCTGCCCCTCTACGACGAAAACCCGCACAACCGCTTCCCCCTGGTGACGCTGCTGCTCATCGTGGTGAATGTGCTGGTGATGTTTCAGCTGTCCGGGCTGTCGATGCGGCGCGGTGGTGAGCAGCGCGCCATGGCGATCACTTTCGAGCACGGTTTCATTCCAGCGCGGCTTACCCGGGTGGATCAACCAGGGCCCCTAGTAATCCAGCAAGAGGTGGCGATGGGGCCGCAGCAGCGGGCGCTTCTTGAAGCGCGAGTCTCTACCCGGCCGTCAGAAGTTTACTCCACCATCTTCACGATGATGTTCTTGCACGGCGGATGGCTGCATCTAATCTCAAACATGTGGATGTTGTGGATCTTCGGCAATAACGTTGAAGACCGCCTCGGATCGGTGGTCTACGCGTGTTACTACCTCCTGGGCGGTGTGGTGGCGGTGCTGGTTCATTGGATGACCGACCCCAACAGCACCATGCCGGTGATTGGTGCGAGCGGCGCCGTCGCGGCAGTGCTGGGCGGCTACGCGATGACCTTCCCGTGGGCGAAAGTCCGCAGCCTGCTTTTAATTCCCTTCCCGATTTTCTTGGATTTGCCTGCGCTCGCCGTGCTGGGGATTTGGTTCGTCCTGCAACTCGTCTCCGGAATCGGGGCCCTGGGCGCCGCGGCGGGCCAGCAGAATGTCGCCTTCTGGGCGCACATCGGCGGCTTCATCGCCGGCGTGGTGATGATCCCGTTCCTCGGCCTCGGACGTCCCCCCGCCGACGCCGACTGGCGCAGCGAAAACCGCGATCTCTTCGATTACCTGCGGAGCGATTCGCCGAACCAACGCTGAATCTCCATAATGCCGCGTCGCGCTCTCCGTCCGATTAAAGCTGAACTCGACCTGTCACGGCATTTTCTTACGCCGGAGCAGGTTGGTCCGCCGTGGAATCCGTCGGCGCTGTTCGGCAACGACCATCCCTTGCAGCTCGAAGTCGGCTGCGGCAAGGGACTGTTCATGGCGACCGCCTGTCAAGCGTTCCCCCACCACAATTTTCTCGGCATCGAAATCGCTTACCGTTACGCGCGGTTTAGCGCTGCTCGATTGGTAAAACTTGGTTTGGATAACGGCCGAATGGTGGCCGGCGACGGGCAAAAGCTGCTACGCGAAGTGGTTCCGGACAACGCGCTCGAAGCGGTTCACGTCTACTTTCCCGACCCCTGGTGGAAGAAGCGTCATCACAAGCGCCGAGTGCTGAATGAAGAGTTCTTGATGCAAGTCGCTCGGACCCTGCGGCCGGGGGGGAGCTTGCACTTTTGGACGGATGTCGAAGAGTACTACCGGCTCACACTGGAACTGATCGCCGCAAAAATTCCGCTCACGGGCCCGCTTTTGCCCGAAGAGCGCTCGGCCGAGCATGATTTGGACTACCGAACCCATTTCGAACGCCGCACGCGCTTGGCCGGCCTGCCCGTGTACCGGAGCGAGTTTCGCAAACCGATTTGAACAATTCCTAAAATCCGCACGGACTCGTGCGCGGGATCGGTTAAGCTGGTAGTTGTCCGACATGGGCGATTCTAAGTGATATGTCGCAGACCACCATGCCTTCCAGTACGGCACACACCGACACGCCGCCTGAGCCTACAGTGCCATCGCCCCATGCGCACGCATCTTCGTGCGAAGCATCGACCCGGGGGGAGCACCCGGGTGACGGTGATCGTCACCGTCAATTCCAGCGGTTGATCGTCGGGATTTGCCAAGATTTGGTGGAGGAAGAAGGAGGCGTGGAAGCGGCGCGGGAGCGCGCTCTTGGGCGGATCGGCGAGTACTGCCAAGTTGATCGCTGTTTCGTGTATGAGTTCGATCCAGACCTGTCACATGCCAGTTTGGTCCACGAGTGGCGCCGTCCCGGTACGGTGTCGCTCCGCGAACAGATGCAACACCTCAGTACCGCCCCGTTTCGGGCGGGCCTTGAGAGGCTCCAAGCGGGGGAGTCTTTGTGCTTCCCCGACGTTCGCGAGATGCCCGCCGAGTATGCCGCCTTGCGCACGGTGTACGAACAACTTGGCGTCCGATCCGTCGTCAACGTGCCAGTTCGGAAGGGCGAGCAACTTCTCGGTTACTTGGGATTAGCGCACTACTCACTTCGGCCTCCTTGGAACGAGGACGAGCTCGCCTCACTTCGCACGTTGGGCGAGGTGTTGGTCGGAGCGATGGAGCGTTGCCGCATGCGGCAAGAGTTGCGCCACCGAACCGCGTTTCAGCAGTTGGTCGTCGAGTTGAGCGGGCGCTTTATTAACCAACCGATCGACGGCCTTGACGAGGCGGTGGTGCAGGCCCTAGGGCAGGTCGCGCGGTTCGCCGAGGTCGAGCGGTGCGTGCTGTTTCGCTTTGCCCCGGACCTTAAGTCCGCCAGCCAAACGCACGAGTGGCATGCCGACTATGTGCCGCCGATGAAGGCCGAGTATCAAAACTTTTCTACCGAACCCTACCACTGGGCAATGGACCTGCTGCGACAAGGCCTGCCCGTGCTGGTGACCGACGTCAATCGCATGCCCAGCGACAGTCTCACGTTGCAGCGGGAGTTCACGCGCCGGGGCGCCACGTCGGTGCTCGAAGCGCCGATCTTTCTGCGGGGACAATTGGTCGCCTTTCTCGGCTTTGCGCGCTACGGCGAGCCCGCGCCATGGACACCGGAGGCGATCAATCTGCTGCGGCTGGTGGGCGAAACGCTAATCGGCGCTCTCGTGCGAGCGGAAGCCGATCGTGAACTCCGACGTAGTGAAGAATCTCTGCGGCTCACGATCGAGGCGGTCGGAGAAGGGGTTTACGATTGGAACATCATTAAGGGGCAAACTTATGTCAGCGAGCACTGGCTCGCCATGCTGGGCTTTCCCGCCAACGCGAATTATCGGGCGATCGATGAATGGTACGCTGCAATTCACCCTGACGACCGGGCGAGCGTCGATGCCGCGCTCAAGCGGCATTTCTTCGGCGAAGCAGAGCGTTATGAAATCAAGTATCGGCGGCTAAATGCCCGCGGCGAGTACCGCTGGATTCTTGATCGCGGCCGCGTGATCGAACGCACCGCCGACGGCCGCCCGCAGCGAATGGTTGGTGTGGATCGCGACATCACAGACGAACTGATCGCCCAGCGCCGGCAGCATGAACTTGAAGCGCAACTGGCCCATCTGGCGCGGGTCTCCATGATGGGGGAAACGGTCGCCGGCATCGCCCATGAGGTCAACCAGCCGCTACACGCCGCGGCGACGTTTGCCGCCGCCGCCCGGAGCGCCTTGGAACGCAGCCAACCCGGCAGCCGGGAAAAGGCGATCGACCTGGCCCAGAAGTTTAGCGACCAAATCGTCCGCGCCGCCGATATCATCCGCCGCCTGCGTGAGTTCACCCGCCCGCGCGCGATGGAACAAACCCAGCTCGACCTTAACTCCCTCATCCGCGAGACGGCGCAGTTCGTGTTGGATGTCTCCCGCAAGTTCGAAGTCCGATTGCAATTTGAGCTGCCCGAGATCCAGCCATCGATTACCGGCGACTCAGTGCAGATTCAGCAAGTGCTGGTGAATCTGCTGCGGAACGCGCTTGATGCCTGCGATGCGCCCACCATTTCTGAGCCGCAGATACAGATCACCAGTAGGGTAACCGAAGCACAAGTGGTGGTGGAAGTTTCTGATAACGGCGAAGGGCTTGCCAAGAGCGTCAGCCTCGACCATTTGTTCGATCCCTTCTTCACTACCAAGGAAAGCGGCATGGGCATCGGGCTCGCACTCTGCCGCACCATTATGGAATCGCATCACGGCCAGATCACCGCTCGCCGGAACCCCGACACGGGGATGACCTTTACCCTGACCTTTCCCCGCACCCTGTCCGAATCATCATGAGCGCCCCTGAGGTGGTGTTGATTGTGGATGATGACAACGCTTCTCGCGAGGCGGTGACCTCGTTAGTGAGCGAGATGAACCTCGAGGCGCGCGCTTACGAATCGGCCGAAGCGCTCCTCGCTGCGTACGATGGCGCTCGACCAGCGTGCCTTGTGACCGATGTGCGCCTGCTGCGTATGAGTGGGCTGGAGCTGCAGGAAGAGCTCATCCGCCGCGGCCACCGCATCGCCACTGTGGTGCTCACCGCATACGCCGACACGCCTGTGACTGTCCGCGCGATCAAGAATGGCGCCGTGACGCTGATCGAAAAACCGTGCAAGGATCTCGAACTTTGGGATGCCATCCGTGAAGCCCTCGCCGTCGATCGCGCGAATTATCAAGCCGATCTCGCGCGACTCGCCACCCACAAGAAACTCGCCAGCCTCACGCCGGCCGAACGCGAAGTGCTCGACCTCATCGTGGCCGGCGACGCCAACAAAACCATCGCCCACAAGCTTGACATCAGTATCCGCACCGTCGAAGTCCGCCGCCAAGCGGTCTTCACCAAGCTCGGCGCCGATAGCGTAGCCGAACTGGTGCGCCTGGTGCTTGAAGCAAAAGTGTAATTGCTGATCACTCGGTTGCCATGCCCACACATTAACGGACGTTGGAGTGGTGCTAGCACGCCGCAAACCGCCCTTCTCCCTCGTTGGGTGGCCTGCTATCCTCCGCGGCGCTCAGAGTTCTGCGCCCCCGTTGTAACCGCATGGCTTACCGACTGTTAGTTCTGTTCCTGCTCATCGGCCCGGTCGCCACCGGCTGCGGTCGCGTTGTGTTCAAGCCGAAAGGTCAGCAATCGGTCAGCCTCTCGCCCGATCAACAACAGCAGCTCGCCGTGCAGCAACAGCAGATCCAACAGCGGGCTGATCAACTTGATCGCGACAATCAAGAACTCGAATCACTGCTAGCCCAATCGCGTCAGCAGGTGAATCTGCTTAGGGATCAAATCGTCGCCACGCAGGACCAACTCCGCGTCACGGCTGATCGCCTCGCCGCCTCCGAAGAAAATAACACCTCGTTGCAATCGCGGACGCAAGCGCTCGCCGCTTCGGTGCAGCAATCCGCCTCGGCGGCGATTCGCCCGAACAGCACGCTGCTGCGGCCGCTCGCCGTGGTGAACATGCCCGGCGTGGATGTGCGGCAAGATGGCGACGTGATCCGCATTGCCCTCTCTTCCGACCAGCTCTTCCAGCCCGGCAGCGCCCAATGGCAACCCGGCGCCGAGCAGCTCATTCGCAGCGTGGCGAGCGAAGTCTTCGCGAACTACCCCGAACAGCGCATCGGCATCGAAGGCCATACTGACGGTGCCCCGATTTCCAGCACCCAGTTCCCCACTACACATCACCTCTCGGTCGGCCAAGCAACTGCCGTGTTCGACTTGCTGAGCCGCGAACTTAAAGCGAGCCCCCAACAGCTCTTCATGATCGGCCACGGCTCGAACCACCCCCTCGCCTCGAATGCCACCGAAGCGGGCCGCGCCAAGAATCGCCGGATTGAACTCGTGATTTATCCCGAAAGTGTGAATCGGCGTTAGGGCATCGGTGTTGCTATATAATTGGTCATTTCGGCTTGGTCATTGGTCATTTGAATGCCCAATGACCAGTGGCAACGGCAAGTGACCTTGCCGCACCACTTCCCACCGGCCCATAATTGCCGGCATGGAAACCGAATCCCTCGCGGCTGACTCGACGCCTGAACTCTTGCCATTTGTGCAACCGCATGCCGCCGAGGGGATCGACCATCGACCGCCGGTGATTGCGGACGCTGCGTTCTGGAGCATGGCGGTCACCCAGTTCCTCGGCGCCTTCAATGACAATCTCTTCAAGCAGCTCGTACTCCTCCTCGCGACACCGAAAATTGTCGCGGGTGTCGCCGCCGGCGCCGACCATCAAGGCATGGTGATGGCGATTTTCGCCGTGCCCTTTATCGTTCTCGCCGGGCTCTCGGGCTGGGTTGCTGACAAGTGGCCGAAACGCAACATCATCATCCTCTGCAAAGCGGCCGAGATCGGTATCATGCTGCTCGGCATGTTTGCGTTCCTCAAGTACGACGCCGCCCATCCCGACGCACTGCTCGCATTTCTGCTACCGGTTCTATTCCTCATGGGTGTCCACAGCACGTTCTTCGGCCCGCCGAAGTACGGCATCCTGCCCGAACTGCTGCGCGACAGCGACCTGCCGAAAGCGAACGGCATCTTCTTGATGCTCACGTTCCTCGCGATCATCGGCGGCACCGCGCTCGCCGGTTACTTCGAACACGAAATGCAAAACGCGTGGCGCGGCTCGCGCATCGGCGTTGGCCTCGCGGTGCTCGGCACGATCACCGCGATCGGGGTGCGCCGCACGCCTGCCGCCAACCCCACGGCGAAACTCCGCCCCGCTGATTTTGTTGTCACGCCCGAAACGCTCGCCGTCGTGCGGGCCGACCGGCAACTCGCGCTCGCGCTCTTGGTGACCAGCATGTTCTGGCTCCTCGGCGGCATGGTCACCAGCGGCGTAAACGCGGTAGCCAAAACACAGCTCGGTCTGGTGGAATGGCCGCTCATCTGGTTCACTGTGATGGTCGCATTTGGCATCCCCGTCGGCTGTCTGCTCGGCGGATACTTGTCGCGCGGCCGCATCAATCCGCGGGTGGTGCAAATTGGCGGCCTTGGCATCCTCACTTGCCTCGTGCTCCTCTCCCTCCGCGGCGGCCAGCAGCACCACCTCCTCGGCTACCACGGCAGCCTGCCCGTCCTTGCACTCCTGGGCGTGGCGACCGGCATGTTCATCGTTCCGATCCAAGTCTCCCTGCAAGCCCTGCCGCCAAAGCAAGAAAAAGGCCGCATCATCGCCTTGATGAATTTATGCAACTGGATCGGCATCATCATCGGCGCCGTCATGTTCGAACTGCTGATGCTGCTAGTTCAAAAAATCGGCCAACCCCGCAACACCGCGTTCATACTCTGCGTGTTGGTGATGCTGCCGGTCGTGTTGTTTTATCGGCCGAAAGAAGTGGTGCTATCAGAACGAGGGTGATGAACCACATGGTCATCAACGATCGCAATCGCTTCATCTTCGTTCACATCCCAAAGACCGCAGGCTCCAGCATTATGGCGGCGCTCGCAGAGTTGCCTGGCAATAACTTGCGATGGCTAGCGGAGACGAAGCACGAACCACTCGCTGCTTTTCGGACGGCATGGAGAACGCGGCGCGACTGGCGAGATCGCTTACTGTTCCGCACTCCGCGACGGTATTGGACGTTCGCGTTTGTGCGCAATCCGTGGGACCGGGTGTCTTCCTATTACCGCTATCTCAAGGAGCAACGTCCGACCGAACGCGCGGACGAAGTCCATAGCTTTGCCGATTTTCTCGAGATGGCGGCCGATGGCGTCCCTTGGATCCGCGAACGGCATGCGATGCGTCCGCAGACCGACTTCTTCACCCTTGTCGATCGACGAGACGCTCGCCTGAGCGTTAACTTTCTAGGGCACTATGAGCACTTGATCGAAGACTTGGAAACAATCACCAAACGCCTCAGCATTGCGATCAAGTTGCCCCAAACGAATGCATCAAGCAATGCGCGGAGCGACTATCGTGAACAGTTCACGCCGCGGATGATCGACCAAGTTACGAAGCTCTACGGCGCCGAAGCGCGGCTCTTTGGCTACACGCCAGACCTGCGCGCTCCGCAGCAACGCGTGAGTGGGCCGATCGATGTCCCGCCTCCCAAAACGCTTTGAGCCGCGCACATCAGTTAGCGAAGCTGGTAAAGGCTCCCCTGACCGACCTGCGCGGCTCGAACGTTGCGTCGTTTGTTAGTTTACTCCGCTTTCACTTCCCCAGGGAAGTTTACCGCGGCCAGCGCTTCCATCGCCTTCGCTTCATCAAAGGCTTCCTTCTCGACCGCCACGGTCACAACCTTGCCCGACAAATCGGTTTGGGTTTCCTTCACGCCCGGCAGACTCGCCATCGTCTCCTGCACCTTGCCGGCGCACGCTTCGCAGTGCATATCCGGCACGCTGAACTGAACCGTCGGCAAGTTGCCCGTGTTGAACGCCGGCGTGACGACGGCGGACTCGGTTGCACTCGGCGCCGTCGGCGCGCTCGTTTGACCGCAGCCAACCGCAACTAGCAGAACCAAAGCTAGGTAACGCATCGAAATCTCCTCAGTTAAATGACCAACAACCAAGCCGAAATGACCAATCAAGTCGCCAATTCCCGACCAATATTGGTCATTTCGGCTTGGTTATTGGTCATTCTCTCTCAGTAAATTCCTACTTGCTGACCGCGAGCTCCACCAAATCCCCCGCGTCCGCCATCTTGCGGATGTCCTGCGTGATCTTCATCGAGCAGTACTTGGGCCCGCACATGCTGCAGAAGTGCGCGCTCTTGAACGTCTCCTGCGGCAAGGTTTCATCGTGATAGGCGCGAGCCGTTTCGGGGTCGAGTGACAGCCGGAACTGCTCATTCCAATCGAACTCGAACCGCGCTTTCGAGAGCGCATCGTCCCGATCGCGCGCGCCGGGCCGATGCCGGGCGATGTCCGCCGCGTGGGCAGCGATTTTGTAGGCGACCATCCCTTGTTTCACGTCCTCACGCTCCGGCAAACCGAGGTGTTCCTTGGGCGTGACGTAGCAGAGCATCGCCGCGCCAGCCCACCCGGCGAGCGCCGCGCCGATGCCACTGGTGATGTGGTCGTAACCCGGCGCGATGTCGGTCACCAACGGGCCCAGCACGTAGAAGGGCGCCCCGGCGCAGACTTCAATCTGCCGGTCAACGTTCATCTTGATTTGGTCCATCGGCACGTGGCCAGGACCTTCCACCATCACCTGCGTGCCACGTTCCCAACCGCGCTTGGTCAGTTCGCCGAGCACGTCGAGTTCCGCGAATTGGGCCGCGTCGCTCGCATCGGCCAGCGAACCGGGCCGCAGGCCGTCGCCTAAGCTCCAGGTGACATCGTACTGCCGCATGATGTCGCACAGGTCATCGAACGATTCGTACAGCGGGTTCTCCTTGCGGTGCGTCATCATCCATTTGGCGATGAGCGAACCACCGCGGCTCACGATGCCGGTCACCCGCTTAGTGGTCAGCCCCAAATGCGCCAGCTTCACGCCGCAGTGGATCGTCATGTAGTCGACCCCTTGCTTCGCTTGGTGCTCGACCATGTCCAAAAAGTGCTGCGGCCGCATCTCTTCGATGTTGCCGCCGAGCTCTTCGAGCATTTGGTAAATCGGCACGGTGCCAATCGGCACGGGCGACGCTTCGATGATCGCGGCGCGAATCTCGTCGATATTCTTGCCGGTCGAGAGGTCCATCACCGTGTCGGCCCCGTAGTGGACCGCGGTGTGCAGTTTTTCGAGTTCACCCTCCATGTCGCTGGTGACCGCCGAGTTGCCGATGTTCGCGTTCACCTTGCACCGGGCCGCAATGCCGATCGCCATCGGTTCGAGCCGCCCCGCGGCGTGGACCTTGTTGGCTGGAATGACCATCCGCCCGATGGCCACCTCATCGCGGATCACCTCCGGAGCGAGTGACTCTCGCTGGGCGACATACTTCATTTCCGGGGTAATTTCCCCCGCGCGGGCGAGTTCCAACTGCGTAATCGGAGCGGGCATCCTGGGTACCTGGGGTCGCAATGAAGGAAGAAAGCAATTCTTAACATCGTAGCGGCCAGTGGGTGAAAAGTGTAGCGGAAGCGGCCGAAAGGGATACGCTCCGAGGACCGTTACATAGCTCGAACCGCCGTTCCGGTGGGGACTGGTTCGGCGGAACATCGCTTGGCCCCGCAAAATCCTCACAATCTGGCACGGTTTACCGCTCAGCCGGTGGCCAATTCATTGAGCCCCCGAACTTTGGCGTTTAAGATAGGGGAAGAGCGGAACATCACCCCAGTCCCGTGCGGAACAGGACAGCCCGCTGCTTGTTGTGCGCCCAAGTGGCGATTTTCAGGAATGATGGCCTTGTCCGCCTTGTTTGCCCGTCGCTTAATGGGGGTTGCCGCTGGAATCTGCGCGCTGCTGGCAATCGGTCGCGTGGCCACGGCCGGCACACTGCAGGTGCTCGTCGATCGCACCACGGGGCAAACCTTTCTGCAAAACTCCGGCGCGGGCGACGCCATCTTCACGTTCTACAGTCTGAAGTCGCCGACACTCTCTGCGCGGTTTGTGCCTGGAAACTGGCTCAGTATCACCGACAACTATGATAGCGACAGCGGAGTCATCAAGGTCGATCCCAGCACCCCCTGGCTCGAGATCGCAGGTTCCGCGGTAGAGCTTTCCGAAGGCAGCTCGTCCGCGTTGGGTCAGGCCACGTTGCTGGAAGGTCAATCACTGAATTTGGGTAACATCTTCCTCACATTGGCTCCGCGCGATCTCGTCGCCACGTACGCCGATGAATTCGATAACCCTCAATCCGCCTCCGTATTCTACCGGCTTAACGCCGCCGACTACAACCGCGACGGCCTCGTCGATTCCGCTGATTACAACGTGTGGGCGAGCACGTTCGGTTCGACAACCGACCCCCGCGCCGATGGCAACCTCAACGGCGAAATCGACGCCGGTGACTACAACGTGTGGCGCGACATTTTCGTTGCCCCCGCCGCTATTGCCTTCGCCGCGGCGAGCGTCCCGGAACCGACCGGCATCGCGCTAGTTATTGCGGCACTCAGCGCGTTCGTAGCGCGGCGAATCCGGCGTTAGCCGCGCTCACGGTAGCGGAGCGCGTTTGGCGCCCATCCCACTCGGCGCTCCTTACTCCGCCGCAATCCGCTCCGCAATCATCCGCTGCACCCGGCAAGTCACCGGATCGTCGGTGTCATCCGCCACCGCGATGTGCGAAAACGGCAGTACATGCGTATCGGGCACGCCCTCGAGCCGCCCGCGTTTGATCGCGACGAGCCCATCGCCTTTCCCCGCGACAATCTCCTCCAAATCGGCGAGGGACTTGTCGAGTTCGTCGATTCCTTCGGTGGAAACGGGCGTGTAAGCGAGGGCGCCGCGCATCCGTTGCCGAACCCACTGCACTTCTTCATCCGAAACGCAGCCGCCCGACCCCAGCAGAATCGTGTACTGAACGTGCGGATTGCGTGGCCGCTCGTTAAGGGCCGTGAGAAACACGGAATTGGGCGCAAGGTCGGCCCCCGCTTCGCCAAGGCCATCGACGACTGAGTCGCGCACTCGCCGCCACGGCGAACCCTCTGTGCGGCGAAGCCAATGCTCCCACAAATCGGCTCCAGCAGCATACTCCGCACACCGTGAACCGGTCGACGGCGGCGCGACCATCACGAGCTTCGAGACATTCCCCGGATCCAGCGCCGGGTCTTCGATGCACGCCCGCGCCACCAGGCCGCCCATCGAATGCGTCACCAATGCAACGCGGCGCTCCGGCACTCGCCGGGCGAGTTGCTTGAGGTCCTTAGACAATCGTTCCGCTGCCCACGCGACATGGTAATCATTCGGATAGGCAAACGCCCCGCACAGCGCACCTTCTTCGCACGCCACCTTCAGCAGCGCTTGGCAGCGATCGGGCGCCGAATTGAAACCGTGAATCACGATCACGATCGGGCCCGGCGCCGCTTCCTGGGCGTGAGGGACCTGCACTCCAAACTGCGCCATATCTTCCGGTTCGACCGTCGCTTCCCGCAACCAGTTACGCCAGCCCCCGCGACCCGTTAGCTCAACGGCCCGCAATGGCTGCGCGGCAATTGCAAGCGAGCAGCACCAACTCACAATTAAAATGAATCGCATCAATCGCACATCCAGACCGGGCTGCAAGCAAAACATCAGCAGGCTTATTCTGCCGGCACGACAATTGTAGACGGTTGATCCACCGCCGCGATCGGCGCGACAGGTTGCGGAACCACGATGCCCTGCTGAATCTGGAGGGCGAACTGCGGCGCTACCGGTTTCGGCGTGGTGAACGTGAGCGTCGCCTCCCCGGAAATTTCGCTAACGGCCGCCAAAAATTGTTTCGGGTTCTGGACGCGCTCGCCATTGACTGCCGAAATGAAGCGATTCGGCTGCACGCCGGCCCGGTCGGCTGGGCTACCGGGTTCAACTTCCGCGACCAGCACGCAGCCTGCCGGATCAATTAGCCCATTGGTGGCGTTTTGATCGAGTACCGCGAGCGGGGCGGCGGTTGGGAAGTCCACCCGAATACCGCGCCACGATTCCCCCTTCGTAGTAACCACCTTTGGCCCAGAGACGAAATTCTTATCCAGTACAACTGTTACCTGCTGTGGTGCCCCGGCCCGGACCAACGACACCTTGGCCGTTTCGCCGGGCGGGATCTCGCCGACGAGCAATTGCAGATCGTCCGACGACGAAAGCCGTTGGCCGTTGATCTCGGTGAGCAGATCGTTCGGTTGAATCCCCGCGCGGTCGGCGGCGCCGCCGGGGTAGACGCGATTGACGGAAACGCCATCAGTTCGGGCAGCCTGAGCGGCAGCAGGCAAGCCAGGATCAACCCCAGGCACGATGAGGACCTGGCCGCTCATGCCTTCAGGCATGAAACCAATGCCCAACAGCCCGTACTCTGCTTCCTTGCCCGCTTTTAGAGCAGCGATCACCCGGCGATAGGTGGCGTTGATCGGAATCGCGTAGCGGGCGGGTTCTTCGTGCCCAGCCGTTGAAGCGGCGGTGGTGCAAAGGCCGACCAGTTTGCCATCGAGCGACACCAAGGGCCCGCCGCTGGCGCTCCAACCGAGCCGGGCGTCGGTTTGGATCAGGGCGCCAAAGTGGTGCAGGGTGGTGCGGTAGCCTTGCTCATTGGCGTAATTATTCAGGTTTTCGGTCGCGTCGGCTTTCCTGCCAAGATTCGTTATCGAGCCCCAACTTGCGGACGCTTGGCCGTCAGCGCGAATCGCCGCGGGATTCCCAAACGCAACCACAAACTGGCCCTTCTGCAACTTTTCGGCTTCGCCGAGTTCGAGTGCAGGCAAGTCGTTCGCTTCCACCTTCAGCACCGCCAGCGCGCTGCGCGGGTCGGCCGCCAACAGCTTGGCGGGGAGCTCGCGGCCGTCGGCCCCGACGATGCGGTGCTCGTCGTTGGCGGCGACATTCAGGATGGACGTCAGCACATAGCCGGCCGGATCGATCACCACGCCTAGACCATCGGCATGGGCTGGTGCCGCGGCTGGCTGATCGCCAGTCGATAGATTGTCAAAGAGCCCCTCAGCCGCGGACGAATTCGGCCCCGTCGCAGCCAACTCCGTGGCGGAGTGCAGCCGCGAGACCACCACCACAGCCGGTTCCGCTTGCGCGATCACCGCTGTGAGCTGCTTTTCAAACTCGGCGACACTGGCCGCTGGTTCGGCCCCGGCGGCAAGTCGTCCTCCAAACGGGAGGATGAGCGCCGCAGCCGCGAACATCCGGACCAATACAGGTCGCTTCAGGTGAATAACTCTCCGCACGACGAACGCAACTCCTTGCTGGCGGGGCGTTTAGGGCGGCGCCGCGGCGGGCCGCTCTTCTCTCTCTCGTCATTCTATCGCGAAGGGCAAGAAAGTGGCGATGCCAGCAGCGAGGAATTTTACACGTCGTCGGAGAAGGCTTCGGCGTCATCTTCGGTCTCGGCGGCGGTGCCGCTGCCGCCGCGGGCGGCGAGGATATCGTCAAAACCGCCGGCGGCGAGGATCTTATCCTTCACTTGGTCGGCGATTTCGGGATTCTCGCGCAGGAATAACCGAGCCTTTTCCTTGCCTTGGCCCAACTGCATGTCGCCCATCCGGAACCAAGCGCCGGTGCGGGAAATGACCTTTTGCTCGGTGCCGAGGTCAATCAGGTCTCCTTCGTAGCTAATGCCGTCGGCGTGCATCATGTCGAACTCGGCAACGCGGAAGGGCGGGGCGACCTTGTTTTTCACCACCTTGGCCCGCACCCGCTGGCCGACGACATCTTCGCCTTCCTTAAGCTGGCCAATCCGGCGGACATCGATCCGGCAGGAGGCATAAAACTTCAGCGCCCGGCCGCCCGGCGTAGTTTCGGGGCTGCCGAACATCACGCCAATTTTCTCGCGGATTTGGTTGATGAAGATCACCGACGTTTTGCTCTTCGCGATCGCGCCGGTCAGCTTGCGCATCGTTTGGCTCATGAGGCGCGCCTGCAGGCCGACGTGGGAATCGCCGATTTCGCCATCGAGTTCCTTCTTGGGGACCAATGCGGCCACGGAGTCAACCACGATCACGTCGACCGCGTTGCTTTTGACCAGCATTTCGGTGATGTGCATCGCCTCTTCGCCGTGGCCCGGCTGGCTGACCAGCAGGGTTTCGAGATCGACCCCCAGCTTCTTGGCCCAACTGGGGTCGAGGGCATGTTCGGCGTCAATAAACGCCGCGATTCCGCCCGCTTTCTGGGCCTGGGCAATCACGTGGAGGGCGAGCGTGGTTTTCCCGCTCGACTCGGGGCCAAAAACCTCGATAATTCGTCCGCGCGGGATGCCTTGGCCGCCGAGCGCCAGGTCGAGCGACAGGCTTTGGGTGCTGATCCCCTCAATCCGGCGGTCCGCGTCCGCCCCGAGGGGCATGATCGACCCTTCGCCGAACTGCTTTTCGATCGCCGCGACGGTGCTGCGCAGCTCTTCGCTCATTTCGAGCCCTCCGGCAGCAGCTTTCTTTCCTGCCGGCTTGGGGGCCGATTTCTTGGTCACTTTTTCTTTTTTGGCCATACGGTTACTCGGGGCAGCGGCGGCAATCATGAAACAAGCCCTCGTTATCGGAAAGATGGGTAAAGTTTGCAACTAGCCCTATTGGCGTTCGGCCGGCCCGCGGCCCGCCTAACACTGTACGCATGGGCAGTATATCGATGTTCAGTGGCCAATTCAAGAGGGAAAATGGAAAAGTTGGAGATGTTTTTGCAGGGGGAGCGCTACATCGCGAAGTGTGGGGCGAGCCGAAGAGAACGGGCGAGGACTGAGACCGTATTCCGGACGGCAGCAAGCGTATAATTCCACCGAGCCCCAGGAATTGTACGATGCGCCGTAGTAAGCAAAGGTTGGTTCGGATCGCAGTGGTGGTCGCAATAGCCGCGCTCGGAGGGCTGGTCTGGCCCTGGGTCAGCCCCAGCTTTCGGCGGCTGAAACGGTTGGAGGAGTACCAGGTTTACGAACCTGGGCTGTCCAACGCCGAGGGCAAGGGAGTGTGGCACGGCATGGCGTGGCGGGTGCCCAAGTCGAGGTGGGAACTGCTCACGCGGCCCGAGCATGAAGTAGTTTACCCGGTAGTAAAACGGAAACGGCGACCGGTACCTATGGGGGCGCCTTTGCCGCCTCAACCGTCGGCGGTTGAGTTTCAGGCGGTCGATTCACTCGCCGATTTTGTGGTCGAACGTGCGGACCACTACGGCTACCCCGACTCGCATGCGGAGCTCGATGGGGCGATTGCCGTCGGTAAGGCGCAACGCGCATCGACCTATTTTCAACTCAATTATGAACGGCTCGGCAAACCATTCTACGGTCAGTTACCGCCATCAATTGGCTATCGCACCGACCACGGTGGTTTCTTTGCCCACACGATTCCTCCGCTGCAAGTTCGCCAAGGAGAACGGTGGGTGAACGTCGGGCTGGAAACGCCGAAGAAACCAACAGTGTTCGTGGTCGCCGCGGGGAGTATTTACAACGCCCAGCAAGCCCAGTACGAACAGCGTCGGCCGACGGCGTATCGCTACGATGGCTTTTGGGCCGTCGTGTACGCGGGTTCAACGCACAGTAGCCCCACCGCGTTTGTGATCGACCGCGTGTCGATTGGGCCAACAGCCGTGGAGGTGCAGATAAATAAGCCGCAGACGCACATTGCGACCTGTGACCTTCATCCCTACTGGTTTTTTATTCCGCTCAGCCGTTTGCCGGAAGGACGGTTGCAGGTAAATGTTCGCGATGCGGACAGCGCTGTGATGATCTGTTCAACCACGGCGGACCTGCGCTACGCAACCGAAGCGGAGGAAACGCAGCGCAACGCCGAGTACGAGCAGCTTCAAGTTGAAAGCAACCGAACTTACGAACGGAAGCGCCAGACAGAGAATCATCTAGGCGCCGATTTGCAGGTGCGGTTGGAGCGCTTGGCCGAGTATGTGGCGAGCGCGGACCTGAGCCCCGCGGATAGCGAGCGGCTGAGCCGCGATGTGTTTGAATTGGGTCAAGCGGTTGATTGGCGCCGCAGTCCCGACAACGAAGAACGCGGAACGCCCCGCCGCCTCGCGCCGCCGGAACCGGGACAAATCCCCAAGTGGCCCAATTTCATTCCACCTTGGGAAGCTCAACGGACGCCTTGGAAGCCCGCCAAGATTTCGCTGGACAAGGTTTGGCTGTGCGACGCGCCGGCACAGGTCAGCGCCACAGAAGCTTATCGTCGTATTCCCGAGTTCGAAGGAGCGCTCACCGCCGCCAACCCAACGCCCGCGCAAAGGAAGATTCAAAAGATTATCGCAGTGCTCGAAACTCAGGCCAGTGAACGCAGTACGCAGATGAAAACGCTCGTTGTCGCGGGGGACATCCACGAGGCGCTGGATGCAGCGCATCGCTATTACGTGGAGGGTATTGAGCCAACGCGGCAAGCTTCGGCAGGGCAAGATATCTGGGCCGTGTTTGTCGCAAGGCGAAGCTTCGTCGTGCGCGAATTCCTTACGCGCTACTACGAGGAGCAAAATTGGAGGCGAACGGAGTTCATGGTGCTGGTCTCTGCTTATCTGAGCGATCAACGCGAAGAGGCGGCGCCCGTGACGTTTGGCTTGATTGAATTGGGGCCGCAACCTGCGGGCCACTCGATTGGCGTTTCTTACAACTGCCGCTCGGCGTGTGGCTCGGGACTCGCGGCGCTCGGGAACCAACTCGTCGAAACAACTCTGCCGGAGATGCTGCTCTCAAACTACAGGAATTATGTGCCGAACGGGTCATATATCGAGATTGAATGAAGTTTGTGACACGGCCCGTTGGGTCGCGCACATGACCTTAAGATTTTGCTAGTGCTTGCAGGCTGTTGTTGCACCGCGGCCCAACTGTTCACAAATCGCCACCGCTTTGCCGAATTCTAAATCGAGCGGCTCCACATGCTCGGCCGCAAAGATCGCCACGCTGCCGGCCCAGGGGTCGGGAGAGCCGGGGAGGTAGATGGAGACAGTTTGGCCATCGGCGCTGCGTTCGGTTTCGAAGGCGATGCGTTTCAGACCGGCCCAATTCACCAGCACCGGTTTCATTTGCGTTTGGGCATGGGCGCCGCCGATGCTGTCGGCCATTTGGTCCTTAAGAATGGCGTAGCGCGGGAAGAGCAGCACGAGTTTTCGCTCGAACGCTTGCGACAGCGTGCGGCTGAGCGACATCCGCGCGAGGACGCCGGCGCCGAAGCAGAGGAGCAGCAAGAGTAGGACGGCGAGCACAATCAGCAGCGAAACGCCGCCAATTGATTTCACCGCGGCGGGCAAGATTTCGCCGAGGGTTTTGGCGACTGAGAGAACGATCGGCACAACCTGCCCCACCAGCGCGCCAACGACGATCAGCGGCAGCAGGAAGAGCAAGCCGCCGATGGCAGTGGTGTAGAGGAAGCTGGCCAGGGTGTGGAGTTTGGTCACGAGAAGCTACTTCAAAAAATCAGATCAACCCCAGAGAGCAAAGAGGGAAGAATCGAAAGGCTAAAGAGACAAGTTCGAACTAACAAGTTTACGGCATTTCGACCTTTCTCCCCTTCCTCCTCGGTTTCCTCCGCGCCCGCTGTGGTGTCTCTTCTTTCTCTGCAGCCCTACTGCCGCACCAAGTTCCCCGTCCGGAACGCCTGCGCCATCGCCAGCGGCACGGCGGCTTCGGCGAGAATTACCTCGCCGCGCTTGGCCGCCACCTCAGCCTTCATTTCCTGCTCGCGTGCGATCGCATTCGCCCGCCGTTGTTCGGCAAACGCCTGAGCCTTGCGCGTGTCGGCTTCCGCTTGATCAGCTTGCAAGCGGGCGCCAATATTTTCACCGATGTCGATGTCGGCGATGTCGATCGACACAATCTCGAACGCGGTATGCGCGTCGAGCCCGCGCTCCAGTACGGCCTTCGAAATGCGGTCGGGATTTTCCATCACTTGGAACTGATCTTCCGACGAGCCAATTGCCGTGATGATCCCTTCGCCCACCCGCGCGACAATCGTCTCTTCCGTCGCCCCGCCGATGAGTTGCTTCAGATTGGTCCGCACCGTCACTCGCGCCCGCACTTTCACTTCCACGCCATTCTTGGCGACCGCGCTCAGCGTCGATTTCGGCGAGCGCTCGGGGTCCGGGCAATCGATCACCTTGGGGTAAACGCTAGTCTTCACCGCGTCGAGCACGTCGCGCCCCGCGAGGTCGATCGCCGCGGCGCGATCGAAGTCCAGGTCAATGTCGGCCCGGTGCGCGGCGATGATGGCCGTAATCACGCGCGGCACGTTGCCGCCGGCCAGATAGTGCGCCTCCAACCGTCGCGTGGTGATGCCCGTTTCCGGATCGTTACCTACCCCAGCTTGTTTGGCCTGAATCTGGGCGTCGATAATCGTCCGCGGCTGCACCTGCCGCAGGCTCATCAGCATCAGCGCCACCGGGTTCACAATCACGTTCGACATGTACGCTTGGAACCACAGCTTGCCGTAGCTAAACAAGAAAATCACGAAGAACAATAAGGCCAGCATCGCCGCCAGCCCAATGAACCCCCAGATCACAATCCGCGGGTTGATCCCGATTTCTTCCGGCGCCGGCCCTTGAGCCAGCAGATTCACCAGCGGAGCAGTGGCAAACAACGTGCAACTATACATTCGAACTATCGGCGTTGAGGGAACGAACCGCTAAGCGACTTCCTAAGGATACTCACTCGGCATCCTGTTGGGGAGTTGGTAGGGGACCGGGGACTGGGGGCTGGGGACTGGAATTAAGGGATGAGGGATGGGGGTTGAAGATGACGGTTCTTGGCCCACGGTCGATGCGCTTAACCTCTGGCCCCAAGTTCCCAGTCCCCAGCCCCCCTCCCATCACTCTCCAATATCCTCATTCCACAACTCAGGTCGCGCCGCGATGAACTGCCGCATCAGGGCGATGCACTCGGGATGGTCCAGCACGGTGACCTCCACGCCGCGGGACCGCACGTACGCCTCGGGCCCCTGAAAAGTTTGGTTTTCCCCCACCACAATCCGCGGAATCCGGTACAAGAGCGCTGTCCCGCTGCACATATCGCACGGGCTGAGGGTGGAATAAAGCGTCGTCTGGCGGTACTGCCGGGCCGTTAATCGGCCTGCATTTTCCAGACAATCCATCTCCGCGTGCAGGATAGCGCTCCCCTTTTGGACCCGCCGATTATGCCCCCGCCCGATGATTTTGCCCCCCAAAACCAGCACCGAGCCAATCGGAATCCCCCCCTCGGCCAATCCCAGCCGTGCCTCTTCAATCGCCGCCGCCAAGAATTCGTCGTCCATCTTTTAATTCCCCCGGTTAGCCGCGACGCGCTAGCGGAGCGCGTTTCGCCCCATTTTTCCCCGCCGGCCCGATACTTGCCCGCCTCAACCCAATTATGATAGTAACAATCCCGGCGCGAACCGCAATTTGCGCTACCCGGCCAGCGAGGTTCAGTCGGCCGGTCGATCGAAGGCATCCCTGACATTGCTCCCATGATTTTTCGTTCCCCTCGGTTCCTGCGCCTGGTGGTCGTGTTGCTCGCCTTCGCGCGCCCCGTCGCCGCCGACTTCTACGAAACGCCCGAGTTCGCCGACGTCGTGGCCCGTACCGAAGAGTATGTCGCCAAGTACGGCGTCGATCAGGTTTTGCTGGTCCTCGATATCGATAACACCCTGCTCGCTTCCGACACGGCGCTTGGCAGCGATCAATGGTTCGATTGGCAAGAGTATCTCTTGGCTCAAGAGCCCGATTCACCCCACTTGGTGGCGGATGATTTCCCCGGGCTGCTCAACGCTCAAGGCCTGCTCTTCACCCTCGGCTCGATGCACCCGCCGCAAGCCGACTTGCCCGAGCTGATCGGCGAAATCCAGGCCACCGGTGTGAAGACCTTGGTCCTCACCTCGCGCGGCGACGAGTTCCGCACCGCCACGGGACGTGAACTGCGGGCCAACGGTTACGACCTTGCGAAGTCCGCCCTCGAAACCAAAGAATCTTTGGCGACACCCTTCTTGCCATACGATCTTGACGATCTCGCCGCCGCCGGCCTGTCGACCACAGAAGCCGAAGCGATGAAACTCAAGCCCGCCAAAGCCGCCACGTACCGCGATGGCGTCTTCATGACCGCCGGCCAACACAAAGGCGCCATGCTCATCGCCATGCTCCACCGCGCGAAGCAGCCCTACAAAGCGATTGTGTATGTGGACGATCACAACCATCACGTCGTCCGCGTGCTGGACGCCCTGATGCGCCGCGGCGTGGATGTCTCCGGCTTCCACTACCTCCGCGAAGAAAACCTCGTCGACGCTTTCCGCTACAGCGACAAGTCGGACGTTTCGCGCCAATGGCGCCGCCTCGACCAGACCCTCAAACGCATCTTCGAAGTCGAAGAACCCGCCGCCGCGCCCGCCGAGTAATACCCGTTTAGCCGCGACGCGGAGCGGAGCGCGTTGGACTCCGAATCTCGTGCCCACGGCCCTGCGTGGGCATGTCGGGAACGCTCATCTGCCGGATCACATGTCCTCCCCGGGCTGTGGGCATGGCACCTAAACTTTGCGCATTTCATCCTGTGCGCCCCGTAAAACATGCCGTAGGCTGTCGGTCACCATCACCCTCTGTCCGCGCGACCGCTCATGCCCCAGTACACGATTCTCCTGATCGCACTCGCACTCACGGGACCAATCTTTGCCGCCGAACCAATCACCTTCGGCCCCGGCGTCCCCTTGGGCCCTGGTCCCGCGAAAGAAAACTCCGGCATCGTCCGCAGTCGCAATTGGCCCGACCTGTTCTGGATGATCAACGACTCCGGCGATGAGCCGCGCGTCTATCCGGTTCGCCGCGACGGGGAAGTCTTCACCAGCACCCGCTCGCCCAAAACGCCCGGCGTGCTGATCGGTGGCGCGATCAATGTCGATTGGGAGGATATCGCCGTGACTGCTGAAGGCGAGATCATCGTCCCCGACACGGGCAACAACGCCAACGACCGCCGCGACTTGGTGCTGTACGTCATCGACGAACCCGCCCCCACCGCCGACCGCACCACCTTCCGCCGCAAAATTTTTGTGCGCTATCCCGAGCAGACTTCCTTCCCCGCTCCGAAAGATGATTTCAATTTCGACTGCGAAGGGATCTTCGTCTTGGCGGGTAAAATCCACCTGCTCACCAAACACCGCAGCGATTCCCAAACGCGCCTCTATCGCCTCGACACCATGAAGTCGGACGAAGTGAATGACCTGACGTTCGTCGAGTCGTTTGACATTCAAGGCCAAGTCACCGCCGCCGACGCGCTGCCCGATGGTTCGCGCCTGCTGGTCGCCACGTACACGGACCTCTGGCTGTTCGACCAGCCCGACCCCGCGCACCCCCTGGCCGGTCCCCACGTTCGCATTCCCCTCACCAACCCCACGCAAATCGAAGCCGCGTGCTTCCTCTCTCCGACCACCGCCCTCTTAGCCGACGAAGTCACCGCCCGCCTCTACGAAGTCCCGTTGCCGTAAGCCGCGACGCGATAGCCGCGTTACGGGTCTCGCCACCCAAAACGCCCGTTGCCCCGTACCCGCCACCCGGTTAAACTACCGAACTCCCCCGAGCGTGGCTTTGTCCTCCCTCCGGGAACCAAAAATCGGGCCGTGGCGCAGTTTGGCTAGCGCGTTTGACTGGGGGTCAAAAGGTCGCAGGTTCGAATCCTGTCGGCCCGACTTTGAATTGCCGTGACTCCATTCGGGGTCGCGGCTTTTTTCGTGGTTCTGACGATGGCGACGCCTCTGAGGTTGGCAGCCACGACTTTCTGACAGCAAAGCTGGGTGACGTTAACCGTCGCTACCATCGGCATCGCCAGCCCCCAGCAATTTGCGATTCAAGGTGCCGCCCACGAACAGCAACTCCTCAATCGCCTGATCGATATCGTTCTGCAAAAGTTCCAGCGACTCGCCGTTAGGGTTGCATTCAAGATGGAACTGGATGGCGCGGCGCATGAGTTCTTTGATGAACGCGGCGCTGACCCCCGCCGTCACGCGAGCGGTGTGGGCGACAACTTCGCCGGCGATCTTGGCCCCAGCCGAATAAAGTTGGATCAGCTTCCGCCGACCGTGCTCGTCGGGCAGCGGGAACTCGATCGCTTGGTCAATCCGCCCGGGTCGCGCAGCGAGCGCCGTCTCCAAAGTCTCGGGGCGGTTGGTGGTCATCAGAAACAAGATTTGGGTGTCGCGCTGCAGGCCGTCCATTTCGTTCAAAAGTCGGTTGAGCAGCGACTCGCCAGAGGTGGTTTGGTGCTCCCGGTCACGACCAATGAGGTCGACATCCTCCAACACGACCACGCTCGGTTGCAGCAGTCGAGCGAGCGCCATGTACTCATCCAAGAGTCCCACCTGTTCCGCCGTCATAATGAGCGTCGTGTGACCGGCCAATGATTTTATCAGATACTGAATGGTGTGTGACTTGCCCGTCCCCGGCGGGCCGTAGAAGAGGAGGCCCTTTTTGGTTGACATTCCAAGCCGCGCCAACTGACTCCGCTGCTCGGTGAAACGCAGGATGTTCCGTTCGAGCAGCCGCAGAGTGCTTTCCGGCAAGATGACCTCTTCTCGGCTGACCTCGCGAAGTGTGTGTACCTTCAGCCCGATCGACTCGCCGCTGTAGCCGCCGGAGTCTTCTAGCGATAAGACCTTGCCACGATAACTGCTGGCGGACTGAATAGCCTGTTCGATGAGTGTAAAGAAATCGGTCGCCGATTGACCATCATGGGCCTCGCGGAGCGCTGCAAACTCAAGGTGCAACTTCGTGGTAAATCCACATCCGGAGTGCGCGGTGAAGGAGGTCCACAAGATCGCGGCCGGGCCTGTCGCTAGCGGGATCAGCCACAGTGCGTGTTTGGGGCACGCAGCCGGTTGCTCGGCCCCGACGTTGAACGATTCATACTCAATCGCCGTTGGCATGACCTGCTCGTGCGCGGGCGCCAGCAGCGTGGCGATCCCGCAGTGCGAAAACATGGTGTCCGTGACCGGCACGCCAAGGGCGACGCCATTCGGCGCGTGTTTCGCGATCCAGTCGCTAACCGCTTGATACGCATCGACTGCCACCCGATAGGGAAAGTCGCGTGAATGAATATCAATTCGCGCGCCCGCATCCTTGCCGAAATGTCGCTCCAGCAATTTCTGGACTGTCTTTCGTCCGCGATAAAGCAAAGCTTGGCGAATAACGGCAACTCCAGCCACAGCCAGAATTCCCAGAACGAATCCCGCCACCGCGGTCGCGAAATGCCCAGGCATTTGTCACTCAGAAAGACGTTGTTCGTGGGGAGAACTGAAACTAATTCGTTCGTGTGGTAGGAAGTATTTCCGCTCGTCGTTGTCAACCCCAAATTGTAGCCACGTCGGATGGAGCAGAGCTGCGCGCCGTGTCAAGTACCTTTTGTAGCCACCAAAAATTTGTAATGTTCCCGCCGTGAATTGTTTCACGTGAAACAATCGACGGCGGATTCAGTTCCCCGCCAGCGCCGCCAAATCGCCCCACTCGGCGGCGAACTGTTCCCCACATTTCGGGCACTTCAGCTTCTGCCCCAGAAACTCCGGCGGAATGGCTTTCGAGTGCTCGCATTTCGGGCAGCGAACTCGAACTTCCAGCAGCGACTGGTCTACCGCTTCAAACGCTTCGGCCGGGACTTCGGCGAATTCGATATCCGGTCCGGTTAAGGTCATCAATTCTTCTTGCGTCAACTCCGCTTTGGTGGCCAGCCGATTCGCCATCCGCCGGATTGCTTGTTCAAACGTATTCCGCACCGACCGACCGTTGCCGAAGTGGCGATCGCGATGGTCGTACTGCCATTTAAGTCCCAGCATGATTTTCAGTCTGGCATCGGGTGAAAGTAGGTAATGGTTTTTATTCACCATGAACCCGAAGATGCGCGACATCTCCAGCGGCGTGTAATCGACAAACTCCAGTTGGCGATTGAACCGCGAGGAAAGACCCGGATTCGACAAGAGCAGTTGCTCCATCTCGTTGGTGTAACCGGCGAGAATCACGACGAGCCGTTTGCGATCATCTTCCGCCCGCTTGAGCAAGGCTTGAATCGCCTCGCGGCCATAAGGGTCTTCGGATTCTTGGGCGACCAAACTATACGCCTCATCGATGAAGAGAATGCCGTCGAGCGCTTCATCAACTTTCTTCTGCGTTTTCGGCCCCGTTTGGCCGGCGTATTCGGCGACAAGTCCGCTGCGATCCGTCTCGATTAAGTGCCCCTTGGCAAGAATCCCCATCGCGCCAAATATCTTGCCGACGATCCGCGCGACCGTCGTTTTGCCGGTCCCCGGATTGCCGGTGAAGACCATATGCAGCGAGATATCCGTCTCTGGCAACCCGGCCGCTTCGCGCTTCTTTTGCAATTGAAGGAAATTTGTGAGCGACCGAATCTCGTGCTTGATGTTGTCGAGCCCAATGAGCCCATCGAGTTCGGCGAGTGCTTCATCCAGCGTAACCTTCGGCGGTTCAGCAGCGGGTTTAGCTGGTTCTGGTTTCTGTGCTGGTTTATCATCAGGCTTCTTCACGAGGTTCTTTTTCTTTTCGCCCGTATCAAAGCCTTCCATCAAATGCGGATTGGCGGCGGTGTAGATCGTCGGCTCTTCGGCCCGTTGTTGTTCAATCGCGCCGGCCGAACGTTCCTCTTGCTCTTCACTGTTCTCATCGAGCGGAATCTCTTTCAGTTGCGAAGAGATTTCATCTTGCAAGGACTTAATTGCGGCAAGCTCGGCGTCGTTGAGCGCGCCATCAGCTCGCGCGATAAGATTCGCCAGTCGCGCAATGATCGTTTCAAGTTCCGAGATTCTTGGCCGCAGTGGCGCCAGTTGATCGAACGGCCGAATCATGCTGTACCACTTGAGCTTCGCCGCTTCGGTGGACGCCCGCTTCATGGTGGCGGAAAGCTGTTCACCTTCCAGCCACTGATCGAACAGATGATGGCACAGCACCTCGGCCAGAAAGCGTTCTTCCTTGCTCCAAGTTTGGTCCGCTTCGCACAGCGTGAGGTAGATTTTCATCACCAGCGTGCGGTGCAGATCATCCATAAGCTGGACGAAATCACCGTCGGTCGTCTTCACGAGCCCCGGATGCTCACTGGCGATCAGATGCCCGGCGCTCAAGTACAAATCGCGGCACTCCCGCAAGGTACGGCTAAAGAGCGAAGGTCGCGAAGGAAAGTTAAAGTCACTCATGGGCCGAGCAGCGGGTTATGGTGCGGGATGCGATGCTGCATTATCTCGCAACTCTCCACCAAATCCAGGGTTTTCGCGGCCGCCTACCACCGAGCGAACCGGCGGCGTATCTTAAAGGTCTGGGGAATACGCTTGGTTTGGCCCCCACTGCCGGTTAAACGGTGCCTTGTTTTCGCGATTTTTAACGATCATGCCGCGGACGTTGTTTGAGAAGATTTGGGACAACCACGTCGTTCATGCCGAGGAAGGTCGGCAGACGATTTTGTACATCGACCTGCATCTGGTTCACGAAGTAACCAGCCCGCAGGCGTTTGAAGGGCTGCGACTCGCGGGTCGCACGATTCGCCGACCCGAGCGAACCATCGCCACGGCGGACCATAATGTGCCGACCAGCGATCGCCGGTTGCCGATTGCCGACCCGATCTCGAAGCAGCAGATCGACACGCTCCGCAATAACTGCGCCGAGTTTGGCGTGAAGTATTACGACCTGGGCGATGCGAAGCAGGGAATTGTCCACGTCATTGGCCCCGAGCTGGGCTACACCCAACCGGGGATGACCATCGTCTGCGGCGATAGCCATACCAGCACGCACGGCGCGTTTGGCGCCTTGGCGTTCGGCATCGGCACCAGCGAAGTCGAGCATGTCCTCGCGACGCAAACGCTGCTCCAGTACAAGCCCAAGACGCTTGAGTTGCGGGTCGATGGCAAGCTCGGTCACGGCGTCACGGCGAAAGATGTGATCCTGTATCTCATCGGCCAGCTCACCACCAGCGGCGGCACGGGTTACTGCATCGAGTACACCGGCGAAGTGATGCGCAACCTGACGATGGAAAACCGGATGACGATCTGCAACATGTCGATCGAAGCGGGCGCCCGGGCCGGCATGATCGCGCCGGATGAAACGACCTTCGCCTATCTCAAAGGCCGCGAGTTCGCCCCGCAAGGCGCCGCGTGGGACAAAGCGGTTGCCGAGTGGCGCAAACTACCGAGCGATCCGGGCGCCAAGTACGACAAGTCACTTGTGTTTGCCGCGGCGGACATCGCCCCGCAAGTCACCTGGGGCACCAACCCCGGGCAAGTGACCAGCGTGAATGCAAAGGTGCCGGCGCCGGGAGACTTCAGCGATCCCACCGAGCAAAAGGCGACGGCCCAAGCGCTGGAGTACATGGGCCTGTCGGCCGGGGCGCCGATCACCAGCTTGAAACTCGACCGGGTGTTCATCGGCAGTTGCACCAACGCCCGGATCGAAGACCTTCGCGCCGCCGCCGCAGTGGCTAAGGGGAAGAAGGTTGCCAGCCATGTGAGCGCGATGGTGGTTCCCGGCAGCGGACAGGTAAAGATTCAAGCGGAAGCGGAAGGGCTCGACGAAGTCTTCCGCGAGGCGGGTTTCGATTGGCGCGAAGCGGGCTGCAGCATGTGTTTGGCGATGAACCCCGACAAGCTGGCGCCCGGCGAACGTTGTGCCTCAACCTCGAACCGGAACTTCGAAGGCAGGCAAGGGCGTGGTGGCCGGACGCACTTGGTCTCGCCTGAGATGGCGGCCGCCGCGGCGATTGAGGGGCATTTTGTGGATATTCGGGAGTGGAAGTAATTCATTTCTTTTTAACTACTTACCAAAAATACATCGGCGATAGACCCATGAAACCTTTCACTCTCCACACCGGGCTCGTTGTTGCGATGGACCGGGCCAACGTTGATACCGACCAAATCATTCCGAAGCAGTTCCTCAAGCGGATTGAGCGCACCGGGTTCGGCGAGTTTTTATTTTGGGATTGGCGCCGGAAGGAAGATGGCAGCGAGGACCCGACGTTCGAACTGAATCGGCCGGAGGCGAAGGGGGCGAGCGTGCTGCTCGCGCGGCGCAACTTTGGGTCGGGGTCGAGCCGGGAACATGCGCCGTGGGCGCTGGAGGATTACGGCTTCCGCGTGGTGGTGGCGCCGAGCTTTGCCGATATTTTTTACAACAACTGCTTTAAGAACGGGATGCTGCCGATTGTGCTGAGCGAAGCGCAAGTGGAGGAGTTGTTTCAGCGCGCGGCAAAGCACAAGGGTTACCAGCTCACCGCCGATCTCGACAAATGCGAACTGCGCGATGACCACGGCTTCCGGGCATCGTTCGAGGTGGAACCGTTCCGCCGGCACTGTTTGCTGAACGGGCTCGACGATATCGGTCTCACCTTGCAGTTTGCCGACAAGATCACCGCGTACGAAGCGGCCCACGCCGGATGAACCTGCGCTGCGCCATCCTGCTGACGCTCGCCTCTGCCGCTCGCGGGTACGCTGCCGAGCTACAAACCGAAGTCGTCGCCAGCGGCCTCAACTGGCCCAGTGGCGTGGCGGTGATGGCGGCTGATGATGGCAACGCAATTCAAGTCGTTGTGGCCGAAGCAGGTTCACGCTCGATCTCCGTCGTCGATTCCAGTTCCGGCGAGAGTCGCAAGCTGGTGCAGTGGCAGGCGGCCCAGCAGCAGATCACCCAGCCGCGTGGCGGACAGCCGACGCCGATCTGTCTCGTGAGCCTCACGCCGCAACTCTTCGCGGCGACCGATAGCGCCGGCCGGGCGGTTCGCGTCTACTCAATCGGCGGTGATGGAAAACCACTAACCGAGCAAGAGGCCGAGCAGTCGTTGCCGATCAGCATTGGCGCGAACAGCGTGCTCGGTCATCCTGGACTCGATGAGCGTTACTGCTACGTGCCCGTCCGCGGCGACGAACCGAGCGTCCAGCGCTCGCGGCACAACCTGGGCGTGCTCTCGGAGTTCCAACCCGCGCCCGCGATCAATGTTACCTCCCCCGCAATGGCCAACGGCAGCAAGAGCGGCCACTTGGTGATCCTAGAAACCGGCGGCTGGACTGCCACCGCCGACAGTCGCCTCAAGTTTTTCGATCCCACCGCCGAGTCTGACGCCCTGCGACTCGACCTCGACCTGCCGCTAATCGACGCCGTGGCGTTCGCTTATTCGCCAACGACGAAGCAGTTGTATGTGCTTGATCTCAATTTGAATGACCCGGCGAATGGTGGGTTGTATCGGATTGATTCCGCGGGGAGTGGGGCTGTTCGCGCGGAGAAGCTGCTCACGCTGGCTCGGCCGAGTGCGCTGGCGTTTGGGGCGAATGGGGAGTTGTGGATTACGACGTTGGGGGAGACACCGGAGAGTGAGGGGCGGTTAGTAAAGGTTACTGAGTCTTTGTGAAACTGCTGCAACGCGGGTTCAAGTTAATTTCCAGGAAAGCGACTACACTTCTGCTCACTTTTTCTTCCAGCGAACGAGCTGTGTTTATTATGAGAGTGTATTACGCGATTTGGCAAGTCGCTGTGTTCTGCTCAAGTGTGCTGGCACAATCTGACAATTCTTTTGAACCCGGCGATACCGTTGTTGTCGTTCAGGACTGCACGGTGAATGCTGGGATTGACGCAGGCCGACAGATTCGACAAGGAACTGTGGGAGTAATTGGCTGTTTGAAGGAAGATCAGATTTGGCTAAGCGGTCCATGTTCTGGCTGGGTCAGTTCGATCTCGCTTTTGAATGCTGAGAAAGCTAAGCGAGAGCTAATTGCACAAAAGTCTGATGAGCGAAAGGATCCGGATTCTATTGCTCGGCTCGTTCATCTTCAGATTCTCTCTAGCGACATCGATTCTCTCGATGTGAATGTGGACCGAATCAGAAAGTGCGGTAGCGTTTCAGAATATGCCACGGCAATTCTGGCACTAGCGGAATTGTTTCAAGATCAAGGTAAACAGTCGGGCATCGATTCGTTTTGCAGGAAGAGAATCGATGATTCTACGGCTTCGCTGCTAGTTGCGGTAATACTTAACACTGGCCGCGTTGATGTCCTCAATAAAGTTCTGCAAGCGACATCTTGGAATGAGAGCACTTCATCGGTCGACGTGCTTCTTGGAGCAGGCTGGGTAGCCTACAAAGTCAACAAAAATCCTGATAAAGCAATAAATCTGCTAACCGTCGCGATTAAAAAAGACCCGTACAATGGTCGCTTGCTTTGTGGTCGAGGAATGATGCACATTGGTGCGAACAGGTTAGATGAGGGACTCAAGGACTTGGAGAAGTCTGTCGCATTGTGGCCACGAAATCGCCAATCACTTGAATACCTCGGTGCTGCCCTTATTCAGAAAGGAAGCACTGAGCGCGCAACAGCGATTCTTACAGAGAGTCGCACGATCGGGCCGAGAAACCACGCCTTGTCAGAACTTGTCGGCGAGCGATTTTTCAGGAAAGCCGAAAACGAAGAGGTCGATGCAGAAAAGCGAGAGGCTTATTTAACGGAAGCGGTCAAGCAGTTCGAAGAGGCTTGTAAGCTTTCGAAGAACAGCCATATGAACTGCGTTGCTAAATTGTGTAAGGGCTATGCAGAGCAAGGACGGCACATCGAAGCAATGGATCTGCTTGACGAACTTGAGCGGAGCAGTCCGCGAGATGACACGCGTCGGGTAGCTTTGGACGCGATACGGAGTTACGTTACGGAGCATTACATTAACCGACTAGAGCGCGAGCATACTAATTCACTGTAGTAGTCTTCGAGCGATCATCCGATAAAAAGATCAAGCAAACACCCCATGCCCACCCGTCTCGAAAAAATCCGCACTCTCCTCCTCGACGAACCGCACGATCAGTTCTTGCGCTATAGTCTCGCGATGGAGCTCGACAAAGCGGGGGAGCATGATGCGAGTCTGAGGGCGTTCGCAGAGCTGGCGGGTGAAGAGCCGCCGTATGTCGCGGCGTTTTTTATGGCGGCGCAGCAGCTCACGCGGCTGGAGCGGATCAATGAGGCCCGCGAACGGTTGCGGGCCGGCATCGAAGCGGCGCGAGCGGTGGGCGATGGCCACGCGGCGGGAGAGATGGCGGAGTTCTTGGCGGGGTTGGGGTCAGCGGGGGAGTGATGTGCGGAGCAAAGACAGGGGATTGTGTCGAGTACAGATTCCGTTGATTCGATTGAGTCAACCACGCAAATGTTGGCTGAAGGCCAACCCGTCATCGTAGCCTAGGGCATCGCCCTAGGATGGCTAATGCGGCTGCATCAACTGCTTGTGAACTTCTCGCGATCCGAATACCAAAACTTCCTGCCGATTTAACCGCACCTTAGCGCCGGGTTCCTTTGACGCGAGCCGGCGCGCGAGCGCCGCATCGACTCGTTCCCGCGGATACGCTAACTCGAAGTGCTCTGGATGAACGAGGGGCACGAGTTCAATCGCTCGGCCCGAATCGGTGACCCGCCAGTCGAGCTCGAAACCGACGAGCAGCAGCGTTAATTGTTTCGCGAAATTGAGTGGCGGCAACGATCCCGCCGCCCATAAGTCGTGCGGCAATTCCTCGGCGCGATCGAGCAAGACTTTACGCTCCTCACAGAGTCTCACAATCAGCCCGCGCGGCTCCGTCAGTCGCGGCCAGCTCAGCGGCGACCGCGCGAGCAGCTTGGTTCGTAGGGCTGCGGGTGTTTTCATCGCGCGCTGTTGTGCGAGTTGACATAGTGTGCGCATTTCCCACGCCGTCGATTGCGGGCCGACATATAGCAGCCCCTCGACTTCGCCGTAACCGAGTTCCAGCGGTGCGAGCAACTTTGTCAGCAGCAGATCGAGCGGCTCTTCATTCGCGGTGAAGTCGAAAAGCCCGCTGCGATCAACGCGCCGATCGATGAAGAGCGGTCGCTGGGCTTGTTGGGCGATTCGTTCGAGCGCCTGGCCAAGTGGGACTTCACGCCACGTGACCGTTGCCCGCACTGCTGGCAGCGGCGGGGGCGCAGCGGGCAATTCGCCTGTCCGCAACAGAGCCAACACGATCACGAGTATCGCTACAATCCGCACGGTAGTGGGCCTTAATGCAGCAGCAAAACAGGAGTAAACGCCCGGCGAAACGCGGGCCCAAGGGGCATTGTCGCAGAGAACCGCCGCTACAGGAATGTCAAGCAAAATAGCGGCCGGTCATGCATTTATTTTCCGCGGCGCTTTCAACGAGATTTTTTGTTGTGCAGTTTGCACCCCTGATTACACTCGGAAGTAGAGGGCTGCATTGAAAGCGTGATCCGCAGCCTTTGCAGCCGAAAAACATCGGCGGTCGAGGGAATCCGAACGTGTCGTACGAGTCGCAACGTGAACCATTGATTGTGTCGCTCTATGAGCGCTACCTCGAGGACCAAGACTCGGCGGCGTTCATCAAAGGGGTCGCGCGGCGCTATACCTGTGCGACGATCGAACGGCTCGTTTCCACCGGCGAACGCTACTCCCGCCGCGCAGCGGTGCTAGCGCTGGGTTACATGGGGGATTACACCTCGAACACCGTGATGGGCCGAGCGCTGGTGGATCGCGACCGGGGCGTGCGGACGCTGGCCGAGAATGGCATTCGCGATTTGTGGTGCCGGGTGGGGAGCCGGGAGCAAAGACTG
The DNA here is from genome assembly GCA_022841705.1 of Pirellulales bacterium. GTDB lineage: Bacteria > Planctomycetota > Planctomycetia > Pirellulales > Lacipirellulaceae. Next base: position 1,591,554 of record JALHQZ010000001.1, read on the forward strand.
TCGCTGCGGACTATCGTTCGGCTCAACCAAACCAAACAGCACGACGAAGCGGTGCGGCTGGCGACGCTGCTGATACATGAGTCGCCCTGGATTGCCGAAGCGTGGTGCCAACGGGGCACGGCGTACTATCACCAAGGTAAATACGACGCGGCCATCCGCGATTGCCACCAGGCGCTCGAGATCAATCCGTACCACTTCACCGCGGCCGCCGGCATGGGGCAGTGTTATGTGCTGCAAGACAATCCCGTGGCGGCGCTCGAAGCTTTCCGCCGGGCGCTGCGGCTGAACCCCAGCATGGAAGAGGTTCGCTCGCAGGTGATTCAGTTGCAGCGGACGATTAAGGAAGATTGAGTTTTTGTTGGATGGGTCTTCTTCACGTACGACGGGCTTCTTAGCCCGTCGGGAAGTGCCGCTTTACTAAGGGCGGGACCGCTGCTCGACGGGCTGAGAAGCACGTCGTACGTGGCGCTAGACGGTCAGCAATTCTGACGGCGCGGCACGCATCGCTTGTAGCGCGTCGCAGGTCGCATCGATTGCCGCATCGCGATCGCACAGGGCTTGCAGCTTGCGGGCTTTTTCTTTCACAGCAGGCGTGGTTAGCAAGCGGCCGAGAACCGCGGCGCCGCGGGCCGTGGTGAAGCGGCGGGGCGAGAGGAATTCACCGACGCCGAGCCGGCGCAAGCGATCGGCGTTATCGAGCTGGTCGTAAGCGAGCGGCTGAACAAGCTGCGGTAAGCCCGCTGCGAGTCCTTGGGCACAACTGCCGATGCCCCCGTGGTGGACGAACGCCGCGCAGCGCGGCAACAGTTGGCTGAGCGGCACGAAGCTGAAGTGGGCGATCTCGGCCGGCAGTTTCGCGGGGACCTGCTCGGCGTACTTGGTGAGGAAGATGCCGCGGCGGCCGAGCTTCGCGCAGACTTCCGCTGCGGTGGCGAAGAACTTAGCGCCCATGCGGTTGGCAGTGCCGGGGGTGAAGACGATCGGCGGCGTGCCGGCGGAGAGGAAGTGTTCGACGGCGGTGGGCAACGGCGCGTCGTCGCCGCCATCCCATAACGGAAACCCGGTCAGCAAGGCGCCGGGGGGCCAATCGGGTTGGCGCGGGGCGAACCACTCGGGGAAGAGGCAGATGGTTTGTTCGTTGTCGTACCACCACTCGGGGAAGAAGTTCTTGATTGGCGGCAGGTCGAGTTCCTGCCGGAATTGATTCACCGGATCGGCGAGCTTCCAGTTCACCAGTAGTTGGTTGCCGAGCCAAAGCTGGAAGCGGTTGAGCCACCGCGGCACTTCGGGGCCGGTCCAGCCGCCGGTCATTTTTGGTGGATGGACATCGCTCCACAAGGCTTGCGGGGCGTAAACGATTGAAGCGACTTGGGCGCCGAACGCATCGGCGGCGATCCGGCTGGCGACATCCAGCCCGTGCGCGCCGATGACCGTTTCGCCGGGGATGTAGTGTTGCTGGATCAGTTCGTAGAGCGGCCGGAGTGCTTTCACGGTCGCCCATTCAAAGACCACCTTCAAGCTTTTCCGCGGATGCCATAGCCGCGGGTGTTGGGTCATCTCCGCATAGTCCTCGGCGGTGAGGAGCGGGGCGAGTTCGAGGCCGGCGCCTTCGATCACATCGGCGAAGTGCGGATTGGCGGCGAGCGTGACTCTTGCTCCACGGCGGCGGAGGGCTTGGCCGAGGCCGATCATCGGGTGGATGTCGCCGTAGCTGCCGAGGGCGGTGAGCAGGTAGTGCATAGCGGCGATGTGCCAGGGGCAGGGGGCGGGGGCCATTCGGCCGGGAGGCGGGCCCTCAAGGATGGGAACCTGCTTAAGTGTCGCGATCCGGCGAACGAGTTGCAAGTGAGTTGCGTAAAAAAATGCGGATTCTAACGCCCCAAAGGGCCGGAAGTTTGCCGTTTCCCTCGCCAGTGGGGAGGAAGCTGTTGCTTACGGCCAGAGCCGGGTGATACGATTAACGGAGGCCGTAAGTTCCTTTCCCTCGTTGCCGGGGCCTGAGCAATGAAGATTTGCAAGTTCTTGGTGCTGTTCGCTACCCTGCTCGCAGTGGGGCGCCAGGTGTGGTACGTCGCGCCCGTGGTAGCCGCGCCGCCGACATCCGCCGTCACAACCAACGCCGCCGAGTCGACTCTGACCCGGAAGAACAGGTCCGCTGACCGAAGAAAGAAGAAGCCTGCCATGGAAAAAGTTGTCAAAACGAGAGCCGAATGGCGGGAGCTCCTTTCCGCCGAGGCGTTTCACGTGCTGCGAGAAAAGGGGACGGAACGCCCCTTCGTCAACGAGTACGATCACCACTTTGAACCAGGGAGTTATTCGTGCGCGGCGTGCGGGCTGGTGTTGTTTGAGAGCGACACCAAGTTTAACTCGGGCTGTGGCTGGCCAGCCTTCTACGCGGCCAAAGCGGAAGACCACGTGAAGCTGAGTCGCGACCGCTCCCACGGCATGATTCGCACGGAAGTGACCTGCGCTCGGTGCGATTCGCATTTGGGGCATGTGTTCGACGAACCTAACGGCACGCCGACCAACCAGCGGTACTGTATTAACTCGGTTTCGATAAAGTTTACGCCCGCGGATGAGCCGCAGCCGCACCAGCATGCGGCGCGGAAAGTTGTGACGCCGGAGCAGGACGCCGCTGAGCCCGCGCCCGAATAATGGACCGCGATCCAACGCCTGTCGACGATGATGAATACGAAGTCGAGCCGCCCGATGCCGAGGTGCTCGAGCGGCAGCGGCGTGAAACGCAGGTGGAAGTGACGCGCGCGGGTGAAGCGGCCAAGGTGCAACAGCTTGAAGACGAGATGCACAACCGTGCGGACGTCGACTTCGATTTCAGCGGCTGGCGATTTCAGTTCACCACGCGGCACTTGCTGATCTTGATGACGGTGGTGGCGGTCGCGATTAGTATCGCGAAGGTGGTCTCGGTCGGCGCTATCTTCGCGTTCTTGGTGATGGGCCTGTTAGTGTTTCTCATCGGCATCCATAGCTATCTCGCCTACCAGGAGAACCGGCGACTGGAAGAGCTTTCGGCCCGACGGAAGAAACTGGTGGCCCAGGCGCGGGGACAGTCGATCTACGATGCGCCGCTGGAAGACGAGGAGGAGCCGGTGGAATCGTTCGTGCGGCAGCTCACTTCGCGGCCGCCGTGGCGATTGCAATTCTCGATGAAGGAACTGATGATCGGCATGACGATCGCGGCGGTGGCGTGCGGGCTGTTTCAGATTGTCCCGCCGGTAGCGGTGGCTTCGACGCTGGGGCTACTAACCGTTGCCGGCGTGTTCTTGTATGTCGCCGGCTATCAACCACCGGCGCCGATTTTGGCCGGGTGGTGGATCATGCTGGGGCTCTATGTGCTGACCAGCGTAGCGTCGGTGCTGTGGAAGTAAGCTAGGCTTTTTCGGCTGACCGCGTGTGAGAACGACTGCCCGCAACTGGCTAAAAAAATTGGCCAAAACAGGACAAGAGCGGCGAAACAAGCGCAACATTGCCAACAGGCGCCTCACAAAAGCTGCGGATTGATGCAATACGATATCCCTCTGAGGAGGGGTCGGCAACTTAGGCTATCTAGCCTGACTCTCGCGGTGACCGAACTCTCGGTGCCGTCAGACTAGAAAGTCTGACCCACAGTCAGGCAAGAATGCCCGACCGACGAAAGAAAGAGTGCCGCTGAAGGGAGTCGAACCCCCACGCCCTTGCGGGCACATGGACCTGAACCATGCGCGTCTGCCAGTTCCGCCACAGCGGCTCTCAAGGGGCTCAGGATGCCATAGGAAGGCCGTTCGGGCAAGGGGGCCGGGCGGGTGGGCTGGGGTCGAGACCCCAGCGGCGCTGGAAAACTACTCACCACTGATGGGGGCGGCTGACGCGCCGACTCCAGCCACCCCTTAATACCGGGGCAAACCGGGTTCGATTTCGGTCGCCCACTCATCGATTCCGCCGGCCATGCTTTGGGCGGTGGGGAAGCCTTGGCCGCGGAGCCACATGGCGACTTGGGCGCTGCGTCCGCCGTGGTGGCAGTGGATGATGATTGGCTGCTCGCGGTGCGGCTCGAGCTCGCCAACTCGGACCTGAAACGCACTCATGGGGATGAGCTTCGCGGTGGGAATCTTCACCAATTCGTATTCGTGTTGTTCGCGGCAATCGACCAGCAGCGCGGAAGGATTCTCTTCAAGCAGGCGCTGGGTTTCGCGGCAGGAGATTTCGAGGGGGAGGTCGGTCATGGGGGACAGTTCGTGGGAGAGATTGCGGAAAAGGTCCCGATTGTCCGCGAAAAGAAACTCTGGAGCAATGGGTTGGATTGATTCCAACGGTCCTGTGCGCGCAACGAATTAAGGGAGTAGCGACGGAGCGCTAAGTCGCAAACGAGGGGTCAGCCCCGCGGGTGGAATTGCTCGTGGACCTTCTTCAGGCGGGAGTGATCGACGTGGGTGTAAATCTGCGTCGTGGCGATGCTGGCGTGGCCAAGCATTTCTTGTACTTTGCGGAGATCGGCGCCGCCGGCCAACAGATGCGTGGCGAAGCTGTGGCGTAACGAGTGCGGGCTGATGTCGTCGGATACGCCGGCCACTGCGGCAGCGTGCTTGACGATCTCCCAGATGCGTTCCCGGCGCAGGCCGTCACCGCGGGGGGAGAGGAACACCCGGTCGCACGGCGGATCGCGGCGGGCGGCCAGTTTGGGGCGTTCGTGCTCCAGATACATCGCGATCGCTTCGCACGCGCGGCGGCCGAGCGGCGTGAGACGCTGTTTGTCTCCCTTGCCGTGGCAGGTTGCTACTTTTTCCGCGAGGCGCAGATCGACCAGGCGCAGTGTGGCGAGCTCGGAGACGCGGCAGCCGCTGGCGTAGAGCATCTCGAGCATTGCGCGATCGCGCCGCCACCACGCTTCACCGACTTTTGGCGCGGCCAGCAGCGCTTCGACCTGCTGCACGCTCAGCACCGTGGGGATGCGTTGCCACAGTTTTTGCGCGTCGAGCAGCGACGCTTGGTTGTCGTTCAGCAGGCCTTCGAGCTGCAGGTATTTGAAGAAGACTTTTAGCGACACAACATGCCGGGCGATGCTCGCCGTGGCGAGCCCCTGTTCGGCCAGCCACGCAGGGTAGGCCGACAGATCGCTCACTTTCAGATTCGCGAGTCGCCGCCCGGCGAGCCAAGTGGTCAGCCGGCGCAAATCCCGGCCGTAGGCGGCGACCGTGTTCTCTGCCAAGTGACATTCGGTCCGCAGGTAGCGTACGAACGCCGCGACCCACTCGTCGGTCTCGACCGCCGTGGTTGCGCGCTTCGGACGGAGCTGTTTTTTGAGGGGCACGTAAGAGTGGGTCGAAAGGTCGAAAAGTGAAAAAGGTCGAAGGGTGGAAATGGCACAGCTCCGATTCCCACGTTAGTTCCTTTCCACCTTTTGACCTTTCGACCTTTCGACCTCCTGCCCCAAAACTCCCCTGGGCAATCTCGGCCGTTGACCGGTATGCTGGCGACGCCTATGCAGCCTGCGTAATCTGTAACCTCCGCACTGCCCTCCGCCTGCTGCCCTCTACCCATTTCCGCATGCAAAACATCATCCTCGAAGAACCGTACGTGTTCGTGCCGCCAATGGAATCGGATTGGTGGTGCTGGCTGCTGCGGTTTCGGCTGCGGGGTTACATGCGAAAGAATTTCGCCGTCCACTCGTTCGAATGCCGGCATACTGAGCGGCTGAAAGCTTCGATCGATGCGGGAATGGGCGCCATTATTGCGCCGAACCACTGCCGGCTTTCAGACCCGATGGCGATTGGCTATCTCGCGGGGCATATGGGGATCGAAACGTTCTCGATGGCCAGTTGGCACTTGTTCAAGCAAGGTTGGTACCAGCGGTTCATGATTCAGCGGATGGGCGCCTTTAGTGTCTATCGCGAAGGGAACGACCGCGCGGCGGTGAACCAAGCGATCGATCTCCTGGTGGCGGGGCGCCGGCCGCTGATCATTTTTCCCGAGGGCGCCGTTTCGCGACACAACGATTTGCTCATGGAGCTGATGGAAGGCCCTGGCTTCATCGCACGGCAGGCGGCTAAGCGGCGGGAGAAGGCAGGGCAGCCGGGCGTGGTGATTCATCCCGTGGCCATTCGCTACTCGTTCGACGGCGATGTGCTGGCGACCATCGGCAAGGATGTCGATGCGTTTGAAGAAAGTTTCAGTTGGCAACCGCGACGGCACTTGCCGCTGGCAGAACGGTTGGGGCACATCGGCAAGGCGCTCTTGGCTCTGAAGGAGATTGAGTACTTCGGCGCCACGCGCGAAGGGGATGCTCACGAACGGGCGCAGAGGCTGATCGTCGAAGTGCTCGAACGGCTCGAAGCCAAATGGAACTGTCGTAACAAAGCGACCGGAGTCGTGGCGCGGGTGAAGAACATTCGAGCTGCGATTCTCCCCGATCTGATCGAGAAGAAATGCACTCCGGACGAACGGACGGCGCGCTGGCAGGACCTAGCGGCTTGTTACTACATTCAACAGATTTCGCACTACCCGCGGGACTATGTGCGCGGCGAAGATGATTTGCCCGAACGGCTCTTGGAGACGGTGGAGCGAATGGAAGAGGACTTCACCGACCGATCCAACTATCACGGCCCGCTGCACTGCACGATGGTGGTGGGCGAAGCGATTGCCGTCTCCCCCGAACGTGACCGCGCCGCCGAGGTGGACCCCGCGATGCAAGCCACCGCCGACTCGCTCCAGGCGATGCTCGACGGGCTGGTGGCGGAGCGGAAAGCGAAGCTGGGGTTCAATTAAGTTCCTAACCGCGAGAGACGCAAAAAAATGAAATTGTAGGAGGCCTCCTACAATTTCACCGTCGCCTGTTGTTGGTTATCCTAAAACAAACCCATTCGCATCCCTTCGCGACGTTCGCGGTCAAATCTTCGTATGTCCCTGTTTGAAACCAACCCGATCGTCGCGCTCTCGGAGCTGACCGATGGGCAGGAGGCGGATTGTTTTGCGCTCTTGGCGGATAAACAACAACTCCTCACGCGGGACAATAAGCCGTACTATCGCGTGACGTTTCGGGACGCGAAGCGGGATGTCACCTTTCCGATTTGGAGCGATGCGCCGCTGTGCGTTCCCTGTCGCGACGAATGGCAGGTCGGGCAGTTTTACAAACTGCGCACGCTCTACCGCGAGACGAACTACGGCCCGCAGCTCGAAATTCGCAAGATTCGGCCCGTCGAGCCGGGCGACTCGGCCGATGGGTTTGATCCGCTAATGTGCCAGCCGCGGTCGCGGTTCGAAGCGGCGGAGATGTACGCGGACCTCATGGCCCTGGCCGCGGAGCACATCACCTGCGAGCCGCTGCGCGAACTGGTGGTGGGGCTCTTCGAGGAGCACAAAGAGTGCTTATTGGTCTGGCCCGCGGCGGTGCGTAACCATCACGCGTACATCAGCGGGTGGCTGGAGCATGTGCGGAACGTCACTCGTACGGCGGCGTACCTGGCCAACTACTACGCGGAGATTTACCCGCACGCCACGCCGCCGCTCGACAAGGGCCTCGTGGTGGCGGGCGCCATGCTGCACGACATCGGCAAAATCCAGGAATTGCGCACCACGCCGATGGGCGCCGAGTACACCGCCTCCGGCGGATTGATCGGCCACGTGTTGCAAGGGCGCGATCTCGTGCGCGATTCACTGCTGGCCGAAAAGCTGGATGCCGAAATGCTGCTGCGGTTGGAACACATCATCGTGTCCCATCAGCGCCTGCCGGAGTGGGGTTCGCCCAAGCCGCCGATGACTCCCGAAGCGATGCTGGTCCACTTCGCCGACGACTGCGACGCGAAGTTCTTGATGGTGATCAACGCCATCGCTGAAGATGCCGGCGGCGGGCCACTCACTTCGCGCCGCAACCCACTCAACCAAAACATGTACCGGGGTGGGGAATAGCGCGTCGTCGTAGCACGGGACCGAACTCCCGTGGGTTATGAACTGCCACACGCTCGCGTACGGTCGCGCAGGAGTTTCGCACGGGTCTTCGGTCCCGTGCTACGGTGGAAGTGGTTAATCGTCCTTCTTCTTTTTCAACTCATCCTCAAACACCGCGCGGAACTTTTTGAGTTTCGGCACGAGGACCGCCCGGCAGTACCGATCTCGGGGGTTGAGGGCGAAATAGTTCTGGTGGTACTTTTCCGCCGGGTAGAACTTGGTGAAGGGGGAAATCTCGGTGACGAGGGGGTCCCTGAATGCTCCACTCGCGTCGATCTTCGCCTTGTACTCTTCGGCCAGCTTCCGCTGCGTTTCATCGTGGTAGAAAATAACCGAGCGGTACTGCGTGCCGACGTCGGCCCCTTGGCGGTTGAGCGTGGTGGGGTCGTGCGTTTTCCAAAAGACTTCCAGCAGCGTTTCAAACGGCACCACGGCCGGGTCGTACGTGATGTGAATCACCTCCGCGTGCCCCGTAAGGCCGGTGCAGACCTGCTCGTAGGTGGGGTTCTCGACCTGCCCGCCGCTGTAACCGGAGACGACTTTCTCGACCCCTTTGAGCTCCAGGAAATAGGCTTCGGTACACCAGAAGCAGCCGCCACCAAAAGTGGCTTCGGCGAGCTTGCCGGTCGCTTCCGAATTGGCGGCAGCGGGATCAGCGGCGGCGGTCATGCGGGTAACTCCGAGGCAAAGGGCGAGAGCGGCGATAATTGGCGTGATGCGGAGCATAAAAGTTTCCTCAAAAACGGCCGTATAGATGGGCCTTACTACGCTGCGAGCGGACGTGTGGTTCACCGCGATCGGATCACCAAACACCCCGCTAGTTTATCGTGCAGGGCCTGTCCTTTCGGATCGAACGCTTGCATAAAGTAACCCAATCCGAACAGTAAGCCCGATATGTATTTTCCGAAATGTCGCCCCGTCGCTTGCCCGAAGCTCACCGGTTGTCCGTTCAAATCAGTTACCTTTAAGCCCAGGGCCAGCTTGCCAAGCGTGGCCTGTCTCGATGAACTGACCATCAAGGCTTCGTAGAGCCACGGCACACCAAACAAAATCGCATAGAACATTAGCCCCACCACTAATACAATGGGGCTTTCTTCGTCCGCTTCGAGTTCAGCCCCAATAAACGTTGCGGCGCCGATGCCAATGATCACAATCCCGATGATTAAAACGAAACCAGTGATTAAACAATCCAAGATCGAAGCGACCCATCGCGTTAAAGTGCCACCGTACTCCACAAAGTCTGGCGTTTCATACTCACCAGTTGCCGCGAAAGTTGGCCGCGTGTCCTCCGCTTGAGGGGAAGCGAAGGGATTGAAGTTTTCGTTCAGGTCGCCATCATCGAACGGCCGTGATGGCGGCGAAGCCGATCGCGAAGGCTTGGGATTGTACGCCACCGGACGATCGACCGCCGGAATGAGCTCCGGCTCAGCGCTCGCGGCGTTGGGGATCGTCAGCTTGTTCTGGCAAGACGGACACGTCGCCTGCCGCCCGGCGAACTTTTCGTCGGTCTTGAAGGCGTGCTGACACGTGGGGCAAGCAAACTTGATGGCCATCGAACGCTCCGCGTCGGGAAGAATCAAACCGCATGCTGCAGTGCGGATTGTAACGGAGCGGGCGTGCCGGGGGTAGCAGAGAAATGCTTCAATGGCCGGATCGCCACGCGATCCGCGGTGGAGACTCGACTGGGGACCGCGTGGCGCTCCGGCTATCGATTTAGAACCCGCGCCCGCGGGTAAATCCACCGCCTGAGGGCCGCCGGATCGAAGGCGCCGGCGAGCTCGAAGGCCGCCCGCCGCCGCTCCAGCCGCCGCCGCCACCACCGCCGCGCATCGAGTGGCTTATCACAGCGCCGGCCACCTCGGCGAGCACGCGCATCATTACGTAGCCGAACTCGCTATCGATCACGCTGCGCGAGCGGCCGCCGTGTTGTTCGGCCCAGGTGGGGGCGAACTCTTGGTGCTGCTGGAGGAGATTCCAAATCGCGTCGATGCTCATGCTGCCGCGCAGGTAACGGCTGAGGTACTCGGTGAGATCGAGATTCGGCGGAAACATCGAGCGGCTGCTGTCGTACTCGGCGGCGCGGAAGCGGCGGGCGAGCTCGGCCAGGCCCGAAGCGCGCTGGACGGCGTACTGCGTATTGGCGCTGAGCACTTCGCTCTGTCGGTGCGCCGCATCAAGCCGATCGTTCAGCGCGGTAATTTCGGAGAACAAGCGGTCATCATGCGGCGTGGCGGTGCTACGCGTTTTGGCGGCCAGCGCCGATTCGTTCATCGAGCCCAAGAACTGTTGCAGCCGGGTGAACGCCTGCCGATAAAAATCGTTGTCGGCGGTGGCGAGGGCTTTCACCTCCAGTTCCAGCTGTTGGCGGCGCTCTTGTTCGTCGTTGATGCGGGTTACTAGGCTATCGCGCTTTTTGCCGAGCTCCACGCCTTCGCCCAGCACTTTGGTGAGGCCGATTTCTTCGGAGTAGCGCTGTTCGATGGCTTCGACTTTTTTCAGCAGCTCTTCGAACTCATCGCGCAGCCGGGCCACTTCGGCGACCATCATTTCGGTGGTGAGCCGGAGGAAGTCGTAGCTCTTCTTGGCTTTATCGAAGTTGACGATGCGCGCGACCCAGCGGTCGAGCCGGCGGGTGAGGCCGCGGTATTTATAATCGGTGCTGCCGTACTTGCGGTCGATGAGGTATTTGAACAGTCGGCTTTGCTCGTACGCCGGCAACTTCTCTGCCGCTTCGGATTGCGATTCCTTCACGCGGGCTTCGTAGCGATGCAGCTCTTCTTCGCGATCGATCGCTTGGGCCGAAAGCTGCTTGAACTCGGCGTCGGCTTCGAGCTTGGTGGCGAGCACATCTTCTAACCGATCGCGCTCCTTCACACAGGCGTTCAGCTTATCGGTCACTTGATCGAGTTCGTGCTGCAGCGAGCTGCGGGTGTCGAGCGAGGCGTCGAACGCGTCCCGCAGTTCGCGCTCACGGCGTTCTTTGTTGGCGAGGATGTCCGCCAGCTCGCCACGGATTTCGGCGAAGGTGGCTTGAACCGATTCGCCGGAGATATCGGGGAGGTAGAGGCGCGCGAGTTCCACCAGCGCCTCGCCGCGCTGCGCGATGGAGGCTTTGGTTTCCTGATCAAGTTGCGCAAGCTGCCCCGCGGCCGCATCGACTTGCGATTGGGCATGTTCGCGCGCTTGGTTGATCGCCGCCAAGACCTGCTGACCGGGGAGATACCTGCCTACCATCGCGTAATCTGTCTCCCTCTGACCAGTGGCCCGCCGCTAGGCGTTTGGAACTTGGCTTCCAGTTGGCCCTGCTCCTTGGTCCCGAGGACGCGGGCATCGACGATGCCATCGGCCCGTTTGTCGGCGGCCACTTGTTCGTAAACTTCTTGCGGTACCTGTTCGCCCCACTGCGTGACCGTGCGCAGCTCGCCCGTTTCGCCATCGCGGATGGTCATCGGGATTGCCGTGCCGTCGGGCGCCACCGCCTGCACGATCAGGTAGTACCCGCTCACCGGGCCATCCTGCCCAACGTAGGCATCAATCCCGCTCAGCGGCGACTGCATGACTTGCAGCGTGTACTCCTGTTTGAGCGCTGCCTCTTGGGTGGCGATCTCGGCCGCGATCCGTTCCAGCCCTTTCAGGTTGCCCGCCGATTTGTAGATTTCCGCTTGCTTCGTGAGATCAACAATTCGCCGATCGAGATCCGGAACTTGGCTGATCGACTCTACCGCGGCGACTGATTTCTCGATGTTGCCATACAGCTCTCCGGCGATGCGCTCGGTCCGCGCTGGGCCGGGCATGATGCCGTAGCTGAAGAGGCTCCACCACAGCGTGGCCGTCATGCCGATGCCGACGGCCCACTTGGCGATGGTATGCCGAGCAACATAGAGGTGGGCGAGAATCGTCTCGGGACTGGTCTTGGGCGCCTCGAAGACGTGCAACTGGTCGAAGTACTGCTCGATGGCGACATCAATCTCCACTTCGCTCACTTTATCGCCGGTCACACGGGCCGTTTCGATGAGCCGTTCGCGCAGGAGCCGTTTGGTTTCATCGAGGTTAAGCTGCTGCTGGGCGACACCCCGCTCCCGCCGAAGCGCGGAAACAACATCCATAATGCGGGTCATTTCCGCAATGGTGAGTTGCTCCGAGGGCTTAGTTGCCCCGGCTGTCGCTTCGACGGGCGCTGTCTGTTGTGCCGATTGACCTGCCATAAACCCCAGCGCCCGCCTGTTGAGCCGCGCACGTCAGTAAGCGGAGTTCACAAAAAACGCCGCGTATCCCCAATTCGCTCGCGCCGAGCGATTCTTGATTCCGGGACCCGATTATTGTCTACTTTGAGCGCCGAGCCAATTGGCGTCGCACACCATATATTCAACGCTCTTTACGGAGATACTCGACCCATGCCCGCCCAAGCGACTCAGCAAGCACCTAAGACCGACGCCCCTTCGGCTTCGATGCAGAAGTACATGGACCGCGCGAAAGGGGTGCTCGAAAAGTTCGGCATCAAGAGCGAGGACCAGGGCCACCAGGAGCTGATCCGCCTGCTGGAGGAAGTTCGCCATGTCGATGAGCCGCGAGTGCTGGCGATCGCCAGTGTGGTGAAGCACATGAGCACATTCAACAAGCTGGTGCGCGACAATGTCGAGGACATCAACGTTGGCAACCGGTATCTCGACATCAGCCAAAGTTTCGATTCGATCCGCGACGACTCCAAGCGCCTGATCCAGCAGCTTGATGATGGCAAGATTGGCGTGACCGAAAAGATGTCGAACATGTGGATGAAAATCCGCCGCGGCACGCCGAGCTCGCGGTTCGAGTCGATCGTCGAAACCTACCAAGATGTCTGCAAGGACACCAAGGACCAGCTCGAGCGTGAAAAGCTCATCATGGATGGCTACATCGATTTTCGCTTCGCGCTCAAAGAAGCGGAGATCGTGGCGCGGGAAGTGCTGGAGAAGCAAATCCCCATCACTGAAGCCGCCAAGCAGAACCTGGCCGCGGCCCAGACAGAGCTGACCAATTATCAAGGGCAAGATGAAAGCCAAAAGTCTCGCTTGGAACTGAAGCGGGACGAAGCAAACGACGCTTTCATGAAAGAGGACCGCAACTACCAGTTGCTCAAGGACATCGCCGAGAACCTGCAAATCGGTTACGACGTCGGCGAAACGCTGGTCACCAAGCTTAAGCAAACGCACGATGTGAAGGATCAAGTGTATCGCCGGGCGGTGACCTTCTTCACCACCAACGAGCACGTCTTCACAATCCTCGGCACGGTCTACACCAGCCAGCAAGGGTTGTACGAGGCGACTGCCTCGACCGAAGCGCTCAAGCAAGGTGTCAATAAGAGCCTCGAGGACATTGCCGAACTGGGCCGCAAACTGGAACGCGAGGCGCTTAAAGCGGGTTACGGCTCAACGATCGACCCCAAGAGCCTGGAAAAACTGGTCACCGCGATCAGCGATTACCAAATCGAATCGCTCCACATGATCGCCGACCTGCGCAAAGAGAGCGAACAAAACGCCAAAGAAATCCGCCGCGTGGTGGAAGAAGGCAAACGGAAGTATCAGGAAACGCTGACCAAGTTCGCGCTTGGGCAAGAGCTTGGTGTGTAGCGAGCAGGCAGATTGCAGCAGACAGCGGGCAGCGAAACGGATGACAATCATTGCGAGCCGGCAGGCGTGAGCCGCCGAAGCGCAGCGTGAGACAAGTTCCGAATAGGTCTTCGATTTCAGTTCTGACTGCCTGCCGCCCTCTGCCTACTGCCCGCTAACCCATGGACAAAACTCTCCTCGGCGTGCTGATCGGTTCGCTCATTCCCATCATCGGCCACTTGGTGCAGGCATGGGTCGCCGCGCAGAAGGAACGGCGGGAGTGGACCCGTAAGCAAGAGGCCGACTGGGAAGCGCGGCAGTACGACGACGAGAAGGCGGGGCTCGACGAGCGGCGCGAAGCGTACGAGAACGCGCTGGTGGCGCTCACAGCGCTGCGACGGTCAAAGATCGAGCACAACCAGCCGCTCACGCCCGATTCGCCGGAGTTCGAGCTGGTGAAGGAAGTCCATAAATGGCTGGCGAAGATTCGGGTCCGCTCCCCCTATTCATCGCTCAGCGATGAGATGGAAGCCTTCATGCGGGCGCCGCACACCTTCAGCGACAACCTGCACAAGCTGGTCGTCGCAATGGCGAAGCAAGATACCGAGCGGGCGCTGCACATCCATACCGAGCCCCCGCCCAACGGCGCCGCGCAGCTCGACAACCGCTCGTACGAAGCGACCTTCGCGATCGACCCCGAGTACCGGCAGCGCCGCTTCGCGGAGGGCGTCGCACTGCCTCGCAAGGCGAGCGTGCGATTCGCGCTTTCCGACCTCTCGGCCAGCCAGCGCAAACTGCTGGGCAGCTACTACCTGGTCAACTTCGACACGCTTCCGCGCAGCGTGCAACTCTACCTCCCGCTGCGGCACACCAATGGGGAAGTGCTGCGCGATGGTCAGCTGTGGCGGGCGAAGCTCGATCCTTCGCCTCAGAATCGCGCGGCACTCTTCGCCGCCTGGGAGTCGGATTATCAACACGCCCTTGCCGACAGCGCCGAATCTTAGGAGGAGCCGGCAGCGACGCGCCGTGAGTATGTCGTGTATCCGCCACTCAGGTTGGCGGCGTCGAATCCAGCTTGCAGCAAGATGCGGGTCGCCAAGTAGCCGCGGAAGCCGACTTGGCAGTACGCCACCACCGGTTTGCCGCTTGGAATCTCGGCGAGTCGCTGGCGGAGCTGGTCGATTTCGAGATTGATCGCCCCGGGGATGGCGCCTTGGGCGTACTCCGCGGGCGTGCGAACGTCGATCAATGTCACGTCGCCAAGTCGCCCGGTTAGCAAATCGTCGCTATGCCGGAGGGGATGATCTCCGCGCACGACGCCCCCAGCGATGAACCCGGCCATATTTACGGGATCCTTTGCCGAGCCGAACTGGGGCGCATAGCACAATTCTGCTTCTTCCAGATCGAAGACGGTGAGGCCCCCCTGCATCGCAGTGGCAATCACATCAATTCGTTTGTCGACTCCTGCTCCGCCGACGGCCTGGGCGCCAAGAATAGTTCCCTCCTGCGGATTAAAAAGGAGCTTGAGCGATAGTTGTTCGGCGCCCGGATAGTAGCCGGCATGATGACCCGCATGCAGGTACACCTTTTCATGGGGCCGCTGCAATCGCAGGCAGGCCTTCTCGCTGAGTCCCGTCATTGCGGCTGACTTGCCAAAGAGCCCGACGATGGCGGAACCTTGGGTTCCTCGATAAGTCGCACTACGCCCGAAGATGTGATCTGCCGCGATGCGTCCTTGTCGATTGGCAGGCCCGGCAAGGGGAATCTGCGTCGGTTGGCCGGTGATCGCGTCAACCGTTTCGATTGCATCACCCACGGCATAAATATCGGGATCACTGGTGCGCATCGTTGCGTCGACTTGAATCCCGCCCCGCTCGCCCACGGCCAACCCTGCCGCAACGGCCAGTGAGTTGTCGGGACGCACCCCAACCGCCAGCACCACAAAGTCAGCGGGAATCAACGTGCCAGAGGTCAGCGTCACCTGCAATTGACCTGTCGTCTGTTGAAAAGCGGCGGCTGATTCGCCCAACCGAACATCGACCCCACGCTCCTTGAGGAGCGATTGCAGCGGGACAATCATCTCCGCATCCCAAGGCGGCAAGATCTGGCCGTTCCGTTCAACCAGCGTTACGTTGAGGCCGCGCTGGACGAGATTTTCGGCCAGTTCGATGCCGATGAAGCCCCCGCCCAAGATCACCGCCTGCCTAGAGTTTAGGGTTGCTTCTAGCAGCCGATCAGCATCGTCCAGATTTCGCAAGGTGTAGATGCCCGGCAAGTCGGCGCCGGGAATCGGCGGCCGAAAAGGGGCGGCGCCAGGCGAGAGGATCAGTTTGTTGTAGGTTTCTTCGTAGAGTTCGCCGGAGACGAGATTGCGCACCGTCACCCGTTTCGCAGCGCGATCGATGCGTTCCACTTGCGAGCGCGCCCGAACATCGAGCCGATACCGCGCTTCGAGTCGGGCGATGGGGGTCACGAGCAGCTTGCCGCGCTCGGCGATTTCACCGCCGATGTAGTAAGGCATGCCGCAATTGGCGAACGAAGGGTCGCTGCCGCGCTCGATCAGCACGATCTCAGCCGACTCGTCGAGCCGACGCGCCCGGGCCGCAGCGCTGGCGCCTCCGGCCACCCCACCGACGATAACAATCTTCATGACAAGCCCCCTGAGAGAATTTGCGAGCAGTTACGCTTAACCTACTTGAGCGCGCAGGACTCACCGATGGAGTTCGCGGGGGAAGTATTGTTCCACGGCATCTTTGCCAACAATAGGCCCATGCCGCAGGTGTTGGTCACCCCGGCAAAGACCAAGCCGGCCCCCACGAAGCCCGCGAGCGCCAACCAATAAGGGTGGACCAAAACTCCGAGCAACACGCCCACCACCACCAGCGAACCCGCCGCGATGCGGACCTGCCGTTCGAGCGAGATAACCCCCGCGCTGCGAACGACGGGCAGCCCCGCCTCCACACACGCCTCCGTTCCACCTTCCACATTGACTACCCCGGTGATCCCGGCCGCGGTGAGTTGGTCGCACGCCTTGCCACCACGGCCGCCGCTGCGGCAGATGGTAATGAGCACGCCCGTCGCCCCAGCGAGGTCGGCTGGTTTTAACTGATCGAGCGGGATATTCGTCGCGCCGGCGACATGCACCTCGCGAAACTCGATCGGGGTGCGCACATCAATGAGTCGGCAGTCGCCGCGCGCCAACCTTTCGGCAAGTTGTTGGGGTGTGACCGTAGCGCCCATAGTAATTCCTCGGCGTATGGAGATGATCCGTTCGCTTCATAAATGCAAATATGTCGCGAGCCAACGATCTATTGATTGAAAAAAACTAATCAACTCGACCCAAATCGGGCTTCCACACAAGCCATGATATTGGCCAAATGTTCCTCGGCGATGCGATAGAACCGCCGCCGACCTTCTTTCTCACTCGACAACAACCCACACCGCTGCATGAGCCGCAAATGCTCCGACGCCATATGGCTGGGAATTTCGCAAGCCAATGCGAGCTCTCCCACGGAAAAATCTTGCTGTAAGAGCATTTGCACAATCCGCAACCGATGGGGGTGTGCCAGCGTCCGCAAGCATTCCGCCGCTTGCTCCAATCGCTCAAGCGAGGTGAGCCGCAGCTTACGGGGCGCTTTGCGGGAGGCGGTTGCGGCGGGTTTGCGGGCGGGTGCCATGGCGAATGAGTTTCTGTCGACCTTTATTCAAATATATCGTAATGTGTCGATATGTCAATTGATAAAATACAGCCGCCGCGTGATGGAAAACACGCATAAAAAGTTGGATGACCTGCGCTCCGGAATGGCCGAATCACAATTTACCTGGACCCCTAATCGCCGATGGCTTGGGCTTCCATCGATACCGGAACTGACAGGCCCGCCAATTAGCTGGGAAGACTGTCGGTGGGGGGGCGATTCGAATAGAGCCCCACTAGTCGCGCAATCATAATCGCGAGGTAGAACACCCCTACGGCGGCCTCAACGAGGGTGATCATCCGCGCGATGCTCGAGGAAGGCAAAATGTCGCCAAAGGTGATCGTCGTTAGCACCTGCACGCTGAAATACATGGCCAAAAAACCGTTCAAGGTGGCCTTGGCGTCGCTTGGCTCGGTAAAAGAAAAGGCGCTTGGATCGCCAATCGCGAGGATTGTGTACAGAAATCCCCACGCCACGGCCAGCAGCAGGTAAATTGTAATAGCGGCGCATAAGACTTCGGAGGTGACGGTTGGCGCCGCAATCACGAAGCGAAATAAGTGCCAAATCACAAACGCGACAAACACAATGGCCGCGAGCAAGTTGACTTCCGTCGGCAACAGCCCCGGCCAAAGGTGGTCAAGCCAGCGCGTGAGAAACGCTGGCGCTGCCATCACAATCGCGGCGATGTAAGTTTGCCGCCGCCCACCTACGGCGTTGACGGCTGCCAAAAGGACGAGGGTGAAAACGGCCGACTCGGCCACGTCGCCGAAAGGGAGCCGATTGGCGAACGGAGCCGCGACAAAAATCGCCACGATCGCGACAAGAAAATGCGCAACCGAAAGTTGGTAACGCCCCTCGCGGCCTACAATGGCATCCTGCGTCATTTGGCAATCAGTTCTTCGAGACGGTTTCGTTTGTAGTTGTCGTTCTCACTTTGCGCCCTTCTCTCGATTGTGAACGAGCGGGCCGCCTCGATGAGAGGCGGCCCGCAGGATCCTCACGAGATTTTAGGCGATCACTTCGCGTCGGCGGCTTTCTGCATGCCCGCTTCGAGCTGCTGGATGTCTGCAGGCGTCAACTGCGGCCGGTCCACCGTAATGGCCAGCTTGTTGAGCTTGGCTGTAAGGGCAAACGGCGGCTTGTAGTCTGCGTCGTTCACACCGGTCAGCGTATCGGAGCCGATGTCGAAGCTCTCATCCCATTGCAAGATCATCGGCAGGGATTTTTCCAGCTTCTGCGTGGCGACTTTCTTCCCGTCCACTTTGAGTACGCCCGTGCCGCTGCTGCCAAGGCCGCTTAAGTTATTGAAGGCCAGCGTACCTACGCCTAGGCCATCGTACTTAAAGTCGAACTCCAGGGTGTGCTTACCAGGCGTCAGGGCGTCGGGACCTTCCCACTTCACGCGCTTGAGGTCTACGAGGTTCCAAAGGAATACGGGCTTCCCCTTCAGCAAATAGAAGCCATACCCGGCGAATCGGCCGCCCGAAGTCAGAATCATGCCTTCCGCGCCGCCCTGAGGGACTTCAATGTCCGCCGTAATGGTGTAGGAAGAATCGAGCAACATCGGCGAATCGCCCTGCGGCAGACCAACCATCGGCAGGGTGTAAACGAATTCCGTTCGACCCGCGGTGATATTCGGTCGCGGAGCGACGATTCGGCTCGCCACCGACGCGTCGAGGGGGAAGACTTGATACTTTTTCGCCTCTTCGATGAACATCTGCTTCATCGCCTGCACCTTTTCCGGATTCTTGTCGGCAATGTTCTGCGACTGGCTGAAATCCTTGGTCAGGTCGTAGAGCTCAAGAACCTGGTTGTTGAGCGGGTCAGGATTGGCGGCGCCGAAGGCCTCCCACGGAGCCCGGTTCACTTGGGTGCTGAGCATCATGCCCTCGTGATAAAGAGCCCACTGCCCAAACATTTCAAAGTACTGGGTCTTGTGTTGAGAAGGCGCCTTGGCGTTCTGCTGGTCGAACGTGTAGGCGAAGCTCGTGCCTTCGATTGGCGCTTGCTTGATCCCATCCACCGTCTCAGGCGCGGGAATACCACAGACCTCCAGCAGCGTGGGCACGACATCGATGACATGGCAGAACTGTTCGCGCAGGGCGCCCTGATCCTTAATATGACCGGGCCAAGAGACCGCCATGCATTGACGAATGCCACCGAGCCTCGACGCGTTTTGCTTGAACCACGAGAATGGCGTATCAAAAGCCCAGGACCATCCCGCCGACATATGGTTGTAGGTTTGCTCCGTGCCCCAGACATCGTACCAATTCATCTGCGTTTCAACCGGCATCATGTTGACGCCGTTGAAGAATGCGACTTCGTTGGGGGTGCCGAGCGGGCCGCCCTCGGCACTGGTGCCGTTGTCGCCGTTGATGTAGATGATG
Source organism: Pirellulales bacterium (assembly GCA_022841705.1). GTDB lineage: Bacteria > Planctomycetota > Planctomycetia > Pirellulales > Lacipirellulaceae. Next base: position 1,611,159 of record JALHQZ010000001.1, read on the forward strand.
AGCGTGTTATCAAGCTTGCCCATGTCCTCAATGGCTTGGACCACCCGGCCAATCTCGTGGTCGTTGTACGCCTCATAGGCCGCAAAAATTTCGACCTGCTTAATGAACAGTTTCTTCTCGTCGGCAGTGCAATCGTCCCAGTTCTTGATAACCTTCGTTGGCCAGGGCTCCAATTGGGTATCCTGAGGAATCACTCCCAGCCGCTTCTGATTCTCAAAAATCCGCTCGCGCAGTTTGTTCCAGCCGTCGTCGAACAGATGCATGTTGTGGATCTTTTCTACCCATTCCTTCGTGGGATGATGCGGAGCGTGCGTGGCGCCGGGAACGTAGTAGCAAAAGAACGGCTTATCCGGCTGGATTTGGTTGACGCGGTTCAGGTATTCGATTGCGTCGTCAGCCATGCCGGTGACGAGATTCCACCCGGGCTTGCCCTGAAAGGGGAAGATCTGAGTGGTATTGCGGAACAGATTTGGCTGCCACTGGTTCGCATCGCCACCGATGAACCCGTAGAAGTACTCAAAGCCCTGTCCGATGGGCCATTGGTCAAAGGGGCCGACTTGGCTGGCAGAAAACGCCGGCACGTTGTGGTCTTTGCCGAACCATGATGTCGCAAAGCCATTGTCCAAGAGGATGCGACCGATCGTCGCCTTATCCTTGCTGATGATGCTGTTGTAACCCGGGAAGCCGGTGGACTGCTCGGAGATTACGCCGAAGCCGGCTGAGTGGTGATTACGACCTGTGATCAATGCGGCGCGCGTTGGCGAGCAGAGCGCGGTCGAGTGCAAGTTATTGAAGCGCAAGCCGGCCTTCGCGATCCGGTCCATCGTCGGTGTCGGAATGACGCCGCCAAAGGTGCTCGGCACGCCGAAACCCGAGTCGTCAGTCATGATGAGGAGGACGTTGGGCGCCTGCTTAGGAGGCATGACACGCGGCGCCCACCAGGCCTTGGACTTGAGGGCCTGTTCTTTGATCACGCCACCAAAGGGTGGATTGGGCGCTGGGAGTTGTTTGCCATCGATCGTGGTCGTGGCGCTCGGTGAGCCGGGCGTACCATTTACAACCTGAGCCAAAGCCGGGGAAGCTGGGGCGATGAGCGTGAGCATCACCGCAGCGAAAAGCGTGCGATTCATGGTTTTTCTCTTTGTGTCGCGATTTGTCTGGTGATTTCCAATGCCACTTGGCTTGGTCTCGGCCAAGACATAGAACTCCGGGATCGTTTCGAGAAAGTCTTTCTTTCCAATTGAATAGAATAGGGTGACGGCTATTCCAAGAAAGTAACCTCTGGGAAGGCGATCGATCCCCGTACCGATAGGACCCAGCCATGCCGGAAGCAGTATAACACGAGCGGCGACGGCGAAACAAAAAAGAAATCGCCTGCGGGTCCGCTGAAACCCATCGGCTCCGGTTTCTGGGGCCCTTGCCGAAAACTAAAGACGAACGAAGCGACTCGCTACGCCCCGTTCTCGGGTCCGACTGACCCTGGGGACTATGTTGCCGCCGGAGCTGTCAGCGACTTGAACCGACCGTTTCCCGCAGAATTGGGGAATTTTCTTGGCGCGTTCCAACAAGCGCGGTAGGGTTAGCCCAATCTGAAACGGGGATCGGCGATCAGAGGCACGCCGCGAAGGTCCCCTTAGCCGTAAGGAGCTCCCCATGTGCGGAACAGGGTTGCGAGCGCTGGCGTTTGGTTTCTGTATGCCCCTAGCCGTTGCTTCGGCAGCGCCCTCGGGCGACACGTTCGATCTTGGTTGGGCCGCGTGGCACAACATCAGCGCGGTGTGGACCTGGGGCAACCCGGCTGACTCGCTAAGCGATCCGCCCCCCGCCGGGGTAAACTTCAGCGGCGCCGGCGGCGTTGTGGGCAAGTTCACGTTTGGCACACCGGGGACTTTTAGCTTCCTTGGCAATCCGCTGTTGGTGACGAGCAGCGCGACGCTTAATCCCGATGGCGAGCGCGAAACGTGGACTATCACCATCACCGCGCAAGATGGCGGATTGATTTACGATCCAGTGAACGGTCTCGCCGAGGCGGGCGGCGTGTTTCGCGGCTGGCACCTGCGTGAAATCACGATTGGCCAATTCGCACCGTGGACCGGTGGCGATCCGCTCAACGCGAGTGATTTCGCCGGATTCGAAACCCCGCAGCCCATGGGCGAATGGTCCGACGCCAACGCGCGCACCGAGTACTTCGCCGGCGCGATCCCAGCCACATCCAATCAAAGGATCGCCTACACCCGGCCGTTCGGCGACCTCGATTTCGACGCCGATGTTGACTACGCCGATCTCCCGATCTGGACGAACAACTTCGGCGCGACGGGCGTCACCGCTTTCGCCCAAGGCGATGCGACCGGCGACACCAACGTGGACGCCGCGGATTTCACATTGTGGCGTGATAACCTGGGCGCTGATTTCGCCGTCCCCGCGCTGACTGATGCCCAAACATCCTTCGCGAAACAGGAGCCAAGCGGCGTGTACTTCAACCGTCAGTTCACCTCGCCGCCGGGCTCGCCGGGGCTGATTCTCTACGACGATGGCATCTACGAAGTGAACAACCCACAGGTGACGCGGATTGTGATGACGATTGACGTGCGGCGGCAAACTGCGACGGCCGCGAGTGTGCCGGAACCATCGGCGCGAATAGCGTGTGCGACTTTGGTGTCGGTGATTGCGCTCATGAAACTCCGTGTGCAGGGGGTTCATTAAACGACGCTGCGACCCTACATTACGTCAGCATGACGCAGTTTTTTGATCAACTTGCCGCCGTCGTGCGAGCGAAACGCAGTCCGCTGGTGGTGGGGCTCGATCCCCGCGCCGATCAGTTGCCGCACGCGATGGCGCCAAGCGCTTCCACGCCGGCCGATACTGCCAGCGCCTACCGTGAGTTCTGTTGCGAAGTGGTTGATGCGACGGTGGGCTGCGCAGCGGCCGCTAAGCCGCAAGCGGCGTTCTTTGAGGAGTTGGGGCCGCCGGGAGTGGTGGCGTTGGTGGAGGTGATTCGTTACTGCCAGGCGAAAAACCTGCTGGTGATTCTTGACGCCAAGCGCGGCGACATCGGCACCACTGCCGAAGCCTACGCGCGGGGCCTCGTAGGTCGGCATAGTCCCTGGGGGGGCGATGCGCTCACGGTGAATCCCTACCTCGGTGACGACAGCCTCGCGCCGTTTGTGAGTGTCGCCCAAGAGCGCGGCGCCGGGCTGTTCGTGCTGGTAAAGACCTCGAACCCCGGCGGCAAATTGTGGCAAGACCGGCCGCTGGAAGCGGAGTCGGGTGTGAAAGCGCCGCTTTATCGGCATGTGGGTGAACATGTCGAGCACTTGTCCCGCAATACGCGCGGAGCTTGTGGGTATGGCGTTGTAGGCGCGGTGGTGGGCGCCACTTATCCACAACAGCTTGCGGAACTGCGCGCCGCGATGCCGCACACGTGGTTCTTGATTCCCGGCTTTGGCGCCCAAGGGGGTTCTGCCGCCGACACGGCCGCCGGGTTCGATCCGCAGGGTCTTGGCGCGGTGGTCAACAGTTCCCGCGGGGTGATATTCGCCCACAAACGGCCCGAGTTTGCCGGCCTGCCGTGGCAGGAAGCGGTGCATCGCGCCGCGGAAGAAGCGGCCGAGCAGTTGCGCGCAAGTACGCCCGCTGGTAAACTGTAGGTTGCCATCATCCGTAGCATGGGTCCCCGACCCGTGCAGATTTTTTTCGCACGGGTCGAGGACCCATGCTACGTATCTCCAATGCCCTCTCCGTTACGCCAACAACTTGCCGCGCTCGTTGAAACTGTGGTGGTGAAGATTGGCACGCGCGCGCTCACCACGCCGAGCGGGGAGCTCGATGGCGAGCAGATTAACTCCATCGCGCGGCAACTGGCAGCGATCGCCGATGGCGGCCGACGGGTGGTGCTGGTCAGCAGCGGAGCTGTCGGCGCGGGCATTGGCAGGTTGGGGCTGAAGTCCCGGCCGACCGATCTCGCCCAACTGCAAGCCGCCGCGGCGATTGGGCAAAGCCGGCTAATGGAAGCGTACAACCGTGCGCTCGAACCGCTCGGCCGCTGCGCCGCGCAGGTGCTACTGACCGGCGATGACTTTAACGATCGGGGCCGGTACCTCAACATTCGCAACACGCTCTTTGCGCTATTCGATTATGGGGCTATCCCCATTATTAACGAGAACGACACCGTCCGGGTGGAAGAACTCGCCCGCCGCGTGGGAGATAACGACCGGCTCGCCGCGCTGGTGACCAATCTCATCCGCGCCCAGCTCCTGGTGCTGCTCTCTGATGTCGAAGGGGTGTATGACGGCCCGCCGCGCGACCCCAACTCGAAAGTCATCCCGCTGGTAGAACGGATCGATTGCGGGACACTCGGGCTGGTCCAAGGTTCGGCAAACGACGGCCAACTGGCGCTGAGCGTTGGCGGCATGGCGAGCAAGATCGAAGCGGCGCGGCTCGCCACTACCGCGGGCGAGAATGTGGTCATCGCCAACGGCCGCCGGCCGGACGTGCTGATTGAGCTTTTGGCAGGCGAAGAGCACGGCACGCTGTTTCTTGCCGAGGGGACATCGCTGGCCTCTCGCAAACGCTGGATCGGCCTTACCGCCCACCCCAAAGGCCGGCTGATTCTCGATCCGGGGGCCTGCACGGCCCTCGAAACCAAGGGCCGCAGTTTGCTGGCCGTGGGCGTGGTTGGCGTGGAAGGAGAGTTCGAATCCGGGGACTTGGTGGCTCTTATCGATGGGGCGGGTCGGGAAATCGCCCGGGGTTTATCCAATTACGACACGGCGGAACTGCGCAAAATCGCCGGTCAAGGGAGCGAAAGGTTTGCCGAGCTGCTGGGGCGGTGTACTTACAAGGAAGTGGTGCATCGCAACAATTTGACTCTGGTTCGGCGAGCGACCTAGAGTAACATAGGAAGAGTAGGCAAAATGGACGCCTTATTCCCTTTATCGGCAGTTCCCCTGCCTCTGGGCTCCAGCAGTTTGGGTTCCGGCGGCTTGGGGCCGCTGGATGGCCTAACGGCGGCGCCTGTTGCGCTGCCACCGGTGGGCCGGTGCCCGTGGTCGGGGAAGACAACTGCGCCCCCGCTCGCAATGCCTCCCGCTGAAGAATCCGCACCATTTGTGAAATCAACCCCGTCGTCGGCCCTGCCGATCACGCGCGGGGCCTTCGCGGATTTCGCGCAGGACATGCTGGCCGGATTCCAGCAACTTCATGCCGAGCACGGGCCGATCGCCGCGCTCGAAGAAGGGTCGCAGAAGATCATCTTTCTGTTCGATCCGCAGTACAACTACCAGGTGCTTAGCGACGCGGCCACGTTTCAGGCCCGGTTCTTTGCGATTCGCGGGCCGAAGACTTCGGCTCAGCGCAAGATCACTTGCGGATTGCTCGCCATGAACGGCGAGCAGCACCGCCGCAACCGCCGCGTGGTGAAAGAGCCTTTCGGGCTGAAGGCGATCGCCGGCTACAAACCGGTTGTCTCGCAACTTGCCGACGAAGCGATCGCGGACTGGAAAATCGGTTCGCAGGTTGATCTCAACCAAGAACTGACCAAGTTCATGCTCCGGGTCACCAGCCAAATTCTCTTTGGCCTCGACGACCCCGCGCTCGCTTACGAACTCGGCGAGCAGATTTTCGAGTGGGTCACCATGAACCACGAGATTGGCGTGGGCGCCCTCGTGCCGAACGAAGGCTTTTCGGCCCGGTACGAAGAACTGCTCGATTATGCCGTGGGCCTCGAACGGAACGTGATGGAGCTGATCCGGCGCCGCCGGAGCGACCCCACGCCGCGGCGCGATGTGCTGTCGATGCTCATCAATTCGCACGGCGAAGAAGGGGGGCTCAGCGACGAAGAACTGGTCGGCCAAGCGTGCGTGCTGTTTGCCGCGGCGCACATGACCACGGCCCATTCGCTCACCTGGACGATGTTTTTGCTCGCGCAGCACCCCAGTGTGCTCAAGCGACTGGATGCGGAAATCGCTGGGGGCCTCCCCGCCGAACCGAGCCTCGAAAACTCTCTGCTCGAGCGTGTGATCAAGGAGAGCATGCGCGTGCTGCCGGCGTCTGCCTACTCGCAGCGGATCAACGCCGAACCGGTTCAGTTGGGCCCGTTCCATCTGCATCGCGGGACGCCGATCGTGTTCACGCCGCTCATCACCCACAAGCTGCCGCAGCTTTACGACAATGCGTACCAGTTCACGCCGGACCGGTGGCTCACGCTCAAGCGGACCGGCTATGAGTACCACCCGTTTGGCGCCGGCCCGCGGATGTGCATCGGCGGCCCGTTGGCGATGGAAATCATCCGCACCGCCTTGCCCCGGTTCCTGTCACAACGCCGTTTCACACTGGTGGGCGAAAGTGAAGTGACCGCCGAAGTTCACTCGACCATGCTGAACCCCAAGACCGGCGTGTTGATGGAAATCGGCTCGGCCGATGCGCCGGCCCGCGCCGTGCCGGTGACGGGGAACATTCACGAGCTGGTCGATTTGGTGGAAACGCCGGGGTACTTGGGCCCGGTGGCGAAGAGTGCTGTTCCGACGCGTCCGCGTTAGCCCCAATCCCTGATACGCAGGGCTCGTTGATCCGCTTTCGGACCGCGTGGCGGTCCGGCTTTTGAATTGAAAGAGTGCGATTGTAACGATTGCACCACTTCAAGTTGCACGCCGCACGAGCGTGATTAGCCTGAAAGTGATGAGCCCCATATTGCGTGGTGCTCGTTGCTGAGGGCGAGTCCCATGCGTGCGGTTGCGTTTCTAGTCTGCTGTTTCACTTCCGCGAGCGCGCTCGCGATCACGCCGGCCGAACGACTCGCCGCCCAGCGCGAGTATGAACAGGCTGTGCTCGAATGGCGGCTGTACGATCAAGTCGAACGCCCCGCGACGTTGCGGAAGTTAGCGGGCGACATCAAACTCTGCGAAGCAGAACTCGCTTCCATCGAACGCCGCTTGCGTGAGTACGAACCGACCACTCGCTTCAACTCTGGCGGCGCGCTGTTTTTGGATATCGAGCACCTCAAGCTATTGAAACTTGAAACCGAACTGTGCCTAACGAAGTTGCGCGAAGCGCAGGCGGCGGAGACTCGGTTTCATGTTGATCGCGTGCGGCTGTTCGAGCTGCGACTCTTGGCGGCGAAAGAGCGCTACGAGGCGAAATAGCCACGCTGAAAGTTTCGTTTCGCAATTTCCTCGGTGTTTTTGCGCGCGGTTGGTTGCTAAGCGCGCATCAGCTAATTTGCACCTTAGGAGAAGCGAGACCTCTTGCGACGCGTTGACCGGCCAACTGAACCCAAGACTCAGTGTTTGGCCCGTTCGACTCGAGCGACCGGGCGCCTTTAAGGGCCACGCCCGCAAGAGGGCTTCTCCATTTTTTATGCGCTGCGTGTTCCCATCAGCCGCCACGCGCTAGCGTCCGGTTTCCCGGGATAGAGCTTGAGCTGCAGCAACCGGACGCTTGCGCGTGGCGGCTGATTTATGTGAAGCGATTCAGCCCCAAAAACTCAATTGGCAGGTCACTTCCGCCGTCGAGCGCGAGGTCCGCGAGGGCTTCGCCCAGCACCGGGGCGAACTTGTAGCCGTGGCCCGAGAGGCCCGCGGCGAATGCAATCCGGCGGTCATCCGGATGGTTGTCGAGGATGAAGTGCTCATCGGGGCTCATCGTGTAGAGGCAGACGGCGTGGTTGCGCAATTCTTCCGCACCGGGCAGATGGTTGTGCTTGAAAACTTCGATGGCCCGCGCTTCGACCGGGTCGATGTCGCGATTCACCTGCAGCGGATCAGTGACGGCCGTGCCGCCGGCATGATCGCCGACCTTCATTCGCCCATCGATCGCCGGAAAGCCGTAAAACACTCCCTCCGGCAATTCGAACAGATACGTCGGCAGTTGCCCCGCTGAAACGTTGTTGGTTGCAAACCAAAAGAGAGACTTACGTCGCACTTCAAGCACCACGTTGAGACCCGTTAGCAATTCCGACGCCCACGGGCCGGCCGTAATAATCAGCCGACGGCCGTGAATTACTTCGGCGCCGACACGAACTTGCACATCCTCGCGCCCGACATCCCACCGTGTCACCAGAGCATCGGTGCGAACCTCGGCACCACTCTGTTGTGCGGCGGCGAGACACGCTTTCACGGCCGCCTCGACTCGTAGATAACCGGCGCTCGGTTCGTAAACCACCTCCAGCTCGTCGCCAATTTCAAAAAGCGGCCAGCGCCACCGTGCTTCGCTCGCTGAATAATCTTCAATCGTGAGATTGTGCTCGCGAGCTGATCGCCGCACGCCGGGCACGACCACACCATCGCCGCGGCCCACTTGCAGCAGGCCCACACGGTGAAAGAGATGCATCCCTGTTTCGCGTTCGAGTTCATCCCACAGCGTGTACGCGCGCTTCAGCAACGGCACATAGTCGGGATGCTCAAAATACGCCTGCCGAATGATCCGCGTTTCGCCATGCGAACTACCTAAGGTGTGCGGCGGAGAAAAGCGATCAATCCCCAGCACCCGTAGCCCGCGCTTCGCCAGCCGCCACAGCGTCGCGCTGCCAACGCCGCCGAGCCCAATCACGATGGCGTCGTAGGTGGCCATAAAGAAGAGAGTGACTAATTTTGCCCGGACTTAGGCGGCTGCGCCGACAGATGCTGTCGCAGGAAGCTAGCGCGTTCGATGTTGCGGTCGGAAGACTCCAGTTCCATGCCGGTCAGCTTTTGCAGGTGCGCCGGTTGGGTGTGGACGAAGAGTTTGTTGATCGTGACCAAGTCGACCTCGCCGATGAGGCCCAGGTTCACGCCCATCCGCAGACTGCTCAGCAGATGCATTGTCTCTTCACTGGAGATGGTTTGGGCGGTGCGCAGGATGCCGAAGGCGCGGCTCACACGGTCGTGTAGGGTCTCTTGGCTTTCGCGAATGAGGAAATCGCGGGCTTGGCGTTCGTAGTCCAAGAGCACCGGCACGATGTCGGCCACCTTTTTGGTGAGCTCTTCTTCCGTGCGGCCGAGCGTGATTTGATTGCTGATTTGGTAGAAATCACCCATCGCCTGGGAGCCTTCACCGTAGAGACCCCGCACCGCGAGGTTGATTTTCTGCAAACTGCGGAAGACCTTGTCGATCTGCCGCGTGATCACCAGCGCCGGCAGATGCAGCATCACGCTCACCCGCACACCGGTGCCGACGTTCGTGGGGCACGCCGTAAGGTACCCCAGCTTTTCGTTGTAGGCGTAGGTGACCTGCGATTCGAGCGCGTCGTCGAGCTCCGTGATTTGCCGCCAGGCACTTTCAAGATCGAGCCCGCTGGACATCACTTGCATCCGCAGATGATCTTCCTCGTTGATCATCACGCTAAAATGCCCCTCGGGATCAATCGCGACGGCCCGCGCCCCTTCCGCCTCGGCCAGTTCCCGGCTCACCAGTTGCCGCTCGGTGAGGAATCGGCGGTCGAGCTCCGAGAGCTCACCGACGTTCAAATACATCAGCCGCTCGGGGAGCCGCTTTGATTTTTGCAGCGCTTTGATTTTGCTGTGAACCAGCTTTTCAATCTGCCCGCGATCGCCCTCGGTCGCCCGCGCGATGAAGGGAAACTCCGCCAAGTTGCGAGCCAGCCGAATGCGGCTCGAAATCACAATGTCCGACTCCGGCCCCGAACCCTTTAGCCACTCCGGCAAGCTTTGAGCGAGGGCATCGAGTTCGGTGGCCATGAGATAGAGATTATTTTGGTGGAGAGTGATGTTGGATGAAGCAGGCAGCGGGCGGAGGGCAGCAGGCAGCAAGAATGCGGGTTGAGCTTCTCTGGCTAATTGACCTGTTTGTTGCGTCACTTCGGCGGCTGAGGCCGACCTTAATCACTGCCTGCTGCCCTCTGCTTGCTGCCAGCTCACGGCTCCGCCGTGCGGGCGCCTTCGATTTCGCGGATGCGGTCCCGTAACTGCGAAGCGCGTTCGTAGTCTTCACCGGCCACCGCTTCTTTCATTTCGCGGCGCAGGCGGATGAGTTGGGTTTGCTCTTCGGCATTGCGGAGGCCATGTTTGGGGCTCTTGCCGACGTGCCGGGTTTCGCCGTGGATGTTCACCAGCAGAGGTTCCAGTTCACGGGAAAAGTGATTGTAATCGTGCGGGCAGCCGAGCCGGCCCTGCTTGCGGAACTCCAGGAAGCTGATGCCGCATACCGGGCAGACTTTTTCATCGAGCCGCGCCAGTTCCTCGGCCGTTTCGCCGACCGCCAACTGCTGGGCGATCAGCCCGGAAATAGCCGGCAACATTTCGGCCGCCTGCTCGCTAGTGGGCGCCAAAAACGCCTGGGCGCACTGCTCGCACAGATGCACTTCGTTCGCCTTCCCATCCACCAAATCGGTGATGTGAAAGGTGGCCGGTTTGTCACACTTTTGGCACTTCATGCGATGAATCTCTGCTCCCCAGGGGATTCTATTGGGGCGCCCCCCTCTGTCAAGCCGAATCCGGCAGGAAGCCGTGATTGTAAACGATTTCTGGGCAACGAGATACGGCGTGCTCCACCCCTTCCCGCCGCCTTCGTTGTGCGCGGTCGTAAGCATTGGTAAAGTGAACCCGCCGAGGTCGGTCTGGCTCCTACGGTGAGATCCACCATTGCCAGCCAGATCAGAAAGTCGGGCCGACGTTTATGCACCACCCATCGCTCGCCGAATTCCGCCAACTCGCCAAGACGGCCGACTACGTGCCGGTCTATCGGCAACTCGTGAGCGATACCCTTACGCCGGTCAGCGCGTTTCACAAGCTCGATGAAGGTAGCATCGCGTGCCTGTTTGAAAGCGTAATTGGCGGCGAAAAGGTGGGCCGGTACAGTTTTTTGGCGACCGATCCCTACTTGCTGCTCGAGGCCCGCGACCGCGAGGTGACCGTCACCGAGTTCGGCCGGCCAGCGGGTGAACATGTTGAGGGCAAGTCGAAACAGTCCTCGCACACGGTCGAGAACCCGCTGCAAGCGCTGCGCGAACTCATCGCCACCGTTAAAGTGGCCAAGCTCCCCGCATTACCGCCATTTGTCGGTGGCGCCGTTGGTTACGCGGGGTACGACACCGTGCGGTACGTCGAGCGGTTACCCAACGCCCCGACGGATGATCGCCAGTTGCCCGATCTGGCGTTCGCATTCTTTGACCACATGCTGGTGTTCGACAATGTGCGGAAGACGTTTTTTATCATCGTGCTGGCGAAGACCGCCGGAGCGGATGCTGATGCTGCTTACCGGGAAGCGTGCAGCCGAGTCGATGCATGGCTCGCGCGGCTGACCACCGCAAACGAAACGCTAACCCCGGCCGACATTGAAACTACCGGCGAACTGAGGCTCACCTACGAATCGAACTTCACACAAGCCGGTTTTGAAAGCGCGGTGAAGAAGTGCGTCGAGTACATCCGCGCCGGCGACATCTTTCAAGTTGTCATCAGCCAACGGCTGAAACTTCCGCTGAAGGCGCCGCCGTTTGAGGTGTATCGCACGCTGCGGGTGGTGAACCCCAGCCCGTTTATGTTCTTCGTGCGGATGCCGAGTTGTGCGCTTGTGGGCAGCTCGCCCGAGATTATGGTCCGCGTGGTCGAGGGCGAAGTCACCGTGCGTCCGCTCGCCGGCACGCGCCGCCGTGGCCGTGATGAGGCCGAGGACAAAGCGCTTGCCGAGGAACTGCTGGCCGACCCCAAAGAGCGGGCCGAGCATGTGATGCTGGTCGATCTCGGCCGGAACGATGTCGGCCGCGTAGCGCAATTTGGCAGCGTGCAGATTTCGGACGTGATGGTCATTGAGCGGTACAGCCATGTGATGCACATCACCTCGAACGTCACCGGCCAGCTAACGCCCGACCGCGACGCCTTCGATGCCCTGGCCGCGTGCCTCCCCGCCGGCACGGTGAGCGGGGCGCCAAAGGTCCGCGCGATGCAAATTATCGACGAACTGGAACCCCACCGCCGCGGCCCGTACGCCGGCGCCGTGGGCTATATCGACTTCGCCGGCAACATGGACACCTGCATCGCGCTCCGCACGCTAGTCGCCCACGACGGCATCGCCTATGTCCAAGCCGGCGCGGGAATCGTCGCCGACAGCAACCCGACAGCCGAGTACCAAGAAACCCTCGCCAAGGCTCGGGGACTGCTGCGGGCGATTGAGATTACGCAAGAGCGAATGCGGAATGCGGAAGGCGGAGTGCGGAATCAAAAATCCGAACGTTGACGATTGCTCAAAAGTTTACACTCGCCCCCTTTTCATTCCGTATTCGGCATTCCGAACTCCGCATTCGATGAAATCCCTCGCCGGTCATCTTCTGGTTGCTTCGCGGAAGTTACGGGACCCTAACTTCCGGCTGACCGTGGTCTACATTCTCGAACACAATGAAGACGGCGCCTTGGGCGTGGTGCTCAATCGGCCCGCCGATCGGACAGTGCGGGAAGTGTGGGAAGCGGTGGAGTTTGAGCCGTGCGATTGCGAGCAGCACCTGAATCTCGGCGGCCCCGTGCAAGGCCCGCTCATCGCGATTCACACCTGCAAGAAATTCGCGGACAAAGAACTCCCCACCAGCGGGCTCTATGTTTCGATGCAAAAGGAAACCGTCGATCCGCTAGTGCGACAAACGAAACACCCGTTCCGCCTCTACACCGGCAACAGCGGATGGGGCGGCGGCCAGTTGGAAGGCGAACTCAAAGTGGGCGGGTGGTTGGTGACGCCGGCGAAACTCGACGATGTGTTTGCCGACCCCGCGAAGTGTTGGTTCGATGTCACCAGGCGGATTGGGCTCTCGATTATGCTTCCCGGGGTTTCGCCCGATGAGGTGCCGGAAGATCCGACGGTGAATTAGCGATGCCGGCTAGTGCGTTACAATTGATATCTGAGCACAAACAACCAGATTCTCAGTTGGTTGTCTTTAGATGGTCAAATGACTAGAAGTAGTACTCTTTTGGCCTTGTGTCTTTTGGGAGTTGGTTGCGGTGGCAATCTAGACTCCATGTCCCGAGACGCAACTACACCCGGGATGGAAAGGTACAAGTATCAATGCTGGGAAGGAGGGCCGCACATTATTCTGCCGAATTCGGTTGCTAACAGATGGAACGGACATGTGATGACGAAAATTCCCCTTGACCCTTCGACTGACTACGGCCGCGCTTGCCGCATTGAAAGAGCTTACGGGTTCATCGAAGTTGGAGATGGAAAGGGCCTCGTGATGCGAGATCCACCGCTTGTGGCCTGGGATCCCTCATCCAGCAGCGATCACTCGCAGACATTTTTCATCCTGAATGAGTGGACGAATGAAGCCCTTGATGATCTGCTTGATCGGGCGAAGCAAGAAGTCGAATTCAAAGCTTCGCCTGAAATTTGGGAAATTCCCACGGGTGGTCTTCGAATGATCTACGCAGGAGACGATTTTCAGGGCTCTGTAGCAGGCAGGATTGATATTCCGGCATCCGCCGGCAAATACTCACTTGTGGCTGGTGAGTATAAGGAGAAAGAGGGGAATGTGATCGTACTGAAACTCCTAAAAGCCAAGTCGCCGTATGAACGCTCCGACGGTGCGTAGTACGCGTCAGCGCACCGGCGGCGCGAAAATCGGCGTTGCCGGCGTCTGCACCACTGGTGATTGAGCGGCCGTGCGAATCACCGGCTCGGGCTGATCGGTGACAATCGCCCCCTCCGCCGCGAAGGGCAACCGGTCGAGTTCGCTCATCTGCTCCAACAAAATCCGGCGCACTTCCAGCACGCTTTGCGGGTGGCGATGGACCGACACGTGGTCGGATGGCACGGTGATTTGCGACGCCAGTTGTGGCAAGCCTTCTAGCCGGGCGCTCTCGAGCGAGACCACGCCGTCCCCTTCGCTGGCGAAGTAGCGGTACCACTGGTCGTTTGGCGCAGCGCCCACGATGTTGTGGTACCGCACCCACGGTCCGGGCTGGGCGCTCAGCAGCGCCGGCAGGACGGCGGAATCCGGCGCGAGCGAATCAATACTCGTACTAATTTGCAGCGGGGCGTTGGGGCGGAAGAAGTTGGGGTTGCGCGCTACCACTTGCTCGCGGCCTGCCATCAATCGCATTGGGGTTTTAATGAGTTTGTTCCCGAGCCAGCGCGTGGTGCTATTGGCGAAGTCGCTGCCGCGGTGCGGTGTGCCGATGGTGACCACCCGCTTCACACTGGGGCTCGGGCGAAAGAAGTACGTCGTTGCGAGACACTGCTTGATGTCCGGATCGGCCTGCAGTTCTTGAAAGTTGCGATCGGAGTTAATCGCCCAAAATTGCTGACCGCTCTCGACGGTTTGCAAGCGCGAGACGAGCCCGCCCATGCTATGCCCCACCAACACCATTTGGTCGAGCGCCGGTTGTCGCCGTTCGGGATCGACCGTGTTGCGGAAGCGAGTCAGGTCATCCCGCATTTGCCCGGCGCTCACCCAAAACGGTTGGCCGGTGGGGTACAAGTAAAACCAAAACTGGTAGCGGTCGCGGACCGCGGGGTCGCTCCGCAGGTCGTTGAACATTTCCATCCATGTGATGGGGCTGGACCACAAGCCATGCACCATCAACACGGGCATTTTGTTGGGATCGTACGGCTCCACCATGTACAGTCCTTGCCGCATCCGCAGTTCTTCGGGGTTGAAGAGCCCCGTGGTGGAAATCAGGTTGTCTTGCAGTTCGGGATAGTTGAGGAAGAATGCCAGCGGCGTGCTGAGATCACTCTCCATCGGCGTGTTGCGGTCGTTCACCACCAGGCCCGGCGACGTGAGCGGGTCGTGCAGTTCCAGGGTCAGAGATGGCGCATTGGGGTCAGCATTCGCGGCGTTCGGATCGCGCACCCGTAGGAACGCGGTAATCGGGAACGCCAGTTTCGGCGGATAGAACTGCTCAGTGGGCTCGGCGTTTTCATGCGGTCGACGAATCGCGATTAGCGGAACGCCTAAGCCGTAGGTGTGATAGTGATTCCGCAACCCATTCACCTGATAATCGCTGACGAACTCAAACCGGTCAAAATCATCCGCGTGCCAACCGCGGCTGAAGTGCTGCACGTCGAGCTGACAGGTGTGGTTGGTGGTCTTAAGGGTGCGACGGTCACCGGGATGCAGTTCGCCTTCTTGCTTCACGATCCTGAGCAGTCCTTCGAGCGATTGGTTGTACAAATCGCACGCCCCGCGGAACTGCGGGTCATACGGATTGCACGCGGCGCCCGATTGCTGATCGAACAAGTATTGGTAGGAATGCAGGATGGCGGTGGTGTAAAGTTCGAGCGCTACTTCCCGATGCATTTTCTCGGCATCTTTAGCGCCGAGGTAGGCGAGCTCACTAACGGCGTACTCGTGTTCGTGCCGCGATTCTTGCGTGGCGAATGATTGCACCTGCTGAATGAGCGCCGCGCGATTGCCGCCAAGCTGCTGATCGAGATTGTACCGCCGCAGCATTTGCATCGTGCGGGCGGAGGGCTTGGCCCCTTTCGGGTTGAGCACATCCAGTGTGGTCGCCAGCGGGTTATTCGGCGTCTCGCGCACCGCCACCCAGCTCGACTTCTGCGTGGAGACACACCCGCTGCTCACCAGTAACAGCGCGGCGAGCAAGATGATTTCAGCGCGCAGCAGCCGACACCCGAAAAGGAAGCTCCCGTGAATTTGCTGATGCTGCACCAAGTCGGCAGGACGTTATGCCGACATTCGGCCGCCCGCTCCGCGAAGGTAAGAACTAAAGTTTTGCGGAGGACTTGTACCTAAAAGCAAACGCGGCGGTCAAGCTAGCTTGACCGCCGCGTGGCGCCTGCAAAGGGGGAACTGGCCCAATGGCAACAGGCCGATTCCCCTGCTGGGGTGGATCCGTCTAGGCGGGGGTGGCGCCCAGGAGGGGCGCGATGCGGTTGTGGGTGACCATGTAAGGAATACGGTCAGCGCCTTCTTCGGCAGGGATTTCGAGTTCGAATTCCTTCACAGCGGCTTCCAATTCGCTGCGGAGGATGCGCACGTCACGCGGGGCTTCCACCGCAATGGTGACGCGATTGCCCGCAATGCGACGGACTTCAATGGTGACGTTCTCTCCAATGCGAATGCTTTCGCCCGATTTGCGGCTCAGTACCAACATGTTTCCAACCCTTAATTCCGTTAAGTGGAGTGCGAGATTCCCTCGTCGCGGGAAGTGCGATCGCGCGTTGCGACTTGTTTACGAAATGCAAGGCCCATGCCAATCGAACACCAAGCGAGTTCAAGTTGCTAGACTTGAGTTTCTCTCGGCATTTTTTGCATCTTTCCACAAGGCATTCCGCTGGCGCTGATAGCAGTACGGAGCCCAGGCCGTCCCGGATTGAGATTCGTTCCGGGATTGAGACGCTCGCTGCCTCGCAGAATTGCTGGTTTACGCTCCGCACCAGAAGTGCTAGTTTGCAGATGCTGGTCACGAGGGCAGCGGTGCGAACTGAAAACAACCAAGCGTGCGGCTCCAAAGATGTCACAAATCTCGCTCGACCAGTCGGCAATCAAACGGCGGCAAGCCCGCTTGGCGGACTGGCTCTGCCAGCGCGACCTCACCGCGGTGCTGGTGACTCGACCAGAAAGCGTGACCTGGCTGACCGGGGCGTACATTGGCCCGCAGTTCCCGATGTTCGCCACGGCTTCTGCCGCAGGCCGGGTAGTTTTGGCCCTGCCGAGCCGCAAGCAGTCGCTCCCCTGCGTGGCGGACGAAGTGGTGAGCTACGTCGAAAAATACCTTTCCACGAACCGCGATTCGTACGAAAACATCGCTGCCGCCACTGCCGCTCTGCGTGCAGCGACGGAGTTTAGCGGCCCGGTTGGCGCCGAACTCACCAGCGCTTCCCACGCTACGCTCACCGCCTGGTCGGCCGATTGGCACGATTTCGACGCCGATTTCTTCCAACTTCGCCGCCGCAAGGAGGCCGACGAACTGGCCCTAATGCGGCAGGCGAATGAAGCGAACCGGGCGATGTACGCCCTAGCACGCGAAATCATCCGCCCCGGCGTGAACGAGCTGGACCTTTACCGCGAACTGCACTCCGTCGCCGTGCAAACACTGGGCGAACCGCTCAGCTATTTCGGCCAGGATTTCCAGTGCGCCGCCCGGGGCGGGCCGCCGCGGAATCGCGTGGCGCAGTCGGGGGAACTTTACATCCTCGATCTTGGCGTGGGCCTCCGCGGCTATCACACCGATAACGCCCGCACGATTGCGGTCAGTGGCGAACCAACCGCGGCCCAGCGAACCGCGTGGGAAAGCATCATTCCGGTGTTTGCAATGGTCCAAGAAAAAATTCGCCCCGGCGTGAGCTGTCAGGCGGTCTACGAAGACGCTCAGCGGATGCTGGCAACGGCGCCAGTGGGAGTGTTCAACCACCACCTCGGCCACGGTGTGGGACTGGCTCCTCACGAGGGTCCGCACCTAAACCCCAACTGGGACGACACGTTTGAAGTCGGCGATTACTTGGCCATTGAACCCGGCTTGTACGCCGAAGGGCTGAACCACGGCATCCGGCTCGAAAACAATTATATGGTGACCGAAACCGGGGTCGAACTGCTGACCGATTGGCCGCTCGAGTTGTGACCCACGGTTCGTCTTGACCCACATTCACGCGATTCACTACGCTGCCCGGCGCAAATCGTCACCTGCTAGCATCGGGGTTGTTCGTGCTGAGTCGCCGTTCATTGCTCGCTGGATTTGCCGGCATGCTAGCCTCGTGCGGCGCGCCCGCATTCGCACGGTCGCGCGCCACCTGGAAGGACCAGCGGCAGGTCGGGCCGTTTCTCGTCAGCGCTGCGTTCAATCTCTCGCCCCATCGCGCGATACTGGCGGAGCTCGAAGTCTTGCAAGCGGAATTACAACGCATCCTCGCGCTCAGGCCCGGATCGCAATCAATCGAAGTGTTGCTCCTGGCGAGCGCCGCCGATCACCAAACCTATCTTGCGGAGCGCTATCCGTCGGCACCGTATCGCCGGGCGCTGTTTGTCGAGCAAGGTGCGCGACTAAGTGTGATTGCTTATGATCAACCGGAGCTGGCCGTCGATCTGCGTCACGAAGCAACACACGCACTCTTGCATAGCGATGTGCCGCGGCTGCCGTTGTGGCTCGACGAAGGGCTTGCCGAATACTTCGAGCCAGCCGCCGCCGACCGGGTGTTCGATTCGCCGCACCTCTCGCCGCTGCGCTGGGACCTGCGGCTCGGACGCCTGGTTGCACTGCGGGAGCTGGAGCACAAGTACGAATTGCAGTCCCTCACCGAACGCGACTACCGGTTCGCCTGGGCCTGGACCCATTTTCTGCTGCACGGTCCGGAGTACGCCGCCGAAGCACTGTGGGCAAACCTCGCCGCGTGGCGCGCCGGCGAATCGGGCCGACTTTTCAGCAAATTGCTAGCAGCGGCGGCGCCCAGCTACCAAAGCGAGTTCGTTGCCCACTTCCGCCACTGGCGCCGCCCCGCGGAGCTTGTGTCCCAATCAGCCGCCACGCGCTAGCGTCCGGTTTCTCACGCAGCAGTCAGCCTTGTGTTGGACAACCGGGGGCTAGCGCGCAGCGGCTGTTGGCCCGCGGCGTTAAGCTTTAACACTTCGCGTGGTTCTCAGCGTTGTACCGGTCAAACGATACTCGACTCAATCAGCATCTATTGCCGATTGTCATCCCTGA
Organism: Pirellulales bacterium; assembly: GCA_022841705.1. Lineage (GTDB taxonomy): Bacteria > Planctomycetota > Planctomycetia > Pirellulales > Lacipirellulaceae. The sequence goes on from JALHQZ010000001.1 coordinate 1,629,734, forward strand.
GAGGAAGCGCATGTCTTGGCAAATCGACGTCGGGGGGTGGTCATGGCGAAGGTCAGCACGCTGAAATTTTGGTACTGGTCCCTGCTCGCCAAGCCGGTCGCCGACCGGGCGCTCTACAAGCTGATGAAACGCGAGCGTCCCACTCGGATCGTCGAACTCGGTATCGGTTCGGTCGACCGCACCGTAAGGCTGCTGGCGCTTGCTGAAACGTTCGCGCCGGGGGTCGAGCGCAGTTACACCGGGCTCGACTGGTTTGAAGAGCGCCGGCCGGAACTGCCCAAGCTGTCGCTCAAGGCGATGCACAAGACGCTCCACGAAACCGGCGCCAAGAGCCGCATCATGCCGGGCGGGCCAACCATGGCGCTCTCGATGCTCGCCAACTCCCTCGTCGGCACGCAACTGCTGCTCATCAGCCAACTGGCGAGCGAGGAACTTTTAGCTCCGGTCTGGTTCTACCTGCCACGGATGTGCGATGCACGATGCATCGTGCTACGCGAAGAGCCAGCGGGCGAAACGTCCACCTGGCGGCGCTTGACGACGATTGAGATCGCCGCCGCCGCGGAGGCGACCCAAGTTCGCCGCGCGGCTTGAGATTTAGGCCAGCACTTGCCGCAGCAGATTTCCGTGCACATCCGTCAGACGGCGGTTCAGTCCGTTGTGGTAGTAGGTGAGCTGCGTGTGGCTAAGCCCGAGCAGGTGCAGCACCGTGGCGTAAAAATCCCACACGGTGGTGGGATCGACCGCAGCGCGGCGGCCGAACTCATCGGTCGCGCCGACGCTCACGCCCCCCTTCACACCGGCGCCCATCATCCAGCAGGTGAAGCCGTCCGGGTTGTGGTCGCGGCCGGGGACCCCTTCTTGCTGTGTGGGCATCCGGCCGAACTCGGTCGTCCACAGCACCAACGTGTCGTTCAGCAAGCCGCGCTGTTTCAGGTCGGTCAGCAGCGCGGCGGTTGGCTCATCGAAGATGGGCAGATGCCGTTCGTAATCAGCCTTGAGCGTTTTGTGCGCATCCCAGTTGAGCAGGCCATCGACGCCGGACGCGCGTGAAGCGCAGTAGAGATTCACATACCGCACGCCTTGTTCCAGCAGCCGCCGTGCGAGGAGGCAGTTCCGGCCGTATGCGGCTTTAAGCGGGTTAGGATCGGCGGTGGCGTAAAGCCGATGGGTCGCCGCTGTTTCCGCATTGAGATTGAGAATCTCCGGCGCTGAGAGCTGCATCCGCGCCGCTAATTTGTAAGCGTTAATGCGGGCCCGCAGTTCCGACGAGCCGGGATGCTGCGTTTCATGTTTCTCGTTCAGGAAATTCAAATACTCGCGCGTGGCCCGCTCTTCGTCTGCTGATACACCGCTTGGCGCGGCAACATTACGCACCGGCTGGTGATCGGCAATCACTACCGCTTGGTGCTGCGCCGGCAGAAAGCCGTTGCTCCAGTTGGCTTGGCCGTTGGGTGGTTCGCCACGGATATCGGGGATCGCTACGTACGCGGGAAGATTCTCGTTCGCACTTCCCAAGGCGTAGCCCACCCAGGCGCCGGCGGCCGGGAAGCCCTCAAAAATCGAGCCGGTGTTCATAAAGACGCACGCCGGCCCATGCGTGTTGCTTTTCGAGTACATCGAGTGGACGAACGCGATGTCGTCCACGTGCCGGGCCATGTGCGGCAGCAGGCTGCTAACCATCTTGCCGCTGGCGCCCGCCGGCTGGAATGGCCAGGGGCTGCGCATCAGGTTGCCGTTCTTGCCTTGGAAGGTGGAGACGCCTGTTTCGCCGGGAAGCGGCTGGCCATCGAGCTTTTCAAGGCTCGGCTTATGCTCCCAAAGATCGATGTGCGAAGCTCCGCCGGGGCAGAAGATTTGCAGCACGCGCTTCGCCCGCGGGGCGAAATGCGGCGTCCCCGCGCCGGAGGGTTGCGGCGTAGTGGCGGCCCACAGCCGATTTGTCCCGCCGTCCTGGCCCAGCAGCGAGGCGATGGCGACGCCCGCGAGACCTCGAAACGAATCGGCCAGCAAGCCGCGGCGCGAAAGGACCGTTTCGTCCACGCAGTTCAAGAGTGATTCGTCGAGTGGCATGCTCTGGCCGCACTTGTGGTTTGTTTCAGACAAAGCTTTGGGTGCCACTGGCGTGTTGCCAGTGGGAGGTGAGGACAGACGTTACTCGCAACTCCCACTGGCGACACGCCAGTGGCACCCATGTTTAATTCACATACAGAAACTCATTGCAATTGAGCAGCGCACGACAGAGCGCACGCAACTGGTGTTGGGCGACGAGCGCTTCGGCGGCGATTTGTTCTTCAGCGAGCGGGACTCGTCCCAAGGTCAGTTGAAACGCAACCCGTACCTGCTCCGACATGTTCTGTGTGCCCGCCGTCTGCGCGACGCGGGCGGCGAGCAGGTCGGCCATCTGCAACAGGAAGGGATGATTGAGCATCGCCAGCGCTTGCAGCGGCGTGGTGGTTGGCACCCGACGGGAGACCGAATAGGCGCAGTCCGGGGCATCGAAATCGGTGAGCAAGTCCACGCGCGCGGCGCGAGCATTCTGGTGATACACGGCCCGCCGAAAGGTTTCTGGCCCCACCTGATCGCGCGGCTTGTAGGTGGCGACGTTATCGCGGGAATAGTCGTACAATTTGAAGCCGGGACCGCCAGACTGTTCGTTGAGCTGGCCAGCGACGAAGAGAATCGAATCGCGCAGTTCTTCAGCCGCAAGTCTTCGCGGCGGAAAGCGCCACAGCCATTGTGACCCGGCATCGACTTGCATGGCCTCGTCACGCGCAGCACTCGATTGCTGATAAGTTTCCGACATCACGATCAGTTTGTGCAGCGGTTTCAGCCGCCACCCATTCGCGAGCAACTGCCGCGCGAGCCAATCGAGCAGTTCTGGGTGCGTCGGCTTCTCCCCCATGAACCCAAAGTCGCTGGGGGTGGCGACAATTCCGCGCCCGAAATGATAGTGCCACAAGCGGTTCACCAGCACCCGCGGCGTGAGCGGGTTGTCGCGCGACACCAACCAGCGGGCGAGCATCAGCCGGCGGGTTTGCTCGGCGGCTTCGCCTGAGAGTTCGTAGGGCATCGTCACATCGGCGAGCGTGCTGAGGCTCGCTGGCGTGATCGGCTCGCCGCGGCGCGTGACATCGCCGCCGACATACACAAACTGCTCGGCCGCCGGTTGCTCGAACCGGCCGACGCGCAAGTTCGGCGGCTCTGGCAACTTAGCAATCTGCGCGTCAAGCTCGGCGAGTTGACGCTCGATCTCCGGATTGGGCGTGGCGTCTGCCGCAGCGTTCGCTTCGGCAAGCGCGCGCTTCCGCGCTTCAAGCTCTGCGCGCTCCGCGAGCAGGGCTTTCGGCGCCACATTACGATCGGCGTGGAACACGCCCGCGAAGGTGCTGTAGAGCCGATGGTAGTCCGCTTGTAGAATCGGGTCAAACTTGTGGTCATGGCAGCGCGCGCAGCCGACCGTTAAGCCGAGGAACGCTTCGCTAGTGGCGCGAATGATTTCGTCGACGCCATCCGCGCGAATCTGCAGGCTCTTCACGGGGTCGGAATTCCCCACGATGTCGGTCGGCCCGCACACCAGAAACGTTAGTCCCACTTCCACGGCGGGATCGCCGCCACCGACCGCATCACCCGCCAAGTGTTCCGTCACCAGCCGATCGAACGGTTTGTCAGCATTGAAGGACTGGATGATGTAATCGCGAAACGGCCAAGCGTTGTCGACCAGGTGATTCACCTCGAAGCCAGTGCTTTCGCCAAAGCGCACCACGTCCAGCCAATGCCGGCCCCACTGCTCGCCATAACGCGGCGAGGCGAGCAACCGATCCACCACTCGTTCGTAAGCGTCCGGCGCAGGATCGTTCGTGAATTCTGCAAGCTCGGCCAAGGTCGGTGGCAAGCCAGTGAGGTCGTAGGTGACGCGTCGCAAAAGCGCGGCGCGATCGGCGCGCGGGTTTGGCCGCAAGCCATTGGCCTGGAGTTGGGCGAGAATAAAGCGGTCGATCGGATTCGCGCCCCAGCCTTTGGGCGCCGTCGTATGTGCGCCGAGTTCGGGTGGTGAAGCATCCGCGAGCGGCCGAAGCGACCACCACGAGCGATCCGCTTTCGCTTTTACGCGGATCACGTAGTCTTTGGGCCAATCGGCTCCGGCGGCGATCCATTGGCGGAGCTTTTCAATTTCGTCCACTGAAAGTGGCTGTGACTCCTTGGGCATTCGCGGCGGCTCGTCGCCATGTGGCGACACCACTTGCAGCAAGAGACTGCTATCGGGTTCGCCCGGTTCAACGGCGCCGCTGGCCGCCACTTCCGGTCCGGTGGCAAGCGACAATCCCGAGCGGTCAGTAGACGACTGATGACACCGCACACAGTGCTTCTGCAGGATCGGCGCGACCTGCTCCTCAAAAACGCCGGCCCAGAGGCAATCTCCCCCAGAAGCAAACCAGACGGCGCTCGCCACGATTGCAATCCAGCACCGGCGGAAACGCATGACGACGGGCCCTGCGGAGAAAAGTGTTGCGAAGTCGCCCCTCCATCTTAACCGGGGCAGGACCTGGCGGGAACCACGCCGAGCCGACAAGAAAACCATAGCAGGTGTGCGGGTTCTCCATTCAATAGGCAACCCCGAAGATTCGTTTGTGATAAACCACTAGTCGCCCGATTCCGCTGATTCTGATAGCCTTGTCGATATGTCCGATCTCTTCGCCGCATCCGAAGCCCAGAACCTCGCCCGCGCCCAACCCCTCGCCGCGCGGATGCGGCCGCGCACGCTCGGCGAAGTCGTCGGCCAACAACACCTCATCGGCGAAGGGCAACTCCTGTGGCGAATGGTTCAGGCGCGTCGGCTCGGTTCAATTATCCTCTACGGCCCCGCCGGCACCGGCAAAACCACGCTGGCGCGACTGCTGGCAAGCGAAACCGGCGCGCGGTTTCGGCAACTCTCCGCCGTGCTCAGCGGCGTGAAGGAAGTGCGCGAAGTGCTGGAAGACGCCCGTAACAATTTAGCGACGGGCGGCTCTTCCACGCTGCTGTTCATCGACGAAATTCATCGCTTCAGCAAGTCGCAGCAGGATGCGCTGCTCCCCGATGTGGAAGAAGGGGTCGTCGTGCTCGTGGGTGCCACCACCAGCAATCCCTACTTCGCGGTGAACGGCGCGCTGGTGAGCCGCAGCCGAGTGTTTCAACTCGAACCAATCTCCCATGAAGACATCGGGGAACTGCTGCGTCGAGCCTGCGCCGATCGCGACCGCGGGCTGGGCCGTTACGATGTGAAACTCGAAGGCGCCGCCGAGCGGGTTTTCGCCGAAGCGTGTGATGGCGATGCGCGGCGAGCACTCGGCGCCCTAGAGATCGCGGTTCTCTCGGCGAAGCGATCGGCCAGTGGCCCGCTCGTCATTACGCCCGAACTCGCCGTCGACGCGGTGCAGAAGAAAGCCACGCTCTACGACGGCACGGGCGACGACCATTACGACTGCGCGAGTGCACTGATTAAAAGCATCCGAGGCAGCGACGCCGACGCGGCGCTCTACTGGCTCGCCCGCATGCTGGAAGGGGGCGAAGACATTCGCTTCATCTGTCGCCGCCTGGTGATCCTCGCCAGTGAAGACATCGGCAATGCCGACCCGCACGCGTTGCCGCTGGCCATCGCCGCCCAACAAGCGTGCGAGTTTCTTGGGCTGCCCGAGTGCCAACTCACGCTGGCGCAGGCCGTAACGTACCTCGCGCTGGCGCCAAAATCGAACGCTGCCACGTTGGCCATAGGCGCAGCACTGGAAGATGTCCGCACCAAACGCACGCTGCCGATCCCGCGCCCGCTGCGCGATGGCCACTACGCCGGCGCGAAGCAATTAGGTAACGGCGTCGGCTACGAATACGCCCACAACAGCCCCGATGGCGTCGTCTCGCAAGATTACTTGGGCGTCGACCGCGAATACTACCATCCCGTCGATCGTGGTTTTGAGGCGGAGTTAGCCGAACGCATTAAGGAACTCCGCGCAATCCTCCGCTCCACCAACCGTTAGCCGCGCTCACGGTAGCGCAGCGCGTCGAACCCACTCAACAACTCGTTTCTAGATCCGCGTCAATCCGCTGCATCTGCGCTCATCCGCGTCCCCCATCTTCCTTTCACAACGGCAACTCCGCGAAGTTCTTCAGCAGCCGCAGCCCATTCGCCTGACTCTTCTCCGGATGAAACTGCGTCGCGAAGAGATTCTCCCGCGCGATGCTCGCGCAGAACTCGCCGCCGTAGTCGGCAGTCGTTGCGATCAGCGATTCCTCGCGCGGCACAACATAGTACGAATGGACAAAGTAAAAGTGCGCTCCCGATTCGATGCCCGCCATCAGCGGTGAGTCCACTCGCTGCCGCACCTGATTCCACCCCATGTGCGGCACCTTGAAGCCGGCGGGCAGGTGGAATTTCACCACCTCCCCCGGCAGGATGCCGAGCCCTTCGTGAACGCCGTTCTCGTAGCTCCGCTCGAACAGCATTTGAAGTCCCAGGCAGATGCCGAGGAATGGCTTGTTCGCTGCAATCGCCTCGCGAATCGGTTCATCAAGTTTTCGCGCTCGCACTGCGGAGAGCGCATCATCACACGCGCCGACGCCCGGCAGCACGATTCGTTCCGCCGCACTCACTTCCATCGGATCGCTGGTGATGATCGCGCTGTGCCCCACTTGTTCAAACGCCTTCTGCACGCTGCGCAAGTTGGCCATGTCGTAATTGATAATCGCGATCACACTTCCACCACATGTCAAGGCCAAATTGTAGCCACCCCACTGAAGCAGCGTCTGCCAAGTACCTTTTGTAGCCACCCGAGATTTGTAATGTGCCCGCCGTCGATTGTTCCACGTGGAACAATTTCTCCACTCACTCCCCCAACTTATCCTGCGCAATTTTCGCGAGCAACTTGAGATCTAATTTTCCCGACCCCAGGATTGGCATTTCCGCAACTTGGACGTAGCTATCATTGGACGGAATCCACAGATTTGGCAGTCCAATCGCCGCCAAATGGGCGCTAATTTCCGCTGGTGATTTGGGTAGCTCGGCATGAACCACCACCAGCCGCTCGCCTTTGCGTTCATCGGGTATCGCCGTGACCGCGGCGAAGAGCTCAACCTCTTCGTTGCCGGCCGCCAGGAAGTTTTGAATCTCCTCTTCGATCCGCACATGCGGCACCATTTCGCCACCGATCTTGGAGAACCGACTTTCGCGCCCCGTGATGTGGATGAAACCTTCTTCATCCAGAAACGCAATGTCACCGGTCACATACCACCCATCGCGAATCACTTCCGCGGTCTTCGTGGGTTCATCAAGATAACCCTTCATCAAGTTCGGCCCGCTGATCTGGAGCATTCCGGTTGAATTACGCGGTAGTGGTTCGCCCGTTTCGGGATCAACCACACGTGCCGCAACGCTCGGGATCGGCCGTCCAACGGTCCCTTCGCGCCAATCAATTTCATCGGTTTGCGATCGACTCGGCGGAACATTCACACTCACCAGCGGTGAAAGTTCCGTGGCGCCGTAACCCTCAATCGGCCGGACACCGAACTTTTTCTCGAACGCATCGCACAAGGAAATCGGCAACTTCTCGGCCCCGGCGACCACGACTTCCATCTTTTCAAAGTCTTCGACTTCGCAGCGCTTGAGATACGTCCGCAGAAACGTGGGGGTGGAAAGCAAAATCGTGGCGCCCCGCTCTTTGGCGAGCTTGCCAACTTGCCGCGCATCGAGCGGACTAAAGTGATACGCCGCTTGAATGTCCAGCGACAACGGCCCCCACAACGTGACCGTGTAACCAAACGAATGAAAGAACGGCAAGATGCCCAGGATCACATCGCTTCGCCGGAGATGAACCACCTTATCCATGGCGGCCACATTGCAGTTAATGTTGTGGCCGGAGAGCATCACGCCCTTCGGTTCGCCTGTCGAACCCGAGGTAAAGATGATGGTTTGCGTTTCGTCCAGCGAGATTTTGTGGAGGCCCAGCAGCCGATCCAAAATTGCCGCGGGGCAACCGTACGCCAGCGCCGCGCCGATGAGTTTGTCGCTAAGCCGCAACTTGGTTTTCAGGTCCTCGAGAAAAAAAACCTCGCTGCCGATTTCCAGGCCGAGCTTGTCGATCACTTTGCGGCTGGTCAGCACATGCTTGATCTTCGCCTTATCGATGCATTGTTTGAGCACCTTCGACGAAACGCTGTAGTTGAGATTCACGGCCACCCGGCCCATCAGTGCGACGGCCGCATTGACGATCGCGGCGCCGTTGGTGGGCGGCAGCAAGATGCCAACATTGCGTTCCTCGGCGCCCAGAACTTCCCGCAGCAGGAGCCGCCGCAGAATCAGCGCCTTGAGCAAGAACTGCCCACCGGTCAACTCTTCGCCGGTCGAGTCGGCAATCTTCCACCGAAATAGCGCCTGCCGACACGCCCGGATCATCTCCCGGGCTGGGAGCATTCGACGATCAAGGGCAGGGAGCGGCGTGGCGGGAAATTCGTTCGGAGCGGACATAGGGGGTGGAAAGGTGGAATGGTTGTACGGTCGGAAGGTGACTGGGTTCCGTCGGCCACCTTTGGACCTCTTGACCGCTCCACCTTGCGACCCCGCCGCTTCGCGGCCGGCAAGCCCGCAAAATACCCGGAATTCCCACTTCGCGAATAGTCCGGTTCTGCCGGTTGGACATGGGCGGGCGCCGCGTGTTACCGTGGAGAGGTGGCGTTTTCCTAATCAGTGGGGCGTACGGTATGGGCAAGTTCAACGCGTTTATCCTGGGCCTCTTGCTCGGTTTCGGGCTGTATCACGTGGCGAGCAATTTCCACTTGATTCGGACGCCTAATGGGGTGGAATGGGTTCGCAAAGTCTCGCCCAGTTTCCGCGATTCGTATGCCGACATTCGCACCTATACCGTCTCCGAATGGGCCGAACATCCCGAATTGGCCGCCGCTCTGCTTAAGGAGAAGCGGGCCGAACTGATGCGTCCGGCGGGCCAACAAGCGGTTTCCGACGCGGTGGATGGCGCCATTGACCGCGTGCTCGACAAAGTCGGTGGTCAGCCGGAAGAACCGTCGGAACAGCCGTAACGCTGGCGAAATTCGGTTCAGCCGCGCAGATCGGCTTTTCTGCCCGCGAACTGTAATTCTCTTCGTTTCGCTGCCGAGTTAGATACAGAGATGCCGAATGCTGTGTCTGTCGCGAGGCGAGGCGAATATGGACCTGAACCGCAACCAATTTTTCTTTATTGGACTCTTGCTCTTGATGCTCGGGTTACAGTTCCGGATGGTTGCGTCTTATACGCTGACCTCCGAAGCGACCCGGTTCCTGGCGGAACGGGTTCACGGTCCCACGCTGGTCGCCTCAGCCGATGGCGCCGCAGCTTTGGCCGGTTCGAGCAGCTTTCCGCAAAAGACCTTCCACCCACCGAATTGGCTCGGCTGGTGCCTCATGAGCATTGGCGGCGTGGTGGTGCTGCACAGCTTGGCGATGCGGAAACCGGGGGGCTGACGGAGAGAGGAGTCTGAACCCGGAGGAGAGAACAAAATCGCGACCGGAGGTCGCATCGTCTTCCTCCAGACTCCAGACTCTTCCCTGCCCCCTTCCGCTTGACTCCCACCCCTTGCCGTCTATCATCCAGTGAGGCCCAGCGCTGGTGTAGCGAGGCCTTTTCTGCCTTAGCGGATTTGGGAGTGGTTATGAGCGCCCCGCGACGTATTCAGGTGAGCCAATCGGGCGGCGTGTCCGTGGTGACTTTTCGGGATTCGAAGATTATCGACGAGCTCGCGATTTCCGAGCTTGGCCAAGAACTGAACGCCTTGGTGGAAGTCGACGCCCGCAAGAAGATCGTGCTCAACTTCTCGAACGTCGAGTTCCTCTCTAGCGCGGCGCTCGGTAAGCTCATCGGCTTCGAGAAGAAGGTGAAGAACACTAAAGCGGAACTGATGCTCACGAACATCCGCCCCGAGATCTACGAAGTGTTCGCCATTACGAAGCTCACCAAGCTGTTCACCATCAAGGATGATGAAGCCGACGCACTGGCTGTGCTATGAGCGAGAGAGGATCGGGATCAGGGGTTAGATGCTAGGGAAATGTCTCTGGTAATCCGTCTCAATGGTTAAACGTTGACGCTCGATAGACTCATCGGCTTCTCTATCCTCTAGCCCCCATTCTCGTCTTGTCCACGTGGTCCAAGTCCGCCGTCCTGCCGAGTAAACTGGGCGCGCACTTGCCGCTGATGGAGGAGGTGCTCGCCGAGCTCGAGCGCCGCGGCTGGAACGGGCGTGACTATTTTGGCGTGCAGATGACGCTGGAAGAAGTGCTCACGAATGCCATCCGCCACGGCAACAAGTGCGATGAATGCAAGTGCGTGTCGGTCGAGTGCCGGGTCACCGACGACCGCTTCTGGCTGGAGGTGACCGACGAAGGTCCCGGTTTCCGCCCCGACCTCGTGGCCGACTGTACCGCCGACGAAAACCTGGAAAGCTGCGGAGGTCGGGGGATGCTGCTCATCAATGCGTACATGACGCATGTCAGCTTTAACGAGTCAGGAAACCGCATCACGCTGGAAAAAGTCCGCGGCATTTGATGGATTTCCATCACTTCGGCTCAAGCCGGATTGCAACCGCAATCTACTGTGCGCCAGAATGCGAACGGCGCTCGCGAAGTCGATGTGCATCGACTCGGGCCGTGCGCGGACGGCCGAACGGCGGTGTCATTTGGCCTGGTCGTGATCGCCAGCCCGCCACCCGAAAGGATTTCGATTTTTTTTTGCAATCGGACTTGACTCCGTACTATAGTACGGAGTCGATAATGGAGAACAAGGAACCTCACCATGGAACGCAGAACTATCGGAAAGCTTGCCGACGAGGCCGGCGTGGGCGTGGAGACGGTGCGGTTTTACGAGCGTAGCGGACTTGTGCAGCAGCCGCAAAAACTGTCCGGATTTCGCGAGTATCCGGCGGACACCGTCGAGCGGATTCGCTTCATCAAACGGGCCCAGCAACTGGGATTCTCGCTGACCGAGATCCGGGAATTGATCGGCCTGAATGGTTGTCACAATGGCTCCCGGGCAGAGGTGAAGCAGCTCACTGGCAAAAAGCTGCAGGAGATTCGTCAGAAAATCGAGGATCTCGAGCGATTGGAGTCAACTCTGCGCGAGTTGTTCGACCGGTGCAATGGCCGCGGCTCGCTGTCCGGGTGCCCGATTATTGAATCAATTGTTCAGCGTTAGCACACAAAAATTCGAATCAGGAGCGAATCATGTCCCCCTCAATCCAAACGAGCTCGTTCGCGGAAGTTTCCGTGCGAACCAATTTGCGTTGCCAAGCTTGCCTGGAGAAGATCAAACCGGTGCTCGATGGAGTACCAGAGATCAAAACCTGGAGCGTGGATCTGTCGGATCCACGAAAAATCATCACTGCTCACGTTGCATCTTCCCAGCCGTACGATGTCCTGCAAAACGCTCTCCAGCTAGCGGGGTACTCGGCTGAACCGCTCGAAGGGATCTCGCCCTCCCCTTCGGCGCCAGCCGCAATCGCGATCGAGTCTCACCAGAAAACGGGACTGGTCACTTACAAGCCCTTGTTCTTGGTGGTGAGCTACGTGTTGGGGTTCGCGGCGCTCATGTGCTGGGCGACCGGGGAGCCGACGGTCCGCGCGTTCATGCGGTACTTCATGGGGGGATTCTTCCTTGGTTTTGCCTTCTTCAAACTCCTGGATGTCTCCGCCTTCGCTGATGCTTTCTCCACGTACGATTTCGTCGCCAAACGAACTCGGGTCTACGCGCTAGCTTATCCCTTCATCGAACTCGGGCTGGGGATCGCTTACGTGCTGGGGAAGCAACTTGCAGTCGTTAATCTGCTGACGGCGCTCGTGATGGCGGTCGGCCTCGTAGGAGTTGTGAAAGCGGTTGCCAAGAAGCAAGCGATTCAATGCGCCTGCCTGGGCACGGTGTTTAATTTACCAATGTCGGTCGTGACCATTGTGGAAAATAGCGCAATGCTGACGATGGCGCTGCTCGACATCGTGTTGATGTAGTTGCGTTGTCAATGGCCAAGCAACCAGCCTGAGGCGTTGGGCAACGCGCCACCCGATGCACCGGTCAACGATTTTCCATCGCTAAGTTTCTCGTAGCTGCCCGGCCGTTTACGATGGGTCGACCGGCGTTGGAGGCCGGCTATTCCTGGGGTTTCACACCGCTGGGGAACGCGAACTTATACGAGCCGGAGCCGACGGTCGCGATCACCTTGCCATCTTTCTCTACCACCTCCGAGACGCCGATGACTTCGGCCAAGCTGCGGTCGGATTCGGTCACTTCGCTCGCCTTGGGGGTGGGTAAGCGCAACTCGGCGGTCGAGTTAGCGGGGATCGTGATTTCAAACTGGCGGTTCTCGCCGGAGATGTTCCAGCTCGTCACGATCGGTCCGCGGATACTATCGTATCTCACCGTCGCGTACTGGAGTGCAGGATCGAAATGTGGTTCGATCAGGAAATGTTCGTACCCCGGTTTGTCGCGCCGGATGCCACCGATGTTTTCGACCATAAACTGGTAGACGGCGCCAAACGAGTAGTGCGCGAAACTGTTCATGCCGGGATCACCGAAACCTTGCTCGGGTGTCCAACCGTTCCAGCGCTCCCAGATGCTGGTGGCTCCATGCTTGATGGAGAATAGCCAAGATGGAAACGTGTCTTGGTGCAGCAGTTTGTAGGCGACATCGTGCCGACCGATTTTGGCGAGCACCAGCATCAAATCCTTGGTTCCAACGAAGCCCGTTGAGAGATGATTTCCGCGCGCTTCAACATCGCCGACCAAATACTCGGCTGCTAGTTTCTGGCGTTCGGCGTCTAGTAAATCGCAGCCGAGCGCAAGCACGTAGCCACACTGGGTGTCGCCCTCGATGCGGCCATCGGGTTTGACAAACTTCTGGTTGAACGCCGCTTTGACTCGTGCAAATAAGTCGTTGTAGTTCTTTGCGTCGGAGGAGTTGCCAAGTGCTTCGGCGGCGCGGGCGAGCAGCTTGGTTGAGAGTGCGTAGTAAGCCGTGTAGATGACGGGCGTCGGCGTTTCGGCATTGATGTTGAGCCAGTCGCCGAAGCAGTGAAACTTTTGCGGCGGCAGCACGCCGTTCACGCTGCGTCGCCGGCAGAACTCAACAAACTTTTTCATCGAGGGATACTGCCGCGCGAGAAGCCGCTTGTCGCCATAGACTTCGTACGTCGTCCAGGGGCAAATCACGCCGGCGTCCGCCCAGGCGGGACCGCCATCGTCACCAGCAACCTTGAGCGGCGCGACCATCGGGAATTGGCCATCAGCGCGCTGCGCGTCAGCAAGGTCAACCAGCCACTTGTTGAAGAACGCTTGCACATCGCAGTTGAGCGCCGCGGTCGCAATATAGACTTGGGCGTCACCGGTCCAACCGAGCCGTTCATCGCGCTGCGGGCAGTCCGTGGGGATATCGATGAAGTTGGCGCGCTGCGTCCAAAAGATATTCTTGTGCAGCCGATTGAGCTGGCTGTCGGACGAACTAAACTTGCTGGCCACCGGCGTATCGCTGCTGAGCGCGAGGCCCACGATGTCTGAATCTTTCGGCGCGTTCTTCAATCCGCGAATTTCAACATACTGAAACCCGTGGAAAGTGAACCGCGGGCTCCACTCTTCCAGCCCGGCGCCTTTGCAGATGTAGGCGTCGGTACACTGGGCGCCACGCAAGTTGGTTACATACACCGTGCCATCAGGATTCAGTCGCTCCGCGTAGCGGAAGGTGATTTTGGTCCCCTCCGTGCCGCGTACTTTTGCGCGAATCACGCCGGCGAAGTTTTGGCCTAAATCCGCAACGAAGATGCCGGGGCGTGGTTCGGTGATCTTCACCGGCTGAAACTTTTCCACCACCCGCACCGGCGGACCGGGATGCCACTGCAGTTGCGGCGAGACTTCTGCGCCGGCGCTCACTGCTTGCCACTTGGCGTCATCGTACTCGGCTGAGGACCACTTGGGATCGGCAAGCCGGGCGTCGTACGTTTCACCATGCAGCAAATCAGCTCGCAAAACGGGCCCGGCAGCGGCTTTCCAATCGCCGCTAGTGGTGATGACTTGCGTGGCTCCATCTTCAAATTCCAGCACCAATTGACCGGCGAAGCGCGGACGCTTGCCGTAGTAATCGCGCGCTCCGGCAAATCCGATGTGGCCGCTATACCAGCCATCTGCGAGCACGGCCCCCCATGCATTCGCGCCACTGGTCAGCAGCTTCGTCACATCGTAAGCGCGGTAGTAAACGCGTTTGGAGTAGTCGGTCCAGCCTGAAGGAAAATAATCATCGGTGACGCGCTGATTGTTGAGCCACAGTTCCACATCGCCGAGTGCTGCGCTGTAGAGCGTGGCGCGGCGGACAGCCTTCGGCAGCTCGAACGTCTTTCGCAGCCGGACGGCTGGCGGAGTGAGCGGTATGGCAGGACCAGCGGGGCCCCAGGGATCGAGATTGTGCGAACCAATCACTTTGCAGGGGACGGGCTTACTATCGGCGCCGGTGACCTGCCAGCCCTCGCTCGTTGCGAGATTAACCGTCTCTTTGGCGCCGCGCTGTTCGATACGCACTTGGGCGATGAGTCCGGTTGGGCCGGGCGATGAATTGTTCACAACAAAGCGAAGATCGTTCTTGCCCGCTTGTAGCAGGTGGGTAATGTCCACCACGGTGGGCTCGCCCACTGCATGGCGCGCCTCCAAGCCATTGACGTAGAGGTCGGCGGAATCATCGGCGCGATATGTGACCAGCGCCTCGGTGACCGGAACCTTGGATAGCTCAACACTTGCCGTGTACTCGCGCTTGCCGGCCGGTGCTTGTTGCGAGGGGACGTCGCTCGGGCCGATCCACTTGGCTTCGGTCAGGTCAGCCGGGGGGCGCGTATCGGTGCGCAGTTCGTCAGCGCCGATCCAGGTCGCGGTCCAAGCACTCGGCGAAAGCAGGCCGACGCTCCAAGTTGCCGCAGGACTCCAGACGCTCGCGACATCGGCGCGATCCCAGACTTTCACTTTCCAGTAACAAAGTTGGTGGTTCTCCAGCGCGCGGCCGGCGTAGGTGATGCCGTAGGTGGCGCTCGAGGCGACTTTGCCGGAATCCCATAAGTCGCCCTGATCGGCGAACAGCTTCTCAGCGCTCGAGGAGACGATGACTTGGTAGGCGGACTGCTGCTGGTTCCGCTG
This sequence comes from Pirellulales bacterium, assembly GCA_022841705.1. Taxonomy (GTDB): domain Bacteria; phylum Planctomycetota; class Planctomycetia; order Pirellulales; family Lacipirellulaceae. The sequence continues at coordinate 1,644,907 of JALHQZ010000001.1, forward strand.
CGAAGAAGTGACTTGCCAACTGAGCTCGGGCTGTGCGAGGCCGACGCCAAGGGGTTCGACCAGGTGCTCGCAGCGCAGAGCTGTGGGCGCTAATTCGGCGTGCGTGGCGGAGGTGGTCAGCAGCCAGACGAGGAGCACTCCGGCGTGGAGTGATGCAGAAAAGAGTCTCATTGAAATCGCGGCGCCCCGGGAGCTTGGTGAAGCTGGTTACGTCGAGTAGGTACTCTACGCAACAACTTAGCCGAAGGGCGCAGCGATTTCTAGGATTTACGAGCCTTTGTAAGATGGGCTTTAAGCCCGTCTGGCAGCGGGTCTCTCATTCAAGACGCACCTGAAAAGCCAGTCGTGCATGTCAGGCCAACAGCGTTTCTAGCCGCAATTCTTCGGCCAAACCTCGGAGTTGTGCAAACGCCCGATTAGCGAGTTGGCGGACCCGTTCTTTGCTGATGCCTAATTCTTTGCCGAGCCGGCTGTAAGAGGCTTTGGCGCCCGTCTTGGCCCCCGGGTTGGCCATGCCAAATCGGGCTTCGACGATGCGGCGCTCCCGCTCGTCCAGTTGGCCGAGCATCTGCTGGACGGAGGTTTCTAACTGGCGGAGATTCGCTTCGCCCAGCCGCGGCTCGGACGGTTCGCTCTGGGGACAAGCGTCGAGCAGTTCTCCGGCGCCGGTGTTGAAACGTTGGCGATTCTTTTTGCTCCCCATCACCATGCGGTACAAATCGCGGCGGACGGCACAGGTGGCGTAGGTGCTGAACCGATAGCCACGGTCGAAATCGAATTTTTCAACCGCGTGCATGAGGGAGGCGAGGCCTTGGCTCAGCAAGTCATCGAAACTGTTCTTGGTGTCGGCGAACTTGCGGGCAATCGACATCACGAGCCGAGTGTTAGCTTCGATCAGGTAGTTGCGAATTCGCTCTGCCCGCCCGATCAGGTCGCGAACTTCAGCCACTTCCGCGCCGGTCGAGGTTTCTTCGGAGAGCCGCGAACGAAGATTTTGTGCCCGGTATTTGAGGTAATTCATCCGGCAAAACAGCAGTTGCTCTTCTTCCGGACTCAGTAGTGGGGTCGCACACATCCGGGCTAAGTGAGGTGGCAAGCTGGTGCTTCCCGCAGGGGCCGAGCTGTTGCGCTCTTCGATCGCTGCGAGTAAAGGGGGCAGACCATCGGCGTACAGTTCACGGCGGGTTTGGAAGGCGGAATTCGGCACGAGCGACAGTTCGACCCCCAGGAGGGCTTTGATTTCTTGGACTAAAGCGTGATTTTTGCGATGGACAGGGCGGGACTTCGACGCGGAAGACTTACGACGGGCGAGGGTTGCGGTAGCCATAGCAAGGCCTTGGGGGGAAGTGAAATCGTTCAAAACGTTCATTTCGTCCCCAATCCTACGCAAGCATCGGCCCCTTTGGAAGTAGAAAAACGTTCAAAACGTTCATTTTTCTGAAAAAAGTTGCGGTTTGTCCCCTATCGAAGCGGATTAGCCAGCGGAGTGCCGCCACAGACTTTCTATCTTCCCCAACTTGCCGGTGAATCAGACGCCGCTTTCATGCCAGCCCGCCAGCAGGTGTCGGCTGAGGGCGTGGACGGCGAAGTAGCTGGCAATGCCGGTGCCCGAAATCAGAGCGAGGGCGGCGAAGGTACGATCGGCGTCGCTGCGGAACTGGCCCTCGAAGACCAGCGTGGCGAGGCCGGGGGCCTCGGTGGCGGCGCCGGTTACGAACTCCGCGACCACGGCACCGACCAAGCTGAGATTCACGGCAACTTTCAGCCCGGCCAGGAAGTAGGGGAGCGCCGAAGGAACGAGGAGCAGGCGTAACCGTTGCCAGCGTGTGGCGCCGTAGAGCGTGAAGAGATCTCGCAGCCCCGGCGCGCTGCTCCGCAGGCCGAGCGTGGTTCCGGAAAGAATCGGAAAGAAGGCCACGATCAGCGCGCAAAGGAGTGTCACAATCCATGGCGTGCCGATCCATACGAGGAGCAGCGGCGCGAGCGCGAGGAGCGGCGTGACTTGCAGCACAACCGCGTAGGGGAACAGGCTCAGCTCCAGCCAGCGTGACGAGGCGAATACTGCGGCCAAAGCGACGCCGCCGATAATCGCGATCGCCAGCGCCGCGAGCATCGTCCGCACTGTCACCAACCACGCTGAAGCCAGCGCGGCGCGTTCCGTGAACAGCGTGCGGGCGATCGCCGAGGGCGCCGGCAACAGGAAGGCCGGAATGTCGCCGAATCGGCAAGCAGCTTCCCAGCCGGCGAGCACCAGCACGCCGACGGCGAGCGGCGCCACGGTAGAGAGCCAGTTCGAGTTATTGTTCGTTGGGTTCATTCCTTCCGATCGTCACGATTCTTGGGCGCCACTGTCCGGCTTGTCCGGTAGTGGCGCCCGAATGTCGTTATGCGACTTGCTCTTTCTCCATCACTCGCTGCAACTCGTTTGAGACTCGGCCACAAAGCTGGGCGTACTCGCTGGTGAGCCGCAGCGTGTCGGTCCGGGGCTGCGGCAGATCGATCGCCAGCTGCGTGGCGATGCGTCCTGGCCGCGGTGACATCACCGCCACGCGGTCCGACAGGAAGACCGATTCGTACACGCTGTGAGTGACGAATATGATCGTCCAGCGTTGTTCGGCCGCAAGGGTAAGCAGGTCGTGATTGAGTGCCGTGCGGGTGATCTCATCGAGCGCGGCGAACGGTTCGTCGAGCAGCAGGAGCTGTGGTTGCGAAACAATCGCGCGGGCCAGTGAAACGCGCATCTTCATCCCGCCAGAAAGTTCACGCGGATAATTGGTCGCAAAAGCGCCGAGGCCAACGCGCTCGAGCGCGGCCTCAACCACACTTCGCCACTGGGCATGTCGCCCCGCAAGTCGGAGCGGCAAGCGAACATTTTCGGCTACCGTGGCCCAGGGCATGAGGTTTGGTTCTTGGAACACAAAGCCCAGCGGTGGACGGCGGTTGGTGGCGTAAGGCCACTCGACGGCGCCGCGAGTGGGGGCATCAAGCCCAGCGATCAGTCGCAAGAGCGTGCTTTTGCCGCAGCCGGAAGGGCCGAGCAAACTGAGGAACTCGCCCGGGGCAACGGACAGCGAGACATCTTCGATCGCGACGAGGCCAGAGGCGAACTGCTTGGAAACATTCTCGAGCGCGAGGAGCGGTGCGTTGGTGCCGGTGGGTTCCATGCTGTGTAAGCGTAATCGATGCAGTGATTCGGGGACAGTTTGCCGTTCCACCAAAACAGTGCAATCGGCTGGGTGGGAATACGGCGAGCCGCCTGTTATTCTAGACAGGCTTGTACGATGGGCTTCCAGCCCGTCGGGAACGAACTGTGTCCCCCCCTTCCGAGATTTATGGACGACGGGCTGAAAGCCCATCGTACAAAGCCCCGAATTCAGATAAAGCCTGTGCCTGCTCCGAAACTAACTGGCGTGCAGTGGACGGTGTGCGTGATCGCCGCCATTGGGTTTGCGTTCGATATTTACGAGCTGCTGATGCTGCCGCTGATTTTGCGGCCGGCGCTGATGGAGCTCGGGGGCATCGCGCCCGGGACTCCGGAGTTCGCTCGCTGGACCGGGTTGTTGTTCTACGTGCCAGCGCTGTGTGGCGGAGTGTTTGGACTTTTGGGCGGTTATCTCACAGATCGCCTTGGCCGGCGCCGAGTGCTCACGTGGAGCATTTTGCTCTATGCCGTTTCAGCGTTCTTGGCGGGGTTCTCGACAAGTTTGCCGATGTTGCTCTTCTTCCGCACCACCACGTTCATCGGCGTGTGTGTGGAGTTCGTCGCGGCGGTGGCGTGGCTCGCGGAACTGTTCGACGATCCCGCGCAGCGCGAGAAGGTGCTAGGGTACACGCAGGCGTTCTCTTCGATTGGCGGGCTGTTGGTGGCGATCGTCAACGGGATTATCGCCCGCAACGCGGCGAGCTTCCCGGCGATCGCGGTGCCGAGTTTTCTGCAACCGATCTGGGGAACCATCGGCCTTGAGGGACAACATGCGGACTGGCGCTACACGCTGATGAGTGGGCTGATTCCCGCGCTGCCGCTAATTGTGATTCGCCCGTTCCTGCCCGAGTCGCCCAAGTGGGCGGCCAAGAAAGCGGCCGGCACGCTCAAACGGCCCAGCGTTGCCGAGTTGTTCTCACCGGCGCTGCGGCGGACGACAATCATCACCACCCTCATGGTGGCGTGCAGCTACGGCGTGGCGTTTGGCGCCTTGCAGCAAATTCAGGTGATCGTGCCGGGAATCGACGAAGTTCAAGCGAACGTGAAAGAATTAACCGCTGGCAAAGCGCCCCCAGAAGTGAAGGCGCTCACCGGAAAAACGCTGCAACTTGCCAACGCGAATTACACGAAAGCGCAGGAACTTGGGGGCCTGGTGGGCCGATTTATTCTCGCACTGGTCGTGCTGAAGTTCGTCAGCCGGCAGCGATTGTTGCGGTCGTTCCTTTTACCAGCCCTGATTGTGATTCCGATTGTGTTCGTGGGCTTCGCTCGCGGGAACGAGACAACGTACTTTCAAACCACGTTGGATTGGCTACCCGGATTCCACGACGTGAGCGTCTCGCTGCTGGGCGTGGGCATTTTTCTGGCCGGGCTCTTCACGGTTTCGCAACTGAGTTTTTGGGGTAACTATCTGCCGCATGCGTACCCGGTTCACCTGCGGGGCACCGGTGAAAGTTTCGCGGCGAACATCGGCGGCCGAATGCTGGGGACGCCATTTGCTTATGTGACCACGGCGATCGCAGCGAGCCTGTCACCCGCCGGCGCAACGCCGGCGGTGGTCGCCGCGAAGACGGCGATGGTCGCGGCCGTGGTCGCCGGCATGCTGATTGCGACGAACCTGATCCTTAGCCACTGGCTCCCCGAAGCCGCCGGTGAAGAAGAACGTTAGCCGCGGGGCTCGCCCCCGCGCTTTATTGGCGACGCAAAACTCAAGACACAAACGCGCGGGGCGAACCCCGCGGCTCACTCCCTTCAAATCGCAAACGCATGTCTCGTCCTTGGTATCGCGAACTGACCCCGTACCACTGGTTGGTGTTCATCGTCGCTTCAGCGGCGTGGTTTTTTGACTGCATGGACCAGCGGCTCTTTTCGCTGGCGCGCACTCCGGCACTGGAATCGCTCATGTCGGGGGCGGACCCGGGAGCTGTCCAAGCAGCGGGTAAACAAGTAACCGCGGCGTTCCTCGTGGGGTGGGGCATCGGTGGCATTGTCTTCGGCTCTCTTGGCGATCGCTTGGGCCGGGCACGGATGCTCACAACCACCGTGCTGATCTATTCGGTCTGCACGGGGCTTACGTATTTCAGCCGCGGATTCTGGGATTTTGCGATTTCACGGTTTCTCACGGGCCTCGGCATCGGCGGCGTATTTGGGCTGGCGGTATCGCTGATTGCGGAGACGGTTTCGCCAACTGCCCGCGCGGGGGCGCTGGGGATGTTGCAGGTTCTTTCGACTATCGGCAACATCGCCGCCGGTTTCACGAAGATGGGGATCGATAAGCTCGAACAGACCGGCGCCATCACTTCGGGCTACGGCTGGCGGTGGATGTTCGTCGTTGGCGCGCTGCCGGCGCTGCTGGTGGTGCTTACGAGAAAGTATCTCCGCGAGCCAGAGCCGTGGCTGAAGATGCGCGATGAAGGCAAACTGCCAACCGGGAGTTTATTGCAACCCTATTTCAATCTCTGGGCCGATACTCGGTGGCGGAGAAACTTGATTGTCGGCGCTGTGCTGGCAACCACTGGCGTGGTGGGACTCTGGGGCATCGGCGAGTACGCGGTTGACTTGCAGAAGAATATCTTCGCGACGTACTTCACCGAAAAAGGGCTCACACCGGAGCAGGTGAAAGCTGAAGTTGGCTGGGCGATTTCTTGGGCCTACATCTTCCAGATGCTCGGCGCCGCGGTGGGGATGTGGCTGTTCACAAAGCTGGCCGTACGTTCCGGACGGCGGCTCGCGTTTGCGGTGGGTTTCACGGCCTGCTTGCTGGTGACGCTGGGCGTGTACTATAAGATGGAAACGCCGACCGACGCCTATTGGATGATGCCGCTGATGGGCGCCGCGCAGCTCGCCGTGTTCGCGGGGTTTGCGATCTACTTGCCGGAGTTATTCCCCAGCCGGCTGCGCAGTTCAGGCACCAGTTTCTGCTACAACCTGGGCCGCTTCGCGGCGGCGGCGGGGAGTTTGTTCTCGGCGCAACTCGCGACCGGGTTGTACGGCGACTTCGGCTCGCCGCTGAAAGAGCGCTACGCGGCGATGACTATGTGCGCCGTGTTCCTCGCAGGTCTCGCGATTCTGCCGTTCGCACCGGAGACGAAGGATCAGCCGCTACCGGAGTGATCATTTAGCCGCGACGCGCCAACTGAGGGCGTTTACAGCGCCGCGGTCAAAACCTGACTCGTCGCCTCACTCTTATTCAGTACATAAAAGTGAATGCCCGGGATGCCGGCGGCGAGTAGTTCTTTCGTTTGCGCGGTGGCGAACTCCACGCCGACTTGGAACTGGGCGTCGGCATCGTCACCCGCGGCTTCGAGTTCCGCCACGAAACTCGCCGGTAGTTTGGCGCCGCACAGCGCGGTGATCCGTTTAATTTGGGCGAAGTTGGTGACTGGTAAGAGCCCCGGCACGATCGGTACGCTGATGCCCGCCGCCACGCACGCGTCGCGGAAGCGGAAGAAGTCCTCATTGATGTAAAAGAGCTGCGTGATAATGGCGTCGGCGCCGGCATCAACTTTACGTTTGAGGTTCACGAGGTCCACCTCCGCACTTGGCGCTTCTTGGTGAACCTCGGGGTAGCCGCCGACCGCGATGCCCATGGAGGGAAAATCTCTGCGGATCATGGCGACCAGCTCGTTGGCGTACCGCAGGCCGCCGTCGACCGGTTTAAAAGTCGTGTCACCCGCCGGAGGATCGCCACGGAGCGCGACCACGTTTTGCACTTCCAGTTCGTTCGCTTTGCGGACGTACTCGCGCAACTGCTCCACCGTGCGGCCGACGCAGGTGAGGTGCGTCGCTACGGGCAGCTTGTGTTCACGCCGCACACGGGCGGCGATTTCGAGCGTTTTGTCTTGCGTCGAGCCGCCGGCCCCGTAGGTGCACGTGAGATAACTCGGTTGGAACGCCATCAGCCGGTCGACGTGGCCGAACAGCGCCCGTTCACCTTCGGCCGTTTTCGGCGGGAAGAGTTCGAACGACAGGCCGAATTTTCCAGGGCCGTAAGCGGCGGCAAGCGACATGGCGACGTGAGTGAGTGGTGAGTGGTGAATCGTGAGTGGTTATGAGCAGTGTAATTCTTAGGGGCAACGAGCGCAAGCGGCGCCGTTGTAACCGGTATTTTCGGCACGACTTCACCACCGATCGGGTGGGGAAGCGGGGCGGATCAACGGCGCCAGGTCGCGGGAGAACTAGGCTTGTAAGACTACTATCTTCACGCCCCGAGATTCCGCTCGCGATGTCAACCGTTGAATTGCTGGTCGCCGGGGGACTGGTGCTGGGGTTCGTGCAACTGGTCGCTGGTGTCGCGATTGGGTTATGGATCGGCCGTGGGCGCACCGGGAGTCTCGATGCGCTCCAGGCTCAAAGCCTCGCAAGTGATTTGCAGCGGATCACGCAGTCGTTGAATTCATCGGTGAGAGAGCACGCGGCCGAGGTGGGCGCCATCGACACTCGCCTGCGGGCCGAGCAAACCGCTGGGGCCCCGCTTACGGAGCTGGTGGTCGGCGTCGTGGGCGAGTTGCTCGCCGCCAACCAAAAGTTAGGCCGAGAGTTGGTGGCCGCCGAGAATGAACTCCAGCAGCAGGCGATCGAGCTCGATCAGCATTTGCAGGCTTCGCTGACCGATGCCCTCACCGGCCTGCCGAATCGGCGGGCGCTGGAGGATCATCTCGCCTCCCGGCAGGAAGCATGGCGGAAGCATCACACGCCGTTCTCGGTGATGATGATCGATGTCGATCACTTCAAGCGGTTCAACGACACCTACGGCCACCAAGCGGGGGACCAAGCGCTGCGCGTCGTGGCAAAGGCTCTCCGTTCCACTTTGCGGCGGCACGACGTGGTGGCCCGGTACGGCGGCGAAGAGTTTGCGCTTCTGCTCCCCTACACGAACATTAACGACGCGCTCGCCGCCGCTCGCAAAGCGATTCGCGCGGTGAGCGAGTGCCTGGTCGAGTGGGAAGGCAAACAGATTCCGGTGACCGCGAGCGGCGGGCTGGCGACGATCTTGCCACGCGAATCCGCCACAACTTTGGTAGACCGTGCCGATCAGGCGCTTTACGGAGCTAAGAAGGCGGGCCGCAATCGCGGGCATTTTCATACTGGAACAGCGATCGAACCGATCAGCGGCGAACCGAAACCCGCGACCGGGGTCGAAGAGACCGAATCGCTTCCCGAGCAACCGAAAACCGATTCCCTCGAGCTTTCCAAGCCGCCGATCTCCAGCGATCTGTTTGCCGCGTGCAACGAGTTGCAATCGAAATTGCACGAGTTGACGGCGCATTAACAGCCCCCGTAGCATGGCCTCTTAGACCATGCGCGCGGAATCTGCATGGCCTAGGAGGCCATGCTACGGCGACTATTCTGCAGTCGCCGCAATTTTTATTTTCGCCCCCCTGTGTCGCATCCGGGACATCTTGCGTTATAATCTCGGGCGATCGCTTCGGCGGAGAGCGAAGGGGGCGCCCCACCCCCCAGGCGGACCACGCGCAGAACACGTTGGTCCTGGCGATTTCATCCCTTCAGGAAGTTGTAAGTCATGAGCGTCCCCCAGGTTATCGCAGCGCCCACCACGGAGCGGGGTAGTTGGGCCGAAGTCACTCCCGAAGTTCTCTACGGCAAGCTCACCACGGTGGCTCGCAATTTGTGGTGGAGCTGGCACCCCGAAGTGGTCAGCCTCTTCCGCGATCTCGATCCCGTGCGGTGGCGGCAATTGGACCACAATCCCATCGCGCTGTTAGCCGAAATGACGCCGCAGATGGTCGCCGATCGCGCCTCCGAAATGGTGCTCTACACGCGCATCAATCAGGCGCATCGCCGGCTGAAGGATTACCTGAACAACACCAGCCGCACTTGGGCGGCGCGCGAAGCGGGCGTGCTCGGCTCGAAGCCGGTAGCGTACTTCTCCGCCGAGTTCGGCATCCACGAGTCAGCGCCGATTTACTCGGGTGGTCTAGGCGTTCTGTCGGGCGACCATATCAAAAGCGCTAGCGGCCTCGCCGTGCCGCTGGTTGCGATCGGTCTCTTCTATGACCAAGGCTACTTCAAGCAGCACCTGAACGACGACGGCTTCCAGCAGGAAGAGTATCTCAACACCCGCGTTGAGAACCTGCCGATGGAACCGGCGAAGGACCCCAATGGCAAGCCGATCACGGTGTCAATTGAAACCCGCGGCGGCACGCTGCTGGCCAAGTTGTGGCTGATGCATGTCGGCCGGATCAGTTTGTATCTGCTCGATTGCGACGTCGATGGCAACAGCCCCGAGGACCGCGAGCTGACCTCGCGCCTCTATGGTGGCGACCATCGCACCCGCATCCGGCAAGAGCTGGTGCTCGGCGTCGGCGGCGTGAAGGCGCTGCGCGCGCTCGGCATCACCCCCGGCGCCTATCACCTGAACGAAGGGCATAGCGGATTCGCCCCGCTGGAAGTCATCCGCGAGCGGATGCAGGACGATGGCCTGTCGTTTGATGATGCGCTGCGGGAAGTCGCCCAGCAGACTGCGTTCACCACGCATACGCCGGTGCCGGCCGGGCACGACCGGTTCGACGCCGGCCTCATCGAAGAGCACTTGGGCCCCCTGCGCGATAAGCTCGGCATCAGCCATCAACAGCTCATGGGCCTCGGCCGAGTCGAACCGCAAAACGAACATGAAACGTTCTGCATGACGGTCATCGGGCTAAAACTTTCCCGCCGGGCGAACGCGGTCAGCTCGCTGCACGGGCACGTTTCGCGCCGCATGTGGGCCAACCTCTGGCCGTGGCGGGTGGAAGAAGAAATTCCGATCGGCCACATCACCAACGGCGTTCACGTGCCAAGTTGGCTGGCCCAACCGATGTGGGCGCTCTACGACAAGATGCTGGGGGACGATTGGCTCAGCAAGAACTATTTGGTCGAGACGTGGCAGCGCATCACGCGCGTTGACCGGGGTGAGTTGTGGGAGACCCATAATGCGCTCAAGAGCCGCTGCATCGAGTTCGTCCGCCGGCGTCTCAGCCGCCAGTGCCGCCGCCGTAACGAGAGCGAAGCGGCGGTGGACGCGGCGCGGTTCGCGCTCGATCCCAGCGCGCTAACCATCGGGTTCGCCCGCCGGTTCGCCACTTACAAGCGGGCCGATTTGTTTTTGCGGAAGCTCGATGAGATGGCGGACCTCATTAGCGACTCGAAGCGCCCGGTGCAATTCATCTTCGCCGGCAAGGCGCACCCCGCCGACGAGCCGGGCAAGAAGCTGATTCAAAAGATCGCCAATCTGCGGCACGATCCGCGATTTGGCGGCCGCGTAGTGTACATCGAGGACTACGACATCAACGTCACGCGCCACATGGTGCAGGGCGTCGACGTGTGGCTGAACAATCCGCGCCGTCCGCTGGAAGCCTCCGGCACCAGCGGCATGAAGGCAGTTCTTAATGGCGGGCTGAACTGTTCGATCCTCGATGGCTGGTGGGCCGAAGCGTACAACGGCAAGAACGGCTTCGCGATCGGCAACGGCACGCAGCATGTGAACGATGAGATCACCGACCAGCGCGACAGTGACAAACTGTTCGAAGTACTGCGCGACGAAGTGGTCCCGCTGTTCTACACCCGCGACGCAGATGGTTTGCCGCGGCAGTGGATCGAGTTCATGATCGAATCGATCGCCACCTGCGCTGCCCGGTTCAGCGCCCACCGCATGGTGATTGACTATGCTCGGTTATGTTACCTCCCATGCGCGGGCGGCATGAGCAGCGATATGAACGTCCGCTAAGAATACGGATTTACCACAGAGAGCACGGAGATCACAGAAAAAAGAGAGAGTTGGGATTGACCAATTGCGGAGTGGTGAAGAACACCGATGATTCACCGGTTTTAACTTGATTTCCTCTGTGTCGCCTGTGCTCTCTGTGGTGAAAAAAATTTCTTCTCCTGCTGATCCCGCGCTCGCCGAGTTGTGCGATAAGCTACGGGCGATGGCGGTTGAACTCGACACGCACCCTCACTGGCCCGCTGAGCAACTGCGGCTCTGCGGCGAGTACGGCGTGTACGAATGGTTCCTCTCTCCAGAATGGGGTGGCCAAGGTTGGAGCGATGACGACGTCGTGCGCGGCTACCACGCCCTCAGTGCCGCGTGCCTCACCACGGCGTTCATTCTCACTCAGCGCATCGGCGCCTGCCGCCGCATCGCCGGCGCACAGAGCGCGGAGTTGAAGCAGCGTTGGCTTCCCCCTCTCGTGCGCGGCGAAGCATTCGCAACTGTCGGCATTTCGCACCTCACCACCAGCCGCCGGCATGTAATGAAGCCGGTGCTTTCCGCCGAACGCACCGCAACCGGATTTCGCTTGAGCGGCAGCGCCCCGTGGGTCACCGGCAGCGGCGCGGCGGAGGTAATCCTCGTCGCTGCCACCGTTACTGCGAATGGAGAAGCAACCGATGAGCAATTGCTCGTCGCGTTACCGACGAATCTCCCCGGTGTGCAAATCCCGCCGCCGTTGCCGCTCGTCGGCTTAGCGTCCAGCAGCACCGGCCCGCTGGAACTCCATAACGTTGAGATTCCCCTGGCCGACATCATCGCTGGCCCCGCCCCCAACGTGATGCAAAGCGGTGTCGGCGGTCGCGCGGGAGGGCTCGAGACTTCCACGCTCGCCCTCGGCGTCGCCAGCGCCGCCGCAGAGTATCTGCATCATGAAGCGAAGGTGCGTGAAGACCTCGCCCCCATCGCCGCCGCCTTCAACACCGAACACCACGCCGTGCTAACCGACCTCCTCTCCGCCGCTCGCGGCTTAGCGCCTTGCACCAACGAAGAACTCCGCGGCCGCGCGAATAGCCTAGTGTTGCGCACCACCCAAGCCGCCCTCACCGCCGCCAAAGGCGCCGGTTACATCACCGGCCACCCCGCCGGCCGCTGGTGTCGCGAAGCGATGTTCTTTTTGGTGTGGAGCTGCCCGCAACCGGTAGCGCGGGGGGCGATGTGTGAGCTGGCGGGGCTGGGGTGAAATGCGTTAGCGCGGCAATTCTGATTAGCAGCGAAAAAACACGGACTTTGAATCTTTCAATCGCGCTAGTGGCGTCACCTTTCCATCACCCGTAACATAGGGACATGAACACCCCCGCCCAGCCCTCCGCAGAACCTCACGTCGTCTGGCACAACCAAGCCGTTACCGCTGAGGCCCGTGCCGCGCTCAACGGCCATCGCGGGTGCGTGGTGTGGTTCACGGGTCTCAGCGGTTCCGGCAAGAGCACGGTTGCCAATGTGGTCGATCAACTACTCCACGCGCGGGGCGTGCATACTTATCTGCTCGATGGCGACAACGTCCGGCATGGACTCTCCGCCACCCCGCAACTCTTGGAGCCGCAGTATGGCGCCGAGTTCGCCCAGCGCTTCGGCCTCGGCTTCGGCGCCGCTGATCGTGCGGAGAACATTCGCCGGATCGGGGCCGTGGCGGAGCTGTTTGCCGACGCGGGGCTCGTCACGCTCACCGCGTTCGTGAGCCCTTATCGCGCCGATCGGGACGCCGTGCGGGCGATGCTCCCCGCGGGCGCCTTCATCGAGGTCTTCGTCGATACGCCGCTGGAAGTGTGCGAAACGCGCGATCCGAAGGGGCTGTACAAAAAAGCTCGCGCCGGTGAGATCAAAAACTTCACGGGCATCAGCGATCCGTATGAAGCGCCGACATCGCCAGAACTGCACCTGGCGGGGGGCACGAAGTCGCCGGAGGAACTCGCTGCGGAGGTGGTCGGGTACCTGAAGTCGATTGCGATCGGCTAAACCGAAGGCATTTAGGTGCAAGCGACCGCTATCAACGCAATCACATTGGCTGGCAAGCTGGCGAAGCTGAACAGGACGGAAGCACTCAGTTGGTTCTCACGCGCTCGCCACGCCGAAACCATTCGAGAGGCTGCGATTCCATCCTTCTTCAGGGCTGCTAGCACGCATGCGCCGGCGAGTTCTCTACAGTTGGCTCCTGCTCGTCGCAACGAGTTTGCTGGCTGCGACTTCGTCGGCGCAGTCGCCACCCGATGTGCCGGTTGCTGGCGAAGTGGCCGCCGTGGAAGTCCTCGCGCTTCCCGCAACCGGGGAGGGACTTACGCTAGGTGAACTGCAAGCCCAAGCCGCCGCGAACAGTCCCACGTTGCAAAAACTTTCCGCCCAAGTGCGGGCCGCCGGCGGCAAGGCGTACCAAGCGGGGCTGATGCCGAACCCTTCGGTTGGTTACGAAGGCCAACAGCTTGGAAGCGGGGGATTGGCAGAGCAGCACGGCGTGGTCTTCACGCAAGAAATCGTCCGCGGCGGCAAGTTGGCCCTCGCCCGCGCGGTGGCCAGTCGCGAGCGGATGAAGCTCGAGCAACAACTGGCCACCGCCGAACTGCGGCTGCAAACTCGCGTGCAAATCGCCTTCTGCGAAGCGCTACTCGCCCAGCGCGAGATCGAGCTCACCACCCAACTGGTTCGGTTCTCGCGGGAAGGAATTTCATCCGTTGAGACGCTGCAAAGAGCAGGCGAAGTTGGCCAAGCCGACGTGCTGCAGGCACAGGTTGAACTCGAAGCCGCATCCATGCTGCAAGCGGCCGCAGAGCAGCGCCTGCTCGCCGCGTGGCGTGAACTTGGCGCGCTGCTGGGGTCGACGGAACTTCCCGTACAACCGCTGTCGGGCGACATCGCCGCCGTCGCCGAACCGCTCGACTTCGGCGCCACGCTGATCGAAGTGCAAGCCCGCAGTCCGGAAGTCGCCGCCGCGGTGGTGGAAATTCAGCGCGCCCGTTACGCACTGGCCCGCGCGCGAGTTGAACCAACGCCGAACATCAATTTCCAAGGCCTCTATAACTGGCAAGACAACGGCATCGGCGGTGGGGATGATGGCGCCGTGCAAGTGCTGCTTCCCGTGCCGCTGTTCAACCGGAACCAGGGGGCCATCGCCGCCGCCCAGTGCGAACTGGTCGCCGCGCGGCAAGCGCTGCGTGAGATTCAGCAGCAACTTCAACAGCGCCTTGCTGGCACACTCCAAGAATACGAAACGGCCCGAATGCAAGCAGAACGCTACCGCACCTCACTGTTGCCGTCCGCCGCCAAGTCACTCGATCTGACTCGCGAGCTTTATGGCGCTGGCGAAACCAACTACACGGCGCTGCTGACCGCTCAGCGCACTTATTCGCAACTCAGTCGCAGCTATCTGGAAGCGGTGGGCAAACTCCGCATCGCGGAAGCGCAGCTCGAAGGGCTACTCGTTGATTCGATCGACGCTACGCGTTGAGTCCCGGCGGATGCCACAGGGAGCCCGCTGTCGTTACGCCGCTGAGCGCGCGGGCAACCATCGCCGTTCGCTCAAGCGCTTCGCGCAAAGCCTCCGCCCAGGGGCCAGTTTGAGCGCGCTCCCAACCAGCCTTGGCTCGTGTGATGGCCGGCGCACTAGCGGGATCATCGCTCGCCGCCAGCGGATCGCCTGGCAGCCGATCGTAGTACGTGCGAAACATAGTGGTCGACGCGAAGAAAGATCGCAGACCTACTTGATCGGCCAGCGCCGCTTGCAGCCGCAGGCAGGCATGTTCGTGAACCTTCTTGTCGGGCGTGCCAATATCGAGACCCCAATCAGGCTTGGTCAAGCTTTCTGGCCCCTCGCACAGCGCGTGGCACGCTTCATGCAGAATCATCTGCGCCAAACAGTCGTCCGGGTCGAGCGTCTCCGCCGTCCCGATGGTCAGCACTCCGGCACCATTCCACGAGGCGTTGACTTCGGCGCTCCGCGTGACCCGCATCCCCATCCGCTCGGCGGCGTGGAGCCAGATGAGCTCGAGGGGGTCGGTATAGATTTGAGTGATCTTTCGCAAAGCTGGCACGGCGAGGTCAACAACGCATCAAGTGGCCGGAGCGGGACTAGAACCCGCACGGGAGTTACCTCCCACTGGATTTTAAGTCGACGAAAGGCGGCTTTTTCCGCACGCAGAACAGAGGGCGAAATGTGGCGTTCGTGTTGGAAGTTGTTGTCCTTACTGGAGTTAAGTGGGGGCGGGTGAAGGAAACGTGACGATTGCATTTTACTCGTCGGGACTTCAGATGGGCAATAAGCGCCCCAAAAATGCCCCCTGCTTTCGTGACTTGTGATGCATTCGACTAGTCGATTTGCCGAGTGGCTCCGAGTTATCGTCAATCGTTGTGTTCCGATTCAAGAATCAAACGGCGTCCTGTAGCAATCTGTCCATAATAGTTCGGCCGGCTAGGAGGAGCGGAATCTGCTCATGACCATTGAGTTTCTTCCAGCGTCTCTCCGCGGATTGGGCGAGCTTGATCATCATCATCAGACTCGCTTTTCGACTTCCGCTCTAGAAGGGTCGGTGGAGATCAGCGAGTTGTATGCGAGTAGAATTTGAAAAGTGCCGCAACCGCAACGCTAAACTGCCCCGACCTAACCGCTCAGGGAATGTTCTGCATGAAGTGCGCTCGGGTTCCGCTGCTTCTTCGCTTCTTTGCGTCATTGATCCGACTCCTACAAGCAGCAATGAGATCGCGCACGGCTCCGGTACAGTTCGCCCCGCTAACCCCTCGGGCGCCAACAAAGGATCCCGACGAACGCCGCCGTCTTCGGCTACTGAAGTTGACTTAACCGGCCGTCAAGTCGCGCATCACTTGGCCATGCACGTCTGTAAGGCGGAAGTCGCGGCCCTGGTAGCGGAAGGCAAGCGCTGTGTGGTCGATTCCAAGCAAGTGGAGCATTGTTGCGTTGAGGTCGAAAACTGATACGGCCTTATCGACGATATTGTAGCAGAATTCGTCCGTCTCGCCGTGAACCGTCCCCGGTTTGGCGCCCCCGCCCGCCATCCAGATCGTAAAGCACTTGGGGTGGTGATCGCGACCGAAGTCGTCGGCGGTCAGCTTCCCCTGGCAGTAGTTCGTCCGCCCGAACTCGCCAGCCCAGACAACCAACGTGTCATCGAGCAGGCCGCGCTGCTTGAGGTCGGTCACGAGTGCGGCCGTTGCTTGATCGGTTTCCTTGCAGAGCCTTGGCAGCTCTTTGGGAAGATGATCGTGGTGGTCCCAGTCTTGGTGGTAGAGTTGAATGAACCGCACGCCGCGTTCCGCCAACCTGCGGGCCAGCAGGCAATTGGCGGCGTAGGTTCCGGGTTCGCGGGCCTCCTCACCGTACAACTCGAAGATATGGTCGGGCTCGCTGCTAAGGTCGGTAGCCTCGGGCGCGGCAATCTGCATGCGGTAGGCAAGCTCGTACTGCTTGATGCGGGCTTCGAGTTGGGGGTCGGCGCTCTCGGTCATTAGCCCGCGATGCAGCGCCGCAAGTGTGTCGAGCGAACGTCGCCGAGTCTCCGCCGCCAACCCCGGTGGATTCTCTAGATAGAGAATCGGATCGCTACCGCTGCGGAACCGCGTCGCCTGGAATTCCGATGGCAAGAACCCGGATCCCCAGTAGTTGGACACAAGCGGTTGTCCCGACTTGTCCTTTGTGATGAGCACGACGAACCCGGGTAAGTCTTCGCTCTCTGTTCCGAGTCCGTAGTTGACCCAGGCGCCAATACTTGGCCTTCCTGGGAACTGCGATCCCGTTTGAAAGAAGCAGACACCCGGCCCGTGGTTAATCGCGTCGGTGTGCATCGATTTTACGACGCACAGGTCGTCGACGATCTTGGCGGTGTGGGGAAGCAGCTCGCTGACCCACGCACCGGATCGGCCGTATTGCTTGAAAGCATAGGGCGAGCCGACGAGGGGCATGCTCGACTGATTGGCGCTCATGCCCGTCAACCGTTGCCCTTGGCGGACGCTATCGGGAAGCTCCTTCCCGTTCATCTTGTTGAGCAGTGGCTTGTAGTCCCATAAGTCCATCTGCGAGGGGGCGCCGGACTGGAAGAGAAAGATCACACGCTTCGCCCGCGGCATCGGCCCGCGCGTCGAGGCCTGCGCCTGATCGCTCCCGAGAAGCTGCGACAGCGCGGCCAAGCCAAGCCCGTAGCAACTGCGCTCCAGCATTACGCGACGGGAGAGCGGCTGCGATAGTGCGGCGCCGCGACAAACCAAGCTGCCAGCACAGGGATGCTTCATAGCGTTCTACGATCGACTCGCCGGGTTAGGGACGCGTTACGCACTTGTCGAAGTTCATGATGGTCTGAGTTACGACGGTCGCCGAAGCCAAACGAACCGCATCGAGACCGCCTTGCGGGGGTTGATCGCCGACGGCGAGCAGCGCCGCAGCTTCGCCGGGGTGGGTGGCGTAGTAGCTCTGCTGTTCAACGTAGAGCCGATCAAGCATCCTTCGCTCTTCGCGAGAGGGTGCCTGACTCGTCAATAAGCGAAACGCTGAAACGATCCAGGCTGTGTCGTGGACGTCTTCGGCGAGCATTGTGCGCTCCGCGAGCACGCGAGCCGCCTCGACAAACTGCGGGGAGTTGAGCATCACTAGCGCTTGCGTGGGGGGATTTGTCTGCTCTCGGGAGACGCGACAGACCGAGCGATCGGGGGCGTCGAATGCTGACAACATTGGCGCTGGCGCCGATCGCTTGAAGTAAGTGTAGACGCTCCTCCGATATAGCCCCTCGCCTTGGTCGCGCGGAGTCCGAACGAACGCGGCTTCCACTTCGTACGGCCGCGCTGGTGGGCCACCCACTCTGCGTACCAGCAGCCCACTCGCGGCGAGCGCGTTGTCACGCAGCATTTCGGCCGGCCAGCGACGACGAACCGACCGCGAAAGCAAGAGATTCTCGGGGTCCTTTTCGTAAGCCTGCTTCGATGCGACCGCCGACTGTCGATAGGTCTCGGACATCACCATCCGCTTGATGAGCGCTTTGATGTTCCATCCCGACTCGACGAACTCCACCGCCAGATTGTCGAGCAATTGTGGATGCGTGGGGGGCTGTCCCTGCGCGCCGAAATCCTCGGGAGTGCGAACGAGCCCCAAACCGAAGACGGCTTGCCAGAACCGATTCACGGCGACGCGCGACGTTAGCGGATTTCGAGGATCCGTGACCCAGTTGGAGAGATCGAGCCGGTCGAGCGGCCCCTGCGACTCGAGTTGAAAGAACGCTCCCGGCGGCGCTGCGTCGACGACTTGTCCCAACGCATCGAAAGCGCCACGCAACCGGACGCGAGTTGGTTCGGATCCGTCGAACTGCCGCATCACCATGATTTGCTGGACCTCGTCTTGGGCTGCAAACAAGGCTCGCCGCCTTGCTCGCAGAGCTTCTAGCGCCTCCTTGTACTCGCGGCTCGACGTCACGAGATCGAACTCGGCGTACGCCTGCGAGGCGTTGTTCGGGGGGATCGGGGCGTCGGCAAGCTGTGCAACCTCCAGGACACACAACCTTCGATCGTACAGTTGGAACTGGTCGACAGCTCCACCTGTCAAGCCGCGGTCGCGAAACCGTGCACCGACCGCGATGTGATCGACTTTCGGATCAACGGCGGTTCGCGTCAGCCCATCGCGGACGATTTCTGTGGGGAGCTTCGCACCATTCAAGTACAACTGGATGCCGTTTGCCCGGCTCGATCCGTCATAGGTGACCGCGACATGCAGCCAGCGGTCGAGTGGAATCACCTTGGCCGACATTACTCGGATTGCGTTTCCGGGCCAGAAGTGAATCACCCCCGCGCTCAGCCGACCCCCTTCGATGAGCAATTCATGCCCACGGCTGGCGGAATCGAGCGACGCTTGCGAAGCGTGGTAAACGACCGCCCGCTCGTGACGCCGATCGACGCGAAGCCAGAGCGAGATGCTGAACGGATCGGCGCGATCGAAAACACAACTTTTGGCGGCAACGACCTCATCGTCGCCGCTGAACTGAATAGCTCGGCCCTTAACTCCTTGTATCGACTGATTGGGGGGCTTGATCGCCCCGTCGAACTCCTCGGTGGCGACCGGGGGCGGCGAAGGCTTGCTCTCCGTGGATAAGCTCACGCGTTGGCGGGAGTCATGTTTCTCCACTATTGCGGAAACTGCTCGTTCTGCGATAGCTACCTCGCCTTCGAGACGCTTGATCTCGGCTGCTTGGCCGGCTGTGGCCAAATCCAGCGACGGTGGAGGCGTGGTCGGGGTGAAGAATGAACTGATGCCGGACTCGTCGATCTTGTCAAAGAAGCCGCTGAGGGCGTAGTAGTCTTTAATCGTCAGCGGGTCGTACTTGTGGTCGTGGCAGCGACAGCACTCCATGGTCAAACCTAGAACCGCGCTCGCGAAGGTTTGCGTGCGGTCGGCAACGTACTCCATCCGGAACTCTTCGGGGATGCTCCCGCCCTCGGAATTCTGGCCGTGAAGTCGATTGAACGTCGTGGCCAGAATTGAGTCCGTCGTTGGATTCTCGACTAGATCGCCGGCGAGTTGCTGGCGAAGAAATTCGTCATAGGGCAGGTTGTCGTTGAAAGCTGCGATGACCCAGTCCCGCCACGGCCAGACGTACCGGTCTTCATCGCGCTGGTAGCCGAAAGTATCGCTATAGCGAGCTGCGTCGAGCCAGATCGTCGCGAATCGCTCGCCGAAGTGTGGCGATGCGAGCAAGCGATCAACCAGTCGCTCGTAGGCATCGGGAGCATCTTCGGCAAGAAATGCCTCTATCTCCTCAACCGACGGCGGCAAACCCGTCAAGTCGAACGACAGCCGGCGGATCAGGATCTCCTTGGTGCCCGGCCCTGGTGCGGCGAGGCCGGCTTCGGCCAGTCGTCGCCGTATGAATGCGTCGATCGACTGCAGGGCTCCTGCTCCTGGAATCTCGGGTGGGTCGATCCTTCGCGGCGGATCGAACGCCCAATGTCGGCCCCAGGGCGCTCCGGATTCCATCCAGCGCCGAAGGGTCGCCAGCTCAGCCGTGGTCAAAGACTTGCCTGAGTCGGCAGGCGGCATGACCTCGTTGACATTCTTGCAGACGATTCGGCGCCAAGCTTCGGAGTTCGAAAAATCGCCCCCCTTGAATCCGGCGGTGATTCCTTCCTCCAAGTCGAGTCGAAGGTCGGCCTCTCGGGAGCCTTCGTCTGGGCCGTGGCACCGATAGCATTTGTCCGAAAGGATCGGTCGGACGTCATGCGCGAAGTCGACGCCCGCGTTGTCGGCGCTGGCGATCGACGCCGCCAAGAACGCCACGGCGAATGCAACTCCCCACCCGCCAGCCGCCAGAAGCCGCGCGAACTCGAACACCCCGTCCGCCGTCGGTCCGTCCGAGGTGACGCGAAACGAAAAGTCACGGACGCACCATGCATTCGACTCCGCCACTGGTGAATTACCGGCAGCTCGGGACCAACGCGCCATTGTCGCCAAGAAAGAGTTTGGCGGATGTGTCCTCGTTAGCGCACGCTGTGCGCGCTGTGGCGAGAAACAATTCAGAGACGGCAGCCAGCGACGAACGGCGCCAAGGACGAGTGCAAGGCGATATCCTTGGTCCCGCTTTTTGAACGTACGGCCGATCATTTGGGCTGCTACTCCTCACGTGTGCAACCGTCTTCGCACCAGGGCCACGCAACTTCTGCGATGGCGATTGCTCCGCTGCTGCTGGCTACTCTCGGGACCGACACCCAACGATTGATTTCTTCTCGAAGGGCTCCACCGGCGCCTAGCTGGGGGTGATCACTTGAAATTGTCAAGTAACGCACGGACTCTTCACTTGGCCCAGATAGAGATTAGGAAAACGTTGCTGGCGACACTCACCTAGCGTAAACAACATGGCTGATTGCTCCGAAACGCCTCGCGACGACACCCGCAACCGCGCCTGGCAGGTGCTGCCTGCCATCAAGCGAATCCAAAATCCGCCGGACGTACTTGGCGCCTCCAAGACACGAGCCAAGGCCCCGCGATCCGAGCCGATTCCGGCGTCAGTACGGCCGCCCCGCTTCATACATCGCTTGGATCTCGCCGGGCGCCAACGGCTTGGAAAGCATCACGAACTCGTCGATCCGCCCGTTCAAGCTCCGCAATTGGTGGACCTTGTGGATTTCCGGGTTCCAGTTGCCGAGCTGGGCGTCGCCAATCCGAAGCGGCGTCGGGACGTCGACGAGGTCTCTACTAACGAGTCGCCCATCGAGGAAGTGGGATACGGCCCCGGCCTCACCATCGTAGACGCAGGCGATGTGCCGCCAGCGCCCTAGGTCATCGACATTGAGGCAAAAGGGCGAAAAGTAGTTGTGGGATTTCTCCGCTTCAGCCTTGACGCCCAGGATGAACTGGCCCTCGTTGGTGAGCTGCCAGTGCACCTCGCCGAGCTGATGGCCATCGGTGAGCATTAGTGAGCTCAACCAACGGTCGAACCCCTCAATGCGCACCCAAGTCGCCATGGTCAGCGACGTGAACTCGCCCGGGACGTGGAATCGGACGCGATCGCTCGATCGCTTAAAACTCAGCGCCCGCTTTCCGGGCCAGCGACCCTCGGCCCATTCACACCCGACCACAGCGCCATCCAAACGCTCATCCGAAGCCGGGCTGGCGTTGGGAAGAACGCGGCTCCAATCGGATTGGCCGTCGAAGTCGTAATAGACGAGAGTCTCTTTCCGGGACCGCACCTCCTTGCTGTGCACAACCCATTTGGATTTACTACCCGCCGCGGTGGCGAGGCCAGCATCGTGAATGTCACGCTGTCCCGCGAAGCTGGTTAGGCGGAGACGCACCGGAGTCGGCGAACCATCGGTGAGCGCCATCGCCTTCCCCTGGCTCAGTAGCAGCGGCTTTGCTGTGGCTTTGTGGTTGTGCAGCTCCACCTCACCGTCAAGAACGTGGACCTCGCTGGCCCCGCCTTCGTCGACGGCGATGGCGAATTCCGTGCCGAGATCAACGACATCGTGCCGAGGAGTTTCAATCGTAAAACCCTCTGCCTGGTTGGGGACGTGCGCTCGGGCCTTTCCCAATTCCATCAACATGCGTTCAGCGGACACCAGGGAAAACCGCGCCGGGCCTTCAACCACCACGGTGGCCCCGCTGAAAAACTCAAGTTGGATCAACCCGCGGTCGAGACGGTACCCACCCGCTTCTAGCGGCATCCCGACCTCGGCCTCTCCGCCAGCAGGGGTTGTGAGGCCTTTGCTATCGACCTCGCGCGCAAGGACGGCGACCCCTTCGACCGGTGTCGGGCGGCTCTCCAAGACGGATTGACCTCGGGTGTCGTTCGCGACAGGACCGCGGGCGACACGGTCACTCGGGGCTGAGGGTGCTTCCAGCCAAACTCCCAGAACTAGTGAAGCGGCGAGGGCGCCAACCGTTGATGGGAACATCCACGAGCTGAACTTTGCTAAGCCGCGGGGCGATCGGTTGTTTGACCGACTTGGAGCACACTCAGTCGCGCCGCCCTGCCCACTCACGGAACCGGTCAACGGCGAAGTTGGCTCCCCGCGACCACGGTTGAGGTCGAGAAGCAGACAAGCATGGACCAACATGAGGTCACGGTAGGCTTCCATCTGCCCAGGACGGTCAAGTTCAGCTCGGAGCGAAGCGCGACCTGCATCGTCGAGCGAACCATCGATCAACTGCGCCATCAGACGCATCAGCTCGCGCGATGGCTTCAGACCAGAGTTGTCTTTCATGACTCGTCCCCTCGACCCGTATCGAGCAAGC
This sequence comes from Pirellulales bacterium, assembly GCA_022841705.1. Classification (GTDB taxonomy): domain Bacteria; phylum Planctomycetota; class Planctomycetia; order Pirellulales; family Lacipirellulaceae. The sequence goes on from JALHQZ010000001.1 coordinate 1,667,587, forward strand.
CGTCTTGTTGGCCCAATCGCTCCTGGAGGCATGTGACCAATGCGTTACGAATCCGCATGAGCGCCATCCTGACCGCGCTCTCGGACTTGCGTTCTGTGCTGGCGATCACCCGAATCGACTCGTCTTCCCAGTATCTTTGGCGAAGCATCCGCATCTGTCGCTCGGGGAGTTGACTCATGCAGTGACGCAGCGCCAGCCGGCGGCAGTCCTCGTCTTCCTCGTCGTCATCGAAGCACAAGGCCAGCCGGTGGACGATCTCCTCGTCGAACACAAGTTGTTCTCGTTTGCGGTCGCGGAGGAAGGCTAACGCCTGAAAGTAAGCGACGCGCCTTGCCCAGGCTACAAAACTGGTACCGACCACAAAGTCTCCAGCGCGACGCCACATCACGACGTTTGTCTGCTGCAAGACATAGTCAGCGTTGTTGGCGTCGCCAAGAAGCGTCACCAAGTAGCCAAACAGGCTGCTTTGCACCCCCGTCAAATGTCGGACAAACTCCCCTTGGTCCGCGGGATCCAAGCGCTGGGGCAACGACGAACTGCTAGTAGTAGCCTCAAGTTCGTCCATTTGCGATTCAGCACCCCACTAGGCCCAGCTGCCGGCGTTCATGCCGTCGCCTCCTGGTAAAGATACCGTCCACCCCCTACGCGCAACATCATTCCGCGACAAACTGGGGATCTGAGCGCGGTTTGTGGAGAGTTAGCCGCATACTCGGGACCATTGAGCCCCATCGTGCCATTTCGTGGGCCGAGTGAATGCGGATTGCTGCGTGCCTGGTGACGCCCCCAATAGGACAACGCCGGACCCACAACCCCCACATTACCGCATTTCGATCCAGCGAATGCGCGAATCGCCCGCTTTCGTTGTTGAACAGCCTTTTCCTGCAGGTTTGCTGGATAATGTCGCCTGTGGCAAGGAGGCACTTCTGCTGCAGTGAGCGAAAGGCCAGGAAAGCAAGGCCGACGGCGGCCGGCTTAACCCGAACTGAGGTTGGGGACCTCCGCGAGAATGGCTCGGGATGGCGGTCATGTTTTTCCACATTTCCTTGGAGAGCTGAGCCCCAGGGTGTTACGGCACGCTGGCGCGGCGGTATAATGCCGGCCAGAGGCGGTACAATACACCGTTTCGCCAAAACTGCTTTTCTCAACTTCCGCTTTGCCACTCGGCCTGTAGTGAATCCTTTTCCGACTATGTCTTTACATCGCCAGGCGAAGCACAGGTCGGGTCGGTCAGCGTTCACGCTGGTCGAACTGCTTGTTGTCATCGCGATCATCGGGATTCTCGTCGCACTTCTGCTGCCAGCAGTTCAGGCGGCTCGCGAAGCAGCTCGCCGGAGCCAGTGTGTCAACAACATGAGGCAGATCGGGTTGGCGATTCTCAACCACCATGACGCCAAGCGGCGTATGCCGATTTCGACGAGTTATCCGTACCTCCTCGGCGATCCGGCTTCGCCGATCGGTCTCCGAAACACAATGTGGGTCGCGGAGATCCTCCCGCAGCTGGAGCAGCAGGCCCACCACGATCTGTTCGATTTCAAGGTGGTCTGGTGGCAGGCCCCAAATCGGCAAGCGGTGGCCATTCCGATCGACTCCTTCTTGTGCCCGAGCGACCCGACGGCTAGTGTGCCGTTAGCAGATGGCCGAGGCGACTCTGGTCCACCTTTTGGCCCACGCATTAATGCGGCGAGTCGGACCGCGCAAATGGCGCTTTCGTCGTACGTGGGCTCGCTTGGCCCAACGAACCCTGATGGGTGCGATTTTTGTAGCAATCCCGCGATCTGTTGCCGAGGCGCGAGTTTCGGTTCGTATCGTGACCCAACTTTGCCGGGACCCTCGCGTCCGGAAGACAGCTCCGTCGGCATGTTCTCGCGCTACCCCGTAGGCTACCGCTTTGCGAAAGTGACCGATGGGCTCTCGCGGACCGTGATGGTGGGCGAGACGATCCCGAAACACAACATCTTCAACGGCTTGTTCGTCTTGAACTTCCCCTTGGCGTCGATGTCGGTGCCGCTGAACGCCTCTGGCGAAGTGACCGACGATAAGGGGCAGTTTAGCGGCCTCTTGTGGCCTTACACGGGGGGCTTCAAGAGCTACCACTCGGGTGGCGCCAATGTTTGCATGGGTGACGCCAGCGTGCACTTCCTGGTCGACGGGATCGATGAATTGGTTTACGCTGCCATCGGCACGCGAGCCTCCGACGAACCACTGGGGCTCGGAAATCTATGAGATGCACACGACTTTCGGCCAGCCGACTCGTCGGAGTCATCCTGCTTAGCCCCCTGGCGACCGCGGTGTGGGGCTGCAGCAAGGCTCCAGTACGGACGGTCCCGGTCGAAGGTACCGTCACGCTAGGAGGGGGGCAGTGGCCAGAGGCCGGCATGGTGGTCTTCGCGCCGAAGGAACCCGCTGAAGGATATCCCCGACGAGCGGGGCAAGCGATTTTTGATCGAGACGGACGCTACGTGGCCACTACGTTTGAGTCCCATGATGGGCTCATCCCCGGCAATTATTCGGTCAACCTTCGCTGCATCACACAGAATGGTGGCGATATCACCAAGGCAGTCAATCATGTGCCCCCCAAATACCGGCGCGGTGAACTAAGCGGGTTCGAAGTCACCGTTCCCGCGGATGATTCGCGCGTTCTTGTCTTTGATTTCGATGTACCGGCTGGCGGAAGGAGATGATAAGCGCTCGCAGGCGCCACAAACGTCGTCAGGTGGCGTCAGATCGGTGGATGGCTGGCTGAGCAAAGTAGAGTCTGTTGGTTGTTGTCTTTTTTTCTCCTCTAGAAAATGTGAGAGCCTCATGAGATGCAAACTACTAGTGGTCGTAGCGGCAGCGGCTTTGCACTTGTCGTCGCCCGAGGTTAAGGGTGACACGGTCAACTTCGGTCGCCTCTACAGGGGGACCAGCGCGGCTGACATTGACACGACGCCCACGTTCCCTGGTCAGATCCAGGGAATTAACTTGGGTAACAACATTGAGTTTGGGCTTCTGACGGGGAACGAAACGGTTGGGGGGGTGATCCTCCGCAACGAACCGACGGCTTTCGCCAACGGAATCACGGTCAACGGCCCCGCCCCGGCGAATCGCGGCATCGCAGGACAGGCGCCGCCGATACTCGGAGCCACTGCCGATGACGACGCGCTGGAGCGAGTTTTCAACTTCGGAGAGTTTGCGAAGACCGCCGCAGGCTTCAACGTGACGTTCCCGGTCACCGCCGGGGAAAAGTACAAGGTGACATCGCTTTTCTTTGAGTTTATCTCGCTTACGCGAACGTTCGATATCACGATTGACGGAGTTCTCGGTGTCGATGAGTTCTCGGTAATCCAGAATGACGGGCTTCATCAGGACGCACTTTCCGGCGTTAGCAGGTCGTCGTTTTCGGCTTACGAGGCGATCGTAACTGCGACAGGTTCTAGCCTCGTCGTCGGCTTCGAGAGTGGCGAATCCTTCGGACTTCCCCACCCGCTTGCGGCGCAGGATCCAGTGAATTTCGGCACGCTCAAGATCGAGGACGTGACGCCGTTCGTGCATGGAATCATTGTCGAGAGGGTGCCAGAACCGTCGACGTATCTGCTCGCGCTTGCGGGCGCCGCTTGTATTGCATGGCGTCGCACCACAAAGCGGTGATCGAGCGGTACGCAACAACACAAAGAACGCCCCACGCCGCGTTGAAGCGGCGTGGGGTATTCTGATGAAGAGCCCCTTTCACTTTTCACTGCGCTGCTTGTAGTGCGCAGGAACGCCTGTTCTCTTTTGCTGATCCATTCCGCTTTGAGGTCTTAACAATGTCCAGGATTGTCGCATGGTTAGCCGTTCTAGTTGGTCTTGCAAGAGTCTGCGACGCTCAGACCTTCGTAAATCTCATCAACAACGGCAACTTTGAGGACGGCGTGCCCGCCGCCAACACCCCTGGTGGAGTTCAGCCGGAAGTATCAAATTGGTTTATCGCACCGAACGGATTCGAGGACCTCTATCCGGGGGTCGATGCAAGCACGGGGAATCAATCCGCTGGGTTCGACACCACGGGCACACTCGCTAACCAGTTCAACCCCTCGACTTGGGCTGATTGGCGTTCGCCGGGGTTTGCGGTCACGTCGGGCGAAGTGCTGAGATGGAAGTTCAGTTACTTTATCGATCCTGTCCGCACAGTAGACCCGCAAGCTCCTGAGGACTCCGGTGAGATCCGTGCCGAGATGCGCGCGTGGAGAAGCATCGACAGCTCAGGGGTCGTTAGCGGATTCAGCAACACGGGTACGCAAATCATCTTATTGAACACCGCCGGCGCGATCAATGTCTCCGACGGCAGCACATCAATCGCCACCCCAAGAGGTGGCTCGCCTGGCTGGATCGACGTCGTGCTGGACGTCACCGTGCCGGCGGAGTCCGACATCGCCGGCGTGCCGGTCGCGGCGTATGACCTTCGCTTCAACCAGATATTCTCTCTGATTACTTCTCCGTTTGAGGGTATCTTTCAGCTCGACGATGTGCAGGTGCTGAGGGAAGTTCCATTGGTTGATGGTGACTACAACTCCAATCTCATCGTCGATGCGGCTGACTATACCGTCTGGAGGGATAACCTTAATACCATTGGCGCCCCCGGAACGGTGCTGGGTGATGGCGACGATGGCACTGGGACTGGTACGCCAGATGGCGTTGTCAACAACAGCGACTATGTTTTCTGGAAGAATCGCTTTGGCGCCACGACTCCCCTGCCGTCAGCGGCCGTATCTGCGGCCTCGGCGGTTCCCGAGCCGTCCACTGGACTGCTCGTTGCGAGCGCCCTGACAAGCCTACTGGCCCTGCGTCGCTTGGATCGACGCGACTGAACACTTGAATTCGATAGGACTGGGGCAGGAGGTTCGATCCCGGCCCCGCGTGCAACGCGCGGGGCCGGGTGAGAGCGTTCACGGGCCTGCCATTTTCGCCGGAGCATCCGCTGTGCTTCCCCTCTGGCGGTACGGAGTACGAGTGAAGATTCACAGGAGCGAAATATGCTTGCCCTTCAAGAGACCTACGGAATTACGCAGCATCGACTTGGAAGGGCCCTCGCGATAGTAGTCGTGCTCGCCATGACCGCGACTGTTCACGCCCAGGCCCCGTCGACGATCTACGCGTACGACATGGGCTCTTCCACCGCTAGTCAGCGCGTGACGATGGCGACTCTCATGGGGAACGTAAACCGAACGTCTCCCGAGATGTTCATGGGCTACCAAAGCAGTCCCGCCTACAGCAATCCGACCATCTGGCTGAACGAGTATCTCACAACCCAGCCATCAACGTCCGTCAGCTGGACATCGAGTCCGGTCCCGTTTTTCACGTTGTTCAAGAACCGTGTCAACGGTTACGTGCTCTACAACACCAATGAGGAGCGAAACGTTGCGACCAGTCTTGCAGGTTTATTGGACCTCGTGGCGGTCGACGCATCGACGCAGTCCCTAGCAGTCAACGCCGGGCTAGGCATGGTTGCCGATGCTCGCGGCAAGGACCTGAATTGGGTGCTCACTAACTACGGTTCGCAGTTCAACAAGGACAAGGTGTTCAGCATCGACCCGACGTTCGACCAACCGCTCCGCGACTACGCAGTGCAACAACGTGGACTCGTGTATTGGAACCCCCCGGCGGCTACGAAGAACGCGATCCTTGCCGGGCAGAACGACCATACCCAGGTTTACGGCTGGGACGCGGGCGTCGACGCCGCCGGAGAGCTCGAGTTCTTTTCGACTTCGTCTGCGAACAACCTCAAGGCGGTCGCGGCGAATTATTCCCAGAGCTACTCCGCCATCTCGAAGTGGGCAGTTCCGATTCCCAATCAAGCAACCCATGTCTCGTCGACGGTCCCCACGCAAGATGGCAAGCACTACGTTGCATTTGTGATGAGCGACGGAGACAACGCCCAGTGGCTTACGAACGGCTTCGCCGACGACCCAAAGTGGTGGGGTTCGCCTTACCGTGGCGCCTTCACCATGAACTGGGACATTACTCCCGAGATGGCGAATCTCGCTCCGGTGCTGATGAAACGGCTGTATGAGGAGGCTTCCACCGGCGCGCACAAGGATTTTTTCGTGACGGCCCATGGCCCGGGGACCGACTACCCGAGCGAGGTGCCCGACTATGCAGGCTCGGTGGCCGCAACGGCCGCGTCGATGCAGGCGGTTGATCAGAACATCTTGTCGATTCTCGACAACGAGTGGAACACCTCGACGTTCGACAAGATGCTCGCCCGCCCCGAAATCGATGGTGTGATGTTCAAGTCGAACTGGGGGTGCGCCTACGCCTGCAATTCGGGCAACATCTACTGGAATAATGGCAAGCCAGCGATGTCGGCCACTTATTCGTTGTGGGACGGCTTCGGAACAGCGCAGTCGATCTCGGCCGCGATCAACGCCGCGCCGTCGAGCCCTCGCGCCAACCAGGGTTCGTATTCAATTGTCAACGTTCACCCGTGGTCGACAGGTGGCCTTGGAAACCCCATGAGCAATCTGCAAGATCTTGTCGGCAGGCTCGATACGAACGTCGAGGTCGTTACCCTTGAAGAGTTGTTCTTTCACTTGCGGAACAACTTCGGAGCCCCCTCTCCGCCCGGCGCGCCGATTACGATTCTGAGCGACGACTTCGAGTCTGGCAGGGACGGCTGGAATGACAGTGGTAATCCGGTCGAAGCGCAGTATCCCGGCGCTGGTGTTGGCGGTTCGACGGCGATCGGCTTCAACACCTCTACTCCAGCCAGCATCAACGCTCCATCGACTTGGGCGGACTGGCGATCAAACGGTCTGAGCATTGAAGGCGGCGTGAAGATCCGTTGGAGCTTCAAGTTTCAAATCAGCAGCGCGTCGGTTGGCCAAGTGCTAGCGGAGCTGCGGGGGTTCGACGGGGCGACGTTCATCGCCGAAGACGCGGTTGTTCTATCGGGCACTGCCGGCCAATGGATTGAAGTCGTTCGCGACTACACGCTGGCCGGGTCAATTGATACCATCGACCTTCGGTTCAACAACATCTTTACCAATGTGCTCGCGCCCTTCAGCGGTAATTTCCGTCTCGACGATGTGCTTGTTCAGAAGTATTCCTCGGCATTGGCAGGTGACTATAACCTGGACGGAAGCGTCGACACCGTAGACTATGATCTTTGGCGAAACACCTTCGGTTCTACTTGGAATCTGTCCGCCGATGGGAATGGTGACGGCCGCGTCGACGCTGCAGACTTCGTCGTGTGGCGTGACCACCGGGGTGCTGGCGCTGCGGTCGCGACGCAGGTTCCCGAGCCGAACGCTGTGATCCTGATCGGCCTCGGGCTGTTGACAACCGCCTTTAAGAAGTGTCGAGAGACTACCATGAATCGATAGTGCGCCAACCAGTGTCAATGGTTGCTCGTAGGTCACTATGCCCTATGGAGCAGGCGACCGATCCGCTCCCTTCCCGTGTTGAGAGCGCTGAGCATGAAAGTGTCAGTGAATCCGGGTCCCCGCCGATCGACGCCCGCTGCTCGAAGTCTGCATCGGCTCGTTGGACGACAAGCTCTCGGCTCAGGCGGCCGACGCCGATGGCATCGGGCTTTGAAGCGTGCTCGACCTCGAAGGTCCGAGCCCGTCGATAGGTTCGGTGAAACAGGACCATGGGAAGGTGAGCCTGTCGGTCATCGCCATGATCCGGCCGAACGCCGCGGGATTCGCCTACTCCCCCCGCGAACTCTGGTGCAAGCAGAGCGATGCGAAGAGGATGGTCTTCTCCCCTGAAACAGAGCCAGGGTAGATTAGAGAATCGTATCCGGGCGTAGCCCGGAAAGGATTCTCAGAGATGAAGAAGAACCGCCACACGACAGATCAAATTATCGAGAAGCTTCGACAAGCGGACGTGGCCCTGGGCAAGGGTCAGAAAGTGCCCGAGGTCTGCAAGTCTTTGGAGATCACGGAGCAGACGTACTACCGCTGGCATCAGAAGTACGGCGGTATGGCGCCGGCGATGGCGAAGGAGCTGAAGGCACTGCAGCAGGAGAATGCGCGGCTGAAGAAGCTGGTGGCGAATCAAGCGTTAGACATGGAGCTATTGAAGGAAGCCGCCAAGGGAAACTGGTGAGCCCCGAGCGGCGGAGACGAACGGCGATCGCGGTGCGTCGCTGCTTGGGGCCTGAACGAGTTTCGGAGCGTCGGGTGTGCCGTGTGCTGGGGCAGTGCCGCAGTACGCAGCGGTACGCAGGGCGTCGTCGCGGGGACTAAGCCAGTCTGTTGGAAGAGATGCGGCGGATCGCCCGGCGGCGACCGCGTTTTGGCAGCCCAAGAGTTCACGCCACACTCTGCGAGCGTGGCTGGCAGGTCAACCACAAGCGTGTCGAACGGCTGTAGCGGGAGGAAGGAATGCAGGCGCCGAAAAAGCAGTGTAAACGTCGGCGAACCTCCCCCTGCAGTGGCAGCGCGAACAGCTGCGCCCAGAAGCGTCCCTTGCGTCCGAACCACGTCTGGAGCTACGACTTCGTCGAAGATCGGATCGAAGGCGGCCGCAAGCTGCGGATGCTGGTGGTGATCGGCGAGTTCACGCGGGAGAGCCTGGCGATCGAGGTCGCTTGGTCCTTCACGGCCGAGCGCGTGGTCGAGGTGCTACAATACCTCTTCGCGGTGCGCGGCGCGCCCGAGCATCTCCGCAGTGACAACGGTCCGGAATTCGTAGCCCAGGCGGTGACGCGGTGGCTCGATCGGGCCGGCGTCACAACGCTGTTCATCGCCAAGGGAAGTCCTTGGGAGAACGGCTACGTCGAGAGCTTCAACAGCCGCTTGCGTGACGAACTGCTCGACCGCGAGTTGTTCCTCAGCGTGGCGGATGCTCGCTGGGTCGTCGATCGTTGGCGACTCGATTACAATCACCATCGCCCCCACAGTTCCTTGGACTACCAAACCCCGGCGGCCTTCGCCGCCCGCTGTGCTGCTTCCGCTCCGAAGTTGGCTTCGGCTACGCCTCCGCCAACTTCTCCGCTCCAGCAGCACAGCGGCCCCTTAACCCCAGATCCTCTCATTCACACTGGTACATAGATCGCGGGAAGACCAATTCCAGCACCGGCAGCCCGATCAGGGTTGCATCTCCGAGGTGGCGGCGGAGCGTATTGTGCCGCGCTCGCCGCCACCTTTCATTGAACACGGAGGGATCGACATGGACCACCCTCAGGGAATCCGACACCTGCGACATTGGTGCACTTGCGTGCTCGCACTCTTGAATCTCTGGTGCTTTCCTCTTCTGCAGGCTTCCGAAGCACAGTCGAACCCATCAACAATCTATGCCTTTGACCTTGGGTGCGCGAGCAATGCGATCAACACACTCATGGCGAGCCTCGCGGGAATTGTCGCGCGAACTTCGCCGGAGGTCATGCTCGGCTACCGGACGGCGGCTCCCCCGAACGATCCCGAATTTTGGCTGACCCAGTACGTGGCGAACAATCCCGGCGCCAGCGTTGTCTGGCAAACGAACCCGACTTGGTACATCGACCGCTACAAATCGCACTTGAGCGGTTATGTGGTCTACGATGCCAACTCGATCAATCAAGCGACGAGCGTCGCTGGCGCTCGGGGAGCCTTGATGGTCGATCAGATGCTCCTGGCGGGGCCCGTGGGGACGGCATTGTCGGCGGCCGGATTGTCGCAAGTGGAAGACGTCCGCGGGCTCTCGAGCGACTGGGTCTACGACACCTACGCGGGCCAGTTCAATCGAGACATGATTTTCCGCCAACAGCCTTCATTCGGACCGCAACTCAGGAGCCTCGCCGTGCTTAATAGTGGGTTTGTGTTCAATGAAACGGACGCGACTCGGGACCGCTACATGGCGGCGCAAAATGACCACTCGTTGGTGCTTGGCTGGGGCTATAACAACAACGAGACGGAGTTCTTCAGCTCGGCCTCGGCGAACAATTTAATGGGCGTCCCCGCCAACCACCTGCTTTCGGCCGCGGCGCCGTCGCGATGGAGCGCGGCGATCCCGCCCCAAGCCGCTTCTCCACCGGAAGACCTGTCCACGGACGCGAACGCCCACTACGTCGCCTTCGTGATGAGCGACGGCGACAACGTCCAGTGGCTGAACAACGACTTCGCCCGAAACCCCCGATGGTTTGGTTCGCCCCACCGCGGGAACTTCCCCTTCACGTTCGACATGAGTCCCGCGATGGCGGACGTCAACCCGACGGCCCTGCGATACTTCTACGAGCAGGCGGCGCTCGATGCCGGGAACACATTGTTCGTAACGGCGGGGGGGCACGGGCTGAACTACCCCAGCCAGACGCCCGACATTGAGGGCTTCCTCGACGCGACAATCCCGGCAATGACCGCCGTGCACCAGGACATCGTCTCGGTTCTGGACTTGACTTACGACAAGTCGAAGTTGAACGCGATCGCGCGACGGCCCGAGATCAAAGGCGTGATGTTCAAGACCAACGCCGACGCTTACAAGGGCCACCACGGGGCAATCTATTGGCATGGCGACAAGCCGATTGCATCGGTGCGATACTCGCTCTGGGATGGCTTCGACACCCCGAATGGGCTCGTCACCGCTCTCAACGCGGCGCCCCGCGCGGCGACTTCCGATCGCAGATCGTACAGTATTGTCAACGTCCATCCGTGGTCCAACAGCACGGAGGGAGGTGGACTCGGCGACCCGATGAGCAACGTCGCTTCGATCGTCTCTCAGCTCGACCCGGCGGTGAAGGTCGTAACGCTATGTGATTTCTTCCAGCACTTGACTCAGAACCGTCGGTCGTTAGAGCAAGGTCCCCTGTGAGTAGTATTTGAGAGTGGCTCTTCCTCACTGCTGGTGAACGACAACGGAAGCGAAAAATGCTAAACCATAGCAGCGTTTCAACTTACAGCGATTTGCGCATATTAGCATTAAACTTGTAGCGAAGACGCTGCAAGTCATTGCGTGTTAGTGACTTAGCTTGAGATGGTTCACCAAGAGTGAGGAAGAACCGTTTTTGAGAGCTAAATGACACGCCGCTCGTTCGGTAACCGAAGGCGAAGAGAGTGATGCCCGCGCTGCTACGGAAGCTCATGCGACACGGAACCGTGCAAACGTTGATGATGTTCTACGTTGAACTCGACGCCCAAGACTTGGCTGCGGAAATCGCCAAAGCAATGTTGGGTAACAGATTGGGTAACAGTGAGCAGCGAAGCGACCGTGAAGAAAATTGCGAAGAGCGTTCTAACCTTTGAATCTTGGGGTATTTAGTAGCCGGAGCGGGACTCGAACCCGCACGGGAGTTACCTCCCACTGGATTTTAAGTCCATTTTTTGCGGTTTTTTGGGCACGTCAGAGATACGGACGAAGCGTGGCGTTCGTGTGGGAAGTTGTTGCCCTCGCAGGAGTTAGGTCGAGGCGTGTGAAAGGAACGTGACGAAGGCATTTTAATCGTGCGGGCGTTGGATGGGCAATATGCGCCCCCAAAATGCCCCCTGTTTTTGGCAGGGGAATCGCATTTGGATGATTAAAAGCAATCATTACCTCATCGTTCGATGATTCAATGATGGTGGTCGCTAACTTCGATGTTTGCCGAGCTTTCCGATGGTGCTTGCACTGGACTCGTGGAGTGAGTGCGGTAGCCCAGGACTTTCGGACTGCGGCGGGGGGCTGATAATACCCCTCACAGGAGGTCCGAAAGATGAGCGAATCGAAACCGGAAGTCACCACCAAGAAGCAGCGGTGGGATGCGGAGTTCAAGCAGAATGCGGTGCGACTGATTACCGATCAGGGTTACACGTTCAAGACGGCTGCGAAGGCCGTCGGGGTTAGTGAACAGACCCTCCGGACATGGCACGCCAAGTTGGCCCCGGCGCCGGTTCCGTGCGGCGAGCACGCCACAGTCAGTGAGCTGCGTGACGAAATCAGCCGGCTTCGCAAGCAACTTCACCGCACCGAGCTGGAGCGTGAGATCTAAAAAAAGCAACGGCCTACTTCGCGAAGGAGTCGCTGTGAAGTACGCCTGGATCACTGCCCATCGCGACTCGTATCCGATTAGCTTGATGTGCCAAGTGCTCGAAGTCTCGAAGTCGGGGTACTACCATTCGGTCGGTCGGCCGATGGCTCCGCGCGCTCAGCGAACCGCGCGGATTCGCTCGGCTGTCCAGCAGGTGCATGCCGCTTCCAACGGCATTTACGGGAGCGCCAAGATCGCGCATCAGCTTCAGCAGGAGGCGGGCTTGGAGTCGGCGTGTCGCAACACGGTGGCCCGTGCGATGCAGGAACTGGGCCTGAAAAGCAAGGTTTCCCAGAAGTTCACGCCGACCACGACGCAGGTTGATCCGACGAAACAACCGGCGCTGAACGTGCTTGATCGCGACTTCACGGCGACCAAGCCGAACGAAAAATGGGTGACCGATATTACCTATCTGGCGACGGCGACTGGGTGGGTCTACTTGGCGGTGGTGCTTGATCTGTTCAGCCGCAAGGTGGTGGGTTGGGCGCTTGGTGATTCGTTGGCGACGCCGCTGGTGGCGACCGCGCTGCGACTGGCGATTGAGGCTCGGCAGCCCGTGGGGAGTGAGCTGTTGCATTACAGCGACCGCGGCTGCCAGTACACGAGCGACGCGTATCAGCAGACCTTGCGGACGTTGGGGATTACCTGCTCGATGAGCCGGACCGGAGAATGCTACGATAACGCGGTGATGGAACGCTTCTTCTGGTCCTTGAAAAATGAATGGACGAACCACGCCGAGTTCGCCGATGAAGCCGCTGCGCGGATGAGCGTCTTCAAGTACATTGAGACCTTTTACAACTCCGAGCGGATCCACCAAACGCTTGGTTATAAAACTCCCAATCAGTTCGAAGCCGAATACGCCCCGGTTGCTGCGGCGTAATTAAAATAGCCCCCGCCGCAGTCCGAAAGTCCTGGGCTACCGCACTACACGCTACGCTTCGACGTGAGTCCAATAGAAAGTGCGATAACCCCAAGAATCAGCAACGGAAACAAGTTGCCATAAACAAACCACCAAACCGCCGGAATCTTTTCTGGCCCTGGGCAGTTTTGTTCATAGACGACCAAGAGTTGACCCAATAGTACATACAGTCCTGCACCAGGGACACTGATAAAATGAACTATAATAAGCAGCAATGATGCTGGAATAAGAATGAAGGCAAGGCACTTTAAGAACCAATTGCACGTATCTTCAAAAAAAAGCTGTTCTTCTGCCAAGTGATGGCGTGCCAGCCGTTTCCTCGTTCTAAAAACGGATGTACCTCCGAGAATAAAGCACGTAGATACAAGCACAAATGGGAACAGCCAGAACAGGAATACAATACCTAATGCACCACCACGCCGAAAGTCAAACATCGCAGTGCAATGAGGGGTGCTATATGTGACTCCGATAAACGCCAACAGTGGCAGTACACATACAGCTCCCGCGGAAACTAAAATCCCTGCTAAAGCTAAAGACTTATCTACTTGCCATCGCTTGTCAGTCATAACTCGTACTCTCTACATGCGATCTGATACCATTTTCCAAAATGGAAGAGTTGTCTGTATTTCATAGTGAAAGGGATATGAATGATTGGGAACATCTAACCCACCTGGCATCGTTGGGCTGTATCCAAAGTCCGCCAATTTCAAGTTGCTCCAACCCGACACCTCTTGAGATCCTATTGGTCCCACATCAGAAAACGCCGTGAAGGCAAGTATCTCGTAGGCATTCTTTATGTCACCAGTGGCATCAATAAAAGACAGAGGGATCTCAGCTAAAGGTTCGTCATCAGGAATGCGCGTCGTACTCGTAATATTACCGAACAAGTCTCTATTTTTTCTGTATAGATACGACCACTCTGCTCCGACAGCCAGCATTCCACCAGGTCTTTTTACAAAGTTGTTCTGCCGCCATGATCTCAACGCAGAGTCATCTGGATTATAAACATTCACCCAATCTGAGACAGTTAGACCTATTCCTGCGAACATATGCGGGCCAGCCGTACTGTTGCTGTTCGATGGCCACGTCGCGTAGTAGTTGTCGGGTGAGGTAGCCGATGAAGTCTCCCCGTATGCATCTGCAGCCATAGCACCCTCCAAAGCGATATAGGCATCCACTGCCTGTTCACCGGGGTGCCGCTGCGCCCACAGCCGCAAAGCTTCACCAACAACAACGTTGCCCATGCTGTGGGCAAGTATGCTTGGTTTTTCTCCATACAGGTTTAAGTCTTCCAGTATTGCTGTAATCGCTGGAGCTGAGCGATAGGCATTAAAATCCGAAGCATTGTAACTACGGTCCCAGAGTCCATCCACGATATCGGGCCCTACGCCGCCGGCGATATCGATGCCGTTGTCCCAAAACGTAGGCCAGTTAACCATCCCAATTTCGCCTTGGTAGCCTGCCCAATAGAGTCGCTTCGTTACCGTATCTGAATAAGCCCGCTTCCACTCGGGTGACATATTCCATCCATGGACGAACAACAAGTAGTCGTTCTTTGGCCCGAAGGGAGAATACTTTTCTTCCGTTACCACGCTAGCCACATTGGTTTTCTTATAGCGGTCAAACGCGATTACATTTGGATTGCTTCTTTGATCTACGCCAGTTACCGGGTCAGTTGTTTGCACTTCGAAGACATTATAAAATTTGGTGATGTCACGAAGGTTAAGGAACAGATCACTTGAAGAAATGGTCTGAGTATTGCCGTTGCCAAGATCGATCTCAGCATTTAAGCGCAGCCTTACATCGTTGTCGGGCCGTAAATCACGTAGCGACTCGGGATTGATGACACCGGCTAATGCCTCAAATAAGAATGAGTTGTGACCCTCGCCCAGGGAGCCTTGAGGCAACTGCGTTGATTGATAGAGGCTGACTAGACTTCTTGGCGAAGCCTTTAGTAAGGAGTCTGCTTTGTTGTAATCCGAAACGTGCTGATCTGCATCGGAATTAGAACCAGCAATCCCCTTGAACAAATTAACTCTAACAGTCGAGCCTGAACCTTTCTCATCACTAAGTTCGATGGAGTAATTGATCACTCGTCCGCTTTTGGCCAACAGGGGGTCTACATAAAGTGACAAGCCGGCAAAATCCTCGAGGTCTCGGGACGAGAAAACTGAAAAATCGCCCGCATCCACGAGAATCTGTTCGCCAAAATGGTCGCTGTAGTTCGGTGGAGCTACTAAATCGCTGCCAACCTCGTAAAACTCTCTTCCAAAGAGATTATCTTGAAACTCCCCGTACGTCCGATCCACGTCCGTATTGTACCAGAACACCAGATTGCGGTCGGCGGCGTCGGACTGGCTGATTACGCCATCGCGGTTGCCGTCCACGAGGGCGTCGAGCTCGACCACGGTGTACTTGGCTTCGTCGTCATCGACGTAAGCCGACGGTCGCATGGGATCGACCATTTCGACGCGGATGAAATCGCCCTGGTTCTGTGAGGCAAGAACTTTGCTTCGATCCAGCCCTTCAATCATCAGCTCCAGGCCATTGTGTTGCGCCCAGAAGAGTTCGCCCGAAACCAAGCGGCGAGCATTCTGGGGGCCATCCGTGACATCCCAGACAGCCACGTTATCGGGAATCGTGAAGCGAATCTGCAGCTCATCATGCACGCCCGCATTCCAGGTGAGAGTCGCCGGGGTGAGGTCAGTGGAAGCATTCGGATCAAAGACGAACTGGTTTGTATCGGGGTCTTTCATATGATCCGGCAACAACTGGCCAGTATCGCCGTCGCGGTTCGCTTTAGAAAAGTCGCTGTTCCCACGAATAAGAGCGCCCTTCTGAAATTCGTCGATATTACTGAGACCGGCAATTTGTAAATCGATATCGACAACAGTTATTTCTACCCCATAGGTGGAATCGACTGGCTGATATGTCGTGCCCGTACCTGGAGTTCCGCTCCCTCGAAGCAATCGAGTTGTAAACCCTACGTCCCATTTGGTTGAACTAGGAGCAATTCCGGTAAACTCATAATTCGTCCCTGTATAGTTTGAACCTGCGACTAATTGACTGCCTCCAAGGGTCCGAATAGAGACTCCATTAATCTGCAAAAAAGTCACACTCTGCCCAAAAAAACTAGAATAGTAACCATCTGCTCCCAGCAAGAACGCGGACCGATCGTCGTCTTGTGAAATGTTGAAAATGCTGGTTGAAGTAGCGAGGTAGTCAGGAACTGGGATGCCAGATGAACCAATCTCCTGCCGGTCGAAGTCGTTGTTCAGCCCAATCCACTTCCGAATCGTGCTTCCTTGAGCAGCTGTTTCAAGGAAGTCCGACTCGAATTGCGGTCGATTCGTCACGGCAAGTGTTTGTGGATTATAGAATACAGGGGGAATAAATAAGGACGCATCTGCACCACCAACGGATCCAGTATAGATAACTCCCGTCGACTTAAGTCGGTTTATGCCGTAGTCGGCGACTAACGAATAGATTGCCCCGAAATCAAACTGCGGCTGCACGGTTGAGTCAGTGTATTGAGACTGACTGCCCGGAATTGTGGTAAGCAAATTCCATTGAACAGTACCGTTCGCTCCCGTATTGGAAGAGCGATAAATAGATATCGATTGGGGCTGCTCTCCCCACATCGTCCAATTTAGCGTGGGTTGGACGAGACCACCAAATCCACTACGAACACCAGACAGATTTACAAAATCGCCAGTTAAAGGCTGCCAATATACAATTGAGGAGTGCGTGAGTGTGCCTCCGAGAGTATCAAGTATACGGTACTCGCGTATCTGACTGTAGTCGAAAAAAGAGCTCGAGTGCGGAAGCACATAAGTCTGAGAAAAGGTTGTGGGAATTAGCGTTGACAGAGTTGTCCATTCCTGGCCGGGTACTCGCTGTTGGACTTCCGTCTTTGTTGGTAACTTGCCGACGCTGCTACGAGAGATGTCAAATCGGAGGCCCTCCGCGACGTCGCTGATTCGTAGGAACGGATTGAGTGGCAAATCGCTTAATACGAACCGGACTGATATGGTGTCTCGCAGGCGGGGGGTGCCACTGTCTTCTACTACGATGTTTAGATCGAGTACCGCGGGGGAATTGGACGTAGGAGACCAATAGAGGCTTCCATTAGATATCTGAGGCCAGCCGCTCTGTCGATTAACAATAAAGAGCGAGTGGGATTGGTTCACGTCTGTATCCGAGAAGTTCAGAGGAAGCTGAAACTGTTCGCCAACTCGTACCAAATACGTTGAATGCGTCGGATCAAACACCGGTCGATGATTCACTTGACCGCTTGGTCCAACAATTGAAACACCTCCTGGCAGAGCGCTTTGATCCTCATCTTCGATGTAGTCACTCAGATAGCTCTCCGTTGTCGTCGCGACGATGTAATCGTCGATACCTGTTCCGCCGAAGAGGGAATCAATTCCATCCCCACCATACAGGTCATCAGCGCCGTCCCCACCGTAGAGCGTATCAGCGTGATCTCCTCCTCTAAGTACATCATCGCCTTCATCCCCCTGAATGAAGTCGGCGCCAGCTTCCCCGGTGAGGTCATCGTTTCCCTGCCCGCCGACGATAGTGTCGTCACCCGCCCCGCCCAGGATCGTGTCGGCGCCATTCCCACCCACTAGCGTATTGGCGGTTGAGTTACCGGTGAGAGTGTCGTTGTAGGCCGTGCCGATGACGTTTTCCAAAGTGACGCTACTCGCCAACAACAGATCTAACACCCCCACTTGGGTTTGACGGTTGGTGTTCGCTAAGGAGACGGTCACTCCGGCGGGGAGGGCGCTAAAGTCAAGCGTATCGCTCCCGATGGCTGGGCTTAAGGGATCCGCCAGAATGTCAATTTGCGCTCCCGCGTTGACAAAGCGGTAGGTATCGTTTCCATCGCCATCGTAGAGAGTATCTTTCGGGGAGCCACTACCAGTGACGATAACGTCATCTCCGCCGAGGCCTGAAATAACGTTGGCCAACGAGTTCCCTGTCAGCAAGTCATTGCCGGGGCTTCCAAGGAGGTTTTCCAGTTGTATTGCTTGAGTGAGATTAAGGACGAGGCCCTCAGCGCCCTGAATATTGGAATTGGGTGTACCGATCGGATAGGAGGAGGACTGATTGGCGAGATCAAAGATCACTCCTCCGACCACCCGCTTGAAACCGGAGAAGTCAACCGTATCGGTTCCAGCATTCACCGCCTCAACGACGGTGTCGGTTCCCAGCTGCGCATCCTCCCCCACAAAAATATAGGTGTCGTTCCCTGTACGGCCGGCCAGATAGTCATCGCCACCCCCACCGGTAAGCTGGTTTGCTCCTAAGTCGCCGCGGAGATCGTCATTGTATTTTGTTCCAATAACTGAAGTGTTGCTGGCGTTGCTGCTGAGGCCCAGACGCAACTCTCTGCCAAGGTTACTCGCCACGAGATAGTTCGCCGTCGCCTTGGCAGTTTGAACGTCCACGGTCACGCCAACGCCATAGTCCAAACCCGAGAAATCAAGCGTATCGTTGACAGCTGAAGTAATCTGATCGAAGCCGAGCGATTGCACGCCCGCGAATCGCAACGTATCGACTTCGGATGAACCATTTGGAAGACTACCTGCCAAGGTGTCGTTCCCCGTCCAGCCCTCGAGAACATCGCTCCCTACACCACCTCCGAGCGTATCATTTCCGGCTCCGCCTACGAGGATGTCATCGCCACTCCCGCCGTAGAGCGACACCGGGATCGTGACGGCCGGATCAACGATGATGGCGTCCGCCCCTGCGCTTCCATTGACGATAATCCGACTGTAGGAGTTGGCATTGAAGGGTGTACTGACCCCATTGAGGGTCCACTCATTGGCTTTTATTGCAAGATCATCTTGACGCGAGGTGCCGTAGATGTAGATTCGGTTCTGAGCATCAACGTAGGTTCCAGTGCGTAAGAACGCAGCTGAGTACGATTCAAATCCGGCTGGCGGGCCTCCGAACACCGTGCTCACAATACTCCGCAAATGGTGCGCACTATCCGGCAGCGGCGTCGTTAGGGGAATTTCGACCGTGCCTGAACTGGACGTCACGCCCAGGCTGACGGTTCGGCTGGAGTAGGCGCCATTTTCTTCATGGATCCCGACGCCGACCGTGACGTTACCATAGTTCACGCCACTGCTCAGCGCATAACTGACCCACAATTTGTTATTGCTGAAGTAGATATCAGTGACTCGGGGGTAGGTATTCGAGGCAGTCTTGAGGACGCGTATTGTCCTGCTGGCATCGTAGGGAGCACGGTCTGCTTGAGTGGAGATATTTCCTAGGGCAATGTTGAGGTCGTAAACGCCATCATACGTGACTGAAAGCGGATCAAGCTGCAGGAGAGCGAGCGCGGCATTGATGTCAGCTAACGTCCCTTCTAGCCACAATCGGTCGATCGTCTCAATACCGTTATCTTGAGTCTCAAATCCATAATGCACGCCCGAGGGAGGGGCCGAGACGAGGGAGAGGGGGGTTTGTGCAGCGGAAGTCACTAGTTCTATGACGACGCGCCGCCGCTCGCCCTGATCATCTAGGTCATTTAGGCGGATCTGCTCGACGCCGGTGAACGTCTTTGCGGAGGCGAAAGGAGCGGAGACAGAAACGGGCGCGATGATTAGGGCTTGATCATCGACTGCAGTCACATCAACCGTCAAAATGGCCTGCTCGCTAATGAGTGCGTTGGCAGTGACCTTGTAGCCAATCGTCGCGAAATCGTCGCCGTAGGCGTTAATTGGCGGAGAGTAGGTTAATTGACCCGCAAAGATTGCCGATGTGGGGATGACCTGTCCCGGTGTAATTGCAACATTATTCAGCAGCACTGCTCCATGTTGCGGAAGTGTGCTGATGGTGATCGCCGTGGCGGCTTGATCGACGAACGAATAGAGAAAATCCGCTACTTTGAAGACGTAAATCGTGTCCTCATTGGTGCGTATCGAATTGCGGAATGCGAGAGGCTGCGTCGCCTCAAAACCCTCGACCCCTTCCAACGATTGACCAGACAGCGGTTCTAATTGCAAGCGTGGCGAGGCAGATTGACGTTCATTCAATACGGTTTGCCGAGCTGTCCCCGTTAAGCTCGGAGTCGTGCGGGTGAGGTGCGGGAGGCGGGTCGCGGTGAAATCGAGTTTGTCGGTACCTTCGCCAATGGCTTCAAAGACGCTATCGATGCCTTGATTCGATGCTCCCGCGAAGACAAACCGGTCGTCCCCGGGTCCGCCATAAAGAGAATCGTTACCGCCACCGCCACTCAAGCGATCATTTCCGCCCCAGCCGTATAAGGTGTCGTTGGCGATTCCTCCTTCCAGAACGTCGTCACCGCTGCCCCCGTCGAGGGTTAGCGCGCGAGTGAGCGAAGTATCGACGGAAATGGCATCAGCGCCATTGAGCCCATAAGCGGTGACGGCCGTGGCGGACTGCAAATTGACGGGCACAAACTGCGAATTGAGCGTGCTGAGCACTGCCCCGTCCGCGCGAAGGGTGATTGAATCTGCGAAGTGCGTGCCGTAGATATCGATGGCGCCATAGGTCGTGTTTTGAATAACGTTTGCCTCGACGGCGCCAATATCGGGAGCAGCTCCTAACGACCGCAGAAACTCGGCGCCACGTTGGTCGGAGTAAGCGGATGTCGGCTTACCGGCGTTAATAGCGGGGCTATCGGGCTTTGGCAGATGCGATTCACGGGCGCCGCCATAGTTGGCCAGTGGCAGAAGCTTGGGATCATTGATTGCTGTCCCAGATAGGATGAAGTTAGCATTCGTACCGTTCGTGAATCCGCCTGTCCCGCTACCGCCAATCAGATTATTGAAGCTTGCATCGCGGTTCGCTTGGCTGACCGTTCCCTCAATATTCTTAGGCCAACTTCCTGTCGAGTCATTTCCTGCAAGGATCGTGTTCGTGAATTTTGCTTGTCCTTCATCGCGTAGCTTGATTCCCCCGGCTTCATAAACCGCTTCATTGGCCGTGATTGTTGTATTGGTGAACGTTACGCCATCACCCCAGAGAATTCCTACTCCGCCAATGTAAGTGGCTTTGTTCTTGGAGATCGTCGAGTTGGTGATCGAGACAGTCCCTCCGAGCGGTGCTATGAACAGTCCGCCTTCAGCATCCGACTCATTTCGCGAGATCGTTGATCCCGTGATGTTAACGGTCTGCCCGGCCCCCGGCCCCCAGATGAACAGCCCCCCTCCTTCGTCAAAGGCGCCACCATCATTCTCGTTGTGATCGATTGTGCTGTTCTCAATCAGTAAATTTTTGGATTGAACGTAGATCCCAGCTCCAGAACCGTAGGCGCGATTGTCACGCACCTCAACCTCCTTGAGCACCAGTTCGCCCACACCGTAGGCGGCAATCCCGCCGCCGTAGGCATTACCCGCCGCTGTACTTCCCGCCGTGTTGTTAGCGATGAGAGTCCGTTGGATTTGCAGAGCGCCATAGAGGAGCCAGATGCCGGCTCCGAGTCCCCCCGAAGTATTGCCACTGATCTCGCTATCCGAGATCATCGCGATGCTGCCGGTATCGGCCTGAAGCACGACTCCGGCGCCTTTGCCGTTAACGTGGGTCGTGTTGGCGCGAATAATTGAGTCGCGAATGTCGAGGGTGTCATCGGCCTGGATGCGCGCATCGACGCCCGCCCCCCATCGGGCG
This sequence comes from Pirellulales bacterium, assembly GCA_022841705.1. Lineage (GTDB taxonomy): Bacteria > Planctomycetota > Planctomycetia > Pirellulales > Lacipirellulaceae. Next base: position 1,689,099 of record JALHQZ010000001.1, read on the forward strand.
TGATTGTTTTCAATCACGCTGTTCAGAATCCGTAGCGAGCCCCACTGGCTATAGACTCCGCCACCATTACTATTCTGCCCCTCTCCTCCGTCGGCCACCGTATTGTCGTGAATCCGAACGCCGTCGATAATGAGGTTGCCGTAACTGCGAATGCCTGCGCCCACTTGTCCCGCGGCGACAAAGCCACCCGTGATGGTGAGCCCTTTAAGCGCGACGCTCGCGCCCGCAGCAATGTCAAAAACCCGTCGCTGACCTTTTCCGGTGATCGTCAAAAGTTCGGCTCCCGGCCCTTCAATCGTGACATCGCCGCCGGGAATCGTGAGAGTGTTCGCATTGAGTTCAATGCTCGTGATGTTCGGCGCAAAACTGATGACGTACTTAGCGTTAGGGTTGGTCGCTCGCAAGACGTTGACCCGTTGAAGCGCAGACCATAGGGTCGTTTGATTGCCGGGCGCCGTGCTATCGCTATCGTGGGTCGCCGCGCCATTGTTGATGGCTGCGGCATCCCCTGCTTTGTTGACGATGAAGTCGTAGCGATCCATCTCATAGCTGAGCTTGGGCGCCAAACTGAAATTGGTGGTTTCGCGCGACGAATAGACGTTAGAACTATTGACCCCTTCATTCCCCGCCACGACTTGCAGAGTCAGTTGGGGGGATTTCGGCGTCGTCGCTCGGAAGCCTTGGTTGGACCCATAAAAGCTGTAATCAGCCGCGTCGATCACACCATTGAAATTGCCGTCACCGCGGGTGTACCCGCCGGTGGAAATCGTGAAATCTTGCTGCCCGAAATTGCTGGACCAGACGTTCCAGTCGTAGATGTCGACGACGCCATCGATGTTGTAGTCGCCCCGGACCGCCCCCCACCGCTGAAACATTCCATCAATGTCGGCAGTACTCACCTGATTGTCCCAGCTAATATCGTTACGCATTACTGATTGGGATGCCGCAGGAGTGCCGCCGAAAGCCGACTGATAGACGGAAGGATTCGAAACCGCCCAATAGAATGCATTGATGTCGCCATAAACGCCTGCTAGGTCGAGCCAGCCATTGCGATTGGAATCGCCTGCCCAAAGCGCCCGCTGAACCGCTTCCGTTACTGGTGCTGAGACGGTTTGCCCTGTAACTGTGGTTAAGGTGGCGCCGGGAAGTGTTGCGAATCCGCTGGTGAAATCGGCTGCTGTGGTGCTCCAGGTTGCTTGAGTTTCCGTCCAGCCATTTCCGGATGTCAGTCCGAAAATATCCTTGGCGGCTTGGACATCGTTAATTGCCGCACCGGAGACCCGGTTGAGGGTTAGGTTGGCGTTTGTGATCGTCTTCCCAAAATCTTGCGAAAGATCAAACTTCAGTAGTCCGCGCTGTACATTCGCGCTATTGGTAGAGCCCGAGACGGCGAGATTGCCGCTTCCTTGAGGCGAGTTGGAGCCGGCGGTCAGGGTCGTGTCCGCAATTGCGCCGAGCGATTGGACAAACAGCGGCGCGGATGACCCAGGGGAAGAAGCACCCACCCCCGAGCGGGTAACCTGCACCATCGCTTGAGCGCCGCCCAGATTGAGCGTCAGTGTATCGAGCAATTCAATGGAGTTCTCTTCCACTGCGGCGATCACGCGATCGAAGCCGGCGCCGATTGCGGAACGGTACAACTCGCGATTGGCTTCAAAGCCAATGAACAGCGTATGCTCAACCTTCAGTGAACCAAGCGCCGCATTTCGGAGAGCTTGCGCAGAGTTCTTCAGGTCGAGTTCCGTTGAGCTCAGATCTTCGACAATCGCGGGCGCGAGCAGCAGAATCGCGCGCCCCAAAATGGTTCGCTCGGCCTCAATTGCTTCCAGATCGCTACCCAGTTCAGCCTGCGAGTTGAGGGCGATCAATTGCCCGAGTTCCGCATAGGCACCTTGACGTTCCGCGCTGGTTAGCAAGGTAAACTCATTGCGATGGTCCTTTGCAAGCACCAATAACTCTGCCGAACTTCTGTTATTAGTCCCGCTTGTAGCAGGCGGAACCGTCACGGTTTCCAAAGCGGAATCTTCGCGGTCCAGCAAGAAGGCGTCGAGGAACGCTGTCTTCGCAAAATCAATCAGCACTTCGTGCTGACCGAGCACAAGCTCACCGATCCTCAGCTCCAGCCGTAGCTTGAGGACTTCGGCGGTCAGCGAGTCAGCGTTCCCAGTGAAGGTGACTGTGACTTGGGGCACCCCCTCCGGGGTGTAAAGAGTGCTGACGGTGAATTGACTGGCAAGAGCTGCATTCTCGGTAGACAGGAAATACATTGGGCGTTGCCATGCCGGGGGTGCTTCTGGCGCCGGTTGATTCGCGACAGGCGCGATCGGAGCAACCAGGACCGGTTCGATCAACGGCGCGGCAAAAGCAGCGGGCGATGTCGCTGCGGGAGCTTCGATCACCAGCTCATCCCATGGTGCTCCCGACAGAACTTGCCGTTCCTCTAGGCGTTCCATGCGTGGCTGTCGTCCCCGTAGTGTACGTTCGGGAGTTCGCTTGAATAAGCGGCGAAAACCAAGCGAAGCTAGAAGCTGGGAAGTCCAAGAACTACGGAAACGGCGCATAGTGCGATTCCAAGAGGAAGGCTCGATCAGAAACCGGGGAACAGCGCGCCAAGTCTGCGGATTTCGGAGGATCGCACTTTAGCGCAAGCTGCCGTAGTTCTACCGGTCGAATGGGGGGTGTCAATCACCTTCGCAGATATTTTTTGGCGGATTCAATTGTTCGCACGCAAGCATCTATGCGGCAAAGACTTATGACGCGCTGAGGGAATTTCACTACGAAACATTTGAACACCACATTTTCACGGGAGTTCGCTTAGGTGGAAAACTAAAACCACGGGGGGGGCGCGGAAAAGCGGCGCATTAGCCAGTGGGTTAAACGCTTCAGCGATGGGGGGGCTAATGACAGCACTTCGCGTCTTAAAGTCCTTCAGAGTACGATTGCGGGCTACGCCGTTGCCATGGACTCAATGCATTTGAAAGCCAACTGACGATTCTTCCTGCCGTCGATCGCGATCCGCTGCCGTTGACCTGATCCAAGTTGTGATTGATCCAAGAACGTATAGATAAAACGTGGAAAGTTCGACGAACCATCGTGTCATGGCTACTTAACTTGAATTCCAATCGCTGAGCCATGAGTGTGATGCGCCTGCAACAGGATACGCGGCAGTGGATGGCACAAAACTTGCGGCAGTCCGAATCGTGGCGTTCCGACTGCCGTTTTGGCAATAATCCTCAAAAAAGTGCGAACACCACTGCAAAGCAGAGAGTTCGGGCATAACCCATCTCCGCGCCGCTCAGCTTTCAAGCCTGTGCAATTACATCTCGATCAAGGAGTGTGCCTACGTGTCGATTACATCGGATTCTCAAGGCGGATTGGGATTGCTTGCAGTAATCGCCACGGCCGTAACCGCATGGTTCGCGCTCGACGCTCAGGTCAAGTCGCTGAAACTGCAAAACGATGCGTTCCAGGAACAGGTCAACGAGAACCGCGCTCAGAATGCACGCTTCGTCGAACAGTTGCGGAATGATCGGGAACAATGGCGAGCTGAACGCCGCGAGGAAGCCGAGCGGGAACGTAAAGAACGCGCGCCCTTCTTAGCGCCTGCTATCTGCTGCAATCCGTGTCCCTTAGAACGACGGTCGCCAACCGATCATGGTCTTCCAACCGTCAACAATGACCCCCAAATCTTGCTGGGGTCCCGAGAGGCGAATGGTAAGCTTGACGAAAAGTATGTAGCCGTCGCCACCATCCTTAACGCGGGGGGTGGAGCGGCGGTCGAAACCCGAATTGACTGGCGCGTGACCTATGCAATCCTCAGCGATGGCACTGAACTCAGCGCAGAAGCTCGCAACCGGCCGCTCTATGAAAAGGGATACCTCTGGCCCAAGACCATTGCTCCCGGAGAAACGGCAGAAATTCGTTGCGTGCCCGGTGTGCTGAGCGAGGATGTTGATTTGCGACTGTACTACCTTGAAGGCGTTGCCGACATTGAGTGTCACGACTTGGCGGGAGAGCCTCATCATTTCGAACATCGCTTCAACCTCCGCATCGCCGACCCCTCGCCGCCGGCCAATTCAGCTGAGCGCGCCCCGATTGCCTGGGCTCTGTTCCACTTCAACGAAATGGGAAACCACGATGGCCCTTTTCCTTCCCTTCGATTGCCCCAGGTACCGCCTACTCGGCTGCCGGTCACGGGCACGGCTCCGCAGCCCCATTCAGTCACCAAACCTGTCACTCCTGACGCCCCGCTCCCAGATTTTCGAGGCGGGTTCGAGTAACTCCAGAGTTGCTCCGCGTGATTGAGAGATCACAACCAAAGCCACTCTCAGCATTCCCGTCAGTTACTTCCGGCGTACCGCCTGCACTCCCCTTGCCCAGCAGCCCGAACACCGACCGCTCCAACCGCAACTCACCCCGCTCCCCGCGAGCCACGAGCCCCCGAAAATACGCCGCCGGCCGGCGCACCGGCTCCGTCGGATGCGAGCGCCTCCGATCGGTCACCACGAGACAGAGCGCCGCCCCGGTCCGCCCCAGCGCGCGACACCCCGCCCCCCAACTCGCCGGATCAATGCCGAGCTCTCGGCCGCGGTGGTCAGCGGCTGCGACGAAGTCGTTCCAATCGGGGGCAATAGGAAGCAGAGCGGTGAGTTCGGGACTGGCAGCACTAAGCGCCATGTCGAGGGTGATGTGCTGGAGCCCCGCTTGCTCGATCCGGTTCGGCGGCGCTGCCGGTCCCCCCGCGATTCCCTGCCCGCCCGTCTCAGCGAGACTACCAGTTAATTCTGGAAGTGGATTCGTAATCTCTGAGTGGACGAACGTGTGTTCGCTGCTGGACGCCCCAATCGATGTTTTTCCACTCCTATCGCCCGCTTCGTGAAGTTCATCGACGAGCGCTTCACCCTCGGCCAGCCCAAGCATCTCGCGTAGCTCAAGCTCCAACGCCTCGTGTTGGGCCAAGAGCATTTGCAACTGCGCCACCGACAGATGGGTCCGCAGTTGAATCGCGATCCGCGCATAACGCTCCGCGAAGGCGCCCACCTCCCGCTCCGCCGCCTCCCCCGCTCCCAAGAGCCCGCGAATCCGCCGCCGCGCCGCGCCAATCGCCCGCTTCGCGGCGAGCCATTCCGCCTGCTCCCGCTGCTTCGCCGCCACCTGCGCCTGAAGGCTTTCTTTCAAATACGCCAGCGGCGTGAGATCGACCCCATACGCGAACCGGAGTCGCCCCGACTGCGGATCCCGCGACCCATACCGCTTATGATTGGGACTATCACAAAACCCAATCGCCCCGAGCGCGAGGAGCCCCGCCTCCAGCTTTTGGATTTGCCGTTCGCTCACCCCCAGGTCGAGCGCCGTGCGGCTCAGCGATTGGTACACGATCGGACGCGAACCCGCTTCCCAATCGAGATCGCGGGTGAGCGTGACATAATATTCCAAGAGTTGCAGCAGTCGCGGCGTGAACCCACCCCGCCGCCCAACGCGCTTGGCGAGCCGCAAGAGTTCAAATCGCTGCGCGGTCTCTTCCAAGTAAATGAAGGTCTCGCTCAGCCGGAGCGGAATGGGAATGGCAGGATCACAAACCCCTCCTCCCGCTAAGTGGTGGGACGCAGTCGGTGCATTCGTCAGCATGGCATGTTAGGCGGCCTCACAACACAATTCGTTCGGGTCAAACCCCACCCAAAAAAAAGTATGCACAACTTCGTTGCCGAATCACAAAAAGTGATTGGCATCACAGGAAGAACGCGCTACAGTGAATGTGCCGAATCACTTGAAGCTTGGTCTTCGTTCAGAACCCTCCGCCGCGCGGAGGGTTTTGTGCTTGGGGGATCGTAAGAACTCGAATGTTATGGTCGGATGCGACGCCTCCTTTCTCAAGTAAGTGGTTAATGGGACGGTCCCCCAACCCGAAGCAGTGACGCCAGGAATGAGACCGGTGGGTTCAAGAATGGGCGCGATTCGCCCCCCACGACAATCACCCTACACGAGTTGTCCGCAGGAATCACGCAGTTTTTGGATCGACGCGCACTGTTAGGGCGGGCAGTTCGCATCACCAGTGTGCGCACTCCGCTGGATCGCGATCCACACCAGTCCGCTGCACACAGCGCACCCCTCGCCGTCACTTTCGGCGCAAAACCGCGCCCCGCCTACGCGCGAAGCGCTACGTCGCGAATCGAAAGTGGTGCGCACCAGTGCAACGCGCTCCGCGCACCCCTCCTCCACATTCAACAACAACGATGCGATCGATGCAGCGCCCACTTTTGCATCCCAAACCAACTCGCTGCGCAGCAGTGCGGAGCAGGGGAGTCGTCACTGAGTGGACTTTTTTGATTGCGCGGAGGTGCGGAGCAGTGCTAGGGTGGTTCGCAGCAGTTCGCACAATGCCGAGGAGCGCTCCATGACCACTTCGCCCACCACGCAGTACACGATCACCCAAGCCCACCGGATCACCGGCCGCAGCCGGACGACGTTGCAGCGACACCTCAAGAAAGGTGTACTTTCGTCCACCACTGATGAGTTCAAGAATGTGCGGATCGATGCGAGCGAACTGATGCGCGTGTATGGCGCCGACCAGTGCGATTTCGCGCGGGCGCGCGGCGCGGGGGACGAAGTCCCCGAGAGCAGCAGTGAGGGAGGAGGGGGTCTGCAGTACCGGCTCGAAACGCTCCAGCAACAAGTCGAGGCGCTCAACGCCGAACGCCGCCGCGAGCGGGAACAACTCCAAGCCCAAATCGAAATGCTGCAGAAAACGCTGACACTTTCGCAAGAGGGGCACAACCGCGCCACGCTGCTGTTGGAAAGCCGGGTCACCAAAACCGACGACTGGGAAAAAGCGATTCGCGACCTGGAACGCCGCGTCACCGGCCAAGCCGAACTGTTGGCAGAGCGCGTCGCCGCCGCCGAGGCCGAAGCCAAAACCGCCGCCTGGGCCGAACTCAAAACCCGCCCCTGGTGGCGGCTCCTCTCCGCCTAACTTCACCTCAGGAGACCCACTCTAAAAACCGCTTGCGCTCGCCCCCAGGACGGGCTATAGGATCAAGAGAGGAGGGGAGCTGAACCAGCCGCACCCCCCTTCTGTTGAACCACTTTGCTTCCAATCGCCCAACCCTGACCGACGCAAAACCCCCGTGGACCGCGCAACCGAACTCAATGCTTTCAAAGAACTCAACCTCAGCCTGATCGCGAGCGCCCACGGCTTTGCCCTCAACGGCCGCAAATCGACCCGCCATTCGATCCTGATGGAGCGGGGGAGCGACAAAATCATCATCGCCCGACAAGGCGCCCACGCGATCTATTGCAGCGTCACCGACCCCAACTCCTCGGGGACCGTGATCGACTTCGCGCAGCGGATCATCGAACCGGGCTGCTCCCTCGGCCGCGTGCGACAACTGCTGCGGCCGTACCTCGGCGCGAGCGCCCAAGCCGAGCTGCAGCAGAAGTATGCCGGCAGGTACGCCACCGAACTCAAACCGAGCGTTCCCGACCTGTTGGGAGTCGCCGCCCGGTTCGCGGAGTGGGCGCCGCTCACCGGTCACCACGACTACCTCTGCACAACCCGCGGCATCGCTGCCGAGCTCCTGGCGAGTCCGCGCTTACGGAACCGCGTCTACCACTGTCCACGGCGGGGCGCGGCAGCGTTTCCGCACTGGGGCCACCCGCTGGGAGGCGAACCCGCCGAACGCTGTCTGGTCGGCTACGAGATCAAAGGCCCCGGAGTGAACCTGTTCAGTAAAGGGGGACAGAAGGGGCTCTGGATTTCCGCCGGCCATCCCGATGACCGCGTGCTGGCGTTCAGCGAAAGCGGGCTCGATGCCCTGTCGTACTTAGCGCTCCGGGGAACTGGATCGATCCGCATCGCGTCGATCTCAGGGAAGCTGAACGCGGCGCAGCCGCCGCTGATTCGAGCGGCCATCGAGCGGATGGAAGAGGGGGCTCGGATTGTGGCGGCGTTCGATAATGATCCGGGGGGCGATGAACTGACGGCGACGCTCGCGAAGATCGTCGCTGAAGGAGAGCGCTCCGACGTGGAGTTCGCGGAGGATCGGCCACAGAATCGTGGAGCCGATTGGAATGACAGTCTAAGAGAACACCATCGGCTACGAAGACCAACGCTAGCAAGCGATTGCCACTTCCGGCACGACTGATCAGTGGCGCTCGAATCTGCTGCAGTGCAGCACAGAAATTAGCTGACAATTCGCGTGGGACAGCGTAGACGTCTGTCGATGACCGACGACGACAAGTTATTCGCGCTCAATCCAAAACTTCTCGCAGGCGACCGGCGCTGGCGCCGTCAGCCGTGTCGAGCTGAAGTCGTGAGCCGATTGGTGGACGAGCTGGAACTCGCCATCACACAGTTCTTCGCCGGTAAGTGGGATGGTCCGAGTTGGTTAAAACTGCTGGTGCACTTTGAGCGGAGCGCTGGGCGGATCAAGCCGGCGGAGCTCGACCACCGTAACGCCTTCCGTCGCGTAGCGGCGTGGCGACTGCATCATCATCGAGAAGCGGTATTGCAACGGTGTCAAGCCATCCAGATGACGTTCGATTCAATGGCCGGGGTTGCTGCTGGTTTGTATCCCAGCAGGGAAATGCCAAGCGTTTCAGACTACGATCAGCTCACAATTCGCAAGGAGTGGCTCAATCGGCATATCGCGCAAGCCCGGGGCACCCGGTTAGAGCTTGACTATCCCTTCCATTGGAATCCGTGGTGAACCTACTTCGTCTACGAACTCGCCTACCGAGTTGATGAGCGGTGGCACAGGTGGGAGCGGAGCGGGCTGCCTTGGAGTTTGCCGGGAGCGCGCTTCCAGCGCCGCGGCTGATCATCAGATTCTTCTTCACGGCGAAACTCTTGGGGATAGCGCTGATGCAAGTCCTCGATTTGCCGCCGGGCGCGCGCAACGTTCTTTCTCACGAGGTCGCGCAATTCGTCGAAGTTCGGCGTCTCGCCGGGAGTTCCGAGCGCGTTACCAATCGCGATTAGCTCTTCCCGGTTTACGTAGAAGAGATCCCGCCACCAGACCGCCCACAAGCGGCGATTGCAATCCTGCTCTTCAAGTAACAGCATTCGTTTGGTGGTGTTGATGGCGAACCGCGTTGGTCGATAGTGCCCATAGAGAGCGAGTTCATCCGCGCCCGAGATGATGAACGCGCGGCGACAGTCCCAATCCGCGTCAATTGTTTGCGATTCGTCGACAGTGAAATTGGCGCCGGCGGGCTTAGCCTCGGGCCCCAATTCGAGAAACTTCTTCAACCGGCTTGCATACCGATACTGCGTTTTATTGAGATGAAGTCGGGGATGACGTTCGATGTAGTTGAGCGCGTCAACTTCAATTCGCTCCCGAGACTTGAGTCCTTCGAGCAGCAAGCCTTTCTCCGGAGGGACGATTTTCATCGGCCCCACCAATCCTGGCTGTCGGTATCGAGTCTCGATTGGGAACTCCTCCAAGATGTCCCAGTGCTTGAGGATTTCGAACGCGTCGAGTTGCTGGCGGTAGGTAATGGACAGATTTGAGAGCACGGGATCGCCCATCTGCAAGAGATAGTGGGGCAGATCAACGGGGCGCTCCTCTTGGGTTTCGTGATCGAAGTAAGTCGAAGGAAGGAGATCACGGTGGATCAACTCTTCGACACGCTGTGCGAAGCGATGCGCCGCGCTGCTCGGGTCATCGTCGATCGGATCGATCACCATGAAGCAGGCGCCTTCGCGATTGAGCACTTTGCCAATGATGTGAAAGATTTGTTCTCCATACGGAATGTCCTTGTAGTAAAAGCGCGACCACACGTTGTGATGCATCGCCGCGGTCACTGCGCGTCCCACGTCAGCGGCGGATTTACCCTCCGCAATGCAGACACGCCGAAATACGACTCGATCGAGATGGTACTTGCTATCGCTCGCCATGCTTTTGCTCCTGACTGCTAAAAAGTCCCTGTTAGTCCCCCTACATCGGACCAATCAGCAACTACTGATAATCCCGACAACTGCCAACCCAAAAATGACCCGAAAAAATTGGAAATTGAACCTTTTTGGGAAGAGGGATTGACAGGGATCGAGTTAATAAACCGCGGGAGTAAGCTGAAATCCTGAGCCCACGACTTCCCATCGTAGGGATGGTCGATCAGATCGAGTTCAGGACGGAAGTTCGGCCAGCGCAAAAGATGGTTGAGCGTTCTGAACGATTCCACAGAAGCGAGAGATACCATGACAATCCCCGACGACGAAGAGTTTCCAGACGAACCGCGAAAGAATGCTGGCGCCGACGAAGATACCGTCATCGAGCGCAAATCCCAGCGACTCGAAGATTACGTCCCGCAAAACTATTGTCCCCTGATTGACGGCGCCAGCGTCGGAATCAGCCCCCGCCAAATCACGTTGGGGGAGATCGCGCTGGACGTCGACCTCCCCGATTGCCCACCTCCCGCCGCGACCTTGCGTCCGATCGCGGATACGGTCAGTGATGAAGCGATCGCTGAGGAAGTCGAAAAGGAGCTTAAGTCGCTACCCCTGATCGCCACGATGTTGTATGTGTCAAAGCTCCTGAGTACAGCGAGCAAGCGCGGGCAGCAGCGACTGGAGCGCCAGTTCAATCGAGCGTTGACGCGGCAGCAATCGCTCCCGAGCAATGTCCCGCGTCAAAAGGGCGAGCCGTTTTCGGTGCTGCGGTTCGTCGCGGATTTGACTCGATTCTGGGCGAATTGGGCCGGCCTCGCGCTGGCGGGATTCGCGGCCGCGCTCGGCGTCGCACTGATCATTGAAAACCTCGCCCAAGTGTTTTCGTTTCAGAACAGCGACTGGGCTCAGGCGCAAAACTTCTGGGGCGCCTTCGGCGTGACCTACGGCTTTACCCTCGGGTCGGTGGGAATCACCAGTTGGCGGCGAAAGGTTCAGTCCAATCCCGACTGCGACCAGCAGACCAAATCGATGGCGGAGATCGGGTTTTACCTGGTATGGGTAGGACTGGCGACGATGGGATTCATCATCGGCACGCTGCATCCCAAGGGCGCCGAAGACTACCTGCTGATTTACGCTGCGCGGTGCGTCTTAACCACCAGCATGACCCTCACGCTCGGCATCTTGTGCGTCGCCTTGGAATGGTTCACTGAAGCGAGTTTTCGTTCAGCGATGAGCTGGATCGAAATTCCCAATAGCGCGATCGAAGAACTTGAGGACTACTTGCACTCGCGCGAACTTGGGCTCGCGACCATCGACCAAATCGGCGAACTGGCGAGCGCGCTGGAACGCCGCATCAAGGAGCACATTGACTCCCAAACGCCGGCGTGGCTGAGCTTACGCGACGTTTATCGCCGCGAGAACCAAGAGCAGCGCGACGCCGCAATGTTGAGAACCAAAATCAGCAACCTCGCGAGCCAACTCCGGCAAGCCCAGGATGCGCTCGGAGCGCATCAGACCGGCGAGCCTTCCACTACTTCTTCGTATTAAATTGGAGCTTCACATGCGAACTGTTTTGAACTTGATCGCGAGCATCGGTGTCGTGTTCGCTGCCGGCTGCACCCCCGAAGCGCCGGTGAAAATCCCTTCGTTCAACGCGCTGCTGTCGGTTGACGCCGCGACCGATCCGCCGACTCAGGAATGGTTCATCGGCTTGCCGCGGGGGTTGCCGATTGAGGTCGGCGACGCCGTGCGAACGCAGGTTGAAAAGTCGATCGAGGAGGCGCCCCCCGGCGCATGTTTGACGTTTTTTCTCGCCGACAATCAGGAGCTGCTCGGGACGCTTGAAATCCCGGCGGGCTCGAAAGCGTACCGCCGTAAAATCGCGCGCCGCGAACTCAAACTCGTCTATGAGCGCCTCGATCCCGAAATGTCGGGCGGCTCACAAGCGGTCGATTTGATTTCGATTCCCGCGACCATTCGCAAGTATCGTAAAACCGAGCTGCCGCCGCGCGTCATCTTGATCGGTTCGCCCTTGATTGAGGATCGCGAGCGTCAAAACTCGATCACGACCGAGACCATTCCGTGCGATGGCTGCGTCCTGGACGGAGAGAGCAGCTATGGGCGGATGGCGAGCTTTCCCGCCCAAACCACCCTCCGCTGGCACTCGGTCCGAGCCGAGTGGGGCAATGGGCCCAATCACCGCGCCCAGGTGGAGCATTTCTTACGCTATCTGCTGAAGGTGAAGCAGGGACCGCTCATTCGGATGTCGTCAGACGCCTCCGTCGTCTTCACGTCTGACGACGCGCAGTGGGATGACGAAGTCGCGCCGCAGGACGATTGCCAGGGGCAAAAAAAAGTGACCGCCGACGCCAAAACGACACTCTTCGACCAGGATGGCAAAACCGAGGTCGTCGTCCTGAAGCCCGATCTCGCCATTAAGGTTCGGCGGCCCGAATCAAAATGGCTGAAGGGCCCGCTGACCCGAGTGCTTTTTTTGCCCGATACGTCGGGGAGCGTAGTGATAAACGCCAATGGCGCCGACTGCCGCCAGATTTTTACGGCGATTCAAACCGATCTCTGCGACAAACTCAAATCGATGCCCTGCGAGCAGTTCGCCATCTGTGGATTTGGCGGCGACGCCAATCTGCAGGCGCGGCTCTCGAAACATCCCAGCTCGCTGCTGTCGGCGCTCTACTGGGCGGACGCGACCCCCGAAAATCGCGCCGCGGCGATCGAGTTTGTCAAAGGCCTGCAAGCCGGGGGCGGGACGCCGACGCACGCGGCGCTCGCCGAAGCGCTCCGGCTCGAAGGTCCGCTCACCTGCATTCTCTATTCGGACGGCGTTCCGACGCTGATCGGCGGGCAGGCGGAAGTGCTCGAGCTTGCCAAGACGCTGGCGCTTCGCAAGATCACCGTCAACACGGTCGGCGTCGGCGCGCTCTCGGTGCACGATCCGAATTTCGACTGGAGTGGCGCTGAGTTTTTGGCGCGGCTCGCGCAGCGGACACACGGGGAATACTTTTCGCTGGAATAGCTTGCTTTCGCGGTCTCTCAGGGAACTCAATGCTCCGGACTCATGTCGACCAATCCTCCCAAACCGACGACAACCGAGATTCTCCGGCCTCCGTGGGTGAGCCTCGCCCACGCTTCGGGGTGGGCCGCCGGCTCGTGGTGGCTGCAGCAACTCGGCGAACAGGGCTCGGAAGCGGCCAATTTCGGCGCGCTCGCCTGCGGCGGATTTGCGCTCGGCGAATTGATGATCGCGCTGCGGGACCGCGATAAAATCCGCGCGTACCGCGCCAAGGTCAGAAGGTTTCAACAGGCGGCCCGCGCGCACGGGGGCGCCCGGTTCGCCACCCCAGAAGAGGTCGCCGCGAATGAGGTCTTCTCCGCTTGCGAAGGGATTTACTTGGGGGAGCTCGTCGTTGGCCGGAAGCGGTTCCAAGTTTTTTTCAATGGGGAAGGAAGCGTCTGCTTGATCGGTCCGCCCGGGACTGGCAAATCCACCAAATTCATCGCCACCACGCTCCTCAACGCGCGCCTTGGAAAATTCCCCAATCTGCTGACGTTCGACCCGACTGGCGAAATTTACGCGATCACGCGCGCGGCGCTCGAACGGGCGGGCTACAAAATCGTCGTCATGGCGCCTTTCGCGAGTGAAGTCAGCGCGATCCTCGGGTTCCCGGTGACTGATGTGGGCCTCGACTACTTTTCATCGCTCACCCCGTCGATGGAGTTGGGCCGGGTGGGGCCGGAACTGCAAAAGATCGCCACCTGGTTCATCCCAGTGTCGGCGCTTCAAGATGAAAAGAGCAGGTTCTTCGCGCTCGACGGCCAGAAACTGATCAGTTTCCTGTCAATGCACGAACTCGCACATGGCCGCAAGCCGACCCCGCCAGCGCTGCACAAGCTCATTATGGCGGGACCCGAGCACATTCAAGACTTATTTCTCTCGGCCGAAGATTCGGCCGCGTTCGGCGGATTGTATGCGGACAATGCCCGCACGCTGGGCGGAGTTCTCCGTAAAGCGCCCGAGCAATTCACCGGCGGTTACGGCAACAGCGTGCAAGCACTCTCGATGTACGACCGCATCTCCGATCTTGGGCGTCACACTCAGCGCGCGACCTGGGATCCGCGGGAGCTTAAAAATCCGAATCAAAAAACGGCGCTCTTCGTAGTTGGCGTCCTCGACAAACTCCACTCGCACGCAGAACATTGGGCCCGCACGCTGACTTACCTCTTCGACACGATCGCTGCCGACAATCAAGCGGGCGCCGTGACGGCGCTGATTGAAGAAGCGGGGGGATTGGAGATGCCGGCATTGCCGAGCGCGCTCTCGTTGTATCGCAAGCGGGGGCTGCGCACACTGCTTGTTTATCAGGACCCGTTTGGTCAAACCGAACGCCAACTCGGTAAAGCCGCGACGCGCGAACTCCTCTCCGCCTTCCAGGTCAAGATCGCCCTGGGGCTCCAAGAGAGCGAGTCACTCGAGTATTTTTCGCGACTCTGCGGCACCCAAGCGATCGCCGACTATTCGCTGAGCGATCGGGCGCACGGCAGCGAGCACCAGTCGCAGCTCAATCACGCTTTGAGTCACCGTAGCGTTCCGCTCCTCCGTCCCGAAGAGGTTCGCAAACTCGGCCGCGACCGCGCGCTGATTGTGGGGGACGCGCTCGACCCGTTCATCACCGCAGCGACGCCCTACTGGAAAGTTCCCGCTTGGAACGCCCACGCGGGACGCTCGCCGTACTACCACGGATAGCCCGATGTCTCAGCCACTACCACCCGACCCACACGATCCGCTTCGCCAGGCCTATCGCCGCTGGTATCGCGCGCTGCGCACCGGCGGCCTGCTGCTTGTGGCAGTGGTGGGGCTGGCCGCACTGATTGGCGTCCCGCATTTCCAAACGACCTACACGCTCTGGAGTGCGCGGCAGTATGTCGGCGCGCCGACCGCCGCCGCCAAACGCGACGCGTGGTACCTGAGCGTCACCGGCTGGCGGCACGTCGAGAGTGGCGCTTACGGTCAGGTGGGTTGTCCCTTGATTCTGTTCATCCCGCTGAGCGACTGCGTCGACCACCGCGCTTGGCGGGCAAAGTTCTGGTCGTGGTGGGAGGAGTAACACAGCATGTCTACCGAATCCGCAACCCCCAATGTGTGGAGCGCGCTTGCGCATGGCGCGACGCCCCCCGGCGCGCCACCGCTGGTCGTGCTCAAAGAACCGGCCCGGGAGCCGTCGCTCACCGCGCAGTTCAACGCGGCCGCGAATCCCACGGGGCAGACGGCCAACCAAGAAGCAGCCAGGCTGGCTCGGATCGCTCACCTGAAAGCGCAAGTCACGGCGACGATCGCCGAAATCACGCGTCCCCAGGGGACGAAAGCCGAAGTCACGGGCCCGATCGCCTGTCGGCGCCAGCTCGCAGCGCTCCAGAAAAAACTTTCACAGCCGCGGCACACGTACGAACGAACGCCGCTCGGCAGCGTCACGCGGGCCTATCACCCCCAACAGGACCGCAAATTGATGCAACAGATCAAAGCGATTGAAGCGCGACTCGACCAGCACCGCGGTCAAGCCCAAACCGCCTTCAACAACGCGGCCCGCCGAGGGATGAGCTGACTTTAGTTCACGAAACTTGCGCTCCGGCGCCAAACCGTGCGAACATAGAAGGATGACGATTGTGACCAACGACCAACTCGAACAATACCGCCGCGATACCACCCGCACAATTAGCTTGCCGGACGGAACGCCGTGGCCGGTGCGGATGACGCCCCAACTGTGGGACGATTTCGAGTTCCTCGAAGTCGTCGAAGGCATCACGGCGGGCGAACTGGCGCGGTTCGCCGTCGAAGAGATGGAATTGCAACAGATTGATTTTGATGAAGCATTCCGCTGTGTCGTCGCGCACCTCGCGAACCGCTGGACCTAACCTATCGTCGCTCTCGTAAACCGACTCCCATTTCCAGGAACTAAAGCCATGAACGATCTCACCACCGCCCGCGACGCCGTCCGCGCATTGCTCGCCCCGATCGAGACGGAAGTGGTGTCGCTACGCGAGCGGCTCGCCAAGCTGGAAGCCGACCGAGAAAAGCTCATAGCGGCCGACAAAGCGCTCGCGCCGAGCGCCAAAGCGGCCGGCAAAGCAGCGAAGCCCTGCGTCAAGAAAGCGGATGTGCTGGCGGCGCTCGAAGCGATCGTCACCGACAATCCCGGCGTGGCTAAAGCGGACCTCATCGACCTCGCCAAAGACAAACTGTCGCGCGATTTAGGTTTTAACTTGAGTCTCACCGGCCGGTGGTTTCCCGAGTGCTTGGCGTCGGACGTGTTTAAGATCGCTGGCGATGACACGGTCACCTTGACGCATCCTGCAGCCGTTAGCAGCGTCAACAACGCGCCCGCGACAGTGGAGCAAGCGACCCGTAAATGACTGTGGATCGATTCGGATTTGCATACTGACAACCATTGATTCGACGGCCTTAGTTTTGGCACCCTGAACACTGCCTAGCCACTGCTAGGGGACGAGCCTGCTCATTCTTGATTTGTACATGCGTTCACTTACTGATTCCCAATTTCTGGCCGCAGTTCATCATGCTCAACGCTACCCAATCACGGAGCACCGCCGGCGCCATGAATTATTTCACGGCGGTGCTCACGCAGGGTGACTACTACCTGGGCTCTGAGATCAGCGGCACGTGGCACGGTCAAACCGCCGCCCTGTTGGGTCTCACCGTTGGCGCCGCCGTCAAGCAGCACGAATTCAAAGCGTTGTTGGAGGGACTCCATCCCAAGACACGAAAGCAGCTCGCTCAACGAATCCGGCAAGATCGTCGCCCCGGCGTGGACCTCACCTTCAGCGTCCCGAAAAGCGTGTCACTTGTGTGGGGAATCAACCGCGATGAACGCATCTTGGCCGCCCTGCGAGCCACCGTGCATGAGACGATGACCAAAGATGTTGAACCGCTCGTCGCCCGCCGCGTTCGTACCGGCGCGAAAGCGGCGAGCAACGATCGCGTCGCGACTGGTAATCTGGTGTATGCAGATTTTGTGCATACCACCGCCCGGCCCGTCGCCGGCACTGTCGATCCGCACTTGCACGTACATGCCTTCATAGCCAACGTCACCTTTGCCGATGGCAAGCCCTACGCCGCTGACCTCCAAGAAATCTTCCGCCAGCGCCCCAGCCTGCAAGCGAAGTTTGAAGCGCGGCTGGCCCGGCGACTGGAACAGGAGCTCGGCTATGCGTTGCAGCCGGTCCAGTATCGCCAAAGCGGTCGCCTCAAAACCGGCTGGGAAATCAAGGGGGTGAGACGTGAGACGATTGAAAAGTTCAGCCGCCGCACGCAGCAGGTTGAAGCGACCGCAACCGCAGAAGGGATTACCGATGCCGCGGCCAAAGGCAAGCTTGGCCTCCGGACCCGCGAACGAAAAAATGAGGGGGAGTCGCTTGCCGCACTCCGGGCGGAGTGGCGGGCCCGGCTCACGCCGGCCGAAGCGGCGGCGTTCGCAAAACTCGCGCAGCAGGGCCGCCAGAGCGGCGATCAAACCGAAACCGAGCGGCTCGCCGCGGCGGTCGAGTACGCGCTCGCCCATCACCTTCACCGTGAGTCGACCATTGAAAAGCATGTCGTGGTCGCCACCGCGTTGGAGCAGGGGCTGACTCTCACCCCCGAAGCGGTCGAAGCGGCGCTGCACACCGACGAAGTCATTCACCGCGCGATTGATGTGCGGGGGATGGCGCGGCAGTACGTCACCACGCGCGACGTGCTCGCCGCCGAAGAGCGGATGATCGCCTATGCCCGCGACGGACGGGGCACCCGCAAAGCGCTCGGCGCCGAGAACTACCAGTTCAATCGATCGTGGCTGAACGATGAACAGAAGCGGGCCGTACAGAGCCTGCTCACCTCGCGGGACGCGGTCATGGCGATTTCCGGCGGCGCCGGCACCGGCAAAACAACGCTCATGCAGGAAGCGGCCGAAGCGCTCCGGTTGCACGGCAAGGAGGTTTTCGTGTTCGCGCCGAGCAGTGGCGCTCGGGATGTGTTGAGTGACAAAGGGTTTGCGGGCGCGCAGACGGTCGAGCATCTGCTGCGGAACACGACGCTGCAGGCGAAGCTGAAAGATCAAGTGATTTGGGTCGATGAAGCGGGGCTCCTCGATACCCGCAGTATGAACGCCGTATTCGCCATCGCCCAAGCGCAGCGGGCCCGGGTGGTCCTGTCGGGAGATTGCCGCCAACATTCCAGCCCAAGTCAGGGCGACGCCTTTCGACTCCTTCAGCAAGAGTCCGGTTTGCACATCGCCCGGATCGAAACGATCCAGCGCCAAGCGGGCCGCTATAAGCAAGCGGTCGAACTCATCAGCCGCGGCTATGAAGTCGTCAATCAAAAAACGGGCGCGACGGGCCTGCTGGCGGGTTTCGACCTCTTGGATCAGCTCGGCAAAATCACAGAACTCCCCGCGGAGTCCCGCTATGAACAGCTCGCTGAGCGGTATCTCGCGGCGCTCACCCGGAAGCAGTCGGTCCTGGTGGTGGCGCCGACACACGCCGAAGGAGAAGCAGCGACCGCCGCGATCCGGCAGCAGCTCCAAGCGCGGGGGGCGATAGGAACGGAGGGGCGGCGGGTGCTCCAGCTCAAGTCGCTCAGTCTGACGACGGCGGAGAAGGGACAGCGGCGTAGCTATCAGGAGCCGGGGCTCATGGTGCAATTCCATCAGAATGCGGCCGGTGGCTTCAAACGGGGTGAGCGGTATCGCGTGGTGAAATCAGAGACGGGCGAAGTCGCTTTGCGCAGCGTCACGGGCGGTTCACTAAAACCGCTTCCCTTGGCGGCGGCGGAGCGGTTTGAGGTCTATCGCGAAACGGAGCGGGAACTGTGCATCGGTGATCGCATTCGCCTCAGTCTCGGTGGTCCTACGCTCGACCGCAAACGCCAACTCGCGAACGGACGGCTCGATGAAGTCGGCGGTTTTGACACGCACGGCAACCTTCGCCTCAAGAGTGGCGCCACCATCGCTCGCGACTATGGGCATCTCGATCTCGGTTTTGTGGTCACTTCGCACGCTGCGCAGGGAAAAGATCGCGTCGTCTCACTGGTGGCAATGAGCAGCCAGTCGCTCGCCGCCGTGAACGCCAAGCAGTGGTACGTCAGCGTGTCGCGCGGCAAGGAACAGGTCGAGATTTTTGTCGATGACAAAGCGGCAGTCCGGCGGGCGATCCAGCAATCGGGCGAACGCCTGTCGGCGACTGAGCTGATGCGCCAGAGCACGGCGCCAGCCGCCACGCCGACGATCACACCGGAGCGGAGGGAGCGCAGCTTCCTCGACCGCGCCCGCGACTGGTGGCGGTCGCGCGTTGCTCAGCACAATGCCGCCCGCCTCGTCACGAACGTCACCCGCGGTCTGACTCCCAGTGGTCCCGAATTGAGCCGAGCCTAACGATGAATCATCTCCCTTTCCCCTCCAATCAGAACGAAGCCGACTTTCGCCCCCTGGCGGGCGAGAGCCCGATCGCGCCGCCGTGGAAGCGCTGTAATCACCACGAGGCGCTGCCAATGATGTTCCAGATTGAGTTCAGCACCGGCGAGAGCCATTACTTCGCCTACAGCGATTTGCGGGAAGCGCGCATTCGGGACGCCGGATATTTGCAGTTGGGCCTGATCGGGATGAAACCGCTGGTGATCACCATTGAAGGGCGGAATCTCAAAGAACTTGGCGCGCTCTTGGCGATGGGGCTCATCAAATCGGTGACCGAAAACGGCCGCAAGGCGCAGGATCGCCCCGAAACGTCGGCGGCGATTGACAAGATTGTCGTCGAGGCCCTCCCTGGGCCTGGGCACTAATGGGATTGGGAGTGGGGGCAACGACGATGGTGCGGAATGTGACCAACTTACCGGGCGCGGTTCCGTCGGTGCGGCTGACGGTGGCGGAACTTGACTACGCGTGGTTCTCTGCGCGATTTGAAAGTCTCTTCGTCCGGCTTGAACATATGGAGACGACGCTTAACTCCTTGGAACAGCGGGTCGGCGACTTGGAGCCCGATAGCGCGCCTGCAAGTCCGCGCGCTTACTACTCGGTCGCCGAGTTCGCCGCCCAAGTCGGTCGCAACGAGTACACCGTGCGGGAGTGGTGTCGGCTGGAACGGATTCATGCCGAGAAATGCGAAACGGGCCGTGGCGACGCGAAAAGCTGGAAGATTCCCGCCGAGGAGTTGGAGCGGTATCGCGATCATGGCCTCTTGCCGCTGCGCTACCTGCGGTAGGTGGGTGATCGCTTCACGCAGAATCTGAGAAGCTCCGCCGATCACTTTGAAATCACGCGAAGAAAAACGGTCGCCGACCGGAGCCGGCGACCGCGAAGTAGATTATTCGCAGGTGGACTCCGGCTCGGGCGCCGACTTACGCCGCTTGACGACTTCGTCGTAGGCGAGGGCCGCTAGCCGAGAGACTTGCAGCAGCTCCTTGCCGCTGAAGCTGTGGGAGTCCTTGAGGTTCCCTTGCGCGTCTTTATAGACCCGCGAGAAGGTGGCGGAGAGAAAAGTTCCTTCCTGCTTGGGGTTCTCCCACACGCTCGCCGAGATGGCGCCATCGCGAAGGGTGATCACGGGTTTGGATTTTGAGTCAGTCATGGTAGTTTCCTTTCTGTTGGTTGTCGGTCGAGATTGACCATGCACCCCACGGCGCCACGGCGGAGAAAGCCGGCTGTCCAGACCCGCGCAGCGGCCCGCTCTGCGGGGGGCTGAAGAGGGGGCGGGGGCCCCGTCTGCAAGCCCGTCTTGAGCAGCCGGGCGCCGACGTGGCAGGGTGCTTCTTGGTCAAGCTTGACAGCACGACAACCGACGGAAACAGTCAAGCCCTGAATGACATTAAATCCCCAATCATGCACAAGCGGCGTTGGCCAACTCGGCTGGAAGAGAACAACGATCTGGACGCCTTCCACTCTGCCACCTTCTGTGACGGACGCTAAATCCGAGAAGACCCCACGCTTGATTGCGGTCAAGTTGGCGTGGGTTCCCTCGGGGCCTCGACTGCGGGTTCGTCAGCGTTGTGATCCGCGGCGGAGTTGAAGGTGACGCCCAAAATATGATCGGCGGCGCGCTGCCCCGCGGCGGCCGCTTGCACGAGCAGTTTTTTATCGGCGGCGATTTGGGTGCGCCAGCCATTGATGTAGGCGGCCGTGTTGTCGATCGTGGGGGGACTGATGCCGGCGACCGCCGCCAGAAACGCGGCCCCAAACTCGGCGGTCAGTTCCTCTTTGCCGTAGGTCGGGCTCCCGAAGACGACCGGGGCGGCGTCGAAACCGCGGTTGAGGCGGCTGGGGTGACCGGTGGAGTGGACAAGCTCATGGTAGAGGGTGCCATAGTACTCTTCGCGGCTCTCAAACCGGCCGGGCTCAGCGATCTTGATCCGGTCTTCACTAGGAATATAGTACGCGCGCTGACCACCCTGCTCGATCGTCGGCGGGCGGGCGTAGCCGGTGACGATTTTTTCGGCTTCGATGAGCGGCTCGAACTTCGGCGCAGTCTCGTCCGGTGGCACGCGATCCGGCGGCTCGATCCCCTCGACCTGTTCGGCGTTAAAAACATGATAGTGCCGCAGCACGGGGAACTGCTGTTCCTGGCCCGTCTCCCGATCGGTCACGGCGTACTGCTTCCAGAACACCACAAGCGTCGATTTCTCGCCCTTGCGGACTTGGCCCCCTTGGGCCTGCGCGCCGCGGTAGGTGGTCCAGTAGCTGCTTTCGTAGCCTTTGCACCACGCCGTCACCGCCAGTAAGAAGACATTGATGCCGCGGTAGTGTTTGCCGCTCGCGAGGCTTTTGGGGAGGCCGTCGCCGGCGGCGGTGCGTTGGATGGGATTTCGCCACGGCACGGTCCCCGCGTCGAGCAGTTCGAGAATGCGATCGGTGATGGTTTGGTAGAGGTCGAGTTTCATGGGCTTAGTCTCCTTGCGGTTGGGTGGTGAAACGTGAGTCGTGCGCCGAATCGCTAGTGGCCGTCAAGGGGTTTTCAGGTGAGAGCTGGTCGCATGTCACGAACCATCTTTGAGCCGCTGCTGGAGGAAGGGCGTGCCTGAAAGCGCCTTGTCGAGAACTCGGTTGACGAACGCAAGTTGATCAAGCGATCCCAGAAGCTGAGCGTAGGCCTCGAGCTGGCACTGCAGAGTAAGCATGGTGTCGACGTCACCCAAACTCAGATCGGAATATTCGCGAACGATGCCGTGGATCTCGGTTGCGATCCGGGTCAGCTTGGTGATTGCGGCTTTCTGGGGCAGATTGGGAATGTTGTCATTCATGAGCAAGGTCTCCTGGTGGTGGTTGTCGCTGACAGCCTCTTCGGCGACCGCCAGCAAGCGACCGGCTCAAGGGTTTGCCGCCCGGCGGCGGCGAAGTGGGCAGGGCCCCACTGCAGCCGCCCCCTTGAACCGGTCGCGGCGGGCGCCATGCTGCTCAGCGACGATCAACCACCACCAGGGGCCGCAGACCTCGGCGACCTCTCGTCAATTGATCACCCCAACCCGCGATGAAGGGGCCAAGTGTGGGCGCGATCCTCGGTAGCAACGAGCAGCATGGAACTCAAAACTCCTGGGGATCACCCGAAGTGCGAGCGGGTTCGTGATTGCGCTCGGGGGGACGAGCGAGTAATCATCGCAAGATGATTGAGGAAGCCGATGGCGAACCGACTGCTTACGAGAACGTCGCGACCCGATTGCCGTTGCCGGAGGTGACCTCGCAAGCGATCCTGTCAGGCATCTTCGGCCGCTGCGCCAACGGCTGTTACCGCCCGAGCCCGCGCGAGCTCAAGGAGTTTGTTGACGCTCAGGTCGATGGGCTCGTCAACTTGCGGCGACAAATTGACGGCTACCAACGCGCCGAGCAACTCGGTTGTCATCCGCTGAGCGGCCAGCCGGCGAAGTCCCCGGTTCGACAAGCCGCCAACCGACGCCGCGCTAGCCAACTCGTAAAGGAGTTTGGCCTGCGCTACTTGGGCCACCTCGGTGCCTACGAACAGGCGTTTGGAGTCGCCGCACGAGTTGAGCTGGACGAGTTTGTGCGCGCGGTGACGGGGTCCCTCAGAAAGTCAAATGAACCAATGATGCAGCAACGAGAACTGTTTTAGCTTGGGACTACTTGCAGTCTACGATCCTCGGCTAGTCGAAGAAGGAAAGCGAGGCGGTAGGAGTGAAGGGTTTCGCAAGGTCGCCACTTTTCAAGGTGCAGAATTCTAGGGGCATTCCATCCCTCGGGAGCCAAAGTCCAGGGGGCTGCACTGCCCTCTTGACCACGGGCTTGGTACGATGAACCCCTGGAAACTCAGGGCAACCAGCGAGGTTGGGCGGTTGTTTCGCGTGGCGATTCTCAATCGGACCCTTTTGCACCGTTTCCGGGACTTCGCGTGGCAAACTCCTCCGACGAATCCGAATGGCTCACCCGCAAGAAGCGGATTGACCCGAAGCTGAAGGCAGCGGGCTGGAGCATCGTGCCATACCAGGAGGGCATGGAACTATCCGGCTTGAAGTCCCACGCTGTGGAGGAGTTCCCCACCGCCAACGGCCCCGCTGACTACGCCCTTGTCGTCGACGGTCAATTAGTCGGCGTTGTCGAAGCCAAGAAGCTCTCGCTCGGACCTCAGGGCGTCTTATTTCAAGCGGAGCGGTACTCACGCGGGATTGCCAACAGCCCGTTCAATTTTTTTGGCTACCGGGCGCCGTTTTTGTTCGCGACGAACGGCGAAGTCATTTGGTTCCACGACATGCGACATGAGTTGGAACTCTCCCGGCGAATCGCCGAGTTCCCCACGCCTGCGGCCCTCGCCGAACGGTTGCTGCACGACGCGGAGGCCGCATTCGATCGCCTGCGACTGACGGCGAACAGCCATCCCCGATTGCGGCCCTATCAAATCGAGGCGAACAAGGCCGTCGAAGACGCCGTCGCCAACCGCAAACGCGAAATGCTCGTCGCAATGGCGACGGGGACGGGCAAGACCTTCACGACGGTCAATCAGATTTACCGCCTGATGAAGTCGGGGGCCGCTCGGCGAATCCTGTTCTTGGTTGACCGCCGGGCCTTGGCCGCCCAAGCCGTACGTGCCTTTGCGGCCTTCGAACCGGAGCCCGGCCTGAAGTTTGACCACATTTACGAGGTCTACAGCCAACGATTCCAGACGGGGGATTTTGGCGACGACGAACCGTTCGACCCCAAGGTCCTGCCCCGCAACTACCTGGAGAACCCTTCGGTCGGAAATGCCTTCGTCTACGTCTGCACGATTCAGCGAATGACCATCAATCTGTTCGGCAGACAAGCGGTCCTCGGCGGGCCCGCTGACGAAGAGATTGACGACGACGCCGAGCAACTCGAGATTCCGATTCACGCCTTCGACTTCATCGTTGCCGACGAGTGCCATCGCGGCTACTCGACCGGCGAAGTCTCCGTCTGGCGTGATACGCTCAATCACTTCGACGCGGTCCGCGTCGGCCTCACGGCGACCCCGGCGGCTCACACCAAGGCGTACTTCAAGGACGTGGTTTACCGTTACGAATACGAGCGGGCCGTCCGCGAGGGCTTTCTTGTTGACTACGACGCCGTGAAGGTTCGTTCCGACGTGCGGATGAACGGCGTCTTTCTCAACGAAGGGGAAGAGGTCGAACTGGTCGACCCCGATAGCGGGGCCGAACGTCGGGACAGCCTGGAAGACGAACGTCAGTTCGACAGCACGGAAGTCGAACGCAAAGTCACATCACCCCATTCAAATCGCCAGATTGTGCTCGAACTCAAGAAGTACGCCGACGAGCACGAGCAGCGAACCGGTCGGTTTCCGAAGACGCTCATCTTCGCCGCGAATGACCTGCCCCACACGTCGCACTCCGACCAACTCGTCGAAATCTGCCGCGAGGTGTTTGGGCGGGGTGATTCGTTCGTCCGAAAAATCACTGGTCGCGTCGATCGCCCCCTCCAGCAGATTCGCGAGTTTCGCAACCGCAAACAGCCGGGCGTCGTTGTGACCGTCGACTTGCTTACGACGGGCGTCGACATTCCCGACCTGGAGTTCATCGTCTTCCTTCGGGCCGTTAAGTCCCGCATCCTCTTCGAGCAAATGCTCGGACGCGGCACGCGAAAAGGGGAGCATCACCCCGACAAGTCCCACTTCGTGGTCTTCGACTGCTTCGACGGCACGCTCCTGGAGTATTTCCGCAAGTCGACCGGCATCACGGCGGAGCCCCCCGACAAGCCGCTCCGCACGATTCAGCAGATCATCGACGACATTTGGAGCAATCGCGACCGCGACTACAACGTCCGTTGCCTCGTCAAACGCTTGCAGCGCATCGAAAAGGACATGGACGCCTCGGCTCGCCAAGACTTCGCCGCTTTCGGCATCGTTGATGGCGATGTCGGCAAGTACGCCCGAGCCCTGCCGCGAAACCTTCGCGACGACTTCGTCGATGCGATGAAGCTGCTCCGCAATCCGCAATTCCAAGACTTGCTCGTCAACTACGCCCGTTGCAAGCGAGTCTTCCTGCGGGCCGTCGACTACGAGGACACCGTCTCCAGTGAGTACCTGATTCGGGACGGTAAGGGGACGGAGTACAAGCCCGAGGATTATCTGGTTGCATTTAGCCGCTTCGTTCACGAGAACAGTGACAAAGTCGACGCGATCGCCATTCTGCTCGACCGCCCCCGCGACTGGAGCGCTGGCGCACTCGCGGAGCTGAAGGATAAACTCGCCACGGCCCCCGAACGTTTCACCGTCGAGAATCTCCAGCGGGCTCACGAGTTGCACTACAATAAGGCGCTCGTTGAAATTATCTCGATGGTCAAGCATGCGGCGGATGAGAATCAGCCCCTTTTCACTGCCGAGGAACGCATCCTGCGGGCCTTCGCCAAGCTCACGGCGAACAAGTCGTTCTCGGACGACCAACAACTATGGCTTGACCGCATTCGCGACCATCTGGTGGCCAACCTCTCCATCGACCAAGATGACTTCCTCTTGATGCCCGTGTTTGATCAGGCTGGTGGCTGGGTGCAGGCAAACCGCGTCTTCGACGGTAAGCTTAAGGACCTGCTGGCTGAACTAAACGAGGCCATTGCCGCCTAAATCTCAATTTAAGAGGTGCTGTATGAGTGTTCCACAAGAAGCTATGCGTCAGTTTCTCCAAGCAGCAGTTCAATTAGGTGCTGACAGAGGATATGTGAACGAGTTCGAAATTGGCAAGTTAGTATTTCCTGATGACGAAATGCTCCAATCAAGTACGCAAAATACTGCTAAAGCATGCAAAGTCCGGGGATTCGCTCATCCTACGCTCGATAACATGTTTTACCTGACTGCCGACGGAATAAGGGCCGCAGAATAGGCAATCACAATGGCCGACGTTGTTCAAAAACTCTGGGGCTTCTGCCACACGCTGCGGCATGACGGCATCGACTACGGCGACTACATCGAGCAAGTCACCTACCTGCTCTTTCTCAAGATGTCGGATGAGCGAGACATCGACCTCACCAAGGTCAAGATGCGGGCCGTCGACGACCCCAAGAAAACCACGGTCCTCAACTGCTCCTGGCCTTCCCTCACGGCGAAGTCGGGGACCGACCTCACCGACTACTACGCCAACGTCCTGCGGGCCCTCGGCCAGCAAGAAGGGCTTCTGGGCGATATCTTCTCCGGCGCGCAATCACGCTTCAACAAGCCGACCAGCCTCAAGCAACTCCTCACGACTATCGACGAGACCGAGTGGACCACGCTCGACGTCAACGTGAAGGCCGACGCCTTTGAAGGGCTGCTGGAGAAAGCTGCCGCCGAAGGTAAGAAAGGGGCGGGCCAGTACTTCACACCCCGCCTGCTCATCCAATCAATCGTCCGCTGCATGAAGCCCGACCCCCGGGCCAGCAAGGACTTCAAAATCTGCGACCCCGCCTGCGGCACCGGCGAGTTTCTCGTCTCCGCCTACGAATGGCTCTTGAGCGTTACGAAGCAGGGAGCCGACCTCGACCGTGCCACCGCCAAGCGAATCAAAACGGCCACTTATTACGGCCAAGACCTCGTGGCTCGTCCCCGCCGCTTGGCTCTCATGAATCTCTACCTCCACAACCTGGAGCCTCACGTCGGCCTCGGCGATTCCATCTACGACCCCCCTTCGGGCGACCGCTTCGATTGCATTCTAACGAATCCCCCGTTCGGCACTCGCGGGGCGAATCAGGCGCCCGAACGTGAAGACTTCACCATCTCCACCAGCAACAAGCAGCTCAACTTTTTGCAGCACGTCCTCACCACGCTCAAGCCGGGCGGTCGGGCCGCCGTCGTCGTTCCCGACAACTGCCTGTTCGCCGACCAAGCCGGCGAAGTCTTCAAGCTCATCGCCGAGGACTGCGACCTCCACACCGTCCTGCGCCTCACCAACGGCACGTTCACCCCCTACAGCCCTGGCACCAAGACGAATGTCGTCTTCTTCACCAAGGGCTATGCGACCGAGACGGTCTGGATTTACGACAATCGCACCAACATCCCGGGCATCACCAAGAAGGACCGTCCCCTCACCGCCGAGCATTTTTCCGAGTTTGAAAAGTGCTACGGCAAGGACTCGAACGGCGCCGCCAAACGCAAGACTGCCGATTCCCCCGACGACCGCTGGCGGAAGTTCAGCATCGCCGAGGTGAAGGAACGGGACTTCAAGCTTGACAGCCTCAAATGGCTTCGCGACGAATCGCTCGACGACGCCGACGACCTACCCCCGCCCGATCAACTGGCGACCGATGCCATTTCGGAACTGGAAAGTGCGATTCTGGAACTCAATGGCGTCGTCGCGTTGTTGGAGAACGGCGGCTGATGAACAAGCGAAAGGAACTTGAAGACACATCTGCCGATGCGGCCACCGTCGTTGAGCTGCCGGAGGGTTGGGCGAGCTCGGCTTTGCAGAGCGTTGTCGTACTTTCCAAAGCTAAGGTTGAGCCGACGGAGTGCCCCGATTCTCCCTATCTGAGTCTGGAGCACATTCAATCGGGAACCAACCGCATTGAATCGCGAGGGATGGCATCCGATGTCAAAAGTACGAAAGCCGTCTTTCGTTCCGGCGACATTCTGTATGGCAAGCTTCGTCCCTATCTGAACAAGGTGGCTATTCCCGGGTTTGACGGGGTATGCTCCACGGACATTCTGGTTTTACAGCCGACCGGCGGCGCGTTGCCGGAATACTTGCTTCGCTTCCTGTCGCAACCTGCTTTCGTGCAGTTCGCATCTGCTCACCAGAAGGGCAATAGCTTACCTCGGGTTTCGTTCGGCGACTTGGCAGACTACCCCGTGCCTATTCCTCCGCTCGCGGAGCAGAAGCGAATCGTGGCGAAGGTCGAGGCCCTGCTGGAGCGAGTGGGCAAATCCCGCGCGCGGCTCGACCGCGTCCCCGCCATTCTCAAACGCTTCCGCCAATCCGTCCTCGCCGCCGCCTGCTCCGGCCGCCTCACCGCCGACTGGCGGCAGGAGAACCCTAGCGAGAATTCAAACGAACTTGTCGTCCAGATAGACCGCTCTCGTCGTGAGCGTTATGAAGAGAACAACTCGACACGCTACCAGGACTCACTCGAACTTCGCATCGACCAGGAATATGAGTTTCCAGAGTCATGGCCTCTCGTTTCCCTGGACCGGCTTACGTGCCTGGTAACCAGCGGCTCACGAGGTTGGGCGAAATACTATTCCGATGTAGGGCCGCTGTTCGTTCGGGCACAGAACATCAACACTGATGAACTCGACCTAGAAGATGCCGCACACGTTATGCCGCCAGACTCGGCGGAGGGTCGACGCACACGCGTTCGACAGCATGACCTGCTAATTACGATCACCGGAGCGAACGTCACGAAGTCGGCGATTGTTCGAAGCAATATTGGTGAAGCATACGTCAGCCAACATGTTGCTATTGCAAGGCCCGTCGACCCAAGAATAGCCGCCTTCCTTTACCTGTGGGTAGTAAGTCCAGCACACGGCCGAGAGAAGTTAACTGCCGATGCGTATGGTGCTGGAAAGCCAGGATTGAATCTGACGAACATCCGCGACATGCCTGTAGCATTGCCTTCGCTTGATGAGCAGAGAGAAATTGTCCGGAGAGTTGACAAGTTGCTCGCTCTCGCGAATCGCGTGGAGGCAAGTCTGACCATCGGGTCTAGTAGGACTGAGCGAATCACGCAATCCGTCCTCACGAAGGCGTTCGCCGGAGAGCTTGTCGAAACCGAAGCCGACATAGCCCGCCGCGAAGGTCGAGACTACGAACCGGCGTCGAAGTTGCTGGAACGCATGAAGGACGAATCCCAAGTCCTTGAGCCACGAGGACGCCAACTTAAAGCGACTGAAACAGTAACTTTAAAAGATTCGTTCGAGGTCACAATGATACGCACGCCGCTCGATGTGTTGAGAAGTGAAGGGAGGAGGATGACTCCGGAAGCTCTATTCCGAGCAACCGGATGCGAACAAGATGAGATTGACGACTTCTATAAACTTTTGCGAGAGGGGATAAGATCAGGGGAGATCCGCCAAACACCGGAAACTCCCGACCCAAGCAGTCCAAACGTATCGCTGGAGGCCGTAAAGGTTTAATGATGCGTCTGAAGCAACTCACTATCGATGGCTTCAAAAATCTCCACTGCTTCACAGTGGCGTTTGATGTCGAGCACTTGTCTACCGTCATTGTCGGTCGGAATGGAACAGGCAAATCGAATCTACTCGAAGCTCTTATAATCATCTTTCGCGACCTAGACCTGGGTCTGCGAACGGAGTTCGCATACCAGGTTTGCTACGAATTGGGTGGTGAGGATATTGTTATTGATTGGAATCCACATCGAGAGTCACAGAATTTTCAAGCGACGGTCGACGGGAAGTCTGTTAGTAGGGTAAGTCTCACGAAGGCAAATGAGCGAAAGCTGCCGAGGTTCGTATTTGGATACTACTCAGGCCCAACAGACCGCATGGGAGACCATTTTCGGTTGCATCAAGAGAAGTACTACAGAGCTCTCATTAGTACATCGCAAACGGCAACAGATACTGCCGAGCTGAGGCCGCTTTTCTATGCTCGGTCAGTACACAGCCAATTCGTTCTGCTGGCCTTCTTCATGCATGATGACCCAGCAATTCAAAAGCTTCTGAGGTCTTTCTTGCGAATTGAATCTTTAGATTCAGTTCTATTTGTCATTAGGCAACCGGGATGGGCAAAGAAAAAAAACAGCGGTGCCGAGCGATTTTGGAAGGCGAGGGGCGAAGTACGAGACTTTCTTGAAAGGCTTTACGAGAACTCGCTTGCTCCACTGTTGGCAGAATGGAAAGTCCCTATAGGGTTCCGAAAGAATACTTCGCGAGAACATCTCTACCTATATCTGCAAAGCATTGAAGACTTGCAGAAGCTGGCTCAGTCCTATGATTCGGAACAGCATTTTTTTACTGCCTTGGAAAGCACATACCTTTCCGAAATGGTGGCAGATGTGCGAATCCGCGTTGCGGTGCGAGGTGCTGATAGCAGCCTCACGCAACGCGAGCTGAGTGAAGGTGAGCAACAGCTCTTGATGGTTTTGGGTCTCCTTCGCTTCACTCGCGAGGACGAATCGTTGTTCCTGCTGGATGAACCGGATACACATCTAAATCCAGCCTGGAGTCTTCAATATCTTGAGCTGCTCAACGAGATAGTTGGGGATTATCCGAGCAGCCATATTCTTATGACTACTCACGACCCCCTGGTTCTCACGAACCTTGGTAGGACTCAAGTGCAGGTTATGCAGCGTGACGAACAGACCGGACGAGTGTGGGCCGAGATGTCAGAGCATGAACCAAAGGACATGGGAGTCGACGGATTGTTAACAAGTGAGCTTTTTGGTCTCCAGTCAACTATTGGCTCGGAATTGCAGGGCTTGTTGGCAGAGAGAGCTATCCTGATGTCCCTTGGCCATGAGCGGTCAGAAGAGCAGACAGCACGTCTTCAGGGGCTAACGGACGAACTGGGCAAGAAGGGATTCTCAAAGGTCGCCGATGACCCGATTTATGCCAGCTTTATTGCAGCCATGGCGAAGCGGCAAGATTGGACGCGACCCGTCTTGTCGAACGAGGAGATGGCAGAGCAAGACCGTATCGCAGACGAGGTTCTTGCAGAACTTTTCACTGAAGAGGAGGGTAAAAAGTGATTCACATAGATTTGACTGATGTATCACCCTCTAAAGAATGGATTGCACGTGCAGATGCCGTCACACAGGAGCTCATCAAGGGTAAATATACAAAGGAACAGCGAAACGCAATAATAGACTCAAATGACAAACTGTGGCGGGAACTGGAACCTTGGCTCAATGAGATCTCACATGGCAAGTGTTGGTACTCTGAGGCTAGAGATTGTGCGGCCTATTGGCATGTTGACCATTTTCGTCCGAAGAAGGAAATCAAGGACGACAATGGTGACACTTATGAGGGATATTGGTGGCTTGCTTTCAACTGGAAAAACTATCGCCTTGCCGGAGGAGCAATAAATGTCCGTAAATCTACAAAATTTCCCATGCGTGAAGGAACCCACTGGGCCTGCACTCCAAAGGATGATGAAGACGACGAGTTTCCATACCTCTTGGACCCCGTGCGGCCAGAAGACCCGTGTCTCTTGACCTTTGATGAGCAAGGGAAAGCACATCCAGCAGAGCCAGACAAAGAATGGCATCGACAGCGGGCGGAATTCTCGATTCGTATCCTGAATCTCAATTACGACAACCTTTCACGAGGTCGCAAACTGATTTGGGACTTATGTGAGAGGCATGCAAAAGATGCTTTAAGATGCCATGCGACCATCGAGGTCAACCCAAGCGCGTCAAAGAAGCAGAAACTCAAGGACGCTGTTCTGGCACTGAGGGCGATGGTTTGCAGTAATGCGGAGTTCTCGGCGACCGCAGCAACATGCGTTCGTGCCATGGGGTCACTTTGGCTAGAACGAGCGGTTCTGAGGTGAACTATTGGGGACCAATTGTGGCAACGAAGGGCAAACAGATTGGCCAAACAGCCATGCGAGGAGATAAGGGCATCGCTCTTATCCACCGCATCGTCAACGACATGGGCTTTGTCTGGAATGCCCTTCACCTCGAAGCCGGAATCGACGGCATCATCGAGGTAAGGGACGCTGCCACTTCGGAAGTGTTGAATTGCATCATTCAAGTGCAGAGCAAGGCTGGTCCAAGTTACTTCAAAGCTGAAACGGAATCGACCTTTGAGTTCGTATGCGAT
Organism: Pirellulales bacterium; assembly: GCA_022841705.1. GTDB lineage: Bacteria > Planctomycetota > Planctomycetia > Pirellulales > Lacipirellulaceae. Next base: position 1,721,197 of record JALHQZ010000001.1, read on the forward strand.
GAAAGGGACCTAGACTATTGGCTACGAGGAAACGCCCCCGTCATCTTGGTGGTCTCTCGACCTGATGACGACGAAGCTTACTGGATATCGCTCAAAGACTACTTTCGGGATCCCGCTCGTCGGAAGTCGCGAAAGATTGCGTTCGAGAAGACTGCTACTCGGTTCGATGTAAACGCCCGAGAAGCACTCGCGGCGGTTGCATTGCCTAAGGACAGCGGCCTCTTCTTACCTGCGGTGCCGACGAACGACACGTTGGTCAGCAACCTGCTGCCATTGGAGCAATTCCCTCAGCGATTGTTCCGCGCTAGTACAAATCTCCGTTTTCCTGGACAGGTATGGGACATCCTTAGTAAAACGCGAGACGCGTCACGCGCTGAGTGGGTTCTGCACAACGCGTTTCTCTACTCCTTCCACGACCTCACATTTGAACCTTGGATAGGTCTTTGCTTTTCGGAGACTATCGAAAATCTCGCCACACCTATTTGGGCCTTCTCCGACGACCGCGACAAGCAGTATGTCTTCCGCCGAATGGTGACGAATTGCCTGGATCAGTTGCTATGGCGGCACGGCGTTCGCTATTCCAAGGACAAGAGACATTACTACTTCAGGTCCACTACGGACCTTCAAGAGAAAAAGATTGGCGGACTTTCGGTGTTCAAGGGATACGAGAGCAAAAAGGTGGAGGGGCGGACTGCCTATTTCCGCCACAGAGCAATAAGGAACCGGTTCTTGCGATTCGACCAGAATTGGTACCTGGAAATCACACCGACGTATCATTTCACTCAGGACGGATTCAAGTTGTCCCGGTATTTCGAAGAACGCCTGACAGGCATTAAGCAACTTGAGCGGCAGAATAAGACGCACTTGCGGCAGCTACGCCTCTGGGAATCCGTGCTCAGGCAGAATTATCCAGAAATGCAACCGTGTCCCGTAGGTACTCGACAACAGTCGCTGTTCGGTGAGACAGAAGAACGGCCGGCTCCAGACGTCATCGAGCCATATCCCCATCTCTCGTTTGGAGAGCTAGTTCGATTCGATGTCGACTGGGGTATACCGGAAGCGGCCTGGCTACCAGTCAGCCATAGCGAGGAAGAGTCGGACGACGACTCCCCTCAAGGATGGTTATTTGAGACATGAATATTCTTCGATTTGATGAACCTGAGCTTCAGTTCGGGACGAGTCGGCACATCGACATTCGTTTTGGGCTAATGAACTACTGCACCCTGGACTTCGACAGTGACTTTGCTCCCAAGAACATACGTCTGGGCGTGGTAGGTAGTGCCAAGTCGATAGAAGGCCTCCGAGATTGGCTGTCAAAGTGTCATGACGAAGTTCCGGCAAAGGAAAGTCGGCAGCCGAACCTGTTTCCCAGATTTCCTGGGTTCAACGCTGAAGTTGGGTTCCGCTCCGAGTTGCATACCGATTCGTCGCTGGAAGGACAACTGAATAGTCGGCATATCGAGTCAATTGCAGGCATGACAGTTCGCGACGAGCAAAAAGTCAGGGCGGTAGAATTGATTGTCGAGCAGGTTCGCTCGCTGCTGGAGAAGAAGCCACCGGACGTTATCGTTTGTGCCTTACCACACGAGTTTCTTGATGCGTTTGAGCCGCCGGAAGATTCCCTCGATTTGGACGACGAGGATTCTGAGGCCACCACTTCGGGAGAAAGTTCGATTGACTTTCACCACCTCTTGAAGGCGCGGTGTATGACGCTTCCAAGTGCCTGTCCGATTCAGCTCGTTCTACCAGGCACGTATGACCCAAAGATGCGTCGCCGCGGCCGGTCCCGTTCACGTGATGTTCGGCCACTTCAAGACGAGGCAACGCGTGCCTGGAATTTCCATACTGCGATCTACTACAAGGCAGGAGGGACGCCCTGGCGGCTTGTTCAAGACCCAGGCAAACTACAAACCTGCTTCATTGGAATCGGGTTCTTTCGCACACTCGACAAAGAACGTATTTTCACGAGCGTGGCACAGGTTTTCAACGAGCGAGGGAATGGGGTCGTCGTTAGGGGCGAACCGGCAGTGTTGGAGAAGGAAGACCGGCAACTGCACCTCGATTCGGAGTCGGCTTACCGGCTACTCGACCGGGCCTTGGCGGAGTATCGAAAGGAGCACAAAACGATGCCCGCCCGAGTTGTTGTCCACAAGACATCGTCGCATAACTCGGCGGAATGCGAAGGATTTGAGAAAGCTGCTCGCGAGCAGAATATCGAGTCCTGCGAACTGTTGTCTTTGAGAAAGTCTTCGATTCGGCTCTTTCGTGACGGAGTATATCCGCCGTTGAGGGGGACGTTCCTGTCTCTCGCCGAACGCACCCTCATTCTTTACACGAGGGGCAGCGTCGAGTTTTTCGCAACGTACCCCGGTATGTACATGCCACGAACGGTTGAGATTCATTGCGAACGCATCGAACAGACGCCTCGCTACCTGGCCGAAGAGATTCTCGCTCTTACGAAGATGAACTGGAACGACACGCAGTTCGATGGGGGCATGCCAATCACCATTCGGGCAGCCCGACAGGTCGGTGACATCCTGAAGTATTCGGGGCAAGGCGATGCGGTGCCGCCGCGATACAGCTACTACATGTAGGCTGAAAATGCTCTCTAGTGCGTGCGCGAGCGCCGAGACCCATTCCTCTCTTCCTTGGAACGCGCCCCCTACCCCAAGTCTGAAGTGGTGATTTTCAGAATCTTGATTATCACTTTCGCAAACGGATTTCAATTCGCCGGGCCCCCGCCGCACAAGTTCCGAAACCGATCAATCGGTTAGCTGGACAACTTCGCGCGATGATTTAGCAATCAAGGCTCACATAAGGGTGGTTGCAAATAGAGCTCGAGCGAATAAGGCAATCACCGCTTTGGTCGCGAGAACCGCGGCTGCCATCTTGGCCGAGGCCGGGTGGATTTCTTGCGGCCGCCGTTTCCACTTCTGCTTCGCCGGGGCGCCGAAGCTCGGGCAAAGATTGCGCTCAGCACTTTATTGGCGTGATACACTTTCGCGGTACTCGGCCCCCGATAAACATGCCGCTTGGGCTGACCAAACGAGTCGGGGCTTCTATAGGTCCATGATCGGGGCAAAGGTGCGATCCTCCAGTCGTCACCACCTTAAATCAATCGCCACAGCTTCGTCAAAGTTTTCAACGACCGGCATCGACTCGGTCCAGGAATTCAACTGGAAAGAGTTTGAATCGCTGCTTAGCGAGGCCTTTCGGCGCCAAGGTTTTACCGTCGAGCTAGCCGGCGGCGCGGGCCCCGAAGGTGGCGTAGATCTGCGATTGCGTAAGGCGGGCCGGCTGACGCTCGTCCAGTGCAAACATTGCTGGGAGTGGCAAGTAGGGGTGACTCCCATCTGTATAATGCCGCGATAGAAAGAGCAATCTGCACGGCCGCCGAAGGCCAGCCGTGCGGGATTGTTAGTGGTTGAAGTTGGGCCAAGCCGAAACTTAACCTCCGCATTGACCGCACGGCTTGCCATCATTGGGTCCGCAATAATGTCCTTGCTTGGTGTTAGCGAACCACCGACATCGCGAGTTATGCCGAATGTTGCCGTCCGTGTTGAGCGAATGGTTTGGCCGAAATAGCCCGAGCGCGAAGTAGGCGTCGATCATAGCGCCCTTCGGAATGGGTCGAATGATGCGAAACGTTCCTCCGGTACTCAGGCGGGAGTGGCCGGCGGCTGCCCAGGTCGAAAACCACTCGGGGGCCGCCTCGATCAGGCGTTGCTTGAGGTGCAACGCAAGCTCGTCAGGATCGGCCAAGAAGCAACAGTTGTCACGGATTTTGGTGGCCCTTGCAGGGTGGCTCAAAAGCCATTCGCCAAAGCGGTAGGCAAGTTTGTTGAAGGCTTCCAGGTCGAAGAACTCGGGCTCGTCGTCAAAATAAAAACTCGAAGGTGTATCCTGGGGCATGGTGCGGCCCTCCTTTCTCCTTGAATTATCCAAACGCGGTTTTGGCGTTAGCGCTGCGACCGATGCGAAAGGACTTACGGCAAGTAGGCGATGCTAAGTTGTTGCGTGGTGGTGAGTCCCATCGACCCAAGTGTCCTGCTCGACCGCTGCGGCGCGTCGATGATGATTGCCCGAAGAAATAGAGCCGCAAGCAAACGAAAAATTGGAACTTGACCGCGGTTTTGGCGTTGCTCTGCTGGCGATAACTTCGCACCGTCGCGTGTCGATTATTGTTGACAGACTTCGCGGCGATGTGCTGATGTCCCTCCTTACGCAACTGCGTACAGGAGGCCCTCGATGGCACACAGTAAACCAATCCAAGTTGGCGATCGCGTCGCGTACAGCGTGATCTTTCTGCAAAGCACGGGGCAGCACACGGGTGAAACTCCCTTCGCTCGCGGGACCGTCACCGCGCTGAAGACGATTGGCGCCGGGGCAACCACCATCGCGGAAGTCGACTGGGGATCGCCGAGCGTGCCGGCCAAGGTAAATGTCGCCAATCTGGTGACGGTCGAAGGCCTTGCGTTCGGGAGGTAAGTTCCCGAGAGCGACTGACGACGAAGTTGAGTCGCCTGGCAAAGATCGCAGAATTGCTCTTGGCGAACCACCAAATGTCAAACCGAATCAAGGGCTTGGGGTGAAAGCTTGAGATGGCGACTGAACGTCAAGTCGAGCTGGCACCATCATCGTTGGTTATTGGAGGCCATTACTTGTCATGCGGCTGACGCCTCTTGGCGGCGCTAGCGTCCTAACGATTACTTGGACTCAACGCAACGTCACCCGTTGGCAATCTCAGAACAACTTCCCCGCCATACGACGCTACAAGCCGCCGGAGCGTTGTGACGTGCATGTCCCCTTCGCATTCCATTTGCGAGACGCCCGATTGGGTAATGCCCAGCCGCTCGGCGACCTCTTGCTGCGTGAGGCCCGATTGTTTGCGCACTTCGGCGAGCAACAGACCAATTTCGAGTTCATCGACGCGCTTTTGAATCCGCGCCTTCCGCTCGGGGCTCAGGCTCTCCCGCAGATGCGCCCATTTGTGATGTCCGGCCATTAGAGTTCTCCTTCTCGTTTCAGTTCCGCCAAGTATTCGTCGTAGAGCCGATCGGCGATCGGGATCATCCGCTGCTAAAAGCGGTTGTCTCCGGTCTTGTCCCCGCCAATCAGCAAGATGGCCGTCCGCCGGGGATCAAACGCAAAGAACGTGCGAAGCGGGCTCCCTTGCGATTGCGTCCGCAGCTCTTTCATGTTGGCGTGCCGCGAACCTTTGACGGTGTCCGCGGCCGGCCTCGGCAACTGCGGCCCGCGCCGTTCCAAGAGTTCGATGCTCTCGCTCAGGTCATCTTGCTCGGCTTCGCTGAGCGTTTGCCACCACGCGAAAAACTCGTCGGTGTACTCGATCTCCCATCCCATAAGCATATTAGCTCCAGCTTATATTGTCAAGTTGCAAATTGTGGGCTCACCCGATGAAGTAACTCGGTGGGCCCTCCTCCACGGCGCGAACGTCGCTCCCGAACCTTGTAGCACTCGCAAGTTTTCAGGATCAAGTTTCAAGCTCAGGCTGCGAACCACAGAAAGCATCAATCGCATCATCCCTATCCCGGAAAGACCATTGCAATTGCTTGCTGTTGCTGATCGGGCAGCAGGTGCCGATAGCGGCGGACCATCTCTTCGGTTTGATGCCCGACCCACGCGTTGATGAGCCGCTGATCGATGCCGGCCGCGGCGCAATTCGAGCAGAACGAGTGCCGAAAGAGGTGCCAGCCGCGGGCCTTCGCCCACCGCGTCCCCGCCAGCGCGCGACGAAAATAATCCTGCGCCTGATCGCAAGTGAGGGGCTCGGGTAGTTCTGTTTTGCGTTTGGAACGAATGATGCCGGCGGGCGCCATAAAGGTGAACTTGCCGCCGGGGTGATTGGGGAGATACTCGCGCAACACTTTTCGCAGGAGCGGCGATAGGGGAACAGAACGAGTCGTCACCTGCCCGCGGACCCGTTTCTTCTCACGGATAGTGATGGCGCCACCGGCGAAGTCGATGTCGTCGATTTCGGAACGCAGCATTTCACTCCGGCGGGCGCCGGTGTGCGCGGCGAAGGCGAACATGGGGTAAATGAAGTCGTGCGTCGCGGTTGCGGCGACGTGCTTCAGCAGCTCATTGATTTCACCGGTGGTGAGAAAGAGCGCCGCCCACAGGTCATTCGCTTCCCGGTCAGTGACCCCGCCCCGTGTGAGTCGGCGCTCGATTTCGGCGAGCGTCTGAAACGGTGGTTTCTCGCTTCCCTTCGGATAGCGGAGTCGTTTGAGCGGCAGACTTCCCGTGACGTGCCCGGCCGCCTTCGCCCAGTTCCACAACGTCCGCAGCGTGGTGATTTCCTTCTTGATCGTCGCCGCGCTGAGGGTTTTGCCGCGAATGCCACGCGCTTTGCTGCGCTCCTCAATGTAGCGCTGCAAATCTTCGAGGCCCGCCTCGGCGATGGCGAACGACGCGCCGAGCACCCGCTTTAAGTGCTGCAGGTGAATTTTCATTCCGTTGATGGTGGTCGTTTCGAGCGCCCCTGCCGGAATCGAAGCGAGAAACGCGGTCGCGAGTTGCCCCAGCGTGCGGAGCGACCGGCGGGGAGTCTCGGGAGTGACGGCATTGAGCCTCCCGTCCGATAGTAAGAAGGCGCCGATGTCAGCGTTCGCCGGCAGCGCTAAACGTCCACTCTCCAGCAGGCGCAGATTCTCTGCGATCCGGTGAACGCGCGCGGTGGCGGTGCGTTCGTCGCGCGTGCGGAGCGACTTCTTGTACTTGAGTCCGCCGTAGCGAAACGCGATGTGGAATTGACCCGTCGATGTTTGTTCAAGCCAAGCCATTGCAAGTTCTCATGAGGTTGAGCCTACGACTCAACTCCCTGTGAGAACAAGCAATACAACTGCCCCATGAATGCCACGGCGCCCCCAAAATGCCCCCAATTTCAGTTTGGGGGCGCGCTTGGAGCAGCGTTGGCTCGCGCGTCAATCGACGTAAGTCCTTACGTACCAAGTAGCCGGAGCGGGACTCGAACCCGCACGGGAGTTACCTCCCACTGGATTTTAAGTCCAGAGCGTCTGCCATTCCGCCACCCGGCCGAGGAAAAAGCGGACCTTCACTATCGCAAATCGCGCGCGGGTACGCTATCCGGCGGTTTCTGTCGGCTGCCAGTGTCAGTGCCGTGGAGAATTGGGGTTTAGACGGCTTCCAGATTTTGCCATAATCCATCCCATGAATCCGTTCCCTGGTATCGATGGATTTCTCGGCACCCGCGCGTCAGTGATGCTCGACTTTGTGGCGGTAGCGATGCTCGTCATTGTGCCGCTACTCTTATGGAGCGTTAGGACCGCGCGGCGGGGCGAGTGGCAGGCTCATAAGCTTGGGCAAATGCTGCTCGGCGGAGTGCTGCTCCTCGCAGTGGTGGCGTTTGAGATTGACATGCAGTTTCTCACCGAATGGGAACTGCGCGCTGAACCTTCGCCTTTGTTCGACACGGCCCACAAGTGGACCTGCCCGGTCGGCATTTTACTGCTGCTGCACCTGATGTTCGCCATCCCCGCGGCAGTGCTGTGGGGGGTGGTGATTTACAGGGCAGTACGAAACTTTCCGGCGCCACCGACGCCGGGGCCACACAGCGCGGCGCATCGCCGCTGGGGTTGGCTCGCCGTGGGCGAAACCGTGATGACCGCGATCACCGGTTGGATGTTCTATGTGACGGCGTTCGTGATGAGTTGATTCCTACCCAGCCGCTTGCATCGCTTCATGCGCTGCGTTGATCGTGTGATCGAGATCGGCGTCGCTGTGCGCTGTGGAAACGAAGAGCGCTTCGTATTGGCTGCACGGCAGGTAGATGCCGCGGTGGATCATTTGCCAGAAGAAGCGGCCGAAGCGAGCGGTATCGCACTTGGCGGCGGTGGGCCAATCGGTCACGGGTGACGCAGCGAAGAAGAGCGTCAGCATACTGCCAACGCGCGCGAGCCAGTGCGACGTGCCGGTCGATTCGGCGGCGGCGCGGAGGCCCGCTTCGAGTTTCGCGCTCTTCACTTCCAGCAGTTCATAGGGCGGTGACTCACGCAAGGCGCGGAGCGTGGCGATGCCGGCCGCGGTGGCCAGCGGATTCCCGCTGAGCGTGCCGGCTTGAAACACTTTGCCGGCGGGCAAAACGTGCTGCATGATTTCTTTCCGTCCGCCGTAGGCGCCAACCGGCAATCCGCCACCCACGATTTTGCCGAGCGTCGTGAGGTCGGGCCGGATCCCGAACCGTTGTTGGGCGCCGCCAAGCGATAGCCGAAAGCCGGTCATCACTTCATCGCACACCAATAGCGCGCCGTGCTTCTGGGTGAGTTCGTGCAAGGCGCGCAAGAATTCCGGTGTGGGAATGACGACGCCCATGTTGCCGCAGACGGGTTCAAACACGACGGCCGCGATCTTGGAGTCTTCCCGCGCGAAGATCGCTTCCAGACCGGCCGGATCGTTGTATTTCGCGATGATCGTATCGGCTGCAGCGCCGGCGGTCACGCCGGGCGAGTTCGGTACAGAGAGCGTTGCGGCCGCGCTGCCGGCGGCGACCAGAAGGCTATCGACGTGTCCGTGATAGTTGCCGGCGAACTTGACGATCTTGTCTCGGCCGGTGAATCCGCGCGCGAGGCGGATGGCGCTCATCGTCGCTTCCGTGCCGGAGTTCACCAGCCGCACTTGCTCGACGCTTGGCACGCAGGCAATGATCAGCTCGGCGAGCTCGCTTTCCGCCTCTGTCGGCGCTCCATAACTGGTGCCGCGGCGAACGGCGGCTTCGAGCGCAGCGATCACCGGCGGATACGCGTGCCCCAAAATCATCGGGCCCCACGAGCCGATGTAATCGATGTAGCGGTTGCCATCGAGATCGTACAGGTACGCGCCTTCAGTGTGATCGATGAAGAGGGGCTCGCCACCCACGGCGCCAAACGCACGCGCGGGACTGTTCACTCCTCCTGGGATCAGGTTCTTAGCGCGGGCGAAAGCGGTGTGACTTTTGTCAAACATGTTTAACAGAATGCGGAGGTCGAAATGCGGAATAGCGGAACGATGATTAGCCGCGGGGCTCGTCCCCGCGCGTTTCGTTGGCAGTTACTTGAATTACTCGCGCTTGCTCGACGAGCTTTTTCGCCCAGGTGCGATTGCCCACCAGTTCGATCACCGCTTGGCAGATTTCACTCGCTTTCGCGGGCTCTTCTGCGAGCATTTTTTCTGCGCTCGCTAGCCGTTTCGTGATGAGCGGTGCGAGCTCTTTCTCTTCGCGCGCCAAACGTTTGCGAATTCGGGCGGCCTGCCGATTAGCGGACGCGGCGAGGCCGATTTGTACTTCATCCGAGCCCTCGCCCAGCAGTTGCGCGAGACTGGCAAATTGCGCGAGCGACTGTTCGGGACTTTCTTCGGCGACACGCAAAGCGCTGACATAGAGTTGCTCGGGCGCGGAGAGTTGGCGTGAAGTGGAACCCATGCGGGCGGCGAGGGCGAGGCGGCGTTCGAGCTTGTCGCGCCCGAGATCATCGGCATAGGCGGAAATCTCTTCGGCGCGGGGATCGGACGGATAACGAGTTAGAAAGGTGTCGATGGAACTGCTCGTTGCGCGGAGTGCGGTATCGCCTTGCGCGGCGGCAGTGGTGATTTGCGCGTAGAGCTCATCGGCCGAGGCAGGCCGAAGCAGCCACCAACCGGCGGCGGTAAGAGCGGCGAGCGCGAGGACGCCGATCACCGCTTGCAACGGACCCATCCACCAAATCGAACCGGCTGCTTCGGCTTCCGCGCGGAGCTTTTCGACATCGGTGAAGTGCGTCGCCGGTTCGATCACCTTCGCAGCCGTACGGGGCGCTGGTCCGGCCAACGGGCGCAGTGAAATACTGGGGACTTGCGAGGCCGCCGGCGTGAGGGCGTGCGAATCGTGGCTTCCGGCGCGGGTTGGCTGCCGTGTTTCGGCTTGCGTTGCAGCGAGCGAGCGATCGGCGAGCGAAGGGTTGGAGATGTCGGCGTCGGTATCGAGATCATCGCCGCTTGTTTTGAGGTCGAAGTCGGCGGACTCCGGCCGCGCGAAGGCGAGCAGCATCGCTTCCAAAAGTTTTGACAACACCAGCGTGTTGGGAAAACGATCGGCGGGTTCCTTCGACAACAGTTGCATCACAATCTGTTCAAGCTGTTCCGGCGTGTCGGGCGCGTATCTGCGGACCGGTTCTGGTTCGGCGTAGCGCTGCAGCTGCAGCATCTCCGGCAAGTTCTTGGCTTTGAACGGCGGGCGACCGGCGAGGAGCGCGTACATCACACCGCCCAAACTGTATTGATCGCAGCGTGCGGTGACAGGGCGGCCTTCCGCTTGTTCGGGCGGCATGTAATCGGCGGTGCCGAGTATGCCGCCGGCGGTAGTAAGCTGCGTGCCGCCAAAGAGCCGAGCGATGCCGAAGTCGGCCAGTTTTACTCTTTCGTTCTTCGTTAGCAGAATGTTGGCCGGCTTGATGTCGCGATGAATCACGCCATGATCGTGCGCGTGTTTGAGTGCTCGGCAGACCTGAATAGCGATCTCCGCCACCTCTCGCCAGTTGAATCGCCGGCCGGCGCGCAACTCCTCTTCGAGACTGGCTCCTTCAACGAGTTCCATCGAGTAGAAAAGCGCGCCGTCCTGTTCGCCGTAGCCCAAGAGCCGCACGATGCCGCTGTGCCGCAGGGTTTTGAGTGATTCGATTTCGCCCTCGAAGCGATCGCGAAAACCTTCCGCCATCGCAAGCTGCGGGCTGAGCACTTTCACGGCGACCGCTTCGCCCGAGTTATCGTCCACCGCTCGGTAGACGAAGCCCATGCCCCCTTTGCCAAGCTGCTCGACGATGCGATACGGGCCGAGCTGCGTGGGGTGCATGGGAAGAGTGAATCGTGCAATGCGGGGGAACTTCCTGCTAGCTCGATGTTACCAAGCGGTCGGGGGCTAAGCGAGTGCTAGCACTTTCTGGGTCGACAGCGAGCTGGGAAGCTTCAGCCCCCGGCGGGCATCCAGCAGCCCGCTCCCCCCGCGGAAACTCCGAGGGCTGACGCCCTCCGGCTCGCTAGCTGACGGGATTCATCTTGAGTGAAAGGGGCAATTTTTCTACAAGCATCGGCGATTCTATCCAGCCCGGGAGGCTCGTCCGATGAAGTCTTGGTTTGCATTATTCTTGCTCCTCTGCCCGCACGGATTGGCCGCCCAATCCTTGGCATCGCAGCCGCGGCTGGTGACTGTTGGCTCGCGCGGGGCGGCAGTGCTGAGCGGCATCGCGGATGAGAGTTATGTGTGTGACCGGTTGCGCGCTGGCGCTGAGGTGGAAGTTTATGACGAACCGGCGCCGGGAGTTTTCGCGATTCGACCACCGGACAATTGTTGCAGTTGGGTACGCAATTCGGCGCTCGAGGTGCATCGCGATGGAACGGCGACCGTACGCGATGGGGGCGCGGCGTGTCGGATTGGGCGGGAATATGGACCGGGGCCAAACGTGCAAGTGCGGCTGGAAGCGGGCGAAGAGGTGACCGTGCTCGGACCAGCGGAAGGACTATGGCGGCCAATCGCACCCCCCAACGGAGAGTTTCGGTACGTTCGGGAAACCGAACTTTTGGGGGCCACCAATGGTCACAAAGAGGAGAGGACATTTGCCACAGGCGCCACATTGCCACAAAACAAGCATCCGAACACGCGGCTTACCGCAGCAGATGGGTGGAATCGTCGTCGGGGGAGCTTTGTCCTTCCGTTGGGGGGCGGCGTCGAATTGGCCGCTCACGATGGTGACCGGTACGGTTCGAGTGATGATTCGTTCCTCGCCCCGCCGCTGGCGACCGAACCAGAGAATGTCCCAGCACCCCTTCCAATGCCTCCGGCGAACGGGGCGGCCCAAGCGATCAAAGGAGCGCCGATGACGGGTGATCCAGCGCCCCTCACAGCGAACGATTCCTCGAGCCCGGGCGGCCCACTGAATGCGACCGAGCCGTTTCAAAAGTCGCTCGATCGGCTCGAAGCAAACCTCGCGCGGACGGTGGCGGAACGGCCCAACCTGTGGCAATTTGATGAACTGGAGCGCGAAGCGGCGCGGCTGTTTTCATTCGCCACGACGGAAGAACAGAAGTCCGCAGTGCGTGCGGTTGCCGCGCGGATGGATCGCTTCGCGGTGCTCGCGGCGCGCTATCGTGAGCTGCGCGTGGGTGATGAAATACCATCGACCGTTGCGCGCACAGATGACTCGACAACTGGTTCGGCGAGCGGTTACGACGCAGTTGGCACGCTGCGGCCGGTCGTCTCAAAGTCCGGAGACGCGCCGCAGTACGCGCTGGTGGATGACCAGGGCAAACTGCTGACGCTGATTACGCCGTCGCCGGATGTGAACTTGCAGTCGCTCTTGGGTCGCCGCGTGGCGGTGCGGGGGACGAAAGGCTATTTGCCGAAGTTTCAGCAGCCGCATCTAACGGCGAATCGGGTGTCGCCGGTCGAGAATCTACGACGATGATCGTTCCTTGGTAGCACGGGACCGAAGTCCCGTGCGGAACAAATATCGCCTACTTGCGATAACTCCTCTGACAGACGACCAGACGCTAGCGCGTGGCGGCTGATGCGCACGGGACTTCGGTCCCGTGCTACCGGCGCGAGCCGACGCGCTCGGTCAACTGCCGGGCGAGGTTGGCGACACTTGGGTCGGCGTCGCGCATGGCGAGATTCCACGCGGCGCGGACGACTTCGAGGTCGTCGGAACTGCTGAGGGCTGAAAGGGCGGCGAGGCGAACTTCGGGCGCCGCGTCTTGGGCGAGCAGCATCAATAGGCGCGGCGAACCGGAAGAGTTCTGGGTGAGGAGCGAGTCGACCAGTCGGCGGCGAACCTGCACGTCGGGCGATAACAACATTTGAACCGCATCAAGTGGCGCCGTGCGATACCCGCGCTCGGCAAGCGCCGCGCGAAGTTCGCTCAGCTCGGGCGAGCGAGGTGGCGCGACGGTCGGCGATCCCTTGCTCGCCGGTCCGCGCGCGGAGCGCGCCGCTTCTTGTTCGGCAAGGAGTTCGTCGGCGTGTTCGAGGAGACTCGCAAGCAGCTCGCGGTCCGTCAGCTCGCTGAACGGCTTCGTTGCAACTGGTGCTGCAGGAGTCTCTGAGGGCGGCGCGATTGGCGCCGGCACAAGCGGCTGCGGTCCGAGTGGTTGCGGTTGTTCGGTCGCGGGCGTTTGCCACTTTGGTTTCCAATTGTTGTTGGTCAGGGCGCTCCCACCTTCAGTTGGCGGAGTGACTTCCGTTGGCCGAGTCCCCTCAATCTGTGGAATCTGAGCGGGATTGACCCGAACAATCGGCACTGGTGTTTGAGCGATTGCGATTGGTTCGACCGCAAGTTGAACGGGCGGATTGTTGGTCGCCAACGGCGGCGTGCCGCGCCCGAGCTCGTCGAGCAGTTTGCCGCTGGCTTCGGCGATCGGCAGGGACTGCGCGGGCGGAAGGACCTCGTCCATTTCCAACCCGGCGAGCGCGATCTGGGTGGCCCAGCGGCGGCCATCGATGGTGAACTCGGCGCTGTGATTTTGCAGAGAGAGAAGTAAGCGGTTCCAGCGCTCCGTAACGTCGATTGCGGCTGTCGCTGCAAATGCTTCACGGCGCCAAATGGCGATTTTGGCGTCGAGTTCCCGGCGGGCGATTTTGGCGAGCGATTCGTCGGTGACGGCGGCCGCGCGAACAAGCGCTTCGATGCCGGCCGATTCAAACTCACCAATCGCCGCGACGGCCGGAGCCACGGGGAGCGAATGGTCTACCACCGCGCGGCGTGAAAGGCCTTCGGAAACATAGCGCTGCGTGAACTGCCGACTATAATAAAGTCCGCCCACGACTACCGCCATTGCTAGCGAGAGTTTTAGCAGCGGGGCGAGCGAGCTGGTAGGGAACTTCATGGCGGGGATTCTCGGCCGATTGGCGGCGCGGGGCAAGAGCATTGTGGGACAGGCTTTCTAGCCTGTCGGGCGCCAGCCCTGCCCCTTATGAAGCGGCGCTTCAAGGCAGGCTCGAAAGCCTGCCCCACGTTGCTAGCGGATTTTTCCTTCACGCCCCTCCGCTGAATCCGCCGACAATACTTCTCGGATCGTTACAACTTCACACCACGTGGCGGCAGCAATGCTGGCGCGTTGGGGCGGCGCCATCCAGGGGGGAACCTATGGCCAGCCGACGGACTCTCCGTCTACTCTTGAGCGCGTGCAGCAGCTTGCTGCTGTGTGCTGTTGCACACGCAGCAACTCCGAGCGACCTTGCGGCCACCAGTAGTTCGGCGGCGAAGGAAGAAGCGGAGCGCGCGATTCCGTGGAAGGCCCTATCGCACAGCGATCAGCGAACTGTGCATTACGTCTTGCGGAAGGCGAGCCTGTATCGGCGGATGCCGACGCGGGTGGTCGACTGCGACCCCGATGCGTTCACGTTTCTGCAGCAGCGGCCCGAAGTGGTCGTCGAGATTTGGAACCGCATGGGGATTAGCCAGCTCACGCTCGAACGACAGGACGACAATACCTTTTTGGCTAAAGATGGCGCCGGCGCCACGGGGGTGATTCGCGTGATGCACGCCGAGTACGGACCGGCCGGCCACAATAGAATGCTGCTCTACGCGGATGGTGAGTACCAAGCGGCCCCGCTGCCGCAACCGGTAAAGGCGCGGACCGTGCTGCTGATGCGAAGCGGCTCGACGACCGAAACCAACGGCCGTAGTTTCATGACGGCGCGGCTGGACGCGTTCGTCGATTTCGATCAGGTCGCAGCCGATCTTTGCGCGAAGACCATCCAACCGCTGATCGTGCGGGTGGCGGACCACAATTTTACCGAGACGATGAAGTTCGTTTCCAACTTCTCGCACACCGCTGAAGAAAACCCCGCGGGGCTGAGCCGGCTTGCGCGCGATCTCAAAAAGTGCGATGACCCAACCAAAGAGCAAATGGTGGAGGTCGTGCAGCAAGTCGCCACGCGGTACGCCAAGACGACCTCGCCGGGTGAGATTCGCTTGGCGAGCGGGCAGCAGGCTGAAGACGCAGCGAAGTGAGCTTCCTCCGCTGGTTTGCACCCCCGGCTAGGCGCTGCCGCCGCTAGCGCGGCTAAAGATGAAAGCTGGGGATTAAGGATTCGAACCTTAACTGACGGAATCAGAATCCGTAGTGCTACCGTTACACCAATCCCCAGTATATGCGGCTCTTAACCGCTACTCGAACCTAGAACCGGCGGGGGCAAAAATCAAGGCCAGCTTATTGTAGTAGGCACGGTCCCCGTGCCGTCTTTGCGACAGGGTTTCGCCGCGCGCAGTCGGCACGGGGACCGTGCCTACTACAATAGACTGCGAAGAAAGACGCGGCCACACCGCCAATGGTTCGGTCAGAACCGCACCGGGTTTGGCTTTCGCAAAGCGGCCGGCACGCCTAGAATACGGGGCAGATTCCCCGGTAATTCTAGCAGTGTGCGCGAAATGGCCTATCTGAAGTTGGTGCAAGGTGTTGAACCGGGGCGGGTCTACGAGCTCGCGCCCGGCGAAACGGTTGTAGGGCGGAGCGGCGATTGCACGATTCCGCTCGATGCGGCCGCGGTAAGTCGGCATCACGCCAAAGTGCGGAGCGACGGTCCCAGATTTCTGATCGAGGACCTGGGGAGCCGCAACGGCACCTATGTTAACGGTGAGCGGGTTGAAGGCGTGCGCGCTCTGGCGCCGGGTGATCGCATCGTCATTTGCGATCAAGAGTTCGAATTCGGCCCTCCCGCCATGCTCGGCTCCGGCGCGATGCCGCTCTCGGGGCTTTTGAGCGGCGCGCTGCCGAAGGACGAATCAACCCTCTCGCAAATGGTGGTGGATGATGACGCCGCCAAAACACGCGCCGGGTACATGAAAACGCTCGACCTGGGCGCCGGGGCAGGAAGCTGGTCGATGTCCGCCAAGCCCGAGGTGAAACTCGCGGCGTTGTTGGAAATCTCGAACGGGTTAGGCCGCGCGATTTCGGTCGACGAAGTGCTGCCAAAAATCCTCGATAGCTTGTTCAAAATCTTCGTTCAGGCGGATCGCGGGTTCATCATCATGCGGCCGAAGGAAGATGGCCCGCTGGTGCCGGTGCAGAGTAAGAGCCGGCGAGCGGACATGGATGAGAAGATGCGCATCAGCCGCACAATTGTGGAAGAAGCGGTAAGCGCGAAGCGGGCGATCCTGTCGGCCGATGCGGCGAGTGACGAACGGTTCGGCATGGCCCAAAGCATCGCCGACTTTCAAATTCGCTCGATGATGTGCGCCCCGATGATTGATAGCGACGGCGTGGCCTTGGGCGTGATCCAGATCGATACGCTAAACCAGCGCACCCGCTTCACCGAGGACGATTTGGAAGTGCTGGCGGCGGTGGCGTCGCAGGCGGCCACGGCGCTCGATAACGCCAAGATGCACGACCAGATGGTTTCCCAACGCGCCCTACAGCGAGACTTGGAGCTGGCCGCGCAGATGCAGCGGGCGCTGTTGCCGAAAGCCGCGCCGCAAGTGGCGGGGTACCAATTCTTCGACTACTACGAAGCGGCTCGGCAGATTGGCGGCGATTACTACGATTACGTGTCGCTCCCCGGCGGCAAGTTTGCCGTCGTGCTGGGCGATGTGGCGGGCAAGGGCGTGGCGGCGGCGCTGATCATGGCGCGGCTCTCCAGCGATGTGCGCTATTCGCTGGCGATCGAACCCGACCCAGCGCAGGCGATCATGCGGATCAACCGCGCATTTGTCTCGCAAGGACTTGAGGACCGGTTCGTGACGATGATCGTGCTCACCGTCGATCCGGCCAAACACGAAGTGACCATTGTGAACGCTGGTCATATGAACCCGATGTTGCGCCACGCGGCTGGGCAGGTGAAAGAGATTGCCGAAGAGATCGCCGGCCTGCCGCTAGGGGTGTACGAGGACTACGAGTACGAATCGTACCAGTGCCAGCTTCAGCCGGGCGAGTCCTTTACCGTGTACACCGACGGCTTCAGCGAAGCAATGAACGAAGCCCGTGAACTGTACAGCATCGAGCGGATCGCGAAGCAAGTTGGGCTTGATGCGGCGACAGTAGAAGCGATCGGCGGCAACGTGCTGGCCGACATCCGCAAGTTCGTGGCCGGCTACACCCAAAGCGACGACATGTGCCTGGCGTGCTTTGGTCGGTTGTAGAACCGGTGTTCAGCCGCGGTGCGCCGGCGAGGCACGTGGTGATCCCAATTCCCTTGCAACGTTGAACTGAATGAGTAGTCCCGCTCTCCAACTTACCGACAAACGGACTGTGCTCATGTTCTACGCGGCGACCTTGTTGGCGACCGTGGGACTATTCTTTGCAGTGCGATATTACGGCGAACAGATTGTCGCGCCGGCGCCGGATGCGACCACCGCGGGGGCGGCGGCAAAAGCGAAAGTGGAAATCCTGCATCATGTGCTCGCGACAATGGCGGCCGTTATTGCGGTGGGAAGTTTCCTTGCGATTGTACTCCGCAAGCTGGGGCAAACCGCGGTGATCGGCGAAGTGATCGGCGGTATTCTGCTGGGGCCCTCCGTGCTCGGCGCGATTAGCCCTGAAACGATGCACCTGCTGATTCCGCCGCCAGAAGCCGATCCTAACCGGATGGTGGTCAGCGCGCTCGGCGTCATCGCGCAGGTGGGCATCGTGCTCTACATGTTCTTGGTAGGGCTGGAGCTGAATCCCAAGAAACTGCGCGGGCAGGAGCATTTGGCGATCGCCATTTCGCACGCCAGCATTCTGGTGCCATTCTTGTTCGGCTCGATTCTCGCGCTCTGGTTGTACCCACGGCTGTCGTCCAGCGATGTCTCCTTCACGAGTTTTGCACTGTTCCTGGGCGCGGCGATGTCAATCACCGCGTTCCCGATCCTCGCGCGAATCTTGAAGGAATGCAACATCGAGAAGACCGACCTCGGCGTGATTGCGCTCTCGTGTGCGGCGACGGACGATGTCACCGCGTGGTGCCTACTGGCGCTGGTGGTCGGCGTCGCGCAAGCGAAGGTTGCGGGGTCCCTCATGGTGGGGTTCTGGGCGCTTCTGTTCATCGCACTGGTGCTGCTGGTCTTCAAGCCGGCATTGAAGAAGGCCATCGCCTGGGCAGAGGCTCGTGATCTTGATTTGCGTGCGACCCCGCTGGTGTTTGTGGCGCTGCTGCTCTCCGCGCTCACCACGGAAGCGATTGGCATCCACGCCGTCTTTGGGGCGTTTTTGTTCGGGGTAATCATCCCGCATGAAAGCCGCATCGCGCAGAACCTGGGCGCCAAACTACACGATGTGGTGACGATTCTGCTGCTGCCGGCGTTCTTCGCCATTACCGGCATGAACACCCGGATTAGTCTCATCGCAGGCTGGGAGGCGTGGCTGATGTGCGGGCTCATCATTCTGGTGGCCACCGTGTGCAAATTCGGGGCGACGCTTGCCGCTTCGCGAATGGTGGGGCTCGACTGGCGCACCGGTTCCGCGCTTGGCGTGCTGATGAACACCCGCGGGCTGATGGAGCTGATCGTGCTGAACATTGGCCTCTCGCTGGGGGTGATTTCGCCCAAACTCTTCGCGATGATGGTCATCATGGCGCTGGTCACCACGCTCGCCACGGCGCCGATTCTGCGGTGGCTCATCGGCCCGCCGTGGAACCTGCGCAACCCCGTGGCCGGCGAACTCGGATCGCCGGCCGCCGCGTGATCCGGTACATTGTCGTTTAACCCTCAACCGTAGGCGTACGCAGTGGTGGTTGGCGCCCCCGCGTACGCCTACGGCTGACGGTTAAACGAGTGCATCCGTACCTCAATCAGTTCGACTCCGCATCCCGCCATGGACGACGCTTCCGATAAGCCTGTATCTCGCAACTTTATTCAGCAGATCATCGACGCCGATCTGGCTGCCGGCAAAAACGGCGGGCGGGTCCATACGCGCTTTCCGCCGGAGCCGAATGGGTACTTGCATATCGGCCACGCGAAGAGCATTTGCCTGAACTACGGGCTCGCCAAGGAGTACGGCGGCAAGTTCAATCTGCGGTTCGACGACACCAACCCAGCGAAGGAAGAGCAAGAGTACGTCGATTCCATTGTCGATGATGTCCGCTGGCTGGGCGCCGACTGGGAAGGGCGGATGTTCTTCGCCAGCGATTATTTCGACCAATTGCACGCTTGGGCGATTCAGCTCATCAAGGCGGGTAAAGCGTACGTGTGCGATTTGAACGCCGAGGAGATGCGCACCTATCGGGGCACGCTCAGCGAGCCCGGCAAGGACAGCCCGTATCGTAACCGCAGCGTCGAGGAGAACCTCGATCTCTTTACACGCATGACCGCCGGCGAGTTTTCCGACGGCGCCCGCACGCTGCGCGCGAAGATCGACATGGCGTCGCCCAACATCAACCTGCGCGACCCGGTGATGTACCGCATCAAACGGGCCCACCACCATCGCACAGGGGACAAGTGGTGCATCTATCCGTCGTACGATTACACGCACGGACAAAGCGATTCCATCGAAGGAATCACGCATTCCATCTGCACGTTGGAGTTTGAGAACCACCGCCCGCTGTACGATTGGTGTTGCCGCGAGCTTGGCATCCATCATCCGCAGCAGATCGAGTTTGCTCGGCTCAACCTCTCCTACGCGGTGATGAGCAAACGCAAGCTGCTGCAATTGGTGCAGGAGAAGCATGTCGACGGGTGGGACGACCCGCGGATGCTCACCATTCGCGGGATGCGGCGCCGCGGTTATCGCGCCGAAGCGGTGCGGGCGTTCTGCGAGCGGATCGGCGTGGCGAAGTTCAACAGCACCATCGAAATGGCGTGGCTCGAGGACGCCGTGCGCGAGGACCTCAACATCTGCGCCCCCCGCGCGATGGCCGTCCTGCGGCCCGTCTTGGTCACGCTTACCAACTGGCCCGCCGGTAAGACGGAGGTGTTCGACGTGCCGAATCATCCGCAGAACCCCGAACTCGGCACGCGCAAAGTTCCGCTCAGTGGCAAACTATTCATCGAAGCCGACGACTTTATGGAAGAGGCCCCGAAGCAATTCTTCCGCCTGAAGCCAGGCGGCGAAGTGCGCCTGCGGGCCGCGGGAATCATCAAGTGCGACGAGGTGGTGAAGGATGCCGCCGGCGCCGTCACCGAACTCCACTGCACGTTCGACCCCGACCACAGCCGCAAGGTGAAGGGCACCATCCACTGGGTCGACGCCGCCACCGCGCTCGACGCCCCGGTGCGGCTGTACGACCACCTTTTCGCAGTGGAGAATCCCGACGATGCGCCGGAAGGCAAAACGTTTCTGGATAATCTCAACCCGAGCTCGCTGGAAACGATCACCGCCAAGCTCGAGCAATCTCTCGCCACAGCGGCGCCGGGGGACCGATTTCAGTTCGAACGCTTGGGGTATTTTTACACGGACCCGGTTGATAGCCGTCCCGGCGCGCCCGTGTTCAATCGTACGGTAACGCTGCGCGATACGTGGGCGAAAGAGAAGGGTCGTTAGCCGCAGGCTTCCCGCCTCCGTGTTTTGATCTGGCGAAAACTTCCGAGAGAAAATTGACACCCCTTCCGCGCGCACGCTAAACTGCCCCAGCACCACGGCCGGTACGCAACTCATTTTGGGGATCAATCCATGTTCGCCCGCCTGACTCGCTGTTTCGCATTCTGTTTCTTCGTGGCAACCGCGGTCACCCTGGCGCCACTGGCCATCGCCCGGGCGCAATCGCCCGCAGTCGGAGTGCAGTATTTCACGCCGCAAACCGTCGCTACGCTTCAATTGAATCCGCAAGCGATCATTCAGTCGCCGATGTTCGACCACTACCCACGCGAAATTTACGGTGCGATGAGTCTTCAGGAAATGGGGTTTGACGTTACTGCCATCACCAAACTTACAGCGGTCGTCGAGCCACCGCTTGGTTCTCGAATGTTCTACGCTGTGATTGCGGAGTTTCCTGAGTCTATTTCGCTCGATGGAATGAGCTCCGCTGCGATGTTTCAACTCGCGCCGCGCGAATTCGAAGGGGTTTCGTATCTAGGGCATCGCGATCCGCAGGGGCCATGTCTTTGCCTGTTCGGTGATCGGGTTCTGGTTGCGGCAAGCGAGCCCATGCTGCGCAAACTCCTCTCGCGAGGAGCCGCCAAACCGACGGAGCCCAGCGAGTTCTTGAGTCGCATCGCAGCTCATCAAGAAGATAACCTCTATGCCGCAGTGAACGTCGCCGCTTTGCGGCCATTGGCTCAGCTCGCGCTCATGTCGGCGCAGCAAGAAATTCCGCAAGAGTACCAGAAGTTCACCGCAGCGGTTGACTACCTAACCGCGTTAGAGGTTGCGATCAACCTCAGCGGTTCGCGGCCGTCATCCGGTTCGCTGTACGCCAACAATCCGGACGATGCCCAGAAGTTGCTCGATCTCGTACGCGATGCCGAGTCGATCGGAATTGCCCAGCTTGACACCCTCAAAGCGAAACTCGCGGATAGCGAAAAGGTCACCGAGCGCGCTGGGGTCGCATATATCGAGCGGATGGAAGAAAAATATTTGCCGCTGAAACTGCCCGCACCCGATGGTGCTCGGCTTACGCTGTTTGACATTGCCGCAAGTGACCAATCGCAAAATCAAAACCAGATGGCGTCGATCGCGGTGATCGGGATTCTCGTCGCACTGCTCCTTCCCGCTGTGCAAGCCGCTCGCGAAGCAGCGCGACGAAATCAGGCAATGCATCAGATGAAGCAGGTTTCTCTCGCATTGTACAACTACCACGACACTAGAGGTGAATTTCCTGCCCATGCAATTTACAGCGCCAGCGGCAAGCCTGTCTTAAGTTGGAGAGTTGCGATTCTTCCCTACTTTGGCGAAGAAGAACTTTACAAAGAATTTCACCTTGATGAGCCCTGGGACAGTTCGCACAATCTCGCGCTCGTACCACGAATGCCGAGCATCTACGTAGATCCAAGTTCGCGGCACGATCCCAAGTTGGGGCGATCCAATACTGTGGGAGTGATTGGAGAAAACAAAGCATTCACAGGCAGGCCTAAAGGTCGCAATTTGCGACATCTTGCCGATGGTGAGTCGAAGCGCATCGTGATCGTCCAAGTCAACGATGAACTTGCCCCAATTTGGACCCAGCCCGATGATTGGACGCCCAACGCGGCAAATCCCTACATCGGCCTTGGAGGTCTGCATCCAGGAGGCGCGATCGTGGGATACGCTTTTGGACATGCGGGTTTCGTTTTCGACGATATCGACCCCGAGCAACTCTGCTCTCTGCTAACCGTTGACGCCGGCGAACCGGTCAACGCCCCGTAGTTCACTTGGCCTGTACTTCTTGGTCATGTCGGCTTGGTCCGTGGGTATTCTCCGCCCCGCACCTTGCCCCGCAGCCCCCTGCGCTTTACGTTGTGGCCTATGAAAACAGCCAAAACACGGTGGCCCAGCTCAGAGAAGTAGCGCCACTGACTAACGCGGATCCCTCACCCCTATCCTCTCGCCCCTCACCCCTTGCTCCATGTCCCTGCTCGTCGTCGGCACCGTCGCCATTGATAATGTTGAAACGCCCACCGAACGCCGGGACGATTTGCTCGGCGGGTCGGCGACGCACTTTTCGGTGGCGGCGAGTTTTTTCACGCACGTGAAGATCGTCGGCATCGTCGGCGCGGATTTTCCCGGCGAGCATATGGCCATGCTCAATGAAAAGGGGATCGACACCAGCGGGATCGTCATCGTCAAAGGGGGCAAAACGATGCGTTGGACCGGCCGGTACGAGCCGAACATGAACGACCGCGAGTCGCTCGAAACGCATCTCAACGTGTTTGAAACGTTCGACCCCGTATTGCCAGAAGAACATCGCCAGTCGCGATACGTCTTTCTGGCGAACGGCGTGCCGGGGATTCAACGGAAGGTGATGCATCAGGCGCCCGGCCGCCGGCTCGCGGTAGCGGATACGATGGACCTGTGGATCAACATCATGCGGGACGACCTCGGCCAACTGATGCGCGAGCTCGATGGCCTAGTCCTCAACGATAGCGAAGCCAAGCTGCTCACCGGCAAAGAGAACCTCGTCACCGCCGGTCACTTGGTTCGGGAGATGGGTCCGAAGTTTGTGATCATCAAGAAGGGCGAGCACGGCGCCATGTTCTTCAGTGAGCATGAAACCTACGTGCTGCCCGCGTACCCCACCACCGAGGTGATCGACCCCACCGGCGCCGGCGACAGCTTTGCCGGCGGCATGATGGGCTACCTCGCCGAGCAAGACAACTTCGATCCCGTGACCCTCAAGACCGCGATGGCCTACGGCACCATCGTCGCCAGTTTTAACGTCGCCGGTTTTGGCCTCGACCGGATGCACTCGCTCACCCGCGCGGACATTGATGAGCGGATGGGCGAGTACCGGAAGATGCTTTCGTTTTAGTGATGTGGGATTTGGGATTTAGGATGTGGGGAGAGAAGAATTGGATGAGTCAATAGTTATCCCGACGCAGCTAGAGTTGAATTGTCGTTCCCCAAATCCCAAATCCTAATTCCCAAATCCGCCTCCCCCCCATGCGAACCCGCGCCTTCCTCGCCATTCCACTTGCTGACGAAGTCGCCGCCGCGGCGACGCTCGTCGCGCGCCGGCTTGCGGGCGCCGATCGTGGGGTGAATTGGCTCGATGAGGAGCAGATTCATCTCACCTTGCAGTTCTTGGGCGAGATCAGCGACTTCGAAATCGGCGAAGTCTGTCTGCGGCTCGGCCGGCTTACGCAGACGATTGAACCCTTCATGATCGGCGTGAACGGCATCGGCGCCTTTCCGAACTTGCAAAAACCGCGGGCGATTTGGTTCGGCGTCACCGAGGGCCGCGAGGAATTGATGGAACTGGTCGCGGCGGTTGAAAAATCCTTGGCGAGCCTCGGCTTCCGCGGCGAAGGCCACCGCTTCACCCCGCACGTGACCATCGGCCGCGTCAACGGCCAATCGAACCAACTCACAGAAGGCCTCAACCGCCTCATCGGCCAACGCGCCGGCCAATCGCATGTCGATGAAATCATCCTTTACGCCAGCGAGCTGGCGCCGAGTGGCCCCGAGTACACGGTCCTCGGCCGCTTCCCCCTCGGCGAAGAAGCATCGTAGCACACGAGATTATCGTGCAGTAATGTCCAACGCTTGGCAAATAGCTTCGATCAATTTCTGCGAGGATGACGGCTCACTTCCAGCGGTTGAATACAGTCAACTCAAGACCGAGAGTGTGGGTAAAATCTACCATTATCTCCGCGATAACGGTCAATGCGTCTCTAAGTCGCCGACTGTGTGGGATATCAATGAGCAGGTAGACGTGCCGCTATTGTCCCTACCTGATGCGTGCGGATGGTTGAGTGAAGGGCGGATTGCTTCGCTCTACTGCTGCTTCGGTGGCATTTCAATGAACGGCACAGTAATTCCCGACCTTGGCATTTTCGCATTCCCATGCAGCCTTGAAATCGACTTCCGCATGGGGACGCATTGGAATCCGAAAAATGTCGAGGCCTTTTTTCAGTTGCTCGCCTATTTCAGATCAATCGCTCCTGAAGCGAAAATCGCCTCTGCCGAACAAGAAGGATTGGTAGACGAAACGTCGTTTATGGCAGCACTTCGTCACTACCTCAACGAGGGATGAATTGCCGATCGCCGCCGTTTCGCCAGTGCCCCAATCCAGTTCGCATTTCAACCCCTTCTCTGCAACCATCCGCCATCGCATTTCTCGCGATTAGGCTAAACTGAGGTCTTGCAATCCGGCCGCGCGCAGCGCCGGCCCCTTCGGTTGACAGTGCCCCCTCTTCCAGGCGAACGATGGCGAAATCTCCCCTCTGGCTCGGCGGTTTGTTCCTCACGCTCACCGCGCTCCCAACTCTCGCCGCCACCTACTACATCGCCCCCACCGGCGGCAGCGATTCGAACAACGGCTCGCTCGGCGCCCCCTTCGCCACATTCGGCAAAGCGATCGGCCTCGCACTCCCGGGGGATACCATCTTTGCCCGCGGCGGCACTTACAACCTCTCCTCAACCGTCTCCATCGGTAGCAGTCGCAGCGGCACGGCGGCCAACCCGATCAAGCTGTGGGCCTATCCCGGCGAAACCCCCATCCTCGATTTCCGCGGCCAGACCTATAGCGCCTCCAACGCGGGCCAAAAGGGGATTAGCCTCAACGGCAGCTACTGGCACCTGAAGGGCCTCACCGTGCAGTATGCCGCCGACAACGGCGTGGCGATTGGCGGCTCGAACAATATCCTTGAACAACTCGTCTCGCGCCAGAACCAAGACTCCGGCTTTCAGATTTCCGGCAGCAGTCGGCCCTCGAACAACCTCATTCTCAACAGCGATTCGTACGCCAACTTCGATTTCGGCGCCGGCGGCGAAAATGCCGACGGGTTTGCGATCAAGTTTCGCGATCTCGGACCCGGCAACGTGGTGAGTGGCGCCCGCGCATGGGAAAACTCCGACGATGGCTTTGACTTTTGGGAAGCCGAAAGCGGCGTGACAATTCAAAACTCGTGGGTCTTCCGCAACGGCCTCGCCGCGGTGTTCAATAGCCCTTCAGGCTTCAACGGCGACGGCAACGGCATCAAACTCGGCAAGGATAGCGGCACGCACACGCTCCGCAACTTGCTGGTGTTCAGCAACCCGGCGAACGGCGTTGATATCAACGGCAATGCCACCGAACCGCAAAGCACCGATGTGGTGCCGCACGGTGTGACCGTCGATAATGTCACCGCCGCGTTCAACGGCGGCTCCAACTTTCGCTTCGACGAAAACCCCACTCTCGCCTCGCCGCCCACGCAGCACCTCTTGCGGAACAACATTTCCTACAGCGGCTCGGTGAACATCATGGCTGGCAACACCACCGCCAAGAACACGTTCGCCGGCCCCGGTGGAACTCCCGCGGGTCTGGGTGTCACCGCCGCCGACTTCGTCTCGACCGCGCTCCCGATTCTCACTCCCGGCAGCTACCGCCCGGCCGGCGTCGGTGGCGACCGCGACGGCACGACGACCCCCGTTCACGCCACCGGCCCCGCCGTCGCCCCCCGCCTCGCCGATGGCAGCTTGCCCTTCCTCGACTTCCTCCGGCTCGCCGCGAACAGCCACCTCATCGACGCCGGCGTGAACGTCGGCCAGCCGTTCAATGGCACAGCCCCCGATGTCGGCTACCTCGAATCCGCCCCCCCCGTGCTGCTGGGCGATTACAACAATGACCGTACGGTCGACGCCGCCGACTACACCCTCTTCGCCGACAACCTCGGCGCCGCCATCACCCTCCCCAACGACCAAACCCCCGGCAGTGTCACAGCCGCCGATTACACCGTGTGGCTGAACCGTTTTGGGCAATCGCTGGGGGCGAGCTCGGTTGTGTCTCGAGCGGTTCCGGAACCCGCCAGCGCGCTGCTTGTGATGATTGCTCTCATCACCGCCGCTCGCGGCTTAGCGCGCAATTCGTAACCCCATCAGCCGCCACACTAACAACCAGGGGCGTATACGCTCCTTTCTGGGCGCAGCGGGTTCCTAGGCCCGGCGTTTACGGCGGGTGGCACGGCAGGGTGGCTGGGCTCGGCGCGTCAGCCGCCCCCAGACGTGTGGAAGGTCCGCTCTGCAGCGACGCCGGGGTCGGACCCCAGCCACCCCAGGAGCGTTGTTACTGACGTTTGAGGGCGTACTGGAAGGCGTAGTCGAGCAGTGGCTCGCTGCTTTTCTCGGGGGGATTTTCGAGTTCCCAGCGGCCAGCCCGGTGCGTGAGGTTGAACTCGCGGGTCTGCTGGTTGTCGATGGTGAAGGCGTCGCCCTGGCCTGGGGCGCCGGTGGGGCGTTTTGAGAGCGCTTCGACCAGGTTTTCGCTCGCCGCGTCGCCGAGTTTGTTTTTGAGTTCCTCGCGGCGCTCGTCGGTCGATTTTTCCGGCTGCTTCGAGTCTTTCTCGTCCTCTTCGTCGTCGGTCTT
This sequence comes from Pirellulales bacterium, assembly GCA_022841705.1. Lineage (GTDB taxonomy): Bacteria > Planctomycetota > Planctomycetia > Pirellulales > Lacipirellulaceae. The sequence goes on from JALHQZ010000001.1 coordinate 1,748,075, forward strand.
GACGGTGGTTACGCTCGAGCGAGTGATCACGGTGATCGTGGCGCGATCGGGCTCGCCCGCGACTTTGCTCGGCAGAAACTTGTCCGAAATCTCCACGGTGCTTTCCACGGTGGGCTGGCCGACCGCGGTGGCGGAGATGATCTTGGCGCTCGTGCTGTTGGAGTCTTTCAGCACGGCCCGGCGAATATCGAGCACGATCCGCTGGAACGTGTCGGCCGGCGCGGACGCAGAGAGCGGCGGGAGGGGATTGAGCGGCTTGACCTGAGGCTCTTCGCAACCACCACCGACCAGTAGCGCAGCGAACATTAAACAAAGAACTAAAGTCCGCACGATGCACTACCTCCACACCGGCATCAAGAACCTGCCACGACTGGATACCAAGACGGTGTTTAACTATATCGCGGTGGCTGCGAAAAGGCACGTGGTTAGCGCCCCGGTGGAATCGCGTTGCCCAACGGGCGCCCGGCATAACCGGCATTACTGGAAGGGGTCGGCGTCCAGCTCCGGCGTTTCGGCGGCCGGCTCCGCCGCTCCGTCTGAGAAGGGATCCGCTTCAGCGGGTGCAGCCCCGTCGACCGGTGGTGCGTCAGCGAAGGGATCCGCGGCATCCGGGGGCGCGCTGAAAGGATCGGCTCCGTCAATGGCTCCCTCGGTGGCTCCGTCCGCGGGCTCGCCGAAGGGATCAGACGGGGCGTCGCTCGCTGCGGGCGGCATGCTCATTTCTGGGGGGCCTGCTCCGGGCGGCGCCATCCCGGGGGGAGCGGCAACGCCAGGAATGGGCGGCAATGCTTCGGTGACACGCGAGGTGTCAGGCAAGAAGGAACCCGCCACATCGCCCAGCACCCCTAGCAGTTGGCTCCCTGTGAGGCCGTCGTCGGCTGGCCCGCCCGCTTGCTCGGCGGCTGGCGCCGCGGGCTCTGTTGCCACGACAGCCGCTTCCACCGCGGGAGTCGTCTCAGCAACGGGGTCATCAGCAAAGGGGTCGACCTCTTCATCCGGCACGGACTCAACGGGAGCTGCGGGAGCTGGTGGTGGCGGCGTTTGGGGTTTGGCGATCACACGCCGCACTTGCGGCGGTTCGAGGCTGGCTCGAATCAGGTCCTCCGGCGACTTGGCCGAGAGGAGGGCCTCCATCGGTAACCGGAAGTTGGGTGTGCGCTCCGCACGGGGGTCGCCGGCATAAGACCAGCCACGCTGCCGCGGCGTTCGCTGGGCGGCGAGGCGCGTCTCGGCAAAAGCGACGAAGGCGAGCGCGAAAAGAACCAGCTTAACGCAGCGAAACATGAGTGAGCCCTCGCGCGGAGGTGAACGGCCGGGGGAAACGTTACCGACCGGAAAGGCCGGCGCGGAAGAGTGCATTTTATCTTCCGCACCGCCGCGACTCAAACTGATTTGCTGGCCTGAAGTTCGCTATTTGGCAGCGCTAATGAGCCCCAATTTGGCGAGTTCGGCCTGCATCTCGTCGAACTGCTCCCGTTCGACGGCGCCGAGCTCGGCGCGATCGAGGCCCAATTCCTCGGCTTTTTTCCAGGCGGCTTGGGCGCCCTCGTTTTGCCCGGCCCGGAAGTGGGCCAGGGCTTTGTGGAACCACTTCGAGGGGGTGGGGTTATCGGTCACGGCCAGTTCGAGCGCGGCAATTGCCTCGGCGTAGCGCTTGGCCTGAATGAGGACGACAGCTCGCGAATCAAGAATGTCCGACACGGGGCCTAAGATTTGGGTGGCCTCGTCCACATACTTGAGGGCTTCTTCCATCGCGGCGGTGGAGGATTCGGTGGTGGCGAGCAGGTACGCCAAGTTGTTGAGCACGATGGCGCGACTCGGGCCCGTCAGGTCATCCCGTTCCAGGAGCTGGCGATAGAGGGCGCCGGACTTCTCCGAATTGCCGACGATTTCGTAGAACTCGGCCTGCTGCATTTGCACGGGCAGCAGCTCCGGATCGTCGCGCAACGCGCGCTCGATCATGGCTTCCACGGTGGCGTCGAACTTATCGCCGACTTCTTCGCGGCGAGCGCGCAGGATGGTGAGCGAGGTGAGAATTCGGGCCGCAACGGGAGTCGAATCGCGGAGCGATTCGATCATCTCAAACGCCTTGGCGACATCGCCCCGGCGGCCGATGAAGTTGGCCAGCTCAAGCTGCTCCGTCGGCCCTCCCTTGGCGGCGGCGGCCTCGAACAGCTTTTGCGCGCCCGCGTCTTGATCGAGCTCGACGAGCAAGTTGGCGACGTACTTCACAGCGGGCAGGTTTTCAGCAGTGAGCGCATTGAGGTCCGACGGCAACAACCGGCCGAGCGCCTTCTGGGCTTCTTGCGGTCGGCCCGCTTTGGTCATGACGCGGGCGACCAATTCCATTGTGCCGGGGCTGTTGGGCGATAGTTCCACCATGCGTTTGAGTTGGCGGGTGGCTTCGTCGATATCGCTGGGCCCGCCGCGCTGCAGGAGCTGGCTGATGTAGGTGGCCCGCACCATGGCATTGTCGGGGTACTTGCCGATGGTGTTGATCATCTGCAGCCGGGTCCGTTCCCAGTTGTTGGTGGCGAAGTAGAGTTGGCCAAGCTGGAGGGCGGCCTCGGCGCTAAGCTCGCGATTGCGGGCCGATTCTTCGAGCAATGCAATGGCCTTCATCCGCGACGCCGGCTCGGGGCGCGAGCCGAGAATGCTCGCCAGTTGTAGTTTGTCTTCCTCGGTCAATCGCTCGTTAACCACGTTGGAGGTCAGCAGCTTTTCCGCCATCAGCAGATTTTGGTAATCCTTGGTGGCGGCCAGCATTTGGGCGCCCGTTCGGCGCGCCCATTGTAAGTGGGGATCGGTGGGGAGAATTTTTTCGTTCTCCGCGCCGGCGCGCAGTATCGCGTTGATCAGGGGGACGGCTTTCGCCTCCTTATCGTTCCGCGGGTAACCGGGGCCAAGATAGAACTGGGCGAGGAAGCGCTTGAAGCGCAAATCGTCGGGGGCCCGCTCGTCACCTATTTTCAACGTATCCTTGTAAAGATTTTCCGCATCGAACCAGCGGCCCATCACTTCGTAGCAGCGGGCGAGCATCAGCGAGGACTCGTCTTCGCTGAGCGCGAGCTGGGCGCCGCGCACGGCATTCTCGGCGGCGGTTCTTTGCCCGGTGGTCGCCAGCGCGCCCACGTAGGCCAGCCACATTTCTTGGGAGCTGGGGTCCAGCGCGATTGCTTCACCAATCGCCTTGACCCCTTGCTCTTGCAGCGATTTTCGCACGGATTCCGAGAACTTGGGGTTCCGCGAAGCCAGCATCGAGAACTGGCCATACCAGTACTGCTTGGCGGGATTCTTGGGATCGGCGGCGATGACCTTGTCGGCCTCTTCGCGCGCGAGGTCAATCGCGCCGGTGTTGTAGAGGATTTCCGCGTACTCTTGGCCCAAAAGCGCGGTGCGGGCGGCGGCGTTCACCGTTTCAGCAATCTTCTTCGCATCGTTGAAGCGGCCGAGCGCGGCGAGCAGTTTGACGTGCTGATAAATAGCGATTGCCGTTGACCGACCCAAACCGGCCGCGGTATCGAACTCGGCGACTGCTTCGTTAACTTTCCCCTCGGCCAAGTAGACTTGCGCCCGCAGCAGGTGGGGCTCGTTCCACTTCGGCCGATCGGCGATGACCCGGTCGAGGTAGTCGTTCACCGTTTTTAGTTCGGAGCGTTCGAGCTGCCCGCGCTGAATCAGCGAGGAAATCCGCTGCGCTTCGGTGAACATCCAGTTCGCATTTTCTTTGCTGCCGACGACTTCAAGAATTTGCTCTTGGGCTTCCGCCATGTTGACGTCGTCGTTGGCCTCGAGCGCGAGGGCGAACCGCCGCATAAGCGACGCCAAATCGGTCGGCGCCAGCTTGGTTGTTTCTTCCAAGCACATGCTGGCGTTTTCGTTATCGCGAATCCGCTGGAAGGCGGTGGCGAGTCCTTGCCAGAACTGAATCTTCTGGCTGTTGTCCCAGTCGCCGAAGTCTTTGGCGAGCGCGAGGAGTTGGTTCTTCACCTCCTTATCGTTGGCCAACAGGTACATGTCCGCTCGGTCGAGTCGCAGGATGGGTAGGTCACCGAAGTCCTTTTCGAGCGCGTCGAGCATGGTGAGCGCCTTGGCGACGCCCCCTTCTGGATCGGCCGCCACGAGGCGCACGGCGGACCGCCGGACGGTGAGATTCTTGGGATTCTTTTTATAAATGTCAGTTAGTTGTTGGCGAGCTTCGGCGAACATCTTGCGGCGCATCAGCACTTCGGCGCGCAGGAGGCCCAAGGTTGCATCATCAAGCGCGTTGGCTTTGGCGTAAGCGGCGACACGCTCATCGAAGAATTTCCAATTTTGGCGAGCTTCGGGCTTATCGATTTCTTTCTGCAACTGGGCGTAGATCGATTGGTTTTCGCCCGCGGCATTGCTGGTGGCCAGCAACTCGTTGATGCGCATCTCGCCCAGCTTGCCGAGTTGATTCTCGGGGTTCGCTTGGACGACCAACTCATAGCATTCCTTGGCCTTTTCGAATTGGCCGATTTTTTCATAGCACAGGCCGAGCAGATAGTTAAGCTCTTCGGCCAAATCGCTCCCGGAGAAACCGGTTTGCAGTTTGGCGAACTCCTGGCTGGCTTCGTACCATTTTTCTTCGATCACCAGTTGCCGCGCCTTCAGATAGGCCAACTGCTGGGGATTGAAACGTTTGTTGCGGGCGAGCTCGTCGACGCTTTCCTTGGCGCCCTCCCGGTCGGCGCGGTCGAGTTGCAGCCGTGCTTTGGTGAATTGCAGGAACTGGACGGCACCACCTTTGGTCGCCTTCACGCCCTTATCAAGCCACGCCAGCGCTTCATCGTACTTTTTGTCGGTCAACTCCAACGAGGCGAGATATTGGTAGGCGGCTGGAACCTCCGGGTGGTCCTTGGCGATCTGCAACAACAGTTCGCGAGCTTCCGCGTACTTCTTTTCGTTCATCAAGAGCTGCGCAGTGGCGACCTTCGCATCGGCGCTCTTCGGATCGAGTTCCACCGCTTTGGCGAGATCCTTAGCGGCGTCTTCCAGCTTGTCGGTATACATGAACCACAGGCCCCGCCGCAGATGGGCTTTGGACGACTCGGGATTCACGTCGACCATCTGGTTGATCACCGTGAGCGCCTGCTCCGGTTGGCGACGTTCACCTTGCAATTCGGCCGCCACGCGCGGATAGACATCCACAGCGCCGGGGGCTTTGGCTTTGTCCTTCTCAAAGGTGCCCGTCTCGGGATTGAACCCAATCAGGCTGGCGGCGTAGTCGAACCGGGTGCGATCGTTAATGGCGAACAGGCACTGCGCCTTCATCGCCAGAAGTTCTTCGTTCTTAGGATCGGCATTAAGCAGGTCGTTGATGTGCGGGAGCGCTTCTTTCGAGCCCCCCAACGATAACAAGAAATCGACGTGACGCCGCCGGAGTTTGGTATTGTCTGGCTGCTCGCGGACAATTTGCTCCATCATGCTCATAGCATTGCCGATGTCTTCCATGGTGACATCGTCGAGCGTGAGCAGTTTGGCCGAGGTATCGGCAAGCTTTTCGCGCGCTGCAAGATCCTCTTTATTGTAGCGCGTGTAGCGGAAGAGTTGCATCCAGGCTTCACGGATGTCGCCCGACTGCTCCGCTTCCTCGGCCCGTCGCAGATAGCGATCTGCTTTGGCCGAGTCCTGGTACTTGTAGAGCGCATAGGCGCCGCCGGCAAACACAATCACGCCGAGCACCAGTCCCACCAACAGCCCGTAGTTAACGCGATACCGCTGCATACTTCACCGCCCGAGAATCGGACGACCTACAAAACCAATCGTGATCAAAAAACTGAATGGTAACCGCTGTTTCCGGGCCGTCGTGCCCAATCCACCAATCCTACCCGTTAGCGCGGGACTGTCAACGAACCGCATTGGTTCTAAGTTGTTTTCCCCGTTGGCTTTTAGAAAACCCGCGGGCTTGCATGTTAGGGCAAAACCACCAGGGAGACGGGAACCGCGAACGTGCTCGGCTGGGTCACCGGATCCGCCGGCAGGCCCACCGCTTGCAGCATCACGGGGCCCGATCCCAACAGAGCGGAATCGAACTCGGCTGAACCATTGGCCCCGGTAATCTTGGCAACTTGTTGATCGCTCTGCCGAATGGAGATTTCCGCCGCTCCGTTGATGTTGGCTTTTGCCAGAACTGGCTCGCCGCTGCGCACTGGGTTGGGGCTGACCGTAAATCGGGGCGCCGGGCCGTGGTTCGTAAAGACCACCGGCAATACCGCTTGGCCTTGCGACTCGACGGTGTCGACGGAGCTAACAACCGCGCGGAGTTCGTGATAGCCATCGGGCAGCTTCTCCGTGTCGAGATCGAAATTCTGATTGCCAGGCACGTAGTGCGCCAAGCGACCGTCGAAGTAGAGCTCTGCTTTCGCGGAGGCAAGCTCCGGCGGCTCGATCTTCAAACTGAACGAGAGCTTCCCTTTGACCTGCGCGCCCAGCTTTGGCCCCGCGATCGTTACGCGCGGCCGGTTGGCCCACGGCTGGCAGAGGGGATCGCCGACGATGAGCAGTTGCGCCGGCGAACGGACTGACTGGTAATATGCTTCCCCCAGCGAATAGCCGCGACGGTAATGCACGTGCAGCCAGGGCAACGGAAACTTGGCTTGAATCGCAAACGGTTCAATTACCGTGCCGCTGGCTCCCGCGGCGCCGAGACGCAAGAATTCCGTTAGCGGTGTTTGGCCGGCGTTCGCGTCGAGCACACCGCCGAGACTGGTGAGATTGTCGCCAATGGCGCCCGGCGCGAAGCGCATGCCGGAGGATCCGAGCGGCAAATCGGCGTAACCCGTGGTGAGGCCGAGGACGCTCGGCGCATCACGCGGCACACTGCCATCCTGCACATACGCCTTGGCGCCGAGATTGCGTAGCTCGGCTGCCGCGCCGCCGTAGCAGACGTCCCGCGTTTGCGAGCGGACATCGCTGTTTCGCATATAGAAAAACTCGCCATCGGGCGGCTGGGCGTCAGCATACGCGGCCTGCTTCAGGTAGTCGACAATCTCCGCAACACTGTTGCCTCGGCCCTGAGTGACGCCAAGCATGGTGGAGATGAGATAGCGCTGCCCTTGGCGGGGGTCATCCTGACGCTTGGCGCCGGGCTGCCAACTGTTGCGGCCATGAAAGGCTTGGCTGGCCGGGACCGCTTGGGCCACGCAGCGGCCCGCGTCGAGCTGAGCATCGCCCGGCACGAACCAATTGGTGTTCAGATCGAACAACGATGGCGCAGTGGACATCGTGTGTTGATAGAGATAGGTAGCGCCGGTGAGGGAAGCCATCAGCCGCGCTTGCGGGGGGAATTTCACTTCGACGGGGTATTCTTGCTGCAAGTTAAGCCGCCACGGCAAGTCGGCGGAATAGACCACGTAGTCGATCTGCGCCGAAAGTTTGCGCTCGTCAATCGCTTTGATGACCGGGCTGAGAATCTCTTCGCGCATGATTCGGCCGTTGGCCGTATCGAGCGCGCGCGTGTAATTGAGCATCACCACGTTGCTCGCTGGGATATTCCGCAGCCGGATGTAGTGGTTGGCGATGGTTTTAGAGTCGGCGCTGTTGGCGTTGACCACCAAGAGGACGTTCTGCGGCCCACCACCGGCGAGCGCGACGAGCGACATTGCGCAGCACAGCAGCAATCCGCCCATGCAGAATCGAAGAGGGAAGGGCGGCAGCGTCACGCGGCAAGCTCGTCGACTTGAGGTTCTGCGGCGATTGCTTCCGCGCCGCGAAAGAGTTGTTCTAACAGGTCCGCGGTCCGCCGCGTTGCCCCCATTTGCGTTCGGACCAGCGCTTGGGCCCGGGCGCCCAGTTCAGCCGCAAACGACGGATTTTCGAGGCAGCGGCGAACGAACTGTTCGAGCGCGGGCGCAGCTTCCACCACTTCCGCCGCGTGGGCTGTAAGTAGGACGCTCACGATATCGCGAAAGTTCCACGTGTTCGGCCCGAAACAGGTCGCCACGCCGTAGGCGGCCGGCTCAATCATATTCTGGCCGCCCCGGTCGCCAAAGCTGCCGCCGACGAAGCCGATGTGGGCGGTTCCCCACCAGGCGCCGAGCTCGCCGATGGTGTCCACCAGAATGATTTGGGGCGGAGGTTCGGCGGGCAGTTCGGTGCGGCGGCGCCACTCTAAGCCACAAGCGGCCAGTTGGGTGGCGACTTCGTCGAAGCGCTCCGCGTGGCGGGGAACCAGGACCAGGCGCAACCGCGAGAACTCGGGAGCGAGGCGCTGGAAGATGTCGATCGCGATTTGCTCCTCCGGCGCTTGGGTGCTGCCCGCGAGCCAGACCATGTCATTAGGTTTGAACTGCGCGAGTGCCCGCAGCGCCGTGGTGCGCGGGTTCTCACGATTCGTCTCGGCCCCATCGTACTTGAGTGACCCCGTCACCACCGCCGCTTGTGGCTTAGCCCCAAGTTGCAGAAACCGGGTGAGCGTCGCTTCATCCTGCGCCGCCACCAAATCGACCTGTTCCAAGATTCGCCTCACGAGCCATTTGCCGCGTCCGTAACCGCGATAGCTTCTCTCGCCGAGCCGACCGTTGATGATCGCCACCTTGGCGCCTGCGCGTTTGGCCGCCGTGATGAGGTTCGGCCACAACTCGAGTTCCGCCAACACTAAGAGTTCCGGCCGCACGCGCTGCATGGCCCGGCGCACGGCCCAGGTGAAATCGAGCGGGCAGTAGAACACGGTGTGCTCGGCGCCGTACTTCTTCACCGCCAGCGCGTAACCGGTGCTGGTGGTGGTGGAGATGACGAGCCGCCACTCGGGCCGCCGCTTCTTGAGCTCGGTGAGCGTGGTAGCGAGCAGATTGACTTCTCCCACACTCACCGCGTGCAGCCACACGGACGTGCGGCCATCTTGCGGCGATTCCGGGACAAGCCCCAAGAGCTTCGCCCCGTACCCCGCGCGATACTTGCCCGACCGCACCGCCTGCCACACGATCACCGGCGACAGCAATACCAGGAGCGCAGCATAGGCGACATTCAGCAGATAGCCGACGAGTGTCGCCATGCGGGGAATCCTTCCCAACGTACAACGTTACTTCAAAATCCAACTTGCCGCATGTGGCACTGCTTGTACTTCTTGCCGCTGCCGCAGGGGCAGGGGTCGTTGCGACCCACTTTTTCGCCGCGGTTGCGGATGGGTTCGAGTTTGGTATCGACGTTCGAAGCATCGATCGCGGCTTGTTGTTGCTGCTGGATGTCGCTCGTGGGCGCCTCGGCGTGGATCGCTTTGGTTTCGACCCAGGTGCTGCCGATGAAGTTTTCGTCAAGCTGTTCCATTTTGAAGATCAGGTCGGTCACATAGCTGCCGACGCCGTCCCACATCGCCTCGAACATCCGCATCCCTTCGCGCTTGTACTCCACCTTCGGGTCGACCTGAGCGTACCCGCGGAGGCCCACGCTGCCGCGCAGGTGGTCCATGCTCCGCAAATGGTCCTTCCACGCGGAGTCGAGAATCTGCAAGATCAGCGAACGTTCCATCCGTCGCATTTCGGGGCGATACTTGTCTTCGATCGCTTGGGAGACAGTGCGCTGAGCTTCGTCGCGATCAAGGGCGGCAAGGTCCGTGGACTTTAGCTCGGTGCCGGTGTGGGTTTTGATCCAGTCGGTCAGCGTGTCGAGCTTGCCATTCATGCCGCTGGCCGAGCCGAGCGTGGCGGCGGGGCTGGGATCGCCAGCGAACAGCGTATCGACTTTCTGCGCCGCTTCGGCCGCAAGGGTGTTGGCCTGTTCGTTCACCTTGGCACTCGCCGCGACGAGCGTTTGGTGCAGCGACTGAAGGTTGTAGCTGGCGAGCGTTTCGGCAGGGAGTTCGACGCTGAACCGCGCCCGGGCCCAGTTGGCGAGGCTGGCCGTATCGATAATCCGGCCGCCGCCGGCGTCGGGGCGACTGTAGCGGTAACCGCCGGCAAGCACCGGGTACTCCGCTTCGCGCTGGACGTACGCCTCTTCCGCCTTCTGCTGCATCAGGGCGATGAACTTGGCGGGTTCGAGGTTTTTGACCTCGGCCGGATTGATCGCCACACCGAACTTGGCCTGCATGAATCCACACGCGCTTTGAATGCCAAAGTCGGGTTCAAGGAACTTAGCCGTGTCTTTGAGATCGACCTTAGCGATCGCTTCATGCGCGCGGGCGATCAGCTCTTCATCGAGTTGGTCGCGGCCGATCTTCTTAAGGTTGGAATCGCGGTAGTTCGTGCCCCAGCGGGTGTTCGACCACTTGGCGAGCGCGGCCCAGTTCCATTCCGATTCGTCTTCGCTTTCCGGGAGGTTCTCTTCAATCGCATCGAAGACAATGGTCTCTGCGTTCCGCTCCGCAGTGGTGCGAGCGATCACCTCGGCTTCTTCCAGGTTGCAGCCCCGGAAGTCGCGCGCTTCCAGCTCGGCGCCGAGCCGCTCACCCGCCGCGGCGGCGAACGATTCGAGGCCGTATTTGGGATCGAGGAACACCTTGAGCCGCACGTCAAGCTGCTTCTGGATCATCTCCAAAATCAGGTTGCGGCAGTTGTCGCCGTCGAGAATGCGCTGGCGATAGCCGTAGACGCGCTTGCGCTGCTCGTCCATCACCTCGTCGTACTCGAGCAGGTTCTTGCGAATCTCGAAGTTGTACTCTTCGCGCTTCTTCTGGGCGCCCTCAATGCGCCGACTCACCATTTTGCTTTCGATCGCTTCGCCTTCCTGCATCCCCAAGCGGGTGAGCATGTTTTTCACCCACTCGCCGGCGAAGATGCGCATCAGGTCATCTTCCAGCGAAAGGTAGAACCGGCTGGAACCGGGGTCTCCCTGCCGACCGCAGCGGCCGCGAAGCTGCAGGTCAATGCGCCGCGCTTCGTGCCGCTCAGTCCCAACGATGCAGAGGCCGCCGAGCTCACGCACCTCAGCGCCCTCTTCCTTCATCCGCTCGCGCGTGGCGATTTCTTTGACGGTGGTTTCCCATTCGTCGTGGGGAATATCGAGCCGGCTGGCGTATTTGGATTGGAGTTGGGCCCACGCCATCGTCTCGGGATTACCGCCGAGGATGATGTCGGTCCCGCGGCCCGCCATATTGGTGGCGATGGTCACCGCGCATTTGCGGCCCGCTTGGGCAACGATCTCAGCTTCTCGTTTGTGTTGCTTGGCGTTAAGCACTTCGTGCTTGATGCCGCGGCCGTTGAGCAGGTTGGAGAGGGCTTCGCTCTTCTCGATCGACACCGTGCCGACCAGAATCGGCCGACCCGGTTTCTGCACGCTTTTGATTTCCGCACGCGGGAAGAATTTGCGTTCGCGATTGTCGGCGAGTTCGACCTCCACGCCGGTGGCGTCGTCCTTCAGCACCTTGCCGCTGAACCAGCCCGCTTTGGTTTCAACGGTGGTGTGCTTGTTGATGCGCTCAATTTCGTCGGCAATGGCGTGGTACTTTTCGCGCTCGGTGCGGTAAATGACGTCGGGGTTTTCGATCCGCTTCATCGGGCGGTTGGTCGGCACGCCCACCACGTTCAGCTTATAGATTTTCCAGAACTCGCTCGCTTCGGTGAGCGCGGTCCCCGTCATTCCGGCCAGCTTGCCGTACAGTTTGAAGAAGTTTTGCAGCGTGATGGTGGCGAGGGTTTGGTTCTCCTGCTTGATCTCGACCCCTTCCTTCGCTTCCACCGCTTGGTGCAGGCCATCGCTCCACTGGCGGCCTTCCATCAGTCGGCCGGTGAACTCGTCGACGATGACCACCTTGCCTTCGTTGACCACGTAGTTCACGTCGCGCTTGTAGAGGTAGTGCGCCTTGAGCGAGTTGTCGATGAGGTGCGGCCACTGCATGTTGCCGGCCGTGTAGAAACTTTCGACCCCAGCCAAGCCTTCGGCCGCGCGGACCCCTTCTTCGGTGAGCGTAACGGTGTGCTCTTTTTCCTTGACCTCGAAGTGAATGTCTTTCTTGAGCGCCCGGGCAACCGCGTCCGCTTTGCGGTACTTGGTGACATCGTCCTCGGCGGGGCCGGAGATGATCAGCGGCGTGCGGGCTTCATCGATCAGGATGTTGTCGACTTCGTCGATGATCGCGTAGTTGAGTCGACCTTGAGCCTGCTGCACATGCTTGGGGAAGTGCGCATCGTCGCCGCGGGCGGCATACTTCATGTTGTCGCGCAGGTAGTCGAAGCCGAATTCGTTGTTCGTGCCGTAGGTAATGTCGCAGGCGTACGACTTCTGGCGATCGTCCGCTTCGAGACCGGAGTAGATGGCGCCCACGGTGAGACCGAGGTTGGTGAAGATGGGGCCCATCCACTCCATGTCGCGCCGGGCGAGGTAGTCGTTCACCGTGATGACGTGAACCCCTTTGCCGGAGAGCGCGTTGAGGTAGGCGGGTAAGGTAGCGACCAGCGTTTTGCCTTCGCCGGTGACCATTTCAGCGATCGAACCGTCGTGCAGAATCATTCCACCCAGGAGCTGCACATCGTAATGCCGCATCCCCAAGAAGCGGCGGCCTGATTCGCGGCAGACGGCAAACGCTTCAACGAGCAAATCGTCGAGCGATTCGCCTTTGGCGAGTCGCTGCCTAAATAACTCGGTTTGGTGACGCAACTCGTCGTTTGAGAGCGCCTTGTACTTTTCTTCTAGCGCGTTGATGGCTTCGACCTTTGGCTGCAACCGCCGCAGATAGCGAGCGTTCGCCGAGCCAAAAATGCTGGTGATGCTGCGCTCGACGCGGCCCAGAATGCCGTTGATGATCGCTCCGAGGATTTCCCAGAGGCGTTCGAGAATGTCCATGGCGCAAGTGGTTAGGGGATTTGGGTAGGATTGCAGTCGCGGTTGGCAAACTGCACGGTGGCGGGCCGCAAGGGCGAATCGTGTGCCGCAGCGCGCCTCACCATCGGTGACGCCAAGCGAGAGGCGCACCGCTGAATGCGCGCAAGTTGGCCGCACGCAATAATTTATAGCGATTCCGATGAGGGGTCAAGGTTGACGATCGGGGTGCGTAGACGCTGGCCCAAAGGCTCCGGTAGACTGCCTGAGAAGTCCGGAGCAAGGAGTCTGGAGTCCGGAGGAAGTAGATTTTGGCAGGTCGGCGAGTTTTCGCGAGCCTTGCCTCCAGACTCTAGACTCTAGACTCTCCGCTCATTCGTGCCGCACGCTCCTTACAAATCCGCCAACATTGCCGGGCAATTGCTACTTCTGGGGACCGGCACCAGCGTGGGGGTGCCGACCATCGGATGCGGCTGCGCGGTGTGCAGCAGCCCGAACCCCAAGAACAACCGCACCCGCACGAGCGCCGTACTGGGACTGCCGGGCGGAAATCTGCTGATCGATTCGTCGCCCGATCTCCGGACGCAACTGTTGCGGGAAAAAATTGGTGTGGTTCACGGCGTGGTCTACACGCACGAGCACGCCGATCACCTGTTCGGGCTCGACGATTTGCGACTGATGCAGTTTTACCTCGGCGGTCCGTTGCCCATTTACTGCGAAGAGAAGGTGGAACATCGGATCCGCAAGTCGTTCGATTACGCCTTCGCGTCGATTCCGAACCTGCACTCGGGCGCAGTGCCGAAGCTCGAGTTTCGGCGGATCGGGCTGAAACCCTTCGACGTGCTCGGTGCCACGCTCACGCCGGTGCGGCTCACGCATGGGCCAAACTTTCAAACGCTGGGATTCCGCATCGGCGATGTCGCGTACTGCACCGACACCAGCGCGGTGCCGCCCGAAAGCATGGCGAAGTTGGGCGGGCTCGATACCCTCGTGCTCGACGCCCTGCGGCCCGAACCGCACCGCACGCATTTGAGTTTGAACGAAGCGCTCGCGGTTTCAACAATGCTCGCGCCGCGGCAGACATACTTCACGCATATGTCGCATGAGCTGGAGCACGAAGCGACTAACGCGATTCTGCCGCCGAATGTAAAGTTGGCTTACGACGGGTTGCGCGTTTCGCTGGTATAGCGGCACTTGTGTAGGATGGATTATCCGCGACAGCGGTAAACCATCAACGTGACGGTATATTGCGCCCTCAGTGGGGTACCGCTGACGCGGATAACCCACCCTACTTAAAGCGGCACTAGCGCGCCACCGCCACCTTATTCTCTTTCAGCAGCTTGAGGTAATCGACCACAATCGACAAGGCTTCTTTGCCGTAGTGGTCCATCTCGAACACCGGGCGTTTGGAGCCTTGGGTTTCTTCCATCAGCTTTTCTTGCTCTTTGTCGGTGTCGAGTTCCGCGCGCTCGGCCAGGTACTTTTCCATGTTGAGCGTGACGGTTTTTTCTTCCTTCTGGTCTTCGTACCTTTCAATGCGCTTGATGTCCTTCGCGAAATCGGGTGACTGCGCGATGCGGGCGGCTGAAGCTTGCTGCAATTGCGAAATCAGGTTGGGGTCGATCATGCGGAACTCGTCGTGCTCCAGCGGACGAACTTTGTCGAACGCCAGGGCGTAGTCGAGGTCCGATTCGGCGATTCCTTCAAAGTGGCCGATGATGCTGGGGATTTGCACGTCGCTCAGCACGCCACGGTTTTGGGTGCTATCGCCACCGGGGCGGTAGAACTTTTGGATCGTGAGCTTCAGCGCGCCGTAATTGGGCGAGTTCGGGATGCGGAACAGGGCTTCGCCGACGTTGAACATCTGCTGAACCGTCCCCTTGCCATGCGTGGAATCGTCGCCCACAACCAGCCCGCGGCCGTAGTCCTGGATGGCGCCGGCAAAGATTTCACTAGCACTCGCGCTGAACTTGTTGCACAGCACCACCAGCGGGCCGCTCCACAACATCCCGGGCTCCGGATCGCGATATGGTTGCGAGCGGCCATCGGGGCCTTTGACCTGCACCACGGGGCCTTGATCAATGAACAGGCCAGACATATTCACCGCTTCGGTCAGTGAACCACCGCCGTTGAAGCGGAGGTCCACCACCACGGCGTCCACTTCTTTCTGGTTGAACTCTTCCAGCAGTCGCTTCACGTCGCGGGTGGTGCTCTTGTAGTCGGGCTTGCCGAGGCGAGCGCCATCCATATCCATGTAGAAGCTGGGAAGTTGAATGACGCCAAGCTTGTAAGCGCCGCCACTGGGCTTCTGGCCCCACTCGATAATCGTGCTGCGGGCTTCTTGGTCCTTCAGCTCAATGCGATCGCGCGTGATGACGTACTCGACCGTCTCTTTCGGGTTGTCAACCGGTTTGACTTGCAGGCGGACAATAGTGCCGCGCTTACCGCGGATGAGTTTCACCACGTCGTTGAGCTTCATGTCGACGATGTCTTCAAACGGCCCCGAGGTATCCTGCGCCACGCCGACAATCTGGTCGCCCTTCTTCAACCGACCGTCACGGGCCGCGGCGCCGCCATCGATGATTTCTTGCACGGTGGTGTAACCATCCTCACCCCGCAGCGAGGCGCCGATGCCATCGAGTTGTAACTTCATCGAGATTTCAAAATTGTCGAGCGTCGAGGCGCTCATGTAGTTCGAGTGGGGATCAAAACCCATTGTAAACGCCGAGAGGTACAGTTCCAGCAGTTCATCATCGCTGGTTTGCTCCCAGCTCTTCTTGAGGTTGTTATAGCGCTTGCGCAGTTTGATCTTGGCCTCTTCTTCCTTGGCGGCCAGTTGCTCTTCTTTCGATTTGGTTTCGTCTGCCTCGGTTTCATCGGTC
The DNA here is from genome assembly GCA_022841705.1 of Pirellulales bacterium. Lineage (GTDB taxonomy): Bacteria > Planctomycetota > Planctomycetia > Pirellulales > Lacipirellulaceae. The sequence goes on from JALHQZ010000001.1 coordinate 1,763,674, forward strand.
AGCAGATTCAGCAGGTCAAACTTCACGCGCTTCCGCCACGCTTCGGTCGCTTCTTCGGGAGTGCGGGGATAAACAGTGTCGTCTCGGTCGCGGATCATCTCTTCGTCCACCGTGAAATCATGCTTGGCATCGACCATCGTCAATGCGGTTTGCACACGCTCATCGACACGGGCCAAAAACCGATCGAACACGGTGTAGGCGAACGAGACGTCGTACGCGCTAATGAGATCGTCCAGCGAGTCCCGCTTTTGCATGAACTCGTCGATGTCCGACTGATAGAAGTACAGCTTCCACGGATCGAGCGACTTGAGGAACGTCTCCAAGCAGCGGTGCGAACTCTCGTCCCCAATCGGCGACTGCGAAACATGGTTCCGCTCCAGGAACTGCTTCACGAAGAGCGTGATCGCGCGGTTGGTTTTGCTGGTTGGGTTGGTCGGCCGAGCGAGGGCGGGGCTGCTAGCAACCGCCATCACGATGAGCACAAGCGTGCTTTTAGCCGCCCACTTCTTCACTGAATGCCGCATCTTGGCAGTCCTTGGTCAGAATCGAGAATCCGAGGCGCCAGTGGCAACGCAACCACTTCCGCCGCAATGAGTTAAACCCTCGTCGGCTGTAAGCCACGAAAGAGGATATCGGTAGCTTAGTGCTGCCCCGCAAAGTGGGCAAGATCGGCGCAAGACCCGCAGGCCACGCAACTTACCGATCTACTAGCTGCCTACGCAGTCGCTACGAGAATGGTTCGCGACACTCTGGTCGCACAGGAGCGAAGTCCCGTACAGAAACGATGTGTGCCGAAGTGTGCCACTGTCCGGCTTATCTCCTGGTACCCACTTCACACTGTCGGACAAGCCGGAGACAGTGGCGCCCACAAAAGCAGTTTACTGGTCGGCCGACCGTCGCCCAAAAATCCGAAACCTCGGCCGCGGCGGCGTGTCTTCCGCATCTGTACCAGCCTCCGCCGTCGGCGGCGCCTTCGCGCGCATCGAGTCATCCGCCGAGAGCCCGAAATCCACGAGCCGTGTCACGGTCCACCGCAGTCGGTTGCCGGCCGGATCGCGCTCGATGCTCGATTCCGCCACCAATCCGCCCGGCGCTTCGAACGAACAGAGCCCGTTGCGCTGCGTTGTGCCCGCGGGCGAAGTGATGTCAATCTCCTGCTGCCAACCCGCGCCTAACTGGTCGCCAATCGCCAGCGGCAATTCCAACCGGCGGGCGCGCCACACTTCCGTGGTCGGCTGGGAAGCATTCGTGGTCGAACGTTCTCGCCGCAGGATGAAGGGGCTCTTTCCGGCAGCGTACCAGATAACATCTCGATGTGGCTGCTGCGCCGCAAGCCACTTCACCTCCCAACGCCGGCACGGAATATCACTCGCCGCGATCCGCACTTTGGCGATCTCGAGTTCCTGCACGTCAACGGGCTGGGTGAGCGGTTGATCAAGCAGCAGCGAGAGCGTGACCATTTGGTTCGGTCCCGGAAGCTGTGCGCCGCCGACGGTCACTTCGCTCGATTCTTGCAGCGTGTACGTGTCGGTCGTTACTTCGGTGAGCGTTTGCGTGCGCGTAGTGACGGTCCGGCCCAGCAGTTTGCCGCTGGGATCGAAGGTCTCGCTGATGGTCCGCACCGTGCGCCAAGCGCCAGGAGCGAAGCGCGCCCAGGGGTGCTGATCGGTGGGCAATGCAATCGCACCGGCAGGAGCGTCCGGCGCATTGAACGCTGGCGCCGGGAGCGCTTCGCGATTGACAGATGATGCGGTCTCGACGGGCGCGGGTGTACTCGGCAGTAAGTCAGGAGCGCGCAGGGCCTGAGCGCGCGGGGCCGGAGCAGCGTGCAGCTGCACGGCGTGAAAGAGCAGCGCAGTTAAGGCTAGCGAGCGGATCATCAATCGGTTCGAGGAATCGGACGGGTCACACGGGTGGCCGCAAGGACATTATCGTGAACGGTCCTCTCATTATACGTCAACCCGCCGGCTCGGTTTTCACAATCCCATCAGCCGCAAAACAGGCGATCAGCGATAAATCTTGTCGCGGAAAGACGGTCCGGAGGTCGAGCAGCACCGTCTCGCCCGCGATCCGCCCGCAGAGTGAAACCGGCCCGCTGGCGAGCCGCTCGGCGAGTTGCTGCGGCGTCTGGTCGCGCGGCTTGAGGGCGACGGCCCAACTCGGCAGGGCGCCGAGCGAAGTTGGCTGCGGTGATTGATGCGCCGCGATTTCGGTTGCGACGGCGCTCGCCACTTTGCCACTCGCGGCGATTTGCGGAGCGAGCCGTTCCGCGCGCGTGCGCAGGTTATCGAGCGGGGTGTCGAGTAGCCCGTGCAGCGGCAGACGCCAAATTGTGTCAGCATGATACGCGGCGAGGGTGGCCTCGAGGGCGAGCAAGATGCGCGGCTCGACCGAGGTGATCGCCGCGAGCGGATGCGCGCTGAGCTTCGCGACTTCCGCTTCACCGCCAAGCACGATGCCGCACTTCGGCCCGCCCAAGAGGCCTTCGCCTCGCACGACGACGAGCGTGGCGCCCGCGGCAATCGCCGCCGCGGCGGTGGTGGCCGTTACCCCTGGCAGCGCGGGTTTGTCGAGTAGCGGCGCGCCGCCGACATCCACGATTAGCGTCGAATTCGTTCGCTTCGCCAGTTCCGCGAGTTGGTTGATCGTAACCGGCGCCGCGGCGCCGACGACTTCGTAGCTCTCGGGCTGGAGTTTCAAAATCACCGCATCGCCACTGCCCACGGCTGCTTCGTAGTCAGCGAGCGAAGCGTGGTGCGCGGCCCCGACCTCGACGAGCTGCGTATGGACTTCCATCGTCAGGTCGCGCAGCCGCAGGCCTGAGGAAACTTCACCGACTTCGCCTTTGGCGATGATGGTGCGTTTATGAAACCCCGCCACTGTGCGGAGCGCGAGCGCCAGCGCCGCCGCACGGCTGGTCGCCACATGCGCCGCCGGCGCGCCGGTAAGCTGTTTGAGCGTGGCGCGGCATTCGGTCAGCAGTCGCGCATTTGTCGCCGGCAAATAGTCGCTGCCGAGGAGCCGAATGCGATCGAGGGCCGGATCGCTCAGAGGCGGGGCGGACCATTCGCCGCCCCACAGTCGCCCCGTGGCGTTAATGACGGAAGTTACAGAAGTCGGCGGAGCGCCTGACAGTTTCTGGGCGACCCGGTCGATCACTTCACTCGGCGAGAGTTTCGTGAACTCGCCGGCGCGTTGTTTGGTCTCTCGCCGCAGATCGTCCACCACGCCGCGGACCTGCGTCGCCACGGTGCTGTGGTTGAGTTTCTCAACGACCGACTTCACCTGCGGGTGCTCGGCGATTTCGCTTAGCGAGGGAAGATTCTTTAACAGGTCGGCGGGATTCATGCGCGCTCCGGGGATTTGTCCGGAGGGCATTATCCGTGTTCGGAGAGCCGGGGGCAAACCCGCACCCGTGGGTTAGGCTCTCTAGCCTGTCGATTTGAAGACCGAGCTCAACTTGCAATCATTGGCAGGCTAGAAAGCCTGCCCCACGTTACTTCGTATCCATCCCCGGTCGCTCTTGCGCGATGAACTCCGAGGTGGTTAGTGGTTCTTTCGCTTCGGGCTCGCCGCCGCCGAACATCTTGGCGAAGAAGCTGGGCTTCTCCTCGGCAGGCATGGTGGAACCAGCGGTGGCCGTTTCATCGCCGCCGATGCGGAACCGATCGACGGTGCTGTTCCACTTCGCGCGGGTTTTGGCGATGCCGTTCTGCGTAGCCGTGGTCACCTTCTTGAAGGGCGCAGTCAAAAAACCTTCGCCTTCCGCGGCGGGCTTTTCTTCCCCACCAGCGAAGGGACCTTTCCAGTTGACCTTCGGCATTTCGAATTTCGGCCAACTCATGTTCATCCATGACGACTCGACCATTGGCTCCGCTTCGGCCGCCACTGCGGGAGCTGCTGCCGCTTTCGTTGCCGTTTGGGCAACAATCGAATTGGTCATCACGCCGAGGGCGAGTAACATCCCTGCCACACGCTGCCACATGATTGGAATCCTCCGCGAAGTTAGTTCGCTAAAGATGGTTAGGTCTGTAGAAAAAATAAACGCGGCGGGAGTGTGCCAGAACACCCCCGCCGCGTAAAGGTCAGTCGTTGACTCGGGGCCGCTGCGGGTCTCCTAGTCGTTATAATTCGGACCGCGTGGCGGTCCGGCTCTTGGGAAGAATGCAAAAAAAGTGCAAAGTTTAGTCGATCCGCACCTCTTCGCTGATCGATTGGGCAGCCAGCGCTTCAGCTTCCGCCACTCCTTCCACATCAGTCGCCAGCACTGCTTGCAGTGGGGACTGCTTCACATAGCCGAGCGAGCGAATCACTTCCAGAACTTCGCTGCATGTGGGGAACATCCGGCCGTTCTTGCGCTTGTAATCATCCAGCGCGTTCATGAACTCAACTTCATCGAGCGAGTAATCCCGTTCGCAGGTAGTGGGATCGATCTGCCGGCGGCGGTTGACTTTCTCGCGGCGTTCGAGCTTCGGCGCCGGCGCTGCGGGAACCGCGGCGGCTTCCTCTTCCCGACGGGCGGCCCGGCGGCGATCGAGCGTTACTTCCGCGTCCCCTTTCTTCACCGGCCGGCTAGGGGCAGATTTGGTTTTCGCGACGCTTTTGGGGGCCGATTTGGCCCGGGCAACCGGCGCCTTCGCGGCATTTTTCGGGGACTTTTTCGGGGCGGCGGCCTTCGACATCGGGGGGAACTCCAAGCGGGGCGGGTTTTTGTGGAAAGCGAGGGGCAGATTTCGCTAGCCAAGTATTCCCGCTAATTTGCCGTCTGCGGCCACTTTGCCGGCTGCGAAGAGAATTTTGAGGAGGTAAAAGATCCGGTTGGGAAGGATGGGCAGGCCGGCGCGGTACGGGGCTGGAATGCTGAGATTGCCGCCAGAATTGCGGGATACCGCACACAAAGGGGGCACTCGGGCCAATCACGGGCCATGACATTTGCCACAGGCGCCACATTGCCACATTTTCGGTTCGAAAATGTGGAGTACCGAAACACTCTGCGGAGGGGTGTGATGGCTCGTAGCTTCTTGCGCCGCCAGTCACTGACCTTGCCCGCCCTCGGGCGCCTTGCTACGGTTTGCGCCACGATGGACCGAAAATACTTTTCTCTGGCGCTCTTGAGCACGGCGATTTTTGCCGGTGCCTCGGGCTGCAATTCGGTACAGAGTAGTGCGAATAATGCGGACGGCGTGCGGCTCTATCAGCAGGGGGCGTACGATCAGGCGGCGCAAAAGTTTCAGCAGGCGGTGGCCGCAAATCCTTCCAGTGCGGATGGCTACTACAACTTAGCGGCGGCGCTCCATCGGAGTGGGGTGCAATTCCAGCGGCCGAATGATTTGCAGCAGGCAGAAGTGCTGTACAACCAGTGTCTCGAGCGCGATCCCAACCATGTGGATTGCTACCGGGGCCTGGCCGTGCTGCTGACCGAGACGAACCGCCGCGACGCAACGTTCAGGCTCCTCAACAATTGGAACGCCGCCAGCCCGCAAAACCCCAACCCCAAGATCGAGCTCGCCCGCGTGCTGGAAGAAAACGGCCAGCCGGAGCAAGCCAAAGCGCAGCTCATCGAAGCGCTGGTGGCTGATCCTTCCAACCCGCGCGCCCTTACCGCCCTCGGACGCCTGCGTGACCAAGCGGGCGACTACCAACAAGCGCTCGCCAACTATCAGCGCTCGTTGCAAGTGAACCCCAATCAGCCGCAGGTGTCCGCCCGCGTGGCGACGCTACAGGGCGGTGTCTCCGCCCCGCCGGGCACGACGCTGACGCCATCGCCGAACTACAGCGATTCGCGCTATGCGGAACGGCGGCGCGGTGTGATGCGGTATTAGTGAGGGATGAGGGATGAGGTGTGAGAGGCGAGAAAACATAGCCGGGGACCTATGGTCCGACGGCAAGTCCGAGTCTTTAAGCAGTTGACTAAGAGAAGGCGCCTGCTACGAGATGTCAGACGCAACCTCTTTTTTTGGGCGCCGCGGCTGCCGCTTCGCTTACAATCTGGTTGGCAGTGGCCCGCCTGTTGTCTTCATTCAAGGTTGCGGGGTCGCTGGCAGTGGTTGGCTACCGCAGATTGAAGCGCTAGCGAGTCGGTATCGCTGCCTCTTCTTCGATAACCGCGGCATGGGCGCTAGTCAGCCGGTGGGGACGCCGCTCACTGTCGAGCAGATGGCGAACGATACGCTCGCGCTGATGGACCAAGTTGGCTTCGACTCGGCCCATGTGGTGGGGCATTCGCTAGGTGGATTGGTCGCGCAGCACTTGGCGCTCACCGCTCGCAAGCGCGTCCTCAGTCTCGCTCTCCTCTGCACCTTCTCGCGGGGGCGAGACGCCACGCAACTTTCGTGGGGCATGTTCTGGCTGGGACTACGCACCTACGTTGGCACGCGGGGAATGCGACGCCGAGCATTTGCGGAAATGGTGCTGCCGCCGCAACTGTATGCCGAACGCGACGCTTGGGCCGAACGCCTGGCGCCGCTGTTTGGGCATGATTTGGCCGATCAACCACCCGTTGTGATGAAGCAGTTGGTGGCGATGAACGCCTACGATGCCACGTCTCACTTGGGGCAACTTGCCGGCTTGCCGACGCTCGTGGTTGGCGCCAAATACGATCGCATCGCCCGGATTGAAGTCGTCCGGCAGTTGGCAGCCAATTTACCCGGAAGTCGGCTCGTCGAGTTTGAAGATGCCGCGCATGGCGTCACGATTCAGAAAGCGCCCGAGATCAATAAGTTGTTGGAAGAACTTTGGCCGAGAGCCGACGGGGTCGCAAACCAACAGGGAAACCGCGGGGACGAGCCTCGCGGCTAACTCACCCGCCCAACACGCGTAACATCCCCTTCGCGAACTCCGGCAAATCTTCCGGCTTGCGGCTGCTGACAAAGTGGCGGTCGACCACCACCGCGGCGTCTTCCCAAATCGCGCCGGCGTTGACCAAGTCGTCTTTGATGCCGAGCGAACCGGTGACGCGCACCCCGCGGTAAACGCCCGCCGAGATGGGAATCCACCCGCCGTGGCAAATGGCGGCGACGAGCTTGCCGTTTTCAGCGAAGTGGCGCACCAGATCGAGCACCGCCGGATCGCGCCGCAATTTATCGGGCATGAACCCGCCGGGGACCACCAGGCCCGCGAAGTCTTCGCCACGCATGTCGGCGATGGCCGCGTCACTCTTGCACGGATAGCCATTCTTGCCGGCGTACTCGGTCTTCGCCTTCTGCCCCGCGAGAACCACTTCGAAACCGGCCTCTTCCAGCCGCAGCTTGGGATACCATAGCTCGAGGTCTTCGTAGATGTCGCCGACAAACATCAAGATGCGTTTAGTGTTCATCACTACAGACTACCGTGCATGCGCGCATAGTTGTAGGAGGTCTCTCTGAGGCCGAATTCGTTTTGCCTCCGATTTTCCGCTTGCGTAACGCGAATCGACCTCAGAGAGGCCTCCTACAATTTTGGTGTCAGGAGCGGAAAGAAGCGACCTTCCATTTTTTGTCCGCGGGGGATGGCGTCGACGCCGACGAGCAGGGGGTCGTCGCTGTCGCTCAGCGTGCCGTCGCGGAAGAAGTTGAGCACTACCGCGCGGCGGGGGCGCTCGCTGCGGTTTTCGTAGCTGCCGTGGAGCATCAGCGGGTGATGGAAGACTGCTTCGCCCGCTTTCAGTTCGCACGGCACGGGGTCAAACATGGCAAGTTGCTCGGGCGTGAGCACTTCGCGGATTGCTTCCATGCCGCTGGCGAGGTTGGTGGTCGGAAGCAGCGGCCAGCGGTGCGAACCGGGGACGTAATGGACGCAGCCATTTTCGGTCGTCGCATCATCGAGGCCAATCCAGCAGGTCAAATGCTGCATCGGCTGCGTGCGGGTCCAGTACGAATAATCCTGATGCCACGCCACCACGCCGCCATGCCTTGCCGGCTTGCAGAAAAGTTGATCGTGCCAAAACCGCACCGGCCCGCCAAGCAGCTGGGCCGCCGGCGCCAAAATCGCCGGGTTCCACAGAATATCATGCAGCGCAGGTCGCAGGCGCCACGCCCCCAGCGCGTGAAACAATACGGCGCCGGGGTCATCACTTTCGTTGCTGTGATACTCGTACCAAAGTTCGCGGCCGGCGTGATCGGTCTTCGTTAGTTCCGCCAGCTCTGAGCGCAGGGCTTCGATTTGTTCGTCGTCGAGCACCTTCACTTTCGATAGAAAACCGTCACGCTGAAAATTGGCGACGCGATCGGCAGCAACCTCAAACCGCTCTAATTCCGCGCGTGACGCCGCCGGCGCGAAGAGCTTTGTGATCGGCTGATGATGGTGCGACAGGTCACTTGTCATCACCGCGTTCCTTATCTGCGGAGGCGAGTTCAACCGCCGCCGTCACCGGATAGTGATCAGAAGCGTACCGCTGGCCCGGCTGGCCGCGCACGATTTCGGCAGCGGTCACACGCCAGACGGAACTCACCAAGATGGCGTCGATCTTATCGCTTGCGGCTTGCGGCTGAAAGGCGTGGAACGTACCCGCGTTTGCTTCGGCAGGGAAGAGGTCTGCAAACGAATCGCGGATGCCAAGCTTCGCGAGTGCGAGCCGCGCCGGATTGGTCGGCCCGGCGTTGAAGTCGCCCATCACGATCAGCGGCTCGGTGATCGCGCCAAGCCGCTGCGCCATCAACTCCGCTCCCTTGAGCCGCGCGGGCTGCGACTGGTGATCCCAATGCGTGTTCGCCACGGTGAGAACGTCATTGGTCGCGCGATCGACGAACCTCGCCCAAGTGCAAACGCGCGGGCACCCAGCGCCCCAAGTGTTCGAACCGCGCACCTCCGGCATATCGGAAAGCCAAAACGTGTCGGCCGACAGCACATCGAGCCGCCCGCGATCGTAGAGGAGGGCCGAGTATTCGCCGCCGCCATCCGCTTCCCGGCCGACGCCTAACGGCGCCAAGTGCGGAAACCGTTCGGCCACTATGTCCACCTGCTCGCGGAGCGCTTCTTGCACGCCCAACAGGTGCGGCGCGAAGTCGGCAATCACCCCGAGCGCCGTTTCTTTCCGTAAGGGCCACGCATTCTCACCATCGGGGGCGGTGGCGTAGCGGAGGTTGAAGGTTAGGACGCGGAGGGGCTCTGTCGAAGCCTGATCGACAAAAAACGCGATCGCGCTAAAGATGAGCAAGAATCGAAGCGACATAGCAGCTGACTCCGCAAAAACAAAAAACTATGCCCCTGAAGTTATAACAAACTTGAAAAGTCCTGGCGACCAAACGATGATAGGGCCATCCTACTCGCGAAAGCTCGGCGCACTTGCACTCACAACGCTCTGGAATCTTGCTAATGAAGACTTTCACCTTGCACACGATTGGCGGTTCTATTGCGCTGTTGGTTCTGCACCTCTCGTCGTTCTCAATGTCCGTTCGAGGCTCAACGATTCGAACCATCGCGATGACCTCGCAGGCAGCGCCCGGCGGTGGCGCTAGTTATCGCTTTCGCGGATTCAACTTGCCGGTCATAAATAATCGGGGTGAGGTGGCTTTTCGAGGTTGGCTGATCGATCTGAATAATGTGATCGATAAAGCGGGTATTTGGAAAGACAGTGCTTCCGGACTCGGGAAGATTAGCGTTACCGGCGACGGTGTTCCCGGAGCTGCAGGCGGAACAACGTTCCAAAATTTCGGCTCCCAAATCAATATGAATGATCGCGGAATAACGGCCTTTCTTGCGGCATATCAGCACACTACCGGAATCGATGCGACAAACGATCGCGCGACTTATCTAGAGAATGCGCAATCTTTCACGCTGGTTGCGAGGCTCGGCTCACAGCCGTTTGGTGAACCACCGGGATCCTCGTTCACCACGTTCGGCGTACCGTTGCTCAACAACAACGGCGATATCGCTTACCACGGAAGCGTCAACTTTGGGAGTGGCGGCAGCGCTGTTTGGGCAATCAGCAATGGTCAATCTCGGCAAGTCATGAATCGTTCGATGACACCGCCCGGAGCTGCGGATGGCTCACGTTTCGCAGGTTTTTTCGGAGGTTCCGTGTTGATGGATGGACTAGGGCGAGTAACGTTTGGCGCAGCGCTTGAGGGCGGCGCAATCAACGACTTCAACAATCAAGGTCTGTGGCACGAAAGAAACGGGCAGCTCAGCGCACTGGCGGTTGAAGGGCAGCAGGCCCCGGGTCGAGTGGCCGGAACCAACTTCGGATTTACGCGGATGGGAAATGCGGTGGTCAACAGTGCCGGGCAAGCAGCCTTCTATTCCTCGATTACCGGCCCAGACGCTCCCGGAGCCGGCTTCGCAGGGCTGTGGCGATACGGCGACGATAAACAAGAAATCATGGCGTGGTCAGGACTTCAAGCTGATGGAGCAGCAACAAATGCTTTCTACAGCGGATTCGGGGACTTGAGCATCAATTCGCAGGGCCAGGTCGCTTTCCGAGCGCGGCTATCTGGCGCGGTCTTTGGTGGTGACAGTTTGGGAATCTGGTCAGGAGTGCCGGGAAAAATCAAAGTCGTTGTCTTGGAGGGACAACAAGCCAGCGGACTTCCGGAAGGGATCGTTTTCGGCACGGGTCGATTCGCTCCGACGAATTTCGAAACAACATTCCTCATTAATAGCCTGGGTCAAACTGCCTTTATTCATCAAATCATGAGAAAGATTGATGGAGTCGCGATGGGTGAAGGAATTTGGGTGCGCGATCAGTTCGGGGTCCTACAGTTAATATCCAAGGTAGGCGACTCAATCGAGATTTCTCCGGGCGTCTTTCGGACCATCGCGACCCTCAATTTCGTTGGAGGGGGAGGGAATGAGACGGGCGCCACATCAGGTTTCAACGACCGCGGCGAACTGGCTTTTTTCGCCAGCTTTACCGATGGAAGTTCGGGAATCTTCGTCTCATCGAAAGTCGCAATCCCTGAACCGTCTATGGGTATCATTATCGGCGTGAGTGGGGGCTGCGCTTGGTTGTGGGTCTCGCGCAGGCGATCACGAAACTTGACTTCGAACTGAAGTTTGTCCTTCAATCAGAGCGCCCCCAACTCCGCCCACACCGCGTCCCGCGCCGCACTGCGCGCAACCTTCTTCGCCTTCCCCGGCTGGCAAAGTTCTAGTTCTTGCGGCGTGACGACCGGCGTTTCAAACTTACTCGCCAGTAACAGGTTCGATCGCGCCGGGGCTGCAGCGCCGAGTTGCTCAAACGCAGCGCGGCGCGGCGGACTGTAACCCAACCGCTGCGGTGGATTGGTAGGACTTACGGCGAGCGGCGTCTGCGGAGCCGCGGGCGCCGCTGAGATCGCGGTCGCCAGCGGAACACTTGCGGTCGCTGAGAAGTTGAACCGCCCAACATTGCCGTTAATGTTCACATAGTACATGTAGCCATCGGGCCCCATGTCCATCATCACCACCGTACCGACGGAGCCGCTGATCACCAGTTCTTGCGTTACGAAGCCTTGCGAGTTCAGCTGCAGCGCGCGGATCGTGGGGTCGCCGTAGTCGGTGAAGAAGACGGTCCCTTGATAGAGCGCCGGGTACTGCTGGCCGGTGTAGAAATCACCGACCACAATCGCCACACCACCCGCCGAGTGAGCCCGCGACCAGATGGGCGGGTCGGCATTGTTGCTGGCGTAGAACGTGGCGGCCTGCGGCAGGTCGCGGTAGCCACCTGTCTGTAAGCTGCCGGTGGACGCCCCCTCGTACCAGGGCCAACCGAAATTCTGGCCACCGCCCACATTGATTTCTTCGTAGGTGTTCCAGCCTACGTCACCCACATACGGCAGGCCGAGCGTGGGGTGAATCGCCATGCGGAAGGGGTTCCGCAAGCCGTAGTTGAAAACTTTGGACTGGTCCGCATTCACATTCCCGTTGTAGAAGGGATTGTTCGTGTAACCTTCGCCGGTCAGCGGGTTGATGCGCAGCACCTTGCCGCGGAAATCGGTGATGTCCTGCACGAGCGCTGAACGCGGATCGACGCGACCATAACTGGTGCCGTCGCCGTTCGAGACGAAGAGCGAACCATCGTTGCCGAAGCGCAGGGCGCCGACCGAATGCGACTGGCTATCGACGCCGATAATGTCTTCAATCCCCACGCCGGTAGCCGGCAAATTGACGTTATCGGTGCCGTCGAGATTGGGGAAACTGATGTTCGCCCAGGTGCTGTTCTTACCCAGCAGAATCACTTGGCTTCCTGGCACAGCGGTGCGGTAACTAGTGCTGACATCGGCGGTTACGCGCACCAATCGGGCCACGCGGTTGCCGTACTGATCGGGCGCGGCAAGACCGGTTTGTCCCACGGTCTCCGGCGGGTCGTAGGTGTACAGCAAGTAGACGTAGGGATTGTTCACAAAATCAGGGTGGACTGCCATGCCCAACAGACCGCGGTCGCGCACGTTGTTCACATCGGCGCTGATGTCGATGAAGTTCTGCACCGTGCCGCCCACATAGGTTTTCACCACGCCATTCTTCTGCGCGATGAACATCATACCATTGGGGCCAAAGTCAATTGCGGTTGGTTGGGTGAATCCCCCGACAATGGTTTCGGGGGTGAACGTTCCAGTAATGGGCACGATCGGCGTGCTGTAGAATTGCGATTGCGGCACGACTTGCCGGGCTTGCCGGGCGCTCTGCCATTCCAACACCGCACTCGCGCTCCCTCCGCGTTCGTAGTACTCCACGCGCAGGTCATACTTTTGTCCTGCGACCAACGCAATCGTGGCACTGCGAGTGGTGGGAGATTGATCGACCCATCCGTTGATGAGTTGGACTCCGTTGACCCACATGCGCGAACCGTCGTCGCTCGTCAAATAGAAGGTATAAATTTCCGAATAGAGGGGTTCAATTTGGCCTGTCCAGCGGACCGAGAAATTATCGGCGCCCACTTGCGGAGTCGGCGCGCTCGTGCCCCAGAGGTATTCAATCTTGGAATCGGTTCGCTGGGCGGCGAGATTGGTGAGTGCGATATCGCTGTAATACTCGCCTCGCAGTCCATTGCCGGTTCCTGGCGAGGGCGTTTCGTCGTCAATGATGCGAATGGTGGTGGTTCTCGGCGCTCCCAATCCCGCGCCGCCGGTCACGCGGTCGGCGGAGACGTTGAAGGTTTCGGTTCCTTCGCCCAGGGCGTCATTGGTGATATCAAAGGTAACCGTCTTGGTGGTTTCGCCTTGCAGAAAAGTGACCGTTCCTGCTTTCGCCGTGTAATCTTGCCCCGCAAGCGCCGAGGCATTGACCGTGGTGTAGTCCAGTGTGACCGTTCCATCGCTGCCCCCAGCGCGCACGAAGGTGACGCCGACCGTTGGCGTGCCCTCGACCACCGTGTACTGAGACGCCGCTATCGAGAGAGTGCCCGGGTTAAACGGCTGACCGTAGGCAAAGTATCCGTTGTTGTACAAGTATTCGGAGCGCCGGAAACCGGTCGGGGCGGCAAGCGGCCCCCCCGTACTAAAGGTGTCGTTCGCTTCGGTTTCGTAACGCACGCCGTTTAGCAGCACCGCGTCGACGCGGAGGTTTTTGTCGAGCCCCGTTGAGGTGAGTCCGTCGTTCGTAAACGCCACGCGAATCTGATTCAGCGCCACCACGCTCGGTGTGGTGAAGCGGAAAGTTTCGTAGATTGCACCATTGTAGTTTCCCTTGACCCCCGTCCAGGTGCGCACCGCCGTGCCGTCAATCAGCAGTTGCAGTGTCTCCTGGCGAGCAGCTCCCGCGGCCAGGATCTCAATGGTCGTGCCGCCGACGGGGGTCGGTGCGTAGTATTGGAAGTAACCATTGTTGGTGAGGTATTCGCTCCGCTTATAGCCGGGCGCGGCGCCGGTGAGCGCTTCGCCCGTGCCGGTGGTAAAGGTCTCGCTCGATTCCGATACATATTTCACACCGTTCACCACAATGCCATCGACGCGCACGTTGCGGTCGGCATTGGTGGCGGTGCGGCCATCGTTGGTGAACGCCACCTGCACCTCCGCCGGATTCACCGTCGCGCTGTGCGTGTAGCGGAACGACTGGTACACGCCCGTGGTGTAATTTCCTTTGGTGACGGTGTAGTTGGCGACCGTCGTGGCGCCGATGCGAAGCTGAATCGTCTCGCTATTCGTTGAACCGGCGACCAGCACTTCAACGGTGCGATCGGTCGGCGCAATCGCGCGGTACTGGAAGTAGCCGTTCGCCTGTAAGGTTTCCGTGGTGCGATAACCGGGCGAGGGGATGCCGCCGATTGTCGCGCCTGTCGAGAAGGTATCCGCCGCTTCCGTTTCGTACTGAATGTTCGCGACCTGAATGCGATCAACACGCAGGTCGGTGCTGCCGCCGGTATCGCTTGTGAACGCGACCCGCACGCGATCGGCGGTCACATCCGTGGGATGCGTGTACGAGAAGGTGTTGAAGACGCCGGTCGCCGCGCCCGCGCCGATGTTGGTCCAGGTTTGGACCGTGGCGCCATCGACTTGCAGGACCATCGTTTCGGTACCTGCGCGGCCGGCGGCGCGAATTTCAATCGGCGTCGCCGCCAACATCTGCCGCTCTTCGAGCCGCTCGAAATGACCCCGGACCGATTTACGTACACCACCAGACTGCCGCCGCATGGCATCTTTCTCCCAGCGATTCGCCGCACTGATCGCAACCAGCGCACGCGAATGGACCCAATGCCGCCATGCTGAACCCTTTCCAATCAAGCAGGTATGGTAAACTGCGGGGGGCCGCTTCGCTAGATTGAGGACGCAAAAGGGGTGATCTCTTGCAGGCTTTCAGCGTATTTCGTGAGAGTTTCTGCGGGGTCAAGATTGAAAATCGCCCGGCCGTCGCTCTGCCAATTGCCATCCCGCCAGACGAAAATCGCTGTCCCGGCCCGCAGATTACCCACCGCTTCGACCTCTTCCAGTCCGCCCCCGGGAATGGCGGCGAAGGAAATCGTCACGGGCGCGAGCGCGAAAAGCTCACTCGTTTTCAGATCGCGCGCAAAGTGCACCTCGGCGCCGAGTTCACATTTCACCCACGTGAGCCCGCGCGGTTTGCCGAGCGCATCCGCCGTCCGCCGAAAAGATTCACCCAACTCAATCGTCGGCACGAACGCCACAAGGGCCCGCCCAATTTCGGCTTGCGCCCCTTTCCGAAGAAACTGCGCACTCCGCTTGCGCCGAAACGAAAGTGCCGCGCCGAGCAGCGCAACGAGCACGAATAAAATCCACCACCCCATGAGTGGCAGTCTACCAGAAACCTACCACCGCGGCGTCGGCTGGATGATCCGCCGCGCGTCAGACGGCGAAGCAGGTTCATGATTCGGCGGCGGCAGCCGTTCGGCGCCCTGAAGCGCCGGACCGGTTTCAACCCCACTCGGTGGACCGAACACCGGCGCCGGAGGAGCGAACGGCTTGGTGTACGGCATGTGCTGCAGCCCTTCTGCGGGAACCGCCGGCTGCGGGCGATGCAACTCCGGCACGTAAACGTACTGCGGCGAGGGCAACGGCCGCAGCGATCGCTGGACGCCCGGGTATTCCACCGGTGCAAGACAGGCCGAGCCAAGCGTCATCGGCGCGTGGTAACCAGGACCAAATCCCCAGCCGAAACATTGGGCCGGCGTGGTGGGCATGTTCCAGCGCCCCGCGGCGTGGGCGTGGACCGCGAAAATCAGTAAGAACAACAAACTCAAACGCATTCCGCCACCTCGTGTTAGCCGGCAGCCCGCTTTCCCAGATAACCTGGGCTGCCGTAATGCGCGGGCGCTGCTAGCTATCATCGAATGGCGCGAGACGAGGCATGAACGCGGTTTGCCGATGTACGACCACGCGGGTTGCGCAAGATTCGCGGCGCTGGGTTTTCTGTTGAAGAGGGGGTCGCAAGCGAGGGGCCCGCCCTCGCCGCGAACTTTGGAGGCCCTTACGGCGGTGGCGTCCCAGGACGCCAACCGCAAGGGCTTACTCGGGTTTAACGCCGAATCGGTGGCCTTTCACCGGGGCCTCGATCGAATACAAACTCGTCCGGGCCGTGACGTAGAGCGTCTTGAGCTCAGCGCCGCCAAAGGTCACATTCGCCGGATGCTCCGGCACGGGGATAATGCCGAGCACATCGCCTTCAGGGCTGACCACCTGTAAGCCGGCGCCGGAAGTAATGTAGAGATTGCCCCGCTCGTCGAGCGTGGCGCCGTCCGCGCCGCCGGCTTCGGTTTCGCCGGACTTCGGCAGTAGTTTGCAGAACATTCGTTCCTGCCCCAACTTGCCCGGCGCCAGGACTTCATACGCCCGCATCTCCGATGAACCAGACGGCAGCACGTAGAGCGTTCTCTCATCGATAGAGAGCAAAATCCCATTCGGCGCCGGCAAATCTTCAACCACGCGCACTGGTTCGCCCTTGGCCGGAACGTAGTACACGCCGCGCACTTTTTGCGGCCACGGTTCGGGGCCGTTGTAGTGGGGATCGGTGAAGTAGACGCCGCTCGCCGAATCGAGCACCAAATCGTTGGGCGCATTGAAGCGGACGCCGTTGTACTTGGCGGCGCGAACGGTTCGGGTTTTGGTCGCAACATCCCACTCGACGAGACTTCCCTCTTGCGCTTCGCAAGCCAACAATCCGCCGGTGGGCGAAACCATCAGACCGTTGGAATTCCCCGACTCCGCCGTGAAAACGCCGATCTTGCCTGTGAGGTCGAGCGTGTGAATCTTCGCGTTGGGAATGTCGCTGAAGTAGAGCGTGCCGGCGCCATCCCACGCGGGGCCTTCAACAAAGCCGAAGCCGGTGGCGATCTGCGTGGCTTCGCTGAACTTGCCAACGCTGGGAATTTCGGTGGCGCGCGACATGGATGAAGAGAGCAGCGCGATCGCGCAGTGGATCGCGAGTACCGCAGGCTTTGGTTGCATGAGTGGAGTTAATGATGCCGGCTCGGGAAGTGAAGTTTGACCGCAATCAAACTACCGCCCGACGTCGCGCAACTCCAGACTCCGCTGCAAATCTTACGCCCAGTTCACTTCCAGCAGATTCTCAATCCGCTCGACGCCATCCACCCGGCGGAGCACCTCTTGGGCCATCTGCTTCTCGAAGTAGCTGGTCACTCGGCCCACCAGCCGCACTGAGCCGTCGTTGGTTTCGATCTCCATCCGCCCGCTCGGCAAATAGGGACTCGCTTCAAACGCGGAGTGAATGCGGTCAAGCAACTGGCGGCCGGCAACGGGCGCATCGAGAACGGCATCGATCATGGGGGCGCGATTGGCTGAAGGGACAGGGCCGAGATGGCGGGGCGACACAAGCACTCGGACAAAGCTAGCACCGCCCGAGTGGCGTGTAAGATTTCCTTCGGCAAAAAGCAGACTGGGGGTTGAGCTGTCAACTCGAACGGTTGCCAAAATTGGCGAAAACGCGTCGAGTTTGCCGTGCGTAGCGGCTGTACCGTACCAGAACGCCGTTCCGGCTTGATTCCCGCGCTTGACGCTCACTTCGCCGAGACTTTGACCATCCCGGATTTAACCCCCTCAGCCGTCGCGGAAACTGTCAGCTCGCCGGTTTTGCCCATCTCCGCCCGCACAATCGCTAGGCACAGCCCGTTAAATGCGGGCATTTCGGCTGCTTGGAATGGCAAATGGCTGGTCGGGTCGCCGTTGCAGACCCCGATCACCGAGCCGGCGCCTTCAACTTTGAACGTCAGGTGATTATTCGCCTGTGGAACGAGTACACCGAAGGCATCAAGTACGCGGGCGGTCAGGAAGCACAAATCTTGGCCATCGGCGGCGATGATCGGGCGATCCGCGGTGAGCTCAATCTTCGCGGCGGGTCCGGCGGTGCGCTGCAGATCCGTTGCCCACGGTTTGCCGTTGCGATAGGCTTCAACGCGCAGTTCGCCCGGTTCATACTGCACATCGTTCCAGCGCAAGCGGTATTCGCCGGGGCCTTTCTTGCGGCGGCCAAGCGATTTGCCGTTGAGCCACAACTCCGCTACGTCCCCACTGGTGTAAACGTGAACGGGCGTAACTTGGCCAACTCGGTCGGGCCAAGTCCAGTGCGGAAGAATGTGGGCCATCGGCAGTTCGGGCCGCCAACGCGCTTGGTAAATGTAAAAGCGATCCTTCTTGAAGCCGCACAGGTCGAGGATACCGAAGTAGGAACTGCGCGAGGGGATCGTAAGCTTCTTGAGTTCTTTACGTTGCCGCTCCAGTTCCGCACGCGTGGCGGCGTCTTGGCCGTTGAGCACGTTGGTGGCGTCATCGTTGTAGGGCGTTGGTTCGCCAAGGTAATCGAAGCCGGTCCAGACGAACTCGCCGAAGACTTTGGGGTAGCGGTCTTGGGCGGCGAACTCTTTGTCGGGGGTGGTGGCCCAGTTCGGCGCGTACAAATCGTACGAGCTCATCTGAAACGGTCCACCCTGGCCGCCCGCTTGATTCTCACCCACCGGGAAATAGTACTCGCCGCGGGTGCTGATGCAGGACGAAGTTTCGCTGCCATACACGGGCTTCTGCGGATACTTTTTAGTGAACTGCTCGTACAGGTGCGGTTTGTAGTTGTAGCCAAATAAATCCAGCGGTCCCGCGTAACCGTTGTCGGCTGCCTCCGGCACGTTGCAGCCCGAGGTGACCGGCCGAGTGGGGTCTTCGCGCCGCACGATTGCGGCCAGTTCGGCACATATCTTTGGCCCGGCGGCGCCGCGCTGCTCGCGGATTTCGTTGCCGATGCTCCACATAATGACCGAAGAGTGATTGCGATCGCGGCGGACCATTCGCACCAAATCGCGTTCGTGCCAATCCTTGAAGAAGCGGTTGTAATCGTTGCGCGTTTTCTTCTCGGCCCAGCAGTCGAACGCTTCGACTTGGACAAGAAAGCCCATGCGGTCGCACGCTTCCAAAAGCTCGGGAGCCGGCGGATTATGGCTGGTGCGAATCGCGTTGCAGCCCATCTCTTTCAGAATCTCCAATTGCCGCTCGATGCCGCGCTTGGAGACCGCGGCGCCGAGCGGGCCTAAATCGTGGTGCAAACAAACGCCGTTGAGCGGCACGCGCTCTCCGTTGAGCAGGAAGCCGCGGTCAGCGGTGAACTCGATTTTGCGGATGCCGAAGGTGGTTGAGTACCGATCAACACGTTTGCCGTTCTGCTGGATCGATATAATCGCCTGATAAAGCTGCGGCTTATCAACAGTGCAAAGTTGCGGGTTAGCAAGTTCGAACGTGAGCTGAGTTCGACCCGACTGCGTTCCGTTAACGGTCGTTTCCACTGATTCAATGACGGGAGGTCCGACACCCTTGAGAGGAAGGATCGTCGCTTGAACGGTGAGTGCCGAATCAGTTTCAAGCGCGTTATCAATCGTAACGTCGACTTGAATCTGGGCCGCTTCGGCCGTAACCTTCGGCGTCGTGATAAACACCCCATCGTGCGCCACGCGCACTGGTCCGGTCTTCACCAGCCACACGTTGCGGTAGATGCCGCCGCCGGGATACCAGCGCGAGGAGTTCGGTTTGTTATCGAGCCGAACGGCCAGTACGTTCTCGGCGCCCGGCTTCACATGCGGCGTGAGATCGACGCGGAACGAGGTGTAGCCGTAAGGCCAGCCGCCGATTTCTTGGCCGTTGAGGTAGATGGTCGAATCGCTCATGGCGCCGTCGAAATCAATCGCCAACTGTTCGCCTGGCTTAAGCTCCGGCGCCGTGAAGTGCTTGCGATACCAGCCAATGCCGGCCCACGGTAACTTGCCGGTTTCGCCGGGCAATTCCTGCCGGAAGGGGCCTTCGATGCCCCAATCGTGCGGCGTGTCGAGCTGGCGCCAAGCACTGTCGTCGAACTCCGGCGATTCGAGCCCTTCGGGTTCCGCGAGTTCGGAGCCATCGGGCATGGCGCCGAAGCGCGCGAACTGCCAGTTGGTGTTGAAGGAGTCGCGCGAGCGCACGGACGGCTCAGCGGCGACCTGGGTTAAGTTGAAACTCAGCCCCAGAATTACGACGCACAGATTTGTTGTTCGGTTGAATTTCATCATCTTAGTTTGGGTTGAGTGTCTTTGAGATTGAGGCTCCGCGGCACGCAGGCTTTCGGCGCGCAGAGCGAGCGGACCCCTTTGGTGCCCCCGACTGACGGCGCTGGGGAACGATGGCTGTATGTCCTAACAAACCGGCAGCGGGTCGCAAGTGGCCTGCCCGAAAGGATTCGGGAGGCCACTTGCAGCGCCACTGGGTTAAGGTTGTTGGCTGATGTGCTCTCTTCCCCTATTTCACCAGATTCAAAAAAATCACGCGATTAAACTCGATAAATGGCTTGGGGCGCCCCAGCTCTCCGCGAATGGCAAGGAACCGAGCTGGCGACCATGACACCGTTTCCCTCGGTTCCCTTGCGCGCATGCACGAGCGCAGCGAACCTTTAGGTTCTGCTCAGACTCTCCTCACCTCTCGGGCCGCTCCACCTGGTTGCAACTCAAGGAAACTCGTGCCAATGGTTCGGGGTTTCGATCAAAAACCCGCTACACTGAACTGTCAAGTTTCCCGCTCGTGAGCGGCATCGCGACTTGTGTTCAATTGAACACCATTGGGTGGCTACTTTCTAGAGCAGATCGGAAAAAACTTGTGAGATTTTTTAGGAGCGTTTACGCTAAATCGCAAGCAAGAGTTGTGAGTGATTTCGGTGTTAAAGCTCTCGGTGGCGCAGCAAAGCACGGCTTCGGGACGGGACCAGCTATCGCAGGGGTTGGGAAGTGGCCACGGCGATCGTGCGGCCCTTGTCACCCACGCAGCAGTAAAAATGGTACACCACGCCGTCGTGCTTCAGCAGCCACGGTTTGTGGGCGTAGGTTTCGTCGAAGGGTTCGCTCGGTTCGATGAGGTTGGGGCCAGTCCACTTGGTCCAGTTCACCAGATCGTGAGAAACGGCGAAGGTATCGAACGCTTGCTTCCCCCAGCCGGCGCCGAAGTAGACCATCACCCACAGGTCGCCCATGCGGATGAGCTGCGGATCGCCGGAAATTGATGCGCCCTTAGGTTTGGTTGGAAGGTTTTCCACCACCGGGCCGGCGCCGTACCGAGTCCATTTTCGGAGGTCACTCGACACCGCGATGCCGATGCGTTCAATCCACTGCCCGGGCTGCTTGGCGTTGTAGAACATCACGAATGGTTCGCCGAGCGTGCGCACGGCATCGTGAAAGATGAAACTTTTGTAGAGCGTTTTTTGCTCGAAGGGCCGGGCCTCATCATCGCTCGGCTGCATGACGGGATTTTCGGCAAGCCGCGTCCACGGTTCGGGGTTCGTCGGGTCGGTCGTCCAGGCGAGGCCGATGGATAGTGGATCGGGTTCGTAGCCTTGCTTGTTCCCGCCGAAGTAGCTGAGCCAGTATTTGCCATCGTGCTGGCCGATGGCGTTCGTGCCACCCCAGGTGGTGTCGAAGAGCGCGATGCCGCCGTCCGCTTGCCACTGGTCCCAGCCGGGCTGGCCCTTCGACAGAATCGTGCCGACGATCTTCCAGTCGAGGAGATCATCACTGGTGGCCAGGCGGGTCTCGTAGCCAACCTTATCTTCGATGCTCACGAAGACCATCCACCACTTTTCGTTGTGCCGAAAGACAGTGGGGCAGTCGTACATCTCGCCCTTGTTCGGCATGAGCACGGGACCGAACTTGTGCGGCGTCTTGAGTTCGTCGTACACGCGCTGCATCTCCGGCTCAGATACTTCTTTCGACCAACTTGGTTGGATAAGAAGAAAGCTAACCGCGATAGACGCGAAAAGGCGCGAAAGAAGTTGGTAGCAAGACATTTCTTCTGGGCTTTTGAGTGAGTGCTGAATGGACGGATTGGAGTTGATCGCTTTCGCTTTTCGCGTCATTTCGCGTCTTTCGCGGTTAATTCTTCCGCTTGCAGCGAAACGGGGCCGAGGAGGCCGAAGGGGTCGGGGGATTGGCTGGCGAACTCGTACGGGGCGGTCATCCAGGTGGTGCGCTTCGCGGGCGGCAGCTTTGATTCGTGGAGCAAACGGTTGCGCCAAGTGCTCATCACGCGGACCGTTAGCTTGTTGTCGCCTGGGCGCACGTGCTGATCGATCCGCACGCGGTACGGCGAAGTCCAGGCGATGCCACAAGCTTGACCGTTGAGCTCGACTTCTGCGGGGCCCGTGACGGCGCCAAGATCGAGCCAAGTGACACCAGATCGCTCTAACTCGAACTTGGTTTCGTACGCCGCTTGGCCGCTGAATTGTTTCACTTGTTCATCGAGTTGCCCCAGCTCGGTTAGCTGTTTAAGGCGCCGCGCCGCGGGCACAGCAACGTTGGGTTGATGCGGGATGAAACGAACATCCCACGTTAAACTCTGTGGGCGGCTTGTGAAGTTCGGCTGTTGAGTTGAACTGACCGTCGGCTGCTTCGGCAGCACAATGAAGCAGGACTCAAAAGGTTGCACCATGATACTGACTCGAGTGCGGTCACTGCTCGGAGTGAATGGCAGCGTGTCGATCTCACCCGTGAGCGGATGCCACACTTCGACCAATTGAGCTTGCTGGCGGAGTGACAGCTCCAGCGTGCGCGCACGTTCGGCTTGGTTGGCGATGAGATAAATCTCGCCCCACTCGGCGGTGCGATGCGTCCACGCGACTTCCACTGCTAGTGCATTTCCTTCACTGGCGACAAAGTCGGGAGGAATGCACTCGGCGCGATCGAAGGTGCCTTGGGCGGCGGAAACGACGGGCAGAGTTGCGCGCGGATCGAGGGACTTCAGGCCATCCACCACGAGCATTTGGACACCCTCTTCGGCGAGACGAGCGAGCGTCTTGGCGGTGTCGCGGCTGACGGCGTTGGCGAGCGGAACCGCGCGGGTTGGTTGCGGGACGATGAGCAGGTGGTAAGCTGCGCCGCCGGGAAACGTCAGCTTGCCGCCGCGAACGATCGCTAGGTTGCGAAGCGCGGCGCAGGAGACAGTGTCGTACTTGTGGCCGGCGAGGGGGTCCAGCCATTCCGCAGCGCCGGAAATGTTGGCGGCATGTTTCACGCCGCGCGGCGATTCGGTGATAGGTTGATTCTCGTTCGCCAATCGCGCGCGCAGCGTGCTGGCGGTTGGTTCGGCGATCAGCCCCGGCACGGCGCCCTGCAGTTGATCAGGCCGCCACGCCCGGGAAGGGATGTTCTCAGGCGCGAGAATGGCAATGTCCACCACGGGTTCGCCTTGCTGCAACAGCCACTGGCAGCGGGCGAGATAGTCGGTGAAGCCCCGGGCCATGGGGAGCCAAGTCTGTTCGCGACCAAAGTGCGTACCGATGGCGCCCAGGGTTATGCCGGGGTAGCGATCGGGCCAGGGGTTGTGCAGCATTACGTGCAGCGTGAGTTGGTTCACGCCCACTGCAAAGTGCCGATCTGCCAGCGGTTTGAGCAACGCCGGCGTTTCGTTCCACTCTATCCGAAGCTGCGTGAACGCCTCGGCGCCGATCACCCGCTTGCCGAAGACATGGGCGGCGCTCACGGCGTCGAGAATGTCGTTCGGTTTGTCGTGCGTGGGACTCTTGAGCCAAAACTCGCCCATCGGTTGGTCGAGGTGGACGAAGTGCGCCAGGCCATCGCCCACCATCGTGGGCGCCGTGCATTCGCCGCTGAAAGTAAAACCGCCCGCGCGAGCCTTGCCGGCAAGCGTTCCGTAGTACTTTTCGTCGAGCAGCTCGGCGATGGTGGTGCGGATGTCGCCGAGGACGCGCTCCGATTCGCTGGCGCTGTCGATCGGGTAACCGGCCAGCAGCGGCAAATACTTGGTGAGGTTGTAGCCGCGGCGACGTTGGAATTCGCCGCCGAAACCGGGGGTCCAGTTTTGGCTGCCGCACTCCCAGCTATCGACGTGCAGCCGCGAGAGGACCCGCGGAGCGAGCTTGGGGCCGACGCGGCGCACCGCTTCGCCAAACCAGCGTTGGTATTGCAGCTCGGTGGCTTTTGCGCTGAGTTTGTCGCATTCGAGACCCGGCGCCGCGGCGGTGGCGTTCCGTTTGCCGGTGCTGGTGTGGCCAATGCGGAGAATGCTCCACTCGCCCGCGGGAGGTGACCAACTCAGCTGGCCAGTCGGTTCCAGCTTGGGGGTGAGGTCAAGGATGTTCTGTTTGGAGATGCAATCGCGGGGCAAAATCTGTTCGGCGGTTGAGGACGCGCTAAGTCGCCAAGCGATGGCGGACTTGCCTTCAATATTGTCGATGCGGGGTTCACTGAGCAGATGGATTTCCTTCAACTTAAGGACGGGGGCCCACTTGGCGGAATCGAGGTCCTCGGCGCCGGGTTCCGTGCCGACAGGTGTCCAGCGGAAGCGGAACTGGCGCGCGGTGGTCGCGGGGAAAGCGTGTGTCACTGGGCGGCCTTCGTCCTGCCAGCCGTGCCGCGGCGGCGAAAGCTGCGCGACTTTGCGGTACGACTGGCCATTATCACTCGCTTCGATGGTGAAGCGTTGGCACTGCGAGTTGGCGCCGTCGGGAGTGATGGTGACGCAGCGGGCGGTGAAGGGTTCGTCGAACTCGTATTCAATCCAACAGGGCGATTCACTGCGGAAGCGCACTGGGTTGCCGGGCTTCGCGAGCGCTGCGGGTTCTTGATCGACCACGCTGCTTGTAATGGTCACGGGCTCCGTTGCCGACGAATTCCCCGCGCCGGGGGGCGTGGGAAACGCGAGCACGGCGATGTCACGATAAAAACCTTCGTGAGTCGGTGGTTGTAGCAGCTCGATCTTCGCATCGCCGGTCGAGACGTTCGTCACACTCCAAGTCACTTCCTGCATCGAAAGTTCCGGCGTGATCCACGGGCCGCCCGCGGTGGCGAAGCCATCGCAAATGTGAAAACCGAGTTCGAGACCCAGCCGGTCGGCTTCCTCCACGGCAAACCTGACCAGTTCCCACCACGGTTCGGTGTTCGGCAGCACTGGCGGCTCAATGTGCGGCGGGTCGGTCGGGCCGTTGATCGTCATCAGATAGGCGCCGCCGAGGCCGGCGTCGCGCATCGCCTCCAGATCGGCGGAGATGCCTTCACGGGTGACCGCGGCGTGCATCCAGTACCAAAAGACCCACGGCCGCGCAGCGGCGGGCGGAGTGCGGAAGTGTTCGGCGGGCGTTGGCTCGGCTACGCAGCAGGCAGCAGGCGGCAGGCAGAGGGCAGCGAACAAGAGGTGATGAAGAAATCGGTTCATTGGCGTTTCATCTTAACCAGCGCAGCAGCCTGTCAACGAGCCTTGTTTCTGGCCAGACACGTTGACCACTGGTCAATAGGGCCGAAAGATGAAACGCTTGATCCTCAGTGGGCGATCAATAATTCTTCAGGGGTTAGGTCAAAAATGCGACGAAGCGTACCGCAGTTTTTCTTGGGCCTGTTCCTCTGCGCTCCCGTTGCACTTGGCGCCGGTCCGCTTCGCGTGGACCTGAGCGCCGCGACGGGTCGAAGCGATGCGGAGACGTTTCGCTGGCAGGAGTGGGAAGTCGGCGAAGCTCACGAGAGTGGGCTATACGTCGATAACCTGTCAATCGTTCTCTTTTCCGATACTAAAAAATCGATTCTCGGATTTCTTCACAAGGCCGCGCTAGCCAAGGGTTCGACGCCCCTGTCGGCGGATGGCGTGTGGAGCGAAGGCCCGGTCGAATTGGAAATTAACGGGTTGGCGCCGGGTGAGCACACCGTCGCGACGTTTCACAATTGGCCGACACGCTCACATAACGGTCCACTGACCGTCTCCTACGGCGATGAGTCGGTGATGGTGACGCCCACCGTTGACGCCGCCCACGATGATGAAGCAGCCAGTGCCTTCCTCACGTTCACGGTGAAAGCGGAAGAGCCCATCGTGCTGCGCATTGCGGCGGCCGACGAGCAGGCAGCGGTCGTGCTGAACGGTTTCGAGATTGATGCGCCGCGGCCGGACACGAAAGCGCTGCGCCCCACTCCAAGTGACTTCGACGAACATGTCGCCGGGGAGACGGGCGAAGTAAAACTCCGGTGGCGCGGGGCAAAGTCGGCGGTGAAGTATCGAGTCTGGTTCGGGCATGATCGCGATTGGAATGCGGCATTTTCACAGGTGATGAGCGCTAGTTCGCAAGCGCAGGATTTGGGCGAAACGACAGTTCAAGAAATGACGGTGAAGGTGGCGCCGCACAATTCACTTGAGCATTACTGCTGGCGCGTCGATTCCATCGCGGCGGATGGAACCGTGACACACGGCGATGTGTGGTCGTTCCGTGTGCGGAAGCTCGCGTTTCCCGGCGCGGAGGGGTACGGCCGGTTCGCCATTGGCGGGCGCGGCGGGAAGGTGGTGAAAGTGACCACGCTGGCCGACAATGGCCCCGGGAGTTTGCGGGCAGCGCTCGCCGAGAGCGGGCCGCGGACTGTGGTGTTTGATGTATCCGGGCGGATTGATCTCAAAAGTCGCCTCGGCATCCGCGATGACTACGTAACCATCGCTGGCCAAACGGCGCCCGGAAATGGCATCTGCATCTCGAACTACAACCTCGGCATGTTGGGCTCGCACGATGTGATTGTGCGCTACGTCCGCGTGCGCCCTGGGAACACGTCGGGCGAAACGCTCGACGGCATGGGGATGGCGAGCAGCGACCATTCGATCATCGACCACTGCTCGATCAGCTGGACTCACGATGAAGCGTTCAGTTCGCGCGGCGCGAAGAACATCACCTTACAGCGAACGCTCATTTCCGAGGCGCTCAATATCGCTGGGCATCGCAAGTACGAACAGGGGAAACAGCACGGTTTCGCGGCTAGCATCGGCGGCGATATCGGCAGCTTCCACCACAATTTGCTGGCTCACTGTGCGGGGCGCAACTGGAGTTTAGCGGGGAGCATCGACCAAGCGAACATCCACGCCGGACGGCTCGACATTCGCAATAACGTGGTCTTCAACTGGGGCCACCGCACCACCGATGGCGGCGCCAAGCAGGTGCAGTTTGTCAATAATTACTACAAGCCGGGCCCCGCGACGCAGGTGTTTCACGTGCTCAAACCTGAACGCAACCACGCCTTCGGCCCGCAGGATTATTTCGTCGCCGGCAACGTAATGGAAGGCAAGTACGGCGCCAACGAAACACTGGCCGGCGTCGTTGAACCGCCCGGCGAGCCGCTGGCGAAGTTTGTCTATCCACAACCGTTTTTCGAGTGCTTTGTGAACACGCAGTCTGCCTATGAGGCATTCGAGGATGTGCTGGCCGATGTCGGCTGCAACTTCCCGGCGCTGGACGCTCACGACCAGCGCGTGATTGAAGAAGTTCGCACCGGTAAGGTCAAGTTTAAGGGGAGCGTGAGCGGGATGCCCGGGCTGCCCGATTCACAAGACGACGTCGGCGGCTGGGACGAATACCCTGAAGTCCATCGGCCAGCTGATTGGGATTCCGATGGCGATGGGATGCCCAGTGCGTGGGAACAGGAGCACGGGCTTAATCCCGCCGATGCGAGCGATGGTCCGCAGGATACCGATGGCGATGGGGAGACGAATGTGGAGGAGTATTTGAACGGGTTAGTGGAAAACCATCACTAACACACCTGCACCATTTCCATCCCCAACAGCGACCCCAGCTTCCGCAGCTTCGAGCCCATGTGCCCCACCCCCACCGCGCAATGGTGCGCCGGGCCGTGGCTGTTCCAGGTTTCGACGAACTGCCGAGCGCCGCAGGGAAAGCGGTAGCGGCTGTTAGTGTTGCCGATTTCGAGAATTGGGCCCGGCACGCTTTCGGCGTGGGCGGTTAGCAATTTGAGCTTTCCATCAACCGTTTGTACGACGGAAAGCAGCGTTACAGGGCCGTGTTTGACGCTCATCTCCACCGACAGCCCGCGGCCCACTTTGCCGTGGTAGACCTCGAGCGGCCGAACTTTGGTTTTGCCTTCGGCAATCGCCAGGTGTCCGGGGCCGTCGTGCCCCATCAGCACCACGTCGTCATTGAAGTCAATGGCGTAGTACTCAGTGAACGAGCCGCCAACACCGAAGAGGTCGAGAATTTTCATCGCCTGGACGTTTTTGATTTCTAGTTCCCCCGCGACAGGCAAGTGTCGCGCGGTGAGCAGCGACGCCGCCAGAATGATTGAGCTGAGCGTATCCTCATTCGGCGCGTTCCCTGTGCCCATGTAGTAGTAGGCGAGTGACCCGAGCTGGCGCACTTCGACCAGTTGATCGAGCGCCACCGATGTGCGTGCCGCACGCTCTAGCTCGGCCGGCGCACAATCGGGTTGCACCGCGAACTGTTGCTGAAACAGGTTCACGCGTGCTGAAATCTCGGCGGCTGAGACCTGTTCGCGCAGAGCGGACAGTTCGTCGACTTCGAGCATTTCAATATGCCCCCCGAAGTACGCGCATTGCTGAGTGAGATCGGAGTAGATATCGAGCATTCCGCCGTAATAGTGGCCCATCACGCCGAGGCGATTGTGCTCCATGCCGTAGGCGACTTGGGCGGCTTCGATCCACTCGTCAACTTCCCGCCAGCACTCGGGGTCATTCTCCAGAACCCCAGTGACTTGATGGAACGGAATCCGCGCGCGGTTGAAGACGTTGGCGATCTCTGGCGCCGGGCAGGCGGCACAATAGGCCAGCCATTCGCCGGTCATTTTGGTGCGATCACCGAGCGCGTTGAGCTGGGCGTAATCGAGCGCAGCGGTCGGTTGCAAGTTAAGAATCACCACCGGGCATTTCGCGCGCCGCACAGCCGGCAGCACGGTGGACGAGAGCGCGTAGGTGGTGATGTAGAGGAAGATAAGATCGACATCCGCGCGGCGAAACGCGTGGCCGGCGGCGAGCGCCTTTTCAGGCGAGTCCACCAGACCGAGGTTCACTACATTAACACCGGGTCGTCCCAAGCGTGCGGCGACCGTTCCGACATAGCCCTCGAGTCGCGCTTGCAAGCCGGCAAACTGCGGCCAGTACGCTTCGAGGCCAATGCCAAACAAACCAACTCGGAGTTGATCGTTCATAAAGGAATCCTGACGTTGGGAGGGAGGTCGTCGTTTGATCATCGGTGCTGCTCCAACGCTTTCAAACACTCATAAGTTTAAAGCGGGAATGGAGGGCTTTGCGTTTTTAGGCTGAATCGCTGCAGAAGTCTAGCGTTCTTTGTCTGAAAAAAAGGCAGTCGATTGCATGCGGAATGCGTTCAAACTGTCTATCCTGAAAAGAAGTGGACCGCGGCGCGAGCTGCGCTTCCGAACACGTTAACTGCTCTTCAACCGGACTGCTTCTTAACCAAGTAGCTTAATTCTTGTCACGCATCGCGAGTGATTTGGCTTAAGCTCGTGACGCCTTTTGTCTGCCATCTTCGACTTCTAGAGGAATCGTCTAATGAAACTGACATGCTGCCGATTGCTAGCTGTAGGGCTAGTGAGCTTTACCGGGACGCTCGCGTCCGCCGCCACAATCATCCCGACCAATTTGGGTCCCCTTGGAGCTGACGCGGAACTTCGCGATGAAGCTCCGGGAACCAACCGCGGAGCCAACTTCGAGCTTGCCACGCGGATCGCCAACAACGGCACCGTGGCTGGCGGCAACGACGGCGGCGACCGTGGTAGCGAAATGTACCTTCGATTTGACATCCGCAATGTGACCCCCGCGATGCTCAGCGCTCCCATTACCCTTCGGATGCACTATGGACGCAACGGTATAACCGCTGCGCGCACATCCGATCCGCCGGCGCCGGGCGGCGTGCCGACCAAGTTTGTGACGATCGACTATCGCGGGCTCAAGCCCTCGCTCAGCGATGGGTGGACAGAAGCGGGGATCACCTACCTCAACGCTCCGGGGCTCACGAGCGATGGTGAGCAAGGCACCCGCGACTACAACTCGGATCTCTCGCTGCTCGGCTCGGCCTCCTTGCCGGGAGTGTATCCCCAAAGCCATTTGCCGGTTGGGGGATCGTTAGATTTTGTGAATGCCCCGGGAAGCGCGCTGCACACGTTGATCGCGAATTCGCTGGGCGTCGCCAACTCCGTGACCATTGTCGCGGCGGTGAATCACAGAGGCGTCACTGGAGTTGATCCTTCGAGTTGGATCAATTTCAACTACGTGTTCATCCCGAAAGAGGTAACGATTCTCAACAATACACTCGGGCAACCTAACCAGTTGAATGATACAGGGTATCAGCCTGACGTCACGGTCGTGCCCCTGCCGAGCCCGGCGCCGGGGAGCCCGTTCTTGAACATGAGTAACGCGAATGGCGAGTTCTCGCCGAAGTTGATTTTCTCTGACCCCGTCATACCCGAGCCGGCCAGTGTGGTGATCGCCGCGTTGGGAGCACTTGGCATGGGCGCCGCCCTGCGACGGAAAGCGAGCTAACATATTGCGAGTTCGCAATTTGAAGTGATTCAAACATTCACGCGGCGCATCCCGTCGGTGCGCCGCGTGGATGTGGTTATGTATTGTGATTGTTTCTTGCAGCGCGGTCCTACTTGTTTGATCTCTATTCGAATCCCTCAGGTTTGCACGATGACACGGACGAAGAAGTTTTGGCTCCCCGCGGTGGCGTTTGCACTGTCAACGGTCAGTTCCGCCTCAGCGCAAGTGACACCGTACCTTTGGAATAGCAGCCTCACAGGCGCCCGCGAGTGGCAACTTGACGGTAATTGGACGACGGCAGGTTTCCCCAACAGTGCCGTGCAAACCGCCAGCAGCTTGGGAGCCCTTGGCGGTGCGCTTAACCTGAACGTTGGGGCGACAGATGTCACCGTGGCAGGCCTAGAACTTGGCGGGACGGCAAGCCCGGTGGCAACAACCGTCTCTTCAACGGGCGGGCGGCTGATCTTTCGCAATGATGATCCCGCAGTCACCCCAGCTGTAAAGTTCAACAACGGCAACCCCTTAATCGTCAGCGGAGGGGTCGCCGGTTCCACCAATACGCTTTCCACGCCTGTGCGGATCAATAACCAGCGAGTTGAAGTCGGTTCCGCCAGCACCAACGATTTGGTGATTTCGGGGCCAATCACCTACTTGGGCTCGTTCGGAGCTGGAATTCGCAGTTTCGTACCCATGGGCAAGAAGGTTCTAGTAACCGGACCAATTGACCTGACCGACCGCACCGATGCGGCAACTGAACTTGTATCTTCGTTCTTCAATCTCAACGATTCTCCTAACAACCAAGGGACGCTCGAGATCACAGGCGTGATGTCCGGAATTGGCGGTCTCAACATCGGCAGTTCGAGTGGGACGGCCCTGCGCCCACTCGGCACGGTAATTCTCAACGCCCCCAATACTTTCACTGGCATCGCAGAAGCTGACCGCGGTAACATCGTGTTGGCGAACGACAATGCTTTGGGCGCCAATCTCAACGGCGCCAATCCAGCCGTTTATCGCCAAGGCCAGCCGAGCAACCAATTCGGTTTCAACCTCATTTCCGATAACGACGCCCGCACGATCAGTCGTCAAATGAACTTGGCCCAATGGCAATCGATCAAGGGAACCAATTCACTGACCTGGGCCGGCAACGTCGTGCAGGGAAACAACCGCGGGTTTATCAACTTCTTGCCGGAAGGAAAAAAGTTTACCATTACAGGCAGCGTCTTTCCCGTATCGGGCAGTGATACGGGTATCAACCCCGAACGCATTGTTACTTTTGACGGAACCGGCCGTACGGAGATCAAAGGTCTGATTGGGAACCACAGCACGCTCAACTCCGGGGAAATCGGGGGAATCCGTAAGCGCGGCCCGGGAGCCACCTACATTCAGAGCAGCCAGCAATCGATCACCAACATCTATGCCGGCGTCACCTACGTAGATGGCGGCAATCTCCACTTCGCGGTTGGTAGCGATCTTGGTAATACTTCCAACATCGTGTCCACATCGGGCGCAATTGGCCTAGACAACGGCAGCGTAACGGGGCCGGATGCATCCGCACTCTTAACGAAGCTGAATAATCTTGCCAACCTCGGCTCGTTGCCTGTCAACACCCTATTCACCGCTTGGGACCACGGCGGGCTACAACTTGCTGCCAGTGAAGCGGGCGCTAATCTCGACTTCAGCACCGGCGACCTCAACAACGCCGCGAATATGAGCGTTGCAGCGCCGGAAGGGGGCCTTTCGTACACCGGCACGATCACCCCCGCCGACAATAATTATCGCCTAGGCGGTGGGAGCGGCACCATCACCCTGCCGAATGCGAACCAGTTGACCGGCGCTCGCAACGTCATCGCCATGAACGGCGGGGTTGTGAACGTGACCGGCCTTCAGAACTACTCCGGCGTCACCACGGTCGAAGCGGAGTATGTTCGCTCGAATACCCAACAGGCGGCAGCGGACCTTGCCGCCGCCGCAAACGAGTACCAACTCCTCGGCACCACCCTGCAAGCAAACAAGCTGGCGAATGGTGGCGCCGTCAGCAGCATTGGCAATTCGTCGAATGCGGCCAGTAACTTGGTGCTCCAAGGGGGCACGCTGAAGTACACCGGCGCCGGCGATAGTACCGATCGCTCCTTCACCATCGGCACGATGGGCGCGACGCTCGACGCCTCGGGCGCCGGTGCGATCAACTTCACAAACACTGCCGCGCCGGTGCAAGACGTGGCTGAAGCGCGCACGGGCGATCTGGACGCCTTTGCGTTTAGCGGCAGCCGGAGCATCCTCTTCAACCTCAATAGCACCGCCGACCTGGTAGTGGGAATGCCGGTCACCGACGTCGGTCCGGGCGGAACTAAGATTCCCGCCAACTCGACCATCACCGAAATCCTGGGGCCCAACTCCGTGCGGATTTCGAGCCAGATCGGTGCGGCCGACCAAAACCTTGGCGCAAACATCACTTTCGGCGCCTTCGCTCGCACGCTAACGCTCACAGGTTCCAACACTGGCAACAACATCTTGGCCGCGCCGCTGGCCAACTCGTCAAATGGCATTTTGAATGTCACGAAGTCTGGCAGTGGCAAGTGGATTCTTAATGGCGCCACCACCTACACCGGTCGTACGACGATCAGCGAGGGAACACTGGATCTTAAGCAAGGGGCCGTCACGACGCTGGCCGGTAACGGGCTGACCTTGGCCACTGGCGCCACACTCAACTTAGAACTTGCTAGCGCATCGAGCTTTGATACGATTAATCTCACTGGAGCTACGCTCGCAGGCGGCGGAGTTGCACTCACCGGGACGATCAACTTGTCGCTGTTGGGCGGATTCTCCCCGGCGAACGGCGCCACGTTCGACGTAATCAACATGGTCGGCACCGCGGACGCCCCGATGACCATAACCGGGCTCACCCTAACCGGCGCAACTGGCTTCACAGCTTCGGTCATTACCAGTGGCGATTCGCTGACCAAGACCCTGCGGCTCACCAAGAGCGGTTCGATCTTGGCGGGTGACTATAACGGCAACGGCACGGTGGATGCCGCCGACTACACGCTCTTCCGCGACGCGCAAGGCACCAGCACCGTGCTGCTGAACGATCCGATCGGTGGCGTGATTGGCCTCGCCCACTACAACCAATGGAAGAACAATTTCGGCGCCACCGCGAGTGCCGCGATTGCCGCTTCGTCGGCGGTGCCGGAGCCGGCGAGCCTCGTAATGCTGTCGCTGGTGGTTGGTTCGCTCGTCGCGTGCCGCCGACGGTAATTATTTGACAACCGAGGGCGTGTCGGCGAAGATCGTCGGCACGCCTTTTTTTGTTCCCCTTTGTCTCCTCGCAAGGACAACGTCCATGGCCCTTCATCGCCGTCATTTCCTAGCCAGCACTGTTGCAGCTGGGGCCACTTTGGCCGCCACCCGCTGGGCGAGCGCTGCCGGTGATGCCAGCGACATTCGCGTGGCGGTGATCGGCACGCACGGCCAAGGCCGCGGGCACATCGGCAAACTCTCCAAGAACCTGGTCGCCCTGTGCGATGTCGATTCGCGAGTTCTCGCCGAACGCGCCGCTGAGTTTGCCGACAAGAACGGCCGCAAACTGGAGACGTTCGCTGACTATCGCAAGTTGCTGGAACGCAAAGACATTGACGCGGTGTCGATCGCCACGCCGAACCACACGCACTCGCTGATCGCGATTGCGGCCCTTCAGGCCGGCAAAGATGTCTACTGCGAGAAGCCGGTATCACACAATGTTTGGGAAGGTCGCCAACTGGTCGCAGCGGCGCGCAAGTATAACCGCATCGCCCAGTGCGGCACACAGTCGCGGAGCGCCAAGTGCCTGCAGGATGCCGTCGCCTATGTGCGGAGCGGCGAGCTTGGCAAAATCTTGTACGTGGTGGGGACCTGCTTTAAGGCGCGGCCGCCAATCGGCAAGCTCGACAAGCCGCTCGTGATTCCCAAATCGATCGACTACAACCTGTGGTGCGGTCCCGCGAATGTCGAGGAACTCTATCGACCCAAGCTGCATTACGATTGGCACTGGAATTACAACACGGGCGCCGGCGACATGGGCAATCAGGGGATTCACCAGATGGATATCGCCCGCTGGTTCTTGGGCGAAGAGTCCGTGGCGCCGAGAACTTTTAGCATCGGTGGTCGCTTGGGTTACGAAGACGCCGGTAACTCGGCCAACACACAAGTCGTGCTGCACGACTACGCCGCGGCTCCGCTCATCTTCGAAACGCGCGGATTGCCACGCTCAAAAGCGGCGCAGGCCAACTGGGCCGATTCGATGGACCGCTTCCGCGGCTCCGGGGTCGGCGTCTTGGTCCAGTGCGAACGGGGGCACGTCTTCTCGCCTACCAATTATGTGGATGTCTACGCCTATGATCGCCAAGGTAATGAGCTTAAGCATTGGCACGATCCGGACGGCGCAAATCGACATCACGCGAACTGGCTCAGTGCCATCGCCGCACGCGATGCCAAGAAACTGAATGCCGAAATCCACGAGGGACACCTTTCCAGTTCACTGTGTCATCTGGGCAACCTTTCGCACCGCCTCGGCGCGCCTGCGACGGCTGCAGAAATTGCCGAAAAGCTGCGTGGCAACGATTTGCTGAGCGATTCGTTCGAGCGGATGGCGGGCCATTTGCGAGCGAACGGCGTAGAGCTCGACGCGGCCCCCGGCGCCCTGACGCTGGGCATGGCCCTCGACATCGACCCCGTCACCGAACAGGTGCAAAACAACTCGCCGGCCATGGAACTGTGGAAGCGCAGCGGCCGCAGCGAGTTCACCATCCCCGACCTCGAGCGCTCCGCATGATGCTTCCGAGCTTTCGCCATTGTGCCCTGGCGTTTGGTCTCGCGTTAACGCCGCTTGTTGGCTTAGCGAATGAGTCTGACGAAGCGGCGTACACGGCCGTCATTACTGAGCGCGCCGAGAAGATCGTCGCGACCCTTAAACTCTCCGATGCCGCTCAGCATGAACGTTTGCGTGGATTGATCGCTGGGCAATACCGCAGCCTGCGCGACATTCATGCCGCACGCGACACAAAGCTGGCTGAGCAACCCGATTTCGACGCCGGGCTCGGCGCCGCCTTTACTAAAGCCGTCCAGTCGCAGTCCCGTGAAGAGTTGGAAACACTGCACCGTCGGTTCATCGCCCAACTCTCAGCGGAACTGTCGCCAGCGCAGGTCGATCAGGTGAAGGATGGTCTCACTTACGGCGTGGTTCCGATCACGTTCAAGCGTTATTGCGAGTTACTCCCCGACATGCCGGCCGATCTCCGCCGCGCAATTCACGCCAACTTGCTGGAAGCCCGCGAGTACGCCATGGACGCTGGCTCCTCTGACGAGAAGCACGCTTGGTTCGGTAAATACAAGGGCCGCATCAACAACCTGATTTCAGCCGCGGGGATCGACCTAAAACAGGCCGAAAAGTCGCTCGCCGAACGCGAGGCTCAGCGTCAGAATGAAGGACGCTCGAACTGAACGCCGCTCACGTGTGTTATCCGCGACGCGCTAGCGGAGCGCGGCGCTGTAACTCGCTCCGCTACCGCGTCGAAGTTATTGGTCTTTATTAACACAAGCACAACATACACGGACAGTTGGTTATGCGATCTCAGCATCTTCTCGTCGCCTTGGCCGTTCTAACTGCCGACGCAACCTCGTTCGCGCAATATCCAAAGATCACGGAAGATGTCGCTCAGGAGAGTGAACGTCGACTCAGCGAGATGTATCGGCGCAGCGACGAGGCCTGGGCCAAAGCGCAGCCAGATATTGAAGCGTGGGCCAAGCAAGGTAAACCGTATCTCCCCGGGGCCGCGAAACCCGACCAGCTACCGCAGGCCGACATTCCCGCGTTCCCTGGCGCACAAGGGGGCGGCATGTATAGCTTCGGCGGTCGTGGCGGACGCGTGATCGTGGTCACTAATTTAAATGACGACGGCCCCGGCAGTTTTCGTGCCGCGCTCGAGGCCGGCGGACCGCGGATTGTCGTCTTCAATGTCGCGGGGCGAATCGATTTGCAAAGCCGGCTTGTCGTGCGGGCGCCTTATCTGACCATCGATGGCGGCAGCGCCCCGGGCGACGGGGTGTGCATCGCCAACGACACCGTCGAACTGGAAACGCATGATGTGGTGATTCGCAACATGCGGTTCCGCCGCGGGGCCACTTGGGTAGGAGATCGGAATGATGCGCTCGGCGGTAATCCGGTTGGCAACATCATGATCGATCACGTCTCGGCCTGCTGGGGACTTGATGAGAATCTTTCAATGTACCGCCACATGTACAAGCAACCCGGCGGCGGACCTGATTTAAAGCTACCGACTGTTAACATCACCATTCAACACTCGATTTTTAGCGAAGGGCTCGACACTTACAACCACGCGTTCGGCAGCACGCTGGGCGGTTACAACAGCACGTTTCACCACAACCTGTGGGCGTGCAACTCTGGCCGCAACGCTAGCGTAGGGATGATTTACGATTTTCTGTTCGCCAACAACGTGGTCTACAACTGGCGGCATCGCACGGTGGATGGCGGCGACCACCGCAGTTTCTACTGCATCATAAATAACTACTTTAAACCGGGCCCAGCAACGCCTAAGAACGATCCCGTCGGCTACCGCTTCCTCAAGCCCGAGTCGCGCCGCAGCAAGTTTTTCACCGAAGACTACGGCAAGGCGTACGTCGCGGGTAACGTCATGGAGGGCAACGCCAAGGTGACCGCCGATAACTGGGCGGGCGGCGTGCAGATTGAAGGCCCGCCAGAACTTGATGTCGCCAAGACGCTGGAACTTGTGCGCGCGAAGAAGCCGTACCCGCATTCTTACGTCGAAATCCAACCGGCGGCCGAAGCGTACGAAACGGTCCTTGCCGGTGTCGGCGCCACCAAGCCGCGGCGGGATGCGGTCGATGAGCGCGTGATCGAGATGGTCCGCTCCGGCACGGTCACTTCACCGGAGAACGAAGGGATCATCACCGACATCAAACAAGTCGGCGGCTACCCCGAATACAAGGGCGAACCCTACGCCGATGCGGATAGCGACGGCATGCCGGACGCCTGGGAGACGGCCAACAAACTCAACCCCAACAACGCGGCCGACGCGGTGGCCGACGCGAATGGCGATGGCTACACGAACATCGAGGATTTTCTCAACGGGCTCGATCCCAACGCCCCGAAGCAAGCCTGGCCAGCGCCGCGGACGTATGTCGATCTATTTTGGCAAGAGTATTGATTCTTCATGCGGCGAATTGCGTTACTGCTGCTCGCGGCATCGTTCGCGGCTTCCCTCCGCGCCGCCGGTCCACAGCTTAGCGACGGCGACGCCCGTGAATATATTGCCCGGTTCAACGCTGCCGATAACGAGGACATCGCCACAACGATTCCCAATTCTGTCGCAGCAGATTGGATCATCGCCCAAGCGCCGCTGTTCGACTGTCCCAAGGCAATCTTCGAGGAAATCTACTACTACCGCTGGTGGACGTTCCGCAAACATGTTAAGGAAACGCCACTGGGGCGTGTCATTACAGAGTTCATTGCGCCAGTTAGCCACGCTGGCCCACACAATACAATCGCTTGTGCGGTCGGGCATCATTTGGTGGAAGGGCGCTGGCTGCGCGATCGAGCGCTGCTCGATGAGTATGCAACGTTCTGGTTGAGGTCGGGACCAAACGGCGGACCGGCGCCACACTTTCACAAGTTCAGCGGCTGGTTTGCCGCGGCGCTCTACCAGCGCGCGCTTGCAACTGGTGACTTTTCGCTGCCGCTTGAACTGCTCGACGAACTGGTCGCCGACTATCGGCTGTGGGAGGCCGAACGACTTACCCCCGCGGGGCTCTTCTGGCAGTACGATGTGCGCGACGGAATGGAGGAGTCGATCAGCGGCAGCCGGACCGAGCAGAACCTGCGGCCGACAATCAACAGCTACATGGCCGCTAACGCCGCGGCGATTGCGGAGTTCGCCGAGCGCGCAAGTCGGCCGGAGCTGGCCGCGGAGTTTAGCGCGAAGTCCAACGACTTACGCAGCCGGTTCCATCGCACTCTGTGGGACGAGCAAGCGCAATTCTTTAAGGTTAGGAGGGCCAACGGACAGTTTTCTGACGCGCGCGAAGCGATTGGCTTCATTCCTTGGATGTTCAATCTTGCTGAACCACGGCACGCGGTCGCGTGGCGGCAGCTGCGCGACCCGGCGGGTTTCTGGGCGCCGCGCGGTCTGACGACCGCTGAACGCCGGCATCCGCAGTTCCGCACGCACGGCGTGGGAACTTGTGAGTGGGACGGCGCCGTGTGGCCGTTCGCCACCAGCCAGACGCTGACTGGACTCGCCAACTTGCTGCGTGGTCCGGAGCAAGAGTTCGTGACTCGCGAAGAATACTTCGAAACGCTAAAGACATACGCGAATGCTCACACTCGCGATGGCGCCACGTATCTCGGCGAGTACCATGATGAAACCACCGGCGAGTGGCTCATCCCCGAACCGAAAGCGCAGCGCAGCCGTTATTATAATCATTCCACGTTTAACGACTTGGTGATCACGGGCCTCGTGGGCCTCGTCCCGCAGAGTGACGATACGGTGGTAATCGACCCGCTCTTGCCGGCAGGGACCTGGGATTACTTTTGTCTAACCGACCTGCCGTACCACGGCCGCCAGCTTACCATCGTGTGGGACCGCACTGGCGAGCGCTACCGTCACGGCGCGGGACTCGCGGTTTGGGCCAATGGCTCACGACTTGGCCAGCGTAGCAATTTAGGGCGGCTAGAAGCTCCACTTCCGAACACTTATACAAACTGAACCACTTCCCCCGCAGTATGTCATGAAACTATCACAACTTATTGCGCTGATACTTTCGCTCACGTTTGGCGCCGATGCCTTCGCCGCACTTGCGCAAGCTCCCGCGGAATGCGAGCAGTGGGGCGTCTACGAACTTCAGTTCCAAGGGCCCATCTCCGGTAATCCGTTTAGCGACCACCTCGTGTCGGCGCGCTTCACGCAAGCGGGTCAAACCACTATCGTACGCGGGTTCTACGATGGTGATGGCAAGTACCTAATCCGCTTCATGCCTTCTCAGCCGGGCGAGTGGAAGTTCACCACGCACAGCAGCGACGCGGAACTCGACGCTCATGCCGGTCAGTTCGTGGTCAAGCCACCGAGCGCCGGCAATCACGGCCTGGTGCACGTGGCCAACATGTTTCACTTCGCCTACGCTGACGGCACGCCCTACAAGCCGCTCGGCACGACGTGTTATGCCTGGTCTTCACAACCTGCAGAATTGCAGGAACAAACGCTTAAGACACTCGCCAGTGCGCCGTTCAACAAACTGCGGATGTGTGTATTCCCTAAGCGGTACGATTGGAACAAGAACGAACCGCCATCATATGCTTTCCAGGGGACGCCGCCCAACAAGTGGGATTTTACTCGCTTCAACCCCACATTTTTCCGCGCACTCGAAACACAGATCGTGCGGCTCGGCAAGCTCGGCATCGAAGTCGATCTCATCCTGCTGCATCCTTATGACGAAGGCCACTGGGGTTTCGACCGCATGCCGGACGAGGTCGATGATCGCTACTTGCAGTATCTCGTCAGCCGGTTGGCCGCCTATCGCAACGTCTGGTGGTCGATGGCGAACGAGTGGGACTTCATGACCGAGAAGCAGCCCGAAGATTGGGACCGCATGATCCGCGTGGTGCATGACGCCGATCCCTACGGGCACCTGCTTTCGATTCATAACGGCAAGCTGCTGTACAACCACACTAATCCACTCATCACCCACGCCAGCATTCAAAACGGCTCCGCCGCCGAAGAAGCGGGCCGGGCGGTGCTGTACCGCGATGTGTATAACAAACCGATTGTGCTGGATGAAGTTAAGTACGAAGGCGACATTCCCTCACGCTGGGGTCAACTATCGGCCGAAGAGATGGTCCACCGCTGTTGGGAGAGTGTGATTGCTGGGTGCTATGTCACGCATGGCGAGTGTTTTCTCAGCCCGGACGATGTGCTCTGGTGGGCCAAAGGGGGCGTGCTCAAGGGCCAAAGCCCCGCGCGACTCGCCTTCTTGCGCGACGTATTGGCGACAGCGCCAAACCTGGAGCCGATCGATAAATGGCAATACGCCAACATGGCTGGGCAGCCCGCGCAGTACTATCTCATCTACTTCGGAGCCCAATCGCCTAAGCAATGGGAATTCGCCTTGCCCCGCTACGAACTTGCCGATGGCATGAAGTTTAAGGTTGAGTTGCTTGATACGTGGAACATGACCACAACGCCCATCGAAGGTGTGGTGACCGTCAAGAACTTTAGCCAGTATCTTTTCAAAGACGCCGCCAACAAACCGATCCCCTTGCCGG
Source organism: Pirellulales bacterium (assembly GCA_022841705.1). Taxonomy (GTDB): domain Bacteria; phylum Planctomycetota; class Planctomycetia; order Pirellulales; family Lacipirellulaceae. The sequence goes on from JALHQZ010000001.1 coordinate 1,804,156, forward strand.
GGAAACCGTGGCAGGCGATTCGGATTACAAGAATCCAAGACTAATTCTCACACACACAAGGAACACTAATCAACACTAATTTGTTTTTTGATTAGCGTCGATTAGTGTTCCTTACCTTTTTTCCCTTGAGCGCTGGTGATTCGTCCCGCATTACTTCTGATCACCCTGACATCATTCGCGTTTGGCGACGTGCCGGTCGTTGATGTAAGTCAGAGCCCTCGCGCGGTCGTGCAGCCCGCCGAGTTGGGCGCCGCCCAGTGGACCACTGGCTTCTGGGCCGAGCGAACAAATGTTTGTCTCAACCATTCGATTCCCACTATGTGGGAACTGATGCGGGACGGCAATTACAAGCCGTTCCTAGGGCACTTTCTCATCGCGGCGGGTCAAGCGGAAGGTGACTACCATGGCGCCGCGTGGAACGATGGAGATTTTTACAAGTGGCTGGAAGCCGCGTGTGCGGCGGAGGCGATTCAGCCGAACGCCGAACGCCGCGCGGCGATCGATACTGCCGTCGCCGCGATCGTCGCCGCCCAGCGCGCTGACGGTTATCTCCATACGCCGGTTCTCATTCGCAATCGCAACGGCGATGCGTCGGCCAAGCCCTTCGCCGATCGGCACGACTTTGAAGTCTACAACATGGGGCATCTCATCACGACGGGCTGCGTTCATTATCGCGTGACCGGCCAGCGCGACCTCTTGAACGCCGCCATCAAGGCGGCCGATTTTCTCGATCGTGCGTTCACGAATCCGACGCCAGAACTTGCCCGGCAGGCGGTTTGTCCCTCGCACTACATGGGGGTGATCGAGCTCTATCGCACCACGCGTGAACCGAAGTATCTCAAGTTGGCCGAGCGGCTGCTCGCAATGCGCAGCATCGCCACGCCCGACGGCGGCGACGACAATCAGGATCGCATCCCCTTCACGCAGCAGCGCGAAGCGGTCGGTCACGCGGTGCGGGCCAACTACTTGTACGCCGGCGCAGCAGACTTGGTGCTCGAAAAGAACGATGCCGAACTGACCGCCGCGCTCGATGCCGTGTGGGAGAACGTCCATCAGAAGAAGCTCGCCATCACCGGCGGCTGCGGCGCGCTGTACGACGGCGCTTCACCCGATGGCGCTGAGGATCAAACGGCAATCACGCGGATTCATCAAGCGTACGGGCGAAACTACCAATTGCCGAACACCACCGCCCATAACGAGACCTGCGCGGCAATCGGCGGCGTGCTGTGGAACTGGCGTCGCTACTTGGCGACCGGCGAGAGCAGATATATCGACGCCATCGAGCGCGCAATGCACAACGCGGTTCTTGGCGGGGTGAGCCTCGTGGGGAAAGAGTATTTTTACACCAACCCGCTCCGTGTGACCGATCCGCTCCCGACGCCCCTCCGCTGGCCACGTGAACGAGTGCCGTTCGTCGTTTCCTACTGCTGCCCGCCAAATGTCGTGCGGACGATCGCTGAATTGCCGAGCATGGCATACGCGACGGATAAGTCGGGGCTCGTTGTCAATCTTTATGGCAGCAGTAGGTTCCGCACCGCTTTCCCACAGGGTGAGCTTGAAGTCGAACAGATCACCTCGTTTCCGTGGGACGGCAAGGCTCGCTTTCGGATCATCAAATGCCCGAACACGCCGTTGACCATCTCGTTTCGCAAACCGGCTTGGAGTGATGAAGTCGTTTTTGATCGCAGCGGCGATGCCATCGCTATTGCTGCCAATCAGCAAGGTTACTATCGACTGAAATCGCAATGGAAGGTGGGAACAGCACTTGAAGTTGATCTTGGTCTTCAACCGCAGCTGACTGAAGCTCATCCACTCGTTGAAGAAGCACGCAACCAACTCGCCGTACAGCGCGGCCCAATCGTCTACTGCTTAGAGACCGCCGATTTGCCGAGCGGCGTGCGGGTGAGCGATGTTTCGTTGCCGCGCGACGCCATGCTTTCTCCTCGCTTCGATGCGAACCTACTCGGCGGCGTGACCGTGCTCGAAGGTGAGTTCGTCGTTCGCCGCAACAAACCATGGGACGAGTCGCTCTATCGGCCGGTCGACCAATCAGCAGGCGAGCGGATGAAGCTCAAGCTGGTACCATACTTCGCGTGGGGCAATCGCAGTGCGGGGGAGATGAGCGTGTGGTTACCGAAGGAATGACCGATCTTCAAGTATGATTCATGCGGGGGATAAAATCCTTTGTGTGCCTAACTTATTGCGAATCACCGTGTATTGCATCCTCGACCATGAATCCAGCAGTCGGGCAACTCAGCTCGAATCTTTAGAATGTGTTCTTCCGGAACGGTTTCGCAGTCGATAAAGATATCTTCCAATGTTCTAAGTCCGCAGATCGCATCAATCATGGTTGATGTCAGGTGAAGGTCCGTTACATTCAGACTTTCAAGCGTAGCTATCTTCTGCAAACTCTTCACACCGTTCTCCGTGATCTTTCTTCCGGAAAGAGAATCGCCAGTGATGGCGCCTTCAGAACTCAAAATGGCGATCACTTGATTCAGCTCGGCATCCGTTGATTCGTGCTGGTAGCGCGTCTCGATGAAAAGGCCGCCATCACTGCTGACTCTGGCATGAAAACCGACACTTTCGACTTGTCGAATAGCAAGAAGTGGATAATCCGTAAATCGACACGTTGCAAATGCATGAATTGCTAAGCACATCGCAACGACGAGGGACGACGTCACAATCCTCGAAAACAGACGTCGATCTGCGTTCGATCGGATAAGGCCGAATTGTTTCGGCTGCTCTGTAGATGTGCGCGAAGTGGCGGCCGAGGCTGCCGAAGCCGCAACGGCCAATAATTCTCCTGGAGAGAGGAAGAACAACAGAGAAAACATCCCCTGAGCAGCAAGGCTGTGCCGGTCACTTTGGACGAATGCAATAAATGCGCACACGGACACAAGTGACAGCCAAGCAACTAGCAAAAAGCCATTCCTCAAGGTGCGCTTTTGTCGATTGGCTACGAAGTCGATGCATAGCAAACCATTGAGTACGATCACTGACCAGATGAAGGCCGAGGGGACTCGAAAGGAATCCGTTAGCACAATTGCGAGTAAGCAGCTTCCGATCGCAGAACAAGCAATGACTACGAAAGGATTCACTTTCTGAAACCTATGAAGCATATCAATGCCTGATCGCGGGTGACGATAGCGCCAGCGCATAGTTCTATTGATGTAGAAGCCGAGGGCGTTTCTCGATACCTGCAAGGAGCCTTCAGTCTCGCCGAGTCAACCAGATAACACGGTCTTCGGCAGCCAGTTTAACTTCTCCCCCCGCCACACTGCCACCGTCTAATTGAGCTCCAGAATCTGGATTGATCCACACCACGCGATAGCCGCGCGGTGATTCGGGGAGAGTAACCTTCAAATCTTCACGCTTCGTCGGCGCATAAATCAGAGTCGATCCATCCGCCGCCGCCAGTCGCCACAGATTCGCTTGCTCGTCGGCCGGTTTCATTTTCGGCAGCGTCGCAAGCAACTCCTCCGGCAACCGCGGCACAGCGGCGAGCGAACCACCGCCCATCAGCACGGCCCAACCATCATTCGGACTGTTGCAATTTTGGTAGGCATAGTAAGTGACCGCCTTATCGGGATGGGCGAGCTTCATTTCCCGCACCGTGCGATGGATGCTCGACGGATCCGCCGGTTTGGGATTGATTTGCCGCAGGTGTTGCCGCGGCGCCAGATTCACGCCGCCGGCCGGGGCGTAGAGTTTGCCATCGCGATCGTAGCACCAATAGCGGATGTCGATAATATCGACCAGCTTCGCCCGCTCAGCATCGGCGAGCACTGCGTCTTGAGAATCCTTCGTGCAGGCGATCGAGATCAGTTGGTCCCGGCCCGTCTCGACTTGCGATTTAGCGATGGTGTCGAGCCAGAACTGCGTGAAGTGTAGCGGACCTGTGTATTCAGCGCTGAGCGACTGGATAACATTGGTGCGCTCGGCAAAGCTCACTAGACACTGCCGAATGTAACCTTCATGGAGCTTGCGACGCTCGGGATGCGACAGATCATAAAAGAACGGCGCCATAAAGATGCGCTTGTCACCCACATACGGCGGCGGTTCGGGGAGGCCGGTGTCGTTGATATTGTTGGCCGGCCGCCAGGGCGAATCGGCCCAGTGGGCGCCGGCCTCCAGAATGTTGTGCTGAAAATAGTTTTGGTGGATCAGCACCAGTCCCTGTTCGTCGCACAGCGCCGAGAAATCCGCGAGCCGCCGCCAGTACCACGGGTTGAACTCCGTCAGATCGTACTTGCTCAGTCCATTCCATGCGTGGCCGCGACCGGTGCGTGCGAAGGGTTGCTCGAAAAATGGTGGGGCGACAGCGCCATCCATGCGGCGGACCATCAAATGATCATCACGGCGGCGATCGTACCACAATCCGTAATGATGATCGTACACCGTCTTATTGCTCGCTTGCATCTGTGTGGCGACTGTTTCCAAATCATCCGTCATTCCCGTGCCGATGCGTCCCGGCGCGAAACGCGTGATCGAAGGCCCGTAGCTTTCCACTTCGCCCGGCCGAATCGTCCCCCGCCACCAGATCGGATCGAGCGTTGCGCCCACCGCCACGCGGCCATCAATTGTCAGCCACCCGTTCTCAAGTTTGAGTTGCTTCTTCGCTTGCGACTTAGCGCTCGGCTTGCTGACAACCACCCGTCGCAGTTTCGGCTCGATCTCCGTGCGCGTGGCCCCAGCCATCCGCTCCTCAATCACATCGCGCAACGTCCGGACCGGCGCCTTCGATCGCTCCACAAACGCCGCCGCCTCTTCAACCGTCGGATTCGTCGACGCCTCCGGATTCAAAAGAAACGGTCCCACGCCGTTCGCCGCCGCGGCGCTAACCCGCTCGGCAAGTTGCTGCTGAAACAAACTGATCGGCGTGACGAAATCGCTCTCCGCATGGAACTCCCCATCGCCAATCGGCTGCCCCCAAAAACCGATCACCCAGTTGTGAGCGCCGGGAGGTTGAAAGCACCGAATCCGCGCGGCTTGGCACTGCCACAACAGACAGTTGGCCGCCGACCAGCCAGCGCCGGGCGGGTCGAGCCAGCGATTAGCGAGCCGCAGCTCGTGGCCATCGATCCGCACGTTGTCATACAGCACGCCAGACGACCAACTTTCCAGTGGCCCACTATCGCCGAGCGCCTCCGCCGCGTAGCAGTTCACAAACGCATTCGGCCCCGCGGCGCAGTGCCCCGTCGCGAAATCGTGCAGCCCGTGTTCGCTGTAGCATCGTAAAAACAAACACTGTTGGCCTTGCGTGAAGAAGGTGTGCCGCCGATAGCCGCCGAGTTCCGACACCGGCGCGAGCGCCAGCACATCTTCCACGGTTGCGCGGCGCACCCCTTCCCGCAGCAGTACAGCGCCACCCGCGAAATGCTCGCATCGCAGGCGTCGCAGCCAAACGTCGGTCACATTATTCACCACAACGGCGTGCCAAGCGTGTTCTTCATCATGGGAATTAGTTGAGTTGTACTCGGAGACAATTCGCAAGTCTTCGATGCCAATCTTGCTGGTGGTATCCTGCTCATTGTAGGGATAGAGATGAGTGTCGCAGTACCGCTTATCAATCCCGAACGTTATTGGTGCATCAAGCTGAACGATCCCATTTTTAACTTCCACAACTTTGCGCATCCAATACGTCGTTCGGCTGCCACCGCGCCAGCCGACACCAAGCGCCTTGGCGCCAAGTCGCTCGACTCCTTGCTCGTTGATACTGCTGGCAATTAGAAAATGATCATCGACCTTGGCGTTCGCGATTCTTAGGCTGGTTGAACCTGCAGCGATGTATTCGTCAGTTAGCGGGAATCGCGCCGAACGACGCTGCAAGCCGTCCAAGAAGGAAGATTGTCCCTGGATTCGAATCACCGCCCGGCGATCTTGCCCCGTTGCGACGATCGTCGTCCCACCCTCAACCGCCCCGGCGCCGCGCAGCACCACACCGCTCGCGTTCATTAACAGCGAGCCGGCGACTTGAAACTCGCCCGCCGCCAGTTGCACGGCTCCGTGAAAACCATTCATATCACGCGGCAACGTGGCGACTTCATCGAGTGCCGCTTGAATCGCGGCGCCGTCATCGCCCTCATGCGGCTCGACCATCAATCGCGTTGGCACCTCCGGAATCGGCTCATTGCTCCCCGCGTAACCACAAGATGAAAAGTCCGGAACCCGATCCCCGCGCTCATCGGCATGATAGACCAACTTCCCCCCCGGCCCCATATCGACCGGCATCGGCTGAGCAGACGCGACACACGCGAATAGCAAGAAGAAAAGTGAACGCGAATTAGCGCGAATAGAAACAGTCTTCATAAGTCCTGCGATCGCTATCTATTGATTTGAATGTCTTCAGTTTCTTTCCATTTGCGCTTACTCTTTTTATTCGTGTTCCCTCTTCTGCGCGGGTCGCAAGCGCCAGAAGTTCGCGAGCAGCGAGCCGCTGACGTTCATTACGGGAATAAAGATCGCCGCAGCGAGGCCCATCGTGCCGAGTTTGTTCATGCCGGCGGCGAGGCCAGTCGCCATGCCACCGTTTTGCATCCCTACTTCAAACGCCACCGTGCGGCACGACTCTTCCTCCAATCCGAACGCCCGACTGCCCCAGTAAGCGAGCAAGTAGCCGAGCACGTTATGCAGCAGCGTCGCCGCCAGCAACGGTAGGCCGACCGCCAGCAGCGAATCGCGTCCCTCGGCGGTGGTGATACCGGTAACTAGCACCACCCCCGCCATCGCCGCGGCGGGCATCCAATGGTCGATCAATGGCGCCGCGAGCACCACACAATGATACAGCACGCCAAACAGTACACCGCCGAGGATAAACGCTAACAGTTGAATCCACAGCGCTAACTGGCTGTGATTCTGCATCCACTTCCACACCGCTCCGTGCGCAAGTAAATCTGCAATTAAAAGCACCGCGGCCCCGGCGAGCCCCCACACGACTCGCTTGCCTCGCGTGGAACCGAACTTGAAGTAATCATGCACTAGCGCTGCACCGGTGGGCACAATGACGATCTTGATGATATCCACCATCATCTTCGTAAAGCTGATTTCCACCATCGAACCAGCGAGAATCTTCATCCACATCGGCGTCAGCAGCGGCGCGAGGAGCGTAGCGATCGAGGTGATCGCAATGGAGAGCGCCAGATTTCCGCCCGCGATGTAGACCATTACGTTCGACGCAAGTCCGCTGGAACACGACCCGATCAGCACCATCCCCGCCGCGATCTCCGGCGGCAAGCGAAACAGCACGGCGAGGCTATAACCTAACAGCGGCATGATGAGGTACTGGCAGAACAGCCCGACCACGATCGGAAACGGTTTTTGCGAGACGCCCACCAAATCGCGGATCCCCATGTGGGTGGCCATCCCGAACATCACCAGTTGAATGAGCACCAGCAACATCGTTTTGTGGGCCGTCGTGCCGCGTTCAAACGGCTTAAACCACTCCGGAAACAACATCGCCGCTGTGACGATCGCGATGATCCATGCGGTGAATTGGTACGTACGCAGCGTCGGCACGAACCGGACGCCAAACGCCAGCAGGGTCACGATAACGACGATCAGCAAGTGGGCGATGTCAGGCATTCGTAGTGCAAGGGCATGCGAATCTGGGGGGGAATCCGTCCGAAATCCGCGGATCAGAATTGGAAAGTCATCGACGTTAATCAGCGAGCATCGGCGGCTATTTCTTTAGCACTGAGGCAACATGTTCAATCGCCAGCGCGGGGCTCGAAAGAATTGGCGGCCAATCGGAGCGGGGCGGGAGCGCTTCAGCGACGCGGGCCATCGAGGCTTGGGCGAGGACGATCACATCAACCTGTGGCGCCAGCGTTTCAAGCCCTTGCTGCACCAGGGAATCGTGCCGAGCCGTGTCGCCACTCATCAGGGCTTCGAAGGCGCCGGCGCACAAATGGGGAGACAATTCCAACGGCCGATCGGCCAGAGCCGCGCGACGCCGGATGAGATCGCTCGTCGGTTCCAGCGTGGTGGCGAGCGTGGCGATTACCCCTACTCGCGCGCCAATCGCCGCCGCGCGATCCGCCATCGCTTGGTCAACTCGCAGAACCGGCACGCCCACGAAGGGCGCCGCCGCTTCCACGGCAGGACCGATCGACGAACAGGTCACCAGCACCAAGTCAGCGCCGGTCTCCGCCGCCGCGACAATCTGCCGCAACACGCGCCGCGCGACCTCCGGCCGTAGTTCGCCTTCGCGAATCACCTGCTTGATGAGACTGTCGTCCACGAGATTCACCACTTCGACTCCTGGGAGTTTCGCAGCGCACAGCGCTGCGAAGGTAGGAACCAATGTGGCGGAAGTATGGACTAAACCAATTCGCGACATGTTTGTGTCAATAGTAAATGGAAATCGCTTGCGAATCAGCGCAACAACTCGAAGAAGTCAGGCGGACCAACCTGGCCCCCTTTGAAAATCAGTTCCACGCCGTCGAGTGCGGTTCCAGGAGCCGTTGCCACACAAAGCGGCGCCCCTGGCGTGACGGTTGCCCTCACACGCAGTGATTCGAGATGAAGCAACTGAGCAGCATGACTCGAAGTGTCGCCTCCGGCGAAACAAACTCGACGAATGCCAATTTGTTTGACGCACTGCTTGACGAGATCTCCGTAGAATGCGCTGAGCGATTCGGCGCAAATCGGGGCACTACTCGATGCCGCTGAATTGACGATCACGCTCTCGCTAAGCCGTAAGCGGCGGGTGGTCTCGGTCAAGACGTTGACTTTCGAGTCGGAATCGCTCGGCGAGAATGACATCACTTGGAAGTTCCCCAATCTCTCGGCGTGGCGAATCTGCTCCACGGTGACAGGTGAACAACTTCCGCTAACGACGAGAACTGGTCCCGTAGCGGGGGTGATCTTGGGCAACTCCCTTCCTTCGAGGCTCCATTGCATGCTGAGCGCCGACTCAACACCCGACGAACCCACCAAGAACAGTGGCGCCTGCTCAGCGGCTAGCGATTCGAACAAGCGGCCCAACGTCGCGAGGTCATTTTGTGAGAGTGCATCGCACAGGATGATCGATGCCTCTCCCGCCACTTGGTCCCAAGTTGCTCGCACTTTCTCAGGCGACTTCGCCAGTTGCAGGATGTCAAGCAGTCCGATCGAGCGCGAGGATTGCCGGGCGAAATGCCGCCGCAAATCACTCTCCGTCATCGGAGTGGCGGGATGCACACGCATCGCCGGGTGGCGATCGAGTCGATAAATCTCACCACTGCTGCCGATACCGTACCGCGCGAACAGATTGCCGAATACGCACCACCGGCCGAGATTCGGCGCGGCCACCAACAGCGGCACGGCTGTTGAGGGTTGTAGCATGGCGAGCGCTTCCTCAATCACGGCTCCGACACTGCCGAGCGTCGGCGAGGAATCTGCGGTCGAGCAAATCTTGTAGTGAATGTACCGCGGTCGCAGCGGCGCGAGCGCGGTTAGTAGCGGCCGCACCTCGGTCTGCATTTCGTCCGGCGACAGCGAGCGGCAGCGGGTGGCGAGTCCAATGGCTCGCAATCCCGGCCGCGCGGCAAGTTGTTCACTCGTCGGCGGCGCCAAGAAAAGCTCTGCTTCGACACCAGCGCGCGTAAGAACCTCAAGCGCGTCGGTCGCGCCGGTGAAGTCGTCAGCGATGTAAGCGAGGTCGAGCATTACGAGGAATCAACTGCGTCCGAACTTCTCAATGCTTGCCTTGAAGTCCGGCGAACGCTCTGCCGCCTCTTCAAGCTTCAACCCGTCCACGGCGTAGCGCCATGCGGATTGAATCGCCCGTACGCCCGCCGCGGGCCCACCGGGATGCGCTGCGATGCCGCCACCAGCGAGGTACAACAAATCTTGCGACGGGAACCGGCGATAAGTTTCAAACGCTTGGCCGCCCCACTGGCCGGAGGAGACGACCGGCAAGAGCGGTTGACCGGAGAGGAACGGCGACGAGCACGCTTCAAGCGACTTGACGACCGAATCATCCGGTTCCCAAAACTTGTTCGCGATGCCGTTCACATGAAGTTGATCGACGCCTGCCAAGCGCCACAATTTCTGGTAGGCGGTGAACTCCATCCCCAGCAACGGGTGTCGGGTGAGTTGCCCCCAACCGTTGCGGTGGGCGTGGATCGGCAGTTCACCGCGTTGGGCCAGCTTGTGAACGGCGGTCAGACCGACGGGGTTGATACTGACCATCGCACAGGTAGCGCGGGCGGAGAGCAGTGTGTCATAGTTGCGCTGCATCGTGTCAAACTCTTCAGTGATGTTGAACGCGTACATCACCTGCTTCCCGGTGCGGTCGGCGTGGGCATGAATGACCTTCATCACAGCCGCAACGCGCTCGTTGAACGGTGAGTGCGGCGGGTTGGCCATCAATTCATCATCCTTGATGAAGTCGATACCGGCTTCGCAGAGCGTCTGGACCATCTCCGCGGTCTCGGCCGGCGAGAGGCCAACGCTCGGCTTGATAATCGTGCCAATGAGCGGCCGCTCATTGACCCCGGCCAGCCGCCGCGTTCCCGCCACGCCGAACCGCGGGCCGGGGAACTTCGCAGCGAAGCTCGCCGGCAAATCGAAGTCCAACAATCGAAGACCAGAGAGCTGTGCTAATTCGTAGAGATTGCCTTGCAGCGTGGAAACGAGCGCCGGCAGGTTGTAACCGACGTTCTCCAGCGGCCATGAGATGCGAATCCGCGCGCGTTGAAACTTTCCGCTACCACCGCGAACGCCGGGTAAACTCGACGTCGTGACCGTTTCGAGCATTTCAATCTGCTCAACGCGCGCTGCGTAGCGGGCCTTGAGTTCCGCCGTCTCCCCCGGGACGGCGACGAAGGTGCCCGAAGACTGCTCACCGGCGAGCACTTCTGCAACCCTCGCTAATTCCAGCGGTGTTTCAATTAGATATGTGGCGGTGATGCGTTCCACCGGCGTTACTCCTGGCGTTTGCTCGCTTGGTCGATGGCGACCGCGATGAGAATCACAAGACCTTTGATGACCTGCTGCCAAAACGGAGAGACTTGCAATAGCACCAGCCCGTTATTCAGCACGCCGATCAGCAAGCATCCTAACACGGCGCCGAGCACCGTGCCGCGACCGCCGGATAGCGTAGCGCCGCCGATGACCACCGCGGCGATCGAGTCGAGTTCGTATCCCACCCCGGCGTTGGGCGTGGCGGAGTCGAGCCGCGCGGCAACCAGCACGCCGGCGAGCCCGGCCAAGGCGCCGCACAGAATATAAGTGATGCGTTTCGTGCGGCCGACATTCACGCCACTCAGCAGCGCGGCCCGTTCATTTCCGCCCACCGCGTAGAGATGCCGGCCCCAACGCGTGTGCTGAGTGAGAATGTGAAACAGCACCACCAGACCCGCGGTGATCCACGCCGGGTTCGGGATGCGGAGCAAAGACCCGGCGCCGATTCTCGCGAACGATTCACCCAGCCCTGTGAGCGGATAGCCACCGGTGTGCAGCATCGTGAGTCCGCGGGCGATGCTCAGCATCGCAAGCGTCGCCACAAACGGCGGAAGTTTTAATCTTGTGATGAGCTGCCCGTTAACAGCCCCGAGCGCAGCGCCAACTAATAACCCAACCGCGACGGCGCCGATGGCGTTGAAATGCACCTCAAAACCGAGCGCGGCGAATACCAGCCCCTTCTTCAAACAACTTGCCGCCACGGCGCCAGCCAGCGCGAGGACCGAGCCGACCGACAGATCGATCCCGCCCGACAGAATCACCAGGGTCATGCCGATCGAGAGGCACAGGTTCACCGAAATCTGCCGCAAGACGTTGAGGCCGTTATCGACCGTGGCGAACTTATCCGTTGTCACACTGAGCGCAATCACCAGCACCACCAAAGCGGCGAGCGACTTGAGCGGAGCGTAGCTGGCGAGACGGGGCATGGGTGAAGTTAGCTGGGGTGGCATGCCCACGGCTCTGCGTGGGCATGGAGCATTCGCAATGATTTAGTTTTCTTCTCGTGCCGCGTGGGCATGGCGCTCCGCGTTCGATACCGGCAGCGCAGCTGTGAGCAGTTTCTCTTCGGTCGCGTCGGAAGCCGCGAACTGGGCGGAGAGCTCACCGTTGCGTAGCACGAGAATGCGATCGCAGACGGCGAGCACTTCGGGGAGTTCTGATGAGACTAACAGAATCCCAACGCCCTGCGCTGCGAGGCGCCGAAGCAGTAGGTGAATTTCGCCCTTGGCGCCGACATCAACACCGCGGGTTGGCTCATCGACCATCAGCACGCGGGGGTTGGTGGCGAGCCATTTGGCGAGGACGACTTTCTGTTGATTTCCGCCGCTCAAGTTCCGCACCGGAGTGCGAAGGCTCGGCATTTTCACTTGCAGTTGCTGGGAAAGCTCTCCCGCAGTGCGTTCTTCCGCGCTGGCCGAAACGAAGCCGCTTCGCCCATAGCGTTGTTGGCTGGCGAGCGCAACATTTCTGGTGACCGAAGCATCAAGGTGCAGGCCCACGCGTTTGCGATCTTCTGGCGCCAGCGCAAGGCCCGCCTGAATCGCAGCTTGCGGCGAAACAAAGAGCCCGCGCACTCCGCCGACGATAACTTCGCCCGTCGTTCGCGGGGGGTAGACGCCAAATAGCGCTTCCAACAATTCGGTGCGGCCGGCGCCCATCAGGCCGAAGAGTCCCACAATTTCTCCCTTCGTAACTGAGAGGGAAACATTTTTCACCACCAGCGGGCGGCCCGCTTTCGGTGCTGCGAGTGAAAGCTCACGCACTTCTAGGGCCACTTCTGTGGAGTCGTTCGCCCGAGAATGTGTGAGCGGTTCAACATCGCGACCGACCATCATCCTCACTAGTTCCGCGCGGGTTACTCCAGCAAACGACTGCTCGCCGATAAATTGGCCATCGCGCAGAATCGTCACGTCGTCGGCAATCTCCGCGAGCTCATCCAGCCGATGGGTAATGTAAACCATCCCAACGGCTTGTGACTTGAGCTGTTTGATGAGCCCAAAGAGAGCGGTTGCTTCTTGATGCGTGAGCGCCGAGGTCGGTTCATCGAGTATCAGCACGCGCGCCGACAGCGAGAGCGCCTTCGCGATTTCGACGGTTTGCTGCTCGGCAATGCTGAGCGAATCGGTCCGAACAGCGGGATCGAGTTGCGGCGCGAGCGGCGCGAGCCACGCCCGCGCTTCGTGGAGCATCCGATCGTGATCTACCAACTTCCAACGAGTGAGTGGCTCGCGGCCCAGAAACATGTTCTCGGCCACGGTTAAGTTTGCCGCGAGGTTAAGTTCCTGATGGATGATCGCGATGCCCGCCTCTTGAGCAGCGCGCGGCGACGGGAAGTGGACCGGCTGACCGTCGAGCCGCAGCTCGCCGCTGTCAGGCTGGACGCAACCGGTGAGCACGCCCATCAGCGTACTCTTGCCGGCGCCATTTTCACCGAGCAATGCATTGAGCCGGCCCGCACGGATGTTGAGCGACACCCCGGCAAGCGCTTGCACGCCCGGATAGCGCTTCGAGATGTCCCGCGCCGCCAGCAGCGGCGATTCGCCGGTGGTCATCGATTACTCGTTCGTTCTCGCTTCTTCCTTCGCCCCATAGTCCGCATACTTGTCCACATTTTCCGCCGTCACCAGTTCCACCGGGACCGCCATCCGCTGCGGAAACTCGCGACGGCCTTTGAGGTACTCATCCGCAAACTCCGCCCCCTGCCGGGCCATCCGCTTCGGAAACTGCATCGCCGTGGCGACGATCTTGCCAGCGCGAATTGACTCGACGACATCATCCGCGCCGTCGAACCCAAACACCTTGATCTGGTCCTGTTTGCCAGCGGAGAGGATCGCTTGGTAAGCGCCCATCGCCATCGCGTCGTTAGCGCAGAAGATTGCATCGAGATTATCCTCCGCTTGCAAAATCGACTCCATCACTTCCAACGCCTTGGCGCGATCAAAGTCGGCGCACTGTTGCGCAGCCATTTTCAGGCCCGGGTGCTTGTCCACCACGCTATGAAAACCTTCGCTCCGGCTACGCGTGTTGTTGTCGCCCAACAGCCCCATCAATTCCGCATAATTGCCATCTTCGCCAACAATCTTCACAAAGTATTCGGCCAGCGTCGCGCTGCCTTCGAAATTGCTCGAGACAATTTGCGACAGTGCCGCATCTTCGGTGTTAATCTCGCGATCAATACAGAAGACAGGAACTCCCTTCTCCTTCGCCCTCCGGACATTGGCAATCGACGCGTCACAATCGGTCGGGTTGAACAGAATTGCATCGTACCCGGCCGCTAGCGCATTTTCGAAGTGTGATGTTTCAAGCCCAGGGTCATTCTGCGAATCGAACACGGTTGCTTCATGTCCGAGTTCGTTGGAACGCGCTTTCGTTGCTTCAGCCAACACGACAAACCAGGGGTTGTTGAGCGTAGAAATGATAACCGCAAACTTGCCGCTCTTGTCTGTTTTGGCAGCGATTGCGGCTGGCTTCTCGACTGGCGACGGGGCCGTAGATTGGATGCAACCGCTGACGGCGAGAATAAGTAAGAGTGCAAGACATTGTTGTTGCTGATGAAGAGAAGGCATGGAAGATTCTGGGGTTGGTAGAAGGATATTCGGACTAAGCTCGGCCTCCTTGGCCGAGCGCTTGATTATGCACAATTCGCTCGGCCCTGGGAGCCAAGCTAGAGTTCTTACATCACTCGCTGTAGTGCGGTTTGCCAATCGATGCGCCGGCGTTCGCGCTCGGCGGCGCTGATCTGTGGTTCAATTCGCCGACGATCGCGGGGCGCGGCGGCGAGTGATTCCATCGTCGCTTCGCCGCTACCGATGCGCGCCGCCATCGCAACGCCGAGGGCGCTCGACTCGGGACTCGCGCCGATTTCCAGCGGGACGCCGGTCAGGTCGGCCAGCAGTTGCATCAACAAGCCGTTCTGGGTTGGACCGCCATCGACGCGCAGCACCTGCGGCGTCACACCATACTCGGCGGCGATCATCTGCAGCGCATCACTGATTTGAAACGCGATGCTTTCCAGCGCCGCCCGCACCACATGCGCTTTGCGAGTGTGAGCGGAGAGGCCAACGATGGCGCCGCGCGCGTCGGGCCGCCAGTGCGGAGCGCTCAGCCCGGCAAACGCGGGAATAAGATGCACGCCGCCGCTGTCGGGCACACTCGCGCCGAGCGCTTCGATGTTGTCGTCCTTATGAAGGAGGCCAAGTTGATCGCGCAACCACGACAACGTTGCCGCCGAGTAGCTGATGATTCCTTCCGCGGCGTAGGTCGGTTGACCATCGTGTGACCACGCGAGCGCTACCACGGCTCCCTGCGTGGGCGCCCGATAGGCGCCGCCGAGATTTACCAGCAACGAAGTCCCTGTGCCGAGGGTCGCCTTCGCCTGACCAGACGCAAAACACTGCTGGGCGAACAGCGAGGCTTGCGAATCGCCCATCACGCCGACGATTGGCACGAGGCTGGGCAGGGCGCCAGCGCAGGTTGTTTCGCCATACGTCGCGAAGCTGTCGCGAATCTCAGGCAGTGCCGCGATCGGGACGCGAAACAGTTCGCACAGTGCTGGGTCCCACACTCGGCGCGAAATGTCCATCAGCAACGTGCGGCTGGCGTTCGTCGAATCGGTTGCGAACACTTTTCCGCCCGTGAGCCGATACAACAAGTAGGCATCCATCGTGCCAATCAGCGCCGTCCCATTGCGCAATCTCGCCGCAATCTCTGTCCGCTCGCGGCTGAGCCACAAGAGTTTGGGTCCGGAAAAATACGAATCGAGCCGCAGTCCCGTGCGATCACGAATTATGTCGGCGTGACCCGCGCCGCGCAGCTCCTCGCAAACGGCGTCGCTGCGGCGGCATTGCCAGACGATCGCCGGCGCAAGCGGGGTGCCCGTTTCACGATCGAAGATGACTATCGTTTCGCGCTGGTTAGTCAGGCACACGTGCGCCAAGTCGCGAACCCTAGAGCGGTGTCGATCGACAAGCGTGCGGACGACAGCGCAGGTGTTGCGCCAGATTTCGTCAGCGTCATGTTCGACCCAGCCAGGCTGCGGATAGTGCTGCTCGTGCGGAAGCGCTTCGCTATCGGCCACGCGCACGTTGTGATCGAACAGCAGCACTTTGGTGGCGGAAGTGCTTTGGTCAATCGCGAGGGTAAAACTCATCGCGTGGCTCCGACGGTGACGAGGAGCCGCTGGGCCGCGGCGGTGAGGCCTTCCATCGACAATCCGTAATGGCGGAAGATGTCCGCTTGGCTGCCGGTGACCGTTTCTTCATCCGGGATACCGATGATCCTTAACGCACACGACACACTCGCTTGCATCAGCAGACTCGCACATGCTTCGCCCAAGCCGCCGTGGATGCTGTGCTCTTCGGCAGTGACGACGGCAGCGCACTCGCGACCGGCGGCGAGAATCGCTGCCGTGTCAAGCGGTTTCACTGTTGGAACACTTAGCACTCGACAGCTGACGCCTTGTGATTCGAGTTGCCCCGCCGCAAGTACGCAGTGGATGACTGTTTCGCCAGTTGCGACGAACGCCACATCGCAGCCAGTTCCCCACTGCCGAGCGCGACCGGGACGCCACGGGCCAAACTGCTCCGGCAAGTGATACTGCGGCGCCTTGCCGAAACGCAAGTACACGGGTGAGTCCAATGCCGCGGCCCACTCGACAGCCGCCCGGGTCTCGCCATTGTCCGCTGGCGCGACGACATGAATGTTGTGAATCGCGCGGAGTGCGGCAAGGTCGTGCAGCGAATGATGCGTGCTCCCCAACGCGCCGTAACTCACACCGGCACTAATACCGACGACGGTGACCGGGATGTTCGAATAGCAGACATCGTTTTTGATTTGCTCCAGCGCCCGGGCCGTGAGAAAACACCCCGGCGAGACGGCGAAGACGCGCTTGCCGCACGAACCAAGGCCCGCTGCAACGCCGACGAGGTTTTGTTCGGCGATGCCAACTTCCACGATCTGTCGCGGCAGCTTCTGACCGAACGGTCCAAGTTTTCCCGAACCGCGCGAATCGCTGGTGACCGCTAGCACGTTCCTGTCACGCTCGGCCAATTCCAGCAGCGTGTCGGCAAAAACTTCCAGATTCGGCCAGCCCATCCGTAGGCCCAAGCGTTCTGCTTGCGCGAGGGCCGCCGGCGTGAACATACTCGGTGCGGGAGCGCTCATTCGGCGTCTCCCAACAATGCGCGTTCGGCAGCCGCAAGCTCGGCGAGGGCCGTTTCAAACTCCGCGGCCGAAGGGACACCGTGGTGCCACTTCGCCACGTCTTCCATAAAGCTCACGCCTTTGCCTTTCGTCGTGTGAGCGATAACACACCGGGGCGCTGCGCCGTGCGCCGGCGCGCTGAGCAGTTTGGCAAGCGCAGCAAGATCATGCCCGTCGACCGAATGAACCTCCCACCCGAAGGCGGCGAACTTCTCGTCGATCGGCGAATTGTCACAGACATCGCTAGTCCGGCCGGTAATTTGTAGCGTGTTGTAATCGATGATCGCGGTGAGCTGCGATAACTCGTAATGCGCCGCGAGCATCGCCGCTTCCCAATTCGAACCTTCCGCTAACTCGCCATCGCCCAGCAACGTGAAAACACGGTATGGCGCCGCATCGAGCTTCCCAGCGATGGCCATACCGACGGCAATCGGCAAGCCGTGGCCGAGTGCGCCGGTGTTCATTTCAATGCCCGGAATGTACCGCGTGGGATGGCCAACGAAATGCGACTGGTAATGGCAGAGCGTGGCGAGCTGCTCCGGCGGAAAGAACCCGCGTTCAGCCAGCACCACATACAGCGCTTCGACGGAGTGCCCTTTGCTTTGCACGTAACGGTCGCGATTCGGGCTGGCCCAATTCTGCGGCGAAACATTCAGCACTCGGCTATAGAGCACGTTCAGAATATCGATGCACGATAAACTGCCCCCCGTGTGCCCAGCGCCGGCATGGTTGATGGCGCGCAGCAATGCACTGCGGTAGCGCACGCTCCGCAAGGCCAGTTCGGTGGTGTCCGTTGCGGCGAGCATCAGGCGTGGACGTGGGTCGGCCAGTGGAGGTAAGTTTCAAACGCTTCCTGTAAAATGGCGGCGGAGTGCGAAGTCGTCATCACCACATGGTGTTCAAACCCGTTACGGCACACGTACTGCAAAAGTTCTTGGAGGCGCGGAACTTTGGCGACGGCGCGGGTGCCAAAGGTATTAAGTTCATCGTTCGTCAACTGTCCTTCGCCAACATAGGCACGAATGGCGCCGTCGGTATCTGCGGTGGTGATGCGGCCATAAGTCAGCAGCCCGGCGGGCGTGCGACCCTCGAGCGCCCCGTGGGTGTTCTCGACGCCGAGCGTGCTGCCGAGAATTGGCGCGGTGGCCATCTTGATGTCGGGCAGAAAACTCTTGGCCCAGTTGCCGCAGTGAAACAGGGTGCATTTGTCAGGATCGTCGCCGTAGTTGTTGTTCCAATCGACCAGCGCCGCGGGGCTCCCGGCGGCAAGCTGCATGGCATACATCGTCAGCACGCCCGTGACATCGACTTCGCAGGCGCTCGGCAGAAAGTTTTCGCTCATCATGCTCATTAGCGTGCAGACGTTGCAACCGAAGTTTTGTTGCACACTGGTCCAGCACTGAATCGCCGTGGCGTCGAGCGAGTTGGCCTCCATCCACTGGCCGAGTACCACGCCGAGCTTCGCCATCTGGTCGAGTTTTTCGCTTGGCGTATTCGGCATGGGTACATAGCCGCGAATGTCGGCCAGTTTCGCTTGCACAGCCGAATCGCTCGCGGACAAGCGATTGGCGGCGGCGAGCATTTCGGACAGGTCCACCGTGGTGACGCTCACGCCGTGCCGTTCCAGAATCTTCTCGCTGTACCGCACCGTGTTGAACGCCCCCGGCCGAGCGCCGACGGCCCCTAGCCGCACACCGCGCAGGCCGTTCACCACGCGACAGACGCCGAGGAATCTCGTCAAATCAGTGCGAAATCTGGGGCTCGTTGGATGACACACATGCTGCGCGGTAAGCGAGAACGGAATCCCCGCCTGCACCAAATTGTTGCAAACCGATATCTTGCCGCAGAACGCGTCTCGACGGCGAGCGACGCCAAGTTGGTTGAGATCGTCCGGGTAACCTTGCACCAGCACCGGCTTCCGCAAGTCGGCCAGTTTGAGCGTGTCGGCAACCCCTTTTTCATCACCGAAGTTCGGCAGCACCACCAGCACGCCGTCGATTTCGTCGCGATTGTTACGGAACAGTTCCGCACAGCGCCGCGCTTCAGCATGGGTCTCCACGCCGCCCCGCTTAGTTTCTTCCTCGCTGACCATCACGGCTTTGACACCGAGCTCGCCGAACAGCGCCAGAATGTCTTTGCGTGCTTCGCTGATGAGCACATCGGGGAAGAAGTCCCGATTGCCGATGATGACTCCGAGGGTTTGCTGCTTATTTCGCATAAAGATTTAGGGGTGCCACTGGCGTGCCGCCAGTGTGATGATGAGTCAAGCGTTACTCTAAGTTCCACTGGCGGCACGCCAGTGGCACCCAATGTCTGCTAATCGTTCCCTTTTAACTCAATATCCAATGCGTATCCCAACTCGTTCGGCGCTGTTGCGGGTAGTTCAACTTCCAACGCCGTTTCAGATTGACGCCAAACAACAGGCTTGTCCAAGCCCAGCAGTCGCACGTTTTCTACTTTGCCGATTGATTTGCCAAGCGATTCGATCTTCGCCACGCCACCCGTCGGCCAACGCAGTCCGAGCGCGTAAAGCTTATTGCCTTTGGTAGTGAAGCGGAAATCGTCGGGGGTGTATTCGAGCGTTTTGCCGTCGCTGAAGGAACCGGCCGCAATCTTGGTGGGGCCTTCGCCGAACTTCGTCCAGGGTCGAGTGCCGTAGATTGCTTCCCCGTTGATCGCGAGCCACGCGCCAATCTGGTTGAGCATCGCGACTTCTTCGGGCGGAATCGTGCCGTCCGCTTTCGGGCCGATGTTCAGCAGCATCGCACCGTTCTTACTGACGATGTCCATCAGATCGTCCACAATCTGCTGCACCGGCTTGTAGTCTTGCCCGGCGATGTGGCCCCACGAGTTACGCGACACACTGGTGCAGGTTTGCCAGAAGTCGGGGCGGATGTCGGCCGACTGGCCGCGCTCGATGTCCAGCACGCCCGTGCCAAGCGGGTAGGAATCACCTTCCCACTGCTTGAAATTAATCGCCACCTCGGCGCCCCACTCATGCCCGCGGTTGTAGTAGTACGCGGCGAAGCGCTGCAGGTAGGGCTGGAACACCGGCTGGCAAATCCACCAGTCGAAGTACATCACGAGCGGCTGGTACGTATCGACAATCTCACACGACCGCAGCAGCCAATCGTCGAGGAACGCTTGGTCGGGCGGCTCTTGTTGGCTCTCCGCCGTGCGCTTGTTGCTGGCCGGGCCGTAGAGGGCAGCGTGCAATGGGTCGGCCACATCCGACGGCGCGAGTAGGCCGTGATCGAAGAACCACCAGTGCTCCGCGCGGTGCGACGAAGCACAGAACGTGATGCCCGCTGGCTGCGAAGCTTCGGCCAACTCGCCAATCACATCTCGCTTCGGCCCCTGCTTCGCGGCGGACCACTCGGTGTAGTCGCTATCGTACATGGGGAAGCCATCGTGATGCTCGGCAACCGGGACGATGTACTTTGCCCCGCTCGCTTTGAAGAGCGCGAGCCACTCGGCCGCGTCGAACTTCTCCGCCTTGAACTGCGGGATGAAATCTTTGTAACCGAACTTGGCTTGGTCGCCATAAGTCTCGCGATGATGTTTGTATTCGTTCGACCCGGCGACATACATGTTGCGCGGGTACCACTCGCTGCCGAACGCCGGGACGCTGTAGGCTCCCCAGTGGATGAAGAGCCCGAACTTGGCATCTTGGTACCAACTGGGCGTGCGGAACTTCTTGAGCGACTCCCAGTTTGGCTGAAATGGTCCCGCCCAGGCAACGCGGTCAATCTCGGTGAGCCGCTCCGCAACGGTGTCGGCGCTGGTAGGCGAATCCCACGCTAACCGCTTGCCGGCAAACTGTTCACTGCCGACGCGGTTCAAGTAGTCAAGCTCGCTTTGGTTTACCCGCAGCACCGTGCCATGCTTGTGACCCGCGGGGAACTTCACATCAACCGGACGGAACGACTTGAAATCCTGCGTGGCGACGGCGCCGTACTGGTGGTCACGGTAGGCGTCGAAGTAGATCAGGTACTCCTCACCGAGTTTCACCACCGAGGGGCCTTCGGTGAACTTCTTGGTGAAGGGCGCCGAGATGTTGGTCCAGGGCCCGGTGGGCGAATCGCTCTCGGCGGTGCGGAGCGCCATCACGTTCCGCGAGTTCTCTTTCAGCACCAGAATGTACCGATCGCCGTGCGGCACGATGGTCGCGTCGATCACGCTGAACCCCGGTTCACAGAAAATCTCGGACGGCGTAAAGGTGACGAAGTCCTGTGTTGTGCAATAATACATCCGCTGGTTGTTCTCATGCGGCTCGGCATTGTCCGGGTGGCGGCCGGGGATGGTCGACGCCCACGCGATGATCCAGCGACTGCGCCGCGCATCATAGAACGACTCCGGCGCCCAGACGTTCACTGTGGTCGGCTCGTGCATCATCACCGGCACAAACTGCTGCGGCGACCAGTGGACCAAATCTTTCGAGTGGGCATGACCGAACCCCAAATCGCCCCGCCACGCGGTGGTCCACACTAGATGAAACACACCATCCGGCCCGCGCTGCAGGCAGGGATCCCGCATCAACTGCCCGCCGCCCCGATTCGGCTTCAGAAAAGTGCCGGGCACGCGCTGCCACGTGAGACCGTCGGTGCTGGAGAGGAACTTCAGGCCGTCGTTTCTAGGTTCTTCGAACGAAGTGAAGAGAAAGACATCTTCCTCAGCACTCGGTGGCTCAGCGCTCGTGGAGTTAACCAGTCCCAGCGCAGCCGCACATACTCCCAGCCGTAGCAGCAGCCGATGGAAGATTCGCGGGTGAGTCGCCAGGGTCATGGCCTTCCGAGCGGATGAATGGAGAAAACGGGGCACACTTCCAGTTAGAACCGCCGGCAAGGCTTCGCGATTGGCGCGGAAGAGGTTAAAGGTTCCGCCCGAGACTTCTCCCCGCTTCCGTAGGAACAAACATGATTACTCTCTACCCTGAACTAACTGCCGGCGGCTTGCTCAGCAGCGTTTCTAGGTTCGCGACCCCGCTCGGCGCCATTCCGGCGGCAAATAGCGTTCCACACGAAAGGATCGATTTCAAGTTCAATGGAATGCACTGAACCATCGCAGTAAGCCGCGGACAACGCTCCATGAGGTGTGCCGAAATAAACGTTGACGTTCGGAACTTCTCCAGTAGGTCTATCTTGAACGGGTGTGGAGTCCTGATTTCCCCAACGAACCGAGTCCCAGTCGTACCCAAGATACATTGAGTTGTCGTCACCGGGATTGTCGTTAGCTGTACTTGTCCAGGTTGTTTCGTAGCGATCAGACATGATCGCCTTTTCTCCCATCAATAAAGTCTTGGACGTTCCATCCGAGATTTGCTGGATTCTGGCACCAATTCGATAATTCACTATCCCGTCAGAGTTATTCTTGAAAGTTGCGCTATTGATATCGATTCCCCAGTTCGTGCAATTTGGGTAATTCTGAATACATATCTGAGTGGGCTGGTCTCCAATTCCAAGCCGAGTACCTCCACCATTTCCCGCGTAGTCGGTCTTGCCGTAGGTTTGCGGCGGAACAGCGTTGTAAGGAGGTTGGTGAGGCTCGGTCGCCCCGGGCATCAACGAAGAATAAGCAATCGCTTGTCGACGACTCGGGCAAACGAACGTTGGGATAGGCTGCGCCATTAGCTGGGCCAAAGCTTGCTTCTTTGGAGAAGTAGGATTGTTGTACGCGTCCTGCAATCCTTTTCCAATACTTGCTAATGCGACTTCCTCCATAAATGGGGCGACTTGATATACCCACCCTCCGGGCTGTCCCTTTCCGCCTCCTCGGTCGGGATCTCCCATCCAACGAAATCCCCAACCACCGCCTGGGAAACTCCGGTTGGTGCTTTCAAAGTTCAACATCGCCAACGCGATCTGCTTGCAGTTATTCTTACACTGGTTTCGCCGCGCTGCCTCGCGTGCTGCCTGAACGGCCGGCAAGAGCAGCGCCACCAGAATGCCAATGATGGCGATCACTACGAGAAGTTCAACCAGGGTGAAGCCGCACAGCTTGCGAGCATTGGTCGGGCGGGACATCGAAATAGGCTCCGAAGTTGGCATGAGGTGGGAAGGACTCGAGCGAAGAAAACAGGGATAAGCTGGGATCAAAAATCCAACGCTAAACAAATGCTAATTGTGCGCCACCACCGCGAACGACGAAGTCGCTTCGCTCTCCTGCATCTGCACGCGGTAATCGCTGGGCGTCATGCCAAGTTCAGCGAGAAACAATAGCCGCATCCGCTCCCGGCTGGGGAACCCGGCCAAGTACGAAACAGTTTTCACGGGCAAATCGGTTTCGCTGAGGAGCCGTTTCGCGCGGGTCAGCCGGCAGTTATTGATTTCCTCCAACACACTGCGCCCCATCGCCGCCGAGAAGCGACGGTCGAGTGTGCGGCGCGTCACCGGCAGCTTCCGAGCGATGTCGTACACGCCAATCGCTTGTCGGGTGGGGCTCCAAATGATCTGCAGCGCTTGTTGGACAATATCATCATCAACGTTGAAAGCGGGGGCCGAGTCGCCGTCGGCTTCACGTGCTGACTCGATGCAATTTGCAGAAACCGACCAATTATTGCGCTGTGCGAAGTGATCGCCAAACTGATCTTCGAAGTGTCGGCGGGGCGCCGGAGCAACGGGAGCCAGCGGACGAGCGTAAGCAGTCATAGTACTCATGGGTCACACATCCTCTAAGTCAATACGTACCGAAAAGGCTTTTGTAGAAAAAGAAAAGGTGATCGAGGGGGAAAAATTGTCGTTACAGGAGGCTTCCTACGAAAAAGCAGCAGAGTTACAAGTTGAGTTCCGCTAGGTTTTGTTTCACAAAGTGCGGGAGGTTAATTGTGCCGAGATTCACGCCGTTGCGCTCCCGCGGACGCTCGACGAGCGATTGCTCTCGCGATGCGCGAATATGGCTCACCACCAGTCGGGTCGCTTCCTCGGCATTGCGCTGAGTGAGAGCCTGCAGGATTGCGCGATGAGCGCTGGCGGCTTGCTGGACCCGTTCGATCGAGTGCTCGCCGCGGCGAGCCTTGAACATCAGCGACACGCTGCGGGTTTGCTGAATCATGTCCAGAAGCCGCCGATTGCCAGCCGACGCGATGATCACGAGGTGAAACGCCATGTCAGCCGCCAAGAACCGTCGCAAAGCTTCATCTTCCAAGCGCTTCGCGTGCTGTGCCTTAGCGCTCGCAATTTCGTGGTCGATCGTGTCGCAGAGCCGGGCAATGTCCTCCAGCGACGAAGGAGTCATTCGCTCTGCCGCTTTACCCGCGGCCATCCCCTCGAGCGCTTCGCGAATCTCGAACAATTCGGCGAGTTCCGAGGTGGGAATCTCACGAACAATTGTGCCGTAACGCGGCACCTGCTCGACAATTCCCTCTTCGGCGAGCCGCCGCAGAGCCTCGCCAATGGGCGTACGGCTCAGCCCCAGGTCCTTAGCGAGCGAAGCCTCCGAGACGACCGAGCCAGGCTCCAATTCCCCGGAGGAAATCTTTTCGTGAAGCTGCCAATAGGCTTGTTGCGACCGGGATGCAGGCATGAGGGGCCTAACCGCTGAAGGAGTGATGCAACAGTCGGCGTTAGGCCGACCGAATGCAGGGAAAAGTCGTTCGGAAAAGTTTGGAATGGCACTGGTAAACCACTGGGATTCCAGTGCCACTTCAGCTAATTTGTGCATTCGCGAAGAAAACGTCAATCAGCTTCGCTCTCCCCAATCTGCAAAATATCGTCCGAAAAACGCAAACCGATCGGGGGCGGCAAATGCCCAGCAAAACCGCGACAAAAGTGGTGTTCTTACCATCGCCCCATGGTACGTGCGATTTCTGTCACCGTTTTTCCGCATTCGCTATCGGATCCTCAATCTGCTGGCGCTTGTGGCAATGTGGCGCTGGTCCTGTCCTGCCACTGGCTAAAAAGTGGCCTGCAAACCGTCGCGCAACCGCAAATACCCGAGCCGAAGTTGCGGAGCTAACTCCGCTGTTGGCTTTCAGACTGGGACCGTCGCGGCAGTGTGGACCGGCTTTCCTAACTGCTTCGCGCCGGTGGAACACAGTTCGTCGAAACGTCCTCCCTCTCACTTTCCACTCGTTCGATTTCCGTGTCTCAAGATAAGGCGGGGGATCAACCGCACTGCTGAGTCATCACGGATATGCTAAATGAAACCGAGACTTCTCCTACAATTCATCCCCCGTTCGCGCATGCTCACGACGGACATTTTCTTGCGATTGATCTTCGGCGCCGTACTGTTGGCGTGTTCATCCCTTCGCGCCGCGCAGCCGGGAGTTGTGCAGGAAGAGTATATCTACACATCCGCGTCGTTCCCGGAATGTCATGCTTCAACATTGGCGGAAACGCCCACCGGTTTAGTCTCCGCTTGGTTCGGCGGGACACACGAACGGCATCCTGACGTCGGAATCTGGTTGGCTCATAAAACTGAAGCGGGTTGGTCCACACCGCGCGAAGTGGCCAACGGAGTTGAATCACCCGAAGTACGCTTTCCTACTTGGAACCCTGTCCTGTTTCAGCCGAGCGCTGGCCCACTGATGCTCTTCTACAAAGTGGGGCCAGAACCAAAAGCGTGGTGGGGAATGGTCATCACTTCCACTGATGGTGGCCACACGTGGTCAAAGCCGCGCCGCTTGCCCGATGGAATCTTGGGCCCCATTAAGAACAAACCAATCGAGCTGGCGCCAGGAGAGTTCCTTTCGCCTTCGAGTTCGGAAGAGGCGGGCTGGAAAGTTCACTTCGAACGCACCACCGATGGAGGCGACACGTGGACCCGGAGCGCGGCCGTGAACGATCCTGAAAAGATCGCCGCGATTCAGCCCAGCATCTTGCGCTACGGCCAACATCGATTACAAGCGCTCGGCCGGACGCGCGCGAGTGGGCTCTTCCAAATCTGGTCCGAAGACAATGGCCACACCTGGGGCGAGATGACACAACTAGGTCTGCCGAACCCGAGTTCAGGAACCGACGCGGTCACGCTCGCCGATGGTCGGCAGCTGCTTGTCTACAACCATGCCAGCGAATACCGCCAGCGGAGCCCATTGAACGTGGCAATCTCGACCGATGGTCGGACTTGGAAATCGGCATTGGAACTTGAACACACTCCCGGCGCCGAGTTTTCCTACCCGGCAGTCATTCAAACAACGGACGGCCTCGTTCATATCACTTACACCTGGAAGCGGCAGCGAATCAAGCATGTGATCGTCGATCCCAACCAGCTAGCGCTTGCTCCGCTTCCCAACTAATGCCCTCAAACTTGTCTATGAATACTTCGCGAGGTTCATTCGATCGGCTATCAGGCGCCTTGCAGGGGCCCCTGCAGGGAATCGTCGTACCGATGGCGACGCCGCTCACACTCGATCGCGCGCTCGATGTGGCAAGTTTAGAGCGGCTGGTGGAGCGGCTGATTGCGGGGGGCGTTCACGGACTCTTCGTGTTGGGCACCACAGGGGAGGGCCCGTCACTTGGTGGCGCTGTGCGACGCGAAGTCGTGCAGCGCGTATGTCGCCAAGCCGCCGGCCGAACGCCCGTACTCGTGGGCGTAACCGACACAGCGCTGGCGGAATCAATCGACCTGGCGGGCTTCGCGGCCGACAAAGGTGCTCAAGCCACCGTGCTCGCGCCGCCCTGCTATTTCCCGATCGATCAAGAAGATCTGTTCCGCTGTGCCGAGCAGCTTGTCAGCAACTCGCCGCTGCCGTTGTTCCTCTACAACATGCCGGCGCTGACCAAGACGTGGTACGAGCCCGCCACCGTGCGGCGGCTACTGGAATTGCCCGCCATCGTGGGCGTCAAGGATAGCTCAGGCGACTTGGATTACTTTTCCAAGATGGGCGCGCTGGTGAGCCAGCGGCCCGAGTGCAGCTTATTGATCGGGCCCGAACATTTGCTCGGCGCATCAATTGGACTTGGGGGGCGTGGCGGCGTGTGTGGGGGCGCCAACATTTTTCCGGAGTTGTTTATCGCGCTTTATGAAGCGGCGGCCGCTGGCGAATCATTATCGCAGCACGAAGATCTGGTGCTGAAACTAGGCGAGATCTATCGCCTGGGAACGAACCCCGTGCCCGCCGTGATTCAAGGCGTCAAGGCGGCGCTCGAAAGCCAAGGCTTCGGCAGCGCGGAGCTGGCCGAGCCGTTTAGCGCGTTGCCGCAGAGCGATCGACTGCTGGTGCAAACCATCGTGCAGTCGGTGGAACTGCATCTAGCAACTCTGCTGCCAAATCGGCTAGCAAAAAGTTCGCGGTGAACCGTGGCACCGTCTGGAAACTGAGCGTAGTTCATCGTGCCCAATAACTCGCTCAATCAGGTCGCGGAATAAAGCTCGGAAAAATGCTGAAAAATTGGTCCGGGTAGGAACGACTAGCTATGGCACGGTCCGATCATCCATTCCGCATCGCCATCATCGCCCGCTCCGCGTTTACGCTCGTGGAACTGCTGGTAGTGATCGCAATTATCGGCATTTTGGTGGCGCTGTTGCTGCCCGCGGTCCAGGGGGCGCGCGAAGCGGCGCGCCGAACGCATTGCGCAAACAATGTGAAGCAAATTGCGCTAGCGATGCTGAACCACGAAGCAGCGATGCGCCGCTTGCCGACGGGCGGCTGGGGGTTCAGGTGGATTGGCGACCCCGATAAAGGTTACGGCGTCGATCAACCTGGCGGCTGGGCGTACAACATCCTCAATTACATCGAGCTACAAAATCAACGTAATCTCGGTGCAGGCATCACGGATAAGCCACTTCGTTATGCACAACTGACAACCTTGGTTTCGACCCCGGTACCCGATTACATCTGTCCGTCAAAACGAGGGGTGACGGTTTACCCGCTGGTCGCGCGCCATCCGATTTTGGCTTATAACCTGCCGACCTGTAATCCTGGCAACTGCTTCGTATTTCGCGGGGACTATCGGGCCAATGCCGGCAATAAAAACGAAGGAGAACAAGAAGGCCCCGGAACCAGCCAGATCGCCACTTACGGCTGGAACACCAAGAACCGAAATTACTACAACGGTGTAGTCTACCAACGAAGTCTCGTAAGAATTGGCCAGATTTCGGATGGCACCACTCAAACGATGCTGGTCGGCGAGAAATACCTCAATCCCAACAACACCGAATCGGGAGATGACTCCTCCGACGACCAGTGTGTGTATACTGGACATGACCAGGACAACCAAGGTTTTACGAATAAAGGCTACCAACCCCCCGAAGGTGATCCTTGGGCGCCGCTCCCTGATCGAACCGTTGACGGACTAAAAGGTCGTTTTGGCAGCTCTCATCCCGCCGGAATCAACGCCTCCTTCTGCGATGGTTCAGTGCGCCACATTCCGTTTGATATCGACGGAAGGGTTTTTACATTATGGGGAGGCCGAAACGATGGAGAGACCGCGCAATGATTCACTGCCGCGCACTGCTGTTGATAATCGGATTCTGCTGCGCGTTGGAGGCGTATTGCGGAGTTGCGATTGGAGACGAAGCGGCAACCAATCTCGAAGTTAGCGCTGGGACGCGGGAGCTGGGGTCGCGAGAGCAGGGGTCACCAGTTCAAGCTAAGGTCAGCCCCGATTTCAATCGAGAAGTGCGGCCGATTCTTTCGGATAAGTGCATTGCTTGTCATGGGCCGGATGCGGATCATCGGCAGGCTGAGTTGCGGCTCGACGAGCGGGAGAGTGCCGGCGACGTGCGCGGCGCCGAAGCGGTGCTGGGCGAGACGCTTCTGGAGCGGATCACTTCCACCGATCCCGATCTGGTGATGCCGCCGCCTGAAACGGGTAAGCCACTCAAGGCCGCGGAAGTGGAAGTTCTTCGGCAATGGATGGTGGCCGGCGGTGAGTACGTTGAGCACTGGGCATTCACGGAGCCCACCAAACGCGAGTTGCCAGCGAGCGCCAGTGCAGCAATTAACCCCATCGACGCCTGGGTACAGCACCAGTGGCAAGCGGCGGGCTTGGAGCCGTCGCCACGAGCCGAGCCGCACCAATTGCTGCGCCGGTTATCTCTTGATCTGGTGGGCCTGCCGCCAACCGAAGCCGAGGTCCACGGCGCCGCGGAACTTGCCACGCCCGAAGGCTATGCGGCAACGGTCGAGCGCTTACTCGCCTCGCCCCACTTCGGCGAGCGCTGGGCCCGAGTGTGGCTCGATGCGGCCCGCTACGCGGACTCCGATGGGTTTGAAAAAGACAAACCGCGCGATGTGTGGATGTACCGCGACTGGGTGATCAACGCCCTCAACGCCGATCTGCCCTACGACCAGTTTATCATCCAGCAAATCGCCGGTGATCTCCTGCCGAATGCGAGTCAGAACGAGCGTGTCGCCACGGGATTCTTGCGCAACTCGATGGTTAACGAAGAAGGGGGCATCGATCCCGAACAATTCCGCATGGAAGCGATGTTCGATCGGCTCGACGCCATCGGAAAAGGCGTCTTGGGGCTAACCGTCAACTGCGCCCAATGCCACAACCATAAGTATGACCCGATCTCGCACACCGACTACTATCGGCTGCTGGCGTGTCTGAATAACTTTGATGAAGCGACGATTCCGGTTTACACGCCCGAGGAAGAGCGTGAACGGCACCGGGTACTGAGCGAGATTGCGCGGCTGGAAGCAGAGTTGGCCGCTGCGCAGCCCGATTGGCCAGAGCGCTTAGCGCGGTGGGCGGAGCGGTCTGGCGTTCCCGCTGACCGCTGGCAAGTCATGCGGCCCGAAGTGCATGATGAAAACGGGCAAAAGCACTTGGTCATGGCAGACGGCTCACTGCTGGCGCAAGGGTACTCGCCGATTGCCCTTTCGCCGCGTTACGTTACCGCAATTCAAGCCCCTCTCATCAGCGCGATTCGCTTGGAACTGCTCACCGACACGAGCTTGCCCTGCAATGGTCCGGGGCGAGCAGTGGATGGAGGCTGTGCCTTAACGGAACTTAAGGCGATTTGGACTCCTACGGGTGCTCCGGAACAGGCTCGCCAGCTATCGCTGAAGAATGCGTCCGCCGATTTGGAACTGCCTGCCACTCCGCTCAACAAACGGTTTGCGAGCGATCAACCCGCACAACGGCTCATCGGACCGCCGAGCTTTGCCATCGACGGCGACGACCTGAGCGCTTGGGGCATCGATTTTGGCCCGGTTCGTCGGAACTCTTCACGCCAAGCCGTGTTCCAACTTGCCGAGCCACTCGACGCCAGCGGCGGCGGCGAGCTTGCGCTGACGCTCGTGCAATCCCACGGTGGAACCAACGGCAACGCCAGCCACCAAAACACAATCGGGAGATTGCGACTGTCGTGGACGGATTCTCGCGACGCCGAAGCAGACCCCGTCCCCCCCGCCGTAAGGCAATTGCTCGCACGCGATCCAGCCACCTGGAGCACGAGCGAGAAGCAAACTGCGTTTGCTTTCTACCGGACCACCGTTGCGAGTTGGACGCCGACCAATCACCGCATCGAAGAACTGTGGAGCCAATATCCCGAAGGAACAACCCAGCTTGCCGCCGTTGAGCGAACTGTGCCTCGAGTGTCGCATCGACTTGAGCGCGGCGACTTCCTTAAACCGGCCGAAGTGGTTCAGCCCGGTGGAATCGAGTACCTGCACGACTTCAACCCGGGCGCCGATCCGCCGCGGCTCGCGCTCGCCAAATGGCTGGTCGATCGGCGATCCCCCACCACGGCGCGGGCGGTCGTCAATCGTGTCTGGCAGAGTTACTTCGGCGAGGGGCTCGTTTCCACCTCCGCCGACTTGGGCCGACAAGGCGCCCCTCCCACGCATCCCGAACTGCTCGATTGGCTAGCCGTTGACCTGATGGAACACGGTTGGAAAATCAAACGACTGCACAGATTGATTGTTTCGTCGCAGGTCTACCAGCAGACGTCTCGGGTGACGCCCGAACTTCTTGAGCGCGATCCCGCCAACGCATTGCTCGCCCGCGGACCTCGTTTTCGCGTCGATGCCGAAGTGGTGCGCGACATCGCTCTCCGGGTCAGCGGGCTGCTTGATGCGCAGGTCGGCGGGCCCAGCGTTTTTCCCACGGCTCCCGAGTTTTTGTTCCGGCCGCCCAACAGTTACGGTGATAAGTCGTGGTTGACCAGCACCGGGGGACAGCAGTATCGGCGAGGACTGTACACGTTCCGCTACCGATCGACGCCATACCCTGCCTTCTCAGCATTTGATGCCTGTACGGGCGAAACGTCTTGCGTTCGTCGGCCGCGCTCCAACACGCCGCTGCAATCCCTCACGCTGCTGAACGAACCGGTGTTCATGGATTGCTCGCGGGCGCTGGGGCAGCGCGCACTCGCAGCACCCGTGGCGAATGATGAGCAGCGGATCGATTGGCTGGTGCAAACGTGCCTCGCCCGCCCTGCGTCCACCGCTGAAAAGGAAACACTCAACAAGTTTCTCAGCGAGCAATTCGGCCAGTTTACAAACCAAGTTTCCACCGCCCACGAATTAACGGGCGCCGCCTCAACCGGATTGCCTCGGGAAGAACTGGCCCGTCAAGCGGCGTGGACGGCGCTCGCGCGGGTCGTGCTCAATCTCGACGAAACAATTACCAAGCAATAACTATGCACAATAATCTCCCCTTAGGATCCGGCTCCGCCATCGCACGACGGTGGTTCTTGCAGCAATGCGGAGTCGGGCTCGGCGCAGTGGCGGTCGAAGCACTCTGCGCGCGCAGCTCCCGCGCCACCACCCTGCCGCCGCAGCGACCAGCCACCGCCAAGAATGTGATCTATCTCTTCATGGCAGGGGCGCCAAGCCATCTGGAACTCTTCGACAACAAGCCGCAGCTTGCCAAGTACGATGGCCAGATGCCTCCCGCCGAACTCCTTAAGGGTTATCGCGCGGCGTTCATCAACCCGAACTCCACGCTCATGGGGCCGAAGTTCAAGTTCGCCAAGCACGGCCACAGCGGAGCCGAAATCTCGGAATTGCTGCCGCACCTCGCCAAGGTGGCCGATGACATCGCAATTGTCCGCTCCATGCAGACCGACGCGTTCAACCACGCACCGGGGCAAATTCTCATGAGCACTGGCTCACAGCAATTCGGCAAGCCGAGCTTGGGCTCGTGGCTGATGTACGGCCTGGGGAGCGAATGCGCCGACTTACCCGGGTTCGTCGTCTTCAGCACGGGCAACAAAGGCCCCAGCGGCGGGTGCTCGAACTGGGGCAGCGGTTTTCTGCCGACCACGCATCAAGGCGTAGAGCTGCGCACGGATAGCGACCCCGTGCTGTACCTTAACAACCCACCAGGTGTCGATCAGCGGCTGCAGCGGGCGTCGCTCGACGCCATCAACACCCTTAACCAGCAGAACCTCAGCGTGATGGGTGATCCGGAAATCGCCACCCGCATCGCCGCTTACGAAATGGCGTACCGGATGCAAGCCGCCGCGCCGGAAGCGGTGGACTTGTCGCAAGAGCCCAAACACATTCTCGAAATGTATGGCGCCGAGCCCGGCAAACGCTCCTTCGCAAACACCTGTCTTCTCGCCCGTCGCCTCGTGGAACGGGGCGTGCGATTCGTCGAGATTTTTCACGAAGCGTGGGACCAGCACGGCTTTCTCGTCCCCGACATCGCCGAAAATTGCGCCGCCACCGACCGCGCGTCGGCAGCCTTGATTACCGACCTCAAGCAGCGCGGGCTGCTGGACGACACGCTCGTTGTGTGGGGCGGAGAGTTCGGCCGCACGCCGATGGTCCAAGGCGACCCCAACGACCGCAGCGCCGGCCGCGACCATCACCCCAACGCCTTCACCATGTGGCTCGCCGGCGGGGGTATCAAGCCCGGCATCACGCTCGGCGAAACCGACGACTTCGGCTTCAATGTGACCCGCGACCCCGTCCACGTGCGGGACCTGCACGCCACCCTGCTACACACGCTGGGCTTCGATCACAATCGGCTGACCTTTAAGCACCAAGGGCTCGATCAGAAACTCACAGGCGTGGTGCCGGCCCGCGTGGTGCATGAGCTTCTTGCGTAATGTTATGAGGGCGTGTCCCTCCGAGACGCTGGGTTAAGCCAGTTGCACATTTCTCGACTCTTTTCGAGAATTGAAACGGCTTAGACGGGCATGTCAGTAGGCTGAGTGCTCTACGGCTCCGATGACTGAAGTGCGCTGCTCAAAAGCGTCACTAGCAGCTTCCCTTCATTCCAAACCGCAGCGACTGTCGATCTTGCCCTGTATTCGGTAATTTCTCACGGGGGTCGCTCGCCGCCGACGGGACTCCGTGTTAAACAAGACGCGTCTACTCTTCGCGGCTTCTGAAAATCCTGCTCGTTCGCACTCACTCATGCTCATTCGCCAGTTTAATCCGCTGTGCTTTCTTGCCATTCTCGCGCTCGGCTTCGGAGAGGCCCAAGCCGCTAAGCCCGCTACTCAACCTACCGACGCCCGCCTCGGCCCGCTGGTGAATTTCCGGACCGCTTACTTCCCCTTTCACCCGCCGAAAACTTTGGCCGAGTGGGAAGTGCGCCGCGAGCGTGTAAAGCGGCAGATTCTGGTGGCGTCCGGCTTGTGGCCGATGCCTGCGCGGCCCACGCCCCGCGCCACCGTGCATACCAAGATCGACCGCGGCGATTACACGGTCGAGCATGTTTACTTCGAAAGTTACCCCGGGCAGTTCGTCACAGGCAATCTTTATCGGCCGAAGAATAGCGATGGCCAGGCGCCAGGCGTGTTGTGTCCTTACGGCCATTGGTCCAACGGTCGGTATCATCGCTGGAACGACAAAGAGTTTGCCGAGCAGCTTGCGCTTGGCGCCGAACGCTACGACCCCGCCGGCCGCTACCCGTTGCAAGCCCGCTGCGTGCAGCTGGCCAGGATGGGGTGCGTGGTCTTCATGTATGACATGCTTGGCTACAGCGATAGCAAGCAGTTTACCCAGGAGCAGATTCACGCCCCAACGGTCGAATCGATTAACGATGGCGCCGCCGAATACGGCTTCTATAGCACGGCGGCCGAAGCGCGATTGCTCGGCCCATTTGGACTGCAAACCTACAACTCGCTCTGCGCGCTCGATTGGTTCGAAAAGCTCCCCGACGTTGATCCCGAGCGCATCGCCGTCACCGGCGCCAGCGGCGGCGGGACTCAGACCTTTATTCTCTGCGCAGTTGACGAGCGGCCCAAGGTTGCGTTCCCCGTGGTGATGGTTTCCACCGCCATGCAAGGAGGCTGCGGCTGCGAGAATGCGTGCTGCCTGCGCATCGGCGCCGGGAATGTAGACTTCGCCGCGCTCATCGCCCCCCGCGCGCTCGGCATGGCGAGCGCCGACGACTGGACGCGGGACATGATCCAGCGCGGACTGCCAGAACTGCAAGCGCTCTACCGTCTCTACCACGTCGATGAGAAAGTTGACCTCGCGTCGCTCACGCAGTACCCGCACAACTACAACTTCGCCAGCCGCGCGGCGATGTACCCGTGGCTCAATCGTCACCTGTCAATCGGCGCCGCGGAGCCAATCGTCGAGCGAGATTTCCAGCCGCTTACCCCCGAGGAACTGTGCGTGTGGAATGATGAGCATCCCGCGCCTCCCGCTGGCCGCGAGCATGAAGTCAAGCTGCTCCGCACCATGGAGCGGCTGGGTGCTGAAGCGCTTAACAAGTTCACGCCGCACGATGCGCAAAGCCTCGAGAAGTATCGCTCGATGGTGCGCGGCGCGCTGGAAGTGATGGTTGGTCATCAACCGGTCGAAGCCGACGACGTCACCGCCACGATGGAAAAGCCTGTCGCCCTCGACACCTTCAACCGACAGGAAATCACCGTGGAGCGACCGGCGAGCGGCGAACAGATCAACTCGGTGCTTGTCACGCCACAAGCAATCCCGAGCGGTTTGATCGTGTGGTTGAGCGACCATGGGACCAACGATGTCATCTCTGCCGAAGGGAAAATCTCGGCGCCAGCCCAGCGACTGCTCGACGCCAACGTCGCGATCATCGCCATCGATCCCTTTGACAAAGCCGCCACAGAGATGCGCGTGATCGATGATCCTCGGCCCGTTCCCTCTCTCACACTCGGCTATAATCGCACGCTGGTAGCTCAGCGAACGGCCGATGTACTCACTTTGCTCGACTTCTTGCGCAAACAACGTCCGATCATTAAGCCGATCGCCCTGTACGCGCGGGACCATTCGGCGCCCTACGCCGCTGCAGCCGCTGCGCTCGCTGGAGATAAGCTCGCCGCCGTTGCGATTGAGGACGCCGACTTCCGCTTCGCCGACGTGAAATCGTGGCGTTCCCCGCAGTTCTTGCCGGGCGCCGTGAAGTATGGCGATCTTCCTGGTATGCTGGCCCTTGTGGCGCCGCGGCCCCTCTGGATCGCCGCCAGTGCCGAGCCGGTCGTCACCCGCACCGCCTACTCGGCCGCTGGCGCCGATACGAATTTCGTCACCCGCGAACGTAAACAATCAGCGGGCGAATCAATCGATTTTCTTCTCCAGCAACTTAATCGTCCTTAACAATTACAATTATGAATACTGGCTCCAAGCGAGTTCAACTCATCGCCAGCGGCGACCAACGCCTCT
This sequence comes from Pirellulales bacterium, assembly GCA_022841705.1. Classification (GTDB taxonomy): domain Bacteria; phylum Planctomycetota; class Planctomycetia; order Pirellulales; family Lacipirellulaceae. Next base: position 1,839,791 of record JALHQZ010000001.1, read on the forward strand.
CCGCCAACCAGCGCTGCTGGCCCGCGCAGCAGGAACTCGAACGCACCCTCGCTGCCGCGCTGAGCGCTGCCGGGTACGAGCTCGTCCGCGCGCATCAATACAACGCCGCCGAGAAGCACGGCTTCATCTCCAGCCAGCGGCAAGGGATGGAGGTCTTTCGCACGATCGACCCGAACGCTCCGCTGATCGTCGCCGAAGCGGTCTGGCAGTACAGCCATCACGTGCTCGCCGGGCTCACCACGCATCGCGGGCCGATTCTCACCCTCGCCAACTGGTCGGGCACTTGGCCGGGGCTGGTGGGGATGCTCAACCTTAACGGCTCGCTCACCAAAGCGGGCGTGAAGTATTCCACCCTCTGGAGCGAAGACTTTACCGACGAATATTTCACCAGCCGCCTCAATACTTGGCTCGCCACCGGCTCGTGTAACCACGAGCGCCGCCATGTGCGAGAACTGCGCGACGTGAAGTTGCCCGCCGAGGCCCGTGAGTTGGGCGCAAAACTTGCCGCCGAGCTCAAAGGCAACAAGGCAATTATGGGCGTCTTCGACGAAGGCTGCATGGGGATGTTCAACGCCATCATCCCCGATCATCTGCTGCATCCGACCGGTGTCTTCAAGGAACGCCTCAGCCAATCGGCGCTGTACTACGAAACCACTCAAGTCTCGGACGCCGAAGCCCGGGCCGTCTACGATTGGTTCCTCAGCCACGGCATGAAGTTCCACACTGGCCCGAATCATGCCGAGCATCTCACCGAAGCGCAGATTCTGCTCCAGTGCAAAACCTACATCGCCGCCGTCAGACTTGCCGATGACTTCGGCTGCGCGACAATCGGCATCCAATACCAGCAGGGCTTGAAAGACTTGTTGCCGGCGAGCGATTTGGTCGAGGGCACACTCAACAACCGCGAGCGCCCGCCGGTCCGCAGCCGCGACGGCCAGCGCGTCCTCTACGAGAACGAACCATTGCCGCACTTCAACGAAGTGGACGAATGCGCCGGGCTCGACGGCCTCATTACCTACCGCGTGCAAAGTGCGCTCGGTCAACCCGTAGAGAACACCCTGCACGATGTCCGCTGGGCCGACAAGGATCACAGCGGCACGACCAGCGAATACGTCTGGGTCTTCGAAATCAGCGGTTCCGCGCCGCCAGCGCACTTCATTGGCGGCTGGGGGGGCGCTGAGGGTTTCCGCCAACCGGCCATGTACTTCCCCAACGGCGGCAGCACGCTCCGCGGAATATCGAAGCCGGGCGAAATCGTCTGGTCCCGCATCTACGTGGAAGACAACGCCCTCGCGATTGACCTCGGCCGCGGCAGCGTGGTGAAACTGCCCCGCGCCGAAACCGAACGCCGCTGGCAAGCAACCACCCCCGAGTGGCCCATTATGCACGCCGTCCTCCATGGCGTCTCGCGCGACCAACTGATGGCCCAGCACAAGAGCAACCACATCCAAGTCAACTACGCCACCAGCGCCGCCGAGGCGGACCGCTCGCTCGCCGTGAAAGCCGCGATGGCGGAATCGTTGGGTTTGCGAGTCAGATTATGCGGCAATTGTGGCGTATAGCTGTTCCATCAGCCGGCAGACGCTAGCCTCCGGTTCGCGTAAAATGGGTGAAAATCAATCAATCACGACCGGAGGCTAGCGCCTGCCGGCTGATTTTCTCATCAGGAGCTCATCTTGATCCATCGCCCGCTCGTGCTGCTCTTCGCGCTCGCTTCGCCGTTGTGCGCCGCCCTCACCATCACAAACCCTACCTGCGAGTTCGCCGCCGATCCGCTCGGTGTCGATATCGCTACCCCGCGACTCTCTTGGCAAGTCGCCAGCGAAGAGCGCGGCGCCAAACAAACGGCATATCAATTGCTCGTTGCGTCCTCGCCGGAACTCTTGGCAGCAGGGCAGGGGGATCTGTGGGATTCGGGACGAATTGAATCCACCAACACCGTACTCGTGCCCTACGCCGGCAAACCGCTCACAACTTCGCAACAAGTTTTTTGGAGTGTCCGCTCCTGGAACGAACGTGACGAACCAAGTGAATGGAGTGCGCCCGCCACCTGGACGATGGGCGTGCTAAAGCCCGAGGATTGGAAAGCCCGGTGGATCGTGGCGCCGTGGCAAACCGAATCGATCCTCATGCGGACGGAGTTCCCCGCGCGCGTCGCCGTGAAGCGGGCCGTCGTGCATGTCTGCGGGCTGGGGCAGTTCGAGCTGTTCCTCAACGGCCGCAAGGTGGGCGACAATCTGATCGCGCCCGGCTGGAGCAAGTACAATCGCACCTGCTTGTACGAAACGCACGATGTCACCGCGCTCTTGTCGCCGGGGGAAAACGCCCTCGGCATCGCGCTCGGCGATGGCATGCACCACACGGAACGGCGCCACCGCTTCAGCAAGTTCCAAGGCACCTTTGGGCCGCAGCGCGCTATCGTGCAACTTGAGATCGAATACGCCGATGGCGAGCGGCAGCTCGTGACGAGTGACGACTTGTGGCGCTGCACGCCGGGGCCCGTCACGTTCAGCGATATTTACGGCGGCGAAGATTTTGATGCGCGCAAAAACCCACGCGGGTGGAAGTCTGCTGGGTTCGACGATTCTGCTTGGCCCAATGCGGTTATTCTGGTGGGGTCCAGCGACGGGCTGCGCGGTCTGTGTAGTTCCGCTCCGCCGATCCGCGCGATTGAGGAAATCTCACCCGTTGCTCGCAAACAGTTCGGCGAGCGGCAGGAAGTGATCGACCTCGGCCAGAACGCCTCGTTCATGCCGCGCATCACCGTCACCGGCCCGGCTGGCAGCACCGTGCGGCTCACCCATGCCGAGGTAGTGCGGGAAGATGGCGCGATCGACCGCGGCACTTGCGGCGGCAATCGCGGCCCCGCCTACTGGCAGTACACCAAGGCGACCGACCAGCCAGAAACCTGGTTCCCGCAATTCTTCTACGCCGGCTGCCGTTATTTGCAGCTCGATAAACTGCCGGCAGATAACTCACCCGTTCTCCCGCAAGTCACCAAGTTAACCGGCGTGGTCGTTCACTCCGCCGCCAAGCCCGCAGGCGAGTTCGCCTGCTCAAACGAACTACTGAACCGCATTCGCACGCTCGTCCGCTGGGCGCAGCGCTCCAACCTGGTCAGCGTGCTCACCGATTGCCCGCACCGCGAAAAGCTCGGCTGGCTCGAGCAGTACCATCTCAACGGCCCCGGCGTGCGGTACGAGTTCGCCGCCGATCGCATCTTCATCAAGGGGATGCGCGACATGGCCGACTCGCAGCTCGACACCGGCCTGGTGCCCAACATCGCCCCCGAGTATGTGGTGTTCGACGGCACGTTCCGCGCCGCCGCCGAGTGGGGCTCAGCCGTCATCCTCGTGCCGTGGCAACACTACGAATCAACCGGCGATGCATCGCTGCTCCGCGATTACTACCCCGTGATGCAGCGCTATCTCGACTATCTCACGTCGAGAGCGACCAACCACTATCTGGAGGAAGGCCTCGGCGATTGGTACGACATCGGCCCCGAGAAGCCCGGCTTCTCACAGCTTACCCCCCCGCGCATCACCGCCACCGCGTTTTACTTTCACGCCGCCGAGCATCTGGCCAAGATCGCCCAGCTGTTGGGCAATCCGGAAGATGCCCAGCGCTACCAAAAGCTTGCAGCCGACATCCGCGCCGCGTGGGTGCAGGAGTTTCGTCACCCCGATGGCAGCTACGCCACCAAGAGCCAGTGCGCCCACGCGATGGCGCTCGAGTTTGGCCTCGCTGAGCCGCAAGATCGCCCCAAGACTTTGGCCGCCTTGGTCAGCGACATCCGCGAGCGCGACCACTCCACCACCGCCGGCGACGTCGGCTTCCGCTATGAGCTCGAAGCCCTCGCCCACGGCGGCCACTCGGACGTGATCTACAAGATGATCAATCAAGACAGCCGCCCCGGCTACGGCTACCAGCTTAAGTCTGGCGCCACGGCGCTGACCGAAGCGTGGGACGCCAACCACACATCCTCGCACAACCACTTCATGCTCGGCCACATCACCGAGTGGTTCTACAAACACCTCGCGGGAATCGCCCCCGACCCCGCCTCCCCGGGTTACGCCAATATTATCATCGCCCCCCAGCCCGTGGGCGATTTGAAGTGGGTTGAAGCGACGCATCACACCATCCGCGGCCCCGTGCATGTGCGATGGGAACGCGATGGAGAAGCGCTGACGCTTGATGTGACGGTTCCTGCGAATACTACGGCGACTGTGAAACTACCGAACGAAAAGGGCGCCAATGTGACCGAAGCGGGGCGAGCGATCAATCAAGCGCCCGGCGTGAAGGTGCTGCCCGCCGAAGGCGACCGCGCAGTGCTGCAAATTGAGTCAGGGAAGTATCGGTTTCTGGTAGGAGGGTGAACTCTATAGGGTGGGTTATCCGCATTTGCAGTAACCCACCACGGGTGTCGATTGATCTCGTCCCTCAGATTGCCGCAGCGCGGCCAATCCGCCCTACGTTGCGTTGTCACGGATACAACTTCATCAGAGCCTCGCAACATTTATCTCTTAAGTCCTCAAGCTCACTAAAACGCTGTTTGCGGAGCAAGCCTAACGCCTCAGCACTCACGCTCTTCCTAAGCGGCGAGTCGGCGTCGAGAGCTTTCAGGTACTTGGCGATCATTTCGAGATCAAGGTTCACACCAAGTGCATGGTAGTGCGGAGAGATATGGTTAAACGTCGAATAACTTTGACAGCGAACCCATGATGCCTTCGCCTTTTCCAAACCACTCGCCGCTAGTTCTGAAAAGAGTGTCTCCTTGATGGTGGTCGTCGTATGCAAAAAGAAATAAGTCGTAACACTCTTCTCCTTGCCCGAGTTCAAGTCAACGTAATTGTGAACCGAAACCCACGGAACCAATGGCGCTATGAGCAGCAACCCAGCAAGAATAGCGATGAGCGCCGCCAGTAGCGATTTGTGTGTTATTAAGCGTCGAGCGAAAGCCATAGCTTCATATTCGACGGATGCGATCAAAAAATCAACCATCGCCAGACTCCAAGACTCCTCATCTCGCCCTGTCAAGTGCTATTTGTAGCCACTTAAAATTCCAAAAGTTTTTTGAAAATCGGACTAGAATGTAGCCACTCCGCACTATACAAATAATCACGCACGCCACACGGCGCCGCACAAGTGCGGGACACTCGAGGGTTCAGAGAATGCCTGCGCGGCCGCGCAGGCGAACCTTCAGCAAGAGTGCTCCTAAAATTAGGCGCCCAGTAGCGTGCAGGGTTCGAAAATGAAGGGTCCGAGCTCGCGCTAATCCCCAGCGCTTGCCGCGCCGAGGGACCGTTTTCTCTCGGCGCCCGACCGATTTCCGATCTCTTGCGGGGGGATTCAGATGGGGCGCCTCATCGTTTTATCTTTCAACGACAAAATACAGAGGGCAAACTGCCAATCATTGAGAATTAACCGTTAGCCGTGGGCCCCGTTCTTCGAGAATCGGGCCCGCGCGTTTTAACCACCCCAGAACAAACCTATCGCGTTACGGTTTCACCCGAAACTCGTAACTCCCGCTGCCAATCTCCTGCGCTCCCGCAGGCAGATGCACAGTCGCGCTTGCGCCCGGCGGAACCGTCACGCTCCATAGAACGTCCTGCGCTTCGCGCCGCCACTCGCTCCGGATTTTTCCGTACGGGCTGTCGTGCGCTGCGCGCACCCAATCGATGCCATCAACAAACTGCGCCGCCAAATGTACGCGCTGAAAGCCCGGCGCCGCGGGTGCGATGCCCGCCAAGTCTTCATACAACCACGTCACCAAATCACCCACCAGCATCACATGATTGCCACTGTTCATCGCCGGGTCGGCCGTGTTGCCGTTCCACAGCTCCCACACGGTTGTGGCGCCTTGGTCGACCATGTAACCCCAACTCGGATAGTCGCGATTGGTGAGCAACCGCAGCACCAAATCGGGCCGGCCGATTTTGGTCAGCGTCCGGCACAAGTACTGCCCGCCGACGAGCCCCGTGCCAATATGCCCGCCGTTTTCAACTTCAATCTTCCGCGCAAGCTGCTTCGCAAGCACCTCCCGCTCACTCGCCGGGCAAGCGCCGAGCGCGAGCGCCAGCACCGCTGTGCTTTGCATTCCGTTATCGTACTGCCCGCGCGCCGTATCCCAGTACTTGGCATGAATGGCGCCGCGCATCGCCGCCGCTTCCGCCGCCAGTTGTTCGGCTTCACTCGCCTCACCGACGACCGCCGCATACTGGCCGAGCAAATCAAGGTCATGCGCGAAGAAGAGCGAAGCCAGCAGCGTGGTGTTCATCGTCCGCGCGGGGTCGAGCGAATGGATCAGCGTCGGCTCCTCCGGCGGGACGCACCAATCGCCGTACTTGTCGCGCGCGATGAGCCCCTCCTTAACAAACGATCGCATGAACGTCGTCCACTTTTGCAGCGATTCGTACTGTTCGCGCAGCGGTCGGTCGTCGCCGTACTGCGTGCGGAGCATGTCGGGCACGATGAATGCGGCGCTCGGCCAGACAACATTGTCCGTGTACAACGGCCAGTGCGCCGGCGCGACATCGGGCAAACTTCCCGTGGGCAACTGCGAGTCACGAATATCGCCGAGCCACTTGCGATAGAACGCTTGCACATCGAACAGATAGGATTCGCCGCGGGCCACTTCCAGTCGATCGCCGAGCCACCCTTGCCGCTCATCGCGCTGCGGGCAATCGGTCGGAATACTGCGATAGTTGCCTCGCGTACCCCAGCGAATATTTTCGTAGATGCGATTCACGAGCTCATTGGAGCAGGCGAACTCGCCGACTGGTTCGAGATCATCATGCACCACGCACCCAGCGAGCGAATCCGCGGACAGCGGCTCGGTGCATCCCGAGACTTCCACATAGCGAAACCCGTGCGTGGTGAAGCGGGGCCGATACGTTTCTTCGCCGCCGCCCCGGCAAATATAAGCGTCCGTCGCCTTGGCGCCACGCAAATTCGCGAGGTAGAGCGAACCATCCGCCTGCAATGTTTCCGCATGCCGCAGCGTAATCCGCTGCCCTGCGGCGCCGCGCACCTTAAGCTCGCAGAAGCCAACGATGTTTTGGCCCAAATCAAACTGGTAAACCCCGTCGCCGCGCGGCGTGACCAACTTCGGCCGAATGCGCTCGGTCACACGAATCGGTTCGCATGGCTGCGCGGCAATGCGCTTGCTCGGCGCGGCGAGCACTTCGGCGGCGCTCCACTCGGCATCATCGTAACCGGGCTGATTCCAGCCAGTCAGTTCCCGGCGAGCGTCGTACTCTTCGCCGTCGTATTCGTTGTTGGCGACAATCGGCCCCGCATCAGAGAAACGCCACGACTGGTCGCTGACGATCGTTTGCTGCGAACCATCGGCGTAGTTGATCGTCATCCGCAGCAGCAATTTCGGCTCGCCAAACGACGGCATCGCGGCATACACCTGGCTTCGCGGCGCGTAGAAGCGGCCGTTGCCCAGCAGCACGCCGAGCGCGTTGCGGCCTCGTTTCACTTGCCCCGTGACATCGTGTGTGACGTAGAACGAAGTTTCGGGATACTGCGACAGCGCCGGCGAAAGTTCGTGATCACCGACTTTATTTCCGTTCAGCGACAATTCGGAAAGCCCCAACCCGCACAGCGAAACGAGCGCACTTCGCACTGGTTTCTCGCTCGTAAACTCCCGCCGCAGATGCCGCGCAGGCAACCGGCGGCTTTCAGCGCACTGCACCGGTCCCCAAGGTTTGCAGCCAACCGGGCCGATGATCTCCGCCGCACCCCATTTGGACGCATCGAAGTCGAGCTGCTGCCAATTCGATTGGGCTTTGGTGGTGCAAGTCCAGCTTTCATCGCTTACGACAATCTCGGGATCGCCTTCATCAAACTCCATCCGCAACCACGCAATGAGTCCGGCAGAACTCGGCGCCTCGCCTTCGTTGGTGGCGACGACCGCCAGCAAGTTCTCACCCGGTTTGAGCCGATGCGTCAGGTCCATTTCCTTCGTAGAGTTCGGCCCGCTGCGGCTGCCGATCTCACGGCCGTTGAGAAAAATCGAGACGCGATCATCCGCAGCGATACGAAACGTGGCGCCGGTCAAGGTTCGATCAGTCGGCAAGTTGACCACCCGACGAAAGCAACACTCGCCGGGCGGTGCGATGGCGTCGGCCTGCGACCAGATCCACTTGGCGTCGGTGAGATACGCCTTCTGCGGCGGGACTTCGCGGCCGATCCACTTGGCGTTCCATTCACGGGGCTGCAAAACTCCGGCGCCAAACTGCGCCGGTTCGCTCCACGGCGAAGGTTCCTGGCCTTCGCCCCAAGCGCGCACTTTCCACCAGTACTTCGTGTGCGTCTTGAGCGGCTGGCCGGTGTATTCGACGAAGGGCCGACCGCGCAGTTCCAGCGGTCCGCTTCTCCATGCGTCGGCTTCGTTTGGATTGAGCAGTTTCGGCGAAGTGGCGACCAGCACTTCGCCGTACGTGGGGAACTGATTCTTCTCTGTGGATGCATAAGCCCACGACAATCGCGGCCGGGCGACATCAATCCCCTGCGGTTCGCGCAGCGATTCGCACCGCAAACGCTCGACCGAGAGAGGCGCCGGCGCGGCGCTGACTTGCGCAGTGAGCACACCAGCGACGATCAACCACAACAGCCAGCGAACGATCATCGCGAGCTCACCTCGCCGCGCGCAGCTGCCTCAACGGCTCGCAAAATCGCGGAGTTATCAAGCTCGCCGAGGTCCATTCGCTCCGCCGCCTCCAACAGTTGCAAGTGGAGCGTGGTAACCGGCAGCGCTGTGCCGAAGGCTTGCGCTTCAGCCAGCATTAGCCGCACGTCTTTCGCGTGTTGCGAAAGTTTCGCCTGCGGGGTGAAATCCCCCGTGAGCATTTTGGCGCCCTTGGTCTCCATCACACCCGAATTGGCATTGCCCGTTTGGAAGACCTGCAGCGCTACATCGCGCCGGAGCCCAATTTTTTCGGCGAAGACCAACCCTTCAGCGAGCGCCAGCCGATTGAGACCGAGCACCAGATTGCTGACCAGCTTCATCTTGGCGGCCGAACCCCAAGGACCAACGTACATGGATCGCGGCGCGAGCGCTCGCAAGACAGGTTCGACCTCTGCGAAGGTCGCTTGGTCGCCGGCCACCAGCGCCAGGGCTTCCCCGCGCCGCGTTTGGTCGCTCGAAGCGGCGATTGGCGTTTCCAAGTACCGCACGCCGCGACGCTGGAGTTGTTCAGCCAGCGCCAACGTGGCGGTCGGTTCACCCGTGGTGCAATCGATGCACACGGCCTTCGGCCTCCAGGCAGCTCCAAGCTCGCCGAGCACTTCCTCGACCACCTCGGTCGTGTACAGGCAAACCACGCACACGTCGCAGTCGCGAAGTGGATTGTCCGACCATGTGGCGCCGAGCGCAATTAGCGGCGCGGCTTTGTCGCGGGTGCGATTGTAGACCAATACGCGATATCCAGCGCCGAGTAGCCGCTCGGCCAAAGCCGTGCCCAACAGCCCGAGGCCAATCACGCCAATCGGTTGCGAATTGTTTGATCCGCCCATGAATCGCGAGTCCTAATCCTGTTTCGCGTAATCGTCGTACATCGATTGCACTTTCGCGGTCTCGCAATCACCCCGATGGAACACGATTTTATGTCTGAGCACCACAGCTTTGTCCGCTGGAACCGTCAGGCCCCCCTCCACTGCGCCGCCCGAGTAGTCTTTCGCACCGAACGGATTGGCCGCGAACAACCCGTACGGCCGCACATGCCAGCGTGGCGCCGCCTGGTGACTGCTAGGATGCGTGAGCATGGCGATGCCCACCGCTTCGCCATCAATCTCGCCCGAATAATCAACCCACTCCGCCGGCTTGCCCCACGCGGCTTCGTTGCGGTCGCCCCGGCTGGTAACAATCGCGCTCGCCGGGTTGCGATCACTACGAAGCTTCTCACTGACACGCAGCGCGAAGGCGCCTTCCTTCGTGTCGCCAATCACCAGCGGACGGCCGGGCGACTTGAGCTCGATGATGAAGTCGATCCACCGCGAATTCGCATCGGCTCCAATCATGAGTTGCCGTTCATCCACGGCGACGCGCTCGCCGAGCGAATCGAGATAATCGTTGCGGGTGATAATAGTCACCGTGCGGCCATCACTGTCGGCGCGCTGAAACTCGCGATGCCGTACTCTTCCCGCGGGATGGGTGCGCTCGCTGCCAAACTCGCCCCCATGCCAGTAGTTTACGCCGTTGATACCTTCGTAGCCAAACCAAATCGAACGGTGATGCGGGTGATCGGTCTCCTCCCCGGGTTCGGCAGGCCCGACCGAATACGAACGGGTCATCGGCTTACCGGTGGGCCCGATGACCGGCCACAACACCGGTCGGGCTCCGGAGCTGGTAAGATACTGGGTGAAGAGTTTGCCATCGACAAAAACCTGCGGACCGCCGCTAGCTTGCGAGATTGTCAGCTTCGGCGTCGGTGGGTCGGCTGCTCTCGCGTGAAGTGCCGAAATCATTAGCGCTTGCCCACCACAAACGAGGGCGAAGAGAGAGCGCGTCTTGAAACAAGGATTGATCGGCATAGTTCTGGAGGGTCAGATCGAGGATATTGAAATCGTAGCGAAAGTCTCGTCAGACGTGATCTCACTATGCTAATCTCCTCGCCCCCCTTGCAGCAGTCCTCGGCCGAAAACCGGTCAGGGTTTTCTCTGACTAATAAGATGGAAATGAAATTGGACTCCACCGCCAAGCGCGACGGTGGCCGAGAGGTGGGTCGGATGGAAAGGTTTATGGACATTGCCCTCGCATTTCCCCGCGGGGCGCACCAGGAACTTTTTATCGAAGGCGTGCTGCGGTACGTCACGCAGCATGAACTTCGTTGGTCGTTCACCACGGCGCCAGAAGCCGCCGGGTTGTCGATCAAGGACCTCGCCGAATGGTCGGGAGACGGCATCCTGGCGGCGATCAATACCGCTGAAGAAGCGTCGATCGCCGCCACGCTCAAAATCCCCGTGGTGAATATCTCGAGCGCGCTACCGAAGTCACCAGTACCGCGCTCGATTGTGAATAACCCGGCAATCGGCGCGCTAGCAGCTGAGCATCTCATTCGCCGTGGATTCCAAAACTTTGCGTTTTATGGCTTGCGGGATGTAGAGTTCTCCGAAGGTCGCAAGGCGGGGTTCGTGGCACGGCTCGCGGAAGCAAACTTCACATGCCAAGCTCACCTAACTACGGCAACGTACGGCTTCCAAGGCAAGGTGTGGTTAGAACAAAGTCGAGAGCTGGCCACATGGCTTCGCTCGCTCCCCGCGCCGTGCGGTGTGTTTGCGGTGACCGACCACCGAGCGCGACATGTGCTCGACGCGTGCCGCCAAGCCGAACTCTCAACTCCCGAAAAAATCGCGGTGTTGGGCTGCGATAACGACCAGGTCATCTGTCGCCATTCGGCCCCTTCGATTACCAGCGTCGCGCGGAATGACCAGCTTGAAGGATATCGAGCTGCGGAATTGCTGCACCGCATGTTGGCGGGCGAGTCGCTTGCCAACTTTGAGGCGGTGATTCCCCCCGTGGAAGTGGTGCAGCGCGAATCGACCTCCACGTTCGCCGTCTCTGACGCGCGCCTGCGGCAAGTACTGGCCTACATGCACGCGAACATCGAAGAGCCGATCACCGTGGAAGAACTGACCGAGCACGCCGGCGTTTCGCGGCGGTGGCTCGAGTATGCATTCCGCGAGGCGCTCGATGAAACGCCCTACCAGTACCTACGGCGCCAACGGCTAACGCACGCCAAGCAACTCCTCAGCCAAGAGCCAACCGCCAAGATTTATAAGGTGGCACAGCGCACCGGGTTCACGTCCGCCAAGCAGTTAACGCTGGCGTTCCAGCAGTTCTTTGGGATGTCCCCTCGCGAATTCCGCCGGACATTGGGGCTGTAGATTCATCAGCCGGCACGCACTGTCGTCCGTTCGTTGCTGAGGGCTTTTACCCCGATTTGTACGATCCAGGGCAAGCGTTCGCCGGCTAATTATGGGGGCGAATTTGAATTACGCCTGCAGCGCTTGAAGATGCCGGGCAAAGTGGTCTTTCAGCACTTCTTCGTGATCACCGGGGTGTGTGATCAACACGTCCCGAATCTCGTTGGCAAGTTGGGTGTCGGTCAGCACCGAACCGAAGGAGCAGTGCAGAATTTGCCGGCCGGGAGCAGTGAAGCCGGCACCAGCGGGCACATCCCGCCAAGTGTCGAGGTAGAGGCGTTCTAGTTCTTGATCGCTGCCGATTTGGTTGGGCGCCGGTACGCCAACGAGGGTGGCGCTCACATGGTAGGTCGCTTTGTCACGATCGTAACAATCTCGCGACAATTCAACGACTTGACGAAACAACCTGGGTGCTCGCCGAGCCACCACGCGGAGCGCTTCGAGATAGCTGGTGCCGGAAGTCTTCACATGAAACTTGCCGTCTGTTATCCGGGCGAGCAGCGGATAAAGGGACAATTTGTCGGACCCCGAGTGCAGCGACAATTTGTAGGGGCCGAGCCGCTCGGCAATCTCCGCATGAACTTTCAGCGTGCGCTCCAGCAGCGCACGGTCACCCTTGTAGTCGACCCCTTTTTCGAAATCTCCTTCAAAACGTGGGGCCACGCTGATGAGCTTGATATCGGCTTTCCTGAACTGATCCGCTACGATGTAGTGCTCAACGTAACTAGTCGGCTGCGAAGTTTCATCGACACTCAGCTCGATCTCGAATGGCTGCTCCAGCCGCTTAGCTTCGAGCGCCACACGGCGCGCGAGCGTGATGCCGCGCTGTATTGCCCGACCGTACTTCACAGCTGCACGAGAGAGCGCTTCCGGTGAAAACTCGATTGTTCCACTCTTCAGTTCGATCTTCTTGCCGCGGTAGGTCTCCACCCACGGGACTTCATCGCGGATGGCGGCGAACTTTGCGGCCAGTGCCTCGGCGTCGTAGCTGTCGGCGTGTTGGTCAACCGCTTCGGAGGGATCGAGCGTGAAGAAAATGAACCCCGCGGTCGCCATGCGGACCACGTCTTCCGAAGTCTTCAGGTGGTCCGCATCCGCCGACCACGGATCGGTATAGCGGCTGACCGTGAGGGCGTCGATCGCGGCCTGCATTACTTCTTCCGGGGTGCGGGAGGTGCGGGTCAGTTCGCGAATCGATTGTTGGGCGAAAATTCCACGGATGCCGTGCCCCGCACTCCGGAGGGCCGCCAAATGCCCGGGAGTCGCTAGACCAAGGCGATCCCCGAATCCAAAGCTCGGCGCAAGGCCCAGCGGCTGAGCCAGAACGGTGCGGGAGGTGCGTTGTACAGTCGCCATGCGTGTCGCCTAGTTCCTACTTCAAAACTAATCACTACTGACTCAAAGGCCGCCGGTCGCGATTAGGGATTACCTTCAATATGTCCAGAATCGGCGAAAAAGTGTTGGGCCTTGCTGAAAACAGGGCGGCGATTTGTCTGCTCCCGATAGATAATGTAACCACCGCCGACGGTTTTAGATCGCTGACTGCGGGAATATGCCCGTGTTTTGCAAGGATGCCAACTAGGGAGTTTTTCGCCGGCCGTTTAGGTTGAAGTTCGTAGCGACTCGCGGAAGCCTCTGGCGATCGCGGCAAGGCTCATATTCTTCTCAAAACACCTAGGGTGACATGTCTCTCCAGCGGCATTTGGTGGGCTTATTCGGAATCACGCTGCTTGTAGCGGATGGCATAGCGCAAACAATTCCCGCGTTTCCGGGAGCTGACGGGGCGGCCCGAGATGTTGTTGGCGGGCGGGGTGGTATCGTGTACCACGTCACCAAACTGAACTCGGCAATCGACGATCCCCAGCGCAACGATTTCGGCACCATTCGCTACGGCTTGAACAACGCGAACTTTCCCGCTGGAACGCCGAGGACCATTGTTTTCGATGTGGGCGGCGTGTTCCAGCTGGGGCGCTTGCCGCAACCGGCTAACAACTGGGACCCCAACGGCAACGGTTGGGACGCCCAGTCTCGGCTTACCATTGGCGGTACGAACATCACTCTTGCCGGGCAAACGGCGCCAGGCGCCGGTGTGATCTTTATGGGCGGCGGGCTCAAACCGCAGGGGAACAACAACATCATTCGTAACATTACGGTGGCGTCAGGCTACGGATTAGCAGGCTGGTGGAGGCCAGGCGTCGACCCATTTCCCGCGCAGCCGGGCACAAGCGGGGCAAGCACCGATCCGGCTCAATGGTTTCCAGACAACACCGTGTACGACGCGATGGATATCTCCGGAACCAATTTGATGATCGATCACGTCAGCACGCTTTATGCGACCGACGAGACGATCTCGATGAATGAAGTCGCCAACAACATCACGGTTCAATACAGCAATATCTCGCAGGGACAAAACTATCCCCAATGGGACGCCGAAGGGGGTGGTTTGACAGGCCACGCGCTCGGCTCACTGCTCGAGGCAGGTTCGACCACTGCTCGAGCCGCGATCAGCTTTCACCACAACCTTTATGCCCACCAAAAAGGCCGGGTGCCCCAGATGCAGGCGGGTGGACTCGGGGCCTACTACGACTTTCGCAACAATGTCTTCTACAACTGGTTCGGCACGGCCGGCAGCAAAAGCGGAACAACGTATCTCAACTTAGTAAACAACTTCTATCTGGCTGGGGATGGCGGCGATCAGCCTGCGGGAGGCACGAACCCGAATGTCAACACATCGGGCGGCGGCACGGGGGTCATTAGCGCTTCAAGTTCCATTCATCGGACAGGCAATCTGCTCGATAGCAACAAGGACGCTGACGCTAACGATGGCGTGGCCTTGTCTGCTGGTGGCGCGGCCAATCCCCTGTGGGCGAATGGTGTGGTCACCTACGCTGGCGTGACTGACTCCGCCAACCAGGCGTTCAGTCGCGTGTTGGATTATGTCGGCGCCAACTGGTGGAACCGCGATGCGGTGATCGATTCGCCTGATGAACGGATCATCCAAGAAGCGCGCACCGGAACGGGAAAAATCCAGGCCTGGGCTGACAATCCATGGAACAACGATCCAGCGGAAGGCGCCGAGTGGCGGGCGCTGAAGAACACGCCGCAAGCGAATCGCGCGATCGACTGGGACACCGAACCGAGCATTGGCTACGGCGTTGGCGACGGGATGCCGAGTTGGTGGGAAGTGGCCCACGGCCTCGACCCTGCGGCCCGTGATGACGCCGCTGATTTTGATAGCGACGGCTACACCAACCTCGAAGAGTACTTGAACGAAGTAGCCGCTTGGCCGGCCCCAGGACCAATCGTGTTCGCTGGCGCCACGAACTCCCGTTATGCGCAAATCACCAACTGGGACGCCAATCCCGCGACGGGCGCTGTGAACGTGCATAATTGGCAACCTTCGCGCTTTGACGAAGCCCAAATAAACACGGGGACAGTGGTCGTCGACGCAGTCGGCCAACACGCGCGGGTGCTGAAAGTTGGCGCCACGGCGGCCAGTAGCGCCACGCTGCAAATCACGGGCGGTTGGCTGGCCGTGGAGAATGAGCTGAACATCGGCGGCGGCGCCGGTTCCAGCGCAACCGTCGCGCTGTCGGGTGGCGGACTGGTGGCGCCGGTGCTCAGCAAGGGCGCCGGCGGGCAATTTCAGTTCACGGGCGGACGCCTGCAGACCAGCCAAGTGCAGTTCAGTCTCACGAACAATGGCGGGACGCTCGCCGCGGTGAGCACGGCCGGTGGTACGCAAATCACAGGCGATTTCACCACGACTGCCGGCGCCATCGAACTCGAACTCACTTCGCTCACGCAGTTCGACAAAGTCGCGGCGACTGGCGCCGTTACACTTGGCGGCGCGCTGCAGGTGTTGCTCGATGGCAGCTTCACGCCCACGGCGGGTGATAGTTTCACGGTGCTTACCGGCGCGAGTGTCGCCGGGGCGTTCACAAATCTCTCACCAAACAGTCGAGTAGAAATCCTCAACCGTCCCGGCGCGAGTTTTCTCGTTTCTACAACCACCGGCGCTGTAACCTTGAGCGGTTACTCACTTACCATCGCGGGCGATTTCAACAGTGATGGCGCGGTGGACGCCGCCGACTACACCACCTGGCGCGATGGCTTGGGTAGCATCTACACTACCGCCGACTATGAAGTTTGGCGCATCGCGTTCAGCGGTGGCGCCGCGACGACTTCTGCCGCCAGTGTGCCCGAACCCAGCGCGCTCCTGGTCGCTACCACAATCTTGCTTGGTGTGTACACACGGCGCGCCAAATCAAACGCTCATCGGGTGTTTGACTGAAAACAAGCCAGGCTTCTCAGCGAGGCCTTTTATTGAGACGCAACTCTTGCGCCAATGCTCGAATTACTGCGGAATTTCTGCGTTATTTTCTACGAAAATTGCAACCGTTGTGGTCGCGAAGTTTTCGGCGGTGAATAGAATCAGTAAAAGAGCCCGGACGATCACGCGTGCCCCTTGATCGTGGGGCGGTTTGGTTTGGACAACTTTTCGACAGTGCTTTTCATCAAGCAAAGGGTACATCACGATGTCGCTTCGGATGGGATTATTTGTGCGCGGGGCGTTGGCGGCGGCGCTGTTCGCTGGGCCAGCGGCAGCGGAAACCTTCAATTACACCGGAGGCACCGGTGCTCAGAACTGGGCAGTGGATGCCAATTGGCTTGGCGATGCTGGAGAGTTCGTTGATAAATATCCTGGACAAACTGTTGGCACCGACAACGCCAACTTGAGCGTGAATCTTGGCGCTGGCCTGACGATTGGCATCGCGGCGCCAACGACAGTTGCCACGCTCAACATGGGCGATACCAACGCCACTCCAGGCGCTCAGTCAGTTACGACCTCGGGCATTGGCACACTGACGGCGACGAATATCGGTTCGCTCGGCACGGCCGGCGCGGTGAACAACATCTCCGGACTGCTCATTGGCACGGCGGGGACGACAGTCACTTCGGCTTCGACCAATCCCCTTAATCTGCTCGGCACAACATCGTTGCTAAATGGCGGCGCTAAGACATTGCGCAACAGCAGTAACCAAGGCCTGAACATCAACGACATCTCGCTGAGTACCGGGACGGCGGCGGGTAATTTGTTGATTCGCAATGATACGGCAACCCAGGTCATTAACCTTAACGGCGTCATTTCGAATGGTGCCATTGCTCCGGCTGGACCCGGCACGCTGCAAGTGAACTACGCCGCGGGGACCTTCCACAACAAAGTGAGCAGCACCTACACGGGCGCCACTCAACTCGGCGCCAATTCCCCCAACGTCAACTCGACCAATATCATCTACACGGATGGAGCTTTCAGCACCGGCCGGTTAATCTTCAGCGGCGGCACCGCGATTAAAAGCATTGAGGGCGCCACTGGACTCGGCACGCGGACTTTGGCTAATGAGATTCAGCTCGCTCGCGAGGCCCGTTTTGCCGGCTCCGAAAGCATCGTCCTCACAGGACAAGCATTCCAGACCAGTTCGCGGGGCATCATCAACGATATCGCGGCGGGCAAAACACTCAGCATCAATGGCAACCTATTCACCGACAGCGGCACGAACGCTGCGGATGTCGGTCGGAAGATTGTATTCTCTGGAACTGGTCGCACCGAAGTGAACGGGGTAATCGATGATAAGCTGGGCCTCGCGACCGCTCAGCGCGGCAACGTGCGGCAAGCTGGCACTGGCCGCACCGTCTTCATGAACAACAGTGTGGTCGCCTACGGCGCGGGCACCGAAGTTTTTGATGGCACGCTGCAACTTGGCACGGGCGGGGCCGCCGTTGGTCTTAATGGTCATGCATTGGCGGGGACGCCCACCGGTTCCGCTACGACGGGCACGCTCGAAATTAATCACAGCGCCTCACTCAACCTCGATACCTCGACGTCCTATAACCTCAACATCAACCACGTTGGCAGCGGAACGACGACACTAAGCGATAACAACTTTGGTAGTGGAACCATCAACGTCAGCAATGGCAAGTTGTTAGTAAACGGTGGGAACTGGTCCGGCCAGACAGTGCTCACATCGCCTCGCGATCCCGGCGGCACTGGCAACACTGCAATTCTTGGCGGTTTCACGGCCACGCAACTCGCCGCTATCCATATTGGTCAGCCAGTGACTGGGACGCCGAATGGCGGGACGGGAGTCTTCCCAACCGGCGCCTATGTGCAAGAAATCGATACGGTTAACAACCGCATCCTTGTTAGTGGCAACATTCCCACCAGCGCTCCGAACACCTGGGATCTCACCTTTAGCTCAGGCACTGGAACTGGCACCGCCAACGTTATCGTGGGCGCTAACGGCACGGTCGGTGGAACAGGCATCATCGGCGGCTTCCTCGGCGCGAACGGCATCGTGGCGCCTGGCGCCTCGGTCGGTACGCTCACTGTCAATGGCAACGGCATCTTCAACGGCACGAGCACCTTGGCTGTCGAATACGATTCCAGCCTCGGTGGTCAACAAGTTGACATCCTCGCCGTTGGTGGAAATCTCACGCTGAATGCGGGGTCGACGATCTCGTTTGCCAACCTCAACTCGCCGAATAACTTGACTGGCCCGGCGTACATTGTCGCGAGCTACATCGGCACGCTGACCGGGACGTTCACGAATGTGCTAAACATTCCTTCGGGTTATTTCCTCGACTACGGCACGGGTACGAACAGCAACATCACGCTGACCGCCGTTCCTGAAGCGGGGGCCTTCCTCGCCGGCACCGTCGTCAGCTTGCTGGTGGGCGCCGGAGTGACGCTCCGTCGGCGGCGAAAGTAAACGGAGTCAGTGAAAAGAAGTTCGCTCCGGGAGGGCACACCTGGGCGATTTTTTCGAAGCGGCCTGCCGACCACAAATCGGCAGGCCGCTTTCTGTGTCCCACACCGAGATTTTTTGCACTTTGTTTGTCGGAAGGGGTCGCTAATGTTGGCTGGACATGGTCGGTGGGCGAGTGGTCTCGTCGCCGCAATTACATTCTTCTTCGCTGGTGAGCACGCTGGAGATGCGGCGATTGTTCGCTCCACCAACTTCGGCATCGGCGCCGACGCCGAAGTGCGCGACTGGCAGCCGACATCGAACTTCGGGACAGCCGCCGAGCTGGCAGTCCGCATCATCAACGTCGACACCAACCCCACGGGCGGTACAAACGACCGCAACGATCTGATGTATATCAAGATCGACCTCAGTGGGCTGACACTTGGCAATGTCCCCGGCGCCATTTTCCGGCTGAGCTACGGTAAGGACAATCAACTTACCCAAGGCCGCGTGGCGACCAGCAGCGGTATGCAAACGGGGCTGGTGGTCTACGGCCTGAACCCAAGCGACACCGGGAACAATTGGGGCGAAACAACCATCACCTACGCCACGGCGCCGGGAATCACCAACGATAACGAACCCGGAAACAAGGATTTCGATCTGACGAAGTCGTCCCTGCTGGGAAATATTCTGTTCCCCACCATTGTGCCGCAGAACTGGTTCCCTGCCGGCGGACCGATGGACCTGAGCGGGCCGGCACTTGAAGCCTTCCTCACCAGCGCCATTTCGTCGGGTGCCCCAAGCGTGACCTTCATCGCGGGTCTGCTGCACGATGGCAACCCGACGATCTCGGGTTCAGCAGTGACCAACCGCACGTACCTTTTCGCGCACAAGGGCACCACCGTCATCAACGACCCGAACTATGATTCGGACACGTTAAATCCCTCGAACCCGCTCGGCAGTCCCTGGCACAACCAAAGCAACGCCACCGGCGATTTCTCGCCACGGTTGGTGCTGCAAGAAGCGGTAGTGCCGGAGCCGGCGAGCGTGGTGGTGGGGCTCCTGGCGATGGGGGCTTTGCTCGTGGCGAAGAAGCGCTGAGTCGCAAGCGGTTGGCGGGCCAACCGTCGATCGCGAACAAGCGTGTTAACCCAACCACGCGGGTAATTCGCCGGCAGCGGGAAGGCGGACGACTTGTACGCCAGTGATGGCGTCGAGCCCGCGCACTTCGTCCAGCGCGGCGGCGGAAGGTTCGCCATCGATGTTGAGTACGCCCACCGCGTGGCCGCCGGGCTCGTCGCGACCAACCGCCATTTGGCCGATGTTCACCTTGTGCTTGCCGAACACCATGCCGACGTTGCCAATGATTCCCGGCACGTCTTTGTGCTTGAAGATGAGCAGGCACCCATCGAGGAAGGCTTCCAGCCGGTAGTCATCAATCGCCACCAGCCGCGGCATGTTGTGCCCGAACAACGTGCCGGTGAGGCGGAGTGTTTCGCTGCCGCAGGTCACTTCGGCGGTCATGCTCGCACGGAAGGCGCCCATGTCGCTGTGCGATTCTTCGATGAGGTCGATGCCGCGCTCGCGGAGCAGCATCTCGGCGTTCACGAGGTTCGCGCCTTCGCTGAGCGCTCCTTCCAACAGGCCGGCCGAGAAGGCGCTGGTGAGCACTTTGGTTTCTTTCTCGGCGAGTTCGCCCCGATAGAGCAAGCGGCAACGACTCGCGCAGCCTGTTTGCAGTCCCGCCGCCAAGCGGCCGAGGCGATACGCGACATCCAAATAACCCCGCATCGCGGCAAGCGTTTTGGGATCAACACTCGGCACGTTCACCGCACAGCGGATGGCGCCGGTGGTGAGATATGCGGTCAGCAGTTCCACCGCTTCCACGGCCACCTGCGTTTGGGCCTCCTCGGTGCTCGCCCCCAAGTGCGGCGTGCAGACGACGCCCGGCATCCCGAACAGCGGGTTGTTAGTGCAGGGCTCCTCGGGATAGACGTCGAGCGCCACGCCGCCGAGCTTGCCACTCTTGAGGCCTTCGACCAGCGCTGCTTCATCGTAGATCCCACCGCGCGCCGCATTCACCAGCCGCGCGCCTTGTTTGAGCATCCCCACTTCTTTGGTGCTGATGAGGTTCTCCGTCTCCGGGGTGAGCGGCGTGTGGACGGTGAGGTAATCGATCCGCGGCAACATGTCGTGAACTTTTTCCACCAGCTCGATACCAAGCTGCTGGGCCTTCTCAGTGGTCATGAAGGGATCGAAGCCGATCACTTTCATCTCCAAACCTTGCGCGCGAGACGCAACCGCGAGCCCGATCCGGCCGAGGCCAACAATGCCCAGCGTTTTGCCGGCTAGTTGCGAACCCATGAAGTTTTTGCGGTCCCACTTGCCGTTGCAGAGGCTTTGGTACGCCGGGGCGATCGACCGGCTCATCGCCAGCATGAGCGCAAGCGCGTGCTCGGCCGTGCTGATGGTGTTGCCCGCTGGCGTGTTCATCACCACGATCCCCGCGCGAGTGGCGGCGGACTTGTCGATGTTGTCGGTCCCCACCCCCGCTCGCACCACCGCCTTCAGCCGAGTTTGTCCTTCCAGCACGTCCGCGGTGAGCTTCACCCCACTACGGCAGATGGCGCCATCGAACTCGCCGAGTGCTTTCCGGAGGTCCGAGCCCTTGAGCCCCGTGCGAACTTCATAGGTAATCCCCGGTGACGAGTCGAGCAGGGCAAGACCTTCGGGCGACAGATCGTCCAGAACAATAATGCTGGGCATGAATGCGGCTAATCGAGTTTGTGAATATCAGCCGGCACGCGCTAGCGTCCGGTCGGTGTGAGTTGGGTGACGTTATCTGGTACGACCGGGGGCTAGCGCCCGCCGGCTGATGGTTAGGAGTTCGCCTTCGCGAAATCCAGCATAAACTTTCGCAGCGCCTCGACACCGGCGATCGGCATTGCGTTGTAAATCGACGCCCGAATACCCCCCACCGAACGATGGCCCTTCAGCTCGGTCAGGCTCTGCTTCTTCGCTTCGCTGACAAACTTGGTGGTCAGCTCATCGCTCGGCAGCCGGAAGGTGACATTCATCAGGCTGCGGCACTCTGGCGCCGCGTGGCCTTGGTAAAACTTCGGGTGGGCGTCGAGCACTTCGTACAGCAGTTTGCACTTCGCCTGGTTGTGGGCGTGCAATTTGTCGAGCGTGCCGAACTCCTTTTGAACCCATTCAGTCACCAGCTTGAGAACGTACACGGCGAAGGTCGGCGGGGTGTTCCACATCGACTTTTCTTTCGCGTGGGTCGCATAACTTAGATATCCCGGCAGCGTTTCGGCGCCGCGGGTAAGCAGGTCCTTGCGAATGATGACCACCGTCACCCCCGCCGGCCCAGCGTTCTTCTGGGCACACGCGTAGATCAGCCCGTACTTCGTCACATCAAGCTTGCGATAGAGAAAATCACTCGAAGCATCGCACACCAGCGGAACATTGCCGGTCGCGGGTTCCACTTGGAACTGCACCCCTTCGATCGTCTCGTTATTCGTGTAATGCACGAATGCCGCGTTCGGATCGAGCTTCAGCTCACTCGCCGCCGGCAGCCGATTGAAGTTACTCTCCGCCGAAGTGAACGCGACATTCGCCTTGCCGATTTTTTTCGCTTCCGACAGCGCGTTCTTGCCCCACGAACCGGTGAGGATGTAATCGCATGACCCACCCGCTGGCAGCAGGTTCATGGGGACCATCGAAAACTGCAACCGACTGCCACCTTGCAAGAAGAGCACGGTGTAGTCGTCGCTAATCCCCAGCAGTGACCGCAGATTCGCTTCCGCCGCCGCGATGATCGCCTCGAACGGCGCACTGCGATGGCTGATCTCCAGAATCGACGCCCCAGCGCCTGGAAGGCAGAGCATTTCGTCCCGGATTTGCTCGAGCACCGAAACCGGCATCACCGCCGGCCCCGCGGAAAAGTTGAAAACACGTTCGCTCATCGGTGGGCAGCCCAAACCGGGCGTCACTGGGGTGGGAATTGTATGGGTGGGAAAGTCCGCTTTCGGAAAGCCCTCCATTCTAGCGATGCGGCGGATGATTGGTGAGGGGCCACAAACTGCGGGAATGGCAACTGGCCACAAATACGACTGCCAACCGCCCCCCAAATTCGCTAGAATCACCTCCACTCGATTCCGCCTTCCGCATTCCCACTTCCGCATTCTTTCCATGTCCAATCCGTTCTCCGCGCGTGACACCTTCTCCACCGGCTCCGGTTCGGCGGGCATCTATCGGCTTTCAAAGCTGGAGGAACTCGGCCTCACTAAAGTCGCCGAGCTGCCGTACTCGATTCGCGTGCTGCTGGAATCGGTGCTGCGGAACTGCGACGGCTACGTGGTGACCGAGGCGGACGTGAAGAACGTCGCCGCGTGGACCACCACCCGCGGCGTGCTAGCGGCGGGCGACAGCGGCATCGAGATTCCCTTTCTCCCCGCGCGCGTCGTGCTGCAAGACTTCACCGGCGTGCCGTGCGTGGTGGACCTGGCCGCGATGCGAAACGCCATGCGGCGGCTCGGCGGCGATCCGAAGAAAATCAACCCGCTGGTGCCGGTCGATTTGGTGATCGACCACTCCGTGCAAGTCGACCACTATCTCGGCCTCGGCGCGCTCGACCTGAACATCGAACTCGAGTTCGACCGCAACCGCGAGCGTTACGAGTTCTTGCGCTGGGGTCAAAAAGCGTTCAACAATTTCCGCGTCGTGCCGCCGGGAACGGGTATCGTTCACCAGGTGAATCTCGAATACCTGGCGAAGTGTGTCTTCCTGCGCGATGGCGTGGCGATTCCCGATTCGCTCGTCGGCACCGATAGCCACACCACCATGATCGACGGCCTCGGCGTCGTCGGTTGGGGCGTCGGCGGCATCGAAGCCGAAGGCGTGATGCTCGGCCAACCGATCTACATGCTCATGCCCGAAGTCGTCGGCATGAAACTCACCGGCAAGCTCCCGGCCGGCGCGACGGCCACCGACCTCGTGCTGCTGGTGACCGAAGTGCTTCGTAAAGCGAAGGTGGTCGGTAAATTCGTCGAGTTCTTTGGCCCCGGCGTATCGGGCATGTCGCTGGCCGACCGCGCGACCATCGCCAACATGGCCCCCGAATACGGCGCCACGATGGGCTTCTTTCCGGTCGACGACGGCACGCTCACCTACCTCCGCCAAACAGGCCGCACGAAGGACGAAGTCGAACTCGTCGAGCGCTACTGCAAGGAACAACAACTCTTCCGCACCGACGAGGCGCCGGAGCCAACGTTCACCACGGTGTTGGAACTCGACCTGTCGAGCGTCGTCCCCAGTCTTGCCGGGCCGAAGCGGCCGCAGGATCGCGTGGCGCTCACCGACATGCAGCAGAGTTTCCGCGCCGCCTTACGGGCGCCCATCGCCGATCGCGGCTATGCGCTCGATGACGCCGCCATCAAACGCACCGCCGAAGTAAAGGACAACGGCCACACTTCCACCATCGGCCACGGGGCCGTTGCGATCGCCGCCATCACCAGTTGCACGAATACCAGTAACCCCAGTGTGATGATCGCCGCCGGTCTCGTGGCCAAGAAAGCGGCAGCGCGCGGCCTTAAAGCCAAGCCCTATGTAAAGACGAGTCTCGCGCCCGGCAGCCGCGTGGTGAGCGATTACCTCGCCAAAAGCGGGCTCGACAAGGAACTCGAAAAGGTCGGCTTCTTCACCGTCGGCTACGGCTGCACCACCTGCATCGGCAATAGCGGCCCGCTGCCGGAACCGGTCGCCAAAGCGGTCGTCACTGGCGATCTGGTGGTCAGCGGCGTCCTCTCCGGCAACCGCAATTTCGAGGGCCGCATCAATCCGCACGTGAAGGCAAACTACCTCGCCAGCCCGCCGCTGGTGGTCGCCTACGCCCTCGCCGGGTCGACGGATATCGACATCGTAAAGGAACCCCTCGGCACGGACAGCGCCGGCAAGCCGGTGATGCTCGCCGACGTCTGGCCCACGCATGCCGAAGTGAACGAGGTGATGGAGCGGTGTGTATTGCCCGAAATGTTCCGCAACCAGTACGACGATGTGTGGAACAAAAACCCCAAGTGGAACGCCATCAAGACCAGCGAAGGCGAACTCTTCGATTGGCAAGCCGAGAGCACTTACATTCAAGAGCCGCCGTTCCTGGCGACACTCACGCCGAAGCCCTCGCCGATCAAACCGATCGCCGGCGCGCGCTGCCTCGCCGCGCTCGGCGACTCGGTCACCACCGACCACATTTCGCCCGCCGGTTCGATTGCCAAGGATTCGCCCGCCGGTAAGTTCCTGATGGCCGCCGGCGTTACCGCCCAAGACTTCAACAGCTACGGCGCGCGCCGCGGCAACGACCGGGTGATGACCCGCGGCACGTTCGCCAACATTCGCATTCGCAACGCGCTCGCGAATGGCGTTGAAGGGGGCGTCACGATGCACCTGCCAACCGGCGAAGTGCTGCCGATCTACGATGCTTCGATGAAGTACCAAGCCGCCGGCACGCCGCTCATTGTTCTCGCTGGCGCCGAGTACGGCACCGGCAGCAGCCGCGACTGGGCAGCCAAGGGCACCTTCCTCCTCGGCGTGCGGGCCGTCCTCGCCGCCAGCTTCGAACGCATCCACCGCAGCAACCTGGTGATGATGGGCGTCTTACCGCTGGAGTTTGCCCCCGGCCAAACCTGGCAAACCCTCGGCCTCACCGGCCTGGAAACCTTCGACATCGCCGGCCTCACCGACGACATGACCCCGCGCCAACCGATCGAAGTGATCGCCACCGGCCCCCACGGCGAAAAACACTTCACAATGACCAGCCGCATCGACACCCCGGTGGAGCTCGATTACTACCGGCATGGGGGGATTTTGGCGTATGTGGTGCGGAAGCTGTTGGGTTAATAGCCGGAGTGCTACGCACCGCGCCGTGCAGTGAGGAAGATATTGAATGCCAATCTCCCGCCTCAAACGTTACAGTCTCCGTTCGCTGTTTGTTGTAACGACAATCGCGGCGCTGACGTTGGGTTACTGGCGTTGGCATCGCGCATGGGTCATTAGGGAATGCAAACTCGTCTACACAGAAGGCGTTGCAATTACGATGGTGGACAACACTCCTACCTGGTGGCCGAGTTTCATCAGCATCGGCGACTGGTCGCGACGCCCGAGTACAGGTTGGGTTTGTGTGACGAGAGTTGAAGGAGATCGCACTCCCATTGCCCCTCAAACACGGATGGAAGAGCCACAAGGTTATCCGGCCGATCACTATCGATTGGGGATCAGCAAGGAGAAGCTGACTCTGGTCGATGCCCAACGACGAATCGATGAGATTGCCAGGAGATTGCAAGTTCTCGGCACGGCAGATGTCCAGCTATGGATGCTCAACCTTGACCGAGCTGAACAACCTGCACGTTTGCCGAGTCTAGACCCGCTTCTCTATTGGTCGATGACGGAGCGAAAATACAACGGTGGGATTTTCGGTACTGTCGGTGAGCTTGAAGAGTTTTACCGGAAAGAGAAACCTTAACCTTCGATGAACCGCTCTGCCGCTTACCGACTCATCACCGCCGAACTGGCGACCCACCAGCATCTCGGCTATGACCAATTGGCCTCTTTGATCGGCAAGCAGTTAAAGCAAACCGTGATGGGCTCAGATGGCGTCTGCTACGCAATTGAAACGTCGGTCAATTGGCGAACGGGAGCTGATGGCGACGTGAAAGTTTGCGTAACTGTAACGCCGGCCGACTGGGGCGCGCCGCATGATTGCCTCGAAGAAACGATCAATATCTCTTGTTGAGCATTGTGGTTTGGCGGCGCTTGCATTCTAGGGGAGCTCGCTTAGCTCGCAACCCTGGGCTGATTGATGGAATCCCTTCAGGATTCATTCGCGAGGCGATTCGTGTTCTGCATAACGTGGTTCACTCGATTAACCGCAATTCTAACCTCAACTCCCCCGTTGAATCACCAGTCGCCGTCGCCAATTCACATCATCCGTCTCCGGATAATCCGTCCGCAAGTGTACGCCACGCGACTCCGTCCGCTCGAGCGCCGAGCGCAGCATCATACTCGCCACCGTTAGGAGGTTTTGCAGTTCCCAGCCGGCCGGGTCGGTGAGTTGTTTGGTCAGCACGTAGCGACGCCAGCGCTGGAGGTTGGCGGTTGCTTCGGTCATGCGCTGGCCGTCGCGCCACACACCGGCGCTGCGCCACATCAGGCTCTTGAGCGAGTTGCGAATGTCGGCCAGGTCGAGCATTTCGGTCGGCGACTCCACGGCCTTGTTTTCGAGCGGCAAAGCGCTGAACGAATCGCCCTCCTCAAGCGCCGCACGCGAAGCGGCTTCACCGGCGCGGGCGCCGTATACTAGGCCTTCGAGCAAACTGTTCGACGCTAACCGGTTAGCGCCATGAAGTCCGCTCGATGTCGCTTCGCCCGCGGCCCACAACCGCGGCAGCGAGGTGGCGCCGTGCATATCAACTGTTACGCCGCCGATCATGTAGTGGGCGCCGGGGCGAACGGGGATTGGATCGGTCGCGATGTCGATGCCAAAATCTTTGCAGGTGCGGGCGATGCCGGGGAACCGGTTCCGCACATGCTCCGCGTTCAAATGGCTCAGCTTCAAGTAGACGCACGGGTGCTGAGTTTTTTCCATCTGCAGCACGATCGACCGGCTCACAATATCGCGCGGCGCCAGCTCGGCCCGCTCATCATACTCCGGCATGAACCGCGTGCCGTTGCTATCGACCAACAGCGCCCCTTCGCCGCGCATCGCTTCGGTGATGAGACTGCGACTAGAACCCGCGATATACAGCACCGTCGGGTGAAACTGCATGAACTCCATGTCGGCCAGCTTCACGCCCGCGCGGTACGCAGCCGCATGGCCATCGCCGGTCGCGACGGCGGGGTTGGTTGTTTCGCGAAAGACTTGCCCCGACCCACCCGTGCAAAGAATCGTCTGCTTCGCCCACACAAAGGTTCGGCCATGCTGCGCGTGCCACACCAAGG
Organism: Pirellulales bacterium; assembly: GCA_022841705.1. Classification (GTDB taxonomy): domain Bacteria; phylum Planctomycetota; class Planctomycetia; order Pirellulales; family Lacipirellulaceae. Next base: position 1,867,465 of record JALHQZ010000001.1, read on the forward strand.
CGCCCCGGCACTCGCCTTCATGGGTGAGCAAGTCAATCGTGAACGTGTTCTGCCAAATCTGCGCGCCGAGCACTTCCTCGGCCCGCCGAATCATCGCCCGCATGATCTCGGCGCCCGTCGCATCGCCGAGCGCATGGACGATTCGGTGATGACTATGCCCGCCTTCGCGGCCCAAGAGGAGCTCGCCGTCATTCGCTTCATCAAAATTGGTTCCCCACGCGATGAGCTGCCGAATATGCCCCGGCGCCTCGCGGACCACCATCTCCACCACGTCCCGCTCGCACAAGTTGGCGCCCGCCGTGAGCGTGTCGGCCACATGGTTCGCGAAGTTGTCGAGCGGATCAAGCACCCCCGCGATCCCGCCTTGAGCGTACGCCGAGTTCGATTCCTTCATCACATCCTTGGTGACGATCAGCGTCGACAGCTTCGGCTCAATCGCCATCGCCGCCCGCAACCCCGCAATGCCGCCGCCGATGATCAGCACATCGACAAAGTGATGCGGAATGCGCTTCGGCTGAAACGGAACGAGATAGCGGGGATCGTCGAGCATCCGCTTATTGTAGCAGGCACGCTCCGCGTGCGGATGCCTGGCTAAAGGAAAAGGTCGCCGTCGATTACAGGGCAGGCGACGGCACGCGGAGCGTGCCCGCTACTCTCCGCTACTCCGTGACACGCCCTGATTGTAAGCCCGCAGCCGATCGCGGAAGCGTAGCGGCACGCCGGTGCGGATGCCTTGGTTGAGGTCGCGCAGCTTGTCCTCTTCAGCCACGGTTTGCTGCCGAATTTTGGGCGACTTGAGGCCGAGCGAACGCAGGGCATCATCGAGTTCCGTGCGGGCCGATTCATCGCTTGCGTTTTGGTTCGCCGCTTGTTGACGTTCACGCCAGCGGTCGACGAACTTCCGCAGGTCTTCCTCGCTCCAGCCCAGCTCATCGAGCAGTTCGCGATCGACTTCTTTCTTCGCGAGTTGGTCGTTCAGTTTCTCGAGCACCAGGTTGAGTTGTTCTTTAGCGTACTCAACGTTCGCCGCATCGCCGCCGGGGCTGCCCCCCTGGCCATCGCCATCAACGGCCGGGGCGCCGCTCGCCGCGCCACCGCCAGGGTTCTCGGTCGCGCCGGCGCCGGTGGGCGTGGGGCGATCAAGCGCATTGTCTACTTCTTCGCCCTTGCCTTGTTGTTTGTCACCCGGTTTTTGATTGGGGTTCTTCTGCCCCTGTTGCGGATTCGGCTGCGATTGTGGTTGTTTTCCATTCTCGCCCGCCGCTTGCGGCTTAGCGTTCGGCGCCTGTTCATTGCCATTCGCCTGCGCATCCGGCTGCCCCGCCGAAGATTCGCCCGGCTGCGGCGATCCTTGCTGCGATTGGGTTTCACCGCCCGGCTTGTTGCCTTGCCCCTCTTGTTGCTGCGAACCCGCGCCTTGTTGATCGCCCGATTGACCTGTCTTGCCGGTCGACTGCTGCGCATCGCCAGGGCGATTAGTTGCGTCACCTGCGCCCGTTTCGCTCGACTGACCATCGCCGCTGTCGGCAGAGGTATTTTGGCCGGAACTGCCGGTGCCGCGCTGCGGCGCATCCTGGCCGCCTCCCTCTTGCCCGCCGCCAGCCTGATCGCCACCTTTGTCGCTCTTCTGGCTGTTGTGATCTTGCTTGCGATCTTTATTCAGCGGCGCAGGCGGTTCGTGGTCGTCGGGCCGCTTGCCATTGTCTTGGGTCGACGAGGGCTGCGACTTGGGCCGCGCTTCTTTCTCGCCAATCGGCGCACCCTGCGGATTCTCTTCACTCCCCGAGCCATTCGCGCTATCGGGCCGCGGAGGTGAATCGTTGGTCGAGCCGGTTTCGCCTTCAGGCGTCTTGTTGTCCGAAGGTTGTTGCTGTTTGCGCGTCATCGCTTCGCCACGCCCGTCGGGACGCTCGGAGTTCGCTGACTCGCCATCGCCCTGATCGCCCGGTGATTTCTGGGTCGGCTGCTTGTTCGGCGAACCCTTCGATTCGGCCGACTGCTGACCATCGCGCGGCGAAGCGGCATCCGGCGGAGTTTTCGACTGTTCTTTGTCTGATGGATTTCCATCAGACTGCTGCTTGCCCTTCGATGATTGCGACTGCTGCTGCTCACCTTGGCCGAGCTTCTTCAGCATTCGTTCGAGCGCGGAACCATCATCGCTACCGTCGCGCGCGACGGGTTGCGACTGGGCGTCAGAAGGTTGCTCATTCGATTCACCGTTACGTTGTTGGCCGCCCCTCGCGGCGTTTGGTTGCTTCGGTGCGCTGGGCTGTGAAGTGTTGCCGCCATCACTTGATGCATTTCCATCACCTTGCTGACCAGACTCTTCGGACTGCTCGCCGCCCTTCTCGGGAGACGCTTCGCCTGACTGACCGCCAGCGCCACTCTGCTGCTGTTCACCCGGTTTCGCCGCACCCGGTTTGCCGGCGCCTTGGATGCCGCCGGCGCCCTGGTCGCCGCCATTCTCTTCGCCGTTGTTCTGCTGTTCGCCGTTCTGTTGCTCCCCGCCATTTTGCTGCTGACCCTGCTCACCCTGTTCGCCGTTCTCTTCGCCTTTATTCTGCTCCCCGGGCTTCGACTCATTGGCGTCGCCAGATTCTCCGCCACCTTCTTGATTCTGCTCTTCGCCTCCCTGCTTCTCACCATTCGGTGATTTGCTTTGCCCTTTGGCGCCCTGCTTGCCGCCTTGCTGGTTCTTTTGCTGCCCTCTGCCCTCTGCCTGCTGCCCGCTCTTATCGACCACCAGTAACGATTTCCGACCCGACTCGCCACGGTTACCGATTGGTGTTTTTCCATCAATCGCTTCGGCCCAGTAATCGAGCGTGTCGCCCGGAGCCAACCCCAGATCGCGCGGCGTGAACGCAAGTTTCCCGCGGAACTTGCCGGTGTGATTCTTCGCGAGAAAGTTCTGCTCGATCTTCTTCTCTTGCCCCGCCGTTTCACCCAGCAAGCGAACGCTCGTGAGCCCGAAGTCCGGATCGCGGGCTTCGGTTTGAAACTCTATCACTTCATCAAGCTGCACTTCCCGCGTTGCCTCTTCCGGCGCCAAGAGTTCTACTTCCGGCGCGAGATCGGCGATCACTTCAATCTTGTGTCGAGCGGGTTGGTTGTTCGTTCGGCCGTCGACCGTGGTGAGCCGAAGTTGGTACGATGCGTGCCGCGGCGTGAGGCGATCATCGCTGAGTCCAAGCACGAAACTCGCCAGCGCGACCCGGCCGGTGCTGGTCATGTTGAGATCGGGCTTGCCGTCGGAGTTGAGATCAACCTGCGCGGAATCAATCTCAGCGTTCGCTTCCGCTTCAATCGTGACCTTGGTTCCTTCAAGCCCTCGAATGTCGCCAGCGTGATAGACCTCCCGCTTAGGGTAGCCCGTGTAAGCAGGGTATTCGTACGTGATCTTTCGCACCGCAATCGCCGGAGCCGCGGTGACGTTGACGCGTTGCCACCGCGAGCGGCCATCGCCCGCTTCCAGTAGATACCGCAAACTGTGCTGCACGCCAAGCGGATTCGCCACGCCGCTGGGACCGAAGAGTTTGATTTCGTACTTGCGTGAATCGGCACTAAGCGGCGTAAGCGGATAGGTGTTGCGAGCCAACTCGTTGTCATCGGCGACGACGGTCACTTCAACCGCTTCAGATTCGGTGAGGCCACGAATTTCGGCCGACACAACGAGCGGATCGCCCTGCATCAATTCGACCGAACCGGGCATGAGATTCGTGATTTGCACACGGCTCGGCGGCGGGATGTCGGCCCACGGGGCTAAGACGCGGCGGGCGGTGGTGAGCAAATCTTTGGGCGACATCGCCGCATAAATCGCCGCGGCTGCCAGGGCGGCCACCAGCACATAGCCGATCCGCACAACGCGGGTCCGGTCGATCATCGTCGCTTCCGGCATGGCGGTCAGCTTTTCCGCCGCTTGCTGCTCAAGCTGCGCGAGCACCGCCGGCGGAAGCTCGCCCTTGTGACTGCGAAGTTGCAGCAGGTTCACGAGTGTATTCTTGAAAGTTCCGCCCCGTTCGATTGCTTGCGCCGCAAAGACTGGATTGATCGACCGCGTAATCAGCGGCCAAATCGCGGACCACAGCGCGTAGAGCACGTAAATCGCCAGACAGGCAAACAGCGCAAGTCGGCCGCGCTGGTCAAACCCGCGGTCCAGGAACCAATGCTCCACCACCGCGGCGGCGAGGAAAAACACAATCGCCACCAGCGCTAGTCGCAGCAAGGCGTACGACAAATCGACCGCCTTCACCGTCCGGCGGGTTTGCCGAATTTGGGCGTTGACGTACTCGTCGAACTCCACCACATGGTGGTCCGAGGGTCTCGGCGGCGGCGGGGCAACGGCGGGCATGGCAAGCGGGTTTCAGCCAGCGTTTGCGGCTGGTTTGTTTGGCTGCGGAGCAGCGTGTCCTTCTATTATACGGTCTGGCGGGTTAAAAGATTCCCTAGGAATGAACCGCAAAACCGGCAGGAACCGAACCGTCTTGAACGCCAGCGATTTTTATGACCTGTGCAGCGGGCGGAAGCGGGGGATGGGCCCCAGTTTGGCCAGGTTCGGCCTGCGGCTCATCGAAACGCCGTATGCGGTGTCGATGCGGCTGCGGAACTGGCGGTTCGACCAGCGGCCCAATCTTTCCGTGGAAGTCAGCCGGCCGGTCATCAGCGTCGGTAATCTCACGCTCGGCGGCACGGGCAAAACGCCGGTGGTGAAATGGCTCGCGCGACGATTGCGAGCCGAAGAGTTGCGGGTTGCGATTCTCAGCCGCGGTTACGGCGCCGAAGCAAGCGGCGTGAACGACGAAGCCTTGGAATTGGAACTCGCACTGCCCGATGTGCCGCACTTACAGGATCGCGACCGGGTGAAGATTGCGAACATCGCGATCGATGAACTCGATATGCAAGTGCTGCTCTTGGACGACGGATTTCAACATCGTCGCTTGCGGCGCGATTTTGATTTGGTGCTGCTCGATGCGACGGAACCGTTTGGCTTCGGCCATGTCTTTCCGCGCGGCGCTTTGCGTGAACCACTGAGCGGTCTCAAGCGAGCGAATGCGGTGTGTTTGACGCGAAGTGATGCAATTCCATCAACGCGGCGCGAAGAGATTCGCCGCATCGTTGAACGCTTTGCACCACAAGCGTTGTGGAGTGAAGCCCGTCATGCGCCGCAACAACTCGTCAATTCTAGCGGTGAAGCGGCACAACTTTCGCAACTTTCCGGCCGGAAAGTGCTGGCATGTTGCGGCATCGGCAATCCCGCGGCGTTTCGGGCCAGTTTAACTTCTGCGGGAGCCCTCCTTGTGGGGCAGTGCGAGTTTCCCGACCATCACGGGTACACACTCGACGATATTGAACTTATCGTGCGCGAAGCTTATCGCACTAACCCCGACTTCATCGTCACCACATGTAAAGATTTGGTGAAGCTCGGCGAAGATCAGCTCGGAAAATTCCCGGTTTGGGCGCTGGCGATTGAAGTGGCGTTTCTCAGCGGAGAAACCGAACTCATGAGCGCGATTCGCGTCGCGTGTCGTGACAAGTTAGCCAGCGAAGCCAACGTAGAGAGTTAGCCCGGCGAAACGACAATCGCGTTGTCGAGCGTTTCATCTTCCAGCACGCCGAGCGCCGCGACTTGGGCCAACTGCTTGGAATAGTACGTGGCGCATTCGCCGCGCAGCACAACCTTCTCTCCCGCGCAGGAAACTTGCAACCGGCGGATGCGTTCGCCGAGCCGCGATTGGATTCGCTGCCGAACCTTCGAGACTAGCAAGTCCTGTCGACTTGGGGGCGGGGCGACAACGACGGGCGCTGCGGTCAGGGTACCCCTCAACTCGGTCGTCCCCTTCACCAGGACGCCCGACAACCGCGGGGATGGGGCCATATCGAAAAATCCTCCTTGCACGCCCACCGCCTGCCCAAGCGGGAGTACAGTTACCACCCGCCTGGGGGTAAACGCCTGTGATGTTCCGTCAACCTGCACTTTTTTGGCGCCAAGAATCAAAATCACCGCTGCAAAAACGGGGCGGCGCCAAAAGCGATTCTCAATCTATCGCGGCGGGGGAAGAGATGTCAACGCGTTCCCGCAGGTTTTCGTGAGATTCACAAAGAATTCACGCGTTGCTAGCGACAATCGGTCGCCGGGGTTCCGCCGTGAATCGTTCCACGTGGAACGATTCACGGCGGGCACACTACAAATTATGGGTGGCCACGAATGGTACATGACAGCCCCCTCGATGGGCGGGTGGCTACGATTTGGGCCTAACCGGTTTTTTGCTCACCCGGAATGCCGCGAACCACTTCGCAACCGGGTGCGTAGCCAAGCTAACGGGATAGACACCCCACTACTTTTCCCGATAATTCACGGTTCTCCGCGGATTCCTGAATTGTCCGCACCCCACACCAGCAGGGAGTTGTTAGGTATGGCGATTGCCGAACCATTGACACAAATCAAGCAGAGCCCCGGCGCCAATAGCCCCGCCGGGGCGATGATCGAGGCCGAGGGCCTGTCGAAGTTTTACGGCGATTTTGCAGCGACGCGGGATGTGTCATTCGCCATTCGGCAGGGGGAAGTCGCGGCGTTTTTGGGGCCGAATGGGGCCGGCAAGAGCACCACGATGAAGCTCCTCACGGGGTACTTGGCGCCCTCGGCCGGGGTGGCAAGGATCGCGGGGTACAACGTGGCGACCGACCGAATCGCCGCTTCGCAGCGGCTGGGCTATTTGCCCGAAAACGGACCGCTCTACCCGGACATGACGCCTCGGTCGCTCCTAAAATTCTTCGGCGAAGCGCGGGGGATGACCGCTGCGGATATCGCCCGGGGAATGGAACGGGTCATTGATCTCTGCAAGTTGGAGACGGTGATTGGCAAGCCCATTGGTAAGCTCTCCAAAGGTTTCCGGCAGCGGGTGGGCATGGCCCAAGTGCTGCTGCACGAGCCCGACGTCTTGATTCTCGACGAACCCACCGCGGGCCTCGACCCCAACCAAATCCGCGAAGTCCGCAAGCTGATCCGCAAGTTGGGCGAGACCAAAACGATTTTGCTTAGCACGCATATCCTGCAGGAAGTTGAAGCGATGTGTAACCGCGTGGTCTTCATCAATGAAGGCCGCGTGGTGTTCGATGGCTCGCCCAGCGAATTGGCTGCGGGAGGGGCGAAGCTAGATGACCGCTTCCATGAGTTGACGGGCGCGGTTTAATGTTTGTGGTTAAGTTGTCAGTTGTTAAGAGATGTTGAGAGATTCGACGTCGAGCGATTAACAACTGACCACTAATAACTGATAACAAACGTGCAACGAAAAGCGCGGGGGCGAGCCCCGCGGCTAACAACGCATCACTATTCACGAATCACCATTCACGAAACATGAATCGCACGGTTTTATCCGCGATCTTCAAGCGCGACTTTGTCAGTTATTTCTCGAACCCCACCGGGTACGTGTTCATCTGCGTGTTCGTGATGCTCACGTCGCTGGCGGCGTTTTGGCCGCCGGAGTTCTTTGGCAATAACCTCGCGAATCTCGATCAGCTCAGCCGGTGGATGCCGTTCATCCTGCTGGTCTTCGTGCCGGCGATCACAATGAGCGTGTGGGCCGAAGAGAAGCGGCAGGGAACGGATGAGCTGTTGCTCACCTTGCCGGCAGCCGATATCGACGTCGTGGTGGGCAAATATCTGGCGGCGGTGGCGATTTTCACCGTGTCGCTGTTGTTCTCCGCGCTCGCGATTTTCCTCGTGTTCGCCTACGGCTTGGGGAGTCCGGACGGCGGGCTCTTCTTGGGTTCGTACCTAGGCTACTGGTTCGTGGGTCTGGCGATGCTGTCGATCGGGATGGTGGCGTCCTTTCTCACGAAAAACCTGACCGTCAGCTTTATTCTCGGGATGATTTTCAACGCCCCGCTCGCGATCTTTGGCGTGGCGGACTGGATTGTGAAAGACCCCGCCACCGCGCAGGCAATTCGCCGCTGGAGTGCGCTCGAACAGTTCAGCGACTTCGAGCGGGGCGTGGTGAGTTTGGGGGGGATGACGTACTTCCTGTCGATCGTCGGCGTGATGCTGTACGTCTCGATGGTGCTCATCGGCCGCCGGCACTGGAGCGGCGGGGATGATGGTCCGTCGATGGGGGGCCATTTTTTGGTGCGGGCGCTCGGGCTGCTGCTGGCAGCTGGCGGCATCAATGCGGCGCTCGGCAATCACGATCCGCTACGGTTCGATCTGACAACCGAGAAGCTCAACTCTCTTTCGCCGAGTACGGTGCAGCTCATCCAAAAACTCGGCGCCAACAAGGATGTGCAGCCGATTAAGGTGGATGTTTATGTCAGCCCCGATGCGCCGGCCGAGTACGCTGCGCAGAAGCGCGACTTGCTTTCCACACTGGAAGAATTACGCGGAATCAGTAACGGCAAGATTCAAGTCGTGCGGCACGAGATTGAAAACTTTAGCGAAGAAGCCACGCTCGCCGAGCGCACCTTTGGCATCGAGTCCCGCACGGTGGACACCAAGGAACGTGGCGCCCGGACCAGCAAGGATATCTATATGGGTCTGGCGTTTACCTCCGGCCTCGACAAAGTGGTGGTGCCGTTTTTGGATAAGGGGATGCCGGTCGAGTACGAACTGCTGCGATCGATCGAAACGGTGGCTCAGCAAAAGCGCAAGACGGTCGGCATCCTCAAGACCGACGTGCAGCTCAACGGCGGCTTTACCATGCAGGGCCCGACCGAGGAGACGCAGCTGATTCAAGAACTAAAGAAGCAATACGATGTCGAGGAGGTGGACGCGACGAAGCCAATCACCAAGAAGTACGATGTGCTGCTCGCCGTGCAGCCTTCGGGTTTAAGCCCCGAAGCGATGGACAATTTTGTCGCCGCGGTCCGCAGCGGCCAGCCAACCGCGATCTTTGAAGACCCCTTCCCGCTGCCGAACTTCTGGCAAGGTGTGGTGGGCACTGCCCAGCCGAAGCAACCGGGTGGCGGCGGCATGATGGGGATGTTCGGCGGCGGTGGCCCGCCCGAGCCAAAGGGGGATATCACCCAATTGTGGAACCTGTTGGGCGTGGAAGTCCCCGGCGACCAAATCATCTGGCAGGATTACAACCCGTATCCCAACGCCGGTACGTTCGTGGACAACCAGTGGATCTTTGTCGATGAAGGGAACGGTTCGCCGGAACCCTTCAAGCAGAACAACCCGATTGTCGGCGGCTTGCGGGAAGTGCTGTTCCTGTTGGCGGGGGGCGTGCAGGCCGACGGCAAGAGCAAGCTGGAGTTTACGCCGCTGGCGCTGACTGGCACGCAAACCGGAACGGTGAACTACGCCGATGTTCAACAGATGGGCCAGCGCGGCGCGTTTCGGCGGGAACAGCCGACACGCGAGTCGTATGTGCTGGCGGCGCAGATTAAGGGAAAACCTTCGAGCCAAGAGCAGCTCAATCTGAAAGAATTGACCGCCGACCCCGGCAAAGCAGGTCCCGAAGAACCGGCGGCGCCCGCGCCAGAGAATCCGGCACCAGAGAAAAAGGGGGAGGATCCGGCCGCCGCACCGGTTGACGCGGAGCTGAACGTCGTGGTGGTCGCGGATATCGATTGCCTAGCCGATCCCTTCTTCCAGATTCGTCAGATGGGTGAAGAAGAAGACGCGCTGGTGAATTGGAACTTTCAGAATGTGGTCTTCGTGCTCAACACGCTCGATGAGCTCGCCGGCGATTCGCGGTTCCTGGAAGTCCGCAAGCGCACTCGGCAACACCGTAATTTGGTGAAGATCGACGAAGCGACCGAAGAAGCGCGCGATGCGGCGCTCAAGGAGCGGACCAAATTCGTCGATGACGCCACCCAGCAAATCGAGGCGGCCCGCGAAGAGTTCCGTAAGAAAATCGCCGAGATCGAAAATAGCAACCTGCCGGAGATGCAAAAGCAGTTTCTGTTGGATCAAGAACAAACGCGCGGGGAGCGGATGCTGAATGTGAAGATCGCGGAACTGGAAAAAGAGCGCGATCGCAAAATCCGCCAAACCGAACGGGACCTGGCCGCCACCGAGCGTGGCGTGCAGGACCGCTACAAGATGCTGGCCGTGCTGCTGCCACCGATCGCACCGCTGTTGGTGGCGTTCTTCGTCTTCTTCCGCCGCCGCAAGAGCGAAACGGAAGGGGTCGCGAAGAGCCGGTTGCGATACGGGGCCAAAGAGGCCGCATAGAAACCGTTCAGCCGCGACGCGAGAAAGATTAAGCACAGAGGTCACGGAGGAAGCACAGAGGGTAAGTAAGAGAAAAGAAAGAAGAGGAAAATGGGGGTAGTGAGATTCAGAAATGTGTTTGTTCGCGTGTGAACAATTTCACAACATTGATTTGATCACTGCATTACCGAGCATCAACAACAAACACGTTTCACCCGCTGTCCTCTCTGTGTCTCCTCTGTGCTCTCTGTGGTTAATCGTATTGTCTTAACTCAATCAAAACCGCCGCAACGCGCTCCGCTAGCGCGTCGCGGCTAACGACAAATCCTGAATCCTTAATACTCCTTATGTCTGAAACGACCAAAACTCTTTCGTTTGTTGGGGCTGGGCTGTTGGCCCTGGTGCTGGCGGTTGTCACGCGGCCAACGACGGCGGAATTTCAGGTGGATTCGCTGATCGGGACCGAGCTGACCAAAGCGGTCGAGCCGGAGGAAGCGAAGGGGCTGAAGGTCATCGAGTTCGATGAGGAAGCCGCCACGCTCCGCGATTTTGAAGTGACGCTGCGCGACGGGCTGTGGACAATTCCCAGCAAAGGGGGTTACCCAGCGGACGGCCAGCAGCAGATGGGCAAAGCGGTGACTGGCGTGATGGACCGGGAGATTCTGGCCATCGCCAGCAAGAGCGCAAGTGACCACGAGCAGTTCGGCGTGATTGAGCCGAACGACAAGCTGGAAGTGGGCCAAAAAGGCGTCGGCAAGCGGGTCACCCTCACCAAAGAGGATGGCACGCCGATCGCGGACTACATCATCGGCAAGGCGGTGAAGGGCGCCGAGGGGCAGCGGTATGTTCGCAAAGCCAACCAAGATTTGGTGTACGTGGTGGAGATTGACCCCGCGAGTTTTTCCACCAAGTTCGGCAACTGGATCGAGCCGGACTTGCTGAAGATCAGCCCGTGGGATTTGCAGACGGTGGAAATCGATAACTATTCGGCCAGCGCCGAGATGGGCATGGGCGCCGACGGCCGCCTGCAAATGCGGCTGCTCCAAGATAAAGAAGACCGCCTGACCTTGGCTTACGACGACAGCAAGGGTGAATGGTCCGCCAAGAAGCTGGAGGTGTACGACAAAGCGGCCAAGGACTACAAACCGGTCGAGCTGGCTGAGGGCGAGGAACTGAACAAAGACAAGCTGCAGGAACTGAAAACGGCGCTCGATGACCTGAAAATTGTGGATGTTGAGCGTAAGCCGGAAGGGCTAAGTAGCGATTTGAAAGCGGGCGAAGAGTTCGTGAAGAACGAGGCGGCGATGAAGAGCCTCATTCGGCACGGCTTCGTTCCTGCTCAAACGGCCAATGGCGTGGAGATTATTTCCTCGCAGGGCGAGTTCCTGGCCACCATGAAGGATGGCGTGGAGTACATCCTGCGGTTCGGCGATTTGCAAATGGCCGAAGGCGCCACCGACCCCGCCGAGGGCGAAGCGCCCGCCGAAGGTGAAGCGGCGGATAAAAAGGGTGTTAACCGGTACCTATTCGTGATGACGCGGTTCAACGAAGCGGCGATCGCGAAGCCGGAACTTGAGGAGTTGCCCGAACTGCCGGCCGACGCGCCGGCTGCTGAGGAAGCAACGGAAGAAGCCGCCCCCGCGACGGAAGAAGCGGCGGCCGCGGAAACGCCCGCTGCCGACGCCGCGGCGGAAACCAAGCAACCGGCCGACGATGGCAAGTCGGGCCAACCGACCGACGAAGCGACCGTCGATGCGCCGGCGGTTGACGCGCCCGCCGCCGATGCTGCAGCGGCCGAGAGTAACGAAACGACATCAGAAGCAGCGCCCACCGCCGAAGCAGCGACTGAAGCAGCGTCTGAAGAATCAACGGAAGCCGCAGCGGAAGAGAAAACCGAAGAGGCCCCAAAGCTCGATGAGATCATCGCCCAGCGGAAAGAGATCGAAGAACGCAATCAGCAGAAGCTCGATGAGTACAATCAGAAGATCAAGGACGGCCAGAAGCGCGTGACCGATCTCAACGCCCGCTTCGGCGATTGGTACTACGTGATTTCCGACGACGTTTACAAGAAAATCCGCCTGACCCGCGCCGATGTGGTGAAGCAAAAAGCCGCCGAAGAAAAGAAAGAGGGCGAAGCGGAGCCGGACGCGAACACGAGCAACTTCGGCGCCCCCGGTGACGCATTGCCTGGCGTTCCTGCCGTGCCGACTCCCTAAAGGATTGGGAGCGCGGATGCGGCGGATACGCGCGGATCTCTCTTTACTAACTTTCAGCCGCTGAATCACGTAATGCCTGTCGAACGGCAAAAAAAGAATCCGCGATAATCCGCCGCATCCGCGTCAATCCGCGTCCCCTATTTTCTTCGTATTCAACTTGCTAATCGGCCCGATTTTTTCGCGTGAAGCGGCCATCGCCCCGCGGCGGGTGCGGTTCTTTGCTGTGCCGACGGTGATTGTGGCAGGGCTGGCGGCGCTCACGCTCACGCTGTGGCAACTGCTGGTGGGAACGCAGGATATCCGCACGCCCGGCGATTATGCGCGGTTCGGGGCGGCAGCGTTTGAGCTGCTCGCGCCGCTGCTACTCACCGTGGCGGTGCTTTTTTCGGCGCTCTTCTCGGCGGCGGCAATCGCGCAGGAGAAGGACAAGAAGACGCTCCTGCTCTTGTTGCTGACCGATTTGTCGAACTCCGAGCTCGTGCTCGGTCGACTCCTAGCGAGCTTGCTGACCGTGCTGCTGGCGGTAGTGGCCACCACGCCGCTGCTACTGGCGCTCGCGCTCTTCGGCGGCGTGGCGCCGGGGCAGATTTTTCGCGCGCTGGCGGTGATTCTATTGAGCGCGATCGCGGCGGGAAGTTTGGGGTCCACGCTCGCCCTGTGGCGGGAGAAAAGTTTCCAGGCGATTGCACTGACGGCGATTGTGCTGCTCTTGTGGTTTGTCGGCTGGGAAGCGGTGGGGCAGGGGGTGCTGGGTTCCAATTTCGCTGGCTATTCGACCGAGCAACTCGCCACAGCGATGAGCCCGTGGCGGGCGCTCACCGCAGCGATGGCGCCGGAATGGAGTGGGGTGGCGGCGTCGGAACTCGTCAATGCGTTTGGATCGCACCGCGAACAGGCGGCGCCGCTCGCGCCGTTCGCGTTTGGCTCGGGCGTGCTCATCCTGCTGCTGAACGGCCTCGCGATCGCGCTGGTGCGGGTGTGGAACCCGTCGCGCGAAGCGCGGCCGCAGGCCAGTCCCGAGGGAGATTTGGAGTCGGCCATCTTCGCCAGCACCGCCGAGGAAGCCCGCTCGCAGATTGCCCAGCGAGCCCTTGCCCAACGGACCAGCGCCCACGCGGCGCCGGGCGCGCTGCGGCCAGTATGGAGCAACCCGGTCTTGTGGCGCGAGATTCGCACCTGGGCGTACGGCAAGAAGATTCTGATCGTGAAGTTCGCGTACCTGGCGATCTTCGCGCTGTGCGCGTTCGCGACGCTGAGCGCAGCGCGCAGTGATTCGTCGGCGAGTTCGGTAATTCCGCCCGCGGCGGCGCCCCTGGCGCCACTACTGCTCGTGAGCGTGGTGCTCGTTAATGCGCTCGGAGTGACTTCGCTCACCACGGAGCGCGATGGCAAGTCGCTCGAACTGCTCTTGGCCACGGACCTGACGCCGCGCGAGTTGATTGTCGGCAAAGTGCTGGGCGCTTTTTACAATGCGAAGGAGATGATCCTGCTGCCGCTGCTGTTGGGCGTGGCGCTGGCCTGGATGGGAAGTCTCTCGTGGTGGCAGTTTGGGCTCTACGCCGGAGCGATCTTGGTGCTCGACGCCTTCGCCGCCGTATTGGGCCTGCACGCGGGGATGACATACGTCAGCTCGCGCAGCGCCATCGCAGTGAGTATTGGCACGCTGCTCTTTCTGTTTTTGGGCGTTTCGATCTGCATGCGGATGATGCTGGCGCTGAGCACGGAGTTCGAGAAGCAGATGATTTCGTTCCTGGTGGTGATTGTGGGCGGCGGCGTGGGTCTGGCGGCCGTGCTGGGGTGGCGGAAACCGTCGGCGGCGATTACCTCGGCCGCGGTGACGGCGCCCTTCACCATTTTCTACGCGATCACGGCGTTTCTCACCGCCGAGTACACCTGGGTCTTCTTGGCGACCAGCGTAGCGTTCGGTTTCGCCACGGTGGCGCTGTTGGTCCCGGCCCTTGACGAATTCGACGTGGTGACTGCCCGCACAAGTGCGCGGGATTTATAGTGGGATTTCCTTGTTCCCCTCCCCACACGGGGGAGGGGGTACGAAACTGCCCTCCCCACATGGGGGAGGGGAGAAGTGAATTGACCACCCCCATGCTCCTTTCCTACACGCCGCAGATTCTTGCGATGGCTGCGCTGGCCGCGGTGTCGGCGCTGTTTTCGTGCAGCGAGGCGGCACTGTTTTTTCTCTCGCGCGAGCAGCGGGAGAAGATGGCCAGCGGCGGACCGGGCGAGAAGCTGGCCGTGCGGCTCTTGGATCAGCCGGAGCAATTGCTCTCCGCGATCTTGCTCTGCAATCTCATCACGAACATTCTCTACTACTCGCTCGCGGCGGGGGTAACGATTGGACTCCAGCAGCAGAAAGCGGCGACGCTGGCGACCGGGTTCTCCGTCGGAGCGCTGCTCGTGCTGATGATCTTCAGCGAGATGTTGCCGAAGAATCTGGGCGTTACTTGGCCGCGCCAGATTGCGGGGCTGGTAAGCGTGCCGATTGCGCTCGCCACGCGCGCGATTGGCCCGCTGATGCCGGCGCTGCGGGGGGCGATGGAAATCACGCGGCGGCTGCTCTTCCCACGGTTCGAAGCCGAGCCGTATTTGGAACTGGAGGACCTCGACAAAGCGGTGGAGATTAGCTCGGCCGATGAGGAACTTGTCGGTAATGAACGGCTGGTCTTACAGCAAGTCGTCGCTTTGGCGAGCACCACGGTGGAAGAAGTAATGCGGCCGCGACGGCGGTACTTGGCGTTTCACCCGCCAGTGCGACTTTCGGATTTGAAGGGCCGGCCCACACCGAGCGGCTACGTGCTAATCACGGAAGCGGATAGCGATGAAATCGCCGCCGCACTACCGCTCGACCAACTTGTGCAAGCGAGCAGCGGGCGGCTCGATCACTATGCCGAGAAGGTGGAATACGTGCCGTGGTGCGCGTCGGCGGCCGAAGCACTGCACAACTTGCAGCGCACGGGCCGGCGGGTGGCGGCGGTGCTAAATGAGTTGGGCGAAACGGTGGGCGTGGTCACGATTGAGGATTTGCTCGCCGCCGTGCTGCATCATGCCACGCCGGAGGAAGCGCAGCGGCGGCCGATCGCGGGTATCCTCTCCGTTGACCAAGGCGTGTGGGAAACGGCCGGCCGCACCCCGCTGCGGCGACTGGCGAAGCAGATTGAACGCGAACTCCCCGAAACGCGCGGCGTGACCGTCGCCGGCATGTTGCAGGAGGAATTGCAGCGCGTCCCCGAGCGCGGCGACATGGTGCGCTGGGGCGGGTTCGATTGGCAAGTCATCGCCGCGACTGAGCAAGGTTCGCTGTTTGTGCGGGTGACGGAATTGAGCGAAGGGACGGATGGGTTGGCAAGCGAAGAGAATGAACAATGAAGAAGGGTGAGTCGTGTCACTAATCACCACTCACTAATCACCACTCACTAATCACCATGTTCTTCTCCGCCACCATCTTTCTGCTCGCCCTCGCGCTAACCGCTTTCTTTAGCGGGTCGGAGACGGGGTTCTATCGCGTTGCGCGGGTGCGGTTGGTGATTGATTCGCTCGGCGGCAGTTCGGTGGCGAAGGGGCTGTTGTGGGCAACGAATCATCCGGTGTGGTTTGTGGCGACCACGCTCATCGGCGTGAATGTGGCGCACGAGCTACTGTCGTACGCGGGGCTGTCGTTCGTGGAGCAGACGTTTCCGGATTCGGAGTTGGCGGAGTGGTTGTCGCCGCTCATCATCACGCCGATCGCCTTCATCTATGGTGACTTGTTGCCGAAGAGTTTGTTCCTGCAGGCGCCGTATCGGCTGCTGCGGAAGTGCTGGTATGGGTTATTAGCGGCAGGCATTTTGTTCGCGCCGATCAGCTTACTGCTGTCAGTGGTGCGATGGGTGATCGACCTCTTCGTGAAGGCGCCGACGGAAGAAGTGCGGATGGCCTTGGCCCGGCGGGAACTCACCGCGATGTTCACCGAAGGGAGCGCCGTGGGATTACTGTCACCCACGCAGCAGAAGTTAGCGCAGGCGACGCTTGAAAGCGCCGGGCGGGCGATTCGCGAGTTCGCTGTTCCGGTGAGTCGCCAAGTAACCGTTCCGGCGAGCGCGAAACGGTGGGATGTCGTGCGATTGGCCCGGCAGGCGCGACTCGACGTGCTGCCGGTGGAAGCCACGCCGCGTGGGACGTACCTTGGCTGCGTGCGGGCCGCCATTTGTTTGTTGTCGCCGAGCGACGAGCAACTACCGCTCACGCCGCTGGCCGAGTTCCGGGACAGCGAGAGTTTCCTCAACGTACTGGTGAGGATGCAATCGACGAGCTCGCCGCTGGCGCTGATTCGCAGCGCGAGCGGCGTCGCGATTGGCTTCGTGGCGCTCGCGAACTTGCAGCGGGCGCTGTTGGCGGACGCAACGAAGTAACTCTAGCGCGAGTAGCCCAGCGATTTTACCACGCCGAGCATTTCTTCAAACGTAATGAAGCGGCGGCGGTGGATGAGTTTGTAGGCGTCGATCGCTTGGGCCAATTCGGCGGCTTCGCTGGACAACTCGTCGTGGCTATTGGCGAACTGGCGGCGTTCGCGCAGCGGGGCATCGCTCGCGCTCCGGCGGCGGTCGATGAACACGGGAGCTTCATCCGGAAGCGTGGCGACGGCGGAACCAAACGTGGCCATGAGCGGAATCCTTACACGGGGATTTGGCGAACAATTGCCGCGAGTCCCAATGCTCGCCGGCCGCAAGTTCCGCCACCCAAGGATACACTATGGAATCCGCGCGGCGGGTTCGCAGCGACGCGACGGGGTGGGGGTTGTGACGGTTGTGCCGCTCGCTCAGGCGCCAGTGGCGTACCCAGCACTCCGCTGGCGCGTCGCGGCTAACGGGTTGGAGTGGTGGTGAGCCAGAGGAACGGAGTCCCTGCTTCGTCAACGCGGAGTTCGGCGCTGCCGCGGGCTTGGGCCATGACGCGGTCGATGGCGCGCTTGTAGTAGGTTTTTGTACGGGCGATTTTTACCTTCGTCGCTTGCGGGTTTTTACCCTTGGCGTTGAAGGCGGGGGTGTCCCAGACGAAGGGCAGCTTGAGGCGGGGTTCAAGCGCCGCGAGGACTTGGCCCACGGTATGGTCGGCGATCTCAATGTTGAAGAACTCGAACAGCACGGGGGCCGCTTCGCGGGGGCTGACTTCGGGTTTGTAGCCGATCGGCCAGTGGTCCTGCTCGCGGTTTGACGCAACCACGCGCAATTGCGGGTCGGCGCCGCGGAGTTTCTCGGGGACGAGTTGGAGATCGGCTTGGTGAAGGGTAATGACGAGCGCAGCGCCAAGGGTGAGGGTTTTGAGCTCGCTCGCCAAGTCGGGGGTAGCGCTAAGTCGCCGAGCGCTCGCGGCGTCGATCACCAGAGGCAGGGGTAAGCGGTCGGCGATGGTGTTAACAATATTATCGCACGATTGGTTTTTGGTTACCACGTCAAGTTTCGGCGACAGAGCGTCGAACGCCGCGCGGAAGTGCGCCTCGGTCAGACCGAAGCGGCCCGTGGCGGCTTCGATCGACGATTCGCCGTCGGCGGCAAGTCCATCGAGATAATCACGCAGCGCGGCGGTTTGATTGATGGAAAACTTGCGGCCCGGAAGCAGCAACTCATTGCGAGCCGTGAGGATGCCCACCGCGCGGAGGACCGGCTGGGCTCCGTCACCCTGGGCTTCATCGCCGATGTTTTCCACCTGAGGCGCGTCACCCGGTTCGGCGGTGCGGATGCGAACCTGTGTGATCTCAGCGGCCGCAAGGCGTTGCAGCCACTCCTGGGGCGCGGTAATCTGAAGCCCCGGTTGCGTAGCGATTTCCAGCGTCACCGGCGCGGCAACGACCGTTGTCGCCCCGATCAAAAAACTCATCACTAACGCACGCCACCACATCTTTCTTTCCACCCGATCACTGATTACCACCCACCCCTTCATTCTAGCCCACAAAACCTTCACCCCAAGATTCTGCACCTATGGCTCGACCTGTCACGCTTTTCACCGGCCAGTGGGCCGACTTGCCATTGGAAACGCTGGCCGCCAAGGCGGCCGGGTTTGGCTACAACGGGCTGGAACTCGCCTGTTGGGGGGACCATTTTGATGTCTCCCAGGCGGTGTCGAACCCCAACTACGTCGGGGAGAAGCGAAGCCTGTTGGATCGGCATGACCTCTCGGTGTTCGCCATCAGCAACCACTTGGTCGGCCAAGCGGTGTGCGATCGTGTCGATGAGCGCCACAAAGCGATCCTGCCGCCGCACGTGTGGGGCGATGGTCATCCGGATGGCGTAAATTTCCGCGCCGCGGAAGAACTGAAGAACACGGCCCGGGCCGCGCAGAAGCTGGGCGTCTCCGTGGTGAACGGCTTCACGGGCTCGGCGATCTGGCCGCTGTTGTATTCGTTCCCGCCGGTGCCGGAGTCGATGCTGGAAGCGGGCTTTAAGCAATTCGCTGAGCGCTGGCATCCGATTCTGGATGTCTTCGCCGAGTGCGGCGTGCGGTTTGCGCTCGAGGTACACCCCACGGAAATCGCCTTCGACATTTACAGTGCGAAGCGCACGCTCGATGCGATTGGGCATCGCGAAGAATTTGGCTTCAACTTCGATCCGAGTCATCTGTTATGGCAAGGGGTTGATCCGGTTGAGTTCCTGCGCGAGTTTCCGAATCGCATCTATCACGTTCACATCAAGGACGCGATTGTCACGCTCAACGGCCGCAGCGGCATTTTGGGCAGCCACGTCAACTTTGGCGATCCGCGCCGCGGGTGGGACTTCCGCTCGCCGGGCCGGGGTGGGGTGAACTTTGAAGAGATCATCCGGGCGCTCAACCAGCTCAACTACCAAGGGCCGCTGTCGGTCGAGTGGGAAGATTGCGGCATGGAGCGCGAACATGGCGCCCGCGAGGCGGCCGAATTCGTCAAACGGCTCGACTTCGCCCCCAGCAACGTGGCGTTCGACGCGGCTTTCGACTCGGCCTAGAAATTGCCAGCTGAACTTGCGACATTATGCGAAAGTAAGGCCAACGCGAATGAAACGAATAGGCGCGAGTAATTGATGGTAGAATGAAGTATCATCGATTCTGTTTCCTTCTTTCATTCGCGCTGATTCGTGTGATTCGCGTTCGCTTCTCTTCGCCGATCAGAAAACATCTCTGCCGATTGGTGGTTTTCGTCCTCTCGTGGCTTGGTGGTGTCGCGTCGGCGGAGACGCTGTCGATTGCGCCTGATCTCTACAGTCCGCATTATCCGGCGGTAATGGTGACTGATCCGGCGGAAACTTACTTCGCGGCGGCGAAGAAGTTTGCGGAGTTGGGGGCGCCGTCGCTGGCCTTTCAGAATGCGTCGCGGGCGGTGGCGACCAACCCGGATCATGCGGAAGCGCGGCGGGTGTTGGGATATGTGAAAACGGTTGATGGCAAGTGGACCACGCCTTACGCCCTGCGGATGCAGCAGCAGGGGAAGGTGTGGCACGCGAAGTTCGGCTGGCTCGCAAAGGATGACGTCGGGCGCTACGAAGCAGGGGAGCGGCGGCTTGGCAAACGTTGGATCACCGCGGCGGAAGATGCCGAGCAACACGCGACCATTGATGACGGCTGGCGGGTGCGGACGGATCACTATTCGGTGGTGACCAATCACAGTCTCGAGGCGGCTGTCGAACTTGCAGTACAGTTGGAAGAGTTCCATCAGGTGTGGCAGCAACTCTTCGCAGGGTTTTGGCTCGACAAGGCGGAGGTGAAGAAAATCTTCGTCGGTGAGCGCACGCTCCCGCGGCGTAGCGCGTCGTATCGGGTGGTGATGCACAAGAATAAGGGCGAGTACGTAGCGGCGCTCGCGCATCGCCAGCCGCGCATTGCTGAAACGCTGGGCATCTATTTCGATACGCTCCGCGAAGCACACTTCTTCGCTACCGAGGACGAAGCCGAGCGCGAAGCGCAGCGGGCGACGCTCTTTCACGAAGCGGCGCATCAACTGTTTCAAGAGATTCAGCCAACGGGGCGGAACGTGGGGAAGAACGCGAACTTTTGGGTGGTCGAGGGGGTCGCGTGTTATCTCGAATCGCTGCGGCCGAAACGGGATGAAGTCGGCGTGATGGAATATGAAGTGGGCGCCGTCGATGCGGGGCGACTACCGGCGGCCATCAAGCGGCGGCTGGTGGATGACTACTACATTCCGGCCGCCGAGCTTACCGCCCTCGGCATGAGCGATCTGCAGCGCCGCACCGACCTGGCGCCGCTTTACAGCCAGTCGGCGGGTCTCGCGACGTATTTCATGCACGGTGAGGACAAAACGCTGCGGGAGCCGTTCGTGGAATACCTCCGCAAGGTCTACGGCGGCCGGCCCGATTCTGGCGAGCTCGCGCGGATTTACCGCACAAAGCCGGGCGATTTGGACGCTCGCTATCGTCACTTCCTGCTGAGCTTGTCGCAGGCAGCGGCGGCGAGTAAGGTTGAGTAGCTCTCGACTCCGCTTCCTAACGGGCGCGGCTCGAACCAGTCACTTCATCATTCTAACCAGTACACCCACTTATGCTGCTCGCTCACTTAACTTCGTTCGATCTGCCGACGCTGGCCATTACTTTTTGCGCGGGGCTTGCGAGTGGCGTGTTCGCCACCATTGTTGCGCTGCGCTGGTCGCGGCGGTAAGCGCGTGTGGAACCTTTCGGCCAGGTCTTTCTGATTGGCGCCGGGCCCGGTGACCCGGGATTGCTGACGCTGCGCGGCGCCGAGCTTTTGGCTCGCGCGGACGTGGTGCTTTACGACTATCTCGCGCCGGCCGAGCTGCTCAAGCACTGTCACGCCGATTGCGAAACC
Source organism: Pirellulales bacterium (assembly GCA_022841705.1). GTDB lineage: Bacteria > Planctomycetota > Planctomycetia > Pirellulales > Lacipirellulaceae. The sequence continues at coordinate 1,888,627 of JALHQZ010000001.1, forward strand.
GTGTGCCTCGGTCGGCATGGCGCCGGCAAGTTGTGGACGCAGACGCAGATCAACGAGCGGATGGTGGCGGACGCGGTCGCCGGCAAAACGGTGGTGCGGCTCAAGGGGGGCGACCCCGGTATCTTTGGACGGCTCGCCGAAGAACTTGCCGCACTCCGCGCGGCGAACGTGCCCTACGAAATCGTGCCGGGCGTGACCACCGCCGTGGCGGCGGGTGCTTACGCCGAGGTCACGCTCACGGATCGCGACGCCGCGTCGTGCGTGGCGTTCGTCACGGGGCACGAGAATCCGGAGAAGGACGACACACTCTCGCTCGACTTCGCGGCGCTTGCCCGCTTTCCGGGCACGCTGGTGTTCTACATGGGCGTCACGACGGCGCCGCTGTGGAGTGCGGAGCTCATTCGCCACGGACTCGCGCCGACGACGCCGGTGCTGATCGTCCGGAAGTGTTCGCTGCCAACACAAGAGTCGATCGCGATGACGCTGGGCGATGTCGCCACGCAGCTCGCGCCGGGCAAAATGCGGCCGCCACTGGTGGCAATCGTCGGCGCTGTCTCGGCAAGCGGCGTGGAGAGTTGGTTCACGCGCCGGCCGCTCTTTGGCAGAACCGTACTGGTGACGCGGCCCGAACATCAAGCGGATGAACTCGCCGAGCGGCTTACCGAGCTCGGCGCTCGCGTGCTGCGGCAACCGGTGATTACGATTGGCCCGCCTGAAGACCGCGCGGCGTTTTCGGACGCCGTCAAGCGCGCGACGGGGTACGACTGGATCGTGTTTTCAAGTGCGAACGGCGTGAAGGCATTCTTCACGGAGATCGCGGCGCAAGGGCTCGATGCGCGCTCGTTGAGCGGAACACAGCTCGCCGCCATCGGCCCCGCCACGAGCGACGCACTGTTGGCCCACGGTCTGTTCTGCGACTTGCACCCCGAAGAGTATCGCGCTGAGGCGCTCGCCGACGAACTCGCGCCGTTGGCGAGCGGGAAGAAGTTAATGCTGATTCGCGCCAGCCGCGGTCGGGACGTGCTTTACCAAGAACTGCTTTCGGCAGGTGGGCTCGTCGAGCAAACGATTGCGTACCGCAGCGAAGACGTGACGGTAATGCGTACAGAAATCGCCACAGCGCTCGAAGCAGGAGAAATCGATTGGGTGACGGTGACTTCGAGCGCGATCGCCCGGTCGCTGGTGAACCTCGCGGGGGATTCGCTCGAGCGGGCGAAACTTGTGGCGATTAGTCCGTTGACGGCGGGAGTGCTGGCGGAGCTCGGCTATCCTGCGGCGGCAGTGGCGGAGGAGTACACGAGTGACGGGATGGTGGCGGCGATCTTGAAGGCTGAAAGTCCCCGTTAAACGTTAACGCTAATATCGACGACCAATGGGAGCATGATCGTGACGCCGGCGTGCGCTTTGTAGTTGCCGATGCTCCGCAATCACGCTGAACTTCACACCGAGTCCATCGGCGCCTCAATCTCATGCCCCGCGCCGCTGGCGATGCGGTTCATGATGTTCACATACGCCAGCGTGCTGGCTTCCACGGTGTCGGTCGAGACGCCGTGACCGCGGTAGAGGCGGCCCGCCGCTTCGGCTTCGATGGTGCTTTCGCCTTGGGCGTCTTTCCCGCGGGTGACGCTGCGGACTTGGAAATCTCGCACCGTCGCGCTCACGCCGGTGATGCGGTCGATAGCGTTGAAGATGGCGTCCAGGGGACCGTCGCCGCCGAAATAAGTTTCGGTCAGTTGTTGGCCATCGCGGCTGAGCGTGACCTTAGCACTCGGCGTCTCTCCGCTGGCGGCTTTCACTTCGTAGCCGACCAGCTCCCAGAGGCTCTGCTCGGCACCCTGCATCTGTTCGATAATGGCGATCAGATCGGCGTCGTAGACTTCTTTCTTTTTGTCGGCAAGCTTCTTGAAGGCGTCGAACACATCGTTGAGTTCTTCGGTCGAAAGTTCGTAGCCGAGCGTGCGGGCGCGGTCGGCGATTGCCGCGCGGCCGCTGTGTTTGCCGAGGACGAGGTCGGTCTTGGTGAAGCCGACATCCTCGGGCCGCATGATTTCGTAGGTGGTGGGCTCCTTGAGCATCCCATCCTGGTGGATACCCGACTCATGCGCGAAGGCGTTGCGACCGATGATCGCCTTGTTCCGCTGCACGACCAGGCCGGTGAGACTGGTGAGCAAACGACTCGTGGGGACCAACCGCCGCGTTTCGATATTGGTGCTGGCTTGGTAGTAATCGTGGCGGGTGCGCAGCGCCATCACCACTTCTTCGAGTGAGCAATTGCCGGCCCGCTCGCCGATGCCGTTGATGGTGCATTCAATCTGCCCGGCGCCATTTTCAACCGCGGCCAAACTGTTGGCGACCGCCATGCCGAGGTCGTCGTGGCAGTGCACACTGATGACGGCCTTGGCGATGTTCGGCACGCGGTCCACCAAGTTCTTGATCACGCGGCCCATGTGCGTGGGCGTGGCATAACCCACTGTATCCGGGATGTTCACCGTGGTGGCGCCGGCGTCGATGACCGCTTCGACCACCTGACAGAGAAAATCGCTTTCCGTACGGGCGGCGTCTTCGGGGGAAAACTCGATGTTGTCGCACACGTTGCGGGCCCGTTTGACCCCTTCCACCGCGCGGCGGATGATTTCGTCTTTGTCCATCCGCAACTTGAACTCGCGATGAATCGCGCTGGTGGCGAGGAAGACGTGAATCCGCGGCCGCTCGGCGCCCTTGAGCGCTTCCCACGCGCGATCGATGTCCTTTTCGTTGCAGCGCGCGAGCCCACAGATTTGCACGCCGCGGACCTGCTTGGCGATGGTGCGGACCGATTCAAAATCCCCCGGCGAAGCAATGGGGAACCCCGCTTCGATGACATCCACCCCCAGCGCTGCAAGGGCGTGCGCCATTTCCAACTTTTCCTCGTGATTCATGCTGCCGCCGGGCGACTGCTCGCCATCGCGGAGGGTGGTATCGAAGATGGTGATGTGGCGGGACATGGGTGGCGGAAGGGGTCGAAAGGTGAAAGAGTGGAAAGGTCGAAAAGTCATGAGCCCCCGACGTCAGTCGGGGGAGGATTTACGATATAGTTACGAAAAAACCCCGAAGCGGGGGCTTCGGGGTTGGCGTGAATCAAGCGGCTCGATAGCTGCGTACGCTCCCCTAGGCCCCCAAGGGCAAGGTAAGTAGCAGCAGGCTGAGCGAGTTAGTTGGCATACTGTTCTTATAGCTGACGCGGCGGGGCGGGGCAAGGTTCGCTTGTACCCCCAGAAAATCGGGGGCCCATAATTAAGGGGAAACGGCCCCCCCCGGCCAACTATTCCAACTCCTTAATCCGGATATTCTTCCACCGCACGGTGGCGCCTTCTTTGCTTTCATCGCCGCCGATGCTGTGGACTTGCAGGGCGATGAAGCCGCGGAGCGTGAGGTCATCGTGTAGATGGGCCACCGGCACGCCGTTGATGCTGGTGCTGAGGTGGTCTCCTTGGGCTTCAATGGTGTAATGGTTCCACTCGCCTCGCTTGAACGCGGCGCGGGCGGCGGCGTGCTTGTCGCCTTCGAGATTGTAGAGCCAACCACGGCGGGCTTCGTCGTAGATGCCGCCGGACCAACTGCGGTTGGAAGGGTCGATCTCCACTTGGTACCCATGCACGCGATTAGCCGGGATGGTGATCTTGCTGATCGTGCCATCGGCCAGCGGAAGTTCGAGTTCTTGTTTTTCGTCCTTGCAGAGGCTGCGAATCTGGATGCCGGAGTTGAGACGGTCGTCTACCTTCAAATCAACTTCCAGCAGGAAGTCGCCATAATCTTTATCCGTGCAGAGGAACGTGTTGTCGGTGTGCAGCTTGCTAGTGCCGACGATTTCATCGCCCTCGATCTGGTACTTCGCATCGCCGCCGCGCTGCGTCCAGCCAGAGAGGTCTTTGCCGTTGAATAGCGAAACGAAACCGTCGCCGTCTTTCGCTGCGCAGTGCGAAACGCAAGCCAGCACAAACACAACAGTCGAAAGAAAAGTCTTCATATATGTTATTTCGTCCGCCCTTGCTGTTTTTTTCGCTCGTTACCACTGACCACTGACTACTAACCACCTACCAATGATCATCCTCTTCCGGCGGACCCATGCCGCCCTGCCACGCTTCGAGCTGGTCGATGAGGTCGGTCCGTTCGGTGGGGTTGGCCCACACGCTTTCGCCCTGTTCGAGGCGGACCTCGTAGGTCCCCTCGCGCAGGCAATCTTCCTGCCCACAGAAGTGGGGCGTCGCCGCTACCCACATCACGCGGTACAGCGGCACATGCTTGTCATCGATCCGGCACATGATGCTCATGCGGATTGTCCTCCCGAGTGTGATTTTAAGCGGGGGGAGGGCGGGGGGCTATGGGCGGTTGGCGGTTAGGTATTGGCTGTTGGCTGTTGGCGAGAGGAAAAGTCGAGCGCTCTACTTGCCCAGTTCCTTGGATCGCTCCGCCGCCGCGGTGACTGCTTCGATCAGCGCCCCGCGAAGTCCCAACCGTTCGAGTTCCGCCAGGCCGGCGATCGTCGTGCCGGCGGGGCTGGCCACCGCGTCGCGGAGTTCGGCGGGATGCTTGCCGGTTTCAAGCACCATCGCGGCGGCGCCGGCCACGGTCTGCGCTGCCAGTTCGGCGGCGAGGGCTCGCGGCAAGCCGGCGCGCACGCCACCATCGGCCAAGGCTTCGATCACCGTGTACACAAAGGCGGGACCAGAACCGCTGAGGCCGGTCACCGCGTCGAGCAGTTTCTCGGGCACTTCGTGGGCGATGCCAACCGCGGAGAGGAGCTGCCGCACGCGCTGGCCGTCGGTGCTGTCGGCATGTTCACCCAGTGCGAAGCAACTGGCGCCTTGGCCCACGAGGCACGGGGTGTTGGGCATCACGCGGACGATGCGTGAGCCAGGCGGAAGTTGGGCGGCGAGTTTTTTCAGCGTTACGCCCGCGGCGATCGACACGACCACCGCGGTCGGCTGAAGGGCGGGCGCTACTTCCGCCAGCGCTGCACTCATCTGCTGCGGCTTGACGGCGAGGACGAGCAGCGTCGCTTGCGAAGCCACCGCCGCGTTGCTCTCGACCACAGCAGCGGCGCCGAAGAGTTCGGCAAAGTTCGCGCGAGCGCCTTCGAACGGATCGAACGCCCGGATTTGTTCAGCCCGGTAAAGCCCCGCGGCGACCACCCCTTTCGCCAAGGCGGTCGCCATTTGGCCAGCGCCGATAAAACCCAAGATTTCTTGCATAACGGAGTCTTGTGGATGCGACCCTTAACCGGCACGCGCTAGCGTCCGGTTGTTCTTCGATCACAACCGGACGCTCCCGCGTGCCGGCTGATTAACGATTTCTTCATCGTAGTTTCAAAAACTTGATCAAGCTAGCGGCGTGCCAGAGAACTGGCGCAAAAAATGTCGCAATTTCTCGGAGCCTCAGCCGACCGATTCCCCTTTCGCAAGCTATGGTTATGTTGTGGACGCAGCGGCGGCCACATGCGAAGAGACTCTCATCATGCGGAGATAAGCATGCAGTCGCACTGGGCAATGGGACTGATTGTCGCGATTTCTTGCGGGGTACTGGCCCCGGTCCACGCGGAACAATACTTGCTTGCGGATGGCGTTGGCTGGCCCGGCGAAATGCTGCAAACCACAGGCGCTTCTGCGCCGCAACTGTTGTATCGCCGCAACATTTCAGTCAGCGATGAAGTGATCCCGCGGCTGCGGAGCATCACGCAACTGCGCGATGGCCGGATTGTCTTTTGCAGCGGGCTTGATCGCTCGGTAATTTTGTTCGACCGAGGCGCCGAGCAGCGTTTGCACTACGGCGGCGGCCAAGTGCGGCAGGTGCGAACCGACAGTAACGGCGTGCTGTACTGGAGCACTGTCGAAACGCCCCTCGGCAACAATCCGCTCCCCGATGGATTCATTTATTCGTGGAGTCCCACCACCCGTCAAACAACGGTCGTGCAAACCTTTTCGCAAGGTGATGTCGGCCACGCCTGGTGGGGCGCCTTTGATGTGCGTGGCGCGCGCATTTGGGTGGCGACGCAATCCGACCCCACGGCGCTGTACGATGTTTCGCAGTCGCCTGTGCAGCGCGTCGCCGTGCTACCGGTGAGCGCCGTGGCGTTCCGCCGCGTCGGCGAGAATGGCCTGTTGGTGTGCGATGGCGAAGGCAAGCTCTACCGCTTTGATGACTTGCGGCAGCCGGCGCGTCATGTAGTGGTGCTCGACGCGGGGCGGCCGTTCGTGGACTTCACCCCGGCGGCGGCGACGCCGTCATCGTAGCTTGCGTAGGGTGCGACGCAGCGTTAGCGGATTCGCACCAGGGGCCGCAACTTCGGTTCCCGACTCATGCCGAAAGCGTTAGTTTGCTGCGATTCCGGCTGAAGCCTTCATCGCACCCTAATTATTTGCTGACGATCTCGAACTCCAGCGTTTGAACCGCCAGTTTGTCGCCGAGGCGATCGCGCAGGGTGAGTTCGAGTTTGTATTTGTTGGGGTAGATCGTGGTCGGCAGGTCGGTGTCGTACTGAATGTGGAAATCGCGGCGGCGGGTGAGGCAGTAGTCGTCGATCGGCGGGAACTCTTTGCTTTCCACCACGGCGCCATTGTGGTCGAGCACGCGGTAGCTGGTGTCGATGGTCGAGTGATACCCCTCGGCCGTTGATTCGCTGCGGTAGTTGACGACTTCCAAGTACAGCTTCACGGGATCGCCCGGTTTGAACTGCGGCTTGGCAAGCGGCTCGTAGGCGCCGAAGCCGAGCACCTCGCTGCAGAAGCTGGCGTTGCGAACGGTAAGCGTGGCGACATTGCCAAGCTGGCCGGCTGCTTCTTCGAGCTGAAAACTAGCGGCGGCGGCGCGGCGGGCAACATCGGGCTGGCTGGCCGAATCGAGCATCGTCGACACAGCGAACAACTGCTTTGACCAATAGCCTTGCTCCGAAGCGGGCAGCCCTGGAATTGGCGCCATCGCGGCGTCCTCTTTGCCGGCCGCGAGCTGGAGCATCCGCAGACGAGCATGGTCGTACGCTTCGGCGGTGTTCGCCGGTTGCGCCGGTGCAACCGCGGCGAGTTGCGTGATCGTGCGGTCGAGACTCTGCCGCCAATTGCCGGGCTCCGGTGACGGTGGTGACTGCCGATCAGTCACGCGCGGCGAAGTTGCTTCGGCGCTGACCAAGCGCACTTCCGACTGCGCATTACTCGCCGTTGCGTGTTGATTCTCAATCCGGAGCGGCGCGGCGGGCTGTTCGATTGGTGGAAGTGGTGTCGAAGGCGGCTCGATCGGAGCTTGGGCGACCGCCGGGGCAGCGCCCGATGAAGGGGGCTGGAGAACCTTCGCGGTGGGGCCCGGTGCTGCGAACAGGGGTTGAGCGGTCGGGTTCGTTGCGATAGCGGACGGCGGCGGCAAAGCCGGAAGTTTTGGCGCCGTCGCTTGTGCGCGCTGGGCGGCGTAGGCGAGCGTCGCGCGAAACTGCGTGGTGGTAACCCGCCACATCACGGGCGGCACGGTTTGCAGTTGCGTGAGGAGTTGCTGATGCGCGGCGGGATCGGTCGCAGCGATCGCTTGCAGATCCGGCGCGATGGCGGCCAGCGCTTGTTGGTGGGTAATTTCCACCGAGGGATCGTCGGCCGGTGCGGTGGTTGTTGACGCCGTGCGTGGAACCGTCGGCGCGGCGGCCGCTTGCGGTGGGGCAGCGCTCACGATGCCCGCACTCGGCGCAGCGCCCATCATGCTTTGGCAACCGCCGAGGCTGACGAAGAGCAGCAGAAGGAGCAGGTTCGCGCGCATTTCGATTGGCAGTCCGCGGAATTAACGAGCACAACGGCCGAGGACTGTAGCGAATGCTGAGTCGCGAGACAACGCCAGCGCCGGTGCTAGCAGCAAACCCGGGAGGGCGACGCTCCGCGGCGCCATGCAGCAGGTACCGAACACGGGCTCGGCGGAGCGTCGCCCTCCCGGGATCTTGGGGCTAGCGGGCGACAGCCGCTGGCGAGAGCTCCACAATCAACCGTTCAAGTTCCAACCGCGCTCGCGAAGGCGAAGAGTTGTGCCCCTTCAGCGCCAGGTCCATGTTCAGCAATCGTTCAGAAAGCGCCAGCGCGCGTTGCCGGCCGATTTGGCGCAACTGTTTTTGCGCGTCACCGAGTTTGAACTTGGGGATGCCGGCGGATTCGAGGGCGGCGCCTAAATCGGCACGGCGGCCGTCGCGTTCGGCTTGTTGGACGATCTCCGCGGCGGCGCCGAACTTGCGCAGTGAGGAGCTAACTTGGGCGAAGACGGCGATCGGTTGTTCGCCGGAAGCGAGCAGGCGGTCGAGCTGTGTCAGCGCATCGGCGGCGGCTCCATTGGCGATCGCATCGATCATTTCCCACGCGGTGCGAACGCGCCAGCCGCCGACGTGTTCGTGAACGAGTTTTGCATCGATCACCGCCTCGGTCCCCGCCATCAGCGCGAGCTTCGCGACTTCTTGGTCCAACAGGCCGAGGCTCAGCGGCAAGAGGTCGAACAGCATGTTCGTCGCGGCGTCTTGCAGTTTAGCGCCGTGGACTTCGGTCGCGCGCTTGGCGAGCCACTGTTGGGCGAGCCGTTTGTAGGCGCCGAGTTCCGCGCCACGTTCCGGAGCGGTGCAGTTGATGGTGAGGCCCTTCTCGGCGGCCGCTTTGGCAAGCCGGGTATTGCTGGGCCACAGTTTCACATCAAGCACCAGCACGCTGCCGGCGGGGGAGCGCTCGACGTAGGTTTCTAGCTGCGCACGGAAAGCGGTGACGAAGGGGTCCGCCTCTTCGACGATGGCGATCTGCTGTTCGCTGCCGAAGAGCGAGACGGTGTCGAGCGAATCGGAGACTTCCCGCCACTGCGATTCTTTGCCGTAAAAGGTGGAGCAACCGAACTCGCCATCGCCATCGCCGACCAAAACGTGTTGGAGGGTGCGGAGGACTTCGCGTTTGAGGAAGGGCTCGTCACCGACGACGGCGCACACGCAGCCGGTCCTTACGCCACTCGGCGCGAGGAGATATTCGAGGCCTTTGAGGGTTTGCGATTGCGCTTTCGCCATGCGGCGATTGTAACAGACTCGCCGCTTGTGGCTTAGCGGGCCAAAGCTTTTACCGGGAAGGCAGCGGCGGCGCCCCAAACGCCGGCGCGGTCGCCGTTTCCATTGCTCGAATTCCGCCGATTCGCCCTGACGGCTGCGGCAAGACTGCGATGATCGGGCTCGGCGTGACGACGTGCGAAACGTTGCCCGCCAAGTCGCGCGCTTCGGCCTTCAAGTACAACTGGCTCGGCAGGTGGCGCTGCAGTTTGAAAATGTACTGGCCGTCGTTGGGGAGGTTCGACGCGATGGGGATAAACACGCCATTGGGCGCGTCCGAGTAGTAGAGCGCGATCGGCGTGGGGCCAAAATTGTTGTCGCTCGCTCGGTAATTAATGGTCAGTTGGTCGGCCGCGTAGCCTTGGCCTTGTTGGATATCGCCGAAGATGAGCGAGGGTTGGGTGAGGTCGACCCGCACGCTGATTTCCGGTTGGTCGCCCGGTTGTGGCTCGGTCGCTGTGAAGCCGCCGATGCTGCTAACCAAAATGCGGAAGCCGTAGTCCCCCTCGCCGGGGACGGTGACCTGCACGGGGCTTTGGTTGTCGTGATCTTTGGCGAAGAGCTGCCACGAGCGGCCGCCATCGCGTGTGCCCCACAGTTCGACTTTCGAGACGCCCCACTTACCGACGTTTTCGAGGTTGTAGTCGAGGTCGAAGCGAGTACCGCTGAGGAGTTGTTGCGATGCCGCCGTCGGAGCGGTTGGTGCTGTGATCGAGGTGCTCGCGGGTTGGAATGGCGTACTCGGCGTCGGCTGCGGCGCCGGGATGGTGGTGGCGGCGGTGTGGAATGGGCTCGTGGTGGTCGAAGGTTGGTCGGCGGGCCAGGGTTGGTTGGTGAACGCGGGGGGTGTTTGGGTTGGCGGCGTTTGGGGCGTGCCGGCGGAAGCCCAACCGCCGATTGCCGGGGTTGGGGCGGGCGCTGGTGCGGGCGTGTTGCGTTGAGGCGCAGCGAAGGGGTTGGTCACTCCCCCTGCTGACGCCTGGGGGTTCATGTTCGTATTGGCGAACGAATTGGGCGCGGGCTGCGGTTGGGTTTGGCGAACGAGGTCCGGGGTGGTGTTGAGAAAGGGGTCGCGGTTCGTGGGCGGCGCGAGTGCGGGGCTAGGGCTCGACGCTGCGCTGAAGGCGCCGAAACCGAAACCGTTGCCCCCGCCGGCCGAAACTTCATGGCCGGCCTCTTGGACGTTGCCGGCTTGGTCGCGCACGCTGACGCGGAGTCGCACGGCGCGGCCGCCGCTGGGCGGCAACGTGCCGGAGGCGCTCACACGCACCAGACCCACGCCGCTCGGTGTGCTTTGGGCTTGGAGATCCTTCCACTGGCCGGTCGCGGGGTCTTGGGCTTGGACGACGATCCCCGCGCTATCGAGCCGTTCTTCGGTCACAACGAATTCGGCCCGCAGCGCGCCAGAAGAATCGAGCGTCGCGGTGATCGCAGAGAGGCGCGGCGGGCTGGTGTCCACCACCACCCAAATTTCGGCTTGCAATTCGCCCGGCGGATTTTGGCGGCCATCGCGATCGATCGTGCGGACCGCGAACCGGTATTCGCCATCTCCCACCGCGCTGTAGTTGAAATACTGCACGGTCGGCTGAGCGCGTGAAACTTCCCGCCACTCCGGCTCGCGCTGGGTCTGCACGTACAGCACCACCTGGCTGGCGAGCGACGCGTCGCCCGCGCTCCAACGGTAGGGAATCTGCAAACTGTTGTATCGCCAGTGCGTCGGCCGCAGCTCTTGCGCGCACGCCGGCGCGGCCAGCGCGAGCAGGCAGAAAGCGGCGGGCAGGAGTTGGCGAAGATACTTCATAGCGTTGTGGCTGGACTCGTCAGTCTCTACTTTGGCCGAAGGCCTTTTTCACCGTAGCCTAGGGCATCGCCCGAGGACTGCGGCTTCGGCCAAAAGTTGCTTCCACCGCGTCCCTAGGGCGATGCCCTAGGCTACGGTGAGGGGGTTGGCTTTCAGCCAACTTTCGCACGGTTGACCCAAGCCATCGCGCGCACGATCCCAATTTCAATATCGGCTCCCCACAGCCCCCGCCTGCATTCACCCCTGCCGAAGATTCCCATTTCACCAACCAGGCAAAATCTGCCCATCACCGCAGGTTCGGCGGGTTAGGAAAACTGGGGATATCTTGCTGGACTCTCCGCCGGCAAAGCGCCATAATGCGGCGAAGGGGCATGTATCAGCCGGCGGGCGCTAGCCCCCGGTTCGGTCCAAGGCTAACCGGGGGCTAATCGCCCGCCGGCTGATGAGATGAATTTTGATTGGCAACGGTTGGGTCTGCCTTTAGCACTGTTGGGGGTTGTGCTGGCGGTGGCGGCATTGGGATTTTTGCTCGCCCGGCAACTCGTGAGAAAGCATCCCGATGATGCCGGCCAGGACGGTCCCACCCCGCTGGAACTGCTCACCAAGTTCCGCGAAGTGCATGCGCGTGGTGGCCTCAGCGACGAAGAATACCGAACAATAAAGGGCAAGCTAGCAGCAGAAGTTAACGCGGGTCTTGGCACTGCCAACCTAGGGACTGGCGGCGCCGCGGGAAGCGATCCTTCCACCGGCGCCACCCAAGCAACACCGAAGGGTTGATAGGGTTGTACCAAGACCTGCAAAAACGCTAGCGGCCAAGAACTTTGCACGCCGATGAACGGTCACGATCAGCGGTGCGTATGACAACACGACACGGCTCGACAAGAGCGCGGTTAGGGAAGCCCCGCCAGAATGCGTAGAGCTGCGAAAGGAGATTGATTGAGCCCGGTAACGTTACAAGGTTCCGTCGGGACGTACGGTAACCTTTGGCCGGTGAAGATCAACTCCAGCGTTTCGTAGACATCGAGCGACGCCCATTGAGGAACAAGTGCTGTGGTTGACGAATGGTCTTCGCCAACCGCTCACGCTAGCGGGGAAAAGGAGCGAGTATGCCCTCCGGTAGGGATGTAACAGGCGTTGGCGGCGGAGCCCGTCGCACGGGCGCCTCTAAAAAGAACGCCTTCTGTAGTTTCTGTCGCAAGAGTTATCGCGATGTCGGGCCGCTCGTTGAAGGCCCCGGCGACGTGTATATCTGCGGCGAGTGCATCGAACTGTGCCAGTCGATTCTCGATCAAGAACGCAAGCGCCGTGGCGCCACCAAGCCGCTGTTCGCCAAGGTGCCGTCACCGCGTGAGATTGTCGCTGAGCTCGACCGGTACGTCATCGGCCAAGATTCCGCCAAGCGGGTGCTGGGCGTCGCGGTCCACAGCCACTACAAGCGGCTAATGGCAGCGGAAGAAGAAGCGGAAGTCGATATCGATAAGTCCAACATTCTCCTGGTCGGCCCCACCGGTTGCGGCAAAACGTTGCTCGCCCGCACGCTGGCCCGCACGCTGAACGTGCCGTTCGCCATTGGCGATGCGACCACGCTCACCGAAGCAGGTTACGTCGGCGAAGACGTCGAAAACTTGCTCTTGAAACTGTTGCACGCTGCCGACTTTGATATCGAAGCGGCCCAGCGCGGCATCCTGTACATCGACGAGATCGACAAGATCGGCAAGACCAGCCAAAACGTCTCCATCACCCGCGACGTATCGGGCGAAGGGGTGCAGCAGGCTTTGCTGAAAATGCTCGAAGGCACCATGGCGAACGTCCCACCGCAAGGAGGACGCAAACATCCAGAGCAGCAGTACATCCAGATCGACACCACGAATATCCTGTTCATCTGCGGCGGTACGTTCAGCGGCATTGAGGACATTGTGCGGAAACGGATGGGCAAACGCTCCATCGGCTTCAGCCAAGACCGCCGCGACGCGCACGACGATTTGAGCGTCGGCGAAGCGCTGGCCCAGGTGAACTCGGACGACCTCACGGAATTTGGCTTGATTCCAGAACTCGTCGGACGGCTCCCGGTTATCAGCAGTTTGCGTCCGTTGGACGAGGCGGCGCTGATCCGCGTGCTGAATGAACCGCGAAATGCGCTGGTGAAGCAATATCAACGCTTGTTTGCGATGGAAGAAGCCGATCTTAAGTTTACGGACGAGGCGCTCAAGGCCATCGCCCGCCGGGCTCACGAACGTGAAACCGGCGCCCGTGGATTGCGGTCGATCATCGAGAACGTGATGCTCGACATCATGTTCGACCTGCCCGACCAACCCCGCGGCAGCCGCTACGTGGTGACCGACGACGTGGTCGACGGCCGCACCAAGCTGTTTAGCACCATTGATACGAGCGAGCCGCAAACGAAGAGTGCGTAACGCGAAAATAAATTACGGAGCGGACGTTCAAACTGGGAGCCTTCGGGCCGCCCAGAGGTTAAGTCCCCTCCCATCATGAGCACGGGCCCGGGCGATCAGTCGCCCGGGCCCGTTTGTGTTTGTGGCAGCGCTGTGTTCCAGCTAAAAATCGTACCACAGCCCCACGCCGATTTGCTGTTCCGACGTGCGGAAGAATTGCGATTGGCTACTCTTGCCGTTGTAGTAGTGGGCGCCGAGGCGGATGATCTTCGCCGTTTCGCCGCGCCACAACCAGCCGGCTTGGGTGGTGAGGTCGCCGCCGTAATCGACTTCCTGCCGCATGCGGCCGTTCACGGCGACAAACGGAACCGGCCGACGACCAGTGACGCCGGGTTGTGAGATTTCTGTTCCAAACTGAAAGGTGAGCGGTTTGGCGCCGCCACTGGTGTGGAACGCCCAATCGAGCTCGCTGTAAAGTCGGCACGCGTTGGGCGGCAGCAGCCAAGTTTGCTCGGGAAACCAGGACGAGCCAAACTGCAAGCCATCGCGCACGTAGTTGATGCGGTCGTCGAGCGTGCCGGGATTGCGCCGCGCGTACTCATCTCCCAAGTGGGAGCTCAGGTGCGCGTAGCCCACTTTGAATTGCCAATTATCGATCCCGTAAGTGAGCGGGAATCCAAACACGAAGTCGCTGCCGTTGAGGTCCTGGTGAATCTCGGCATCCATCCGCACAATCGCGGCGCCGTACACATCCATCTGCCAACCTTGCGGCAAAAAGTGGTTACGGTCGCCGTAGCGCACCAGCCCGCTCCGCACGCCAACGGTCGCATCCCAATAGCCATGGCCATCGCCGGCAAACATGGTGATGCCTGTCCGCGGTTCCGCCGGGCCCGCTTGGTACGAATGCCAGATTTGACTGGCCGGCGCAACCTGCCAAGTAAATTGGTCGCCGGGTGGCTCTTCCGGCAAGAATTGTGATTCGTCGAAGAGATCGCCGGAGCCAGGTTCGCTCAAAAGCAGTGGACGCGGCGGCTCTTCAGCGGCAGGTATCTCCGATTCGTATTCGGGCAGCGACAAGTCGTCACGTTCCGACGCCCCCTGCGTGGTCGCCAACGGGCAGACCACCAGCAACACGCCAACCAGGAGGCGCAGACAACCGCGGAGCGAGAGCATGGGGGTTGATCGAGTGGCCCGATCTGCGGACCCGAAGCAAGCTGAGGAATTGTGCGGAACGGAAGGATTGCACCAGTAAGTTCGGCGCTCGGCCAACCATTCGGTGAAATCGCGCCGCCAGCAGCGTTAGAGTTGACGCTAGCAAGCGTGTGCTAGCGGCATTAGGGTCGTTGCAAGTTAACTGCGTTCACCGCGGAACTTACTGCGCTGCTAATTTAGCCAGCACGTCCAGCCCGCGGTTCAGCGTCTCTATTTTCGCCGCGTACGAGATGCGGAAGTGCGTGTCGCGTGCGCTAAAAATCTTGCCCGGGATGATGAGCAGTTCGTTCTCAATTGCCTTGGCGACGAACTCACTGCCGCTCGCAAAGTTCTTTGGCGCGCGGGGGAACGCATAAAAAGCGCCGCCGGGGGTGGCGACTTCGTAACCAGCGCTGCGCAGGCCGCTGACGATCAGATCGCGCCGCTCGCGGTAGGCGTTCACCTGCGGCGTCATGTCGACCTCCATCGCCGCGAGCGCCGCCCACTGCAGCGGGTGCGGGGCACAGACGAAAGTGTATTGCTGCAGCATCGTCATCTTTTCGATCAGAGGCGCCGGGCCGTGAATCCAGCCGAGCCGCCAGCCGGTCACGCCGTGCGATTTGCTAAAGCCATCCACGACAATCGTGTCGGCATTCCACTGCGTGGGGCTCAATAGCGGAGCGTCGTAACAAAACTCGCGGTAGATTTCATCGCTCAGCAGCGCCACGTTTTCCTGCTTCGCAAGCTCTGCGAGCGCCCGCACTTCGGCCCCAGTGGCGACGACCCCCGTGGGATTCGCCGGGCTGTTGAGCAGAATCATTTTAGTGCGGGGCGTGATCGCCGCGGCGACCTTCGCGACATCAATCCGAAAATCCGGATAGGTATCCACCGGCACAATCTTGCCGCCGACCATCCCCACGAGCGCCGGGTACATCACGAAGTAGGGGTCGAAACAGATCACCTCGTCCCCCGGGTTGACCATCGCCAGCATCGCGAGCACCAAGGCGCCGCTGGTCCCCGACGTGACCAGCACCTTGCGGTCCGCATGCCCGAGCTTGTCGATCTCCGTCTGCAGCTTGCTTTGCAGCGCAGGGATCCCCTGCGTCAAACTGTAGCCGTTCTTGTCGCCCAGAATCGCCTCAACCGCTGCCTGCTTCACCGAATCAGGCACGGGGAAATCGGGCTGACCAATCGAAAGACTGATTGGGTTTTTCATCTTCGCCGCCAGGTCGAAGACTTTGCGAATGCCCGAACTATCAACGTGCGCGGTGCGGTCGGCAATCCAAGGGTGCATGTTTGTCAGTGGTTAGTGGTAGCACGGGACCAAAGTCCCGTGCGAAATTTAGCGCGCTACGTTGGAGGGAGTTGTTCACACGGGACTTCGGTCCCGTGCTACGGTTACACCTCGATAATCGCGTCCGCATTATCTGCGCTCGTTTGCTCAGCGTCCACCGGCAGCGCCGCGCCCGATTGCACTAGCGCCACCATCGCCAGCACGCCGCACAAGCCGACGAGTTGCCGGGTGGTGATCGGTTCGCCGTCGCGGTAGCCCCACAGCATGGCGACCATCGGCACCACGTACGTCACCATCCCCGCAAACAGCGGCCCGCGCTGCTGGACTAGTCGCACGAAGAGCCACATTGTGAGCCCGGTGTTCAGCACGCCGAGCACCACGAGGGCCACCAGCGAGCCGGGCACGTTCTCCCGCACCGATGGCGGCGCCACGTGGAGCGCAGCCGCGGCGCTCGGCAGCAGCACCAGCGGGCCAATGCTCAGCGCACAAATCACCTGCAACAGCGCCGCCAGCGGCAGCGCTGAGACCGATTGCAAATGTTTCCGCATGTAGCAGTTGCCCCAGGCGTAGCTCAGCGGCACCGTCACCGCCAGCGCGAGCATCGGCACGGCGATGTTGCGATCGGCTCCTTCGAGCAGAATTACTCCCATGAAGAGCAGTCCGCCGAGCACACCAATCAGTTGCCGCACGGTGGGCCGTTGGCCGAGCATCGGCGCCGCCACCAAAATCGTGAGCAGCGGCGTGAAGGCGACCGTCATCGCCAAGTAGCTGTGGTGAAATCCACTGCCCAAGAGAAACGGCTGCATCACATACGGGAACCCATTCGCCGCGATGCTCACCAGCACCAGCGGCCACAGCTGCTTCCACGGGATCGCCGGCCGCGGTCGCGATAAAACCCACAACAGCACCAGCAGCACGCCGGCGCCAAAGACTCGCCCGAACCCAATCTCCGCCGCCCCAAACGCCTGCCGCGACTCCGCCATCAACTTGAAGTTGGAGCCGAACAGTACACAGATGATGGCGAATTCAAGGTAGGCCAACGGACGCTCGCTTAATTAGCGGAATAACGATACGGTGAATCAGCAGCACGACACTTAATTGTCCCCCAACTCGGCCGTCTCGGTAAGACCGGCAAGCCACTGAAAAGTTCGGAAACTGCGAGGTTCAGAAAAAGGAGGTGCTTGTTGTCTTTCCCTGCCGATGTCCCCTAGAATCGAAGCTGAACTGATTGCAGCGAGGCATTTATGGCATCCAACAATAATCCCGAACTCAATCTGCGCGTGGTGGGCAAATTCCCCTCGTCGGCGGAGGCCGAGCTCGCGCGCAGCATCCTCCGGGCGGAAGGGATCACCAGCCGCGTGCAGCAGGGCGAGCTGGTCACCACGTTGTCGTTTTGGGGAACCGCCTTGGGCGACGTTCGGCTGGCGGTTGCCGAGCGGGACGCCCCCCGCGCTCTGACGATTTTGCGTGAACTCCGCGATCGAGCAGCCCAAGCCGAACTCGACGCCGATGATGAAACTTGGGACGACGATCTGCCGCTGTACGGCGAAGGGGGCTACGCGGAGGATGAAGAAGAGGAGGAGGGACTCTCAACTTCGCCGCATGTGCATCCCGAGCTCATTCGCGCGTACCGCGCCGCGATCATCGGCCTCTTCATTCTCCCCCCGGTGCTGAACTTTTACTCGCTGTGGATCATCGTCCGCAACCGCTTATGGCGCGAAGAGAACTGGCGCTTTCCGGTGACGATCATCATCAACATCCTCGGAGGACTCGTTGGCGGGATGGTTCTGCGGGCGTTCGGTTTTCCGGGCATCCTGTTCTAGAATCGGACGAGCGTTTGATGGCGAAGAAGGCCGCGAATAATTCGAAGGCGTCCAAACTCCTCGCCGGCGGCAATCCTCAAATCGCTAAGGGCTACGGCGCCGAACCGGTCGAAGCGTACCTCGCCGCGATGCCAGGCTGGAAACAGGAGATCGGCCGCCGGCTCGATGCGCTCATCACGGCCACCGTTCCCAACGTTCGCAAAGCCGTCAAATGGAACTCTCCGCTCTACGGCGCCGACGACGACAGCTGGTTCCTCGGCTTCCACTGCCTTACGAAGTACGTCAAAGTCGCCTTCTTCCGCGGCGCGTTGCTACGGCCGTTGCCGCCGGGCAAGTCGAAGCAAGCGGAGGTGCGGTATCTCGATATTTACGAGGGGCCGTTTGATGAAGAGCAGTTTGTAGAGTGGGTGCGGCAGGCGAGTGAAATAGAAGGGGTGCGGATGTGAAATCGATTCTCATCGCATAGTTTCTGGATGATCTGAAACGAGCTAAGCGATCGTCTACCTTCGGGAAGTTTTACATGTCTAACTGGAATAGCTTCGACAACAAGCCAAGCGCATTGAACTGGCAGTTCGGCGATATCGAAAGACGGGGGACAATCCTTTACCCGGACCTTCAGGACGGTTCAGATCTTGTCCTCGCTTCTGATTACTCGGGAGAGCACGCTCAGCCAGAATTTCACGTATTCTCGTTTCTAGTTACGACGTACGCAGCGGTCTTACAGACGTGGGAACCACTACGTCAAGCAGTGCGATGCAAACACTTATCCGATGGCCGAAGGATGAGCTTTAAGTGTTTGAATGAGGCATCAAGGATCAATGCCCTGCCATCATTTCTCGAAGCGGCAAGCCAACTGAATGGGCTACTCGTTTGTGTTGGCGTCGACAAGACTTACAGTCTGTCTGTTGGCCAACTTCCTACACTTGGGCACAGTTGGAAACCAGATTCTCTCAAGAAACTTCTGGAAATCTGTGTGTTTGGAGGAGGGTTCGTAGACGGTTTACGGCGGTCAGGACAAAACCTTCACTGGATCACCGATGACGACGCAATCGTGGCCAATGACGAAGCTCGATTCGATGCAGTGAATGTGATGGGAGGCCTAATGCACAAGCATGACGACGAGTACTTGGAGATTTCAATTGGCGTATCGAGTCAATTTGACGATGAGAAGCGCGCAGAAGACCTTGTTGCAATCACCGATCTTGCCGCAGGAGCGTATTCTGATGAACTGACCAAAATGGGCAAAGCCAATATACCGACCCCGGAGTCCGTTCCAACCAAAGTGCGATTTCCGTTCCGGATGAAATCCGCTCTGATAACTGCATGGCGGTCGTTGAAAACCAAGCCGTTGAAACACTTAGATTTGCTAATTAGATATGCCGGTAGCGGAGAGACGCTCATTTCTTTTGGTTCACCAGGGCTCAAGTATCAACGCGACTTGCGTGCTCTGAATGAAGAACCTGCCGTGTACGAGAAGTGGCGTCGATCACTAATGAACCACTCGAAGCAAAGTCGCAAACGTCCCGGAACTTGAGTTCATGAATGGGACAAGAACACTCGATCGGGGCAGGTAAACTGGACAGAAAATGGCAAAACCGACCTCATCTCAGAAATCCGACGCTCGTGAGGACGTCCCCGTGGACGGGCGAACCGAACTTCTCGATCACCTCCGCGCCCTCATCCCAGAAGCCGACCCCGAGATCATCGAAGAAGTGAAATAGCGAAAGCCAACCAACCCGGCCGGCGTCCCCGTGTGGTCGCACGGCGGGATCATTTGCACCGGCGAGACTTACAAGAACGCCGTGAAGCTGACCTTTATGAAGGGCGATTCGCTGCCCGACCCGGCGGGACTCTTCAACGCGAGTCTCGATGGCGCCACGCGGCGCGCCATCGATTTTCATGAGGGAGACAAGCCGAGCGCCAAGGAGCTGAAGGCCCTCATCAAGGCGGCGGTGAAGTTGAACACGGCGCGCTGAACGCCGCGTGATAACCTACCGCACCCGCACCTTAAACGTCAGCACCCCACCCTTACCCGCGGCGAGCGGTTCCTTAATCTCCCACCGCAGCACGAGAGAACCGCTCGCGCTTTCGCCGGTGGAGAAATCGGCGTCGAGGCTGCTTTTGGCGGACTCTGGCACGTACGCCAGGCGCGTCGCCAGATTGTCCATGATGGTGACGTTGCCGATTTCCGCGTCGCCGATATTGTCGAAGCGGAGGGTGAACTCGATCTCTTCACCCGGCAGGGCGTCTTTGGCGCTCGCGCACTTGATGAGCCGCAGGCAGGGGTGGTTCGGTTCGTCGAGCTCGTAGATCACGCCCGGTTGGCGGCGGCCGAAAATCACTTGGGCGCTTTTGCGGTTGATGGTGACTTGGGCCGCTTGGTCGCCGCTCCAGGTGAGGGCGGCCAGCGAAGTCTGCGCGAGCCACGGCTTCTCGGCATTATCCATGATGCCGAGCCGCATGACTTGCAGATTGCAGTACGGGCCCACGAGGCCAATCACGTCGGCCACGCCTTGCAAGCGTTCGATTTGCCCCGCTTGTTGCCGCGCTTTGAGCAAGCTCGGCGGGTCGGCACCCAGGTTGATTCGCAGTGGTTCTTCTTGCACCAATGGCGCGGGCTTGGCGTTCTCACGTGACAGCGCTAGCGAGCGCGGATCGACGAACACGTCGAGGTTCGTCTGCTGTTCGCTTTCCATCAGGTTCACTACCCGCCGGACAGCGCCGAACCGCGGGGCGTAGATGCAAACCCGGTTGCTCGGCTCGACCAGCACGCGGCCATCGAGCGTATCGAAGTGGGCGACGGTGTCTTCTTGTTCGAGTCCTTCAACCGACCAATCCGCCTTCACGCCAACGGGCGAACCGTAGTCGCCGCCGTCGCACAGGTACTCATCGGGCGGGCCGATCATTGCACAATCGGGCACGATGCATGGCGCCGGCTGCGATTCGCACGGCGCTTGTTCGCAACCACCCGTCGGGCAAGATTGGCCGTGCGCGCGATTGCAAGCGCACAACATGCCAATCGCTACCGCGACCAACAGGCCGCGATACCAACGGGGGAAGGTCGAGTTGTGAGTGCTGAGGGCTGGCATTGTGCGGACGATTGCGAAATGCGGAATGCGGAATGCGGAATCGTTAGTTTCTGTATTCTGCATTCCGAACTCCGACTTCCGCATTCGATCAACGCGCTCCGCTAGCGCGTCGCGGCTAAACGTTATTCTTCGTGACTAGGTTCTTCGTGGCTTACTGGCAACACTACCGGGCCGGGGCGGTCGTAAAACTGCACTGGCGGGGCACCGTAACTGAAACCTTGGTCGCCTTGGTCGGCGGGGGCGCGGGAGCCGATTCGGAGGATGGCGATAGGACGGCCCAGCACATCGGCCACTACCAGCGGGTCATCGCAGCGGTTCGCTTCGAAGTAGGCGGTTCCCTTTTGGTCGGTCGGCAGCGCTTGGGTGGGGTCTTCCACGTAGATCACGCGGGTGACGAACGCGCCACGAGCCGCCATTTGCAACTCTTGCGTGGTCAGTTCCACCGGAACCGGAAAGCGCAGCTCTTTGCCGCACGGTGGGTGCAGGCGATCGATCAGCTCAACCGTGGGATAGATTTCCACCGTCTCGTAGTTCGGCACGCCGAGCACCTTGAAGCGGTACACGCGGCCGATCAACAGACCAACCAGTTGCCCGCTGGTCTTCGTGTTGGTGAAGCCACCATTCGCGTAGACCGAAACTTCGACCGACTCCTTCGCGCGGAGATCGACCGGTTGAATATAAGTTGACAACGGCCCGCCCCGTTGGAGCCGCGTGCTGCCAATCGCTCCCGGAGGCATGGCGCCGGCATGAAGCCAGTGCGCCGGCGGACTTTGGGCGGAGAGAGGCTCACTCCACACAAAGATCGCCAGCATCGCCAACAGCACTTTGCCCGCGGCATTCCACGATGCGCCGTTCGCTCGCGCGCTCGAAGATCGTTGGAAGGGGCGGACCGTTGTCATTTGTCGAGAGATGAGAGATTAGGGGTGAGAGGTCAGGGGAGGAGGAAAGGAAGTCGAGCGTTCTCTAATCTCTATCCTCTCTCCTCTCTCCTCTATCCTCTTCGATTTACGGACAGACTTCGCACTGGCCTGCTTGGCCATGTTGACCGGCGGCAGCGCCCAACTTGTGCAGCGCACTCGGCACGACGCCTGGCACGGTGCTGTTGAAGGGTCGGAACGGAGCGCGGTGGACTTCATCCACATGCACTTTGTTCACCGGCGTCGGGTAGTTCATGCCAGGACGTTGCTTGACCGAGATGTGCATCTTGCTGGTGGGCGGCGGCATGTTGATGCGCGTCCGGTTGGTCATCGTGTGGTTTTGCAAACCGGCGGGGATGCCGAGCGGGATGTGCGGCGGGCCGGGGATGCCAATCGGCGTGCCGGTGATCGGCATGCCCCACTGACCGCCCGGTTGAATCGCATGTGGCGGCAGCATGGCGGGGTTCATCCCCGCGGTCGGCATTCCCAGCGGCATCCCGTTCGCGGCGAGACCACCTTCGATTCCACCTTGGTAGCAATCGGCGCCACCACCAGGGACCATCTCACCTTCGATCGGCGCGCCTTCGGTGGAGTAATCACCTTGGTACTCACCCGGGCCATACTCCGCCGCTTCGGGCAGCATGGCGCCATCGTAGTTCGCCGGTACCACGCAGCCTTCGCCGCCGCCGTTTCGGCCACCTTCCAAATCTTTGTTACCCATACGGATGATCGCGAGGATCGAACCGCGCCGGTCCGCTTCGATGATCGGGTCGCAACCGGGATCAAGCCGCGTGCTGACCAGTGTTTCCACGCCGGCAAGCGCGAGCTCTTGGAACTCGGGATCCGGCAGATAGATAACCTTCGTCACGTAGTTGCCGTTGACGACCTGATCGAAATCTTCTTCGGTGAACTGCACCGGAATCGGCGAGTGAGCGAGGTACGCATCCGTGCGCGGAGTGACGGGCGCCACTTCGAGCGTGGGATAGAGCGACACTCCCCCGCGGCCCGGAATGTTCGTGAGCTTCAGGCGGTAGATGGCGCCTTGGGCGAAGTCTTGTCGACCGGGCACGGCGAGCACGGAGGAATCGAACATCCCCGGCTGAGCGACATCCCATTGAATCTGCAAACCTTCGCCGCCTGTGAAGGCGATCTGCGAAGTCGCGCCGCCGCCACCACCCATGCCAGCGCCCCCCATACAGGCGCCGCCATCGATCGGGCAGCTTCCGTCTTCACAGTATTGACACTGTTGTCCGGCATACCCACCACTGGATTGGCCACCAGGGCCGATGTTGCTCGGCGGCATACCCGGATTGATCATCGAGTTGCCGACCGGAATCACTCCCGGTCCAGGCCCGCCGACGCCGGGGCCCGGGTGCATCATCTGCTGGGCCGGCGGCAGGTTGTACGCCAGTCGACCGCCGCAACCAACGGTGGCAACCGTTGTCGCGACAGCGCTCATTAGTAACCAAGTGCGAATGCGCATTGCTCCCCCCTAAAACGTGGCAGGCCTGTCGCCGTGTGTGGCGGCTGAGGTTGTGTGGTGTCGCTGCCCGTTTCATGAACGATCCGAGCGGTAGCATCGCTGGCAGAACTGCCGTGGACGCACCGCTACGATCCCCCGTACAATCCGGGCCGCTTGGTGGGAAACCAGCGCTCGCCATTCGCAGCGCGAAGTTCGCGCAGCAATTGGGGAAAGCCGCTTCCCTCGTGAGATAAGAATTCGGCCCCGCACAATGCGATTCTTTGGCAAAACCGCTAAAACCGGCGCATGAAGCATAATCTTCGCACTTTGACACGCGCCGCAGTGATGCTCGTAGCAGGGGCCATGGCCTTCCTGTTTTACGGTGTCGCCCGCAGCTTGCTGGAAGGCCCAAAACTGCCTATCCCCGCCGTGGTGCCCACTTCGCCGCAACCAGTCGCGAATAACAAGGCTGCCCGCGTGGGCAACTCGCTCTTAGCCGACGCGATTCTACGCCTCGATCGCCGCCAATCGGTCACCGCCGAACTCACCTGCCAGGGTGCGCTCGTTGGAACGAACGTGCGACTCGCCGGCGGCTATCGCCAGCTCGGCAGCGGAGACAAACGCTGCTTCGCGCTCGACTTGACCGGGCAGCTCGCCGACACGCCGCTCCGCTGGACGCAAACCAGCGACGGCCGGCTGCTGTGGACCGGCTTGCGCTGGGATGACGGCAAGCAGAACGCTGAGCAAAGCCTCACGCGCATCGACTTGCGTCGCGTCCGCAAAAATTTGGCGGCCGACGACGACGGTTTCGCCCCGCAACCCGGCGAAGCGGCCGCCGTACTACAAGCGGAACTGTGGTCCCCTTTCGGCGGCCTGCCGATGTTGCTCGGCGGGCTCGACAAGCATTTCGATTTCGGCCCCCCACGCGTGATGAAATTGCAAAACAACCGCGTGCTGGCGATGGTCGGCCGCTGGAACGAGGCGGTGCTGAAGCAACTTCTCACCGTCACGCCGCTGCCAGGCGCGAAGCCCGTCGATCCCCCCGATCTCAGCAAAATCCCTGACCGTCTGCCGCAGCATGTGGTGGTAGTGCTCGATGAAGCCCAACACACGCCCCGCCGAATCGAGTACCGCGGCGCCGGCGACCCCCTCTCCGCTGCAGGACTCGCCGACGATGTGCTGCTGACCACCGAATCGCGCGCGCCGCTCTTGCGAATTGACTTTGTGTCAGTTGGATTCGACGTAGCGCTCGCCAAACAGCAGTTCGAATTTCGCCCGCCGGAAAGCGCCCCATGGCGTGACGAGACCGACGCTTACTTGCGCGCTTTCGCCCAACCGCGGGCGGCAATCGTACAGCGGTTGACGCCGGCGCTCTCGCAAGAGCCAACGATGCCGCGGTGATCCGGCGTAGCTCGGGACCAAAGTCCCGTGCGGACTTCGACGGGTGCCACTGTCCGGCTTGTCCGTTGGTACCCGGAGTCCACTGCCGGACAAGCCGGACAGTGCCACCCGCCGTCGGTCTCACCCACCCGACAACTATTCCCCCCGAAAGTGGGGAGAATGTGGCAATGTGGCGCCTGTGGCAAATGTCCTGTCCCCTTTGTAGCCATTAGGTGGCTAAATACCTGCGGTTCAGCGCACGCTTGTCCGCTTCATTTCCGCCGCCAAACGCGCCGCCGCTTGCGTCGCGGCGATCATGCCGCTCGTTTCCGCCACGCCCTTCCACGCCAAATCAGCCGCCGTGCCGTGGGCAACGCTCGTGCGAACAATCGGCAGCCCGAGCGTCACGTTCACCGCGCTGTGCATCGCCAGTAGTTTGAGCGCGATGTGCCCTTGATCGTGATACATGGCCACCACCGCATCGAACTCGCCCTGCGTAGCGCGGACCATTAGTGTATCAACCGGCAGCGGCCCGACGGCGTTGATTCCAGCAGCGCGCGCCTGGGCAACCGCCGGCGCGATGAGTCGCGCTTCTTCATCACCGAACAGCCCACCTTCACCCGCGTGCGGATTGAGCGCCGCTACGCCGATTCGCGGCGCCGGACAACCGAAGTTCCGCAGCGCGCAATCCGCCAGCGCGCACTTCGCGGCGATTCCTTCGATGCTGAGTAATTCGAACACACTTCGCAGCGACGTATGCAGCGTCACATGCACGACGCCCAATCCGAAGGGATTGCGATTCGCCGTTTCGGGCGGCAAATAAAGCATCATCGCAAAATCATCCACCCCGCATAGTTCCGCAAGCAGTTCCGTATGCCCCGGATAATGCCGCCCCGCCACATGTAGTGCCGCTTTGCTCAAAGGCGCCGTAACGATGGCGTCGCACTCCTCGGCGAGCGCCGCCTTGCACGCCAAAACCACCGCTTGGTACGCCGCTTCACCGCCTGCAGATGTAACTTCACCCGGCGTTAGCTTGCCAACGGGTTCGCCGCACGGTAAGCAGGGCGCCACGTTTGGGCCGGTCATCGCGAAGCCTTCCGCCAACGAACCAACGGTTGGCGTCTCGCCTTTCACTCCTCGCAGTTCACACGCCCGGCGGAAAATTTCGGGGTCCCCCATCACCACCGGCCGGCAGCAACCGTGGAGGCGGAGGTCGTTCCACACCGCCGCCACCACCTCCGGACCAACGCCGGACGGGTCGCCCATGGTCATCGCAATCGTCGGTAACTGGCTGGCCAAATTCGGCATCATGGGGGAATGAATGTTGGCGTTGCGAACGAACTGATCGGCAGAACCGGACCTGTTTTGGCCGATTCCTACGAGAAAACTAGGGCAAATCAGGCGTGATCGGCATCCCAGCCCGCAACCCGTGACAGGGTAAATTGGGCAAGTATACTAGAGCACTTCCCTTCATTTTCCCACGATTCGCCCCCCAGTACCAGGAACCGCCCCAGGATGGCCAAAGCCATGACGATCGCGGGAATGGCAATCTCGGGGCTGCTCGCGCTCGCCTTTGCCCTCGATTTGGCGCTGGGCATTCCCTTCAGCGGCGCCAACATGATGATGGACGCCGGCTTCTTCGTCGCTTCGCTCTGTGTTGCGTACGCGAGTTGGAACGCGTTTCGCGAACTGCGGTAGGTCACCGCGTGCTACGCAGCGCGCAGCGTTGGATGCACGCCCGAGTCGGCCGGCAGAAGTCCCGTCACAAGCCCGGCGACGGTCGTGCAAGTCAACAAGCCACGCCGTTGCCAGCGCCCGACCATCTTCGCCACGCGCTCAAGTTGCCGCAGTTCTCGTGTGCCGGCTTCGGCGAGCGCCGGCGCATCAATCACTAAATGTAGCGTACCGAAGTCGCGGATCGCTTGCTTCACGAGCCACCGCAGTCGCCATTCGCAGAACCAACTGCGAGTGAGCGGCAATCGGCGCGTGGCGGCAACTTCCCACAACCCCCACTGCACCGCTTTCGGCGACGCGAATCGGCCCGTCTCTTTCAGCCCCGCGATCGCCGTGATGTCATGTTGAACCAATCGTCTGGCAAGGCTCGACCGCACGCGGCCGGTGCTCGCAATCGACCGCAGCGGAGCACGATTGGCGATCACCTTGCTTCGTGCCCGCAAAAGCGAGCGGCTCCACTGATCGGCCTCGTCAACGGGATCCAAGAGCAGTGCTAGTTCGTGCGGGCAGTCGGCTTCGCCCAGCGCTTCGACCAGCGGCCAATCCCACGGCGTGCGTGACGCCCAACCTGCCGCCAGATTATTCTCGTTCAGTAGCTTGAGCAGCGCCCGCTGCACGGCGAGCAACGTGCTGGCCGCCTGCGCGCTGAGGACTTCACGCTCCGCCGGCGGCGCATCGTCATCCGCCAGCACTGTGAGCACCAGCCGCGCGAAGTTCGAATAATCACTCGTTTCAAACGACATGGCCGTGTTAGCCGCGGGCTCGTCCCCGCGTTCTTGAATCGGAAACGCACCCACTTCTCCCAAAACGCCACGATCCCCACAACGGCAACTGCGGTGCTAGCAGTGACGACGATTCGCTACTCGCTCCGCTATCGCGTCGCGGCTAACGCTCTAGTTTATCTTGTGCTGGCGCCGCAATTTCACCTACGATACTGCGTTGCGCAAGGAGTGCGCACCAACCTTCAGGCAGGATGCCGTGATTACCCCCGTCGTCAACTTTTGCTGGGGCGTGTTTAAGTGGGGCCTTGCGCTCGGCTTCGCGGTTGCGCTGGTAGCGGGGGGCTACTTCTATCTGCGGCTCGATGAAGAGGTCTGCCAGCTCGCGCGGCAAGCGCTCACGAACTTCTATCCGGGGCTCGAAACCGAGGTCGGCTCCGCCACTTACAGTTCGGCCGGCGGGTTGACGATGCGCAACGTGCGAATTTCCGCACCCGACGAACCTGCCGACGAGCCACTGCTGGTAATCGAGCAGCTCACGCTCACCGGTCGGCTCGATCCGGCGGCGCTCATCGCGGGCAAGGCGCAAGTCGAGTGTGTGCAGATTGTGCGTCCAACGGTCCACATCCGCCGCGCGCCGGACGGCCAGTGGAACTTACTCCAACTCTATCGCCCGCCACAAACCCGGCGGCAACTGCCGGTGATCGAAATCGCCGGCGCCACCGCCAGGCTCTGTGGAAGTGGCGAAGGACTAACTCTAGCGCCCATCACCGCGCAGGTGACCAATCGCGTCGACGAACGCGGGATGCTCGAGCTCACCATTGCCGGCGAACAGCAAGGAGAATTCCTGCGGGGCGGGCGGCTCAATGCGGTAGTGACACTCCCCGACCGCAGCTTCCGCGGTGAACTTACGATTCCGACTGCCGAGTTGACCGACACGCTCTTGCGGCAACTGCCCGAAGTTACCGAATTCATTCCCGCGGATTTGTGTTTGCGGGGGCATATCGCCGGGGCGCTGCAGGTGAGTTCAGCGGGACCGAAAGCGCCGCTGACTTGGAAGCTCCAACTTCAAGCCAGCAATGGCGAACTGCAACACCCGCGCTGGCCGCGCGGCGTGTCGCAGGTCTCCTTCGGGCTCACGGCGAGCGAAGCGGGCGCCGAGTTGACCGATCTCCGCGGGCTCAGCGGTGTGACCACACTCACTGGTTCCGGCAGCCGCGAGGGTTGGCAGCGCAACTCGCCTGCAAGCATTAACGTGAAGATCGAACGCGCCGCGCTCGAAGATCAACTCTTCGGTTTGCTCTCCGAAAGCGCTCGCGCTGCATGGCAGCGTATTCAACCGCAGGGTGAGTTCGATCTCACCTGCGCGGCAACATTCGATGGCCGGCAGTGGCGTCCATCAAGTGGTGAACTCATCTGTCGTGGCGTCACGCTGGCCGACGCCACGCGCCCGCAGCTCAAGCTCAGCAACATCACCGGCCCCGTACGGCTTCAGCAGCACCCCTCACTCGGCCCCACGGCGCACGCGAAACTTACCGCCACCGCGCTCGGCCAAGGGCTGACCATCACCGCGGCATTGCACGACTTCTTCCCCACGCCGGCCAGCGTGTACGCTGCGCCCACGGCGCCAGTGCAATCGCCGCTCGGCTGGGTCGAGGTCATCTGCCCACGGTTACCGCTGTCGCCGGAGATTCTTTCGTTACCGCCTGATGAGAAGGTGCGCATGGTGCTCGCGCAGCTTCAGCCCCGGGGTGAAGTGGCCGCCACCGTGCGCATCGACAAGACTCAACGCGATCAGCCGAAGCCTACCGCTCGCATCGCGCTCGATCTCTTGGGCCTGTCATTCCAGTACGAAAAGTTCCCGTACCCCGTGACGAACGTCACGGGGCACATCGAGGCGGTTGATGGCGTGTGGACGGCTACCGACATGGTCGGCAATCCCCCCGGCAGCGATCGCGTGGTACGGGGTTCGGGTTCGCTTACGCCCACGCCGAACGGCAAGCGTTTGCAGGCCTCGATTCAAGCCCAACAAGCGCCGCTCGACGAACGACTCTACAAGGCTATTCCCACGCAAGTTCAGGCGGCGTGGCGACAGTTGCAACCACGCGGCGAAATCGATTTCACCGCCGAGGTCGAGTACTTCACCGGCCAACCACGACCGAGCATTCGACTCGCGCTGGCGCCTTCCAATCGCAACGTGGCGCTGCAGCCCACGTTCAACGAAACCGGCTACCGCATCCCGGTGACCGAAGTCGATGGCCAGTTCTTCTGGAACAACGGTGTGCTTACATTCACGGGCGCTCGCGCGATGCAAGGCCGCTCGCGACTGGCGGGGGATGGCAGTTGGTCGCCGCTGCCGGGCGGCGGTTGGGAACTCACTTTCACCAATGCCTATGCCGATCGATTGCATGCCGATCCCGAGCTGCTTCCCGCGCTTCCACTCGGCTTGCGCAGCGTGATTGAACAACTGCAAGCGACCGGCACGTTTGGCATCCATTCGGGCAATCTGACCATCACTAACGATGCTCCCGGCGCCGCGCCGATGAAGGCGGCTTGGCAGCTCGCGCTCGATTGCAATCAGGCCGAAATCAAATGGGGCGTACCGCTCCGCGGCGTAAACGGCGTAGTGAATCTCGCCGGCCGAACCGATGGTCTCAATTGCAAAACCGCGGGCGAAGTGAACTTCAGCTCGGCCATTTGGAACAACTTGCAGTTTACCAATGTCCGGGGTCCGCTCTGGATGGACCGCGAAAAATGTCTGTTGGGCCGCGGTGTTGCGATTGCACAAAAAGAGCACGGGGGGCAGGATGCGGAACAGCGGGAGATGACCGCCGAAGCGTACAGCGGCCGTGTGCAAATGAGCGCCCGCGTGCTGCACCAGCAGCAAGGCATGTTTGGCCTCACCGCGGCGGTCGACGATATCGATATCGCACGCCTGGCCCGCGAAGGCCTCGGCCAACAGCGCACCGTCGCGGGCCGGCTGGATGGAACCCTCGAGCTGAACGGGCAGGGGACCTATCTCTCGAGCCTCGTCGGCAGCGGCGCCTTCGACATTCAAGACGCCAACTTTTACGAACTGCCAATCCTGATCTCGCTGCTGAAGGTGCTGCGGAACCGAGCGCCAGACACCAACGCCTTCGACCGCTGCCAAGCGCAGTTCCGCCTCAACCACGGCACGATCGCGTTCGACAAACTCAACTTCACGGGCGACGCGATCAGTCTCGACGGCGCCGGCGAAGTGGGTTTCGACCGCCGCGTCGACCTCGTGTTCCACAGCATCCTCGGCCGGCACGACAACACGCTCCCCTCGATCCGCTCGCTTCTCGGCCAAGCGAGCGAACAATTCTGGCGCCTGAAAGTCACCGGCACGGTGGACGCCCCCGACATCCAACGCGAAGCCCTCCCGATGGTCAACAACATGCTCGGCCAACTGCAACAAACACCAGTCAGGAAGTAGTATCCTAGGAGTTTGCCATGAACATTTCCGCGGCGAGTGGCATCCTTAGTAGTGCGGCCGGGGTGGGGCTGGCGCAGACCAAGGGCTCGGAGACGGAGCGGGCCGCTACCGATGCGGCGGCGCGGGCACGCTCTGTCGATGGCGCTAATCGAAGCGAAGCTGCCGAAGGGATTGGCAAAGCGCACGAGGACCAGCAGTCCGACGAACGTGACGCCGACGGCCGGCGGTTGTGGGAGGAGTCTCCGAACGCCAAGCAGAAAGCCGAAGAGGCAGCGAGCACACATCACCAAAGTAAAGACGCCACGGGTACAGCGGGAAATCACTTGGACTTGACCGGGTGAAGCGGAAATCTCACGCTAGAGGATTATCGAACGAGCGCTTATCAACTGACCACGGACGACTAACTAACCACTGACCACACCTCAACGCGTACCGCTAACGCGTCGCGGCTAAACGACCGATGAAATTCACCAAGATGCAAGGCGCTGGCAACGACTATGTGTATGTCGATTGCTTTGCGCAGTCGCCGCCGAGCGACGCAGCGGAGACGGCTCGCCGCATCGCGGATCGGCATTTTGGCGTCGGCGGCGATGGGCTTATTCTCATCTGCCCCAGCGAAGGGGCCGACGCGGAGATGAAAATGTACAACGCCGATGGTTCGTACTCCGAAATGTGCGGTAACGGCATCCGCTGCGTAGCGAAGTACGTCTACGATCACGGCGTCGCTCGCCGCGATGAACTGCGGATCGCGTCCGGCGGCAAGGTCTTTACGCTGCAACTGGAACTAAGCGCCGGCAAGGTCTCGCGCGTGCGGGTTGATATGGGCGAACCGATTCTCACGCCGGCAGAGATTCCCACGCTGCTCGCCGCTAATCAAGCGGGGAAGGTGATCGACGCGCCGCTCGACGTTGCAGGGCGTGAACTCAAAGTAACCGCCGCGTCGATGGGAAATCCGCACTGCGTGACGTTCGTGGATTCGGCGAGCGATGAGTTGGTGCTCGGCGTCGGTCCCCAAGTTGAACGACATCCGGCGTTTCCGAAGCGCGTGAATGTGGAGTTCGTCGAGACGCTCAGCCGCGAGCGGCTGCGGCAACGCACCTGGGAGCGCGGCTCCGGCGAAACACTTGCATGCGGTACCGGTGCAAGCGCAGTATGCGTCGCCGGGGTGCTCACCGGACGCACCGAACGCCGCGTGAGGATCGAACTGTTAGGTGGCGAACTCGAACTCGAGTGGAACGAAGCGACCAATCATGTATTTATGACCGGCCCCGCCGTCGAAGTGTTTACCGGCGAGTGGCCCGACTGAAACGTTTAGCCGCGCTCACGCTCGCGGAGCGCGGTGCGCAGCAATTTTGTATCAACGACTGGTTTTGACTCGCACGGACGCAATGAAACTCAATCACCCCCTCATCACTCGACTTCTCGGCCGGACTGCCGCTTACACGGTGCGCGCATGGATGCGCACGCTCGACTACCGCTGCGTCTACCACAATCCGGCGATCGATCCGGTGCATTCGGTCAGTCAGCCGCGGATTTACGTCTTCTGGCACGAAAACATTCTGTGCCCGCTGTATTTAAGAGCGAACTGCCACATTGCGATGCTGCTGAGCCAACATCGGGACGCCGACGTGCTGGAGAGCATGGCCAAACTGTCAGGCTTCGCCACTGTGCGCGGATCGACTTATCGTGGTGGCGCCAAAGCGATTCTCGAACTCGCCGAAAAAAGCCAGAACCTACATTTGGCCATGACGCCCGACGGCCCCCGCGGACCCCGCCGCACGCTGGCCCAAGGCCCCATTTATTTGGCGGCCAGATTGGGACTGCCCATCGTTGCGCTCGGCATCGGCTACAATCACCCCTTCCGCACGCGAAGTTGGGACCGCTTCGCCGTGCCGCGTCCTTACTCGCGCTGCCGGGCCGTGACGAGTGATGAAATCTGGATCCCCGCCGACCTTGGCCGCGATGGCCTCGAAGAGCACCGCTTGATGGTCGAACGCAAGTTGAACGAGTTGACAGATCAAGCAACTCGCTGGGCGGAAACTGGCGCCACTCTGCCGAACGAAGTTTTCGTCCGCCGCCAAGCCGCTTCACCACCGCAAAGAATCTCCCCACGCCTACCGCGGCGCCGCGTGGCGTAGTACGCTAACGGCGACATGCCCGCCCCTATCGAACCGCCGCCCGCACTTTCGGTGACCGCGCTCACGGCGCAGCTCAAAGCGCATCTTGAGTCGGGTTTTACTTCAGTGTGGGTCGTCGGCGAGGTATCGAACTTCTCGTCGCCGCAGTCGGGGCACTGCTACTTCACGCTGAAGGATGACAACGCCCAATTGCGGGC
This sequence comes from Pirellulales bacterium, assembly GCA_022841705.1. GTDB lineage: Bacteria > Planctomycetota > Planctomycetia > Pirellulales > Lacipirellulaceae. The sequence goes on from JALHQZ010000001.1 coordinate 1,921,298, forward strand.
GGTCATGTGGCGTTCGGCCGCGGCGAAGCTCAAATTTGATTTGACGGATGGGCTCGAACTCATCTGCCACGGACACATCGATCTCTACGGACCGCGCGGGAGTTACCAACTTGTCGTCGATCAGGCGCATCCGAAAGGCGTTGGCGCGCTGGAGCTTGCACTGCGAAAGTTACGCGACAAGCTCGCGAAGGAAGGGTTGTTCGATCCTCGTCGTAAAAGGCCGCTCCCCATCTTCCCGCGACGGATCGGCTTCGTCACCAGTCCCACCGGCGCCGCGGTGCGCGACTTTTTGGAAGTCTTGCGCCGCCGCTGGGCCGGAGCGCAGGTGCTGATCATCCCGGCCCGCGTGCAAGGGGAGGGCGCCGCGGAGGAAATCGCCGCCGGTATCCGTGCGGCCAACAAGCTGCGGCCGGCACTCGATGTGCTGGTCATTGGCCGCGGCGGCGGGAGCATCGAAGACCTCTGGGCGTTCAATGAAGAGCCCGTCGTGCGCGCGATCGCCGCGTCGAAGATTCCCACCGTCAGCGCGGTTGGTCACGAAATTGATATTACCCTCGCCGACCTCGCCGCCGACGTGCGGGCGCTCACGCCCAGTGAAGCGGCCGAGCGCGTTGTCCCGTCTGCGGAAGAACTTGCAGCGCGGTTACGTTCGCAAGGCGATCGGCTCACGGCACTCGTGCGGCGGATGGTGCTCACCCGGTCGCAGCGCGTGCAACTGCTCGCCGGTCGGCGACCGCTCGCCAAGCCGTTCGCCTATCTGCAAGATCACGCGCGACGGGTCGATGAACTGGGAACGATGATCCACCGCGCGATTCGTCAGTCGCCGCGCGAACTGCGGTTGCAACTCGCCACGCTCGCGGGACAACTCGAATCACTCAGCCCGCTGGCCGTCCTCGGCCGCGGCTACAGCTTGACGCAACACGCTCAAACCGGTCGACTGGTGCGGAGCATCCGCGACATCCGCCCCGGTCATGAATTGCAAACCCGCGTCACGGATGGTGTGATTCATAGTACTGCTGAGCGGGTCGTTAAGAATTGAGAGTTGAGCGTGGCCAAGAAAAAGAAACCGATCGTCGATAGCGAGGAGCCGTCGTTTGAGGAGGCGCTCGCGGAGTTGGAAGAGGTCGTCGCCGATCTTGAGGGGGGCGAACTGCCGCTGGCCGAGGCGCTCGAGCGGTACGAAACGGGTGTGCGGCGGCTCAAGCAGTGTCACCAGCAGCTTGCCCAGGCGGAGCGGAAAATCGAACTTTTGAGCGGCGTCGATGCTCAGGGAAATCCCATCACCAGGCCGTTTGACGCCCAATCGACCCTGGAAGCGGCCGAAGGGGGCGATTCTGCCGCTTCGCGGGCTCGGCGACGCTCGAAGGATGGCAGTTCGACAAGGTCGAGCGGTAATGAAGTGGACGGCGGCTCGCGACTCTTTTAGAATGAAGGATTAAGCGGGGGAGCGATTATCTCGTTGTGGGCGAACGACTTAGGTCGGGCGCTCGGTTGGGGGCCGGTACGGTCGCGCGAGTTAATTTCCCCATACACTTCGCTGTTGGGGAATTGGAGCCGCAATGAATGCGTCTCACCTTGGCAGCTTGCCCCGTCACGGTTACATCGATGCCCGTCGCCACGCCTTCTCGCACGATTTCTGCCGCCCTTGGGACGGACGCGATCGATGCTGCTCTGGCGAGCGCGCTCTCGTTCGGCAACGGCTGCCCAACGAAACTCGCCGAAGCGATGCGCTACGCCGTGCTCAGCCCCGGCAAGCGCCTGCGGCCGCGACTCGTGCTGATGGCGAATGCCGCGTGCGGCGGTGAACCGACCGAAGCACTCCCCGCAGCTTGCGCGGTGGAACTGATTCACGCCTACTCGTTGGTGCATGACGATCTCCCCGCAATGGATGATGACGACTTGCGCCGCGGTCGACCGACCTGCCACAAAGCGTTCGACGAAGCAACCGCGATCTTGGTCGGCGATGCGCTGCAAGCGCGCGCGTTTGAACTGCTCGCCACGCAAATTCATCCTGCCGAAGCAGCGGCCCAGTGTTGTGCGGAGCTCGCTCGCGCGGCCGGAGCGCAAGCGCTGGTTGGCGGACAAGCCGATGATCTCGCGGGTCTGCGACCCGGCGCCACCGCGGACGATCTTGAGCACATCCACGCGCGGAAGACGGGGGCGATGTTCGTCGTGTCCTTGCGGCTCGGCGGCATTGTGGCCGGCGCTAATCCGGCGCAGCTCGCCGCGCTCACGCAGTACGGCCAACGGTTCGGCCTCGCCTTTCAAATCACCGATGATCTGCTCGACGTGACCGGCGCCGAGGAAGCGGTCGGCAAACGCGTCGGCAAAGACGCCGGCCGCGGCAAGCTCACTTACCCCGGCCTGTGGGGCGCCGAGCGCAGCATCGAACAAGCCACTGCGCTGATCGCCGAAGCGTGCGCCGCGGTCGACCAATTGCCAGGCGACACGCAGCCATTGTACGAACTGGCCCAGAAAGTAATCCACCGTGATCGATAACATCAGCCGCCCGGCGCTAGCCCCCGGTCGTGGAGATTAGAATGAGCGACCGGGCCGCTTTTCCGGAGGAACGGGCGCCCGACGACTGATAGGTATGATGACCGAGTTGCAACTACTCCCGAACATCCACTCGCCGCGCGATTTGGATGCGCTCTCGCTGCCGCAGCTTGAAAAGCTGGCCGGCGAGATGCGGGACGTGCTGTGCAATTTGGTTTCGGCCCGGAGTGCGCATTTCGCGTCGAACTTGGGCGTCGTCGAACTCTGCATCGCCCTGCACCAAACCTTCGACTTCGCGCACGACCGGCTCATCTGGGACACCGGGCACCAGATCTACCCGCACAAGCTTATCACGGGTCGGTACAAGGAGTTCTCCACAATCCGCACCAAGGGGGGCCTGATGGGTTATCCCAACCCGGTGGAGAGCGACTACGATTTGTTCGTCACCGGGCACGCGGGTTCGAGTGTGGCGACTGCAGTCGGACTTGCGAGTGGTGACGATCTGCTGCGTAAGCACGAAAACCGCTGGAGCGTGGCGGTCATCGGCGATGGGGCTTTTCCCTCAGGCGTGGTGTACGAGGCGCTCAACAACGCCAAACGGCAAGGCGAGCGGCTGCTGGTGATCCTGAACGACAACCGGATGTCGATCTGCCCGCGCGTCGGCGGAATGGCGGACTATCTCGATCGGCTGCGGATGAACCGCGTTTACACCGGCTTCAAAGAAGAAGTCGCTAATCTTCTGTCGCGCGTGCCGCTGTTGGGTGACCCCACCGAGCGGTTCCTCGTGCAGATGAAAGAAGCCGTCAAAGCGGGCCTGCATGGCGGGATGCTGTTCGAAGAACTCGGCATCCGCTACGTCGGGCCGATTGATGGCCACAACATCGGTCTGTTGCGTAAGTATTTGCGGATGCTACAGAAGGGCACAGGCCCGGTGCTGCTGCATGTGATGACTGAAAAGGGCCACGGCTTTGCGCCCGCGGAAGAAGACCCCGTGCTGTTTCACGCCCCGCCTCAGTTCGAGCGGGCGGTGGACCGCGTGGTCTCGATGAAGAAGAGCAGCAGCCGCACCTACACGCATGTGGCGGCGGAGGCAATTCATGCGGCGCTCGGCGCCAATCCCCGCGCCACGGTAATGACGGCCGCCATGTGCCAAGGAAACAAGCTCGAACGGGTGCGGGACGATTACCCCGAACGCTTCTTCGACACCGGCATTTGCGAAGCGCACACCGTCGCGTTCGCCGCTGGACAAGCGAAAGTCGGCCTGCGGCCAATCGTGGATATCTACAGCACGTTCCTGCAACGGTCGTTCGATCACATCTTCCAAGAAGTCTCGTTGCAAAACCTGCCGGTCACGTTCATGCTCGACCGCGGTGGACTCGCAGGCCCCGATGGTCCCACACACCACGGTGTGTTCGACCTCGGCTATCTGCGGATGTTCCCCCACATGGTGGTGATGGCGCCCGGCGATGCGCACGACCTGCCGCTGATGCTGAACTTCGCGCTCGAGCATGATTCGCCCTGCGCGATTCGTTATCCGAAAGCAAACGCGGTGACGATTGCTGCCGATCCTAGCATAGGTAGCCGGAGCGGTATCAAACTCGGCCATAGTGAAGTGCTGCGCGAAGGTGAAGATGGCGCGCTGATCGTCGCCGGTGGATTGTTGACCGAAGCGCTTGCAGCGGCCGACAAGCTCGCGGCTGAAGGCTTGCATTTCACGGTTATCAACGCGCGGTTCATTAAACCGCTCGACACCGAAGTGATTCTCGATTGCATTCGTCGTATGCAGCTGGTGCTCACGATCGAAGAAGCTGCTTTGCAAACGGGCTTCGGTAGCGCCGTGCTGGAAGCAGCCGCCGACGCCGGAGTGAACGCTTCCCACGTGGTCCGGCTCGGCATCCCCGACCGCTATATCGAACACGGCGAACGCGAAGAACTGCTGGCCGATCTCGGCCTCGACGCCACCGGCATCGCCGCAAAGTGTCGTCAACTTGCGCGTGTTCCCGCCTCAGCGAGCCATTGATGTCCAAACCCACCGCCATCCTGATCGCCGATGGGTCAAAGGACTCCATCGCCAAACGGGTGGCGGAATTGCGGCCGGTGCTAGACGAACATCTCGAAATCGTCGCGGAGCATTTTGATCTGGCGGCGCCGCTCGACAAGTCTTCGGCCAAGTACGCTGTGGCGATGGGTGGCGATGGCACGATCCTCCGCGCCGCGCGGCTGATGGGTCGGCGGCAACTGCCGGTGATTGGCGTGAATCTCGGCCGGCTCGGTTTCCTCGCCGACTTGCCGCCAGAGGAACTCGCCGAAGCGCTACCGCAACTCGCAAGTGGCCGCTGTCGGCTGGTTGATCATTTGATGTTCGACTGCTCGCTCTTGCGCGCCGGTAAACAACTCGATACGCGGCTGGTGCTCAACGAAGTTTCGGTGCTGGCGGGGTTTCCGTTCGCGATGCTCGATGTGCAGCTTTACGTCGATGCGGAACTGGTCACCACCTACAACTGCGACGGGCTGATCGTGAGCACGCCGGTTGGTTCGACCGCGCATAATCTCTCAGCCGGTGGGCCGATTTTGCGGAAGGATTTGCAAGCGGTGGTGATTTCGCCCATTAGCCCGCACACGCTGACCAATCGGCCGGTGGTTGACTCCGCCGACCGCGTGTACGAACTAGCCGTGCCGGAATCGCGCGGCCGGGCGGCGTTAGTAGCGGACGGCCAAGTGGTCGAAGAGCTTGGCCCGACCGACCGTGTGCGCATCTCCCGTTCGCCCGCCGTATTCCGCACGGTCGAGTTCCACGAGCATTCCTATTACCGCACCCTCCGCGAAAAACTCGGCTGGGGCCGCGACCCCCGGGAACTTAAGGCGACCCCGGAGCCGGAAAAATAGCCAAAAACGGCCGAAATTCTCGCGGATTCTCATCTTCGCCGATTTCCGCGAATCGCCTAAAATGGCGACTGAAGCACGGGACTACGGTCGCGTGTTACGTACTCCCTCCAACTTTCCGTCACGCAAGGAAGCGTTCGATGTTTCGCGCCGCTGTACTTTCTTGGCTCGTTCTGTTTTCTATCGTTCAATCGGCCAGTGCGGCGCAGAAGTTCACGCTCCGCTACAAGTTTCAGGTTGGCGACGTGATTCGCTACGATGTAAGCCACAAGGCGAACATTCGTAGCACGATGGAAGGCGCTTCGCAGACGGCGGAGACGCGGAGCGATTCGGTGAAGGCGTGGAAGATTGTCGATGTCACGCCGCGCGGCGAGATTGAGCTCATCAACCTCGTCGAGAAAGTGAAGATGACCAATCGCCTGCCGGACCGCGCGGAGATGGCGTACGACAGCACGACCGACAAAACGCCGCCCGCGGGCTTCGAAGACGCCGCTCGCGCGGTCGGCACGCCGCTCAGCCAAATTCGCATGACGCCCTGGGGTGAAATACGGAAGCGCGAAGTCAAACATCGCCAACCGGCGGCCGACGACACGGCGCCGATCGTGCTCTTGTTGCCGAAATCGCCCATTTCGATCGGCGGCACATGGGATGAACCGCAGCAGATCACCGTGAAACTTTCCGAAGGGGGCACCAAAAGTGTGGACGCGCGCCGGCACTTCAAGCTCAAAAGCGTGGAGAACGGGGTGGCGACGATTGAGTGTGATTTTCAAGTGCTGTCACCCATGACCGCCGAAATTGAAGGCCAACTCGCCCAGCGAATGCTCACCGGCACGGCTCGGTTCGACATCCGCCGGGGTCGCCTCTTGAGCCAAGAACTGAAGGCCGACAAACGGGTGATCGGCTTCGCGGGCCCGCAGAGCAGCATGCATTTGGTGCTCGATTTGAGCGAGAAAATGCAGGCGCCGGTGCCCGGAGTCGCCCGAAAATGATTTCGCAGAGTTGTAACAGGCCCGTTGCCGCGGCGTAAAAGGGGGAGATAATAGACGTATCTCCCACCTCGAACCCCGGAACTGTGCCATGAACCGTTTCGCACTCGCCGCCGCCGTTTGCTTGCTGCCCGCCGCTTGTTCGGCCCAGGTGTATACGACGTTTTTCGCCCCGACGCCGGTGATGGCGCCGACGACATTCGTCACGCCGGCGCCAACGTTCGTCTATCGGCCGCTGCTACCGTGGCGGCCGACGGTGGTGTCGAGCCCGGCCGTGGTGACCAGCTTTCCGGTGACGCAAACAGTAAACTTCGCACCGGTCGCGCAACCGGTGTTCGCACCGGCCCCGGTGGTGACAACGAGCGTCGTGACCTCGCCAGTGACGGTGACTCGGTATCGCCCAATTCTTGGCGGCAGCGTTTCACGTACACGGCTGATTCAAACCCCGGTGACGGTGACAACTTGGTGACGTTGGTAGCTTGGCCTCCCTGGTCGAGCGAAACAGCGAACATCCAGCGCGCTCGGCCTTGGAGGCCAAGCTACGTCGTGGCTGAACGCTGTTTTATGCGCTCGAGCACTTCCGGCAGCGGATAATTGATGATCGCTTCGCCGGCGCCTTCAAGCTCACGCAAGCGCAGGTAGCCGCGGGTCACCAGCGCTTCACGCTCGCTGACGAACTCCGAATCGAGCAAGCGCTTATCGAACGCGCCGAGGCATTCGACGGGTGGAAATCCTCCAGCGATAATGTACTGTGCTAGCGCAGGGTTACAGCGAACGTGGCGTTCGGGCGTGGTGTGGAGCACCTCGGGATCCAAGAGGCCGATCACGTAGCGCAGGTACAGATCACTCTCGCTCAGAGTGGCGACATCGCCGCCGCAGACTTCGCAGAGATAACCTTCATCGCATTTGGCCACAGCGATCTCACTTCTTCAGCGCTTCGGCGAGGCCCGGCACGCCTTCGGCTCCGGCGGGGACGGTGATCGAAGAGCCCTCGAAATCGTCGCCGATCGGTTCGTAACGGCCGCCCAACTGCTTGGCGAGGAACGCTTCCGTCACAGCGTTAAAACTCTTCGAGTTCTCGGGCCGGGCGAAACCGTGGCCTTCGTCGGGGTAGAGGACGTAAGTGACAGGAATCTTTTTGTCTTCCATGGCTTTGACGATTTGGTCCGCCTCGATTTGCGTGACGCGGGGGTCGTTGGCGCCTTGGCCGATCAGAAGCGGGCGCTGGATTTTGTCAACCTTCGTGAGGGGTGATTTCTCCAGCAGCTTCGCTTTGCCCTCAGCAGTGGTCCAATCGCCGACGCGGAGTTTCATTACCGGCATGAACGAGTACCAATAGTCGGGGGCGTTCTCCATCAGCGTCACTAGGCTCGACGGGCCGACGATATCCACACCGCAGGCGAAGACCTCGGGCGTGTAGGTCATGCCCACCAGCGTCGCATAACCGCCGTAGCTGCCGCCCATGATGCAAACCTTGTCGCGCTGGGCGATCCCTTGCTCAACCGCCCACTCGACCGCGTCGAGCAGGTCGTTGTGCATCTTGCCGGACCATTCGCCGTTGGCGGCATTGATGAAGTTTTTGCCGAAGCCGGTCGAGCCGCGGTAGTTGACGTTCAGCACGGCATAGCCACGATTGGCGAGCCATTGGTGCTGACCGTTGAAGCCCCAATCGTCGCGCGCCCACGGACCGCCGTGAACATCGAGCACGAGCGGCACGGGCTCGTTCGGCACGCCGTCGCCATCGGGATCGCTCCCCGGCGGCAACGACAAGTACGCCACAAGGTCGAGGCCATCGCGGCTTTTGATCACCCGGTCGTGCATCTTCACCAGTTCGTACTGGTCGAGATCGTCCCGCGTGTTGAACAGGAAGTGCATCTTGCGCTCGCCGGGACCGCCTTTCGCGGGGCGCTCGTAGCGATAAAATTTCAGCGGGCCATCGTCCAGCACATAGGCGACCGTCCACTGCGTGTCATCGAGTGTGCGGCCGGTGATTTCAAACTCCCCATCTTGAAACTTGGTAAGAAACTCGATGTCCGCCCGCACGCTTTCGTCCAAAATCTTCCATTCGCGCCGCGCGTAGGTGAAGGAAATCGCTTGCAAAGTTTTCTCGGTGGGATGCGCGAGCACGCCGCCGACATCGCACCGCGCGTCTTCGGCTACCAGTTTGGTGGCGCCCGTTTTCAGATCGCGCTGGAACAAGCCGGCCGTATCGCGGTCGCGGCTATCTTCGTAGTAGAGAACTTGGCCCGTTTTGTCGAAGCCCGCCGGGCCGCTGGTCATGGCGTCTTCGGCGCTGAACTCTTCGCTCGGCGCCCAATCGGCATAACCTTCCGCGCCCGGTTCGCCCTTCGGCATCAGCCAGACTTGGCCGGCCTCGGGCGTAAAATTGATCGCCATGCGGACTTTGAAATCGTCATCCGCCACAAATCCGGCGACGCCGGGGTTGTGCTGAATGAGTTTCTTCTCGCCAGTGAGAATGTTCACGCGGTAGATATCGTGCAGCCGGGCATCGCGATCGTTCAGGCCAATCAGCAGTTCATCCGGAAAGCGTTCGCTCGAACCGGCGAGCGTGGCGTGGACGCCTTCGATCGGCGTGAGGTCTTTGGTTTCTTTGGTCGCGACGTCGGTGGCGTAAACGTGCCAATTCTCGTCGCCATTTTTGTCTTGCGTGTAGACAATGTACTTGCTGTTGTAGGCCCAACCGTGCGAGCGGATGCCGCGATTGGTGTCCTTGGTCACCGGCACGGCAGCGGCGGGATCAAGCGACGGGCTGACCCACACGTTCATCACGCCATCGACCGGCGCCAAAAAGCTGAGTTGCTGGCCGTTGGGGCTGAGCCGCGCTTGGGCCCGTTCGGGGTTGCCGAAGAGGACCTCGCGCGGAATGAGTTTTACATTTTTCAAGTTATCGGCGGCCCCTTGATTTTCGACGGCAGAGCTTGCCACAGGTTGCTCCTTGCTAGCAGGGACGGCGGTGGCGGCGAAACTTGTCGCACAGCCACCGGTGATGAGAGTCAAAAACGTGAGCCAAAGGCCCAGTTCGGTACACATTAGAGCGAAACGTTTGGACATGGGTCCTCCGTGAAATGGTGCTATTTAAGCTGTCCGCCAGCGGGATGATTGTACCGCCAGCGGGTCGGCTTTGCCTACGCAGGGCGGCGGGCGGAAGTTCGCGCCGCGCGCACCGGGACCCTGCGTCGCGGCAGTCAGGTTTCCCCTGAAAGCGGGGGAAAACCTGGCGGGCGAACCGGTTCGCAGCGGGGTACGACGTTGCTTGCTCCGCTTCCTGACGGGCGCGGCTCGAGGGGTTGTTTTTGGGTGTTAAAAGCGCGGCCCGTTCTCGGAAAAACGGGGCCCGAGGCTAACGATCAATTCTCTTTATTCCGCATTATTCCGCATTCCGCGTTTGAAAAAACGATGAGGCGCCTCATCTTGATCCCGATGGGAGGAACGAAACTTGGTCGGGCGACCATTAAACCCGGTCCCTCCGCGCAGCCCGCGCTAGGCGGCGCGCAAGTTCTGACCAAACTTTCTCGTTCCCCGCACGCCAAAAACGCCTGCTGCAAGGAGCGCTCGTGCCAACGGTTCGCCCGCGCGGCCGCGCGGGCATTCACTGAACCTTCGAGCGCCCCGCACTTGTGCGGCGGTGGGTGGCGTACATGTTTTTTTGTACATCACTGAGTGGCTACATTCTAGTGCGATTTTGGAAATTCTTTTGGGATTTTAAGTGGCTACAAATTGTGCTTGACGCGTGGCGAATTGATGTTCAACCGGACGCCAGTTCATGGCGGCTAATGCTGCCTTGGCAACGAGGTCATTTCACCGCAAACGAGCAGACCGCGGCGAAGGCCATGAGCGAAATCAACAGAATCATCGCAATCGTCGCACAGGCTGGCGCGTTGGGCAGTGCGCTGCCCCTTCCCGTTAAGGGTTGCCCTCGGTGACGGCGGTAGGAAAGATACCACAGACCAAAGAAGGCGATCTCGAACGGAATCACTGCCGCGACGACGGATTGAAAAAAGACCGGCGCTTCATCGACGAGCGGATAGCGAAATCCCAGGTACGCGCCGGTCAGCGTAGGGACGACGATCAGCGCGACTTCCCGCCACGATGGGATAATTCGATTCCAGTTCTCGGCCCACTTCGCCCAAGCGTGGTTCATGTCAACATTTTGTTCCGGTCCCGACAGCGCAGCAACCAGGTCGGACAGCTCGCTCGCTTCGTTGGAGCTGTTGTCGCTTTTCAAATTGGCGATCAGTTTCTGTAACTTATCGCGGCGCGGGACAAGCTGTTCGCGGACCGCTCGTTGACTCAAGCGGTAAATCCAACCATACAGCAGCCACAGGAAGACTCCGAAGCCTGTCGCAACGAGAAGCGCTCCCCACCAGCTTGCCGTACTATTCCACGCAACATGACATAAAAATGCCATCAGCGAAATCGATAGCGGCAAGAGATACCACCAAAACACATTCCGCAACAGCCATATTTGATGCTCGACCTGAGCGGCTGATTCCTGCACGTAGAACAACAGCGGCTCGCCTGGATCGCCCGGCCCTTGGGGGTGGCGACGCCGATCCACGAACATGAAGCCCGCAATCCACAGCAAGGCTGGCACGGTTAAATACCAAGACCAGGGGAGCGACATCCCGACGCCCATCGTTAACCAGACGGGGATCAGCACCAGCGACGTTCCAATCTCGCGCACATCCCGCCAGAAGATCAGTGAGCGAAATGCTTCGTGGGAATGCTGGACTTCCTGCGCCAGCCGGGCGGCATCGAAAGTGACTTGGGTGTGCGACGCTTCGGCTTTCCAGGCCTGCTCGTATTTATTGAGACTCATTGGAATCGCCCTCCGTCGGGGCCTCGTCGAGAATTTTGGCGAGCGCTTTCTTCGCGCGATTGAGCTTCACGCCGACATTGCTTTCGGATATTCCCAACACACTTGAAATCTCCCGGTAACTCAGTCCGTCGAGCGAGAGCAGCACTAGAGCCACTTCGGACTGCGGTAGTTGGTGGATCGCTCGGTAAAGTTGATCGACCAGCTCGCGCTGCTCAACTCGCGCGGATGAATCGGCTGCCTCGACGGCCAGCGTCTGAACCTCTAGCAACGGATGCTGGTGCAATCTTCGCGGCCGATCTTTGCGGCGCCAATTGAGCGCCGTGTGCAGCGCCACCCGGTAAAACCACGTCGCGGGACTCGCCTTGCCCTCGAACCTCGGCAGCGAACGCCACGCTTGGAGTAGGATTTCTTGAGCAAGGTCCTGGCATTCGTCGCTGGTGAGCGTGTAAGCGCGCGCCACTCTCAAGATGGAAGAGCTATGCTCTTCCAACCAGTTGGTGAAGATCGTTCTGGGGTCTTCGTCCGGCACAAGTGGCCTTGGCAACGTGTAACAGGATACCGCTCTACTTATATTGGTACCGCGTTGAGCTGAGTGCTTACAGGAAAAATGAGAGCGAAAACACCGCGAACTACGGGGCAGATACTTTGTCATGCTTAATTTGAGGATCAGCCGCCCGGGTACCCTCTAGGTGGGCTAGCGTCCGGTTGCTGACGATTGGAACCGGACCCAATAGAACTAACCCTGGCGCGCGGCGGCTGATGGGGGCAGTGCATCATCATTCACCAGCTTCGCGTACGTGGCCCCGAAGAGAATCACGATCATCGCATAGTAGGTCCACAGCATGATCGCCATGAACGAGCCGATCACGCCGTACGCGGTGGGCAGATTGCGGTGCAGGACGTAGGCGGCCAACACTTGGCGGCCAACCTCCCACAGTAGCGCCGCCAGCACGCCACCGGCGAACGCAGCTTTCAGTCGCACGTGCGTCTTCGGCACGAAGGCGTACAGCAGCGTAAAGGCGAAGCAGTTGAGCACCAGGTGTAACAGCGGCTGCGTTGATTGCCGCAGCCACAGGGGGACATCCATGCGCTCTTGGACGGCCGTCTCGAGTCCCTGCCAAGTGATCGAGGCAATCATCACCGCGATGACGAACGCCCCCACGCCAATGAGCATCAGTAGCGATTTGAGGCGGCCGAAGATCAAGTTCTTCGCCCACCGCAAAAATCCTTGTTCGCCGGACTTCGGACGATCCCACAAGCGATCGAAGGCATAGTCGAGCTGCGTGAAAATCCCCACGGCCGCCACCAAGAGCAGCACCAAACCGATGGTCCCACTGGCGCTTGCCTGCTGCTCGACCGTGTTAAGCGCCTCGGCAATTTGATCGCGCAGCTCCGGCGACACCTGCTCCCCCACCGCCGAAAGAACCTGTTGCTGCGCATCCTGCCCGGTCGCCGTCGCTTTGAAAAACCACCCCAGTCCCGCGACGAGCGTGATCATCAGCGGGAAGAGCGCGATCGCCAGATAGTACGCCACCGCCGCCGCCAGCATCGTGCCGCCGTGCGCGGTGAAGTGGTGGAAAGCGCGGAGAAGGCGAGTAAGGATGCGGTGGAGAGTGGGCATAATTACCATTAGAACACCCACCCCGCGATTGCCGCCACCGCCGCCGCAAAAACCAAGAAAACCATAAAGCACCAGAACCGCCGTCTGGCAGGTCGGGATGCTCCGGTCGATCGTCGATAATGCGAGTAAAACTCGTGAAACGGGCGACGTCAGCTGCCGCAATCAGATATGTTTTTTGCTTCGCTCGGAGTGGACGACGGGAGCCGCATTTGCCAAGAATAGAAGCGGGCTGATGATTTGACGCATTCGCCGTGCGCCATAGACTGTCAACGAGACCTCTCATCCCTCCCTCAAACGACAACTCGTTGAGTTTCCACGGGCCCTTAGTTTGGCGAGATCAAGACAATGGCTCACCGAGATTGCCCATCACGCCAAGTCTTCGCTCTGGCTCTGGGGGTCATGGCATCGGTGGCGCCCCGGATAACCGGGGCTGGTGAACCGCTGTCTTTCAACCAACACATCCGGCCGATCTTGGCCGAAGCCTGTTTCTCGTGCCACGGTCCCGATAGTGCTTCCCGGCAGGCCAACCTGCGCCTCGATCAACGGAGCAGTGCCGTGGAGACGGGCGCCATCGTTCCGGGAGACGTCGACTCCAGCGAATTAGTGCGCCGAATCTTGTCGACCGATCCGGCGGAGCAAATGCCGCCGCCGGAAACGAAGAAGCATTTGACGCCAGCGCAAACCGCAGCCTTGGCGGAATGGATTCGCACGGGGGCCGAGTATCAACCCCATTGGGCTTTCATTCCACCTACACGTCCAGCTGTGCCGAAGCCGCCGGTGGAATCCTGGGGCCGAAACCCGATCGATCATTTTGTCGCGGTGCGACTCGCTGCGGCGGGTCTTCAGGCGGCGGCTGAAGCCGACCGGGCGACACTCGCGCGGCGCGTGAGTCTCGACCTCACCGGACTTCCGCCGCAGCCGGAGGTTGTGGCAGAGTTCGTGAGCGATCCCGCGCCGGACGCCTACGAGCGGCTGGTCGATAAGTTGCTCGCATCGCCGCACTGGGGCGAACACCGCTCACGATACTGGCTCGATGCCGCGCGCTACGCAGATACTCACGGAATCCACATCGATAACTATCGGGCGATGTGGACCTACCGCGATTGGGTGATTGCCGCTTTCAATCGCAACCTACCGTTTGACGAGTTCACGATCGAAAATCTCGCCGGCGACTTAGTCCCGAACGCCACGATCGAGCAGCAAGTTGCCTCGGGGTTCAATCGTTGCCTGCCGACCACCAGCGAAGGGGGCGCGATCGAAGAAGAATACCTGGTGCTCTACGCCCGCGATCGCGTGGAGACAACTTCACAGGTGTGGCTCGGCCTGACCGCCGGGTGCGCCGTTTGCCACGACCACAAGTTCGACCCGTTAACACAGCGGGAGTTCTATCAGCTCGCAGCGCTCTTCAATAATACGACTCAGCCGGCGATGGACGGTAACTTGCGAGATACGGCGCCGACCGTGCAATTGCTGAGCGATGAAGATCGCGCCCGGTGGGAGGAGCTCGAGCGCGATCTGGGCGAATCGGAAAAAAGATATGCCGAACTTCGCACTCAAAAAGAGCCGGAGTTCGAAGAATGGCTGGCGGGCGAGCCCCAGGTAACAGGCGCTGAGCTTCCCGCAGCAACCCCCGAGTTCGTCGCGCAGCTCGCTGACGACCGCGACACGATTCGCTATCAATATCAAGGCCAGGAGCGCGAGACGCAACGAAACTCGTCAACGTTCTGGATTCCGGGCCGCACCGGTCGGCACGGCGCCATCACCAATCACGGCGAGATTCTTGCGGAAGCGGACGTTGCGAATTTCGAGACAGGTGAACCCTTCACTGTCGCCGCGTGGATCAAGTTGCGGGATAGCGATCCCCGGGGCGCTGTGTTGTCGCGGGTGGATGAATCAGCAGATTTGCGCGGCTGGGATTTGTGGATCGAGGACCGACGGCTGGTGATGCATCTGGTTGATCGTTGGCCGACAAGCGCGATTCGCGTCACGACTGCGAGCGAATATCCCCGCAACGAATGGGTGCATGTCGCGGCGGTTTACGATGGAAGCCAGCGGGCGGCTGGCGTGCGACTCTATCTCAATGGCCGTGAGCAACCGGTCGAATTACAGAACGATTCCCTGAGCGGCTCGATTCGTAGTGACGCCCCGTTCAAAATCGGAGCACGCAATCGATCGGGCGCCATCAACGGCATGCAAATCGAAGATGTGTTTGTCTATCGCGCCGCGCTTTCGGACCGTGAAGTGCAAGCTTTGCGGGACGCCAAGCTGCCGGCGATTGCCGCCAATCGCGCGGGCGAATGGACCGCGGAAGAGAAAGAGTTGCTCTTTACCTGGTGGCTGGAACATAACTCGGATGAGGGAGGACAAGTTGCCGAGCGCATCGCCAAACTCAAGCAGGAGCGAAGCGCAATCACCGCGCGCACGCCCGTTGCGCTCGTCATGCAAGAAAAGCCGACCGCCCCGGTGGCCCACGTGCTGCACCGCGGCGAGTACGACCAGCGGCGTGAAGAGGTCGGGCCGGAGACGCCGGCATTCCTGCCGCCATTTCCGACCGAGGCGCCGCGCAACCGCTTGGGTTTTGCGCAATGGCTGGTGGCGCCGAATCACCCCCTCACCGCGCGGGTTGCGGTCAATCGGTTTTGGAGCGAAGTATTCGGCGCTGGGCTGGTGGAATCGGTAGGCGATTTCGGGGTGCAGGGACAATTACCATCGCACCCGGAGCTGCTCGACTGGTTGGCGATCGAGTTTCGCGAGTCGGGCTGGGATGTGAAGCACTTGTTCAAACTGATGGTCACCTCCGCAACGTATCGGCAGCAAGCGGTCGTTTCCGAGGCGGCCTTGGAGCTTGACCCGCACAACCGGCTGTTGTCACACGGACCCCGTTTTCGCATGGATGCGGAAATGGTGCGCGACTACGCCTTGGCCGCGAGCGGTCTCCTTTCACCAAAAGTCGGTGGTCCCAGTGTTCGGCCGTATCAGCCGGGCGGCGTGTGGGAAGCGGTTGCGATGGTCCAAAGCAACACGGGCAGTTACCAGCAGGACGTTGGCGATGCGGTCTATCGGCGCAGTCTCTACACGTTGTGGAAGCGCTCGGCGCCCCCCGCAGCGCTGGAGGTGCTCAACGCTCCGTCGCGAGAGGTTTGCACGATGGTCCGCGAGCGGACCAACACGCCGCTTCAAGCGCTCGTCACGATGAACGATCCGCAGTTGATCGAGGCGGCTCGAGCCCTCGCTGGCCAAGTGATCAGTGCTGCGAGCGATGACGATCAGCGAATCCGGCAGCTCGCGGCCAAGCTGCTGGCCCGGCAACTGCGTCCTGAAGAGCAGGCCGTGCTGGGGCGATCTTTGGAACGATTCGTAGCCCATTACACGCAAGCGCCAAAGGATGCCCTGCAGCTCATTGAAGTAGGTGATTCCCAAGCGCCGACCGCCCTTCCCGCCGAACAATTGGCGGCGTGGACAATGCTCGTGAATCAGATGCTGAATCTCGACGAGGTTTTGAACAAATAGGTAAGCGGCATTATGGATTTTTTCAATCACTATCGGCTGCCAATACTGCGGCGCCATTTTTTGGCGACAGGTTCGCACCTCTTGGGTTCGGCGGCGCTGGCATCGCTAGGGGGCGTTTCGCAGGCCAGCGGCGCGTCGATGAACATCGGTTCGCCGACGCACTTTCCGGCGCGGGCGAAACGGATCATCTACTTGCATATGGTCGGGGGCCCGCCGCAAATGGACCTCTTTGACTACAAGCCGACCATGCGGGAATGGTACGACAAGGACCTCCCCGCGAGCGTGCGCGGCGGACAGCGGCTCACCACGATGTCTAGCGGTCAGTCTCGGCTGCCGATCGCGCCACCGATCCAGAAGTTCGAGCAGTGCGGGCAGTCGGGGGTGTGGGTGAGCGAACTCTTGCCCAACATCAAAAAAATCGCCGACGAGCTGGTCTTCGTGCGGAGCATGCACACCGAGGCAATCAACCACGAGCCGGCCATCACCATGATGCAGACTGGCAATCAAATCTCCGGTCGACCGTGCCTTGGCGCCTGGGCTTCCTACGGACTGGGCGCTGAGAACGACAATCTACCCACGTTCGTGGTAATGGTGGCCCGCAGCACCAACACGGAAGAGCTGCAGGCGATTTCCGCCCGTCTGTGGGGCGCCGGGTTTCTGCCCGGCGAACATGCCGGCGTCAGTTTGCGCTCGGCGGGCGATCCGATTCTGTTCATCAACAACCCGCCCGGCATCCCCCGCAGCGTCCGCCGAGCTTCGCTGGATGGCCTCGCCGAACTGAACGAGATGAACTACGCGATCCATCACGACCCACAAACCCGCACGCGGATTCAGCAGTACGAGCTGGCGTACCGGATGCAAGCGAGCGTGCCGGAGCTGATTGACCTGTCGAACGAGTCCGAGGCGACCTTCGAGCTGTACGGCGAAGAAGCGCGCAAACCGGGGACCTTCGCTAATACGGCGCTGCAAGCGCGGCGGCTTGTGGAACGGGGCGTCCGTTTCGTGCAGATTTACCACAATAACTGGGATTTTCACTCCAACGTGACGGGTCGGCTACCAGATCAATGCCGAGATATCGACCGTGCCAGCTACGGGCTGGTGACCGATCTCAAGCAGCGCGGCTTGCTGGAAGACACGATTGTGGTATGGGGCGGGGAGTTCGGCCGGACCATCTACTCTCAAGGGGGACTCTCCCGCGAAAATTTCGGCCGCGATCACCACCCGCGCTGCTTCACCATGTGGATGGCGGGGGGCGGATTCGACGCCGGCCGAGTTTATGGCGAAACCGATGAGTTCTCCTACAACATCGTCCAGGATCCCGTGCATGTGCGCGACTTTCACGCCACGGTGCTGCACCTGTTGGGGTTCGACCACGAGCAACTTTCCTTCAAGAGCCAGGGTCTGGACCAACGGCTCACAGGCGTGCTGCCGGCCCGCGTGGTGCGCGAGATTTTGGCGTGATCGCCTTCCAGCAGGATGAGCTGCGACGCGCTTACCCCGCTGGTTAGTCACATCTGGATTTTTGGGGCGCCACTTGTACTTAATGAGGGTCTGTTCAATCGGGTTGAAGTCCGGTCTCTAGAGCGGCAGATAACCGGGATCATCGACGAGGATCAGCAAGATGTTGGGCGGCGGAGTTCTCGGAACATTCACAGCCAACCCGTGCCTTCGCCGCCATGACCGATTCTAAACTCGACTTCCACCGGCATCTTCCCACGGCTCGGCGAGTTCGCCACCACTCGGTAAATCCTCGCCCATCTCGCAGCCGGATCGTGAAAGGCGAGGGAAGCGTCCCCAAAATTTCACTTCCTCCCATTCGAATTCCACTACAAATGATTCGTATTCCGGCGCACTCTCGTCCCCTCTCTGTAGTAATCGTTCTTGGAATTCTGCTGCCTGGCCTCTCGGCCCCGGCTGCAGACATCCCTCTGCCAGTTTCCCCCGGAAACGACGGTGAGCTGCACTACACCGCGGAATCGAATGGCGATCGGATTCCCGACTTTTCTTATGCCGGTTACCGCGGCGGAGATGCCGTTATTCCCGATGCTCTGGTCAAAATTACTGTCGCTCCGGTGCCGGGCGACAACACCGCGCGCCTCCAGGCCGCGCTCGACTATGTCGCCTCCCTTCCACTCAATGCGGAGGGTCTGCGCGGAGCCGTCCTTCTCGACCGGGGTCGCTTTGAAATCCATGGTGGACTCCAGTTGAAGGCGTCCGGCGTCGTTCTGCGCGGACAAGGCGCTGGTGAGGGAGGGACGGTCCTGATTGCTGCCGGGTTGGACCGCCGCACGCTCATCACTGTCGCGGGTCGCGACGATCGTTCACTAGGCGAGCCGATCCCGATCGACGGCGGCTACACGCCCGTCAACGCTCGGAAAATCTCCCTGGCGAATGCGAGCCAGTTCAAAGTGGGCGATCTCGTGCAGATCACCCGGCCGTCGACCAGAGAGTGGATTGCCGCCCTTGGCTTGCGTGAGATTCCCGCCGACTATCCTGTCCCAAACGAGGAGGATCGGGCCGTCCCCTACTGGAAACCCGGCACGCGAGACATCGTTTGGACCCGCACTGTGGCCGCCGTGGATTCCGGCGCGATCACTTTGGACGCTCCGCTCACGGCATCGCTCGATCAAGCATATGGCGGCGGTACTCTTGCGGCACTTGCCTGGCCCGGCCGCATTTCCCAGGTCGGTGTGGAAAATCTTTCCTGCGAATCCACCTTCGATCCCGCCAATCCCAAGGATGAAGAGCACGCATGGTTTGCCATCACCCTGGAAGGCGTGACCGACGCCTGGGTCCGGCAAGTTACCATGCGACATTTCGCCGGTTCGGCCGTGGCGATCTGGAATACTGCATCCCGGATCACGGTGGAGGATTGCAGTTCGTTCCACCCTGTCTCCGAGATCGGCGGTTGGCGGCGGAATACCTTCTTCACCTCCGGCCAGCAGATTCTCATGCAGCGTCTCTACTCGGAGGACGGCGCCCACGATTTCGCTGTGGGCTTCGCTGCCGCCGGGCCCAACGCCTTTGTCCAATGCGAGTCACTTCGATCTCTCAACGACAGCGGCGCCATCGAAAGCTGGGCATGCGGCGCGCTTTTCGATCTCGTCCGGATCGACGGCCATAAACTCGGCCTGCGCAATCGAGGCGCGTTGGACCAGGGCTGCTTCTGGTCGGCGGCCAACAGTGTAATCTGGAATAGCTCGGCCGCGATCATCGAATGTTTCCGCCCGCCCACGGCGCAAAATTGGGCCTTCGGCATCTGGGGTGAATATTCCGGCGACGGTTTCTTCTTTGGCCGGCAGGGCGGGATCGAGCCGCGCAGCCTCTACCATGCCCAACTCGCCGACCGCCTCGGCCCCGATGCCAGCCGGCGCGCCCAGCTGATGCCTCCAGCTTCCGTCGAGGCCCCGGCCGGCACGAATACTGCCGATTTTCGCGCGCTTTGGAAGATCCAGACGAGCGAGCCAGCCGCAAGCCTCAGGGATTGGATCCGGAAAGCCGCGGTCCGGCAACCCATCCCCGTCGACGCGCCGGATGCAATTGAAGTCGAGCAGCTCCCGCCTCCACCACAGTCCGTCCCCCTCGTTCCCCATCATTTGGTGCTTCAACAGGGCCTTCTCACCGTGGATGGAGCCCTGGTGGCTGGCCGACATTTCCGAGTCCCACTCTGGAATGGTGGAGTTCATCCAGCTGATCTAGTGAGCACGGCGCCTGCCATCACTCGCTTCGTTCCAGGACGCATCGGTCCCGGACTGACAGACAATCTCCCGGACGTCGTCTCAACCCTGCGCGCATTGCACGCCGTCGTCCTGCAGCAGCAATCTCCCGTCTGGTATGATCGTCGCCGCGATTATCATGACTACGACCGCCGCATGGACGGCGAAGTCATTCCGCCCTTCTACGAAAATCCCTCCGCCCGCAGCGGACAAGGCATCGCTTGGGACGGATTGAGCCAGTACGATCTCACCAAATTCAATCCCTGGTATTGGAACCGCAATCGCGACTTCGCCTCTCTTTGCGCGACCAGTGGCCTGGTCCTTTTCTATGACCATTTCTACCAGCACAGCTTGCTGGAATCCGGCGGCCACTACTCGGATTTCCCCTGGCGCACCGCGAATAATATCAACGGGACTGCTCTGCCCGAACCGCCTTACTATCCCGATGGCCGCCGCGTATTCTTGTCCGAGCAATTCTACGACGCCGCGCACCCCGCGCGCCGCCCTCTCTTACGGGGATTCATCGACCACGCCCTCGATGCCTTCGCCGGCCAACCCAACGTCATCCAGTTCATCGATGCGGAATATTCCGGCCCGCTGGGCTTCATGCAATTCTGGTTGGACACTGTCGTCGCCTGGGAAAAACGAACCGGCCAGAAACCACTCATCGGCCTCAACTGCACCAAGGACGTCCAGGATGCCATTCTCTCCGATCCTGCTCGCGCCCCTTTGATCTCCGTCATCGACATCCGCTTCTGGTGGCCTTCCTCTCCGGAGGAATTCTATGCTCCGGCGGGAGGCCAGAACGCCGCCAATCGCGAGTGGGACAAGCAATTCTTACCCGCCCCGCCCGCCTTCGCCGACCTCGTCCGCTGTATCCGAGACTATCGCCAGCGCTATCCCGACAAGGCTGTCATCTACTCCGGCAAAAATGCCGAAAACCTCGGCTGGGCCGTCATCTTCGGCGGAGGCTCGCTTCCCAACCTACCGGAACCCCTCGATCCGCGCCTCGCTACTTCCCTTCCTCACCTCCAACCCCTCGACCTACCAGGCGCACCCGCTGACCAGTTCACCTTGGGAGTCCTTAACCAGGAATATCTCATCTGTTCCTCAGCCGAGCCCGTTGGTCTCGACCTTAGCCTCTACCACCGCACTAAAGTTGCCAAGGATGTCGTCTGGCTGACTCGGAAGTAAGCATCGAGAGCGCATCACACTTTACCGTACCTTCAAGCGGAGTTCCGCGGAGAACTCGAAGCATGCGGTTTCGTCTGAGGAATTGTCCCCCAATTCGCTTGGCTCCACTTCGCTCAAGTCGTCCGCCGTTGTGAGCATCTCGAATGCGAGGTCTCTCGCCAAAAGCAGGGCCTCAGTAGCGGCGGCAAATTGCAGCTCAGCAGCATGCGACGTTGCGCGTGTCGAAACGTTGCTGAATGAGGTATTATTGAACTTAGATTCCAGCGGCAGCAGCACCAGTGAATTCTCGATGGTTGGTCCGGTTGCAGCAGTGGCGACAGCAATTGACGTGGCGCTACTGGGAACCGTCGGCGGAATGCGAGTCGCCCCCAGATTGTCGCGCCACAGAGTGTAGTCAGCGGCGTCGACAAGTCCATTTTGATTGCCATCCGCCGGCTGCTCAATGCCGCCCGCTGCGCCGAATTGATTCTTCCACAACGAATGGTCGACCGTGCTCACCACCCGGTCCTGATTGTAGTCGCCCACCGGGGGCGTCAAGTTGGCGCCGGTCACCTTGGTGATCTCCATGTAGTCGCGCGTGCGGCTGTAAGCCACATACAGAGTATTGGCGGCTTCGTCGTAGTACGCGGCCGGGTACTCGTAGAAGTTATTGGGCAGCGTCTTGAACGGCGCCGGCCAGATGGCCGAAATCGGCTCATCGCGCACCACAAAGGTTTCGTCAAACGCCCACCCATCGCGGCTGATGCTGAACATCAACTTCGCGCGGCTTTCGGGATTCGGATTACCGACGTACCAGTTCCAGCCGTTGGATAACGTTCCAAACTGCTTATTGCCGGGACTATCGGAGAAAGCGCCCATCGACTGGAGCTTCGACCACGTGGCGCCCCCATCGGCGCTGAACGAGTGCCACACGGTGCCGGTGTTGCCGCGCGCGGCGAAGTGCAAAGTTCCGTCAATGCCTTCCCATGCGGTCGGTTCGCCGACATCGGCTAGATCACTGGTGTCGATCACACCGCCGCTCCAACCGGAGAGTCCCGTGGGATCGCCGGTTGTGGGCGCCGAGATTCGCCCTCCGGGGACGATTCTCCCCAGGGTCGCCGCCATAAGCCGGCCATCCCGCAACTTAACGAATCCGCGATTTGAGCCTGAATCGCGAATAATCAGTCCGCTATTCTGTTCAAGGTTGTTGAGCGATTGCGGCGACATTTCTTGCCACGTCACGCCATCGGTTGTCGACCAGATGCGGCCAATCCCTTCCGTACTGCCGTTTGCGCGGCGCACCCAGCCGAGGCTCCACAGGTACAGCGTGCTCTCGGTGGCGTGCCAATTGCGGGGGGCGGCGTTGATGGTGATTTGCTCGCCAGCGGGGATCCCCAAACTCGAACGCACGTAACTCTCATAGGCGGCATTGCCCGTGGCGGCGCCAATGTCGAACGGCGTGGTCCACGTTTCCCCGTTTGTTGACGTTGAGACCATCCCTGTGTAGGGCCAAGTCATTTCGCTCTGTGGCGTTGAGTGCCACGCGAGATAGAGTTTGTCTTTCCACTTGGTGAGCAACGCTCCGTGATGGTAGGTGTTATCGCCATTGCCCTGGGGGAAATTCACCTGGTGCGTGGTGCTTTGAAACTGGGGCAGCACGCCGGTGTCGGGGACAAGATCAAGTGAGATTTGATTCGCCGGGAGCGGAATGGATTCCTGCGGCGCATTCGGCCGCGCCGGGCTCACCGGCGGCGGCCAGCCCGACTCCACTTTGAAGTTGTCGACGATCGCGATGAAGGACTCGAGCCCGTTATCGAGGAAGATTCCGGGAATCGCCGGAACAATCTCGCCAGCGCCCGTTGAGCCGGAGTAGGTGAAGTTGGTGACGAGCTGCAACGTTTGCCCCGTCGGCGCCATATAGAGCGAAAAGGTGGTGGCCGAAATGCGCCGGATGGCGACGGTCATAAACCTCCCCGGGGTGTAGCCGGAGATACTCGTCCCGCCATCGCCGATCTCGGTGTTGCTCGCGCCGTAGTAGTGCCCCCGACCGAGCCCATCATTGCGAATCCCCCAGTACAGCACGTTCGAGCGATCGAGCCCGCCGTTCGCATCCCGACCCCGACTGGAAGCAAGCCCCACGCCCACTCGCAGGTTTCCGCTCGCGGCTCCGCCTGCGAAAGCGATGTCCACCTTCACGTACTCGCCCACTTCCAGCGTCTCGTCCTTCCGCAGCAGCATGGTGGTCTGCGGGATGCCAGCGGAATGATAAAAGATCTTGAGCGCACCCGGCGTACTGCTTTCATCGTACACAATGCTCGCCGGAGCTTGGCCCCCTTGGGTGATGTTGCTCACATCCCACTGGGCGTCCACGTTGAAGACGCCGTCATCGAAGTTCTCCGTCACACTGAAGAGCCCGGGCGCCGAGCCATCAAGACTCGTGAGCGGAGCGAAAGCTGCGCTGGCGTTCGCGTCCGTTACCAGAAGCGCGGGGCCAGCCAGCGTCGCCATCATCGCGCGCGGTTCGAGAGTTTCAAAGCTAAAGTGAAAATGACGCCGGGTGGGCATTCTGTTCGCGAAGGTGAAGACTCTCGGGACAGCTCAATCGACTTTCAATTTGGTCGCTGCAAATTTCGTTGTGGTCAACGATTATTGACGAACCCGAATGTTGGAAACCCCGCCGGAACCGGGCGGAAAAATGTTGTCCGAGATCCGCACCCGCACCGGTCCTTTGTTATCGCCCGTATCTTTGCTCACCAGCAGGGCGAAACGGTACCGCGGCTTCAGCTCCGGATTCGGGTTCTTGAACTGCCGCTGCTCGTAGCTCACATCGTCGATCACGTTGCCTTGCACAATCACATCGGCGAGCGCCGGATTCTGCGGCGTTTGGCCTGGCTCTAGGCAGATCACATCCCGCTCGTTCCCCCACATGAAGTTGGAGTCACCGTAGCCAAAGTTCGTGCAGATATTGTTGGCGATAATCGAGGCGCCATCGCTGTTGGGGCCTTTGCCTGCCGTGCTGTCGCCGCTGTGGGAAGCAGCGCCCGGTTGCAGCAGTATCGCATGGCAGCAACACCGGTTGAACTGGTTCCCCATAATCAGCACATTTCGCGAGCCGTGCATCGCCTTAAGCCCCACGGCGGCGTTGTTCACGATATTCTGCGCGGCGATGACTTGATCGGCGTGAATATCAAACCCTTGGGCGGCATTCTCGATCTGGTTGCCAATGAGCCGAATCAGCCCCGCTTGCTCGGGCTCACCAATGTGAATGGCCGAGCCTTGGTGCCATTGGGGGAACTCTTCGCGGTCCCACGCTTCTTGCGAGATGAGCGCGCCCTTCACGGCGTTCTTTTTCGTGAACTTGCCGAGGCCGTAGCGCTCTTTGATATCGGGGGTCGGCACGTTGTGCGCTTCCTCCACGAGATTGCCTTGCACCAACATGCCGCGGCAACCCGTGAGCTGAATTCCCGTTCCATCGAAACATTTGAAGGCATAACCCAGGTCGGGATTCGCGGTCCGGTCATCCACCGACAACCGCGTATAGTTTCGCACGATGCTGTTGGTTAGCCGTCCGTTAACGCACTTGTCGATATTGATCGCCGAGGAAGCCGAGCGATTGTCCAGCACCTGCACGTTGTCGATCACCAAATTTCGCGCCGAGTTGGCGATCAGGCCTGAAGTCGAGCCTTCCTGATCGGTTCCGCGGGTCAGCGTGAAATCCCGCAGCTGCACGCCGTCCGCGTGCGAGACGATGAGCAGCGGCTGCTCGGGGTTTGTTTGCACGATGCGGCCCGGTCCGACCAACCCCGAGTTCGCATGCCTGATGACGATCGGCTCCGAAATTTCATAGTCACCCGGCGGCAGCATGACGATTCGCCCCGGGCTACTATCGATGGCGCGTTGAATCGAAGGGCCATCCGTAATGGCGACCGACTCGGCGAAGCCTGCCGACGCGGCGCCGAGCACCACGAAATAAGCGAGTGAGCGGAGATAGGTGACGAGATTGTGAAAGCGAAACATGGGGCTTTAGTCCTAGTGCTGGGAAGTGCTCAGTTCAGCTGAATAATAAATCAAAGCGGAAACGGCCGTCACTTGCGAGCCGGTTCAACAACAAATCGAAACTCATTCGGCCCCTCGGGCTTGACCACCGCGGTCAACCCCGAGGTTGCGAAATCCTGATACTTACCGGCGAGCTCTGTCTTGCTAACTCCCGGGCGTTCCCCACGCTGGCGGGCCGGGATGATGAGCACCGCGTGTTCACCCGCAACGGCGCCATCCCCTTCGCTGAATGTGCTCAGTCGAAACGTGCCGTCTTCCTCGATCACCCCTCGCGCGCTCGCCTTGACTTGGCCCGCCCGTGGCGCGAACTCGATATTGCCCCCTGGCAACGGAACTCCCTCGGCGAAGACGACTTCGCCCGTAACGGGGTAAGTGGGAACGGGGCCTTTTTGACATCCCCCAATCACGACCAAGCAGAGCGTGAGCGCAGCGACGACCGCCCATCGAGCCCTAACCGGTGCGCACGGATTGCAGCGAGAGGCTTGCATCATCGAGAGATTACTCTGGATTGGTCGCAAGGCGGCCATCATGCTCACCACTGCGACGCATCGGCCAAAAATCCATCAGCCCGGTGCGCCAGATAGCCGAGCGTGGTGGTGTCGATCGCCGAACTGATAGCGCGGACGCTGCCGTCACCAACAAGGAAATTGCACGTGCCGGGATGCCAACTCCCAAAGGTCGAGTAATTCCACGCCCCTTTGATTTCCGAGGGCCCCAGAGCGATCGCCCGGCCAGGCCCGGCGTAACGCACGGAGTAGAAGACCTCGTCCGCGTTGTACACCGACGCATCGCCGTAGTCGCCCCGTCCGGCCCCTTCTTCGTGCAGATGCTTCTCACCCACGAACAGCGTTTTACTCAGCCCGTCGGTAATGTTTCGCAATCGCACCATGTACCGAATCTTCACGCCCGGCTTTAAGTTCGCGCCATCGCAGTTTACCTCGTTCGGATCGCCATTGGGCCCGAACGGACCCGCCGCCACAAACACGCCGTTCGGACCGGGAGAGCTGGGATCGGTGAAGTCCCACGCGGGCCGGCCATCACCACCCACGCCCGCGTAGTCGCTCAGGCCGCCCGGCAGATTGTTCGCCTCATTCAGATCGCGATCCGTTTGGGAATCACCCAGGATGCTCAGTTGGGGCGGAGCGCGGCGCGAGGGACAGTAATAGCTGGTCACCTGAAATGTGCGATCCTCCGGCCGCTGTTGGTAGTAGCCCGCCTTGAGGTTCCAGCGTGAATAAGCGGCCGATTCTTCCATGTAGGGCAGCAGCGACACCGCCCAGGTGTTCGTTTCACACGGCTCCCGGCTCGCGGGCAGACACTTCTTGGTGAGCTCAAACATGTGGATGCCTAACCCCACTTGTTTGAGATTATTGATGCACTGCGTCCGCCGCGCCGCTTCGCGCGCCGCTTGCACGGCGGGCAGCAACAGCGCCACCAAGATGCCGATGATGGCGATCACCACCAGCAGTTCAACCAACGTGAAGGCCTCCCGCCCTCGGTGGGGGGTTGCACGAAAACCTACCACGATCACTCTCTCCTGTTCGTCGCAACCAGTCGCTCAAAACTCCCGACTAACAGCCGACATTCTCGCCGCTACCGTCGTACACGCTTCCCGCGCAAGACCCCGCCGCAAGCCAACAAGCCCACGATGACCGAGATCACTGTCGCGGGTTCCGGCACGGCGCCGGCGGCGACCGCAACGCTCGCCGAAGTATTGCCGAACCGCGTCTTCCAGTAGTCATAATCCGCCTGGTCAACCACCAAGTTGCCGTCGCCGTCCGCCGGTAGATCGGGTCCGGTGGCGCCCACCGTGTCCCGCCACACCGTGTAGTCAGCCGCGTCGACCACCAAGTTGCCGCTGTAATCGCCATTCACATTCGGGATACTCACTTCGACTCCGGTATAGGTCAGATCATCGAACCGCAGCAGTTGCCCGTTGGGGTTCGGTCCGTTCGCGTGGTGCAGCATCCCGAAGCGGGTGTAGGCGGCCTGTTCGAGTAGGAATCGATTGGTCGCCGAAAGCGAGTGGACAATTGGGTTGCCTGCGTCGCTCACCGAGACCGTGATCTGTCCGTTTGCCCCGGCATTCGGATCGAACACCAACGAAAACGTGCGGGGCGTGTTGACCGACATCACGCGGCTGGAGTCGCCGCCCGAATTGATGCGAATGCCGTCGCCGGTATTCTCGAACCGCAGCCCCCAGGAGACCTCAGTCCCCAGGTCATCGAAATCGCCTCGGAAGATAATGCCCAGGTAATCGGAAGGCCCACTCGAGAAACCAATGAACGGATGGAACCCCAGGTCCGGCACATTAACCACACCCGTGAGATTGACTTTCCCTGTCATGCTGAATCCGCCTGTGCCGTTGATCACGAGGCCCAGGTTCGTATCTAGGTAAGAAAGTTCAGCCCCGCGGAAAACATCGAACTGCGCTTCTCCGGCGGCGGCACCTCCCGCGTCGTTGGTAGCGATGAACCCCGCGGTTTGACCGTCAACGCCGCTGCCCGAGGCGACCCACCCGGCCGCCGCGGCCGAGGCGGCGCTATCGAACGTTTGCGTCTTGTCGGCCAGCGCGGCGAGCGCTGACAAAAAGGCGCCGGCGGCCCCAAGCACGCCGACAAACTTGTGTAGGCACATAAATCACTCCAAGCTGTTAGGCTAATTCGTTGTGAAATGATAAATGCAAGCAGCGACGCTACCCCTCGCCGCCGCTTGCAATGAGAGTTTGAAATTCGGATCAGGTTAGTTTGTCATGAGTTCCGTTGGCGAAGGGCACCCATCGTGCCCACCAGCAGAAGTGCAAGCGTGACCGACATCGGTTCGGGAATCGTCGCTACTCCCGTGTACTCCAAGTCATCGAGACGAAGGTTAACTCCATTGGCATTCGCTCCCGTCGCACTCTTGATGAGTCCTGCCATGTTGAAACTCACGCCATTGAGCAAATCGCGATTCCCTTCTGACAAGGCGTGTGTGATTGGTGCGCCGGCGCCACTGATCTCAGCAGTAATCGTGCCAAACGCGCCAACCGTAGGATCGTAGTTAAGACTAAACGTCCGCGGCACACCCACGGCTATTTTCCGCGAAGCATCACCGCCCGCGTTGATTCGGATCCCATCCCCCGTTGTTGAAAACCGAAGCCCCCAGGCAAGATCGGACCCCAAGTCATCAAAGTCACCCCGAAACGTAATCCCCAGAAATTGCGTCGTGGAGCTGAAGAAGCCCAAGACAGGGGGGTTGCCTAAGTCCGGTGTATTCACCAACCCGACCAAGTTGAGCTTGCCACTCATCGAAAACCCACCCGATCCATTGACCGTTAGTCCGAGGTTCGAATCGGCATAGCTCACCAGCCCTCCACGCAGGACGTCGAACTGCGCTTCACCCGCAGCTCCACCAGCGCTGTTCGTTCCGATCCAGCCGGCCGCCTGCCCGTCCACCCCGTTTCCGACCGCCGTCCAGCCGTTTGCGGCGGCTGAGGCGGCTGAATTGAAAGTCTCCAACTTCGCGGCTTGCACTAGCTGTGCTGACATACCAACGAGCACAATCACAAGCCAAAAAACATTCTTCTTCATGAGACATACTCCAAGATGAGACACGAGTTTTACGCCACAGATTGGCGTTGCTGACGCCAACGTCTTAGGCACACTGGCGAGACCTCGACGGGCACGCCCCGGTTTTCGTTTGCACTATGAATCCGAAATCCTCATAGATCAAACACTCAGCAACTGAAAAAAATCGGGAATTCGCTGCGCGTTGGACGCCAAGACAAGGCCCGCTGCTCCGCCCGAAATTCACCACACACCGGCCGTTCGAGGCGGATCGCGAAGGCGAGGTGGTGTTCGTTTGAAGCTCGCGTGACTCTTCGAGTATAGTCGCAGCCGCCTTCCCAGGTGAAGGCAACGAATTGCCAAACGTATATCTTTTTGCGTCACTCCTTCCGATCGCCACAATCGCGGGGCATCGAGAAGCAGAGTGAATGATGGATATGGACCGCGACCAGCTCCCCCATGTCGCCGTGTTGGTGGACACCGCCACGGCGTGGGGCCGACAAATCATTCGCGGCGTTATCCGCTACTCCGATAAGCACGGACCATGGCATCTGGCCATTGAAGCGCGCGGACAGGACGAGTGTCTGCTGTTGCCTCCCGGGTGGCGGGGCGACGGGGTCATCGCTCGCATCGGCTCGCCGCAAATGCTCCGCAAACTCAAGTCCGCCAAGGTCCCGGTCGTCAACGTTTCCGGCATTGATCTGCCCCATAATGACTTCCCCGTTGTGACTACCGACTATCTGGAGTCGGCCAAGGTTGCGCTCGCGCACTTTCGCGAGCGGGGGTTCAGCCGCTTTGGCTACTGCGGACTGAATCAAACAAGCTTCGGCCGCCGCCACCGCGACGCGTTCGTCAACGTGGTGAAGTCCGCCGGCTTCGAGTGCAGCGTCTTCAGCGCCGCCGGCCGTAAAAATCGCGAGCTCGATGTCCGCGCGAAACAACGCCGTCAAATGGGCTGGCTGGAATCACTTGCTAAACCGGTCGGCATTTTCACGTGGGCCACTGGTCTTGGGCTCGAACTGCTAGCGGCCTGTCGCCTCGCGCAGATCAATGTCCCGTACGAAGTCGCCGTT
Organism: Pirellulales bacterium; assembly: GCA_022841705.1. Taxonomy (GTDB): domain Bacteria; phylum Planctomycetota; class Planctomycetia; order Pirellulales; family Lacipirellulaceae. The sequence continues at coordinate 1,951,197 of JALHQZ010000001.1, forward strand.
CTCGGGGGCAACTTCGATGAGCTCCTCTGCACCGCTTCGTGGCCGCCCCTATCGGGGATTCGCGTCCCCACTATGCAAATTGGCTACGAGGCCGCGGCGATCCTCGATCGGATGATGCGCCACAAGGAACTTCCCGCGCAGCCGATCTACTTGCCGCCAACCGAGGTGGTGGCGCAGCGCTCCACCGATACACTTGCGCTCGATGACCCCGACATCGTGCAAGCGCTCACCTTTATTCGCGCGCAGGCTTGCAAGTCGATCCAAATCGCGGACATCCTGAAAGTCGTGCCCCTCTCCCGCCGCTCGCTGGAACGCAAGTTTCGGGAACTCCTTGGGCACTCCCCCACCGTAGAAATCCGCCGAATCAAGTTAACGAAAGCGCGGAAGCTCCTCGCCGAAACCGATCTCTCCGTGGAAGCCATCGCCGCCGCCTGTGGATTCGGCACGTACAACTACCTCACCCGCGTCTTCACCGCGGAGTACGGCGTCTCGCCGCGCGAGTTCCGTCGAAAGCTGCTGGGTCGCTAGTTGATCGGTGCGGCCGAAACTTGCCTTCCGATCGCACGCCGTAGGTAACGATCCCGAGGATGAGGGGATTGCCAACCAATTCTAAGATGCACCGGCCACGCCTCAGCAAGCGGAGCAGGCTGGCGTTGGGACAGGCCCAACTTTAACTTACTAATTGGTTCCCTAACCGGGGGCAGGTCACCTGGAGTCAACGAACGTCCGAACAATTCCTATTATTGGAGAATGGACTCGACATTAGCCAGGATGAAATCTGCCAGCCGCATTCCTAGAACTATACGGTGTCTTCTTCGGCGAAAATAGGTTAGGGCTGGTGTATCGACAGATTCTGGAGTACAATCTTTATAGCAATTAGGAATTGCATCTTCCGTGAAACGTTCGCGGTTGGCACACAATTTCTAAAGCAAAATTTTCGGTCGACTAGATAAAGAGCAATCCGATTAGATCGGGGGGCTCGTTAGCGAGTATGCCGACGTGGCGGAATACCTTTCGGGTATTCCGCCACGTCGGCTTTTTTCGTTTTTGGAGGTCTAACGTTGGCGGGGCCGCTCAAGAACAAACTCTCCGGCCTCAACGAACCCAACCACAGCAACTAGGTTCCGACGATGTCTACTCTGTTGAGAGTAAATAACTGCATGGCTGATCTTGAGCCGGACAATAATGGCACGTTGCACGACCAGCGCGACTGGCTACTCGTTACGCTGTCCAGCATTGGTGATGCCGTCATTACAACAGATCTGGCAGGGCGGCTAACTTTCCTCAACCACGTCGCGGAATCCTTGACGGGATGCACGCAAGAAGTCGTTGGGCAGACGATCGACAGCGTAATCCACATCATCAACGAAGAGAGCCGCCAGCCAGTCGAGATCCCCAGACGACTTTCGCAAGCAACGGGATTCAGCTTTCACCTCGTCAAACCATTGGATCTTGCAGCCCTTGAAACGTTGCTGGTCGGCGCAAAGTAATGCGAGTTGAATTGCGACAGAGCTCTATTGATCACTTTTGTTGAATGGAAGGATTACTCATGTCTCGATTGGTTTGGATGTTGATGCTGGCCGGGTTTGTAGCGGTCGTTGGCTGCGAGCGTAAGCCGGTTGAGAAGCCGCCGGGAACGCTGAGCACCGAGGATGTCCGCCGCGATGCGGGCCAAGCCGTCAATACGGCCGTCGAGTTTTCTCAGCAAGCTAGGGAAGAGTTCCAGAAGAATCTCGCTGCCCGACTTAAAACCATGGACACGGAAATCGCCCAACTCCAAGCGAAGGGCCGCGAATTGAAAGGCGAAGCCAAAATAAAATGGGACCAGAAATTAGTCGACTTGAAAACGAAACGGGATTCAGCCCGCGTCAAACTTGCCGAGATTGGGACGGCGAGCGCCGAGGCTTGGAAGGATGTTCAGCAGGGAGCCCAGTCAGCCTGGGACGAAATGGACAAGGCCGTCCGGGATGCATGGCAGGACTTTTAAGTGACCAGTTGTTCCGAAATGGAAGTTGCCGACGTACTGACCGGTAACACGGCCCAAGAAATTAAGGAGGAGTTGCCATGAAGGGCTTTATAAAAGATATCGAAGAACTCGCCGTCAAGAACGAGGATTTCCGCCGAGTAGTTTATACGGCGAAGAGCTGTCAACTCGTCGTGATGTCGCTTGATCCGGAGGGAGAGATCGGGATGGAAGTCCACAAGCTCGACCAATTCTTTCGGGTCGAGAAAGGGACCGGGGAAGCAATTCTCAATGGTGTTCAGACACCGATTCGTGAAGGCTTTGCAGTCCTCGTCCCGGCTGGAACGAACCATAACATCATTAACACGGGCAATGTTCCACTCAAGCTTTACACGCTGTACGCGCCGCCCAATCATCGGGACGGCGTCGTCCACCATAGCCGTGCGGAAGCGGAAGCTGACAGCGAGTACTTCGACGGCAAAACGACGGAATAATGGCAGCCCAGTAAAAGGGAACCCGGAGAAGGCGATTGAGAACGCGATACGGAAACCGGGGAAGCGAGACGACAAGTATGATTCCGAAGCGGCGTTACAGAGTCGGGCGGAGCCACACTCGCTTGGCATTCGCTACCTGCCGTTTGCCGTGCTGTTCACGGCGGCAATCGCGACTTTTTTGATACTCGAAAGGGGTGAATTATGAGTCCTATCGTACTAATCTTGGTTGTGGTCTTGCTGCTTTCCCTGTTCGGCGGCGGCTACGGCTTCCGCAGCGGCAACAACGTCCTTGCGGGGGGCGGCGGCTTGGTCGGGTTAGTCCTCGTTGTCCTTTTGATTCTGCTCTTGATGGGCCGGATCTGAGATTGTGCCGTTAAATGGCGAGGAGTTGATGGATTGCTCCCCCTTTGGTTCTTCGGATTCTTGAGGTGGTGCTGATGCACGGACGGTCAAAGTTGTAAAGATTCGCCCCACCTTGGGAGTCCCTCAATGTCACGCGAGAGATCGCAGCAGACGAACGCTTTCCCCCGTCGGACTCCCGGCGAGATAAGCGAACTAGAGAGGTGCAGTCAATCAAACGGGCATGCCTGTTGAGATTGGCAACCGCTGCGCGTCGTCATCGGACTCACAAGAACGGCGAGGAGACGACTGCCGTCAAATCTCCTTGACACACAGATTGCAGATCATCTCGAGCATGCGTTGGCGGATATCCTGAGAGAAAGGGGACGCAGCTTTTCCAATCGCAGAAACCAGCGCCGCGGAAAAACACCCCAGTTGATTCCTCTGTCAAGGCCAAATTATAGCCATCCGCCCAAAGAGGGGTTTGTCAAGGACCTTTTGTAGCCACCCGAGATTTGTAATGTGTCCGCCGTGAAATGTTTCATGTGAAACATTTCACGGCGGACCCAAAATTGTTTCACGTGAAACAATTTCTCGTCACCAACGATCGAATAACACGCTATTGACCAGACGGACCGGCGTCCACACCACTTACGGAGCCACCGCAATCACATCGACTTCGAACTTCACCACGTTCCCCAAGCAGCCAATCAGCGTGGTTCGCGCCGGGTACGGAGCCGTAAAGATTTCGCGGTACAGGCGGTTGTATTCCGCCAAGTCTTCTTGCCGCGCGACATAGCTCGAGACCTTCACCACATTCTGCAGCGTAAGTCCCGCGCCGGCGAGCACCCGTTCGACATTCGCGAACGATCGCCGCATCTCACCCGCGAAAGTATCGGCGACGATTTGGCCGTGTTCGTCGACCGACGCTTGGCCCGAAACAAACACCAGCGAACCCACCTGCACCGCGGGACTAAACGGCAGATTGCTTTCGGGAACGCCGGGACCGCGAATGACGGTAAACATACTACTCTCGCTCCACGGAAGAAGAAGGGTTCAGAGGCGGGTCGTTGATTTCGGCCGATGGGGAGGGTGGTTGAACATCTGCTTCGCGCGGCTCAGCGAGACTCGCTAAGAGGAACTTCAGGTCTGCGATTCCCCCCACCAGCACCACCAGCGTGAAGACCAGTGTAATGAGAATGCTAACGAACACCGTCCAAAATGCGAACGCGGACCAACCGGCGAGATCGGGATTGAACGTAATGAATCCGAGCATGCTGGTCAGCCCTCCACCTGTAAATTTTGCTCGCGGACCGCTTGACCCAGGTCCCAGTATTTCGATTCTTCGCTCGAAGCCCACGAGAGCAGAACCATCAGCACGGCGCCGACCGCATAAGTGTAAAGCCCGGTTTGCTCGGGCGTCCACGGCAGCGGCTTGCCGTTGGTGTGAGCGATGTACTGCCGCGCGATGACATCGCTAATCGGGACGATCACACACACGGCAATACAGGCATAAGCGCCCAGCGACTTGGCGCCGGGCCAGTACATCCCGAGGAGCACGACAATCCCCGAGCCACCGATTAAGTTCGCCAAAAGCCACATGAAACTCCAAATCGCCATGCCCGGTTTGTAAATCATGCCGAACAGGAAAAATAGCATGCAAAGGGCGGCGACTGTCAGCCGAACGGCGCGTATCTGCTGCCGCTCCGTAAATTTCTCGCGCCGGAATGGGGAGATGCAGTCATTCACAATCGAGGTGGACCAACTGAGGATGTACTTGTCCGTCACAGCCACATCGGCAAACAGCAAGGCCAGTAGCACGAGCCCCGTCAATACGATCGGCATCCCTAACTGGTTGAGATACACCGGCGTGGCGTAGTTGATCCACTCGGTCGCTGTGAAGTTGCTCCCCAGCGGTGCATTTCTCCCAATGGCTGCGACCGTCGCGACACCGAGACCAAAGATAATCAACGACCGACCAAACCCAAACACACCGCTGAGCAGATAGGAACGCGAAACCGACTTTGGCCGATCCATGGAGGCATACTGTTGCAAGTAAGGGCCGTAGGAAAACTGCAACAGAATCGTCATCACGTTGAGAAACAAGAACCACTGGATGCCATACGCATCGCCGGAGCCGGCAAAGGGATTTACCCCCGCTTCGGCAAGCTCGTTCTCCAGCCCCGTCCACGTCGCCTGCATCCCTGGCACGAACTGCGGCGGACTCACCGCGTGGGAGACGACGTAGACCAAGAGCCACGTCATTACGAAGACCACAAACACGCCCTGGAAGAAATTGGTGACGATCAGCGTGGTGTATCCGCCCAGGGTGGTGAAGATGAGCGGGCAGATGAGCAACACCGCCATGATGGCAAGTTCGGATCGACAGGCGAAGCCAAGAAGATTGACGCTTTCCGGCAGGCCGAGTAGCTGAGTGAGAAACAGCGCCCCGCCAATCGGAAAGATGCACATTTGTAAAACTCCGGCGACGCAGTTAATGATTCCCACCGTCACGCGTAAGTTGCGGGTGTATCGCTGTTCAATGTATTCCGGCACGCTGGTGCAGCGCGTTGCACGAAAACGTTCGATCCCGAACCCAAACACGCCGAAGAGCGGCACTACCAGCGTGAGAGCGAGCAGATTGATCAGCACAAACGAAAAGCCATAGCGATACCCTTGCTCGCACATCGCCGCGATTGTGATGAGACCTAACTCCCCGGCGATCCCAGCGCCCAGGCCCAACCATACCCGCACCTTACGGCCCGAAACCAAATAGTCGTCCACTCCGCGGCATTTGCCGTTGAGGTAAATGGCCCAGCCGAGATAAAACAGAAACCCGGCGGCCAGGATCGCCCAGTCGATGCTGTGGATTGGCAGAGGTCGAGTTAACACGGCGACAAGTAATGAGAGGAAGTCGAACAAGCTACAGAGGTTAAGGAGGTACAAGATCGCCAACAAAAAGCATGTCGATACACAACGGGCTTAAACCCTACCTGCCGGTAGAGCGCCAGCGCGGCGTGGGCGCCGTCGGCATCGACGCCAAGATTGGCGGACGAAACCCCGTGCTCGGCGAGCCAATTGAGCCCGCTCACGAGGAGCGCCTTGCCCAGGCCTTGCCCACGAAACTTGGGACGTACGCCGAGCCAGGCGATGGCGCCTTCCACGGGTGGACGAAACTCACAAGCGGTTCGGCGGAGCACGCACTGGCAGATTCCTGCGATCTCACCGGCCGGCGTGACCGCCACCAAATCCCCACCCGCTTGATAACTGGGGTCGTGAGTGAGAAAGTGCACCGCACTCTCCATCGTCAGCTCCGAAAACCGCCAATGATCGGCAAACGCTTCATTCACCGCGGCGGTCCAAGCGGGTAGTTCGGTCGCCCCGTTGAGCGGCCGAATTGCGAACCTACTCGGCACAGAAAGATGTTGTGAGAAAGAACACAAATCACACTGCAGCGAGACGAATCTTCGGACCGGTTCAAATCCGAAACTGCCCAGAACACCGATCCGGTTGACGCGCGGCTCGGGGGCGAAAGTCAACAGCTCCACGGGGCCAGGATCACCTGCCGAAAGTCGCGCGGCGCGCTGGAGACTCCACTGAACCAGCATCTGCTCGACCTCAACGGGCGCGTCGACGGCCGATTGCAATTCGAGCGAGCGGCGCCAAGGAGTCGCGGGACCGCTGATCGGCAGGGCCGCGAAGCCCAAAACGGTGTCACCCACCATGGCAAGGCGAACATCCGCAGCCGGATTCAATTCGGGCCGCTGGAAGTCCGATCGTAATTCAGCGAGGGAGGTCACATGTTCCCAGGCGTCGGCCCTCGCCCGCTGGTTTTGGAGTTCGACCAGGGCGGACAAGTCGGTGTCGCCTGTTAAACAGCGCAAAGCGATCGACTCGACCAGGGCAGACATACGAAACAATTCCGATGGCCGTGAGGCCAGCGCGGGGCTAAAGACTGGGGGGCCGAAATTTTCGTTCCTTCCCGCAGAAAAGTCGCTTGGCAGGGTTTATTAAATAGTTAAAATAACCCTCTGTCAACACACGGCAAGAAAACATTTTTGCCAGTCACCGGTCCCAGTGCGCGCCGAGTTCGGAGAACCTTCACCCCATGAGTGCCCCTTACTTCATCGCCGCCTCGGGAACGCCGTTGGGCCCCGAAGAGCAGTTGCACAGCGCTGGCTTGGCAGCCCACTTTGAAGCCCAAGGCGCAGGCGGTATGGATGGCGTACTGGTGGCCGGCACGATGGGCATGATGCAGCTTCTGCGCGATGAAACGTATCGCGAGCTGATTCGGCAGAGCGCGGAGTTTTGGCGCGGCAAGGGAGAACTGTTTGTTGGCGTCGGCGACGCCAGCTTCGCGCGCTCCCGCGATCGGCTGCGGCTGGTCAACGAGTTTCGGGTCGATGTGGTGGTGGTGCTGGCCCCCTACTTCATGAAGTTTGGGCAGGAACAACTCATTGAGTATTACTCCGCGCTGGCAAGCGAATCGAAGGCGCCGCTCTATTTGTACGATCTGCCCCAAAGCACTGGCACTTCGCTCAGCCACGAGACAATTCATCGCCTGGCGAAACACCCCAACATCCGCGGCATCAAGTGCTCGGGCGATGTCGCGCAGGTGCGCGTACTCACCGATTCATTTGCGGGTACGGACTTTCGCGTGATTGTCGCTTCGCCGCTGCTGGTGGATACGCTCATGCGGAATGGGATGCGGCAGCACCTCGATGGCGTCTTCGCCATGTTTCCGACTTGGGTGAAGAAGATGAAGCACGCCATCAACGCGGAGGATTGGACCACGGCAGCCGATTTGTCGCAGCGAATGGGTCGGGTCATGCCACGGCTTGCGCATTACGGTGTGATGTCGGCAATGACCGCCATTCTGAACTCGCAAGGCATTCCTGGTAGCTTCGCGCCACGGCCCTATCCCGCGCTCTCGGCCGGGCAGTCCGAAGAACTCTTACGCGAACCGACTGTGCGAGCGCTACTCGACTAAGCTTCATGTTCGCTATACAGGTGGACTCGAATCGTCTCACCGGCTTCAGCCGGCGCGTCGTAGTGGTATTCCACCCACACTGGCTGGTTCGGGCCGGGCGTTTCCACGAGCCGGATTTCACGGGTGCCCGCCGTGTATCCGCCGCCGTATTCGTAGTCGACGATCAGCGGCGTGCCGGGGCGATGTTCGGGCTCCAAACAGCACGATGTCGAGAGCCAGTCGCCGCCGAAGTAGCCGTCAAGGTAAAGATTGTAGCGCACCTGTCGACCGATGTTCGCGCGCAAGAGCGCTTCGTCTTCGCCATCGATCGCGCCATCGCCGTTCAGATCAAACGCGGGCAGATAACCGTCGGCGCCCCGGAGTCCATCGAACGAGTTCGTCGCGGCGAAGCCAACTCGCCCCGGCTCGAAGCGCACTCCCCGCCGCGCTGCTAACTGCTCGACATACTGCGGAGTGATCGTGCCGAACAGGGCGCTCGGAACACAGATTGATCCTTCATAGACGGCGCTCGGGACCTCATGCAGCGGGTAGCGGATCATTCCCAGTCGCGGCAGGTCACACGGGATCAGGAGATCGCGCTGCAACCGGTCGCGATCGATACAAACGGTGGTTTCCGGATCGAAATACTCCGCAATATTGTCGTCGGGCGCTGTCGCATAGAGGCCGTAACACTGGACGACCGGCGACCAAGGCGCTCGAACGTAGACACCATTCGCCATGTTCAGCAAACAACAGACTCGCTCGGTGTAGTAGTTCCGGCCGAGTTTCTGCGGATTGTCCCACACGCCGCGCACGGCGCTGTTGGGCAGGTCGTAACATTCGTTACCTTCAATCACGGTGCTTAGGGGGCCGTTGGCCACCGTCACCGTGCGCCCGTTATTACCATCCGTTCGCGCAGCTTCGAGCGCAACATGTCGCCGAAAGTGTGTCTGCAGGTCCCCCCGTGCGAGATCCCAGACATACTCGTGCGTCCACAGGGTGTGATCGGCGTGCGGATAGCAGAGCAGCGAGTGCGAAACGGACCACCGCGGCGTGCCGAGGGGCGACTCGACACGTGGATCGCACGGATAGATGCCGCCATCAGTGAAGGGATCGTCCGCCAGATGCAGGTCATCGCTCCAGGGGACTTCACCCGTGCGCGGATCGCACAGCGCGCCGGGAAAGAGGGTGGTGCGACCGTCACCCTGAAGCTCTCGCATCAATTTTTCTGCGCGGCCCCAGCGCTTGGCGTGGATGCGCCAGCCGCGGGGCGTCCAGATACCCATCCACGTGCGCGGATTGTGGATGATGTTCGGCTCGAAGACACGCTCCAGCGGTGTTCGCTCGCTGCTCATGGGTCGTCCAACCGCACTAGCCGAATGATTTGCGGTTCGTCCGTCACGTCCAACGACAATGTTGTTTGACTACTAACAATTTCGCTCGGCAGAGATTTCCAACTCCGATAGTCTTTAAGTGAGACTTGCACCGGATACCGATACTCATCTGTGGCGAGCGTGAGCTTGGTGCGCACCGGGGGTCCTTCGTTCCAGAGCATCAGCAGCAGTTCGCTGCCGTCATCGAGCGGGCGCTCGAACGAGCGCAAGGTGGAAAGCTTCGCATCAGCCTCAATATTGAATTCCGGTTGACGGAGCTCCGCGCGATTGTAGAAGGTGTGCGTGATGGTTTGGTAGGCATACCACGCGGGATAACGGCGCACTGAGAGGACATCTTTCGTCACCACGAAATCTTCAAACCCCAAGAATCCAAACCAGCGGGGATAGAGACGGCCCTCGAGCTGCCAGTTTCGCAGCGATAGATAGTACGGCGCCGCGCCGGCGCCCAAGTCCCACCAGGTAAACATGGTTTGCGCAATCCTGGCGGCCTGCGCCTCTTCAGTTGGTAGCGGTTCGTACCGGTCTCCTTCCGGATAGCGCTCGTTGACGGCGCCATTCGAGACGTAGCCGACGCCACTGGCGAGCAGCGAAAGGTTGGGCGCCAAGCGATCGCGGTCGGCAAAGAAACTCCGCACGGTGTGATAGTCGAAATGATTGATCGCGAGTGCATCGCCCACCTCGCCGTAGCCGTGCTCGAGCAGCCACTTCACATTGAACCACTCGCCGCTCGAGGCCGCAAACATGCTCACCTTCGCTTGCGGGTCCTGCCGCTTGATGGCGTCGGAAACCTGGGTGAAGTATGCGAGATACATCGGCGGCGTCCAAGCCTGCTCCGGCAAATCGGAGTTCGGTTGTTTCAGCGTGAGCTCATCGCCGAGCACATAGTAAGCGGTGCGGCCCTTGAGCAAGCGTGCGACCTGCGTTACCCAGGCGAGATACGCCGTGCGCTGCGACTGGAGATTGTGGGGATGCACGGTCCAGAGCTTGGTTTCATCAATGGCGTCGAGCCGCACGCCGACGGCAAGTCCGTATCGCTGACTGAGCTCTAGAAAATCTTCGAGCGCCTGCGCCCACTGGGGATCGACAACGAGCTGTCCGTCGGGCGGATAAACGTTGAGATGGGTGCTGTTAAGACCCAGTTCCGCCCAATTACGGACCATCGCTTCTTGCCAGTCGGGGCGATTGCGATCGAGCTGCCAATCGCCCCAATGCTTGCCGCGCGTTCCCTTAAGCTGGTCGTAACAGCGCGCTTGCGGGTCTTCATCCCAGCCCCCTTCGTAGGCGTAACCCTGATGCATGAGATAGTACATCGGCGTGCTGTACGGCCCGCGGCGCTCGGCGAGGGCCGGGGGGGCACACAGCTGCCGAATCCGCTGCTGAGTCGCGGCGTCGAGCTCGTCGAACCGCGGGGGCGCGGCGCTGCAATTCAGTGCACCTGCCACCAGCAGCACATTGAGTAGCACCCAAGATGGATTGATGGATTTCCACCAACGCTCGCGGGGACATCGAAAGATTCCCATCAATCCCAGTAGGGTGAGCCAACCAGAGAAAGTACTGGGCTCTGGAACCGAGGTCGTCGTGGCAAAGCTAGCCGTCGGCAACGTGGTTCCAAAGCGACTGCGCCAGAGCTCATAGTCCGCTTGCGAAACGCTTTCGGGTGTGGCGTCATTGAGGAGGGGGCCGGCGGAGTGGTCACGCCAGAAGGTGTAGTCCGCTCCGTCAACGGTTCCATCGTTGTTGTAGTCACCCGCGAGTCCGGTGGGGGCGAGGGCTGCCAACCGCAGGTAATCGAGTTCAAAGATGCCGTTGTTCTCGCCGGCAAGATCGCCGAAGCGGATTTCGTCGACGAGGCTACTCGACAGCGCCTGCGTGAGAATCGGCTGCGTGAAGTCTCCATCCAGAAACAACTGTCCCACGATCGCTCCACCAGCGCTGGAACTCGGCCGGATGACGAGCCGATAGTCGTGCCACACCCGTGAGGAGAATCCCGGCAGATTGCTGGCGGATCTTTCCACTTGGCCTGCCGCGTCCGCTTCGCCTTCCAGATTCACGCTGTCCAAGTCGAGTTCGAAATGAATCCCCCCATGCAAGCCGTCGCCGAGATAAACGCTGGCCGATCCTTCGGTCGTTGAAGAGGTCGCGCGGGCGCGAAGTTCCAGTACCACGCCGGTGCGGAAATCAATCGATTCCCACGGTGAACCGGCGGCGCCCGCCAGCGAATAGCTCAGCGAATTATTCACGCCCGACAGGCCCGAGCTGATCCGCACGTAATCCTGCCCCAGTTCCGCGAGGTAGCGACTCGAAACGGCGCCCGTCGTCAATGCCGTCCACGACGGACTCGCCTGCGTGGGCGCCACATCGCCGTGGTACTCAGCGAGCCAATTGAAAGCGTCGTTCGCGGGGAGTGTTTGGATACTCAGCGTCGCCGCTTTCAAGTTGGCCGATTGATCGTTGTCGTACACGTACGCGTTGGGCGGGGCCGCGTTGTAGGACGGGGGATAGAAACCCGATTGATCGTAAACGTAAACATAGCGGCCATCATTGGCGCGGCGCAGCTCGGTGTGGCCGCTGCCGGGGCCGTTGTAAATCACGTTCGGAGTGGTCCAGCGTTTGCCGGTGGAGTCGGCGAACATCATTTTCGCGCCGTATCGGCCCGTGGTCAGGGCGACCGTTCCATCTTCCAGTTGCCGCAGCAGTGGAAATACCCCCGCCACGCCCAGCGACTTCGGCGCTGTCCAGGTACTACCGGCATCGGAAGATTGCGACCAGAACAGCGATGGCGTTTGCGCCACCGAGGACGAAGTGGGGAACGGCTGCCCAGTGCGGTAAACGGCCAGCAGATTGCCGGTATTGAGTCGCAACAGCGCCGTTTCGCTGGGCCCTTCGGTCCCCATTTGTCCGAGGTCCACCGAACTGGTGTAGCTGGCGATTGTTGAGCGGCGGGTCCAGTGCTTTCCGTCGTCACTGCTTTCAAACAGCACCGATTCATTTCGCGTGCTGCCGAGCCGCGTGCCATACAGTGGCATCAGCAGCGTGCCGTTTGATTCGACGACGTCGCCAAAGTTGCCGTAGAGAAAGGAATACGTCACGGCGCCAGTGTCGTAGAACGCATCTTCAAATCCGTTGTCCCAGGTGAGCCCGCCGTCACTGCTGTTGTAGCGACTGTTGCTAAACGTGGTGAACCCCGCCGCATTCTGCCTGGACACACTGAATCCACGGCTCATTTGCCCCGCTGGACGCACGAGGCTGGCCTGCACGCCATCGCCGCTAACCTGGGTGGCTCGTAGCGACCACGTTTGGCCGCCATCGGTGCTGATCGACTGCCGCCCGAATTGCAAACCGCTTTGCGTTTGGCCAACCGAATAGTTCGCAATCAAATCGCCATTGGCGTGCGGTTTAAGGTACGGAAAATTGATGTGCGCTTTTGCACCCCCGAGTTGCGCGGAGGTAATCGTATCGATATTCACCAAGTTCTCAACGGCGACGCTCACCCGTGGCGCTTCGCCAGCGTAAGAACAGAGGCAGCTTGCGAGCACGATGATCCCGACCAAGAATCGCCGCTCAAAGCGGCCGAGCGGCGACCGTTGACTCACAGGAATCGCGGCGAGAACTTTCACGGCGTTGGCAATTCAATCTCAACGTGCGCTGGCACCAGAGCGCGGAACGGGTCTGGTCGGCCACCCGCTGCAACGGTGGTGAGCATCTGCGCGATGAGTGTCATTTGGTCCTGCACGCTCACTTCGCTTCGCGCACAGGGGTAAGGCAGCGGCGGCCGACCTTCTTCTGAAGTGTGATCGTACACCACGCCGAAATCTTTGAACACCTTCAGGCCCCGGCCCTTGGCAACCTCAACAATCGCCCCGGCAAAGTATGGCAAACGGCAAATGAACGCCGCCGGCCGGGGCATGTCGCGCAAGATTTCTTCCACCCCCACGCGGAGCGCCTTGGCGTCGGTCGAGACGTTGCGAACCATCACGCCGGAGTTGCTAATCCCCGCCGCTGCCGCGGCCTGCTGGATGCCATCGAGGGCGAGGCTATCCCCGCGGCGCCAAAATTCTCGAGCCACAAATACGAGTCGCTGGTAGCCCAGCGCAATGGCGTGCTCGGCCATTAGCCGGCCCGTTTGCTCCTGGTCAACTTCCAACGATGGCAAGTTGATGCCGGGATGCGCGCTGCCGTGAATCACCACCGGCGCCTGGCACTCGCTGGCGATCTGCTGAATCTCACGCGTCCCCAACGTGACCACCACGCCCGCCGTTTGGCCGGCGCTGATGATCGCGTCGAGCTCACTGCGGAACTGCTGCGGCGTCATGTTCAGCGGCAACACGTGCGTCCGCAGCATCACGCCGTCGATGGCGGCTTGAAACCCGGTGAGCATCTTGCCGACCGGTAGTTGATGCGCGGGGTTGTCGTCCACAAACGTGAGGTAGTGGACATACTTCATGTCCTGCTGCGCGGAATCGTTCGCCGCCACGCGCGGCGCATCGGGCCCCACGAACGTGCCGCGGCTGCGATGCCGCGTGAGCAGTTGCCGCCGCGCGAGGAGGTTGAGCGCGCGGTTGGCGGTCATCCGGCTCACCCCTAGCATTTGGCTCGCCTCCGTGGCGGTGAGATAGGGATCGCCAGGGCGGAGCCCCTTCCGGCCGATATCTCGCTCGAGAATACCGGCCATCTGTCCCAATCGGGATTGATCGAAATCTTCGATCGAATGGGGCGCCATATTACCGTTTCCAACCTTGTCGCGCTACGAAATTTGCCGCACATCTGGCGACGGATCAAAAAGTTCGATTCGTTATGCAAGTTTAGCTTGTAAAGACGAGCCCCCTGCCGCGCTGGCAAGCGCGAAATCGGGCCGAGTCTCCGCCATTTTCCCAAAAACTCCCAGCGTCCGACGCGGACCGCCAGCTGGTGAGCCGACGTCATCCGCGTCGGAATGCCAGGAGGATTCTTGGGGTTCGCCGTTACGATGACTTCCGCAGCGCGCGGCGACCGAGCAATAGTCCGCCACCAATCGCAACGAGCACCAGCGTGGCCGGCTCCGGCACGGGGGGGAACGGCGCGGTCGGCGGAATGAAGCTGCTGTTCGTGTCGTAAACGATGTCTCCACTGATGCGGAACTCATCGATCGAACCGGGCCACGAAGCGGAACCCGCTTGGTTTTCACCAATGTGGAACCGCGTGTTGTTGTAAGTGGTGCGCGGCACAACCGTGCCGGCGTCTGGCGTGTTGCGGAGAAGCTGCCCATCCCACCAGGTGGCGGTCACGCCCGCGGCGGTATCGAACGCCCATGCCACATGGTGCCAATTGGTGTTATCCAACAGCGCCGGCGGAATGGCTTGCTCAATTTCCCAGAAGCTCCCGCCACCGTTCAGTTGGTACGCCCCCAACGTGCGTCCGGCGCCTGTGTCGTAGATATACATCCGCACGTCCGTGTTGCCGCTGCTGGTGTCCGTGCCCCAGAGTCCAAAGAACCCGCTGTTGGTAACGCCCGGCCCTTTGACCCACATTTCAATGGTGCCTTTGTTGACGTTGTAGTTGCCGGCGGTTGCGTATGTCACGCGGCCCGACGGGCGCGAAAGGGCATTGCCGAACTTGCCGCCGGGGACGATGTTGCCACCGGGGCCATCGGGCGGCGTGGAAAGCTGCGCAGGATTGCCAACGGAAAAGTCGGCCGGCCCGGCGCCGGTGTTGATGCCGTTGTTGGCGGAATCGAAATGGTTCAGGAACAGCGTTTGTGCATGCGCTCCCGAACTCAGCCCGAATAATCCTACTGCCACCGCAATGGCCGCTCCCGTCAGCCATCGCACTTGGGTGATCTTCATTAGTAGCAAGCTCCTTGTCAGACACGTTGCCGGTGGGGAGCGCCCAACTCGAACGAGTTGGAAACAGCGCTTCCGCACCACAGTTACAAGTCCCTCTCCGTCTGTTTCGTTGCCCCTTAGGTTTCGCGGACGATCGCCCGCTGACGGCGCAAAATCGTGAGCGCCGCGAGCGCACTGAACGTCACCAAGCCCAGCGGTTCCGGAACAGCGGCCGATGCGGCCGTGCTGCCGGCGCCGCTGAGGCCGAAGTTCATCTGCCACACCGTGAGGTCGGCGGCCGTTACGGAGCCCGGTGTCGAGTCGTGCGGCAGCAGAGTGTTTGTGCCTAAGTTGTCGCGATACTTGGTGTAGTCGGCCGCGTCGACCGTGCCGTTATCGTTGTAGTCGCCGAAGACGCCTGTCACTGGCGGCAGAAACGGGGCGGTGGGTGGGGTGAAATTAAAGTTCGTGTCGTAGACTAGGTGATCGCTGATGCGCAGTTCGTCCATGCTCCCCTTCCAAGGAGCGGAGCCGACTTGGCTTTCGCCGATGTTCATCCGCGTGTTGGTGAACGAGGTGCGCGGGGTAACGGTGAAGCCGTCATCGGGCGTGTTGCCCAAGAGCACGCCATCCCACCAGAGCGCCGTTACTTCGGACCCGGGCGTGGTATCCCATTGCCACACCACATGGTGCCAGTTGGTGCTATCGAGCATCGCTTCAGGAATGGGGCGTTCGATTTCCCAAAAGGCGCCGGCATTAAGTTGGTAGCCGCCGAGTGACCGCAGGTTATCGTTGGCTTGGTCGTTGTAGATGTAGAATCGGATATCGGTGTTGCCGCTGGAGGTATCCACGCCCCACAGGCTTTGAAACGTGGTATCGGTGACGCCGGGGCCCTTGATCCACATTTCCATCGTCCCCTTGAAGGGACTGTAGTTGCCGGTAGTCGCGTAACGGATGCGGCCGCCGGAGGTGCGGTCGAGCGCGTTGTTGAATCGCCCGCCGGGGACAATGTTTCCGCCAGGGCCATCGGGCGGCAGCGCCAGTTGGGCCGAATTGCCTGCGGCATAGTCGGCGGCGCCCGGGCCGGTATTGATGCCGTTGTTCGCCACGTCGAAATGGTGCAAGAATGTGGTGACGGCCAGCGCCTGCGCGCTGCCCAGGGCGAGCATCGCCAAACTGACGGCAACGAGTTGTTGATGGATTTTATTCATACGTGCTCAAACTGTGTGTTGGCGACGGAACGCGGCGAATGCCTCGTTACTTGCCGAGCGTGAAATCGACGCTCGAGGATTCACTTTCGTCGCTGATGGTTACTTCCAGGGTTGATTTATCGTTAAACTTAGCCGGTAAATACTGTTCGCGAATGCCGCCTTCAAGTCCCGCTTTAGCCGCCGCGGCGGCGACCGATGTGTTGGTTGCGGCGCGAAAGCCGCGGATCACCACCCGATGTGTGCCGAGTGGAACGCCGCCTTTGCCGGTGGCTTTGTAATGCCCATCTTTCACGGACGCGCCCGAGACGGGTCCTTTAGTGTCTCCGGTGGGGTAAAAGTAAATCTCGCCGTTTTTGATCGGTTCGCCCAAATAGGTGATGTCGCCACTGACAATCACTTTTTCCAATCCGCTTTTGCTACAGCCACACAAAACGGCGAGGAGTGTTAAGGCGCTGAGCCATTTTAAGTTCACAACTTTTCGCATCGCTGGATTCCTCTTCACCCGCAGAATCTGTGGCTCCCTACCGCACTGCCCAACTCACGGAAAACCGGACGGAACATCGCCTTCGGCCCGCGTCGTGAGTTTCGCCAGGAGCGCTTGATCGATGTTGTCCGAAATGAAGTGGGTGCTGCCGTCGGCCATTACGAAGTGGGCGCCGCCGGGGTGCCAACTCGAGAAGCCAATCTCGTAGTACAACTCATCGTGCCGATTGCCGCCGTCGCCATCGATGGGATCGATCGCGTCATCGCGACCGCCGGGCAGAGTTGTGGGGCCATTGATGCCGAGCGAGGTATCCTGCACATCCCACGTGACCCAAAAATATCCGTAGTAGACCGGTCCTTCTTCGGTGGGATGCATTCCCTGCGCGCCGGTGATCTCGCCGACCATGAGCGTGTGACTGGTCCCATCAGTAATCTTGCCGGTGTCGATCCCTTTGAGATTGAAGAGCACGCCATCGGCGTCGGGCCGGGCTCCGCGAACGCCTCCGCGACAGAAGGCGTCGCGTGAGTCGGCCACGCCCGCCATGTTGGTCATCCGAAAATCATCCTGCGGGCGCGGGCCGTTTCTCCAGCCGGTAGAGGCTTCGACCCACGCCTCGCCGCCGCCGTTGGGATCGGTCGGGCAGAGAAAGGCTTCCACCTTTGCGCCGGCCGCCTTGCGATTCGCCACCCCGACGTATCCAGTCTTGGTGAACGGGATTTGGCTATAGGTCGTGTCCTCTTCCAAATAGGGCAAGAGTCGCGTGGCCCAACCCCACCCGCGAAACTCACCGGCCGGTAGTTTGTCGGCACACGTGGTTCCCGGTTCGTACATGATGAGTCCCGGGGGAAACTCGTTCTTGGCGCTGTGGTGGTTGTGAAACGCGACCCCCACTTGCTTGAAATTGTTCTGACACGACGACCGCCGCGCCGCCTCACGGGCCGACTGTACGGCGGGGAGCAACAGCGCGACCAGGATGCCGATGATCGCGATCACCACCAGCAGTTCAACCAGCGTAAATCCCGGTTGATTTCCCCTGAGACGCTTCATTGGTCACTCCGGGCTGGTTGGAAGAGCAGCCCTCACTCAGGAGGGTTTTGTTACAAGATTGGTACAGAATATCCAGTCTCTGGTACTTGTGTCAACTGAATTTTCACAAATTTCGTGAAGTCGATTTTTATCCTGTATTATGCGGTATTCTACCCCACTTCAAGAGGACTTCGCGAGCGTCACGAGGGAGTTCTGCCTTCCAAAAAGCTAAAAACCGGGCAGAACAAGGTACACTTGTACCAACTTGTACCTAAAGTTCGCCCCTGGCAGAACTACGGGCGCTTACCGGCCGAGAGCGGCTGCTCTGCGGTTTGGGACCGCAACAGTTTGGGCAAACTGAAGAGCTCCCGCAGCACCAACACCGCCGCCCCGAAGAGTGCCGACTTTTCCTGCGCCTGCGCCAGACGCACCGCCAATTGCTGCCGAATTTTGGGGAGCACGCGCTGGTCAAGCTCGCGGCGAATGGCTTCGAGCAGCAGATTGTCCGCGCGATCGATCGAACCGCTCACAATCAACACATTCGGCGCGAGGACGTTCACCAAGTTGGCGGCGGCAAGTCCCACATATCGGCCCACATCGAGCACGATCTCGGCGCAATCAGCGTCGCCGTTGCGGGCGAGCTGATAGATCAGTTCCGGCCGCATGGTTTCGCCGCGCTCCATAGCCGCTCGCACCGCGCTGCCGCGGCCGGCGCTCCATTGTTGTTCCACGCGCTCGCGCACCGCATCGGCGCGAACGAAGGTTTCCAAACAACCGCGATTTCCGCACTCACATGGTCGGCCTTGCAGGTCGATTACAGTGTGCCCAATCTCGCCGTCGAACCCGCCGGCGCCCAAGTACAACTCCCCGCGGCGCACCAGGCCCATGCCAATGCCAGTGCGGAGCGAAATCACCAGCTTGATGCTAGTGGCACTGTTGTGATCGATCCAATCTTCGTAGATGGCCGCTAAATGACACGCCCGCTCGACTTGCGGGATCAGCCCCAGTTCCTTACCCAGAATGTCTCGCACGGGCGTATCGCGCCAGTGGGGTAAGTTGGTTGAGCCAATCAGCACGCCGTGCTCGGTATCCACCAGCCCCGGCAGACTGAGCCCGATGCCATCGAGCTTGCCGCGTCCCCGCGCCAAAATCTCTGTGCAGAGCCCAATCATCTGCGTGAGGACCGGCTCCGGCGGGCTATGCCGATCGATCACTTGCTCGCGGTACTCTTCGACTTCCAGATTCAACCCCACCACCGCCACACGCAGCACGTCGGGCTCCAGGTCAATCGCCAGTACACGGCGCGCACTGTTATTGAGTTCCAGCATCATCGGCGGCCGACCCCCCGAGGGATTCGCGTTCTTGGGCTCGCCAGGAATCTCTCGCACCACGTTCGTGGCGAGCAGCTCAGCAACGATGGACGTCACGGTTGCCGGATTGAGGTTGGTCCACCGCGACACCTCGGCGCGAAACGTTGGCTGCAGTCGGCGAATCGCCTGCATCACCAGCGTGCGATTCACCTGGGCAATCAATTCCGAATTGCCGATGCTCAGTTGATCCATGCAAATCTTGCGGAAAAATCGAGTTGATTAAGAGAAGTACTGCGTGGTCCGCTCGGCGGAAGATTGCTGGCACGCGTCGAGCAGGCGCTGAATCCACAATCCCTGCGCGCCTGTCGAGACAGGCGCGCGCCGGTCGAGAATTGCTTGGCTGAAATCGTCGATTTGTGCGCGATAGAGGTTACCGGGCGGGAGCGGCTGAATGGTTGGTCCGCTAGTGGAACCGGCCTGCAACCACTCGAGCGTGCCGGCTTGCAATTGCCCCAATGTTCCGTCGGCGAGGAGCGAACCTTGTGATCCGTAAACTTCTAGCCGATTACGCACGCATTCATCGGGCGTGCAGAAAAGGCAATCAACCGTCCCGATCACGCCACTCGCAAACTCCAGCAGAATAATTGCGGTATCTTCCACTGCATACTGGTGAACGCGATTCGCCAAGCGGCAGGTTACAGAGCTGATCGGGCTACCGACGATCATTTCCAACAGATCAAGGCAGTGCGGCGCGAGGTCGGGCAGGGGCCCGCCGCCGCCTTGAGCCGGGTCCTGCCGCCAAGCGCCCGCCTGGGGGGGATATGAGTAGGAAAGTTGCGCGCGGACATAACTAATTCCGCCCAGGTCGCCCCGCTGGACGAGCTCCGCCGCGCGCCGGTGGTGGGGATGATGCCGCATCATGGTGCCAACGCCAAGCGTGACGCCGGCTTGCTCACAGGCTGCGAGCATCGGCTCGACATCAGCGGCCGAGAGCCCGAGCGGTTTTTCACATAGCACATGTCGACCACTTGCCGCGGCGAGCTCGACTTGCCGCCGATGACAGTTCACCGGGCTCGCGATGTAAACGGCGTCGAAATCGTAATCGAAGAGCGCTGCTTCGGTGCGGGCGGCGGGAACTCCAAATTGCGCGGCGACTTCCTGCCCGGAATGAGGTGAATAGACCGCCACCAATTCCGCGTTAGCGGCGGGCAAAATACCTTCCGGAATGGTTCGGCGGCGGGCAATGCCGCCCGCCCCCATCACTCCCCAGCGGATGCGAGCCATCGGGCGAGCTCCTGTTGACAAGGTTGTGGCAAGTCACGCACCGCGATGCCGGCGGCGACGGTTTGACAGTTCGCGTTAACAATCCCCCCCAATTCCAACACGCCCGCTTGGCTGATGAGCTGGTAACTGTCGGCGCGGTGCATCTGGAGGTCGCGCGCCAGCCAATCAAGCAGGCGACTGTACGCCGTGCTGATCGCCACGCGCAAATCTTGCGCGGTTGAGACGGCGAAAATTCGGTTATCGGCGATGATTCGGGGGGCAGTGATCGCACGGTTCACAAGTTTGCGGAGGGAAATGCTCACTACGCCGCTGGTTTCAATTCCGCCCCCCACAATTTCGCCGGCGCCTTGCGCGGCGTGTAAGTCCCCCAGCAGCAGGCCCCCGCCACTGGCGAAGACCGGCAGCAGCACCGTGGCGCCGGGGGCGATGAGCGGCAGATCGAGATTACCGCCGAAGTCGCCGGCGAGCAGGCTCGAAATTTCGCCGCCGTCCAAAGGGCAGACGCCCAAACTACCGATCATCGGCCGCAGCGGAACAACAAGCGGATGATCCCCCAACGGGTTCTCCACGCGCGCAATTCGGTGGTGAATATCGATCTGCCACTGATAAAGGTGACGGGGTACGAGTTCTCGCTGATTGGTCGGTTCGGCGCGCAAGAACTCGCGGCGCGAGAGCAAACCGTGATCGGGCGCGAGGAGCGTGGCGCCTTGCGTTCTGTCGAGCTGAATCTCTTTGACTTCGACTGCCAAACAATCGCCCGGTTCCAGTCCGTTGATGGCGATCGGCCCCGCTAATGGATTTCCTTCAAACAGCGGCGCGTCGGTAGATTGCTGCCGCTGAGCGGGCGAGAGCTGCGACCCATCGGCGAGGCCGTTGTCGGAGTCGGGGCAGATGATGGAAAGCGTGGCGCCCGATTCCACGTGCAGCGCCACATCGTGAGGCCCCCAAGTATATTTGAACTGCGGCGAGAAAAACTGGGCGGGCATGACTCGATAGTCGTAGGAGGCCTCCATTACTGGCGGGCGAGGTTAGCGGCTTCGGCGAGCGGTAGTCCGACCTCCAGGGCGCTGGCGAAACGGTGTTCAAACTCGGCAATCTTGGCGGCTTCAAACGCGACCGATTCGACGCTGTCGGAAGGGATGACCACCACACCCGATTCGTCGGCGACGATCCAATCGCCGGGTGACACTGGGGTCCGCCCGCAGCAAATGGTCGTTTGCCATTCGCCAATCTCCGCGTGCGTCCCGGCCCGCGGACAGACGTACCGGCTGAACACGGGAAAGCCAACGGCGCGGATTTCGCCCACGTCGCGCACGGCGCCATCGATCACCGCGCCGGCGAGTCCACGAACCTTGGCGCGCTGGGACATCAGCGCGCCCATTGCAATTACGTCGGGCCGGCCGCCGGCGTCAACTATCAGCACTTCGCCCGGGGCGGCGAGCTCAAGCGCCTGTTCGAGCGCCCAAGTTGCGCCCGGGTAGCAGCGAACGGTGAAGGCGGGGCCGGCGATGCGGCTGCTGGGGTCCACTGCCGAAAACCCTCCCTCAAGCGACTGAAACGCCTTGCCCAGTTTGCGGAGGGCATCGGAGACGACAGGGCTTCCCCATGCGGTCCAACGCCCGGCCGAAACGGTGGAGCTGGCGGCGAGTTCGGCGGCAAAAGAAGGAGACATGCTCTGGAGAAATGGGCGCAAGGAGGTTAGTTTAGGGACTAAATGAAGTCTAATCCGCCTCCTCCTCGTTCGCAACCACATACTCCGGTCGAAGTAGAAATCTGCGCGCCACCGACGGGACTCCGCCCCGACGCTTGCCGAGAGCGGCAACGGAATCTGGTTGAACCACTTGGCAAGCTGGGGCTGGCCGGAGCGGTGCTGAGTGATCGCCGACATCTCTATTACTTCACCGGTTTGTGGGTGGCGAGTTACCACACGCCCCTCTTGCAGATGACGGCGGAGGGAGCTGCTACGCTGTGGGCGCCGGCGGAGCTAGAGCTGGATGCGGTCGCCGCTGATCGCGTGGAACGATTCGATTGGAACCGATTGGGAACGCTGCTGGAAGATTGGCGAACGCCGCTCTCTTCGCGCATCGGCGACCAACTTCCCGCGGGGGCGCGGATTGGATTCGATCGGCTTTCAGCCGTCGTTAGCGGCAAGCAGGAGTGGGTCGATCTTACCCCCCAACTGTTGCAGTTACGCCGGGCGAAAATGCGTGATGAAGTGGCGCTCGTGCGGCACGCGATTCGTGGTTGCGAGGCGGCGTACGCGCGGGCGGCGGAGATCATTCGTTCCGGTGTGCGGGAGATTGACATCTATGCGGAAGTCCAAGCGGCTGCGGTGAAAGCGGTCGGCGAACCGATCGGCGAACTGGGGAACGACTTTCAAGCCGGCAGCGGCGGGGGGCCTCCGCGCACGCGCAAGGTGGAAGCGGGCGAACTGATGCCGCTGGACGTGGCCGTTTCCGTGCGCGGATATCGGTGTGATCTGTGCCGCACGTTCGTTGTCGGCGGTGAACCGACACCGGCGCAACAGCAAGCTGGTGACTTGGTGCTAGAAGCTCTCGCCGCGGTAGAAAGCGCTGCGCTGGCGGGGGCGTCGGGTAAGAAGCTGTACGATCTGGCTCGGCAAAAGCTCTTGTCGGCTGGCCGCTGGGAGTTTCCGCACCACTTAGGGCATGGCACGGGGCTCGGCATTCACGAAGCGCCACGACTCAATCCGCACTGGGATGATGTGTTGACAGTGGGGGACCTGTTCACCATGGAACCGGGGCTCTACGGCGACGACTTGCGCGGCGGCGTGCGCATCGAAGAGAATTATTGGCTGACCGAAACGGGGCTCGAGCGCTTGTCGCAATTTCCACGTGGCCTCGTGTTGTGCGGCGACTGACTTTCCACCCCGTGAAAAAGCACTAAACTCGTTCGAACAACTCGTCAGCGCTTACCAGCGGGCAGCTTGTGTCGGCGATCATCGCTTCGGCGGCGGCGGAGTCCTTGAATCCACTGCCGGTGACGATGCAGACGACGCGCTCGCCACTTCCAATCTCACCGCTCGCGATCGCTTGCGCGGCGCCGGCCAGCGCGACAGCGCCGGCGGGTTCGGTGAAGATGCCTTCTTCGCGGGCCAGCCGCTTTTGCAAGGCGAACACGGCTGCATCGGAAACCAAGTAGCCCGTGCCGCCCGAAGCGCGACATGCCGCGATCACGTCATCGCCGTCGAGCACAATGGGCACCTGCAAACCGCTGATGGTGGTGGTGCAATCAACACGCTCGGCGCGTTCGCGGCCGGTGCGCAGTGCCCGGGCGATAGTGGCGTTGCCTTCCGGCTGCACGCAATGAATTTTGGGACTACGGCGCAAGTGGCCTGTGCGCACCAGGTCATAAAATCCGCGTGCGATGGCAAGCGTTAGCCCGCCCCCACCCGCGGAGACGAACACGTGATCGATCGATTCAAGCTGCTCCGCCAATTCGTAAGCAATGGTCTGCACGCCCGCCATGCCGAGCGGGCTGTAACAATAAGCGCTGATTTGCAGGGCGATGTCCGGACGCTGTGCCGCCGCCGTGAGACGATCAAGCACCTGCGCCGTGATTGCCGGATCGATGCCAAATCCGCGCACCCGGAGCAGCGTTGCGCCGTAGGCCAACATTTGGGTCAGCTTGCCGAGGGGCGCCGGTTCGACAATTGCAATGGTGCAAGGCAGGTTCGCCCCGGCGCAATACGCGGCAAGGGCGGAACCGGTGTTGCCGCTGGAGGTGGCCAGGCACTTCGTTTGGCCGCGGCTGCGCATGTGCGAAATCGCCGCCGCCGCGAAGCGGTCCTTGTACGAGCCCGTGGGGTTGCTGGTTTCCAGTTTCAGCGAAAGCTGCGGTAGCCCTAGAGCGGGCCCCAGCCGCTGGGAAGGGACGACCGGCGTTTGCCCTTCGCCCAACGTGACCCGGTGCGCGGGACTGTCGAGCAGTTTTTCGTACCGCCAGATGCTCATTGCCAAGCCTTTAGGGATAATCTTGTGGATAGTGGCGGCGCTTCATCCCGAGCGGCAAATGCTGCCGGGACCAGCCTCCATCCACCGTGAGCGTGGTTCCTGTGATGTAGGCCGCTTGGTCGCTGGCAAGGAAGACGAGCACGTCGGCCACTTCCTGCGGCTTGCCCCAGTGGCCGGTCATAATCATCTCTTCGCTGAACTTGCGAATCTCGTCATCTTCCGCGGCCTGGCTAACATCTCGGCTCAGCTCCGTGTCGATGGCGCCTGGCTGCACGTTCACCACGCGAATGCCAACCGGGCCATAGAGCGAAGCGAGCTCGTAGGTCAAGGCATCAAGCGCGCCCTTGCTGGCGATGTAAGCGGGTGAAATGCCGGCAGCCTGCAGCGACATGACGCTGCCAATGTTGAGAATGACACCCCGCCCGTGGCGTTCCATTTCCGCCGCCGCCCAGCGCGAGAGGAACGCCGGCGAAGTGATGCAGATGCGCAGTGTACGGTCCCAACTATCGAGCGTGACGTGTCGCATCGAACCGAGTTCGCGCCACGCCGCATTGTTCACCAGCACATCGACTCGGCCGAAGCGTTCCATCGTGAGCGGAACGATGGTTTCGGTGAAGGCGATATCGGCCAGATCACCGGCGATGGCAAGTGTGGACGTCGGCAATTCGGTGGCGACTTGCTGAAGCCCTTCGGCCGTGGTGGCGACCAGCGCAAGCTGGTACCCAGCCCGCGCAAAGGCGTGCGCCGTGGCGGCGCCAATGCCGCGTGAAGCGCCAGTGATGATCGCTACCCGTCCGACAGATTGTTCGCCCATGTTGCAGCGGTCCTTAAATGCTCTGAAACTCGACGACCACGGCGAGGCCATCTCCCGGCTCGACAGGCAACGGCGCCGACAGACAGACAACATGCCCGGCTTGGCTCGCGAAGATTGTTGATCTTTCACCGCTGCCTGTTGCGGTGACCCAGCCGATGGTTTGCCCCGCGTGTACCAATTCGCCCACTCTGGCGGCCGGGGCGAACAGTCCGGCGTGCGGCGCGGGATGACTCGACTGGAGATGTCCCGCCCCAGGCCGGGAGTCGTCCGCCCAGTACCGAGTTTGGGTCGGCAGGGCAGGGTGATCAATCATCGCCAAACTCGCCAGCACGTTGAGACAACCCTCGGCGAGCGCCCGCACGGCCGTTCGGCAGCAGCCCTCGCCTCCCAGGTATTCAACATAGATTGCCGGCACGTTGGCGTCTCGCGCAGCCGAGAGCGTTCGGCCTTGCGGCGAGGGTTCCGTGCCCCATACAACGGGCAAATTGAACGCGCGGGCCAGCTGACGCTGCCGTTCCAAGATTTCCGCATCGGGATGCAGCATGAACCCCGCGAGCGGCCAGAGCCGATAGCGCCGGCCGCCGGTGTGCAGATCGATCAGATAATCGGCGGAGTGAATCAATTCTGTTGCCGCGTGGGCAACGCGCTCGGTGAGGGAACCGTCCACGCGGCCCGGAAAGGTGCGGGCCAGATCGAGGCCATCTTCCCCGACGCGCGTTTTCAAGCGGCGTGCCGATCGGTTCAAGACGGGCACAATGGTCACGCGACCACGCTGCAAGTGGCCCGTGATTTTGCGCGACAAGCGGCGGCAAGCAACCATCGGCTCGCGTTCGTCGCCATGCACGCCTGCCAGCACAAGCACGTGCGGACCGGCAGAGGGTGCTTGTTCGGTAAGGCATTCAAACAGCTCGGTAGCGCTCATACTTCGGCGGCGCTCCAAGTGAAATCTTGCTCGAACGGGTAGAGCGGCGTGCGGCGATTGTGAAATGGCAGGCTCGTCATCTCGGCCGTGGTGACGCCCGGCGTATCGACCCGCACAAATTCGCGGCACACTTCGCGATACGCGGCGATCGGCGCGTGAACTCCCTTAGCGATGATTGCCTGAAACTTCGTCGGATCCACGCCGCAACTGGTAATCTGCGCCAAACTGAACGGCGGCGTGCGCTTGGAAGTGACGATCAGCGTGGCGCCATCCGCCGATTCCAACACGGCGGTGGGCCCTTGGTCGAACTCCACAAACCCGCCATGCCGCGGGCGGCTTTCCGAGAACTTACCGGCGCTGAGCGCCCGCACCGTGAAGTCACCGCGCAGTGGGGCGCCCGCCAGCGGAGAGCTTCGGCCACCGACCTCGGTTTGCAAGACTCGGCCGACACCCATCTGATGTGCTCGCTCTGCGATGGTTGGATCGTTGAGGCACGCCAGTCTCGGCGCTACGTTTGCTTCCGCCAAGGCGTGCAACAAGTGTGTGGAATCCCCCGGCCCGCCACCTCCGATGTTGTCGCCAATGTCCAGGAGACCGACTGGCCCCGCTAGCCGCCGAGCCTGTTGTGCGGCTTCCGCCAATGGCGTTGGCCGCCGATTGAATGCTTCGCGCTTGTTCCACAATTCCATCGCTAATCGATTCGCTTCCCGCTGAGCGAGCGCGGGATCGTTGTCGGTCACCACGATCGTTGCTGAACCCAATTCCGCCACATCTGCGTAGGGAAATCCTAGCAGCAGACTTCCGGTGAGCACGCCAGCCAGTTCGCGCGTTGCCGAAAGTTGTTCAAACCACTCTCGGCAGGGTGATTCGGCCGTGCTTTGGCTCTGGATGTTAATCGCCACCGGTGGGAACGCCGCCGCCATCGTCGGCCGGATTTCACCCCGCACGGTTCGCACCACTAGTTCCGCCGCCTCACTGCCGCGTTCGCGTTGATCGAGATGCGGATTGGTGCGGTAGGCGAGGAGCGCGTCGCAGGCCGCCACCATCGTCGGCGACAAGTTGGCGTGCGGATCGAGCGTGCCAACGATGGGCGTGGCAGGACCGACGAAGCGCCGAACTTCACCGAGCCAGTAGCCGTCAACATCGGGAATCTGTTCGCTGACCGTGGCGCCGTGCGCAGCGAGCAGCAAACCATCCAGTGGTCCAGCGCGCTCGAGCTCGACCCGCATTTGGGTCATCAGTTTCTGAAAGTCGCCCTGTTCAATCGGCCCCCACGGCACGGCCCGCGCCGCAATAATCGGCGCCGCCTCCGCACCGGCATCAGCGAGTCCGGCGAAATAGCCTCCGATTTCGTGATGAGCCCCGGCGAGTTGCTCTCGGACTTCCTCACCTGTCAGCATTAGATCCGCGGCGAAATCGGCCATGCGCGTCACCCCCGGCGTGAAGGTGTTCGATTCTTGCAGCAAGGCCAGGATGCCGATTCTCATCGCACTGCTCGCTCGGGGTCAGGTCGAAATCGCGCGCCGGTGAACGAATATTCCGCCCCGGAAAAATCCCCTGACTTGAGTTTCTTCAACAGTTAAATTAACATGCCCAAATCGTCGCTGCAATCTAGATTCTCTGGGCTATTCTTGGCGAACTCGTCGGCCGCCCCACCATGCAACCGCTCGCTAATTCACGCTCCGTCGCACTCCATCAGAAAGCCGAACAGGTGCTGGCGATGGGCGTGTCGAGCGGCATGCGGCGGCGGGCCACGCCGATTCCGCTTTATTTCGAGCGTGGCGCTGGCCCCTATTTCTACACAGCCGACGGTCGCAAGCTGCTCGATTACACACTTGGCTGGGGACCGCTCATCGTCGGCAACAATCATCCGCGACTCAATGCAGCTATTGCCGCGCAACTGGCGCGGAGCTACACGTTTGGCGCCCAGCAAGAACTGGAGTTGCAAGTCGCTACGGCGATGACCAAGGCTGTGCCAGGTCTTGAGCAAGTGATTTTCTCGAACACCGGGAGCGAAGCAGTACAGGCGGCGATTCGCCTCGCGCGGGCCACCACGGGGCGTCCGCTGGTCATCAAGTTTGAAGGTCATTATCACGGCTGGATGAATAATGTGCTGGTAAGTTATCACCCCACCGGCGGCGCCGCGAACCAAGCCCAGCCGGCGTGCGGCGGACAGCCCGAACCGGAGTATTCGCAGACGTTGGTGCTGCCGTGGAACGAGCTTGCGGCGCTCGAAACCGCGCTCGAAGCGTATCGCGGGCAGGTGGCGGGCGTGATTACCGAACCGCTGCTGGCGAATAGCGGATGCTGCGAACCTGCGCCAGGGTATTTGGAAGGGGTGCTGAAACTGTGCCGCGAGCACGGCGCCGTTTCGATATTTGACGAGGTGATCACCGGCTTTCGGCTCGCACTGGGTGGAGCGCGCGAATATTACGGTTTGACTCCGGACCTTTCGGTCTACGGCAAAGCACTGGGCGGCGGATTCTCGTTTGCCGCGGTCGGCGGACGAGCCGAAATGTTTGATTGTCTGCGCGATGGCCACACGATTCACGCCGGCACTTACAACGGCAACTCCATCTGTTTGGCCGCGGCACAAGCGACGCTGGAAATCCTCTCCGAACCCGGCGTGTATGACGCGATGAACCAGCACGGTCAGCGCTTGCGCGACACGCTTCAATCAGCGGCGTCGGAGTGCGACCTCGAGCTGCTCACCACGGGAGCCGGAACCGTATTCAGTTTGCACTTTTCGCTGAGCGCACCGCCACGGAACTATCGCGAGACCTTGTCCGCATCCGCGGAACTTCGGCAACAATTTCAATTGGCGATGCTCGAAGCGGGCGTGTACCTCTTGCCGGATGGCCGCTGGTACGTGGGCGCGACTCACGACGCCGCAGCGCTCGACTTGGCGTCGACCGCGATTCGCAGTAGTTTCAGCACCATTGCTTCGTTTTAAGCCTCAACAACAGTGCCGATGCGCCGTGTCGCCCTTAGCCTGCTCGCCCACCCCGATGACGCCGAGATTCTCTGCGCCGGCACGCTGCTGCGGCTGGCGGAGCGTGGGTGGGAAGTCCATATTGTCACCGCCACGCCCGGCGACTGTGGTTCCGCCACACTGCCGGCCAACGAAATCGCCGCCATTCGGCGGGCCGAAGCGGCGGCCGCCGCGCGATTGCTCGGCGCCTCCTACCACTGCTTGGAAGAACGCGACGTGAACGTGGTCTTCGATCGCGCCAGCAATCGCAAAGCGATCGACCTGTTCCGCCAGTTGGCGCCGACGCTCGTCTTCACCCACCCACGGTGCGACTACATGCTCGACCATGAGCAAGCGCATCTGCTCGCCCGCAGCGCGACTTTTAGCTACCCGATTCCGAACGCCTCGCCCTTGCCGCTGCTGGAAGGTTCGCAGATTCCTTGGCTGTACTACACCGATCCCGTCGAGGGGCTCGATCCGTACACCGGTCAACTGGTCACGCCGACAACAGTGATTGATATCACTCCGCAGATCGAGCGCAAAGCGGAACTCCTCGCTTGCCATGCCTCACAGCGCGAATGGCTCCGCGCGCATCACGGGATGGATGAATACCTCGACGCGATGCGCCGGCACAGTTCGCTGCGCGGGCAAGCACTTGGCGCGGCGTTCGCCGAAGCCTTCGTGCAACATCGCGGGCATGCCTATCCCCACACTGACGTCCTTGCCGAACTCGTTTCCTAACCAGAGCTCAACATGTCCCGCCCCATCAGTAAAGTCGCCCCGGAGTGGTGGGATTACACCACGCTTGATGAAGCGCTCCTCGCCGATGCCGCGCGGCTGACGGCCGAGGACTTGGTGCAGTTGTCGCGGCCCGGGTTCACGGTGCGCATCTTCGACACGCTGGAAGAGTTTTACTGTGCCGAGGCGCTCGAGTACATCGCCACGTGGAAACAAGCGACCGCCGACAATCCTGTGGGCATTTGCGGGCCGATCGGGCCGACTGAGCAATTGCCGCTGGTGGCGCAGATGGTCAACGCGCTCGACCTTAATTTGCGGCACGCGCACTTTTGGGGCATGGACGAGTGGATCGAGAACGAGCGGCCCGTCTCACCCTATCATCCACTCTCGTTCGCGCGCGCCGACCTCGAGCTTTGCTTCAACCGAATTCGCCCTGAGTTGCGGATGCCGGCCGAGAACATTCATTTCCCGCTCGATTTGCCGGCGTACTCGCGGTCGTACGACGAAGTGCGGTGCGCCGTGATGCAAGGGGGGCAGGGGGAAGTGAAACACTGGGCCTTTAACGATCCGCCGCGGCGCAGCGGCGTCTATCGCGATGCCCCGCCGACACCCGCTGAGTACCGCGCGCTAGGAGCCCGGCTTACTGACCTCCACCCGATGACAGTTATCCAAAACGCGCGCACGTCGGGCGGGGGCTACGTGCCGCAAGTGCCGATTCGGGCGGCAACGGTCGGCCCCCTCGAAACGTGGAAGGCGGAGCGGGTTTCGATCTGGCACCCGGGCCATCACGACAATCCCTTTGGCATCCGACTCACGGCGCTCATGATCAGCAAACGCCTGCCGGACAGTTCCGTGCCGATGTCGCTTCTGGCCGATCATCCCGACGTGCTGTTCAGTTATTACCGCGGCGGCATCGGCGTGGTGGCGACAGAAATGCATTAGAAGTTGGCGTTTTTTGAACGGCCGACTTGCTACAATCGCCCGCATGAATTCTGCTTCCAACCAATTCGTCGATGTTGTCGCCGCCGGGCACCTCTGCCTGGACATCATTCCGGCGCTTCCCGAGCCGGCGGCGGGGCGGCCCCTCATCGAACCAGGGCGCTTAACGCGAATAGGGCCCGCCACGCTCGCGCTCGGCGGCTCGGTCGCGAACACCGGGCTTGCGCTGCATCGGCTCGGCGCCAACACGCAACTCGCCGCGCGACTGGGCGACGATTACCTCGGTCGATTGGTGCTCGAACTGCTGCGCGACCACCAGGGCGTGCGCACGGAACGGATTACCTGCGCCGCGGGCGAAGCCACCTCGTACTCGCTGGTCATCAGCCCGCCGGGGGTAGACCGCTCGTTTCTGCATTGCTCCGGCGCGAACGATGCGTTCACAGCCAGCGATCTTGCCGAGGTTGGCGAGTGCCGGATTTTGCATTTTGGTTATCCGCCCCTGATGCCGGGGGTGCTGGCCGATGGCGGCGCAGGGCTCGCGAAAGTTTTCACCGAAGTTCAAAACGCGGGCGGCCTTGTTTCGCTCGACATGGCGGCGCCCGATGCCGAGCGCGGACTGTCCTCGGCCGAGTGGCGGCGGTGGCTGGCGCGCGTCCTGCCGCACGTTGATCTCTTCCTGCCGAGTTTCGACGAAGTGCTGCAAATGCTCGACCCGCCCCTCCACGCGAAGTTATCCGCCGCTGCGCCGGAGAACCCCGCGCGTGCCGCGGACCTTTCCGGGCTGCATCGGTTCGCGAGTGAACTGCTCACGCTCGGCCCACGGATCGTGGTGCTCAAACTCGGCGACCAGGGGCTTTACTTGCGCAGCAACGCGGATGTCGAATCACTGGGCGAACGTCGGCACTGGCGCCACCACGATTGGTCGAGTTGGCAGCAGACCGCGTTGTATTCGCCTTGTCTGGCGACTGAAGTCGTCGGCACCACGGGGGCGGGCGACTGCACTATCGCCGGGCTGTTGATGAGTTTGTTGCAGGGGCTCACTTGCGAGGCCGCGCTCCGGCACGCGGTGGCGGTGGGGGCCTGGAGCGTCCGCAGTCTCGCCGCGATTGACAGCGTTCCGGCATGGAGCGAGGTTCGTGCGAGCTTGGCGACCCCGTGGGAACTTCGGCCGACAAAGATGTCCACCGCGGGCTGGCGATTCGACGGCGCGGCCCAACTTTACCGCGCCGGTGAGTGAGGAGATTCATGCTTAAGACGTTCGATCAAAAACTCGCGCGCATTCGCACCCAGCCCGGCGCCAAAGATTTTATCCTGGCCGACGCGAAGGATGCTGACATGGCGTTCGGCATTTCGGCGCCGGGCAAGGCGGTAAATCCAACGGGCCGCGAGCGCTTGCGGTCGCTGCAAGAGTATCGCCAGCAGATTCGAGAGATCGCCGCGCAGGGCCTGGTGGACATCGTGCTGATGAGCGCTAGCACCAGCGATCGGCTGGCCGGCGGCGAGCGACTTTTCGACCAGAGCTCCGTCACCCCCGCCATTCGCGCGAACGACACTACCGACATCTGGCTTGCCGGCGCGGGCGCCAGTTACGGCGCGGCGCCCTCGTCGCCGTTTCGCACGGCGGCGCTCGACATCGCGCTCGCCATCGGGCCGGACGGGCGCCGGCTGCCGGAGCGCGGCAGTGTCGATCTGGGGCTGTACTCGATCACGCTCAACAATCACACCGCCCACGACGCCTTCACGCTGAGCGCCTACCGCGAATTCCGTATGGAAGCGCTGAAGAAGGGGTTTCGCCATTTTCTGGAAGTTTTCGCGCCGAACGTCGGCAATGCCGTGGCGCCGGATAAGATTCCCCGGTTCGTGAACGACAGCATTGCCCGGTTGCTCGCTGGCGTGGCGGCTGCCGAGCGCCCGCAATTCCTCAAGATTCCGTACTTCGGCCCGCAGTGGCTCGCCGAACTGGCGGCCTACGACAGCGAACTGGTGATCGGCGTCCTTGGCGGTTCGGCCGGCACCACGCGTGACGCCTTCCAACTGCTGGCCGACGCCAAGCAGCACGGCGCTCGCGCGGCGCTCTTCGGCCGGAAAATCAACTTTGCCGAACACCAACTAACATTCGTCCGTGTGCTGCGCTGCGTAGCCGATAGCGAGCTGGAGCCGGTTGAAGCGGTTCGGCTGTATCACGCGGAACTCGGCAAGCTCGGGTTGCGGCCGCATCGTTCGCTGCCCGAAGACTTGAAGCTCACGCCTTCCACCTTGCGCTATTAACTTAGCGCTAAACCTTTGCCCTTTCCACCGTTTATGTCCAACTGCACCTGGGACATTCCGTCCACCGCACGAGAACAGAGCCACGCCGATTTTCAGCTCGGCCCCGCTGATGCTCCGGGTACCCCCCGCGACTGGTCGATCACCAAACGCACGCTCACTAGCGGCGCGTCGACCGGCGTGGAGTTGGTGGAAATCGATAACGGTCGGCTTAAAATCCGCGCCGTGCCGACGCGCGGCATGGGCCTCCTCGACGCGCACTGCGACGGGGAGCGACTCGGCTGGAAATCTCCCGTCCGCGGGCCGGTGCATCCGCAGTTCGTTTCACTCATGGAGCCCACCGGCATGGGTTGGCTCGATGGGTTCGATGAACTTATGGTCCGCTGTGGGGTTGAAAGCAACGGCTCGCCCGTGTTCGACGAGCAGGGCCGCTTGGTGCATCCACTCCACGGCCGCATTGCCAATAAGCCCGCGCATAATTTGAAGGTGATGATCGATGCCGAAAGTGGAGTGATTCGCTTGCAGGCGGTGGTGGATGAAATCCGGTTTCACTTCTTCAAGATGCAACTGACGACGACGCTCTTCACCTCATTCGGCAGCACGTCTTTTGGCTGGGAAGACGAAGTTATGAATCTCGGCTCCACACCGGCGACGATGCAAATGCTCTACCACCTGAACGTTGGCGCACCGCTCCTATCGCCGGGGGCCAGGCTCATCGCTCCGGTGAAGACCGTCTCGCCGCACGACCACTACCCCGACGACGTGGCTGTGCGCGATTGGCAGGTGTACCCCTCGCTGCCGAGCGCCGCGCCGCAGCAGTCATTCTTCTTTGAGCTCTTGGGTGACGGAGCAGGTCAAACTCAGGTGCTGCTGGAGGCGGCCGACTCCGCACAAGGGCTCGCTATTCGGTTTAATCAGCGCGAGCTGCCTTGTTTCACCCTGTGGCGAAATTCCGTTCCGGCAGCCGACGGCTATGTGACCGGGCTCGAACCGGGGACGAACTTCCCTAATCCCCGCCCATTCGAAGAACAGCACGGCCGACTCGTCACCCTCGCGAGCGGTGAAACTTGGCGGACAAGTATAAATCTCGACTGGTTGCGAGACACCCAGCAAGTGCAAAACTCACGGGCTGCGATGGCCCAACTGCAAGGTGATGCTCGTCCGGAGATCCATCCAGCGCCGCATCCCCATTGGTCGCCGAGGGCGACGCCCACCTAGAGGAGCCGAGTTCGAGGCAGGGCAGGGCAGGGCGCCATCCGCTACCTGATCGAGAGGAACAGGGTCGAAACCGTACGCGCACCCAGCGAATGATCCGCTGTTGAGCGCAAACACTCGCAATAAGTGCTTGTATCGGCAGGACTTACGTCCAGTGGGCGGCGCAGAATCCGGCGCACTTTTGGATTGTCTCGCATAAGACCCCGATTTCGCCATCGTGGCAGCCGCGTGGGCCCAACTCACGCCCGCGAAGAAGGCCGTGTTGCTGCAATTGGTGAAGATGGCTATGGGAGAGACCCGTTAGCCGCGTGGGTGCTCCACTGAACGCCAAATTGCCAAGGGGACCAGTGTTGAAAGGTTGGCAATCTGGCAACGTGAGAATCTCAATGTTTCACACAGCTTCTTCACGGTTATCGCCTGAGGCATGCCGTACCACCTTCGTGAATCGAGCGTTCAGCTCTTGAGAACACGGGGGTCGAGTATCTGAAGTGGTGCCTCTCGCGGGCGAGACGGTTTCGATCGCGGAGTATCTGCCGCCAGCCGATCACCCGTACCGAGTGTCGACCGCCAGCGAGCTCGTGCGGGTCGACCTCGAAATCGCGCGGAGTTTGGGAGAAACACGCACCCTGGAAGACTACCGCCCCATCGTTCCCGAGCTGTTTCGCGATCCTATGCAATTTGCGCTGGCCGCCTTCGAAGAGTGGCACCTGGCCATTGAAGCAGGCGAGGCAAGTTCGCCGCACACCTACTTGGACCGCTACGGCTTGCAGCCGGAGGATTGGCCGCAGACGGTTTGCCCCAGTCGGCCCAACAAGTCGGCCGTCAAGTATCCACCCGTCGGCGAAACTTTCGACGGCATGTTGCTGGAGCGCGTGCTGGGTGTGGGGGCGTTCAGCCGGGTGTACGTTGCCAGGCAACCGCAGTTCAGCAATCGACAGGTCGCGCTCAAGATTACGACCGAGGCGTCGCTCGAGCCGGAGCGGCTCGGGCGCTTGCAGCACACAAACATCGTTCCGATTTACTCCGTGCATTGGGATCGAGACTGGCTAGGGATCTGCATGCCGCTACTGGGTGAGGTGACTCTCGCGCGGCGGCTTAGCAAGCCTCCTACTTCGCCAGAAGTAGCTCAGTTGGCGAACGCTTCGGCGCTGGTGAGCACCCTGGCCGTTGCCCACGACGCGACGGTTAAGCAACCCGCCGGCGCTCCGCCTCGCGTGACGCCAGCGAACCAAGAACCGTCAACAACCGGCATCCTGCCGTGGCGCGAGGCGGCGCAGATTGCGGCTGAGCTCGCGGCGGGACTAGCCCACGCGCACGAGCGCGGACTCGTTCACAGCAACATTAAGCCCGCCAACATTTTGATTGCGCCGATGGCGCGCCACGTTTGCTCGACTTCAATCTCGCGAATGACGCCAGTGCGGCGAGTCGGCAATCGTTGCTGGTCGGCGGCACGTTACCGTACTTGGCGCCCGAGCATCTCGCCGCGCTCCGCGATGGTTCCGCGCCTACCGCCGCTTGCGACCAGTATTCATTGGCCGTGGTGATGTACGAAGTGCTCACGGGTCAGCTCCCCTATCCGCGGCGACTTCGACACGCTGAGCCAGCAACTTGTGGCCGATCGACAGGTTCCTGCGCCACTCGTTTCGAAACTATTCCTGTTCTTGCTTTGCTGCACCGGCGTTCTCATTGCTGCGTCGATGCTACCAATGGCGCGCTCCGGCACGATGTCGACATTGATTCTTGGGATCGCAAGTAGCGTTGGGGCATTTCTTATGACTTGCATTTTTGCTCACTGGGAGTCACTCCCACTGGCGAGTATTGGCGTTGGCATAAATCACGGGTCCGCGGCTCGTCTCGGATTAGGGTTGGCAATTGGCTCCGCGGTGCTCGGGCTCCAATGGATACTCATGTGGGCCCCCGGCCATGTTTACTGGGAACAAGCAGAGTCGGTTAGTCCAGGCGTTGTTGCAATTGCGATTGCCGCCTTCCTGTTCTTGTCAGCGCGAGAAGAACTCTCCTTCCACGGCTTTGCATTACGCCGCCTTCAGACACTGTTTGGTCTCTGGCCAGCATTGATTAGCATTGCAGCGATCTTTGCGCTCGAACACGTCGCCGGCGGTAACTCGCTCGTGAACGCTTTCGCTGGAGCCGGGATGGGCTCACTGCTGTTTGGCATGGCGGCTATCGCCACGCGCGGCATCGCGGTGCCCGTGGGCATTCATGCCGCTCGGAACATAGGGGACTGGTTGCGGGGCGGGAAGTCGATGCCTGGAGTTTGGCGCCCGATAGTCGAACCTGGGTATGAGTCGGAGATGGGAGTGTGGGGACTTGTAACCTACATGGTCGTGACGGGACTCGCAACTTGTGTGTTCTGGTACTACTGGCGAAGCCATCCGTTTATCGATGAGGATTAGCCATCTGCTTAACCGGTAAGTTTCGGTCGGTTTGCATTTGGAGCTGCTTTACCCTTGTCGATAGCGAATTTCCCTGCAATCGGACGATTAGCTTGTACCTGCGAAGCGTCGGCTTCATCGTCCTGCGCAGGTTTTCGGGCGATTTCAAAGCCGCTCCGGCGTTGGGTTTCTGACGCCTGGATTCTCGCTCCAAACGCGGACTCGGTTGAAGGGGGCAGGTCACTAGCCCGGGCGCCGCGTTTGGGGGGTCCACACCAAAAAGCGCGTTTGCCAGAGACATTTCACGTAACCTGAGACGCTTGATTGCGCGAAAAATCAGAAATACTGTCTTGCAATCGATTTTAAAGTTGCTACGATCAGGGGCAATGAGCTGACATAAAAGCGTTACAACATCCTCCTCAGCGGAGGGAGTTGTAACGCTTTTTTGTTGGCTAAAGCGTCATGGGCTGAAGGATGCATCTTGCCAAAATCGGGACCAAACACAACGGGAGTTTATTGCGAGTGAACTGAACCTTAGGGTGTTGCTTCTTTATTACAAGTTTTGAATCCCTATCAAAGGTGCTCGCATGTTTATCCCAACGACAACAAGTATCGAATGCATTTCTTCACAAAAAGCATTTAACTGGTCCCGACGACTCGCTTTAGCTTTAGGCACGGCGGTCATCATCTCAAATCTCTTTGCCACTACCGCCTTTGGCGTGGCGATCACTGTCCTCAACCCGAGCTTCGAAATCGATAACCCCGGCCCAGGGGGCGTCAGCAGCGGTCCGACGACCAACTGGTCCGGTGTTGGCCACCTCGATCGCACGACCGGGCTCTTCAATACTGTTATCGAACCAACGCCCGATGGCGCCGATGCCGAACGACTCGGCTGGAGCAATGGTGGAACTCCGTCGCAACTTCTCTCAGCTTTACTCGCCGCAAACACCACCTATACGTTGACGGTCGACGTGGGCGACCGCACCGACCTCCCTTTCGCTGGCGCCACACTTAATCTCGGCACTGGCCCCGTCGTCGGAAGCAATCTGCTTCCCCCGGTCGTGATTGCGAACACGACGCCTAACAACACGGCCGCCGCCGGCGATGGATGGCAAACGTGGCAATCAACATTTACTACGGGCGCCGCCCCGGTCAACCTCGGTCAACCGCTTCGTATCGACTTAGCCAACGTCAGCGGCATCCAAACGCTTTTCGACAACGTGCGACTCGACGCTGCGATTGTTCCCGAACCGTCAACCAGCATCCTGTGCGCGACTGTATTCGCAGCTTTCCTGTGTAAGCGCCGGGGAACGCGTCGCAAATGACGTGCAGTTCGAGGCCATTCCAACGTTGGGAAATTCGTAGCGACGTTCAAGGAGTTCCCGCCGAGCGAAAAACCGGCCAGCCTCAACCGCGACAAGTGCTGAAGTCGCTTCAGCAAAGTACTGCCGGCAAGTAAACGTTTGATTTCGGACAATACCCGCTCCGCCGTCGAAAGGCGGCGGAGCGGACCGTTTCTTTTCTCGAAATCCTAAAGAACCAACCATTTAGGACCGGCCGTCTGGCGGCGATCCTGCTACCTTCGGCGACGGCGCGCAAGATTCTCAAGCGCGATCCCCTTGCCGGGCCAATGGCTGCTCCCTAAGAGGGGCTGTAGCCACCAACGATTCTGAAGCAGAAGCCGAACTCCGTCTTGAAGCAGCCGATTTCCCTATTCCCGGGCGGAATCAGCACGGGTGCAATCGCGATAAAGGTGGCGGTGATGAGCAACGGTTGAGTCACTCAACCTCGTCGACTTCGCCCGTCTCAATCAGGGCATTCGACTGGGTGGCCGTAAGTTGCCACCTCCCGATCGCATCGGCGCTGTCTTCATTCTCGCTGGCATCCTCAGTGGGCCACAAGATGCAGTCACCGGTGGCAGAATGGAGCCAGAGATAGGCGTTCTCGCCGGACTCGTACTTTGCAGATAATATTTCTTCGATTATCGTGGTCATGGCGTTCCGTTGTCCGTTTCGTGGACCGAGCCAACCAGGATGCTCGGTTGGCGAAGCCCGTAGCTCCATTATAGCTCCACTGGCGAATTAACACCTCTTACTGATTCCAGTGGCTGAAGCGGGGTGGGACAGCGGCGGGAGGTATGAGCGGGAGGAGCAACATCGCGGCAAATTTACCCTGAATTTAGGTTCGCTGCACTCGACACAAAAATCGGTCGAATAAATCAGCCTTGTAGTCCTGGCTGCTTAACCTGTGAGTGGTATTTGAAAAGTGCAGCGCCCGAGGGGCCTGCGGCGAGCCACAGCGCTCGACGATCGTGGCTTCAATCTCGCGCGCAACTCCGTCCACAACTCGCGCTCTTCGTCAGTCTCGGCATCGGCGCCGAGCTGCGCCAGCTCGCGTGAGGGAACGTACACCACCGGCTCCGGGCGATGGCAGCCCGCCGTTATGGTCAGCGAGCAGAGAGTGGTGAGCAGCAGCCCGAACCTGACCCGGGTCGGGGGCAATTGTCGATGGTGGGCGAAGCTTGTCAGCACGGCCACGAATCGTTGAGGGCGCGAGTGGTGGTGACAAGGAGGGAAACCGCCCCGACGCCAGCGACATTAACATCGCTATGCTTTCATAAATGCAGCAACATGGCAAGCGATGGTTACCAAAGCCCCATCGGTTGTTCACGCCAATCGACGCCAGCAAATCTGGCTGCTACAACCGGCAAGTGGCTCACGATTTCGTGTCCGATGCTCCCCCGATGATAAAGAGGGTCCACGTGCGCTACGTAGATTTTCAGCCTTTGCGGAACGTTCACCTCTATTAGATTGCCACCCTGTGATCGCGTCACAATGTCCCGAGCGATAAAGGCGAGTACGTTGCGGAAAAGATTTACTGCGGGGCCACTTCGGCTGCTTCGATGAAAATTGTCCCCAGGTCGACTGTTTGGTTCGGCGCAATCTCGACCTCAATCCGACCACGCCGGTCCGCTCGACCACTATCGTACGAGACGTTAGCTAGATAGCCGGCGCGTTCGTGCCACAATTGAAACTCGTGCGTGCCAGCGGGCAGCTTATCGATCAAGAACTTTCCTCCGGCGTCGGAAACCGCCATGTAGGGATCATCGCGGACCACGATCCACGCCCGCATGAAAGGGTGAATGTTGCAGCCGATAGGCATCGGCAAGCGTTGCGATTTCTTGAGCGTGATGTCTTGGCTGGCTTGTTCTTTCAGCAGCACGTTGAATGATTCGGCGCCGAGCTCTGCGCGGACGTTGTGGCTGGTGGGGTCATCATTGGTGATCGTCAATGGTTGGCCCGGTTGAACCAATAGCACGCGCGGCGCGAAACTGCAGCCTTTGTTGGTAAACGTCAGCGCCAATTTCGCTTGCTTGGTCAGGTCTGGATGAATGGCGATCGGTTCACGGCGCGGGGGCTGAAGATACACGACAACGTTTGCGACGGCGCCATCGGCGTCGACGATCAAGCTCTCGTCTTTCGGTTTGGCTTGGCAGCACACCTGATCGGTCCCGGGATCAATCGTCGGAGCCGCTGGGACCTCTCCCTTGATCAGGAATCGCCCAGAGACCGCACCCCATTCTTGCTCGGCTGCGGTGAGGGCGGCAACCCACGAAGCGAGGATTAGGCAGGCGATGGTTAACCGAAGCAGAGGAGTCATAGTTTCAATTGGGCTCATGGTCAACGTTCTTCAAAGCGCCGAGGAAGTCAGAATGCTGAACGAGGACGAACTGAATGACGCGAGCCCGAGACTTGCTGGATCGCGCTCCCGCTGTGACCCGTGCTCCACGCCACCATAGGCGTTTCATCTGAAGTGGAACTGAGCAGGATGTGCAGTTGCGAAATGAAGGCAACCGTCTCTCGCCGTCGACCTTTCAGGGTAGTGAAAAGAATTCAAGACGGGCGAGCCGCAGCTCTTAGCTCCGTGATTGCCGCCGGCCGATTGTTACCAGCATGAGTAGTGATACTCCCACCCAAGTTGCGGGTTCGGGAATACTAGTGGCGGCGGCCGAGCTATTGGAATTGCCGAAGTTGTTGCTCCACTGCAGGTAGTGAGGCTGACCAATTGTGCCGCCGATGGCATCGTTCGGGAGTGTTGTTGTCAAACCGACGTTGTCGCGCCAAACGGTGTAGTCAGCCGCATCGACGGAATTGTTGTTGTTGTAGTTACCAAGCAAGGATGGCAACGGGGGCAGGTCGTTATTGATGACCACGAGGTTATCGAGATAGACGTTACTAGCGCCGCCAGAGAAGAAGGCGCTGGCGTCGGTCAAGAACGAGAGCACATTGATGCCCGGCGCGTCCGGCACCCAAGGACTGCTGGATTCGCCATTCTGTAGCCAATTTATTGGAGTATTGTTGACCTTGATGACATAGCTTTCCGCTCCTGGAGTCCCGCTAATTTCGAGCCGGACATGGACCAACTCATCCGGTCCAAAAATGTCGGCGGCACCGTCGGTGAAGGTGGTTTCAAAACCGACTGAGAACCGCCCGCCCGCGTCAACCACTTGCTCGAGAGGTTCAGGCACACCGAAAAGGTTTTGGACGCGAAAATTCGGCCAGACGGTGACGTCGTTGACGGTGCTAACGCGATTCCGATCAGGGCCGCCGTAACCTGCCCGCACGTCCAGAAACGACCAAAACTTTCCGCCGGGTTGACCCAACACCGGAAGAGGCTTTTCCATCCACATATCGAAATCAATGGTGCCGTTACGAAAGGTTGTGGGATCGTCTTGAAAGGCCGCGGTCCATGTAATTGCGGCCTGCGCAGCGCTGTTGGGATTGTGGAACACAAGGCTTTTGTTGCCCGGTCCAAACGGATCGGGAAACGTACCCCCAGTTACCACGATTTTGGCGGGATCGGTGGCGCAGTTCACGAAGGGCACGCAACCCTTGGAGGTGAAGTTTGCGCTCGCAGGCACCGTATCAGGGGTGTCGCTTTGGAAGTTCTCTG
Source organism: Pirellulales bacterium (assembly GCA_022841705.1). Taxonomy (GTDB): domain Bacteria; phylum Planctomycetota; class Planctomycetia; order Pirellulales; family Lacipirellulaceae. The sequence goes on from JALHQZ010000001.1 coordinate 1,992,656, forward strand.
ACAGGATCACGCGCTGAGCGAAAGCAGCAGGCGAGTGCCATATCTCCAACGCCGCTAACGCGAAGGCGAAAGCCGAACTCAAAATATCACGCGAACGCATAGTAACCTCTCCTCGGTAAAGCGGCACAATCCACCCAGCTTGGTTACGTGGTTTTGTAGTAACAAATGAGACACTTCTTAGCAACTTCTTGCCCGCAATTCATCTTGCCGCCCGCGCGAACAACGCCTTGCCAACCGACCTTCACCAGTCTCTTACCTACTGAGGATTCAGGGCTAATTCTGCATTCACTTTTTCTTGGTGGTCACTCTACTCGATTTATGGGGATTGTCAAGAATTTCTTTGAAAATAGTTGGCGACTTCAAATGAATGTGCAGCTGACAGATGCCAAAATCTCGATGTATAATTAACAAATTGTAAATTGCGGCCGCCATTAGCACCGCCTAGCGGGCCCCAAAGACCCGGACGACCCAGAGCCAATCGTGCAGGAGGAACCTGTCAAAATCAGCCGAAAGTGAATGCGAAACGCGTGACTTGCAAGGGAGGTGAATGCAATTGCACCGCTACATGCCAATCCGCGGTTGCGGAGAATAGCTGATCTCCACAACCTGTCCGCCGTGCTGAATCGAATGCCGAGCGCCCTCGATCACCAGCTCGTTGATGAAGCTATTGGAGGGCGTCGCCAACAGGCCTTGACCGTCAATCTCGGCGAGTTTGGCCTGCTGGAGCCGCAGCGATTCGGGTCCGCTTCTCTTGCCACCACTCGCGTTGACCGCTTGAGTGGCGTGCACAGCGGCTTCAATCGAATCGAACCCGTAACCGACGGGTTTCAGGCCCTGACCATTCCAGGGAACGAGCCGGAAGTAATCGGGGTTCACATGCCGAAAATTAGCGCCGAGGCGATCATCGATGTAACCGTGCCCCACGCCGCGGAACTGATCGTTGTGTTCGATGATCGCGCCGCTGTCGGTCCCTTCGCAGTACATGGTAAGGCCTTGATCGTTGGTTCCCGCACCGCGATCGGGGTACCCGAGGCCGGCGTTCACGGTCAGCAGCGCGCCGTTTTCAAATACGACGCGGCCATTGGCCCACATGTAAGCGCGCTGCCCGTTGGGGAAACTGCGTTCGACGCCGCGGGCCGAAATTTCCACCGGTCGCAAACCGGTGATGAAGTAGACGAGGTCCACATAGTGGCAGCCAACGTAGACAAACGCGTCGGTCTTCTCTGGAGTAAACCAAGTTTGGAAGTTAGACGAACGATAGAGATACGGCTCGATCATGCGAGCCTGACCGCAAGCGAACTCGCCAAAATGGCCCTCGCGATACCGCCGGCGGGCTTCGAGCGCGCGTCGATCAAAGCGCTTGTGGTATTCGGCCGTGACCAGCAGGCCCCGTTCGCGGGCAATTTTGGCAATCACTTCTGCTTCGGCATACTGATGCACCAGCGGCTTCACGCATAGCACGTGCTGGTTGTGCTCCAGTGCGCACCGCACCATCTCGTTATGCAGGTGATCCGGCGTGGCCACAATTGCCAGTTGGCGGGGCGACAGTTCGGCCAGCACGCGGCGCCAGCGCTCCGGTTCTGCCGATGAATCGCCCGAATCGAGCGGCGGATGCGCGACGAACCTTTGGTCCGGAAAAGCTGCGGCGAACTGCTGGTCCGCCAAGCGTTGCATCCGCGCGCAACTTGTCGCGACGACGTGAATTTGCCCAATCGCGCCCTGCCGCTGCAGGTGGTAGAGCGACGGCAGCAACTGATCGTAAACGATCATGCCGGCTCCAATGATCACAGCATCCAGCGGCGGGTGGTGCGTTAGTGGATCTTCCATGGAGATATCTGCTTGACACTTGGGAAGAATTGTGAATGCAATTCGCTGGCGACGAACAACCCGTTAGTTCAAGAATTTCGCAATGATTCCGCTATTGGAGGCTCGACACCGCCCGCTGGTCAAGATAGTCTGACGAAAAGTGCATTCACTTATTCGTCGATTTCCGCCGCGAGGCTTCGATGGGCTCACACTCCGCTAGGCGGCTCGATGTGCTGTCAGCGTTCGGCGTGTGCTTGTTGTTGGTGGTCGCTAAGGCACACCCACTCTTTGCCCAGAGTGTTGAAAGATCCGCCAGCCATCCACTAATGCCGGGGATTCGCAATCCCGACCTCAATAATCCCGATTGGCCCCGCACGCACCATGATAAGCTGGCGACCGGCTTTTCGCCTCTGGTATGTGGCATGAAATCGGCGCCAACCGAATGGGCTGCGGTCACCCTTCCCGGTCAATTGGACTGGCTGAAAGTGCTGTCGTCGCCGGGGCAAGATGACCTACTGCTGGTGAACGACGATCATCTGCGCCTCTTTACCACAGCCGGGAAACAACTTTGGACTTGCGTGCCGGCTGGCAACGTCGTCTACCACGGTGATTTACACGGCGATGGGCGAAGTTGTCTCTTGCTGAGCGCCGGCCGCCGCTTAACAGAACTCGACGCGGCCACCGGTGAGACATTGTGGACGCAGGAGTTCCTGCCCGAGTTTGTCGAGGTGGTGGTGCGTGTTGCGGACATTCTCACCGATCGACCGGGCCAAGAAGCAGCCTTCATCATGGTCCACGGCGAAGAAGCCGGGCTCATCCGCTTTCCGCCTAAGTCGAAACCAGAAATTGTGTGGCAGCGCACGGTGGTGAACTCCGGCGAGTTCGACGAACGCTACGACCACGGCTGCTCGATCGAGCTCGATTTAACTCAGCCCACCGAGCCGTTGATTTGGAATATGCGGCGATACCGCTGTACCGGAATCAACGCGCGAAACGGCGACGTCATCAGCACGCTGGCGTATGACATCGGCGGGGAACATCGCCGTAACTACGGGACGAAAGCGCTAGGTTTCGATAGTGAGGGCAATCGTCTGGCCGTGGTGCTGGGCGAAAGTGTGCAAATTCACGCGCACGCGATTCGCCTACGCCGCAGCGGTCAGAACGAATTAACTTGGCAGCATTACTACGGTGAAGTCTACAAGGAGTCGCCGGGCGTCGCGCTCGCGCATTTGGCGACGACCGATCTCGATGGCGATGGCGCCACGGAGGTGGCGTATTCCGTCCGCGATCCGGCGCGGGATTATCAATCGCTGTTACGGGTGCGTGACGCGGCCACCGGAAAAGTGAAGCTTGAGCTGGCGGACCACTGGGGGGCGGGCGTACTTGATTCGCAGGTGGAAGGCGAACCCAAGTTACTGCTGGCTTTCCAGGCTCCGCATGGTGCGATGCCGACTCAGGGAAAGTTGGAAGCGTACGCAACGGGGCCCGGCAATTTCGGCAAGAAAATCGGTGAAGTGCCAAACGCAACGCTATTGGTACCTGAAGGCGCGCCAACGACGCGGCAAGAGTTCTTCGTTCGCCAAGTCGATTCAGCGGGCGCCGCATTAATCGGCCGCTATCGCTGGAACGGTGCGGGGATTGATCGCATCGCGACTATTGCGGACGAGCTCCTCCAAACGACCAAGTTCACAGCTTTCTTGCACGGGCAAGATGGAACAGAAAGGTTTGTCGTCCAATCGGAAGCCGGTGAGCTCATCCTGGCTGATGTTGCGGGGCGTCAGATCGTCAACATCCCTCTGCACGGTTTGACCACGCCGACACTTAGCGCCGCCGATCTCGATGGCGATCACCGCAGGGAACTAATCATGCAACTGGCGCCCGGGCGCTTACAGGTGTACTCGTTCGACAACAGCGGGTCTGCGGAGCTGAGCGCTGACTACCCGAGTTTGGCGCCGACGCCGGGCTATGGCCCCGTCTGCTACGACTTGTTGGGGGAAGGTCGGCCGCAGATCGTCTGCTGTGGTAAGGCGGCGGATGGCAGGCTGAAGGTTACCGCGCAGCGCTTGGACGGCGCGCCCGGGTGGGAGCAGACGCTTGATGTCTACGCGGACGAGCTTGAGGCGTGTGTCATCAACGCCGGCGATTTCTTGGCGGCCGACCATGCGGGCGTCGCCATCTCTGTGAATGATCGCCGACGTGTGAATGAGGGGACATACCTGTTGGATGGTAAGACCGGGGCCATCCGCTGGTTCAAAGATCACTATCGAAACGGCGGGATCGTCATGCCATACCGACCGAACGGGTTACCGACTGCGGTCGATTTGAATGGCGATGGCGCAGAAGAAATTGGGATGGATCTGCTGAGTTACATGGCGTTTCTGCGCGGCGTCGACGGTAGCTTCGCATTTGTGCGGCATACGTCCAACATTCGCACTGAAAACGCTACTTACGCGGGTCATTTGTACAACACCTTCTCTCCCGTGTTCGAGAACTCGCAGGCGCGCGAGCCGCACTGGTTCGTCAATGGCGGCTACGGTCCGTTTGGGCTGATGAATCCCGACCCCACTTCCGGCGTGTGGCGTGTGGACCTTGGCTACGACGTACCGTCAAAGGTTGGGCTGGTGGATGTGGATGGTGATGGAAAACTGGAAGTCGGCTACTCAGCGCTCTACGACCGGAAGTTTGTGTGCCGGGACCTGTGGACCGGAGCGGTGGAATGGGAACTTGAATTGCCCGGGGCTCCCAACAGCCCGGTCTACTCGGCCGATGTCGACGGCGATGGCCGAGGAGAGTTCTTAACTAGCGTGTATTGCATCGGCACAAATCAGCAAGGGGTTGGAGAGCTGCGGTGGCAAGCGCCCGTGCCGCTGGGATGGTGCGCCATCGCGGACTTCGATGGTGATGGTCAGGCGGAAATCGCTTGCCCCACCGCGGGCCGAGCGGTGATCCTACACGGTGACCAATGCATTGCCGAACGCGCCGCCGCGAAGTAACTGCAAACGTCAGGCGTCAACCAAAGACTTGTCGGAGGCCGGGACCTCTGGCAAACCAATTTGACAAAGGGCTGAAGTCATGTCGAGTTCTGTGAAGCATCCCCTGGAACCCCTCACCGCCGCGGAGGTGCTGCGGGCGGTCGAATCTCTGCACGGGCTGGGCAAGGTCACGCCGACGACCCGATTCGTTTCGATCATGCTCCATGAGCCGCCCAAGGAGCAGGTTCATGCGGGAAAGTCCGCGAGTGAGATTCCTCGCGTTGCCGAGGCGGTGCTCTTCGATAATGCGACCAACAGTTGCTACGAAGCCGTCGTGGCTTTAGCGTCCGGCGACCTGGTTTTCTGGAGGCATTTACCGGGGGTTCAGCCGACAATGACCGTTGACGAACAGTTCGAGTGCGAACAAGCCGTGCTCGCCAGCACCGAATTCAAGGCCGCCCTAAAAAAGCACTACGGCACGGATGACACCAGCCTCGTGATGGTCGACATCTGGAGCGCCGGCAACTACGGCGCGGAAGAGGACAACACTCGGCGACTAGCCCGGCCGCTCTGCTTTTTGCGGCGCGACCCCACCGACAACGGCTACGTCCGCCCGCTGGAAGGTTTGCGACCGGTGGTGGACCTGAACACGATGCAAGTGCTACGTGTTGAAGAGTACGGTCATTGGCCGCTCCCGGATGTCGAGTGCAACTACGCGGCTGAGCGCGTGCCGAACCAACGGCGGGACATCAAGGCGCTGGAGATCACTCAGCCCGCTGGCCCGAGTTTTACGGTCGATGGCTACCAAGTGCGCTGGCAGAACTGGAACTTCGTCGTCGGTTTCAACGCGCGCGAAGGGCTCACATTGCATCACTTGCGTTACAACGATGGCGGGCAGGAACGCTCGATCCTCTACCGCGCTTCACTCACCGAAATGGTCGTGCCGTACGGCGATCCAGCCCCGCAGCAGGCGCGCAAGAATGCGTTCGATGTCGGCGAGTACGGCATGGGGATGTGCGCGAACAGTTTGGAGCTCGGCTGCGATTGCCTGGGGCACATCCAGTACTTCGACGCCCACCTGACGGATAGCCGTGGCAGGCTGCTCACAGTCAAGAACGCAATCTGTCTGCACGAAGAAGACTTCGGCATCTTGTGGAAGCACACCGATCGCCGCCTGAATGTGCCGGAGGTTCGGCGTTCGCGGCGGCTGGTGATCTCGTCGGTTTCAACCGTCGAAAACTACGAGTACGGCTTTTTCTGGTACCTGTACCAAGACGGCAACATTCAACTCGAAGTCAAGCTCACCGGCATCCTCTCACTCGGCGCGCTGAACCCGGGAGAGCACGCGGTGTATGGCAACTTAGTGGCGCCACAACTGTACGCTCCCAATCACCAGCACTTCTTCAACGTGCGTCTTGACTTCGATCTCGACGGCCTAGCGAACACCGTGCAGCAGGTCGATGTGGTGGCAGACGAGCAGGGGCCGAACAACCCGTTCGAGAATGCGTTTCGCGCGGTGGCGACCAATCTTTCGACGGAAAAACAAGCGTGCGCGAATTTGAGTCTCGAACGGGCCCGCACGTGGAAAATCATCAACCCCGAGGTGCGCAACTCGGTTGGTGAGCCGGTCGGTTACAAGTTCCTGCCAGGCGATAACGCCACGCCGTTTGCTTCGCCGAATGCGTGGTGGCGCAAGCGAGCCGGGTTTGTGAACCACCACGTTTGGGTCACGCCCTATCGCGATGATGAGCGCTATGGCGCCGGCGATTACCCTAACCAAAGTGCCGGCGGCGATGGACTCATTCGCTGGACGGCCGCGGATCGGCCAATCCAATCGACCGATGTGGTGCTGTGGTACACGATGGGCCACACGCACATCCCCCGGCCCGAGGATTACCCGGTGATGCCGACCGCCTACATCGGCTTTTTGCTCAAGCCGGTCGGGTTCTTCGCCATGAACCCGGCGAACGATGTGCCGCCATCCGCGAAGAAAAAAAGTTGCTGCCACTAAACTTCAGGCGAAGTGGGGAGAGAGAAGAATGTGTCCCGTTTGTTGGGCGACTGCGCTCGCGTCTTTCGGTGGGCTGATCGTGCTGGCCGTGGTGACGACCGCCGGCAGCGATCGGGTTTCCTTGGTTTTCGCAGGAATGCTCGGCGCCGCGATCGTCGCCGAGAAATCAGCCGCCTACGCCGTGCCGTGGTGGTGTTTCGGGGGATTGATCGCTGTGCTTGCCGCGCGGGTTGGATTTCTCCTTGCGACCAATCATGAGAAATTGCTCGCTTATCGCGTTTGGAACCGCGCCTGTCAAATCGCGAGCGCTCGTTGTCCAGGCAAGCGAAGGAGCGAAGTGTTCGAGGCAGCGGAATCGTAGAGCGAAGTGAGGACCTGGTCGTCACGACAACCAGTGCTCAAGATTCTCCGCCACGAACGCGTCGTCGTTCAGATGCGGATAACTCAAGCTTACCCGCTCGATTTCTTCGAGTTGCCCCGGACTGACGCGCTCGTGTTCGTTGAGCAGGCAAATGTTCGCAAGCAACCCTTGGCGCATGAGCACATGATGCAACCCCGCGATGCAACCTGCAAAACCATGCTGCGGATCAAAGAACGCCGCATTGGAGTCGGTTACTTCGTTGGCGAGCGCTAGCAGTTCGCGGTCCGGTTGAACGCCGCCTGCAAACGCATGGCAGCGCTCAAGCTGCTCGACCGCGCGCCGCGTCCATACCGCCCAGTGGCCTAAGAGCCCACCGACGAATCGCCGCGTTACCACTTGTTCCTCAACGGTGAAGCGAAACGGCGTGATGAGGTCGAGGATGATGTGGTCATCGTTGCCCGTGTAGAGCGCGATGTGGTCCCGACCGGCGTCCACAATCGCCCGAATGCAGTCAATCGTTTTGTAGCGGTCAAAGCAGGCGATCTTAATCGCCACAACGTTCTCGATCTCCGCGAATTGCCGCCAAAAACGATACGGCAGCGGCCGCCCACCGACCGACTCGTTGAGGTAGAACCCGAAGAGTGGAATCACTTCGGCGATGCGGCGACAATGGGCGATCAGTTCGTCGATCGTGAGCGCCTTGAGGGCGCCGAGACTCAGCAGCCCTGCATGATAGCCGTGTTCACGAAGCAAAGTCGCTTCTGCAATCGCCTGGTTCGTCGGCCCGCAGATGCCACCGACTCGCACCAGTGGTTCAGGGCGTGGTCCTTCCATCCCGGTATCGATCTCGTCGGCGACACTTGCGGCCAGTCGAATCACCGGCTCATAGAGACCGTGCGTTGAATCACGAATAGCGAACTGCGTGGTATGCACGCCGACGGCGATGCCTCCCGCTCCCGCTGCCGCGTAGTAGCGCAGCAGTGCACGCTGACGGCGTTCGTCAAACTTTCGGTCCTCGGTGAGCGCCAGCGGCATCGCGGGGATGACGATTCCCCGGCAAAGCGATTGCGCGGCGACGGTGTTGAGCGGGGCAAGTGAGTTCATCTTTCCGGCGTCGCTAATTGCGATCCCAATCCAATCGGGGCCTCATCCGGCAGCCGATGGAAACCGCCACGCGGCTCAACCAATTCGCGAAGTTGGGGCAACAGCTCGGCATTCGCTTCGGGGGTAAACTGCGGAGAGTTGAGTTCCGCACCATTGATGGTCGGTAAGCGGGCCCCGATGATCGCGCCGTGGAGCATTGAAATGCCAGGGTTCGTTAAGTCTTGCAGTGAAATCAGCATCCCGTGCGCGCGGGCCCACGCGGCCGTCACCAGTAACATACTGTGTCCTTTGCAGGTTTTGAGCGCTAGGCCCGACCAGCCTTGCTCCAGGGCGAGTGGCAGCACCGCCAGATCAGTCAGCCCCTCGTCCAGCAACACCGGTTTGCGAGCCGCAACGGTTCGCCAATCATATGGCGATTCTCCGATGTCTCGGGCCGTGGGCTGTTCGATGTAATGCAGCGCCTGGTAGGCGCCACGATCCATGTGTTCCAGCCGGTCGAGATAATCCAGCACGCTGGCTGCATCAGAGTTCGCTTCGTTGCTGTCAATCGTGAGGTTGGGCTGCGCAATCCCCAACTCGCGCGCCGCGCGATACACCGCCACGGTTCGGTCAACATCCGCTGCATTGTCACGGCCGGTAATTTTGAGCTTGAACGAATAATAGCCGCGCCGGCGCCAAGGCTCGGCAAGGGCATTCGGCAGTTGATCCGTCTTGTTGACAATCCACCACGCTGTCAGCTCGCGCCGCCACGGGTCCAGTAGTCTTCGAATCGCGGCGACGGCTCCGCCGCTGGGAAAGTGAACGTCGGCCGCCGGTATCGCGTGGTCCTGATCGTAAATGTCCAGCGCCGAGCGGCCCAGCGCAATGCCCACTGCATCGTGAACCCCGGCATCGAAGGGGCTTGCGCACATCGATCGCGCAAGGGAGGGAATCTCAAATGGCGCCAACGCCTGGTGCGCGGTCCAATCATGCAGTTCCAACCCAAATTGCAGCGGATGCACGAACTGTTCGGTCGGAATGTGGGGCAACTCCGCGGCAACTCTCAGAGTGAGCTCGCTGAGCACCCGCACGCGCGCTTCATGCGGCACGGTAGGATCGGGCCACGCCCACAGGTCACTTAAGTAGATGCAGCCTCGGCCGGTCGCGCGCACCCCGCTGCGGGTTTCAATCGTGACCACGGCCTGCGCTTCGGTCACGGCTTCGATACTGCCCGTGCTCAGCACCAGCGGCTGAATGAGGCGGCGCTCGCAAAAACTCACTTCCGCATCGACAACCCGGCAGGCCACTTCGGATTCGGCTTTCCTCGCGCTCATGCTCATGTTGATGTCGGCTGTCTCGGTTTAGAACTTGCCATCGCGGACTTCAAAGTGAGTTGGTCGGTTCCACAATTCTTGTCCACTTTGAATCCAGTTGGCAGTCCATTCGATCAGTTCCGCTGCGGAAACACGCGGCGGGCCGAAAAGTGCTCGCGCTTGCCCGGCATCGTTCAGCAATGCTGTCTCCGCTTCCGTGCCGGTGAATTCTACTGGAACACCGAACAGTTCGCCGAACTTTAGCGCCACATCCCGCACGCGCAGGATTTCTGGCCCGGCGACGTTCAGCACGAATGGCGGCGAGGCGGCGAGTGCTAACGACGCCAAAGCCTGGGCGTTGGCATCGGCTTGCCAAATGACATTCACATATCCCATCGCCAGCGAAACCGGCCGGCGCTCCCAAACTTGGCGTGCGATGTCCACCAGCACGCCATAGCGGAGTTCGGTCGCGTAGTTGAGCCGAATGATCGACACGGGGATTCCGTAAGTTCTGGAACAGTATTCGAACATCCGCTCGCGACCCAAGCAGGTCATCGCGTATTCGCCGATGGGCGCTAGGGCGTCGGTCTCAACGCACCCTCGCCCGATCCCCACGGGAACGAACGGATAGACGTTTCCCGTGGAAAACATCGCGATTCGGCTTGCACGGAAGCGTTCGCACACGAGCAGCGGCAACAGCGTGTTGACGGCCCAAGTTTGGCTCGGCTGCTCGCTGCTGCCAAACTTCATCCCCGCCATGTAGACCACCAGCGGGCACTCGGGGAGAGTGGCGAGGAATTGGCGGTCGAGCAGATCGCCCGGGAGCGTCTCAATGTTGCATTCCGCGAATTGTTCCACAGCGGCGGGATTTGAAAAGCGACTAACTGCGAATATACGCCTCCTCTCCGCCCCAGCCCGCCGCGCCATCCGGCACAGCGAAGGGCCCATTTTCCCGCCGGCTCCCAGCACAATCAGGTCCCCCTCCAACCGCGCTAGCGCGTCCGCAGCCGCAGCGGTCGGCTCCTCGAGCAAATCGTCGAGCTGCAGATCAGATGTTGGAGCAGGCATGGGTTGGCCGGAGAGAAACGGAGGAAACTGCATTCATTTTTTCAGGCGCCGCCCGCGAGTTGCCGCAGAAAACAGATTGCATATGTGGCAGGGACGAAAAAATTACTTGATAACTGCATGCACTTAAGGTAGCATATGACCCCATCGGCCTGCAACTCGCGTAGCTCAGGCCACCCTCGAGCATTACGGCAAGGGATAACGGTTTTGTTTCGTGCAAGTAAGCATCGGGCCGCGCGCCCTCATGACCGCCGCTTGCGGGGCTTCGAAACGCTCGAGCCGCGTCTCGCGCTCGCCGTCACCCTGCTGACCGAAGATTTTCAAGACGACTCGGTCGGCGGCCTGCCGAATACTGCCGACCAGTTTTGGAATGCGTCAGGCCCTGAGTCATTCATCCAGATCGCGGGTTCCGGTGGAACATATAGTTCGCCGTTTGGCGGCGTGACGAATCGCACGCTGGTGATCGACGACGTCGGCGCCGCGCAGCCGATCGTCAGTTGGCGGTCGATGTTCTCGAACAACCCGCAAGACTTCCGCACGGGGTCATTCGAGTTCGACATCTTCTTGCCCGCGACGACCGGGGGGCGCGATTGGACCTTCCTCGACTTTCGTGTCGGGTACGGTGGCGCCGGCCGCACGGCGCCGACCACGGTGAACGACACCACCATCTGGAATAGCTTTCGCCTCAACCCCGGCGCGTCGCAGGGCTTCATCCGAGATGACAATACCGGTACGTTCCTGACCGCCTTTACGCCCGGCACCACACTCAAGATTCGCTACGATCTCAACGGAACCGCCCAGACTTACCGCCTCACCGTGAATGGGGTGCTGGCGAACGCCGGCGGCCAGCCTGATCGGCCGTGGCGTGCCGGCGCGACGGGCGCCAACATGTTTGGGTTCTTTGGGGCCTTTCCGTCAAACTCGTCGCCTGTGTACGTGGACAATCTCAAGGTCATCAACGATACCGTCGTGGCCCCGCCTTGGAACCCGCCTGCCAACGAGCCGACGGACACGCTCGAGTGGTATCAGCACCGCGGCAATAAACGACTCACCGGCGAAGCGACGTTCCACCAAGACATCGTCTCGGGCGCCGAAGTGCTGTGGTCGGAGTTCATCGGCTCGCGCGAGAGCTACGTCGCCGTCTCGCCAACGGTCGGCGAGCAAGTGATTCCGATTCCCACGCAAACGATCAGCATGTCGCAAGCGGACCGAATCAGTTGGGGCCTCGGCGGACCTTACTTTGATCTTGCCGGGACGGGAACTCTTACGGCGGAATCAACCCATTCGCTCCGCCGGGTGGGGGACTTCATTCCCGGCAACGGCCGGATGGAAAAAATCGAAGGCGAAGTCTTCGACACCACCTTCGGTCAAGGCGTCATCCGCCTGTCGGTCTATCAAAACGGCGCCTGGGTGCAGCAGTGGCAGTCGCCGCAAATCCCGGCGATGTTCGGCAACGCTAATCTCATTGTCGGCGATTTCGATAACGACGGCACGAATGAAGTCGCGCTAGTTCCGTGGAACGACGTTTATGTGCTGAACATCAACACGGGCGCGATCGAGAGAACGGGAACCTTCAAGCCGGCCGCCAACGAGAGCGGGCGCGCTTACGGCTGGTTCGGCGCCTACGATTTCACCGGTGACGGCCGAGAAGAGTTTGTGGTGATGGGGGATTTCCAGGACTTCATCACGGTGATGGGCTGGAACGCCAGTGGCAATTTGGTTCAGTTGTGGACACGGGTTATCGATCCGCAGCTCTCGGGCAAGACTACGGCGCATCGCCCGATGGCGTTCCCGGTTCGGGATATCACGGGCGATGGCCGGCCGGAGATTGTTACCTCGGTCTACAACGAAAGCGACGATCAGAAGTGGCATCTGCTGACGCTTGATTCGCTCACGGGCGCCGTACTACATGATTTAGTCGATCATGTGATCGAAGGCGCACGCGATGTCAATGGCGACGGCGAATTTGAGTTGTTCGTCCGCACCACTTCGGGTGCGTTACTGCCGGCCAGTTCGACGGTCAAAATTCTTGATTGGAACGGCGCCGGCTACAACGTGCTCTGGTCGCAGAACGACACCGCGCTGGTGCGGCAGGACATTCAAGACTTTCCGATCAACGTCAATAGCGCTACCGCGACCGGGAAAAGCGATCTACTGACCGGCGCGATTGTGGCGGGCGGTCGAGATGTCTTCTTCACCCGGCGAATTCTCGACGCCTCGACTAATGAGCAGGAAATTGAAGCGTGGCAGCTTGGCCCGACCGGCAGCGCCACTTCGATCGGCCGCGGAACGGGCGTGAATCTCGACGCGCTCGCCGTGCGGATTGCAGCATCTGGTTCGCCCGGCATCCTGTTGTCGACCGAAGCGGTTGGCGCAGCCGGACCAGCGCCCGGTGATTACAGCGCAAACGGCCGCGTGGATGCGGCGGACTACAACATTTGGCGGGACACACTTGGGCAAACCGTTACTGTAGGAAGTGGGGCCGATGGCAGCCGCAACGGCGTCGTGGACCAAGCAGACTACGATCTTTGGCGGATGCACTTCGGCGAAACTGCGCCCAACGCCGTTGAGCTCAACGGGCTGAACGGTGGATCGGTCTATGCGCAGTTAGGTGCGCCGCCGCGGTCGAGCGCCGTGGTTGCCAGGCTCGAAGGACCAACCAGCTCGCCGACGGTCATCGTGCAAGGGGGGTCAGAGACGATTGTCGCGCTTCAACCTAGCCCCAGTGGCGAGGTGACGCAGGTGTGGTCGCGAGCGGGCATCGGCGGCTTCACTGGCGCCACCCAGTTCCAAGGGCAGCATTCGTACAGCGGCGTCACACTCGCGAATGTATCGGGGGACAGTGACTTGGAAACCATCTACGCCACGCGCGGCGAAGCGGGCCAAGCGCGGCTGGTCGCCGTTGCGGCCGATGGCAGCCAGGTTTGGCGGCGAGATTTTGATGTCATCGGCGGCACGCGGCAGTGGAATCAGCCCGGGCTCACGCTGTGGCGGACCGGGCACTTCCGCTCCACGCAGTACGAAGACGTGCTGGTGCAACTGATGCGCGGCAGCGGCGGCACGGGCGAGTTTCAATTGCTCGATGGCGTCACCGGCCAAGTCGTGTGGACGCGAACCTATGGCCCAACGCCTGGCGGCCCGCTCGACCGCAACGCCGGCGAAGCGCAGATGGCGGTGTACGATTGGGATGGCGATGGGCTGGACGAAGCAGTCAACTTCCATCCCGACATGTACTATGTGATCGACGGCACGGGAACTAATCTCGTCAACCGCGCGGTTTACAACGGCGGTGTCTTTCCCGGTGGTTCGCCCCTCTACGGCACGCCGATCGTCGCGGATTTTTTGAATAACGATACAGACACCGTGCTCTTCGCGGGCAGTTATGCGCAGTTGGGACTCGTCACCAAGAACGGCCAGGCAATTTGGAGTACGCCCTTCACTTACGACAACACTCCGGGATTTATTCAAGGTGTGGGGGATGTCGATGGCGACGGCGATCTCGATCTCCTAAGCGTCGCGCATCCGTCGGCGCCAGGCGTCGATACTCAGTCTCGATTCCGCGCGTACGATGCGGCGACGGGGTCGCTGCTGTGGACCGTCAATCTGCCGGGCCGCGCGCACGCGCCTGTCGGAGGGGCCTACGGGGATACGCCCACACTTTCTGTCTCTGGAGATGTCGATAACGATGGCCGCGTGGAGTCGGTCTTCGCGATCAACGGCACGCTCTATGTGGTTGGCGCGAACCCCGGCGGGACCAGCGGGCAGATTGAATGGACATTCACCCCCGATGCAGGGCAGCTCGGTTCGCCGATTTTGGCTGATGCGAATGGCGACGGGCGGGCCGAGATCATCGTCGTTTCCACCAGCGGCATCGTGTACGGGATCGGCAGCCCACCGCCTGCCAGCGGCGCTTACGCGTCACTCACGCAATCCACTTACACCACAATCGCGCTGGCGCCCGCAACTGCACCCCCATTATTCCAAGTCAGTCGCCGCACGCAACCGACTTCATTCGCGGGCGACACGTCCACGGCTGAATCGCTCTTGGTTCTGGATGCATCACGCGCGCACCGCGAGCAAGCGTTCGCGGAGCTTGGCGACGAGTTTCGTCTGTCCGCCGAAGGGGGTGAGCCGATTCAGGATGACACCGACTTTGCTCAAGCCTTCGCTGATCTCTCTTTTGATGACTCCTTGAACGGGAAGTTGTTCGACCATGAATGAATTTTCTCAACCTTCACCGCACTCCGATCGGCGGCGCCTTGTTACCGGCGCTGTAATGGGTGCGGCGGCCGGGCTGCTCGTCCCCGCTGCCGCAAAAGCCGACAGCCCCATCGTCGTTCCTACTCGGAAAGCGCTGCATCCCGAGGGAGCGCCCGCCGCCGACGCCAGTTACTCCCCCGCGATTCTGGCTGAGGGGCGGAAACTGCTCGTCATTTCAGGCCAGGGGCCGGAAGACATCACGGCTGACATGGAAACGCAGATTCGCCAAACGTTCGACCGGATCGGCATCTTGCTGCAAGCAGGCGGTGCGACGTGGGGCAACGTGGTGATCATTCGTTCGTTCTGGGTTCACATGCTGCGGGACCTGGCATTGTTTCGCAAAGTGCGGCGCGAGTATTTGGTCGAGCCCTACCCCGCCTCGACCGCTGTCGGTACCACCGAGCTGGCGATCCCCGGGCTCGAATTGGAAATCGAAGCGACCGCCATCATCTAGCCTGCATGAACTGCACCCCGGTAACGATGACCGCCGAGCACCGTCCCACTGTGACGCGCCGGCAAGCGCTGCGGACCGCGGTCGCGCTCGGCTGTGCAACTCTAGCGCTCGCGCCCGCGCGCGGCGTGATGGCGAGTGGCGCCGGGACCACACGGCTGATCGACTTCCACACGCATCTCACGCATGGGCTAGCGGCCCAAGAATTGGGAGCGATCACCGCGCCGGACCTCTTGCACTGGATGGATGCGCACGACATCGCCCAGGCGGTGGTGCTGCCGCTCGTGTCGCCGGAGGCGTTTTGGTATCCGATCACATCGGAGCATGTTCTCACTGCCACCGCGCCGCATCGCGACCGACTGATTCCGTTCTGTGCGATCGATCCGCGCACGCTCGGCACCCATCTGCCCACGCAGCAGGAAGTGGTCGATTTGGCCAAGCGCTACATCGATGCCGGTGCGAAAGGCGTGGGCGAGCATAAGCCGCAACTGGCGATTGATGATCCGCTTTCCATGCGATTGTACGAAGCGTGCGCCGAAGTCCGCTTGCCAGTGCTGTTTCACCTGGACAATTTCGCGAACATGGATCTCCCCGGCCTGCCGGGCCTCGCGCGCGTGCTGACCGAGTTTCCCGAACTGGTGATGATCGCTCACGGCAAAGGGTGGTGGGCCTCGATCGCCGGTGGCGTCAGGCAGGTGGACTTGCAGGTCGGATTTCCGCGCGGCGCGGTGGCGCCTGGCGGCGCGGTCGATGCGCTGCTTACTGCTCACAAGAATCTGTACGCCGATCTTTCTTCGAGCGGCGCGCACGCATTGCTGCGTGACAAAGAGTTTGGCGCCAAGTTTCTGGAGCGCTGGTCCGACCGGTTGTTGTTCGGGACCGACTACTACTTGAAGTCACAAGTAGACTTTGATCAGTTCACGTTGTTCGACGAGCTCGGGGCGAGTAAAGAAATACGTCGCAAGGTCGGCTGCGAGAACGCCCGCCAGGTGCTGCGATTGACGGAGGCGAGCAATTCATGAGAAACACATTGTCAAAACTCATTCTCGGGATCGCGGTGATTTGCAGTGACAGCGCGACTATGGCGGCCGACTCGAATCCGCCCGAGTATGAGATTGCCCGCACCACTAGCAAGATTACGATCAACGGCAAGTTCGATGAAGCAGCCTGGTTCGCCGCGCCGGCGGTGGGGAAGTTTCAGTTTCCCTGGTACGAATCGGGAGCGCGTGAGCAATCGATCGTCAAACTGCTCTGGGATGACGACCGACTCTACATCGCGAGCCTCTGCGAAGATCGACACATCACGGCGCTCCATGAGAAGCACGATGAGCCGGTGGCGACCGACGACTGCATCGAAATCATGCTCGCGCCAAACGCCGCGCGGCCCGCCTTCTATTTCAATGTCGAGTGGAACGTCATCGGCGGGTACGTCGATGGTCATCGGCCAAACGGCCCCAATGCGCCGCGTGTCGAATGGAACGCCGAAGGGGTCGAGCTAGCCGGGTCGTTCATTGGCACGCTCAACGATGATGCGGATGAAGACGAGTACTGGTGCGTTGAAGTCGCCATCCCATGGCAGAACTTCGAGTCGCATATGGCTAGCAATCCACCGCTAGCGGGCGCCGAGTTCCGAGCCAACTTCAATCGACACGGCGGCGTAACGAACGAGCAGTACAGCCAGTGGTCGGCAGCGGACACGCCGACGCCGGCATTCCATGTGCCGCATCGGTTCGGGCTGCTGCGATTGTCGAGCGAAACGGTCCCGTTTGCGGCCCAAGAGTGAGGTGAACCCGATGTCGTCTGCAGTAAATCGCCGTGAGTTTCTCCGCACCTCGACTGCCGCAGCGGCCAGTATGGCGCTGTCCGCCAACAGTGCAGCGGCTGAATCGGTAGCTGAGAAACAGGATCGCGCGCAGATCGCCATCACGCTCGATTTGGAGATGGCGCGTAACTTTCCGAATTGGACCGATACGCATTGGGATTATGAGAAAGGGAACCTCACCGAGCCCGTTAAGCAGTACACGGTCGACGCGTGCAAACGGGTCAAGGCGCGGGGCGGTCGGATTCACACCTTCGTAGTGGGCCGGGTGCTGGAACAGTCGAATGTGGATTGGCTCGCCGAAATCGCCGCCGAAGGGCATCCGATTGGCAATCACACGTATGATCACGTTTACCTGCTCGCCGCATCGCCAGCCGAGCTGCAATTTCGCTTTCAGCGGGCGCCGTGGCTCATTGCCGGCCGACAGCTTCCGGAAGTGATTCGCGAAAACATTCAGCTCACAAATGTTGCCTTGAAAGAGCGCCTTGGCGTGGAAGTGAACGGCTTCCGCACGCCGGGCGGTTTCGCGACAGGGCTGGAAGGTCGCGAGGACATTCAGCACATGCTGCTCGGCCTGGGGTTCAACTGGGTCAGCGCGAAGTATCCTCCGCATGATATCGTCGATGTCCACGCCACGAGCGAAGGCCCCAGCGAGAATACCCTCGCCAGCATTTTGAGCGCTCAACCGGCCGCGCAGCCGACGCTCTATCCCACCGGCCTCGTAGAAATACCGATGAGCCCGATCAGCGACATCGGCGCGTTTCGCAACGGGCGCTGGCAACTTGACGACTTTCTCGCCATCACGCGGCGCGAAATCGAGTGGGCGATCAAGAACCGCGCGACGTTTGATTTTCTCGCCCATCCTTCGTGTCTCGGCGTCGTTGATCCCCAGTTCAAGACGCTCGATTTGATTTGCGAGCTGGTCGAGAAATCGAACGGCGCTGCCGAGCTGGTCACGCTTGATCAAATTGCCGCTAAAGTCCAGGCCCAATCGTCAACGAAATCCGCACCAAAGCCATGATGATCCGACTGATTACGATTGCTGCCGCGATGTTTTGCTGTGCGACTTGTTCGCCGTTGCTGGCCCAGGGCTACGCACCGAGCGAAGCCGAACAGCATCTCACGGCGATGGAGGGCGTGAAGGTAAAACTGTTCGCGTCTGAGCCCGAAGTTCGGCAAGCCATCTTCGTGAAGTGCGACGACCGCGGCCGGCTGTGGACGATTCAGTATTTGCAGTACCCGAATCCGGCGGGCCTCAAGCGCGTGAAGGTCGATCGCTGGTCGCGGACCGTGTACGACCGAGTTCCGGAGCCGCCGCCGAAGGGGCCGCGCGGCGCCGATCGCATTACGATTCTTGCCGATACCGATGGCGACGGCCGCGCAGATGAGGCGAAAGACTTTCTTGACGGCATGAATCTGGTGACCGGCGTCGAGTTCGGCCACGGCGGAGTGTATGTGCTGCAAGTGCCATATCTGCTGTTCTATCCCGACCGTAATCGCGATGATGTTCCCGATGGCGACCCGGAAGTGCTTCTCTCCGGATTCGGGATGGAAGATGCGCAGTCGGCGGCGAACCATCTGACGTGGGGGCCGGACGGCTGGCTGTATGGCGCGAACGGCAGCACCTCAACGTGCAACATCCGCGGAATTGAGTTTCAACAAGGGTGCTGGCGATATCACCCGGTGACCAAGGAGTTCGAGCTCTTCTGCGAAGGGGGGCTCAACTGTTACGGCCTCACGTTCGACGCAAATGGCGAGCTTTTTTATTCAACCAACGGCGGGCCATTCGTGCATGCGGTGCAAGGCGGCTACTTCTACAAGAGTTTTGGCAAGCACGGCCCGCTACACAATTTGTTCGCGTACCATTACTTCCCGCAGCAGGAGTGTGACCAAGTGCCGGGTGGTCCGCCGACGGGGGGAACAATCTATCTAGCGGACGCGTTGCCGAAGGAACTGCGCGGAACGTTTGTGGCGGGAAATTTTCTCGGGCACACGGTTTCATTTTGGAAGCTGGAGCCAAAGGGGAGCGCGTTTCGCGCAACGTACGGCGGTGTTGTGTTCGACACCAAAGACACGTGGAGTGGACCCACCGATTTTTGCGTCGGCCCCGATGGCGCCGGCTATGTGAGCGATTTCTACGATCAACGCACCGCGCATCCTGATCCGGACGCCAATTGGGACCGCTCGAACGGCCGCATTTATCGCATCGAGCCGAGCGCCGGAGTCAATCACACTCCGGTCGATGTGGCGGCGCTATCGTCTGATGAGCTTGTTGATCGACTTGGCGACGAGAACCAATGGTACGCTGATCGCGCGCGAGTTGAACTTGCCAAGCGTAAGGACCAAGCGGTTGCGGCTCGTTTAAAAGAAATGGCGCTGCAGTCGGACGATAATCATCTCGCGCTCGAAGGATTGTGGGGGCTGAACGTGACGGCGGGGCTCGATGACAAGACCGCCATTGAGTTGCTTGGGCATCCGTATCATTACGTTCGGTTCTGGACCGTCCGATTACTTGGTGATCGCAAAGAAGTGTCGGCCGAGGTGATGGAGCGACTCGCACAGCTTGCGCAGGACGAGGAGAGCCCCGTCGTGCTAGCGCAGGTTGCGGCGGCGGCGAAACGCTTGCGGGGTTCGCAAGGTTTGCCGCTGGTGATGGCTCTGCTTGATCGCGAAGCGGGGGCCGATGATCCGCGCGTGCCGTGGCTGGTGTGGTGGGCGATTGAAGATAAAGCGATGAGCGAATCGCCGCTGCTGGTCAGCGAGTTCAGCCGGCCCGCGCATTGGTCGCGAACTATGTGGCGGGAAAATGGATTGCGACTCTTGCGGCGCTGGGCGGCAGACGGTTCGGCCGACGGTTACGCCGCTTGCAATCAGTTGCTGTGTTCGGCGCCGAAAGAGCATGAGCAAGCGGCGTTTGAAGCGGTTCGGCAAGGATTGGCCGAACGCTCGCAGGGCTACGAGGAAATCACGCAGGGCGACTTGTTCACCGCGGTGGCGGCCGAGCCGAGCGCGACGATCAAGCGGAGCAAACGCGAGTTCCAACCGATCTCGTCGGATCTAACGGCCACGTTGCTGAAGCATTGGCGGAGCGCGCCGCAAGACTTCACTGCGCTTGAACTGGCGCTGCGCACGGAGAACACCGAGGCGGCCAATTACTTTCGCGAACGATTTGCCAGCGTTGAGACGCCGCCCGCCGAGCGGACGGAGCTGCTGAAATTGGTGAGTGAGTTCGGCAGCGCGGACTTTGTACCGCCGCTGCTCGCGCTGGTAACGCCAACATCACCGCCGGAGATCTTGCAGGCTGCGCTCAGTGCGCTCGCGCGGTACGATCGGCCGGAGATCGCGGAGCAGTTGCTCGGCAAGTACAAGGACTTTGGCGGCGACTTGCGCTCGACGGTTCGCGGCGTACTCTTCGGGCGGCCGGCTTCAACGCTCGCTTTTTTGCAGCGGGTTGATGCGGGCGAGTTTCCCAAGGAAGAAATTTCCATCGAGCAGTTGAGGCCACTTGCCAATCACCATTCGGAAGAAATCGACGCACTGGTTCGGAAGCACTGGGGGAACATCGGCCCCGGCACGCCCGAAGAAAAATTGGCGACCATGCGGCGGTTCAGCAACGACTTGCGGGCCGGCGTGGGTGATCCGGAGAATGGCAAAGTGCTCTTCACAAAACACTGTGCGGTGTGTCACCAACTGCACGGCGCCGGGGAAAAAATTGGGCCTGACCTGACCACTGCGAACCGGAAAGATCAAGCGGCACTGCTGGCAAACTTGGTCGATCCAAGTGCCGTGATTCGCACCGAGTATCTGCCATATGTGGTGGTCACGATGTCGGGCCAAGTGGTCTCCGGCATCATCAGCGAACAGGATGCCGCTTCAGTGACGCTGATCACTACGGAAAAGAAGAAGATCAAAATCCTGCGCGATGAGATCGACGAAATGAGCGAGTCCAATGTTTCGATCATGCCCGAGAAGCAATTGGAGACGCTCACTCCGCAGGAACTGCGCGATCTGTTTAGCTACCTGAGTCGTTAACACAACGGCCGACTGAGCGGCTGGGGTCGGCGCGTTAGCCAACCCCAGTTGTGGTAAGCTGGACTCATCAGCCGCTGAGGTCGCGACTCCAATCCCCCCCACAACGTGCGGCTATCCGCAGATTTTGGGCCACTCTGTGGTAAAGAATGGGCAGGACATTTGCCACGGGCGCCACATTGCCACAAATCAGTGCGGTTGAGCGCAAACTTCGCGGGTAAGTACCCGCTGGAGGTGGATCAACGGCGCGGTCGCGTTACACGATGCCGTGATCCGCCGTTAAGTAGACGGCCGACTTCAGGTGAAACAGCATTGCGGCCGAAGCGGTTTCGGCGTCCCGGCGCTCGAGCGCTTGCAGGATGATGAGGTGTTCGCGGTAGCCGATTTCCAGGTTGGCCGGGTTCGGCTCGGCGGCGCCGTAGGAGATGCGTTTGAAACTCCAGCAGCGGTAGAGTGTGGTGCGGAGCGGCAGGTTGCCGCACGAATCGGCGATGGCGAGGTGCAGCGCGTAGTCAAACTGCCGAGCGGCGGTGGTCCAATCGCGGTCGGGCCCCGGCTTGGCGAGGTCGGCGAGTTGGCGGAGTTTGGCGAGTTGTTGGTCGGTGATTTGCGCCGCGGCGAGGGCGGCGGCGCGGGGTTCGAGCATTTCCCGCAGTTGGTGAATTTGAATGAGCCAATTCTCGGCGCCTTCGCGGACGACGGCGCGGCGGTTCCGCTCTTTCTGGAAAATGCCGTCGGCGACGAGCCGATCAAGCGCCGCGACAACCGGGGTGCGGCTCACGCCAAGTTCACGGGCGAGGTCGGTGCTCGTGAGAATGGCCCCGCTGGCAAGCTCGCCGTGGATGATTTTCAGCAGGATGGCCGCGTAAACCTCGTCGACGGAGGAGAGCTCCTGTGGATCCTCGGGCCAGATGGCAGCGCCGTTGGAACTGTCCATCTCGCCGGTTTCATCGTCGGAATTGGGACGGGCAGCGCTGGTTTCCATAAGGCGATCAAGGTCCTGTTGCAATTGGCCGCTGAATTATGCGACCCGCATCGGGCTCCGCAACTAAATTAAGTGCATACAGAAAACACTGAATTTGGCCAAAAGCATTGACATGAGGCCGATTTGTTGATAAAAGTGAATACACTTTCCTGTTCGCCAGCGTTATATTGAGCACTCACGTACAAAGTCGGTCCTTGCCGATTGTTCGTTCGCGAGAGTTTTGCGCTGGCCGAATTCCGAAGTGTAAACGCTCAAGGGATCGGTAACCAGGCCGTAGCAATTGTGACAGGCGGCGCCTCGCCTTCAAACGTCCCGCAGACAGAGTTGTCCCATGCCCCGACTCTCGACGAACTACCTAGTGAAGCCTGCGGATCGACCTCACTCGCGTGGGTTCACGCTGGTAGAACTGCTGGTGGTGATCGCGATCATCGGCATTCTGGTCGCGCTGCTGTTGCCGGCCGTACAGGCCGCGCGCGAAGCGGCGCGGCGTTCGCAATGCATGAATAACCTCAAGCAGTTTGGGCTGGGCTTTCACAACTATCACTCGGCGCAAAACAAATTCCCTGCGGGTTGGGTCGAAGACAATCGACCCACTCGAGCTGATCGTCTGCCGAACTTTTTGTGGGGCGCCATCTTGTTACCTCAATTGGAGGAACAAGCGCTGTTCGACCAGTTGGATTTCGAAAAGAAATCGACGCATGGAACTCCCGGCGGGGTGATCGAAAACATCGATCTGATCGGCACGCCGCTCGGCATTTACCGCTGTCCTTCGGACCAAGCAGAGTCTGGCACGCAGGAGATCGCCGGGAATGGGAGCTTCACTCCCTTCATTCCGGCGCTGGCGATCTCGAACTACGTGGCGAGCGGTACGAGTTGTCTGGTTTGCAACTACGGACAAGTGCCGGACACTTCCGACGGCGGGGGAAGCACGCTGGCCTATTGCCGAGAGCTGCCAACCAATGCCCCGCTAAAGAAAATGACCAAGCAAAACGGCGCCCTGTTTCGCAATAGCGAAACATCGCTCAAGGACATCACCGATGGATCCTCACATTCGTTTCTGATCGGTGAACGTCGCTCGGGCGAGGTCACTTTGGGCAATGGGAATACCTATCGCTATCAGTCTTTTTGGCCAACCTTGCCGGGCCCCAGCAGCAATCAGCAGGCGTGTTACGCGGGCCTGGCGATTGCCGCGACCCGATTTGAACAGGCACTGTCCGCGCCGATGATTAATGGTCATCCGTTCGGTTTCGCCAGCGAACATGCCGGCGGCGTGCAGGTGGCGTACTGCGATGGCTCGGCCCGGTTTTTGACGAGTGACATTGATGAATTCACGGTGGAGTATCTGGTGCGAATCGCTGATGGAGAAGTGCCAGGTCCGCATTGAACCGCCCATGAATCGAGTCAACTTTCGAAATGGCGACCGGTGCCGCTGCGGAAACGCTGGCGTGCTTGCCGCGCTGTTGGCGCTGACCGCATTGGCCGGCTGCGGCCAATCGCTTCCGCCGCGCGCGGTGGTGAGCGGTTCGGTCACGTACAAGGGTAAGCCGGTCGAGTTTGGCGACATTGTGTTCGATCCCCAACGAAAAGACGCCGGCGGGCAGTTCGCGCAAGGGAAGATTTCGGGCGGCAAGTACGCGTTCGACGCCGCACGAGGGCCCGTCGTCGGAGCGAATCGCGTCCGGATTTACGGATACAAGATGACCGGCCGCAAGCGGCTCGACTTGGCGGGACAATCGCTCAGTGAAGCACCGGAGATGGTGAACGAACTGATGCCGTATATTCCGGAGAAGTTCAATGAAGCGAGCGAACTGACGATTGAAATTAAACCAGGCGAGAACAGCGGCTTAGATTTCAAGCTGTGACTTCAGGCTGTGATGCATTGCGAAGTAGCTTAACGATGAAAATTGTCCCTCAGTTCGTCCGGCCCCCAGCCCTGCCGCTGCTGCTCTGCGCGCTAGTATCCGCGTTCGTCGCTAGGGCGGAAGTGCCCTCGGCCGACGCACAGCCCGGGCGCACGTACTCGAACACGTTGCGAGTGATTGAGAACCCTCCCCCGCTGCTGGCGGACTATCCCGAGTTCTTCGAACCGATCGTCGAGGAGCGGCATTACGAAGCGCCGGTGCTGGTGAACGACGAAGGGGCGAATCTTGATGTTCGCGCGTGGCGGTTTTCGTACAACGCGCGCGGCATCATCGAAATGCCCAATCGGCTGCGGGCGGTAAACACTGCCGTGATTGTGGTGCATCCGTGGGGAATCGACGATGGACAAGGGTGGCGAACGCCGGAGCCGGCGGGGGTGGCGGACTTCTGCACGCCAACCAAGAACCACCTTGCCGGACGGCATACGCGCGAGGTGATCGATCCCTTCCTCAAGCGGCTGCGCGAACAGGTGGGGGTGGTGCTCTATAGTTTGCGGTCGAAGGAGTATCCTGTTCACAAAAAGCTGTACCGCTCGATCCGCCACAACCCTACGGCAGCCGAGCGCGATGAGGGGCGGCGCGAGTTGGCGAAAATCCTGCACGATTTTGAGTATCGGGGCCAATCGCTGCCGGAGCAACTCGAGCTTTCGACAGATCAACCGGTGAAAGATTACTTTCGCCAGTTCCCTGGCCTCGCGTTTGGGCCGGAGTACAACAACGCCGGTTTTTGGGACATGGCGATTCCCGTGACCAGCGACATCACCATGCACCCGGATGACGTGGTCTTCTACGACGATGACGGCTACCCGGCGCTCCGCGACTTTTTGAAAGCGAACGAGATCCGGCACATTCTGCTGACCGGTTATGCGACCGACATGTGCTACTGCCTCACCACGGCGGGGTACAAGAACCTGTCGGCCGATTTTAATGTCTTTCTGGTGGGTGATGCGTCGCTTGCCACCTTCCCGGCCAATACCACACCCCGCTTTGCCACCAATGCGCACATTTCGTTCGCGGCGCTCAACCAACTGGTGACGCAGTGCTCGTGGGTGCAGCTCGACACCGATGAACAGACCGCCGACGCGCGAAAGTTAGCTATTCCCGAACCAATCGCACGATGAACCAAGCTTCGGACAACACGACGCCGGGCTTCGATCTCGGCCGCACCTCGAGCGTGCGGTCGATGTTTGTGATGTGGCTTGTGCTGCTGACTCTACTCAGCGGAGTCGAACTGTGCGCTGCCGACAATGCGCAGGTGGCGAATGCTCCGCTGCGGGTGGGGATCATCGGGCTCGATACGTCGCACGTGATCGCTTTTACGACGCTGCTCAATGCCGAATCCCCGCGTCCCGAGTTCGCGGAGTGCCGAGTGGTAGCTGCGTATCCCCAAGGAAGCCTGGACATTCTGTCGAGCGTCGAGCGCGTGCCGAAGTACACTGAGGAAGTGCGCAAACTGGGCGTCGAGATCGTTGATTCGATTCCCGCGCTGCTGGAGCGGGTTGATGTAGTGCTGCTGGAATCGAATGACGGCCGTGTGCATCTGGAACAGGCGATTCCAGTGCTTGAGGCCCGAAAGCGGATGTTCATCGACAAGCCGATGGCCGGTTCGCTGGCCGACGTAATGGCACTGTTCGAGGTTGCGAGGCGAACCGAGACGCCGATCTTTTCGACTTCCGCCCTGCGATACGGCCCCGGCACACAGGCCGCGCGCGAGGGGAAGCTCGGCGAAATCATCGGCTGCGATACCTTCGGCTCGTGCGCTTTGGAGCCGACGCATCCCGATTTTTTCTGGTACGGCATCCACGGGGTGGAATCGTTGTTCACGGTGATGGGCCCGGGCTGCGAAAGCGTGTCGCGCACGACGACACCGGATTGCGAGTTTGCTGTCGGCGTGTGGAGCGGGGGCCGCGTAGGGACGTTCCGCGGGATGCGCAAAGGGGCTCAGCAGTTTGGCGGAACCGCGTTCGGTGTGACGGCCAACGGCCCCGCGGGCGAACTGGTAGGGTACGAACCACTGGTGGTGGATATTGTGAAGTTTTTCCGGGGCGCCGAGCCGCCGGTTGATGAAGAGGAAACACTCGAGGTCTTCGCTTTCATGGAGGCTGCCGACGAAAGCAAACGGTTGGGCGGGCAGCCTGTGGCTCTTGACGACATTATGACCAAGGCGCGGCAAGCCGCGCAGCAGCGACTCACGGAGAGGTACCCGAAAAGGTAATTGACAGGTGGCGAGTATTCAACAGCTTGACGATCTTCACTTTCTCGCTGACCCCGAGGAACGAAGGTCAGACGCGGTGCGGCGTGGCATCGAGCGGATCGAGCCGCGCTGTCAGCGCACCTACACGCCCACCGGCGCGGTGCTGGCGCGCAGCGAGGGCTGCTACCACTACACTCCGGAAGGGCGGAAGTTGGCCGATTTTACGTCGGGCGTGCTGGTCGCTAACCTGGGGCACAACCCAGCCCGCTGGTGGCGGCGGGTGTTCGAATACATGGGGCTCGATGGGCAGCTTCCCACGCAAGGTTTTACATCGGCGGTGACGTTGACGGCATATAACGCCATCACGGAAGTCGAACTCCAGGCGTCCCAGCGGCTGGTGAACGTGATGCGCAACGAACCTGGCGGCGGGCGGATGGAACAGGTGCTGTGGGCCGCCAGCGGGAGCGAGGCGATTCACAAAGCGCTCAAGGTTGCGCTCGCACAGGAGCCGGGCGCCGACATTATTCTCTCCACGCGGCACGGCTTCCATGGCAAGAAAGGACTTTCTGGCGCGGTGACCGGTTCGGAGAGCGATGAGGATCGCGATCCGCGCGTGCACTTCATTGCGTTTCCGCGTGAAGAGTGCTTCTCCGTCCAGCGCCGCCGCGAGCCGCTTGACTTGGGACGCTACGAGCGCGAACTCGACGACTGTCAAAAGCGATTCGGGAGCCGCATCTGCGCACTCGTCACCGAGCCCTATTTAGGCGGCGGGGGTTCGTATCATCCGCAGTACGAATATCTGCAACTCCTGGAGCGATTCTGCCAGGAGAATGGCATCCTCCTGATTCTGGATGAAGTGCAATCGAACTTTGGCCGCACGGGGAATCTATTTGCGTACACCACGTACGGAGTGGAACCGGACCTCGTGGTGCTGGGCAAAGGAATGGCGAACGGGATGCCGGTGGACGCGGTGGTCGGCCCGGCCGAGGTGTTTGCGAAGCTGACGTTTGGCGAAGGGAGTGACACGTGGAGCGCCCATCCCCTGGGCTGCGCGGGCGTGCTGGCGACGCTCGACGAATTCGCGGATCCCACCGTGATGCGGCATGCGACGGAACTGGCGGAAGTGATTCGCGCGTGGCTGCTCAGGCTGACGGAGCTCGACGCCATCGAAGCAGTGCGCGGCGAGGGAACCGTGTGGGGCATCCACTGTGCGGCGTTCGGCGACCTGTCGGCCAACGAAGTGGCGAACGAGATTGTCCGCGAGTGCTACCTGGGCGATGGGGAGGGACACGCCATTCACTTATTGGGGCCCCTGTCCGATTGCGTGATTCGCGTTGCGCCGCCGCTGGTGATGCCGCTGGACGAGGCCCACCGGTATCTCGAAGCGATGTACCAGATTGTCGCCGAGTTGACGGCGCGGTTCCCTTCGTAGGCGCTGGACACCGTCGCTGATCGAGACCTTCAATTTCGGGCGGAAAGCAAAATGGACCGTCGCACCGCTCTCACCACGATGCTCGCCGCGCCACTGACCGCGAGTGAACTGCTGCGCACTTCCCCGAGTTGGGCGAGTGAGACGAAAGCCTCGCGGTTTCAACTCGCGACCTTCAGCGCCGACATCACGCCCCCTGTAGGAAGTCCGCTATGCGGGGGCTGGATCACGCCGGGGCGGCTGGTCGACGATCCGCTGCGGGCATTGGGGGTCGTCTTGCTTGGCGCCGACAAGCCGATCGTGCTCTGCGCGCTCGATTGGGTCGAGACGAACAATTCCGCGTACGACTATTGGCGCGCCGCGCTGGCTCAAGCGGCGGGAACGGATGAGAGCCACGTCGCCGTGCATTGTGTGCATCCCCACGATTCGCCCTGGGCCAACCTAGAAGCGCACCAGTTGGTGCAAGCTGCCGACAGGAATCTGCGGTTGATGGATCCCGAGTCGTTTTACGCGGCTGTAGAGCGGACGGCGCAGGCGCTCCGGGATTCACTCACACGCTTTACGCCGATCACGCATGTCGGTTGTGGCGAGTCGAGGGTGAACCAAGTGGCGTCGGCGCGACGGGTGTTGGGCGCCGATGGCAAGGTAAGGTTTTCGCGTACCAGTACGTGTCGAGATCCACTTGCTCGCGAGTGTCCGGAGGGGGTGATCGATCCCGAGCTCAAGACCGTGAGTTTTTGGAACAACTCTAAACCGGTGGCGGCGCTGCATTACTACGCCACTCATCCCATGAGTCGCTACGGAGACGGCCGAGTCTCGAGCGATTTCTGCGGTTTAGCCCGCGATCGTCGACAACAAGCCTTACCGGAGACGTTTAACGTCTATTTCACTGGCTGCGCAGGGGACGTGACGGCGGGCAAGTACAACGATGGCTCGGACGGCATGCGGCAAACTCTCACAGACCGCATGAACGCGGCTCTGGAAGCTGCATGGATCGATACTAAAGTGGAACCAATCGATTGGTTTAGCTGGCATGTCGACTCCGTGACCTTCGCACCTCGACCGGAACCAGAGTTCACGGCCTCGGCCTTGCGAGCGACTCTCAATGATGCAACCGCGGCGGCGTTACCACGACTCCGCGCAGCGATCATCTTGTCCTGGTTGGATCGCGTCGACAAACCGGTGGAGATCTCGCGCCTGCAAAGTGGGCGGATCAACCTGGTCCATCTGCCAGGGGAGCCCTTCGTGCATTATCAGTTGCTCGCGCAGCGGCAGCGACCAGCCGACGTGGTATGCGTGGCGGGCTACGGCGACGGCGGCATGGGCTACATTCCGCTCAAGCAGTCGTTCGTCGAGGGGGGGTACGAGCCGACGATGGCGTTCGTTAGCGACCGGTGCGAAGCGGACCTAACACAGGCGATGACCCGACTGTTGGCGAAGACCTAGAGGGTTGTTGTGATGCAAACTTCGCCGGGATTTGTCGACCTGCAAGTGAATGGGTTCCTCGGCGCGGATTTCAACAGCGATGAGCTCGAGCTGGACGTTATGGCGAGCGCGTGCCGACGGTTGCGTAGCGACAACGTCAGCGGAATCTTGGCGACCATCATCACAGACAATGTCGCCAAGATGTGCGGGCGCCTCGCGCGGATTCGTGAATTGCGTGCAGCAGATCCCGTTATCGCCGAGGTGATCTGGGGGATTCACATCGAAGGCCCATTCCTTAACGAGCAGCCGGGCTACATCGGGGCCCATCCTGCGCATGCCGCAAGAGCGGCGGACGTGGCGATCATGGACCGCCTGCTCGACGCCGCGGGCGACTTGGTGCGGGTGGTGACGCTAGCGCCCGAACGAGATGCTCGCTGCGAAGTTACGCGGTTGCTCGCGAGCCGGGGAATCCGTGTCTCGGCGGGCCATTGCGACGCCAGCATGGAGCAGCTCCGCGCAGCGATCGACGCCGGTTTGAGCATGTTTACCCATTTAGGCAACGGCTGCCCGCTGCACCTGCATCGCCACGACAATATTATTCAGCGCGTGCTCAGTCTTGCTGACAACTTATGGATTGGCCTGATTGCCGATGGGATTCACGTTCCCGCACCCGCGCTTCGCAACGTCATACGACTAGCGGGAACGGGGCGGGTGTTTGTGGTGACCGACGCGATTCATGCCGCCGGTCGGGGCCCGGGACGCTACCACTTTGGCGGCCGAGAGGTGGTGGTCGACGAACATCTGGCGACTTGGGATGAGACGCGCAGCCACTTGGTGGGCGCTGCTTCCGCGATGCCGGATGTGGTGAAGGTTTTGCGTGATCAAGTTGGCCTATCGGCCGCCGAGATCGAACAATTGACGGCGGTCAATCCGCGGCGAATCCTTGCCGATCCGGTGAGCGTGCCGAGTCCTTAATCCGCAGCAAGACTGGCCCGCCCTTGCTTGGAGTGATTCCGATACACCAATGCGAGCGATTGCCGAAAACTTCCGATTCTGTTTGCTAACGCTGCTCATCACCGGCGCCCAGCCGAAATTGGCCGTCGCCGATAAGCCACAGCACGGTCTGTTAACCCGGACCGATGGAACGACCTCGCTACCAATCACATCGGCCGTCGATTGGAAAAAGCGGCGGGAAGAGATTCTGCAAGGCATGCAGGAAGCGATGGGCCCGCTGCCAAGTCGTGCGAACTTGCCGTCGCTCGACCCTCGCTGGGAAGAGGAGTTTGCCGGGCCAACGTTCACAAGGCATAAAGTTACCTTCGTCTCCGAGGGCACAAGCCGGGTGTCGTGCTATCTGTTCATTCCCAAGGGTGTCCGCGAAGGAACTGCTCCGGGCGTCATCGCCTTGCACCAAACGGTTCTCGAAGGCAAGGGCGAACCAGCAGGACTCACGCCGAACAAAAATCAACGTTATGGCCTAGAACTCGCGGAGCGCGGGTATGTGGTGCTGGCGCCCGATTACCCGAGCTTCGGCGAATATGCCCATGACTTCGACGCCGATGATTACCAGTCCGGCACGATGAAAGGAATCTTCGACCACCTGCGCGCTGTTGACCTGCTGACCAGTCTGAAAGAGGTTGACCCGACGCGCATCGGCGCCATCGGCCATTCACTGGGCGGGCACAACGCCATTTTTCTGGGCGCGTTTGACGAGCGGGTGAAAGTGGTTGTGTCCTGTTGCGGTTGGACTTCCTTTGCGAAGTACTATGGTGGCGACTTAACCGGCTGGACGAGCGCCCGCTACATGCCGCGAATTCGCACGGCGTACAACCTTGATCCCGCACGCATGCCGTTCGATTTCGATGGGGCCATCGCCGCCATCGCACCCCGTGCGTTCCTCTCGATCTCTCCGCTGCACGACGACAACTTTGCTGTCGAAGGTGTGCGGCAAACAATAGCGGAGGTCGAACAAGTGTACGCGCTCGTGGGTGCGCCGGAGAATCTGCACGTGGAATACCCGGACTGCAAGCACGATTTTCCGCCCGAGATGCGCGCGAAGGCATACGACTTCATCGAGCGAGCGCTCAGGCCGGCAGCGGCTTCCCCTTCGTCTCTGGCCCCAGCCAAATGATGAAGACGCCAAGAATATAAATGCCCGCCAGTGTGGCGCCCGCTTGCGGGAAGGCGTCGATCTCGACGCGCCCTGGAGCGACCCCATGCGCGAAGTAAGCGGTCAAAGTCGCCGTTTGCAGCGACCCTACCGCGGAGAGGACCCGGCCAAAGTTGTAGGCAAAACCTTGGCACGTGGCGCGGATGCTGGTGGGAAACAGTTCGGGCAGATAGAGCGGGAACCATCCATAAAAGGCGGCCGTCGTTCCGCCGGCGATGAAGACCGATAGCAGCATCCAGCCGCCAAAAGTGGTGTTTGCTTGGTACATGGTGATGAGCGAGACGAACGACACGAAGCACAAGAGCACGTAGGTCCACCGCCGGCCGATCCGCCCGGCAACCCACGCCGCAACAAGCGTTCCAACCACCGCTCCCAGCGACATCGCGATCTGCGTATATTCCTTCGCATGGTACGGGCCCTCTTCGGCCGGTAGCTGATTCGCGAGCGCGATCGCCCATTTCGGCGCCCACTGGAGTGAGCCCCAAGTGCCCAAGAGCGCGACGCCAGCTAACGCCGCACCTAGCAGCATCCGTCCCAGATATCGCTGGCGCTCCGCGCGCAGCAAAGCGCCAGCTGCTTCCGCGCGCTGCAAGTACCGCAGCACGGGGAAGATGTAACCAGCCAGCGTCACGCTGAGTCCCAGCGCCGTGCCGACAATGCGCAGCGGGAACAGACCGGCGCCACTGCCGATTGAGGGAAACATTTCCACAAAGGATGGCGACCACAAAAAAATCACCGCCGCCGCAGACCCGCAGCCGATCAGCACGCCCAACAAATCGCGAGTCGCCCAGTGGCTTGCTCCGCCGCGGTCCCGCTCCGCCTCCCATTTGTGCGACTCGGGCACGAACAGCCGAATGAAAAAGACCAATAGCGCCGGCAGTGAGCCGGAGATCATCAGCAGCCGCCAGCCATCGCCACTGAGCAGATAAGTTTGCGTCGCAGCCGAGACGCCGAGAGCGGTGAAGACTTCGCGCACGCCACTGATAAAGTTCACCAGCACCAAGCTTAGCAAACCCACCAGCAGCATCCCCACGTTGGAAGCCGCGCCGATGAGTCCCGCCACGAAGACCCGGGAGCGATCGGGCCAAATTTCGGTCACCAGCGCCACGCCTAGCGCCCACTCGCCCCCCATGCCAAGCGAGGCGATGAACCGCAGAACCGCGATGTGCCACGCTTCAGCCGCGAATCCGCACAGACCGGTAAACAGGGCGTAGGTCAGAATCGCCAGCGACATCGCGCGGACGCGGCCGATCCGATCCCCCAGCCACCCGAACAACACGCCGCCGGTCGCCGCGCCGATCAAGAAGACCGACATGATCACGCCGAACCATTCGCCCTTGAGATTGGCGTTGGAAGTGAGCTCCGCCGAGAGCAAATCGTCCAGCGCCGCCGGCCCGACCAGCGGGAACATGCCGATCTCAAAACCATCGAACATCCACCCCAACAGCGCGGCGACCAGCGCCATCCATTTACCGCGATTTTCGGAAGCGGGGTTTGCAGGGTGAGACATGGCGTTGTGAACTCACGGCAAATGGGCCAACTGCGCACGGAGTGAAGTTTATCGCCCTCGCGACCCGATTGCGAGATGCAGGCCAGTTTGCAGTAACCGTTCACTCCTGTGTCCCACTCGTCTGGGTCGAAGCCTGTAAGTAAGCCAGCAGATCGGCCATTGCTGCTTTGTCGAGCGATTTTTCGAAGCCTTCAGGCATCAGAGAGGAGTCGGAACGCAGCAGCTCATCAATGTCCCTGCGCAACACGGTAGAGAGTTCCCCCTTAGCGCCCTTCAGCGTGAGACTGCTGCCAGATTCGGCGGCGATGATGCCCGTCACCACGCGGCCATTCACAGTGACAATCGTCACTGCCGCATAGCGGGGATCGATTTCGGCGTTCGGCACGAGAATATTGTAGAGCAGCGATTCTCCGCCGCGGCTGGCCATCGACGTGAGGCTGGGGCCAATGGCATAACCTTTGCCTTCCACTTGATGGCAGACCGCGCAGTGCTGGGCGAAGATTTTCGAGCCTTGCTGCGTGTCGCCGCGCTGAGCCAGGACTTCTTGATAATCCTTGAAAGCCGTTTGACGATCGACCGGATCGGCTTGGCCGCGAAGCTCGCGTGCACGCTGGCGAACTTCCTCTTCGGGAAAATTGCAGAGCGCCGTCGTACAGGTGGTCGGCAGGGTGGTGAACTCAAGCTGCTGCTGCTCGCATGCCGTCAGCAGTGTGCGGGCCCACTCGCCGCGAGTGCAGAGTAGATCGGCGGCCGATTCTTGCACCGCGGGGTCCATTTGCTCCCAGGCGGCCAGCACAATCTCCGCCACCTGTGGCGAGTCGCGCTGCCCAAGCGCGGCGACAATCACGTTGGCCAGTTCCGGGTTGTCAGCCACGGCCAGGTTGGCGATGAGCGTCGGCTTGGTGACGCCGAGGTCGGCAAGAGCGAGCAGCTTTACCGCCGTCACTCGCTCGGCGGCTGATGCGTTCGCCTTGCTCAGCGTTTGCTGCGCGAGGGGTAGCGCATGGGCGAGCGACTCTCGCCAAGCTCTAGCAAGCGCTGAAGGGGTATTCGACTGGTTCTCAATGGCGCCCACCGCGATTGTGGTGGCGACAGCCGGCGAACGGAGGTCGGCGATATCCTGCGAGTCGAGTAACTCGACAAGCTCGGCGATATCCTCCGGCTGCTGTTGTTGTTTGATTTGCGAAATCAGCGCCCCGACGACGAGCTCTCCCGTGGGGCTATTCCTCCAACCGCCGTCAATGACCACCTGCTTGAGGTACGACCCCGCACAGGAGTGAGCCGAAATGAGCGTCGCCGCGATGACATCGTGATCGGTGTTCGATAGGGCGAGTTGGGCAAGCGTGTCGGCCACTTG
The DNA here is from genome assembly GCA_022841705.1 of Pirellulales bacterium. Lineage (GTDB taxonomy): Bacteria > Planctomycetota > Planctomycetia > Pirellulales > Lacipirellulaceae. Next base: position 2,026,815 of record JALHQZ010000001.1, read on the forward strand.
CGGATCGGTGCTGGCGCCGAGCGAAAGCGCAAGCTGAAAACGGACGAGCAGTTCCGGGTCTGTCGCAAGCTGGCGCGCCGCACGAAAGAGCGTTGCCGATTTATCGAGCCGTGATTCCGCAAGCCGTATCGCGTGTCGTCTGACTTGGGGGTGACGATCAGCCAGCGCCATCTTCAGGTGCGACTCTTCGAGCGCCCCTAAACCCTCAAGGGCATACAGCAGCGAAAGTTTGGCGACCGGGTTGTCCGTGTTCGCGAGATGTTCGGTCAGCAGCGTCAAGGACGACGCATCTTGCCGCTCGTACAGCAGCCGCGCAGCGGTGGTTCGCCGCCACTGATTAGTGTGCTCGAGTTCGCGCACCAATTCGGCGTTCGTCGCATCGCCGAGTAACGTCGGCGGGCTGTACTTGTAGGAAGCTGGCGCGAGGCGATAGATGCGACCGCGGTCATTGCCGCTCGTCAAATCGAGCTGACGCTTGATTTCGGGCGGCAACGACAAGGGATGTTCAATCACCTCGCGATACATGTCCGCCACGTAAATGGCGCCATCGGGACCGAGGCACATCTGCACGGGCCGAAACCAATTATCGGCGGAGGCAACGACCTCACTTTCAGCGTCAATCCGTTCGCCGCGATAGGTGACGCCATCGGGGATCAACAGTTTGCGATGGATGAGGTTGCTGCCGACATCGGCCACGAGCGCAACGCACTCGTTGAGGCCCCCTTCATCGATTGTCACCCCGGTGGCGCTGGTGAAGTAACCCGAGGCGCGCCCGCCCCCTTCGATGGCGCCTGGCGAGAAACCGGAAACACGCATCTTCGTGCGTAGCACCCGCCATGGCTCGACTTCACTGGTGCGATAAACTTCCGCCTGCGGGCCATCAACAGCGATCGAGCGCCGCGCGCCGGGCGCCGCTTGGAATGGATTCCGCTGCAGATAACGCTCTTCAAACACGATGGCTTGCAAGTGATCGCTGTTCGAACAGACGAAGCGGTCCCCCCAGCGGTTGAAACACATGCCGTGCTGCCCGCCCCCTGTCAGAGGTTCGGCCAATTGCGTGCGCGGATCAAAACAGAAGTCGCGCCCCGCAAGCTGTAAATCGCCACCCGCTTTATTCGCAACGTGGCGGAACTCGGCGCCCGAACTGCTCACCGCCGCGTAAATGCGGTTGTCGAGACCCCACTGGAAGCTATTCACCAAACCTTGCACATTGCTTCGCCCGAGTCCAGTGAAAATCACGTGACGTACATCAGCTACGCCATCAGCATTATCGTCACGCAAGAAAATGACATCGGGGGCCGCCGCTACGTAAACGCCGCCGGCGTAACAGCACACCGCGGTCGGCCAGGAGAGACCTTCCACGAAGACCGTGCTGGTTTCATACAGCCCGTCGCCGTTCGTGTCAGTCAGACGGCGGACGCGGCCGAGCCGTTCTTCCGCTTGCTCGGAGTAGTCGCGCATTTCAACGACGTAAAGCGCGCCCGCTTCGTCAAACGCCATCGCGACCGGGTCAACGACTTGCGGCTCCTGCGCCACAAGTTCAAACTTCAATTCGGGATGGACTGTAAATGTTTGAGAAACCTGAGGCGGTTCCGTCGGCTTGGTGCGCGGCAATTCGACCCTCCACTCCTCAGCGGCGGGCCTGTCCAAGTTGGTCGCGCCGGCTTCGAGCATCTCCGCCGCAGCGGCGTTCACATGCGGCTGGGAAATCCCCCCGTAGAGAAGAACTGCGAGCAATGTTCGCATGAAAAGCGCGCGGACTAAGTTCGCGCGAGCACTTTGGGCGCTAAGTCGAGGCAGCCAGTTCGAGGTGATTCGAAAACGTACCAAAATGTGGCCTGATGGTTTACGGAAGCTGCGACTGAATGCGTTCGAGTGCTCCTCTCCCAATACCCCAATCACGCGAGGCAGCTCGCCGCGTGAACCTGAAGCGGCCCCGTGAGACAGCCCGCTCAGGTCGGAACCGAAAGTGCTAAAGTGAATGCAGTTTTTGCATCTTAGGGCCGAAGATCAGTCGTGTCCAGGACTTCATCACTGGCCACAAGACCCTGTCCCCAGCCGTTTCACAGGTCGGACGACCAGCCGATGCCAGCGGGGGGGTCGGCGGCCAATCGCGGCGTACCGGCCACGGCAGTGGATTACAATCCTTCGTAGCGGGCACGCCTCGTGCCCGAATAGGGTGGGAACGCCAGGTCAACGGGGCAAATAGACTTTCAAGCGGCCCGAACGTCGATTTTTGCTCGGGAAACCCCCACCGATCCCCTTGAAGCCCGCACCACTTTTCGGCAGGTCGGCGGCGCGAGTTCGCCCAGTGAGTTCGCCCCGACCGAAGGCGACAATCAGCGGCGCGCCCCGAGTGAAGCGCGGGCTGTCATTGCTCAATAAACCACGGGGACCTACCAAATTTCGCCGTCCAGGACAACGTTTTGAACGGTTCAAGATTCGAATTGCCGGCCTAATGGCGGGGAGGCGGCAATCACCCCCAAGATTTCGTGTTTCTCGCAGGCCCAGCAAACATTCCCACGGAAAATACGTGCGAAATCTGAGGAAAAGCTTGACAGCCGGTTTCAATTCAATAGACTCATGAGAAGTGCATTCACTTTTAGTTAAATTCTTCGTTCAGAAAGGGGTGCAAACACGGGGAAACTTTCGACCGGCAAGCAGGCGAAATTCAATTAAGACTCGTTGTTACTTTCAGGCGTGGACTGAGATTTAGGTATGATCGCGAATTACCCCGAGGGTGAACTCGGGCGATCGCGAGTAGTCCGAGGAGCTGTTTCTAGAGGCAATTCGCTCGTTTACTTTCAGTTCTTTCTTTGATTTCGGCATCGTCCGAGGGAGTAGTTCCAATGATTTCGTTCCGGTTTGCTAGTTTTCTCTCTCTGGCTGCACTTTGCTGCGCCATGTCGGCGGCGGCCGCTCGCGGCCAAGTCTTGCTCGACGAGACGTTCGACGATGATGCGGTCGGCTCGACGACCAACACCATCGACATCGCCCTTGGAGCCAACGGTCCTGGCTCCGACCTCGAGGTCGTCGACTCAAGCAGCCCGCAGCCCGATCCCTTTGGGCCGGCTGGCAACAAGAGCCTGGTATTCGACAATTTCAACGGCGGCTCGGCGAATCCCAACGTCTGGCCGTTCGCCGTCTGGAACAATGAACTTGGACGGCCCGGGACGACCTACCGCCACGGCACGCTCGAGTTCGACCTCTACATGAAGAACGACCGTCCGGGCGGACCAGAAACCGACACAAAGTTTTGGTCGTATCTCGATCTCCGCCTTGGCTTCGATACGGCGTTTCCGAACACCGTTGGGGACACAATCGTCTACGGCAACTTCCGCATCCAGGACGGAGTCGGCTACTATTTCTTCGACAACGCGACCGGTCCTTCCAATGGGCACCCCATCATGCCGGACACTGCGTACAAGATCGCCTACACGATCCTGCCGAACGAGACCTACACCTTGCAGGTCAACGGCAACTTCGTTGAGAAAGATGGTTCGAAGTTTGTGCCTTGGCGAACAACTGGCCCCACGAAGGGATTCAACGTGCTGGCAATTGGTTCGGCGTTCGGGCCAAACTTCTTAACGAACACACCTTTCTGGATCGACAATCTGAAAGTAACGGCCATCCCCGAACCTGCTAGCTTAGGTCTTGCGCTGGCCGGGTTGGTGTTACTAGCGCGTCGTCGTCGCTAAGCGTTTTTTCTGACAGTCCGCGAGGCCGAGCGCGCTGACGCCCGGCCTCGCGATGTTTTTGAGCTGTTGCAGGCTCACGCTGCCTTAGCCGGCGTCTATTGTCGACGGCAGACAAGCCCGTCTTGATAATCGGGTATAAGGATGGAGCAATGAGGGCACAACAACGACGGCTTCCGGTCGTTGTGGTGCGCCTCATCCTGGCAGCGGCGATCGGAGCGTGTTGCTCCGCCAGCGCCGTTGCAGACGCGCCCGCCCCCGACAAGCCGACAATTGCGCCCCATCCGCGGTTGTACCTGACACTCGCCGAGCGGGACGCGTTTTTGCAAGCGCCGAAAAACCCGCTCCGTCAGCGGATTTGGGATAACTTTCTCGCAAGCGCCGCTTGGTGTCGCCTCCAACCGCCGCGCACCGAGTGGATTCCCACTCAAGCTGAGGACCCCCAGTTCGAGAACCTCTATGATCGCTTCTACGCGGCGATGCACGACCTAGCGATCGTCGAGACGTTGGCGTTTGCGAGCGTCCTGTCGCCGCCCGACGAAGATCCGTATTTCGATGCCGCCCGCAGTTGGCTTCTGGCGGCGGCCCGGGTGTGGGGGCAGGAGAAGGACAATCCCCCCGATGCGAGCAAGGCCTATGCCGTGCTGCGAATTCACAAGGGGTTGGCCGTGGGCTACGACCTGCTCTATCCGCGCTTGACCGCCGAGGAACGTGACAAAATCCGCGGCGCCATCGTACCCGTGTTATCAGCGTACCACGAGTTCTTCCTCGAGCCGACCAACGCCGGCGCGGGTTACAACAAGCACCATGGCAGCGTCGACGCTGCACCGTTCGGCGTGGCCGCGCTCGCGCTGTTGGGCGAGGAAGACGAAGCCGAGGCTTGGCTGGACTTAGCGATTCGCAAGCACGTCGATTACCTGTTGCCCGAAGCGCTGACTCCTAGCGGCACGAGCGATCAATCCTCGAACTTCTGGGCCTCGACTTTGCTGCATCGCATCCAGTTCATGGAGGCCTTGAAACGGGTGACGGGTCGCGACCTGTTCCAAGAGTTTCCGGAGTCGCTGCCTGGACGGATGGCGTTAGCCGCCGTCGCGGGCCCTCACCCGGATCGGTTCGAGGCAAACGAACCGCATCGGTCGGTCCTGTTCGGGCCGAATTACGGTCAGCTGAATTATTGGTCTCCGGTGCTCACCTATCTTGCCCGTCACGATCGACGATCAATCTACCAGTACCTCGCCAGTTGGGACACAACTCTGGGCTCGCTCCAAAGAACGCGGTTCATTACGCCGACGCGTAAAGAGGAACTGCTGTTCGGCTACGGCCATTACGCCTTGTTGTGGCACGCCCCCGAAGTTGCCGCCGTCACCGAGCAAGGGCTGCCGCGGGTGTTCGAGTTTCCTGAACCGGCCGTCAACGAGGCGTATCTCCGCGAGTCGTTTGAGGAGGGAAGCATCGTGGTCGCGATGCTCAAGGGCGGCGTCGTCCTCCACGCGGGAGGACGCGCGGTTTTCGTCGATCTCATGAAGACCGCCGACCCGAACAAGCCTTCGCCACCGGTCGAGGACATGCTTGTCGCCGATGACGGACGGACGGCGCTAATCCGCTGTGTAGGCCCGCAATCGCAAGCCGTTGGCGTCCAGAAGTTGGAACTCGCTCCCCAAGGCCGGCTCACTTTCACCCGCCACACGACCAAGCCCGTCACGTGGTGGTTCATGGATGATCCGCATCGTACGCCGCGGCGGCTGACCTGGAACGACGGCACGGAACTTGTTGTGGAACAAGGTTCCGATCTCGAGCTCGTCGACGACGGCCACTTGGAAACGCCAGTCCACTTCGGCGGCATGAAGTTCGCCGATCCCTGTCCGCACCAGTACCATACGGCGAAGGTCGCTCCGCACGAAGGCATTGTTCAACTGTCGATTCGCCGCACCGGTCCGCCGGCCGCCGAAAAGAAATAACTGCTTTGCTACGCTTGTGATAAGTCTCTCAGCCCGGGAAGCTCGTCACCTCGGTTAACTGGATGTCAGAGCGATGCCACGGATCGCCATTGCTGCGCTCATTGCGCCGATCGGCAGAGCGTCCGAGAAAGTCGCTCACCTCGGCTCTGTAGAAAACCATCGATGCTAGCCAAAAAATCACTTCTGGGTGTGTCGTACCAACAGTATGGCGCAGACCAGCAAATCTCCGAAAGCCGAAAAGGAGGTAACTGATGGACGATGACTATCCAAGTGAAGACCAGTTAGTCGACACCGACCTTCACGACGCAGTGCGAAAGAACGAGTTTGATTCGGTCATCGCCCTGATTGCGAACGGCGCTGACCCGAATGAAGAACACTTCGATGGCGCGTGCCCTTTAGAGAGTGTTTTGAAATTCACAAATTGATGTTTCCGAGTCGCCGACACATCAGCGCGATCATGGTGAGCTGAATGATGGCTTCGCTGTTTTCTGGTTTTCGCTCATAGTCTCGCGCATTCCGACGACATCGACTGATCCAGGCAAAGGTGCGTTCGACGATCCAGCGCTTGGGCAGCACCACAAAACCCTTCCTGCCCACGGGACGAAGGACGGTTTGCAAGACCCAGCCAAAGATCTCTTGCACCCAGGTTGGCAACTCGTTGCGTCCGTAAGCGCTATCGGCGAAAATCACCTTCAATCGACGGAACGACTTCCGGAGTTCGTTGAACACCAAGCAGGCCGCGTCGTGATCCTGCCAGCTCGCGCTCGAAACCACGACGGAGAGCACCAGTCCCAGAGTGTCGACCGCCAGATGCCGCTTGCGACCAGTGATCTTTTTGGCGGCATCGTAGCCGCGTTCTTCGCCTCCCTCGGCCGTGCGAACCGATTGACTGTCGAGAATCGCCGCGGTCGGAGTGGGCTTCTTGCCGACGCTCTGGCGAACCTGTTCGCGCAAGGCGTTGTGAATCTGCTGCCAGATTCCCGCCAAGCGCCAGCGGCGAAAAACCCCGTAGACCGTGTTCCAGTGCGGAAAATCTCGCGGCAGCATCCGCCACTGGCAGCCGCTGCGAACCACATCCAAGATCCCGTTGAGAACCCGCCGTCGATCGATCGGCTTGCGACCACGACGCGCGGGCCGCGGAAGGAGCCGCTTGAGAATTCGCCATTGTTCGTTCGTCACATCACGGGGATACTGGCATTCGCTGTCCATGCTGCGGCTCCGGCTTCCTTGAACTGAGAATCCAAAGAACCGGCGCCGTAGCTGGTTTTTCAACTTGAAGCAATTTCAAAACACGGTCTAAGCAACTCGAAAGCCTCCCACAGATGCTTAGTTCCTTTTCAACTACTCGAATCATCATGCTGTATAAAGAAAAAAGTAAATGCGATGCTGTGAGTGCAGTAGCAACCGTTGTAGTGCTGTTTTCTTTGCAAATCGTCGTGGGATGTAACAACCAAGAAAAAATAAGCAAGCAGCAAGTAGACGACGTAATTGTGTTAGAAAGCGCGTCTGGTGTTTGGATACTTTCGGACGTAGTTTCATACACACCCCGTTCACGAATGGCATCTCCTAACATTGTAAGAACAGTCGTCCGAAGCTCGGTCATTTTTATTGACACGGCGGGCCATATGGTGTCTACCGTCTACACTCCCGCTCAATACAACCTTGAACCGCTCACTTCTCACTTTTCATTTTGGTGCGCCAAAGGAGAGTCCCTTTATTTATTCCAACCCCAATCGATCGGCTCCGGGCCTCGTAGTGTGGTGATAGTAGACGGAATGATTCAGCAGTTAGATATTCAAAAGATAGCTAGTGATCTAGGTTGCACGAAGATGGAAATGTCGAGTGACGATGAAATTAAGAGTATGTTTGAGTGTTGCAAGGTAACAGAGTCTACGCAGGTATTGTTTTCCGGTGCTCCATTTTCCATGAAAGCTAACATTCATCCGTTGCATCACGACATCACGATTCACGCCCCAAGCGGCGAAAGTGTTGAGATGGTGATCGAAAGTGATGATGGGTCATGGAGTCACCGAGTTGAACTACTCCGTGAGGTGTAAATAATCGCGTCGCCAAAAACCTCGACATTCCCAGCTTGAGATCGACCTCAACCAGCCAAGAAAACCCCTTCCAATTGTCGCCGCCCAACCACCGATGACGCCGTCCATGCCAGCCCTGAGACAAGTTTCGAGCATCGAGAGCGCAGTAGCGCTCGCAGCTTGGTGAGCGACCTCGAGAAGGCGAAGCGACTCGGACCTCAAGCCGCGCGTCGTTCGTGGCGTTTGAGAATCCCGCTGAACGATGCGATGCAGACGAACTCTACACTAGGTCTCAGCGGCACATCCACATCGCTGGAGTGCCAAAACGCGACAGAGCTTGCCGCACCGTGACGCTCCCCGTGCAGACAATATGCAGACAGGCCTTGAGGCCAAGTCGCAACTCTATGGCAATCAACAACTTACGCAATCGCGACCCCTGATTCGATTCCCGCCGCCTCCAATTTGTGGACTTGGTCAATGGCAAAAAGCGACCGCCGAACCCGGGACCCACTGCTCCCAAGTTCGGCGGTCGTGCAAGTTTCAAGTTGAGAGGTCGTTACCGCTTGCGAACCGCAACCACGAGCGCGAGCCCGGCGCTGATCGCCAGCATCACGCTCGTTGGTTCCGGCACGGCGCTCGAAGCCGCCAGCGCGTTGTGCGCGAACGGCACGCCGTAGTAGGTGCGCCACACTTCGACATCGGCTTCGTCGATCATGCCATCTTCATCGGCGTCGGCGATGTCATCGTCTTCGCGACCATGATTGTCGCGGTAGAGCGTGAAATCGGCGGCGTCCACCTGACCGTCGTTATTAAAGTCGCCGTGGGTGCGAGCCGGGGCTTCCAGGTTGGCCGCCTCCATGTTCGCGGAAATGAACTGTCCCAATTCGCCCGCTGGGGGATCGCCTTCGCCCGTCCATGCGCTGTTGACTTCGTGCTCTTCGTCATAGGGGCCCGTATACGTGTAGTATTCGAAGCGGCGGATAATCGCCTTGACACTGCCATCGTCCAAATCGTCCTTAAATTGCTTGGGTCTGCCTTCTTCGAGAAGTTCCCATTCGGTTTCGGTCTCGGCAGCGTCTTCCGGCACAATGCCGTTATTTGACATCAGCTCGTCGAGATCCACCGCGCGTTCGAACTTGGTTTTGAACAGTTTCAGCCACACTGAGTCGGCGCGTTGTGGATGCACTTCCACCGGTTCAATCTCGACCTCCAGGCGCGGCGCTCCGCCGCCGGCAGCGGGAATGTAGTTATAACCCGAGAACGGAATCTGCTGCGGCGCGCCACCGATTCGCATTCCATTTACGTCGAGCCAATAGAACTTAGCGCCGGTGGGAGAGGCGCCGATCGTCGAGAAGCCAAAGTGCTCGCACCCCGGCGTGTTAACGCAGGTGTGGCCGTTAGTGGAAGTCCCCACGGTAGGCGCCAGCGAAGTCCGGCCACCAAAGTTGTAACCGGTGTACTTGATCCGCACGCCGGAACCGCTGGCGTCGTTGTAGAGATCGACGGACTTGTTGTCGAAGTGCGCCGGAAACGTCCGACTGAGATCAAAACTGTCGATGCCTTCTAGCTCAATTTCGGCCCCGTGGGCTTCCGTTTCGGTTTCGTTGTAGATGTCGAAGTTCGACATCGTGCCGTAGATCGAACCGTGGGCCGATAGCCCCAGGGCGCCGGTGACCGCGAGCGCCAGCGGCGTGAATCGCCAGGCCATTTTCATGAGAGTTCCCTTTTTGAACAGATACCATTTCGTCGTTGGCTGCCTCGCCTCGTCCGAGACACTCGCTCGGCTACCAGGAAGAGCCCAACCGAGCGTCGCCATCCGCCGCGAAAAAACGTCTGAAAAACCGCAAAACCGCCGACGCAAATCCTTACAGAATCGTTAGTTAAGTGTTTTCGCCGCCAATGGCGGTTAGAATGGGTCGAATCGGCTCCTCAGAGTGTGAGCAACCTCTGCGCGCACTGACGACCGGCTCGAACCATGATGACCCAAGAAGCCCAATCTTCCGCCGCCAGCGAATCCACTTCGGACCGGTCGCTGCTGCGCCGGTTTCAAGGAGGCGATGACGACGCCGCCACGGCGCTGTACCGGCGGTACGCGCGGCGGCTGGAAGCGCTCGCACGGCGACAAACTGGAGCGGAGCTCGCCTCGCGGTTCGATGCCGATGACGTGGTGCAAAGCGTCTTCCGCACGTTCTTCCGCCGCGCCGCTGCGGGGCTGTACGAAGTTCCCCCCGGCGATGAACTGTGGCGGCTTCTATTGGTGCTCGCGCTGCACAAGGTGCGGGACTTTGCCGTGCATCACCGCGCGCAGAAGCGCGACGTCACCAAAACTTGGGGCGTCACGCCGCAGCAAGCGGACCAAGCGGGCCTGGCCGCCAGTGATCAGGTCGGGTACGACGCGCTCCGGATGGTGATCGATGAACTGATCGTCACTTTGCCCGAAGCGAACCGGCAAATCATCGAGCTGCGTATCGAAGGGCATGAGGTGAAAGAGATTGCCGAGCGCACCGGCCGATCGAATCGCACGGTCGAGCGGACGTTGCAAAACTTTCGCACCGCGCTGCGCGGCCTCATCGACGGAGGCGCCGGCGAATCATGACGGGCCAAGTAAAAACCACTGTGGTGACTGATGATTGGGCGCTGGTCGCACACTTGGTCGACCGCTTTGAATCGCAGCGGCAAACCAGTCCCCAAGCGCGCTGGAACGATTTCCTGCCGGAGCGCGGTCACCCGCTCTTTGCCGAAACTGCGGCGGAACTGGTGCGCGTCGATCTGGAATACGCCTGGAAAAGCGGCCAGCGCCGGCGGCTGGACGAATACCGCCCGGCGGCGCCCGAACTTTTCCGCAATCGCGAACTGCTGAGCGGCCCCGCGTACGAAGAGTACCGCCAGCGCCGGCTCGCCGGCGATCACGTCGAACGCGGCGAGTACCGCGACCGCTACGGAGTCGATTCCACCACTTGGCCGGAAGGCGAGGCGGATTCTGCGGGCAGCGAATCGGATGAGGCTTTTCCCTCAGCGGGAAGCTACTTCGGCGAGTTCAAGTTGATTCGCGAGCTGGGCCGCGGCGCATTTGCACGGGTGATGCTTGCCGAGCAGCGTGACTTAGGCCAGCGTGCGGTAGTGCTAAAACTTTCGCCGACGCGCTCGCTCGAACCGCAGCACCTCGCGCGGTTGCAGCATACGCACGTGATGCCGATTCACTCGGTGCATGAAGTCGATGGCTTGGTAGCGGTCTGTATGCCGTTCTTTGGCGAACGCACGCTTGCGGACTTAATGCGGCATCTGGTGGGGCGGCAAGAGTTGCCCCGCTCGGGTCAAGAGTTGTTATCAACGTTGGTCGCCAAACAGGATGAAACCGTCGTGGGTGATCGCACGATCACCACGCCCCGCGGTGTGAAACCAACTGAACGCCGACCGCTCGATCCGCGCTTGCAAAAACTCAACTACGTCGATGCCGTGCTCACGTTGGTGAGCGACATCGCGGCGGGTCTGGGCCACGCGCATGACCGGGGCATCGTGCATCGCGACGTGAAGCCTGCGAACATTTTACTGACCGATGATGGCCGCCCACTGGTACTCGACTTCAATCTGTCTGACGAAACGGTCGTCAACGGCCGCGAATCGCTGACTGTCGGCGGAACGCTGCCGTACATGGCGCCAGAACATTTGCAGGCAGTGGTGCAGGGGGGTCGAGTGGGCCCGGCGAGCGATATTTACTCGGTCGGGACACTGCTGTTTGAACTTCTCAGCGGGCGCCGGCCGTACAGCGAGGCCGCCGCGACGCGCGATGAAGACCTGCTCGCCATGCGAACTGAACGGCTCGAACCCGCGCCACTCGTGACCCAGTTCAACCGTTCTGCCTCTCCCGCGGTGGCGGCGATCGTAGCGAAATGCCTCGCGCCGGCGCCGGAGAATCGCTATCGCTCGATGGCCGATCTGGAGGAAGACCTCCAGCGGCAGTTGCACCACCTGCCGCTCCGTCATGCGCCCAATCCCTCCGTTAAAGAACGGTTTTCCAAATGGCGGCGGCGGCGCCCGAAGTTGGTCTCGGCGACCTCCGTCGCTGCTGTGGCGGCGGTGCTACTAGCGATCCTCGCGAGCGCCCTCGTCGCCCGCAACGCGCGTCTCGCTAAGCTGGATGCCGCCCAGCGCTACCAGCAGTTCCTAACGTTAGCGGACGCCGCTCGCATTTCACTCAGTGTTCCTGATGGCGAAGCGGAACCGATTAACCGCGGGCTCGCCGTAGTGCGCGGCGTACTGGAACCGCTCGCCGGTTCCACGCCCGAACTTCGCCAACAACCGTGGTTTCAGAATCTTTCCGCCGAACAGCAAACGGAACTCGCCCAACGGCTCACTGAGTTGAATTACCTATCAGCGCGTGGCGAGGCGATTCTCGCCAAACTGGCCGTCACTGAAACCGAATCGCAAAAGCACCGCGCGCGCGGTTTAGAAGCGAACTCACGGGCCGCAGAATGGGCCATTGGCGCCGGGTCGCAGAAGGCGCTCGAACGTCAGCGTCAGTTGCTGCGCGGAGAACCCGTCCTGAAGAATGCGGACTTAGCCGCCACAGCTCCCGCAGAGAGTTTGCTGAACGTGCAGCAGCTGCTCAGCGAACAAGATTACGCGAGTGCTTTGCCGCAACTTGAACTGCTCGCAAACGAAAGGCCCACCGATCCGGTTGTGTGGCTCCTACGTGGAAATTGCCAGGCAGCGCTGGGCGATCTGCCGGCCGCCGAAGGGAGTTACACCACCGCCGCCGCGCTGCATGGTGGTTCATCGACTGGCTATTTCAACCGGGGGTTATGCCGCTACCAGCAGGGCGAGTTCGAAGCGGCCGCCGCCGATTTCACAATTGCACTCGGCAAGGTAGGCAAGTCGCCCAGCATCCTGCTGAACCGCGCGCTCGCCCAACTTTCGGCCGGCAAGTTGCAACCAGCGCTCGCCGATCTCGACGCGGCGATTGCGCTGCCCGATTGTTCGCCCCGGGCGTACCTCATTCGGGCTCAGGTGCGGGCGCGCACCGGTGACAAAGCGGGCTCGCTACAAGACCTTCAGGCCGGCATCACCGCCACGCCCGACGACGAACTCGGCTGGGTCGCTCGCGGGATGGCGCAGCTACAATTCGCGCCCGAGAAAGCGCTCGCCGATCTTCAGAAGGCGCAAGAACTGAATCCGCAATCGCGACTGGTGCTGGAGAACATCGTCCACGTCTCCGCTGACCGCCTCAGCAAACCCGACGAAGCTTTCGCCGCGTTTGACGCTTGGCTTAAACTCGAACCTCACTCCGCGCAAGCATTGATCGGCCGCGCCGTGCTTCACGCGCGGCAAGGCGATGAAAAAGCATCAGCGCGAGATGTAGAAGCAGCGCTCGCCAACTCGCGGGAACCGATCATCCTGTTCCAAGCCGCGTGCGCGCTATCTCTCACCGCGCCTAGCAATGCTGACGAGTCCGCTCGCGGCTTAGCGCTGCTAGCGGAAGCGATCGAGCGGGACGCAACGCTCGCCGCCCGGGCGGAAACGGACGACGATTTGGCGAACCTCCGCAAGCTTCCCGCTTACACTGACTTAAAAGCAGCCCGCAAAGCGTGGGAAAACGCGACTCGCTCGTTCCGTTCGCCCGATGCTTTGGTAAACTAATAGTTGGCCCCGACATCGCACCCTATTCGACTCTCACCGCTTGAAATCACATCGCTCCAATTCGAACGCGCACCGGCCACGCCGGTTCGAAGCGCTCGAACCTCGCTACGCGCTCGACGGCGCCGCCGGAACACTGGTGGGGGTCGATCCGCATTTTACGCTCAGCTTCGCACCGGATGGCACGGCGCTCGCCGGGCAGTTCAGCGGACTGGCGGCCGATTTCAATGCGATCGCTTCAACTCCCGCGTGGCGGGAAGCGATTCTGCGAGGTTTTCAAACCTGGGCCGTACATACGAATGCGGATATCGGTGTGGTGGCCGATGGGGGACAACCCTTCGGCTTCCCCGGCGCCAGCCAGGGGGACGCGCGGTTTGGAGACATTCGCATCGGCGGTGTCGTGGCCAGCAGCGAAGTCGGCGCCGTGAGCGTACCGGTTAATAACTTGCTTTCCGGCACGTGGCTGGCGGATGTGCTGTTCAATACCGACTTCAACTACCAAACGGTCGACCAAATTTTGGCGATCGCCATGCACGAAGCAGGCAACGTATTCGGCCTGAAGGACAGCCCCGACCCGAACTCGCCGCTCTTCACGCAAACGACGCCGACGGTCAAACAGCCAACGGCGACGGACATCGCCAATCTGCAAGCACTGCACGGTGCGCGCGCTGCGGACGCCAACGAAGCGCACACTGAAAACGGCAGCGCCTACACCGATAACGACTCGCTGATAACGGCAACTCCGCTGCTTAGAAACGAACTTCCCGGCGGCAACGGCGGGTCGGCGCCCTCAATCGTCTACGGCGACATTACCACGACTACTGATCGAGATTACTTCTTCATCGATACGCCAGGCGGATACACCGGCAGTATGACCATTACGCTGCGCTCGCACGGGATCAGTCTCCTGATGCCCGAAGTGGCGCTGCTGAACGCTGCAGGGCAGGAATTGGCGACGGCAACCGCTTCCACGATTGGTGGTAGCGAACTGGTGCTCAATTTGCCAACCATCACGCAGAATGCCGACTTCTATGTGCGGATCGAAGGCGCCGACCCCGGCGTGTTTGGCATCGGCGGTTACTCGCTGATTGTCACCTACAACGGCGCCAACCAAGCAGATCCCATGCTCGTGGCAGAGCTTGCCAGCGGCAAGTACCGCAATCTTTCGCAAGCGGCGCTCGGCGGGTTTTTTGACAACGATCTCGAAAACGAGTTCTTGAACGATGACGGCCATACCGACGACGATGCCGGATTAGGCCTCGACCTCGAAACTCAGCCCGGCTTCGTCCCGCAGACGCGCTACCAAACGATCGGCAGTATTTCCGATGCAACTGACATCGATCATTTCGTCATCAAGTCGCCCGATATGGCGGCGCTCGATACGCTCACCGTCGCCATTCGCTCGCTCGAACGGGGCGGGCTGCGGCCGAAAGTGCGGCTGCTGAACGAAAACTGGCAGCCGGTCGCGGCGACGATTCTCGCCAGCGGCGCCGGCGATTTTGTCATCCAAGCGACAGGCATTCAGCGCGACAAAGACTACGTACTCGAGGTGCAAGCCGCCGATGCGGGGAGCGTCTTCAACACCGGCAACTACGAGCTGACCGCAGTCTTCAGCGCCGACGCGACGCCGCTCACCTTGATGGCCAGCGGCACAACCGGTGGCGCGGTTAACGGCCGCGTTCATACGCTCTACGTTGCCCGGCCGCAACTGATGCACTTCGCGCTCGAGACCGGCGCCGCGGCTACCTCAACGCTCACGGCGGTCGTCGCGACGGTTCGCAATTCCAGCGGCGTGGCGGTGGCGACGATCGCCGCGCCGCCCGGCGACACGCGCAGTCTTCCGGCCGTGCTGTTGAATCCGGGTGAGTACACCATCGAGTTCGTGGTCCGTACGCTTAATGGTAGCCCCCCACCGAGTCTGACTTACGCCTTGCGTGGCCGCGCAATTTCGGATCTCTTCGTGGGTGACCCAAACGACCCGACAACGCACCCTTTCGCACATCCCAATCCGGAGCTCGGCGCGCTGTTTTTGTACCCGGGCAACTTCGCTTCGAACGATCCCTACTTGTGGGATAACTTCGTCGAGTCGCTCCCCGAACCACCGCCACTGCTGGAACTTGGTCCGCTGGTAAATCTGCTCGTTGGCGATTGGTGGAGTTGGGTGTGGAATCTCGGCGGCGGAGGCGGGCCGCCACTAGCGCAAGATGACACACGGTACACGGTTCGTTCGCAAGGCAGCGGTGCGGCGAGTGGCAATGCGCTGACGAACGACTTCGATCCGGAACAGCGGCCACTAGTGACGCTGCTGCAGAGCGGTCCCAGCAACGGGACGTTGAGTTTTAGCGAAAATGGCGCCTTCACTTACACTCCTGCGCCTGGCTTTGTCGGAACGGATCGCTTCACTTATGCCGCGTACAATTTTGCGACCGAGTCGCAGCCGGCGACGGTGCGGATTGTGGTGACTTCCGGACTGGCTGGGGATTATAACGCCGATGGCGTCGTTGCCATTGACGACCGTGACGCGTGGCTGGCGGCGTTTGGCTCGCGCGACGAACTGCTCGCCGATGGCAACCAAGATGGCGTGGTCGATGCGGCGGATTATAGTTTGTGGCGCGATAACATGGGGGCGTCGCTCCCCGGCGCGGCGCTCGCCAGTGCGATTCCGGTCGCCATTCCCGTTTCAGCGGTAAGTTTGCCGGTCCCGGCGCCGAGCTTGCCTCCGTCCACAGAACAGCGAAGCTCGCCGCGTGAACTTGCCTTCCTGGCGTGGGGCAGCGAAGAAAATGAGAGCGGCGATTCTGTCACACGGCCTAAACGAGCGGTCCGCCGATGGCTGCGCTAAATCGTTGCAAGGCCTTCACGCTGGTCGAATTGCTGGTGGTGATTGGCATCATTGGCGTGCTCGTCGCGCTGCTGCTGCCGGCCGTGCAGGCGGCGCGCGAAGCCGCACGGCGGTCGCAGTGTATCAATAATCTCAAACAGGTAGCGCTGGCGGCGCTCAGCTTCGAAGAGCGTTCGGGGGTTCTGCCGTCGGCGGGAGATGTCGCCTTGCAACGCGACAAAAAACGCAACGTTACGATCTTCAACCACACTGGTGGTAAACAGTTCGGTTGGCTCGTCTTCATTTTGCCGGAACTGGAAGAACAATCGCGGTTCGACCTCTTCAATTTCAAGGCGAACGTCTTCAACCAACCACCGGCCGCGATTGGAACTTCGATTGCCACGCTGAGTTGCCCGAGCGAATCAGGCGCTACAACGATCTTTCGGTCCGTCGAATTCTCGCGGCCAGCTTTCGGCAAAGGCAACTACGCTGGTTACGCGAGCCCTTTCCACACCGACTTACAACTGCTCTATCGGGGAGCGCTTATTGCGGGCGGCCAGCGAGTCTCGGCGATCGAAGATGGGATGTCAAACACGCTCTTAGCGAGTGAAGTTCGCACGCTTGATGATGAGCGAGACATTCGCGGCGTGTGGTCTACGCCGTGGAACGCAGCCAGTTTGCTCGCGTTCGATATGCATCCGCAACTCGCCAGTGGAAATCCCGACGGCACCGGCGTGGGTGATCCCTTTCAAGCCGAAACCCACGCCGTCTATGTGGCTAGTCCCGAGAGCGTTGGCGAAGCCCAAACGCCAAACAACCAGGGACCAAACGGCGATGTTTTCTCGGGCTGTTCTGCCGTTCACGCCGCCTCAGCCGCCGCGGGGATGCCCTGTATTCAGCCCACTGCGAGTACTTTCGTCGGGCTTTACGCCCACCTCTCCGCGGCGCCACGGAGCAATCACCCCGGGGGAGTCAACGCCGCGTATCTCGATGGCCACGTCGCGTTCTTGCCGAACGAAATCGACGAGTTCTCGATGGCGTACGCAGTCAGCGTGAACGATGGTTGGTAGCGGCGCTAGCGGTCTTTAGTTGTTGCTCTCTCTCGACTTGCGATTAGCCGCAGGTCGAAGCGACAGAAATTCTGCCAATTTCGACAGAATTCTTTCTTGCAGTTGGCGGGCGCCAGTTTCTTAACCGGCTCTTAACAATGTGCTATTCTGTCAAGCGGTTGGAACCGGCAGGGATTTTCGATCCGCGAACCTAGACATCATGCGATTGTTTCCGAGTTAAATGTTTCAACCCTCCACCAAAACTCTGTTGCTGACAGGTATTCTCTGCGTACTGCCGCAAATGGCGAGAGGCCAAACGTTCTGGGCCAACCCCGCAACAGGCATAGCAGGCGGCGACTGGTTTACGGCCGCGAATTGGAGCCCGGCAATTGTTCCGGGTACCACGAACGACGCCGCCATTGCCAACGGCGGTGAGGCCCGATCGAGCTCCGGCGCGATCGCCGTGAATCGATTGGAGATCGCGCGAAACGGTTCGACCGGGGCGCTAACAATTCTCGGCGGTTCTCTCACCAGTGATTCGGATCTTGATGTCGGCGAGCTGACCAGCAGTTACGCGCTCGGCCCCGCGACTTTCACCAGCAACGGCACGCTAACGGTGAGCGGCGCTTCGCAGGTGCGCACCGGTTTCACCGGCAGTGGTGATCTTGACGTTGGCCAAGCGGGGGCTTCACTCGGCGCTACCGCCAACAGTCAGGGAACAGCGAACATCACGGCCACAACGGTGAACATCGCCGGCGACGTGGATGTTGCCCAAGCTTCCGCGGACATGACTTCACGAGCTAACGGCATCGGTACGCTGACGATTAGCTCCGCCTCTTCGCTCACCGTCACCGGTGATATCGATGTCGGCCCCGTTGGCGGGGCCGGGGTTTCGACTTCAGCCGCCATAGTTAACTTATCCTCCATTACGAGCGGCACGCTCGGCGGCGGGTTCGATGTGGGAATTGCCACCGGTTCCACTGCCGGCCAGAATCGCGGCGATGGGCGACTCTTCATAACCGACGCCGCGCTGAGCATTGGCGCTGCTGTTCCCGCTCTTCCGGATGGGCTCAATGTCGGCAATGTCTCCACTGCGGCCAGCGAAGGCGCCATCGGTTTCGGCCAAGCCACGCTGACGCGCGTAAACCTCACGGCGGCGGGAAGTATCGACATTGGCGCCATCAATGGTAGTGGTGGTCAGTCTGCCAACCGCGCTGAAGGAACGCTCACCGCAACGCAGAGTAAGCTGACTTCAACATCGCTGAATTTGGCCACGCAAACGGCAGGCGTCGCGGGTACGGCCATCGGGACTCTGAGCCTGAAATCATCGTTGGTGCAGGTGAGCGGAGCCGCCACGCTGGGACCAGGAGCCACTACCGAATTCGCCCTCGCCGGCGCCACGCGCTCGACGGGAACCACCGCCACGGCCGTGTATCCGGGTATCGACGCCTCTTCGATCGCCGTCGATGGCCTTCTGAGAGTCACGCTCGCCGATGGTTATGTGCCAGCGATCGGCGCTCAGTTCGACCTGATCAATGCCTCGATTAGCGGAACCTTTGATAGTGTATTGCTGCCGTTGTTGCCGAGCGGTCGCTCTTGGCAGCAAGCGCTTACCGCGAGCCAGTTCTCGCTGCTGGTTGTCGCCGCCGGAGTAGTAGGCGATTACAACAACAATGGCGTCGTCGACACCGCTGACTACACCCTGTGGCGCGATGCCAATGGCACATCCACAGTCTTACAGAACGACTCAATCGGCGGCGTGATTGGCCCAGCGCACTACACGCAGTGGAAGAATAACTTTGGGCTCATCGCCGCTGTGTCGTCCCTCTCTGCGGTTCCTGAACCGAGCGCTATTCTTATCACTGGCGTAGTTGTTGCGATGACTTTCCATAGGCGTCGCCGACAGGCATTCACGCTCGTCGAACTTCTGGTCGTGATCGCGATCATCGGCATCTTAATCGCGCTGCTCTTGCCTGCGGTGCAAGCGGCACGAGAATCAGCACGGCGAGCGCAGTGTGTCAACAACCTCAAGCAGTTTGGTCTGGCATTCCAGAGTCATTTAACGACGCATCGCTTCTATCCTAGTGGCGGGTGGAAATGGGACTCGCCGCCGACGTACAAAGGGGGCCGCGTGGCGATTGGAGCCGATCAAAAAGCAGGCTGGGGTTTTCAGATTCTGCCGTTCATTGAGGAGCAGGCGGTGCAAGACGCAGGTCCAGTAGCAGCGGTCGGCGCGGCGATCCCCAGCTTCTTCTGCCCTTCGCGTCGTTCGCCACAAACGCTCACGCGTCCCGACAAGTACGAACCCCGGCTCACCACCACCGGCACAATCACTCACGGCCTGGCTGATTACGCCGCCAGCAATCTTGATGAGACGGGAGTCATTCAGCGGTTCGAGCCGCTCGTCGGCGCGAAAGTCATTGACGGCAATTCGCACACCATCGCCGTGGGGGACAAGCGGCTGAACATCGGCTTCCTCGGCGAGCCTCAGGACGACGACAACGAAGGTTATTCCGTCGGTTGGAATCAAGACACACTGCGCCGCACGAGTGAGATCCCCGAACCCGATTACGCGGGCGAGGAGGATGTTTACCACTTGGGAGATGAGGACGAACTCGACGGCAAGAAGTTGTTCGGATCTTCGCATCCGCCCGGAATCAACGTCGCGCTGCTGGACGGATCGGTGCGATTGGTAGCGTACGACATTCACAAAGATGTATTTCGCAGTGCAGGAGACATCGCCGATGGTGGCGTCGATCCATTACCGTAAGCGTTGGTTCGCTGAGCGCTTGCTCGTTGCGTGCGGCATCGTCGCGCTTGGCGGTTGCGGTTCCAAGGTTTCGCAGCTCGCCGCGCAGCTAGAATCACCGAGTCTCGAAGAGCGCTACGACGCCGCTAAAGCCTTGGCGGACGTTGGCAATGAAGCCGTCGAAGCGCTGCCGCAACTCATTGGCGCGCTCGATGACGCCAGCCCGAAAGTCCAGTACCGCGTGGCAAAGGTGCTGAGCAAGCTGGATGACGCCGCCGCGCCAGCCGCCGCGGAAGCTGCCAAGGCGCTCGCTAAGGCAGACGAGGAGACGCAGTATTACCTGCTAAAAGTCTTGGCCAACTCGGACGACGCCGCGGCGGTCGCCACACCGCAACTCACCAAGATGCTCGAAAGCAGAGTGTCCGATCACCGCTACTATGCCGTTAAGGCGCTCGCCAACGTCGGCGACGCGGCCAAGCCCGCGATCCCCGCGCTGCGCCGCGTGGCGAAAGACTCGGACGAGAAGGTGCGCAAAGCGGCGGAGGCGGCCCTCGCTCAACTTGCCGGCCAAGGATGAGTGTCGCCTTGTAACAAGGGGCACTCACATCGCGATGATTGAATTGAGTTGTTTGAATTAGTCCGTTGGCAAGCGTGCCTATCCCTTTATTGTATGGGCAACAAAGCGACGTGGAGAAGAACGTGATTAACTGCCTCGAATCCCCTAGCATCGGTATGACGAGTAGCGAAATCAATTTGCGCGTTGACTCACCGCAATTGGCGGCGCCATGTCTGCAGCGTGGCTTGCGAGTCTTACTCTATTCGCATGACACGATGGGTTTGGGGCACCTGCGGCGCAATATGCTGGTCGCGGAAGCACTCGCCGAACCGCCTTGCGGCGCCACTTGCCTCTTGGTCTGCGGCGCCTTGGAGGCCAACTTCTTCCGCCTGCCTGAACGCGCCGATTGTTTAACGTTGCCGCGCTGGTCAAAAGATGCTGGCGGGCACTACTCGGCCTCTCGCCTCGGACTTAGACAGCATGATCTGGTGCGATTGCGGAGTGATTCGATCCGCGCGGCAGTGGAAGCATTTGCGCCGGACCTAGTGATTGTTGACAAGGTGCCAGCGGGCGCCTTCGATGAGCTGTTGCCCACGCTGCAACTACTGCGCGAACAAGGAGCGAGCGTGGTGTTGGGTTTGCGCGATGTTCTCGACGAGCCAACCGTAGTGGCCAAAGAATGGCTCTGCCCAACCAATCTCGACGTGCTCGACCGATTCTACGACGAGGTGTGGATTTATGGTGATCCCCAGGTTTACAATGCGGTGACCGCCTACAACATGCCCAAACCGCTCGTCATGAAGTGTCGCTTCACGGGATTTCTTGATCAATCGCGGCGGGTCAGTGAAGGACATTTGGCGACCGAACGACTGCTGCAAACTTTGCCTACGAACAAGCGCCTGGCTGCCTGCGTGGTCGGCGGTGGACAGGACGGCGCCACGCTCGCGCTCAAGTTTGCCGAGGCTCTCCCGGCCGAAGATTATCACGGCGTTATCATTGGCGGCCCTCTCATGCCGCAGGAAGATTTAAGGCTCATTCGTCAATCGGCGGCGCGGCAGCGAAATCTTACCGTGTTCGACTTCTTACCCGAAGCCGATGTGCTGCTCGAGCGCGCCGATCAAGTTGTCGCGATGGCGGGCTATAACACCGTTTGCTCGCTGCTGTCGTTCGGCAAGCCAGCGCTCCTAGCGCCGCGCATCAGGCCTCGGCGAGAGCAGGCGATTCGCGCTGATCGGCTGGCCGAACTTGGGCTGGTGGACACTGCCCCGCTCGAAACTCTGACCCCCGCCGATATTCGTCAGTGGTTGTTGTCGGCGACACAGAGCCCGCATCGCGCTGCTATCGACCTCGGCGGATTGGAAGTAGTCCGCGACTTCGCAACCCGGCTGACGACTTCGCGCAGGGCAACGTCCGCCGCGATTCGCGTAACCACCTAACCGTGAGATTTAAATGACGCTCACTCCCAGCGCCAGCAAAATCGGCTATGTTCTCAAGCGTTACCCCCGCTTCTCGGAAACGTTTGTAGTGAACGAGATTCTCGCGCATGAAGCGGCCGGTGCGAGCATCGAAATCTTCGCGCTCAGGCCAACGGTAGACGCCCACTTCCAGCCCTCGATCGCTGAAGTGCGGGCGCCCGTACACTACCTCACTTCGCATAGCGTCCGGGGCGCCGATTTTTGGAATACGCTCGCACCCTGGCTCAGTGATCAACCCCTCGCCGTCGCAGAGCTAGCTGACGCAGTTGGCGCGGATGCGCTCGAAGTCTATCAGGCATTAGAACTGGCGAGCTTCGTGCGAAGCAGGGGGATTGAGCACCTGCACGCGCATTTCGCCACCAGCGCGACGACGGTGGCTCGGCTCGCCTCGCTGCTCACCGGCGTACCGTACACCTTCACTGCTCACGCGAAGGACATCTTTGATAGCAGCGTGAACGCCTCCGCGCTCGGGCAGAAAATCGCTGACGCCGCCGCGGTCATCACAGTGAGTGAGTTTAACGTCGATCAGCTTTGCACCGCGTACCCGCAGTACGCCAACAAGATTACACGAGTCTACAACGGTTTACCCTTGAACAAATTTCCCTTGCGCGGCGCGCTGTCCGCTTCCACCCCTCCTTTGGTGTTAGCAGTGGGGCGACTTGTTGAGAAGAAAGGCTTCGACGATCTGATCCGCGCTTGCCACACTCTTGTTCAACGAAACGTTGCATTTGAATGTCAAATCGTTGGTGATGGAGACGGGGCGAGTGCGCTGCGGCGGCTGATCTATGAATTGCACTTAACTGATTTCGTCGTGCTCTGCGGCGCAGCGCCGAGCGATCGGGTGCGGGAATTGATGGCGGAAGCCGCGGTGTTTGTCGCGCCGTGCGTCACTGCCGCCAGTGGTGATCGCGACGGAATGCCGACAGTGTTGCTGGAGGCGATGGCGACCGGCGCCCCATGCATCGCCACCGATGTGACGGGAATCCCCGAAATTGTGCGAGATGGAGAGACCGGCTTGATCGTCGGCGAACGATCCCCAGCGCAATTGGCGGTGGCAATCGAACGCTTGCTTAATGCGCCGGACTTAGGCGAGTCGCTAAGTCGTCGCGCACGGCGACTGATCGAGGACGATTTCGATAGCCACTGCAATGCGACGTACCTGAGGCAGCTATTTGCAGCACGTAGTACCGATGAAGCCACCGTTGACGATTTCGTGGAGGCGTAATGAAGCGGCTAGCCTACATCTGCCTCGACCCTGGCGTGCCGCCGTTCGGCGGCAAGGGATGCAGTGTACATGTGCAAGAAGTGCTGCGCGTTTTTATCGAGCTAGGCTGGCAGGTGCAGCTTTATTGCTGCAAGGCAGGAGGTCCAGCGGCAAAAGGTCTTAGTGATGTACGAGTGCGGGAACTGCCGGTCGCAAAAGTCTCAGACACTGCCGAGCGCGAACAATCGCTGCTCGCACTGAATACCGAGTTGCTTGAGGTGCTGGCTGCTGACGGTCCCTTCGATCTAATCTACGAACGACACGCCTTGTGGTCGTTCGCGGCCGCCGATTACGCGCAGTCCGAAAAGCCCCCCTTGCTGCTAGAAGTGAATGCGCCACTGATAGTCGAGCAAGCCACACATCGCGAGCTAATTGACCGCATTGCCGCCGCCCGCGCCACTCGCCGCATTTGTGAAGGCGCCAATTTGATCGCGGCCGTGTCGCCGGAAGTTGCCGAATACTGCACCACGCACGGAGCCGCGCCGGAGCGCACGGTCGTTTCACCAAACGGAGTGTGCTGCCAGCGATTCACTCCTCGTGCGATGGCGACATCTCTAGACCAGCCATTTACCATCGGGTTTGTCGGCTCGCTTCGCCCGTGGCATGCCGTTAATGATTTGGTCGCGGCGTTCGCAGAGCTTCATGAAATGACACGCAACTCTCGATTGCTGATCGTCGGCGATGGGCCCGGCCGAGAAGCACTGTTGGGTCAAGTCGCACAGCTGCCGCCAGCAATACGACCCGCCGTTGAATTTGTGGGGCACGTCGCACCCGCGGACGTTCCGCACTGGCTCGCGAAGCTCGATGTCGCTGTCGCACCCTATGCCGCCGATGAGGAATGTTACTTTTCGCCGCTTAAGATTTATGAGTACTTGGCCAGCGGCTTACCGGTTATTGCAGCTCGCAGCGGCAGCTTGCCGGAGGTGATCCAGCATGGTCACAACGGACTATTGTACGCTCCGGGCGATTCAAAGGACCTAGCACGTCAACTGCGGAGACTCGCCGACGATCGCCCGCTAAGCGAATCACTTGGCGCCGCCGCCCGCTGCGATGCGCTACAATATCATAGCTGGCGCGGACGGATAGAGATGCTACTTGAGCAACTCGAACTTGGTGGTATTTCATCATACAGCGAGCGAAGTGAAATCACGACTCCGAAATTCTGGGAACCGACGCTTCCCGGCTCGCAACTTATGGTGAATTTGTAGTCGACTCAATGGCCAAACCGCAGCCACTTCCGCAGGCCGTTTCGCAATTTACGCAGATGCTGCGCCACTTCGCGCCGGAAGTGGCCTCGCAGAAGTGGCGCGTCGCTCGTGCGCTCGGCATTCTACTTGCGGGCGTAGCGCTGCAACTCATCGAGCCGTGGCCCCTGAAGTACGTGATCGATGCGATTGCGAGCGCCGCTCTAGGCGGCCCGCAACCAACGCTGCCCTTCGGGCTCACCACGCAGTCGCTGCTGCTAGCGGCGGCGGGCGCCTATGTGCTGGTGGTGGCGCTCCGCTCGCTGGCTGAATACTACGAAGCGATCGCCTTCGCGCAGATCGGTAACAGGGTGGTCTCACGCATCCGCACCAAACTCTACCGACATCTGCAGGCGCTGCCCCTCGCATTTCACAACAAGTCCAGGCATGGCGATTTGCTCGTCCGGATGGTAGGCGATGTCAAGCTGCTGCGCGACGTCGCCGTCACTGCCATACTCCCGCTCCTCGGCGGCGTCCTGGTGCTCACGGGAATGCTTGTTGTAATGCTGTTGCTCAATTGGCAATTGGCGCTGGTGGCGATCCTCACACTACCGGTGTTCGCTCTGACCACGCTCCGCACCGGGCGTAAGATTCGCGCTGCCGCCCAAAAGCAGCGGCACAGGGAAAGCCAAGTTGCCGCGCTGGCGGCTGAAGCTATTTCATCGATGCAAGTTGTCAAAGCGCTGTCTTTAGAGTCGACCTTTGAAGACGGCTTTGCATCAGGTGACGATCAATGCGCCCGAGACGAAGTGAAAACCCGCCGACTAACCGCGAAGCTTACGCTCACGACTGATCTGTTGATTGCCTCCGCTACCGCCATCGTTCTGTGGTATGGCGGTAAACAGGCGCTCAGCGGCCAACTTTCGCCGGGTGAATTGGTGGTCTTTATGACGTATTTCAAACGGGGTTTGCGCCCGCTGCAAGACCTTGCCAAATTCGCCGCCCGACTCGCCAAAGCGACCGCCGCCGGGGAGCGAATCGTTGAACTCCTTGAGGTGCTCGCCGACGGCAGCGACAATCCCGACGCCCCCGAGGCGCCGCGATTCCAAGGCACGATTGAGTTCAAGGACGTCGATTTCGCGTATGACCCCGCCGCGCCGGTGCTGAAGAGCTTTTCCGTACGCATCGCTGCCGGGGAGTTCGTCGCGCTGGTGGGCGGTTCGGGAAGTGGCAAGTCCACCGTGCTAAATCTTCTCTCGCGGTTCTACGAACCGACCCAGGGACGCGTGCTGGTGGATGGCGCCGATGTGCAACAGTACGCAATTGCCTCGGTCCGCGGCCAACTGTGCACGGTGCTGCAAGACACCGTCCTCTTCGCAGCCAACGTGTGGGACAACATCGCGTTCGGCGCCCTCGGCGCTAGTCGCGAGCAGATTGAAGATGCAGCGCGCATCGCCGGCGCCCACGATTTTCTTCGCGAACTTCCTGAGGGGTACGACACGCTTCTGGGCGAGCGGGGCGTCAATCTGTCGCACGGCCAGCGACAACGGATCGCCATCGCCCGCGCCGTGGTGCGCGATGCACCGATCGTACTACTCGACGAACCCGCCACAGCGCTCGACGGCCGCAATCGCCGGTTGGTGCGTGACGGCCTATTGAAACTGGTCGAAGGTCGAACGGCCTTGTTGGTAACGCACGACCTTGCCGAAGCGCGTCTAGCCGACCGCATCTTGGTGCTCGATGAAGGCCGCATTGTCGAGCAAGGGACCCACGCGGAGCTCCTGGCGCTCGCGGGCAAGTACGCACAGATGGTGCAGTCCCACGCGCCCCGCGCTTTTGCGGAACACTAGCCCATGGCGCTTGCCATCGATATCGCCGCCGCACGTGAACCGCGCCAATCTCCGGCAGGCGCCGTAGCCGACATCATCGCTCGTGACCCCCAGCTTCCCGCGCTTGCGTGGCTGATCGATTCTAATTGCCAAGTCGAGTTCGCCGCGAGTCTGCCCAGAGCGTGGCGCGTCGAGGGGATCGGAGTGGAGTATCTGCGTTACAAACCCTTCACGAGTTGCCTTGCAAAGCTGCGACTCCACACAACTGGTGATGAAGCATCCGCCTACGCTGTGGCAGTCGCGCCTTCAGCGTGGGGCAAACTTGCCAAAGCGATTGGCAAATGCGAGCAAGTAGGAGCCGAAGCAGTCGGATTTCCAACCGCCAGTATCGCTATTTTTCGCAGTCCATATGACCGCGAGATTCCGGCCTTACAGACGATAGATTCACAAAGTGATCGCGAAGACATCTTCCACCGATTGGGTGACGAAGCAGCTCAGTTAGCGGGCGCTAGCGTAGAACCGCTAAGTTACAAACCCGAGCGTCGCTTTGTCGGCAAGCTGACACGTGATGGTCAACCAATCGGGGTCCTGCGTGCGTACTCTGCCGAAGAATATCCCCGAGCACGCAAGGCGCTGAAGTGGCTGGCTGGCGATTTCGCTCCAGCGCGCTGTATCGGCGCCTCCGATCGGCATTCACTGCTTGCGTTGTCATGGGTTCCAGGTAGGTCACTAACGGGGCCAATGTCTACCAGCGACTTGCGACAAGCGACGAACACACTTTCGACTTTGCATTACCACCGGGCGTATAAGCTTCCGCACATCAGCGCAACCAGTTGGCGGCGGCGCTGCGCGCGATCGATCAACATGCTGGCTCATCTCGCCCCGGCGTCGATCGATCTCCGCGCAAGTTGGGTGAAATCCTTGGAAGAAGCGGCTGACAATGTTGAAGTCTTGGTCAGTTTGCACGGTGACGCCCATGCCGGCCAATTCTTGTTCCCCTCCGCTGGCGATCCTCCGGTGCTGATTGATCTGGATAACGCCTGCCTAGGTCCGCCCGAGTGGGATTTCGCCGTGCTGCTGGCGGATCAATTGAATAACGCGTTGCGGCTGGGCGAGTCTTGTGAGTGGGGAGCTCTCGTTGAACACGTCGCGATGGCTTCGCCCCGGCGGCTTGATGAGCGCCGCCTACGTTTGTTCGTCGCGAGTCGACTCATCGAACTTGCCGCCGAGTCGTTTCGGCGATGTGAACGGAATTGGTCGGAGCAAATAACCAAGCTCATCGCGTTAGCAGCCAGTATCTCGACTCACCGCAGCGTAGCGTCCCGGCCAAGTGTCATCAGCGTTTCGAAGGACAGCGGTTTGCCAGCGCTCAGCGAAGCACTCGATCCGATTCTCGCTGCCAAGTGCCTAGCGGATGCCCCTAGTTGCGATAGCGTTCACGGCGGCCTTGCGCTTAGAACGGTTCGATTGCTACGGCACAAGCCTGGACGCCGCGCGCTCGTGGAGTTTGTCGGCATCTCGCAGACCACCGGCGAGCCGATTGTGCTCTTAGGAAAAATGGAAGCCAAGCCGCGTTTTTCAGAACGGCTAGCCACTCAGCAACTCCTCTGGCGAAGTGGGTTTCACCAGACCGCCGAGGACGGTGTAGTGGTGGCTGAACCGTGGGGAGCCCTTCCCGAGTGGCAAATGTGGCTGCAAGTTCGCGTGCCAAGCGCATCCGCTC
The DNA here is from genome assembly GCA_022841705.1 of Pirellulales bacterium. GTDB lineage: Bacteria > Planctomycetota > Planctomycetia > Pirellulales > Lacipirellulaceae. The sequence goes on from JALHQZ010000001.1 coordinate 2,054,788, forward strand.
CAAGCACCCTCGAACAAATCACCAATCCCCGCTTTCTGCAGCGCGCTGCGCAAGCGATCGCTAAACTTCATCGTGCAAGTTTGCCTCTGCCGCGGCGCCACGCTCCAGTGGATGAAGCAGAACTTCTGGCGAAGCGATTCATAATTGCGGAAAAGCTTGCACCCGCGTTCGAACCGCAATGGAAATACCTCGCTGCCGCTTGCAATGATCTCATTGCATCGCTGCCAATGGATCCGACGACCAGCGTGCATCGCGACTTCTATTCCGACCAGATTTTGCTCTCTCCCACGCAAACAGCACTGGTGGATCTTGACTTGATATGCCGATCTGATCCCGCTCTCGATATCGGCAATTTTCTCGGATGTCTAGCCGATCGCGCTGTTCGGGAAATTTGGCCAACCGGACGGCTGTTGGCGGCGCGTCAGACCTTCTTACGCGCCTACGAATATGACCAATCGGCCGAGTTTCTTAAACGCGTTCAAAGCTACGCCGCGTTAACAGTTGCTCGGCACGCTGCTTTGAGCGTGACGTTACCAGGTCGATTAGCAGCGTGTAAAGATTTAATCGCAGCGGCGTTGCATTCGCTAGAGAGTGGCATTTGAAAAATGCAGCGCCCACCACCTCAATCCATCGTCGTCTCGCAGTACTCTTCGCGTCTCATCCAATCTTAACTCGATTAAGCTATCGCCGATGGCGACGTCGACATGGAGTTCGTGACGTTCGACTTGAAAGCCGCCGAAGAAGCCGCCATCACGTTCGCCGCGTGAGGCGTTTAGTTGGTTTGTACAACCCTTCGCGAGTTCGCCAGCGAGCCACAATTTTGATATGAGCGGGGCCAAGTATACGGGATCTGGCCCCGCTCTTTATCACGGCCGAGCGGTCACAGCGCGCTTAGGCGCGAGCGCGCCACGCCCGCTGGGCGCTGACGCCCAACACTCCGATGAGCAACAGCGCGACCGACGCCGGCTCCGGCACCAGGACACCATCGGCGAGACTGGTCAACTGCAAACCATCCGCGGCGTTAAGGTTCAGCGACGAGAGAACACCCGTTAGGTCAATGTCACTGGTCGAAATGTCGCCGTAGATGACGCCATACAACACGAGCGACGTCAGTAGCGTGCCGCGGTTGGCGGCGTGGTAGCGGTCGGAGGCGTAGAAGTTCAACGGAAAACCTCCATCCTCCCAGGCGTCGCCGACCGGCGCGTAACGGGCGATGTTCGACCCCACCACGGTGTTGATGTTGGCGGTCGACATCAGGTAGCCGTCACGGACCTGCTGCTGCATCTGCGCCGGTCCGCCGGGGAACTCGACGACGGGCGGCACGTAGAACGTGTGCCCGGGACCGCGGGCCCAGGTTTCGAACATCACGGGGACGACCCCCGGGCTGTGCGCCGCCACCTGTTGATACAGCGCGAGCGAGCTCGACAAGTGCAACGCGAGGTTGCCGATCGTCGTCGGCTGCGTGGAAAAATCCTGTAGCACGACCGCGTCCCATTTTTCGCCCGGCGTGACGCCGGTCGAGATCACGGCCGTGTTGTTGGTCAGATGCCATTGCAGCGATTGCCCCGCGGACGCAGCGTTGCGGATCCGCGGCGTCGGGCGGCCGGCCGCCGTGGCGATGTCGCGGACCAACTCCGGCACATTCCTACTGCTGCCGAAACCCACGGCGATCGTGAAGCTGTTGCCATAGAATAGCAGGTCTTTGGGATCCTCCGCCCCCGCGGGCTGACCGATCGCCGCCGCTAGAAGCAGCGCGAGACCCGCTGCGAAGTTGCGATGAAGCCGAGTATGCATGAGAATTCACTCCGATAGGAAATCGGGCGCGCCACTTGGCAAGTTGCGAGTGAGCGCCCGCTCGAAATCACGGAACCAGTAAGCGCCGAATCCATCACGAGACGCGACGCCGCGCAACTCCTCAGCCCACCTGTCGGCGGCAGAGGGCGAACGCCGAACAAGCCGCTAGCGCCAGCCCGACGGTCGTTGGTTCCGGAATGGTTACGCTCTCAATGCGCAACGCCCCCAGATAGAAGAAGCCGTTGGCGTTGGTGTTGTTGGGGCCAACCGTCACGTGCAGTGTGACGCCGCCGGTGGCCAGCGGGACGATGCCATTGATTGACGTGACGTTCGCAGCGTTGTTCGACGCGTCGAGCAGCGCCATGCCCGAGTTGGCTCCCTGCGCGGTGTACTTCGACTCGCGATTATCGGTGGCGCCGAGCCGACTGGCGAAGATCGTGAAGTTGTACTGTGTCAAGCCAGAGCCATCGAGGCCCGCAAACGACAGCGTCCCCTGCGGAAACGGCGGCGTCGAGCCGAAGATTTGCGTATGCCCAAAGAGATTGTCGCGAGTCGCTTGCGCATCGAAGATCGCCGCGCTGCCGGAGGGGGTCGTCGTGCCGCTCAAGTTCGATCCGGGATTGAAGCCCGACGTGTTGAGCGACACACCAGTCGGGGCGCCCGTGGAGTCAATCGCATTGGCGATCGGCGCCTGAGCCTGAGTCACGTTGTTGTAGTTGCCGCCCGTCAACCGCCCCGTGTCACCAAAGTCGAAGAACATGATCGCCGCCGAAGCCTGCGTGCCCGCCGCAACCATTGCGGCGAAGAGCGTTAGATGGAGTCGCTTCATGAGATCACACTACCTTTCCAATTACAGATGAGAGCGCTTGCATTCGGCCGCGCGGCCGAACTGGGCGCGAAACAAGTAGACCGGGATTTCCGATTTGGAATTGCCTGGAGCGGCTCCAGGCAGCGGATTGCTGCCCATCTTAACAAAATGCCTACCCTACATGTCTAGCGCGTCGGAAATTTTCTCCTTTTTCGACCATCGGCCCCAATACCTAGACTCCCACCACCCTAAATCGCGATTCGCCCGTTGAATCTCGGAACCGAGTGTTCGAGCCCTCCAAGCAAAATTGGACTCAATCCCCTCAATCTTCATCAGCCGAACGCCTATTCACGTGGGGATTGTAAATCGAAGAAAGACGCGATGGAATAAACAGTTGTCCTAAAATGACAATTCTGGCGGGGCAACAACGAGCCACTTGGTCGCAGTCTGATCGGAATGCGCGATGCCCGAAACAACCTGAGCAGGCTGGCGTTGGAACAGGCCCCACTCTAACTTTTTGATTGGTTCCCTACCCGGGGGCAGGTCAGGATCAAGTTTCGCACCGGCTCTTTAGCCATCAGTTTGATCGGTAGCTACTATTCGGCGTGCCTTCGCCGTCGCTGCCAGCGCCAGGCGGCTAGGATGCTGAAGCTCATGGTAACTAACAAAATCCCCGAGGGTTCCGGAGTGATGTAGTAAGCGCCACCGGCGTCCATCGAGTTGTAAGCCAGGCGGCCCGAGGCGTCGACGCCGAAATAGTCAATCCTCACCGCGCCAACCCTCGAATGGTGCGTAGTTCTTACGTAAGTCGTTGTGCTGATTTGATATAGGTGAAAAACGCTCTCTCGCGTAGATGGAGTTGTCAGACACCCATCACCGGCAAGGAGGCCTCACGATGTCGTTTTGTAGTCTCGGTCGATTTCGGCAACAAGTGCGTTTTCTGCGGCGCCAATTCTTGCAAGATGGCGAATGACAGTTCACCCATGTGTTGTCGGAAGGAACTGTAACGCATGCATTGAAAGCATTGAATGTCGTCTGGCTCGATCGAGTTTATTCCCCGCTGGTCACGCTGTGGATGTTCCTTGGGCAAGTGCTGAGCCAAGATCATTCTTATCGTGCGGCCGTCGCCCGTCTGATTGCTCATCGCGTTGCACGTGGGCAGCGTCCGTGCTCAACCGAAACCAGTGCTTATTGCCAAACGAGAAAACGACTTCCGGAAGAACTCTTTGCAGCCGTTGCCAGGAAGACGGGCCAAGCGTTGGATGAGAGGGCCCACGATCACTGGCTGTGGAAAGGTCGTCGCGTCCTGGCCTACGATGGGCCGACGGTCTCGATGGCCAAGGGTGATCACATTGTCGAGTGGCGCCGCCCCGGTCGCATTCGCTCGATCGACTGGCAGACCCTCAAATTACTTCCCGAGCAACTCACGATTCGTGAAACGCGCGTCCGAATTCAGCAGCCTGGCTTCCGCTGCCGAAGCATGATCGTTGTTTCAATGTTACTGGATGCCGAGGAGGTTACTGCCCACGATCTGGCGGAACTCGACCTGCGGTCACTCAAGCAAACCATGCAAATGGACATCTTGCGTTGCAAGACACCCGAGCTCGTGCGACAAGAGATCGGGACGCATCTTCTCGCCGACAATCTCATCCGCACGCTCATCGCACAGGCCGCCAGCAAGCACCGACTCGAACCCCGTACCGTCAGCTTCAAGGGAGCTGTTCAAATACTGAAAGCATTTCAACCGCTGATCGCCACACAAGGGGACTGTAGCTCAACTCGCCGTCAACGACTCTACGAACAGCTGCTCGACGCTGTGGCGACACATCAAGTTGGCGATCGACCCGATCGCTTCGAACCACGTCAGCGAAAACGCAGACAAAAGAAGTACGATCGAATGATGTAGCCCAGGAACGTGCTCAAACGTGAAATGCTGAAAGGAGTTAGAGAGAACTACGCACCATTCGACAAGCCCTCCTGGGGCTATATCGTGAACCGCACAAACGACCAAGCTCACCTGCCCGACGGGTCAGGTGCAGCCCTGGCCGTTTACGCCGTGGCTCCCGCGGGAGAACGCAGCGTGCTACGCTGGATGATTGTCTGGGCCTGGGGAGAGTCCAGGCTCAGTTCCTCCGGAAGGTTTTGGTCATATGCAACCGGCTGAAGCTAGCGACGGACGGCCATCGGGTCGACGACTTTTCAGTCCGGTCGTGTGGACGTGCATTGGTCAGCGACTCTCCCTCTCCGAACGTGAACTGCAGATTGTGCAAGGTCTGTTTGACGACGAGCCCCAGAAGGTAATCGCCGAGGAGCTCGGGATTTCGTCCCACACCGTGCATACGCATCTGGAGCGGCTTTATCATAAGCTGCAGGTGACGAGTCGCGTCGACCTCGTCGTTCGCATTGCGGAGTGCCATGTGCTGCTCTGTCAGGACCCCGACAGCCCGGTCCCGCCGCTCTGTCCGCAATACACCGCGGGCAGGTGTCCCCTCTCAAGCTGACGGCTGCGCAGCCGACTTTCTCGTATTTCCGTGGTCTCTACAATTGGTGTCGGCATGGGTGCGGGACGGCCAACCGCTCTCGTCGCCGACTCGATTTGGTGAGACGCCATGCGGTCTCCTTACCTTTTGGAAAGGGAGGTGTGTAATGAGACGATTTGCTTTTCTCTCGAGAGCGTGCCTGCTCTTGGGGCTGATCCCCATTTCCGTCCAGGCACAGGGAATCGACAGCTTTTTCGATGTCTTTTTCCTTGAGTTAGGAGGTGACAACCAGAACTGGAATGAAGTCATCGCAGGTGGTGGTTCCGGCTTTGACAATGGCGCATGGTTCCCGTATTCGGCTGACCCCAGCAGCGGGGCCGTGCAGCAAGATCCCTGGGGTAACGTGAACCCGGTCCCGGGCTGGAGAAATCAGTGGTTCTATGACGGCCGATACCGGCCGGAACGCTACAAGGTGGTGGACCTTTCGTTCTCCTATGCTCTCGCGGATCCCACCCGGCGCGGCGGGACGGACATCATCATTAATTGGTCGACCCCCGAATGGTCGATCGTCGGGTCGGCGAATAGCCCGCCCACGTCAAACCAATACATCGGGCGGGCGACCATTAGTCGAGAGACTTGGCTGGAGGCGAATGACACTCGTATCTTGCCGTTCAACGGGCGTTACGACCTCCGCGACCTCGGCGTTCCCTTCAATCCCGAATGGGTGTCGATCGATGTGGTGGGTTACAACGTCCGGCTCTCGAGTCCGTCGCTGCCGGGTTCGATCAACCACTACTGCATTCCCGAACCGACAAGCATTGCGCTGGCGTTCTTGGGCGCTGCCCTTCTGCTAGCTGCGAAACGTAATTGACTTAACACGAGGAGATGCAAGTTTTACTCGACTGCACGCAATCTAGGGCACGCTCGGCGGAGGATAAAGTCGGAGAGCTTTAGGGAGGCGCCGGTGGCACGCGTCAGCTGACGGACTGCCGGAGAAACGCCAGCGGTGCCTCTGTCTGCTCTTAAAGACGACCAGGGGTTCTTTTCGGCAACCCCTGGAGTTGCCGGGGAGCAGAGAGGCGCTGCGTTTTGAATTGGCGGGCATCCCGGGCCGAAAGCGATTCCCGGCTCATCCGAGCGGGGAAGATTTCGTAAGAAGAAGAAATCACATGTTCAGGCGACGACAAGACACACTAATCCACACAATTCCCGATAGTTCTTCTCGATGCCTGACGCTGACATGGGCGTTGCTCTAAGTCCCCGTGATCGCGCTTGCCGAGCGTTCATCGATCCTTCGGACAATGAGTTCAACGCGACGACCAACGGTCGACAGATCCCGAAACCGGCAAGTAGGTAGGTTGGGCGATCCGGCCGCCGGTCGCCCAACGAACTCGGCTGTTCTGAGGCAGCAAGTAGCTTAGGTGGTTCCGCCTTGGGTCACGCAACATCTTATCGAGGTAGTGTGCGGTATGTGAACCGTGCCCGCGATAGCTCACGTGCTGGGCTACGCTAGTGTTTAGCTTTGGAGGTGAACTATGACAAGGTCTTTGCCAAAGGGGTTCTTCGAACTCGCCGTCGCATGCGTTTGTCCTGCACTTGTGTGCGTTATTCCGACGGCTAACGCCGGCATTATTCACTGCGATGTCTACCAGAATGTTGCTCCCTACACGTGGACAGTAGCCGGTAGTTTTGACACCGACGCCATCGATTTTCCTGCTGGTTGGCAACCCTATGGCCTCTCGACATGGAAAGCCACTTTCCAAGCGCCGATTACTGTTTCTGGTGTAGGTGGTCAGGGGTTTTGGTACCTCCAATCAGGGTTCTATACCAATTTTGGAATTGGAGCATATCCGTTCCAGGGGATTGGTGCGAGTGGTTCAATTCCTGGAGTAGTTCCTGCAGTCATGGCGCGAAGTGACGGCTGGAATCTCGCGCCCGGAGTTTACACGTTTCAGTTCAGCGTCGACAACGACTTTGGCTATCCCGCCGGCGCCATCGTCAACTGGGATCCCGGCGTCAGCTATGGTGTTCCTGAGCCAGCCACGGCCTTACTACTTATGATAGGTGTATTGATTTTCGGCTGCCCTGCAACTCAAGGCAATCATGGCGCTACGGCTTCACGACATAGTTCGCTCTTCTCGCAATCAATCGCTATACGCGCGGTTGGGCCCGCTCACGGCAATGGTTAGTCACACGACTCTACAACGTTTGCGCCGAGGAGGTGTCTCATGAAGGCTGGATGGTTGGCGGTCGCGGGCATGCTCTTGCTCTCGCACCTGCCCAGTGCGGTAGCGGCCCTCTTATACGATGCCCCGCTTCGTAGCGGGAATTACGGCGGCGGTTTCAAGGTCGGGGTGTACTCGGCGGGAAGTCCGTGGAACGCCAGCGGATCGAGCGGCGGCACCCTAGCGCCGTTGGGGATAATCGACAGTCCGTCCAGCGTCGTGTTCACGACCAACAACGATGTCATCAACTTCTCGCTCGGAGCCCAGGGGCTCGGTGGCCCCTCGCGCAGCACGTTTCGCGTTACCGGCACGGTATCGGTGCTGTTTCGCGCGCTCAGCGATTCGTTTGTGACGGGGCAGTTGTTTGTCGACAACTATGGGTTCAACCAATTCAATAGCGGGCAAGCGACCTTCAGCTCGGCATTGATTCGGCAGGCGGGCGCCGATACGAAACTTAACTCCAGTGATGATCTGGTGGAGCTAGCCTGGAATTCCTGGCACAACAACGTGTGGTACGAACACGTCAACACGGCTGCTGATCAAGTCGTGACAACGATGGATCGCTGGCATCACCTGGGATTGACCTGGGGCGGAGCCAATCGTTGGGAGGTATGGCTAGATGGAGAGTTGGTGGCGGTCGACAACCGCAACCTGGGCGCTTGGGGATCGAATTTCCTAGGCCTGGGCAGCGCCTACAACTTTGCACTCGGCGAGATCCACGAGCGGAGTGTCGCCAACTCGTCGGTACGTGGGGTCGAGTTCGCCAGCTTGCGTATCTGGGATGAAGTCCGGCCCTTTGGCGACACGAGTCGACCCATTCCCGAACCCTGCACCGGGGGGCTTGTCGCCATTGCAATCGCCTGTGGGCTTTGGCGACACACAATCAGAACAAAATGCCGCTAAAGGAGCGGCCGTTGCTGCGCGGCTTGCCGTCGGTCGTATCTGGCAAGAACCATACGATCAGTTACCCGACTGGCGTTGCGACACTGTCCATTCCATTCGACACCGACTGGGGATCGATTTGCGTCGACGCGAGTATTAAAGAGGCCGCAGGTGGTGTCGCTAGAAGCCGACACGACCTGCGCAAACTTAGCACCTTAGTAGCACGAGAAGAGACATGAGAGCGCTAGTGGCTGACGACGCGAAGATGATGCGCACGATTATTCGTCGCAACTTGGAGGCGATCGGTGTCAAGGACATTGTTGAGGCCGAGGATGGCCAACAGGCCATCGAGGCTTTCGGGAAGGGCTCGATCGAGTTGGTCATTACCGACTGGAATATGCCCTTCAAGACGGGGCTCGAGGTGTTGAAGGCGATCCGACAGGTCGACAAGCACGTCCCCGTCATTATGGTGACGACCGAAGGTCAGCAAGCAAATGCGCTCGAAGCGGTCAAGGCAGGGGTGACTGACTAGGTTCTCAAGCCGTTCCAATCCGACGCCTTGAAGTTAAAGCTAGAAAAGCACGTGGTAAGCGTCGCCTAGCCGTCGTGACTGATTAGATGAGCAGACTCCTGAGGGGTAGTTCAGTGACAGACGCGTCAACGCGTTAGAGGAGCGCTGTCACGCCTGCGCGCTTGTGGCTGGAAAGGTTGTCCATCACCACAATGTCTCCCGGACGCAGCGTCGGGACGAGCGGCTGCCGCACGTACGCCAAGAACAACTCGCCATTGATCGCGCCGTCAACCACCAAGTCTGATCGCGGTTAACGGCGCCAACCTTGAAGCGTTTGTCGAAGCGATCTGGAAATCGATCACGGCCGAAGACCTGAGACGGCTGATCGAGTTGCTGGCGGATCATGATTGAGCAGCATGCGATTACGCTTTCAGGCCGACGAGTGAATGACCTTAGAAAAGGCGAAACCTAGGATTGGCTGGCGCCGCTTGGTTACGGGTGGTCCACGCGTGTTGGGACGACGATGCGATTGCTAGGATTAAGAAGGCTCGCCACCGGCGAACCGCCGGAAGACACATTCGCGGCGAAACCGTAGGGCGTGCTGAAGCGTTGCAATGCTTGATTTCCTGATGCCCCACTCCACTCCAGCATCGGCACAATCGGATCGCGGGGCGGGTCGTCCACCAGCTCTCCCAGGCTGTTCCAGCAGTGCGCCAGCGCACACCCTTGGGGGCGGTGGAACGCTCCCAGATGCAACACCGCGGGGTAGCCAGCGCGGTGGAGGAAATAGAACACGAGCAGCCCCCGGCGCAAGCAGCGGCGACCGCGCATGCGGTGACAAGTCGACAGATGCCGCTCGACCACAGCGATGATTTCCTGCGGGCCGAGCGCGGCCCACTCAGCCGAAATCGCGCGCGGGGTGTACCACCGCAGCAGACGCGCCAACGACGCGGCGTGAGATAAATCTGGCAGCACGCTTGAGCGAATCCAGAGCGCGACGCGCATCCGCCATGTGATCTGCGGGGCGATCATTTGATTAGGCCGCCGTGCGCAATAGACTGCGGCCGCAGAGGTCCGCCACCAACGCGGCAGCGTCGGTCTCAGCCAGTTCCAGCGGAGCTTGGAACTGAGCGGCCAGTTCTTGCGCCGCCTCGTCGAGCGTTTTGCCTGCGGCAAGCGCCGCTAGCACCACCGCGGCAGTTCGATTGCAGCGATAGAGATAGCCGCTGGCAAGCGACATCATGACGCCATCCTGATCGCTGCCGAGAGTTTGAAAAGCAACTCCGGGCGGAAATTCGTAACGTAAAGTCGCAGTCGATGGCATGTCGCGCTCCGTTCCCGCATCAATGCGAGCAGTGCCAGCGCGGACTCTGCTGCTACGGCGCTGCGATCGCTGATGTTCTTCGTCGGATTTTAGAATAATCCGACTCCAGCGACCTTGCGGATTTTTTCGATAATCCTGATAGCAATCGTCAGCGAATCACAAGCGGGAAGCAAACTGGCATGGCCTCGATCTGGATTCAGCAGCTCGCGGTGAGCATCGACGATCCGCTAGCGCAATTGAGCGTAGCGTGGTCGCGGTTGGAGCAGTTGTTCGTCCCTTCAGCCTCGAAGGGATCGCCTGCCGGTGTCCTAAGCATCACCGTTGGCGCCGATCTGATGCATCCGGCGCACTGCGAACCTTTGATTCATCAGTGTGCCACAGAAGTCGATGGGTTTGCATTTGAAGTGGGGCGACAAGGATCGCGGCGACGGTTCGTGGCGCCGGGCCAAGGGGTGGTCGATTGCGACCTTGAGGCGGGTTGGGCGCGGATCGATTGCGTGCGCGGGGCGACAGCCGGGGCCAAGTGGTTCTTGCTCTTTCGCGCAGTGTGCGAAGGCTTAACTCGCGGCGGGCATTGTGTGGTGCATGCCGCTTGTTTGGCGCTGTCTGGGCACGGAGGTTGGCACGGCGCACTGCTCGCGGCCCCCAGCCACACCGGCAAAACCACCACGGCGCTCGCGCTGGCGCGTTGCGGGTGGCGATTGCTGGGAGATGACATTACCTATGTCCGCCCGCCGGGACTAGGCAGTCAAATTTGGGGGTTCCCCCGCGCTTGCCATGTGCGGAGTGGAACGATGAAGATGCTGCCGTGGCTCACTGAGCACTCGCTTTCACCACCCGATGCCGAGGGGGTGCGTCAATTGCCGCTGGACGAACTGGGCGGCGGCGGAGCCGTTTGGCCGTGGCTCAATCCCGCACTGGTCGTGGTGCTCGATCCCCCGAATTGCGAGGAAACACGCGTCGAACCGCTCGATCGCGCCGGCGCGTTGAGCCTGCTCGCGGCGGAATCGCTCAGCGCGATCCCCGGCGTTTGCGACGCCGATGCGGGGCGCGACTTCGTCACGCTTGGTCGGTTGGTGTGCGCCGCGACCACCTGCCGAATGAGCGTTGGTCCAAACCCTCTCGATGCGGCCGAGCAGCTTGAACAGTTCTGGAAGTCGCAGCATAGCAACCCGCAGCGAAGAGCCGCCTAAATTCTCAAGCCGCCAAAGGTTTCTGGCCTTTGGCGAACAACTTCTTGAACCAACCCGCCCATGCCACAACTTCCTGCTGAACAATGGCTGCTCGCGGCCTGCGATCCGCAAGGACTGTTGCCAGCGCCCAAGGTTCCCTTGGCGCTCTTCGACTTGCCCGAGTTGCTGACTCAAGCCGAAGCACACGCCGTGGCCGGAGCGGTCCTCGCTGCACTGGACCGATGGCATTGGAGCGATGCGCTGACTTTGTCGCAACAATCGGTCGTCCACAAGCTATGCGAACGCACATCACGGCGACACACGTTGGCCGTGGGGCGCACGCTCGCGCTGCAGTGCTTAGCAAAGACGATCACCACGGCGCTCGTTCAGGCCGGGATTGCGACCACGATCTTGAAGGGGCCAGACTTTGCTGAGCGGCTCTATCCTTCCGCGGCGCTCCGTCCCTGCCGCGATATCGATCTCCTCGTGCCGCGGAAGAGTTTCTCGGACGCTGATCGGATGCTGCAGTCGCTCGGCTTCGCGCCAGTGACGCCCGAGCGAAAGTATGCCGCGGAAGACTATGGTCAGATTTCATATTTCTCGGCCGGTCCCATGCAGTGGTCGGTGGAGCTCCACTGGAGTCTCATCAACAGTCCTACGCAACGTGGCGCTTGCACTTTCACTTGGGATGATCTTGACTTCTTGCCAAACACTAATACCGCAGCCCCACACTTGCTGGCGCCCATCAGCTTGCTGGTACTGACTGCGGTTCATGCCTGTATTGGCCACCGCTTTGATTCGCTTCAACAGTTGTGCGACCTGCGTCAGCTTTGTCGCGGCGCTGCCGGAGCAATTGACCCACACGAGCTGGGCGAAACCTGCCAGCGATTGTCGTGCGTCACCGCCATGCGGTGGTCGCTCGATTTGGCAGCGCGGTTGTTCGGTTGTGAAGCGGCCCGTGAATTGGCCAGCCTTCGCGCTTTGCAATCCGCGAAACCAAGTTGGCGGCTCATCGGGCCGCAAATGGTGTTGCGTCCGGAAACATTGGCGTCGCGCGTCCGCCGTAACTGGGCCCGGCGGGTCCTCAAAACTGCCGCTTGAGCGAAAGGGTGGTTTCTCGATGCGTGCTTTGCTGCTTGGTTCGCTCACTCCGCTGACCGCTCGCACTGCGTGGCGCTGGCTCGCAGCGGGGCATGAAATTGGCGAAATCTGGCTCGACGCGAACACTTCCGGCGTGTGGCGGCGCCGCGATCGACGCTTACGCTGGCTGGCGCCGCAATGGTCGCTGACTGCGGCGGCGCGCCACGGGAAGACCCCCCTTCGTTTCGTCGGACCGCTGCGGCGTGATCCGCAATTGGTGCAGCAGGCGTGCCGAGCGGGATTTGACTTGGTCATTTCCTCCTGCTTTCCGTTCATTGTTCCGACCGAACTCCTGGCGTGCTTCGGACCGCGAGCAGTAAACCTCCACCCAGCGCTCTTGCCGCGCTACCGCGGTCCTTGCCCGTTGCCGGCAATTGTTTTTGATGAAGCTTTCTCCGCCGCCGGCGTGACACTGCATGTGATGAGCCCGCAACTCGATGAAGGCGAGATCATCGCGCAGCAGCCGGTCGCTTGGCCGCGCGATGGCCACTTCCGCACATGGGAAGCCGACCTCGCAGAAGCTTCAGGAGCGCTGGTCGCCGAAGCGCTGCCGCTATTTCTGCGTGGAGAGCTGGCTGCGACGCCGCAAGCGGGCGCGGCGAGCTACGTCCGCCGATTACCTCCGCGAGCGCTGGTGCTCGATGAATCAATCGACGTACGCCGCGCGCGCTGGCTGGTGGGTTCCTTGGGCCGCATCATGCCACTGACGGTGGAGCACGCTGGCCAACAAATCGCCATCGCCGGGGCTGGTTGTGCTTCGCAGCCACGTAGCAATTCCACTCCCATCCGAGTTGGTTGGCGGCGCGTGGAGGTCGATATCGCGGACGCGCGCCTCTCGCTGCGCCGTTGGGATCGGGTGATCCGCCGCACCGAACGCCTGCGCGAACTGGTAGCTCTTGCGCGCCGCCCGCTAGCGGCGTAGTCGCCATGAGCAGTTCGAGCAGGATCTCGCCGTTCGCTGCTATCACAGTCAACCAGCTGATCGTTACCTTTTGCCACAGAGCACGCCGCTAGCGGCAATCAGTTGACCGGAAACTTCGCAGTGACCCACATTCGCTTGTCGATCTTACCGCTAGAGGATTGATGTTACCCGATCAGCAGGGAGGCTGAATGGGCGGCGATGTCACTTTTCATAAGGAGCCTGAGATGTCCACGACCTACGAAACCCCTGCCGTCACCGCCGAAGCGAAATTGACCGATGTCACCGGTGCAAGCAAGGTGAGCGGCAGCTAGTGCTTGATCGCACCCGAGACGTGGCTGTGACTGCGTACCAGTTATGATTCGGTCCAGCTTGTAGGGATGCTAGACGGGCGGCAATGGCATTTCTCATAAGGATTCAAAAATGTCCGCGACGTACGAAACGCCGGCCGTTACGGCCGAAGCGAAATTGACCGATGTCACCGGTGCAATCAAGGTGAGCGGCAGCGGCTAGCCGCTGTTGCCTCTAGCATCACAGTGGCATGAGCGAACAGGTGGGGGAGCTCACCATCAATGTTGGCTCAAGGTAAACGCCGCAACGAATGACAATAACCCGGGATCGATTGTCCCCAAATTCGCCTGAATGAGGTCACTGCGTCGAACTGGAGATTGACGATAGGGGCGCGCGACCCATCTCCTCAGCTCGGCGCCCGCTCATGTCGAGGCTTTTTCGCAAACCCAATTGAAGAAACTTGCGGCCTCGCTCCCCGCAGGAAAGGTTGAGCGATTAGCGCGTAGCGTTAAGGATGCCTGAGACATCTACCATCGAGACTTCGATCCAGTCGCGCGTGCGATTACAGACAACGTAGAGAATCCCGTCGCGGTAAATCGCGCCGGGGTACTCCCAACCTGGACGATCCTCGCTCTTGAAATTGGACCACCACACCGGCTTGATTTGCTCCCATCGCACGAGGTAATTGTCGTCGAAGATCCAACCGTCGCGGCTGCGGGCAAGGACGAGTTCCATTCGACTGCCAGGGACTGGGTTCAGCAAGCATCAGACCGATCCATCGGGGAATCGACCGAACTCCCTGTTGCTGGGGCTATCTGGGAAATCGGGCTGACGCCGAAGCGTGCTCCAGGATTTGCCTTTGTCACGTCTAACGGTGTGCCAAATACATGGGCCGCAGCGGATCGTTCCATATAGGACTCCATCGGGGCCTTCGTATCCCCCAGGTTCGCCGACGTCTGGGCAGCCACCGGGATCGATCCGATTCAAAGACCAGTCTGCAAGGTTGGCGGGGTCGGAGGTGATCGGGAACTGCGGCGACCCTTCGCCGATACCCCAGGCCATTCGGCGGCCATCGCTCAATCGGTCGAAACTCTTATTGCTGGACATCATTCGTCGACATCGCGGAGGGCTTCAGCAGACAGCCTTTCCCAATTCTTGCCGTCGACTGTTCTAAAGACCGCGTTGCCACCCCACATGGGGAGTGCCTCATCGGTTTGGTTCCAACCACGCGGAATAATCGTCTCCGATCCCGGCGGCTGCACGGCGGGTGACCAAGCTTCCGCATCCATCGATGCAGAAAGCAAACCTCCTTAGGGCGCGGGGCCCCACTGTGGGGGACGTGTTCCACGCGACCTAGAATCGGCCCTTCCAGTGCTCGATCATCGCATTGTGGTGGTAGATGTTATCACCATCTCCCCGTGGGCGATGGATAACGTGCCGGGTTGACGACAGCGGAGGTAAGTCGCGGATATTGCCAGGCGCACGTAGGACGAACTCGAGCTAAGTCGCGGACCGAGGATTGGTCTCAGCAGCCATCAGCAGCGCGGGCAGAGTCAATTGCCAAGCGCAACAATCCCATCGAATCGCCTGCATGTGTTAGTTCCTAAGCGTGCAAAAGGGCAAACGAAACCGCAGACGGCATTTCACTCTTTCACGATTTCCAGCATGGCGAAAGCTCGCCACGTTTTCCAGGCACACTTTGTTGCGACCACAGCAGGGTGATTTTTCTCCACCATCCACCGGATTCGTCGGGACGAAGGCTCTGATGCTCGTGCTGCCGGAAATTTGGCGCGAGGCTCTTGCGCTGAAACTGCAGCCTCAGGAAGAGTTTCCCGGCTGGCTTTTTTCAATCAATCATGGAGCAACCAGCATTTGGGAGCGCTGAGATAGCTGGACCCCGGACAAGGGCTTTCACGACCCCGGCCTGAATTCGTTCGCGCACCACTCGTTCGGCGCCGTTTACGACTGGATGGCGGAAAATTTGGGCGGCATTCGTTCCGACGGGTCCTCCTATGGTAAACTTATCATGCAGCGAACCTTTCATCCGCAGCTTGAATATTATCATGTGCGATACAACAGCATCCGTGGGCCCACTGCGACGGGGTGGCGATTTGTTGGTGTCCGCCGCGAACTGACCGTTGAAATCCCCACGAACGCCGCGGGGACGCTCAAGCTCGTGGGTGTCAAAGCAAAGGAGTTGCCCGTCGATGGTAAATCACTCCAAGCAAGCGGACTCGCGGGCACCCTGTCGCCGGATACAACTTCGACGGCGGTTGTTCCTTTGCTGTCGGGTAAGTACCAGTTTAGGATGCCTAAGTAGCCCTGACAGGCTTACCACGACTGAGCGAAGGAGATCGTCGCGCGCAGCGCAGAGGCAGTTATGGAACAGCATTTGAAATCGGCGATCTCCAATTCCGCTCGGGTAATGCGGTTACAGCGTGGCGGCTTGGTGGCGTGTTGCTTGGGGCTCGGAGCGGCGGTCGTCGCGCTGGGGTGGAGTACTGCGCCTGCCGCCGGCGAGGAAATCGTTTTCAGCCGCGATGTGTTGCCGATCTTGTCGGCCAACTGCTTCGCTTGCCATGGTCCTGACCATGCTGGCCGGCAAGCGGACCTGCGATTCGACGAGCGCCAAGGAGCCGTTGACCTTGGCGCCATCGTCCCGGGAAGTCCGGACGAGAGCGAAATGATGCGGCGGATTCATTCTTCCGACGAGGACGAAGTAATGCCTCCCCCGGTGACGAAGAAGTCGCTCAGCGCGGCTCAGAAAGACACGCTCGAAAAGTGGATTCGCGCGGGGGCGGAGTATCAGCCGCACTGGTCCTTCGTGCCACCGGTCAAAGCACCGGCTGCCTCAGCACCTTCGAGAGCAGACCAAAATCCGATCGACCGGCTGATCGCTGCTCGCCTCAAGGCGGAGAAGATGGCGCCGACCGCTGAAGCGGATCGCAGGTCGCTGATTCGGCGCGTGACCTTGGACCTCACCGGACTTCCTCCAACGGCGGGCGAGGTCGAACAGTTCGTCAACGATCGTCGCCCGAAGGCTTACGAGGCGCTGGTTGATCGGCTCTTGGCGAGTCCCCATTATGGCGAGCGAATGGCGCTGGAATGGCTCGACGCGGCGCGTTACGCCGACACCAACGGCTACTCAATCGATGGGGGACGGCACATGTGGTTGTGGCGAGATTGGGTCATCCACGCTTTCAACTCCAACTTGCCCTACGACGACTTTCTCGTGGATCAACTCGCCGGTGACTTGCTGCCCGAACATACCGATTCGCAGCTAATCGCCACGGGATTCATGCGTAACAACATGGTGACGCATGAGGGAGGGACCATTCCCGAGGAAAATCTCACGAACTACAACGCCGACCGCGTGAAAACGTATGGCGAAGCGATTCTCGGACTCACGCTGGGTTGCGCTCAATGCCACGATCATAAATACGACCCCCTTACCCAGCGCGACTACTTCCAGCTGTTCGCGTACTTCAACACCGCCAGCGATGTGGGCCTGGACGGCGACGGGGGAAACAACCCCCGGCCGATCGCTTCGTTCAAAACCGTGCTGCAATCCGAAGACATCGCCAAATTGCAAGAGCGGATTACAAAGCTCCAGCAATCGCTCGACACTCCGAATCTTGAAGACCTAGCGGGGTGGGAACAACGGCGCCTCGACCAACTCGACGAGCGCGGAAGGGACTTCGAGCTCCACCAAGTCAAGCTCCTCAAGGTCAGCACGCCCAATAGTGGGTCGGGTTTTGAGATTGAGGGCAACGCGGTCGTCATCTCCAGCCCTCCCGGGCTTGCGGCGTATGATATTCTCCTTGAGATGCCGAGGACCGCGAAGCCGATTTCAGGATTTCGCGTCGTATTCAAACGGGTCGCCAACGCGCCGGGTGGCGGTGTAGGGTACGGGGTCAGTCCTGTGGCAGAACCGACAGGCGAGCCGCCCGCGCCAGGGACCTTTCTCTTAACGGCGGTCTCGCTCAGCGCCGACCCCGTGCCAGGCGATCAAGTCAACCTCAGTCGTCTGCAAGAGATTAAACAAGTCACCGCGAGCTCATGGCTTCCTGGCTATCGGCCCGAGGAGGTCCTTGACCTCCGTAGTGAAAATGGGTGGAGCCCGGACGTCCGCCACGACGAAAGCCCTTGTCTGACGGCCAATTTGGCGACGCCCGTTTCGACTGCCGACTCTCCCTACGCGACGGTTCAACTCAATTTCGGCAATGGTGGATCGTTGATTGCGGCCCATGCTGAAATCTTCGCCGTGACCGGAGTCGACGACGGGACCGACATGCCCGAGGAAGTGATTGCGGCGCTACGCACACCGCGCTCGTCACGGAATGAAGCGCAAACGCGATTGGTGGCCCAGTATTTTGCCGACCATGCCGAGGAGACGGCGCTGCTGCAAGCCCAGTTAGCGAATGCCCGCGAGCGCCTGGCCGCTTTCACGCAGTCGTTCCCCACGATGGTGATGAACGAGGCGGCCCAACCGCGTGAAACCTACATTTTGAACCGCGGCGACTACGCCCAACCGACAGAGAAAGTGGTGCCCGGCGTCCCGGCGGCGCTTCCGCCGCTGCCCCCCGGAGCGCCGGCCAACCGGCTTGGCTTAGCCCAATGGACCGTCATGCCGGAGAATCCGCTCACGGCTAGGGTGGCGGTGAACCGGATCTGGAAAATCTTCTTTGGGACGGGAATTGTCGCCTCCCCGGCGAACTTCGGGGCGCAAGGCGATTGGCCCAGCCATCCCGAATTGCTCGACACGCTGGCGGTCGACTTCCGCGAACACGAGTGGGACGTCAAGCGGCTGGTCCGCATGATTGTCACGTCGGCCCCCTATCGTCGAGATTCGGCGACGACCAGCGACATGCTCACGCGCGACCCCGCCAACCAACTGTTAGCGCGGGGCCCTCGCTTCCGCTTGCCAGCGGAGTTCATCCGCGACGCCGCGCTGGCGAGTAGCGGGTTACTCGTCGACTGGGTCGGTGGTCCGAGTGTGAATCCCTATGCCCCCGGCGATCTGTGGCGCGAAGTGAGTCACTACGGCAGCACCCCGGCGACTTCGCAAACTTTTGTTCAGGATCATGGTGAAAAGCTCTACCGCCGCTCGCTCTACACCTATTGGAAACGGACAGCGCCTCCGCCAAACCTGACGGCCTTCGATGCGCCGAATCGCGAGACCTGTACGGTCGCCCGATCGGTCACCACCACGCCGCTCCAATCGCTCGTCATGCTGAACGATGTGCAATTCGTTGAGGCGGCCCGCGCGCTCGCGGAACGGATGTTGCGAGCGGATGAGGACGACGGCGAACGTGTGCGCTGGGCGTTTCGTGAATGCTTGTCGCGCGACGCAACGCCGGCTGAGCTGGAAGTTGTCGAGCGCCTGTTGCAGCGCGAACGCGATCATTACACGGCCGATTCGGCCGCCGCGATCAAACTGCTGTCGGTGGGGGAGTCGCCCCGCAATGAAACGATTGCGCTCGCCGAGCACGCCGCCTGGACCCAAGCGGCGGCGCTAGTACTTAATCTGAGCGAATTTGTGACTCGTAATTAGAGAACCCCTATGTCCGATGCTGCTTTTGATCACAGCCAAGCGCTCAATCGACGTCGATTCCTCGGCTCTTCGACCTGCAGCATGGGGCAGATAGCGCTAGCGTCCCTGCTGGGCGGCCCGTTGGGCGCACAGCTCCCGGCGCGCAGTTTCGCGGCCTCTTCGGCGGATCCTCTGCTGCCGAAGTTGCCGCATTTTGCGCCCAAAGCTAAACGCGTGTTGTGCTTGTTTCAATCGGGCGGTTTTTCGCACGTCGATCTGTTTGACTACAAGGCGGACCTTGCCAAGCGCAACGGGCAAGAACTGCCGGCATCCGTGAAGGGGACGCAGCGCATCACGGGAATGACGAGCGGCCAAGCTGCCTTCCCGGTTGTGGCGCCCATATGGCCCGGGCGGCGCTGCGGAGAGAGTGGGCACTGGCTGAGCAACCTGCTCCCGCACTTGCAGACCGTGGCCGATGACCTGTGCATCGTGAAATCGCTCAATACGGAGGCGATCAACCACGACCCCGGCATTACCTGGATGAACACGGGCAACCAACAGCCTGGTTACGCCAGCATGGGGGCGTGGGTGAGCTACGGCCTGGGCAGCATGAACGAGGATCTGCCAGCGTTTATCGCCATGATCTCGCAAGGGACCGGGAAGAATCCCGACCAGCCGCTGTTCAGTCGGCTGTGGGGGAGCGGTTTCCTGCCGTCTTCGCATCAGGGGGTCGCCTTGCGCGCGGGGGCCAGTCCGGTGCTCTACCTCAATGACCCGCCGGGGGTCACGCGTCCCCAACGCCGAGACTTTCTCGACGATCTTCGGCAGCTTAATGAGTTGCACGGCCAGGTTACCGGCGACCCCGAAACGGCGACGCGAATCAAAGCCTACGAAATGGCGTATCGCATGCAAGTTTCAGTGCCGGAACTCACCGACCTCGGCAGCGAATCGACGGCCACGCTCGAGAGCTACGGCCCGGACGTGAAGAAACCAGGAACCTATGCCGCCAATTGCGTGCTCGCCCGGCGGCTGCTGGAGCGCGGCGTTCGGTTTGTTCAACTGTTCCACCGTGGCTGGGATCAACACATCGCGATCTCACGCCAACTTCCGAATCAATGTCGAGATGTCGACCAGCCGACCGCAGCGCTCATCAACGATCTCAAGCTTCGGGGAATGCTCGAGGACACTTTGGTGCTGTTCGTCACCGAGTTTGGTCGCACTGTCTTTAGCCAAGGGGACATCGGCAGCCCCGCAGCGGGACGGGACCATCACGGTCGATCGTTCACCATCTGGATGGCCGGCGGCGGTATTCGCCCGGGCATGGAGTTCGGCAAGACCGACGACTACTGCTACAACATTGTCGAAAGCCCAGTGCATGTGCGCGACCTTCATGCAACACTGCTCCATATGTTGGGGATCGACCACGAGCAATTCACCTACCCCTTTCGCGGGCTTGATGCACGCCTGTCTGGCGTTGAACCTGCGCGAGTGGTTCATGAGATTCTGACCTAGTACGAGCCCTCCGCGGCGACGGATCGGCGCCGATGGCCATTAGAAATGGATGCACGTGCATTTTCCGGTCGCAGGGGTCGCGGTCGCGGGTATCGACGCCGGCGAGGCCTATGGCAGTTCCCAAGGCCGAAAGTTATTCGATGCGCTCTACGACGAACTCACAACCAAGCAAGGTTACGCCATGCGTCCCTGCCTGTTTGGGCGCAGTCGAGGCGGTTTATGGGTTTCCAGTTGGGCGGCCGACCACCCTGATCGGATCACCGGCATCAATGGCATCTATCCGGCGTTCGATCTAACGACCTATCCGGGGATCGAGACCGCCACGCCCGCCTATAAGCTTTCGCCAACCCAACTTTCGGAGGCGCTCAATCAATGCAATCCCATTAAACGAGTTGAGCTACTCGCCAAGGCGCGCATTCGCGAATCACATCGATGTTTTTGAAGGAAAGACCGTCAAGCAATTCTTCGCGGAGAAAGTCCCGCACGGGCGGGCCTAAGAATATCTGATTCGCGTCAACCGCCAAGCGGCCGCCGCGGCCCAAGTACTGTGCCACGGCGACCGGATCAGCATCACCCCCACCAAGATTGAAGGCGCCGCGGCGTAGCGTCTCACATTGGGTGATGCGTTGTGTTGGGCCGGGGCGGGTTTTACTCGTGAAGCCCGCTCTGGCTTTTTCTTTTGCGATAGGTGGACGCCGAAAAAAAGTTGAGCAGACGCCCTACCACTGATACTCGGTTGGGTGGCAACTCAATTACCGTACAGCTGTCGTACAGAGCCAACTCGGAAGCTTGTGCGCCTCGTTGTCGACCGCTGCACAAAGTTATGTCGAGACGACCAGCATGCTCCCCCAAGATTTGGTCCCCAATCGCCACCATGAGCCACAATCACTTCCACGAAAGCCGCGGCGATTAAGGCCGCTTCACACACTCTCGACTGACCCCAATGTTCGGAGGAATTTCGGAGTTATCGAACTGAGATCGAACAGATCATTAAGCGACCAGTTCCCGGACCACCCGACCATGCACATCGGTTAGCCGGAAATCGCGGCCGGCGTGGCGATAGGTGAAGCGCTCGTGATCGAAACCCATCAGGTGCAGAATGGTCGCGTGCAAATCGTGAACGTGAACTCGGTTCTCCACGGCTCGGAAGCCAAAGTCATCCGTGGCGCCATGCACATAGCCACCCCGCACGCCGCCCCCTGCCAGCCAGGTGGTGAAGCCGTAGTGGTTGTGATCGCGGCCATTGATCTTGCCATCGTTGAGCCCCTTCTTTGGCAGTTCGACAGTCGGCGTGCGGCCAAACTCGCCTCCCCAAACGATCAGCGTTTCATCGAGCAGTCCCCGTTGCTTGAGGTCAACCAGCAGCGCGCCGATCGCTTGATCGCACTCCTGCGCCAGTTTGCGGTGAAGCACGCCGATGTCGTCGTGATTGTCCCACGGCTGCCCGGCGCCATGCCAAACCTGCACGAACCGCACCCCGCGTTCCACCAGTCGCCGCGCGATGAGAATCTGTCGCGCTTGCACTCCTGGGCCGTAGAGGTCGCGGATGTGTTGTGGTTCGCGCGACACATCGAACGCTTCGGCCGCCTCGGTCTGCATCCGAAACGCCAACTCGAAGGATTGGATGCGGGAATCAAGCGCTTCGTCCCGCCCGCTTCCCGAGTGAAGCCGATTAAACTTACCAACTAGATCGAGCTGTGCTCGTTGGCGCCGCATCGACGTACGAGGATTGCGGATGTTTTCGATGAGCTTCTCAATCTCTTCGTGCTGCGTATCGAGATAGGCGCCTTCAAAAATGCCGGGCAAAAATCCGGCCTGCCAATTCTGTGTTTCCTGAATCGGGTACCCGTTGGGGCACATCGAGACGAAGGCGGGCAAGTTTTGGTTCTCGGTCCCCAGCCCGTACACCAGCCATGATCCCAGGCTCGGCCGAATCTGCCGCGCATCACCACAATTCATCAGGAGGAGCGACGGCTCATGGTTGGGGACATCGGCGTGCATTGAACGAATCACCGCGATGTCGTCGATGGAACGCGCGACATGTGGAAAGAGCTCGCTCACTTCGATGCCACTCTGGCCATACTTGCGAAACTTGAATGGGGAATCGAACAGGGCGCCGGTAGGCCGTTCGGTGGGCGGCGTTTCACCAGGCAGCGGCTGTCCCGCGTACCGCTTGAGTGCCGGCTTCGGATCGAACGTGTCGAGGTGCGACGGCCCACCGTTCATGAACAAGTGAATCACGTGCTTCGCGCGAGGCGCAGAATGCGGCGTCCGCGCCAACAACGGATTGCTCAGCTCGGGCGAGCGTGCGAACCCTGCGCTGGTCAAAGGACTTGCCGCCAGGGGCTCGCTCAGCAGATTGCCCAGGGCCAAGGAACCGAAGCCCATTCCACACCGCGACAGCAATTCTCGCCGAGACAACATGCCCGCCCCGCTAGGTGATAAGTCCAATGGGAATTGACCGACGAACGGCCATTGATGCTACTCTAAAAAGATAAACTCGTTACTCATGAGCAGCGACTGAGCCAGTTGTTGCCAACGATCTAAAGGTGGCGCCTCGGGGCCGTGAAAATCATCGGGCGAACGATGCATCACCGTTTTGCCAAGCGCATCGCAAATCGCCACTTCAACGAACAGTTCGAACGTGTCGTAGGCATCAGCATCGCGACAGTCAACGATAAAATCGAGCGGCTTGCCTGCGATCAACCCCTCTAGCTGAGCAGTCGCCAGTTCCTCCCCGTGGTGCGCGCTTACTTCACTGAGCACTTGGCCTGTCGGAGCAATCACTCTGAGCCGCACGCCATCGCCTTGATCGTGCGGATGCCGCAGCGTGATCGAAATGTTCGCTAAGCCGCTGCGGGCGCTAACGAATCGCAGTGCCAGCGGATGCGACGGACGCCCCGGATGTCCCCCCTGTTTAGTCCATTGGGCAAAGGCAAACTCCGGGTGCGGAAACTCACTGCCTGGGCGCCACTGTTCACCGTTGAAATGAGGGAAGTTGATGAACTCCAAGCGCTCCGTCACCGGATCGGTTCGCATCCAGCCGTAGTTCCACGGCGATCGCGCGGGGATCACCGATTCGGCGGACTCGCTGGGCGCGTTAACGAACTGCAGCGCCGCATCGGCTTCCTCAGTCGTTGGCGGGCGTCCGAATGCGAACTCGAACAAGCGGTGAATGCGCGCCGGGGACTCGGCCGTGGGATCGGCACTGGGCGCGCCGGGCGGAACTGAGCGCGCCGCAAGTCCGCAGGCGGCATCCAACACCAGCGGACTATTGAGCAGATAGAGCGCTTGATGCGGCGACAGCGTGCGGGCTCGCACGGCCGAGTGCGTATTCGGGTTGGCAAAATCGAACGTGCGAAAAAAAGCCGGCAGATTCTGCCGATCAATCAATCCGTACAGCGCCCGCCGGGAGGCGGGACTCGCCTCGGTGAGTGCGACCGGCGCGCCACCCAGTGTGAGGTCAAGCGTCCCCGCGGCGGCCAGCAGCGAATCACGGAACTGCTCCAGGTCAAGCCGCTTGCGGTGCGCATGCCACAGCAGTGTGTTGTCGGCGTCGAAGTTCCCCGCTAGCTGGGCCGTAGCGGACGCCGGGGTCGTGGCTTGTCGGTAGCTGGTCGACAGCAGAATCTCGCGGAGCAGCTTCTTGGTCGACCACCCCTGCTCGATGAACCGCGTGGCCAAGAAATCGAGCAGTTCGGGATGCGTGGGAGGTGCACCCCGAACGCCGAAATCGCTGGTGGTCGCGACGATGCCGCGCCCCAGCAAGCGCTCCCATAGTCGGTTGACCCACACACGGGCCGTGAGCGGATTCTTCGGGTCGACAATCGCTTGGGCAAGTTCGAGTCGGCCACTGCCGTGGGAAAAAGCCGGCGCAGCGGGCTTCGCCACGCACGTTAAAAACCGCCGTGGAACCTGCGGTCCCGGCGCGCCGGGATTGCCGCGCAAAAAGACCACCGGCTCGACCGGCGCCGGCCGATCCACCAATTGCGGCGGCAGTTCTGCATGAGGTTGTTCTTCAGAGCTGGCAAAGATGCCGTACAACGCGTAGTAATCGGCGGTGGGAATGGGATCGTACTTGTGATCGTGGCACCGCGCACAGGCGACCGTCATTCCCAGCAGTCCCCGAGTGATGACATCAATTCGATCATCAATGATGTCGTGGGGGTTGTTGAGAAAGCGCCGCCCGAGAGTGAGAAATCCCGCCGCCGGCGCCACGGACGGAGGATCGGGCGTTTGCTCGCCCGCGAGTTGCGCCACAACGAACTTATCGTACGGCAGATCCCGATTGAACGCCTCGACGACCCAGTCGCGATACTTCCAAGCGTGCTTATAGCTTCGATGCTCCTGAAAGACATAACCTTTGGTATCGGCATACCGCGCGAGATCGAGCCAGAGCCGCGCCCAGCGCTCGCCGAATTGGGGCGAAGCAAGCAGGGTGTCGACGATGCGCTCATACGCTTGGTCGCTGGGGTCGGCGAGAAAAGCCGCCACTTGCGCGGCAGGTGGAGGAAGTCCAATCGCGTCATACGTGACCCTGCGCACGAGGTCGCGCGGTGCGGCGTCGGCAGCGGGAGTGAGCCCCGCCGATTCCAATTTGTGCAGCACGAACCGATCGATGTCGCCGCGACACCACGCAAGTTGCTTGACTTCGGGAGGCGGTGGTTGTTCAGGGGGGATGAGCGACCAATGCCCCCCAGGTGAATTGGGCTGTTGTGAATTCGTCTCGCTGAGCGCTGCCGGCTCTTCGCTCCAGGATGAGATCAAGTCGGCATCGAGCATGTTGGCCCAGTTCGCCACAACCTCAATCGCTTCTGGTGGCAGCTTGCCCCGTGGCGGCATCTCGAGTGATTCATAGCGCAGCGCCGAAAGTAAGCGGCTGGCGTGACGCTCTTCGACATTGAGGGCGGGGCCACCGACGCCACCTCGCGCCAGGCCCGCAAGCGAGTCCAAATGGAGCGAGCCCTTTGCGCTCACGCCCCGATGACACTCGTAACAGTGCTCAACCAACAGGGGGCGCACGCGACGCTCGAAAAAGTCGACCGCTTCGGACTGCTTGACTTCTGACCCGCAGTAAGCCGACGCACCTAAGAGGGCGCTCAAGATCCCCAGGGGGAGGCATACGTTGGCGATTCCTCTCCGCATGAGCAGATGCACACTTAATCCTCGCGGGACTTCGGATATCCAAGCGGCGAACGCCTGCTGTTAAGGCAGCACTTAGTTTACCGCCCCGCCGAGCAAGCGCCCATAACTATCTGTTGTGAATAAAAACAGAGGTCTCGCTGAAGCGGACCCGAAATCGTCTATCCCCGTAGAATTTTGGCCAGTCCTCCTACCCCGAATCGAAAGCAGCACTACCTCTCACCTCTCGATAAGTGCGTTTCGAAATGACGGCAAACTAAGTCTGCCAATGGCGGTTCCACAAAACTGAGTCAATTGATTTGCTTGGCCGATGATTTCAAGACGTCAATCACTTGGTTTCTCACCTCCTACCGCTCACCCCTCCTCACTTATGCGCATCCTCGACATCAACAACGACGGCGGCGGCTTCGCGAATCACATCGATGTTTCCGACGGAAACACCGTCAAACAACTCTTCGCCGAAAAGGTCCCGCACGGGCGTTCCCAAGTTTACTTGATTCGAGTCAACCGCCAAGCGGCCGCCGCGGACCAGGTCTTGTGCCACGGCGACCGGATCAGCATCACCCCCACTAAGATTGAATGCGCCGCAGCGTAGCGGCTTCTTCAGGGAATGATGCGTTGTGTTGGGCCGGGGCGGGTTTCACTTGTGAAGCCCGCTCTGGCTTTTTTCATTTCTTTCGGAGGAACTCTTGTGTGACCAACCAATAACTTCGCCGCCAAATGCGGTGCATCTGGCGGGCCACCGAGCGGTTTGTCGCCACGTACCCGCTAACAGTTCTGTCTCCCATGTTCTCACGCCGCATTTGGCGGCAATTCCATTCGCATTTGAAACGGGTTCGATTCTTGGCTGACCGGGGACTTAGCGGGCCGGCGATTGCGGGTTACCGAGCCAAGGCAAATTGAACACACTCCCAACAATTGGCGGCGGGATTCACCGCAAAAAACATGGGGCATCGAAATCGGCATCGGCGGATCAGATCGAGGCAGGTTCGAGGCTGGCTCAGTATTCAACGTTCATCCCGCTTGGGATTCTTATGAGTTCTGAGCACACCAAGAGTTGGCCCGATCTCGCGATTGGCCTCTGTCAACGATTGACGCGCAATAACGCCATGATCTCGTACGAGCTCGTTGATCTGCACATTAAGGTCCCGAGCGGAACTGGTCTGCAAGCGGAACAAGCCGAATGGGTCCTGAGCGGAACGATGAAGATCCGGACTGCAGATGCAGGGCAACTCCCAAACTAATGTTGGCAGGACGTATTGAAGGTGCTGTCAACGGCGGGCCTGTCAGCTTGATTGCCGAGAGCCAAACCTTGGTGCTGGTCGTAGAGTGCTGGCGTACTTTACTCTTGCTCCGACGCTGTTCGCGATCAATCCTTCGACCTCCACGGGAGTTACTCACTCGAGCGCACCTCCGCCTCGTCGTTCGGATGCCAGGGCTGGGCGAAGTGGAAGTGTATCCAAATCCGTCCTTTCTGGTGCGGACGCTGCTTCCCATGGCGTGATGTCGGCTATAACTGGGAGGGGGTAGTGAAAAATCACTGGGAATGTGCGCATGTCGGGATTGATCTTGTTGACCGGAGCAACCGGCTATGTCGGAGGACGACTCTTGTCGCTCCTGCAGCACCAGGGCCTCCAGGTTCGTTGCCTCACGCGGCGGCCTGAAGCCTTGCAGGATCGGGTCAACGAAACCACTGAGGTTGTTCAGGGAGATGTCTTTGATCCCCAATCTCTGCAAGCCGCTTTCGTCGGAGTGGAGCTGGCCTACTATTTCGTCCATTCCATGGGCGACAACGCTGATTTTGAATCCCAGGATCGGATCGCAGCGGAAAACTTTGCGAAGGCCGCCACCCAAGCGGGGGTCCGCCGTTTGATTTACCTCGGCGGACTTGGAAATCCCGACGAACAGCTGTCGAAGCACCTCCGCAGTCGCCAAGAGACGGGAAACATTCTCCGAGCGCACCATTCGCAAGTGATCGAGTTCCGGGCTTCGATCGTGATCGGTTCCGGCAGCCTGTCGTTCGAGATGATTCGTGCCCTCGTCGAGCGACTACCGATCATGATTTGCCCCCGCTGGGTCCAGGTGAAGGCACAGCCGATCGCCATTGAGGATCTGCTGGCTTATCTCCTCGCCGCTCGCGAAGTGCCGACAGGTCCTTCACAGATTTTCGAGATTGGCGGTCCCGACCAAGTCTCGTATGGGGAGATCATGTATGAGCATGCCCGACAACGCGGGTTGAAGCGGTGGATGATTCCTGTCCCCCTGCTGACCCCGTACCTGTCCAGCCTCTGGCTGGGGCTCGTTACCCCGCTCTATGCGCGGGTTGGTCGGAAGCTCGTCGAAAGTTTGAGGAACCCGACCCTCGTTTCCAATAACTTGGCTGAATCCGTGTTCGGCGTGCGGCCCCGTTCCGTTCCTGATGCTATTGCGCGGGCACTGGTCAATGAAGATCGACAATTTGCGGAAACTCATTGGTCAGACGCACTGTCAGCGGCCGGTCCCGCGCAGTCTTGGGGCGGGACCCGATTTGGCTCACGGCTCGTCGATTCGCGCACAGTCACGGTGGCGGTACCGCCCGAACAAGCGTTCGCCCCGATCCGCCGCATCGGCGGTCGGACTGGCTGGTATTATGGAAACTGGCTGTGGTCGCTCCGGGGATTCCTGGACCTCCTCATCGGCGGAGTAGGGGTCCGCCGCGGGCGCCGTCATCCCGACCAGTTGCACGTCGGCGAACCGCTCGATTTCTGGCGTGTCGAAGCTTTCGAGCGACCACATCGGTTGCGGTTGAAAGCTGAAATGAAACTCCCAGGACGAGCCTGGCTGGAATTCGAGGTTACTCCTTGCGACCACGGCAGCACCATTCGCCAGACTGCGATTTTCGATCCGCTGGGGTTGGCTGGTCTGCTGTACTGGTATGGGATCTATCCGCTCCATCAATTCGTGTTCGCCGGGATGCTGCGGAACTTGGCCCTCGCCGCCGAGAGTGCTGAGCGAGATGCCACCCCACCTGGCGAGATCTTGACCAAGGCTACAGTTCCGGAACTGCCTGCGTAAAGAATCAGGCTGCGGGCCCAGAGTAACTTCGGCTGCAACGGCTAGCCAAGAGCGGATATCCAAACCTCCCAGCAGACGTTTTGAGGGACGGAAATGCTGTGCCAAGAGGCTACCGCAACGACGGATTGGGAGATGCCCGGCAAAAGCGTCGGTCGCCGGAACTGACGAGATCATCATCGGCCGGCCGTGTCTTAACAGTCGTTTTCTCGGAGTCCGGAGAATCGTTCAGGTTGACGCAAGCAAGAGTGGCGCGACGCCGAGAGGCCATGCCGAGCCCGACCAACCCGACGCCGAACATCGCCATTGATGACGGCTCGGGTACGGATAGGAGTGTCACCTTCGCAAGGTAAACGTCATACGGACCCCACAGCGACATTGTGAAGTACACGGTCTCGCCGTTCCCTTCGACGTAGAGCGGATTCATGTAGGGCGAATAGAGACCAGTGACCTGCCCCCTTCAACCGAGTCCGCGTTTGGAGCGAGAATCCAGATGTCAGGACGCAACCGAAGGAGGGCATTCGATGCCACGCGGAACGAAGTTCAAGCCGGAAGAGATCATCGCCAATCTGGCGCCTGCTCCGAAAAACTTCACGGTGGTGTCGCCATAGATGTCGATCTGACGAAGTGGCTTACGTGCGGTTGTGTCCCAAAGCTCTAGGGGCGATCTGGCGACGGCCAGCAACTTGCCGTAGGGCGAGAACGCGACCGAAGTCACTTCGACCTGACGCTCTCTTTCGTCCATTCCGTAACCAAGGAGCGTTGCAAGTTCCTTGCCATCGTTCGGGTTCCACAACTTCAAGCCGAGTTCGGCCGGCAACACAAGCGTCTTGCCATCCGGTGAGTAGGTTAAGGCCAAAATCCTGTTTCGCGAACTGGAGCTGTCCGAGCCATCCTTGTCCACAATCTTGCCGGGATCGCGCAATAACGACTGCAACGCGCCGTTCGACGCCTCAGCGAGTTGTACGACGCCATCGACCGGCATATCTCCAAACGACTCGATACCTCCCACGGCGACCTGTTTACTATCTCGCGAATAGGCCCCGGCAAACGGTTGGAGCCATCGGCAAGTCAATTGTCACGGCAGGATCGGCATGGGCAAAAACTGCCTCGCTCACGACCGCCAGAGTCAGAATTCCACAGATTAATGGAGATCGTTTCATGTTTTTCTCCCTTCGCGACCGGCTCAAGTTACTCAATGCCTGGGGAACCAAGATTCCCGCCTGGGGACAGTTGTCGAAAACGACATTGTTTTCACGTCCAGTGAAATCCAGGCAAAGTCGCTTTGGTGAACTGAAGTTCTGTTGTCTCATTCTCCGTTGGCCTGAGGTTTAATAGACAGTGCTGCTGGTTTGCCCAACTGTTCGGCCTTGATCTCATCGGCCTTGGCTAGTTCATCTTGATCCGATAGTGAGTAGGCAGCCGAACGCGCGAAATAGAAGACCCAGTTGTCAGGTTGCAGTTCGATCGCTCTCGTGTAGTCTGGAATCGCCGTTGCGTATCTCTCTTGAGCACAGTAGAGGACTCCTCGGTGATAATAAGCGTCGGCAAAATTGGGATCGATCTCGATCGCTGTCGTTAGATCGAGAATGCCTTTGTCATAGGCAAGAACATGGCCGAGAATCTTGCCCCTCTCGGTATACAGTTGTGGCGAATTCGGGTTGAGACGCAGGCCCGCGTCGCAGTCGTTGAGTGCTTTTTCAAACTCCAGCAGACTGTCCCAGGATGAGGCGCGAGCGCCGTAGTAGAGGTAGTCGTCGCCATCCATGCGGATCGCTTCCGTATAGTCAGCAACAGCTTTTTTGTGTTCGGACTTTTCCGACCAGCACACGCCACGGCCGGCGTAGAAAGCAGCTCTCTTAACCGGTTCTACTTCGATTTTCAGGAGGTAGCTGTAATCTGCGATGGCCTTGTCGAAATCCTTCAGCTCATGCCATGCTACGGCACGTTCCACATAAGCGGCTTTGTGACTAGGGTTCAGCCGTATCACGTTACTTAGGTCATCCACAGCCAGCCGATTTTCGCCCCGTGCCAGGTGAATTTCGCTTTGCCCCTTGTACGCCAACCAAAGTTGCGAATCGAGAGCGGTTGCCGCTTCGAAGTCAGTTAGCGCTTTGTCGAGCTGGCCAAGTTCCTGCCGCATGCCGCCGCGGACATAATACGCATTCGCATTTCTGGGCTCAGCCCGCAAGGACGAGTTGAGGTCGGCGATTGCGCCCTCGTGGTCTCCCAGTTTGAATCGGTTTTGACCACGGTAGTAGAAGGCTTCGGCATTGTCTGGTTTGCTACGAAGCACCATATCGTAATCAGAAACAGCTTTTTTAGTTCCGCCCAATTTACTCCAGAGTTCTGCCCGACTCATGTAGGCGTCCCAGAAATCGGGCGCCAAGCTGAGGCACTTGCGCCAGTCCTTAAGTGCTTCCTGCTTATTGCCACGCGCTGCATGAATGAGTCCTCGCCCGTAGTAGGCAGTTTCCAGTTCTGGATCGAGCCGGATCGCTTCATTGTAATCTGCGAAGGATCGATCGAGCTCCCCTTGGTCACCGTATACGGCACCGCGAAGCCAGTAACTCAGGGCGGCATTTGGCGCAAGTTGAATCAGCCTTTCGCTGTCCGCCAGTGCTTTCTCGAACTCACGTTGGACAAGCCAGATGTATCCACGACGGAAGTAGGCATTCGCGTAGTCCTCGTCCCGTTGAATCACGGCTGTATACTTTTCAAGTGCTTTCTGGTAGTCTCCTTTGCGTCGCCATTCTTCGCCCTCTGCGAACAGGGCGTTGGTGCCGTCTTGCTCGGCAGCGATGGGGGGTCGTGCAGGCTGCGGCTCGGCGCGACCGCTGACGCACGTGAATTGGGTAGTTCCGAGCAGAACCACCCACGCGACAAGAAAAGTGGTGATTCGACCCATAGTCCACCTCCCCGCATTGCTCAGGCCACTTCGCCAACACTACGCGGCATTTCCGGTTCGCGTTCGCCCGTTTTCGCAGCGAACCGCGGCCGGCGAAGCAAACCGACAACTTCAGGTTCCTATCCATAACGAACCCGAAACCGCCCCATCCTGGCGAGCGATTCCGATCAAAAGATTGCCTAAATTAGCCCCCATTCCCTAGCCGACGTAGACGAATTGCCAGTGCAGCCAGACTCGCGGTCCAAGCGATGCCGAACAGCAGCGGCCCGAGATCTAGGATTAACGGAATGATCGCGCTCAGCACGAAAAACGCCGCACCGATAACGTAGCAATAGCCCCAATAGCTGCTCCCCAGCATGATGAAAAGCAGGCCGGTTAGGACGGCCATGGGAGGATAGACGCGCGCATAGTCAAATGTCGCGCCTTTGAGCGCCAGCAGATAGGTAACAGGCAACAACACTAGCGATGCTGTTATGTACCCCAGACCGAGGGCGCATAGCTGGCGGGCCGGCGCGCCGCGCGGCGGATACCAATGGCTCCGCATGTGCCACAACACAGCGCCCAACGCAGTGATTTCCAGGAGACGTATCGCGAAAAGTCCACCGATCCCATACGACCAGTCAATTTCACGATTCGCATAGACTAACAAATGCGTGGTCAGCGCAATCCATGCGAACTGGATTAACAAACGCGACCAGGTGTGTACTTCTTGGTCGTACTGGCTGCGCTCCAAAATTCGCACAAAGTGGTCCATTAGCCGCGGGCTACTGAGACTTATCGAGTCGCCAGTCAAGTACCGCGCCAAGTCATCGGCCACATTCCTCGCGGAGGCATAGCGCTGCTGCGGGGATTTCTCCAAACACTTCAGACAGACCAGCTCCAGCTCGCGTGGGATATCAAGGTTCAGTAGTCTGGGTGACGTTTGTTCACGATCCAGCACGTGCAGTAACGTTTCGAACTGGTCTCGCCCCTTAAAGTCAACAACTCGTACAGCAGTGCGCCGATGCCATAGATATCGCAGGCCGGGCTAAGCTCGCCCGGTCGGTTCGTGATTTGCTCGGGGGCCATGTAGGACGGAGTGCCGAGGATCTGCCCGGTGACCGTGAGCTTCTCACTTCGATCAACATGCTTGGCCAAACCGAAATCCATCACCCGAGCATTGTCTGCAGCGTCCACAATTACGTTCGACGGCTTGATATCGCGATGCAGTACGCCCTGTTGATGGGCGAAATGCACTGCCTCGGCCACCTGTAGCGCATAGCGCGCGGCGCGCTTGGGTGGCAGCGGTCCATGCCGGGTCAGATCAGCGAGACTCTGTCCCTCGACATACTCCATGGAGAAGAAACGCTGGTCTCCATGCCGTCCGACTTCATGAATCACGACGATGTAGGGATGTTCAAGCTTCGCGACAGCTTGAGCTTCCAGGTGGAACCGTTCCACGTCTTCTGCGGTGGCAAACCGACCCTGCATGATCATTTTAATGGCGACGATACGATTCAAACTGATCTGACGAGCCTTGAAGACGACGCCCATGCCGCCTCGGCCAACGACGTGCAGCAAATCGTAGTCGCCGAAATGCGATAACTCAGCTGTACGTCTTTCCTCTTTGACCACGGGCATCTCAACCGTGGACGGTTCCTGTGCTTCGGGAATGTCGGCGGTTACGAGCGAGCGATCAGTTTCCGAGTGAGCCGGCGTACGCAGTGGGCTCTCAGATTGCACTCGTTGGTACTGGCCCGGCAACAATGGTTGCGCCACTGCGGCACAATCAGGTTGGGAAGTACGTCTCTGGTCGGGAGGCTCACGGGTAAGCCCGCTGGCCCGACCCGTCGGTCCGTCGATGGTCCCGACCTCATCATTCGGACGGGCCGACTTACAAGAGTCGGCCGCGGAAGGGCCCTCATTAGTCCGCCAGTCGCGCTCCCTTTCGCGCACCAAGTGTGCCATCGCTCACCTCGCTGTGCCATTTGGCACGCTGGGAACAGGTTTCTATGCGTCAAGAGTTGCTCACCGCTTTGTAGGGCAAGTCGTGTACCGATGGATGAGGATAATGTTCTTCGAAGTGTGGAGCCGTCCCTTGATAGGTCAAGGACCGCAAAACGGGGAACTCCTCGGCATCGCCGAGCATTGGCCTTCGATGACCCAACAAGGAACGGCGAGCGTGGGCGAAAGCGGCCACCAACAGCACTTTTCGACCGCTACGCGATGTAATCTTAATACGGATACCGACCGGTTAGGCTTGGGCGTGACGCTTGCCTGGGCCGGCGGAGTACTGATGTTCAGCCCGTTTGTGATGAACACAGGCGACACTGTGTTCGATGGAATCGCCGATAATGGACCATTGCGAAATTGGGTGTCATTCTGTTTATCAATGGCGTGGCACTGGTATTTCGAGGCCGCGGGGACTCGAATCAATCGATGATTCCTCGGGAAAAACATCGATTTCAATTGAAGGCGGCGCAGAATCCGGCGCACTTTTGGATTGTATCGCAAAAGACCCCGATTTCCCCATCATGGCAGCCGCGCGGAGCCAGTTCTCGCCCGCGACGAAGGCCGTGCTGCTTCAGATTATTCGGCTGGATATCCGAGCAAACCCCCAGCCGAGCACGCAGCATCCGAAGCCGATCGCCAAGAAGCCGAAAGAGCTAGGGGCCACGCAGAACGCCACCGGCAGCCGGTTCGTCGAAGCGATCCTCAGCGTTGACGAAACGTGCCGCCAACAGGAAGGCGTCGTCGCTTTCCTAGCCGCCTCGATTCCGACCCATCGTAAGGGGAGAAAACTCCGTCATGAAAGCAGCTCTCGCCAGCCACGAAGGGGGCGCTAGTGGAAATCGTTCGATTAGCCCCGCGCAGCCAGAGTTGAGCACGCCGCGGAATTCGTGACTTTCAGAGCCCATGCTGCAAGACGAGATGTAACCAGCGGGCGCAAAGAGCTGGCTCTGGATTGCCGACAGCGGTCAATCGTTTGACTTGCGCGCTGGACCTGCAATTCAAGCGCGCCGTTCGACCCCCTGTCGAAAGGTCGTCGCGAGCGCGACTTCCTCATCGACGAGAACCGAACACAAGCCGTCATTAACTCACACTCCCCGGCCGCAGTTGAAACTGAAATTCTCCTTGACCGGCGTTGGCAGCTCCCTGATTGGAGAAGGCAACGAGGAATAACGATTGGCGACAACCGAGGTGTGAGCACCGCTGTGCAGAAGCCCGCAGGCCTGTTGCTGTTGGGTTTCGTCCTATGGGTGGGGGTCTTAACTCGACCATCCGTTCGCGCGGGCCACTCCTGCCGAAAGGGAGGTCGCGGTCATTATTCGGCTTGTTGACCGTCCCGTGATTTGTGATCGTGGCCGCGGCAAGCTACAATCGCTGTTCCGGTTGCGTGGTCCGCGCCTTGGGCGGCCGTCCTCTTCCGCCACTGGCAGCACGCCCTGCGGCTAGCCCGCGACCTGTTCTACTCCGAGCGCCACGCCATGATTGCCAACTTGAGATTTTCACCGCACGTGCGTATTGCTTTGCTCTTCAGCCTGTTCTCAGCCTATTCGGCGGATGCACACGCACAAGTGTTTTGGACCGGAGCGGCCGACCCGTCGCCACCAAACGGCGTCTACAACAATCCGGGCAACTGGAGCGGTACGTTCGGCCTCGTCCCTGGCGGAGGGGATTTTGCGATCTTTAACGCCGACGCCACGTACACGACGACGTTCACCGGGAATCAAGGGCTCGGTCATGCCTCGGTCCGCGGTGGTCAGGTCTCTTGGCTAAGCGACTCGGCCACGGTTCGCCAATTCACTCTTAGCATACTGAGCGCTGGCGGCCCCAATCAGACGCTCACGATCGGGTCATCAACGAAACCCATGCTCGTGACGAGTTTCAATTCGATCGAAGCGGGGACCCTGATCACGATCGGCAGTGGGTCGATCGTCGTCGATGGTGCGAACTCGGCGCTCAATGGCTCTAGCATCCTCTTGGGAAGCTTCTTAGGTTTCGACGGTACGGTGCGTTATCAAAACGGCTCGCAAGGTTTCATCGGCGGCGCCATCGAACTGGGGAACGCCGCCAGCGACGGCAGTGACGGACTACTGGAGATCCTCAGCGGCGCTGATCTCACGAGCGGCAACATCAACCTCGCCACGATGACTTCAACGGCCACGGGTACGATCAACGTCAGCGGCGCCGGCTCAACGCTTCTGCAAAGCGGTGCGTCCACGCTCACGGTTGGTAGTGCTACCGGCGGGGTGGGGACAATCAACGTCAACGCGGGCGGCACGTTCACCAGCGGCAGCGGCCTCATGACGGTGAATGCCACGGGCACAATCAATCGCACCGGCACGGGGGTGTTTAATGTGACGGGTGACTTGCTCCTCGATGGAGGGAAGTTTCTCACCCCGGGCGGCAGCGTCAGCCGCAGCGCGGGACAGACGCTCACGGTGCAGAACGGTGGGTTGT
Organism: Pirellulales bacterium; assembly: GCA_022841705.1. Lineage (GTDB taxonomy): Bacteria > Planctomycetota > Planctomycetia > Pirellulales > Lacipirellulaceae. The sequence goes on from JALHQZ010000001.1 coordinate 2,090,923, forward strand.
TCGACGCCACCCCGTCAACGGCGGCGTCCAATGCGGTCGGCGCCAATGCCGGCTCGTTGGCAACGGGTGGCACGACCACGATCGCCAGCAGTACGCTCCGCTTCGACGGCGGACAGGGCGGGGCTGGGATTAGCGCTTTTGCACAGAATAACCAAGGCGGGGCTGGCGGCATCGGGGGATCGCTGCAGCTCACCGGGGGGAGCTTGACGCTTACAGGAACCGCGCTGGCGACATTCGATGGTGGACGCGGCGGGAACAACGGCGTATTCAGCGGCGGGGCTGCTGCGGGCAGCGGTGGTCAAGGTGGAACCCTGACGGCTGCGGGGACCTCAGTGGAAGTCCACCCCGGCGCGAGCGTCTCGCTCAACGGTGGCGCTGGCGGTACGAATCCCAGCAATAATGGTAGTGGCGGACACGGCGGTGGCAGCGGCCAATTCAACATTTCCGTCGGTATGGTAAGCGTCAACGGTGGAACCATCTCGCTCAGTGGCGGGGCGGGCGGGGCGGCTAATTCCTTTGGCACTGGCGGCAACGGCGGCAACGGCGGCGCACTCTCTCAGTCGGGAGGGACTTTTAATTTTAATTCCGGAACAATTGCGCTCCGGGGAGGAACTGGCGGCGCTGCCAGCTTCTTCGGCAATGCAGGCGCCAACGGCGCCGCCGGTTCCGTGAACGTAACCGGCGGCGTGTTCAACTTCACCGCCGGGCAGATCACGGCGGACACCGCGATCACTCCCGCCACCCCGGCTGCACTGGTGAAGGCGACGATGAACGTCTCCGGCGGGGCAGTGAACCTGCTTAATAACTTCACCAATCACCTGGGTACGCTCAACCTGACGAGCACCGGCGTCATTAACGGCAATGGCGCGAATGGAGCACCCGCAATTTCTTTTGGAACGGGAGGCACGGGAGCGCCAGGCCGGTCGATCACCACGTCGGGCAGTCTGGCCCTCTCTGGCGCCGGTTCCCAGATCAATTTGCTCGGCGGCACCGGTGGTAGTGGTTCCGTTACGTTTTCGAGTGGTGGCCTAGGTGGGGCGGGTGGGACCTTGAGCGTCACGGGAGGAACGACGACGCTTTCAGACTCTTCTGTCGTGAGTCTCGCTGGTGGTACCGGTGGTGCTAAAGTTTCCGGGTTTGGGAGTGGCGGCACGGGTGGGGGAGGTGGGACCTTGAGCGTCACGGGGGGAACGACGACACTCGCAAGCGCATCTGTCGTGAGCCTCGTCGGTGGTAACGGTGGGCCCAGCGTCAACGACTTCGGCCCGAACGGAGGGACGGGCGGCGCCGCGCTGCTTTCTGGCGGAGTCCTCAACGTGTCCGGCGGAAAGATCCTCCTCGCTGGCGGCGCCGGGGGACCAGGTGGTACTTTCTTCCCTGCCGGCGCGGCCGGCCCAGCGGGTTCATTCAGCATGACGGGCGGTGAGTTCAACTTCACCGCAGGCCAGGTGACCGGCAACACGGGAATCGTTCCATCCGCGCCGATCGCGCTGGTGGGGGCCACGATGAATGTCTCGGCTGGCACGCTCAGCACGACGGCCGGCGAGTTCGGCATCACTAACGGCGCGACGCTGAATCTCTCGGGCGGCGTGATGAACGCGAGTACGGTCACGCTCAATAGCAGTGCATTCAACTTCACCGGCGGCACGCTCCACGCCACTACGTTCAACGGCAACCTGGTGAACAACGGCGGCACGCTTGCGCCGGGGACTTCGCCCGGCACGACCACGGTCAACGGCAACTACACGCAAAGCTCTGGTGCTCTGGAGATCGAACTCGGCGGCACGGCGGCAGGGCAGTTCGATAAGCTGGCGGTCACTGGCACAGCGACGCTTGGCGCGGCGCTCAATGTCTCTCTCATCAACGGCTTCGTGCCGCAGGCAGGTCACTCGTTTGACATTCTCGATTGGGGCACACTCAGCGGCACGTTCGCCACGCTCAACCTCCCGGGTGGCGGACTCACCTGGAACACGAGCCAACTCGATACGACCGGCACACTCTCGGTCGGCGGCATCGCGGGCGACTATAACCAGAACGGCACGGTTGACGCCGCCGACTACACGGTATGGCGCGACACCTTGGGCCAGACCGGAACCGGTCTCGCGGCCGATGGCAACTTCAACAACGTGATCGACGCAGGCGACTTGGCCGTCTGGAACTCCCGCTTCGGCCAATCCGCCGCTAGCTTGCTCGCTAGTACCGCCGTCCCCGAGCCAGGGAGGGGAGTGTTCCTGTGGATGGGACTCTTGGCGCTCGGTTGGCGCGCTGCCGCTCCCAGCCGCTGCTAACCGCGGTGATTGCGCCGCTGGCGAAGATCTCCGGCAGGACCTCACTGTCCGACCGGGCGCAAACAATCGCACCCGTATGGGACGCAGCCAATACTATTCGGCACAAGATTTGTGCGACATTCCGTCGACTCCAAGCGGGTGATTTTTTGGGAGGCGAGTTGTCGTATTCAATCGTCCGTGGAAATCCGCAACGCTTTCGCGAAGCTTTGGCCTGATTTTCGATTTTTCCATCCCTGACGTCCCAACTGGCCGAGGTGTCGGTCACGCGCAACCTATTCGCCGCGATGCTCGTGAGCATTGCGCGGCTAGCACACCCGCCGTTGCTAATCATGTGACGTGCGAGCAGATCCGAGACTTGAAAACCGAGGTCCCTCCCGGAGAAGGTCTGCACTGATCCGGGGATTCCTGCTGAAACACGCTCCATTGGACCCGTTCTCGGCTCGCAGCGCAGCTAGCTCGGACTGGAATACGAAAAAATGTCAGAAAGTTCGCACGCACTAGACGCAGGGCGAGAGGGGGCGCGTTGTTATAATCGTGAGAATTACAAGTCGGCAATCGTACCCGGCTCAACCCAAACAGGAACCGTCAACTAAAACAGTAGTGTGACGAAACACTCGGTTTTAAGAACTCAACAAAGGCTCAATCAATGACCCAACTCACTGAAAGAGAAACCTCTACGATTCTGGTGATCAAAGGCCAGGGAATTGGCCCTGAATGCATCGAAGCTACCCAGATGGTCCTGGCAGCCACTGGTCTTGGATTTGACTATATTGAGGGCACTCTCGGCTATCCCGACGCCAAAGATCTCTTCGTGCTCTTGCAGCGGCATGCCCCCGACGCATTCGCCGCGCAATTCGGCAGCCGCGCGCCCGAAGAAATAGGCCGGGAACTCGAAACCCAGGCCAAAGACCAGGCCCGTGCGGCCGGTAACATCAATGACTTCTACAAGAAGCTGCTTGGGATGCTTGAGCCGCGGACCCTCACAGCCGCTAGGGACCTTGTCACATCGCTCGAGCGGCAAACCCTCCTTGATGCGAGTAAGGCGGACGCCGTATTGAAAGGCGCTCTTCGCACCCTCGATGAAGGCGATGAGCCCAGCCGTAACGTGACAATTCGCAAGGGATTTGAACAGTACGCGAACATTCGCCGGTGCGTGACGCTCGACCCGATCGCACCAGGTATGCCTGGTGCGGACATCTTGTTCGTTCGCGAGAACGTCGAGGATTTGTACGCGTCCATTGAGCACCGCTTAGCTCGCAATTACCCTCAGGCCTTGCGCCATCAAACGCCCGAAGGCTGCGAACTCATCTGTCGGGCCGCCTTCGAAGCCGCCTTACGCGATGGTCGGAAGAAGGTCACCGCGCTGGAGAAACCCAACATTCTTAAGATCACCGGTGGGTTGTTCAAGGAATCGTTCTTGAAAGTCGCGCGCGACTATAGCCGGGATCGACTTGGAGATCGCTGCATAGAAGCGAACTTCATGATCATTGATGATGGCCTAGCCGCGATCGCTGCTACGCCAGAGAAATTCGACGTGGTCGTCACCACCAACATGTTTGGTGATATCGGATCGGACATTGCCGCGAAAGTCACTGGTGGGGTGGGCTTGGTGAGTTCTAACAACACCAATCCGAACAACCCCAAGGCCGTCTCGATGTTCGAAACCATGGGAGGCACTGCCGACGACATCGCCGGGCAGAACAAGGCCAATCCGGTCGCGTTGATCGATGCCGCTGCAGAGATGCTGCTACATATCGGGGGAGCGGCGAACATTCGCGGCGCCGAGCTCATCAAGGCGGCAGTGCTCGAAGTGCTTGCGGATGGGCACTACGTTGGAGACATCAAGAAGGGGCCTTTCCAAATTAGGAAGGGCAGGGACCGTTCAGGCACCCGCGAGTTCGCAACCGAGATTGCGAAAAAGGTGATGGAGCTGAAGACGCTTAAGAATGCGCAGCCACATCACACCGTCAAGGAACTCGTCGTGGCACGCGCGGAAGCAAACGTACGGTCACTGTTTGAACGGGTGCTACGCTCCTATGAGCAATACTCAGCAGACATGCAGGCGGGCGGCAAACAATGGGAAGCGTTTGTTGAGCGTAATACCCCCCCAAATCCAACGCGCGCAAGGTCTAGGATTCTGGGATTTGACATGTTCGTTGATGACTCGGGCCTTCGGATGTCTTTTACCTCTTCCGGGGCCATCGACGAAGAAGGGACCGGACTGGTCCCGGAGGTTCGGGAGCTCTTCGAAGGCGAAACGGCCATCGATCTGCGTGCGCTGTTTAACAAGAACCGAGCTGGCAGCCTGCAGTCAATTCGTAGTTTCGGCCAGTACAGCGCTCGGGTGATGCGGGAGTTCATGCATGCCCGCCCGGACCTCGCGGACGCGCCATTCGGATCTGCGTTAAAGGCGATGAACGCTAGCGAGGCGACGATCGCGCGCTACAGCAATGCTCTCAAAGCGAGGACCCTTCGACAAGCCGTTGACAGCTTGGTCGAATTTGACGCCGTGAGTATCAAGTTGGTTCAAGCGTTCTATCGCGTACGAGCCGGGGAGATCTCGCCGATTCTGCGTGAGTATGGATTTAAGCTATTGCGCATTACCAGTCGCGGCACCGAAATTTATCCGACGATGTGTGATTTCGAGAAGCGCGACGTGGACCGCTATCGCGTGGAAATCGACAGTATGGGCCCCCTCGCCAACGAAGGGTTCAACTATGCCCGTGTCCAAACCGCGATTATGGCCGCGCAAAGCGAGATCGTTGCGCGTGGCTGGATGATCGCTGAGACGATGCTCAACCGCACCTTCATTGATGGCGAAGGCGACAGGCTAGGAAAGGAAGTCGCCGGCGTCTCGCGCCCGTACGGGATGAACCTGGGCGCCAACTACAGCGAGATGTAGCTTGGCTCAGTCCGATTCAAAGGTGTCGCGGCGGCTCGGTGGAAAACTCCAGGAAATCGGCCTGAACGTGGATGGTTGTCTCGTTGTGCGGCGCGCGACGTCAAGCTGACCACCGCTGCCGCCCACAGCACGGAGTAGATCAAGCCATACGTCCGATGTAGTGCTCCCAGCGCCTCCCTCATCCGTGAGATGTCTTTTCCCTTGGTGAGCACAATACCGGCCAAGCCAACCCCCGCCTGTCGCGTCCACAGTCCGACGAAAGTTAAAAGCAGTCCGGCCAGGGCAAACGCAATTGCCGAAATGGTGACCGGCGACGACCAGAATCCACCAGACAGCTCCTCCTTCAACGCGTCCAACTGTTGCTGTGTCACGCCCGCATTCTGCGCTGACGCAATCACCCGCTCCGGACTACGGGCGAGAAGCAATAAGGTCACCCCGTTGATCAATTGCAGCAACCCCAAAAAATCATAACGAAGCCCACCAAGCCCATCGTTTCGGCGAGACTGCCGATCAATTGGTTCTGGGACACGTTGAACTCGAATTCGCCAGTTGTATCGGTCGGCTGACCTGCCCCCGGTTAGGGAACCAATCAATAAGTTAGAGTTGGGCCTATCCCAACGCCAGCCTGCTCCTCTCGCAGAGGCGTAGCCGAAGCGAGCGGAGCAGGCTGAATCGCCTCCGGCGCCGGAGCCCGATAGCCCACGGAGCTGTGAGGTCGGACGGCGTTGTAATGCCGCCGATGGCGGTTCGACTCCCGTGCTTCGGTAACGCAAAAGTTGCCAGATTTCGCGCGGCTTGAGTATACTACGTGCCTGTTCCGGCTGGCTGAAGGTGGGCTCCTTCGTTGCTCGCAGAGTTTGATTTCGGCGAGCAACATCATCGGCCGTGGCCTGAGTCTTGATGGGCTTTTTGTGTTTGTACTTGGTGGAGAGACACTCTGCATGCGTTCGATTTTTAAGTCTCTGGTAATTCTGTGTGGCTTTTTGGTGTTTTTGGCGGCAGCTACTCGCGCATCAGCGGCGACAACATGGGTTGATCTCATTCCCGGTGATGATCAATGGTCGAGCGGCGGTAACTGGTCAGCAGGAATCCCCGATATCAACGACGATGTTACATTTCCTAGTCCGGCTCCGCTGGGCAGCAATGGGAATGTCTTTCTCAACGGGTCGAACTTCGCGCGGTCGCTCGTGTTTCTAGATGGCTACCAGCTTTTCAATGGTAGTCTTGTGCTTGGAACCGGCAGCACGAATGTCGCCTCCGGAAAATTCACATCGATCTTCAGTGCGTTAGGCGGTTCCAGCGGCCTGACGAAACTCGGCGCCGGCACGCTGACGCTTACGGGCAACAACATCTACTCCGGTCCAACCAACGTAAGTCAAGGCACCCTCAACTTTGCTGCCGCGAACGAACGCATCCCCAACGCCTCCGCCGTGTTCATTAGCAGCGGAGCAACGCTGGGAATTAACTCTGGCGTCACCCAAGAGACGATCGGTTCGCTGGCTGGTGGAGGCTCGCTCGTATTTGGGAACGCTGGCGGTACCAACCTCCAAATTGGTGCGGACAACACTTCTACCGTTTTCTCGGGTACGATCACCCAGTCCGCCGGCATCCATTCGCTCACTAAGATCGGCACCGGCAAGCTTACGCTCAGCGGTCCGAACACGTACTCCGGTGGCACCACGATTAACGACGGCACACTCGCGCTGGCGGGGAACTCTGCCTTCGGCGCCGGCACGCTCACCGTGCTGGGCGGGGCGATCGAATACCTGAGCGGTATCAACATTGCGAACGCGATCAACCTGCAGCAAAATGCCACGCTCACGATCGTCGGCGGCTCGTCCACGCAGTCGGGCGTCATTGCGGAAACCGCCGGTCCGTTTGGCATCACAAAGACCGGCGCGGGCACGCTGGTGCTCACCAATACGAACACATACACCGGCCCCGTTACGGTGAGCGCCGGCACGCTGCTCGTTAATGGTGGCTCGACTCCTTCGTCGCTGACCGACATCTCCGCAACCGGCACACTCCAAATCTCCGCCGGAATGTTTAAAGCCAATGGCAACCTTACCGTTAACACGACCGGCTCGCTCACGCTCGCCACGACCGGACACCTCAATGGCAATGGCGCGAATGGCGCCAATGGCGCGGCCAGCGTCCCTGGCGCACCCGGTGCCGTTGGCAGCGTGGGCCGGCTGATCACCCTATCTAGTGGAACGGTGGCACTTTCCAATTCTTCAACGCTCAGCCTCAACGGCGGGAACGGCGGCAACGGTGCGCGGGTGTCATTGAGCGCGTTTGGCTTGGGAGCGTAAGCGGAGTTGGGGCGATTCGAAAAAGTCTTGGGGGCAGGATTCCAACGCCGAAGATACACAGCCAGTCACCTCAGTCGGTCGTTCGCCGGCGAACCGTTTCCGCTCCCCAATCCACTTCGAACCGCCCCTGGCAGTGGCAGCAGACGTAGTCGCTCCGTCCCAGCGGATCATCGACCGGCAGGGTCAACTCCGTACTACAGTGGGGGCAGACCTGCTCAGCTTCACCAGAGAAGAGCCCCGGCAAGACGCTTTCGCAACCGAATAACGCGAACAATTCATCGGGCGAAAACATGGGAGGGTCTCCCAGACAATCAGATATCCCAGCTGCTTGGGCGCCGAGCCCGAACGGCACGATTCGTACTTGCGATCAAACGCCCGTGTCTCGTTCAGCCTCAACTACAATTTCAGCAACCGAGGTTAGCGACAGCTCAAGGGCCTGTTGCCAAGAAGATCGCGACATCGTGCCGTGAAGGTTCACGAAGCGCAGTGGTCCAATAAGGACGTCGCAATCTCGGTAGCGAGCGAAGGCCGAACGTGATCGCACGATGGGTCAAGAGTTGGTGGTGTTCGGGCCGCCGGGCAAGTATCCCCCACGAAAGTCCACCAATACCTAACGCGATCGCCGCCGGCTCGGCGATACTAGCGGACTCCCTTAACGCCGATGGACTGACGCCCGAAATGCTTACCCCGTCCCGCCAGATGACATAGTCGGCCGCATCGACAACGCCATTTCCATTGCCGTCGCTGGCCGGATCAGCGGTTCCAAAACTCGCTCGCCAAAGATTGTAATCGAGCCCGTTGACCTGCCCACTCGCGTCGTAATCCCCAGGGATCGACACGCAATCGGGGCACGTGACGGGATCAATTAAAACCGCTTGCGTGAACGCCGGCAACAGAATCGTGGTGGCGGGAAGGGGCGTCGATGTCCACGAACCCTGCAGAGGGTCAGCAGCCAGGGGGTGGAATGTGGAGCCTGAGCCGGCGTGCGTCTGCCGCAGTGTTTGAAACGCACTTACGTCGACCGTCTGTTGAGTTGCATTCGCGTTCACGATCCACTTGCCCCAGGCGAAACTCCATATTTGGGGGACATCTGTCGCGGTTCCTGTGCTGACTCCGTAGACGCCGCCCGTCTCGGGAGCGGGCAGGCTGGGAGTTGAGCCGACTGGGGTGGGGTTCGCCAAGTTTAGCCATTGATTGCGAGCAAACGTGAACGTGTTGGCCAGCGTTTCCGCACCCACATTCACCGCCGTGCTAAACTCCGTGGCCGTGTCGTTGTAGACGATGCGGTTGTCACTAAGGATTCCGTTCTGCGTATCGACGATCGGCAGCCCCGCGTTCTCATTCAAAATGCGGCCGACCCACTGGCCGGGTCGGCTCACCAAGTTGTGGTGAAAGACGCCACCATCAATATTCACCCACGACAACGACGACGAGCCGCCGATGATCACGTTCCCTTCCGCGATGATTTGGTTCGCTTCATAGCCTGAATCCCCCGCGACAAATCGAAAGAACGATGTCCCTGTAGAACCACCCGCCTGGACGGCCCGACCGGACCCCCGTGGCAATTCGATCCGGTTGGCTCGGAACGTAATGTCCTTCGAACCTCCTTTGGGCTGTAGCGTTGTGCCCGCGTTGGCAGAGTTCGTGTGGATGAAATTCGAGTTTTGAACCAATCCGCGGTGACAGCCCACCATATCGACTGCGCTCCCGCCGGTCCCCCAGTTCAGAACCTGCACATTTTCAATTAAGAAATCATCAACGCCTGACAGCTTGATGCCATCGTGGTTACCGGCCGTGACGATATCGCGAACGGTCAGATTTCGCAGGATGAGGTTCACGGCGGGCGTGTCAAACGTGCCACCATCGTCGATGTTCAGGCCGTTGCCAGTCTGATTGCGAAACACGAGGTCCGAAATTGTCACATTCGATGGGTCACTCAATTGAATCCCGCTGCCGCCGCCCTCGATGATTGCGGGGTTGGCAGGGTCAGCGCCGCGAATTGTCACTTGCTGTAGATTCGCCCGGAAGTGCCCGCCACCGTAGACGCCCGGTTGCAAAATAATCTGATCGCCGGGCCCAGCCGCAGCCAAGGCCGCCGAGAATTGGGCCGTTGTCGAGACGATGCGTTCAACGCCAAGGACTTCGCTCGCGCTCATGATCGCGACGCAGCACATGATGCAGATAGTTTTGAGCACGCGATGGACCATTCGCGAATTATAGCAAATCATCGCAATTCGTTGCATACGATTTGATGGAATGCTGCAAGTTACGGAGGACTGCTCCCCAAAAACAGCGTCAGTTCTTCGAGCTGCCAACAACATTGTGGCGCCGCTCTAAAAAGTTGACTTCCGCCGAGGAGAAACATGGAATCTTCAAAACTTCAAACCTGCGTTCACCCATTGGCGCTGTCAGCGCGAGAGCGCCCCGCTAACTCGCAGTAACCCGATCAGGCCCGGGGAGCCGTCAGCAACGCTCCGAGCACGGGAGCACCCGCCTGAGCGCCCCACAGCGCACTGTTACCGGGTGCGACCCCAAATGTTGGTGGCGGAGTAAAGTCAACTTCTGCGGCGGCCGGTGCGAAGGATCACGGGCCGCCGTGCTTCTGTACTTATGTTATATGTATCGCTAGAGATACTTAGGAATGTATCTCTAGTGATACTTGGCAAAGTTACCTGGCGATACTTGGAGTTCACCAGCCAAGCCGGCGAATTGTGAGAGCCTGTTCCCCGTCGTCGCCAGATGTGGCAACGGATACGGTTACATCGAGATCGGTAACCAAGCAGGTTTTGGCTTTGTCGTTTGGGTCCAGGATTACGGCGGCGTGGTATTCGAGGATGACAACCTCGCTCCCCCGGCCGCGGCAATGGCCGATCTGGAGCAGGGACTGGCCGAGTATTTCGAGCGGGGGGACATTGAGTGACATCATGATCAACCCCACCAACCTATACGACCAACTTCCGCACCACATGCCCCAAGAGGTTGTTGAAACCCTTGTCCGTGCAGCTGATGTGCGGATCGAGCGGATCGTTTCGCACGGCCACGCTTCCCCCACCGATTTCTGGTACGACCAGCCGCAGCACGAGTGGGTCATCGTGCTCAAGGGCGCGGCGAGGTTGCAGTTCGAGGAGGGCCTGGTCGAAATGAAAGTCGGCGACTTCCTCAATATTCCCGCCCACAAAAAGCATCGGGTTGATTGGACAACGCCCGACGAACCAACCGTGTGGCTGGGTGTGCGGTATGGGGATTCAGCAACGGGGGATCAATCTGGAAGTGCTGCGTCTTGAACAGCGTGATCGGTCTCACCACGGTCTTGAGCCGGTCATGCACCAGGATTCTTTGGTTTCGATTTTCCGCCGCTAACTTAGGGGACATTCAAACCTCCCTGGAGCTCGCGCTAACCGCCCCATAGTAACCAGGCGCCAATCGAAATCGATGCGAGCACTACCCCCGCTGCGAATGCCGGCCAGAAGCTCCAGCCGAACTGGCCAGCGAACGCCAGGGGCACGAAAAAGGGGAGTCCCAACGGCACCAGGATGAGCGTCTCTTTGGCGAGCCGGGAAATCGTTGGCAGATCGTGGTGCTGCCGCCAACTAAACGCGAAGGCCAGCATGCTCACCAGCGGCAGCGAAAGCAGCAGCGCACCATAGCGGGGGAAGCGTTTGGATAACTCCGCCACCGCTACGATCAACACCGCCGCGATTGCCACCCGCAAAACATTCAACAGGCTGTCCATTACTTTGCTCCACCTCAGCGACAAACCCAAGTGACAAGAAGTTATTCAGCAAATTCACCCAGCGCAGGTTGGCCCTCGATCTCGCCCGACAAGGCGCCGGCGAAATCAGCCACGTTGTCAAATTCGTCGTCCCAGTAACTCAGTTCCCCGGCGTTGGCAGATGCTTATCGAGAAACTCCACGATCTTCGCCAAGCAGTGACGATTGACATTCGCTTCGAGATCCATTGTATGGGGCCAACCCTCAATGCGATCGTACTCATTAGGAACGCGGGCTGATTTCAATGTCTCGACGAGGACCTCGGCCGGAGAAATCGGCACCACGTTGTCGATTGAGCCGCGCAGAATCTCAGCGTCGGCGGGTCATCCGGTGAAACGTGGGTGCTGGGCGAAGCGAGGCGGTAGAATTCGGGGTTACAGTCGTAAGTTGCTCCCCCCTAGACTTCACCACGACATCACTGCCACGGGCAAAATCACTCGTGAGGTCGGTCGGGCCGCAGAAGTTCACGACGGCTTGAACCCGGCTGCTCATTTCGGGGTGGCCGCCAGTCTCTTCGAGTTCGGGATTGTCAGTTGCGTATCCCGCCATCATCGCGAGATGTCCCCCGGCCGAACCACCGGCAAGTGCGATCCGATTTGGATCAACGTGGAACCGCTCGGCGTTCGGCCGCCGCCAACGAGCAGCACACTTCACGTCTTGCACCGCCGCGGGAAAGGGCGCCACGTCGCTCAAGCGGTAGGAGATGGTGGCCGCAACGTAACCCATGCTGCCCACTTCAATGTACCGCCTCGCTTGGCGACAATCATGGTAGTTTGCACTTGGTCAGCACAAGCTTTGGTGCGATCGCGTTTTTTCGAGCTGCCGACCTCGAATCAACCTCGCCACTAGGGTTCGTGGCAAATATTGGCAAGTCCTGCATCGCTTGCTGACAGTACCATTATGAATTTATTTCCCAAACGCGTCCCCTCGCCGTTGATGCCCTCGATCTTGTTGGTGCTCCCGGCTTTTGCCGTGGCGCAAGTCACCCCAGAGAAAGCGGACATCTTGATTCGCGTCAATCAAGTCGGCTATCGACCCGCCGATCCGAAGACGGCCATCGCGATGAGCCGAATTCCACTCGGTGAAAAGTTTCAGGTGATCGAAAATACATCACAGCGCGTGGTCTTCGAAGGCTCTCTCCATCCGATCGATCAACC
>JALHQZ010000002.1 GCA_022841705.1 Pirellulales bacterium
GCCGGGCACGATCACCACTCCAGCGTCCGCAGCGGCGAACAGCGACCCCACCGCCGCGGCCGCGAGCGAAACCAACACGCGTTGCGTCGGGGTTTTTGCCATGCTTTTATTATGGGTGGAGTGTGGTCGCAATCAAGAGCGCGCCGCTTTCGGAGGGAGGAACCGACCTCGAACTCCGGCATCGCTCGCGTTGAAAAGCAGAGTAAGAACAGCCGCACCATGCTCGGGCAGAGTCAGCTCCAGAGCCGCGGCCGCGGCGAGGATTTCTCCATCGCGCCGCACCCGCCACCGGCGGCGGGCGCACTGCAGCCGATAGCTCTCGACGGTGAATTCCAGAATGTGACAGCGGTGGGTCAGGCGGTCCAGCGCGGCCCCGGTGAGCCGCTCGCTCCCCAGAACTTCGGTCCCTTTTTCAAACGCCAGATTCGTGGTGACCACCAGGCTCTGTCGCTCGTAAGCCTGACCAATGACTTCGAATAACAGCTCCGAACCCACCTTGCTCGCCGGCACGTAGCCCCGTTCATCGAGCACCAAGACCTCCTGCTTGACGAGTTGGCCATGCAGCCGCAAGAGCCATTTTTCGTCCCGCGCTTGGAGCAGCGTTGTGAATTACTCGTTCAGTCGGAAGAACCAGACCTTCCGCCCGGCCGGACAGGCCGCGGGTGCCTTCGCCACATGCGTCTTACCGGTTCCACTGGGACCCACGAGCAGCAAGTTCTCCTGCTGGTCGATCGAATAGCTCGCGGGCCAGTCGCCGCTTTCAGCACGCTGCCAGTGAGGGGCTTCGGCCGGCGGGCTCGGAAAACGTTGTTGTTTTCGTGTTGGCACGTCCAGCCACCCTGTGCGCACTTGTGGCGACTGGCCCATGAGCTAGGCTTGTTGCGACGTAGTATGAACAGCCAGGACACTGATTATGCACACCGTTGCCATGCCGGAATCGCTCTCGTTGGAAGGTCAGGCCGTCATCTCGGCAGCCGCTCGAAATCGCGGTCGTTTCGAGATCGCCAACCGCCCCGACACGCACGGTCCCGCAATCCGTGCGGGTCAGTGCACGCTATACGACCCAGACGACCCGACCTATGCCGAGCGCTGTCGCGCGGTTGTAGCGGACCTGTTGGATTCGCTGCTTGTGCGGGAAACAGGAGTTCGCCAACACTTCGAGCTTACCAATTTCGGCTGGCAGTTGAGTCGCAAGCTGACGGTTGGCACATCGATCGATGGCGCGTCTCAACGGGCAACCCTTCGTTTGCCCCGCGATGCCGAATCGATTGGCGACGCTGATTCCGACGATGAGGTCAGTGACGGCAACGCCGCAGAAGCGACGGCAAGGGTGACCGAGCTATCGCAGTGGGCGGCGGACGAGCGTGATACACAATTGTCGCTCATATCGGCCCTGGGGCTTGACGATGCTTTCCGCCCCGAAGAGCCTCGGACCCTCAAGGAAACTGGCCTCAACCCGACGCTTGTCGAGGATCTTACGCTAAAGGTCCTACTGAACGCGGGCACGCTCTCTGGCCGCGAGATATCGGAACAGCTATGCCTGCCACGAGCCGTTCTGGAGGACCGACTTGACGGCTTGCGTAAGCGTCAATACTTGTCACCGGTTGGATCGGCGCTGTTGGGCGATCACGTTTATCAGTTAACAGAGCAGGGCCGCGAGCGGGCACGGCAGGCTGCCCGCGAATGCGCGTACGCTGGTCCGGCCCCGGTGCCGCTGGAAGACTACATCGACTCAGTGCAGGCTCAGACAATCCGCACGGAGAAACCCAAGCGGCCCCAATTGGAAAAGGCATTCTCCGACATCAATGTCGAACCCGAGATGATCGCCCAACTTGGACCCGCAATCAGCGCAGGCAAGGGGATGTTCATCTACGGCCCCCCGGGGAACGGCAAGACAACGATCGCTCAGCGGATCACCCGTTGCTTCGGCCAGCACATTCTGATCCCACACGCAATTGTCGAAGACGGCCAGATCATCAAATTGTACGACGCTGCATGCCACGAGCTGGTGGAAACCAAGACCGGCAACCTGCTACTGAAGGCGGATCACGACCGCCGCTGGGTTCGCATCAAGCGACCAACTGTCGTCGTCGGCGGCGAATTGACGATGGATAGTCTCGAATTGAAGCACGATCCCGTGAGCCACATCAGCGAGGCATCCCTGCAGCTTAAGAGCAACTGCGGAAGCTTGTTGATCGATGACTTTGGTCGTCAACGAATCAATCCGACCGAATTACTCAATCGGTGGATTGTTCCGCTGGAGAACCGCATCGACTACTTGACGCTCGCCAATGGCAAGAAGGTCGAAGTGCCCTTCGAACAACTAATCATCTTCTCGACGAATCTCGAGCCTCACGACCTTGCAGACGATGCATTTCTGCGGCGAATCCCCTTTAAGATCGAGGTTGGCGCACCGTCGCGTGAAGAGTTTATTAAGCTATTCGACGTGTTCGCCAGGAAACTCAAGGTGGATTGTCGGCCAGAGTCGGTCGAGTACCTGCTGTGCAAACACTACGAGTCTTGTGGGCGTCCCCGACGGCGCTGCCAGGCGAGAGACTTGCTGGAGCAGGTCGTGCATTTCTGCGAATACAACGAACTACCGCCCGTCGCGACTTGCGACACCCTCGATCATGCCGTAAGGAACTACTTCACGGCCTTGGCGGGCGAAGGCTCCCGGGGGCCGTGATTGAGCGGTCACGCCACGTGGACTAGCTGAATACAGTCTCGCGCTCGACACCCTGTGGGCCGGCCTTGAAGGGGACGATCGGCTCGACCGGCACTATCAATCGCCGCACACTCGAGCCCTTGGTCAAGGGGTCAAAGTATGTTCCCGAGTCGATGGGATCCACCACCAACGAGGCAAGCCCTTCACGCGTCACGTAACCCAGCGGCCGGTTGTTGTCCACGACCACCAGCAAGTCACAGTCTTGTTGCGCGAAGGCGTCGAACACTTCGCTGATCGCCTGATCGCAACACACCGTGGCCGGGATGGGTAACATAGGTTTGGCTGTTAGGAGACTGCCGGCGCATTCTGGCGACGCGATTCCGCCTGGATCAATCATTCCGATAAGCGCCTCGCTGCCATCGACAATCGGTATGCAGGGTGGCAGGGTGGCAACTTCGCCTGTTGCGTTGAAGGTGGCGACAATATTGGCCACGTTGCCAGATTCGAAGTCGCGCATCACCAACGGGAACGATTCCATGACATCACAGGCAGCGACGTTTTCGATCGGTGTACCTGCTTCCATCCCGGCCTTCCAATCAGCCATCGTGGACTGCAACTCATCGAAGTCCACCAGTATGTCACCGCCGAAGCTGCGGGCGTGATTCAGCATCTGAATGCAGCGATCGATCTGGTCGCTGATCGAGGCGTCGTCGCGAACTAGCGCCGATACTGCCGTGATGGACGGACAGATGTGAAGTTTCCGCGTCAGCGTTTCGCTGCCCTGCAGGTCCGCCTGTAACCGATCGAAGAGTTTGTGGCATTCGTCGGGCGCGGACGATCGAACCAGCGCCACAAAGCGACACTCACCAACACTTGCACAGTTGTCCTGGTATCCCTGCTTGACGAGGCACCGGCCTAGCGTCCTCGACAAGCCGCGAACAGCTTGCTCGCCATATTGACCGCGCAAGAGCTCGATGTGGTCGCCCGTCACGGCAAGCAGTCGATATCCCCGCACGTCAGATGCATCATTACGCAAGGACTCGATGCATTGCACTAACCTCGCTTTGCTCACCAAGCCCGATTGCGGGTCTCGATTCGCCAGGACTGACATCCGTCGTTCAAACTCAAGTCGACGGACTGCGGCCCGCAAGCGCGACAAGAGCTCGCAGGCGTTGACGGGATAGACAATTAGGTCGTCCGCACCGGCCGCAAGGAGCCGTTCCGATTGGCCCCCAGGGGTTTGGGGTCGCATGACGATGCAGTACTCGAATAAAGAGTCACGAGACCGCGCGAACGCTCGATCGAGATGCTCAGCGTCTCGGCCATCAAGTAGAGTAATGCGGGCGCCCGCCGACGGCAGCCAGACCGCATCGTTGCTCCAGTTGGACGATGTGGTCGCGGAGTAACCGAAGCTCGCCAGTGTCCACGCAAGGTCGTGGAGAAGCGCCGTATCAGTTGAGACAATTGTCACGGAGATAGCGGTCTTGACCGATGTCATGATTACCTCGCTAGGTGTGTCGAACCGAATTACAGGTCGCGCCAGTAATGATCGATATCTCTAGCCTAGCACTTAGAACAACGGGCGGTTGAGCGGAGGCATCGGCAGGAATTGACGACGAATTTCGTGCTACTCTTGTGGTGGTGCATGCTCTTCAACTGTCTTATTGGTTTCATCCGCGTATGGCCTCAGGTCGTAAAACGAAGAGGGGGGCTATCCCGTGATACCGATGATGCGGTGCAGTTCCGACTCACGACCTCGTTTCGAATACTACCCACCGGACTGCACCGCGCTTTGCACGGTGCACGTCGAGACCGTGCCCTTTACAATTGGCCGTGGTGAATCGACGGACCTGCAGATTGCCTCGACGAGCGTTTCGCGCGAACATGCGCAGTTAGTGCGAACCAGCAGCGGCTATCGCTTGAAGGACTTGGGCAGCACGAATGGAACGGAAATCAACGGACGACCAATTACCGATGCCGTATTGGCGGATGGTGACGCGGTTCGGATAGCCGATGTCGACCTGACGTTTTTGTGTTCATCGATGGGACGATTGCAGCGCATCGTCACCCAGCCGCTCCGCGGGCCGCGAAGGACCGCTCATCGGGGACCCCTCGACGAGGTGACGCTCGCGACGCGGGCACTGCAGGAAGCCTTGCTCTGGCAGGCGATACCGATTCGATGGACCCACCTGGTTCAAACCGGCGTGTCCCGCGAGCAGACCGTGTTTGCTGCCATCGACGAACCGCTGGCGTCGCTGTTGAATTCCAGCACGATGGCGGAAAGCAGTGTGGTGGTTCCCCGAATCCAGTCGCTCTCATGGCGAATTGCAATGGAACAAGTCGCGGCTCGAATAATACCCAGTCGCTTGATGCTCGAGGTCCGCTGCAGCGCGAGCCTCGACCAGCGCGACGATCTACTGGACACTCTCGACTTGGGGCCCACAACTTGCCAGCGCGGCGTCGTAATGCCCTGGGAGTGGACAGCTTCGTCGACGGCAGCCCAACGGCTGTGTGCTGACTTGAGGTCGGCAGCCGTTGCGGTGGCGATCGACGGCTTCGCGGGTGGGCCACAGGGCGTCGCGGCAATGCAGCCGGCGGCTCCTGACCTGCTCGTACTTGATCCCCGGTTCGTTTGCGGTGTCGCGACACAGCCGCGCCGGTTGCAGCAACTCGAAAATGTCCTGGCGGAGTGCGACACGCAAGGAATCACGCTCGTCCTGCCGCCCGGGTTGACAGGAAACGTGCATGCGATGTGCGCCGACGTCGGTATTCAAGCGCACCTGCAACCAGGCCAACACGCAAGCGACCAAGAATCGGATGTGCGACGACACGCGATTGTAGCTAAGGCCCCCCTGTTCAACATCCGATAGCGGCGTACCCATGTCGACCACAGCAGCGACAATCGCCGTTCCAGATGGCTACGCCCTTGTCGAACGAATTGGCTCAGGCGGCTACGGCGAGGTCTGGAAAGCCATTGCGCCGGGAGGAGTCGAGAAGGCGATCAAGATCGTTTACGGTCACTACCGCGAGGACTGCGCCGAGCGCGAACTCAAGTCGCTGGAACGTATTCGTAGCGTTCGGCATCCCTTCCTTTTGTCGATCGAGCGATTCGACATTGTCATGGGTCGTCTTGTGATCGTCACCGAATTGGCTGACAGCAGCCTCAGCGAGTGCTGGAGCCGTCACCACGCGATTGGCGAGTGCGGTCTTCCGCGTGATCCGTTGCTGAGTTACCTTTGGGACGCAGCCGATGCCCTTGATTGCTTGGCAGAGCGTCATTCGCTGCAGCACCTGGACGTCAAACCAGAAAACATCCTCATCGTCGGCGATCACGCCAAAGTCGCCGACTTCGGCCTCGTCAAGGAGCTTACCAGCCGCACGCTGAATTCGATGATGGGCGGAATGACACCCGTCTACTCGGCGCCAGAGATCTTCGACGATGATCCCAGTCCGCAGAGCGACCAGTATAGCCTTGCGATCGTATACCAGCAGATGCTGACGGGCACTCTGCCGTTCGCGGGGCGCACTCCCGCGCAGCTTGCGAAGCAGCACACACAAGCTGCGCCTAACCTCGGGCCATTGAGCGCCGTCGATCAAGGCATCGTCCGCAAAGCGCTCGAGAAGACTCCCAGCCTGCGGTTTGCAAGTTGCCGCGATTTCGTCTCAGCGCTGCGCAACGGACGAAAGCCGTCGGCGACGGTCACTTCGGCACGCACCAAGTCCGGCGCATCGCCGCCAATCCCGCAGAGTGAAGAAACAAAGTCCACAGCGTCGCTGTGCACGCAGCGCATAAGCGGTTTTGCCGAGGCGGCACTTGCGCTGCCGCAGACGAGCACCCGCGATTCCGATCAGCTGGTTTCGGCGTGGACGCCGTCTCGAAAGCCAAGCGTTCGATCATGCCCTAACGTGTCGCCGACGATCGAAGACATCGTCTCGCCTGACGACGAGGATGCAGTCGATACAGCACCGATTCCGACACTGGTAATTGGAATTGGCGGAATTGGCATTGAGATGCTAACGCAAATCAGCCGCTGCGTCGGCGATAAGTACGCTTGCGGCGCGACACGACCACCCATTTCACTACTTGCCGTCGACGTCGACGGCGGAGCACTGCGTACGATATCGGCAAATGGCGCGGCCGCCATCGAGACCGTGCAACTCTCGCTGCGAAAGGCCAAGCATTACCGCGACTCGACACAGGACCTACTGCGCTGGGTAAGCCGGCGCTGGCTGTACAATATTCCACGTTCTCTGCTCACAAACGGGTACCGCCCACTTGCGCGAATCGCCCTTGTCGACCATGCCGACGAGATGCTCCGCAATCTGCACACGCGGCTTCAACAGCTCGTTCCACCATCGTCGCCTTCCCGCAATTTGCGGACAATCGTCCTAGCAGGAATGAGTGGCGGCACGGGATCTGGCATCGCAATCGACGTGGCGCAAGCCGTTCGATCGCTGTGCAATGAACTTGCCATCAGCGAGTCGGTGCATGCCGTTCTGGCCAGTACATTCCACGTCGAAAGCAGCGATTTACTGGCGGCTTCGAATATGTTTGCCATGCTAGCCGAACTGACGCATGCGCAGAGTTACGGCAACGTGGGGTGCAGTACACCGCGTGGAAGCGCGTCACGTTTTGAGCGTCGCGAGCGTCCCTTCGACTCCTTACATGCAGTCGCTATCCCGCCAAGAGGCAAGTGTGAGCAACGTGCGGCGACCTATGCGTCGGTTGCCAACTTTGTCGGCTACCAGATCGCAACGAATCGTAGCTTGAAGCGTCCGATAGATGGCGACGATGCCTCATTTGGCACATTTACCTGCATTGATCTGGATCAGGTCTTCAATGAGTGGCAAACGCACGCACGGAATCGACTACTTGGGGATGTTGTCGGCGTATGGAGCCGTTCGCCCGACATTCAAGAGGGGGAGCGAATCAGTACGCTCTCGCCGATTCCCCGCTCAGCACTTGCTGCGTCCGTCGCGCGTCGGATGATGGCGGAATCGACTTCACTCGTCACTGGCGATGGCGTCGCAAGGGACAGGCTTGTTGCTCGCATCGCCGCACACACCGACGAAGTGCTGGCATCGCTCGTCGAGTTGTATCGCGAGCCCTCACGCGAGGCGGCGCAGGACGAACGAGATGCCAGAGCTCTGAATATCGGCGAGTGCGTTGCGGCGAGGTTTTGTGAACAACTCCGGCAGACAGCAACCCGGACATCGGCGAGCGAACTTGACTCGCTACTCCAACAAGAAGTGCAGCGATCTTGGAAGGACTGTTCAATAGCCGAGTCCGAACAAATGGCGAGTTCGGTTGAGGCCATGTTGGATGCCCGGTTATTCAACTGTGGATACCGGCGACGGATCACTATCCTTCAGTCGAAGGAGCAGCAGTTAGCAGGGTTCGTGCAGGCCATTGTGGCTAAGCTACCGACAACTCAAGTCAAAGCAGCTCCTGACCGTCAGTCTATGCTGCTTGCCGAGGGTTCGGGTATAGCGCCGCTGCACCTTGCTGGTCGGCTGGCAGAATCCTACCCGGAGATACACGATGCCGCCGCTCGCTTACATACTCGCGACGATATCGACTGGCACGGCGTATTCTCTAGCTAATCGCAATCGCCCTAATGAGAATGCGCAACAGCTTCCACACGGCCGAGCGGTTTAGCCGTCGCGCTTGGCGCCATGTTGAACTGGAAGGTGTTGCTCTTCCCAGGAATTTCCATTCCCCTGGCTGCGGTGCTGTTCTTGCTGCATTCGCACTGGCGAAGCTCCGCCCGACCGGCCCTCAATCCGACTTCAACTTAACGCGAGAAGTCACGGGGATCCAACCATGAAACGAAGGACAAACACTGGACGATCTTTGAAATGAGCAACGCATCTCGCAGAGCGAGTTGGCTAAACGCGAAGGAGTTAACGTTTCGACCTGCTGGCGCTGGTGCCTCCGTGGCGTGACGGGCCATCACTTGGAAAGCTTGATCGTTGGTGGCCGCCCGCAGCCAGCGAACGGCACACTTCACATCTTGCCCCGCTGCGGGAAAGGGCGCTACGTCGCTCAATCGGTAGGAGACCGTGGCGGCAACCCCTGGCAAGAAAAGCTCCATCGGCCGCTTGGGCGCCCCACCGGCGCAGCACGGTCAGTACCTGCGGTCGAACGCCTGGTTAATGAATTCGATCATGTTCTCGGTGGGCTCTGGCGAGTCTGCCATCAGGCGGCGAATTTCCGCCATGCTCGCTGACCGGTCAAACCTTTCGCTCAACCTCCCCTCCGTAAACACAAGCTCTCGGACCTGCTCGTATTTCCACGCGGGGTGAAAACCCAGGTGGACGTACAATTCTTCAATGAACCCGCGGGCAATCAGGAGCCCTCCCGAATAGTTCAGCGGCAGCTTGACGTTGCGATAGACGGTATCGAACAGGGTGCCGCCCTCGCGGGGGGAAGTGGGGGACTTCCCATGAATCAGCGGACCGCTGCGCGGTGCATCGCCATCCTCCACCCTCCTGGACTACTGCCCCCACCGGGGGGCGTTTCGATCTTAACCAACTGTCCAGGTTTTGGGGTCCACTTCAAATCTTAAAGAAGTATCCAAGATCCGCGCTTGACCGCCGAATCCCTCTGCGTATACACTGTGTATATGCACAAGCACAGTTGGATCACGCTTTCGCAAATTGACCCACGGGCGCTCTACTTGCAGGTGATTGAGCAAATCCAGCGACGCGTGGCCGTGGGCGATTTGGCGCCAGGGACCGAACTGCCTTCGATTCGGCAACTGGCAGCTGATCTCTCCGTCAGCGTGATCACCATCAAACGGGCTTACCTGGAACTGGAACGCGAAGGAACCATTATCACTCGCCAAGGGAAAGGGTCCGTGGTATCCGACCACCCGGGTTTGCAGTCTTCAATAGCCCAGCGGGAATTGGATGAGCACTTGAATCAGGCAGCCCAACTGGGGTCGCTGCTGGGGTTATCGAAAACTGAAATGCAACGGCGCATTGCCGACGCTTACGAGAAATCGCAAAGGAAACAGAGATGAGCACCGCTCTCAACCAGCCGCACCAAACGACTGCTGCGGCTTCGCTGCGAGGAATCGCCAAATCTTACAAACACTTTCGGCTCAACAACATCGATCTGGAAATCGAACTGGGAACCGTCAACGGCTTGATTGGCCCCAACGGTGCGGGCAAGTCCACGATCATGCGAATCATGATGGGACTGGTAACGCCTGACCAGGGAACTGTTTCGGTCCTGGGCCAACCGATTTCATCGCGTGAAGCAAGTGCTAAACAGGATATCGGCTATTTTTCCGATGACATGCGACTCTACAAGTCCGAATCGATTGCATTTCACATGCAGTTCGTTCGTTCGCTGTTTTCAAGCTGGGACGAAGTCTACGCCCAACAGCTGCTCGACCGGTTCGGACTGATCGCGCAGCAAAAGATTAAGGGGCTTTCCCACGGTCAGCGGGTCAAATCCTTGCTGCTGCTGATTCTCGCGCGGCGTCCCAAGCTATTGATACTCGATGAGCCCACCAACGGACTCGATCCGGTGGCCAAGCAAGAAGTTCTCTCTGAGCTGATGCAAATCGTCAACGACGAAACGCGAACAATTTTGTATTCGTCGCACAACACCCAGGATGTCGAACAGATCAGCGACACAATCACGTTTATCGATCGCGGACGAGTGATTGCCAGCAACAACCGCGATGAGTTTCTGGATGGCTGGCGTCGCTTCAAATTGCAAGCTCCCCAAAATTGGCAAGCGCCCGCGATTGATGGATTGCGACCTGAGTCGACGTTCGGCAATTTGCGAGTGATGACACTGGATCGATATCAGGCCGAAGTTGAAAACCGACTGCAATCATCTGGGGCGACCTTGGAAGCCTCCGAGGCCATGACACTGGAAGAAATTTTTGTAGCCGCCGTCTTGCGCGGTCGAGAGGAGAAGCAACAATGAACACGCAGGCTATCCAGATTCTGTTTTTGAAAGACCTGTTCCTCAGCCGTTGGCCGCTGTTTGGCTATTTGGTGGGCGGGCTGTTAAGCGCGATGGTCACTTGCCTGCCAGGTGAGTCGGCTGGTTTCATCGGTTTCATCTTGATGATTACGGTGACGATTGCCGCTGGAATTCATTTGATCGGCGTGTTGCTGCTGGCCGAACCGGTCGAAATGACGCGGACCTTCGTGATGAGTTTGCCGGTCAGCTTGCTCGATTATTCGATCGCCAAGATTTCGGTCGTGCTGGTGGCGTTTTTGATTCCCTGGTTGGGGATGCTGGCCAGTTTGACGGTGCTTACTTTCGTCGTGCCGGAAGCCAAACCGGGAGCTTTGGCGTTTCTCGTTCTGTTATTCCTTTTTATGCTGGCCGGTTTTTGTTTGCAGTTGGTCACCGCGGTGGTGACGGAATCGGTGGGTTGGACGATGGTCGTCGTCGTATTGGGGAATGTTCTGCTGAATTTGTTCCTCAAAACGCTACACGAGCATCCGGTAATTTCGAAACTTGCCACGAGCGAAATCCTTTCGTGGCCGCCAGTTGTCTTGCAGATCATGGCCATCGAAGCCATCGTGATTCTGGTCGCCTTGGGACTTGCGTTTCTGTTTCAGAGTCGCCGAGGGGATCTGGTTTAATGGCCGCTAAGTCCGGCGACTCGGCGCGGATTCACTATCTGGACAACCTGCGCGCACTGGCGATGCTGCTGGGGGTGTACCTGCATGGTGCCTTGGCCTATGCCGAACCGTCCCGGTCGATCTGGATCGCTACCAATCCTCGGGGAAACGTGGTAATCGATGCTTCGATCTGGTGGATTCACCTGTTTCGAATGGGTCTGTTTTTTCTGCTGTCGGGTTATTTTGCCAAGCTGATAATCCAGCGCAAAGGGCTTAAACCGTTCCTGTGGAATCGCGGGATTCGAATCGCTTTGCCATTCGTCTTGTTCTGGCCGTTGCTGATGGTGGCCATGACCATTGTATTCGTCTTTGCCTTTTCTTACGTCAAGGAACCTCAAGGGCTGATGCAAGTGATTGTCGCAGCGAGCCAGAATCCTGAAGCTGCGAAATCGTCAACACCCTACACCACGATGCATTTGTGGTTTTTGTACTATCTGCTGATGTTCTCCTTGATCGCAGCCGTTGGCAGTCGCTGGACTCGGTTGAAATTCGATTGGTTGTTTCAGCGAAAATGGTTGCTCGCGCTTTCACCGCTGGCTTTGGTTCCTGGAGTGATGGGGGGAGGACTTCCCATTGCAGCACCCGAGTCCTTTGTTCCCACCTGGTGGCCATTTGTATATTATGGGTTGTTCTATTGGGCTGGCTGGCAGTTGTTGGGTCGGGAGTTGCTGCTGGATCGTTTGCAACCCTGGTGTTGGCCTCTGGTCTTGGCAAGCGTCCTCTTGTTCGTGCCCCATTACTGTCTGCTACCTGTGCTCGACATCGCGTTGATCCAACAGGCCACCGAATCACGGTCGCTAACGCCATATTTGCTTGAGTCGGTGTTGGCTTCGTATCTGTCGGCTTTGTTGACGCTCTCGGCGCTGCTGGTCGGTCAGCGGTTTCTGGCTCGCTCAAATGCTTGGCTCAAGTTCTGCGCCGACTCATCCTATTGGGTGTATCTGATTCACTTGCCGATCATTCTCTTTTTGCAGACTCTGTTGATTCCGATCGCGTTACCGGTTTTGGGGAAGTTGGTGGTGGTGACCCTCGTTACGTGGCTTTTTTGTTTGGCGACCTATGTCGTGTTTGTGCGGTACACGCCGATCGGCTGGATGCTCAACGGAAAGCGGCCTTTTCCGTAAAACGATGCTTGTCAATTTGTGAATAAGGAATGAAGAGAGCCAAACTGTCAGCACGGCAGTAGGTTCATAGCATCACTACGCCTTCGAGCACGAACAATTCTGCTTTGGTTTTGGAGGTTGTCAATGTTTCTAACGCCAGAAGCTCGTCACAGGATCGACGGTAGAAAAATGCGTCGGTCACATCGACCGAGACATTGAAGTGCTTCTCCGTTAGGCGCATCGGCCGCCCCCAACCACGGCCGAATGGTAGAGTTCCCACGCCTGCAAGTCATGCCCGGTCGCAGAGCTATCTGAGCTGCCCGTAAGACTGTGGGCCCGCATGACGAAGCTTCCGTGGTGACGATATTCCCGGACCGGATGGAGCGCTACTTGTCAACGGGACTGTTAGCGAAGGCTCGATAGTTGGCTGCCGCTGAGAATGTCTCGGCCGTCGACATGACGCTCATCTTCGGCTCGATCATGACCTTGATGTCGAGTGGTTTTGGAATCAGTCGGCGGACAATCAACGCACGACTTCAACTTCTCGGCCGCAGAAACACGACTTGTCCAACGTCACCCAGGGTTGTTTTTCCCTTGGCTTATCCGACGCCACCCAGGCTGGCAATGCCGGCACTATTCTCACGATAAATCGCGGAGGAAACTCGCACCCATTATTTCGTAAAAATGGGCGGCATTACCCGGCAAGAAATCCAGCACCAGCGAGGGAGCGAGTGGGCGCCAAAAACTATGACGCCCGGGCTTAGAAAACGGCGTCAACGACAGTGGCGCTGTGAGCGCGAGAGCGCCCCGCTCACGCGCAGTTGCTCGATCAGGCCCAGGGAGCCATCGGGGACGCCCTGAGCGCGGGAGCGCCCGCCTGAGCGCCTCACAGCGCATGTTGTCGGATGTGTACGCAGTGTTGGTGGTTGAGTAAAGTCAACTTCTGCGGCGGCCGGTGCGAAGCACCGCCGGCCGCCGTGCTTCTGTCTTTTATGGGGTATGTATCACCAGAGATACTTGGGAATGTATCTCCAGTGATACTTAGTCAGGTTACGTGGTGATACTTTCTCGAACCTCATTCGACCCCCGCCCAGCGAGCCGCTGCATCGGGCCGCCATCAATTCAACGGACACTTGAACAAATTCAATTAGCACCGCCCTCCGATTAAATCTCCTGCCCCACCAACAACGGCATGCGGTCGTGCGTGGTCATCGTCGGGTAGTAATGGCTCGCGGCTTGCCCCAGGGCACGCCCTCCTTAAGCAGTTGCGCGCTACGATGTTGGCAGCCTCGAAGTACGTCTCCGGTAGGCAATTTGGGGCGAGTGTCAGAAGCTGCGTTTGGTGGCCCATTAATTTCCGGCATGGCTTTGAAACGTTGGCGTCCGAAAATCTCTCGGTCTTGAGATTGATGGTGACCAGTACCGTCAAACCAAAGATTGACGGAGTTTGGCCCGGTGCTTCAGGCGAAGCAGAATTTTGGGCATAGGGGAGGCACCCAGTCTCGCGATTTGGGACAATGTTGCTCATTAGTAGGTACGCAAAGTGCATCTGCATTAGCTCACCTTAGAAATCGTCGAGAGATCGAGCAACTTGCGCTACGATTAAGCAGATTGATGCGCTTAATCGCACAGGTCTGTGCCGTTTCTGGTAAAGTGCGGCGCAGCGCGAGCCTCTCTCTTCTTTTCACCGGCCTCTCAGCATAGGACCAAGCGATGACCACCAGACGACAATTCGTCCAATCTCTTCCTGCAGTGGGAGCCGCCTTCGCCGTCGCGGGGCATTCGGTGTTGAATGAAAACTCGGCACGCGCTCAGGCGCCAGCCCCATTGAATGGACATTTCCATCCCAAAGGCAAAGCGCCGTCAAGGTTCACGCTCGATGTTCTCAAGCGGGCCAAGGCGACGCTGCCATTTGCCGACAAAAGAGATTTTGAGGAGCAGAAGAAGGGATTTATTGCTCCGATGAAGGATCTCAAGATTATGGCGGACGCCGGCCATGTCGCCTGGGACATGGAGCGATTTCAGTTTCTGGAAGAGCAAGAGGAATTCGACAGCATTCATCCTTCGCTACTCCGCCAGTCCGTATTGAATAACAACTACGGGCTCTACGAAGTCGTCCCAGGCATCTACCAAGTGCGCGGTTTCGACCTCTCCGATATCTCTTTCGTCCGAGGCAAATCGGGCTGGATCGTGATTGACCCCTTGGTATCCGCCGAAACAGCTCGGGCAGCCTGGCAGCTATTCCAAGAGCATATTGGCGAAGGCCTCCCAGTCTCGGCCGTCATCTACTCTCACTCGCATGCCGACCACTGGGGCGGTGTGCGTGGAATTATCAATGAAGCCT
The DNA here is from genome assembly GCA_022841705.1 of Pirellulales bacterium. Classification (GTDB taxonomy): domain Bacteria; phylum Planctomycetota; class Planctomycetia; order Pirellulales; family Lacipirellulaceae. Next base: position 14,768 of record JALHQZ010000002.1, read on the forward strand.
ACCTGAAGTCGGGGAAGATTCCTATCATCGCACCGCGCAACTTCATGGTGCACACCATCTCCGAGAACGTCTATGCGGGCAACGCCATGAACCGGCGACTGTTTTACCAGTACGGGCTGCTCTTGCCCGCCAGTCCGCATGGATATGTCGGCCAGGGCCTTGGTCAGGCTGTCTCGGCGGGCGCCATGGGGCTGATCGCTCCGAACAGGCTCGTCGAGAAGGAGATCGAAGAAATTGAAGTCGATGGCGTCAAGATGGTGTTTCAAGACACGCCGAACACCGAAGCACCCACGGAGATGAACACCTACATCCCCGAGATGAAAGCGCTATGGATGGCGGAGAACGTGATTGCGTCGCTACACAACATTTATACGCTCCGCGGCGCTCCGGTTCGCGATCCGCTCAACTGGTCGAAGTACATCAGCCAGGCGCTTCATCGCTTCGGCGTGGAGGCCGAGGTGATGTTTGCTTCGCACCACTGGCCTCGCTGGGGAAATGCGCGGATTCAGGAAGTACTCCGCGGCCAGCGCGATCTCTACGCCAACATGAACAACCAAGTGTTGCACCTCGCCAACCAGGGCGTGACCATCAACCAGATTCATAATGTCTACGAGGTGCCGAAGAGCATCCTGGCCAAGTGGGACTGCCGGGGCTATCACGGTTCTCCCGAACACAACAGCCGGGGCGTCATCCAGCGGTTCCTCGGGTTTTGGGATTGCAACCCGACGACGCTCATTCCACTTTCGCCAAGCGACTCGGCGCCCCTCTATGTGGAGATGATGGGTGGCGCGGAAAAGATCCTGCTGCGAGGTCGGACGCTCCATGACGAAGGCAAGTACCTACACGCCCAGGAAATCCTCAATAAGCTGGTGCAAGCCGAACCCGAGAATCAGGTCGCCAAAGATCTATTGGCGGACGTTTTCGAACAGATCGGATACCAGCAGGAGAATCCGGGGCTACGGAACAGCTTCCTCGCTGCCGCCTACGAGCTGCGGTCAGGAATTCCAGAGGGCGAAACCGCGGATTCCAGCAGCCCCGACGTGATTCGGGCGATGTCCACCGAGCTGTTTCTTAACTTCCTCGGCATTCGCATGGACAGCCGGAAAGCCGAAGGAATGCGGTTTACGATCAATCTCATCACGCCGGACAACGGCGAGAAATTCTTGGTCGAATTGGAGAACGCCACGCTCACGAACATCCAGGGTTTCCTTTCCGAAAACCCTGATCTGACCCTCACGCTCAATCGCTCCGATCTGGAGCAGACGATGATGGGAGCGAAAACGCTCGAAGCTCAGATTGCGGATGGAACGGCGCAGGTGCAAGGTGATGTAAACGTCTTGAAACAACTTGCGTCGACCATGGTCGACTTCGACCCGCGTTTTGAGATTATGCCGGGCACAAAGGCTAGAGATACTAAGATCGGCCACGCCAATCCCTACGAAGCGGTTCCGCGTACAACGATCGCAGAATAAGAGTCGTCTCAGGTAGATGGGGACGCGACATACCCCACCGTTATTTGAGACGTGCGTGGCGGCGAAGCTCTCTAACCGACATACGTCCGGCGTCCCCACTGCGCCAGCTGCGACGACAACTTGGTGCCCATGACGAACCGTCATGGGGCACAATCACGCTATTGCGAGCGTGAGAGAGCCTCGCTGCAGCGCGGTTGTCGGACGACGCGTATTCAGTGTCCGCTGGACTCCGACTCGGCCCCGTATTGCAGTGACGGCGGCTTATTTTTGCTGAGGATCCGGCGAATCAATCTCCAATCTTCGGCATTCGGGTAATCGGGACTGAATCCTGGGGGTTGCTCCGTGCCGGACGTAATGAGACCGTCCCGCTCCAGAGCCAGCATCTCGTCGGTAACGACGCCCTGGAAAAACTTGGGCCGAGCCTTGCGGCGGGGTGATCGCTTCGGGGTCGATTGATCGCTCATGGGTTCGTCATCCTCAAAACTAGGGGGGCGGTCAGGGAGCCCCGGTCAAATGGTTGCCGCTGCAAAATTGAATTTCACAGACCGGCGGGAAACAAACGCTGGGGGTGCAGGACAACGAAACGGGCAACGACTCTTCCGGGTGCAAGCCAACGAAACGTGCCGGAACCACCGGTTGTTGTCCTACAACACCCCAGCCCCCGAAGTAGAGCGCATGTAAATCGACTGCGCAACAGCAATCAGACAACGCGGACAAAATGTTCGTGGGAAATCAGCGGTCGAATTTCTGTCGCCATTTTCCTCAGTAAGCTGGCGGAAGCAAAAAAGAATCCACAGCACTCCCGAGCGGAAGTCGCTGTGGAAGGTCGGACATCATCCGCTCCCCGTATAGAAGTCTTCGAAGCCAGGTTATCAGTTTGGTTTCGAATGTCGTCCGCCCGTTCGGGGGCAGGCCGATCGCCTTGCCGCGCAGCCGCCTCGCTATTCTGCTGCACTGCGATTGTTTCTGCCGTGGGGCGAGTTGCCAGAGGCGGCTCGTCGTTCCAGGCATACGTCATGAACACCTTGTCAAAATCACGCATTGTTCTAATCCTTTGTCGGTTGGCGAAATTACGCCTGGAAAAAGCCGCGGCAGCTCACAACGAGCTGCTGAGCGGCAGGGTGCTGGTGATGGTCAACACGGGGATAGCGAGGCGACCGCGGTCACGCTCGCGATGATCTCCTGTTGTTGTGCTACATCACATCAGCCCCCGCAGTTGAGCGCATCTGAATAACCCGCGCAAGGGCAAAAATAATCAGCGACGAAAAAAATATGAGATGCAATTAGTTTTCTTTTGTGGTGAGCCGGACCAGCTGCGGCCGCCTAGCTTCTTCGTCACCAGTATTTTGCGGCCGACACAGAGCGGGACGCTCGCTGCGGCCGAGCTCCGCGAGAAGCGGACCGAATTATCACGGCCGGGAATTTCGTCACCCTGCCGTTCGAAAATCAGTCGCTTCGCGGCACAGGAGCGATGCTAATTAATTGCACCAATTAAATCGCAACAAGAAATTCCGCGAACGCTGGGCAGTACCTTGCACGAAGGTTGCCATTCAATGGGCCATGAAGCTCAATCACCCGTCATCGGTTATTCGGCTCACACCGCCGCGGGCTCACTTCGTTCCGCATACCAAACGCGTGAGCTCGACGCGAGAACCAAACTGCCCGTCATCACCGGCGGAATTTCGATTGATGTGATCGGATGTCGTGGAACCGGCTATTTCAGAATTGGCGCCGCCCAGTGCTGGGGGACCGAAACGTATTGGCAGCCGTGAAGTTGGAACCACAGCACTTCCGGGGGGAATGGAGGCCAAAACGGTTTAAGTCGTTAACCTCGTTAGCCGCCGTTAACCCTGGGTTTCGTCAGGCTAACGATAGCTAAGTCCTTTCCATAAAACGACTTACGGCGACGGAGTTAACCTGTTAGCCTATTTCCCCTCCGCCGCCATATATATATGTGTCACGCACCTATGTGGGGGAAAGAGAAGTGTTTCCTATACGCGTTTGGGTTATAAGGTTAACAGGTTAACTCACGTGACATAACCCGTTGATATCAAACAACTTAAGTGCCGTTATCCCTGGAAAATCAAAGGCTAACTGAGGTTACCAGGCTAACGGCCAGTTGGCGACTATGGTTTGTGCCCCAAGTCGTCCCCTTCTTCAGACGGTGAAATGCTGACGGGGTAGGACAGCCTGAGCCGGTCATTATGCAAATCGGCCTTTTCGTCGATCAATTGGGACAGTCGATGGCTGGCTGCCCATTTGTGCCGGCGTGATTGGGAAACCAAATGCGTCGCTACCGAAAGATTAATTCAGGGTTTGGTTTTGAAAGCCGGTTGAAGCTCCAGTACCTTGGGGGCGGGTCACCACTAGTGCGGGCTCCTGGCGTACCGAAAACCTGCTAATTGCCGCGACGTTATAATCGGCGCCATTCGAGGTGGCATCGGCTTGAACCGCAATTGTTAGCTGATTTCTGTCGTCGCGTTGAAAGGTGGCCGCGAGCAACGATGGCAACTACCGGCAGGATCGAGTCACTGGATCAGTTTCGCGGGTATACCGTCGCGGGGATGTTCGTTGTCAACTTTCTCGGATCCTTTGACGCGACACCGGTGGTGCTCACGCATCAAAACACTTTCTGCAGCTATGCCGACACGATCATGCCGCAGTTTTTCTTTGCGGTCGGGTTTGCGTTTCGGCTGACGTTCGGGCGCCGAGCGCAGGCCGAGGGGTTGCGGCAAGCGTACGGGCATGTGGTGCGGCGGCTACTGGGGCTGGCCCTGCTGGCGCTCGTGATCTACGAGGCGCCGACGGTGGCCGACAACTGGGACGAATTGGTGCTGCTCGGACCGCTGCCCGCACTACAGCTGGGAATTAAATCGTGGTTCCAGACGCTGATGCACATCGCGGTGACCTCGCTCTGGATTTTGCCTGTGATTCGGAGCGGGCCGATGGTGCGGACGCTGTTCGCGATCGGTTCGGCAGCCCTGTTTGCCGTCTTGTCGTATTGGTTCTACTTTGCCTGGGTGCAGGAGGGAGGTATCGATGGCGGCGTGCTAGGGTTCTTGGCGTGGACGACACCGATGATCGTGGGGACGCTGGCGTGCGATCTTGTGCTCGACGGCGATTCACGTCGCTGCGTTAGGCGGTTGATCGGCTGGGGAACACTGCTGATGCTGGTCGGCTGGCTGCTGTCGTGCGGTTCATCGCTTTACAACGTTGGACCTGACCAAGCGGTCGCCGCGGATTCAAACCTCGCTGAGAAATGGGCGGCCGATCCGGTGTGGCCGAGCGCCGAGCGGTGGGCGACTCACACGCTTCGGCCGATTGAGCCGCCGTTCGTACCGCCGCCCGGGCCGGAGTTGCGGGAAGAGAATTTCTGGATGATGAGCCAGCGGTCGGCGAGCCTCAGCTACCATCTCTTCGCCGCCGGAGCGTCGCTCGCGTTGTTCGGCCTCTTTTACATCGTGTGCGACGGATGGGGGTGGCGGCTGGGGTTGTTCCGCACATTGGGGACGAACGCCTTGGTCGGCTACGTGCTGCACGGCATCGCCGGCAACACGGTGGGGCGGTTCATGCCGGACAATTCGCCGGGCTGGTACGTGACGGCGGGGTTCCTGCTTTATTTCGGGGTAACGTGTTTATTCATTCGGAAGCTGGAGCGGGAGGGGATTTATTTGAAGTTGTAGGGGCTCTCGTCGATGCTTACTTCAACCTTCTTCGCGCTGAAGTGATGCGATTTGGCCAACATGCGCTGAGAGCGCACAGATTGGGCGCTAGCGCAGAGTTAGAGGAGACGGCTGTGTGGACCTGGCCGTTGCTGCATCCTCGCTACGGGGCGCTGGTGCGCTTGCAGTGCGCATGTGGGAGGGAAGCCTGAAAATCGGCGCCCTTCATCGCTGCATCCCCACTTGATCAATCCGTTGTTCGGGCGAGCACCCGCGTCATTTCGCGAGAATTAAAGGCCGGATACAACGGGGCCGTTATCGCAGGGCGTTCGCAATCATCATTTCAGCAAAAAAACCACGGCGCCGCCGACTGGCAGCCACCGTGGATATTCGAATAGATAACGCGTCAATTAGACATGGGCTTGAATCCTCCTTGGCTTGGGTTTGGGAGCTTCATTATCGGGGGCTGCTTCCGGGTCCACTGGGAGCAAACCCTCGTCGGCAAGAAAGTCGCCCAGCCGCCGCATGCCCTTGGTAAATGTGGCGTAGTGTTCGAGCGACAGCGACACGCCCTTCTGCGAAGGCTGGAACTCGCCCTCATGGTCAAGATAATAGATCCGCAAATCGAAGCGGACTTTGCCCCGGTATTTTACGAGGGTCAATCGGACCTCCTCATTTTGGTTTTTAGCAATTGTCGCAAACGGGGGTTGGGGAAATGTAGCAGCCATATAAAAACTCCAGGGGTGAGAAAACAAAACACGCTGGAAACCAATAATTCAGCCGATGAACGGATCAAGTCCGTCTCGCTGCAGCTCCTCCACCTCGGTGACGATCTGCAGCATCAACAAATGACGACGATTCCGCATTTCTTCGCGGGTTGGTGGAACCTGCGTGAGAGGTTCGTCGGAAGCTTTGACGCCGTAGAACCGCTCTCGAAAATCAACCGACGGGAATTTGATAGCAAGTTGCATGATCGCCACCGGCACCACGCGGCTGGATACACAAGGGTAGAGCCGCGGCCCCCAATTACCGAAGTATTCGGCCACGGGGTCTGAGCTGGGAACGGCTTCACGGTTCCGCCCGGCAAGATCATGAGCCAGACTTCTGAGCGGGTGCTCCCCCAATTCTTCGCTCCTCAGATCGACCGGATCGACATCCTGCAGATATCCGTCGACGAGTCGCTCGGCCTCCGGATCCCCGCCATTCGCCAGCACGATGCTGTCGAAAACCTTGGCGTACTTTTCGTCGACTTCTTGGTTTACAGGCTTGCGGCCTCTTGGCGCCTCGTGCCGTTCGTGTGGCGGCAGTTTTTTCGCACGACGTTCTGTCGAGGGCCGAACCTGCAGCAGGGCGCCAGCTTTCGTTCCGTTACTCATTTCGCACATCCTTCGCGTTTGTGACGCAATTGCGTCGGGGTGGAGGCCACGCACGAAAATCTCGTTCGTCGGCCGAAAAACAAGATGCTGGGTGTTGAACAACCGCGGGGAGTCGGGCTTCACTATGGTGCTTGCCCCTTTAGCCACAATTGGTTGTGCTACACTTCTTCAGCACCCGGTCAGTAGAGCGCATTTCACCGTGGAGCGCAAGCGAACTTCGAGCTGCTCGCGAAAAAGAATAATTTTTCGACGCCGATGATTTGCGAAGACATTGAGTCCCCGCCGCTGCCGCTTGATCACGCACATGAGATCAGGGTTGGTGGAAGAAGATCACACCGCCAGAACGACCACCGCGATTTAATTGGCGACCGAAATCGAATTAATTGTGATCGGTGCGGGCGGGATTAATTCAATAATTGCACGAATTAAATCGGCGTGCCCTTTTCGGGAGAAGTGGCCGAGCTAAGCCCACGGAATTGATGCGAATTAATTTGGCGTCAATTAATCGAAATAAATTGCTGACAAATTCTCTTCCGCGTGAGGGTCGGCAATTTCAGCGGGGGTGAATTGGACCATTAATGTCACTGGGGATTAACCGACTCATCACACCACCGCTTGAGATTGCCGCCCCTTGCTGCCCGGCTACAGTAAATGCGTAGCTCGGATATGCGATTCATAATCAACCGAATGCCGGCTTCATGGCCCACCGAAAACCGAACTTGCCCGTGAAAACCTGTGCCCAATGCCTCCGACCATTCGCGTGGCGGAAGAAGTGGGAAAAAGTGTGGGAACAAGTCCGTTTTTGCAGCGATCGTTGTCGGAACGACGCTCGGAGGAAGGGCTCGAAATCCTGACTGTGTCAACGGTAGTCTCGGTTTAGCGTGAATTGGAACGGTAGCGATCGGGGTTACAACCGCTGACTTGGCTCTCGCCAAGGAAATTACGGCATTAAATTGGCGGCCGTAATTCGAATTCATTCGCCGACCTTGGGGGCTACATCAATTCCCTATGTGTACGAATTAATTGATCGGCTCATTCTCGGGGGGAATCGGCCGATTTAATTCCGCGGAATTGAGGCAAATTAAATTGGCGACAATTATCCGCAATGAATCACTGCGAGAATTGCCAACCAAAGAATTGGGGCGGTTATTCTCGTGCTGGGGAAAATCGATCTCTACCTCTACCGCCGTAGCAATGACGGCCCGCCCATCACGCGGAATTCTTGCAGCGATTAATTTGCCGAGATTAATTCGGGGGAATTAATTCATCGGACTTACGGCAGTTTAATTCAGCTGTCGGAGCCCGATTTTCGCGAGTTCTTCTGCCGTGGGGAAATCACAGACGCGATAGCGCTCGGGATAAGTGCCCTGGGGCGTCATTAATTGACCCGCGATCTCGAACACTCTGGCCCAACTTGCTCTCGCCACCGGAGCGGGCTTGCCATCCGGCCCCAACGACACAAGCCAAATGTCATCCGTAATAGGGAGCAGCGACTCGATTCCCTGGCTCCAGACGCAGAAGGAGTGGATTTTCTGGGTGTCGTTATTTTGGGCAGCACTGAACGACGCAACGAATACGTCTTCCCCCGCTGCAGCATGCCGCTGTTCGAGCAGCGTTTTCTGGTTGTCATAATCCCGGGCGAGCGACTCAATTTCCAGCCGTCGGAAATTATTCGCCAAAGGGTGTCCAGCGGGTGGTTTCCAAGGCTGCCATTCACCGTCGACCAGCCGGAATGGGATGCCGGTCAGATAGCGCTCATGCTGAAGCCCTTGTTCGGCTAGAGCGACCATCGCCGTGAGTCCTTCTTCATCGTCGGAGCCCGTTAGAATCAGTTGCTCGCGGTTGGGGACCATCGCGATCAAATCGCCCCGCACTTCAAGCTGCTCCAGCAGATCGGTCAGAATCAATCGGGTAGCATCGTAGGCATCCTCGTGGGCAACGACGTACACCGGACCGAGTTGAGCGATCTTTAATCCCTGCTCCCGCAAGTTCTGCTTGGCGGCTTCCAGAGCCTCGTACAGCGTGACGCCCCATTTTTCGAGCAGATCATCGCTCACCGTCATTACCGATTGCGGCAGATCGTAGCCCACGCTGACCGTCAGGTGCTCGTTAATCTGCTCGTGTGGGAAAGCGGTTGCTTCGAGCGTGGGGGAGGCCAGTTGCAGATCGATTTCGTAAAAAGAACGGGCTTTAAGCAGCGGCAATAAATCGGGCTTGGCGTCATCGAATTCTTCGGGTGGTTCATAGCCGCAGCTGGCCCACGATCGGAGGTAATTACGGATCGTTTCTTCCTGCTGGGTATGGTCACCCCGCAGGTAATCCTGGTACGCGTTGTTCAGGAACCAATGAACGCCATCGCCGCCGGCTTTTTCGGACCGGACGATCGCAAATCGTTCGCTGTCGATGCGGTAATCTCCGGGAAGCTTCGCTTGCCGGACTCGCTTCAACATCAGCCGGGCGAATTTTTCGGGCGTCAGTGGTCGCTGCAGGAAATTGAAAAGGCCCATGGGAATTTATTCGCGGCCGAATTAAGGCTGGGTTGTTTGCTCGCGGAGTGACGTCATTAATCTAGGCGATGAAATTGCGGGTGGTAATTGGGGCTGTGCGAGTGCCACGTGAACCGTAATTTGGCCGAGCTTCCCCGCAACCGAAAATCAGACGGGAACTCTGATTCCGTTCGGGGTTATCGGCGGCGATTAATTCGACGACCACTCGCCGTAGCACCCGGGGAAGCAGCGATATTCATGGGCAGGAGAATGGCGTTGGGTTGGTGAAGTCGTACCGGGATCCTGCCAGGATGCCTGGCTTGATCCTGGCGCCGACCCTGGCAGCAGGCCAGTTTCAGGGTTAAGCGTGTCAGCAAGTTGGCTGGGTTGACGGGTTTTTACCCCCGCAGGGCCTGATCAATGGTGCTTTGAGCCCCAGATCTGCCAGGATGGCCAGGATCATGGCAGGATGAAAATCGTCATCCTGTCACCGTAAGTCCTTTTTCACAAAGGACTTAGAACGATCTGCCAGGATGGCCAGGATACTTTCTATGATTTGATATAAGAAAAAAATAAAGAGGGAAGAGATAAAAAAACACCAATATAAGAGGAGTTTCCCAAATTCATCCTGCCATCCTGCCATCCTGGCGCCAACAGCTTCGACTCCCGCTGCCCGGGCCCGATCGATCGCGGCTAAGATTACTTAATTCTCTTCCCGCCGCTTTTACTGAACTCCCGCCCGAATGCTGCTCCGCCTGCTGCTGATTCTCATCCTGTCACTATCCGCGGTTCCCGCTGCCCAAGCGTGGAACTCGGCCGGACACATGGCGATTAATCTGCTGGCGTGGGAAGCTCTTACCAAACAAGAGCGAGAGCAGCTCACGGGACTGCTCGAGCAGCACCCCCGCTTCACCGAACACTTCGAGGGCCGCATGCCCCCCAATATATGGAAGGGAAGCGATGCGGAGAAAAAGCAGTGGTTATTCGCGTTTACAGCGACGTGGCCCGATATCGTTCGCCGTCCTTCGCCCGGAGTGACTGCGCAGGACGTCGTCGCCCAAGACCCCGCGCTCAAATCGCTGGCGACCGAGATTGATCTCACGCCCAAAACATGGCTGCTGGAAAGTTACGAGCTCGCGAAGGAGCACGTTTACGATGCCGCAATTCGCGGAGCAATTATCGCCGCCGAGGGAGAAGCGGAATTACCCCCGCTGAATCCCCCACCCGAGTACTCAGTCAATGCTCGCAAGATCGCGGAAACGCGGGCGAAACTCGCGGGACAACGGATGGCGGCCCTGCTTCATGAGCTCCTCGGGGAAATTAAATTCGAACCAATCCCCGACCCAATGAAATCAGAACGGGCTGCTCCCAATACATCGCCACAAGCACTCACACCGGTTCCTGCCGCTGAATCCGTTCGTACGGAGACAATGCTCACGCACTGGCTGAATACCCACACGAACAAGCGGCACAACCAAAGTTGCCGGTGGTATGGGGACACCGACGCAGGTCGGGCCTGCACCGCGGATGAAGGGGAGAAGTGCCTTGTGTGTGGGGGCTGATTAATTGATTGCCAATAACTCGCAGCGGTTTTGGACAGCAATATTGGAGCTGTGCGGCGGCGATTTAATACGGGATTTGCTTTTTGGGCGTTCATGAGCAGCGGAGATTAACTCGGGTCGGTGCCAGTGCGGGACGGCGGTAGGGCGGCGTTGGTGGCGGAAGTTGGTTGGTGGGGTTGGTGAGCGGGGGCCGCTGCGTACGGCACGTACGGACGGCCGAGCACTCGCATCCCAAGATCGCTGCCCGGGCATGCTTATTTATTGCTGCTCAATTGTATGGGGCTGCAACCGAGCCAATAATCGTTCGCCGGCCGGACATAAACCGGCGTCGCGGCATTCGCCCTCTCTTTTCACAGCAACGGGGTCCTCGCATGACAACCTACGCGACGGTGACGAAAAAATGTGCCCACTGTGGCGCCAAGGTGAAGTGCGATGTGCTGAACAGTACCAATGAGTTCGGCAGTCCCGATCTCGATCTTCGCCCCGCGGAAATGGCTCGTTCGACGATGTCAACTTGGCTGCAGCAGTGTCCCCACTGCCATTATGTGAATGGCGACCTGAGCGAGCCGCTGGCTGCCGCCGATCACCTGCTGGCCTCCGAAGCGTACCGCAAACTTATCAATGACGCCGGCATTCCCGAGCTCGCCGAACGCTTTGCGTGCTACGCGTTGTTGGTCGAAGGGGCTGATCCGATGGGGGCATCCGAGGCGACGTTACGAGCGGCTTGGGCGTGTGACGACGCGGATGATCGTGAGCGGGCAGCCCGATTTCGGAGCCAATCCGCTGATTATTTGTTGTCCAGACTCCCAGAATTAAATAGTGACGCCCAGCTCACACTCCGAGTTCGGCTGGTGGATGTGCTGCGGCGAGCGAGTCGGTTCGGCGAGGCGACAGAACTGTTGGCGGAATTAAAGGCGGATCCGGAAGTTATCGCAAACGAGATTCTGGCCGGGGTGGTGAGTTTTGAAGTGGAGCTATGTGCAAAGGCAGACGTCAACGGCTACACCATTGCCGCGGCGATGGGGCAAGAAGAAACATGAGGTGGGTACGGTTGCCGCAATCGCACCCACTCAAATATTGAAAATGCACACAATGGTGACAGCCATTTTGGCAGTCAGTAGGTGGAATTAAATCGAATTGCTCCGCGGCCGCTCATTGCGGCCCGCGTCACATGCATTTCAAACGGGCGAAACTGAAAGTGAGTTGTAGCCGCGATTTCTGGTTCGCGCAATCGCAGTGTGACGAAAGTAATGGGCCACATCCAGACGTGTTTCTGTATGGGGCAAGGTGGGGGAAAGAGCTTGATGGACTCCGCGCATAGAATCATTCGATAGCATTTCGCGGCCAGATGGTTTTGCGTGCATTGGAGCGCCAAAACCCACCCGAGGGACGCATGCCCGTGTCAGCGCGAGAGCGGCCCGCTCGCGCACTCTTTGCTGGGGGCGACACAGAGGGCCACCGCGGTATTGGCTGCAGCCAGCGCGCGCTGTGGGGCCCCCTGCGGGCGCTGCACGCGGCGACCCAACATTTGACCGGTCGCAATCGCTGGTGAGACCCCTCCGGGAGCTCGTGTCAATTGTGGGCACCCCAGACTTTCGGGGGATCGGGCGCTCTTGCTTCTGACGCGGCGGCTGGTGCGAAGCACCCGTCAGCCGCCGCGCTTATGTACTTATGTAATATGTATCACTAGAGATACTTAGGAATGTATCACTAGAGATACTTAGCAAGGTTACGTGGTGATACTTAGCGACTGTCGACCTGGGGCACATCACTCGCGATTGGTGGCGTCGAAACGAGCCGGTATTCGGTGATCCCCTGCTTCCACCCACCTTGTTGAATAATCTCAATCAAGCCCTCTTCTTTCAATCGCTTGATCGCACGGGTCACTGTGACCCGCTTGACGTTCATGCGTTGGGCGATGTCTTTGTGCGAAATTTGCACAGAGCCATCTCGCTCGTTGCGGTACAGGACCACCCAACAACTTTGGGCAGTGGCGTTGAGCCGCCGCATGTCGTTGTCGACAAAAGAATTTAACTGCTGGAATCGTCCTGCGGACTTAGCGCGAGCTCGCGGATCCCTTGGCGTGGAAAGAGAACCTGTCGGCGGGGGAACTACGAGCGGTGCGAGCACGGTGGCCCCCGGCAGTGGTGATGGTGAGTTCAAGACAGCTCCCAAAAAAAAAAATTAATCTCGTGAATAAGAAACGCTACGGGGTTACGAAGCTCGCGCTTGAGCCTCCAACCTCCGACGATTAATGGCGCCGGGGTTTGAGGCAGCCGGAGTGTATCGCTGTAGCGAGCCGTCGAACTCGAGCGACATTTCGAAAAGCTCGCCGCTGCGATTCTTAACGCACTTCAGTTTGGATATCCCCGGCTGACTAGTTTTCGTCAGCAAGTACGCGGTGTCGCACCCGTATTCCAGCTCGCCCGATTCGCGAAAACTGGCGAGGCCGAGCTGTGAAGGGTCGTACGAGGAGCGACCGACGTTGTCACGGGTTCTGCCAACTGCTGACAGGGCCAAAACCCCGTACTCAGCGGCCGCAAGTTCGCGCAGGCCGTCCATCATTTGATTCATCGCCAGCCGGGCATCCCGCGCCGCACCCAAAAATCTTTGGATATAGTCAAGCACAATGAACTGACAGCCCATCTCCGCCACCGCTGTACGCAACGCTACGCGGTCAAAAGGAGGGGCGAGAAAATTGAGTCGGCTCGCCACGTTTTCAAGCGTGGCAAAAGCCTGCTGGATTCTCGAATCGCACTCGTCGTCCAGTTCCCGCCGGATGACGAGATTCAGCGGAATTCCCGAGATCCGAGCAAGTTGGCGATCCAACAGCGCGGGGGGCGGCATTTCAACATTGGCGATCAGAACTTTTAGATCAGGATTGAGTCGCAGGGCGTCGATCGCCCATTGCATGGAAAGCGCCGTCTTCCCAGCACCGGGTGCCCCCCCGAGCAGCACAACTCGCCCGGCCCCGATGTGTACTTCTTCCATTCCGTTATCCGCGACCGGCCATCGAACGGGCGCCTGCCGCTCCAATAGATTTGTCCGCCACGCATCGAATGCATCGGCGCCTGAAGTTATGTTAAATGTCATAGGTTCCTCTGAAACATATAAGCTGAATCGATCGTGCGGACGACTTCACTCGGCGAGAGCCCCGAGTCGAGGGCGGTGGGGGTCAACAAAGCGTGCGTCAAAATTGGCGGACACTCAAAATCCCGCAGGTTCAGCGCCGCCGCGAAAAGTCGGTTGTTCCGATTCCCCTGTGGCGCCCCCTCCTTTATAAAGTCGAGTGTGTCGCGGTTGAGTTGTGTTCGAGGTTCTTTGTGCAAAGCCACATTCAGCGCTGCTTGCTGCCTAACCGCCTCTTCCGCGATCTTCCAGTCGTTGATCGCAACCTCTGAACTCGGGACCCCCGCGGGCACTTCGAACGCTAGGCGCTCGCTTGCCAATTCGATAATCTCGGCAACCGGCAGCCGCTCGAGCTCCTGCCGTGACACTCGGCGTTTGAATCGCCCAGTGTCGGGGTGCCTGCTGTTCGGCGCCCGGAAAATCCGAACTTTGTCGTAAACAGACGCGTCGACTTCGATGCCGATACTCGCCGCGAACGTCGTACAAAAGTTGCGAGCTGTGCGGTGATAATTCTCCGAAGCCGGGGGGGCCCCGTAGAGACTGGCGGGAATTCCTACGTGGAAACCCTTCTTGCCTGAAAAGTAAATCAGCAGGTCCTCATCAGATATTTCAAATCGCTGTTGGATGCCCGCAACTAACCTCCTCGCGGCGGTTAGTGACTGTTCGAGATCGGCATTATCGACGTCGAAATGCAGCCACTCAGCTGCGCAAGGCCCGCGAAAGTTTCGCGTGCCACCAGTTGCAATGAGATGGTTGTGGAATTCTTGACCGAACGTGTATTGCGTAAGAAACGCGGCTGCATCGCTCGGCAATCTTGGGTCGCATCGGCAGAAAGCCGCGAACGCGGCGGTCGAGTCCACTGACCGCCGCGAAGCGCTGACTTCGCCGATCACCGCCGCGCTGAAGCGCGCCGTTGATGGCGTGGACACTTAATTCACCCCCCCATTTTCATTGCCGAACTTAGGCGCGAAATGATCAAGCGGCGACGGGTTTGTCGGGGCAGCGATGAATCGTGCGACCTCATTCCGCTCGATTTCATCATCACCTTTGCGAACCACGACGCTCAAGTTAAAAATCAACTCCGGTGGGGGGGAGTCGAGGTGCTGGAGATCAATTATGCCTAGCTGAGCGAGGCCTACTTTTGATCTCCGCAGCGCCTTTTCCGTCAGCCAAAGAGTGTGCCTCAGTCGCCGACCCGCGTATTTGCCTTCGATGATTTCAAAGGTGGCTTGGTATCCAGGCGTACCCTTCGATTGACTCGTCATTAGTCGACCATCGATTGTGCGACCCACATACTCTCCGCGCGGTAGCAGTGCAAGCTCTTCCGCTGGCGTCGCGTCCCAGATTTCTCGATTAATGTCTTTCGACGTGATTTGGGGCGCGTTGGAATTGAAGCTGTCCATAAGGACTCCTGGGGATAAAGTGAAAAAACATCGGGTAGATTTCTCGCTAAGCCGCTTTCCATTTCGACGTCCTCCAAGTCGTCGTGGAGTTAGAGAACCCAGTTGGTTCTGTTGGGCCGAACTACGGCCTAGTGGGTAGATTGCTTTCAAGCGGCCCATCCATAAATCTGGTGGTGGCCGCTGCACACACAAATAGAGTTGCGCTTCACCGGCGCATGATGTATGCTTAGACATAGTCAGTTCCTATTTCCTCGGCGCCGGATCGCCTGCCAAGCAAGCGGCGCCGAGGGGGTGGGTAAAATGAAAAAAAAACAATTCCGAAACTCTTTTCCCGCAAGCGGCCTCCGGTCGCTTGGATCACCCCGGGGGAATTCAACAACATGCCGAGGGTAGTTATGTCAAAAGCCTAGGCTTCGCAACTCCCGCTGCGCGTCCTCGACCCCCGGTCGCCGTTGGGTCGATGTGTTCGGTGATGGCGCCGAGAGTGGGGCGCCAGACGCGATAAATTGCTGAATCCAATCTCGCCGCGTGAATCGACGCCCGCCGATGATCGCCGTCTGCAGTCGCCGTCCCTTTATTCCGCCCTTGATCCATCGGTAAAGCGTTGCCACATGCGGCCTCCCCGGGATAAACCGCGGGGCCCTGGAAATTGGTATCCATTCATCCTCGTCCATCTTTCAGCACCCCCAAATCGGTAAAGTGTGGGTGACCTCCACGGCCCCCTATCTCCCTTGGGGGTACTTTTTTCGTGCTGTGCGCACAGAAAAAGTGTTTTCTTAGAAAATGTCGGGGCCCTCGGCCTGCCGAGCTTTCCTGCTTTGTCGGCGGATGATTGGTGGCACGGCCGCGATACGCAGCAGAGGTGGCCAGCGCACGAAAAAAGTGCTTGGCAGCGATGGCGATGGAAAATTACTCCGCGAAATGGCGGGGCAAGCCCCATCGACGATTTAGAGAAGGGGTCCGCCACGAAAGTTGGCGATCCGAATTGCGGCAATGGGAGTGGCAATCCCCCGAAAGGCGTTGCCGCGACTGGGTAAAGTAGAAGAGATGCGATTCCCTAGCGCGCGGCCGCCGGATCAAGAAGTTGTGGGATGTCTCGTTGGAGAATGGCCACCAGCCGAGTAAATCAACGGGGCGGTGCCCCGGGGCAATCACATGCTGATATGACGCCCCCGGGAGAACGAAAGCTAGGATCACCGAACAGTCACAGAATCGGTCAACAGTGGTGACGAATCAGCGTGCCCAGTCTGTTTTCTCGGCAATTAACGCGCGCTGGCCCACCGGGCGATATCCCGTGCCCTGCTCACAGCAGCCCCCGGATCGATCGAAGACCGGGGAAATTTCAGAGGACCCAATCGATCTCTGCCTTAGGGTGATAGTTGGCGCCGCAACAATGCCACTGTAAGGCATCCGTGAGGTGGGCTGCGAGTTCTGGTACCGGCGGCCGAATCCTCAGTGCGATTGCCTCACGGGCGGATTTGCTAATTGCCCTGAATTTACTTCGTGCTTTTTCAAAGTCATCGATGGCCTGATCAAGATGTGGATTCCGCTTGATCATCTTCTGCCATTGCTCAGCGAGCTTCTGGGTTTTCCCATCGGCTTCGCCCCCAGATTGCTGGATTTTGTGTAATCGATTGAAAGCGCTTCGACAGATTTTTGCTTGTTTCAGCGATCGCTCGTTCTCTTGAGTAATTACAGCCGACTGTTTGGATGATTTGGCATAACCATCTTTGTTCCCAGACGTTTTGGCCACTGGTTCATCGTCATCCCTCTCGGATTCATCTTCATCTGAGTCTTGCAGTAACTCCGAACTGCTCGTGCGAGCAAGAGCGGGCCGTCCCCCAAGAAACTCTGTGATGCCAACATACTGCGGGCTACTTTGCAAGAGCAATCGAATTCGGTGGTAGCCGATGTAATCGTCTGTCGGCCCGGGTTTATGGTTAAAGCGAATATGCCAAAAAAGCATGCCGAAATTTTCACTCGGTTGAAAAGCATAGGCGTGTTCAACGGGCTCACCCGCTTGCTCTTCAGCGGGTCCATTCGTCGGGGTGTGCGATATCATCTCTTGCACCCTAGCTATATCCATTTGCAGCACCTCAGCCCACACATCAGCACGAAGCTTAGCGGTCATCTGATCGAAAAGCTTGATACGTAAGCGGAGATCGTCGCCCGCCACCAAACTCGCCCAGATGGCGTCGATCAAGTACTTGGCCTGCTTCCGTTGAGTGGCGGATTGCTTTTCTAGCCGCTCATGGAGCTCATCAGCGTACTCATCAATTTCGGAAAAGTTGGCGTTGGCGAGGCCGCACCGGAGGTAGACGAACCCGACCTCTTTAGACGCGAGGTGATGCCGAAGGGCGGCGGGAGCATTCGCCTCAGCCCAAGCGAACGCCCCCTCCTCGTACTCTGCGAGCACCGTGGCGACGACAGTGAGCAGGTCGACTAAACCGCCCGGTGCCGCACTGCGGTTTGTCGTGTCCCCCAGTTCCAGCTCATCGTCTCGCCCGTACTGGCCATCCCAATGCAGCCAATAAGGAACAAGCTGCCAGGTGCTGGCGGCGAGTTGAAAATTAAGCGGGCGAATGTGATCGGTAACTGAGTTGATGAGGGGCGCCGCCGCATCACTGTCGTTGGCAGACTTCAATTGGTGCTCAGCAGCCCGACGATATTCCGCAAGCCCCAGAACTTCAGCAACTTGATCGCGAATCTCGGCGGCCGTCGCCCCCTGCTTTAGGCCATTCAGCAAAACCTTGAGCAAATTGATCCGCACGGCGTAATATCGGCTGCGCCCTGCTTCAATCGCATCGACGAGAGGGTTTCGCCCGAAGGCTTCCGCGAGCTCTGGATTAGTAACCCCCGTCAGCTCATCTTCGGTTCCCTCAGGCTGAAACTCCGAACGAAGATGAGCATCCTGATGTTGGCAGGGGGCGAGTCGCACGGAGTGCTCCCCATAGACTTCCTCCATCCCGTCGGCCGTCGGATCGGAGGCTGCCACATATCGCCGCCATTCAAGCTCGTACTGAGGTGTCCACTGCTCGTAACATAACCGCGTCGGGTAGAGACTTCGAAGCAATCGGTCCAGCCAGGGGCCTTCCGCAAACACCCGATTCGGCATCCCGGTGGCGATCAGCGACTTCCCCACCTCTCCTTTTTGATAATCAAGGAACAGTTCGAGTTGGCGGGCGAGCTGGGGCGCACTGAAGTGGGGCACCAGGGGGTGCTGCAGAATTGCCAGGGTTCGCATTCGTTGGAGGAGAAGTTCCAAATCTGCCGAGCCAAACAACTCTAACAACTCTCCCACCGCACCCGTCACATGACATGCTCCCCAGAGTTGAGAGTACAGCTCGACGCCCGTGGGCCGACTATTGGCAGACGTCGCGAATCGCTCGATCCGCTCGCAACAGTTTATCCAGGCCGCAATATTGCCCCCAAAGTGCGCTTGGAATTGCTCCGCCACAAGGTTCGAGTGGGCGTCAGTCGATGTTGGTTCAGAAACCATGGGTGGTTACAGCGAGAAGATCTTCGTTGCGGGGTTGGGCGTGGAGCTACACCAGGACCGCGGGTGTGTCAAACAAGTGCGCAGTTTAGCAGCGCTTTCGCCATAGATTCCACTAGCGCCATCGGCCAACAAAAGGAGCCGCCAGAACTCGCCTGGCGGCTCGCGATGAAGCGATAGTTAGAAGGCAGATTGGGCGTCGCTAACCAATTGATTTCGCAACCTCGATCCCTTTTCCTAGGTCCCGCTCAGCGTAAATCTGGGTCACATTCGCGGTGGAATGGCCGAGGGCAATTTGAGCCGCCTCGAGCCCGAATTGCTTGCGAACCTCCGTCGCGTGCTGATGACGAAGTTGATTAGGGCTCCAGTGGGGAATAGCTTGCGACTTGCACACTCGATGAATCGCCCGCCGGTACGAGTCGACCGAGTATCGTTGCCCGGGTTTGCGTTGGGGTGCCGCTTTTCGATTCGTGCCCGGTGAGTTCCCCTGCTGAGGCGGGGTCTTGCGTTTCAAATTGGCGGCTGAGCGCCGCAGGGCGTCCGAATCGATGGGCCGAAAACAAAACGATTCCGGATCCCGCTCGAGAAAAGGTTGCAGCACCTCCTGCGCTCGGGGCCCGATGAAGATCACCCGCTCACGCCCGCGATGGGCGGTTTTGTGATGCGATGGCCGATACAACCAAACCGCCGCGCTACGATCAATGTCGGTCGGGCGAAGGGTACAGATCTCCGCCGGCCGAGCCCCCGTCAGACGTTGCAGCCTGACCATGGCACTAACGACTGGGGGAAGGTGCAGCAGCGTGACGTCAACGATCGCATCACTGACAGGCATGACGGGGTCGGTTTCACGAGCCTTGCTTTTTCCGCGGCGGAGCCCTGGGATCAACTGCAAGGTTTGCACCACCTGGGCGGGAATCTTTCCCTCAGCGACGGCCCAGCGAAAGAAGCGTGTGATCGCCGCCATTTCATCATTAACGTACTGCCGACTGTGCCCCGCTTGAATGAACTTTTCGCGGACGGCTCGGAACTCCTGGACGCCGAACTCGGCCGCGGCGGTGCTGCCGTACATCTCGTTGAGCGTGCGGAGAATGATGATGATTTTCGCGGTCGTCGACTTGGGGCCCGTGCCGTAGTGGGTCTGACAGTGCTTGATGTAATCGACGAGGAGCTCGGCGATTGAAAGCGTACTTTCCGGGGTCCCAAAGCTGTTGGTGCGGCCAGCGGCGACCCACTCCATCACGAGCCGGTCGTACTGCTGCTTGCTGACCTCCGTGCCGTGGGGGCCGAGATAGAAGTCGCGGGCGCCGATGGTGACAACGGCTTGGCCGCTCGCGCGATGCTTACGATAAGAAGGGAACAATTTCGCTGGTCGGGCCATGGTACGGATTCTCCAAACGGGCCAGAGTTATCCGGTAATTACCGGATAACTCGGATGGAAAATGCCGCACTGCTGAACACCAGCAGGTAACGTAAGTCGCGATTCGGCAAGGACTTATGAAAGTGGAGCGGAAGGGAGTCGAACCCTCGACCTCTGCATTGCGAACGCAGCGCTCTCCCAACTGAGCTACCGCCCCTCACACGAATCTCAGATTTTAAGCCCGGCGGGAGTTTTGGGGAAGTCCGCTGCAGCTGGCTCACTCAGCCGATTTTAGGGTGATCGCGGCGGCGAAAACTTCGGCCAGGGGCACGCCGGCGCCGGCGGCGAGAGCTTTGCAGTCTTCGTACTCGGGGGTGAAGCGTTCTGAGCCGTCGGGCAGGGTGGCGGAAACGCCGGCGACCTCACCCCACGGTGTCGTGACCGTGACTCGGCGGCGAGGCAGTACAACTCGCTGCAAAGTCTGGCGGCGCAGCCCCAGTGCGGTCGTGTGCCGGAAGATCACCAGGGCGAGTGCGTCCGCGTCCAGCGGCGCGCACTGCACGCTCAGCAGCACGCCAGGTCGGCCCTTCTTCATTTGCAGCGGCGAGGTGGCGACATCCAGTGCGCCGGCGGCCCACAATTGTTCGCTGCAGTAGCCGAGCGCTTCACCGGTGATATCATCAAGGTTGGTTTCCAATAGCACGATGGTGTCACCCGCCACGCCCCGGGGCGCTGCGGTCTCCGTACTCTCACCCACGATCAGCCGCAACACATTCGGGTGGGTAAAATCCTTCTGCCCAGCGCCGTAGCCGATGGACTCAATGTGCATTGGCGGTAGCGGCCCGAACTTATCCACCAGCGTCGCCAGAATCGCGGCGCCGGTGGGCGTGGTCAATTCGCCTTCCGGAGAAAAATTAGCCAAGGGGATGCCGGCCAGCAGTTCCGCGGTGGCCGGCGCGGGGATCGCGCAGCGGCCGTGAGCGATCTGCACGAAGCCAGTTCCCGTCGGCACCGCTGAGGCGTGAATTGCATCGACTCCGAGCAAGTCCCAACCAATTGCGGAGCCCACGATATCGGCGATGGAATCAACCGCGCCGACTTCGTGAAAATGAACCTTGGCGATCGTTGTGCCGTGAACCTTCGCCTCGGCTTCGGCGAGCCGCTGGAAGATGGCGGTGGCGAGCTCGCGCTGCGACGGAGTGAGTATGCTTCCCTCGATCATCGCCGTGATATGGTGCAGATGCCGATGCTTGTGCTCCGGTTCATGCTCAACGGTGATTTGCGTGGCGCGAAAGCCACACTTCTTCACTTCGGTGGCCACAAGTCGACAGCTTGGCAAGGCGAGCGAATCGATGCCGGCTTGGATGGCGGACAAGTCGACGCCAGCATCGACCAAAGCACCGAGCGTCATATCGCCGCTGATGCCGCTAGCACAATCGAGATACGCGATTCTCATTGAGATCCTGCCGGTATTCACTGCTAGCTTGTCGGGTTTACAACATGCCGCTAGCGGGGGTGATCTTGAGTTGGGCGAACGAGTTTTGGTACAACCCGCCGCGATTATCTGTTGCTTATCTTCCCGGTTACACCCGTGATTGCCAAGCCGATGAACCGTTGGATGCTCTGTGCTGTGGTGCTGCTGGTTTCCGCGGACTGCGCTCTGGCTCAGCCAAATTTGGTTAGCCCGTACGCCACGACCGCGGCGCCGGAGCCCTTGCCAGCGCCGACTCCCGCAGCTGAAGAGCAGCCCGCAAAGTCGGCCGATGACGCCGAAGCCGCGAGCGAGGTGACGCCACCTACCGCCGATGAACCGCTGCCAGCTCCAGCAGAAGTCTCTACTTGGTATCAACCTGCCTATTGGTTCGGCCCTGCGCCGTGGGACTCGGGCATCGAGTTGGGCCTGAATGGCGCCAGTGGGACCAGCGACACGCTCAGCCTGCGCACGGGCGGATACATTCGTCGCAAAACCGACTTCCACAAAGTGGACCTAAGCCTCTACTACAATCACAACAAAGCGGATGGCGAATTAACCCAAAGCAACGCGCTGCTTGATGCGCGGCACGACTGGACGTGGCCCGATTCGCGGTGGAGCCCCTTCGTGATGTCCCAAACATTCTACGACGAGTTTGCGGACTTCGACCTCAACTTCAACATCAACTTCGGTCTCGGCTACCAACTCATCAAGCGCGAAGCGATCGACCTTACGGTGCGGGGCGGGACGGGATTCTCCCGGGAGTTTGGCGGGACGCCCGACGAATGGGTCCCGGAAGCGCAGTTCGGCGCCTCCTACAACCACCAGCTTTCCAAGTCGCAAAAGTTTTACGCCAAGAGCGACTACTTTCCGGCCTGGGAAGACTTTGGCCAGTACCGC
Organism: Pirellulales bacterium; assembly: GCA_022841705.1. Classification (GTDB taxonomy): domain Bacteria; phylum Planctomycetota; class Planctomycetia; order Pirellulales; family Lacipirellulaceae. The sequence goes on from JALHQZ010000002.1 coordinate 37,082, forward strand.
ATTCTCTCCGAAGCGGGTCTGGAAATCGAGTTCAACCAACCCTCGAACATGAGCCTCAAACTTGGTGTGACCGACCGCTACGACAGCGAATCGGGAACCGCTCCGCCGCACAACACCAACTACTCGGCGATGGTGATTTGGAAACTGTAGCGGGAGAGGGGAGGGAGGAGTCTGGAGGAAACTATTCGAGTTCAACCGAAGTGGAATGGCTAACCATTCTTTCTCCAGACTCCGGACTCCCCTCTCGCCCCTTCCTCCGGTAGCATATTGTACACTTGGATCCTACTATCATGCCGACCGTGTGCGACGAGCCTGCTGTGACCTCTCCCCTCGACGAACTCCAAGCGCTCGTGGAGCGAGATATTCCACTCGCCGCGCAGATGGGCGCGAAGTTGCTCTCCTGGGGGCCTGAAGGACTGACCGCATCGTTTCCGCTCGACAAGAACCACAACTCGCACCGCACAGCGTTCGCGGGCAGTCTCAATGCTCTGTGTACCTTGGCGGGGTGGTGCAGCGTGCATCTGCTGATGCGGGAACTCCAACTGGCGGGCACGATTGTCATCCGCCGCAGTTCGATCAAGTACCACTTGCCGGTCGAGGATGCCGAGGTCATCGCGCACTGCCACCCAGTCGACGCCTCGGCGCTTAACTACTTCGTCGAGATGTTCCGCGAAAAAGGGCAGGGGAAGCTCGATCTGGGTGTGGAAATCTATCGGGCCGGCCAGCCCGCTGTGGTCTTCGGTGGGTCGTATGTGGTGCTGCGCGGCGGCGAGGCGTAAATCTACGGCCTAACTGCTGGCGTCCGGGGTGGCTCGCGCCAGTCGGGTCTCTCGCTACAATCGGGTGATTGTTTCCAGCGCTCTTCAACCACCTCGTTGCGAGTCCTCTTCATGCGATTGTTATTGGCTTGTCTTGTGTCGGCTGCGCTGCTTAACGTTTCCGCGCCACTGTTCGCGCAGAAAGCAACCCCGAACAAAGTGGCGCCCGTCTCATTGGCTAACGAAGAGATGCGGCGAGCAGCGGCCGCTTGGCTCGCAATCCTCTCCGACGAGCAGCGCTCCCAAGCGACATTTGCATTCGACCACCCCCAACGCACTGACTGGCAGTTCGTGCCGATGGAACGAAAAGGCCTTGCTTTGAAGGAGATGAACTTGCCGCAGCGCCGCGCCGCGCGAGCGCTCATGGAATCCGCCCTGAGCGATCAAGGTTATTTGAAGGCGACGACCATCATGTCGCTGGAAGAAGTGCTCCGCGCGATAGAAGCCGACCGACCCGATGTCAAGAACATTCGCCATCCCGAAAAGTACTGGTTCGCGGTGTTCGGCTCGCCTGCCGCCAACGATGGCTCGCCGTGGGGCTGGCGGGTGGAAGGGCATCATCTCTCGCTGAATTTTTCATCGCTTGTTGACGTTGCTCAATCGCCCAGCGTTGCGACGACTCCGCTGTTCCTGGGCGCGAATCCGGCCGAGGTCCGCGTTGGCCCGAGCATGGGCCTCCGAGCACTTGGCGCCGAGGACGATTTAGGCCGCGCCGTGATGGCCTCGCTCGATGCTACGCAACAGCAGGAAGCTACCATTTCCGCTGAGGTGCCGGCCGATGTTACCGGCGTGCCGGGCGGGCCGCCGGAGATTGTCGGCCCTGCGGGTCTTTCAGTCGCCAAAATGAACCCTACCCAGCGAGACAAGGTGCGAGTGTTGATCGAAGCGCTCGTTGAAGTCGTGCGACCGGAGTTCGCCGCCCAGGAAATGGCGGAGATTGACTCGGCCGGTTTCGAAAACGTCCACTTTGCGTGGGCCGGCGGAGTCGAAACTCTCACCAACATCGCCACCACCGAGCGCCACTATTTCCGCGTTCACGGGCCGACGTTCATCATCGAGTATGACTTTCAAGAGCCCAACCACGTTCATTGCGTCTGGCATTCGCCCGTCGACGACTTTGGGCTTAATACTCTTCGCCGCCATCATGCGACGCATTCGCATTAGCTCTACCGGGGAGCCGCTGGCGTGCCGCCACGGGAATGTGTCGGTCACGCATTCCTCGGGCCCCCCACTGGCGGCACGCTAGTGGCGCCGGAGAGTCCGCGCCAATTTGGCAGTTACCTGTTCCAGATCGACAGGTTATGCGGGCCTCGATCGCTGCCAATTTGGCGCCGCCCATCGGCCGCTGAAAACGAACCGCTTGGGGATTTGATCACGCAAGTTCTTGCGTATCAGTCACTTGCGACAGCCGGCGGCCAAGCTCCAAGCGATTGGCATCGCAGTTGCTTCTCTAAGAGTCGAGCGATTAACCCGCCAACCACCCCCCGGCCGGGAAGGTTTTTTCCATTCACATCTGTTGCTTTGTTGAAGGAGATCAAACCATGAACGCCTGCCAAACCACCAATCGATTGCAAAAGCTGCTTCCCGAAGGCGTGCGGGAATTCGATACGCTGCTGAACCAAATGTTCGGCGGAAACGTGGTCCGTCCACTCGCTTCCGTGTTGCGTAACGCGCTCTCCGTGTGGGAAGCCGACAACACCCTGTACGTCGAAGTCGATTTGCCCGGGATCAAGCGCGAAGATGTCGACATCACCTTCGAAAAGGGTGAGCTCACGATCAGCGCGGAACGTAAGACGCACACTGAAAACCCGGTGCATTTGCACAACGAACGGACCTACGGCAAAGTGTCCCGCAGCGTCACGCTGCCCGACACCGTGGACCCCAACACCATCGAAGCCACCCTTGCCGACGGCGTGTTGCGCGTCAGTATCCAGAAGCTTCCCGAAGCGCAACCGCGGAAGATTGAAATTCGCTAAGGCTTCAGTCGTCACAAGTCGGTTGCGAACCACGTCGCCCGCCGCGTCCTCGACGCGGCGGGCTTTTTTATGTTTATTCGTCTTTCTGAACAAGGCGCAAGCGAAGGGGACCGCGGGCCGTTGCGGGGTCAACTCCTTCGCCGCGTTGAGTAATTTCAATCAAGCCCGCGGCCATCATTCGAGCAGCAACCTCGCGAATGCTCGGCATCAACGGCCGCCAATCGACCGGCGCCAAGTCCCGCGCAACTTCCGAAGGACAACTCGTCCCGCCCGCTTTGCGCCGGGCAAGCAGTTGCAGAATGAGTGCTTCGATTTGCTCAGTCGATGGGCTCACTTTTTGTCCGATGGGCTTTCAGCCCGTCGAGCAGTCGAGAAAGACTCGAACCAAGCACGACATGCTGAAAGCCGATCGTTCACGCCTACAATTGGCACTGCGCGCAGTGGTAAATCGCGCGGCCGCCAACAACTTCCTTCCTCACCGGGGCCCCACAAGTTCGGCAGTCCGACTTTTTATAGATCAGCAAGCGCTCACTGCGCGACATCCGGCTCCGCGGCTTGCCAATCTCCAGCGGATCGGCGACGACGATGCGGTTATACTTCACGCCCAGTTCCAACAGGCGAGCGCACAGGCTCCAAACCTTATCGAACTCGGCGGCAGAAAGGTCCCGGCCCAAGCGATGCGGACTAATTCGGGCGAGATGCAAAATTTCGGCGCGATAGACATTCCCAACGCCAGCGATCACGGCTTGATTGAGCAACAGAGCCCCGATCGACGCCCGACTGCGGCTGATTCGGCGCCATGCCAATTCCGGATCGGCATCCTTCCGTAACGGATCGGGCCCCAACCGCGCAGTGAGCGAATGCAGCTCGTCGTCGGTCAGCAGTTCGCACCGATTCGGCCCGTGGAGATCGAACGCCGCATTCGCCGCTTCCACTCGTAACCGAATCTGCCCCCGCGGCTCCGGCGCGCCGCCCCGATGGACGCGGAACTTGCCGTACAGCCCCAAATGCACATGCAGCAGCGGGCCGCCGCTCCAGTGATACACCAAATGCTTGCCGAACGCCTGGATCTTCGTGATCTCCTGCCCGGCGAGCGCCGCCGACTCCGCTTGGAACCGTCCCTGCGGACTGCTCACCTGCAGTGCTTCACCACGAAACAGCCGGTAATGATCCCGAGCCACGCGGTGGATCGTATGACCTTCGGGCATGGACGCAAGTCACTCTTCGACGGGAACATACGCCGCCAGTTCCGGCGGGCCGGCAAGAATTGAATCGAACTTTTTGCCGAGGTCCACGAGATATGGTTGCTTGAGATGCGAGTCCAGGTCCGCTAGACTCCGCCACTTTTCGAACAATAAAAACTTGCTCCCATCCTGCGCATCGCTGTGCAGATCGTAGGCCAGATTGCCTTCTTCTTTATGGGTCTCTGTCGCAGCGATTTCTAGCGCTTCAACCAGCGATTCGCCTTGACCTTCGGCCACCGTGAACGTCACCAGCATCACGAACGGGCCTTCGTGTTCGCCGAGTTGTTCGGCAATCTGGGCGGCCAGCGGATGCAACTCATCTTGCCCGACCGCCGGCCGACCAACAACGGCGAGCACCGCGAGCGCGCTGCAGGCCAACAAAAATGAATTAAACATGGGCGTAGAATTCCAAGAAAGTCAGAACAATTGGGCGCAACCACCAGCGACCCGATCGCCTTGTCCTAACCTTAACCCCGCCGGTGGTCAAACCACGTTAACCGTGTCGCGGGGGCGATGCGAAAAGCGAGCCTCACATCCGAGCACCAAGCCACTGGCGTTGAGGCCAGCCCACAACGCGCATGAACTGCAGTTGCGCAAGATCTGCGGACAGCCGCATGAACCTCGCGCCAAAACGTTGGCGCTGCTGGCAATGTGGCGCTTGCGGCGCTGGTCTTGTCCCGTTTGTAGCCACTCGTGTGCGATAAAGCTACGGAAGACCGCACTCTGCGAGTCGCTCGAACGCTCAGCGCCATTTTTACCGCTAATCCACCGGCTGAATAATCACCGAATGCCAGCCGGTTGAATACGTTTCAAATCCCGGCGCCTGAGCGTGGGCAATGCAGACTTCTTGATTATCGATCTTCGTCACCACGAAGTTTTTCCGTTCGCGGAAGATCTCCGGCAGGTTCGGCAGCTTAAGCGTGTCGCGCAACTGCCGGCCCCAACTATCGGCGAGCACAAAGCCGCGGTCATCGCACAAACAGCACCGCGTTGCTTGCCGTTCGCTTTCGGCCAAGGGTACCTGGGCCAGAATTGTTTGGGCAAAATCGTGCCAGTTGAAAATCACGCCGAGCACGCCGAGGATTTTGCCATCCGCTCGGCCCGCTTCACGCACCCCGCACGAGTAGACCAGGACGTTCTTGCCATCGACCAATTTCGATTCATGAGCCGACTCGAATCCGTACTCGTCGCCACTGCGGCTGCTTCGGGCGCTGCGGAACCAGTCGGCATCAACCACATTACGGCCAACGGACTTGTATCGCTCGGGCCGCCCGTTGGCCACAATCTGACCATTGAGGTCGCATAGCACCAGATCGTGATAGACCGTGTAAGCGCTCAAGATGACGCCCATTCGGCGGGAAGCAAACTCGAAATCGCTGGGCTCGCCTCGGGTGAGCGCATCGACCACGCTGCTATCGGTCGCCCACCACCGCACGTCGCAGGTCCGCTCGTAAAGATTGCGATCCACGAGATCGATGTTGACCAGCGCCAGGTCGGAAAGCCGCCCGCCACGCACGTTCGAGCCAATCAGCTCGAGCAAATTGCCGATCGAGCTCTTGGCCGAGTGCGCTAAGCGATCCGCCACTTCGGCCGTCTTCGCACTCAGCGCTTGCATTTCTTGAGCAACCACGCTGAACGCGGCTCCGCTCGCTCCGGCACGGGCCGCTTCGATGCGAGCGTTCAGCGCCAAAAGCTGCGTATTCGAATTGATGTCGACGATCTCTTCAATCGCCATCGACATCGTTGAGGTGAGGCTATTGGCGAAGCTAGCAATCGCTTGAGTGCTGTTTTGTTCGGTTTTGGGCGCAGGAGTTGGAGCGGATGTCATTGTCAAAAACTCACGTAAAAAGTGGGGGCACAATTACGCACGGACTCGGCGCCGCTTCGGGGTCCGCCTTTCCCCTCAGCAGCCGCGGTCACCCGAATAGGCTAGGTTAGGAAGGGCCAATGAGAACGTTCCGCGGGCCCTGAATGCGAAGGTTTTGGAACTCGCGACGCACCGAATTTAACGGTTTCAACGACGGGCCAAGGTTGACAGCGGGGACCGGGATTCTGCCCGCGGATTCCGTCAGGCCTAAGAATGGTCAATGATGCCAATCTCGAGCGCTAATGCTCGCAGGGAAAGATTCAAATCTCGCAAAAAATAAACCACCGACACGATCACCGTCAGAAGGGCGCTACAAAAGAGCCCCGCCAAGAGCGGCGTGGCGACAGGCCATTGAAATAACTCCACCAAAAATAACAGTACGATCAGAATCGCCGCCAGCAGCACACCCACCGCCGCTGCGGAAATCGCCATCCGCAATAGCCGCGCGCGCCGCCAGAGGATCGGTAATTGTGCTTCCAGCCGTTGCTGATGATCGCTCGCATCCTCACGTCGCCGTCGGTCGGCAATGCTCCGCGCCCGATCAATCACTCGCCCCAACCGATTCGTCATCGAGAGTAAGAGCAGCCCCACGCCGGAGATCAAAATCACCGGGCTCACCGCCACTTGCAAGACCGCGTTGAATTCGGCGAGTGTCATCGATCAATGTTTGCCGACCTTCCCGCGCGAGGCCCGCAGGTTGAGCATCTCAACCAGCAGCGAAAACGCCATCGAACTATAGATGTACCCACGCGGTATGTGCGTGTGGAAGCCTTCGGCGATCAGCACCACGCCGATGAGAATCAGAAACGCCAGCGCCAACATCTTCACGCTCGGATGCCGATTGACAAAGTTGGAGATCGGCCCGCTGAAAAGCAGCATCACGCCAATCGCCAAGAGTACCGCGGTGATCATAATGATCAGCGGCGCCCAAGTTGTTCGGTATTCACTCGCCGGCACCATGCCGACGGCCGTCAGCACGGAGTCGAGCGAAAAGACCATGTCGATGAGAAAAATCTGCGCCAGCACAGCGCCAAACGACGCGTAGGCTTTCTTTGGCCCACTCTGCTGGTGACCTTCGAGTTGATGACCAATTTCCCACGTCGCTTTCCCCAGCAAAAACAGTCCGCCAAGAATGAGCACCAGGTCCTTGGCAGTGATCGGCGTGCCGGATGCTGCTTTATCAACGGCAGGTCCATCAACGACCGCGGCGGCTGTTTCATGCGCTCCAGGCGCCTCAAACGGCAGCGTGAACAGCACCGTCTTGTCGAGCGTGATGACCCACGAAATGGCAAACAAGAGTAGAATCCGGCCGAGCGCCGCCAGCCCCAGCCCGAGCCGCCGCGCTTTCGCTTGTTGCTCTGGCGGCAGCTTGCCGGAGAGAATGGCGAGGAAGACGACATTGTCGATCCCCAGCACAATCTCCAGCACCGCCAGCGTCACCAAGGCAAGAATCGAAGACGTTCGGAGCAGGTCCGCGAGGATTTCGGTCATTCTATTTCGGCGAAGGGAAAAAAGCCGGCCCGTCGGGAGCGCGACTGCGAGGGTACCCTACGAGTTTGGCGGGAAAACCCCCGTCGCGTCAACCGGAGTTCGGCGCTACGCGGGCACGAGCGGCCGCTCCACTGGCCACAAAACCGATCGTTCCGATCGCACCGTCTGGCGCGACCCCACCTTTTCTCGTCCCGAACGCGAACCCCCTGGACTCCCCTCGACTCCTAACCAATAATTAGAGATTCGGCCGACCTTCTATTCCCCTGTAGCTCAGTCGGTAGAGCAGCGGACTGTTAATCCGCTTGTCGCTGGTTCGAGTCCAGCCGGGGGAGCTATACTTTCGCACGGCGTCGCAAGGTGCTGCATAACCCCGCTTTTCGCGGGGTTTTTTGTTGGGTGGTCCAATCGTCAGCGGCTTCAGACGACACCGTGCGGCGTTTTGCTTCATGCTAGGTGCGCTAATCGGGGCGGCAGGAATCCCCCCGGACGGACGCCTTCGTGATAATGCGCTGCCTGAGGCGATAGAATCCGACTGCGGTTGATGTCCCGCATCGGGGCGGACATCTTCGGCGGTCATTGTCCCGGTAGGCTGATCAACCGGCTTACGTTCTCAGCCAACGACAGCTACAGACCCGGCCAGCATCAACATCCAAGCCAATCGAGGCAGACTAATCCTCCCCTTCAGTGTAATTGATCAACAAAGTTTTGCCGCAATTCCACACGCACTACTTGGCGCCGACCAGCAACTCTTCAAGGGCTGCAAGATCGACGGGTTTGACGAGATGAAAGTTGAATCCCGCTGCTTGCGAAAGTCGTCTGTCCTCGTCGTTTCCCCAGCCGGTTAAGGCAATCAACAGCACCTTCTGACCCCACGGCTGCTGGCGAATTCGCCGAGCCACGTCGTAACCGTTGAGCTTGGGAAGTCCGATGTCCAGCAGGACAATCTCAGGGTGAAATGCTTCCGCAACCTCCAGGGCCTCCAGGCCGTCGTTTGCGGTGCGAATATCGCTGCCCTTTGAACGCAGCAGCCTTGCCAAACTGTCAGCTGAGTCTTTGTTGTCGTCGACCACCAAAATGCGACCATGCCCGGGGCCCTTTACTGCCGCCCCATCACGACTCGGCGTCTCAATTATCGCCCGAGTAACGAGCGGCAGTCGCACGATAAACTCGCTGCCTTGATTGGCGCCGTCGCTGCGAGCTTCGATGGCGCCATCATGCATTTCGACCAGCCGACGCACCAAGGTCAGACCAATCCCGAGTCCCCCCTGAGACTGATACGAGGATCGGTCGACCTGCGTGAACATCTCGAAGACGCTAGCAAGCATGCCGCTAGGAATGCCGATGCCGTTATCCCGCACGCTGACGACAACATCGCTCCCTTCACGACGAGCAGAGAGCGAGATTTGACCGCCACGTTCCGTGTACTTCGCCGCGTTATTCAGTAAGTTCAAGAATACCTGGGCCAGCCGGACAGGATCGGCCTCCAGAGGGACAGCCTCAGGAGGCAAGTTGATCGACAGTTCATGCCCGCATTGCTGAAGGAGCGGGCGACTGCTCTCGACAGCACTCTGCACAATCGCCGCCAAATCAACTCGTTCTTTACGAACATCCAGCTTATTGCTGCTGATCCGCGACACATCGAGCAGGTCATCGACGAGCCGCACCATAATCGCGACTTGGCGGCTGATGATATCTCGGGCCGCCTTGACATCTTGTTCCGTCAGGCCCTCTTGGCCGAGATAGTGGACGGAGTTGCGAATGGGGGAAAGCGGGTTTCGCAATTCGTGTGCTAAGGTGGCCAGAAACTCATCTTTGTGGCGACTTGCTTCAGCCAGCTCGTCGGCTCGCTCGCGCACGGCGGACACATCCTCAACGGCAAGCAAAATCAACTCGGGGTGATCGGAATCGGGCGGGAATGGCCGAGCGTTGAGCAGCATGGTTTTTCGCCCCAGGTCGGCAAAGGTGTGCTCAACTTCGAAGTCATGCACCGATTGCTTGCGAGAAAGCACTTCATCCAGGACCTTCCGTAGGCCGGGGATATCCCACTGGCCGTTGCCCAAGTCGTACACGAGGCAGTTCTCCGTTTGTTCCTTCGACACCTGAAACTTGTCGTAGAAGGAGCGGTTAGCCGTTTTAACTCGCAGATTGAAGTCGAGAACGATGAACGGTTCTCGCAAGCTCGCAATAATGTCATCCGCGTAGGCGAGGGATTTGGCGAGTGCTCGTTCTGTTTTTCGGCGTTCGGTGATGTCCCGAAAGACGAGTACGACACCGGCGACTTTCCCCTCGGCGTTCGTGATCGGGGCGGCGCTATCGCTAATTGAACGTTCCGTGCCATCTTTGGCGATCAGCAAACTGTGGCTTGCCAAGTGCACTGTCCGGTCTTCCCGCAGCGCTTCAACGGTGGGGATCTCGACCGGTTGGCGGCTCTCTTCGTTGATGATGTGGATTACGCTGTCGATCGGCTGCCCAACGACTTGTTGCGTACACCCCGTCAAGGATTCTGCAACGTGGTTGAGGAAAGTTAGCCGCCCAGACAGATCGGTCGTGATGACGGCATCGCCAATGCTGGACAGCGTGACGAGCAGCCAGTCCCGCTGTTCGTGTAAAGCGCCATTACTGTCAGGCGTAAGATCAGCCATACAATTCTCGACTCTCGTCAATGCGGACATCATCAGAACCTCGTTGCAGGGGTTGGGTTCGTTGAGGCCATAGAGTTTGTGCTTGAGCGGCCCCCCCTACGAGAGGCCTCCAAAAACGAAAAAAGCCGACGTGGCGGAATACCCGAAAGGTATTCCGCCACGTCGGCTTACTCGCTAACGAGCCCCCCGAACCTAGCCGGATTGCTCTTTATCTAGTCGACCGAAAACTTGGCTTGAGGAATTGCGTGACGACCGCGAAAGTTTCACGAGGGCTGCAATCCCTGGTAGCTCCCCTGATTGTACTCGAAAATCAGCCCAGACATCAGCCCCAACCTGTTGTCGCCCACGGCCACACCGTATATTGCCGTTAATGCGGCTGGCAGATTTTATCCTGGCTAATGTCGAGCCCATTCTCCAAGAATGGGATTCGTTCGCCCGTTCGCTGACTCCAGGCGCAGAGATGGGCATGCTTGCCCTGCGAGATCATGCCGAGGAGATTCTCCGCGCGTGCGTGCGAGATATGCGCGCGACCCAATCGGAACGGCAGCAAGCGAATAAATCGAAGGGCCACGGTGGCGCGGGCGGCGCTGCCAGCGATCTGCTGGACGACGCTTCAACGGCTCATGGCGTCGACCGGGTTGGCTCGGGCTTCAATCTTAACGAAGTACTTTCTGAGTACCGGGCCCTGCGGGCCAGTGCGCTGCGACTCTGGCGGGATAGCACGCCCGCCCCGCATTTGGATGATGTGGACGACGTCACCCGGTTCACTGAAGCCATCGAACAGTCACTGGCCCAAGCTGTCGTCAGTTACACCAACCGCGTCGAGCAGTCTCGGAGGATGTTCTTGGCCATCCTCGGTCATGACTTGCGGAACCCGCTGAACTGCATCAACATGTCAGCGCAAATTGCATCATTGCAGCTTAATATCGATCCGGAATCAGCTGAGTCGCTCGCGCAGATCGAAACCAGCGTGCAGGCGATTTCGCGGCTCATCCAAGACCTGCTCGATTTCGCCGCGACCGGGTTGGGCGCGCGCATTCCAGTCGTCTTGGCGCCAGTCGATCTGGAATTACTTGGCCGTGAAGTGCTTAATGAACTCGGCGCCGCCAACCCGGACCACACGCTAGACTACGATGCCCGGGGCGACCTGACTTGCGCTTGCGACGGTGCTCGCATGCGCCAGGTCCTCTCTAATTTACTGGGAAATGCCGTAGAGCACGGGGGGGAAGCAGGCAAGGTCAAACTTTCGATCTCCTCCGAGGAAGCCGACATCATCATTACCGTGCATAACTTAGGCCCACTTATCTCCCCCGATTTACTGCCGACGATTTTTGACCCGCTAGTGCGCGACACCTCAAGGGATGCAGTGCGCCAGCGTCGTCCGGGGAGCATCGGGCTTGGGTTGTACATCGCGCACCAGATCGTGACCTCACACGGGGGTACGATCTCCGTCAAGTCGGCGCCTGAAACAGGGACGGTATTCATGGTCCGCATCCCACGCCGTGGCGCCTCCGTATCCACTTAAGTGACACAAAGTGGTGTCGCCCGCCAGCGAAAATGACATTCATCGGGCTGCTTCGGGCGCCCGAACTTAGCGGTGTCTTTCGGCAGTGATCGGCGTGGGGAGTGCTGATACCTTTCGGTAGCTGCTTGAACCCGGTCCCGACCCCAATCGTACTGAGCGACTCTTTTCCGTACGAAGGCACGGAAGAGTTAGGCACGGTAAATGCGTCTTCAACGGATGGCTTTCCGTGTTTCCGACTGGCCGATTGGCCTGCCATGCGGTTAAGTCTTAGCACATTGAGGTTTTGCAATGTTACGAAGAATAGCGGCCATAAGTGCCGTTCTGGCAGCTTTAGCTGTGGGAACTGGGTATGCACAAGAAACATTAAGTGATGACACTTTAACGCCCCGAAGCACCGATACCAGCATCAGCAGGGTTGGGGACGATGACGATTCCAACATGGGTTGGCTTGGCGTTCTTGGTCTTGCCGGACTAGCCGGATTGATTCCGCGCGAGCGGCGCGACCGAAACGGTTCTGCGCACACCACAGCACGCTAGATAGCCAGGGTGAGTGATTTGAACCCAGAGCGGCCCCACAACCGCGGAGCCGTTCTGGGTTTTCAAAGCTGATCGGGCCACTCCACGATTTTTGATCTCGTGCCGCCAGCGAGAAAGCCATCATGTCTGCAACTAGGTTGCTGGCGGTCGCGAAACCATCAGCCGAGCTTCCGCACGAGAGGGCCTCGTGGGGGACGCGCATCTTAACGCTGATCATCATCCTCGTGCCTTTGGCCGGTGCGGTGGCCGCCCCCATCTTGGTATGGGGGTGGGGCTTTCAATGGATGGATTTGGCTCTGTTGGTGGTAATGTATCTTCTGACTGCGCTCGGGATTACCATCGGCTTTCATCGCCTGTTTGTCCATCGCTCGTTCGAGACGTACATGTGGATCAAAGTGATCTTCGCCGTACTTGGTTCCATGGCGCTGCAGGGGCCCTTATTGAGATGGGTCGGCATGCACCGTTGGCATCATCAACACAGTGATACGCCCGACGATCTCCACTCGCCGCAGCATGGTGGCGCCGGCATCATGGGCTTGATGAAGGGCTTTTGGCACTCCCAAGTTGGCTGGTTCTTCAATGCGGGACCGCCCTTCCTCGACCGTTATTCCAGAGATCTGAGCGCCAGCCGCGCGCTCAGGGTAACAAGCGCGCTCTTCCCACTGTGGGTGGCGTTGGGCTTGGTGCTACCCGCCCTTCTGGGGGGCCTCCTTTCGCAGAGCTGGGGGGGCATGTGGACGGGCCTGATTTGGGGCGGGCTGGTGCGCATTTTTCTCGTCCATCATGTAACGTGGAGCGTCAACTCGGCCTGTCACCTCTGGGGGAGTCAACCTTTTGTGAGTGATGACGAAAGCCGGAACAACGCGCTCTTCGGCATTCTCGCGCTGGGAGAGGGCTGGCACAACACGCACCACGCTTTCCCCACCTCGGCTCGACATGGATTGCGGTGGTGGCAGATCGATTTGAGCTATTGGGTGATTTATGCGATGGCAAGTTTAGCACTCGCCTGGAATGTGAAGTTGCCTACTCCAGCTGCGCAGGCGAAGGAACGTCGAGTGGCGTGAAAAAACTTTCGTGGGAGCGATTAACCGATGGCGACCATTCGCGCCGTCGTCAAAGTTACTGCGACAAATGATTAGGAGCCACCACTTCAGGAGGGCAAGAAGTCCTCTGCTGAGAACTCGAAGCCCTATTCACCTGAGTTGATGTTACCACTCTGTAATTTAGGTAAACCCATAATCGGGGTACTCTCCCTTCTGATTACGTTTCTGGCAGACCAAGACAGAATCGCACCTCATCGATCGGGGCGCAATGGTCTGTAAGGTGGACTGTTTTTGACAGCACATTTGAAGCGTGCTGCGAGCGCAGGCAACTTCCTGAGTCTTGGCCGCGCTAACCGCACTCGCGGAGTCGATGAGGTTAACGGTTGCACTGGGTGACTGGAATTCGTCGCAGCATTAAGCACAAACTGATCACGGTACTCGACAAAAATCTGCGGGGAATGCAGTCCACAATCGAGACGTTGAACGATCAGGTCAAAAACAATGCCCAGACTGAGCTCACGCGTTACCTCCGTCCAGTCAGCTTCCTGGTTATTCTCGTCGCGGGCCTGATCAGCTCGCCGCTACAACCGCAGAAACCCACGATCAGACTCGACCTCCACGAACCTAGTTGGTGGGGGCGTCTGCTGTTAATGGCGGGGGCTTAGCCCGAACTCAGATCGATAGTGCGTCCGGCAAAGCGCGGCAAGACGGAGGCGTGGCAAATAGACTCGTTTCCACTCACGCGCAGATGGGGGCGTCCGCCGACCAGCGGTGCTTGAGCCGCCGCGGCGCGCTAGCAAGGCGTTCGCGCGCGGCGCGCCACAACTCTTCCCATTGCTTGAAGCTCGTTAGGACGAGCGCTGGATTCGCGCGACTGCGAGCCACGAAGCCGGGGTACTCCTCGCGGCCGGTGGGCAAACCGATCGGCTGGTAGCGCAGATCGAGACTCCACCGCACGGTCTGACTGCGATTGGAAAGCGAAGCATGCTGGGTGAGCCGGTGCAGTAGCAGCACACTGCCGGGTTTCAATGGAACGGGAGTTGCTTCGCCGGCTAGCAAGCGGTCCGGAATCGTGAGCCCGTCGTCCCCCGGGCAGTGCGGCGCCAGGCCGGCGCGGTGGCTTCCGGGGACGACACAGAGGCAGCCGTTCTCGGTGGTCGCTTCGTTGATGGGTAACCACACGGTCAGCGTAGGGGTTTCGTCCGCTTCGGAGCGGATAACTCCTTGGTCTTGGTGCCAACCGGTCTTGCGCACCAGAAAGTTCTGGTCGAACTTACCGCTGACCACCTGCTCCGGCGGTTTGATCCGCACGTGCTGTACGGGGTTCGAGAGAATCTCCGGCCCCACGAAGCATTCCACCACATCCAGCAGCCGCGGATTCGTAATCAGTTTGAACAGGGGTTCGCTCAGGTGCATCGGTTCATCGGCGGCCACTTGGTTGTCGGGCAGAGAAATGTCGAAGTATCGGCTCACGTTGATCGCCGATTCCGCCATAATTTTGGTCAGCCGCTCGACGAACGGCAGCTCGCGATAGGTTGCCCGCAGTCGCCCCGCCGCGCACCATTCGCTCGCCAACTGATCTAGCAGGGCGGCATAATCGTCGATGACGGGCGCCAAATCGCGCTGGGGATCGAGAACGTTTTCAACGACCAGGAAGCCCTGTTTAAGAAAATGTTGCTGCTGATCGGTCGTAAGCATCGTGGAACCCAGAAAATTTGTGACCATACGCATTGGAAGGAGATTGGCCCTGTCATTGACAATTAAAGCGGCTGACTGCGGGGATCATCAAACAATCGCCATCCCGTCGCATGGCAGCGAGTCGATGGCGCGTGATTTTTTGATTTTCTTCCTTTCGCCTGGCCGGAACCCGCAGAAACATCGTCACGAAGGAAGTGCTCAGAATTGACTATTCGGGCGGCTAGCAGGTTGCCAAATCCGGAAATTGCCCCCGCTGGCGTGAGCGTTTGATTGACTTTTCTCCCCGATCGAAGAGAGTGAGATACATCCGCCCCGGTCATTCCGGCTGCGCGGAGCTCGTCCCGTCGACGCCGAGGAGGCCAGGCCTCGGTGGCTCGTTAAACCTTTCTGGCCAATCGCATTCCGGGAGGTTGCTTCTCATGAATAAGACTTGGGTGGGGCTGGCGATGCTTATCGCGGCCATTCTGACGGCGCCGTTGTCGGCGGCGATTCTGATTACAGGGAATGAAGTTTGGGACGGGGTCAGTAACCCTCGCGCTGGCGATGGCGTCACGCTCTCTGGCGGCGTCTACACGATTCCCACCGAACTGGTCATCGGCTCGGGGGCGAAACTTTCGCTCAACTCCTCGCGGTTTGAAGTGGGCGCCACGCCGACTTCTTCGCTGACCTTCAATTTCACCGCCGGTGCCGGGGGGCTCACATTCGCCGACGCGACCAGCACCTTCGACATCCACACCGGCGATCGTTTCGGACCGGTGCGCACGCTGACGCTCAACATGCTCGATAACCCCATATCGGGACCGGGCCGGATTGTTAACGGGCCGGTGCTGGTGAGCGAAACCGGCAATTCCATGTTCCTCAACATCAATTCACAGGCCGATGTTTCACTCGGCGAAATCAGCACCGCGAAAAAGGATGCTCAGCTTGCGCACATCGACATTACCACTTCCGGCAATGTCAACATCGGTTCGCTCTCGACAGCCGACGTGGTAGATGGCGGCGCGAGCGCCGGATGGGTATTCGTGAAAGCCAAGTCGATCACCCTGGGGAGCATCGATGCTCGCACGCAGCGGATGGATGGCAACGCCGATAACGGTAGCATCTTCCTCACGGCCCTCAATCCGCCGTCGTTTGATGTCAACAACCTCGTCGGGAACGACGCGGGGGAAAACTTCATCGCGCTGTCCGGCGCCCTTACGACGAATGGGGCCGCGATCAGCGGACCGAATGTGGGCGGCAATATCACTATGAAGGCGGTCAAGTACGTGCTGGGCAGCGGCTTTTCGCTCGATAAGGGGGAAAACGGCGTGCTGAGCATCGCGGCAGGCACTCTGGATAATGGGTTCACGGCGGGTGACCTGTTCATGAACCAGTCGAGCGCCCAGTTGAATCCGGCGTTCACGGTGCTGCACGTCCCCGAGCCGGCAACTGTGGCGATGGTGCTAATGGCCGCCGCTGCACTCCCGTTGGTTCGTCGCCGGGCCATTTAGTAGCGGATTGTCTGCGAAATCTTCACCGGGACACTCGGCTCCTGCTTTTGGGGCCGAGTGTCCCGGTTGCGTTTTGGGGTTAGCTTTCCACGCTCCTCGCAACCGGTGTTAGTTTGAATCCGCGCAGAGGGCGCCTTACAATCCGGGGGGTTGGTTTTCCTCCTCTGTTCGAGAATTTATCCATGAGCCGAATTGAAGCTGCGTATAAAGTTGCCCAGGAGCGGTATGCCGAGGTGGGCGTCGACGCTGCGGCCGCGATTGCAAAACTCGCCGGCGTGGCGATTTCGCTCAATTGTTGGCAAGGCGATGATGTCGCCGGCTTCGAAGGGGAGTACGCGCTCGGTGATGGACTGGCGGTGACCGGCTCGCACCCAGGCAAGGCGCGCAATGGCGATGAGCTGCGGGCCGACCTCGATGAAGCGTACCGCCTGATTCCGGGGCGGCATCGGCTCAACCTCCACGCGATCTATGCCGAATGCGACGGCCCCGCGGTCGAGCGCGACGCGCTCGAAACCAAGCATTTCAGTCGGTGGATTGATTGGGCGAAGGCCAAGGGGCACGGGCTCGACCACAACCCGTCGTACTTCTCGCACCCCAAAAGTTCCAGCGGATTCACGCTGGCCCATCAGGATGCCGGCATTCGCCGCTTTTGGATCGATCACGGCATCGCCATCCGCAACATCGCGGCCGATATGGGCCAGGCGCTCGGTACGCCGTGCGTGAACAATGTTTGGATTCCCGATGGACTGAAGGACCTGCCCGCCGATCGCAAGGGCCCGCGCGAACGGCTCACCCAATCGCTCGATGAAATCTTCGCTGAACCGTTGGACCCCAAGTACGTGCGCGACGCCGTCGAACCGAAGCTCTTTGGCATTGGGTCCGAAAGCTACGTGGTCGGTTCGTACGACTACTACCTCGGCTATGCTGTAAAGCGCGGCAAAGTGCTCTGCATCGACACCGGGCATTTCCATCCCACGGAAGTGATGGGCGACAAACTCTCGAGCGTCTTCTCGTTCGTCGACGAAGTCCTCCTGCACGTGAGCCGCGGGGTTCGCTGGGATAGCGACCATGTGGTGCTACTTAACGACGAAGTCCTGCTGATCGCGCAAGAACTGGTGCGCGGCGATTTCCTCGGCCGCACGCATATCGGGCTCGATTTCTTCGACGCCAGTATCAACCGGGTGGCGGCTTGGGTGATCGGTTGCCGCTCCACTCAGAAGGCGCTGTTGCGGGCGATGCTCGACCCCATCGCGCGGATGAAGGACGCCGAACGCGCGGGCGACTACACCTCTCGGCTCTGCTTGGGCGAAGAAGCCAAGAGCCTGCCGTGGGGCGCCGTGTGGGACTACTTCTGCGAGCTGCAAGGAGCCCCCGTGGGCGAAGCGTGGCTAGCCGAGTTGAAGAAGTACGAACAACAGGTCCTCGCAGCGCGAAAAGCGCCGAGTAGCACCAAGTCGCGAGCTGCGGTGGCGGTGGATTAACACCCGTCGCCGGTGACTCTTCGAGAACCCCTGGATCGAGGTGAAGTTATGTCTGCGCTGATAATCCGCCTGGGCGGACTGCTTTTGCTGCTATCGAATGTCGCGTGCGCGGAAGATCTCTGGGACCTCAAACGGCTCGA
This sequence comes from Pirellulales bacterium, assembly GCA_022841705.1. Taxonomy (GTDB): domain Bacteria; phylum Planctomycetota; class Planctomycetia; order Pirellulales; family Lacipirellulaceae. The sequence continues at coordinate 55,034 of JALHQZ010000002.1, forward strand.
CGCTCCGCCCGCCACGGAGCCGGCCGAGTCGTTCGGCGCGAGCAACGTTCAGGCGGTGTACTTGGCGGGCGAACCGTACAAGGGGAAGCCGACGAAAATCTTCGCCTACTACAACGTGCCTCCCGGCGCGACGAAGGAGGCTCCCGTCCCGGGAGTGGTGTGCGTTCACGGTGGCGGGGGGACCGCCTTTGCCGAATGGGTGCAGATCTGGAATCGCCATGGGTACGCCGCCATCGCGCTCGACACCAACGGCGCCGTCCCCCGCAACTTGCAGCAGAGTCCGGACGAGCAGCGGCACGATTGGGCGGGCCCTTTGCGGTATGGCTTCGGCGAAGCGGGCGACGACCCACACGACCAGTGGCCCTATCATGCAGTGACCGGGGTGATTCTGGCTCATTCGCTCCTGCGATCACTGCCGGGTGTGAATGCCGAGCAAACCGGCGTCACCGGTATTTCGTGGGGCGGTTACCTAACGTCGCTCGTCGCAGGGATTGATCCACGCTTCAAGTTCGCCATCCCTGTGTACGGCTGTGGGTTCTACCACGAGGGGACGAGTTGGAATGACGCGGTTGATGCGTATGGGCGCGAGCGGTGGGTCAAACTGTGGGACCCCTCGTCGTACCTCGCCAACGTCCGGTACCCCATGCTGTGGGTGAATGGCACGAATGACGAGCATTACCACCTGCCCCTGTTCCAAAAGTCGTACCGCTTACCCCGTGGTCCAAGGCAACTTGCCATCCGCGTGCGGATGGATCATGGCCACGGCAGCGGTTGGTCACCCCAGGAAATCTACGCCTTTGCCGACGCCGTGTTGGGCCGAGGGCCCCAGGCGCCGACGATCACGCAGCAGGGCGAAACCGACGGCCAAGCCCGGGTTGAGTTTACATGCGAAAGCCCGACCCGCGTCGACCGAGCCGAGTTCAATTGGACGACGGACAGCGGAGATTGGCGCGACTGGCGTAAGCGAAAGTGGTCCACGCAACCTGCCAAACTCAACGGCGAAAACCGAGCCAGCGCCCCGCTGCCGGGCGGCACAACGGCCTACTACTTTAACCTGTTCGACGACCGCGGCCTGCTGGTTAGTTCCGAACACGTCACTTTGCCGGCGCCCTGATGGTTTGTTCCTGTCCGCCGGATCGGCGATAATGGCGAGGTCCAATTCTGGGCCCCACTGCCCGGCCCGGAGTGTGGTGAGTTTTTGCTTTTCCCCCGAAATTCTCAAGGGCCATTTGTGATGCCTACCAATCTTGATTCAACCGTTGATCGTCGCACCTTTCTCGGCGCCGCAGCAGTCGGAGCAGCCAGTGCGCTCGCGACTCCTGCCGTCAGCCGAGCCGCCAGTGGCAATGGCGACATCCGGATTGGCCTCATCGGCTGCGGCAATCAAGGGCTCACGCATATTGCCCAAAGCGCCTCGCTCAAGGGCGCCAAAATCACCCGGGTGGCGGATGTTGATCGCGCCCGGCGCGAAAAGGCCGCCGCGCAGGTCGGTGGCCAAGCAACGGGCGACTTCCGGCAATTGCTCGATGATCCGCAGATCGACGCCGTCATCGTGGTCGTACCCGACCACTGGCACGCCCCGGCCGCGATCATGGCGCTCGAGGCAGGCAAGCACGTTTACGTCGAAAAGCCCTGCACGCACAACTACCGCGAAGGTACGCTGCTGGTGGCGGCCGCCGACAAGGCGGGCAAGACCGTGTGCCACGGCACGCAGTCGCGCTCAAACCCAGCGATTCAGCAAGCCATCAAGCTGCTGCACGACGGCGTGATTGGCGATGTGCTAGTGGCCAAGTGCTGGAACATTCAGCTGCGGGAGAATATTGGGAAAAAGCAGCCCTCCCAGCCGCCGGAAGGGGTAGATTACGACACCTGGGTCGGCCCCGCCGAGTGGCGCCCGTTCCAAGAAAATCGGTTTCATTACAACTGGCACTGGTGGTACAACTTCGGCTGTGGCGATCTGGGGAACGACGGCATTCACGAATTTGACTACGCGCTGTGGGGCCTCGGAGCGCCCGGCCTGCCAGCCCGTGTTTCAGCGGCCGGCGGCAAGTATTTCTTTGACGACGACCAAGAATTCCCCGACACCCAACAGGTGACCTTCGAGTTCGGTGACGCGGTGGGCGAGCGGCGAATGCTCATCTACGAACAGCGCATCTGGTCTACGAGCTATCCGTTCAACGTTGACAGCGGCGTGGAATATTTCGGCACGAAGGGCCGGATGTTCATCAGCAAGCGCGGCAAGTTTGAACTCCGCGACGCGGCCAATAAGCTACTCGACATTAAGCTGGTCGGCTCTCCGGCAAGTACCGTCGTGCAGAATCAGCAGAACTGGATCGACTGCATTCGTTCGGGCGATCGGCCCAACGCCGCGATCGACATCGCCCATCGTACGGCGTCCGCGATCCACTTCGGCAACGTGGCGACGCGTTTGGGCCGGACGCTGCAATTCGACGCGGCGAGTGAAGCCTTCACGGGCGATGAAGAAGCAACCGCAATGCTCGGCCGCGTGTATCGTAAGGAAGGCCACTGGGGCATCCCCAGCAGCATCGGCTAAGCGAACAATCGCGCGCGTTTGATCTCTGGCGATCCAGCGCAGTATGCTTCGCGCTGTCGTTCCTAATGGTTTCTTGCCTTGAAGATCGGAACCGCGCGTGGATCCCGGCCAACTATCGGCGGCTCGCCGTTTGCCAGAATCGGGCATTTTGGTGTTCGAGAGCTGCCACTCAACCCAGCCGATCAGCAGCGCGGCGCATACTCCCCATCATAAACTGGTGTGGGCGCCGCTCGGTCGCGGGTACGTAGAAAGTGCAGGCCGGGAAATTTTGTTGCGGCGAGACGCGCTCTTTCTCATCCCCGCGGGGTTCACTTATCGCTTGGTGGATGATGCCGCCTCACCCTTAACGCTGGTGATGGCGATCTTCACTCCCGCGGTTGTTCAGCAGTCGGCACCACTCGCACAATTGGTCGACATGCTGCCCGCCCCGGAGGATGGCAAACTCGCCATCGGCATACTCAACAGCTATCGCCGCGAGGCGGTGCGTAACGCCTTCAAGCGGATGCTGCTTGAGCAATCGCGCGGGGCGATCGGCGCGGCGGCGATGTTGCACGTGGGACTGGTTGAACTCCTCGTTCATTTGCTGCGCGCTGAACCAGGGCGGCCCGAACAACCATCCCGCGCTGAATCAATCGCCGGCACGCTCGAATATCTGGACGATTACTTTCACACCTCGATCGGCGTGAACGACCTAGCCCAAATGTGCGGCATCTCGGGCCGCCGCTACTCGGAGCTGTTCAAACGCAAGACGGGCAAGACTGTCGTGCAGTATCTCAACGAAAAGCGCATCGCCTACGCCAAGGAGCGGCTGGTCGAATCGAAACGCATCGCGTTTGCCGCCTTTGCCGCCGGCTTCGGCGACGTGCCGCACTTTTACCGCGTGTTCAAGAAGGTTGCGGGGGTCACGCCGGGGCAATACTTGGAACAAGTAGCCGCGGGAATAAGTTAGTCTGTCACAGCTCGATATTGGGTTGCCACTGGCGTGCCCCCAGCAGAGTGAAATTACTGTAAGGTCCGCACCACTGCCCACTGGCGACACGCCAGATTCGGCTGTGGCAATCCCTTAGTTCGTGAGCGGCAGCGGCGTGTTGCACACCCCTTCGACACCCGGCGCGAAGAGATTCTCGCCAACCCGAATGTTGCTCGGGAAATGCCTTTCGCTGCTCCCTTGTGGTGTCACATCCACCACCAGCGCGTAGCGATACCGCGGCGGCTGATCGCCCTGCGGATTCTCACTCGCACGGCCGGTCACCACGTTGCCTTGAATCAGCACATCGGTCAGCGGTGGATTGCTGGCGAGTTGGCCGCGCTCGATGCGAATCACCCCGCTCGGCAAGGAATCGGAGGTATCCCCCGACCAGTTCCAATAGTCATTGCCGTAGCCGAAATCGGAGACCACGTTGCCGGTCACCAGCGTGCCGCCATCATCGTTCGCCGCAACTGCCGGTTGCTCACCCGTGGCGGGGCGGGGCACGTCCGACGCCGCGCCGGGGCCCAGCATAATCGCCCACAAATCGACGAAGCTGAACAAATTGTTCGACACAATCCCGTTGCGGCTGCCGTGCATCGCCTTCATGCCAATCATCGCATGATTGACAATATTGCCAGTGCACAGGAAGTTGTCGCTGTGGATGTCGATCCCCTGGGCGCAGTTCTCAATGTAGTTGTCGGAAATCCGCGTATAAGCCGTGTCGCGCGGGCCGGTCACGGCGATCGCCGAACCTTGGTGCCATTGCCGCACGAAGCCGGCGCTTTGGATTCCCTTGCCGAGTTCACCAAACAGCGAAGGTTTTTGACCCTCAATCAATTGACCGAGTCCATGCTGCGCGACCAGCTCGCGCGTCGGCAACAACCGGCGCTCGATCACTCGATTGCCGATGAGTTGCGTCGCCTGACACCCGCTGACCACAATTCCTGTCCCATCGATGCAGCGAAAAGCGTAGCTAAGCAGCGGATTATCGGTGCGATCGTCGACCCCGATGGTCTTGTAATCTGTGATTTCGCACTGGGCGATGCGACATGCCGCGCAGTTTTCCAGTTTGATGGCGCCATTCTGCGACCGGTTACCAAGGACGTTCACATTCTCAATCCGCACCCGGCTCGCGCCTTCACAGTAAATCGCAGAACTTTTCCCCTCTGGCCCATCGCTGGGCCGAGTGACGGTGATGTCTCGCAGCGTTACGTTTTCGCAGTCACGCACTTCAACCACGGGCTGACTCGGCGTCCGCTGAACAATCCGGCCGGGGCCCGTAAGCACGAGATTACTCTGCCGAATTACGAGCGCCGTATCGAGCGGGTGATCGCCCGCTGGCAGATAAAGTTCACCACCTGGGTTAGCGTCGACCGCTGCTTGCAAGGTGGGATAATCGGCCGTCGACTCTGGCCCGCCGCCAGACTCGGCCGCCCCAGCCGGCAGCGCGAATACGCCTCCGACAACAATCGTCACGAACCCGGCCCAAATCGAACTCAGCATGTAATTCATCGCGTCCTCTCCAATGCTGTGACATCGCTACGATCCGCTCGGCGGACTCAGGCCACCTAGTGAACGACCTTAGCCTCGATCTTGATCGCTGGTTCGAGTTTGGCCTCGGCAGTTGGCTCCGCCGGAATCGTGAACGTCGCGAAGATCCCCAGTGTGTAAAACAGAGCGCACGCAGCCCCCACGGCCGAGTACTGCCCGCCGAATAGAACGAACAGTGACCCCGCGCCTAACACGCCGGCGGCCGTGGCGAAACGCCCCGTATTCATCGCGAGCCCCGCGCCGGTCGCCCGCACTTCAATCGGAAAAAACTCCGGCAAATAAAGCGGGATCCAACCGAAGAAGAGCGTGGCAACAAGCCCCTGTGCGAAGACGATATAGAGGAACTCCGGCTCGAGCGGCGCCGTGAGTTGGAACATGGCCCACGTGAGCGACGCCGCGCCAACGCTAATCAAGAAGTACGACAACCGTCGCCCGAGATACGCCGACAGCGGCGCTCCGAGAAAACTGCCGATCGACGCGCCAAGCGCCCACCACCCCTGCGTGGCAGCTTTGTAGCCTGGTTGGCCCGCGGCGGCGCCTAACTCGTCCGCCCACGGGATCATCCACTTGCTGCCGGCCCACGCGCCCATGAGCGGAATCGTGCAGAGCAAAATTCCCGCCAGCGTGGGAACCAGCAGCTCACCGCGGAAGAGCGCGCTCACCGGCGCCGATTTTTTCTTCGCCGCTCCCTCCGAGTGGCCGCGGGACGCCAACCACTTGGGCGACTCGGGCAGGAACAACAGCACTAGCACGCCGAGCACCGCGGGGAAGGTGCCCATCACAAAAATCCAGCGCCACGATTCGGCCGTCACCGGCACGTAACGCACCAGTTGCGATAACCCCAGCACGCCCACATTGATTCCCGCGCCCAAGATGCCCGAGACGGTCGCCCGCGCCGTGCTCGGCCAGCACTCGGCCACGAGGGCCACGCCGTTCGGCCACATGCCGCCCACGCCCAGTCCCACCATAAATCGCAGCACCAACATTTGCTCAGCGGTGTGGACGAACGCGCCGAGGCCAGCAAACAGGGAGTAGAACAGAATGCTGACTCCCATCGCCCGGGCGCGACCGATGCGGTCGCCCAGATTGCCGAGGAAGATGCCGCCGATCGCCGCGCCGAGCATCAGCGCCGCGGTGAACCTCGCAAACCACAGCCCGCCCGCAGCCGGCGTGAATTCGCTCCCGAGCAAACTTTTGGTGACGGAAAGCGAAGCAATCGGCATCAGCCCCAGTTCAAACCCATCGAACAAGAGACCTAAAAAAGCCGCCACCAACACCATGACTTTGGCGGAGTGACTCAGCTCTTTGATTGCGGGTGTCGACATGGGCCTGTTGTTCCTGTCGGTGGCGCCGGATGCCGGTCCAGCCACATCGCTAATTGTTCGAGGAGCAGAGTTAGCGGAAGTGCCGCCATTGCGGAATCGGCGAACTCCAACCGCAGCGATCCTTCAACCGCGCGGCTGAAGTCCGCCGCCGATTCTACAATTCTGAGTAGCCAATAACGCGGAGGGTGTCCCGAATCCGCTCGATTTCTGCCGGAGGCAGCGGCCGTACCGGGCGGCGGAAGTGCGGGCTCGGGAACCGTTCCAACAGCCACCGCGACACCTTCATCCGCTGATGGGCGCCGCAGCCCGGCTCGCCGAAGGCGTAAATCAGCCGCGCCAGGGGGGCCACGTGCTTCTGGGCCGCCTTAGCGCCCGCTAGATCGCCATCGAGCGCGGCATGGACCAGGCGCGACATCAGCTTCGGCGCAAACCCAGCAAACCCAATCAGCGCGCCGTCGGCTGCTTCGAGCAGTGTGGGCAGCAGGAACTCGTCGTGGCAGGTGGTGATCGAAAGTTCCGGCCGCCGCTCCTTCAGCTTCTCGTAATCGAACAACCACCGCGCCATGTCGCGGGTTCCCATCTTGATCATCACCACCCGCTTGTGGGCCGAGATCTCTTGCATTTCTTCCAGCGTGTACCCCGCCTTCGACCAGCTGGGGTACTGGTGCAAGATGATGTCGATGCCGGCCGCCTCCGCCACATCGTGACAGAAGCCAACCGCGGTCTTAAGCGATCGGCCGAAGCGCAGCCAGTGATGCGGCGGCATGAGCAGAATCGCTTCGGCGCCCGCTTCGCGCGCGGCGATGGCATGGTCAATTGCCTCCAAGCTTCCTTCGGCGGAAACGCCGGAAACGATTTTCATCGGTTTGCCCGATTCACGCACCGCGCGCGCCAGCACGCTGGTCACCTGGGCGCGTTCGTCCGGGCGAAGGGACATAATCTCCCCCGTGTGTCCGTTGCACACCAGCCCCGCAAGGCCCGGTTCTTGCGACAGCTCCGCGAAGTAGCGGTAGAGCCCTTGCTCATCAATCGATTCGTCTTCGCGAAACGCGCATAGGGTGGCGGCGTAAACGCCGGTCCAAGGTTGACTTCTCAAATCGGTCGGCATCTTTTATCTCTCGCGTCGGTAGGAAGAAAGGTTCTGTTGAAAATCTTCTGGTCGGTAAGAGACCTCTCCGAGGCCGATTTCGCTGTTGACGGAGAACCGATCGCAAAACGAAATGGACCTCGGAGAGGCCTCCTAAACAGTTACGCACTGGCGGCAGTACGTCGTGGAAGCGAACGCCCCAGTCCCGCTGGGCGTCGGTGGGCCTGTGTTCGGTGATGCGATACGGCGCCGTTAGCGCGGACGTGCTCGACACACGTGACACTCACGATGCCCCGCCGGAACAAATCGTCGAGTTGCTCGACTACCACCCGCACCTGCGACATCAGGTAGGCAACGGCCCGCCGCTGGGCGGTTTCGAGCGATTCTCCCTCGCCCGCGCACACGGGCCGCAACAGATTCATCAGCAATTGGTGATGATTCCGCAGATCGGAAATCAAATCTTCGGGTTGACCCGTTCCGGGACGATCCCAATTCGAGTGCGCTCGGGTACGAGCACGCAGGTAAGCGGGGATGGGCGCCTCTTCAAACTTCGCTTCGCTATCGGCTCCGACGGATTCACTGGCGAGGCCCTCGAACGCTTCGGTGGAGTCGCCGCGCCGGGCGCGACTTTCTTCCCGCAACCGCTTTGCGAGCCGCATGAGGCCCGCGGAAGTCAGCTCCTTCGCCGCATCGCAAGTTTCGCGGACGTAAGCGCCAAAAGCTTCTTCGGAGACGCTCGCTTGAATTTGCCACCGCGTCGATTGGTTGGGGGTAATTCCCAGGTCATCGAGCTTTATTCGCTGGTCACGCTTGTTCGACCGCCGATCGCCGCCGCGGAGCGTCAACTGCCGCAGCAGTTTTCCTGCTTGGCGTTCCGCCCGCAGTTTTACTTCGGCCGCGCGATTCTGCACGTCGAGCCCCAGCGCTGCGCTTTGAGCGTACCGCCGCACAGCTTCCGCCTTATTACGTATTTCGCAAATCTCGGCGAAATTCTCCGTATGGGCGAGCGCCCGGTCGGCTTCATCCAGAACTGCTAACGATTGCATCGAAAAGCTCCTCCGCCAGAAGAGATTGCCCCGCTGAACCAGCCCGTGAAGAAAAGTGAGACTTGGAACCAGCGCCGCGGAACGCCGAACTTCGCTCGGTCAGACACCACGCTAACCTGTTTCAAGACAGATGTCAACCATAAGACATTACTTTGTTGCATAACATGTAATAACAACTACAATCGTGGTTGAGGCAGTTCTAGCTTACTCGCCGAGAACCGCTCACCGCGTCAAAACAGGACTGCCTCGGTCTTTTGATTCGGTTTATCATTCCGAGCATGGGTAGACGTAAAAAAATGAGCACCGCATCGCCAGCTGCAACCGCCAAACATCGGCAGGTGTTCGAAGTGGTCCGCGGCCGTATTCAATCGGGCGCCTACAAACCGGGTGACCGCATCCCGTCGGAAGCGAACTTGATTGTCGAGTTCGGCGTCTCGCGGCCGACCGTAGCGCGGGCCTTGCACGAACTGGAACGGCGAGGCCTGGTGAGTCGGCGTCGCGGCGCTGGCACCTACGTCTCGAAGAGTGAAGTGGGCGGCAAGCACTTTGGCCTCTTGATTCCGGGATTGGGGAAAACGGAAATCTTTGAACCAATTTGCGGGGAAATCGCCCGGCTCGCGCAGCAGGACGGTCATTCGCTGCTGTGGGGCGCCACGCACCTGCCGGACGCCGCGGCCGGCTCCAGCGGCGATTCAACGGACGAAGGCGCCATCGCGCTCGAGATTTGCGAGCGGTTCGTCCGCGACCGCGTGGGGGGCGTCTTCTTCGCACCGCTGGAGATTCTGCCGGGGCAAGAACAGGTGAACTTTCGCATCGTCGAATTACTCGATGCCGCCAAAATCCCAATCGTGCTCATCGACCGCGATTACTTGCCTTATCCGGGGCGCAGCGAGCACGATTTGGTGGGGATGAACAGCCGCCGCGTCGGGTACACCATCACGGCCCACATGTTCGACGCCGGCTGCAAACGGCTGATGTTTCTCTATCGCCCTGGGTCAACCGCCGCCACTAAAGCGCGTTCGGTCGGTTTCGCCGAAGCCTTCATCGTTCGCAAACTTCATTTCGAAGCCGAATTTATCCAGGAATGCGATCCCGAAGATCGCCCCACGGTCGAGCACTTACTCGCCACCCAAAAACCCGAGGGGATTGTCTGCGGCAACGACTCTATCGCCGCCCAACTGCTGCAAACGCTCGACGCCTGCGGCGTGAAGGTACCCGCTGATCTTTTGATCGGCGGGGTGGATGATCTGAAATATGCCGCCTTCTTGCGGGTGCCGCTCACCACGGTTCGGCAGCCCTTCGCCGCTATCGGTGATACGGCCTATCACACGATGCTCGACCGGATCGAACGCCCCACTGCCGCACCGCGGCACATTATGCTGGCGGGGCAACTGGTGGTCCGCGAATCGACCCGCCGGCCGTAAGAAACTATCGGCGAACACCTCGCTGTGATGATTCGATCGGGCCGGCGCGCGAGACTACGATAAAGCTTGTGCAGCGAACTTTTCACGGGGACGGCCTGCGGCTTTTCCCTCTCCCTTCCGAGCGTGCGAACTGATGGCGACTTCTCCGACCGATGTGGGCGTAGAGCGGGACCCTGTCGAGATTCTGGCCGACGGCGCCGGGCGCGGGGTGCGGCTGCGGATGGTCTCCCGCGAACGAACCATCAACCATCATCCCTTCTTCTATATCCCGGCGTATGACGACGCGATGCGGTGGCTCTTCTTCGCCGCCCAGCGGAGCGACGGCCCGCAGGCGTTGGGCGAGATTCGTGCCGAGCGGCGAATCCTGCAACTCACGCGGCGGAGCGATCTGAACGACTGGTCGCTGCATCCTTCGCACGATGGCCGCTACTTGTACTACACGGCGGGCGCCGATGCCTGTCGGGTGAATCTCGATACGCTGCGAGAAGAGGTGCTGGTGAACTTTGGCGATTCGCCCATGCTGGCCCCCGGCATGGTGCAGGACGCGATGGGGACCACCTCGCTGAGCCACGACGACCGCTGGTGGGTAGTGCCCGTGCGGCAGCAAGATTCCAGCCGACTGTACGTCATCAACACTTCGACTGGCGAATGCAATTGCGTGGTGGAAGGGGAACGCATCTTTCACCCGGAGTTTCATCCGCAAGACTCGTCGCTTATTCGCTACTCGGGTCCGTACCACAATCGCATTTGGGTGGTTGACCGCGATGGCGCCGGCAATCGGCCCGTCTATCGGCGGTCGGTGGCGCGCAAGGAGTGGACGGTGCATGAAGTGTGGATTCCGCACACCCGGGAAATGCTGGTGGTCGATTGGCGGCGCGGACTCTTCCGGCTGGATGTGGACACCGGTCTCCGCACGGACCTCACGCCCTTCAATGCATGGCATCCGATGGTCGATCGCGCCGGAGCGCGGGCGATCGCCGACACGCGCAATCCTGATCGCGGGCTGCATCTGGTGGACCTCTCGACCGGCGACGTCGAACTGGTCTGCCCGTCGAAAGCGAGCAGCCGGGGCGATCACTGGGATCGCGGCTATTGCCCCTACGACGACGGCCCGGTGCAAGTCGAGGCGCCACAACACACGCACCCGCATCCGTCATTCTCGCCCGACGGACGCTTTGTGGTCTTCACCACCGATGTCGCTGGCTGGCCGGCGGTGCTGGAAGTGGAACTGGAGCGCTGAGTTGCGCTCACGCCACTCCCCCGACTGACGTCGGGGGCCCAAGAGCATGATGGAGAGTCATCATGAGCCCCCGGCGTCAGCCGGAGGACTTGAGCCGCGCACCGTTTCAACGGGGCGTCACCACCAACGCGAACTTGTTCTTCGCGGGATCGTCAGTGACTTCCACTTCGAAACCGGACGAGGCGAAGTTCGCGAACTTCGAAGCAATCTTGGGGCCCTTATAGGGCACGTCAGGGTCGCCGATGTGGGGCGGTTGGGCCACCAGCACTTTGTGCTTGCCTAAGAGCGCGCCGTCGTTTGGCTGGTAGGTCGTGAGCGAGCACGAACCATCTTCGCGCGCTGAGCCCCGGACGCTCACGTTCCCTTCAGCCGACATGAGCACCACCTGTGCGCCGGGCACAGGCTTCGTAGCGGCGTAAGTAATCGTCACTGTGGCGGGGTACGGCGTCGGGCGTGATTCACCGCAGCCTCCCGTTGTAAGCAGGAGGAGCGCAGCACTCCACTTAAGTCTCAACGAAACCATGACTTCAATCGTTGAAGAGAGAAAAAGCCGCCGATATTTCGGGGCTTAAGGTGTATCGCTAACCGTCTCACCCACGTTGCGAGTGGCGAGTGCTTCATACAAGATAAGATCGATACCATTTTGCACGGTTCGCACGCTACCATCGCATAACGCAAACTGCATCACGCCGGGATGACGACTACCGAACAGCGCTCCCCAGTACGGTGCAGCTCCCTCGTAATCGTGAGACGGAGCCGGCGGAAGAATCGCGCTGGCGCCACGGGTGTGATTTTGCACAAAGTCACCTTGATAGATGGAGTCGTCAGGCGAGTCCTTGATCGCGTACAGATTGTCTGGCACATGCTTCTCGCCGGCGAAGAAAGTTTTGCTGGTGCCGTCGGTGATGTGCTTCATGGCCACGGAGCCCACGAAGTTCTTGCAGCCCGCTTCAAAGCACTTCGGCGGTGTGATAATCACGCCCCGGTCATCGGGAATTCTGGTTCCAGTTTCAGGGTCGATTGTGGTGTTAGCACCCTGCACATTCCGGCCGTAGTTGCCAGCATAGTCGCCCGTCGAGCCTTGCGCAGTGAAGACGTTACCTGTTGCCGGGGCAAGCAAGCCTTCGTTTCCGTTGCCACGCATGCTGGGACAAAAGTACTGGCTGATGCGTGTCTGCCGGGCTTGGCGGTTCGCATTATGCGTGTACCACTGATCGAAATCCCACAACTGATACTCGGCTGAAGCCTCCATGAATGGCAAGGCAAGGGCAAACCAAGTGGAATGCTTGTCGCGCCAGCGAGCAGCGGGAAACGCCTTGTAAGTATCGTGAAAATTATGATTCGCCAGCACGATCTGCTTGAGGTTATTCGTGCATTGGTTCCGACGGGCCGCTTCGCGCGCCGCTTGCACGGCCGGTAGCAGTAGCGCAACCAAGATGCCGATGATGGCGATTACCACCAGCAGTTCCACGAGCGTAAAAGCTTGCCGAACCGAACTCGAACGCCGAGCTGCCGAACGGACTTTTGGGTGCACTTCCATTTCGCTTGTTCCTAATTTAGCCCAGGGTTGGCCGCAAAGCGGCCCACCCTGGGTACACGGCCCAAAACATTGATTGGCCGAGTGGTCGGCATCAATCACAATCGCCGAATGCAATCAACATCGATCGCTCGGCCGACGAATCAACACGAACTGCAAACCCAGGGTAGGCGCAGTTGTCGCCAACCCTGGGCTGAGTGATGGAATCCCTTCAGGATTTATCCCAGCGTATCCCGAGTTCGGTAATGATCTGATTTTCTTCCGCTTCAAGCTGAATCGTAATGCGCGGTGCAATGCAAAATCGCAAACGCGATTACCGCGGCGTCACCACCAGCGCGAACTTGTTGTTCGCGGGATCTTCAGTGACTTCCACTTCAAGACCGGAGCTGGCGAAATTGGCGAACTTAGAAGCAATCTTGGGGCCTTTGTAAGGTGCTTCGGGGTCACCGATGTGCGGTGGTTGGGCCACCAAGACCTTATGCTTGCCCAAGAGCGCCCCGTCGTTCGGCTGGTAGGTCGTGAGCGAGCACGAACCATCTTCGCCCGCTGAGCCGCGGGCGCTCACGTTCCCTTCGGCCGACATCAGCACCACTTGGGCGCCGGGCACCGGTTTCTTATCGGCATAGGTGACCGTGACGGTGACCGGATACGTGGTGGGGCGCGATTCGCCGCAGCCGACCGCGGCGAGCAATAACAGCGCCGCGCTTCGGGAGAATGTCCGCATGACCATCACTCAACTCGTGGAGAACGCCGAAACTTCGGCAGCACTTTGAGAAACCACTTACTCGCTGACCGTTTCACCCACGTTACGCGTGGCGAGCGCTTCGTACAGCAAGAGGTCAATCCCCGTTTGCACGGTGCGCACGCTCCCATCACACATGGCGAACTGCAGAACGCCGGGGTGGCGACTGCCGAAGAGGGAGCCCCAATAGGGGTTGGACGTTCCTTCGTAGTCCGCTGAGGGGGCAGGCGGAAAGAGTGGCCCCGCTGCGCGGGCAAAATTCGTGAAAAAATCTCCCTGATAGATGGAATCGTCGGGAGTCGCAGCGATTGCGAACAGATTGTCCGGAACGTGCTTCTCGCCAGCGAAGAATGTTTTACTGGTTCCATCGGTGATATTCTTCATCGCTACGGAACTATCCGTATGTTGGCAGGTACTCTCTTCGAAGCACTTTTTGAAAGGCGTGATGATCACCCCCCGATCGTCATAGACTCGCGTGCCGGTCTCCACATCCTTTTGGCCTGTATCGAGTGTCCCTCGAGTATTTCGCCCGTTATTGCCAGCGTAGTCCCCGGTTGATCCCTGAGCTGTGAAGACCGTCGCTGTTGCGGGGGCCAACAACCCTTCGTTGCCGTTACCACGCATGCTGGGACAGAAGTACTGCGGGATGCGAGTCATCCTCGCTTGGCGATTCTTATTCGCTGTGTACCACTCCTTGAAATCCCATAGTTGGTACTCCGCCGAAGCTTCCATGAACGGCAGGGCCAGCGCGAACCAGGTGGTGTGTTTATCCCTATAACGCGCGGCCGGGAAGTTGCCGTAGGTATCGTGAAAATTGTGATTCGCCAGCACGATTTGCTTCAGGTTATTCGTGCATTGGTTCCGCCGCGCCGCTTCCCGCGCTGCCTGCACAGCGGGCAACAAAAGCGCTACTAAGATGCCGATGATGGCGATCACCACCAGCAGTTCCACGAGCGTAAATGCTTGCCGGACCGTGCTCGAACGCTGATCTGCCGAACGGACTGTTGGGGCCACTTCCATTTCGCTTGTTCCTAGTAACGACGAACGCGGTGGTTTGAAAAGACTGCCTTGGAGAAGACGTTACTGCTCACTTTCACGCGGCTCCTGTTGGGCCGCGCCCCTGCCCCGGGCGCGGCCAACAGCAGCGCGGCGTGCGAAGGCTTACTTCGACCGTCGGCGTCCGAGGCTAGCGCCCACTGCCGCTAGGCCTAGGAGCATCCACGTTGCCGGTTCCGGAACCGCGGCGCTCGCTGCAGCACTCGCGGCGGCGGTGTTGCCGAAGCGAGTGCGCCAGAAGGTGTAGTCCGGAGCATCGATCACGCCGTTGTTGTTGCCATCAGCCGCGAGGTTCGTGGTTGAACCGAGATTATCGCGGTAGACGGTGTAGTCGGCGCCATCGACGATGCCGTTGCCGTTGTAGTCACCCGGCACGGTGACGCTGCTCACCGCTTGCAGCACCAGGCTGGTGGGGTTCTTAATCAGCGTGAATGCCGCCGCATCAGGCCCGCCGAGCGCCAGGCTCGCCGCGCTCACGTTCGAGGCGGTGAGCACGGTGAATTGCTGACCCGCCGTGGGGGTAAATCCATCGATCAAGTCGACTGACAGAATGCCCGAGAGCGTAGCTGGGCCGGTGACGTTGAAGGCGTCGAACCGGTTGGCGCCAGCGCCGGCGATATCAATATCCAGCGTGCCGGTGCTGCTGAGTGAGCCGGTGACGCCCGTGGCGCCTCCGGTGCCGAGAATACCCGAGCTGGCGATCGAGCCGGCCCCAGTCACTTGATTATTGAGGTCGACTTGACCGCCCCCTGAAACGGTCAGCGTGAAGCCGCCCAGGTTAAGAATGCCGTTGAAGTCGAGCTCGGTGCCCGGCGACGCGTTAATGGTGGTGTTGTCGGCCAGATTGACCTGCACTTGGAATTCGTGCGACCCCTGAGCGACTTCGACTCCCGCACTGCCGGTGTTGGCATCGAGCGTGAGGCTTGAGGTTCCCGCCACAGCCACCTTCGAGGTGGTATCGAACCGCACGGTCTTCACCAAGTTGGCTTGGTTCATGTAAACGGTTTGCGGCGAGGTAATCGCACTGCCAAAGATGGCCCGTTGGTTACTGGCGCTCGGCACGGCGACCGGATTCCAGTTGTTTTCATTGTTCCAGTTGCCGGAATTATTGCCCGCCCAGTTCACATCGCCGGGGCCGGCTCCATCGTGAAAGACGCTGAAATTCACGGCATTCGGGGTGACCGAGGAGTTATTCACGAAGAGCTGCCCCTGGGTGAAGCCGTTCCCATCGGTGCCGGCGTTCACGGTGAAGACGCCACTCTCGTTCTTATCAAGCGTGAAATTGTTGGTCAGTGTCACCTTAACGCCGGTGGCGGTGATGTTCCCCCCCGCCTGAAGTCCGGGGGAATTACCCTTAATTGGCCCATCGAGCGTGATGGTGTTGTTGGCGAAGAAGTTGGCGTTGAAGTCACCAACGCTGTTCTCGGGTTGACCGAGGGCCCGCAGGGTGATGGCGCCCACGCCGGCATCGGGCGTGCGGGCCGCGCGGGTGTCAATCTCGCCAAGGACGAGCGATTCCGCCGTGACGTTGATCCCCAGCGTGCTGCCGCCACCGGTCGAAACGTCGGCATTGGCCAGCTTATCAATATCCACCAAACCCTGGCTGAAGATATTGATGGACGAGGCCTGGGCGTCGTTCTTGGTGACGTTGATCGTGCCGAGCGTGACGTTGCTATTGGAGTTAATGGTGACGGACATGCTGTCGCCCGTCATTCCCATGCCATCGACGAACACGCCGTTGATGATTCGCCCCGCGCCGGCGGTCGAAGCCGAAATGGCGTTGTTGTTCATGTTGAGCGTGAAGGTCCGTTGAGACTGATTACGGCCCCCCACGTAGACGTCGATCGTGCTGGTGCTGTCAGCGAAAGTCAGCCCGCCGTTGCCGGTGAAGTTGAACTGGATTGAGCTCGAAGGTGTCGTACCGTTCAAAACATCAAACAGTCGAATTGTTCCACCGGACGCAATCGTGAGCGCGGTGGGGATGGTGTAGACCCCATTGTTGAGGGTGACCCCTTCGCCTGCGCGAGGATTGCTCACGCCGTCCCACACCTCATCGGATGTAATCGTAATCTGTGCCTGAGAAACTGCCGCCGATAGCGCGACGGCAAACGCCAACCCCGTTAAACCCAACCTACGTGCGGACATCAAAGAGCCTCCATCAGAGAGAAGAACCGGAAAAGACGAACAGCTAACGCGAAAAGTCCCACTGCGGTGCTTAGTGTAACCGCGATTAAGAACAAAAGTCAAACAATTTCCAACAAATTGTCAGTACGTCATTATAACAAATGTAAGGTAGTAGTAATATTGTGCGCAGCACTCAAGCCAGCAGCCGAAAGCGCGAACAACGATTGCTCCGCGCAGCGGAGCGCATCAAACAATCACTTCGATTGTTTGGACCCGGACGGTGGATGTGAGCATGGCAAAAACTGCGGGCAAGAGCCTGCGGGCCGAGACTGGAAGCGATTCAGCACGAAGTGACCGGGGTCATTGCCGTGAAGCGCAACCTACCTCGACTTCCGATTCTGCGAATTGGCAAGTTGTTAGGAGGTGCGGCTCAGGTGCAGACGGGCTCGCTCCGCGTTTACTCCGAGATTACATGTGCTGCACCTTCTGATGAATTGATTTTGATCCTTACCAAAGGCTCAATCGGCTCGAAACGAACGAGACGGGGCGCCCCTTCTCTCCACACGCTGGCGAGGACCTGAACTGGCGACTATGACACCGTTTCTCCCCGGGCCACTTGCGCATGCGCAGGCGTAGCGAACCCGCAGGTTCTGCTCAGACTCTCCTCACCTATCGGCTGCGAGACGCCTGATTGCAACGCAAGGCGAGCTCGTGCCAATGGTTCGTGGTCTCCGTCGAAACCACATTCGCTGAACCAGCGAGCTGCCCGCTCGTGAGCGGCGCACGCACCAATATGTTCAATTGAACACTATTTGGTGGCCACTTTCTAGAGTCATTGAAGAAATTTCAGAAAATTCTTGCGGGAGGGCCGAGCTTCGACGGGAATGTTCGTTTGATTGCCGCTGCCACTCGCCTTAAGATCGGCAGTGTAGCGGGTAGGCTCGCTGCGTCTCCCAGTGCGCGCTTGTCTCGCTCGCGCGGAGTTGGTGGGGAGACCGCTTTGCTCTTCTTGCGAAGGACTCGAAGGATGGCTATTTCGCCAAGTTTTTTCGATCTGCGTTCTTTCGATCCGCGCTGTGGCGCTCGATCGATAATTCAATTCGTCTGTGCCGGCTTGGTTGCCATTCTCGCGATTGTGCCGACGGCCTATGCTGCCCCGAATTCGCCGCTAGTGGCTAAGCGGCTGCGGTGCGAGTACCTGGCCAATCCGACGGCGATCGAGAACCCCACGCCGGAACTGAGCTGGATTGTCACCTCACCCGCTCGGGGGGCGAAGCAATCAGCCTACCGGGTCCTCGCTGCCAGCTCGGCCGAGAAATTAGCGGCGAATGAGGGCGACTTGTGGGACTCGGGACAGGTGGAGTCCAACGCCACTTTCGGCATTCCGTATGCGGGCAAGCCCCTCGTCTCGCGGCAACCCTGCTACTGGAAAGTGCAGGTGTGGAACGCGGAGGGCCAGCCCTCCGAATGGAGCGAACCGGCCCACTGGGTGGCGGGACTCCTGAAACCCACCGACTGGCGCGGCGAGTGGATCGGCGGCGCCACCAAAGAAGTCGAGAACCCACCGGCCGATCTCGACGGCGCGAACTGGATTTGGACCGCCGAGAACGATCTCGATTCGGGCGAGCGGGTGTTTTACACCACCTGGGACCTGCCGGCCGACCTAAAGATGCGTTCGGCATGGCTGACCGTGGTGGGTGGCGACATCACCAGTTTCTACCTCAACGGCCATGAGGTGACACAAACGATGCACCGTTTCCAACCGCAGGTGGAAGATGTTCGCTCGCAACTTAAGTCGGGGGCGAATCGCGTGAGCATGATGGTGCGCGACGGCGCCGGCGGGCCCCGCGGCGCCTGTGTGAAACTATCGATCACCACCGCAGCAGGCGAGCCGCTGGTCTTTACCACCAATGGCGAGTGGCGGACGACGCGCGAGCAGAAAGCGACGGATGCGCAGCTTGGCTCCAATGCGAATGATCCCAAGGTGTGGGTCGCCGGCAAACATGGCGATGAGCCCTGGGGCGTGCAGCGGATGGCGAACCTGGCGACCGAGCCGCCGCACTATCTGCGGCACGAATTCAAGCTGCGCGGCGAGGTGAAGCGGGCCGTGTTGTCGGTGGCGACATTGGGTTGGGCAGACCTGTTTCTCAACGGCCAGCCGGTCACCACCGAGCGGTTTGGCTCCGGCTGGACCGAGTACAAGAAGCGGGTTTACTACCGCAGTTACGACGTGACCGACAAGCTGCAAGCCGGCGCCAATGCGTGGGGGGCGATTCTGGCCGATGGTTGGTACTCGGGCCACATTGGCTGGCGTGGGATCCGCGCGCACTGGGGCAAGTTCCCGCGGGTGAAGGCGCAAATTGATATCGAGTACGCTGACGGTTCAACGGAGACCATCGCCACCGACAGCAAGTGGCGCCGCAACTTAGGCCCGACCACCGTGGCCGATATTCTGATGGGCGAAGATTACGACGCCCGCCGCGACCTGGGCGAGTGGACGAGCGCGGGGTACGACGCAAAGGATTGGCAACCTGTCGCCACAGGAGCCGAGCACGCGCCCGCGGTCGAACCGCACCCGGCTCCACCTGTGATCGTGATCAAGGAGTGGGCTCCCAAGTCTATTTCGGAACCGAAGCCGGGGCATTACGTGTTCAACTTCGGTCAAAACTTTGCCGGCGTGTGCCGACTCAAAGTGCGGGGCAAGCCGGGGCAGACGATTCAGCTCCGCTTTGCCGAGCGACTCAACGATGACGGCACGATGTACACCACAAATTTGCGGACCGCGCGGGTGATCGATCGCTACACCTGCCGCGGCGAGGGCGAAGAGATTTGGGAGCCAAGACTCACCTTCCACGGGTTTCAATACGTCGAAGCGACAGGGCTCTCTGAACCGCCGACCAAAGAACTGCTCACCGCAGTGGCGCTTTCGAGCGACACGGCTTGGGCGGGTGAATTTGAATCGTCCGACGAGAAGCTCAACCAACTGGCGAGCAACATTCGCTGGACACAGAAGGCGAATTTCATCGACCTGCCGACCGATTGTCCGCAGCGGGACGAGCGGCTCGGCTGGACCGGCGACTGCCAGATTTACATGAACGCGGCGTGTTTGAATGCGGACGTGCAAAGTTTCTTCCGCAAGTGGATGGTCGATGTGGTGGACGCCCAGCGGGCCGACGGGCAGTTCCCCATGGTGGCGCCCCTGTGCGTGGCGGAAGATGATGGCGGCCCCGCTTACGCCGACGCGGGGGTCATTTGTCCGTGGACCATCTACCAGTTCTACGGCGATAAGACTCACCTCGCCAAGCAGTACCCCTCGATGCGCAAGTTCATCGCCTTCTGCCGCGGGCGCAGCTTGCCGGGAGGACTTGCGCCGGAGAAGTTCCACTGCTTCGGAGACTGGCTGAATGTCGACGCGGAGACGCCGAGGGATCTGATCTACACGGCATACTTTGGCCTCAGCACGCAGCTCGCTGCTCAGGCGGCGCGCGAGCTTGGCTTCACCAGCGACGCCGAAGAGTACGATCGGCTCTTCGCCGAAATCCAGCAAGGGTTCACCAAGAAGTATTTCAATGCCGAAGGCCGAACGGAGTGCGACACGCAAAGCTCCTACGTGCTAGCGCTGGCGTACAACTTGGTTCCGCAAGACTTGCGCCCGCTGGTGGCGGAGCGGTTGATTGAAGGAATCAACAAGCGGGGCGGTAAGCTGTCGACCGGGTTCATCGGCACGCGTGACATCATGGTCACGCTGGCGAGCATCGGCCGGAACGACATTGCGTATCATCTGCTGCAACAACCCGAGTATCCGGGGTGGATGTATTCCATTGGCCTCGGCGCCACCAGCATTTGGGAGCACTGGGACGGCTGGACGCCGGACAAGGGATTTGAAGACGCGCACATGAATTCGTTCGCCCACTATTCGTTCGGGGCCGTTTATGGCTGGATGGTCGAGAACATCGGCGGCATTCAGCGCGGCGCTCCGGCGTATGCTAAAGTCATCATCGCCCCGCAACCGGGCGGCACGTTGACCTCGGCTCGCACGAAGTACGACAGCATTCGCGGTCCCGTTGAAACCGACTGGCAATTGGCCGATGGTACGATGACGCTCAACTTCGAAACCCCCGCCAACACGACCACGCTCGTGCGCCTGCCGACGAAAGACGCCGGCGCCGTGCGGGCCGATGGCCAGCCGCTGGCGAGTCTCAATGTCACCCCGCGGACGACAGGGCAGGGGGTCGAATTCGAGTTGCCGTCGGGGCGGTACAATTTTGTGTTTCCAGTGAAAACGGTTGGTACCTACATTCCTAAACCATAATCATGCAGGTTGAAATGACTTTCTTGACACGACAGTTTGTTAACGTACTCGCGCTTATGTGCGGGGTTTGTTCGGTGGCAAGCGGGGCTACGTGGACGGCGACGAATAATGACGCGCGCGGCGTGACGACGATTCTGCTGGACGGCGCGCCATTTACCGTCTACCACTATCGCGATGCAACGACCACGCGGCCTTACTTTGCCAGTGTGTTCGCGCCGACGGGCGAGAAGATCACGCGCAACTTTCCGCCGAAGCCGGGGGATTTGCCCGATCACGAAGTGCTGCATCCCGGCATGTGGCTGGCGTTCGGCGATATCTCGGGGGCCGATAGTTGGCGCCTCACCGCGCCGGTCGATCATGTGAAGTTCGTCCAGCCGCCAACCGCGAAGGATGGTGAACTGCACATGAGCGTTGAAAATTGCTATCGCGCCGCCGACGGTCAGAAAACGGTGTGCAATGAAGTTTGCAAGTACCGGTTCGTCTCATTGCCTGACGGCGTGCTGGTGATGTGGGATAGCCGGTTCTCGAATCCCGACGCGGAATTCGTGTTCGGCGACCAAGAGGAGCAGGGCCTCGGCGTACGGATGGCGGCGACCGTGGGGGTCTACAGTGACAAGGGTGGCCGCATCCTCAATTCCAACGGCCAGCGAAACGAGAAAGAAGCGTGGTCCAAGTCGGCCGATTGGTGCGACTACTCGGGCCCGGTTGGTGAACCGCTGGGCAAACTGTTCGTGGGCGCCACGATTATTCCCCACCCCGAGAACTTCCGCCGCGCGTGGTGCCATTGCCGCGATAACGGTTTTATGGCGATGAATCCCTTCGGCAACAATGCGTTCACCGGCGGCGAGAAGAGCGCAATCAAGGTACAGCCCGGCGAAGAGTTCCGCCTGCGCTACGGCGTGCTGTTCCATTGGGGCGATTCCATGGAAGCGTACGATCCCGCCGAGGGCGCGAAGCAATATGTCCAGCTCAGCAAAGACGGCGACTAAATCCGCAGCTTGGCTGGTGCTGCTGCTTGCCGCACAAGGGGCGGCGGAGCCAATAATTGAGAACGCCCGGTATCGGCTCTCCGCGGATGGCGCCAAGCTCAGCGTGGTCGCGAAGCAATCTGGCTGCGCGATTTCGTTCGATCCCCGTGTGGTCGTTTACTATCGGCCTGGCGATCCTGGCTTCGAGCTCGCGCCGTTGTCGCTGGAAGGACACCGCGCGCCTTCGCGGTACGACACCGTGGCGCCAAGTTGGCGGCGACTCAGCGGCGAAGGGCGGACGCTTGAACTTGCGGAAGCGGCAACGGTGATCGAGCCGGAAGCGGAACGGATTGCGCTCGAACAGGGAGCGCTCGTCGTCCATTACGCACCGGCGCCGCACGGGGCGCTGAGTTTACGTGTCTCGCTGCCGGGGCCCGACGATGACCCGCTCATTGAGTGGCGCTGGGAGCCGCGCGTCGCGGGGTGGTGGTGCGTGGAACTCGCCGGGGCGCCGAACACGCTGACGGATGAAATTGTCGATGTGTGGCAACCGCCGATCTGGCATGGCCGGCGGATTCCGTGGCGCACGTCGTGGGGGCTCGAACATGCCGCTTTCACCCCGGCCGTGATCGTCGCCACAACCAAGGCGAGTCTCGGGCTGGCGGTTGATCCGGCAAGCATTCCGTTCCGCTTGCCAACGCTGGAAAACGCCCAGTTTATGCTGGCGCTGGTGCGGGAGGGGGAGTCGGTGCGGCCGACCATCGCGGCGCCGGTCTTCGGTCGCGCGGGCTCGCAGCGCGGCCCGGGCGAAAGGCTTGCAATGCAGGTGCGGATGGTGCTCGACCGAGCGGATTGGTTTGAAGTATACCGGCATGTGGCGACTAACATTGGCGGGTTGCGCGATTACCGCAATGCCCCGACGACTTCCCTCAACACGACATTCGACAACCTCGTCAATATGGCGATGGACCCAGAGTACGGCGGTTGGTTGCCCGAGGCGCGCGGGTTTGACTACGGCGTGGAGATTGCCGGTAACGCGAAAGTGGTTTCGGCATTGCACCCCTTGAGTGTGGCGATTCTGACTGACCGGGAGGACATCTACCGCGAGCGCGCGATCCCCACGCTGGAATATCTCCTCTCACGCGAAAAGTTTGGCTTCTCACAATCCGCCGACACGTTCGACCACGAAGGCCCCTCGCACTTGCTGGCTGGCCCCGCGTGCGAGGCGGGCGACCTGGCCAGCGAATACGCGCTCTTGCAGCGGCAGTCCCCAACGCTCCTGACAGAAGCGGAACGGCTGTACTACGCGCCACCCCGGGTGCTCAATCTCAACCGCGTGAGCCCCGGCGACGATTGGGCCAACGCGCTGGCGCTGTATTTGGCGACCCATAATGCCGAGTATCTTCGCGCGGCGGAGCAGGGCGCCGATGAGTACATAGCCCGACGCATCACCCAGTCACCCGTTGATTTTTCGGATGCGGGAATCGAAAGTGGTGGCCAGTTCTGGACCGATCTCTTGCCGCGCTGGCAGAGTTTGCTCGATCTCTACGAAGTTAGCGGCGAGCGGCGGTATCTCGACGCTTCGCTCGTGGGCGCCCGGCAGTTTGCCACCTGTGTGTGGACTTCGCCGATGCCGCCGCCAGGTGATGTGACGATTCATTCCGGTGGCCAATTAGGGCTGTACGCCCATGGTCGCAAGCGCCGCGATGCAACGTTGGAAAGCTCGGCGCCCGCCACGGAATTGCAAGTGCCCGAGCGACGCGTGCCGGCGTGGAGCGTTTCGCAAGTCGGCCTGGCGCCCGAATCGCTGGTCACGTATTCGCAAAACCAAGCGGTGTTTCTGGCGATGCACGCTGGCGCCTTTCTGCGGCTGGCGCACCATAGCGGCGACGAACTCTTGGCCACGCTCGCACGGAGCGCGGTTGTTGGGCGGTACGAAAGTTTCCCCGGCTACGACATCAACGGCGAGTTCACCGATTACTACGCCCAGGCCGACTACTTGCGGCGACCCCTCGGCGAGCGGGTGTACAACGAGGTGTACTACAACCATCTGTGGCCGCAGATTTCGGTGGTGGTGGATTACCTGCTGTCAGAAGCATTCTATCGCTCGGCGGGAGCGATTGATTTTCCGTGGCTGCCGAGCCGCGGGTATGCTTATCTGCAAAACCGCGTCTACGGACACGCGCCGGGCAAAGTTTATGATCGCGCCGCCGCGCGGCTGTGGATGCCCACGGGGTTAATCACCGGTTTGCCGAGTAGCGTGGACTACGTGACCGCGTACAACGAGGACGAACTACTGGTAATGCTGCTCAACCAAGCCGATGCGCCGCAGCATGTGGATTGTCGCTTCGACTTGTCGCGACTTTCGCTGGGCGGCAAAAGAGAAACGGAAGTGCAGGTTTGGCAAGAGAATTCACCCGCAGCCGCAACGGTTCTAAGTGGCGGCAAGGTTGCCGCGAGCGTGGCCAGCAAAGGCATCACCGTGCTGGCACTCCAAGGAGTTGCCCCACGCCGAGAGTTTCAAGCCCAGTTGGCAAACGACGATTCAGCGCCTCCACGCAACAGAGGCCAAATTGAAACGCTAACCACCCCGTTTGGCGTGGTTAAGGGAGTGTTTCTTTCGGCAGGACCGAAACTCACAAGCGCCTACATCTACACCACCACCACCGAACAGCAACTCGCCGCTTGCGAACTTACGGTCACCACGCCAACGGGTGAACAGCGGTTAAGCGACGACAAATATCCGTTTGAGTTCACCGTGCCCATCGATGTCGACCAACCGCCGCGGTTTATGATCAGCGGCATCGCACCTGATGGCGTGAAGTATCAAAAAACCGAATTGCCGCCGTTTGCTTCGATGATGGAGCAGGCCCCACAGCAACTTTCTATCGACGCCAACTACCCCGGCGGGAACATCGTCGTTGAGCGTATCGAGGGGAACGCAATCGACGTGCGGCCCGATCTCCGCGATACGCCCGACTGGTGGTTCTACTGGAACTTTCGCGTGCGAGGCGCCGGGAATCGCGAGCTAACGTTTCGATTTCCTGGCCGAAGCCCCCTCGGCGCCCGCGGCCCCGCGGTGAGTGAAGATGGCGGCAAAAGCTGGGTGTGGACGGGTCGCGCAAAGGTGAACGATCAGCCGGAGCAGGCATCGTTCCAATATCTGTTCAAGCCCGAAGTGAATGAAGTTCGTTTTGCCTTCGCGATGCCGTATCAACTGGCGGATTGGAACGCATTCATCGCACCGTATCTTTCGCGGGACGATGTGGCCGAGAAGACGCTGTGCCGCACAACAGCTGGCCGCGACGTGAAGCTGCTCGATATCCGCCCGCGCGAGCGAGATGCGGGGGTGGTGCTCTTGACGGCACGCCATCACGCTTGCGAAACGATGGCGAGCTACGCGCTAGAAGGGTGCGTGCAAGAGTTGCTCAGGCCCACCCCGAATGATTCCGGCGCGCTGCCGATCCGGTACCTTGTTGCACCGCTGATGGACCTCGACGGCGTGGAAGCGGGCGATCAAGGGAAAAACCGCCGGCCGCACGACCACTGGCTCGATTACTCTGGCGAGAGCCAGTACGCTTCTGTCGCGGCGCTCCGGAAGCTGATTGCCGATCCCACTACTGGCCCACTGCGCGTGGCGATCGATTTCCACTGCTCATTCTTGCGCGAAGATTCCGAAGCGCCCGGCAGCAGCGAGCGGATCTTCTTCATGCAGAGCGGCAATCCAAAAATCGCCGGCGAAGCGCAGCGGTTCGGACGGGACTTGCGGCGCGCGCAGCGCGGCCCGCTGCTGTACGATGGGCAGTACGATCTGCCGCTGGGCGTGCGGTGGAACACGCCGGAGCTAGCGGGGCCATCATTTCTGGGCTGGGCCGAGCAACAACCCAGTGTGTGGTTCGCGACGGTCCTGGAACTGCCCTACGCCAACGCGGCGGGGGCGGCGGTAACGCCAGAATCGGCCCGCGCTTTCGGCGCCGACTTCGCCACGGCCCTCCGCAATTATCTCAGCGGAAAGCTCAATTCAGGGGCTGAAACACAGCCATAGAAAGCTGGCGCCGGACTTGAAGAGCAACAAAATCGGACGTTGCCATTTTCGGAAGTTCGCTCGTGATGCTTGATTGTTTGAAGATCGCAGCGGACTCTGCTGAGATAAAGGTTCCCTGGGAACCGCATTTCGTTGACGGGTTTCCCCAGCCGGAATACCATCAATCTATTGAGCGTCGCGCTGCGTTAACTTAGGTGCGGCAGGTCCTTCTCTTGCAGGTAAGCGGATGTCGTGGCGATCTTTCCGACGTGATGACCGATCGCGTCGGCTGTCGTTCGAGCCGCTCGAACCTCGTGCGTTACTGGCGGGCGAGGCGGTGCTCCAGCACGATGCGTATCTCGATGGCACCGTGCGGGTGGAAGGCGCCGAGCTGCGGGTCGAAGCGGCGCCGAGTCCACGCGTCAGCTATCTTGGCTTCGATGTGCAGGGCGTCGCCGACAAGTTCATCCCCGTTGCTACGCTCCGGCTACGTGTGACCGAAGCGGGTAGCGGCACGGTGAACGTGTACCGCGGCAGCGAAACATTCTGGAACGAGCGCTTTCTGTCGGTCGCCACAGCGCCCACGCAGCGCGAATTGGTCGACTCCGTAACCGGCGCCTTCGCAGTCGGCGACTGGTTGGAGTTTGATGTGCAGAGCGCGATTGATAGCGCCGGCGTGGCGAACTTCGTGCTGCGGTTTCAAGGCGCCGATGGCGTCGCGTTCTCCTCCAGCGAAGGCGCCGATTCCCCCCAACTCGATGTGACCGCGATTGACCAAGCGTTCGCGGGCGACGCCAACGCCGATGGCCAAGTCAGCGCTGCCGACTACACGATTTGGCGCGATACCTTCGGCTCGACGACAGACCTGCGTGCGGACTTTGACAAGTCGGGCGCCATCGACGCGGGTGATCAAGTGGTTTGGCGCGCGAACTTTGGTAAGTCGGCGCCGCTCACGCCCACCAATAGCGCCACCAACTTCGGCGCCACGCCCAACGACGCCACCTTTGATCATGGCGTGATCCAAAACGCGATCAACACGCAACTCGAAACTTATCTGCCGGCGGGCGAGTACTGGCTCAACGCGGCGCTCACGCTTCCCGCCGGCCGCCGGCTCTATGGCCCGGCGACCGGCGAACCCGCCGTGCTCCGGGTGCGACACGACTCGGGCAGCCCCAGTGGCGACTTTGCCATCGTCATTACCGGCAACAATGTTTCGGTCGAGAATCTCGTCATCAATAAAGACTTCGTCGATGGCTCCTACGGCACAGGAATCCTCGCGGACAATCGCAGCAACATCACCATCAAGGGCGTGGAGATCCGCAACTACAGCGTGCGGTACGGCATTCACCTGATCGAATGCACCGACTTCGAGATTTCGAACTGCTACGTCCACAGTTTCCTGATGAATCAGTCGAACCCCAGTGGAAACGAAGCCGACATGATTCAGGATTCGCCTGCTGGCATTCGCATCACACGCAGCACGAACGGGATTATTCGCAACTCGGTGATTCGCGATATCGACGTCGGCCCCAATGGCAGGGCGTCGATCTCCTCGCTCGTCCCGAGCTATGGCCCCCAGGGACATCAAGCGGACGGCATCACGCTGAGCGATAGTTCGTTCATTACGGTGGAGAACAACGATATTTGGAACTCGGGTGAACTGATCGACGTGCTCGTAAGCGATAACTGCATCGTGCGGAACAACACTCTGCAAATGGCTTACTTGCTCGGTATCAAGTGTATTGGCTCGCAGAACTGCATTATCAGCGATAACTACATTGCTGACGCCGCGGTGGGGCTGATTCTGGTTGATCACAATTCGGGGGAGCAAGCCACCGGATGCCTCATCGACCGCAATGAATTCGTCAATATCGGCTCGCGCGGAATCTGGGATATCGCCGCGAACAGCCGAATGGGTGGGCTGATTAGTGGCATCTACATCGACGACAACGCCGTCGGTAACACCATCTCCAACAATAACATTTACAACTACCACAACTACCTCTTCACGTACATTCGCATCGGCAGCGGGGCCAACACACTCGCAAATAACGACGGCATCGCGACCGAGTTCGGCCCCACCGGCGGCGGCGAAGTGAGGGTTCTCGGCAATTGGACGACCGGCCTCACCCACGCGAAACAGTTGTACGAGCGTAATCGGCTGCTCATGTTTTTTACCCATGCCGAGCGCGATGGTGGTGACTTTGCGGCGACCGCCGTCACCTACGGCGGCAAAGCGCTGACCAAACAGTCGGAACGATTGGTCTTGGACGGCACGCGGCGCGTCTATGTCTCCGCCTGGATTCTGAGACAGGATGGTATCAATTCAGCGACCTCCGATACCTTCGCGGTCACCTGGAATGTTACGCCCGATGCGGTCGGCTATTCGAGTGTGTTCCTGAAGAACGTTTATCAACCGACTCCCATCTTCCAACAGGATACCGGCGCTGCCAGTTCGGGAACCACGATCAACACCAGCCCGCGGGCAAGTGTGGACGGGGGGCTGGCGATCTACGCCGCCACGGCGGCAAATCCGGGGACCTTCACGCCGCAGACTGGATTCGCGAAGGCGCTGGAAGTCGACATAGCCGGCGCCGATGGTTCAGTCGGCTTTAAACCCACCACCGGGGCCACGGAAGCGCTGGCGATCACCCATGATCTGTTGGGATCGGGAGTGAGTTACTTGGCGAATGTGCGGCGCAACCCTGGCAAGACGGCGGACACTGCAACGATTGATGTCTCCACGCTCGGCGCTTTGGGGACCGACGGCGCGAACGATGCCGTCATCATTCAAAATGCGCTCAACAATCCCGCGTACGAAGTGGTCTACTTGCCGCCCGGCGTGTACTACTTCGATCGCGCGGTGTTCATGCCCGCCAACAAAACGATTCGGGGCGACAGTTACGGCGTGACCGAAATCCGCGCGATTGGCGATGTCGCGCTCTTCCGCATCGATGGCACAACCGGCGTGACGATCGAAAATTTGACGATGACCCGGCCCGACGCCAACAATTCCAACAACGAGATCATCCGCAGCGACAACGCGACGCATTTGAAGATTGACTCCGTGCGGATTTACGACGCTCCCTCGCGGGCGCCGGTCATTAACTTACAGTTCGGGCGCTACAATAGCGTGACGCGTACCTCGGTGGTCGACTACCAAGTCTACCGCGATGAACCGAGCCCCGAGCAACCAGGCCTGCACACGCAAGTCTTCGGCTCGGGGATCACGTTATTCGACGAAGATGACATCACGCTGGCCGACAACCAGATCATTCAAACCACTTTGCTCTCGGTGGCGAACCCGGTGATCAAAGGCTGGCATCAATCCTCGGCGATTCAGGTTCCGAATGCGGTGCGGGGCCGCGTGACGCGCAACTATGTGTATGGAACAGGGCAGGGGATTGATCTGTCGGGTGCGGCGCGACTGACGGTCACGGAAAACTTTATCGACGAGTGCCATTCCGCGGGGATCAAGCTGGTGAATGGCTCCAACCTCAACTCGGTCGAGCACAACTATTTGCGCAACTGCGGACTCACCGGCGTATGGGTGAGCGTGGGCGTGCAGGGGCTCGGGGGCTCTTACAACAATTTCGTGCGGTACAATACGATGGTAGCGATTGGCCAGGGGAGCGGGCTCGACTTCTGGGATTTCAATTTCAACCTCTCCACGCCGGCGGCGATTCACCTGCAAGCGGCAAAGATTTCTACCGATCAGGTGCGCAGCAACACCATCGCGCATAATGATACGTACGATAACAGCCAGCAGCGCGGCGTGGTGGTCGCGGAAGGGGCTTCGGCTTCCGATCCTTTCGCTGCGGCCGGCAATACGCTGATTGATAACGTCGCCCAAACGGGGCTGGCGCCCTTGCCCCCGCTCTTCTGAAGACCCCGATGTTCGAGAGCTTGGTCACTGCCGTCGCGAATCCTCAACGCATCGGGGCATCTTGCGCGCTGGCGACCGCCTTGCTTGTAACAAGTGGGATTTCGCGGGGTGAACCAGCGGCCAACGTCGGTTATCGCGAAGCGGTGCGGCCAATCCTGGCGGCGAATTGCTTTAAGTGCCACGGACCCGACGCGCAGACCCGGGCCGCCGACTTGCGGCTGGATGAAGCGGAGTCCGCCACGGCGGATCGCAGCGGCTACCACGCGATTCTCCCCGGTAATGCGGCGGAGAGTGAGGTCGTGAAGCGTATCCTCAGCGACGACCCGAGCGTGCAAATGCCGCCGCCCGATTCTAAGAAAACACTTTCTGCCGAGCAGAAGGAAATCCTGCAGGCGTGGATCACCGCCGGCGCTAAGTACGAACGGCACTGGGCGTTTGTGCCACCGCAGCGGCCTACGACTCCAAATGTGCAGCGACCGGATTGGGTTCGCAACGAGATCGATGCCTACGTGCTTGCCGAACTCGAACGCCGCAATCTCACTCCGTCGCCCGAAGCGGACCGGCGCACATTGATTCGCCGCTTAAGTCTCGATCTGGTCGGCCTGCCCCCGACGCCGGAGCGCGTCGCCGCGTTCGTGCTCGATAATCGCCCCGATGCGTACGAACGCTTGGTGGATGAGTTGCTCGCCTCGCCGCATTACGGCGAGCGTTGGGCCCGGCGGTGGCTCGACCTTGCGCGGTACTCGGACACGAATGGCTACGAGAAGGACCGTCCCCGGGCGATGTGGCCGTATCGCGATTGGGTGATCGACGCGCTCAATGCCGATCTGCCCTTCGACCGGTTCACCATCGAGCAATTGGCCGGCGACATGCTGCCGAATGCGACTCGATCGCAGCGCTTGGCAACCGGCTTTCATCGCAACACGATGGTCAATGAAGAGGGGGGTATCGATCCCCAAGAGTTTCGCTTCAAGGCGGTCGTTGACCGGGTGGCGACCACTGGCGCCGTTTGGTTGGGGATGACACTTGGCTGCGCGCAGTGCCACACGCATAAGTTCGACCCGATCTCGCATCAAGAGTACTACCAAGTTTTCGCGTTCTTGAATAACGAAGACGATGTCGACGAGCTCATCACCACACCCGAGATCACCGCCAAGCGGGTCGAACTTCAGGCGCAAATCGACGCGCTCGTCGCCAAGTTGCCGGAGCGCTACCCCTTCGAGAAGCGGCCCGTTGGCGAAGCAACCGCCGAGCCGACTGCTGCAGACCGCGCCCAAGCACTAGACACCGATTTCGAGCAGTGGTTGGAAGCGACCAGTGTTGAACTAAGCCGGTGGCGCAGGGCCGCCCCGGTGGCAATGAGCACCAATCTCGCGCTCCTCGAGGTGCTCCCCGATCAATCGGTTTTGGCGAGCGGCGATGTCACCAAGAACGACAAGTACCAACTGGAATTTGAACTCCCCGGCGCCACGCTCCACGCGCTGCGACTCGAAGCGCTCACGCATGAGAGCTTGCCCCAAGGCGGGCCCGGTCGGCAAACAGTAGAAGTTCCCAACGCCAGCGGTGAAGGGGATTTCTTTCTCAGCGAACTTTATGTCGAAGTTGTGAGCGACAACCCCGCCGACGCGCGCGTGATCCGCACGGCGAAGATTGCCCGCGGGGCCGTCTCGTATGTGGGGCCGGGGCTTTCGGCCGAATCGGCGTTCGACGGCAAGGGCGATTCCGGCTGGCGAGTGCTCAATCGTGAAGGCGAATCGCACGTCGGCGTCTTTGCACTGGCGGAGCCAATTACGCTCGGCCCCGGGGAGCGCTTGCGCATCCGACTTGAGCACGAGTCGTTCTACGCGGCCGGTTTGGGCCGGTTCCGCGTTTCATTCGCCGAAGCGCCGCTGCCGAGCGAACTGTCCACGCCGCCGGTGATTTCCGATGAGCTGGCCGCGGTGCTTGCCAAACCCGCTGCCGGTCGCACGGCCGCCGAAACGGAAGAGCTGCGGCGGAAGTATCTGCTCACCACGCCGAAGTTGGTGAAGGAGCGCGAGCCGATCGACGCATTGCAAAAGCAACTCCCCGGCCCCGTGGTGGCGCTCATCACCCGGGAGCGCCCCACGCACCCGCGCGAAACACACCGCTTTCACCGCGGCGAGTATCTGCAACCGAAAGAAGTAGTGACGCCTGGAGTCCCATCGGTCTTGCCGCCGCTGCCGTCGACGGAAAAGCCGACTCGACTGGACTTCGCCCGCTGGCTAGTTGATCCCAAGCATCCGCTGACCGCGCGGGTCACCGTGAATCGTCAGTGGCAAGCATTCTTCGGCGCGGGGATCGTCCGCACGCTCGAAGACTTTGGCCTGCAAGGCGAATCGCCGACCCATCCCGAACTGCTTGACTTCCTCGCCACCGAGTTTGTTTCGCAAGGTTGGTCGCTCAAGAAACTGCACCGGCTGATCGTCACCAGCGCCACCTATCGGCAAAGCTCCACGGTGACGCCGGGACTGCTGGCGGCGGATCCGGAGAATCGCTATCTCGCGCGCGGCGCGCGCTTCCGGGTGGAGGCAGAATTGGTGCGCGATATTGTCCTGGCGTCGAGTGGGCTCCTCAGTCCGCAAATCGGCGGGCCGAGCGTCTTCCCCGATCAGCCGCCGGGCGTCACCGAAGGCGCCTACGGTCCGTTGGAATGGAAGGTGAGCACCGGCGCGGATCGCTATCGTCGCGGGCTCTACTCATTCAACAAGCGCACGGCGCCGTACGCGGCGTTCGGCCTGTTCGACGCGCCGAGTGGCGAAGCGTGCGTCGCGCGGCGGAACAACTCGAACACGCCGCTCCAATCGCTCGCCGTCCTGAACGATGAGGTCACAATGGCGGCGGCGCGCAAGTTAGCCCAGCAAGCCTGGAAAGCTGGCGAGACGCAGCCCGAACGCATCACCAATGCGATGTACGAACATGTCCTCTCGCGGCCGCCAACAACGGGTGAGTTTGCTGCACTCGCCCGTTATCAGCAGCGTCAGCTTAACCGGCTTGAGCAGGGCGAGCTCGATGCGACAGCACTCCTGCAACTCGCGCCCGATGAAGCAGCACAGGCCGACGCCACCGCACTTACCGAGCGGCGAGCACTGGCCTCGTGGACGCTGGCCGCGCGGGCGATTCTTAACTTGGACGAAACAATCACCCGGCAATAACTCACGGCCTTAGGAATTTTCCATGTCCGACTTGCATCCGTTGCACTGCCAAACACGCCGGCACTTTTTTGCCGACTGCGGAGTCGGAGTCGGCAAACTGGCCCTCGCTTCACTGCTCGCCCGCGGCGCCGCCGGAAGCGCCACGCCGATAGCGGGCAACCCGCTCGCGCCGCAGCCCACGCATTTTGGGCCTAAGGCGAAGTCGGTGATTTACCTGTTTATGGCGGGCGCACCCAGCCAACTCGATTTGTTCGACAATAAGCCGACGCTCGCGAAGTACGAAGGGCAAATGGTCCCGCCCGAACTGGTGAAAGATCAGCGCTACGCCTTCATTCGGCCCGAGTCGACACTGCTCGGCCCGCGGTTCAAATTCAATCGCTACGGCAAGAGCGGGGCCGAGCTCTCCGAAATGCTGCCGCACCTGGGCGAAGTGGCGGACGACATCGCGATCGTCCGCTCGATGTTCACCGATCAGTTTAACCATGCTCCCGCACAACTCTTTCTCAACACCGGCAGTCCCCTGCCCGGTCGGCCGAGCATGGGTTCATGGGTCACTTATGGCCTCGGCTCGGAAGCCGACGATCTGCCAGCGTTTGTGGTGCTCGCCACGGGAACCGGCTCCAGCGGCGGGGCCGCCAATTGGAGCAACGGGTTCCTGCCTGGGGTTCATGCCGGCGTACCGTTCCGGTCGTCAGGTGATCCGATTCTCTTCACCTCGAATCCCCCGGGAATCGATCGTCAGGCGCAGCGCGACACGATCGACATTGTCGGCGAACTCAATGCGCAACAACTCGGCGCCATTGGCGATCCGCAAATCGCCACCCGCATCGCCGCCTATGAAACGGCCTTCAAGATGCAAGCACGCGCGCCAGAACTCGTCGAACTTGCGAGCGAATCGCCCGAGACGCTGGCGATGTACGGTGTCGAACCGGGCAAGCCCTCGTTTGCCGCCAACTGTTTGCTGGCCCGCCGCATGATCGAACGGGGGGTGCGCTTTGTCAACGTTTACCACGGCAATTGGGACCATCACAGCGATGTGGCCGGCGGCCTCAAAACCGAGTGCGAAGTAACCGATCGCGCGTCCGCCGCGCTGGTGAAGGACCTCAAGCAGCGCGGCCTCTTGGATGAAACGCTGGTAGTGTGGGGCGGCGAGTTCGGCCGCACACCGATGGTGGAATCGAGCGCGGCGCTCGGTCGCAGTCTCGGCCGAGACCATCACCCGCAAGCCTTTTCGATTTGGCTCGCTGGTGGCGGAATCAAACCTGGCATCACGCTGGGCGAAACGGACGATTTGGGCTTTAGCATTACGCGCGACCCGGTTCACGTTCACGATCTGCAGGCAACCCTCTTACATCTGCTGGGACTCGACCACGAACGGCTCACTTACACCTATCAGGGCCGACAGTTCCGCCTGACCGATGTCCACGGCAAGTTGGTGACGCCGCTGTTGGCGTAGTGGCTTATCACAGTTGAAGTTTCGGGCGCCACTGGCGTGCCGCCAGTGTGAAGTGGTGCCGATCGAGCCTCCCTGATCGTTTGAATCCACGAAGCTGGGCCGGTAAACTGTGAGTTTCGTACTCAACGAGACTTCTCTCCCGGGCCATTCGCTATGCTGCTTCGCGCGCTTGCTGGTTGGTTGTTGTATGTTGCCTCGGCGGCGAGCGCTACGGAAAGTTCGCTCGCAGTCACCCATCTCCGCACCGAATCTTGCGAGACGCCGCTGGGGATCGACAACACCGCCCCGCGGTTCTCATGGCGGCTAGAAGCCGAAGCGCCGAATGTCATGCAGGCCGCCTATCAGGTGCTGGTAGCGACCGAGCCCAGCAAGCTGACTCCCGACGAGGCCGACTTGTGGAACAGTGGGTGGATTTCCACCACCCGCAGCACCGGCATTGCCTACGCCGGAAAGCCACTCGCCGCGCGGCAGCGCGGTTTTTGGAGCGTCCGAGTTCGTACAAAATCGGGCTCAGAAACAAAGTGGGCCGAACCAACGTGGTTCGAACTGGGATTGCTCCCGCCGGAAGATTGGATAGCCCGCTGGATCGGCATGGACCCTGCACAGCGTGGCGCCAGCGCGCCGTGGTTTCGCAAGGTTCTCGAAGTAAAGCGTCCGCTCAAGCACGCCCGGGTTTACTCCTGCGGGCTGGGATACTACGAGCTCTACGTCAATGGCGCGAAGGTAAGCGATCGCGTGCTGCACCCCGGACAGACCGACTATGAAGCCCGCGCCTTCACAACCACCGATGATGTCACGCGTGAGTTGCAAGTGGGGATGAACTGCATCGGGCTGTGGCTGGGCGATGGCTGGTACAACCAAGACCGAGTTTGGGCGGAACAGAAACTGGCGTACGGTCCGCCGCGCGGCATCGTACAACTAGAACTCACTTACCAAGATGGAACGCGCGAAGTAATCGGCACCGGCGCCGACTGGAAATCATCGGCCAGCCCAATTCTCTCTAGCAACATCTACGTCGGCGAAATGTTTGACGCCCGCCGCGACAATCCGCGGTGGTCTCTGGCCGAGTTTGACGATTCCCAGTGGACGGCAGCGGTGGAGGTCGAAGGCCCAGGCGGTCGTCTGGTGTCGCAACTTCCCTGCCCGCCGATTCGCGTGGTGGAGGAGCTGCCCACCAAAGAACTTACCCACGTGAACCTCGACACTTGGCTCTACGACTTCGGTCAGAACTTCGCTGGCTGGTGTCAGCTCACCATCGATGCCGAGCCGGGGACCGAAATTGAATTGTCGTTTGGTGAGAAGAAGACCCCCGATGGCCGGATCGATCATTCCACCGGCGGTGAAATGCACACCAAGACACGCCAGATCGATCGCTACATCTGCCGCGGTGACGGAAAAGAAGTTTGGCGCCCGCGCTTCACTTATCACGGCTTTCAGTTCGCAGAGCTGCGCGTATTATCGGGAAAGCTTAAGTCGCCGCCCACCAAAGAAACGCTCTTGGGGATGGTGGTGCATACCGATACCCGGCCCGTGGGCAATTTCGCGTGCTCCGACAGACTGCTCGAACGGATTCACACGATGGCGCGGTGGACGCAGCGCAGCAATATGCACAGCGTGCCGACCGATTGCCCCATTCGCGAGCGCTGCGGCTGGACGGGCGACGCCCATCACACCACGCCGATGACGCTTTACAACTTCGACGCGGCGACCTACTGGGAAAAGTATCTCGCGGACATGCAAACCAGCGGCGCCGCGGAAGCCGAGACGACCTTCTTCAATCAAGGTTTCAACGACCAGCGCCCGGCCACCAAGCCCGCAATGATCCCCTACATGATTGCGCCGGGCCGACGGAAGTGCGGTGGCGCATGCCCCGATTTCGGCTCCGCGATCGTCCTCATTCCGTGGCAGTGTTACTTGTTCACCGGCGATGAAACGGCGCTCGCGCGCTGCTATCCCTGCATGCAAGCCTGGACCGACTGGTTGCTGAAACTAGCCGCACCGCACGATGGACTGGTGGTCGATGGACTCGGTGATTGGTGCGCGACGACCTTTGTGGTTAATCTCGAAGATCGCATTGATCCCAATTGGATCGGCAACCGTGAGATTCCGATCACTTCGACGATCTATCTCGTGCGCTGTTTAGAAACCATGCGGGCAACGGCCCAAGTGCTCGGAAAACCGGAAGATGCTAAGCGCTATCTCGATCAACTGACCGCAACTAAGGCGACCTACATCAAAGCGTTCCTCGATGAACAGAAGATGCCGCTGACGTCGCAAGCGAGCTTGGCCCTCACGCTACGTCATGGCTTGGCGCCGCCGACGCAACACGAACAACTTCGGGAGCGATTGCGCTCTGCGGTGGCCGATGCGGATGGCAAGTTCACCACCGGCATCATCGGCACGCCTCATGTATTCAATGTGTTGGCTGAACAAGGGGACGATCGACTAGCGCATCAGATGCTCATCGACCCGCGGGCGCCTGGCTACGCCGCCCTCCTCGATTGGGGCGCCACCACGCTGTGGGAAGTGTGGACCAAAAGTTACGAAGAGAATATCCGCAGCATGAGTCACCCGATGCAAGGAGGCTTCGCCCATTTCTTCTACAGCGCGCTCGGCGGCTTACAACCACTCGCAAGTCATCCGGGATTTGAGCGATTTGTATTGCGACCCGAGCTGACCGCTGAAGTGCAGTTCGCGAAGATCGATTACGAGTCGGTTCGTGGAACCATTCGCAGCGACTGGCGAGTAAGTGACGGTGCGTTCCGTTGGCAGATCGTGGCGCCGCCGAACTCAATGGTCGAAGCAATGTTGCCGAGTGCGAATGTCGAAAGCGTTGAGCTTAACGGTCAGCCGCTCACACCCGAACGACTTGAGCTGCGTTCCACAGCCGAAGGGCCCCGAGCGACCATCGAACTCGGTAGCGGCGCCTGGGTGCTGACGCAACCAATTGCATCAACGTCCGCAGCGGAGAGAAACTGATGCCCGTTGCGCGCGCCGCGTCTTTTTTGCTAGTATCCGGGCTGAGTCTGCTGCTCGTCGGGCTCACCATACCCTCCGCGATTGCCGCCGAGTGGCCGGGAGCAACGCCCCTCGCGCGGCCGTGGGCGTATTGGCATTGGTTCGGCAGCGCCACGAACGAAGCAGAACTCTCCCACAGCCTCGCCGACTACGCTGCGGCCGGGTTAGGTGGTTTGCACATCGTGCCGACGTATCCCGTGATCGGCGAAGACCAGCGCAACGTCCCTTTTCTTTCGCCGCGCTGGAACGAGCTCATGGCGCACACGCTGAGAGAAGCAAAACGGCTGGGGTTGGAAGTCGATGTCACCACCGGCACCGGCTGGCCCTTTGGCGGACCCAACATTGCCAGCGACGATGCCGCGCAGCGCTGGACTTTGGAGACGCTTGAGCTGCAAGCGGGTCGTGTTCCGCCGCTCGATGAAGGCGCTAGTTCAAGCAGCCGCAAACTCCTGGCGCTTGTGGCCGAAGGGCCCGCTGGTGCTCGTGAAGTTCTTTCGACCAGCGTCGACGAACTTACGAATTGGCAAGCGCCCTCCGACGACTGGCGTGTGCGTGCGCTATGGATGTCGCCCACCAATTTGCCGGTGGAGCGCGCCGGACCTGGCGGCGAAGGCCCTGCGATTGATCACTTCCGCCGCGCGGCGATTGACAACTACATGCAGCGCTTCGGGCCAGTGTGGAGCCAGTCCAACGCCGGGATGCATGGCGTGTACTGTGATTCCTACGAGAACTGGGGATCGAATTGCACCGCCGATGTTCTTACGCAGTTCCAAAAGCGCCGCGGCTACGATCTCCGTGAGCACCTCACCGAGTTTGATCCGGAGAACCCCAGCCGCGACGCGCGACGCGTGCGGTACGATTACCGCTTAACCGTGGCTGAACTGATTGCCGAGAATTTCGCCGAGCCATGGTGTGCTTGGGCCCGCGAGCGGGGGCTGAACTCTCGCTACCAGGCGCACGGTTCGCCCGGCAACACGCTCGATCTCTACGCGCTGGCCGACACGCCGGAGGCGGAAGTGTTTGGCTCTGGCTGGCTCACGGCGACAGGCCAAACACCATTGGCGAATACACTTCCGGATCACGGCGGCGAGCCCGAAATTTTAACCCTTAAACTTGCGAGCTCCGCTGCCCACGTGATGGGTCGCCCGCATGTCTCTTGCGAAACTGGCACGTGGCTCGGCGAACAGTTCCAAACTCCGCTCGCTCATCTCAAGGGCCAAGTCGATTTGCTCATGGTCCTTGGGATCAACCGTGTCATCTTCCACGGCACGCCGCTCTCTCCACCAGAGGCCGAATGGCCCGGCTGGTTGTGGTATGCCCAAACGAGTATCGGTCCCTTCGCGCCTGAATGGAAATTCATGCCGGCGCTCAGCGAGTACATCGCGCGCTGCCAAGGTTGGTTGCAACAAGGGCGGCCCGATAACGACGTGCTGGTGTACTTTCCGATTCACGAGGTGTGGAGCAGCGACCTTGGCGCCCGTGATGGACTGCATTGCTCCACCGTGCATGACACCAAGGTGTGGATGGAACAGTTGATGCCTGGGTTCACGGCAGTGGGCCATCAGCTGTGGCGCCGCGGGTACGGGTTCGATGCGATTTCGGACCAGCAGCTTGCCAAGCTTCAAGTACGGGACGGTCACCTCGTCGCGCCGGGCGGAGAGTACCACGCGCTGGTGATCCCGCCCTGCCAATTTATGCCGCCGGAGACGATGGCCCACCTCGCCAAATTGGCAGATGCTGGCGCGAAGATTATCGCGCCCGGCGAATTGCCCAGCGATGTGCCTGGGTTCGGGCAACTTGAAGCACGCCGCGCTGCTTTTCGCACCAGTCGCACGGCGCTCGGCGCCAAAGTTCTTGCTTCAACTGAGGAGAGTCAACCGACAAAGATAACCTATGATGCAAAGGTGCTCGAGGACTTGCTCACGCAAGCGGGAGTTGCGCGCGAGACCTGCGTCGACCAGGGCTTGCAGTTCATACGCCGGCGGACGCATGACGGATCGATTTACTTCGTACTTAACGCGCAAGATCAGCCTTTTGACGATTGGATCGAGCTGGAGAGTGACGAAGGCAACGTCGTGCTGTGGGATCCGACTACCGGCAAAGTCGGCCGCGCCACCACCAAACAAGCCGGCAATCTGGCAGTCCGACTTCAACTTCCGCCGCGGGGCGCCATGATTGTTACGACTCAGCGCGAACCCTTGCCTGCGGAAGAGTGGGTTTACCAGCGCGAGTCGCGCCGCCATTCGCTTGTCGGGCCGTGGCAAGTACAGTTTGTCTCTGGCGGGCCGGCGTTTCCCGCGCCGCGTGAAGTCGCCAAGCTTTCCGATTGGACCTCTTGGCCTGCGATTTCGGGCAGCGCTTCGCTCAGCGATTTCTCCGGCGCGGCGCGGTACGAGACGACCTTTAATCTTCCGAGCAGCTCGAAAGATTGGCGGCTCGATTTGGGTGACGTGCGGCATGTCGCCCGAGTGACGCTGAATGGCCAATCGGTTGGCGCTCGCGTTTCGCCGCCCTACGAGATGGATGTGACGGCACACGTTCGGCCCGGACAGAACGAGCTCGTGGTGGAGGTCGCAAATCTTCCGGCGAACCGGATTGCGGCGCTCGACCGAACCGGCGTTAAATGGCAAAAGTACTTCTTCGTGAATATGCAGTATCAGCCCTTTTCCGCGAGTAAGTGGGCGCCGTTGCCATCGGGGCTGCTTGGTCCTGTGGAACTGGTGGAACTTCAGCCGAGCCCTAGCGATTCGCCATGAACCGCGCGATGATCGATTGCCAGAGTCATTTATTCTTGCCCGCTGTGCTGGAGTTGCTGCGACAGCGCAGCGAAGATCCGCGCATTGTCGAGCAAAACGGTCAGCTCACGCTGCACATGGATTCCTGGGTGCGTAAGATTCCGCCGCACTACTGTGATGTCTCCGTGAAACTCGCCACGATGGACGCGGCGGGAATTGAGCTAACCCTGCTGAGCACGAATGACCCCGGGCCGGAATGGTTCGGCGCTGACGGGCCGCGCGCCGCGCAACTGGCGAACGTTGCCTTGGCCGAAATTGCCGCAGCGCACCCGACGAGATTCTGTTGGCTCTGCGTGTTGCCGCTGCAAGACGCGACGGCGGCGGCGGCCGAACTCGACCGCTGCCGGCAAGACCCGCGGATGAAAGGCGTGCTGTTGTATACCAATCTCGCCGGGCGGTGGTGCGATGAACCGCCATTCGAGTGGCTTTTCGCCCGCGCTGCCGAGCTTGGCTTACCGTTGGTCTTGCATCCCGCCAAACCGCTGACATTGCAAGCCACCACCGGTCATGAACTCGTCGGCGCACTTGGTAATATGTTCGAAGATACGATCGCACTGGCGCGGATTATCGTCTCCGGACTGCTGGATCGTTATCCGACCGTGAAGCTCGTTTGCCCGCATCTCGGCGGGGCGCTGCCGTTCTTGATTGGCCGGCTTGATCATCAAGTGCTGGTGCTCAAACGGAGCAACCAACAGCTGCGGCAAGCGCCACGCGCGTACCTGCGGCAGATTTACTTTGATGTCGCCACGCCGATGGCGGAAACCATTCAGTTCGCGATTGATTTGCTGGGCCCCGAGCGATTGCTCTTCGCCAGCGACGACCCGTGGGTGGAGCCCACCGTCACGCGAGATGCCGTCCTTCGGCTCCAACTGCCCGCCGAAATGCAGTCGCGGCTGCTGGCGGGCAACGCGCGCGAGCTATTCCAGTTGTCGTCGTAGGGCGATGGGTGAGGGTCGCGGGAAAATTGTTCCACGTGGAACAATTTTGGGTCCGCCGTGAATTGTTTCACGTGAAACAATTCACGGCGGGCACATTGCAAATTTCGAGTGGCTACAAAAGTCTCTTGACAGATCCTTTTTGGCCCCTCTTTGTGCGGGTGGCTACAATTTGGGCTTGACAAATGGCGCCGACAGGTTCGTCACTTCGATAGTTGAATCCCGAGCGCCTTGATGCGCGAAGAAAGAGTTGTCGGCTTGATGTCCAACAGTTCGGCAGCTCCTCCGGGGCCGGCGATTTTGCCGCTCGCGGCATTGAGCGCGGCGCGGATATTGTCTGCCTCGAGCTGACGAATTTGGGCGTCGGTTCGGACCGGGGGATCGGCAGTCGACGTCGCCAGCGTGGGACCCGCGACGCCGGCGGTGGGCAGTTCAATTCGCAGTCGGCCGGGCGGAGAAGTAATCAGGGCGCGTTCAATGACGTGCTGCAGTTCGCGCACATTCCCTGGCCAGCCGTACTGCTGCAAGCGCTGCGCGACGGCCAGCGTGAGGACTGGTTTTGGCTTGCCGAGTTTCCGCGCCAAAGTTTCCGAAAAGTGCTCGGCCAAAAGGGGCACATCTTCTTTGCGCCTCCGGAGCGACGGGACTTCAACAGGGAAGACGCTGAGCCGGTAGAACAAGTCTTGGCGAAATCGACCCGCTTCTGCTTCCGTTCGCAGGTCACGATTGGTGGCTGCGATGATCCGCACGTTCACTCTTCGAGTCCGCTCTTCACCGATTCGTTCTAGTTCACCTTCTTGCAGGACGCGGAGCAGTTTCGCTTGCAGCTCGAGGGGAATTCCACCAACCTCGTCGAGAAACAGGGTGCCCCCTTCGGCCAACTCGAAGCGGCCGATGCGATCGCGCAAAGCGCCGGTGAAGGCGCCTTTGGCATGGCCGAAGAATTCACTTTCGTACAGCTCACGAGGCACGGCAGCGCAGTTGACTTTGATCAGCGACCGACCCGAACGTTTGCTGCGGCGGTGAATTTCGCGCGCGACGAGCTCTTTGCCGGTTCCGCTTTCGCCGAGGATGAGCACGGCAGCGTCGGTGGGCGCGACGAGGTCGATCTGTCGGGCGACCGCTTCGAGCGCTACACTTTGCCCAACCAATTCGCCGAACGTTCCCACCTCGGTAAGTTCCTCACGCAGAACTTCATTTTCAAGTTCGAGCTGCTTGCGCAATGCGTCGACTTCGGCGAATGCCCGGGCGGTGTTGATTGCCGCCGCGGCGTGATCGGCAATCATGCGCAGCCAGCCCATGCAGTCGCTGGCGATGGGTTGCCGCGCGAAGACGGCGAGCACGCCCAACACCTCGCCGCGGTTAATGAGTGGTTGACCAGCAAAGCCGCGAATGCCCTCCCCGCGGCGACGAGCGTGCCGGAACCGGCGAGCGTTGTGGTGCTGTTCGCCATTCTCATCAATAGCCGGGGAGCTACGCTCCGCGGCGTGCGGAGTTGAGATTCGATGCGGCGTCGCGCAATAATCGAACGCCGCGGACCGTAGGTCGTGCGGCTATTGAGGGGAATTTCGCCTCCTTTGGGGGCAGGAGAACTGCAAAGTCGAACTTGAAGTATCGCACGCATCGTAGCCCTCTCCCTCCGGGAGAGGGTTGGGTGAGGGCCGGCTTCACAGAGAAACTGGTCGGTACCCACTCCACCCTCACCCCTGCCCTCTCCCGGAGGGAGAGGGAGAAATCGCGACTTTGTAGTTCTCCAGCCATTGCGGGGATCCTTGCTACCCGGCGGCGGGGATCGGTGGTAGCATGTGGCGAGCCGTAACGAAGCCGCCACCCGGAGTCCTCTCCCATGCTTGTCGTTCGTCCGCTCGTTATCACCGTCGTTGTGCTGTTCTCCACCCTCGCGACACTGACCGCGCCGGCGCACGGGGCGGATCGGCTGTGGTGGGGAACCTTCTCTAACTCCTTCAACTTCAACGGCAATTGGGCCGGTGTTGTTCTGCCCGAGACCACCGACACCGCTTTGTTCACCGGAGACTCCACCGCGGTCTTGCGGACCGACGTGCGGCTCGACCAGAACACCACCGTCGCCGGCTTCCGGATCATCGATCGAGTGTTCGGCGCCCCCTACTCGTTTACCAAGGTCGGCGGCTCGGTGCTGAACGTCACCGGCAACACCACGTTTACACATGGCCTCACCCCGACCCGGCCCGTCAACAATATCACGTTCGACGGATTCAACCTGAGAACCGTCACACTCACGCTCGACGAGAAGGCCGAGCTCACGATGCAGAACGGCGCCACTCTTTACACCAGCGGCGCGCTGTCGATGAACAAGTCCGCCGTGATCAATCTCAACAGCGGCGAGTTGCGATTGGCGGCGAACGAAAGCCACCGGATGCTCGGCGGCACGATGAACGTGAGCGGCGGCACGCTCACCCTGGGGACCGATTCGCTCCTGGATGTCCGGGGCGCTAACACCCGCATCAACCTCACCGGCGGATTTAACGTTCATGATCTGGTGGAGCTGTGGGTGCAGAGCGGCGCTCAAATCAGCAGCCAAAGTTACATCGACGTCGGCAATGGCAGCTTTGGCGAACTGATCGTGGCGGGGACTGGCTCCTCCTATACCGCGCAGAACGTCACCGACTGGGGCCGCGGATTCGCCGGCTGGGCCGACGTTACTATCGGCGGAACGGCCGTCGCCACGCTCGATCAACTTCGCGTCGGCGACAACGACGGACAGGCCACCGTTGACGTGTCGGGGGGCAAGCTCACCGTCAACAGCACGTTCATCGCTGGCGGTGGAACGAGAAATCGGCCCGTGCAGTTAACGCTGAACAACTCGGGCGCCGACGCTGGCGAGATGAACTTCGAGGGGGGCGCCACTTTCAACAACTTCGCCGACCTGGACGTGCTGGGGGGCACGGTCGCCTTCACCCAAAACGCCACCTTCAATCAGGGGAGCCGATTCGATCGCTCCGGCGGGACGATGATCATCCGCCAGAATGCGACCCTCACCTTCAACAACGCAATCTACAACGACACCCTCTTCGGGCAGACTCTTTCGGACCGCGGCACGATCCGCGTCACGGGCTCGCTCGCCCGGTTCAACGTCGGCCAGTACTTCGACATCGGCAACGGCTCGCTGACGATCGAGAACGCCGCCCAGTACAACTCGCCCCTCACGGCTGTCATCACCGACTGGGCTTTTGCCACCGGCACAACGACTAACACGACCGTCCAGACCGGCGGGCTGATCAATATGGGCCCGCTGCGCGTTGCTGCCAACGGCGCCGCCAACGTCATCGTTCGCACCGGCGGGGAGCTCAGAACGGGCAACTTCACCACGGGCGGAAGCGCGACCTCGGCGGCCTCGTTCACCGTTGACAGCTCGCTGCTGAATGTCGGCGGCGACGCCAACCTCGGCCAGGGAACCATCGTCAATCTTTTCGATCCGACCGGAACCAACGCCGGGGAGGTCGGGCGGTTCAGTGTCATCGGTAACCTGGCCCTCGTCGGCCCCGCCGCGATCAGCACCACTGGCAGCGAACCCGAAGTCCGCGTTAACGGCAGTTTTTCCACCACCGCCGGAAGTAACGTCACGATGCGGGGCAACGGCCTGTTGCGCGTCGGCGAGATCGTCCCCAACACCGCCACGACCACCCTCGACGGCGGAACGGTCACCCTCGAAGGAACTTCGCAATTCACCCAACGCTCGGCGGGCAACATCACCCTCGATCGCGGCGCGCAGCTAAATGTCAACG
This sequence comes from Pirellulales bacterium, assembly GCA_022841705.1. Taxonomy (GTDB): domain Bacteria; phylum Planctomycetota; class Planctomycetia; order Pirellulales; family Lacipirellulaceae. The sequence goes on from JALHQZ010000002.1 coordinate 100,021, forward strand.
CGGGAACGACCGTCAATGCGCTCACGGCCCGCATTGTCCTGGGAACCGTCTTGGGTGATGGGCCACGGCTGAATGTCTCTGGCGGCGTGGTCAACTCGCTGGGGGGAACGATCGGCCTGGAACTCGACGCCGGTCGGGGGCTGGTCGACGTCAGCGGCCCCACTGCCCGGTGGAACATGGGCAATGGCGATTTGCGCGTGGGCGTGCGCGGCAGTGGTGAACTTAGCATTACCAATGGCGGCCAAGTGACCAGCCGCGATGGCTACGTTGCACTCAACCTCATCCGCGGCGGCGCGAATGTCACCGTCACCGGCGCCGGCTCCTCCTGGACCAGCACCCGCAACCTCTCGCTCGAATCCACGGGAGCCTTCACCGCCAACGCGGGCAATGTCACGATCAGCGCTGGCGGAATCCTCAAGGTCGGCGACGCACCCCTCCTCCCCTTCTCTGATGTCGACGTGTTCGTCGCCGATCTCAACCCGCTCGACGCGAACGGGACGAACGGCGGTTTGTTGCGCATCCTTCACGGCAGCAAACTGACAACCAGCGCCGCCGCTATCATCGGTGGCAGCGACGCCAGCGGCGGTCGGGTCATTGTCTCTGGCGCGGCTCTCGACATTCCCGGCCCCGGGCGTCCGTCGGAATGGACCGGCGCCACACTGATCCAGCTTGGCCAGGGTACGACAACACGCGGCGAGCTGATCGTTCAAGACACCGGGCGCGTCGTAGCGGACGCTGTCTTTGCGGCAGGCACGGGTTCGCTGGTCAACGTCAACAGCGGCGGTCTGTTGAACGCCGCGAGCGTAGTCATCTTGGCCGGCAACGCGCTGAACGTGGTGGACGCCAGCGTCACTGGCTCCGTCGAGCTGCAGGCCGATTCGCGCATGTCGTTCGACAACGCAACCGTCGCAGCGCTCACGCAGCAAGCCACCGCCGACCTGAGCGTGAGCCTGCGAGGCGAGAGCGATTTTGACAACCTGACGGTCACGGGCGCGGCGAGTCTGGAGGGCGACATTGTGGTGTCGCTGGCCAATGGCTTCATGCCCACGGCGGGGATGACGTTCCCGATTCTAACGGCAGGCTCGCTCACGGCCACCTTCAGCTTATTAGCGCCAGCCTTGCCGGGTGACCTTCGGTGGGGCTACTCGCTTGACGCGGGAGCCCTGCAGCTGGTGGTCACCTCCCCTTCTGGACTCGCTGGCGACTACAACCAGGACAACATCGTCGACGCGGCGGACTACACGACATGGCGCGACAACGTCGGCACGACCACCGTGCTACCGAATGATCCGACGGGCGGAACCATTGGCGTAGCGCAGTACAACACCTGGCGTAACAACTTCGGCCAATCGGGCAACTTGACCGCTCTCGCGTCGGCGGAGAGCGTGCCGGAACCGGCGAGCATGGTGGTGATGCTCGTACTCTTCGCAGCGGTCCGCTGCATCGGGCCCCGCATTACACGGCAAATCGAAAACGAGCGCAAGCCAAAATGCCCTCGCTGAAAAGAACTTAAGGGGGCTCTGTAGAAAACCATCGATGCTAGCTAAACAATCGCGCCTGGGTCTGTCGTACCAGCAGTATGGCGCAGACCAGCAAATCTCCGAAAGCCGTGGTGCTCGCTGCGCTGGCCACAGCGCGGCGGTCGTTGCCGGCGTACGCGCACCGCTTTAGTCCCAAGAAGTTCACCCAGCATCAACTCTTCGCGTGCTTGGTGCTGAAGAATCTGTTGCGGACCGATTACCGCGGTTTGGTCGCGCACCTCCAGGACCATCCGACGCTTGTCGAGGCTCTGGAATTGAAACAGGTTCCGCACTTCACCACCCTGCAAAAAGCGTCGCGGCGACTCCTGCAAACTGCGCCGGCCCGACGACTTCTCAAGACCGCTGTGCAGCTCCACTTGGGACGCAAACGCCGGGTCCCTCGGGCCGCCATCGACTCGACCGGCCTGGAGTGCAGCGCCGCCAGTGGGTACTTCGTCCGCCGCCGAAATCGAGTCGGAAATCCCTGGAAAACCGTGGTTTATCATCACTACCCCAAATTGGGCGTGGTGACGGGCATTGAGGACCATTTCATTTACGCCTTTCAAACACGGCGGGGTCCGCGACCTGATATCGACGAGTTTCAACCGCTGCTCGCCGACGCCGTGCAGCGCATCCGCATCTCGCAGTTGGCCGCCGACGCGGGCTACGATTCGGAACCCAATCACAAATTTGCGCGGGACCAGCATGGCATTCGGACGGTGATTCCTCCCAAGCATGGTCGGCCGACCACCAAACCCGCCACCGGGCGATACCGGCGACTGATGCAAGTTCGGTTCGATCGTGATGCCTATCGCCAGCGCGCTCAGGTGGAAACCGTGATGTCGATGATCAAACGTCGCCAAGGCGCGCACGTCAACGGCCGCACCTACTGGAGTCAGTGCCGCGATCTTCGCTTATTGGCGCTCACCCACAACGTCCTTATTCTTCTGGTACTTGGGGTTTTCTACTGAGCCGACCCGACCCCTTATCTCTACGCCGGCCGTTCCAGATCAAGAATCCGCTGGAGCTCGGCAGCGAGCGCCGCCATTCGCGGCTGGGCCTGCTCCAGTTCGCGCTCGCACGTGGGGAGTTCGCCGACGAGCGCCAACCGCTCGGCGCGGTCGAGCAGCGCGGTGAGCTCACGTTCGTCGAAGTTGGCCGCTAAACCCTTAAGGCTGTGGACCGCGCGGGCGGCGGCGTCTTGTTCTCCGGCGGCGAGCGCGGCGCGGGCGGCCACTTTCAGTTGGACGGCGTCTTCCAAGCACATTTGCGCGAGGTCAAGGAAGAGTTCATCGTCGCCGCCGAGGCGTTCCAAGGCGGACTGGTACTGCTCGCGCCAGTTGGGGGGTCCGTCAGGTGGAGGGTCGGCGCTGGCTGCGGTGGAGCTCATGCCGGATGCTCTCGATCCTGCGCGGAGCGGGACGACTCGCGGAGCGAGTTGCCGGCGAGTCGTTCGACGGCTTCCACTACCGCAGCGGCAGTGGTGGGCTTCGCGAGAAAATCGTCCACGCCGGCGGCCAGAGCGCTCATCCGATCCGGGGCGGTGTGATTTTGCGTGACGGCAATGATCGGCACGCGCCGCCGAGGATACAGCTCATCCTCTGCGGCCCGAATACGGGCAGTCGCTTCGAGTCCGCCGACGATGGGCATTTGCAGGTCCATGAGAATTGCATCGGGTTGGTGGGTTTGCCACACTTCCACTGCTTGCAGGCCGTTAACCGCCAGGAGCACCTGATGCCCCCGATTGTAGAGCGCATCGTGTAGGATCCGCCGATTGGAAGCGGAGTCATCCACCACGAGCACCAAATAAGACCGGGCCGAGCGCTCGACGGAGCGGACACCGGGAGCCGGGGTTAAAGCGTCGGCCGAGTACTGTTCCGCCGCGAGTCCCGACCGGTGCGAATGCGCAAACTCCAACCGAGCAAAATTCTCCCGAGCGGACATGGTTCGCAACTTTGGAGCTAACATCGCAGGAGGTCAGTCAAGCGGAACAGCTTCGCGGGCCAACCGGAAGCGGGCCTCACACAGCTTACCAAGGTTTGAGCCTCCACCCCAGGACGAAGCCGATTCCAAAGCACCACAGGGCGACGGCGCCGGGGCTGCGGCGGGTGTAGTCGGCCAGCAAGTCGACGATTTGTCCGGAAAGTTCCGGCGGCAAATCATCACTCAATTCAGCCGAGCCACGCCTACCGGGCTCCGAAAAGTCGCGGTACGAAGTCGGTTTAGAAGCGACGGACATGGGCGGATCCTCCGGCGGTTGAAGGTAACGTAGTTGAGGGAGTAACGGGCTTAGTGGTGGGCGGCTGCTTGGAACCCGACACCAACTGCGATAAGAAGCGTGAAGTTTCTTGAAGCTCTTCGACGGATAGATCGAAGTCGCGCCCAGCGGCGCGGCAGCTTCCAATGCCTTTGCGGAGCACGACGATGGCAATGACGGTGAGCACGGCGCCAATGATCAGACGGCTTTGGCCAAGCGTGAGGTCCGTATTCGCGTACAGCTCATCGGCGCCGCCGAAAACCAACAGGGCGCCAGCGAGGGCGGCAATCACCATTCCCGCCGCGACGACCTCCGCCGCCAAGTAGGCGTGGCGTAGCGCGGTGCGACTTTCCTTCATGAACAGCCGCCCTTGAATGGAGAGCAGTTCGCTTAAGTCCTTGCGCAGCAAATGCCACGCCGAGGGCGGTTCGACACGGGGAGGGTCAGCGGTAGCGCCGTTGGAGGGGGACATATCCGTGTTCTTGTGAAGCGGTGAGTCCGGCGGACCGGACCGCATTAAAGTCGAGAACGAGTTGGGTTACTACTGTGATTGGATGGATTGAGTGGCAGGAGCTCGCGCCCTTTCCGAGGGGGTGCTGGCGGTTGGCGTTGCTCGAGCCATTTGAGGGCGGATTGCAAAGCGAAGTCGATCAGTGGGGCGGCAAGGATACTTGCCACGCCAGCCCAACCACTCCCCGCGCCACGCATGAACGACGTTGCGCGTCCACCGCTGCGCAAGCGCCCAGCGGCACGCAGCATCAGCGGAGCCGCGACGAGGGCCAGCGCGGACGTGGTTCCCACCGTTAGTAAAGGATGCCGAAGTAGTTTGCTGGGCAGGCTGAGCTTATCGCCAACCTGTTCACGAATGACTTGGCCGTGCACTAAACACCGCTCGCGCAACTCGTGCAGGCGGGCAATATCAGCGGAAGTGGCTTGGTGACGGGACATGGCGGAGGGGAGGTTATACGCTGAAGTAAGGTGCGACAGGTTCTCACGCGACGCTAGGGAGGGGAATAAGCGTGCAGTCCATTAAGCACGTGAGAAACCTGCGGCACACAAAACTTTTGTCAACACCGTAGCAACACATTTAGCGCGAGCGGCCTACGAGCCCGAGGATCACGCCCGCGACGATTCCGGCCCCGAATGCCACAGCAATCGATTCGCCGGGCCGGCTGCGGACCATTTCTTTGGCTTCAGCGCCGCGTTGCTCGGCCATCTTCCAGACTTCTTGAGCCTTCTCTTTCGTCGCTTCTGAAGCGCCGGCCATGTAATCCTTGGCGACGGCCGAAGCACGGTTATAAAGCGACGCGGCCTTGTCATCGAGGCCGGAAAGAACTTTTTCGATTTCGTCCTTCGCTTCGCCAGTGCGGTTCTCGATGTAGGCGATCAACTTCTGGGCGTTGTGGCCGACGTGGTTGAGTTCGTCGCTCGAAATTTGTGACCAGTGTTCGCTGATCTGATCTTTGAGGTCGTTCCATTTCGACTTCAGTTCCATTTGAGTGTGACTGGCCATGTTTAGGTTCTCCCTGAAAAAAGTGTTCCTGGTGGAACGGGATAGTGAGTTAATGCGAAGGAAGAAAGCAAACCCTGCGCCAAAGCTCCAGTTCCCCGCGGAGCGGGGATGGGACCCAAAAGTCTGTCTTCTGAGCGCAGAACGACGCGATCGCTAGGGCCTACGCTGGGCAAAAAACGATCAAGCTGGGCGTTCACCGCTCAATCAGCGTGCTGCGAGAAGTCGTTTCGCGTTGTCCCGAGGCGCGATGTTGGCTCGAACGCGGAAATCTCCTTGGCGCAGAGCTTGCGTAAGGGAACACGCTCTCGCCGCCTCTGTACAAGGAACTACCACGATGGACGCTGCTGGCTCTCGCCTACCGAACACAGAATCACCCCGCACTGGATCTGGCAGTAGCGCTGCGTTGGCCAGCGAAGAAATGCCGAACGAGCTGGCCATCTGGCCGGAGATGGAACACGGGGACGAAGGACCGACGGTCGATCCGCGGGTTCGCCGCGATGTACTGCTAGGAATCATCGCGTTGGCGGCATCCGTGCAATTGTTGTACTTCGCGCGGTCGGCGCTTTTTCCGATTGTGCTGGCGTTCGTGTTGAACCTAGTCATCAAGCCAGTGACTCGGCGGGTGAGCAAGCTAGGTTTATCGAACACTGTGAGCGCCGTGGTAGTCTTCACCATCCTCGGAATCCTCACCGTTAGCTTTGCGGGCGCCGTGTGGGGGCCAGCAAATCGCTGGATCGCCACGGCGCCGGAGACAATCAAACAGGTGCGCACGAAGCTCGCCCCGCTGTCGCGGCCGTTCGCGCGGCTGAACCAAGCGAGCCAACAAGTGACCGATCTCACCTCTCTCCCCTCGGAGCAGCAGAAGCAGCCGCAGGCGGTGCAGGTTCAACAGCCCAGCATCGCCGGGGCGCTGCTCAACACCACCGGCGGGATGATGGCGACGCTCTCGACCACGCTGGTGCTGCTGTTCTTTCTGATGGCGGCTGGCGACCGGTTCTTGGAAAAACTGGTGGGGGTGATGCCGACCCTCACCGACAAGAAAATGTGCGTGCAGATTTCGCGGCAGGTGGAGCAGCGGGTCTCGCAGTATCTGCTGGCGATCACGGCGATCAACATCGGGCTGGGTGTCGCCGTGGGATTTGGACTCGCGCTGTTGGGGATGCCTAATCCGGTGCTCTGGGGCTGTTTAGTAGCGGTGCTCAATTATGTGCCATTCGCCGGCGCGCTGATTGGTTCCGCTGTGGTCTTTGTGGTCGCTTTGGTGTCACTGGACAGTTTGGGCGCAGCGCTCATGGCGCCGGCGATCTATGGGGTACTCAACATGATCGAAAGCAATTTCATCACCCCCGGACTTTTGGGCAAAACAACGGAACTAAATCCGGTGATGATTATGCTATCGCTGGTGATGTGGGGCGCTGTGTGGGGACTCGGCGGGGCCTTGCTTGCGGTTCCGCTGCTGCTGATCGCCAAAATTGTATGCGATGAATTGGAGCCGCTGAAGCGGATTGGCGTGTTCCTGGCCGCCTAGCCGATTGGCGCCCGATTTGCTCTTTACCACAACCTGCTGTTGTTTTTTTCCCGTACACAAGGACCACTCTCATGCTTAACTGGGCCGTGACGTTCTTCATCATCGCGATTGTCGCCGCCGTCCTCGGCTTTGGCGGCATTGCGGGTGCGGCGACCGAGTTCGCCAAGATTTTGTTTCTCGTTTTCCTGGTGTTGTTTGTGATTAGCCTCATCGTGCCGCGGTTCCGCAACCGGATGTAATGTCCGCTTCGGCTTTCCGTGGATCGCGCTTGGCAAGTAATAATCAACTTCAGGGAACGAACATATGGAAACCACAGTTGAAACCGTGCAAACAGGCATGGGAGTTACGATTCTGGAACATGGCGCGGCGTTCCGTCTGTGGGCGCCGCACGCCGATGCGGTGTACGTCATCGGTTCGTTCAATGGCTGGTCGGGCGATGCGCACCCCATGCAGCGCGAGGATCAGGGCACCTGGTTCACAGAAGTGCCGGAAGCTTCGATCGGTGACCGGTACAAGTTCCGCATCGTGCGCGGTAAGCAAACGATGGACCGGATTGATCCCTACGCGCGCGAAGTATCGAACTCGGTGGGCGAAGGAGTGATCCCCGACCCCGAGTTCGATTGGGGGGAGAACAACTTCGAACTCGCGCCGTGGAACGAGCTAGTGATTTACGAGCTGCACCTGGGTACTTTTTCCCGGCCCGATTCCGGTGGCCCGGCCGTCGGTACCTTTGAGGACGCCATCGCCAAGCTCGATTATCTTAAAGAGCTCGGCATCAATGCGATTGAGCTGATGCCCGTGGCGGAATTCGCAGGAGATATCTCGTGGGGTTACAACCCGGCGCATATTTTCGCGGTGGAGAGCGCCTACGGCGGACCCGCCGGACTGAAGAAATTTATTCGCGCGGCGCACCAGCGGGGCATCGGAGTAATTCTCGACGTGGTCTATAACCACTTCGGCCCTTCGGACCTGGACCTTTGGCAGTTCGACGGCTGGAGCGAAAACGACAAAGGGGGCATCTACTTCTACAACGATTGGCGCAGCAGCACGCCTTGGGGCGACACGCGGCCGGATTACGGCCGGGGCGAAGTGCGGCAATACATTTGCGACAACGCCCTGATGTGGCTGGAGGATTATCACATCGACGGGCTGCGGTTTGACATGACGCTGTTCATCCGCAGTGTTGACGCCATGCTCGAGAAGCCGATTCCCGAAGGTTGGTCGCTTGCCCAATGGATCAACCGCGAAGTGGCGGAGCGGTACCCCAGCCGGATTACAATCGCGGAGGACTTACAGAATGATGAGTATCTCACCAAGCCGGAGGAGTTGGGCGGCGCGGGATTTGGCGCTCAATGGGATGCGGGGTTTGTACATCCGTTGCGCGACGTGCTCACGCAAGTGCACGACGAGCACCGCTGCATGGAGAAGGTGAAAGGGGCGCTGCTTCACGAATACAATATCGACGTCTTCGAGCGTGTGGTCTACACCGAATCCCACGATGAGGTGGCCAACGGCAAGCAGCGGGTCCCGTCGGAAATCAATCCCGAGGACCCCGATGGTTGGCACGCTCAAGCCCGCTCGACGCTGGGCGCGGCGATGGTGATGACCGCGCCGGGCATCCCCATGTTGTTTCAAGGCCAAGAGTTTTTGCGGACCGGGTGGTTCGACGACACCAAGCCGCTGAAGTGGAACCGGGAGAAGCGCTACCGCGGACTCGTCGACTTGTACCGCGATCTGATTTCCGCCCGACGCAACTTGAACGATGTGACGCGCGGATTGACGGCCCAAAACATCGAAGTATTCCACGTCAACAACGAACGGAAAATCATCGCCTTCCGCCGGTTCGACCAAGGCGGACCCGGTGATGACACGATCGTGGTCGCCAATTTCGCCAATCACTTGTGGGAAGACTACCACCTTGGTCTCCCCGCAAAGGGCCGCTGGACCCTGCGGGTGAATACCCAATGGGAAGGTTACAGCGAAGCGTTCGATGACAAACATACCGGCGATGTGCAGGCTGATGGCGAAGCGCGCGATGGTCAAGCGAGCTCGGCCAGTTTCCGCATCCCGCCGTATGTGTGTTTGATTTATTCCCAGGACAGCTAACGCCATCAGCCGCCGGGCGCTAGCCCACCCAAAGGGTGCCCGGGCGGCTGACGAAATACCCAGAAAGGAAATCTTTATGGCTACCGAGACCAAAATTCCTCCGCTCGACACGCCCGAAACCCGCGGCGGTAAGATCAAGTACGGCATCTTCGCTTGGCTGATCGGCCTGCCCTTGCCGATTGTGATTCTGCTCATGTTCTATCGCGGGTGTGATTTTTGATCACCGCGATTGGACTCCGGTGCAGCATCGCCTTCACTCTTCGATCCTGCGACTTTTCCCTTCGTTAACCTTTCAACCCTCCCGAGGCGGTTGTGCCGACAATCGAATGCGACGTGGTTTACCCCCGAGTTTCTCCCCATCGTTTGCGGGCCCAAGCGATGTTGGAGCGCGATGCCCAGTTAGCCGCCATTCGCAGCTACCTGAACTCCCACGATTCGCGGCGGCTGGGCGATTACGCCCAGCGCCTCCGCGGGGGCCGATTGGTGCTGCGGGGAGTCGTGAACTGCTATCACGTGAAGCAACTTGCCCAGTATTGGGCGGCGCGTGCTCCTGGCGTGAAGACGATTGAGAACCAAATCGTGGTGGCCTACCCGTGCTCCGCAACCGGTGCGGATTTCTGACCATTTCGCAATTTTGGCTGTTGAAACTCGCTCTAAAGTGAGTTAGGTTGAACGCGGCTTGGCGGTTCCCCGGTTTTGGTCCGTAAATTAGGGGAGCCTCAAACACGCTATGGCAGCGCGAAGATGCGCTGCGGCGCGCCTCGCGGTTCGATTTTTCTTGAGTCCGCTCACACTTCAGCGCCCGCAGCACGCTGAGAGGGTGAATCCCTACCGACGGCAGTATGCGCTTTAGTCTCAATTCTGCGGTTCTGATTGGCGCCGGAATCTTGCTTGCGGCGCTCTCCATCGGCGCTACCGTCAGCTATCGTAGTGAGCGGCAACTGCAAGTCGATTACGAGTGGGTCGCGCATACCCATAAGGTGCAGTTTGCACTCGCGGAACTCAGCAGCAGCATTACCGAAATTCGCACGCGCTTGTCCGATCTGACAGGCGAGAATCTAGACGACTGCCTGCAGACGCTTGAATCGGTCGAACTTCAGCTCCAATCCCTGCACAAGTTGACTGCGGATAACCCGCAGCAACAGACTCGGATTCGGCAAATGCAAGCCGCGCTGAAAGATTTTCAAACGGTTGGCTTAAAGTACAGGGCACAGCTTGCATCCGGCGAGACCCCACCGAGTGAACTGAAAGCAGAGTTAGAAAAGCAGATCATCTCCGTGCGTAAGCTTGAAGATGAGATGACGGTGGAAGAGGCTCATCTGCTCAACGAACGCTGGCAGGCCGCGGAGCAAGCGCACAGACTTCGGCTGGCCATTTGGCTGGCGATGGTCTCGCTCGGCACACTGCTGCTGATCGGCGTGGCGCGGATGATTCAGCTCTCCGCCAAGCGGCAGCAGGAAACGATTCTTGCCGTCGCCCAAGAATCGCAGCGGCGAGAAGCGCAACTTCGTAACCTGGCGGATGCGGTGCCGCAGATCGTGTGGATCACTCGTGCCGATGGCCAAGTATTGTATTTCAACCATCGGTGGTACGAATATGTAGGTTGTACCGCCAGCGAATGCCTGGGCGAGGAATGGCTTGATTATCTGCACCCCGATGACCGCGAGCGCACCTACGAGCGGTGGCAGGAATCGGTGGCGGAGTCCAGCCCCTATGAAATTGAGTATCGGTTTCGCGCGGCGGACGGTCAGTACCGGTGGTTTCTCGGGCGGGGCTTGCCGGTGAGGGACGAGCAGGGCGCAATTAGCCGATGGTTCGGCACCTGTACGGACATTAACGACAATAAACTCTTTCGCGAACAGCTTACCGCCAGCGAAGACTTTCTCCGATCTTCGCTCGATGCGCTTTCCAGCCACATCGCGGTTCTGGACGAAGAGGGAACCATCCTAACCGTCAACCGCGCGTGGGTGCAATTTGCGCAGGCGAATGGCTGGACCTTGCCGCACTACGGCGTCGGCAGCAACTACATTCACGTATGCACCGATGGCGCCGAAGGAGAGCCGCCCCGCTCCGAAGCCGAAGTGCTCATCCAGCGCGTCCTCCGCGGAGAGATGACGCAGGGCGAACTGGAGTATTCGTGCCATTCGCCCGGGGAGCAGCGCTGGTTTCTGATGCGGGTGACCCGCTTCCATCGGGGCGATTTGGTGCGCGTGGTGGTCTCGCACGAGAATATCTCCGATCGAGTGAAGGCTGCGCTCGAGGCCAACCTCCGGACCGAACAGTTGCGAGCGGCGGCCGATTTGGCCCTGCAGATTAACGCCGCGGAAGATGCCGAAGGCATCCTACTGACGCTTACGCACGGCGCTCGGCGGCTGATTAAGGCGCACTACGCCGCAACGTGTGAGATGTCGGAAGACGATGATTGCGTGGAGTGCAATCGGCAATCGTTTTCGCCCCAAGTTTCGCAGGAACTCCCCCCCGCTCTGGTGGAAGACCTGGCACGGCGCGCAAACGTCGCATGTGCGGAGCGGGGGGCTGCGCTGCTCGATGGCGACAGTTTACAGGGCGATGTCGCTTGGCAGCAGTTGTGCGAGCTCGAGCCGAATGCATTTGGAGTGGGCGGGATGATCGCGGTACGCTTCCCGGGCGGCGGCAATCGGACCCGTACCATGCTGTATTTAGCCGGCAAGAAGCGGAACATGGACTTCGATGCCGACGATGAAGCGGTGCTGGTGCAATTGGCCCAGTTGGCCGCGGTGGCGATGCAGAAAACGCAGCTCGCGCTCGACCGGGAGCTGGCGAACAAACGGAAGGACGAGTTTTTGGCGACACTGGCCCACGAACTTCGCAACCCGCTCACGTCACTCTACTCGGCCGCCCAGTTAATCGAACTCGAAGCCGACCGGCCCGATAACGTGCGTGATTACGCCGCCATCACCCAGCGGCAATGCCAACAATTGAGCCGACTGATCGAAGACCTGTTGGATGTCTCACGGATTGCCACCGGCAAGCTTCAGCTCAAGCGTGAGATCTTCGCCGTGCAAGAAGCGGTGGCCACAGCGCTTGACATGAGCCAACCGCTGATTGCGGCCGCGAATCACCATCTGGTTACGGACATTTGCGCCGAGCCCATGACGATCGAAGGGGACCGGGCACGGGTGGCGCAGATCATCGCGAATCTCCTCGTAAACGCGGCCAAGTACACGCCGCCCGGCGGCCACTTAGCGTTCGCCGTGCAGCGCGCTGAGGATGCGGTAAAGATCTCCGTGCGCGACAATGGCATCGGCATTGCCCCCGAGATGTTGCCCCATGTCTTCGAGCTTTTTTCCCAGGTGGATACTTCCGACACCCGGGCGCAAGGGGGATTGGGAATCGGGCTCACGCTGGTGCGAACCCTGGTAGACATGCACGGCGGACACATCACGGCCACGAGCGCGGGCCTCGGCCAGGGCGCCGAGTTCACTATCACGCTGCCGCTGACGAATCAGACGGCGGCGATTGAAGCGAGTTCGCCGCAACCCGCCAATACGAACGGCCGATCGGCGCGGGTGCTGATTGTTGACGACAACCGCGCCGCCGTGTATTTGCTGGAGAAGTTGCTCACGCGGATGGGACAGACGGTGGCCGTGGCGAATGACGGCGAAGAAGCGCTGCAGGTGGCGCCGGAGTTTCAACCGGACATTGTTTTTTCCGACATCGCCATGCCAGGCATGTCAGGCTATGAGCTCTTACCACAACTTGCGGCGAGCCTCGCGCCACAGCGCCCCTATTTCGTCGCGCTCACCGGCTATGGCCAGGACCTCGACCGGGAGCGCTCGGAAGCGGCGGGCTTTGATCGCCACCTCGTTAAACCAATCAGCATTGAGACGCTGCGGGAATTGATCGCCAATTGGGCGCCGCAACCGGCGCCCGTGTAGCGTGGGTCCAAACCCCCGGCGACTCAACGTGGTCGAATTGGTTGGTCGTTATCGTCTGCGGTTTAACCTACGATCTTTGTCGGTGCGAAAAGGTGGGTTGCCCGCCGAGAAAGCGAATTTTGGGGGCGAACCGTGTCGGCGGCGGGACAACCCACCCCACGAATGCGCCGGCGCAGAAAAAGCGGTCACCGATCCGGATCGGTGACCGCAATCTATGTGAGCAGCGCTTGTCGTCACAACCGCTGGTTATTGGTTGACACTCGTTTGAGTCAGCAGTTTCTCCGCGGCTTCTACGGCAGGACGCTTGAGTTGCCAATCCAGCACTGGTTGACTTTCCACGGCATCTACCGCCTCGTCAAATTTCTCCAGCACGGCCTCGTACGCATCAATCCGGGCGGAGAGATCAGCACGCTGATTCTCTTGCGCTGCGTCGTACTCGGCTTGCATCGCGTCGAGTTGGGCTTGGGCCTTCACCCGGATAGCTTCACGCTCGGCAAGATACTTGTCGCGAGCTTGCGTAGCCTGATACTTCAGCTGCGTTGCCTGAAGTTCATCTTTCGCTTCGGTGACGTCTTCCGCCTCGTCCTGTACGTCGGCCGCTTCATCGTACTGTTCGTCGACAAGGTCAGACTTTTCTTCCGCGACTTCTTCGCGGGCGTCGGCGGCTTCTTCGCCATTCACCACCGGCTTGTTGACCACTTGACGATTGGGTTCAAACTCCGCCTGCGCTTCGGCGACTTCGCCAGCGGATTCCAGTTTCTGAGCTTCAAGTTCACGCTGCTCTTCGTGCACATCAGCCTTTGCGGCGAGGACATCGTTCGAAGAAGTCGCATCAGAGCAGCCCGTGAAGGCTAAGCCGCAGGCGGCAAGTGCGCCGAGACCGAACTTGTGATAAAATTGCGGTTGAAAGAGCTTGGTCATTTTGAGATCCCCAGGGAAGTGTTTGAATGTGAACTGAAACCCATCTTGGCGAGACGGGACGAGACGCTAGCGGGGTTTATTGCACGTGTGGCAGAACTCTTCGACTTGGCGTTCCGCTTCGTCCTTGGCCATGCCGTAATGCTTCTGCAGGCGGCCCACGAGCTCTTCCTGTTTGCCATCGATGACGGCGACATCATCGTCGGTCAACTTGCCCCAGCGCTGTTGCACTTGACCTGCGAATTCTTTCCAACTTCCTTTGACTGTGTCCCAGTTCATGGTCTTGCTCCTTATGAGTGGCGTGAGTGAGTGCCGACGAGGCTGGTGATTGAACAATGCAAGTCCGGCGCCAGTTGCGCGCTTTGTGAAAAACGGCTGTGCAGAAGCCATCTCGGTTGATATGCGGAGTCCGATGACCGGTTTGGGACCACGGTGGGCGTCAAGACGTCAATCGCCATTCAGCGCGAGGTCGTGTGCTGCCAGCACTGCGCGGGCGAGTTCCACCAGCTTGACACGGCGATGCGATGCTGCTTTCTGCATCCGGCGAAACGCGTCCGCTTCAGGCAGCTGTTCACGGGCCATCAACATGCCTTTCGCCTGTTCGATGAGTTTGCGATCAGCCAGCGCCTGCTGCAGGTCTTCAACCTCGGCGCGAAGCGCCTGAAACTCCTCGAATCGCTTCAGCACCAAGTAGATGGTTGGCTTGATTTGTTCTTTGTCCACCGGCTCCACGAGGTACGCCATCACATGATCCTGCAGGGCCCGCTCGACGTTGCGGAGCGAATCCGTGTCGGTGGTGATGATCGCCGGGAAGGGATCGGTGTGCGACTGCTCGAGCAGCACGCCAATCACATCTCCGTCGTCGTATTCCAGTGCGGTAAGGACCAAGTCGGGCCGCTCGGCCCGTAACCGTTCGCGCAGTTTTCGGCGGGAATCGACCTCGGCGGCGACCTCGTACCCGAGAGAGTTAACGGCGGCGACGAGCTCGGCGCGGTTTTCAGAAATGCCGTGTCCGATCGTAATGCGAATGGGAGCGGAAGTCTCCATCTGTACGGCTCCTACTGAAATTTGTCAAAAAATGAGTGTGCCGCCTTGACTCCCCGATCTGTCGCGTGAAGAATAGTCATCGAGCGTTGTCTAACGACTTGCTCAAATCGTGATGCGTCAAAGTGTTATTGGTCGGCCTATGAAAGCCCGACTGCAGTCCCCTGCAGCCGGGCTTTTTTCGTGCGCGCTCCGCACCCACGGACGCGAATGCGCGGAGGATTGGACGAGATTGCATGAGCAGGTATTTGCCTTCGCGGAGCGAGGGCCAACTTCTGCAGACGTGCTGGGTGGGGGCGTCCGACCGTGCTGCAACGGCGGCGCCCTCCCCACGCGTGTGTTGACAGTCGTTAAAGCGGGTCGCGAGTGCGTCCCATCAGCAGGCTCACCACAAACAGGATGAGAAACAGGAAGAACAAAATCTTGGCGATGCCAGCAGCCGCGACATAAATGCCGCCGAAACCGAACACCCCAGCGATCAACGCGATCACCAGAAATGTGAGGGCCCAGGATAACATGGTACGAATCCTCCGAGCGAGTGTGGGGAAACTGGTCGGTCGGAACAATTCGCGGCCGATTGGAACTAACTGAACGCAAGTCATGTGCCACTGTGCGTGGTTCGCCGAATTCAAGTTGTCGACATAGCAATCCCCGCGAAGCATGGATGAGAAGCAATCAGCCTGGTTAAAAACCAACCAGCTACACAATCGTGTGGAGGTTTCCGGACTACCACGTTAAGCTGAGGAATTTCGGCTCTTCGAGCGGGGTGGGGAAGCATGAGTTGAAGATTGGTACGCCATGTGCTTCGAAAACAACCCTGCTGAGTGATTTGGTGTCGCTCACAGCATCAGATGGGAGCCAACAAAGTTCTCGAGGCGCAAGCATGTTACTCATCGCCTTTGCCCCAGAAGCATTACGTCGCCGGACGATGGCCGTTGAACTCGATCACCAATTGCTGACCCAAGCGAATCGCCTTGACGAGCGCGTGTTGGGCGGACCGGTCCCCCGGTTCCCGCTCGTCAGCTCGCGTCGCGGACGGAGCAAACAGCAGGGAATTGGCCGGTGGATAGTGGCGATTGGGCGCTGGACGAACACGCTGTTGGCGGGCGGCGTGAGAGTCGCGAAGAGAATGTTGACGCTGGGTCCTGGTTGCGGCGGCGGTGAGTCGCCGCCCGGCTCACGCCGTTAGCACACCGAGCGACTAACTGCTCACAATCGGCGGTCCACCGAACTGGGATTCATCAAACTGGGAGACATTCCGATGGTTGATCTTGTCACAGCGCCACCCGACAATGGCAAATCACGCGTTTCCCTTCCTAAACCCAGTCCGTCTGCATCCAACGGCGAAGCCTTGAATTCTGCAAAATCTGCCCGAGCGACCATTCTGGTGATCGACGATGATCGCACCATTGGAATGCTCGTCGAACGCCGACTTGCGGCGTGTGAGATGCAGATCATCCGCGCCGCAACGGCTGCCGAAGGTCGGGAACTTATCAAACAAGCGGAGCCCGACGTCGTGCTGCTGGATGTGCGCTTGCCCGACGAATCGGGTTTGGAAGCGTTTGCTGGCATCCAAGCACTCGATCGGCAATTGCCGGTGATCTTTATTACCGCCAGCGGCGCCAGCGATACGGCTATTCAGGCCATGCGGCTGGGCGCCTTCGATTACTTGCCAAAACCACTCGACCTGAACCGCTTGCAAGAGCTCGTGGAACAGGCGGTGGAGTCGCGCATTTTGATGAAGCGACCGGTGGCGATCGACCACGAGCAAGGCCTCATCGCGACTCCCAACGAAAAGAGCGATGCGCTGGTGGGCCAATGTCCGCCGATGCAGGAGGTCTTCAAAGCGGTCGGCCGAGTGGCGCCGCAGAATGTCACGGTGCTGATCCGGGGTGAAAGCGGCACCGGGAAAGAACTGATTGCGCGGGCGATCTTCCAGTACAGCAGTCGCAACAAAGGGCCCTTCCTGGCGGTCAACTGCGCGGCGCTTACCGACACGCTGCTGGAAAGCGAGCTGTTCGGCCATGAAAAGGGTTCATTCACGGGGGCTCACGGGCGGCGGATCGGCAAGTTCGAACAATGTTCCGGCGGCACGATTTTTCTTGACGAAGTCGGCGACATGTCGCCCATTCTGCAAGCCAAAGTCCTGCGACTGCTCCAAGAGCAGCGGTTCGAGCGCGTAGGCGGCAATGAAACCATCGAAACCGATGTGCGGATTGTGTCGGCGACGAATCGAGCGCTCGAACAAATGGTGGTCGAAGGGCATTTTCGCGAAGATTTGTTCTACCGCCTGAATGGATACACCATTCACCTGCCGCCGCTGCGCGAACGGCAGGATGACATCAAAATGCTGCTCGAGCATTTTTTGGCGATGCTCAATCGAGAGCTTGGTCGAGACGTGCAGGTCATCGCCCCGGAAGCTTTGCAGCGGTTGCTCGGCTACTCGTGGCCCGGGAACGTCCGCGAACTGCAAGGCGTGCTGCGGCAGGCGCTGCTGCATGTGTCCGGTTCGGTGCTGATGCTGAGCGCATTGCCGCCGCAATTGATGACCGAGGCGTCGGTGGCGGCCGACAATCAAACAGAACCGGTTGCTAGATCATCTATCGCGTCGTCCAGCCCGCCTGTGCCGAGCGAACTGGGCAAAGAGCTGGGAGACCTAGCGAGTTTTATTGAAGCGCAGCTCGCCAGTGGGAGTACGGCGCTGTACGAAGAGACGTTGCATCGCATGGAGCGCACGCTGCTGCCGATCATTCTGCGGCACACGCAGGGCAACCAATCGGAGGCGGCCAGGATCTTGGGGATCACCCGGGGAAATCTGCGCAGCAAAATTCGGCAGCACTCGATTGCCATCGAACAGGTGATTTCGCTGCACCCCGAGTCCGATTCGTAGGAGCGGCGCGTTGGGCGGTCGCTACACCTCAACATCCACGGGTTCGACCTTGCCACTTGCCAAATCGTACACCCCGCCGGCGACGATGAGTTTCTTCTCGCGAACCAGGCGGGCGATCACTGGCGATGACTCAGCCAGCACCTGGGCTTGCAGCCGGACGTTCGCTTTGATGGCCACATCGAGATCACCAAACGATTGCCGGACCGCAGGGCGTATGTGCTGGAAGAGCCCGCTGATTTGGCCGGGGACTTCTTCGCCTTTGAGCGTTGCCTCGACAGCGCCGCAACGAGTGTGGCCGAGGACGTACAGCACTTTCGCGCCCAGCACCAAGGTGCCGAACTCCAAGCTTCCGACGTTCTCGCTACTAGCCACATTGCCGGCGATGCGCGTGACGAACAAGTCTCCGAAGCCTTGATCGAAGACGAACTCGATTGGCACGCGCGAGTCGGCGCAGCCCAAGAACGCCGCGAAGGGTGTTTGTTTATTCGCGATTTGCTTGAGTCGGTCCATATCGCGATGCGCTTCCAGTGGCGTTCCGGCGGCGAAGCGGGCATTGCCGGCGTAGAGCTGCGCGAGCGCCTCTTCGGGTGTCGCCGGCGGTTTGGCTGCGGCTACGGCTTCGCCGTGGGCCAGCGTCGGCCCCCAAGCGCTGGCGCCCAACGCGACGGCGCCAGCCAAGAGAGTTCGACGGGAGGGAGTTGGGTGGTGATGTTGGCACATGGTGTTTGTCAGGGGCTCGAGGTCCGCAGTCCGTTGTCCGTGGGGCCTGTGCGGCGCGTTGCTACTGACCACGGACCACGGAAGAATTTCAAACGTACTTATCGCCACGCACCACATGCACATCCGAGGTGTAGGCGATCATGGCGTAGTGCGGGAAGTAGTTGTGGGCCAGCTTCTCCAACAGCTTGTCGGCCACCTCGAACGAGGTGATCGTCTCGAGGCGAATGTTCTCGCCCGGTGCATCGCCACTGCGGAGGCGGCGAGAGCCATCCCCCTCTACGTCCCACACAGTGTAGCCGGTGGCGCCCGCTTGCATCAGCTCGGCGATCAACCGCTCTTTGAGCACCGCTTCGGCGATGATTGTCAGGAGTGAGAGAACAGTGGTATGCATAGGAGGAAGGCGTGAGCAGTGATTGGTGATTCGTGTTTCGTGATCGGTGAATGTCGGCCGACCTTGTTCTAGCCGCCGCTGCCGAGCCAGCGGGCGAAGGCAAAATACAGGGGGATGCCCGCCAGCAGATTGAAGGGGAAGGTAATCGCCAACGACGCGGTCAGGTAGTAGGTGGGATTTGCTTGCGGCAAGGTCATCCGCACCGCCGGCGGGGCAGCAATGTACGAGGCGCTCGCCGCCATCGCGCCGAGCACGGCACTGCCGCCGACCGACATCCCAACCGCGTGGCCCAGCATCACAGCGAGGGCGCCGTGAAAGATCGGCATCAGGATGCCAAAGCCGATGAGGAAAACGCCCACCGCTCGCAAGTCACCCAGCCGTGCGGCGGCCATGACGCCCATCTCCAACAGAAAGATTGTCAGTACGCCTTTGAATAAGCCTTCGAAGAACGGTTTGACCGGCTCGTATCCGGTGGGGCCGGTGAGGTAGCCGATCACCAGTCCGCCCACCAGCAGCACCATCGACCGGGAAGCGAGAATCTCATGCACCACTTCCGCGGTGGGTCGCGGCGCCGGCGCATCCACGGCCAGTCGGTCGCGGCTGCTTTGCAGGGCCCCGATTAACAGCGCGATATGAATCCCCGGGCTTTCGAGCAGCGTGAGCAGCGTAGACATGTACCCCTCGGCCGGCATCCCCTGGCTGAGCGCAAACTGCTGGGCAGCAATAAAGGTGACGGCCGAGACGGAACCGTAGTGGGCCGCGATCCCCGCCGCGTCAGCGGCGTCGAACCTGCCGAACTTCCGCAGCACCGCGTACGAAGTGAGCGGTGTGATGACCCCGAGCGCCAAGGTCGCGAGCGCTGGCGCCCAAACTTCGCTCAGGGCGGCATGCGACAACTCCACGCCCCCTTTCAGTCCCAGCGCCAACAGGAGATAAATCGACAGGGTGCTGTAAGCGTCCCGCGGCAGGGCCAAGTCGCTGCGAATGAGTTTCGCCACAATTCCTAGGCCGAAGGCCAGGGTCAGCGGCGAGCAGAAGTTCTGCTGAAGCGTATTGAACATGGCGGCGGCCCCATATAGCGATTACAATACACGAAACATAGTTCGCGTATTTTATATCGTCAATTGGACCGAGCTGCAAGGGCTAAATTATGAAAAACACTTCGGGAAATAAATTACCGCCATCGACAGGGCCCGCCTGGACCTTTCTCTCAAACCACGCCCACGTCCTGTGGTGCCTGTACCGGACGCCCGACGCCCTACTTAAGGACGTGGCGGCTGAGGTGGGCATCACCGAGCGAATGGTGCAAAAGATCGTGGGCGACTTGGCTGCCGCCGACTACCTGACGGTCGAGAAAGTGGGCCGCCGCAATCATTATCAGTTGCACACCCGCAAGCCGCTGCGGCATCCGCTCGAATCGCACTGCGCGGTGGGAGAGATTCTCAAGCTGCTGAAGAAGCAGAAGCGGTGATCGCTCCGCCGACGAACGTCGGCGGCTCATGGCTCGCGGCGAGTCACTTTCTCATGAGCCCCCGACGCCCATCGTCATTTTTCGTCGGGAGAGCGTTCAATCACCAGTTCCACGCGATTGATTTCTTTCGCTTCCACCGTCGCCGTGAGCGGGGTCGATTCAATTGCCGCGTAGCGCCGCGGCACGATCGTGCTGCCATGGGCTAAATGGTCTGGCGGCGTCTTCACCCGCTCGGTGGGGATCGGAACCGCTTGGGTGATGACCACGCGATACGAACCGGGTAGAGCGCCGTCGGTCGACGCGAAGGTCCGCAGCGTGAACTCCCCAGCGCTGGTGAGCTGCCCGCGTGCAGTGGGGCCAACTGCCGTGGGGATGAACTCCACCAGCCCCAGCCGCACAGGTTGGCCATCGCTAAACTTGACCGCTCCCGCAACGGGATACACGGCCGGCCGCTGCGGACCGCAACCCAACATCAGCAGCGTAAGTGCTGCGGCGGGAATCGAATTTCGCGGCGCGATCATGCTAGCGTTCAAAAAACTTCGTCACCGCCCGACTGACTCGCTTGCGGTAGCGGCTGGAGATCGTACTCATCGTGCCGACGGCAGAGCGACTGCAGCGCCAGCGTGTCGATTAAGTTGTCGACAATGCTCACCGACCCGTCAGCCAGCACGAAGGGGCACACGCCCGGATGCCAACTACCGAAACCGATAATCGGAATCGTGTCGTCGCCGGGCCCGTTGGCGAGCGGGGCCCCCACGCCGCCAATCCGCGCGAAGGCCATCAAGTCCTGCCCATTGTATTGCGGTCCGTTCTCTGGTGGCTGCGCCACGCGATCGAGCGGCACGTGCATTTCACCAGCGAGCGCGGTTTTGGAAGTTCCATCGATCACGTCTTTGAGCCGAATCTTATCGATCCAACCGGTCGGTTTATTCTCACGGCAACGCGGTCGGCTGGAGATGATGACGCCTGTGCCATTGCCGCCACGCCAGTACGATTGTTCATCGCCCCATGAGCCGCCCGTAAAGTCGCCATGGTTGCCGCCGTAATCGCCCACGGAACCGCCCACCAGCGTCACGCGCTCGGTGGAACTGCATCCACAGCCGTAGATGATGGTGCTTTCGACCGTGCCGGATGGAATCACCGATTCGGCCGCGCTGCGGCGCGAAGGGCACACGTAGCTGGCCACCACTTGCTCCCGTAGCGGCGAGGCGTGCGTGTCGAACGGCGCGTTCAAATCCCACCGGCTGGCAGCGCTGGATTCTTCCAGATAGGGCATAACTCGCACCAGCCACGAGGGCTGCGCGTTCTCGCAGGCGTTCTCATCGAAGTCGTTGCGTGATCGCAACCGCGCGGGGGGAAAAGCCATCTGGGAATCGTGAAATTGAATCGTCGCCAGCCCAATTTGCCGTAGATTATTCTTACACTGCGTGAATCGCGCCGCTTCGCGCGCGGATTGCACGGCCGGCAGTAACAACCCCACCAGCACGCCGATGATTGCGATCACAACCAGCAGTTCAACCAGCGTGAAGGCCGAGCGCCTTCGGAAGTCCGGACCCATCATTCAACTTTCCCGCTCATGCCACGAAACGAAAGCCTACGCTCTAGTATAGTGCCAAGATCGCAGACTTGAACAGCAATCTTCCCATGAAAAACCCCCGCGGCGGAGCACTTCGCTTCGCCGCGAGGGCCGATTGTCACAGCCGTTGCCGGCGCACGATTAACGCCGCTTCCAGCAAACCAACACTCCCAGGATCGTGGCTCCCACGGCGGCGATCACTACCGACGAAGGCTCCGGCACTGGGGCGGTCGGCACGACGAAGTCGAACGAGAAGGGCGCCGAGTCGCCAAAGCGAGCATTGCTGCTCAGGTCTTTCAGCACGAAGGTGGCGGAGTACTGACTGCCGGGCGCCGCCGCGGCATCGACCGCATAGACTGGTTCCCACAGCCAGTTGGCGCCCGTACCGAGCGTTTCCGTGCTGCCCACACCACTGGCGAACAATGCTCCGCCGGCCGTGTTATGAATGCTCAGTCCCGGCGACAGCGCCGTAAGCACGAGGCCAATCGTGCTGTTCGCCACCGGCGTCTTGTAGACCCCGCCGCTGGTGTTCAGCAGGTAATGCTCTGGATGGAGCACTCCGGGGAACGCCGCTTGGTCGGGATGCAAAACGCCATCCGACGGAAACAACTCATCCATTGGCGCCACGGGCAACAGGCCATACTCTTCTTCAATCGCATCGCCCGGCAGCGCTGCGGGGCCGAGGCCCGAGACCAACTTGCCGGCAAACGGACCGCTGCCGGGAAGCAGGGCGAGGCCGTCATCCCCTTGAAACGGTTCCGGGATGCGGTCGTTGGTGCTGAAACCAACCGTTGGCGTCGCCGCGGGGCCGGTCAGCACGTAACTTCCGATGCGATGGAAGTGGTTGTTGGTCGGAGTGTCAGTATACGTGTGCGACAGGAAGAAGGTCAGCCGGTTCGCGTTGGGATTGGCCTGCCCGGCGTAGGTTCCACTGGGGAACGTTTGCCGGCCATCCACGCCGACGTGATACACAATCACTCCTGGCTCGGGCGACGCCTGTGCGGCGCCCACCATCGCAGCGAGCATCAGCCCGGCCAACCAACACTTATTCGTAGTTGTAGCAATCATTGGAACTTGTCCTTAAGAATTGAGTTTGTGCGCAGCGCGCAGCCTCAAGGGCCGTGCGCCGTCGTGAAAATAAAGAACCGCGAAATCTCCGACACTACGCCGTCGGTGGTCCGCGCGCGGGCGGCACCCGAAGCGCTGCGCGGGCAGTCAGCAGACAGCCCCGAGAAGCGGAATCGCTCGAAAGCGCGACAGGAAAGGCAAATTCGCTGCGCTGAAACTTGGGCGCACGAAACTGGGAGAGAAGCTGGCACAGCGGGCAGTCGTCGCCGTGCGAAGTGTCAACAAGTGCTGGCCCCGTTGCGCTAGCGCGGGTCGCCGCCTGATCGGGATTCGCCAAGCCGCAGGAAGCTTCCCACAAGGCGCAGTGAAGTTCCCCCAGTAGTTGCGGATGACAACAGCCGAACACCCAGTGCAGACCGACGCCAGCCCCGCTGATGAGCGTCATTACACCCAGCAGGAGTTCGCAAGTCAGTTTGTGGGGAACGGGTTTCATTGCTGTTCGCGTGATTCACTCCCCGGACCAACGTCCGGGGCTTATGTTTTGTGTACTCTCATCGCATGAGCCCCTGACGTCAGTCGGGGGAGCAGCGCTAGAAGTAACAGCACGAGCGCGCCCGGTTCCGGCACGCTCGCCGCCGCCACAACCGCAGCGCCGCCGGCTCCAAAGTTCACGCGGAATGCCTCGTAATCTTCCGCATCGATCCCAAAGCTCAAGTTCGCATCAGCGGCGAGCGCGGTGGTCGAGCCCAGCGTGTCTCGCCATGCGGTGTAATCGGCGGCGTCCACCCGGCCATCGCCATTGAAATCGCCAGGAGGGCCACTGCGCACCAGCAAGTCTTGCCGAGCGGTAAGCCACGGCACGGCGCTCGTATCCACAACGCTGCCAAGCCCCGTTGTTCCAAATGCCACGAAGAACGGTTCGGAGTTGGCGAGCCCAGCCATCCGCCACTGCATGGCGATCAAGTAAATGCCGGCCTGAGGCGCGGTCGCGGCATTGGCGTCACCATCGTCGAGCGTGAAAAAGCGATGCGTGTGAAACGCGCCGCTGGTGGGCGTGGTGCGAAAGTTAGCGCCGGTCACCAGTTGTGAACTTCCATCGGCCCACACGGTTTCACTCACGCCACTCAGGGACAACCGGTAGGTTGAAGCCGGGGTGGAAGAAAAAATCACTGGCCCGCTTCCACTCCAATACAATAGGTTCGACTTTACGGCGCCAACGGACATTGGCAGGAAGTCCCAGTGTAATTGCGTATTGCCGAGCAGTGCGCTGGTTCCGGGCGGGAGATTCGAGGAGGTGTTCGCCACCGAATTCACGCCGGGGTTGTTGGACACAAACGTCGACGACCAACCCGCCGCGAAGACCCGCGGGCCGATTGTGTAACTGCCGTTGTCGAAATCGACGAACCCCGTCACCAGCTTGCCGGACGATTGCTGCACGAGCACGTCGAAGTCCTGCGCAGCCGCCAGCCCAGCCGAAGCGAGCAGAATTAGCAAGAGGGAAAGTAAAGTTTTCATAGCTCGATCCTCGCGGTGCTCGCTCCTGCGGAACCTATCCGCAGGAGCGAGCCCACATGTGACTACCGCTTGCGAATGAACCACCCGGCGCCGAGGGCCAGTGCGGCGAGCACAACGCTGGTAGGCTCGGGAATGGTGGCTTCGACATACTCCACGCCTTCCTCGAAGAACGCAAAGTTCTTGCCGCCAAAGATCGGTTCGGGACCGCCGTTCTCGAACGCCTCGAGCAGTTCTTCTAGTTCCTCGGCTGCTTCGCCATCGACGAGCAAATCGTCGACCAACCACACGAAGTAGAACGGCTCACTCCCCGCGAGCCCGGCCACATTCGCCGTGTAGGCGGCCACGTACACACCGTTCGCCGGCGTCCCTGCTCCAGGCAAGTTGATACTGAACAGCGGATGGTCATCCATGCCGCCCGACGGGCCCGTTATCCCGAAGTTCGGGTCGTCGAACGTGCTTACCACATTCGGCTGCGTGCTTGTGGCGGTCACGAACGACGGCGAGCCCGTGCCATCCCAGTAAAACAAGTTGCCGAGCAGTCCCGCGAAGTTCACGTTCGCTGTTGCGATTGAAACGGCCGCATTGACGGGGAGCGGGTTCGAGCCGGGGACTACTGAAGTCGGCTGAGCGCTAAAGCCCGGCTCATCGCGCTCGTAGTCGAAGTTGAACGGCAGCACCGGGTTGCCGGCGACCATGACGCCTTCAAACACGCGGGTTTCCAAATCAAAGAACGGCCCGCCCTCTTCCATGTCGAGGTCCTCGGCCGCTCCAATCGCAACCTGCCCGCCGACCTCCGCCAGCAGCACGTCGCTATGGGCGAATGTTGGCGCCGCCATCAATCCGCACAGCAAAAGTGCCCGCGAAAAGACGAGAATGGACGCGAATAATTGAGTGTTAATCGTGAAAGTGTTCATGAGCTGAATCCTCAGTTGAAAAACTAATAGTCAAAGGTTGAAGTTAAGTTGGGTTGCAGATGTGATTCGACAAAAACCGCGCGAATCCGCCGCATTCGTGCCCGTCCGCGGCCTCGCTTCCTTGTGAATCATCGCGGCGGCAGCGCGAAGTCGAATCCCTCTTCGCACCACTTCGCGATTTGCTCCGAGGAGATTGCCTCCACGTGTCCGTCGGCGTAGAGATAATTCGCCACGCCGCCGGTGTGGCGCTCCACGGCTACGTCCTGAGCAACTTGCTTGTACACTGTTTTGTCCGCGCGGTGTTCCTCGTTGAACCACCGATCCGATTCCACGTGATCGACGTTCACACCCAGCGGCGTCGGCAGCCCTTCGAACATCACAATCGTGCGATGTGTTTGAGGGCAGTCGAACAGGTCTCCCAGCAGGTCCTCGTTCTCTGCGGCCATTGCTTGCTGGGCCGCCGGCGGCAAGTGCGACGGAATGCGCTCCTTCTTTCGCAGGTAGCCGTTCATCGCGTAGCTGGTCACCGTGTTGGTTCGTTTCTCCAGCCGATCGAGGTCATCGGGGCAGAGCCGAATCTCATCCACGCTTTCCAAGTACGGAGCCAGTTGAAAGATCCAAGAATCCTCTTCCGTAGCGTCCTCGCCGTGAAAGATCAGCGGAAACGCGCCGTCGTGGGTGTTGGCATACTGGTGAATCGCCAGCCCGATCTGTTTCAGCTTGCTGGCGCACTCCGTCCGCCGCGCCGCCCCCCGCGCCGCTTGCACGGCTGGTAGTAACAGCGCAAGGAGGACGCCGATGATGGCGAGCACCACCAACAGCTCCACCAAGGTAAATCCTTGCGAGCGACGCATAACACGAACCGATCAGCGCACAATCACACGGCTGTGTGAATCACACCTTTGACGAAGTAGAAACGAGGAACCAATCCGCGCACGAAAGCGCCATGAAAGACGATGGAGCTAAGCGCTCAACATCGGTGGTCCCCGCGCGGCATAAATCCGCGAGACAGAATGCGCCCGAACAGGCGATGTTTGAATACCAACATCAACGATCGGCGCCGCGAATTCCGCGGCCGGCGCCGCGATGCTGGTCGCCACCTTCAGTTGACCCAGCACCCCGCAGAGAGCGCACGTCGAAGCATCATGCTTTGGGTGTGAAGCCCGCCATTCAATTCGGTCTCCGCCTGTCGCTTGCGACTGGTTCCCTCGCTGGGCGCCCGTCCAATCGATGTGCTCATGCCCGCACTTGCAAACAGGTTCGCCAACGCCGCAAGCGGAATCTTGGCACGGCAAGACCGCGTGCAGCGCATCCCCCGCCGTTGCCAGCGCCAAATACAGCGCCGCCAGTGCCAGGGAGATCATTTTGCCGCGAATCGAACGCATTACCCCGACATCATAAGCACATGACTCGGCAAAGGCAACCGATTTTCCCCCAACATACGTCCAAAAATCCGCCTGCCAGCTTTTCGTGATCGCTTGGTATAATGCAGTTCTGCCTAACCCCTGCCCCCTAGCCCCTCACCCCTCCCAATGGGTCTGGCCAAACTCTTTCGTGGTTTCATGTCCGGCGGCAAGGTCGATATCGGCCGCCGCTACGAAATTCTGCGCGATGCGGTTTCTGGCACGATGAGCGATTTTCATATGGCTCGCGATCGGGAGACGGGCGAAATCGTCGGCCTCAAGATTCTCGACAAGAAGAAGACCGAGGCGCTCGAGCAGCACATGCGGTGGGCCGGTCGGCCACTGGAAGGGGACATCGCCATGTCGATGCAGCACCCGCGGATCGTGGTGACCAAATCGCACGGCATGACCACGACGGGGCAGCAGTTCATCGTGATGGAGTTTTTGGACGGCCCCGGCCTCAACTCACTCATCATTGGTCGTAGCAAATCGCTCGAGGGAAATCGGCTTGCCTTGATGACCCAGGCTGCCGAGGCGATTGCCTATGTCCACCAGCAAGGCTACATCCACCGCGACGTCTGCCCGCGGAACTTCGTCTGCGACAAGGAAGCGGCGAATCTCAAGCTCATCGACTTCGGTCTGACCGTACCCGCCAAACCCGAGTTTCTCCAGCCCGGCATGCGCACCGGCACCGCGAACTACATGGCCCCCGAAGTGGTCCGCAGAAAGGCGACCGATCACCGCCTGGACATTTACGCCTATGGCGCCAGCGTGTATGAGTTATTCGCGTTCGAACTACCGTGGCAGCGCGGCGCGGACGGCCTTTCCGCCATGACCCACGGCAACCACGACGCGCCCCCCTTGAGCAAATACTATCCGGATGTGAACCCCGAAGTTGAAGAAGTGATACTACGATGCCTGAAACCGGCGCCGGCCGACCGTTGGCCCTCGATGGACGCAGTGGTTAAGGTGCTCAAGCGGATAAAGAAGGAGACGAAGTAGACACTAGTCAGTCGGCAGTGAATCGAGTCAAAGTTCCGTCCCCCAGTTCCCACATCCCAAACCCCTCCCAGCGCCCGTAGCTCAGTTGGATAGAGCAACGGATTTCTAATCCGTTGGCCGCAGGTTCGAGTCCTGCCGGGCGCGCTAGAGCGTTTTTACTTTGCCGGAGGAGTAGGAAGCGTCTCCGATTCTGCCGGCGTCGGCTCCAACATGCTGCGGAGAGTTCCCACCGCGGGGGACGACGAAGTTTGCGGCTGAGCGGTGGTCTGCGCATTGGCACTCAGCCGGCGAATCTTCTCACCCACCAGGGCTTCGAGCTGCGCGAAGCCCACTTGCGAAGTGATCCGCCGGAACTGCGCGTCGCGGTGGAGCGAATCGAGCCGGCGGGCAAGTTGGTCCCACCCGGCGGATGAGTTGTCCGCAGGGAGAGTGAGATAGTCACGCCAACCGGCGCCATCTTCCAAGCGCGAGAGGCTCTCTTCAAACCGTTGCCAAGCGCCGGCGATCGCGGTGCGCAGGCCCTCTTCGTCGAGGCTTTGCAGTTCTGCGGCGAGAGCGGATTGATCCGGCGCCGGCGGCGCCCCGTTTGCGACTGGCCCAAAGGGGCGCTGCATCACACTGCGTTCAGCGTACGGCGACTGCGTGGTTTGTGGTGGAGCGGAATACTCCGGCGCATACCCACCTTCGTACGGCGCAGCGGATTGATACCCAGGCTGATAACCTTGCGGCGGGTAGCCATAAGGAGCACTGTTATACGGAAAAGGGGCGTACGGCGCATAGCCGTATGCTGGCGGCGGGCCGTAGCCCGGCGGTGGATAGTTGCCGGGAGTATCAACGCCCACGAACGGCGCCCGCACGCGCGTGCCGCCATAGGGATCGACATCGACATTCACGAACGGAGCACGAACGATCACCCCGCCGCCGATGCCCCGCCGGACGAACTGCCCCGCGGCGTCTTGGGCGACGAAGCCAACTCCCAGCGTTACCGTAATCGCGATTCGAGCCGGTGTCAGATATTTAAGCATGGCCGCACCTCTTTTGCCTTGCGTTCCGAAACAGGCCACCCGTCCTTACCAACAGGGGGCCACTGGACTGAAGTGTAAGGCGAACGGACCACGGGAGCAACGTTTTCGCGAATTTCGCCCGTAGAGTGGCTGGCCAATGCACCCCGATTGGGGAGATACTGGCGGCAGAGTCGCCTGAGCGTGCTCCCTAGCTCCTAATCTCTAGCCTCTAGCCCCTCTTTGCCATGTTCGCCCGACGAGAATTCATGCAAGCATCCCTCACTGCCGCCGCTGGCGCGGCGCTCACGCAAACTGCTTCCGCCGCCGAGCAAGCTAACAGTTCGCTCATCCACCCCGGTGACACCGTGCTCTTTCAAGGCGATTCGATCACCGATGCCGGCCGGAAGCGTGATGCGGCGCCGGACGCCCCGCTGCAAACGAGTTTTGGTTCCGGCTACGCCTGGCTCGCGGCTGCATCGCTGCTGGTTGATCGGCCCGCCGACAAGCTCACCTTCTTCAACCGCGGCATCAGTGGCAATCGCGTACCGGACCTCGACGCCCGCTGGCAAGCGGAGTGCATTGACTTAAGGCCGAACTTGCTGAGCATCCTTATCGGCGTGAACGACATTTGGCACAAGCTCAACGGCCGCACGCAAGGCTCGGTGGCCGATTACGATTCGCAGTACCGTGCTCTGCTGACCCGCACGCGCGAAGCGCTGCCCGAAACCCGGCTGGTCATCTGCGAGCCGTTCGTGTTGAAATGCGGGGCCGTGAACGACAAATGGTTCCCCGAGTTCGATGAGCGCCGCGCGGTTGCGAAAAAGATCGCCGAAGAATTCGGCGCCACGTTCGTGCCGTTCCAAACGATGTTCGACGCCGCCGTCGAGTATGCCCCGCCGGAACACTGGGCCGCTGACGGCGTGCATCCCTCGCCGCACGGCGCGGCGCTGATGGCCCACACGTGGCGGAAGGTGGTGGGATAAAACCACATCACAAGCTCATTGGTCATTTCGGCTTGGTCATTGGTCATTCGAAGCACCAATGAACAAGCCGAAATGACCAATGGGTGTTTTCTCATAAATCTTTTTTTGTATGTGGTCCCCATGACCCCCGCCAAGAACACCATCTGCCTGTGGTACGACGGCGCCGCCGAGGAGGCCGCCCGGTTTTACGCCGCAACCTTCCCCGATTCCTCCGTCGGCGCCATTCATCACGCGCCGAGCGACTATCCGGCCGGCAAGGAGGGGGATGTGCTGGTGGTCGAGTTCACCGTGTTGGGCATCCCCTGCATCGGCCTGAACGGCGGACCTGGCGTGCCGCACAGCATGGCGTTCTCATTCCAAGTGGCAACCGCCGATCAAGCTGAGACGGACCGCTACTGGAACGCGATTGTCGGTAACGGCGGCCAAGCAAGCGCCTGCGGCTGGTGCCAAGATCGGTGGGGCGTGCGGTGGCAGATCACCCCAGTCGCCCTGACGAAAGGCTACACCGACCCCGACCGCGCCGCCGCTAAGCGCGTGTTCGCCGCAATGATGACAATGGGGAAGATTGATGTGGCGGGGATTGAGCGGGCGAGTAGGGGGTGAGAGTTGCCATTCAAGGGACGGAGGAATTTAGCTGTTTCTCCTCTAATCGCCGACAAATTCGAGGGCGCAATTCATGCCGATGCTAAACGCCTTATTCATTCTCGCGCTGTGTTTTCTTGGATTCGGTGTTTACTGCTTTGTTGCAATTCCAATCTGGCTGGTTACTGGAGATAAGATATTATGCCGACGAGGCAGTCCCAATCGTAAGGTAATCGGACTGCTTGCTGTCTCGATCGTCTACGTAATCTCGTTGTGGGCGTATTATCTCTGGGCAACTCGTCCTGCGGCAGTTTTTGAAATGGCATTCGGATTCAAACCGCCGGCTGACGTTGAGATCCAATCGTCTTCTCACTCCGTACTCGGTGACCACGGCGAGCAATCGCTCTCGTTCACTGCCACGCCAGCCACAATTGATCGCATCCTAAAGAATCGATTTGAAACATCCCTTAACGCTTGCATGCCAAACACCGATGGAAGTTTTTCATTCTCTCGCGAATTCAGCGATTCGTTTTTATTCGAAACGGAAGATTTGCAGTACAACCGCAGGACTTCGAAGGCTCGGTATCACTGGGTTGGTATTGACTGATGGCAGTTGCGTAGGTTTCGATACAGCGTTAGCGGAATCGCAAGCAGAAGATCAGGTCGGGCCCAACGGACAGCCGAAATGCCAGAAAGCTCTCGAATGCGTGTTGCGGAAATCGAATCGTGGTTCAGCTCGCACGATGACTCGGAGTTTGTGGTCATGCCGGCGGATTATTCGTCGACGCTGATCGGCAACTTCGCAACGGCTCAGACCATCCTCTACACGACCAAACAGCATTGCCTCCCACGAATAAAAAGCCTCTCTCAGTTTCCGGGGCCAATCGCCACTCTGGCGCGCTACGGCCTTCCATTGGTCGATGACTTGCCGTTGTTGCGCCAGTCGTCTCAGTCGCTCATCTTCATTGGTGACTGCGATCCTCCGGACCTAATGATCTTTGCCTGGCTGCGCGAGCATCTGCCCATTGTCTGGCATGGCGTCAGCGACGCATTTTTGATGACTCACGGGACGTATCAAAACTCCTGTATTCATATTGGCATGGGGGAAATGGAACGAAGCGCGTGTCAGTATCTGCCTGATTTCTTTCCCGATTTCCGAGACGTCGTCGGTCCGTACTGCGCCGGCCTGTTGGACGACGGGTTCAAAATCGAAGTTGAAGGTGCGATCGTCGAGCTCAAACGCTGAATTCGACGAGAAAACCGCATGCCCATCACCCGCCTCGACGACAACCTCCTCGTCGTCGAAGTTCTCGAAGCCGTCAAGTCCGTTCTTCCTCGAACTCGGCCTCACGCTCGACGGCGAATCGACCATTACAGCCCCGGAGGGGACTGCCACCGTCTCAGCTCCGTGCACGACGGCTTAAATTTCGCCTTAGCTGCTCGCGCTCCGATACGCCCCCAACGCGCGTTGAAACAGCCACCGGGCGAACAGCAGCATCGCCGTGGTCGCCACGATTGCGAAGAGCGCTAGATAAGCATGTTCTGATTTGAACGGCTGGGCCAGCATCCGCGCGGGGACATTGATCACCACCAAAATGGGGATGATGAACGTGAAGACGTTCCGCAGCGGATCGCCCCAGGGGCCTTTGTAGATTTCCATTGGGTAGCGCGAAAAGTTGGTGATGTAGAACCAAAAGTCGTACAGCGATTGGTTTCGTCCCAACCAAATGCTGGTGGCGGCGAGCGAGATCATCACCGCGTACAGCACCAGCGCGCCGAGCACCACATACAACGGGTACAGCACGTACGCCCACGCGGTTGTCGGCACGCTGTCCATCTTCGCGAGCGAATACCACAAGAGCACGATTGCCAGCACAAAGTTGCCAAGGCTCGCCCAGTTCACTCGCTGGAGTGACAACAGGAACTGCGTATCGACCGGCTTCAAAAGCGCGAAGTCGAGCCCGCCGGTGCGCACGAGCTCGCTTAGCTCTTCGGCATTCGGCATAAAAAACGCTTGCACGATGCCGTTCACCAACAGCGTGGTGGCGATGAAGACAAAAAACTGATAGCGGTCCCACCCGCCGATGCTGCTGGTGTACTGGTACACCAGAATGTAGAACCCCAAGTTCATCAGCATCCAACTAACGCTGGTGACCAGCTCAATGAGAAAGTTCGCGCGGAACGTCATGTCCCGGATGAGACTGTTGCGGGCGAAGGTGAGGAAAAGTTGGGGGTAGAGCATGTCAATTCCTGGAATGCGACACTTTAACATTCCTGTTTTCTTGCGCTAACGATCTTCTCGTTGTTGTTTCGGCGAATGCTTCCCCGCCGGCTCGTCGGGCCCCTCAAACCATCCCCGCCGTTTGAAAAACAGCAGCATCCCCGTCGCCACGGCAAGAATCAGCCCCCACGCGAAAAGGTAGCCGAACGGCCAGTTCAGTTCCGGCATGTTCCACTTGGACTTCTCCGTGTTGAAGTTCATCCCAAACACGCCGGTGATGAACGAAAGCGGAATGAAGAGCGTGGAGATGATGGTGAGGACCTTCATGATCTCGTTCATGCGATTGCTGATCGAGGTCATGTAATAGTCGCGCAGGTCGGTGCAAATTTCGCGGTAGCTCTCCACCAGGTCGATCAGTTGCACCGTGTGGTCATACACATCGTGCAGGAACGTGCGCGTCGCGTCGTCGATCAACGGGTTCTTGTCGCGGAGCAGGGCATTGATGGCGTCGCGGTGCGGCCAAATCGCGCGGCGCACCAGCAGCAGCTCGCTCCGCATTTGGTGCACGTCGGTCACGATTGACGCCGGCGGATGGTTGGTCACGGCGTCGTCCAACTCGTCCAGCTTGTCGCCCAGCTTTTCGACCATCGGAAAGTAGCTATCCACGACCGCGTCGATCAGGCGGTAAGCCAAGTGATCGGTCTTGCAGTTTTCGCGCAAGAACGTGCCGGGCTGTTTGAGCTGGCTACGGATCGGCTCGAACGAATCGCCAGGGCGTTCCTGGAAGGTGATCACGAACCGATCGCCGAGGAAGATGCTCACCTGTTCGGAATTGAACGGCTCGGTCGACTCAACTTCGCGGACCACGATATAGAGCATTCCGTCGTACTCGTCCACCTTCGAGCGCTGGTGAACGTGCACTATGTCTTCCAGCGCGAGCGTGTGGATGCCGAACGCTTCGGCAACCATCCGCAGGGCGCCCAGATCGGCGAGTCCGCTGACATTCACCCACGCCACTTGGTGTTTCTGCGCGAGCGACTTGAGTTGCTTGAGATCCGAGACCTCCTGCGCGGCGTACTGGTCACGGCTGTAGCCGATCAGCTCGACCTTTGTCGGAGCGGCGCCATGATCGCTGGTCAGAGTGCCCGGCGTGGCGCCTGGCTGCGGCCGTTTCTTCAGCTTCGGGCGGCGGATCGACCAGCGTTTGCGGCGTTGGGCCATGACTGCGGACTTTTGTAGCATGGCCTCCTAGGCCGTGCGAACGTTGTTCAATCTATGCGCACGGCATAGGAGGCCATGGCTACGACGAAATGGACGCCATCGGTCGCGTTGTCTCGTATGTCCGTGCTGTCGTCACGCCGCACCGCGCATCTTCAAGAGCGATTTGATAAAGCTGCTGCCCGCAGGCGGTGGGGTACTTGCCGGTGATGCACGCTTGGCACAAGTCGCGTTCGGGGCGGTTGACGGCGCGGGCGATGGCTTCCACCGGCAGGTAACGGAGCGAGTCGGCGCCCAATTCGCGCGCCATTGCGGCGAAGGTTTCTTTGGTTGGCTGACCGGCGGCCAGGAAACGCGGGGCGAAGAGCTCGTTGATCGTCGACATGTCGATGCCGTAGAAGCACGGGGCGACAATCGGTGGGCACGCGATGCGAACGTGAATCTCCTTGGCGCCTCCCACTTCGCGCAGCCGATTGATGAGCACCCGCATGGTGGTGCTCCGCACAATCGAATCTTCCACCAAGAGCACCCGCTTGCCGGCCAACACATCGCGGAGCGGCGTGTACTTGGCGGCCGCCTTGTCGCGCCTGCCGGCGCCCCCTTCGATAAACGTGCGGCCCGAGTAGCGATTGCGGATGAGCCCTTCAACGCTCGGCACCTTCAATCGGTACGCCATCGCATCGGCGGCGCACTTGCTAGTGTCGGGCACGGGGACCACAATCGTATCGCCATCAATCGGCAAATCTTCCTGCGCCGCCAGTTCTTCGCCGAGCGCTTTGCGAGCGAGGTACACGCTGCGGTCGTCCATCGTGCTGGCGACGTTCGCAAAGTAAATCCACTCGAAGAAGCAGTGCGCCCGGCGCGTCGGCTCGGCGAAGCGCTCGATGGTGATGTTTCCTTCGGAGATGATGACCGCGGCGCCGGGATCGAGCGAATGAATGTTTTCGGTCTGGAAGCCAAGGTTCAGAAGCGCCACGCTTTCGCTCGCTGCGGCGAAGAGCGGGCCCTCGATCGCATAGCAGAGCGGTTTGATCCCCAGCGGATCGCGCGCCACAATCATCTCGCCGAGCGCGCTGAGGTAAGCCAAGCTGTAGGCGCCGTCGAACTTCTTGGCGACGCTCCGCATTACGTCGATCAGCGCCGGCCGCCGGTCGCCCGACATCTCCCGGCTGATCTCGTGCATGATGATTTCCGTATCCGTCGCGCGCGACAGATGGTGCTCATCATCCTCGAGCAGCTTGTCTCGCAGCTCGGCATAGTTGGAAAGCTGGCCGTTGAAGGCGAACGAAAACCATTTGCGCTTCTGCAAGTGGTGCCGTTCGAAGGGTTGCGCGTAGCTCAAATCTTCGCTACCACAGGTGGCGTAGCGCACATGACCGATCGCCGCTTGGCCGGCATACCGGGCCATCAGCGATTCGGCCTTGCCACGGTGGTTGAGCCGGAATGCCTCGGTCACCGTGCCCAACTCGCGATAAGTTTCAAGAATCTGCTGGCGCTCGGGGTTGTAAGTGGTGAACCCTGCCGAAAGCTGGCCGCGATTTTGAATGTCGAGTAGCAACCGCGGCATCAGCCGGGAAACTTCGGCCAGTCCGTGCGAAGTCGCCAGCGGGCTCGTTTCGTCCCCCGTCAAATGATAGATGGCCGCAATGCCACACTCATGCCGAAGTTCGCTCATGGTCGTAATTCTATCGCGGAGCGACCCCAAACGGGAGGGCGACGCACGACCGCCGTTCTCCGCTCGGGTTGGACTTTCGGCGGCCTGCAGTTCACAATAGAGCGGTCGTGCCTCGTCACCCCAGAGCCTAGTTCCCGGAGTTCTCCTCCATGCCGTCGTCTGCATCGCGTCGTGATTTCTTGAAAACTTCGGGCACTCTGCTGGCCGCCGCAACGGCCAGTGGGGTTGGTTACCACACGAGCGCCGCTGAACCGGTGAAGCCTTCAAAGAGCCCGAACGAACGGCTTACCTTCGGTTGCTTGGGCCTGGGCATTCGCTTCCGCGAAGTGGGGCCGAACGCGATCAATTTCGGGCCGATCGGCATGTTGTGCGATGTTGACATGCTCCAAGCTGGCCGCGCGTTGGAATACGCCCTGAACCATCACGCTGGCAAAGGTTACTTGTCTACGTATATTCCCGTGGTGGAAGATTACCGCCGGGTGCTGGACAACAAAGACATCGATGCGGTGATGATCACCACCCCGGACCACTGGCACACGAAACAGCTGATCGAAGCGCTTCAGGCCGGCAAGGATGTTTACGCCGAGAAGCCGCTCACGCTGACCATTGATGAGGGCAAACAAATACGCAAAGTTTTGGCCTCCACCGGGCGCGTGCTGCAAATCGGCACCCAGCAGCGTACCGAAATGGACCGGCGCTTTCCCACCGCTGCCGCTGTGGTGCGCGACGGCCGGATCGGCGAAGTGAAAAAAATCACCTGCGCGATTGGCGGCTCGATGGAAAGCCCGCCGCTGCCAATCGTCCCGCCCCCACCGCAACTCAACTGGGACATGTGGCAAGGCCCCACGCCCGCTGTGCCGTACCGCGCCAGCCCCACGGTGCAGATCGACGGTTATGGCCCCGGACATCCGTTTAGTCGCACGCACAACTTCTTCCGCTGGTGGTATGAATACTCCGGCGGCAAGCTGACCGACTGGGGCGCCCACCATGTGGATATCGCGATGTGGGCGATGCAACTCTCCGATGGTTCGATTGGGCCCTACACGATCGACCCCTTGGAATCGAAACACCCGGTGCCGTTCAAAGATGGCTATCCCACGCTCGACGACCGCTTCAACGCCGCGCTCACCTTTAACAATCGCTTAACGTTTAAAAACGGCCTCGTGATCGACATCGTCGATAATGCCGAAAAAACGCTCGGCTTCCAAAACGGAATTATGTTCGAAGGAACGAAAGGCCGAATCTTCGTTAACCGTGAAAAACTTACCGGCAAACCGATCGAAGATTTGGCGAGCAACCCTCTGCCCAGCGACGCCCTTGAAAAACTATACGGCCAGAAACCGCCCGAGTCGCACATGGGCAATTTCGTTGACTGCGTGAAGACGCGCAACACGCCGGTCTCCGACTTCGAGTCGCACCACCGGCATATTTCCGCCTGCCACGCGACGAACATCGCCATGCGCTTGGGCCGCAAGCTCACGTACGATCCTGCCAAGGAAGAGTTCGTGGGCGACGCACAGGCGAACACGTTCCTGGCGCGCGAGTATCGCAAGGGGTTCGAGATCGCGATGTAGTGGACAGGTGGGCGACGCTCAGCGGAGCCCGTCCCAGTTTTGACTTCAATTCGCAAACGGAGACGATAATTCCCCGGAAGGGCTCCGCGGAGCGTCGCCCTCCCGGAAAGTGTTCATCGCATTCCGCTTGGCCACTTCGCGGTTGCCTTGCTGCACCAACTGCCCGCACGCCGCTTCGATATCGCGGCCCATGCTGTAGCGAATGGTCGTGGGGATGTCGGCGGCTTTCAGCACCCGGGCGAATGCTTCGCGCTCCGCCCGCTCTGTCGGCATTAGGTGCGGTGCCGCGGCGATGGGATTGTATGGGATCAGGTTCACATGCACGTCGAGCCCATGCGCCCAGTCGACCAACTCCGCGGCTTCGTCGAGTGAATCGTTCACGCCGGCGAGCATCAGATACTCCAGCATTACGGGTTTCCGCTGAATCGCATTGAGTTCACTGAGCGTGGACCGCAGAATCGCCAGCGGATACCGCGCCGCTACCGGAATCAGTCGCCGACGCGTCTCTTCACGCACGCTGTGCAGACTGAGCGCTTGGTTCACGCGCGGGTAGCGGTGGGCCAGCCGCAGCATCCCGTCGGCAACGCCAACGCTGCTCACTAAAATGCGGCTCGGCGGATGATGCAGCAGGGCCGGGTGGGTGAGCGCGTCGAGCGTGGCGTACAGTTCCGCCTCATTGTGCAGCGGTTCGCCCATCCCCATGAAAACGATGTTCCGCACGCGGCGTCCCTCGGCAGCGAGCAGTTCGTTCGCCTGCACCACTTGATCGACCATGTCGGCAGCCGACAAGTTGTGAGCCATCCCCATTTTGCCCGTCGCACAGAAATCGCACTTCGCCGCACAACCGACTTGGCTGGAAATGCAGAGCGCCGTACGGCCGGTGCCGGCGCGGAGGATGACCGACTCGATGAGAAATCCGCCGGCGGTGCGGAAGATGAGTTTGGTGGCGCCGTCATGTTGCGAATCACTGCGCTGGTGGAGGGTAAGCGAGTGGAATCCAACTCGCTCCGCTGTCGCGTCGCGGCTAAACGGGGGGAGTTCGGCCAGCGCTGCGTCCACGCCGAGTGATTTCTTGAAATACGCAATCCGGAAGCGTTTGAGCGCATGCGGCTCGATCCGCAGTTCCCGGCGGAGGGCGTCAACCGCGGCGATGTCGAGAATCGAGACCATCTTCAAATCTTCGCTTAGATCAGTTGAGCCCCGCACGTCAGTAGGGGGAGTAGAATCTAGCCGTCGCGATGAACCGTCGCCGGTGAGAACGCCGGAAGACAAACAGCAATATACTCGGCGCCCTCCTCACCGGGTGTGCTGTAGCGAATCCACTCGCCAGCATTTGTGATGACGGCCTGTCCCGCTTCGATTTGCAGTGTTCCCACTCGCGTTTCAACCTGCAAACAGCCCCGCAGGACGACTGTGTACTCATCGAATTCGGGAGTTTGCCCCGGTTCGCTCCAACCGGCGGGGCTTTTCATGCGCGCGATGCTGACGGCCTGCGTCTCTGAGTTCACTCGTCCGATGAACTCCTCAATGATTTTGGGCGGCTGACCGTGAGCTTCGATTCGAGTCAGGGATTCAATCTTTTGAGCCATAACTTTCTCTCATACTCTCCTACGCAGACGACAATTGCTGCACGTTACTTCAAACAATCATCTGCTTACTCGCTCCGCCCGCGACCTCTTCCACATAGAGCGGCACCGCATACCCCGGAAACCGCCTACGCAACTCCGTCACAATCTCCAAGCCGCGCTCGACCGGTACGGCGAAGTGCGCCGCCCCCGCCACGCGGTCAAGCTGATGCAAGTAGTACGGCTGCACGCGCAAGTTTATCAGCCGTTCATTGAGCTCCGCCTGCGCTTCCACCGTGTCATTCACCCCGGCCAGCAGCACCGCTTGGTTGAGCACGGGAATGCCGGCGTCGATCATGCGGCCGAGCGCCGCCGCGACATCGCCATCGATCTCATTCGCATGATTCGCATGGACCACCATCCACGGAGTCAGCCGTGTGCCGGTGAGCCAGTCAACCAGTTCACTTGTCACGCGCTGCGGCAACACGATCGGCAGGCGCGTGTGAACGCGCAACCTCTTTAGGTGGGCAATCTCGGCGAGGCGTTCGGCAAGGGCGGCGAGTGTCTCGTCCACCAAGGTGAGCGGATCGCCACCGCTGAGGATCACCTCGTGAATCGACTCGTCCGCGGCAATGTGCTCGATGGCCGGCGCCCACGCGGCGAGCCCCTTCGGCGCCGCTTCGTACGGAAAGTGCCGCCGGAAGCAGTAGCGGCAATGCACCGCGCATGCACCGGTGGTGATCAGCAGTACTCGGCCGGCATACTTATGGAGCAAACCAGGCAGGACTTCCGCCGCGCCATCGCCCACGGGGTCGGCCAAAAAGCCGGACGTCGATTGAAGTTCCGCCCCCGTCGGCAGAACTTGCAGCAGCAGAGGATCGCGTGGATCCCCCGACCTCATCCGGGCCACAAACTCCCGCGGAACCAGGAGCGGAAACTCCCCGGGTGATGGAAAATCGGCGGCTTGCGGCTGAGGGATTTCCGGCGAAATCCCCAGAATTTCGCAGAGTTCGCCGACGTTCCGCACCGCCCCGGCCAAGGCCCTACGCCATGAGGGTTCGCCACCCGCCATGCGGCCGACCAGCTTGGGGCGGACAACCAGCGGCAAAGTGGTTACACTATCCATTCTCTCGACATTTCAATGGAGCAGGGCAGGGGGCGACGAAGCCCTTCATCGTACTCCAACTTCGAACCTAACGATACGGAATCTCAAGCAGTGGGCGTTTATCAAACCAGCGACTTTCGCAAGGGCCTGAAGGTCCAAATCGATGGCACTCCCTATTTGATGGTGGAAATGAACTTCCGCAAGCCAGGCAAAGGGAATGCCCTGTACGAATGCCGGCTCAAAAACTTGCTGCGGAACACCATGCTCGACCGCACCTACCGCGCGGGGCAAACGTTGGAGGAGGCAGACGTTTCGGAATTCACCGCCCAGTACCTGTACCGCCAGGGCGAAGCGTTCGTCTTCATGAACAACCAGGATTACGAACAGTACGAGCTCACTGCCGAGCAAGTGGGCGACAACTGGATCTATCTCAAAGAAGGGATGGACTGCCAGTTGATGGTGTTCAACAACCAGCCCATTGCCATGTCACCGCCGAACCACGTAATTCTCAAGGTCGAATATTGCGAGCCGGCCGTGAAAGGCAACACTGCCACCAACGTCACCAAGCCAATCAAGCTGGAAACCGGCGGCGAAATCCAAGCCCCCGCGTTCGTGGGCATCGGAGACTGGCTGCGGATCGATACCCGTACCGGCGAATACATCGAACGGACGAAGGATCCGAACGAAGCGTAGTGCGGAAGCCAAGTCACAAACCACCCTTCAGGGGGGAAATGTGGCATTGTGGCGCCTGTGGCAAATGTCCTTCCCGTTCTGGTTATAAACTGGTCCCTCAATCTGCGATTAACCGCAATTAAGTATCGAGGAGGGATCTTAGGTCAGCCCGTCCGTTGTCACGAGTTCGACCATGAACATCCGCTGGGATTACCTTCACGCCCGGGCTGATCTCCTGAATCGGCTCCGGGCGTTTTTTCGAGACCACGGGTTTCTCGAAGTCGAAACGCCGACGCTCCTCCCCGAAGCGATTCCCGAACGCCACATCGAGAATTTCGTCGTCTTCTCCCCTAAGCTCTACCTCCAAGCCTCCCCCGAGCT
Organism: Pirellulales bacterium; assembly: GCA_022841705.1. Lineage (GTDB taxonomy): Bacteria > Planctomycetota > Planctomycetia > Pirellulales > Lacipirellulaceae. Next base: position 140,754 of record JALHQZ010000002.1, read on the forward strand.
CGCCATGAAGCGCCTGCTCGCCGCCGGCGCCGGGCCGATCTTCCAAGTCTGCAAGGCGTACCGCGCTGAAGAATTCGGCACGCTGCACAACGCCGAGTTCACGATGGTCGAATGGTACCGCCCCGGCGACGACTGTCGCGCCGGGATGGATCTGCTCGACGAGCTCGCCTACACGCTGACCGGTTTCTCCTGCCGCCGCGCCACCTATCGCGAAGCCTTTCAGCGGACTCTGAGCATCGATCCGCACACTGCATCGATCGAAGAGTTCCGAGACATCACGGAAAACCCACCCGATATGGGCGATGACCGCGATGAATGGCTGAACTACCTGCTCGCCACGCAAGTTGAACCGAGTCTTGGCGCGGATGGCCCCGAGCTCTTGTACCACTATCCCGCGAGCCAAGCAGCGCTCGCCACTACGGTGGAAGACGACTTCGGCGTACCGGTCGCCGAGCGATTCGAACTCTACTGGCGCGGCGTCGAGCTCGCCAACGGCTACCACGAACTGGCCGACGCCGCCGAACTGCGCCGCCGCTTGGTCCGCGCTAACGAGCAGATCGCCGCCCAAGGCCGCGCGGCAGTCGCGCTGCCCGAGTCGCTGCTAGCGGCAATGGAATCGCCAGGCCTCCCGCCGTGCGCCGGCGTGGCCCTCGGTTTCGACCGGTTGGTGATGTTGTGCGTCGGCGCCGATTCCATCCACGAAGTCCGCATTTAGCCGCGACGCGATACCGGAGCGCGTTTGGGGGTGCCACTGTCCGGCTTGTCCGGCAGTGGACGCCGGGTGCCCACTTCCCACTGCCGGACAAGCCGGACAGTGGCACCCAATCAACTCAACCGCTAGCACGACCCCCAAAAACTGCCATTCACTTCACCGCCCCAGTCCCCTATTCTCCGCGCGCTGTCTCATTCGTGCGTAGTACCGGAGAACAAGGCAATGGGCGCCTTAAAGCCGCTGGCGACGATTTCGATTTTGGCCGTGATGGGCGTGTTTCTGGCGATGAAGATCCAGCAGGATCGCAATCTGCCGCCGATCGCTGAATCCGAAGCGCCCGCATTCGGCTCAACGGAATCACCCAGCGATGAAGCGCCGCCGTTTGTGCCTGCTTCCTCCGCCAACTCGCAGAGCAGTGTTGAACCGCGCACCGCGCCGACGACCACCCCGCCGAAGACGACGCCACCAACACTGCCGCCGCTGCCCACTCTGCCAGCGCCGTTGCCCACCAAGTCACCGGCGACGACCGCGCCGCTCGAAAGCGCGCCCGAAAAACCACGCTATGATGGTATCGCCTCCCCCGAGCCAATTGCTCCGCCTGCGATTTCCGGCCGCGTGCCGTCACTCGGAACCGCAACGCTCGATGTGCCCGCGGCGACTCCAGCGCCGGCAGTCACCAAAACTCCGCCTTCGATCGCGCCCGCGCCGATCAGCACCGCGCCAACTGCTCCGGTGACTACTCCGGAGCCCGCCCCCGTCGCTCCGGCGATGACGGCGGCGCCCTCGGTCGCCCCAGTCGTAGCGACCTCCGGTTACGCCGCCGCGCGGCCGGTGATTCAAGCGGCGCTCGATCGCAACGAACTTCCCCGCGCGCACCTGTTGCTCACGCAGTGGTACGGTGATCCCTCGCTAAGCGGCGATGAGAAGCGGGAAGTGCAACAATTGCTTAGTGAACTTGCCGGCTCGGTGCTGTACTCGACCGAGAATTTTCTGGAGCCTGCCTACCAAGTGAAACCGGGCGACACGCTCGAAAGTATCGCCGCCCAGTACAGCGTGCCGTGGGAGCTGCTCGCCAAGATCAATGGCATCCCCCAAGCCAATGCCGTGCAGCCGGGCCAAACGGTGAAGGTGCTCCGCGGGCCGTTTAAGGCGGTGATCGATGTGAGCGACCGCGAACTGGTGCTGATTGTCGCTGACCGCTACGCCGGCAAGTTCCCGGTGGAAATCCAAGGCGCCGCGGCCAACGACAGCCAGTGGAAAGTCGCGCAGAAACTGCTGGAACCGAGCCAATCGGCGAACCCTTACGCGGGATACGACCCGACCTTGGCGCCCTCGTACGATCGCCGGATCGTGTTGCGTGATCCGTCGGCCGCGACGGTCGAACTGGTCGCGAAGACGACCGCTCCGCCCGCCACCGCTGCGGCCTATCAGGGCCGGATCGCGGTGGCATCTAGCGATGTCGAGGACCTCTACGATATCCTCTCGGTTGGCTCCGAGGTGGTGGTCCGCCGCTAGTGCTCCTCTGAGCCCGAATCCAGATTTCGGGTGCCATGCCCACAGCTTTGGGTGGGCATGTGAGTTAGTGCGTAGCCATTAACATACCCACGCAGAGCCGTGGGCATGGCACCCCGAGCATTCATTTTCGGGGAACTTCATGTACAACCGCGCTGCGCTTGCTTCGCTCATTTCTAGCGAAGCGCTTCAGTTTGGCAACTTCACGCTCGCTTCCGGCAAGCAGGCAAGTTACTACCTCGATTGCCGCAAGGTGACGCTCAATTCGGTCGGCGCGAAGTTCATCGGCGAGGGGATGCTTGAACTCATTGGTTCACCCTTGCCGCCGCTGGTGGGCGGGATGGCAATCGGCGCCGACCCTATCACTGCGGCCATTCTCACCATCGCCGGCACGCACGGCCAAGCGCTCCGCGGCGTGATGGTCCGCAAGGAGCCCAAGGCGCACGGCAAAGGGCAACAGGTCGAGGGTCCGTACCAAGCGGGCGAAGAACTGGTGATCGTCGAAGACGTGGTAACCACCGGCGGTTCGAGCCTCAAAGCAATCGAACTCTGCGAAGCGGTCGGCCTGAAAGTGCGCCGGGTGCTGGCGATCATCGATCGACTGGAAGGGGGCAAGCAAGCCTTCGCCGACCGCGGGTATGAACTCTCGACGTTGTTTACGGTGGAGGATTTTGGGATCAAGACGACGTAGCATGGGGAATCCGCACAGCGGGAACCCATAATGGGGTAAAGATTATCTCCGGCGCCTGATGGGCTAACGCTCGCGCGGACAACCCATCCTACGAATTGATTCGGCAGTGCCGCACAACCTCCGCCGGCGTCGCAACATAACCCACCAAAAACGGCCCAAACTCGGCGTAGCGGGCGCTCGCTTCGTCGAATCGCATTTGGTAGACGATCTCTTTCAGATACTCGGGGTTCTTGCCCCAGAGCGTGACGCCCCATTCCCAATCGTCGAGGCCGATGCCCACCGTGATGAGCTGGCTCACTTTGCCGGCAAATGCCATCCCGCTGCGTGCGTGTTCCGCCATCAGCCGATTCCGCTCCGCTTTGGAAAGCATAAACCAATTCTCGCCGACTTTGCGTTTCTTGTTCATGGGGTAAAAGCACGCCGACTGGTACGCGGGGAAATCGGGCGTCAGTCGCTGGCGGTTCATTTCACCCAGCCGTGCGGCATACGCAGCGACCTTAGCGGCATGCGTGGGACTCCCGGCTGTTTCGCCGTCAGCAATGAGCCGCTCGCCGTACTGTTCCACTGAGGGTACGTACTCACTAATTTCGCTAATCGAAACGAAGGAGTAACCGGGAGTCAGCACGCTCCCCGCTGCCGAAGACATCAGTCGTTGATGCACCGCATCCACTTTGAGCGGATCGGGGTCCATCAGCATCACGCCGAAGTCTGCTTTGTGCCCGCTGACGATCCACGTTTGCATCCGCGTGGGAGCGTGCGGAGTGGTGGGATCGAGTGCGGCGATAAAATCCTCCTCGACTTTCTGCCGCGCCGTCGGCGTGAGCTGCGCAAGCTGATAGCGATCGAAGGAATAAAAGAGGTGGCTGCAGTGCCACCCGCCGCCTGCGGGCGCCAAGTTCTCAGTTGTTTGTTCCATCGCTGCATTCTAGCGGGCCGCTGATCTTGCGGGGAACGGCCTGACAACATGTACAGGAGGTGATGGGTGCTAAAACTTCTCGCGTGACGGCGCCAAGAGACGACTCTCGTAACAGAATAGTCGCCAACGCTTTTCGGCTGTTCTTTGCAGAGCCTACTGAGCTCGTGCGCAGACAATAGAAGACTTCACGGTTATTTGACGGCCGACAATCACCGCGTTATGCTGCCCTCGAAGTTCATGATTAGCGCTCGCATCATGCCCCCTCCTCGCTATTCCTTCTGGTGGTGAACGCACTGCACACCCGCCGAAGCCCGTTCCGCCATGGCCAGACGCCAACCTGGCTGCTGTCGGCTTTGGCTGCCACGCTGGTTGGCATTCTTGGTGGGCTCGGCGCGTTCACGTTCGGTTATGGCGAAGGCGCCGCGTATTTGGGCAGCAATCCCGCCTCCTGCGCCAACTGTCATATCATGCAGTCGTATTACGATTCGTGGGTAAAGTCCAGCCATCGCAACGTGGCGACCTGTAATGATTGCCACCTGTCGCATCATCCAATCGGGAAGTGGGTCACCAAAGCGGACAACGGGTTCTTTCATTCACTCGCCTTCACGCTTGATAACTTCCACGAGCCGATCCAAATCAAGCCGCGCAATCGGCGTATCACCCAACAAGCGTGCATCGACTGTCATCGCGAACTGGTAAACCACTTGTTGCCGACCGAACCCGGCGGCGAATCGACGGCTTGTATTCATTGTCACCAAAGCGTGGGCCACGCGCTACGGTGAACCAAAATTGTAGGAGGCCTCTTCGAGGCCGATTTCGCGCTACTGTTCGAACAACGCTTCTTCTCCAGGTCGAGCGAAATCAGCCTCGAAGAGGCCTCCTACCGAAGAATTGGAAACACTTTTACCATCGAGTCAGCTATGTTGACACATCCAACTAAACATCGCCTCCGCACCGCTAGCGCAAAACTGCTCGTGCTCGTGAGCTTGGTTGCGGCGCTCGCCACGCTGCTGGTGACGTTCGTATTGGTCACCATGTTTCAGCGCAAACAGGAAGCGCGGCAGCCGTTCGTACGGGTGGCGGAGGTGACGGAGATTTCCACGGACCCCGTGCCGTGGGGACAAAACTGGCCGCACCATTTCGATGGTTGGAAGGCGACGGCGGGCGACAAATTCTACGGCGGCAGTAGCGCGTTGCCGCAAAGCAAGCTCGATACGTTTCCGTGGCTGAAGCGATTGTACGCCGGCTACGCGTTCAGTCTCGACTATCGCGAAGCGCGCGGCCACGCCTACATGCTGTACGATCAAGGCGTGACGGAACGCGTCACCAAAAAACCGCAGGCGGGGGCCTGCTTGCATTGCCATGCGTCGGCGACCGTGCTCTATCGTAAGACGGGGCTCGAAGCGCTCGGTCAACCGACGGACGAAGCGGCGCTCGCCGGCGACTTCAACATGCCAGCAGTCATTCGCGGATTTCAAGAGCTGAGCCAGAAACCTTATCAAGAAGTTTTCGCCCGACTTGTAACCATGCCGGATGGGACGACCGCCAATCAAAAGCCGGTGTTTCCTACGCCGCCGGTTGGTGGTTTCACCGGAGAGATCGCCGGTGCGCCGGTTGATGCAGCTCATGCTGCGGGAGGCGAAGCGCATCCGGTCACCTGTATCGATTGCCACGACCCGCGCTCGATGGCGATCCGCGTCACGCGCCCCGGCTTCGTGCTAGGGATCCAATCGCTCGCAGCAGGCGAGGCCGCCGTTCCGCATATTCCGAGCATTGAGCGTTGGCGTCGGGGTGATCGCAAGACTCCCTACGATCCCAATCTGGACGCCACTCGGCAAGAGCTCCGTTCGTTCGTCTGCGGACAGTGCCATGTGGAATACTACTGCGGGCCGAAATCGACGCTTACCTTCCCGTGGGCGAACGGCCTCAAGATGGAAGATGAAGAACGCACGTGGGAAGAAACCAAGTTCGCCGAGAACGAACCGTTCATGGACTTCACCCACGGTGAGACCGGGGCGCCAACTTTCAAAGTACAGCATCCCGAGTTTGAACTTTGGAGTCAAGGCATTCATGCTCGCAGCGGCGTGAGCTGCGCCGATTGCCACATGCCTTATCAGCGGATGGGCGCCATGAAGGTCAGCAGCCATCTGGTGCGGAGCCCGCTGGAGAACATCGCCGGCGCCTGCCAAACGTGCCATCACAGCAGCGAGGCGGAACTGCGTGAGCGAATCGAGCTGACGCAGTCGCGAAATATGGCGCTGTTGGATCGCGCGGCCGGAGCCATGACTGCCATGCTCGACGCGATACTGGAAGCCAAGGCGGCAGGCGTACCCGCGGAAACCCTCAAAGACATTTATGACCTGCAGCGAAAGTCGACGTGGCGACTCGACTACGTGAGTAGTGAGAATAGCCGCGGCTTTCACGCTCCCCAGGAAGCGGCCCGCATTCTGGCGGAATCGATTGACTACAGCCGCCAAGCTGAAGCGCTCGCCTTGCGGCTTAGGGCACCCGCCGCGCCCAGCACGGAAAGTCTTAAGATCGAGCCGGTCCAGGGCGTTAGTGCGCCCGAATCAACGAAATCGCAATAAGCCCGCCCCGAACCACGGCGATTCCGCTGCGCGACGAGGGGGATGGGCGTTTGCGACAGAGTGTGCTCCCGAAATTAAGTACCGGCGGCGCGATCTTCGCGCCTTGTGGAGCGAATCCAAGACGTCACTAACGCTCGTTCACGCTGCACCAAGACAAAACCGTTTTAGAAATTAAGCTGCCACTCAAGATATGTGAAATTGATATCTGTGTCCCCGATGATTTTGTTGCCGCGCCAGAGGTGCGAGTAGCCAATCAGCGCCGATTGCCGGGCGCTGAAATTGTATTTGGCGATCAGATCGAGCTCATTACCGAAATCTTTGCTGGTTGTGTTTTGAGCCGACTGAAACCCTACGCCTGGGATGATGTCTTCCGCTTGGTTGGCGCCGATATAATGGTACCAGAACAAGAGCTCGGTCTTCTTGTTCGGTTTCATGGTGAGCAGCGCGTTGGGGCTCGAAATGTTGGATCGCTGCGCGGAGTCGATGAAGCCGATATACTTGTGTCCCAGCGGGAACAAGTGGTTGAACCGATTAAAATCGCCGCCAGGAACGTTACCGCTGGCATAGTCGTAGTAAAGCCACAGTGTGGGGGACCAAGTGAGACCGAGTTCCTTGCCGAGTCCGATGGTGCCGAACGCGGCGCTGTGATCCACGCCGAGCCCGCTTTGCCGGCCAAACTGGCCGCCCCCTTCTGCTTCATAGAGCCAAACCTCTTTCTTGCCGTTCACGCGGGCGCCAATCGTGTGCAGCGAAAAGTCCCGCTGGCCCGCGACTTGGCTCGCCGGGTTATCATTGTCGTAGCCGAGGTAGTACAGATCCCAGGTGCGGGATTCACTCTCGGTGAAGACCAAATAACTGCCGTAGAAGCGCTGTTGATAGTCAGCTTCATCAAAATCGTACGGATTCACTGGCACGTAGTTAGTGAAAAAGGTGTCGATGGCGAGGTCATCGTTTTTATACATGGCCTTGATGCCTTCGAACGTACGGCGGGTATTCGCCCAGTCGAGCGGTGAGACGAGGCGCTGGTTGCCGTAGTTCAGCTCTTGGCGACCGATCCGCAGGGTGGTGTGGTCGGTCATTTTCGCGTCGACAAAGAAGTTGAGATAGTCGGCGCTGTTGCGATCAATGATCCGCGGCGTGTAATCGCTTTGCCAATCGTCCACATACGCAAAAATACCTTCTTGAAAGAAGCGAATGTCGTCGTTCACTTTCCAGTTGGTGTAAAGCCGGGTCCGCGACAGCAAATAATCGTTATCCGTGCGGCGGAAGCCCAGCGGCGTGCCGACTTCGTTCCCCATGCCGCGCTCGTGCATGTAGCGGAACCGCTGCTGGCCGCCGACATCGAGCGTGCCATATTCGCCGCAGGGGCCGACGGGCATCAACTTCCAGTCGTCGCCCAAGCAGTGACCTTTGTAAGCAGGATCCTTCAAGTAGCTGAAGTCGTTGGCGTAGAATACGCCGGCATGCGATTTAGTGCAGGGGTCAACCTTCGGCTTTTTCTTGTCACCGGCCGCTCTCCCGACGCCAGAATCACCGCAGGCGTCCCCGCAGCCAACCTCCGCTTCACAGGCGGCGGGATCTTCCGCGGCGTCACCAAACTGAGGGCAAGGCGGTTCACCACTTTCGACGCACGGCAGCAAGTCTGAGTCGTAATGAGCCAGCGCGGAGCGGGAAGCTAGCTGGTTGGTGAGCGTTTGTTCAAAAAGTTCACCCCCTAGGCTGTACGAAGTGGTGGCCGAGAGCATGCTCGTCAACAGGCATCGCCGCAAAAAGTGTGGCATAAAGTCGATCCCTCAAGCATGGCGACGTCGGGGAATGGCCGGTCGCGGCGCAGGGGTTTATGGCAGCCACTCCTTGGCTCGCCGCGAGAGGGGCAATCGCATCGCCTCTATCCTAAGGATTCGCCGCATTCCACTACCAACCCTTCGTCGGAGACAGAATCTGTGTAGCTCTATCCCTCCCGATTCTGTTTCGATCCCCTGAGGAACAAAAACTCAATCTCGGCGGCAGTGACGGACTGTCTTACCAAACTCATAACTACCGTCAACGCAAGCACTTACCGTGGGGATTGCAAGTAACCAGACGGTGCTAATTGATGCCAGCTTGCGGTGATGCGAGACGTAATGGGCATGTCCCGCTCACTGAGATTGGGAAGGTTTCGCCTGGCAACTGAGTGTCGCTGGCCCGCTGAAGATCGAACCGGAACACTCTAAGTTGCTTGGTGACAGAAACTCTCGATCTTTTCGCGGACGCAGTCTCCGTCTTTACGCTTTGTGCCGCTTGTAGGGCGGGCCTATATTTGCCGCGCCTCCTTCGTTTGAATGATCCTAATGCTTGATTGGTCGATGGCTGAAACTGGTGCAGGCGCCATTGGCAGAAAATCTGCTAGCGAACCGCTTATACTGGTGATCGACGACGCGCCACTCGTTTCGGTATTCGTACGGAGGGGGTTCGACTGCCTCCAGGCCAGCTGCATTCTACCGGTGATGGGCGGACCGGCACGCCCGTCCTCATCGTGCTCGACCATGTGCCGACTAAAGCGGCGCTTCGCTGAGCCCGACCGGTCGATACTGCAGCAATTTGATGCCCGACCGCAAACACGCCGCCAACTTCAAAGGCGTTAAGCTCAAAACCTGGTAACGGCCGAGATTCCTGGGGCGTGGCCTGAGGCATCGCGGATCGGGTAAACTGAAGACTCGCTTTGCGCTGTTCGCCTCGTACCTTCTGCTCGCACCATCGTGATGGATCACCCCCCGTTCGTTCACCTCCACTGCCACAGCCATTACAGCTTGCTCGATGGCGCCAGCCCCATCAAGAAACTCGTCGCGCGGGCGAAAGAGTTGGGGATGACGGGCCTGGCGCTCACCGACCACGGCAATCTCTACGGGGCGCTCGAGTTCTACAACGCCTGCAAGGACGCGGGGATCAATCCGATTGTCGGTTACGAAGCGTACATCGCGCCGGGCAGCCGGTTCGAGAAGGGGGGCGCCACCAGCAGCAAAGAGGCGGCGTATCATCTGACGTTGCTCGCCAAGAATCGCACAGGCTTTCGCAACCTAGTGAAACTCGCCAGCAAGGCGTATCTCGAAGGCTTCTACCACAAGCCGCGGATCGATAAGGAAATTCTCGCCGACCACAGCGAGGGGATCATCTGCCTCAGCGGTTGTGTTTCCGGCGAACTTTCGCGCACGCTGCTCGCCGGTGGCTCGGCCGACGCGGCGATGGCGGGTGGCGCCGAGGTGGCCGCGTGGTTCCAGCGCACTTTCGGCGACCGCTACTTCCTGGAGATTCAAGACAACGGCGTGGAGATTCAGCGCGCCGCGATGGAGCTAACCGTTGAGCTCGCAAATCGGATGGGCCTGCCGCTGGTCGCCACCAGCGACGCCCACTACGTGAACCGTGAAGACGCGCTCGCCCAGGATGTGCTCTTGTGCATCAACACCGGCAAGTTCCGCACCGATACCAACCGGATGAAGATGGAGGGGGACCAGTTCTTCCTCCGCAGCGCGCAGGAAATGTACGCCGCTTTGCCGCATCATGCCGAAGCGCTCGGCCGCAGCCAACAGATTGCCGACTCGGTGGAGCTTGATCTGGAACTCGGCAAGCGGTACTTCCCCAACTTCACGCCACCCGCGGAAAAAACGCCCAGCGAGTATTTACGCGAACTTGTCGTGGCGGGCCTTAAGGAGCGCTACGCCCACACGCCCGAGCGCTGGCAGAATAATGATCCGCAGAGCGGCGAACTGAGCGATGAGGTCAACGAGCGGATTGATCGCGAATTGCATGTGATCACCACGCTGGGGTTCCCCGACTACTTCCTGATCGTCTGGGATTTCGTCCGCTACGCGGTCGAAAACAACATCCCCAGCACGGCGCGCGGTTCGGGCGTCGGCTCGTTGGTCTGTTACGCGCTCAAGCTCAGCCACGTCTGCCCGCTGCGGTACGATTTGCTCTTCGAGCGGTTTTTGGACCTCAGCCGCAAGGAGGCGCCGGATATCGATATCGACTTCTGCAAGGAACGCCGGGCCGAAGTTATCCAGTATGTGAAGGACAAGTACGGCGAAGCGAACGTCGCTCAGATCGGCACGTTCGGCACCTTGGCAGCGCGGGCGGCGATTCGCGATGTCGGCCGCACAATGAGCATGCCGATCTTCCGGGTGGACCAAATTGTGGCCATGGTTCCCGATCAGCTTGGCATCAGTCTGGCGAAAGCGCTCGAGCAGAGCGACGAACTCAAAACCGCCTACAACGCCGATCCCGAAGTGCGCGAGCTCCTGGACCTAGCGATGAAGATCGAGGGCCTGGCGCGAAACGTCGGCACGCACGCGGCAGCGGTGGTGATCGCAGCTCGGCCGGTGGATGAGTTCGTGCCGCTGCAGCGCGTCACCGGCAAGACAGAAGTCATCACCCAATGGGCGATGGGTGACGTTGAACGCGCCGGCCTGCTGAAGATGGACTTCCTCGGCCTGCGCAACCTGACCATCTTGGCTAAGAGCATCGAATTGATCGAACAGGCCAGAGGCGAGAAAGTCGATCCCTACTCATTCCCGCTCGATGACAAACCGACCTATGCGCTGCTCTGCCGCGGTGAAACGAAAGGCATCTTCCAATTGGAATCAGGCGGGATTCGCGATCTCTTGCAACGGATGAAGCCCGACTCGTTCCACGACATCATCGCCACCAACGCGCTCTATCGCCCCGGGCCGCTGGAAGGGGGGATGGTCGATCAGTACATCGAAGTCAAGCACGGCCGCAAGCCGGCCGAGTACCCGCACCCGGTGATGGAGGAAATCCTATCCGAGACACACGGCGTGATGGTGTACCAAGAGCAGGTCATGCGGATCCTCAACCGGCTCGGCGGGATCGAACTGCCCGATGCATATAGCTGCATCAAAGCGATCTCGAAGAAGAAGCTGCCGATGATCGCGAAGTATTTCGAGCAGTTCGTCGCCGGCTCGCGCGAGCAGGGGCTCGACAAAAAGAAGGCCGAGGAACTGTTCGGCATGATCGAAAAGTTCGCCGGCTACGGGTTTAACAAGAGCCACTCGACCGCCTACGCGCTCATCGCTTACATGACAGCGTACCTCAAGGCGCACTACCCGGTGGAGTTTATGGCCGCGCTCCTGTCGGGTGACATTCCGGGCCGCAACTTTAAGAGCAAAGACGCGCTCGTTGAGCACCTGGAAGATTGCCAGCGGATGAACATCGAAGTCGTTCCGCCCGATGTCAACCGGTCGAACAGCGACTTCGCGGTGCATGGCGACAAGATCACCTTCGGTCTGAGCGCCATCAAATCGTGCGGCGGCGGAGCGGCGGACGCCATCGTGCGCAACCGCACCGAGCAGGGCCCGTACAAGAGTCTGTTCGACTTCTGCGAGCGCGTGGATCCGCAACTTTGCAACCGCTCGACGATTGAAACGCTCATCAAAGCCGGCGCCTTCGATTCGCTCGGCGCCAAGCGGGCACAGCTCACCGCGGTGCTCGACAAAGCGATGCAGTCCGGCGCTTCCGCGCTCGCCGACCGCAAGAGTGGGCAGAAGGGGCTGTTCGATGACGACGATGACACGCCCGAAGCCTCGTCTGCCGATCTGCCCGATGTGCCGGAGTATGATGAAAAACAGAAACTCACGATGGAGAAAGAAGTCCTCGGCTTTTATCTGTCGAGTCATCCGTTGGCCGAATACGAATCGGTGCTCCGCACGTTCTGCACGCACAACAGCAAGCAGATGGGGGGTCTCGAGCATCGCAGCGAAGTGCTGGTCGGCGGGATGATCGCGGCGATCAAGTTCTCGCACACCAAGAACCCGAAGCCCGGCGCTCCGTCGAAGTACGCCATGTGGGACCTCGAAGACCTCGACGGCATCGTGCGTTGTATCCTGTGGCCGGAGCAGTTCGCGCAGTTCGGCCAACTCGTGCAGCCCGAGGCGATTGTTGCCCTCCGCGCCGCGGTCGACCGCCGCCCCGGGGCCGAGGAGGTAAACCTCATCATCAACGAAGTGATTCCCCTCGCGGAACTTTCGGCCCGCTACACCAACGGCGTGGTGATTACGATTCGCGAGTCCGAACTCGGTAGCGAGAAACTCGAAACGCTGCGCGAAATCCTGCGCGGCTACCCCGGCGACAAGCAACTCCGCCTGCGCTTGGAACTGGCCGACGGCGGCGCTGTGATGATCGACTGCCCGAAAAAAGTCGAGCTCGCCGCGGAGTTGCGTCGCCGCGTTGATGAGCTATTGGGCGCCGGTAATTTCAAGCTCGTCGGCGCCGCGCCAAAAATGCCGGCACCAAACGCAGGCCGAGCGGCTCGGCGGGGGAGATGAACGCCATTCGCTCTGCAGCGCCGCAAATCGGATGCGAATGGCGAGCCTTCACGAAGCAAAGCTGAGACAATCGACCGTGATTTACTCCATTACTCTAATCGTCATAGATTTGTCGGCGAGGCAATGCGAGTCCATTCTGACTTCCATTGTCGCCATTTGTGGCTTTGCTTCGGTCCCGGGAACGGAACACTTTCGGGATCGCCGATTGCTCATCGATTTCCGAACCAGTGGTTCCTGATTGAAAAGGTGAGCCATAGGTTTTTGTCGCTTCGCAACTCGCGGCAATCCGCCGCTGCCTTGCCCAATTTCCCCGCCCTTTCCGCACCCGTTGGGGGGCCTTATACTCATCATCCAGTGGGCGCCTGCACGGATTGCGGTTAACTCTTGGCATACTTAAACGGGCCTTGCGGTTAATTCGGCGGTGCGGCGTTCGGTTTTGGTCTTATCCCCCGCGAACGCCTTCATCGGCTGCATAGGTTGCTTACGTGGCAGATTCTTCGGCGACCCCCGCTCTTCCGTTTTTGGTGCGGCATGAGTTTCTCATCCGCCGCCTGCACTCGCTCTCCGGACTGATCCCCGTGGGCGCCTTCATGTGCGTTCACCTGCTGGTCAACTCCAGCGTGCTGAACAGTCCCGAAACGTTCCAAAACAACGTCTACGGCATCCACGCCTTAGGCAAGTTGCTGCCGATCGTTGAGTGGGTTTTCATCTTCATCCCGCTGCTGTTTCACATGGCCGTCGGCATCATGATCGCCGCCGGTGGGATGCCGAACACGCAGGCGTATCCTTATGGCGCCAACATCCGCTACACGCTCCAGCGGGCCACCGGCATCATCGCCGCGGTTTTTATCATGTACCACGTTTTCCACATGCACGGCTGGTTCCATTTCGATGGCTGGCTAAGCATGGCGGAATCGGTGGGCGGTCACAAGTTCCGCCCCTACAATGCCTCGTCGACCGCGGGCGCAGCGCTCCAAAACCCGGTGATCTTGGTGCTGTACGCGATTGGCATTATCGCCAGCGTATTTCACCTTGCGAACGGCCTGTGGACGATGGGCATCACCTGGGGCGTGTGGACGCGGCCGGCCGCTCAGAAAAACGCCCTGGTCGTGTGTAGCGCCTTCGGGGTGCTGCTAGGCATCGTTGGCCTCAGCGCCCTTGCCGGCATGTACAACGTTGGCAAAGGCGAAGCGTACCAAGCCGCCATCGAAGCCGAAAACCGCATGTACGAAGCCCGCGTGGAAGCGGGTTCCGTGCAACCGAACGAACACAAAAGGATCGAGGAGCGAGGAACGAGGAGCGAGGAATAAACTTGCTTAAATCTCGATTCACTCACCTCTCACCTCTCACCCCTCTACTTTCTCATGGCCAAACAACGTGTTCTTGTCGTCGGTGGTGGGCTCGCGGGGCTGAGCGTCACCATGAAGCTTGCGGAACTGGGCATCGCCGTTGATTGCCTCAGCCTGGTCCCCGTGAAGCGTTCGCACAGCGTCTGCGCCCAAGGGGGCATCAACGCCGTGAACGATCTCACCCGCCAGCAGGGCGATAACGAAGGCAAACACTTCGACGACACCGTCTACGGCGGCGACTTCCTGCAGCATCAGCCCCCCGTGAAGGAAATGACGCTCTGGGCGCCGAAGATTATCGACCTCTTGGACCGCATCGGCGTCCCCTTCAACCGCACGCCCGAAGGGTGGCGCGACCAGCGCCGCTTCGGCGGCACGCTCTTTAAGCGGACCGCCTTCGCCGGCGCGACCACCGGCCAGCAACTCTTGTACTCGCTTGACGAGCAAGCGCGCCGCTGGGGTGCGGAAGGTCTCGTCGATTTTTACGAAGGCTGGGACTACCTCGGCCCCGTGCTCGATGATGAAGGCCGCTGCCGCGGCGCCATCGCGCAAAATTTGGTCACGATGGAGATTCGCTCGTTCAAAGCGGATGCCGTGGTCGTCGCCACCGGTGGTTGCGGTTTGCTCTACGGGCGCAGCACGATGAGCATGGCGTGCAACGGCAGCGCCGCCAGCCGCAGCGTTCAAGCCGGCGCCTACTACGCCAACGGCGAGTTCATCCAGGTTCACCCGACGGCGATTCCGGGCGCCGACAAGCTGCGGCTGATGAGCGAATCGGCCCGCGGCGAAGGGGGCCGCGTCTGGGTGCCACGCAAGCCGCAGGACCCGCGCGATCCCAAAAACATTCCGGAAGCAGAGCGGTACTACTTCCTCGAAGAACGCTACCCCAAGTACGGCAACCTCGTGCCGCGGGACATCGCCACTCGTGAAATCTTTAGCGTCTGCGTGAACGAAGGCCTTAGCGTGCAGAGCGATCAGCAGTGCGTCTATCTCGATCTGACGCACATCAGCCGCGAAGAGCTCGATCGCAAGCTCGGCGGCATTCTGCACATTTACGAGAAGTTCCAGGGGGTTGATCCGCGCGAAGTGCCGATGAAGATTTTCCCGGCGGTTCACTACTCGATGGGTGGCCTGTGGGCTGACTACGTGAAGAGCGCCGACGGCGGGCTCGATGTCGCCAACCCGCGCAACCATCAAACCAACATCCCTGGGCTCTACGCCATCGGCGAGTGCGACTACCAGTACCACGGCGCTAACCGGCTCGGAGCCAACTCGCTGCTCTCGTGTATCTTCACCGGCTTGTTCGTGGCGCCCGGTATTCAGAAGCTCCTCGGATCGCTGAAGACTTCCACCAACGATGAGAAGTACGATTCGCTGCACAAGGCGGCGCTCGCGAAGAAGCAGGCCGAACACGATGCGCTGCTGAAGCAATCGGGCGACGGCGGCGAGAACCCGTATCTCATCCACCAAGAGCTCGGCTTCGAGATGACGAAGGCCGCCACCGTGGTGCGGCAGAACGACCAAATCCGCGCCGCGATCCAAAAGGTGAACGAACTATGCGAACGTGCCCAGCGTTGTAGCCTCTCCGACACCGGAGCGTGGACCAATCAAAATGTCGTCTTCACCAAAGCGCTGCGGGACATGTTCCCGCTGGCCAAAGCGCTGCTGCATGGCGCCCTGGCGCGCGACGAATGCCGCGGCGCCCACTACAAGCCGGACTTCGACATGCCGGGCGTCGAAGCGACGGACCCTGCCGAACGCCGTCGTCTCGCCGAGAAGTGGTGCGATGCTTTTGAAGAAAAGAACCGCCGGTGGCTCAAAACAACCGTTGCCAAATTCGACGCCGCCGGCGAACCCTCGCTCAGTTTTGAAGATGTCGATACTTCGCTGATCCCGCCCCGCCCCCGCCTGTACGGCCTGGTGGGCGCCGAGGTCATCGAAGAAGCATGGAAAGACCGCCAGAAGAAACCCGCCCCCTCCGCTAAACCGCAACCCGCTCTCGCCGCTGCCCACTAACCCTTGCCCCATCATGATCGCCCCCAGCAAAGATCACGTTTCTACCTATGCGGAAGCCCCGAAGCCGGAGGCGTTTGATGTGCGCATCTTGCGGCAAGATGCCCCCGGCGAATCACCCAAGTGGGAACGCTTTCGCATTCCGTACGAGCCAAACCTCAACATCATCAGCGTGTTAATGAAGATCGCGGCGATGGGGAAAAACGCTCAGGGCAAACCAGCTCCGCCAGTCGCCTGGGACTCCAACTGTTTGGAAGAAGTTTGCGGTTCCTGCACGATGGTCATCAATGGACGAGTGCGGCAAGCGTGCTCGGCGTTAGTGGATCGGTTGCTCGAAGATCGCCCCACCGAAATCGAGCTCCGGCCGATGAGCAAGTTTCCGGTGCTGCGGGACCTAGTCGTCGATCGTGGCCGGATGTTCCGTGCGCTAGAGCGCGTGAAAGCGTGGGTGCCAGTGGACGATTACCTCGACCGAGGCCCCGGTCCGCGCGAGGCTCAGGCCAAACAAGAAACTCGCTACCCCCTCTCGGAGTGCATGACCTGCGGCTGTTGCGTAGAAGCATGTCCGCAGTACACCAAGGTGGAGCTCACCCGCGAACCCGGCGAGACCGATTCCCAGTTTGAAGCCCGCCGCAAACAGGCGTTCGACACCGCGTTCCTCGGCCCCGCGGCAATCAGCCAGGCGATCCTCTTTAACGACCACGCCACTGGTCAAATGCAAGCCGACGAGCGGATGGAAGCCCTTACCGGTCCCGGCGGGATCCAAGTCTGCGGCAACGCCCAAAACTGCGTGGCGGTCTGCCCCAAGTCGATCCCGCTCACCACGAGCATCGCCCGCGCCGGCCGACAAGCCACGGTGTACGCGATCAAGAAGATTTTTGATCGGTAGAGCGATCCCCAATCATCGCCATTCTGTCTTTCGAGCCGCGCCCGTGAGGGATTAGCGACTCTGCCGCGGCTGGTCACGTGACAATGACGAACCACACGGGCTGTCACGGAGAAAGTCTGCGGCGCCCCCCGTTTGACACCGGAAAACCAGCGGCGGCCCCCCAACTCACGGAGCCGCCCAAACCGGATGGGCCATGGAAACCTCCACAAATCCGCTTTCGATTGCCCCGGGCCTCTGCAATTCGTTAAGATGGGCGAAATCCCGAGCTTGGAGCGGTTCCAGGTTTGAGTCAAATGTCAAATGTCGGTTCGACATGAGCGCGCAACGGTCGACTAATGGTTGACGCGATCGAGTACCATACAAGAGTCGATTATTGACTTTTCTCACGCGCCGACGAGTTCTCGGCACTCGCTATTCAGTTGGGCGACGCCGCGGTCGCATAACTGCGGTCGCCAAGATCAGCAGCACGAGCGTTGACTGCTCAGGAACGGCGGCGTTCGCACTGGCGCCCGATCCGCTGCCGGCCGCTTGGCCGAAATGGACCTTCCAAACCGTGTAGTCGCCGCCGTCGATCTGGTTGTTTGAGTTACCGTCGGCAGCCAGTCCGCTCCCCGTTTGGCCAAGAGAATCTCGCCACACGACGTAGTCGGCAGCGTCGACAACGCCGTTCTCGTTGTAATCACCGGGGGATGGGGGAATGGCGGCGCCCTCGAGCGAAAGTCCCAACAGGGCGAAATCGACGTACAGACCGATCTTGTACGTATCAAATCCCTTAAGCAATGCCGTACTGCCCAGATAACTTGGAGACTCGTCGTAAGAAAACGTTTGGCCGTAATAGCCGGTGGCGTTGAAGTAGAGCGGATCGTTGAAACCCTCCTCACCGTTTAGCATCGGCATGATCTCGATCGAACCGCCGGCTCCGGCCGTATTGGCCAGTAATTTGGCCGTGAACGCCGTTAGGTCGAACATGTCCCCATCGACGCGGCTGAGGGTGATTCGCGCCTTGTAGTCAGTAACGCCCGGAGGCGGAGTCGTTACAGCCTGTGCCTCCACTCCTTGGGGCCAGGGAACGCGAACCGAACGACCGATTGGATCAGGTCCTATCCCGCCGGTGAATAACTTATCTCGGGTGTAGGTAAAATAGTAACCGTTGCTACGGATTCTGTCCCAAGTGGTCCCCTCGGCCACGAGCGTCGCAACTTGCGAGGGATCAAAAAATGTCACCGTGGCTGCGAGGGCCGGTGCGCAGCAGGTTACACAGATTAGTGCCGCGACAGTAAGGTATGCGATACGGAGCATAGCAACCTCCGGGTCGTTATCTTCATGCCATTTTTCGCCATGAAGACCGGCGGCGGGCGAATGCCGTAATCAGACCCCACCCAGTGAGCAGCAGCGCACAAGTCTGGGGTTCCGGCACTACGTTTAAGTTGACCGCTGCATTCTGCGAACCCAAGTAGATACCGACATCGTTCGGGCCCGGATGTGAATCGCCAAAACCGGGATCAAACTGGGCTTCATGCGTCTCAGGGTCGTACGCACCACTGAATTCATAGAACTCATATCGACGAAGGATTGACGCCGCGTTCGGACCAACAGGAACTCCATAGCCGCTTTCCAGTTTTCCAGAATCCGGGTTCATAAAATCCTTCTGCAATAGTTGCCACTCAGTTTCAGTTTCAGCATCCTGCACATGGATATTATCGCCCACAAGATCTTCCAATTCAGTCGGATCTTCAAACTCCGTGGTGAATACTTTTACCCAGAGCGCTTCCCCAAACTCAAAGCCCTCAGGTGGATCAGGCGCCTCGACTTGTGCCACCACTTGAGGCGGGGCAGGAGGAAGACCTGGGTCGGGAGGAATGACAACCCACGCCGGGGAAGGGAGAGAGACGACACCGTTGACATTGGTCAATACGCCGGGCGAAGCTTCCAGCAACCAGCTGTACGTGGTTTTCGTGGGGTTGCCGATCGTGCCGACACCAAAATGATCACAGGGACAGTCGGGGCCGTAGCCCAAGCCGCCGCCGGACCAGCAATTGTCCCCGGGTGTAACGAATGCTCCAGAGGCCACGGTGGGCGTGCCATAATCCCAATTTGTGCCATTGTGGATTGCACTGTACGTCACTTTCGTGCCGAAGATTGCGCCATTTGTGTATTCAGTAATCGAGGGGGACCCATAACGCTCCACGCTTGTCGCAGGGTCATACCCACGACCGGTCGGAAAGCCGCGACCAGGGCCACCGAAGACATCGGTAATGTCGGAACTATGGATGCCCTCAAGCTCAATTTCAAAGCCGTATGCAGTTTGACCTGTGTAATTGATCACGTCAAAGTTTCCCAAGGAACCGATGACAGATGCCGTCGCAACGACCGGCGCGGATGACAAAGCCAAGCCGATAGCGACAACGATAGGTGCTACAAGAGATTTCGTGTTCCACCGCGCTGAACGAGTCGGCCATGTTCCTAAGCTGTCCTTAACGACCGTACTTGGAAGAAATGGTTTCATTATGCACCGCTCCTTTCATTCACTTTATTTTTTTCAATGTCTCGACGATTTGAATCCTTCTCACTCTCTCGCAGCGGTTACAGTGTGCGTATTCGTCATACCGAGTCAGCACTCTACACACAGTTTTCCCTCGGCACATCCTGGCTGCGGGACGCACCAAACTGAGTGTCATTTGATTGCACATCTGTTATGGCTAGGATCCGATTTGGATGAAATTTCTTCTCACTCGGTAGCGTTGAAACTCCACTGACAACTTGCCATATTTCTTGATCGCATTAACGACAATCTGCAAACGTTGCGCCCTCGACAGCGATGTCGACTTTCAATAGCTCCGACCGCAGCACGTGAATACTGCGATCGCCCTCGATGCCCAGCCTCACTTTCCCGCCGCGGGTATCAAGGACCGTAACCTTCATCAGCTGATTGCTTGTACCCGGAAAGGCGATAGTGACCGACTCCCGATTCTTCCTGGTTAAGACCAACATCATGGAGTCTCCTTACTTGCAATCTAGACAGTTATTTCAGTAGCCGTGAGCTAGCAGAACAATCGCCGGGTCCGATGCAGTTTAAGGCCTTGCGAGAACTTTGGTTCGCGGTTCGGATCTCCGCTCCAAAGAATCATCGAGGCCTAGTTTCGCAGTGGTCGCCTGAATTCAGTCGACGACCACTTGGATTATCCCGAGCTTACTACTGCCGTTGATTCTTGCTCAGCGGGGAAACTGGCAATTTGAATACGAGCGGTCAGGAAAAACCCTGCGGATAATCTGACCTGCCGGGGAAACCCCGGCATGGATGAAGACTGGACGGCAAGAAGCTGCTACAGAAGGGGCTCACTCGGCCCATGATCTAGCAATTGGTGCTCGATGGCAAAGCGTGTGAGATCAGCACGGTTCTGGAGACCTAGTTTGTCCATCAGCCGACTGCGATACGACTCGACCGTTTTGACGCTCAGGTCAAGTCGATCAGCGACCGCCTGATTTGTATGCCCTTGGGCAATCAATACCAAAACCTCCTTTTCGCGCGCACTAAGCTTTTTGATTTGCCATTTCGCCGGAATCGTAGCAGTAAGTTGCGCGGCAGTAGTTCCCAAAGTAGTCGTGCTGCTGCGGGCATCGACGAACACACGGCCCTGCGAGACTGCTCGAATGGCGCTAATAAGCTCGGTATCGGCGACGCTCTTCACAACGTACCCACACGCTCCCATGGCTAACGCCGTTCGCAAGTAAGCGGGATCATCGTGCATCGTGAGCACAATCACCCGCAACGCTGGAGCCGTGTCGCGGATTTTTTCAATCGCCTTAAGTCCTAGGCCTCCTGGCATTGAGAGGTCGAGCGTGAGAATGTCTGGCTGAACGACTTGCAGCTGGGCCAAAGTCTCAGCGAAATCACCCGCTTCCCCCACGACTTCCATGTCGTCCTGAGTCTGCAGCAGTAATCGCAGACCAGCCCGAAGCACAGCGTGGTCGTCGGCGATGAAAATCCGAATCTTCGTCATGTCATTTCAGGGCCGGTAGAGTCACATGGACTAACAAGCCCCCGCCCTGTGCGTTACAGATAGTACATTCCCCCTGGAGCATCAAAGCTCGTTCGCGAATACTATCTAATCCCAGACTACGTTGACCAGGCGCTGACAATCCGTACGACGTATCGTGCATCCCGCAACCATCGTCCTCAACGGTCAATGTTACCATATCGCGGGCTCGGATGAGGGTTACGTTCACAGAGTTGGCATGAGCGTGCCGAGCCACATTCGTGAGCGACTCTTGAAGAATCCTGTACAATGAAATTTCCACGGGTAAGGAGAGTTGTCCGCTCGCGGCGGCTGACAATTTGAGTCGCACGTTCACTCCATGCACTTGTTCGAAGTCCTCGCACAGTCGTTCAATGGCCGCAAACAAGCCCAACTCTTCCAACACGCCGGGTCGAAGGCCCCGCGCTAGACGCCGCACTTCCTCGTGCGCAGTTCCCCCTACTTTGCGGAGATCTTGTGCCAGTTGTTGCGCCGTTTGGAGATCCTTTGCCGACTCCACCGTGCCTAGCCCAACCAATAAAGCCGTTAGTTGCTGACCAATTTCATCGTGCAGATCTCGGGCGATCCGCGCTCTCTCCTGTTCCTGACTTTGGAACAGTGAATGGAGCAAATGTCCACGTGATTCCGACAACCGGCGGAGTGGCTTGACCACCAACCACCAGATAATCGGCGCCATGACCAGCGTCAGAAGTGAGGCGTCAAGCATTCCCTGCAACAGGGGTATCCTTGACCATGCCGGGAAGAGTGAAAGAAGCACCATGATCGCCCCTTCCACAGCAAATGTAATCCCGAGTACCAGCCCAAATATCCAAAGCGGTGATCGCGGAGTCCAGTTAGTGATTCGAAGCTTATCCATGTCTTGTCAGTTCGTGCAATCTACTCGCATGTCTATAATTCACTCGTGCAATTGAAATGAGCAATTCTCGTTTGACAGAACCTGAGATCGTTTCAGGCATGCCATGGCCTGATTGTAACAGCACGCCTTGGTAGTGCACTTAGCGCAGAGCGAACTTTTACGAGCTTTATTCGCGACCGTTGATCAGCTTCTGTCATCAGCTTCCATCATCCGGCGATGGATTGCCGATGCTCGCGGTGGCAGCTAGACTCGGATGTAAGTTTACCTGCGCTTGAAGAACCGTCGGCTGTTTGTAGTCAGCGGATTATTAGCGGCATAGGAGAACTTACCAAAGCTGAGTTGTTTTGTGGGGGGAAGGGCGCGTCGAATTCCCACGGCAAACCTTAACGCACTTCGGGGGTTAGGAACTTGTTCGTCCGACATCCAGAGCGGCATCGCACCGAACGTATCGGCTGGCTTCGTGCAGCGGTTCTTGGAGCAAATGACGGCATTGTCTCTACAGCGAGTCTTGTCGTAGGTGTCGCAGCATCAAACGCGACAAGCAGCGAAATTCTGATTGCCGGCATCGCAGGTCTTGTCGCGGGCGCCATGTCCATGGCCGCTGGCGAGTATGTGTCTGTTAGTTCCCAGGCCGATACAGAAAGATCCGATCTCGACCGTGAGCGGAAAGAACTTGCGACTGATGCGGAATCCGAGCGAAACGAACTCGCTTCGATTTACGTCAGTCGAGGTCTTGAGCCGAACTTCGCAAGACAGGTTGCTGAGCAATTAATGGCACACGACGCGTTGACTGCTCACGCCCGTGATGAGCTTGGTATTTCGGAGATGACGACCGCACGGCCGGTGCAGGCAGCATTTGCCTCAGCGGGCACTTTTGCTGTGGGCGCCGCGGCGCCTCTTCTAACCGTCCTCGTCGTGCCCACAACGATGCTGATCCCATTCGTAATTGGAATGTCAATCTTGCTGCTTGCTTTACTTGGTGGTTTCGGAGCTCATGCCGGAGGGGCGCCTGTTGTTAAGGCAGCGTTACGAGTGACATTCTGGGGCGCGCTTGCAATGGCGCTAACCGCAGGTGTGGGCGCGCTGTTTGGAGCCGTCGCGTGAATGGGCTCGGGTCGGGCAGTCAGTTCGATTGCTAGCACCAAACCTCCAACCACTCTGACGAAGTTTGCGCATGGGGTGTTGTGAAGTTGCTCAATTTGCTGGGAAGATAGACATACAAAATTAAGCACAAGCAATGGGGTACCGCACGGTCCCGACCACCTCGCTGCCAGACGGTGATCGGAGCGACTGATCCAACGATCGCATACATGATCGGGATGAGCGGTGGTTTATCGTTCTGTGACTTAGTCCCAAGCAAAGTACCGCTCATAACTCGGCGGAACTCGATTGGAATGGTACCGATTGCAAATCAGGCGTCAGCGGCTAGAGTCGCGATACGCCTCGAGTAATACGCAGAACACCGGTGCTTGCCAGATTGGTTTCGCAATGCAGGGGCCGAGGGTTCGACTCCCTTTCGCCCTGACCTGCCCCCTTCAACCGAGTCCGCGTTTGGAGCGAGAATCCAGGTGTCCGGACGCAACCAAAGGTGGGCGTTCGATGCCACGCGGAACGAAGTTCAAGCCGGAAGAGATCATCGCTAAGCTGCGTGAAGCGGAAGTTGAATTAGCCCGAGTCAAGAAGGTTCCCGAAGCTGCGAAGCAGATCGGCGTGACGGAGCAGACTTATTATCGCTGGAAGAAAGAGTATGGTGGCCTGCGGATGGATCAAGCGAAGCGCTTGAAGGAGCTGGAGAAGGAGAATTCTCGGCTCAAGCGGTTGTTGTCCGCCGCGCGGTCGTCGACCAGCCGCTCCGGGACGTGTGGCGTGAAGGCAGAGTCGATCAGCGGCTCGATCAGGTTGACCTCGGAGTGGATGCTACAAGCGCTCCACATGTCGCTCCACAGCCACAAACAAGCCTTCGGCGTGCTGGAGACCGACGTGCAGAAACGAGTCATCGGCCGCGCCCAGGCGTGATCGACAATATCAATTAGGTTCTGAGCGCTCACGACAGCAAGCCGCTTGAGCGTGTCGCGAAACCTTTCGCTCCCCCAGTTCAGCAGTTCCTGCTCACCATCGAAACGCTCGACCACTATTGCGAATGGCGATCCGCCGATCCACGCCCCTTACGGCATTGGCCCCCTGTGGGAACTCTTCCGCGAATTGATCGTCGTGCGGCAGAGCTTTTGGCCGATCAGCTGCTCCAGGATCGCTTTGAGTTGCAGTGGACCGAAGACTGCCGCGTTGGTGCGGCAAAAGAGTTCCTTGAGTGGCTTCAAGGCGTTGAGAATGTTGGCGTACTCGCCGCGGAGTCCACCGCCGTAGTACGCCTTGGCGTACCGCAGATAGGCAACCAAGAGTTGGGAAATCAGGAGCACCGACTCGGGCGCGCCGAAGTTCGCAGGGCGGCCGGCGGAGACCCACTCGAGGATGAGCCGATCGTACTCGAGCTTCGACGCCTTAGTGCCGTGCGGGCCAAGGTAGTAATCCTTGCCGCCAATGCAGACAACAGCTTGGCCGGAAGCACGGTGCTTGGTGTAGGCCGGAATCAGTTTACGAGGACGAGCCATGCGAACATTCTCCTTAAGACAGGGTTTCTCCGTATGTACAGAAAAACCGGGTCGGAAAACGCCGCACTGCTGATCGTTAGCAGGTATCGTAAACTTCGAATCGGCAACAACTTAGAACAAATGGAGCCGACGTGATTCGAACACGCGACATCTAGCTTGCAAAGCTAGCGCTCTCCCAACTGAGCTACGGCCCCGAAGTCGCTCGGGCGGTTGGGATTCGGCCGATGACTCGGCCACAGCGGCCAACAGCCAACAGCTCATAGCCAACAGCCATCTCAAGTGGGTGCGCCAGAACTCGAATCTGGGACCTCGGCCTTATCAGGGCCGCGCTCTAACCAACTGAGCTACGCACCCGCAAACGCTTGCGGTCTCCGCGGAATCGCCTCACCCTGCTGAGAGGGGCGGAAACCGGGAAGCCCTGTATTTTAGGTCCTCTCGGCGGGGTGTCAAACCGCCCCCGACGCCCGAGGTCGGGGTTGGTATAATAAGGAGACACTTCTCCTGGCCCGGTTGTTCGCTTTCATTCAATTGGCTCGAAAATGACCACCTCACAGCATCGCCAGGGATCGGTTATGTGGAAAACGCTGATCGTGCTGGCCCTCGCCGGGGCGGCTGCCTGGGGGTGGAATTTTCGCCGGGGCAGGGGAGAACCAGCCCGCACGGCCGAGCGGCCGATCTGGCACACTGTCGCCCGCGGCGACTTTGAGCTGGCGATCACCGAGCGGGGTGAGATCGATTCCGTCGGCGACATCGAAATCCGCTCCGAAGTGAAATCTAAGAACACCACCGGGATCGCGATTCTCAAAATCGTGCCGGAAGGAACCGTGGTCAAGAAGGGTGACTTCCTAGCGGAACTAGATTCTTCTGTCCTCCAAGAGGAACGACTGCTCCAACAAATCAACGTCAATAACGCCGAAGCGCGGGTTGTCGAAGCCCGCAATCTTTACGAAACGGCGGTTATCGCGCAAGCCGAGTATGCCGACGGCACGTTCGTGCAGGAGCGGCAAACGATCGAGAGCGAAGCGTTCGTCGCGGAAGAAAACCTCAGCCGCGCGCAGGACTATTTGAAGTACAGCGAAAAGCTCGCCGCCAAAGGGTACGTGAACGAACTGCAACTGGAAGCCGACAAGTTCGCCGTCGAAAAATCGAAAAAGGAGCTCGATGCGGCCAAGACCAAGCTGAAGGTTTTGGAAGATTACACACGCGCGAAGATGCTCAAGCAATTTGAAAGCGACAAGCTAATCGCCAAGGCGAAGTGGGATTCGGAGAAGAACACGCTCGAACTGGAACTCGGCAAGCTCAAAGATGTGCTCGATCAGATCGCCAAGTGTACGCTCACCTCCCCTGCGGATGGCAAAGTTAAGTTCGCGCACGTTCGCGACCAAATGGGGGACAACAACTTTATTGTGGAAGAGGGAGCCGTGGTGCGTGAGCGGCAGACGATCATCCGCCTGCCCGACCCCAGCAAAATGCGGGTGCAGCTTACGATTAACGAATCGCTCATCCAGCACGTGAAACCCGGCATGGCGGCGGTGGTGACGCCGATCGGCATCGCCGGCAGTAATCTGAAAGCGGAAGTCGATTCGATTAACCAATACGCCGAGCCCAGCGGCTGGCGCAAGGCAAACGTCAAAGAGTACAAGGCGCAGGTGAAAATTCTTGAGCCCGCGCCGGAACTCCGCAGCGGGATGACGGCGTCGGTGACCATCCGCTCGCTCGACGAACCCAGCGTGCTGCAAGCTCCCGTGCAAGCGGTGTACGCCCACGGCCCGGCGTACTACTGTTTCGTTGAGCGCGGCGAGAAGCTCGAAGCGGTTCCCGTACAGTGCGGCCCCACGAACGACCGCTTCTTCGTGATCGAGTCCGGCCTCAACGAAGGGGACCGCATCGCGATGAACCCCCGGCAGTTGCTCGACGAAGTTTCGCTCCCCGAACTGCCGCCCGAGCGAAAGCAGCAAGCGGTGCCGACCGGAGCGCCGCTGGCGAGTGGTTAGCTCAACTGATTGAGCGGGACTGCAACGCAATCCACGGCGCGGTTAAATAGGACCCTCTTCCCAAGGCAACGCTTTCACCACTGCTCCGTGGACTGCGTTGCCCGTTTCTCTTTCGGACGGCGGCTCCTAACGTGAAGATTGCCATCACCAGAGCAATCGCCGCGGGTTCCGGCACCGCCGACACAGCGACCACAGCGGAGGGGCCGAAGTTGTTTCGCCACGCGTTGTAATCCGCGGCGGTATAGGTCGTGCCGAGGCCATCGCGCCAAGTGGTGTAGTCAGCGGCGTTGACGAACGTATCGCCGTTGAAATCGCCCATGGGACTCGTGCTTTGGAGGGTGATGGTCAGTTCATAATCACCCTGCTCACCGTGGGTGCCGGTGAAGTTGTCGTCCCCCAGCCCAGCCACAGCGAAGTAAAGTTGCCCGCTCGCCGGCACCGTGCCCGTTAGTCGCGACAGGAAATTGAGATCGGCATCGTAGTCGTCGTTGAAATCCACCAGTGCGCCGGTGCTGCTGAAGCGGCCGAGGATCGTGTCAATGTCCGTGGCCGAAGGGTCGAACGTTTCGGCCGTGAACGTAGCGCCAGGCGTGAGGCCCACGAACCGGAAGAAATCAATGTCGCCACCCTGAAGTGTCGCACCCGGCGCATTGTCGAGAAACACGTTGTATCCGCCGCCAATCCATTCCGCGTCGCTCAGCGTGATGCGATCGACCGCGCCGGCTGAGAGGGTGCGCGCGCCCGTGAGCGTGTCAATCAAACCGCCCGAGCCGTCGTAGACTTCAATCTCGTATTCGTAGGCGCCAAACTCATCGTGCAAGCCGATAAAATCGTCGTCGCCGAAGCCCGTGACCTTGAAGTCAATCGTTCCACTGTTGGTCGGAATGTTCACCAGAGCCGACGCGCGACCATCGCCATACGGACTGTCATCATCGTTGGTGAACTCAATTTGACCAAAAAGATCGAGCGAGCCAAGCAGTGTATCGGGAAAGTTCCCCGAGCCGCCGCTGAGTGTCCCCGCGAAAAGCGAATCGCTTACGGTCAATTGTCCCGCCGGCAGTAGGGTGGCGGTCGCGAAAGTTTGATTCGGCTCGGCCGCGATGAGCGATTGGGTTGCGCCGAACAACATTGCCACCAGCGCCAGATGCAGTTTGTGATTGATGATTACCATGACGGTTTACTTCCTTGTAGCCGGCGGAGCAGCGTAATCTGCCCGCCGTGGTTCATCTCGTGAATCCCGCACCATTCGACCGCGCCGAGCTTGGTCGAGAAAATCGGATGCGGCGGATTGGTGGGAACCTCGAGTTCCTCATCGGTGTAGCGCTCGAGCTCCGCGAGCGCGTGGCGCCGAACGCGATCAAAGGTGGTGCGAATCACTTCGAATGGAAAATTATCTTCGGGCCGCGGTTGTGGAATAGATTCGCGCCCGTAGCGCTGGATGAACTCGGCGGAGATGATTGCCTCGTCACTCGGCAGGGCGCCGCGCAGCCGCCGCATGCAGAGCGAGTACTCGGCGAACGCGATATGCGCTACTTGCCACGCGATGTGGGTCACTCCTTCGGTCGGCATCCAAAACCACAGTTCCGGCGGTAGGTCGGCGAGTTGCCGCTCGGTGTTCTTCCGAACCGCTTCCATCCGACTCGCCGCGAGTTCAATTCGTTGCCGTGACATCGTCCCTCCCTCAATGTTCGCGTAAGCCGCGACGCGCCGTTTTGCCTTGAAGGAAACGGGGAGCCCGTCGCCGCACGTCCCATTTTCACCCCTCGTTCCCCTCCGCGAAAGTCCCGCAATTGCGATCACCTACTGCGACCCGCCACATTCCGCACTTGCCAAATGGTAAGCCGAGCCGGATATTAACGCGTTCCTCACACTATTCTCACATTTGCCAGCATCGCACCCGATGAACACTCCGCTAATTTTCGCCCCCGATTTCGCCGCCCGCCGCGCTCGACTTCGCAAACTGCTCAAGACCGAAAAGGTCGAAGGCCTGCTCGTCACTAATTTCATCAATGTCACCTATCTCACCGGGTTCACAGGGGACGACAGCTACCTGCTGATTTCGGCCGATGATGAAGTGCTGGTGACCGACCTGCGGTACACCACGCAGCTTGAAGATGAATGCCCGAACCTTAAGCTGAAGGTTCGCAAGCCGGGCGAACAGATGACGCCCACGCTGGTGAGCGTGCTGGAAAAATCGGACTTCGTGAAGCTGGGGATTGAATCGGGCTCGATGACGGTGGGCCAGTACGTTGACCTCCAGGAGAAGCTTCCGAAGATCGAGTTCGCGCCGGTCAAGGGCTTGGTGGAAGAACTGCGGATGTGCAAAGACAAGTTCGAGATCGACGCCACGCGGCTAGCTTGTGTGCAGGCGCGTAAGGCGTTTGAGGTGGTCCGCGCGGGGCTCACGCCTGACACTACCGAAGCGCAAGTCGCCGCCGACTTGGAGTACCAAGTCCGCAAGTTCGGCGGCAAAGGTTTGTCGTTCACGCCGATTGTCGGCGTCGGAGCCCGCGCCGCACTCCCGCACGGTCGGCCGACCAACAAACGGCTCGGCGAAGCGGACTTCACGCTGATCGATTGGGGCGCGAACTCCGGACTCTATGTGAGCGATCTCACGCGCGTACTGGTGACCGGCAAACCTTCGGCGCGGCTGGAGAAGATTTACAACGTGGTGCTCGAAGCGCAGCTAGCCGGCATCAAGGCGATTAAACCCGGGGTGAAATGCGAAGACGTTGATGCCGCCGCTCGGCAAGTGATCGAACGCGCCGGCTACGGCCCGCAGTTCGGCCACGGCCTGGGCCATGGCACGGGCCTCGACATTCACGAGGCGCCGCGCTTCGCCAAGGGCCAAGAGACGGTGCTGAAACCGGGGATGATCGTCACCGTCGAGCCCGGCATCTACTTCCCCGGCTGGGGCGGCGTGCGGATTGAAGACGACGTGCTAGTGACTAAAACCGGCCACGAAGTGCTCACCGACGTACCTAAGCTGTTTGAAGAGTGCTTGGTGCGATAGCCGTGTGGGTCAGACTTTCTGGTCTGACTTGCTCCGGGCTGTTCAGACTGGAAAGTCTAACCTACGGGTAGAGTTCCTCCATGAACTCGCGATGCGTCCGCAGCGCCGCGTCGTAGAAGAAAACCTCGCCTTCGATTCCGCGCTTGCGATTTTCGGCAACCATCGCTTGGAGTGCTTCCGTAGTCGGGCCGAAAGTGCCCGTGCGGACAAGGATGCCCGGCCACACCAGACCGTGTTTCGCCGGGGGAACTTGCGCAGTTAGTATGCGTTCAAGTTCCGCGGCGTACTTCGCTTCTTCCAGCACGTAAATCTGCGGGCTGATTTCATCAACCCAACCGCGCTCCACCCAGGTCGGCCAGTCTTGTAGGTATTCTGCTTTGCTCCACGGGAAGAGACTCGGCGCCGACGAGATGACGAGCTCCGGCCGCAGCGCCTTGAGTTCGCGGTGAAGTCGCTCCATAAATTGGTTGAGCCGTTCGGAGCGCCAGTCAATCCACGCACGGTCGTGGTAATCCTGCGGCGGGTCAGCGTTCTGGTGTTCGCGGCGGTACTCGGCCACCGTCCACTCGTCGTAACCGGCGCTGCTGGGACACGCGGGGAGGCGGTCATCGCCCTGCACACCGTCCAGATCGTACTTCGTGACGACTTCTTTCATCAGGTCGGCGAGCAACTGCTGCACCTCGGGGTGAAACGAGTTCATCCATTGAAACCGGTTCTTGCTGGCGATCTTGCCGGCCGAATCACGCGCCGCCCAGTGCGGCTTCGCCCGCAGCAAGTGCCCGCCGGTGGGATCGTTGTATGATGAAGCAAAACCGAATTCGAACCACGCCAGCACTCGCATTTTCCGCGCATGGGCCAGTTCAATCAGCGTCGCAAGCACATCGCATTCTGCTCTCGGGCGATCGTAGCCCGGACCGATGGCACTAGTTAGCACTTCGCTCGGAAAGTTCACACGGCCCTGGTTCCAAACCACCACGTAGAGCGTGTTGATGCCGCATTCGTCGGCTGACTGGACCAGTTTGGCGAGCCGCTCGCGATCGGCCATCATCGGCGACATCGCCGAGGCGACCCAAATCCCGCGCACCGGTCTTACAATTCGCACAGGTTCGAGGGCGGCAACTTGCGAACAAACGAAGAAAACAAACGCGCCGAATCGCCACCCGGTGCGCAAAACTCGGAGACCAGCACGCAGAGAGCGCCTGTCACCAGAGCCACAAGCGGGTAAACTTCGAGTGTGTGAAACCACTGGCAAGGGATCCTTAGGACGCGAATGACTGCGATGCGACTCGGACTGGTTGATCACAATCTCAACAATTTTCATGCGAATGTCTACCTGCGCGCATTCCGCGGAGAGTTAGCGCACCGTGGGTTCACGGTTGTGGGGGCGACAGCGATTGAAGCCGGGGCGAGCCGAAAATGGGCCGAAGCGAATCAAGTAGATTACTATGACAGCGTGGCAGAACTAGCGCCGCATATTGATGCGTTTATCGTGCTCGCCCCCAGCAATCCCGAAACGCATCTGCCGTTGTGCGAGGCGGTTTTTCCGCACGGCAAGATCACGTTCGTGGATAAAACCTTCGCACCCGATCTGGGGACGGCTAAGCAAATCTTCGCGCTCGCCGACCGGCATCACGTCGCCGTGCAAACTACCTCGGCATTACGCACTACCAACGTTCAAGCGAGACTCCGCGAACTCGATACGCCGGTTTCAACGCTGTTCATCTCCGCGGGCGGTTCGACATTTTCCGAGTATGGAATCCATCCCGTCGAGCTCGCGGTGAGTTGCCTCGGAGCTGAAGCAACGAGCCTCGTTGCCTTTGGCGATGACGACCACCTGCGGCTGGTAATCCAGTTTACT
Source organism: Pirellulales bacterium (assembly GCA_022841705.1). Classification (GTDB taxonomy): domain Bacteria; phylum Planctomycetota; class Planctomycetia; order Pirellulales; family Lacipirellulaceae. The sequence goes on from JALHQZ010000002.1 coordinate 172,105, forward strand.
GGCAACCGTGCGGCGATCATCGATTTCGTCGCCCAGCAAGATTTGCCCTTCAGCGTGGCGGCTGTCTCCCTCGCAGGGTGTGATACGTTGACAGTGGACTTTGACCGCTTGTTTATTGACGCCGCCAGTGCGATGCTCGACTTTTTCAGCGCGGGCCGAGCGCTGATCGAACGGCGCGAAACGCTGTTGATTAGGCGGGTGCTCGATCTGGCGAGCGACTTGGCGCTCCGCAACAAGTTCATCCCGCTCGACAATTCACAAGATTAACCGGTGGAGAACATTCAGCGATGGCAGACAAATCGTTGGCGCTCATCGGCGCCGGTGGCATCGGTGGCAAACACGCCGAGGCGGCGGAGAATATCGGCGCCCCCGTGAGGTGGGTCGTTGACATTCTTCCCGACCGCGCCGAAACGCTCTCCGACAAACTGAGCGCGCATGCCGACACAACTTGCGACGCCGCACTCGCCGACCCCAACGTTGGCGCCGTCATCATTGGCGTGCCGAACTACCTGCACGCCGATTTGGCGATTCGGGCACTCGCAGCGGGCAAGCACGTCTTCCTCGAAAAGCCGATGGCGATGAGCCTCGCCGAGTGCGACGCGATTCTCGCTGCGCATGCGAAATCTCGACAGGTGCTGCAACTCGGCTTCGCGCACCGGTACACGACGGTCGGCCAGAAGGCGAAGGAAGTAGTTGATAGTGGTGCGCTCGGCGCCATTCATCACGTTAAGGCGCACATTCACCTCCGGCGCAGCGTGCCGGGACTTGGGCGCTGGTTCACCACCAAGGCCGAGTCGGGCGGTGGAGCCCTGATGGACCTTGGCTGCCATTTGATCGATCTGTCGCTGTGGCTCTTAGGCCATCCGCCGGTGCGCGATGTGCTCGGTCAGACCTATTCGCTCTTCGGCAAGCGGATGCGCGACTACAACTTTGCTGAAATGTGGGCCGGCCCGCCGAACTACGACGGCGTGTGTGATGTGGATGATTCCGCCCACGCACTGGTGCGACTCGCGAATGGATGCACGCTGCAGCTCGATGTTTCATGGGCGGGCAATTTTCCAGAGCCGAACGTGCCCCTCTCGCAGATGATTCTCGTCGGCGATGCCGGCGGTCTGGCGTTCCAGCTCTTCGGCGATCACGTGATGCTCACCACCGAGGTTGACAAGCAGTTGGTTCACGAACGGATCGAAGTCGCCGAGGCGAACTTCTACGAAACGCAGCTTGCCGATTTCCTCAGCGGAGTGGAACAGGGCCAGTGCTTCGGCGCCACCGCCCAAGATGGCCGCCGCGTGCAAGAAGTGGTGACGGAGATTTACAAGTCGAGCGGAGTTGCAAGTTGATCATGAGCCGCCGACATCAGTTGGCGGCGTGAATCGTAATAAACCACATCCTGTGCCATGCCCACCCTCTCCGCTCACGCTCTCGACGCCGCGGTAGTCGTGATCTACCTCGCGATGTCGTTGGGCATTGGCCTGGCGGCGCATCGCTTCTTTCGCGGGAAGAAGACGGCGGGCACACCAGAAAGTGAAGAAGATTTCTACCTCGCCGGGCGGCGCGTGCCGGCGTGGGTGAACGGCGTGTCGTACGCGGCAACCGCCATCAATGCCGACGTGGCGCCCACCTACTGCGGCCTCACCGCCGTGGTGGGCCTGCCAATCGCATGGTACTACCTCTCGCGATTCAGTTTAGCGTGGATGATCGTCGCGCTCTTGTTCGCGGTCGGCTGGCGGCGGCTCGGCATTCGCACCGGCCCCGAGTTTTACGCGCTGCGATTCGGCGGCCGCGGCGCCACGCTGGTGCGCGTGTACACGGCGCTCTTCGCCGTAGCGGTGAACATGGTCCCCTGGATTGGCGCCGGTCTGTTGGGCACGCACAAGATCATGCAGCCAATCCTCGGCATCGAGAGTAAACTCACCACTCTCATGTGCATCGTGCCGCTGGTGGCGGGTTACGTGTGGGTCAGCGGGTTCGCCGGCGTGCTGGTGACCGATGTGTTCCAAACCGCGGTCATCGTACTTTCCAGTTTTGTGCTGCTTGTCGCCGTGTTGTGGCAAGCGGGCGGGCCGACTGCGCTCGCCGGAACGATTCACACCGTTCATCCCACTGAAGCGCAGGAAATCTTGTCGAGTGTTCCGGTCCCCGGGCACGAAGTGATGGGCCCACTGGTAGTGCTGCTGTGGCTGATCATTCCCACCATCGGCCGCGGCGGCAGCGTCGACGTTGAAGGCCAGCGCCTCTTTTCCTGCCGCAGCGTGCGCGATGCCGCGCAGATGACCATTTGGGCGCAGCTCGCCATGTTCGGCATGCTGCTGGTGATTACGCTCCCCGTGCTCGGTATGTTGGCTAAGTACCCCGCGCTGTACCATGCCACCACCGGTGAGCGGGAAACAATCTACGGCCACATGTTGGCCGAGTATTTGCCGAGTGGGCTGTTGGGCCTGGCCGTAGCGGGCGTGTTGGCGAGTGTGATGAGCACGATCTCTAGCCATCTGAACTTCGGCCCCCAAACGCTGATGAACGACGTGCTCCGGCCGCTGTTTCCCCACACCGCCGCACTACAACCCACACACCCCGCGTGCTTGTGGATCGGCCGATTACTCACGCTGTTGGTCTTGCTCATTGGCATCGTCATCATGTTCATCGGCGATTCGCTCTTCGGCATCGCCGTTGTCACCGCGGGGATGTTCGCCTCGTCGGCGCTGTTCTTCTGGGCCCAATGGTGGTGGTGGCGCGTGAACTTTTGGTCGTGGGCCGCGGCGATGCTCGGCGGACCCGTCATGTATTTCGGCCTCGGTTGGCTCCTGCCAAACTTTGAGTGGTGGCAGACAACACTCGCGCGCTCGCCCGCTGCGGCCGATATGCTGGCCATGATCCAAAGCTTTATCGCGATCGTGCTCACGACGACTATGTGGGTCACGGCCACGCTGCTCACCAAACCCGAACGGCCCGAACTGCTCGAAGAGTTCTACCGTCGCGCCCGACCGGTCGGCGCCTGGGGCCCGGTGCGCCAGCGTGTTGATGGAGACGCTCATCCCGATGTTGCCGGAACATGGCGGCCCGTGTTGCAAGGCTTCGCAGTCTCGCTGCTCGGCGCGGCGTGGATCTGCGCCGCCGTGGTGGGCCTCTCCCAACTGATGATCGGGGAGTGGCCTTTGGCCGGCGGATTGCTCGTCGCTGCGGTAGTTGGCGGCCTTGCGTTTCGCCGGGCCTTCAACGCGCATCTGCGAAACTTGGGAGCGGACTGAGAGAATCATTCTCTACGCATACAGCAAGTGCTGCTGACGCCGTAAGCGAAACTCTTCCACGCCGATCTCGGCCAGTGCGTGCAACTCATCGAGCGGCGAACCCTTCACCAGCGCCGATTGCAACTGAGCATTTCCCATCAGCCGAATGTACCGCTTCGGCTCCCAATCGTTTGGGTACAGCTTCCGCAGCGTGTGCGCAAGTGTGAGGCCCAGCGACACCGGCCGCAGGGCAGGGCGGTCCACGATTTCAATCGACACCCCGCCGCAGCGCTCGTTCGCGAACACGCTACCGCTCGGCGTGAAGTGCCGCGGATAGAACACCACTCCGGGTGACCGCTGGGCATTCAGCGCCGCAGCCAATTCCTGGGGCTCAATCCACGGCGCCCCAAACCGTTCGAACGGCGTGTCGGTCCCACGGCCGACCGACAAATTCGTCGTCTCCAGCATCCCCACGCCCGGATAAAGCTGCGCCGCTGAGAGCCGCCGCATATTGGGCGAGGGGTTGATCCACACGAGCCCCGTCGCCTCCCAGTGATCCGCGCGGCGCCAACCTTCCACCGGCACGACTTCCAGGTTGAGTTTCGGCGCCGATTCCGCTTGAATTAGCTTCGCGAGCTCCCCCAGTGTCATCCCATGCCGGACGGGAAGCGAATGACAACCGACGAACGACAATTTATCCGCATCGATCATCGGCCCTTCAACCAGTTCGCCCCCAATCGGGTTCGGCCGATCGAGCACCATGAACTTGAGGCCGCGCTCCGCCGCCACGAGCATCGCCTCCTTCATGGTTGAGAGATACGTGTAGAACCGCACGCCGATGTCTTGAATGTCAAACACCAGCGTGTCGAGTCCTGTAAGCATCTCCGCCGTCGGCCGCCGCGTCTCCCCATACAAACTGGCGATCGGCAAATTGGTCGCTGCATCCCGCGCATCACCAATCTTCGCCTGATCAAGCTCCCCCGTGGCGCCATGCTCGGGACTGAACAGCCGTACGAGTTTCACGTTCGGCGCGCTGGCCAACAGGTCGATCGTGCGCTGGCCGTTGCGATCGACACCGGTGTGATTGGTGATGAGACCGACCTTGGCGCCGCGGAGTGTTGCGAAGTTGTTGCGGGCAAGGACGTCAATGCCGCAGCGGACGCCGTTCGATTCAGCTCGACGGTCGTCAGCGCGAACGACCGGCGATCCTAACGCCAACAGCGCCGAAAGTTTGAGCCAATCTCGCCGCCGCATAAATGCTTCCCTGGAATTGCATGTTGAATACAGGATTCTCACTCCCTGGCAGTTCTTACGTAGCGTCAGTCGTCGTCGGCCCCGACCACCGGTTCGCCAACGATCAAGCGTTCGTAGTCCGAGACGCTACCACGATCGAAGCAGCAGCGAATGATTTGTTTCCCCAGCGGGTGGAGATCATCAACATCAAACTCGGCCAAATGTTTAAAGAAGAAACTCTCTAGTACCTTGGCGCCGGCGTCATATGCCTCGGGGCCAACATGCATGGAGCGATCGACTTGCAGCATCGAGAACGGAATTCGCTGACCTTCGACAATTAGCTGCTGCAGTGCGTAGCCGAGCAAACTCGAGCGCGCCGGAGTTAGCTCACTTTGGCCAAACTTGGCCCCGCCGCGGCGAGCCAAGTATTCGCGCGCGATCCATTGCGGCATAAAGCCCACCTTCCACGCGCCGACGTGTTGATTGGGGATCAACACATATCGCACGCGCGGCGTATTGACGATCTGTTCGAGAATCAGGTTCGCTTGATCTACCCGGCGTCCCGTGGCGAATGGCCAGTAGCTGCCGACTCCTTCGCTGCCCATCCCCTCCGATTCCACAACGCTTGGATTGGCGTGACCGCGTGGGGCCACTAGGCGCCACAACCACGCAAGCGCCGGCGGCAAGACGTGGAATAGCCCAATGATGCCGAACGTCGGTCGCTCCTTCGTGCAGGGCGGGGTCCGAACCCCAAAGCTGCGAATATCAACGGCCACGCCGCCAGTGACGACATTCGGCACATTCCGGCGGGGCAAGATCACCCGCGGATTGGGACACGGGCTGCCGGGTTCATCTTCAATATGCTCCCAAATCAGCGCTGTCGACCCCGGAGCCGCTTTGATATTGAGGAACAACAGCGGCTCGTTAGCGTGAATTGTCGATTCTTCGAGATGGGGATCGGTCCCGTAACGATTGATATGGTTCACACGCACAAACCACGCATCTTCGGCGTCCGCTACGCCCAGGCGGCCATCGGTGCGCTGAAATCGCGGATGACATAAAGCCATGTCGTCCGTTACCGGATGCACGTCGCAGGTCCGAGGCAGAATGAGATACCGCCGCTCCTCGGCAACATTCACATGCTGCGCCAGCAGCAATCGGCCGTCGCGCTCGCGGTGGGCTTGCTCCAGCATCTCGCTTTTACCGCCACCGCTGGCGCCCTCATGCATGATGGTGAGGCGATTCCCGTACGGAGTGATTACTCGCGCTGTGCTGCAATGAGCCGTGACCCACTTTTCCTTTTCACCCCGGGTGAGGAGCACACCGTAAATCCCCTTCTTCGCGCTCGGTCCAGGGTAGAGGTTGTAGCTGAACAGTTCATGCAAGTGAGGCAAACGATTATGCACCACAATTTGCTGGCCGCCGAAATGGGTGTGTCGAAATGGCGGGGCGACGTAAATCACCGCCTTGGGGTCGAAGCTTGCTGGGAGCGTTTCGTAATCGCGAATCCCTTGCAGCAGCGCCAGCCCGAGCGCAAAAAAACCCGCGTTCTCCGGGGCGACCACAATCGCGTCCACTCCTTCATCAAACATTCCCGCCACGAACGGAAACAGCGCTAGCTTCTGCGTCTTGAGCCACTCAAAGGTCGCCTGACGCGTTGGTTCGAACTCGGCGCCAAACCGGGCATGGTAAGTCGGCTTGTTCGTGGCGAGTGAATCACCAATCACCATACAATCGGGATCGCGGCGGCGCATGTAAGGCTCAAGGTAGTTCGCGGCGACTCCGTTGCTCACTTTACAAGCCTGCGCTTCGACGACTCGTCCCACCCCTGGCACGTCATAAGCCACTTCATGCCAACCATCCGGCCCGGCGTCGCGAACAGCGAGCGAAACGAGCTGTTCCACATTTTTCCCGACAACATAGCCGGGACAGGCCGCCAGGATGTCCTGCAATTCGGCTGGCAGTTTAAAGAGGTCGAATCGGGACGGTTTAGAGTCGTGCATTCTTAGATACTTCCTTGACAATGTTCGCAGATGCTGACGCGAGGATTGATACAGAAGTGCGCGCTTTCGCGCGAATCTTCACAATCGACTTGCCAATCAAAGGTTGGTTGGCGACACGAATCGAGGGGGAGCCAGCAACCCCATACCGGTCTCGATTTTAAGGCGGCTTGACCTTCGTTGACAAGCTCGCAAGGTGAAATCATCGCTCCAATTCTGCCAAACGTTCAGCCCTCCCAGCGGTGATAGCGTTTCGACGAACTCAACCAAGTTTACGGACAACGCGTCTCCACCGTCGAACACAGGGCGCGGGTTGCGCGGACCCGCTTGACGCAGTCGGATGTAGCGAGAAGCAATCTTACAAATGCATCGGCTGCAAGTCGGCAACGAGAATAGGCCCAAGAAGAAATGTGGACAACCTTATCTCTTAATTGTCCCGACGGACCTTCCGCCTGCTCAATTCGATCGATTCTACCTAAAATGGCCGAGAGGCAGCGGTGTATCGAGGCGATCATTGTACGCCGTCAGTGATCACACTTTTTGGACGCAGGTGCAGCCGTGGCGAGAAAGCTGAGAGGCGCGAAAGCGCAATCCGATCAATCTAATCGCACTGGCCCAGCCGAGGTAGAGATCCACCTTATTACCGCATCGACGGGAGATTTGCTCTATCGGCTGGTATCGGTTGCTATAGCGCAGTTCTCCGACGCGTCGATCCGGATCATTCCGCATCACTTAGCCGACACGCTCGACAAGGTGTCGGCCGCGCTTGACATGATCATAAAACAGCCGACTCGGAACGATCGGCGGAACATCATTGTCCACGGCGTGGCGGATCCTGCTGCGAAGGAGCTCATCCGCCAACGGTGCGTACTGAGCCTAACACACCAATTCGACGCAACTGGGCCGCTGATCGGTTTTCTTTCGGAATGCGTCGGCGCCCTGCCAGACAACGATCTACGCCGCCTGCATCAGGTGGATGCGGACTATCAGCGGCGAATCGATGCGATGGAATACACCATGCAGCACGACGACGGACTTGGTCTCGACACGATTGCTAGCGCCGAGATTGTGATCGTCGGCATTAGTCGAGTTAGCAAAAGTCCAACCTCACTCTACCTTGGGGCGCGGGGCTATCGAGTCGCAAATGTCTCGATCGTTCCTGAGGTCCGCATTCCTAAGGAGTTATCCAAGGTTAGAAATCGGGTGGCCGCCTTGACAATGCAGCCACGGCGCCTGCAAGAAATCCGCACACAGCGACTGACAGCCGCCGGCGCGGGCCCCGAACCAACCGCGTACAACTCTCTCGACTCGATCATCCACGAGATCGCGCTGAGCGACGCTGAGTTCCGGCGACGTGGCTATCCCCTAATCGACGTTACGTATCTCACAATCGAACAGACCGCTGCCGCCGTCATCGATAGCCTGGGGATCGCTCCACGATGAACCAATGAAGAAGGGGACAACTGCAATCCAAGAAAGTACAGCGTGCTTCCGCTCAGGGCCTCGTCCCCAACTCGTAACAAACCGCCTCCTCACTATTCCGCATATACAACCGGTCCCCCACCACGATCGGATGATTCCACGTCTTGCCAGCCAGCGCGGGAATCTTCGCTAGCTCTTCATGCCGCTCGGGATTCGCGCGCAATAGCACCAAGGCGCCGCGTTCGCTCACCACCAGGATGAGGCCCGAGTCGGTTAGCAACAGCGCTTGCCCTTTCTCGTAGCGGCCCCCTTTCCACTTGCGCTTGCCGGTGTTGAGATCAAGGCAGGTAAAAATCGCGTTGTCGAATCCGTAAATGTGGTTCTCGTAGATCACGGCATCGTTGAAGTCGGGCTTCAAATCGAGCGAAGTCCATAACTCCTCGGCGGTAAGTTTGCCGTCGACTTTCGCCAGCTGGACGAGCCGCGTTCCGGTGCCCAGGCCCGTGGGGATGAGCAGTTTATCACCACCAATCACCTGCGGCTGCAGCGCGCGATAGCCGACGTGGGGCCACGCGTAGTCGAGCACCATGGCGCCCGTTTGCGGGTCCATGAGGTGGGCGCCAAGGTCGGAGAGCAAAGCGAGATACTTTTCGCCCAGCACTTCAATCACCTGAACGGAAGCGTAAGAGTTTTCACCCGCGGCGGCCGACCACCGCGGTTTGCCGGTTTCATCATCGAACGCCAGAATGCCTTTAGAATCTTTTCCACCAGCGTGAACGACAACGAGTCCCTGCTCAACCAGCGGTGAAGCGGAATAACCCCACATCGGCGGGCCGCTTCGACCTGCTTCCGTTTGCACGTCTGCCTTCCAAATCAGTTTGCCTGTGCGCGCGTCGAGTTTCGTCAGCAATCCCTCGGCGCCCAGCGAGTAGACGAAACCATTGGCGAAGGTGGGCGTCGCACGTGGGCCGAGTCCGCCGAGCCCTTCAAAGAATCGCCCGGCAGTCGCAAACTCCCACACTTGCTTGCCAGTCTCCGCGTCGTAGCAGACCGTGGTTTCCTCTTCGCCGCGCTGCTCCTGCGTGAAGAGATAATTGCCCGCCGCCACGAACGAGCTCCACGCCGGCCCTACCGGGATCCGCCACAGTTCTTTCGGCGGATTCGCCTTCCAATCGTCGGTGAAGACCACGCCGCGCTGCGAGCTGTCAAAGTTTGGTCCGCGGAAAGTTGGCCACGGCGAGTTGGTCGCTTCCTCGTCGGAGATTTCGGCGACGGCCGCGACGACCGGCTGATCTTTCCGCTCGGCCAGCATCTTATCTTCCGCGGTCTCCGACCACCGCGGCGCCATGCCGAAGTTAAAATTGCCCCAGGCGCCATCCGTCTTGATGAGCAGCGAGCCCGAAGCTGCGAGCGCCGCCGCCCCGAGCGCCAGCCATGTCCGCCGCGGCGCCGGCAAGTTGCGAGTGAAGATCAATCCGAGCGCGAACGCGGCGATGGTCGTGGGAATCGTCAGCACCACCATCAACGGTCCGTGCAGCGACGGATGCGATAGCCCAATGACAATGGCGATCAGGGCGATCACCCCCACCAGCCCCAGCAAACGCTCCAACCACCTTGCCCGACTGAGGGTTACCCACCAACCAAGAATCGCAAATCCCACCAGCGCCGGCCCGAACGCCGGCAACATCCAAATCATCGCGGGACCGTTCTCAATGAGCCCGGGGATCAGCCGGAACACGATCATCAGCGGCAGTAGCAGCAGCGGAATGACGACCGCGAGCGGCCGCTCTCCCGCTGTTACTTTCTGGGCGACAGAACTCTGCTCTTCCACAGTACCCTCACTCTCTTGGGATCAAATCAGGCGCACGCGTGACTCCTGATTCTCCCAAAACGAGCCGTCCTCGCAAGCTGAGATTGCGCTGCGGATCGCAGGTCGCCAGCGGATTCGCCGCAATTCTCTGGGTGCCGCCTGGAGCAGTGAAGGGGGACGTTAACTTCAAACTCCCCCTTGGTGCGCCCCCTCGATGTTCGCTCCTCTAAGCAAGGGCCGCTGAAACGGCGGCGGGTAGCCTTTGGGTGACGTTGTCCACATCAGAAAGATGCAACTTCAGGAAGTCCAGCACGGCGCCGTCGATCTCGGGCGAGTCCACGGTCCGCGTGTATCCGAGGTCGGCCCGCACCGCCAGCACGTCGGCGACGTGAATGGTCGCCGTCAAAACCCGATGCGCGCTGGGAGACTCCAGCGGGTTGTGATGCCAGTCGGCGACCTGCTCGAAGGCCATTGGGAACCGCCACTTCCGGCAGAGCCCCGCCCCGAAATCATCGTGCGTTGCTCCGATAATCCGCAGTTCGGCTGCGCGGAAGGTTTCCCCCTGCTTGCCGGCAACGATGGCTTGAATTACCTCTTCAAACTTCGCCTTGAGCAGCTGAAACTCAACCACGATTCCAATGTCATGTAGGATGCCCGCCAAGTAGGCTTCATCGGGCTTAATCGCCCGATGGCGGGTCGCCAACATCCCGGCGCCCACCCCCACCGCTACGGAGTGCGTCCACAGCTCGGTGGCGTTGAAACCCAGCAAAGTGATCGCCTGCTCAATCGAATCGACTTGCCGGGGAAGACCGTACATCGACGAATTCACAACTCGCAAGAGTCCCGAACTGAGCGACATATCATGGTCAATCAACTTGCGAAAATCGTCGACCATGGCTTGTGAGTCATTCGCCAGCCGCATGATCTCCATGGTCGAGTGCGGCAAAGTCGCGAGACCTTCAAGATGCTTCAATGTGGCGTCCACGATTCGCGACGAATCACAAGCGGACTCTTGAGCAATTTGGGTCGCTAACATAATTCTGCCTCATTTACCGGCGTTGCGATCAACCGAAGGAACTCTAAGCTTCAACAAGCGAGCAGGCCGTGGCGATACGGGGCGCCGCCCCGCCCGGGGTGGCAAGGCGGACGGCGTACTCTTCTAGTTCCGCTTGATTTAAAGGCGGGGCGAAAAAATAACCTTGCCCCAATTCACAGCCCAGTGCCTGCAGGCTTGCCAGTTGCTCACGCGTTTCAATCCCCTCGGCCACGACCACCAGTCCCAGGTTGTCAGCCAAGTTGACGATCGCGTGCTTCAGCGCCGAGAACTCGCAGACATGAATCTGGTTGCTCACGAACGCCCGATCAATCTTGAGCACATCGATCGGAAACTCGTGTAAGCACGAGAGCGACGAGTAGCCGGTGTCAAAATCGTCGAGATCGATCTTAATTCCCACCGCGCGCAGTTTTTCGATCGCCGCGACAACCGTGTCGCGATGGTTCATGATCATGCTCTCCGTCACTTCCAAGTGCAGGCAACTGGGGGGCAGCTCGTATTTCTGCCGCGTCACCTCGATGAAATTGGGCAGATCAGGCAGCAGCATTTGCAACCGGGAGACATTCACATGCACACACCCGGGCGCAAAACTCGCCCAGCAAGCTCTGCCATTCCGCAAACTGCCGACACGCCTCCTCGATCACCCAGTACCCAATTGGCACAATCAGCCCCGTCTCTTCGGCGATGGGGATAAACTCGTCGGGGCAAACAACGCCGCGCGTCGGATGTTCCCAGCGTATGAGCGACTCAACACCCGCCAATTCTCCCGATTCCAGCGAGATGATCGGTTGATAGCGCAGCGAGAACTCCTGCCGCTCAGTCGCAACGTCCGGCATGTTCGCACCGATACCGTAAGGTCCCGGTCGTAGTGCTGAGGTGCACTCTTCCAATTAGACTCACCGCCAACGAACACCACCCGCCAGCAAGGTGGCCAAAAACCTAGCCGGCTAAATGGCCACGACCAAAAAACAATGGGGATTCCGAGGGCCGCCGGCCATTTCGCCTGGGTGCCCCCCGAAAATTGTTTCCGGTGGAACATTTTCTCGAGCCGCGCCGCTCAGGAAGCGGAGCCGAGCAAATTGTTCCACGTGGAACAATTCACGGCGGGAAATCTGACGGAGCAGAATTGTTCCACGTGGAACATTTTTAATGAGGCCCAACGTTACGGGAGCGACCAAATTGTTTCACGTGAAACAATCAGCGGCAGAGCAAAAAACTTCCGATTCTGAGGCTTTAATCCTTCTTGGACCGCTTCCGGGCTTGCTGGCGACCCCCACCCTGGTTACGCTTTCTACGGTAGAAAATGGGTAATTCGCCCCGCCTGGGTGACCTGCCACGGGCCGACCCTGAACAGCGGTTTACCGCAAACCCCACGAATCCCCGTCCGAGAACCACTGCCGTGGAGAACGACATGGCCAACCGCCCCGACGCCGGCGACGTCTTCGACGTCCGCAAAGTGCGCAAGCTCGTCGAATTGATGAACGAGCATGAGCTGGCGGAAATCGACCTCAAGCAAGGCGACCAGCGGATTCGCCTCCGCAAAGGGGGCGAACCGGTGATGATGACCGCCACGCCCGCTGCCCCCGTCGCCGCTGCCGCCGCGCCGGCTGCCTCGGCTCCGCCCGCCGCCGCCAAACCGGCCGCCGATGACTCGAACGCGATCGTCATCAAGAGCCCCATGGTCGGCACGTTTTACGCGTCGGCCAACCCGGAATCGGCGCCCTTCATTAAGGTCGGTGATCAAGTCGGCCCGTCGACCACGGTCTGCATTATCGAAGCAATGAAGGTCTTCAACGAAATCCCCGCCGAAGTCTCCGGCAAAGTCATCGCCGTGCTAGTGGAATCCGGCAGCGCGGTGGAGTTCGGCCAACCGTTGTTCAAATTGCAGAAATAGCCCTTAGCTGTTGGCCATTGGCTGTTGGCTTGTAGCTGACTTGCCTCCAGCCAATAGCGAGTGGCCAATAGCGAACAGCCTTTACGATGTACCAACGTATTCTGATTGCCAACCGCGGAGAAATCGCCCTGCGGGTGATTCGCGCTTGCAAGGAATTGGGCATCGAGTCGGTGGCCATTTTTAGCGAAGCGGATCGCGGGAGCTTGTATCTCGATCTGGCCGACGAAAAAATCTGCGTCGGTCCGGCGAAGTCGGTCGATAGTTATCTCAAGATTTCCAGCGTCATCAGCGCGGCCGAAGTGGGGAACGTTCAAGCGATTCACCCCGGCTACGGCTTTCTGGCCGAGAATGCCCACTTCAACGAGATTTGCCGGAGCTGCAATATCGACTTCATTGGCCCCACGCCCGACGCGATGGCGAAGCTGGGTGACAAGAACGTCGCCCGTGAAATGGCCCGCGCCGCCAATGTCCCCGTGGTCCCCGGCAGCGAAGGGATCATCACGGAAGAGCGCGACGCGATGAAGTTCGCCCACGAGGTCGGCTTCCCCGTGCTCATCAAAGCGGTCGCTGGCGGTGGCGGCCGCGGGATGCGCGTCGCGGCGAATGATCTCGCGCTTAAGTCCGCCCTGCAACAAGCGCAGACCGAAGCCCAAGCCGCGTTCGGCAACGGCGCCGTCTACCTCGAGAAATACATCGAACATCCGCGGCACGTGGAAGTGCAGGTGATCGCCGATCATCACGGCAACGCGGTCCATCTGTTCGAGCGTGATTGCTCCACGCAGCGCCGCCATCAAAAGCTGATCGAAGAGAGCCCCAGCACTAGCATCACACCCGAAACGCGCGCCGCCATGTGCGACGCGGCCAAGCGGCTGATTCTGTCGGCCAACTACACCAACGCGGCGACCGTCGAGTTCATCGTTGATCAGCAAGGCAAGTTCTACTTCATCGAAGTGAATGCGCGCATCCAAGTAGAACACCCCGTCTCTGAAGCGGTGACGGGAATCGATCTCATTAAAGCGCAAATCCGCGTCGCCTCGGGCGAACCGCTGCCATTTACGCAAGACGACATCATCCAGCGCGGCCACTGTATCGAGTGCCGCATTAACGCCGAAGACCCAGCCCGCAACTTCCAACCGTCGCCCGGCCGGATCGAACGCCTCATCGCGCCCGGCGGGTTTGGCGTGCGGTTCGATACGCACGCCCACAGCGGTTACGTCGTGCCGCCGCACTACGACTCGATGATCGGCAAGCTGATCGTCCATCAACCCACCCGCGCCGAAGCGATCGCCTGCATGCAGCGCGCGCTCGCCGAGTTGCGTGTTGAAGGGATCAAAACGACCATCCCCCTCCACCAAGAAATTCTCCGCCATACCGCCTTCAGCGAAGGCCGCATCGATACCACGTTCGTAGAACGCACGTTTACGAACCCGAGTTAGTGAACCGCCAAGGACGCCAAGATCGTAAAGGAAGAAGCGAACCGCAGAGAACGCGGAGCACACAGAAGACGTTGCGAGTTACAAGTCTTCTGATTGGTCATTTCGGCTTGGTCATTTAAAGCCCACTAACGAATTGCCCGCAGTACATACTAGCGCGAGTATGATTCGCGTCCCCCCTCCAGTTTCCCACCTCAATTTGATCTCCCGCCATGGCTGATAACAGTCTCTCTCGCCCGCCGAAGGTTAAGCACAATTTCAAGAAGGCCGCCATCTTGTTTGCGGGCGGTCCGGCGCCGGGCGCCAACGCGGTAATTTCCGCCGCCGCCGTGTCGTTCCTGCGGAACGATATTCAGGCCATTGGCATCAAGCACGGCTACTCGGCGCTCGCAGAGTATTCACCGGAGAAGCCACTGGTGGAAGGGACCGACTACGTCGTGCTCGATCACGCTCGGCTTAGTCGCACGCGGAACCGCAGCGGCATCATGATCGGCACGGCCCGCACGAACCCCGGCAAGTTGGTCTCGCACCCGTCGCATCTTGACGACCCCGAACGCTCGGCGCCGCTGAAGCGCGTGTACGAAGGCTTGCGGTCGCTTGGTGTCGACGCGCTGATCTCGATCGGCGGGGACGACACGCTCAAGACCGCCAACAAATTCAAACTGTTCCAAGATCGATTGCCGGCCGACGCGCCGCGGATTCCGGTCGTGCATCTGCCGAAGACAATCGATAACGATTATTGCGGCATCGATTTTACCTTCGGCTACTTCACCGCCGTGGACTTCCTTGCGCGCGAAGTGCGTAACCTGCTGGCCGATGCCGAGGCGAATCGCTGCTACTTCCTCGTCGAGTCGATGGGCCGCAGTGCTGGTTGGCTGGCGTACGGCGTGGCGATTGCCGGCGAAGCGAGCCTGGTGATCAGCGTTGAAGACATCCGTGGCAAGTTCGCCACCGAAGAAGAAGTGACCGATCCAAAAACCGGCGCCAAAAACATGCGCAAGGTGATGAACATGGAAGAGGTCGTCCGCCGCATTGTGGCGACGATGGTTCAGCGCGAGAAAGAGGGAAAACAGTACGGCATCATCGTGATGGCGGAAGGCCTCGCCGAGTTCTTGCCGTTCAAGTACATCGAAGGGGTCGGCCGGGACGATCACGGCCACATCAAGATTTCGGCCGTGCAGCTCTACTCGCTGATGGCGAAACTCATCGGCGATGAATACAAGAAGCAAACCGGCAAAGGGCAAACCATCAAAGCGCTACAGCTCGGATACGAGTCCCGCTGCGCCCAGCCTCACGCGTTCGACGTAATGCTCGGCAGCCAACTGGGCGTCGGCGCCTTCCGCGCGCTGGTCGAAAAGCAGCTCAACGGGGTAATGGTCAGCGTCGAGGGCCAGTTGCAACTCACCTACGTCCCCTTTGAGAACTTGGTGAACCCCGAAACCTTGGTGACCGTGGTCCGCTACATCGAACCCGAAAGCGACTTCCACAAACTCACGCGTTTCCTGGAAACGTACGTCAACGAAGAAGAGAACGTCCCCGGCTAGGTAAGTCCGGAAGGCGGAATGCGGAATCTAGAAACGCATCTGCATTGATTCCGCATTCCCACTTCCACATTCCGCATTTCATAAGCACATGCCCTTTCCTCAACCGTTCTACCGTTGGCGGCCGCATCCTTGGCATGGGCTGGAGGTCGGGCCGGCGCCGCCGGAGATTGTGCATGCTTACATCGAGCTCACGCCGTTCGATCGGGTTAAGTACGAGCTCGATAAAGCCACTGGTTATTTGCGCGTCGATCGGCCGAACCGCACGTCGTCATTTCCGCCCACGCTCTACGGCTTTGTGCCGCGGACCTATTGCGGGAAGCGGGTGATGAAGCTCATGCCCGATGCGAAGGCGGGCGACGGCGACCCGCTGGACATCTGCGTCATCAGCGAGCGGCCGATCACCAATTCGGAAATCATCCTGAAGGCCCGCATCGTTGGCGGCCTGCCGATGCTTGATGATGGCGAAGCGGACGACAAGATCATCGCCGTTCTCGAGAACGACGGCATGTGGGGCAGTGTCGATGAAGTGGAAGACCTCCCCAAAGTGATGGTCGACCGCCTGCGGCATTACTTCAGCACCTACAAGTGCCTCACGCCTGAAGAAGCGGTGGAAGTAAAAATCGACCACGTCTACGGCCGCGAACACGCGCTGAACGTGGTCCGCGCCGCGATGGCCGATTACCACGACGAGTTCGGGGAATAACGTTTAGCCGCGACGCGTGAGCGGAGCGCTTGTAGGGTGGGTTGTCCGCATCGCGGCACCCCACCATGAGTTGGAACGCAGATTTGTGTATTGATGGGTTACCGCTGACGCGGATAACCCATCCTACGAAGTAAGCGTCCCCTTCGTGCTTGCCGGCCCCGTCATCCGGGGGTCGAGTTCAATCGCCATCCGCAGTGCGCGGGCGGACGCTTTGAAGATTGCTTCGGCGATGTGGTGGCTGTTACGGCCGTGGTGCAGTACGACGTGCAGATTGCACAGCACATTGGCGGCGACAGCTTGCCAGAAGTCTTCCACCAGTTCGCTATCGAACGTGCCGATTTTTTGCGCGGGTATCGGCGCGTTGAACACGAGGTAATATCGGCCGCTGAGGTCGAGCGCTACCGTCACCAGCGTCTCTTCCATCGGCAGCGTGAAGTGGCCGTAGCGGCGGATGTCGTGCTTGTCGCCGAGGGCCGCCTTCAGTGCTTGGCCAAGACAGATGCCGGTGTCTTCGACCGTGTGGTGATCGTCCACTTCCAAATCGCCGACCGCTTTCACGGTGAGATCGATCCCGCTGTGCTTGGCGAGCAGCGTGAGCATGTGGTCCAAGAACCCCACGCCCGTCGCGATGTCCGCCACGCCGGTTCCATCGAGATCGAGCGAGAGTTCGATCTGCGTTTCGTTCGTGCGGCGACTGATGGTAGCGGTGCGGGGCATGAAGGAGTAGGCAGCAGGCAGAGGGCAGTAGGCAGCGAAGGTAGCCGGGGAGCTACGCTCCCGGGTACAGGCAATCTTAGCAGTCGGGGGCGTGGGGAACGAGCGACTTGGGCGGTTCCCCAGCGAATTCCGGCTCATTTCGCGGGGAGCTAGAGGGGTACAACCGGCGCCAATGGTATAATCGCAGCCGGCTGCTCGATTGCCTTTCTTTCCGAATCCCAAATCCCCTTTCCCAAATCCCCTTTCCCAAATCCTCCTCATGCCCCCAATGCACCCGCCGCACGGCCCGCCGCCGGAGTGGCTCACCGACACCGCGTCGCTCGCCGAAACGGCCCGCCACTGGCGCGTCAGCCGCGAGCGCTTGAAAGAGCTTCTAGGAACAGGACGCATCCCCTTCGTGCAGGTTCGCGGCGAGATCCGCGTGCCACGGGATGAACTGCCGAAAGGCCCCCAGCGCTAGAAGAAGCCGCCGTTCTACCAGCTAAACGGGCAACGCAGTCCGGCTCCTATTGGAATTTACTTCCGCCAGCCCCAGTCGTTGCGGAAGGCGTGATAGGCGAGGGAGATGCCGGCGAGTATTGGCGGCACTGAGAGAAAAATCAGACTTGACTCTGCTTTCGGAAGCGACGGAACTAACTCTCCGATCGCCAAACTTATCAGCCACACACTTCCAATCGCGAGCAAAGCAGTTGGCAACGGTCTTCTGCTAAGCACAAAGCTCGCGCTGGCAGCGGTGTAAATTCCGATCTGCATTAGCACCACGGACAAAATCATCGAATACGTCTGCTGAACGGGCGCCGCGTCTCTCGCCGTACCGAAGAGATATGTTCCCATTCCCCCGAGGACGAGTGGCGCGATTGAAAGTGTCACCAGAGTGATCGTGAGTCCGCCGAGATACTTGACAGTGAAGTATCTGCGCAGTGGAATTGGCCGCGATCGCCAGAATGCCGGGACGCCTGGCTGATAATCCTCCATGAAGGCGCCAACTCCAGCGACCAGACAAATAAACACACTTACAAAACTCCACAGCTGGATAACGAGCAGCTTCACATCAGCATTGAGGTTTCTGATCTCGCGAAAAGCGATGAGTACGAAAATGACGATCAATCCGGCACCCAGTGCTGCAAGTGGAAAAGACTCCCGGCACTGCTTCCACAGCATCGACTTCAGCGGAGAGCGGCGGGGCGGTGGTAGCCAGTCCAGTTTGGTGGAGAGGTTTGCAGCGGTCACATCGCCTTGCGAACGACCCTTGATGCTGACTCGTCCGAATCTCCAAACGTACACGATTGCCAATCCAAGGTGCACAGTCACGACCCAAGTCAGTCGCAAATCGTATGTCTGCCACCAGTTCTTGGGCAGCGATTGCCCTGGAGCCCCTCCGTTGAGAACGCCTCCGGGAGCTGCCACCGCCAACCATCGCCAACCGGGAACAAGATGTGGGTCGTAGTCAAACGCCATCGGCACTAAAATTAAGAGAGCCCAAATGCCGGCTATGGATAGAAATCCAACGGCCCCCGCTCGGATTTCATCGCTTTGATTCACTCCTGCCGCCGCGCACCATAGTAGCATGCTCAGCGCGCATCCGAGCACCAGCAACATTGATCCCGTCCACGAGTCTTGCACTCCCCAAATTGAACTAGTTGGGGCCAGTAAGCGGTGGTCCAGTTGGTCTCCCAAGAACGATCCTGCGAACAATTCGAATCCCACGATCGTTGCTGCTGCAATGAAAAGTGACGCAGCAAGGGTGATTACCGCAATTAGCAGCTTTATAGTCGCCATGCACCATAAAGGGAATGGAAGCGATTGAAGAACCCCGAGAGTGTTCCCCGAACGTTCGCTCGCCGCAATTGACATCGCGATAAACAGTGAGACGAATGGCAATGTGGTTAAGCCGGTCCATTGTAGCGCACCGCGAAGATGTGCTAATTCGCCGCCACCCACTATTGCAGTTGCGAGAAATAGAATCCCCGCCAATGCAATAGTCTTCCAGCGTTGTTCACGCCATTCTTTCCACACCAAACTGCGGGCGATTGCGAACATTGGTTGGTCAGTGGTCAGTGGTTAGTGGTCAGTCGTCAGTGGTTACGGAAGAGATGGTTACACGGGAGCGAGTTCGGGCGTCGGCGTCGTCGGTTCGAACTGCCGGCCGCTGACGTAGGCTTCGAAAATATCATCGAGATTCAGGTCCACCACGCGGGAGGTGATGCCTTCAGCCGCTAACATGCCGATGACGCGCGGGGCGCTGGTGACGGTCAGGGCTACGTCCGCGCCGTCGGGGCGGGCGTCGAGGATGAGGTCGCGCGGGACGAGGGGCGCCATGCGAGCTTCAATCACCAGTTGTTTCACGTCGGCCCGCAAGGTTTCGGGGTGCGCTTGCCGGACGATGCGGCCGCGGTGGAGGATGGCCACCTCGTCCGCCACCGGTTCGACTTCGTACAGCAGGTGCGAACTGTAAAACACCGTCGCCCCGGCGCCTTGCAGGTGGGTCACCAAATCGCGGTTGAACTGCTTCCGCATGATGGGGTCGAGCCCCAGCGCGGGGTCATCCAAAATCACCAGCTCCGGCCGATGCGCGAGCGCGAGCACCAGCCCAAGCCGCACGTTCTGCCCCTTCGAGAGATGCTTGATCTTGGTGGCGAGCGGCAGTTCGAACTCGCGCAGGTACTTGAGCGCCAGATCGTGATCCCAGCGCGAATAGAACGGGGCGATGAAGCGGACGATCTCATCCACGCGCATCCAGCCGTACATGGTTTGGTCTTCGGCCAAGTAGCCCACGCGATCGCGCAGTTCGTACGGCGCGACTTCGGGGTCGAGCCCCAGCACCTTCAGGCTGCCGTCGTCTCGCTTCAGCAGGCCGAGCAGCATTTTGATGAGCGTTGTCTTGCCGGCGCCGTTGCGGCCCAGGAAGGCGAACGTTTTGCCGGGCTCGACGCGGAACGACACGCCGTCGAGAACGCGGCTCTTGCGGAATGATTTGGTGACGGCGTGGACTTCAATCGCGCTCATACCCGCTCGCTTTCGGTGAGAGGAGAAACCGCTTCATCATCGAGTTCCGCCAAAGCACTGGAGAGCAGCTCTTGCAGTTCGCGTTTGCTGAGCCCCAGGCTGAGGGCTTGCCGCACGAGGCTGCGGAACTCGTCGGCCAGTTTATCGCAGTGGGCCCGGCGGCGGCCGGCGCGGGAGAGCTCGGCGACAAAGGTCCCTTGGCCTTGCCGCATTTCCACCACACCTTCGCTGGCGAGTTTTTCGTACACGCGCAAGATGGTGTTCTGATTCACCGCCAGTTCACGGGCCAATTCTCGCACGCTCGGCAGCCGATCGCCCGCCTTCAGCTTGCCGGCGGTGAAGAGCGCCGCAATCTGGTCGGCCAGTTGCCGCGAGATGGGGGTCGCCGAACCTTTTTCAACCCGCAGGAGCATACGCAATCCGCCCCGATCTACTCGGGGCCCTCAGGTGACTACTGTTGTATAACAGTTGTCAGTGGGGCGTGTCAAGAGCGCGCAGTAGATTTTTTCATTGGCGTTTGAAGCCTCTCCCTCCGGGAGAGGGCAGGGTGAGGGTGAAGTTGGTTCCCGGGCACGCCCTCACCCAACCCTCTCCCGGAGGGAGAGGGCTACGAAGTCATTAGGATGGGTTATCCGCGCAGCGGTAACCCATCGAACGCACGCGTTGACGCCAAGAATGATGGGTTACCGCTAACGCGGATAACCCATCCTACGAGAAGATTATTGAGCCCAGTCGAGGCCCGTCTCTTGCTTCACGCGGTCTTCGAACTCGCCCAACAGGCCCCCGATGACGTCCCAGCCTTCGCGGCGGCGGACTTCGATATCGCCTTGGGGATTCACGCGCACAATGGTGGTGGCCTCGACCCCTGCCGACGGCAGGTCATCGTGATGCAATTCGTCGTCGGCAATAATCCGCTCGAGCGTGGCGCCGGTCATCTCGATGAAAGGCATGATCGCGGGTTCCTGAGTGGGGCTGCGTGCGAGACCGATTGTAATCGAGACGGAGGGGATTTGAAAAGGAGATCCGGGGCGATTCGTAAAGAATGGGGGACGCGGATCAACTCGGATGCGGCGGATGAACACGGATAAGAGAGAAGGGAACGCTCATCTCCACCAATCAACACTAATCCGATTAGCGGCGATTAGTGTAAATTACTGTTCCTTCTTCCTTCAATCCGCGCTTTTCCGCCGCATCCGCGTTGATCCGCGTCCTATCTCTTCTCTCCGCTCCTTAAAGCTTCCACTCCGGCGCAAGTAAACGTACGCGTTCGGTTAGTTCCAAAAGCTGCGTGATCGACAGTTGTTCCGTGCGGGCTTCGGCGCCGAATTGCATGGCGGTGAGGATTTCGTCGACTTGCTCCTTGGTGGCATGGTGCTTGAGGGCGGAGGTGACGTTCGCCCGCAGGAACTTGCGGCGGTGGAGGAAGATCGACTTCACAAATTGGTGGAAATACTTCAAATTGGGGATTGCTGCGCGGCGCTCGGGATCGAGTGTCAGGCGGATGATCGAGCTATCGACTTTCGGCGCCGGCCAAAAGACGCTCGGCGGCATGTGGCGGACGATTTCGCAATGGCAATTGCTTTGCATCCAGACACTGAGCGCGCTATAGTCTTTGGTCCACGGGGCGGCGACAATCCGCTCTGCCAGCTCTTTCTGAATCGTGGCTACCATCATCACTGGCACATGCTCGGCGAGTAGTAGATTCGAGAGGACCGGCGTCGCCACGCTGTACGGCAGGTTCGCCACCAGCTTAAAGCGCGCGTTCGGAACGCTGGCGAGCGCGGCGCCAACCGCTTCCATCACCTCGGGGGCGAAGGCGTTTTTATTGCGGAGCGCGTCGAGCCGCAATTGTGTGACGTTCGGCAGGGCGTGCAGTTCTTCGCTGGCGAGTTCAAACAGGTGGGCGTCGATCTCGACCGTCACCACATGTCCCGCCTGCTGGGCCATGAGCGCCGTGAGCGAACCGGTGCCCGTGCCAACCTCGAGCACGACGTCGCACGGTTCGAGCCGCGCCGAGTCGACGATCAAGCGCACCAGGTTCAGGTCGATCAGAAAATTCTGGCCGTGCTTCGCCGTCGGCTTGACGCCAATCTCGCGGAGCTTTTCTTGGAGGAACGATTTGGTTTGACGAACGGCCATTACGCAGCTTGTTTCGGCTATCAGCCGCCGGGCGCTAGCCCCCGGTCGGTGGTTGTTGGGTCGAGTTAAATCACAGACGACCGGGGGCTAGCGCCCGTCGGCTGATAGCAGTTGTCGTTCGACGTACTTGGCGAGGACGTCGGTTTCGATATTGACGGTGTCACCCACTTTGCGCGTGCCGAGGGTGGTGACAGCTAATGTGTGAGGGATCAGGGCGACGCTAAACGTGTCGCTTGTGACTTCGACCAGCGTGAGGCTCACGCCGTCGACAGCCACCGAGCCTTTGCTGGCCATTTGGCGGGTGAGAGCGGCGGGGCCGCGAATGTGGAAAGTGGACCAGTCGGCGTCGTCCTGGCGGCTGGCGATCGTGCCGAGGCCGTCAATGTGGCCGGTGACGTAATGGCCGCCGAGTTGATCGCCGACTTTAAGTGAGGGTTCAAGATTCACGCGGCTGCCGGCGTTGAGTTGGCCGAGGTTCGTGCGCGAGAGGGTTTCGCTGCCCGCTTGGAACGCCAAATCGGCATCATGGATTTTCACCACCGTGAGACAGCAGCCGTTGATCGCGATGCTGTCGCCGAGTTTGGCGCTGGCGGCGAGTTGGGAATCGCGCACCACGAGCCGCACGCCGGGCCCTTCGGGGACGATGGCGATGACTTCGGCGAGGGATTGGATGAGTCCGGTGAACATTAAAGTAGCAGGCACGCTCCGCGTGCCGTCGCCAAGCGATGTAAGTTGAGTTGAAATCGGGACAGGCGACGGCACGCGGAGCGTGCCTGCTACATTCTACGCGCCCGCAAATACCGCCGCGACAGGTTCCACGCATGGGTCAGCGGTGGAGCGAGCACATACGCCAAACAGACAATCGGCACGGCGAAGCCGCGCATCGTCAACAGCACGACCAGTGTCACCACCACGCCGACCAAATGCGCGAAACTGTGCTGGCCACGCAGCAGTTGCGTCACAATGTGCGGATACGGCGCCCGCGAGACCATCAAGAGTGCAATCGCCACGGCGAACAGCGGCAGCAGGCGCTGAATCCACCAATCGAAAGCTTCAAAGTTCGAGTAATTTACTTCGTTCCGCAGCGTGTACGACAGAATCCCAAAACTGGCGATCACCGCGGCGCCGGCGGGGGAGGGGAGGCCGACGAAATTCATGTGGTCATCTTCATCGTCGCTTTCCACATTGAACCGCGCGAGCCGCAGCGCCACGCAACAAGTAAACAGGGCAGCGATGGTCCAGGTCGCCTCCTGATGCACTTCCGTAAAGTCGGGGCACATCTTCACCAGCAGCATCGCCGGGGCGACGCCGAACGACACCACATCGCACAGGCTATCGAGCTGGGCGCCAAAATCGCTGGTGACCCGGGCGAGCCGGGCGACGCCACCGTCGAAGACGTCGAACAGCATCGCGGTGAGAATTAGGATGCCGCAGAGCATGAGATTATGCGTGGGATCGACGCTGTTGATCAGCTCGCGCACCGATTCGAGTTTTTGGGCCGGCACGAAATCGACCGTCCCCGGCCGCGCGATCCGCGAGGCCACGACGATCGCAAAGAACCCGCAGACGAGGTTCCCCAGCGTGAACAGGGTCGGCAACACGGCGACAGCGCGGAGTGGTTTCATTGGGAGTGATTGGTAAGTCGTGAATCGTGAGTAGTGACTCGATTCACGAATCACCACTCACGATTCACTTATTACAGTCGGGCCAACACGGACAACCCGCCTTGCACTTTGTCGCCCACGCGGACGGCGACCGTGGCGGCGGCGGGGACGATGAGTTCGGTGCGGGAGCCAAACTTAATCATACCAAATTTGGCGCCCCCTTGGACGCTGGCCCCGGGGGTCAACTCACACACAATTCGCCGCGCGATCAGGCCGGAAATCTGCCGTACGGCGTAGCGCTGGCCGGTGAGGTCTTCGACGCCGATCCACATGTTTTCGTTTTTCAGCGTACTCTCCGGGTTGAGCGCATTGAGGTACTGCCCCGGCTGATAGTTGGTGTCGACAACCGTGCCGCTCCGCGGTGCGCGGTTGATGTGGACGTTGAAGATCGACAAGAAAATGCCAATCCGCACCGCGGGACCATTGATGAACTCGTAGTGGTCGAGCGGCGTGATTTCCGCGATCGTGCCGTCAGCCGGCGAGAGGTAAAGCTGCGGGTCGCTCGGCGGTGTGCGCGGCGGGTCGCGGAAGAACCACAACAGTTGGAAAATCGCTGCGGCGGGCAGCAGCGCCAGCCAGCGGCCGAGCGAACAGCAACTCGCGAGCGCGAGTGTCGCCAGGAGCAGCGGACCGCCGATCACGATCAGGTCGTAGAAACCCCACTTCGCGAGCGGGATTTTGTCACGCCAATCGGAGGCGGTGGGGCTAGGCATCAGGGGTAAAAACTCGATGGCTTCGCGCGGGGCGTAAAAAAACCCCAGGGGAATATTCTCCCCAGGGGCCGAGAGAGCGACGCGGACGGGACTCGAACCCGCAACCACTGGATCGACAGTCCAGGACTCTAACCAATTGAGCTACCGCGCCCCGTGTTTCCCGGCCACATTGGCCGAGTTCAGTATCTTAACGGGCCATGGGCGGGGGCGTCAATCGGGCCGAAAAGTCCGATTTTTGCGCCTTTCACGCGCTTCGGACACCGCTCCGCAGGCTCTCCGTGACGTAGGCTTGTAGCAGCGCCGGTTGCTGGCGCCAGTTCGAGTTGGCCCTCGCCACGTTGGGTGCGAATATGGAGTCCGCGACAAAGTATCTGTCCACCACGCTGAACGATTTTCTCGGCAACAGTTGGCGGTGGTTCAACAACCTCAATCGTGAAGAATGGCTCATCGTGCTGGCCGTCTTCGCGGTGACCGGCTTTTTATGTCTGCGCGGATTTGGCAGCCGCAGCGAGTACTAACTCTTCGACTCGACAACCGGATCGCCACAGGGTCCGCAAGTTCGGAGGGCGTGGCCCTCCGGCTATCGATGAACATCAAGCGTGAGCAGCAACTTTGATCACACAACTTCTCCAGTCGGGTCTGCCGGACACGTTTGCGCTCGCGGTGGTAGCAGTGCTCGGCTATTTGTTCGGCCGCAGTCAACGGCACGCGCCCGCCGCGGCTGCGGCGCCGATGCCGCCGGAAGTCCTCGAAGCGGTTAACATCGCGCGGGAAATCGAGCAGATCGCCGATTCACTGCGGCAGGACTTGGCGTATCATCGCGCGAAGGTGGAACGCTTCAAGCAAGAACTGAGTCAGCATCAACCCAAGGCGGATGAAGCGTCGCTGAAACTGCGGAGCGAGGCCGAACGGATGCTCGCGCCGACGCTGCAATTGGTGGGGCAACTCTCGACCGCCTACGACAATCTGCGCAAACAGTCACAAGCGCTGGCGACGTTTAGCGGTTGTCGGCAAGACCCGCTGACCGGGGCCCCCAACGCGAAGGCGCTGGAAGAACGTCTGGCGGCGGAACTCGAACGGTGCGAACAGCGGCCGTGCCAGTTGTCGCTGCTGTTGATTGGCCTGCAACCAACTGAAGGCCATGCAAAGGTGAATCGCGAGTCGCTGCTGCGGCAAGCGATGACGCTCATTCGGCCACGGTTACGCCCAGCCGAGTTTCTGGCCAAGTTCGGGCTCGACGACATTGCAATTGCGCTTCCGCGCACCGGGCTGGACGCCGCGCGGGAATTGGCGGCGGACCTATTGGAACTGCTTTCGGACCAGGGCTATCCGGCGTGCGCTGCGCTGGCGGAAGCCGCGGCGCACGACCGGCCACGGCGACTGGTGTCACGGGCCGATGCAGCGCTCTACACCGCTCGCCTGGCAGGGCCCGGGGCCGTTTTCCAACACAGCGGGTTTGCAATAGAACCGGTGGCCGAGACCGCGCCGGAAGCGCCGGCTGGGCAGGCTGTTTCGCCGGCGCAAGGCCGATAGAAAACGCCGAACCTACCGTGCAATTGCAGGGGAATTTCGCGTGAACGGCGAGCGGCGCGTTGACTTCTCGCGCCAGGTTTTTACCATAGAGATTGGAGTGGCGACCGCTCACAGGGCGGCCGAATGACCACTTGAGCGCGACTTGCCGCGGTCCAACGCTGAGTGATCTCAGCGCTATGCTCGCGGCTCCTCGGACGCTGTTTTGGATGTCCCGTCACCACGGGAACACGTTAGGCCAGGTTCGTGAAGGAGCTTGCCATGCCACTGTTCGAGATTGAGACGAGTAACCACATTATCATTACCTGGGCCGAGAATGGCGACGCGGCGACCTCGGTCGTCTCGGACAATTACCCCAACGAAAAGATCATCCGCCTGACCAAACGCCCACGCGATACGTGGGTTATCTCCAAAAGCGCTCTCGGCCTCTCGGCCGAACTCGATCCCTGCAACACGGCCCGCGACTGCTTATCGAAAGCGGAAGGCGATAAAGTTCATGCCATTCGGCTGTACATGCACGAGACCGGTGTCGATCTTGATCACGCGCGGAAGGTGATCGAGTCGAATATGGTGATGGGGTGGTAAGAAGGCTAGTGGCGACTGGCTGTTAGCTATCGGTCGGATACCTCAAAAGCAAAACCGGCGAAGCTTCCACATTTGAAGCCCGCCGGTTTTTTGCTTTCTTTAGCCAACAGCGAACAGCCGCTCTAGCGATATCCTGCCGGAGCCGTCGACGCGGGCGAGACCGAGCCGGGGGGCACTTCACCCAAGCTGGTACTTGGGTAAGCGCTCTTGGGAGCGGCCTTCGCAGGCAGCGATGCGACTTCCACATCGTACGTCTTGGTGCCGCCGGGACGGTAAGCGCCCGCGGGCGATTTGATCTTCACCGTGGTCGCTGGAGCCGGTGAGCTCGACGGTGTCGCAGCATTCGGTGCGGCGCCAAAGTTAATCGGCGTGGAGGGATAAGCCTCAGGTGTCACAGGCGGCGCAGCGGCCGTGTTCATCGAAGGCAGCGCCGGCATCTTCGGCAGTTGCGTCTCGGGAATCGCCGCGTTCTTCGGCATCGCCGGAAGCGTGGCGGCCACCGTCTTCGAGGCGGGCAGCGTCGGCGTGGTTGTCGGGGTTGGGTTTGCTGGCATCGTGGCGAACGGCATCGTGAACTGCGGCGTCGCAGTCGGAGCAGCAGCCGTCGACGCGTAGCGATCACCAACCGCCGGCGCGGGTGCCGTGACAGTCGTCGGCTTGATTGCCGGTGCCGCCGTGCCGGGAGTCGCTGTCACCGGAACTGCAGCCGATTTAACCGGCGAAGTCATCGCGTACCGATCGCTATTCCCGTACGGACTGGCGGGTAAGGTTGGCGTTGTTGTCACTGGGGCCGCGGTCACCGGCGCAGGTGTCGCCGGCGGTACGCTCACCGCTGCCTGCGTAGGGGCGGCAAGTTCGCCGTAGCGTCCCGCGGTGGTGCTCACCGTGGGAGCAGTCGCGGTGGTCGCTGGCCGATAGCCATTCGGATCATACGGCCCGGCGGGCGAGGTTGTCGGCTTAATGGTGGGCGTAATTGCCGCGATTGAAGTCGAAGGCGCCGCAGGGGTTTTGGCGACAGGCATTGCCGAGGTGGTGGGTGTGGTCGTCGTTGGCGTTTTAGCAACCGCTCCGGTGGCCGGCGCTGTGACGGCAGGCACTGTGGCGGCCGGTTTGAACGGTGGAGCGGTGGAGTCGGCAGTGCTTGCAACCGCAGTCTTCGGCGCGGTCGAAGTCGCGGGCGGAATGGTCGCATTCGGATTGGCGGCCAACTGCGCGGCCGCGTCAACTTCGGTCGCCTTCGCGGCATCCGACGGCGGCTCCGGCGCTTTGCGAGCGAAGAAAGACGACTCGCCCGACTTCGACATGGGGTTCCACCACGCCCAGCGCGAGCCCGAAGCGCTCTTGCAGCCCGATGTGGTCACCGCCCCGAGCAGTGTCGCGGCGATCAGCAGCGAATGGAATATGGTTTGTTTCATCGCAGGGTCCTTCCGTGCGGCTCATCGGCCGCGGGTGTTACGGGAGTAGCGAGTGCGGGGGCGGTAGGGTTTCGCTACGAGTCGGCATACTATGCCGCCTCTATCGATTCGTCGGCTTCTCCGGCGCTCGGGTTGATTGATTTCACTCAATCCGCGCAAGAATCCGCAAGTTGCCGCGCGCGAAGGCTAGAAGAGCCGCTGCGGAGCGTCAAGATCGGCGCAACAAAACGCCCAGTGGATGCAAGCATCCGCTGGGCGATAGCACTGCTGGTAATGTCTGTGGGCGCCACTGTCCGGCTTGTCCGGCAGTGGGAAGCGGCCATTACAAACAAGCTCGGCGGCGCCCACTGCCGGACGAGCCGGACAGGGGCGCCCGAGTATTGGGCCAAACTATTTAATTGCCGCCAAGTACAACTCGCCGACTTTGTTCCAATCGATCACATTGAAAAACGCGGCAACGTAATCGGGGCGCTTATTTTGGTACTTCAAGTAGTAGGCGTGTTCCCACACGTCGCAGCCCAGAATCGGCGTGCGACCTTCCATCCAGGGGTTGTCCTGGTTGGGAGTGCTTTCGAGCATCAGCTTGCGGTCCTTACCAACGCTCAACCAAGACCACCCGCTGCCGAACCGCTTGATGCCGTTTTGCGTGAAATCTTCCTTGAACTTCGCGAAGCCGCCGAGTTCCTTGGCGATCGCGTCGGCCAGGGCGCCGGTCGGCTCACCGCCACCCTTCGGGCTCATGGTGATCCAGAAGAGCGAATGGTTCGCATGCCCGCCGCCGTTGTTGCGAACCGCCATGCGGATCGCTTCGGGCACAGAGCTGAGATTGGCGCACAGGTGCTCGATGCTTTGCTCAGCGACGCCGGAGTTCGCCAGCGCGGCGTTGAGGTTGGTGATGTACGCGTTGTGATGGCGATCGTGGTGAATCTCCATGGTGAGCGCGTCGATGTGCGGCTCGAGAGCATTGTTCGCGTACGGCAGGGGGGGAAGAGTATAAGCCATGGCAGGATCTCCTGGGGCTGAAAGGTTGGTTTGAAGCGACGAATCTCTGCGTAAAAGTGTAGACGGCCCCGCTCGGAAGGCCAACCGGGGCGCCGGGGTGAATGGCCAAAGACCAAGCCGAAATGGCCAACTGAGAAACTCGGCCAAAACCTTGAACATTGGTCATTTCGGCTTGGTCATTGGTCATTGACGGACCACCTTGGTCTGCCCTAAAGCGGTCGCCTTCCCCCTGTTATACTGGCGGTTTGCGATTTTCTACACTCCGTAAGGTCGGGCGAAAACCATGGCGAAAAACTGCGTGCTGGCGTATTCGGGCGGGCTGGACACTTCGGTCATTTTGGGTTGGTTGCAGGACCAGGGGTATGACGTTCACTGTGTGTACGTTGATGTCGGCCAGCCGTGCGAAGACCGCCAGGCGATCATGAAAAAAGCGCACGACTGCGGCGCCAAGAGTGCGCAGATCGTCGACACGCGCGAAGAATTATGCCGCGACTTCGCCTTTCCGGCCTTGCAATGGCAAGCGAAGTACGAAGGCATCTATCTCTTGGGCACGTCGATCGCCCGGCCGCTCATCGCCAAAGCATGTTTGCAAGTGGCGCGGGAAGTGGGCGCCGAGGCGTTTGCTCATGGCGCCACCGGCAAGGGGAACGACCAATGCCGGTTCCAGTTGGCAGCCGAAGCGCTCGACCCCGATGTGAAGATCATCGCCCCGTGGCGCATCGCCGCGTACCGAGAACTCTTCCCTGGTCGCACGGAGATGATTCGCTACTGCGAAGCGAAAAACATTCCGGTGAAGGCGTCGATCTCGAAGCCTTACAGTAGCGATGAAAACTGTTTGCACATCAGCTACGAAGCGGGCGTGCTGGAGGACCTCAAAACCAACGGCGTGGCGACCGTCGATTTTGGCATGACCGTCTCACCGCAGGCCGCGCCGGACAAAGTAGAAGAGGTGACCGTGGGCTTCGAGAGCGGCGTGCCGGTCAGCGTGAACGGCAAGAAGTTGTCGCCGCTGGCGATCGTCGAAACGCTCAACACGATCGCGGGGCGTAACGGCGTGGGGCGGATCGACATGGTCGAAAACCGCTTTGTGGGAATGAAAAGCCGCGGCGTGTACGAATCCCCTGGCATGACCGTGCTGTACGACGCCCACATGGTGATCGAGCAAATGACCCTCGACCGCGACTTGTTGCACCTGCGCGACCGCATCGCCCCCGAGATTGCGGAGATGGTGTACTACGGTTTCTGGTTCGTACCGAAGATGGACGCGCTGATGGCGTTCATCCGCGAAGCCCAAAAACCAGTGACCGGCGAAGTAACGCTTGGCCTCTACAAAGGCAACGTCCTGGTCCACAGCCGTACGAGCCCCAACAGTTTGTACGACGACAAAGTCGCCAGCATGGAAGCGGGCGGCAGTTATGACCAGACCGACGCGGAAGGCTTCTTACGCATTCAAGGTTTGCCGAGCCGCGTGCTAGGGCGCGTGCGCCCGCGAAAGTATTGATTCAAGACAGGACAAAGAAGGGGGCCGCGGATTTACGCAGATGCGGCGGATAGGCGCGGATTTGTCTTTACTGATTCGACGACATTTTTGTGGGGAGGCTTGGAATGTCTGCAAATGGGTTGATCGAAAAGGAATTGACCGAGGTTGTGATTGGTTGTTTCTACAAGGTCTACAACTATTTCGGGTTTGGATTCTTGGAGAAAGTGTACGAAAATGCGCTGGCGATTGAGCTCCGTAAGCACGGATTGACAGTTGTCCAACAGGCGCCGGTCGATGTCTTTTACGAAGGAGAATTGGTGGGGGATTACTTCGCCGATCTGATCGTCAATGACTGCATAATCATCGAACTCAAATCTGCCGAAGAACTGATCGCTAGGCACGACACCCAACTCCTCAACTATCTCAAGGCTACTGGCAAGCCGGTTGGGTTGCTTCTCAATTTCGGTCCCGGGCCTGAAATCAAACGTCGCGTGAAAACCAAGTCTGCCAAACCGCGGTCCGCCGCCCCGCGCTCTCAAAATCCGCGTTAATTCGCCGCATCCGCGAAAATCCGCGTCCCCTATCTTCTTCCGATGTACTTCACCGACAATCCCGTCCTGCAACACGAACTGCTTGCCAATCTGCGCAAGCCGCGGGCGTTTTTGTTGTTGATGGCGTACATCGCGCTGTTGGGGTTGGTCGTGTATCTCGCGTGGCCGCAGGTGGAACGGCTGGACCTCGCCCAACCCACTGGCGCGGCGAAAAGGCTCGTTGATCTCTTCTTCTTGGGCCAGTTCGTCCTCGCGTCTTTGATGGCGCCCAGCTTCACCGCCGGAGCGATCACGGGTGAGAAGGAACGACAGAGCTGGGAGTTACTCCTCGCAAGTCCGCTCCAGCCCGGCTCAATTATCCTCGGCAAATTGCTGGCGGCGCTCACGCATCTTGGGATTCTCATCATCTGTTCGCTGCCAATCGTAATGCTGTGCCTGCCGCTCGGCGGGGTGAGCGCCTACGAAGTGCTGGCTGCGTATGTGGCGATGATCGCCGCCGTCACGCTGTTCGGCATGATTAGCATGTGGGCGAGCAGTTACTTCCGCCGAACCAGCGCTTCGCTCGTCGTGTCGTACCTGATGATCCTGCCGCTAGCGATGGTGTTTGTGCTGGTTTGGAATGCGCTGGGGCAGCTCGGTTCACTGCGGCTCGGCGTGGTGTCGATCGTGGCGCCAATCGCCTGCGCCGCGATTTCTGCGCTGCTTTGGGCCGATATCAGCCGGCGCCTTTTGTACCCCACCGATCTCGGCAGTGAAGGCAAAGAAGTGGTCGACCTGGAGAGCGAAGCGCGCGAAGCGGTCGGCCTCTATATCAAACGAGACGAGTTCCCCGACCGGCTTTTCGCGCCACCCAAACGGACCAGCTTCTTGGAAGAGGGCGCGAACCCCATCTACGACAAAGAGATGCGGAGTGAAATCTTCAGTCAAGGCACGCTCATGCTGCGGCTGGTGATTCAGATTTCGATGTTCCTTGCCCTGCCGCTGATGGCGGTTTGCCTGTACATCAAGCCTGACCTGGCGCCGTGGTACATTGCCTACGTGGTCGTCTTCAACATGCTGTGCGGCCCGGTGTTTTCGGCCGGCAGTGTGTGCAGCGAGCGCGAACGCCAAACGCTCGACCTGCTGCTCACCACGCTCATCACGCCGTCGCAAATGCTGTGGGGCAAACTCCTCTCGGGGCTGCGGGTGTCAACGGTGCTCACTTCATTCCTGTTGTGGCCGGTGCTGCTGGCGGTGCTGATGCCGATCGGCTATTTCCGCAACCTGCCCACCATCGGAGGATATCTGTTGATCGTGGGGCTGACCTGTTTAACGACGGCGCTGATCGCGCTCACCTGTTCGACGTTGTTCCAAAAGTCATCTTCGGCACTGCTCACGACGTACGTCGTCATCATCGCCCTGTTCGCAGCGCCGCTCGCCGCGAGGTTCTTCGCCGAGAATTTTTTCTCCGGTACGGCCGGCGCCGAAGTGGTTAGCCAATTCAGCGCGGTCAGCCCTTTCGCGGCGATTTTTGCGCTACCGCTGTCGTTCGAGAGCAACCAACCAGCAGCCGCAGTGAGTAGCGACTGGCGGCTGTTCTTCGGCTTTGTCGGGTGGTCAGTGCTGCTGATCGGGAGCCTGTTGCTGCTGATCGTGTGGCTCTTCCGCAGCCGCTGGCGCGTGGCTGAATGACGTGCAGCTTGACCTCGCGCCGCGCCGTGTGCGATAAAGTCGGAATGAGCTCGCCAACCGTTTCGCAGGATGATCGCGATTTAGCGCAGTACGCTGCGCTCTTGGATCGCCCCGTGCGCGCGAAGGTGAACGAGTTCCAGCGCGGCGAACGCCTGCGGCACGTCATTTTCTCCGGCCAGTTTTCGCCACCGCTGCTCGAATCGCTCGCCGAAACGGCCGACATGATTCGGCTGCTCTCAAAATCGCGGCAGGGGCAAGACTTCCTTATTAACCTGCTCCCGCACAAGCGGGCGATGCTGTACTTCACGCAGCCTTCGACCCGGACATTTCTGTCGTTCATGTCGGCCTGCCAGATTTTGGGGATCACTTGCAACGAAGTGCGCGATCCCTCGACTTCATCTGAGACCAAGGGCGAAACGCGGTTCGATTCCATCCGCATGTTCTCGAGTTATTTCGACCTCATCATCATGCGCTCGCCCATCGCACGGCTCGCTGAATCATGCGCCTATCTGATGAACCAGGTTGAAAGAAGCGGCCAGCGCGCGGTGCCGATCGTCAATGCCGGCTCCGGAGCTGACGAGCATCCCACGCAAGCGCTGCTCGATATTTACACGCTGCAGCGCACCTTCAATTTCGAGAATCCCCAGAACGCCCAGCATAGCCGCTTAGACGAACTGCGAAAGTCGCAAGGCTACGTCGATCTCACCAAAGGGCTCTCCGGAAAAACCTACGGCTTTTGCGGCGACATCGGCCGCGGACGAACGGTGCGGTCGCTGGCGATGCTACTGGCGCAGATTCCGAACGTCCAACTCGTGTTCGTTGCGCCGCAGCTTCCCAAGCTGATGATGCGGGACGATCTGCGCGAACGACTGCGCGATCGTGGCGTGACGTTCTACGAAGTGGACTCTTTCGAGGCGGAGGTGGATGGGCAGCCCGTGATCGAACGGATCGATGCCCTCTACATGACCCGCGTGCAGAAAGAACACGACACGCCGGCTGACACAGCCTCCTACGCGGGGATCGATTTCACGCGCTACTGCTTGTCGCCGGAACTGGTAAAGCGGATGCGCAGCTACGCGCCGATTCTACATCCCTTCCCACGCGACCAGCACTTTGGCGAGATTCCGCCAGAAATCGACGCCGATCCCCGCGCGATGTACTTCCGCCAAGCCCGCAACGGCATGTGGATCCGCGCCGCGCTTCTCGCCCACATTTTTGACGCCGATAACCAAATCCAGCGCGAGTTCCGCCACGAGTTTCATGAACGCCACCGGTATGTGGAATAAAGTGCATGGTGATCGGTGATCGGTCTTGCTATTCCTTCTATTCCTTACCGATCTCCAATGACCAGTCACCTTTCCCCATGCTCCTGATTGACGGCTACAACCTGCTGCACGCGACGAGCATCTTCGGTCAGGGGACGACAGCGGGCACGCTGCGCGGCTCGCGCGAAGCGCTGCTCGCGTTTCTCGTGCGGCGATTGCCCAGCAAATTGCTAAAGACCACCACCATTGTTTTCGACGCAGCGAGCGCTCCGCCAGGACTTCCAGACCGGTATGAAGTACAAGGCCTCGGCATTCGCTTTGCCCGCGGCTTCGCTGATGCCGATTCGCTGCTGGAACAATTGATCGAAGAGTGCCAAGCTCCGAAGGCGCTACTTGTCGTTTCGGGCGACCATCGCGTCCAGCGGGCGGCGCGCGCACGGGGTGCGAAGTACCTCGATAGCGAGACGTGGTTCACCGAGCTGCGTCGTCAACCATTAACGGTTTCGGCTGAGCCATCAGCCGAAATCGTTGATACCGCCGAAGCGTGGATCGAAAACTTCTCCGATCCCACATTGCTCGAAGAATACCAGCAAGCGCACCAGCCGCTCCAGCAACCGCCGGCACGTGCTAACTCGACGCCGGAAAAACTAGCTCCTCGCAAACGGACGGGCAAAAAAGGACCCATGTCGGAACGAGGCGACGACCATTTACCGCCGTTTGGCGCTGGGCTAGAGAATATCTTTCCGCCTGGTTACGCGGACGATTTGTTGCACGGCGATGATTCGCAATCCGGCGGCTGAAGTTTGGAGAATGTCTCCGCCATCACAATTGGCATCACCGGCATTCTCTGCCGAATCAATTCCTCGTCGCCCGTTACATCTGCTACGACCCACAGCTTCCTAAATCAGGCCCAGCGGTCATCTGAAGAGATCGGGCTTTCCCCGACAGCTCCTCGCTCGCGGGGGATAGTGTGACCTACCGTTGAGCATTCCCACGGACTCGCGCCAGGAGGCTACTGGGAGCGGCTGGGAAAATGGCAATGTCAACGGTTCAGGCCGGGGAACACCGTCGTGATTGATCAAGAACTTTTGGGCGACTTCGTCGTCGAAGCCAACGAACACTTGGCAAACATCGAGAATCAGTTTCTGGCCATTGAAGAGATGGCGCCGGAAGTTGATGTGGACCTGGTCAACCAGGTGTTCCGGGCGATTCACTCGATCAAAGGCGCCGCCGGATTCATGGGCCTGGTTAAGGTCAACGAACTCGGCCACAACCTGGAAAACGTCCTCAATATGCTGCGGAATCGGGAGCTGACTCCTGATTCGGCAATTGTCGACGTTATGCTTCGCGCTGCCGACCGCCTGAAGAGCATGATCGGGGAAATTGAATCCTCGAACGACGTGGACGTCAGCAGCCACGTCGCTGAACTGACCGCCATTGCCGAAGGACACGCCGGAGACGCGACTGAAGGGGCTCCCGCTCCCATCGAACTCCCCGAAATGCCAGCGACCGCCAAAGCCGCTCTTGCGCCGGCCGCAGAACTTGACGACGCGGCGTTCTGCGCCGCTCCCGTGATCGAGGAAGCCACGTCGGTAGCGACCGCGCCATCTTTGACCCCTGCGCCTGTCGCCAAGCCGGAAGTTCCAATTACCTCAACAGCCGCCAAAACATCGCCCGCCGAGGTCGCCGCACCAGCGGCCGCCAATACTGACCAAAGCATCCGCGTTTCGGTCGGCGTGCTCGATAGCCTGATGAACCTTGCCGGTGAGCTCGTGCTCAGCCGGAACCAATTACTTCAAGCCATCTCCCGCGACGAACGGAGCGGCCTCGAAGCCATTTCGGCTCGCGTGGACCAAGTCACCAGCGAGCTGCAGGAAGCGATCATGCAGACACGCATGCAGCAGATCGGCTCCGTGTTTGGCCGCTTTCCGCGCGTGGTGCGCGACTTGAGCACGAAGTTGGCTAAGAATATCGACCTCGTGATTGAAGGTAAGGAAGTCGAAGTCGACAAAACGATTGTCGAAGCCATCGGCGACCCGCTCACGCACTTGGTTCGCAATTCGGTCGACCATGGTGTGGAGTTGCCCGCCGAGCGGGTGGCGAAGGGCAAGCCCGCAAAAGGGACGATCACCCTCCGCGCGTTCTATCAAGCAGGCAAAGTCCGGATTGACATCACCGACGATGGCGGCGGCATCGATCCGCAACGGCTCAAGGACAAAGCCGTCTCGCAAGGCATTCTCTCGCCGGAACGGGCAGCCCAAATGTCGGACCGCGATGCGGTGCGGCTGATCTTCGCTCCCGGCTTGTCCACGGCGAAGGAAGTGACCGACATTAGCGGCCGCGGGGTAGGCATGGATGTGGTGCGGACCAACATCACCAAGTTGGGCGGCACGGTGGATGTCGATTCCACGATTGGCGTCGGCACCAGCATCATTGTCACTTTACCGCTCACTTTGGCGATTATTCCCTCGCTCATCGTGCAGGTTGGCGTGGAACGCTTCGCCATCCCCCAGGTGAGCATTGTGGAATTGGTTCGCATTCGCGAGGGCGAGCGGACCAGCCGCTTGGGACGGGTCAAGGATGCGGAAGTGCTCCGCCTCCGCGGCCAGCTCTTGCCGCTCATCCGGCTCCAAGAATCGCTTCGCTGTCAAGCGGCGGACAAAGTTGAGCCAGGCGCCACAAACATCATCGTGGTGGATAGCGGTCAAACGCGGTTTGGCATTGTGGTCGACGCGCTGCACGACTCGGAAGAAATTGTCGTGAAACCGCTCGGTCGGCATTTCAAGGACTGCAGTTGTTTGGCCGGAGCAACCATCCTGGGGGATGGGCATATCGCGCTGATTCTGGACATTGCCGGCATTGCGGTCAAGCAGGAGCTCCGCGGAGATCACAAAGAAGAAGAAAACGAAGATGTGAACACGGGCGGCGTCGCCGAGGAAGAACTGCAAACTGTCTTGCTCTTCGAGAATGCCCCGCACGATCACTTCGCCTTGCCGATGGATGTCATCGCCCGCATCGAGCGGGTTCGCACTGACCAACTCGACAGTGTCGGCGGCCGCGAAGTGTTGCAGTATCGCAACTCCACATTAACGCTGCTCAGGCTCAACAACTTCATCACCGCCAAACCCACCCTGGAGCTCGATTGGGTTTATGTGGTGGTGTTCAATGTCCGGGGCCGGGAAGTGGGGCTCATCGCTCCCACACTGCAAGACATCCGCGAAGTCGCGATGGAAGTCGATACCGCTACCTTCAAGCAACCGGGAGTCATCGGCTCACTCGTGATCGATGAGCATACCACGCGCTTGATCGACTTGTTCGAGTTGGCCGAAGTGGCCCACCCCGAATGGTACGCAGACGATCAACCGATCGCCGTTGAAGAAGACTACCTGCCGCCGCTCATTTTGCTAGCGGAGGATTCGGGATTCTTCCGCAATCAGGTGCAGAAGCTGTTTGAAATGCAGGGGTATCGCGTTGAACCGTGTGAAGATGGATTGATTGCCTGGGAAAAGCTCGTCAGCGGTGAATATGACTTCGACGTGCTCGTGACCGACATTGAGATGCCCAACATGAACGGATTCGAGCTCTGTACGCGGCTCAAGGCCAACACGCGTTGGAAAGACCTGCCGGTCATCGCCCTGACTTCACTCGCCGCCGCGGCGGACATGCAGCGGGGCATTGACGCCGGCATCGATGATTACCAAATCAAGATGGACAAAGACAAGCTGCTTAACTCGCTGCGTAATTTCGTGGATCACAAAAAGAAAAAGGCGCCGCCGAAGCGATCGCGGGCGCTGACTTCCGGAGGTGTGCAATGACAATGGTTGCGGAACCTAAACGAACCTCCACCGAGGTGCAGCAGTTCGCCACATTCTATGTGGGTCAACTGCTGTTGGGCGTGGATATCAATATCGTGCAAGAGATCAATCGGCAATTGCAGGTGACTCCCGTACCGGGGGCCCCAGCGCACGTGCGGGGTGTGATCAATTTGCGGGGGGAAGTCGCCACGGTGATTGACTTACGAACGGTGCTCGGCATGGCGCCGGCCGAAGAAACCCGCGACACCCGTAATCTAATCATCCATTCCCAGGCTGAGACGATTGGCCTGTACGTCGATCGCATTTCGGACATTCTCACCATCAGCGACGACGACATCAGTCCGGCGCCTTCAAATGTGAACGGAGTGGATGGCCGCTTCATCTTGGGGGTGCACACGATGGATTCGGATATTGTGGTGCTACTCGATGTCGAGAAGGTTTTGGCGCAACAGAATTAGGAGGCACCGACTAGTTGAGGGTCTGCGATCGTCATCCGACCCGTGCGACGCGACGTTAGGTTGAATCTTTCACTTTGCTTTTTTTTTTGGAGACACAGACATGGGTTGGTTACGTCGGATGAACGCCACAGGTAAGCTCCTGTGCGTAGCGGCAGCGTTTACAACTGGCCTCATCGCTTTTGGCGCCGTTGCTTACAGCACGCTGAACACGATTGCAGTCAATGGCCCTCTGTACTCACAAGTTGTGCAGGGCAAAGACTTGGTGGCCGACATCCTGCCGCCGCCTGAGTACATCCTTGAATCGTACTTGACCAGCTATGAGCTGTCAGACCAGAAAGACGCCGAGAAGATTGCCTTGCTGCAAGAAAAGTTTAAGCAACTCCGCAAGGACTACGACCTTCGTCACGATTATTGGCTCGAAGCATTGCCGGCCGGGGAAGTTAAGACGATTCTAACCGAGACCTCGTACGCTCCAGCAATTCGTTTCTATAGCCAATTTGAAAAGGACTTTCTCCCGGCCGTGATGGCGGGCAAGCTAGACAAAGCGAAAGAGTTGCTCAGCGGCCCCATGAAGGCCGATTACGACTCGCACCGCACCGCCATTGATCGCTTGGTGAAGCTGGTCGCAGAAGAGAACGCCGCGATGGAAGCAGCAGCTGCCGCTACCATTTCCAGCCGCACCTGGCTGCTATTGAGCATCGGTGTCGGTACGTTGGTTGCGGCCTCAGTACTAAGCTTGGTTGTCGCGCGGATGTTGACTTCCGAAACACATGAAATCAACTCCGTCCTCGAGGCCCTCAGCAAAGCGCAGGCAGTGATCGAATTCAACCTCGATGGCACGATTCGCACGGCTAACGATAACTTCCTGAAGACGGTGGGCTACACGCTCGATGAAATCCAAGGCAAGCACCACCGCATTTTCTGCGATCCGGCCTATGCCAATAGCGCTGAGTATCAGGCATTCTGGGCCAAACTGAGTCGCGGCGATGCTGAGGCGGGCGAATACACCCGGATCGCCAAAGGCGGCCGGGAATTTCGCATCCAAGCGATGTACACCCCGATCGTGGGCGCCAACGGCAAACCTTGCCGAGTGATGAAGTTTGCGACCGACGTGACTACCATCGCCAAGCAGCGTGAGGAAGCTTTCACGCTCAGAACCGTGGTCCAGGACGCCGACGCAGCCATCATGATGATTGATCGCGACTTCAAGGTGACCTACGCCAACAAGACGACCTTTGCCTTGTTAAACAAGCATCTGACGACGATGCGGGAGGTATTTCCGAATCTCGACCCCAGCAAACTGGTTGGAGCGAGCATCGATCAGTTCCACAAAAACCCCAGCCATCAACGCAACCTGCTGTCCGACCCCAGCCGGCTGCCTTACAAGACTGATATTCAAGTGGGACCGTTGACCTTTGCGCTGAATGTCACCGCGGTTCGTAACGAAGCGGGCGCGTATATCGGTAACACGCTGGAATGGCGAGATGTGACCGAAGCTCGCGCTCTGGAGCGCCGCACGCAAAAGATTGCCAACTTCCAAGAAACAGAAGTCGCCAAGCTGTCATCGCTTCTGAGTTCGGTCGCCAATGGCAACCTGACCCAGACTTACGAAGTTGCTGCTGCGGACCAGGACACCATCGATACCCATTCGGTTTACTCGAAAATCGCCACCGCCGTAAACAGCATGGTGACCAACTTGCGTCATCTAGTGGGTCAACTCACTGACAACGCGAACCGGTTATCCAAGACCTCGGCCACCCTCGCTAGCACCGCGGAGCAACTAACAACGGGGGCGCAGAACACGACTTCGCGTTCGGCCACCGTAGCCGCTGCTGCGGAACAGATGTCGGCTAACATGAAGAACATGGCGGCTTCCACCGAGCAAATGTCCGCCAACGTGCGGACTGTCGCCTCGGCCGCCGAAGAAATGACCGCCACCATCAACGAAATCGCCAAGAACGCCGAGCAATCGGCCTCGGTGGCGGATCAAGCGGCTCGCCTCGCGGAAGTGAGCAACGAGAAGGTGGGAGGCCTCGGCATCGCAGCCGATGAAATCGGCAAAGTGATCGAAGTGATTCAGGACATTGCCGAGCAGACCAACCTGCTGGCCTTGAACGCGACGATCGAAGCGGCTCGCGCCGGTGAGGCCGGTAAGGGCTTCGCGGTCGTCGCCACCGAAGTGAAGGAGCTCGCCAAGCAAACCGCCAGCGCCACGGACGACATTCGGAAGCGGATCGAAGGGATTCAAAACTCCAGTGGGGAAGCGGTCGATGCGATTCGGCAAATCACCTCGGTCATCAATAGTGTGAACGAAGTGGCTCGCACCATTGCCGCCGCGGTGGAAGAGCAAAGCATCACCACCCGCGACATTGCCGAAAACGTCAACCAAACGGCGACCGCGGCGAATACGGTTGCCCAAGGCGTGAACGAGTCGGCGGCTGCGAGCAACGAGATCACCCGCAATATCGGTGGGGTGGATCAAGGCGCCAAAGAAACGGCGCTCGCTGCCAATGAGACGTCGGCCTCCGGCGCTGATGTGGCCCGCTTGGCGTCGGAACTGCAATCGATGGTTGCACAGTTCCAAGTGTAGTCGTAGGGGATTGCCCTCCCACCGCATCCGTGCGATGCGGTGGGGGGCGATCTTTTGAAGTCGATGATTGAGCATTCTCAAGTTCACAACGGAGTAGGGAAGCGGGATGGTCGCGACAGGAACACGCCTGAGAGTGCTGGTCGTTGATGACTCGGCGTTGTACCGCAAGGTGGTGCGCGACGTGTTGGAGTCGCTACCCGATATTGAGGTGGTGGGGGTGGCGATCAATGGTCGCCAAGCCTTAGAAAAGCTGGCTGAGCTGAAGCCGGATGTGGTGACGCTCGACCTGGAAATGCCCGAGGTAGACGGCATTGGGGTGCTCCGCGAGTTGCAAGCCCAACGCAGCTCGACGCTGGCGATCATGGTGAGCGCGTTCACCACGAAGGGCGCTCAAGCGACCACCCAAGCGTTGCAACTTGGCGCGTTTGACTTCATCTTGAAGCCCTCCACCAACTCGGTGGAGGAAAGCGTACAGCAATTGCGGCACGATCTTTCGCCGAAGCTGCTGACGTGTCGAGCGCGCCTCCTTCGGCCTGGAACCACTGCGCCTGCGCACGCGCGATCGGCGGCGGCTCCTGCTGTCACTTCGTTCAAAGGGGCGCAGCGGCCCGAGGTCATTGCGATTGGCGTCTCCACAGGGGGGCCGAACGCGCTGAGCACGTTGCTCCCTAAGTTTCCGGCGAACTTGCGGTGTCCTATTTTGCTCGTACAACATATGCCGCCGATGTTCACCAAGAGCTTGGCGGATGATCTTAACAAGCGCTGCGCGCTGGAAGTGCTGGAAGCTGTTGAAGGCCAGCTGGTCAAGCCGGGCCAGATCCTGATTGCCCCCGGTGGCAAGCAAATGCGCGTGGCAGAGGGCCCCGGCGGCAAGGTCGTTCAGATTACCGACGATCCCGCCGAAAGAAATTGCAAACCGAGCGTGGATTACTTGTTTCGGAGCGTGGCGGAAATGTACGGAAGCCGTTCCCTGGCGGTCGTGCTGACGGGCATGGGCGACGATGGCACGATTGGCTGTTCGCACATCAAACGCGCTGGCGGCACGGTCTTTACGCAAGATGAAGCAAGCTGCGTGGTGTACGGCATGCCGCGGAGTGTCGTGGAGAAAGATCTTTCCGATCTGGAGGCGCCGCTCGAGACGATCCACCAGTCGATTCTTGGCCTTGCGCAGGAAAGGGTGTTGTCATGAGCTTAACGCCCGAAGATCTGGACGCGGTCTGTGGATTGGTAAGCGACCTCTGCGGTATTTATCTCGATGGCTCGAAAGAGTATCTGATCGAAGGCCGCCTCGCCGACCTATTGAAACGGCACAACTGCGCGAGTTACGCCGAACTCGCTCGTAAGGCGCGCCTCAACGCGGCGCCGACGCTTAAGGACGATGTGATCAACGCGATCACCACCAATGAAACATTGTGGTTCCGCGACAACTCGCCGTTCGAAGCGCTGAAGAACAAAATGTTCCCGGAGATTATCGACGCCCGCGCGGGCTCAGTCTTCCCGCGGAGAATTCGCGTCTGGTCCGCCGCTTCCAGTACCGGGCAAGAAGCGTACAGCATCGCCATGACGTTCGCGGACATTGTCCCCGAAATCGCCAGTTGGGATCTGCAGATCTTCGGCACCGACATCTCCCCGGCAGCGGTGGAAAAAGCCAAAAAGGGAGAGTACTCACCGCTCGAGATCGGCCGCGGGCTCGACCAAAAGCACCTCAGCAGCTACTTCATCAAAAGTGGCGACAACTGGAAAGTGTGCGATGTGATTCGCTCGAAGTGTCGCTTTGAAGTTGGCAATTTGCTGAAGCCCCTGCCAAGCCTTGGTAAGTTCGACATTATCTTCTGCCGTAACGTGGCGATTTACTTCACGCCGCCGGATCGTGTGAAAATGTTCAATGCGATTGCCGACTTGCTGAATCCCGGCGGGTGGCTCTTCGTTGGTTCGGGCGAATCGCTCATGGCGCTGGGCCCTGACTGGTCGCCGAAACAACATTGCCGCGCGATTTGCTACCAGCCCAAGGGCGGACTCACTTATGCCCACTAAAAATGTACGATGGGCTTTCAGCCCTTCGGTGCGTTGCTCTGATTCCTCGACGAGCTGAGAAGCCCGTCGTGCAGCGCCCGCGACACCGCTTCTTCGGCCACCTGAGCGAGTCGCGCTTGCGCATCCCATTGTGCACTCTGCCGGCGCCAAAGTTCGCTAACGCCACTTGGCCGGCGCCACGCCAGTCGCAGCAATGCCCCCGCTTTGCCAGCAAGCGACCGCCGCCGCACAACATTCTCGGCTTCGTTTGAGAGTTCGTTACGGACCTCGATGGCGGTCGCCATCACCACGGGCAGCGACCAATCATAGCACGTGGCAGCGAGTGGAAAACTCCACGCATTCCACACTGCATCGGTTCGATCACCCGACGGCGCCGTGTGAATCTCACCAAGCTGCCCCGTGGTGAGCGTGTGCGACCACTCCGTGAGTTGGTACGATCCAAGTGCAGCATCGACGATCTTCGACGCGATGACAATCGACTCCGGCGTCAACCCTTGCGCTTGGCTGATGCCCAGTCCCACCACGAGCTTCGGCTCATGTGCGGTCCGCAGCGCAGCGAGCAGTCGTTCAAAATCGGGCGGATCGTCCGCCGGCGCCGCCACCGCGCAGAGCTGGCCCGCGAGCATCCCAACGGTCGTGGAAAATCCCGCCCCGCACACTTGCCGCGCACGGGTCAGCCGATCAATCACGCCCACCAGCGCCGCACTTTCGCTGCCGATGATCAGGGCATAAACATTCGTCGGCAGCAGGGTGGCCATGCCCCTATTCTAACTGCGAATCACCCGCAGCGTCGGCGCCACGGGCTCATGTTTCTCCGCCATCGCGACCGCCCAATCGGCGAGCGCCGTCGCGGCGAGCGCCGTCGGCGCGAGCGAACTGCGGTACAGGTGTGCCCCGCCAGCGAATTGCAACGTCAAATGCGGCTCGTGCCACATGCCATCATCGTCCTGCGTTTCAAGCAGAAATTGCACCGCATCGCTCGCCGCCGGATGATCGGCCAACTCGGCCGCCACAAGCGCCGACAGCGCCCACGCCGTCTGCGAAGCGGTCGCCGCCGCCGTCTCGTGGCGGCGTGGATCGCGACTGGCAAACGCCGGTTCGCCCCAGCCGCCACTCGGCTGCTGATGCGCGAAGAGCCAGTTCACGCCCCGCAGAATCGCCGGATCATCCTCCGGAGCGCCATCCGCTCGAAGCGCGTGAACCGCTTCGGCGATGCCGCACGTTTTGGCGTAACCCCAGGTGGAGGTCCAACTGCCATCGGCATGTTGTGACGTTGAATTCGGGGTGAATGCAGCACGCCAATGTCCAACCGTCTCGCCGACATCAACGATTGGCCACGCGTTACTAGATTTGGCCGACTCATCCGAACGAATTGCGAGCGCCGGCGGAAGATGTTCATGCCCTTCACGTTCATCGCAGAGCATCCGCTCGCCCGCCCGCATCGCCAGCGACAATTCGACTTCAGTTGGCAACGAGTTCGCCAACCCACCAAAACCGCCGCGGCACGCTTGCGATTTAGCGCTCAGTCCACCCGCACAAAGCGCGCTGAGCACCAGCGCCGTATCGATCGTCGTCAGCTCCGGCGAAGAAAGTTCAACCTCTTCACTCGATAACATCGGCCAATCGAGTCCTTCGCATTCCCCAAGAAGTTCCGTCGCACGATTCAACGGCGAAACATCGCTCGACGCTTCGCCGTTTTCAACACCCGCCAACCGCAACCACCCACGCGTGGTTGAAGTGCAGCACGCAATTCCACCATGCTGCTGAATAACCTGAAACGCCCGCCGCAGCTCCTGAAGATGCGCGCCATTCCCTGCAGCCCGCAGCGCAACGTACGCCAAAATACTCGTCTCAAGCTCAAACCCGTGCCCCGGTAACCGTTCCCAACCGCCGGTGGCGAGTTGCGCATCAAGCAACTCCTCCGCCGCTTGCGGATTAGCACGCCGAGCGATCATTTGCTTCGCGACAAACCCCCAATCGGTCGTCACATTGCCGCACCAACTGCCGTCTGCTTGCTGGGCATCCAGAAGCGC
Organism: Pirellulales bacterium; assembly: GCA_022841705.1. GTDB lineage: Bacteria > Planctomycetota > Planctomycetia > Pirellulales > Lacipirellulaceae. The sequence goes on from JALHQZ010000002.1 coordinate 217,090, forward strand.
CAGCCGCGCCCGCATCAAACTGTTGCGTAGATCGCTCTCACGCTCGCGAAACGAAAAGGGGGTCAGAGCCCGCGCCGGTGTAGCGACAGGCTCAGAATCGAACACCGCCAATTGCGGCGCCGCTGCGTAGATTCGCATGGCATCCTTGCTCGCGAAAGGTCTTCCGTGACACGCATCGCGAAGACTCATCTTGAGCTTCGCTAACGGAAGTCAAGAATACGCCGGAGCGGCCATCTCGAACAAGTGCGCAGATGTCACCTGCTAGCAGTAGATTGGATATTCGGCTGCCAGTTATCGGGAGCCACTGTCTGGCTTGTCCGGCAGTGGCGCCCCAAAGTTTGACCACTAGCACGGCAGCCGCAGGGTAAAACACGCACCCGGCCCGTCACCAACCAGCACTTCGCCACCATGATCGGTGACAATTCGCCAGCATTTCGAGAGGCCAAAACCTAACCCACGGCCCGCTTCACGACCGCTGAAGAAGGGATCGAACAAATGCTCCCGTACCGCCGGCGAAATTCCGGGGCCCGTATCGCGAACCACAATTTCCGCCGAGTCGCCAGCGCGCCGCACCGTAACTGCTATCTCACCGTGCTGGCCGATCGCTTCGACGCTATTGTCCAGCAGTGCCCGCAGTGCGACAGCGATCTGCGTTGCATCAACGTCGCACATCACGTCATCTGCTTGCACCGTAATGACAATCCCGCGCTCCGCCGCTCGGGCCGAAATTTCCACTGCGACCTGACGAGCAACATCCGCAAAATTCGTCGGGGCTCGCCGCAGGGCAGGAGGCCGTGCGAAGAGCATCAGGTCCGCAATCATCTCGTGCGCTCGCAGCGCTTGCCGCTGCATGGCTTCGAGAGCCTTCCGCACGTCGGCGTCCCACTCCCGCTTGAGCAGCGTTTGCGCGCGACCGGCGATGTTCGCTAGCGGATTGTTAATCTCGTGGCTGGCGCCGTACGCCAATTCCTTGAGCGATTCGAGCTTCGCACGCTCAAGTTCCTGCGCGAACTTTTCCGGCAAGCAATCGAGTTGCGCACGCAGGTCGGCGTTCTCCGCTTCGAGCTGGGCGATACGCGACGCAGAATCGACCACCTCGTTCAAGACAGGCGTTGCTTGGCCGTTGGCGGGGGGCGATGTGACAACCGCGAGTGGCGGACGGAACCGCTGCAAATGCGGCTCCCAAGGTTCGGGACGTCCCCATGTTCGCGCGGTTCTCAAGGCATGTTGTTGACGGAGCACCGCAATACTCCCCTAACGAACAACAGGCCTGGCAATCAACCGGCGGAGGACATTTCGACATCCAAGAGTTGGCAGACACGTGTGGTGAGCACATCCACATCGAACGGCTTCTTCATGAAGTCGTCGGCGCCGGCGTCGCGCAATTTTTGGATGCGGTCCTCTTCCACCATGCCCGAGATGCAGATGATCCGCACATCGTCCATCGTCTTATCGTTCCGCACCAAGTTGCAGACCTCCAGCCCGTTGATGTCCGGCAGCATGATGTCCAGCACCACCAGGTCGGGCCGAAACTCTTTGATTTGCATCCCGGCGCCGAAGCCGTTGTTCACACTGCGCACTTCAAACCGGCCGTCGCGCACGAAGTGATCTGTCAGCAGATCAACCAAATCCTGATCGTCATCGACGATCAAGAGCTTCCGGCGGCCCGAATCGAGCGCCTCGGTCGGGATGCCGTTGTCGCGCATGAACGAATACAACTGTTCACGCGGAATACGGCGAAAGCGGCTGCCCGGCACGCGAAAGCCCTTGAGCTGACCCGAGTCGAAGCACCGAATAATGGTTTGCTGGCTGACCTTGCAGATTTTGGCGGCCTCGCCAGTGGTAAAGACAGTTTTCATACGCTCAACCACCCCTCTCCCTAGTGAATGGTAAGTCGGCCTCCCGCCGGGGCACGCACCCCGGAGCGACACCGGCGACACTGCTTCATGAAGCAGCGCTCGCCGACCATCGCCGTTCCGTTTGGACGCTTCCGACAATTCCTGGCCTTGGAAACGTCGACATCGAGCCGTTTCGCCCGAAGCGCCCGGTTTCACAAGGTTGTTTCGCATCCGCCGTCCACATTACCAACTGGGCGGCTTACCAAGACGATACAAAACTCGCGAAACCCTGCAAACGGCAATTCTCCCCGGTGTTTCCGAGGTTACCCGAATTGCCAAGTGCGACCGAATTATATCGGACCTGGGGGGTGAGTCAAGATCGATAAGATGGACACAAGTCGTTGGGGAACAACGAATTCCATCGACCCATCGATTTTGAAAACTCCCCAGTCAGCGCAAAGTCACCGAACCCGGTCTGAGTTGCAAGGTTGGGGTTGTCCGCTCCGCTTACTGACGTGCGCGGTTCGAAGCTTGTGTTTCGCTGTTATCGATTCCGCATTCCAACCTCCGCTGTTCGTAGCTTGAAAAAAAGATGAGGCGCCTCATCGTCCGCTCGCCCCCGCTGGGAGACGGGAAATTGGTCGGGCGCATGAAGCAACCCTTCACCTCTCCGCACGGGGCTCTCGTGCGGAGTAGGAGCTCACCAGAATTTCTGCCGTCTTGCCCGCTGCCTAGCGCCTTAATTTAAGGAGCGATCGTTGTTTGGTTCGCCAGCGCGGCCGCGCTGGCATTCGCTGAACCGTCGAGCGCCCCGCACTTGTGCGGCGCCGGGTGGCGTGCGTGTTTCTTTGTATAGTACTGGGTGGCTACATTCTAGAGCAAACAGGAAAATATTCTGAGAATGTTGAGTGGCTACAAATTGGGGTTGACGCAGGGGATTTTGGTGTTTCGACGAACGCGAGCGCGTGGCGTCTGATGGCGTCGAGCTTCGCAAAGTGCTGGTAGAAATCCCTCAAAGTTCTATCCGCGCGGGATGCAGGAACTGCTGACCGCGGATTTCGGCCGCACTGCGTGCCGTTGAAGTTTGGGTTTGGGTATTCTCCACAAAATTGGCGAAGTCTTGAGGAGACTGGTAGGATGTTGTTTAGCTAGCACGCGCGCCCTAGTAGAAGAGCGTGCGGGATGAGCTGTGTAAGGATAATTCCATGAACCGTTGGTCTGGTGTTCTGCTGCTCTTGGCGACGCTGCTTTTGGCCACCAGCGCCAACTACGCGGATACCTTTGGCAGCGGCGTCAATTCTTTTACCATCGATTTCGTCACCATCGGCTCACCCGGCAACCCGGCCGACACCACCGGCGACCCCAACCCGGCCGGCAGCATGCCGTACACCTACCGCATCGGCAAGTACGAAGTGCCGGAGGACGCGGTGCGGAAGGCGAACACGCTCGGTGGACTTGGCATCACGCTCGATAGCCGCGGACCGAACAAACCGGCCACCAGTATCAGTTGGTTTGAAGCGGCCATGTTTGTGAACTGGCTCAACACCAGCAGCGGCTCCACTCCCGCGTACAAGTTCGATAGCGCTGGGAACTTCCAATTGTGGGCCGCAGGCGATCCGGGCTAAGATCCGGCGAATTTGTTTCGCAACACGCTGGCGCGTTACTTCTTGCCGAGCGCGGATGAGTGGTATAAGGCGGCGTTCTATGATCCGACTACGGGCGGGTATTGGGATTACCCAACGGGGAGTAATTCACCGCCGATTGCGGTGGCGTCGGGGACGGCGCCGGGGACGGCGGTGTGGAATCAACTCGAAGGCCCCGCCGATGTTAACCAAGCAGGTGGTTTGAGTCCATTCGGCACCATGGGGCAAGCAGGCAATGTTGGTGAATACGAGGAAACTGAAGCCGATTTGGTGAATGATTCGTTGACTAATCCGCGTGGAATCCGCGGTTCGAGTTGGATATTGTCGATTGACACCGTTGGTCAGTCTTCATCGTATCGAACAGTGATTTTTCCACCGGGGGGTAATCCCATCAACGCTGGATTTCGCGTTGCCAGTGTTCCCGAACCGTCGAGTTTTGGATTGGCCGCCTTAGCTTTGCTAATTTCGCGATTGCGTGCAAGCAGGCACAGGCATCAACTATCGCTTTCACACTGTTGTTGAAGGGAAGCGAGACATAGGAAGGCATCTTCGTCAAGACATGAAACTCCGAATGAGCAAAAAGCGGATACAGCTTTGGATTAGGTCGGAATGCCGCTCCGCTCCAGCTTGCCGCTGTTCTCGGCGTCACCGTCGCGGCGCGTCCAAATGGGCCATCACTAGCGCGATATCCGCCGGCGTGATGCCGCTGATGCGGCTCGCTTGGGCCAGATCGATCGGCCGGATGCGGGTGAACTTTTGGCGGGCTTCGGCGCGTAATTGCACCAAGCGTTCGAAGTCGAAACTTGCGGGGATACGTTTGCTGGCGAGGCGATGGAGCCGCTCAACGTCCACCTGCTGACGGGCGATGTAGCCGGCGTATTTGGTGTCGATCAGCGCTTGCTCGGCGGCGAGTGGGTCGACAGTCGCGAGTTCCGGCGCGAGCGCGACGACTTGGGGCCACTCGACTTCCGGCCGGCGCAGCAGTTGGGCGAGCGTTACGCCTTCATGCCGGCGCGAGTCGAGCACGGCGGCGATGCGGTCCACTTCGCCGAGCTTCGTTCGCAATCGGTCCATCCGCTGCTGACACACCAGCCCCGCGTTGTGGGCCAGCGGCGTGAGGCGGCGGTCGGCGTTATCGTGCCGCAGAAGCAGACGGTACTCGGCGCGGCTAGTAAACATGCGGTAAGGCTCATCGACTCCGCAAGTCACCAGGTCGTCCACCAACACGCCGATGTACGCTTCATCGCGGGAGAGGATGAGCGGCTCGCGGTTAGCAATTGCGAGCGCCGCGTTGGCGCCGGCGATGAGGCCTTGCGCGCCAGCTTCTTCGTAACCGGTGGTCCCATTGATCTGGCCCGCGAAATAGAGCCCGGCGACGTGCTTCGTTTGCAGCGTAGGCTGCAACTGGTCGGGCGGGGCGTAGTCGTACTCCACGGCGTAGCCGTAGCGCATGATCTCCGCCTGCTCGCAGCCGGGGATCAGCTTGAACATGGCGTCCTGCACATCGCGTGGCAGGCTCGTGGAGACGCCGTTGACGTATACTTCTTGCGTGCTGCGCCCTTCGGGCTCTAGAAACAATTGGTGCGACTGCTTCTCGGCGAAGCGAACGATCTTGTCTTCAATCGAGGGGCAGTACCGCGGCCCGCTGGAGTTGATCTGCCCGCTGTACATCGGCGCGCGATGCAGGTTCGCGCGAATCAATTCATGCACCGCTTGGTTTGTGGTGGTGATGTAGCACGGCAGCTGCGGCTGCGTGAGCTTGTCCGTCAAGAAAGAAAACGGCTGGGGATCGTCATCGCCGGGTTGGAGTTCGCAGCGGTCGAAATCGATCGTGCGGGCGTTAAGCCGGGGCGGCGTGCCGGTCTTGAAACGCCGGAGCTCGAAGCCCAACCGCGTGAGCGCCGCGCTGATGCCGCTGGTGGTTCCTTCGCCGCCGCGCCCGCCGGGGGTTTTGGCTTCGCCGGTGTGCATGATCGCTTGCAGAAAGGTGCCGGTGGTAATCACCACCGCCGGGGCCGTGTACGTGGCGCCGCCGCGCACTGAGACGCCAGTGATCCGCTGGCCATCGGCCGACTCTGCGGTGAGCAGGTCTTCCACCACTTCTTGCCGGAGGCTCAAGTTGGGTTGCGATTCGACGAGGCGCTTCACTTCTGTTTGGTACGCGCGCTTGTCGGCCTGAGCGCGGGGGCTGTGCATCGCCGGCCCCTTGCTGCGGTTGAGCATGCGGAACTGAATGCCGGTGGCGTCGATCGCGCGGCCCATGGCGCCGCCGAGCGCGTCGATCTCGCGCACAATTTGCCCCTTGCCAACCCCGCCGATCGCCGGGTTGCAGCTCATCTGGCCGACGGTATCGAGATTCGTCGTGAGCAGCACCGTGCGGGCCCCGATCCGCGCAGCGGCAAGCGCCGCCTCGGTCCCAGCATGGCCGGCGCCGATGACGATCACGTCGTAGTGGTAGGTGGAGGACATCCCTCTAGGGTAGAGAGGAGAGGGGCGAGAGGCGAGGGGAGCGCGGGAAGATTTTCTTGTTTGAGCTATTCCACTCGGAAGCAAATCGCGTGGCGGAGCGCGGTGGTGTCGGGGCAGGTGATCGCGAGGCCCTCGGGGCTGGGGGACCACTCGACTTTTTCCGTTGAGCCCAACAACTCTACGCTGCTCGGTGGTTGTTCGAGCAAGCCCGCATCGGTACCGAGTGAACGGACCAAGAGCTTGGCGCCGCTCGGCGGCACGGTTAAGCACCACACATACAGCTTGCCATCTTTGCCGTGCGTGAAGCGAAAGTCGGCGGTGGTGAACTTGTATTCGGCGAACTCGCGATTGAGCGCGCCGCCCGGCAGTTTGCGGTCGCCTTCGCCCCACGTCTTCCAAGCGGAGGAGCCGTAAATGCCGGGGCCGTGGATGTTCATCCAGGCGCCCAGCTCGCCGAGCATGGTGACCGCGGCGGGTTCCAAATCTCCTTCCGGGGTGAGCGGGATCGCCAGCGCGAAGTTGCCATCGCGGGAGGCGAACTCCAAGAGCGCACGCACGGCGGAACCGCCATCGTAGTAGAACCCCGGCGCGTAGAACCAACTGCCGACCGCCAGCTCGCCCATCCACATCCGCTCGCGATCGACGTTGTCGCCGATTCGGCTTTCGGTGGTCGATGCCAAGCCCTTCTGCGCTTTGCTGAACTTAATGATCGAAAACGTATCGATCTCTTTGCGCCGCTCGAGCGTGCGATTGTAATAGTGGGCGACCACGCGCTGGGCTGCATCGCACTTGTAGCCCGAACCGCTGCGCTTGCCGCTGAAGGGTTGGGGCGAGTTGCCATCGGTATAGATGAAGTCGGGGTCGTAGTTGTCGATGACATCCATGATTCGCAGCGCCCACTTGGTAGCGTACTGTTTGGCGTAGGCGAGATGCTTATCAAAAATGCCCGCGCGGCCGTGCGCGATCAGATGCACCGGGTCGTACTGCGGATAGCCCGTGAGCGGGATGCCATACAGGTCGCGGGGATCGAGGCCATCCCACCACTTTCCTTTGCCATCCTGCTTGGTGAGCGCGCCATCGTACGGCACGCCGGCGAGCGGGCCCTTCGTATCGGCGCCGAACGCGGGCTGCCACCACCACCAGGTGTACTCGTGATGAAAACTCACGCCGTAGCGGATGTTGTGCTTGCGGGCAGCGGTGCTCCATTCACGCAACAAATCTCGCTGCGGACCGACTTTGACTGAGTTCCAGGGCTGATGCGCCGAGTTCCATAAATCAAAATTGTCGTGATGCACGCCCATAATCACCGCGTAGCGGAAGCCGGCGTCGTGAAACTTTTGCATCAACTGATCGGCGTTGAACTTGGGAATCTTCCACTGGTGCAGCACCTCCTTGTAACCAACCTCCGACGGATGTCCAAAGTTGCGCCGATGATTGGCCGCCGCAGAGTGATCTTCCAAGTACATGTGCTTGGCGTACCAATCCCCCGAGCGGCCCGCCGCCTGCGGACCCCAATGAATCCAAATCCCCAGCTTGGCGTCGCGGAACCAATCGACCTGCCCCGGATGCTGCGCGGCGATCGATTCCCAAGTTGGCTCGAACGGCCCGGCAGCGATGGGGAAGTCGAGATGTTCGATAGGGAATGAGTCGACATCAACTCCCTGCGCGTTTGGCTGCGCGACCACAAATTGCGCGGTGAGTCCGAGGGAGAGTAAGACGCAAGCGAAGAGGAATCTCATGGCTGGACTTGGAGAAGAGTTTGAGCGTGGCGCACAAAACATTCTCCCAGAGTAAAACAGAGAAGCGCGACACGCGAGGGGTGCTAAGTTCTACAGCAGCTCCGCTGCTGGATTCACAATCTACCGCAAAGTCCCAAGGCTCTTTCTTGGAGGCGAGAGGAAAATTCGAAAATTTACCAATCATAAAAACCTTGACCCCGGCCAAGGTGCACCTTACCATCCTAGCAGGGGCATAGTGTGGTTGGCTGACAGTCGGGCGGAGTCGAGCGACGACGATCTTGTTTCGGCCCTCATTCTTCAATCGCGATTTCGTCGGCGATTCTACCCCACTTGGACTGCGCCAATCCTCAACTACAGAGAGGTGGCGAGATGAGTCGTTTAATTGCACTTGTTTTGGTGTCCGCAGTTGCGGCTTCAGGGGCAGTCGAGAACCTGCAAGCGCGCAATCTCACGGATGTGCGGTATGTAGTGCGTGCGTACGAGACGCTTCCTGGCGCCCCCGAGGATGCCTTGCCGTTTGGTTTGTTTCGACTTGCGACACCACCCACAATCAGTGAGGGGGGAGTCGTTGTCTTTTCCGGTTTGGGTTCCACGGTTTCAACTGGAAGCTACACTGGAGTCTGGGTCAACTCGCCTGATGGATTTATCAATTCGATCCTTCAAGGCCAATTTGTAAGTGGTCCAGTTGGTGGTGGTGCCCTGACGTACCTTGATCAGTTCGCAACGAATGAACAGGGAACGATAGCGTTCAGCGGTGTCTACCTACCCAATCAAGAGAATGCAGCTTCTCGTCGCGGGGTCTTCATCTTCGATGGAGCCACCCGACAGCTCGTTGCGCAGGTCGGCGATGCTCCTGCTTCCGCTACCGACGGGACAACTTTTGCGTTTTTCTCGGAACTGCGGCTCAGCGATGAAGATGTCTTCACGTTCCGAGCCAGTCTAACTGGCGAGGGTCCCCCCCAGTCTGGAGCGGCGCGAACGGGCATTTACAGATTCGCAAATGGTCAACAGTCCGTGGTAGCTCAGATCTACGGTCCAAGCGGAGCTCCAACCGGTGAACCAGTCTTCCAAGAGTTACTCAATCTAGGTTTGAACGAATCGTCGCAGAGCTTGTACTTTGGTCGAGAAATGCCGCGATTGACCGGACCCGGCGGACTTTGGCTTTCGGGCGAAAACAGCCCCCAACTGTTGCTAAGTTCGGGCACACCAATTCCAAACTCGCCTCTTTCGGATACGTTCGGAAATATTCATAGTGCAGTTCTGAATGACCGCAGCGAGGTTGCGTTTACGGCCCGGACAACACTTCAGACTCCCCAAGGTATCTGGAAGATCGCCAATGGAGAACTCGAAAAAATAGCGGTAATTGGGGATTCTGCCCCGGGGCTTACACGCGGTGTTTTTGATAGACAATTCTCCGACCCAGTCCTGAACGATCGCGGCGATATAGCGTTCGTTCACGGTCGTTCGCGCACTAGCGATTCGTCCCTTTGGGTTCGCAAAGGTTCGGGGTTAGAGCTAATTGCGAAAAGTTTTGACACTATCCCGGGATTAAGCGGTTTCGTTCAAGAGATTCAACTTTTGGGTGCGTTCTCCAAACTAACTCCGGCCGTTGCAATGAACGATTTTGGCCAAGTAGTATTCTTAGCTCAGTTAGGTTTCGGCTCGGCGTTGCTGGCAACTGATCGTGCAGGTGAACTGCATGTCGTCGCCAGCACTGAAGACAGTATTGAAGTCTTTCCGAACTTTTGGAGAAAGATCGATAGCTTCATCCCTTCGTATGTTTTTGAGCCAGCCGTGGATAGCCAGTATCCACTTCCTTTCTCAATCAACAACTCAGGTCAGATCGTCTTCGTAGCGAGAGCTGGTGGCGATTCTGCCTTGATTGTTTCGAATGTTGTCGCGATTCCCGAGCCAGCTGCCGCAAGCCTGCTGGTTGTAGCATTGGCATTCGCTTCAAGTCGCTATAGAAGGTTTTATGACCAGCCGAGTCAGGCCGCCTGACTCGACTTCGTCAGTTCGCCGAACAACTGATCAAGCAACCGTTGACTGGCCCCCCAGTCGTACTTCTGACCGGGGACTTCGATGGCGATGGTCAGCCGCACGCCGTTGGCGGCGCGTTCGAGCGTTGCGATGAGGTTACTATTGAAAGTCCACACGCTCCGTGGAACCGCGGCGCGAAGTTCACAACGACTCGATTGGTGCGTGACGTCCGTCACTTTGATTCCATGCTGCGCGAAGCAGCAGAGCAAGTCGGCGATGACTTTGCCGGGCGGTTGGAGCAACGGCACGGCATGTGACTTGTGAAGCTTGTAGCCGAGCTTCAGCGCAATCGGTTGCGAAATAGCGGCGATCAACTTGAGCGGCACGCCGCCGGTCATAGCGCCGAACAGGCTATCGCAGCCTTCGAGGACCGATTCGGAGCTGACGCCTTCGGTCGTGCGAGCGGCGGCGCGGTTGAGGCGGGTCTGCACTTCGGGCACGCGGAGGATCGCGTCATAGTCAAACGACTCGTGCCAGTCGAACTCGAGCACGGGTTCGGGTTCGCTCGGCGCCTCGGCGACTAATGGCCGGCCGCAGTTCCAGCAGAATTTGCCGGTCGCGCTTTTTCCGCAGTTGGAACAGAACATGTTGTGATCCTCCGCAGGACGAATGGCGAGGGCGGAAGGATAGCAAGTGGGGGTCGGGGAGTCAGCGGCGATTTCGCTCGTCGCTCTGAAAGGGTGGCACTGACTTTTAGCCGAGAAAGTAGGTGGCTAGCAGGGTAACCGTTACCGGCCGAATGTCAGTGCGGCCGGTAGGCCATAGGAGGTAAACCGGATCACTTCGCACGGCGTACCGCCGCACTGACAATCGGCCGGCCAAACTGATTAAGAAGGTATGCCTATTGCGGCCGAAAGTCAGTGCCACCCAATCTCTTGCCACGTCAATACGTTATGGCTTTTCGCTATCGGCGCAAATGCACAGGAACTTGCCGCAGCCGGGGCAGCCGGCACCGTACTTCTCGCGGACAGCTTCGGTGAGATCGATCTCGGCGACGTTAGCGATGGTGGTGAGCCACGCTAGCACGTCGGCAAACTCACCGCGGAGTTCTTCGGGCGAACCTTCCCGCAGCGCGGCCGCCAGCTCGCCGATTTCTTCCATTAGCCACATGAAGGTGCCATCGACCCCGCGCGCGTAGTCCTTCTCGTAGTACATCCGACGAATGAGTTGTTGGAACTCAGCGAGCGAGAGATCGGACATAAGGGGCTAGGGGCTAGAGACTAGGGGCTAGGGTAGAAAGTCGAATAGCAAGTCTGGCATTCCCAATAACAGCGAACGAACATGCACTGCCACCCAGCACATCATCTTACTGCCAGAGCAACAACACCCTAGCCCCTGATCCCCAGTCCCCATCCCCTAGCGCAGCACGGGGCAAGTATCGAACCACTGACGGCCTTGGGCTTCCATCCAGGTGCTGCTTTCGAGGGGGCCCCAGTGGCCGGGGTCGTAGGGGAGCAACTTCGGCAGGCCGGGGTCGTTCCACGCGGCGAGCAGCGGGTCGCATAGCGCCCAGGCGGCTTCGACTTCGTCGGCGCGGGCAAATAGGCTGGCGTCGCCTTCGAGCGCGTCAAGGAGCAAGCGCTGGTAGGAATCGGGGATCGAGCCTTTGAACTCTCGCTGGTAACTAAAGTCGAGATCGGTTTGCCGCATCTTCATGCCGGCGTCGGGGACTTTGGTTTGGAAGTGGAGCTGCATCCCTTCGTTCGGCTGCACTTGCACGACCAAGCGATTCGCTTCCGCATTGGCCCGGTTGCTGCTGGTGAACAGCATATGCGGTGGCTCGCGGAACTGGATGACGATCTGCGTGGTGCGGCAGCTCATCGCTTTGCCAGTGCGCAGATAAAACGGCACGCCTTGCCAGCGCCAGTTGTCGATCCACAGTTTGATCGCCGCGAACGTGGCGGTCTGGCTGTTCGCAGCGACTCCCTCGTGCGCGAGATAACCTTGGTACTGCCCGCGAACTGTGTCGGTTTGCACGCGCTCCGGCGTGAGGGGCTTCATCCCCAACAGCACTTTTACCTTTTCATCGCGCACGGGGTCGGCGGCGTAACGGACCGGCGCTTCCATCGCGGTGATCATTACCAGTTGCAGCAGGTGATTCTGAATCATGTCTCGCACCACGCCCGCCGTGTCGTAGTAGCCGGCGCGCTTGCCAACTTCCACTTCTTCGGCCACCGTGATCTGCACATGGTCAATATAGTTGCGATTCCAAATCGGTTCGAAGATGGTGTTGCCGAACCGCAGCACAAGGAGGTTCTGCACCGTCTCTTTGCCGAGGTAGTGATCGATCCGGTAAACCTGATGCTCGGCGAACGAATTGTGCAGCGAAATGTTGAGCTGCTTAGCCGTGGCGAGGTCCGTGCCGAAGGGCTTTTCGATCACAAGTCGGCGTTTGCCCTGCGATTCATCGGCGAGCCCGTGGTCGCCCAAGTGCTTAATGGCGGGTTCGTAGAAGCGGGGCGCGGTGGAGAGATAGTAGACACGCGTCGAGGGAGTGTTGCCCTCCAGCTTCGCGAGCTCATCCTTCAACTTGCTGAAATCTTCGCCGTGGCCGATGTCGCCGGGGCAGTAGTAAATCTGCTGGGCGAAGGCGTTCCACACGGCGGGGTCGAACTCGGGTCCCGCGAACTTGGCGGTCGACTCGGCCAACTCCGCGCGCCACGCCTCATGCGTGTACGGCGTGCGACTGAACCCCACCACGCGCGTCTCCGCCGGCAACCGCTTTTTGCGATGCAGGTTGTACAGCGCGGGAATCAACTTGCGACTGGTGAGATCGCCCGACGCGCCGAAGATCACAAACGTATGCGGCATGGGATGGCCCCGTGGAGGTGGTGGCCGATAGCGTACCAGCTTTCAACCGAAATGGGAAAGATAGGGAACGCGCCGTTTTATTAAGTGACGGGACGCGCATGCGGTGAATACGCGTGGATTAGAAGAACAGCCTTAGCCGCGGACATTCCGTCCGCGCGTTGCGTGACAGTAATTATCATTCGAAAGCGCGGGCGGAACGCCCGCGGCTAACGCTATTCGCGCTGATTCGTTACGTTTGCGTTCGCCTTTACGCCACTTCGCGCAACTCGGCGACCTGGTTGAGTTTGTTGTAGAGGGTCTTGAGGCTGATGCCGAGCTCGTCGGCGGCTTTGGGTTTGTTGCCTTGGTGGCGCTCGAGGGCTTCGTGGATGGCGTCCATTTCCATGTCGCGGAGGGTCATCGGGCCGCGCGATCTTGCGGAGGTGGTGAGTTGGCGGCGCGTGAAGTGCGCCGGTAGACAGTCGGCGGTGATGGGACCGGCGTCGCCGAGGATGGTGGCGTGTTCGATCACGTTTGCCAACTCGCGCACGTTGCCGGGCCAGACGTGGGCCTGCAGGGCGCGGATGGCGTCCTCCGTGAAGGTTTGATCGGCCGCGGCGCCTTTGGGTCGGAAGCGCTTGAGCAGGTGCGTCGCCAACTGCGGGATGTCTTCGAGCCGTTCGCGTAGCGCCGGCAAGTGGATCTCGAACGTATTGATGCGGTACATGAGGTCTTCGCGGAACTCGCCGGCGGAGACCATGTCGGACAAATCGCGGTGCGTGGCGCACACCACACGCACATCAATGGTGAGCGTGCGATTCTCACCGACGCGGCGAATCTCCCGGCTTTCCAGGACGCGCAGCAGTTTCGCTTGCATCGCTTTGGGGAGCTCGCCGATTTCGTCCAAAAAGATGGTGCCCCCGTTGGCGACTTCAAACAGGCCGATGCGATGTTCATCGGCGCCTGTGAAGGCGCCTTTCGCGTGGCCGAACAGTTCGCTTTCGATCAGGTTCTCGGGCAGGGCCCCGCAGTTGATCGCCACGAACGGCATGTCGGCCCGCGTGCTGTGATTGTGCACCGCGCGAGCGACCAGTTCTTTGCCAGTCCCCGTTTCGCCGAGGATCAGCACGGTTGAGTCGGTCGGCGCCACGCGCTGGATGAGCTTCTGCACGCGCTCCATCACCGGCGATGCGCCGACCAATTGCGGGGCGCCTTCGATGCGGTCGAGCCGGCGCTGCAGGGCGTAGTATTTCTTCATCAGCTCGCGCTTGGCGGCGACACGCTTAAGCAGCGCATCGATCTCCGCCAACTTGCACGGCTTGGTGAGGTAATCAAAAGCCCCGTACTTCACCGCGGCGATGGCGCTCTCCGTGGTGCTTTTGCCGGTGAGGACCACCGCTTCGGTCTGTGGCGAGATTTCACGCAAGCGGCTGATGACTTCGATGCCAGTGAGGCCGGGCATGTCGAGGTCCACGATAATGCAGTCGTAGGCGTTCTTCTCGATCGCCGCGACCGCCGTCTCACCATCGGGGCAGACCGTCACTTGGTGCCCCAAGCGCGGGAGTTCCAGCTTCATCAGCTCTTGGAGCGAACGTTCGTCGTCCGCGAAGAGGAGTGAGAGGCCGGCGGGTTTGGTTTTATCGGTGGGTTTGGTCATGGTTGTCATATGTTGTTGAGTAGCGTACCGGACTAACGTCGGGGGCTCATGTGTTGTGTTGGGTGCTACGCTGCCGCTTGCGACTTAGCGCTCCGCGGCAAGGTCACCACAAATCGCGAACCGCGTTTGGGCCCGTCGCTATGGGCGTCAATCCGCCCGTTATGTTCTTGGACGATGCGATAACTGATCGAGAGCCCAAGTCCGGTCCCTTGGCCCGCTTTGCCGCGGGTGAAGAAGGGCTCAAACAGATGCTTTTGCACTTCGTCGGTCATGCCGCAGCCGTTGTCTTCGACGCGCAGCTCGACATTCGGCCCTTTGGCGTTGAAGGCGACCTTCACCACGCCGTCGCGGTCCAAACTGTCGAGGCCGTTGGTGATGAGGTTCAGCACCACCTGTTTCATTTCTTGCGGGCAGACTTCCGCGACGATTGGCTCGCCCGCCACCAACTGCACTTCTTTCGATTGGTACCGGCCCAGATGCTGGACCATTTCGATCACGCCCTCGACCAGCTCTCGCAGATCGGTAGCGTGCTTCTGCGAATCGCCCAGGCGGGAAAAGTCGAGCAACTTTTCGGTGATTTGTTTACAACGGAACGCTTCGCGTTCGATCATTTCAAGGTAGCTTTTCACGACCGACCATTCAGGATGCTCGTCGCCGCTGGCGGCCGGCGCGAGTTCCGCGATGCGGCTTTGGAGCGATTCGCTGCACATGGCGATCGACGCCAGCGGGTTGTTGATCTCGTGCGCCACGCCCGCCGCCAGGAAGCCCACACTCGCCAGTTGCTCACTGCGGACAACTTCCTTCGTGCGCTCGCGCACTTGGCGGTCGAGATCATCGTGCACCGCTTGAAACCGGTCCGTCATGGCGTTCATCGCGGTAGCGAGCTCGCCCATTTCGTCGCGGGTGTTGATGGTGATGCGATGGTTAAAATCCCCTGCCGCCACTCGGCGGGAACCGAGCACCAGTTGCCGGAAGGGTTGTTCGATCGCCTTGCGGAAGAGTACGAACGCACCGATCAAAAGGGCGATTCCGGCGAGCGCAGCGCCCCAAGCGAGCATCTGCGCGAGGTGGTACTCGGCCTTCACAGCGCCGGCCAAATCGTGCATTCGCACGTGCAAGTGACTCGGTAATTGAGCGGCCAACTCGTGGAGTGTCTGGATGGCAGTTTCGAGTTCGTCGAGTTCTTCTCCCAACTCGTCGAGCAACAAATTGTCAGCGAGTTTGCGAGATTGAATCTTCTTGACTTGCGCGTCGATCTCGGCCAGCGTCTCGCGTTCACGGGCGTCGTCGGCAAACTGCGTCTCGTAGCGGTCACGATTTCGGTCAAGCTGCTTGCGATAGGCGGCGAGGGATTTAAGCACTTGCTCGAATTCGCCCTGATACATCTGCCGCAGGACCTTAAGTTCCCACGGGTTTTCGCCCGTTTGCGAGATGTACCGCATCCCTAACTTGACAGCTTCATTGCGCTTGCTTGCAATCCGCTCGCGGGCCTTACCCAAAATTACACGCAGATCGCCTACGTGCCGACTGAACTCGCTTGCCAGCGGGAGTTCGGCCGAGCGGGCGCTGAGCGCCTTCGCCAATTCGCGGTAGGAATAAATCCCATTAAGCGCAGCGCCCAGCAGCAGCACCGTGCTGGTGGCCAACAGCCCCAGCCCGATGTGCAGTTTCACGCGCAGTGGGCGATGCCCGAGCATATGCGACCTCCGTGTCGCGCGACGGTAAGAAGCAGCGAACTCATCCATGAGCCGCCGCAGGTTTTGAAAGTTTTACACACCCGGCGCGGCGGGGGCAAGAACAATTGGATGCTAGCAGATTAGTCGTTAGCCGCGGGCCCAGATTTCCAGAGAACGGGCCCGCGCGCTACTAATGCTGAACGACCTTACGCATCATCACCCACCCCCACAGCGCGAGCGCGATGTTGCCGACCCACACCGCTGGGGGTGGGATGGCGCCATCCTTTGCCTGCTTGATGCCGACGATGAAGAGCGGGTAATACACGATCAAGATCGGTAGAAAGCAGATGAAGAAACTGGCGAGAAACTCGCCCTTCTGCCGGATGATGGCCATTGGCACGCCGACCATCACGAAGCACAAGCAGCTAAACCCCGTCGCCCAACGGCGCCAAGGCTCGGCATGCAGGCGAGTGAGAGTGGAGCTGGTGTTGGCAATTTCGCTCGCGACGGGATTCCACGCATCCGCCGAGAGAGTGGGGAAGCCGCCGGTGGTAAGCGCCGCCAGCGTGGTGGCCGCCGATTCGCGCTCGAGCGTTTGCCGCTTCTTGCCTTCACGGCGAATCGCCGAGTTGATTTCGCTCAGGGCGTACGTGGAAGGACTGCGCCCGCCGGAGCCTTTCAGTTGGTCAAGCGGAATCTCTTGTTCGACAAACGTCGGGTCGATCACGCGGACCGAGCCTTCGACGTTCACATTCTCGAACCGCACGAAGAGGCTGTGTTTCTGCTTGTCGAATCGCATTTCGCCGCTCGCGGCGGAGATGGTCCACGGCGACTTATTGCCGCTGCCGGCGACGGTGACAGTCGGTTGAATCAGCCGGCGGCCATCGACACGGCGGACGTTGATCGACAGCGGCCCATTCGCATATGACCGGTTCACGCGCAGTTGGCCGTAGACCACTTCTTCGAGCGATTCGAGCACCACGCGCTCCACGCCGAGGCGGCCCCACGAGACGGCCAGGTCGCTGAGCCACACGGCGCCGAGGCTCACAGCGGTCGCGAGCGCCAGCACCGGCATCGCCAGTTTCCACGGCGAGATACCCATCGATTTGAGCGCCACCACTTCATTGAACGCGCTCATCCGCCCAAAGACGCTGGTGGTCGCCAGCAACATGGTCCCGGGGACCGCGAACTGCATCGCCTGCGGCAACAGGTACGGCAGCATCCGGAGCAGCGGCGCGAGGCCGAGGCCATTATCGACCGCTTCTTTGCCCAACATGCCGAAGAAAATGAGCGCGGTCATGCCGCTCAAGGTGACAGTGAACACCTTGAGCAGATCAAACACGATGTAGCGGGTAACAATTCCCACCGCTTAACCTCAACAGAGACGTTGCGTAAGCGGCGTAATGTAGCGGAGTTCACCGGGGCAGCAAGAGCGATCACGGCCTGATAGCACGGCGCTACGGTCTTAGCACGCTCGCCGAAGTCCCGTGCAGAAAAGTAGCGGCGCGGATAAATCGCGGTCCGCACGGGACTTCGGTCCTGTGCTACAACATGCCTATTTCTTCTTCGCTTTCTTTTTCGCCTGCTTCACGGGGGCGGCCTTCTTGGTCGACTTTTTCGCCGTCGCTTTGGAGGCGCTGCCTTTGCCGCCGGAGAAGA
Organism: Pirellulales bacterium; assembly: GCA_022841705.1. Classification (GTDB taxonomy): domain Bacteria; phylum Planctomycetota; class Planctomycetia; order Pirellulales; family Lacipirellulaceae. Next base: position 234,601 of record JALHQZ010000002.1, read on the forward strand.
TTTTTTCCCAATTACTGGCGTACTTTTCGTTCGAACCGACCCGCACGACGCTCATTGCCGAAACCCTTTGTGATTTGGAGAGAGTTGTCTAGTGGTTACCGTTTTACGCAGCGAACCGGGTTGATTCAATCCCAACTGGCCGGTGCGGGGTTCATCAGGCACAATGGGGTGATGCCGCGCTGGTTTTTGGTCCGATTGGTCGCCCTGCTCATCGCGCTGGCGGCTGCGCCGCTCTTGGCGGCGACGATTACGGAAGTTGAGCTGGGCGTCGGCGGCATCCATCGGCTGGGCGAATGGTTCCCGGTACGTGTTGCCGTCGAGGCCGCCAATGGCCCCCTGACCGCCGTGGTTAGCGCGCCGGATACCGAAGGGGTCGCGATGCTCACGTCGGCGCCGGCGGAGGGTGGCGCCGCTGAAGTCCTCTGCCGGCTTGGGCGCCGCGATGCGGTGCTGGAGATCGCGCTGCTTGACGCCGAGCAAAAAGTCGTGGCGCGGCGAACCATGCGAACCAGCACCACACCGCCGCAGGAAGCGGCCGCCCGCTGCGTGCTGGTGGTGGGCGAAGTGAACCTCGAAGCGGTCAATGCGCTCGTGCCGGGGGGCGAGCAGCCGGACAAGGTGAGTTTGTCACGACCGGTAACTGCGGGCGAAATGCCACGCACGAGCTGGGGGCTCGCGGCGTTCGATGCCCTGGTGATTGGCCCTTCGGCTGCGAAGGAGCTGCGCGAGCTGGCCACCGACGATCCGCGGTTCGTTGCCATTCGGCAATGGGTACAGCTTGGCGGGCGACTGATCTTCGCGGCGGGCGATGCGGCGCCGCAACTGCTCACCGAGCGCAGCCCGTGGGCAGAGCTCACCGGCTGCGTGGCGCGCGATCCCTCGCCACAGTTCGAGTTCGGGGCACTCGAAGGTTTCGCCAATGCCAGCGATGCCGTGCCGCTCTCAGCCGGTGCAACAGTGAACGTCGTGCAACTTGTCGAAGTGCGAGGGCGCCTCCTCGCCGGTGAGGAAGAGTTGCCGCTCATCGTCTCCAATTCCATCGGCTTCGGCGACGTGGTGAGTGTGGCGATCAATCTCGATGCAGCGCCCCTGATCGAGTGGAAAGGGCGGCGCGGCTTGCTGCGTAATGTCTTGGGTATTGATGACGAGTCGGCGACAAACACTGCGAGCGCCGGCGCACTTATGGGGCGTGGCGCCACGGAACTGAGCGCGGCGATTCGCGAACAGCTCGACCTTGCCGTTCCTGGCGCCCAGCGGCCGACTCTGCTAACCGTGATGACGGGGCTCATCGGCTATCTGCTGTTGCTGGGGCCCGGTTGTTACTTCGTCGTGCAAAGGCTCGGCCGGCCGGGTGTCGCGTGGGTGCTCTTTCCGCTGGTGATTATCGGCGCGGTGGCCCTTGCTCTGCAGGCGGGTAAGGCGGCGCCCATTGCTGCGGCGCCGATTAGTCAACTCGAAATCGTCGATGTCTTGCCCGCCGAGAAGTTCACCCGCGGAGCGCTCTTCGCGCAACTTGGTTCCAATAACGCCCACCGGTTCGAACTCAGCCTTGCGCGGAATAATCTCGAAGCGATCACCGAAACGCTCGCTTGGCATGGCGCCACCGGCGCGGGGCTCGGCGGAATGAATAGCGCCAGCAGTTCGGTCGGCGCAGCATACTCCGCCGAAGTTGATCGAATCGATGGTGTGCCGATTCCCACGGGCGCCACGCGGAGCTTCACTGCGAAGTGGCTTGCGCCAAGTGGGCCGGCGGTCACTGCTGAACTCACTGCAAGTGATGGCCTCGTGACAGGCGCAATCACCAACGACACCAAGCAAACGTTCAAGAATGCTCGCCTGATTTACGGCGATTGGGCGTGGCGCATTCCGCAGATCGCGGCGGGTGAAACGATTAACATCAGCGAAGAGCTGGCCCCGCTGAAGTTCCGCACGATGATCGAACGTGACTACCTCGGCGCCGACGGGCTGAGCCGCCAGGCGATTCAATACGACCGGATCGAGCGCCTCGCCCCACTGCTGATGTTCGGCCGGCAATTGCAACCGTCGCTCCGCGCACCCTTGAGCAACGAGCGCGAACGTAAGCTCGACATTAGCGATCAACTCGCCGCCGGGCGCGCGATTCTGCTGGTTCCGATCAGTACGCCGACAACGCGGTTGGCATCGAGGGCCGAACCGATCACGCCGACTGCGGCGGCGACTTGGACGTACTATCGATATGTTTTGTCCGTGGTCAGTGGTCAGTAGTCAGTGGTACTCAGCACTTGCAACTTCTTAACTACTGACTACGGACCACTAACTACTGACCAATTCCATGCAATCAACGCTCGCCACTTGGTGGACCATCTTCCAACTCTGCGTCGCCGAGCGGCTGGCGTATCGGGGGGATTTTGTCCTTGGCACGCTGATGCGGTTTCTGCCGATCGTGACGCAGATTTTTCTGTGGACGGCCGTCTTTCAAGCCGCCGGCACGCAGCAAATCGGCGGGTTCAATCGCGACGAAGTGGTGGCGTACTACCTACTGACGATGGTCGCCCGCGCGTTTTCGAGCATGCCGGGGCTGGCGAGCGGAGTGGCGAACCAAATCCGCAGCGGTGAAATCAAAAAGTTCATGATTCAGCCGATTGACTTGGTGAGTTACCAGCTCCTCGCGCGGCTCGGCCATAAGGTGGTGTACTACGCCGTGGCGACGGGGCCGTTTGCGCTGGTGTTTTATCTCTGCCGCGGGTACTTCAGCGGCTGGCCTAGCGGCGAAGTACTGCTGGCGTTTGGGATTTCGTTGTTGCTAAGTTTTTTGCTCGGCTTCTTTCTGGAACTAACCCTTGGGATGTTGGGGTTTTGGTTTTTGGAAGTGAGCGCGCTGCTGTTCGTCTACATGCTGCTCAACTTTTTCCTCTCGGGTCACATGTTCCCGCTGAGTTTGCTCTCCGACAACCTGCCGGCGCCATGGGGCGGGCTGATTGAAGCGAATCCGCTCAAGTATTTGGCTTATTACCCGGCAGCCGTGTTCTTGGGCAAAGTTCCCGCGGATCAGTTGTGGACTGGGATCGGCATCCAGGCTCTGTGGACGCTCTTTTTCGTGGTGGCGTGCCGCTTAGCGCTGCGCGCCGGGTACAATCGGTACAGTGGATATGGTGGTTAGTGGTTAGTGGTTAGTTGTCAGCAGTCATTGGCCACGCGCTCTGCTATCCCGTCGCAGCTAACGAAGAATTGTGATGGAACATTCCGAACCACTTCCGCCACGACCGACTGAGGCGGTTGCGTACGAACTCGCCCGCGCGTTGCGCGCGGAGCGCATCCTCTGCACCACCGCCGGGCGGGCGCAGGCGGCGATTCAATTGGCGGCCGATCGGCCCAGTGCGCAGGTGACCTGTTGGTTTCTCGACGAGCATCTTCGCCAGCTCGCGGCGGCGGGGCAGGGGGGCGAAAACCTGTCGCTGCTCTGCGCTGCTGATCCACCGACGGCCCCGATTGATCTCGCCGTGTTGCCGCTGTCGATGAGTGGTGACGCCGAGCTCACGCGCGACCTGTTGCAACTAGCGTTCGACCGACTCACCATCGGTGGCAAGCTCGTGGCGGTCACCAACAATCGCCGCGACCTGTGGTTGCGCAACCAACTGGCGGACTACACCAAGCACCTGAGCGCCGAGCGTGGCAAAGAAACGATGGCGTATATCACCACGAAGAACGCCCCGCTGAAACGCCTGCGCAACTACCAGTGCGAGTTCGCCTTCCGCGACGCCGGCAATCTCATCTTCGCCATCAGCCGCCCCGGCGTCTTTTCGCATCGGCATATTGACCCCGGCGCCCGGCGACTGCTTGAGTTCGCCGAGGTCACGCCGGGCATGAAGCTGCTCGACATCGGTTGCGGCGCCGGCACGGTGGCGCTCGCATTGGCGCGGCGCGAACCAACTTGCCAGGTGACGGCGATCGATAGCAACATCCGCGCGGTGCAGTGTACGGCAGCCGGAGTTGCGCGGAACGAACTGACGAACGTCACCGTGCGGCATTCCTCCGCCGGCGATTTTGTCGCAGCCGAACCGTTTGATCTGGTGCTCGCGAACCCGCCGTACTTTTCGGATTACGAAATCGCGGATCGCTTCGTCGCCGCCGCTGCTCGTAGTCTGCGGCCCGGTGGAAAGCTGCTGCTGGTGACGAAGACGCCGCAGTGGTACGCGGAGAGTTTGCCGCGGCGGTGGGGCGAAGTGGTGGCGACGGAAGTGAAACAGTATTTTGTGATCGGGGCGACGCGTCCGTAGCACGGGACCGAAGTCCCGTGCGAGCATTTTTTCGTATGGGACTTCGGTCCCGTACTACGGTGGGCGTCAATCCTTCGGCAACAATCGCGCCGCTTCGAGTGCAAAGTATGAGAGCACCCCATCCGCCCCGGCGCGTTTGAACGCCAGCAGCGATTCCAACATCGCCGCTTCGCGGCTTAGCCAGCCATGCTCCGCGGCGGCGCACAGCATCGCATACTCGCCGCTCACTTGGTACGCCAGCGTCGGGGCGCCGAACGTTTCTTTTACGCGCCGCACAATGTCCAGGTACGGCAGCCCCGGTTTCACCATCACCATGTCCGCCCCTTCGGCCAAATCGAGCGCCACTTCACGCAGCGCTTCGTCGCTGTTCGCGGGGTCCATTTGGTAGGTGCGCTTGTCGCCTTGGCCCAAGTTCTTCGCGCTTCCCACGGCGTCTCGGAACGGGCCGTAGAATGCCGAGGCGTATTTGGCGGCATAGGCCAAGAGTTGCACCTGCTCAAAACCGGCCGCATCGAGAGCCGCGCGGATGCGGCCGATGCGGCCGTCCATCATGTCGCTCGGCGCGATGATGTCGCAGCCCGCTTCCGCTTGCACGATCGCCTGCTGGCAGAGCACGTTGAGCGTGTCGTCGTTCACAATCACGCCGTCCACCAACAACCCATCGTGCCCGTGGCTGGTGTAGGGGTCGAGCGCCACATCGCAAATGACACCAAACGCATCGCCGAACTCGGCCTTCACGGCGCGCGTCGCGCGGTTGATGAGGTTATCCGGATTGGCGGACTCCTCGGCGAGCGGTGTTTTCTTGTCTGCCGGAGTTACCGGAAAAATCGCGATCGCCGGGATGCCGAGCTCGATCGCTTCGCCAACCTTCGCAAGGAGCCGATCGACGCTCAGCCGCTCGACTCCGGGGAGCGAAGCGATTGGCTCCGTTGTCGCGTTGCCTTCCATGACGAAGGCCGGCCAGATGAGGTCGCTCGCCGACAGACGGGTTTCCGCCACCAACCGGCGCGACCACGCATGTTGCCGCGTACGCCGCATCCGCACGGCGGGGAATTTTCCCAGGGGTGAAGGGTCGAAGGACATCATCTGATTGTAGCAGGCACGGTCCCCGTGCCGTTGTCCTTAAATCGGGTTGAAGTCAAATGGTCCCGCCGACGGCACGGAGGCCGTGCCTGCTACAAAGGTTATAGCCACTGGCCACGCCGTTCAGTATCCTAGGCGTAGCTTAATGGTTCTAGGATCACCCTTGGAAAAGCGCGGGCAAGAACCCCGCGGCGAACGTGGCTGAATCGGAACAACCCGAACCATCGCCAAGTCCCGCATCGCCACGGGCCGCGCCGCCGAAGATGCCCGCGCAGCCAAGCATGACAGTGGGGCCGTTTCAGTTCACCTCGACCGGGGTGCGGATGAGCGGCAGGCCCACCGTCGACGCGTGGAAGGGCCCCCTGCAATTCGCCCTGTGGTGCCAGCGGGCCGGGCCGTGGTGGATTGGCGATTTGGTGAACGCGGGCGAAGATGGCTTCGGCGAAGCCTTCAGCCAACTGTGCGAGGGGATTGTCAGCGACGAACAGCTCAGCCGCTACGCCGCCGTGGCCCGCAAGGTGCCTCGCGAGGTGCGTGTACCAGGTTTAAGCTGGAGCGCCCACGCCGCCGTTGCGCAGCTCACGCGCGACCAGCAGCGACAATTCCTTCGCCGCGCATTACAAGAAGGGTTAACAAGCGAAGAGTTGCGGCGAGAAGTGCGCGCGTTTCAAAAAAGTCAAACCAAGACATCGGAGTAACCCGAGTGGAATCGAACAGCAAACTTCTTGCCCGGCTCATTGTCGGAGTCTTAATCCTCATGCCGATCACACGCCCCGTAATCGCCCAAGAACCTCCGGCTGACCCCGCGGCCATCGATCTGTGGCCCGCTGACCAATGGGATGCCGCGGCGCGCGAGAATCCGGCGACTGTTGAAACCGGCGTGCCAGGCTGGGGCCACCGGCGCGTTTCCAAAGTTCGCGTGCCGCAGCTCTACGCGCATCGGCCGGTGAGCGCGACCAAGCCAACGCCGGCGGTCATCATTTGCCCCGGCGGCGGGTATCAATTCTTGTCAATCGATAAGGAGGGGCACGATGTAGCACGATGGTTCGCCGAGCGCGGCATCACCGGCATCGTGCTGCGGTATCGCCTGCCCGCACAACCGGGCGATCATTCGCCGTTTGCGGATGTCGAGCGCGCGATTCGCTTGGTGCGTTGGCAAGCATCAGAACTGAACGTGCTGCCGGACAGAATTGGCGTAATGGGCTTCTCGGCCGGCGGGCACTTGGCTTCGGTGGGCGCGACGCATTTTGACGCCGGCGATTCCGCGGCGAGTAATCCCGTGGAACGAGTCAGCTCCCGACCCGATTTCCAGGTGCTGATCTACCCGGTGATCTCACTCCACCCCGCGACTTCGCACGGCGGTTCGCGCACGCAGGTGCTCGGCGAAAACCCCGCCCCGGCGGAAGAGACCAAGTATTCCGGCGAAGAACAAGTCACCAAGGACTCGCCCCCCGCGTTCCTGCTGCACACAGCCGACGACCAAGCGGTACCATTTGAAAACAGCTTGAACTACGCGGTCGCGCTGCGGAATCACAAAGTACCGGTGGAACTGCACGTCTACGCCGCCGGCGGCCACGGTTACGGAATGCTCCCCGGCAAGGCGCCAGTGCATGGCTGGCCGACGCTGCTCGAAACCTGGCTCCGCAGCCGGCAGTTGATCCATTAAACCTTGTAAGACGCCGATGTCCCTCACCACCCAAATCGCCGAATCGGTCGCCCTCATCCAATCGCGGTGGAGCGGCGCGCCGAAAGTCGGCATCATCCTCGGCAGCGGGCTCGGTTCGCTGGCCGATGAAATCGCCGAGCGCGTCGCTATTCCCTATGCCGAGATTCCGCATTTCGTGCAGTCCACCGCCATCGGCCACGCCGGGCGGTTGTGTTGCGGCACGCTCGCAGGCCACGAAGTGGTCGCCATGCAGGGCCGCTTTCATTTGTATGAAGGCCATCCACCGCAGCGCGCCGCGTACCCAATTTACGTGATGCAGAAGCTGGGCGTCGAAATGCTGATCGTCTCGAACGCCGCCGGCGGCGTGAATCCACAGTACGCGGTCGGGGATCTGATGGCGATTGACGATCACGTGAACCTGATGTTCCAGAACCCGCTCGTCGGCGTGAATGACGAGTCGCTGGGCCCGCGCTTCCCCGATATGTCGGCCCCGTACGACCGCCAGCTTCTCGCCACCGCAGAAGTGGTTGCGCGTGAAGCGGGCTTCCGATTGCATCGCGGCGTGTACGTGGGCATGCTTGGACCCACCTACGAAACTCGCGGCGAGTACCGCTTGGTGCGCCGCCTCGGCGACGCCGCCGGCATGTCCACTGTCCCCGAAGTGATCGCCGCTCGGCACTGCGGCCTGCGCGTGCTCGGCGTCTCGACCATCACGAATGTTTGCTCCCCCGACCAACTCGGCGAAACCAGCGGTGAAGCGGTAGTCCACGCCGCCGACGCCGCCGCGGGGAAACTACTTACTTTAGTGAACGGCATACTCAATTCACTTTGACAAAAGATAGGGGACGCGGATAAGCGCGGATGCGGCGGATGAACGCAGATAAGGAGGAGGAACACTAATCAGCACTAATCGCCGCTAATCTGATTAGTGCGAATTAGTGGCGATTAGTGTTCCCTTTCCTTTTTTGTTTTCTTAATCCGCGCGTATCCGCCGCATCCGCGTTCATCCGCGTCCCCTATCCTGAACCCGCAACAAAATGAATCCTGTCCAACTCATCTCCCGCAAGCGCGATGGCGCCGAACTTTCCGCCGCCGAAATCGGCGAGCTCATCGGTGGCTATGTGCGCGGCGACGTGCCGGATTACCAAATGTCGGCGTGGGCGATGGCCGTGTTCCTGCGCGGGATGACCACCGCGGAGACAGCGGCGCTCACCGATTCGATGTTGCGCTCTGGGGTGGTGTTCGAATGGGCGAAGGGGGGCAAGCGCAAAGTCGATAAGCACTCCTCCGGCGGCATCGGTGACAAGGTTTCGATTCCGCTCGCCCCGGCGCTCGCGGCGTGCGGGCTGGAAGTGCCGATGATTTCCGGCCGGGGCCTTGGCGCCACCGGAGGCACGCTCGACAAACTCGAAGCGATCCCCGGGCTGCGGACCAATTTTTCCATCGAAGAAGCGCAGCGCATCAGCGGCGAAGTGGGCTGCGTGATCTGCGCCGCGTCGGAAAAACTGGTGCCCGCCGATCGCAAACTCTACGCGCTTCGAGACGTCACCGGTACGGTGCCATCGATCCCCCTAATCACGGCCAGCATCATGAGCAAGAAGCTGGCCGAAGGGCTCGATGCGCTCGTGCTCGATGTGAAGTGGGGCAGTGGAGCCTTCATGAAATCACGCGCTGATGCGGCAGCGCTGGCGACTTCGCTCGTGAACACCGGCAAACGAATGGGCGTGCCGACGGTCGCGCTCGTGACCGACATGAACCAACCACTCGGCCGACTCGCGGGCAACGCGGTGGAAATCGACGAATCGGTCGAGTGCCTCCAAGGCGCCGGCCCGGCCGATCTGCGGCTGCTCACCATCGAACTTGGCGCCGAACTCTTGGTCGCCACCAAAGTCGCCTCCGATCTAGCGAGCGCCCGCACGAAGTTGGAGAAGACGCTGGATGATGGTTCGGCCTTCGCCGCCTTCGAGCGAATGGTCGCCGCGCAAGGTGGCAACTTATCGGCGCCGCGGCCGCGCGCTGCTAGAGTGGTCATCACCGCGGAGCGCAGCGGCTACATTCAACAGATCGACACCGAGGCCCTTGGCTGGGCGATCATCGAGCTTGGCGGCGGCCGGAAGCAATTGGGCGACCAGCTCGACTATTCCACCGGGCTGGAAATGCTCGTGCGAATCGGCGACCAAGTTTCAGCCGGTCAGCCGCTGGTCGAAATTTTCGCCGGCGATCGCGGGCGCGACTCCGCCAAGCGGATGATTCAGCAGGCGATTACGATTGGCGACGCGCCGGTTGATCCACCACCGCTGATCGCAGAACGAATCACGTAGGAGTTATGTATGTCGGCCCTGACGACTGAGCAAATCAAAGTCCTGTGCGAAGAAGCGATCGCTGTTCGCAATAATGCTTACGCGCCGTTCTCGAAATTCCACGTTGGCGCCGCGCTGCTCACGGAGCGCGGTGAACTGATCACCGGCGCAAACGTCGAGAATAGTTCCTACGGCCTGACCAACTGCGCCGAACGCACGGCAGTATTCACCGCCGTCGCCGGCGGCGCCCGGCAGATTTTGGCAATCGCCATTGCCACCCCCGGCGGCCACGGCCCCTGCGGCGCCTGCCGCCAAGTGCTCTACGAGTTCGGCCCCGAGATGGACGTGCTGCTGGTTGATTCTGAAACCGCAACCGTCACTCACCGCTGCAAGCTGAGCGAACTGTTGCCGCGCGGCTTCCGCCTCTCGTAAGCCAGGCTTTCCAGCCTAACAGGGCTATAGAACCCCCCAACGAGAGGGTTTTGTGGCAATGTGGCGCCTGTGGCAAATGTCCCTGTCCCGCTTTTAGCCACCACTGGTCTAAAAAGCTGCGGAACACCGCATTACTAAGCCCGATGCACGTTCGCATGGTGTTCCAAATCCGCCGGCTCCAGCGCCGCCAAATACGGCAAGTTGCGGTACATATCTTCGTAGTCGAGCCCGAAGCCCACCACGAACTCATCCGGAATGTTGAACGCTACAAAGTCCGGTACGTAGTCCACCTCCTCGCGCCCATGCTTCCGAAGCAGCACCGCGGAACGCAGTGACTTCGGGTTGAAGTCGCGCAGTTTGTGCATCACTTTCTTCAGCGTATGGCCGGTGTCAAAAATGTCGTCAACCAAGATCACGTCCCGGCCCGAGATGTCGAGCATCAAATCGGAATTGATCACCAGCTCGCCGCGCGTCGTAGTGGCGCCGCGATAGCTACTGGCGTCGAGCACGCCGACCCGCATCGGGAGATCAATCGCGCGAATGAGATCCGCCACCAGCACGATGCTGCCAGTCAGCACGCCCACGAGCGTAATCTGATGCCCCGCGTACACGCTGGCGATCTCCTTCGCCATCCGCTCGACGCCGTGCTGGAGTTCTTCTTTGGTGAGGAGGATCTTCATACAAGATTGTTCTTATCGTTAATCATGAGCCCCCGACGTCAGTCGGGGGCTCATGTTGAAATTGCTGAACTACAACAAAATACCCGCGATACACGCATTGATAAACGACGCCAGTGTGCCGCCGATCATCGCCCGCAGCCCGAGTCGCGCCAAGTCGCCACGCCGATCGGGCGCCAACCCGCCGATGCCACCGAGCTGGATGCCGATGGAACTAAAGTTGGCGAACCCGCAGAGGGCATATACGAGAATCGCCCGGGTGCGCTCACTCAACTGCACGACGCTCTCGGCATCGGCCCACTCGATGTACCGGCCGTACGCCACGAACTCGTTGGTCGCCATTTTCAGGCCCAAGAGTTCGCCGGCAGGAGGCGCTTCGTTCCAGGGAATGCCCATGAGCCACGCCAGCGGCGCGAAGAGCTTACCGAGCGCCGCGCCGAGCGACCAGATCGGGACGCCCCCTTCGCCCGCATAGCCAGCTTGCACGCCCACCCAGCCCAGGCCCAGGTCGACGAGCTTAATCAACGAGATGAACACGATGAGCATCGCCGCCACATTGAGCGCGAGCGTTAGCCCGCCGAGCGCGCCGTTGGCGATCGCTTCCAACACGTTGACGCTTTCGTCCTTCACATCCACGCTGACGGTTCCCATCGTGCGCGGTGTGCCGGTCTCGGGAAGCATGACTTTCGCCACCAGCAGCGCAGCAGGCGCCGCCATGACCGAAGCGGTCAAGAGGTCTCGCGCGGAAACGCCCATATCGACCAGTCCGCCGAGCACGCCGCCCGCCATGGTCGCGAAACCACCGATCATCACGGCGTTGAGTTCCGACATGGTCATCGAACTGATGTACGGCTTCACCACCAGCGGAGCTTCGGTTTGACCGACAAACACGTTGGCCGCCGCCGAAAGCGTTTCGGCCCCACTCGTGCCGAGCGTGCGCTGCATCACCCACGCGAATACGCCAACGACTTTTTGGACGATGCCGTAGTAATAGAGGATCGACATCAGCGCTGAGAAGAAGATGATTGTCGGCAGCACCTTGAACGCAAAAAAGTGCTCCGCGTACGCATCACCGAAGACGAATTGCGTTCCCGCATCGACGCAACCCAGGAGCGACTGGAAGACATAATCGATCCCGTCGAAGACTTTCTTCCCGATCGGCGTCTTGAGGATGAAGAGCCCCAGTCCGAACTGCAGGAGTAATCCGCCGACGATGATGCGCGGGCTGAGCAGGCGTTTGTTGGAGCTCAAGAGCCACGCGATGCCGAGGAAGACGGCGATTCCCAAAACGCAGCGGAGTTTATCCATGAACTAACTTTCCGACGAAATGTTGATGGCGGGGCCTGTCCGAAGAAACATGGCCACCCGCTTCTCTAAGGAACGGGTGGCCGGCTAACGACTACGCTTTGGTGTTGAAGGTGCGATCGCCGGCGTCGCCGAGGCCGGGGACGATGAATTTGTGGTCGTTGAGTTGGGGGTCGATTTTGCAAACGTAAATCTGGGCGTTGGGGAACGCGGTGTTGACCGCTTCGATTCCTTCGCGGGCGGCGATCACGCTGAGCAGTTTGACTTGCTGAACGCCCCACCGCTGGAGCGAGGTCATCGCGGCCACTGCCGAGCCGCCGGTGGCAAGCATGGGGTCGAGCACCAGCGCCACATCAACCGGGTGCTGCTGCGGCAATTTGCTGTAGTATTCAACTGGTTCGGCGGTCGCTTCGTCGCGGTACAGTCCCAGGTGCCACACTTCAGCGGTCGGAATGAGGTCGATCACCGGTTCCACCATGCCGAGCCCGGCGCGCAGAATTGGCACCAGGCCGATGCGTTGCCCTAACTTGCTGCCGGTGGTGGTTGTGAGCGGGGTGGCAACCTGTTCGTCGGCGACGTGCAGGTCCTTGGTCGCTTCGTAAGCGAGTAAGGTTGCGAGCCGGCGAACATACTGCCGAAACTCGGCCGGCGGGGTGGTTTTGTCGCGCAGCCGGGTGAGGTGACACGAGATGAGGGGATGGTTGACCTCGAAGACGCCACTCATAATTGCCCCTGCGCCGCGGAATGTGGACGATTGACTTCGGCCTGTGGCGACTGATTCTAACGCTGCCGCTGCGGAGAAGATAGCATGGGGCGCCTCGCGATTTTGGTCGGCTTTGGCCTGGGCTTATTGCCGGTGGTTGGCGGCTGGGCGCTCGATCCGCCGCCGGAAGGCGCCATTCGGATCGCCACTTACAACATCGCCATGTACCGGGACCAAGCGGGGCAACTGGCGGCGGAACTTGCCGGGGGGGAATCGCCGCAGGCGGCCATGGTGGCGGAAGTGCTGCAGCGCGTGCGGCCGGATACAGTACTGCTCAACGAGATTGATTACGAAGAATCGGGGGCGGCGCTCAAAGCATTTCGCGAGGGGTATCTCGCTAAGTCGCAAGCGGGGATGGAACCGCTCGAATACCCTTACGCCTTCTATCGCCCGGTGAATACGGGAGTCGATTCGACCTACGACCTGGATGGCGATGGCCAAACCGGCGGCCCGGCCGATGCGTTTGGCTTCGGGCAGTATCCGGGCAAGTACGGCATGGTGGTGCTGAGCAAGTTCCCGATCGATGAAGCCGCGAGTCGCACGTTCCAAAAGTTCTTGTGGAAGAACCAGCCCGGGGCCCTGCTGACCAAACGGCCCGATGGATCGCCGTTCTACAACGCTGAAGCGTGGAACAACTTTCGGCTCTCCTCAAAGAGCCACTGGGATGTCGCGGTGAAGCTGCCGAACCGCATGCTGCATCTGCTTTGCTCACACCCCACGCCGCCGGTGTTCGATGGGCCCGAAGACCGCAATGGCCTGCGCAATCACGACGAGATTCGCCTGATCGCCGATTACGCGACTGGGGGTGAACAAGCCGAGTATTTGGTGGACGACGCCGGCGTAAGCGGCGGATTACGAGCAGGCGAAGCGTTCATCGTGCTCGGCGATTTGAACGCCGACCCCGTGGATGGCGCTTCGTACAACCACGCCATTCAGCAACTGCTCGATCATCCGCGCATCAATTCCAGCCTCACGCCGACCAGCGCCGGTGGCAAACTCGCAAGTGAACAATACGCCGAGATCAATGCTCAGCATCAAGGCGATCCTGCTCACGACACCGCCAATTTTAGTGTTGATGGCCAAGCCAACCTGCGCTGCGATTACGCGCTACCGTCCCGCGAACTTAAACCGCTAGCGACCGGCATTTACTGGCCGACTGGTGATGAACCCGGCGCGGATGCGGTGACGGGGAGCGATCACCGGTTGGTGTGGGTGGATGTGAGGTAACTACCCGTCCCACGGCTCCATATGCACCAGCACCTCCTTCACCGTCGGCACTTGCGCTTTGATCGCCGATTTCACTTTACCGCTGAGGATGTGAGCCTCGCGAAGGCTCATGTTCGGGTCGGCTTGCACATGGAGATCAACGTGATACTCCAGCCCTAGTTTTCTCACCCGCATCTTCTCAGTCGCCCGCACGCCGAGGACTTCGCGGGCGACCCTGTCAATCGAGTCGGTGAGCTCGGTGTCCGGAGTGCGATCCATGAGTTCGTGCGCGGCGGTCGAAAGGAAGCGGGCGCCGTTGAGCGCGATCACCAGCGCCGCCACCAGGGCGGCCCAATCGTCGGCGGACTCCCAACCTTTGCCGCCCCACAGCGCGATGGCGATGCCGATAAAGGCGGCGGCCGAGGTGATCGCGTCGCTGCGGTGATGCCACGCATCGCTCTTCACCGCAGTGCTGCCGATTGTGTCGCCCGTCTTGAGCACGGTGCGAAAGAGCAGTTCTTTCACCACAATCACGCCAGCGAGCACCACCAGTGTGAAGGCCGCCGGCCCGCGGTGCGGCGTCACAATTTCACGCGCAGCGGCAATGGCGATCCCCGCCGCCGCGCCGAGCAGCATCAGCGCCACCATCGCAGCCGCCAGCGCTTCGGCTTTGCCGTGGCCGTAGGGATGCTCTTCGTCGGGCGGGAGCGCCGCCACATGCAGCCCCGTCCACACGATGAGCGACGAAAAAATGTCGGTAGTCGATTCAATCGCGTCGGCGATCAGCGCGTACGAATTGCCGACGATCCCGGCGATGAGTTTCACCAGGGCGAGGCCCGCGTTCACCACGAGGCCCCATTGGGCGGCGCGGATGCCGTGGGCGGCGGCTTGGCGGGGATTGGGGGGAGGCGTGGTCATTGGTTTCGGACCGCTAGCACTGTTTGGATGGGCGATTGATCTTCGTTACGGCGGCCGAATTGCTTACAACGCTGGTCAACATATGGAAACTTCGCTCCACCAACAACTGAAGACCCACTACGCCGGCAAGTCGGGGCGGACCGAAGTGAAGCTGGGCGCCTACCGGATCGACGTGGTCCGGCGGGGCGAACTGATCGAAATTCAGCATGCCGGCCTGGGCGCGATCCGGGACAAAATCCGAACGCTCTGCCAGTCGCACAAAGTGCGAGTTGTGAAGCCGATCGTCGTGCGCAAGCTGATCGTCAAGCACGATGCGCCTGGCGGAACAGTTGTTTCACGCCGGTTGAGCCCCAAGCAGGGCAAGCTGCTCGACCTGTTCGAGGACCTCGTCCATTTCACCCGGGCGTTCCCCCATCCGAAACTCACCCTGGAAGTCGCCCTCGTAGAAGTGGAAGAAACCCGCCACCCCGGCCACGGTCGGCGCCGCCGCTGGCGGCAGAACGATTTTGAAGTGGCCGACCAAACGCTCACTTCGGTCCTCGGGAACCACCGCTTCCGCACCGCCCAGGACCTGCTGCGGCTGATCCCCGGCAAACTTCCCACCCAATTCGACACCGCCGAACTGGCCACCGCCCTCGGCGAACCGCGCTGGATCGCCCAACGCATGGCCTACTGCCTCCGCCACATGGGCGCCGTCGAAACCGTCGGCAAACGCCGCGGCGCGTGGCTGTATGCTGCCTAAATTGTAGCAGGCACGGTCCCCGTGCCGTCTGCGCTCAACAGAACGTAATCCCACGACCGACGGCACGGGGACCGTGCCTGCTACAATTTTCCAACCCCTTGCCGGAAAGGGTCGCTCGCCGTACGTTGCAAGTCCCTTTGCTGCAACCACTTCAGGCGAAATGAACGACTCTCAGCCCCCACTTCGCCGTAGCGCCGTCCACTCACTTACGGGGGTGCAGATCGTCGGCACAGGCAGCTTTTTGCCGGATCGTGTGGTCACGAATGAAGACCTGGGTAAGTTGGGGTTCGATGCCGACTGGATCGTCCAGCGAACCGGCATCCGCCAGCGTCGGCATGCTCCGCCTGGCATGACCACCAGCGACTTGGCCGTCGGCGCCGCCGAGCGAGCACTCGAAGCGGCCGGTGTAGCGCGCGACGAAATCGACTTGGTGATACTGGCCACCCTTTCACCCGACTACTTGATGCCCCAAACAGCGACAGCCGTCCAGGATCGATTGGGGCTTTCCTGCCCGGCCGTTGATCTCTCCGCGGCTTGTGCGGGCTTTGCGTACGCACTTGTTACGGCCTCGCAATTCGTCGCCTCTGGCTGCAGCCGGCATGCCCTGGTGATTGGCGCCGACACGAACTCGCGCGTGGTCAATCCCCAAGACAAAAAAACCTTCCCGCTGTTCGGCGATGGCGCTGGCGCCGTGGTGCTTGCCCCGGGTTCCAAAGAGCAGGGCCTGTTGTCGTACACTTTGGGGGCGGATGGCTCGGGGATCAAGCTCCTGTACCGACCGATGGGGGGCTCCAAGATGCCCTTAACTCCCGAAAGTTGCGGTGCGGCGCCAATGTGGTTCATGCAAATGGAGGGAAAGCCCGTCTTCAAATGGGCGGTCTCGCTGCTGGAAACCACCTTCCGCCAAGTGCTGGACGAACAGGGTCGCTCGTTTGCGGACGTGAAATACTGGCTGCTCCACCAAGCGAATGAACGCATCCTCGACGCCGCGATGAAAGGCCTGGGGATCCCCCCCGAAAGAATCGTCAAACATTTGGACCGCTACGGCAATACCTCCGCGGGAAGCATTCCGATCGCGCTCGACGAAACGTATCGTACCGGCGCCATCACTGCCGGCGACCAATTGATTTTGTGCGGTTTCGGCGCGGGATTGTCGTGGGGCACATTGCTCTGGCGTTGGTAGAGCGTTAGCCGCGGGGCTCGCCCCCGCGCTTTGCGCGTACAATCGCCCTTCACTCGCGAGATTCATAAATCGCGGGGCAAGCCCCGCGGCTAAACGGCTCATCCAATTACCATTCGCGGATGCTACAATTGAGATATGTCCGACACGCCGCCTCTCGCTTCTGCCCACATCACGCCCGCTACGCGTCAGCGGTTGCAGCAGTTGTTTGATCGGGCCCGGCAGTCGTTCGACAAAGGCGGCTTTGAGTACGCGCACGATTTGTTCGCCCAATGCGCGGCCGAAGACTCCGGCAATCTTTTGTATTTGCAGCACTTCCGCGCTAACCTGGCGAAGTTCCGGCCGGTCACGAAGAAGAGCAGCTTTGCGAATCTGACCACTCGCAGTGGGCGAGGCGGAGTTGAAAAGCTCGCCGAGAAAACGAAGTGGACCGAAGCCTTTACTGCCGGTTTCGCAGCGCTCAAAAAAGACCCCAGTGACACTGGCGTGCTGGCCGAACTGGCGACGGCGTGCGGCAAGCGGTCGCAGACCGAGTGCCAACTGTTCTATCTGCGGTGGGCGCTGGACGTCGAGCCGAAGAGTATCGAACTGAATCGCCAGACGGCGCTCGCGCTGGAAGCGATCGGTGAGTTTGAGCAAGCAATCGCCTGTTGGCAACGCGTGTTGCAGCAAAAGCCGGCCGATGAAGAGGCGCAGAAAGCCGTGCGCCGACTGAGCGTTGAACAAACAATCCACCAAGCGGGTTATAACCAAGAACTCCTTAAGGGCGCCGCGGATGTAGGTGATGTCCCCGGCAATCGCGTTTCGGACTACGCCAAGAAGAGCGATCAATTCGCGCCGGTCGTCACAGCAACCGAGCAAGAGTTGCTCGATTTGATTTCGGCCGAGCCCGCCAACCACTTGCACTACGCCGATCTCGCGCGGCTGTACCAATCGGCCGGTAAGCTAGCCGACGCCGAACGGCTGCTCACGAAGGCGCTCACAATCACCGGCGGCGGCGATCTGACGATTCGCGAACGGCTTGAAGACGTGTACCTGTTACGGACCAAACAGCAAGTAGAAGTTGCGCAGAAGCGGGCCGCGTCGGCGCCATCCGCGGCGACGAAGGAACTCGCCGAGCAGATGATCGCCCAGGCGCATCAAGCCGAGCTCGAAGTCTACACCGCCCGCAGCGACCGCGAACCGGGCGATCTGCGGCTGCGGTTCGAACTGGGTGTGCGGCTCAAACGGGTCGGCAAGCATCGCGAAGCGATTCCCCATTTCCAGCAAGCGCGGGGCGACGCCAAGCGGCGGGCTGAGGCGGAACTGCATTTGGGCGAATGTTTCCAGCACATCGAGCAGTTCAAACTGGCGATGGCCAGCTACGAGGCAGCCGTCGCGGCGGCGACGGCCGCGGACCTTGAAATCCGCAAATTGGCCCTGTACCGCGGCGGCGTGCTGGCGATGGGCCTCAAGGACCTCGACAAGGCCGAGGCCCGGCTGACCGAGCTCGCCGGGCTTGATTTTGCCTACCGGGACGTGGGCGCCCGGCTAGACAAGCTCGCCAAACTTCGGCATAAATAGGGATTCGGCAGAGACCCCCGCCCCTGACGGGAGCGGCCTCAAAAGTTATTTCTCTACCCCTGCACTGTTTTTTTCCCATGCCCAACAGCGTTAGCGCCAAGAAACGTCTCCGTCAAAGCATCGATCGCCGCGATCACAATCGCACGGTCAAGAGCGCCGTTCGCACGTTGGTAAAAAAGGTCCGCAGCAGCGTCGCCGCGGGGGATGTGGCCGGCAGCGAAGAGACCTTCAAGCTGGCCGCCAAGAAGCTCGACCAAGCCGCCGCCAAGAACGTGCTGCACGCCAACACGGCCGCCCGCACGAAGAGCCGGTTGTCGCACGCGATTAAGGGCATTAAGAAGTCGAAGTAGGCTTCGTGCCCGTGCGCCCGACACTCCCCCGACCGATGTCGGGGGCTCATGTGGTATTCACCACACAATCTTCTCCGCGTCGAACACTGGGCCCTCGACGCAGGTGCGTTTGTAATCCCAATCGCCGTCCGGCTGCGCGATCTTCGCCACGCAGCTAAAGCAGATGCCGATGCCGCAGGCCATCGGGGTTTCGAGGGACGCCAAGCAGCGTACACCAGCGGTGTTGCAGATTTCGGCGACGCGTTCCATCATCGGCTCAGGGCCGCAGGTGACGACCAGTTGCCGTGCGCCATGCGCTTCGGCGAGAGCTTCTGTGAGCAGTTCCGTCACCAGTCCGTGGCGGCCAACGCTGCCGTCGTCGCTGGCAACGCGGAGGTCGATGCCAGCGCTGCGGAAATCTTGTTCGCCCGCGAGCAGCGCGGCGGTGCGGACGCCGTAGCAGAGGATCACTTTCTTAGGAGGCGATTCGGCAGTCGCTAAGCCGTACGCGGCGGAGCCAAGTTGTTGCTTGCCGTAGGCGAGGAACGGCGTTTGGCCGATGCCGCCGGCGACCATCACCAGCGCGTCGCACTCCGTTTCGCGGGGAAAGCCGTTGCCGAGCGGGCCCCACGCTTCAACGGTTTGGCCGGGCTGCGTTCGGGCAAGCGCGGTGGTGAGTTTTCCGCCCACAAGATAGACGAAATCAACTGCCACCAATTGGCCGCTGGAATTGCGCACCACGTCATATAGCGCGAAGGGTCGGCCCAGAAGCGGATCGTTCCACCCGGCGATGCGGACCATCAAAAACTGGCCCGGAATGATGCGTTCGGCCATCGCCGGCGCGGCGATCCGCATGCGGAAGGTTCGCTCCGCAAGGCGCACGTTCTCCAGCACTTCGGCGGGGCCAAAGGTCGCGTGGTCGGCGTAAAACGGGGCGTGTAGCGGCGAGCAGGCGGTGCTCATCCGGGTGGCCTCCGCGAGGGGCGTTTCGACGGCTTGCTGGGTGGCCGACCACCCGGCTTACCGCCGCTGGGTTTGCCGCCGGTGGGTCGTCCGCCAGTTGGCTTGCCACCGCCGGGACGGTCACCCGGTTTACCGCCGCCGGGTTTGCTACCGAATGGTTTGCCTCCGCGTCCCTCGGTGCGTAGCGGCCGACCAGCGCCCTTGGGGCGACGTGAAGGGCGGGTCAATTCCGCTTGTTCGGCTTCTCGCGCTTCCCGCGCGCCAACCCCTTTGCCGGCCGGCCGCGCGGGACGGGGCCGTTCGGGTTTTTTTGTTCGCGGAGGTCCTCCTTCGCGCAGCTTGGCGACTTCTTGCGGAGTCAATTCGCGATGGGCACCGACCGGCAACATGCCCAGTTTTACTGGCCCCACGGCGATGCGTGTCAGCCGCTGCACCTTGTGGCCAACGCGCGCGAGGAGTCGGCGAATCTCTCGATTTCGGCCTTCATCGAGCACCACTTCGAGTTGGGTCGAAGTCTTGCGGGCCGATTTGATTCTTGCTCCGGCGAAGTGCGCTTTGCCTTCCGCCAGATAGATGCCTTTGCGAAGTTGTTCGAGCATATCGCTGGTCATCTCGCCGGCGACTTGCACGTGGTACACCTTCTCGACACCGTGCCGCGGATGGGCGAGCTTCTGCGCGAGCTCGCCATCGTTCGTCATCAAGATGAGGCCGTCACTCGACATGTCAAGCCGACCGACGCTGAAAAGTCGGCCAAGGTTCGGCGGCAAGAGATCGGTCACGCGCGGGCGGCCGGCGGGATCACGCGCGGTGCAGACCACGCCGGTTGGTTTGTTGAGCGCGAAGTAGACCCGCCGCGGCTGACGCAGCACTTCGCCATCGAGCAGAATCTTTTGCTTGTCGGGTTCGACCCGTACGCCGAGTTGCGTGACGACTTGGCCGTCGATCATCACCCGGCCTTCGGAGATGAGCTCTTCGCACTCGCGGCGACTGGCGACTCCCGCGGCGGCAAGCACTTTTTGGAGCCGCTCGCCCGGTTGTTCAGACGTGCGTACCGGCGGCGGACCGGGCCGGCGCGGCTTGGCCTTACGTGGCGCCCCTGCGACGGCCGGCTTGGGCTTCGGCGTTTTGTGGAGTTTCTTGCGAGGGAAGCGTTTGGCCATGAGGAGTTCAGCAGCGGTGCGAGGCGGGAGAGTAACCTCGCAGGATAACCCGCCGAGCCGATGGCCGACAGCCGTGGGTCAGGCTTTCTTGCCTGACGCTGATGTAGGTTAGGCCTTTTAGCCTGACTTGAGGCGGGTACCAGGCGCGTGCCAGGCGAGAAAGCCTGACCCACGTTAGAACCCAGGCACGCGAGAGCGGGGGGACAGTAGCCGCGAGCGGGTCACCTCCGGCACGCCTTTGGCATACTCCTGCGGGCGCGAACCGGGGTCCGAAGGACCGGCGTCTTCCAGTGGGTAGGGGTCGTGGTAGATCGCCGCGGTCCGCTGTTGCCCGGCGGTGCCCGGGTGAAACAGGTTCGGCATCCGCACGCTGGGGCCGCAGCCGAGCGCCAATGACGCCAGCGCAGCAAGACTAATCACAGGGCGTGGGAGCCGCATGGGGAGCATCCTTTCTCTGGGCCGGGGATTTCCAGAACCTCCGGCGGCGAATCGTAGCGATTCGGCGGGCGCAGTCCAATTGCAGTCCCGCCGTAATCCACGCATCGACGCGCCGATAACGCCAGCATTAGCAGCACCGCCAGCAGGCCGGTTGTATCAGTAAGGTGGCTGGGGTCGGCGCTAGCCGCCCCCAGCAGCGGTGGAGACCAACTTTGGCACGGCCGGGGGCGGCTGACGCGCCGACCCCAGCCACCCCGATCTACGGCAAGTACATATCCAGCACCACGCCGCCGCCTTCCAAAACCGTCGCGGCGCGGCTGGCGGGGAGCAGAACCGTAGTGCCAAGCGTCAGCGGTTCCGCAAAATCGCCGCAGCGTAACTTCGCCTCGCCGGCGATCACCGCGAGCAAATGGAACCGGTTGTCGGTCGGAACGGCGAGCGTACCATTCAACTTGTGGCGATCAAGCACAAACTTGTCGCACGCCACCAAGCGCTCGGTTTGGTCGCTCAAGAAAACCGGCCGCTGGGGCGAGACGGGGCCGCGCGCGAAATCGGTCACGGCCAGCGACTCGGCGATATGCAACGGGCGGGATTTGCCGTGCTTGTCGACGCGGTTGAAATCGAACAAGCGAAACGTGGTGTTGCTCGCCTGCTGAATCTCGGCGATCACCAGCCCGGCGCCGAGGGCGTGAACAGTGCCGGCCGGTATGAAGACGCAGTCACCCACCTGCGGTTCGATCACGTGGAGGCGTTCTTCGCATGTGCCGGCATCGAGCGCCGCGGCGAGGACTTCGCGCGTGGTTCCCGGTGCGAGCCCCGCGTAAATTTTGGCGCCCGGGTCAGCGGCCAGCACCACCCACGCTTCAGTCTTACCGAGATCCGGCGGCGTCTGCTGGGCGGCTTGGGCATCGTTCGGGTGAACCTGCACGCTCAGCGTTTTTTGGGCGTCCAGAAACTTGAACAGTAGCGGAAAGCGGGGCAGGGGAGCGTGCTTGCCAAGTAGCTCGGCCCCATGCCGAACCATCAATTCCCGCAGGGTCAGCCCGGCGAGCGGCCCGTTCAGCACGACGCTTTGGCCATCCTGGTGGTCGACCGCCTCCCAACTTTCGGCGTAATCGTCACCTTCGCCCAGCGATTTCCCCAGCAGCGTCTCCAGCCGCCGGCCACCCCATAAGTAGCGCTGCAGTAACGGTTTAAGGCGAAGCGGGTAAAGCATGGCGTGTTTTCCGGGCCGCATGACGAGCAGGGCGTGCTGAAGGTAGAATAAGGTGTTAGTTGCAAACTTGTAGGGTGGGTAATCCTGCTGCGATCAAACTTTGCCTTGGGTGCCGATGCGATCGGCAGGTTACCCACCAATTTTTGCTTGCAGCCGAATGGTGGGTAAATCTGCCGGCGGTTGAGGTTCGCGAGAGTTCTGAGATCGTTTTAGCCGGCAGAATTACCCCCACTACATTGCTCCGTTGCACCGCGCTTCCCAACCGATCACCATTCACCGGTCACCCTTCTTGCACCGCGCGTACTCCGACGATCTGTTCGAAAGCACCAAGATGTCCTTCGGGGAACATCTCGAGGAGCTGCGCGGCTGTTTGTGGAAGTCGGTGCTGGCGCTCTTCATTGGGTGCGTGGTGGGGTGGTTCCTCAGCGATGACTTTGTGATTTACCTGAAGGCGCCGTTGGAAGCCGCGCTGGTTGACTTTTACCATGATAAGGCCGTTAAGGATTTACGCCGTGACTTGGAAGAGAAGGGAGTCACGGGCCCCGAACTCGACGACGCGGTCGCCGAGTTCGACGACAGCAACCTGGTCCGCGAGGAAGTGCTCGTCGATCCCGCCGAGCTGCGCCGTCAGTTGGGAATTGAGTCCCCCCCGGGATCGCCCCCGGCTGCGGCAGATGGTTTTGCGCTCAAGAACTTGATTCCCTTTAGCATTTTTCGGCCGGCGGCCGAAGATCAGCGCGTCCGCGTCACGGGGCTGAGCGTTGATGAAGGCTTCATGGTGCGGATCAAAGCTGCACTCGTGATTGGCGCCGTCTTCGCAAGTCCCTTCATCTTTTACTTCATCTGGTCGTTCGTTGCGGCGGGACTTTATCCGCACGAGAAGCGCTACATCCATCTCTTTTTGCCGGCAAGCATCGGTCTCTTTCTACTTGGGGCAACGGTCGCATTTTACTTTGCCTTCAAGTTCGTGCTCGACTTCCTCTTCGGCATGTACCGAAGCATGGAGCTCGACCCCGATCCGCGGATCAGCTACTGGCTGGGCTTTGTGCTACTCTTGCCGATTGGCTTCGGCATTGCATTCCAGTTGCCGCTGGTGATGCTGTTTCTGGAACGCATCCGCCTGACCAGCGTCGCCATGTATACCAGCTACTGGCGGCACGCGGTGGTGGTGATTTCCATCATCGCGATGGTGCTAACCCCCGCCGACCCCTACAGCATGATGCTGATGTTCGTGCCGTTGGTGGTGCTGTACTTTGGTGGGATTTTGCTGTGCAAGTACCTGCCGCGCGGCACGTAGCGAAGGGTGAGTTAAGTCACCACAAGGGCAAAGCACCAGCGTTGAGTTGCCGCGCGAGTGAAGTCCCACGGACTTCACGCGTCATCCACTGACGAGCCGCGCGAGCGACGCGAAAACCCACCCGAGGATGAAATACGCGCCCGTTATGCTTGCAATCAGAATGCTGATGATCAGCGCGATCATCCCCGCCACGAACAGCCCATCGTTCCTGCGCAACTTGCGTTCGTTCACGGGACTTGCGCTAAGATGCCGGCGCAGCAATTCCACGTTGCGCCGGTTCGCCTTCCAGTACACGTCGAACAAGTCGCCGACGATGGGGATGGCGCCCATCACCAAGTCCACCACAATGTTGAGTGTCATCCGCGCAATGGTCACGCGCGAGACGCCGAAGTTGGTGGCCGCATTCAGCAGGTAGACGGAGGCGAACGCCGATGCAGTATCGCCCACACCCGGCAGCAGGCCCAGAATCGCATCAATACCCACCCGCAACCGCAGACCCGGAATCTCGAAGAGGCTGTCCATCCAGTGGGCGAGTCGTTCGAGATCCTGGGCCGACGGATGCTGCTGAGCACGCTCAGTCGACGACCACTCTAACGTTTCTCGATCGGAAATTCGAATTGATCGCGTCGGATCGGGCCGCATGATCGTTTTCCCTACACACTTTGAAGGATGGCGCACGTCGGTACCGAGCGACGCACCTGCGAACTTCTTAGTCACCGCTTTTTTCACTCGGTTCAACGGGTGCGGAGAGGTCAAAGCTCTTTAACATACAGCTTCCGAATCAGCTCAAAAATACGCTCTCGAACTTGCTGCGGCGAGACATCGGTAGATTGCTGCAATTCTTCCGTGAGCGCGGTGAGCTCTTGGTCCTGAATCTTATCCTTAAACCAGCGCGCATAGTCCCCCCGCTGAAGATGATACGCCCAAGTCTCATCGTCGACCCCCTCCGCCAACTCCATAAAGGTCCGCAAGTTTCCCGCCGCAAGGTTCAGCGCGGCTTTCGGTCCGCGGAAGTAGAACCCGTCGACGTCGTGCATTTTGCCGTCAAGATACTGATGCTGGTGACGTTGGTGCGCGCCTCGCGCGGGCAAACGGCGAAACCAAAATGGCGAGCCTTTGCCGCGCCACCATGCAACAGCGCGATGCTCCGCTCCGTCTGCGGGCGGCGCTAAGTGCGGAGTTTCTTCGCCCAGCACTTCGCAGAACTTCTGCAACAACTTGGCCGGCTCATTGCTGATCGCCACGAAGAGTTCAATGGCGTCCAAAACATTCCGCGGCATCTGCTCGGGGTACGCTGTGAGATACATCACACTTCGGAAGTCTTCCAAGTGCAAATCATCGATCGGCTGCCACGAACTGGCAACAGGATAATGAGCCTCGTCGATGATATTCCAGTGCGGCCGGCCGGTCTGCACGCGATGATCTTGCAGTGCGCGGTAGAGTTTGCTGAACATCGGCGCCTGTTCTTCGTGCTTGGCCGCGAACAAACTCACCACGCAGCTCTGGCCCGAGTTGCGCACCACTTGCATCACCTCCTCCGCCGTCGCCGCCCGCTCTCGGGTGCCTAATATCACCGGTCCCTCAACCGACTGGTAATCCCCTTCGGGATCGAACACCACGGTCTGGTATTCGCCCTGCATCAGCTGTTCGAGACAGCCAATCGCCAGCTTCGACTTGCCGCCGCCTGAATCACCCGTCACTAGCACGCGCGATCCATAAATCGGGACTCGCACTTCTTCACCGCTGAGCTCATGGCCAAGGAGAATTCCGTGGTCGGGTCGCTCGTTGAGCGACTGTAAGTCGTCGCTGAGCAACTGCTCGATCAGCTCCACAATTCCCTCGCTGGCCGAACCGCGCAACACGATGTCGACTTGCTGCTTTACGGTGTCGAGAGCGTTCGCCACGGCCGCCGAAGCGCCACAAACGTTGAGGAATGCAAGATCGTTCTCCGCATCGCCCGCGCCAACCGTGTTATGTGGCGAGGACCCCAACTCTTGCAGGGCCGCCTTCAGTCCACTCGCCTTATTGACGCCCGTGGGGAGGACCATTACCGCGCCCTTGTTGAACACGATTTGCGAATCGAGCGCTAAGTCGCGCACGGTCTCCAGGACCGCCGTTTCATGGGGAACGTAAGTAGCGATGATCACGCGACCCACTTCATCCACGGGCACATCGCGTTCTCTCAACTTCTCCACCAACTTGCGGGGCGGAGGCTCCGCAAGAACCCGCTCTTCACGCGTGTCGGGAAAATAGAGCAACGCTCCATTTTCAGCGACTACCAAGTCGCAGACGCCCACTTGGGGAAAAGCCGACAACAGCGGAGCCAACAGCCGGCCGGTCACCAGCACCACCCGCCGACCGGACTCTCGCACCCGCACCAACGCCTCGACGGTTGCGTCGTCAACGAATCCATTGGTGGCCAGCGTTCCGTCGTAGTCAAGCGCTAACGCGTGATACAGCATTACAAGCGCCCTTTCGAACTCATGTTCTCTAGCGCCCGGCGGAATGCGTGGGGGAGGTGTTCGACCGAGTTTCTCGATTGGGAAGACATACTTTAACTCGGCGCGATCTCGGTCGCCCAACCCACTTGCCGGTGTTAGCGCGCGTGGAGTGGGTCATAAACTGCGAAAATCTTTCCGTCTATAAGGCAATTGCCGTGCCCTTAGCAAAACGCCTTGCTGAAACAATGCTTTGCTGAAACGAGGAGGCCGTGTTTTTCGTGTTGACGTTCATCGGAACGCTCCGTGTGGTAGCCAATCGCACACCACTGGCTTGCCCGAGGCCCCACTGGGCAAAGATCGCTCAGCACAATCTTCGGTCAGTGACTTGGCGGGTGGGTCACTTTGCGAGACTCCGTAATTCAATACAATAATCTTTTCCACTGACCAGCATCTCATCGGTAGCGTGCCATGTCTGCTTTTCCCGACGTTCCAAGCATCAAGTTTGAAGGCCCCGAGAGCCGTAATCCGCTCGCATTCCGGCATTACAACCCGGAGGAAGTCGTCGCCGGCAAAACGATGCGGGACCATTTGCGGTTCAGCGTGGTTTATTGGCACACGTTCCGCGGCACGGGGGGCGATCCCTTTGGCGCCGCCACGCTGCAGCGGCCCTGGGACGATGGTTCGGCTTCAGTTGAAAACGCGGTGAAGCGGGTGGGCGTAGCGTTTGAGTTCATGGAAAAACTCGGCGCGCCGTACTATGCGTTTCACGACCGCGACGTTGCCCCCGAAGGCGCCACGCTCGCTGAGAGTCATAAGAATCTTGACGCGGTGGTGAAGGAGCTCAAGGCCCAGCAGGCCCGCACCGGCATCAAGCTGCTGTGGGGTACCGCGAATCTCTTCAGCAATCCGCGCTACCTGCATGGCGCCGCGACGAGCTGCAATGCGGACGCGTTCGCCTACGCGGCGGCGCAGGTTAAGAAGGCGCTGGAAGTGACGCTGGAACTCGGCGGCGAGGGTTACACTTTTTGGGGCGGCCGCGAAGGTTACCAGTGCTTGTGGAACACCGACCTCAAACGGGAACAAGCGAACCTGGCGCGGTTCCTGCACATGGCGGTGGAATACGCCAAGCAAATCGGCTTTAAGGGGCAGTTCTACATTGAGCCCAAGCCAAAGGAGCCGACCAAGCACCAGTACGATTCGGATGCGGCCGCTTGTCTCAACTTCTTGCGCGAGCATGGCCTGATGGGCAAGCTCAAGCTCAATCTCGAAACGAATCACGCCACACTCGCTGGGCACTCGATGCAGCATGAGATCGAGGTGGCCGGAGCGGCCGGAGCGCTCGGCTCCATCGACGCCAACACGGGGGACTTGCTCTTGGGGTGGGACACCGACCAGTTCCCCACCGACATCTACCTCACCACGCAGTGTATGCACTCGGTTTTGAAGTACGACGGGTTCACCACCGGCGGCGTGAACTTCGATGCGAAGGTGCGGCGCGAAAGCATTGAACCGGTTGATCTCTTTTACGCACACATTGGTGGAATGGATGCGTTTGCGCGGGGCCTGAAGATCGCCGCAGCGATGTTGGCCGATGGCCGCGTGGCCGGCATGGTTCGCGACCGCTACGCTAGCTGGGACAGCGGAGTGGGGGCCGAGATCGAAGCGGGCAAACACTCGTTCGAATCGCTCTCGAAATACATGCTCGCGAAGGGTGAAGCGGCGCCCAATTCCAGCGGACGGCAAGAATTGTTTGAGAATGTGATCAATCAGTATCTATAAAGTGTGCTCGGTTACGAGCAGATTTAGGGTGCCACTGGCGTGCCGCAAGATTGCCTGGGCCTATCCGCACGAAGTGGCTACAAATCCGCCTCAGACTTAGCCGAAACGGGACAGGACTAGGGCGAGAAGCGCCACATTGCCAGCAACCTTGCGGAAATCGACCTGCGATGGATTCTCTTTCCGCAAGTCGATCAGCGGAACGCAAGGCTTACGCGGTTAGCCGCAGATATCCGATTGCGCACCTCTCGCGGGTAGATGATCAATCGCTCTCCGGACAGACTTTGCGAGCTTCATGGAGAAATTTCAAGTTCCGCCACTTTCTTGCGTCATCGGCGGGTATCTTGGGGCGTTGCGTTCTGTTGGCGGACGGGTGGCAGGCAAAAGTTAACCCCAGCTTAGCGACTTCCAGCAAGCGGTTCCCTTCGCCGGGACAAGCGTTTGCGGTCAGCCCTAATGGACCCCTCAGGGCCAAACCGGAAGAGTGGCGCAGAACTCCCTCACCGCCGATGCGTTTATTCTGCTGGTCGCCCGGCACGACCGTCGGCTCCGCGGCTTTGTGGCGTCGTTAGTGGCCTTCGATCCCGAAGCGATTGACGAAGTGGTGCAAACCACTTGCTTGGTCGCGTGGCAGAAACTGGCGAGCTTCCAGTATGCCGAAACGACCGCGGATAACGAGTTTGTGCGGTGGCTTTGTACGATCGCGCGGTTTGAAGTGCTGACGTACCTTCGCAATCGCAAGAAGCACACGCCGCCAGCATTCTCCGAAAAACTGATTGACGAACTGGCGACCGAACAAGACCGTGACAGCGATTACTACGAGGCCCGCCGCCGTGTGCTGACCGATTGCGTGGTGAAACTGCCCCACCACCAGCGCGAAACGTTGCGTCTGCGGTACGGCCAAGGCCTGAGTTGCAAAGAGGTGGCGGACCGGCAAGGCCGCAGCGCGGGCGCTGTGGCGGCGCTCCTGGCGCGCGTGCGGCAAACGCTGGAGCAGTGCATTCTGACCAGCCTAAAACGCGAAGGATATTGCTAAGCAAAGATGGATGCGCAAGACCACAACTTGAATGGGCCAACGGATCGCCTCAGCCTGCTGCTCGAAGAGCTGTTCGTCAGCGGCTTGTCGGCCGAAGGCTGGGGCGAGCTCGCGAAACTGCTCGAAGGCAATCCTTCCGCGCAGAAATGTTATGTCGAAACGATGCAGTTGTGTTCGATGGCGCACGATATTTCGGTCGAAGGCGGACCCAATCTGCCAACGTTTGCGGACCCCGCCGCTCAAATCAGTTCGGAAAGCGATACGAAACAACCGAGCCCTTCGCCGGCCATGCTCGCGAATCAACTGCCGGTTCGTGATTGGCTGCGGTACTTGCTGCCAGTCGCGGTCGCGGCGAGTGTCGCGTTCGTTGCCGGTTACTTGGGGCCACGTCTCCTGGAGCCAGGAGCTGATGCTGGCCGCGGGGTGGCAGTTAACTCCGGGAGCGATCCCACCGAGAATCAGTTCGCCACTAGCAATTCGGTCGTCGCCCAACCTAAAGAGGGCGAAGGATGGAGAACTAGTTTCGCGCAGCGCGATAAGTTGGGCGTCTTGACCGCGCTCTCGCCCGAAGCATCGGCTGATGGGCTGATCCGCTCGCTTCAAGTTGGAGAGCAACTGCGCTGCGGCGAAGTGGTGCAGCTGACCGTTGGGATGATGCGTGTGCAACTTGCCGATGGCCCGCAGATGCTCATCGAAGGGCCAGCGGAGTTTTGCATCATCGGCTCCGGCGCCCTTTTTCTGCGTGATGGCCGCCTGCATGCGGAAGGGGGCCAAAAGTGCATCGTGCAAACACCGCTCATAACAGTGGATGGCGGCCGGTCCGAAATTGCGGTCACGGCGGATCGCGAGGCGTCCGCGACGGCCTTCGCGTACAACGGCGCCGTAAAGGTTCACTCGAACGCACGGCAGAGCATCCCCGGGGTGCTATTGAAAACAATCGAAGCCGGAGAGGGCGTCGCGCTCACGGCTAAGAGTTCGCCGCGCGACCTAGCGATCGCCGACTCACCCGCTCCGGACAAGCTCGCGCGGGACTGGTCAGAAGTCGAACGCGGCTATCATCCTTACGAGCAACTGGTGTTGTCTCGCGATCCTTTGGCTTACTGGCCGCTGGAGCATGTCCGCCGCAATCGCCGGGTGCTGGACCTGACTCAACATGGCTTCGATGGCCAAGCAATTGGCGACTGGCCGTTGGAGACTGAGACGACTGCAACGGCACTCAAGGAGGAACGAGGCGTGCGATTCAACGGCAAATCGTACATCGAGCCCGATCGCAAACCGCCGGTCGACCTCGAGCGCGGCTTCACGGTTGAGAGCTGGGCGAAAGTGCAAGGCGGGCCGGAGTTTCAATCGATTTTTACCTCGCGGTGGGTGTGGGCTTCGAACACCCCCACGCAGCAGTGCTTTGGGTTCACGCTCTACGCGGGTGACGATGACCGCTGGGAGTTTTGGAGCGGCAGCGGCGAGTACGGCAAGAACTGGCAAGAGCTAATCTCGCCACAGAAGCTCAGCCGCGATGAGTGGACCCACGTGGCGGCGACATTCACGCCGACGCGCGTGAAAACGAGCCAGCATGTGGATGGCGTGGTGCGATTGTATGTGAACGGCCAAGAAGTGGCGCAAAGCGAGCAGCGAATGTCGCTGATGGATTTTGAATGGCCCGCGCGGATCGGGGCGGCGGAGTTCGTGCCGCGCTCACTCACGTCGTGGCTGTTCAACGGCGAGCTGCGCGATGTGGCGCTGTACAACTATGTGATGACCGCCGAGCAATTGGGCGAGCATCACAAGGTGGGGCGCGATGCGATTTAGTCCGGCAACAGCATTATCAGCCGCCACGCGGCAGTGCTAGTTTTGTTGGGTTCGGTCGCTGGTAACGATGCAATCCCTGTTTTGAACGACCGGACGCTAGCGTGTGTGGGCTGATGACGAGTTTGATATTCCAACGGCAAACGAGAAGGACCTAACCCTATGAACCGCCGTCAATATATTCCGCAATTAAACAACACTCGCCGCGGTTTCACCTTGGTGGAACTGCTGGTGGTGATCGCCATCATCGGCATTCTGGTGGCGCTGCTCTTGCCCGCTGTGCAAGCGGCGCGCGAAGCGGCCCGACGAACGCAGTGCACCAATCAACTGAAGCAACTTGCGATTTCGTTTCATAATCATCACGATACGTATCGGCACTTGCCGAGCGGCGGATGGTGGGTAACGTTCCTGGGATATCCCGAATATGGCAATGGCAAGAATCAACCCGGAGGCTGGATGTATAACATTCTGCCGTTCATGGAAGAGCAAGCCCTACATGACATTGGCAAGGGCGCCACGACCGTAGCGGCTCGCCGAGCCGCCACGAAACAGCGGGTCCAAAGTCCGTTTTCGGGGATGACGTGCCCTAGTCGGCGGAGTGCGAATCTCTTCGACTTCACCAGCACTGGCCTGAACTACATCGACTGTGACCCGTTCGAACAATGCAGCAAAACGGATTATGCCGCTAATGCAGGGGACATGATTGTGTCCGAACCTTCAGCCGGTGTGCCGTACACTGTCACCACCTATCAGGAAGGGCTTAACAACGACTGGAAATTGCTCAAGTGGACGCGCGTTAAGTACAACAACGGCGTGCAATCGGGGACAGAATCATTACGCGATGGTACCGGAGTTATCTACACCCATTCGGAAGTCTCGTTCCGACGCATCGTTGATGGAACTTCTAAAACCTACATGGTCGGCGAGAAGTACATGTCCACCGACAACTACGATGACGGGCTCGACGCCGGAGACAACGAACCTGCGTTTGCCGGTGGCAACGCTGACACGCTTCGAGTCACTGCGATGGTCACAACGGGGAACATCAAATTAGCCCTCGGAACGGATCAACCGGGCAGTTCCGATAGCAAAGGCGAATACATGTTTGGCTCCGCCCACGCAGGTGGATTTAATATGGCGATGTGTGACGGCTCCGTGTCATTGGTTCAATTCGACCTCGATCCGCATGTGCATCGCGTGGCTGGTCACCGGAGCGATGGCGACAGCCAAACCAACTAACGACTTGTGAAACCGAGAGGCGGCAAGAGCTGTGAATTACCTTTGTTTGTTCGTGCTTCAACCCAGGAGTCGAGTCTCATGAAAGTGCATCAGTTAGCGGTAGCGGGAGCCCTGTTGGCTCTCCTCGGCCCGGTCGCCCTCGCCGGAACGTACAAGACCATCACCATTGATGGCGACTACAGCGATTGGACCGGCGTTCCCGTTGTTGATAGTGACGGGGGCGACAACGTGGGCGGACCCGATATTGGCGATACACAGGTTGCGAACGATGCGGATTATCTGTACGTGCGCAATTCCTTCCCAAACGGCTTGTCACTGGGAACGTTCATCACGATCGACATTGACGAAGATGTGAACACCGGCTTCGACGTCTTCGGGTTGGGCTTGGTGGGCAGCGAAGCGGGCTGGCAGAACGATTTTCCGTTCACGCAGGCCACGGGCGTCTTCAACGACGGGGTCGGGATGAACGGCCCGTTTTTCGGCATTGGCGCCGCGCTGCTGGCGTTTGATGGCGTGAACTTTGCGAACCATCCCAACCGGGAACTTGCATTCGACCTCGATATTCTGCGAAACGTAACCAACACCGCGATCTTCCCCGACAACACCATTCGGCTGTTGGTGTGGACGGACCTCGGCGTGGGTCCGGACGGGACTTTCGGCGGTTTCAACGGCGACGTGAGCGGCGTGATCGAGTACACGTTGGCCGTGCCGGAGCCGGCGACACTGGGGCTCGTGGCCGTAGGGCTGGCGAGCTTCGTTGGCCTCCGCCGCCGTAGCTAACTTTATTGTTACGAACGAAACTGGCGAAGGCGGAGGTCGCTCTCCTGCGGCCTCCGCCAGCCGCCGTTCGAAAACAGACAACTTGAACAATAGTTTTGGCGCCTCCTGGCGATGGAGTTTGAGCGATGAAGATGAACCTAACGCGATGGGTCGTTTGTACGGCTGCCCTTGGGCTGTTCTCGTTTCCTCTGGCATGGGCAGAGGCAGGGACATTTGCCAACATTAAAGTGCAAGGCGCCGAACCGGAACCACCCGGCACGGAGTTCGACGATTGGGCCGGCATCCCCGTGATTTCGATGGACCCGGCCGACAACGAGGGAGACGATAATGGCCGGCCGCTGAGTGACATTAAGGAAGTCTCAATCGCTAACAACGCGGAGTTTCTATTTGTGCGGATCGGCTACTATACCGACAGCACGATCAACACCTACATCAACTTCGATACGGATTCCAACCCGGCCACCGGCTATCGCAGCAACTTATTTCCAGATTTGGAGATTGGCACGGAATTCGGATATGTGAATGACTTTCCGTTTGGCCAATTCGGACCCTCGCCAAACATTTTCAATACGAACGTCTCGATCACTGGCGGCCCCTTAGGAAATGGCGGCGCGTTGATTTGGCCCTTCTGGAACGAGAATGGCACGCAAAAGCAAAAGGAACTGGCGATTCCGCTGACCGCGATGATCACGTTCCCGGCCGGGCCGGCGTTCCCGAATACTTCGTTCGACTTATATGTCTGGAACGAAGATGGACTCGGCGATCGCACAGACAAGATTTCCTACACCTTGGCGACCGCCCCTGCCGGCGTGATCGGCGACTACAACAACAACATGACCGTCGACGCCGCCGACTACACCGTCTGGCGAGACAACTTTGGCACAAGTTTTACCCTGCCGCATCGCGACCCGGCCAACACCAGTAATGTGAGCCAAGCGGATTACACCTCATGGGCGATGCGGTTCAACCAAACCGGCGGCGCGAGCGCCGCGGTGGTGAGCGCCGTGCCGGAACCAACTTCCGTGCTGCTTGTGTTGTTGGCGGTCGGTTCGCTGGGGGTCTATCGGCGCCGCTAGTTACTCACTCTGCTCTGTGCGTCTTTATGCTTACTTATTGATGCCAACGCTCTCGAGACAACTCGAACAATCGCGGCGCCTACGGCGACGGTCGGGGCAGGCCGTCGCTGGGGTGCTCGCGCTGCTGTTGCCGCTGGCGAGTTGGGCGGGGCAACTTGAAATCGTGGTGCCGGCTTACTTTTATCCGTCGGGCGGCGCGGGGCTGTGGAGTAGTCTCAACACCGCGGCGGCGCAAGTTCCGCTCACGGCGATCATGAATCCCAACAGCGGACCGGGAAACGCGCGCGACACGAATTATGTGAATGCCGTCAACAATCTTCGCACTGCGGGTGGCAACGTTATCGCTTACATCTACAGTAGCTACGGCAACCGTCCGCTGGCCGATGTGTACGCCGACATCGACAAGTACGCCAACTGGTACAGCATCGACGGCATTTTCGTGGACGAAATGTGGAACGCCGGGCCGCAGGCGAAAGTCGATTACTACGCCAGCATTTACCAGTATGTGAAAAGCAAAAACGCGGCGTGGGAAGTGATGGGCAACCCCGGCACAACCACGCTGGAGAATTACGCCAATACGCCCACTGCCGACCGACTGATGGTATTCGAGAACGTAGGGACCAGTTACCCTGGCTACAACCCTTCGAGCTGGAACTACAAGTACGATCGCTCGCGGTTCGTACATCTGGTGCATACGCAAGCGTCACAGGCGAACATGGAAGTCGATGTAGAACGGGCTCTTCAGTACAACGCGGGGGGGATTTATGTCACCAATGACGTGATGAATAACCCGTGGGACACGCTCCCCTCGTACTGGAATGCCCAGGTGGCCCGCGTCGCGGCGATCAACGCTTCGCTCGCCATGCCCGGTGCGCTGGCGACCCAAACCAACACGGTGCTCGGCGGAACGCTCACCGTCGATGCCCTGCGCGACGATTGGGCCGCAATTCCCAAGTTCCCCGTCGATAACGATGGCTCCTTCCCATCCGGGCCGGAACTCAATGTGACCGAAGTGAGTGTTGCTAACGATGCGACAAATGTCTACTTTCGCGTTGAGCTCGACGCGGTGGGCGGTAACCCGCTGCCGGTGCTTGGCAGTCGTCATAATATCTTCATCGATAAGGATCAGAATCGAGCGACGGGATTTGTGGGGACGACCAGCCGGTTCGCACTCGGCGCCGATTTCTTGATTCAAGGGGGCAACTTGTACTCATTCAGCGGAACGCTCCAATCGCAGTTCACCTGGACCAACCTCGGCGCCATCACAGCGAACGCCGCCACGCTAGACGATTTGGAGCTGGCCGTGCCGATCGCGCAGCTTGGATCCCCCGACGAGTTTAACTTCATTCTTCTTGGCGACAATACCACGTCGGACGACTACTATCCGACCGCCGGCGTGCAGGGCGTCTCCGGTAACTATCTGCGGTACGACATTGTGAAACCGGGCGACTTTAACGACGACGGCTCCGTGGGAGCGGCGGACTACGACGTGTGGCGCGCCCATTTCGGCACGGCCAACCCCGCCGGCGACGCCAACCGCGATGGAACCGTTGACGCGGCCGACTATGTGTTTTGGCGGGATGCGGCGCTGGGCGCGGCTGCTTCCTCGGCCGTGCCGGAACAATCGACAGTGGCGCTTGGCGGTGTGGCGCTCGGCATGGGTTGGCTAGTTCAGCGCCGGCGCGGCATAATCGCAGCAGCAACTTCTGTTCGGCAGCTCCATATCGCGAATCGCAGGGAAGGTGGGACATGGTAGTGCGAAAGTTCGGATTGTTGGCCCTCATAGTCAGTGCGCTGACGAGCGCTGCAGCGCGGGGCGACGAAGCGCCCCGCCCGTTCATCGACGCCACCGCTCCCGGCTGGCGCGCACTCGGCGAAAGTGACTTCGTGAACGTCAACTGCAACGAAGACACTTGGACCTGGACCGACGGCAAAGCGAAGTGCACCGGCGATCCGGTGGGCGTGATTCGTTCCAAAGACTCGTTCACCAACTTTGAACTTGTCGCGACCTGGCGGCACCTGAAGTCCGGCGGCAACTCGGGCATTTTCGTCTGGGCGAGTGACGCGGCGCTCGAAGGCCTCACTCCGGGCACGCTACCGAAAGGGGGCATCGAAGTGCAGGTGCTCGACCACGGTTTCACTCAGCAGTACATCGAAGAAACGGGCCAACCGGCCGATTGGTTTACCACCGATGGGGACGTCTTCCCCGTCGGCACGGCTAAGATGCAGCCCTTCGAACCGATCTCCCCACACGGCGATCGCAGTTTCCCCCGCAAGAAACTGAGCAACAAGCTCGGCGAGTGGAACCACTACTACATCCGCTGCCTGAACGGCGAAATCCGCCTGTGGGTCAACGGCGAAGAAGTGTCGGGCGGAACCGACTGCACGCGCGCCACCGGTTACATCTGTTTGGAATCGGAAGGCGCACCCGTCGAGTTTCGCGACATTCGCATTCGCGTTTTACCGTAGTCTACGGAAACTACAATTAAATAGGTCATTTCATGAAGAAGCCCAACCTCGGTAGCACTAGGCGGCAGTTTTTGCAACGGAGCGCAGCTGCGTCGGCAGCGCTTGCGGCAAGTGGGTCGATTGTTCGCGCCGCACACACCGGCGTGGATGAAACGCTGCGCATCGGCCTGGTGGGCTGCGGTGGCCGCGGCGCCGGCGCGACGATTGACGCGCTTTATGCCGATTCCAACGCCAAGCTCGTGGCCGTTGGCGACACCTTTGCCGACCGCTGCACGGAAGCACTCGATGCGATGCTGCTCGACGAAGGTGTGGGCGATCGAGTGGCGGTGGAGAAAGACAAAATCTTCACGGGGTTCGACGCCTACAAGCAGGTGGTCAATTGCGGGGTGGATGTGGTGCTGCTGGCGACACCGCCGCATTTTCGGCCGGAACATTTTGAGTACGCCGTCTCGAAGGACAAGCACTGCTTTGTCGAGAAGCCGGTTGCGACGGACATCCCCGGCCTCCACCGGATGGCAGCCGCGTGCGATGTGGCCCGCAGCAAGAACCTGTCGGTCGTCTCCGGCCTCTGCTGGCGGTACGATCCGGGCGTGAAGGAAACGATTCAGCGGATTCAGGATGGCGCGATCGGCGAGATTCTCTCCATTGAATCGTCGTACAACACGAACACCCTGTGGCACCGAGGCGACAAGCCCGACTGGAGCCGGATGGAGTATCAGATTCGCAACTGGCTGTACTACACCTGGCTCAGCGGCGACATGATTTGCGAGCAGGCGGTTCACAGCATCGACAAAACGGCATGGCTGTTGGGCGACGCCAGTCCCAAGTCGGCGTTCGCGCTCGGCGGGCGGCAACAACGGACCGACAAGAAGTACGGCCACATCTACGACCACTTCGCGGTGTTTTACGAATATCCGGGTGGCCAGCGCGTGTACCTCACCTGCCGGCAGCAGGATGGCTGCTCACTGAAAGTTGAAGAGACCGTTGTCGGCACGAAGGGGACCGCCGAAGTCTTGGCGACCAAAATCAATGGCCCCACCAAGTGGGAATACAAAGGCCCCAAGCCCAGCATGTACCGCGTGGAGCACGAAGAGTTCTTCCGCAGTATCCGCGAAGGCAAACCGATCGACAACTCTGCCTATATGCTCAACAGCACGCAAATCGGCATCATGGGCCGGATGGCGGCTTACTCGGGCCAAACGCTCACCTGGGAGCAAGTCTCCGGCAGCACGGAAAAGCTCGGGCCGGAGAAGTACGACTGGACCGATGTCCCCGAACCCCTGGTGGCGATTCCGGGGATGACGAAGTTCGCGTGATGAACCTGATGCAAAACTTGCAAGTTCGCGCGAACTCCCTCTCCCTCTGGGAGAGGGTCGGGGTGAGGGTGATGCGGGTATCAACCCAATTTTCTGTAAGACGGCCCTCACCCAACCCTCTCCCGAGGGGAGAGGGCTACGATGCGCGCATCGGAATGCTTTGCATTACGATTC
Source organism: Pirellulales bacterium (assembly GCA_022841705.1). GTDB lineage: Bacteria > Planctomycetota > Planctomycetia > Pirellulales > Lacipirellulaceae. The sequence goes on from JALHQZ010000002.1 coordinate 272,205, forward strand.
TCTGGACCTCACACTGCGCTGCAGAACTACCGCTCGGGGTCGTTGCGGAAAGGCCATCAACCGGCCCCGCCGTCGCGATCGACGGCGGCTTCATGGTTCCGTACGAGCAGCCGATTCCGGGAACTGAAGTCTCGGTTGCGATGGTTCCCGTTCCTGGCGGCGAGTTTCTGCTCGGCAGTCCGGAGAACGAACCCGAACGCAATTCCGACGAAGGCCCTCAGCGCAAGATCACCGTCCCGCCGTTTTGGATGGCGAAGTACGAAACGCGCTGGGCCGAGTATCGGCCGTTCATGGAGCTGTGCTCCGTCTTCGAGCGGTTCAACGACCGCGGCATCCGACCGGTGACGGACGCCAACACAGCCGATGCGATCACGGCGCCTTCAAAGCTCTACGAGCCCGATTTCACGTTCAACGCCGGCGAAGACCCGCAGCTCCCGGCCGTCACGATGACGCAGTTCTCGGCCAAGCAGTATTCTAAGTGGTTGAGTCTGCTGACCGCGCAGTTCTATCGCCTGCCGAGCGAAGCTGAATGGGAGTATGCCTGCCGCGCGGGAACCACAACCGCTTACGGATTTGGTGGCGATGCCGCGGAACTCGACGCCTACGCCTGGACCACCGACAACAGCGACGATGTCACCCATCCCGTGGGCGGAAAGCAGCCGAACGCCTGGGGTCTGTACGATTTGCACGGCAACGCCTGCGAATGGGTGCTCGACGCCTATGACGAAGCGGGCTACAAACATTTGACAGGCGACGCCGTCGCGGTCGACGCTATAAACTGGCCGATCAAAGTCTTCCCGCGCGTGCTGCGGGGTGGGTCAGCGCTGCTCGACGCCACCGCGTGCCGCTCCGCCGCGCGGCGGGCGAGTGATGATGCGGAACTGAAATCGTACGATCCCAACACGCCCAAAAGCCCGTGGTGGTTTGCCAGTGACGAAGCCCAAGACATCGGTTTTCGCCTGATTCGCCCGCTGGAATCTCCTCCCGCCGCCGACCGCGGCAAGTTCTGGGATGCTGATGTGCCGACGATTAGCGCGATCGTTCGCCTGCGAATCGAGAAAGAAGGCCGCGGCGAATTCGGCGTGATCGACCCCGATTTGCCCGCTGCAATTGAGACTCTGAAGACGCCAACAAGTCCGTAGCTTGGGTCCCCCGACCCGAGCAATCTTCGCGCACTAGCAGCGGCCACCCGCCGTGATTGGCGCCCAGAACTCAGCACTATTCACGGTTTGGGCCGTGATATATTTCAGTTCGCCGATTCTTAACGTGCCGCAGTCGCAAGCCGGCATGCTCCATCGCGTGCCCGATCTGGCGCCACAGCTTCTCCTGTCCACCGCATTCTCCGGAGAAATCACGCTCAATCAACAGAGCGATTGTGAGCGCATGCATTCAATTCACAAATCGACCATGTGTTCGGCACGCTTGTTGCGATGCTCACAATCAGAACGGACGACTTCGTCGTGGTTGGCGTGTCAAGTTCCGCAAGCGTCAGCGGTGTCTTGGCGTCGGCAGGGGGCGCTAATCATCGCGGTTGCGTGTGAAAACTTGGCCGCCAACCACGGCGCGAGTTCGATCTCACTGCTACTGTCCCCTTCCGGATTGTCCCACCACCCTTCCACCTTCACTTCCGCGACTTCGCTCACTGGACTTCCAGAGGCGCCGCTCAACCCCCACAGGTTTTGCATGGCGATGCTGGATGTCTCTCTGGTCCCTTTCAAGGCGATTGGGCTGTGCGTGCTCGGCGTGCTGGCGGCGAGCAACGGTTCGTCCCCGGAGCCCGCTGCGCCGCAAGGCGCCCCGTGGCGTCGGCATCAGATTAGTGAACCGAGCCTTAACGGCCCCGATGGCACAAAGCTGGCCGACATCAACGGCGATGGGCAGCCCGATGTAACGACCGGTTTCGAGAGTGAAGGCGCCACGCTGGTTTTCGTGCATCCCGGCCCGGCAAAGGTGCGTGAGCCGTGGCCTGCCGTGCGGGTGGGTGACACGAAAAAGGCAGAGGACGCCACGTTTGTCGATCTCGATCACGATGGCGCGCTGGACGTGGTCACTTCCTCGGAGCAGCATGCCGAACAGATCTTTGTCCACTGGAATCCCCATTCGCCCGCGAAACTACTCGATCCCAAGCAGTGGGTCCAGCAAACCATCCCCGTCGCAAGCAATCGCGAGATGTGGATGTACACCGAGCCGCTCACGCTGTGGCCGAGCGGGCCGACGGTGCTCGTTTCCGGCGGAAAAACTTACCTGCCGGATACCTTCGCCCGGTTGGCGCTGATCTTTCCGGCTGAAAACCCGCGAGATCTGGCGAACTACACGTGGCAACCGATCGCGAACATCAATTGGGTGATGTCGATCGTGGTTCGCGATCTCAACGCCGATGGTCGATTGGACATTCTCTACACCGATAAGCACGGCCCCGATGCCGGCGTCTGGTGGCTCGAAAACCCTTACGAGAAGCAGCAGCTTGCGGGTGAGGACGAAGAGCCACCGTTGTGGAAGCGTCATCGGCTCCTAACAACAACCGTTGAGAGTGCGACCTTCCTAGCCGTTGGCGATCTCGATGGCGATGGGCTCGAAGACATCGTCGCGCCCATCGATCTGCCGCGGCGGAACGCGACGGATACCTATCAGCATCGCCGGCTCGCCTATCTTCGCCGGCTTGATGAGAGCGGGCTTCGTTGGGAAGAGCACCTCATCGCCATACCACCGAACACAGCTCAACCGAAAGCGGTAACGATCGGCGATGTTAACCGAGATGGTCGGCAAGACTTGGTGGTGACCAGTTCGGGCGCGACTGGGGACATCATCGGCACTTACTGGTTGGAGTACGAACACGCGCCAACGGATCAAGTATGGACCGCCCGCAACATCGCTGGCGCCGACGGCATCAAGTACGACCTCGTGCATTTGGTGGACCTCGATTCGGACGGCGATCTCGATGTGCTCACCAATGAAGAGAAAGAGAACCTAGCGACGGACGACCCCGAGGAGGATGGTCCCGGCCTCGGTGTCTTTTGGTACGAGAATGAATTAGCGCCTGCTGCCCAAACGAGTGCGCGGCGCGAGGGCGTGACACGCGAATGAAGGCGGCCTGGAGTTCGGCCGGCGGCGCGGGCCGCCGACCAGGCGCAAGTGACAGACAATGCGGAGCGAAAGCGAAATGCAACGGAGAACTCTTTCAGGATTTACGTTGGTGGAACTGCTGGTGGTGATCGCCATCATCGGCATCTTGATTGCGCTGTTGCTGCCGGCCGTGCAGGCGGCGCGCGAAGCGGCACGGCGCTCGCAGTGCCAGAACAATTTGAAGCAAATCGGACTGGCGATTCACATGTTCCACGATGCCCGGAAAGTGCTACCCCCCTCGCGGTTGCCCTGCCATCACGGCACCTGGGGGAGCGTGATTTGGCCCTACCTGGAAGAGGGCGCGGTGGCCGAACGTTGGGATCCAACCCGGTCGTACCATTTTCAGCCTCTTGAAAACGTGCAGGTGCAAGTCAGTTCCTACCTGTGCCCCTCACGCCGTTCGGCGCCACAGCTCAGCATCGAAGGCGATAAGCGCGGGGGCGTGCCGCACCGACCCGGCGCTCTTGCCGACTACGCCGTCTCCGTGGGCGATGGCGTGAATTTCCGCGGTGATAGTCCGCGGGATCAAGGGAGCGTTAAAGGGGCGAACGGCGCCTTTCGGTCCGGCTCGGGTGACTGTGTAGGGTTCGATCCCGACAAGCGGTTCGTCGGTTCCTACAAGTCCTACCTGAGTTTCCGCAGCATCCTTGATGGGCTGTCGAAGTCGATCTTTCTCGGCGAGAAGCACGTCATCGAAGGCGAGTTCGGCAAAGCGTCGTTCAAAGACAACTCGGTCTACAACCCTGACTTTCACCCCACCTTCGCGCGCTACGGCGGGCCTGAAGCGCCCATCGCTGCATCGCCCGACACGCCGTTTGTGAGCGAACGCGAGCAATTCGGCAGTTGGCATCCGGGCGTCTGTCAGTTCGTGCTCGGCGACGCGAGCGTCCGCCCGGTGACAAACGACATTGCCCCCGCGCTGCTCGGCCGACTCACCAACATTGAAGATGGCGAGATTGTTGACTTTTCGCAATTGTAGTTCTGAATGAGCCAAGCAAGCATCGCCTTAAGACACGTCCTCCCCCATCAACAATCGATTTGACGCTATGAAGTTTCGGATTGTTATTCTCAGCGCGCCGCTAGTGGCGTTCACGGTATTCGCCGGCGCCACGCTAGGCATTGGCGTGCTTTACAGCGACCCAGGTTGGGCCTACGCATACGATGGGGACGAAGCGTACTACAACGACCCCGACGGGCCGAATCCCGATTACATCAATGGTACGTCTGCCAACTCGCCGGGCGGGCTGGGCGGAACCGCGGCGCTCGAGTTCCCTGGCTACCTCGATCCCAACTGCAATCCCAATGCCGGTCCGTGCGCCGTGAATAACGCCGCGGCCACTTGGATTCATAGCGGCAGCCAATGGGATGGCTCGGCCCCGGGTGCGCCGTTGGGCGGAACTCCCGGTAGTCCCCCGCCCATTCCTCCCGCAGCGCCGGGGGGTGTCGCCACCTACACGCAAGGGGGCGTGTCGTATCTGCGAATTCAGGATGCGGGTAACCCAGTGAGTTGGGGCTTCGCCGATAAAGGTAACCAAGCCACGACCACTTCATCCCGGCAAGAAGGCAGCAATCGGCGAATTCAGTTCGCGCACAGAATTCAGAACGACGCCGCGTATAGCGGCAACCCGGCGGTGCTTGATAGTGGCATCACTATCGCCTTTCGCGCGCGGCTCTCGACCGCCGCCACTGGCCCCCTGGATGCGTTCTACAACGAAGATGGCCCCGCCACTTCGTCGCCGGTTCCATGGCCCGCGAATGGCAAGGGCTATCCGGTCGTCAACAACGGTCGCGGGATGTTCATGGTCACGCACACCGGCGCCAGTGGCCCGGGTCAAATCGCGTTCAGTTTGCTCGATCAAAACACCGTCACCGCCGAGAACTTTGCCGTCACCAAGACGGGCCTCGTATTCAACAGCAAATCGGGCGGACCCGACACTGGGGCGGCCACTGAAGCCACGCTCAACATTGTGGAAGTTCCCAACGCGCAGCTGACCTCCTGGCAGGAATTCTGGATCAACATCAAGCAGCTTTCGGTCCCGATTGATGGCAGCACCCACGAGGTGCGCATCTTCCATAATGGTTCGCTCACCCCGCAAACCTTTAACGTAGTGCTCGGCAATCAAAACGAGTTCGGCGCGGGACCGCATCTGGGCCTGGGGCTGTCATCCGGCACGCGGTGGGGCGCGTATGACATCGACTACTTCGCCTATCGCGAAGGCTTGCTGACGCCGCAACTGGCTGCCACGCCGCTGGCCGGAGACTACAACGACGACGACCGCGTCGACGCCGCTGACTACACCGTGTGGCGGGACAACTCGGGCACCGCCATCACGCTCCCCAATGAAACCGTCACCCCCGGCGTTGTGACCCCCGAGGATTACACCGCTTGGAAGAATAATTTTGGGGCTACCGCCAGTGCAGCACTCGGCGCTGCCGTCGCCGTACCGGAACCGGCGACGTGGCGGCTGGCCTTCACGTTCGTCGCCATGCTGCTGGTGCAGCAGTGTCGTCGGCATCGGTCAACTTTTTCTTGATAAGTTCGTTCTTGTTCTGTCATCTGTGTTCTTCGTGCTTTGGAGTAATCTAATGAGAATTGATGTCTTAAGACCGGTGGCGTTACTGTTGCTCCTGGGGCTGCCCCTCGCCGGCCAAGCCAACGTGGTGGTGTGGGAGTCGGCGAATTCGAAAATCGACACCACCAACTACACCGGACTCGGCGAATCGTGGTGGTTCGCCAACTTTGGTAATCCCAATCCGGTGGTCGGCGCGACCACCGACAGTTTTGAAGCGCGCAATCTCCCCAGTTGGATTCGCCTGGAAACGCGGCATTCGTTTATTGGTAAGGATGACACCGGTGTGGGGACCGACGCAACGCCGCGCACCGGTTACTCATTCGTGGAAAACAGCAGCGGCACGGCTGGGGGTGATACGGTCGGCGGCCAGCCAAATTTCAATACGCTCACGCTACCGAACGGCGTCTCGGGCGTTTCGGGGCAAGTGCGTGAAATTCAGCAAGGTCTCAACAACACCTCCACCCAAGCGTTCTTGCGAATTCTTCCCGGCGCACCCGACTCGTTTCGATTGTGGGTGGTGACAGATAACGGTTCCGGAGCCAACTTTAGTTCCGACCGGCGGTTGCGAGTGAGCCTGCGCAACACCAATGGCCCGCCGTTGTACGCCGGCGATCTGTCGGTTTCGGAAGCGGAAGCGCTGCCGGGCGGCGTCGCGCTGATCGGAACCGGCTCGCTACCGGCCGCGAATAACGGAACGGCGGACGCGTGGTCGTTCCTGCTTAGCGGCGTTCAGCTTAACGACGTTGTCGCAATTCGCCCCACGGGTTCCAACGTCTCCGGGAGTTACGCCAGCTTCTCTGGAATCATCATCCAGGCTATTCCCGAACCTTCCAGCATGCTGATGCTCGCAGCCATCGTCGGCCTCGGCGGCGGCTGGCAAGCTGTACGCATTCGGCGGAAGAAAGTGGCCGGGGTTTGATGGCATCGTTAGATTCAACAATGAGGCGCCCCGATTGCCAGCAGGCACGCCGCCCGCTGCCTGCTACAATCGGGGCATGATTCACCCGCTGGCATTCCTCCAATCGCTCTACAACCGCACGTGGCGGCAGGGGCACTTTGTGGGCCTGGTGATCGGCACGATCTTTTTGGCGGAGTCACTTACGCCCTCGCTGTTGCCGCGGCCCTATTTAGTGCAGGGGATTCTCTCAGGCATCGCAGCCGCGGTGGGGTACGGCATCGGTGTTTTCTTGGGCTGGCTATGGCTGTACCTCGAGATTCCCACGCCGGCGAGCAATGTGCGGCGATGGCTCGAAAAAATCACTACCGCCATCGTGCTGCTCGTTGCGATCTATGCCTTCTGGAAATCGGCCGAATGGCAAAACTCGATCCGTGCGCTGATGGAAATGCCGCCGGTCGAAACGGCGTACCCCGTGCGAGTGGCGGCGATTGCGCTAGTCACGTTCGCGGTGCTCTTGCTCCTTGCGCGGGGAATCCGGCGCCTGTTTCAAAGTCTTGATCGACAGGTGAAGCGCTTCGTTCCCCGGCGTATCGCGAACGTTGCGAGCGCGCTTCTGGTGGCATTCGGACTGCTTCTGGTGGTCAATAAAGTCTTCGTGCGATTGGCGCTCGATTTCGCCGACGCCACCTTCACCGAGCTCGACCAACTGGTGGATGATGGCGTCGAACAGCCGACCAACCCCAATGCTTCCGGCAGCGAGGAATCGCTCGTCGAATGGGACGACATCGGCCGTCGCGGCAAAAACTTTGTCGTCGGGGGGACGACGCCGGCGCAACTGGCCGAATTTTGGGGCCGGCCGACGGAAACGCCGCTGCGGGTGTATGTCGGGCTTGCCTCGCGCGAAACACCGGAAGAGCGCGCGGAACTGGCGCTGAAGGAGCTCGTCCGCGCCGGCGGCTTCGAGCGCTCGCTGCTGGTGATCGCCACGCCCACGGGCACCGGTTGGCTCGACCCCGGCGCCGTCGACACGCTGGAGTATTTGCACGCCGGTGACACGGCGATCGTGAGCACGCAGTACTCGTACCTGCCGAGTTGGGTCACGATTTTGGTCGATCCCGAGCGCTCGCAAGTCGCGGCCCGCACGCTGTTCGATGAGGTGTATTCTCACTGGCGCACGTTGCCCAAAGACGATCGCCCCAAACTCTATCTGCACGGGCTGAGTCTCGGCGCGCTGGGCTCGGAAGTCAGCGGCGATCTGTTCACGGTGTTTGAAGACCCACCGCAAGGCGCCTTGTGGAGCGGCCCGCCGTTTCCCAGCGTGGCCTGGAACCGCGCGACGCAGCGGCGCAATCCTGACTCGCCGATGTGGTTGCCCCGGTTTCGCGATGGCGCCATGTTGCGGTTCACTGGCCGCGAGTGCAGTCTCGCGAAAGCCGGCCAGCGGTGGGGTTCCCTGCGCTGTGTTTACATTCAGCACTCCAGCGACCCCATGTGCTTTTTCTCCCCGACCTTGCTCTACCGCGCGCCGCCGTGGCTTCAAGGGCAGCGCGGGCCCGATGTGTCGCCGCTGTTGCGCTGGCGCCCCGTGGTGACTTTCTTACAGACCGCGTTCGATCTGCCGATGGCCACCAGCGTCCCCTTTGGCTACGGCCACAACTACGCGCCGGCAAGTTACATTGATGCGTGGGTGGAAGTCACGGCGCCGAAGGATTGGACGGTCGAGCAGACGGCTAAACTGAAGAAATTAATGAGCGATCGCGTGCCGCCAACGATGTAGTCGCGATTGGTGGGGGCCGCTCCGAGCGACTGACGTCGAGCGCTCATCAAGGTGCTGGTTAGGTGAAACTGCGCCTGTGAAGAAACAAACAAGCTAATCCGCAAGCGGCGGCGGCGATTGTTGCGGGTTCGGGAACGGCGCTGCTGGCGGGAATTGCGCTCGTGTTGCCGAAGCGGTTCTTCCAGTAAGTATAGTCGGCCGCGTTAATGTTGCCGCTCGCCGCCGGATCGCGGTTGGTGAGCGGGCCGGCCGTGCCGTTCAAATCGCGCCAGCGGGTGTAGTCGGCGGCGTCGACCACGCCGTTGCCGCTGTAGTCGCCGGGAACGCCCATCGGCGGGGCGGGACCGACTTCCCAACCGATGTCAATGAGCGCCGCGGCGTCGAGCGAAGTGAAGCGCTTACGCGTGCCGACGGTAATGTCTGGGTCCATCGCCGCTTCCTGCGTGGTGGTTGTGCCGAACACGGTACTGATGGTGCCGTTCGCCCAATGGGCGAAGTCCGGGCCGCTCAGCGGGACGGGGCCGCCGTAATTGGCGACCGCCGACGAGCCCACAAACGCGCTGCCGCTGCGGAGATTGTTCCACTCGTTGCTCGCTCCCAAGCCGATGGCGTGCCCCAGTTCGTGAATCGCCACCGAGAAGAGATCGTTCTGCCCAGCAGTGGGATTAAGCGTGTGATTGAGGTTCCAAGTGGTCGTGTTGTTGAACGTGAGCGCGCCACCCCAGCGAACGAAGCCATTCGCCTCGCCTCGCTTTTCGACGTTTTGTCCGAACGTGTTGTTGGTGGCGGTGATTTGATCGATCTCGTTTTGCGTGAACGCGTTCGATCCGGTCACGTTACTGTTGTAGCCCCAGCCGCCCGGACCGCCGATGCCCAAGCTTCCCCCTAAACTGCGCGCCCCGACATACACGCGATACTCGTTCGCGGGAATCACCCCGTCATTCAGCGTGACGGAAGCGCCGGTCGAAGGGTTGTTGAAGGTTGCCGACCAAGTCCACGAGTAGACGCCGTTGGAAACACTGCTTGCGACGGGCGGCGGCGTTTGAATCGCACTGAACGTATCGTTCAGAATCGTCGAGAAGTAACTGGCGGCGGCTTCGACGGTGGCCCGCGCCGCGGCGCCGTTGGTCGTGCCGGTGTTAAAGAAACCGGTGCTGTCGTACGTGTAATCGAGCTTCACGGTGATCGCGTGCACGCTCGAGCACACCGCGAGCGCAGCGCACAACATCCCTGTTTTCCAACCTCGAACCATCGCCAACATCTCCGTCCTACGCCGATTTGCCGTCCCCGTCCCCTGCATCGAGGCTAACCGGTATTCGGCCAGAGAGCAACCATTATTCTAATTCGGGCAAGCGGGGCCTGCAGGAGGCCGGAATCGTCGAAATCCCGGGTAAAGTGCCGCGGTCGATGCGGCGGCTCCGCCATCCGCTCACGAGAGTCGCCGACGCTGTCGGAACGAGCCAAATAATGGCCGGACAAGCTGCGCTCCGAGTCCGACGAGAATGAGGAGCCCCGAGCTGGCTTCCGGCACGCTCCCCGCAAGGGGGGGCGTCGCCAACTCACGCATGCGAGCTTGCCAGAAGGTGAGGTCTCCCCCGTCAACGATCCCGTTCACGTCACCATCGGCGGCGAGCGAGCCGATGGTTTGGCCGAGCGTATCTCGCCACAGCGTGTAGTCCGCGCTATCAACCTGGCCGTTGTGCGAGTAGTCGCCCGGCACTGCCGCGGGCGAGGCGACGAGCGTCAGGCTCGTCGGCGTGCGGTCGAAGTACCACGTCAATCCGGTGGTGAGCGGAGGTAGTTTTAACTTGGCGAAGTCCCCGCGGATCGCACTACCGGTAAGGAGCGTGAAGCGATCGCCCACTTGCGGTTCAAAGGGTCCGCTGAGCGGTGCGAGCAAGGAGAGTTCCAAGCTGCCGCCCAGCGTTATGGCGCCGGTGGTGCTGAGTGCGTCGTACTGGCCGCGTTCAGCACCACCCAACCGCAGTTGCAACGTCGATTCGGGGTTGAACCTCAGCTCGGCCGTCGCCGCTAACCGGGTCGGCTCGGAGCCCAAGCTTACGCGGCCCGCCAACACCAAAGCCCCGGGTCCAACCATGGCGCCCCCTTGAAAGGCGCCTTGCAGGTGCAGCTCCGCACCAGCCGCAACTTGCAGCTTGGCGCCGGCACCAAGATTTCCCGTTAAGCTAGAAACGCCTGCCTTGGCGTGGACCTCGCCGCCATAAAACCCCACGCCGCCGAGCGCTTCCACGCTCGCGGACTCCAGCACCAAATGCTGCGTCGACCCCAATTCGAGCGGATTCTCCCCCAGTTTCAGCACGCCGCCGTTGCGAGCTTGGATCGATTGCCCCTCACCCAACAGCCGCTCGGCCGCTGAGCCGGCTTGCTCTTCATACACGCCGCCATCGACGGTGAGCCCTTCCCGAAAGTTAAATGTGCCGCCGATGTTCTTCAGCTTACCGGTAGCGCGTACAGTCGTCGGACCGAGTTCGACCACCGCCCCATCGACCGCCGCCAAGAGCCCGCTCGTCGTCGTCTCATTGGTGGTGGCCCCGATGAACGTGCTGAGGCCGGCGGCCTGGGTCAAACTGCTGCCGACAATTTGTGCGGCGCCACGCTGATTGGCCCCGCCCAGTGTGGCAATCGTGAGGTTTCCGACGCTCAGTTGCGTGCCGGCGGTGACAGTGACCAATCCTTCAAATGCGTTGCTCCCACTTTCACCGATGCTGGTGCTGCCAAGCGCCGCGGTGGGCGCCGCGGAGATCAGGAGTTCCGTTGGCGTGGTCAACGTGCCGGCGCCGATTTGGGTGCGCCCGGCGATGAGATCGGCCCCTTGGTTCACCGCGAGCTTCGCTCCGCCGCTGAGCGACAATAGGTCGCCAACGACCAGATTCACATCGGCTTCCATCCCGGCGCGTTGCAGGGAAGTACTTCCGCCGGAGAACGTCGCGTCCCCCAGGGCGATGAGCGACGCATCACCGCCGGTCGACGTGACGCTCCACTGAAGATTGCCCCGGACGACTTCCAGATCAGCCGGCGTGAACGAACCAGCGCCTGCGAAATTGACCGCGTAGGTTCCAAACGGATCGAAGCGCGCTGCTTCGAGCGGACTATCGGGAACGTTTCCGCCGCTCCACCGCGCAGCCTCGGCATACGCTCCGCTAACGGAGTTGACCCATGTGCGCACCGATTGCCCCGTGGCCGAGCTGACGAGCCCCCCCAATCCAAGCCACAACAGGAAACCGACGGAGCGCAACACAGACCGAGGGGGCAAACACACAAAGCGGATGAGACTCCGGATTGTAGAGCGTGCGGCAACTTTTGGAAGCCGCTCGCTCCTCGATTCCGGAAACCCGCAAGTGTGAGCCCGTAAGTCACCCCGATGGGAGACTTCCCGGCGCTGCCTAGCTCCGGTCGATTACGCGGAGGCAGCCGCCTTGGCCCGCCGATTCACGGTCTTGCTAAGCTTCGTGAGCTTTTTGTCCGTCGACTCCTCTTCGTCTAAATTTTCGCCAAGGGCCTGCTTGGCTGCCTTGTAGCCCAACTTGTCGGCCCACGTACACAGCGTGCCGTAGGTGGCAATCTCGTAATGTTCCACCTTCTGAGCGCAGCAAATCAGCGCCGCGTCCATCACTTCCGGGTCGGCCTCTTCCTGCAGCACCGAAGAAGCCTCTTCAATCAGGCCCGCCATGGCTTCGCATTTCTTCGCCTTAGGAGGCTTGCCGGTGTCGGCAAACGCCGCTTCGACCCGTAAGATTTGTTCCTGCGTTTCCGCGAGATGAGCTTCGAATGCCTTCGCTAGTTCGACGGAACTGGCGCGCTTGGCCATTTTCGGAAGCGCTCTGGTGAGCTGCTTTTCAGCATGGTAGATGTCGCAGAGCTCGTGGTAGAAAGCATCGGCAAGGGTTGTGAGGGCCATGTTGGACTCCAAAGAGAATGGTGATGATTGGGAAATAAGCGGGCAGGGCGAATCGTTCGCTGGTCTGGCTGCTTCGCCTTACTTGAACCAGAATGTTGTTTTTAGGAATGCAAAGTTTGTGCCCACGCCTACGGGGCGCCATGAAATCATGGATATGACGCACAATGCGGGCGCAGAGATCGGCCCTCAATCTTAGCGAAGAGCGCGTCGGCAGCGAACATGTCAGGTTGGAGTGATTTCATCCACGCCGACTGCGGTCGTGCCGATCCCGCGTGCCGCGGCAGAAGAGAGTCTGCCGTCCGAAATGCGACGCGGCGTTAACTCGCCACAGAAATTAAGCGTAGCATCCCGAATCCCTGTCCCCTGGTCACCGCGATTTATTACAACCTACCGCGGCCGCACGTAAGTCATCACTCGATAGACCCCTGGGGATCCAAGTTGTCTCGGGGTGAGCGTTTCAAGGGTGGCAGGATGGTCGGCGGTTGGTTGCGGGCCCAGTGCCTCGGCGCGAAGCGCCACCCCGATTCGCTGTTCTCGGCCCAGCACCCTGAGGCTAGTGTGGTGGAACGTCTCATCCCCGTTAAGGACTCGCAACGTACGCCAGGCGTCGCCGTCGCGACACACCTCGTGGACCATTCCGATCTGACCGCTCTGCGACTTGTCGCTTGCGCGAAACTCGAGGCGTAGGTTGACGCCAGCCACGAGAAACTCATGTTCGGCCGCTTGGATGATGAGTCCGTAACATGGCTCGTTGTGGGATTCGTAGCTGCAATCGATCCGGTATTGCCCCAGCCGGATCGTTCGCCGCGACTCCCCTGCTTCACGGAGTAAGCCGTGCATTCGACCAGTCCCCTGATGCTTTACGATCGCATCGTGCATTTCCGCTAGAACTCCGTAGGCGGCTTGAAAAGCGTCGTCGCCACTCGCGCGTTCTTCGAATCCAAACGGGGAATAACCGAGGGCATTGTGCTCAGCAAGTGCGTAAAACGCGCGCCCGGCGTCGACGGTTGATTCGGGGATCAACAGCGGATTGTCGTCACGCACGTAGCGCTCGCACACCGCTTTGAACTGTGGCAAGTAGATATCGGGAGCGAGCGTGAAGAGGTTCGGGGCGGCCGCCTTGTAGATTTCCATCACTCGGTCGACCGGGCCACCGTTTGGGTACTCGCCCGCGGGCTCGTCGGGGCGCTGGATGATCCAGGCGTTGGCGAACATCGGGAGCGGATGTTCGCGCTGACCGGCGGCAGCGACGTCGTTGATGAAGCTCGCGATCTGCCAGGCGAGCAGGAACTCGCGCGCCTCAGGATTGTCGCCAAACACTTTCGTCCAACTGCCCGAAGCGGGTCGTCCTTGCAACTCCCAGGAATGATGAACCGCAGAGGATCGATACTCTTGATGGGCTTGCAAGTATTCGATCAGCAGTTCAGGCACGGCTGAGGCGAGCGCCGCTTGGCCGGCGGGCGAATAATCCATGCTCTGCAGGATGCCGGCCTCGTTCTCCGGTTGGACCATCACAACAGTGTCGCTGCGGTCGATTTCTCGGATTCGGCGCATGAGCGCCGCAAAGGCGAGTGAATCGGCTTTCCGGGTCGCCATGCAGAACGGAGACAGCGTTTCGATCGACTGGCCCTCCTGCGTCTGCACCCGGTGAAACCGGTCGGGATTCGTCTTAACCCACATGGGAGCGTACGATGATTGCCCGTTCTTCCAGGTCGCAAACCAGAGGACGATGAGCTTGAGGTTTTTCGCGCGCGCCTGTTCGACGAGGGCCTCGATCAGCGTGAAGTCGAACACCCCTTCGCGCGGCTCGAACTGCTCCCACGCGATCGGGGCGAGCACCGTGTTGAGTTGCATCTTGCTGACGCGGTCGAGGCTCCACTCAATGCGCTCGACGGTCGAGGCGTTCGAGTTGTGCAACTCGCCGCCGATAATCAGCATCGGCTTCCCCCCGACAATGAGCTGCGGGCAGGCGCCCGACGTACGGATGTGGGGAATCTCCGCGAGTGCTTCTCCACTAACTGCGAACAGCGCCGCGATTACCGACACACTTACCAAGCAAAAACCAAGCAGCTTCCTCACAATGAACTCCAAGGTGATTCGGTCGCAGAACGAATGCGGATGGCGTGCGAAAGCGCCAGGCCCGACGCGCCTGCCCCGCGCGTCGAACGCTGGTCGCAGGCAGACGAACGATCAGCGCCGCCGCTTCACAGCGATGCCGGTGAGAAGAGCGATCGCAATCCCCGACAGAGCGCCCGGTTCTGGCACTGCGGTTGCGAAGGAAACCGCAGCAGCCGGGTCGAAGTTGGAGACCCACAAGCTGTAGTCGGCCTGATCCACCGTGCCCGAGCCGTTTCCGCTGCCGGCCGCGAGCGTGGTCTCGGACATCCCCAAGTTGTCACGGTACTTGGTGTAGTCGGCCGCATCGACGAGGCCGTTGCCGGTGAAGTCGCCTGCAAGCGCACCTGGCGCCGCCGAGCTGACGTTGTAGCGAATATTAAAACCTTCCACGTTGAAGAAGCCGGCGCCGCCGGTGGTGGGGGCGATCACTTCCACCAGCAGTTGATAGTCGACATTCACAATCTGATCGAGCGGAATGCCGCCCCCACCAGCGAAGGGATCGCCCAGAAACCCGGTAGTCTCCCAGGTGAAATTGAACGGGAGCTGGACGATCGTGTTTTGAAATGCGGTCGCCCGGTCGAGGCGATTGGTCGATGCTCGGTATGAACCGCCGGGGGTGTCGATCTGAAATTGCATAAACAGATTGTAGGCGCCGCTTTGCGGAACCGTTCCATAGTGTCCCACACGCCACGGCCGTTCGAAGGTCAGCCCCGTCAGGCGCGTGGTTGCCGGATTGTAGCCATCGAGCGAAGTCACCTCGGTCGCAGTCGTGAGATTGATTGCCGAAGCCTCCGCGGCATGCGTGCCGACGGGGTTGCTGCTGGTCGTTGGGAACATGGCCGCGCCCATAAAGCTGATTAAGCTGTCTTCGAACTCCCACGGCGCGTTGAACGTCCAGCCAACACCGTCGGGAGGATCGAGCGGAAAACCACTCGAGGAATCATCGAGCCACGGGTTGACGATCAGAAAGCCCGTCGCCTCGGTGGCGGCGAGCGCCGGGAGCGCAACCACGGACATCGTGAGCATCGCCAACACGGCGGCCAGCAGCAGACAGTGAGAGCGAAGAGCGGAGAGCATGCCTTTAATCCTAGGTGTCGACGGTATTGCCGGTAAGGGATGTGGAAGGGACGCGAAGCAGAAGAGACCCCGGCCCACGGACAACAGTTCGTTGCCCGTGGGCGCTATCAACAACAGTGTTCTGTGATGAATGGTTGGGATTTCCGTTGGGTTTAAGTTCTAACTCTTCAGGTGGAACGGTGTCCGACCGCCAGCAGCAATCCGCCGAGAACGAATGCGACGGTGCTCGTCGCCGGCTCGGGAACCGCTTGCGAGGTGACCGTCCCCTGCAAATTGAAGCCTTCGATATTGAAGAAACCAGCATTTGAGGTGGTCGGCGTGGTGACATCAACCACAACCCGGTAGTTGATCGCATTGATTTGGCTCAGGGCGATTCCCACCGCAGCGAACGGATTTCCCAAGAAGGGGCCGCCCTGCCAAGCGAAGCTCAGCGGGAGATTCGTAGTTTGATTCACAAAGATCTCGCTGCGATTGAGCGTTTGCGAGGAGGCCCGGTAGGTCCCGCCCGGCG
The DNA here is from genome assembly GCA_022841705.1 of Pirellulales bacterium. Taxonomy (GTDB): domain Bacteria; phylum Planctomycetota; class Planctomycetia; order Pirellulales; family Lacipirellulaceae. Next base: position 288,201 of record JALHQZ010000002.1, read on the forward strand.
TGTCGATATCGAGTTGAATCGAGAAGCCATAGTCGCCATTCGCCGGCACGTCACCGAAGTGGCCAATCCGCCAGGGGTTGGAAAAGTTAATGCCGGTGAGCGCGGTTGTCGACGGCGCGTAGCCAGCCAGGCCGGTGACTTCGGGCCGCAGCGTTAGGTCGCCCATCGCAAACGTCGCGTCGTAGGAGCCGACCGCGTTGGTATTGCCCGTGACGAACATGGCGGCGCCCCCGCCAACATTCGCCTCATACTGCCACGGCGACTCGAAGGCCCAGCCATTGCTGTTACCGTCGAGCCAAGCATTCGTAACAAGGAAAATCTGCGTGCTGTCGGCCGCGCCGCGTGTTGTGCTGACAAAAAGCATCGCGGTCGCGAGGGCTAAAGCTCGCGCTGAGGTAAAGGTCGTCGCTCGCATTGGAACATCCTGGGTGTGCGTCATCGATGGCGGTCGCCGCAATGACTGGTGAGAAGGAGAAAAGCGCAGTCGAAAATGTCGTTCACAATTGCTTAACGTCGGCGCGTACAACCTCCTTTCACGATTCATGGGGAGAACATCGCGAGAAACAAGGACGGAAAGAGAATACGAAGCGGCTTTGCTTAGCCGCTGCTCGATAAGCGGATGTCGGCGAGGCCAAAGTTCGTCTGGCCTTCAGGGCCCACCTCAACTCCAAGCGTCGAGCCCGTCGCGTATTTTTTTGGCAACTTTTCGCGCCCACCTTCCACTTTGGAAATGTGAACGTTGTAGAGTCCGCAATAGACAACCCGGGCGTTTGGCGTGGGCCGATGCTCCTCAGGGACGGAGAGCGTGACAATGCCGCGCTCGTCGGAAACGCCTTCGGCCGGCAACACACCCGGCAGCAGAAACTCCGCCGGCTCGAACGTCACCTTGGCGCCGGTGAGCGGTTTGCCATCAAGTTGCAGCCGCAACGTCCAGCGCACCATCGCCACGCGCTTTGCTTGCATCTTGCGCAAATACTCGGCAACCTCGTCGGGCGTGGCGCTCGCGTTGGCGTCGGCATCAATACTTGGAAAGGCAGCTTGGAACGCGGGGTCGCGCGCCGCTTCGACTGCCTCGATCAAGCCGTTGGCATCCTGGTCGTACGACGCGACCGCCTTCTGGGCGGCCGCTTCGTAGTCGATCTCTGCGACCTGCACTCGGGCTGGTCGTCCACTACAGCCGCCGAAGCAAATGGCAGTGAGGGCGATGATTATTGGTTGGAACTTCCGCATGGGAACAACTCGATCTTGAATTCTGGTTGGTAAAGGTCAATCAAGCGTGGCGATCTCGCCATCTTCCCGATTGCCGAGATTGCGGTGAACACGAGTGTCGATGGAATAGGGAAGCGAGTGTACAGAGCCGTCGCACATGAGCATCATCACCACGCTCGGGTGCGGGCCGCCAAAGCCCGTAAGCGTGAGGCCCGGCGTATCGCCGACTGGCGGATCAAGACACGACCGATAAATGTCGTTATTGAAACCCGAGGCCCAATTTTCGTTGTCCGCGAAATCAGCACCCGTCTCGTAGTCGTCGGGGTTCAGATACTTTTCGCCGCCGAAGTAGGTTTTGCTGGTCCCGTCCGTCACCTGAGACATGCGAATTTCGCTCTCCAGGTAGCTCACGCCGGTGAAGTACTGCTCCACCGTGCTCGGATGAAATCCGCCCGGATGCTTCGGCATCTGCGACGGAAAGGGCCGGTCCAGGTCTTCGAGTTCACCGATGAACGTATCGCCCCAGTTGGCGGCGTAGTCACTCCTTGCGGCGAGAAACGCCACCGAGGGCAAGGCGTTGTAAGCGATCCGCGTGCCATCGCTTGGTTTCGGAAAAAGGGTCGACGAGCGCCGCGAAGGGCAGATGAACAGGCTGATCGGCGTTTCCGACATCTGACGCGCAGCCGCCAATTGGTTGGGGGTCAGCTTGTTCGGATCACCATCTGCCGGCAGGTCGTAAATTGCCTTCTCCTCAACGTACGGCAGCACGTTGTACAACCAACCTCCAGGCTGAGATTGATCGAAGCCCCGGTCGGGATCGCCCACCCAAAAATGACCCCAGCCACCGGTGGGCAAGTGCTGGTGAGTCGATTCATGCAGCAGCACGGCCAGCCCCAGTTGCTTCAGTTGATTCGTGCAAGTCGAGCGCCGCGCTGACTCCCGTGCGGCCTGCACGGCGGGGAGCAAGAGTCCAACCAGAATCCCGATGATCGCAATCACGACCAGCAGTTCAACCAGCGTGAAACCAGCCGGGTAGGTTTGCCAATCGAGGCGGCGGCGATGAGATAAGTGGCGCATGATTCTTCGAGTTCGTTGAAAAGCGGTCATCGCAGAGGAGCTTGGGTTTCGATCAACGATCAATTCTTTCCGGAGATGGACGAAGCATACATCCGCTGAACTTCTGCTTCGCTGAGGCAGCGATCAAACACGGCAACCTCATCGATCCCGCCGCGAAGCGGCCCGGTGTGCAAGTCGCTTGCGAGTGATCGCGCGGAGCCCGAACCGAGCACCAGAGTGCCGCAGTCCGTGCGAATCGCGCCGCTGAGCTTGACCGGCGCCGCAACTTGCTCGCCATTCAAGTAGAGGTGGAGATTTTGGTGAGAACCCCCGGCCGCGACGACGTGCATCCAGCGGCCGCGCGGGATGGGCTTCGTCGATAATTGCTGTACGAACTCTGCGTTACGTCCGAAGTGGCAGCGGTGTTCTAGCAGCCCATCACTTGTCACTCTCAGCACGGCGCCAAGCTCCACTTCAGGCCCTTGTTCGCCCGCGAAAGCGGCAATGCCTTGCGGTCCGGCTTCATCGACACGCACCCAGGCGACAATCGAGTACTGCTGCGTCTGAGCAAGCGATTCGTGAACCGAGTCCAGAATCGATTGCGACTCAACACCCACGAACCTCAGATACCCGTCAGCCGCATTCGGCGCCACAATCGCCCCGCCAGCGGCCGCATAGACGCCACCTTGAATTGACGCTGAGTTGTGGACGCTCCCGAAGTCGCTTTCGAATTGGCGGCTGCGGCTGCTCGGGGCAAAGCGGTACATCGCAAGGGGACGCAATTGTTCAACAACGCTCAGATAACTCGTGCCATCGATCGATCTTGAAAAGCTAACTTCCGATTCGTTGAACTTCCGCACCGCGCTGACCCCGGCCGATTTTGAAGCGGTAATGGCCTCACCGATCGCGAGCGTCGCTGCGGAGTTACCCGATTCGGCCCGCACTTTTCCGCGAAAAACATAGGTTTCCACCAACCCGTCGGGCCGAGCGGAAACGCCGAACTCGGTGCCGAGATCCACCAGCGAAGCAGCGCCGGTTTCGACCGTGAAGCCGATTGCTGGAGACGGAACCGTTGCGAAGAGCTGGCCGTGGTCGAGCTGAACTCGATTCGGCCCCAAGACCATCACCGACGCGGGGCCTTCGATCACGAGCTGAGCGCCGGAGGGCATGGCGACTGCAACGAGCCCGGAGCTGAAATTGAGTGGCAGGCCGATATCGAGCGCAGCGCCCTCAGCGGTCAACTCGCGGGGAGCTCCCTCGACGCCAATCGAGTCCACCACGGTCGCCAAGTTAGGGCCGTGCTCCCCGCGCATCAACACGAGGGTCACCGCACCGGTCATCAACAAGATCGTCGCGGCGATCGCGAAGCGGCGACCTCGAAACGTCCACTGATTGCGATTGGCGACCTCAACTTTGGGCCGTGCCGAGGGTGGAGTCAATTTCAACGAAACGTTTCGCGGCGCTACCTGGCAATCGGCCTCCGCTCGTAAGGCCCCCTCCTGCTCAAGCAGCAAGTGATTCAGCAGGTAGTCGTGATACAGCCGTTGCCGCTCCGGATTGCCGAGCAATAGCTGCTCAAGCCGAGCCAGCTCGTCGGGCGCAATCACGCCATCGGCCAAGCGGGCCAGTAGCGAGTCAAACAAACTGTCGTGTTCAGGTGTCAAAGCGCTCCCTCGTTTCTGGCTAATCGGCGTTGGATGCAATCGAATAAGAGCTGTCGCAGCCGATGGAGGAGGACATTCGTCGCGTTGGTCGATTTTCCGATGCGCGTCGCCACGTCCGCCAGGCTGAGTGCATCTCGGTACCGCAGCCACAGCAGTTCTTGCCGGCTCGCGGGAAGTTCGGCCAAACAAACGCCGAGCGCCGCTTGACGATCGGCCAACGTATCGTCGGCGTCAAAGCAGACCATCGAGTCCGCAAGTTCGTCCACAAGTTGCTGGCTATACACCAACTGATCGCGGCCGATGCGGCTGCGATGCTCAAGTACCTGAAACCGCGCGATCTTGAACGCCCACGCGATGAAGTTCGTTCCCGGGACGTAAGAGTCCGCCTTCTTCCAAATCACCAAGTTCGTCGCCTGCACAATCTCCTCGGCCGATTGGCGATTGGCGGTCAGCGAGTAGACGTACGCCAAGAGCCGCGTTTGGCTAGCGGACATCAAGGTGACGAGCTCGGAATGTCGGTCAAGGTCCGACATGGATTTCCCCGGAAATTTGCCGTGATCGGGTGCGATGAGTGAAGGTTGTTCGCCCTTCCTACGAGGCATATGGGCGTGATTCTCAATTCATTACAGAAAAAGCTGCGACTTTTCGGCGAGCCTCCGCGAGCCAAACAAGGGGTCAGAACTATTCTTCTTGACACCACCCACGGGGTGCGGGTAATCCACGCCCATGCCCCGCCCCTTGCGACCGATTGACGCCGGCCTCGTTTACCACATCATCAATCGTGGCAACACCGGCAAAATGTTTTTCACAAGCCGGAGGATTATGCTGCTTTTCTCCAAGAGCTCGCCGACTTGAAGTAGCGCAAACCGTTCGAGCTCTACGGCTACTGCCTCCTGAGCAACCATTTTCATGTGCTCGTGCGGTCTCGGGAAACACCCATCAGTCGAATCGTGCAAAGCTTACTTGTGTCGCATACTCAGCGGTACCACAAGCACCACCATTCCGGGGGGGCATGTGTGGCAAGGCCCCGTAATTCAATCCGACGAGCACCTGCTGACGGTGCTGCGGTACATTGAAGCGAACCCCCTGCGGGCGAAAGTGGTGACCAGCGCGGAAGAGTACCCAACCGATACCTTTCTGACGAGTGGAGCCACTTTTGTGGTCAGGTCAACGCCTCTGCTTCAAGCCTCAAGCAGTCGTTCTTTAAGTCCGCAAAACTGAGAAATCGAAACGGCTCTATGGCCGCGCAAGCAACAACAAGCAGCGTATCATTCCCACACTCTGCTCCACGCAGTGCCGTTTGAGATCTACTACTCACTGTAATACTTGTCTGCCTACCAATCGTCGGTACGAAATGGGGCAGCGGGAAGTCCGGTTGAGTTGACTATCGCACCTTTGGGATCGTTCTCCCAGTTCATGCGAATTGCCACCGGTCGAGCAACTTCTTCCGAGGACACGATCACATTTTGGCCGTCGATGCGGGCATCGGCGGAGACAAATTTTTTGTTAGGGCCGGCAATCAGGAACAATTTGGATCTGTCGCCTTCAAACTTCAGTCCGGTTGCGTTCGCAAAATGAACGAGCACGACTCGACCGCGATGCTCCACGCCGGTAACCACGGGGCCACTATCTTCGACGCCGCGTCCATAGACGCTCCGCAGTGCAATTTGCGCCAGGCGCTGGCCGACGTCCTTCTTGTTGCGTGGATGAATATCTTCCGAGTCTCCGATGTCGGTCGTGACAGCCATACGGACATTCGGCAACTTCAGCGCCGCGGCCTGCGCTTCACGGAAACGCGGCCAAGACTCCCCAGTCTGGTCGTCTTTTGGAGCGTAGCCTGGCAATTGCACAAACAAGAATGGCAGTTCGGGCTGTTGAAAATCAAGTCGCCATTGTTCGATCAGTTGAGGGAATAGAATGCGATACTCCTTCGGGCGCGGGGTGTTGCCCTCCCCTTGATACCATAGTATTCCCGCCAACGTGAATGGCTTCAATGGATGGATGAATCCGTTGTAAAGCCCACTGGGCAAGTTTCGATCGCTATCGATCCAGGCGAGAAGCGGCTTAGTCTCGGCAAAGTTCTCATCGAATTGCCTCGCAGCTTTAGCGCGGGACTCCCATTCGGCGAGTCGCACGTGGTACTCGGCCACTCTTTGTTCATAACCAGCGTCAAGGCGCTGCCACTCGTCGTACGCTGGTAACGACGCGGGATTACTCTTGAGTACGTCGGCCGACATCCACCCTTCAATTGGGCTGCCTCCAAGCGTGGACTTAACGATCCCAATTGGTGTTCCTAACTCCGATTGGACGGCCTTGGCAAAGTAATAGCCCACCGCTGTAAACCGCCCGGCGACGTCCGGAGTGCATGTTTGCCATTCTCCTTCCGCGACGTCCGCAGGTTGTTTAAGAATGGAAGACCGAACTTCGAAGTAGTGGATCAACGGATAATCCGCTGCGCCAATTTCGTCATTGGCGCCTTCAGTGTCCGAAAGTGGCAGATTCATGTTTGACTGCCCGGAGCATAGCCACACATCCCCCACCAACACGCCCTTGATAATCAGGGTATTCTTCCCACTGACGCACAATTTGGCAGGTTCTGTGCTGGCTGCGAGCGGATCAAGATGCGTCAGCCAGCGACCGTCTTGTGCGGCCTCCGCGTGTTTCTCTTGTCCTTTGAAATTGACCGTAACTTGCTCACCTGGGTCCGCGAAGCCCCAAATCGCGACTGATTTGCCCTGTTGCAATACCGCGCCCTCACGGAATAAGCAGGCCAACTCGACGTCTGCATAGCAGGCATGCGATTGCAATTGCAGAGTTAACGCGACAAAGAGCAACAGTCTTTTCATGGTTGGTCTCTCATTCGCCATGCACCGCGCAAGCCCACAACTTTCGGACAGTGGTGGAGGCAACTTTTTAGGAGGGAAGAGGGGGCAGAACTATTTCACTTACCCCTCTTTTTCCTACGACCAAACTGCCCGGCTGTCACGTGCGGTGGTCGAGGGCTTGAGGAGGATTGCGAAGGGCGGAAACATATCCCTGATTGTAGCGAAGGGAGCGCCAAAGAAGCACGGGGCCAATGACCCGAGCGCGATGAACGCGTGCTATGGGCTGGCGGGCGACTTCTGCGAGCGGTACGTCCCCTGCAAAGACCGCGTGCTGACCGCGCTCGACGATCCGCTAGTCGCGCTGGGCATGGGCAGCGCCGTTTCACTCTCGGAGAGCATTACGTTTCACAATTGCAAGGCCAAATTGTAGCCACCCGCCCGCAGAGGGGCCAAGAAAGATTTGTCAAGAGGCATTTGTAGCCACCCGAAATTTGTAATGTGCCCGCCGTGAATTGTTTCACGTGAAACAATCCACGGCGGACCAAATTGTTTCACGTGAAACAATTTTCCCCGCCGCTTGCGGCTGAGCTCTCTCACGACGCCGCCTCAAGGCAATCCGGCGCATCGTGCCGCGCACTATTAACCGCCGGATTGCAGAGATACGCGGCCAGCTCCTCCGCAGGATACGGCTCGTAGAGGTACGTGAGCGAACCGGGGTCGTCGTTCTGCGGGTCAAGCCACGCCGCGAAATCTTCGGCCCCCAGGATCACCGGCATCCGGTCGTGGTACTGCCGCATCAGCGCGTTGGGCTCGCCGGTAAGGATGGTGCAACTTTCGACTTCGCCCCACCGTTCCCATAATCCGGCAAACGCGAAGAGGCCATCGTCCCGTCGATGGCAATAGACCGGCTGCTTCTGCTTGCCAACTTTGATCCACTCGAAAAATCCATCGGCCGGGATCAGGCACCGGCGCCGCTTGATGGCGGAGCGGAACGCGGGTTTCTCCGCCACCGTCTCGCTGCGGGCGTTGATGAGCGAGGCGCCGATTTTCGCATCTTTCGCCCAACTGGGAATCAGTCCCCACCGCACCTCCGTCAGCTCGCGGCCTGCGGCGGTTTGACGAACGACCGGAATTTGCTGCGTCGGCGCAATGTTGTAGCGCAGCGGCAGTTGCCACTCGACCTGCGCCGAGAGGTTAAAGTGCCGCGCTACTTCGGGCGCCGGGGTTCGCAGGGTGTAACGGCCACACATTTTATTTATTCTGGCGCCGCGCCGCCGCTGTTGACAGATAAATATACATGCGTATAGTATCTGGGCGATGCCCGCTACACCCCGCCAGCACGAACTTGTCTCTCACCTGCGGGAACAGCTACGCGCTGTGGCGCCCGCCCGGCCGATTGCGATTGAAGCCGAACGAGGCTGTTTACCAACGGCGATTCCCGCGGGCGCGTGCGTGGAGTTTTTGGCCGACCGCAGCAGCGGCGCGCTAACTTTGGCGCTGCTCGCGGCGCGGGAAGCCCGTGCGCGGGGCGGCGGCGCGCTGGTGCTCATCGATCGAGCAGGGCTGTTTTATCCACCGGGCATCGCGTGGGCCATCACCCCCGACACAATTCTGCTACATCCCCAGACGGCTCGTGACGAATTATGGGCCTGGCGCGAAGCGCTCGCGTGCCCCGGCGTCAGCGCGGTGGTGGGGGAACTGGCGCGGGTTGCGCCGAAGGCGTCGCGCAGTTTGCAATTGGCGGCGGAAGCGAGTGGCGCTGTGGGGCTCATCCTGCGCCCGACGACCGTTCGCGGCCACCCTAGTTGGGCGCACACCCAGTTTTTGGTGACGGCGTCCCCGGGGCGCTTGCGCCGCGTGAAAGTTGAAGTGACGCACTCGATCGACCAGCGCACCGGCGCGCAAGTTTTCGTGGAGTGGGATGATGCGGCCGAACAATTACCCACCCCGCGAGTTGTGCCTGTGGCTGCCTAACTGGCCGCTGCAGCGCTTGCGGTGGGAACAGCCAGAGTTGCGCCGGCAGAAGCTCGTGCTCTATGAACATGCGCGCGGCGGTCGGCGAATCGTCGTTGCTGATGATTATCCATCTGGTCTTCCAATCGCCGAAGTCACGCACGGCCGACTCCTCGCCCACGATCCGCTGGCCGATGCGGCCGCGCTCGGACGCATTGCGGAGCTGTGCGCAGAGTTTGCGCCCTCGGTGGGAATCGATACGCCCGATGGTTTCCAGCCCGATACGTTGCGATTGGGCATCACGGGGCTCGGCACGCTCTACGGGAGTGAAGAGCGACTGCTCGCCCAGCTTGCGGCTGCTTTGCGGCGCCGCCGACTGCACGTGCGACTAGCGATTGCCGACAGTTGGGGCGCTGCGTGGGCGCTTGCGCATTTTGCGGATCACTCCGTAATCTCGCCTCCGGGACCAGGGCCGCTCGCTGCGCTGCCCATCGAAGCCCTGCGGCTGGGCGCTGAATGCGAAGTGCTGCGGGAGCTGGGCATTTTTCGCGTCGGGCAGTTGTTGGCTCTGCCGCGTGAATCCTTGGCCGAGCGGTTCGGAGCGCAGTTGCTTCTGCGCATCAATCAGGCGCTGGGACTGGCGCCAGAACCAATTCACTCGCATCGCCCGGCGGGCGAGATTTCGTTCACCATCCAGTGGGAATACGCCGTGACTCAGCGGAGTGCGCTGGAGCCAGTCTTCGCGGAACTGCTCACGCAAGTTGAGCGGGCGCTGATTCATAAGCAACAAGGAGCGCTCGAACTGGCGTGCGAACTGTGCGGCGAACCAACTTCCATTTCCTTTATCGTGAGCGTGTTTCGTCCCACCACCAGCGCCAAACACTTGGCCGAGCTCGTACGGCTGCAGTTGGAACGCCAGCCCGGCCCCGCGGCCGTGAGCGGCGTGCGCGTAACTGCCCTCCGCATGGCGCCGCTACCGGTGTGGCAACCGCTGCTGTTTGATGATGAGCGCCCCGCCGAAGGGGTGCACGTGCGGCAGCTGATCAATCGCCTCAGCAATCGCCTCGGCCGGTTAGCGGTGGTGCGCGCGCTGCCGGTCGCCGGCGCTCATCCAGAACTTGTTTACCGTTACGAACCGCTCACCGGCGCCGCCGCGCGAAAAACGATCAGCCGCTGGAAAACTCTGCCGCGACCAACCCGCCTGGCGCGCGAGCCGATCCTGCTGCGCATCACGGCACTCGCTGCCGGCTTGCCGCGACAAGTACAGTGGCAAGGGCTGCACACCATCGCGCACGCGTGGGGCCCCGAACGGATTCAAACCGGCTGGTGGCGCGGCCGGGACATTCAGCGCGATTACTACCGCGTGGCGACAACCGCCGGAGAGCGGTGGTGGATTTTTCGGCGCCTCACCGATGGCCAGTGGTTTTTGCACGGGTGGTTCGACTAATGCCCGATCCTGCTGATCCCAAACGTCGCCCGCTCTCGGTGGCGCCCGCGCGCGCTGGTGAAGTTCCTTATGCGGAGCTCACGTGCCGCACGAACTTTTCGTTTCTCACCGGCGCTTCGCATCCCGATGAACTGGTGAGCCGCGCAGCGGAACTGGGCTACGCGGCGCTTGCGATTACCGATAAGCATAGCGTGGCCGGCGTGGTTCGCGCGCATGGCGCGGCGAAAGCGGCGGGGCTAAAACTGCTGATCGGCGCGACGATCGCCCCCACCGACGCTCCGCCAACCGTGCTGCTCGCAACCGACCGCGCCGCCTATGGCCGCTTGTGCCGGTTACTCACGCGTGGTCGGCAGCAGGCGCCGAAAGGGGAATGCCAACTCTCGTTCGCCGATTTGGCTGACTTCTCCACGGGACTAATCGCGGGAGTGACCAGCACGAACGACGGCGCCGGCGCGCAGCGATATCGCGAGCTGTTCGGCGATCGCGCTTATCTGTTTACTTCGCTTCATCGCGGACCGAACGATGCGCTGGAACTTACGCAGCGAAAGCAATTTTCGCAGCAGCTTGGCTTACCGTTGGTGGCGACCAACGACGTGCATTACCACACCCCCGCGCGGCGCCCCTTGGCCGATGTACTCACCGCGATTCGCCACAAAACCACCGTCGCCGCGGCGGGCGATCTATTGCATGCCAACGCGGAGCGGCACTTAAAATCGCCGGACGAATTGCAAGTGCTCTTTGCCGCAGCCCCGGATGCGTTCGCGCGGACGCTCGAAATCGCCAATCGGTGCACCTTTTCGCTGGATGAACTACGGTACGAATACCCGCTCGAACTGGCGCCCACGGGACTCACTCCGCTGGAGTATCTCATCCAGCTCACCTGGGCCGGTGCTCGGGAGCGCTATCCGGCAGGCCTCCCCGATAAAGTTCGTGCCCTTTTGGAGCGCGAGCTGGCTCTCATCGCCGAGCTTCAATACGAAAACTACTTTCTGACTGTGTACGATCTGGTGAAGTTCGCGCGGGGGCGAAACATTCTCTGCCAAGGCCGTGGCTCGGCGGCGAACTCGGCGGTTTGTTTTTGCTTGGGCGTGACCTCGGTTGATCCCGCGCACATCGAAGTGCTCTTCGAGCGCTTCATCAGCCGCGAACGCAACGAGGCTCCCGATATCGATATCGATTTTGAACACGAACGCCGCGAGGAAGTGATTCAGTACGTGTACGAGCGCTACGGCCGCGAGCGCGCCGGGATGACGGCCGAAGTGATTACCTATCGGCCGCGCTCGGCGGTGCGCGATGTCGGTAAGGCGCTGGGGCTGTCGCTCGACGCGGTCGATCGCATCGCCAAATCGCTCGATAGCCATCGCACGCTCGAACCGGCCCGGTGCGCGGCGGCGGGACTCGCTCCGCAGTCGGCAATCGGTCGACAGCTTCTCGCGCTGGTCGGCCAACTGCTCGGCTTCCCGCGGCACTTGGGGCAGCATGTGGGGGGACTGGTGATTACCCAGGGCGCCCTGTGTGAACTGACGCCCATTTCCGCCGCCGCCATGCCGGGCCGCACGGTGATTGAATGGGACAAGGATGACCTCGATGAACTTGGCATTTTGAAAGTTGATTGCCTGTCGCTGGGAATGCTCACCGCCATTCGCAAAGCGTTCGAATTGGTGGAAATCCATCACGGCCGACCTCTGACCCTCGCGACCATTCCACCCGACGATCGCGAGGTGTACGCCATGATGGGCCGAGCCGAAACGATGGGAGTCTTTCAAATCGAAAGCCGGGCGCAGATGTCGATGTTGCCGCGGCTCAAACCGCAGTGTTATTACGATTTGGTGATTGAAGTGGCGATTGTGCGGCCCGGCCCCATTCAAGGGAAAATGGTGCATCCTTATCTCCGCCGGCGGATGACGGGCGAAGCGGTGCCGTACCCCAACGAGGCGATTCGCCAAGTGCTCGAGCGCACGCTCGGCGTGCCGCTCTTTCAAGAACAAGCGATGCAACTGGCGGTCGCCGCCGCGGGATTCACTCCCGGCGAAGCGGACCAACTGCGCCGCGCAATGGCCGCGTGGCGCCGACCCGGTGTGATTGAAGCGTTTCGCGTGAAGCTAATGGAAGGGATGCGCGAGCGCGGACTGAGCACCGAGTTTGCCGAACTGGTATTCCAGCAGATCAACGGCTTCGGTGAGTATGGGTTTCCCGAAAGCCATGCCGCCAGTTTCGCGCTCTTGGTGTATGCGTCTGCGTATCTCAAACATCATTACCCGGCCGAGTTTTGCGCGGCGCTGCTCAATAGCCAACCGATGGGATTTTACGCGCCCGCCCAGTTGCTACGTGAGGTGCAAACGCGCGGCGTGGCGGTGCGGCCAGTGGATGTCAACCACAGCCGCTGGGACTGCACGCTTGAAGCGGGCGCCATTCGCTTGGGCCTGCGAATGGTGTCCGGGTTGCCGCGTGCGGCGGCGGTGGCGATCGAAGCAGCGCAACCCTTTCGCTCACTCGATGCCCTGCGACGGTTGCTTCCCGAGCACGTGGTCGCTCGGCTCGCCCGGGCCGACGCTTTTGCTTCGCTGGAACTTGGCCGCCGCGCTGCGCTGTGGCAAGCGCTGCGGCCGGCTGCTGCCGGGGCGCTGTTACAAGGACTCGCTGACGACGAACCACCGCTAGAGCTCCCCGCGCTCACCCCGCACGAAGCGGTGATCGCCGACTATGCCACGACCGGGCTCTCACTCAAAGGTCATCCCCTCTCCTCACTGCGCGGCAAGTTACAACAGCTCGGTGTCGCGACAGCCGCCTCGCTCGCCACGCTGCCTGATGGCCAACAAGTCAAAGTTGCCGGCATCGTACTGATGCGCCAGCGCCCGGCGACCGCCAAGGGAATTACCTTCGTCACACTGGAAGACGAAACCGCCTCGGCCAACTTAATCGTCCGCCCCGCCGTGTGGGAACGCCACTACCAAGTCGCCCGCACCGCAACCGCTTGCCTTGCCACGGGTCAACTGCAAAACCAACAAGGGGTAATCCATGTGCTGGTGACGCGGCTGGATGATTTGCACACGCTATTAGGAAAGGTTCGGAGTGTGTCGCGGGATTTTCATTAGTGGCCTGTCACGTGGGTTTCTTGGGGTGTGACAATCCACTAGAAATTTCTCCAGCGAACTTTCTATGCCGCGACGCCTTCCACCTCGTGCACAATTACCACGTCGTGGACGCCGCCGGCCATGTCTTCGGCGTCGGGGCCGGCAGTCAGGTGTGAGCCGCCAACGATCACGATGCGGTCTCCTTTTTGGGCGTAGCCAACCTGGCAGGCCCATTCGTCGGCGTGGCGGATGAGTTCACGTTGGTCGCTGGCCGGGGCGCCGCGCAGGGGAGTCACGCCCCAATACAAGCACATTTTGCGGAGGGTTGATTCGTTCTGGCTCACCCCGATCGTCGGCACGAAACTGCGCTGCTGTGAGAGCGCCAGCGCCGTGCCGCCGGAGTGCGTGGCGACCACGAGTAGTTTCGCTTTGAGCGCGTACGCCATGTCGCCGGCGCCGTGCACGACGGCCTGCGTGATTTGGGTGAGCTTCCGGGTGACGGAAAAATCTTCACGGCGGGGCGGGCGGTCGGCGATGCTCGCTTCGGTGGCGAGCGCGATGCGGCTCATCATCTGCACGGTTTCGAGTGGGTACTTACCGATGGCAGTTTCGCCGGAGAGCATGCAGGCGTCGCCGCCATCGAGAATGGCGTTCGCCACATCGGTCACTTCGGAGCGCTTGGGGCGGAGTGAATCGTGCATCGAATCGAGCATCTGCGTGGCGACGATCACCGGGCGATGATATTTGTGGCAGGTGTTGATAACGCGTTTCTGCTCGACCGGCATTTGGGCGACGTCAATCTCCACACCCAAATCGCCCCGCGCGACCATGATGCCATCGGCCGCTTGGACGATTTCGTCGAGCCGATCGAGTGCTTCACGCTTCTCGATCTTGGCGATGATCGACGCTTCGGAGCCGGCCGAGCGCACAATATCGCGCAGCGCACGAACTTCGTCCGGCGCGCGGACAAAACTCAGACTCACGAAATCCACCCCCGCTTGGGCGGCCCAGAGCGCGTGCTCATGATCGGTCACGCTGATCGCCGGCACACTGAGCTTGACGCCCGGCAGGTTGATGCCTTGCCGACTGCGGATCACCCCGCGCTGTTGCACGCGGCAGCGCACGCGGCCTTTGAGTTTTTCAACCACGATCATGCTCACCGTGCCGTCGGCCAGCATCACGCTGTCGCCGACCGAGAGCTCCCGCGTCAGTGGTTTGTAGGTGGAAGTCAACTCGTTCGGCGCCCCGGCATGTTCGCCGTCGACGAAAAAGTACTCGGCGTCGGTCTCGCAGAAGATGCGATCATCGGGGACATCGCCCAGCCGCATCTTCGGGCCGGCGAGATCCGCAAGCAGGGCAATCGGCCGATCGAGTTCTTCGCTAATGCGGCGGATGTTATCGACGTGGACCTGCTGCACGTCGGGATCGCCGTGGGCCATGTTCAGGCGAAAAACATCAACTCCCGCTTTTACCAGGTACCGGAGCATCTCGGGGTCACTGCTTGCGGGGCCGATGGTGGCGACGATTTTGGTGCGGGCACGTTCACGGATGGAATCGGAAATGAGCATGGGGGCTAAAGGGTCAATTGGCGGGCGGGGGCGATTTGGCGGGGCAGGGGGGCGAAGTGGACCCGCAGGCGGGGTGAGGTCGGCACAGTGTGCGGAACCGTAGCGATATTGTGCGCAATTTCGGCTCCGCGGGAATCCAGATTTTTGGCTGAGTTGCAATGTTTCTCGGGGTCCGAGCGCGATTTTCGCCCCTGGCGCCACGGGAACAACGCTTCTGGCTCGCGGTTTGCAGTTTGCGGGAAAGCGGTTACGTGCGGTGTTTCGATTCCTTTCTCATCCCTAATTTGGAGGACTTTTCTCATGGTGCGATACCTGGCGCTCATTAGCTTTACCGATGAAGGGATTCGGAAAGTTGAACAATCCGCGAGTCGCGCGGCCAAGTTTCGCTCCGCGGTCGAAAGCGCGGGTGGCAAAGTGCTGTCCCAGTATTGGGCGATCGGCGAAATCGACGGAGCCGTGACGTTTGAAGCTCCGACTGACAATGTGGCGGCCCAACTGCTGCTAAGGCTTGGTCGCGATGGCCACGTTCGCAGCCGCAGTGTGCGGGTGTTTGATGAAGCGGAGTTCGCCAAGATCTCGGCAGGCGGATAGGTTTTGAGTCGTCAAAAAATCTTGACCCCAGAGGTCTTTTTGTTGCGATTATCCGCCGCTTGAAGTCGATCTCTAGAAAGCCGGGGAAAGCTGCGCTATTCAGGCAGCTAGTTTCCCGGCAATCTAGGGACTTCCCGATGAATAAGCAGACGTCTGGAGCGTGGTTGCTAGCACTCGCCTTCGTTAGTGGGGCGCATGCCGATGGCACGCTCTTCCGCTGGAGCTTCGCACCCGAAGTGAGCGGCGGGCCTGATCTTTCGGAGCCAATCGTTACCGACCGGCCCGACTTCACCGAGGCGAGCTCCACCGTCGGCAAGGGCGTGCTGCAACTCGAGAGCGGGTACACGGTGGTGTACGACCAGTCGGCGGGCGAAACGGAGACTGTGCATTCGTGGGGCGAACCGCTGTTTCGGCTGGGAGTTTGGGAAGATTGGTTCGAACTTCGGTTGGGGGTGTTCCCGCTTACCGAGCGCACCGACGATAACACCACCAGCGGCGTGGACGATTCGTACTTGGGCGCCAAGTTCATGCTCACGCCGCAAGCGGGCCTCGCGCCGGAAATGTCGCTGGTGCCGCAAATGCGCGTGCCGACGGGCAGCAGCGCGTTCACGGCGGACGAAGTGTTGCCGGGCCTCAATTGGCTGTATGGTTGGGACATTGACGACATCTTCTCGACCGGCGGCAGCACGCAGTTCAACCGCCGCGTGGATGATGTGGGGGAATCGTACACCGAGTGGGCGCAAAGCTGGACCGTGAACGCAGCGCTCGCCGACAACATCGGCAGCTACCTCGAATACTTCGTGATCGCCCCGCACTCCGCCGTCGCGGCGGAAACCGAGCACTACGTCGACGGCGGGTTTACTTACCGGCCCGTGAACGACGTGCAGTTCGACATCCGCGCCGGCGTGGGACTCAATGAAGCGGCAGCGGATATGTTTGCGGGGATTGGGCTCTCCTTACGATATTGGTAACGAGTGCTTTGTCACAGCCTAATCTTGGGGTGCCACTGTGCGGCTTGTCCGGCATTGGACGCCGCCAAACTTGTTTGTAGTGGCCGCTTCACACTGCCGGACAAGCTGGACAGTGGCAGCCCCAAATCTGCTTGTGACAAAGCTCTAGGTTGACTGGATAAAAAAAAGAGACGCTCTCGCCCCTTCTCTCCGCTAGTGGCGAGGAGCCGCGCTGGCGACTATTCACCAGTTCCCCTGGGCCAACCACGCTCACGCGCGAGCACAACGGGCCACAGCTTTTGCGCAGACTCTCCTCACCTCATCGCCGGTGCGCACCTGGTTGCAACTCAAGGAAAACTCGTGCCAATGGTTCGAGGTCTCCGTCGAGACCTGTTGACGCTTGAACCGTCGAGTTCCCCGCTCGTGAGCGGCGCACGCGGCGATGTGGTCAATTGAACACTGCGGGGTGGCTACTTTCTAGAGCAAATTGGAGAAATTTTTCGGGGGGGAAAGTGGCTACAAATTGGGGTTGACACGGGGGAGAAATGGGGACGCGGATTGGCGCGGATGATGAAGGGGATTTCCGCGGATTCGAACGTGGGTGGTACAGACTTTAGGGCGCGCTGGACTCACTGGCGTAAGCGGTTTATCCTGAAGAACGCTGTGTAAGCAGGGCTTTTGTAGAAGCATTCAGTCGAAAAATAGGTTCGGCGAGAACAGAAGTGCAGCTTAATCTACGCAAAGCGTCGAAAGTGCTGCGGAAGCACATCGCAGAGCGGGTACGCGATTATCCTCTGTATGTCAATGAAGGTCCGGGCAGCGATGCAGCGCCAATCAAGCAAATCACTGTCGGGTATCAAATCGACCAAGCAGGTTGGCTGGCAATCGTTTTCGACACTCGCCCGCACGCTGAGAATGACGGCAAGTGGAATGATTTCATCGAGCCAAACGCTATCGACTTGCCCGAATGGCATAAGGCGTTCACTGATCTCTTTCACAACGGGAAGCCAATCAACCTTACGCTGTTCGACGGGACAACGAGAAGACTCGGCGAAGACACCACGGTCGAGCAGCTAACTGAGTTGATTGGCACGACGATCCGGGATGTTCTGATTCAGGCTCGCGACGATGGACATTTTACTGGGCTGCCAATTACGACCGACTGCTCATATGTTATTGAAGAACATGACGGATACTACGGCTGGTCGAATCGAATAGAAGCGGGGCCGCAGAGTCAAGAGGCCTACTTCGCCGAACTTGAAGGCGATCTGCCATCAAGCACAAAAGATGGTCATGTCGAACATTGGGTCAATGTGTTGGAGAGAATTGCATCTGGCAAAGAGAACGAATCCGAATGGTCATTTCTCGCGTCTGACTACGCGATAAGGCGATTGAAAGAGCTTGGTGATCGAGCAATCGTTCCAGTTCTCAAGTTTGTGCGAAAGTGGTCTGGCAAGCCAGAGTTTGATGGGGATCGACCGAAACGCAAGTTTAATGAACTTCCCATGCAAACGCCCACAATCAATGCGCTTATGCTGGTGCGCGAGTCCTCTTGCCATACCTTAGAGGTGGAATCGCTTCTTCGTGACATTTTGCGTCGGTCCATTAAGGCAAATGATGGCAGAAAGCTCTGGGGTATTATGCCCGTCTGGACCGCCCGGTGCCTATCGACACTGTTCGAGCATTACCCCAATCCAATACAGCATGAAAGTACGAACGCACTCGTCAATCACGTCGAATACACGAACCAAGCTCGAACAAAGCGGTGAACCCAAGCGGCGGATCGGGCTATTTCCGCCTAGCGCTCTTCGGCCGTCTCACTTCCTACGGCTGACGCCGCACTGACATTCGGCCGGCGATATCTGTTCTCGTGGTGAGCGTACTCCGGCCGAAAGTCAGTGCCACCCGCTAAACGACCGCTCCGCTAGCGCATCGCGGCTAACGCCGTGATGGATAAATCCGCGTTCATCCTCTCCCATCCGCGCTCATCCGCGTCCCCTATTGATATCGCACCACGTGAGCGCCTTGGGCGGGGCGGCTCGTGAACGCCATGGCTTCGATGTCGGTGTGATCTTTGTATTCCGCAAGGATGCGGTCGGCGATTGCGGCGGCTTTCGCGGTTTCGCAGAGGGTGACCGTACAGCCGCCGAAGCCGCCGCCGGTGATGCGGCTGCCGTAGACTCCACCGCTCGGGCCGATTGACTGAGCGAGTTCTACCAGCGTGTCGATTTGCGGGCAGCTTACTTCGTAGTCGTCGCGCAGGGAGTCGTGGCTGGCGTACATCAGTTCGCCGGCGGTGGACCAGTCGGCGTTGGCGGCAGCATCCGAAAACTCCAGCACGCGGGCGATTTCGCCCACCACATGGCGGGCGCGTTTGTACGCCACTTCGGAGAGCTTGCTCCACCCGGCGGCAAGCGCTGCGGGGTCAACATCACGCAGGCTCTTCACGCCGAGCGCGCTGGCGGCCTCTTCGCACTGCGCGCGGCGCACGGGGTACTCGCTGTTGGAGAGCTCATGCTTGACATTGCTGTTGATGATGAGAATCGAAACATTAGGATCGCTGAGCGGCACGGGCGTGGTTTCGAGCGAGCGGCAGTCGAGCCGCATTGCTTCGCCCGCGCGGCACAGCGCGCTACTGAATTGGTCCATGATGCCACACGGCATGCCCACGTACTGGTTCTCCGCCTGTTGGCAGAGCTTGGCTTTGTCGCGGCCATCGAGCACCTGGCCGGTGACCGCTTCGACGAGCGTGGCGGTGGCGACTTCGAGCGCGGCGCTGCTGGAGAGTCCGCCGCCCAGCGGCACCGTCGACGTGACGAGCACTTCCAGCGGCCCGGTGTTCAATCCGCGCTTGGCCAAGAGATCGAACACGCCGTGCAGATAAACGCACCACGGCGGCAGCTCGGCGACTTGGCCCACAGTGAAAGTTTGCGCAGAGCCGATGAGGTCACTGAAGACGCGGATGATATTGCCGCTGCTTTGTCCTGATTCCGCGGCCGCTGCTGGCCCCGCGGCAAGGACCATGTAGCGTTCGATCGCCATCGGCAGGACGAAGCCGTCGTTGTAGTCGGTATGTTCGCCGATGAGATTCACCCGGCCGGGCGCCGCGACGGTCCAGTTGGGCGCCTGGCCAAAGACTTCGGCAAACCGCGCGGCCGTGCGGGCGGATAGTTCGGAGAGGGTCGGGGCGGTGTCCACGGCAAAAGTTTTCCAGTGCAAAAGTTGGAGCGTAAGAAATTGGTAGTTCGGCGGGAGTTATTACACTCAGCGGCTGGAGGCGTGTCTAGCGGCATTCTAGTAGGCACGGTCCCCGTGCCGTTTTTCTACGGTTAAGCTTACCGGTCGGCCAGACGGCACGGGGACCGTGCCTACTACAATAGGGTCCACCCATAACCTTCAGCGCGTTTCCAACTAAACTAATGGCTCCCTTAGATTTCCCTTCTCAACGGAATTTCATCGTGAAACAATTCCTGTTTGTTCTTGTCGTTGGTTGCTCGCCGCTATTCGCGTTCGCGCAGAGGACGCCCGAGTACCAAGACCCCACCGTGTTCGACGTGAACACCGAAGCCGTTCACGCGACCATGCGGCCGTATCCGAATGCGGAGCTGGCGCTGGCCGATGATCGGGCGAACAACCCGCGGATGAAGTCGCTCAATGGAACGTGGGAGTTCAAGTGGGTGAAGACGCCCGACCTCGCGCCCGCCGGGTTCGAGCAGCCGGAGTTCGACACGCACTACTTCGACCAGATCAAGGTGCCGGCGAACTGGGAGCTGGAAGGGTACGACACGCCGTTCTATCACAGCACCGATTACACGTTTCCGGTGAATCCGCCGCTCACGGGGACGAAGCATCAACCGGTCGGCTGTTATCGCCGCGAGTTTGAACTGCCGGCCGATTGGGATGGCCAGCAGGTGTTTTTGCATTTCGATGGCGTGATGAGCGCGATGTATCTCTACGTGAACGGCAAGGAGGTGGGCTACAGCGAAGACAGCATGACGCCGGCGGAATTCAACATCACCAAGTATTTGCAGCCGGGCAAGAACCTAATCGCGGTGAAGGTGCATCGGTGGAGTGATGGGAGCTATCTTGAATGCCAGGACATGTGGCGACTGAGCGGGATTTATCGGGATGTGTATCTCGTCGCGCGGCCCAGTGTGTACGTTGAGGATGTGGCGATCACGACGGATCTCGATGAGAAGTTCGAAAGCGCGTCGCTGCACGTGGAAGCCAGCTTCAAGAACACGCTCGACTCCAGCCATGGTCTCACTGCCACCGCGCGGCTCGCAGACTTGTCGGGCGCAGAATCAGTTGGCGAACTCGATCTCAGCGGAAGCATTCCCGCCAGCTCGCAAGCGAGTAAGTCGTCAACGCTGCTCGTAGAGAACCCCAAACTTTGGACCGATGAAACCCCGAACCTCTACAAACTCATTGTGGAGACCAAAGACGCAGAAGGCAACGTGCTCGAAGCCATTCCCTTCCGGGTTGGCTTCCGTGAAGTGGCGATTCGCGATGGCCAGTTCCTGCTGAACGGCAAGCCGATTCTGCTCAAGGGGGTCAATCGGCACGAGCACGATCCGGACCACGGGCGAGCGGTGACCGAGGCGTGGATGGTGAAGGATATCGAGCTGATCAAGCAGCACAATTTCAACACCGTGCGGACGTGCCACTATCCAGATCATCCGCGCTTCTACGAACTGTGCGATGAGTATGGGCTGCTCATTATGGATGAAGCGAACATCGAGTCGCATGAACTGAAGTACGGGCCGGACAGTTTGCCCGGCAGCAAGCCGGAGTGGCAGGCCTGCACGGTGCAGCGAATGCGGGACACCATCGAGCGCGACAAGAACCACGCCTGCGTGGTGATGTGGTCGCTGGGGAACGAAGCGGGCGGCGGCACGGCGTTTCAAACGATGCTGGACATGTGTCATGACCGCGATCCCACCCGGCCGGTGCATTACCAAGATGACGACAAGTATTCTGACTTCCGCTGCATCTTCTATCCGACACCCGACCACCTGAAAAAGCTTTCCAGCGAGCCGAACGAACAACGGCCGATATTGCTGACCGAGTACGCCCACATGATGGGCAATTCGGGCGGAAATTTTCAGGACTATTGGGATGTGATCGAGAACGAGCCGCGGCAGATTGGCGGGTACATTTGGGACTGGGTCGACCAAGGTCTGCGCCGCCAAAGCTACCGCGAGGACGAATACTTTGCGTACGGCGAAAACATGGGCGACGCCCCCAGCGCCGGCAACTTTTGCTGCAACGGCTGCGTCGGGCCCGACCGCAACGTCCACCCGCATCTGGTGGAAGTGAAAAAGGTGCAGCAGTTCATCAAGGCGGAGCTGACCGATCCCGCGACGGGCGAAGTGCAATTCAAGAATGCGTACTTCTTCCGCGATCTCGGTTTCGCAGTGGCCGAGTACGCGCTCTTGGGCGATGGCGTGGCGATTGTTGAAGGGAAGTTGCCGGACCTTATTGCGAAAGCAGGTGAAACCCAAACGCTGAGCTGCGGTTACAAACTGCCGGAGGCGAAAAAGTATGGTGAGCTGTCGCTGGTCGTGCGTTGCAAGCTCAAAGAGAAACAGTCGTGGGCGCCGGCGGGGCATGTGCTGGCGGAGTTCGAGTTCCCGCTCCCCACCACGCCGCCGACGGTAACGCCGGTAGATGAATCGAAACTGCCGGCACTGACGCTGACCGACAAACCCGGCGACTTGCACGTCAAGGGCGCCGACTTTGGCGTGTACTTCAATCGCGGCAACGGCGCCATTAAGGAGTATTGGAGCGGTGGGCAGAAGTTGGTGGTGGCCGATATCGAGCCCAACTTTTGGCGGCCGCAGGTGGATAACGAATGGGACGGCACCAACTACAGCAATCTGCCGCGCGAAGCGCACGTGTGGCGCGATACGCACCACGGCCGCCGGCTCGAAAGCCTCACCGCCAAGCAACTCACCCCGCAGCATGTGCAGGTGGTGGCAAAGCTCCGCATCCCCGTGGGCAACGCCGCGTACACCACGACCTACGACATCTACGGTAACGGCGACATTCGCGTTTCGACGAAGATGGTCGGCCCCGGCAGCTTGCCGGAACTCCTCCGCTTCGGTCAGCGCCTCGCCGTCGCGAATGAACTCCAGCGCACCGAATGGTTCGGCCGCGGCCCGCACGAAAGCTACCCGGATCGCAAAACGTCGGCGCTGGTTGGCCGCTACAAGGCAAGCGTTGCGGAGCTGCATCACCCCTACGTCCGCCCCCAAGCCAACGGCAACCGGACCGACGTGCGCTGGGTGGCGCTCACCACGGACAAAGGCCGCGGGCTCCTCATCATCGGCGACGCCCCACTGCAATTCAGCGCTTCGCACTACAACCCCGAAACGATGATCTGGGCTCAGCACGATTTCGAGCTGAAAAAGCCGCACGCCTTCACCACGCTGAACATCGATAGCGTCCAGCGCGGCGTCGGCGGCACGGACTCGTGGGGCCAACAACCGCTCGACCGCTACCGGCCACGGGCGAATGCGTATGAGCTCGTGTATCGGCTTTCGCCGCTGAAGGGTGGCGAGGATTTGCAGTCACTCGCGCGGCGGACGTATGCCGACGAAAAGCAAAACAATTAGTCGTGAATGGCCATTCCCGGACCGGCGATGACGCCGATGGGAGAGGTGGCGTCCATGCGTAGCGTGCCGCCGGTTGGGATCTTTTCGACCTGTGGCGGAACTCTGGCTGGGCCGGTGGGGTTACAATCAAGGGTAGCACCAGAGTTCTAAGGAGCTTCGCATGATTCGGCTAAGTCTGGTTTTGGGTTGGTTCTACGCGCTGTCGGCGGCCGCGGTGGTTCGCGGGGAAGATTCCCTCTTCACGCGGCTCGACAAAAACGCCGACGGCCAAGTGGTGGCCGACGAAATCGCTGCCGAACACCAGCGGCTCTTCGCGCGGCTGGTGGCGGGCGCCGATGAGGATGGCGACGGCGCCCTCACTTCGGCCGAGTTCGCGGCGGGGCTTGCGCCCGACCGGCCGGAAAAATTGGTGGAATCCAATCAAGCGGGGGGGCAGCCGGGGATGCAGGCGGTACGGCTGATGCTCCTCAAGCTCGACGCGAATCGCGATTCCCGGCTGAGCAAGACCGAAGCGCCAGCCGACCTGAAGTACGTCTTCATGCAGCTCGCCGAACTGGTGGACGCCAATAAAGACGACGTGCTCGAACGCTTCGAACTCGGTCGCGTGGGGCCGCAGATGGGGCGGGTCGCCGTGCGGGCCGCGGTGCAGAACCGCTGGGATATCCCGAGCGAATTGGCGGCGATCGAGAAAGAGCAGGGCGCCGCAGCGAAGCGGTTCGACCAACCGTACGAGCCGCAAGAACTTCTGCGCGATCCGGCAAAAGCGGGCGAACTGTTCGCGCTGCTCGATGCCGACGGCGACGGCAAAATCACCAAAGCCGAACTGCCGGAGCAACTGGCCGAGCGAATCGGCCCGCTGCTGACGCGGTCGGACAGCAACCGCGATGGCGCCGTTTCGCGGGCCGAGTTCCGGACCGCAAGCGAGCGCCGAGCGCGCTTCATGAGCGGCCCGGGCGCCAAATTTCTAGGCGACGGGACCAGCCAAACGCGGCGCCAGCGGAAACGGCCGGCGAAGTAATGACCGAGCCCGCTCGCCGCCAAAACGGCAGTTTCGCCTTATTTCGGCTGAACTTCGCCTGACATTCGCTCCAGAAGTGCGGCGCCGCCCGCTGCGAACCCTTGCGGGTTCGGCAAGTCCGATGGCGACAGTCCGCAATCGGCGCCATTTTTGCTCCGAACGTGAAACAGCGCTTGCTTGTCATGCGTATAAGCAGGTGGAGCCGCTGAGCTTGGCCGTTGCCCCGCGAGTTTTAGCGTGGGGCTGAAACAATTCCAGGCCAACATTCGGCGGAGAAAATCGCAGAGCGGGGCAAGCGGATCATGTCAACTCAAGCTTCCTTCAAAACAGTCCTCTTGCCCGACGGCATGGATGGTTTGCAACCAATCAGCATGGCCGCCGAGGCGTTCTTCCGCTTCAACCGCGAAATGTCCGTTTCGCTCGATCGGTTCGTGAAAGAACACCGAGTGAGCCATCCCGGCGGCCCGGAACCGGTCATCCGGCAGTTCAAAGCCGAACGCTCTCGCGGGTAGTTTGTTCTTGGGACAGGCTTTCTGGCCTGTCGGGCAGCGGCCCCGCCCCTTATGAAGCGGCACTTCGCGACTGGCTAGAAAACCTGTCCCACGATCTTAAGCCCATCGTATAAGGTGAAAGAAGCGGCTAAAATCCGGTTGAACATCTGCACTCCACCGGACGCCGTCGCATGAAAGTTCTCCTAGCCAGCCCCCGCGGATTTTGTGCGGGGGTGAACATGGCGATCGAATCGCTTGAACTCGCGCTGCGCGAGTTCGGCCCGCCGCTGTACGTTTACCACGAAATCGTCCACAACAAATACGTGGTCACGCACTTTCGGGACCGCGGGGTGAAGTTCGTCGATGAGCTGGAAGAAGTCCCCCTCGGCTCGACACTGCTCTTCTCGGCCCACGGCGTATCGCCGGCGATTCGCAAGCTGGCCCGCGAGCGCAAGCTGCGGGCGATCGACGCCACCTGCCCGCTCGTCACCAAGGTGCATCTGGAAGCAATCAAGTACGCCAAAGAAGGGTTCACCATCTTCCTCATCGGCCACGAAGGGCACGACGAGGTGATTGGCACGATGGGCGAAGCGCCCGAGGCAATTGTACTGGTGGAAACGCCGGAAGAGGTCGCCGAACTACAGGTCGCCGACGAAACCAAAGTCGCGTACCTTACGCAAACCACCCTCAGCGTGGACGACGCCAACCGCATCATTCGGCGGCTGCGCGAACGCTTCCCGCACATTGCTTCACCGCCGAAGGACGATATCTGCTACGCCACGCAGAACCGGCAAGAAGCGGTGGCGCTCTTGGCCGATGAAGCGCAGGTCGCTCTGGTGCTCGGCAGCCAGAACAGTTCCAACAGCCAGCGGCTCGCCGAGCTAGCTAAAGAGAAAGGAATCGCCGCGCATCTGATCGATGGCGCCGGCGACATCCGCGACGACTGGTTCACCGCCGCCGACACCGTGCTGGTGACCGCCGGCGCCAGCGCACCGGAAAATGTGGTGGAGGAATGCCTCGACTATCTGCGGACCCGCTTTGGGGCGACGGTCGAGCCGCGCACGATTCGGGAAGAACACGTCTCATTCCCGCTACCGCGGGAACTGCGGAACCTGGCACCCACGAGTTAGCTAGTCGCGAATTACGCCACCGGTGGTAAAGGTTTGGCTGGCGCGGGTGCCGACATCACTCCAAGCTTGGGCGTCCATACTTTCCTGAACAGCTTCAACGTGGCCATCCACGTAGGCCATCTGCACGATGCCAGGGTGCGAACTGCCGAAGCTCAGTTGCAACGCTTGACAGGCGGCGGCACTTGGTGATCGACAGATGTCTTGATTCTCTCGGGGGGTACGCTGCAAGTTAATCGGAACGGCCGTCGATCCCAAGAACTCGGAGATATCGCTAAAGCCTCCGCCGATCGCGGTATCAATGTCGTCGCTACCGCCATGCCAATGATCCTTCCGACTTCCTTCGACTGCCTCGGGACTCATGCTCAATTCTTCGAGCGTTTCAAAGTCACTCACGGCTTCGCCCATGAGAACGGTTTTGGAAGTCCCATCCAGGACTTTCCTAAGCGGGATTTGCCCAAACTTATCTTCCTTGTGATGAATGCCGACAAGCACTCCATCCGCACCCTCCCACAAAGGTTGTTGCGGTGGATTCCTCTTCACTCGCAGCCAGAAAGCTGGATGCTGGCTCTTAGCCAACCCCGAAGCAACGCCGAGGTACGACGCTGGAACACGCCGCATCACCAAGTAATTATCAGCAGAAACGTTGCGGATATGTTCAGGTAAGGCGGTTGAAGGACACCGGTATGAGGAAATTACAGTTTCCACGAGCTGGATGTTTCGGAATTGTGGACCCAACTTCGTCGCGTCGCTGTACTCTGCGCCGCCAGGCGAACCCCATTGAAAGTTACCATTGTCATCTTCGCCAATTTTCAGCGTGCCAAAAACAGTGGCTTCTTCGATGAACGGCAAAATGAACGCCGACCAGGAACTTCCTTCGCCGAGGTAAGCACCCGGGGGCAGCTTTCCGCGGGTGGACTCGAAGTTCAACACCGCCAGAGCGTTCTGCTTGAGATTATTGCTGCACTGATTCCGTCGGGCCGCCTCCCGGGCTGCCTGCACAGCCGGCAAGAGCAGTGCCACCAGGATGCCAATGATGGCGATCACCACCAACAGTTCGACCAGCGTAAAACCGGTGCGAACCGACCGAAACTGAGCGAGAAAGCGACGCATACGATTGGCCTCCAAGACCAAATGCTCTGTGCCTGCGACATCCAGCCCACGACGCTCTAGCGCCGGTGAAGGGAACTGGATGCTAAAGTTATAACCCACGCTTGCGAAAGCTGCCGCTATCGATTGCGCACATTCGTTGACAAACCAATCGCTTGACCCGCGACTTTAACGGCGCCGCCGAGCAACTAAGCCGCCAAGCGCCGCCACCGCCAACAGCCCCACCGACGTTGGCTCGGGAACCACCACGCCCGTGATGATTTGCATCGCGAGCGCGCCCGCACTGGGGTTCTTGTTGTTCAGGATCGCCCAGTCCTTAAGGTTGACGATGCCATCATAGTTGAAGTCGCCTTTAGCACGGGTCGTCAGGTCGCCGATCAGCCGGCTCGAACTAATGTTCGTAACCGAGTCGACGCCGGTGAGCCGCTTTTCAAACAGCCAGTTGGCGGCGAACGCCGTGGCGTCGGCCAAGTTCACCACGCCGTCGGGGATGCCGCCGGCGCCGCCGGTGATGTCGCCATCCACGGCCGGCTTGAACTTGCTCGCGTAACCATTATCCCGGGCGAAAATGTACTCGCCGTAATCGTTCAGCACGTTGCTGCCCCCGCCGGGAAGATTGTCGTTATCGTTCAGCCCCATCACGAACATCTTGAGATCGTCCACAATGCCGCGGAACATCAGCGAGTTGTTGGGGGCCGCCGGATCAAGCTCCAAAGCATCGGTCTTCCACCCGACCGTCAGCGGCGAAATATCGAGGCTGTCGAGATTCGTAAAGACGTTTCCTTCGCCGATGTTGACGATCGTCTCCACCGCGTACTGGCCAAAGGTGACCGCCTTCGCCACGCCGTTAATGTAGAAGATTGACCCGTTCCCCGGACCATTTGGCCGCACCACGGAAAGGTGGTACCAAGTGTTGTTCACCGCGGTCACATCGGTGGCGTAATTCGCCGGAGTAACCACGGGGTCGCTAGTCTGCAAGATGTCATCGGCCGTGCCCAGGACATTGTCGGGCCCCGGCAGTTGGGTGGTGGTCACTTCGTACTTGCTGGCATATCGCATGTTGAACTTGCCGGTCGAATCGATCAGCACGCCATGCTGCTGGCTATCCATCACAATGTGCTGTTCCGTACCAACGTTCGTCGGCTTGACCCACAGTTCGAACCCGCGGTCATTGATGCGGAAGTAATTCAGCGTGCCACCTGGGTTCACCAGCGACGCTGAGGATGACGGACTCTGCTCGGGGAAATTGAGCGCTTCGCCGAATCCCGTGCGCAGCCGATGCCGGTCGAAATTGGAAGCATTCAAGCGAATGCCGATGCCCCCTAAACCGTCCGGGCGATCGGTGGTGCTGACATAGGTCGGATAATTCGCTGAGGTGCTGACAACGGCTAGATGAATTAACTGGTTCATCCCCGGCGAACCCGCCGAGTCCCGCGTGAAGCGCGTGCCATTGGCGTCTTGCTGCGTGACCTGCGCGCCGATGGTATTGCCGGTATCGCTGTCGCCGAAGCGATAGAGTCGATCAACAAAGGGCGCCGGCGGATCAGCCGCCTGGGCAACTGACGCGCTGAGAGCAATCACCGAAAGCAGCGCTAGACCCTTGCGGCGAACGAGCGCCGCAACCAAGCCAACCGCAGCGAGCCACAGCGTGGTCGGCTCCGGCACGGCCGCCGCACTCGCCGGCAAGCTGGCGCCGAAATTATTCTTCCACAGCGTGTAGTCAGCAGCGTCGACGCCGCCGGTTCCGTTGCCGTTACCATTGAGCGCGGTTTCCGTGCCGGCGCCAAGATTGTCCCGCCACACCGTGTAGTCCGCAGTATCCACCACGCCGTTCGCGTTAAAGTCGCCCGGCAGCGGGGTTTGCTGGAAGTAGTATTCCACGATGCCGGTGACGATATTCCCCGACGCCAAGGAGTAGGTGAAGACCAAATCGCTTTGAGAAGTCGCCGTGGCGGGGTTCGTGCTGAGAGTGGCAGTATTCATCAATGCTCCGATTGATGCTGTGTTGGCGGAGGTGAACGAGGAAGAGCCAAACAAAAACGCGTCGGCATACTGAGTGGTGGTGGAAGAGAGCCGTTCCCAGCGCTCGCCGGGGGAGTCGCCGGCGGTTGTTCCGGCGTCCGGCCCATCGGCCGTGGAGGTGAGCGAAGTCGCCAAGCCGCCCGCAACGTTCGGGTTGAACTTGCCGCTGGGGCTCTTGATATCAATCGCGGTGATGCTGCTGGAGATCACATCGTTGCCCACCAGCTGCGCCCGGCCGTTGGCGGTGTTGATCCGCAGCTTGGCGGGGTTGGTGGGAACTTCGATCAAGAGATTGTCGAGCGCCCACCACCAATCATTCCAGGCTTGGGTCAGGGAGATTTCAAGCTGCACCGTGCTATTTGCCGCACCGTCGAACTGCAGGTCAATCTGCGAGACGCGCTCATTTTGCGCGTCTGGCTTAAAGGTGGGCGATTCGGGATCGGAGTCCCAATCGATAATTGTCTTGCGGACCGAGCCGTTGTAGATGGCGACGATCTTGGCCCGCTGGTTGTTGGTCAGGTCGAGATCGTCTTTCCCTTCTGGACGCCAGGAGGAATCGAACGAAAACTTAATCCGCCCCGCCGGCACAAAGCTGGGGATATTGATGACCGGCGTCTTGGCGAACACATCGTAGAAGTTGTCTGGCGTGCTGGCCTTGGCGATGTCAGCCTTAGCGGGATTATCGGCGTCTTCCCATTCGTCGGCGTCGGCCACCATCACGTTGCCAGAGGCGCGGGTGAAGAGCTCGCGGTCCTGTTCGTTGTCGTCCCAGGCCGATTTCTTGGCGATGGCCCAGTTCGACCAGTCTCGCACGCCATCCGTCGCTGGATTGCCAATGCCCGGCACGCCGCTGTTGTCGGTGGTCCAGCCAGCAGGGAAGACGTTCGTCCAGACCTGCGGCCCGGCGCCAACGGTTTCCTCCTGAAAAGGGCCGAGTGTCACGTTCTCGAAACCTTCTTGCAGCAGGACGAGCTGAGCGCGAGCCGGCGTACTGATCGCAGCCACAATCCCCAACGCGGCAACGAGCACAGCGCCCCGACGCTTACGGAGCAGCCATCCACAACCCGCCAGCAGCGCCAGCAGAGCGGTGTGTGGTTCGGGCACCGCGTTGCTTGCCGCGAGCATCGCGGCAAAAGACCCTGGGCCGTTCGCTTGGTTGTAGAGCCGTTGGAACTCCAAAAAGTCGCTCAGGTTGTGGACCGAGTTGTTATCGAGGTCACTCTTCGCGTACCGCACCGCTTCAGTGAGACCAACCAAATTCGTACCGTAGCCCGCTTTGAAGGTATTCCAATCGAGGATGCTTACTAAGCCATCGAAGTTAAGGTCCAGTAGAGGGAAGGGATTCCCGCCGTTGCCGGTGAACTCAATGATCCCTTTGATAGGATTGTCATTCCCCGCGACCAAATAATCGAATGTCAAATCCGAGAGTTCCCGGTAAAATCCTTGCCACACGCCGGGACCGAGATTAATGTTCGAGCCGTTTGTCAACGGCGCGCTCGTCAGATGCACTTCGCTCACATCATTCGCGGTATCGTTAGTTCGGGTCGCCTTAATCCAACTGCTATTGGTCAGCGAGAGAAAATCGGGCTCTGTTTCGTTGAACACCCCCGCCGCCGAACGGACGGAGTAGCCCCGCAGGTTGACCGTCGAACCGGTGGCATTGTTGATGCGCACCTCGCCCGTGTTTCGATTGACCGTCAGCCGCAGCACGCCATCGCCGCCAGGGTTAGTCCCCGTGAAGACCTTCACATTGTCAATCGCCCACCACCAGTCGTTGTTCCCCTGCAGGCGAAACTCCAGTTGTACGTTGGTGGCACCCGCCGGGTTTTGCAGGTCCTGCAGCACCGTTTCGTTGAGCGCTTCCGGTTTGAAATTGGCGCTGGATTCGACCGATGAATACGTTCGCAGCACC
The DNA here is from genome assembly GCA_022841705.1 of Pirellulales bacterium. Taxonomy (GTDB): domain Bacteria; phylum Planctomycetota; class Planctomycetia; order Pirellulales; family Lacipirellulaceae. Next base: position 318,835 of record JALHQZ010000002.1, read on the forward strand.
ACGCTCGATTGCTGCGGAGTCCCTCGGTTGTAAACGGCGGTCAGCGTGCCAAGTTGCTGATCTTCCGGCACCCAGGAAGAATTGAAGGTCACCTTGGCCGCGTTGGCAGCGATCCCCGCGAGCGAAATCGTCGGCGTAATGAGCGTCGAATCGAGCAGCCCATTCGCCGGATCGAGATTCCCCTCATCGCCCGCGGGATCACCGAAGTCATCCCATTCGTCGGGATCGGCAACCGCCACAATCCCCGTGCCACTCAAAAACTGCGAGCGATTCTGATCGCCCGAGGTCGTGATCCACCAATCTTTGTTCACAAACCGCCAGCCCGCGAATTCCGTCACGCCGCTTCCGGGCGACTGCGGATTCACCGTAGTCAGGTTCAGCTCGGTCCAGCCCACTGGACCGCTAGGCCCGACCGTTTGCCACGCGGAACGCTCGCGCAGTTCGGTGTCGAACGTCACAACCGGCCGTAAGGTTACGCCCTCGAAACTCTCATTAAGAAGAAGCTGCGCCTGTGCCGGATTCGGCAGGAACCCTAGGCCCGCAACCAGTCCAGCGAACAACCACCCCCGCGAACTCTTCTGCGTAACCATAACTCCCTGAGGCTCCTCAACCGATTGCCAATGTCCAAGGCTCAGCCAATTCGTGCCGAACCGATCCGTACCAAAACAACGCTCCGAATCACTCTCAAACCGCCCTCCCGCGCCGGCTCACGCCGACGCGGGACAAGCAGTTCAATCTTCAAACGCATTTAACGCTAAGCGCTCCGACGCCGCAAAAGCCAGCCACCGATGGCGGCGAGCCCCAGCAGCGCGATACTCGTGGGTTCGGGCACCACTTGGCCCACAACCACGTTATCGATACCCCACCAGTAGTTGTCGCCACCGTCCAGCATGCGGAAGGCAAACTTGGCAGAGGTGGCTCCCGCCGGATTATCCAGTAGCAAGCCAATCGATTCGTTCGTCGCCCGCGCCTTGAAGAAGGGGCTGGCCGACGCAGATTCCCAACGCAACAGTTCCACCGGAGTGGCGCCGTCGTAGGAAACTGTGAGAATCGCCTTCTGGGCGCCATCGGGACGCCAGCTCGAATCGAAGAACACCCCTAACTGGCCCGCCGGAATGCCGGTGATGTCAACCGCTTGGCTCAACAGAGAAGCATCGAACAGCGCGGTGGCTTCCGGGTCGCCCAGGTCTTCCCACTGGTCGGGGTCCGCGACCGCGAACACACCGGTTGCCTTAGTGAACTCTTCGCGACCCGAACCGCCGGCGAAGGTGAAGAACGACGGGGTGATGAAGCTCCACCCTTCCCATTCCTGCACGCCGTTGTTGGGATCGCCCACGCCGGGAACTACGTCGTTCTGCCGAGTCCAAGAGATCGCTGCGGCGTCGTGCGTGTAGGATGCCGGCCGCGCCGAAGTCGGGTACGAAGTTCCAAGAATCGTCGTCGAGGCGCCATCCGGAACCGTCACGCGGGCGCCGGGCCCAACGCGCTCGTTTACGCTGTCGCCCAAGGTGACCGAGGTTTCGAAGTCGTCGAAGAACCTAGTCGTGCCGGTTTCTTCTTCCACTTTCACGTTATCAATCGCCCACCACCAGTCGTTGGCGGCGTTGCCCATGTTGAAGGTCACCTTGGCCGAGGTGGCACCGGCGGGAGCGGCGAAGGTCAATCCCGAGCCGTCAGAGGGGAAATTTTCATCCTCGTTGTCGTTCTTGAAGTTGGGGCTCGCGGGGTTGGAGTTCCACTTCGTAACCGTAATCGTCTGACCGGTATCGAACGTTACCAACACTTCCGCCGCTTGATTGTTCGTGTTGACATGCACGCCACCCAACGCGGAGTCATCGAACGCTTCATCGCGCCAACTGGAATCGAAGCCCAGACCGTATTGCAAGCCACCCTGCACCACGAACGAGGGGCTCGTGAGTCCGGTGCTGTAGTAGCCGCCGTTCACGGCGTCGTTCTGGCCGCCAAGGTCGAAATACTCATCGGGATCGGCGACTGCGACGGTACCACTCGCGGCGGTATCAGTATCACCGGCGAACGTATCGACGCCAAAGCGAGTGCGGTTTTGATCTCCCCCCGCCACACTCCAGAAATCGAGCCGCGCGAAGTTCCAGCCTTCCCATTCATCGACGCCGTAGTTCGGCAACCCTTGGCCGGGGACACCCACGGTAATCGTCGGCGAGCCATCATACGAGTTCAGCAAATTGTTTTTAGTCCAACCGGCGGCCGAATTGCTCCACACACCGGAAATCGCCGACGTGTTCGGGGTGCTGGCGACCACGGTTTGCAGCGCAGTGCCGATGCGTTCGTTCACGCTCGGCAGTAGCGAACCAGCCAAGCTATCGAAGTTTTGCGAGTACGTCGCAACCCGCGGAGTCGCTGGTGAAATGGGGGTTGCTTGGCCCCAGGCAGAAGCGCCGCAGGCGATGATCGTCATCCCCGTCGCGGCCAAGTGTCTCACAGTTGTCAACATTAGTCGTGCCCTCTCAATCAAAAACTTGGTGATTACTCCCGGGATCGCACCCAATGGCGCGAAACCTCCCTAGATTGAAAACCCTCATAAGCTGGTCACTTGATCTCGTCGGATTCGCCCGCTCCTCAGCCGAACCGCCGCGCTCCAAACTGCACTGCAGGGGACTTGCTCGCCGCTCGCAACTCCTGGTGGAAGCTGCGTGAGCTTCGGTCTTACGCGTGCTGAAGCAGTAGGGATGAGTTTGCCCACCGATTGTTAAGAAAGTTCACTGGTTCTCAAAAAGGATTCTGGAAAAATTGTGAATATTTGTTTGGCGCAATGCATACTTTTGACTTTTTGCGCACGGAACACAGCATTCTCATCACATTCGTCGGATTTCCGAAACTCCATTACGGTGCCTTACCAGCCGAAGTGAGCGAATTGTGACCAGATCTGGGACCGCTCGCGAGAAAGTACCATCCGCTCCCACCCAGCAGCACCAATCCCAAGGCCGAGGTCAACAGAGCCAGGCCGGCCAGAAACTCGCCCCGCGTAAAATGCGAGAACAAGCGGTCGCGCACCAACTGCGACGAGATACTGCCGCAGTAACCAATTGAATCCGCCAAGTAGATGCCAAACACGGCCGTGCCCACAAACCGCGTTTGGGCGAGAATCCGCTCGAAGAGCATCGAGCCAAACGGCACATAAGCGAGGTACCCGCCCAGCCCCAACAGCGTGAGCCACCAAAATCCATTGATCCCTTTCGCTTGGTAGAGCAAAGTGGAACCCGCCATCAGCGCTAGTCCACTCCCGATCACGACATACAACGCGGTGAGGCCCAACCGATTGCTGCGGAGCTTAAAGAGCGAACCGTAAATCACCAGCACTCCTGCTGCGACCCACAATTCCGTGCGCGAGATGGCGGTCTTGTCGGACGCGTACGAGTAGCCCATCTCGGCCAAAATATCGACCATGTAGTTGTCGCGGTAATCGCGATGCGCTGTGATCAGAAAGTACGCTGCGAGCGCGGTGACGATTCCGGGCCAGAACGTTCGTAAAAACAGCCAGCGATCGCTGGACTGCATCGCCGTTCGCTCACAGCGTTCCGCTTGGTCCTGCACGTTGGGATCAGGTAACTGGTCGAGTAACCACACCGCCACCAGGAACACCGGCATGAACAACAGCCCTGTCGCCGCCGGCATCCAGAATTCGGACATCGCCGGAAAGGGATTTGGCAATGAAAGCCCCACCAGCGGAATCGATTCCCCCGGAATCAGCGCGCGACCGACGTCCTTAACGATGCCGCTCGAAACGATGTACGACGAACTAAGCCCCGCCATCATCAGTTCCGAAGTCTGTCGCCCTTCCAGATACAAAATCACCAGCCCCCATACCATCCCCAGCGGCAAACCATTCAGGAACATGGCCCCAACCCGCAGCAGCGGTTGATCCATCGGCGCAAGCGCCAACAGCACCAGCGCTAACTCCGCCATCACGATGAGCCCCACCAAGAGCGCCACCCGCTGCCTCCGCGTGGTTGCTGAAACAATCCCGATGCCCAGGAACTTCGAAGCGGCATAGCCCACAATTTGGCTAATCACCAGCGTGGTTTTCAGCTCGCCGCCCCACGGATCGGTGAGCCCTTCGTACGTCGCCGCCGAGAACGGCTTGCGAAATGCGTACATGCAGAAGTAGGTGACAAACGCGCACGCGATGGCATACAGATTCAGCGTGGAGGGGCTTGCCCCGGCAAGCCGCCGCCGGAAGTGCGTAAGAGTGTCGCCGAACATCCGTGCCCTCCGGCGCACCGGAACGTGAAGAACAAGAAAACATATCCCGCGTTAACAGCGAACCGGAGAGCTTCAGACCCCGGTAGGCAGCGCAAACTCCCTACACTCCGGGGGCCTCACGCCACCCTGCTCCCGACTCGGCGCTAGGTCTCTACGGCACTCCGCCACTCGATTCCGCCACATGCGCCCGATGTCGTTTGCGAAATTGTGACGGCGTCGCTTGCAATTCACGCCGAAACGCCCGCGTCATCAGCTCCGGCCGATCGAACCCACACGCCCCCGCGATCTTCGTCACCGACCACGATGTATCGCACAGCAAGGTGAGCGCTTTCTCCACTCGCACGCGGCGAATCTCTTCGGCCGGTGACCGCCCCAAGTGCTTGCGGAAACCCTTTTCCAGCGCCCGCCGACTCAGCGGCACTTGCCGCAAAATATCGTTCACACTGAGATCTTCGCCGTAGTGGCCGTTAATAAAACGCATCGCTTCGGCCAGCAGGTCGTCCGCCAGTTCCGATTTATCCGTCGATTGACGGGAGATGATTCGGCGTGGGGGGATCAGCACCTTGGTTTCCGGGAGAGATTCGCCCCGCAACAATCGGGCGAGCATCTGTGCTGCTTGATAACCCACTTCCTGTGGCGATTGATCGACGCTGGAGAGCGGCGGCCGGGAGATGCGGCTGCACAATTCGTCGTGCTCGCCCCCCAGCACCGCTATGTCATGCGGCACCAGCAAATCGGCCTCGGCGCACGCTTCGGTAATCTGCCGACCCTGCAAATCATCGAACGCCAGCAGCGCTACCGGCTTCGGCAGCGCGACCAGCCATTGCGTAAGGTGCGAAATCTGCTGATCCCAACCCAGCTTGGAATACTGATCGTAACTCGGCGCAAAGCACGTGCAGGTGTGCCCCGCCTGCCGCAAGCACTCCACAAACGCCGCGCCAAACCGATCGCTGTAGTTGGGCCGCAGTGACGAGCCGCAGTACGCGAACTGCCGAAAGCCCTTATCCAAAAAGTACTTCGCCGCCAACTGCGCCGCCGATGTTTCATCGCACGTGCAGCGCGGAATCAAATTCTCGCCAAACCGGTACCACGACACATTCACCGCCGGGATGCGCGTTTCGATCAGTTGCGTCGCGAGGTCTTGATGCGTGATCCGCGCGATGACCCCGTCCGCGCGCCATCCCGTGGGCAGGAGCATCCGGTCGTACTTGCCCCGCGGCTCCAAGAAGAAGGACCAATTGCCCGCCGTCTGGGCGTACTCCGTAATGCCTTCAATCAGTCCCGCGCCCCACGTGGTGGCGGTGTCGATTAGCAGGGCGATACGCGGTGCTTTGCTCATGCGGTCGGGCGAAACTCAAAACCAAAAACTTCCCGGCGAGGCTTCGCCATCGGGAAGCGCAATCCCGAGCAGCAGCATAGCATCCCCCGTCTTGTTTTCCTACGTTCTTCACACAAACTGCATAAAGCAATCGCGAGGCCCGCAACCGGAACGGCGAACTGCGCAATTTGAGTGCCCCCGGACGCGAAAGCCAGTTGCGTGAATCGCGACTTTCAGCACACTAAAGCGAGCTCGGCTGGCTAAAGACTTAGCCAGCTCGGAAAAGAATTTAGCCAAGCTGGCGCAAAAGTTAGCCACCCCTTCGCACGCCCTCTGACCTCGACAGAACATTGCCATGCTACTCGCTTCCACTGCGGCCGATCGGTCGCTAGCTGCTTTTCCCGCGGGTTCCAACGGCGAATTCAATCTGCCGCCCGAATTAGCCACGGTCATTCGCAGTGGCCAGGGTTGCCGGCTAAAAACCGCAGATGGCCGCGAGTTTCTGGATTTCTCAATGGGGTGGGGCTCCGTGCTGATTGGCCACGCCGATCCCCGCATCGCGCGGGCCGTGGCGAGCCAGCTACCGTTCGGGTCGAACTTTGCCTATGTGAACGAATCGTCGCTGGCACTCGCGGAAGAACTGATTCGGCTTAGCCCCGCCTGCGAAGCGGTGCGGTTCTGCGCATCCGGCACGGAAGCGACCATGTACTGCTTGCGCCTGGCTCGCGCCTTCACCGGCCGCCGCCGCGTGTTGCGGTTTGAAGGGGCTTATCACGGCGCCCACGATGTCGGCGTGACCAGCTTGTTCCCCCACCAACCGCCGGCCTTTCCCACCGCCGATCCTTCCTCCGCAGGCATCACCGCCCACCATGAAGGCGGCGTGCTGGTGGCGCCCTTCAACGATCTCGAAACCACCGCCGAGATTATCGAGCGATATGCTAGTGAACTTGCCGCGGTGATTGTCGAACCACTCCAGCGCTGTTTGCCGCCCGCAGCAGGTTTCCTCGCCGGTCTGCGCGAAGTGTGCGACGCCAACGATGTGCTGCTCGCCTTCGACGAAGTTGTCACCGGCTTCCGGTTGGCTTACGGCGGCGCCCAAGAAAAATACGGGGTGGTTCCCGACCTCGTCGCGTACGGCAAAGCGCTCGGCGGCGGAATGCCTATCGGCGCTTTCGGCGGCCGTGCGGACATTATGGAGCTCGTGCGGGAAGATCGGCTCGGTGCGGAAGACGATTATGTCTGGACCGCTTCCACGCTTGGTGGAAATCCACTCTCCTGTTCCGCGGCGCTAGCGTGCTTGGAAATCTTGCGCGGCGACGGGGTGTACGAACAGCTTTACGCGCTGGGCGACTATCTCCGCCAACAAATGCGGCACATGCTGAAATCGCACGGCGTGACCGCCCAAGTGCTCGGCGACGGGCCACTCGCGCAGATTGCACTGGTGGCAAGCGAACCGCACGACTACCGCACCAGTCAGCACAAAACGCCGAAACTGGCGCGGAAGATCATGCTGGAGCTCTTCCGCCGTGGAGTGTTCCTCAATCCGATGGGAACGAAACTCTATCTCTCACTGGCGCACACGTCTGCCGCATGTGACGAGTTCTGCGGGCTGCTCTCCGACACCCTCGCCGATGTGCTGGTTGACGACTAGCGACGGCGCCGACTACGGCCGTTCGCCAGCGGCGAGCTTGGCGTTGATCTCCCCGATCGCCGCCGGTAAATCGGCGATGGTGTCAATGAGAAAATGCGAACCCGCGGCGGTCAAACGCTGCTGCGCGACGGCAATCCGCGCTGCGCGATCAGCTGGCGTGAGCGAGTTGAATTCTTCGAGCGACAACCCCACTTCGTTGCCGCTGTTCACTACGCCGACACACCACACGCCCGCATTCTGGCCAGCCTCGATGCCGGCTACGGTGTCATCAACTTTCACGATCGCGGCCGGTGGAAAAAGCTCCAGTCGCTTGGCGTTCTCATAAATCAGCCACGGTGCCGGGCGGCCGGGTGAGACGTCGCTGCAAGTCACCACCGTATCGGGCGCATAACCTTCCTCCGCGGCGCGGGGCATCACGCCTTCCATCAGTTCGCGCGTGTAACCGGTGCTCGAACCGATCTTGAGTCCTTGCGCACGCAACGTCGCGATCACTTCCGGGCAGCCATCAATCACACTCGAACCTGCCGTGATGCACTGCGACTGAATGCCAAGAAACTTCTGGTACAGCTCATCCAGGTCCGCTTCCTTCCACTCGCGGCCATGTACTTCGCGCCAGCGGGCCGCGATTCGCGGCAAGCAGAGTACTGCCTGGAGATGATCGCGCTTGGCGCGGCCCATCGGGCCGCGGGCTTCGTCGGTCGTGAGCTTAACGCCGCTCGCCGCGAAGACCTCACACACGGCGGCCACGGGTGCGCGGCTGCCAAAGTCCACTGTTGTGCCGGCCCAATCGAGCACCACACCCCGAACTTGCAGCAGATCACGGGCGCGGTTCGTCTCTTTCACCATGTGCGAATCACCAAGGGTCGGGCGTTAGATGGTGGCGGCGGTGGCGGGCTTGTGGACTTTCTGCGAACCAAGCCAACTAGCGATGTTTTGTTCCGCCAGGCCAAACGACATGGTCATGCCGCAGCCGCCAGTTGAAATGGTGAGCAGCACGCCTGCTTCGGGTTCGTGGAGAAACATCGGCGCCTCGGTCCGCGAAGCGTAAATGCCGTGCCAGCGCTCGGCGATGGCGAAGTCCGGCAGCCGAATCAGTCCGCGCAATTCGGCCAGCATCAGGTCGTTAATCACTTCTTTGTCAAACGGTTCGATTGCCGCATCGTACTCATGCGAATCGCCGAGCGTAATCTCGCCGGCGGCCGTTTGCGAAGCCATGACATGAATGCCGTACTGATCCAAGAGCGGCGACTCCGTGGCGATTCGGTGCTTGAGCGCCACGAGCGACTTGCAGTGCTTGAAGGTTGGGTAGTGCCGCAGGGTTAATCCGCCGGCGAGCATTGGCCCCATCCGCCAGCCGTTTGGTTGCGGCGCGGTGCGAAGCATTTGCAGCTTGCAAAGGCGGAACCCGCCGGCCGATTCAAGCACATCCGAATAAAGCGAGCGGAGCTCAGCGCCGCTGGCGACAATCACGCCATCCACACCCCACTGCCGACCATCGGTGGCGGTGACCAACGTGGGCGTGACCGATTCAATCCCCGTACCGTAGTGCAGTTCAACACCCCACTTTTCGGCCAAATACTTGGGCAACTCGCGCGTTACTTGGCGTGGATCGACGCACACTTCGGTCGGACTCCACATGCCGCCGACGAGCCCGCGCGGCTGCGCGGCGCGGGACCGGTCGAGCACCTGGGATTTATCGAGCCACTGGCAATCGTAACCATCAGCCGGCGCTTGCTGAATAAATTCCATCAGCACGGCCCGCTCGTCTTCGCGGTAAGCCAAGTGCAAACTGCCGCTGGGGTCGTACCAAATTTTTGCGTCGCTGAGAATCTCGAGCCATAACTGGCGACTGCGGAGCGCAAGCTGGTGCCACGCGCCGCGCGGCTGGCCAATGGGCCAGACCATGCCGAAATTGCGGACTGAAGAACCCGCCGCAACTGGGGAACGTTCAAACAACAGCACGCGAGCGCCGCTCCGCGCGGCGGCCCACGCGTGGGAGAGCCCCACGATTCCGCCGCCGATGATTGCAATCGTTTTCGCCATTAGGTCAGTTGATGGCCCTTTTCATTGAAGGCCATTACTCAGTTGAAAGCGGCCATCATACAGCAACTTGCCGGACATACTTCAGGTAGTGCTCAACCGGCGGCGTGGACAGGTTTGGAATCTTCGCCGCATCGTCCCACTTGCGTAACCGAACCGCAGAAGCGAAGTACTTGTGCCGCTGGAACTCGGCACACTCGGCAGCCGACATCGGTCCGCCTTGCAATGCGAGACTTACCTTCGAAGGTTCGCTCAGCGTGGCGTAGTATTCGGGGTCTGAGCCACACAAGTACCGTTTGGCCGTGACATGCAGGCCAACCGCTGCGATGACTTCGGGCTTGAACTTGCCGGCCAGCCAATCGGCGGCTAGCTTCTCGTGGACATCATCCACGCCGTTGTCCGGCGCATCGTCCGGCAAGTCGTGCAGCAAATGGCCCACATCGTGCAACAGCGCCGCGGCGATGAGCTCCGGCGAGGCGCCTTCTTCTTCGGCCATCAAAGCGGATTGCAGGGCATGTTCTTCCTGCGAAACCCCTTCGCCGCCGTACTGCGAGGCGCCCCGTTCGGCAAAGAGGCTGGCGATTTTGGCGCCAATTTCGGCTTCGACAGGCGGTGCGGAAAGCATGTTAGAGAGGTAGTTGATGGGCACAATCGGGACGGAAAAAGCCGCCAAACAGGCCCAATTGTAGACGGGAAAATCGAGCGCTGCCCCTACGCGTTGCGCACAACGGTTGATAATCTCCGCACGAATGGCGGTGGGATAACCGGGGGGAGAAATTGTTTCACGTGAAACAATTCACGGCGGCCACATTACAAATTCAGGGTGGCCACAAATGCCTCTTGACAAACCCCTCTTGGGGCGGGTGGCTACCATTTGCCGTTGACAGGAAGGAAAGTTTTTTGACGCAAAAACTCGGCTTGCGGTTGGTTTGGGTTTGGTGAGTGGTGATGGAGTTTCCTCAATGCGTGGAAAGACTTCACCACTGCGCCGTGGACTGCGTTGCAGCCCGGCTCGTTTTAGTTGGAAACTGCGCAGCGAAAAAGCAGGCCCGCGTCTTGCGGGCCTGCTTCGGTTCGCGATTCAGGTTTTCTACAGCAGGTTTACCACCCGATCAGCCAGGCCCTTCTCGCCGAGCATCACGTTCAGCTTGCCGCCGGCGGCGATGCGTTCGAGGGCTTCTAGCTCGCGGAGGCGCATCAGCGTCGGGTTGTCGGCGAGCAGGCGGGCGGTGTTGGCCTGGCTGCGCATCGCGGCGGTTTCTTCGCGACGGACAATGAGGTTGGCTTCCGCAGCCTTCTTGGCTTCGGTCACCTTGTTCATCAGATCCTTCATGTCGCCCGGCAGAATGATGTCGCGCACGCCGACCGACACGACCGCCAGGCCAAGCTGTTCGGCGCGGCGACGCACGGCCGACTCGAACTCGCTGGTGACCGCGTCCTTATCGGTCAGAAACGAATCGAGCTCGCGGGCCGCCACCACGGCGCGCAGCGCAAGCTGCGCTTCGCGGTAGAGCGACTGGGTGGCGCCATCGGCGACACTCACACTCTGGCGGGCATCGACCACCCGGTAGGTGACCACCGCGTTCATGCGGAGCGTCACCTTGTCGGCGGTCATCAGTTCCTGGCCCGCCACGTCGAGCGTCTGTTCGCGCAGGTCGATCTCAACGACTTTGGCATCGCCGACGCCGCGCCACCAAGCATACTGGCCCGGCGGCAGGGTTTCGGCGTACTCGCCCTGCTGGTAGACCACACCCACGTGGTTGCGATCAACCGTGCAGAGGTCGAGCGTGTGCGCCGCGTTCGGGCTGCGCGCAATCACCGGGAACGCCGGGTGAACGAACCGCGCGGCGGTCACATCGAGCAGCTCGATGCGCACCTGCTTGGCGCCGGTCCAGTAGGCATACAGGCCCGGCGGGAGCAGGTGGCTGAAGCGGCCGTCGATCCACACGAGCGCGCGCTGGTGGTCCTTCAGGTCGACCACTTCGGCTCGGCCCGCGAGGGCTCCACTCTTGACGATCACGTCAAGCTGATCGTGCATGAGCCACGGCGCGCGCTGCGAGACGACTTCGACGCGCACTTTACGCAGCGGATCGAAGAACCAGTGCCGGCCGGCGCCGAGCAGGCCGCGGAACTCGCCATCGCGGAACAGGAGACCGACTTCGTAGCGGAGGATGCGGATTGTTTTGAACGGGTACATGGGAGGTAGTTAGGGGTTAGTAGTCAGTGGTCGGTTGTTACGTTAGCCGCGCTCACGGTAGCTGAACGCGGAGGGGGATTGTTTCAAAGGGCCCGCGGGCAACGGAGCGAAACGGGAATCACGCTTCCGGAAGCGGAGGACGGTTAAAGCCGTAACGTTCGCGGCGCGGTCTCGAACGGCGGAGCGCTGACGATGGTTCGTGAGCGTCGTTCGTCCGGTACTGGCGCCGCGCGCGGTACAGCATCCCCATCCTACAAAGCGCCGGTGAGCGCTGCCGCGCGCGGCACAGTGCTGCGAGCGGCGGATTCGTCGGTTCGTCCGTTGCCCTTGGGTTCTTGTCGAGCAAGTTTTACAGACTTGCCGGTTGCGGTACGGGATTCGAACCCGTGACTCCAGATTAAGGGTCTGGTGCTCTAACCTACTGAGCTAACCGTTGGTGGCGAAACATCGGCTCGCTATAACCCATGTTCGGAACACGCCGCGCCGACGGGGGCGGAGCGCGCCGCTGGTCTTGCGATCTTCACCTTGCTTGAAATTTGTTGATGGTTTGTCATCACAGCATCCTCGTGAGGAATTGAACCTCATCTTCAACTTCCGCAAAGTTGCGTGCGGGTCCGGCACACTCCGAGGACAGGAAGGGTGAGTCGTGAGTGGTAAATCGTGAGCACCCGGTCAAGGAATTGAACCTCGTCTGCGACGTTCGAAGCGTCGCGTGCTGTCCATCACACTCACCGGGCGGAAGAGGCTATCGGCTGTCGGCTCTTGGCTGACAGCCGATAGCTGATAGCCAGCAGCCACATCAAGCAGGTCCGCTAGGATTCGAACCCAGTGGACGCGGGTTGGAGCCGCGCTGCTCTCCCAGGAGCACAGACCTGTATCTTCGGCGGACACAACCATCGCGGCTCGCGTTCGCGATTTTTTGATCTACGTGAGCGAAAGGCAGGAGATTTGAACTCCCAGGACCTCGTGCGAAGCGTGAGCGGTTTAGCAAACCGCCCCGGCGAACCGTATCCGGCTACCTTCCGAAGGAGGCTGTCGGCTCTCGGCCATCAGCTATCCGCACTTCGCCGACAGCCGATAGCTGATAGCCAAAAGCTTCTCAGTAGCGAGCCTTGGAGTTGAACCAAGCGAGTCGAGCTTATGAGGCTCCACCGGCGCCGGCGCTCGCTGAACGTTTTTCATCAATGCAGTGAGACGTGAAGGAATCGAACCTCTCGTCGTCCACCTCACAAGTTTGCGACAACCGGGTTACAGCCGGCCGTGAGGAGCACGTCTCGTTTTGTCGTAAGTAGCAAGGGTGGGAGTCGAACCCACATCGTCACCGAGGTCTGAGCTCGGTCGCTTTTCCAGTTTGCGTACCTTGCCGCTGCTTCTTGTGATTACTCAAGCGACGCCACGGGGTTTCGATCCCCGACTTCTTCCTCGACAGGGAAGTGTGCAGAGCCACTACACTATGGCGCCATCGCTCTTAATTCTGTGAAGTACCAGGGGAGGGATTCGCTCGCCGCACTCTCCTCGTTCTAAGCGAGGCGACTCCTGGTGAATTGGTCTACCCTGGCGAATGTGTTTGGCAAGTAATCCCGAGTGGACTCGAACCACTGACCCGCTGTTTGTAGGACAGCCGCTCTTGCCGCTGAGCTACGGGACTGTTGTTGCGTTGAACTGCACCCAGCCGGAATCGAACCGACGTCTCTTACCTGGCAAGCAAGTAGGTTCCCACTACATCATGGGTGCGATCTTTGCTTTGTGAGTTGTCAAACATCAAACGCTAAGTGGCTTCGGCAAGATTCGAACTTGCCCCGCCGCGATTAAAAGTCGCGCATGCTGCCGCTGACACCACGAAGCCGGGAGGGATTGGAATGTAGGAATTGGGATTTGGAACCGATCTCGACATCCCAAATCCCATTTCCTCAATCCTCCTCCAACGCCCTGTGGGGGAATCGAACCCGCCTGCTGCGGTTTGAAAGGCCGCCATCCTAAGGCCAGTAGACGAACAGGGCTGGGGGGTGGTTCTTGTATTTACGGTGTTTGCGCACCGGGTGCGCAGGAGTGGGTTGGGAGGCGCTCGAATCCTCGTCTGCGGGGTTTCAATCCGCTGCTAGACCGTCTCAGCTACCAACCCATGCTTTGGTTGAGGCGCGAAAAAAGCCCGGCGTCATGCGACGCCGGGCTTAAGAACTCTTCATAAAGAGTTCAGCCAAGCGTCACCAGCCCCACGCATCGCTCGCGAGCGCAGTGCTACCAAAGTTGCCACCCCGCTCGCTTATTGCGAGGGAATACAACACATCGGCTACGCGTTTCTCCCTGACGGATCGCTCCGCTAGGGGCAGGCTGTAAGGGTTGAGCCGAGACATGGGAAAGAAGGTCGAAAGGGTGGTTGGAATATGAACCGCGATGCGCGGGACTTGTAAACATAGATGTCGGCCGACGCAAAATGTTCGCGGAGTTTTCTGAAAAGACGATGTTTTTCTCCGGCGCCTTGTGGACTGTGTTACCCATTTACCTGACGAACGGGGGCTCCTTCGGGCTTTACTTCGATTTAAGCGGAATCCGCAGCACCGTGAGTGAGTTGCCGGGGAACTGCCGTTTGAGCTGATTGCCTTCGAGGGTGAAGGTGCTCGATTTGGGAGCCACGGCGGTCGGTTCTTCCAGAGAGTTCTCGGCCGTCGGCGTGTCAGCGGTGAGGACGATCTGCTCGACTTTGCGCCAACCATCGGACAAGCCCGGCAGGTTGAGCGTGGTTTCGGTTCCATTGCGTGTGGTGTTGACGACTTTGACGATCACTTCCTGCGCTTGCTCGTCGAGCGAGGCGCTGGCGAAGGTTTCGGCGATGCGTTGGCGGGCGCCTTTGACGTCATGGACCAGCTTGCCATCGAGGTAGCACTCAACGCGTTCACCAGTGCAGACCACCTTGATGTCGTACCAGCGGCCCGTTTCGATTTGGCCGCGGTGCGGATCAACTTGCCCGCCCATTTCGAGCGCGTGTTGAGTGTTTCTCCAACCGCCGATGTTCCACCAAGTGCGATCGTCATCGCCTTGGATGTGGAACAGAATTAAGAAGCCCTCGCGGCCAGTGAGCTTGCGGGCTTTCAATTCCAGCGTGTAGTCGGTCCAGTTGCGGTCGCCGGCGAGAGCGCGGATGAACTCGCCTTCGACGGTTTGCTTCAGCGCGCCGTCCGCGACAGTCCATTTGCCGCCGAGTTGTGTCCAGTTTTTGGCGCCGTCAGCGAAGTTGTCTTCAAACAACACCTTGCCCGAGGGGTCGGTCACTTTGATGTCCTTATACTCGGCCTGGGTGTTCCAACAGCCAACGCCGATGCCGCCGCTGGGCGGATCGGAGACTTCGACCTTGGTTTCCACCTTGACCGGGAGCACTTTGTCGCCGCGATGTTGGCTGAACAGTTGCTGCACGTAATAGCCGGGAATGCCGTACACGCGATGGCTGTCGAAATTGATGAGGTCGGGGTTCCAGCGGCGGTGGTTCATGTTCACCAGCAGCGGCGCGTAGCACGCCATGCTGACGACGTCCGAATTGCGTTCAACGCCGGTCATGAAGGCCGCCTCGCCAATGGCGGCGCGGAGGTTGCCCTGGCCACCGTTTCGCGTCACAGCGAACTCGCCCACGAAAATCTTGGGGCCACTGCGATCGTAATCGTCGTACCGATGCGCCTGCTCCATGAAGAACTCGGGCGTGTTGTAGTAGTGTTCGTCAACGACCTCGGGCGCGGGCGTGCGCGGGTAATCGCCCAGCCAGTGGTTGGCGATCAGCACAATTTCCGGATGCTTCGCCTTGAGCGCTTTGACGAACAGCGGCCAGCGTTCGTTGTAAGCCGGTCCGCCGTTTTCATTGCCGATTTCGACGTACTTCAGGTTGAACGGCTCGGGATGCCCCGCCGCGGCGCGCTGGGCGCCCCACACGGAATCGACCGGGCCGTTAGCGTACTCGATCGCGTCGAGGGCATCCTGGACCCATTGGGCCATTTGCTCCATCGGCGTGACTTCTTTGTGCGACATGCCACAGTTCACGCAGAAGAGCGGCTCCGCGCCGAGGTCTTCCGCCAGTTGGAGATACTCGTGATAGCCCAGGCCATGCGTGGCGTTGTAACCCCAAATGTTGTAGAGGGGGGTGCGCTGCGAGACATCGCCAATGGTTTTCTTCCACTGGTACATGCGGGACATGTTTTCCCCTTCGACCCAGCAGCCGCCGGGGAAGCGGAAGAACGATGGCTTGAGGCCATCGAGCATTTCGCAGAGGTCGGGGCGCAGGCCGTGGTTCTTCCAGGTGCTTTGCGGCAGGAGCGAGACCATGTCCAGAAACAACTCGCCTTCGCATTCGCCGCTCAAGCGCAATTTCGCTTGCGGGTAATTCTTGGTGGCGGTAAGCGTGGCTTCGTACTTGCGCCACTGATCACTGCGGGGCGCGACGTTGGCTTCGGCGAGCACGTTCTCTCTGTCATCCACCAGTTGCACGGTCACGGGGCCTTGCAGGCGGCCGGTCGCGCGGGCCGACGTGCTGAACGCGAACTTTTCACCCGCGGCGACGTTCATTCCCCAGTAGCCGCCGTTCTCGAGGACAAACTTGCCGCGCGAATCGATCCGCAGCGCCTTGCGGTTCAGCGGGTTGAGCGGCATCGAGTCATCAATCGCCAGTTCGCAGCGGGCGTCGGAACCTTTGGCAAGGCTCCAGAACTCCGGCTCGGCAGCGTCTTCAAACGAGCGGTTGCGAACCTGCTCGGGATAGATGCCGCCGTCGGCGGAGAGGTTGATGTCCTCGAAGAAGATCCCCCACAGTTGTGGCGAGATGGCGTGGCCGGGCTGATTGACCTGGACTTCGATCGTACTTGCGGCAAATGCGTTCGCGGCCATGATGAAAGCACCAATACCTGCAGCCAATGGGCGAGACAACATCAGAAACATCCCAGGTCGAGGAACGGATGGAGCGCGCCGAGCGACGCCGGCGGTGAAAAACGACATTATATTTAGAAAATCGGTTGTCGCAAACGGGCATCGCGCGACGCCACATGGTTGTCACCGCCGAGGATTGATAGGCCGAGCACGTCAATCGGCCGCGCCCACCCGAACGGCATGGCGTTTGCTGCTTGCCGCGTGCGGTTTTGCGATGAGTAGTCTCCGTAACTCACTTCAACTTCGAAATCGCTCGGATCGCGATCACCTCGGTTTTAAACTGTCCAACCACCCCCTCGGTCATGAAAGTCTTCCACTGCTGCTGCGGCCAAGAGATCTTCTTCGAGAATACCTCCTGTGTGGCTTGTGCGCGGGAACTCGGCTGGTGCTCGGCGTGCCACGACCTCATCTCGCTCGACCAAGCGGGGCGCTGCCCGCACCAAGAGTGCCAACAAGCGCTCGAGCCGTGCGTCAATCGCACCGAGTATGGCGTGTGCAATGGGTTCGCGCTGCCGGAAGCATCGGAGGGTCTGTGCCAGTGGTGTGCGCGCACGACGCATTTCCCGGACCTGTCGATCCGCCCCAATTTGCCGCGGTGGCGGGATTTGGAACGCGCGAAACGGCGACTGCTATTTGAGCTGGACCTCTTGGGCATCGATGATGACTTCTTGAATGCCGACCCGCCGCTCAGCTTTCAGTTTTTGCTGAGCAGCACCGAGCATCCCGTGCTCACCGGCCACGCGGCGGGAGTGATCACCATCGAGGTGAAGGAAGCGGACTCGGTGCATCGCGAACGGATCCGCCGCAAGATGGGGGAGCCACAGCGCACGCTCATCGGCCACATGCGGCACGAAGTGAGCCATTACCTCGGCTTGCGACTGGCGGATAACGGCAATGCTCCGGAGTGCGTCGAGGTGTTTGGCGATCCCTCGGCGGTGGAGTATTCTGCAGCGCTTGCGCAGTACTACGAAACGGGCCCGGCCGCTGACTGGCAGGACAATTTCGTCAGCGAATACGCCAGCAGTCATCCGTGGGAAGATTTTGCCGAGACCTGCGGGTTGTATTTGGACATGCGCGCAGTGCTGGGCACGCTTGCCGCCCGCAAAGCGATTGAGAAACCCAACGAACAAGAGATCAATTCACTGGTGAGCGCTTACGTGAACTACGGCGTGCTCTTGAACGAAGTCAACCGGGCGATGGGGCTGACCGATTTAGTCCCGGAAGTGATCGCCCCGCCAGTAGTTTGCAAGCTGCAGTACATTCACGAGTTGCTGAATTCTAAAGGGCCGTAGGTAGCGAGTGGCCCGCTCACCGGGCGTTGAGGACGGGTCAGCGGCACCAAAGAGTCGTGTCCTGCTGGGGCCCGTTCACGAGCCTCCACAACATCCGTTTCACTTCACCAAAAACTTCACGCACACCGCACTCGGCAAGCTCACTTCGTGCCCCGCAGGCGTTGGCATCCCACTCTCGGCGTCGAGCTTGAACACCATCACATTGCCAGATTCTTGATTTGCCGCGAGTAACCACTCGCCGCTGGGGTCGATGCCGAAGTTGCGTGGAATCTTGCCGCCGGTGGGGCAATGGCCGACCGCGGTGAGCTGGCCCGTCGCTTCATCCACGCTGAACACCGCGAGCGAGTTATGGCCACGGTTCGAGACGTACACGTGGCGGCCAGCCGGTGAGACAAGCGTCTCCGCAGTGGTGTTCCCTTCGACCTTGTGCGGCAAGGTGGACAGCTCTTGTTTCAACATCAGCACGCCACGTTCGGAGTCGTAGGCAAAAACCAGCACTGTGGAAGTGAGCTCGCCGTTGGCGTACGCGAACTTGCCCGAGGGGTGAAACGCGAAGTGCCGCGGGCCAGAACCCGCGGGCACAGCAGTCGCGGGCGGATCATTGGGCGTGAGCTGTCCGTCAGCTCCGCCGAACTTGTAGACCATGATCTTGTCGATCCCCAAGTCGGCTGCGAACGCGAACTTGCCCGCCGGATCAAGATTGATCGAGTGTGCGTGCGGGCCCGTTTGCCGCTGCGGATGAACGCTCTGCCCGGTGTGCTGGACCACACAGCTCGGCGGGCTCAGTTGGCCATCGTCACCGATCGACGCCACGGCGACTTGT
The DNA here is from genome assembly GCA_022841705.1 of Pirellulales bacterium. Lineage (GTDB taxonomy): Bacteria > Planctomycetota > Planctomycetia > Pirellulales > Lacipirellulaceae. Next base: position 337,300 of record JALHQZ010000002.1, read on the forward strand.
CCGCTGACGTAGTTGGCGATCAGCACGTTCCGGCCTGCGGGGTCGAGCGAAAGATGGCACGGTCCTTGGCCTCCCGAAGGTTGCATGTTCAGCAACTTCGGCACGCCCAACCCGTCCAGTGCAAAGGCTGCGACGGCGCCCATCGGGCGACCCGAGAACTCATCGGTCTCGCACACGGCATAGAGAAACTTCTGCGATGGGTGGAGCGCCAGAAACGACGGATTTGTAACGCCCGCGGCGCCGCCAATTTTGGTCAGCTCCCCGGTTAAGTGGTTGAGTCGAAAGACCTGAATACCTTCGGCCGGGGCTTTACAGTAGCTGCCGGTGTAGACGAGGCACGAGTCGGGGGGTAGGGGGCTCGCCTCGGCCGCGATGCTGCTCGCCGGCTGAAATGCGCTCAGCAACAGGCTTGCAAACAGGCAGAGTCGATCCACAGCGTTGGTTTTCATTGGGGGGCAGGCAATCGGTGGGGCAGTTGACGAGGGAAAACACGGAGACACCCCGCGCGATTCGCACTGCGGATACGGAGGGGCCCGGTCGAACACTCAAGAGCAATATGGCCTGTTGGCCGATGAATCGGTAGCACCCTCTCCAGGCGGTAAGCGAGTATTTGTTGCCCCACGCGCGACACAAAGTCTTGCCCGAAATCCCCGGGTAGGGCCCCGGTGGGGTCGATATTCGGGCGTTCGCTGCTTTTCCCCCGGCGGCGCCCCGGGGCGATCGTCCGCTGGCCCTTGAGCACTCGTTGTCGTGCTAGTTTTTCCCGCTTCCCGTTTGCCGCCCCGTCAACCACAATAGAGCTTCAACCCTAGCCCCTGATCCCCAGCCCCCAGCCCCTCCCGCATGATTTGCGTTAGCATCGGCCGCAGTCGTCATAAGCACATGCTCGCCGAGCACAAGCATCTGGCGGAGCAAGGAGCGAAGCTCGTCGAGCTGCGGGTCGACTACATCTCCAGCCGGGTGAACATCCAGCGGCTTATCAAGGATCGCCCCTGCCCGGTGATCATCACCTGCCGCCGCGAGTCAGACGGCGGCAAGTACAGCGGCACGGAAGAGCAGCGGATCATGCTGCTGAAAGAAGCGATCGTCGCGGGGGTCGATTATGTCGACATCGAGGACGACATCGCCGACCTGATCCGACGGTATGGCAAAACGCAGCGGATCATCAGCTATCACAACTTTCGCCATACGCCCGAGGACTTGCCAGCGCTGCGGCAAAAACTCGCGGCGCTTGATGCGGACATTGTGAAGATTGCCACGATGGCCCAACAGCCGCACGACAATGTGCGAATGCTGGAAATGGTCCGCGGCGCCGAGAAGCCGACCGTTGGCATGTGCATGGGCGATATCGGCACGCCAAGCCGCATTTTGTGCGCGAAGTTTGGTTCGCCCTTCACCTATGCGACGTTCCATCACGAACGGGCGCTGGCGCCGGGGCAACTGTCGTTTGAACAGATGATGGAGATCTATCGCTACCCACATATCTCGGCGGAGACGGAAGTCTACGGCGTGGTGGCCGACCCCGTGGCGCATAGCCTCAGCCCGCACATTCATAATGCGGCGTTCGCGGCCGAAGGACTGAATGCCGTGTACGTGCCATTCCGCGTGCCGGTGGATAATCTGGAACAATTCGTCGCGGACCTACCGAGGTTGGGCGTGAAGGGCCTCAGCGTCACCATTCCGCATAAAGAAGCGGTAGCGAAGTGCCTCACCAAAGTCGACCCGGCGGTCAAGGGGATCGCGGCGGTCAATACCGTGGTGCTGCGGAACGACCAAGTGATCGGTTACAACACCGACTACAAAGCGGCGATGGATTGCCTCGAAGGAGCGCTCGGCCGCATTGGCCAAACGCCCAGCCCGCTGGCCGATAAGCGCGTGTTGGTGCTGGGCGCTGGCGGGGTGTCGCGGGCTATCATGTACGGCCTGCAAAAACGTGGCGCGAAGACGGTGATCGCCAGCCGCACCCGCAGCCGGACCGAGCAACTGGCCAAGGAGTTTGGCGCCCGGGCGGTCGAGTGGAATGCTCGGCACATTTCGCAGGTGGATGTGATCATCAACGGCACGCCAATCGGCATGCACCCGAATGTCGATGAGTCGCCCTTCAACAAATCGTACCTCAAGCCCTCGATCACCGTGTTTGATACGGTTTACAATCCCGAATCCACGCTGCTAGTGAAGGAAGCCCGGGAGCATGGCTGCAAGGTGATCACCGGCGTGGAAATGTTCGTCAAACAAGCGGGGTTACAGTATCTGTTGTTCACCGGCAAGGAACCGCCGTACCAGGTGATGCGCGACGCGCTGAAGCGCGCGATTGGGCCGGTGAAGTTTTAGCGCGTGAGATGAAGGGAATGGACTCACGACTTTCGCTGATCGGTTACCGCGGCACGGGGAAGACGACCGTTGCGCGGCTTCTTGCGCGAGAATTGGGCTGGTCTGCTTTAGACGCCGATGAAGAACTCGAACGCCAAGCGGGGCGTTCGATTGCGGAGATCTTTGCGAGCGATGGCGAAGCGTTGTTTCGCGACCTCGAAGAAAAGGTTGTTGAAGAGTTGTGCGAGCTCCAGATGGTGGTGCTGAGTCTCGGTGGCGGCGCTGTGCTTCGCGCCGCCACTCGCTTGCGACTTAGCGCTGCCGGTCCAGTGATTTGGCTCACCGCGACGCCGGGCGTGCTTGCGGAGCGGCTCGCGCACGATCCTACAACCGGTGCCCGGCGCCCAAACCTTACGGCTGCGGGGGGGCTAGCCGAAATCGAGCAGCTCCTCGCCGTGCGCGCGCCGCTGTACGCTGAATGTGCTACCTTTGCGGTTGACACCGACGCGCGCTCGCCGGAAGAGGTCGCGCAGGAAATTTTGTTGCGACTTCGTGCTTCGTAGGCCAATCTCTGTAGGACTGCTTGCCAATGGCTTGGCTGCTCACTGTTCGGCTGGAAGGACGCTTGGCGGTTGTGGCTATTGTGGGCCTGCTGCTCGGCACCTTTGTGAACTGGGCGACATACGCGTGGTCGTGGCATCAGCCGCTGGTTTCTCCGTGGCAGAAAGCGCCCGTGGGCGTGCGCCCGCGGAATTGGCTCGACCGCTTGCCGCTGATCGGTTGGCTCCGGTTGCGGCGTGACGCCGCCGTGGTGGGCCGCGGGTTTTGGATTCGGCCGCTGATCGTGGAACTCGCCAGCGCCATCGGCCTCGCCGCGCTCTACTGGTGGGAAGTCGATCAGTTGGGGCTGATTCGCAACCAGGCCCCACTGCCGACGCTCGATCTCACGCAGCTCGCGTTCGCGCTGCACTGGCAGTTCATCGCGCACACGGTGCTGGTGACGCTGATGCTCATCGCGAGTTTGATCGATCTCGACGAAACGTTTATTCCCGATGAAGTAACCGTGGTCGGCGCCCTGATTGGGCTTACTCTCTCCGCGTTCAGTCCACTGATGCACTTGCCCAATCTCGAAGAACGCGGGTTTAACCCGGCGGCGGGCCTGCAGTTGGTGCAGGCGAATGGCCGACCAGTGTTCGGTCAGAACGGGCTGCCGATTTGGCTGGAGCCCACGCAGATCGCCGCGCCAAATGGTTGGCCAGAGGTTTTTTACGGCAAGCTGGCACTCGCGGTCGGACTGGCGCTTTACTTCGCGTGGTGTTTGTCCATCACCACTCGCATCTGGCGGCCGAAACATTCGTGGGCCCGAAACTTTCAGGTCATCACCGCGCGGATGCGGAAGGAGCTCATCACGCGACCGCTGCGAGAATTCACGCTTGCGGGTCTGACGGTGATTGTCGCCGTCTGGTGGTGGGGGCATTCGCACTGGGTGGGACTATTCACCGCACTGGTGGGCCTCGCCGTGAGCGGCGGGTACGTGTGGGGCGTGCGGCTGATGAGCCGGTTGACGCTCGGGCGGGAAGCAATGGGCTTCGGCGACGTGACACTGATGTTCATGATCGGTACGTTTGTCGGCTGGCAAACCGGCCTCATGATTTTCTGGCTGGCCCCGCTGACCGCGGTGCTGATTGGCATCGCCCAACTTGTGCTGCGCGGCGAGAAGGCGATTCCCTTCGGGCCGTTCTTATGTTTAGCGACCCTCCTGCTGATCGTGCGCTGGGCCGACGTGTGGCCGGCGCTCGAGTCCGCGTTCTACTTTCCGAAGCTGATTCCGGGGATCGCGCTGGTGAGTTTGCCCCTGATGGGGCTGTTGCTCTTTACCTGGCAGCTCATCAAGCGACTCCTCTTCGGCGCCGAGTCGGAGATCGCGGCCGAGGAGCCCTAAACAGGGTTTAAGCCATGTCGCTGTGGCAGACGATCACCGATCCGCTTGCCAATCGAGCCACGCTCCAGCGCCGACGCTTCGGCGTGATTGAAACGCGCGGCGGGCGACTGGTGGCGTTCCATCTGCGGCCTTACCCGCTGCTGTTGTCGCGACGGGAAATCTGGCTGACGAGCGATGACTTTAACGCGGCCGGGCCCAACGACACTTGTCGGCTCTACTACAACCAGCCGCTGCGCGCGAGTCGGTATCTGGCGCTCAAGTACATCGAGACGACCGCCCACACCAGTTACGCCACCTTCCGCGCGGCGCTCACCACGCTCGACTGGCTCGCCGAAGTGAAGCGAAGCGACGCACTCGTGTGCGAAGCGGCAAACGAACGGATCAGCGTGCGGCTGTTGAAGCGCTTCGGGTGGGAACCGCACGCAGAGCGCGTGCGCGGAAGGAATTACATCAAGCGGTTTTACGGGGTGTATCCCGGCGCGGCGTTGCCGATTGCTCTTGACACGCCCCGCCGCTAGCGTTGTGAAACTTGCAATGCCTTGGCAAATGTACACGTTTCTCTGGTGCGGCCTTCGGCGCCAGCAGTGAGAAATCGGCCGGTTTTCGCGATTTCCTACTTTTTTTGCGCGGCGCGCGAGCGATTGGCGCCGCTCGTGCGTAGAGTGTCTGCGGGCGGAACGGATCGCCCGCGCTTGGTGAACGACCGGAACCGTTCGCCCAACCCTCTTCAACCGTCAAAGGAGTGCGTCATGTTGGTTCTTACTCGCAAGCCGTCGGAACAAGTTCGCATTGGGGACAACATCGTCATCACCATTCTCAAGACGAAGGGCAAAGCGGTGAAAATTGGCATCGAGGCGCCCGCCGAGGTCGCGGTGCTGCGGGGCGAACTGGCCGCCTCATGCGAACGGAGCGAAGCCCGAGCGAAAGCTGAGGCGAGCGCTCAATCTGCCGCCATGTTCGCCAGTGAGGAGGACGCCGAGCCTGAGGGACGCGTCCTGTTCACCCGCACCAGCGGTTCACGCGTAAAGACGCTGTTGCCGGAAATGCTCGGCGATGCGGCGCCGCTGCGGGCGATGCTCAACCGCCGGGCGGCGGTGAAGTGCTAGCTCAAATGCGGGTGGCAACCGCAAGTTTTTAGCCGCGCAGCGGGACAAGACCAGCGCCAAACCGACGGCGATAAGCCGCAAGCGGCGGGGTTACTTCTTCATGGGCGCCGGTTCGGTTCGGCCGGCGCCCAGCATGCGGGCGATGCGGGCCGCGATGGGGTCGACGAAGCGGCGGATCGTCTCGGGAGAGACGAACGCCAAGTTGGCGATGATCATAATTAGCCCGAACGTCATCATCCCCATCGTGAGCGCGATGCCCAGGTGCATCCCGATCACAGCCAGCAGCCACCACGGCCGGGTGAGCCGGGGCCAGATGGCGCAGCAGTAGAACAGCTCGACGAACACTGTGGCGTGGGTCGCCAGCTCGCCGATCCACAAGTAGTTCGCGATCCAGGTCATGTCGAGCGAACGGTACTCGACGTTGGCGACGCTGAACCACACCGCGGTTCCGTTCCACCACTTTTCGCCCATTAGCTTGCCCAGGCCGCCAAAGAGGTAGATCACGCAGAGGTGCAGTTGGATCAGCCGAATGGCGAGGTTCGCGAAGATGCTGGGCGGCGCTTCGTCATCATCCCCAGCGCGCATTCTACGCAAGCGATCGACCGAGTACCGCGCGCCGCAGGGGCCGAGCATCAGGTACATCGTGAGCATTAGGTTGATTTTATCGAGCCCGAAGAACGCGCCCGGCGTCACGCGCACCACATAGCTGAGCGCGAGCAGCCACGCGAGGACCGCCATCGTGCGACTGAACAAGCCGATCATCAGGCAGAAGAAGATCGCCAGCGCCACCACGTGGATGATCCACAACAGCCACGGCGCCTGGGCGTAATCGAAAATGCTGAAGAAGTAACGGCCGTTCTGCTTGGCCGCCATCAGGTCGTTCGGCAGCCAGCCGTCGGCGCCCAAGAACGCGCTCAGGCCCTTCGACCACACCAGGTGCGTGTAGAAGAGCATCGCGCCGGTCAGGCAGCGAATGAGCCCGAGCGTGGCCGGGTCGGTGGGGCTGAACCAAAAGTCGTTCCACGCCTCCCACATTTCACGCAGATGGCTCGTGGTGCTACGCCAGACGCCGATCATGGTTGGCCTCCGGCGGGTTCGGGGATCGGTTCGGCGGGAGGTGTTTCCTTAATGATTGGGAGGCCGGCGAGCGGTGCTTCTAAGTCGCGGCGACTAACCGACAATCGCAGTTCTTCCGCAAACGTGCGCGGATCGTTGGGGTCAACATTCTGCAGCACGTCGTTCGGCAACAGCACATTATGCCGCAGGTACTGCATGTCGATCCGCTCGCCCGGGCTGATGCGCAGCAAATGGCGCGCGTACGCGGTCAGCGTTACCCTTAACGTTTGCTCGCGCGTCATGCGACCAGTGGGATCGATCGGCGTGTCGGCCTGATCGGAGAGCATCATATGCCGATGGTAGAAGAGCCGCGGCCACTGCGATTTGAGGCTGGGAAACTCTCCCTCGCTGGTCTTCTGCCCGCCGGAGTCGAAAATCTGGTAACGCACGACAGCGTTCACCACCGGGTCCGGTGCGAAGAAGTGATAGCCGTGGTTGAGATAGAGAGGATCCCCATAGACGCGAACCGGAGTCAGACGGGCGAGTGTCTCGACCGTGCTCGAAGTCGGCGGCACGGACATTGGCGCGATGAACACCACGAACAGATGCCACACGACGGCAAGGCTGATGAGCAGCCGCCAGTAGAGCGCCAGTTCGCCCACCTGCCCCCGAGCCGCTTGCGGCTTAACGGCTGGCCTCTGCGGCGTGGGTTTATTCTTATCGACGCTCATCGCATTCCGAACGCGAGAACAAAAAAACCTCGCACCGGCCAGGATAATGACCGGTGCGAGGCGAATAGGTACCGAAAATCGTCCGAAATCGCTAGACGAAAGTTCGCAAATCGTCGCCCAGTCCGTTAGGCAGTCGCAACCATTTACTTGGCGGCCAGTTTGCCAGCTTCGAAGTCGAAGGCGAGCGATTGGGCCTCACCACCGGTGAGGGTGATGCTCTTTTCTTGCACTTCGCCATTGAGTTCCACCTTCACGGTGTAGTCGGCCCAGGTTTGGCCGACTGCTAGCTTGGTGGTGATGAACTCCCGCTCGGCGCCCCCTTGCGTGGTGGCGGCGCCAGCGAGGGTGACCTTCGCGTCGGCCGGCACGGTGAGGGTGAGCTTCGTCGGGACTTCTTCTTGGGCCACGGCCACATCAGCGAAGTCGAGGGCCACATCGGCGCCCGCGGTCAGCGTGGCGCTCTTGGTGGCGATTTTCGTTTCGCCGGCCACTTGGTATTCAACCCGCACCGTGTAGGTGTAGGTTTCACCACTCTTCAGGCCGTTCGACACGTACTGCCGTTCGGCGCCGGTGCTGGTGGTTTTGTGATCGTTCACGTAGACCACGGCGTCGGCCGGCACATTCACGCGGAGGGTACCCGCAGCGACTTGCGAGGTGGATTCGCTTGAAACAGCACTGTAACCATCGTCACTGCCGGTGCTGCCGTAGCTTTCGCTGTAGCCGCCGGTGCTACCGGTCGAGCCGTAGCCGCCGGTGCTCCCCGTGCTGCCAGTCGAGCTGTAGCTGCCGGTGCTGCCGCAACTGGCGTAGGATCCGGCGCTGCCGTACGAACCGTGCGAGCGATGATGGCGGGCATGCAACCGAGCCAACAGCCGGCCGCTGAACAGCCCACCATGCGAACCGCCACTACCATAACTTCCGTAGCTGCCACCGCTGCCGTAAGAGACGACGCTTACGCCGCCATAGGAGCCGCCGCTGCCGTACGAACCATAGGAACCGCCGCTGCCGTAGCTGCCATAAGAGCCACCGCTCCCATACGAGCCTCGGCTGCCCCAACCGCCATGACTTCCCCAGAACGCACTTGCAAGTGCGGGCGCGAGGCCCACTACCAAAACCGCCAGAACGCTCTGCCGAATCCCCTTCGAGATGTTACGCAACATAAACTCTTGCTCCCCTATGTCTCTTGGTGAAAAAATTGCCTGCGGCAATCAGCACGTTACTCTAACATAGCAGTCCCCCTTGGTAATTCAAGTAACCTACGGGGGGGTTTACCGATTTTACCGGTGAGGGGATTTACCCCCCTGTACTTATGGGCGGCGCCGCGGTGGGGAATTGGGGGAAATCGCTAAATCGTCGATTTCCAGCGTCCCGATTCCGCCGAGTAGGCCGACCCGAAGAATCGCGTCGCGAGCCTTCAGGGGGACGGCAAGGGTGGCGGCGCGCTTTTCCCAGGCAAAGCTCCCCGTGAACGGTGGGAGCGCTTCCTCGGCAATCGCCACGCGGCGTTCGTCGTAAAACGTCACCACCACGGCAGGCCACTGCTGATGGCTTTGTCCGAAGCGTAGCTCTTGGCCCTTTGCCCGAAGCGAGACTTGCAGTCGGCTCACCTTGCGCCCATCCACCGGAAAGCCTTGCAGGACTTGGCACGCGCGGCCGGGGATGGTGTTCTTGAAGCGCAAGAATCGTTCGCCCTCGGGCGCTTCCTTCGCATCGCGGACCAGCGTTACTTGCCGCGCGTAATGCCAACCGTTGGGGAGCGCATCGGGTTCGTCGGTCAGTGGTTCTTCAAAGGAGCCGTTGAACAGCTTGGGCTTAGTGGGATCGGGCAGCACTTCGCGCTGCCGTTCCGCTTCGCCCGTCATCGGCACGAAGAAGGTCGCTTCGAGCGGTTCGCGCTCGAGCTGGCCATCGCGCTTGCGAACTAGATACAGATTCTGCTGATAGCGCTCACCAACCGGCACGACCATCAAGCCCCCTTCGGCCAGTTGATCGACCAGCGGTTGCGGAATGTTTTCGGGCGAACAGGTGACGATGATTTTGTCGAAGGGCGCCGCCTCGGGCCAGCCGAGATAGCCATCACCCACTTTGGTGAAAACGTTGTGGTACTTCAGTTTCTTGAGCGTGCGCTCCGCCTTGCGACCAAGCGGCGCGACGATTTCAATCGAGTACACCTCTCGCACCAGCGGGCTGAGCACCGCCGCCTGGTAACCGCTGCCTGTGCCGATCTCCAGCACCTTGTCGTCCGGCTGCGGATCGAGCGCCGCGGTCATATAAGCCACGATGAAGGGGGGCGAGATGGTTTGCTCGTTGCCGATGGGCAGCGCCATGTCGAGGTACGAATGCTTCCGCTCGATGAGCGGCACGAACTCATGCCGCGGCGTGCGCCTCATTGATTCGATCACCCGCGGATTCTTGACCCCAGCCGCGACGATCTCGCTCTCAACCATCGCCTCCCGCAGCTTCTTCCACTCCGCCGCCGACTGCGCATGCGCGGCAGCCGTAGCACCGCAAATCACCGCGAAGACAAAACAGTTCTTCAACACGCTACCCACCTGGGGTGAAAACGGTAGGATGAACGAAATCCTGCTCTTAAATATAGGTTACCGAGTTTCGCGATGAATCCCTCCCAAAACGTGCGAACCCCCAGCCTGGCAAAGCAGTTGCGGGCCTCAATGCCGGTGGCGCCGAAGTGGGCGTATTTTGACCATGCGGCAGTGGCGCCGGTGTCGGGGCCGGCGGGGGAGGCGATTTCGCGGTGGCTTGCCGAGGCCGTTTCGCAAGGTGATGCCGACTGGCCGGCGTGGGCCCGCGGAGTGGAGCAAACTCGGCAGCAGGCGGCGGTGATGATCGGCGCGAGCGCGGCCGAGATCGCGCTCGTGACCAGCACCACGATGGGAATCAACTACGTCGCCGAGGGCCTCGACTGGCGCCCCGGCGATAACGTGGTGGTGCTGGCTGACGAGTTCCCGTCGAACATGTACCCGTGGCTGCATCAAGAATCGAAAGGCGTTGAAGTTCGCACCGTGCCCACCGACCGCGGTCGAGTGAACCTTGATGAAGTGCGCGCCGCGTGCGACGCCCGCACCCGACTGGTGAGCGCCAGCTGGGTGCATTACGCTACTGGCTATCGACACAACATTGCCGCGCTGTGCGACATCGCCCACGCGGCTGGCGCGCTGTTCTTTCTGGACGCCATCCAAGGCCTCGGCGTCTTTCCACTCGATGTACGCGAGACGCCAGTCGACTTCCTCGCCGCCGACGGTCACAAGTGGCTGCTTGGCCCCGAAGGCGCGGGCGTGTTTTACTGTCGTGAGGAACGGCTGAACGAGCTGCGGCCGATCGGCGTCGGCTGGGGGAGCGTCGTTGGCGCCCACGATTTCAGCAAGATCGATCTCACCTTCAAACCAACCACCGCGCGGTATGAAGGGGGCTCCTGCAACATGCCGGGCCTGTTGGCCCTTGGCGCCAGTCTAGAACTGCTGAGCCGCTGGCCCCGCGCGAGTATCGCCGCCGCCGTGCTCGAGATCACCGATCTTGCGTGCGAGCGTTTGCGCAGCGTCGGCGCCGAGATTGTGTCGCACCGCGAGATTGAGCCGAACGGACACGATCCCCGCAGCGGCATCGTGGCGTTCGCATTGCCGGGCCGCGACCCGCTCGCGCTGCGTCAACAAGCGCTCAGCGCCGGAGTAACGCTCAGTTGCCGCGCGGGCCGCTTGCGGCTGAGCGCGCATGCGTACAATGATGCGGCGGACTTAGAACGCTTAATCGCGGCGCTGGCGTAATCGCAACCAATAGCCGGGGAGCTACGCTCCGCGGCGTGCGGCATCCTACTCATGTATCCTCGATTTTAATCGCAGAACATTTGCTTGTCGCGGAATCGATTCTCGGAAATACTGCTTGCCCCGTACTCGGTTAAACGCTCGCCTCAACTGAAACAACAGAGTCGATTTAACCAAGTGAGTTTCGCATGGACTCTGATTGATCTTGAAGTGCAAGCCGCTGAGCATCGCGTAGCTTGCTTCGAGCGCATCACGTGTTGCGAAAACATAACACACGGCTCTGTTCTCCAAGTCACAGATGTGCTCTAGCGAAATTCCCTCGGCCGTTGTACGAGCATGGTCGTAGTAATGACGCGCAAGCTCAAAATTAGTCGCGTTCTCACCGTCCAGAATCCAATATTCGTTTCGTGATTTCGTGATGTCTTCTCGAAAGACCCAAACAATTTGTGATGACTTTCCTTGTTTTACGAGGAACTCTCGAAACAGTGGCAGCACATCATCAAAAGGTGGTATTTCATATCGCATTTGGATTGACTCGCGCAGTACTGTCTCTTCCTGCTTTTCAGATTTCCACAAGTGTGGCTGACGGATCAAGTTCATCTCGACTATTCTATAGCAGGTACCAACCGCTGTGCCGCTATTTTTGCGGACGACAAGCGAACATCTCGTTAAACGCCGCTCGGATTTAATTTCGAGAAGTTCCACAACTCAACCCGCGCTGCATGGCTTGCCCTGGTTCTGGGCGTACTGCTTTTCCCCACAATCAGCGACGCAACTGAACCCACCCCCTGCCGCGTCTACATTGGCAGCTACAGCCCCGCGACCGCCGAAGGCATCCAGGTCTTCAATTTCAAGCGCAGCACCGGCGAGCTCACCAAAGTCGGCGGCGTGAGTGGCGTGAGGAACCCATTATTTCTGGCGATCCATCACTCGCAGACATTTCTCTATGCCGGGTGCGAGACCGACGAGTTCTCCGTCCAAGCCGGTCGGCGCTGTCGCGGCATTCGCACTGGACCAGGCGGACGTGCCGACGCTGCTGAACATGCAGCTGTTCGGATTTAAGTTCACAATCCCGAGCACCGCGGCGAGCCCCGTCAAATCCGCTTGAACCGCCGGTCGAGTTCTTCGCAGGTGAACAACAGCGCCGTCGGCCGGCCGTGGGGGCAGTGGTGGTGGTTTTCCGTCACATGGCGATGGGCGAGGAGGGCGTCGATTTCTTGCGGGGTCAGCCGGTCGCCGTACTTGACGGCTGCCTTGCAGCTAATTGTGTGCAGGAGGTGATCGAGCACATCCCGTGCTTCGGGTTGCTTGCCGCCGGCCAGAAGTTGGTCCACCAGTTCGCGCAGCACTTCGGCGGGCGGCAGGTTCGCGAGCATCGCGGGGTAACTCGCCACCAGCACGGTGTCGCCGCCGAAGGGCTCGACCACGACGCCGAGCGTGGCCAAGAGCTCACGATGTTCGAGGGCCGCAGCCGCCTCGGCGCTCGTGAGATCAACCGGCTCCGGCACGAGCAGCTTCTGCGTTTCGAGCGCGCCACCGAGGACCTTTTCGCGCAATTGTTCGTAGAGAATCCGCTCGTGCAGCGCGTGCTGGTCGATCACCTCGAGGCCCGCTTCGTTTTCGACGATGAGGTAGCGGTTGTGGAGTTGGATAGCGTGGGGGGCTGTCGGCTGTGGGCCGTCGGCTGTCGGCAAGGAGTTGGAAGAAGCATGGGAAGGTGCGTTGGACTCATGAGCCGATTGCTCAACACTTTGATAACGGGCAGCGGCTTCGGCTTCCACGGTAAAGCGGCGCAGGGTCAGCGGTTCGCCCGGTAGTGGTGGCCGCGCGGTGGGGCCGGCGGGAATGCTCGCAAGGTCGAAGCGGCGTTGGGTGAGTTCTTGGCGGGCCCATTCGAGCAGCGGGCTCTGTTGTTCGGTGGCGGCGGCGACTTCTTCATCGCCGCGGGCGACGGCGCCCGGTTTCAGATCGGTCGAGAGGAACTTGGTGCGGAGCGTGCCGAGGATTTGGCTGTAGAGTTTGCCCGCTTCGGCGAAGCGAACCTCCAGCTTGGTGGGATGAACGTTCACATCCACCTGATCCGGCGGCATGTCGAGCCGGAGGAAGCAGATGGGAAACCGCCCGGTGAGCAGGAGCCCACGGTAGGCTTCGCCGAGCGCGTGTTGCAGCGAGCGATCGCGAATCGGCCGGCCGTTCAGCAGCAGAATCTGCAGGCGATTGTTCGCGCGGCTATGGTTCGGATTCGCCACGTAACCGGCCAGCCGGACGCCGTCGCTTTCGCTCTCCACGGCAATCAGCTCGCTCGCCACATCGTCGCCGTACAGCTCCGCGATGCGGCCGCGCCAATCGCCCACATGAGCACTTGCCGCCGGCGCGAGGTCATGCACCACGCGGCCATTGTGTGAGAGGGTGAAGTGGACCGTCGGATGAGCTACCGCGATCCGCGCAAACGCTTCGGTGGCGTGGCCGATCTCCGTCTGCGGTGAGCGCAGGAACTTTTGCCGCACCGGCGTATTGAAGAAGAGATTGCGCACTTCAATCGTCGTACCGACCGGGCACCCGGCGGGCGCCATTTCGCCGACACTGCCGCCGTTGATGATGAGTTCCGCGCCGGCAGTCGCGTCGGCCAAGCGGCTGCGCAGCGTCATTCGGCTCACCGACGCAATTGACGCTAGCGCTTCACCCCGGAAGCCGAGCGTACCGACGCGGAAGAGATCATCGGCCGTGGCGATCTTGCTGGTCGCATGGTTGGTGACCGCGAGCGGCAATTCCTCGGCCGGCATCCCGCAGCCGTTATCGACCACTCGAATCAGCTCGGCGCCTCCTTGCTCGATGGCGACATCAATCCGCGTGGCGCCCGAGTCGACGGCGTTCTCGACCAGCTCCTTCACCACGCTCGCCGGCCGCTCGATCACTTCCCCCGCGGCGATTTTATTCACCACCGCAGCGGGAAGAAGTTGGATGGGCATGGGTGGGGAGAGGTGAGGGTTGAGGAAAAACCGCGTAGTCGATTGATTGAATCTATGTTTCCGTCCTCGATCCCCGATCCTCGATCCTCTCTCCTCTCTCCTCTAACCTCTGCTCTTTAATCTTCCGATACAACGTCCGCTCGCCGATGCCGAGCAGCTTCGCGGCTTCTTCGCGATTGCCGTTGGTGAACTCGAGCGTTTCGGCGATGAACATCGCTTCGATTTCTTCCATACTCTTGCCGACCAGCTCGGCGAGGCCGAGGGGGCTCACTGTGCTGGGCGACGGAGTGTCACCGCCGCCGCCAAGTTCGGGGGGAAGGTCGTCGAGATCGAGGACGTCGTCGTAGTCGACCACCACCATGCTTTCGAGCACGTTGCGCAGTTGCCGCACATTACCGGGCCAGTCGAACGCCATCAGCCGGCGCCGCGCGGCGGTCGAAATGGAGGGGATAGTTTTGTTGTGACGTTGGGCGTGCAGCTTCACAAAGTGATCGATGAGGAGCGGAATATCGTCCCGCCGCTCGGCGAGCCGCGGTAAGCGGACCGTTACCACCTTCAGGCGATGGTACAAATCTTCGCGGAACGTGCCGGCGGCGATTGCCGTTTCCAGATCGCGGTTGGTGGCGGAAAGAATCCGCACGTTCACTTTGAGAATCTCGTTGGCGCCGACGCGCGTGATCTCGCCGCTCTCCAGCACCCGTAAGAGTTTGATTTGCGTGGCGAGCGGCATGTCGCCCACTTCGTCGAGAAACAGCGTTCCGCCGTCGGCATACTCGAACTTGCCGATCCGGTCGCGCGAAGCATCGGTGAACGCGCCCCGGATGTGTCCGAAGAGTTCGCTCTCAAGAATGTTTTCGCTCAGGGCGCCGCAATTGAGCGCCACGAAGGGCCGATTCTTGCGCGGGCTGTTCTGATGGATCGCCTGGGCGATCAGCTCCTTACCGCAGCCGGTTTCGCCTTGGATGAGGACCGAGGCGTCGGTCGGCGCGATTCGGCGGAGGCGGTCGATCAGCTCGCGCATCGGCGGACTGTTGCCGATGACCCCTTCGAAGCCGAACTTTTCGTCGAGCCGCCGATTGAGTTCCGCGTTCGCCCGCCGCAGGTGCTGGCTCCGCGCGGCATTATCCACCACGGCCCGCAACTGCTTGAGGTCGAGCGGCTTGAGCAGATAGTTGAAGGCGCCTTGACGCATCGCCTCGACGGCCGACTCGACCGTGCCGTGGCCGGTGACCAGGATCACTTCGGCTTCGGGCAACACTTCTTTGCTCTTAGCCAAGAGTTCGAGCCCACCGACATCGGGCATTTTGAGGTCCGAAACGACGATCTCGAACGAGTCCTTCTCGAGTCGCTCGACGCCCCGCTGGCCCGAGTCCGCCACGGTGCATTCGTATCCTTGCCGGTGCAAACTATCGGCGATCGTCTCGGCATGCGCGAGATCGTTATCGACAATCAACACCTTAATCGGCGGCCCAGCTTGGGCGGCAGTTTTCGCGACGGGCATAGGTTGATTATGCCGCCGCGGGGACGTTTTCGGGAGGGGTTCACAGGGAAGGAGATAAGGGGATGAAGTAGGGATAAGGGGGATGATGAGACGAAACAGCCGCGGACCAAAGGCTACACCTCTCTTCACGCTTCTGCCAACTTTGGCTTCAGCAGCGTCGTTGTCATAGCCCGGAACACGGGCTGGGCGATTGTGAGCTCGCGATCTTCCGCTTGCGCCATGAGGAGATAGGTCGAAGCCCCTTTGTGCCACGCGCGGATGAAAGTGGTGTTGGTGAGATCAAGGCAGATGAAGCTGACGTCGCTGCCACGGAGGATCGTGCCGGCGATTTCGTCATGGACGGCTTCGGCTTCCAGGTCGGGGTATTCGGTTCGCAGCGCTTCAATCACGCCGTCGATCAGTTCCAGCAGGTCGAGCATGTCGCGGTAAACCGACAGCGACCAGAACGCCGTTTGGGGCGCCGGGCTGGTGACGGTGATCACCAGTTCGCCCCCTTCAGTGGCTGATTCGACCTGCCAGTTGTCCGGGTAGGCGAAACGGAGGCCGTACTGATCGAATTGGGCGGGCATGGCAGGACCACTGCTAGCAGAGGCGGAACCTTGCAGGCGGGCGCTGCAAAAACCCGATCTTAACTCAGGGGGCCGCGACTGCCAGACCCGCTTTCCAGACCTTTCGGGCCGCCCTTGTGACGCCGTGTGGAAAGCTTGTATTCTCCCGGCCAGTTCCGTCCCCAGGCCATGCCCGCGATTTCACCAACTCGAATCGTCCTCTGCGCGAGCTGTCTCGTGCTGGCGATCGGCTGCGCGCGGTTTCAAAATCGCCTCGCGAGTTGCGATCCGGACCGGCAGCAAGGCAAGCTCTTCGCCAGCCAGGGGATGCAGGCCGCGGAGACGGGCAAGTGGCACGAAGCGCAGCAGTTCCTCAAGCGCGCCGTGGAAGTCTCGCCCGGTGACGCCGCGACTCATCGGCACTTGGCCGAAGCGTTATGGAACAACGGCGACCAACAGAGCGCGATCACGGAAATTAATCGCGCGTGTCAATTAGAACCCAACGACGCCCGCACGCTGCTGCGCGCTGGTGAGATGTTACTGGCGACCGGCGCAGCGCCGGCGGCGATTGATCGCGCTGATCAAGTTTTAGCGCTGGAGCACTGTAGCGGCGAAGCGTGGGCCCTCCGCGGCCGCGCCCATCGACAACTTGGCGCCGCCGCGCGAGCGCAAGCCGACCTCGAACGAGCGCTCGCCGAATCGCCCAACTGCGCCGCGCTGATGCACGACCTGGCGCTGGCCTATCGCGACGCCGGCGCGGGGGAACGCTTCTTGTCGCTCGCCCAGCAACTGGTCGATCAGCATCCGCGCGGCGAACAGCCGGCGGAGCTCTTAGCGCTGGAAGGGGAAGCGTACTTGGCTGTGAGCCGCGTGCCCGAAGCGGTGGACACGCTGCGGCTAGCGGTGAATGCCCCGAACGCCTCGGCCGATACGTGGTGCCTCCTCTCCTCTGCCGAAACCGCCGCCGGCCAGCCGGAGCTCGCGCTGGCCGCCGCCCAGCAAGCGGTGGCGGTGGATGGCTCGCATCCGCGGAGCCGGGAACTGCTCGCCCAGTTGTCACAGGCCGACGGGCGACTGCGATAACCTGAGTAGCTGCGAAAGGGTGTCGCGGCTCGGGTGACATTTCTGTTCTGTCCCGGCCTGTGGTAGTATCACACCAGCCACGGGGCAAAGCCTTGGCCAAGCGAAAGGGTTCCGATGCGGCTTATCAACCAGTTTTTGCTCATAGCTCTCCTCACGGCGTTTGGCGCCACCCCCGTGTTCGCGGGGGTGCTGCTCGATTTCACGCCGATTTCCGGGTGGGACCCAGCCCAAGCGGGCCAGCTTCCACCGCTCGAAGCGGGCTGGTCGGCGTATCTGATGTCAGCCCGGAGCGATGACAACTCGCTCATCTCGGCGGTCGATGTGCAGCTTCGCGGAAACTTTGCCCAGCGGTGGGGAGTTGATGAGGAGAATCCGCTGGGGATTTCGACGCCCACGGGATTGAGCCGCACGGGGTTCGATTCGCACCTGCTGCCTGCAAATGACGCGCTGCTGATATCAAGCACGGTGCATGAAGACCTTGGCAACTCGCCGCTGACCATGCCGAGTGGCGCGCGGGTTGGGAGTGGAAATTCATTACGCGGGGTCTGGGGCATCCCTAGTGCTACTCAGCGTTCGGCGCTCGATTTGGCGTATGTGGTTATTCCAAGTGGTTCGCTCGATCAGCTTGACTATGCGGTCGATATTGCCACGCGTGATAGTGTGTTCAATTTGCGGAAGGGTTTTGATCCGCCACATTTGACACCCACGCCAGAGGTTGTCGTTGTTGGTGAAGCGATCAGCTCTCATGCACAGCCATATTCCCAACCGGTTTTGGATCCGAATGCCGCCGACCAAACCCGATTGAATCTTACCCGGCTTGACTCGATCGATTCCGCTTCGCAGTTGCTCTCAATTACTCAACCGGGCTGGGCAGGGTATCTCCTGAGTGCAACTACACTTGATGGTGCGAAGTTCAGCGCCGTCGACATCAAACTTCAGGGTAACTTCCATCAGTACTGGGGCTTCAGCGAAGACGCCGGCGAAGCGCTGGCGACGGTGCAGGGCGCCAGCCGCAGTGGCGTTGATACGCATTTGCTACCGGCGACTGATGCGATTCTGCTGTCCGATCAATTTGACGAAGACCTGGGTTCAGAGCGCAACGCCACGGTTGGAGGAAGTGCGTATGGTGTTGGCAATTCGATCAAGGGCGTATGGGGCATTCCAGGTGGCAGCCAATCGCAGTCGCTCGACTTGGCTTACATCGTGGCGCCGGAAGGTCTGACATTGGACCAGCTTCAGTACTCGGTCGACCTCGCCCGTAACGATGGAGGAACAGCTTACTTGCGTAACGGATTCGCCGCGCCCGAAGCGCCGCCGCTACCCCCGCCCACGGTTGTGCAAGAAGGCACAACCACGACGCTGCCTGGCTACAATCCCCACGGAGAACTTCCAGCTTTACCTCCAGAGTTGCCGGTGACGGTGGTCCCGCCGACCCTGCCGCCGGTCGACCAACCCACTCCCCCGCCGCTGCAACCTACCCTTCCGCCGGTCGATCCAACAGCCACAACTGAGTTGAGCCTCACCCGGCTTGATTCGCTCAACTCGGCCACGCAACCACTTTCGATCACTCAGGCGGGTTGGGCGGGTTATCTCCTGAGTGCGACTTCACTGAATGGCGCCAAGTTCAGCGCCGTCGATTTGAAGCTGCAGGGTGTTTTCCATCAGTATTGGGGCTTCAGCGAAGATGCCGGCGAAGCGTTGGCCACGGTGCAGGGCGCCAGCCGCTCCGGCGTTGATACGCATTTGCTACCGGCGGCGGACGCGATTCCCATCACCAATCAATTCGCTGAAGACCTGGGACCGGAGCGCAACACTACTGCGGGCGGCAGCGTGTACGGGGTTGGCAATGCGATCCAGGGTGTATGGGGCATTCCCGGCGCGAGTCAAACGGAGACGCTCGACCTCGCGTATATCGTGGCGCCTGAAGGTTTTTCACTCGACCAACTTCAGTATTCCATCGATCTTGCACGAACTGAAGGCGGGGTCGTAAATTTCCGCAATGGGTTCGCGATGCCGGAACCGCCGATGGTGACGCCGCCCGACATGTACACCGTCACGGGGCAACCCCAGCCTCAGACGCCGGGAACTGCACTCGAAACAGTGGTTCGCGAAGATGGCTCTGTGGTGCGTGAAGAAGTGCCGATCCCCGGTTGGCAGCCGGGGGACCCGTGGGGCAGCTTACCAATCAATCCACCAGCAGAAGTCGGAACGACTCCAACTTTGATCGAGCTCCCGCCGCCCGCCACAGAACAACAACTCCCGATCTTTACCGATTTCGTTGTTGCCGATGACGGCAGTATTCTGGCGCTCTATCAGGAATTAACTTCGATTGATCGGATTCGGACCGAGGTCGTGAACAATGTTCCTCTGCTGTACCTCGACGATCAGCTCGTCGGTCGTAAATTGGGTTTGCGAATTGGCGCAGGTGACCGCCTGCTTACGAATGTCGGTGACAATAGCGCAACAGACGATCCGAGTGAGACGGTTGTCATCACAACCCAGGAGAGCGCGCTTGAGCGATTGGTTCGAACTGCCATTAGGGGTGAACAATCATTTGACAACGGCGAACTCGCGCTGAACCAGTTCGCGACGATGTATCTTCAAAGTTTGCCCAATGACCTCTACATCCACGGCACGAACTGGGCGATGGACAACACGGGTATGGCCGACTGGTTCGGTGACGTAGTTGGCGTTGCCTACGATGCCGATTCGTCTTACGCCTACACGATGCTGAGCGACCGCGGTCCGTCGTTTGAAGCGGTTCCCGAGCCGAGCGCAATCGTCATCACGCTCGCCGGAATCGCCTTATTGTTCCGGCCCCGTAAAAACTGAATTGACTCCCCGCACGACTTTCCTTCTACTGTCGGAGCGTTAAACCAGTCAGCGCCGCCGCGCTTGAAGGAATCTCGTCATGCCCGTTGATCTCGGCGACCTCTGGCTTCCCATCCTGCTTGCTGGTCTCGCAGTGCACATCGCCAGCACGATTGCGTGGACGGTCTTGCCGCATCACAAGCCGGAGTGGAAGCCACTGCCGGATGAGGACACCACGCTCAAGCGGCTGAGTGAGCTCGGCATCCCGGCGGGGCAATATATGTTTCCCCATCACGGAGCGAGCGCCGAAGCGCAGAAACTTGGTTGCACCGGCTTCCTGGTGAAGTGGGCGCAGCCGGCCAGCATGGGGCAGAACATTCTCTTTACGCTGCTGTACTTTATGTTCATCAGTTTCACGCTCGGCTACTTGGCGTCGATCGTGCTGCCCGCCGGCGCCGAGTTCAAGCAGGTCTTTCGGTTCGTCGGCACGGCGGGCTTTTTGGCGTACTGCGGGGCAATCAACCCGCACGCCATCTGGTTCCGCCGCAAAATGGCGATGGAGTACCTCGACGGCGTGGTCTTTGCGCTCATCGCCGCGGCGGTCTTCGCTTACTTCTGGCCGAAGTGAAGGACGATTGGGGACGCGCCGCTTCTCTGAAAAGGCAGCTCGCGGATGCGGCGCGTCCCCTCTATCTGCGTCGGTCTGCCAATATGGCAGGCTTACTTTGGCTTGTTTGCGAATCACTGCCGAACGGGCCCCATTTTGACAGCCGGGCCTCGGCCGGGTCTAATTGCAAGTCTTGGCCGGGTTTCGACTTACGACACTCTGCCACCTTCGGCACGCGGGTTGCTTCCCGGCCGACTACCCATTGGCGGTTGCGCTGCGGGTCCATGAATCAGTTCGCCGCCGACTTTCGGGCGGCTTTCGCATCACACGTTCTTTTGAAGAGGAGTTTTTCCGATGGCGGCTGTCGCAACCAAGAAGAAGACCAAGGTTTTGTTGCAACCGATTGGCGATAAAGTGGTCGTCGAGCGGGAAGAAACCAAAGAGAAGACCGCGGGCGGCATCTACCTGCCGGACAACGCCAAGGATAAGCCCACCCGCGGCACCATCATGGCGGTCGGCACCGGCCGGCTCCTCGACGACGGCAAGCGCGGCCCGATGCAAGTGAAGGTCGGCGATCGGGTGCTCTTCACCAGCTACGCCCCCGAAGTCATCGAAATCGGCGACGACGAATATCTGCTGATGAGCGAGAGCGATATTTTAGCGGTGATTGAATAGCGCAGCCTTGTAGCACGGGACCGAAGTCCCGTGCGAACAGAAACCAAATAAATCGCACGGGACTTCGGTCCCGTGCTACGAAGAGATCACACATCCCATATACCCGGAGAATCCCCCCATGGCAAAAATGATTGCCTTCGATCAAGAAGCCCGCGATGCAATGCGGCGCGGCGTGCAGAAGTTGGCTCGGGCGGTCAAGGTGACGCTCGGCCCCAAGGGTCGCAACGTCATTCTGCAAAAGAGCTTTGGCTCGCCGACCGTCACCAAGGACGGTGTCACCGTCGCTAAGGAAATTGAACTGGAAGACACCTATGAAAACATGGGCGCCCAGATGGTGAAGGAAGTCGCCGCCAAGACGAGCGACGTCGCGGGCGACGGCACCACCACCGCCACCGTACTCGCCGAGGCGATCTTCAACGAAGGCCTCAAGGCCGTGGTCGCCGGCGTGAACCCGGTGCAAATGAAGCAAGGGATCGAGAAGGCGGTCGAAGAGATCACTGAGCAGCTTCGCAAGATGGCGATCAAGATCAAAAGCAAGGATGAAATGGCCCAAGTTGGCACCGTTGCCTCGAACGGCGACACCGAGATCGGCCGCATCTTGGCCGACGCGATGGAAAAGGTCGGCAAGGATGGCGTCATCACGGTCGACGAAGGCAAAAGCCTCGCCACCGAAACCGAATGGGTCGAAGGGATGCAGTTCGACCGCGGTTATCTGTCGCCGTACTTCGTCACCGACCAGCAGTCGATGAAGGTCGAACTGGAAGACTGCTATATCCTGGTCCACGAAAAGAAGATCAGCAGCATTAAGGATATTCTGCCCTGTCTGGAAGCGGTGGTGAACAGCGGCAAGCCGCTGCTCATCGTGGCGGAAGACATCGAAGGCGAAGCGCTCGCCACCTTAGTCATCAACAAGCTCCGCGGCACGTTCCAAGTGGCGGCCGTGAAGGCCCCCGGCTTCGGCGATCGGCGGAAGGCGATGCTCGAAGACATCGCCATCCTCACCGGCGGCCAAGCGATCTTTGAAGACCTGGGCATCAAGCTCGAAAGCGTTGGCCTCAAGGAATTGGGCCGGGCGAAGAAGGTGATCATCGATAAGGACAACACCACCATCATCGAAGGCGCCGGCAAGAGCGCGGAGATTAAAGGCCGGATCGACCAGATTCGCCGCGAGATCGACAACACCTCCAGCGATTACGATCGCGAAAAACTGGAAGAGCGGCTCGCGAAACTTTCGGGCGGGGTGGCCAAAGTGAACGTAGGCGCCGCGACCGAAAGCGAAATGAAAGAGAAAAAGGCCCGAGTGGAAGACGCCCTGCACGCCACCCGCGCTGCGGTGGAAGAAGGCATCCTGCCGGGCGGCGGCGTGGCGATCCTGCGGGCTTCAACCAAGGTAAAGCCGAGCGGTCTGAGCCACGACCAAGAAGTGGGTTACAACATTGTGATCCGCGCGGCCCGCGCCCCGCTGACCGCGATCGCCCACAACGCCGGCAAAGATGGCGGCGTGGTATGCGAAAAGGTCGCCAGCGAAACCGGCAACAACGGCTACAACGCCGCGACCGACCAGTATGTCGATATGGTCAAAGCGGGCATCATTGACCCCGTGAAAGTGACCCGCACCGCGCTCCAAAACGCCGCCAGCGTGGCGACGCTCCTCTTGACTTCCGACGCGCTGATTGCTGACGCGCCGAAGAAGGACAAGAAGGCGGCTGGTGGGCCGGGGATGGATGATATGTATTAACGGACTGACGTTGTCAGTTGATTGGGAACTTTGCAGCCCCGTCGAGCCGTTGGCTCGGCGGGGCTGATTTTTATTGAACGCGAGGAAGACTCATGCAACCACTTTCGGTGTTTGTAAGTTCAACATGTTACGATCTCAAATCGTTGCGAGAACACCTTCGTGACTCTATTACGACTCTTGGTCATGAAGCTGTACTCAGTGAGTATCCATCGTTTCCCGTCGTACCAGATATTTCCACGGTTGAGAATTGCAGGAAAGTTGTCCGAGACAGAGCCGATGTTCTTGTGCTTATAGTAGGCGGTAAGCGTGGCTCACTTGATCCAGCAACTGGGAAATCAGTGGTTAATAGTGAATATCGTGAAGCGCGAACAAAAGGAATTGATTGCTTAGTTTTCGTAGAACGCACTGTGTGGGACTTACTTCCTACATACAACAACAATCCCGATGCAGACTTCTCAGCATCAGTCGATTTCCTGGATGTTTTTCGATTCGTCCAAGAGATCAAAAAAGAAACGTGTTGGATTTTTCCGTTCTCGAAAACTGAAGAAATACTTGCAGTACTTCGTACGCAGTTTTCGATCAGATTCAAAGACCTACTTGATCGCTATCGAACAAATCGACTAGTCGTACCACCTGATTTCGCCAACGAGCCGGATTCGATTGTACGACTCGCAGTTGATCAGGATCGATTTTGGGAGCTTCGATTGACTGCTGCTTTATTGGCAGAAAGGGTAACTCGCTTGGAAGCAAAATTTAGCGACCTTGATTGTGGCTACATTGTCAATCAGACCCGATATCTGCGTGGCTCGGATACCATTAATTTCATTCAGGATCAAATGGCAGATTTTTCGAACATAGTCTTGGGGGTCGAGAGGGTGCTAAATAATCAGTTGACACCAGCCTTTGGACCTCCAGGAACCCCCGGAAATGCTAGTCAAATCAAGAGAGCTTGTGATAATCTCTTTCAACTATTTATTTCTCTGTATGACTGGGAACTGAAAGTAAAGTTTGTTCGCCCTCATGAAGCACTCAGATCACTTTTTACAAAAATGACGGGCTGGAGTCATGAGTACCTTGCCAACTTACGACGTATGGTCGATGAAACCGAGTCACTAGCTTCCAACGTCGAAGCCTCTGGTGATTACACAATTACGTTGGATTTCACTCCGCCGAAAGGGTTAGCCGAACTTGCCGAAGAATTCGAGCGAATGTCGAATGACCCAGTTGTTCAAATGGCGCTGAGCGAAGTTTGAGAGCCAAAAAATGTGGGACTTGGAGCTTTGACCCCGCTTTGTTTGCCCTCACTTCGCCCGCGGTGCTATGTTCGGGGGAAAAGAGCATCCCCATGCCTGTCAGCATCACCCTACCGCCCCCGCTCGAAGAATCGCTCCGCCGCGAGATCGGCGACCTGGACCACCACGCCAAGAAAGCGCTGCTGGTGGACCTGTACCGCAAAGAACGGATCACGAAGCCCCAATTTGCCGCGGTGCCTCGATGAGAAACTCGCCCCATCGGGGCGACACACGATAGCCCAGGGCACCGCCCTGGGGATTCGGCGCCGATCTGATCCGTTGCCCCAACGGGGCAACACACACGCGCCGAGATCAGGTGTCTCGCCCCGATGGGGCGATGGATTTGCGCTCGCGCCAGTGTCCCAAGGCAATGCCTTGGGCTATCGTGTGATGCCCCGGTGGGGCATGTTGACGAAGGCGCGTGCCCATCCATAGATGGCGTCAGCCGTTACGCGTCATACCCCAAGTTCGGCGCCAACCACCGCTCCACCTCCGCTAGCGGCATGCCTTTGCGGCGGGCGTAGTCTTCCACTTGGTCACGGGCCAACCGGTCGACGGCGAAGTAGCGCGCTTGCGGGTGCGCGAAGTAGAGGCCGCTCACGCTGGCCGCCGGGTGCATCGCGTAGCTCTCGGTTAGCGTGATGCCGGTGGCGGCGGTGGCGTCGAGCAGCGTGAAGAGCGTGCGCTTCTCGGTGTGGTCGGGTTGAGCCGGGTAACCCGGGGCGGGGCGGATGCCGCGGTACTTTTCGTCGATCAGTTCGTCGTTCGAGAGATTCTCGGTGGCACCGTAGCCCCAGTCGCGGCGGGCTTGGGCGTGCAGGTACTCGGCAAACGCTTCAGCCAAGCGGTCGGCGAGCGCTTTGGTGAGGATGGAATTGTAATCGTCGTGGTCGGCGTCGAACTTGGCGGCGAGCTCATCGCAGCCGATGCCCGCGGTCACTGCAAACGCGCCGATGAAATCCTTGCGGCCGGAATCAACCGGGGCGATGAAGTCGGCGAGTGAGTAATACGCCGATTGGCCCTTGCGTTCCCACTGCTGCCGGAGGGCGTGGAACTTGCACTTGATTTTCGTGCGGGAGTCATCGGCGTACACCAGGATGTCGTCTCCTTCGCTGGCCGCGGGCCAGAAGCCGTAGACGCCGCGGGCGGTGAGGAGGCCGTCGCGGGTGATCGTGGCCAAAAGTTCCTGCGCATCGTCGAACAGTTTCTTCGCTTCGCTGCCGACGTGCTTGTCCTGGAAAATCTTCGGGTACTTACCCTTGAGTTCCCAGGTCATGAAGAACGGCGACCAATCGATGTACGGCGTCAGCTCGGCCAGTGGCACGCGCTCGAGAGTCCGCGCTCCGGTGAACGACGGCGTGGGAATCTCAACGCTCTTCCAATCGGTGGTGAATCGCTTCGCGAGCGCCGTGGCGTACGGCGTGAGGGTGACCGCTTGACGCTGATTAAAACTCTTCACCAAATCGACTTGCAGTTCGCGGTTTTTGGCTTCGAACGTGGGGCGGGCTTCAGGGTTCATCAGCGTTTCCACCACGCCGACGGAGCGCGACGCATCAAGTACGTGCGTGACGCTTCCCTTGTAATGCGGGGCAATCTTCACCGCCGTGTGCTTCGCGCTGGTGGTTGCGCCGCCGATCAGCAGTGGCGTGGTGAAATTGAGCCGCTGCATTTCGCGAGCGACGTGTACCATTTCATCGAGGCTCGGCGTGATGAGGCCCGAGAGGCCGATAATGTCGGCGCCTTCTTTCTTCGCTGCCTCCAATATGTTCTCGCACGAGACCATTACGCCCATGTCGACCACTTCAAAATTGTTGCAGCCGAGCACTACGCCAACAATGTTCTTGCCGATGTCGTGGACGTCACCCTTCACGGTGGCCATCAGCACCTTGCCGCGCGAAGTGGCGGTGTCGCCGCTCGACTGCTTCTCCGCTTCCATGTACGGCAGCAGATAGGCGACCGCCTTCTTCATCACGCGGGCCGATTTGACCACCTGGGGCAAAAACATCTTGCCGGCGCCAAACAAATCGCCGACCACGCTCATGCCATCCATCAGCGGGCCTTCGATGATCGACAGGCAGCGCGGATATTTTTGGCGGGCCTCTTCGACATCCTCATCGATGTACTTGATCATGCCCTTGATGAGCGCGTGTTTGAGCCGCTGTTCAACTGTGCCGGTGCGCCATGCTTCGTCGCTCTCGGTCTTCTTGCCCGCTTGGCCTTTGAACGCCTCCGCGAAATCGACCAGCCGTTCCGTGGAATCGGCCCGGCGGTTGAGGATCACGTCCTCGACCAGTTCCTTGAGTTGCGGTTCGATCTCGTCGTAAATCACCAGTTGCCCGGCGTTGACGATGCCCATGTCGAGCCCCGCCTGCACCGCGTGATACAGAAAGACGCTGTGCATCGCTTCCCGCACGGGATCGTTGCCGCGGAACGAGAAGCTGATGTTCGACACGCCCCCCGAGACCTTGGCGCCCGGGCAGACCTGCTTGATGCGCCGCGTGGCGTTGATAAAATCAACGGCGTAGTTGTTGTGCTCCTCGATGCCCGTGGCGACGGTCAGAATGTTGGGGTCGAAGATGATGTCCTCCGCGGGGAAGCCAATCTGCTCGGTCAGCAGCTTGAAAGCCCGGCTGCAGATGCGAACCTTTTCATCTTCGGTGGCCGCTTGGCCCTGTTCGTCAAACGCCATCACCACCACGGCGGCACCGTAGCTGCGGCACAGGCCCGCGCGGCGTAGGAACTCCGCTTCACCATCTTTCAGACTGATCGAGTTGACAATCGGCTTGCCCTGCACCGCTTGCAGGCCCGCTTCAAGGACACTCCACTTGCTGGAGTCGATCATCACCGGCGCCTTGGCGATGTCGCTTTCACCCGCGATCAGACGCAGGAACTTCACCATCACCGCTTCGGAGTCGAGCAGCCCCTCGTCCATGTTGATGTCGATGACGTTGGCGCCGTTCTCGACTTGCTCGCGGGCCACTTCGATCGCCGCTTCGTAGTTTTCCTCTTTGATGAGTTTGGCGAACTTCCGGCTGCCGGTGACGTTTGTCCGCTCGCCGATCATCAGGAAGTTGCTTTCCGGGCGCAGCTCGAGCGGTTGCGTGCCGCTGAGCCGCAGGTACGCGGGGGCCCCATGCACCTTATGTGGCTTGTAAGCGGCGAGCGTGGCGGCCATCGCGGCGATGTGCTCCGGCCCCGTGCCACAACAACCGCCAACGATGTTGACCCAGCCATTCTCGGCATATTCGCCCACCATCCGGGCCATGGCGGCGGGGCCAAGATCGAACTGGCCCATCTCGTTCGGCAGGCCGGCGTTGGGGTGGCAACTGATGCGCGTGGTGGCGACTTGTTGGAGCGTTTCCAAGTGCGGCCGCATCACGTCCGGCCCCAGCGCGCAGTTCATGCCGACCGTGAGCAGCGGGAAGTGCGCGACCGAGTTCCAAAACGCTTCGACCGCTTGGCCGGAGACGAACGTGGCGCCCCCTTTATCGAACGTGGCCGAGACCATCACCGGCACGCGATTGCCCGAGTCCTTGAAATACTTTTCGATGGCGAAGAGACACGCCTTGAGGTTAAGCGTATCAATCACCGTTTCTGGGAGCAGAATATCAACGCCCGCTTCCACCAGCGCGGCGACTTGCTCGTAGTACGAGTCGGCCATCTCGTCGAAGCTGGTGCTCCGCCACGCGGGGTCGTCCACCCGCGTGCTGATGGCCATCTGTTTGGCGGTGGGGCCGATCGACCCCGCCACAAAGCGCGGCTTCTGCGGATTACGCTCCGTAAACTCGGCGCATGCCTCTTTGGCAAGCTTTACCGCTGCGGCGTTAATCTCTTGCACCAGCGCATCCGGCAATTCAAAATCCGCCATGCCGACCCGACTGGCGCCGAACGTGTTCGTCTCGACAATGTCGGCGCCCGCTGCCAAATAATTGCGGTGGACGGCCAGCATCTCCTGCGGGTGCGTAAGGCACAGGATGTCCGGAAAATTCTTGAGGTCCTTGTGGTGATCTGCGAAGCGTTCGCCCCGGACAGCCGCCTCGTCGAGCCCCAGTTTTTGGATTTGCGTGCCGGTCGCCCCATCGAGCAGCAGAATCCGCTCATCCAGCAAGGCTTCAAGTTGCGCAGTTTTATCGAGAACCTTCATCAATCTACAGTGGGCAGAGGGCCCCGGGCGGTGCTAAAGTATTGGGAGGGAATCTCTTAGGATAATCCACCGCAGCCCCAGCTAACAGCGTATGGCGCCTCAACTTCTTCAGCGTGTGACCCAAAAACTGGCCTCCGAGCCGCTCCGCGACGTGGCGGCGGAGGTGCGCCGGCAGCTTGATTCGCTCACCATTCCCGTGCCGCAGGGCGAGGTAGCGATCACCGCCGGGAGCCGCGGGATTGATAACATCGCCCTGGTGACCAAAACGGCGGGCGAGTGGCTGCGTGAGCACGGGGCCAAACCGTTCATCATCCCGGCGATGGGCTCGCACAACGGCGCGACGGCGGAAGGGCAGCGGGCGATGGTCGAATCGCTCGGCATTACTGAAGCGGCGATGGGGATGCCGATTCGCTCGAGCATGGAATGCGTGAAGGTGGGCGAGGTGGCCACCGGTGATGTGTGGATGGACAAGTTCGCGTACGAGTCGGCTGGCGTACTGGTGCTCAACCGGGTGAAACTGCACACCTGTTTCAGCGGCCCCGTGCAGAGTGGCATCACCAAGATGATGGTCGTCGGCATGGGAAAGATTCGCTCGGCCCAAACGTTTCACACCACGCCGAGCGAGCAAATGAAACACATGCTGCTGGAGATGGGCCAACTGCTGGTCGACAGCGGCAAAGTCTGGGCGGGGCTCGCGCTACTGGAAGATGGGTTCGACAAGACAGCCGAGATTCACGCATTGCCGGCGAGTGAGATCTTGTCGCGAGAATCAGCGCTCCTTACGCGGCATCGCGAGTTGTTCCCGCGCCTACCGGTGGAAGACCTCAACGTGCTGATCGTCCGCACGATCGGCAAGACGTATAGCGGCACGGGGATGGACACCAACGTCATCGGCTTTCGCGGCGTGCGCGGCGGCGAAGACTTGAGCTCGCCACGGATCAAGATCATCGCCGCGTTGGAGCTCGCCGCTGCTAGCCAGGGTAACGCGATCGGAGTGGGGCTGGCCGACTTTATCACACGTCGGCTGCGGGACAACATTGACGAACACAAAACATTCATCAACGTCTACACGACCGGCGACATGGAGCGGGCGAAAATCCCCGCCACCCTGGCCGATGACGCCGCCTTGGTGGAGAAAATCCGCGAGCGCTACGGCGATGAGCGGTGGATGTATATCCCCAACACCCTGCATCTGGGCACGCTTTACATTTCGCCCGATTTAGCCGGGGAAGTGGCCGCCAATCCCCGCTGTACGGTGGATTTGCAGCAGCTTGAAACGCCGTTCGATAACCGCCAACTCGCGCTAGAGTTCTAACGCGCGTAAGTAGCTTGGGTCCTCGACCCAAGCGAGACCTTGGGTGGCTGGGGTCGTGACCCCAGCGGCAGTGAAGTCAATCTTAACACTGCTGGGGGCGGCTGACGCGCCGACCCCAGCCACCCCATCAAGCTCGCTCGGATTGAGGACCCGAGCTACATAACTGCGAGCTTCAGCTCGCCGCACACTTCGGCGAAGACCGCTTCGATCGGCTTCGTGCCATCGATGTGAATCGTGAGGCCCTTTTGGTCGAACTTGGTGACGGCGGCTTCGGTTTGTCCGTGGTAGTCGGCAAGGCGTTTGCGCAGCGCGACTTCGGTGTCGTCGGTGCGCGCGAGCAGCTTGCCGCCGCAGACATCGCACACGTTCGGGTCGGCAGGGCGATGATAGATAAGGTTGAAGTCGACGCCACAGTCACCACACACCCGGCGGGCCAAAGCGCGCTCCATCACTACATCGTCCGGCGTTTCGAGCACCACCACTTTGTCGACGTTGTAACTTTCCAAGAGAAAGTTCGCTTGGCTCAAGTTGCGCGGGAAGCCGTCCAACACAAACCCAAAGTTCCAGTCGTGCTCGTCGAGCCGGCGGCGGATCACTTCGTCGACAATGTCGTCGCCCACCAGATGACCGGCGTCGATAATCCGTTTCACCTTGGCGGCCAATTTGGTGTGCGACTGAATGTTCCAGCGGAAAATGTCGCCCACGCTGAGGTGCGTCAGGTCGAACCGCTTGCACAGTTTCTTGGCCTGCGTGCCCTTGCCGCAACCGGGCGGTCCCATGATGACGAATTTTTGCATGTGCGGCTCGGACTTGGATGCGATGCGCTGTAACCGGGTTGCCAGCGATGATGGTAAGGCGCCGGGGCAAGCGCCGAAACCGGGGGCATGAGAGAAGAAGAATTCCACCGCGAAATATGCAACAAGGACGCGAAAGATAAGGACTCAGGCACCCAGACGCGGTGGCAAGGGGAGGATGCTCAAAGACCTGAACTAATATTCGCAGAAAAATCTGTGAAAAATGTCGTTACAAGTCTTGACGCGGTGATGAATTATGGCAAAATCCATGCACCAACTTGAGACAGAGTCTCATTAGCAACTTAATCCGAGGAGAAACCAATGCGGAAGCATTATTCGCAAGTCATTCGCAAAGGCTTCACACTGGTCGAACTGTTGGTGGTGATTGCCATCATCGGCATCTTGGTGGCTTTACTCCTACCGGCTGTACAGGCGGCGCGCGAAGCGGCTCGCCGCAGTGCTTGCTCCAACAACCTCCGACAGGTGGCCCTGGGGTTTTTGAATTACGAGTCGGCCCGCAAAGCGTTTCCCCCGGCGATTATCTACCGTCCGAATACGACACCAGCCTACCTGAGCAAGTGGTCCGCAATGGCTCGGCTGCTGCCGTATTTGGAAGAGGCCAATTTTGAAGCGGAGATCGACTACAAAGCTGACTACGCCACCTTCAACTACGGCGACGGTCGCATCGGCGCCTATCGCGTGCCGACGTACCTCTGCCCGGCTGAGCAGCGCGACGAAGTGCGGCTCGAAAACGGCGTGCGAACCCACTACCCCCTCAACTATGCCGTTAATCGCGGCGTGTGGTTTGTGTTCGATCCGGCGGGGGTGGAAAAGCCAGTGGGGGCGATGCAGCCGAACATCGGCACGCGGATCGGCTCGTTCGCTGACGGAACCTCCAAGACGCTGCTCGTCGCTGAAGTTCGGGCCTGGACACCCTATAACCGGGATGGCGTTCACGCTGATAGCACTTATCCCGTCAACCCCGAAGCGGTCTGCGCGCTCGCGCCGGGCGACTTTAAAGCCGACTCGGGACATACCGAGTGGGTCGATGGCCGGACGCATCAATCAGGCGTCACAACTCTCTTCCCGCCGATGACGAATGTGAAATGCGCGAGCGGAACCGGCAGCGAATACGAACACCGCGACTGGGTCAGTACGCGCGAAGGGGTGAATGCGACCGCCAAGACGTACGCTGCGGTCACTGCACGGAGTTATCACCCCGGCGATTTGGTGAACGCCGCTATGGCGGACGGCTCCGTGCGGAGTGTCACGTCGTCAATCGACGCCGCCGCGTGGCAAGTGACCGGCACGCGGGCTGGGCAAGAAGCGGCACAGTTAGCGAATTGATGTGAGGTTGCGGGTGCCACTGTCCGACTTGTCCGGCAGTGGAAGCCGCCGAGCTTTCTTGCACTGTCCACTTCCCCCTGCCGGACAAGCCGGACTGTGGCACCCGATAACACGACTAACGCGCTAGCGGCGGACATCCCAAGTGTCCTCCCCCCTCCAAAAGTTCGCCGCTAGCGCGGCGCGTCGGTCGTAGCGCCGAGTAAAGCGGGTGTGAACCCGGCGCCGAGGGGAGTGAGCTCCCGCGATTCAAGTAACTGTGGCGTGTCGCCCGTCGCTTCGATCACCGCTTCCCAGCGGGCGATCGGGCCTTCATCATCGTAGAACCCGAGAACCTGCGCGCGGTAGACATCGCCGCCACCGGTAATAAAGGGCGCCAGCTTCTTCATGTCTTCGAGCGTGACGATGCTCTCGGTCAGCAGCCAACTCTCATACTGGCGGCCGGGGCGATCGGCGGTCACCTCGAAATCGCGGTTCGAGATGATTTGCTCCGCCACCCCCGGCGGCATGTTGGGGAACGATTCCAAAAGCAGCCGCGGCGCTTGGTTGATGTTTAGCCGACCGGGCCGCGACGGTTCAGCCGAGACCGCACAGTTTTCGTACAACAGCGGCAATAACTCGGCGAGTGTACCGGGTTCGTTGGGGAAGGCGGCCGCCACGGTGGTGCGGTCGGTCTGGCCCAGCTCCACCAAGCGGCTTTCAACGCCCACCAAATCGAGCAATGACGAAATTGTCACTGAACCCGGTTGTTCGTAATCGATCTGAATTTCTTCCGCTTGCTTCGTTACGCTGGTCGATGACTGCTCCCCCACCGTGCCGACTTCTTCGGGCTGCGAACCTTCGGTTTCTTCCGTGGGCGCTTCCTCGGGCCCCCCTTGGCGGAACGCGATGATGAAGTTGGCCGGTCCGAGACCAAATACTTCTTCCAGTTCATCATGCAGCGCTTCGAGGTCCTC
Source organism: Pirellulales bacterium (assembly GCA_022841705.1). GTDB lineage: Bacteria > Planctomycetota > Planctomycetia > Pirellulales > Lacipirellulaceae. Next base: position 370,001 of record JALHQZ010000002.1, read on the forward strand.
GCCGTTGAGATCGATCTTGTCGGAGCCGTCGGGCCGTTTGTTCGCCTCGGCGCTGAAGAGCGTGAGATAGGCGCTCCAGCCGCGGTTGATCTCGCCTAAGCTGTTATCGACATCGGCAATCACTACGCCCGTTTCGCTGCCATCGACCGAAAAATTGCGATTCTGGTCGAGCCCGTACAAAAGTTCGGGCGTCACGTCGCGAACCAAGAGCAATTGGTCAAGCGTTTCTAACGGACCGTTCATCGGCTCGTACGCGGGGCTGATGGAGGAATAGTAGTCACGCTCGGCGCCGGCGGCGCGTGGTTCATCATCTTCGTCGATGAAGTCCAGAATCGCGTCGGCGATCGACTCGGTCATGCCGGGGAGCGCCATCAGCAGCGCGCGGCCGCCCCCTTGGGTTTGCTCATCCATCAGCGGCAGGATGTTGAGATTCAGCTTTGAAGATTCATTCTCCAGCCCGAACCGCACGCCGCTGTACCGGCCATCGACCATATCCGGCGCGACGACACTGAACCGCAGCCGCAGCGCGGCTGCATCGCTATCGGCGAGCAGCACACCTTTGAAGCGATTGCTGTTGGTGTAGAGCCCGCCATCGGCCCGCAGCGTGTTCTGCGATTGGTCGGTGTAGACTTTGATAAAGTCGATCCCCGATTCGCTGGCGAGCCGGGCCTGCACGCCGCGGCTAGAGGTTTGCGTGGCGCGGAACTCAGTGAAGGTCCAATCAAAGTAGCTCATATTGGCGATGGTGAGCATCGCCACGATGATCAGCACGACGAGCAAGAGCCCGCCACGCCGCTGCGACTTGCGTAGCGCGCGGGGCAGGGCAGGGGAGCGCCGATGCTTATGACGGAAATCCTTCATAATGAAGTCCCTCCACTGGTGCCGCTCATTGACGAACCACTACTATTTGCACTGCTCGCTGCAGCGCTAGAAACAGGCGCAGCCGGCAGGGTGACACTCATGCGATAGACGCGCGTCGGCTGGTCGGCGGCGGCTGATGCGCTCGTGGTTTTGCGAGTCGCGTCGACGATGGTTAGGTCAACCTCCACCGCCACCGGTAGGGCGCCTTCCTGTTCCGTCATGTCCCACGCGTCGATGTACTGCTCACCATCCCAGTAGCGAATCGCGAGGCCGATCACTTCCGACGCCAAGTAGCGGGTGCTCGTCTCCCACGCGTCGACAAGGCCCTGCTGTGCCTGCCAGAGGGCGATGTCACGCGGCACTTGCTGGCGCACGAGTGTTGGCGAACCATTCTCACCCGCTTGCATCAGGTAGCGAACCTGTATCACGCCGCCGCGGAACCGTTGCTGCGGCAAGGTTGAATCAAGCGATGCGACCCATTCCGGCTGCGTGCTGTTCACGTCGAGCTGCAAGCTGAGCCCGTCGCCGTAGAGCCCCATCGGGGTGCGGGACGGCGTGGTTTCTTCCGCTTCTTCCTCGGCGAGTTCGTCGGTAGAGGTATCGGCCTCATCAACATTGAACGTGGTGCTCGCGGCCGCCGCGGCTTCAATTGCCGTCAGGTCTTGCTGGTAACCCAGCGCGACGTTCTGCAAATCACGCGTGATGATCCGCAGCACTCCACGCACCAGTTGCGCTTGCTCGATCGCCGCGTGGCTGTCGGCCATCCGCGCGCTGTGGAGCGAAATTGCGAGGCCCACCAGCGCCAACAGGCCCACGGAGAGCGCAAGCGCCAAAACCACCTCAACTAGAGTAAAACCACCGCGGCGACTGTCGAGCTGAATTGCCGGGTGCCAATGTCTGGCTTGTCCGGCAGTGGGAAGCTGGTACCCGGCGTCCACTGCCGGACAAGCCGGACAGTGGCACCCGATGAACATTCGGCGCTGGCGCATCATCGGCCTCCCTGCGTATTGCCACCACCCGTGCCGCCCCCGGTTCCCGCACCCGTGCCACTTCCACTCGTTGAGGACGACGATGAATCGCTCGATTCTTCGGTAGTCTCTTCCGCTTCCTCTTCGCTCGATTCGGCTTGCGCCGCGAGATAGTCCGGGTTGATGACCCACCGGCTGAGGTTCACGCCAATCGGCCGCGTCTCTTCGGGCAGCAACGTCTGCGCACGCACCGAGACAGAGAGCAATTCGCTGAATGCCGTGTCCGCGATCGCTACCGAGTACGTCCAGGTGAAGGGCGAGGCGGAATCGCTCCACGCCGCGTCCTCCACGGCCGTGAGCGAAATCTGGCCACTTTCAAGTTGCTCGAATACGGTGCTGGCGACAAGTTCCGCCTCCGCTTCAATTGCGGCCCGCTCGGCGTTCTCGAAAGAAATCCGCGCGACCGAGCCGAGCGCCGCCAGCGACCCCGCGAGAATCGCGAGCGCGAGAATGACTTCAAGCAGCGTGAAGCCAGTCCGGAGTCTGGAGTCTGGAGTTTGGAGGACGCGCGCAGATCGCTGCCTCATTCCTTCCTCCGGACTCTCAACTCCAAACTCCCCTCTACTGCTTAAGTACATCGCTGACCTCCGCTGCGCCGGTGAGGCCGCGTAGTGTAACTTGCACTTGGTAGCCATCGCTGGTGGTGAGGAGCGCTTCGGCGTCGCTGGTGGCGCCATCGGGGAAGAAGAGCACCACAGGGGGCGTGCCGCCGGTCTCCGCGTCGACGACGGTTGTGAGATTCGTTGCGGGATCGACGACGGAGAGCTGGTTAAAGACCACTTCGCCGAGGGATTCATCCGGCTCAGGCGCTGCTGCCGTCTCAGCCGTCGCGGGGTCCGCGACTTCGGCCGACTCGGTCGCACCGCCGAAGTTGCGAATCGCAAAGTCGGGCGTACCCAAAGTGCATTGGAAGTATAGCGGCTCGCCGCGCGCAATCGCGTCGAGCCGCGCCTTGGCCCAGCTTGTGCGCAGCTTGTCGGCCGCTTGGCGAACTTGGGAGCGTTCGTTCGCCCCCAGTAGCACCGGCGCCGCGATGGCGGCGACCACCACCAATAGCGCGGCGACGAGCAGCACTTCGACCAAAGTGTAACCAGCACGACGGCTCATGGTCGCCTACCAGTTGCCGATGTCATCATCGGTGCCATCCTGCCCATCGGGGCCCGTTGACCACACGTCGAACGAACCGGAGTTCTTCTTCCCTTCGGCGGAGAACTTGTACTCGTTGTCCCATGGATCGAGCGGCATCTTGGTCACATCCAAGTAGGGACCGGCCCAGCGCTCCGCGATTTTAGCGTCGCTCGGCTTGGTGATAAGATCGTCGAGACTCTCGGGGAAGTGTTTCGTATCGAACCGATAGCGCTCGATATTGCTCTTGAAGATGCCGACCTGGCTCTTGGCAGCGTTGATCTCGGCCCGCGCTTGGGCGCCGCCGAATTGCGAGGCGGCAATCGACCCCAGCACCACCAGGATCACCAGCACCAGCAGCACTTCGATCAAAGTAAAGCCCCGCGCAGCGGAGCGACGACGATTGCGATTTCTGTTTGGCATGTCCGTAAATAGTCGTTAGAGGATTGGGAGGGCGACGCTCCGCGGAGCCAGTCCCGGTTAGTGGTTTTCCATTAGTTAAGCGGTCTGGTTGATTGGCTCCGCGGAGCGTCGCCCTCCCGGTTAAATTGTCGTGCTGATTTTGATGATCGGCAGCAGCAGCGCCACCACCACCACCAGCACCACACCGGCCAGTAAGAGCAGCATCAGCGGCTCCAGCAGCCGCACGTACAGTTCGATTTTACGCCAAGTGCTCTTCTCGAGCGAATCGGCCACCTGGGTCAGCACGGTTTCCAGGCTGTTCGACTGCTCTGCCACCGCGATCATTTCCACCACATCGCGGGGGAAATGGCCACTTTTGCCAAGCGGTTCGGCGATCGACTGCCCGGCGGTAATGCTTTCGCCCGCTTCGCGCACGGCGGCGGAGAGGACGCGATTGCCTGTCGAGTCGGCTGAAATGTCGAGCGAGCGGACAATCGGCACGCCCCCTTTCAGCAGCGTTCCAAGCACCCGGCAGAAGCGCGACACGGCAAGGTTCAAATAAATGCCGCCGATCACCGGCACCTTGATGCGCCACTGGTCGAGCTGCGCCCGCCCGAGGTCGGACTCCACCCATTGCCGCACGCCGTAAATCGCGAGCCCAATAGCACCGATGAAGACGTACCAGTACGACTGCAGCGCGCGGCTGAGCGCGAGGAGCGCTTCGGTGATCCACGGCAATTCGCCGCGCTCTTTAAGTCGGGCAAACAAACCTTCGACCATCGGCACGGCGAAGATGATCAGGCCGTTCACGACCAGGAAGCCGATGATCGACAGGATCAGCGGATACGCGAGCGCCCCGGTCACTTTGCTTTTCAGCTCCGCCTGTTGATCGGTGAAGGTGGCGACGCGCTCGAGGGCGTCTTCCAAAAAGCCCCCTTCGCCGCCGGCGCGGATGACGCTCAGCGCCAGCTCGCCAAACGAGCGCGGGTGCCGGGCCATCGCCTCGGCCAAGGTGGCGCCATCTTCCACGCGGCTCTTCACATCGTCGAGCAGCGCCTTGAGGTCCTTGTTCGATGCCAAATCGCGCAGCACCTGCAGCGAGCGCAGCAGCGGCACGCCACTTCGCAAGAGTCCCGCGAGTTGGCTGTAAAACGGCGTGACGAATTTTGATTTGACGTACACCCCGCCCGTGGTGGCCGCCTGCTTGCCGAGCGCCGCCACCTGCACCGGAAACAAATCCCGCCCGGCCAGCGACGTGAGCACTTCGCGCTTCGTCCCCGCGGTAAGCGTGCCACTGACACGCTGTCCATCGAGAGCACGGGCGATGTAGGAAAACTCGGGCATTGCGGAGGGGGGAGGGGGGAGTCCTTAGTTTGAAGGAAGCTAGCGCGACCTGCGGTCGCATTTCTTTTTTCGTCCGCACTCCAGACTCCGGTCTCCAGACTACATTCTGTCACCTTTCGTTACTCGCAACACTTCCTCCACCGTGGTGATGCCTTCGAGGACTTTGCGCCACGCGTCTTGGCGTAATGTGCGCATGCCATCTTTGAGGGCGGCGTTGCGGATTTCCCACGAGCTGGCGCGGTCGTGGGCGAGTTGGCGCACCGCGTCGGTGGTTTTGCACAGCTCGAAAATGCCTTGACGGCCGGAGAAGCCGATCTCGCGGCAGTCGCGGCAACCTGTTTCGCGGTAGATTTTGCCGCCGGCGGCTTGCAGGTCGTCCCACGGAAAATCGTGCGGCAAGTCTTCCTGGCGGGGCGTGTACACTTGACGGCACTTGAGACAGAGACGGCGCACGAGGCGCTGGGCCATCACCGCTTCGATGGTGCTCGCCACCAAAAACGGTTCGACGCCCATGTCGATCAGCCGCGTGTAGGCGCTCGGCGCGTCGTTGGTGTGGAGCGTGCTAAAGACCATGTGGCCCGTGAGCGACGCTTGGATCGCGTTCTCGGCCGTTTCAAAGTCGCGGATTTCGCCCACCAGCACCACATCGGGGTCGTGCCGCAGGATCGAACGGAGCGAAGCCGCGAAGGTGAGGCCAATCTTCGCGTGGACCTGAATCTGGTTGATCCCTTCGAGCTGATACTCAACCGGGTCCTCGGTGGTGATGATCTTGGTGTCTTCGCTGCGGATTTCCATCAGCGCGCTGTAGAGCGTAGTCGTCTTGCCAGAGCCGGTGGGGCCCGTGACCAGCACGATGCCGTGCGGCATGCGGATCAGCTCGCTGAAGACCTCGTGCAGATCGTCTGAAAGTCCCAGCCCAGCGAGCGAGAACTTCATGTTCCCCTTATCCAAGAGCCGCATGACGATCCCCTCGCCATGCAGCATGGGGATGACCGACACGCGAACGTCCACCTCCCGGCCGTGCACACGCAGCTTGATGCGGCCGTCTTGCGGCAGGCGTTTCTCGGCGATGTTCAGGTGGGCCATGATTTTGAGCCGACTGATGATCGCCGCGTGAAAGTGGCTGAGCTCCGGCGGAATGGGCTGGGCCTGCAAGATGCCATCGACCCGGTAGCGTATTTTGATGCCCGAGGCTTGCGACTCGATGTGGACGTCGCTCGCCCGCAGCTCGACCGCTTCGAGCAAGATTTCGTTCACCAGCCGAATGACGGAGGCTTCTTGTGCTTCACCTGCCAGTTCCGCGGCGTCCGCGTCGATGTCTTCGAGTAGCTGGACATCATCCTGCCGTTGGGCCAAGAGCCCTTCGACCGTTTCGCTCCCCACGCCGAGGTGGGTTTTGATCCGCTCCAGAATCTGTCGGCGCGGGGCGAGGACCGCTTCGACCGCCAGCCCGGTGGCGCCGCTCACTTCGTCGAGCGCGTAGAGCTCGAACGGGTCAGCCGTAGCGATGGTGATCGTGCCGTTATGCCGCGAGACGGGGAACAGGCTATGCCGATGGATCAACCGCTGCGGCAGTTTTTCCAGAAGCGAGAGATCGACTTCGGCCTTTTCCAGGTCAATACACGCGATGCCGACCGCGGCGCCAAGCGCTTTGAGCACCTGCTCTTCGGTGGCGAAGCCGCGGAGGATGGCCGCTTGGTCGGGGCGACTCTTAGCGCCGTTGCCGGCCGCTTGCAGTTCCGTGAGTTGCTCGCGGGAAAGAACGCCCTGCTCAACGAGTATTTCGCCCGTTTCCATAATCGCAGGGGTGGTCGCGGAGTGACAGTTTCGCTCGAAATCAATAGCCGGAGGCCCACGGCCTCCGGCGGTCCGGCTAGTGGGAGAGCTACATTATCCCACGGCGGGCGGGCACCGGCAAACGCGGTCGCCCGCCGCTTGGGGACTCTGAGGCTCAAGTTCGCATTAGAGTTCCAAATCGGGCCGGCTTTCGCCGCCACCGCCTCCGGGACGACCACCGCCCCGCCGTCCGCGGAAACCGTCGCGCCCGCCGAAGCCGCGGCCAAATTGCGGCTCGGGCAGAGCGAAATCGGCGCCCATCATGGAGGTCAGTTGCTCACGCTGCGCGGGGGTCAGTACGGAGAGCACCTTTTCTTCCGCAGCTTTGCGGGCGGCGTTCATTTTTTCGGTCATTTCGGCCCGGGCTTCTTCGGCCTTGGTGCGCATTTGCTCTTTTTGCTCCGCGGTGATGCCCAGCTTCTCGGCCAGTTCCCCGTCTAAAAGGGCCGCCCCGGCGCCGCCGCCACCTTGCCGCATCCGCTGTTGAAGTTCAAGTTGCTTCAGGCGATCGAACTGCTCGGGCTTCAACACGCCTTGCACGCGGCTTTCAATATCTTTGCGAATCTCGTCCATGCGACCGCGGATTTCGGCGAACTTCTCTTCGCGTTCTTCTTCCGACAGGTCCCGCATCCCTTGGAACATTTCGCGCATTTCGCCGCCAATTTCCTCCCGCATGTCGCTGGCCAGAGATTGGAGTTCCTCTTTTTGGGCGTCATCCAGGTTCAGCTCGGTCTGCACTTCCTCGGCCTGCAGCAGCATTCCCATGCCGCCAAACGGCCCGCCAGGGCCACCTGGACCACGACCAAAACCAGGAGGCTGGGCGCTGACGAAAGAACAACACGCGACGAGCAAGAGTCCGCCGAACAGCACGTTACGCATGGGTAATCTCCACTTTGGAACAAGAACTGGGGCGTCGGGGGGGGCAGCGACGAGCCAACCATTGACGATAGCAATTTAACCCCATCCCGGCCCGCCGGTAACGCCGCTTTTCAGCCACTCGGTTTCGTACGGTTTGTAGTAGGCACGGTCCCCGTGCTGTTTTCCTCCCGATAGTGGTGGTCTCAGCATCGCGCAGACAGCACGGGGACCGTGCCTGCTACATTCGCCGCGATCTTGCGAAACGCTTCGATTCGACTTAACCTGTTAAATAGTGAGACTTTGCGAAGATCGAGCAGGCGCTCCCCTTGAGATAGAGATGCTGCATGACGCCCGAATCGTTGATGCAATTGGCGGTGGAAAAGTGCCAAGCGGGCATCGCCGCCGGCCAGAGCCCCTTTGGGTGTGCCATTGCCCTCGGCGACCAGGTAATTTCGGTCGCCCATAACACGGTCGCCCTGACGATCGACAGCACCGCCCATGCGGAGGTGAACGCCATTCGGCAGGCCTGCACCAATACCGGCAAATTCCTGCTGGAAGGCGCGGTGGTCGCCACTACCTGCGAGCCGTGCCCCATGTGCATGGCCGCGCTGCACTGGGCCCGGGTAGATACCGTCTACTTCGGCGCCACCATCGCCGACGCCGCCACCGCCGGCTTCAACGAGCTCCACCTGCCGGCGGAGAAAGTCCTCTCCCTCGGCGGGAGCAAAGTAAAGCTGATCGGCGGCGTGCTGGTCGAACCGTGCAAAGAGTTGTTCCAAACGTGGCTGAATAACCCGGGGCGGAAGGTGTATTGAAGAGGGGCTGGGGACCAGGGACTGGGGACTAGGGAGTTACAGGCGATGATCAATCTGAAAACCGAAAGAGATACTAGTTCTCACCGCTGCTTCCTTGCGATTCGGGGTAGCACCCAACTTTCCCCAGCCCCTAGCCCCTAGCCCCTAGCTCCCAGCCCTTCCCCAATGGTCACCAAAAAACAAATCGCCATCGATTGGCTCACCCGGTACACCGGGATGCCACTCGATCATTTTGGGGAGTACGTGCTGCTCACCAACTTTCGCGATTACGTTTCGCGGTTTGCGGCCCGGTTCAACTGCGAAGTCTTTGGCGACGACCGGCCGATGCAGGCGGCTACCAACTCGGCGGGGCTCACCATCATCAACTTCGGCATCGGCTCGCCCAACGCGGCAACGGTGATGGATCTGCTCACCGCGTATCACCCCAAAGCTGTGCTCTTCCTGGGCAAATGCGGCGGGCTGAAACACGCCACCGAAATCGGCCACTTCATCCTGCCCATCGGCGCCATTCGGGGTGAAGGAACCTCGGACGATTACCTGCCGAAACTCGTTCCGGCGCTGCCGTCGTTCAAGCTGCACAAGTTCGTCTCAGAAAAACTGGTCGAGCGGGGCTTCGACTACCGCACCGGCGTGGTTTACACCACCAACCGCCGCGTGTGGGAACACGATGAAGCGTTCCGCAAGCAATTGCAGGAATACACGCCGATTTCGATCGACATGGAGACCGCCACCATTTTCGTGGTGGGCCACAAGAACCAGATCGTCCGGGGGGCTTTGCTCCTGGTTTCTGACCTGCCGATGACGGTCGAGGGGATCAAAACCTCCCAAAGCGACGCCGCTGTTAGCCGCAAGTGGGCCGAACGGCATCTAGAAATCGGGATCGATTCGCTCACCGAGATTGAGGAAAAGGGGGAGGAGATTAAGCACTTTCAGTACTGATTGCCAGATTTGCCCTCCAGATGCGGAAATTCGCGAAAACTTCACGCCGAGATATTGGACGCGCAGGGGGGGTGGCCGCTATCATACTGCTGGTGAGTTGGCGGACTCGCCCAATCCCGCCCAGCCCAAGTTCCCGCCTCGCTGATTTGGATGACAATGCCGCCAATTGCTTTGTCCTATGCTCGCTCGACCCGCCACCTTGGATTGGCTCTTATCGCGGGGCTGTTGGTTGGGTGCGGCAACAATCCACTGGGCCTTCAGCCTGTGACGGGAACCGTGACGGTTGATGGTAAGCCGGCAGCGGGGGTGCGGTTGGTCTTCTGCCCAGTGAACGCTTCTGAAGAAGCGATGAAACAACGACCGATGGGCACTACCGACGAGCAAGGGAAGTATTCGCTCACGACTTTTGTACTCGGGGATGGCGCGCCTCCCGGAGACTACAAGATTTCCGCTACTTGGCTCTCCGCGCCAAAGCAAGCGGTCATCGATGAACGGGGCTCGGTGGGAACGGATCGGTTCATGAACAAGTACGCGATTCCCGACCAGTCGGGGCTGACGGCCAAAATTGACGAGGATACGACAGAACTACCGGTGATGGAGTTCAAACTGCCGCGTCGGAGGTGAACTTGTAGCGGAACGAAAAGCGTGTGGAAGGCGAAGCTCTCAATTACAATCTACAATCAGGCGAGTGGCTTTCACGGAAAAGGCAGTAGGTAAAGTTATGAAGTACAAGGCACCGCGGCGCTCTGCGTTTACGCTCGTCGAACTGTTGGTGGTGATCGCCATTATTGGGATCCTAGTGGCGCTTTTGCTCCCCGCCGTGCAATCGGCCCGCGAAGCAGCTCGTCGCATTCAATGCACGAACAATTTAAAGCAATTGGGGTTAGCCCTCATCAATTACGAATCGGCTCAAAAACGCCTTCCACTCGCCTACACCCCAAATTGGACCGGAAGCGCTACTAGTCCACGAATCGGGCTATGTCCGGGCACCAAGGACCCCGCCGCAATTAAATCAAACGGTCTGGCGGCGCATAACTTTATTACATTCACACTGCCCTACTTCGAGCAGCAAGCAATTTTTGACAAGATCGATATCGATAAGCCTTGGAGCAACGCCACCAACAAACTTGCGGTATCCACTCCCATCGGAGACTTGCTCTGCCCTTCCACTCCTAGTGCCGGCGAGCGTGAAGGCGCTTCTGATCCCGTTCGAACGTGGATGGCTGCTCCCAGTGATTATGCCGTGTGTGTGGACTTAGACGACTCAGCGAACGGCTATTGCAGCTTGGAGAACACCGGACTTGTTAAACAGAAGCGCGGCCTGGAGACACTGAAAGGAATGATGCAGGACACGCCGACGAGCTTGCGAAAAGTTTCTGATGGAGTTTCCAAAACGTTCATGCTGTTTGAAGACGCCGGTCGCCCAGCCAACTACACCCGGGGGGCGCCTGACCCAACAACTCCAAGCATTCCCTCGGGGCAGGGTGGTCCGTGGGCCGACCCCAACTCGTACTTTGTCTGGGGCAATTCCCCCACGTGCGGGGCCACAACGATCATGAACTGCTCCAACTACGACGAAATTTACTCGTTCCACACCGGCGGCGCCAATTTCCTGTATGGTGATGGTTCAGTGCATCTCCATGGCGAAGACTTGAATAACGAGCTCTTCGTCACGCTCTTCACCCGCGCCGCGGAAGATGTGGCGCAGTAAGCTGCTGGCGAGATCTTCGCGAAGGGTTGGTACTGAATGCGTCTGATAATCGGCTACGTCTGTGTCGGAATCTTGGCTTTAAGTTCCGCCACCTGCACGGCTGAGCCCCTCCCCCTGCGCATCGTCTCCTTCAACGCCGAAATCTGTACTGCCCCCGGCGTGAGAGCGGGGCAACTGGAGCGATTCCGCTTCGACTACGCGCGGCGGGAACATTGCGAGCGGGTGGCGGACCTGATCGAAACGCTCAATCCCGACATCCTCAATCTGGCCGAGGTGACCTCCAAAGAAGCGGTCGATTTGATCGTCGGGGCGCTGCACGAAAAGGGGCTCACGCAGTACACCGGCTATCACGTGGAGAGTAACGACACCTTCACCGGCATGGATGTCGCGCTGGTGACCAAGTACCCGCCCGATGTGATCGACGGGCTGCCGATTCGCACCATCTTCTCGCCCGAAGGTGATCCCACCTGGAGCCAGGCGTTCTCGTTCACCGAGAAGGATGGCTCCACGGTCAGTAGCGGCACGTCGCTCGGCCGCAATTCGCTTTACTTTATCACCGTGAATGGCTGGAAACTCGGCTTCTTGGGGCTGCACCTCAAAAGTAATCCGGAAGATGCGTACTCCAACGCCCGCCGCACCGCCGAAGCCGCGCTTGCGCAGCGCGTCTGCCGGGGTGAAATCGTCCGGCGGGGTTACATGCCGGTCGTGCTGGGGGATCTCAACGACTACGATCCCGATGTTGAGGATGCGGACAACACCCGAAATCCCGCAACGAACGTCTTGGCGAGCATTAAGGACTTCGATCCCGCTCGGTCGGGGGCCGAACTGCTTAACTCCGCGATGTTCATTCCGCGAATTGCCGACCGCTACTCTTCGCACTGGGATTGGAACGAAAATGGCGCTCACGACGCGCAGGATGTCTACACGATGATCGACCACGTGCTGTTGCCGAAGGAATTCGAGCCGTTCGTGAAGCGGGTGTTTATTTGTCATTCGACCGATTTGGAAACGTCGGATCATTATCCGGTAGTGGTCGATTTAGAATTGCCTCTAAAGAATTGACAGGATTTACGGGATCAACAGGATGATCAGGTCATCTTGTCGATCTTGTTAATCCTGTCGAGCATTCTTTGCTTATGTCACTCGTTGAACTCTGCGATCATGCCGTCTTACAGCCGACGCAAACCGCGGCCGACGTGCGCGAGGCGTGCAAGTTCTGCGCGGAACTCGGCGCGGCGAGCGTCTGCGTGAAACCTTCGCATGTGAAAGTGGCAACGGAAGCGCTCGCTGGTTCGAACACCGTGGCGAGCACGGTCATCGGCTTTCCGCACGGCGGAACCAGCACGGCGACCAAGGTGGCGGAAACCCATCAGGCGTGCGCCGACGGCGCGCGGGAAGTGGACATGGTCGTGAACCTCGGCGCCGTGTTCGGCGGCGAGTGGGATGTGGTCGAAGCGGACATCGCCGCGGTGATCGCCGCCGCCAAGTCGCACGGCGTCATCACCAAGGTGATTTTTGAGACGGGCCTGCTCACCAGCGACGACCAAAAGCGCAAGCTCTGTGAAATCAGCGAAAGAGCCGGCGCCGTGTTCGTGAAAACCTCCACCGGCTTCGGCTACGCAAAAAACGCTGAGGGGCAATTGGTGGCCACCGGCGCCACCGTGGCCGACGTGAAGCTGATGCGGTCAGCCTGCTCAGATCGCGTCCAGGTGAAAGCGTCCGGCGGGATTCGCTCGTTTGCGGATGCCCAAGCGATGGTCGCCGCCGGCGCCACGCGGCTCGGCACCAGCGGCACGCAGGCAATCGCCGCCGGCGAACGGGGCGAAAACGCCGTCTCCAAAAGCGGCTACTGACTCAGTTGGATGCGCAATTTCCCGCATCAAGTGCTGGCAGTGTGGCGATTGTGGCGCTGGTCCTGTCCCGTTTCTGGCCATTCTTGGCCGATAAACTTGCGAATTACCGCATGCCACGCCCCTCTGCAGTGGGTTCTAGTGGCGGGCGATTGGCCTACAATCTGCTTAGGGGAGAGCAGGGCGGTTGGGCTCCGCGTGAGCGCCGTCTGGCAACGATCGGCTTTCCCACTTTCGGAGGAATCTCCTATGTTTCGCAAAATGTTGTTGTTGGGCGTGGTCGCCCTTGGATGTTCGCTGGTCACCCCCGAGAGCGCTGAAGCGTGGGGCCGCCGCGGCGTGTACGTCGGCCGTGGTCCAGTACGTGTTGCCACTGGTTACCGCGGCTTCTACGGCCCTCGCGTGGTCGCCCCCGTTCGCCACGGTTTTTATGGCCCGGTGTACGGCCCGCGGTTCTATCGTCCCCGCGGCGTCTCCGTGGTGGTCGGCGGCGGTGGCTGGTACGGCTGGTGAGTAGTTGCTTTGCCTTCAGCCTTCGTCCACAGGCTGTTCGCGTTGCGTATCAATCGAAACGGGCAGCAGCGACTTCACTGACTGCCGTGGTTGGATTCTCAATTGCTCGGTGTAAGCAGGAGGAAATGCGATGTTTCGTAAACTAATGTGTATCGGGCTCCTCGCTCTTATGTGCGGCCTTGCCGCACCGCAGAGCGCTGAAGGGTTTCATGGCCGCCGCGCATGCGGCTACGGTTACGGTCACCCCGCGCGGGTGAGCGTCGGCTATCGCGGCGCGTACTACGCTCCCGCTTACCGGAGCTCGTTCTACGGTCCGCGCTACGGCAGCTTCTACGGCGGCCGTGGATTCTACGGACCGCCCTACGGCGGCTATGGTTTCGGCCCCGGAATCGGAGTCGGTTGGGGAGGCGGCTTTTACGGCTGGTGATTTGAAGAGCTGCTTCAGCCTCACTTGCAACCGCAGCCCACGGGGAAGTGGAGTGAAGCTTCGCGGAAGTGAAGCCGCTCAACACCGCCCCGTGGGCTGCGTTGCCCGTTTTCCCCACAGGTAAAGTGGGGCTCCTTCGATGTTTGCTAGGGCAGTTTAATTCCCTGCAGTTCATACTCCACCGGAAACTCCAAAATCGACGCCGGCGTGTGGTACCTCCACTTCAGCCCCTTCACGCCGCTTTCAGGGAGTTCGAAGAAGTACGCGAGGCCCACCTCATTCTGCGTTTGCATCAGCGTCTCGAAGCCGGCGTGGTCGATCGGTTTTCCATCTGCGCCGACCAAATAGCTGCGGTTCTCGAAGACCCAGCCGCGGTGCGAAGCGAGGGCGTCTTTCGCGTTATCGAGTTTCAGCCGCATGTGTAGTTCCCATACGGCGTTGTTCTTGAAGACTTTCTCGAGCGTGACCGAAACGCCGCCGCGCTGTTCAGTGATCGGTTCTTTCACATCGTCGAGTTTGGCAAACTCGAGCTCAACCTGTCGGCCCGGCGCGAGGACATGGAGCTTGCCTTTGAGCGAGGCGATCTCCGTGGTCTGGCGTGTAGGGAGTAGCAGCGGCAGCGTCACCTGCACACTGCGCGAGCCGGGCTGAACTTCCAGATCGACATCTTGTTCAGGCTGTAGTGCGGAGAGCCGGGCGCCGGTTTCCGAAGTCGCGACCACTTCGGCCAGCGGCTGCGAGATGGCGATCGGCGCGAGGCGTGGCTCCCAAGCGATGTCGAGTTCCATTTTGAGCGAATCGCCCTGTTGTTCACGCAGTCTGCGCGAAGCAATCACCTCCAGCGGTTCGATGCGGAATGGCCCCGCGTAGCAGGCCCGCTTGAGCCGGGTAATGGCGTTCGCCTCGCGGTTGATGATGGCCAGGCCCGGTTCGTTCGCAAACGGATAGATGTCGAGCGAAGTGAGATCAAGCAGCCGATCGGTCACTTCCCAGAATGTGCCGGTCGTGTTGAGCGTCGGGGTGATGGGCTTCGATTCTTGGCCGAACTGTTGGCGATAGTCGATCAGCTTGTTGCCCGTGAGCTGTTCGATCTTGGCGAAGACCTCGGCGAGCGGAACATTGTCGATGTCGAGTTCTAGTTGCGATGGCCGCATCGCCGACTCGGCGATTTGCTTGTCGATCGCGATCCGCAGCTTGGAGAGCCGGGTGCGAAAGTCGGGAGGCATTGCCGGTGTCGGCTGCGGCAAGAGCGCCAGAATGCGGTCGCACTGCGCGGGGAGATTCCCGGCGAGTTTGAGGAGCGTTTCACCCGCCGCATCCCGCGTGGCCGCTTCATCGGCGGAGAGTTGGAGGACGAGGGTTTCAACCTCGGCGGCGAGCGGATCGGGCTGCGGCGGCTCGGCAGCGTGCACCAAGGTCACCGCCAACCAGCTTGTCAACAACAGAGCTTGGCCCATTCGCATCATGATTTCACTCCTACTTCGGCCACATGCTCATGCGCTCGCAAATGCTCCGGGCAATAACAACAACTCCCCGCGCACTGGCTGCAGTAGCGGAACGCCATCTTGGGCGCCATGTCGCTGGTGATGCCACACACGCGGCACTCGTGCCGAATGGCCGCGGCGGCCGCATTCCCGGCGAGCACTTTGCGTTTGAACTCGGATCGCCGCCGCCAGTCCTTCACAAACACGAAAGCCGATTTGCCGAAGAACAAGAAATAATTCGCCACCGCTGCGAGGATGATTCCCCGCCTCGCCCAGTCGCCATGGTAGAACGCAAAGGCATAGAAGGACCAAGTGAGGAGCGCCAACCACTTCGCTTGCACGGGGATGACAAAGTAGACCAGCAACGGCGCGTTAGGGAGCAGCGTGGCGTACGCCAGGAAAATGCTGGTCTCCAAATAGAAGCCGCTGCACGGTTGCCATGGCGCCAGCCACGCCGCCGCAGCGGTTGCGAGCACGCCTGTCAGCAGAAACAGATTATAGCGAACCGTGCCCCAGAAGCTCTCAATCGTCTGCCCGAATGAATAGAGGGCCATGAGATAGAAGAGGATGAAGATCAACCTAACATCGGGCGGCACGAATGGAAAAGTAAACAGCCGCCAGACTTCGCCCTGCATCACGAGATCAGGAATCAGCAGCAACCGCTCGGACCAAGCGCCTGGTTGCGGCGAGAACTGGTCGCCAAAGTAGACCGCCGCCTGACCCATCACCAGGTACAACGTGGGGTTCTGCACCGCGTACGGGGCCAGCCGGCGCTCAAGTTTTTGCATCAGCGTCATGCCTTAACGATACAAGGCTGGCCGCATTGGGGGTAGATTGCCCCGTGCAACATGCGATTCGCCCCCCTACAATAGCGGGATGAGCTTGATCGAAGTCCGCAGCCTCGCCAAATCGTACCGAGTGTACCAAAAGCAAGAGGGGCTGTTGGCTTCGGTCCGCGGGCTGTGGAAGCGCGAGTATCGCGAAGTGCAGGCGGTGCGGGGGATCGATCTTGACGTCCAGCGCGGCGAGTTCGTCGCTTTTCTCGGCCCCAATGGCGCGGGAAAAACGACCACACTCAAACTGCTCTCCGGCGTCATTACTCCTAGCAGCGGTCAGGCAACCGTGATGGGCTTCGTCCCGTGGGAACGCGCCAACGAATACCGCCGCCGCTTCGCGCTGGTGATGGGTCAGAAGAACCAGTTATGGTGGGATTTGCCCGCCGCGGAATCGTACCGCCTGCACCAACAAATCTACCGCATCGCTCCCGCTGACTTTGAGCGGACCCTCGCCGAGTTGTGTGAACTCTTGGGCGTCGGCCAACTGCTGAACCAGCCGGTGCGCGAGCTCTCGCTCGGCGAGCGGATGAAGCTCGAACTCATCGCCGCGCTGCTTCATTCCCCGGAAGTGCTGTTCCTTGACGAACCGACGATTGGCCTCGATGTCGTCGCCCAGCACAACATTCAAAAGTTTCTCAAAGAGTACCAACAACTCCGCGGCACCACGGTACTACTCACCAGCCACTACATGAAAGACGTGGCGGCCCTTTGCCAGCGCGTCGTCATTATCGCCACTGGCCGGGTGATTTACGACGGCTCGCTGGAAGGGATCATCGACCGCTTCAGCGGCCACAAGATTCTGACACTGGAGTTCGGTAAACTTGACAAGCCCGTCGACAGCGCGCAACTCGCACGCTGGGGCGCCGTGCTGGAACACCAAGAACCTAAACTGAAGTTGCGGGTCGACCGGGACCAGATCTCCGCCGTACTGAGTAACGTCCTCGGCGCCTACCAGGTGGTCGACGTGAGCGTCGAAGACCCGCCCCTCGAAGAAATCATCGCCCAAGCATTTGCGGCAGGAGAAACATAGCGGGCAGCACGCAGACGGCAGCAGACAGCGGAGATGACGGGTGCTGCCAAGGCTCTCACTTCCACTTTTTCACCTTTCGACTTTTGCTCCTCCCGATCACCGATCACTTCCCCGAACCCCGGCCCCTGACCCCCGATCCCTCCAGTGATGCTCGAACTTCGCGGTCTGACGAAAAAGTACGGCGAGCTCTACGCCGTTAAGGAGATCGATCTCGCGCTTGATCGCGGAGATGTCTTTGGCTTTATCGGCCCCAACGGGGCCGGCAAGACGACCACCATGCGGATGCTCGCTACGCTCCTTTCGCCGACGTGGGGCGAAGCGTACGTTGCCGGTTATTCCATCTACACCAAGCCGAAGGAAATCCGCCGGATGATCGGCTACATGCCCGACTTCTTTGGCGTGTACGACGATATGAAGGTGATCGAATACTTGGAGTTCTTCGCCGCCGCCTACCGCATCAACGGCCCGCAGCGCCGGGCGATTTGCGAAGAGGTGCTCGAACTGGTGGACCTGACTTACAAGCGTGAAGCGCTTGCCACCAGTCTTTCGCGTGGGATGACGCAGCGGCTCGGCCTCGCCCGGGTGCTGCTGCATGATCCGCATGTATTGCTGCTCGACGAACCGGCGAGCGGGCTCGACCCGCGCGCACGGATCGAAATGCGAAACCTGCTCAAGCGGCTGCAAGCGAAGGGCAAAACGATCATGGTGTCCAGCCACATCCTCCCCGAACTGGGCGATATCTGCAACAAGGTCGGCATCATCGAGCGCGGCGAACTCGTGGTGAACGCCACCGTGGCCGACGTGATGCGCCGCGTGCGCGAGCGGACCGTGATGAAGATTGCCGTGGCCGAGAACACTGCCGGTGCGAGCAAGACGTTAGCCGTTCTACCGCAGGTGGAGCGCGTGGAAGAAGCCAATGGCCAGCTGACCGTCACGCTCGCCGACGGCCAAAAAGATCCCAGCCCGTTAGCCGCGGCGCTTGTCGCCGCGGGTTACAAACTCACCTTACTCAAGGAAGACGAGGTGAATCTCGAAACTGCGTTCATGCTGCTGACCGAAGGGATTACGGCGTAACGAGCCGGGCGTCGAGCCACACTGCTTCGTCACGCTGATCGCCGAACTCGCCGTAGTCCACGACGAGCGCGAGCCCAGTAGCGCCGCTCAAATCGACCGACACCCGCCGCAGCGCTTCGCCACTCCGCACGATGCCGCTGTCGAACAGCCGCTCTGGTTTGCCTTCGCGCACGGCGTACACCTGAAACACCACGCTGCCGCCGGTGGGGGCTTCGTCAGAAAGTGCGGAGTCATCGATTCCCACCAGTGCTTGGAAGGTCACCGGATCGCCGTCGAGTTTGTAGGTTAACCTCGCCGCTGAGGGCATCGAGATCCCCTTTACATACCGGCGGCCCTGAACGGTGAGCGCATCGCCCTCCAAACTCGTGTCGCGCGAAAATGGGCGTTGTAACTGAAAATACGGGGCGTGCCGATAATCGAGCGGCGTTAAGTCAGACAAGTATTGCACGCGGGCGTTCAGCGGCTGCCAAAACACAATCGCCGTCAGCGGCGCCTTGAACGTTTGCGCGCCCAGAAAAGTTCCGCTGACGACTTTATCCGCCAGCTTGAGCGAACTCGTCCGCAGCAGCGTTCCATCACTCAGCCCCAACCAACCGCCATTAAGCGCAGGCGCTTTGCGTTCTCCGGCAAGCGCCAGCGCGATCACTCGTTCCGCGGCGATCTTCACTGTTTCGCCCGCGGAGACAAACTCGACTTCGGAGCCATTACACGATTTCACTTCACCAGTGAGCCGATCGCCTTCGATGAGCCATAGCGTATCGCTTTGGACTGGCGTCAGAACTTCTGCGCGAACTGGCCCAAGCAGCGCGGAGTCGCGTCCCCCGGCGAGCAGCAGCACGTGAATAACGCTCCGCGGCAGCGACAGCCGCCCCAGCGTAGGATGCACCACCGTGCAGGTTTCGCCTGCAAGCTGAATCGAACCGCCGGCAGTCCAGACTTCCGCGGCAACCAGGCGCGAGCCATCGGCGAGCAGCAGCGCCGGTCGGCTTCGCGGAGCCGCGGGATGACCCCACCGCACGATGTCGCGAAGCGGGCGAGTGATAGATTCTTCACCCGCGGTGAAGTTCGCCGCGCCCGCCGAGTCGATGCTCACGAGCTCAGCGCTCGGACTGGCTACGTCAACCAATTCCAACGGCTGCGCGCCGGCCGCGATGGTTCCGCAGAATAACAACAGCGTCCACGCCCGCATCGTCATGCCACGGCTACCGCTGAAAGATGGGAAGCGTATTGTTGGGAATTTGCAGAATCACGCACGCCATCGCCGTCCCGTACGAGGCGCCGTTCGAGTCCAGCCACGAGCCATCCGCTTGTTGCTGCTCGATGAGCGAATCGCGGATCGCCGGATACCAACGGTTCCAGTTGTCGCCGCCGCTGTGCCACATCGCCTGCACCGCGTAGTAGTGGCCATAGTAGAAGTGCGCTTCTTGCTGCGAATTGCGCGTGGGCGGCTGCCGCGTGAGATAGGCGAGGCCCTTCTCGATCTCGGGCCCTTCGTACACCCCCGCGCTGTAGAGCGCCACCACGCCGGCCGCCGAACGCGGGAACATGCTGGTGCGATCTTGCGCGGTATAGCCGAAACCGCCATCAACATTCTGGCACCGCTTCACGTACTCGATGCAGCGATCCACCGTCTCCGCCGGCACATGCAGCCCTGCGTTGCGCGCCGCGCGGAGCGCCATGATTTGGCAGATGGTGACCGAAATATCCGCGTCATTGGGCCGCGGTTCGTACCGCCATCCCCCTTCGGGATTTTGGCAACCGACGATCAAGTTCACCGCGCTTGCGAGTCGATCGCGCAGGTCTTCGCGCGGGCTCATGCCGTAGCACTCGGCGAGGAAGAGCGTGGCGAAACCGTGGCCGTACATCGGGCCGTGCGACGCGACATCGGCGGGCGAAATGAACCCGCTCTCCTGCATGTTTTCGAGCAGAAACTGTACGCAGGCGTCGATGTTCCGCCCGTACGGCCCCCGGCCGGGCGTGCTGCCGGAGCCCAAAAAGGCCATGCCACTGAGACCAACAATCGCCGGGTTGCGTCCCATCCCCATCGCCGCCGCGGGGCCACCGAAGGAACCATCTTCCGCTTGTGAGTTAGCGAGGAACGCCAGTCCTTTCTCGATCGTGTCGCCCGCCGGCGCAAGCATTTCCGCCGCGCTCACATCGGGCGATGTCTCCGCGGCGCTCGCGCGCATGCCGATGAGTAGCATCATCAGCGAGAAGGTGTGAAGAAGACGCACGCTATTCTCCTTGCTCTTCTTCGGCCAGCTTTTGATAGTAACGCTCAATCTCCGTACGATACTTCGGCAGGAAATCATCGGGCGCTGACTGGAGCATTTGCTCGCGCATCCGCTGCGGCAAGTTGCCCCACACTTCGCGCATCAGTTCGGCGTCAGTTACGGGGTCGGCTTGGCTCGAATTGTTCTGGCGGGCCTTGGGTGAAGAAGTCTTGGCCGCGGTCGCAGCGGATGAAGTCTTCGCGCTCGACGGCTTGCTCGCACCACCCGGCTTCGGCTGAGAGCGCTGGCTCGCTTGCTGGCCTGGTTTCTGTCCGGGGTTATTAGATTTGCTTGATGAACAACTCTTGCACTGCTTCTCCGCTTCTTCAATCAGCTTATCGAGCTCGCTCACGATTTCCTTTTGCACCGTGGTGACTTGGCCGGTAAGGTCACGCTCGCTGATCAGTTTCCGCGCGGTTTGCATCCGCTGCCCGATGGTGCCCAGCGGATTCGCGCCGACATCGGAGCCACCGTTTGGCTGCTGCAGCGGCGCCTGTTCGCTCAACTCCTCCGCACTCGGCAACCACGGAGCCGCCTGCTTCGGCGTAAGCTCTTCCTGCAATTTCTTATCGAGTGGCCCCGCATCCCACGCATCGAACGCCGACTCCGGCCCTGCAACCGCGAGGGGCGAAGATGCGATCGCGATCAGCAGTGACCAGCAATAGTTGCGAGTGTTCATATTCGATCTTCCGTCTTCTCTGCGGGCGCCACTTTCCGATTTGTCCGGCAGTGGACGCCGGGTGCCCACTTTCCACTGCCGGACAATCCGGACAGTGGCACTCAGGTACCTTATTCTACTCTTCTGCTTCGTTTTGTGCTTCCTCGGGCTCGACAGGTTTTCGACGCATCAGCTCCTCGACAAGTTCACGCAGGCGGTTTTGCTCAGTGGCGAGGCGGTTGGCGGTCTCGGCGGCGGTTGGCGTGGGGTTTTGGGAAAACTCGGCGGCGAAATCACTCGTCCGGGCGTTCAGGTCCAGCTGCATCAGCCGGAGCATTTTCAGTTCTGCCACGTCCACCGGTGAAGGCGGTTTCTGGGCGCCACCACCGCCACCGTTGCCTGGCGGCTGGGCGGGTTGATCTTGCTGGTCCTGTTGGTTGGCCTTCAGCACATCGGCAATGTGTTTGAGCCGCTGGATCGCGGCGGTTTCCAGTTGTTGGGTGGGGCGCGAAACATCGGCTTCCGCCAACCGGTCGGCGGCGGCGCGCATGTCACCTGCCGCGCCCCGCAGTGAGAGTTCAAACACCGGTTTCACGGCGAGCTCATCCGCCATGCCAGCGATTTCCGCTTCGAGGTCGCGCTGCTTCCGCTCGACCGGTTCGACCTGCGGCGACACGATCTCCGCGGCTTGCGAAAGTTTGATCGTCTGTTGCAAGATGTTGCGCTCGCTCTCTTGAAAACCGCCGATCATTTGATTGAGCCGATTGAGCACCTGCTGAGCGACTTGAGTCTCGACCTCTTGCCGACGCTGCGCCGCTTGCTGCTGCGCCTTGGCGAGCTGCTGCTGCGCGTTCTGAGCCTGTTGGGCCTGTTGCTGTTGGCCTTGTTGTTGCTCGCCTGGCTCGCCATCCTGTTGTTCACCGGCCTGCGAAAGTTGCTGCGCTCCTTGGGCCGCACTCGCGCCCGCGGCGCTAGCGGTCATGCGGCGTAACTGGCGTGCGGCGCGGTCGGCCGCTTGCGCGAGCGACTTGGCGAGTTGGCTTTTTTCTGCCGGCGCTCCCTCATTCTTTTTCAGCGGCTCCGCGGCCTTCTGCATGTCGGCGAGTCGCTGTTCCATCTCCCGCAGATCTTTGGCGAGCTGCCGGAGGTCGCCCGGCGCGCGGTCGCGGAGCGTGTCGAGGAGTTCCTTCAAATCTTTCGCCGCTTCGGTTTGTTGCGCCTGCGCGCGGCCGAAGTTGCTGCTGGCGACTTCGCGGGCCGCATCGCGCAATTTGCCGGAGAGGCCACGGTCCTCGGCTTCAGCCACGGCGTCGGCGACGTTCTGTTTGGCGGCATCCTCACTACTCGCTTCGTTGGCTTCTTTATCGGCGAGCAGTTTTTGCATCGACTGCATCACTTTGTCGAACCGCCGGCCGATTTCCGCTTGGCGATCGGTCAGCTTGGCCCGTTCCGCGCGGCTGCGCATCGCATCGAGCGGCCCCGACGCAGCGGAGCGGGCCGATTCTTTGGCGGTTGCTTGGGCGAGTTCGCGCTGCGCGCGTTCGAGCTCCGCGACTTCTTGGGCGAACCGCTGGAAGTCGGACCATTTAGTGAGCCCTTCGACCAAACCTTCGAGCGACTGAATCGTCTCCTGCTGAGCCGCTCCAGAGCGGTTGAGCTCCGCCGCCAATCGTTCGGCGTTTGCATTCGACTGTTTTTCCAACAGCGATTCCCCCGTGCGGCGAGCAGCGGCGAGCGCTTCGTCGGCTTGTTGAAGCGGCGATTCGACAAGGCGCTTCAGCTCCGTGGCGATTCCCTCAAGCTGCGCTTCAAGCTCCGGCCGTTCGACACGATTGTTCCGCAGTTCGGCGAGCAACGACTTGGCTAGCTGCAAGGCGCCGCCGCGCTCATCCGCTACCGCAGCCCCCACTTTACGCTGTTCGTAAGCGAGCGTGGTGAGTTTGTCCTGCGCGGCGCGCTCGTGGTTCGATTGTTCCTGCGCATCAATGGCTAGGCTACGATTTGCTTCGTTCGCACTGCGCTCGAGGGCGAGAGTCCGGCGCAACTCGTTGAGTAGCGAAGTTTGACCTTTCGCCAACCGCTCGTTGAGTTGCTCCGGTGAAATGATAAAGATTCTGCGCGGCAGTTTGGTGCGGCCGAGTTGCGGCAGATAATCGGACGCGCCGATCAAGACTTCAAGCTGGTCGCCAGCGGAGAGTTTCGCTTCGGACAACTCCCACGCGTATTCCACCACTTGCCGATCACCGGCGGCGGCGAGCCCCTCCGGCTGCGCTGGTGGCGTGGTTGGACCGTTGTAAATGGTGACCCGCGTCACCGGGTTCTCGCGCGGCGCCGCGGCTTCGTCGTCATCCGCTTTATCGTCAGCGGGCGCAAGTTCTTTTCGCCAACCGAATTCGGCCGACTTGATCGCCAAGTTATCAGTCACGTTGGCGGCAAGCTTCACGGTCGCCTGCGGAGTGACGAACAGGTCGCCGTTCGGTTCGCGCCACGTCACTTCGGGCGGCGTGTCGGCGCTGACCGTGAGCCGCCAATATCGGCTCACGCCAACTAGCCCTTCGGCATTCTTGAGCCGCAAGCGGTAGCGCTGCGCTGCGCCGGTGGTCTCGGGAGCGGGCGGTGTCCAACCCTCGGCCGAGGTTGAAAATCGGCGCGGTTCGGCAGTATCAATAGTCAACGGCACGGCGGGCGCGTCTTCCACTTCAATCTCGGCGCCGCTGAGAATTTCACTCGACGAACCGCTTAGTTCGAGCTTTGTTCCGGCAAGCACGCGCAGATGGCGATCGACGGGACCTGCCGCGAGGCCCGAGTACTCCGGCGGTGTGGCGTTGATTTTTAACTCACCGAGCGTTGGCGGATCGACGACTTCCAGCGACCTCCACGGCATCTGCGTGTCGTCGCCACCAGCGGCGCGGTAGTCGAACGAGCGTTGCACGTTCTCGCGGCTTGCGAGCAGTTCGTTGCCGGCAACCTCGAGCGGCTGCGTTTCGACCCGCCATTCACTCCCCACACGCACGCGGTACTCGATGCGGGCGTCGTCGGGCGCCGCGCCGGTACGGTTGACTACGGTTGCCGTGAAGTTCTGCCCACGGGCTAAGCGTTCGGGCGCGGCGGCGAACTCCAGATGATGTTGCCGTGGCCATTCAACCGCGCTCCACGGCGTGAGCAGCCGCACCGCTGCGGTGGCGACGGCTGCGTGATCCCACGCCAGTGCCGCAAGTCCAACGGCGCCCACCGCCAAGAGCGCCCGCGAAGCGCTCCGCAGCGGGCGCGGGTTAATGACGCTCGCCAGATCAATCTGCTCCGCCGCCGCCGCGGTGTTGATCACCACTGCCCGCCGCAGTTCCGCGGAACCCGCCGTGCGATCGGTTTCACTTTGCTCGGCAAATTCCAGCGCGCTCGCTAGGCGACTGCCGAACTGCGGATAGCGATTCTGCAATTCGTGCGCGATTCCCAATCGATCGGGCGATGGCGTGCGATACCGGACCCACACCAGATACACCAAGCCGCCGATCGCCGCCACAAACGCGGTGCTCGCCAACCATCGCAGTCCGCGGTCAGGCGAGCGGATCGCGCAGTCGAGCAGCACGAACAGCAGCGTCACACCGAGCACTGCCGCGATCGTCCAGGACCACGAGGTAAGCCGAGCGCGCAGCGCGAGCCGGCGAACCAAGGCGTCGACGCGGCTGACAAGCTCATGCGGTTGCATACCAGTGAACAGTTAAAGCATCGCTTTGCGTTTGCGTAAAATCCACTCGGCCACCAAACAGGTAACAATCCCTGCCAACAGCGGCCAGCGATTCCATAATTCTACCGGTGGCAGCGATTCCAGGGGACGCCGACGCCCCGCAGGAATGGCGTCCGCCAGTTGATCCACTTCGGCCAGCGTGAAAAATGCGCCGCGGGATTGTTCGGCCGCCGCGGTCATGGCGGCGCGGTTCATCCCGAGTTTCGCCAATTCACCCGCCGGCCTGGCAATCTGAAAGTTCACTGCGGGCGGCGATTTGGCGCCGAGCGATTCGGCCAGCAACACACGGTAGTTTCCGGGCGGAAGCTCTGTGAGCTGCGCGCGGTAGACGCCCGTCTCCCCAGCAATCGCGGTGAGCTCGACCGTTTGCTGCGGGCGCCCGGGCGCTTCGACGAGCGCCGAGACGCTCTTCGCGCCATCGGGCAGAAGCTGGGGATCACGCACACGCAAATCGATCCGCACCGCTTCGCCCGCTTCGTACTGGCGTCGATCGGCGACCAGCTCCACGCCGCTGCCACTTGCGAGCAACTTGCCGCGGGCGAGTGTGCGAAGGGTTTGAATCCAGTACCGCGCGAAGTAGGTGTCCCCCACGCGGTAACGCCAGCGGTAGGTGGCGTCCATTGCGTGAACCAGCACTCGCCCGGCGCCAACGTATTGCAGCGCGATCAGCGGCTGGGCGCCACCGGCCGCACGCGTCGCCTGCGGATGTTCGGCGAGCACTTGGGCGCCAGGTTTCAATTTGCCAAGCTCCGCGTACCAATAGAGCGGTGGCAACTGGCGCCACACTTGCGCAGAGTCGCTGGGTGAATCGGCTAACTGGAGCGCCGGAGCGAGCGCGCCAAGTTCGGTCGGCGTGACTTGAAAACCAGGGTCGGTGAGCGAAGCATCGGCCGTCGCCTGGCCCACGCTGAAGGGACTAATTGCCGCGAAGTCAGTGAGCCCCGCGTAGGTCGCCGGCAAGTAGCGCGGGCCGCAAACCAGCATCAGCCCGCCACCACGCTGCGAGACGAATTGCCGCACATCGCCCCACAGCGAACGCGGGAGCAGAGTCGCATCGAGATCGATCAGCACGATCACATCGTAGTCGTTTAGCTCCGCAGCGCGCACCGGAAACCGTGCGAGCGCTGCGGCGTCTGCTTCGACATACTCAAAGTCCGCTTCTTGGAGGAAGACCGAAAGTTCAATCGACGTATCGCGCTCGAGCAGCGACTTCACGTAGCGATACTCGTAGTTGGGATACCCGGCCGCGACCAGCACTTTGAGTTTGCTGTCATGCACGGTGAGCGTATGTTTCAGCGGCGCGAGGGTGAGCGGCTCGCCATCTTCCGGTTCGATCACGGCATTCAGTTCGAGTGCGTACGATCCCTGTTCCATCGGCCGGAACGATAGTCGCACCGGCAGCGGTGCATCGCCTTCCGGCAGGGTGAGCGTTTGCTCGGCAAGTGGCGAGGCGCCATCGCGACGCAGCGAGACGCGCACGCGCTGGCCGCTCAGCCCGCGTGGTTTGAGCGTCGCTTGGACCTGAACCAAATCGTTTACGAACACGGCATCGTCGGCGAGCAAATCTTCAAGTTCCGCGCCGGGCGGGGCTTCATCGCGGCCAATGCCCACGATGTAGAGCGGCGTCGCCACCCGTCGGGCGGTTTCGGCGGCCGAACTTAGCGAGGCGCCCGATGTGACCTGCCCATCGCTTAGCACCACCACCACTTGCGGCACGGGGCCGTTGGAATCGCTCAGCACTTTGTCGAGCGAATCGCCCAAGCGTGTTTCACTGTTGCTTGAGTTGGGCTTGGCCGCTTGGCGAATCGCCGGCGCGATTTCCGGGGGCGCGGTGAGTGGTACAAACTTTGTCTCAGCATCGGCGAGCGCGAGTGAAATGTCATAAGTCTGTTGCAGTTTGGAAACGAGCGCAGCGCCGTCGCGTTCGAGCACGTTGGCGGCCAGTGAGAGGCGATCCACTGGTTCGCCGCTCCGCAGATCGCTTGGAAGTTCTTCCGGCGGATACTGGTCGATGGTCCGCATACTTTCCGAGCGATCAACGACAATCGCGAGCCGCGGCCGGCCGGAGCGCGTGCCGGAGAGAACGGCTTCGCTGAGCATCGCCATGAGCAGCGCAATCGTGGTGAGCCGCAGCACGCCGAGGGCGATGCGATACGCCCGGCCCGCCGGTGACAACTCACGCAGGTAGCACCAAGCCACGAGTGCAATCACGCCGCTGACAAAAATCACCGTGAGCGCTGGAGACCAACTCCAGTGCGTTTCGAGGCGCCACACTTCGTCGATGGCTTGCGTTGCGGCCGCGGATGTCTGTGCCAGCGTTGTTGGAAAAACGGGCATCAACTTGCCCCCCCGCGGCCGAACCGCTGTGCGAGGAACGTTTCCACAACCGCCAGCACGAGCGCCGCGGTCAGTAACCACCGATGCAGCGCCGATTGCCCACCAAAGTCCGCGGGCGCCGAACCGGCGGCGGCTGGCGCGCGGCGCACTTGCACCTCGGCGGGCAACCGTGCGGCGCCGAGGCGGGTCAAGTCACTTTCGGCGGAGTCAACATTCACGGCGAAGGCGCGGGCTGACTCCTCGTTATTCTCATCGGCGGCGCCGGTCACTTTGTAGACACCCGGGACGGAAGTTTGCGGGTAGCTCCACTGCGTCGCGCCGGCGGCGGGCGTGACCAGCGTGTCGCGTCGGCCGTCGGGGCGAACCACTTCCGCGGAGGCCGCCAGCTCGGTCACTTCGCCCACCAACGTTTCGCCGACGAGCGCTTCGCCCGCTTCACGCTGGCCGGCGGCGACGAAGCTGGTGATCTCCCGCACCAGCGGCAAGAAGCTATGCCACGCGGGGAGCGCGGTCCAAGGTTGGCCAGACGAATCGAGACTTTCGAGCGACGGCGCCGTCGCCACCAGCACGCACCGACCGCGATTGTAGCGGCTGCCGATGAGGAGTGGATCGCCGTTGTCGGCCGCCAGCGCGACATCGCTGCGAGCCGCGGAGCTCGTTGGCCTCAGCACAAAGTATTTTGTGATCGGCGTGGTCAGTAATCCCGAGCGCTGCTGGCCACGGAAGGCGTGAACGAGCGGATGCCGGTACTCGAGCGGATCGAGCACGCCCGCCGACCGGTTGACCGCCGCATCGATCCGCACGGGGAGCAGCGAATTACGGTCGGTTTGGCTGACGAGTTGAAACGGCGTGCTTGAAGTTTGAGCTGCTTCGAAGGGAGCGGCAAAGGCGTCGTTGTAGCGCTCGGGCTCCACGGCGTCGCCCAGGAAGAAAACGACTCCACCACCAACGGCGACGTAGCGTTCGACGAGCGCCGCCTCGGCCCGCGACAACTGCGGTACGTTGCAGAAATAAACGCACGCAAAGTTGGAGAGCGCGATGCCACTGAATTCCGCGTCGCTCACCGTCTTGGTGCGGAAGGGCGATTCTTGTCCCGCCGATGCAGCCAGTGCCGCGGCGACATACTTAGCCGCCCCGCGACGACCTTCTACGAGCAGAATATCGATCTGTGGTTTGATCAGGGGCGCGGCGTAGCGGCTGTTGTCGAGCGGGAGCGCATCGCTCGCCAGCCGAAGCTGCACGGCGTGCGCACCGGGCCGGGCGAAGCGGTGAGTAAACTCCACCACTGCGGCGGCATCGGTGAGAGTTACGCTGCGTTCATCGGTCGCTACGCCATCCACGACCAGTTCGACGTTCGTCGCAGTCGGCAAGTTGGCGCCAAAGCCTTCAATCCGTCCGGCAATGGTCACCGGCTGCTGCGTGGTGGGGAGTTCATCGACAATCTGGCACCGCGTGAGCGCGAGATTCGTGGGGCGTTCTTCGCCGACATCGATCACGCTCACGGCCGCCGCCGCGGAGAGCCGTGAGAGCGCGGTCGCGGCGCTGCCATCGGAGCCTGCGGGCGGAGCGGCTTCGGCATCCGCCGGAGTTTCTTCCAGCGTATCAGCTTCCGCTTCACAAGCCGCCTGCCAAGTGTGGCGAGTGAGATCCGTGAAGAAGACGACTTCATGGCGGTCGATCTGTTCGGTCCGCGCTTTGGCGTCGGTGAGCATTTGTTCGATCAGCTTGAGCGACGCCGGCAAATCAACCGGCGTGGCCGTGAGTTCGGCGGCCTGGACCGCTTTCCGCGCGAGCGCGCGGTCGCTGAGCGGTTGCCGCAGTGGAGCGGTTGGCGACTGGGCCATCAGGCAGAGCGAATAACTATCGCCAGCGGGGCTGTTGTCGATCAGCTCGGTGGCGAGTTGTTTCGCTCGAGTTGCGAGGGTCGCGTCTTCCGCGCGGTAGCCCATGCTGAACGAGGCGTCGAGCACCAACAAATGATGTGTTCGCACGCCGGCGCCGCTGAGCCGCCAGCGATCGAAGAACGGCTTCGCCGCCGCAAGCGCGACCAGCACCAGCAGCAAGGTGCGAATCGCCAGCAGTAGCCACTGTTCGAACCTGAGTCGCCGCGAGTGC
Organism: Pirellulales bacterium; assembly: GCA_022841705.1. Taxonomy (GTDB): domain Bacteria; phylum Planctomycetota; class Planctomycetia; order Pirellulales; family Lacipirellulaceae. The sequence goes on from JALHQZ010000002.1 coordinate 399,262, forward strand.
CGTTCGATGGCCGCCCGCAGAAACCGCATTGCCGCCCACGGCGTTTCGCGATGCGTGTGCCGCATCCACAGGTGAATAAGAATCGGCGCCGCCGCCGCCGCCAACCACCCCAGCATCGCCAGGTAGGCGAATCCAAAGGCCAGCGGTGGAAGCAGTGGAGACATCTAAGAGTAGCCCGGCGACCTACGGTCGGCGCTGTGTAGATTGAATGTTATTGGGGTGGAAATCTGTGGAGGTTAAAATCAAAAACTGGACGGCGCGGAGCGTAGCTCCCCGGCTATTGTTGGTAGTTACTTGATCCGTTGTTGCCGCTGAGCAAGGTACGTCGCCAGCGCGCTGTCGAGGGGTTGGTCGGTGCGGAGCTGGACGTAGTCAATTCCTTGTTTGCGGCAGCCGGTGCGGAGTTCGATTTGGTACGCTTCGAGTTCGGCTTGATACGCTTTTCGCAGGCGGGCGGGTTCGACGAGCAGTTCGCCCGCCGCTTCGAGGCCTTTGAAGAGCGTCGCCTGCTGGAACGGGAAATCGAGTTCCGCCGGGTCGAGCACCTGCATCACCACCACGTCGTGTCGGCGATGGCGGAAGTGCTTCAGGCCCGCGATCATCGGCGCCACGTCGTCGAACAAATCACTTAGCACGATCACTAGTCCCCGCCGCGCGAAGCGTTCGGCCAAATCGTGAAAAATCGGCCCCGTGGCGGTTTTTTCGACCGGCGCCATCTCTTCCAACACGCCGAGCACCGTGCTGAGTTGCAGGGGACTGGAACTCGGGCGAACCACCCGCCGCACTTCGCGGTCAAATGTCGCCAGCCCCACGGCATCTTGCTGATGCAACACCAAGTACGCGAGCGCCGCAGCCGCGGTTTGGGCGTAGGCGAGCTTCGTCATCGCCACGCCTTCACTCGCATAATTCATGCTCTCGCTGGTGTCGAGCACCAAGTACGCAATCAGGTTCGTCTCTTCTTCAAACTGCTTGAGGTACACCTTGTCGGTCTTGCCAAAGACTTTCCAATCGACGTACCGCAGGTCATCGCCCGGCGCGTACTCCCGATGCTCGGCAAACTCGTTGGAAAAACCTTGGTAGGGACTACGGTGCAACCCCGCGACGTAACCTTCGACAATCCGCTGCGCGCGCAACCGCAGCGGCTTAATCCGCGCGAGCGTCGCGGGATCGAGCAGGCGATTCGGGCTGGCGGAAGCGGAAGGCACAGGGGCGAAAGGTCCAAAGGTCGAAAGGTGAGAAGGTGGAAAAGTCGGAAGGTGGCATGGTTTGTTCGCCGAAAGCTTTTCCCTTTCGACTTTTTGACCTTTCCACCTTTCGACCCCTGTTACGCGGCGTTCTCAATCCGGGTTGCGGTCAGGAGTTGCTGGACGACGTGGTCGGGAGTCACTCCGTCGGCTTCGGCGTTGAAATTGGTGACGATGCGGTGCCGCAACACGCACGGGGCGATCGCTCTTAAGTCTTCGGCTTCCACACAGTGGCGACCTTGCAGAGCGGCGCGGGCTTTGGCGCCGAGCACCAGGAATTGGCTTGCGCGCGGGCCGGCGCCCCAGCTTAAATACTGCGAGACCATCTCCGGCGTGCCGGCTTGGCCGACGCGGGTTTGGCGGGTGATGTGGATCGCGTACTTCGCCAGGTGATCGGCAATCGGCACGCGGCGCACGAGTTCGCTCATGCTCTTGATGTCGGCGGCCGAGAGCATCGGCGCGACGCTGGCGGTGATGCCACTGGTGGTTTGCTTAACGATTTGCAGTTCTTCCGCTTCGCTGGGGTAATCGACCTTCACCATGAACATGAAGCGGTCGAGCTGCGCTTCGGGGAGCGGATAGGTTCCTTCTTGTTCGATGGGGTTTTGCGTGGCGAGCACAAAGAACGGATCGGGCAGTTTGTGCCGCTGGCCGCCGACGGTGATTTGCTTTTCCTGCATCGCTTCCAGGAGGGCGGCCTGCGTTTTCGGCGGCGTGCGGTTGATTTCGTCGGCGAGCACGATGTTGGCAAACACAGGGCCAGGCAGAAAGCGGAACTCGCGCTTGCCGGTGGATTTGTCTTCTTGAATGACTTCTGTGCCGGTGATGTCCGCCGGCATCAGGTCGGGCGTGAACTGCACGCGGTTGAAGTCGAGCGACAGCGCATCGGCCAGCGTGCGAATGAGCAGCGTCTTCGCGAGCCCCGGCACGCCGACCAGCAAACAGTGGCCGCGGGCGAAGAGCGCGCAGAGCAATTGCTCCAGCACTTCGTGCTGACCGACGATCACTTTGCCGAGCTCCGCAGTGAGCCGACGCGAGGCGTCGCCGAGTTGTTCGATGGCGGCGAGGTCTGATTTTTCGAGCATTGGGTGATTAGTGGTCAGTTGTCAGAGGTCGGTTGGAAAGTACTGGCGATGAACAATTGCCATGTGTTCGATTGAACAGTATTGGGTGGCTACTTTCTAGTGCTTTTTCCAAAAATCTTTCGCGGGCCAAAGTGGCTACAAATTGCACTTGACACGGCCTCACGGCGCCGCTTGGTACGGCGCCCAGACGTTCATTTCTTTGGTGCCGGCGACGATCAGGCAGCCGTGGGCGGCGGCGAGGTTGGCGCCTTCGCTGGTGAGCGCGGAAATATCAATCGGCGGGCGGCTGAGTTCGCCGCGCGACAGGTCAAACGCATAAATCGTATTGCGGGTAGGCCAGAAAACTTCATCGCCGGCAAGGCAGCCTTGGCCGTAACCGCGCAGGCCGGCGTGTTGGGTGTCGGGCCATTGGAAGCGCGAGTGGCCGGTTTCGAGATCGAGTGACAGCAAAAAGTCGCCGCTGAGCGCCACGCTGCCGCGCGCGACGCCGAGGAGGCGCAATTCTTTCGGTTGAGTTGATTTCCAGAGCAGGGCGCCGCTAGCCGCGTCGAGGCAAAGCACTTCGCGCGAGTCGGTCGGTTTCACCACCACGCGGCCCCGCTCGATCATGCACGGCGCTTCGGTAGCGGCGGACTGCAGCGGAACAGCGCCCAGCATCATGTTCTGCATCGTCTGCACGCTGAGCGTGTCGGCCGCGCGCGAATAGGTCCGCAGCCAACGAATCTGTCCATCGCGCGCCGAGACTGCCGCGATGGCGCCGAGGTTCGTGTTGAGGTACAGCGTATCGCCAGCGAGCGACAAGAGGTCGGTGCCCGTGCTACGTTCCGTCGCGAGCGGTTGGCCGGTGCAGATTTTCGTCCGCCACAGTTCACGGCCACTCGCCACGGCGTAGCACGCCACCGAAACTTGCGGCCGAAGTTGCGACGCCCGTAGTACCACATACGCGCGGCCATTCAGCACCACGGGGGGACCGCCAAACTGCACGCCGGAGGGCGGTGAAACTTCCGCTACTCGGAGCGCGTCGCGCGTGAGGTCGAGCCCAACCAATTGCCGGCGATCCAACGGAGGCGTTCCGCCAAAGCCTTGCGGCGTGGATTGCGCTTCGCTCGGTTCGGCGATTAGGGAATAGAGCACGTCGCCATGCACGGTCAGTGGAAAGCCGGGCGCTACCGAGGCTTGCACGGCTGTGTTGACCGGCATGACGACCCCGTTGATTACCCGCAGTTGGACGCCGCCGGGGTTGTTGAAGAAAACTCGCTGCTGGGTGACAGTCGGGGTGGTGGATTCTTCCAACAGCACGCCGTCCGCCGTAATGGCCGACTTGCCGGTGACGAAATCAATCGCCCGCAGAAAGTTCCCCGCACGGTAGAGCAGCCACCGGCCAGAAACCAACGGCGTGACGGAGAGGCCCTCTTCACCCGTCGATGAAGTGGGCAGCGTCACGCCGAACATGTTCTGTTGCTGCTGCGTCGGCGCCGGGAGTGCGGGCACCGCGACGCCGCTGGCCCACAACGGAGCCAAGATTTTATCGACCGGCCCCGCGGCGCCGCTGCGCTGGAGGTTGCCGCCCCAGGTGGACCAATCGCTGGCGCCGCGCGAAGTTTGCCAATCCGTCGTGCTGGCAATGAGCGACTCGAGCGCCGGAACCAACTCCGTCGACTTGCCGCCGAGCAGACCGGTCGATTTCGGTTCGAGCAATCTCAGCAGCGCGAGTTCACGCTCCGCGCGCGGCAGGTCCAGTTCACGCACCGAAGCGACCACCAGTGCCGCCAACACTTGCGCGAGCGGCACATCAGCATCACGGCAAATCAGCAGGGTAGGGCAGGGGGGCGGATTAGTCAGCACCGCCCGCACCTTCTCGCCATGCTTCGCGAGATCAACGCCGCGCAGTTCGGCGCCGATTGACTTGCCACTCGGTCCCACAAGTTGCGGATGGATCCGTTGCCAATGCCGCCGCGCGGCGGTCACGTCACCGGCGGCCAGTGCGAGCTCGCCAAGCGACCACAGCGCATCATCCGCAGCGCTACTGGCGGCAAGTTCGGTGGCGACGCGTTCGAGCAGTTTCGCATCAGCCGTTGCGCGGCCTTGTTCGAGCCACTGGGCGGCGAGCGAATCCACCCGCGCTCGGTACGCCGCCAAGCCAGCCTCAGGCAATTTCAGCAAGCGGTGCTGAATCGCCACGCTCAGCGAAGCGAACGCGCCGGGGGCCAGTTCCACCGTCGCATCGGGCGCCGCCGCGGTAATGGTGTCCAGCAGTTCGAAGTATTCGTCCCAACCGGTTCCTTGGGCAGCGGCCTCCTCGGCCAAGGCATCCGCCTGCTGCAATTGTCGCTGCGTGCGGGTCGAGGGGGGCGAGAACGTTGGCCCGGCAGCCGCGGTAGTCTGCGGGACTGGGGCTTGTGTCGGCTGGACGATTGCCGGAATCCCCAGCACCTGGGCCTGAGCGATGCGATCGGACAAGATTCCCACCGCCGCCAGCAGGCAGCCAACGAGCAGCGGTGTGCGAAGGAGCATAAGGGCCGTCCGTGCAGGGTGTTGACCCGCCCTGTCGGCTGGTCGTAAACCTTTCCGGATTATAGAGATAGAGTCGGGGCTTGGCAAAACGTTGGGGCGTATTGTAGCAGGCACGGTCCCCGTGCCGTCTGCCCTTCGAACAGTCATCGCCGAAACCAATGCGACGGCACGGGGACCGTGCCTGCTACAAAAGCGCGCAATCCCCCAGGTACACTGGGCAAAGTGCTCACACTTGGTCGCATGACCGCGGCCTAAAGTTCCCCTTCGAGTGAATCGGGATGGACAACCCTTCGAAAACCGCCGCCCCTTTGGGGGAATTGCAGCAGATCGACGCCTGCTGCGATCGGTTTGAAGCTGCGTGGCGGCTGAGCCAGTCGGCGCAAAAGGGCCAGTCGCCGCGGCTGGCGGATTTTTTGGATGCGGTTCCGCCCGAACTCCGCGCGCAACTCTTACCGGAACTCTTGGCGATTGAACTCGAATACCGCCGCGATTCGTCTGGCCGGCCGCTGAGCGCCGCGGAACTAGCGGTAATTCATCCGGAACTTGCCGCTTCGTTGGGCGAAGAATTACGCGGACTCGCCACGCTGCAAGATAACCGCACGGTCAGCCCGGCGGACAAAACGCTGCCGATTTTGCGAACGCCTCAACGTTCGGCGGCAAGTGGATCAGCGCCGGTCGGTTCAGGCGGCGTTCACATCCGCTGTCCCCACTGCCAATGCGCGGTCGAGCTCTTGGAAGAAACCAAGCTCGACGAGGTGACCTGCGACGCGTGCGGCAGCAGTTTTAGTTTGGTCGGCGCCGAGGACTCGCCCGAACTTGCCGGGCGCCGCACCGTCGGCCGCTTCAAACTGATCGAGCGGATTGGCATGGGGGGCTTTGGCGCCGTCTGGCGCGCCCGCGATGCGGAGCTCGATCGCGAAGTCGCTGTGAAAATCCCGCGCCGGGGCCAACTCGATCCGCGCGAAGCGGAGCTCTTCTTTCGCGAAGCGCGCGCCGCTGCCCAGCTCAAGCACCCCCACATCGTGCCGGTGCATGAGGTGGGGCGCGATGGCGAAGCGATTTACATCGTCAGCGATTTGATCCGCGGCGAGTCGCTCGCCGAATGGCTCAAAGCGCGCCGCCCCGGCCCGCGCAAGACGGCGGAGCTGCTGGCCACCGTCGCCGACGCGCTCCACTTCGCCCACGAGCACGGCATCGTCCACCGCGATTTGAAACCGTCAAACCTAATGATCGACGCCGCCGGCGCCCCGCACCTGATGGACTTTGGCCTCGCGAAGCGCGACGTCGGCGAAATCAGCATGACGCTCGACGGCCAGGTCCTCGGCACGCCGGCGTACATGTCCCCCGAGCAAGCGGGGGGCGAAGTGCGGTGGGTCGATCGCCGCAGCGACCTCTATTCGCTCGGCGTCATTCTGTTCCAAATGCTGTGCGCCGAACTCCCCTTTCGCGGCAGCGCACAACGGCAAATGCAGCAGCGGCTGACCGACGACCCGCCCAGCCCCAAAAGCCTCAACCCCCGCACGCCCCTCGACCTGGCGACCATTTGCCTGAAGTGCTTGGAACGCGATCCGAATCGCCGCTACAGCACTGCCGCCGATGTCGCCGCGGAACTGCGTCGCTACTTGCGCGGCGAACCAATCCACGCCCGTCCCCTCTCCCGTGTCGCTCGACTCGCCCGTTGGGCGCGGCGCGAGCCGTGGAAAGCGGTCGCGGCGGGGCTCACCGTGCTGCTGGCGATCGGCGGGCCGACGGCGGCGGTGCTGCTGGAAACCCAGCGGGCGGAACTCCAATCGCAACGCAATACACTCTTCCAAAAAGATCAAGAGAACACCAAGCTCATCGCCGAAAACGAAAGGCAACTCGACCAGCGCGCCGCCGCGATTGCCGAACTGCGTGAGGAACTCGCGGGACTCAAAGGCGAACGCCCGGGCGTCGAGCGGATTGTCCCCGATTGGAAGCGAAACATGATCCGCGATTTTCTCACCGCCCGCGAAACAACGCTCGCCAGCGCCAGCGGCCCCGATGCAATCTACGCCCACTTAGCGCTCGCCTACCTGCAACTCGAACTCGATGCGCCGGAGAAAGCGAAACAGCACCTCGCGACCGCGGCGGGTCTCGTGGCCAACGCGGAGCCGGCGCTTCGCGTGGAAGTGATGACCGAACAAGCAGCGCTGGGCGAGGCGCCACGCAGCCAAGTGGTCCGCCTGCGGCGTGAAATCGCGGCGGCGAAACCAAAGGATGTTATCGCGCAGATTGAATTGTTCGGGGCGCTGCTGGATCAGCCGAGCAAACTGCTCTCGTTGCGGGAGAAACTTAAGTCGCTGTGGCCGAGTGAACCTCGGGCGGCGTATGAGTTGGCGCGGTACTTGACGCTGCGGGGTGGGTAGCCGTTCGTCAACGCAAAATTAGAATGAGCTGCATCTTGTCAAACTCTCGAGACGACAGAAGGAGAAAGTTGTGACACCAGGTACAGAAAAACTGCTGTGCGAATTAGAACGTGCTGTTTGGTTTAGGAACGTTGGGGTTAATTCTGTGCGAGACATTTCATCACCTAGGAATTGGCAGGAGGCGATTGATAGTTGCGAATCACTTCAATGGGAGAATACCCAGTTACACGCCTCCAATAACATCAGAGATCGAATGCGATCAGAGTCGATACAAAGGTATGATGAGTGGAACGATATTGTGGCATACTTGAAGCCCAGAACTGAGCCACTCGCGATCGCCAAAACCATGGATGTGATAAGGGAGAACAATCTTCCCAAAGTGTTTTTAGACTCGGTTCGGTGGGACTTACTGCATCTGTGCATCGAAAGCGAATACGCAGACTGCGTCGAACCCGATTTCTATCACAACCTCGGACTTTGGTACTTACGAGGACATTTCCCGTGCGGCTGGGAAGGAGAATTTCCAGAAGGCTCGTTAATAGTGTATTGAACTGTTTGGGATTAATAGCACGCGGCTAATTTCAAATGCGCCGCATGTTTCGCCTTCGCCGCATACAACCGCCGGCCCCACTAGACAGACTGCACCCGCCCCACCATCTGCTCCACCGTCGTCGTACGCCAGAGCAGCGCCAGTTGCGTAACGCGGTGACCAAGCGCCGGCCGTTGACTCACGCAGTACGCGATTCCGGAGTGGGGCGCTGCTTGGCGATGCAGCCAGAGATAAACGGGTGCCACTGTCCGGCTTGTCCGGCAGTGGGAAGCGGGTACCAAGCTCACACCGCCGGACGAGCCAGGCAGTGGCGCCCGAACAACAGCCGTGGACCGTCCACTTGCAACTACTGCCCCGGCCGCCCCGGCGCCAGCTTCCCACTCATCAAATCACTGAGCACCCCCAGCGCCTCGCTCGCCGGAATCGCATAGCTCTCCGTCCGGCCGGCGCGGGCGATGTTCACGCCGACCACTTGGCCGTCGAGATTCACCAAAGGGCCGCCGCAATCTTCGGGCTCGACGACCGAATCGTGCTGCAGCGCGGAGCCAAAGCCGCCGCGGCGTTCGCTGAGGTCGCTCCCCAAACTGTTTTGGTAGAGCGCGCGGTTGGGGCCGAAGTCGCGCGTGATTCCTTTCAGCCGCACGCGCAGTTCAATCACCTTGCCATCGCGGCGAACGCCCACGCCAATCTCTTCGCCGGGGCTGTGTGAAAACACCAGGTCGCGCACTTCGACTTTGGTCGGCGTCGGCTGGCCGTTGACCGACTCGACGACATCGCCCACCTTGATCCCCGCTTCCGCCGCGGCTGAGTTGGGGAAGATGTGCTCCACTTTCGCAGCTTCTTCATCCAGCACCATCCGAATGCCAAGCACGCCCGAATCCTTGCCAATCTTCCGCGGCGCCACGCTCAGCACCCCCACCGCCCGCGGGACCGGTTCCGTGCCGACGGTCGCCAGCCACGCCCCCGCGCTAGGCGGCGCGCCGCGGAGCCAATCGATCGTCGGCAAATCTTGCGCTTCGATCTTGAGCATCGCGAGATCGGTTTCCAGATGCACGCCCACCAGCCGCGCGGGAAGTTCCCGCTTGTCGGCAAGCTGCACCGTGAGCGGCTCCTCCAGCAGACTCGCCTTGGTGAGAATCCACCCATCGGGCCCCACAACTCCGCCGAGCGCCACCTGCTGGCCATCGTGCTTGATGACCGCGGTGGCGCTAGTGGCCTTCGCCACCGCTTCCTTGAACGCAGCGCGCACCTGCGGTCCGTTCGAAAGCCGCGAGTTGGGCGTCCACCACCGCTCGAGCGCTTTTTGGACCGACTCGGCGGCCGCTTTAACTTCTTCGGGCGTGGGGGACGCTTCCTGCGCGGCGCATACGGGAGCGATCAGTAGTATTAGTGAGAAGCAGAGGTTTTTGGGGATGACCATAATGATTTTCTTATCGCTTTTTGGCCGAAGGCATTTCTCACCGTAGCCTAGGGCAGCGCCCTGGGGATTGTGCGAGCGTTTTAATTGGTTTGGCCGAAGGCCATATTCGCCGCCAGGCAACAGGTGATTATGGCTTTCAGCTAAAGGTGTTGCGTGGACCAACCCCGTCCCTAGGGCGCTGCCCTAGGCTACGGTGACGTGTTGGCCTTCAGCCAACATTCTCTCTTCTCTCCTCATCTACTTCCCCTGCGACGGCGCCCCCGGGAATGGGTACCCAATCTCCACCAGTTCGACTTCCACCACCTGTTCCGCTTCGCCGCGCCGCACTTTCAGTTTCAGCTTTTCACCCGCCGCGCGGCCCGCGATGTCCATCGCCAGCGCCCGGAACGTGGTGACTTCGGTTTCATCAATCGCCAGCAGCACATCGCCCACGCGAATGCCGGCCTCATCGGCGGGCAATCCCTCGAAGACTTGCGTCACCACACAGCCACCCGCTTCATCGTGACCCGCAATCCCCAACAGCGGGCGCGAATACACCTCGTCTTCAACACCAATGTCACGGCCCCACGCATGACTGGCCAATAGCCGATTCCAATCATTGTGATACGCCGCCACCGGCACATGGTAGTTGCTAGTAATTCCGCGGCCGATGCGGCTGTGGATGCCCACAAGTTCGCCGCGCAGGTTGAGCAGCGGGCCGCCCGAATCGCCGCCGACCAGCGTGCAATCGGTGTTGATCACTTCGTCGTCATAGCTCAGCACCCGCCCCAACCGCACCGGCGGGGCGCGGTCCGAATCAAACCCGTTCGGTTGGCCAAGTGTGATGACCCACTCGCCATTCGAGAGCTCCCCCGCCTTGGCGAGCGGCACGAACGGCCACGGCCCGGGGTCGGTGATCCGCATCATCCCGCTGTCGAGCACTCGGTTGAGGCCGAGCGTTACGCCGCGGGCCCGGCGGCCATCGGCAAACAGAAACGTCACCGGCAGATTGGGCTCGGTCACCACGTGGCCGGCCGTGAGCACCAAGCCGTCGGCCGACACCACCACGCCACTCCCCGCGGCGCCGCCGATGTCGATGCCCACCGTGGCCGCGCGGCCGATGGCGGTCACGGCCTGCACTTGATTCTGAATGGCCCGCAAATCCGCGACATTTTCCGGGTATTTTTTCTTGAGCACCGCTGTCAACTCGGCTGGCAGTTCGAGCGGAACGCTCTTCGCCGACGATGCCTCGGCCGGGGCCGGTTTGGCTTCGACGACGGCAGAGGGCAATGCTTCCTGCGCTGAAACAAAGGTCGCCGAACAGACAATTGCGGCGAAAAGTGCGGAACGAAGTGCGATCCGCAGAAAAAAATCCGAATAACTGTACATCTGGACTTGCATCGTGTACGGCCGTATATTATTATGCAGCGAGAGCGGCGGAAAGCCGATGATGACGAACGCTGTCTATGAAGGATACAGCGTTCTTCCTCATTGTAGCCCTGTCCGCCACAGAAGCCAGAAGTTCGCCATCCGTAGCCCTCTCCCTCCGGGAGAGGGTTGGGTGAGGGCGAGCTTCATTAGAGAGAGGGGTCGGTACCCACTCCACCCTCACCCCGGCCCTCTCCCAAAGGGAGAGGGAGAAATCATCCCGCGCCAACCCGGAGGGCCCCATGAGCCTTGAAGACCTGACTGTCCGCCAACGAGAAGTGCTCGATTTTATCAGCGAGCTGATGAAAAATCGCGGCTACGGCCCCACCGTGCGGGAAATTGGGGATGCGTTTGAAATCGCCTCGCCCAACGGCGTGATGTGCCACCTCAAGGCGCTGGAAAAGAAGGGCCTGATCACCCGCGAAAAGAATATGTCCCGGGCGATTCAGCTCACGGACGCCGCCCGGGCCGAAGAAGGGATTCCGCTGGTCGGTTCGATCGCCGCCGGTAGCTTGACCGAAGCGATCGAGCAAGCCGAGCGAATCAGCTTCGACGATATCTTCCCCGCCAAGAAGAACACCTTCGCCCTGAAAGTGAAGGGGGAATCGATGATCGAAGCCCAAATCGCCGATGGCGACATCGTCATCTGCCGCCGCACCAAGAGCGCCAACAAAGGCGATATCGTCGTCGCCATGACCGACGAAGGCGAGGCGACCCTTAAATACTGGTTCCCCGAAGCCAACCGCATCCGCCTGCAGCCCGCCAATTCCTCAATGAAGCCCATCTACGCCCGCAACGTCCAAGTCCTCGGCGTGGTGACCGGCGTCGTCCGCTCGCTCAACTAGCGGTCTGTCACAGCCGAAAAAAACTTTTTGACGAATCACCAGCGGCATTCCGCAAAATCTGCTGGTAATGTGGCAATGTGGCGCCTGTGGCAAATGTCCTGTCAGCTTGTGGCCAATTTTTGGCCCAAAAAGTCTGCGGGTAGTCGCAACTTCTGGGGGCCCGTTTAGATCGTCATCGACGTAAACCCGCCGTCGACGTAGATTGCCTCGCCTGTGATAAAGCTCCCAGCTTTCGCAGAGAGCAGGAGCAGTGTCGCACCGATCAGTTCGCTGGGCTCCCCGAAGCGTTTCATGGGCGTGTGCCGCATGATGTCGGCCGTTCGCTCGGGGCTCAGAATTTTGCGGTTCTGCTCGGCCGGAAAGAATCCCGGGCAGAGACAATTCACCCGCACGCCTTGGGTGGCGAACTCCCGCGCCACGTTCTTCGTCAAGTTCAGCACCGCCGCCTTACTCGCCGCATAGGTAAAGACCTTCGAGAGCGGCAAGAAACTCGTCACGCTGCCGATGTTCAGAATCGATCCACCACCCGCCGCGATCATCGCCTTACCGAACGACTGGCAAGCGAAGTGCGTCCCCATCAAGTTCGACCGCAAGATACGCTCAAACTCTTCTTCTTCAATATCGAAGTACGGCGTCGGTGAATTCACCCCCGCGCCGTTAATGAGCATGTGAACCCGGCCATGCTCAGCAAACTGCTCATCGCAGAGCTGTTGAATTGACGCCTTACTCATCGCATCGACCGCCGCGAACGATGCCTTACCGCCCTGCGCCGTAATCGCCTCGACGCGCGCTAGGCCGCGTTCTTCACTCCGTCCCGCAACGACGACATGCGCCCCCGCGCCGGCAAGCCCATGCGCGAGCTCCCCGCACAACACACCGGTCCCGCCGATCACCACGGCGACTTGATCTTTTAGACTGAAGAGCGATTCGAGGTAGGACATGATGAGAGAGCTGTTGGCTATGAGCTGTTGGCTTTCGATTTCGCTACGGACTGTTATCTATTTCGCCGACTCTCATCCAGCCAAGAGCCAATAGCTAACAGCCAATAGCCATTTACACCGGTTTCTTCCGATTCGCGAGCCAATCCGTGTGGAACACGCCCTCGCGATCCGTGCGCTGGTAAGTATGGGCGCCAAAGTAATCGCGCTGCGCTTGCAGCAAGTTCGCCGGCAACACCGCGCGGCGGTAACCGTCGTAATACGCGAGCGCCGTGCTGAACGCCGGGGTGGGGATGCCCAGCGTCACCGCCGCGGCGACCACATGCCGCCACGCGTCCTGTGATTCGTCAATCGCTTGGCTGAAGTACGGCGCGAGAAGCAAGTTCTCGAGCTTGGGGTTCGCATCGAACGCTTCCTTGATGCGATCGAGAAACACCGCGCGGATGATGCAACCGCCACGCCACAGCATCGCACAGTCGCCGTAGTTCAGCGGCCAATCATGTTCCTTCGCGGCCGCTTGCAGTTGCACGAAGCCTTGCGCGTAGCTCACAATCTTCGACGCGTACAATGCTTGCCGCACTTGTTCAATGAAGGTCTTGCGGTCCCCTTCGTACTTCTTGCCATGCAGATGCGCGCCGTGAGGCCCCTTGAGCACCGCGCTGGCTCGGACCCGTTCTTCCTTGATGGCCGATAAACTGCGAGCGTAAACCGCTTCCGTCACCAGCGTACTCGGCACGCCGAGATCGAGCGCCAACTGGCTCATCCACTTGCCGGTCCCCTTGGCGCCAGCGCGATCGAGCACCTTATCGACCAAGTGTTTGCCATCGTCATCCTTCACGCTGAAGATGTCGCGCGTGATTTCAATCAGGTAACTATCGAGATCGCCCCGGTTCCACTCGGCGAACACATCGTATAGTTCATCGTTCGATAGTCCGAGCGCTTCCTTTAGAATGAAGTATGCTTCGCAGATAAGCTGCATGTCGCCATACTCAATGCCGTTGTGCACCATCTTCACGTAGTGCCCGGCGCCGCGCGGGCCGACCCATTCGCAGCAGGGGATGTCGTTCTTCGGCCCGACCTTCGCCGAGATCGCTTGGAAGATCGGCTTCACCAACGGCCAACCTTTCTCGCTGCCGCCCGGCATCATGCTGGGGCCCTTCAGTGCGCCTTCTTCACCGCCCGACACGCCGGTGCCGATGAACAAGAGGCCCTTCTCTTCCACATACTTGGTACGCCGCTCCGTGTCTGCATAGTACGTGTTGCCACCGTCGATAATCACGTCGCCGGGGGAGAGCAGGGGAGCGACTTGATCGATCAGCGTATCTACTGCCGGCCCGGCCTGGACCATCAGAAAAACCTTCCGCGGAGCCTTCAGGGCGCCGACAAGTTCTTCCAGCGAATGGCAGCCGACGAAGTTTTTGCCCTTCGCACGGCCCGCCATCAGCTCGTCGACTTTGCTCGTGGTTCGGTTGAATACCGCAACCTTGTACCCGCGGCTCTCGACATTCAGGGCAAGATTCTCGCCCATCACTGCCAGCCCGATCAGCCCAAAATCGCAATCACCTGCCACAGGACACCTCTTAACCGCGGAGATTGAACATTGCCTCTAGGCCTGCAATCATGGAGTCCGCGAGGCGGGGGGTCAATCCGGCTCGCTCACCTCCGAAAAATCGGAGTCCAAAACGTAAAACGCGGATTCTCTCGCGTCAATCAATCCGCGCTAATTCAGTTCTTTCCGTAAAAACCTGCGTCTTTCACTTGCGTTTCCCGAGCGAATCGTACGCTCCAACAGAGAAGAGAATATGGCGAAGCTTGCAATTCGGACGGATGCGTGTGAACTCGATTTCTTGTCGCTTGGCGCGCTCGTGCATCGGCTCGATCCGGGGATCATTCCGTTTCGCAATGCAAAGTCGTTTGACGTTCACGTCTCCGGTGGCGAATACAACGTGGCAGCGAACTTGGCGAGTTGCTTTGGGCTCTCGACTGGTATCGCGACGGCGATGGTTAACAACGGCATCGGCGAGTTGGTGCAAAATGCCGTGCGTGAGAAAGGGGTCAAGCCGTTCTTCAAACACTTCGAGCATGACGGCGTGCGGGGGCCGAACATCGCCACGGTTTACAGCGATCGTGGCCACGGCGTGCGGGCGCCGGTGGTGTTTTACAATCGGGCTAACGAAGCGGGCGGGATGCTCAAACCCGGCGACTTCGATTGGAAGGCGATCTTCGCCAGCGGCGTGCGCTGGTTCCACTCGGGCGGCATCTTCTCGGCCCTTGGTCCCAACACGGCGGACCTGATCATCGAAGGGATGCGGGCCGCCAAAGCGGCCGGCGCGGTGACGAGTTTCGACCTGAACTACCGCGCGAAGTTGTGGGCCACACTCGGCGGCGAACAACGCGGGCAGGAACTGATGCGCAAGATCGCCGCGGAGCTGGATGTGCTGATCGGCAACGAAGAAGACCTGCAGAAAGGTCTCGGCGTGAAGGGCCCCGAAGTCACGGTGAAGGCCGGTTCAAAACTCGATCCACAGATGTTCTTCGGGATGATCGACAACGTGCGGCAGCAATTCCCCAACATCAGAATGGTTGCTACAACGCTGCGGGAAGTTCACTCCACGAACCGCCACAGTTGGGCCGCCGTGATGTGGCTCGACGGTCAGCAAGTGGTCAGCCCGACGATGGAGCTCGACGTGATCGACCGCATCGGCGGCGGCGATGGCTTTGCCGCCGGCTGCATTTACGGCTTACTCGCTGGCCGAACGCCCGACGAAGCTGTCCGGCTCGGTTGGGCTCACGGCGCGCTCCTGACCACGTTTCCGGGTGATGTCAGCTTGGCAAAGCTGTCGGAGGTGGAGGCGCTCGCGAAAGGCGGAACGGCGCGCGTGCAGCGGTAAGATTTGCTCCTGAATCGAAGGCAACCGTCCGCTGGCTAGCGATACCAGTTCAGCCGCCTTCGTTCGACGTCCGCTCAAAACTCCATTCGCCCGACGGAACTGCAAATCGTAGGTAGCCACCTTGTTGTCCTTCATACTTCACTTTGGAAGTTTGTCCGACGGTTTCGTTGGCGCGCACCAGGAGTTGGCCATTGACCGCGACATCGGACTTCGCCCCGTTCTCGGCGACAGGCAGTTGAACCTCTGCCAACAGGCCAGGGGGTGACTTCAACCGAAGCTTGAAGGCGCCTTCTGAATCCTGTCGCACTTGAAGGTCGATCACTCCGCTACGCGTTGGTACTTTGGCTTCGATTTCCTTAAGAGGTCCCAACTGCGGGCGGATGGCGTACTGAGCAAAACCGGGCTCCGTTGGTTCGACCCCGGCGACGTACTGGCTGAGAATGGTGAGCGGGCCACCCGACCAAGCGTGGTTATACGTCCCCTTGCCGACGCTGCCGAAGCCGGGAAGGGTCAATTCATCGAACAGTTCCCACAGGGTTGATTGCTCATCGCTGAGCATTTCGGCATAGCGCTGCTTCATTCGGGCGATGAGCGTGTCGGCGGGACCCAGACCATTAGGACACACGCGCGGCTCATCGCCGCAACAAATCGAGACTTGGCAGACGCCATCGCCAAGGGTGAGTTCCGCAGTGATCTCTTCTATCGTCTCAATGTCTACGCGATCCGGGTTCCGCCGCTGCGGGAAAGGCTCGAAGATATACCGCTAATGGTTGACCACTTTCTGTTGAGATTCGCGGTGGAATTGGAAAGACCTATAGCAGGCGTATCGCCCGAAACGATGGAACTGCTAACTGCTTATTTCTTAGCCGGGAAATGTACGGGAACTGTAAAGCGTTATTGAGCACGCATTGCTGCAAGCCACTGGACCGATCCTCCTACCCGCTTTCCTTCCTTTACCGATCCGAGATCCAAGCGAGCCGATAGGCCGACCAGTTCTAGGAAAGAGGGTCACTCATCCAAGTCGGCCGGCTAACTTGAGCGAGCTTACCAGAGAACGTCTACGCGCGGGGTCCAACGATATCTTCAGCGAGGTAATCAGCTACGGTGAGCGCGAAGTGATTTCCGAAGTCGTTCGCTCGACCAGTGGCAATCTGACAGAGGCGGCGCATCGACTGGGAATCAGTCGAACGACTCTCCGCACGAAGCTTGCCGCCTTGGATATCACTGTCAGGCAAGCAATCGACGTAAGCCAAGGGCCTTTCCGCACCGAATGACGAGTGAAAGAGCCTAGGGCAATCGCACGTTAATATTCCATAAAACAATTCATGAGTATAATAGAATGGGTTTTCGTCAGGTGGCTTTACCGGTGCGACTGAGGCAGGACAGCGTGGGTATACTGGAAGGGAGCGCCAGTCTGGATCGATTCTAGACTCAACTCCGACCGAAAACGGCGACGGAAAGCAAGTTAGTTCGATGAACGCTGAAGATCTGCGACTCGACGAGTCTCGGCGAGACAAGCTGCCATGGAAGAAATGGGGGCCCTACCTCAGCGAGCGTCAGTGGGGCACCGTACGCGAGGACTATAGCGAGAACGGCGACGCCTGGAACTTCTTTACGCACGACCAGGCGCGGTCTCGCGCCTACCGCTGGGGTGAGGACGGCATCGCCGGGATTTCGGATGACCAGCAGCAACTCTGCTTCGCGCTGGCTCTCTGGAACGGCAATGATCCGATTCTCAAAGAACGGCTTTTCGGGTTGACCAATAGCGAGGGCAACCACGGCGAGGACGTCAAAGAGTACTACTTCTACCTCGACAGCACGCCGACCCACTCGTACATGAAGTATCTGTATAAGTACCCACAGGCGGCCTTCCCTTACGCCGACTTGGTGGAGACCAATCGCCGGCGCAGTCGCAATGAATTCGAGTACGAACTGCTCGACACGGGCGTCTTTCAGGACGATCGCTACTTCGACATCTTCGTGGAGTACGCCAAGGGCGGACCTGAAGACATCCTGATGAAGATCACTGCCGTGAACCGGGGACCGGAGGCGGCCGAACTACACTTCCTCCCGACACTATGGTTTCGCAATGACTGGTCGCAGTGGATCGCTGCATCCAACCGAGCCACCCAGAAACCCAATCTGCGACAGGTCAAGACTTCGGCAGGCACGAGCACCGTCGCTGTGACGCATGCGATGCTTGGTGAATTCACGCTTTGCTGCGAGGGCGAGCCGCCGTTGCTTTTCACCGAGAATGAAACTAACCACGAACGATTGTTCCCCGGACAGAAGAACGAGAGCCCTTATGTCAAGGACGGCGTCAACGACTGTGTGGTGCAAGGCAATCGGAACGCAGTGAATCCCGCGAAGCAGGGCACGAAGGTGGCGGCCCACTACCACGCCCAAATTGGTGCGGGGCAGACCCACGTGATTCGCCTGCGGCTCACCCAGGGGGCTTGGAACCAGAACAGCACGACGGTTGGCGAGCGATTCGATCAAGTGCTCGCAGAACGATTGCGTGAAGCCGATGAGTTCTACCAGTCGGTCACGCCGTCCTCGGTGAGCGCCGACGAAGCTAACGTGATGCGCCAGGCGCTGGCCGGTATGCTCTGGAGTAAGCAGTTCTTTTTTTTCGATGGGGACAACTGGCTAGACGAGCATCACTCCAACCCGCTCCACTCCGGCTATCGCAATTCGCGAAACTCCGAGTGGTTCCACATGCTGAACCGAGACATCATCTCGATGCCCGACAAGTGGGAGTATCCCTGGTACGCGGCTTGGGATCTGGCTTTCCATACGCTCCCGCTGGCGATCGTGGACCCCGACTTCGCCAAGCAGCAAATGAGGCTGATGCTCAAGGGAACCTACCTGCACCCGAGCGGCCAACTTCCCGCCTACGAGTGGAACTTCAGCGATGTGAACCCTCCGGTCCACGCCTTCGCAACGCTCTTTCTCCACCGCACCGAACTCGTCCAGCGCGGCGAGATGGACCTCGAGTTCCTCCGGGAGACATTCAACAAGCTCGTCCTGAACTTCACCTGGTGGGTGAACCGTAAGGACCGCTTCGGCAAGAACGTGTTTGAGGGAGGCTTCCTTGGACTCGACAACATCAGCGTCTTCGACCGCAGCGCGTCGTTGCCGACCGGCGGTGTTCTCGAGCAGGCGGACGGCACGGCGTGGATGGCGTTGTTCAGCCAGAACATGGTGGAATTGGCCATCGAACTCGCCGCCCAAGACCCCACCTACGAGGACATGATCCAGAAGTTCTCCGAGCACTTCTACTACATCGCCGCGGCCATGAACCGTCCCGGCCAAGAGGGGATGTGGGACGAGGAGGACGGCTTTTACTACGACCTGTTACGGCTTCCCGATGGCAGCGCCATGCGGCTGAAGGTGCGCTCGATGGTGGGGCTGCTGCCGCTGTGTGCGGCCACGGTCACGGAACAATGGCAGCGTGACCGCTTTCCCCGGGCGATGATTCAAATACATGAGCGCATGCGTCGGATCCCTGAGCTTTCGGCGGCGATCCACCCGACCGGTCCGGGTCATTTGGGGGTCGCGGGTCGGGGGATGATGGCGATGGTCAATACGGAACGGCTGCGCCGGATTCTAACGAAGATGCTCGATGAGGACGAGTTTCTGAGTCCCTACGGCATCCGCGCCCTCTCTAAGTTCCACGAGCAGCATCCCTATGTGTTCTACGTGCAGGGGCAGGAGCACCGGGTAGACTATTCGCCAGCCGAATCAAACTCCGGCATGTTCGGTGGCAATTCCAATTGGCGCGGCCCAGTATGGATGCCCGTCAACGCCATGATCATCCGGGCGCTGCTGCAGTACTACTTGTACTACGGCGACAACTTCAAAATCGAATGCCCGACGGGTTCAGGCAACATGATGAACCTTTTCGGAGTGAGCCAAGAGATCTCGAATCGGCTCACGCGGATCTTCCGACGCGATGAGCGGGGCCGGCGTCCGGTGTACGGCGGCTCGGAGAAGTTTCAGACCGACCCGTACTGGCGCGACCACATCTTGTTCTACGAGTACTTTCACGGCGATAACGGCGCCGGGCTCGGCGCAAGCCATCAGACGGGCTGGACTGGACTGGTGGCGAAGTTCATCCACCTCTTCGGCACGTTGGATGCGAAGCGCGCCCTCGAAGGGGGCAAGATGTCGGCTTTCCAAAAAGCAGGAGGGAATCGCTGACATGAGCGCGCCACGCTATCCGTCCCTCTATCAGATCAACTCCCGCGTCTGGCGGACAGAGCTCTCCCAAGCGTTGGGTCGCCAAGCGATGCTGGACGACGTTTCGGACGCTGAGCTGGATCGCCTCGCCAAACGAGGTTTTGACTGAATTTGGCTGCTCAGCGGCTGGCAGACCGGTCCCGCGGCGCAGCAAGTCTCGCGCGACAATCCCGAGTGGCGGCGAGAATTCCAGGGCACACTCCCCGACCTCTGCGAAGAAGGCATCGCCGGATCGAGATTCGCGATCACGGACTACACGATGCATCGGAGTCTCCGTTAGGATGCTGCTCTGGCCCGCCTGCGCGAGCGGCTCCGTTAGCGTGTCAGGTGTCTTCGAATGGGGGCGTGGCCCGCCATTCTCCATCCCTTCACGGATGGCTCCGGGAACCTGGCCAGCTTGCGTTGGTGCTTTATCGGGTAATGATGTAGTGGGACAACTCCGCCCAGTCGATTCGCCTCTATCTCCGCCACTCTACTCCTTGCAGCGAGGGTGCTCGCGGCGCCGGTACGCATCTACCGTCGCACAAAGCATCGGAATAACCAAGCCTGAGAATGGACCCCCTGCAGCCAACTATGATTTTCGCCCCGTCGGCAGCGGAGACCGGGCAGAACTCGGTCGACGTGTCACGGGCCAATGTCGGGTTCGTCGCCGGTGATCGTCCACACTTCTCGGACGAAACGGCGGCGCTAGTTCATCGCCGCCTCTCGGCGGCGGCAATGGTGATCGCCGTGGTGCTGGGGGCCGCGTTCATCGGCAATCTCGTCAGCGGGGTTGCGAATCTCTGGTGGTTCCGGGGACTGATCTTGCTCATTATCGTGGGTTCGGCGTTTTTTCTCCGCAATCGCCAATCGCTATCCTTGGCGCGGTTGCGGATGGTGGAACTGATCGTCTTCGGCTCCGTCGTGGTTCAATTGTCATTAATGCTGACGACACGTCTGGCGGAGTTTGCGGAGCAGAACGACGCCACCTCGGTCGCTTCCCTCCGTCAACAGTTTCTTACGGCGTGGTGTGTCCTGATCTTTATCTACGGCACGCTGATGCCCAATTCGTGGCAGCGTGGGGCTGCGCTGATGATCCCCACCGCCCTTTTTCCCTATTTCTTGATCGCCGTCCAACGCTGGTTATCACCCACAGTCGCTGCCCTCTTGGACTCCGATCAGGCGAGTTCACCGCTCCCGCTCCCGCTGGTAGCCGCACTGGTCGCCGTGTTCGCAAGTCACGTCATCAATGCAGCGCGTCGGGAAGCATTTAAGGCCCGACAGTTCGGCCAGTATCGCTTAATGGAGCGGCTGGGGGCCGGGGGCATGGGCGAGGTCTACAAGGCCGAGCATGTGCTGCTCAAGCGCCCCTGTGCCATCAAGCTCATCACCGCGGCGAGCGAGACGGATGCCGCGTCAATCGCCCGATTTGAGAAAGAGGTCAAGACCACCGCCAAGCTGACGCACTGGAACACGATTGAAATCTACGACTACGGGCGGACCGATGACGGCACGTTCTACTACGTCATGGAATTGCTGCCGGGCGAGAGCCTTGAAGAGTTGGTGGACAAGCACGGGCCGTTGCCGCCGGAGCGGGTTGTCTACCTGTTGCGGCAGATTTGTGGGGCGTTGCAGGAGGCCCATTCGGTTGGCCTAATTCATCGGGACATCAAGCCCGCCAACATCTTCGCTTCTCAACGAGGCGGGGTTTATGATGTCGCCAAGTTGCTCGACTTCGGACTGGTGAAGGAAGGCCCAGAGCAGCCCGCTGCCGGGTCGAAATATGGATCGTTTAGCGGGACACCCCTGTATATGTCACCGGAGCAAGCCGCGGCGTATGACGATGTCGATGGTCGGGCCGACATTTATTCGCTAGGGGCCGTGGCCTATTATCTCCTGACCGGCCAGACACCCTTCACTAGCAACAACGTGCTGGAGTTACTGGCCGCCCATCGAAACTCCGAAGTTGCCCCGCCCTCCCGATTGGCCCCGACGATTCCTGCCGACTTGGATCAGATCATTTTGAGGTGCCTAGCCAAGCAGGCGGCCGACCGATTTCAGAATGCTGACGAGTTACGGCAGGCTCTCGATCAGTGCGGTGTTGCCCGCCAATGGGGACCTGACCAAGCAGCAGCTTGGTGGAAGGCGATTACGGAGCGAACGACCGAAGCGTCGGTGCAGAAAGCCCCGGTGGATGCGACAGTCGACTTCCGGCCGAACGCGTCATAACGAAACCGCTTGCGATCGAGTTGTTTGCGAAACTGCACGTCGACAGTCACAGATCGCTGCCTATTGACGATGGCATTAATTGGGTGACCGACAACCTAAGCAACATGCTGCCAAGGCTGGCGCTGGTCAAAACGGTTCGCAATGGTCCCTGACGACGCTGCGTGAAGGGCTGGCCAAGATCGAGGCCAACCTAACGCGAAGCACGTCAACTTTCACCCGGCCGGGGCGATGATCACGTCGATTTTGTTGACGGCGGTCCTCGACCGCATGGCGAGGCTGCCAACGCCAGTTGAGTGCCTAGGACTTGCGTAGAACGCTGCGGCGGAACGCAAACGACTTCGGCGGGTCGGTCAACCCACTGCCGAAGCCGCGAATAGCAACTTATTAGCCGTGGCTCTCCCGGTGGGAACTCAGAAATCGAAGCGGCGGTCGAAAAAACGAGAAAAAACCATGTGTCGATGAGCGCGTGCGAGGACACGCTTAGTTACAATCATGGCGAGTGAGAGTCAGGATCGGCGCCGGGCTCAATTCCCGGGGTAAGTCGCGGTTAAACCGCTTTCTGGACGAGTCTGACCCAAAGTGTGTGAAAACCATCTATTCCTGTTGGGCTGTCGACTGGCCATTCGGAGGCTGCCGCTTATCGTCGCGGTCGTATTCTTCGTCGGCTCTCTCCAGGCAGCGAATGTTGTCAGTTTCGGGGCGAACGGAAATGACCTCGCCGATGACACGGTAGCATTTCAGAACTGCATCAATTCCAACACTTTGATCGATGTACCAGCGGGTACTTATTATATTTCCTCGAAGTTGAGTCTTCCGGCCAATCGAACGTTGCAGGGTGTGCTCAACAACCCCGAAGCCGTTGTTCTCAAATTGGTCGGGGCGACCGATGGGATCGACGTGGGTCCGGCGGCCAACACGACCGTCCAGGACCTAACGCTCGATCGCATCGAGTCGAACACTTCAAGCCGAGCGCTGAACTACGCGTTGTCAACCAATTTTACAGTTCGCCGAGTCAATATTCTCAATCATCGCAGTACGGCGCCCGCTTTTATTGCCAACAATGCGACCAACGGTTTGATCGAAGATTGTCTGGTCAGCAATTACGGTTGGTTCGATACGAATTCGAACCAAGTGCGTGGGGTTGGCATTCGCCTGTCGGATTGTGTCGATTCGATCGTGCGGAACAATCGCGTCCTCGAGAATCAAAACCTCATTCCGGCCAACCCGGTGTCGAATTTCTATCAAGCCGGGGGGATCGAAATCAGCGGAAATGCTCGTTCGATTGTTGAGTACAACACCATTGTGACCGCCGGCAACGGAATTGACGCTGGCCAAGCCAGCAACAGCATCGTTCGCTTTAATACGGTCCGCAATGCTCACGAAGTGGGAATCAAACTGGTCAATGGGGCACGCGACAATACGGTGTTTGGCAACGTCATCGACAAGGCGGGGATTGCTAATATTTGGTTGACTCCCGGGAGTCCGGGGCCGACACAGGACGCGGTCCGTAGCAATTTGGTTGATGGAAACGTCTTACGCGGCGCAGGGCTGGGAATAGGCGTCGACTATTGGCCGGTAGCGGGGCTACGTCCTAGCGGAATCATTCTTGAAGGCTCCAACAATTCACCTTCGGTTGTTGCTCGCAACAACGTGGTGACTCGCAATTTGATTCAAACCACTAGCAAGCTGGTCGCTCCGGTCACGGAGTATGAAGGCTTTGTCTACGATCCCTACGACAATATGATTGCGCAGAACTCACTGCGCCCCAAAGAACTCGATAGTTACGGATTCTTCCGACCGGGCTTTGGAGCGGGCCTGTGGCGAGCAGTGCGAAACGCGGGGGGCTCCCCGCCTGACATTGATGGCACGAGTGGCGACTTCGTGTTGAGCGGCCAGTTTGGCAACGGATCTGTGCACGATGTTGCATTGGTTGGCGACGTCAATGGTGACGGGGCCGACGACCGCGTTGTGTACAATACGTCGTCCAACTCGTGGATTTGGGACTCCGCGCCGCGCTCCGGATTCGCAGTGCGTGGTGGATTTGGCGACGGCGCGGCAGAACAAATCCCAACGGCCTTTGGACAGCCGGGAGATGTCCCCTTGCTCGGAGACATCAATGGCGACGGCGCTGCCGATCGCGTGCTGTTTCGCCCTTCCGACTCATCATGGCACGTTGATTTGTCAGCGATTCCCGTCTGGCCCTATCACGCGGCCTTGCACGGATTTGGCGATGGAGAGGAAGACCAGCTGGGGGGGAATGCCGTGTTCAACGCTGGCTTAACCCAAGTCGATCACGCCGCGCTTGCGGACTATGACGGCAATGGGATCGCGGATCGGACGGTTTTCTGTGGTGGAGGGTTTTATCGCACGCTCAACCCCGGTGGCAATTCCTGGAGTACGGGCGCTGATAGTACCAGTGTCGGAGTTGGCCTTGGCAATTCCGATTTTATCCCGCCACCCTGGATAGGTGACTTGGATGGAGACGGGTTCAGCGACAACATCGCCTGGAACGGAATTGGCAACGGAACTGTCTTTGCGCGGCTTTCGTCGACCAATCCGCCGTGGGGAGAAATACCAACCATTTCGGGACTCCATTATGGTGATCCGAATCAGGATACTTCGTTTTTTGTAGGTAATTTTGATTTGCCCGAGTTTCTGCTCGCGCCACTGGCTCGGGGCGACTACAACATCGACGGCACGGTAGATGCGGCAGACTATGTCGTCTGGCGAGATAGCTTTGGTAAGAACGGATTCGGATTGACAGCCGATGGCAATGGAAACGGAATCGTTGATGCCCCCGATTATGAAATTTGGCGACAAAATTTTGGCGCTAATTCGCCATCAGCCACGGCGTCGAGATCAAGAGCCGCCGTGCCCGAACCCGTAGCCCTGCTGGTTGCAATATCAGCGATGCTCCTAATTCTAGAATACCGCGGGGAGCTATTCTAATTACGCCGCAGCGTCATCGGCGAACTCTCGGTGGTTCGTCCACTCGTTCTTCAGTGACGAGAATCGCTCCATCACCGCGCTATCGTACGAGTCGCGATGGGCAGTGATCCAGGCGTACTTCACAGCGACTCCTTCGCGAAGTAGGCCGATGCTTTTTTTAGATCTCACGCTCCAGCTCGGTGCGGTGAAGTTGCTTGCGAAGCCGGCTGATTTCGTCACGCAGCTCACTGACTGTGGCGTGCTCGCCGCACGGAACCGGCGCCGGGGCCAACTTGGCGTGCCATGTCCGGAGGGTCTGTTCACTAACCCCGACGGCCTTCGCAGCCGTCTTGAACGTGTAACCCTGATCGGTAATCAGTCGCACCGCATTCTGCTTGAACTCCGCATCCCACCGCTGCTTCTTGGTGGTGACTTCCGGTTTCGATTCGCTCATCTTTCGGACCTCCTGTGAGGGGTATTATCAGCCCCCCGCCGCAGTCCGAAAGTCCTGGGCTACCGCATATTGGCAATCAATGCGTCACCTGGCGATGATAACGAATCTGGGGATTTGCTGGTCCAGCCAGCAAGCGAAATAATTGGGTTAGGCCTAGCGAATATCAAAACCCCGGTCCCAGCCGCGAAGAAATTGACGCCAGCCAAGGTTTAATCCTGCTCGAATTCGGCACAGGCTGGTGTGGCTACTGCCGAGCCGCCGCGCCCGCCATTGCCCAATCCCTCGACGAGTTACCGCGGCGGTGGTTAGCACCAATTGCCTATCTTTCCCAAGAGTCACCAGCGGCACTTACGGAACGGCATCCGCAGCCGGAATATGTTCGAGTCGATAACGGTTACAGGCCGATGAGCGTTCGGCGAGCGAACAGACCTTTTGTTGTTGATAGGGATATTCGGCAATGAACACGAACACATCGAATCCTGCGGCGCCGAGCTGGTTTATCGGCATGTCGTTCGTGGTGCTGTTTGTCGTCACGGCGGCGCAGACACGGGGCGAAGACTGGCAGGATGATCTCCAGTTCGCGTCGTGTGATCGCGATGTCGCGGATTCTGGAGCCGAAGCCGAAGAGGTCGCGGACGACTACTGCTCGGTCGGTTGCGCAAGTGCATGCTGCACTTCGGCAGCATGCGACGATGGCTACTGCTTCACCTCGCCATTGTCGGATGAACTCTCCAGACGGATGACGGCCATGGCGAAATCCATGGAATCGCAAGGGTTCATCTACGCTCCCGGCCTCACTCAGTTCTACCAAGGCGCCGCCAGCGGCGGCCGAGAACAGGAATTCGCGTATGGTGGCAAAGTCGATCAGTTTCTGATCCTCGACAGTGACAAGCTGGGCCTCTGGGAAGGCATGACCATGACGATGCACGCTGAGACTCGGTTCGGCGAGGACGTGAACCTCCAAGCAGTTGGTCTGGCCCCCGTCAATGTGGCGATGCTCTACCCGAAAGAGAACGAGCACGACACGGCGATCACGGGTCTATCGTTCGCTCAAGAGCTCACCGATGAGGTGCAATTCGCGTTTGGCAAGTTCAACACGCTTGACTTATGGTATGGCCTCTATCCGCAGACAGGTCGGGGCGTCAACGGCTTCATGAACGCCTCCACGGTGCTTCCTTTGGGAGGCGTCGCCCGTACGGTACCGCTTGCCGTCATGGGCGCCGGAGTCATGAAGTATGAAGGGAAGCAGATTCAAAGTGGCGTCGTGGTCTTTGATCCCAAGAACGTCGCGACGACCAGTGGCTTCGATGATCTTGGCGATAACGGCGCGAATATCCTGGCCTTCAACCGGTTCTTTACCGACTTCGGGGGTCTCCCTGGCTCCCACATGTTCGGCGGCGTTGGAGCGACGGGCGAATTCACCGCTTTAGATCCGAGCGGCTTCGTTATCGTCCCAGGTGAGGGGATCGTTGCTCCTAAGCAAAACGGGACTTGGTCGTTGATCTATGTCGCCGAGCAAACGCTGTGGGCCGACGGCTGCAACAAGGATCGAAAAATGGGGCTCTTGAGCCAGTGGGGACTGTCGGATGAGCAAACCAGCCCGGTCCGTTGGTCGGGCAACGTCGGCTTTCAAGGGCAGGGCATCTCCCGCACTCGCCCGCATGATACGATGGGCGTTGGGTATTTCTATACGGGCCTGAGCCAGGAGTTCACGAACCTGTTGGGTCCCGTGCGGGATCTGCATGATGTCAATGGCGTCGAGCTTTACTACACCGCGGCCATCGCCAAGATGCTTCAGGTGACCACCGATTTGCAAATCATCGAGCCAGCCGATATCCGGAACGAAACGGCTGTCGTCTTCGGACTACGAGCCACAATGGGGATCTAGCGGGGATTTAGCTCGATCCCTTCTGCTCTGTGGACGGCGAACCGCGCTCACGAATCCTGAAGCAAGCGAGCCGTGGGTCGCTTCGTGCCGATGCCGCCAGTCCGCGGAGATTCGGTCCCGGCTCAATCACCTTGCACGGATCCGTCGGCCTGCTTCAAAAGACGGAAGCACGCTTATTTTGTTGGCTCATCCGGGTTGTCGAGTCGCACCAGCAACCATTGCTCCGTGCGATCTGCACTGAAGTGGATCATGCACGGCGCTTCGTCTTTGGTTAGGTTGTACAACCCGGTCTCAACAACCTCTGACTTATTGTCGCCCACGGTGAAGGCGACACGCTGCGTCTGCTTGTCGACCGAACCCTCGATGACCTGATTCTTGTTGCTCACGGTGTCCGTGGCGTTACCACGAATGACGCCTTGCTTGTTCACGGCCAGTTGGATCGTGACGATGGACTTGGACTTGTCTGGCTTGCTCAACGCATACACGCCCAGCGGCAGCCAGTCGCCATCGGCCGGCGCTTCCGCGGCGGCGCCGGTCGACGCGATCTGTGAGGCTTGAGCGTAGTACTGCTCGGCAGTGCCAACGCTATCTCCGTTAACGTAAACGCTGTTGTCTTCATAGGTAACGTTGTTGCCGTAGTCGTAGTAAATCGGCGGCGCGGCGGCGTAGCCGCAGTAGGCTGCCGCGCTGCCCCAATCGCAGTAACGCCACGCGGCTCCGGCGCCCCAACCAGCAGCCATCCAGGCTCCTGGATGATCAACTCCCCAGTTCGACCGATAAAGATCATAGTGGTTGTAATTTCCCCGAATAGCCGCGGCGTTTCCGTAGCGTTCCGAAGGCGATGTCCGATTGAATCCAGCCGCATAGCCGGCCGCGGCGCCTTGGGCGCCCGAGTATCGAGGGGCATTGCGGTTCGCCATCGCTGCCCCAGCCGCCGCGCCCTGAGCGCCGGAGTACTGTGGCGAGTTTCGGTTGGCTGCGGCAGCTCCGGCCGCTGCGCCTTGAGCGCCTGAGTACTGAGGTGATTTTCGATTCGCTGCGGCAGCTCCTGCCGCTAAGCCCTGGCCGCCTGAGTACTGAGGAGACTTTCGATTCGCCATGGCAGCTCCGGCCGCGGCGCCCTGACCGGCTGAGGCCTGGTTCATCTGACGACGATTACCCGACGGCATCCCTTCGTCGGACGGAATACCGAGAAAGCTGTTGAGTTGTCCGCGGTTGGGTGGCGCATCTCGACCACCAGCCATTCCCGCAGCGCCTGCGGCTCCACCCGGGCCACGCCCAGTTCCTGCGCCGCCGCGACCCATTCGTGCCGCTCCGGCACCGCCGAATCCATCAGCGCCCGCGCCGGCGAATCCCCCAGCACCTCGTCCAGCGCTTGCGCCTTCGAAGCCACCCGCGCCGCGTTCGCCTCCGGAGCCTCCTAATCCACTCGCCCCGCGCCCGGCGCCCGCTGCGCCACGCACGTTACCGCCACCACCACCGTAGCTTGATCCCCCGTGGAATCCGCCCCCGCCGCCCCCGGGAGAACGGCCTGCTCCTCCGCTGAATCCACCGCCACCTCGACTACCGCCGCCAGCGCCACCTCGACCACCGCCACCGCCGCCGCGACCGCGGCCCCAAGCGTCGGCCAGCGGCAGACACACCACGAGACACATCGTAAGTGTTGTAAGAAGGTATCGATGGAACATGGGTGTTCTCCTCTAGAGCAATTATTCTCGGGAAATCAAGGCGTTATTTCTTGACCGGCTGACGCTTCCAAATGACTTCGCCCGTATCGGGCAACGTCATGCCGCCAACCGTTCGTTGAATCGATTGCCAAACGTAGGCGTTGTTATCCAGCATGCGGAGATTATTGATCGACATCGTGAGCTCGCCGTCGCCGGTATGGCCACGCATTTGCGAGGTCCAGCCACCTGGCTGAGGAATCCAGACGCCAACCGCGTGCCCGCCATCGGGACTAAAGTTCCACGACTGTACATGGCCTTCCGTTGGATTCCAGCCGATAAGCTGCACGCCCGAAGACGTACTTCCGTCGACCTGGGTCGTCGTGTAGGCGCGTTCGATAAAGCGGCCGTCAACGACCCAACGGCAAAGCGATGTGGTCTTGACGCCGTCTTCTTCCGCAGTCCATTCGCCGATTAGCCACTCGAGGTCAGCGGCGCTCGAGACCGCCGCCGGCGGTTCGACCGATGCATCTCGGACCGAGGCCATCAACCAATTGTTGTTCTCTTTGACGTGAACAACCGTGTAGTTGGTGGACCCCGAATCGCCGCCATTCGCCAGAACCGCGGCGGCTCGCCCCTCTTCAATAGCAGTGTTGCGACCGATCAGCCGTATCGAGTCGACTGCGATCTCGATCTTGCCGCCGGGATTAGCTGCAAAGGATTCTGCATAGACTTTCTTGATCGCATCGCGTCCTACAAAGATGGTTCCGGAATCGTCAATGTACTCCCCGTTCTCGGTCCACAACGCGGCGATCGCTTTCGCGTCTCCTTTATTGAAGGCCGTCACGAAAGCTTCCGACCCTGCGCGAATCGCAGCGATTTCTCTGGCTGCTGGGTCAGGTTGCGGGCTGGCCGCCAATCCCGGTGGCTCTTTGACCGGTTGTTGAGCTAAGTTGATCGACGGCATGCAGGCGACCAGCAGGGCGACCAGGATCAAGCTAAAGTTTGGGCAATTCATGTTGCGCTCCCGTCGGAAGTCAAGTTGCACTTGTAGGTATGTCAGAAATGTTCGCCCGTTCGAAATGTCTCAACTCGGATGGGCTGAGCCTGCGAGAGCCACAGCGGAACTCAAGGTTGTTAGGCCGTTAGCCTACTCTCCCGGCCGCCGAGTGGATAGAGCGAGCCAATTTCCTGTAGAATTGTCGCGTCTGGGTGAGCTCAACGCTGACCGTCGGGATCTGCATGCTGACCGCATTGGTAAGTCCCAAGATCTCCTTGCCGCTTGCGCTGGCCGCGACGTTGGGCATGGCGCTCATGGGCGCCGCCGTGATCGCGATGGTAGGGGGACGCACGCCACAATCGAGAAAGCCCGGTGACAAGCCTTCTTGCTCGCTGCTTCATTCCCGTCCAAACTGCGGCATAACACTGTGCGACTGAGATAGCTCTCAGCGTAGGCACATTTCTTGTCACCTCGGAGGACTCCGCGTGAATCCCATTCCACGTCTGATTCTGGCGTTATCCCTCTTCACCCTCTTCTCTCTCACCGGCTGCGACGACCGCACCACCCAAGTGGCGATCGACGCAGCCGATAGGCAGGCCCAGCAGAACCAAGAACTGGCCCGCCTCGATCGCGAGCATGCTTCCGCTCGGAAGGAGCTCGTCGAACTCCATCAGCAGGTTCAGACCGAACGCCAGTCCCTCTCGGCAGGCTGGCAAGACCTGCACGTCGAGCAGAAGACCGTTATCCAGGAACGCCGCACCGAATCGCTCATCGTGAAACTCGTGCCGGTGCTGCTGACGCTGATCGCCGCCTTCTTCGTGGTCCGGCTGGTGAGCCGGTGGCTCGACTACAAGACGGTCGAGACGATGGTGCTCGTCGGGCACACACCCGAACGCGTCGCGAGCATCAGCAGCGCTGACGCGCTGGGACTTGAAACCACCCCTACCCCCACTGGAGAACCCCATGAGTCACCTCGTGACGATCGCGACCCCAGGTACGTGAACTACCACCGCTTCCTGGGTTCGCCCGAAATCGTCCAAGGGCTCGCCCATGCCGTCGAGCAGGGTAAACGCAACCGGACGTTTGTCATCTTGTTATCACCCCAAGCCGAGCTCCCCCGGGAACTCGAAAAACTCTTCGTCGTGCTGCGGCATGAACTGCCGAGCCGCAAGCAACTCGCTGCGATTGCCCGGGAACTGGCCACCGGCGATGAACTCCCCACGGGCGCCGAACTGGAAGCGGTGCTTGATGCGACGGCGGGACTCACCCGCTACGAAGCCGAAGGCGCCTTGAGTTTGTCGCTCGTCCGAGACCGTCGACTGACTCCACCGACGATTCTCGCCATCAAGGCCCAGCAGCTGCAGCAGTCCAATCTGGTGACGATGCATGATCCCTATGAACGGTTTAGTGATCTCGGTGGGTTGGCCGCCCTCAAGGCGTTCTGCCTTAGGACACTGCGGCCCCGGCCCCACGATTCGCCCGTGCAGCCCAAAGGGGTGTTGTTGTCACCTCCCGGCTGCGGTAAGAGCGCGATCGCCAAAGCCTTGGGGAACGAAGTCAATCGTCCGACGCTGCGGCTCGACCTTGGCGCCCTCAGGGGTTCGCTTGTTGGCCAACCCGGCGGAAAGTGATTCGGACATTACCCATCCACATGTCTCGGCGGGCCAGCTCTGTAACGAGTGGGGCGCCGAGCCGAACTCCGCTTCACTGGACAATCACATTACCGCAAAGTTCAAAAAACGGAGTGACACTGCTTGACATGTTCAGAGGTACCTATCAGCAATAGTGAGAACCAAATCCCGGCGCAATTGGGCTGTGCCCCAGACCCTGGAACTTTTATCAGGCATAACTCAGTGTCCGAAGGATGTAGAAACGGTCTCCCAGCGGATGTATCGGCTAGGAGCTCGCGCGCTTCGGCGCACCTTCGATCCGGCTATTCCTTGTTCGGTTGCGTTCCCGTTTGTTGCTTTTCACCAGTCGCACTGCCGCAGTTTCGAGTACTTTTTTTTGCGCTACGGGCACATCGCGGGGCTGACTTCCCCAGGTTCGTCAGCCATCACCAGCTTGTCGAGTGGATTCCCTCGATGTTCGGCCCGCTATGCGGTTTCCTCCCGTCCCGAAAGGCGCCTTGCACGGGGTATCGCCTTCGTCGATTCAACTTTGGATGTGGCCTACGGCAATTAACGGGGCAGCAAGCATGTCAAGCTGAAAGCCCTTGCGCAGCGCGGGAAGACGACGAGGGGGTGGTCACCTGCAGCCGGGTGCTGCACACTTCAAATTCCATTCAGGAATCCAACCATTTGATTGGCCTTGATTACCAGATACAGCGCCGCGTAGCCAAAAATTGTTGCCGGCTGCCTGCGGCCCGTTTTAGCGGGATTTCGCGCCCGTGCGTTTTATTGGCGGACTTGCGGATTATGGGTCAATGATTGCAACGCACGAACTCGACTTTGCCCGGGTCAATGATTAGCTTTGAGATAGTCCGCTAGATTTGTCTGCCGGAAGCTCGTCTGACTGGAACTCGTCGCTGATTTTTCGGGCTATTTCACAGCGGTTTTTCGCTCGTGGAGATTCCATCCACGCCTCGGGCTACGTGCTGCCTGAAGGGGAAGGATAACGCGCTATGGAGATGAACTTGCCCAATGAATTACGCCGCCGCAGTGGTTTCACGCTGGTGGAACTCTTGGTGGTGATCGCCATCATCGGCATCCTGGTGGCGCTGTTGTTGCCGGCGGTGCAGGCGGCGCGGGAGGCCGCGCGGCGGTCGCAGTGCATTAACCATCTCAAGCAGTTGGGCCTCGCGACGCAGAACTATCACGATGCGAAGGGCCACTTGCCGCCAATGCGGGTTGACGATCACCAGCCGACGTATCTGTTCCTGCTATTGGACTTCATGGAAGAAACGGCGGTCAAAAACTTGTGGGACTACAACTTAGGCTGCTTCTATGATCAGCCCTACAGTACGCGAATTGCCAATGTGCAAGCGATGTTTTGCCCCTCGCAGCAGCACGATTCGATCATTCTCGCCATCCAGCCAGATGCGGTACACGGCCACCCACGAAACGAACCAGCGACGGGCGGAGCGCCTGCCGGCTCGCAAGGTTACTCAGGCGCGCTCTCCGATTATCGGGCAGTTTCGGGATCGAGTTGTCGCATCACGACCACGTCGAAAACCGGCGCGGTGGTCGTGTTGACCACTGGCGCTTACGATGGCGCCACCGGGCAGTATGTCGATGGGCCCCTACCACAAGCGTACCGTGAACAGGTGCGTTATTCCGACTCCACTAAGAAACGCCTCAAGGGATTCAAAGCAGTCACGGGCCTCAAGAACATCACCGATGGAACTTCGAAGACGCTGCTCGCCGGTGAAGTATCGCTGGCGACCAGCGAGTCGGGACACGCCTTCAATGGTGACCACTTGCCGGGGTATCCCATTGGAGCGACTCGCCCCTTCTGCCAAAACTGCACTCAACCCTCGAATGCCGGGGGCGACTCGGGGTTTGGAGCCGCCCACCCCGGTGTAGTGGTGTTTGCAATGGTCGATGGCAGCACCCAAGTCATCTCTCGCAGTGTCGATTTGAACGTGCTGGACCGCATGGCCACGCGCGCAGGCGAAGATCCCTACACCTTAGACGGTACCGCGGCTCCCTGTCTGCAATGAACACTCCCCGGTCACAGCTTTGCTCGGCACTCGCGGCGGCTATTCTGCTCAGCGTTTTCGGCAGCGGTTGCGGCAGTGGCAATGCGAAGGTGACGGGCGTGGTGAAGAAGGCGGATGGCTCGCCGCTGGCTGGCGCACGCGTGATCGCCAAAGTGGCGGAGGGCAAAGCGTGGGCGAGCGGCGTGACCGACGCCGAGGGAAAGTTTTCCCTCGGCCGTGAACGACCGGGCGAAGGCCTGGAACCAGGAACGTATCAAGTTTCGATCACTGAAGAACAAAAGGATTGGGATCACCCTACGCCCCCATCAATTTCCAAGAAGTACGCCAGCGCCACAACTTCCGGGATTAACTTCGACGCGACCGCAGGAAGCGCTGTGAACCTAGAACTAACCCTTGATGCGCCCTAGTTTGCTGAGTAGTGCATCAGGAGCGATTTCCTCTTCGATGGCTTTAATCACTTCCTTTCAAGCGGGACTCTCACCATGATTTGGCGACCAAGCTTTCGTTTCCTAGGTGCTCTCGTTAGCGCAGTCTTGCTGACCGTTGGCGCCACGCCCAGTTGGGCTGCGATCAGTTGGGTTGGTGGCAATGGAACGTCGCCGAATTCGTGGTTCAACCCAGGCAACTGGTCGCAATCAGCGAACAACTTGTTACCGCCCGTGCAACTGACTGCCGGCGTGCCCACCACCACGGACGCGCAGATTAACAACGGCTGGAACAATACGGGCGAGGGCGTTGTCTACGATCCCGTCGGCGATGCGACTTTGTTCGCCGCCGCCGCCAGCCTCACCTACACGACCGACTCGGCCCTCGCTGCTAATTATGGTAATTTCGGGCCGGAGCACATCTATCGGTTGTACATCTCGCGCAACACCACCAACAAGAATGTGCTGACGATCAAGAGTGGCGATTTGATTATCGATTCCACCACCATCATTGGCCGTTCCGGCAGCACCGTTTCGGCGGCGAACGAAGGCCGCGTGGTTCAATCCGGT
This sequence comes from Pirellulales bacterium, assembly GCA_022841705.1. Classification (GTDB taxonomy): domain Bacteria; phylum Planctomycetota; class Planctomycetia; order Pirellulales; family Lacipirellulaceae. The sequence continues at coordinate 433,583 of JALHQZ010000002.1, forward strand.
GGCCGTTTGCGCCTGCCGCTCACCAACCTCGAGCTTGGCAATTCGGAAACCGCTGGCTGGGGCAACGGCGTGTACGAATATCGCGGGGGGATTCTCGAGGTCGCAATGGATGGACAAGTAGGGATTCGTGTCGGGAACGGCACCTCAACCGGGCCCTCGGGCGTAAATCGCTTCATCATGGGCAACTCGGCCACGGGCGGACGCGTGCGGACGTGGGATTTCGCGAACATCTCCTACCGAGGTACGGCGGACGCCACGTTTACCGAAGGCGCCGACCCCAACGGCACGACGCGCGGCGTGGCGATCAACGAGTTCCGCTACTCCAACGGTGGCACGCGGCCGATTCAAGTCCTGCGAAACCTAACCATCAATAACGGCACCGAAGCGGCTACCGGCGCCAAGCTCTCGACGCGGTTGGAGCTTAAGCTCGACTCGGCGCCGACCGTGCTTTCCGGCGTCCCACAGAACCTGGGGTTGTTTGATGTCGATTCGGACAACAGCGGCGACGGCGTGATCAACGGCTTCGGCGATCTCAACGGGGACGCGACCGTGAACTCGGCTGACCAGATTTTCGCCAAGGCCGACGGGCTAAGTCACTACGCCGAAGGGAGTGAAATCTTCGCCGATCTGGGCGCCACCCGCTACGTATGGAACATTTCCTACACGGGCAACATCTCGTGGAGTGACTACGATAACAGCGTGGTCTCGGAGATCACCGGCGCCGGCACGGGCCGCGACGTCGTGCTGATGGGTCTGCGAACCGAAAACTTGGTTGTCGGCGTGCCGGGCGATTTCAATAACGACACGGTGGTGAACGCCGCCGACTACACCACCTACCGCGACAACGTGGGAAGCGCCACTCCGCTGCCGAACGATGGCGGACTTGGCGCACCGATTGGCCCTGGTCACTACACGCTGTGGAAGAATGCCTTCCAACCGGGCGCCGCGGTGGTAAGCTCTTCCGCCGTGCCGGAGCCTGCGGCGGGATTGGTGCTCGCCCTGGTTGCCGCTGGTGGTTGGCTGCGTCGGCGCCGATAAGTGCGTGTGAACTGAATTGCGATTTGGCGGCGGCCCCCAGCGGCAGGGGGGCTGCCGCTTTTTTATGTCGACAACTCGGAGCCATAACCATGATTATCCGCGGTATCTTGCCACTTGCGCTGTTCCTTCTGGCGTCTACTGCGGTGGGAGCTCCGCTGACCAAGGCCAGAGTGCAGGCGACTTCGCTCGTCAATCAAGCCGATTGGCTCGCCTATTTGCAGCGCTCGGACGAATTGGCCGCAGAAAATGAGTCGGCCTTGCAAGCGGAGGTTAAAGCGCAAGGTCGCAAATTGGCGCTGCCAGCTCCGGATGGCGGCGATTTCAAACTTTCAGCCAAGGCTGGCGATGCGTGGTACAGCTCCTCCGAAGCAGGGCAACTGGCGACGATCGTGCTTTCTTACCAGGCGCCATGTGGTGGATGGTCGAAACATGTGGGGTACTCGCAGGGCCCACGCAAGCCAGCGATGCAGTGGACTTCGCAAAGCAAGCCCGGCCACTCGCCACACTACTTGGCGACGTTCGACAACCGCTCGACAACAGAGCAACTGCATTTCTTGGCGAACGTCTGGCAAGCCACCCAGCGCGCTGATTGCCAGGCAGGTTTCGCCAAGGGATTCAAGTATCTCATTGCTGCTCAGCAGCCCGGAGGCGGTTGGCCCCAGGTTTTTCCGCTCGAAGGCGATTATCACGACGACATCACCTTCAATGATGATGCGCAAACTCACATTCTGGAACTGTTGCTCGGAATCATCAACGAAGAACCACAGTTCGGTTTGCTCGACGACTCCTTGCGGCGCGAGGCGAAGGCTGCTCTCGAACGTGGGCTCCAGTGTGTGCTGGCGACTCAACTTGGGCCGGCCGGCAAGAAAACTGGCTGGGCTGCCCAATACGATGCGCTGACATTGCAGCCCTCGCAGGCGCGGCAACTGGAACCTGCTGCCCTGAGCGGTTCGGAATCCGCCCAGCTAATCAAGTTCATGATGACGATCCCCGATCCCACGCCAGAAGTAGTCGCGTCGATTGAACAGGGTCTCGCTTGGCTGCAATCTGCTCAAGTGACCGGCATAACTAAAGTCAAAGCCGGGGGGAAAACGCAATATGTCAGTGACCCCGATTCCACCGAGGTCTATTGGGCGCGATTCTACGATTTGCGGACTGCGCGACCCATTTTTCCCGGGCGTGACGGTGTGGTGTACGACTCGTTCGCGGAGTTAGCTGCCAACAACGATTTGGGCTATGACTATTACTCCACGCGCCCCGGAAGCATCGTCACGAACGGCCAGAAGAAATGGAGAAAGTTGCTCGCCAAACGCGCTGAACAGTAGGTAAGACTCATCCGGTTGTGGTTTAAGCGGTCCGGTCGCAACCTCCACGAGCGGTTACAGAGGGGGGAGATCCGCGTGCGCTGTGCAATCTCTAATATGGCTTCGCTTCTTCCACCACGCGGACTGGCACGCTAACGGCCACTGCGCCCGCGGCGGTGTCGGCGCGTACGGCGGCGTTCGCGCCGATCTGGGCGTGAGCACCGCTCGCGGTTCGCTAGGCCGCAACTGCCCGGTCTTACCTTTGGGGGCATCTTGCTCGCCAAGCGCTTTCAGTTTAGCTGCCCAGATCGACTTCCAACCCTTGCCGCACGTTACTCATCAGTGGTCGGCGAATCGAATCCCCTGTCGGTCACCATCCCCTCCGGCATGGTTCACGCCTATCGCAGCATCGGTAGTCAGTCAGGACTGGTGTTCACGATGGGTCCGTTAAATAGCACGCCATCCACGGCGGAAATTCGAACCGTAAGTTCAATGCTGTGATTCGCTCTTGCGCGGCCATCACCAACGTAAAAGACCCTGGCGCTCACCCGAGAACCAGGGCCCTAAAGACTGAATGATTAGCTTTGGCGAGAATAATCTAGCGCCAAAGTTTTCAAGTGAGCTAACGCGACCGTCGCCGCACCACCGCGGTCAGCCCCAGCAATCCCGCCGCCAGCACCGGTAACAGAGCGGGTTCCGGAATCGCGGTCCCGGCGATGAACTCCACTTGGAACATAGTGGTGTCGAATGACAGGGCGGTCACTTCCGGTGTCCCCGGGCGAACAACAAACGTATCGAACGTCAATGGTTGTGGGGCCGCATCGGAAACGAGTAGCGACAGAGTGCCGCTGGTATTGAGCGTGCCGCCCACCATCGACTGGAAGATGTCGGCCCCTGCCGCGGTCTTGGTGACTGACATTGTGAACGTGTAACTCACGCCACTCGTGTAGCCGGGCGTTGTACCAACGGTGGCCGTAGCGCCGGTTCCGACAATCCCATAGTTGCCTGCCGTGCCGAGGATGGCGCCGGCAACGCCGCTCGTCCATTCCATTGTTCGCATGGGGACAGCGTTGCCAAGTGTCCCGCCCCGGAAGTTCAGAAAAGAACCGTATCCAGAGTAAAGCGCGTTCCCAGGCGAGATATCGGTTGAAATTCGCGACGCGCTTGGACTATCCAGCAGGGCAATCCGCATATCCTGGTTGCCAGCGCCCGTGGCGGTGACTCCGGTCGGAGTAAAGGTCCAGGAGAGCACGATCGAATCACCCACATTCGTGAGGCTGACGGGCGAGGCCTCCGGAGTGAAATAGTTAGTCAGCGTCATTGAACTACCTGCGCCTGCCGAAGCAACAAAGTGTCCCACGGAGGTACTAAAGGTTGAACCCGTACCCGTGCGATACCAGGCGGACTCGATGTCTCCATCGGTATCGCTGTCGACGCCATTCTCCGAGTACGTCGGCGCTGCCGGATCGATCCGCGTGGCGTCCCGGAATGTGTCGCGCACGACAATTACCGCCGAAACCTGCGCGGCGAACAGGACCATTAGCACTGCGGCGCTGACGGAGAATCGAAGGATTTTGCTCATGAGTTGTGAAACCAAAGAAAGAGAGAAGAACCAAGACGAGGAGGACGATCGCGGGGGAACGCCATTTAATCAGCGTAGGAACCAACAGAACACCCTTCAAGCAACAATGCTGCAAAAAAAGTCTCGATTTCCGCAAGCATTCGGCGCAACACCTGATTCGCAGGCGATGATTGTCGGCGAGTCGAAAAACGCACCACCCTGCGTGTTTCGACCCAATTATTGCAAATCCAACTCCTATCTCAGCGCCATGCATTGATTTAGATTCAAGTCAGTGTGCCCTAAGTGGTGAGCCCCTCTTTCAGCACGCGAAGCAAGAAGTCATTTGATTCCTGTTGGTGTCGCCGGTAGGAAGTTATCTCATCATCACTGTTGCTGTTTCCTTAGGCACAGTTCGCATCGGTTGGGCTGAGGAGGTTTTCCCTCGTGAACCTGCATCCTGTTCAGCAAGTGCTCTCGTGCGCTGCCCTGTTGGTCGCGTTTGACCTAGCAGCGACTTCACTGCTCGCCGCGCCTCCTGCTTTTCCTGGCGCGATGGGGCAAGGAGCGGCGGCAACCGGTGGGCGCGGAGGCGATGTCTACCGTGTCACCACACTTGAAGACTACCATCCCAAGACCGAGCCGGCCATTAAGGGGAGTTTTCGGCACGCGCTGCGGTCGATCACTGGTCCGCGGACGATTGTGTTCGATGTCGGCGGCGGCATCGCGCTGCGGGCGCCGATTGAGGTTTACAAGTCAAACGTCACCATCGCCGGGCAAACCGCGCCGGGGGGCATCACGCTCTGGGGCTATCCGTTTGAAGTCTCCAATGAGGCGACCGATGTGATTGTGCGTCACATCCGCGTGCGGTGTGGAGACTTCCACGCGCGGCAAGGACAGGTCCGCAACGAACTCCCGGGGAGCCGGGCCCATCGCGCAGACCTCGACGCAGCCTCCGCCGGAGCAATTTCCGTTGGCGATGGGGTCAATCGCGTGATCATGGATCACATTTCCGCTAGTTGGGGCATGGACGAGACCTTTTCGGTGACCCGGGCGCGGAATGTCACCATGCAAAACTGCCTGATCGCGGAAAGCTTGCACGAATCGAAACACCCCAAGGGAGCGCACGGGTACGGCTCGCTGTTGCGGGGAGAAATCACCCCGGAGGATGCGAAGCAAGGAACCGGTGGTTACACGCTCGTCGGCAACCTGTGGGCGATGCACGTGGGACGGAATCCCTCCTTCGGCGGACAACAGAAGCTGGATGACGGACAAGCCGAGGCGCAGCGCCGCAGCAATGACGCCAACTTTGTGAACAACGTGGTTTACAACTGGGGCGGCAAGCCGACCCACCGCAATGAGCTCGGCCACGTGCGGCTCAACATGCTCGGCAACTATTTCATCAACGGGCCAGCGCGGGACACCAAGTACTGTTTCAGTTGTAACAAGGACCAGGAAGACGGCACAACCGAAATCTATCACGCGGGCAATCTTCACGATCGCACCCTCAACGGCAAACGCGATGGCGAACCGCTGAATAACGCCACGTCGTTTCAACAACCGAACCCCGGAGATGTCATCCGCGGCGAGGGCGAAGCCGAGCCGTTCAACTTCTTAGGCCCTCTCGCGGCGCAAGTGTTGAGCGCCGATGAAGCCTACGCCCGAGTGGTGAAAGGTGTTGGCGCCTCGCTGTACCGTGATGCGGTCGATGCGCGCGTCATCAAAGCGTTGGAAACAGGGGGAGGCAAAATCATCGACTCGCAGGACGAGTTTCGCACCGCCAACGGTGACTTGCCGGGCATCGATGACTTGAAACCCGCCCAGCGCGCCGCCGATTGGGACGCCGATGCCGATGGCATGCCGAACGCGTGGGAAACGGTCCATCAGCTTGATCCGCAGTCACCGGCCGACGGCAATGCGACCACGCTCTCCACCGTTGGCTACACGAACCTCGAAGTCTATCTGGCGGAAGCCGCCGAGAAGCCGCTGTGAAACGCTGCAATCGCGTTCTCCTCTTAAAATCTCATATCAATACGCATCCTGATGACCCGACACCATGTAATCGTTAAGCTGTTGCTACTTGCGCTCATCGCCGCAACATCTTCCGCGCAACTGCCGGTCTTTCCCGGGGCCGAAGGTTACGGCGGTACGTTCACCGGCACAGCGCCTGCAGGGGGGTGGTTCGCGAACGCTTCGATCTACCACGTCACCACCACAGCCGACACCATCAACGCGACCACCGGCAAGCCGGACATTGGCACGCTCCGCGGCGCGTTCTACGACTACACCAACCCCAACTCACCCAAGCAGGGAGTGAAGAACCGCGTGGTGGTGTTTGATGTGGGCGGTGTATTTCAACTCACGCAAGGTTCGCTTGATATCAAGACGGTCGAAAACATCTATGTCGCCGGCCAAACAGCGCCATCGCCGGTGACTGTCTACGGAAACACCACGCAAATCACTAAGAGCAACAACACCGTCACCGGCAACGTGGCCCTGCGGTACATGACGTTCCGCAAAGGAACCGGGGACGGTGAAGACGCGATTACGTTCTCGGGCGGAAGCGGCACGGGCACAATCGCCACCAATATGATTCTCGATCACGTCTCTGCCTCCTGGGCTGAGGATGAAGACCTGTCCGTTGCGAACAACAACACCAATGTCACGGTGCAGTATTCGATCATCGCCGACGCGCTGACCAGCGGGCACGCCTATGGCTCACTAATCCGGCCGCAAGTCGATTCGAACGTCAGCTTTCACCACAATCTGTACGCCAACAACGCAAGTCGCCAAGCGCGGTTCGGCACGTACAACGGTGAAACGCTGACAGCCGATTTCCGCAACAACGTTATCTACAACTGGCGCGATCGGGCCAGCTACACCGGCGGTAGTAGCGAATCAACGCAGGAGTACACCGATGTCAATTATGTCGGCAACTATCTGGTTGCTGGATCCGGGACGCTCGCCAATGCCAACAGAGCGTTCAGTGTTGATAAGAATGTTGATTCGCGCGTCTATCAGTCAGGTAACTTCATCGACTCCGACAGAGCACTGAACCCCGGTGGTGTGCCAAACGGCTCCGATCTTGGCTGGGCCGCGTTCACCGTTTCAACCCCAGTGACCGACCAGACGCTCACGCAAATGGCGAGTCCCTTCGCAACCGCGCCGGTCACCACCCAGACGGCGCCCAACGCGTTCAGCCAGGTGCTCAGCCACGTTGGGAATTTTTGGTGGCAGCGCGAAGCGATTGACGCGCGGATCATCAATAACGTCGTCACTAACACGGGCCCTCCCGGTGGAATTGGCGCCGCCGCGCCCGGCGCGGCGGAACTCGCCGCGCTCCTCGCGACTCCGACCACCAGTCGCCCCGCGGGTTACGATACCGACAACGACGGCATGCCAAACGCTTGGGAGCTAGCCCACGGGCTCAACCCCAATCTTGCCAGCGACGCGTTCGGCGATTTCGACGCCGACGGTTATGTGAACATCATCGATCATGTCAACGACGCCGGCGCCTTCCCCGCCCCCACGCCAATCAAGTTTGTTGGCGCGGGTGCTGCACGTTACGCCTTGGCGACGAACTGGCGGACCGATGACGGCGGCATCACCACCGGCACGGCATGGCAACCATCGTGGTTCGATACGGCGAACATCGTCAGCGGAACCGTGGTGGTGGACGCCGTCGGGCAACATGCGGGGGATTTGACGCTGGGCCTTGCCGCGGCGGACGCGCCCACGCTGACCGTCTCGAACGGTTGGCTCAAGGTCGCCGACACGCTCACCATCGGCGGACATAGCTCTTCGGCTGCGCAGCTCAATCTTACCGGCGGCGAACTGACCGTCTTGAGTTTGCAGAAAGGCGTGGCCGGTAGTTTTTCGCTGACGGGCGGCAAACTCCACGCCAACCAAGTCGGTTTTAATCTGACGAACAATGGCGGACGCATCGCGCCGGGCACCAGCATCGGCGCCACTGCCGTCACGGGCGATCTCTCTCTCACCTCCGGTACGCTGGAGATTGAGCTCGCCTCGGCTAGTTCCTTCGATCAAATCACCGCCACCGGTGTATTGACGCTTGGCGGAGCGCTCGATGTCATCCCGCTCGGCGGCTACGCCCCGACCAGTGGAAGCTGGCTCATCGGAACCGCCTCCTCCGTAACCGGCGCCTTCAGTTCAGTCACTTCGGGGTACTCGGTCCGTGTTTCGGGCGGCAACGTGTTCCTCGACTTCGGCAGCCTGCCCGGCGACTTCAATAGCGATGGCCACGTCGACGCCGCCGATTACACCGTGTGGCGAGATACGCTCAGCGTTTCCAACCCCGGCGGCTATGCCATCTGGGCCGCCAATTTTGGCGCCGGCGCCGCCGCGACAAGCCCCACGAGTTCCGCCGTTCCCGAGCCAAGCAACTTTATCGCTCTGGTCGCAACTTTCGCCGGACTCATCGGTCGTCATCGGTTTCGGTCGAAACGCAGCACGGTTTGCAACCTTAACTAGAATAGAGATTGCAGTCTCTCTTTCTATCGCAGCTTCCAGCATGATCAATCGCGTCCTCCCAATCTGCTTCGTGCTCACCGCACTGGTCAGCGCCACGCTCCACGCGCAGATTAAAGCCTTCCCACAGGCGGAAGGATTTGGCGCCGTTGCGCTTGGCGGGCGGGGCGGCGATGTCTATCGCGTCACCAAGCTGACCGACGACGGCTCCATCGGTACGCTGCGGCATGGCATCGAATCGGCCAGTGGCCCGCGCACCATCGTGTTCGGCGTGGCAGGCTGGATCGATCTCACCAGCAAGCTGGGGATCGTCAATACGAAAAGCAAGATCACCATCGCAGGACAAACGGCGCCGGGCGGCGGCATCGGCGTCCGCGGTAACCAGTTCTCCGTCGGCGGCGATGACATCATCGTCCGCCATATGCGCTTTCGTCCTGGCAAAGGAGCAGGCCGCGTAGATTCGGTCGGCGTGAATGTTGATGCAGCGCGCGTGATCTTCGATCACGTTTCGGCCGGCTACAGTTACGACGAAAACTTTTCTACCCAAGCGACCGACCTCACGCTGCAGTTCAGCACCGTGAGCTACGGCCTGGAAGACCACTCGGCTGGCTCGCTGATCGAACAAGCGCGGCGGCTTAGCTTCCACCACAATCTCTACGCCCACAACAACACCCGTAATCCAAAAGCGCGGGTGAACGAAACAATCGATTGGGTGAACAACATTGCGTACGACTACAACAACGGCTTCATCGCGGGGGACTCCGACACGACCGACTTTTTCTGGACCGCCAATATCGACGGCAACTACTACATCACGGGACCCGGCGACACGGGGCGACCGATGGTCCGCGATGGCCGGAGTTGGAACTATGGGCTCTTCTTCGGCACGAACGCCTACGACAACGATGGCGACACCGCGCACGACGGCGTGCTCTACACCGGCAACGGCGTCGATGCGACCGGGCTCTCCGGCGTGGTGGGGGGCACGTACACGTGGCGCGCGACGCCGTACCCCACGCCCACGCTTTGGAAGGACGCCACGCCGCAAGCCGCCTACGAGCGCGTGCTGACTGAGTTTGGCGCCACGCCGTGGAACCGCGATGAGATCGACACGCTGCTGTACAACAACGTGGTGAATCGCACGGGGGCGATTGTCTCGCACGAAAATCAACTCGGCCTCACCAACGACGGATTCGGCACCCTCGCGAGTGGCTCGCCGCTGCCTGACACCGATGGCGACGGGATTCCCAACGCGTGGGAAGTGAAGCACGGCACGAATCCGTCGGTGGCGAATAACAACGGCGACTTCGATTATGACGGGTACACTGACCTCGAAGAGTACCTCAACGACCTGGCCGCCTTCCCCGCGACCGGCGCGCTGGAGTTTAGCGGTATCGGGCGGTACGCCGACTGGCGGCGGTGGACCAATAAGTGGGAGCCTTCGCGCGTGGACGACGTGCGCGTCTCCAGCGGCGCGGCGTTTGTCGATGCTGTCGGCCAAAAGGCAGGCGATATCACCATCACCGGCAATGCCCGGTTGTATGTGACCAGCGGCTGGCTTGAAGTGACCGATAATTTCACGGTCGATGGAGCCGGCCAGCCACACGTCGAGCAACACGGCGGCCAAGTGCGTTTGCTCACCGGCGATGTCAACCTCACGCAAGGGAGTTACCTGCTGCAAGGGGGTGAACTCGATGCGGCGCAGGTCCACAAGTCGGCCGGCGGAACGCTGTCACTCCGTGGTGGCACGCTCTCCGCCAGCGCACTCGACTTCTCCGTCACCAACCAAGGGAGCACTTTGCGAGTTGGCCGTGCGGGGATTGGACAGACCACTGTGGCTGGTGATCTCACGCTGCAATGGGGCGCCTTGGCATTTGAACTCGGCTCAGCGCTGACCGCCGATTCGCTCACTGTCACCGGCGCCGCCACGCTTGACGGGGCGCTCAACATCACTCGCATCAATGGTTACGTCCCCGCCATCAATCAAACGTGGACGATTCTTTCGGCTGGTAGCATCACCGGTTCGTTCAGCAGTGTCACGTCGGGATACGCCGTCGAGCAAATTGGCAACCAGCTTCGGTTACGCGTGGTGAACCCCGCCGCAGTGCTCGCCGTGCCGGAACCCAGCGCGCTGCTCCTAGTGTTTGGCGGAGTGCTGACGCTTTTCGGCTGGCGCCGAGTATGCTGCGCTATACCGGCGATACTGCTGTGCCTTGGATCGGCTTGCCCTGCTTACGCGCTCACACTCTTCACCATCGCCGACGCCGAGCTGCGCGAAAATGGCACGACCGGCATTGGCGATGCCACCGACACGGGTGTCGGCACGGGAGTAAACCTCAACGCCCGCTGGATCAACACGGGAACCACGCCGAACCGCAACGAATGGATTGCGCTCAAGTTCGACCTCAGCGCCTATCCTGATAAGACGCGGTTTGAGAATGTCGCCCTGCGGACGATCATGTATCGCGCGAACCTCAACAACACCAAAACGCTTCGGCTCTACGCTCTCACGCCAGGCATAGCTGGAGAGAACTGGAGCGAGTCGACCATCACCTACGGCACGATGCCGGGGTTTACGTTCGACGCCAATTCCAACACCAACATCCTGAACGTCGGCGGCGCTTTGCAGAGCTTGGGGACGTTCGGGGTTACGGGCGTCGAAGGCGAAGGGAACCTTAGCAACATCAACCCGGCGAGCATCACGAACCTCATCCGCGGGATGGGCGCCAACAATCTGCTCACGCTGCTGATTTCGTACGATGTCTCCAGCACCGGCCAATGGCGCATCGCCTCTCGCGAAGCGACGGCAACCGAAACGAACGTCCTCACCGGTGTCGCCGGCACATTCGCCGCCCGGCTGGAGTTCACGCTCGCCTCCAGCGCCGTCCGCGGCGACTACAACGACGACGGCCAAGTTAGCGCCGCCGACTACACGGTGTACCGCGACCGAGTCGGCGGCACAAACCTAGTGAACGAAGAAGTCTCGCCGAGCGTGATTGACATCGCCGATTATTTGTACTGGCGGGAACGGTTTAACGCGACGAACACCGGAGCGCCAGCGGCAGGCACGGCGGTGCCGGAACCGGGGGCCCTGTCGCTGCTGCTCGTGGGGCTGGCGGTTGGCTGGCAAGCTGTGAGAGTGTCAGTGGCATTTAAGAAAAGTTCTTCCTCCGTCTTTTTGATGGGTGTGGTGTGATGGTCAGCGAACTTTGGTATGGAGTGGCCTCAAGCCTAAAAAAATCGGGGGGCACAAGTAAATCGGGGGGCAGCCCGCAAAACTTCTCTCAGGCCCAGCACGGCCACTCATTCTTCAGCCGGAGGGTCGACGCTCTTCAGCCGGAGGGTCGACGCTCCGAACGTTGAAGTAGTCGGTTTGGGTGGTTGCTAGAAAATGGATACTCAGCAAGTCGAAGCTCGCCCTACCGTACAGCTGCCATTTGATCAGCTTGAGGCGGTTGACGTGTCCTTCGGTGGTCCGTTGCTCCTTGTGAATGTCCGTTCGTTGAAGACCGCCTGACGGTCCTGACGTGACCCGTGGGTGAACCGTTGGACCTCGCGCGGCGCAGTGCCGACCGCATGAGCTCTCTTGGTCGAGGTCGAGGGCAACCTCGCGTCGCAGGGCGGCCGTCAACTGCCGGACTAGTTCGATTCGGCGGCCCCAAGGAGGCGCAAGACCCGGGAGCATTTCGCCACCTGCTCTTGCTCGCAGTTCCGCCGGTCAGGGCACTGCAGCACGAACCACGACCGGTGGTCGGACCAGCATTGCAGCGGACGGCGAACTGGCGGAGGCGATTTGGCGCGAGGAGCCCGCCAGGGCGCCACGCAATCGTACACGGCGTCGTACGACCCGAGAAACCCAGGCTGGCTCTCTTCCTCGAACAAGACGCGCGCAATGCGTACGCCTGCTTACTGCCGCGTCTAGCGTTAGGCGGCAAACGGGTCCGTCGCGTGTGCGCGATGCGGCAAAACTCGCTCGGGAAACTGGGTGGCTTTAACGAACTTGTGCGCCGTGAGACGAACCACAAACACCTTCGTGACGTCGGCGGGCAACTAGCGCCAGTCCACCGAGCGCAGCGCCGACTGCCACGAAAGAGCTGACTTCCGGAATCGCCGTAATCAGCGCGATTTCGTTTGGCACGCTGAAGTCCAGCATGTAACCGATCGGCAAGCTGTTGACCGTGCCGAACGCCGTGCCGGTTAGGGAACCGGTGTACTTAGCAAAAACATACCGGGCGTCAGTCAGCGGTGCGGCGCCACTGTTGAGGTTCACGAAAGTGACCACCGACGTTGCATCGAGCGTCAGATTACCGACGACATTCAGGAGGTCGATCGGTTGGCTGGCGGAGACATTGTACTCCACTTCAAACGTGCCGCTCGGGCCGATGACCACGCTCGCGGTGTTCAGCGTGCCGATTGACGTGCCCGGAGCAATCGTGCCACCGCTCACCGTGGTGGAACCCGCGATGGGGCCGGTGCCGCCGAGCGTGCCACCAGTGTTGACGGTGAGCGCGAGCGTGGCATTCGTTAGTGCGCCGTTGACGTTCAATCGACCGGCGTTAATTTCGGATGGTCCCGAGAAGGTATTAGCCGTTCCGGCGAGGGTCAGCGTGCCGGTCCCAACTTTACGCAGTGCGGAAGCCGTACTGCCGTTGATAATGTTACCAGCAAAGCTGGAGTTTTCGTTGCGGGCGCCGATGCTGTAGACAAAGTAGCCGGTACCCGCCGTACTATTGCCGAGCGAGGTGTTGGCGAAACTCGAAGAGAGCGTCCCGATATCAACAATGTTCGTACCGGGCTGATTCGTACCATTCTGTCGCGAGATGAAGGTATTGTCGTTCAGCGTAATCGCGGCGTTTAGCAGCGAATTGCTAACGAATGAGTTGCCCAAACGGAGGCCAAAAGAGTTTCGGCCGTTGCGGTCAATAACGACTTGCCCCGACCATTGCGATGGCCCAGCCTTCATGTCGGTGGTTGTGAACACCAAGTTGTCGGCGCCGGTTGGGCGGAGCGTCAATTCGCCGGAGCCGCTAATCGATGCTGGATTGAAAGAATGGTTCGAACGGGCATCGATTTTCCCCCCACCTGTTCCGAGAACCAAGGCGTTGTTGAAGTTCGTTGCGGTTGTCGACCGAAGCTCCAGCGCTGAACCATTAGAGATTGAGATCGCACCGGTACCAAGCGACGCGGTGGTGTTACCCGATACGGACCCGCGAACAATCCCGCCGGTGATGTCGAACCCGCCAGTGAACGTGTTCGACCCGGTGGTTGAGAGAATTCCAGCGCCCGTCTTGGTCAGTTTGAAGCCCCCGCTAATGGCGCCAACTTGCACATGCAATTTGTTGGCGGCGGTGACTTCATAATTGACGTTGTTCTGCAGCGCCAACGGCGGATTGATGGTGGTGGTGCCACTGGGGCGGCTGTTGATCACATCGCCGGACAAATTGATCGTTGCAGTGGTGGTGTTCAGAATGAAGGGGCCAGCGGTCGCCGGAATGCTAATCCCGGCGAAGTTAGTGCCCACGGGGAAGTTGTTGGTATTGGTGGTTTGCACGCCGCCATCGAAAACTAGCGAGTCACCTGCGACCGGTGCAACGTCTCCCACCCAGTTGGCGGGAGTCATCCAGTTGGCGTCGGCCCCGCCGCCGTCCCAGGTCACAATCGCCGCCGACGCACTGTGGGTGAGTCCCACCAGCGCCGCGATCATCGCCACAAAAGTCAATCGATGCAACATTTGAAGAATTCCTCCCGAGTGGCGTGAGAACGCCCCAACTCCAACTAAAAATGTGAGACAAGCCAACCCGAACCGGATCCCAAATTCCGGGACCACAACGACCGCGATGAGCACCCTCACAAACAGTGTGAACACACCCCGAAAAGCTGTCAACAAATTCGCTGACGGTTTTATATTTTCGGAAAACGAGACAGCAGTCAAGCGGCTTGCGTTATTTCGGACATGGATTGCAAATTAAGCTGATCGACAAATTTTACCAACGCGATTAGCTTAAAACTCAGTGGGTGCGATCGGTCGGATTCGTTCTCCCCGCGGCCACCAGTTAAGCTTGTCGAATGCTGAAGTCTCCTCCCCATTTTTCGCCTGTTTTCCGGGCTGTTTGCGAATGCTGAGTTGAACGACTTACGCCTGCGGGCGGCCCATTTCTGGGGCCACTCACCATCGCAATCCCTGAAACTTGGCGTGAGTTGTGATACGGGACGAAGGACTTTCTACGCGGAAGTATTTGGATCACGCCTACGGGCGCTAGCTCAATCGTTCTTACAAAGGATCGTTGTCGTGAAGCTCTTTAGTTTGCTACGCCGAATTGGCCTGAATGCTGGGGGAGTTGCACTCGGACTCGGGTGCACATCATTTGCCGCGGCCCAGAGCGGAAGCTGGACCAACACCGTTGATGGAACCTGGAGCAACGCCGCTAACTGGTCGGGCGGCACGATTGCCGATGGCGCCGCAGGTGTCGCCACATTCAATCAAGATGTGATTGACCTGGGCAATACGCCCCTCAACCGCGCCGGGGTGCAACTCGATACTCCGCGGACCATCAACGGCCTCGTGTTCGGTGACACCAACACCAGCACGCCGGGCGGCTGGGAAGTTTACACGAACGACGTTGCCGCCAATATTCTGACGTTGGGCGGCACGACGCCAACCATCACGGTCAACCAACTTGGGAACATCACCACGGGCGCCGTCAAGCCGACCCCGGCGGTGTTTGACGACGCCATCATTCGGCCGACGATCGCCGGTACCGCGGGCTTCACTAAAACTGGCGCCGGCGTGCTGACCCTTGCCGGGGTAGCCAACATCACTGGTCCAATCGCAGTGAATCAAGGTACGCTGCGTTTCGCAGGCACCGCGAATGGTGTGTTGGGCCAAACGGTGACCCTCGGCAATGGCACGACACTGGCCGTGCGAAGCTCTCTCGATGCGACGGGTACGGTTACCCCAGCCGCTCCTCGCATTTTTAGCGTCGCTTCGGGTTCAACGGTGAATATCGACGTGGAAAACACGGTGGAGCTCGGTCGCTTCGATGCGGCCGGCGCGAATCTGAACTTTCGTTTCCCCAGTGCGACCAACACTAACACGGCGGCGTCAACGCGGCTGACCCCCAGCGGCAACTGGTTAGCTTCAGGCGCCACGGCAAGCCCCGCGACAGTTAACATCACCAGTGAACTGGCGGCTCCCACGCCCGGCGCCGCCCCGACGGGCGCCGTCTTTCGAATTGCCCCCAATAACGCCTCGGCAAACGGCGGGATTCGTAATTTCAATGCCGGTGTCTTCGGTAATTCGGCGGTGAATATTGATAACACCATGGTTTACACGCGTACTAACTCGGGTGGGAACACGGTGACATTCGGATCGCTGTCTGGAACGTCGACCGCAGTCCTATCGGGCGGTTTTAGCACCGGTGGAGCCCACGCAGTCTATTCGATCGGCTCGCTTAATACCGACACAGAGTTTGCCGGCACCGTTGACATCCTCAGCGGTCAATTGGGCGAAGGCACTTTGAGTGCCGCCAACGGCGGTTTGAGCATCACCAAGGTGGGCACTGGCAAGCTCACGCTGTCCGGCACGCTTAATTATCAACCCACCACCAACACTGGTGGTGGGTCGGCGACCAACCGCAACCCTCGCGCCGGCGGTATCACAACCGTCTCGGCTGGAACCTTGGCGCTGAAGAACAGCGCCGCGATCCCGGGTGGGATTTCCGACCTCAATCAGTCAACTGTCAACGTACTTGCTGGCGCGACACTTGATGTGACGGGCTACACCGCCGGCACTTATTCCAGCTCGGCGTTTCAGCAGATTGTTGGCGCCGGCACGATCAAGGGCAATTACGCCCACGACCAAGGGGTGATTCGCCCAGCGAATACCATCTCCGGGACCAACCAGTTGTCGGTAAATACGGGGGGGACCATGACGGTTGATGGCGCCTTCACCTGGAACGGAGGCGAGTACGACTTCACTCAGACACTTGATCCATTGGCGGGCAATGACTTGTTGAATGTGACGGGACTTACCACGCTCACGAGCGGAAGTATTTCCCCCACCTTCTTGGGTGGCACTCCGACCGCTGGAACCTACACGGTGCTCACTTCGGCTGGTGGCTTTAGTGGGGCGGCTTCCAACATCCTCGTCAACTGGCCCGGCCGCGGGACAGACCCCGTGCCGTTCATCAGCGGCAACAGCCTGCAATTCACGGTGTTGCCAACAAGTGCCGGCGCTTCACTGGTCTGGCGTGGCAACAATGGCACTAACCCTACGTTCTGGGATGTGCAGACCACCACCAACTGGCAGAACGGCGCCAATCCGGCGGATACGTTCTTCCAAGCAGACAACGTTACGTTTGATGACACCGCAACCAGCTACACAGTTGCCATTCAAGCGGCCGTGAATCCTTCGACGGTGGTCGTCAATAACGTGACGAATGCTTACACAATCCAAGGGGCCGCAGGTATCGGGGGTTCAACGACCTTCACCAAGACAGGCGCCGGTAATCTGACGATGACCACGCCCAACACTTTCACCGGCGCTGCTAACGTTTCTGGTGGCGGCACAATTGACCTTGGCGGTCAGACCGGTGGGTTGGGCTTGGGAGCGCTCACCATGGGGGGGGCGACAATCCGCAGCACTGCGGCGGGCCTATCGAACTCGTCGTTGGCTGTGTCAGGCACGAACTCGATTGTGGCCGATGGAGCTATCGGCGCGGCCAATACTTTCAACGTGCCCGCCCTCAGTGGCTCGGGGACGTTCACTCTCAGTTCGAATGTGGGTGATCCGCTTGACGACGCCACCCCGGATGGTCGGTGGTTCGCTCTCAATAGTGTGGCTGGGTTTACTGGCACGCTGAACATCACTGGGCCCACCGGACTAGTGGGCATGACGGTCCGCACGACCACTGCCAGCGGCGGCAGCAATTTTTCTGGCGCCGTGGTGAACCTCACTAATGCTTCACTTGCCAATCGCCAAGGCGGATCTGGGACCGTGACCTTTAGCTTTGGTGAAATTCACACCGACGCCAACAGTACTTTGGTTGGCTTCACCGGTGGCACGACGGGTCGGGCGGATAACAACTGGGAAATTGGGGCGCTCAACACCAACTCAACGATCGCAGGGAATATCACCGATCCGGGCGGCACCAACACCGCGCCGGATCCGGATCGCCCGGCGATTTCGCTGCTCACCAAAGTTGGCTCGGGTTCGCTCACGCTTACCGGCGCCAAATCCTACACAGGTGACACCACGGTTAATGGTGGCACGCTGAGCATTGATACTCCTTACCTAGCGGACTTGGCCGACGTCTACCTGGCGCCGGGAACGACCTTCAATTTGAACTTCGGTTCGCTAGGGACGATCGACACGATTGATTCACTGTTCATTAATGGCGTGTCGCAGGCTGTGGGCACCTGGGGCCGCATCGGCTCCGGCGCAACGAATGAGAGCGCGCTGTTTACGGGTGATGGCCTGCTGCAAGTGACGACCTTCATTCCGTCGATCTTGCCGGGTGACTACAATGACGACAACGTGGTGGATGCCGCGGACTATACCGTGTTCCGCGATAACCAAGGAACCGCCACCGTGCTGCCGAACGATGCGATTGGCGGTACGATTGGCGTCGCCCACTATGACCAGTGGAAGAACAACTTTGGCGCGACGGGCGCTGCGGCGGTGGCCAGTTCGGCCGCCGTTCCGGAGCCTGCGACGCTGGTTCTGCTGGCGGTTGGCGTCGCGCTGGCAGTTGGAGCTGGGCGTCGTTTCTAGAGCTTTTAGAGAAGTAAGCTCAGATAAGTGGGCAGAGCGCTTCTCGCACGAAGGGGCGGTGAGTTTTCACCGCCCCTTTTGTTTTGATACCATCAGAAAGTATTGAGCCGCAGATGGACGCAGATAAACGCGGATGATCTATGAACGGACAGAATCTCGACTTCAATAAGCGTGTCGATGTTGTATCAGTAGAGCCATTTTTTGTCTGCGTTCATCCGCCTCCATCTGCGGGTACCTCCTCCGTGTTCTCTGTGGTATATCTTGTTTCCTAGAGCGATAATCGAGTTGGTCCAAAGCTATGGCCTACCTGCCGCTGAGTTCTGTTTGGGTCGGTCTCTTTGCCGTGGCGGCTTGCGCCGCAGATTTTGATGTGCGCAAGTTTGGCGCCACGCCGAACGATGGCCGCTCAGACACCATCGAATTGCAAGCAACGATTGACGCCGCCGCGGCAAGCGGTGGGGGCCGCGTGGTACTCCCCGCCGGCAAGTTCGATTCCGGCGCCCTGTTCCTCAAAGCGAACGTCGAGTTGCATCTCGAGCAAGATGCGGTGCTAGCCGGCTCGCAAGACATCGCCGATTTTCCGCGCCGTCGCACGCGGATCGAAGGGCATTTTGAAGAATGGCGGCCGGCACTCGTGAACGCCAGCGGATTGGCAGGCGTGCGGATCACCGGCGCCGGCATGCTCGATGGCCAGGGCAAGCCCTACTGGACTGCCTTCTGGAAACGCCGCGCCGAGAATCCGAAGTGCACGAATTTGGAAGTCGAACGGCCACGCCTCATGTTCCTTGAAAACTGCGACGGCGTGCGGATAGAAGGCATCACGCTCAAGGACTCCGGCTTCTGGAACTTGCATCTCTACAACTGCCGGAACGTGCAGCTCACTGGCCTGTCGATCACCGCGCCGCATGGCGATCCGCCACAGATCGTGGGGCAAACCCAGCCGTGGGATGAAGTGTCGATCAATCGCGCGCCGAGTTCCGATGCGATTGATGTTGATAGTTGCCAAAACGTGCGGATCACCAAGTGCCGCATTTCGGTGGGCGATGACTGTATCGCGCTCAAAGGAAGCAAAGGCCCGCTGGCGATGAGCGATACGAGCAGTCCGCCGGTGGAGAATATTCTCGTTGAAGACTGCGCGTTCGAAAGTGGCCACGGCGCCCTAACGTGTGGCAGCGAGGCAACGCTCATCCGCAACGTGGTGGTCCGCAATTGCACCGTCGGCGCCGCCGTGCCGCTGGTCCGGCTGAAACTTCGGCCCGACACGCCCCAACGCTACGAGAATCTGCTATTCGAGCACATTACGCTCGACAATGCTCAAGCGCTCTTCGACGTAAAGCCTTGGACGCAATTTTTCGACCTCCAAGGTCATCCTCCGCAACTATCGCATGTGCGGGGCGTGATTGTGCGTGACGTGCAGGGAAGCGTGCGCTCGCTCGGCGAACTACGCGGCAACGCTGGCGACACGCTTGCTGGCATCGTACTGGAGCGAATCAACCTTACCGCCGAATCGCCGAAACTGAGTATCGCGGAGTCCACACCGCTTGAAATTCTGGAAGTCACCGTCAACGAAGTGCCCTTTCAACTCCCAATCAATGAGTGAAATCGATGATTAAACAACTGCTGCTGTTATTCTTTGTGTTAAACGCAGCGCTGCCAGGTTCCGCCGCGGAACCGCCGAAGGAGTGGATTGATCCCGACACCGGCCATCGCGTGGTGCGCCTTTCCAGTGAGCCTGGCAGCCTGAGCCCCTACTTTCATCAATACCCGTTCTCCGCCGATGGCAAGTGGCTCGCCATCTCCACGCGGCGGGGCATATCGCGTGTGAATCTCCAGACGCACGAAGTTGATTCGCTCGTCGAAGGCAGTGCTTGGCTGTTGCTCACGGGCCGGCGCACCGGCGATGTTTACTATCGCCAACTGGACGGCGTATTTGCGGTAAACTTTGAAACGAAGCAATCGCGCCTCGTGGTCCAGTTACCGGAAGAATACTACCGAGCTCAAGTGGCGCCGAATGCGGATGAAACGCTGCTCGTAGGCTTTAGCCGTGATGAATCGGGCGAACGGCGCCCGCGTAGTGAAGAGAATCGGCGGCGCGGCGGGCGACTCGGCGGTGGCTGGGCCGCGGGCGAACCTTTACAAATCTTCACGATGGACCTCGCCACCAAGCAGATCAAAACGATTCATCGTGGCAACGATTGGTTCAACCATCTGCAAACCTCGCCGACCGATCCGAATCAGATTTTGTTCTGCCATGAAGGCCCGTGGCATTTTGTCGATCGCACGTGGCTCATTAAGACCGATGGCTCTGGCCTCACCAAAGTACATCCGCGCACGATGGATATGGAGATCTTTGGCCATGAGTTCTTCAGTCAAGACGGCGCTGCCGTCTGGTACGACCTGCAAACGCCGCGGAGCATGGTCTTTTGGCTGGCAGGTTATGAGATCGCCACCGGCAAGCGGACCTGGTATCACCTCGAGCGCGAAGAGTGGAGCGTCCATTACAATATCTCGCCCGATGGCAAACTCTTCTGCGGTGATGGCGGCGGCGAAGGCAGCGTCGCCAACCGGGATGCGGATGGTCGGACACTTCGAACTCCTGGCAACGGCAAATGGATGTGGCTTTTCCGGCCCAAATTAATCGGCATGCGCGGCCTGCCCGAAGCGGCCGCCAAGCAAATTCAGATCGGCGACATGGAATCCGAACGGCTGGTGAGCCTGCGCGACCACGATTATGATCTCGAACCCAACGGCATCTTCACCCCCGACGGCAAGTGGGTCATCTTCCGCTCGAACATGCACGGCCCGTCACATGTGTACGCGGTGGAAGTCGCAAAGAATTAGCGGATTTGTCACACCCTCATGTTCGATTTAGCCGTGACCCGTTAGCGGCTGGTGAGAATTGGCGGCGAACACCGCGCGGCGCTTCCTTGACGCTCCTTCTTCAATCACCTAGTGGTCGTACATCACTGTGAATGGGGCTGGGAGGGAGTCGCCATGCGGCGTAGCGTACTGGCTGTGAAATGTCGAAGGGCGGAAGGTCTGCGGTCAGGAGCATAGCAAGCTCCGGGGCGTGAGTTTGGATTTCGCTCGCCACGCATTGGGCCAGCAGGTAGGCGCCGTAGGCGGTGTGGTGCGTGCCATCTTGGAAGGCGTGGTGCAGATCCTCGCCGAGCGCTCGGTACAGCTGCTGACTGCGGGCGTGGAGGTCCAAGAGCGGGACGTCGAGTTCCGCCGCCACGCGCTGCATCGTCGCTGGATACTCCACCAGCGTATTCTGCCGCAGGCCGCTGATGCGCTCCATCGAAGTGACCAGCGCTACCTTGCCGCCGCGCTGGTGGATCTCGCCGATCACTTTGCGCAAGTTGGCGGCGTACTGATCAAGAGCGTCGGGCGCCGTCTCTTTCATGTCGTTGTGGCCGAACTGAATGAGCACCCAATCGTTCGGTTTCAGCAGCGAGTAGACCTTCTCGAAGCGGCGTTCACCCAAGGCGCTGCGGAGTGATTCGCCCGACTCGGCATGGTTGGCGACGGCGACATCGGGCCGCACGAACTGTGGTAGCATTTGGCCCCATCCGGCCCACGGTTCGGCGGGTTGGTCGCAGACAGTGGAATCGCCGAGGATGAAGATCGTCGGGGCATTTTCGGCAGGAGTGATGTCGAGCCTGACGGCGGCCAGTGGTTCGCCCAAGAGTTCCAGCGTCAACTTGTCATCCCAGGCGGCGGCTTCGGTGGTGCGTTCGCGATCTTTCAGCCGCACTTCTTGGCCACTTGGCAGTTTTGGTGTGCGGACGTTGACGATGAATTCTCGCGTGGCAGTTTCGCCTGGTTTTACCGTTAATCGTTCGACTTGCAGGCGGCGGAGTTCAGACTTCACCGTGGTGCAGGTCTCGGCATCCGGCGCGGTGCAGCTAAGTTTGACCCGGTAGTTGCCTTCCGGGGCTGTGATCGCTAAGCGATGGAAGTTGTCCGGAGGCCGCGAAATCGGCAGTTCGATGTGCAGCGGGAAACGGGGAGTTAAACTCGTCTTGGTCCACGGCCCATCGGGACGTAACAGCTTGATGAACGGGCTATCTCGCAATGAGCCTAGCCCGGCGACAACCCATCGGGCGTTCTCAATGGCGCCCGCTTTGGTGGTGTGCGTGTGATCGGTGGGCGTGAAGAAATCCTTGGCGACGACCGCTTCACCAAGCGCTTCGTAACGGCTGGCGATGAGGCGGTTAAGATCGACGAATGGCACGTCGGTCTCCTTGGCGGACTGTTCGGCCCACAAGCCGTAGTCGTACTCGGCTAGCAGCACCCGGCCGTTGCGCCATATGTTGCGCGGCACGGGAGAGAGAACAACCGGGTACGCGCCTTTTTGCTTCGCGTCGTGAATATACTGCCGCAAGTAGGAACCGTAGGTGTAAACTGTTTCCAGTTTGCGCGTCTGCTGGACGATTCCTTTTACGGATTCATCGCCGGTCCCCTTGAGCGACGCCCGGGGGCGATCGCTGGCGAAGAGCTCGCCGCCATCGTTGTGGCCGAACTGCATCAGCACGAAGTCGCCGGGCCGGAGCTCGTCGAGCACGCGCTGCCAGAGACCTTCGGTGAGATACGTGCGACTGCTGCGGCCGCCGAGCGCGCGGTTTTCGATGCGCACCTTCTCGGCATCGAAATGCTCGGCCAGCACTTGGCCCCAGCCCCAGAGTCCGCCATCGCCGCGGCCGGAGCCGTTTTTCACTGTGGAGTCGCCGATGAGGTAAAGCGTGGTGAGGCGCCCGGCGGCGGGGGAGTGCGCGGCAAGTAACGCGCAGAGGAGGATGGCGCGCAGGAGGTTACGTCGTGGGTTCATCATGCGATTATCAATCATGTTTCGTATAAAGCCGAAGTTCTATCCCGAAGGGATTGCGGCATTCTAGCGTGTTGTGCCGCAACCCCTTAAGGGTGGATGATAATCCACCATGCCCACCACCCAGGGTTGCCGCCTTTCGGCGGCGACCCTGGGCTGGAAGCCGCAAGCCCTTTGAGCTAGCTCGGACCCGCCGCTACTTCGACTTCAAATCGAACTCGGCGTTGTTAGCGCCCGCCTTCACTTCGAACGTCAGGCCGGAGGTGTCGCCGGCGGCATAGTAGGCGGGGACTTTGGGTTTGGCGGGCGCGCGGTCGGGGCCGTCGAAATTGGGGACAGAGGGGCCGCCGGCGCCGGTGTAGCTGACGCTCACTTTGTGGAGTCCGATGCGGGCGCCATCGCTGTCACTCATTGTGCCAAGGGTGAATGTGCCGTCGGGCTGAATGGTTCCGCGCGCCGCGCGGCCGGCGGCGGGGGTGAAGACCACCTGGCCGCCGTCGAGCGGTTGGCCATCCAACCGCACGATACCGGTGACCGGCGCGATGGAAGAGTCGCCGCAGCCGGCGAACAGCAGCGGGATCAGAAACAACCAGCCTGCTGCACGGAGTCGTGAAGCAGGCTGGTAAGATAAAATAGTGATCGACATCAGGATCTTGCGAGTGTGAAACATCGCCAAAAGTTCATTAGTTTTCCAACGTTTCGGCAGACGCCCGACTAGCGAGCGGACGGAGCACCCCTTCGAGATCGATGTCTTCTTGCAAGAAGCGGACGGAGCCGTCGCCCATTACCACGTTGCAGCCACCAGGATGCTTGCTGCCGAGGCTGGTATTGGTGAGAGCTTCAATGTCTTGGGCGTAGTCATTCACATCGAGACTGGGCATGTATCCTACCGAATTGATGGGATGTAAGACGTTCTTCGCGTTAAACACCCAGCCGAAGAGTCCCGAAACATCGCCCACCCCATTCATCGAGGTGCTGCCGACGATCCAAGGCTTCTGAAAGCCGATGTCCCAGGAGCATTCGCCAAACATCATGGTGTGTGAAGTCCCATCCGTGACATCTGCGGTATCAATCTTGCCGTTCGGGATAATGATTCCATTGACAGCGCCGCCACCCGATGAGCCGGTCTTCGCGCCAATCGCACAGGAGTATTGGAAATATGTGTCTTGGGGAGTGGTATACGTGGCCGCACCACCGCCTCGGCCACCTCCGCCCAGGGAGCAACCACCACTACCTCTGTGTCGCGGACTCGCGGGCCCTGGTCGAGCGCCCATCACTGCCATGTAGTGGCATCGCCAGGGCCCTTCCACAATTCCGCCGCCGGCTATCTGTCCTTTGCTGGTATCGCACCACTCCAGCTCATTCTGGCTGGGGCACTTGAGCCCCGGAATGAAAGTCTTGAAAGCCTCGGCATTTTCCGGTTGCCGCCAGTGTTTGGTTTGGTCGACCAGATTATGAATGGCGGAATCTTCCATGAACGGTGTCAAAAGCGCTTGGCTCCCGAGCCCCGTATATTGGACTGTCGCTGACGCCATCTTGCCGTGAGGGGGATAAATCTGGTGTGCCGACATATAATTATGCGACGCCAGTCCCAACTGCCGAATGCGATTGGAGCAATCATTCCGCCGTGCTGCCTCACGCGCTGCCTGAACCGCGGGCAACAAGAGCGCCACCAAGATGCCGATGATGGCAATCACCACCAGCAATTCAACGAGGGTGAAGCCCAATGAGCGGGAAGTAAGGCGAGATTTAGTGGGCATGATCGGTCGTCCGGAAAAGAAAGGATGTCAGACTCGAGGAGGAGTACCTGTATTATTAGAATGATTGAAAATCGCAACAAGAGTTAGCGGGATTTCATGACAAAGTCGGCCGAAGTTAAGCCTTCGGGCGGGACTTCAAGGCTTTGCGAGCCATCGCGAAAAGCCAGGGGGACAATTTCCTTGGGCATTGGCGTTAGTTCATTAGCGTTGGGAGGGATTACCACCGTGCTAATCAACACTGTATAAGTCCCGGGGGGGACGCCGGGATGAGATCCTTCGAGTGAAGCCGCGATGTACCGACCTGAGGCATCCGTGGTGCCCCTGAATATTCGCTGTGACACCTCGCCGCTGGAACGCTGTAACGTAACGGCGGCTTTCGGGAGAGGTTTTCCGTCAAGCGTGACTACGCCTTCTACCGGCGCGAGGGTAATTCCCCCACAGCCAACCACCAGTAAGCTAAGCGAGCATGCGGCCAGAAGCCGTACGACCTGTCCAAAGTCGCCATCGCCGCTCATTGCACATCCCCTTCGTTTTCACCCCCCGCGATGCTCGCCATAAATGCGAGGATGCGGATATCGCTATCGAAGGTGTAGAAGCGGCCCGAACCATCGCACATAGCGATGTTCATGCCGTTGGGATGCCCCGCAAACCACGCCGACTGGCACGGCCGCACGCCACCAGTGGGGTTGCTGGCGAGACAGCGCTCGTAATCTCCCCACAGGATTTGGTTCTGAATCGAAACCTGCGAATTGATGTAATTACCCCACGAGGGATAGGCCCAGAACGTGCGGCGGCGTTCATAGATGTTCGTTGATTCGCCAAGCAGCAAGGTTTTGCTAGTACCATCCGTGATGTGGCGGAACGCTTCGGGGTGCATCTTCTTGAGGAGACCAGTGGCGGTGGAATTGGGGAGCGGCACTGCGTGCAGAGGTCCCCGCCAGCCGTACGGACTTGGGGTTGCCGCGCTGGCGTTAGCGGGTAAATCTTCGCCCAAATACCATGTGGTGGTCCCATTTGTACGTCCGGCATTCGCCCGATAGGTAGCGGTCCGGTAATTGACCAAGTTCGCTGTATCGCCGCGGCCACCCCCGCCGGTAGAGGCGTTTGCAGCCGGGCCGCTTTCGGGGTTTGCGAGCACCTGCTCAAAATCGGAAGGACAGGTGTAAAGGGGGATCAGCGTTTCGCGGAAGGTACGGTGCTTGGCGTCTTCCATTCGCACGTTCTTGTTGCTGTCGTACAGAGCCCGCATCGTATTGTCTTCCACATAGGGCATGATTTCGATCGTCCAACCGCTGAAGGTATCGCGGATGTCGCCAATATTCCCCTGCATGTAGTTGCCCACGGGGAGCTCGTTGTTCGCCGAGTGAAAGTTCTGCATCGCCAGGGCGATGTTCTTGAGGTTCGAGAGACACTGCGTCCGCCGCGCCGCTTCGCGTGCCGCCTGCACCGCCGGCAGGAGCAGCGCCACCAAAATGCCAATGATGGCGATTACCACCAGCAATTCGACGAGTGTGAACGCTGAGAATGACCGGGCGCGGCGAGCGTTGAATGTGGGCATCAGATCGCGGTGTTGAGGACGTAGTAATCGGGTCTGCCCGGGGGCAAACAGCGCGCGGAGAACGTCCGAGCGAAGTGGGGACGCGAAGACCAAAAACAAGAAGCGAGCACAAGCGGGAATCGACGAGAGCCGCGCGCATCGATGCGTTCGGCTGCCCCCCACTCCCTACAAGATAATGCTCGCCAACACTGCAAGAAATGGTAAGGAACGCATAATTAGCCCCGAAAAACGCAAGGGGCTGGAAAAGCGTTGCCGGCGGGGGAAATCTAAAGTAAGGTGCGAAAATCGGGTTGCGAGGTCGGCAGTTAGCAACCGCTGACGGCGGTAATCATCACAAAGACCAGAGAGAGCACAGAGGAAGCGGTAAAACGACGTATTCGTCGATAAATCGCGGTCAAAATCGAGGCCGGGACGTTTGGCGCCGCCGCCCGATCGATTGCAAAAATCGGCCCTTTTCTGCACTGTCCTCTCTGTGCCATCTGTGGTGAAGCTTTTTCGCCAATGCAATTCGGCGCTATTTTTTGCTTTTCTAAATAGGATTAAGAGAGGCGTTTCGGCCAATCGGCTTGAGCGCGAGGCAGCTTTTCAGGGGGATGCGACGGAACATGAGGGAGCTTTTCTTTGGCCCGCAGGCGGGCTCGAATCGGCGCGCTGCGAAGCGGCGTGAAAGTGATCGTCGGCACCGGCTGTCGTTTGAGCCACTTGAGGACCGCCGCCTACTGAGCGTGACGCATGCCTACACATTTAACAACGGCACGGCAGCCGATTCGGTTGGCGCCGCGCATGGTACGCTTGTGAACGGGGCGTATGTGGTGAACGGCCGGTTGGCGCTTTACAACTTCGGCGTCACCAGTGGCGATGCGGCGAACGTGCAGCACGTTGCGCTGCCGGCGAACACGCTGCCGGCGAGTGGTTCGGCCACGATTGAAGTGTGGTATCAATCGCTTGCGTTGCCCAACTGGAGCCGGGTGTTCGACTTTGGCGATCAAATCACCGGCGTTGCTAATAGTTCGTTGTTTTTTTCATCACAGACCGCGACCAACGATTCCCGCGCGGTGCTCGACGCTGGCGGCGCGGCGACTGAGAAAGTTGCTTCGGGAGTCACGACCGATGATGGCCGGGACCATTATGCGGCGGTGGTGATTGATTCGGCCGCCGACCGGTTGCGACTGTATCTCGACGGTGTGCAGGTGGCGAACACGGTGCTCGGCGGCGCGCATGCCGGCTCGGTGAACGATGTGCTGGGCTATTTGGGCCGATCACTGTACGACGCCGATCCCGGCTTCTCAGGCTGGATCGACGAAGTGCGGATTCACGACGAAGCGCTCGACGCGGCGACGATCGCAGCCAACAACGCGGCGGGCGCCACGGGGCTGGCGGTGAACCGTCGACAGGTGGAAAACCTCGACCGCGGGATTGTCGCCATCCGCCGTAGCACCACGCAGGCGTATGTGAGCTGGCGGCTGCTGGCGAGCGATCCGCAAAATGTGTCGTTTAACGTTTACCGCTCCGCCAACGGTGCGGCGGCGGTGAAACTGAATACTTCGCCGATCACCACGACCACCGATTACACCGATAGCACGGCGAACTTCGCGGTTTCGAACACCTATCATGTGCGGGCGGTGATTAACGGCGTGGAGCAAGCGGCGAGCCCGGTTTTCACCATTTTGCCGAACGCGCCTGTGAGTTTGTTTCTGAACGTGCCGCTGCAAATCCCCGCCGGGGGAACCACTCCCAGCGGCGAGACTTACACCTACGAAGCGAATGACGCCAGCGTAGGGGACGTGGATGGCGACGGGCAGTACGAAATCATTCTCAAGTGGCAGCCCACCAACGCCAAGGACAATTCACAGAGCGGCTACACAGGCAACACCTACGTCGATGCCTACAAGCTCAACGGCACGCGGCTGTGGCGGATCGATCTCGGCGTGAACATTCGCGCCGGCGCCCACTATACGCAGATGATCGTGTACGATCTCGATGGCGATAACAAAGCCGAAGTGGTGCTGAAGACGGCGGAAGGAACGGTGGATGGTGTGGGGACGGTGATCGGCAATGCGGCGGCCGACTACCGCAATACCTCGGGCTATATTCTCTCCGGCCCCGAATACCTCACGGTGTTCAACGGGCAAACGGGCGCCATCATTCACTCGCTTCCCTTTCGACCGACGCGCGGCAGTGTCTCCTCATGGGGCGATAGCTACGGCAACCGGGTGGACCGCTTCCAAGCGACCATCGCATATCTCGATGGCATTCATCCGAGCATCGTGTGGGGCCGCGGCTATGCGGGGCCGCAGTCGGGCTTCAGCGCGCGGAACGAAGTGGCCGCGTTCGATTACGTGAATGGGCAACTGCAGAACCGCTGGCTGCTGCAAGCCGTTTCAAACGGCGTCAATTCCGGGTACGTGGGCCAATCGGCGCATAGCATCACGGTGGGGGATCTCGATGGCGATGGCAAGGACGAAGTAATCACGGGCGCTTCGGCGATCGATGACAATGGAACCATCCTCTACAATACCGGTCTGGGCCACGGTGACGCGCTGCACTTGAGCGACCAGGATCCGACTCGGCCGGGGCTTGAGCTCTTCATGCCACATGAGAATACCGGTGGCAACGGGCACATTGGGTCGAGCCTACGCGATGCGCGCACCGGCCAAATCCTCCACGGAGTGACCGTCGTTCAGAACACCGATGGCTCCTGGCCCGATATTGGCCGAGCCGTGGCGGCAGACATCGATCCGAACTCTCCCGGCTACGAGCACTGGGCGCTACTGAATGATCCCGTTTTGGGAACCCGGCAAATCTACGCCGCCGACGGCACGCCACTTTACGCCGCGCCAAGTAATATGTTCGTCAACTTCCTGGTGTGGTGGGACGCCGACGTCTCGCGCGAATTGCTCGACGGCACTACAATCTCCGATTGGAATAACCCGGGCCGCAGCAATTTTGATCTCGACCCGGCGACTTCCGGAACGCAATCGGCGCCGAACGCTTCGAGCAACAATGGCACGAAGAGCACGCCGGCACTGGTGGCGGACATCTTGGGCGATTGGCGCGAGGAAGTCATTTGGCGCCGCAGCGACAACACCGCCCTGCAAATCTTCACCACGGGCATCTCCGCAACGAGCCGTCTCACCACGCTGATGCACGACACGCAGTATCGGCAAGCGATTGCATGGCAAAACAGCGGCTATAACCAACCTCCGCACCCCAGCTTCAACATCGGCGGCGGCATGTTGCCGGAGCCGAAGAAGTTTGTCTACTTCGCCGGCGGTTTGGCGGGTGACTTTAATGTGGATGGCGTGGTGGACGCCGCCGATTACACCGTGTACCGCGATACGCTGGGCAGCACCACGCAGTTGGCCGCTGACGCCAGCCGAAACGGCATTGTCGATGCGGCTGACTACGCCGTGTGGAGGGCCAACTTCGGCCAAACCGCGGCGGCTTCGGCAGCTATCGCCAGTGCGATTCCAACTGGCATACCGGTGTCAGCGGTGACGATTGCGGAGAGCCCGGTCACAACTGTGGCCGATCGGCCGCACACTCTTCGCTCGCGGGGCGTGGCGTTTCAATCACGCGTTGACCATCTGCTGCTCGCGGCACGGGCGCGCGTGGTGGTGCTGGCGGACGAACTGGAACTCGATTGTTATGCGGAAGCGCCGGATGATGGGGCACGCGACGCGGCGTGGGAAGACATTGGCTCGCTCGGGAGCCACTGGCGTGTCGCCAGTGGAACTCTGTAGTGACGTTGTTCCTCACATCGGCGCTGGCGACACGCCGGTGCCGCCCCGCGCCACGCATAACTCACACACAATGTCAAAACGCCAACCCAAATCCCGCCAGCGCCGCCTGCGCTTCGAAACCCTCGAAGCACGGCAGGTTCTTTCGAGCATCTCCCTGCTGCCGGTGGCGGACACCTATACCCGCACCGGTGTGAACGCCGGGACGGCGACGACGCTCGAAACGCGCGACCTGAACGGCGTCGGCGGCGACTACATGGCGTACCTGCGGTTCGATCTGACGAACGTCGACCTCACCGGTATCACTAACGCCTTCTTCACGCTGCAAAAGACGGGCGGGGCGACCATGACCGATGGCCGCTTCGACGTGTATGGCCTCGCCGACATCGCGGGCAACACTGCGCAGAACTGGAGCGAAACCAACCTGGCGAGCGCCGGGCTCGGCCAAGAGTACACCAACACAGCGGGGAATTATGTGGATCTCACGCGGGTGGTGAATCTAAGCCCCGAAGGGTCTGTCATCGGGGCCAACGTCATCGAGCAAGTAACCAACAGCGGCCCGCCCCAGCACTTGCAAGGGGTCGACCTGGTGAATTTTCTCAAGGACCGCAAAGCCAACGGCGGACTGGCCACGCTGATCGTGCTGATTGACGCCGGGCAGGATCGAAATTTCATTTACGGCTCGCGCGAGAACGCCAATCCCGACCTGCGGCCCAAACTGCGGCTCGACTACCTGCCAAGTTCGCCGGCGACGCCCGTCACTTTCGCGCGGCAAATCGAAGAGCTCAATCGCGGCCTGGTGGTCATGCGGCGGGCCACTTCGCAGGCGTACATCGGCTGGCGGATGTTCGCGACCGATCCGACGAACATCGCCTTCAACGTCTACCGCAGCGCGAACGGCGGAGCCGCGGTGAAGCTCAACGCATCGCCAATCACTACCACCACCGACTTTGTCGATAGCTCGTTCAATCCCGCGCTCACCAACGTGTACCACGTGCGACCGGTGATCGGCGGCCTTGAACAGGCGGCCAGCGAAACGTTCTCGCTTGCGGCGAACGCCCCGCTGCGGCAGTATTTGAACGTGCCGCTGCAAATCCCGCCGCCGGTGCAAATGCCGGATGTCGCCAATCCCGGGCAGTTCGTGACCGTCACGTATTCGGCCAACGATTCGAGCGTGGGCGATCTCGATGGTGACGGCGATTACGAAATCATCGTCAAATGGATGCCGAGTAATGAAGCTCACGCGGGCGTCGACGGCTTCACAGGTCCGATGATTTTCGACGCCTACAAGCTCGACGGGACATTGATGTGGCGGATCAACCTCGGCATCAACATCCGCGCCGCTGCGCAGTACAGCGCGTTCTTGGTGTACGACCTTGATGGCGATGGCATTGCGGAGTTCGTCTCGCGCACCATGCCAGGCACGAAGGATGGTTTGGGCAATAACGTCATACTGCCAGGTGATGACCCCAATGCTGACTACCGCAACTCTGTCGGCAAAATTGTCACCGGGCCCGAGTATTTGACCGTCTTCAACGGCACGACGGGCACCGCCATGACGACGGTTCCCTTCACTCCCGACCGCGGCGCGATTAGCAGTTGGGGCGACGACTACGGGCATCGCGGCGAGAACATTCTGTTCGCCCCGGCGTATCTCGATGGGCGCCGGCCGAGCATCGTGGTCGGCCGCGGCATTTTCGGGCCGAGCGGAACTTTCCCGGCGCGCAACGAGCTGACCGCCTGGAACTGGCGCGACGGGCAACTCACGCAGCAGTGGTGGTTCAAGGCGGCGATTGGTGTGAACAACAACATTAACAGCGAGTACGTCGGCCAAGGGGTCTACAACATGATTCCCGCTGATGTCGATGGCGATGGCAAGGACGAAATCGTCTTTGGCGCGATGGTGGTGGACGACGATGGCACGGGGCTCTACTCCACCGGCCGCAGTCACGGCGACGCGCTGCATGTGACCGACATGAACCCATTGAACCCCGGGCTCGAGGTTTTTATTCCGTCGGAATCGAGCGGCGTGGGCAACCACTATGCGTCGTACATGTACGATGGCGCGACGGGGAAAATTCTGTCGGGGCCATTTGTATCGGCTGCCGATGTCGCGGCGGGAACTTTCCCCGATGTCGGCCGCGGCGTGGCGATGGACATCGATCCCAATCATCCCGGCTACGAGTTTTGGGACAGCTACAGCCCTAGCATTTACGACGCCCAAGGCGTGGCGATTTATGCGAAGCCCTCGAACATGCACCAAAACTTTGGCGTGTGGTGGGATGCGGACCTCTTGCGCGAAACGCTCGATAACACCACCATCGGCGATTGGAATTATACAACGGCCGGGCGGAGCAATTTGGTCTCTTTCTCGAACAGCGGCATCAACAGCACCGCGGGCCTGTCGGCCAACAACGGCACCAAATCGACCCCCAACCTCTCGGGCGACATCCTAGGCGACTGGCGCGAGGAAGTGATCTGGCGAACCAGCGACAATACGGCGTTGCAAATTTGGTCGACCACGATTTCCGCTACGTCCCGGATGTACACGCTGATGCACGACACCCAGTATCGTGAAGCGATCGCGTGGCAAAACGTCGGCTACAACCAGCCGCCGAACCCTAGTTTCTTTGTGGGGGCCGGCATGGCCGCGGCGCCGAATCGCCCGCTGTACTACGCCGGGGGCCTCGCTGGCGACTACAACGCCAACGGAACCGTCGACGCCGCCGATTACGGCATGTGGCGCGACAGCCAAGGCGAGACCAGTAACGGCAACCTCCCCGCCGACGGCAACCACGACGGCGTGGTGGGCCTGCTCGATTACGATGTGTGGAAGAACAATTTTGGCGCCGTCGCGGCTGCGGCCATTCCGCTTGCCCTGCCAACCTCAACGCTGTCGGTCAGCTTGATTGGCGTGACGCAAGAGGGAAGCGCTCGCGTGAATCCGCCAGAAGTAGAAATCCATCATGGACCTCGCTGGGTCCAGGCGTACGTGGCAAACTCCATCGACAATTCGCCAGACGTTGATGAAATAACATCACCGTGCCACGAAGAATCACCAGCGCCCACCGCCCGCGAAAGTGTCTTTGCGAATTGGCGCAAACCAGTGGCTCGCCGCGTATCAGCCGCCACGCGCTAGCGTCCGGTCGTTCAATTCACGGCCAGCATCATCACCAGCGACCGGGGCTAGCGCCCGGCGGCTGATGGGTCGACGGAGGAGGTTTCCAGCGTCACCGGTCCCACCAACCCTAACGGCCGCACCGGCCAATTCGACGCGTCGAACGGCTTGTAATCGATATTCACGAGGTTAATGTCCTCGAAAATCCGCCACTTCACGCCACGGCGGTCGAGATCGCGAATCCGGTTCGCCGCCACACCGGTCACTTCGATGTCCAGCGTGTTCTGCCCATCACGAAGCTCCGGCAGCACCACCTGAAACGGCGCCGCGATGAGCGTCGCCAGTTCTACCCCATTGAGTTTCACCCGCGCGCTCCCAAGCACTTCCCCCAAATCGAGAACGTCCCCCGCCGCTTGCGACTTAGCGCTAGCAAACGCCGTCGAATACCGCACCGTCCCCGCAAAGACCCGAGCGCGCGGGTCTTTCGAATCCGTCCACGGCGCCGGTCGCTGCGTCTCGTAAGACTCCGGCAACTCCGGCCCGCCTTCAATGAAGTCAACTTGCCACGGCCCTCCCAGTGCTTTTCTATGCCGCAATTCGTACCTCCGTTTAGGAAGTTCAATTGCAAGCGGAGTGAAATACAAAAATATCGATTCTCCAGCCGCTAGTTGCACGTGACATTCTCTGCGGCTGGCTTTGCTAAACACCGATTCAGCTCTCGTTATCGATTCATTTGCGGGATTCAGGAAAGCTGCTTGTGATTCTGTTGTTTGAAGCCGAATCCACGCGTCAAATGGCGCCGCGGTCGTGTTCGCAAGAAAGTATAGCGGCCGCCCTTGCCACGACTTCCGTAGGAACTTCAGCGGTGATTTCGCAAGCCCTGGTTCGCCAACGACCTTGAGTTCCCCCTGCGCGGCAGCGAGTTCTGCGATGGCTTTCTTCCACTCCGCGCTTGGCGTGCGCCCCGCAACGCCCGGCTCGCTTTCTGGCAAACCGCCAAGCAACACGACGGATGCTCCCGCTTGCGCCAATTCTCCCAGTTTGCGTACTGTCGAAAGCGGCATGTGCGTGGTCTTCGGAACCACAATCGCCTTGTACTTCCCGCCAGGCGTGTGAAGGACGCCCTCTAGCACCGCACACCGCTGGAGCAGCCGATCCGAAACATAATCAAACTGCACTCCGGCTCGTTCGAATTCCAGCGCCGCCTCGCCTAACGGTTGCCCATACAACCAATCCTTACCATTATGCACGCGCACTTCCTTGCGCATCCCGCGCGGATCGTGCCACGCATCGTGCAACGGCCAATAGAGCAGCACATCGTTATCCGGCTCGCTCGCCTGCAGCAGCGATTGGCACCGCGTCACATACTGGTTGAGCGCCGGAAAGTCCCGCCAAATGGGGTTCTGCGGATTGAGCTGCGCCGACGCGTAGAACAACCACCCCGGCCACGCCGCATCCTGCGGCGAGTAACACGTGCCGTGATAGAACACATGATTCACCCCCGCGAGTATCTGCCGATCGACCACCTGCTTGACCTGCGCAAGTGACTCGTTGAAGTGCTCTTCGATCCAGGTGGCCGTCTCCGCCGAGACCAGCGGCTTGCCCAAGATGTTTGCCGGCGAGGAGGCGAACTTCATCACCAACGGATCGGAATCCGTCCCCGTCAGCCGGCCAAAACTTTCCGTCTCCGGAATATCGCACGCCGCGTACAAATCGAGCCAATTTGCCGGCGAACCGTGCGACTGGTTCCGCGCGCGACTCCCATGCTCGTGCGACCATCTAACCCACGGCTGCACAAAATCTTCCAGCACCAGGTCCGAGAGCGTTTCGCGATAGTCGCACTTCACGCGCGCCACGTAGTCGGCATCCCCGTCACCCGCGAAGGCGGGCAGGTGATCTTCGAGTTTGTAACCGCGCCGCTTGGCGAACTCGGCCAGAAACTCCGGCTGAAAATCGCCTTCGTACTCGAATGAATCGTGGAACTGCGCGCGGATGCCGAGCTCGGGCAGTTCCGCAAGCGTTTGTGAAAAACTGTCGAGATATGCCTGTGTCGATTTCTTCCAGAACGGATTGATGTTGAGCCCTTCCCCCCCCGGCGACGGTCGCTTCACGCGATCGCCGGAAAGCTGCGAACCGAGCCGATACACTTTTACGATACCGGGAGGAAATTCGCCATTGATTGGGAATTGCTTGCCCTCCGCATCGACACCCAACGCGGCGTGCCACACGACGCCTTTCTTTTCCGGCAGCGCGACGCCCGATTTAGCGTCATGCACATCGACCACCACGCGGCGGTTGGCCAGCTCCGGCGTGATCTCCGCGCCCCCCATCCGCCAGCCCGAGCCCGCCGGTAAATCAACGCCGAGCCCTAATCGATTCGCCTCGTTGATTGTGTGCTCAACGGCCGCCACCCACTCCGGCGAGCGGTAGCTCCGGTTCCGTCGTTCGTTCCCCTGCACGCCGTAAATGCAGGTGATTTCGACCCCCCCGAGCCCGGCGCGTTTGTACTCGGTGAGCAGTCGCGTGATCTCGGCTTCTTCCACTGCCGAGCCGTGCCACCACCAGCGGGTCCACGGCCTGGAGGTCGCGGGGGGAGTGGGCCATTCCAATACGCGGAACTCCTCTGCCCCCAGAGTGCTTGCTTGGCAGAGAGATACTAAAATGCAGACGATGATCCAAATCGCTCGCGGTGAATTTGAAAAAGTCAGAGGCATGGGAGAATGACAACCGATAACGAGTGGTGAAGAGCAGGCTTGATCGAAAGACAAACGGGAGTTGAGCGGCCCGTATTATGTCCGAGCGAATCCTTAGCAGGAAGCGCATCGCACCTCCAAAGCGTAAGCACTTCCTGGAGTTAAGCTCGAGCGACGAGGATCAATACGCGGGCATTTAGTGATAAAACCTGCAAGCACTCCCAAAATAGGAAACGCGGCGGCTCTTTAGAAAATCTTGATCCGCACAAGGGGGAGTGCATTGGGGGTAGAGTTCGCGGAGCGGTCGCAGTGCCAACTTATTGATTGGTTCCCTAGGCGGCTCCGCAGTTCGTCGCTCGCCATGTAGTTGTAAAGCAGTTCCATCTTATCGTGTTGTCCTTCCGTCGCGGAGCGGGCCAGGTCGACCGCCTCGGGGTTTCCGCGATCAAGAAAGGCGGTTGGGACGAACACAGTGCTCCGGCCCTAGCGGGAGTTTAGTCGTTGAGGTCATCCCAACTCTTGAGCCCAACTAACGCGAGCGCGAACGCCGAGGCCTGGTCCCAGGCGGGCGTACCCGCCGCGTGGAAGCAATCGTAGATTGGTTTTGGCGGGTCGGGATGCTCGGCGTCATCCGCCCGCCGCCGTAAGCCGAGATTCAGGCCCCCTTCCTGCGGATGATCGATGTGCCGGTGGAGAATAAACGCATCGACACCGGCGAGTCGCTCGACTTTGGCGTAAGCGTAGCAAAAGGCGGCCGCCTGCAATTCCTCTCCTTCGACCGTCGGAGCGGAGTGAAAGCCTTGCTCGCTGAGGATCACGCGTCGAGACTCGCCATTGAACTGCAACGCTGGCTGCTGCAAGTAGGCCGGCAGGATCTGCAGATTTTTGAACGTGATGCGCGGGGTATCCCACGACTCCTTGGCCGTCGTGTCATTCCAGAACGCGGGATCAAACAAATCTTCGGGGTAGGGGTGATAGGCCAGGTGCCAGTCAAAATCGCCCCGGGGGTCTGCTTTCACGTGCCGCGCAAACACGTCGAGAAACGCCTTGCCACTGCAGCACTGCTCGGAGTCGCCTGCAGCGTAGGCCATGTTCCAGTGGTGGTCGAGCGAGAGGTAAATCCGAGGCCAAGTGGCTTGTTGGCGGATGGCTGTATGAACAAGTCGCACGGTCTCCGCGTAATCTCGGGCAACGACTTCCATCGAGAGGCGACCGCAGTTGTACCAATACCAGTGTGAGTTCACTTCGTTGCCGACGATATACCCCGCCACCCGCCCCAGTTCAGCCGAGGGGCGCGACCACCGTTTGGCTTGGCACTCGAGCAATCCCGAAAGCCAAGCGCGGCCAGCGTCGGTACGCACATTGAACGCCGCGACATGATTGGGCGTGGCCCCATCGTAACCGGGGTGCAACATCAGCTTGTTCACCGCAGGGTCTGGTGACTCGTACACCAGCAGAATGACGTACACCACTACCCCTGCATCGCTCAGTGAACGAATGGTTTCTTCCAGGGCGTGCAGGTAACTAGTGCGGAGTGCAAACCGGCCTTGGGAATTTTCGTGCCATACGACCGACGCGTCCCCTGGCGCGGCCGTGGGGACAGCGAGCCTGGCGAGATCGACATTGATCGCCGCGTGATTAATCCCCAGGGCTAGTGCATCGTCGACGCGCTCGACTTGCAGTCCCTTTTTCGAAGCGGCAACAGGGAATGTCCCTTGGTACGGCGCCGCCGGCTCTTGCGCGACACACCAAGCGACACTGGTGCAGGCTACCGCCATAACGCAGCAGGCCTTGGTGACTCGCGCCCAGTTCACGATCGAAGTCTCCCGATGAGTGAAGGTTGAGAGGGACGCAGCCAACACTGGTTGGCAGAGGAATTGAGCCACGCTCTTGCGGCACTCTCAGCAAGATAGTTCAACTTGCACTCGGTGGCCAGGATTGTCGTGTTCACTCTCGTGGCCGCCGAGAAGTCCCAGGCTGGAGTGTACTCAGCTGCAGCCCTCTTGACGCGACTCCATGAGGTCGGCTGCGAACGAGAGAAAGCGGGCAACCGGTGTCGGTGAGTGGCGTTGAAAAAGGGTTCTTCCTCAATCGCGAACCGATAGAATGCATTGTCTTGAGCCGTTGTGGTACGCGGAATGCTGAAAAGAGTTTCGGCGCTCGGCTTCGTTGAGCTGGTCTCTTGAATATGATTACCTAATGGTTGTGGGGAAAATCATGACACACCCGATAACACGCAGGGGAACTGCTGCTATAGTGGAGCCAAGCAAGTCGGGAGCGGCGCCCGGCCAATTCATCTCGGACATTCCGGCCCATCGACTTCCCTGGATCGGCGGCGATGATTTTTCGAACGCTCATTTCAGTTACCGTTCTGTCTTGCGTCGGCCTCGTCGACTGCTGGGGAGAGGAACCGGTCGTCGCTGAACCAGTCAGCTTCAACGCCCAGATCCGTCCCATCTTTACCAAGCATTGCGTGGCTTGTCACGGTGGCGTCAAGCAAGCGAGTGGGCTCTCGTTTATCTATCGCGATAAGGCTCTCGGCAACGGAGATTCAGGTGCGCCAGCGATTGTCCCCGGTAAACCTGAACAGTCTTACTTAATTGAGCGTGTCTCATCGACCGACGAATCCGATCGAATGCCCCCGGCCGAGCATGGTCCCGCGCTCTCGGCGCGCGAGATCGGTCTGCTTCGCAAGTGGATTGAGCAAGGAGCCCACTGGGAATTGCACTGGTCATTCGCGCCGCCGAAACAGCCAGCTTTGCCGCCTGTTCAAGAGTCTCGCTGGTGCCGAGATGAACTCGACCACTTTGTTCTGGCCAAAATCGAGTCCGTAGGATTATCCCCAGCTGAAGAAGCGACCCGGGCCCAGTGGCTCCGGCGCGTCTCCTTCGGTCTTACGGGACTTCCGCCCACACCTGATGAATTGCAAGCCTTTCTTACCGACAGCAGCGCCCCTGCGTTTGAAAAGGTTGTCGATCGACTTTTAGCTTCGCCTCGATTTGGAGAACGCTGGGCCTCCCTGTGGCTGGACCTCGCGCGTTACGCCGACACCAAAGGATTCGAACGCGACCCCGGGCGGGATGTCTGGCCCTACCGTGATTGGCTGATTCGGGCGCTCAATGCGGATATGCCCTACGATCAATTCACGATCCGCCAATTGGCTGGTGATTTACTTCCCGACGCATCTCTCGATGATCGACTAGCCACAACGTTTCATCGCAACACGCAAACCAACACCGAAGGGGGCACGGACGACGAAGAGTTTCGGACGGTAGCGGTTCTTGATCGGGCTAATACGACCTGGCAAGTGTGGCAGGGAATCACGTTTGGCTGCACGCAGTGCCACTCGCATCCCTATGACCCGATCGAGCACGAAGAATACTATCAGTTCGTCGCCTTTTTCAATAATACCCGCGATTGTGACGTGGATGAGGAATACCCCGTTGTTGCGGTCCCCAAGTTGGCCGCAGATCGCGAACGAGCGACTCGACTCGATCGAGAGCTCCACCAAGTTGAATCACAAGTCCATGAAGGAGTCATGAAAATCGCGACCCAAGGCGATACTTGGCAGCCCCTCGCACTCGCCAGCGCTCAATCGACGGGGAGCGCGGAGATGCGAATTGAATCGGTGGAGGGTCACTCCGAGCTTGCCGTTGAAGGGACGATCTCCGTTCATTCAAAATACACAATCGAAACTCTGCCCATCGATTCCAAACTCCGCGTGCAGGCCTTGCGGATCGATGCCTTGCCAACGGACGAGGCTGACGCAATGAAAAACTCCGAGCTTGGCTTCGTCGTGTCGCGCATCAAGGTGTTTCTGGTCGCCGCCGATGGCAAAGAGTCGGAACTGCTCATCAGAGAAGTCTACTCCGATGAATCCCACCCGATCCTGAACCCGGATGATTCGCTCGATGACAACCCTGACGGGTGGGGCGAGTATCCAAAAGTTTATGGCTCCCATCTTGCTGTCTTCTTATTTGATGAGGCGGTTGAGGTGCCAGCCGGAAGCAGGCTCCGCTTGGAAATCAAGCAAGACCGGGTAACGGTTGGGGATCATCCACTCGTCATCCAGCGCGCTCGGTTCTCAATCTCCGCGGCCCCGGCCTGGCGCACGCTGCTCGATAGCGAGGCGCATCTCGCCGCTCGACAGGAACTCAAGGATCTTCGTGAAGAACGCAAGAAACTGGGCGGACCTTTAATCCCCGTGATGGTGGAGCGCCCGACGGAATCTCGGCGGCGCCAATTTGTGTTTACGCGCGGCAACTGGCGCGACAAGGATTACGAAGTTTCGCCGGGCATCCCTCAGCTGTTCGGCGTTCAAACGAAAGCCCCCACGCGATTGGAAATGGCGCAGTGGATCGCCGCGCGCGAGAATCCGCTCACGGCCCGCGTTCAGGTCAATCGGATTTGGGAGCAACTCTTCGGGCGCGGGATCGTCGAAACTGTCGAAGATTTGGGAACCTCAGGAACCCTGCCCAGCCATCCCGAGTTGCTCGATTTTCTCTCCGTGCGGTTCATGGACGAGCAACAGTGGAGTCTCAAACAGTTACTCCGGTCGATCGTGTTGTCCGCCACCTTCCGCCAGTCGTCGCAGACGACGCCCGAGCATCTCGCCAAGGATCCCCAAAATCGATTTCTCGCTCGTGGCCCACGGCAACGGTTACGAGCGGAAATGATTCGCGACCAGGCGCTCGTCCTCTCCGGGAACTTAAGCGATAAAATGTATGGCCCGCCTGTCAAACCACCACAGCCGGAAGGAATTTGGCGCAGCGTTTATTCAGGTGAGGGGTGGGAGACTTCATCTGCCCCTGAGCGTTACCGGCGGGCAGTCTACATTTATTGGAAGCGGACGAGTCCGTATCCCAGCCTGATGGCGTTCGATGCGACGAGTCGGGAAGTTTGCACAGCCCGTCGCATCGCGACGAACACCCCCTTGCAGGCGCTTGTGACGCTCAACGATCTCGCGTTCCTGGAACTTGCGAAAGGATATGCGGCACGCATGGCGAGGCTGGAAGGAACCACTGCCCAAAAGATCGCGACGGGCTATTGCTGGGCAACTGGCCATCCACCGCGGGAGGAGATCGTGGACCGCTTGGTCAAACTGCACGACACGGCGATCAAAAATCACCCGACAACAAGGGATGCTCTTCCGGAGGAAGAACATTTCGCGCTGACAATTGTGGCCAATGCCTTGTTCAATCTCGATGAGGTGCTGACGCAATGAACCTCTGGGAATCTTTAGCCGCGCGCAGATTAGAGTATCGTACCCGTCGACACTTTCTCCACGAGTCGCTGACGGGGCTGGGTGGGTTCTGGCTCGTGCAGCAAGCCGCCGCCAATTCGGAACTGCCGGCAATCGACCCCGCACGACCAACCGCGCCGCGGAGATCACACTTCGCGCCGAAAGCCAAGAACGTCATTTATCTCCACATGGCCGGATCACCAAGCCAGTTGGAACTGTTTGACTACAAGCCAGAACTCAATCGGCTTGACGGCCAAGACTGTCCTCAAGAGTTCCTGGAAGGAAAACGGTTTGCCTTCATTCGGGGCGTTCCGCAACTCATGGGGAGCTTGTTCCCCTTCCATCAAACGGGGCAGGCGGGGAACTGGATTTCAGATCGACTCCCGCGGTTCGAGAAATGGATGGACGAAGCCTGCTTTATCCACACCATGCAGACCGATCAGTTCAACCACGGACCAGCACAACTCTTGCTCCACACGGGCAATCAAAATCTTGGTTACGGCTCGATGGGGTCGTGGGTCACCTATGGACTGGGCAGCGAGAATCAGGACTTGCCCGGTTTTATGGTTCTCGTCTCGGGAGGACATACGCCCGACGCCGGGAAAAGCGTGTGGGGTTCTGGGTTTTTGCCATCGGTATATCAGGGCGTGCAATGCCGTAGCGAGGGCGACCCCGTGTTGTTTCTCTCGAATCCCGCAGGCATCGACCGCCAGCTGCGCCGCGAAATCATCAGCGCGATCGCGCGAATCGATCAGCAAACCTACGCAGAGTTCGGCGATCCGGAGACCGTGACTCGCATCGCCCAGTATGAATTGGCGTTTCGGATGCAGGTTTCGGCCAGCGATGTCTTGGACCTCTCGCAGGAAACGGCCGCCACGCACGCTCTGTATGGCACCGAGCCGGGCAAAGAAAGCCTCGCCAACAACTGCCTGCTTGCTCGGCGGCTCGTCGAGCGCGGCGTCCGCTTCGTGCAACTCTTCGATTGGGGCTGGGACTCGCACGGGGCGGGAGAAAACGAGGCTCTCAACAGGGGCTTCAAACAGAAATGCGAGCAAATGGACCGCCCCGTTTCGGCCCTTCTCACTGACCTCTCCCAACGTGGGCTCCTCGCTGAGACGCTCGTTGTCTGGGGTGGCGAATTTGGCCGCACACCGATGCGTGAGAACAGGGGCGGGAATGTCATGACCTTCAAAGGCCGCGATCATCACCCTTCCGCCTTTACGATCTGGCTCGCGGGGGGCGGCGTTAGGCCCGGCTTCCACTACGGCCAAACCGATCCCATCGGCTATTCGCCCATCACCCAGCCAGTTCACCCCCGCGACCTTCACGCCACGATCCTTAAACTCCTCGGCCTCGACGCGAAGAAACTTATCTACCCCAGCCAAGGTCTCAATCAAAAGCTGGTCGGGGTCAAGGAGTATCGAGTGGTGGAAGAGATCCTGGGGTGATCATCTCCGAGAAAGCCCTTTTCGGTAAGTCGTTGTTCAACAACACCTTACGAAAAATAACGCCATCAAGGGATTCCCAGCGTTCTCTTCCCTGGTGTTTGTCGTCGTAAGCACTTCGGCCAGCACCTCAGCCTCGCCGAAGATTTGAAACCGATCTCGGGGCCTCGCCCCGACATCGTCACCAGTCGTAGCAGTGGTGAAAAACTCACTGGGTGCGGATGTCGTCGGCGTTGAGCGCCGCCAAGACGTTACCGAATTTTCCCTGCGAACCTTGGAACAGGTCTTTCTGGAAAGCCAGCAGGGTGTGTTCGGCCAACCGTTGATTGTCCGCGATTCCTTGCTGAGCCAAAACCGTCAGATGTCCCTTCAGCTGCTCGTCGAGATCGACAGCCATGATAAACCTCCTTGTTAAGCGGCGCCCTCGGGTGTCGGAATTCAGTTCAGCGCCCAATCTCTGCAACGATTGTTGCAGAGCCGCCCTATCGAGAGGGGACCGAAATGCAGGCAGCGGCACGCTGAGTAGATGAAGTTGATTCGGAGCTCAGGAGCGGTTCCAGAGACGATGCGTCCGCGTTACGGCGGTCGAGGACTTCGGCATAAGTGGCGACGATCTCGTGGTAATTCCGTTCGACAGTGTGCGCACCAATGAGCCGACGGGCGGCGGAACCGAGTTGGCGACGGAGAGAATCGCTGCGAAGTAGTAGACGTAGCGCGGCCACGAGAGCGTCGTCGTTGTGCGGCGAGTCGAGGAGGAGACCGTCGACTCCGTGCGTGATGAACTCGCTGGCGCCGTTACCCCGAGTGGTGACCACCGGCAAGCCGGCAGCCATCGCTTCGAGGGTTACGAGGCTGCAGGCATCGTAGAAGGTGGGATGCACGCTGACGTCGGCAGCGGCGTAGAAGGAGGCCGCGTCCGCGACGCAACCGGCGTGCAGGATGGCGCCGTGGCGGACGACGCGTTGGCTTCTGCCTGCCGGACCGCCGCAAAGGAGCAATTTCACCGGGTAGCCTTCGCGCCGCAGTTGATGGACCGCGCGGATCAACCCGGGGACGCCCTTGAGCCGTGCATGGTGCGCCATCGAGATCAGCAGCACTTCGGAATCGCTCACACCGAAATCACGGCGGATGAGAATCCGGCTGTCGTCTTGAAAGACAGCCGGGGCG
This sequence comes from Pirellulales bacterium, assembly GCA_022841705.1. Classification (GTDB taxonomy): domain Bacteria; phylum Planctomycetota; class Planctomycetia; order Pirellulales; family Lacipirellulaceae. The sequence continues at coordinate 477,294 of JALHQZ010000002.1, forward strand.
AACCGACTGCAATCGACGCCGTTGTGGACCACGCGGATTTTTCTACGCGGAACGCCGTGAAGTTCGTGCATGTCGCGAGCCGACTTGTGCGAAACGGCGATGAACAGGGAGTTCCGACTGCCATACTGGGCCGCGCTCATTCGCCGCTGAAGGCAGTAGCGGGGCGACAGCCCGCAGAGCCGTTTCCAGGGACGCAGCCAGGGCGGGTAACTAGCGACGCTGCCGTTCCAACAGGCCGCGGGCGAACCGACGTGCGGTTGAAAGAGATCGCAGCCGATCGCCGCGCCCATATCGTGGCTGATCAGGGGGGCGACGGCCGACAGCCGCGACGCGACGGCGGTGGCGAACGCCAGTGGCGATCGGGCGGCATCGATGAGGTGAAACGTCAGCGGAAGTTGAACTTCGGCCGGTCCGATCGTGCGTGCTAGCACGTGGACGTCGCACTGGTTGGCAATGAGCCAAGCAACGAAATCGCGTGTCCATCTCGCGGCGCCACCCCGACGGCCGTCGAAGCGGTCGATGACGATGGCGACTCTTGGCGCTGGAGAATGAGGAGCGAACATGACCCGATCCGGCGTGCGAAGAGTGAGGCCTTCTTTAGCGGTTATCGTCCAGAATCAGTTTGCAGCATCAACTTTAGCGAGTGGGCAGACTTTGCCGATGAATGCATTTATGTCGCCCCCTCTTTTCTCGCTCGTGATTCCGACGTTCAATTACGGCCGATTTTTGGGCCGGGCCATCGATTCAGCGCTCGCCCAGGGCGAGAACGATTTTGAGATCGCGGTGATCGACGACGGATCGACCGACGACACGCCGTTGGTGGCGGCAAGCTACGGCCCGCGAATTCGCTACATTCGCCAAGAGCAAAGTGGCGTGTTCCAAGCGTGCAAGCGAGGGCTTGAGGAGACGCGCGGTCGGTTCCTCGTTTACTTCGACGCCGATGACGCCCTGGCCCCGCACGCGCTGGCGCGACTACGACGGGAGATCGACCGGCGACCGGACGTCGGCTTGGTTGCGGGGCGGCATGTCAATGTGACAGTTGCGGGGCAGCGGAAGTCGCCGCCGCTCTCTCTGGGACCGTCGCGCGAGCGGAACTTTCGTAGTTTTCTCCTGGGGCGTCAGTTCATCTGCACGGGGGCGACGGCGCTGCGGCGTGAAGCAGTTGAACGCTTATCGCGCTATCGGGGAAGTTTGCGCGTGGGTATGGAAACGGCTTGCGTGGCGCAAACGTTATGGTTCTACGACGCCACGTCCGTGGACGACGTGCTGTTAGAAGTCCACGAGCATCCTTGGCGTTTGCGAGACAATTTGGAGGAGATTCGCCGCGCCGGAGGACTACTGGTCGACGCAGTCTTTGGCGGCGACGTGTTGCCGCCGGAGGCGGCGCGTCATCGCGAGGCATTCAGAGCGCAACTGCTGCGTGACCGAGCTCGGTCTTACCACAAAGCCGGTCATGACGCCGAGACCGTCCAGCACATTCATGCGGCGTTGCGGTGCGATCCGTGGCGAACCCTGTGTGATCTGCGTAATCTCCGACGGTATGCCATCAGTCGCGCGCGGCTTCTCGCTGCGGAGCCAAAGCGTGATGTGGAGCGCCGAGTATCGCGCGAGGCAGGCGTGGTGGAAGTCGGCGGCGCAGGCTTCCGACAGAGTCAGCGGCGGCGGGTACGAAAAAATGCAATTGACTTTCTCGGCCGGTGCGCAGCGCTCGGCGACGTGGTGAAGCTGCAGCTCGCGCGGCCGACGTACTTACTGAGCGATCCGCGCGACATCCACCACGTGTTCGTGGAACAACCGGGGCGCTACGTGCGAAACGGTTTGCAGACGGCGTTTCGACCGCTGTTCGGCCAGGGTCTCTTCTCACGGACCGGCCGCAGCCACATCGAGAGTCGGCGATTGATTCAGCCTCTACTGCACCGCGGTCGCCTCGAAGGATTTGTACCTCCGCTTGTGCAAGTATTGGGCGAGATCCTGCCAAGCTGGAAGCCCGGCCAGGTGATTGAGACTGGCAGCACGATCATGGATCTGACGATGCGAGCGGCGGGGCGAATGATTCTCGGCCTACAGCGGGCAGAGGACGCTGCGGAGCTGTTTGCGGCGATTCACGGCAGTCATCAACGCGTGGTCCGAAACATGCAATCGTTGGTGCGCCTTCCCAATTGGCTGCCGACAAAGCGAAATCGCACATTGAAATTGCATGTCGGGCGACTCGACGCAGTGATGCAGCGGCTAATCGCTGAAGCGCGCGGGAGCGACCGCAACGATTCCCTGTTAACGCAACTCGTGCGAATCCGCGACGGGGCCGGGGCGGGATTAGATGACCGACAGATCCGCGACCATGCCCTGACAATTTTCCTGGCGGCATACGATCCCCCCGCGACGGCGATCACCTGGATCCTTCACTTGTTGGCTCGACATCCTGAAACGCAGCGTGCGCTACAAGATGAAATCGATTCCCATCAGGGCAAGGCGACCGCTCTTGCTCAGCGGCCTGTCATGGCGAGCGTAATTGCCGAGGCGCTGCGGTTGTATCCTTCGACGTGGCTGCTAACGCGGCGTGCTGCAGAGCGCGATGCACTGCCCAGCGGGGCCAGCATTCCGCGCGGCGCCGACGTATTCGCCAGCCCGCTGTTGGTGCAGCGCGACCCGCGGCACTACGAGCGGCCCTTAGAGTTTCGCCCCGAACGTTTTTCCGGCGGGACCATGGCGGGGCGTGCAGCGGGGACCTATTTTCCCTTCGGACTCGGACCAACGGCGTGCCTCGGCGAGTATTTGGCGAAGCTGATGATCGCCACGACTGTGGAGGCGATCGTCGGTCGGTTTAAGTTGGCGACAGGCGACGACGAAACGCCGCAGGTTCAATCCTTCAATCTGTTTACCATGAGCGCTGATCGGCCGATTCACTTGCGACTGATGGAGCGAGATGTCGTCAGCGAATTGCCGTGGAACTCATCGACTTCGAGGATTGCCGGGAAGGAGCAGTTGCCAGAAGTTTTGGCGATAAGTTCCAACGGCCCAACGGCCGCGTGACTTGGGAGGGCACACGAAAAAAGCGTCCGACATGGTGTTGAACAATCCTATAAGGCACAGGTCCTCCCCAAGATTCAGGGGCGCGCTGTCGAACGCCGCCCGGCGAATTAAGTCCTAGTCTCGGTTAGATTTATCAAAAGCTCCCCCCGGCTGGACTCGAACCACCCCAAAAATCCGCAGAGAATAACGCGCTTCTCGTCGAGAGCGGCGCACTTTGGAACTCTCTCATCCAAGACCCTGATTTCGCTGCGTTAGCGGCAGCGTGGCCGCGGCTTTCGACAGCCACGAAGGGGGCGCTGCTGGAAATCGTTCGGCTGGCCACCCGCGGCCAGAGTTGATCACTTTCAGATTGCCAACCACCCCGTACTTGAAAACTTGGCAATGTGACAATCTGAGCAGGTTCACACTCCGGGAGATGGTCAGATTGCCAACCTGCCCCCTGTTGAAAGGTTGGTAATGTGACAATCTGAGCACTCCAGGGACCGTCAGATTGCCAAAGTCATCGAACTTGGCAATCTGAAGTCTCGCGTCAAAATTCACCGCAACAGGCCGTGAATATCAAAAAAACCCGAGAAAATGGGGGTATTCCACACTACCCCCTGTGCTAACCAGCCTGTGTCACAGAGTTCACATTGTCAGATTGCCAAGATTTCAACACCGGGGGGTTTGGCAATGTGACGAATCGGGGGTCAGAAACAAACTCAGGGGCTAGATTCCACAACAACCCATAAAACAGCGGCTTCGGCCACCCCCCTTGGGGCGACTGGTACTGTAAGACGCTTTCCGCTATTCGCCTGGCCTCGTCCGAGTGGAACCACGCAGCGTCGTTCTTGAGCAGGTTCTTGCTGAATCGAATTTGACCAAACGCCGTACCGTGGGTCGCGGCTAGCAACATGCTAAAGAGAACGCCCCAGGCTGTTAGTGGGTTCAATGCGCTACTCCTTGATGTCCAGGATCACACGGCGATATCGCGTCAGACGCGGCGATCCGTGATCGGTTACTGCTAGGATGATGTGCATAGTGCCGACTCCCGGCGGCATGACTCGCCCCATCGGAGCTGTCAGCGACGCCTCCATCTGGTCGAAGTTCTTGACTGGGACGGGCTGCCCCGATGTCCCACTGGAGACGACGAGCGAGCCCGCCTCGGCGTAGCAGAACCATTGATAGGAAAGGGCGTCGCCGTCGGGGTCGCTTGAGCCTGTAGCGCTGAGGCTGACTTCTTCGCCAGGTCTTGCTGTTAGGCGATCAGAGTGCCCAAGCGCAACGGTCGGTGGGTGGTTAGCCTCGGCGTACGACTTGATCGTCCAGTCCATCCGCGCGGCGAAGTCATTCTGGTACGCTTCGCGCCATCGCCAGATCGTTGCGTGATTGTCGGTGTGCCAGCGACCGTCGACGCCCTGAACCTCGTCTTCGGTGTCGGTCCATAAGGGTCTTATTTCCTGCTGCAGGTGCCAACCTCGTTTGCGCGGGGTAGAGAGCTCGTAGCGGCCACCCCAGCCTCCCCAGTTGGGATGCTCCGGATCGCTGAGGCCATTGTTGATCAGATTGAGAAACGAGGGTGTGTCCCCCTCCATCAGGTATTCCCAACGCGGGTACTCCTTGCCGAGCGGCCCCTTTTGCCGCACGTTTTTATCCAGCCATTCGTTCGACACCAGCGCGAAGTCGGCCCCGACGAAACGGCCGTGGAAATAGTCGCCGCTGATGCCGCTCCACGTTGCATGGTGATAGGCTCCGCCTGCATGGAAGCCTGGGCTGGCGACATAGAACAGATCGGGGATTTGTTCTCGCAGCCAGGGACCGCTGTCGTCCTGGTCGGAGATCGTATACACGCGCAGCTTCGCGACAAACCGCTGCAATTCTTCGGCAGTTCGCGTCCGTCGGACCTTCCATAGCGCTTGAGCCAGGACGTTCGGTCCGCCCCAAACCGTAACCCACACCGGGCGAGGGTCATCCTTGTCCGCTGCCTTAATCAGCATCTCTGAGGCGGGCGAGTCCTTGCCTTCTCCGACTCCGTTCATCCCATAGACCGGGAGTCCTTCGGTGACGTGCTCCAATAGGAAGTCCGCGAATGGGTAGCCCTGTTCGTGTGTTTCGAGGTTAGCCCGCACCTTTCCATACGCTTCGACGATGCGCCGGATCCGCTGGGGAGCGACTCGCGATCGCTGATGAATCGAGGTCGTCGCTGCCAGGCCCTCAACGTCAAAGTGGTTGGCATAGGTCAGAAAGCGAACCATCGACATCGCGTCGTCCGGTTCGTTCTCGATATCAGTAAGCACAAATACGCGGTGCTTCTCAGCGGCCGCAACCGGCCAACATGCTGCCGCGAGCAAAATGAGTGTCGCAACGTACTTCACGAGTATACCTAGAATGGGGGAATCATTGCTGGTCTGTCGTACGCTGTGTACTATCAAAAGAAGCTGGAAAAAGCAATCAATCCAGTTCAACACGACTCACTCGATAGGAGATGATATCAGGAAGCCGCAGGCGGAAGCTTGCGTCACCCGCCGAGCGTCAAACGATTGCGCGGGGAGCGGCCGCAGCCCTCGCAAACGCTGGAATATTATATGGCGGTAAATGCGCTGTTCCCCGGTCCAGGCTCCGGGGCAAGCAGTGACCTGATGATCGGTGAAGTTGTGGCGTACGCCAGGGGAAGGAGGTTTCTTCCCGGGTTTCTCCTGGCGGATGGGCGATCGCTCAGCGTGAGCGAATACAGTGCGCTTTACGCTGTGATCGGCAATACCTACGGTGGCGACGAAATGTTCTTCAATCTGCCCGACCTCCGCGCTAGCACCATCATCGGGGCCGGCCCCGGCGTGGTGCTCGGCCCGGTCAATGGTATCCCGACCGGACTGCCCACCGCCACACTCGATGCCGATGGCAACTTGGTTTATGACCTGGGCGAAACGGCCGGAACCTCCGATGCAATTCTGGAAGAAGCCAACCTCCCCAAGCACAATCACGTGGTGCCAGAACCGGGGACGCTGTTGTTGGGACTGCTCGCTCTGGCGGGCTGGGCTGCACGTCGAAGTGCCTAACGAATGGTGTTGATCTTCTTGCTTGTTCAACGGCCATCCTCCTTTTCTTGCGAAGAGGAGGATGGTTTTTTTCTGCGCGATGTTTAGGTTGAAATCCCGACTGGAGCCCACCTCAATGTTGGTCGAAAAAGCCTTGCTCCCCACCGATCTCACCATAGCGAGACGGCCACTCGGCAAGGCGACCTGCTTGCCCCCGAACGGGCGGACGACATTCGAAACCAAACTGATAACCCGGCTTCGAAGACTTCTACGGGGAGCGGTTAATGTCCGACCTTCCACAGCACTTCCGCGCGGGGGTGCTGTGGATTTTTTTCGTTTCCGCCATGTTACGGTGGGCAAGTGCAGCGGATATTCGACCGCTGATTTCCCACGAACATTTTGTCCGCGTTGTCTGATTGCTGTTGCGCGGATTACTTCCAAGCGCTCTACTGCGGGTGCTTGTGTGTTGTAGGACAACAACCGGTGGTTCCGGCACGTTTCGTTGGCTTGCACCCGGCAGAGTCGTTGCCCGTTTCGTTGTCCTGCACCCCCAGCGTTTATTTCCCGCCGGTCTGTGAAATTCAATTTTGCAGCGGCAATCATTTGACCGGGGCTCCCTGACCGCCCCCTAGTTTTGAGGATGACGAACCCATGAGCGATCAATCGACCCCGAAGCGATCACCCCGCCGCAAGGCTCGACCCAAGTTTTCCAGGGCGTCGTAACCGACAAAATACTGGCTCTGGAGCGGGACGGTCTCATTACGTCCGGCACTGAGCAACCCCCAGGATTCAGTCCCGATTTTCCGAATGCCGAAGATTGGAGATTAACTCGCCGAATCCTCAGCAAAAGTAAGCCGCCGTCACTGCAACACGGGGCCGAGTCGGAGTCCAGCGCACACTGAATACGCGTCGTCCGGCAACCGCGCTGCAGCGAGGCTCTCTCACGCTCACAGTAGCGTGATTGTGCCCCAGGACGGTTCGACCAGGGTTGCTTCGGTACTGTTGTTTCTCTGTCCGCTCCAACGACAGGGGCGTTCGCTTGTGTTATCTTCTGTTGTTAACTCGATACGAAAGCCACATAGGACTCACCAATGACGACCAAACACCAACAAACCATCCTCGTCATCGCCTGTGCCGTGTTACTCGGCAGCCCGCTTAGCGCGCGAGCGGAGGAACGCTATTCGATCCCGGCCGATCCGAACCTCAAGTATTCGACACCCATCGCCCCCGGCGTTGCCGTCCCCGACAAGATCGAAAGCTCAATCGGGACGCTTAATCTCAGCTACGGCTATCCTTCGGCCGATACCGTCGAGAAAGTTTACGACAACCTCGATCGCTCGCGCGCTCTGCAGGCTTACCTCATGGCCATTCCGATCGTGAACCAGGCCGGCATGCGCGATTCGATCCGCCAGTTCGGCCCGGACAACCAGACCGACGTTATCTGGGAAAACCTCGTCGATCCGCGCACAGTTGAGCTCACTGCCAACGACAACACGATCTACAACTTCATGTGGATCGACACGAAAAAGGGCCCATTGGTCATCGAGGCGCCGCCCGAGGTGCTCGGGCTCGTGAACGACTTCTGGTATCGGTGGGTCGGCGATGTCGGCATCACCGGTGAAGACCGCGGCAAGGGTGGCAAGTATCTCGTCCTCCCGCCTGGCTACAAAGGCGAGGTGCCGCCGGGGTATTTCGTTCTGCGGCCGAACACCTACGGCAACTGGTTCGTTTTTCGCGCATTCGTCGTCGACGGCTCGACAAAGCCCGGCGTCGAGTCGGTCAAGAATCACCTCAAGATCTATCAGCTCTCCGAAGCCGCAAACCCGCCTGCAATGAAATTCGTGAACGGCTCCGGTGTTCCCGCGAACTTCGTGGCCCCCGGCGACTACGCCTTCTGGGAGATGCTCAATAAGGTCATCCAGGAAGAACCTCCGGGCGGTAGCGACCCGACCATGCTCGGCCTTTTCGCCTCAATTGGCATCGTTAAGGGCAAGCCATTCGCGCCCGACGAGCGGATGAAGAAAATCCTGACCGAAGCCGCAAACATCGGTGCGGTGACCGCGCGGACCATCGCTTTCAAGATTCGCGACACGGATGCCTATTACTTCCCCAACAGCACGTGGCGCCTGCCGTTCTTCGGCGGCTATCGGTTTGAGAGTTCGCCCGGCGTGACCAACATGGACGGCTACATCTTCTATTACTACTTCGCGACCGGCGTCACCCCTGCCATGGAAATGAAGATGGTCGGCAAAGGCTCGCAGTATCCGTGGTCTGTGCAGGACTCGAGTGGCAACCCCTTCGACGGTGGCAAGAATTACAAGATGCACCTCCCGCCCAATGTGCCGGTTCAGGACTTCTGGTCCGTGATCGTTTATGACAACCAGACACGCTCGATGATCCAGACCGACCAGAAGGCGCCGAGTGTAAGCAGCCAGGAGAAAGACTTGAAGAAGAACTCTGACGGTTCGGTGGACGTCTACTTCGGTCCCAAGGCCCCGGCGGGCTATGAGAACAACTGGGTGCAGACCATCCCCGGCAAGGGCTGGTTCATGATCCTGCGCCTTTACGGCCCGCTCGAACCGTGGTTCGACAAGACCTGGCGCCCCGGCGAAATCGAGCTGGCGCCGTGATATTCTTAAAGCCCGGCGGTACCCATGACCGCGACACCTAACCATGCGCTGCAGCGAACCCAGCCACCGCGTCGCGGTTGCAATCGTGGCGTACTGCCGGCCGGGTCGCTGTGCTTGGGGCGTTCGTCGGACATAGAGACAGGACTGTGGTGATGCAAACTGATCCGCCGGTATTTCCAGTTGGCCCCTTTGCTCCGACCGTTGGCGTAACCGACGACATGCGGCGAGGCTGGATTAAGGATCTCTCGCAGCTTCCCACGCAGCTTCGGGAGGCCGTCGCGGGATTGTCAAACTCGCAACTCGACATGAAGTATCGTAATTGGACAATCCGGCAGATTGTGCATCACATCACCGATAGCCACGTGAACAGCTACCTACGCTTCAAATGGACGCTCACGGAAGACACGCCAACAATCAAGGCTTACGATGAAGGACTATGGTCGGACCTGACCGAATCCCGGACCGGACCTATCACTCCTTCGCTGCAGCTCCTGGATGGGCTCCACTCACGGTGGTGTCAACTATTGGCGACGCTCATGCCGCAAGATTTCGAGCGGGCATTCGTCCATCCCGAGACCGGCGCAACGATCACACTGAATTCGGCGTTGTCATACTACGCATGGCACGGGAAACATCACACGGGACAGATTCTCTGGTTGTGTGCTCGATCGTGAGGCTAACCTGGTACGGCCGACGCACAAACGGTTGAAGGTGAGCGACGTATCACGTTGGATCTTCAGATCGGCGATTTCGTGCCGTCGCCACATTAACCGAATCGTTCGCAGCCCATGAGGGCGTGTCCTGGGGCAAGCCGCGTGTCATTACTACGCGAAGATGACGAAGCACGACCGGATGCCGCTGCTAGTGGGGCAGGAGATCTGAGCGGGGCGGTGCTGATTTAATTTGTTCAAGTGCCCGCTTGATTGATGGCGGCCCGAGGCAGCGGTTCCGCGCGAACCTATTGGCAATCAATGCGTCACCTGGCAATGATAACGAATCTGGGGATTTGCTGGTCCAGCCAGCAAGCGAGATAATTGGGTCATGCCTAGCGAATACCAAAACCCCGGTCCCAGCCGCGAAGAAATTGACGCCAGCCAAGGTTTAATCCTTCTCGAATTCGGCACAGGCTGGTGTGGCTACTGCCAAGCCGCCGCGCCCGCCATTGCCCAATCCCTCGACGAGTTTCCGAACGTCCAGCACATTAAGATCGAAGATGGCCCCGGCCGCCGGCTCGGCCGATCCTTCCGCGTAAATCTCTGGCCCACGGTCATCCTCCTCAAAGACGGCCAAGAAATCGCCCGCATTATTCGCCCCGAATCGGACGATGACCTCCGCCCCGCGCTACAAAAGATTTCATGATTGTAGCACCACCGGGATCCCCGGTTTGTTGAGGACCGACTACTCTGTCTGCATCCCTCGTTCGGCAGCATCCGCATTGCGATCCGAGAATTGGTGGAACTGGGTCTGCTTGATCCAGAGGGGGAAAGCAAAGTCGTCCGGCTGGCGTTTGACGCGGATCGGCGACGCAGCTCAGGGTAAGTTTGCCCGAATGCTGACCGATTAGGTAAAATAGCGGCTGGTCACGGAAGTCCTGCTGGGGTCCTGATCTAATGTCGCTGATCGTCACCAATTTAGTCATCTTGGACGACAGTCATGCGGTCGTGGGACCACAGGCTTGGCGAGTGGCCCTCAATTCCGATGGGGAGTGGCATCAGGCCATGCCTCTCGAGTTCTCCAGCGAGCGGGACGCGGAGCGAGCAAGGCGTGCGCTCGACCAAGCGGGGCTTTCCAGTGCGGTCGCGTTAAGGCGGGCCGGGCGAGCTGCTGTCCATCAGATCATGGTCGAATCGCTGGCGTGGTAGGGAAGGGATAGCCGAAACTTTCCATTTGGAATGAGCCTAGAAAATCTCCAGACTCGCAATCCTGTATTGATTACTAAACGCTCTTCTTCCGGAGTCTCCCGCGGCGTTTGTCGCGTGACGTGATCGATTCGTGGGGCGGTGAGCTGCAACTGATCGCGAAGTTTTCGGATGGGATGCAGCGGGCGATTAAGTTAACGCCCGAGAGCGTAACTCCGATGGTTGAGTAACGCGGGATCAAGGCGTCGGGAACCGCTTTCTACTTTGATCTGCCGAACTACCCTGAAAATAGTGGCACGTTGAGCTACCGGTTCACGACACTTTTGTTCCAAGGGTCAACCGAGGACTCGTCTCTTACAGATGGCGGTCATGAACGCGGCGGCGATGATTGCCGAGAACAGTGTACCAGGTTCGGGAACGGCCATGAGATCGCTGCTGGGGACGGTTCCAGCAAAAACATAGAAGATGGATGAGAGTGAACCTTGAAACGGCGACAGATCAAAGCCTGGAAATTGACCTGGCAATTGGTCGCGGGTCACGACCGCAGAGTAGTCCGCGGGATAGATAGTACCCGAGGCGCCTTCAAACGCTTCGTTCGAAAAAATTGCTTGCGGCGCGGCGGAATCGAATCCGGCAAGCAGCAATTCCGTCGACGCGGGATTGGGATCGAGACCGTAGAACGTTGTGATTCGCAAGTCACCAACAAAATCCGGAGTCGACGCTGACATATAGAAAACGCCGCGGACGTTGACGCCGCTGGAGCTCTCGTCGACGACAGCCTTAACGTTGTCCTTAATACAGTATCCTTTGCTGCCTTTGCCGCCGGACTGGCGGGCCACGGAGTTGGTTGCGGGCGTGAGGGTTTCTCGGAGGTCGTTGTACGGCCCGGCGATAACGGCAAGGGCTACGCGGGGCGCCAACATTGTAAGCGTCGCCAACAAGGCCAACGCAAGCCAACGAGAGTGTGTGTTCATGAGCGTGTTCCAAATCAAGGTGGTCAAAGGCTGCGAGTAGCGGTTTCGATGGTAGCCGTTGCCGGCGAAGATTGCAAATATCACCGGACAAAAAAGGTGTCAGCCGACATTTCCCATTTGGGTTGAGCCTGGAACCTATCCAGACTCGCAATCCTCGGAGTTATAACAACGCGCCGCCCCCCCGTGTCTAGCGCGTTGCGATTTATTGGACATTCTTCCGCCTTCCAGTCCGAACAGGCCGCGATTCGAGGCGGGGATTGGGCCAGCCGGAGCGTTTTTCAGCATGACTCTGTGGATCAGCCCAGACCTGCTCCCTGAGGACCCCCGTTTTCCACTCTTCAATCTGCTCATGCGTCACGTCACCTGACCAGCGGCGAGGGAATCGCCAACCCCGCGATGCGTTCGAGGATGCCGGTCGATGATCCGCTGGGACGGAGCAACTACGTCTGCCGCCACTGCCAGGGCCGGTTCGAGATGGACTGGGGAGCGGAAACTGTTCGCCGGCGAACGACCGACTGAGGTGACTGGCTGTGTATCTTCGGCGTTGGAATCCTGCCCCCAAGACTTTTTCGAATCGCCCCAACTCCGCTTACGCTCCCAAGCCAAACGCGCTCAATGACACCCGCGCACCCGACGACATGCGCTGTAGGGCGCTCCCGCGCTCGGAGCGTTGCTGACGGCTCCCTAGGCCTGCGCGAGCAACTGCGCGTGAGCGGGGCGCTCTCGCGCTCGCAGCACCAGAGCACCAAACGCACGCGGAAATCACTTGCCGCGATCCTCGACCACTCCACACGGCTGCCAACGCGACGATGTTCTGCTAAGATGGGCTGCAACTTCGGTTCGATCGGTACTCGACATTCCCAGAGTTGGAGGCATCTGATGGCGATCTCGATGGTGCGGGCGAAGACGTTGTGCAGCGCAAGCGAGCTGGCATTGGTGAAGGCCAGCACGCGGCAGGAAATTGGCGGGCACACGGCGGCGCAGTTGAAGCAAAAAGAAACGCGGGCCCGAAAGCTCCGCGACAAATGGCGTGATCTCGCGACGAGCCAGAAGCGATCGACCCAAGCGAAGGTCGGCAACCGAGACGCCGATTACAACAAGAACTCGGCCGAGAAAACGGCCCTATTTGACGAAGTGCTGACCCGCTTCTCGGCGCAGCTGGCCAAGCAGGAAGCGGCTGGCAAGACACCAGGCCCGCTGGGACGGCAACGTTCGACGAAGACAGCGCGGTCGCGCACCCATCGGGCGGTACGGGCCGAAACGCGGAGCGAATTGGCTGAAGCAAAACTCACGCTGAAGGCGAAAGCGAAGGCGGCAGCCCCGGCCTCGGTGAAGAAGCCGAAACCCGCAGCGCCGAAGATTAAAGCTGCCGCTGAACCTGCTGCAACGGTCATGCCGCCGACCGCTGAACCAAAGCAGAAGGCAAAACGGCCACAGCCTGTCGTCGGCGTCCACGCCACGGCGCTCGAAGCCGGCCGCAAGGCACAGGGTCTCCGCGTCACGAAGCAGACCCAGCTCGCGGCCCGAACCGCCGCCAAGCAGGACCGGATTAAGGCCAGCGGACTCGTGCGAATCCAAAAGAATCGCTCGGCAGCGAACAAACGCAGTCAGGGGCGGCGCGACTCGCGGTGAACCTTGAAAGCAGTTGAGCAAGTTTGGACGCGATTTGCTGTCAGATTGCGCGGTCCCCAATTGTAAACAGATAATTCTCACGGGATCTGACGACAATGTGGGCTACACGGCCGCCCACAGCGCTCGTAATGTGCAGCTGGTCGTGACGCGGCTCCTGGGCCCATGTGAACTACGCGTGCGCTAGCGCCCCTCCTGAGCGCTACTGTGCGGTGGGCGCCGGAGCGTGATATTTCACGCATCAGCACGGAGTTGAGGATTCAGCACTTCGAGGCCGACTTCATTTGGTCGATTAAGTCGGATTGGGGGCAGTCGATTTCAAGCCCGGATCAAATTGCCGCGGTCGGCAGGCGCGCCAAGTTGGCGGGTCGATCGGGGACGAAGGTCGGCGCTAGTAATCTCGCCGTAGGATTACGTGAGGTGATCTCCGCCCGGCTGGCAAAAAGAACCTTCTGGCTACAGTTCTCATCGCCGGGAGGGTACTGATTTCGCAGACCTTCAACCCATAACTGCGTCTGACCTCGCGTCAGCCAGGACGGCATCGCGGGCTGGGAGCGGATCCAGCTCAATTCATCGGAGAATTACTGTCGGTCACGTCTTCCGCAGCCAAGCGCTGTCCGCCTACAATTTGTGACCGCGTCCGTTCCAACCTGCTCCAACTTTCGAGACGATCGTATGAGTGCCATCAATGACCGTACGAATCCCTTAATGCTGAGGGCTAGCTATTTGTGCTGGCGGGGATGGCTGCTGTCGGTCTGCTTCGCGATCGGTTCAGCCGGGGGCGCCACCCTCGCCGCCGACAATATGCAGGCCTTTCCGCCGGCTGCTGAGGGAATGGTGCGATACGTGTTCCAGCCGCCAGAACAGGAGGATGAAGCGGCGTTCAAGTTGGAGCTGATGGTAGGGAAAATGGTGCACACCGATCAAGCCAATCGCTACTTCTTCGGCGGTGAAATTGTCGAGGAAACGATCGAAGGCTGGGGCTTCCCCAAGTATGTCGTCAATGAGGTGGGGCCAATGGCCGGGACGCTCATCGCCGTTGACCCCACCGAGCCGAAGCTCGACCGCTTCGTCACGCTCGGCGGTGGGCCGTTTCTTATTCGCTATAACAGCAAACTGCCAGTCGTCGTGTACGTACCCGAGGGGTTCAAGGTACGCTACCGGGTCTGGAAGGCCGAGGGCGAGACGAACTCGATGAAGCAGGGCTAGGCGACCGTGTCCGTCACAACGTTCTGCGTGGTGGCATATGAAAGTACCCAGCACCATAAGAACATCACAGCGAACCCAACTCGTTGCCCAACGCCAGGAGTCTGCGCCAGGAATGCGTTTGAGGCGAAAGCGGGCAGGATGAGCAAGCCGACCGAGATACATGCGATGATGGCATTCCTAGAGGCTCCGAGGCGAGCTAAAGCGAGCGGCCAGACACACGCCGCCCAGATAAAGGCGACCGGGCCGAGCAGGACGAAGACAGCGTGTGCGATAGTCCAGGGGCTCTGTAGACGCAACTCAAAGTCTGCGGGGATTGCGGTCGCCGCGAATGTGATGCCCAGAGCCATGACGCTTTGCCCCCCTGTTGACTGGACTTCACGTCGCAAAAGAAGCTGCTGTAAACCGATTCCGAAAAACAAAATAGCTCCTCCCGTTAAGAAGAAGCCAAGCGTATTCCAAATCGCTGCGTAAGGTGCTCCGAATGCCCCAAGTTCGCTGACAGCCTTGGTTAGGTGGGAGTATCCTGGCTGTAGAGCTGCCAGCCCAAAGAGGCACGCGAAAAACCAAAGGCCGACGAGTTTTCCGAGCTGTAATCGATAATCTTTCATGTCTTGCGTGCCAACCGGGTGGTAGTCGTCAGCCGAAGTCCTATACGTATCAGCTCCGGTATTCGCTCGGCTCAGCTTCATCTTGCCGACGATTCCTAACTCGAAATTCTGGGTGCTTCAGAGTAAAACTCCGACTTTTGTCGGATAGCTACGCCATCCAACAAATGAGGGCGTGTCCTTAGTCATCAAGCAAGAGGCCCCAAACTCGATAAACGGCGAGAAAGTTCAAGCACTCACGCTTTTTGAACCGGCGGTAATGGCGGGGTGTCTACGACGGAAAGACTAAATCACCCCAATCGCTTCCCTTCGATGAGTCGCCGAGCCAGAATCAAATCATCCCCCGATTCCAACCGCGTGCTGCCGTGGCCCCAATCATCGAAACCCTTGCCCTCCGTCTCAAACTCATCAGCCGGACCTCCCCTGGAGCCGTCGCTCCGTGGCAGGCTTGCCTCGACGTGCCGTTCGGAATTTCACCCTGGCAGGCGTGGATGCTGTTAACTATAAGCGAATGTACCGGAAAGCATGGCTTCAATTCATCTCGACGGTTTGAAGTCGCGTACGCCCCCATTACGGCGACATAGGCAAGAACCGCCGCAGTCGTAGAAACCAGAATACCGTGCAATCACTTAATGACTCCGAGCATCATTGTTGTCTCCGGATTACCTCGCTCGGGCACATCGCTACTGATGCAAATGCTCAGCGCTGGGGGCGCGACGCTCCTTACCGACAGTCAGCGGGAAGCCGACGACAATAATCCCAAGGGGTATTTTGAGTTCGAGCCGGTGAAGTCACTCGCATCGGGCGCACCGTGGATTGCCGATGCCCGTGGGAAGGCAATCAAAGTAATTTCGCAGTTGCTTGAGCATTTGCCGTTCACCGAGCGGTACCGTGTGCTGTACTTACATCGCAACTTGGAGGAAGTGCTCTCTTCCCAGCAAGCCATGCTCCTGCGTCTCGGCCAGCCGGCGCCGCCCCAGGCGGCGGTAAGGGCGGCGTTTGAGCGGCACTTAGCGCAGATTCAGCCGTGGCTCGCGGCGCAAGCCCATGTGAGTTGCTTTCCGCTGGAGTTTGCTGAGGTGATCGCGCGGCCGGTTGATGTGGCGGCGAGCATCGCCGAGTTTCTGGAGCTCGAACTCGACGCGAAGCAAATGGCGGATGCGGTTGATCCGGCCCTGTACCGCCAGCGCCGGACGTAAACGACATCGGCTCAGAGCTCGCCGGCGGCGATGACCTCTTGGCCTTTAATGGTCGAGAGCGATTGAAACAGCTTGAGGTCAATTTCTTTCTTAAGGGCGTGAACGGAACCGTCGACGAAGGCGAATTGCACCACGCCACCGGTGTGCAATGAACCGTAGTACGACCACTTGGTGTCGTATTGAGCGCCGTTTTTATTCTCGCTCGAAAGATCAAGCCCGAATGCGGCCGGCAGTGTTCCCCAGCCGGCCCACGCGTTTCCTTGTGTAAAGCCGCCAAAGGTACCAGCCACAAAGGCATCGGGAATCCCCGTGCCATTCGTTCCGGGCGCTTCACCGAACATCAACGTCTGGGAAGCTCCGTCAGTCACTTTACCGAGCCGGGTCTTCGAGCGTATGCCGAACACGCCGATCAACTCTTTATCTACTACCTGCTTTCCATAGCCCATATCGTAAACCAAGTTGGGGCCAACTTGCCCCCAAACCCCAGAGCAACCCAGGTAGTGCGTCAGCCCCAGCTGGGTTGTTTCGGGCTTCCATTGATCGGACTGCAAGATCAAGTAGCCCAACGACAGTTTCCCGTAGGACTTATCAAGGATTGCCGTCTGCGGCAACTCGGCCGGCGCGCTAGGACAAAGCAGGCCGCCGAGCGTTGTTTGAGCGGTGGTCCAAGCGAAAGCATCGACGGAGTAGTTGTCATCGCGTTGATCGATTCCGATGTTCAAGGTCTTAGTGAACTGATCGGCAACCGTGGTCGCCTCCATGTAGGAGAGCAAATACGGGAATACGCCGGACAGTTGATGGGGGCCCTTCGCGTCACTGGCGGCCTCCGGCCTATTGAAATTGGTGCCCGCCAAGTAGCCCGGGGGAAGTCGTTGATTGGCCGATTCATAGTTCAGCGATGCGAGCGCGATTTGCCGGACGTTATTCGAACAGGAAGATCGCCGCGCTGCTTCGCGGGCCGTTTGCACAGCGGGTAACAACAGCGCAACCAAGATGCCAATGATCGCGATCACCACCAACAGCTCCACCAACGTGAATCCTTTAGCACTGCGACCGGCCGTCCAGTCGCGCCGGGCCAGAAAATTACGAAGCGACATTCGATTGCTCCTGGTTTCCTGAAGAAGGCGCGGGCGAATTGGGCTCGAGCGGAGTCAGCCGATCGCTCGCTGTTGGCAAGGGCGTGGGGTTTTCCGGAGGCGTCACCTTGGGAGGCCCGCCACAACCGAGAGCGAAAACTACAATCCCTTTCCAACAGGGAAATCGCTGGGCGAACAGCTGTGAGTGGTTTTTCTTCATGTAGTTTGGTGTACTGGGGTTTCTCATTTCCCAAGCTGACAAATTAACCCGCGAAGTCAAGAGACCCCGTTAAGTCAACAGACCCTGGCCCCTAAGTTTCGCAATTCGGGCGTCATCGGGTCGGCCCAACTCTTCGTACAAATCGGCGAGCAAAGTTTGAGCCGCCTTGAACCGGGGCGCTTGGTGGATACATAGCTCCAGCGCCTCGAGCGCACTTGATTTGTCACCCAGCGCAATGAACACTTCGCCGATGAGGAAGTGCAAGCGTGGAAAATGATGCACCAGTTCGGCTGCTTCGAGCGCCAATTCCAGTGCGGGTTCGGGGCGCCCCAGCTCAAACTCTGCCCGCGCGAGGCCGGTGAGCGCCACGGCGTTGTCCGCTTCAATCTCCAGCGCTTTGCGGAACGCGGTTTGCGCCAGATCGAACCGCCGCTGCTGCAAGTAGACTTCGCCCAACTTGTTGTGCAAACCCGGCAGGCGAGGTTCCGTCGCTTCGACGACGCGCAGGTGTTCCAGGGCGGCTTCGGCATCTCCGGCGGAGAACGCCAGCACGCCGAGCATCATGTGCATCCGCGGCTCTTGGCAGCCGCCCGCGCGAAGTGCGGTCAACACTGTGGTAGCGCCAGCGGAGTCGCCTTGGCCCATCAAACAAGTTGCGAGCAGGAGTTGCGCGGGGACTTCATCACGAAACTCAGCGTCGAGGCCACGGATCAACTCCGCGGCTTCCGCGAATCGGCCGGCATCGGCTTGGGACTGCGCTAAACTATACTGGTTGCCCGCGATGGTTTGCCGCACGGTGTTGGCCGCCTCCTCAGACGGTGCGGCGATGTATCCTAGCGCCACCAGTTGGGCGAGCGCCGCGTAGGATTCGGTCGGATCGATGCGTGCATCGGGCGCATGGCGGCCGTCGGCGCCGGGGACATCCTCCCACGATGCGATTCGCGACGGATGGTTCGGCCCCACCAGCACTTCCGCCAGTACGCGTCCCGGCATATCGAGCCCCGCCGGGTAACCCAGCAAGTCGAGAATCGTTGGCGCCATATCCAGAAGCGACCCGCCGTACACCCGCGAGCCGGGCACAATGCCGGGGCCTTGGGCGGCGAACATTCCGAACGGCCGATGCCAATCGGTCGGCCCCGCTTTGCCTGGACGAGGGTCGGGCCGCAAATGGTTGTTGTAATAACCGTGGTCGGACATCACGATCACCGTGGTCTCTTCGCCGGCCAGCTTCAGCAACGTTTCGAGCAGCATATCGTGAAACCGATAGATGCCCGTCATGCAATCGCGATACGCCACAAAATCCGCCTCGGACACCTGCTCCATTTTTGGCGGGTGAAACTCCATGAACTCGTGGCCGAAGCGATCGATTCCTTCGTAGTACACGGCGGTGAAGTCCCACTCGGTGCTGGTAAGCAGGTGGGTGGCGACGGCGTGAATCGTGGCGGTTTGGGCCAACAGGTGTTGCAGCTTCCCCAGCCGATGTTCCGGGTTGTTCAGCAGCGTGGCCGCCGAGGGGATGAAGGGCAGAATGGCGCCGGGGTCGATCTCCTGGGGATGGACGCGCAATTCGGCGAGTTCGGCCGCGAGTTCAGCGGGATGTATGCACCCCACATCGGGCCGCCAAGTGGTATGGTCTTCAACGGGCGACGTGTCGAACTGATTGGAAACCATCACCCCGCTGATTGGTTCGGCCGGATGCGATGCGTACCACCCGATCACATTCGAGCGCAAGCCACACTGCGTGAGGATATTCCACAGCGCCTTGCATTTGCGGGACGTGCTGCGAGCGGGTTGAATCGACTGTCCATTAGGCGCCGGTTCAGTGAAGCCGTAGATGCCATGCTGGGCGGCGCGTTTGCCGGTGGCGATGGTGTTCCAAAGGATGGGCGAGAGAATGGGCCGCACGGTGGCAAGGTTGCCCCAGGCCCCGCTCCGCATGAGGGCGGCCAGCGTGGGCATCATTCCGCGCTCGATGAGCGGATGGATCATCTGCCAGTCGGCGGCATCCCAGCCGACGAGCAGCACCCGACGGGGCGAATTCGCCCCGCGGCGTCGCTGCGGAAGCATTACGTTTGCCCTCGCAACCGGCGAGCCGCTCGTAACCCGACAGCGCCCGCCGCTAAGAGCCCGAGTGTGAGCGGTTCAGGAACAGTCGTCGAAGCCGCAACGGCCCTGCTATTCTGTTGGTTGAACTGGGCGACCCACAACGCGTAATCGGCCGCATCGACAACGCCGGCGCTGGCCCCCGTTTCGTCCCCATTGCCGCCGAGCGGGTTGTTAGAACCCAAATTGTCTCGGTACACGGTGTAGTCGGCGGCATCGACTATTTCGTTGTCGTTAAAGTCGCCGGGGAGAGCGAGATTGATCGGAGCGATCGTGAGCCCCACGCCGGGGACGTCTTCGTACGCCCAGTCGTGGACGACAAACGTCCCCGCCGCTTGGTTGATGCTGACTCGAATCCAGCCGAAATGGTTCTCGGCATTGATCGGAAAACCGAGCCCAAGGTACGCATTGGTGACGTTGTTGAACTGCGCGTTCGGATTGCGGGACCCATACGCTAAAGAGACCTGAAAGGGACCAATGGTTGACTGGTCGATCACGGCGCCCAACCCGAGCGCCGTCGCGTAGTTAAGTCCATTTTGCGTAAAGCCGACGAATGCGCCCGGAGCAAACGGCGTGAAAGCGCCCTGATAGTTGCCACCGGTGAAGATGTAGTTCTTCAGTTGCACGTCGTCATTGTCATCGCCATCCAAGCGCAGCACTTGGAACGAGCCCTGGTTAATGGTGATATTCTGTGGCCCGGAGTAAATCACAACACCCTCGGTCGTCGTCGCGGTGGCACTAGCGGCGCCAGCGGCTATCACATAGCTAAGTCGGCGGCGCTGGCCAGCCTGAGTATCGCGTCTCATGATCGCATCCAGCGTTTCGGGTAAAGACGGCGGCGCCAGAACCGCTCGTTCTGGCGCCGCGAAAAAACATTGCGGAGAGTTCGCGAATCATTCGGTCTTCGCAGGACGACGAAGTCGCCGCAAGAGACCGACACCCGCAGCGCCGGCCGCCAGAAACGCCAGCGAGGAGGGCTCCGGAATAGCCGCCGTTCGAATGCCGACCCCGGGGGAGCGTTCGTAGGCCCAATCCTTGATGATGAAAGTGCC
Organism: Pirellulales bacterium; assembly: GCA_022841705.1. Classification (GTDB taxonomy): domain Bacteria; phylum Planctomycetota; class Planctomycetia; order Pirellulales; family Lacipirellulaceae. The sequence continues at coordinate 497,894 of JALHQZ010000002.1, forward strand.
GGCCGCGTTGTTGATATCGACCCGCAGCCAACCAAAGTGATTATTTGCGCCGATCGGAAAGGTCAAGCCAACAAAGGCGTCAGTGACATTGTTGAACTGTGCGTTCGGATTGGCGCTGCCGTACGCCATCGAACCCACAAAGGAGCCAGTTGCACTCGCACCGTCGACAAGGAAACCCGATCCAAGGGCACTCACGTAGCTGAGAGATCCCGCGGTGAAGCCCACGAACTTCCCAGGAAAAAAGTTGACGAGCCCCCCCTGATAGTTACCGCCACCAAACACGTAATTCTTAAACTTGACGTCTTGATTGGAGTCGCCATCAAGGTCAATCTGCTGCGAATTGAATTGAGCGATCGAAATGTTCTGAATGCCAGAGTACACGACATCAGCCGACGTCTCGCCAGCCATGAGCGAAGCGGCCGCCCCGGCGGCTAAAGAATACGCGCCTCGCCGGCGCGCAGGGGTAGAGGTGTTGGATTGCTGTTGCGACATTAGCGGACCTCAAAGATGCAGAGAGAAAGACCAGCCGAAACTGATCCCGGGAATAAAGTACTTGGTGGGAGCCGAGTTCCGCCAAACATCGGCCAAACGTGAGATTAAGTGGGGGACCAATCCCCGTCAAGGTTTTGTAGCGACCTACAACCGAAAAATCCACAATTCTCGCCGAATTCGGCCGCATTCAACTCTCAGCGCAAACCAATCCGCGCTTTTGCGCAAGAATTCCGCTGAAAGCCAGTAACGCAACCAAACTCAAACCCGCCGGTTCACAAACGGCAGAGACTGCCGCAGGCGCACTCACGGAAAACGCGCTGGCCCATAGGTCGTAGTCAGCACTATCAATCACCCCGTTGCCACTCCCATCGGCCGTCAAGAGCACACTGCTTCCCAGCGTATCACGCCACACCGTGTAATCCGCGGCATCAACCACTCCATCCGCCGTGTAATCTCCAGGAAGTGCGGTCAGCGAGATGCGAAGCTCATAAAGCTGAACACTACTACTCGCACCAGAAATTCGCACTCCGTAAGTTCCGCCCGCCGCCAACCCGATACTGCCCATTGATTCCGCTGCGCCCACTCCTGAGCTGCTGGCCGTGGCGACAAGTTGGGGAACTCCGATACCAAGCCGGTATAACTGGAAACTCAAGTCATTCTGTGCGGCCGCATTGACGGTTGTGTAAGCGCCGCTGCTCCCGGGACGCTGGTTATACGACGCCCCCACGGGTGTCACGGACAACGTTCCTTGCGACGTGAACGGATTGTTAAACGAAAACCAATCGACATCAGTGGAGTTCGAAATGCTCAGAAAATCGGTCTCGGTGGCAACGACGAAGGTTCCTGTGCTCGAATGCACGCCGCGCGCGAGCGATTGGCCGGGGCTCAGCGAGCCGAGCGCTGTAGCCAATTCAGCGGATTGGTTCCCGGCCCCATTATTCGCACGATCAAGCGCATCGCCGTAAAGCTGCTGGGCGCCTCGGATATCGTCAAGCTGCGGTCCATCAAACCCGTTTACACTTAGCGGCTCCATCAAAAAAGCGGCGCTGTTGGAATCGAGATGCGCGAGGCCCAGTGCGTGGCCAATTTCGTGCATCAGCGTATTCCGCATGCGGGAATAATTGGTCGCGCTATTGCCGTAGTGTGCCGTATCGCTGGTGTCGATGGTGATATCAACATCATCCAAAAAGCCCGTTTGCGCCAGCGTGCCGCCCGCGCCATCGATCAGCGCTCCCCCCACGCGCACATCCCCCCGGACGCCGAGCGCGCCGGCGGCGGCACCCAGGTTCACGCCATCATCCGCCGGTTCGTACACAAACTGAATGCCGGAGAGCTCCGTCCAGCGATTGAAGGTCGACGCGAAGTTGGCAAACCACGGCCGCTGAGCCAACGTTGCTCCGCCTCCGCCATAGAGCAAATCAAACGTAGCGATGAGATTGCTAGCACGCCCCACCACAGGAATGAAGGTGCCATCGGGGGGGATGCTCCAGGTCACGGTAACCGGTGTCCCGACCGGCCCGGTAGCGCCCTGAGTGGCGGTTTGGCTCCAACGCCCGTTGGAATAGAACGCACGGGCTTCCGTCAACCAGCAGCCCGCGAACAACATTGCGAGCACCAACGATCGAAAATGAAAACAGCGTTTTCGTTGTGGATTGCCGGGCAACATCGAAGTCCTGTGCGTCTCGCGTAAAGCTTATGTTAACGGAAATGCGACGACCTTCACTATTACTGCTCAAGGAGCGGGTTTCAAGGCGGATGCAGTTCTGGCCAATCTACGATCCGACTATCTGGTCTCATCCTTAACGGAGCAGAAGCACTATCGCGTCACGAGCGACGCGACGAATTATTGGGCAATGAAAAAACTTCACCGCCCCCTGCTGCCGCCAAGCAAAAAGCTTCAAGCTTAAGCTTTCGCCTGAGGCGCGGCTGCGAACTACTTGAAATGGAGCACCCAGCTTGAAGTACGCCTGTCGGGTGCACTCCGAGTTTCACGCAGTAACCTGACTAAGTATCACTAGAGATACATTCCTAAGTATCTCTAGTGATACATACTCCATAAAAGACAGAAGCACGGCGGCCCGTGGTGCTGCGCACCGGCCGCCGCAGAAGGTGAACTTTTTCAGCCACCAACTATGGGGTCGCTTTCGGCAACAGTGCGCTGTGGGGCGCTCAGACGGGCGATCCCGCGCTCGGAGCGTTGCTGACGGCTCCCTGGGCCTGACCGGGCAACTGCGCGTGAGCGGGGCGCTCTCGCGCTCACAGCGCCACCGTAGTCAAAGCGGTTGTTTCAGCTGGCGATCATGGCACGACAGTTAGCGAGGGTGAAGGTGTTGGCGCTCGCCGAGCGGCTACAGGGTGGCGAATAACTCTCGCCGCAGATTTCTCGTTCGGTTGGCGGCAGCGCCCGCTGCTCGCGGCTTGGTGAGCATCATCGAGACGTCATAGGTACGCGGAGCGACAGAACCCCAGTTTTTACAGGGGTTTTCGCGATTCAGCGGAAGCTGTTCACTTTGACACACTTTGCCAGGCGACCCTCCGGAATGACGTAGAGCGCCGCGCAAAAAGCAGTCATAGTGCAGACACTTTTCCCAAGCAGTGTGGTCTCCACCTGTTCGCGAGAGCGCCAAAACTATGGTATGGTACGGTAATGATTTTTCGCGGCTAAGGACTGCGCACGAAGGATCGCGACAGAAAAGCGAGGTGTGTCGATGCTTTCAGCCAAATTGCTCCGGCCTTTAGCCGTCACCTTTGGAATTGCCCTGTTTGCCGGAAAAGGGCTTGCTGATGAGGAATCGGCCGGACGCAATCCGACCGTGGCGGATTATCAGTACGCACAAGATTCGCCCGCCCAAAGACTGGATTTCTGGGCGGTGGATTCTAGCAAACCTGCGCCAGTGGTTGTCGCAATTCACGGCGGCGGCTGGATCAACGGCGACAAGAGTGGCTACGGTGGTGGCGACGCCCGTTCCTTCCTGGAAAAAGGAATAGCATTTGCTTCCATCAACTATCGGCTCATTGGGGAAGCCACCGAACAGCACGTCGACCCGCCTGTCAAAGCCTGTCTCTTGGATGCGGCCCGCGCGGTGCAAACCATCCGCGCAAATGCCAAGCAGTGGAATATCGATCCGCAGCGTGTCGGTCTGACGGGCAGCTCGGCAGGGGCCTGCACTTGCTTGTGGCTCGCGCTCCACGATGATCTCTCCCAACCCGAGAGTGAAGATCCAGTTGCGCGAGAGTCAACGCATGTCACCTGCGTCGCGGCCTATCGGGCACAAACCACGCTCGATCCGATGGAATTCCAAGAATGGATTCCGAATGCCGACTATGGAGGACAAGCCTTTGGTTTTTCGACGCCGGGACGAACATCCACGGAAGCTTTCCAGCTCCTGCTCGCCAACCGTGAACGGCTGCTGCCGTTGATAGTGGAGTATTCTCCAATCAAGCACGTCAATCAAAGTGCACCGCCAATTTATTTGGACTATCCAAATCAGCAGACCCCACCCGTCATCGGACAGCCCGATCCCGCGCCAGCACACTCGGCACTAAACGGTTTGATGCTGGCGGAAAAACTGAGTGAATATGGTACCGAAGTGATCACCTCGTATCCGGGCCATGAAGACACAAAGTATGGCTCGGTGGCCAATTTTCTTGTGTCGAAATTAAAGAGCGAGTAACACTCAGCGCAGGGCCTCCGACTGGGTGGTGCAAATAGGCGCGTTGCCGAAAGCTTAGGCAATCCTAGCCTGAAATCGACCTCAGCTACCCAGCAAGGATCTTCAACAATCCGGGCCTACCGTACTTACAAGGCAATGTGCTCCGACCGCTACCATTTCTCGTGGTGATAATAGGATCTGTGTTGACCGGACAAGTCGGGGCCGAAGCGTCAGCACCTTATGGCGCCAAGATCCCGTTGACTTCACATGAAGCGGAGCAGACCGAAACGACAGGGCAAGTTGTTGCGATCATGCGCGTGGTGTTGTGCTACACGAAGATCGATACCTTCATGACCATCGGAGGCATAGGGTACCTAACGGCCGTGAAACTCAAGAAACCTCTTCGTCACAAACCCAAGCTCTCGGTGCGGCTCGATTAAGACTTCGAGCAGTCCTTCAGAATTCTGAGGCGAGCTTGAAACCAAAATGAGCCTCCACTAGAGGCGTCGAAAACGCGAGATCCTATAAGAGAGGCTGTTGGTCGATGCGAGGGTGGCCCAAGGACTCGCGCTACCAGCCAGGTATTGTAGGAAATCTTTTGCTCATCAGAAATCGCGTGTCGTTCCATAGGGCTTGAAGCCCGAGCGAAATGACGGTTCTCGTCCTGGGCTGCTTCGGAACTGTCGTTTCTCTGTCCACTCCGACGACAGGAGCGTTGCTGTCCATGCTTGAAGCAGCCGGAGGCCAAACGCTAAAATAGCCAAGCTGCATACTGACGGCCTCCTTCAATATGCAGGTCTTACTGAAGAAGTTTCTGTCTAATAACAAGTTCGTCGTTGCAGAGTATAATAAAAAAGCTCATCGATTCTTGACTAAGGAACCATCGGTATGCCTCGTTGCCACATCTTGGGTTGCATCTGCACCATTGCGATCGCACTCTTTTGTTCTACTGCTCGCGCGGACCTCATCATAAATTTCGCCCAGGTCGGTAACGACGTAGTAGCAACAGGCTCGGGATCGGCTAACCTTTCGGGCCTCACCCTTTTTGATTCATTTCCTGGTGCTCAGATCAACCTGGACGCAGCGACCGGCAACTTCCGTGGCGGCAATACTAGTATGGGGTTTGCGCGTTATCGATTTCTGACGATCGCTCCCACCGGTTACGGCTCATTTAATGTCGGCTTCGGACCGGGTACGGGCGGTTCCAACTTTCCCAGTTCCGCGACAGGCGATTACTTTGGCTTGACTGCGTTTAATTCAATGCTGCTTGTGCCCCAAAACTATGTCTCTGGAACGCAGCTTTCCAATACGACAACTTGGATCAATCGAACGCTCGCAAATCTTGGACTTGCACCAGTCGGCAGCACTTTTACTTACACTTGGGGAAGCGGCGTTGATGCCGACTCGCTGACGATCAATATCACAGCTGTGCCTGAGCCGTCGTCTGTACTTTGTTTGACCTTGGGGCTAAGTTGTGTAGCGTTGTTCCGTAGAGAAAAACTTTCGAATCCGCTCTTGGGATAGCAGCGAGCAATCTTGGACACTCAGTTGTTTTCGAACATGAGTTTGGAGGCGACAATGCCGGCATCGTGAACTGATCCGACGAACAAACCGTTGCAACGGAGCCGCGGTCGAGATCGCTCATTTTGTTGGAGGTGGGTTGACCGCGGCCCGCTGAACGGTGACGTTATCTGCTCCAGGAGGGCGTGTCGTTGTTCGCGATACTGCCACCGGTCGGTTCGACCTGAGTGAACTGACACACTTTCTTTTCGGAGTCGGTCGGGGCGACGTCATCGCGCCCAGACAAACATTGGCTACGTCGACTAGCGAGGTAGACACGAATTCCCAAAGGCTAGTATCATGCAGGGGGAGGCTGAGCCCAGGCTTCCTTCTCAATCTGACAATAGCCTGGGCGATTACCTCCCATTTTTCTTGCGCATGTCGGAAGCACGAGAGACATCAGTCCGAGGCCTGTTGCTGGTGCGGCGTGGAGTGGCACTCTTACCCGACGGCGTTGGACCATCACGCAATGACGCCGTTCGCGCGGTAGAGTTAGAACTTGCCGCCGTTGGATACGTGGTTTCGGCCCGACACGGTCCATCGCTGGTCACTGGTGCCGACCAACACCTCGTTGGCCGAAAGCCAGAAGCAGTTATCATTCTCGCGTGAGCGAGTGGTTGCCTTAACTTCTATGTGCAGGTCGGTCCCGTCGACTTCGAAGGACGCGACATCGTAACCGGCTGAATCCGATTGAGCTTGATTCGGTGATTAAAACGTTTGCAAGCCATGTCGGCGATCTCACGATGCCTGTGTTGCTCACGTTGAGCAGCATCCTTCCCACTCGCGTTGAACGAGCCAAAGTTCGGGTGTACTGGCCTAAAGGGCGAATTGCCTTTCCTTCCGGGCTATAACTTTACTCGTCTCCCACTGCGCGTTTTCATCCCCGTGGGAGATGCCGGGGAGTACATCTCTCGTCCGCGATTCACGGCGCTGCGCGAGTTTGGTCCGGGCAACATCATCTATTACAGCGGGCAGAAGTACGAGATCAAACAACTCGTGGTGCAAGATGCGGAATCCATTCACCGATGATTCGATCATACGCTGCCTTACTGGCGGCGGTTCCGTACGGACCGAGGTAGAAGTCTTTACCGTCGATCGTCACCACAGCTTGACCGGTGGTGTGACGACGGTAGTTCGGGATCAACTTACGGGGGCGAGCCATAGCGCACGTTCTCCAGGTTGCCCGAGTTATTCGGTAAACTACCGAAAAACTCGGGTGGAAAACGCCGCACTGCCTCACTCGGGCAGGTGTCGTAAGTTGTTGACTCGGCGGGAGTTAGATTGAGTGGGCGTAGCAGAACTCGAATCTGCGACCTCTTGCATGTCAAGCAAGCGCTCTAACCAACTGAGCTATACGCCCGAAATTCGGGGCCGACCCGGGGGTTTTCGCCTCGGTGTCCTGGATTTTAGCACACTTTTGGCCGCTTGCTACGGGGCGGCCGGAGGACGCGATGGGTCGCGGTTTGGCGGGACGGCGGGCTTGAGGAGTGAGAGAAATCGCGATAGACTGAGCGGTTTGCCATCGAGTCGCGATTTTACGCTCTCTGGGGACAGGCAAGTCCGTGCCGGGGAAGCGTGTGAGGTTTGAGCCATGCAAGAAGGCATCCACCCGAACTATTACGAAACCAAGGTCACCTGCGGGTGTGGCAACTCGTTCGTCACGCGCAGCACTAAGCCCGAACTGAAGATCGACATCTGCAACGCTTGTCATCCGTTCTTCACCGGCAAGGTGAAGTTCATCGACACGGCGGGCCGGATCGACAAGTTCAAGAAGAAGTTCGAGAGCGCCGGCTACGCCAGCCTCAAAAAGGGCAAGAAGTAGCTGCGACCACTTTTGCGCGGCGAGCTTGTCGGTTCGGAGTTTGGTGTCCGGGCACGAGTTCGCTGGACTGATGGTGGTTCGTGACAGCTTGGCCCCGTTCTTGTTTCTTTCGTCGGTATCTTCTTAATGCGCGAACTATTGGAAACAAAGCTCGCGCGGTTCGAGCAGTTGGAGCGGGATCTCGTCGACCCCGTGGTCTTGGCGGATGGTCCGCGCTTGGCGGCGACGGCGCGCGAGCACGGCTCCCTGGTGCGTCTCGGCGGAAAGTATCGTCGGTTTAAGCAACTCAACACCGAGATCAGCGATGCGCGGGCGATGGCCAGCGGTGGTGATCTGGAGTTGCGGGAGCTGGCGGAACTTGAGTTGCCGACGCTGATCGCAGAACGCGAAGCAATTTGGAACGAGCTCCTGTCACTGACCATCGGTGGCGAGGACGCCAATCGCGCCCGCTGCATCATGGAAATCCGCGCTGGCACCGGCGGGGATGAGGCGGCGCTCTTCGCGCGCGATTTGTATGAAATGTACAAACGCCACGCGGAAATGAAGCGGTGGAAGATGGAGGTGATGGACCTCAGCGCCACAGAGCTTGGCGGCTTCAAGGAAATTTCGCTCGCGCTCGAAGGCGAAGGGGTTTATCGCGAGCTGCAGTACGAAAGTGGCGGGCATCGCGTGCAGCGGGTGCCGGAGACGGAAACGCAAGGCCGGACCCACACTTCCGCGGCGACGGTGGCAGTGATGGCGGAGCCGGAAGATGTGGAAGTCGACATCAAGCCGGACGATTATCGGCTCGATAAGTTCTGCGCGAGTGGTCCTGGTGGGCAACACGTGAACAAGACGGAATCGGCCGTTCGGCTGACCCACTACGAGACCGGCATCGTGGTGCAGTGCCAGGATGAAAAGAGCCAGCACAAGAATCTCGCCAAGGCGCTGCGGGTCTTGAAGAGCCGCATCTACGATTTTCGGCAGCAAGAAGAACTCAAGAAGCGGGCCGATGAACGCAAGAGTTTGGTTGGTTCCGGCGACCGCAGCCAGCGGATTCGCACGTACAACTTTCCGCAGAATCGGTTGACCGATCATCGCATCGGCCTGACGCTGCATAAGCTCGATCAGATTGTCGCCGGCAACTTGCAGGAAGTGACCGACGCGCTGGTGGATTATGATCGGCAGCAGCTTCGCGATCAGATGGGCGAGCTGGATTAATAAGAGAGGAGTCCGGAGTCTGGAGTCCGGAGGAATTATCAAGGCGACCCGATGGGTTGTGTGCGCGTTCGCCGAACTCCAGACTCCGGAATTTCCTCTTGCCCCCTCGCCGCCATGCCTCCCGAAGACCCGTGGACCATCGGCCGGCTGCTGAACTGGACGACGGAGTACTTTGCTAAGCGGAATGCCGACTCGCCGCGGCTGGATGCGGAAGTGCTGTTGGCTGCCGTGCGGGGCTGCAAGCGAATCGAGCTGTACACGGCTTTCGAGGAACCCGCTTCTGAAGAGTTGCGCACCAAGTTCCGCGAGATCGTGAAGCGACGTTCGCAAGGGACTCCGGTGGCGTATCTTGTGGGTCGGCGCGAGTTTTATTCGCTGGAGTTTGAAGTCTCGCCGGATGTGCTGATCCCGCGGCCCGAGACGGAACTGCTCGTGGTTGCACTGGGCGATCATTTGAAGAAAGCGGGGCGCGAGCAGGCAGAACTGTTGATCGCGGATGTCGGCACGGGGAGCGGTATCCTGGCGGTGTGCGCGGCGCGACGATGCAAAGCGGCACGGGTGCTGGCGTTCGATTTCAGTCCTGCTGCACTCACGATTGCGCAGCGCAATGCTGAGCGGCACCAGGTGGCGGAGCGGATCGAGTTCTTTGAAAGTGATCTGCTGGCCGCCGCGCCGGCTGATGCCAAGTTTGATGTAATTCTTTCGAATCCGCCGTACCTGACCACCGAAGAATTGGCCGTCGCCGATCCGGATGTGCGCGATTATGAGCCGAAGCTGGCGCTCGATGGCGGACCGGAGGGAACGAGTGTCATCGAGCGGTTGTTGCCGCAAGCAGCGGACAAGCTGGCGCCACAAGGGCTGCTGCTCATGGAAGTGAGCCCGATGATCGCAACGCGCGTGGAAGCGCTGGTTGCTGGAACAGCTGGCCTCGAACTCTTGCCGACGCTGAAAGATTTAGCCCACCTGCCGCGGGTGATTCAAGCTCGCGCCACCAAGTAGTATCGATGAGCGCTCAACCTCAACTTGCGCTGATCGCGCTCAATACTTTGACGCCGCCGTCGGCTGAGCGGGTGCTGGAAGAACTGGCCGCGATGTTTCCCGATGTCGCTTCGGCGCGCTGCACCAGCCGGACGGCGACGGCGGCGACGTTTGTGGCAGGCGAGGCGACCATCAACTACACCATGGTCGATCGTCCCATTCCGTGGCAGCACTTGGAAGGCCCGTGCGCGACGGCATGGTACTGGCCCGAAGCGGAGGCGGCGCTCAAACCGCATTGTGGGCACGTTATCCTCACGCTGCTGGATGAAAACAAAGTGCGGCTCCAGCGCACACAGCATCTGACCCGATGGGCGTGTGCTGTATCGGCCGCGTGCGAAGCGGCGGGCATCGTGTGGGGCGCGAGCGGGATGGTTCACGAGCCGGCCGCGTTTCGCCAACTCGCTTTAGCCAGCAAGCCCGACGATCTGCCCCTGAATCTTTGGATCGACTTCCGCGTGGTGGAAGAGCAGGGGGGGTACCGGCTCTTCACTACCGGCCTCGAAGCGCTCGGCCACCGTGAATTTGAAGTCCCGCATTTCGTGGGTGATCCGCAGGCGCTGGCGGCACATATTTATAATGTGACTCACTATGTCCTGGAGAAAGGCCCCATCCTTAAATCCGGCGAAGCTGTGGGCCTGCCGAATGGGGCGCAGGTGAACGTTGACATGGCGGAGTCGCTCATCGACCTGAATCAAGAAGTCATCCGGCTGACATTTGAAAGCTAACAGAGCTTACGCCCGGCCCAGAAACTCGCATGTGCGGGTGTCAACCTTAATCGTTTCGCCTTCCTTGAGGTACTCAGGCACTTGCAGTTCGAGGCCCGTTTCCAGCTTGGCGGGTTTATTGCGGCTGGTAGCGGAGTTGCCTTTGACAGCCGGGTCGCATTGAGTGATCTTAAGCAGCACGGTGGGCGGGAGCTGTAGGCCGACGCATTCGTCGTTGTAAATGAGCGCGAGCATCCCTTCGAGGCCTTCGGTCACGTAGTTCAGCTCTTGCTGCACGTCGGCGATCGGCAGCGAATACTGGTTGTAGTTCTCCGCATCGAGCAGGTGCGCTGAATCCGGGTCGACGTACATCAGCGACACCGCGCGCTTCTCAAAATCGGCGTCGACGAGGTTGTCGGTTCCCTTTAGGGTGATGTCAACCTTTTGCTTGGTCACAAGATTCCGCGCACGAAACTTGTAGAGCGTTGCGCCGCCGCGGGCCGAAGGGGACTGCACATGCACGCCTTCGATGAGGCACGGCGAGCCTTCGTTCACGACAATCACACCGGGTTTGATTTCTTTGGCGAGCATGGGAAAGGGGCTGGGGTGCAGGGGCTAGGGGCTAGGGCGATGAACGCTGCGTTTTAGAAAGACACAAGCCGTAGAGGTGAAAGAAGGCTGGTAGAACTTCACGACGATACCAAACTTCCCCAGCCCCTGACCCCCGGTCCCTCACAGCATCACTTCGCCGGCGGCGGGGTCGATGGCGATGCCGCGGGTGAGCCGGGTGAGGGCGTTAACCACGGCAATGAGGCTGGCCGGATTAAGGCCTTCAAAATCGGGGTCGTCTTCATCTTCGAACTCGCCCGCGCCCAGGCGTTCGAAGTGCATCACGTCGAGCCGAGCGTCGGCGCGAAACAGATCATTCAGTTGTTCGGCCGTGAGTTGCTTGCGCAGGGTGGTGGCGACTTCGGCGCTCTGTTCGAGCACCGCTTCGCCCGTTTCGAGACTGATCTCCATCGCGGCGCTGTCTTCCGGCGCTTGGACGAGCACCGACTGAAAGTAGCCCTCTTCGTCGGCTTCGAGATGATCCATTGCCAGCCGCTTGCCGGCGCCGCCAATCGCCGCCTCAACCTGAGTAAGCGTGGGCCGGTTGCGGCTGCGGAACAAAATGAAATAGGTTTCGCGCCAGGCGAGTTCATCGTCAGCGGAGGATTCTTCGAACATGGCTGTTGGCTACTGGCTCTGAGCTGTTTGTTGTTACCGATCGCGCTTTTCCGATCACCGATCACCGACCACCGATGACTTCAACCCCAACACATCCTGCATGTCATAAAGCCCGGCCGGCTTTCCTTGCAGCCAGCGGGCCGCCACCAAGGCGCCTTGGGCGTAGCAGTCGCGGTTGCTGGCCGCGACGCGCAGCTCGAGCGTCTCACCCAACAGCCCGAAGATAATCGTGTGCTCGCCGGGATTGTCGCCGGTTCGCACGGCGTGGTAACCGATTTCGTGATGCGGCCGAGCGCCGGGCCGGCCTTCGCGACCGTGGGCGCTAGTGGTTTGGCCCATCGCGTCGGCGACGATCCGACCGAAGGCGAGCGCCGTGCCGCTGGGCGAATCTTCTTTGAAGCGATGATGCCGTTCGATAATCTCGACATCGGCGCCCGAGGGATGATCGCGTAGCGCGCGGCCGGCGATTTCCACCAGTTTCATGGTGAGGTTCACGGTCATACTCATGCTCGGCGCCCAGCAGACGGGAAGCTGATTCGATGCAGCGTGAATCTGCTCCGCCACTTCGGGTCCAAAGCCAGTTGTGGCCAGCACCAACGGCAACTTGTGTTCGAGGCATTTCGCGACGACGCCTTCCACCGCTTCGGGCACTGAGAAATCGATCACCGCATCGGCCCGCCGTGGCCAGTCGGGCGCGAGCCGCAGTCCGATCTCGCCCACTCCGGCGAGCACTCCCGCGTCTTGGCCCAGCACGTCGGCGCCGGCGCGCTCAATCGCGGCGACCAGGCTGATTTCTGGATCGGCGTGACCGAGGGCGATGAGCCGGCGGCCCATGCGTCCGGCGGCTCCGTGAATGGCGACTTGAGTGGGCAAAGCTTTTGTTCCTCCGTGATACCGAAGAGACGTGAGCCGTTTGGCTGCACGAAGTAACTTCCGATCAAACTTACCTCTTTAACTATTCAGCTGTATCACCCGCACAATCGCGTCGAGATCATTCTCCACCTGCACGGCGCGATTGGCGAACGCGGCCCGGCTTACGCCGCGGCTGCCGAGGACTTTGTTGAACTCGTTCTGATCGTGGGTGTGATAGGCGACCGTGGCGGTCGGGTCCTTGAGCTGGTGGCCGGTGAGGATGCAGACGACGCGTTCGTCGGGGTCGATGATGCCTTCTTCGCGGAGCATCTTGGCGCCCGCCACGCTGGCCGCGCTCGCCGGTTCGCAGCCCAGGCCACTGGCGCCGACTTGCGATTTCGCGTCGAGGATTTCTTGGTCGGTCACTTCGCGCACCACACCGTGCATGCACTCGAGCGCCCGGAGGCATTTGTGCAGGTTTACGGGACGATTGATTTCGATGGCGCTGGCGATGGTATCCGCCTTCTTGGCGCCGGCGTCGAGTTCGGCGTAGTAGCCATCGATTTTGGTTTGATCGGGTTCGCCGTGGTTCCAGCGCACGCCCCGCTTTTCGTAGAGCTCGTAGAGCGTATCGGCTCCGGCAGCGTTGATCACCGCCAGCCGCGGAACGCGGTCAATCAGCCCTAGTGATTTAAGTTCGTGAAATGCTTTGCCGAATGAGCTGCTGTTGCCCAGGTTGCCACCAGGCACGACGATCCAGTCCGGAATCTCCCAGTTCATGCTTTCCAGCACGCGCAGCATGATGGTCTTTTGGCCTTCCAAGCGGAAGGGGTTCACACTGTTCACCAGGTAGATGCCCAGCTTCTGCGAAATCTGCTGCACGCGCTGCATGGCGTCGTCGAAGTCGCCGGCGATCTGCACGGTCAGGGCGCCGTAGTCAAGCGCTTGCGAGAGTTTGCCGTAGCTAATTTTGCCGGAGCCGATGAAGATCACGCCTTGCATCAGCCGGCTCATGCAGCAGTACAGCGCAAGTGAAGCGCTGGTGTTACCGGTCGACGCGCACGCGGCGCGCTTCGCGCCGATCACATGCGCATGGGTGAACGCCGCGCACATGCCGTTGTCTTTGAAGCTGCCCGAAGGATTCATCCCCTCGTACTGCAGCAGCAGCCGCCCCGGCTTCATGCCGATGTAATCGCTCACACCCGGCGACGGATGGAGCGGGGTTTGTCCTTCGCCGATGGTGACGATCTTCTCATCCGGCGCGAACGAGAGCAGTTCCTTGAATCGCCACACGCCGCTCTTGCACAGGGGTTCATTGCGCCGCGCCCACTTCGCTTCGAAATCTTTTAGCCGGTTGGGAACCGGGAGCGCATCCCAGTCGTAGCAGATATCCAGCAACGACCCGCACGTAGCGCAGCTTGTGCGGACCTCGCCCACGTCGTAAGTCGCCCGACAGCCAGGCATGATGCACTGCTGGTACGCGACGGCGGTGCTAACGGAAGAACTGGCGGCCACCGGTGGAATACTCCCGAGAACCCTGCCCCCGTGGCCTCACCATAGGAAGCGATTCGGAGGGCAAGAATTGCAGTAACAATCGATCAGGAAACAACTTACAACGATTTTAGTTCGCCCCGCTGGCCCTCGCAAGGCACTTGGCGCGGGGCAAGAACGGTCCGAAACCCGGTGTTCTCTTGGCAGCGCAATTGTAGACGCCGGGTGCTACCGGGTTTAGACTAAGAAATCTCGGCCGAGTCCCCGCACGTCAGCGGGGCGGCCGATGGCTCATTAGTGTGTGGAGATCGATGGGGATGAAGAAAGCTGAGATGAAGCCTTTCCGCGAGCAACTGTTGTCTTTGCGGTCGCGTTTACGGGGTGATGTTTCTTCGATGGCTGACGCCGCCCTCCGCAAGTCGGGGATGGAAGGGGGCGAAACCAACAGCATGCCCATCCACATGGCCGAGCTCGGGAGCGAAAACTTCGAGCAGGAGTTCACCCTCACGCTGATGCAGTCGGAAGAAGGCACCCTCGGGGCCATCGACGAAGCGCTTCATCGCATCGAAGAAGGCTCCTACGGCACCTGTCAGGAATGTGCAGGGGTAATCCCCAAACTCCGTCTGGCGGCGATTCCCTTCACTGCAGTCTGTGTGAAGTGCGCCGAGAAGCTCGAAAACGCTTCGTGAGTATACCTTCGGCAGAACCCTATTCTTGCGATTCTCGCAACGGGTTAGAATGAGCCACAGTTCATTCAACCCGCAAGGCGAATCGCGTGACATCGAAGCCGGCCATCTCCTCTGATCTAGCGCCGATTCCGCGCTCGCGGTTCGTCCTGTTCTTTGGCGCCGCCCTGGTGGGAGTGATCGCCGATTTGCTCACGAAAGCGTGGGTTTTCTCTTGGCCTGGCGCGCTCACCGGGCATGTCGATTGGATCTGGCCGGAATACGTTGGGATTCAATCGACCCTCAATCAAGGGGCGCTCTTCGGATTCGGCCAGGGCAAAGTCTGGCTGTTTGCAATCGTGAGCATCGCCGCAGTCATCGCCTTGCCGATCTGGCTGTTCCGTTATGGGGCGGCCAAAGATTGGGTGATTTGCCTCACGCTTGGTGGTGTGTTGGGCGGCATTCTGGGTAATCTTTACGACCGCCTCGGCCTGCACGGCCTCGTGTGGCCTGGGGGAATTCCATCAGCCGGAAAACGCATTTACGCCGTGCGCGACTGGATTCTGTTGCAATACAACGCCAATTGGGTCTGGCCCAACTTCAACATTGCGGACTCGCTGCTGGTAATCGGCGCGCTAGTGCTGGTCTGGAAATCGTTTCGCGGTGGAGATGCCTCTAAATAGACCAGGATTTGCTAGATTTCTTCCTTTACTTTGGCTGATGATTGACAGTTTTTCGGCGCCGCGAACCAATAGAATACTTGTTGGCTGAAAGAGATTATTTCACAAGAACCTCTTAATGGGGCCCTATGCTCGCTGGTGAATTCTCGCTGTTGATATGATATCCCGCGAACGCGGGAGGGTGAGGTTCGGTTGTCGCTTGTATCCGTGACGGAGATTTATAGTTGCATAAAACCGAATTGAATTAATCCGCAATATTTTGGTGATTCTTTGATTCTTCTCTGGTTTCTTTAACTGGCGACGATATGATTGCGGTCGTCGTTGCGGCGAGATCGACTTGGCGGGGTCGATTGCCGCGCATCGATTTGTTCCACTCTTCTCTTCTCCCAAAGCTTCGGCTTGATTCCCCGAAGGAGTCGACCGGTATGAAGCTCTCGCGCACCGTCGCCTATGCGCTGCAGGCGCTCTTGCAGTTGGCCAGCGCACCGGATGGTAAGCCGATGTCGTGCGCCGTGCTCGCGCGACAGGGCCACATGCCCGAACGGTTCTTGCTGCAAATCTTGCGCAGCTTGGTCCGGAGCGATGTGCTCAAGTCGCTGCGCGGTGTCGAAGGCGGCTACATCTTACAGCGGCCGCTGGAGAAGATCTCGCTCCTCGAACTGTGCGAGACGTTTGACGCGGGTATTGTGCCCAGCGTGCCGCCACTTGCGGGGCTGACCGATGAGACTCGCCACCAATTGCTAAAGGTGATGGCGCGCACGGCCGCGGCAATGCGCGCAGAACTTTCGGCGGTGCGGCTGTCGGAGCTTGTCGCGGCGCCGAGTGCCTTGGGCCAAATTGCGAGCGCGAATTCCGCACAAGTCGTCGGGCTCGAGGGCGAGTCGGCGCCGCTTGGCCTTGCGTGAAGCAGTGGGTTCTACTGCACCACCGCTTTACGCCCATTCGGTGAGAAGCCAATACGAGCTTGCGGGGCCAGTAGCCACTTTGCCACGGGGAAGCCCCGGTCGTACAGCGCTCGTTCGAGTTCACTCAGTTCACCAAAGCTGTCGGCGTAAGTCCACACCAAAAACGTCGTACCAACTTTCTTCTGCTTGGCGACGTACGCCATGACTTCGCTGTGGGGCTGAAGCGCTTGCTCGATGGTTTCGCCCACCACATCTGCCGGTGGCACAAGATAGAAAATCGGGCCCCGAATTTGATTCGATACGCCGCCAGTGGGATCAGTTGACGACACGCGCTCCACCAGGAACCGCAACCGATACCCGTTCACCGGCCCGACCATGCCATCAACTCGTCCACGATCGCGCAGTTGCGCTGCCGCGCCGCGCAAGCGCTCGATGAGCAGCGCTTCAAGCTCCGGCATTGGCACAGGTTGAATCCGTCCCCCCTTAATCCGCAGATATGCCTTCTCACCTTCAGCAGCGCGTGCGAAAGGGGTCGGCAAGCATTCAAGCGCCAGCGGAGCGGAGTCTTCCGGAGTGATCGAAATTTGCTGCCGCGTAAGCTCTTCGAGTTTGGCTTGGGACTGGGCCAGCTCCGTGCGGAGTTCTAAATCGCGCTGTTCTTGGGTGGAAAGCTTTTCCTTCTCGGCCGCCAGCTCTTGTTCCAATTGGGCGACAAACGTGGTGAGCGATAGCCGCTCTTCTTCACGGAGCTCGGCTTCTGCAATCGCGGCGACAGTGCGCTGCACTTTACTGGCGATTTCGTTGCGCTCGGCCAGCACTCGTTTGGCGGCGGCTTCGACTTCGTATCCAGTAACTTGCGGAGGCGCAGGAGTATCATCCCCTCCGGCGTGCCGCGCCGCGCGGGCGCCAACGATCACCACCAGCAGAATGAGAATCCCCACGATGTTCGAGACCACATCGAGGAACGAATCTTGTCCAACTTCTTCAATCTCGGCTTGCTCACCGCGGCGCATAACTGCCTCCCGTCGACTCATTAGCCGTCTGCGGCGCGCTAGTGGGGCTGGCGATCTGCATTTCCAGCCCCGAGTTCTTCAGCAGCGCAGCGAGCTCTTGCGCCCGCTGTTCACCACCGGGGGCGACGTTCAGATACACTACCGGGCGCCAGAACAGACCATCACCCGCGAAACCCCAGCCGGTCACATGCTTCCGCATGGCGTCGATGAATGCTGGCACATGCGCTGGCGTCGGCTGATCGAGCACCACGGTTTGGCTGTTGGCGGTCCAATACGAAACGCCGCTCGGCGGCGTCTCATCAGAGAGAATCGCCAACTGGTCGCCGCGGACGATGACTTGTACTCGGCGTCGCACCGCCACGTCGTCGGGCCGCTTCGGTTCCCACACCGACTCGGCGCGTTTGGCAGCGGCCGCATCAACTTGCGCATCCTTTGACTTCGCTGGAGAGGAAGCGGACATCTGCTGTTGTGGATCGGTTGGCGACGGCATAGAAAGATTTCCTTCAGCACCGCCGCTGTTCCCTGCCGAGGCTTGCGCCGTCGGCGATTGCTGCGCTGCGCCGCTGTTCGCACTCGCCGAACCCGCAGCGCTAGTGCCCTCTGCGCTTCCGTTTGACTGCGGACCACCAGTGGCGCCCGCCGTGTTGGCCTGACCGGAGTTGGATTCGGCTGAACTCGTGGCAGCGGCAAGTTCGGCGTAGGGGTTGGCCTCGGTGGTTCCGAAAGTAGGGGTTTGCGAGCGATACGGCGCGCTGAATCCTTGCGCGGCGCCCCTTGCCGTGCCGCTCTGGCCGGAACCGTTACCGGATTTGGCTTGCTGCGAAGCGGTGTTGAGCTCCTCGGTGAAGAATCGCTCCTCGGGATCGGCGGCTTCCGATCCTTCGGCGCCGGGATTACCGCCGCCCAAACCTCCCGTGGTGTAGTCGCCCGACAACCCCGGTCCTTCCGCACCGCCCGGGGAACCGCCGCCGCCAAAACCGGGGCCAAATGCCATCGGTGCCGCTTGGGCGAGCGCTTTACGGCGCTGCCGGGCGATGTCGACTGCGTTTTGAATCCTGCTCGCCAGTTCCGGATTCGCATCGGGGTAAGCCAGCTTCCAATCTTGCGGCGCCGCCTGATAGCCAAAATCGCCTTCGTAACTGTTCAGCACCGCGAGCGCCGCGCTATGCAGCTCGACGCCGCTGGGCCGCACGATGATGAGCGGATAAGGCGCCCCTTCGGTATCGGTAACGGACTGCGGGCTCTTCCGATAGTATTCTGTCGCGGTGCGAATCGCCACCGCCAAAGGGCTACCCAGCCCCCACGGTGGCAAGAAGTCTTCTTCCACTAGCTCGATGCCTTCGGGCTGTAAGATGATTTTGTCACCCACGCACTCGAAGTACAGCGGCCGGCGCTGAGTCCCCCCGGCGCCAACATGCGGCAGGATCGCGAATGATTTCTTAGCCCTCGCTTGCTGCGACTGAAGTTCTTCAAGCGACTTCTCCCCCACGGCGATCAACTCCTTCAGCCGTGCCAGTTCGCGCTCGGCTTGCTCTCGATCGTCGTAGTGCTCCTGTTCCATCAGCACCAGTTCCTGCACCGCGAGTTTCAGCTTTTCGAGTTTCTCCTGCTGGCGGCGAATGCTCGCTTCGATGGCGGCGACACGCTCGATCTCGGCTTTAAGTTTCGCGTCGACTTCTTGTTTCGCCTGGGAGACCTCGGCCTGAAATTTTTTAATTTCGGCCAGTTTCTGGGCGTTCTCGTCGACAGCGGGCGTTGGCCGCCGAGCCGCTTCACGGCGGGCATTCTCCGCCCCGGCGCGCGAGAGGGCGATCATCACCACCACCAGCGCCCCCATCGTGCAGAGCAGCACGGCGAGAAACGGGAACAGCGCAACGGGGACGGCGTTATCTCGCGAAGGCCGACTCATGCCGCCTGATGGGAAAGTTGCGGACCACCGGACCGGGGTTGTTCACGACCAACGCGCGCGCTCAAGAGCTGAATCGCCGCCGACAGGCTCAGCAGCGTCTCTTCAAAGTTGTGCGCTCGGCCAAGTGAAGAGAGGTTTTGCGAGAGCGCTTCCTCAAGCTGCTGCACTTGGTTGGTGGCGCCCACCACCTTGAGCAGCACTTCGCCTTGACGGACGAGTTGCGCTTGATGTTCGACGGTCGAGTTGGCCACAGAGACCAGCGTCCCCTGCATCTCTTGCAAGGCGCGTTCGCTCTGCGCGATCAGCTTCTCTTGCCGGTCGGCTGCCAGAACCATCGCTTTGGCTAGCGCGGCTTCCATCTCAGCCACGTGCTGCTGATGGTTGGCCGCCAAGTCCTGCTCGGCAGTTGTGAGTGCCTCGGCATGACGCTGCAAACCTTCCACCAGAATCTCGGCCAGTTGCTGGAAGCCCGAACCCAAGTTGCCGACCAGTCGATTCGCTTCGGTATCAAGCTGCGAAACGTGCCGCGCGGTGGCGGCTTGAATCGCCTGGACGTCTTCGGTGGTGCGCCGCGTGAGCGACGTGAGGTGATCGTCCACACACTGGTTGAGCGACCGGACCTGTTCTTGCAGCCCACCGTTGAGGATTCCAAGCTGCTGTTCGATGCCGTGGACCAACCCCGTGGCATGATCGCGCAAGTTGCGGCGCAAGCCGGAAGCAAGGGTTTCTTCCAATGCTGCCGCGGTCTGGGTGGTGGAAACCGCCCATTGCCGCTGCGTTTCTTCAATGGTCCCGCGCCACACTTCCGCTTGGCGGGACGCCATGCTTTCGACCGCCAGCACCACTTGATCGCACATCCGCCGAATCGCGGCGACGTTCGGATCGGTCGACGAACCATACTGCCGGAACCGGCCCGAAAGTTCCTGGGCGGCCCGCTCATCAACGGCGCTCAGCAGTTTGTCTTCCGCGCGCTCCACAAAGTATTTGGTAAACATCAGCACCATCGCCAAAGCGAGCGAGAGGGCTGTGGTGTCGAAGGCGATGCCCAAGTTGAAGGTCACGATGCCGAGTGATTTTTCGAGCGCCTCGGGATTGAGCTCCGCGATGGCCATGGTGATGCCCACCACCGTGCCCAAGAAGCCCAGGATCGGGATCGCCCAAATGATGATCCGCATCAGCGCATAACTCGAACTCATCCGCGCGATGTCGATCTCTTCCAAGTGCTTTAGGCGCTCGTCGATATCTTCCGCCGAGTCCTTGCGGCTTACGTGGTCGAGCGCTTCGCGTAGCCGGCGCACCAGATAGGTTTGTTGCAAGTAACTCGCGGCGCTGGCGAGTTCCGTGAGCAATGACTTTGCGTCCTCCGCGGGTTGCCCGCCAAGCATGATCGGGGGAAGGAGCGGCTGGCGAAACACGCTGAACTGCGCGAAGAGCGACAGCGACCGGATCACCAGTTCCGCCATCCCCACGAAAAAGAGGACCGTGGTCACCACCAGAATGGGGTGCCCCAGAAAGTACCGGTACATAAAACCGGACTCGCTGTACCCGCCCGTTTTCAGCCCGGCGTAAAACGCCAGCGCAGCGAGCCCGCCCCACAAGATGGGACTTTTGAGTAGCCAATCCGCAATTCGGGAAACTCTGCCCACGGCGACGTTCCTTCTATTCGCAACTTCGTACCAGCAGTGACAGCACGCTAGCGCAGCGGCATCGCCCTCGCAGAACGGAGCCGCTGTCTGTCACAATCGGCACAACCGGCAAAGTCGATCCAACAAATCTCCGCTGCCGCTCTTCGGAAAACGGTTCATCGGCACATTTTGCCGAACCGTCAAGGTCGGAACCGCGGCGTGCCGATATCTTCCGGCGGACACAAGGGGCTCGCATCAGCCGCCACGCACTAGCGTCCGGTTCATTTGCACTGAACTGACTTCCCGCGATCCAGCGGCGATACGAAACCTCGCCGCACACCAAACTACCCAGGGGGGAAAGAGCCCGATCGGCCGCCAGCGGCGCCGATCGGGCTCAATTTTTCCCCTGCAGCTTGGTCTCCGAGACAGAGCTTTTCGACGTCTGATTGCTCGGCCTGAGAGATCAAGCTAGGGTGGTTGACTGCGGCGAGCCGCAGTTCTTTAGGCTAGCTTTTGGCAAATAGGGGACACAGCACCTGTGCCACAGGCGCCACATTGCCGCATCGCCAGCACTTTCTGCGGATTGCCGCATTAAATGCAGGCTTGAAAGCCCGCCCCGCGGCTTAGCGCGTTAGTTGGCCCTCGTCCGCCTTAGCGGCGGAAAGTAGCAAAGCACTTCGGCGTTTCCCAGAGCCGGGCTTCGACGATCGGGAAGCCAGCCCGTTCAGTGACTTCGTAAATCACCTTGGCGATGTTTTCCGCCGTGGGGTTTTCGTCCAACAGGTACAGCGGCTCGCCCATTTCCTGCAGAACCTTGACGGCCGGATCTTCGCGGCAGAGGATCATGCGGTGATCGAGGTTCTCGTCGATCCAGGTAGCGACCACCTCCTTGATGTCCGAGAAATCGAGCACCATCCCCCGCTCGTCGAGCTTCTCGCCGGCGATGGTGATCACCGCTTTGCCATTGTGGCCGTGCAAATGGCGGCATTTCCCGGCGTATTTCAGCAGCCGGTGGCCGTAGCAGAACTCGATTTCGCGGGTGACGTAGTGCATGGTGGGGGTGGGCAGAAGGCAGTGGGCAGCAGCCAGTAGCAAGGACTGGCGCCAACAGCTCAATCATCGGCCTCCGCGGGGAAGCCTGGAAGGGGCGAATACCAAGGGTGCTCGAACCTTAGCGCTGCCAGAACCGTAACAATCGCTGCCTGCTGCCCTCTGTCTACTGCCCGCTTTTCCCGTAAAAATGCTGGCGGAACCTGCGAAATCGGGTATTCTGAAGGCTGTGGATCGGTAGGGCTGAAGAGGCGCGGCCCGCCGGTTTCTCATCCTGAATGCAAGTGGTTTGGATTGTCGGCTAGGAACAGATGGTAACCTTCTCAATTCGGTTGCTTATTGGTGCCGTGGTCGCGGGGACGTTGGCGATCTCGTGCCGCAGTGCGTCGGCGCTCATTGTGAGTGATGCCTCGGGGATCGCAGCCATCAACACGACGGCGCCAGCCGACGATCCCGGCTGGAATAATGCCCTGACGGGATTCTCTGGGATCTATCTCGGTAACCAGTGGGTGCTCACAGCGAATCACGTTGTCAATCCCAATGCTCGGCCGACGGTCGCCAATTTGCCCGGAGGTTCGTATCGCATCATTCCGAACTCGTTCCGCACACTCACTAATCCGGGCAGCTTCGGCGGCATTGGTTTGACCGCCAATTCTGATCTGCTGATGTTCCGCATCGACACGGAAACAAATACAGGCCTTAAGCCGGAGCAGCAAAACCCTAATACCAAACCAATCACCATCGGCAGTGCACAACCGGCAGTCGGCGCGGAACTGTTGATGATTGGGAACGGCTCGACTCGTGCGCTTGCTGGAGAGGACACGGTCAATTTCGAGTTCCACTGGAACGACTCGTGGGTGCAACAGGCGAATCCCAACTTGGCAACGAAGCATGGGTACTTTCACACCGCCTCTACGGGCGGCAATACGTGGGGTAAGAATCGCGTGGCCGATGATGCGGTGATTCAAGATGGCAACGCCGACGGCAACAACATCGTCGTGCAACTCCCTGGTGGCACGCTGCTGATTACGCTAGCTACGCAATGGGACCGGGCGCGCAACAATAGCGGCGCGGCGATTCCCGGCTCGACCGCCACGCAGTTTGAAGCCCAAGCGGCGCCGGGTGATTCGGGCGGGGCCGTCTTCACCAAGAATGGCTCGAACTGGGAACTGGTTGGCGTGATGGCGGCGATCTTCCTAGATAGTGGCCAGTCAATCGCGCAAACGGTCTACGGCAACCGCACGGTCTTCAGCGATCTCACGAACCCGCACTACCGCGCGCAACTTGAAAATCTGCGGGCAGACAACAATTACTCCATCGCCGGTGATGTCAATCTCGACGGCGTGGTTTCGGGCAGCGTGGTCAATGGCACGCCAACGGGCGACCTCGCGGCTTTTGTGAGCGGCTGGAACAATCAGCAAGGCGCCGGCGACATTCTGTCGTGGAAGAAGGGCGACCTCAACCAAGATGGCAAGACGGACTTCGCCGACTTCGCGATTCTTCGCGGGCAACTCGGCGGCAGTGTTACCGCCGCGCAGCTATCCAGCTTGGTCGCCTCTGCTAGCCCCGCCGCGAACGCGGTGCCCGAACCGAACTCGATCGCTATCGCCGCCGGCGCGGGAATTGCTTGGTGGTATCTGCGGCGCAAACGCCAACGAGCGTTGTAGTACGGGACCACAGTCCCGTACGGAATGAGCCGGTGATTATTGGGGGAGCCAATTTTGCTGTACGGGAATTCGGTCCCGTACTACATGGAGCGGGGGCATGGCGGGTTGTGTGAATCGAGCAGCAACGCTGCTAATCGCTGCACTCCTTGCTCAATCCGCGGCGGCGCTGATCGTCAGCGATCCCTCGACCACCGCGCTCATCAACTCCTCCGCGCCCGCGGATGATCCCGGTTGGCACAATTCGCTCACCGGTGGTTTCTCCGGCGTCTATCTGGGTAATCAATGGGTTCTCACTGCGAATCACGCGGTGAATAAAACGTCGCCGCCAGCAACCATCAATCTCCCCGGCGGGACTTACCCGCTGATTCCCAACACGTTTGTCACGCTGTCGAATCCCACGTCGTTCGGGGGAACAGAAATTACGACCCCTTCGGACCTACTGATGTTTCGCATCGGCGCCGAAGTCTCGTCGGGCCTCAAGCCGGAACAGCACAACCCTGCCACGCGCGCGATCAGCGTGGCGACTACGCAGCCCGCGGTGGGAACGGAACTCCTCATGATCGGCAGTGGTTACTCGCGAAATCTCAACGGGTTCGACACTGCGAACTACGAGTTTCACTGGCAACCGGGGTTCGTCGACGTCAGCGACAATCCCGCGCTCTATGACTCGGCCGCCTATCATGGCTACTATCGCAACAACGTGACCGGTACGAATGTTTGGGGCCGCAATCGCGTGTCGGATGACGAAATCATCACCGGAGACGAAGGCGATCCCAACGGACACAACATCCTGGTGCAATTCGGCGAGAATGGCCCGATGCTCATCACACTCGCCACGCAGTTCGATCGCGCGCGAGATAACCAGGGCAATCCGATTCCCGGCTCGACGGCCGTGCCGTACGAAGCGCAAGGCGCCAACGGCGACTCCGGTGGCCCGGTCTTCTATAAAGACGCCGGCGGGAATTGGAAACTGGTGGGAATCATGGCGTCGATTTTTGTGGATGAAGATCAGAACGCGCGAGCGCCTGTGCAATTAGTGTATGGCAACATCACGGTGTTTAGCGACCTCAGCACGCCGCACTACCGCGCCCAGATCGAGAATCTATTACCGAGCACGCAGTACTCGATTCCCGGCGACATTAATCTCGATGGCGTGGTTTCGGGCTCGGTGATCAACGGTGCGCCAACCGGAGACTTAGCGGCGTTCGTCGCGGGTTGGAATCACCGGCAAGCGGTGGCCGACATCAACTCCTGGCGGCGAGGCGATCTTAACGGCGATGGCCAGACGAACTTTGCCGACTTCGCGCTGCTGCGGGCCGAACTGGGGACCACGGTCGTCACGCCAGAGCTCTCGCAGTTGCTTGCGGCCTACAATTCGAACGTTGTGCCCGAGCCGAGCGCCGTTTTAATTGCTTTTGGCATGGGAGCAGCTCTGTTGCTGAGGTGGAATAAGGCGTCGTAGTACGGGACCACTGGTTTTCAGTCACTGGCCCGTACGAAAATTGGCGCACCATCCGTACGGGACTATGGTCCCGCACTACGGTTGGAGTTTACAATCGGACGTCATGCTAAAGATTGCCGGGGGAACGATTTACGATCCAACCAACACCGTGGACGGTGTGGTTGGCGACCTGTGGATCGATGGCGGCCGGATCGTGGCGCCGCCGCCTCCTGGTGTCAAACCAACGCGCACGCTCGATGCCCGCGGCTTGGTGGTGATGCCGGGCGGAGTGGATCTCCACTGCCACATCGCGGGGCCCAAAGTGAACGCCGGGCGGCGGATGCAGGCCGACGAGAAGCGCACTGCCGATGGCGTAATGGCCGCTCGCAACGGCTTACGCAGCGGAACACTGCGTAGTGGAACCTTGGGCAGCGTGCCCAGTACCTTCGCGACCGGCTACAAGTACGCCGGGCTCGGTTACACCACCGCGTTCGACGCCGCCGTCACACCGCTCGCCGCGCGGCAAGCGCATCACGAACTGGCTGATACACCTTGCCTCGACAAAGGCTTCTTCACGCTGGTGGGGAATAACCACTATGTTATGGAAGCAATCGCCGCGGGCGAACCCGAGCGAGTAGAAGCGTTCCTCGCATGGCTCTTGGGCCGCACCAAAGCGTACGCGCCGAAGCTTGTGAACCCGGGCGGCGTGGAAACGTGGAAGCAAACTGGCAGCGGCGCGCAGCACGGGCTCGATGACCCCGTGCCGACGTTCGGCGTCACGCCGCGGCAGATCATCACGCAGCTTGTCACGGCCGCCAACAATCTGGGTCTACCGCACCCGGCGCACATTCACTGCAATCAGCTCGGCATGCCGGGCAACTGGCGCACCACGCTGGAAACCTTGAAGGCGCTCGGCGATTTGCGCGGGCACCTCACGCATATTCAATTTCACTCCTACGGCGGGGGCGACGCGGACGAAACCACGCTGCGCAGCCGCGTGCCGGACCTGGTGGAGTACGTTAACACGCATCCGAACGTCACGGTGGATGTCGGCCAAGTGATGTTCGGCGCCACTACCAGCATGACAGGCGACGGCCCGCTCGGCTATTTTCTGCACCAGCTTTCGACTGCCGAGTGGTACTCGCACGACACCGAATGCGAATCGGGCTGCGGCGTGATGCCGATCAAGTACCGCAACAAGAATCTCTTTAACGCCCTGCAGTGGGCGATTGGCCTCGAATGGTTTCTGCTCTCTCGTGACCCGTGGCGCGTGGCGCTCAGCACCGATCACCCCAACGGCGGCACGTTCGCCGCGTACCCGCAGCTCATTCATTTGCTGATGGACCGCAACCGTCGCCGGGAAGTATTGGCGACTTGCCCGCAGGCGCTCGCTTCACGCTCGACGCTCGCCGATCTCGATCGTGAGTATTCGCTCAGCGAGATCGCCATCATCACTCGCGCCGCGCCGGCGCGGATTTTGGGTCTCACGAACAAGGGGCACCTCGGTGTCGACGCCGATGCGGACGTGACGCTCTACCAGCCGAACTCCGATCTCACGGCGATGTTCGAACTGCCGCGGTACGTCGTCAAAGCGGGTGAAGTGCTGGTGGATGATGGCGAGCTGCGTTCCGCGCCCGCCGGCCAAACGCTCAGCGTGGCGCCGAGTTACGATGAGGAACGGCTCACCGATTTGCCGGAGTGGTTTGCGGAGAATTACTCGCTGAACCTGGCGAACTATGGCGTGCGCGATGAAGACTTGGCGCCACTCGCCCCGTAGCACGGGACCGAGGTCCCGTGCGAACAATAGCGAATTGAATGCGCAGGGGACTTCGGTCCCGCGCTACAAGGCTCGCGACTACTTCGTCCCTTGCCGCAGCGATTCGCCGCGGCGGCGGTACTCGTCGGCCAGGCTCTTGCGGCCGGTTCGCTCCAAAAGATCGGCCAGCGCGACGTGAGCTTCCATAAAGGTGTTGTCGAACTCGACCGCGTTCATCAGCGAGCGAATTGCCTTTTCGGTATCGCCTTTCGCCGCGTAGGCTTGGCCGCGCCGGTAGTAGTGCTTGGGTTCGGTCGGTTGGATGCGAATCGCGTCGTTGAAGTCGGAAATCGCCTTGTCATAATCTTTGAGCTGCATGTAGGCCAACCCGCGGTTGACGTACGCCGGCGTGTAACGGTCGCTCACGGCGAGCGCTTCGCCGTAGGCGCGGATCGCCTCGATGTAGTCGCCTTGTTGGGCGTGGGCTAAACCTTTCCACAAGTTTTCGCGCGGGCTGGCGAAGTTAAGCGCGGCGGCCTGTTCAAAATCGCCGATCGCCATCCCTTCTTCGCCCATGTTGAAGAAGCAAATGCCGCGGCGGAAGTACGCTTCAGAGAAGCCGGGGTTGAGCTCGATTGCTTGGGAAAAACCCTTCACCGCGTCGGCCATGTTGCCGAGCAGGCGATCGGCCACCGCCTGGCGAAAGAGCGCGGCCCCTTTGGCGGGCAAACCGTTCTGGTCGTCTTCAGGAATCTTCTCGACCATCTCCGCCATCACATCGCGTTCACGCTCGAAGATCGCCTTTTTCTTGTCGGGATCGGTCTCTTCTTTCCCTTGCTCTTCCAGCGCCGAGGCGAGCGTTAAATACCCTTGAATAAAGGGCATTTTATCGATTTCTTTCTTGGGTACGTAGTTCTTTACGGAGACTTCGAACGCTTCCACGGCGGCGGCGTAGTTCTTTTGCAACAGCTCGATGGTGCCGCGGGTGAAATACGACTCGTAGTTCTCGCCGTCAATTTCTAACGACGCGTCGAGATCTTCGTTGGCTTCGTCGTAATACGTGAGTGCGGCATTGGCGCCGGCCCGCAGGCGGAGAGCTTCGGCTTTCTGCTGAGCGTTTTCTTCCTTCTCCGCTTCTTCGGATTTCAGATATTTGGTTAGCGCTTTGACCGCGGCATCGAAGGCGCCAGGCTGCGTGCGGCCGACGTTGGCCAGCACCTTGCCGAGCTTGAACTGCAGGCCTGGATTGTTGCGATCAAACGAAACCGCCGCTTGCACATCGGGCAGCGCTTGATCGAAGGCGCCGACTTCCATGAAGATATCCGCGCGCGTGCTAGCCGCTTCCGCCGCCACGCCGGGATTCTGTGCGCCGTAAGTGGTGGCGTCTTTCAGATCCTTGAGCGCCGCCTCGTATTCTTCCATTTTGGCGTACGCTTTGGCCCGCAGCAGCAACGGCAGGGGATTGTAACCCCCACTCTTAGCGGCGACTTCGGAGAACGTGGCGGCGGCCGCTTCGTAATCTTCCGCTTCGTACTCTTCTTGCCCGCGCTTCACGAGCGCTTCCAGCTCAGCCTGGGCATCACCCTGTTCGGCCGATTCCTCGGCAGCCGGCTCTTCCGCGGCCGCTTCATCTTGGGCCCGGGCGATGCCGGGGACCAATACCAACGCCACCAGCGCGGCGGCAAGCAAATCGGAAAAAGTCGCGAAGAATTGGTTGCGCATCGCCACGGTCCTTGGGGGGTCTCTTGCGTCGATCGGCGCTTGCCAGCAGCGAGCATCAATCGCGGGCCGAAGATGCCGATCGTACGGGCGCCGCTTCGGTATTGTACGCGTCGCAGCGCGCGAAAGCGTACCGCCTGTGCCGATTAGACGGCGCGCAAGCAGAAAAGATTCCCCATAGGTTAGGCATTCTTGCCTGACTGGACGGGGTACACGGCCGGCTCAAAAAGTCAGGCCAGAAAACCTAACCTAAGTTCGGCCCTGGGTCAGCCTTATTCACCGCATCCACCCGCTTTTTCGGCTCGGTATCTTTCTTGCCCGCCATTGCGGTCCGGCCGTACGACTTGCCGGTGCGGCTGTATTCGGCGGCGAAGAGCTCGGCGTCTTCGGGGGTGAAGTCGCGGTCGATTGTGCGTTTGAGGCGCTGGTGCTCGTAGATGTGGACCACGTAGTTCGCCAGCGGGGCAGGGCGGCCGAACTCGTCGGTTTGCTCGTCGCCTTGCATTGCGGGGGCCACGAGGTCGTCAACCGGTTCGGGCGAGCGGTCGGCAACGACTTCCTCGCGCGGGGCGCCGCGGCGACTGCGGGGCGGGGCGGGCGTATCGTCAGCGAGGTCCCAGGCGCGCTTGGGAATCTCAGCCGATTTCTTCACCGGAGTCCGTTCCTCGGCAGGCGCTTCCTCGGCCGGGGCCTCTTCAGCCGGGGCTGCTTTCTTCGCGCGGGCAGGACGGGCCGCCTTCTTTTTGGTTTCCCGCGGTTTGGCGACTTTCTTGGCGACCTTTTTGCGTGGCTTTTTGGCGGGGGCTTCTTCTTCGTCCCCTTCGACATCCGAATCGTCGTCGCCCTCGCCTTCTTCGCCCTCGAAGTCGTCGTCATCGACAAAGTCAATGTCATCGTCGAAAAAATCGTCGTCGTCCCGCGCCATCGCCTGTTCCCTTACCGCAACAAGATTTACCGCCTAGAGAGGCGTTTACTAGATATCGAGTATCGAGCGGGGAGCGGGGGGAGTCAACGGACCGGCGGGGGGAGCGCTGATCGTAGCAGGCACGGTCCCCGTGCCGTTGTGCCGGGGAAAAACTCGGGGTTTTGCGAAGCGCAGACGGCACGGGGACCGTGCCTGCTGCAAAAATCCACGCTGCTAGCGGACTTGATTGCCGCTATCGGGCATTGCCACTTGGGTTCGGGCGGTCGAAATGGCCTGAACCAAGGCTTCGTCTGCGAGCTGTTCGGCGCCGGCCGATTGGCCCGCTACGCCACGGAAACCAACTTCTACACGCCCCCCGGCGACGCTCGTAGCACGTCGCACGACGATATCGGGACTAACTCCGACCTTGCTGATTGGGTCGCCGTTGGGCGAGTAGAACTTAGCGGTGGTAAGCCGAATGCCAGCCCCGGTGGAGCCGAGCGGGAAAATGCCTTGGACGCTGCCTTTGCCGAACGAACGGTCGCCGACCAGCGTCCCGCGGCGGTTATCGTGAATGGCGGCGGCGAAAATCTCGCTGGCGGAGGCGCTATCGCCATCGATCAGCACCACCAGCGGCACGCGCCAGGTGCCGGCGCGGTGGGCTCGGTAATCAAAATCTTCTCCATCGCTGCGGCCGCGGGTCGATA
The DNA here is from genome assembly GCA_022841705.1 of Pirellulales bacterium. GTDB lineage: Bacteria > Planctomycetota > Planctomycetia > Pirellulales > Lacipirellulaceae. The sequence continues at coordinate 527,974 of JALHQZ010000002.1, forward strand.
CGATGTTCCCCTGCGCCACAAACTTGTCGGCCAGTTCCACGGCCGCGGTCAAAAGTCCGCCCGGGTTGCCGCGCAGGTCGATCACGAGTGACCGCATCCCTTGGCGATGCAGGTCCCACAGGGCCGCTTCCAAATCGCGGCTGGTGCTCTTTTGGAAGACCGGCACGCGGACGTACGCGACGCCGTAATCTTTATCGACGATGTTCACCCCTTCGAGGCTGGGGACATCCACGTGTTCGCGCCGGATGTTCAAATCTCGGGGCGCGAGAGTCGGTGATTCGACCCGGACGCTGACGGTACTTCCTTCAGCGCCGGTGAGCATGGCGGCGGCTTCATCGGTGGAGTATTCGGCCGTCGGTTTGCCATCGACGGCGGTGATCCGTTCACCGGCAACGATGCCAGCGCGGTCGGCCGGGCTAGTGGGAATCACCCGGACAATCGCCAGGGCGCCATCGGCGGGCTTCAGTTCCACGCCTAGGCCAACAAAGTTGCCTTCGATCTGCGAGTAAACTTCCCGCAACTGGTCCGGGGTAAGAAATGAACTGTAATTATCGAGCGCGTTGGCGGCGGCGGCGGTGAATTCCAAAGTCGTGGCGACTTGGCTCACGCCGACCCGATTGGCGGCAAGCTGGGCGATGCGATTTACGAATGCCAGTAGTTGTTCGCGGCTGGCCACAGCGCCCCGGGCGGCGTATTCCTGCCGCATGTCGGCCGAAAGCTGCTGCAGCTGCGGCACATCGGCCCGTAAGGCGTTCCGGGTGCGGAAGGTGGGGTCGGATGCGGCAATTTCGAGATCGATCACCCCTTGGGCCGCGATTTCAGCCCACGGTGGGTTCACCACATAATGGCTTTCGATTTTCAGCAAGAGTTCGTTCAGAAGCTGCTGGGCGCCGGCGTTATCGAGCGTTTGCAGTTGGTTGACGAAGCTCTCGTCTGCGTACCGGCGCTCCAAACTGGCGTGGTGCCGGGCAACGTTGTAGCGGTGCTGCAAGTTGCCGTCATTGGGAAAATCGCGGAGAGTTTCTTCGTAGATGCCGAGCGCCTCTGGCCATTTTTGTTCGGCTTCCAGCGCGGCGGCCTCGGCGAGCGCCTGGGGCAGTTCGCGAAGCGGAGCCGCCTTGGGAGTGGAAGTTTGCGCGATCGCTGCCGTTGCGACCGCCAATGCTACCAACACAGCGCGGCTAAGATTTGTGGTCCGAAAAACCATACAGATTGCGATCCGTCTAACGGTGGGGGCGAGGGCTTGCGTTGCGCAAGGGGGGTGGGGAGCCGCATCGCCGACCAGAACAGACCGCAGTCCTTCCGGCCAAGCGAATATAAGCCACGCTTAGGGGCGGGTCAAAAATTCGGAGGGCGATTTTTCACCCCGAACCTTAACCTTGCCCCGCGCCACCCGCACACGCGGTTCAGCAGGAGCCCACTGGCGTCTCAGCGTAAGTTCCACCTACGAAGAGCTTGCCGACTGGCCAAAACTTAACGGCATCCTGCCAGAGAAAAGGGGGGCGAATCATGCCGCCACCCGTACAACGCCTATTGTACGAACCGCCGTGGAATTAGGTTCGTGCTTGGCAGAAAAAGTTAGCGCTGGGTGGCCGGGGTCGGCACTTTCGCCGCCCACAGCCACCCAACAGCGCATAAAAAATCCGCCCCTTTCGAACGGATGCCACGCGCTTGGAGGGGGGAGGACACACTTGTCCGCGGCGGCTCGTTGAAAGGGGCGGGAAAGGGTGGTATCGTGCGCGACCCTCGCAGGAGGAATGTCAGTATCGTTGACTTTGGTACGCCGCTCCCGGCGCGAGGGTTCACTCGGTTCGATTCTTTTTCTGCCTCCCCCGCTGTGGAGGGGCATTTCGAGGGTTTCTCATGGAAGTTGCGGCGATAAAGCGGGCAATCATCAGTGTCAGCGACAAAACAGGCCTCGTGGAGTTCGCCCGGCGGCTCGTTGCATGCGGGGTGGAACTGGTCAGTACGGGGGGTTCACGCAAGACACTAGAAGAAGCCGGCGTGCCGGTGATCGACATCTCCGCCTGCACCGGGTTTCCTGAGATGATGGATGGACGCGTGAAGACGCTGCACCCCAAGGTCCACGGCGGCATCCTGGCGATTCGCGACAACCCGCAGCATGTGGCGGCGATGCAGGAGCATGGCATCGGGCCGTTCGATTTGGTGGTGGTGAATCTGTATCCCTTCGCGCAGACGATCGCCAAGCCCGGCGTGAGTGTCGAGGAGGCGATCGAGAACATCGACATCGGCGGGCCAACACTCATCCGCTCGGCCGCCAAGAATCATGCGTTCGTGACGATCGTCTGCGATCCGGCGCAATACGACCGTATCGCCGCGGCGATTGAAACCGGCGGCGGCACGACGTTTGAACATCGCCGCGAGTTGGCAGGCGCGGCGTTCGCGCACACTTCGCAGTACGATACGAACATCGCGGCGTACTTCGCGCGGATCGCCGGTGGTCAGGAGCAGTTCCCGGAACAGCTGAGCGTCTCGCTAAGCCGCAAAGCGGTGTTGCGTTACGGCGAGAACCCCCACCAAGCTGCGGCGCTGTACGTCGATGCGACCGCCAGCCCCCACGCGGTGGTGAATGCGGAGCAACTCAACGGCAAGGAACTGTCGTACAACAACCTCTTGGATCTCGACGCGGCGCTTGCGGTGGCGCGGTCGCTCCCTGTGCCGGGCGTGGCGGTGCTTAAGCACAACAACCCGTGCGGCGCCGCGACGGGGGCGAGCATCGGTGAAGCGACACGCAAAGCGTGGGAGGGCGACCCCCTGAGCGCGTTTGGCTCGATCCTCGGCTACAACGCGCCGGTCGATGCGGAGTCGGCTGCCTGTTTGGTCGAGCCAGGCAAGTTCGTCGAAGCGATCGTGGCGCCCGATTTCACGCCCGAGGCCCTCGAACTGCTCACCACCAAGCCGAAGTGGAAAGCCAACGTGCGACTGCTGCGCGTCGGCTCGATTCCGCCCGGAACCGGCGAGCGGCAACTGCGGGCGCTCGAGGGGGGCTACCTCGCGCAGAATGCCGACGATCAGCCCGATGATGAAGCGGCATGGCAAGTGGTGACCGCCACCCAACCCACCGCCGCACAGTGGGCTGACTTGCGCTTCGCGTGGGCGGCGTGCCGGCATGTGAAGTCGAACGCCATCGTGCTCGCGCGCGAAGGGATGCTGGTGGGCGTCGGCGCTGGTCAGATGAGCCGAGTCGATTCGGTGGAGATTTCGATCAAGAAAGCAGGCGAACGAACCCGCGGAGCCGTGCTTGCATCGGATGCGTTCTTCCCGTTCGACGACTCCATCCACACCGCCAATGCCGCAGGGATTAAGGCATTCATTCAGCCGGGTGGGTCTGTGCGAGACGCCGAAGTTATCGCCGCCTGCAACGAACATGGCTTGGCGATGGTGTTCACCGGGGTGCGACACTTCCGGCACTAACAGACCGTCTAGAAGGTTACAGGTGCTCGTTAATAGAGGACTTCCCAATCCGAAACTGGCCTCTTTCCCAGCATGTGCGGCTTTGGCACACTTTCGGCTTCCTTCATGATGCGGGCGGAATATTCCCTCCTTCTGACGCACATAAATCTTGAGGCATGAATGCTCGTGTGGGGAAATAAGCCGTAGGGTTAGACATGCTGTTGTGTCCTAAGAGAGCAGTTCGGCGGTACTGTCGTCGGGGCTCCGGGGCGGTGGATTCAACCCTCTAACTCGCGAAAAAAGATATGACTCTGCTTACCGCGGCGGCTCCCTTAAAAAAGCCTGTTATAGCGAAATCCGCTGCACCGGGACTGGAACGTTTTCCCACCGAGGCGCTACAACACACGTTACTCGCCGCGGCTGGCGCGCAGTTAAAACAAGTGGCCAGCAACAGCGCTCATTCCATGGGCGAGCAATTGCTCGCGATTCGTCAGAGCTTGGAAAGCTTTACTTCCATCTTCGACGGCATGCAAGATGTCCACGCCAACGTGGCCCTCGTGGAATCGAACGTGGCGATGCTATTGCAGGAGTCGCAGGGAAGCTCGGATGAGTTGACCTCCGTGCGGCAGCGCATGAAGTTGTTACTCAACCAATTTACAGCGATTGATGGATTGGTAAGGTCGGTTAATGATATCGCAGACCAAACTCATTTACTGGCGCTCAACGCCACCATCGAAGCGGCCCGTGCCGGCGAGGCGGGCCGCGGCTTCACGGTCGTGGCCAGCGAAGTGAAGCAGCTCGCTAACACCACCAAGGTCGCCAATCAGAATATTCGCACGACGCTCGACCAAATTTCCTCCGCCGTGGTGACCTTGGCCGCGAATGTCGATCAAGCCGCCGAGAAAGTGCGCCAGTCGCTGTCCGCCGCAGAAACAACCCGAGATAGCGCCGTCGCGATCGGCCAGGAGACAACCAAATTCGGACAGAAGCTTGAGGAGTCGCGTAGCAAGTTCCAAGGCTTGAGCGATTCCTCGGCCAAGGTAGAAAACGAGATCCAAGAGATCAACGCCATCGGGAAGACCTTTGCGTACCTGCTGGAATTGCTAACGATGCAACGTGGCGTAGGAAAATCGCTCGATCCCTTGGACCGATTGGGCCCCGCCGTAGAGGCGAGCACCTTCCACGCCCCAGAGCGCTTTACTCCGAATGAGCCGCAGTATCTCTTACGCGAAGATCAGATTCTCATCTCGGCGACCGACACCAAAGGTCGGATTACGTTTGCTAACAACGCCTTTTACGAAGTCGCCGAGTACGCACAAGGCGAGTTAGTGGGCAAGCCACACAACATCATTCGGCATCCCGACATGCCCAAGACGGCGTTTGCCGACTTGTGGGAAGTCATTAAGTCGGGCCAAATGTGGCAAGGATATGTAGCCAACCGTTCTCGCACCGGACGATTGTACTGGGTGAAAGCCAACGTTTTTCCCTGCTACGAACGGGGGGAAGTCGTGGGGTACATTTCGCTCCGCACGAAACCGTCGGCCCAAGCCATCGCCGCCGCCAAGGAAGCGTATCGGAGGGTTCCATAAGTCCAATCATCCAGCGCTCGCCAGCGGCGTATCGATTGGCCGCCGGCAAACTCCAATTGCAACCTCACAGGCAATGAGTTTGCAATTGGCTGTTGGTTGATTGCCAGCCACGAAGGAGTTAAAGTTAACAGCTTGGGGTTCCCCTTGCGTCTCGCTTTGGAGAAGTTTGTGATGCCATTGGTCGCATGGTTTTTGTGCTCACTCCTCCTGTTTCTGGCGAGCGGATTGTTCACTCCGCAATCGAGAGCCCAGGAGTGGGCCAAAGCGCGGCTCGAGAATTCACCGCGGCATTTGGAATGGGTCGAGCTTGATCGCGGCGAGCGCAAACTCAAATGCTTTGTGGCGTATCCCGAGGTGGCTGAAAAGGCGCACTCCGTAATTGTGATTCACGAAATCTTTGGCCTCAGCGATTGGGTCCGCGGCGTGACCGATCAAATTGCCGAAGCAGGGTACATTGCCATCGCGCCTGACTTGCTTTCGGGCAAAGGCCCGAATGGCGGGGGCACAGCGGAACTGGGGAGCGGTGACGCGGTGCGCGGCATCATCGGTTCGCTGCCGCCGGAGCAGATCACGGCCGACCTCGATGCGGCAGCCAGGTACATTACCGAGCTCCCCGCCGCGGACGGCACGGTCAGCGTCGCCGGTTTTTGTTGGGGCGGCGGCCAAAGTTTCCGCTACGCCACGAACAACTCGAAACTCAAGTTTGCCTGCGTCTACTACGGCTCCGGCCCCACTGACGAGGCGAACATCGCTAAAATCGCGTGCTCCGTGTACGGCTTCTACGGCGAGAACGATGCCCGAATCAACTCCACCATCGACGCCACCACCAAATTGATGACCGCCGCCGGCAAGACGTTCGAGCCGAAGATTTACCCCGGCGCGGGGCACGGGTTCCTCCGCGCCGGGGAAGACCCCGCGAGCGGTGAAGCGGATCGCACGGCGCGCGAGGAAGCGTGGAAGCGGTGGAAGGATTTACTCGCTACCGAGTAGTCAGGAGGGCAGGGTACTACTGCACCACTTCTCCGCCCGCCACTGTGCTGAGCGCCATCAGCCACAGCCACTGCGGATCATCGTCGTTAATGTCCTCCACCCCGTTGGGATTCACGCCGGTCGCTGTTTTCGACTCGGAGGTGGAGAACGATTCAACGTGCCCATCGAGAAACACGAACTGCACAAGGCCTGGGTGTTCGCTCCCAAACTTTTGGTCGCTGTGGTCGTTCGGTCCGTCGGCAAGGCCATCCTCCGTGCCGCGGAAGATGGTATTGATGAGGTTGCCGGCGAGGAACGCGGTGTCGGCTTGCCGAGCGTGGATGCGTTCGGGGTCCCAGTCGGGTTGCTCTGGCGGGATGTGCCGCTCGCCCGCGGCAAAGGTTTTCGAGAGGCCATCCGTTACCCGGCTCGCTTTCATCTTGGAGAAAGTGAACATCGGCCCGGCAAGTGTCATGTCGACACCGCGGCCATCGAAGTCATTGATCTCGGTCCCCATGTCTTCCTCGAGGCCTGCATTGGCGGCGTAGTCACCGCGCGTACCGGCGGCTTTGACGACCGTCCCCGTCGAACTAGCGTCGAAATCGCGATCAGCTCCCGGCGAACGACGGCTGGGGCAGACATAACCAGCAATCGGCACGCGCATCGCTTGGGAATTATCAATGTGGTCGACCGGCAGAGTTCGTTTGAACGAATCGTAAACTGCTTGCTCTTCCATGTACGGCAGGATGAGAAACGCCCACGAGACCGCTTTCTCGTCGCGCCCATTCCGGCCCGTGGGATAACCCTTTCGGGCATCGTGGTAATTATTGAGCGCCAGCCCCATCTGCTTGAGCTGGTTTTGGCACTGCGACCGGCGGGCCGATTCACGGGCCGCTTGGATCGCCGGCAACAGCAGCGCCACCAGGATGCCAATGATGGCGATCACCACCAACAGTTCGACCAGCGTGAATGCCTGACGGCCCACCGAAGTTTTCGTTCGCATCGTTCTGCCCTCATTTAAGTTCGCGGTCGTCCCTCTTCGCACGCTGGGGGACAATTTTTCTCTGCCCCCTATCCTAGGCGTGTTGCGGGTGGGTGACAAATGAAGCCACGATTCATGCGTTTTTCTCCCCTAAACTGCGTGAAGTGGCCAGTTTCGCTTGCCACGCTCAGGACGGCGTGCGATAATCGTAAGATGAAGGGAGCAGCGGAGATACGGGCCTCAGGGGGGCCTTGCGGAAACCACTCGGACCGCAGCGCTGCATTGTTCGGACAGCGCTTACGTCCTGCTGCTGCGATACGGTTGCGATGGCTCAGATCACATTGCGAGTTCTCGACGGCGCCGACCGCGGTCAGGTGTACGATAGCATTCCCACTCCCGTTACCATTGGGCGGGAGGAAGGCAACACCGTTCAGCTTAACGATGAACGGATCAGCCGCTTCCACATCAAGATTCAAGAAGACCACGACAAGGTGGTGCTGACCGATCTCGAAAGCACCAATGGCACGCGCGTCAACGGCGAGGAGACGCAGCTGCGAATTTTGCGCTATGGCGATGTGATTAACGTGGGCCGCAGCGTGCTCCTGTACGGCACGCGCGAGCAAATCGCCTCTCGGCTCGATCGCCTGAAAGACGAAGGGTTCGACGCGACCGGCGATGTGGAGGTCGAGGAACTTTCCAAGCGAGCGAAGAGCAGCAACGGCTCCTCAATCGATTTCGAGTTGCAGTGGAACGATTCCGAACACCTGCGCAGCACGCTTCACCTGCCGGCGCCGCCCGAACTGCCGGAGGGTCTCAGCCCCAGCCAAGCGGCACAGTTCTCAGAGATTCTCGAATACCTCCACCTCCGCAGCCGCGAGCTAATCCGCACTGTTAAGTTGCCCGAGAGCGGCAAGCCGGTGGAGCTCTCGTTCGAGCAGTGGCAGGAGATGCTGGATCTCCAGGCGCTGCTTGCCGAGTACCTGCGCAAGATCGGCGAACCAGAAGCGGAGTAGCGACCCACTTCGTAGCACGGGACCGAAGTCCCGTGCGGATCGCGAATCGCTTCACTGCGGCCGATCTTCTCGCACGGGACTTCGGTCCCGTGCTACCAGTTAGCCCACACTCGCCACAAAGTCGGCGGCCAAGCGTTTCAGCACTTCCCGGGTGACGGTCGCCGAGATCGCACTCCGCATCGCCCCCGGTTCTTTGCGGTAACGCTCGAGCGTCACTCCGCTCCGCTTCACCAGAATCTCGTAGTACGCTCGGCTTTCGGCATCGCGCTCCGGCGTGGCGCTACGAAGCTGCACGACGGCGGAGTCGTGATCGATTTCCACCAACGTTAGCGGTTCGAGCAAATAGGTGACGCGCTGCACAAGATCGTTCGCAATTGAACGCAACTGCTCGACCTTCGCACTGGCCAGCTTCGGCGATTCGTAACCTAGTTGCGTGAACGAAACCGCCAGCGGTTCGGATTGCTCGACGCCCAGCCACAACCGCTCTCCACCGGCGCGCACCTCCAGCACACTCCCCGGCGAATGGGGTTGGGCAAGGCTTTGCACGAGTTGGTCAACAAGGTTCATCTACTTCTACTGTAGCTTGGGTCCCCCGACCCGAGCGAGTAATTGGCGAAGTTTCTTAGTTTGCTCGGGTCGGAGGCCCCAAGCTACAAGAACTTTTTCAATACGGAACTTCCACCTCACCCACATCAATCGTCTCGCCCACCACAACATCTAAATGGTTGCCGTCGAACGAGAGGGTGGTCTTCTTTTCGCCGAGCACCGTTTCGATATGCACCGGCCGGGTCCAGAGGCGGTGCAGATTGCGGAGCGTGTCGTCGGCATACTTGCGGTCCAACTCCACGCCGTTAAAGCGGTGTTCTAAGAACAACTCGCCGCGGTTGCGGTAGTTGCCGTCGCGCACGACGATTTCGGGCCGGCCCAGGTTGGTCAGGCTCCGCAGCAGTTGCTGCTTCACCTGCGGGAAGGCTCGGGTTTCAATTTCGTACTGCTCGCTCGTTTCGTTGTAGCCAAAGCGGAAGAGCTTGTGCTGGCGGACAAAATCGAGCGTCAAATACTCGTCGATAAACGTGAGATCGTTGTGGACCCGACGAACTTCGAAAATCTTCTGCCGGCCGAGGCCGAGCTGCTTGTCCCACTTCTGGCGGGTGCGGTAGTCGTCGCAGTCGTCGTACTCTTTGCCGAAGGCGCCGCGGTTCCAGCGGTCTTCGATGTCGCGCAAAAGTTCAATGCCGAGCTTGTAGGGATTGAGCCGCGTGGGGCTGGAGGCCATCGTACCGCTGTGGTGATCGCAGTAGCACACCAGCTCACTGGAGGTGAGCGCCTCGTGTGTCATGATCTTCGAGTGCCAGTAACTGGCCCACCCTTCGTTCATGATTTTGGTTTGGCCCTGCGGAGCGAAGTAATATGCTTCGTCCCGAATGATCGTGAGCACATCTGCCTGCCACGCCGACAGCGGCGCGTGCTGCAGCAGGAAGTGCATCGCATCACGCTCAGGTTGCTCGGGCGAGAGGGGGCTGCGCACCTCCGGCGTTTTGGCCGCCTGCCGCCGCATGGCGTCAGGCGGGTTCACAAATGCATCGAGGTAATTCTTCGTCTTGAAGCGCGGGGCGCCGTTCGGCTCTTCAGGCTTCTCTTCCTCAAAGTCGTACCGCGATTTTTTCTCCCGACGGGCGATTGCCGTGGAATGAACGTCGATCAGGTCCTCGATGCTCAGGCACGCGTCGATGAACTCTTCAACTTCTTCGACCCCCACCTCATCCATGTACCGCCGGATCCGCGTGCCGTGGTTCGCCATTTGGTCCATCATCTTGCGATTGGTGGGGGCGAAGTAGGCATTATTCTTGAAAAAGTCGCAGTGCCCGTAGACGTGCGCCATCACCAACTTCTGGTCGACCGGCTCATTGCTCGCCATCAGGTAGGCGTAGCAGGGATCGTTGTTGATGACCAGTTCGTAAATCTTCTGCAGGCCGTAGCTGTAACCCTTGGTGAGGCTTTCGTACTCCATCCCAAATCGCCAGTGAGGATAGCGGACCGGAAAGCCCCCCAGCGCCGCCACCGCGTTGAGCTGATCGGCCGAAAGCACCTCAAAGATCGTCGTGAAGAAGTCGAGCCCATACCGCCGCGCATGCGCTTCAATCTTCGCCTGCTGTTCGCAAAGCTCGGGTGGCAGCGGTTTGATGGTGGGGGTGGACATGTTTTTCGTTTAGCCGCGACGCGCTAGCGGAGCGAGTTTGCGTTTACTTCTAGTTTCGGTTAGGTTCCGTGAATTGGTCGCTTAAATGACTATTTCGTTGAAGTATTGCCATGCCTCTCCAGCCCGCCGCAAAAGCTGTTAGTGACTGGTTACATAGTGAAGGTTTCAGGCATGGAGCATTGTTGGGTTGTCGCCAAATGGGGCCTACTGACAGCGATTTCTGGGAAGTTGAGTTCGCGTTTGAGGGACTTAACGATCAATCTCCGACTTGTGATCCATCATCGATGGAGTTTTTGATCAATTTGAAAACGATGGAAATTAAATCTTTGAGTCCGATGTAATCAACGCGCTCCGCTAGCGCGTCGCGGCTAAACGTTATTTCCCTTGGCCTAGAAACGTCTTCAGCGCGTCATAAATCCCGTCTTTATCTTCAATCTCACAGGTCACTAACGATTCATACTGGGCGCTGAACTCGTTTTCGAGTCGGCCCAGAAACTCGCCGCTGCCGTAGGGGCTTTCGACCTGGCCGTAGCAAAACTGGTTTACCACGGGCAGGATTTTTTCGTCGAGCAGCGTGAAAGCTTGCTCGTTGTCTTCGCCCCAGTTGTCGCCGTCGGAGAACTGGAAGACGTACAGGTTCCAATCCGCCGGCGGCAGTTCGTTCTCAAACAGCGCCGCACAGGTGCGGTAGGCGCTCGAAATCCGTGTGCCGCCACTTTCGCGGGTATGGTAGAAGGTTTGCTCGTCGACCACTTTGGCGACCGCATCGTGAATGATGTACCGCTTCTCCACGCCACGGTATTGGCTGGCGAGCCAGGTATCGATCCAAAACGCCGTGGTGCGAACGATTTCCTTTTGGTCATCGGTCATCGAACCCGACACGTCCATCAAGTACACCACGGCTGCGTTCACTTCGGGTTCCTCAACCACCTTCCATGAGCGGTACTGCTTGTCCGCCTTAGTGGGGATCACCCGTGGGTCGTTCGGCGTGTACTCGCCGGAGCCAATCTGCCGCTGCAAGGCGCGCAGGTAAGTGCGTTTGAAGTGCCGCAGCGATTCTGGCCCGGTGGGCCGAATGCTGTTGTACTTTGATTTCTCGCTGCTGATCCGCTCGGAACCCTTTGGCAGAATGCGCGGTAGTTCCAACTCTTCCCCCAACAGTGCGGCCAGCTCGTCGAGCGAGATGTCCACCTCCATGTAGTGCCCGCCGCCGGGGTCCTTGCCCGCTTCGCCGCTCCCTTCGCGCTGCGAATCGCCCCGGCCAACGACATCCCCTTCTTCGCCTTCGCCCTGGCCGACGCCGCCGTTGCCGTTGTCGCCGAACCGAAACCGCGGCACATCGAGCGCCGGCACGGGGATGCTGACCACATCATTCCCCTTGCGCCCCAGCATCTCGCCGTGCGTGACGTATTTCTTCAAATTGTCGCGGATTTTCCCCCGCACAATCTGACGAAACCGGCGTTGATCGCGTTCGATGTTCATGAGGGAAGGAATTGGGATTTAGGATGTGGGATTTACGTGGTGCGATTCGGTAGCGAGAAGTGGCGGAAAAAGTCACAGCTTCTCCACATCCCCAATCCCACCTCCCAAATCCTCCTGCTATTTCTCTCGCTTCACATCTCCACGGGCGAAGATGCTGGCAACGTACTGCAAGACGTCCGTCGCGCTCTCGTCGTCGTAGCCGTAGTCGCGGATCAGGCGGCCTTTCACGACGTCGATCTTTTGCTGCGTTTCGGCGTCGACCACGTTGGAAACCAAGCTGGTGAGCTTGATCGAATCCTTCTGGTCCTCAAACAGTTTGAGCTCGAGCGCCTTGTAGAGCCGTTCGTTCGACTTGTAATCGAAAGTCTTGCCGTCGATCATCAGCGCGCCGATGTAGTTCATCATTTCGCGGCGGAAGTCGTCCTTGCGGTTTTCGGGGATGTCGATCTTGTCTTCAATCGACCGCATCAGCCGTTCGTCCGGTTCTTCGTACTGCCCGGTGAAACGGTTTTTCACCTTTTCGCGCTGGGTGTACGCTTTGACGCTGTCGATGTAGTTGCCGCACAGCCGGCGGAGGGCGTCCTCGTCGGCGGCGATGGCCCGCTGGACTTCGTTCTTCACGATGTTCTCGTACTCCTGCTTCACCACGCTGAGCAAGTCGCGGTACTCCTGCTTCAATTCGTCGTTGGTAATCAGGCTATGGTGCTTGAGCCCCGTCTCCAGTTCGTTCAGCACCATGAAGGGGTTGATACTCTTGGCATCTGGGTGAGCGACCAGCGCATTCGAGATTTTGTCTTGCACGTAGCGGGGCGAAATGCCGAGCATCCCCTCGCTGGTGCTCTGCTCGCGCAGTTCCTTGATGTTCTCCTCGGTGAAACCCGGCAACGTTTTGCCGTTATAGAGTTTCAGCTTTTGCAGCCGCGAGAGGGCGGCGTGCTTGGGGTCTTCTAGCCGGGTGAGGATCGCCCACATGGCGGCCATTTCAATCGTGTGCGGGGCGATGTGCTTGCCCTTCACCGTGCGCGAGTTGTAATCCTTCTCGTAAATCTTGATTTCATGGCTGAGTGAGGTGACGTACGGCACATCGATCTTCACCGTCCGGTCGCGGAGCGCTTCCATGAACTCATTGTTCTGCAGGCGCCGATACTCGGGCTCGTTGGTGTGGCCGATGATCACTTCGTCGATATCGGTCTGCGCGAATTTCTTGGGCTTGATGCGGTGCTCTTGGCTGGCGCCCAGCAAATCGTACAAGAACGCCACGTCGAGCTTCAGCACTTCCACGAACTCGATGATCCCACGGTTGGCGATGTTGAACTCGCCGTCGAAGTTGAACGCCCGGGGATCACTATCGCTGCCGTACTCGGCGATTTTGCGGTAGTTGATGTCGCCGGTTAGTTCGGTCGCATCCTGGTTCTTTTCATCCTTCGGCTGGAACGTACCGATGCCGACGCGGTCCTTTTCGCTCAGCAGCAGCCGCTTCACGCGGATGTCTTGCACCACGCGGGTCCAATCGCCGTCGTACTTTTTCAGCCGCTCGTGGTACATGAACCGGCAGAAGGGATCGAGCTCGCCGGTGATCTTCACTTGGAAATCATCTTCGCCGCGCCCCGCGTTGAGCTGCGCCTCGACATCCGGCCGGAACCGCTGCGGAATCAGGTGCAGCGGCTCCTCGTTCATTGGACACCAAGTGACCGCGTCGAGATTCTGCGGATCTTCCTCGCTGACCCAGCCGAGCGTGTAGAGGGCGCCCTCGTCGGTGGTCGAGTATTTTTCGAGGCCCTTCTTCAGCAGCCGCGCGATGGTGCTCTTGCTGCTCCCCACCGGGCCGTGCAGCAGCAGCACGCGACGCTCGATGCCGTAACCCTTTGCGGCGCTTTTAAGCGCGTTCACGAGTTGCCGCAGGGTATCGTCCAGCCCGAACACCGCGTCGCGGCCGGCGTTATCCGGATCGTTGAAGAACTTGTAATGGACGTGACTATCGCGGCCGTGGTCGATCGTCTCCGTGCCGTAAGACAAAATCATATCGTACAGCCGCTGGTAGGCGGTGCGGGTGACCAGCGGGTTCTGCTTCACCACGTCGAGGTACTCCTCGAACGTGCCAATCCAATTCTTGCGGCGGAACTGCTCGCGGTCTTGCCGCGCGGCGACCAGACCAATGATTTCTTTTCCACTCGTCATATGCATACTCCAGCAATATCCGTGCGCCACCGGCGCGGGAGAGGGTTTAATTGTTAATACGTTGTCAATCGGGAAACCGGCGCACAGGAAGTGGTGGAATTCACCAATACCTGCGAAGCGGCAGGAAGGTTCTCTCGGGGGCGGCTACCCAGTATTAGCTACGCAGCGAGCGCGCAGCGTCACGTCGCGGTCATCCGAGGGGAACGATTGCACACCCACTTTCATAGTAGGCGGATCGTCGACGGAGAGCACCGCGGTGGCAGTGTGCGTCACACTGCCGCGTGGCCGTTTAGAAACTCATCCAACGGGGGTTGGCAAAGAGCGGCGGAAGGTGGGGGCGTGTCGATCACGGTCGCAACCGCTCACGGGGCGGCGGACTCAATCGCGAACCACAAACCCGCCGGCAGACTCGCCACGGCGACCGTGATTCGCACCTCTCTCTACCTCTAGTATCCGTTGCAGTTACGAATGAGGCAACACCGATCTGCCCAGAATTTTCCGAATTGCCCCAACAACCCCTGCGGCCGCACCGCGATTTCGGGGCGCCACTGTCCGGCTTGTCCGGCAGTGGGAAGCGGCCAGTGCAATTAAACTCGGCGGCCCTCACTGCCGGACAAGCCGGACAGTGGCGCCCGCAGAATTCGCAGAGACAGACTTCTATGAGGGTGAATCCCCCCCCGACTTCCGCGGCGGTCGCCTTCCCCGCCCACCGCGCGGCCGCTGACCACCACCCCGACTTCCACCCCGCGGCGCAGAGCGCCGCCGTTCATCGCGGTGGGCAATGTTCGAATCGATCACCACCGCCAGCGCATCGGCCCACGTGGGAATTCCCTTGTGCGTTCCCCCACGCCCCGACTCGCTCGCTTCGTCCTCATCATCGTCTTCGTCGTCATCGCCGCCGAACTCGGGCAGCGGCAGCTCATCCTCCTCATCATCTTCGAGATCGACATCCCCGATCGAACCGCCCATACTGGCAACCGACGAGCGACGTCGCCTCGGCGCCGGCGTTTCGTCGAGTGGATCTTCGAGCTCGTCGGACGCTTCGCTGCTTTCGGTTTTGCCCTCGGCGCTGCGGCCACCGCGTCCACGTCGCCGACCGCGCCGGCGACGCCGCTTTGGGTCGCGGTCTGCCGGCGCTTCATCGCCGTCAGTCCGAGCATCTTCATCGCCGGACGAATCGAGCGTATCATCCGCCAAGTCCTCGTGCTCGAAGGGGTCGTCCTCGATGAACTCGGGCGGCGCCTCGGCGATCGGGGCCGGCGCTTCGACTGGCGGCGCTGCTTTCGCGCGCCGACCAGCGAACGGGAACCAATCCGGCAGCGACATCCGCGACACCGGGGAAGGCGGCACGGGCGGCAGTATCGGTGCTGGCGCCACAGCTTCCTCGGACAACCGAGGCAATTCGTTCACGGCATCGCTCGGCGGCGATTTTGGCCGAGGCTCACCGCGTTCGCCACGCTCGGGACGAGGAGCTCGTTCCGGACGCTCGGAACGTTCACCCCGCGACCGTTCGCGCGGAGCGCCTTCGCTCCGCTGGCCTTGACCCGAACGCTCTCGCGGCGCGCGCGCTTCACGGCCGACACCTTCTTCTCTTTGGCCCCGTCCGCGGCCACCGCGACCACGACCGCCCCGCGGTCGGCGGGGACGATCTTCACTCGGGGCCTCAGCAGCGGGTTCTTCGCCATCCACCGCAGCCGGCGGACGCTCGCTTCGCGGCGGCGCTTCGCGCTGCCGGTTCGATTCGGATCGGGACCGTCCCTCGCCGCGCGGCGGATGTTCGGACCGGCCTGATTCACCGCGGCTTGATTCCCGTCGGCCTGAGTCGCTCCGGCCTGATTCCGTTCTGGCTGGCGGCGGGGCAGGAACCGTGCGTGCAACCGGTGCAACCGGCGGAAGCACCGGCGGGCGTTCGGGCTCCGGCTGAGCTTCAATTCCCAGTTGATCGAGCAAACTGCCCCAAGCACTGGCCGGCCGTTTGGCTTCGGTCGCGGGTGGCACAAACGCGGGCAGGGCCGTGGAGGCAACCGGCGGGGCAGGGGGAGGCGAATAAGTAGTTGGGGTCACCCCAACCTGGCTCAGCAGCGAATCCCAATTGTCCGACATTTCTACTATTCCATCCTTCCAACAACACGCGATTGCGAGCAGCTTTCCACTGCCCCGCGAAGATCGCGTAAGATTAGGTAGTATAAGGCTTTGCGAAGCCGCCAGAAAGTCCGCCGTGGGGCAGAGTTTCCAGCCTGCCAGCCCCGCCCACGACTTTCATCCCCGATATCTCTTGCATCACAGGCAGGCTAGAAAGCCTAACCTACGGAAATGCCCACCCCCGCTCCTTGCCGTGAACTGGTTGAACTCCGTGGGCATCTGATTGATAGCCTGCTGCTGCCGAAGGTGCTCGATTGCATCCTGCGTGGCGGCGGGCAGTTTCAACTTCAGAAGGTGGCCATCGGCCAGCAGCGGCGCGACCCCAGCCAGGCGCTGATCGAAGTCTCGGCCGCCAACGAGCAACAGCTCGCTTCGATCCTGGCCCAACTGGTCGACCACGGCGCCGTGGTGACCACCGCCAGTGATTGCACCCTCGAAACCGCCGACTGCGCCGGCGCCTTCCCCGAAGGTTTTTACAGCACCACTAACCAGCGGACCGAAGTGCGTATCGCTGGCCAATGGCGCCCGGTGGCCGATCAGGAGATGGACTGCGGGATCGTCATCGATGGTGCGCAGCTTCACGGGGACGTGGCGCGCTGTGTGGCGATGACCGACGTTGCGGTCGGCATGAAGATCGTCGTCGGCCACGCCGGCATTCGGGTGATTCCGCACGAGCGGAGCGAGTCGGCCCCCGGCTTTGCCTTCATGAACAGCGCCGTCTCCACCGAGAAACCCAAGCAAGTGATCGCCCGGCAAGTGGCGGCTGAACTGGTGAAGTGCAAACAGTCGGGCGGCAAAGCGCTGTTGGTCGGCGGCCCCGCGATCGTCCACACTGGCAGCGGCCCGCTGGTGAGCGAACTGATCCGCACCGGCTACCTGCACAAACTGTTCGCCGGCAACGCCCTCGCGACGCACGACATCGAACAAGCCCTCTTCGGCACCAGCCTCGGCGTGCATTTGGCGGACGCGTCGCTCGCCGACGCCGGGCACGAACACCATCTCCGCGCCATCAACCGCATCCGCCGCTGCGGCTCGATCCGCACCGCCGTGGAGCAAGGCGTGCTCACCAGCGGCATGATGTACGAATGCGTGCAGCACAATGTGCCGTACCTGCTGGCCGGCAGCATCCGCGATGACGGACCGCTGCCCGAAGTCATCACCGACGCGCTGGAAGCCCAGCGTCAAATGCGAGCCGCGCTCAAGGATGTCACGTTCTGTTTGATGGTCGCCACGATGCTGCACTCGGTTGCCGTTGGCAACTTGCTCCCCGCATGGGTGCCGGTGGTCTGCGTCGATATCAACCCTAGCACCATCACCAAACTCGCCGACCGCGGGAGTTTTCAGACGGTGGGTGTGGTGACGGATGTGGAGCCGTTTTTGCGCGCGGTGCTGGCGGAGGTGAAAGCGTCGTGAGGCGAAGTACTGCGACCGTTGTAAAAATCTTTGCATCATTAGTTGACTCGGATCGTAATTAATCAAGCGCGTGCGCGGTCGCTTTTCGCGCAGCGCCACACGCTGGCCACAACACCCAGCGTACGAGCGCCGGCGAGGTAGTGGCCCAGCTTAAGGGGCGAGGCGTTTGTAACCGCCGCTCATCAGCGAGCGCACACGGCTAGAAGGAAAAGTGCCTACGGGGAAATGAAAGGGTTCAAGATTCTGGCAGAAATTCGGAGATCTTACGAAGAAATTGTGCCGACCACCCCCAACTAAGGGTTGGCCAGTTAGCACGCGCACCCCACTTTTGAGCAGCGTTGCGAACATGTGTTCAATTGAACACTGTTTGGTGGCTACTTTCTAGAGCAATTTTAGAAAAAGTTGGAAGTTTTTTTGGGGAGGGTGCGCTAAGTCGCAAGCGGTGGTGGTGGCCGGAAGAGAGGGCGTTTTGGGCTGCGAAGGCCGCGATTTTTAGACGCGGTTTCCGCAGCTCGAAGTGCTCACCCCGCCGGAGATGCTGGCGCGGCTGCATGTGTCGCCGTGAATCTGGCAGCGAGCTGGTGAGCGTTCGCTCGCGGAGTGGAGTGGGTAGATGGCGCACTCCGGGAGCTGACGCTCTCCGGCTCGCAACTTGGTTACTGTTTCTTGCTCTGTTCCAATCGCACCGCGGGCGGGGCGTAGCCGATGTCTTGATATTCATGCAGCATTCCGCCATCGTCAACGCCATTTTTGCCGACAGAGTAAACCAACCAACCATGCTCGGTGTGCTTTAGTTTTAGCGGGTCGCCGGTATACGGATCAATTGTCGCGTCCTGCGGCAGATCGAGGTCGACTAACCCGGTCGCAGCCCGGCCAGCCTCTTCTTCAAAACGTTGCAAAGCGCTAACCACTCGCACTGCTCGGGTCTTCGCCACAGCCCGGCAATGCGATTCGATAGCGGCGAGAACCATCGGCGAGGTGAGCTGCGAAATCGTTCCCTCGCCTTTGGACAGTGCATCGAGTCTCTTAGATAAGGTTGGAAAATGTATCGGTTCGCTCTCGAGCATTGAAATCACTTTGCCGATAAAACGTCCCGGTCCTAACAAATTGTTCTTCACCTTCCATCCAAACAGATTGATAAATGTCTTGTTCACTACGCTGGGCTGGTTGTCGCCGTTAATTCCGAAGAACAAGCATTCAGGATTCGAGCGACTCATCACAAAAGCCCGTTCAGTTTTGAAGGCTCGGATAAGCCCACTTAAGGGCACCGATTGCGCAAGCTCTCTCTCCAAAGCGTCTCGCGACGCTAGGGAGATTTTACCGTTGATCAGCGAGTCACCTGACCATTTCGCACCACAATCGTAGATTGCCATCGCGACCAAGTGATTGACCATCAACGGCTCGCAATCGTACAGCCGCGCAAATCTCAGCAACTCGGTTCCTCTGACCAAAGCCTGATCGTGCTCACCTGATTCGCAGAGGGAATCGATCACCCATCCTTGCCGCCAAGTGATAATTCGCGCGTCGCGGGTCGCTGCCGAGATAAGTGGCGCGAGCGATTTGCCCGCGATTTGCTCCGCATCGTCTGTGAAAGCCGATTGTGAGGCGTATTGTTCACATTTTGCTATCCGAGTGATTTCAGCCGTCAACTGTGGGTGCCGATCGAGAATCTTACGAATCTCGGTCAGAACTTCGCCGGTCGGCCGCTCGCTTTCCTGCAGGTCATCGTAGGCCTTGCCCAGCGGGCCATCACAGAACTCGGCATAATCTTTGCTGAATCGGCTGAGCTGCCCCCGCGCCTGCACAAGCCAATACGCCGCATTCTCCTCATCCGGAATCGGCGCCGGCTTCAGATCCGCCAGCGTTGCAGGATCGCCCGCGGCGCGAATCTCGGCGATCAGTGCATCGGCTTGCCGCTGCACACGCCACGACATAAACGCATTGACCACCAGCAGCACGCCCACCAGGAGAGTGCAACCGAAGGCGAAACGTTTGACGGTTCGTTTTGAGGGGAAGAGTTTCATCGGGTTGTTGAATATCAGAGCTAGTTCGAGTGCGAATACGGTCCCAGCGCTACGTCGAGCGCCGCCGTTTGTTCGGAAGTGAGGGGCGCCCCGCTCAGAGCGGCAAGTTGCAGGGCATAGCGACGGCCCGATTCCGCATCGGTGGCGGCGGCGATGGTTACCGCGGTTTCCAGAATCGATTCTTGGGCGACGTGCCCTCCGCCACCTACCGGCGAATGTTCATTCAGCGCCAGTGGAGCGTTTAAGAGCACACCTGCCCCTAACATTGCTACCGCCGTTCGCGCGAGCCGGCGATCCCAGCGCGCACTGCGCAGTTCCCGCGACATCGCCGTTAGTGTCTTTGTGCGGCATTCGTCAGAGGGCGCCAGTGGTGCGCTCTGCGCTAGCCGCTGCTCAAAATCGTGAAGTTCGTGGTCGTTCATCATTCAGTCCTGGGCAAACTCTCGTTCCAACCAGCCGCGCAGGGATTCCAGCGCCCGGCGGTAGCGTGTCGCCACGGTGTTGGCAGGCCGATCCACGACCGCGGCGATCTCGGCAAACGTCAGCCCACCGTAGATTTTTAGTTCCACCAGTTCACGATCGTCGCTTTCAAGTCGGCCCAAAGCGGACGTGACCAGTTCTCGTTCGTCGTGGTATGACGCTTCGGGGCGCCAGTCCGCTATCCCCGCAGGCGGAAGTGCTTCGTGCGATTGCCGCCGATTTCGGCCAGCGACTCGCATAACTTCATTCCGCACAATTTGGAACAAATACGCAACCGGACTCGCCACCCCGCGAAATTGCCGTCGACTTTTCACTGCTCGCAAGAAGGCTGCCTGCACCGCATCGGCGGCCGTGTCGGCACCCAAGCGAGCCGTGGCGTACCTCAGAAGCTGCGGGGCGCACGCATCGTACAACTCCGTAAACGCCGCTTCCTCACCCCGGACGAGCCGGTGCGCCAGTTCGTTCGATGCGCTGTCGGGGGAGGCCATTCGAAGTAAGTAGACCCGATGGTGAGCGAGATTTGTTCAGAAAACTGTAAAAATTCAGATCTTGCACTCTCCCCCCCCGCGCGCCAACACTACACACATGCCCCGCATCCTCATGTGCCCGCCCGTCTACTACGGGATTGAATACGAAATCAATCCGTGGATGAATCGCGCGCAGAGTTCCAATCGGGCGCTGGCGATTGAGCAGTGGACGGCGCTGCGGCAATTGCTCGAAGACGCGGGGGCGGAGATTGAACTGCTCTCGCCGGAGCCGGGATTACCAGACCTTGTGTTCACGGCGAACGCGGGGCTGGTGTATCAGCGGCAGGTGGTGCTGTCGCGGTTCAAGCATCCGGAGCGGCAGGGGGAGACGCCGCTTGATCGGGCGTGGTTCGAGAGCGCGGGTTTCGTGTGTAGCGATCCGCCCCAGGATTTAGCGTTTGAAGGAGCCGGCGATGCGCTCTTCTGTGGCGAGACATTATTTGCAGGTTACCGCCGGCGGAGCGATGCGCGCGGCGTGCAGCAAATCGCGGAGCAGTTGGGCGTGCAGGTGTTACCGCTGGAACTGGTGAACCCCAGTTTCTATCACCTCGATACGTGCTTCTGTCCCCTCGCGCCGGGTGAAGCGATTTACTATCCGGCGGCGTTTGATGATTACGGACGGCGAGTGATTGAAGCGACCGTGCCGACGCTCATCAAAGTCGATGCCCACGAAGCGGCGGCGTTTGCGTGCAACGCGGTGGTGGTGGGCCGGCGGGTTATCACCAACACCGGCTGCCCGAAGCTGCAAGAAGAGCTCGCCCGCCACGGGTATGACCCCGTGGCGACCCCCCTGGGCGAGTTTCTTAAAGCAGGCGGCAGCGCGAAGTGTTTGACGCTGCGGTTGGATGGTGAAGAGGCGGCGGGGTGGAGAGTGAGCGCGTAGCCCTCTCCCTCCGGGAGAGGGTTGGGTGAGGGCCCTTCTTTTCAAAGAGACTGGCCTGGTACCCGCTTCACCCTCACCCCAGCCCTCTCCCGGAGGGAGAGGGAGTACTGCCACTCCTACCGATCATCAATCAACATCGAGCCGTTATCCGCGACGTTGAACATTGGGCGGAACGGGCTCGTCTGGCACGATTTGGCGCGGTGGCCGAAGTGCCACACTAAGTTGATGCCGAGGTTCCACTGTTCTTGCGTGGCGAGCTCGACGCCCGTTTCCGAGCCCGGCATCAGATAGGTGAAGCCGGTTTCCAATGAAAAACAATCGCTGAGCGGCACCAGCACATCGGCGCCAAAGACGCCATCAGAATCGTCGGTGAAACCGCCGAGCAGCCGGGCGACGCCGCCTTGCTTGCCATGGATGGCGTAGTAGAACAGGTACTGATCGACCGCTTGAAAATCGACGGCGCCGATGCGTTCGGTGTTGGTGTGCGCGGTGAAAGTGAAGCCGAATTCGCGACCCATGGGGTTGGTGATGCCGATGAGGCCCCGCACTTGGCCGAAGTTCGTGGGCAATTGGCGTTCATCGCGCAGGTAATCCCACACGGCGCCGTACTGCAGGCCGACGCGGCGGCGGTGGAACAACCCGGCCGTCGCGAAGTGCTGCGTGAGTGAATCGGTGGTGTTGCGATCGCCGTCGCCATCGAGTTGGCTGTGCGTCGCTTGGTAGCCGATTTGGTAGCCAAGGTACGGAAACGGCAGCCACGCCATCTTGCCGCCGATGTTGATGCCTTCGTGAATGCCGAAGTTGCCGCCATCGCGATTGTTCGGCGAGAAGTCGAGCGGGCCTTTGAAACCTTGCACGCCACCGAAAAGGGTCAGCTCTTTGATTGGCGGCACGTACAGCACCAGCGGAATGGCGCCGCGCTCGGCACACCCGCCGAGGCACGCCTCGCCGACACCACAGCCGCAGGCGCCGCAGCACCCGTCAGGGCCGCAGACATCGCCACACGCCACGTCACCGCAACTGGGAATGCCACACGACGCATCCGCGCACATCGGGTCGCCACAACCACAGGCGCCGTTCGCGCAGCCATCCATCATTTCGCCATTACCCATCGCGACGCCGTCGCCGTAGGGGTCGGCCATCATCGGCGCGCCGCCTTGTTGGCAGTTGCAACCGGCTTGCACGACGCCGTTTGGCATCGCGCTGCCTTGACGGGCCATCGCCGCGCCCGCTTGCGCGGCGGAAGCGTAAACGACTTGCCCTTGCTGCACGGCAGGAGTGCCCGCCGGGCTGGTGGCGAGCGCCGGTTGAACACGATTGGTTGTCGCCACTTGCGGCGCTGCTGGCGCGCTCGGGCGAGTTGGTTGCTTCGCGATGCGCTGTGAAGTAACAGGCGCTGCGACTTGCTGAGTTGCGACTTGCCGTGCTGGCGCCGGCTTCGCGTCTCTGCCCCTTACAGGGTTCGACGCGGCGACGTGATGCGGCGGTGCAACCGAGGTGCGCTTCGTCGCCGGAGCGCCACCTTGCTGCCAAGATAGCTCGGCGCCGGCGCTGAGCGAGATCGAGCCAACTAATAGGCCCACAACGGGCACGATCGAGAGTCGCATTGCGAGATCCTCGGGGAGTTCAAACCTGTTTGCCCATTCGCCGAGCGCGCATCATCAGCACGCCGCCGTGGGCCAGGCCCCCCTGGATCACTTGCTACCGCTCGATATCGGCAGCCGCAAAGTCAACTCTTGCGGAAAAGTCTGCCAAAACTGTAGCACGGGACCGAAGTCCCGTGCGAAATACCTTGGCCTGGCCCTCAATTCGCACGGGACTTCGGTCCCGTGCTACCCCCTTTCCCTCCCCCAACTTAAACTGCTAGCACTCACCCCAGGCGAAAAAGGGAAGACCTATGGCTGCCGATTTCACGCTCAACACCAACGTTGTGGACCCGCTCGCACGCAGCATTACTCCCGCGGCGGTCACGGTTCGCGATGGACGGATCGCGTCAATCACACCAACCGCAACGGCGCCGGCAGATTCGTTTCTGCTGCCCGGGTTTGTTGACGCGCACGTTCACATCGAAAGCTCGATGCTCGTGCCGACGGAGTTCGCTCGGGCGGCGGTAGTGCATGGAACGGTGGCGACGGTGTCCGATCCGCACGAGATCGGCAACGTGCTGGGCGTGGCGGGGGTCGATTACATGCTCGCCAATGCTGCCCACACGCCGCTGAAGATTTGCTTCGGCGCGCCAAGTTGCGTGCCGGCCACCACGTTTGAAACGGCGGGCGCCGCGATTTCGGTGGCCGAGGTTGAAGCGCTGCTCGACAATCCGCGCATCGGCTACTTGAGCGAGATGATGAACTTCCCTGGCGTGCTGCACGGCGATCCGGAGTGCCTCGCAAAAATCGCCGCCGCCAAACAGCGCGGCAAGCCGGTCGATGGCCACGCCCCGGGACTGCGCGGCGAACTGGCCGGCCAGTATCTGGCGGCGGGGATCACCACCGATCACGAATGTTTTGCTAAGGACGAAGCGCTCGACAAGATTCAGCACGGCTGCCTGATCGCGATCCGCGAAGGCTCCGCCGCCCGCAATTTCGACGCGCTGTGGGAACTGATCGCCGAGCACCCGCAGCAGACAATGCTCTGCAGCGATGACAAGCACCCCGATGAGCTCGCCCTCGGCCACATCAACGTGCTGGTGCGACGAGCGCTCGAGCGCGGCGTGCCGCTGTTCGATGTGCTGCAGGCGGCGTGCGTGAACCCCGTGCGGCACTACAAGTTACCGGTCGGCCTGTTGCAAGTGGGCGACCCGGCGGACTTCATTGAGGTTGGTTCGCTGACCGCGATGGATGTCCGCCGCACTTGGATCGACGGCGTGCTCGTTGCGGAACGCGGTCAAACACTGCTGCCGAGCGTCGAAGTGCCGGTTGCCAACAAGTTCGTCGCCCGGGAAGTAACCGCCGAAGAACTCTCGCTCCCCGCCCGCGGAACGAAAGTGCGGGCGATTGAAGCGATCGACGGCCAACTGGTGACTAACTGCATGCTTGCTTCGCCGAAGATCGTCGCCGGCAACGCCGAAAGCAATCTGGCCGAAGACCTGCTCAAAATGGTGGTGGTGAACCGCTATGCCGACGCGCCGGTGGCGGTGGCGTTCGTCAAGAATTTTGGCCTGCAGCGCGGCGCGCTGGCGTCGAGCGTAGCGCACGATTCGCACAACGTCATCGCGGTGGGCGTGACCAATGACGACCTCGCCGCGGCGATTAACCTCGTCATGCAAGCCGGTGGCGGCTTGAGCGCCGCTTGCGTCGCAGAGGGCGCCGCTCAAGTGCAGCCGCTCCCCGTGGCAGGCCTGATGGCCACGGGAACTTGCGCGGAAGTCGGCGAGCGCTATTCGCAGCTCGACAAACTCGTCAAACAGTGGGGTTCGCCGCTCCGAGCGCCGTACATGACGCTCTCGTTCATGGCCCTGCTGGTGATCCCCGCACTGAAGCTCAGCGACTTGGGGTTGTTTGATGGCGGCAAGTTTGAGTTTACAGAGTGCTTTGCCGAGTGAGCGCAAGCACCTGGGCGTCACGCGTGAAGAGTAAATGGGACCGTTGGGGCTCGAACCCAAGACCTACGGATTAAAAGTCCGTTGCTCTATCCAACTGAGCTACGGTCCCGATTGTGCGTACTGTCGGCGTTTGCCGGGCCCCTGATTGTAGCCGCCTGGAATCGGACCGGGTAGCGGGCAAAATAGGTAGCCTGGCCTCCTCGGCCGAGCGAAACACACCACTTCGCTCGGCCGAGGAGGCCAAGCTACTTTAACCTCCGCAACCGCTCCACCAACCACGTATCCAGCAGCAGTTGGATCGCGTGGTACGCAATCATCGGCAGCACCGCGAGGCCCCCGAAGGTAAGCGCGATGTCCAGCCCCACGGCCAACGTTTTTTGACTGCCGGCGATGGCTGAGGCGAGTTGCTCCGGGTAGGCGAGACCAACCGCGCGACTGCTGAACCACCCGAAGGCGAACAGGGCGCCGTGCAGAACCAGCGCCGCTAAGATCACTTGCACCACCAAGCCGAAGCTCGCGCCGCTGCCGGTGGCCCGCATCGCGGCGCCGGCGCTCACGGCGCCGATCAGCACCATCAGCAGCACGCCGACTTGGGCGGCGTTACTCAGCAGCAGGCGATGCTCGGTGATGAGTCGCAAGGCGGCGGGAATCTTGCGCAGCACTTGGGCCACCAACACCGGCGCCACGACAACTTTCAAGAGGTGAAGGGAAAGCTCACTGAAAGCGATGGGGTGGGATCTGCCCAACAGGAGGACGAGCCAAGCAGGGAGAATGAGGAACGACAGAATGTTCGTGACGAATGTCACGAGCAGCGCGACCGCTTCGTTTCCGCCGCCGCGGCGCGTCCACACGGCCGCCGAGGCGAGCGTACACGGCACGGTGGCGGCCACCACGAGTCCGGCGCCAAGATCAGTTGTGAGCAACGGCGCGATGGCCGCCGCAAGCAATGGTGCGAGACCGGCGTTGATGATGCTCGCGAGGCCCGCCGCAATCCACGTCGCGCGATGGGCGAGTGCGCCCCAGAGATCAATGGTCAGCGTCGGCAGCAACATCACGAGCGCCACCACCACGTCCCGCGGCACGCGGTCGAGCGTTGGCGCCATGTGCGGACCGAACGCAAGTCCCGCGAAGAGCACAGCTGCAAGCGCGATCAGAAACCAGTGGCGCTGCAACATGAGGGGGAGGTTCTTCGGCTACCGTAGCACGGGACCGAAGTCCCGTGCGAGCATGTCATCGCACAATTATCGAAAATTTTCTTCCGCACGGGACTTCGGCCCCGTGCTACGGACTTGCGGCCGCTGCTTTGCGTTCGGCTTCCAATGCTCGGTTCCGGTTGTATTCCGCGGCCGCGTCGCCGGCGAGGATTTTATTGTCGAGCCAACTTGCCGAGCGATCGTAGCGGCCTTCTTCATACTGGAGCAAACCTAGCCAATACGTCGCGGCCCGCTTCGCCGCAATATAAATGCTCCGCTTCTCATCGGAGCCCTGCGCGGCCAGTTTCGCGTCAGAAGGTCTTACGGTTGGATCCATGTACAGCAGTTGCGCGTCGTGATGATCGTCCTGCTCTTCGGCGAGCGCGTCGCGTACATTTTTTCCAACCGCCTGCTTGCGGCCGCGGAAGTGTAGCAGCCGAGCTTTCCACAGCGCCGGGCGCCACGTGTAGGGCAAGATCGCCAGCACTTCCCGCTTGCGGCCTGCTTCATCGAGTTCCAACTGGGCGGCGGTTATTTCCCACGGATGCGGCCACAATGAGACAGTGGAGCCACCCGCGACCGCGGCGACCTGCTCGGCGTGCGTGTCAACGGCGGCGGTCAGCGTGACGGCGTTGTCACCCGTCATCCGTTGCTCCAGCGCGGCGGCGCGCTGGCTGAGCGCGAGCGTATCGCCCACCACGTAAAACTTTCGATTCGCGATGGTGTCGGCCGTGATTGGGTAGGTAGAATCCTTCACATCGTTCTTGGCCAAAAGCGCCGGATCCTTCAGCACGGCGCTGATGGTCGCAACGCTTACCTCGTCGTTTCCGCTAAGCGGCAAGCCGCGCTGGGCATCAAATAAATGAATCTGCTTGTCGATCACCACTCCGCACCATAGCCACGCCGGTTTGCCTGCGCCAAGCGGGAGCTCGATCACGCAAGAAGTGAGGCGCTGTTGTCGGCAGAGCTCGGCGAAGACCCACGCGCGGCCGGCAGCAGTTGCTTGGCCATGAACGAGCAATTGCCACGGCCGACGGGGCAGGGCTTCGGCCTTCTCCACCAGCGCCAGGTTGCGCACCGTCCAGTCGAACAGCTTGGTCGCTCGCGCAAGCGGTGTCGCGTCAGTGCCGCGGGCCCATTGCGAGATGTCACGCATCCAGAGCGACTCCTGCAGCAGCCGGCCCTCCCAGGGCTGCATCATTCCATCGCGTAAGGTGGCGATTTGCAGTTCGGGCAACTTCCGCGTAGCTTCAGGCAGAGATTCTAGCAACTTGGCCGGCGCCCATTCGCCCGATTTAGCTCGACTGCGGAGCCACTGGTTCAGCCGCTCGACAACTTGGGTGAGCGCGAACTCGTCCGGCGTTGGCTCCCACCCGCGCGGGGGTTCTCGACGGTTGACGTACGCCGCCAAGCGGGTGCTGATGTCGTTCATCCGCTGATCGGTGTTGCGCCAGATTTCCATCTTCATCGGGAATGTCGACGGCCCGTTTAGTCCTTTCTCGATAATCAGAGTGTTGTCGCTAAGCACCTGGGCCACCACCAAATCGATGGCGCCGTAGCTCACGGTGCGCTGATCGATATTGGCCCACGCTTGGTCGATGATCGCTTGCTCATCCGGCGAGGGGTTCGGTTTGTTCCACAGGGCGCCGAGAGAATCGGCCAGCCGCTGCTGCGTGTCGGCGTCGGCCTGAGCGTAATACTTCACAATGTCCCCCGGCCGGACGCGCAGCGATTGCAACCGCCCATTGCCGCTGGTGACCGTGAGCAAATTGAAGATCGGCAGCTCGGCGTTCGGCGGCGCGCTGATCGTCGCCTGCACATCCTTGCCATCGCCACTGCTGCGCGAATCCAAGAGCACCTGCGGCGGCGCGAGGTCCAGCGCGATCGACTCCGGTGAACTTCCCAACTGCGCGATGACTGAATCCAACAGCGCACTGGCCTGCCCGACCTGACCTGCGGTGACCGACGGCCGCGGCGATGACGAACTGTTTGGATTCGAACAACCAGCCAGCCCAATTACAAAAAGAAGGAAGATAGGGGACGCGCCGCTTTTCTGGAAAAAGGGGCGCGGATGTAGCGGATTCGCGCGGATTTTTTTGGACTTGTGATCATCAGCGCGCGACTTCGCCTGACAACTGCAATCGATTTCAGACTCTTCCCCGTTCATTCGTTCCATTCGCCTGATTCGCGTTCAAATCTTTTCCTAAATCCGCGATCATCCGCCGCATCCGCGTCCCTTTCCCCAAGAAAGCGGTGCGTCCCCCTATTTATTCTACCCAGCCGCAGCGGCTCGAATTCTAAGGAGAGTTTCGAGCAGCGGCCGCAGTTGGTCGAGCGGGACCATGTTGGGCCCATCGCTGGGCGAGCGGTCGGGGTCGGGGTGCGTTTCGAGGAACAGCCCATCGACGCCAATCGCGACGGCCGCTTTCGCGAGCGGCGGGACCATGTCGCGGTTGCCGCCGGTGGCGCCGCCGAGGGCGCTCGGTTCTTGCACGCTGTGGGTGGCGTCGAAGATGACCGGCACGCCGAGCGACTGCATTTGGGGGATGGCTCGCATATCGTTCACCAGTCGGCCGTAGCCGAAGAAGGTGCCTCGTTCGCACAGCAGAATGTTCTGGCAGCCGCCTGCGGAGAGCTTGGCGACCACATGCTGCATATCCCACGGCGCCATGAATTGGCCCTTCTTCACGTTCACTGCTTTGCCCGTGGCGGCGGCTGCGACCAACAGGTCCGTCTGCCGCGCCAGGAACGCGGGGATTTGCAGCACATCGCACACCTGGCCGACTGGCGCCGCCTGGTGCGATTCGTGAATGTCCGTGGTCACCGGCACGCCGAACTCGTTGCGGATGGTCTCGAGCACCCGCAGCCCTTCGTCCAGTCCCTGTCCGCGGAACGCACTGGCACTGGTGCGATTCGCCTTATCGAACGACGCTTTGAAGACCAGCCCCACCGGCAAGTCGGCCGTGATGCGAAGCAGTTCCGCCGCGATCCGCCGAGTGAGCTCCAAACTTTCGATCACGCACGGCCCAGCGATCAACAGCAGTGGAGCGCCAGCGCCGCAGGTGCGGTTCAAGATTTGAGCAGGGTTATTGGGCATCGTGCTTGATGTGGAATCGTGCCTTACATTCAACTGGAGTCTAATTCTGTTTACTCCAGCCCCTGCCGGGGCTGATTCACGTCAGCAACTTTCAATTTGGGGCATTTCCAAACCCTAACTTCTCGGCCACCTCCGGGCGGACCACTAAGGTTAACCGCTCGGGGACGATTTTTACATCGACCGGCAGGTGGCCGCCGGGGTCGCCGTCGAGTTGGTAGGGGACGGGGCGGTCGCCCAAGGGTTCGATCCGCAGCTCCGCCATTCGATGCGTGTAGACGCTGGGAAGGCGTTGATGCTGGCCCCGCAGGATGTTACACATGTACCAAATCCCCGCGGCGATGCTCCCCTTCTTTAAAAGGCAGACATCCAGGGCGCCATCTTGCCCCGTGGCCTGGGGGAGAATTGGCAGCCCCCGGGCATAGGGGGGCAAGTTCATGCAGAACAGCCACCTTCCGGCGAACTCTCCTGAGGGCGATTTCACAACCAGCCCGGGAAACGAGTACGAGCGGAGCGCCTTGAAAATTGGCCAGGCATATGCCAGATGCGAGATGTTCCCGGTCCGAGCTTGATGCAGCGAGTGGACCACTTCCGCATCGAATCCCGCCGAGAGCATCAGCGAGAAGAGCCGCCCGCCAGCGCATCCGGCGTCCAGCCGAATGACCACGCCGTCCGTCACCAGCCGCGCGATGGCCGCCGCATTGCGGGTGTTGCCAATGTAGCGCGCCAGGAGATTTTCTGTCCCGCAGGGGACAACCACCAGCGGTGTTCCCGGTGGCGCAACGTTGAGCATGGCGCCCACAGTGCCATCACCGCCGAGCGTGAGAATTACGCGTAGCGGCTCAGGATGCAAGGCAAAAAACTCCTGCGCCGCCGGGATGCCCGCCGCCAAATTGACCGTGAATCCGGCGGCGCCGAGTTGTGCCTGAAGTTTGCCGCTAAACTTTGCGTGTTTGCCCGTCCCCGCGGTGCGATTGACCACCATCAACACGTTGGTCAGCGCCGGATCGAGCGCTTCGGCCCGCCGCCCGTCAACTTGGGCAACTGATTCCACCAACCCCTCTTCTCCGTTAGCCGCGACGCGTTAGCGGAGCGCGCCTCGACGTGATTCCAATTTCGGGACTTCACACCCGCATCGCCGGCACCCATTGATCACGATGATTGTAACACTGTAGCGGTGATTGGGCGCGTAACTCCCAACACCACAACATGTTACCGAGGGTGAATCTCAAATCGAGCCAATTTCGCGCTCGTGGAGATGGCCGGCAACAAGTGCGGAGAATCCGTCGCACTTCGGTACAGTGGCCCGCAAAACAACGCAGAATAACGCGGCCTCGCCGGGCCTTGTGCGCGCAAGTGAGCGGCCAATTTCAAGCACCCGTGTCTCACACTAAGTGTTCTGCGAGTAACGACTTACGTTGAGCGTCGGCGACGGACGATCGGCCCCATCAACAAGCGCGCGGCACAGCGAATGCACCGGGGAAGGGACAGCTCGAATCTGGCCCGCGGGGCCTCGAATGATTTTTTGCCGGCGCGGTTGACTTGCCCCTGACCGCACCGGCTGCCGGCGTGTCGCCGGCTCATTCGAGGCCCGCTTTTTTATGCGCGGCAGTTCTACGTGCAGCCCAACCTGCCAAGCCGCAAGCGGCCAAGAGAATTGTCATTGTCCCGGGTTCGGGTACCGCCCCGGCGGCCACCACAGCGGCTCCGGTGCGGTTGTCTCGCCAGATCGCATAGTCGGCGGCGTTCACCACTCCATCGCCATTGCCGTCAGCCTCTGCTTTGGTAGTGCTGCCGTAGTCGGCTTTCCAAATGTTGTAGTCGAGCGTGTTGACGGCGCCGTCGAAATTGTAATCGCCGGGCGTGAAAGCTTGCACCGCGATGGAGTTAAAGTTGACGAGGTTTTCATCCATGATTACTCCGCCCGTGAAGTTGCGAACCGGCAAAGTATTGAACGCCCCGCCCGCATTAACAATGGGAAGCGCGGCAATGGCATCCACAGTCGTCATCCCTGTTCCGAGCACCCGTCCAAAGACGGTAAAGCCGCCATTTTGAAAGTCGAGGTTCGCTGAATTATCGGCGAGGCTGAAGAACCATTCGCTTGTGGCGCTATTAGGATCACCACCGAGCTTAGCCATTGCGATCGTGCCGCGCAAATTCGAGATTCCGAATTCATTTAGCACGGGCGGATCTTCAGGAATATTCACCACCCCGCCTGAATTCGTGAAGGTGTAGCCGCCGCCTTGAATCACGAACCCTGTTGCTCGGCGGTGGATGAAACTATCGTTGTAGCGGCCGCTGTTGGCGTAACTGAGAAAGTTCGCCACCGTGAGCGGAGTTGCGGTGTTGTAGAGCCGAACGTCCCAAGTTCCCACGACGGAGTTAAACCGAACCACCGTGCTGACGGCGGCCCGCAGCGGCGCGCACAGACTTAGCGTTACCAAGGTGATTGTCACCGCCGCCGATCGACTTCGCACCATCGTTCCGCCAATTCGAGTTCTGTTCCAGAGAATCCGTCGCAATTTGTAGCCTATTCGCTCCCGTCGGAGCTGTCCACAAATGGGCGCCCCCGCGACGAGGTTTTACGCGTTTCCGGCCGGAAAACCGGGGGAATCATCACGAACCAGCGCAGTTTTCCCGGGTTGGCCGGGGGCGAATTGATCTGGGCCGAATTGGGTTAAACCCGTATGCTTTTCGCTCCCGTTTCGCCCGCCCGACCGTCCGATCGCCCGGAGACCCACCCCATGCGTCGAAAGATCAAACGCGCCGTCAGCCACTTGCGTTCGCTCTGGCGGCACCGCCGGCACCTAAAAAACGTGGTGAACACGCACCTGTACTTCATCGAGAACCCCAACACCTCGCTGTGGGGCGGAATCACCACCGCCGATGAAGAAGGCCTGCGGGCATCCGTTGCCTTGGCCGCCAAGTACCCCGGGCCAATCGTGGAAGTCGGCACGCTCTTCGGCTGGACCACGCAGCTGCTGGCCACCCTGAAGGCGCCGGAGCGCGAGCTGATCTCCATCGACAACTATTGCTGGAATCCCTTCTGCCTCTCGCAAGCAGACCACCGGGCGATTACTCACCGTTCGCTGCGGTATTGCCTGGAGCGCTGCAACACCTCGCTCTTCGAAGGGACCACGCACGAATTCTACCGCCGCTACCGGGGCGCCACGCCGAGCATGGTATTCATCGACGCCGACCATTCCTACCGCGAATCGAACGCCGACATCCAATGGGCTCGGGACATGGGCGTACCGATTATCACCGGGCACGATTATCAAGCGCTGCACCCCGGCGTGATCCAAGCGGTGAACGAACAGTTCGGCAAAGCGTTCGAACTGCATGGCTCGGTCTGGATTGCCGAGAATAAGACGCCAAAACGCGCTGCCGCATAACTTAGTGGACCATTAAAGTCGCGCCCGGTGCCTCAATCCGCGCCCGTTTGCTCGAGCCGCGAATTGCGACGACTGCACTCAGCACAAAAAAACGCCTCCCAGAGGAGGCGTTCCTTTTCACAAATTATCGCCGGCGAAGAACCTACTTCGCGGCCGCGTGCGCTACAGGCTTTTTGCCCGCACTCGGCGCACCACCGGGCTTCTTGCCGAAGGGGCGGCGCTTTTTTCCAAACGAGCTCGGTCCCGCATTCGCGCCCTTTTTCTTGCCTCGCCACGGACTGGGCTTCGCATTGCCGGTTCCCTTTGGACCAGCCGGGCCTTTGCCGCTCCGTGAGCGACCACTCCCGCCCGCGGATGCTGCTTCCTTCGCGAAGACAGCCGCCTCGGGGTGATTCGCTTCGACATCGATCTTGGTGCGAGTCAGCCTTTCGATCGACCGCAGGTGGCCCCGTTCTTCACCACCGCAGAAGAGCGCTGCGGCGCCACTGGCGCCCGCGCGGGCCGTGCGGCCGATGCGGTGGACGTAGGTCTCGGGGACTTCAGGCAGTTCGTAGTTGATCACATGCGTGACGCCGTTGATGTCGAGCCCCCGGGCGGCGATATCGGTGGCAACCAGCACTGGCGGCCGCTGCGAGCGGAACTGCTCCAGCGTTCGGGTACGTGCGCCCTGGCTTTTGTTGCCGTGGATCGCCGCGGCCCGAATGCCGGACTGTTCCAAGTGCTTCACAATTTTGTCGGCGCCATGCTTGGTGCGGGCGAAGACGAGCGTGCGCCCGCAACCGCTGGTGTTAAGGTAATGCGTGAGGAGCCGCGGCTTGTTGCGCGATTCGACGAAGTAGACCCGCTGCTCAACGCGCTCGGCAGGCGTTGATTGCGGCACGACGTCAATCCGCGCGGGGTCACGTAGCCATTGGGCCGCGAGTTCTTCAATCGCGGGTGGCATGGTGGCGGAGAACATCAGCGTTTGCCGCGTGGTGGGCGTAGCGCCGACGATCCGCCGCAGATCGGGCAGGAAGCCCATGTCGAGCATTTGATCCGCTTCGTCGAGGATCAACACTTCCACTTGCGACAGATCAACGTAGCCTTGATTCTTCAGGTCGAGCAGCCGACCTGGCGTGGCGATCATGATATCGACCCCTTGTTGCAGCGCACGGACCTGCGGGCCTTGGCCCACACCGCCGAACGCAACAGCACAGCGGAGTTTGGTGAACTTGCCGTACTTCTGGAAGCTCGCCAAAATCTGCGCGGCCAATTCACGCGTTGGCGCGAGGACCAGGCAGCGGATCGGCGGGCATTTCACGCGTTGGCCGCGCGGGGCGCCGGAGCTGCGAGGAGCTCGCGGGCGATCAATGTCGGAAGCGTGCAGGCGCTCTAGCGTTGGCAGCGCGAACGCCGCCGTTTTGCCAGTGCCCGTTTGCGCGCAGCCGACCAGGTCGCCGCCGGCGAGCACCGGTGGGATCGCCTGCAATTGAATCGGCGTGGCGATGTCGTAGCCCTTGGCTTCGACAGCTTTTAACACGGGACCGGAAAGTCCCAACTCAGAAAAACTCATCTCAAATCCTTCACGGAAAAACTCTCGCGGAGCGCAGTTGCTCCACAAGTGCAAAGCTCGCCATGAGCGGAGACTCTGCGCTATTGGAAACACGAGGCCCAAGGACTCTGGAACGCCAAAGTCAACTCGCGCGAACCACGGTTGGTTCCAAGCGCGAGGCGCCTCGCAGGGGCAAGAAAAATCAGTCGCGGCCGATTGGGAAGAATTCGCCGTTGCCAACTTAAAGGCAGCTTGGCGAGTGCTCGTTACCGTCGAACTCGAATGATCCAGTCGCGTGGTTGGTGCGGTCCAAGCTTGTTGGTCCGCCGCGCTGGTCTCACACCTTAGGGTAGGTAGTTGGTAGGACGCACAGACCAGAAAGTTTGTTCACGCCACTCGGCGAGAACTTGCTAAGGAATATGCGTTGGGCTGGAGGTTATTCCATCATCTTCCGCTCGCGCAGGTTGCGGCGTTCAGCTCGCAGGCGGGCGCGGCGCTTGGTTTCACTCGGCTTCTCGTAGAACTCCCGAACTCGCATTTCCTTCTTAATGCCACTGCGTTCCACCAATTTGCGGAACCGGCGAACGGCTTCTTGGGCAGTCTCTTTTTCGCGAAGCGTCAGTTTAACCACGGTAGATCGCCACTCCTCGAGGCAGATGTAAGGAAGTTAGGTTGTGAGCGGGCCACCGGTTGGAAAACACTCGGCGAGCCCGTCCACAGGGGAATCCGCAAGTTTAAAGCCCCGTGAGAATTTAATCCAGCCCGGTAACGATCAGCGAGAATGGAAATAGGGAGAGCCGCGTGAATCAGCTGAGCACCCCAATTATGCGGTACTCCGCATTCTTCAAGCCAGTTTTTAGCCAAAAGGGGACAGAACCAGCGCCACAATGCCAGCAGATTTGATCGGCTGAACCTCCTCCAGTAGCGCTTTTTCTACAGCTTTACATCCTTCTAACTTACCACGAGTCGCATCCCCAAAGTGTTTCAAAATGAGACGTTCCCGGTTAGAATGACCTAAGCGCCCGCAATTTACTGGGGCTCTACCGATTTTCTTCTGCTTTCCGCGACAGCTTTGCACGCTTATTTGACAATCTTGAGCGGGAATCGCGCCGGCGCAAGTATCGGGCTGCATCCAGGCCTAGAGTACTTGCTCGGGCGGGGAAGCGATTGCCAGATTCCACTGCCGGACCCGCTTTGCTCGCGCGTTCATGCCCGGATTGCAGTCATCGATGACGCCTGGATGGTCGCCGACGCCGACAGCCGCAACGGGACGTTCGTGAACGGCCAAAAGGTGACCGAGGCGACGCTGGGCGATGGCCACCAAGTGCGCATCGGGGGCACAGAGCTGGAGTTTCATCTCAGCGAAGAACCGCCCACTGCCGAAGGAGACAATCCGCACCTCACGCAAACGCTGGTGCAGAACGTGACCGTTGGCGAAGGTGAATCGAGCGGCGTCTTCAGCGAACTGCCGAACGCCGAGCAAGTGAAAGAGCTGATGCTGTTGCATCAACTCAGCAACAAGCTGCTGGGCGTTGGCGAGCCGGAAGAGGTGGTGCGCGTGGCGCTCGAGCTCTTGCGGGCGCGCACGGCTGCCTCGGTTGTGGGCTTCTTGTGGATGAACGACGAAGGGCAGTTACGGCCCAAGCATGTCACCCCGGCGGATGCGGCCAGTCGTGTGACGCTCAACCCGTCGCTTACGGAATTGGTGTGCCAAAAAGGAAACGCTGTCTGGGTCGCCAATCAAGCGGGCCGCAATAGTCCCACCGAGCTGGAACACTTTGCCGACGGCATCTGCGCGCCGCTGGTTCATAAGGGCGCTGACGGCAAGCGCGGTACGCTGGGCGCCATTCACGTCTATTTGGAGGATGGCCGCTTCCGCCAATCCGATTTTGATTTCACCATCTCTGTGGCGAATCAAATGGCGCTCGCGCTCAAGCGAGCGCTCGAGTTCACCAGCCTCAAGACGAACTTT
Source organism: Pirellulales bacterium (assembly GCA_022841705.1). Classification (GTDB taxonomy): domain Bacteria; phylum Planctomycetota; class Planctomycetia; order Pirellulales; family Lacipirellulaceae. The sequence continues at coordinate 563,996 of JALHQZ010000002.1, forward strand.
TCGCGGCTAGTGCAAAGCTCGCCGGGATACGAAGGGCTTATCGGCGAAAGCGCGCCGATGCAGGCGCTTAAATCGAAGATTACGCGCGTCTCGCGCGCATCGGGCTGCGTGCTGGTTCGCGGGGAGAGTGGCGCCGGCAAAGAACTTGTCGCCCGGGCGATCCACCGCGCCAGCGCTCGCGCCGATCGGCCGATGGTGAGCGTCAATTGCGCGGCGATTCCTGCCGACATCATGGAGAGCCAACTCTTCGGCCACAAAGCAGGTTCGTTCACAGGCGCCGATCGCGATCACGTCGGTTACTTTCAGCAGGCCGATTTGGGGAGTTTGTTCCTGGACGAAGTGGGCGAGCTGTCGCTCGAGGGCCAAGCGAAACTGCTGCGGATTTTGGAGGGGCATCCGTTTGTGCCCGTCGGCGGGACCAATCCGGTGAGCGTAGATGTGCGCGTGATCGCAGCCACCAATCAGGACCTGCAAACCTACGTGCGAGAACGCCGCTTTCGCGAGGATTTGTACTATCGGCTAAGCGTCTTCGAGTTGCATCTGCCGCCGCTGCGGGAGCGTGGCGCCGATGTGAGTCTCTTGGTCGAGTTTTTCCTCAACCACTTCCGCCGCGAACATGGCCGGCCCACGCTGGGCCTCAGCGACGCGGCGCGTGAGCGATTGCTCACCTACCACTGGCCCGGCAACGTGCGGCAGTTGCGGAACGTGATCGATAGCGCCGTAGTGATGGCCGAGGGGGACGAAATCACGCCCGCTGACCTGGCACTGCGCGACGCCGGGCGGGAGATGCTCGATACGCTGTCGATTGAAGCGTGGGAAAAGAAGCTCATTGTTGAAGCGCTCCAGCGCACGAGCGGCAGCGTCCCCGACGCTGCCAAGCTGCTCGGCATCGGCCGGGCGACGTTGTATCGGAAGATTGAACAGTATCGGATTGAACGGTGATTAAAGGAAGGAGATAAGAGGTAGCATTCGTAGCACGGGACCGAAGTCCCGTGCGAATACCGTAGCTGATTCAAATCGCACCGGACTTCGGTCCCGTGCTACATGAGACACGCATGATCTCCACGCTCGCAGAACGCCGTCGATTGATGCAGCTTGAACGCGCGGCGCTCGAGACGCTGCAGCTTGCGAAGCTCAATGCGTTGGTTGCGGAGGTTAAAGCGAGTCCGTTTTACGCGGCAAAGCTGGCTGGAATCCGGAGTTCGATTTCATCGCTCGACCAACTGCGCGAGCTGCCCTTCACGACCAAGGACGAACTGATTCCCAATGCTAGCGAGCCGCTCTTGCCGCGGCATCACACGGCGCCGCTGGGAGAGTACGCGCGGTTCCACCAAACCTCGGGGACGCGCGGGCGGCCGCTGCCGGTGCTTGATACGGCCAGTGATTGGCAGTGGTGGATCGAGTGTTGGCAGTTCGTGCTCGATGCGGCCGAAGTACAATCGAGCGATCGCGCCCTTCTGGCGTTTTCGTTTGGGCCCTTCGTCGGGTTTTGGAGCGCGTTCGACGCGTTTGTCGCGCGCGGCTCGCTGGTGATTCCTGGTGGTGGGTTGTCGTCGCGTGCGCGGCTGGACCTAATCGCCCGTACGCAGCCGAACGTACTACTCTGTACCCCAAGCTACTCGCTGCGGTTAGCGGAAGTTGGCCTCGAAGCGGGCATTCGGCTCGGTGACTTGGGCGTCAAGAAGATCATCGTCGCCGGTGAACCGGGCGGTAGTGTGCCAGCGACACGTTCACGGATCGAAGCCACCTGGAACGCGACAGTTATTGATCACGCCGGGGCCACCGAAATCGGCGCCTGGGGTTTTGGCGATGCGGTTGGCAGCGGGCTGTACGGCCTAGAAAGTGAGTTCATCTTCGAACTCTTACGGCCAACGGATAACCAGCCCGCAGCGCCGGGGGAACTCGCGCAACTAGTAATCACTTCGCTCGGCCGCCGGGGGTGCCCCGTGCTGCGCTATCGCACCGGCGATTTGGTGCGGGCCGAGTATCCCACCACGGGCAACTGCCGATTCGTCCATTTTCCTGGCGGCGTGCTGGGCCGAGCCGATGAAATGCTGGTGGTGCGCGGCGTGAATGTTTTCCCCAGCGCCATCGAACAAATCGTGCATGGATTCCCCGAAGTCATCGCCTATCGGCTCACCGTGCGCAAACGGGGTGAGCTTGATGAACTGCTGTTAGAAGTGGAAGATCGTATGCAGCGTCCGGAGCGCATCGCGACCGAGCTCGAACTGCGGCTGGGCCTCCATGTGGAAGTGGGGCTCGTGCCGCCGATGAGCCTGCCCCGCAGCGAAGGTAAACGTCAGTCGCTTATTGATGCCCGATGATATTGAAGCCGCGGATGAACGCAGAGATTCTGATTAAGTTTCATCCGCGTTATGCTGCGTCCATCTGTGGCTTCACTCCCTTGAGAAATCCTGTATCTATGTCGGCCACTCCTCAACAAATCACCAGGCTCGCGCCCAATCAACTACGGATCACTTGGTCCGATGGTGAAGCGCGCGATTACACCGCCAAGGAGTTGCGCGACCGCTGCCCATGCGCAACTTGCCGTGAAAAGCATGGCCCGAAGCCGGCGCCGAACCCCCTGCAGCTCACCGTGCTGAGCGCCGCGGAAGCGCAGCCGCTGACGATCGTCGGCATGCGGCCGGTTGGTTCGTACGCCTATCACGTGGATTTCAGCGACGGGCACGATACGGGCATCTACACCCTGGAACTGCTGAAGCAGTTGGGCGTGATCGCCCCGTAGTTTGGCCTCCTAGACCGAGCCAGTCCGTAGGGTGGTTGCGATTTGCGAAGCAGCACCGGACGGGCTGAGAAGCCCGTTGCAAATAGCGCGAGCAGCATCATGGCCGTTGGTTCCGGCACACTCGCCGTCGCTGTCGCGGCTGCGGCGAACGCATTTTGCCACACTGCGTAATCGGCTTCATCAACATCCCCATCGCGGTCGGCGTCGCCCAGGGAGTTGGTGGCGCCAACCATGAGGCCCGTATTGTCGCGCCACACGGTATAGTCAGCCGCATCGACCGCACCGTTCTGACTGAAGTCGGCAGCGGGCGCGGCCCGCATCACAAATGTCACGACGCTATTCATGCTCAGCGGATCGGCCGAGTCCTTGTCGACCACGCCGACCAGCACCCAGTCGCCGTTGTCAAGTCGCGGGCCCAAAGTGAGCCCCTCGAGATTTTCGCCAAAAGCGCCGACGACCCCCGACCACAGGAGCGATTTGCCCACCGGCGTATAGGTTTGCCCAACCAAGCCGCTGGCGAAAGCGCCGCCAAAATCGGTTGCACTCGAGAAGTTCAGTTCGTAGATTCGGCTGCGGAAGATAGTGGGAAACGCCGCACTGGAAAATGAACGCTCCAGCGCCAACACCGTGCCGTCGGGCATCGCGGTCAGGTCCACCAGCCCGCTTTGACTGGACGCATTGCCGGGCGATTGAATCGGATCGACCTGATAGGCGTACTGCGAACCGACTGAATAGTTCGTTCCATTGGCATTCAGATTCAATAGTCGCACCGTGGCGGCAGCGGAAGTGGTCGCCACAGGGCCATCGACCGCGAGCGCTTCTTCGTTGGCGGTCCACAGTGTGGCGCCATTAGGACTGCGGGCAAGTGATTCAAAGCCGCGGTTGCTCCGCATGCTCGCGCCGAACACGGAAGGAATAGACACCGACTGTAACAAACTACCGGTCGCCAAACTGTACTCGCGCACATTCGGCCCCGTTTCATCGCTGAGGAACACGCTGTTCCGCGCGGCGCTGGTGTACGCGATCCCTTCGAAGTCGTTCGTTGAGCCGAGCGGAAGCGTCGTGGCGCCAGTGATCAGCTTGTTCAAGTTGCCAATTGTGCCATCGCTGTTGACAATCAAATCGAACGCGAGCAGGGCGCCGTAGTTCTCGTTCGCAGTGAGAAAGCGGTGAGTCCGAAGCTGCCCGTCAACCGGCCCGAGGTAGGTGACGCCGCTCATCTCCGCCACCGGCAAGTTTGCCGGCAGTTGGACCGTGCCGACATCGCGACGGATGAGTTGCCAGACGGGCGTGGCGCTGGCCGGTTGTGAAGCGAGCAGTGGCAAGAGCAGCAGGAGTAAGTGCGAATGGCGGTGCATGTCCATGATTATACTCGGGAAACACGGCGGCCCAATCGCAAATAAACCAGCGCCGCCGGCTAACCCCTCTTTTCGCACGTTAGCCGGCGGCGCTGAGTCAATCCGATTGGGCCGCCGTATTTCTCCGCAGCGCGCAAAAAAAAGGCCGACGCCTCGCGGCGCCGGCCTTTATGGTTTCAAGCTTGTAACCCGCTGGGTTTAGAATCCCATTTCGGCCCGCACGAACAACCCGTCGAACGAAAGGATGTTCGCATCATCCCAGCCATTCAGCTGCGTGACGGTGCCAGCACCGTAGTTGTACTCGGCGCCAATCCCTAGGTCATGCCAAGCCGACAGGAAGTAACCAGCGGACAACATGGTGTTGCGCGTGAGGCAGACACTCGCCCCAGCTTCCAGTTCCGTGACCGGAATCACGTTGGTGCCGCTCATGCTGTGGCGCCGGACTTGGCTCGGCGTGCCGTTCGAGAAGTCGACCATTTCCTGATCCTTCTCACCCACCAGGAGCGAAATGTCGCCCTTCACGTAGACACTAGCAACTCCTTGCCGGCCTAAGTAGCGGCGACCCAACAAACCGGTCCGCAGACCAACCCCATCGAAGGTGGTGCGAAGCGTGGAACTCCGTTCTTGCCCCGCCAGATTGGTGCCCGTCAAATCGTTGGCGTAGTTGCTTTCGGTGTCAACATTCGCAAACCGCACGGCGCCTGTCCACACTAAGTCCCACGCGGGGCAGGGGCAGCAGTTGCAGGGATCGCAGCAACCCAACGGCGAACCCAGCGGAATGGTTTTCGAGATGCCGAGGTCGTAGTTGTTGATATCAGTGCTCGTTCGATTGTTCAGTCGCGAACCGGGCGTGATGGCCAGTACTTCGGGTGGAGCGATGAAGTTGCGAGTCGAGCTGGCGACAGGGCTTTGATCGGTGTCGTCCGTGGAGATTCGAGTGTAAGTGAAACGAATCTCATCACCGCAGCAGCACAGTCGGTAACCAGCATAAGCGCGGTAGGATGAAGCGTAGCTCGGATCGAATTGTTGATAGGTAATCTGTGGAGATTGAATATCAGTGGGGTCTTGTTCCAGATAACTGACGTTCTCGCTATGCGTGGTGCGCACATAAAGCCATTCACCACCGACGAAGATTTGACCTGGTTGGCAACCCAAGAGGCCCAAGCCCAAACCACCGCCACCGCAGCCTTCGCCACAGATGTCGCCGCAGGCCATGTCGGCGCAGCACGATTCATCGGCACAAGCACCGTCCACCTCTCCGCATGAGTTGCAACTGGTGAGAAGAATGTTGCCCGCCAAATCAGTGGCGACCACATCCTTGCTCGACTGGCCAGCGCTGGACTTCTGGCTGGCAGTTTGCTGAGCGTTGGCGGAGCTGACCGCCATCAAGCTCAAGGTGAGCGCAATTCCTGCGCAACGCAGAATAGACATTCCGATTTCCCCCATGTTGAAAGACGCGGCCGCACAAAACAGCCGTGGCGACGTGCGTCGCCCCTTTGTTGTCTGACGCCATGAGCCCCCCCAGGGCAAATCGTCCGCAGCCGGTGCGTCTAGCGCATCCGCTACGGTCGTTGCGTCAGGCTTAATCATCGGAAGCCCTTTGCACGGTACTTTGGAGATTTTCGTTACAACCGTTATTTCCGGCGCGGGGCGTAAAGATTAACCACGTTCCCTAGGAGGTCTCTCCGAGGCCGATTTCGGTCAACTTATGTGCTGCGTCTTCTCGATTTCGCTGCGAATCGGCCTCGGAGAGGCCGCCTACAGATCGTGAGCAACAGCCAGCGGCGCAGTAAAACGGCCGGCGGCGCCACTACCCAGGACGCCGTCGGCCGGAAATTAAAGAGTGCTGGTTGATTGCAATGCTAGCGATTGGTGCGCTGGGCTTCGCTCGTCTTGCAAGCTGCGCTTCGATTGCTGCCCGCTTGGCAATTCGAAACCTCGGCGCCGCAACTCCGTACGGGTACGACCGCGAGCGGGTCAGGCGACTGACAGTCGGACTTCGGTTCGGGCGACAGGGGGCAATCCCGCGCCGCCACGTGGGGTGGCTGTTGACTCATGTTGCACAACTTCAATGGTGAGACGCCGAACGAAACCAACACGCCCTCCCGAAGCAGGTTAGCTCCGGCGATTCGCCACCACGATTCCCAAACCTGCGAGTGCTACCAAGGCCAGCGTGGCCGGCTCGGGGATTTCATTTTGCGTGAGCACCGGTCCACCGAACACATCAACCCCTTCCATCACGCTGTAGGGCCGCAGGTTTTGGTTAAAAAATTGCGACTGCGGCGCGTCAACATCGTAATCTTCCAGCGTGATCGCGAGCGTCGAAGACATCGGGTCGGAGTAGACGGCAGTGACGATCATGTTATCGGTAGGATTCGTGCCGTTCATGTCGAACAGCACTTTGCGGAAGTCGGGGTGGGGGTACAGGCCAACCTGGTTAGCGTCCACATCGAGGTCAATCTTGAAGCGGAAAGAATCGCCCGGCGCGATCCCGCCGCCGCCCAAGCCGATGTTCAGAATGTCACCCGCGAGCGAACCATTCCCGGCATTCGTATTAGCGCTCGCTAGGGTTGTGGTTCCATCGCTCTTTGCGAGTTTCGCCGGCGTGCCAAAGATCGAACTGCCAAAGTTGTATCGGATGTCGCCAATCGTCAATCGCAGACCAACGATGTTCGCGCTGGAGGCGTTGAGGTTGGTGATCTCAATGGTCGGCATGTTGCGATCAGCCAGCCGTTGGAAGGAGGAATCCCAAGCAATGTAGTGGAGAACTTCGTCGTACTCTTCCTGATCGAAGAGACTAGGATTCTCGGAATCGAAATCATGAACGAGGGCCATTTCCTTCTCGCTAATCGAGAAGTTAAAGCCGCTGCCAGCGATGAGTGCGGCCGTAGCGCTGTTTGCGATGAGGGCCAACAGACAGGCGAGTGCAAGGAACGAACGAAGCATAGGTGTAACCTCGAAAGTTTTGCCCCTGGAGCGCGCGGGCCACCTGGGCCGGGCGCTTGAGGAGTGGGTGGGTAGTTGCTGACTCGTCGGCCACAAGCGCGTCGAGACTCAGCCAAGTAGGGTTCAGGTTTGCACAGTGCGGCGCAGGTTCGGTCAGAGCGCGCAGAACGCGACGTGAACGAACGGTCTTGCCGCAGAATTCGGCCGAGAGTTGGCAGCGCGAAGGCTGTCAAATCACCGCGAAGGATTGCGCTCGGGGCGCAGTCCGACCACGGTTGGTTTTGAGCGAGGGGAGTCAGCTTGCAGAATCAGCAGATTTGCGCGGGGAACATGCGCTAGGTGGCTCTGAACTCACAACGAGCGCACACATAGCGAGTGCTCTGAGGGCCGCATCGCTGGGTTCGCGGGAACCAGAACTAGTGGTTCACCGGAAAAACCTGGAGCGAGAAGCGAATGCCTCATGAATGTCCTGACGCGACCTGCTAGCGAGCTTGCCCGCCGCGGCCGAATTGACACTCATGAGTTCGACTCCAGAAAAAAAGAGGCTGAAAATGAGCCAGAATAAAGCTAAAACTGCCGCTGAGCGCAGCCAAAGCCACTCCCCATGAACTCAAGGATAAACGCGAGACTGGGGTTTGTCAATGATTTTCCAAGGATTATCAATCGAATCGGTTGCACAGGTTGGGACGATTTCTGCATGAAAGTGCTTACCGACGGCGCAAAAAAAGACGCAGCGGGGTCCCCTCGAGCTCCTAGCTCAACCCGCCGCGCCCATTTGCTCAGCCCAACACTCCCCTTTTGGCGGACCGAACAGGGAAATGTAGGTCACCGCGGCGACGGGTCAAATCCGCCGGAAACACGGAAAACTGCCCGCAAAACACGCGAAAAGACGCCAAAAAGAAGAGGGGTGAACGCGAATGAAGCGAATCAGGGCGAATGGCGGAAAATTGAAGAGGACGAGTTGTTTTCAGAATCGAAGTGATGGTCACCATTCCAACTAGCCAACCCCCAAAATCACGACGTTGTTCGCGTTCATTCGCGCCATTCGCGTTCGCCCTCCTTCTTCTCTTTTCGCGTGTTTGGCGGGCTATTTTTATCTGCGCCAGTCGAGGCCGAAGTCGAGCACTCGGGCGGAGTGGGTCAGGGCGCCGACGCTGATGCGGTCCACGCCGGTGGCCGCCACGCTCGCTACGGTACTGAGGTTGATTCCGCCGGAAGCTTCCAACACCACTACGGGCGCTAGCTCGTTGCGTATCGCCACCGCTTGCTGCAAGAGGTCGGGGGGCATGTTATCGAGCAGAGCGATATCGGGCGCGGCACCGAGCACATTGCGGAGTTGCTCCAGGCTGTCGACCTCCACCTCGATGGGCAGCTCGCCGGCTCCTTCGCTGGCGAGTTCAGCGACTTTGGCTCGCGCCTGAACAACGGCTGCGGCGGGCGCTTGGCCGAGCTCTGCGGCGAAAGCGAGATGGTTATCCTTGATGAGCACGCCATCATACAATCCCGTGCGATGATTGCAGCCGCCGCCGCACCGCACCGCATATTTTTCGAGCCGCCGCCAACCTGGGGTCGTTTTGCGAGTGTCATAGATTTTTGCAAGCGTCCCTGCTGTTAGCTCAACGTAATGCTTCGTTAGCGACGCCACGCCCGAAAGGCGGCCGAGGAAGTTGAGAATCGTCCGCTCGCAGGTGAGCAAATCACGGGCGGAACCGGAGATCGTCGCCACGCGATCGCGCTTCGCAATCACGGCGCCATCAGCCGTATCGGTGGTGAGTTCGATCTTGGCGCCGGTTTCTTCAATGACCAACGCCACAATCTTCAGCCCGCACACGACGCCGGGTTCACGTGCTATGACTTCAGCTGCGCTCTGTGCATTTGGCGGAACCAAGGTGATGGTGGTCCAATCATGCCACCGCGACAAATCCTCACGAACGGCGAGCCGCACCAATTGACGGGCGTCATCTGCCAGTTGGTCGTCCCAGAGCACGGATTGGTAATCAGCGTTCGGCATCGCATCGTTCGAGATCGGGGCGGGCAGTGGTCAGCAGTGGGTACTCGACGTTAGTATGGGAGGGTTCGCCGCCGTGTTCAACTGAACCGACTCATGCGCCAAACCCTGCTCCATCACGCCGATCAAGCCGTGCTGGCGGTGCTGACCGCCATCGCTGCGGGGCTCTTGTTCGCCTGGTGGCTGCTCGCCGGGGGATCGGCCGGCGAGCTGGTGGAGATCGATCGCGCTCGGCCGCTCGAGTACCAATTTCTGGTGGATGTCAACTCGGCCGGGTGGCCGGAACTTTCGCAGCTTCCGGAAATCGGCCCGTTGCTGGCGCGACGGATTGTTGATTCCCGAGCGCAAGAAGGCCCCTTCCGCCAATCGGCGGACCTATTGCGCGTTCCCGGCATCGGCCAACGGAAGCTTGCGCGATTCCAGAGATATCTGGCGCCGCTGCCGGATGATCTGCAAACTGCAGGGCGATGACGAGGGCTGTCGGCTATCAGCTGTCGGCATAAAGCTGAAAGCCGATGGCCAAGAGCCAATAGCTAACGACCCCCAATTCTGCCAAACTATCGGCTTGCTCGAACCATCACTTGTGAGGCAAATATCGATGCTTGCGACGGATCTGTGGGGACAACAAGTTGGCTGGGGCGACATGGGGGTGATTGCCCTCTTGGTGCTGCTGGAAGGGGTATTGTCAATCGACAATGCGCTGGTGCTGGGCCTGTTGGCCAAGCGATTGCCGAAAGAGCAGCAGCCCCGCGCGCTAACCTACGGTTTGGTGGGCGCCTTTGTGTTTCGCATCCTGGCCATCGGCACGGCCAGTTTTTTACTCAAGTGGCGAATTGTCAAGCTCATCGGCGGCGGATACTTGGTCTACATTGCGCTGAAGCACTTGTTCTTCGAATCGAAGGACGTTTCCGATGAACATTTCGCCGTTTCGGCAGAAGGCGAAGCGGTGCTCATTGACGAAGCAACCGGTTTGCCGCTCACACCCGAGCAGGAGACGGAAGAACTCGAACAGCGTTTGCCGGCCCCGGGGATGGAATCGTTTGTTGCCGTTCAGCCGACCACCAAGTACGCCAAGTTTTGGCCAACGGTGTTGGTGATTGAGCTGACCGATATTGCGTTTGCGGTGGACTCGATTCTGGCGGCGATTGCGCTGGTTGGGAGTGCGCCGAAGGATCATCCGCCGCATATGCCGCACCCCAAGCTGTGGGTGATCATCGCCGGCGGCATGTTAGGCGTGCTTCTGATGCGGGTTGCGGCGGTGATTTTCATCAAGTTACTAGAACGCTTCCCGCGGTTCGAAACCGCCGCGTATCTGCTCGTGGCCGTGATTGGCACGAAACTTTTGGCCGACTGGGGTCTTAATTCCGAGGCTCACCCGCACGTGGTGGATTTCCACGACTGGCGACACCCGGCTTTCTGGGTGTTTTGGGTGGCGATGATTGGCTGTTTCTGCGTGGGGTTCCTGCCCAAGAAAAGCCCAAATCGGTAGCTTGCAGGTCGTATTCTGTACGGTCCACCAATAACCGGTAACGGTTCTGGCCTTTGTGGTCGGTCTTGCGCGGTCGCGTGGGTTTGGCAATCGGTGGCAGCCAAGTTCGGTCCCAGTACAGCCGCACGGCCTTAAAAATCTGCTTGTAGGCCTCGCCCTTGGCCCGGTACTCCATGCCGGGTAGTTCTGCCTCTAACCGCCTACGTTCATCAATCTTGGATTTTTCGCTTTCCCAGATGCTGTTAAGCCGCTCGGAAACGGGGGTTGTTTGCGGTTCAAGTTCTTCCATTTCGCGTTCCAGGTCGTCCATTTCTGGCTTAATATCTTCCTGTTGTTTTTCATTGGCCTTAAACCAATTGCGGTTCAATTGGGCGTAGTCCCGCTTGATGACTTCAAGGCGCGCTCGTGCCGTGTCAACGGCTTCTTGTTCTGCAACAAACACCAACGACGCAAAGTCCTTAATGCCCTTAGCCTTCAAGAGGTCCGGGAACTTCTTGGATGCAATCTTCCAAACCGGTTTGGTGTCATCGTGGGTGCGTCCGAGTTCGTCCCATGACTTACCGCGTTGCACTGGATCATAGTACGATCTCAAAGCATCATGGAACCCCTTAACCCAATACCATGCAGGTGTGAGTACGGTTCCCTTGTGCTTCCGACGTGCGGGCCGCTCGGGAAGTTCAAACAGATTACAGAAGGCGCTCACGCCTTGGGCCACTAGCTCGAACCACGCTTCAATCTCCGTTCCATCACCCGCTTCAAGTTTATCCAACCGTTCAAGGTAGCTTTCCAAGTCAACGGTGTTGGTAAGCTCGGATACGCTGCGATTCATGGCCCGAAGCTGCTCCGCGAGCATGGCCTCTGCTTGGTCGTGATAGATTGTGTGAAACCCGCATTTCGCATCCAGTCCTGTGGACTTACCCGTTTGATAGGACGAGCAAACGTAGAAAACCCTATCGGAGTAGCGCTCAGTGCGTCCGACCATTGGCTTACCACAATGACCGCAGTGCAATAACCGCTTCAAGAAATAACGGGGATTGCGTGTCGAGAAAACTTTGGTTTGCAGTTGTCTGCTTTGCAGCATTTTTTGTTGAGCACCTTCAAATGTCGTACGGTCAACAATGGGCTCGTGTGCGTTCTCTCTTACGATTCTTTCTTCTACGGGTCTCGGAACCGCCGGTGGCCGTTTGTCGTTCGGGGTAGCAGGGCGTTCAAGTTTCTTGAGTTCCCCGCTGGGCGTAATTGTGTTGCACCGTCCTGTCTGCGTCTTCCCTAAATGAATGTCGCCAACATAAGCCGTGTTCTCGAGTATTCGCCTGACCGTTTCAAATGTGAACAGCTTGTCGTAGAACCTAGCTCCTTCCCGATTGAGCTGATGGGCAATTTTATGGAACGACAATCCAAGGCGGACATAAAGGTCGAAGATTTGCCGCACAGTATCTACGAAGCTCTGGTTGCGGTTGGGGACCAGCTTAATCGTGAAAGTGTTGGGCTTTGGGCGCGGGGGTACTGTGACACCCTGCTCATTTGGCGAAAGGCACATTTCCCCGTGTTCGTTCGGGCGCCACACATTTCCAAGCTTCCGTAAGGCTGGGTGCCACTCCCAAACCTTCACCCCAGCGGCGTCGTACACGGCCTTACCGTACCCAAACGGCGCTGGCCCCGAGGGCCACGAGTTGGAGGCCAGAAGTTTACCAACTCGACCCCGTGTAGATTGGTAGCTGACGTTCTTCATATACCGATCATTCTCGTCCGTCCCAAGCAAGCCAAGGATGCTGCTGGCACACCCGTCAGCGACGATATTTACGTTAGTTTGCAGGTCGATAATCTGAGTTTGTTTGGCTACACAAAGCTCTTGGAGCAAGAAGAACTGTGACTTAAGGATAATCCCTAACCGACTATGTGATTCCACGTAGATGGTTTCCACGAGGCCACTTTCAATTCGACCTCTAAGTTCCTGAAACTCCGGTTCCGTGTATACGTACTCTCTACTGCCAGACATTTCCAGCCAATTGGATGGGGGAACTTCAATTCCCCGCGAGGCTAGTTGCCTCGCTAAGTTATCACGTTGGCTGCGATGATCTTGGTCTTCCGTTGATACCCGAATCAGAACCCACTTTTCACGGCTGCTGAGACTTGTCGCCATAACAACGCTCCTTTCACGTTGCGCCTTGGTAAAAAGAAAAACGTGGGCAGGCGGCAAGGACTTCCGCTTTTCGGGAGCTAACCTAGCCCACGTCTTGGGGCCTGAATTGGCCCTGCATTACCCGACTGCGCCCTTGGGCACGCTCGGTAACGAGGGGTATTCACCTTCTATTATCGTTGCCTCGCCAAAAATCTGCTCGCAACCCACAATGAAGAACACTTTATCGTTCCACGACTTGGGGCCGGAGCAGCACATATTGCAGCAGTAGAACAAATTGGTTTGCTTAAATTGGTCCCGCAGCCACGGCATCAGTTCGGCCGGGACTATGGGCTTCTTATCAAAGCCCAATTCGTACTCTTTACCCGCGAGGGTCACCTTAAAACGGTACATTTCGTTCTCCTTAAAATGACAGGGCAGGCATGACATAGGGGGCCTCGGTCACCGCGTTAGCGGCCACCGGGGCAGCATACGTTGCCTGCGAGCGCATCAGGCCGCAGCCATCTCGCAAGCTACAGGCCCCCACTTGGTCCGGCAGCAACGCTAAATGGTCCGGCACAAAGTTGCCCGCCGTGGCTTGGTACGCCTCGCCATTCCAAACGCCCGGCTTGCTGTCCACGTCGGTAAACAAGCCGGTGGAAACCTCCATCGGGTGGCCCGCCCGCACCCGTTGCAAGATGCGCGGGTCCACCGCATCGCAGCGCTCTACGTCTAACCACGCGTCGGCCTTGAGTTCCAGGCCTTCCAACCGGCTGTTAAAGATGACGCCCACCCGCATCTGGTTAAACACCTGGGGGTCACCGGCCGAGGAATGCCCGTACTGTTGGGGGTGGTAGCGCACAATCGGGCGGCCATTCCACAAACTCATCGTACGGTGGATTTCGGCAAGCGGGTAAAACAAAGCCCCTTGGGAGCCGTGGAGCACGCCGACCCGGAGCATCACCATCGGCGCCACAACGTGCGGACGGCCTTCCAGTTCTTTTGTTTGGTACGCCATCGCAACAGTCCTTTATTCAAAAGTCATCGGGGGCATCAGCATGTCCAGGTTCTCTTCCTGGCACGGCTCAAACTCGGGCTTGGTGGGCTCCGGTTCCCCACCAAAGTTCATCGTGGGCATGACGTAAGGTTCTTCCGTCACGGCCACATTCTGCACATAGATTCTCATTGCAAGGTCTCCAGTTAGGGTTAAGGGTTACAGGGTTGGGGTGGTTAAATAATGGCGAACATCTCGCGCAACTCAGCCTTGCTCGGGCAGTTGGCTTTATCCAATGCTGCGCCGTGCTCTTCCCGCCAGTCTTCGATGTCCGCCAGTGCGCGTTCCCAGTGGTCGGCAATGACGGTGTCCACGTCCTTGCCGGTGCGCTGGTCAATTAGGAACAACGCGACGCAACCATCGTCATCCGCTTCCTCAATCAATACTTCTAATTTGGCCATCGCAGTTCGAGGGGTGAGGGTTACAGTTTGAAAGCGTCAATTTGGGCCAAGACTTCGCTGTGGGCTGCCTTCGCTTTCTCGCTGGCAAGCTCCCGCGCTGTGTCTTCCGGGCTGCGGTGGTTGCGATACGCTTTATCAGCGGCGGCATACGCGCGCTTGGCTCGCACCGCCTTCTTGTGCAATTCCTTAAGTTGCGCAAGCGCCTCGCGGTGTCCGGTGGGTGGCAGGGTGTAACGGTGCGTTAATGCGTCTTGGTAGTGGTTCTTGATTTGTTGCTGGAACTCGACGAACTCGGTCTCCGCCCGCTCGGCCACCAATTGCCAGTAATAGGCAATGGCCTTGGCCCGTTGCTGGGGGTCTTCGGGCGGTCGTTGCAAGGTGCCGTGCGAGCTGGCTTCGCGCCTGGCGCCGTCCTCGTGGTAAATCCAACCGTTGTGGCCAATGGAGTTACCGTGCTCTTCAATAAACTTGCGAATGATCTCGTTCATGGCGTACCCCGGTTAAGTTAAAGTTCAAACCATCGCTCCTAAAACTGGCCTCATCGCGGTGTAGGCCACGCCCGCCACCACGTTGGCCAAGTCGTCATGTCCGCCCGTGGCGTGGTCGATAATGTCCCGGCCCCCGCTGCGGGTGCGGCGCTCCAAGCCGCTTAATTGCTTCAGTAAGTGCGGGTCGTCCAGCAATTCGACCTGCCCCGAACAAAGCCGGGGCAACAAATCCAGGTACAACTCGCTCTTGTTCTTCTTGGCTGGCCCGTAACTGATGCCGTGGTTATTGAATGCGCGGCCCACGAACTCGCCCGCGTACTGGTCGCCCCGCACCGTATAAACTTGGTACTTGCGGCAGATGTCGGTCATTTCGCCAATGACGTCGTATGGGCTAAACGGGGGCTTCCACCGCTGCAAACGGTCCAGCACAACCACCCGGTTCTCACGGTGCGCAATGGCCAGTGCGGCGTCGTCCTTTCGGCCACCCGACAAGTCGGCGAACGCGACGTACTTGGTGCCGTAGCGGGGCAAGTTGTACTGACGCCCTTTAACCACCAGCGGTTGGAGCAAGTCGCTGGGAATGAAGGCGGCTATATCGTCCCTAAACTCGCCGCCATACTCGGACTTCGCCGCTTGCAAGTCTTCCCGGTAAGCCTCATCCACCACGCGCTGCGGCAACGTGGGGTTCATCGTGCGGCTTGGGCAGTTCCAGACGAGCGTTGTGGCGGTGTTGGAGCCAAAGTACTTGGCGTGCTGGGCATACGCCCAACCCTTGCGAGCGTAGGGGCTGCTAATCGCAATCAGCCGCCCATCCACGGTTGCTAACGAGGGCTTAATCGCCCGAATAAGCTCGGTGTCGCTCCGCACCCGGCTTTCTTCGTCCACGCCAAAGAAACAAGCCTCGTCCACCACCGTACACAACAGCGTGTAACCGCGGATGCTGCGGAAGTCGCCCGCCAGGATTTCAATCCTGACGTTGTTACGCAGCGTGAAGCCGTGGCGTTGTTCGCTCACAATCTGCTTCCGCAACAGCGGTTCGTCAAAGATGGCCCGCAAGTAACGGTGAACGATGCGCGATTGCTCCTTGGTGGGACTAACGACAACCACCAAGCCCATCTCGCCGGGGGCCAAACGCTTTTCCTTGCCCGCCAACACCGCTTCAAAGGCGGCCACCAATGCCGACACGCGGGACTTGCCGCTGCGTCTGCCGGTAAGGAACAGCGCGGTGCTGAACCCATCGCGGGGCAGCAGTTGATAATCGCGGTTGGTGCAACGCTTGAAGAGGGCGGCGTCCTTGCGGGGCGACAATGGCAGGCCATACACCGCCTTCAGGGCGGTTATCCACGCCGACCAGCTATCAAGATGACCGCCTAGAACCTTGCGGAACAGGCGGTCGTCCTCGATAGCTTCGATGATGTTCATCGCTCTTTCAGGTACTCGGACAAGTCATCCATCGTTTGCGCTTTGGTGAGGCCCAACCGCTGTAGCAGCCCGCACAACGCATTCACCTTCTGCGTGTACTGGCCTTCTTCAATGGGTTCGCCGTCCACCACCGTCGCTTCCATGGTTTCGCATTGGAGCGTGAGGAACGCGGCCCGTTCACATAGCACTTTGCGTTGGTAGCAATCGGCCCCCGTATCCGCCACCAGCAAGTCCACGCGGCGCCGCAGCTCCTTCATCACCGCCCGCCGCCCGTCGCCTTCTTGCAACAGCTTGGGCGTGAACTTGGTGCTCAGTGAAAGACGTTGTTTGCCGGTAAGACGCTGTGACATGGGTTGGCCACCAGTTGGTAACGCGATTGGTAACTTGGACTTAACTTACAGTGATGCGGTGTTATTACAATCAGCAATTCGCCCAACTCGTTTACGTCGCTCCTCGCTCTTGAACTCATACAGCCCCGCTTGGGCGAGGCGCTTGTAGATCGTAACGCGGCTCAGTTGGGTAAGGCGTTGGATGGATGCAATCGACTTGCCCTCCTCGTACATCGCCAAGATGACTTCTAACTGTTCTGGCTTGACCTTCCTTAGCTTGCCTTTCAATTGGGCGCCGCCGCCCCAACGCTTACCGTTGGCACGGGCAACAGCTTGGCCCGCTCGTACACGCTCACCGCGGAGCTCGGTTTCGTACTCGGCCACCGAAGCCAGCACGTTGGCCATTAACCGCCCGGCTGGGTTCGAAAGGTCGAGCGCGTCCTTAAGCGAAACCAAGTTGACCTTGGCCTTGGGTAGTTCATTGAAGAGTTTGTTGAGCCCGCTAACGGAGCGGCCCAACCGGTCCAGCCGCCAGACCAACAGCGTGTCCACTTGCCGCTTGGCAATTGCCGCCTGTAGGCGGTTCCATCCGGGGCGGTCCATCGTGGTGCCAGTGGCTTGGTCTTCGTACCAGACCACCGGTTGGTCGCCAGCGTTGGTCTCAATCCACCGTTTTAGGTCGGGTAGTTGGGATTCGGTGGTTTGTTGTTTGGTGCTGACCCGAACGTAGACCGCGATGTGCTTGGGCATGGCTCTGCCTCCCGTGGGGCTGGTGTTTTACTGAGCAAGCGTCCAGTAAGCCCAGTCTAAGCGAGCCTTCGGGAATTGCCTACGACCAATTAAAGGCCACGGTTTACAGCGTAGGCGACGTACGCGGGAGGTGTTTTACCCGGGATTTGGTGGGGTCGAGCGCAGGGGTAATGCTGGTGTACAGTTTGGCCCGTGGCGGTGCGTCGTTGTTGTGGCGTTGGGTTGGTAGGGGGTGGCTGGTGTCGGGTGTGGGTGTACGTCATTTTAAGTAGCCGAACGGTTTGTAGGTGCGAATGATTGGCCACGGCTCAATGAACGCCGGCGCTATTCGCGGGAGGCTCTTTGTTACACATGATGCAAGACATTCTAGCAATCGCGACGTTATTGGGCGGTATTACCGCACTCTGGTTCATTTACGACAAAGCTGCCAGCGTGTACCGAGGCACGACGGGGCGCATGGGACGCGACGAGAGCGGAGAAGAAGTGGCTGCCAACAATGTGCCTGATTTAGTTTCTCCTGCACCTCCTGCACCTCCGGCGGTCTTTGTGATCGTAGGTGTTAACAACACGGTCACTCTTGAGATCACAGACGATGGCAACCCTGGCCAGATCACGATCACAGGTATTGAAGGAAAGTACGTTTACCAAGTTCAATCTTCGACAGCCATTCACATCAAATTTCGTGGCAGCAACAATACGCTCTGGCTCCCGTCGTCATTCAACGGTGCATTGCAAATTGACGATGTCGGGCTCGGTAATGAGGTGCGACGTCAGGTAGTTCCCTCATGGATAGGTCATATGTTAGGTACTCATCCAAAGTAACCGATAGATGCAGCCGGCCATCAGCCCCTCGCCCGCGCTTCCCATATCTGTTGCATCCTAGAAGTCGGCGCCAGGTTGTCCCGCACGTCTTGGAACGTGGGCATGACGCATAACCCGTTGCGGAACACTTCGGGGTTAGTGAACTGGCAGCCGGTGCCGGAGAAGTAGAACAACGTGTCTTTGCGTGTGGCGGCCATCTCTGCGGCTAGTCGTTCATAGTAGTAGAGGTTGGCCAATCGCCGCCAACTCGAATGCTTTTCCACGGGCAAGTCAGGTGGTGGCGAGTAGTCCGGGTCGTATCGGTCAGCGTTCACAACTGCTGATACCGTTTCCTTCCAACGGGCAATGCGCTCTTGCTCCGCTTCTGTTAGCGGTGTCTTGGGTGGTGTCTTTTCGCTCACGTGTAGTTGCTCTGCGGGCTGGCTGTAGTCCCATTTTATGCGTTTATCCGAACGGGCGGCTTTAACTTTGGTTTCAAGGAAATGCGGGACTTGGATATCGCCGTAAGCTGCAATCTTGGTCCAGCTCGCCGCGTCCACGCTCGTCCACGGGAAAGCCATAAGCAATTCAGAGCTCATGATGCCGAAGCCGTGGAACTTCAAGTCGCTGTTTCGTCCAAAAACATCATTGAGCCACGGGCGTAGTTCTTCCAGTTCTGCCTTACCTTTACCCCCGATGCCGATGTAGGTATGACCCATGTTGCGGTAGCGTTTTAACCATTCGCAGTAACTGGTCGGGCTTTCTCGGTCAAAGTGCAGTACCGGCACCGGCTTCACCCCGTACCGATGTTCAAGATAGAGCTGGTGGCGGTAGGTGAGGTCGGGGAAACCAATCGCATCCAAGTTGGCGTAATAGTCAAACTGTTCGCCGTACTTCTGCAAAAATCGCCCGTACTGGTTCAAGCGGTCCCAGAATTGTTCGGTGTCATAGTACTCCTCTTTGCAATCGGCTTTCTCCTTTTGCGAAAACGCCCCGCTGTCCAAGAACACCTTGGCTATGGGCTGGGCTGGGCGTTCGGTCTTTTCGCCGCCCATCACGAACCAGGCCCGCAGGGCCTTTTGGCGCTTCGTAGCCCGTTCAACTTCCGTTGCATCTCGTAGGTTCGTTTTGGTCCATAGTCGTTGGCTTTTGGCGTCGTACGTCTTCCGTCGTTCACCAAGTAAAAACGCTACGCTGTATTTCTCATCTTCCTTGTCCTTTTTACGAAGAAATTGGAGCGCTGCCTTGAGCGTCAACGTGTCAATTTTAGCTCCGTACTCTTCTACAAGCTCCGGCCAGTGTTTGGCAATTTTCATCCACTCGCCAGCGGAGGAGGTTGACTTATCAAAACAATTCTTCTTCCAAACGGTGAACTCGCCGTGCTTCAAGTGGGCCTTAATTTGGAGCAACAGTTCGCCACCTTCTTTGGCAATTAGCAGGGCGCGTTGTTCAAGCCGCTTATTTTCGTCCCTGAGCTCAACAACGCGCGCCTTAGCCGCAGCAAGGTCAAACTTGCCACCAGCTCCCGCCAAACTTCCAGCGGCTGGAAGTTTGGGGTCAGTTGCGGAAGGGTTTGTGCTGGGCATGGTAAGGGGCCTTATTTAAGGGGTCCACTCGGCGGTTTAACGCGGGATCGTGGCTGGGGGTTACTGGGACGAGGGCTTGGTGCGATCGGGCGTTACAGTGGGCGTGGGAGGCGAAGGTGCTGTTGGCTGTAGCGGGTGGTTGTTGTTGTATCTCTTTAGCGTTTGGTCGGCCTGCATAAAAGATGATGCATTATCGTAACTTCGAGGCGGATGCGGAAGCTTCCCCAATATGTGGCTACAAGAGATCGCGCAGTCGTGGGCAGGCGAGTAACGGTGCGCTGTGGCGTACCGCCATCGGCAGAGTTCTGCGCCGTAGCCAACGTGGGTTGCGCAGGGTATTCGATTAGCGCCGCAAATAAAAAACCGGGTTGGTTTTTTATAGAACAAGTGGATCAGCCAACTAGCACCAATTGGTTTGGTAAACCTGTCGGTACAGTTCGCCACGTTGCCCGTTTCCAGGATGAAGAGTGCAACCACCGTTGGCTATGCGGCCAGTGCCACTTGCTGGTTACACCAGAGCTTGGCTAAGGCCTTGTAGCGGGCCGGTAATGCGTTGTTCGCACTGGGCGAGAGGGCGTAGGTGATGGGGTTAGTTAAGGGGGTTGGTATGTAGTAATGGTTCAAGTTTGGTTGGCGCTCACCACAAATTGCACGATCCCCCTACGTTTCTAGGGGCGTCTGCCCGTTGCTAGTTGTAGTCGCACGCAAAAATGGTACAGCAGCTTCACTACGCTTCCAACGTGCAAGTGTGGTATGAGGAACCCCATACAATTTTGAAACTTCCCGCAGTGAGCGGAGCTTGGCATACGCACGCAAGCACGGTTCAAACTTCTCGCGGTAGCGGCGCGTCATGTGCCCGGCTTCTTTCTCTTCAACTTGCTTCTTCCGGGGGCGACCGCCTGTCCGCTGGCGGTACTGTTGGCCACGGCGCCGGCAGGTACCGCGCTCAATGCTCGGCGGTGCGTCGGGTTCAAGTATGGTCACCATAACGACATCGCCCGCCAACTCGCTCAGTTCGCGTAAGTCGTCTTTTGTTGGTCTCGCGTTCGGCTTCGTCTTGGCATGAAAGCAAGGATGCCGCAGTAAGCGACTAACGTCGCACGCTAAGATAAATGCGTCAGTGCGCCGTGCGGTCATCAGTGCCTTGAATAGTCCGCTGCGGTACTCTTCGTACCCCGGTCCCATTTCATAAATTGAGCCCGACTTCACTTCTACAATCTCACCAACAACATTCAGCCCCAAGCGTTCGGCTTCCGCTCTAAGCTCAGTCAGTTGGCTAAGGTGGTTGCCGTCGGCGTACTGCTGTCGAGTAGACACGCGGGCGTATAGCACCACGTTCTGCTTTGGTGGCTGCCATCCAGCAGCGAGGCAACATTGGAAGAAGTCTGCTGGCTCGCCCTCTGCATGGCGATAGTCCACAATAATCTTGGCGGTGGACGTTCGGCGGGTGGCGATAGTTACGTCGCGGTCCTTGGGCCGTGCGTTGTGGTGCATGGTCGTTGTCCTTGTAGTTGTTGGCGTTGCATTGTGCCCCAACGCCGCAGGTGCCCCCCAAGGCCTCTGTCGAGCCCCCTAAACGCTGTTGGCAGCGTTGTAGGGGGTAAGTTTGGTAGTTTGGGCGTCGTTTGGTACAACCTCCGCTGTTGGGCGGTTTCCCGGGCATTCCAGGGCAGTCCGTAGCACCCCAAGCAGCTTCCCGATTTGGGCTTTTTTTGCCCAAGAAAAGTAAGCAGAAGGCAGCAGGCGGTGAGCAGTGAAAATGTTCCAACTGGAACAAATTCTTTGCAGTCAGGCTCGCCGTGAAATGTTCCACGTGGAACATTTTTCCAAACGAGGGGTGGCTAAATTTGCGGTTGACAAAATAACCAAATCGGCGTGGTTCGCGTGGTGCTTGACACGCGGTCAAAATAGCCTGGGGTCCGCCGGAGAGTGGCTCCGCTCGGCTGGGGAATGGCAAGGATGAATAAGGTCTGCGAACAACTCATTCTTGGTTGCAATCCACCGGTCAGGTGATACATTTCCAGCATGGTCAAGTTACGGTTATCCGCTGAGCGGGGTCATGCCGACCATGGCTGGCTCGATACCTACCACTCGTTTTCGTTCGCCGAGTACCACGATCGGCAGCACATGGGCTTCCGGGCGCTGCGGGTGTTGAACGAGGATCGCGTGGCGGGGGGCGGCGGGTTTGGCCGGCATCCGCATCAGGATTTCGAGATCATCAGCTATGTGGTCTCCGGCGAGCTCAAGCACCAAGACAGCTTGGGCCACGAAGCGGTGATGCGGACGGGGGATGTGCAGCGCATCTCCGCCGGGACGGGGATCAGCCACAGTGAGTTCAACAACTCGCCAACGGCGCCGGTCCACTTCTTGCAGATTTGGCTGCAGCCCGCACTGCGGGGGTTTCCGCCGAACTACGCCGAGAAATCGTTTGCCAGTGCGGCGCAAGACGCGCTGACGCTGCTTTGTTCGCAAGCGGGCAGCAACGGTTCACTCACCATCAATCGCGACGTTGATGTCTATCTTGGCAAACTTGCAGCCGGCAAGTCACTCCATTTGCCGCTCCGTGCGGGGCGCGCGGCATGGGTGCAGCTCATCGCGGGGCGGCTCGAGGTGAACGGTGTTGCACTCGCGGCGGGCGATGGCGCGGCGTACGAAGAGGAGCCGCTGCTCGAACTAAAGGCCCTGGACAACGCGCAGTTCTTGGCGTTTGATTTGGATTAGTGCAGATGTGCGAGCCGAGGAGCCGATGTCTCACCACCCCGCGCCCGTTCATGTTGCTATCACGCGCCGAGTCCGCGCCGGCCACGAAGCGGAGTTTCAAGAATCGCTGCGGCAATTCTTGCAAGATTCGTTTGCTGCGCCGGGTGTGTTGGGGGCCAGCTTGATTCTGCCTGCGCCCGGTACGGGCTCGCGCGAGCTGGGCATCTTGCGCACCTTTGCCAGCGAAGCGGACCGGCAACGGTTTTACGAATCGGCCCTGTTCAACGACTGGAACAACAGCGTCGCCCACATGAGCGAAGGCGAAGCAGAGATTCGCGACCTCCATGGCCTGGAAGCGTGGTTTCGCAATCCGTTCGGCTCGCGACCGCCCCGCTGGAAGATGGCGCTCGCCACCTTGTGCGGCGTTTATCCCACGAGTTTTGCGATCTCATCGCTGTTGGTGAGTTTGGCGCCGACTTGGCCGCTGGCGCTGCGAAGCTTAACGATGTCAGTGCTGATGGTGCTGATGCTCACGTGGGGCGTGATGCCGGTTATTACACGCATCTTGCAGCCGTGGTTGAACGGCCGCGCGACAAATTGAACCAATCGCACCCTGATTTTTAGTGGGCCGCGGATTTCGGTCGCAGGTACTGGTTCGGAACGTTCACAAGGGGCGGCATAGGCCGGCCGGCGGCTTGCATCAGGCAGGCAATGTTGGCGTAGATGTCTTGCTCCTGGCGGTGAATTTGTGGCATGAGACCCAATTGAGCGTACGATATGGGTGTCACGTCAAAGAAAATGGTCTCCCACTGGAAGCCTTTTCCCCACTCAATGCCTTGAACCCGAAATTCACTGTCGGCGCCGGCGTCGAGCAGCAACTTCATGATGGGCGCCGAGCGATTCGCGTTGGAACTCACAGTGTGAAACAGGGGCGTGTGCCCGTTAAGTCCGTGCTCGGTAAGGCCGGCAGTGGCGTTGACATCGGCTCCAAGCTCAATGAGCGTGCGGGCCGCGTTCACGTTTCCATACTCGGCCGCAACGTGAAGTGGAGTAACATCGACCAACGAGGTGAAGGTCGAGACCATCGTGGTGCGATGTTTGAGCAGCGCTGGATTGGCTGCGAACGCCGCGCGGATTGCTGTGGCGTCGTCCAGCAGCACCGGCGCCAAATGGGGATCGGGGAACACGGCGCCCCGCTCGATGAGCAGACGCAGGCAATCGATAAGCCGATCACTCCTCGTGTACTGTTCGAGCAACCATTCGATCGGCAGTTTGCCTTTAATCTGCGAACAGGCGTCGGCCCCTGCGGTAAGCGCGGCGGCGATGGCGGGGACATCGTGACCGTCGAAGGCGGCAAGCAATTGTTCAGTGGGAGGAGACATGCGTCACGCAGTTACTCTTTGAGCACTTTGAGCACTTGCTTAACGTCCGCCCGCCCGCCATGCGATTTGCTTACCTGGGCGAACTTCACCACGCCTGCTTGATCGATGACGAACGTTGAAGGATACGCCGTTTCGTTCGGAGCGTCCCAGCGTAGCGCGTACTGGGTGGTGAAGTCGTAGTCGGGGTCAATCAGCAGCGTGAAGTTCGGGGGGAGCTTGGTCTCGCCCAGGAACTCGCCCGCTTTGGCCTGTAACTGGTCGCTGGGGCCGGGATAAACCAGTAGCACCCGCGCGCCGGCGGCCTTGAGCGCCTTGGCCTTGGCGACGAACTGCGCGACCTGCTGCGTGCAGGCCGGACATTGGTAACCGGGATAGCCGCGCAAGACCACCAGCACCACGGGTCCGGTTTCCAGTTCTTTGCTGAGCGAAACCAGATCTTCCTCGTCGATGCTGCCGAGGGGCAAGAGCGCAAAGTCGGGGGCTTCGTCGCTGATGGCGAGCGGTGCTTCGAGCATTGTCGCTGGCTCGGCGGCGAGAGCGCTCGCGAGGGTGGTGAAGAAGGCAAACGCGAAAAACATATAGCGGGCACGCATTGTCGTAATCTCCTTAAGCGATGAACTTAGCTGCTATTGATCCAGCGAGCGTGGTCAAAACGGAATTTCATCATCGCCTTGGTCGATTCTGATTCCTTCGAGAGGGTCTTCGCCAAACAGCAATTCTTCGTCGTAATCGTCTTCTTCCTCTTCGTCATCGGAACACCACATCAGGTTGCCATCGTCGTCGCGGTACTCCGGGTCGACCGGAAAAATGTCGAACCCGAAACCGGCGCCATCACAGCCAGGAATGGGGCAACACCAAAATCCGTGCCGCTTCCCATCGCGGCACGTCTTGACCCGCCACTCAATTCGGTAGCTATCGTACTCTTCACCGCAATGCAGGCAGTGGACCATCGTGGAGATGGTGGGGGGGCCGAAGGGGTCGCCAGCGGGGGTGGGTTCAGTGGTATCCATGCTGAATGCACCTGTGAAGGGAAGGGGCGTGAGGCCTGCGGAAGTATACCGGGGGTGGGTGAGGAACGCAAAATTTTTCTCCAGCGCAGAAGTTTTGCTGCGGAGGGGGCTTCACGCGGCGTGAGGGGGGGTTGATAACGGAGGGGCGCTACGTCGCAAGCGATGAGGGGAGTTTTCAATTACGGAGAGAGAGTTATGAAGACGCTGAGTGCATGGGTGTTGTTGTGTGCGATGGGATTGGCCCAAGATTGGCCCCAATGGCGTGGCCCCTCGAGCGATAATCACGCCGCCCCCGGAGCCACGGCGCCTGTCGAGTGGAGCGAAACAGAAGGTCTCGCGTGGCTCACACCAATCCCGGGGCGCGGGCATTCGTCACCGGTGCTCTCCGGAGAGCGGATTTATCTCACCACGGCGGAAGACGCCACGCAAACGCAATCGCTGTTGGTACTCGATCGGCGGAGCGGCAAGTTGCTCACGCAAACGCCGGTGCATCGCGGCGGGTTTGCGCCGGAGATTCATCCCAACAATTCCCAGGCAACCCCCACGGTGGTTGTGGGCCAGGGGAAAGTCTATGCGCTGTTCGATAGCAATCACACGGTGCAGCTTTCGGCCTTTGATCTCGCTGGCAAACTCATTTGGACGCAAAAGATCGTCGAGTTCAATCCGCAGGAGTTTAAGTTCGGGTTTGGTTCGTCGCCGCGGATGGAAGGAAACATCATCATCGTCTCCAGCGAATACGACGGCCCCGACAGCGGCATCGTCGGCGTGAATGCCGAAACGGGCGAGCAAGTGTGGAAAGCGCCGCGACCGGAATCGCTCTCCTACTCGACGCCAATTGTGCTGGGGCCCCCTGGCAAGCGGCAGCTGGTGCTCACCGGCAATCGCAAGATCGCCGCTTACGACCCAGCGACGGGAGATGAACTGTGGGCGCTCGCCGGCTCCAGCCGCGCGTCTTGCGGGACGATGGTCGAGGATCGCGCTTCGGGCCTGGCGTTCGGCAGCGGTGGCTACCCCGAAGCGTTTACGGTGGCCGTGCGATTAGTCGGCGAGCCCGGCGTCGCGTGGCAGAACCAGGCCAAGTGCTACGAACAATCGATGCTGGTGGTGAACGGCTATCTGTACGCCGTGACCGACAGTGGGGTGGCCTATTGCTGGCGCTGCACCGACGGCGCCGAGCAGTGGAAGGAACGCCTCTCGAGCAAGTGCAGTTCGTCGCCCGTGCTGGTGGGAGACAAAATCTACATCTCCACCGAGCGCGGCGAGACGGTGGTGTTCGCGGCGAATCCCGAAAAGTGCGAAGTGCTCGCCCGCAATCAGTTGGGCGATAGCTGCTTCGCGACGCCGTCGCCGGTGGACAATCGGCTGTACCACCGCTTCGGGCGTACGGAGAACGGCGTTCGGCAAGAGTATTTGGCGGCGATTGGTGAGTAGTTTGTTCACAATTCAAAGTTGTCGAGCATGATCCGTCAAATCGCGGCAGAAAATCAGAGCTCGTTGGGGCGAGCACCCCATTAGCGATACAATTGTGTGTGGAGGAAGAGGACAGAACTTCAAATCAAGGGAGGTGACTGTCATGTCCACACAACTTCAGAGGGTTGATCAGCGATTGCTACTGAGTCGGAGCGCTTGGCGGAAATACCGCTCCCCAGAGGTCCTCGATTCGCCAGCCGACGAGACCACTCCGCCCGCTTGGAGTATCGCTCTTAGCCGCGAGGCGTACGCTTTAGGCTCGGAGATTGGCGCCGCGCTCGCGAAGCGCCTTGGCTGGCCGGTGTATGACAAGGAAATTCTGGAACTGATCTCCAAGGATGCGAATTTGCAGGCCGAGTTGAGTGAAAGCGTCGACGAGCGAGATCGTTCGGTCGTGGAAGAGATTTTCTCCTCGCTCATGGGTCCGTACGAAATGTCGAGTGCGGGCTATGCGGTTCATTTGAAACGCGTGCTTGCCGCGCTCTCGGCGATTGGGGGTTGCGTCATTGTCGGCCGCGGCGCCGCGGCTTATCTGCCAGCGGGGCGCACGCTGCGGGTGCGGATCGTGGGGGATCGCGCGGATTGCGTGGCTCGGTACGCCGCAGAGCATGGCGTGTCGAAGCTGCTGGCTGAGCAGCGGATCGATGAGCTCAACGCCGATCGGAAGCGGTTCGTGGCGAATCATTTCCACCAGGATGTCACAAACCTGCATCAGTTTGATTTGGCGCTCAACAGCTCGCGATTCACCTGCGACCAGTGCGCCGAGTTGATCGAGGTGGCGCTCGGGTTCAAGCAGGCTGATGTAAAACTGGTTAAAAAGCCGCAGGCGAAGCCGGCTTTGAGCGGTAAATCCTGAGCTTACTGAGGTGCGGTCGGGGGCCGTTCAGCGACAATTTGGCGGCTCCCAGGGTGAGAAGTTGATTCCCTCCGCCAGCGGGCGAAGTATACTCAAGGTTCAATCAATTTTGCACCTTGAGGATGCCCGCTGGCGCGTGATCGGTATGAATCTCTTCAATCGCACCTCCGGGACGCATGGCGGAAGCACCCGGCATCCGGCTGCTAACATGACGTGGGCCTCGCGCTCAGTCTCCCATGCGCTGACGTCGACGCGCACGTTTCTCAAACGGCAGATTTGGCTCTGGCCGATTATCGCGGTGACGCTGCTCTCGGTGCTTGGTCTGGGTGTGAAGCGGGCGATTGAAGCGACGATGCAGGCGAATCTTGCTTCACAACTGAGCACGATACTCGAACTGGAAGAGAAGCGGCTAGTCACCTGGCTAGAAACGCAAGAGCAGAATGCGGTGGCGATCGCCAAGCGGCCAGAGGTTCGTAAAGCGATTGCCGAACTGCTGGCGGCAGCTAAGCAGGGAGATTCGACTGAGGAGTTGGCCGCCGCGCGCGCCAGGGTCGAGCAATCGCTCACCGCAGGGCTCACTGCGCATGACTACCTGGGTTTTATGGTGGCGGACCGCCGACAACAGGTGTTGGCCGCTTCCAGCACGGAACTTATCGGACAAGTCGATGTGCCGCAGTACCGTGAGTTCCTGACCAGCGCGCTGGATGATCAGCCGCTGGTGTCGCATCCGTTTCCGAGTGTCGCAGCGCTGAAGGATGCTGAAGGGGTAATGCGAACCGGCTATCCCACGATGTTTGTCAGCGCGCCAGTAAAAGATGAAAACTCCGAGGTAATCGCCGCGCTCGCGGTGCGCATCAATCCGCTGAACGACTTCACGCAGATTTTGCAGCAAGGTCAGATGGGGGATTCGGGCGAAACCTACGCATTCAATCGCGACGGGCTGATGCTCTCGAACAGCCGGTTCGATCACGATCTGATGCTGCTGGGAATCATTCCCGACAACGCCGATTCGCGTTCGATGTTGCAGCTCTTGCTGCGCGATCCGGGGGGCGATATGACGCGGGGTTATCACCCCACCACGCGGCGAAAGGACTTACCTCCCACCTATGTCGTGCAGCAGGCGGTCGCCGGGCGGCCCGGGGTGAATGTCGCGGGGGTGCCCGATTACCGCGGCGTGCCGACGGTTGTGGCGTGGACCTGGCTGGAAAAGTATCAAATGGGGCTATGTTCGAAAGCGAACTATGCTGAGGCTTATCGCCCGCTGACGATTTTGAAGCGAACCTTCTGGGGTCTGATGGGACTGTTAGCTCTGAGTTCGCTGGCGATATTTCTCTTCACCATTCGGGTGAGCAAACTGCAGCTGCAAGCGCGCGCGGCGGCGATTGAAGCGAAGCAATTGGGCCAGTACAAGCTGGAGCAGAAGTTGGGCAGCGGCGCGATGGGCGTAGTCTACAAGGGCCAGCACGCGATGCTGCGTCGGCCGACGGCCATCAAGCTGCTCAATGCCGAAAAGGTGACCGACCAATCGATCGGCCGCTTCGAGCGCGAAGTGCAGATCACCAGTAACCTGACCCATCCCAACACGGTGCAGATTTACGACTACGGCCGAACACCCGAGGGCGTGTTCTACTACGCGATGGAGTACATCGACGGCATCGACCTCCAGGCGCTGGTGGAAACCTACGGCCCGCAACCCGCGGGGCGCGTGATTTATCTGTTGCGACAGATCTGCGGATCGCTGTACGAAGCACACTCGATGGGGCTGGTGCATCGCGACATCAAACCGGCCAACCTGATGCTTTGCCGGCGCGGTGGGGAAGCCGATGTGATCAAGGTCCTCGACTTCGGTCTGGTGAAAGCGCGCGAGGAGGAGCAGCTGCGCGATAATGTGGATGACCAATCACTCGCGGGCACGCCGCTCTACATGTCGCCCGAGTCGATTCAAACGCCGAACTCCGTGGACCAGTGCAGCGACATTTATGCGGTGGGGGCGGTGGGCTATTTCCTGCTCACCGGGCGACCGCCCTTTGAGGCCACGTCGGTCACTGAGCTGTGCCAAAAGCATCTGGCGGAGCAACCCGTGGCCCCCTCGCAGCGGCTTGGGCGCCCTGTGCCGCCGGAACTCGAGAATGCGATCCTGAGCTGCTTGGAAAAATCTCGCGCAAAACGACCGCAGACAGCACGGGACCTGTCGCAACAGCTCAATCGTTGCGTGGCCGCCGCCGAGTGGGGGCTGGAAGATGCTGATTCATGGTGGAGCCGGCGCGACCGCGGCCAGTTGAGCGCTACCAGCGCGCTGAACGCCGTGGCCGCCAGCAAGGGGACTGCCTTGTCGGGGCGAGACTATGAGGCGACAATCGCGCATGGCAATTCGGCGACGGAAGGGTGAGTTGACTCACGCTCCGCTCTCGCCAGTTGCCATCCCACAGGAGTTCGCCGCATGGGTCATGGAGCCGCGTTTCGCAAGACTTTTCAAACTTGGCCCGAGAAATTGCCGCGGCGCGGCATTTTGGTCGACTCGTTTAACGAGGCGACGCCGTTCAAGGGCTTCATGCTATCGGCCGAGTTCGTAGCGCTGGAGCGGACCAACCCCGATGCGCTGGGCGCCCGCATTATACTGATGCCGTACGACAACATCGCGAACCTGAAGTTTGTTGATCCGCTGCGGTCTGAAGACCTCAAGCCGTTTGGGTGCGAAGGGAAGTTCTCGCAGGGGTAGGGCGCTGTACGATGGGCTTTTCAGCCCGTCGTACGAATCGCGGCTAAATATCGTGGCCTCGCTGCGGCTGGCGACTTTTCGCTTCGGCCGAGAGTGCATCGTGAAAGTAACGCAGCACCGCAGGTGCGCGGGGGCTTAGCCGTCCGAAGGTG
This sequence comes from Pirellulales bacterium, assembly GCA_022841705.1. Classification (GTDB taxonomy): domain Bacteria; phylum Planctomycetota; class Planctomycetia; order Pirellulales; family Lacipirellulaceae. The sequence continues at coordinate 593,782 of JALHQZ010000002.1, forward strand.
AGTTCGATCGAGTTCTCTAGGTTCCACCACGTGAGCTGTCGGGGCTGATCGGTCTCGTTCGCGGGGGCGCCATACTTGCTTCGCAGGGCCCCGGCCACCACGTGGAAGTTGTCGGTCCCAAAGAGAATCAGAATCTGAAACAGCGTGCCGTCGACAAACTGGTACAGCACCAAATCGGAAGGAATGCCCGCGATGGTAGGGGAGTTTCCTTCCGACGGAGCATCAACCCGGGCGTGAACGATTCCTACGCTGCCATGCCACGCCTCAGTGAGGAGTTCGGGGATAGCGGTGTTTGGTGATTCGTCTGAGCACCACGGGAGCTTGCGGTAGCCGGCCCGCGCCGGGCGATGGTATTTGGCTTTGAAGTCGACGAGCTTCAGCCCCAGCGCATCGTCCTTGAACTTGAAGGCGCTCCCTTCGTGGGCGGCCGCTTTGTGAACATGCGACTGGCTCGCCAACCGCTGCTCAGCCGCTTCGAGCAGCAGTTTCAGCAGGCGGACGATTTGCTCCGCGTCGAGTCGATCGGTCGCTAAGTGCAGAGCCGCTTTGTCGAGGTTCGCGCCCGAATCAATCAGCTCACTGAGCTTGATGGAATCGCTGGCGAGCATTCCCAGCCGAACCGGGTCGAACAGCGTCAATAGAGCCGCTGCGCCGCGCCGCGATAACTCGTGCACCATGTCCTGTGGGGTGGCGTCGGCCAAGGTTCGCGGGCCCGACATCAGAATCGACGACGGCGACGGGGGACCGATCCGAATCACGGTGCCACACTGTTTGCAGGCGCCTTTGCGGCCAGCGAGCTCATCGGCCACGCGTACGATGGTATGGCACCCAGGGCATTCAACAGCAATCGACATCGGGCACTTCGGCAGGGGAACACGCCAGGAACAGTGGCGCACGGAAGCCTGTCACTTCATTCTAAGTGGTCCGCGCGCAGATGTCAGCAACCGCCGCTTAGAATAATAATGGCGGCTAGAATAATGGGGGCCGGCCCATTTGGCGGCGCCAATTCGAAAGATGCCCCAAGTGGGCTGCTTCGTGCGTGCTTAGCAGGTGGGCCAAAAGATCGCCAACCGTGGGGAGCGTCTGCACCAAAAACGGCAATCCGGTGAGGGGATTCGGGGCGGCGAGCATTTCCGGGGTGGCCAACGGCAACGCTTCCAGTACGGCGGCGTGCCCTTCTTTTAGCGCGATCAGTAGCTCCGCCTTCGACGGATAGGGATGCTGTTGCGACAACGGCTGCGAACCGGGACCAAACTCGGTATGCCATTCGGCTGGTAACCGATGGGGTTTGCCCAACAGTCCCAGCGCGTAGTCGGTGCAGATTGCTAAGTGCCCCACGATCCACGCCGGCGGATTGACCCCGGCCGTGGGCTGGTTGCTCATCTGGTCGTCGGTGACGTCGGCCAGCAGCCGTTCGCAACTGGCGAGCGTAAAGGAATACAGCGTGAGCAGTGGGGGTGCCATGGGCGCTATTTTGGCATTCGGTTGCCAGCTTCGCAACGGGCTGCTAGCAGGGAGGGGAAGTGGTCAGTGGCCCGTTGCAAAGAATTGGTCGCGGCCGCTTTCTTCACATCTGACCACTGACAAAATATCAGCCCAAAACGCTCTGGCGGGGCAGGGCAGGGGGGTGCTACTCTCCGCCGCGTATGGGGTCCTGCTGGACAATTCGAATCGGGCTGCTGCTGGCCCTTGCGGCGTGCGCGACGGGGTGCGTGCGGCGGCGGCTTACGGTGCGGAGCAATCCGCCGGGGGCAGTCGTCTATGTTGATAACCAGCAAATCGGCACCACGCCCTGCTCGGTGGATTTCACGTACTACGGCACGCGCGAGATTCGGCTGGTGAAGCCAGGGTATGAAACGCTCGCGGTGACGCAGCCGATTCCGACGCCGTGGTACCAGTACCCGGGGATCGATTTTATTAGCGAGAACCTCACACCGTACAAGATTCGCGACAACCGGACCGTGAGTTACGACCTGGTGCCGCAGCGGATGGCGGCGCCCGATGAGATCATCGCCCGCGGCGAACAGTTGCGGCAACAGTTGCAAACGAGCGTGGCGCCAGCGACCTTCGCGGCGCCACTGGGTTCCCCGACGATGGGCCCACCGGGGACGACGATCACAAACCCATCGTCCGTATCGCCACCGGCGCCGACGGTTAGTCCGTTGTCGTTACCGCCGGTGACTGATGGCGTCCCGATGCCGGCGATCCCACGGTGAGGTATGCATCGGGTGGCTGGGGTCGAGACCCCGACGAAGTAACGACCAGTCTCACCTCGGCTGGGGGCGGCTGACGCGCCGACCCCAGCCACCCCTACCCTAGTCCCCAGCCCCTATTTCACGCCGATGCCAGTGGTGGCGGCGCCGCTGATGATGCGGCCGGGTTCACGGGCGACTTTGTCGGTGAAGACGCGGACGTCTTCCACGATGGGTCGTAAGCGCAACGCGAGGTCATTGATGCGGCCAAGGACCACGTTCACGTTGCAGACGACGGTGTTGACGTTGGTGTAGAGCTCGGGGTCCTTCACCAGCTTGCCGATAGTCCCCTCACTGTTGTTCAGCGAATCGACGAACTCGCCGGCGTCGGAGAGGAGGATTTCGAGGTTCTCGGCCGACGAGGTGATGAGCTGAGCAAGTTCGGGGCCGCGTTCGCCCAAGGGTTGGGTGAGGCCTTCGAGGTTTTGGAGGTTGTTTTTGGCGCTGCCGACGACGCCGTCGAGCGATTGCAAGGTTTTCCGCGCATCGCCAACCAGGCCGGGCATGTCTTGGAGGGCGCCTTTGAGTTGGGCACGCAGTTCAGGGTCGCCAAAGAGCGTGTCGAGTGTGGTCATGGTGCGCTCCATTTGCACCATCGTGTCGGAAAACTGGTTCATTGCGGTGGTCGCTTGATCGAACAATTCTCCCACGCGGCGTTTGCCGTCGTCTTCGCCGAGGGCCTTGTTCAACCGGGTCGAGAGCAAGGTAACGGCGTCGCCCGCTTGGCCGAGCGATTTGATAGCAGGACCGACGTCGGTTTGCAGGTTGACCAGCACGTCGATGGGGCTCGGCACCACATCGCCCTGGATGATGGCTCCTTCGGCCACCACTTCGCGTGGCGTGCCCGGCGGCAGTGGCGGCGTGTGGAAGCTGACCACGGCGTCGCCGAGGATCGAGGAGGGTTGCACGCGGCAGAGGTCGGTGGTGAAGAGCGGGCGATCTTCCTGCGCGGTGATGCTGGCGGTCAGCAGCACGCCAGCGTCGTTAAACTCGGCCCTAGAGACCCGGCCGATCAGCACACCGTTCTTACGCACAGGCGTATTTTCATCCACGCCGGGAGCGCTCGGCAGTTGAATCTGCACCGTCTTCTGCCCCTGCCCAAACGGTAGCGAGACGTTGGCGTTGAGCGCCACCAGCAGCGCGCCGATGAGCAGGGTCGCCAGCACGACCACGCCAACGCGGAAAGGTTGTCCTCGATCGCTCATTTTGGTGGTCAGCAGTTAGTGGCCTGTGGTTCGTAGCTCCTCTCCATCAAGAGGAGGGGAGTGCCTTCAGTTCATCAATCCGTTCCCCCGCTTCGCCGTGGATGAACTGGCTCACGCGGGGGTCTTTGGTCTTTTCGAGTTCGTGCGGCGGTCCGTCGAACAGGATTTGGGGTTCTTCCGGTTCCAGTCGGGCCAGCGGATAGAGCATGACGATGCGGTCGGCGACCTTCATGGCGCTGTGCATGTCGTGCGTGACCATCACGCTGGTGACTTTGTGTTGGGTGCGCGTGCGGAGGATCAGCTCGTTGATCACATCGCTCATGATGGGGTCGAGGCCGGTGGTCGGTTCATCATAGAGCAAGAGTTCGGGGCCCATGATCAGCGCGCGGGCGAGGCCGACGCGTTTGCGCATGCCGCCGGAGAGTTGGGCGGGTTTTTTGGCCATCACGCTGGTCGGCAGGCCCACCTCGGCCAGTTGCTCGGCGACCAAGCGGTACGCTTCCTGCCGGGGAATGCGCTGGTGCTCGATCAGCGGGAACGCCACGTTATCTGCGATCGACATGCTGTCGAACAGCGCGGCGCTTTGGAAGACGAAGCCGAAGCGGGTGCGGAGGAGCGTGAGCTCTTTGTCGCCCAGCTGGCCGATGACGCGGTTGTCGAACCGGACTTCGCCGGCGGTTGGCGTGACGAGGCCGACAATGGTCTTGAGCAGCACCGTTTTACCGCAGCCGCTTTCGCCGATGATCGCCACCGTTTGGCCGGTGGGAATGTCGAGCGAGACGTTGCGCAGCACTTCTTGGCGGCCGAACGTGACGCTCACGCCGTCGATGGAGAGGATCGGTGTTGTTGTTTCGACAGTGGCCATCAGAACGCATCCTGGGGCCAGATGAAGTAGTACACCCGATCGAGGACGATGCTGATCACCAGGTCCATCGCCAAGATTGCCACGAACGATTGGACGAATGCTATCGTCGAAGCGCGGCCGACCCCTTCCGCGCCGGGATCACAGTTAAAACCGCGGTAGCAACTGATGATGGCGATTGCCGCGCCGAAGAACGTACTCTTGAATACGCCGTAGAACAGGTCCCACGGGCTGGCGGCTTCTTGGGCGTTGGAAAAGTAAAAGTACGCGTCGACGTGAAAAATGTAGATGCAGTAGAACGCTCCGCCAACCACGCCAAAGAACATGGCCATCACGGTGAGCGAGGGAATCATGAACAGGCACGCCAGGAAGCGCGGGGCGACGAGGTGTCGCATCGGGCTGGCGCCCATGCTGGCGAGCGCGTCGATCTGTTCGGTGACGCGCATCGTGCCGAGCTCCGCGGCGATGGCGCTCCCCACGCGGCCCGCGAGCATGGTGGCGGCCAGCACGGGGCCCAGTTCGCGAAACATCGAGAGGTTGATCATGGCGCCAAGCCGGCTCTCCATGCCGAAGCCGCGGAACTGGTGATACGCCTGCACGGCCAGCACCATGCCAATAAACGTGCCGGTGAGCGCGACGACGGGCAGGCTGCGCACGCCGATTTGGTAGAAGCTACCGATGAGCGTTTCGCTGCTGGGGAGCCGGGTGAAAATCCACGACAGGGCTTGGAAGAAAAAGAGCGAAAGTCGGCCCAAACCTTCAACCCACTGCATCACGACTTCGCCGAGATCGGCGATGGAATCGAAGATCGCGCCGCCGAGCGTCGGGCGAGCGCCCTCGTTCGTCGAGACTGGCGGCGGCGGGGTAGGGGAGGGGGCCATCGTTTCAACGTCCGAAGTTCACTTCAATAGCCGGAGGGCCATGCCCTCCGAATTTCCGACCACGGTGCGCAACGCGAGCCGTAGACGGTCAGTCCCCCCATCGTATCAATCGACTTTGCGGGTTAGGTAACTTCAATCGCAGGGGCAATTTGTACCGCGTTTATCGGTGGCCTCTCCGAGGCCGATTTCGCGCTGCTAGCACGAACTGCACCCGGAGCCCAATTGGCGTTCGACGGAGCCGAATCGGCCTCGGAGAGGCCTCCTACAAAAAGCAAATTTCCTGGAAGGACGTCCAACGAAAAAGCTGTGGGGAAATGGGCCGTCTGCGGTGGTCAGATGGGCCCGAGTTCCTTAAGATTGGGTTAATTCCGGATTCATATCACTAGGCGATTTCACGAGAAGATTCACGGACCGATGCGTTTTCGCGATAACTTTCTCCCCAGCCGGGGGGCACCCGGCGGCCACTGGCAAACGGTGGCTGGCATTTTCTTACCCTGGGATTACGAGCCGTATCGGGCGGTTCAGCATCGCGTGCGGCTGGATGATGGCGACCAGTTGGTACTGCATGATGATTGTCCTGAAGGATGGCGGCCGGGCGACCGCGTGGCGCTCATCCTGCACGGACTGGGGGGCAGTCACGACAGCACCTATTCGAAGCGGATTCTGCCGAAACTCACTTCACGCGGGGTGCGGGTCTTTCGGCTCGACGCCCGCGGCTGCGGGGCAGGGGAGGGGTGCGCGGAACGGCTGGTGCATTGCGGCCGGTGGGCTGATGTGGCGGCGGCGGTGGAACAGATCGACGAGCTGACGATCGGCTCGCCACTGGCCGTGGTCGGTTTTTCACTCGGCGGAGCGCTGGCGCTCAACCTTGCAGCGGAGCTTGGCGAGTCCCGCTTCGGCGGTTTGGCGAGCGTGCTGGCCGTTTCACCGCCGGTGGAACTTGAAGGCGTCGCGCAGCGAATGCTGCACACCCGCATCGGCCGCGCTTACAGTCGGCACTTTACGAAGAACTTAATGCGCCAGGTCTACCGGCGACGTTCGCACAGCGTTGCCTTGGCAAACCTATCGCTGTCGCCCAAGCCGAAGTGGTTGCATGAGTTTGATGACCTGATCACCGTGCCGCTCGGCGGTTTCCGCGACACGCCCGATTACTACCGCAAAGCAAGCGTGGGGCCGCGGCTGCACCAGATTGGCCTGCCAACGCAAATCATCACCGCAGCGGATGACCCGATCATTCCGGCTGAACCGCTGCGGAGCCATCGGCTTTCATCGAGCGTAAACGTCCTGGTGACCCGCTACGGCGGGCACGTGGGTTATGTGGGCCGCAAGGGCGTGGACCCCGATCGGCGGTGGATTGATTGGCGGATCATGGAGTGGGTGCTCGGAATGCGGACGGCAGAATGCGGAGTGCGGATTAACGAGCGTCCTAGCCGGATTGCGACGCAATCCACGGCGCGGTGAGTGAGGATTCTCCTTCAATGGAAAATCCTTCACCGGCGCCCGGTGGGTTGCGTTAGCTGTTCTCTTGTGGAATAGCGGCTCCTACGGGTTGTGGTGGGTCCTGATGCTTCTCAAACCGGCTCGCGAGATGCGCCACGCCGAGCCCCAACAGTAGCGCGAGAGACAGCTTCCACCGATCGTGATGATGGAATTGCAGTTCCGGCAGCAGGTCGCTCATCGACACGCACAAAAACATGCCAGCGGAGAATGCCAGCGCGTAGCCGATCGCGGGGCCATTGGCGCCGTGGGCGGTGAGGGCCCCGAGATAGAACAGCCCCGCGCCGATGGGGATGCAGAGCGAGAAGAGGGCGTTCACCAAGTTGCGCGTTGCCGGTGACCAGCCGCCCTTCGCCATTAGCATGCTTATGGTCATGGCGTCGAACGGTTTGTGCAGGAAGATCACCAGGAAGGTGCCGACACCGGCGGGCCATTCGCCGGTTGGATTGTGGTACACACTGGCCGCGAGCGCCACGCCGGACATCACGCTGTGCAGCACAAGGCCCAGCGTAACGCCGCTCCAGGTAAGATCGTGCGCGTGGTCGCTGTGAACGTGGTCGTACTCGTGGCAGCCGAGGCCTTCGCCGTGGTGATGATGCTCTTTGTCGCCCGCTGCTTCCGGTACATCATGGTGGTGGAAGCAGAAAAAGCGTTCGACAAAGAACATTACCAGAAAGCCGACCAGCACCCACTGCAGCGCCGCGAGCTCGCCACTACCGCTGGCGCGGGCTTCCAGCAGGGCGTCGGGCAGCAGGTGCAACAGCGCGACGCCCAGCATCACCCCCGCCACAAAGCTGACCGCGAACTCCATCCACCGGTGCGTCAGTTTCAGCACGCTGGGCGCCATCCCGCCCAGAACCGAGGCGGCGAGGACGAGGACGCAGTAGTAAACGAGCAGGGGGGACATGAGTGGAGTGGGCAGTAGGCGGTGGGCAGTAGGCAGTTGAGGATGGTCGCGATTGCAACGCGCGTCAACGGTGCCAAGTGCATTGCCGCCTTCTCGAACGCACGGCATACTCAATCCGTCACTGCCCACTGCTCACTGCCTACCGCCCACTCATGAAAGCCGTCATCCAACGTGTTTCCGCCGCTCAGGTGGTGGTCGAAGGCGAAGTCGTGGGTCAGATTGGCCGTGGCATGCTGGTGCTGCTGGGGGTCGCGGAGGGGGATGGGCCCGAGCAAGTCGCTTGGATGGCGGAGAAGATTGCCGGACTGCGGATTTTTGACGACGACGCGGGGAAGATGAATCTCGGCCTGGCGGATGTCGGCGGCGCCATGCTGGTGGTGAGCCAGTTCACGCTGCTGGGCGATTGCCGTAAAGGCAAACGGCCAAGTTTTATTGGCGCGGCGGAGCCCGAAATCGCCGAACGACTCTACGAAGCGTTCGTCACCGCGGTGCGAGGGCAGGGGATCGAAGTTGCAACCGGACGGTTCCGCACACACATGGCGGTGTCGCTGACGAACGACGGGCCGGTGACGATTTTGTTGGAGACTACGTAGTCGCGTCTTCCCGAGACGCGAGCCTGGCAGACTCCTCACTCGTTCTCGCGTCTCGGAGAGACTTCGTTACGTGTGAGCAGTGACACCACGACCAGCGTCACAAACCCCAGCGGGATCGTCACAATCCCTGGCTGGCTAAATGGTACCAGCGAGGTTTCCTTCGGCCAGCCGTAGACGGCGGCGTAGGTGTCGCCGCTCATCAAGATCCAGGCGAGGGAGGTGACCATGCCGACCAGGATCGCCGCGATGATGCCTTGGCGGGTGGTCCCTTTCCAGAAGAGCAGCATCACCAGCGCGGGGAGGTTGGCGCTCGCCGCCACGCTGAAGGCCCAGCCGACGAGGTAGCTGACGTTGAGTTCCTTGAACAGGATGCCAAGCGCGATGGCGATCACGCCGACCACCAGTGACGCAAGTTTGGCGATCCGCACTCGGTCGTGATCCCTCAGTTCGAACCCGCCGCAGCATTCCCACAAGTCATGCGTCACCGCGCCGGCGGCGGCTAGAATTAAACCGCTCACCGTGCCGAGGACCGTAGTAAAGGCGATGGCCGAAATGGCGGCGAAGAGGGGTTCGCTCAAACTGCGGGCGAGCAGGGGGGCGGCCATGTTCGAGTCTGAAACATCGAGCGCGCCGCTGGTCATGGCGCCAAGCCCCATGTACAGCGTGAGCACGTAGAACGCCCCGATGCAAGCGATGCCGACGATAGTGCTTTTGCGCGCGGCGGCTTCATCACGCACCGTATAGTAGCGGATGAGAATGTGCGGCAGCGACGCCGTGCCGCAGAAGAGGGCAAGCATCAGCGAGAGAAAGTTGAGCTTATCGGCGAACTTCTCGCTCCGAATGCCGGCGAAGGTGGGGCTTTGGCCGGGCTGCAGCACTTGGCTGCCGGGGGTTGGTGTGGGCGTGAAGGTGGTCGTTGTCTCTCCCGATTCGCTTTTGGTTTCCTGCTTGCTCCAGAGGACCATTTCACTTTCTTCGAGGATGCGAAAGAATTCGATGGGGCCAACGGGGCCGGTCTCCTTCACGCCGCCCGGGAGATGGCTGATCGTCCCCACGCCGCGTAGTTGTCCTTGGCCTTCGCCATCGCCGAAAGGCAGACCGTTTATCAGCTTGTTGCCGCCCGCTTGCTTTACAATCGTTTGCGATTCGGTCGGCGCCGGTTGTGCGACGAAGCCGCGCTGCAGGATGAGCACGGTCAGAATCGCGCTGAACAGAACGAGCAGCGAGCCCTTGATGAACTGCACCCACGTGGTGGAAACCATCCCGGCGGTCACCACGATGGCCATTACCACGGCGCCAACAATCACCACCCCGGCCCAGTGCGGCAGGCCCAGCAGCGGTTGTACCAGTACGCCGGCACCCACCATTTGTGGGATCAAATAGAAGACGCTCACCACCAGCGTGCTCACCCCTGCGGCGAGCTTAATGCCGCGTGATTGAAAGCGGCTGTTGAGCGCATCCGCGAACGTGAACTTGCCGAGCCGCTTCATCGGCTCCGCCACGACGAAGAGCGCCACGACCCAACCGGCCAAGTAGCCGATGGAGTATAGAAACCCATCGTACCCGTAGAAGGCGATCATCCCGCAGATGCCGAGGAAAGACGCCGCCGACAAATAGTCGCCCGCGAACGCCACGCCGTTCACGAACCACGGAATCTGCCCATGCGCGGCAAAGAACCCGGCCGACGATTTTGCTTGCCGGCCCAAGTAAAAACTGAGGCCGAGCGTGAGCGCCACGAAGAGCACGAAGATGGTGATCGCCAGCGGCGAGGCGGCGTGAATCATGATTCGCCTCCTGACTTGATTCGGCAGAGCCACCCATACACCAGCGCGAGTGCGAACGCGGCGAAGATGAGCGCGAAGCCGTACCAAATGGCGAGGTTTACCCCGGCTAGTGGGCGTTTTTCCATCACCTGCGGCGCGAACGCCGCGAAGCCGACGAACCCGGCGTAGAGCGCGAGGTAAATGAAGAACAGAACGAGCCCGATTCGGGCGTTTCGCGCGGGCATGGGGGAAATGAAAAGAGAAAGGAGAAAGTTGAGTGCAAATGCAAGGCGACTCAGTAGCTTAACTGGCCCGGAGTTCGGTCGCCAGTCGCTTTCACTTCTCTCTGTATGCTCTGTGCTCTCGGTGGTAATCCTACCTTTATTCGGAATCACGATCCCGCCGGGCCCCACATCTGCCTCGCCGCGTCGTACGTCGATTGATCGCCTTGCGGGCGAAACGGTTGCTGCGGCGGCGCATAACCATTCATCGGCGCGAACGGTTGTGGCTGGCCAGCGCGAAGATCCGCCACGCGCTGGCCGAATTGATTCACCTGTTCGGCGAACTGCGGATGCCGGCTCTGCAAGTGATCTGCCACACCGGGTTCACGCCAGATCGCCACGCCCACCAGCGCGAGTTTCACATAGGTGGAAAAGTTCGCCCATGGATCATCGCTGAAGAGCTTTAGCGCGGAGCCGAACGATTTATTGAGCCGCGGGCCCATGAGGCCCACTTCAACGCTCCAGATTTCGTCGAGCAACAAATGGCTCAGCGCGCCGAGTAATACGGCAAACGCTTTAAAGTAGCGAAGCTGCACGTTGTTCGTGCCGCACATCAGAAACGCGATGCCGGCGAAAATCAGCAGCGCAGGGATGCTATGGAACATCCCGCGGTGGACGGTGAACTTGGTGAGCAACTCGGCGCCGATGTAGCGGATGCCCAAGTAGATGGCGACCGTTGCAAAGACGATATCATCATGCCCCAGCCCCCACTCGCGAAAGCGGTCGAGCAGTAGCATCGGCACGACCGCCGCCAAAAAGCCCAGCGACTCGCGCCGAGGGATGCCCGACTCGCTATCAATGTCCGGCAACATCCCCCCGAGCGCACACAGCGCACCGGAGACAAGCGACGTGCTCATCGGCATGCCGATCGCCAGTCCGGCAACGGCATACGCGCCGCCGAGAACTCCACTACAAGTAACGTGCGTGCGGAAGTCGGCCATGGAGGGGATGGGGGATATAGGATGTGGGATGTGGGGTCAGGAGATTAGCCGTTCGCTTCCAAATCCCAAATCCCAAATCCCAAATCCCCTTCCCCTCCGATTTCCGCATTCCGCATTTCCCCCTCGCTCGCTATACTTCCGCCGCCACGCTGTGCTTTCTACAGCTGGGCGGCTCGCTGCTGCGCGCCATCGACCCAAGGGCTTAACCATCATGCAAACCTACGACTTCCTCATGCTGGCGGTGCTAGCGGGCCTCACGTGGTATGGCTACATGAAAGGGATGGCGTGGCAGATTGCGTATGTGGCTTCGTTCGTAGCGAGCTACTTTGTCTCCATGAATTTCGCCGACCGCCTCGCCCCGCTCTTCGGCTCGTCGGCCCCCTTCAACAAGTTTGCGGCGATGCTGGCGATGTACATCGCGTCGTCGTTTGGCATTTGGAGTGTATTCCGGCTGGTCCGCGGCATGATTGATAGCGTCAAAATGGAGGGTTTCGACCACCAAATGGGCGCCCTTCTCGGCTTCGCCCGCGGCGTACTATGGTGCGTGGGGATTACGTTCTTCGCCGTCACGCTGCTCCCCGGCGCTCAGAAAGAACAGATCATCGGCTCGCGCAGCGGCCACTACATTTCCGTGCTGCTGGCGAAGACCAAAAGCATCGCGCCGCCGGAAGTTGCCCAGGTGATCAACCCGTACATCGAAAAGGTGGAACGGGGCATCAGCGGGCAGGGGGGTGGAATCGGGGAAATCGCCGCCGGCTGGCCCGGTGCAGGAAATCCTGGCGCGCCGGCCCCTACCGGCTGGCCCAACGGCTACTCGCTGCCCGCCGTTCCGCAACCGCAACAACCGCCGGCGCAGCAGCAATTCCAGTGGCCGCAAGCGCCGCCGCAACAGCCCACCAATCCGTGGCCGCAAAGCAGCGCCGCGCAACCCACTCCCGCTCAGCCTGCGAGCTGGCCACAGTGGCCGCAGCAGTAGTGGGGGAGATGATGAGTTCGTTCGCAAGAGGCGTTACCACCGTCCGCGATGCAAATGTCGCGGGAAGTGAAATAATCGCTTTCTGGGCTGAAAAACAAGCCCGAAACGAACATAACAGAGATTATCGGACGATAGTGTGAGGCGACTACCGCCGACCGATTGATTTATCGCTGGTAGTCGCCTGCTGCCTTGGCTGCCGGTTGCCAACAAGTGGGATTCCGACGTGAAGCAACCACGAAGCGCCAAGATGAGCGCCGCCGAAATTGATGCCCGGGCACCTGCCAGCAGTCGTCCGGGTAGGTTCAATAAGCTCGGAGGTGGGATGTATTTTCCGGACAACAATTGTCCGCAACACGCCTGCGAGTGTGATGGAGATCATGGGATCTAGCGGACCTGGATAGAGATCGCTGAATGGCAAGTCTGAATCAGGACGATAATCCCTTCCGATCTCCGCTCGAACCGGGAAACTCAATCGAGCCGCACTTTTCGAGGCGGTTGGCGACCGGCAGCTCTTTTGGGCGATTTTCCCTACTTTGCGCTGCATCCGCGACGGCGGCCATCGCGGTTCACGGCGTGCTGATTGTGGCAGGAACTCGCGCGGGTCGAGATCCAGGAACTCCGCTTGTGAACTTTGGGATCGCACTAAGTTTAATTGCGATTCTGGTCTTGAGTTTTGGCAGCCTCGTTCTCGGGCTATTCGCGGTACTTAACATGCGGAAGCATCGGAGCCGTTTAGACTTTGCCTGCGCAGTCCTCGGAGTCTTGGTCTCGGCGATCTACTGCGGACTAATCGGGTTCGTCTTCTTATGGTAACCATCGACTTCACCTACGATCCCACGGGACTGTGGTCCCATGCTACGGTGAGATTTACGCCTCGATGAACGGCCCAATCTTGCGGAACTTTTCGTAGCGTTCGGCTAAGAGCTGGTCCTTGGGTTTAGCGGACAGTTCGCGGAGGCATTTCACCAAATACATCTTCAGCCGGGACGCCATTTGGTAATGGTCGCGGTGGGCGCCGCCGATTGGTTCTTCAATCACATCGTCCACGGCGCCGAGTTCTTTCAGATGTTTGGACGTGAGCTTGAGCGCCCGGGCCGCTTTGTCGGCGTAGTCGTGGCTCTTCCATAGGATGCCGGCGCAACCTTCGGGGCTGATCACGGAATAGTACGCATGCTCCAAAACAGCCACGCGGTCGCCGACGCCGATCCCTAACGCGCCGCCGGAGCCACCTTCGCCGATCACCACGCAGACGATCGGCGTTTCAAGGCGCGACATTTCCAGCATGCTTTCCGCGATGACTTGGGCTTGGCCGCGCTCCTCGGCGCCGATGCCGGGATAGGCGCCGGGCGTGTCGATCAGGCAAATGATCGGCAGGCCGTACTTCGCGGCGAGCTTCATCTTGGCCATGCTTTTGCGATAGCCCTCGGGATGCGCGCAGCCGAAGAAGCACTCGGTCCGCTCCTTAAAGGTTTTGCCTTTGTGATGGCCAACCACCAGCACCTTGTACTGGTCGAGCTTGGCGAAGCCGGTGCGCAGCGCGCGGTCGTCGCCAAAAAACTTGTCGCCATGCAGTTCAACGAACTCGTCGAACACGAGTTCGACGTAGTCGGTGAACTTCGGCCGATCGGCCAGCCGGGCTACGCGGACCGTGTCCCAAGGGTCGAGCTGGCCGTAGAGCGCACGGGTCGCTTCGACAAGCTGCCGCTTGAGCGCTCGCAAATCTTCCGCTTGCTCGGCTGTCTTCTCGCTGGTTTGCTCAAGCGCGGCGATGCGCTCCTCGAGCTCAGCGAGAGGTTGTTCAAAATCAAGTTGTTGCGTGGCGCTGGGCATGGTTGTTGGATTAGCGAGTATGCGTTCGTAGCTTGGCCTCCTAGACCGAGCGAGTGAAAAGGTCGCTCGGCCTAGGAGGCCAAGCTAGGGTCTCACGCATTCTCCGCAGGAGCTTCGGGTGGTTTCGGTGGCGAATAGAACATCGTCTGGGTTTTGATCTCGAACATGACATCTTTCATCGTGTTCGGTCGGTCGCTGCGGTCTTTTGAAAGCATTCGCTGCACAAACTCGGCAAACGCAGGTTGGATGTTTTTGTCGGCCAGCGTGAGGGACGGCGGTTTGCCTTTCAGGTGCCGCTGCAAAAGTTCTTGCGGGCTGTTGGCGGTGAACGGCAGCTTGCCGCTGAGGAGTTCATAAACCAAGCAGCCGAAGCTGTAGACATCGTCCCGCGGGTCGGTGCTGGCGCCACGGATTTGCTCAGGGGACATATAGCTGTAGGTCCCCTGGACCTTCGGCCCGCCGCCGAAGAGCCGGCCGAGCGCGCCCACAGGTTTGGCGGCAATCGTAAAATCGATCAGCCGGACTTCGTTGTCGTCCCGCACCAAGTAGTTGTCCGGCTTGATATCGCGGTGGACCCACCCTTGCTCGTGCATGTGGTTCAGCCCCGCGGCGGCGTTCACCAAAATTTGCTTGGCCCGCCACAACAGATTCTTGTGCCCAGCGACGATCTGCTGTTTGAGGTTTGGTGTTTTGAAAAACTCCATCAAGAGGTAGGCGCCCGCCTTAGTGTCGCCAAACTCGTGAGTTTTGATCACCTGGGGATGGCTGAGCGCTTTGCCGACAGTGTACTCGTGCTTGAGTTCGCTGACCGCCGTGCGGCTATAACGGCTACTCGACTTCGAGATCCACTTCATCGCGTATGGCGTGGTTTCCGACATCGGGCGGACCGCCCAAATTTCGTAAATCGCCCCGGCGCGAATGAGGTGATAGAGCCGATAGTTTCCGACGAATTCGCTGCCTGCCGACACAAATAGCCCCGCTGACTGGTCCGTTTCTCTGTAATGGCCACCACCCGGCCGCACCACCGGTGCGACCGTTTCATTTTATCGGGGCGGGTGAGGAGCCGAAAGAGCGGAAGTTGCCGTAGCTTGGCCTCCTTGGGCGAGCGAACACTCAGGCTAGCTCGGCCTAGGAGGCCAAGCTACGGCTCCGCGTACTCGACTTGCCACAGCACGAGCCCCTGCGGCGGCGCTGTGGGCCCGGCTTGAGTGCGATCGCGCGCGGCAAGCACTTCGGCAACCCACTCGACGGGTTTCGCTCCGCGGCCCACTTCCGCGAGCGTGCCGGCGATCGAGCGGACCATGTTGTAGAGAAAGCCGTCGCCGGTGACAGCGATGGTCACGCGCTCGCCGTCGCGTGATACGGTGAGTTCGCTGATGGTCCGCACGGTACTCGCGCGTTCGGAACCGGCCGTTTCAAAGCTGGCGAAGTCATGTCTTCCGACGAGCGCCTCCCCTGCCCTGCCCATCGCAGCTTCATCCAGAAACTTCGCCGGCAAATGCCACACGAAGTTGCGATCGAACAGCGGCCGCACGCGGCTGTGATGGATGTGGTAGCGATACGTTTTGCGAAGCGCATCGTGCGTGGCGTGAAAGCCGGGCAGCGCGGGGACGATCTCGCGGACAATCACATCGCTAGGTAACACGGCATTGAGCCCACGTAGCAAGCGTGCTTCATCGAGCGACGTGTCGGTCGCCACACCCACAACTTGGCCATGGGCATGCACGCCGGCATCAGTGCGGCCACTGGCGGTGACGCGAGTCTCTTCGCCGGTGATTTGCTTCCACGCCGCTTCAATTTCACCTTGCACGGTGCGCAACTCAGGCTGTACCTGCCACCCAGCGAAGAGCGTGCCGTCGTAGGCGATGGTGAGCCGGAGGGAACGCATCGTACCAAGACCTACGCCACGCCCGCCGCGCTTTTCACCAGCAGCTCGGCAATCTGCACCGCATTTGTCGCAGCGCCTTTGCGCAGGTTGTCGCTCACGCACCAGAATGCCAGGCCGTTAGGGCTGCTGATATCGTCGCGGATGCGGCCGATGTAGGTGGCGTCGTCGCCGTCGCAATCTTTCGGCATGGGGTAGCTTTTGTTCGCTAGGTCGTCCACCACTTTTAGCCCCGGCGTGGCGGCGAAGAGTTTGCGCGCTTCGGCGACAGTGATCTTGCGTTCGGTCTCGACCAAAATGCTTTCGCTGTGGCAGTTGCTCACCGGCACGCGGACGCAGGTGGGGCAGACTTGGATCGATTCGTCGCCCAAAATCTTGCGGGTTTCGAGCACCATCTTGATCTCTTCGCTGGTGTAGCCGTCTTGCTTTTCGCTGCCGATCTGCGGGATAAGGTTGAACGCAATCGGGTGGGCGAACGTTTCGTACTTGAACGGCTGGTTGTCGAGGAACGCGCGGGTCCCTGCTTCCAGGTCGCGTTGCCCGGCGACGCCGGCGCCGCTGGTGGCCTGGTAGGTGCTTACGACCACACGCTTCACCTTGGCCGCTTTGTGCAGCGGGCTGAGCGCCTGCACCATTTGCGTGGTGCTGCAGTTGGGGCTGGCGATGATGCCGGTGTGGGTGAACGCCGCCTCGGGGTTCACTTCCGGAATGACCAGCGGCACGCGCGGGTCCATCCGCCAGTAGCCGCTTTCGTCCACCACCACGCAGTTCCGCTCGACCGCCCACGGCACGAAGTCCTTGGCGATGGGGTCGGGCGTGCTACCGATGGCCAGATCGATCCCTTCGAACGATTCCGGGGTAAGTTCTTCAACCGTGTGCGTTTCGCCACGGAACTTCAGCTTGCTCCCCGCCGACCGGGCCGACGCCAGGAACGTGATTTTGCGGAACGGGAAGTTGCGCTCTTCCAGCAATTGCCGAATAATGCCGCCCACAGCGCCGGTGGCGCCCACGATTGCAATCGAATCAAACACCTGTCGTACTCTCCGCGGAGGGGAAAAGTCCAAAAACACCGGCTAAGACCAGTTTTGCCGCAAGCGGTTCAGTATAAATTTCTTCCCCCGGCGAAGCTACCCAGGACCTACAGATTAAACCGCTCCGCTATCGTGATCGCAGCTGACAGGGGGAATCGGATTCAACTTCCGGCTTTCCGGGCGCCGAACCAAACGGTGGCGTGAAGTTTGCTCGCCGCACCGATTCTGCCTAGAATGCCAGCATGAACGCCATGGTTCGGAACCCCGCCGCCACCTGCTTATGTACGAGCCCCGCCTGACGGCGGGACAGCTTGCCGCGTGCGAACTCCTGGCCCATTGAGTCGCCGGGAGTTGTGGTCCGAATCCTTCCCTTATGCCGCCCTGCTGCTTTTAACTTTGTGGCCTGGCGGCCCCTTGCCTGACGGAGCAACCTCATGGCGTCCGACTTTCGGCTGAAAGACCAGCTTCCGAAACTGACCGAGCGGCTCGTGCGCACTTACGAAGAGCTCGCCAACCTGAACCATCTCGACCACTGCCCACTGCCGAACCTTGATGAGGTGATCGCAGCGCTCGATGATCTCCTCGAGATCATTTTCCCCGGCTATCGCAAGCGCGAAGGTTTGCATCACGGCAACATCGGCTACTATGTCGGCGATTTGGTTGACCGGTTGCATGATCGGCTGACCACGCAGATCGGCCGCGCGTTGCGGCACGAAGCGCGCGGCATCTGCGATGAGGAGCAGGACTTCGAAGCGCTCGGCCAGGCGAAGACGCTGTTGTTTCTTGATCAATTGCCGGAACTCCGCGCGATGGTCGCCACCGACGTGCAGGCCGCCTACGACGGTGACCCCGCGTGCAAAGGCCCCGCGGAAGTGATCTTCTGTTATCCCGGTTTGCAGGCAATTACGATTTATCGCTTGGCGCACTTGTTGTGGCAACTCGAGATTCCGTTCATCCCACGGATGATGACCGAGTGGGCCCATAGCCGCACAGGGATTGATATTCACCCCGGCGCCACCATCGGCCCGTACTTCTTCATCGATCACGGCACCGGTGTGGTGATCGGCGAGACGTGCGAGATTGGCGCCCACGTGAAGATTTACCAAGGTGTCACGCTCGGCGCGCTGAGCTTCCCCACCGATGAGGAAGGCAATTTGGTGCGTGGCCAAAAGCGGCACCCGACGATCGAGGACAATGTGGTGATCTACGCGAACGCCACCATCCTCGGCGGACGCACGACGATCGGCCATGACTCAGTCATCGGCTCCAGCGTGTGGCTCACACATACGGTCGGCCCGAATACCACGGTGCTCTTAGAAAAGCCGAGCCTGAGGATGCGCAGCGATGAACTCAAAGCGGAGAAGACCGCGTAGCTCTTTTTCTCCAAAGTCGGACTGCCACGCGGGCCGCTAATCGCCTTACAACATCGCGAGCTCAACTCCGGCCCCCACCGGATCGCGTGGCGATCCGGCATGTGGGGGGGAAGTGAAGTTGGGGAACCAAGCATTACGCTTTGCTGGCGTATTCCGCGGTGAAGAAGGCTTTGCTGCCGTCGATGGTTGGCTTGATCGTGTTCGCGCCTTGCTTCCAGTTGGCAGGGCAGACTTCGCCGTTCTGTTCGAAGTATTGGAGCGCCTGCACCATGCGGAGCGCTTCATCAACGCTGCGGCCCAGCGGCAGGTCGTTCACCACTTGGTGCCGCACGATGCCCGTCTTATCGATGAGAAATAATCCGCGCAGGGCCACTGCGTCGTTCACCAGCACATCGTAATCGCGGGCGATCTTCTTGCTGAGGTCAGCGATTAGCGGATAACCAACAGCGCCAATGCCCCCTTCGCTGCGGGGTTGGTTTCGCCAGGCGAAGTGCGAATAGTGACTATCAACACTCACGCCTAGAATCTGCACGCCGGCGGCTTTGAACTCGGCTGCCCGGTCCGAAAAGGCGATGATCTCGGTGGGGCAAACGAATGTGAAATCGAGCGGGTAAAAGAACAGTAGCACGTACTGCCCGCGATAGTCGGACAGCTTAACTTGCTTAAAACTACCATCTTCCATCACCGCTTGGGCCGCAAAATCGGGGGCCTCTTGTTGTACGAGAACGCTCATGATTGGTACTCCTTATGGATTGTGCGCCTGACTTTTTTACTACCCTTATCATAGAACTTGAAGGGCGTGCGGCAAAGGCAGCATCGAAATGATGATTAACGACTCTCCTTATCACGAACTCTTCAGCCGCGCCGCGAGGCTCCGAATCTCCGCCAATTCTTCCTTACTCTTCCGATCGAGGTTCTTCACCTGCAAACTCATCCGCTGGTTCGCGCTCAGCAGCTTGCGGTGGCGGTCGAGGAAGTCCCAGTACAACGTGGTGAAGGGGCACGCTTTCTCACCGGCTGCGGCGGCGGGGTCGAACTTACAGCCGCGGCAGTAGTTGCTCATGCGGTCGATGTACTTGCCGGTCGCGGCGTACGGTTTGCTCGCCATCACGCCGCCGTCGACGTACTGGCTCATGCCGAGCGTATTCGGAAGTTCAACCCACTCCACCGCATCGACATACACTGCCAAGTACCACTCATGAATGGCGCGCGGGTCAACGCCGAGTAGCAGTGAGTAGAGCCCCGTGACCATCAGCCGCTGGATGTGATGGGCGTAACCGTACTTGAGTGTTTGGCCGAGCGCCTCGCGTAGACAGTTGCACTCGGTCTTGCCGGTCCAGTAGAAGTCGGGGAGCGGTACGTTGGCGCCGAGGGCGTTGCGCTCCGCGTACTTCGGCATAAAGTGCCAGTAGATGCCGCGCACGTACTCGCGCCAGCCGAGAATCTGCCGGACGAAGCCCTCGACACTCGCCAGCGGCGCCCTGCCCTGCTGGTACGCATTAATGGCAGCATCGACGACCGTGCGTGGATTAAGAAGCTTAAGGTTCATCGCCGCCGAGAGCCGCGAATGGTACAGCCACGGCTCGCTCGTCCACATCGCGTCTTGATAGTCGCCGAATCGCGCGAGGCGATGCGTGATAAAATCTTCGAGCGCGAGTTGCGCATCCTCCACGGTGACGGGCCAATCAAAGGTTGCCAAATCACCCGGATGGCTGGCGAACTCCCGCTCGACGATTTTCAGCACCTGCTTGGTAATGGCATCCGGCGGAAAGGTGCGCGGCGCCGGCAGCTTGCCGGGGCCTTTCTTCGGAAAGGCGCCGCGGTTTTCGGAGTCGTAATTCCAGTCGCCTCCCTCGGGTTGGCCCTTCGCCATTAGCACATTATGTTTCTTACGCAGTTCGCGATAGAAAAACTCCAGCCGCAGTTGCTTGCGGCCCTTCGCATGGGCGGCAAACTCGGCGGGCGTGCTGTAGAAGTGCGTGTCGTCGAGGATTTCCAGCCGGATACTGGTTTCTTTCGCCACACCTTCGATCGCCTTCAGCACGCGGTAATCACCGGGCTGCACCATCCGCAGACGTTCGGGCTGATGTTCTTCGATACTCGCCTTGAGCTGCGCGGCCAGCGAACCGCGGTTTTCCGGCGAGTCGAGCTCGCAGTAGTCCACCGGCCACTTCCGCTGCTTCAGGTCCGCGCGAAAATGCCGCATCGCGGCGAAGAACATCGCCGTGCGAACCTTGTGCGACCAGACGTGCGTTGATTCTTCGCGCACCTCCGCCATCCAGATGCGATCGCGATTGGGATCGAAATCCGCGAACGCAGCGGAGTCGCGGTCGAGTTGGTCACCGAGGATGAGGATGAGGTTACGCATTGGACCACGGACAAATGCGCGGGCCCGTTCCCAAAAAAAATGGGCCCGCGGCTAGCTTCAAAACAACTGCCGGCTGGCCACTGCCTGCTGCGCACTGTACTTGGCGATGTAATTCTTCACGCTCACTTTGCGGGCGGTGTTTTCGCTGGTCATGTAGCGGATTTTGCCGTAGATGGGGCGTTCGGGGCCCCACGGGCGGTCGTAGCGGCCCAGCACCCAGAAGATGCCGCTGTAGCTGTTGGGATTCCGGCCGTCGATCGCGTACTTGTTGTTCAGGTGGACCATCGTCTTGAGCGCTTCTTGCGGGCTGGGCGACCACTCGAGAATCTTCTTGCCCCACAACATTCGCAGGTAATTGTGAATGCGGCCCTCTTTAACTAATTGCGCCTGCGCGGCGTTCCACAGCGGGTCGTGTGTGCGGGAGAACTCGAACTCGTCGAGGGTGTACACATGCTCGCGCGGATCGTCGGCATGTTCGGCGAGCGTCGCCTGCGCCCAATCGGGGAGCGATTCGTACCGGTCGTAATCGCTGCGACGCGCGCACATGTTGTAGCCGAGCTCGCGCCAGGTGATGAGCTCATCAATGAACGATTCCGCGGTGGCGCTCAGGCCCCACCAACCGCTCGAGCTGCCGGTCACTTTGGAAGAAAGTTTGTCCGGCGTCCAGTTCTCGCGCTCGACCACCTCGGCGAATACTTCGTGAACCGACAGATGCCCGAAATGCAAATACGCCGAAAGTTCGCTGGCTGCTTGCACTTCGGGTTGGTTGCGTTGTTCGCCATAAATCGGCAAACGCTTGTCCAAGAACAATTTGAGTTGTGCCCGCGCCGCGGCCTCCCCCCCCTGCTCTGCCGCCACCGTTACCTTGTGATCAATTGGAAACTCGCTGAGCTCCGCCGCTTGCGGCTTAGCGCGCGGCCACTGCTTCAAATCTGGCAGTGTCGCATCCGGCAACTTCAATCCCTTCATTGGATCTGCTTGCGGAAACTCACTCAACCACGGCGGCAGTGCCTTCTGGAGGAACCGGCGGAAATCAAACGCCCGGGCAAACTCCTTCTCCGCCAGCCGCATCGGCCACAGGCCGTTGGAATCGACCAGCTCGAACTTCACCGGAATCTGCCGCGCCGCGGCCCGCAGCATCGCCGGCAGAAAGAATGAGGGAAAGTCATCACTCACCACCACGCACGCTGGCTTAGCAAGGGTGGCCAAGAGCCCGCTCCCCTCCCCTGCCCTGCCTTCCAGGTACGGATAGTAAGTGATGGGCGACTTGGCGAATCGCGCTTCATTGTCGGCCATCCCGGCGATCACAAACGCGTGAAACCGGTCGCTATTCCACTGGTAGTCGCACCGCAGCGCTTCGAGCACCACGAGCGGCTTCTTGAGGTGCTGCGCCCACCCGATCGCCCGATCGAGACTGTAGTTCCACCGCGTGCGCCGGTTGGCGATCATCCAGTAGAGGACGTAATCGCCAGCGGCGTTGACTTCGCCTTCATTGCCGTTCCGAATCCGGGCGGTGGGGATGTTCGTGGGCATATCGGTCAGCAGTCAGTAGTCAGTTGCGAATAGTCACGGGCGGAGTTCCAATCAACTACTGACCACGGACTATTGACCACGGACCAATTCAATGAAACCCCGACTGCTCGCCGCGATTATAGCGGCCGCCCTCTTTCTGACGATGCTCGCCTTCACAGTCCGAGCGCTCGCTGAACGCAGTGTCTTCAAACATCCGCCGGCCGTCGCGTCGGACGTGTGGGTTCACGCCTCACTGGTCGACGCCTATGCGTGCTTTTTCATGCTATGGGTGTGGATCGCGTACTGCGTGCGGAATTGGCTGAGCGCAACGATCTGGTTCGTACTCGTGATGAGTTTCGGCAGCATGGCGATCGCGCTGTATGCTTTCTGGCGGCTGGTGCGGGCACCCGCCAACGCAAGTGTCAGAGAGGCGATGTTTACTCCCGCCCTCACATAGTGACTCGGGCCATCATGTTACAGCAACCGCACAAAGTGCTGGCAATGTGGCGCTGGTCCTGTCCCGTAAGTGGCCAAAAACATGCGGCGTATCGCAAAAACCCCGCACCAACGGGGGGTTGGTGCGGGGTCGGGTCGTGAAACGTAACTCGCTTCGCATTACTTCACATGTGCATAGGCCGACTCTAACCCACGGCGGAGCGCCCACGCTTTGGAGTTGTGGCAGCCACAACCCTCGGCTTCTTCCAGCGAAGTGGTGAGAACGGCGCCAGCTTCCGCGGGCATTTCATCCATTTCCAGAAGCTGGTGCATCGTGGTCATGTAAACTTTCGAGCATTCCTCGGCATGGCCCTCATTGAAGAGCGCCGAACCTTGTTTAATGGCTTGCTCGATGACGTGCTTCGGCTCAGACGCGGAAGTCTTCTCCGGCGGGAGGATGACGGCGTCAATCACATGGATCACTCCATTCGACGCGTCAATATCGGTGGCCGTAAGGTTGGCTTCGTTGACCTTCGCGACGCCATCGACGACCGCAAACTTAACCGTCCCGCCTTGCAACGTTTCCGCCTTACCCGCTTCGAGTGCCCCTTCCGAGTAAACCCGGCCCGCGACGACGTGATACTTCAGGATGTCGGCTAGCTTGCCCTTGTTTTCAGGCTTAAGGAGGTTTTCCACCGTGCCCGCGGGCAGCTTGGCGAAAGCTTCGTCCGTGGGAGCGAACACAGTCAGCGGATCCTTGCCAGTAAGCGCCGGAACGAGACCAGCGGCTTGGGCCGCGGCCAGCAGCGTGCCGAAGTTGCCGTTCTGCTCGGCGACTTGCGCGATGTTGTCGCTCGCCGGGAGGATCACCTTATCAATCACGTGAATCACGCCGTTGTCGCAGGCGATGTCGGTCTTCACCACATTGGCTCCGTCAACCGTGACCTTGCCGTCGGCAACGGTGATGTCGGCGCGCTGACCCTGGGCGGTGACGGCACCCTTAAGCTTCACCACGTCGGCAGCAACCACTTTACCGGGGACGACGTGGTACGTGAGTATGCTGACCAATTGGTCTTTGTTCTCCGGTTTGAGCAGGTTTTCAACCGTACCGGCTGGTAGGGCGGCGAAGGCTTCATCGGTGGGGGCGAAGACTGTGTAGGGCCCTTCGCCCTTAAGCGTGTCGACCAGTCCCGCGGCTTTCACAGCGGCGACGAGGGTGTTGAAAGAACCAGCACCCACTGCAGTATCCACAATGTCCTTGCCGACCGCTCCGTGAGCCATCACCAGACCGGCGAGCATCGCGCCGGCGAGTAGTTTGCGTAGCATCTTCGTAAATCTCCAAAAGGGGCAGAAAACATGCGGTAGAAGGCGGGCGCCTTCTCTGTTCCGAATGAATGCACAGAATTGTCGACGATTCCCGACTCCCAACCGTGCGAGACCGTTCGGTGTTGGGGTTAGTAGTCTGTAGGAAGGCGCCCGCGAAGAGACAACCACCCGCCGGAAAAATTCTGCATCGAGAGCGTCGTTCCGGTAGTCTGGGGCAAATAAGCTGGGCGCCACTGTCCCGCTTGTCCGGCAGTGGCGCCGCCGACTTCGCATGAAGTGGCCGCTTCACACGGCCGGACAAGCCGGACAGTGGCGCCCGAACTACCGGACATATTCCGCTCCGTAACACCCTTTCCGCTCCGTAACACCCTCCCCTCGCCTGCGTATTAGCCGCATGAGCGCTGTAGCCATTAGTTCCGTCCTGATCTTTGCCGCCGTGCTGCTGGCGGTCAGCTCGGCCGGGCAGGTGTGGGATCGCGTCACCCGGAAATACATTGCCGACCTGACGCCGCTGCTCGATGCACTCTCGCTCGACCAAAAACATTTGGCGGGTTACTTGCGCATTTGGGGCATCGCCCTCGTCGCGGCCTTCGTGGGGGTAGCATTCGTGTTAAGAATGCCGCCAGTCGCGCTCGCGGCCGTGTATTTGGTGTACGTTTCGCCCCGCATCATCTTGGAACTGATGATCCGCCGTCGCCGCGCCGTGCTGCGCGATCAAATGGTCGGCGCCACCGTTGCCCTGGCGAATTGCAGCCGGGCCGGGCTTTCGCTCGCCCAGGGGCTCGAAACCGTCAGCACCGAAATCCCCCAACCGCTCGCCGCCGAGTTCCAACGCATCGTTCGCGATTATGAACATGGCCGGCCGCTCGCCGAAGCGCTGCGCGACGCGCGGCAACGACTGAACATTGATAGTTTTACGCTGTTCACCTCCGCCGTGCTGGTGAGTCTCGAACGGGGCGGCAAGATTACCGATTCCCTCGAGCGCATCTCGCACAGCCTGCAAGAGATTCAGCGCGTCGAGCGCAAGCTAGAGGTCGATACCGCCAGCGGCCAGAAGGTGGTCAACATCCTGACTGGCTTCCCGGTGTTCTTCATCGGCCTGTCGTACTTTATGAATCCTGAAGGAACGATTACCGTCTTTACCTCATTGCTGGGTCAACTTGTGCTGCTGGTGGTGATCGGACTCACTTACTTTAGTTTCCGGTGGAGCCAGCGGATTTTAGCGATCGAAGTGTGATGGGGGCTGCCAGCTTTCAGCTATCGGCTGTCAGCCATTCAAGTCCGACATCTAGACAAGCCTTGCCGACAGCCGACAGCCAATAGCCGACAGCCACTCGACCCATGTCCCTCACCTCCTCACCGCTGTTCATCACCTACGGGTTCGCGATCGCGTCGGCCGTGATGGGGCTCGGCGTGCTCTTGGGAACCTGGCGGTTGCTGACAATTGCGTCCGTGTCGCGCCAATTGCCGACCGGTGCGCCGCCGTTTGAAGAGGACCGTCGGCAAGCGCTTCGTAGCGGCTCGGGCGTCTACCGCGCGTGCGAACCCCTGATCGACGAGCTCGTCGGGCTGGTGAACCGCTTCGCCACGACGCTCGTGAAGAAGCTGGAAATTGCGCTGCCGATCGCGCGTGAACCACTGCCGTGGACCGGCGCCGAAGTGATCGCGGTGGCCATCATCGAAGCAGTGCTGGTGGGGCTGACCATCACCGGATTGTTCGGGCTAATTGGCAAATGGGGCCTGGGCGGCATCCTGGGTTCGGTTATCGCACTCCTGTATGTGCGGCTCAAGCCAAAGGGAATTGAAGATCGCGCGGCCGCCCGGGCCGCGCGGATTCGCTTGCGGTTGCCATTTGCCGTGGACCTGATCGCGCTAATGATGGAAGCCGGCGGCGGCTTCCAAGAATGTTTGCAAACCGCGGTGGTGGAAAACGGCGGGCATCCCCTCACCGAAGAACTCGCCGAGGTGCTGCGGCAGATTTCGCTTGGCCGCCCGCGGCGCGACGCGCTGCGCGCACTCGACCAGCGGCTCCAGAACGACGACATCAGCGAAATGGTCTTCGCGATCAACAAGGGGGAAGAGCTCGGCACGCCATTGTCGGTGATTCTGCGTGATCAAGCGAACCAAATGCGGATCAAGCGCTCCCAACGCGGCGAAAAAGCGGCGGCCGAAGCACAAGTGAAAATTGTGTTCCCGGGAATGGTAACCATGATCGCGGGGCTGCTGGTGGTGATCGCCCCAATTGTGTTGCCGGCGATTCTCGCGCTGTTTTAACTGATTAGAATCCATCAAGGTGCATCATGCCCGCCATCATTCGCATCACTTCTGGCATCTCGGCTGGCGCCGCGTATGGCGTGGATCGGCCCGTGCTGCGGATCGGTAGTGATCCGAGCTGCGAAATCTGTTTGCCGATGGTCGAGATTCCTGCGCAAGCGGTGACGCTGGAGTTTCGCGATGGCGGCTACAACGTGTACAACCGGGGCGGCGTGGCGCTGGGATTAGCGAATGCTGCGCTCAATCCGGGTGGCCGCGGACGGTGGGGCGAAGGCGAATCGCTCGAACTGCCCGCCGGTGTGCGACTGCTAATGGAGTACGACGGCGACCCGCGCCCGGCGCCGCAGATGACGCCGCGCGAAGTCGAAACGCCGTACGCCGAACTCCTCGCCGAACAGATCGATAATTCGGTCGACGCCAAAGCGGCCAAGAGCAAAACGCTCACGCAACTGGCGATCATCGGGGCCTGCGTGGTTGCGGGCGCGCTGATGATTTTCGGCAAGCCCGCCACGCCGACCGCCGTGAAGCCACCGGAGTTTGACGCCCTCATCACCACGCTGCTGAAGGACGAAGCGTTCGCGCCACTCCGCACCCGCTTGCAGGCCGCCCAAACCGCCTTGGTGCGGGGCAACAAGGATTTGGCCCGCGAACGGTTCGGCGCCCTGCGCGACGCGCTCGTCGCTCACCCCGAGCGCCTCGTCGGTGAAGCGAACGCCCCGCGGCAATCGGCGCTATCGTACGTTGAGTACCGGTTGGGCAGTCTGCGGTAGAGTCGGCGGCCAGCGCTTGCTGCGGTGTCTCAATTCAGCGGCGGTTTGTCGGCGCTAATCGCATTGCGGGGGGGCGGCCGGCGCGCAGAATGGGGATTCTCTTCAGCGATGGGCGGTTCCACGCTGACCCCCCTGCCCTGCCATGCGTTGTGCTGATGTCCGAGTCTTCTCCCGCTCGTGAGCAAGTTCCCTCCGCCGGTTGGTTGCGGTGGGTCATCTGCGCATTGCTCTTTTTCGCCACGACGATCAACTACATCGATCGCGCGGTGCTCGGCGTTCTGGAGCCGGAACTGCAGAAGCTCACCAAGTGGAGCGCCACGGAGTACGGCAACATCAACGCCACCTTCTCGGCTGCATACGCGATAGGGTTTCTCTACGCCGGGTGGCTGATCGACCGCATCGGGGTGCGGTTGGGCTATGCGCTTTTTTTAGTGGTGTGGTCGCTCGCAGCGGCGGGACATGCGCTGGTGGAAAGCACCGTGGGGTTTGCACTCGCGCGGTTCGCATTGGGTTTAGGGGAAGCGGGCAACTTTCCGGCCGCAATCAAAACGGTGGCCGAGTGGTTCCCGAAGCGCGAACGCGCGTTTGCCACGGGCATTTTCAATTCGGGTAGTAACATCGGCGCGCTCCTGGCACCGTGGATCGTGCCGATCTTATTCGCCGCGTATGGATGGCAGGCGGCGTTCGTCGCCACTGGGCTCGTGGGTTTACTATGGGTCTTGTTCTGGTGGCCGATCTATCGCACGCCGCGCGAACACCAGCTGCTTTCACCCGCCGAACTGGCGTACATCGAAAGTGATCCCAGCGATCCACCCATAAAGGTTTCCTGGGGCCGCTTGTTGCCTTTCCGGCAAACCTGGGCGTTTGCGCTCGGTAAGTTGCTAACCGATTCCATCTGGTGGTTCTATCTGTTTTGGTTCCCCAAGTTTATGAACGAACAGTTCGCGGTGGACATCAAATCGATCGGTCTGCCGATGATTACGGTCTACCTGCTGGCCGACATCGGCTCGATCGCCGGCGGGTGGCAGAGTTCGTGGCTATTGGGCCGCGGCTGGTCCGCGAACGCGGCGCGGAAGTTAGCGATGCTTACTTGCGCACTCTGCATCGTACCTGTAGCGGCAGCTCCGCTGGTTTCGAATCAATGGGCCGCCGTACTCTTGGTGGGGATCGCAGCGGCGGCGCATCAAGGGTTTTCGGCCAACCTGTTCACCCTCACGTCGGACATGTTCCCGCGGAAAGTGGTCGGCTCGGTCGTAGGAATCGGCGGGTTCGCCGGCGCCATGGGGGGCCTGATCATGAATCTGGCCGCCGGGCGGCTAAAGGATTTGACCGGCAATTACATCGCGATTTTTTCCGTCGCAGCGCTGGCGTATCTGGTGGCGCTCGCGGTGATTCATATCCTCGCCCCGCGGCTGGAGCCGGTTCAGTTGGGCGAAACGGCGTAACGCCTGTAGACATTTTATGTTGGATGCCACTGCCCGGCTTGTCCGGCAGTGGCATCCAACGGTAACTGCTAGCACGAACGTTCTTCGTCTTCCCTCCTCGCGGTAAGTTCTCTATCCTCCCGACGCTGAGTTTTGCTCATTGGCGCCGGCTGGAGAATCTCGCGATGCGTTCGCTCTACGCTTCCATCATCCACTTCGTATTTGCAACCACCACGCTGGCTCAACTGCCGCCGGCGATTGCGGATCGCTACGGCGCCCCGGCTGTCGCGCAGAACCCGAGCAGCGCGAGCCCCGCGCCCTTCATGCCGATGGCTAGCGCCGTGGCGCCTGGCGCAACGCCCGCGCCGCTGAACCGGCCGCTCACACCCACCAAACTTTCCAGCGAACAGGGCCAAATTCTGCGCGAGTACGATATTCGCCCGTTCACACAGCGAATCCAAGGCAACCAACATCCTGAGCAAGCGGTGGTCGATTGGATTCTGCGCGAGACCGGCTACGAGACGTGGCACTCGTCAATCCATGCCTCGCTTAACGCCACCCGCGATTCGCTTACGGTGTACCACACCCCGGAGATGCAAGCGCTGGTGAGTGAGATCGTCGATCGCTTTAACAACTCCCGCGGCCAAGAGCGAGCCTTTTCGCTGCGCGTGGTGACGGTGCGCAACCCCAACTGGCGCACCAAAGCACTCAGCCTGATGACACCGCTAACGGTCCAGTCGCCCGGCGTGCAGGGGTGGCTTATTCCGCGCGAGAACGCCACGCTGCTGCTGGCGGAGCTCAACCGCCGCACCGACGTGCGCGAATACACCTCCGCCGACCAACGCGTGCAAAGTGGCGAGTCGATCGTCATTTCCACCATGCGCAATCGCAGTTACACGCGCGGCCTCACCCGGGTACCGAACGCGTGGCCCGGCTTCCAGCCCGACATCGGCCAAGTGGAAGAAGGGGCAGCACTGGAATTCAGCCCACTGCTCTCGCAGAATCTCGACACTGCCGATGCAGTGATCAAGCTCCGCATGAACCAAGTCGAAAAACTGGTGCCGGTGATGCTGGATGTCCCGTCACCCGTGGCGAACAATCAGCGGATGCAAATCGAAGTGCCGCAGATGACGATGATGAACCTGCACGAACGTTTCCGCTGGCCCACCGACCAAGTACTGCTCTTGAGCCTTGGCGTGGTCGGCGCCCCGGCCGGTTCGGCGGGGGGCTCGTTTGCCGACATGATCCCCGGCATGAACTCCGCGCCGCGGGCCGATGCGCTGCTGATCGTTGAGGTGAAAAACACCGTCACGCCGAGCGTGGCAGGCCAAGGGAGCACGCTAGCGCCCGTCTCCACCGCCGGCCGACCGGCGGGGACGTTCACGCGGTACTAGCGGAAGTCGGAGGGAGGAATGCGGAATCGGCCAGCCGCAGACGAAAAATTGACCGCAAGCAACTCCCCACTCCGCATTCCCACTTCTGCCTTCGCCTCGCTCGCCGAATTGGCCCGCATCGGGTAAACTTTCGCCCACTATGAGTAGCGCACCAGCACACAAATCGCGCCGGGTGGTCATCACCGGCATCGGCGTCGTCGCCCCGCTTGGCAATGGTTCACTGGCCGAGTTTTGGAACGCCCTGGCGAGCGGCCAGAGTGGCGTCGGCTCTTGCGAGCACGTGCCGGGCGAAAAATCTCCGCTGAAAATCGCAGCCGAAGCAAAGTACTTCACGGGCGACATCGCGAACTTCGGCGAGCTTGAGGCCGACAAAAAGAAAGCGATTCGCAAGGGCCTCAAGGTGATGTGCCGCGAAACGCAGATGGCGATTTCGGCCGCCGAAGCGGCGCTTACCGATAGTGGTTGCCGCACGGGCCTCGACCCCGAGCGGGCCGGCGTGGTGCTCGGCAGCGATTACATGCTCACCGTGCCGATCGACTACGAAGGCCCGATCACGAAGTGCGCCGACGGCGGCCAGTTCGAGTATTCGCGCTGGGGCAAAGAGGGCCTCCGCGAAATGCAGCCGCTGTGGATGCTCAAGTACCTGCCGAACATGCCGGCTAGCCACATCGCAATTCTCAACGATCTGCGCGGGCCGAACAATTCGCTCACCATGCGGGAAGCTTCGAGCCTGATGGCGATCGGCGAAGCGTTCCGCACTATTGCCCGCGGCCATGCTGACGTGATGGTCGCCGGAGCAACCGGCACGCGCGTCCTGCCGATGCAGGCGATTCACGCCCTGCAAACCGAAGAGGTGGCGGCCGACGGCGAACCGGCCACTGCATCGCGCCCGTTCGACGCCAACCGCCGCGGAATGGTGTGCGGCGAAGGCGCCGGGATGGTGGTGCTCGAAGCGCTGGAAACGGCCCAGGCCCGCGGCGCCCGCATTTACGGTGAAGTCCTGGGCTTCGGCACGAGCCAAGTCGCCGACCGCCAACTGCGCGGCGAAACGACGGCGGCGCTGACCAACGCCATGCGCGCCGCGCTGCACGATGCAAAAACTTCGCCCGCCGATGTGGGCCATCTCAACGCGCACGGTCTCGCCACCCGCGCCGGTGATGCGGCCGAAGCGCAAGCGATTGCCGCCGTGTTCGGCGAGCGCGCAAGTTCACTGCCGCTGGTGGCTCTCAAGAGCAGCATCGGCAACCTTGGCGCCGGCGGCGGCGCGGTGGAGTTGGCTGGGAGCTTGCTCGCGCTGCAGGCAGGCGAGTTGCCGCGAGTGCTGAACTGCGATTCACCCGATTCGGCATGCGCGCCGGTCACGAAGAGCGGCGTTTCGCCTGGCGGGAGTTTCTTGGCGACAAACGTCACGCCGCAGGGCCAAGCGGCGGCGATTCTGGTCAGAAAACTGTAAGCGTTGTGTCACGAATCGGCGATTGCCTTATAATGCCGGTGGGTCACGTTTTAGTGCGCCCTTCGCATCGCCCCTACTGTGTTCGTGATCAATGTTCGCATGTCGCTCTTTCTTGATTGGTATTGTCACCCTGTTCGTGGCGCGGCCTCTGATCGCGCAATCGCCGCCCGATCCTAACTACGTCCGTCAGCAAGTCTTCGCTTCCTACGCGGACTTCAAAGCAGAACTTTCGGCCATCAGCGCGACGACGGACGCGACCGCACGCACCACCCGGCTCAACACCTTGTGGGGTAATCTGCGGAATGCGGGCCAGGTGCCGTATGCACAGGGCGATCAAGTGGCATTTCTTTATCGTGGCGGCACGACCAGCGTTTCCTTTCCCGGTGACGCGAACGGTTGGAGTGGCACGGCGTTCCGGGCGTCGCAGGTGGCTGGCACCGATTTGTGGATGTACGAAACGCGGTTGGCGACCGACGCGCGGGTCGATTACAAGATCATCACCGGCGGTTCATCGTGGAATCTCGACCCCGCCAACCCGCTGCAAATGTGGAGCGGGTTCGGTCCCAATTCTGAACTCCGCATGCCGGCGTATCAGTACCCGCACGAGACGATTCGCCGGGCGAACGTGGCGCGCGGAACGCTCGGCGCCAACGTGCGGGTGACCAGCGCGCAGCTTGGCTACGACGTGAACTACCGCGTTTACAAACCGGCCGGGTACGATCAGCAGGCGCTCGCCAACTTGCCTGTGGTGTACGTGACCGATGGCCATGAGTACTCGGCCGACCACATGGGAAGCTTGGTGGCGGTGCTCGACAATCTGATCGACGACGGTTCGCTGCGTCCCACGGTGGCCGTGTTCATCGATCCGCGCGATCCGAACAACAGTGGGAATAACCGGCGGGCGAGTGAACTGGTCCTCAACCCCAAGTACGCGAACTTCATGGCGGATGAGTTGCGCACAGTGATCGACGGCGCTTACCGTACGTCACAGTCGGCTGACGACCGGATGATTCTGGGCACTTCGCTCGGCGGCCTTAATTCGGCGTACTTCGGCGCGACCAAGAGCAATGTGTTCCACAAGATCGGCATTCAATCGCCGGCGTTCCAGGCGGGTTCGAGCATCTACGACATGTACCGCAAAGCGCCCACCGCGCCGCTAGAAATCTTCATGACCGCCGGCACCATTAACGACGGTAATGGCGGCCCCACGATGCAGGCGATCTTGCAGCAGTTCGGCTATGACTACACTTACACCACCGCGAACGAGGGGCATTCGTGGGGCAACTGGCGCGGGCAACTGAGCGAGATGCTCATCGAGCTCATCGGCCCTCCAAAACCGGGTGACTTCAACGGCGACGGCCAAGTGAACGCCGCCGACTACACCCGCTGGCGCGACGGGCTGGGCGCAACGTTCACCGCAGCTGATTACCAGACATGGGTAAGCCATTTCCAAGGAGCGGCGAGCGCCGCGGTGGCGATTCCCGAGCCGAATGCCACGCTTGCTGCCGGAATTATTGGAGTCTTTACCGCGCTTCGTCATTTCTGCGTTCTCTGGTGCCGGGTGATCGAATAAGACTCACTCCATTTGAGTGGTGGGTGATGACAAGCGCCCGACATTCTGGCTAGGCGGCATCATGCGGCTGTGTGCGACGCATGGTTCCTAAGGGCGGAAGGCCTGTTTAACGTGGCTACCGAAATCGAACGGCTCGACGCGGAACCGTAAGGCGGCTGAAAGCTGATCGATAGCTACGGCGGCAAATTGCTCCACGAACAATCGCACGGCGAAGCATTCGTCACGCTCGTCGAAAACCGGTTTGGCCAAGGCCTCTACTTCCTCGACGAACCCGAAGCCGCCTTCTCGCCGCAGCGCATCGTGCCAATCGTGTACAAAGAGACGGAGCACTACCGCGTGATCAATCAGTTTATGGAGGCGCCGGACCGGATGCTCAAACACCTACTGGCCGACGCTTGACGAGGCGCGAACTATAGCTCGCCATTAAGCCCCAGCTCGTGAAAGTAGTGCGCCACCTGCGATTGGTTCTCGAGCAGCCACTCGATCGTCGGCTCACCCGCGAGCGCTTTGCGGATGACCTTCACGGTCGCCTCGCGATGGACGTCGAACAGCGCTGCATGGTCAATCTTCTCCACGCTCATGATGCTGGGGTCGAGCCACACGCTGTAAATGATGCCCAGCTCGCTGGCCTGCTGCGGCTGGATGAGCCCTTCGCGGACCGTATCGAGCACCCCGTTGGCGATCGCCGCCTGCACGGTCCCCATCAGCACGTTAGTGTATTTTTCACTGGTGACCGTCACCTTGCTGACCATGAGCGTCGCGGGCTTCACCTGCACGTCGCAGTTCAGCAGCGCGAAGATGCGCGTGTGGCCCTTCACTTGGTTGCCCAGCAGCCCCGCGAGCGCCGTGCCGACGGGCCCATCGAGCTCGCCAATCACTATCTCGGGCTCAGCGGTGAGATATGCCTCGGCGCCTTCAACGAGTGCTTCAGCGGTGCAGAGTCCGATTCGGGGCATGGAAAAACAGCCTATGATTTGGGAGTGAGCGTTTGTAGCTTGCTTCCGCGACCCGAGCGATTAGAGAGCAACTTCTCGCTCGGGTCGAGGACCCAAGCTACCGGGAAAACGCCCCTTCCCACCGGTTGACACCCCCCAATTCCTGCCCTATCCTTTACCGATTACCGACGCTCCATCGTTCTACCCCCTCCACAGGGTCAGGGCTTATGACTGAAGCCGGCGAAAGCCGGCTTTTGGCGTCGATAGGGCGAGCGGCTTGCCATGGAAGGTTAGCCCCACGCAACACAATCCGACAATTTGAACTGCCCCCCGGCGGGGCGAACTGCTCTCATGGCATCAACCGCCTTAAGAGAGTGGAAACGCCGGGAAAGACTTGCCATGAACGCCACCGAAGTCCTGCGCATTGTTGACGCGATCCATCGCGATAAGCACATCAACAAGGAAATTGTCTTCGAAGGCATCGAAGCGGCGCTCGTCTCGGCCCTGAAAAAGTATCACGGCGAAGAGAAAATCGTCGAGGTTTCGATCGATCGGCAAACGGGCAAGGTGGCCGCCACCTGCGATGGCGAGCAATTGGATTCCGAAGAGGTCGTCGGCCGAATTGGCGCCCAAACCGCCAAGCAGGTGATGATCCAAAAAATCCGCGAAGCCGAACGCGACGCGCTGTACGATGAGTACGAAGAGCTCCAAGGCCAAATGGTCAGCGGCATCATTCAGCGGTACGAAGGCGCCGCGGCGACGGTGACGCTTGGCAACGTTGAAGCGATCCTGCCGCGCAGCGAACAAATCCCCGGCGAGACCCACCACGCTAACGAGCGGGTGCGGGCCACGGTGTACGAAGTGCGCAAAGCGGGCAGCCGAGTGAAGGTAATCCTCAGCCGCCGGGCGCCGCAACTGGTGCAGCGACTGTTCGAACAAGAGATCCCCGAAATCGCCGACGGCGTAATCGAGATTCGCGCGATGGCTCGCGAGCCGGGCTACCGCTCGAAGGTGGCGGTGAGCAGCAGCGACACGCGGGTCGATTGTGTTGGCGCCTGCGTCGGCGTGCGGGGCAATCGCATTAAGAACATCGTCGATGAGCTCGGTGGCGAGCGGATCGACATCGTCCGATGGGATGACAACCTGGAGGTCTTCATTCCTCACGCGCTCAGCCCCGCGGAAGTAGAGCAGGTGATCCTGTGCCGCATCCTCGGCCGGGCGATTGTGCTGGTGCGGGAAGATCAGTTGTCGCTGGCGATCGGCCGCCGCGGCCAAAACGTGAGGCTCGCCAGCAAGCTGTCGGGCTGGGATATTGAAATCATGACCCAGGACGAACTGGCCGAGTCGATCGACCGGGCCGTCGAGGGGTACAGCGCCATTGAGGGCGTCGAAAAGGAATTGGCGGAAAAGCTCGTGGAAGAAGGCTTCCTCAGCTATGATGACCTGTCGATCATCGAGCCGGATGACTTGATGGCGATGGGCGGCCTCACCGAAGAACAAGCCGCCGCCATTGTGGAGCAAGCGGAGTCCCGCGCCGAAGAGGCCGAGGCCGCCGCCACCGAAGCCCGCAAGCAAAAGAAAGAACGTGAACGGCTCGCCGCGATCGAAGCGGAACGAACCGAAGTGGAAGCCCAAAAGGCGGCGGATGCCAAGCTGATGGCCGGCCCTGAAGAGCCGGCGCCAGTGGAAGAGCCTCCGGCGGAAGAGACAACATAACCAATTAGCCGGCAGGCGCTAGCCTCCGGTTCTGCGAATACAAAACCGGAGGCTAGCGCCTGCCGGTTGATGGTTGGAAGAGTTTTTTACGCGGCGGTCGGGTGATCGTCGCCGATGGCAAACCCTTATTGGGAGACGCGCATAATGGTTTGCTAATAGTTATGTAGTTCGTCGGCATTCGGCGGCGTGGCGCAAACATTCCCG
This sequence comes from Pirellulales bacterium, assembly GCA_022841705.1. Lineage (GTDB taxonomy): Bacteria > Planctomycetota > Planctomycetia > Pirellulales > Lacipirellulaceae. The sequence continues at coordinate 629,443 of JALHQZ010000002.1, forward strand.
GTAAGCACGCCCCGTTTGACTCCCGACGACACGGAGAATCTGCAGTTGGCAGTTCGAATCTACGCTCTGGCGAAGGAGCTCAACGTCGACAGCAAAGAGCTGGTCGAGTTGTGCAATCGCATTGGCATTCCGGGAAAAGGCTCGGCGCTCGCCAGCGTCGAAGACCACGAAGCGGCCAAGCTGCGCGAAGCGTTCGCTGGTGGTGGCGCTGCCCCGGTGAAAGGTAAAGCCGCCGCGCCGCCAAAGCCAGAGCGCCCCAAGGAGAATACCGCCGCGCCGATGCGGGTGATCGTCGCCCCCGTCTCCAAAGGCCCACTCGCTGGTCGCCGCCGCAGTGAAGAAGCGCCCGTCGCGGAAGAGCCGAGCACCGAAGCAGCTCCCGCTGAGATGGTCGCAGCCGCCGAAGCTGAAGCTGCCGCCGCTGATGCTCCTGCCAAGGCGACCTCGACGCCTGCTCAGCCCGCATCGACCGGCCGCAGTGGCCCGCTCTCGCGGATGATGAAGCGCGAAGATTACATCGGGCCCGGGGGCTCCGTGGGCAAACTGCCCAATGTCACTCCGAAGACCGGTGACAAGGAGCCGCCCAAGTCACGCCGTAGCGAAAAGCCCCAAAAGGCTTCCGGCCCGGTGGTGAAACTCGCCGCGATGCCGGCCGCTCCGCCGCCATCCACACCCAAGCCGCGGCGTGATGAAGCCCCGGCGCAAAAGCCGGACATGAAGCTGCCGGCCGAGGTGCTCGGCGGGCAACGGATCGGGGCCGCTCCACTCGCCGCGCATCTCAAGCGCGCCGAACGCACGCTGGAAGCAGAACGCATTCGTCAAGCCGCCGCCAAAACCGCTGAGGAAGAATCGGCCAAGGCACGTGGCAAGAAGGGTCGCGGCGGCGCCGCGACCGGCGATAAGGACGAGGACGGCGGTCGGCCAATGCTCGGCGGGCGCGAACAGCGGCAACTTGCCCGCCGCCGCACCAAGCCGGGCGGCGAGGATGATGGCGGTCCCGTCCGGACCATCAAGCGTAACCGCCGCGGCGTGGGCGTCGCCACCATGCCCCGCAAGAGCGACATCACGCTTGAACTTCCCTGCACCGTGAAGGACATGTCCGAAGCGGCCGGCATCCCCGCGGCCCAGATCATCCGCGTTCTGATGCAAGAAGGAATGATGGTTCGCATCACCGACACCATCGATCCCGACATGGCAGAGCTGGTGGCCGCCGAACTCGGCCTCGCTGTGACGTTCGCCAAGGCGCAAACCACCGAGGACCGCATCCTCAGCGCGATTCGCGACGCCGTTGACGAGCCCGAGTCGCTCGTCCAGCGGCCGCCGGTCGTCACCTTCCTCGGGCACGTCGACCACGGCAAGACGTCACTGCTGGACCGCATCATCGGCATCAACGTGGTGAAGGGCGAAAGCGGCGGCATCACGCAGCACATTCGCGCCTACCAGATTGAAAACAATGGCCGGCCGATTTCATTCGTCGACACGCCGGGCCACGAAGCGTTTACCGAAATGCGGGCCCGCGGAGCCAACGTCACCGATATCGCCGTACTGGTGGTTGCCGCCGACGACGGCGTGATGCCCCAAACCGAAGAAGCAATCAGCCACATTCGCGCCGCCGGCGTGCCGATCATCGTGGCGCTCAACAAGATCGACCTGCCGGGCATCGACCAAAATCGCGCGTTGCAGGACCTGGCCGCCAACGATCTCTTGCCGAGCGAGTGGGGTGGCGAAGTCGAAGTCATCCGCACCAGTGCGCAAACCGGCGCGGGGATCGACGAACTGCTCGACACCATCCTCACCGTTGCCGAACTGCACGAGTACAAGGCCAACCCCAACCGCCCCGCCGTGGGGACCTGCCTTGAATCGTCGCAGGACGCCGACCGCGGCGTGATGACCAAGGTGATGGTGCAGAAGGGAACGCTAAAAGTGGGCGATGTGATCGTCTGTGGCGATGCCTACGGTCGCGTGAAAGCGATGTTCGACACGCTCGATCGCCACCAGCGCGTGGCCGAAGCGGGCCCAAGTCGGCCGGTCAATTTGGTTGGCTTCGACGAAGCCCCCAGCGCCGGCCAACCGCTGTACGTGCTCGACGATATCGGCACCGCGCGCGAAATCGCCGAGACCCGCAGCGCCGAGAACCGCGTCGCTTACCTCGGCTCCGGCGGCTACCAGCATGTCACGCTGGAAACGCTGTTCGATCGGCTCGAAGGCGAAGCCGAAGTGCAAACGCTCAACCTCATTCTGCGGGCCGACACCCGCGGGTCGATCGAAGCAATCGAGAAAGAGCTCACCAAGCTCGAACACCCCGAAGTCCGCCTCAAGCTGCTCCAGCGCAGTGTGGGCGCCGTGACCGATGGCGACGTGCTGTTGGCCCAAGCCTCCGAAGCGGTGATCATCGCGTTCAATGTAATCCCCGACGACAAGGCCCGCAGCCGTTCGGAGCGCGAAGGGATCGAGATTCGTCGGTACGATGTGATCTACAAAATCACCGACGACCTGAAAGCGGCGATGGAAGGAATGCTCAAGCCCGAAGAGCGCGAAGTCTCGCTTGGCCGCGCGCTGGTGCAGCAGGTCTTTCGGATCAGCCGCGTGGGCGCCATCGCTGGTTGCCGGGTGCTCTCGGGCGTCATCGAGCGCTCGGCTCGCTGCCGCGTGGTCCGCGACAGCACGGTCATCGGCGACTACGCGATTGACACCCTGCGGCGTGAAAAGGACGACGCTAAGGAAGTCCGCGAAGGCTACGAGTGCGGGATCAAACTGGCCGGGTTCAACGACATCAAAGAAGGCGACCTCTTGGACGCCTACAAAGTCGAACAAATCGGCCGCAGCTTTGATGATACGCAGTAAGCAGACAGTGGGCAGCGGGCAGCAGGCAGAATGAATTAAGGCCTCACCCCGTTTCACTGAATTGATTGTTTCGGATTGTCGTTAGTCGCGTACGATTCAGGACTCACCATTCACCCCCTCACTCATGTCCTCTCGAAGAGTTCTCAAAGCCGCCGAAGCGATTCGCGAGGTCGTCAGCATGGCGATCCTGCGGGACCTGCGCGACCCGCGGATTGAGCACGTGACCGTGACGAGCGTGACGGTTTCGCCCGATATGCGGCAGGCGAAAGTGTACGTTTCGGTGATGGGCGAGGAGTCCAAACAAAAGCTATGCTTGTACGGCCTGCAGAGTTCGGCGGGATTTTTGCAAAGCAAGATCAGCGACCGCATCGACACTCGCTATACGCCGAAGCTGATTTTCGAACTTGACCAAGGGGTGAAGAAGTCGATCGCCATCGCCAAGACGCTCGCCGAAGTTTTAGGCGATAAACCACCCGCCGACAGCGCCGAGAACACGGACGACGAGTCGTTCGACGAACCTCAAGAAGTCGACCAGACATAGTCGCTTTACAACCGCCCAAAAACTACGCCTCCGCTTCCTTTCGCTACTTAGATTTACACCATGTCCGTCGCCGCCAATCGCACCGTCCGCCTCACCAAGTTGGCCAGCAGCTTGAAAAAGGTCTTCAAGCCCGTCACGCCAGCCAAGGATCGCACCGCGCTGGAAGTGCTGGTGTATGCGTGCCTCTTGGAGAACTCTTCGCACGATGAAGCGGACAAAGCGTTCGCCGCGCTCAAACCTGGTAACTTCTACTTCGACTGGAACGAAGTGCGCGTCAGCACCCGCCGCGAGTTATCGGAAGCCGTCAAAAACCTCACCGACCCCGAAGGCGCCGCCGATCGGGTGAAGCTCGTGCTCCAAAGCGTGTTCGAGACGGTCTACATTTTCGACATCGAGCTGCTCAAGAAACAGAACCTTGGTCAAGCTGTCGCGGCGGTGGAAAAGTACAAAGGCGCCACGCCGTTTGTGGTGGCTTACCTCGCCCAGAACGCGCTCGCGGGGCATTCGATTCCCGTGAACAAAGGTTTGCTCACGGCGCTGCACACGCTCGACATCATCACCGATGCAGAACTCGCCAAGGGCATCGCCCCCGGCCTCGAGCGCGCAATTCCCAAGAGTAAGGGCATGGAAGTTGGCAGTCTGATGCACCAACTCGGCGTGGAAGTCGGCCGTAACCCCTACGGCACAACCGCCCGTAAGCTACTGACGGATCTTGACCCCTCGTGCAAAGACCGGCTTCCCAAAAAACCCGCGCCCCCTGCTCCAACACCCCCGCCGAAGGCTCCCGAAGTCGCCGCCAAAGCCGACGCGAAAAAGCCGTCAACACCCGGTGCCGCCAAAAAGTCGGAACCCGTGAAGCAGACGGACAAAAAGGCCGAAGCCAAAAAGCCCGAGCCGAAAAAACCCGAAGTCAAGAAGCCGGTCGCCAAGAAACCCGAACCGCCCAAGAAGCCCGTCGCGAAAAAGCCCGAGCCCAAAAAGCCAGCGCCCAAGAAACCTGCCCCGCCGGCCAAGACCAAAACCTCGTCGAAATTGGCGAAAAAGAAGCCGCGGTAAGCAATCCACCGTAATTCACCGTTAGCCGCGACGCGGTAGCGGAGCACGTTGGTGGTTAATCGCACGCCACGCGCTCCGCTTCCGCGTCGCGGCTAACGCCGTCTCTCAAAACATCGACCTCCGCGAATTGGAACAACGTCATGGCCGGCCACTCACACTGGGCAAACATCGCGCGGAAGAAGTCGGTGATCGACGCCAAGCGCGGCAAGCTCTGGAGCAAGCTCTCTAAGGCGATTATCGTGGCGGCGCGCGTGGGGGGCGGCGACCCCGACATGAACCTGCGGCTGCGGTACGCGATTAACGACGCCAAGTCGATCTCCATGCCGAAGGACAACATCGAGCGCGCAATCAAGCGGGGGATCGGCGAACTCGACGGGGGCAATCTTGAGGCGGTCCTCTACGAAGGAGTGGGGCCCGCCGGCGTCGCCATCATCTGCGAGATTCTCACCGACAACCGCAATCGCACCGCGCCGGAGATCCGGAAGATTTTCGAAATCAACGGCGGCAAGCTCGGCGCCACCGGCTGTGCGGCGTGGATGTTTGAACGCAAAGGCCACTTCGTCCTGCCCGCCGCACAGACCACTGAAGAAGCGCTCTTTGAGCTGGCCCTCGAAGCCGGCGCCGACGATGTGCACTACGAAGGCGACACGTTTGAAGTGACGTGCCCGCTGGAAGCGTACAACGCGGTGTGCGCCGCACTTGATGGCGCGAATCTCACCACCGAAAGCCGCAACATCTCCTATCTGCCGAAAGACACCGTCGATGTCGCCGGCGACGACGCCCGCAAAGTGCTCCGCCTGGTGGAACTCTTGGACGATCACGACGACGTGCAAACCGTCGCGGCGAATTTCAATATCGATGACGCGGTGCTGGCGGAGTTGCAGGCGTAGCGAAGGGAAGACGCGGATGTTGAAGGGGATCAGCGCGGATTTCGACTTCTCTGAATGGCCGCCACTCCGCTAATTGGCTCTCCGCACGAGCCTTGCTGGCACTCGTAAAGCGTCACCTCGCCACTCGTCGGCTTACCCGCGAAGAGCGCTTCCAGTCGCGGCGAAGTCGCGCCAACACCCGGCCGGCACGCAATCACCCGCCGCGGTTCGTAGTGGCGTTGCCGCTGTAGGGCTAACTCCCGCGCTCCATCACCGCAGAAGACGAGTTCCGGCGTTGGGCCCAACCGCAAATCGAGCGCCAGCAGCATTTGGCCGGTGGCCATCGAAGCCCGTTCCATCAGTGGCACGGCGGCGGCGAAGATGCGGTCAGCGGCGCTGAGGTACGCTTCGTTCGCCGTGAGGAGCCCCAGCCGCACGAGCGCCGTGGCGGCGAGCGAGTTGCCGCCGGGGGTGGCGTTATCGGTCAAATCTTGCGAGCGGGTGAGCAGCGTTTCGTGGTCGTCGGCGGTGAAGCAGAGCACGCCGTTCTCGGAAGCGAAGTGTGCAAGCATTTCGTCCACCAGTTCCACCGCGGCAGTGATGTAGCGCTCTTCGAATGTCGCTTCGTAGAGCGTCACCAATCCATTGGCCAGCGCCGCGTAATCGTCCACATAGCCGGCCAGTTTTGCCACGCCGCGGCGCCACGTGTGCAGTAGTCGGCCTTCGGCCGTGCGCAAGTTGACGAGCAGGAAATCGGCGGCGTTCTTAGCGGCGGCGGTGAACCGCGGTTCGGCGAGCGCCGCGCCCGCGAAGGCGAACGCATCAATCGCGAGGCCGTTCCAACCGACCAGCACCTTGTCGTCCCGCCCCGGCCGCACGCGATGGCTGCGGGCCGCGAGCAGTTTCTTCCGTAGCTTGGCGATGCGGTGCGTGAACTCCACTGGCTCTTCGCCGAGCAGTTTCGCTTTCGTGGCGAGCGTCTTCGGCAGGTGCAGAATGTTCCGCCCCTCGAAATTACCGAGCGGCGAAACGTTGTACACGTCGCACATTAAATCGCCGTCATCTTCGCCCAGCACTTCGCGAATTTCTTCGCTCTTCCAAGTGTAGAACAGCCCTTCTTCCCCTTCGCTGTCCGCATCCTCGGCGCTGTAGAACCCGCCGGCAGGGTCGGTCATTTCGGTGAGAATGTAGTCGAGCGTTTCCCGCGCGACTCGGGCGTACTCGGAATCCCCCGTCGCCAGGAACGCTTCGGCGTAGGTGCGGGCCAACAGAGCGTTGTCGTAGAGCATCTTCTCGAAATGCGGCACCAGCCAGCGGGCGTCGACCGAGTACCGCGCGAAGCCGCCGGCGAGGTGATCGTAGATTCCGCCGCCCGCCATCCGGTCGAGTGTGACGCGCACCATATCGAGCCATTCGCTTCGGCCGTCGCGAGCATACAATCGCATCAGCAGTTGCAAGTCCATCGCGTGCGGAAACTTCGGCGCCGCGCCGAAGCCACCGTAGGTGGGATCGAAGCTGCGTTCAAGCTGCCGGCCTGCCGCGTCCAAGAGTCCAAGGCTCGGTGAACCGGTTGTGTCGGCGACCGCCGCACTGATGCTCTGAATCTGCGCGGTGAGCTGGTCGGCCGTTTCGGTCACACGTTCGCGGTTGTTTATCCACGCTTCGTGCACCGCTTCCAAAATCTGGTCGAAGCCGGGGAGCCCCTGCTTCGCAACCGGTGGCCAGTACGTTCCGCCGTAGAAGGGCTTTAGTTCCGGCGTGAGGAACACACTCATCGGCCAACCGCCGCGACCGGTGAGAATCTGCACCGCGTTCATGTAAATCTGATCGAGATCAGGCCGCTCCTCGCGATCGACCTTGATCGGCACGAACCGTTCGTTCAGCAGCTTGGCGATCCCCGCATTCTCGAAACTCTCGTGCTCCATCACATGGCACCAGTGGCACGCCGAGTAGCCGATCGACAAGAAAATCGGCTTTCCTTCTTGCTTGGCGAGCGCAAGCGCCTCTTCGCCCCACGGCCGCCAATCAACCGGATTGTTAGCGTGCTGCAGCAGGTACGGGCTGGTTTCGTGAGCGAGGCGATTCGGCATGTGGTGTGCAAATGTAGGATGGGTTATCCGCGTCAGCGGTAACCCTTCATGATGTGGTTTCAACACTTACGTCTGGTGGGTTACCGCTGGCGCGGATAACCCACCCTACTTCTATTCAATCCAGCCGCCGCCTAAGACGCGGGTCCTATCGTAACACACAACGGCTTGGCCGGGGGCGACGCCGAATTGCGGGTCGGCGAACTCCACCGCGAGCCGGTTCTCGGGCAGCAGCGTGAACGTGGCGGGCGCTGGCGCCGCGTTGTAGCGAATTTGCGCGAGGCCCACGAGCAGCTCGCCGTGCGGCAAGTCGGTGAGCCAATTCGTTGCCGAAGCGGTCAGCGTGCGGCGGTGCATTTCGCTCCGCTCGCCCAAGACCACGCGCTTGGTGTCGGGTTCGATCCGCACCACGTACCGCGGTTCACCGAGCGCAATGCCCAAGCCTTTGCGCTGGCCAACAGTAAATCCTTCGATGCCGTCGTGTTCGCCAAGCACATCGCCGGTGGTGCTGACGAACTCGCCCCCCTCCCCTGCCCTACCGCCCCCTTCAAGGCGACGGCGTTTGACGAACTCGTCGTACCGGCCGCTGGTGACGAAGCAAATCTCTTGGCTATCTTTCTTGTCTGCCACGCGTAGGCCAAGCTCCGCCGCCCGCTGGCGAATTTCGGGTTTGGTGAAACCACCCACCGGCAGCAGCATCCGCTCGAGGTACCGCCGCTCGATGCCGAACAGCACGTACGATTGATCCTTCGCATCATCGACGCCGCGCAAGAGGGCCGGCTCACCATCGCGCTCTTCGAGCTGCGCGTAGTGCCCGGTGGCGACGAACTCCGCGCTCGCCGAGTCAGCATAGTCAAACAGCTTGCCGAACTTGATCCAGTTGTTGCACTGCACGCACGGGTTGGGGGTCCGCCCGCGCGAATACTCGTCAACAAAATAGTCCATAATCCGGCCGAACTCGCGATTGAGATCGAGCGCGTAAAACGGAATGTTGAGCCGATCCGCCACCCGCCGCGCATCCTCCGCATCCGCCGCCGTGCAGCACCCCTGCTTATGGTCGAGCCGGTTGATAATCGGCAGTTGTGCCGCTTGCGGCCTGGCTGATCCAGCCGCTGGCTGCTGAGCACCTTCAATTGAACACACCGCCGGCGACTGCTCCCCATGCCGCATGAAGACCCCAATCACCTCGTGCCCCGCATCGAGCAGCAGGCGCGCAGCAACGCTCGAATCCACGCCGCCGCTCATTGCCAGCACCACCCGCGCCACGATTTGGTCTCCCTCGAAGAAAACGGACGAATGAAGTATAACCGTTCCTCTGTAGCAGGCACGGTCCCCGTGCCGTCTGCCGACATTCGAATTCGGCCCCTTCTTCGCCGCCAAAACGGCACAGGGACCGTGCCTACTACAATGACCTTTCGGGAGCGAACATGGACAAAGAGTGGTACGACCGCGAAGCCGCCATTCGGGAGGCTCTGACGCAGCTCAGAGACTCTCTTTGACTATGCCGGCAAAAAAGCACGCCTGAAGGAAATTGAAGCCTTACAAGGCGAGGCCAATTTCTGGGGGGACCAGGAAAAATCGCAGGCGATCATCGCCGAGCAAAAAAGCCTGAAGTCCGTCGTCGCGCCGCTCGACGCCGCCATCTCCGCCGCGACCGATCTCGAAGCACTCATCGAGATGGCCGAGGAGGATGAATCCTTCGCCGCCGAAGCGCCGCAAGAAATCGAGAGGATCGAAGCGCTGCTCGAACAGCTCAAGCTCGCTGCGCTGCTCAACGGTCCGCACGATGCGGCGGGCGCCATCCTCACCATCAACGCGCGCGACGGCGGGACCGACGCCAACGACTGGGCCGAAATGCTGCTGCGGATGTATCTGTTGTGGGCTCAGAAAAACGACTACGCCACCGAGCTGATCGACCGCCAAGATAACGAGCAAGCCGGCATCAACCACGCCACCATCACCGTGCGCGGCCCGATGGCCTACGGCTACCTCAAAGGCGAAACCGGTATGCACCGCTTGGTGCGGATCAGCCCCTTCAACTCCGAAGGCAAACGCCAAACCAGCTTCGCGGCGGTGGATGTCTCGCCCGAAATCTCGGACGCCGTGGTGATCGAGATCGACGAGAATGATATCCGCGAAGACGTGTTCCGCGCCAGTGGCGCCGGCGGGCAGCACGTCAACAAAACCAGCTCCGCAATTCGCCTCACGCACATTCCCACCAACATCGTAGTGCAATGTCAAAGCGAACGCTCGCAGCACAAAAATCGCGCCACCGCGTGGAAGATGCTCCGCGCCCGCATGGCCCGCGCCGAAGAAGAGAAGCGTGAAGCCGAGGAGGCGGCCAAGTACCAACAGCAAGCCAAAACCGGTTTTGGCTCGCAGATTCGCAATTACTTCCTGCACCCCGACCAACGCGTGAAAGACGCCCGCACCAAGTTCTACGTCGGCAGTTTTCACGCGGTGATGGACGGCGACATCCAAGGCTTCTTGGACGCCACTCTGCGCTGGCGCGCCGGCCAACCCGTGGCGGATGATGACGAAGAGTAAGGCCGTAGCCCCTTCCCCTTCATGAGAACGGAATTGTAGTAGGCACGGTCCCCGTGCCGTCTCCGCGCTGTAAAAGACACGCCCCCAAAGACGGCACGGGGACCGTGCCTACTACAAAAAACCGACTATGCAGTTCTTCAGCACGCCCCTTGCGAGGAGGGGAGTAATTAATCATCGACCATGAGTACGCCTCCTCCCCTCATCGGCCAACTCGAAACCGCCGCCGATCTCGCCCGCCGGTTGCGCGTGGAGTTCCTACGACTCAAAGACCGCTACGCCCACCGCGTGGTGTTCCTCGATGCCGAAGGCCAGCGCATCACGCTGCTCGAATCCGCCGAAGGCGATACGCTGAGCCCCGCGCTGCAGGCGATGAATCTCGACGATCTCGACCCGCCCGAAACCACCGTCGCCGACGCCCAGCGCAAACCCGCGATGCTCATCGGCATGGTCGGCAAATCGCACTGGTCGGTGAGCATCGACCCCACCTCCAAACCCAACGAAGGCGCCACCCTTTCGCTGGCTTACGAATCGGCTTGCCGCATGAAAGCGCTCGGCGGTTCGCTCCACGCCAACTTCACCGTCTCCGATGCGTGGCCCCTCTCGCAGACCGAGCGGCAGATCGTATTCCGCACCCACGGCGTCGATTGGCGAGTCCTCCGCTTGCCGCCGAGCGATGATCGGCACGCGGCGTGTCGGCTATCATTCACGAAGCCGAACTTGTTGGTGGCATGCGAACCGCCGCTCAACCTCACGGCGCCGCTGACGCTGCAGTGGCGGTTTGCGGTGGAGGTGGTGGGCTATGGCGTTAGGCCGTAAACTTGCGGTCTTTAGATACTAGGCAGAAACTTCCTGTTTTCAAGTTCGGCGGCGGAGGTGCGAATGGCCGAGAGTCGGTTCTTCATGACACGTGACGACAGCGCCGCCTTCGTCGCGTTCCTAATCGAGCGGTTCTCGGCGGAGTTCGTGCCCGAGCGGTCTCCCGATCCCCCGCCCTTTCCGCGGTATACGACGATTGCGGAGGTCGAGACAAGGATCGACCGGGATGCCGACAATTTCCGGTTCGCGGTGCTGTCCCCGCAGTGGGAGCAAGTTCCCTTGGCGTTCAGCGAGATACACGCCAACGACGGGCAGCACTTCTTCTCAGTTTCGCAGCGAGTTGGCGGGCCGTCCTTCGACCTCATCTTGTCGCGGACGTGGGCCGACGAGGGTCAGCGGTGGATCGTGGACGGATCGATCGGGGACTACCCGTATTACATCGCAGACAAGGCGTTCCTGACCGACCGCTCACAGTACCGGACGATTGATCGACCGGCAACGATGGCGGCAGCCCACCAGGAGATCAAGGCTTACCTCCGGCGCAACGGCTGCCGGTCTGTCTGTCGCGAGGAGGGTCACACCGGCCCCTTAGTTCTCCCGGGGGCTATCCGTGAGTTCGAGGCCGGCATGTGGCTGCGTGGCGGCGACTGGCACTACGAGCCGCTGCGACGCGCGGGCAAGGCACACCGAACCCGGCGCTCCACCTGACCCCTTTTCTGTGGCGCAGGAAGCCAGCTATCTTAGCCGCGTACGAACCGCCGCTCGACTTGACGGCGCCGCTGACGCTGCAGTGGCGGTTTGCGGTGGAGGTGGTGGGTTAGCCGCGAGGCTTGTCCTCGCGTATATCGAACTACGGCGCGCTATTCACCTCAATCAACGGCATACCAACAAGCGGGGTGTGACGACCGATCGAACAGTAGTCTCAGCACTTCTGGGGGCTCGAACTTTCCCGGAGTGGGCCACAATATCAGAGAGTGCGAATGAGCGTGGGACGATGAAGCCGGCGGGGCGAAAAACACTTGCTGATTTTGGAACCGTGGGCCGACCCAGTCAACTCAATCATTTACTCATTGCCAATCCGTCGCTCACTAACGTCCCAGTAGCGTAGTGCCTCTCTTTCCAGGTCTTCTAGACTTCGTTTATCACTTCTTCTTTGACTCCAGGGAAGCAAGAAAACAGGCATAAGAAACAGAGCTAGTGCCAACCATTTAATCGGCATGGCCATGTTTTTTGGTAGCCACCCTTTCGCCAGCGCACTCACCGCTAAGGGGATTCCGACCAAGAAAAGAGCCAAGTAGCCCAAGACCTTTGTATTATCCAAAGACCCTTTAGAGTCTCTGTTCTCTGGCCCTTGAGTGAGTGAGAAGAAACCAATTACAAAAAACGCGGCGGCCGCTCCCAGCACAGTAGTGGTGAAAGGCTCAATCCACGCACCCCACACGAGTCTGATATTAATAATGCTGGATATCGTTAGTAGGGCTGCTATCGTCCAGCATGATTGTCGAGAAGTTATCAATGGTAAGGCCAGCAAAAAAGAGACTGGCATGAGTAGGCCGGCAAGGAAGGGATGTGATGCAAGGAACTTCAAGATGCCAAGAATAATCGTCTCACGTAATGTGCGTGGCTGAGAATCTTCGTCGATGTGGCTTTTATTCCTTTCCTCCATTTCCTTAAGCAGGGGAACAGCAACTCTCCGACAAAAGCTAGGCCATCGCTCTTGGGGAATATCTGCGGCGGCGTGCCGAACATATCGAATAAAAGTGAGGCGGTCTTCGGCTTTTAAGTCGCTAAGGTCCATTACGAAGAATCCTAGAGGAGTTTCAAACTCCTTGGTGTGTACCTTCAAACTCTGGCTATCTTCGGAACTGCCTGTCCAGCGTAGGGAATTCACCTGATTCCAGTGGACGATTCGTTTCGTGTCTCCAAAGCCAGGCTCTTCAAATCGGTCAGGATATAGAATTGCAAAGTCTTTTTTGCTGAATCGCTCTGCCACCTTGGCCAGCACCAGTGAAATCAAGGCGACTCCAGGAAAGAACAACTCGATTACCTCACCCTTAAGTGGGCTAGTCAACCCGAGTACGAGACATAGTAGCACCAGCATCCCTGTTACTTGGTAGGCCTTATTCGGCAGACTTGAATTCTGCTTCAAGCGAATCGCAGCTTCTTTGTTCTGCAAAATCATATAGCATCGAGATGGAGAACGCGCCCAAGAATGGTTGTTGGCAATGAAGCTTGAGGACGACCTTGCTCGCGTTGTAGCAAATTATCATTTGAAGTGCTAGTAAATTTAGATAATCCGCCTTGTAAGTAGGGATTGCTCACATGCCCTAGAACGCATCAATGTCAGTCAGGTGATGACCCTCCAAAGTCGCGTCGCTCATATACTCCGATGCGGGAAGCGAACTGAAGCAACGACGCATCGGCGTGAAACACCTCAGCAGCGTCGGCGTAAATCTCCGACGCACGAGAGCCCCCAGCGTAAAATCCAGTTCGTTTGCTCGCCCCACCAATACGACTTGCCGCGTCGATCAGTTTGTAATCGAAGGTGGGCACTAAGGCTTCTGCGGCTCGCGCCTATTCGAGAGAGATTGCGACAAAGAAAGTATCTGCCGCGGCTGAGCAAGTTTCGTGCGGCTGGTAAATCGTCGAACGTCATCAGCCTTCGCGTAACAGCCCTTTTGCTCCCACTGGCAAAAAACTTAGCCACCCCTCTGCAGCGTGGTCCGCCAGTCTGCAAAAATTCTCGAACTTTTTTGGGGCGCAGGACTAGAATGCAGCCACTCCATATAGTATACTCACGTTCACTACTTGGCGCCGCCCCTTCGAAGGGGCGCGCAGGGGACCAGCGAAGCGCGGTTGGGTCGCAACCAACCGCGCCGGTTCCCGTGTGAAGCGCGTCCGGCATGCCAGGGCGGCGCCAAGTGGGGCAGAAGTTCGTTCGCGCGGCGAGTCATCCGCCCAAATTTTAGGGGGGCGAAACCTCCTGCGACTTCCGAAACCTTGGCGGACGCAAGTCCGCCGAGGTGCGGCTGGATCTTCTGTCGCTAGCGGCGAATAGGGCGCCCTATTCTTTTTTTGAGAGGTTAGAGAAGAGAGGAAAGAGGTTAGAGACAAAAAAACGGAGTCGAATCCATAACGAATCCTGAAGGGATTCCATCACTCAGCCTGGGGTTGTGAGCGCAGCGAACTACCCCGGGTTCACGGTCCGCCATGAAATTCAACCCTGTCAGGGTTGGATCAGTGGTGTGCGTCGAACTTCAACCCCAATCGGGTTGATCGGCTCAGGGTGCGCGCGTACCCAGAGACGGCGCGAACGCCGGGCTAATTGATGAAATCCGTTAAGATTCAAACCAATCCGCTATCTGTCTTCCGACACTGGCCATTCCTTCTCACCATCACGGTAGAACGGCTCGCGCGTGCGCTTGCCAACGGCGGGTTTGAGTTCGCGCACCCAAATGTTGCGATACCGCACCGGATTGCCGTGGTCTTGCAGCGAGATCGGGCCTTTCGGCGGATGAGCGGTGTACTGCGGCGGGCGATCGTACGGCGTGTCGCCCAAGAGTTCGAAATGGTTGAGCATCAGCACGCCGTTGTGCATCGCGGTGATGTACGCGGGTGACTTGAGCGTGCCGTCGTCGTTGAAGCGGGGGCAGGTCCAAAACACCTCGTAGGCGTTCCATTCACCGGGCGGGCGCATGGCGTTCGCCATCGGGGCGGTCTGCTTGTAGATGGCGGCGGTTTGGCCATCGAAGTAAGTTTTGTTGTCGTAACAATCAAGCACCTGGATTTCGTACTTGCCCATGAAGAACACGCCGCTATTGCCACGCTCTTGGCTGGTTCCCTTCGCCGGCGTCGGCGCGGACCACTCGATGTGCAACTGGCAATCGCCGAATTCCTGTTTGGTGGTAATCATCCCCTGCCCGACCGTCGCCACGCCGTTTTCCACTTTCCAGTTTTCCGCGCCGCTCCAGGCCGACAGGTCGCCATCGCCCAACAACACAATCGCATCCGACGGAGGCAGGTGGTTCTCGGCGCCCGGCGTAACAATCGGCGGCTCCTGCCACTCGATCCCAGTGAGATACTCCTTCGCCGATAGCTTGAAACAAGGCAGACAAATGGCGACGACCAGCAAACGACAGAACCGATTTCGCATGGGAAGAATCTCTGGGGGAGAAAAGGCGAAGGTGAATGTCACGGAGCAAAGTCCGAACCGGGTCCGCCGATTATCCCCGCAGCCCGGGCCAATTGCAACGCGGGGGGAAGCCTTGCGAGAAGCGCAGAATTGACCGAAAATAGCCGCGTGGCTGGCAAAAACATTGAGGAGGCCGGCCCGTTACTCCTCCTTTAGTTCGCGGACCATGGCGCCGACCTTACTCGCGCGCCCACCGATTGTCATGATTTCCGAAGCGATCGAACAACTCAAACGCTCGTTCACCGATAAGTTCGTCACCGTCCTGCCGCAGCAGCCGGACCTGGCGCGGTTCGCGGGGCTCACCGGGCAAATCAAAACCGTGAACATGAGCGGCCGCGCGCTCGTGGAGTTCGCCGACTACCACCAGAACATGGGCTGGTACGATATCGATCTCGATCACCTCGTGGTGGTGCCGGCGCCGAATTTGGCGGTGGCGGCGCCCGTGGCGAAGGCCGCGCCGCCAGCGCCGGCGAAAGCGCCGGCTGCAAAACCGGCGCCTGCTGCCGAAGTGAAATCGCCGCCAGCGGAAAAGCCAGCGCCCGTGGCTACGCCGCCGGTTGCTAAGCCGCCAGTGGCGGCCAAGCCGAGTGGCGCGAAGCAATCGGTCGCCGAGATTCTTGCCGCGGCCCGCGCAACCGATGGCGGCGCCGCTGCAACCGCTCCCGCGCCGAAGGCGGCGCCCAAACCGGCCGCCAGCGGCACGCGACTTAGCGTTGCGGAGATGATGGCCGCCGCGCGGGCCAACGATGGCGCGCCAGCAGCAAAGGCGCCGGCTGCCAAAGCAGAAGTGGAAGAAGTGGCCAAGCCGCAAGTGGCCGGTGATTCGGCACGCACCTCGCGGGCGAATCTCACCGCGGCCGATATTTTTGCGATGGCGACCAGTTCCAAGCGGATCGAAAAACTGCATGCCGAGCGCCGGCCGATGCGCGTCGCGACGAGCGCGCCGAGTCGTTCCGCCGGCTCCAAGCGTCCCACCAGTGAAGAAGCCACGCCGCCAATGACGGCGGCCGAGATTCTCGCGCTGCAAGGCAAGATGAAGGTCAAAGTGCAACCGGTGGTGAGCGAACCACTGCCGAAAGCCGATGCGGCGGAAGCGAAGCCCGCGGCCAGCGGCTCGCCGGCAAAACCAGCGCCGGCAGCCAAGCAAGCGCCGACCGCTAAGCCGCCAGCTGCAGCGAAACCAGTTGCGGCCGCGCCGGTGGCGTCGAGTGGCGGCCGGCCTTCGATTGCGGAGATGTTGGAACTCTGCCGTTCGAACGCGCCTTTCGGAACTTCGCTCGGCGCTGCGCCGGCAACGGGATCGGAACCGGCCACGGAACCAACGCCGGAACCAGTCGTTGTTGCCGAAGCGCCAGCGCCGCCCGCAACAACGTCGAACGGTTCAGCAGGTGGCCGGCTGTCTGTGGCCGAAGCGATCGCCGCCTGTCGGGCCAGCGATGGTGGCTAACGTCGTCGCTCGCAAGTCTTTCCTCTCACCACCCATCGCGCCTTAGGAGCGATTGAGTTATGGCAACCGCTCCGTACACGAAAGTCGCGCAGCTTAAATCGGTCGGTGCTCTTCGCGCCCGGTTCGCGGAACTCGGTTGCGAGTTACCGATGGATGACGCGCCCATCGCCGGCGCGGAATCGCCCCTGGCGGCGCCGCTCCGCATCGCGGACCGCACGATCGGCAACCGCTGGTGCATTCACCCGATGGAAGGTTGGGACGCCAACCGCGATGGCTCGCCCACTGAGCACACGCTGCGCCGCTGGCGGCATTTTGGGCTCAGCGGCGCCAAGCTCATTTGGGGAGGCGAAGCGGCGGCGGTCGTGCCGGAAGGCCGGGCGAATCCGCACCAAACTTTGGCGACGGCAAGCAATCGCGCCGGTCTCGCGCAATTGCTGGAAGAATGCCGCACGGCTCATCGCGAGCACTGCGGCTCAACCGACGACCTACTCGTCGGCCTGCAACTCACGCACTCCGGCCGGTTCTGCAAACCGAACGACAAGAAAAAGTTCGAGCCCCGCATCGCGCATCATCACCCGCTTTTGGACGCGAAGTTCGGCATCGATCCGCACGATCAATCGCTGGTGCTGACCGATGATGAGCTCGAACGACTGATCGACGCTTACGTGGTGGCCGCCAAGCTCTCGGCCGACTTGGGTTACGAGTTCGTCGACGTGAAAGCGTGCCACGGCTATCTGCTGCACGAGTTCCTCGGCGCCCGGTCGCGCCCAGGCAAGTTCGGCGGCGATCTAGAAGGCCGTAGCCGGCTGATGCGGACGATCATCGGGCGGATTCGCGCGGAAGTGCCGAGCCTCATGATCGGCGTGCGGCTGAGCCTGTTCGACTTCGTCCCCTACGCCACCAGCCGCGAAGTGGGCCAGCCGATGGATTTTTCGAAGCTGACACCTGACGAAGCGCCGTTCGGCGCCAGCCCAACCAATCCGCTGGAGATGGATCTGAGCGAACCGCTGGAGCTTCTGAAGATACTCGCCGCGGAAGGCGTGGCGATGTTTAACCTCAGTTGCGGCAGCCCTTACTACAACCCGCACATTCAGCGGCCGGCGATTTTTCCCCCCAGCGATGGTTATCAGCCGCCCGAAGATCCACTGGTAGGCGTGTGGCGGCAGATTGATGCGGTGCGGCAAGTGAAACACTCCCTGCCGAACCTCGTACTGGTAGGAACAGGCTACACGTACCTGCAAGATTACCTGCCGCACGTAGCGCAAGCCGCCGTGCGTAACGGCTGGGTCGATAGTGTCGGCCTGGGCCGGATGGTGCTGAGTTACCCGGAGTTGCCCGCCGATGTGCTCGCCGGCAAGTGGGAACGCAAAAAGGTGTGCCGCACGTTTAGCGATTGCACCACGGCGCCGCGGCACGGCCTGGTGAGCGGCTGTTATCCGCTGGACGATTATTACAAGCAGTTGCCCGAACGCGCAGAACTGGCCGCCGTGAAAGACGCGCTGCGTGCATGATGGCGCGCGCCATCAGAGTGATGGCGAGTGCGCTAAGTCGCGAAGCGCGAGGCTACGAGCAATTCTCGAGAACGCCGTGAATTCGGCGAACGTTGGCGATTTGGCACGGAAGGTGCTTTTCTCTTTCGCCAAGGTCATAAGAGGTTCCCGCTTCGGTGAGCCTCGCCCCGTTCACCCCCTTGTTGAAGGATGCACCACGCGTCCGAAGGAGTACGAAACATGTTGAAGAAGACTTTGCTGGCCGGAGTGGCGATTGTCGCCTTGGCCCTGGGTAGCGTTGGCGTCTCAAGTGCGAGCGCCGGACATTGCCATCACGGCGGCGGTTGGGGCGGTCCCGGTTGGGGCGGCCCTGGCTACGGCGGCGGCTGGGGCGGTTACAGCACCGGCTACCGCGGCCCCGGTTGGGGTCATGGCGGCGGCTTCCCCGTCTACCGTGGCTACAGTGTTGGCTATCCCTCGCCGTACGGCTACGGTGGCTACGGCGGTTACGGTGGCTTCGCCCCGCGCCGCAGCGGTGTTGGCCTCTACATTGGCTTCTAGTTGAAGCCGCGTAACAAACAATGACCTCCCGCGTGAACCACGCCGGGGTGAGCCTCTCGCTCGCCTCGGCGTGCGGGTGTTGGGGGAAGGCTGTCGGCTGTCGGCTATCGGCTGTCAGCTACGAGGACGGAAGAGATTGCTTGAATCAAATCAGACCAAAGCCCATAGCTCATCGCAAAAGGCTCAAAGCCGACAGCCGATAGCCGATAGCCGACAGCCAAAATCTCCCTGCCCTCACCAACAAAAACAAGGCTCCGCGGCAATGCCGCGAAGCCTTGTGCAGAGTTCACAATTCGCTTGGCGAGTGAAGTCGGAACGTCACTCGCTCACCCAACTACTTGCCCTTCTTGGCGGGGGTCTTCGCAGCCGGCTTGCCCTTGGCGGGTTGGGCCTTGGGGCTCTTGGCGGGGGTCTTGGTGGCGGTTGGCTTGGCCATGGTTCGTATCTCCCATTCACGGGTGCGTCGCCGGGCAGTGTGGCGCGCAACTTCGCACGCCGGAAATCCATCTCCTGCCCGACGGTGCGGAGAATAGAAAAAACCGGCCGACCGCGTCAACGGGAGTTTTCGGGGCCCAGCCTCGGCGAATTTCCATCAGAGCCGGATTGCGATGCCCATCACCCCAAAACGCGGGGGGCACTCGCGCAAATTCTGAAGATCGACCGCTGGCCACGCAAAATTCTGTTTTCCCCGCCCCTCATGCGGCTACAATGGGCGGAGCGTCCCGCTGGGCGCCCGTGATCTTGACCGCTCTTGCCCCGCAATCTCTCTCCCCGCGATGGCCCGCAACAAGCGCTCTTCGTCCCAAGATTCCCGCGCCCGGAAACTGCGCATCGAACCGCTAGAACAGCGCACGATGTTGGCCGGGGATTTTGAACTGCTGAAGGATATCAACGCTCGGCCAGATATTTCGGGTTCACGCCCAGAGGATTTCGTGCAAGCTGGCGGGATTCAATTTTTTACTGCTAACACGCCCACCTACGGAAATGAACTTTGGCGGACCGACGGGACCGCTACCGGCACAGTGCTTGTTAAAGACATTCAAGCTGGTTCAGGGAGCTCAAATCCCAGGTACCTTACCAACTTAGGTGGGACTCTTTATTTCCAGGCCAAAGATAGCGAAACAGGCTACGAACTTTGGAAGAGCGATGGCACGGCCGCCGGAACAGTTTTAGTCAAAGATATCCGTCCGGGATCAGCAGGCTCCAACTTTAGGAATCTCACAGAGGCTGGTGGAGCACTTTACTTCTCTCTGGACAATAGCGTTGACGGAGCAGTGCTGATGAAAAGTGACGGAACGAGCGCGGGCACAGTTGTCGTCAAGCAAATCACACCTGGATTGAGCGGTTCTCTAATCAGTTACCTGACAAATTCCGAGGGAACTCTCTACTTTGTCGCGAATGATGGCGTCCACGGCTCCGAACTTTGGAAGAGTGACGGAACTGCTGCCGGCACCGTTATGGTTAAGGACATTAAACCAGGAACAGGTCGATCTTACGCGAGCTTCTTGACGGATGTTGGCGGAACCTTATACTTCCGCGCCGATGATGGGCAAACCGGCCGGGAACTTTGGAAAAGTGATGGGACAAGTGACGGGACCATCCTTGTGAAGGACATTTATCCGGGTGTTAATCGCAGTTCACAGCCGCTCTACCTGACCAATGTTGGCGGCACGCTCTATTTTTCAGCGTATAACGAGGCAACGGGACGAGAACTTTGGAAAAGCGACGGGACTGCTGAAGGCACCCAATTGGTTAAGGATATCATTTCCGGAATAAACAGTTCCAATCTTTCCTCCCTCACCAATATCAACGGGACGCTGTACTTTTCAGCCGCTGCCTCGGGGACATTGTTTGAACTCTGGAGAAGCGACGGAACCAATACCGGAACGGTTTTGGTAAAGGACATCAACCCGTTCGGTTCGTCTAACCCACGCGAGCTAACTTCCATCAATGGTTCCGTATATTTTCTGGCCGACAATGGAAGCACAGGCCTCGAACTTTGGTTAAGTGATGGAACCAATCAGGGAACGCGGCTCGTAAAGGATATTCGGCCAGGACAACCGAACTCGTACGGCAGTTCCTTGACAAACCTGAATGGCCAGCTCATCCTCTCCGCAAATGATGGCGTTCGTGGAAGAGAATTGTGGATCAGCGATGGAACCGTCGAAGGCACCACAATGGTCAGCGATCTCGTCCGCGCAACCGATAGTTCCAGTGCTAAGAACTTCGTAATCCTTGAAGGCTCGCTGTACTTCATTGCTAGTGATGGTACTCACGGCGAAGAGCTTTGGAAAAGTGATGGCACAACTGAGGGGACCCAAATGGTGGTCGATCTTGTGCCAGGCTCGCAAACTTCGAATCCCAGAATTGTCGTCTTTAACGACCTCCTCTACTTCACCACTCGCAGCGCTGACGGAAGATATGATCTGTGGAAAAGTGATGGAACTGCTGGCGGTACCGAGCAGGTTAGGAGTTTTTCGGGAAGCCCTGAGATTGGGCTGCTGCCTCGACCAATCGTCGCAGGCAGTTTGCTCTACTTCCTCGCGAACGATGGAGCGACGGGACTCGAGCTTTGGAAGAGTGATGGAACGACCGATGGTACAACGCTTGTCAAGGATCTCACTCCCGGCGCTGGGAGTTCGGCGATTGTGTTACTGACGGAATTTCAGGGATCGTTCCTGTTCGCTGCAACCGATCAAGCCAATTCCTTGCAACTTTGGAAAAGCGATGGGTCCTCGGCGGGAACTCAACTTGTTTCGAACGTTCGGCTTACTACGACACCGAACCCCGCGGCCATCCTGCAAAACGCGCAGATATCATTCGCAAATGTGGGAGGGACTTTCTATTTTCGCGGTAACGACGGTGTCAGCGGGTACGAGCTTTGGAGAAGTGATGGAACAACAATCGGAACGACTTTAGTGAAGGACTTGCGGTCCGGTGCCCTCAGTTCGGGTCCCGGTGCTTTAACGAATATCGATGGAACGCTGTTCTTCGCCGCGACAGATGGTCTCAATGGAGTAGAACTTTGGAAGTCCGATGGCAGTTCCGAAGGGACTCGCTTGGTTGCTGATATCCTGGCCGGAGTGCAGAGTTCAAGTCCATCCAATCTCTTCGCAGTGGGAAATCTCGTCTATTTCCGTGCTCAAGATGGCGTGCATGGTGAAGAGCTTTGGAAGAGCGATGGGTCGTCCGCTGGAACCGTACTCGTCTCGGACATCAACCCTGGAGCTGGTAGCTCACAACCCTCCCCCTTGTCATCCTTAAGCGGAACTCTCTACCTCAGTGCGTACGATCCTGTGCATGGCCGGGAACTGTGGAAGTCTGGTAGTTCTACCGGTGCGACGACTCTCGTCGCCAACTTCGCCGACGGAGCGGGATCAAGCAATCCTAGTCTCTTCGACTTTAACGGCCGCTTGGTCGCAATCGCTACGACTGACGATTTCGGTAGCGAACCATTCATCGCCCCTCTCCCCGGCGATTACAACCGCGACAACACAGTCACCCAAGCCGACCACACCTTCTGGGCCGCGAACTTCGGCGCCACCACCGGCCCCGGCCCGCAAGCCGACGGCAACGGCGACGGCCTTGTCGACGCCGCGGATTACAACATCTGGCGCGACAACTACACGCCGCCGCCTGCGAGTGCGGCGGTTGCTTCCGCCGCGGTGAGCGCGGCCCCACTTGTGCCGCCTGCGCCGCTGGCCCCCTCCCCTGCTCGTCGCGCCGCGCTCAGCGCTAAATCTTCCGCGGTATCGACTCCGCAATCCGCACGCTTGAGCGAACTGCTGACCGCCCGCGACGCCGCATTTGCTGAGTTGGGGCGCGAGCCTATCGAGTCGGCACGCGGCGCCAAGCGTTCCAATAGCCGGGGACCTACGCTCCGCGGCGAGCTGGCGCAGCTCAGCTCGTTCACGCTCACCGAGCCTGAGCACCGCGGAGCGTAGCTCCCCGGCTATTGTCCGCGGCCCGCCCGTCAACTCCAAAACGTAGCCACCCCCACCGCGCGGCTACAAATTCGCACTGTCAATCCCTTTTTCTGGGGGCCCATCACGAATGTTTCACGTGAAACAATTCACGGCGGGAAGCGATCGCCAAAATTGTTCCACGTGGAACATTTTTCCCGCCCACTCAAGCCTGCCTTTCCCCCGCCGCGGTGAGTAGAATAGAGGCAAGCGAACCGCTTGGAGGCTCCGAGCGGTGTTTCGCCGCACGCGCGGTTGTTGCGGGCTTCCGAAAGAATTCTCGGGGTGCTCGGCAGATTTTTTAGCCACCCCCTTCCTACTTATGTCGAGTCCGTCGGAAACCGCCCCATGCCCGCCGGCGCCGCTGCCGCCGCTTAGTGTGGCCCCCTTATCAGTGGAGCTGGCCGCGCTGAGTGATTTGGGCATGCGGCGCCTCAACAACCAAGATTCCGTCACCGTGGTGCAGGAGGCGGACCTGCGTTGTTCGCGCGGCCATTTTCTGATGGTGGCCGACGGCATGGGCGCCCATGCGGCCGGCGAACTGGCCAGCAAGATGGCCGTTGATTTCGTGCCGCTCGCTTATCGTAAAGCGCTCGATCTTTCGCCACCCGCCGCCTTGCGTAAAGCGGTCCACGATGCGAACGACGCCATCTACGCCAAGGGCCAAAGCAGTCCCGACCTGCATGGAATGGGAACGACTTGCAGTTGTTTGGCGCTCTTGGATCGTTGGGCTTTGGTCGCCCATGTCGGCGATAGCCGCGTCTATCGGCTGAGGGGTTCGACGTGGGAACAGCTCACGTTCGACCACAGCCTGGTGTGGGAAATGGCCGCGGCGAACCAAACCACCGCCGACAAAATCCCGGCGTGCATTCCCAAGAACGTCATCACTCGGTCGCTTGGTCCGCATCCGAAGGTGAACGTTGATCTTGAAGGCCCACACACTATGGAGCCGGGCGATGTGTTTCTGTTGTGCAGCGACGGCCTCAGCGGCGTGGTGGAAGATGAGCTGATCGGCGCGATTGTGGGCGCCATGCCACCAAACGAAGCGGCCCAATCGCTGGTCGATTTGGCCAATCTCCGCGGCGGGCCGGATAATATCTCCATCGTCATCGCCCGCGTCGGCGAACCGGCGCCAAGTTCATTGGGCGAAGCCGCCACCACCGTTGCCCAAGCCGCCACGGCAGTGATTCAGCCGTGGGTCTGGACCGTTGGCGCCGTTTGTTTGGCGGGGCTGATGTGGTTTTCGAGCAAAGACCTCACGCTCGGCGTCTTTGCCAGTGGTTTGGGTCTGGCGGCCGCCATGTTCATCGGCATGATGCAGCGGCATCGGTGGGATCTGCCGGACGGACCAACTTCGCTCGGCGGACCGTACGGCAACGGCCCCTACCGCCAGTGGACCTGCGCCGCGGGTGAAGCAGCCACGGCGGCGCTGCTCAAAGTGGTTGATGAACTGGGCGCCTTAGAAAGCAGCGCGCTGGATGCCGATTACCTCAGCGGCGTTGATTGGGAACCCTTCCATGCCGAGCGAAAACATGCCGACGCCGCCCGCGCCAACGGGAACCACGCCGAGTGTTTGGCCGGCTATTCCGCGGCGATCCGCGCTTTGATGGGCCAAGTCCGCAACCGCAGCTCCGCCGCCACGGTGGTGGCAAGGTAAATTGTAGTAGGCACGGTCCCCGTGCCGTCTGCGTCCGATTAAGGTGACGGCACGGGGAGCGTGCCTACTACAATCAGCCACAAAAACCTAGAGCCGCTCGTCGCCAACGGCGACCAGCGGCTCTTTCTCGTTGTTTCAGACGGATCGCGCCTTCTTACAAGAGGGTCAGGCGGACCGATTTTTTGCTAGGACCTTTCGAGGGTCGGTTTAAGTTCCAAAAAGATGCTGTTTTCCAGGCCCCGAATCCGCCCGTGGGCGGAAAGGCAAGCCTAGGTAGTCAGCCGAAGCCAGCTACTCAGCCAAAGAAGGGATGCGGTTCAACGAGAGCTAGAGCCGCGTCCGGAAGGAACTACATTTTCTTCGCGGTCTTCTTCTTGGCCGTCTTCTTCTTGGCGGCTTTCTTCTTGGCGCCCTTCTTGGCGACCTTCTTCTTGGCGGTCTTCTTGGCGACCTTCTTCGCTGCCTTCTTGGCAACCTTCTTCTTCTTGGCCACAGTCAATCTCCTTAAAAAAGTTGTGGCGACGGTCGGCTGGGCGAACACAAAACTCGCACGGCAGCTCCTTCGCCTCCTCAAGCTTGAGCGGCCCGACGATGACAAACCGTCGGACCCCTATCAAGTGCGTGGCTGCTTCTCCGAAGCAAGCCTTCAACCACCTTCGCTGGTGCACCACCGAGTGAGCTGAGCACCTCATGTACTCGTGATTCACTCGGTTCGCGATGCTGGCGTTGAATGCACTTGTGAGTAACTGTACGAAAAATGGCGCAGCGTGCAACATGTTTTCGGAAAAATTTTTCCACTTTCGCAAAAAATTTTTGCAACCACGAGTGTGATTGAGCCTCTCGATCATCATCGCGAGCACGTTAGTAGAGCGCGATCGATGGTCCCTTCATCACCTTGAAGCACGGTTGAGCGCGCTTCATCGTAAGGCCCAACAGCTTACGTTCCGCAGGAGCGCGGAGCGCCATTCGCATGCGCTCACCACGCGGCAATTGCGCGAATCGCTCGGGAATTGCCGAGTGATTTAAGAATTGGCTCCAGATACGATGAAGCAATTGTAGGCGTGGATGAATCGGATCAAACGCATACCAAGCGGGATCGAACTCGGCGATCACGGCGCTGTGATGCGTTGCGACTTGCACCAAGAGATCATTCAATTGGTGGACTCGCACGCCAAGTTGAGCGAGGCTCAACCGACATTTTGGAAAGAAAAGATTTTTGAAAAATTTATACCGCCAAGTGCTAAGTTGGGCAAGATTTTGCGCCGGAAGCAGTGTGATGACCAGTTGCGCGCGATGTCTCGATAAGCGCTCGCAACAATCGTTGACCCACCGCGCGATGGTCTCAACTGGTACTTCATAGAGCAAATCATTGCCGATATCGGTCAGCAGCGCTTGGGTCGGAAGTGGTTTTGCCGAATCCAAATCGGCCCATAAGCGGCACTGAATAATGCCCGGTAATGTGCGCCCTGGAATGGACGAAGGCCCGCCATAAGAACGCCCATGCCCCGCTGCAATCCACACTTCACGTAAGGATGGGTGAACTTCGCGGCCCGCTTCGATCAATTGGGTAAGTCCCCGACGGACGTTGCTCGCGCCGAGGACGATGAGGCGTTCGATTTCGCTTCCGGCAGTCGTTGCTACCATGACCCACGAGAATGATTGTAGGCCAGCAGCGTTTGGTAGTTATCCATGGCGAGCAGACCGAACAGGGTGGCCCGATAGAGATTATCGTTTATGATGGCCAGCCCCGCGACGCCGGCGGCAACGAGCAGCGAGACCAAGAGTGTTCCGCGAATCCCCCACTGCGGCGGCAACAGCATCACGCCAAGCTCACGGGCGATTTGTCCGCCATCGAGCGGATAGATGGGAAGCAAATTGAGCAGCCCCCACCAGACGTTGATCCACAACATGTAATGCAGGAACACGTTGATAAAGAGCGAATCGAAAGGCTCGAACGTGAAGGTCCCATCGATCCAGCTTGGCTGTTGACCGCCAAGATAAAGCAAACCTAGCAGGATGGCCGCCAGGAGGAAACCAGCGACCGGACCCGCAAGACTGATCAGAATCTGCGGCCAAGGCCGATCGTCGGCGCCATTACCGAAGGCCAGTCCGCCGAAAGAATAAAGCAGGATTGAGGGCCGCCCGCCGTAGTGCCGCTGCAGCACCGTATGCCCCAGTTCATGCGCCAGGATACTAATGAGCGTCGCCAGAACCCACGCGACGAACTCGCTCGTTAAGCTCGCTCCCGAACCGGCGGCCAGCAATAGCGACACGACCCAGAATCCGGGATGAATGCGCACCGGAAACGGACCGACTGAGAAGTGAATGTCGGCGCGGGTTGGGACTTGGTCGCTGAACAGCATCGGGTGCGGAGACGGTGATTGGTGGCGCCCTTTTGCCGCGGGGCCAGCCAAGAATCAGATCGATCAGGCCGCTTCACGCTTCGTGACACTCGGCGGCAACCGCTTCAGAATATACTCGGCCGCCTTACGCGACGCTCCCCCCTGCCCCACTTGCTCGCTCAGTTTGGCGAGTTGGGCCACAAGTTTCCGCCGCTGCGGTTCATTTTGGAGCCATTCGACGATATGCGACGCCACTTCCGCGGTCCGGTCTTCGCACGCCATGTATTCGGGCATCAGCACATGCGAATCGCGCGGATCGCGGCGGTCGTACACGCCAACTTCTTGCGGCAACAGTTCCGGCGTGGTGAGCAGGTTCACGAGTGTGATGTACCGCACCCGACGGAAAAAACCTTGCACCCAGTAGCCGAACTTGGATACGTGATAGACGATCACCGTCGGCTTGTGATGGTAGAGAAGTTCCAACGAGACCGAACCCGAGACCGCAATGCAGCACGTTGCCGCTTCAATCAGCTCCGGCGTTCGGCCGACATGCACTTCAATCGGCAAGCCGGGATGCCGGGCGATTGCCTCCTTGGCTAATTCCGCCTGCGAGGCCTTGAAACTCGCCACTGCGAACCGCACGTTCGGAACGCGCTGGCGGATCAGTTCGGCGCTCATGAGCTGCCGTGCGAAGTTGCTCTTCACCTCTTGCGTGCGTGAACCGGGCAGGATCGTCACCAAAGGTCCGGACTTTGACGTTTGTTCGGCGACAAAGTTTTGGTCGAGCTGTCGCGTGGCGAGCTCATCGAAGTACGGATGGCCCACATAAGTCGCTTGGCAACCGCGGTCGGCATACCATTTCGGTTCGAACGGCAACTTGCAGAGGACATGATCGACCAGCCGCTTCATCTTCTTCACGCGCCAACTTGCCCAGCCCCAGAGTTGGGGCGTGCCGTAGTAGAACACCGGAATGCCGTAGCGTTTGGCCTGCCGCGCGATCCACCAGTTGAAGCCGGGGTAATCGATCAGCACCACCGCATCGGGCTTCACATCGCGAAAGTACCGCCCCGCGCGCCGCATGTACGAGATGAACGTCGGCAGCGCGAGGAAGACTTGCAGGAGCCACATGATGGCATGCTTGGTGAGGTCCTCGTGCAGTTCGCACCCCGCCGCCGCCATCCGCGGCCCGCCATAGCCGACGAATTTCAAACCGGCTCGCCGCGAACTAAGTTCCCGAATCAAATTGGCGCCGTGCAAATCGCCACTCGGTTCGCCGACGGAGAAGAAGATGGTCATCGTGAGAATCGCCGGTGGTAGTTTAGGGAAGTTAGGTGGCAGAGTATGGCAGAAACCGTGAATGGAGTTAACGCCAAAAATTCGGGCCGTTAGCCGCGATGCATTGGGTAGCTAGGGTCGGCGAGTGAGCCGCCCCCAACCGAGGTTACCGCGCTGGGGCCGCGACCCCTGCCACCGCGATTAACGGTCGCGCGGTTCCGGCAACCGAAACGTCAGCACACCGGCGATGAAGAGCGCCGTAGCGCCGACCGCAAAAACGGGTTCACAGCCGAAGCGGCGGACCAGCATTCCCACCAACGGAGAGCCGAAGATCACCGGCGCCGCCAGGCAAGTGCTGATGGCGCTGACATAGAGCGGGTGATGCTCGCGTTTGGAAAGTTCCAGCGTGTAGCTGACGAACAGCTTCATCGCCACGGGTGTGAGGCCCAGCAGCAGGAACACAATCCAAAAGTGTCGCGCTACTTCAACACGCGATTGCTGTGCGAGGTAAATTGCCAACAGCGGGGCGAGCATCGAACCGAAGACGCCCAGCCGCATCGCTGCCCGGTTGCCGAGGCGATCGGCCAGCGGGCCCAACAGCAAACTGAACGCCGCGGTGGCCGCGTTTTGCCAACAGACCCAGCTCAAAAGCGATTGCAGGTTAAAACCGCTACCTTGCCGCGCGAGGGCTTGGTAGTGCGGGAACATCATGAAGGTGGCGCTGTAGAGCGCCGCGATGCGGGCGACGCGGCGGAAATCAGGCTCTTGGCGATAGGCAGTTACGACAGCGGACAGCTTCTTCCACGGCGAAGTGCGTGGTTCGGAGAAGTCATCGGCTGATTCCACCGGAGCGAGGGCGATGAACCCGGCGATCAAAAACGCCACGGCCGAGGCGGCGAAGATTCCGGTGAAGCCGGCTTCGGGCTCGGCGAGCCACGCGGGCATCAGCCACTGCGCGGCGACGATCGCCAGCGGGGCGCCGACGATGGTCCCCGCCATGAAAAGCCGGCCGTGCCAGTTGTGCTGGATAAGTTTGCCCTGCAGCGCGTACGCCGAGAGTTGGTGCATCCCGGTGAGGCAGAAGAAGATGCCGTAGCCAACCAGGAACAAATATGGCATCCACCAGTACGCGACGCCGGTTGCATCACGCCACCAGCCAGTCCACCAGACGAAGGCGAACACCGCAAACGGCGCCGCCATGCCGAAACTGCACCACGCCGTGGAGATTTTCTTGCGCGGCGACAACTTCAGCCGGCGCGCGTAGAGCAGTGGCGGCAAGCTGAAGCCGAGCCGATTGAGCACCATCAACCATCCGCGCAGCACCGGCCCGCCGCCGATGTAATCCATAAAGAACGGGATGATGATACTCTCGGTCTTGAAAATCCATCCGACCCGCAAGAGCACTTGGTGCAGCGATAGCCACAAAAAATTGGTGCGCTGCCGATTGGCGTTGGTAATGTCGTACTGATGAGGCGATGGTTCAGCGTCCACCGGCGCAGCCACGGCGGTAGGCGTGTACTCGTCAGCCGGTGGAGGATTCTCGCCGGGACTCATCTAAGCTCCGCCGCGATGCTCAAGCAGCAGTTCCAGGTAGCTGCGGCGTTCGGAGTCGCGGAGTTCTAGCTCGCGGGCGACGTTGGCGATTGCGAGGCGAGCCAAAATCACCTGCGGTTCTTCAGCGACGATTTCGATTTCGACGAAGTGGCCGAGCTCTTCGACGAAGTCGATGCAGACTTGCACGCGCCACGCGCCTTGCATCAGCGCGAAGCAGCGGCGGCGCTTCACGACTTCGGTAACCGGTTTGAAGCCGAGGGCGATGATAAGCTCGCGCATCCGCTTGGCGCCGGGGTCGTGCAGCGAGAGGGGCACTTCCAGTTCTTGGCGAGTTTTGGTGACCGAATCAAGTCGCGGGCCTTTGTAGGTGAAGTGCGAAACATCACCCACGGTGCGGATGCGGAACGCTTCATCGGTAGCCGCGAAGTCTCGACTGGGGTGGGCGAAGTACGTGTCGACTTGGTGAATCGTCTCCCCCGCCGTCGCGCCGAACGCCGTCAGCCGATTGACGAGCGCGTCAACATCGGTCACGCGGAACTTGAGTTCGACTTCGATGGGCATGCGGTTTGCGGGATGAAGTTTTTTGAACGCGAATGAAACAAATTAGCGCGAATTGGAACGTGATGGCATTAGCCGCGACGCGCTTGCGGAGCGCGGGGGTGGTTTTGTTTTCAAAGCGCTCCGCTAGCGCGTCGCGGCTAACGCAGATACCTGTCCCCACCAAACTGTTCGCCCGGTTTTACACGCTGTTTCACTTGTTCGGCGTCGAGGGCATAGAGGGGGCTGATTTCGACGCGGGAGCCATCGGCGACCGAAGCACCGACGGCGCGGAGCCAAGCGGCGTGTTGAGCGAGGAGGAACTGGTGGACGTACGCTTCGGTATCTTTTGGGGCGCCGGGGGCGTTTTTGAGGGGGGCGAAGACTTCGGCTTCGGCGAACTCCACCACCAGCGGGTTCTTAGCTTGGGGCAGCAGGTCGAAGATGAAGCGTTCGAACTTCAGCGCGTTGGGCTCCGCGGGGTTCACCATCTTGCCGTCGCCGCCGACGTGCGGGACTTTCTTACGGGCGATGTGAAACGGCAGCGCGTCCTTCAGCGACAGCATTCTTTCGAGGAACGCTACGCCGAACATGTGGACCGCGATGCTGCCGGCCCAGAATTTCAGGCCGCCCGTGGCGTCGCGCTGTTCGGCCACATCCCGGGGAAAGTCGCTGTACTCGATGATGCTCGCCTTGCCATCGATCATCGCGAAGTTGCCGAGCTTATCCATCGGCTCTTGCTTGGCGACCGCCATCGAGGTGAGCTCCGATTCGGCGAGCAGGTGATAGCCGATGAACTCTGGATCGCCGATCGGCACGAGGGGGTTGTCGACTTGCAGATAGAACAAATGCTTCACGCCGCGACGGCGCATGTGGTCGATAGCGCCACTCTTGGCGAGTGCGGCGACCATGCCACCGTGGCCATCGGGGCTTTCGAACAGCGCGCCGCGCGATTCCAAGAGCAACTTACCAGTGGCGGCGTCGACGGCGGGCATCGTCCCTTGGCAGAATGGCACGAGATCGTCTTCCGCTAACCCGAAGCGGTTGTGCTTTGCGAGGAAGTCGAGTTGTTCCTCATGCGTAAGGGGGCTGGTCATCAAGTACAGCGGCGTCGCCTTATAAGTGCGACTCAGCGCGACGACCTTCTCGCAGTGGATTTGCAGCAGCGTTGCTTTCGAGACGGGACCAATTGGGTACATCCCTTTCGGATGTTCGAACCCCAGCCGACTCCCCTGCCCTCCCGCGACCAGCACGATGCCAATCTCACCCGCGGCGAGCGCGTGCTTGCCGCGCGCGATGGCCGCCGCGCGAGTGAACCCCAACTTGCCGCCGGTGGTTGACTCCCGATCCGCGATGCGCACCGCGGGTGCCGGTTCCGCGCGGCGCGAGACCTCGACCCAATCCACGTGTTGCTGCTCGCCAGCAAATAATCTGGCGAGCAGCGGCAGATCAAGGGCCAGCACCTGCTCGGCCAGCCGCTTCTGCCCGGCAGGAGACAAATCGTCCCAAAAGCGCAACACGTGCTGCTGCTGAAACGGGGCAAGTCGGCCGACGAGATCGTTCTTCTGCATCGCGAGGGGGCATCCAAAAAGTGTATGTGAATTGCCTGATTATCCGCTGCTAAGGACGCAGTGTCCATGTACGACGGGCTTCTCAGCCCGTCGGGGATTGTCGATGGGCTTCTCAGCCAGTCGTGCCGTACGCTGTACGATGGTTTTTCAGCCTGCCGCGAGGTGGGTACCAGCGCCTCGTCGGCCTAAAAGCCCATCGTACGGTCCCGACGGGCTGAGAAGCCGGTCGTACGTGGTTGGAAACCCTGGCGACCCTCGGGGCTACTATTTATACTAGCGATTCCCTTAGCGGCCCCCCGGCTGCGTACTCTACACCTTTAGGAGATGGTTCCGTGGCGTCTGGCAATTATCTGTTTACGAGCGAATCGGTCAGCATGGGCCACCCCGACAAGGTTTCGGATCAAATCTCCGACGCCTTGGTCGACGCCATCTTCGCGGAAGAAGCCAAGAATGGCGGCGATGTGAAGAACGTCCGCTGCGCCATTGAAACGCTCTGCACCACGGGCCAAGTGGTCGTCGCCGGCGAAGTGCGGACCAGCGCGTATGTGGACGTGCAAGAAATCGTCCGCCAGACGATCAAGGACATCGGCTACTATCACCAAGACATTGGATTCAGCTACGACAGTTGCGGCGTGCTGAACGCGATTCATTCGCAAAGCGCGGACATCGCGCGTGGCGTGGACTTCGCGCGGGATGCGGGTTCCGAATCGGAAGCGGCCGAAGAAGGCGCCGGCGACCAAGGCCTGATGTTTGGCTTCGCCTGCCGCGAGACCGAAGATCTGATGCCGCTGCCGATTTGGCTGAGCCACCGCATCATGGAGAAGCAAGCCGAGTTGCGGGCCAACGGATCAATCAAGTGGCTGCGACCCGACGCGAAGAGCCAAGTCACCGTCGAGTACGACGAGAACGATCAACCGATCCGCGTGCAAACGATCGTCCTCAGCACGCAGCACGGCGTCGAAGCGCTCAAAGGCGATGTGATGAGCAAGGCGGCCCAAGAAGAGTTGATTGAAAAGGTGATCAAGCCCTGCATCCCCGCCGAGTACCTGCACGCCGGCATTAAGTATCACGTGAACCCCACGGGCCGCTTCGTCATCGGCGGTCCGCACGGTGACACGGGGCTCACTGGCCGGAAGATTATCGTCGACACCTACGGCGGCCGCGGTCGCCACGGCGGCGGCGCCTTCAGCGGCAAGGACCCCTCGAAGGTGGACCGCAGCGCCGCCTACATGGCCCGCTACGTGGCGAAGAACATCGTCGCCGCCGGCCTAGCCGATGAAGCCGAAGTGCAACTGGCCTACGCGATCGGCATTGCGAAGCCGGTAAGCGTGTCGGTCAACACCAACGGCACCAGCAAGATTTCGGAAGCCGAGATCAGCCAACTGGTGCAGGAACACTTCCCGCTCACCCCGCGCGGGATCATTAACCACCTGCAACTGCTGAAGCCGATCTTCCTTCCCACGGCTCGCCACGGCCACTTC
This sequence comes from Pirellulales bacterium, assembly GCA_022841705.1. GTDB lineage: Bacteria > Planctomycetota > Planctomycetia > Pirellulales > Lacipirellulaceae. The sequence goes on from JALHQZ010000002.1 coordinate 662,272, forward strand.
GGCCGCAAGCCGAACGAAGGAGTCGCCGGGAGCTTCACGTGGGAAAAGACCGACGTCGCCGCGAAACTTGCCAAAGCCGCGGGCGCCGCGCTGGCCGCAACGTAAGGAGGATTTACCACAGAGAGCACAGAGGACACAGAGGAGGGAAGAAGAGAGAGCGAACCACGCAAACCAATTGCGATTGGTGTGAGGTTCTCGTTTCTCCTTTTTTCTTCTCTTCTTCCTCTGTGCTCTCTGTGTCCTCTGTGGTGAAAAATGTTAAGAATCGGTCTCGGTGAAGATTCGCACCGCACGCAGCCGGGAGGGCCGCTGCGGATCGGCGGGGTAAATGTACCCCACGATCATTCGCTTGTGGGGCATAGCGATGCCGATGTGCTGCTGCACGCGGTGACCGATGCGCTCTTAGGCGCTGCGGGGCTCACCGATATCGGCCGGCTGTTTCCGAACACCGACCCGGCCAACCGCGGCCGTGACTCGGCCGACTTCCTGCGGCTCGCGTACGCCCAGGTGCAAGCAGCGGGTTTTGAACTGGTAAACCTCGACTGCGTGGTCGCCGCCGAACGGCCGAGGCTTGCGCCGCACAACGACGTCATTCGCCAGCGCATCGCCGAGATTCTGGGGGTGAGCCCCACGCAAATCGGCCTAAAAGCGAAAACCGGCGAAGGGGTCGGCCCGGTGGGGCGTGGTGAATCGATCGAAGCCCGCTGCGTGGCGCTGGTAACCAAAGGCCAATAGCCGGCGAGCTACGCTCGGCGGTGTTCGGGCCGCAAGTTTCCTCCAGTCGTAACGCGACTCACGACGCTGAACGTCACTCCGCCGACCGTAAGTCGCCGGCTATTTTCTGCTTGCAAATGGCGCGTTGATCTTCCCAAAAACCGCCTAATCGGTTTATCTTGCCAGTTTCTGCTTCGCGCAAACGCGCTCCGCTTTCGCGTCGCGGCTAAACGTGATTCCGCATTCCCCGTTTTCCTCCCGGCAACTCGGCCGCATTCCGCATTTGAAAAATGTCCGCTCACCCGACGCTGCAAATTTACAACACGCTCACCCGCACCAAGGAGCCGTTCCGCACGGTCGCGGCCGGCAAGGTGGGGATCTACCTCTGCGGGCCGACGGTCTACGACAAGGCGCACATTGGGCACATGGTGGGGCCGGTGATTTTCGATTGCATCACGCGGTACCTCACCTACTGCGGGTACGACGTGAACTGGGTCGTGAACATTACCGATGTCGACGACAAGCTCATCAACAAAGCCAACGAGCGCGGCATCACCATGCTCGATGTGGCCGAGGAGAACATCAAGGACTATCGCGATAACTTGGCGGCGCTCGGGGTGGATCAAATCTCGCACTTCCCCCGCGCGACCGACTGCATGGACGAGATTATCGCGTTCATCGCGCAGCTCATCGAGCGCGGCTTTGCTTACGCCTCGGAGGGCGATGTCTACTTCGATGTGCTCAAGGACGAAGCGTACGGCAAACTTTCGAACCGCAGCGTGGCGGAGACGCTGGGCGACGGCGGCGATCAAGCGGCCCGCAAGCGCAGCCCCGCGGATTTTGCGTTATGGAAGAGCGCGAAGCCGGGCGAGCCGAGTTGGGAGAGCCCGTGGGGGCCGGGCCGACCGGGGTGGCACATCGAGTGCTCGGCGATGAGCAAGAAACTGCTCGGCGAAACGTTCGACATTCATGGCGGCGGACTCGACCTCGTCTTCCCTCACCACGAAAACGAAATCGCCCAAAGCGAATGTTGCCACGCGGCGCCGATGGTCACTTACTGGGCGCACAATGGGTTGCTGCGGCGCGACCCCAGCGCAGGCAAAATCGGCGGCAAGAGCGAACGCGATGCCGGAGCGGACGACGGCGGCGGCGGCAAGATGAGCCGCTCGAAAGGCGCCGGCGGGCTGGCCGACCTCATCAAGAAACAAGGGGGCGAGCGAATTCGCTTCTTCCTGCTGCGCACGCATTACCGCAGCACCGTGCTGTTCAGCGAACCGGCCATCGAAGAAGCGGGCATCGGCCTCGACAGTTTCCACCGCCTGTTCAAGCGCTACACCCGCGTCACCGGCAAAGACTTCTACGCCATCAAGCCGCCGACGAAGCGCGGCGCCGCGGCTCGCGGCTTAGCCACCCCGTCTTACGAGAAATTCCTCGCCGCGATGGACGATGACTTCAACACCGGCGGCGCCATCGGCGAACTGTTTGAACTCGCCCGCCTTGCCAACAAATACTGCGACGATCACGACCTCGAAAACGCCGGCAAAACCAATACCGCCGCCGTCGCCGAGTTCACCACGCTCCTCACCACGCTTAAAGAGCTGTCGAACATTCTCGGCATCTTCACCACCGCCCCGGCCGCGTCCGGCGGCGGCGAGCTCCTCTCGCAAGTGATGCAGGTGGTGATCGACCTGCGGGCCGAAAGCCGGGCGAAGAAAAACTTCGCCGTCTCGGACGCCATCCGCGACGCCCTCAAGCCGCTGGCCATCGCCATCGAAGACCGCGCCGGCGGCGCCGAGTGGACCGGCGGCGGTGATGGAGCGGTCGATGGCGTGATGCAACTCCTCATCAACCTCCGCGCCACCAGCCGCCAAAGTAAAGACTTCGCCACCGCCGACGCCGTCCGCAACCGTTTGGCCGCCATCGGCGTAACGCTCGAAGACCGCGCCGGCGGCACCGAATGGACGAAAGCGTGAGGCGTTAGCCGCGACGCGATAGCGGAGCGCGTTTGGCGCCAAACACAAACTTTAAGTAGAAAAAACGGAACACTAATCGCCACTAATGACCACTAATCAGATTAGTGTCAATTAGCGCTGATTAGTGTTCCTTCCCTTGCGGAGTTATCGAGTATGAAACCCCGCTTCTCCCTCCGCACACTGTTCGTAGTAATGACCTTCATCGCACTCGTGACGGGTTGGCGGGTGCATGTCCACGCCAGCGCGAGCCGGCTGGCCGACCAGCTCAACGCCGGGCATTATTGCCGCGATAATGGAACAGAATCATCGACGAACGAAACCCTAATCGATGATGCCGCCCTCTATGACGCCGATCGAGTTGTCGCGAAGATTGATTCCGGGAGCACGTGGCGAATGTGGTTGCTTCCCGCGGTTCAATTACGTAAGCAAGCTGCCGAAGAAGGCGAGGACTTTCGGCGCTGGTATCGTTTCAATCAGTCATTCTTTGGATTCTCAACCGCTGAGGAATTGAAGTTCGCCGAGACCAAGCCAGTGCCGAAAACAACACTAGTAGGCACGCCCATCTCAGCACCCACGAGCGCCAACTAGCGATTCCAACTTGCGTTGGAGCGAAGAATCCATGAAACCCCGCTTCTCCCTCCGCACGCTCTTCGCGATGACAACCCTCATCGCCGCGCTCTTCGGCTGGCGGCAGCACCGGCACTCTAACGCCAGCGAGTTCGCCGAGCTCTTGGGTGCGGAAAAGTACCAACAAGCTGCAGAATACATGATCGTCAAGCCGCAGGATTTTCGGAGCTTCGGCCATACCGAGGAGAAGGTCATGCAAGCGAAGGTTGATTCGAGCAGTTCGTGGCGTGAGTGGTGGTTTCCCTCGGTCATTCTCAACGTACGCTGGTCGCGCGGGGTTTCGGGGGGTGAAGAGACGCTCAAGTTCGCTCACACCTGGGCGGGATTTGCGGAGCCAATTGTGATCTCGCAGACTCAGTTACCAACGTTTATTTACGATGTCGTCCCCACCGCAGCTCGGTAGAAGAACTACGTCATGAGTTCCCGCTTAACCTTCTATCTCGCCGCTTTCGCATTGCTCCTGGCACTGGCCAGCGCCACCGCGTGGCGAATGACAAACTTGGCGCGAGCGGAAACATTCGCAGAAATTCTCAACGCAGATCAGTTCGATCGACTCAGGTCTGACAACACCACGCCTCAACTCGCCAATCTTCAGACGCTCCACACGGCACTTCATCAGGGAGACCGTAAGGTCATTCTGCGTGTGAATCGTGCTCCACTATTCAGTCGAGATTGGTGGCTACCGGTTGTGCATGTCTACATGCAAACTCCAAAGCAGACTGAGCTGAAACACACAGGAATGGCGATTAGCCCGAACAGATCAGGTTTCTAAGGCCTTTGGTAATCATCCCATGCGTCCCCGCTTCTCCCTCCGCACGCTCTTCGTGGTGACCACCCTCATCGCCGCGCTCTTCGGCTGGCGATGGAAGAACTACTCTCATGCAACCATGTTTGCCGAACTTCTCAGCGCTGGCGAGTTTCAGCAAGCAGAGACTTTCGCATCCAACCCGGAACAGGTTCTGATGTTTGACCCACAGATGCAAAACGGAGAATGGAAAATCGCGGCGACTGTTGACAACACATCCACGTTGTCAAATTGGTGGCGTCCCGGTGTCGTGGCGGAATGCAGCTTCACGGAAGCTAATTGCGGGCAATACTTAGTGTATCGCTTTCGGCAAACCATGTTGGGGTTTCGTTGCAATGAACAGTTCTAGTCTACCCCACCGCCAAACGCGGCGGCGGAGCGCTGCCGGCTAATGACTCACCATTCACGACTCACCACTCACTCCCCCCATGCGAATCCTCGGCATCGACCCCGGACTTAACACCACCGGTTACGGGGTGATCGACGCCACGCGCGCGGGGGTAAAACTCGTCGAGGCGGGGGTGGTGCGGTGTGGGCCCTCCAAATCGCTGGCCGAACGGATCGGCGAGATTCACTCCGGGGTGGCGGAGGTGATTGCGGCGCTCAAGCCCGAGGCGATGGCGCTCGAAGAACTTTACGCCCACTACGAGCGGCCCACCACGGCGATTCTGATGGGGCACGCCCGCGGGGTGATTGTGCTCGCGGCGCAGCAGGCGGGGATCGAGGTGACGCCGTACGCTGCGACGCAGATCAAAAAAATTCTCACCGGCAACGGTCGGGCGCCGAAGAGCCAAATGCAAGAGGCTATAGCCCGCGAACTCGGCCTCGCCGCCCCGCCCGAACCGCCCGACGTCGCCGATGCGCTGGCGATCGCGGTGACGCATTGGTATTTGGGGAGGGGTCTAGGGGCTAGGGGCTAGGGGCCGGAATCGCGCCCAACGCTACACCCGCCCCGCGATGATCGACGCATTGTGCCCGCCGAACCCAAAGCTGTTGCTCATGATGTAGTTGAGCTGCCGTGAGCGGGGTTCGTTGGGGGTGTAATCGAGATCGCACTCGGGGTCAGGCGTGGTGTAGTTGATCGTTGGCGGGCAGACATTGTCGCGGATGGCCAGCAGGCTCAGCACGAGCTCTACGCCGCCGCTGGCGCCCAGCAGGTGGCCGAGGCTGCTCTTGGTGCTGGAGACGCTAACCTTGCGGGCGTGGTCGCCGAAGACCGATTTGATCGCGTTCGTCTCGGCCTTGTCGCCCAGCGGAGTGCTGGTGCCGTGGGCGTTGATGTAGTCGATCGCCTCGGGGTTGAGCTGGGCGTTTTGTAGGGCGAGCGCCATCGCCCGGCCGGCGCCGGCGCCGTAGGGGTCGGGCTGGGTGATGTGGCCAGCGTCGGCGGTCATGCCGTAGCCGACGACTTCGCCGTAAATCCTGGCGCCACGCGCTTTGGCGTGTTCGTACTCTTCAAACACCAGCACGCCGGCGCCTTCGGAGAGGACGAACCCATCGCGGTCGGCATCGAACGGTCGGCTGGCGCCTTGGGGATCATCGTGCCGTTCGGAGAGGGCCCGCATGTTGGCGAAGCCGGCGAGCCCCATCTGCGTGCAGGCCGCCTCGGCGCCGCCAGTGACCATCACGTCGGCGTCGCCATATTGGATCAGCTTGAAGGCTTCGCCCATCGCGTTGGCGGCGCTGGCGCACGCGGTCGCCACGGCGTAGTTGGGGCCGCGCAGGCCGTAGGTGATCGAGAGATGCCCGCTGCCGGCATTGAGCATCAGTTTCGGAATCGTGAAGGCCGAGACCTTATCAGGGCCTTTTGAGATCAGCCGCTCGACTTGCGCTTCAATCTCGGTGAGCCCGCCGATGCCGGAGCCGAGCACCACACCGCAGCGCGTGGTGTCCTCGGCAGTGAAGTCGATGCCTGAATCGCGAATTGCGTCGACCCCCGCGACGATGGCGAATTGGCAAAAGCGGTCGACGCGCTTCGATTCTTTCTTATCAATGTAGCCGTCGTAGCCGCCGTCGTCCCAGCCGTGAATATCGCCGCCGAATTTCACTTTGTGCGCGGAGGTATCGAAGGCCTGCAGCAAATGCACGCCGCTCTTGCCCGCTAGCACGTTCTGCCACAAGGTCTCCACCTTGCAACCGAGCGACGTGACCGCTCCTAGCCCGGTGACCACTACCCGACGCTTCATGGCTGTGCGTTTTCCTTATTCTTGCTGGCCTAGAGATCGGCGCGCAGCAACGCGCGAAGAACAACCACAACTCAAAACCGCAGCAATCCAAAACCGATGGGTGGGCGCTAGCCGTTGCTATTGGCTTCGATGTACGCCACCGCTTGGCCGACGGTTTGAATCTTTTCGGCGGCGTCGTCCGGGATGTTAATGTCGAACTCTTCTTCGAGTTCCATCACCAGTTCCACGGTGTCGAGCGAGTCGGCGCCCAGATCGTTCACGAACGACGTTTCGGCGGTGATCTTTTCCTTATCGACGCCCAACTGTTCCGCCACGATGTCGGTCACACGTTCCATTACTGAGGCCACGACTGATTCTCCTTGACTGCTTGCTGATCGGGCCGGGCCCGAGGGAAATGTGCGTTGATTCGGCGCCCGCCCGAGGGGCAATCCGATACGGTTTCGAGTAGTTCCTAGCCCTATGAAAATAGAGAATTGCCGTAAGGCAGGTCAAGATGGGGATTTCGTGAGGAAGTTCGGCTCGCCGCACTACCCCCACTGTCGTCGGGGGCTCCTGACTCGCGAAAAGCCCCTTCATGAGCCCCGGACGTCAATCTCTGGAGTTTGGCCGGGGAGTTACCCCGTTAACCCTCCATCCACCGTCAAAACCTGCCCCGTAATGTACGCCGCCGAACCGCTGGCGAGGTACAACACGGCGTCGGCAATCTCGTCCGCTTCGCCGAGTCGTTGGAGCGGGATGCGTGCCTTGACCACTTCTTCGAGCGCCGGGCCCAAGGCCTCGGTCATATCGGAAGCGATGAAACCTGGGCAGATGGCGTTCACCGTGATCGCCCGCCGCTTGCTGGCCAGTTCGCGGGCGACCGTTTGGGTGAAGCCGATGATCCCCGCCTTCGAGGCCGAGTAGTTGCACTGACCCGGGTTGCCCATGAGTCCGGAAACGCTGGAGATGTTGATGATCCGTCCGCTTTTGGTCCGCATCATGGCGCTCGCCGCGGCGCGGGTGAACAGGAAGACGCTCCGCAGGTTGGTCGAGATCACTTCGTCCCAATCTTCGTCGGTCATGCGAGGGATTAGCGTGTCGCGCGTGATGCCGGCGTTATTGACCAGGATATCGAGTTGGCCCCACTTTTCGACGACCCCTTCGACTACGCTGTTGGCCGCGGCGCTGTCGGCGACATCCGCGACATAAGTCGCCGCGGTTCCACCGGCGGCGGTGATTGCGTCAGCCACTTCTTTCAGTTTGCCTTCGGAGCGCGCGACGCACGCGACCTTGGCGCCGCTTGAGGCGAGCGCCAGCGCGATCGCTTTGCCGATGCCGCGCGAAGCGCCGGTGACGATGGCGGTTTGACCGGTGAGGTCGACGTGGAGGCGGCGGGTGGGGGAATCACTCATGGGAGGGCTGTTGGCTCTTGGCTGTTTACTGTTGGCAAGAAAATTAAGCCGTGACGTTCTCGCAGCTAATACTGCGGTCAATCCGTTTCATTAGCCCCTTCAGCACTTTGCCGGGGCCGATTTCGTAGAAGGTTTTGATTCCCATTCCACTGTGCAGCGTGCGAACGCAGCGTTCCCACAGCACGGGCGAAACGAGCTGTTTTACTAGCAATTCGCGGATTTCGGCCGGGTCCGTATGCGGTTGGGCATCGACATTCGAGACCACCGGGATGCGTGGCGCTTGAAGTGGTGTGGTGGCGAGTTTTGCCCGCAGGCGATCGGACGCGGGGGCCATCAGCGAAGTGTGAAACGCACCGGCGACGGCGAGCGGAATTACCCGCATGGCGCCGGCGGCCTCTGCGGCGGCGGTGAGGCGTTCGCATGCCGACTTGCTGCCGGAGCAAACCGTATTGCCGGGGCAGAGCAGGTTAGCAACTTGCAGCACTTCGCCTTGGCGGGCCTCGTCGCAAAGCGTTTCGATCTGAGGCACTTCCAAACCCAGCACGCTGACCATGCCACTCGGCGCCGCTTCAGAGGCGGCTTGCATGGCGGCGCCGCGCTCGGCGACCAGTTGGAGGCCATCTTCAAAAGTCAGCGCGCCGGCGAAGGCGAGGGCGGTGTATTCACCAAGACTCAAGCCTGCCGTCGCTGTGCAATTGGCAATGACTTCCGGCTGCTCGGCCTTGAGCTGCTCCAGCGCTGCCAAGCTGCACACGTAAAGCGCCGGTTGGCTGCGGTTGGTGGAATCGAGTTCCGCCGCGGGGCCCTCGCAGCAGAGTTTCAAGAGATCGTAGCCGAGCACTTCGGCAGCGCGAGCGAACAGCTCGCTGGCGGCGGGCAGATTGGCCGCCAGCTCACGACCCATCCCCACGGACTGCGCACCTTGGCCAGGGAACAACAGTGCGCTGGGGTCCGCCACGGCTCCTCCGCCATTTGAAGTTTAGACGAGGTGCGACTACTCGGTCGCCACCACTTGCCGGCCCATGTAGTGCCCGCAGTTTTCGTTGGGGCAAACCACGTGCGTGGGCATCCGCGTGCCACACTTGGGGCACGAGTGCAACTGCTTGGCCGCGTACTGATCGTGGGCCCGCCGCGAGCCAGTGCGAGAGTTCGATTGCTTACGCTTGGGGACAGCCATGACGAAAACCTGTAAAATGGGGCGACCGACCGGCAGTTCGGCGTCGCCAGAGCCGGGGCAAGGACTTCTGGGGAAAACCGCTAAGTGTAACGGCTTTCTCGGGGTGCGGTCAATGGGCGGGTACACTGACTTTCGCTGGAAAACTGGGCCAAAACTGTGCCGATAACCGTCCGACGCGCCGAATACACCCGCCCCGCCGATCGCGCCGCGATCGTCGAGCTCCTTTCGCTCTACGCCCAGGAACCTACCGGCGGCAGCGAACCGCTCACCGCCGAGGTGCAACAAACGCTCGTCGACCGCCTCGCCGCGACTCCCCACGGCTTTGTGCTGCTGGCCGAGCAGGAGGCACGGATCGTCGGCCTGGTGACCTGCTTCCAAGTCTTCAGCACCTTCGCCGCCCGGCCGCTGGTGAACCTGCACGATGTGGTGGTCCACCCATCGGTGAGAGGACAAGGGGTCGGTTGGCTGTTGCTCGAAGCGGTCGAAGCCGAAGCCCGCCGCCGCGGCTGCTGTGGACTCACCTTGGAGGTCTTCGGCGATAATGAAGTAGCGAAACGGCTCTACCGCAAATTCGGCTTCGCGGGGGCAGAAAGTTGCCAGCCGCCGCACGCGATGCTGTTCTGGAAGAAGCGACTCGGCTGAGTTCGGCCCAGATGATCAATCTTGTTAAATCTGCCGCTATGCCCCGCAAGAGTTTAGTTTGGATTGTGATCTTTTTGATCGTCGGCGTTGGATGCACAGTGACGCTTCTCATTTTGCCGAAACTTGTGAATACGCAAATACCTTTTGAGCGTGAGCGATGGCTCACCGCGGAACTCGGTCCCGATCGCAATATTCGCTACCGGATGGTTGAGAGCATTTTCGAAAAGCTTCAGAACTCTCATAAACCTTTGGACAAAGAGGCTGTCCAGCGTCTGCTCGGCGATCCCGTGAACGAACTGGAAAGCCTGAACTGGAAGTATCCGCTAGGGATGAAATACTCCGGAGTGATTCCGCAAGCGCTGATGTATCTCTTTATCAATTTCGATCAGACGGGGAATCTTGTCAGAGCCCAGGCTGTGGCGGATTGAAGCGGTCGGCAGTCACCCTTTTGTGCATCTAGCCTTCTGTAGGCGGCTTCACACCCAAATGTTCGTACGCCCGATGGGTGAGCTTCCGTCCGCGCGGCGTGCGAATGACCAGTTCTGAACGCAGCAAAAACGGCTCGACTTCATCGGTGAGTGTATCAATCGCCGTGTTGAGGGTGTGCGCAACCGCTTCCACGCCCACCGGGCCGCCGTGAAACACGCGCAACACGGTTTCCAAGTAGCGGCGGTCTTGGGGGTCTAGGCCGAGGTCATCGATCCCGAGCATCTTGAGCGCGGTCTTGGCGAGCGTGATGTCGATCTCGCCGTTCCCTTTACTGGTGGCGTAATCGCGGCACCAGCGCAAGCGGTTGTTGGCGATCCGTGGCGTGCCGCGGCTGCACTGGGCGATTTCCAGACATGCGGGTTCGTCGATTGGCACGTTCAGTTTGCCTGCGTTCCGACGGACGATCTCGGCCAGTTCTTGCAGCGAGTAAAAATCGAGATGCTCGCGGATTTGAAACCGGTCGCGCAATGGCGCCGAGAGCAGGCCCGTGCGCGTGGTCGCGCCGATCATCGTGAAGGGCCGCAGCCGCATGTTCACCGTCCGAGCGTTGACCCCTTCGCCGAGCGTGATGTCCACCCGGTAATCTTCCATCGCGGGGTACATGAACTCTTCCACCGCTTTGGGGAGCCGATGGATTTCGTCGATGAACAGCACCGAGCCTTCTTCGGCGTTCGTTAGGTATGGCAGCAAATCCTTCGGAGCGGCAAGCGCCGCGCCGCTGGCGATTTGCAAGTTCACGCCCAGGTCGCGCGGGATGCAGGTGGCAAAGGTCGTCTTGCCGAGCCCCGGTGGGCCATCGAGCAAAATATGCCCCAGCGGTTCGTTCCGCTTCTTGGCGGCGTCAACCGCGATCTTGATTCGCTCGTGGACATCCCGCTGGCCCACCATCTCGTGCATGTGCCGCGGGCGGAGGGCGGGGTCATCGTTGACGGCCGGCGTGCCCTCGACCGAGCTAGCAACACCCGCCAACCGCGTGGCGAGGGCGCCGTCCGACAGGTCATCGGTCGCCACGCCACCTTTGGCCACATCATCGCTTGAAAGAATCCGTTCCCGCGGCATGTTGCTCTAGCTCACCAGACTGGGCGATACACCTCTCGACACTGATCGGAAGTATAGCGTCTGGTGGCGATTCTCGCAGCGCGAGGCGTGGGTTAGGCTTTCCAGCCTGACAGCAGTGGGTACCAGCGCTGCCTTGCGAAGGAAAGCCAGTTAGCGGGGAAAGTCAGGCTATAAAGCTTAACCTGCGGCTACCAGCCGGCAGAGGTAAGCAGTTCCGCATCACAATCGCGGGCCGAGGTGAAGAGCGTCATTCGGCGGTTGCCACGGCGCTGGCGGGCGTCGACCACGCGCAGGAACTTCAGCAGGCGGTCGTAGTACGCCTTGGTCGGCACGTCGAAATGCCCGCCGTGGGAGGTGTAAAACTGCTTGTGCGAACCGGGCGCCGCCCGGAACAACTGCCGGCCCAGCTTGTAGGGCACAACCTTGTCTTCCAAGTTGTGTGTTTGAAACAGCGGGCCGTGGTAATCGGCGATGCGGGCGACCGAATCGTACTTCTCTCGCATGAACCAGCGTGCCGGGAGGCCTTTGAACCAGTAATCGCCCACGTCGGTCAGCTTGGTGAAGGTGTTTTCCAGCACCAGCGCCCGAGCCCCCCGTTCGGTGGCCACGGCGGTCGCCACACCGCCACCTAAGGAGCGGCCCATCACCACAATGTCTTCCGGCAACTGTTCGGTGCGCTCGGCCAACCATTGCTGTGCGGCTAGGCCATCGGCGATGCAGCCCCGTTCCGTTGGCACGCCTTGGCTTTGCCCGTAACCGCGGTAATCAAACACGAAGACGTTCGCGCTCAGCAGCGATTGCAGCCGCAGCACCAGGCCAACCATTTGGCCGACATGCTCGCTCTGCCCGTGGCAGTAAAGGATTGTACGCTCCGCACCATCAAACGGGGCGTACCAGCCATGCAGCTGCACACCGCCGGAGGATTCGAACGTCACATCTTCCTGTTCGAGCCAACGCGGATTCCAATCCCCCTTTTCCACGCGGGGGGTCGGATAAACCAAGTAGCGTTCGAGCAGTCTGAACACTGGGCAATTCTTTCGGCGAGGTTGCGGCCGGAGCTCGGTGGCGGGGTCCCTAAAAGTGAGCTTCGGGTAAGTCAAACTGTACCGGCTAGGGCGACCGGGTTAGATAGCGATCATGTCGGGGAACTGGGCAAAAGTCAACCCCTGGGACCACAAAAACATGCGGCCAGCCGCACATCTCTGGGCGGTTCCGCGACGAACTGCTTCTTTTACGACCGAAAGTGACAGTTGTTTCACCGAAATTGCTAGCATTGCGACAGGCGGCTGGGGGTCGAAACCCAAGCGGCAGTGAAATCCGACTCTACGACGACTTGGGCCGGCTGACGCGCCGACCCCCTGCCACCCGATACTAAATGGCGTCCAGAAACGCCGCCACTTCCTGGTAATAACGTTCCGGTTGCGGGCTGTTGTGCAATCCGCCGCAGACAGTGAAGAACTTTTTGTTCGCCGATGGAATCGCGGTGAAGAGTTGTTCGGCGAACCGGAACGGGACCACTTCATCCGCGTCGCCGTGACTTTGAAACACCGGGCCGTTGAACTTGGCGATCCGGGCGAGTGAGTCGTAGCGGTTCCGCATAACCAGCCGCACGGGGAGCCACGGAAAGCGGGCGGCGCCAACGTCGACCATGCGGGAGAAAGTGCTTTCAAGCACCAGGGCTTTGGCGCCTTCCTCAGCGGCGATCGCCACCACGACCCCGCCCCCCAGCGAGCGGCCCCACAGCACGAGGTCCGATGTTTTGCACCCCGCACGTTCCGCAAGGAATCGGCTGGCAGCGCGGCCGTCGTTCACCAAACCCGCCTCGTTCGGTTTGCCAGCGCTGTGGCCGTACCCGCGATAATCGAAGATCAGCACGTTGGCCGCATAACGGTCGCGCAGGAACTCCATCAAGTCGACATTGTGCGAGATATCTTCGCCGTTGCCGTGGCAGTAGAGGATTGACCGCATTGGCTCGGGGTGCGTGAAGTAGTACCCGTGAAGTTTGACGCCGTCGAGCGAAGCGAATTCAACTTCTTCACAACGGCCGTTGGCGCTCAACCAATCGCCTTCCGCAAGCGTTGGCGCCGGATAAACGAGTGCAGTTTCAAGCCACATAAGCACCAGCAGAACAACGAGGTACGCCAAGGCGACGCCGCGTACGATACGCCGCACGAAACGCTTTCCCAAGGACTGTCGTGGAGATTGATCGGTTGGCTCTGCCAAAGTTCGCCGCTCTAGTGGCTGGTGTCACGCTGCTCATTCGACCTTCACGGGCGGCAACTGCTTGAGCCGCAGATTTCGAAATTCCACTTTCATCGGCGGGCCCGTATGCACTTGCACCCCCAACAGGCCAGCGAAAGCTCGGTGGGCGGGATCATCATCCACCACCACACTCATTACGTGCCCGTTTACCAGATGGATCATGACATTACCCCGCACGATCAAATGCAACGCGTTAAACTCGTTCGCCTTGACGTGGGTCGCTAGCTCATCGATGTTTCCGACCGAACCGATGATGCGCGACACGCCATCCGCATCCACCCGACCCACATCGCCCCGCAGCGCCAGAAACGTGCGGCCCTTCTCTTCATAGTTTTGGCCCGTGTATTTGTTGGCGGCATCGATGTCGGCTTGGTACCCGCGGAGCGCAAACTTGGCGCCCTCAATTTCTGCGCTGCGATAATTAACGCCACTGTTGCCGCCCGCTGAAATGCGATACTCGAGCCGCAACTCAAAATCTTCCGGCGCCCCGCCGCGCCAAATGATAAAGCTGTTTTGCTTCAGGAGCGTTGCGGGGGTGATTTCACCCACCAAGCACCCCTCTTCCACCCGCCAATAGGTGGGATCTCCCTCCCAGCCGGCTAGCGATTGGCCATCAAAAATCGGCTCGAAGCCGGCATCGTCGGCCATGTCTCGCGTGGGGTAAACCTGCTGCCCGTAAGCTCGGAGTGTGCTTAACATCAGCAGCGCTAGCAGCATCAGCCGAAGAGGGGTCATCAACTTGTTCCCAGGGTTGGAGAGGAGTGAAGCGGGCAGACCTTAACCGCCGCGTTGTTCGTACACCGCATGGAGCAGCGCTTCGACATCTTTGTACTTCTTGCTGCGGCCCAAAGCATCGTCCAACAGCCGACGGGCGTCGGCGTCGCTGTGGCCGAGGGTCCGGAGGATGTCAAAGACTTCGGTCACGAGGTCGCGTTCGACATCGGCGGCGATCGGCAGATCGCGGCCCACGAGGAGCGCAAACTTCGCCGCTTTCCTACGCAGTTTGGCGACCACCCGCTCGGCGGTCGCGGGGCCGATGCCGGGCAGCGTGCTGAGGCCTTTCACGTCTGACTCTTCGATCATCGTCGCCAACTCCGCCACCGGGCGAACCATCGCGCGGAGCGCTTTCTTCACGCCCACGCCATCGACTTGGCAGAACATCTCGAAAAACTCGCGCTCGATGGGGCTGATGAACCCCACCATCCGCGGCACCAGCTTGCCCTGCGTGGGGTTGCCGTCGAGGTACTCGAGTGTGTGGAGACTGGTCTCCTCGCCGACGCGGAGCTGCAAGTTCCGCCGCGCGAACTCGGGAATCAACACCTCGTATTCAAACGGCCCCGCCGCAAGCGTGGCGATCTCCGCCGAAACGTTGGCAATGCGGCCGGTGAGTTTGGTAATCATACTCCTCTCAATTTCTCGCCTGAGCACCCGGAGTCAGTTGGGGGAGGAGTCAACTTAAAATAGAATGGGCGCAGCGGGAAGTGCGGGGTTCCCCCCCGACTGACGCTGGGGGCTGATGACGCGCTCCAGGGCACGGCTACTCATGCCGCAGCGCCACAATCGGATCCAGCTTCGCCGCGCGCATCGCCGGGTACACGCCGAACACCACGCCCACCACCACCGCAATGCCGAGGGCCACGGGGATCGACCACGGGACGATGATCGGCGTGACGTTGCGGATGAGTTCCGGCAGAGCGTTTTGCATCTCGGGGAAGCGGGCGGTGAAGGCGGCGCGGAGGAGGGAGACGGCGGCCGGGCATAAGAGGCCGATGCCGACGCCGAGGATGCCGCCGGCGATTGAGAGGACTGTGCTTTCCATCAGGAACTGCTCGACGATGTCCCGCCGCTTCGCGCCGAGCGCGCGGCGGATGCCGATCTCGCGGGTCCGCTCCGTCACCGTGGCGAGCATGATGTTCATGATGCCGATGCCGCCGACCACTAGCGAGATCGCCGCAATTAGGCCGAGAAAAATAATGAAGAGGAGCCGCGTGGTGTTCGCTTGCTCCAAGAGTTCCATCGGCACGGTGATGCGGTAGTCGCTCAGCGTATGGTTGCGGGCGATCGAATCGCGCACCACATCGGCGGTCGGCAGCACGTCGGCCGTGTCGGCAACGGTGAGCGTGATTTGGTTCAGCTCAATGATGTCGCGCTGAAACTGCCCTGGCTTGGTGATGACGTACATATCCCCTACGCGCCGCCAGAGCGTGCGGATGGGGATGTAGACATCGCGATTGTAATCCTCGGCGGCGAACGAGCCGCCGACACCGGCACTCGGCGCCCGGTCGCGCATGAAACCAATCACGTCGTACCATTCATCGCCGATGAGAATCTTCTCACCCACAGGATCGCCCACCGGAAATAGTTTGGCGGCTGTCTCGGCGCCCAGCACGCAGTAGTTGCGTTCCTCGCGCATGTCGCCATCGGAAAAGAATCGCCCGC
The DNA here is from genome assembly GCA_022841705.1 of Pirellulales bacterium. Classification (GTDB taxonomy): domain Bacteria; phylum Planctomycetota; class Planctomycetia; order Pirellulales; family Lacipirellulaceae. Next base: position 678,036 of record JALHQZ010000002.1, read on the forward strand.
CAGCGAGTTTTAGTCGCATCGACTCGGCGTAATCTGGCGTGCAGCCGACAAGTCGGCCTTCGAGCTTGCGGGTGCGGTAGCGGAACTCCTCGGGAATTTCCCGAATCGGCAGCACGCGCTCTAGCGTGGGGACGGTCGAGGAGAGGAGTAAAAAATCTTTGCGGGTGAGGCCGTAGATTTCGCCCTCAAACTCATCGCTTGCCGGCTTCACGGTGCGGACGATGATGTTACGGGCGCCAAGGCTAGCGATTTGCTCCTGCGACGCCCGGCTGATTCCCTCGCCAATCGCTAGCAGCCACACGACGCTCGCGACGCCGATGAGGATGCCGAGTACCGTGAGCGTTGTGCGCAGCGGATGCAAGAGCAGACTGCGAAATGCGAGGAGCAGCGTGCGAGAGAGTCGGGGGATCATCGTGGCGCCCCCGGCGTGCGAAGCTCATCCGATTGCACCAGCCCATCGCGCAACAGAATGGTCCGCTTGGTGAGGGCCGCCACTTCGGGCTCGTGAGTGACCAGCACAATCGTGCGGCCTTCATCGTTCAGCTCTTTCAGCAGCTGCAAGATTTCCAGAGTGGTCGCCGAGTCGAGGTTCCCTGTTGGTTCATCGGCCAGCATGAAGCGGGGATCGTTCACCAAACTGCGCGCGATGGCAACGCGCTGTTGCTGTCCCCCCGAAAGTTGCGCGGGCCGATGATCGAGCCGATCGCCCAAGCCCACGCGCTTGGCGAGCGAATGACAGCGCGCTCGTGAATCCCGATTCAGCCGGCCACTGTAGTAGAGCGGCAGTTCGATGTTCTCCACCACGGTCAGCGCCGAAAGCAGATTGAACGATTGAAACACAAACCCCAACCGCGTGGCGCGCACTTCGGCGAGCTGGTCATCACTCATCTCGGCGACATTCTCGCCCCCGAGAAAGTATTCCCCCGCCGTGGGACGATCCAAACAGCCGAGCAGGTTGAGCAGCGTGCTCTTACCGGAGCCGGAGGGCCCCATGATCGAGACAAAATCCCCCTGCGGCACTTCGAACGAGACGCCGCGTAGCGCAGCCACCACCCCACCGGCCAGCGGGTAGAGTTTTTCGAGGTTCCTGATTTGGACGGCGGAGGTCATAGCGCGGGACGAATGGAACCGCCAAGGACGCAAAGAGCACCAAGTGGCTTCATTATACCTGCTTCGCGCACTTAGCGTCCTTGGCGGTAGACCTTATTTTTACAACGCCGCAATGACCATTTGGGCGATTTCTTTGGTGCCGTACCCCGACCGGTCCAGATTCTTCCCGGCGAACTTTGGCGTCACCTTCTTCACCGCCGCGCCGATTTGCTCGCCGCATTTTACGGCCGCGGGGACGTGCTTGATGCGGCCCGTCTCGCGCAACAGGAGCCCCAACGAATCTATCGCGGCGATCGGGTTGGCGATGTTCTGCCCCGCGATATCCGGCGCTGAACCATGCACCGGCTCGAACATCGAAGGCGCCACGCCATCGGGATTGAGGTTGCCGCTCGACGCGATGCCCATTCCGCCGGCGATGGCGGCGCCGAGATCGGTGATGATGTCGCCAAACATGTTCGGCACCACAATCACATCGTACACCTCCGGCTTCGCAACCATATACATGCAGCACGCATCGACGTGATGGTAGCCAGTCGCCACGTCCGGATACTCCTTCGCCACCGCTTGAAAGGTGCGATGCCAAGTATCACCAGCGAAGGTGAGTACGTTGGTTTTGTGGACGAGCGTGAGATGCTTTCGCTTGCGCGTGCGGGCCAGCTCGAAAGCGTAGCGGATACAGCGCTCGGCGCCGAACCGCGTGGCGACCATCGTTTGGTTACTCACTTCCTGCGGCGTGTCTTTGCGCACGATGCCGCCGAGCCCGCAGTAGAGGTCCTCGGTATTTTCGCGCACGCAGATGAAATCGATGTGCTCGCTGGTCTTGCCTTTGAGTGGCGTGTCGATCCCCGGGTAGAGCGTTACCGGCCGGAGGTTCACGTACTGGTCGAGTTCGAACCGCAGCCGCAGCAGGATGCCTTTTTCAATCACCCCGCCGGCGAGCCGGGGATCGTTCGGCTGGCCGCCGACGGCGCCCAGAAAAATTGCATCGAACTTGCGGAGTTCGGCGATGTCGGCGTCATCAAGCACATGCCCCGTTTCGATGAAGTGCGTCGCGGAAAAGGGGAAATCTTGCCGCTCCACGGCCAACTGGCAGCCGGGCGCCGCGGCGTCCAGCACTTCAAGGGCAGCATTAACCACCTCTGGCCCGATCCCATCGCCCCCAATCACCGCCACTTTCAACGAACTCGCCATCTCGCTCGTCCCTCCGCTAAAGTCCCGCTCGTGATAAACAGTTTCCGCCACCTGAAGGCTTAAAGGCGATTCTAGCTTGAACGCCCTCTTCCCGGTAAGCGGGCAGATATTTGCGATAGAGGGCCCGGCCAATGTTGACGCTGGCTTTTCCCGCAGCGTACACTAACGATTGCGGAAGATGGTGCAGTAGATTTCCGTCCAGCAGAAATCTGATCTATAGCGGGCAAGCCACGAAAGGCTTGTGGCAACTTTTCACAGTGCGGGGGAGGAGCGTGTCCCATGTCGGCTAGTAAGACAGTGATCGGAGCGGCGGTAGGCGCGGTGGTAGGGGTGATCGCCCATGTGGTGCTGGAAGGTTACGTGATGAAGAGTGGCGAGGCCCCCTGGATGGCGGTGGTCATTGGCCTGCTCACGGGGCTTGGCGTCCGGAAGTTCGATCCGACTGTCGTCAACACGGTAAGTTATCTGCGCGGCGCCTTGTCGGCGCTCATCGCGCTCGCCGGAATCGTCGGCGGGATGCAAGTGGTCGCCAAAGCGGTGCAGGCGCGCAACGCCTCGGCCATGGTTTCCGCCCCGAAAGCTCCTGCTCAGCCCGCCGCCGAAGCAGCCGCCGAAGCAGAAGGAGACGCTCCAGCCGCCGAAGAAGCGCCGGTCGAAGTGGCCCCCGTTAGAGACATTCCACTCAATTTGCCAGCCGCAGGCCGAATGAAGCCGCGCAAAGATTTTTCGCCGATTCAATTCGCGATGATCGCGGTCGGCGCGTTCTTGGCTTACGAGCTGGCGCGCGGATCGAGCAAGGTGGCAGTCGCCGACGAGGCGGCGCCAGTTGAACCGAACCCGAGCTTGCCGCCGGTTGACTAGGTTGGTCGGCGCTGGGCCGAATAACATTCGGCCCATTGGGAATCGGGCTATTTACGAATCGGGAGCGTCACGGTGGACATCGCCGAAGTTTGCGCGATTCTGGATCTCAGCTTGGAACAAGCGCTTGCGCAGGTGAAAGCGAACTTCGATGTCGAAGCGATTCTCGCGCGACGAATTTCGCCGAGCGATGTCGTCGATTACTACGACCAATGCGATGGCGGCTATCGCCGGTTCCATTCCGCGGAGGGAGCACTGCATCTCGCGCTCAACACCGCAGGGGGCGCCACGACCTCCAGCTTCGCCGAGCAGGGGGAGTTCTTTCTGCGGCATTTCGATGCGTGCGATGGCCGGCACGCGATCGAGTTTGGCAGTGGCGCCGGTTACAACCTGCGCTGGCTGGCGAAACGTCGGCCCGAATGCACGTTTCTGGGTGTCGATCTGTGCGAGGACCACGTGCGGGACGCGATTCGTGACAGCGAAGGGCTCGAGAACTTGCAGTTCGCGGTCGCAAATTACGAGCATTTGATGTACGGCGATGCTTCCGTTTGCGGCGTGCTGGCCGTCGAAACGCTGTGCCAAACAGCCGATGTCCATCAGGCCCTGCACGAAGCACGTCGACTTTTGCGACCTGGCGGACGATTGGTGGTGATTGACTGCTTTCGGTTACAGCCGCTCGAAATCTTCGCGCCCGAGTTGCAGCAAGCGGCGCAACTGGTGGAGAAGACCACGGCGGTCAATGCGTTCAGTCTGCTCGATGAGTTCCGCGGCGCCATTTCGGCCGATGGCTTTCAGGAACTCGAGTGCGTCGACCTCTCCGCCGCCACGCGCAGCGACTTGGCGCGGCTTTACAAGCTGGCGCGGATGTACTTCAAAAGCCCGTCGATCGTGCGGTCCGCCGGTCGCGCGCTGAAGCCCAAGCTGATCGAAAACGCCATCGCGGGACTCTTAATGCCCTTCACGGTCGGCTATCGCGCTCACGGCTACTACGCTCTGGCGTTTGAAAGGATGTAGCCGCGCGATGGGGGAGTTTATCACCGTTGCAAAAGTCGGCGACGTGCCCGAAGGCGAAGGTCGCACCGTGCTGATGGGCAAGCGGCCCGTGGCTCTCTTTCTGCGGAACGGCCAGTACCATGCGATCGACGATATGTGCCCACACCAGGGCGCTTCGCTCGGCGCAGGGTATCTTGATGAAGAGGGCGCCGTCACCTGTCCCTGGCATGCGTGGCGGTTCAATATTTTGAATGGCAAGTGGTGTGACAACCCTCGATTGGGTGTCGATGTCTTCGAAGTCCGCATCGTCGGCGACGAAATCCAAATTCGCCCCCAGCTGGGGCCCACGCCTGCGTCTTAGCGCTCCACCCGCCGGACAGAGAAAGTCACTTCATTCACCCCCTCGACCAACTGCTCGCCCGCACTCGTCTCAAGTTCGATTTTGTGAACGACATCACTGGACTCTAATCGGCCCAGGGCTGGGTCGAACAACACCTCTCCGGTTGTCGTTTGAGGGCCAAGAGTTACCGCCGCAGTCCCGCCGTCCGTAACCTCGGCGAGCTCCCAAGTCGGTCGAAATACGACGAGCTTTTGCCCTTCTACCACCCGCGGCCCGACGAATTCATAAGTGGCCGACATCGCCGCCGGACCGGCCAGCGGTTCGGGCGCCTCGATGGTGCGGCGTAATGACGTTTTCACGCCCGGCTCGGCAGCGCCAATCGGCAGGGGTACGGTCAGCGCGGCGGCAAGGTTCTCTAGCACCGCGCGTGCTGAAACGACGCCCGCCGGTGACTTCTCCACCGTTTCCGCGAGCGTCTCGCTCGGCTCGCCGAACTTAAGTTCACCCGCCGGGCTCAAGGTGAGTTTTTGCGGTGAAGCAACCAGAGCATCGCACAGGGGCGCGAGCATCGCCGCGGCGCCCTCCACCGTGTTCGGATTCTTGGTGTCGTACTGCGACGCCGGTTGGCCGAGCCCGGCGAGCGTGACTTGAATGCTCTCGATCTTTTGCTCGATGGCCATCGTGCCGGAATCGAGCTGTTCGGTGCATTTCCAGGTGAGCGTGGTGACTTGCTCAACGGCGGAATCAATCAGCCGCCCGTCCGGCGCCGTGATCTTCGCGACCTGTGTCTGTTTGACTTCATACGTGACCTCTTCGCCTGGCCTGAACTTCCACGCAACCGGTTCGGCTGAATGCGCGAAAGTCGCACTGAGCAAAAGGAATACAGCCGCGGTATATTGATGGAAAAGCTTCATATTTCAAACGCTTCGCCGATTTGCGGCACAAAAGGAATGGCCGACGTCTCCAAGCGGATGCGCTCCGCCCACGCGGCCGCGTCTTGGTTGATGGGCGGCCAGGTGTTGTAGTGACACGGTGCCACACGCTGTGGACTGAGCAGCTTCGTCGCGAGCAATGAGTCGTCAGGCCCCATTGTAAAGCGGTCGCCAATCGGCAGCACCGCCAGATCGAGTCCCGCGGCCCCGATGAGTTGCATGTCGCTGAATAGCGCTGTGTCGCACGCAAAGTACAGCCGTTGCCCTGCTAGTTCCAAGAGCAGTCCGCACGGCGCTCCGCCATACGTTCCGTCGGGCAGACTGGAACTATGAATCGCCGGCGTCATCTTGAGTCGCCCGAAGGGCTGCGTCACCGCGCCGCCGGGATTCATGCCGATGATCTTGTCCGCCGCCACCCCCTGCCCTGCTAACCAGTTGCCACACTCGAAGTTGGTCAGCACCACGGCGCTGGTGCGTTTGGCGATGCTGGCCGCATCGGCGATGTGATCGAAATGGCCGTGCGAAACTAGCACGAATTCCGCGGCCACATCGGCAGCCTTCAGCGGAGCGACGGGGCTGTCGTTCAGAAACGGATCGATCAAAAGCCGCTGCCCCGCCGATTCAAGAAGCCAGCAGTTATGGCCGTACCAAGTGATGCCAGTCGCCACGGCGATGCTCCTCTTCCGAATGCGTTACCGCTTCACATTTTGACCTGCTTGAGCCGGTCTGGCAACGGACAGCTCGAACGCCTGCCGTAGATTAGCGAGTAGTTCACTCCGCATCCGCGCCGCGGCTTCGGCCGAGGGCGCCCGCACAATTGCCGACGGGTGATAGGTGGCCATGACCGCCTGGTGGTGCGGAACGCTGAAAACCTTGCCGCGCGAAGCGTTCATCCGAAAGTCGGCGGCGATGAGCGACTGCGCCGCCGTGACGCCCAAACAGAGCACCATGACGGGTCGAACGAGCTCGAGCTCACGGTGGAGCCACGGCTGGCACGCAGCGAGGTGCCGGGCCGAGGGACGCTTGTGCAGTCGCCGCTCGCCACGCTCGACGAAGTAAAAATGCTTCACGGCGTTGGTGACATAAAGCCATTCGCGATCGATGCCTGCTTCGGCGATCAACTCCTCAAGCAATCGGCCAGCGGGCCCGACAAACGGTTGGCCGGTGCGGTCCTCTTCGTCGCCCGGTTGTTCGCCGACCAGTATCAAGCGAGCGGATGGGGGGCCCCTGCCAACCACGGTTTGCGTCGCATGCTCGCACAACTCGCACGCGCTGCAACTTCGCGCCGCTTCGTTCAACCCGTGGAGATTGGTGTATCCGGCGTTCGCGGGATGAACCGGTGTCTCGCCCTTTATAATCATCTCGGCGGTGCGCGAATCGGCCGCGGTCAAAAGTTCTTGAATGAGCGCCGTCTCGGGCATCGTCGCCCAGTATCGGACCGGCATTTCGCGCTTCATCATCGACACGTTCGTCCGCGCCGGGTTGTAGGTGGAAGCGTAGTAGGTCTTCCACAAGTCAACACACGCATCGGCGTCGGCGCCGGGATCGGTTGGCATCCCAGCGCCATATTCAAGTTTCCGCCGATTCCAAGTGACGATCTCCAGCGGCGTGCCGATCATCCATTCGACATTGGGAAACCGCCGCGCGAAGAAGGGCCCAATCAGTTTGAGTACCCAATGATCGGGCCGATGCCACGCGAAGAACTTCTGCTCGCCGACAGGCCGAAAGCGGACGAACGCCTTCGCTTTGTGGGCGTCCCGTCGCACTTGCTGCTGCCAGCGTACGGCACGGGCGACATCATCATCGAGCGTGTCTCGCAGCAATAGCGGTTCGCCGTTTAGAACTCGCCACCCCAATCGGTAGAGCAGATTAAACGCGTTGGGATCGCGGTGGCAACTGATCATTTGCGCTAAGGCGATGAACTCTTTGGAGAGCCGAAGCGGTGAAGCAGAACGTGATGACGGCAAGTCATCATCATTTGCTTCATCGTCGAACAGGGTTTTCTCCTGCTTGGACCGCTGGAAACTCAACGCACGCGGCTCAATGCCAGCGGCCAACGCTTGCCGCGCGATTGCTCGCCAACTGTCGAAATCATCCACCGTGAACCGTCGCATTAAAACTCGCCCTCGATTGCGCTCACTCCCAAGTCGAAGAGCGTGCGCTGTCGCGTTGGCGCCAGGAAGCGCTGAATCAGCCGTTCGCTATCGAGTTGCCTCACGCCATGGTTGGAATCCGCGGCGAGCACGAACGGTTCGGTCCGCTTCCACGCCACGCGCAGTTTTTTCAGGTCCGCTAGCCGCAAGGACCGCACGCAGCGAAGCTGCAAGATGCGGTTCACGGTGCGCACGCCGATCCCCGGCACGCGCAGCAATGCTCGCCGGCCAGCGCGGTTGACATCCACCGGGAACTCCTCGCGATGCGCCAGCGCCCACGCGAGTTTCGGATCGAGCACGAGCGACAGATTCTGGTCCGGCTCTGTGACCAGCTCTTCCACACCGAACCCGTAGAACCGCAGCAGCCAGTCGGCTTGGTAGAGCCGATGCTCGCGCACCAGCGGCGGCTGAGTTGGTGAAAGCCGCTGGTCGGGGTCGGGGATCGGGCTGAACGCCGAGTAGTACACGCGCCGCAAGCGCCGCTGTTTGTATAGCCGCGACGACGTGCGTAGCACTTCCAAGTCGGGCGTCGGCGTGGCGCCGATAATCATCTGCGTGCTTTGCCCCGCCGGAGCGAAGCGTGGCGGAGTGAGGCCCGCTTTGCGGTCGGCGTGCGTTTCGTCCATCTTTTCGCGCAACGTGGTCATGGCGCCATCAATCTGCTCCATCCGCTTTTCAGGCGCCAGTTGCACCAGATCGCTTTTGGTCGGCAGTTCGATATTCACGCTAATCCGGTCCGCATACTGCCCCGCGGCGGTGAGAAGTTCGGGCGCCGCGCCGGGGATGCCTTTGAGGTGAATGTACCCGCCAAAGTGATGGACTTCCCGCAGAGTCTTGGCGACCAACACCAGTTGTTCCAGCGTGTAGTCGGGCGATTGAATCACGCCGGAACTAAGGAACAACCCTTCGATGTAGTTCCGCTGGTAAAAGTCGAGCGTCAGCCGGACGACTTCGTCCACCGTGAACCGGGCCCGCGGGGTATCGCTGGAGATGCGGTTGATGCAGTACTTGCAATCGTAAACGCAGTAGTTAGTCAGCAAGATCTTTAGCAGCGACACGCACCGGCCATCCGGCGTGTAACTGTGGCAAATGCCCATCCCTTCGGTACTACCAATCTTGCTGCCGGCCCGCGTGCTCTTGGCGCCGCTGCTGGCGCAGGAAGCATCGTACTTTGCCGCGTCGGCGAGGATGGCTAATTTTGCTTCAATATTCATCGCGCTCCTTCTCAACTTGTATATGTACAAGTGTATGGGTACTGGGCTGTTCGTCAAGCTCAATTCGACCGGGTCACCACCACGCAGAGTTCGCTGGTACAATGAGCGACTGTTTCTTGAAGTGCGCCCGTCCGCATTGATTACATCAGGAGAGCGTCCTATGACCACCCGCCCCGCCGAAGAGCGAACCTACCCGCTGAGCGACGGCACGCCGCTGTTCTATCGCGTTTGGAAACCAACGGCTCAAGACGCGCGGCGGGCGATCGTGTTGTTTCATCGCGGGCATGAGCATTCGGGGCGGTGGCAGGACTTTATCGAGCGGGTAAATCTGCCCGACTACTGGTTCTTCGCGTGGGATGCGCGCGGGCATGGGCGGTCGCCCGGGGAGCGAGGGTACGCCGAATCTTTTGGCAGGCTGGTGGCGGATGCGGATGAGTTCGTCCGGCATGTGAGCGGTGAGTTCGACATTCCGCTCGAACAGATGGCGGTCGTCGCGCAGAGCGTTGGCGCCGTGGTTGCAGCGACGTGGGTGCATGACTTCGCGCCGCCGATTCGCGCGTTGGCGATCGCCACGCCGGCGCTGCGGATCAAGCTTTATGTGCCGTTGGCCATTCCGGGGCTGCGGCTGCTGCACTGGCTGAAACCAAAATCGTTCATTCGCAGCTATGTGAAACCGAAACTGCTCACTCACGATCCGCAGCAACAGCGGGAATACGCGGCAGACAAGCTGATCTCGCCACAAATTGCGGTGAACATCTTGCTCGGGCTGCACGACACGGCAACGCGGCTGATCCAAGACGCCGGCGCCATTGAAACGCCCACCCTGCTGCAAATCTCCGGCGCCGACTGGGTGGTGGAGATTCCGCCGCAACTGGCGCTGTACGATCGGCTCTCCTCGGTGGTGAAACAAGTCGATGCGTATCCGGAGTTCTTTCACTCAACCTTGTGGGAGTTTGATCGCCAGCAGCCGATTGACGCCATTCGCGAGTTCGTCACCACGCAATTCGATCAGCCAACGCCGAAGCGGTCGCTGCTGAACGCGGATCGCCAGGGCTACACGCACGCCGAGTTCACGCGGCTCACCTTGAAACCGAGTCTGCTCTCGCCGAAACGGTGGTGGTACGGCATGCAGTGGTTGGGGCTTACCACGGCTGGCCGGTTGAGCGAAGGGGTGCAGGTCGGCTGGCGGACGGGGTTCGATTCGGGCGAATCGCTCGATCACGTCTATCGCAATACGCCGACGGGGAAATCGTTCATCGGGCGGTGGATCGACCGGGCGTACCTCAACTCGCCCGGCTGGCGCGGCATCCGCCAGCGGAAGATACATGTGCAGCGGCTGCTCGATCACGCGATTGGCGAGCTCTCGGGTCGCGGCGAGGCGGTGCGGCTCTTGGACATTGCCGCGGGGCCGGGGCGGTATGTGCTCGACACGATTAAGAACCACCCGCAGGTGGCAATGTCGGCCGTGCTGTGCGACCGTGACTTGGGCGGCCTCGAAGCGGGCCGCAAGATCGCGCGCCAGATGGGGATCGAGTCCGTCGAGTATCGCGCGAGTGATGCGTTCGATGCAGATGCTATTTCCTCAATCACGCCGCGGCCGAATCTGGCGATTGTGTCAGGGCTTTATGAGCTATTTCCTTCAAATGCGCCGATTCAAAACTCGCTGCGCGGCTTGGCGCAAGCAGTGGCGTCGGGCGGGTTTTTGATTTACACGAATCAGCCGTGGCATCCTCAGCAGGAGATGATCGCCCGCGTGCTGCCCAACCGCGACGGCGACCCGTGGGAGATGCGCTGCCGCACGCAAGCTGAGATGGACGAGTTAGTGGCGACAGCCGGCTTCAAGAAAATCTCGATGCTGATCGACGACGCGGGGATTTTTAGCGTGTCGCTGGCGGTGCGAGAGTGATCGTAGGGGCAGCACGTTCTTACCTTCAACTAAAATGTTTCACCACAGAGAGCACAGAAGAAGCACAGAGAGAGGGACAAAGGTCGAGGGGTCAAAAGGCAGAAACGTGAAGCAGTTGTTGAGGCGAATTGGTCTCTTCGACCTTTTCACCTTTCTTCTCTCTGTGTTTCCCTCCATGCTCTCTGTGCCCTCTGTGGTAAATCTCTTCTTTGGATGTAGAGGACGGTGCTACACCGGCGCCAGCTTCGCCCCGTAAGAGTGAAACAAAAACATCCAATACAAATAATGAAAAAACAGCGGGGCCGTGTACGTGAGGCTGTCGATACGGTCGAGGATGCCGCCGTGGCCAGGGAGCAGTGTGCCGCTGTCTTTGACGCCGAGGTCGCGCTTCATCGCGGAGATGCAGATGTCGCCGATGAAACCGGAGACGCCCACCAAGAACCCCGCGCCGGCCGCTTGCCAGGTGTTCATCGGCGAAAGCGCGGGGCCGATGAGCGCTGCGAGCGCGGTCGTCGTCGCTACGCCCCCCAAGAAGCCGGCCCACGTTTTACCGGGGCTCACGGTTGGCACAATTTTTCGGCGGCCCAAGCTCTTGCCCCACAGGAACTGAAAGATATCGTTCAGTTCCGTCAGCAGCACCAACAGCAGCACCATGCCGGGGCCGGGGAAGCGCTCGGGGTCGTCGCGCAGTCGCAAGCTGAGCAGAAACGCCGCATGGCTCAGGCTGTAAACCATTAGCATCAGCCCCCAATGCAGCGTGCCGGCGGCGCGGATGAAGCCTTCGGTTTGGCCGATCGACACCATCCGCAGCGGCAGCAGCAGAAACATGTAGACGGGGATGAAGATGATGAACATCCCGTACCATTCCAAGTAGACCCACAATAATTGCAGCGGCACGGCGAGGTACGCCCAAATGAGTACTCGTCGATCTGCTTCGCGCTGCGGCACCAGCCCAAGATATTCACGCAGGGCCAAGAAGCTCACGAGCGCGAAGAACAAAATCGAAACCGTGCGATGGGCGACGATCGCGAAGAGGAAAATGCCGGCGATTATCCACCACGTGCGCGTGCGGAGCGCGATCTCGGTCCAGTCTTTATTGGGCCGCGTGAGCTTCAAAATGCGTACGGCGATCGACGCGACCACCAGCGCCGCAAGAATGGCGAGGACCGTCACCCGTACCGGCGATTCCAACGAAGTCCACCAACTCATGGCGCCTCCCGCAGGGCTCGACGGCAGCGATTGTAGATCGTGTAGGCGATGAGCGCGGACATAACAATCAGCAGCCAATCGGTCCAGCGCCCCGGCGACACACCGAGTCCGAGCGCGAGTCCCAACGCGCCGATGACAAACGCGCGATCGCTCTTGCCCATCGGCCCCTCATAGCGCCGGCTCGCGCCGATTTGCACGGCGACCACGCCGGCGAGCTCGGAGAGAATCGCCAGCAGCACCATCAGCACCACGAGTGTGGGCCGAACGCCGGCGACGGTCGCGAGCGACAGGTACAGCCCGGCGTCGGAAATGACATCACCCAGTTCATTAAGGATCGCCCCGAGCGAGGACTTTTGGTTGTGCTCTCGCGCGAGCATCCCATCCACCGCGTTGAGCGCCATCCGCACCAATAGCACCACGGGCAACAATAGTAACACGCGAATGTTTGGCTGCGCGACGGCAATCACCCCGCCAACTACCAGCGACAGCACCGCCGCGGCAACGGTCACCTGGTTTGCCGTCACCCCCCACGCCGCCAACCGGATGGTGGCCGGACGTAGGAGCGCCTGAAACTGCGGCTTAATGTCGTAGATGCTCGCCATGTTGATCTAGTCGTGGGCAGGCGAAGGTCTTCATTCCGCATTGTCCCGCGCGCGGCTGAACTGCTGGAGCGCTAGGATAATCTCCGGCCGGACGACAATCGAGGGCCGCACGGCGCGAAGTTGGGCGATCGCTTCGGTGCTCGTGCTCGCTCGGCCGCTCGCCAAGAGATACGCTCCCACCGCGGCCGCGCTGCGGGAATAGCCGATTTTGCAGTGGACGTAAACCTTTCCGAGTTGGCACTCCCGGGTGATGAACTCCGCCATTTGCGCGAGTTGCTGCTGAGTTGGCGCCGTCAGGTCGAGCACCTGGATGTTGCGGTACGTGAGATTGCGGAACGGTTCAACTTCGCAGAACTCGGCGGTTAAATCGAGCACCGCGGTCACGCCCTCTGCAATGGCGTCTCGCGCTTCGGTCGCGGTGAGTTTCCGGCCGATCGACACGCCGGGAGCCACTTCATCCCACGGCCCGCATTGCCGCTGGTAGTACCGCAGCGAGAGATACTGCCCGAAGCGAATTGGCCCGAGTACAAATCGCGAACTCCACGGCAAGCACCCCGCCATTTTGCGGTAGATGCCAGGGCCCAACTCAACGTAGCCGAGCATCACGATGATCCCCGCGATCGCCGGCCAGAGCAGCACCAGCCCTTCGCGCGGTAACACCGCCATGAGCCCCAGCGACACCAGCGGCAATAGCGCGTAGTAGAGCGCAATGCGTGGGTTCGGCACGGTCGGCAACCGAAAATCGCCCAGCGGATAGAAGTAGAGCGCGTAGGCGCCCAATGCGAAGCCGCCGATGACATCCACAATGTGATGCTGGTGAATCAGCAGCGTCGAAAACCCGATGAGACTGAACCACACATGCGATAGCCAGCGCACTGGGCCGGTGGTCTTGCGCGCATACAACTCCGCCAGTACGGTCCGGAGTGCAATATGCAGCGACGGCAACAGATTGAACGGAATATCGACCGCGATGAACGGGTTGTAGATAATGCCGAGCCAACCGTCGATCGGCGTGCGCTCCCACACCAGCCGCAGCGGATAGACGTAGAAGATCAGTCCCGCCACCAAAATGCAGAACGTAATCCGCCGCGTATGCACCGTAAGCTCTCGCGGCGTGACGCAGAAAAACGGCGCGATGAAAAAGAAGAGATCAATCGACATGTACGGCACAATCATCCACCGCACAAACGGAATGATGAGTTCCCAGTCGTAGCACCACGTGGGCACATCACTCCGCTGATTCGCGAAGTAGAGCGTGGCGTTGTAGACCACCATGAAGAGCACGGAGAGCCCAATCGCAGCCGTGGCGGCTTTTCCTTTCATGCGATTAGCGACGGGCTTGGTTGAGGACGCAAAGCGTATTTAACGACAGCGCGATTGTACTCCCGAACGGAGCCGTGTTCCAATGGTTCTCAAACGTGAATGGCGTAACCCATTGCTGCGCCATCTCTTACAGCGCTAGCCTCTTCAGTAGCAAGGATTTAACTCCTTGTCACGAAGTGTCAGGAGGAGTCACAAGTACTCACGAAGTGCCACCCTTTTTGGCACATTGTGCCAAGGAGAATTGGTTCTGCAGTCTCGCAGGAGAACTGCTGCTATGCGTCGTTCTGAGAAAGAGATTAAGCCCCGCAATGGGGAAACACTGGTGGTCGGCGGCATCGCCCGGATCAGCGGTTGCGGAGATCAAAAGGAGGTCAGTCTGGAGGACCAGACCGATCACATCCGCGAGGAGATCACTGACCTCTACTCTGGTGAGGTCGAGTACATCTTCATCAAGACTACTGGCAAGGGTGAACAACTCGATCGTCCTGAGCTAGAAGAAGTCGAGCTGCTGCTGCGATCGGGAAAGCTCGATTTCTTGATTATGGAGGACGCGGGCCGACTTGTCCGGGGCGCGGAGGCGGTTCGGCTCTGGGGCGTCGCCGTGGACCACGGCGTGCGCTGCATCGCCATTCACGACTGCATTGACACAGTCGATGAGTCATGGGAATCGGACCTCATGGCGGCTTGCAGCGACCACATGGGACACAACCAACATACGTCCCAGCGGCTGAAAACAAAGCTGATGAAGCGCTTCAAGCGGAATGGGGCCGCGGTCGCATTGCCCGTCGCCGGCTACAACAAGCCGGAGAACGCGGAAACCTATTTTGATTGGGTTAAGGTCGACTCCGCGACCCCGATCATCGCCGAAGGGCTGCGGCTCCTCCGCGAGTCAAAAAACTGCACCCTGGTCGCTGACTACTTTAACCGGGTGGGCTACGCCACGGGGCCGTACTGCGAGCTTCAGGAATGGACGGGCCCCGCGGTCCGTCGTTACTTTCGCAATCCGATCCTGAGCGGTCGGCCTGGACGCGGGTTTACCAAGACGGTGAAGCACAATGAGTCGGGTAAGCGGATCGCGGTGAAGTGCGATCGCGAAGATGTCAACTTCATCGACTGCCCGCACCTAGCGCATATCTCGGCGGCTGACCAAGATGAAGTTAACCTGCTGCTTGATAAGCGGAATGCCGGCAACGCACGGCATGATGTGGCGGGCCAGGATCCGCTTTATCGGCGCGGTCGGAAGCAGACCTCCTTTCCCGGACAGCATGCGAAGTGTGCCTACTGCGGACAGGAGTGCGTTTGGGGTGGCAACGGCCAAACCCACAATCTGATTTGCAAGGGCGCACGCAAGCGGCTCTGCTGGAACTCGTTTTCCTTCAACGGTCCACGTGCGGCGCAGCGACTGGTCGAGATCATCACCGCCGAGCTTCATACGCTTGCGGGTTACGACGAGCAGTTCCGCGAGCTCGTGCAGGTTGCGCTCCAGCGAAACGTCGCCGGGGGCCCACAGCGCTGGGAGCAACTCCACCAGAGCGAAGCCCAACTTGCGAAGCAGGATCAGAGCCTTAAGGCGATGATCCTGGAGTCGGGCCCAACGGCGCCGACGAAGCAACTCTCATTCGAGCTCGAAAAACGCCGCCTGCAACTTGCTCGCGAGCGGATGGCGCTGGAAGAGCTGAAGCGGAAGCAACTCGACTTGCCGGCTGACGTGGCGGCGCTCCAGCAGCTCCACGATGAGGCCTTTGGCGAGTTGGCGATTGATTCGCCCGAGTTCGGTCTGGTGCTGCGGCGGCTGGCGCCCGAGTTTCACGTCTACTTGGTGCGGTCGTGTGAAGGAGGCTCGCCTCTACCGCGAGCCTTGGTGCGGCTCGATCTGGCGGGGCTTATTCCCGATGCGGCGCGGGCGCCGGAACTGGTCGAGTTCCTGTCACGGACGGTGATCATCGATCTGTTCAATGATCCCCCGCAGCGCGTTCGGATTCGGGAGGAGGTCGTCGCGCTCACAGCGACGGGGATGCCGCAGCACGAGATTGCGGACGCTCTTCCAAGCGGGAAGACGACCGTGACCGCGGTGCAGCGGGCGTTGGTCCTCGACCGCAAGATGCGCGAACTGGGGCTCAACACGCCCTACGTGTTTCTTGCGGAGCCTCCCCGCGACATCGCCCAGTTGAAGCGGATTCTGCATCCGAAGTACCGCTTTGAACCGCTGGCGGGTTATCCCTTGCCGGCGCCGGAATAGCCCTCGGGCTGGTAACGCTGTTTATCCTTTATTCCTTGTAAGCCCTGGCGATGAGCCAGGGCTTTTTTTGTGCTCGCATGGAGAATTTTACTTTGAGCCAGAAACCTTATGTCCGCCGTGAGGCGCAAGCGTCGGGCCCCATTGCTCCCGAGAGCCCGCTCCATCGCCTCATGGAAATGGTCGCGGAGCGGGTCGCTTCGAAACTGATCCAAAAAGCCGAAGGCGCGGCTGCACCTTCTGACTCCGGGGCGCCAACTCAACCGCAGCCCGGAACCAACGAGGTCAAGTGATGAAGAACCTGATGTTTGTGTTGCTGGCCGCGCTCGGCCGCTTGGTGCTGCAGTGGTTCGGGCTCGAGGCCGCACCCCTCAAGCACTTTTGGAATGGCCTCCACATCCTGCGAGGGCGCCGATGGCGCTAATCAAACGCTGGCACGGCCAGCAGGTTTTGAAGACCAAGCGGCGCCAGCGGCAACTGCTGGTCAAACTGGCGAACAAAGAATTTGCAGCGCCCCCGGAGTGGCGCTTGATGAGCCCGAAGCAATTTGATGCCGGGCTGCGGGTGGAAGTTTATCTTCGCCCCAGTACGAAGCGAACCCGGGCGTACGCCATTCGCTCTTCGGCCGTTGCATCTGATGAGTCGCACAGACCCCAGTTACTTTCCCCTCAACCACGTTCGAGAATCTTTCGATGAGTCACCTCGTTACCATCACGAACCAGGTGCGCAGCCCGGCGACGATCGCCGCCGCCTGCCAGCGCCTGCACCTGCCGGCCCCCACCCAGGGGCAGTTTCAAATTTACCGCCAAGAGGCCACCGGCTACGCCGTGCGGCTGCGTGACTGGCTCTATCCGGTCGTCTGCGACGTCGCTGCGGGCGCCCTCCACTACGACAATTTTAATGGCCACTGGGGGAATCCCCAGCGGCTCGATGAGTTCTTGCAGGCGTACGCCGTCGAGCACGCCACCGCCACTGTCCGGCGCCAAGGTTTTTCGGTGCTTGAACAGCCGCTGCCGAGCGGTGCGATCCAGCTCACTCTGCAACAAGGAGCCGCCCGTTGAAGACGATCATCGTCACGATTTCGCCCACCGGCCAAACCCAGCTCGAAACCCGCGGCTATGCGGGCGCGGGCTGTCGCACAGTCAGCCGTGATTTAGAGGCGGCGCTGGGTGACGTGGTCGCCGACCAGCCCACCGCCGAGTTCTATGCGGCCGCTCCGCCGGAGCGGATCACCTTAAGAATTCTGCCCCGGAACTGTAATGCCACTGGCCAATGTGCTCCGTGAATATGTTGACGCCTGTTTTTCTGGCGTCTGGATTGAAAGCGACGAACAGCGCGAAGCGATTTTGGAAGTGACGCAGCTCTGCCGGGAGGAAACGTGGCGGCTTGCGGTGTGGGACCTCTACCGCGGGGTGCAGTTTCCGCTGGAGCCTGCCACCGAAACTGCCACGACCGATCCGCTCGCCGCCGTCGGGCTCGCCCACGATCTCGCCGAACCGGTGCAAACCAGCCTCGTCGTGCTGGTGAACTTCCACCACTTCTTGGGCTCGGCCGAGATCATTCAGGCGCTCGCGCACCACGTCGAGCAAGGCAAGCAGCAGCGCTCGTTCGTGGTGATTCTGTCGCCGCAAGCCGAACTTCCCCGCGAACTTGAAAAGCTCTTTGTCGTGCTGCGGCATGAGCTCCCCAGCCGCGAGCAACTCGCGGTGATCGCCCACGAGCTCGCCAGTGGCGAAGAGTTGCCCACGGGCGAACAATTTAATGCCGTGCTCGATGCGGCGGCGGGCCTCACCCGCTATGAAGCCGAAGGGGCCTTTAGTCTGTCGCTCGTGCGCGAAGGGCGACTCAGTCCCGCGACGATTCTCACCCTCAAGGTGCAGCAACTGCAGCAGACGAATCTGGTGACAATGCGCGCCGGGCGGGAACGGTTCGCAGATCTCGGCGGATTGGCAGCGCTGAAGTCCTTCTGCCTCCGCGCACTCCGGCCCCAGCCGCCCGATTCGCCCGTGCAACCGAAAGGGGTGTTATTGTTATCGCCTCCCGGGTGCGGCAAGAGCGCGATTGCCAAAGCGCTGGGAAGCGAAGTGAATCGGCCGACGCTGCGACTCAACCTGGGCGCCCTCATGGGTTCGCTGGTTGGTCAGACCGAAGCGAACACCCGGCGGGCGATCGCCATCATCGAAGCGATGGCGCCCTGTCTGGTGTTTATCGATGAGATTGATAAGGGGCTATCGGGTGTCGGCGGCCAAGCGGGGGATGGCGGCGTCTCGGCCCGGATATTTGGGACCTTACTGACTTGGCTTTCGGATCACACGAGCCAGGTGATGGTGATTGCCACCGCGAACTTGATCGAACGCTTGCCGCCGGAGTTCTTGCGCGCCGAACGCTTCGACGGGGTCTTCTTTCTTGACTTGCCGACCGCCGAGGAGCGGACCGCAATCTGGAAGATTCATCGGGCCGCGTTCCGCATCCAAGAGGCAGAATCGCAACCGGCCGATGAGGGCTGGACTGGCGCCGAGATTCGGGCCTGCTGCCGCTTGGCGGCGCTCTTGGACGTGCCGCTCACCACGGCGGCGCAGCAGATCGTGCCGGTGTCGATCTCCGCGGCCGAACAGCTGCACCAACTGCGGCAGTGGGCGAGCGGCCGCTGTCTCTCGGCGCACGAGCCGGGCATCTATCAAGCGCCGGTGTCGACGAAACGCCGCGGCGTGCGGCTGGATCCGTCGGCGAATTAGTGGGGGCTGATGGCTATCGGCTATCAGCTGTCGGCCAATACTTACCTTGCTCTATCCTCTTACCCCTATTCTCTCCATGCCCATGACTCTTGAGCGCCCGCCTTCGGGCGACGCGCTCGCTACTGCTCACGCCCCTGCCGCGCGCCTGCGGCAGACGATGACGGGCGTGCGACTGTCGTTCTCGTGGTTCGGCTTGCGCCGAACTCTGACCCCCGGCCAGAAATCGCAAGCGGCCGAAGCGCTCGCCGCTTCGGGCGACGTGCTGGCCGCCAGTAAAAAACTGCTCGACACCAAGCATCCCGCTTTTCAGGCGGTGTCGGCGATTCGCAATCGGGCCACCAGTTACTGGAAGGCGCTGAGTCTCCCGTTTCCGGAACCGGGGCTGCGGCTCATTCGCCAAGCGGATGTGGAAGAGTTTCACCACCGGCTGACCGAGTTCGCGACGGAGCTTTCATCGGCGGTCGATGAGCTTGAGCGCTGCTACCCCGAACTCCGCGCGGCAGCCGCTGCGCGGCTCGGACAACTCTATCATCCTGGGGACTATCCCTCGTCGCTGCGCGACGAGTTCGCCCTGACATGGGAGTTCCCCGCAGTCGAACCCCCCGAGTACTTACGGCGGCTGAGCCCCGAGCTCTATCGGCGAGAGTGCGAGCGGGTGACGCTGCAGTTTAATGACGCGGTGGCGCTGGCCGAGCAGGCGTTCTG
Source organism: Pirellulales bacterium (assembly GCA_022841705.1). Lineage (GTDB taxonomy): Bacteria > Planctomycetota > Planctomycetia > Pirellulales > Lacipirellulaceae. Next base: position 697,543 of record JALHQZ010000002.1, read on the forward strand.
CGAAGAGTTTGGCAACTTGGTGACGCATCTGGCCGAGCGGCTCGCCGGCGATGCTGAAGGGCCCCCGAAAGTGTTTCGCGATTCGGCGGTCACCAATCTGCGCGGGTTCTTTGAGCGGTTTCGCACGCTCAATGTGGGATCGAACGAGGAACTCGAAACCCTCGTCGATCAAGCGCAACAACTGCTGCGCGGTGTCGCGCCGCAGGAACTGCGGGCCAACACTTCGCTCCGTGACCGGATACGCGCCCAGTTGGACGGCGTGCAGGCGTCGCTGGAGACCTTACTAATTGATCGGCCGCGGCGCAATATCGTCCGGCGGCCGCGGTGAACCAGGTTTTTCCTGATACAGGAGACCAATTTCATGGAACTGATTGTGGATGCGCAAGGGGTCTTGCGCGCAGTGTACGACGATGCGCTTGAGTTCTCTGAACTCGGCGCGGTTGAAATTCGGCGGGTGTCCGCCGTGGAGCCGACGCCTGCTGGTTGGCAAGCCGATCTTGCGCATGTCGAGGGGCCGATCCTCGGGCCCTTCCCGCGGCGCAAGGAAGCCCTCGCGGCGGAAGTTGCGTGGGTTTCGGACTGGTTGAAAGGCGCCGAGCATGCCTAAGAAAATTGCTCCTGCAGAGGAATCCATCGCGTACCGCCTGGCGGCGATTGCCGTGACGGGCTTCGCCCTGGGGGTGCGCGTGCGAGAAGTGCAAATTAGTCGGCGCTCCAGCGCCAAGCTGCCGCCGCTCGTGGAATTGTGCGACCCGGCCGATCCGACTCACGGCCCCCTCGTGGAGGCGTATGTAACCACGCTCGTGGCCGGGAATGTGGGCGTGAAAATTTGTGTGGAAGACCGGTATGGGATCACCGATCCCAATCATCCGTGGGTGCGGCACGATGTGGTGTGCGGCTGTTTGCCCGACTATCGCGAGCTCGACGAAGCTTTACTCCTGGCTCTCGCGTGGCTCCAAGCGGTCGACAACGGCGATACCGAGCGCACCATCGAGCGGCTCTATCGGCGGGCGAGCATCTTGCTCCGCGAACCGCCCCACCGCCAGCGGCTGCCACCGCTGGTGGCCGAGCTACTGCTGAAGAAGAAATTGTCGCCGGCTGAACTGCGGAAGATCGAGGACGCATGGACTTAACGTTGAGACTTCCTGGGCCGCCCGTGAGGGTGGCCCAGGGGCTTTTTGTTTAGCCATTAGCGAACGGCTACAAGCACTTAGGATAACTTTGCAGCACTCACATGCTCCAGTCGTGAGTCACTCAAACGATCGTAGAATACAGCGTCATAGAGGCGGGAAATACAAAATGGTGCCTTTCAAACCGAAGCCCCCTACGCGGTCGATAGCCGTCCTATCAGCACCCATCGTAGGTTGCAGCTACCAACTTATGATCCATGCTTTCGTTGCTTCAGATGTTGCGACCCATTGACAAGATTTGGGGTTTGTTTCGTGGCGTCCAGCTCGCAATCATGTGGCCTTTCGGACGAGATAGTGATAGCTGGCCGCGCAAGCTTCAAGAGGGGCATGCGGGCCATCCGCCGATGAAGAGTACTATTGGAACCCAGAAAGGGTCCAAAGATTGGGGCCGACTGAACGCAATCACGGCTCGCCGTCCCGTCATCGAAAGTCTGTGACAGTTGGCAACAATCGTTCGGTGACACATAATACAATACGATGCGGCGTTAGCAAGCGAACATCCAAGATCGTGGCCGACAACGCCGGAACCAATGCCCTCCAAAGCATTTCACATGCCGCAAATTGACATCTGCGTTCCGCGAGACTGACCGCTGCATGGATTCTCCCAATACCGGCAATTCGGAACTGATCGTTCAGGTGAATCGGCGGCTCGTGCTGCAGGCGATTCGCTCGCTGCAGCCGACGTATAGGGCGGAGGTTTCGCGCTGGACGGAACTCAATCCGGCGACGGTGACGGGGATTGTGAGCGAGCTGCTTAGGGCGCGATTGCTCCGTGAAGTCTCGGGGGATTTCTTGGCGCCGGGGCCCGCCGGGGGCCGACCCCCGATGATGTTGCGGCTGAACAACGACGCGCGCCGGATTCTGGCGATCGATCTCGAACCCGAAATGTTGCGGGTCGCGATTGTGGGGCTGGGGATCGATATCGTTGAGTACCGCGAGGAAGTACTGGACCGGCATAGCCAACCGAATTTAGTGTTCAAGACGCTCAATCGGTTGATCGACGAAGTGCTCAGCCGCGGTCGGCGGCGAGCGATTGATGGGATAGGGGTGAGTTTGCCCGGGCTGATTGATCGCGAAAAGGGGGTGCTCCTCAGTTCAACCAACATGCCCAATTGGCGCAACGTGCCAATCCGTGAGATTCTGTTTCGGCGGCTGGGACATCAGGCCAAAGTCGAACGGGCCGTGCATTTGGCTGCGATGCACGAGGATTGGATCGACAAATCGGACGACAATCGCACCAAGCTGATTCTGTCGCTGCGCACCGGTATTGGCATGAGCTTCGTTCGGCGGGGGGAGGTCTTTCTAGGCGCCGGTGGATTTAACGGTGAGGTTGGCCATACCGTGATCGATCTCGATGGCGCCCAATGCGAATGCGGCAATCGGGGCTGCTTGGAGACCTTCGTGAGTGCTGACGCAGTACGCAACCGGGTTGAGAAGATGTTCGCTCAAGGTCGCGGGCAAGCCATTGCAGCGGCCGTGAAGGAGGGGCAGCAGTTGCGACCCGAGTTGGTGTACCGGCTGGCGAAAGATGGAGACAGCGATAGCGCTGACATTGTCCGCGATGTGGGCCGCTATGTCGGTTTGGCCGCCGCTAATTTGGCCAATTTGCTCTCGCCCGATGAGCTTATCGTGAGTGGCTCGATTGATCTGGCGGAGGACCTGATTCTCGCCGCCATTCGCGAGCAGATCGCCCAGCGTTCGCTCCCGCAGATTCGGGAGCATCTGACGGTGCGGTTGGCAGTCGCCAAAGAGAAGGCTTCTCTGCTGGGCGCCGCAGTGCTGGCGACACGGGAGCTCTTCGACTTGCCCCGCTTGACGCATCGGCGGGCGACGGTGAGCAATTGAGCCAAGCGGGGAGAAGCGAATGGCAAGCACAGTTAGTCCCCTCTTGGTGTTTCTCTTGACGGGACAGTCCAACGCGCTAGGGACAACTTGTCTGGAGGGGGATGACTGGAAACCCGATACCGCCGGCGGAGCGGCGCGCATCTGGTGGTCAAATGTTGACGCCGCGAGCGTGAACTACCCACCCGTGTTGTACGGCGATTCCGACGGCGAGTTCCGGCCCCTGCAGCCGCAACAAGGGAAAGGTGAAGACCCCGCGTTTTGGGGGCCGGAGTTTGGTTTCGTCGAGGCGGTGCCGGCCAGCGAGCGCGGGCGTGTGCGGATTATCAAGGTCAGCCGTGGCGGCGGCGGGAATACATACTGGCGGCGGAAGATATTTCAGCAGGATGCGAATCGCGGTCATATGTGGGGGCATCTGTGCGATATTGCCGAGGCGGCGCTCCACCATTTGGAACGGGCCGGCGAGCCGTTCTGTATCGCGGGGGTGATGTACCTGCAGGGCGAAAGCAATTCTGCCGACGAAGCGGCCCATGCGGGAGAGCGGTTGGCGGCCCTGCTGGAGGATCTGAAAGCGTGGTTGGGCGAAAAGTTTCCCCACACAGCGGCGAACACCCGATGCGCGGTCGCGGAAATTGCTGCGAGTCGCTCCACAGCCGAGCGACGGGAAACAAGCCGACAGCACGCGGCGATTGCGGCGCAGCGGGCGGACATCGGTTTCGTGCCGACCAGCGATCTACCTCTCAAGTCCGACGGGATTCATTTCGGGCGCGCGGCTAAACTGGACATTGGCCGGCGGTTGGCGGCGGTCTTTGCGCCTTACTTCGCCGACTGAGCAACTTTGATTCTCGGTGGATAGGTAACTTAAGGCTCCGCCACCATTTCCTCTTTCAGCGGCGCCCGTCATGAGTTTGCCCCAGCGGTTGTTCACGCCCAATATCGAGCACAATCCCTTGCATTGGATGGGGATTTGGACCCCGCAAGGGTGGCGTGTGAATCCCAAACGCTGGGGTCAAGCGCAATGCCTTACGAAATGGCTAAGCGGCGACGGACGTACGACATTTTTCCCGGAAGCGCTCCGCGATCCACACACCGGCCGGATTGGCTGGGCAGATGATCTGCACGTGACCGACGACCCGCTGACCGATGGAGGAATTTATCCCTGCGACCCGCGCGTGGAATACCCCGCCGGTCGACCGCGGTGGGCGATTTCGCACACGCTGCTGTGCTACCCCGTCGCCGACCACACGCTGCAAACGCACGAATACACCTGGGACCTCGAACACGGCCATCTGCAGACTCATTTTCGGCGCCAGGTAGCTTTGGAACTGGCGCGGACCGATTGCCACACCGGTCGCACCGTGACGGTTGCCCACACGCCTATCAGCACGGTCATCGAGGGGAACGTCTGTTATCACCAGTGCAACAGCGCGGTGCGCGGGGTGTGGGGTCGCGCCGACAAGAGCGGACCCAACTACTACACCCGGCGCGTGTGCGAATTACTATCGATGCATAATGGCGTGTACGTGACGACCCCGTACGCGCCGGTGGTGCAGTGTTACGGTTTGTATCTGACAGATCCGGCCGATCCGCTGGGCGAAGTCTTTGATCCCGAAAGTTTAGCGTGCGTCGATCCCGAAAGATTGCAGCGTGAAATGCGCGTGCCGCTCGATGCCCCGAAGTTAGGAATGATTCGCCTTCCCGCGCGCGAGATGTGGAGTAATATCTACGGGCGCGTGATCGAGCTTCCGAACGCGACGGAGGGTGACATTCCCGTCAGCTATGTCGATCAGCTTGCTGAGCGCATCGGCGCGCGATTCATCATCGGCGAAGTTGGCTACGCGGCGACCGCGAGTTTCGATGGCGATCGTGGCGCCATGGGCTACGTGCCGGCTTTTGACTTCAATGACAACGGCGAGATTGACGCCGAAGACCTGGAGTTCTTGCGCGCGAATGTCGGCCGGCGGGTGCGCTACAACTTGTATCTGGACGCCTATTTTGGCGGCGATTGGCTTTCGACCTATTACTGCGTGGAGCCCGAACACCGGCCCGGCACGCCGCTGATTGCCGACTACGAATTTGGCGGGGGCTACGATGCCGCCGCGGGGCGGATTTACTTGCTTGAGACTCCCGGCCCCGACCAACCCGTGTGGGTGGAGTACCACTACGACGCACCGGCGGAGGCGGGTGAGAACAACATCGCCGTTCATCTCTACCGCGAAGAGAATCGCTAGAGTCCCGCCAGTTCGAGCCGGAGCCAGCGGATCACGCTGACGCAATCTTCAAAGCACCAGAAGACCACGAAGATTTCGCCGGATTGCAGCTGCACCACGCCGGGGCAACCGAACCGGAGGGTGCTCATCTGCGCCATGCGGCTGTCGGTGTCGGCATCGGCGCCGTAGGCGGGCCCGCCGGTCCACAGCGGGGAGTCGGCGAGCGGCGTCCACCGCTCGCCATCAATCGACGCGATCTGGGCCCACAGTCCCGGTCGATCGGTGCGGCGATAGACAGCCAGCACACGATTGCCGGGCAGCGCCAACACGCGGCAAGTTTCACCGGTGAGCGGCGTCGCTTGCGGATCGCCAAATTTCTTGCCATCCGCGGAGAAGGCGATGCGGTTGCGGCGGCTTTGCTTCCGCTCGAGGTCGAAAGTCCAACAGACCGCAAGTACGCGGCCATCAGTGAGTTGCGTAAAGGATTGCTCGTAGGCGGTCACGGGCTCGGCCCCGTTGCGGAAAGTTTGGATGACTTCGGTCCAGGTGTGGCCCAGATTATCCGACGCGAAGGCGAGCCCATCGTGGCCCCAGGGACTGACGGCGCCGTCCCAGGCAGGCCAGGGACTGGTGGCCAAGAGCAGCCGCTCGCCCCCCACGGCAAAGCCCGCCGCACACGTTTCAAAATGTCGCCAATCGGTCGGCAATTGAACGGCCTGCGGTTGGCTCCAAGTTTGCCCTTCATCGTGGGAGCGGAGCGTCAAAAAACCGGTGTGGCAAAACCCATCGGTCTTGGGATTGCAAAGCCCTTCGTCCGACCGCGTTCGATCAAACAGACACGCCCACCCGAGGAGCTCGCTTGGCCCCGTCTTACCGATGCGGCAGGTGGTGGAGGTGAGATGCTGGCGCTCGTCGGGCTGAAAGATCAGCGCGGGCGCCGACCAGGTCATTCCACCATCCAACGAGCGACTGCAATACGAGCGCACATCGACCGCTTCGAACGCGCTGCCCGCATCGAAGGCCGCAACAAGCGCCCCCGATTGCAACTCAACAACGGTAGGAAAAAACGCGTGATGACTACGCAGGTGCGGCATGGGATTGCGGTACACCAATCCCGTGGCGGAAATCAGGATTATCGGCGCCAAAATCGCTCCCGCTGCGCGTGTTGATAGGTATTATGGGTCGGTAGACAAGTTGACACGAGGTTAGTTTACAGCAAAAATATACCCCTGCAACTACGAGCTTGCGACCAAGCTCGCCAATGTCATCCCGCGCTTTTGGCGTCGGGGATGTCGTTTCCGTTGGGATTACGAGCGTGACAGAGCGCATGCGGACCTTGGTTGTGGGTGGGGGCTCAATCGGCGAGCGGCACATCCGCTGCTTCTTGGCGACGGGAAGGTGCGACGTTGGGCTTTGCGAATCCAGCGCCGCGCGGCGAGCTGAACTTGGTCAGCGGTATCCGCTCGCGTTTAATGTCGCTTCGCTAAGCGAAGCGTGCGAGCATGCCGCGCAGCTGGCGGTGGTCGCCACGCCTGCCGATTTGCACGTGGATCAATCGCTCGCGCTTGCTGAGCGGGGAATGCATCTGCTGATCGAAAAGCCGCTAAGCACGAATCTTGCGGGGATTGAGCGGTTGCAAGCGGTCGTTGCGGACCGGGCGCTGGTGGCGGGGGTCGCGTACGTCTATCGGGTGCATCCCGCATTGCTGGCGATGCACGCTATGCTGGCTTCAGGCCGCTGGGGGGCGCCGCGGCAGCTAATCGTTGTCGCCGGGCAGCACTTTCCCACCTTTCGGCCCCAGTATCGTGAGATTTATTACGCCGACCGACATCGGGGCGGCGGCGCCATTCAGGATGCGCTCACGCATTTGCTCGATTTCGGGCAGTGGCTGGCGGGACCAATTGAGAAGTTGTGCGCCGATGCTGACCATCAAGTGCTCGCCGGGGTGGAAGTGGAAGACACGGTCAGTGTGATCACGCGGCAAGCGGGAGCGCTGGGTACGTACACGCTGAATCAGTATCAGGGCGCCGATGAACTGACCCTGACGATCGTGTGCGAACGAGGGATGTGCCGGTTTGAAAACCACGCTTCTCGCTGGCGGTGGATGGACGGGATTGGTGGCGAGTGGCGCGACGAGCCGTTTTCATTACCCGATCGTGACTTCCTGTATCAGCGGCAAGCCAATGCGTTTCTGGATGCAACCGAGAAGCGAATTTCGGCACCTTGTACGCTGACCGAAGGGTTGTCGGCGCTCCTTGTCTGTCAGGCCGTGCTGGAATCGTGGTGTGAATCGCGGTGGATACGGCCCAAAGCGCCGGCGGAAGCTTCACCACCCCCAAGGTCGTGAGGTGAGTTGATGTCAGTGCTTGATCGCTTTCAACTGCACGGTAAGCTCGCGCTCATCACGGCTGGCGCCGGTCCGCTGTTCGGTTCCAGTTGTACCGAGGCGCTCGCCGAAGCGGGGGCGACGGTCATCACGGCCTCGCGCTCGCGCGAACGGAATGAAGCATATGCCGAGAGCCTACGGGCTCAAGGATATTCGGCGCACGGGATGCAAGTGGACGTGAGCGATTGTGGGTCCATTGACGCGCTCGAGCGCGAAGTCACCAGCCGATTCGGTCCGCTTGACATTTTGGTCAACAACGCCATTTCCCGGCCGCCAGGAATGGGGCCGATCGAGGAGGTCACTCCCGATTCGCTTCTAGAAACGGCGAAGTCCGATCTCATCGGCCTCGTGTGGATGTGTAAGCGGTTCGGGCAAGCGATGGCGGAGCTTGGTCGCGGGAGCATTATCAACATCGCCAGCATCTACGGCGTGGTGGGGAACGACCCCAATCTGTATCACAGCGAGGGCCGAAAGCCGCCAATCGTCTATCCGTTTGTGAAAGGGGGCGTGGTGAACTTTACCCGTTCGCTGGCGGCCCATTATGGCAAGCGGGGCGTGCGCGTGAATTCGCTCGCACCGGGCGGGCTCGATCCAAACTCGCCCGTGGCTTTTCAGGCGGCGTACAATCAGCGGTGCCCGCTTGGCCGGATGATGAACCACCAGGACTTGCAAGGTGCGATTGTCTTCTTGGCTTCGGATGCCAGTTCCTACGTCACCGGCACGAATCTGATGGTCGATGGTGGCTGGACGGCGATTTAAGGCGCCGTTCGTCAATCCCCAACCGCGGCGAACTCAGAGCCCGGTCTCGCCGCCAGCGCGTGTCGCCATCCCCGCGAGCAGCGATTGCTCGATCGACTCTTGAATGAATTGCACGCTGCCGTCAGCGAGAGCGAAATAGCACCCGCCGGGATGATGGCTGGCGAAACCAGTATCTTCGACCACCCACGATCCGCGCGGGGGAATACGCAGCGGTAAGTTGATGCCGTTGTTCGTGTGCAGCACATCCCAAGTGACCCAGAAATATCCGTCGTTAGTCCCTTCACCTGAACCAATTATCTCGCCGACGATCAGCGTGTGGCTGCTGCCGTCGGTGATATCTTTCGTCGCGACGTCAGAACTCTGGAACAGCACACCATTGGCATCGCGCCGGGGCCACGTCCCTTCGCAACTCCAATCGAGGCTATCCGCGACGCCGGCCATGTTCGTGCGCGCGAGGTCTTCTTTTACACCGCCGCCATTGGAGATGGTGCTACAGCAGAAGACAAGTTCCCGGCCCTGCGGGTCTGACGGGCACAAGTAGGCAGGAATAAATTCGCCACCCGCAGCAAAGTTGGGGCCCTCAGCATACGCGGCGCCTGTTTTTCGCGTGGTGAAATCAAAGCGGCTGTGCAACGCACTTTCTTCCAGGTACGGCAGAATGTAATATCCCCACCCGGGCCCGAAGTAGCGGTCGCTTCTGCCAGGAGGGGCGCCACAGCTTGACCGTCCTCGGGCCGCATCCCCCCACATGTAGAGCCCGGCGGGGAAGTGTCGCTCTGCGGCGTGGTATCCCTGGGTGGCGATGCCCACCTGCCGAAAGTTGTTCGAGCACTGCGATCGCCGCGCCGCTTCGCGCGCCGCCTGAACCGCCGGCAACAGGAGCGCAACGAGAATGCCGATGATCGCGATGACCACCAACAACTCAACCAGCGTAAATGCTTGGCGGCGCTTTTTGAACGTTCGTGGGAGCATGGCGTACTTCACTCACTGAATACTTTTCTTCAAGGAACGCGCTTCTTGAATGGTGGTCGAAATAAACTGTTTGAGTCTTTTTCGCTCAGCACGAAGGGGAGTGTGGTCACGGAGTGAGATTGAAGTCGTGTGTTTGCTCCGCAGGAGAGGGCTCAAGTGTAAAACTCAATTCCGAACTTCGATTGTATTTGTCGGGAATCAATTGCTTGATGGGCGGCACGCCGGGGCCCGCGGGGGTCGAGGCGTACTCTTTTGCGTCGTAGCCCAGAATCTCAACGCGATGTTTGCCGATGGCGACACCGCCCGAAGCTTGGCTTGTATAAGTACCTTGCTCAATTCTGCAAATCGTCACCGGGCCTTTGGCGCCCGCTTGAGGAATGAAGCGAATCTGCCCGATCTCGAGCGGACGATCTTGGAATGACACGGTTCCCGAGACAAGAACTTTGCCGGCTGAGTTGGAACTGCAGCCGGCCGACACCCCGCCCATGAGGATAGCGCAAAGCACACCAATACCTCGCGGATCAAACATTCCCATGCCACTCACTTTAACCGCTCACCACCGCGAGTTCAAGACTTATACCAAACTTCAATTCGACGTAAGTTGTTAATTAGCAAACAGAAAGAGCGAGTAACTTTATTGCTTGACATAACACCGGCCACGAATTACGATGGGGAAAACTTGGCGGAATCGGGTGGGAATCGCTGCGCCGCGGCGGTTCAGCAGACTCAGTCGGTTCGTTATCACCACGATCCCTCGGACGACATCATGGTCATGAAGCAGTTACGCAGGCTCCTGATTAGTGGGCTCGTGCTTCTCGCACTGAGCAACGCCCCGGCCGCCGCCGCCACGAAGTTGCTGGAATACGATGCCGCGATCGCCGGTGCCGGCAACGAGCCACCGGACTTCGATCCTAACTGGGCTGGATCGGGTCTACCGATGGTGAACACCGGCGCATTCTTGCTGCAGGACAATACGGCCAACACGGAGCAGGAGTACGGCGAGTATTACTCGCCATTCTTGCCGGTCGGCACCTTCAAGCGTGGTGGCGCGCCCTACGGCATCGAGTTCAAGGTCCGCCCGCGGACCGACGTCGGCTTCGTTGCTTCGCTGTGGCCCGAAATGTATCTCACTTGGAGCGACGACCAGTTCAACTACAACATTACCGTCGATAAGTTTGGCGACGCGAATACCAGCGGCACGGGCGATATCGTGTATGGCCGCGGAAGTTTCACGCCCGCCATCTCGGGCATCGATTGGTCTGTCCCCCACACGATATTCATTGGCCAGCGCGGCGATGGGGTCAGCAGCGTCTTCGATTTTTACCTTGATGGGACGATTATCTCGACTCGCACCGACGGAAGCGTCGCACGCTCGCGAACCGGCTTCGAATTTCTCCAGGATTCGATTGGCTTCGGCGATGGCACCACAGGCTCCCCGAGCGGAAATACCGATGTGGCGGGTGAATGGTACTTCGTCCGTGTGTGGGATGTGAACAATCCGGCGCTGACCGGCGGCGGGGCCGTGGGGGACTACAACTCCAACAGCTTTGTGGACGCCGCTGACTACACGCTCTATCGCGACAATGCAGGGACCTCCACCGTGCTGCCGAACGATCCCATCGGCGGGGTCATCGGCTCGGGACAGTACACGCAGTGGAAGGATAACTTCACTTCTGGCGGTGGGGCCAGCGGTTTACTCGCGGTTTCGGCTGTGCCGGAGCCAGGAACTCTGTGGTTGGTTGGAGGGGGCGTCGCTGTAGGTATTTACGGTTGGGTGCGGGGCAAACGGTGAGTTGTGTTTCATTGGCGGGCGGCTTTGTTGACAGCGAATCGATGTGCTAGCCTCACGCGATCCGCGCCTAACTTGGGCTCCATTCAAAAGAGGGGGAGAATTCCGTGTCACGTGCATTGACAACCTTGAGTCTGCTGCTTGCCAGCGTGTTGTGCTGTTCCCCCGCCTCGGCGGTGTTACTGCTGAATTTCGATGCGGCTTCCGCCGGCGCGGGGGTCACTCCCAGCGATCAGGGCTGGACACGCTTCGGCACGCCGATGGTCAACACCGGCGCCTTCCTTTTGCAGGACAACACCGGTGTCAGCGGGCAGCAATCGGGCGAGTACCTCTCACCCACTTTGGCGGCAGGCACGTTCACGCGCGGCGGCGCCCCCTACGGCATCGAGTTCCGCGTGCGCCCCCGGACGGACCTCAGCTTCGTCGGCAACGCGTGGCCCGAAATGTATCTCACGTGGAGCGATAATCAGTTCAATTACAACATCTCAGTTGATAAGTTCGGCGGCGCCGCCACCAGTGGCACGGGTGACATCGTGTACGGCCGCAATAGTTTTTCACCCGCGATTACGGGCATCGATTGGTCGACCCCCCACACCATTTTCATCGGCCATCGGGGGAGCGGAGGCAGCAGCGTGTTCGACTTCTACCTCGACGGCGCGCTGGTCTCAACGGTGACCGATGGCAGCATCGCGCGAAACGGCAGCTTTGCCCGGGATGCAGTCGATTTCGGCGACGGCACCACCGGTGATATCGATGTCGCTGGTGAATGGTACTTCGTACGGGTGTGGAATGTGAACAATCCAGCCGCCGCGGTGCCGGAAGTCGGTAGCTTCCTGTTGCTGTCAGCGGCGACTGGTGTCGTCCTGCTAATGCGGCGGCGGAAGTAGCTCGGGCGTCACCAATCGTTGTTTAGCTTCTTCACTGCGTGTTGCAGGTTGTCGTGTCTTTAGTCCGGATTCTTCGAAACCGTAGCGTCGCGCGCGTTGGCCGCGCGCTACTGCTCCTGGCGATGGGATTCTCCGTTGCGACGGGGCGCGAAGCGGAACAGCCCGCGAAGAATACCCTCGGGCTGGGACTTTACTGCGCGCCGTTCGCCACCGCGGAGGAGACCAGCGAGTTCATCGCCAAATGCCAACACCATGGCGTCAAGACGCTGTACCCCTCATTGTCTGGCGGCGGCACGGTGATTTGGAGAACGGACAAGGAACTCTACTATACGGCTCTTAAGGACGCGTTGGATCAGGGCTACGACTCGCTGGCCGACCTGATCTCTCAAGCCCATGCGGCAGGTATGAAGGTTTACCCCTCGGTCGCCATTTGCCCGGCGTGCAAGTTCTTGGACGAGCACCCGGAGTGGGAAACCCACGATCGCACGGGAAAACTTTCGTCAGCCACAACCACCCGCGCGTTCTCGCCCGCCTTCCCCGCGGCCCGCGCCGCAAAGATTGCCGTTCTCATGGATTTGGTCAATGGCTACGAAGTTGACGGCGTAATGCTTGACTACTGCCGGTACCCTGAGAACAGTAAGAGCGCCGAAACGAAGTACGGCTACTACGGCTACGACGAGCCGCACTTGACGGCCTGCCAAACGAAGCACAATTTCGATCCTCGCACAGAGCCGATCGATTCCCGGCAGTGGAATGTTTTCAATAAGTTGCGGGAGGATTCGGTGACCGCTTTTGTGCGCGAGTTTCGCACGGCAGTGGACCGTAGCGGGAAGAAGATTCGCATCGGCGGGTTTGGCGACACCGACCCCGCCTACGAGGCAAGAATGTGCGGGCGTAACTGCGTGGCGTGGGCCCGACAAGGGTTGATCGACGACTATTTCTTAGCGACCTATGCCGAAGGAATTGATGAAATGCCAAAGGTGGTGAAGCGCGCGCGCCGCATGGCAGGGCCTCAGGTGGTGCTGCTCTCCGCGCTTTCTCCGTTCAATCGGTTCCTCACAACGAACGACCAAATGGTGGCGGCGACCAAGGCCCAATTGGCCGCTGGCGCCGATGGCGTCTGGATCTACCGCAGCGATTTTCTCGATGAACTCAAGCTGTGGGATGGAGCTTCCGCCGCGGCGAAACTTGTTGCGCGCTGAGTAGATTTGTGGAGCGTTCGGCTCGATTGAACTAGAATGAAGGGAGCCACCGAGCGCTCTCGCAATCACGGGTGGCCCCTGGACTCTCATCGCGCGAACTAACAATCGGCGAGTTTTTCGATAAGCGAGACCGTTCCCCGTGCGCACCAAGACCTTCGCTTCGACTTGGGCGCTCCTCCCTCTGCTGGCCGCGCTCGCCCCCGCTTGGGCCGCGACCAAGCTGTTGGAATTCGACGCGGGCTTAGCAGGCGCTGGCGTCTTGCCGACCAGTCAAGGCTGGACTGTGTCGGGCACGCAGATGATGAACAACGGCGTGAGCTTGGTTCAAAACAACACGACCGTCGCCGGGCAGCAGTTCGGTGAATACTATTCGCCAATCCTCCCTGCCGGAACCTTCACGCGCGGCGGCGCCGAGTACGGCATCGAGTTTCGCGTCAAACCGCTCTCCGACATTCCCTTCTCGGCCAGCGCTTGGCCTAACATGTACGTCACCTGGAGCGACAACCAGTTCAACTACAACGTGCATATCGACTTGTACGGTCAGGGCCAAACCAGTGGCGTTGCGAACGGTGAAATCGCTTACGGCCGGGGCAGCTTTAGTCCGGCGATCACGGGAATCGATTGGCGGACTCCACACTCCGTCTTCATCGGCCATCGCGGGAGTGGCGGAACAAGCACATTCGATTTTTATCTGGATGGCATCGCACGCGGCAGCATTCCGGATAGCAGCATCGCCCGTTCGCTTTCGGGTTTCAGCGTGTTTCAAAATCGAATTGGCTTTGGCGATGGCACCACCGCGGCGGAGGACGTTGCAGGGGAGTGGCAATCGCTGCGGGTGTGGGACGTGAATAGTCCCGAAAAAACTTTGCCGCCCGTCGTCAGTACTGCGCAACCTCGGCACACGGCCGATGTCGATGTCTTCGTGGGAGGAGTTGGATATCCAAACTTCCGTAGCCCCTCGCTGGTCACGGCCAACGACGGTGTCTTGCTCGCGCTGGCCGAAGGTCGTACCGGTGAAGAGCCAGGTTTCTACGGCGATACCGATCTGGTGCTCAGGCGGAGCCTCGATGGCGGGGTAACGTGGAACGCGATGCAGGTGATTGAAAGCCCGCGCACGTTCGGTCAGAAGTTGGCCAACCCAGTTTCACTTGTCGACGAAACAAATGGCCGCGTCTGGGTGCTTTACAATCGCTACGAAGGGAATTTGGGCACCATCGATTCTCAACCTGGCACGACCAACAACACCGCGTGGGCCCGCTACAGCGACGATAGTGGCGCCACGTGGTCGAGCGCCATCGATATCACCGCCGGCACGAAGGACTTTGATAATTGGAACGTTATCGCCTTTGGGCCAGGCAGCGGGATCCAAATGGAGAATGGTCGCTTGGTGGCTCCCTCGGCCCGGTGGGTCAATGGTTGGAATACTTATGCCGTTTACTCGGACGATCACGGAGCCACGTGGCAGCGCGGCGCGCTCACACCGGGCGGCAATTTGGCCGGCGAGAACAACATTGTCGAGCTCGCCGATGGCACGCTCCGGATGGATGCTCGTTCGAATAACGCGAGTGTGGCGCCGCGCACGAACCACATCAGCTCCGATGGGGGCGCCACCTGGGGGCCGCCCAGCGCTGGGCAGGTCGCCGAGTCTGTTCACGCCGCCGCCATGCGTTTCACCCGCGTTTCGGAAGGCGACGATCTCAACCGCATCGTGTGGACCGGCCCCCGCGGCCCCGATCGCACCAACCTCGTGGTCCGCACCAGCTACGATGAAGGCCAAACGTACGGCGGCGAACGATTGTTGTACGATGGCTACTCGGGCTACTCCGATCTTACCCAGTTGGCCAATGGTTCAATGGGGGTGCTGTTCGAAACCAATGACGCGCGCAATCTCACGTTCACCTCCTACAACCGCGAATTCCTCGAGCCGCCAGCCGGCCTGTCGGCATACGAAGATTTCCGGTACGCGTCTGCAAACCTGCTCGGCAACAAAAATGGCGGCTACGGCTTTAGCGGCGGCTGGGCCCGGCACCCGGACGCAACAGGCGTGTCGAACGCGGTGATCGAAGCGAGCGATTTGCAGTACGCCAATTTTCCGTTTGTGGTGGAAGGAAACCGCCGCGCGGTGCTCTTCTCGGGCAGCGCTGGGTCGATGTCACGCGCACTCGCAACCCCGCTCGACTTCAATTCGAACGAAACGTACTACCTGTCGCTGCTCGTGCGCACAGATAGCGACGAGGCAGACATCGAAAACGACGCGGAAATGCTCCGGTTGTCGCTGCGATCGGGCGCGAGCGAAGTGGCTGCCGTTGGAGTGAGTGGAAATGAAAGCCTGTTCGTCGCCGGTGGCGGCCAACTGTCAAGCACCGCCGCCAACTTCATAAACAAGGATGTGCCCTACTACTTGGTGGCGAAAATCGTCAGCCGTGCGACCTCTCCCGGCGGAGCCGATCAGTTATTCCTCGCAGCGTTCCCCACAGGGCAAGCAATTCCTGCGGTGGAAAGCAATCTCGTGTGGAATTTGGTTGATTCGTCGTCGCTCAACTCGGCAGCGCTCGTCGACCGGTTGGTCATCAGTGGCGGCAGTGCGGCCACCTGGGTGCTCGACGAATTGCGAATGGGAACTGACTTTCAATCTGTGGTTAGCAACGCCGTTCTGCCAACGGGTGACTACAACGCCGATGGAGTGGTCGACGCGGCCGATTACGGAGTATGGCGTGATTCATTGGGGCAAGCCGTCACTGCCGGACGCGGCGCCGATGGCAATCGCAACGGCGTGATTGATTCGGGGGACTACAATCTGTGGCGGGCTCACTTCGGCGAAAGTTTAGCCAGTAGTTCTCTGTCCAACGCACAGTCCTCCGCGCGCGTGATTCCCGAGCCAAATGTCTTTCCCTTTATGATCGCTGCGGGTTCTGTCACACTTTGGCGGCGAAAGTTACGAAAATCATAGCACTGCTAAACAACTTAAACGGTTGAACTCAAGTCTGAGCGACGACTAGTGAAGTCGTCGCTTTTGTTTGTTTGGTTTGCGAAGCTCGGGCTGGTGACAAGGATCGGCAATTGGGGAGACACCTTCGTCTTCTTGTCGATACGTCGTGGCTCGCTTGGACGCCGTTCGAAAACACGTACGGCTCGCTACTCTGACCGAGTTACGTGCTAGGGTGGCAATCGATCCTCAGCTGCACGCTTTCATCTTTTTTTCTCAGCGCGATAATTTTTGGCTCAAATCAATCTCCCCCTCATCGGAAACGCTGCGAATTGCCATCCAGGTTTATGAACGCTCTGCGGAAGCTGATGGCACATATACCTGAATTGTGGGTGGTTGTCGTAAACCCAATCGGGCCAAGAAGTTAGCGTACATTCGGGGCGAACCTGAAAAAGCTCGCCGACAGAATTTCGGTTGGGAAGGCTCCGGAACCTGGCCTCTCGCGGCTATTTCTCCGGGAAGCGAAAAATGTCTAGACGCCCGAGTGGCCGCCGAAATGAAATGTCCAGCTCGGCAGCGCCTCTCGGGTGAAACAGATTTCCACGATTTTGGGGGCTGCCGAGTCATATTCTATTGGTGGCTATCTTTTTGACCTGTCAGCCACGCCAGAATCTGAGCAAACTGTGCTTCATTTTCCGGCAAAATGCGGCACAATAACTTGTTGGACTGGATAGCGTTTGCCCAGAGCCACCTCCGGGGCTGTCACTTTTGCGATTACGCATCGTGGGCGCCACGCACTAGGCCTTCACTGCCAGACCAGTTGGTCGGTGACGCCCCAAGGCGAGGTTGTGACATAAGGCCCAGTCCAATTGACCGCGCAACAAAGTATCGAATCAGCTGTTGTGAAACCGAACTTATCGCGGCATTAGAGAAGCAGATCGACAACACGGTCTCAGACAGTTGTCCCCATAACTGAAAGCCCTGAGTCAAGCATGAGCCAAACTGAAAGTCAGGGCGACGATCCCAACTCGATACCCGAAATCGGGTTGGTTTCACGGCACCAATGGCAGCTTCGAATGTTGCCGCCGAAGTGGCGCTGGGAAGCCGTCCGGCGGCATCCCTACTACCAAACGTTCTGGCGACCGGCCAACGATCATTTCCAGCAACGAGAACTTGAGCCTAAACACTTGGAGATTGGAACTTATAAACGCCAAGCGGCGGTAAGTGTGCTCCAAATCGTCGGCGTCACCGCAGTCGCCCCCGACCCAGCACTTGAGTTTGAGCAACTCGACCAAGACGGCGAACAGGCCGGCTGGCTATCGGGCGCCGTTCATCCAATTACGTTTCTCGGGATGGTTGGTCAAATGATGGCGACTATGCCCGCGGAAACTTTAACGCTGATTGGAAACGTCCTTACGGAAGCGGGGCACTTCGAAGAACCCGGTATGCGCAGTCCAAGCTTCATGCGGCTGCAATGCAGTGATGATCCTGCACTGGCCAGTTACCCGGATCTTCCCATCGTTTCCATTTGCCCGGCATCGTCGCAACGCGAAATCACACGGTGCCTTATTGAACTCCAAAAAGGCTGGCAAGCACGTTGTGGGATTGAAGATAAGCGGGTCAATCTCGAAAAGCTTCCCAAGTACTTTGAGGTGTTTGATCTGCGGGAAGGGTGGTCACAAGGTAGCTACCGGCAGGCTTCGGAGCTCCGCTTCGAGGAGATCTGTGCGCAGCTCAATTGTCCGATTTCGACCGCGCACAATTTCTACCGGAATGCTTTTCTGCAGGTCGTCGGCCAACCGTTCACGTCGCCGTTGTGGGCTCGCGTCTTTGGGCCCTCGAAACTTTCGCAGCTCCTGGCGCCTGGCAACCCGGGAAGGGTCGTTCGTCGGCGTCCACTTCAGCAACGCAGTCCTGTGGCTGCCCCCGAAACGCGCGTCGGGGTCAACGTGGCGATGGAGCCCGCTCACTACGACCGGAGCGCTCAGCAAATCGCGCAGATTCAAGAGCTAATTCGGGCTGGGATGTCTGACCAAGAGATTTGCGACACCCTGGAAATGGAAGATGAAATCTTGCGCGGAATCGCCGAGCTTCGCCGCCGCTTCAGAGACCTTCCTTCCGGCACGTAAAGAATTGCGCCGACGTTTTTTGGGAAGAGGCAGAGGGTGAAGACTATTCAGGTCCTCGCCCATTATCAGCCCCGGGACTTTGGGGCTGGTTGCTAGCACCTCACTGATGTCGTGGCCCAACTTCCCCCAGCGGCGGCCCCCAAAGCCGATTCGCGCCCATTTCTATCGCCGGCCGAATTCGGCGGAATGACGGGGCTCTCCCTGTCCACGATCCGCCGTTACATCGCCAGCAAACAACTGCGAACTGTGCAGCTTGTGCCCCGTGGCCGGGTGCTGATTCCGGTCGAGGAGCTCCAGCGATATCAATCCCGTTCTGTCGAAGAACGGCCGAGCACTCCGCCGGCCGAGATTACCACACGTTCCACACGGCGACGTCCCGCGTGGAAAATTTGAAACACTCAACAGGATAATACTTATGCCTGCAAAAAAACCGAAGTCCGTGCGAGGTGCTCACTTTTCATGGGTGTTACGCCTACGAAACGGAATCTGGCAAGCTGACGGTCGCTCCAATACCATCGATGCCGGCCGACATTCGCTCGGCGTAGCCGATTATGACGAAGCCGTGAAGGAGCTGATGCTGCTCGATCAGCTTCGCGCGGAACAGTTGGGGCTGATTCCGAAGTCGTCGGTCACGATCAGCCCCATCGCGCGACTGTTGATTGCCGATGGCTTTAAGCTTCACGATGAATACCTGGGTCGAGCGCGGGCAGTTGGGGGGGTCAAAAAATCGACCCGCCGCCGCTGTAAGGCACGAGCCAAAAAGTTCCAGATGTTTTGCGAAGCCCAGCGGTTTCAGTATTGGGATCAGGTTCGCGAGCAGATCCTGGAAGCCTATGCGATGCACCTGGAAGAAAAAGGGTTGCACCAAACCACGATCACGTTGGAGCTGAAGTTCCTGCTCAAGGTCGCGCGCTGGCTGCAAAAGGAAGGGCATGTTCACCGCGAAAAGCCCTGGCAAATGTCGATTACCCGGTTCGAGTCGCGGTCAGCTTACTGTTACCGGACCGAGGAAGTCGCCGCGATGATTTTGCACTGCCGATCGAATCCCGAACTCGGTTGGCTCGCCGATTTGATTGTCGGGCTGGCCTGCACGGGAATGCGCGCTACGGAGATCGCCGACTTCAAGACCGCCGACATCGATTGGAAGAATAACAATCTGGTATTGAGCGATGAGTCGTCACGTCCTAAGCAAGGCCGAGTTGTCGTACGCGAACTTAAAACGGGGCGGAGCCGCTCGATCCGGATTCACCCCGACCTCTTCGTGATTTTGGAGCAACACCGGCATCGTTCTGGCTTCGTTTTTCGGGGGCCCCGCGGAGGCAAGCTTGACCTGCCTTGGTTACGAAAGCAATTTGTTGACCTGGTGATCAATCCGTTGAAAGCGAAGTTTCCCACGCCGCCCGGTGGCAAGGGTTTCGCAGACGGCCGCCTGCACTCGTTTCGCCACTACTACACCTCCGCTTGCGTTCGAGCGGGGATCCCCGTGTTTGAGATTATGGCGGCCTTGGGACATCGTAGCAGCGAAATGACCCGGCATTATTTCCATGTCGAGAACGAGGCCGCACAACGCAAACTAGAAGGAGTTGATTTTCTGGGGGCAGCTAGCGGACGTTCCGCCAGCGAGCCCCTGGTTAACCATGAAGTCGAGGAGGCCGAACCGCCAGTTCGTGATTCCGATTCATCCTCGGGCACGTAAGATTTGGCACACTGTTGTCACAATCGCTTTGTGACAACGCGGGCAATAATCGTAAGTCGCTAAGCTTCAGCAACTTACGACATCGTCGATTTGCGATTTCGAGAACCAATGGAACGCACGGGGCGCTGCAGTTGACGCTATTCTCGCCCAGAAGCCCTTTTTCCGCTGCCACGCGCGATGCGGTTGCATCGCGGCTCATGGGCTTGGGAGCCGGTCGCCTACGGCGTGGCCTGTACCGGCGTTTCGCCATCGAAGCGGTGGCCGAGTTGGTTCCACGCTTCGGGGGAGATGTCGTAGTTGATGAAGCGGACCGAGCCATCGGCGAAACCGGTCGTGGCGCCGGCGGCGTGGGCGGAGCCCGCGGTGATAGAGTCGGCGATGTTGCCGAGCACCGTCGTGTCGTCCGGTCGCAAGCCGCAGGCGCAAGAGCGGATGGTGTCGAGGTCCCAGCCGTCGGACCAGCCCCGGTCATCATGCGCGGGGAACGGCGGGGTTGAGTAACGACTGGGGTTGAGGCGCTTTTCTGTGATCACCGCCGTTTTGCTCGTGCCATCCGTGATTTTGGCGAACGTGATGC
Organism: Pirellulales bacterium; assembly: GCA_022841705.1. Classification (GTDB taxonomy): domain Bacteria; phylum Planctomycetota; class Planctomycetia; order Pirellulales; family Lacipirellulaceae. Next base: position 718,108 of record JALHQZ010000002.1, read on the forward strand.
GTGGATAGCCGAGGAGCGTCACCTTGGCGCCCCGCGAACCTTCTTCCACCAAGTAGCTACTGCGGGAGATCACGCCGCGGAAGCCGATGTACTCGGCGCCTAAACTCTGCGCGGGCTGGGGTGGACGGGCGTTCGTGCCGTAATCTTTGGCGCCCCAGTAGCCGTAACCTTCCAGGCACCACTGGCCGGTGGCGTTCGTGGCGCTGGGCATGTTGGCGTTGAAGGTGGCGTCACCCACTTCACTCCGGCTGGGAACCGCGGTCAGGGCGGCGTAATCCATCAGCCAGCGTGAAAATCCGGCGCCAACACTTTGTGTGGGCCCGCGGCGCGACGGACAAAAATACATGCCGACGGGTGTACTTTCGATCTGCGCGGTGGTGGTCAGGTTGGCGATCGCGTTCTCTTCCAGATACGGCAGAATTTGAAACGCCCAGCTGAGCCCTTGCTTGCCGCCGCTCAGAGGTTTGCCCCCGGCAACGTAGTCCTCGAGTTGCGGCCACTGGTGAATCCCGCCCGTGGGAAACTGCTTGTGGGTGTCCGCGTAGTTGAGCGTCGCCAGCATCATCTGCTTCACTTGGTTGATGCACTGATTGCGCCGGGCGGCCTCGCGAGCCGCTTGCACCGCCGGCAGCAATAGCGCGACGAGGATGCCGATGATCGCGATGACCACCAGCAACTCGACCAGCGTGAAGGCGTGGCGATTGCGATTGTTAGAACGTGTTACTTCCATGTCCTCTCCTCGCTTAACTGGTGCGGCGAATTCCGCCAATCAGGCTGCCGCAGCACAGTAGCAAAAGCGTAAGCGTTGTAGGTTCCGGGACGGCCGTGCCGGCCGCAACTGCTGGCGAAGTGGCGCCAAAGTTGTTCTTCCACTGATTGTACTGGCCGGCGCCAATCGTGCCGCCCAAAGGATCGTTCGGCAGCACGGTATTCGTGCCGGCAGCGTCGCGATAGCGCGTGTAGTCGGCGGCGTCAACCACGTTGTTTTGGTTGTAATCGCCCACCAGCAGCGGCGCCGCCGTGGCGACTTCGAAGATGTGAACTTGGCTGGCCGATTGGTCGGCAATGTACAGCAGCTTGTTCACAGGGTCGTAGCTAAAGTCGTAAATGCCGGTCGTCGCATCGCCCGTCGTGAAAGGGGTTACGCCATCTTGCAGCACGAAGCTGGCCGCAACGGGCGTGTTGACCAAATTGGCGTCGTACACTTTCACTTGATCGGTAAAGGTGTCGGCCGCGCTCCGCTGATTGAAAATGATAAGGTTCTGGCCGGCAAATGCACTCGGCAGGAACTCCACATTCAACGCGGCGACATCTTCCACGGGGTTGAAGGTAACCAGCCGCTGCAAACCGGCATTCGTGGTAGTGACTTTGCGATAATCATAATCGCCCGTCGGCACTCGTAAGCCGCGTGACACCCCCCTGGCGGCGATGGTGACGATGTCTCCAGTGGCGTTGTCGAAGTCGAGATCTTTCCAGCCGGTGGTTTCGTTCACGCCTGGCTCCACCACAAAGTAAGTGGGGGTGATGCCAAAGTCCGGGTACAGCGGAGCGCCGGTGGTGGGGTTGATCAGATACTGCTCGGCCGAGCCGTAGGAAATTGCCATCACGTTGCCAGAGACGGGATCGACCGCAGCGCCATCGATGCGGATGAGCCCCCCGTTTTGGCCTGTGAAGCCCGGCCCCCCGATATCGAGATTCACCGCGTTGCTTCCCCAGTTGAGCGCATCGGTCCCCACCGTGAACGCTTGAATGATGTCAGGCGTATCGCCCCCATTGCTGGTGGAAGCGACCAATGTGGTTCCATTGGTGTTGAGGTTTGTGTAGCCGTTGGTGGTCGGCCCCGCGCTGGCCAGCCCGCCATTGGTGGCCGAGTCATTCAGCCCGCCGAACGTGCTAACGCGGGTCGGCGCGGTAATCGGATTGATAATGTGATGCAGTTGCCCGGCGCCGAACAAGTTGCCGATGTAGACGTCGTTGCCGTAGGCCGCCACCGAACCAGGAACGCCCGCGCTGAGCGCAGCCGTATCGAGCTGGCCTTTGAGCTTGAACGTGACAGCCTGCGAACTACCCGCTGCTAGCAGAGCGGTTGCGCCGAAGGCAATTGCGATAACATGAAATTGAAGGGAACGCATGATAACTCTGGTGCTCCGCCCGGGGGGCTCAAGTTTCGAAGGATATGTCGTGCAGTGCGGATCCAAAACCCAACCGAGTGACGACGGCTCAGCCGCCGTCGCCACTCCGTTGGTTTAACTACTTAACGTCTCTGATAAGCAATACCTAACGGTTCAACTTCCGTCGCCGCCAAGCCACAAGTGCAAACGCGGCGCCGCCAACGAGCACCAGCGTGCCCGGCTCTGGAACGGCGGTGAAGATATGGACCTGGCTCGATGAGAAATCGCTCACATACAACAGATTATTCACCGGATCGTAGCTGAAATCGTAAATCCCCGACGCGGCCGAGGCGGTGGTGAACGGCGTCACGCCGTCGGAGAGCACAAAGCTCAACGGGACGGGCGTGTCGGTCGCCGTGCCCCCCGCACTGGGAGGCGTGGCGGAGAAGGCGCGGACTTTCGCATCGAACAAGTTCACGCCGGCACGGATATTCAGGATCACTAGTTCCTGTCCCGCGAACGCCGTCGGCAGGAACGCGACGTTAATCGCCGAAGCGGAGTTGTTCACACCATCGACGATGGTCTGCACGCCGGCGCCCCCTTCCAAGGTTTGGAACTGGCCATCGCCCACGCGCTTGCCGCGGGCAACACCGCCGACCGAGCGCAGATAAATGTCGCCGGTCGCTTTGTCGTAGTCGACATCTTTCCAACCAGTGCCCACTCCGGGGTAGAACAAAATGTTGGCGCCCGGAACGGCAACCGGAGCGCCCGTCGCGGCGGCGTAAAAGTTCTGGGCATCGCCACCGAAACCGGTGGTCATGACTCGGCCTGTGATCGGTTCCACCGCGGCGCCATCGATCCGACCAGTTTGGGTGTTGAGGCTACCGGGGCCAGCGTTTCCGCCCCACAGCAAAGTGCTCGTTCCAAACGTGTAGGCTTGGGCGATGTCAGGCGTGCCGCCGCCGTTATCGGTCGCCGCGATGAGCGTGACGCCATCCGTATTGAGGCTCACGTACCCGTTGCTGGTACCGCCAGCGCTGGCGAGCCCGCCGTTGGTGGCCGGGTTGTTGATGCCGCCGAAGGTCGCCACGTTGGTGGGCGTGGTCAGCGGATTGGCGATTTGGTGCAGCAGCGCGTTGCCAAACAAATTGCCGATGTAAACCGTGTTGCCATAGGCCGCCACCGAACCAGGCACGCCCGCATTGAGGGCCGCGGTGTCGAGCTGACCGACCAACCGCAGCGTGACGGCCGAAGCCGAAGCGCATAAAAGCGCGAGCAGGGTTACGCCGAGCAGCGCTCGGTAACGAAAGATGCGAATCATGAGCAAATCTCCCAAGGCCTTCGCCGACAAGAGCTTAGCGCGACTTGAGGGGCAAAGGCGAACCTCAAGGCGCGACGAACTTTCCAGTGGCCGAGCGCCAGTCGCCCTCCACTTCACGCCTCCGTTATACCGCGCTTGCCGCACTAAAGAGGCCAAATCCCGCATGATTCTCTCGGAATCGCGCACCACCTGCACGTGTCCGCAAAGTTCCGCGACTTAAGGGGCTGCGATCGAGGTCATCGAGCCGCTTGCGGCTGCCAGCAACTCATCCACAATCGGGTGCGGTTTGAACGGGAACGTGCGATAGGTCGGAAAGAACTGCACTTCAGACCCAAATCGGCACGGCGTGCTTAGCGTTAGCTTGATGCGCTCCGGGTTGGCGGCCCGCAGGTTCTCGACCTTCACAATATCTCGCACGGCGATGCGATCTTCTTCGCCGTTGTAAGTGAGCAGCAGTTCATCACCGCGCCACTCGACCGTGTCAAGCGTGTCCGCGAAGAGCCACCGCCAGATAGCGGTCATCACGCCGCTGAGCACGAGCGCTTCCACACACAAGAAGATTCTCGCGCCGTTGGGCATGTTGGCGAGGAATGCGAGCGCGAAGAGTCCAATCGGCACGGCGTACGCGATCGTGCGGAAGAGGCGCTTGTTGGGGAAGGCGGTGGAGATGCGACGGGTTCTGGATTCGTAAGACATAAAACTAGAAAACGCCCGGCGAATTCGCCGGGCGTTTCAATCTCGTAAAACGTCAAAATACGCTCCTCTACCCTGAGCGCGGCTAAACGCTACTTCTTCTTAAACAGCGGCCCCGCGTAAACCGCTCCGGCGCCCAACTGTTCTTCGATCCGTAGCAGTTGGTTGTACTTCGCCATCCGGTCGCTGCGGCTCGCGGAGCCGGTTTTGATTTGGCCGGTGCCAAGGGCCACCGCCAAGTCGGCGATGGTGCTGTCTTCGGTTTCGCCGCTGCGGTGGCTGCTGATCGTCGTGTAGCCGTTGCGATGGGCCAGGTTGATCGCGTCGATCGTTTCGGTCAGCGAGCCGATTTGGTTCACCTTGATGAGGATGCTGTTGGCGATCTTGGCGTCGATTCCGCGTTGCAACCGGTCGACGTTGGTGACGAACAGATCGTCCCCCACCAGTTGGCACTTGTCGCCAATTTTGTCGGTCAGCAATTTCCAACCGTCCCAGTCATCTTCAGCGCAGCCATCTTCAATCGAGCAGATCGGGTGCTTATTCACCCAACTGGTGAGCAGCTCAACCATCGCGGCGGAGTCGATTGCTTTGCCGTCGATGGTGTACATCTTGGTCTTCGAGTCGTAGAACTCGGTGCTCGCCACGTCCATGGCGATCCACACCTGTTCGCCCGGCTTGTAACCGGCGTTCTCAACCGCCTTCAAGATCACGCCGAACGCATCGGCGTTAGCGGCCAGGTTCGGGGCAAAACCACCTTCGTCACCCACCGCGGTGTTCATCCCTTTGTCCTTGAGCACCTTCTTAAGGTGATGGAAAATTTCCGTGCCGCAGCGCAGGGCTTCACTAAAATTGTCGAAGCCCAGCGGCATCACCATGAACTCTTGGATATCGACCGAGTTGTCCGCATGTTGGCCCCCGTTGAGGATGTTCATCATCGGCGCCGGCAGCAGGCGGGCGTTCGAACCACCCAGGTAGCGGTACAGCGGCAGGCCAGTGTACTTGGCGGCCGCGTGGGCGGTGGCAAGCGACACGCCCAGAATCGCGTTGGCGCCCAGATTCTTCTTGTTCGGCGTGCCATCGAGATCGAGCATCCGCTGATCGACCGCAATCTGGTCCAATCCATCCATGCCGATCAGTTCGTCGGCCAGCTTTTCGTTAACGTTCTCGACCGCCTTCGAAACGCCCTTCCCCATGTAAACGGCCTTGTCGCCGTCGCGCAGCTCCCATGCTTCGTGAGCGCCGGTGCTGGCCCCGCTCGGCACGGCGGCGGTGCCGACCGAGCCATCGTCGAGCGTCACATCCACTTCGATAGTGGGATTCCCGCGAGAATCGAGGATTTGGCGGGCGTGGATGTCAACAATCATGCTCATGGCGGGACCTTTTACGCGGGAGGGAAGTTCTATGCTTGACGCCCCGTCGGGGCGAGCGGCAGGCGGCGAAACCCGTATTTTAGGGCTTTGTGCCTCGCTGTCGAGCGGCCCAGTTTCCCCTTCCGAGCGTTACTTCCCCCGCAAAATCGGCACACTCGGAATCACGTGGCGATCTCCTGGCGATCCGCAACTTAACCCCCCGCCGATTGCAGCCGATTTAACGCCAGAGCAGGTCCTATATTTGCTCGTTGCAGCGGGAAGTTAGCGGAAAGGGACGAGCGATGCGACAGATATTGAACTGGCTCTACATGCGTGCAAGCGGCAACGAATCGCGCCCCGTGGTGTACGACATCGACGCCGTCTGCCCCGAGCTGCGCGAGCTCGAGCGCAACTGTCCTGCCATTCGCGACGAGCTGCTCGCCCTGCTGCCGACCAGCGAGAACATCCCGAAGTATCACGAACTCGATCCGGGCCGCTCGCACATTTCTTCAGCAGCCGACAAAGCGGCGTGGCGGGTATACTTGCTGTACGCGATGGGCATCAAGCCGGAGAAGAACCGCGCTCGCTGCCCGCACACGAGCGCGTTACTCGACAAAATCCCTGGCTTGTTTCAAGCGTTCTTCTCGATCCTCGAGCCCGGCAAGAACGTGCCGCTGCACCGCAGCCCCTACGCCGGTTACCTGCGCTACCACTTGGGCCTCGCCATTCCCACCGAGAACGCCCCGTGGATGCGGGTGAAGGACCAGCGCGTCGATTGGAAACAGTGCGAAGGCATTTTGTTTTGTGATTATTGGAAGCACGAAGTCTTCAATACCTGCGCCGAAACGCGCGTGGTGCTGGTGGTGGACATCCTGCGCCCCATGCCGTGGTGGGCCGACGCCCTCAATCGTCTGGTGACTGCCGTTTACATCCGCCACATCTATGGCCGGATGATCACCAAAGCGGGCAAAAGCTACGGTTAACGGCTCGAATCAGTCGTCCGCCCCGGTTGTTAGGCTTTTGGCCCGTTGTGCGCTATAATGTCGGCATCGCCCCTGTGGGCGGCAGCGGGCCGCTTCTCTCAACAAAGATTTTGACCATGTCTGTGCGCACTGCGATCGCAGTGGTGGTTTTGCTGCTCACCTGGAATCAGACTTCGCTGGCGCTCGACGGTGCTCGCCCGCTCAACCTCACCCTCATGAATGGTTGGAAGGGCCTCGAGCTACTCACCCAAGGAGATAACATCTCGGCCTTCGCCGACGCTGGCTATGGGGCCACCGCCAGTCGCGGAAACTACGATGGGCTCGGCTTTTTTCTCAATGGCATCCAAGCGCAGCTGCTGATCAATCACGAAACGGCCGACGCCGCCATCAGCCGGGTCGATATTGATGTGACCGCGCTGCGCCAATCGATCGACAACGTGCGCTCGGGGGCGCCGCTTACAGGAACTTTCGTCCGCGGCATGGGCTACGCCTACAATCAGGTGTACGACGCCACCTATCATGCGGTCAGTAATCCCAACCCGGTGGCCAGCGGCGTGGCGGGCGTCGCGGCATACGGGGTGACCTGGCTCGATCGATTCTGTTCCGGTTCGCATTATTTGCCCGAACAGTTTGGTCCTGGCCGGGGGTTCGCGGACCCCATCTACATCACCGGCGAAGAAGTCAGTGGCGGTAAGTTTTATGCCGTCGATCCGGTGCAGCGTAATTTCTGGGAACTCAATTCTCTTGGGCTGGGCTTCTGGGAGAACGCCACCCTGGTGGATACAGGCAATACCACCAACGTGGCGATGGTTCTCGCGTCTGACGCTGGCACGGCGCCGGGCGACTACCTGCGAATGTACGTCGGCACGAAAGGGCTCGACGCCAATAGCGATGGCGCCGTTGATTTCTTGGAACGCAACGGTTTGCGCGGCGGAACAATTTACTACTTCGATCCCAACGGCGCCGCCAGCACCACCGATTTGCCGGATGGCGTCGTCGCGGGACTCTGGAGTACGTCAACCACCGGCGCTTTGCGGGACACCAAAATTGAAGACATTACCGTCAACCCGCTCAATGGACTCCAGGCCGCCTTCAATGGTCAGCTCGACGGAGTTTACGCCCTCGACCTGACCTTCAACTTTACGAGCGGAGCTTTTGTTCCCAGCACATCACCGGTCACAATTCGCCAAGTCCGGGACAACGACATTCAACCCATCGATGCGCCCGACAACCTCGACTGGTCCCGCGATGGGAATCTCTACGTCAATGAAGATGGCGGCGGCAATGGCGTGTTTAAGGTTTCGCTCGATGGCCTGACCATCACCCAACTTGCCTCGGGCGCCTCGGAAACCACGGGCATCGTGGACATCTCCGACGAGCTTGGTTACACACCGGGCTCGGTCCTGCTGCAAGCCTTACAAGGAGTTGGCGCGAGTGGAGCGCAGATTGTCGCCCTCATTTCCCCCACAGCGAACTACCTTCCGGCCGGCGATTACGACGCCTCTGGCCTCGTTGATGCCCAAGACTACGCCCTCTGGGCCGCTTCGTTCATTGCCCCCCGCACGCTGGGCGCTGATGGCAACCATAACGCCTTCCTCGACGCCGGGGATTACACCATCTGGCGAGACGCCCTCCCCGCTCCGTCCCCAAGCCAAAACGTCCCCGAACCGGCAAGCATCTTGCTAACACTTTTCGCCGTTGGATGGGGACGCATCCGCCGCTTACAATCAGACTCCCAAGTCTCCTTTGTCTCCACGGAAACCTCGGCATGTTGACGGTCGTCCTCTCCTCCGCCGTGCTGCTCCTCGCGGCGTACTTCACCTACGGCCGGCTACTCGAGCGGCTCTTCGGCATCAACCCGAAGCGTCCCACGCCCGCGGTCGAACTGCAAGACGGCCGAGACTTCGAGCCGATTGGCCGCGGCCCGCTGATGAGCCAGCATTTCTCGGCGATCGCCGCAGCGGGGCCGATCGTCGGGCCGATCCTCGCGGGGCTCACCTTCGGTTGGCTGCCGGCGCTCATTTGGATTTTGGTCGGCTCGATCCTCGTCGGCGGCGTGCATGATTACGCTTCGCTGGTCGCGTCGATCCGCCACAAGGCGCAGTCCGTCGCCGAAGTGGTGCGCCAGCACATGAGCCACCGCTCATATCTCTTGTTCCTCACGTTCATTTGGATCGCGCTGGTCTACATCGTCGTCGCCTTTACCGATATCACCGCCACCGCGTTCGTCGGCCCGGCAAAAGCAGAGAACGGCGGCATCGGCGGCGGAGCGGTTGCGTCGTCATCGCTGATGTACCTGGTCCTCACGCTGCTAATGGGCCTCGCCACGCGCTACTTAAAGCTGAAAGAAGTCACGGCGCTCGCGATCTTCTTGCCGCTGGTCGCGCTCGCGATTGTCGCCGGCAAGTGGGTGCCGCTCGATGTTGAACAACTCTTCACGCTCAGTCCCGGCGCGGCGCGCAAAGTGTGGGATGTGTCGCTCTTGGTCTACTGCCTCATCGCCGGCGTCGTGCCGGTGTGGCTGCTGCTGCAACCGCGCGGCCAACTTGGCGGCTACTTTTTGTATGCCGCGCTCGGCGCCGGCGCGCTCGGCCTCGTATTCGGTGGCGCCGAGATTCAGTACCCCGCGTTTCGCGGCTGGGAAGTCGCCGGCGCGAATGGCGCTACTCAGTCATTGGTGCCCCTGCTCTTCATCACCATCGCCTGCGGCGCCTGCTCGGGCTTCCACGGCCTCATCGCTTCCGGCACAACATCAAAGCAACTCCGCAGCGAAGCGGACGCCCGCCCCATCGGCTATGGCACCATGCTGCTCGAAGCGATGGTCGCCGTCGTCTCGCTCAGTTGCGTGATGATGTTCAAGCCCGGCGCCGCCGAACTGACCGGGGGGCCGAACATGATTTACGCCCAAGGGATCGGCTCCTTTGCCGCCGCGTTCGGCGTGGCGAAGAGCGTCGGCATCGCCTTCGCGCTGATGGCCTTCTGCACGTTTGTGTACGACACGCTCGACGTTTGCACCCGCCTCGGCCGCTACATTTTTGAAGAGCTCACCGGCTGGCGCACCACCGGCGGAAGTATTGTCGGCGCCGGCGTGATGACCGGCGTCCCGCTCTTCTTTCTGCTGCGGCATCCTTCCGACGCTGCCGAACCAGTGTGGCGCACCTTCTGGGCCCTCTTCGGCGCCAGCAACCAACTGCTGGCCGCGCTCACACTACTCGGCGTAACCGTGTGGCTCTGGCGCACCCAGCGCGCCGCGTGGGTCTGGCTGGTCACCGGCGTGCCGACCCTCTTCATGTACACGATGAGCAGTTGGGCCCTGGTGACCATGACCTTCCCTAAGTTCCACACCACCGCCGGCTGGCAAGCCCCAACCGATGCCGTCCCATGGCTCGGCCTAGTGCTCCTCGCCCTCGCCGCCCTGATGGCGATTGAAGCGGTGCGCGCGATCGCCCGTGATATACCGGGGCCGCCGAACAGCCGGGCACTTGCCACCCCCACGTAGCACGGGACCGAAGTCCCGTGCGAAACTAAAGGCGATTGAACTAGCACAAGCGACTCGAACGGGATGACGGTCTCTTATTAGGAACGGTAAGCAGCAAATCCGCTGGATGGCGTATAAGGAAAAAGTGGACGGAAAGAATAAAGGGGATCTGACTAACAAACTATGAATTGCGTCCTTAATCCCCTTTTACGTTGTCGTCAGCATGAAACCATCAGTAGTTCAATTTTATCTGCTGGCTTCAACGACACTAGCGATTGTGTCGTTACTGACGCCAATCCTCGTTGAACAACATGTTGAGGCGTGGTATTTGCAATGGCTTGATTTTTTCACTGATCACGGAGGTAACAGGCGCTTACTCGAGCAAGCGGATGCGCCTCTTAGGGAGTCTTTGATCAAGTTCGGAACCAGTTGGCTCATTCTATTCAATTCAATCGGACTATTTGGAGCATGGACCTTCTTGAGCCGAAACTCCAGCATTGAGCAGGACGGCTTGGGAGTAGGATTAGCAGTCCCACTATTGGCTTTGTTGGTCACAGCAGCGTTTCGCGTAGTCTTCGGCATCACGATTTTTTTCCCTCTATCATTCCCTGTCTGTTTGTTTGAAGCCTATATTTGCCTCCTTTGCATCGCTCGCAGACAATGGAAAACTGTTGGATGGTTGATGGCTCATATGACCCTACTCGGTGTTTTTTTTGGTTGGTGGTTTTTGAGAACCTTGACCATTATCGATTAGAATAGCACCCCTAATGGTTCGGCGTACACGCCATTGATGCCCTTCCGCTGCATGTTGTTTCGCGGGTGGCACTGACTTTCGGCCGCGTAAATCTCACTACCAAAAACAAACGTCACCGGCCGAATGTCAGTGCGGCGGTCACGCCGTAGGAAGTGAAGCGGCTCACTTCTCACGAACTCATGTCCGAATGGGCATTAACTTTCCTGATACCAGTAAGGTAATTGAAGGTCGATGGAATATGATCAATCCCTTCCGTGAGTCCTTAATGTTCGCCTTCTATTGGGGTTCAAGGCATTCTGGAGCCAAGGCCAATTCAAAGCTGGTCGCGCAACTGCTCACGAGATTGAGCACCATCGATAAGCACCTCTCGCAATGGTCATTGTGGGGCGCCTCTCGCAGCAAGGGGAAGGACATTCTGATTACCGGCGATACCGGACAGATTCAGCGACTCTTACCTAAACGCACAACGCGTTCAGAATCCGGCAGAACGATCCTGCACGACCTAGGTTTCCATATGATGTTGCTCAATGAGGTTCCGTGTAAAGGAAACGTTGGTCTGAGTTTAACTTTCGATTCCATGGTCCACGGCGTCTCGAATTTATGCAATCTCAGTGTTGAACCCGGCACATCCGCTCAGGCGGCGCTGTCGACACCCGATTCTCTTACCGCCATATGCAACGCGATTGTCGACACTTGGGAGCCCGAGAATGGTGCTGTGACTTGCAGAAGCTTGATTGACGAAGTGCATCCAGAAGCAATGGGACTTGACGCGGGTTGGCTCATTTACCGGACAGGGCTTGAAAGCCAGGTTTCCAATAAGCTCAGTAAACATTTTCGCACTTGGCCGAATAAACTTGGAAACGGACTATTCAGCGTGGCGACTGATAAAATCTCGATGCCACCAACACCTGCCGAGATTGAAGCCGTGCGACGGATGTTCAGCATCATCGGACCAGAGCTCTGATGTTGGTTGTTCATGTTGCGGCCAACCCTGGGCTGATAGATGCCAATTTTCTTGGAGAGGGGCCTTCAGGATTCTGATTTCGCAGCGCACCCGACTTCGTTTCTACCGATACTCCAACAAATCCCCCGGCTGACACTCCAGCGCCTTGCAAATCGCCTCCAGCGTCGAGAGCCGGATCGCGCGCGCTTTGCCGTTCTTCAGGATCGAGATGTTGGCCATGGTGATGCCCACGCGTTCCGCCAGTTCGGTCACGCTCATCTTGCGCTTGGCCAGCATGACGTCGAGATTGATGATGATCGCCATCGCGTTACACCGTGAGGTCGTGTTCGGACTTTAGCTCGACGGCATTCTGCAGGAGCCGTTCCAACATCGCCGCGACGGTGGTGATGACGATCGATGGCAAAATAATCAGCAGGGCTAGAAAAATCGGCGCTCCTGGATTCTCGTCGTCAAGGTTGCCGGACAGGAGTATGAACAAGAGTTCTAAGACCACAAACCCGATGACGGCGAGCGCACAGTATTTGATAAACCAGAGCGCCCGCACGACTTCCGGCGAGAACGCCTGATTTCTTCCCACGTATCCGAGCGCGCGGATCGCCTGGTACAGCGCCATGAAGAACGGAATCGAGCCAACGTACACCAGCGCCAGAAACGGATCCTGGAAATAGATTTCAAAGTTGGTGCGGTTTTTGTTCACACCCTCGATCTGCGGTTCCCACAGGAGCAGTGCCAGCGCCGCGACGCCGACAAGCACAATCACAATCTGCAGAAAGATGGTTGAACTGCGTTTCATGGGTGGCTCCGAAAACGTTGTAACCCGGTGCAGTTTATCGGTCGATTTATTGTTTTTCAATATGTATTTATTGTTATTCGCACAATTAACGGCCGCTTGCGGCTTAGCGCTGACCCCCAAGAAAATCTTCCAACTTTCTCCCAAATCGCACTAGAAAGTAGCCACTAAATAGTGTTCAATTGAACACATGGCCCAGATAAGCGGGGCGTACGAAACCTATCCCACCAAAACAGCCGCGACTTGCTGAGCCTCCTGACGAGAAACACCCAAATGCGTCACCATCCGGCAGCGCCGATTTGAGATCGCGTTGCACAGCACGCCCTGCGCTTTGAGCTGGGCGACAAACTCGACGGCGCTCCCGAAATTCGGCGCTACTTCCATCACCACCAAGTTCGTGTCGCACCGGTCGCCCACCAGCGACAAGTGCGGCGCTGCGCGCACCGCCGCCGCGATGAGCTGCGCATGCGCGTGATCCTCTGCTAACCGATCCAACTGATGTTCCAAAGCATACAACGCCCCCGCCGCCAAAATCCCCGCTTGGCGCCAACCGCCGCCGAGCGCTTTGCGCAACCGCCGCGCGCGCACGATGGTTTCCTTCGGTCCGCAGAGGGCCGAACCAACCGGCGCGCCGAGGCCTTTGCTGAAGCACACGCTCACCGTGTCGAACGGCGCGCACCACGTTTCGGCGTCGATGCCAGTGGCCACGACCGCGTTCCACAGGCGGGCGCCATCGAGATGTGTGGCGAGCCCGCGCGCGGCGGCGTACTCACACACCGATTTGATTTCATCGAGCGGCAGAATCCGGCCACCCTGCCGATTATGCGTATTCTCCAAGCAAACCAGCCGCGAGCGGGCGAAGTGAACGTTGTCGGGCCGAATGTGGTCCTCCAAATGCGCGATGGTCACCAGCCCGTCCGGCGTGACGATCGGATGCGCCGCCACGCCAAACAGTTGGGCGCTGGCGCCCTGTTCGTAGTGATAAATATGACACTCGGCATCGCACAAAAACTCATCGCCCGGCTGGCAATGCATCCGCACGCCAATCTGGTTCCCCATCGTCCCGGTCGGCACAAACAGCGCCGCCGCTTTCCCCACAATTTCCGCAACCCGTTCTTCGAGCTTTCGCACCGTGGGGTCTTCGCCAAATACATCATCTCCAACCGGCGCCGCCGCCATCACGGTGCGCATTTCCGCCGTCGGTTTCGTCAGCGTATCACTGCGTAAATCAATCATTCGAACACCCGTCGTTTAGCCGCGCTCACGCTAGCGGAGCGCATTTCGGCCGCTAGTAGTCAAGAATCGCCGCGCTTTAATGCCCGCGAAATATCGGGCATAATACAGATTCACTCCGCATTCCGCATTCGCCCTTCCGCATTCCTAATGATACTCCCGCTCATCGATGTTCGCACGCCGGGCCAGGAAGCTGCCCTCGCCGAGCTGCGCGCGAAGCTCGCGCCGGAAGGGAACGTCGTGAGCGAAGCGGGCCGGCGGAAGACGATTGAAGTCTTTGGCGAACCGCTCACGCCCGCGCAAGTGGTCGAACGAATCTGCGGCGATGTCAAACAGCGCGGCGTGGCGGCGGTGCTCGAATACAACCGCAAGCTCGATGGCGCTGAACTCACTGCTGAGACACTGCGAGTTCCGCTGGCCGAACTCGCGGCCGCAAGTGCCGCGGCGAAGCCGGAGTTTCGTGCGACGATTCGCCGCATCCGCGAGCGCGTGCTGCGGTTTCAGCAAGCGATTCTGCATCGTGATGTAACGGTGCCAATCGAAGGGGGCGGCGAATTACGGCAGCGGTACTTGCCACTCGAACGCGTTGGCATCTGCGTTCCCGGCGGTGCGGCGGCGTATCCGTCGACCGTACTAATGACCGCCGTCCCCGCGCAAGCGGCCGGCGTGAAGCAGCTTGCGGTCGTGGCGCCGCCGACGAAGTTTGGCAGCTACAACGAAGATTTACTGGCGACGTGCCACGAACTCGGCATCACCGAAGTTTATCGGATGGGTGGCGCGCAGGCCGTAGCAGCGCTAGCTTACGGTGTTGAAGGAATCCCTTCAGTCGACAAAATCGTCGGCCCCGGCAACCTGTTTGTTGCGCTCGCCAAACGGCACGTCTTCGGGGAAGTAGGAATCGACTCGATCGCCGGCCCGAGTGAAGTGATCGTCATCGCCGATGAAACCACCTCGCCCGAATACACCGCCGCCGATCTCATCGCCCAAGCCGAACACGCGCCGGGCTCCGCCGTGCTGGTCACGTGGCACGAACCGCTGCTCGCCGCCGTGCGCGCCGCAACCGAGCGGCAACTCGCCGAGCTCTCGCGGGGCGACCTCGCCCGCCACGCGCTCACCGAGTTCAGCGCGATGATCCTGGTCCGCGACCGCGCTCAAGCCGCCGAAATTGCCGACCTGTTGGCCACCGAACACCTCCACATCGCCTGCCGCGACGCCGAAGAAATGCTCGCCAACATCCGCTGCGCCGGCGCCGTCTTCCTCGGCCCGCACAGCCCCGTGCCGGTTGGCGATTACACCGCCGGCCCGTCGCACGTGTTGCCGACCGGCGCCACCGCCCGCTTCGCGAGCGGGTTATCAAGCAACGACTTTTTGCGGTCCAACAGTGTGATCCACTTCACCGCCGAAACGCTCGCAGAATACGCCGAAGACATCGTGCGATTAGCCACCGTCGAAAGCCTGACCGCCCACGCCGCGGCTGTTAAAGTTCGCCAAACGAAGTAGACACCGAACGTCGCCGACCGTAGGTCGCCGGCTACTGCCCACTGCCTGCTGCCCTCTCCCTATTTGCTATGCACTTCCGCACGAATATCGAACTGATGAGCGGCTACGTCCCCGGTGAGCAGCCGCGGGGGCAGAAGTTCATTAAGCTCAACACCAACGAAAATCCCTATCCGCCATCGCCCAAGGTGACGGCCGCGATCGCGGCGACGCTCGAAAAAGGTTTGCAGCGCTATCCCGATCCGCTCGGCACGGCGTTCCGCGTGCGCGCGGCCGAGGTGCTCGGCGTGGAGCCCGATTGGATTCTCTGCGGCAACGGTAGTGATGATATTCTCACCATTGTCACGCGCGCGTTCGTCGATAGCGGCGATGTGGTTCGTTACCCGGCGCCAAGTTACATCCTCTATAAAACGCTGGCCGACATTCAAGGCGCAAGCTGCGATGTGGTGCGGTACGAAGAGGACTGGTCGCTCGGCTACGAATTCACCGCTCCCCTGCCCCGCTTGAATCTCGCGTACCTCGCCAACCCCAACAGTCCCAGCGGCACGCTGCTCGCGCCGGGCGAAGTCGCCGCGATTGCCGACAATTTGCCCTGCCCGCTGCTAGTGGATGAAGCGTATGTCGACTTCGCCAGCACAAACTGCATCGATCTCGTGCGCACCAACCCGCGGATTATGGTGAGCCGCACCCTGTCAAAGAGCTACGCGCTGGCCGGCCTGCGGTTCGGCTACCTGGTAGCCCAGCCGCAGGTGATCGCCCAGCTTCGCAAAGTGAAGGACAGTTATAACTGCGACGCGCTCGCGCTGGCTGGCGCCACCGCTGCGATTGACGACCAGGCCTGGCTCCGCGAAAACGTCGCCCGTGTGCGCGCCACCCGCATCAAACTGTTTCACGGCCTCGAAGACCGCGGCTTCAAGCCGCTTGCTTCGCAGGCGAACTTCGTCTGGACGACGCACCCGTCGAACGCCCATGAGGAAATTTATCTTCGCCTCAAAGATCAGGGCGTCCTTGTGCGCTACATGCGCTACGCCGGCTGGGGCGACGGCTTACGCATCAGCGTCGGCACCGACGCCGAAAACGAAGCGCTGCTAGCGATGCTGGGATAAGTGAGACAGAGGATAGGGGACGCGCCGCTTTTCTGAAAAGAGCAGCACACGGATGCAGCGGATTAACGCGGATAAAAGAAGGATAAAGAGAAAGGGAACACTAATCGACGCTGATTTGCACTAATCAGATTAGCGGCAATTAGTGTTGATTAGTGTTCTATTTTCGTTTCTGATCCGCACTTCTCCGCCACATCCGCGCTCATCCGCGTCCCCCATTCTTTAATCACCTTAACCCCTCGCTACTTGTTAAACCGCGCAAAGTTTGCCGGGCGTAACGAGATTGCTGACTGTCCACGGCCCGCAGAACCGATTCTACCGTTAGCGGCGCGCTCCGTGTGCGCTGCTAGCATCAACAAGGGACGCCAACACCCGGGGGGGCGATGGCCAGCGGGACATCGACAATGTGGCGGGGCGTGTTCGCCGTTTCGCTCTGCGCGGGACTTACGGCTGCGGCTCAAGAGCCGCCGGCGCCAAGTTCCCCGGAAGTTGTCATTCCCAATGAATCATCGGGAATGATCGTGGCGCCGACGCCGCAATCGAACGCGTATCCGAAGGGCGACTACTATTCGCACCTGATGGGTTCCAGCGGCGGCTGTTCAAACGGAGCGTGCGATTGGGGCTGGGGCTGTGGTGGTTCGCCGCATCGCACCGGACCCGGTCCGTGCGATACGTGGAAGGTTGGGCCGCGGCTGCGATTTGCGCTCGATGGCGTGATCCTGCAGCGCGATGAAACGAATCTCGATGCGCTCACCGCTGCCGCGACGCCGCCGTTCACCGGTGACCAGTTGCGTGAAAACTTTGACTGGGGCGCCGGCGCGCACCTGGTGATTGCCAGCGATTGGCCGAAGTATGCAGGGTACGAAATGGCGGTCGAGTACGTGGGCGTCCCGGAGTGGAACGCCAGCGTCTTCGTGCCCGATGTTCCGCCGCTCGGCCCGATTGCCGGCGTCAACACGCAGCGCGAGCTGACTTACCGTTCGGCGCTGCATTCGCTCTCCTTCAATTTTCAAGAAGGCCGGCAGCGGATCTTCAAACCGTTCCTCGGCGTGCGGTATGTCTACTTGGACGAAGACCTCGACGACGAGACCGACCAGTTCGCGCCGGCCGTGGTCGGCGCGCTCACCAATACGACCGACATCGCCCGCGCGGTGGATGTGCAGAATCACCTCATCGGATTTCAGGGCGGTTTGCGCGGCGACCTCTGGAATCGCGGCGGCTGGTTCAGCCTGCAAGGGATGATCAATGGCGGCGTCTACTGCAACCTTTCGAACCAGAATAACCGCTTCCGGCAAACGACCCGCACGCAACGGCTCGATGATCCGAACACCGCGGGGAACGAGCTCTACGATACCGTGACCACCGTCTCGAACGAATACAAACAGGACCGGGCCCGCGCCGCGTTCCTGGGTGAAGGCTCACTTGCCGCCGTCGCGCAGCTCAACCGCTGCACCTCGCTGCGGGCCGGCTACCAAGTGATGTACCTGGAGGGCGTCGAACTCGGCGACACGGCGTTTCTGGGCAACGGGCCGAGCAATGATGACTTGCTGTTGCATGGATGGTTCGCCGGGTTTGAGTATCGGCGTTAAATAGCAGGCACGCTCCGTCGTGCCGTCGCCCGCCCTGAAAGTAAACGTCAACACCACCGCAGGTTACGGCACGCGGAGCGTGCCTACTACAATGCCCCACACTGATTTCGCACCGCTCACCGCTGAATCATCCGACGCCGTCACCTGGTCCGACCGCGTGCCGTGGGAACGCATCGGTCAGCGGATGCTCACGGCGCTGCGCTCCGTGGCGGAACTCTTCGCGGATGACGAACACGGCGAAGAAGATTAAGTAAGGGGTGGCACCGACTTTCGGCCGGCACGACTTCGCCTACAATAGAGACTCTCTTCGGCCGATTGTCGGTGTGCCGCAGGCATAAGAAGTGATTCGCTTGCACGCGGTTCACTTCCTACGGCGTGCCGCCGCACCGACAATCGGCCGGATGAGCGTTGTCTTGGTGGTAGGTTTTCTCCGGCCGAAAGTCGGCGCCACCCAACTCTTGTCTCCATCACAATCATGTCCCTCTTCACTCGCACCAGCACCGGCGCTTATCTCGCTCACAACGCCACCGTCACTGCGGACGTGCGGCTGGGGGTGGATTCCAGCGTGTGGTTCACCTCCGTCATTCGCGGCGATGTAGCGCCGGTGACCATTGGCGAGCGAGTGAACGTACAGGATGGCTCCGTGGTGCATTGCGATAGTGGCGTGCCGAACGTGATTGAGGCGGACGTGACCATCGGCCATCGAGCGGTGGTGCATGGGATGCGCGTGGGCCGGGGCACGCTGATCGGCATGGGCGCCGTGGTGCTGGGCCGCACGGTGATCGGCGAAGAGTGCCTGATCGCCGCCGGCGCCGTGGTGCCGCCGGGCCTCGAAGTCCCCGACCGGATGCTGGTGATGGGCGTCCCCGGCAAAATCGCCCGCCCGGTGAGCGAGAAAGAACTCGAGTACATGCGCTGGCTCAGCGGGCATTACGTGCGCCTGGCGGAGCGGTATGTGGCGGGCGAGTTCGCGGCAGTACTGTGAGCAATGGGATTCATTTAACCTCAAAATCAGTTGAATCGCTTGCCTTCGCTATAAAGCCGCTGTACCTCTAGCCACCTCTTCTTTGCACGTTTAGGAGGCGCTTTGAAATAGCGTCCCGGGCGTGTCATCAAGACTTTGCAGTTGGGACATGGAAACGGGCGTTGGGGCACCTTTGAATCCCAGTTTGATGATCCTTGCTGTTTGAATGACTTTCGGCAACTAAAGCAAGCGAAATGCACCTTGTTGGTTGCGTGAGGTACTCCCGTACCGAAGTCCTTTAGACTCTTAGGCAGACGCGACATTGATCACCCTCCTTTGGTAGGTTCACGCTGACACAGCAAACCCACTTTACCTAACTCTTACCATGTCCGTTTCGCGATTTGTACCAAGCCACTGCGACGACGATAACCAATCCAACGATTAGCCCAATCGTAAATCCTTGGGTGGCGCCAAGCCCGATCCCTAGTTGCATCGGATCGATCGGAGCATCAAACGGAATACGAAAGACGGTACGGTAGTAATCGGGAGCGAAGCGACCAAGACTAGCGCCCACAAGTCCGCCAACCACACCAAACGCCAGACCACTGGCGATCGTGATGAGAAAGCCCTGTTTCACAGTCATGTGGGCCTCATAAGTATGTCGGATGCATTCAGTGAAAGTGAAGGGCAACGTCATCGCCGGATGGGTTCACGCTGATGTGATGTATCGAATTACCCGACTTCCACCAGCCGATTCGCGAAATCGCGCCCCGAAGTTGGCGGCGGCAGCGGGCGGCCCTCTTGGTGGTAAAGCCCAATCGCCTCTTCCACAATTTGGCACAGCTCGACGAAGACCTGTTGCTCATCGGGGCCGTGGCAGCCGCCGAAGAAGAGGCCCGGGGAACTGCCGACGTAGCAGTTGTCTTCCGCGGACCACTCGACGACTTTTACATAGCGGGCGCTTTCGATCATGACTTTATTCTACTCGACACGCCACGGCGGCGCAAAGTTGAATTCCATCGCACGCCGCGGAGCGTAGCTCCCCGGCTATTGCTAACTCAATCTCGCGACGGCGGGGAGTTGAATCGTCATTCTTGTGCCGCGGCCGAGTTCGCTTTCGACGGCGATTTGGCCGCCGTGGGCTTCGATGATTTTCGCGGTGGTCGGTAACCCCAAGCCGCTGCCGCCCGGTTTGGTGCTGAAGAAGGCGTCGAACATTTGGGCGGCGGTGCGGTCGTCCATGCCGATGCCGGTGTCGATCAGGTACACCGCCACACTGTCGCCCAGGCCGCGCGTTTGCACGATCAGGTCGCCGCCGTGCGGCATCGCTTGCTTCGCGTTGAGCAGCAAGTTGAGCATGGCGCCGCGGAACGCTTCGCGGTCGAGCATCACGGTCGGCAAGTTGGCATCGAAGTGGCGAATGAGTTGGATCTCGGCGCCGCTGTTGGTTTCGGGCTCGAAGAAGTCAAGCACCGCGGCGAGCTCGGCGTTCAGGTCGCGCGGCTGCAAATCGAGCCGGCGGAGTTTGGCGTACTGCAAGAAGTCGTCGAGCAAATCTTGCAGCCGCTGGCATTCTTGCTGGACGACTTCGATCCGCTTGAGCGCGCGGCGCTGCGCCGGCGTTTCGGGCTGGTCGAGCTCCTCGGCCAAGAGCTGCATGTTGAGCCGAATGGTGGAGAGCGGGTTTTTGATTTCATGCGCCAGCGCGCCGGCGAGCCGAGCAATCTCGGTGTACTGGTCCATCAGCTTTTGGACCGCGGCGTTGGTTTGGCTGGTAGGCATGTGTCGAAGGGGAATCTGTAGGATGGGTTATCCGCGCAGCGGTAACCCATCGAGCGGCGAGTTTGTTTTCACGACTGATGGGTTACCGCTGACGCGGATAATCCATCCTACGAAAAAAACCGGGGCCTCGGTGGAGGCGCCCGGTTTATTGTGGTTTGCAAACACGCTAAGCCGCAAGCGGCTCAAAGAACCCAGCCGCAAGCGGCACTACGCTTGGGGTTCGGCGTTGGCGGCGGCGAGGACGGCGCGGCGGCTGAGCTTGACGCGGTCTTGCTCGTCGATGGCGATGACTTTCACTTCCATCATGTCGCCCACCTTGCACACTTCGCCGACGCTGGCGACGTACCCGTCGGCCAGTTCGGAAATGTGGCAGAGGCCATCCTTGCCCGGCAGGATTTCGACGAACGCGCCGAAGTCCTTCACGCTGGTCACCTTGCCGTGGTAGATGCGGCCCACTTGGACGCTGGCGGTGACCCCTTCGACGCGCGACAGGCCGGCCCGCACGGCGGCTTCATCCGGACCAGCGATGGTGACGGTGCCGTCCTCTTCGATGTCGATCTGCACGCCGCAGTCTTCTTGGATGGCGCGAATGTTCTTGCCACCAGGACCGATGAGCAGGCCAATCTTTTCGGGATTGATGCTGGTCCGGACCAACCGCGGCGCCGTGGGAGCGGTGTTCGCCCGCGGCCGCTGGATGGCGGAGAGCATCGCCCGCAAGATTTCAATCCGGGCTTCGCGGCTTTGCTGCAGCGTGGCGCGGATAATCTCTTCGCTAATGCCCTTGGTCTTCAGGTCGAGCTGAATGCCGGTGATGCCGTTTTGTGTACCGGCGATTTTGAAGTCCATGTCGCCGTAGTGGTCTTCATCGCCGATGATGTCGGTCAGCAGCACCCACTTATCACCTTCCTTCACCAGACCGGTCGAGATGCCCGCCACGGGATTGGTGATCGGCACGCCGGCGGCCATCAGGCCGAGCGTGGCGCCGCAGACGCTCGCCATCGAGCTCGAGCCGTTCGACTCGAAGATGTCGCTAATCACGCGGATGGTGTACGGGAACTCATCGTGGTCCGGCAGAATCGGGTTGACACTGCGCTCGGCCAACATGCCGTGCCCGATTTCACGCCGACCCGGGCCGCGGATCGGCCGCACTTCGCCCACGCTGAAGCTGGGGAAGTTGTAGTCGAGCATGAACCGCTTCGAGTATTCGTCGAACAGGCCATCCACGCGCTGCTCGTCACGCCCGGTGCCGAGGCAGATGGTGATGACCGCTTGCGTTTCGCCCCGTTGGAACAGCGCGGAACCATGCACGCGCGGGAAGATATCCACGGCGCAGCTAATGGGCCGCAGGCTCTTGAAGTCCCGCCCGTCGGGCCGGTTGCCTTCGAGAATGTTTTCGCGAATCACCGATTCCTTCATCCGATAGAATGCGGCGTTGAAGGCGTCGGTGCGGGTTTCGTGGGCGGTGGCCCAATCGGGGATCAGCGCGCTCTTGGCGGCTTCCTTCACATTATGCACCGCGTCGGCCCGGTCTTGCTTGCCCGGCGTTTGCACGGCGGCCTTTAGGGCGAGCCGATAACCGGCTTCGAGTTGGCCGACGATTTCGTCCACCGGCTTCGGCACGAAGTTCATCTTCTGGACATTCACCTGGCTGGCCAGCTCCAACTGCATCGCGCAGATTTCGCGAATGTAGCCGTGGGCCTGCATGATGGCGGCGGCCATTTCCTCTTCCGGCATTTCACGAGCGAAGCCTTCGATCATCAGCACCGCTTCTTGCGTGCCGGAGACGATGAGGTCGAGATCGCTGAACTCCAGTTCCGCCGCGGTGGGGAACGGCACGATTTGGCCTTCGACGCGGCCGAGCCGCACGGAGCCCAAAGGGCCTTGG
The DNA here is from genome assembly GCA_022841705.1 of Pirellulales bacterium. Classification (GTDB taxonomy): domain Bacteria; phylum Planctomycetota; class Planctomycetia; order Pirellulales; family Lacipirellulaceae. The sequence goes on from JALHQZ010000002.1 coordinate 740,604, forward strand.
AACGGCAGCGGCGAAATCACCAGCGCCGCCGAGGAACCGTTCATCGCCAGGATGTCGCCATCGGTTTGACGATCGCTCGCCATGACGAACGATTGGATTTGCACTTCATCCATGTACCCTTCGGGGAACATGGGACGAATCGGCCGGTCGATCAGCCGCGAGGTGAGCGTTTCTTTGGTGGTGGGGCGACCTTCACGCTTGATGAAGCCGCCGGGGAACTTGCCCGCCGCCGCTGAGCGTTCGCGATAGTCGCAGGTCAGCGGGAAGAAGTCGGTGCCGGGTCGCGGAGTGCCGGTGGCCACGGCGCTGAGCACCACAGTCTCGCCGTACTGCACAAGGCAACATCCGGCCGCTTGCTTGGCGATGACGCCGGTTTCGATCGAGAGAACACCACGGCCGATCTGCCGCTCAACACGAATTTTACTCAAGGGATTTGCTCTTTCTTGCTTGCCTACGGACCAATCGCGGTCGCAGAGAGGCACCAAGCGCTTCGCCAAGAAGCGCATCATTTGGCACGAGAGCCAGAGAGAGCGTATCGCCAGGATGCTTCCGAATTGAACCGATCACCAAGATTGGCGTCGGCACGGAAGCGCATCCGCATTACTTACGAATGTCGAGGCGATGCAGCAGATCGAGGTACATTTGCGGATTGGTGCTTTTCACGTAGTCGAGCAGCCGCCGACGCCGACTAACCATGCGCAACAAACCACGCCGACTGGAGTAGTCCTTGTTGTGCAGGGCCATATGTTCGGTCATCTGGGCGATGCGATTGGTGAGCAGCGCAATCTGAACCTCGGGCGACCCGGTGTCACCACTCTTTTGTCCAAAATCACCAATAAGCTGTTGCTTGCGTTCTGCAGTGAGCGGCATAAGAAATCCACACGCCTTCTTCGTGCTGCGCCGACCCACGCGTAGTTGAAAGCGAGGGGGGTGGCGACAACTCTTCTGGCAAGCCTCCGCACTGCGGGTCCTTGCCTTCTTAAAAAAACTACGAAACGAAACCTTTACATTGACTAACACGCGCTGCGTAAGCCCGGAATTGTACCCGATACGGCCCGCCCCGCAAGGTCCCGTGGGAGGGGCTTTTGGCCCGTCGTTTTCGCCGAAAAGCGAGAATCCGCGGCTATTTGCTCGATTTCGGCATCCCATTCCCGAGTTCCCCGCCGAGGGTGGCGAAGGCGTCGTCGAGGTCTTTGGGCGTCGGGGCCTACTCGGCGGCGAGGACCCTCCTAGCATCCCAGCCACATGCGCCGGTGAGAATCACCTGGCGAGGGTTATCTGTCGCAACGAGCAATCGCGGTGACACAGCAAAAAACCCCGAGTCGCACTGCGACCCAGGGTCAAGATGCAGCGATCAGAAAGCAATCGTTACGCCGGTTTCGTCCCCTTCGGGATATCGCTCACCCGAATCACATTCCACGCGAGGCCCACCTTCTCCATCGCCAGGATGAACCAGTAGGTGATGTCCAGCTCCCACCATTGGTGGCCTTGGGCGGCGACGCGTTGGTAGGCGTGGTGGTTGTTGTGCCAGCCTTCGCCAAACGCCAAGAGGCCCACCCACCACAGGTTGCGGCTGTTATCGCTGGTTTCGTAAGTGCGGTAGCCCCACAGGTGCGTGGCGGAGTTCACCAGCCACGTGATGTGGAACACATACACCATCCGCACGCAGAGGCCCCAGATGACCATCTTCCAGCCATCGGCCGTGGTGCCCATGCCGAGCGCCGTGCCGAAATAACCGACCGCAAAGAGAATGCCGCCGAGCGCGAAGTGCGACGGCAAGAACATCTTGTGCAGGAACATCATCACCTTGTCCTTGGCCATGTCGGGCGCGTAGCGGGTGATGAGTTCATGGTGCCACTTCTGCCCCAGGTTCGGCATGAACCAAAACATGTGACTCCACCACTTGCCGTCGTTCGGTGAGTGCGGATCGCCTTCCTTATCGCTGTAGGCGTGGTGCTTGCGATGATTCGCCACCCAGGTGACCGCCGAGCCTTCGCCCGACAAGCCGCCGATGAACGCGAAGAACCACTTGATAGGTTTGTAGGTTTGGAAGCTGCCGTGCGTGAGCAATCGGTGGTAACCCATGCACACGCCGAGCGAGCCGGTGATGATCGCCAGCACCACGCAGGTGCCAAACGCTTGCCAACTGAAGAACCGTGGCATCACAGCGAGCAGCGCCACCGCATGCACCACGGCGATCCAAATCACCACGGGCCAATCGAGCCCGCGGCGCCACATGGCCCACGAGTTTGCCGGCGGCATGGGGGTTTCCATCGGTTTCCGCACCTTCTTCTCCACGGGAGACTTGTGCTTCGACTTACGATGGGTAGGAACGGCGACAGCAGAGGCGGAATGTTCCGCGGAGGATTCGGGCGTCATTGTCCGATTTCAGGTTCCGAGAGAGGCAGGCGGCGGGTCCAGATTAATTTTGGGCGCCGCGGAATTGGTTGGCCGAGGAACTCGGCAGCTTATGTTTTGGCGTTCTGAGTGGTTGTGAGAATATTCCGAAGTGGGGTCGGCGGCTAGCCCAAGTCGCGCACGTCGACCCCTATTTTTCGGTATTCCGCGGGGTTTTTGAGGGCTCCAAATCCCGAACCGAGGCCAAAACCGTGCGAAAACGATCTCTTCGGTACGCAGCCAGCACGCACTTGTTCGCCGACAACGTCGCCGAAACCGCTCCTTGGCGGGCCGTCGCCAGCGGCCGAACGCCCCGCTCCCGGTAGTCGGCCGCGACTGCGGTGACCCGATCCTGCAACCCGCAGCTCAGCACTACCGCCTTCGCATCGCACCATTGGCCGAGCCCCGGTGGGTTCGACAGCGCGCTGCCGTGGTGCGGCGCCAGCAGCACTTCACACCGCAGCGGTTCTTGGTCGAGCACGGTCTCCAAACCGGGCGACTGCAAATCGCCCGTTAGCAGCACCCGCTTGCCGGCATACTCGACCGCCACCACCAAGCTGCCAGCATTATCGACCAGGAAGACGTCGTCGGCGCCGGGATGCAGCACTTCCAGCAGCGCCGGTCCCAACCGCAACCGATCGCCGAACGAGAGTTCGCTCGTGGGAACTTTGTGCGCCGCCAGCGATGCTTGCAACACGCCGGGACCTGATGTATTTCCATCACCCAGCCGCGGCGCCATCGAAGGAGAAACGTACACGCGGCCAATCGCAAAGCGCTCCAGCAGTCCCGGCAACGCGTTGTAGTGATCGATGTCGGCATGGGACACGATCACCCCATCGAGCCGCCGGATGCCACGCGACCACAGCACGGCGGAGATATGTTCCGTTGCCAGTTCTGGTCCACTGATCGAGCCCGCATCGTATAGCAGGTTCGCGCCGTTCGGCGCTTCGACCAGCACCGAGAGTCCATGCCCCACGCTGATGAACGTGCAGCGGAGTTCCTCGCGCGGAAGTTGACGTACGAGCGCCGGCACGAGCCCGACGATCAGCCACGCAAGCGCAACATGCGGCAAGTATCGGCGCCGCTGTGGGAACGCCACCGCCGCCACCAGCAGCAAATAGAATCCGAGTACCCACCACAGCGCGGGACCGGCGGTGAAGAACGAGGCGCCGGGTGCGCGATCACTCCAATTCACCACTTGCTCGACCCCCGCGGAACTCCACCGACACAATGCCGCGCTGGCATCGCCGATACCGGGCGCCCACGACAGCACCACCGCCGCAAGCCCGCTGAAGGTCACCACCGCCGCCAGCGGCAACAGCATGGGACTCGTAGGAATACTAATCGGCGAAAGCAGATGAAATTGCGATGCGAGCAGCGGCGCCGAGACGAGCGATACAATCAGAGTTGCGAAAATCGTTAATCGTCCTGCCGTCATCGCATTGCTAGCGCAACGTCGCCACCACGGCTGGCACTCACGAATGAGTCTTGCGAGCGGATCGCGTGGCTGGCGGCGAATCTCGCGCAGACTCAGCCATACCAAGGAGGCGGTCGCCAAGAAACTCAATTGCGTACCATTCTGAAACAGATCCGAAGGGTTGAGCGCCAGCACGACGAGCGCTGCCGCGCCAAGCGAGTTTGCCGCCAGCGCCGTGCGCCCCGACACGCCCGCGATACAGATCAACAGCGCCGCGATCATCGCCCGCTGCACCGGCGGCGCGTTGCCGGTGATCGCCGCATAAATCACCGCTAGCGCCATGATTCCCACCGCCGCGAGCATCCGTGGCGCCCATCCCATCCGCAGCACCACATACAAGAGGCCCACCACCATGCTCACCTGCATCCCCGAAACCACCAGCACATGCAATGCCCCGGTGCGCTGATACACGGCGATCGTTTCATCGCTCAGCAGTTGCGGCGAGCCGGTAACCATCGCCATCGCCAGCCCTCCCTGCGCGGGGCCAACTTTATCCACCAACGTTGCATCCACCCACGAGCGCAGTTCATCCCGCTTGCGCCGCCAAGAGAGTGGAGATGGATTTCCATCAACGGTCGATACGCACTCCGGCGAATCACACCGCAGTCGCACAAGCTGCCGATCCATCCGCCCCGCGAGCTCCGCATCCCGCTCCCCCGGATTGAGCGCCGGCAGTGGCCGCGAAAATTGCGCGAAGATGCGAACGCGATCGCCGGCCGCGATTGGCGCCAGAATGCCATTCACTTGCAATTCGCAGCGCCCACTCACCGGCCGCCAGCGCTCTTTGTGCCGCAGGCTCACCACATGGAGCGCAACCGAGCTGCTCGGCCCCTGCGGAATCGCCCGCAACGGCGTCGGCGCCGGAGCGCCCCACGTCACCGGCGCTCCGAGCGCAATCGCTTCGAGACAAACCGGCACCTGTTCGATCCGCGCGAATCGCCCGATCTCATTCGCCGGATACAACCGCCAGTGTGCATGATGCACCGCGCCGCCGAGCGTAAGGATCGCGCCGCCGAGCGCTGCTTCCGCCAGCGCGAATTGCTCCCGCTTCCAACATCGCCACCAGCCCACGAGCAACAACGCAACCGCGCTCAACCACACGCATAATGGTGCGATGCCCGTCCAGCGCTCAATGACGATGCCAATCGCAAAAATCGCCGCCGCCACCACGAGCGGCGGCCACCGATTCGGCCGCGCGAACCGCTCGCGCAGCGACTCTGGTGACCACATTCGCGCGGCGCTAATCATCAACCGCAACCCCTCGCTTGCGACTTAGCGCTCTCACTTCACGCAGAACAACTTATCCTCGCTCCGCAGCAGCACCCGCCCCTCCGCCGCCGCCACCGACGCCCAGAACCGCCCCTCGAGTTGATTGATTGCCAGCACCTCAAACTCCTTCCCCGGCGCGAGCACATGAGTCGCCCCACGGTCATCGAGCAAAAACACCTTGCCGCCCGCAGCCCACGGCGAAGCCCAAAACTCCCGGTTCCCCTTGAGCCGCTGCCGATACAACTCTTCACCGGTGGTTGCATCGTAACAGCCAACAAGCCCCCCGCGCCGGTTCGGCACATACACGCACCCTTCGTACAGCAGCGGTGAAGCAATCCCGAGCGCCGCACGCTGGTTGCTCCACAACACAAAAGGCGAGTCCGTTGCCAGTTCTCCTTCTGCGCCGGGTTTCACGGCGCACAGTCCGCCCGGCCCGCCACCGCGATCCGATCGGTCCTCGGCGCCAAAGACCAATCGCTCCGCATCACCCACCGGCGTCGCCGAACTGCGGCCCGGGTTTGCGACGCTCCACAGCACTTTACCGGTCGCCGGATCGTAGGAAATCACTTGCTGCCCGCACGTCACCAGCTCGGTGCGCTGCGAATTCTTCCACACAAACGGCGTCGACCAATTCGACCGCTCGTTCGGCCGCTCAACGCGCCAGCGCTGTTCGCCCGTTTCGACATCGAGCGCCACGAGGAACGATTTTTCTTCGTTATCGACCTGCTGAAAGACCAGCCCATCCGCCATTACTGGCGAGCTTGAAGAACCCCAGCCGTTATCCATCTCGAAGGCGCCGAGATCTTTTTTCCACAATTCATTGCCAGCAAGATCGAAGCAAAACATTCCGTGCATGCCAAAGTAAACGACAATCCGCTGGCCATCGCTGACCGGCGTTTCGGTGGCGTAGGTGTTGTCGCGATGCTTTTCGATGCGCGGCGCCTCGGTCAAACAGACTTTATTCCACACCGATTCACCCGTGGCGAGATCGAGACAGTGCAGTTCGAAGTTCTGCTGGTCACCCTCGGCCGGGGTCGTGCAAGTAAAAAAGACTTTGCCGCTGACCACAATCGGCGTCGACCACCCGGCGCCCGGCAAATCGCGCTGCCAGGCGATGCTTTGACTCGTACTCCATTCAGTCGGCAGTTCGCTGTCCGTGGCAATTCCGTTGCCCAGTGGTCCCCGAAATTGAGGCCAATCCGCCGCCAAGAGAGTGGAGTTCGGAGCGAAGAACCCACAGCAAACGAACAGACCGCAGCGAATGACATCACGCATGATCGTGGCTCCTGGAAATTGCCGGACAACCGAGACCACAGTTTAGGCGTTTCGCCCGCAAGAAACAATTTCCACGCACACGAATTGGATGTAGCCACATCATCCGCTACAATCACCGCCATGCCGCTTATCCCGCAATCCTGGCAAGTTCCCGAAGTTTTCCGCCGCCGTTTGGGCGAAGATGCCGGCCGCCAACGCGTGATGGCCGCCGAAGGACACCTGCTCGTTATCCTCCACGCTCCCCCCCGGCCCGACCAAGATGAACGCGTCGGCCGAATCTTCTGGCGTGCCCCTGATGGAGTTTGGACCCCGAAGGGCATCACCCACGGCGACCTAGCGATTGGCGATCTGCTCGGCGAGTACGAAAAAGTCGTTGATCGCCTCGACTCGGCTGAAGACGTCGCCACCGCCGCAAGCGATCACTTCGCGATTCTCACCGAGCTCACGCCACTGGTCCGTTCGACACATAACCTGCACAGCGCTTTGCAAGAAGCTCGGCAGTCGGCGCCCGATGATCGCCGCCTGCTCGTGCTCCGAGATCGAGCTTACAACCTCTCCCGCCGCTGCGAACTCCTGCAGGCTGATGCGAAGCAAGCGCTCGACTTCGTCATCGCCCGCCGCGCGGAAGAGCAGTCGGCCAGTAGTCAGCGAATGGAAATCGCCTCGCACCGGCTCAATTTGCTCGCCGCATTCTTCTTCCCCCTCGCCACGGTGGCCGCCGTACTTGGGATGAACTTGAAACACGGTCTGGAACCCTACGACACCACCAGCAGTCCCTGGCCACTCCTCGCGGTGCTTGGCGCCGGCTTGGTGCTCGGCGGAATCCTGACGCTCTTCGTCACCAAACGCTAACTTCAACAGCCGGATCGCCACACGCTCCGCGGTTTGCCACCGTTTCCGCGCGGCGAGACTCCGCGTAAAATCGAAGCTCACGATCGATCGAAAAGTCAGACACGACATGGAGGACATCGCATGGCCGACCGCCAATTTTCCAAATATCAACAGAACATCATTAAGAATTTCTACGACAACAAAGAAACCATGGGCCTCCAACGGCTCAGTGAACTGGTGACCGAGTTGTACCTCTCCGAAGGCAAGAAGCGCGCAAAGCAGTGGGAGTACATTGTCTCCGCCCTTGAAAAGTGCGGACTGCCCAAAGAACGTATCGAACACCTCAAAAAGAAAGACGACGCCGCGCTGTTAGCAAAAGTCGTCGAAGAGCTCATGGCGAAAAGCAGTTAGCCGCGGGACTCGCCCCGCGCTTTCCTATGTACGCCGGATGCAACACGAACCACGCGAGCCGAATTTCTGAAAGACTGGACCCCGCGGCTAACTGAATATAAGCCATCACCCGTGCGACCGTATCTTGATCTCCTGCATGACATTCTCACCACGGGCGTCGCGAAGAGCGATCGCACGGGGACCGGCACGCGCAGCGTGTTTGGCCGGCAGCTGCGGTTCGATTTGAGCGCCGGGTTTCCCCTGGTGACCACCAAGAAAGTTCACCTTCGCTCGATCATCCATGAACTCTTGTGGTTCATCGCCGGTGACACCAACGTGCAGTACCTGCGCGACAACAAGGTCACTATTTGGGACGAATGGGCCGATGAAGCGGGCGAACTGGGCCCCGTCTACGGTCACCAGTGGCGCAGTTGGCCCGCCGCCGACGGCCGCACGATCGATCAGCTTCGCGAAGTGGTTGAACAAATCAAGACGAATCCCGATTCGCGGCGGCTGATCGTCAGCGCTTGGAACGTCGCCGATCTCCCGCGGATGGCGCTGCCACCGTGTCATTTACTGTTTCAGTTCTATGTGGCTGAAGGGCGACTCAGTTGCCAACTCTATCAGCGCTCGGCCGATGTGTTCCTAGGCGTGCCATTCAACATTGCCAGCTACGCGCTGCTGACGATGATGGTGGCGCAAGTCACGGGACTTAAACCCGGCGAGTTCATTCACACACTCGGCGATGCACACCTCTACGACAATCACATCGAGCAAGCCGAATTACAACTCTCGCGCGAACCACGGCCGCTGCCGAAGATAAAGCTCGCCCCACATGTCAAGTCTCTGTTTGATTTCCGCTTCGAGCATTTCGAGCTCGTTGGTTACAACCCGCATCCCGCCATCTCGGCGCCGGTGGCCGTATGATGCAGTTGATCAAGAAACCCAAGCTGGCGCTGATCGTTGCGCTGAGCGAAAACAACGTCATCGGTAAGGACGGCGAGTTACCTTGGCGATTGCCGACCGACCTGCAGCGCTTCAAACGGCTCACCATGGGCCATTGCATGGTGATGGGCCGCAAAACGTTTGACTCGATCGGTCGGCCGCTGCCAGGGCGGGTGACGATTGTGCTGAGCCGCTCAGAGTTCATCTCTTCGCCGCCGAAACTGTTGTCCGCCAAAAGTTTGGACGAAGCCCTGCGCTATGTGCCTCTCACGGAAATGAAGCACGATCAAGTCTTCGTCACCGGCGGCGCCGAGATTTACAAGCTCACTTTGCCGCTGGCGGACCGGTTGTATGTCACCCGCGTGGCGGCCGAGATTGAAGGTGATACGTTCTTTCCAGAGGTTGATTGGACCCAGTGGCAAGCGGTTGAGAGCGAAGAAGCACCCGCCGATGAGCGGCACGAATTCGCAAGCACCTTCACGATTTACCAGCGGATTACCCGCTAAATCGTCGGGCTTTTTCGCAAACTTCTGCTCGGCGTGATTGTCTCTCGGCCCGCCGGCAATTACGCTTGTAGAACCGGCTTGCGCGCTTTCGTCCGTCACCTTTTGCCGATTGTTTGCCGCTGTGATTACTTCTGCTCCGACCGTTGACGCCATTCATCAGGGTGATTGTTTAGAACTTCTGCGCGCTTTGGATGCAGAGTCGATCGACCTAGCGTTCGCCGATCCACCGTTCAACATTGGGTTTAAGTATGACGAGTATCACGACTCGCACGAAGATCAAACCTACATCGGCTGGTGTACCGATTGGATGCGTGAGTTGCATCGGGTGCTGAAGCCCACTGGTTCGTTTTGGTTAGCGATTGGCGATGAGTTCGCCGCTGATTTGCGCGTGGTTGCGCATCGTAAGCTCGGGTTCGAGCCCCGCAACTGGATTGTGTGGTACTACACCTTTGGGCAGAACTGTAAAGCGAAGTTCAACCGCTCGCATGTGCATATCTTTCACTTCGTGAAAGACCAGGAGCATCACACGTTCAACTATGAAGACCCGCTGGTGCGAGTTCCTTCAGCTCGCGCGCTGGTGTATGGCGATCGCCGGGCGAATCCCACGGGCCGGTTGCCAGACGATACGTGGATTCTGCGGCCGCAGGATTTGCGCGATGATCCCGTGGCGTTTCAGCCGATGGATGATACGTGGTTCTACTCGCGCGTCGCCGGCACGTTCAAGGAGCGGCAAGGGTTTCATGGTTGCCAAATGCCGGAGCAACTGCTGGGGCGAATCATTCGCATCAGCAGCAATCCCGGCGATGTGGTGCTCGATCCCTTCTCCGGCAGTGGCACGACGCTGGCTGTCGCGAAGAAGTTGGGCCGGCACTGGTTGGGGTTTGATCTCTCGAGCGACTATGTGAAATACGCCACCGAACGGCTGGAAGACGCTTGGCCCGGCCAAAAGCTGAGCGGACCAGAAGACCCGGTGGCGAGCAGTCCCACCACTGCCGCGGGGCGGAAACTCAAAGGCCATCCGCTACTACCCGTGTTCAAGGAAGAGGACTTTCTCCCGGTGGAGCAACCCGCGGATGAAATTGAAACACTCGAACCAGTTGAGGCGATTCCATCACCATCCCCAGCGGCGCCCGTGGTAGAAACCGTTGTGGCGCCGCCGGTTTCGCTGCAAGAGTTGCAACGTGCTGCGCTGCTCTCGGCGTTTACAACATCGCACAATGGTTATTCCATCAACTGGCTCTTGTGCGACATGAAGCTGCAACATGACTTCCACGAAGCGTGCCGACGGGTAGGTTTGTTCGGTTCGCCGCGCGATTGGAATCAGGAGCTCGTGCGACTTGCGCAGCACGATAAATTCCTCAAGTCGAAAGCGAAGAAGAAACCCAACTTTACCGGGGCCGAGTTAGACCATGTTAGTGCGGCGGCGGAGATCGCTTGGCGAGCATTGATGGAAAACCATCATCACCGTCCACTGGCCGAGATGTTTTGTGATCCGGAACTGGGCGCCGAGTTCGATTCGCTCGCGGCCAAGTATGTCAAAGGCGTCGAACCGGCGCGCATTCGCTGGGCCGCGGTGCAGTTGCATAAATCGCTGGCCGGTTGGCAAAGCGAAGCGAAGCGGTATCACTATGTGTTCAAAACCCGGGACTTCCGACAGTTTCAGCCGTGGGGCCGGTGCAAGTTCGCGAAATGGAATGGAGCGGCGGGTTTGTATCTGTTACGGGCCAAGGACAAATCGCCGCTGTATCTGGGCGAAACGCTCGATCTGGGCGGCAAATTAGCCGCCCACGCGGCGGCAAAGCAGCCGGGGGCGAAAATCGCCCAAGTCGCCGTCATTACGGCCGACGAGCTACCCAGCGGCGATTATCGGCAGCCACTATGGGTCGATTTGGTGCGGCGGTACGCGCCGGAACTCAATTTGCCGCAGAAGTTTGCCAAAGCGTAGTCGCGATTGCGGCGAGACGCATCCGCCGTCAATTGTTCCACGTGGAACAATTGACGGCGGGCACTTTACAAATTTCCGGTGGCTACAAAAGCCTCTTGACAGACCCCTCTTTGGGCGGGTGGCTACAATTTGAGGTTGACAAACGCATACCGTAGTAATTAAGCCGTGATCCGCTGGACGGCTCAAGCGCGGACATCGATGCGATCAAGGGTTGGTTGCTGGTCTCCGTCAACAATGAGATTGGCAGCGAGTGGAAACTGGTGCGCTTGGCACTCGCGAAAGTGCATGCAGTAACCGGCCGTGTTGGGGAACGCAACCAAGTCGCCCGGCTGGGGAAGGGGATCAAAGCGAAGTTTGCGCAGCAAGATCACTTCGGCTTCGGTGCAATAACTGCCGGTGAGATAGCCCTCGGCAACTTGCGCTTCGCTGTTGCTGGCGGTGATGAGCAGCGGATCGACCATGAAGTCATCGCTCCCCGTGCGGCATTGCGAACTGTTCATGGCGAGTCCCACGAGCACGTCGCCGTTGGGTGTGTGCTTGCGATGCGCCACTCGGGCGATCGTCATCCCGCAACCAGCGAGCAGGGCTCGGCCAGGTTCACAGCGGAGCTGGATGTTGCGTTGGCGGAGTTCATCGGCGAGCGTTCCCTTCAGGTGCGACGTGGCTGGCGCCGCCAAGATGCGGGCGAACCAGTCCGCTGCGGTGCAAGGCTGAAAGAAGGGATAGACATTGCGGCGGCCGAACACTTTGTTTCCCCCAGCGACCAGCCCCAAGCCGTGGTTGCGATACGTAAGGGATGTGCGGCGGCCCAGCAGCGCGCTGGTATGTTCCGCCCAGAAGGTGTTCCACTGGTCGGGTGATTCTAAGTAATTCACCGGAAACCCGCCGCCGATATCCAGCACGTTCGCGGCAAAGCCACGGCGCCGCAGTTCGTCCAGCAGGAGGAGCGATTGGCTGATGGCCGCGATGCGCTCATCAGCCGAGTAGCCATCCATATGGAAGTGCAAGCCCTCTAACCGCAGGTGCGTGCTCGCCGGATCGAGCAACTCTGCGGCGAAGGGGACCACCTCTTCAAAATCGATTCCGAATCGGGAGCCCAGCTTTCGCCCGGCAACTTGAAATCCCGAAACTCGCAACAGAATGCGGAGCGAGTGCGGCGTCGAGACCGACGGGGCCACCTGAAGTTCGTCGGCGTTGTCGATTACCACCGTGACGCCATGCTGCGCGCAGTGGTTTAGGAGCGACCGCTCCTTGATTGCGGCGGTGCAGACAATGCGCTCTCCGGGTAGTCCAGCGCCGAGGGTTTGCTGAAGTTCCCGCTCGCTGGCGACATCAACCCCGCAGCCAAGCCGCAGTGATTCGTCCACGAACGACAGGCACTTGTTCGCTTTCCGCGCGAATTGAATTAAGAGCGGCACGCCAAAGTCCGCGGCAACGTTTTGGAGGCTGCCGACATTTTCGGCGAAGGGCGCGAGCGAGTGCAGATTCAGTGGCGAGCCCCACTGTTCGACCCACCGGGACAACTGCGGATGGGCGAGCGTCTCCCGCATCCACGGGGCAAGCCACGGCGTAAGCGGCGCAACACCCTGCAGCGGCACAACCTGGCAGTGGTTGTGCGCAGAAGCCGCGCTCATGCTCCGCGGCAAAGGGACAGGCATACTCACAACACCTTATTTGCGCCCAGAGGTGCGAGCAGCGTTCGCGCCCAATTTTGCGGTTGCTCGTGCGGCGCGAGGTTGAGCGTGTCGTTGCCCAAAATCCAACCCTCGGTACAGCGACCAAACAGTGCCAGCCGTTGTCGCGCGGCAGCGGTTGCTCCGAGGGGTCGCCCCGCGCGATCCACTTTCACCGTACGAGTCGGCTCATCTAGCGCCAAGGCGCCGCGACGAACAAGTTGGCCAATGAGCCCGCTCCGCGCGTTCCGTGGCGGCGTGGGCAGTACGGCATCGATCAGCAGCGGCACATTCAGCGAGGCGCCCACCGAGGAGAGCCGATAGCCGTTGGGGAGAGAGTCCAACCGCGGGGCACAGGCGAAACTGAGATCGAGAATGCGGGCATCCAAAAGTCCGAGCAGGCGGCCGACATTCTCCGCGGCGGGACCAAAGCCAACGCGTTCCAGTTCGCCCAGTAGCAGTTGGAATCCGGAAACGGCCACGGTTGAGAGTTGGCCATAATTGACGATCGCCGCCAACGGGGCATGCAATTGTCGCCAACTTTCGCCGAGGGCCCACCCGGCGTCGAGCCGCTTCAGCCCTGTGGCGACTAGATAGGAACTTTGCATCCAACCCGCGGGCAAAGCGGCACCGCTAACTCGCCAGTCACGAAACCAGCGGCGCGCGGCGCCCTGGACCACGCGTGGCGACAGCCCCAGTCCGCAGGCGAGTAGTTCATCCGCGCATCGAGCGACGATTGACCACACCTGGTTGGCAAACGCGCCTTCGCCGCGGTGAGGGCAAAGCAGGCGCAGGTGCTGAGCCCACGTTTGGGCAATTGCCGCGGCTTCATCGGGCGCCAGCCCCACGGTGGGGTCTGGTTTGCAGAGCGGGGGGAGGCCACTGCGCGAGTAAGGCGCGATGCGCCGGGGCTCGCCACCCGTGGGGCGATACCTCCACGACTGGTGCTCGCGGGTGAACGCGCCGCCGACTCCCTCGGTGAGCGCGAGAATCGCATCAATCGCGGTCAACCCCAGACCTTTGATGGCGACGGCCTGTTTCGCTAGCTGGGGTGTTTTGGTAAGCAGGCCCATGATGGGAAACACCGAGGCCGTGGTTTCATTGGCGGCCGACGAAGAGGGAAAGCCACCATGCCCGGTGGTCAGCACAGCGTGGTCGTAATGGTTCCACATCCCCGCCACCAGCACCCGCACGCCATCGTCCCGCACATCGAGATCCTCCACTCGCTGGCGGAGAATTGAAACACTCCACTGGGACGGGATCCGCGCGAGCAGACGGACGAAGCAGTCGTTGAGATAAGCGCCAACGGCAGCGCGCGACGGATAGGCGTGCTGAGAATCGAGCGCGGGGAGGTTCTCGCGCGCCCACTCGGGGAAAGATTGCCGCCAAGCATCTCGGACGCGAGAGTTGTCACCTCGCGGCAAAGCTGTAATGCGATCGGCGGAAAAGTTCATCCGAAAAAACCGCGGCTGCTTCGGATCGTACACGCATCCGGCCCCGGGGCTGGGCGCGGGTTCGAAGATGGTGATCTCGAGCGGTTCGCGCGATCCAACCCGCTCATATTCCGACAGTAAGCAGTCGAGCACCCGCAGTCCACGCGGGCCGCATCCAATGATCGCGAGGTTCAGGCGGCGATCATCGAAATTCGGGTCGGGGTTCGCCACCGAACTCTGCGGCGGGCGATTGTTGGCCGCGAGATTCTTCATAGTGAGATCGGCTCCCTCAACTGCGAGGGGGGGCGGCTCGTGGTTCGGCGGCGCGCCGCGTTCAACTCGGCGGGTGAAATCTCGCAGTTTGCGGCAACCCACTCGTCGGAGTAGACGGTGTCGAGATACCGCGTCCCCGAATCATGCACAATGGCGACGCATGACTTACGCACCACGCGGCGACTCCACCACAGGATTGACTGCATCACCCCACCACTCGAAGCGCCAGCGAGAATCGCTTCACGCATCGCCAACCGGCGACAGCCGAGGACGCACTCGCGATCGCTCACCCGATGGACAGCGAAGGGGCGGCACTCTTCGGCGAGTTCGGGGACTCGACCGGCTCCCATGCCCGGTAGCAATCGCGGTCCCGCTTGACCGCCAAACAACACGCTGCCCTCGGAATCGACCGCGACGATGCGCGTTCGCGGCGAGCGGCGCGCAAATGTCTCTTGCAGACCGCGTAGCGTGCCGGTGCTGCTGCACGCGACGAAGACGTAGTCGACTGGTTCACCAAGAGCATCGAGGATTTCCGTCGCGGTTCCGTCGGCATGAGCACGGCAGTTCGCGGAGTTGGCGTATTGGTTCGGCCAGTAAGCGTGGGGGATCGTCTCGACGAGCTGCTTAACTTTCTCGATCCGCGCGGAAAGCGCGTCTTGTTTTGCGCGCGGCTCGACAACTTCGATCTCCGCGCCAAGCGCACGCATAATGGCCAAGTTCTGGGATTGGGCGCGCTCATCCACCACGCAGATAAATCGTAATCCCAAGTAGCGGCAAGCTTGCGACAGGCCAATGCCCATGTTTCCCGAGGAGGATTCAACCACGGTGGTGCGGCGGGTGATTTTGCCATCGTCAATCGCCTGTCGCAACATGGCCAGCGCCGGCCGATCCTTGGCGCTGCCACCGGGGTTGGCGAACTCGAGTTTGGCGTACAGCGTGATCGACGGCTCATCCAGAAAGCGGTCGAGGCGCACCAGCGGTGTCTGGCCGATAGTGTCGAGGATGCCGATCTGCTCGGTGAGGGCGGCGTAAACGCCGCCGCATTCAGAGGGTGTTGGAGCAACAATGGGCATCATCAACTGCTGGGCGAGGGAACTGTGAATGTTCACCCGCATCTATGCAATCGCTGGGCCAATTACTCGGGCGCCGCGATGCGGCTCGTGCGAGCCACCACCAACTCCGCCACACCGAGTGTTGTCACATCGGGAGCATGATGGCTGATTTTCTCTCGCTGTGGTGGGATGCAACTCACCCTTCGCGTGCGACCGTGGTAAGAGGACAGACGCAGCGCTCGGGCGCGCGATTTGCCTGCGGTGAGTGCGAAACTCTTCCACCTCCAACCAACTTTCGAGCAACGCATGGCCGAGAAACCAACCCCGGGTGGCGAAACCCACCAATCGACCAATCGCCGCAAGGATTCGCTCACGACGAACCAAGGGATTGTCGTCAGCGATAACCAAAACTCCCTGAAAGCGGGCGCGCGCGGGCCCACCTTACTAGAGGACTTTGTCCTGCGGGAGAAGATTACCCACTTCGATCACGAGCGGATCCCCGAACGAGTGGTGCATGCCCGGGGTTACGGTGCGCGCGGATTCTTCGAGCCAATTCAATCGCACGCGGACCTAACGTCGGCGGAGTTTTTGCAAGACCCTACGGTGCAAACGCCGGTCTTTGTGCGCTTTTCAACGGTCGCGGGGAGCGCTGGCTCGGCGGATACAGTACGCGATGTGCGGGGCTTCGCGATTAAGTTTTACACGTCGGCCGGCAACTATGACCTGGTTGGCAACAACATTCCAGTTTTCTTCATTCAGGATGCGATCAAGTTTCCGGACCTCGTTCACGCCGTGAAACCGGCGCCCGACCGGGCGTTCCCGCAAGCCCAATCGGCCCACGACTCGTTCTGGGATTTTGCCTCCCTCACGCCCGAGAGCACCCACATGCTGTTTTGGGCGATGTCGGACCGGGGGATTCCACGTTCGTTCCGTATGATGGACGGGTTTGGCGTCCACACGTTTCGCATGATTAACGCCAAGGGAAAAGTGAGCTTGGTGAAGTTTCACCTGCGGCCCAAGCTGGGGGCGTTGTCGCTGGTTTGGGAGGAAGCGGTTTGTCTGGCCGGGGCCGACCCGGACTTTCACCGCCGGGACTTGTGGAACTCCCTCGCGCGGGGAGATTTTCCCGAGTGGGAGCTGTCCGTGCAGGCGTTTACGGAAGAGGAGGCGGAGCAGTTTGACTTCGATGTGCTGGACCCCACGAAGATTGTGCCGGAGGAAGTGATTCCGCTGCGACCACTTGGGCGACTGGTGCTGAACGAGAACGTGGACAACTTTTTTGCGGAAACGGAGCAGATTGCGTTCTGCCCGGCGAACCTTGTGCCAGGGATTGATTTGTCGGACGACCCGCTGCTGCAAGGGCGGTTGTTTTCTTATCTCGATACGCAGCTCACGCGGTTGGGGGGGCCGAATTTTCACCAGCTTCCGGTCAACCGGGCGCGGTGCCCGGTGGCGAACTTTCAGCGCGACGGGCACATGCAGATGAACACACCGGTGGGCGCTGTCGCTCACGAACCCAACTCGCTGGACGCCGGGGCGCCACGGGAAAATCCCCGCAGCGGTTTCCGCACCTCGCCCCAGCCGGTGCAGGGTGAAAAAGTGCGGGTGCGATCCGAAACGTTCGCCGACCACTACAGCCAAGCGCGGATGTTTTATCGCTCCCTGCTGCCAATGGAACAGCAGCACTTAATCGCGGCGTTTGCGTTTGAGTTGGGTAAGTGCCACGAACCGGCTTTGCGCAAGCGGATGCTCGGCCGACTAGCGCTGGTGGAGCAGGAAGTAGCGGAGCAGGTGGCCCAGAAATTGGGGATGCCGGACGGAATCGAGCAGCTCGAACCGGCCATAGCGGCCCGCGACCTCGCGCCGTCGCCGGCGGTGTCGCAGTATGCCAATGCGCCGCTGGGCCTCGCCGGAAAGTTGATTGGACTGTTGGTGACCGATGGGATTGACGCGGAGCTTTACGAGTCGCTCCTGGAGAAAGCGGCTGCCGAGGAGGCGCGGGTGTCGGTCGTTGCCTTGACCATTGGCGACGTAATGACGTCGCGCGAAGAGATCCTCACGCCGGAACACTTCTTGAGCGGAGCGCCGAGCGCGCTCTTTGACGTCATCGTGGTGGCCCCCAGCGCGGAGAACGCGTCCCTGTTATTGGAATACCCACCCGCCGCCCAGTGGGTTCGGGATGCGTTTGCTCACCTGAAAGTTATTGGGATCGTGGAGTCGGCGAAGGAGCTGCTGGAACTGGCCGGCGCCCCGGCCGAGGGCGCGGGCATCGTGCCGATCCGGGACGCCACGGACTGGGATGCACTGCTGAACGTGGCGGGCAATTCGCATCGCGTGTGGGAGCGGGAACTGGCGCGTTCGTAATGTACTTCGTTGTCACTTTGATTTGCACTGCGAGCAATGAAGCATCCTTCGACCTATCGCATTCGCTGGCGGCGCGTGAAGCGGCGTCGCCGGGCATTCCGCAATCAGCACCCCGCACGGCAGAACAACTTTATGGCGAATAAATCGAAAGTTGGCGGCAAATCGAGCACCAAACCGCAGCGGCCCGCGCAATCGCAGGCCAAACAACCGGGCGAGACGGGGCCCATGAAACCGGCGCCACGGGTGATTCGCGAAGACTACCGCGGCGCACAGAAGTTGCGGGGCCAAGTCGCGCTCATCACCGGCGGCGATAGCGGGATCGGCCGGAGCGTGGCGGTGATGTTCGCGCGCGAAGGGGCCGATGTGGCCATCATCTACCTCAGCGAACAGACCGACGCGGAAGTCACCAAAGCGATGGTGGAAACCGAGGGAACAAAGTGCTTGCTGATCAAGGGCGATGTCGGCAAAGGCTCCTTCTGCCAGCGAGCGGTGGAGAAAGTCATCAAGCAGTTTGGCCGACTCGACGTGCTGGTGAATAACGCGGCCGAACAGCACCCGCAGGAAAAATTCGCGGACATCACCGAAGGGCAACTGCTCGCCACGTTCCGCACCAACTTCTTCGGCATGATCTTCCTCACCCAAGCGGCTCTGCCGCAGTTGGAGAAGCACAAAGGCCGGGTCATCAACACCACGTCGGTCACCGCTTATCGTGGCAGTCCGGACCTGGTGGACTACTCCGCCACGAAGGGGGCGATCGTCAGCTTCACGCGCTCACTCTCGCTAGCATTGGTGAAGGTTGGCATTCGGGTCAACGCGGTCGCGCCGGGACCAATCTGGACGCCGCTGATCCCGGCGACATTCCCCCCCGACAAGGTTGCCACGTTTGGCGCCAACACGCCCCTGGGCCGCGCGGGCGAGCCCGACGAGTGCGCCACGTGCTTTGTGTTTCTGGCGTGCGAGGACTCGGCGTACATCAACGGCCAGGTGCTGCACCCAAATGGGGGTGAGATCATCAACGGGTAACAGTGGTCGGGGGTGACTTCGCACTCTGAAGGGTCCGGTAATTGCCACGTTTTAACTGGCGCGCAATCGCTCGTGTGAGCAGCGCAGCCGATCTCACTTCTTTGGAGGTTCTCCCATGGCTCGGAACAAGAATGCCCACAACGATCCCGCGCACGCGGCCCCCGCGCAGAACCAAGTACCGCAGGACAACACGAAGGAAGCGGCCCAGCGTCGTGACTGGGTGAAGAAAGCGGGCGACGGCGATCACCAGCGCGAGTTGCGTGCGCACGACGCGGATCGCCTCAGCGGGAAGGATACGCACGGCAAACGGAAGTCGACGAAGTGACTTTTGTGAAGAAGTGGTGAAACCTGGCTCGCACCTTCGCGCACGGCACATGACTTGCGGATAGAAAGCGACCCTCAGAATCGCTTGCAAGCACATTCCCTGAGACTGAACGACGGGTCGCACCCGTCGCTCTGACAATTCGGTAAGAGGACTACTTTATCGACGTAAAGTTACGCCGAGTAGCATCTTACTTGCTAAATCTTGTGTGAGGAGTTTTTACGATGTCCCCCAACTGGATGTTTAGTTCTCTGGCAGCGCTGGGCGTGTTCGCAGCGGCAACTTATGGCCAAACGGTTGCGAATCCGCAGCAATCACCGCGACCCCAAACGCAGCAAGGCCAACTGCAACCGGGCCAGCCGCAACCGGGCCAAGCTGTGCAGGGCCAAGCGTATCAAGGTCGGCAAACGGCCGGGCAGAATTTGGACCAGACGATTGCTGGTTGTTTGCTGCTAGCCAATGAAGAAGAAATCGCGCTGGCGAAGTTCGCCGATGGCAAAGCGAAGTCCGACAAAGTGAAGGAATTCGCCCGGATGCTGGCGGACGATCATCGCAAGGTGGTCGACGATTTGCAAACCGTAGCGCCCCAACAGGCGCAAGCTGCCAAGAACCTGGGTGAAGGTTCGCAGCGGCAAACGGCGATCGCCACCAACCGAGCTGGCGCACGTCAGCAAGGTGGCGGGCAAGACGCCCAGTTCGAAATGGGTCGCCGCACGGCCGAGGAATGCTTGAAACTCACCAAGCAGATGCTGGAAGAAGCCGAAGGCGAAGAGTTCGACCAAGCGTTTGTGGGCAGCCAGGTTGGAGCGCACATTGCGATGCTGGCCAAGCTGCGGGGTGCGGAAGCTTTCGCCTCGCCGCGGTTGCAGCCGATCATCGCGGAGTCGATCTCCAGCACGGAGCAACATCTCGACCACGCGAAGCAACTGTGCAAGTCGCTGAAGGATGAAGCGGGCCAGGGCGAGCGGTCTAACGACCAGGCTTCCACCCGGTAGATACGCGTGTACTAGATTTCGAGGCGATTCCCTGCGGAGCGAGCAACTCGTTCCGCAGGGATTTTTTTCGCCCTTCACGCCCCGACCGCCAAGCTACGATCGGCCAGCGTGCTCACGGCGACGAGCAGTTCTTGGGCCTGAATAGGCTTGGCGAGATGCATCTGGAAGCCCTCTCTCAACGCGCGGGTGCGATCTTCCGTGCGGGCGAAGGCGGTGAGTGCAATGGCGGGAGTACTGCCTCCTTGGGAAGGGTCGAGTTTACGCACTTCGCGAATCAGGTGATAGCCGTCTTGTCCGGGCATGCCGATATCGCTCAGGATTACATGAAAGCGCTGCGACCGCAGGAGCGTGAGCGCTTGAACCACATTCTCGGCCACCGCGACTTCCGCATGACACTGCATGAGCAGCCGCTGCACAAGTTGGCGGGCGTCAGCCGCATCATCGACCACCAGCACCCGGAGGCCCCTGAGTTTCACTTCGCCCCGGTCCCCGGTCGCCAGCTGATCGGTCGCCGGATGTTCACGCTGGGGATCGTCATGAATCGGCATGAGCGGCAAGCTGATGCGAAACGTGGCGCCTTGGTTGATTCCGGGACTTGTCACACTCACCTCGCCCCCGTGCAGGTCAACGAGAGATTTGACGATCGAGAGCCCCAGTCCCAAGCCGCCGTGATGCCGGGTGGTCGACGCGTCGACCTGTCGGAAGCGGTCGAACACAATGGGCAAATCCTCGGCGGCGATGCCGATGCCGGAATCGATCACGGAGATTTCCACGTGCGAGTTGACCCGCTGGAGCACCACTTCCACGCGCCCCTCCTTGGGTGTGAATTTGATGGCGTTGGTGAGCAAATTCCACAGCACCTGCTGAATCCGCATGGGGTCGCCCACGATCGGGCCCGCGTGAGGATCGATCATCTTGCGGAAACGAACTTGCCTCGCCTCCGCGGACGGCCGGACCGATTCAAACGACTGTTCCACAACTTTCGGCAGATCGACGGGCTGGACATCGAGCCGAATTTTTCCCGAGATAATGCGGCTCATGTCTAGGAGATCGGAGATAAGCTGCGCTTGCAACCACGCGTTGCGTTCGATGGTTTGCAGGCCTTCGCGCTGTTCCTCTACGGGCGAATCGCCGAGCAACAGGAGTTGCGCCCAGCCCAAAATAGCGTTGAGCGGCGTGCGTAATTCGTGGGAGAGCGTGGCGAGGAATTCGTCCTTCATCAGGCTCGCCTGTTCCGCCGCGGCCCGAGCCTTGCGTTCCGCTTCGGCCAAGGTGCGCAGTTCTTGTTCCTGGTTCCGCAGGATCTGCTCGGTGCGGCAGCGTTCGGTGATGTCGCGCGCCGTTTTCGACAACCCGACGAGCTGGCCCTCTTCGCCCCACAAGGCGCCAACGCTAAGCGAAACGCTCAGGCGGGCGCCATCCTTACGCTGGCGAATGGTGTCGTAGTGGCTCACGTGTTCCCGCCGTTTAAGCCGGGCGACGATCTCGGCCTCTTCGTTCCGCCGGTCGAGGGGAATGACAAGATTGACGGACTGCCCAATTGCTTCGGCGGGCGGGTAGCCAAACATTCGCTCGGCGCCGGAGTTCCAACTGAGAATTGTGCCATCCACGGTGGTGCTAATGATCGCGTCGTCGGAAGCCTGGACAATTGCCGCCAACCGGCCTTCAGCAGTTGTGGCCTGTTGGGCGTGACGGCTGATTCGTTGCGAGGTCCAGTACAACAAGCCAAAAAAGAGGAAGATTTGCAAAAGCGCCACAACCGCCACTCCGAAGCTCGTTTCAAAGAGATTAGCTTGTTCACCCACCACACAGAGCCACCCGAGAGTCCAGGGGATGACGATCACTGGCAGCAGGAGCAGGCGAAAAACTTGCCCCCCCGGATCCTCGCGGCCCATCAGTCTGACGATCCCAATGTCGAACGCCAGCGCGAGCGTGCCGATGGCCATGCCCAGAATGATGCAGCTCGTTTGCGACGCGATGGCCGTAATCGCGGCGATGCCGTACAAGCTGTCGGCGCCGAACCAGTAGCCGATCAGCGACAGCAGCGAGATGGCGATCGGCAGGAGCGGGATCACACCTGCCAGCGCTCGCTGTCGGGCATTGCCAGTGAGCAACCCCATGGTGATGCCCAGCGCGCAGAACGAGATCGAGGCCGGAATACCCATCCGCATGGGTGACAAGGTCATTGCCTGGCCCCATTCGCGGCTCACAATCAGCGTATCGATCCCCAGATTCACGCCCGCGAGGTGCTCGATGAGCGTGAGCGCCGCGAGCACCACCACGCAGCCAGCCAGCGTTCGAACAATTCGCGTCGCCATCAGGTCCTGACGCAGAGCGAACAGGGTCATCGCGGCGCCAAGCAGTACCGAGCAAATGCTCGCATTGGGCATCATCGAGACGCCGTCGCCATCCCAATCGGCAAGCCGTGGGAGATTGAAGATCCAGCCGCACAGGCTCAGCAGTCCGCCGACCGTCGCCACAACGCCCACGAGCACCGCAACCCGGTGACCCACGATACGGGCACGATCATCGGAAGCTGGCATAGCTATCTCCGAACTGCAGAAGAGGAACACCAATCGGGGGGTGAGTTCCCACCTAACCAAACCCACTGCGCTCAGCGAGTGGGTCGCGGTTGGGTGATGAAGCGCAAAAAAGTAGACGCTGGAACAGAAGCAGTGAGTTGCAGCGGCTCACTCTCCTGCCCCAACGTCTACGAGTTTAACGACGATTGTTGGGCTGATGCCAGATGTTGGCGTCGACTCACTTGCAGTTACGGTTTGCACGCTGCAATGCCTACCGGTCACGAATAATCACTCGCTTGGTGTCAATGGCGGGTATTAGTCTCGGGTCGCTTCACCGATGAACCCGCCAATGGCAGCCCCTTCGCGGCCGCCGATCGCCCCGCCGATGACGGCGCCGGTGCGACCTTCACGACTTCCACCGTAAAACCCGCCCCGATAACCACGATAGCCTGTGCCATAGCGCTGACCGCCGTAGCCGTAACCATAGCCGCGGTTCCCGTAACCATACGGCTGATTGCCGTAGTAATACGATTGTTGGCGGTACGAATAGGGACCGTATCCTGCGCTGCGATCATTGTAGTATCCATAGTCGCGCGAATCGTTTCGATAACTGCGCGTCCGATATCCGCGATCTTCGAACCGCGCGTTGTCGTAGTCACGGCGCTGTGGCGTGGTTTGAACCGCTGCGGGCCGACGGAAGTTATTGCGGTCGTAGCGGGACCACTGACCATCGCGGTAGTAGCTCCAGGTGCGATCGTCGTTCCAGTACCACCATTCGTTATTGTGGCGCCGATAGCGGTCACGCTGGGAAAGGTTCGACGAACGCGAGGAACTAGCACTCAAGCGACCAGCTTCACCGCTTTGCGCTGGTTGATTTCGGTACTGTTGGTTTCGTTGGTCTTCGGGGTCTCGAGTTCCTCGATTCTGAGTTTGATTTTGGAGATCTCTCGTCTGTTGGTTTTGAGCTTCGAGGTTTTCGCGCTGGGTCTGTTGGTTCAAAAGACCTTGGTTCAACTCGTTCTGAGTGCGTTGGTTTTGAGTTCGTTGGTTTTGATTTTGTTCGCTTTGAATCTGTTGATTTTGGGTTTGGGCGTTATCAGCGGAACCCGCGACGGAGCTTGATGATGAAGTGCCCGCGCCACCGGTCTGCGCCGATGTCCCGGCACCACCACTCGGGGACGAACCACCCGCCCCGCCGCTCGGAGAGGAGGATTGACCAGCTGATTGGAGTGCGAAAGCAAACGACAGCCCCGCGACTGTGAAAAATCGAAGTAGCATGGGACAGCTCCCTGATTCGAGTAGGTGCGGTGAGGGAAATTCCTCCCCGCACGAGAATGGTGAAGGCAATGTTTACGCTGATGCAAACCTCATGCCCCAGAGTGTCTCCACCCCTGGTGGGCAAAGACTACGGCTCCTAATGCTGGCTGCTCGTCAGGAAACATGAAAATCATCGTTCGGATGGTTTCTTCCCGAGCATAGTGGCCGCTTCCCGTTCACTCCCGTGCCGTTATCGGTGCGGCTTTAAGGCAGGAACTGCAACCCGCTGACGGCACGGCAATTGCCCGAGCGGAGGCAGAACACCATTTTTCCTTTTGTCAGGCGACATCTCATGCACGACCACCCGCTCGCTCGTCGCACTTGCCTCATCACCGGCGCCGGCTCGGGTATTGGCCGCGCGATGGCGCTGCAGTTTGCCCATGACGGCGCCGAGGTGGCGCTGGTCGGGCGCAGCGCGGACGAGCTGGAAGCGGTCGCCAAGCAGATTCGCGACTCGGGCGGAATCGCCGAAGCCTTCGTTGCCGATGTGACCGATGCCCCCGGGATGGCCGACATCGTGGAACGGGTTGTTGCCCAATGGGGACCGATCAAAGTGGCCGTGGCGAACGCGGGGGCGAACGGTGTGTGGGCGCCGCTGGACAAACTCTCGGTCGCCGATTTTCGCGAGACGCTCGATAACAACCTCACCGGCACGTTCATCACACTCAAGGTTGTCTACCCAGCCATGAAGATGCACGGGGGGTCGATGATCGTGGTCTCCTCGATTAATGGCACGCGCATTTACAGCAATCGCGGTAGCCATGCCTACTCGAGTTCTAAAGCGGGGCAAGTGGCGCTGGTCAAGACGCTGGCGCCGGAGCTAGGCCTCGACAACATTCGCATCAATGCGATTTGCCCCGGCGCGATCGATACTCCCATCCACGACAAGACCGTGCGGCAGGGTGTCGAGGATCCGAATGGTGAGTGCGCCGATCCTCATACCGCAATTCCGCTGACCGACAATCGCCCCGGCGAGCCCGAACAAGTGGCCAAGCTGGCACGCTTCCTCGCCAGCGACGACGCGCAGCATATCACGGGGGCTGTCATCCACATCGATGGCGCCCAATCCCTGGGCGGTTAGCACTCAGGAGAACTGGGCGGCTAACGCACCGCGAACTTTCCATGCTCTGTTTCATCGTTCGTCGGCCGATCGCCCGTCAAGTACGCAACGCCCGCTTTGATGAGATACTTGATCGAGTTCGTCCCGCTGTTGTCCCAGAACTCGACCTCTTCGACTCGCACTTCCAAGAGGGTGATGTTGGGATCATCGGGGCCGGCAGGAAACCACACGCGCATCGGTTCACTCCACAGCTCCGCGACCTTGTTCGAACTGGTGTTCACCACAGCTCGCCCGGTGAGCGAAACATACTTGCCTCCCTCCTGAATCGTTAAGCAGACGCGCGGGTCGGTCTCGATTTCGACCAGCTTGAACGACCGCCGATCAGTCGCGAACCAAACCGTTCCGTCGGCCGCGACTTCGGCAATCGCCATCGGACGGCCGCGCATTTCGCCATCGGTAGTGCGGGTCACGAGCATGGCGTTGGAAACGCCCTCAAGTAATTCGGTCAGCCGATGTTCTAGAGCAGCATTCATAGTGATTTTGCCTTCTGGTTAGTTCCTCTGGGTTGGTGTGTGCAGGGCGATGATCGCAAAACTTGTACCGACCCCCTGCTGACTCAGAACGAGTCGGTATGCAACTTGCCTAAGAGAAACTCTAGTGGTCGGTGCGCGACGTTCGCACCGGCGATTGCACTTTCACGCAGGAGGAACAAACCATGAAATCTCAGCCTCGAAAAAGAGCTGATCGCGAACCTGTTACTGATCCCAACCGTGATCCCGTCACCGGCGAGCCTGGTTCGCATCCCGTTGGTGTGGGCGTTGGCGCCGCGATTGGGGGCGCTGGGACCGGAGCTCTCGCCGGCGCAGTGGCTGGACCGATTGGCGCTGGTGTTGGCGCCGTTGTGGGGGGAATTGTCGGCGCCATGACCGGTAAGGCGGTTGCCGAAGATTTCAATCCCACAGACGAAAGCGCCTACTGGCGCGATGAATACCGCAACCGCGACTACTACGATCCCGATCTTGACTATGCGGCCGACTACGAGCCCGCCTACCGCTACGGCTGGGAAGCGCGGAGTCGCTACGCCGATCGTGACTGGGTGGATGTCGAACCCGAACTGGAGCGCGATTGGCGGTCCCGTGCTGGAACGTCATCACTGCAGTGGGACCGGGCTCGGTCCGCGTCCTACGATGCATGGCAACGCCTCAGCGAGCCGCGGGAGAAAAGCCAACTCGACGAGGAAGATTTCGATGATGGCTCGACCACGCAGCCAATTCGTCCCCGCTAGGTTGAGGTCCTTTACGCAGCAGCCCTTCGGCGGCCTGCCCGCCGAGGGGCTGTTCGTTCATGCGCGGGTCATGGCGCCGAGCAGGGCATCCAGGCTCACCATCCCGAAGGTGCTCGCTTGGTCCGACATGGCGTAGGGGATGATCAGCGTATCGCCATGCAATTGCCCGCCGCAACTGTAGACCACGTTCGGTACATAGCCTTCGCGTTCATTATCGTTCGGCACCAAAATGGGCTCCGTCATTCGGGCAATCACCCGCGTCGGATTGTCCCGGTCAAGCAGAATCGCGCCCATAGTGTACCGCCGCATGGGACCCACGCCGTGAGTTATCACCAACCAGCCAGCGTCCGTCTCGATCGGTGAGCCACAGTTACCCACCTGCACAAACTCCCATGGGAACGTGGGTTTGATGAGCACGTCGCGGGTGTACCAAAAATGGAGCATGTCGGAAAACATGATGGACATGTTCTCGCCATCCTGCCGAGAGATCATCGCGTAGTGGCCGTTGATGCGGCGGGGAAAAATCGCAAATCCTTTGTTGCGGACTTCCGGCCCGTTAAGCGTGGAAATCTTGAACCGCACGAAGTCCCGCGTCTCGAGGAGCTGAGGGAGCGTCACGCGGCCATCGTACGCCGTGTACGTGGCGTAGTAGGTGGTTTGGCCATCTTCTTCGCGAAACTCGACAAATCGTGCATCCTCAATGCCGTTAGTTTCACTCGGTGCGAACGGAAAGATCACGCGTTCCGAAAGGTCTTGGAATTGCGAATAGAACACCTCGTAGTTGGAGCGCGCAAGGTGCAAGATCGAATGCAGAGTTGGCTCCCACTCGCTGGCCCGCGGCCGATACTGCCGCAACAGATCGCGACTGATGTCCTGCAACTGGCCGAGCGTGAACGTCTCCTCAAGATTAGACATCAGCAGCATCACGAACTCATTGGCGAGTCCCAGCTCGGTGAGCTTGCGCTCAAAAAGGGGCTTCTCGTAGAGTGAGTTCGGCTCGACATCCGGCACGGTGACGAACCGTGACGGTTCATCAATTTGAATGTGGTTCTGCTCGTCGATCGTGCCCGATCGAAACACGATCGACGAGATGTGCCCTTCGCCTGTGGCCCGCAAGCTAAGGATGAACCGCTTGCCTCCCGGCGGCGCTTTCGATTGGTCCGGGTGCCAGATGAGGCTGGGGTTAAACAGCGCTGCGGATTCCAGCGAATACTCCTGCGTAAAGTAAGCGCCGATCAGATGTCGACGGTTATCGTCGATCTTCTGGTCGGTGAGCATCCCCTCGCGAACGTGCGCAAACCGCTTGAGAAAAAATGGCAACAGCCGATGGTGCCGGCCGCGAAAATGATCGAGCACTTCCGTGAGCGCTCTTTCGACTTGAGCGTCGCTGAGCGCCATCACCCGGGCGATGATCCGCACGGCCCGCTGCGAATCGGCCGGATTGAAGGCGCGAAACATGACCCGCGAACTATCGGGCCGCAGAATGACGTTGGTTCGCGAAACAATCATGCGCTGCAATTGGGAGTCAGGGGAGTTTGAAATCGTCGGCCGCTGAGGGTGTGGCTGCTAGTGGATTGTCACACCGGTTTTTTGGGCGCCACGAGCTTTGGCTATGACAATTCATTAAACCGTCTCGGGAAGGAGTGCTCCGCCCGCTTGCAGCTTAGGGCGATTAATTGGGGGGTGCAGGCCCAACTCGTCGCGCGTCGCCAGCCGGTTCTGCAACAATTGAAACTCGGCGAGAGCGGTCAGACAAGCGAGGGTCGACTCGGCGCCCTGATTGGCGTTGAGGCGGCCGTGCTCCAGACCGTCCGCACAGCCGCCGGTGCGCCGATCGTAGAGCGATACTCCCAACGAATTGGCTCCGAAGAACCAGCGAAGCGCCACGTTCGCCACGCTGAGCCAGCGCGGACGGGGGTCGTTGCGGTGCGCTTCAATGGCGGCCGACACCATCGCAGCGGCCTCGAGCGGTTGCTGGTCGAACAGCGCACACGGTTCTCCTTTCCGCCAGAAGCCGTTCGAGCCCACGGGGTGAAAGTAACCCCCTTTCGCCACTTGAGCCGTCGCCAACCACTCGAGTGTCTCAAGGCCGAGCTCCACCGCATCGGCTCGGCCGAGCACTCGGCCCGCGGCCAGCAGGGCCTGCGGCAACCGGGCGTTGTCGTAACTCACCACCGGTTCGAACCAATTCCAGGCCCCGTCGGCGGCGCTCGCATGCAGGCGCAGCAGGCGCTCGAGCAACTCGTCGGCCAGCGTGCGGAGCTTCCGATCGCCGGGGAACTTCTCCAGATACGCGGCGCTGCCAATGAGTGCAAACGCCCACGCGCGGGGCGAGCTCATGCCGGAAATCGTGAGCGCCGCCGGCGGCAACAGCGGGGCCGCCCATTTCCGCAGCGCCGCATGTCGTGAATTAGCGATGGTAAAGGCCAAGGCGCCCACCGCACGTCCCTGGCTATCGTCGGAGCCCTCCGCTTCGCACCAGGTGCGGTCGTAAGCCATGAAATTGCGGAACCGACCGGTCTCCCGCACGAAGGCGTAATCCAAAAACGCCGCGTAGGTTTTTTCAACGCCGGGTCGTCCGACGGATACTTCCGGCAGTTGTTCCAACAAGACCATCAGGGAGAGCGCCCGCGCATTGTCGTCGGTGCAGTAACCCTCGCGATAGTTCGCTAACGAATGCGTCGCATGCTGCAACAGGCCGGTGGAATCGGTCATGTGCAAGAGGTGCTCGCAGCAGATCGCCGGTGTGGAACCAACGCCGTGCCGCCGCACCGCGCTGGTTCGGGGCAAGGTCACTTCTCTGCGCGTCGCGCGGCTGAGCGACTCTTCATAAGCCTTGGCCACTTCGGACCACACCATTTGCCGACCCATCGAGTAGGCTTGGCGGCGCATCGTCGTGCGACGCGCTTCATCGCTCAGCAGGCTGAGGAGATTTTGACCCATCGCCTCCGCATTCCGGAACGGGGTGAGGACCCCGCGACCCTCCGCCAGCAGTTCCGCCGCGTGAGCATAGGGCGTCGCAATGACCGGCTTGCCACACCCAAACGCATACGCCAGCGTGCCGGAGGTGATTTGACTGGGGTCCAGGTAGGGGGTAATGTAGACGTCCGCCGCCGAGAGATAGTCAATCAGCTCGTGGTGTTCTACGAAGCGATTCTCGAAATGGACATGCTCGCTGAGTCCCAAGTCCACGGTTAGGGTTGTCAGGTACTCGCGGTATTCGTCTCGGCCCGATTTCAACAAGTTTGGATGTGTCGCGCCCAGCACCACGTACTTGAAATGGGGGAACTGCTCAATCACCGTTGGCATCGCTTGCAGCACATACTCAATCCCCTTGTTGGGCGAGAGCAATCCGAACGTGAGCGCCACCACCCGCCCTTCTAAATCGAACCGGTCCTTCAAGAAACTGCTGTCGATAAACGGCATATCGGGGATGCCGTGGGGAATGATATCGACCTTGTGCTGCGGGACGCCATGCACCTTACCGAGCAGTTGTGCACCGCGCTCCGACATTACCACTACCCGCGCGCTGAGGTCCACAAGCGCATCCATCACGCGGCGCTGCTCCACAGTTGGCCGTTCTAGAATCGTATGGCACGTCGTGACAATCGGCGCTTCAACGGACCGCATCAAGTGCAGTAGGTGGGCCCCCGCCGGCCCGCCGTAGATTCCGTACTCGTGTTGCACGAGCACGGCATCAACATCCTGCACGTTGAGGAAATCGGCCGCTCGGCGATAAGAATTCCCCTCCTGCTCGGCAATTGTGCAGGCAACCACATCCGGGAATGCTGCCGGGTTGTCGTCCTGGTTGGCTACCGCCACCACCAGCTGCCGTCGCTCGGGCGAGTACAGCCGCAGGGCGTCGAACAGATTGCCCGCGAAGGTGGAAATGCCGCATTTCCGGGGCAAGTAATTGGAAACCAGCGCGATCGAAGACAGGCGGTCCACAGCTGATCCTCTCTCTTGGCGAGTCGCTCGGTGATGATCACCACCCGCAGCGACTTGGGGTTGCATAAAAGCTCGTCCCGGTTTGCGCCCGGGACGAGCTCACTCATTCACAGCACGTCCGTTTACAACTGCCCAGCGGGGGTGTCGCTGGTCGGGTTCGTGGCCGGGGTGTTGTCGGTCGAGTCATTCTCGTTCCGGTCATTCGCGTCCCGGTCGTTGTCGCTATCGCGATTGTCCGAGTTGCGATTGTCCGAGTTATCGTCTCGGTTCGTATCGGCGTTGTTGTTCCGCTCGTTCCGCTCGCTGTTCCGCTCGGCGTCGGAGTTGGTGTTGCCATTCCTGTTTTCGTACTGACGCTGATAGCCCGGGGTTTTGCCATCTTGCGGGTCGTAGCTTGGTGGGGGGGGCGGAGCCATTTCTTGGTCGCCGTACATCACGCCTTGCTGATCTTGCGGCCGCATCGTTTCGTAGGCCTGTCCCGCGGGCGTCGGTTGGTGCTGGCCGTATTGACCAGACTGACCGTAGTTGGACTGGCCATCGTAGGCCGAGGCATGCGAACCGTGCGAGCCACAACTGCCGCCCGACACGCTCACCCCGTAATTGCCCTGGGATTGCTGAGCATAGCCGTGATGGTCGCCACACGAGCCGCCTTGCCAGTTACTCGCTTGGCCGCAATCGTTGTACGCATCGCCGCAGTCACTCACCACGTTGCCATGCGATGAGCCGCTGTAGTTGTGGCACTGATTGTGGTGACCCCCGCGATGCCCTCCGCCGCGCCGCCAACGATGGCCCGCTTCCGCATCCATTGCCCATAATCCCAGTGCGATTGCCGCGGCAACGCTGGCAATCTTCATCTTACTGTATCCGCCGTTCATCATGTCTCTCCTAAACGAGGGTTTCGGTCGTTGGTCGCACCTCGCGACCAGTTGAGCGGCACCTACGAAGCAAAGCACGTGCCGTCGACCCAAACCTCGCAATTAGCGCAATCTAACAGGTGATCGCTGAAATTGCGGTACTAATTGCTTCGCAACGAATGGCAGCGATGAGCGCACGTTGAACGCACCACGGTCACTTTGGTAGCGTCAGAAAGCTGTAGGGCTCGACGAATGTGAACCAGATTTCCGCCAATCCAGCGGCACGACAGTTGCCGCAGGACGTGTGCGACAAGTGACTCTCTACCGCGAAATTGTACCATAAGGGGCTCTACCATGCCATCGCCCTGGAACCCAAAAGACAATCGCCAGTTCAAGCACGTGCTCGTATCGGAGAAAAAGCGCGGCCGCTCGCAAGAGGACGCGGAAGAGATTGCCGCCCGCACGGTCAATAAGCAGCGCCGCCGCGAGGGGCGGTCGCTCGATCAACTCGCCGAGACCGTCACAACGCCACATCTTGCCGACAAACAACTCACTGTGCGAGACTTGCGGCGCCTCGCCGCTGAGCGCGAGATCCCCGGCCGCAGCCGCATGCGAAAAGCGGAACTGATCCGCGCGCTCGCCAAGTAGCTCCGTTTAGCCGCGCTCACGCCAGCGGAGCGCCCGTAGAACCCACCCGCTCTCTTAGCTCCATTCGCATTCATTCCTCGCCATGTCGCTGATTGCTCCCGCCACCCTCGCGGCCCCGCCCGCCGCCTTGCCCATCCACACGCCCGATTGGGTTAAGAACGCTATCTTCTACGAGATCTTTCCCGACCGCTTCGCCCGCAGTTCGCGCACGACCCACTTGCCGGGCCTGCGCTTCCAACAGTGGGGCAGTCCGCCCACCGTCACGGGTTTTCAAGGGGGCGACCTCCGGGGAATTGTGGACAAACTCGACTACCTTACGCAGCTGGGCATCAATGCGATTTATCTAACGCCGATATTTACTTCGGCCTCGACGCATCGCTATCACACGTACGACTATTTACACGTCGACCCGCTGTTGGGCGGGGATGACGCCCTTAAGGAATTGCTCGAGGCGATGCACGAGCGGGGCATGAAGCTGGTGTTGGACGGCGTGTTCAATCATACCGGCCGAGGATTCTGGGCCTTTCACCACATCCTGGAAAACGGCGGCGATTCACCGTACCTCGATTGGTTCACTATCCACGGCTATCCCCTGCGGCCGTACCCGGAGAATCCCAAGCAGCCGATCAACTACTCGGCATGGTGGAATTTACCCGATCTGCCGAAGCTCAACACCAAGCACCCGGCCGTCCGCGAGTATCTGCTTGAGGTGGCGCAGCACTGGATTCGGTTTGGG
Source organism: Pirellulales bacterium (assembly GCA_022841705.1). Taxonomy (GTDB): domain Bacteria; phylum Planctomycetota; class Planctomycetia; order Pirellulales; family Lacipirellulaceae. The sequence goes on from JALHQZ010000002.1 coordinate 773,144, forward strand.
GTGGATGGCTGGCGACTTGATGTGCCGCATGAGATTGATGACGACGATTTTTGGCGCACCTTCCGCCAAGTTGTGAAGCAAGAGAACCCCGAGGCGTACATTTGCGGCGAGATCTGGCGTGAAGCGCGCCGCTGGTTGCAGGGCGACCAGTTCGATGGCGTGATGAACTACCTCTTCACGGGACCCACCATTAGTTTCTTCGCCGCGCGCACGTTCCGCAACGATTACAAGCATCCGAATCTGCCGATCGTTGCCGCGAAAGCCGATCAACTCGCCGCGCAGATCGAGCAGATGTACGGCTACTACGACTGGGAGATCAATTACGCGCAGCTCAATATGATGGGCAGCCACGACATGGCGCGGATTCACTGGATCACGCAGGACCTCTCGGCGTCGAAGCTATGCGTGCTGTTTCAAATGACGATGCCCGGCGCCCCGTGTATTTACTACGGCGACGAAGTGGGCCTTTCCGGCGGCCCCGATCCCGATTGCCGCGCCGCGTTCCCGTGGCACGATGAATCCTCTTGGAATTATGAACTGCTGACTTTTTTCCGCCGCGCGACGGCCCTACGCACCACCTTGCCTGCCTTGCGCACGGGAGACTTTCGGATCCTCCATGCGAAGGAGGAGCTGTTTATCTTCGCCCGCCGGTTGGCAGATCAGGTGGCGATCGTGGCGTTCAACGCCGCCGAGACCGACGCCATTGCCTCCGTGCCCGCTGCCGAACTTGTTGGCCGGCCGCCCCGCCAGGTTTGGCCGCTTGAGGAGCACATCGAGTTTGAGGTTCGGGACAGCCAATTGCAATTGTTCGTGCCGGCGCGCGAAGCACTCGTGCTGGTGACCTAACGCTCGGTTGAGCCGGGAGTTGATTGACGGGCCCAAGTCGATCCTCGCCGCCAAATCGGCGCCGCTCGTCACCAACGCGCGAGAATGCAAGTTCCTCGACAACAACAACAACAACAACAACAACACTGCGATCACGACCGCTGCGGAGCTGCAGTGGCGTCGCGGCTCGACGGAAACTCGCGCGCCTTAAGTTCGGCGAGCACCACCGGCGAAGGGGGGCCGTACGGGCGGAACTTTTCCGTTTCGCCGGTGTCGTCGCTGTAGAGTAGCGCGCGATGGGACTTAAGTTGGCTCGCGGCGGGGGAGTCGATCAAGTTGCTCGAGTCGGCGGCGGAGACTTGCAGCACCACGCGCTGGGAGAACTCTCGCAGGGTGCTACGGTCAAATAGCCGCAAGACGTTGTTGTAGCTGTCGCACCAGACCAGCACGTGGACGCCGCGTGCGGGGCCGTTGCGCAGGATTTCGGCGAGTTGTTTATCGGGGGCGGCCGGCTTGTCGCGGCTGCTTGAGAAACTAAAGTCGTCCTCGTTGCGACGCAAATCGCGGAAGCGGCCGGCGTTACTGATGATGAGGAAGAGGCCGGGCGCGGCATCATCGGCGGTCGCTTCACGGCGCGCGACTTCGGCGGCGATTGAGGTGAGTGTTGAGGCCACACCACCCGCGCCGTGGAGTTCGGCGCCGAGCGCGCTGGCCACCGGGCCCCAAACTTCGCTTGCTTCATCTTGCGGGCGGGCGCCGTCGAGGATGATAATCCGCGCAGGAGCGCCCAGCGCGATGCTTTCGGCGGCAAGCGAAATGGCCGCGCTCGTAAGCGTGCCGATAGCCGTGTGCGGATGGGGGCCAACGACTAGCAGGTTGGCGCCGGCGTGGCGGCCGAGCAGCACACTGGTGGGCGGTTTGATGGCCACCGCATCGCCAAGCCACGCGCGGGGGATGCCGCCGGCCGGTGGAGCGGCGTTGTCGGCGAGCGCGGGGATCGTGGCGGGGTCGGCGGGGGCGTTCCCTTCAAACACAATCGCCTGCGGAATTTCGCGGTCGTGGGCGTGGCGGTAGTCGTCGAGCGAATCGAGAATCGCGGCCCGTTCGCGCTCCGAAAGCCACACCACTTGGAACGGTTCGTTCGCGCTGACCATGCCGTTCTGATCGTTGTAGATCGCTTCGCCGGGTCGGCTGAGGAACCGGGCCGCCTGATTGCGTTCGTCACTGAGGATGAGGTGTGAATCGGCTTCGCTGCACTCGAGCGCCACGCGGATGGCGATCTGCCCGAGCGTGCTGCGGGCGATCGAGTAGGCGCCGGCAAGCGTCTGCGTGCCGAGGATGACGTGGATGCCGAACGCGCGGCCTTGGCGGACGAGGCGGTCCATCAGGAGTGACGCTTCTTGGGCCAACTTATCGTCTTCGGTGAAGAGCTCTTGGAACTCATCGATGATGAGCAGAATGCGCGGCAGTGATTCACCCGGGTGGGCGGAGCGATAGTCGGCCACATTCTGCACGCCGCTGGTGCGGTACATTTCGCCGCGGCGGCGCAGCTCTTCGTCCAGCCGCTCGAGCACGCTGATGCCGAACTCCCGCTCGCTTTCGATGGCGATCACCCGCGCGTGCGGCAGGCGATGCGTGGCGTACGATTTGAACTCGACCCCTTTCTTGAAGTCGACCAGATAGAATTGCAGCTCTTCGGGGCTGAAGCGGAGCGCGGCGCTGGTCACCAGAGCGTGGAGGAATGTGCTTTTTCCGGAGCCCGTTTTGCCCGCGACCAACAGATGCTGCGAGGTCCCTTTGCCCAGCCGCACATATTGCAGCCGGTTGGCGCCGGCGCGGCCCAGAGGGATGCACAATTCGTCGCCGCAGTCGCCGGCCCACATTTCGGCGGTGGTGGGCATCACTACGCTAAACGGCACTTCCACGCGGACCGCTTCTTTGGCGCGCTGGCCCGCTTGGCGGAGCGTGTCCACAAGCTGCGCGGCGGGGGGCAACTCGGCGAGGGTGAGCGGTAAGCGTTCGAACGCGGGGTAGTTCCACACGAAACGGCCATCGTCGGGCACCCATTCCAAACAGACGGCGTGCGATTTCAGCTCATCGAGCCGGAACTCGTTCGGCAAGCGTACCCGACGATCGAGCGCGATGAGCGTATAGATGCCGCAGCGCGGACCGCCGGTGACGATGCTCAGCAATCTGCGCAGCGCGGCTTCGGAGAAGTTGGTCGGAAAGCCAGCGATCACCAGCACCTGGAACGGTTCGGCCACTTCACCCGCTTGGGCGTTGTAAGCGTGAATGTCCGCGTATTCGTTGCGCAGATATTTTTGGATGACCGTCTCCATGTGGGCGGTCAGGCGCAGGGTTTGCTCGTCGATGTCCCGGCCTTCACTCCAAATGCGGCCGGCGATGAACTGCTCGTCGAAATCGGCGAGGTGCATAAAGGACTGAAAATTGTCGCCGAGGCCAATGGGGTCCAAGATAGTGAACCGCACTTTACCGGCGGGCATGGCGGTGAGCATCCGCAACATGGTGCTTTGCAACAGATCGATGGCGACACCGCGCGCTTCGCCCTCCGCTTCCACAACCATGACCGGATGTTCGGCAAGGGTCATCAGTGCGGGGGCGACGAGCTTTGTTTCCGGCGGCACGAGGCGCTGGTCCTCGGCGATGCCGTGTTTGACGCGGGCGAGGTCGATCACCACTTCGCCGAACTGTATCGCGGGGGCGACTTCAGTCGGCTGCGGCCACTCGGCGAACGGCGTGTTCGTAAAATCGGGGAACAGGCGTTGGCACTCGGCCCGCATGTCGCGGAGTGTGGCGCGGACGTCGTCGTAGGCGCTGAGCCAGGCGGAGAAGAGGGCCTGGAAATCTTGGTCGCGCTGGTGGGTGACTTCCTCCGCTTCACGCTGGCGGGTTTCTTCCGCGGCGGCGAGCGCTTGGTCGCGAATTTCGATGACCGTGGTGAGCGCCTGGCGATGGCGGCCATCGAGCTCAGTGAGGGCCTGTTCGTGCTGTTGCCGCCGGGTCGTGAGCTCCGCCGGAAACTGGCCGCCTGCGGCTTCCAGCTGCGCGGTGGTGCGGGCAATAGTGTCGCTCAAGAGTTGGTCAAGCCGGGTGTTCAGTTCGGCCAGCTCCTGGTCGCGGTGTTCCACCAGTTGCTGCGCATGGCGAACGCTACGCTGCTTGCCGGCGTCGACAGCACGTTGGACGGCGACTTTCGCTGCGACGAGGGCTCTACCGACTGCTTCCCGCCCGCGCGTCAACTGCCCGATCGCTTGCGGATGAACGACGAACTTCAGCAGTGCGAAAGTTGCGCCGGCGAGCAGCACGCCGAGCGCGTACGACAGCCAGTTGGTCCACCCAAGCGTGAACCCTACGGCGACGAGCCCCAACACCCCGCCGGCGCCGGTGAGGGTGGCGACGATGCCCTCTTCAAACAACCGCGGCAGTTTGTAGGCGAGCAGGCCTTCGGCCGTGCTGCGGGCGGAGGCGATTGCGTCGTCAAGCTCGCCGAGCGCGGTGACGACTTCTTCATCGGCGCCCTGCCAAGCGTGCGGCTCGGCGGCAGCGGCGGGGAGCGTCCACTCGCTGGCGAGTTGGGGTGCGCCGCGCATGCGTAGGATTTCACGCGTGTCGGCTTCGATGGCGCCGAGTTCAGCCTGGCGCGATTTCAGCTCCCCCATCAACCCGACAAGGCGTTCCTTCGGCTGATCGCGCTGGCCGTCGTAGATCGACATGATCTGGAACGCCGTCTCTTTGCGTTCGTGCGCGGCACGCGCTTCGGTTTCGCGGCGCTCGGTTTCCGCCGCGGTGCGCAGGGTGTGATACTGCGATTGCAGGGCGCCACGCTCGGCCTCGTACGCCGTGACCAGCTCGGTGCGGAGTTTGCCAAACTGGTCGTCGATCCCCTGTTTGGTGGTTTGGAAGGCGGCGTTCGCCTCGGCCAGTGTGCGCTGATAGCGTTCTTCGACACGGCCTTGCGCGGCGGCGGTCGCTGCCGCCAACTCTAGCTCCGCCGCATGCCGGCGCGACGCTGCGCGCTGCAAATCACGCATCAGCTCAAGCTGCCGGCGGGTGGAGAGAAGTGACACGATTTTTTGTCAGTGGGCAGTTGTCAGTAGTCAGTTGCTACGCGCAGTGGTCGTCCGTCCTGAGCAACTGACCACTGACAGTTGACATTATCTCCCTTCATCTTAACCGCTCGCAGTGGGTCTTACCCCTCCATATCGCGATGAGCTTCGGCGATCAATAGTTGCATGCGTCCGACGGCGTCGAGCGCATTCTTTACAATCGGCACAATCGGATCGATGCGATCGGCAAAAAACGCCTTGCTCACCGCGTCGTTCCACTCTTCGCGCGCTTCTTCGCCAACGCGGAGCAGGTCCTCGAGGGCGTGGCGAATGGCGCCGCCGCCGGTGTACAGATCGGGAGGTTTCATGGATTCGAGGGGGCAGCAGGCAGCGGGCAGTCGGCAGTGATTATTCGGCGGCCCCGCTGGCGGGTTGTTCGTCGCCCGGTCGGGGGGTTATTCCCGGGTTCGTGCTACTTGTCGGATTGTCGAGGGCCAAACGGCTGCCGGTGTATTTGTCGAGACTCACGAGGAGCCGGCCCAACGCGGCGGCGGCTTGGGGGACGTCTTCACCGACCACTTCCTTCAGGCGCGTCATGCGGCCTTGGTACTCGTGCAGTTCGTGCCGCAATTGGCGGACCCACACGTGCTGACGCTCCGCTTTTTCTTCGCAGTGGGCAAGCAGGGCTTGGGCCTTTTTCAGCGCCGCGCGCTCTTCGCTGCAACTGGGGCGTTCCTCCAGCAGCGGATACATCAGGCAGCGGTGAAGGTCCGCTTTCGCTACGCCGACCGCGTCGAAAGCTTTGCGGACCTGCTCTTTCCAGAAGCGCGGGCGATCGTGCTCGAGCCACTCGATGAACCGCCGCATCTCGCCTTCAAGGCTCACGAGCGCATCGTCCACCCGGTGCGCGAACTCCAGCGACTGGGTCCGCATTCGCTCGATGGCTTCGGTGGATTTGACTTGGGCGGACATGGGGGAGGGGGAGAGGAGGAAGAAATCTCCCCTCCCCACGAGTGGGAGGGGCTACGGTCAGCGTTGCTGGAGATACTCTTCAATTCGTTCCGCCTTCCGTAACAGCAGCGGCGAATATTCGCTGGTGGACTCCATATACCGCAGCAGCATTTTCATTTGCTGCTCTAAATCTTCGGCGAACTTTTTGTGTTCTTGGTCCCGCCAGGAGGCGCTGAGCGCTTGAAGCTGGGCGTTGAGCGCGGTCATGCGCTCTTCGAGCTCGGTGTTGAATTTCCGCAGGTTGTTCGCGAAGCGCCGCAGCTCCGCGGGATCGACGATGGCTTGGGACATAACCGCACCGGGAATTAAACCGCCCAGGACGCGAAGAGCGCCAAGGAATTGGCCGCGAATGGACGCAGATTAACGCAGATGTCTCTATTATTCGATAAACCCAGCTTGAAGGAAACCACTTTTGTTTCCATTGAGCAAGTTTACCCCGAATTCCTACCCGCGTTTATCTGCGTTCATCTGCGGCTATTCCTACTACGCCGTGAGTAGAACTTCGGCGACTGTCAGGCGGCGCCAGGCGGCGGCGAGCAGGGTGACGGTATGGCGGATTTGCTCGTCGGTGTGGGTGGCTGTCAAGAAAAATCGTAGCCGGGCGGCGGATTCTTCCACCGCCGGGTACATGATCGGCTGAACGTTCACGCCTTCATCGAACAGCGCCCGGGAGAGTTTCAGGGCCAACAGCGAATTACCGACGATGATTGGCACGATCGGCGTGCCGCTGCTGAGGCCCGTGTTCAGGCCCGCTTGCCGAGCGAGTTGCAAGAACAAGCGACTGTTGTGGCTGAGCTGGGTGACGCGCTCGGGTTCCCGTTCCAGGATGCGGAGTGATTCGAGCGCCGCGGCGGCGTTCGCGGGCGAGAGGCCCACGCTGTAGACGAACCCGGGGGCCGTGTACTTAAGATACCGCACCAGCTCGCTGCTGCCGGCGATGTACCCGCCGCAACTGCCGAGCGATTTGCTCATAGTGCCCATCCACAGATCCACGTCGCGCGGCACCACGCCGGCGAACTCGCGCATGCCGTGGCCCGTCTTGCCCATCGTGCCGAGCGAGTGGGCTTCGTCGACCATCAGGTAAGTTTTGTGCTGTTTTTTGAGCTCGATCAGGCGCTCGACATCGCTGTAGTCGCCGTCCATGCTGTACACGCCTTCGACCACCACCAAGCAGCGGCGGTACTCGCGGCGATAACGTTCGAGCAGTTGTTCGCACGCGCCGAAGTCGTTGTGGGGGAAGGCGCGGCGATGGGCGCCGCTGAGCCGGCAACCCTGCACGATGCTGTTGTGCGACAAGGCATCGTGCAGAATGAGGTCGCCTTGGCCGAACAGGTGGCCGATGACCGTTTCGTTGGTCGAATGCCCGCCGACGAAGGTGATTGAGTCATCGACGCCGATGAAGTCGGCAATCGCCAGTTCCAACTCGCGGTGCAGCGGCTTCTCGCCGGAGACCAATCGGCTGGCCGACACACTGCTGCCGTACTGCGCAAGCGCCGCTTGTGAAGCACGAGTAACGCGCTCATCGCCCGAGAGGCCCAGGTAGTTGTAACTGCAGAAGTTAATGTACTCCCGGCCGCCGATGATGGTGCGGTCGTTGGTGACCCCTTCATGCTGAGTGAAGTAGGGATTCGGCAAGCCCGTGGAAGCGGCCTGCTCGATCGTTTTCAGCAACCGCTGGTACTCAGCCGACTCGGCAAAGATAAAGTCTCCGCGGGTAACGCGCTGTTCTTCGCCCGCCGGGCGCCGCAGATGAATGGCGAGCCGGGTTTCGACGGCCCGCACGACATCGCGGCACGTGTTCATCTCCAAGATGGCGTCTTCGGGAAAGCGGCCGCCGAACTCATCTTCCAGGCCGGCAACGATTTCCATCCGTTCGAGCGAGTCGAGCCCCATCGCGTCGATCTCGGTATCGAGCGACAGTTCGCGAGCCCGCTCTTTGGCGACGTTCCGCACCACCTTCAGCACGCGGTCCACCGTTTCGGGGAAGCCGCTGGTGTGGTCGTAATTGGTGGGCGCCGATTCCAGTACGAGCGTGCTGCGCTGCGGGCGCAACAGTTTGCCGTTGGAAAGAGCGCCGTTTGTTGCGGCGCCGTTGGTTTCAGCATGTTCGGCAAGTTCACTGTCTTCGCCGTCCTGCTCTCCCCTGCCCCGCCGCGAAAGGATCTTCACGCCGCCGGCCGCGGTCCACATGGCGACTGCCGCTAGTTCGTCAGTTTCATACGCGCTTTTGCAGGCGTGGCGCTGAATCTTGCCGCTGGAGGTTTTGGGAATCGAGTTCGGCTTTAAGAGCACGATGGCTTGCGGAGCGATTTCGTGCAAATCGGAAACTTGCCGGCGGATGGCGGCGAAGATTTCGTCGAACGGCAAGTCGCGTCGCCGACCCACTTCTTGCGCCAGCACCAACTTCTCGCTGCCGAGCTCGCCCACCGTGAACGCGGCGCCGCACGCGGGGCGCAGGTCGGGGTGGGCTTGCTCGACGGTGAGCTCGAGGTCCTGCGGGTAGTGGTTCACGCCGCGGATGATGATCAGGTCCTTCAGCCGCCCGCCGACGAAGAGTTCGCCGCCATCGATGAAGCCCAAGTCACCGGTGCGCAGATACGGACCGCTGCCCGCCGCGGTGCGAGCGGCAAACGTGGCGGCGGAGAGTTCCGGCCGACCCCAGTAACCTTTTGCGACACTCGCCCCGGCGACCCAAATTTCGCCCATCGCGCCGGCGGGACACTCCTGGAGCGTCTCGGGATCGACGATGGTTATTTGCTGATCGAGCACCGATTTGCCCGCGGAGACCAACCGCACCACGCCGTCGGCGGCGGGGTCTTCAACCTTGCGGGCCACACCGCGCTGGAGTTCCGCTCCATCGAACGCGCGAATCGTGGGGGCCGTGTGCTTCTCACCCCCGGTCACCAGCAGCGTGGCTTCCGCGAGCCCGTAGCAAGGGTAAAACGCTTCGCGGCGGAACCCGCAGCGGGCAAACGCTTGCGAAAAGCGCTCGATGGTGTCGGGCCGAACCGGCTCCGCGCCGTTGAAAGCGACTTCCCACTGGCTGAGGTCGAGCTTACGCTTTTCCTCTTCGGTCACGCGCTCGGCGCACAAATCGTACGCAAAATTCGGCCCGCCGCTAATCCGCGCGCCGGTGTCCGATAGGACCCGCAGCCAGCGGATCGGCTTTTGCAGGAAGTGCGTGGGGGACATGATGGTGATCGGCCGGCCCGAAAACACCGGTTGCACCATGCAGCCGATCAGCCCCATGTCGTGGTACATCGGCAGCCAGGTGACCGCCGTGCATTCGTGCGACGGCTGCATCGCCACGGCGATGATCGAAGTGTTGGTGAGCAAGTTGCCGTGCGAGAGCATCACCCCCTTGGGCGTGCCGGTGGATCCGGAGGTGTACTGCAGGAACGCCAGCGAGCTGGAATCGACATCCGGAGCCCGCCAGCGCGCGCCTTGCGAAGTGGAGACGGTATCGGTTTGCAGCCACGGTAGTGGATGGAGCGCCGAGAAACCGGCCAACATCGGCGCCACGCGTTCGTAAACATCTTTGGTGCTCAGCGCGATGGCCGGTTGTGCGTCGGCGACAATTGACTCAATGCGCGCGAGGTTGCGATTGCGCCGCGGCGGGTAAGCGGGCGCCGCGACCACGCCGGCATACAAGCACCCGAAGAACGCGGCAATGAACTCCAGCCCCGAAGGATACAAAAGTAGCGCCCGCTCGCCAGCGAGGCCGAGGAACTGCAGCTCGGTGGCGATGGCGCGGGCGTGGGCATCGAGCTGTGCGTAAGTAATGTGTTGGCGTTCGTTCTCGCCATCGGCCAGGAACGTGAAAGCCCGCTTGTCGCCCCAGGTGGCGGCGCGCATTCTTAGCAGCGCGACCAGATCGCTGATTTCGGGGTTCAATCCAAAGGTTTGCGCTGCGAAGCGATCCACCGCCAATAGTTCTCCACCGGGGCTACCATTCTCGCGCTGACCATCGAGCTCCCGCTGCATATCGGAATCCCGATGCGCAGGGCGCCAGCTTCGAGCATGCGGGGTCCGCACCGGCGGACCGCACACGCTGAGTTCGGCAGGAGGCAGCGAATACAATGATTCTAGCAACGACGGCGAGCCTAGGGGTAACCCAGCCTGCGGCCCGTTCCGGCGCAAGGTGGCGCACGGGGGACCGTGTCAGCTATCATCGGCGGTCAGTGCAGTGAGGCCAGCAGTAACCCCCGATGAGCCGCATTGGCGCGATTTGGGGGACATTTCGTGTCGCGCCGCGCAATCTGCCCAGGCGAACAGGACCGCCCCGAAACGCGAACCGGCAGCGGCAACCCGAAGGTCACCGCTGCCGGAGTTTGCTGTCAGAATTGTAACTCGCGGCGGTGGGGTTAGTAGACCACGTCCACGCCGAAGTTCAGGCCGTTGATAAAGATGTTCTCCGCCGTGCCCTCTTTGAAACCCATCCCGTCCAGCGAATAGCGAATGCTGGTTGAGGAGCGATGGATGTTGCCAATGTAGGTTCCCGTATAGCCCAGCCGAGCCGAGATGGCCGTGGTCACCTGGTAGCTCAACTGCGCCCGCAATTCCGCAAGCGGGGAAAACCCTTCCGTTTGTTGCGAATGGGCGAAGAAGAAAGGATTCGCATTGAGCGGCTTGTTGTACGTGGTGCCCCCGGTCGCAGCGGTGAACAATCCGCCATCTTGGTTCCAGTCGCCAATGTTGTAAGCGGCCATGAAGCGGGAGTTCAACTCGAACCGGAACTTTTGCTTTTGATGGAACCAGCTCAGCCCAATTTGCGGACCGACAAGATTGTTGTCGATTTGCGTGTACCAGAAGGAGTTCATTAACGTGCCGCCCAAGGTGGAGACATCGTATTGGTCGCGGAGACGCATGTATCTCACCCCGTACATCAGCCGGAGTTGATTATTCTGATGCTTGGCCATGTGGTGATCGTTCCGCAAGTTGTGGAAGCGCTGGATTTCGATTCCGTCCAACTGCGTGTGACTGCGAATATCCACGAATTGGGCAGTTGTGGGCAGGTGATACAAGTCGTCGAAGTCGGGGGGCAGCGTCGCAACCACATCCGGCTCGCCACCCGGTTCTTCCGTATCGAAACCGTCGGGGCCGTATTGGAAGTCGTGATCCAAGTCGTCTGCGGTGCCGTCGCCACCGATCACCCCATTAGCGACGGGGCCTTCGGCCGTGCCCTGCCCTTGCAAGTTCGATTGTTCAAGCAGGTCCAGCCAGCCGAACATTCTCCCTTCCGAATCTTGGAAGGGAATAAACACGCCCCCCAAGGGGTTAATGAGCACGTTCGGAGCACCCGGATAGATGCTGGGAACACCCAACCCACCACCGGCGAGTGTTTCTTCGACACCGGTATAGTCGCCGAAGGTAAAGCTTTGAGTTTGGTCAGGGCCATCCAGGATGCCCATCATCCAGCCACCTTCGCGGTCGCCGAAGCCAAGTTCGTAGCGATCCCCCCACCCAAACTCGGCGCGAGGTCCTGCATCGCGAATCGAAGGTCCCACCATTGCCACGTTGATGATCACTTCCTCACCCGCTTGCGGACCAATTGTCGGATCACCCGCCGGGTCATCCGGGTCGGGGATCACGATTGTTCCGTTGCCCGTTTGTTGCAGCACGTACGGGGTGATGATGTCTTGGTACATATTGCTGTCGCCCAAGAGCGACTGTTCACCGCCGATCGCCCAATACAGCTTATCGTAGTGGAAGAACAACCCGCAGTCGGGCGTGTCGGGCTGGCAATCGAGGTCGAGCGCCACCGGCTCGAACCACTGGAAGTCATGCTCGCAACACGGCGGGCAATGCTCCACCTGCGCAACGGCCAGGCTCGCTAAAGACCAGCAGGCTGCCCAAGCAGCGAGTAACTTGGTGTGTCGCAAGGCAGACATCGGCTTCCTCTTACCCTTGGGGGGAATTACAGGCCTTCGGGGGAAATCGAAACAAATCGGACGCGCACCCACCGAGGCGCAGCGATCCGAATTGAATCCGTGTGAGAAGTATCGGATGCACCGGAAGCAACAGTTGAGAAAGATCGGTAAACCTTGCGGGATTTTCCGGTCGTGCCGCTAGAAGTGCTGGCATGATCAGCCGCCGGGCGCTAGCCTCCGGGCGCTCGCTGAATGCGCCGACCGCAGTTGTCGCGACCGGGGGCTAGCGCCCGGGGGCTAATGGGCGGCCAAGAAATCGGCCAGAGCGCAAAAAAAGCCCCCACAGGTGGGGCAGGGACCTGCGGGAGCCGGGCGTCGAGCTGTAGAGCTATCGACTTTCCAAATGATAAAGATCGCCGCCGCAAGTTTCAAGTACCGGCGTAGAAAAAAGGTGGGAATTTTCTGCGCAACGCGAAGAGTTGGATTTTACCGCCTATTAAGCCAGATTGGCCTTCGTTGCCTTAACCCGTTGGCGGGCATATACTTCCAGCGAAAACAGGCCGATCCTGCCGGCAACCCTGCGCAAGCTGGATATCACGTCCGATGATCCTTCATTCCCGAAAATTCGTGGCCACCCTCTTCGCCTTGATCGGCTGGGGGCTGGCCGGTGCGGTCTGCTCCGCCCAGCCAGCGGCCCCTGCCGCCCGCCCCGCACCCAGTAAAATCGCCGAGAAATGGGTCCGCTACGCCGAGGACGCAAGTGGCGATCCCCTCGGAATGCAGACCTCGATCGTGCGGTACCAGAAACCGGGCGAAGCAAGTTACGTCGATCTGGTGGGCGCCATCCACGTCGGCGACGCCCAGTATTACGCCGAGCTCAATCGTCGCTTCGCCCAGTACGATGCGCTGCTGTACGAACTGGTGGCGCCCGAAGGGACTCGCATTGAAAAAGGAACCGTCGCCTCCGATCGCCATCCGCTCGGCATGCTGCAGGGGGGAATGAAGGACTTGCTGGAGCTGGAGCACCAACTCGAACAAGTGGACTACACACGGCCGAACTTCGTCCATGCGGACATGTCGCCCGATGAATTCTTCAAGAGCATGGATCAGCGGGGTGAAGGAATTCTGCAGATTTTCTTCCGCATGATGGGCGCGTCCATTACCGAGCAAAGCAAACTGCAAGCGCGGGGAGAGTCGCCCGACATCGATCTGATGAAGGCGCTCTTCGCCCCCGATCGCGCGCGACAACTCAAGATTGCATTCGCCCGGCAACTGACGCAAATGGAATCGCTGCTCAACGATTTCGGCGGCGCCCAGGGCTCCACGCTCATCACCGAGCGGAATAAGAAGGCGCTCGAAGTGCTCGCCCGCGAGCGCAAAGCGGGCAAACAAAAGATCGGCATCTTCTACGGCGCCGGGCACTTAAGCGACATGCACGAGCGGATGGTCAAGGACTTCGGCCTGAAGCCCGTGAGCGAAGAATGGCTCACTGCTTGGGATTTAAGCGAATAGCGCAAATGTACGACTGGATCCTAAGGCGCGTCGGCAACGTCGGCGCCTACTACTCGCCGGGCTGAGAAGCCCGTCGTACTTGTTCAGCGGCGAGCGAAGATCAGCACGCTACCCAACATCGCGACGCTGACGATCCCAAACAGCCACGCTCCCGGCTCGGGAATGGCCTGCCAGCCAATATCGCGCAACATGCCGATCTCACGCGGACTGAGCGCTTGATCCACGCCGCTGTAAAACGGACTAAGCAGCTCGCCGCCCAGCGTGGCTTCATCGAGATGGTAGATCGAGGAACCTCCGGCAAACGTTCCGGGGGCATAGAGCTTGGGCCGCACTCCGCCGCCACCGGCTGTGCCTTGAGCGCCATCCCACCACAAATCATTGCCGGTGATCTCCGCGGCCCGCGCTGGGTCGGCCGTCGTCAGCGGGGCCATGTTCACTAGCTTCGTGCCGCCGGTCGACGAGGTGTTGACGAAATAGTCGAAAATCGAGGCCACACCGTTGGGAAAATTTGGATTACTAAAGTACGAACCGCTCTGGTTCAAGAAGCCATCGAATCCCACGCCGTGACCCAGTTCGTGCAGCGTGACCGTCACCATGTCGATATGCCCGCCAGGGAGACCATTCGTGCCGTAATACCAATTCGTGGCGCCGAGGACGGTGGCGTTATCAACGTCGCTATTGAAGGTGATATCGATTTCGGGATTGCCATCGATGTCGAAACCGATCAGGTGATTCGTGAGCGCGTAAGGATAGAACACCCCCGCCACGGGCTGGTTGGGAACATTGAAGTAAAAATTGGTCGCCCCTGCACTGGCGAGCACGGCCGAGCTGGCGCTGCCCCCCAGCGGATCGAACTTCGCCCGCACGGTGACGGTTTCGCTGGCGTAGTTAGCCTGCACGAAGCTGCCCATCACGCCCAAGGCGTACTGAAACGCCGTCTGTCGCGCGGGGCCGAACGTGGGGTCGTTGAAGCCCTCGCCGGGACCATCGGCGTAAAGCGGATTAAAAATCACCGGCGCGGCATTGCCCGCCACCGTCACAACCAAGACCAGCGCACCCGCAAGTGCGCGACGAACCAAACCCATGATGAAAATCAATGCTGCAAGTGGATTGCGATGCCTAACAACCGACCAGCCGTGATTATGCTTACCGCGGCGGAAAAATGATACAGCACGGATGTTCACATCTTCGCGAAAAACAGCTTGTTTCGGGCCACTCCGCAGTCGCACGCACATTCGGCCGGGGGTGCGATTTTGCGCGAACCACCCGTTCGCCACTCGCGTACATCTGCCCGAGAGGAAGTGGGTTGGCCGAGGGATTGCGGTCCATCGCGTCCGCAAGGTCTTCGCAACTGGTAGAGTTTTCGCCCGTGGCAGAACTGCTTTCACCGCCAGCGGAATCTTGGCCGAGTTGCTTGCAGTGAGCGAGCACCGTCAGCGGGCGCATCGATAATGATGTAAGCGGACTGCAATCCGCATGTAACTTCGTTTTTAGCTTAGAGTTCACGGACGAACTTGTCTCGCCCCGGCAGTGCGCTGCGCTCATGATGCGCTTCGCGCGGCCTGACGATGTGAGGGTGCGTCCGTGTCTGAACTATCCAAGACCATCTCTTCGCTCGTTCTGTTGGCTGCGGGCTTTTGCGCGGCTTCGATGCTAGGTCCGCCCGAGCTGGCGCAGCAATTAGCGCAGCAGCTTACCGCCCAGCAGCCGGGTGATCCGCTGAATCAATTGCAACCGGTCGCAGGGGCGACTTGGGCGGGGATGACGCCGATGCCCAGCAACGGAATCGCTATGTCGCCCAGCGAGGCGCCAAATGAAACGCCAAGTTGGGCCGCGGTTGATCCCGGTCCGCAATCCTTAACGGCGCCGGTGACGCTTGACCCTGGGCCAAGCGCTGAAGTCGTGACCGCGGAAGCGGAGCCCACCGCAGACAAACCGTGGCAGTGGCCCCTCACGAACACCGACCAGCAGACCGTGGCCGTGCAAACTTCGGCAACCCTGACCGGTGCCGAATTCAGCGCCCCGGCGCTGGCGTGGCAAACGCCCGAATTGCCGGCCGATTCGAAACCCGTGGCCGCTGTGGCCGCGCCGGTCGAACCCGAAGCGTATCTCGAACACATTGTGGCGGATGGCGACACGCTCGAGCGAATCGCCGAGTTGTATTTGGGAGATTCGCGCCGGGCGGATGAAATCTTCGCCCTCAATCGCGATCACCTCACCCAGCCTGATCTCTTGCCGATTGGCGCCGCGATTCGTGCTCCGGCGCGCCGCGGGCCGCGGCTGCTCAATTCCGTTACAGCCAGCGCTGGTCCGCTCACGCCGGCCGAACGTCCGACGGGAGATGAAAGCCAACTGCTTCCCCGCGTGCGGCTGCAACCGCCAACCACCGGGGAAGTCGTGTCGTTTGGCGGCGGCGGGTGGTGAAAGAGGGAGATGGGATTTGGAAATTGGGATTTGGGCGGATACCCGAAGTTTGACCTGATTCTCTTCCCCCCAAATCCCGAATCCTAAATCCCAATTCCCTCACTTCACTTCAACTGCCGCCGCGACCACTCGAAATCGGTCCGCTCAGAGACATGTTTCTGCAGGAACCGGATAATGGTGTCCGACCCCTTGTCGCCCGCCTGCCGGAGCAGTTCCGTCCCTTGAAGTTTCGATTTTACGTTGTCGCCGATCTTCATCAGCGAGGGGAGGTCGTCAGGCTGGGCGCTCCGCTCCGGGGGATGATACTTCTCCAGTGATTTGAAGACGCGCTCAGCATCGGCCCGCGCGCGGCGCTCTTCGCCACCGAAGATCAGCAGCGTGGCGACGTCGCGTTGGATATCTCGCTGCCGGAGAGCCTCGTTAATCGTGATGCCTTGAAACTTCCAGGGGGGAGAAACCAGCACCATCGCGCGCACGTCCTGCCCCTGCTTCACCGCCGCCAGCGGCGGGGTCGACCAATCGATGGCGGCCCAGTTCACGGCCACGGAAGCGCCCATTCCGGCGCCCAGCAGGCACAGCTGATTGAGGTTCAGCTCTCCCGCATCGTTTTTTTCGCGAAGCAGTTTGCGGACCGCTTCCATGTCATGCAAAATCATGTCCTGAAAATCGCGCTTGCTCAGCTTGGCGGCGGAAAGCTCGCGGGTCGCTCCATTGGGGGCCACTTGCCGCACGCTGTCACCATGCCCCCGGAGATCAACCGTCACAACGGCAAAGGGATCAAACTCAACCCCTGGGGCTGCGCCCTCTTCTCGCTTCTGCGATCCGCGACTCAGTTTCTGTGCCAGCGGATCGAAAACGGTGCGCGATTCCTTCCAATCATGCAGCAACAGTACGGGGGTCGCCTTTTTGCCGAGCTTGCTGGGATAGTACGTCGCCACCAGCCGGACGCCGTCGCGGGTGATCATTTCTTGAATTTGCGGCTCGATTGGGCCACGCTGGGCGTAAAGCAGCGTGGGAACCAACAGCCCAATCGCAAACAACCCAGGAGCAAGCAGCTCGGCGGCGAGCAGGACAAGTCGAGTGCGAACAGCATTCATAGCGCGGAGTTTGTGAACGGAACGAAGGGGAGCCCGCGCTTCGATTATAAACACAAACCGATCGGGGGGGCCAATGTTGCCCCCACGCTGTTGCGGAATCCTCAGAATCTGCGGACAATAAAGGGGTCGCATCGTGCGAATTCACTTGTGTTGCGGCATTGCTATCCCGTATGAACGGCGTCCCCACCTCACCGCCGCCGCTGACTCACGCTGACCCGGACCCCGTCTCGCGCGGGTTGCGGTTGGGAGCGGAATGGCTCGCGTTCCTCGCCAGCTTTGCGACCCATCTGGTGGCGCTGGTGCTGTTGGCGATGTGTACGCTCCTCTTGCCTACCCGGCAAACCGTGGAGCTTACCGCCGACGTTCCAGAGTTCGAAGAAGAACTGCCGCCCGAGGAGTTCCGCTTTTCCGACCTGGTGCAGCCGGAAGTCGGCGCCCTGGCCGACAACGGCCTGAGCGAAGCGGCCGCCGCGGCGCCAGTGGAAATGCTCGAGTCCGAAGTGGTGCTCGACACCCAACCGGTGGACGACAGCGGCAACTTGGCGGCGTTCGACGTCGAGCGGCCGATTCTGCAAGGGCCGACGCTCGACGACAATCTGTTGGTCAAGGGCGTGGGCGCCATCGGCGCCACCGGAGCGAGCGGCGCGATCGACCGCATCACCAACGAAATCATTCTCTCACTCGACCAGCGGCCGACGCTGGTGATCTGGATGTTCGACGCCTCGGGCAGTCTCAAGGCGCAGCGGGCCGAAATTATCAAGCGATTTGATCGCGTGTACAAAGAACTCGGCGTGATCGCCGATAGCGGCAATCCCGCGTTCAATGACCAAGAAGAAAAGCCGCTGCTCACCGCGGTCACTTCATTTGGCGCGCGGTTGAACGAACTGACCGCTGTGCCAACGGACGATGTGGACGAGATTAAGGCGGCCGTGCGCTCGGTGAGCGATGACGACAGTGGCCAAGAAAACGTCTTCGGCGCCGTGCTCGCGGTGACGAACAAGTATCGCCATCATCGGCTCAAGAAACCACGCCGCAACGTAATGCTGGTGATTTTTAGTGACGAAGCGGGGGACGACATCGCCCAGCTCGACCCCGCGGTCCGCGCCTGCCGCACGCTGGAGATGCCGGTGTTTGTGGTCGGTGTGCCGGCGCCCTTCGGACGCAGGGAATCGTTCGTGAAGTACATCGACCCCGACCCCAAATACGACCAATCGCCCCAGTTCTTACCAGTGGATCAAGGTCCAGAGTCGCTGTATCCCGAGCGGATCAAGCTCGACTATTTGGGCCAAGGGGGCGAAGAGATAACGCTCGACTCCGGCTTCGGCCCCTTCGGGCTCACGCGGCTCTGTTTCGAAACAGGTGGCGCTTACTTTGCCGTCCATCCGCAGCGGCAAGTCGGCCGGCGCGTGAGCGAGTACGAAACGCCACCGATGACCGCGTTTGTTTCCATGTTCTTCGACCAGCGAATTATGCGTCGCTATCGGCCCGACTACGTGCCGGTCGCCGAATACCAGCGCCTACTCGCGGCCAACGGCGCCCGTCGCGCGCTGGTTGAAGCCGCGGAGCTCTCGTGGACCGAGCCGATGGAGGGCATTCGGCTCCAATTCCCCAAGCTGGACGACGCACAGTTCGCCAATGACCTGTCGATGGCCCAGCGTGACGCGGCGAAACTCGAACCCAAGCTTACCCGCTTGGTGAGCGTGCTATCACAAGGCGAGCGCGATCGCCCGAAGCTGGACGAACCGCGCTGGCAAGCGGGTTATGACTTGGCGATGGGCCGCGCGCTCGCCACGCTGGTGCGGACCGAGGGGTACAACGCCATGCTCGCCCGCGCGAAACAGGGGCTCAAATTCAAAGAGGAAGAGAGCGACACTTGGGTGCTGCGGCCGTCTGAAGAAGTCTCCACCGGCAGTGTGCTTGCCAAACAAGCGGCCGCGGCGAAAGAGTACTTGGAGCGCGTGATCCAAGAGCACCCCGGCACGCCGTGGGAACTGCTGGCGAAGCGCGAGCTGGCGACCCCTTTCGGCTGGAGTTGGGAGGAAGAGTACAACCGCCTAGCTGAACGCCTCGCGCAAGCGCAGGAGAACGCAAACACCCCCCCGCCAGAGCGGCCGGAGAATTTGCCGCCGCGGAAAGAACGCCGCCCACCGCCGAAACTTTAGGGGGCCCCTTCACTTAGCTTTCATCAGGGCGGCAGTGCCGGGTAAGTTCTCCAGGCCCCATTCCGCTAATGCCATCAGCACCGGACGAAGAGTTTCACCTTTCTTCGTGAGGCGGTAGGCGTCGCGGCCGGGCGACTCCGGCGAGGGGTATCGCTCCGCGAGGCCCCCTTCCACAAGTTTATCCAACCGGTCTGCAAGAATGTTGGTTGCGATCTTTTCCGGAGAATTGGCGAACTCCTTGAAATGGGTGCGTCCGAGCGCCATGTCGCGGATTACGAGGATCGTCCAGCGGTCGCCAATCAGATCCAGTGTGCAGGCGAGCGGGCACGGGCTGCGGCGTTTAGCGGGCATCGACGGCTCCTCTCAGAAAAAGCTGAACTCTCTCTTGACTGTACGCCGTGCACTTGCATAATGCAAGTTAATGTAACTTGCAATTTGCAAGTGAATGTGATTGGGAGTTGATCTTTATCGCGAGCATGGAGACGCAAGCGTGTCAACCTTCACAGTGGTGGAAGCCGGGGCGTGGACCAATTTGGGGCAGCAGGTCTTCGAACGTGGGCCGCTGAAAAAGGCGGGGAAAATGTTCCTCTGCGAGCGACTCGGCGCCACCGGTTGCGAACTCTCGCTGAATCATTTGCGAGCCGGGGATGCGCACGACTTTCTGCACCGACATCGGCAGCACGAAGAGGTTTACGTAGCGGTGGCGGGGCGCGGCGAGATGATTGTCGATGGCGAGCGGTTTCCCCTGCAAGAAGGAACTGTGGTCCGCGTCGCGCCGGCCGGCGCCCGTTCCTTGCGGGCTGCGGTTGACCAATCGCTCGACTTCATATGCATTCAGGCGGTCGCTGGAACACTGCAAAATCGAAACGTGTCCGATGGTGAATTGATCCCGGGTGGCTCGCCCTGGTAAGCGAAAAAAAAGTTACTCTGCCTCCATGCATGCTCACTCAGGGTTTCCGCAATGACTCGGCTCGAAGATCACCCCACGGTTCGGTTGCATCGGTCGAAGGCCTCACCCCCAAGAACGCGAATTCTTGATTCCGCTGAATTATGGGCACTCTGCGTGGAAGCAGGGGCTGACGATGTCGGCTTCGTCTCGATCGATCGCCCTGAAATCGCCGATCAGCGCACGGAGATTCTCGGCTACTTTCCGCTCGCGAAGACACTCATCTCCTTCGTCTGCCGCATGAATCGCGAACCGGTGCGCAGCGTGGCGCGCAGCACGGCCAACACGGAGTTTCATCGCACGGCGGATCACACCAACGAAGTCGCCCACGCGATCGTGCGGATGCTGGAGGATCGCGGTATTCGCGCCGTGAATCCCGCGATGGGCTTCCCAATGGAGATGAGCCAGTTCCCCGGCAAGGTGTGGGTGGTATCGCACAAGCCGGTCGCGGTGGCGGCGGGGCTTGGCCGAATGGGGATTCACCGGAATGTGATTCATCCTCGCTTCGGCAATTTCATTTTGCTGGGGACCGTGCTCTTGGAAGCAGAGGTGACCGAACAGAGCCAGCCAATCGACTACAACCCGTGCCTGGACTGCAAACTGTGCGTAGCTGCTTGCCCGGTGGGAGCGATTAGCGCCGACGGAAGTTTCAACTTTGCCTCGTGCATGACGCACAACTACCGAGAGTTCATGAGCGGCTTCACGGATTGGGTGGAGCAAGTGGCCGACGCCCGCTCAGCGGCCGACTACCGCAGCCGCGTAACGGATAGCGAAACGGCGTCGATGTGGCAATCGCTTTCGTTTGGCGCCAACTACAAGGCGGCGTACTGCTTGAGTGTTTGTCCCGCGGGCGAAGAGGTGATCGGCCCGTTTCTGGCTGATCGTGGCGAGTTCGTCGGCAGCGTGGTCAAGCCGCTCCAGCAAAAAGTGGAGCGCATTTATGTGCAACCCCACAGCGACGCCGAAGAGCACGTCGCCAAACGGTTTCCACATAAAGAAATCCGGCACGTCGGCGCCGTATTGCGGCCCTCAACCATCGACGGCTTCATCGACAACGTGGTGCATGTGTTTCAGCCCGGGCAGGCCAAGGGCCTCCGTGCGACCTACCACTTCCGGCTCACAGGCCCGGAGCCGCGCGAGTGTACGATCACCATTCGCGATCAGAAACTTTCTTGCGAGCGCGGGCTGCACGGCGAATGCGACCTCCGGGTGACAGTCCGAGGCAGTACCTGGCTCCGCTTCCTGCGGAAGGAAGCCAACATTGTGTGGCTGCTGGCGACGCTACAGTTGCGGTTGTGGGGGAATCCCCAGCTGCTGGTGGCCTTCGGGAAGTGCTTTCCTTAAACTCCGGGTGGTTGGGGTCGAGATCCCAGCGATCAGAGGACCGGTCTCGCCACTGCTAGGGGCGGCTGACGCGCCGACCCCAGCAACCCCTTTTTCTCCCATAAAATCGCCCTGTACCTGTGGCGGGTTTCCGAGAATAATCCCCGCTTGGGAAGTCGCCCTCGGGGCGGCGCTCTCGTTGGAGGCAATTTGCGAGGACCGAAGCGATGCTAGCAGTTCGTTGGGCGGTGGTATTTGGTTTGATGGTTTCGGCTGCGCCCGCATTCGGCGCGAGCAAGGCGCCCACGGTGGAGCAAGCGCTCACCCTGATCCCCATCCAAAAGGGGATCGACTTCTCCACCCCCGCGCGGGATGAAATCGCAAGCTGCACCATCACGCCCGAAAAATTTGGCAACGCAACCGCGTGGGTAGTGGTCAACGGCGCTGGGCAAATGCTCCGCCGATTCTCCGACACGAATGCTGACAACGTGGTCGACCGCTGGAGCTATTTCAAAGATGGTCTGGAGGTCTATCGCGATATCGACAGCAACTACGACAATAAGGCCGACCAGTACCGCTGGTTCCACACCGGTGGTTCACGCTGGGCGATCGACAAAAACCAAGATGGCAAGATCGACGCCTGGAAAAGCATCTCACCAACTGAAACCGCCGAAGAGGTGGTGCTGGCCGTGCAGAATGCCGACGAAGCGCGCTTCGCCGCGCTACTGCTCAGCCGTGACGAGCTGAAAGCGCTGGGCGCTGGCGCCGAAGTAACCAAGGTGCTGGACGAATCGATCTCCGGCGCGCTTGCCAACTTCCGCTCATTCGTGAAGGAGCAGAAGCTCATCACCCCCACCAGCAAGTTTGCGGACTTCGGCGCTTCGCGGCCCGGCGCTGTGCCGGCGGGGACGAATGGTTCCACCAATGACGTGGTCGCCTACGAGAACGCCGCCGCCCTGGTGGATAACGACGGCGCGCCAGCGCAGCTGCTCTTGGGTTCGCTGGTGCAAGTGGGGGATACCTGGAAAGTAACTGGCGCGCCGACGGGTGAAGATCAATCTGACAAGCTGGCGATCATTTGGAACGTGCCTACGGCGGCGGCTTCGCCGAACGTCCCGGACGCGCCCAGCGACGAAATGCAGAAGTTGATGAGCCAACTGGAAGAGCTCGATAAGCAAGCCGCCAGCGCGACCGAGGCCGAGCAGGTCAAACTAATGCAGGCCCGGTCGCAAATGCTCCGCAAATTGGCCAACGTGAGCCCGGCGGGTGAAGTGCGCGATCAGTGGCTGCGGCAACTGATCGATATGCTCGGCAACGCCTCGCAAGCGGGCGCCGACCAAGCGGCGCTCACCGAGCTGGCCAAGCTTGAACAAGAGCTGGCGGCGGATAAAGAATCGCAGAACCTCGTCGCCCACGCCCGTTTCCGGCGCATTTCAACGGAGAACCTGCTCGGCTTCCGCAACCCGAAAGCGGACGCGGCGAAATTGCAGCAAACGTGGCTCGCGGCGCTCGAGAAGTTTGTGGGGGACTTCCCCCAAGCCGACGACGCCAGCGAGGCGATGCTCCAACTCGGCACCAACAACGAATGGATTGGCGAAGATAAGGCCGCGGAGCAGTGGTACGCGCGGCTCGCCAACGAATTCAAAACCACCCCGGCCGGCCTGAAAGCGGCGGGCGCTCTGCGGCGGCTCAACTCCGCCGGCAAGCCGATGGTGCTGAGCGGTCAGGCGATTGATGGCGGCAAACTGGACATCGCCGACTATCGCGGCAAGTTCGTGCTGGTGCAGTACTGGGCCACCTGGTGCGGCCCGTGCAAAGCGGACCTACCGCAAATCAAGGAACTCTTCTCCTCCTATGGCGGCAAGTTGGCGGTGGTGGGGGTGAACCTCGACAACCGCCTGTCGGACGCCGAACAATTCCTCGCCGAGAAGAAGCTGCCGTGGAAGCAGCTGTACGATGAAGGGGGCCTCGAAGGTCCGCTCGCCGCCCAAATGGGCGTAATGAACCTACCGCTGATGATTCTGGTCGACGACAAAGGCAACGTCGTCAACCGTAACATCCACAGCGCGGAACTCGAAGCCGAGCTCGAGCGGCTGATAAAGTAGCGCACGTTCGCCGCGGGGCTTGCCCCCGCGCTTTTTTATGCGTCACGCCCCCAAAAAAGCGCGGGGGCAAGCCCCGCGGCTACCGGTAATTCGCGCTCTTACCAGCTCCAGCGCTTGCCCCGGCGGGCAGCGATGCCGGGGGCTGGCGTGTGCGCTGTGCTGCGCCGCCGGGCTTTGCGGCGAAGGGCCTTGTACGACCGGCCGCGGGAGTAATCGGTCCGGCGGGTGGCGCCAGCTTGGGCGGACGAATCGCCGCCGTAATTGAATTCTTGGTTCGCGTATTCCATCTTGGGCCTCGTTCTCTCGGTTCTTGCTCAGTAGCGTTTCCTGAAACGGGTGAAACCACCGGGAACATTCGGCGGACACTGCATGAGAAGAGCAATCGCTGCGCCAGCAGGTGGGATTCTGCGGGCAGTGCAAAGCCGCATGCAGCGTAAGTTGTTGTGAAGCAAGCAGAACGGACGCGAAAGTTTTTCTCACCAGCGGTGGAGGTGCGGTTAGAACCAGTGTGATCGCCTGAATTTCGTCCCCAAACGAGGGAGCCCGATTCACCAAAATGGTGAAACGGATCGTCGCGCAGCGAGCGCGGATTACGGGTCAACCTGGCTCTACATACCAAGCGATGGACGATTTGGCGGTAGGGTTTGCCGCAGGGCGACCCGCGATGAACGGATCACCTGCGCAAACGTGTTCTTCAGCCCAACTGCGCACCTCGCGCGCAGCGGTCACAAGAGAAAGGCTACGCAAGCGGCGTGCCAGAGAATTTTCTGTTCGTAGCACGGGGAAAAGCCCCTACTTCGCCGCGTCGCTGCGGTCGTGGAACAGCAGGAAGAACAGCACCATAATTGCCGCGGCCATGCCGGCGGGAACCAGCCAGAACTCTTTCCATTGCAGCATGGTGTCGGCCACCAGCTTGGGATCGAGTCCCTCCGGCATCGAGACGCTAAACATCTTGGTAAACGACTCCAAGAATCCAACCGTGGTTTCGCCCCGGTTCGCGGCGATCGCCTCACCTAATGCCGCTTGGCTGGTCATCGTTTTGGCGAACAGTTTGCCGGCGATCATGTAGCCGAAGAACATCCCCACGCCTTGGGTGAAAAAGACCAGCATCCCTTGGGCCTGCCCGCGGACTTCCGGCGGGGCCTTCTTGTCCGTGTACATGAAGCCGGTCACAAAGAAAAAGTCGTAGCAGATGCCGTGCAGCGCGACCGCCAGCAGCATCATCCAAATCGCTTGCTGCGGCGCGCCAAATGCGAACAGCACGTAGCGAATCGCCCACGCCGCCATGCCAACCAGAATCATCCACTTCACGCCGAGCCGGCGGAAAAAGAACGGCACCAGTAGCATGAAGAAGATTTCGCTCATCTGGCCGATGGTCATGGTGGAAGCGGGCTGCTCGAAGCCGACTTGCGACAACACCAGCGACGTGTACGAATAGTAATAGGCCAGCGGGATGCAGATCAATGTGGAACAGAGAATAAACACCGCGAAGGGCGTGCTCGTGAGCAGCTTGAAGGCGTCGACCATCAGCAGGCTGCCGATGTTCAGCGGCTGGCCTTTTGCCGGGGGCGGGGTGTGCGGCAGCGTGAAACTGTAGAGCCCGAACGCGGCCGAAGCGCCTGCCGCCAGCCACAAGATTTTCGTTTGGCTCGACCAGCCGAGCGCGCCCACCACCAGGCCGGCAACGATCCAGCCGATGGTTCCCCACACGCGAATTGCCGGGAACTTGTTGCGGTCATCAATATTGGCGAACGCGATCGTGTTGCCGAGGCCGAGCGTGGGCATGTAGCACAGCATATAGGCGATGAAGAGCCACACGGCCCGGGAGCCGTCCCCTGCTTCCACCGCCTTGGCGGCCAGCACCATCAGCCCGGCGCCAATGACCATCAGCGTCCCCTGCACGATTTGCGAAGCGAACAGCCGATCGGCAATCAGCCCCAGGAATAAGGGCGCGATGATCGCCGCGATCGGGGCGCTCTGGTACGCCTGCGGAATCGAATCGCCCAGTTGATTGCTCCCCAGGCAGAGCGCGAGCGTGACAAACCACGACCCCCAGGTGAAAAACTGCAAAAACATCATCACGCTGAGGCGAAGGCTGATCGAATTCACGTTCTTTGTCCCCTGCGAAAATTGGGCGAACCGAGGGTTAGATGAGGTGTCCCTACGATAACTTGGCGGCCGCGCGGACGGAATCCCGCGCCGGGCGGTTTCTTGTTAAAATGTCCGCCTTGCTAAAATCGCCTGACAGCGCCGACCGTAGGGCGCCGGCTATTCCCTTAAATACCACGTTCTCATCGCCATGCTCAACAAAATCAGCCGTCACATTACGCAGCCCAAGTCGCAAGGCGCCAGCCAAGCCATGCTCTACGGCGCCGGGCTCACCGACGCCGACATGCAAAAAGCCCAGGTCGGCATCGCCAGCGTCTGGTACGAAGGGAACACCTGCAACATGCACCTACTGGACCTGGCGGCCGAGGTGAAAAAGGGCGTGCAGCAGGCGGGGCTGGTCGGCCTTCGGTTCAACACCATCGGCGTGTCGGACGGCATTTCGATGGGCACCAGCGGGATGAGCTACTCGCTGCAGTCGCGGGACATCATCGCCGACTCGATTGAAACGGTGATGGAAGCGCAGTGGTACGACGCATTGGTCGCGCTACCCGGCTGCGACAAAAACATGCCAGGTTGTTTGATGGCGATGGGCCGGCTCAATCGCCCCGCGATTATGGTGTACGGCGGAACCATCAAGCCGGGCTTCACGAAGTTTTCGAGCGACCCCGAAAAGCGGGACGTGGTGAGCGCCTTCCAATGCTACGGCGAATTCCTGGCCGGCAAGATCACCGAAGAAGAGCGGCAAGAGATTGTCCGCAAAAGCTGCCCCGGCGCCGGCGCCTGCGGCGGCATGTATACGGCCAACACGATGGCAAGCGCCATCGAAGTAATGGGGATGAGCTTGCCCTACAGCAGCAGCATTCCGGCGGTGCATCCCGACAAGCTGGCCGAGTGTCGGCAAGCGGGCGCCGCGATTCGCCTCCTGCTCGAACGGGACATCAAGCCGCGCGACATCATGACCCGTGCCGCGTTCGAGAATGCGATGGTTTACATCATGGCGGTGGGCGGCTCGACCAACGCCGTGCTGCACCTCTTGGCGATGGCGCGCAGCGTTGATGTGGACCTCTCGATTGATGATTTTCAATCAGTGAGCGATCGCGTGCCGTACATCGCCGATCTCAAGCCAAGCGGCAAGTACGTGCAAGAAGAACTGCACGAAGTTGGCGGTACGCCAGCGGTGATGAAACTGTTGCTGGCCGAGGGACTCATCGATGGGTCGTGCCTCACCTGCACTGGCAAAACGGTGGCGGAGAATCTCGCCGCGCTGCCAGGTCTGAAGTCAGGCCAAAAAATCGTCCGGCCGCTGAGCGAACCGCTTAAGGCGACCGGTCACATTCGCATCCTGCGCGGCAACTTTTGTCCCGAAGGTTCGGTCGCCAAGATCACCGGCAAAGAGGGCCTCAAGTTTACCGGGGTCGCCAACTGTTTTGATAGCGAAGAAGACATGCTCCACGCTTTGGAGAAAAACAAGATCAAGAAAGGCGACGTCGTCATCATCCGCTACGAAGGCCCCCAAGGCGGCCCCGGGATGCCGGAAATGCTCACCCCCACCAGCGCGATCATGGGCGCCGGCCTCGGGAGCGACGTCGCGCTGGTGACCGACGGCCGGTTCAGCGGCGGCTCGCACGGGTTCATCGTCGGCCATATCGCCCCGGAAGCGCAACTCGGCGGGCCGATCGCGCTGGTGAAAAATGGCGACCGGATGACCATCGACGCGGAAGCGAACCTCATCACGCTCGACGTGACCGACGCCGAGCTCTCAGCTCGCCGCAAGGCGTGGACCGCCCCGCCGCTCAAAGCCACCCGCGGCACGCTGTACAAGTACATCAAGAACGTTAAGAGCGCGAGCCTGGGATGCGTGACGGATGAGTGAGTGCTAGCACGAAGGTGGTCAGTGGCTAGTGGCCCGTAGTGAAGAATGCAGGGCAAGATCCCACTGACGACGGACTACTCGACACTCGAAAAACGCGGGGATAAACCCCGCGGCTACCGGATTCTCCATGCGCATCGTCCGGGAAGTCGCCTTGCCGGGCATGGCGAATCTCTCTATATCCCGACTTTTGGTCCTGGGATATTCAGCCGTTTTGCGAAGAGAGAGCTTGCGCGATGCTGATTGATTTTGATATTCACCGCTGCTCGCGGCGCTGTGCAGCGAGTGCGCGGATGTTGTTGCCGGGCGAGGTGTATTACTCGGTGCTGCTGCGAGAGGGGACCGACGTGGTGCGGACCGACTATGCGGCGGAGCATTGGGACGGGGCGCCCGACGGGGCGATTGGCTGGTGGCGTTCGCGTCTGCCCGAGACCGCGTCGGGTAAGAATCATCTGGCGCCGAATGAGGTGCTGATGAACCTGTTCGACACCTGGGCAGACGATCCGCTGCAAATTGATGCCCGGTACGTGTTGGCGCTGCTGCTGGTGCGGCGGCGGGTGCTGCGGATTGAAGACGATACCGCCATTCCGATCAAAGGATTTGCGCGCGGCGATGCGCTACTCGATGAGTACCACGGCCAACTGCGGGTGTACTGCCCCAAGCGGGACGAACATTACGAACTCCCCGTCGCCACGCCGGAAGAAGAGCGGATCGAAGAGATTCAAAGTTATCTGAGCGAACTGTTGTGTACGGACGCCGAATAGTGGCTCGTCAACAACCAGTACTGCCGAGCGCTGTCATCCTGCTCGCGATGTTATTCGCGTGCAGCGGCGCCACGTGCAATCGGCAGTTCACCAATCCCTTCGCGCAAGCGGGGCCGCCGGCGCCCCAGGTGTTGCAGCCTACCGCGACCGCGCAGGATATCGTGGCGGCCGTGAATGCGAACACCGAAAAGGTGCGGTCGTACTCGGTCTCCAGCGCGACGATCACGGTGCCCGGCATGGCGAATCTGCCGCTCCTGTCCGGCAATGTGGCGGTCGAGCGGCCGCGGCGGCTGCGGCTGCAAGCTTCCACGGCGCTCACGGGGCCGGAAGTCGACGTCGGCAGCAACGATCAGCAGTTTTGGATCTGGTCGCGAAGGAACGATCCGCCAGCGCTCTACTTTGCGCGGCACGATCAGTACGCCACCAGTTCCGCGCGGACAATGATGCCGATCGAACCGGCGTGGCTGATCGATGCGCTCGGGCTGGTGACGCTGGACACGACGGCCGTTTACGAAGGCCCCTTCCGCCGCAATGACGGCACACTGGAAATTAGCTGCCCCGGCGTGGGGCCGAACGGGCCGATCAAGCGGACCACGGTGGTGGACCCCGCGCGGGCCTGGGTCGTCGAGCAACACGTATACGACGCCAACGGCCAAATTCTGGCGAGCGCCTACGGCGAGCGGTTCCGTTTCGACCCGGTGAACCAAGTTTCGCTTCCCGAACGGGTGACGATGAAAATGCCCGCGACGAACCTGTCGCTCACGCTCGACATGCAGCAGATTGCGGTCAACGCGGGAACCGGGGACCCGACACAGTTGTGGGCGATGCCGACGCTGCAAGGTTATCCGCAAGTGGACCTGGCGACGCTCGGCCCACCGCCCGCGCCGGTGGCGACACCAGGGGGCGGAACGCTCAGCTATCCGCCGCAAGTGCAGAACACAATTCCCGCGGCGCCGATTTCGACCACCACGCCAAGCGCGCCCGCTGCCAACGGTTGGCGAGCCGCCGACGCCCAACCGCCCGCGTATGTGGGTCAGTTACCGGCGAACGGGATTTCGCTGACGCAGTGACGCCTTCCTTCGTAGCTTGGCCTCCTAGGCCGAGCGCAAAGCAAGTTGAGCGTCGCGCTAAGATCGGCGCTGACATCATTGATGAGCGCTCGGCCTCGGAGGCCAAGCTAACAACCAACTCAACCCGTTGGTTGATCCGCCCGCCGGCGCATCTTGAGTCGCGCCCGGCTCAGTAGCGGGCCGACGCTGTTTTCAGGCAATCCGACCACGCGGCTGATTTCGCCGTAGGTTTTGCCTTCGAGATGGAACATGCGCACCACGTCGGCCTCTTGGCCATCGAGTTGGCCGAGCAAGCGCTCGACTTGATCGCGGTCTTGCAGCCGCTGCTCGTGGCGATCGTCGGCGGAGACTTCCGCGGCCCCATTACCGAGATTGGTGACGCCGGTGTGGGCCAAAAGTTTTTTTACCACCACGCGTCGCGCGATAACCGTGAGATACGTGGCGAGGGAACTTTTGCCTTCAAACCGGCGCAGCACGGCGAGATCGTTGGCGAGCAGTGACACGAAAACTTCGCCCACAAGATCGTCGCGGTCGGGCGCCGACAGCCGGATGCCGCGCGAATGGGCAGAGTGATTCACCACATGGACCACCAGGCCCACGAAGCGGTCCACGAAATCTTCCCATGCCCGGGGCTGATGCCCGAGGCAGCGGTGGAGCAGATTGCGGTCGATTTCGGCCAATGCCACGGTGATGGCGCCTTTCGGGCATGCGCGAGGAGCTTGCGCCCGCGCAAACGCGCTGCGGCAGTCTCCCCACTGCGTTTTCAGCTTTGCCCCGCTCTGTCCCTATGTTTCGGCGCTTGCTCGGGCGCCACACGCTCAGGTGTTTGGCCCATGCCGCCTCTCTTACCGATTTTAGACAGCAGGCGGCTGCGGAGCAACAGAATAAATCGTTTCGGGCGAATGCCACTTTCGGGGGCCTGAACCGGCTTGACACCCCCCGGCGGCGCTCCTAGGATCGGCTACTTAGGTGACTTAAAGTGCTTAAACCGCAAGGGTTTGCTAACTGTCGCCGACAGCAATTTCCACTGCCCCTTAGTTTGGGCCCTTTAGTTTGGGAGAGCGACAGCGATGACGCACGTGGTTTGCGAACCATGCTTCGATTGCAAGTACACCGACTGCGTGGTGGTCTGC
This sequence comes from Pirellulales bacterium, assembly GCA_022841705.1. Classification (GTDB taxonomy): domain Bacteria; phylum Planctomycetota; class Planctomycetia; order Pirellulales; family Lacipirellulaceae. The sequence continues at coordinate 803,432 of JALHQZ010000002.1, forward strand.
CCGGTGGAGTGCTTCTACGAAGGGGAGCGGATCCTGTATATCCACCCCGACGAGTGCATCGACTGCGAAGCGTGCGTGCCGGAATGCCCGGTCGAGGCGATTTTCCACGAGGATAACGTCCCCGAAGAGTGGAAAGATTTCACCCCGCTAAACGCCGAAATGGCGCCCAAGTGCCCGGTGATTACGGAGAAAAAAGAGCCGCTGGCGGGGAAGTAGCGGCAAGTCTTGATTCCGGAGCGGGGAGTCTGGAGAAATTTCAAACAAACTATGGCCGCGGGGCTGTTCTTGGGGGACGGCTCGGCGGCCTTTTTACGCGCTGCGATTGACGCAATGCTGCAGGGCGGTAAGCTTCTAGGCGGGTTGGGAAGACTTTTCCGGCCACAATGATGCGAGATCGACCGCCAGTTTTGACAACGAGGAGCCGCTCATGAAGACGACTTGCACCCCCTACTTTGGTCCGCTGGTCGCGCTGCTGATGGCGGCGTCAAACGCTTCGGAGGCCAGCCAGATTGTCTACTACAACGACTTCGATGGCGGGCTACTCGTCGCCCCCGGCGTGACAGCAACTCAGACAGGCGGGGTCACGGTCCCGACTATCGCGCCGTACAACGCCACCTACGGCAATATCGCTCGCGCCGATGACAATACGGCTGGCATCGAACTGGTCTTCAGCAATCTGCCGGCGCACACGGGCGTGAATCTTGACTTTGCACTGGCGCTACTCGACTCGTGGGACAGCACCGACGGCGGTAACTTCGCACCCGATCTGCTCGAGCTGTTCATCGATGGCGCCCCCTTCGCGGCCTATACCTACAACAATGCGTTGGGAACGATTAAGGACATCGACGGCGGTTCGTTACTGTACGAGTACGTACAGTTCGACACCAACATTTTCTACAACGACACGGTCGTCGACTTAGCGACCGACCCCGGACTGATCTTCCCGCACACCGCCAGCACGCTCAGCCTGAAATGGATCGCCTCTGGCACCGGCTGGCAGGGTGGTTCCGACGAAGCCTACGCGATCGACAAGGTGTGGGTGGAACTTACAGGCGTGGCGATTCCCGAGCCAGCGACGTGGCTGCTGGTGGCGCTCGGCGCTGCGGGGTTCGCGCTCCGGCGGAACGTGGGTTAGCCGCGATCGCTCGTCCCCGCGCTTTCAGGAGTAGTCCGACCACACGCACAAAAACGCGGGGACAAGAGATCGCGGCTTACACCAGCCTAACTCATCCCCGCGTTGGGGCTACTTGCCTTACTTCAAATCCACGCTCCAGTACGCCGCGTCGATAAACGCTTTCCAACTGGCGTACTTGGGGTTGCCGAGTTTCATCGCCAGCAGCGGGCTCCGCGCCGGGCGGACCGGTTTACGGATCAGCTTCATGCCCGCTTCTGTCGGCGTACGGCCCCCCTTACGCACGTTGCAGCGGATGCACGCGCACACCACGTTCTCCCAGGTGGTTTCGCCCCCGCGGCAACTCGGCACCACGTGGTCGATCGACAGCTCGCTGGTGGGGAACGTCTTGCCACAGTACTGGCAATGGCTGCCGTCGCGCGCGAACAGGTTCCGGCGGTTCAGCCGCACGCGCTGTCGCGGTAGGCGGTCGTAGTGCAACAGGCGCAGCACTCGGGGGGCGCGGATCTCGAAGTTGATGCTCTTGATCCAGTCCTCGTGCGGCTCTTTGAATTGGGCCTGCAGGTCGCTAATTTCGCGCCACGATTCAAAATCGTAGTTGGCGAACTGGCCCTCTTCGATGTGGACCACTTCCGCTAGCTTGCGGAGTAAGAGCCCGAAGGCGCGCCGTACGTCGATCACATGAATCGCCATGTACTGGCGGTTCAGCACGAGCACGCTGGCGTGCAGCGCGCTCAGTCCTGGGTGTGTTGGTTGCGCGGTAACTCCCACGGTCGACATGGCGGCCTCTTCACACGGTGCGACGGAAGCGTCTCGTGCCGCGAGGTGGCTTCCGCTCAGGCGGATAGCGAACGCGTCGAATCGGTGGTCGCCTCGAGGTTCCGTCCCTGACGGAGCCCGCAATGGGGGCGCCGCGATCACGGACGCGTTCTCCCACAGACCGAGCCGACCGCCAAAAGGTTCTCGCCCGAGGGCGATGCGCTCCGCCGGAGTGCCGGTGCTAGGGTCAACGCATTCAGCGCTGCCGATCTACCCCATTTTAATGGCCCCCATGCGGCGCGGCTAGTCGGAACGGGGGATTGGGGGGAAAATTCCGCAAAGCTTCATCTGGCTATTAGCGGTTAGCTCTTGACTATGGGCCAGGAAGAATGCCACAAAACTTTTCTTGCCAACAGCTAACAGCCAATCGCCAACAGCCTTCCCCTATCTGTTGCAACGCAATCTCCAGCCACCCGGCGCCCCGAAAACTTTCCGCTCCGAGGGTTGCTTCCCCCTACCGCTTGTCACTAGGATGAAGCGAAGTGGCGCCGCGGGGCGCTCGACGTGAGGTTTCCTAGGGAGGTCGCGAGGCGCCGTCATGATCCACTTCACTTGCGATTGTTGTCACCGCGTCATTGATTCGGAATTAGAAGTGCGGTACGTCGTAAGAATGGAGGTCTACGCATCGCTCGACGACACGGCGGTGCGGGAAGAAGAGCGCGATCACTTGGCGGAGATTGAAGATATTCTTGAAAGCATGGACGACCTGGACGACGATCAAATTGGCGACGATGTCTACTCGCAAGTTCGCTACGATCTGTGCAGCGACTGCCGCCGCAAGTTTGTGAAGAACCCGCTCGGTCGCGGGGCGACGGCGAAGGTCGATTTCAGTAAGAATTAGATCCCATGTACGACGGGCTTCTTAGCCCGTCGAGCTTTTTTCCGACGGGCTGAGAAGCCCGTCGTACTGTGAGCTCGGTGCCGCTTTCTTCCCAACAGCTTGCCGACTTGTGCCATCGGCTGGCGCTCTCTTCGCACTCGGGAATCGATGTGCGCCGCACCTGGCAGAGCGAGTGCGACCGCGCACCGCGGCGATACGCCGCGGCGTTTCACGCGGTGAGCGATGCGGTGAACGCCGGCAACTCGCTAACCGAAGGCCTCACCGAAGCGGGTATCTTTCCGCGCCTCATGGTCGAGCTCGTGCAAGTTGGCGAACAGTCGGGCCAACTGACCGAAGTGCTGAAGCGATTGAGTGAACATTACACACGCGTCGTCGAGCGCAAGCGCCGCTTGCTCTCGTTCCTCGCGTGGCCGCTGTTGCAGTTGGGGCTCGCAGCGGTGGTGATTGGGCTCGTCATCTTGGTGCAGGGGTATATCACCGGGCTGAACAACAAGCCGTTAGATATGCTCGGGTGGGGACTCTATGGACCGAAAGGATTGTTGATCTATGCGAACGCCGTTGGCGCGCTGGTGATCGTTGGCTGGCTGGTGGTGCGAACGCTCCGTCGCGGAGTGGGATGGGGGCGGCCTGTGCAGCGATTCTTTACTGGGCTGCCGATCGTCGGCGATGCGCTCCAGAAAATCGCGCTCGCACGGATCGCCTGGGCGCTGCACTTGCTACTGAACGTGGAGATCGATCTGCGGCGGCTGATTCCGCTCGCGCTCCGCTCCACCGGCAACGACTACTACCAGCAACACACGGCCGCGATGGTGGCCGACGTAGCAAGCGGCAAACCGCTGGCCGAGGCGTTTTCGAAAACAGGCGCCTTTCCGCGGCACTTCGTCGATTCGTTACAGGTGGCCGAAGAAGGGGGGCAAATCGTGGAGTCGATGGCTCGACTGTCGAAGCAGTACGAAGAGGAAGCGGACTCCGCGCTCTCGGCGCTCTCCATCGCGCTGGCGGTTCTCGTGTGGCTGGCGGTGGCGGCGGTGATCATCACTATGATCTTCCGCATCTTCGGCTTTTACACCGGCGTGCTGAACGACGCCCTCGAAATGTAGCCATCCTCGATAGCCGAAGGGCCACATCCTCCGACGGGATGCTTGAAAGCCTACCGGCAATTCGGTGCCCCGTGGATTGCGTCGCGATACGGCTCAATCTGAAATTATTCTGGGAAGCGATCGGTGAAAATCACTTCGTCCATCGCCAGTTGCCCGCCGCGGGGGTGTGCGGGCTTCAGCGCTTTGCCCACGACCACGATCATGCCGATCACATGATCGGCGGGCAGGTCGATCAGCTTGCCGACGGCCACGGGATCGAACCCAATCATTGGGCAGGAATCGTACCCCAGACTCTTGGCGGCCAGCATGAGCGTTTGGCCCGCAATGCCGGCGGAGCGCATCACTTCGTCGCGTTCCACCTGCGGTCCGGCGTTGCTGTAAAACTGGCGGATCATCGGCACCAGCATTTCCTGCGTGGCCGGAGGTGAGTTTCGCCAGTAACGCTCGGGCGATTTGTCCCACGCCTTCAAATCGCCGCAGATCACCACCGTCAGCTGCGCCTCTTCAATCTGCGCCTGGTTCCACGCTGCCGCGCGAACGGCCTTCTTCTGCGCGGGATCGCGCACCACCACGAACCGCCAGTTCTGAATGTTAAACGACGTCGGGGCCAGCAGCAGGTGCTCAAAGAGTTTCTTCTCGTCAGCAACTGGCAAGACAAAAGAGGGATCGTAATGCTTAACGGCGCGACGTTCGGCGATGGCGGTGAAGGTATCCATAAAACTCCTTAAATTGAAGGCAGCACTACGAACGTAAATAAATCACACCTCGTACACAATCCGCCCATGTTGCTGGCTACGGCTGATCCGGTCCGTAGCGTACAACCCGGCGAGTACGAACTCTACGCAGCTTGCCCGCACAGCTTCATTCGTCGACGCGTTCACTTCAAACGCTTTGTCCCACACCGGCGGCACACGCTTCAGCAGTTCGGCGTAGTGCCGCGACGGCAGCATATCGCCGACTTCGATCTTCACCCCCTCGGAGAAAATCTGCGCGATCTCAGCCAGCCCATGCTCTTCAACGTACTCGGCAAACACGGCGGTGATGGCCGCCGACACCACCGCGTCGAGCACTTGTCGTTCGCTCATCTGGTGCGAACCCATCAGGTCCAGTTCTAGCTTGCCGAGCGAGCTCGCGTACAAATGGCCCAGATCGCTAATCCGCGGCACAGCGGGTGACTCGCCGAGCACCAGCCCTCGATGCCTGGCGCTCGCCAGCATCGTACGGTAGTTCGCGATCGACAGCCGCGCGCTCACTCCTGATTGGTGGTCGATGTACTTGCTCCGCCGTGCTTGGCGGCTAATCTCTTCGACAATCTGCTTCATGAACAGCGGCACGACCACCGCGTCCGATTCACTCGGCGGAACTTCTTGGTCCAAAATCTGCACGCCCAAATCACGCTCCAGCGGATAGTGCGTGTGAACGATGGAGCCGATGCGGTCCTTCAGTTGCGGAATCACTTTGCCGCTGCGGTTGTAGGTGGCGGGGTTCGCGCTGAAGAGAATGAGGACGTCGATATCGAACTTAATCGGATAACCACGAATCTGCACATCCCGCTCTTCCAGAATGTTGAAGAGGCCCACCTGCACCAATTCGTCGAGTTCCGGCAGTTCGTTCATCGCGAAGATGCCGCGGTGCATCCGGGGGATGAGGCCAAAGTGCAATGCCTCTTCGGCGCCCATGCTCACGCCACCCACCAGTTTCGCCGGGTCGATCTCGCCAATGATGTCCGCAAACTTGGTGCCGGGCGCCAGGCGTTCGGCATATCGCTGCTCGCGCGGCCACCACGCAATCGGCACCTCATCCGCCGGTACGCTGCCGATGAGCTGTTTGCCCCGCCGCGTGATGGGGTGATACGGGTCATCGTGGATCGGAATCTTGGGGTCATCGATAAACGGCACCGCGTCGTCGAGGAAGGTCGCAATCTGCCGCATCAGCCGGCTTTTGGCTTGGCCCTTCTCGCCGAGAAACAAGAGGTCGTGCTGCGCGAGAATCGCGATATTGAGTTCGGGGATCACCGTTTCGTCGTACCCCACGATGCCGGGGAACAATTCCTCCCCGGCCGTGAGCTTGCGCACGAAATTATCGTGAATCTCTTGCTTAACGGACTTCGATTGCCAGCCGCTAGCGCGAAGTTCGGCCAGCGTGCGGGACGAGTTAGGGAGGGCCGAGTAAGAGAGGGAGGGCATGGCGGGAGGCGCGGGGGAGGGCCCGCAAGCGAGGGAGGCGGGGTTTGAGTACCCTCGATTATAGCGCTGTCCCAGGGCCTGAGTAGCCATGCAGAGGAGACGGACACGATTCAACACAGAAAGCACGGAGAATCGTTCGAGACAGTGCAGCAGAGAAATACAGAACTCTGGATTTCCCTCTTCTGTCTCCTCTGTGCTCTCTGTGGTGAATCTTCTGGATTTTGCGCAAGACTACGCGGCCCGCACGGCGCGATGCACATGCTGCCGCAGCAAATCGGCGGAGAGCTCCCTGGGGTTGAGCTTCAGGATGACATCGCTTTCGCGGGCAAGCTCCGCGGGAACATCATCGGTTTCAGCCACCACCACCCGTAGCTGGGCATGCGGCGTGAAAGCGCCGGCGCCAGGGAGCACCATGATTTCAACTTCACACGGTTTACGGCTCTTGCCCCCGGCGCCTTTGGGCCACGCCATATGAAACCACCGACATTTGTGATTCACCACGCGCACGGAGAGGTCGGCCGGGTCGCGCTCCACCAAACCATGCACGCAGCGTACGAGTCGTCTCGACGCGTGCAATCGATGCGCGTTCGGTCCATCAGTCCACTTGGCGCCGCGCGACGGATGCCGGGGATGCCAAATGTGAATCGCGTGGGTGCGATGCAAAATCGAGCGGACATTCACGCCGCTGCGCCGCAATCGGCCCGCGAAGTCATCATCTTCACAGCCCCAACCAACGAAGGATTCATCGAACCCGTTGATCGCTTCGAGATCGCTGCGATTCACCGCCATATTGCAACCCACCATCCGCGGTTTGCTGCGGTGCCGCAGGGCCTGATAAAGCAAAGATTTGTAGGCCCGCCACTTGAGCCGCCGGCGCATCGCGGGGGTGATAACTTTCATCAAGGCGCCCGAGCGAATCGCACTCAGCGTCACGCTGCGTGACGCCGCTTCGGAAAGCCACACCGCATCGCCTCCGTACGCGACCCCTGGCGTGCGCACCGCCAAGTGTTGCTGCAAGTGATCGGCGGGGAAGACGCAATCGCCATCGGTGAACAAGAGATAGGGGGCGCTCGAGGCCCGCACGCCGTTGTTCCGCGCGCGCGAAAGCCGATAGTCATCGTGTGGTTGAGTGACAAAGCGGACCGGAAATGGCGCCCGCCGCGCGAACTGCTCGACCAACTCCGGCGTGTGATCGGCCGAGCCATCGTCGGTCACGACCACTTCCACGCGCCCCTCGACACCGGTCTGCCGACCGAGCGACGCCAAGCAGCGCTCCAAATGCCCGGGACGCTCAAACGTCGACACAATGACCGCTAGTTCCGGGACACTCGCCATAAGAATCGCCTCGCGCGCGAAGGGGGCCGCCACCGCGCGCAGAGAAGCACGGGGCTACACAAAGGTATCGCCCAATCCGCGGGGCGGACGGTAGCAAGCACCGCCCAAACTCCGCAAGTGCAGATTGCGCGTCGAATTGACGGAAGCAGCCGGATCGCCAGGCGATCCGGCCCGTCTTTCCTGGTACGCGCGGAGGCCGTCAGCCTCAATCGCATGCCCCCCTGCCCTACCCCGCTGAAAAGAAGCGCTCGCTCGACCCGCCGGGTCCGATCTCCACTCGCAGTTGCCCGCCGCACCGTGGACACCCGCCGACGTACGCCGACCCATCGCGATTTTGGTAGAGCCGGCCGTAGCATTGACAGCATTGAAAGTGAACGCCCAAGAAACTTCGCCTCGGGGGCGGCGCAGGTCGACGCGGGGGCTCGCTGGACAGGTCCATAACCCGAAAGTTAGAAGCGCCGTTCGCATGAAGCAAGAGCGCCGCGACGTAGCTTGGCCTCCTAGGCCGAGCACTTACACACTTTGCTCGGACTCGGAGGCCAAGCGACAAACTACTGCGGCGGCATTTGCAGTTCCGGCCCCACCGTTTCCACCAGTACCGGCTCAGGTTCACACACCGGCCCCGCGCGGTGCACCTCGGCCACAATCTCCGCCAGCGGAATGCCAAGCGGTTGGTAGAGGCCCTGCGAATCAAGCTGCATGAGGCCGAGGTCAAACTCCAGATTGAAACGCTGTACTTCGTTGTTCACCCACACACTCAAAAAATCGTTCTGCGCGACAAGCAAATCGCCGAGTGCTTGCACGAGGTCGCGCGCCGTGGTAGCGCCGAACTCCGGTTCCACTTCCGGCTTGGGCGGTTCAGAGAGGCGGAGCTGGGTGATATCCACCTGGGCGATCGCCACCAGCACCGCTTCGCGACGGATTTCAAAGTTGATTTCGTTCAGCCGGATCTGCCGGAGTGTCTGCCGGAGGACTTGATAGGTGCGATCGATGAACCGGTAGTAACTGCGCCGCGCTTGTTGGTACTCGATCAGCGATTGGCGGTAGACGTTCCGCTCGGCAAGCCGAGTAAGCGGGGCATCGAACTGCAGGCCGACTCGTAGCCGGCCATTCTCGTGGTTCAAGTTGAACGGATTCTGGCCCGTGTTGGCGATATCGCCCGTAAAAACCACGTCGAGATTGCTCCGCAAGTCGTTGGCGTTGAAGTGAATCAGCCGCCAGGAATCAACCAAACTTGCCCGGGCGTTCATCCAGTCGAGCCGAAAGTTGCTGGCGATGGCGAGCGCGTCTTCGCTCGAAAGTTCGGTTGGTTCGATGTCAATCGCATCGAGCCGCACGCGGGCGAGCAGGATTGATAGCTCTAAGAGTTGTGACGAATACTCTTTGGTCAGCCGGCCGAGCTGATCGCGTTCCGACTTGCTGAGCGAATGCACGATCTTCGTTAGCTCGGCAAGTTCGGTGCTTAGTTTCTCGAAGCGCCTCGTGAACTCGGCGATATCCTTGTCCAGCCCCGCGACGCGCTTGTCGAGTTGCTCTGGGCTGAACAGCAGCGGATTGATCTGCGCTTCGGCCACTTCCGGCCGGGCGCCGATTTGCTGCAAGTGCTTTCGGCGACTCGGCAGCACCTGCGTGAGCCCTTCGCGATCGCGCGTGAGCGTGACGAGCCAATCGGCGCCTTCGCGCTGCGCTTGTTTTGCTTGAGCGAGCAGCCGCAAGTCGTCGGGCGTGGGCTGCGGAGTCGGCACGATCTCCGCCGGTTGCGCGACTCCCTCTCCCTCCGGGAGAGGGCCGGGGTGAGGGAGCAACGCGAGGTTTGCTTCACCCTCACCCTGCCCTCCCCCGGAGGGAGAGGGTTGCTCACGAAGTTTTTCGGCCGTTTCGCTCGCCGAGAGTTGGAGCTTCGTGAGATCGCGATCCAGCAGTTTGAAGCGGTCGAGCGTGTCGTCGCGAATCACCACTTCGATATCTGGCGGCAGGCCCATCGTGATCTTGAAATTGTCGAGCGTCGCTTGGTACAGCGCTTCGTTGGAGAGCAGTTGGCTTTGGGTGTTGTAGAGCGCTTGCCGGGCGAGATCGACTTGGAAGCGATCAATTCGGCCCGCATCGTACGACGCTTCCAATTGCAACACGCTATCGCGCAATGCGGCCACGGTGGCGCGCTGATTCTCAAGCTGTTGATACTGTTGCAACAACCCGAGATAACCCCCGGCGCCTGCCGCGCCGGCGCCGCTGACGAAGTTTTGTCCGCCGCCGAAACCAAAGAAGCCAAATCCACCGACGCGACCGAACCCGCCGCCGCCGACCCCGCTAAAGCCCTCCAGCCCCGCGCCACCGAAGAACCCGCCTCGGCGCGACGGACCTTGGCCCGGATCGCGGCCGGTAACGATGTTCAAATAGTAACCGCCGCGGTACCGCTCCATCGTCCGCACGTTCGCCAGCAGCGCCCGTTCAGAAATGGTGAGCCGTTCCAGCACGCGAATCCGCCCGGCCCCGCGCAGCAGCGGTTGCACGAGTGAAAAGTCAAGCACTGTGGTGCCGCTGTAATCGTTCGGCCCGGAGAACTGCCACACCAGCGAGTTCGCCATGCCGACGACAAACTCGCCCCCCATAGCGTTGAGTTTTTCGACCCGAAACCGGTTGCCCGGCCGCGATGGAGCCACCACCAGTTCACTCGACGAGTTGCCGGTGCCCGAGCGGACCTTGCCGTCCGACGTATAAAAAATACTTGACCCGCCGAAGAACTGCGCATCGAACCGAAAGCGTTCAAACGACACATCGAGCGCCGAGAGATAGAGCTCTTCGAGGTTCGATTGGTAACCGGGATCATTCACCAGCGCCATTCGCACCGCGTCCGACGTGTTCAGCACCACCCGGCCTTGTTCATCGCGCGGCAGATACGATTTCCAGGCGGGGTTCTCAACGATGTTGGTGCGCGGCGCGTTGCGGTAATACTTGGCGCCCTTCTTGCCATCGACGCACTGCATGTAACGGTGCGACGTGGGGTCATCCGGCGGCATCGGCGGGCGATCGGGATTGGCGCCATCAAACATCCGCGAACGCGGATCAACCTCAATGCGGAACTGCTGCGGATCCGTGCCCGCGGCGAGCGCCTTCTGCGTAGTGAGGCAGTTCGCCTCCACATCTGCCTGCCGGCGATAAAACCGGCGACTGCATCCAGCAACTGTCAACAAACAAGCTAGCGTCACGATCCAACGAGTGGTGCGAGTTGCTAGCATGTTCCAGCCGAGCGAGTTGAGACGAGTGCGCGCACGGAGAGCGCTGTTCAACTTTGTCGGTTAGCGAAACCTTGCGGCTGAAGTAAGAACGGAGATGACGAGACGCTGACGTTGGCCCCCGGCTAACATCTTGGATCTTTCTCTGAAAACTTTTCAAAATCCTTAAAGATTCTTCCCGCCTTTACCGAGACGCTGTGCGGCTAATTTGCGAACTAGGCAGTTTTTCTCAGCGTTTTCAACTGCTGTTGCCCCAAGCGAAGCGTTTGGCACACAATTGGCTCTGCGAACCCAATCGCCTGCGCCGCAGGGGAAGCAAAGGTCAAGGATGACGTTGCTCGTAGCGGTGCATGCAGACTTGCAACACGAAGACTCATCGCATGGATGCCACGCACCGCGCGCTGGTGGCGGCTTGGATTGCCGTCCAGCTTGTTGGAATGTTAGCGGCTTGGGGAAGCCGCCTCAATTTGGGCCGCCGCACCACTGCTTCACTGCGGCTTGTGCTGTTCAGCTGCCTGCTGGCCGTCGCCGGCTTGAGCTGGGCCACCGGTTTCGAAGCCGCCCACATGTGGGTCCTCTCCAGCGCCACCCTCGGCGTGATGATCGTCGGAAGCGTCTGCGACTTCCGCGCGGACTCGATGAACCCCACGCTCGATCAGTTTCTGGCTTTGTACGAAAGCTAACGGGGCAGAAAACAGCGATGGCCGCGAAGATTGTGAATACCCACAATCTCTGCTGGCAATGTGGCGTTTGTGGCGCTGGTCCTGTCCCGCTTGTAGCCATTTCTGGCCTAAAAACATGCGCCTAGCCGCATTCTGCCAGTCTTTCTTTTCTTGCCAGCCCCAGTATCTCCCCTTAATCCCCCCGACCTCCCTTCTCTCTACGCTAGCACGCCAGCCCCTCAATTCGGCAAAACCGGAAAAAAACTCCCTTCCGGACCCTTGGGTTGCCGAAACATCCCTCGGAGAGATTTCCGCGCATCCGTTGGGGCGACGTTCGCCCTAACCGCTAGCGCGTTAAGTCACCGGTCAACGATCTTCATCCCGCCGCAACAAACGGGGTGATTAGCGCGGCTGCGGCCCACGAGAGCGGCCGACGCGAATCGTCGTCACACCAAACCGAGGGGGGAACTCGAATGACACGGCAGTGGATCATCGGATGTGCAGCGGCGGCCCTCTTGTGGCCGGCTGGCTCGCTTTCCGCGGCGGCGCCCGATAGCAAGGCGATGTCGCAAACTATCGCCCAGCACTTCAAAGAGAGCGGGCAACTTTCAAACTATCGCGTCGGCGTGAAGTACCAGGATGGCGTCGCTTGGCTCTTGGGCAGCGTCACCAGCCAAGAACAAGCCAACATCGCTTGCGAACTTGCTAAGCAAGTTGACGGCGTGGAACAAGTCGTGAATCGCCTGGAAATCATCGCTCCCGCCGCCCCGGCTGCTTCCGCTAAGGAAGAATCGGCCGACGTGCTGCTGACGATGCTCGATACGCCTTCGGCTCCGGCAACATTGGCGCCGGCGCCGCAAGCACGGCCGGTGACGGCTGCTCCGGTGCGAGTTGCCCGTCGGGGCGCTCCGCTGCCGGTGAACGCTCGGCCGATCCGCCAGATGTCGATGCAACAACCCGTTCAACAAGCTTCGTGTGACTGCTACGGTGGCGGAGCTGCCGGAGGTTACGCGGGCGGCGGCTATGCCAGCGGGGGCGCTGGTGGTGGCACGTACGACACCGCCAACATGCCCGGTTACGCTTGGCCCAGCTACGCTCAAAGCCAAAACTACGCCGCGGTCAGCTATCCGCAACAGTATTCGCCCACCGCGTGGCCCTACATCGGCCCGTTCTACCCCTATCCCCAAGTGCCGCTTGGCTGGCGGAAAGTGACCCTCGAATGGGACGACGGCTGGTGGTGGCTCGACTTCAGCCACACGAAGTGCCACTAAGCAAGGCGCCGGCTAATAGCATGAACAACTTCGCCCCCGCAACGAGCTTTCGTTGCGGGGGCTTTTTTGTTGGAGGGGGGAGTCCGGAATATGGAGTCGGAAGGAAGCGCAGGCGACTGTCAGTCGCCTAGGTGGCAGTTGTCCCTGAATGCAGCAGTACCAAGTATCGCTCTCTTCGCCATCTTCCCCACCTTCCTCCAGACTCTAGACTCCGGACTCCCATCTCGCCTCACATTCAAAATAATCCGCAAGTTTTACCTAACCGCACTCGATACTACTCTGTAGCGACAGGCAGCTCTTCGTCGGCGCATCGCCAGACGAGTGAGTTGCCCAGGTCGCGACGGTCACCCCGGACCGAGCCTCTTCGAACCGCTAGCTCGAGGACCTTCGATGGCACGTTCGCTTACAACTTTTCGTCCGCTGCAGATGGCCGTCGCGCTCACGCTCGGCGCCCTCTCTCTTTCCTCGACCGGTTGCTTCTGGGGCCTCCCCAGCCAAGGGCCGAGCCTCGGTATCTTGGCGATTCCGATTCCGGTCAGCCCCTATCACCAGAAGAAGAAAGAAGACCAGTTCTGGCAACATGAACGGTACGACCGTGTGCCGATCCTGGGGCCGATCACCAGTGGCGGCCCGCCGATCGCGCTCGACACCCCGAGCGATGACGAAGTGATGCGCGCCTTGGAGAAGGCCCGTCCCGTGGAAGGTGGCGTGCCGTTCCTGTGGGAACGCAACCGCAACAACGTGCGGATCGTGAAGTGCAAGATTTCCGACTACGTTGATCCCGTGCGGGTTTATCCGCTGATCGGCCCCGCCCAACAGCACCACGCTCACTACAAATGCACGATCTACTACGAAGACGTCCGCCGCATCGGCTGGCCCGTGCCGCACACACTGCGGGACGAGGACGTGCAAGAAGTGATCTACGTTGACCACAACCACCTGCACATGGTCGGCCCAGTCGACATGGGCCCGTGCCCCACGAACTAACAGGGGTGGAAAAGTCGAAAAGTCGAAAGGTCGAAAGGTGAAAGTCAAAATCACCTTTCGGCCTTTCTCGCGTAGCGGGGGCCGAACGGCTTCTACGACGCGCTTTTGGCCTGATCTATCCTCTTCACCCTTACACCCCCTTCATGCAACCCACATCGAAAAGCCTGTTCGACGTGCTTGTCGCGGGGGGGCCGCTACTGTGGCCGATCTTCGCGGCTAGTGTGGTGATGCTGCTGGTGGTGATTGAACGCTTCGCGGCGCTGCGGCGCAAGAAAGTGGCGCCCGGGCCGTTTGTGAAATGTGTCCTCTCGCAAATCGAAGAGGGCGAGCTCGACCGCGATGCGGCGCTTGAGCTGTGCGAAGAAGACCCCAGCCACATTGCACGCGTGTTTGAAGCGGGCATTCGCCGCTGGGGCAAACCGGCGGTGGAAGTCGAACAGGCAATCCTTGACGAAGGCGAACGAACCGCCAATTCGCTCCGCAGTTACCTGCGGCTGCTGAACGGCGTGGCGAACGTCTCGCCGCTGCTCGGCCTCTTCGGCACAGTGTGGGGCATCATGCACTCGTTCGACGCGCTCTCCGCGAGCGCCGCCACTGGCCGGTCGGAGCTCCTCGCTGGCGGCATTAGCGAAGCGCTCATCACCACCGCGGCCGGCCTGGCCGTCGCCATCCCCGCGATGGTGGCGTACATGTTTTTCGTCGGCCGCGTCGATAGCCTCGTGATGGAAATCGACCGCCGCGGCCAACAGCTCGTCCATTTGATCTCCGCCGAAGCGCTGTCCGGTTCACGAATGCGCAGAACGAAGAAAGCCGCCTGATCGAGCATAGAGACTAGAGGATAGAGGCTAGGGAGACGGGGCAAACTGAACCCGATACGACATTCCCTAACCTCTTTTCTCTATCCTCTGATCTCTTCCTGCCATGCCCCTGAAACTCCAACAGCACGACGAGATTCAGCTCAACCTGACGCCGATGATCGACGTCTTGTTTCTGCTAATAATCTTCTTCATGGTCGCCGCCCGGTTTGGCGACATGCAGCGGAGCGTCGATTTGCAGTTGCCCAAGGTCGCGCAGGGGGGCGCTTCGAACGCGCCGCCGGAACCGCTGGAAGTGCAAGTGCGCAGCGATGGCCAGGTGGAACTGCAGGCCAAGATCGTCTCGTTGCCGATGCTGATTGACACGCTGCGCGGAAAGATGGCCGCGTCAACCGAAACCGAAGTCCTTATCAGCGGCGATGCCCGCTGTGACTTTCAGCACGTCGCCGCCACGCTCGCCGCGTGCCGAGAAGCAGGCGTGACGAAAGTGGGCGTGACGGTGGAGATTGCTCAAGCAGCAAGCAGTGTGAAATAGCCGGCGAGCTACGCTCGGCGACGATCGGCTCAACTGTCATTTGAAACTCCGCCGCCCATAAGTCGCCGGCTATTATGTCCCTCCTCCCTCTCATCCTGTGGACATCGCTCGTCGCCGCGGCGATTGCGGCGGGGGTTCTACTGAAGACCAAGTGGGGCCGCGAGCAACCGATGCGCGGCTACGCTCTCGTGTCGATCGTTGCGCACCTCGCGCTCGTGTGCATGGCGACGACCATTCGCATGGTGACCACTCCCGGTGGCGCGCCGCCAAAACCGGTGGCGGTGGAGATTGTTCTCCGCTCGCCCGCTAAGCCGCAAGCGGCGAAGGTGGAACCGAAGACGATCGTCAAGCCTAAGGCGCCGGAGAAGAAACCAGAACCCAAACCGAAACCGACGCCGCCGAAGCCGGTAGTGAAGGAACCAGAGGCGACCGTCGTCGTGCCGCCACCAGCGCCAGTGGTTGAGCCCGCGCCAGTTGAACCGCCACCGGTTGAACCAATCGTTGTCGAAGCGGCAACCCCCGTCCCAGTAACTCAGTCGCCGGCAAGTGAAGCGTGGGTCGCGGGCGCACCCGCGAAGGGTGAAGAGTTACCATTCAGTTCGCCGTTTGCCGATCGCACCAGTCCCGACCGCGTGCGGCTCGCACAAGAAAAAGGTGGCAGCCAACAAACCGAAGATGCGGTCGCAACCGGTCTGGCGTGGCTCATCGCGGCGCAGTCGGCCGACGGCCGCTGGGACGCCGACCGCTGGGATGCGGGCCGTGAAGCACAAATCATGGGGCACAATCGCGGCGGCGCCGGCGCGAAGGCGGACACCGGCGTGACGGCGCTCGCACTGTTGGCACTTTTGGGCGCTGGGCACACGCATCAAGCGGGGCCCTACCAACCGATGGTCGCCGCGGGGCTCAATTTTCTGATGCAATCGCAAGCAGCCGATGGTTCGCTCGCCGGTGAAGCGGAGTTCTACGCGCGGACTTACTGCCATTCGATGGCGACCTTTGCGCTGGCCGAAGCGCTTGCCGTGACGAATGATCGCCGGCTCGAACCCGCCGTACGTGCGGGCTGCCAGTTCCTCATCGCCGGCCAACATCCGGCGACGGGTGGCTGGCGCTATCGGCCGGGTGATCCCGGTGATCGCGGCGACATGAGCCAACTCGGCTGGATCGTAATGGCGCTCCGCAGCGCGGAACTTTCGGGCATCGAAGTGCCCAGCCGCACCTGGGCCGGCGTTGATCGCTTCCTGCAATCAGTGGCGATGGGCCCGTCGCGCGGCCTCGCCTGTTATCAACCGGGTGGTCCGCCAACGCGCACGATGACCGCCGAAGCGCTCTACAGCCGCATGGTGCGCCGCACGCCGCTCGATGCCTCGACCATCACCGAAGCAACCACGAATGTCGTTTCACTCCCGCCCGGCCAAGGGCAAGTGAACTTGTACTACTGGTACTACGGCACGCTCGCCCTGCACCACGCTCGCGCAACGGATGCCCGCTCCTGGAAGCGCTGGAACAACGAGTTAAAGACCGTGCTCACCGGTTTGCAAGCGAAGAACGGCCCGCTACAGGGAAGTTGGGACCCCGACCCCGTATGGGGCCACTACGGCGGCCGCGTGTACTCGACCGCGCTCTCGGTGATGTGTCTGGAAGTTTATTACCGCTACGCGGATGGCGATGACACGCCGTGGCTCGCGGAGCGGCCGACAGCGAATCGTTAGCCCGCGGCTCGTCCCCACGTTCTTGTGCGAGTGGCGTCAATCCAAGAGCGCGGGGATGAACTCCGCCGGCTAACTCGGCATCTTGCCCGTCACCAAATCACGCTCCCACTGATCCATCAGCGGCCAATCAATCGCGCAGGTGCCGAAATCGGCCATGTGCAGATACCCTTCGAGGCGTTTGATCGTGCTGTCGATCAGCTTGCTGTCCTTGCGAAACGCGGGGCCGTGGCTGGGGAGCAGCCACTTTACATCGCTGTTGCGGATGCGGGTGAGCGAGGAAATAAAATCCTCGATACTGCTGCCGTGGTGGGCGTCGATTGCGCCGACGCAGCCGTCGGCGAAGATGTTGTCGCCCGAAAACAGTAGATCGCCCATGCGGAACGACAACTGCCCGTCGGTGTGGCCTGGCGTGTGCCACACTTCGAGCTTGAGTTTGCCGACTTCCACGATGTCGCCGTCATTCACTTGATGTTCACACGCGACGGCGGGCATTGCGAGGTCGATGCCTTGCGCATCGATCTGGGCGAAGGACGCGATTCGGTCGCCAATTTCCAGATGCTTCGCCGCGGCGGGGTGACAAGTGACCGACGTCCGCAGCACCTGTTTGGCTTTGGCGAGCCCTTGAATGTGATCCACATCCGCGTGCGAAGCGATCAGCGTGGCGCACTTCGCGAACGGAAAATCGAGCTGACGGATCAGTTCCAGGCATTCATCGACCGCGTCTTCGTAACCGATGTCGATGAGCGTCCAGGCGTCATCGTCGTAAATCAAGTACACGCTGCACGTGAAGCGGTGGCGAGCTTGGTGGTTGAGCTCAATAACGTGCGGAAAGAGCGGGGTGCGCTTGAGCATGGGAACGGTAAAATTGTGCCGGCGGGTGAAGATCGCCCCCTCAATCTAACCCGGCGGCGGCGATTTTTCTAGGATCGCTGCGAGACCCGCACGATAGTTCGGATATCGCAGCACCGGCGCCAAATCCCGCAGCAGCTTCGCGTTTGAGACGCGCTTGTCGGCCGCCGCTCGCGCAGCGCGCGGTGAATCAGAAGGGGGCGTCACGAATTGCGGTAGTGGAGCACCAAGCAACCGAGCGACTTCGCGATAGTAGTCACCCCGCACCACGGGTGAGCCGTCGCTTACGCAGTACACCGGAGCTGTCGCAGGATGCTCGGCGGCGGCGAGCACCACGGTCGCAGCATCATCAACGTGGATGAGATTGAGCCAACCCGTTTCGATCGCCGCGATTGGTTCACCCGCTTCGAGTTCCTTGCGGAACGGAATGCGGTCGGGGCCGTAGATGCCGGCGAGGCGCAGGGCGACGCCCTCGACTTCACTTGCATTCAGCACCAGCTCGGCTGCAAGCGATGCTTGACCACCCGCGCGCTGCGGGTCGGTCGGCGTGGTTTCATCAACCCAGTCGCCGAGTGCGGGGCCGTAGACACCCGTCGTGCTGATGTAAATCACGCGCTGCGTTTCCGGTGATCGTCGAGCGAGGACATTCGCGAGTCCCGGCGCGTACACCTGTTCGATGGATTGTTTCGAACCACGGTCGTAACCAACGGCGAAGAGGAGCGTCTTCACCGGCGGCAGCGGAGGAACCGAATCAGCGTTGGTGATATCGGCGATGATCGGCAAGAACCCCGCCGCGCGCAATTCATCGGCTTTCGCTTCACTGCGAGTCGCCACATGCACGCGGTCACTGGCGGCGAGCCAGCGCTCAGCCACCCGGCGGCCCAAATACCCGCATCCGACGATCAGGCGTTTAGCCATCGATGCTCTCCACATCTCTGGCGCCACCTGCTTCAAGATACGCCGTGAGCATGATCTGCGCCGCGAGCTGATCGAGCCGCGCTTTCCGCTGTTTGCTGGTGAGGCCAGCTTCGAGCAGCAGAGCTTCGGCTTCGGAAGATGTATAACGCTCGTCGAAATACTCGACAGCGAGGCCGGTGCGCTCGCCAAGCCACTGGCCAAACTTGCGAGCTTCGGACGATTTTTGGCTCTCCCCGCCGCTCAAATGCACTGGCAACCCCACTACCCAGTAAAGCAGGCGTTCTTCCTTCGCAAGTGTCGCGAAATACTGCCCGTCAAGCTTCTCGCTCCGCCGGTTGTAGTTCTCGTACGCACTCGCCATCCGCACTTCCAAGTCGCCAATCGCCACGCCAATGCGCACTGTGCCGTAATCGATCCCGGCGATGCGACCTGTGGTGGGGAGAGGCATGATGTCGAGGGGGATGGAACAACTCGTTTAATAGTCAGCCGTAGGCATACAGTGCATCGACCGGCACGCCTTCGGCTGACCGCTGAACGATTAACGCGCTCCGCTAGCGCGAGCGCGGCTACCGTTAGAGCCAATCGGTCCAGCCGCGGGTTTCGAGTTCCTTCACCACTTTGCGGATTGACTCTTCGTCGTGTTTGTTGGCCACGAGCGTGGCGTCGGGCGTGTGGACGATAAGGCAATCTTTTAGGCCGAGCGTGACAACCAAATGGTTGTCGGTCGTGCGGACAATCGTGCCGCTGGTCTTGAGGCCGATGTGTTTGCCGACAATCGTGTTGCCGTGCTCGTCATCACCCAGGCGCCGCGGGAGCGATTGCCAGCCGCCGAGATCGTCCCACTCAAAAGGGGCTTCGATCACCGCCACGTCGCGGGCGTGTTCCATCACGGCGTAGTCGACCGAAATGCCGTCGATGGCCGCGAACTCGGCGGCGAACACTTCGTCATGCTGCGGCGTGCCCCACGCGGCGATGATTTTCTCGAGGTGCCCCAGCATCTTCGGCTGCCGTTCGCGGAGCGCATCGAGAATCGTCTTCGCCGTCCAGACAAAAATACCACTGTTCCAGTAGTATTCGCCGGAGGCGATGTAGTCCGCCGCCGTGGCGATGGTGGGTTTCTCCTTGAACTGCGCGACGGTGAACGCCGGAGCTTCGCCTTTCATCGTGGTGAATGCCTTCGCGCGCTGGATGTACCCAAAGATTTCGGCGGGGTACGTCGGCTTAATCCCGAACGTGACAATTCGCCCCGGCGACTCATTCACCAGGCGCACCGCTTGTTCGACACCACGTTGAAACGCAGCCGTGTCCGGAATCACGTGGTCGGCGGGCATCACCAGCATCACGCCGTCGGGATCGTTGCGCACCTTCGCGACCAAGAGCGCCGCAAGGCCAATGCAGGGCGCCGTATCTCGCTTGCACGGTTCACCGACGACGGCGTCCTGCGGTAGATCGGCCAGTTGTTCGCGCACGGCGTCCACCAGCCGCGCGTTGGTCACCACCATCCGGCGCTCTGGCGGCACAAGCGCGCCAAGGCGGTCGGACGTTTGCCGAATCATGGTTTCACTGCCGACGAGCGCAAGTAATTGCTTGGGACTCAATTGCCGACTAGCAGGCCAAAACCGCGTGCCGGCGCCGCCGGCCATGATGATTGCGTGAAGCAAGAGAGGGGCTATAGGGGTTAGGGTTAGGGGTTAGGGGTTAGCCGGCGGCCAATTTTTCTCAGAACGGGCCGCCGTGTTATTATGATTTCAATCTCGATTTCAGTTCGAGCACAACCGCCGCCGGATCAGCAGCGCTGGCGACCGCCGAGCTGACCGCCACACGGGTCGCTCCGGCTTCGAGCACTTGCAGCAAGTTAGCCAGTGTGATCCCGCCAATCGCGAAAGTCGGCAGCCGCACCTCGGCGGCCACTTCTCGAAGATAACTGGTTCCGGCGTGCGCGTCGAATGCTTTGGTGGGCGATGGGAAGACCGGTCCGGCGCCGAGGTAATCAGCCCCGTCGAGCACCGCCGCTCGGGCCTGTGCGATGTTATGCGTGGAAACGCCGATCAGCTTGCCGGGGCCGACGATTTTCCGCACCGTATGGACCGGCAATTCATCCTGGCCGACATGCACGCCGTCGGCATTCGCGGCCGCCGCAATGTCCGCCCGGTCGTTGATAATGGCTAACGTGTTCGTGCCGCGGGTCAGACGCACTAGCTCCGTCGCGCGGGCGAGCAGCGTACGGTCGTCGAGTGTTTTATCGCGGAGTTGCAGGACATCGGCGCCGGCTGGCACAAGTGTCTCGACCCGTCGCGAAAAATCGCCCGAGCCATCGATCAGCACGTACAGCCGAGCGTGCTCCAATCGCTGGAGACTTGCATCAAGCGTCAGCACCGCTTTTTCGAGCGTGTAGCTGCGGTAGCGGAGCGCTTCCATCGCGCCGCCGAGCGTGGGCGAAATCGTCTTGCCGACCTCTTCCAAACTGCGGAGCGCTTCTTGTACGCGTTTGAGATTGGCAATTGCGACGGCGTGTAGCGAAGCACGCTCGCCCTCCGCGCTAGTGGTGATCGTGACTCCGACATCCTGCTGCGTTTCACGACACGCCGCCAAGTGTGCGGGATCAATTCCTTTCACTGCTTCGGCTAGTCCGTGCCGCAGTTCCTTTGCAATGCGGGTAAGATGCGCATCATCGCAGCCGAAACGGAGGTAATCCTCGACCACACGCAAGCCCTCTCGCGCGCGGTTCAGTGCAGCGTCGAAGGGACGAAGGACGGCGGGGTCGTGGGTCGGCATGATACCATTGTAACACGTAAGCCGGTGCTGCTCCGCCGCCCGCTTTCTTCGGCAGTTCATGACAACGCCAAAGGCGTCCGCCCATTTCTCTTCCAAAATGGGCCGCCGGCTAATCATGCCCCTTACGTTCCCACCGCAGCGATTCCTTCAAACTAATGAAATCGCTCAAGAGAAAGATCACCGTCACGAACGCCAGGGTGATTTCGGTCAGTACCAACAGTTTCGCGGGGATGCTTTGCGGGGTGATGTCGCCGTAGCCGAAGAACATGAAGTTGAGCGCGCTGAAGTAAAAGAACTCGAAGATCAGTTCCGCAGCGCTGAGGCCCTCCTGCACCACGGCGAAGCTGGCGAAGTTAATGGATTCGAGCAGGTGGAAGTCGAAGGTAAACGACAGGATGATCTGCGACATATTCACCAGCATCAGCAGCATGAAGCGATGGTAGGGCCAATTCTTGGCCGACGCCTCCATCAGTTGCCGCAAGTTCTCGGCGCCAAAGAACGCGGTCTTCACCCAGGCGATGACCAGCACGATTGCAATCAGCACCGCCGAGCTGGCGGCGCCACTCTGCACCAGCAGCCACTGGGCGTACCAGATGGCGATGAGGGCGGCGTACTCGATGAGGTTGCGGAGGAGCATTGCCGGTGCGGAAGACGGGAAGGAGATACGGGGGATGACGGGGGGATAATGGGGAAAATTGATCGGTGACTTTAACTATTTGGTTGCGGTGGCGTGATTCGTTGTTGCATGCGCCAGTTGAGTTCGACGCGGCGAGTGATGGCGATGTCGGTGAGTACCCAGAGGGCGGCGCCGAGTCCTGCCGCTGCAAGTGGCCAAACGGCGCACGTCATGACTTGCGATTCAACGCCGAAACGAACCGACTGTAGGGTGCCCAACCGCTCGTTATACCAACCAAGTGTATTCCACATCCACCACAGATTCACGATCAAGACGGCGATCGAAAGTAGCATGTGGAATGCAGCGTACAAACGCACGAGTTTTAAGCTGATGGGAATCGGACTAAAGGTGTGGTTCATTAAGCTCGCTGCCTTTTCGTGTTTGGGAAGTTGGAGCATTTGACCTCGCCTTTGAGCGACCATTTCATACTCGAAAGCAAAAGGCATCATTATCCAGACCAACGCGGTAATTCCCGCGAAGAAAAAAGTCGTGCTGTATTCCCACTTCAAAATCTCCCGCACCCACACGAGCACAAACAGCGTTACCGCCAGCGTGACGAGATTCCACCGCCACCATTCGGTGCGCGGGCGCCGCGGCGGTGGTGGGCGGTCGTCGAGGTCGTCCATTATGGTGTGGGGCGGTGAAACGGTGGGCGGAGCTGACATCTGCTGCGTTCATCGTGATCGGTTGGATCGGGGGAGACAAGAGCGCAACAAAAAACCGGCCCCTGCGGTGGTTGCAGGGGCCGGTTGGAGTCTGTCAATAATTCGCGCTAAGCCGCGAATGGCACTACGCGGCGCCGACGGGTTCGGGGGCTTCGACTTCTTTAGTCGAGAGGCCTTCGAAAATAAGTTGCTTCTTCTCGCCGACTGTTTTCACCGAGACGCGGATCGTGTCCTTGCCGGCGAACTCGCCCTTGAGCAGTTCTTCGGCCAGCGGGTCTTCGATGAACGACTCGATCGCACGCCGCAACGGCCGGGCGCCGTAGTCGGTGTTGGAACCCTTCTTCACCAAGAACTCGCGCGATTCGTCCGAAAGTTCCAGGGCGAGGCCCTTTTCCTTCAACCGGTCGCGCACCTTCGACAGTTCCAGGTCAACCACTTGCTTCAGGTCGTCTTGGTTCAAGTGACGGAAGACGATGATGTCGTTCACGCGGTTGATGAACTCGGGGCGGAAGACCTTTTCGATTTCATCCACCACGCGGGTTTTCATGCTGTCGTACGACGCATCGGTGTCCGGCTTTTGGAAGCCGAAAGCGGACTCGTTCTTGATCGCCTCGGCACCCGCGTTGGTTGTCATGATGACAATCGTGTTGCGGAAGTCGACGTTGCGACCAAAGCTATCGGTCAGGCGGCCTTCTTCCATGAGCTGGAGCAGCATGTTGAAGACTTCGGGGTGAGCCTTCTCAATTTCGTCGAGCAGCACCACCGCGTAGGGGCGGCGGCGAATTTGCTCGGTGAGCTGACCACCTTCTTCGTAGCCGACGTATCCGGGAGGCGCCCCGATCAGGCGGCTCACATTGTGCTTTTCCATGTATTCGCTCATGTCGATCTGAATGAGCGCTTCGGAATCGCCGAACATGAACTCAGCCAAGGCTTTGGCGAGCAGCGTTTTCCCCACGCCGGTCGGGCCGGCGAAGATGAACGTGCCGGTCGGCCGCTTGGGGTCTTGCAACCCACTGCGGCTGCGCCGCACGGCGCGGGCGATCGCCTTGATCGCTTCGTCTTGGCTGATGACGCGCTTGTGAAGTTCGTCTTCCATCTTCATCAGGCGCAGGCTGTCCTCGGTGGTCATCCGCGTGAGCGGGATGCCCGTCATTTTGGAGACGACTTCGGCGATGACATCTTCATCCACGACGCCGCCATTCTCGCGCGACTTTTCGCGCCATTCCTTGGTGATTTGCTGCTTCTTCTTCTTGAGCTTGTCGGCTTGGTCGCGGAGCGAGGCGGCCTTCTCAAAATCTTGATTGGCGACCGCTTCTTCCTTTTCGCGATTGAGCGCCTCGACTTCTTCGTCGAGTTCCTTGAGATTCGGCGGCTTCGACATCGCTTTCAGACGGACCCGAGCGCCCGCTTCGTCGATCACGTCAATCGCCTTATCGGGGAGGCAGCGGCCGGTGATGTAGCGGTCCGAAAACTCGACGGCCGACTCGATGGCGTCGTCGGTGATTTGCACGCGGTGATGCTCTTCGTACCGATCGCGCAGCCCACGCAAGATTTCCTTGGTATCGGACGCGGTGGTCGGCTCAACCAGCACTTCTTGGAAGCGGCGAGCGAGCGCGGAGTCCTTCTCAATGTACTTGCGGTACTCGTCGAGCGTGGTGGCGCCAATGCACTGGATTTCACCGCGGGCCAAGGCGGGCTTCAGCACGTTCGAGGCGTCGATCGCCCCTTCCGCGCCGCCCGCGCCGACCAGTGTATGGAGTTCGTCGATGAACAGAATGGTGTTCTTCGCGCGGCGAACTTCGTTCATTACCGCCTTAATGCGCTCTTCGAATTGGCCGCGGTACTTGGTGCCGGCGACCATCATCGCGAGGTCCAAAACGACGATGCGGCGGTCGAGCAGAAGTTCCGGCACGTTGCCATCGATCACGCGTTGGGCGAACCCTTCGACGATCGCCGTCTTGCCGACGCCCGCTTCGCCGAGCAGGACCGGGTTGTTCTTCGTCCGGCGGCAGAGGACCTGAATGGCCCGCTCGATTTCTTTTTCGCGGCCGATCACGGGGTCAAGCTTGTGTTGGCGGGCGAGCTCGGTGAGGTCGCGACCAAAGCTGTCGAGCGCCGGGGTCTTCGAGCGCGACGACTTGCCGCTGCGGCCTTCGCTGCGCGGGTTCTCTTCATCTTCATCCGCCACGCCGCCACGGCCGCCTCGTTCGGAGGATTCACCCGACTCGATGCCGTGGCCCAGCAGGTTGAGAACTTCTTCGCGAACTTCCTCGAGCTTGAGGCCGAGGTTCATCAGCACTTGCGCGGCGACCCCCTCTTGCTCGCGCAACAGGCCGAGCAGGATGTGTTCGGTGCCGACGTAGTTGTGGTTGAGGTTGCGGGCCTCTTCCATCGAGTACTCGATGACCTTTTTGGCGCGTGGCGTTTGCGGCAGCTTGCCCATGGTGACCATGTCGGGCCCGCTTTGCACCAGTTTCTCGACCTCGAGGCGAATCTTCCGCAGATCGACATCGAGATTCTTGAGCACGTTCGCGGCGACGCCGGAGCCCTCTTTAATGAGGCCCAGCAGCACGTGCTCGGTGCCGATGTATTCGTGGTTAAAGCGCTGCGCTTCCTGGTTGGCAAGCTGCATCACTTTGCGGGCGCGGTCGGTAAATCGTTCGTACATGGGTGGGTCTCGGTGTTGTCGCAGGTGCGCTAACGGTGAGTTGTTTCGCTATCGCAATTCTAGGCGCGGGTTACAAAACCCGCCAATGGTGCGCGTTAAGCGGCGCGCCCGTGGGTAGGTTTGCGGGCTAGTTCAATACGCTGTCGTTCTCGGCTTAGTTCAAGCTGCCACGGCGCGGCCGCTTCGCGGCGTTCGAGGCTTGTTAGTTTTCGCTCGGCTTCGATCAATCGTCCCGTGCGGCGCCACATGGTGGCCAGCAAAAGGTCGGCGGCGAAGTCTTCGCGGTCTTGTCGCAACAGATCGGTTAGCGTTTGTTCGGCGCCAAGCCAATCGCCACGAATGTATTGTTGTTGGGCCCGAGCGAACTGTTCGTCGAGCGGGTCGGTGGTTGGTTCGTTAGTGGCCTGCGTCTCGATCGCTTCGCCGGTCTCTTTCGCTTCCTGCTCGGCCGCAATCCGTCGTAGTTCGCCGCGCGTCTCGAAGAGCGCGACAATCCACAGCAGCAAGGTGACCGAACCGCAGGCAAGTGTAACTTGCGGGGGGAGCCATGCCGGCCACGCGACTGCCGAAACAATCGTTACATTCAGCAGTACGGTGAATCCTATCGCTAGGGCCAACCCCACCCAAGACCCACGCAACCAGGCATGGGCCAAACCCGGCCACAAATAGGCCCAAGGCGTGATACGTCGGCGAGGGGAGCGGCGTGGCACAGCGAGGGGGAACGAAGAATGCAATTTGGGGACCAAACGACAAAACTGGTCCGAAATCGGCGGGAGTTTAGGGGCCGGAGCGGTGAGGCACAAGAGAAACGGCTGAAATTTAGGGTTTCGGCCGGTTTTCAGCGGTGTGAAGCTGGGAAACTTGAAGGGAAACGAATTGCCGAATTGGCAGCTTCAGAGAGAACGGCTGCCACTCCGCCCCAAATTACCCCGTCGTCAACCGTGGTGAAGGGCCCACCTCAATTCGCCACAAGCTGGGTAATTCCCGCAAAAAAATGCTGGCAAGCTGGCGCGAACTCCAGTAGATTCTGACCACCGCACTTATCGCGGCGCCTTCTTTCTGGAGATATGCCGTGCGATTCTGGGCCCAGTTTTTGATCTGCGGTTGGATTGGTCTATTGTTCTCCGCCGCCGCGTCTGGTTCGGTGACGATTTACAATCTGGACATTTGGTCGGGTGCGGGTTCCCTGGAAGTCCAGTTAACCGGGGGTTCGACTCCGCCGACTACGGGGGTCCAAGAATCAATCGACTGGCAGGCTTATTACAACCGCGGCTACTCGAAGGGCGAAACCGCGGGTTTTAATGTTGGCTACGCCGATGGTCGCGCGCGGGGTGTGAAGGAAGGGAATATCAACGGCCGCGCTGACGGGTACCAAACGGGTTACGACAGCACCTACCAAGGCGCGTACGACGCCGCTTATGGCCCGGCATTCAACAAAGCGTGGAGTGTGGGCTACGACAATGGTTTCGCACACGGAGCGCCCAACGGCTACCTCTACGGCTACGATGCGGCGCTCGTGGAGTTGATGGCTTGGATCGAGAAGCAGAACAGCACGAACTCCGGTGCTTCGAGCTCCTCAGTGATTCTGACAAGTTCAAACTGGAATGGAACCTTATCTTCTGGGATATACAACAGTTCCTTCAGCGTGATCCGCATCAGTTCTGGCGTCTTGGATTATGTCAGGATTAGCAACCCGTGGGACGGTTACACCCCCGAAACTTACGAGCAGAAGGGATACGACACCGGCTACGCAGACGGTTTGCTCAGCGGCGGAACAATCGGCTATGACGAAACCTACGGACCCACGTACCAACTCGCCTACTCCCCCGCCTTCGACGAAGGCTTGAAAGCGGGCGTTGAGCAAGGCACCAGGATGGGCGTTACTGATGGCGAAGCCGCCGGCTGGGACAATGGCTTTGCCTGGGGCGATTCCGACGGCTTCAACATCGGATACGGCTGGGGCTACGCCGACGGCTGGCGCGCCATCTACGCCGGTTCGTACGACCTGAACTCCGCCGCCGCGTTCGCGGTGACGATTCCGGAGCCGTCGACGGTGCTGGTTGCACTTGGATTGTGCGGAATCTTCGTCGCGCGCCGGCGCTCGACCGGTTGCTAGCAGCGTTCTTTTTGCGTTATTCAGCCCCGCGCGAATCTCTGCCGATTCTACCGATAATTCCCTCAATTCCGCCTGCGCCGCTGGCCGATTTCTCTTCCTAGCCGAGCATCGTGCGCCCTGCGGGTCAGGGTGAAGAGCACGCTGCGACCGGCTTTCGTAGGGGGGAAAGCAAGATGCTGCGCAAGTTGAGATTGGGCAAGATGATGCTGGCGGTGGTGGCGGTCGTTGGACTAACGGCCTGCACCGCTGATGACGTCTCGGCCCAACAGGCTTATGGCCGGTCGTGGGGGAACACCTACACCAATCAAGATTGGTCGCGGTTCTACCACTATCCGTACGTGTACTATCCCCAAAACTACTGGGGCAGCGAATACTATCGCAGCGCCGATAGCTTGTACTACCGCTATCCGGCCGAGATGCGCATTCCGGCCTACAACCGCCACTGGCACAACGAGTACCCCAGCCCGCGGATCTTCCACTCCGGTCACCACTTCATCCTGGACGTCTTCTGAGCAATCAGCAGACTTGGTGAAAAACTCGCGGCGATCTGCTAACCGGGGGGCGCAGCGCTGCGAGCAATAGAGGGATGAGGAACGGCGTAAGCCGCCGTGTTCGCTGGTCGAACACGGCGGCTTGCCTTTTTGGTGAGTGGCGTAGTTCGTGGTTAGCTGTCAGTAGCTGATGTAGTTGGACTCGTAAGAGTTCAGTGGCGCCGCGCAGTTGAGCCCATCCAGCATGAGGGTCGTGCAAGTTTTGTCTCGCGGTCGAAGGATCAGCTTTCGGCCGAAGAATCGTCTCCTTGTCACGGTAAAATGTGCATAAATTCGCACCATTTTTGTAGTCGCTTCTCTCCGCCGGTCGCGATTTTTACTTGACAAGTGATCGGCAAACTGCTTCCAATAGGGAAGAGCACAATCGGCGCCCCTATTCTCAAGCCGCAGGAGGGAAGCATGTTCGCCGTCTGCCGTCTGCCGTCTGCCGTCTGCCGTCTGCCGTTTGCCGTCTAATCGCGACATGCGCATTAGTTTCTAGCAGTCAGGCTCAAATGAATGTCCAGCGACTTCAGGTTGTTGGTGGGTCTGTGCCAAGCGTAAGTACCCTCGTTGACAACCTTCTAAAAGAGTCGACAGGCATCACGCAGTATCAAACCGCAAATCACTATCTCAACGGCCAGCTGACGAGTCCCAGCAATTTGGCAGCCTTTGGACGTTTCACGAATGGCAACGTCGCCGCCGGTACGCAACCATTGCCATCGCTGAACCAACCGCAATCTGGGCCCACGCTGTTCTACGCGGGTGGAATTGGGTACAGCCAAGGAATCTGTCTCTCGACGGGTTTCGTTGATGATTCCGATCCGGCGATCCTAACAACGTCTGGTTTAGGCAAAGGCGTTCAAGGTCCGAACAACGGACAGCCGCTTGCGGTTGGCAATGGAAACGAAGACTTCGGCGAAGCTGATTATCGATTGTTCCCCAGCGGTACAGCGGTGGTTGTCGATAATGATGTGAGTGCGGTCTTGCCAGGCACTGGTTTTGACAACTCAGTGATTCACTTCCGTGCGACGTTCTCCAGCCCAGGGATCGTCATGCTGAGGTATTCACATTGCTCTGACGAATTGCCAAACTTCCCATCGCAATTTGGAGTCAACGATGCTCCCGTGGCGATTCTAAAGAACGACATTGCGGCAGGCGCCACGTACAAGAACCTGTTGGCATTTCGAGTTTTGGACAATCAAGGCAACTATACCGAGATGCCAGTGGCTCTCTACAAATTGGAGGCGTGCGGATTCTTAGGAAAGAATCAGGTTGCTCCGGCTCCAAATCCGCCTTTGATTACTCAGTCGCAATTGCAGACCAATGGAGCCAACAAGTATTACGACGTCGAGTACGCTGCCATCTCGAAAAAGATGCGCTGCGAATTGCCCAAGGCGTTACCGCCTACTCGCTACCGCATAAAGATTGCAATTGCCGACGTGGGCGATGAGTACGTCGATTCAGCCACTTTCTTTCCAGATGATGGTCTCGCACTGTTCCCGTTTCAGCAGGGCGACTTCAATCGAGATGGCTATGTTGATTTAGCAGATTACACGATCTGGCAAGACTACTCAGGAATGTCCAATCCAGATATTACGTTTGAGGAGGGAGACGCCAACGGAGACCTGACTGTTAATTCCGCCGATTATTCCATATGGGCCAGCAATTATGGCCTATCAGGAAATATCGACTCTTGCGCCGACTTTAATCGGAGTGGTTGGGTCGATGAGGTTGATGGCGATATCTGGTGGACATGGTGGGAGAAAGGCCTCTCAGAGTGTGCGTCGCGGTTCGAAGGCGATGCCAACGAGGACGGCATAATTAACTGGTGCGACTACGATATTTGGGAGTACGAATACCTAACTGAGACGCCGCTGCGTCCCTGCGCTTGCCAAAGCGAAAATGGTGCTCGTGCTGCAGAACAACGGAGCGAAGGCTCTTGTATCGACCTGATGACGAAAGCACAACTGATTGCTCTCAAAGAGGGGAAGCGACTTGAACATCGTGTTCTGATTGCCTCCGCCGAAGCGACGCGAGCAAGGCTTCCCTCTACTCCGGACGCCAATAGTGATGGAAAAGTTAACGACCAAGATCGAGAGATCATCGTCGCAATAATTACCGAAGAAATCGAGGCTGCGACCAAAAAGGTTCTGAGTGACGCTGCCGCACCATCACCGACACCGGCGCCTGTTGAGTCAGCTTCGGTCGAAACCGAGGTGGCGCAATGAGCTTTCAACTGCGCTACGAGGGGGCTCACTTTCAATGTCGCTCCCTCCTCATCTTGCAACTCGTTACCCTGTTAAACTGCAACCCGACCCAGCTACCGGCTGCAGAATCATTTGCTCTAGTAGATGACTTTAATCAAAGTGCCGAGCTTAAATTCATCTCGCGTACGACAACAGAAACACTTCCAGTGGAGAATGTGGGGGATTTCAGTCTTACCCGTACGCTGGGTGTATCGCAATCCGGTAACGGGATAGTCGGCGCGTATGACGCAAACATTACTCGATCAGGTGCTTTACACGCACAACTTGACGAAGTACGACCAAGGGTAGGACTGGACGATTTCGGCATCTCAGATTTCGCTGTCGACTACCGAATCTCGGAACCGCTGGATATCAGTGTTGGGGGACAATACGACGCAATCAAGTTTGACTTCCTATTCCTCCGTGGCCCTCGCCAGCCAGACCGATTTCGTGCCACGATGTGGGGAGGCCTTGAGCCTAGTTTAACTGGAGTTTCGCTTAGCTACAGCCTGATATCTCCCACGGCCAACAACAATCGTTTCACGATCTTGATGCCGTTTGAGAATTTCACCACTCGTGGCGGTTCAACGCCGGGAATCTACGACCCGGCATTCCGCTTCAATCGTATTTTGATCGACTTTCTTTGGACTGCGCAGACCGGTCAGTTCGATTGGTCGATGCAACTCGACCGCATCTCGCTTGTCAACACCGCCAGCGTACCGGAGCCTAAAACTGTAGTGCTGGCGTTTGCGCTAATCGGGATGTTCGTGGTCAGGCGCAAATTTCAATAGCCGGCGAGCTACGCTCGGCGGAATGCGGCCGCAAGCTCTAACCGCGTCCCGGCGGCCGCCCAAACCCCATCGGAAAGCCCGGCCCCTCCATCGGCGCCTGCCCGCGCGCTTGCAGCCGTTCGTTCAGCATCTGCCGATACTCCGCCATCTGCGCGCGCGACTTCGGGTCAATCATGTCCAGCCGGCGCTTGCGGTGCTCATCGCGCTGGGCCTGCGACATGTTGGCGAAGCGATCACCACGACCACCCGGTCCGCGGCTATCCCCCTGACCGCTCTTCCGCATGGCGATGATCTGATTCACCTGCGCGTCGAGTTTCTTCCGCTGCTCGGCCGGCGAGAGGGCGAAGAAATTGGTGAACTCCTGCTGCATCCGCTGCTGCATGAAGCCGCGGCCGCGGTCAAAAAGCTGATGCCGCTGGGCGTCGGTAAGGCTTTGCATCTGTTGGCGAAAGGCGTCGCGCTGCGCTTCGGTTGGCGGCTGACCGCTGCGGAACATCTCGTCGCGCTGTGCTTCAATCGCCGCGACGACGGGATCAACCCCGCCGCCGAATAGTCCGAACCACCACGCGACGAGCGCAACCATAACCACACCACCCGCCACACCGATCCAATTTTGCTTCGTCATTTTTTCGCGTCCTTTTCGCGCCGTTCGCGGTTAGATTCTTCACTCCGCCACCAAGAGCGAATCAACATGCCCATCGAGATACAAAAAGTTGCGGGCGCCATCTTCGCCTTCGGGACCGTGAACCGCTTCGTAATCGAACAGTATCCACACCCGCGTACTGCTGCGGTCGTCGCCGGTAAGGCGGTCCTTCAACACTTCGGGTCGGGTTTTGCCGGCGAAGCGGAAAGACGGGTATTCGTAGCTTGTCCGTTCAATTGGGAAATACTTCTCGTCGCTGGGGCATTCAAACAGCGCGAAGTTGTTTTCGATTCGGGCGCCGAGCACTTCGCCTAAATGCGGTTCGTCGGTGTTGATGCTGGGAAGCTGGGCGGCTTTCGGGAACTTGCCCCGGCTTCCTTGCTCGCCCAGGTACTGTTCGAGCGCCAGTCCAAGTTGCCGGAGGTTCGATTGGCACTGGGTGCGCCGCGCCGCGGCCCGCGCTGCCTGCACGGCGGGGAGCAACAGCCCGATCAGCACGGCGATGATGGCGATCACCACCAGCAATTCCACAAGTGTAAAGCCGCGCGAGCGGCAAATTGTGCGGTTCATGGGGTGATTGAACCCCGCAATCGAACTCCGGCGCCGCGCTCAGCGAAAATTTTGTGTCCGCTTACTCGCCCTCTCACGGAATGGCTGCGATACTGAAAAGACCTGCTGCTAGCTTCCGACCTGTCCGCTCAATATTGCGCTCGATGCCCGACTCGCTGCCCAACTTGCTCGCCAATTCCGGGCGGCCGATCTATCTGGTCGATGGCCTGCGGCGCATCGCGCTCGCGAACGGTGCGCTCGCCGAGTGGCTAGAACTGCCGCTCACGGACATCGTGGGCCGATTGGTTGAGTATCACTCCGAAGGCCTGGGCGAACAAGGCGCTCCGCTCACCGGGCTTTGTCCACCGCCGGCCGCATTGGCAGGTGAAGAAAAGCAGGCGAACGTTTCGATGCTCAACCGCCGCGGGCGATTGCGCTACCGTCGCGCGAGTTTTCATCCCCTCGCTACCGCGGCAGACTCCTTACGTGACGGCGGCTGCCCCGTGCTGTGCGTGGTGGGCGAGCACGATCTTTCGGCGGCCGACCTCGCGAAACAAACTCCCGTTGCCGACAACGATGAACTGCATCACGCGCTCACTGAACTTCGCCGCCAAACGCGTGGCCAGTTGCCTGGGCCGCTGGTGGGCGCCAGCCCGCTTGCCCAGCAATTGCGCCGCCAAGCGGAAGCCGCCGCGGCTGCGGGGTGCAATGTCTTGGTGATTGGACCGAAGGGTTCTGGCCGGCAGCAGGTGGCGCGCTCCATTCATGCCCGCACGGTGACGGTTCTGCCACGTTCACTTTGCCCGATTGATTGCGTCGCGCTCGGCGATAACAACACGCTCGCCACGCTCGATCGCGCGCTGGAGCTTGAATCAACAACCACGGTGCTATTACTTTCCGCCGACACGCTTGGCAGTTCGACGCAGCAAGAACTTGCGAAAAGGCTCGCCGCTGGTTCGCCACCGCCCCGAGTACTGCTCACGTGCGAGAATCCGCCGTCCAGCCCGTTGGGCGCACTCGCCGGAGTGATGACCCTCACACTCCCGCCGCTCGCACATCGGCTCGATGACCTGCCGCAACTCGTCCAGTGGCGGCTGGAGCAACTCAATCGCGGCAGCGGCAAGCAACTCGCCGGCGTGACTTCTGACGCCCGCGAACTGCTTGCCCTGTACTCGTGGCCGGGCGAACTCACGCAACTTTGCGAAGTGTTGGGCCAAGCCTTCGCGCAGTGCGATGGCGTCGCGATTGAGCCGCGGCATCTTCCGCCGCTGCTTCGCCATTCCGCCCACGCCGCCGAGCACGCCGCGTTACCAACGCCGACAATTCAGCTCGACGAGTTTCTGCTGGAGATCGAACGCGACCTGGTCGAGCGGGCCCTCCACACGGCCGAGGGCAATAAGGCCGAAGCGGCCCGGCTGCTCGGCGTCACGCGGCCACGACTCTACCGAGCGCTCGAACGCTTCGATCTCAACCCGGAGCCGCCACAAGATGCCGAGTGAACCCGTTCTCAATGAACTGAGGCCATTGCGGTGGGGCACGGTGCTGCTGATCGGCGAACATCGCCGCTGGCTGGCAATTCTCTGCAGCGCTTCGCGAAATACCGCTGTGACGTGGCGTGTTGAACAGCAATCTCAGCCACCGAAACTGATTGGCAGAGCCATGATGCCGCTCGTGGTCATCACCCGCCAGAACGCCGCCGAGGGTTTGCGGTGGATCGCCGAACAGCATTTGCCCGGCCCCATCGTCGCCCTGCCCCTCGCCGCCGATTGGCCCGTTGGCGAGCGGGCCGCCGTCGAGCAAGCTTTCCGCGAAGCAGGCGCGACGCTCGTACTGTGGTCGCCGCTCGAAGTCCACCAAGTGGTCGAACTCGCCAATCGCACCTTCGCCCAAGCGTGGCGAACACGGCAGCAAACGGCGCCCGCCACCGAGTGGATCCGCGATCTCCTCCCGTGGGGCGCAACGTAGGTTAGGCTTTCTAGCCTCACGCGCCGCCGGGTACCCGCTTCATGTCAGGCTAGAAAGCCTAACCTACGGGGCTCACCCTCCTCGCTGCGCGCCATCCGCCGTAAAATAGAGGGTTCACACCAATCTCTCAGAGCGCTGATTTTCTATGCCGAGTTTTGATGCCGATTCTGTCGCCGCCGTGTTGCGTGAGTTCCAGGACCCCGAAACGGGCCGCGGAATCGGCGCGCTGGGGCAACTTAAGAATGTACGGATCACCGACGACCTGCTCGCCGTCGATTTGGGCCTCACTTCATGGGGTGCCCCGCTCGCCGACGAAACTCGGCAAGCGTGCGAAGCGCTCCTTAAAAGCAGCTTCCCCAACGCGCGGAAAGTCGAAGTGAAGATCGTCCCGCACGAGCGGCCGGCGGACAAAATCGGCCAAATTGGCCTCACCGCGAAGAGCGTGATCGCCGTCGGCTCGGGCAAAGGGGGCGTCGGTAAGAGCACGCTCGCCACGATGATCGCCCTCGGCCTCAAGCGGGAAGGGTGCAAAGTCGGCATAATGGATGCCGACGTCTACGGTCCCAGCGTGCCGCATTTGCTCGGCGTGACCGAGCGCCCCACCGCCATCAACAATCGCTTGCAGCCGATCGACAAGGAAGGCCTCAAAGTGATGAGCATGGGCCTGTTGGTTCCGCCCGGCGAAGCGGTGGTGTGGCGGGGCCCCATGCTGCACGGCGCCGTCACGCAGTTCCTGCGTGACACCAACTGGGGTGATCTCGATTATCTCATCATCGACATGCCTCCCGGCACGGGTGACATCGCGCTCACCCTCTCGCAGCTGTTGCCGCTCACCGGCGCCGTGGTCGTTTGCACCCCGCAAGATGTAGCGCTGCTGGATGCTGTGAAAGCAATCGCGATGTTCCGCAAGGTGAACATTCCGCTGTTGGGCCTCGTCGAAAACATGAGTTACTTTCTCTGCCCCGATAACAACAAACGGTATGACATCTTTGGCTGCGGCGGCGCCAAAGCGAAGGCGGCCGAGCTGAGCGTGCCGTTCCTCGGCGATGTGCCCATCAACATCGATCTCCGCAAGCGTGGCGACGACGGCGCCACCGACGGCAATTACGACGACGAAGCAGTCGCCAAATACTTCCAAGACATCTGCCGTAACGTGGTGCGGAACGTCGCGACCGCGCGGGCGCTCTCGCCGCCGCTGCCCAGTTTGCCGGTGTTGTAGCTGCCGATGCTTTATGGCTCGAGAGTCGGAGCGGCACGCGCTCCACGGGGCGCTGCAAACCGACGTTCGGATCGCGTGGCGATTCGGCTATTGGATTGGAGGTAGCGCTTCTAGTACTAGCCACTCATCTTGCACACTTGCTTTCGTGTTGTGCGGCAAGTTCACCTCCGCTCCGCCAACAACCGCCAACCTCAACACGTGCGCCAAGTGCTCCGTGGTCAAATCTTGCTCCGGCCAACCGCGCCCTCGCCAGGCCAGCTTGATCGTTTCCCGTGCGACAATGGCCGACGCCTTCGTCAAGTCTTCGCGACGCAATCTGCAGACGGTGGCGCTGGTCGACAGTAACGCAGTTGCGCGATTGGCGATCAGCTCCTGCGCTTCCCGCGCCTGCTCAATCAGCCGCGAAATCGATGCGTCCACCTGCGGACCGAACTCAGCTCGCAACCGTGGTAGCAGTTCATGCCGCAACCAGTTGCGGCGGTAATGCGTGGCGGCATTGGTGGAATCCGTTCGATACGGCTGATCGAGCGCAACCAAGTACGCCAACACTTCG
The DNA here is from genome assembly GCA_022841705.1 of Pirellulales bacterium. Classification (GTDB taxonomy): domain Bacteria; phylum Planctomycetota; class Planctomycetia; order Pirellulales; family Lacipirellulaceae. Next base: position 839,223 of record JALHQZ010000002.1, read on the forward strand.
GCCCGCGAAGTCGTGAGCAGTGGCCGCACCAGCGTCACGCTCGGCGACAGCGCTCGCGCCACAGGCATCCCGGCCAGCCCGGCGAGGCCCGTGCCGCGTAGCACCCGAAAAAGAGCCGTTTCCACTTGGTCGTCGGCCGTGTGCGCCACCGCCACGTAGCGGGCGCCGAGTCGCTCAGCTGTTTGCACGAGAAAGGCGTAACGTTCCGCACGGGCGTCGGCTTCGCTGAGTGTGTAGCGGGCGTGTTCGGCGGCTGCGGTGTGCAGTGGCAACCGAAGTTGCGTCGCGAACGTCGCAATCCACGCCGCGTCGGCGTCCGACTCATCCCCGCGCAAGCGGTGGTTGAAGTGGACTAGGTGCAACTCGCCTGCGCCAACGGTTTGCTCCGCCAATCGCGTGAGCGCTTGGCTGAGCGCCACACTATCCGCTCCGCCGGAAATGGCGACCACCACGCCGACGGAGCGCCAGCGCTCCGGCAGCCAAACGGCGGCCAGCTGAGTCTCCAGCGGGTGCAGGAAATCGTTGCTCATCAGGAAGCGGGGGCGTTACAGATTGCCCAATCGGCAGCCTAGTGCGTGACGCAATGGCTATTTCTCTCGGTTGCGATTTGCTGTCGATTCAGCTACTATACAGCTTGGCGATGAAGAGTGCTTGCTGCGGGCCTGTTCGGCCAGTGGCGAGAGCCTGTTCGTGGCCCATTCATCCCGCTTATTTTATTGTGAATTATTGCGCGTGTCGGCTCGTCACTGGGCGGTGCCGAGCGAGAGAGCGACGAGTGCTATCACTCCTGCTTCGACTGACCAACCGTTGATTGATCCGTTTCCACTTCCGATTGACCGGATGCAGCCCAGTGGGGTTTGGGTGGCGGCGTTCCTTGGCCTGATTGGTTTGCTCCAATTCGGCCCCTGGTTCATCCGCTGCTGCTCCTCATTGTGCAGCGCCCCGGTGTTCCGCTTCGAGCTGCGCGACTTCGGTTGCCGCCGATTCTTGGCTGTGAACCCATTGGCGACCATTCCGGTAACCGTCGGCTGCTGCGCCACTCCACGCGGTAGGCCTGACAGCCAACAGGATCGCGGCGGCCCGTTGGGTCGACGTTGGCCAGGAAGCGTATAGCTCAGCGTTGCGTTATCGACCCCGTGCAGGGTTGTAGTTCTTCGAGCGGCTTGATGCGAACTTACGCATCTTGTCTGCCGCTTGCTCTTTGGCTTGGCTCTTTCGCCGTGCGCTGCTGACCCCGCGCGGAACCTCCTGCAGCCACCAATCCAACCCAACTCAATTTACCATGGAATGGGAAATCGTCATCACTGCCGTCATCTCCGCTCTCTTGGGGATGGGCGTCATCAAGCTGCTCGGTTATCTCCGCAAACGAGACGCGGAGAAAGAAGCGGCGATGATCATCGAACGGGCCGAAGTCGAAGCCAAAAGTCGCCGCAAGGAGGCCGAGGTTGAAGCCAAGGAACTGGCCCTCAAAGAAAAATCTCGCGTTGAAGAGCAGCTGAATGAGGTCCGCCAAAAACTGCACGAGCGCGAACGCCAACTCGATAAAGCGGGCGACCAAGTCCAACAGCGCTCCGAGCAGCTCGCCAAACAGGAAAAAATGGTCGAGAGCAACCAGCGTCGGCTTGCGGAAAAGCTCGAAGACGCCAGCCGCCGCCAAACCGAACTCGATAACCTGCTTGATGTGCAGCGCCAAACTTTGCATAAGCTGAGCGGACTCAAGCCGGAAGAAGCAAAGAAACAACTGCTCGATCGGCTTGATAAAGAACTCGCCAACGAGCAAGGCGCGCTCATCATCAAGCAGCAACGGGCCATTGCCGAAGCGTGTGATGTGAAAGCGAAGGAATTGCTCATCACTTCGATCCAGCGATTCGCCGCGGCCCACACCGCCGAGGCGACCACCAGCACGGTCGATATCCCCAGCGATGAAATGAAGGGGCGCATTATTGGCCGCGAAGGGCGCAACATCCGCGCGTTCGAAAAAGCGACCGGCGTGGACGTGATCATCGACGATACGCCAGGCGTGGTGATCGTCAGCGCGTTCGATCCGGTGCGACGGGAAATCTCGCGGATCGCGCTCACCAAGCTCATCGCCGATGGCCGGATTCACCCCACCCGCATCGAGGAACTGGTCGCTGAAACCGAACAGGAGATCGAGGGCCTAATCAAAAAGTATGGCGAAGAAGCCGCCCAAGAAGCGGACGTCCACGGCCTTAGCCCTAAAGTCATCCAGCTTCTCGGCCGACTACGCTATCGCACCAGTTACAGCCAAAACGTGCTGCGGCATTCGATCGAAGTCGCGTTTGTCACCGGGATGCTGGCCGAAGAGCTCGGCATGGATGGCGACTTGGCCCGGCGCTGCGGACTGTTGCACGACATCGGCAAAGCGGCCGACCACGACACCGAAGGAGGTCACCCGCAAATTGGCGCTGATCTCTTGAAGCGTTACGGCGAAGGCCCCGAAGTCGTCCATGCCGCGCTCGGCCATCACGACGATCTCCGCATCGAGAACCCCTACACCGTCCTCTGCGCGGCGGCCGATGCCTGCAGCGCTTCCCGCCCCGGCGCTCGGCGCGAATCGCTTGACCGCTACATCAAGCGGATGCAAGAACTGGAAGCCATCGCCACCGGCTTCGAAGGGGTGGAACAGGCGTTCGCCATTCAAGCGGGCCGCGAAGTGCGCGTGATCGCCAGCACCCGCCACACGACCGATGAATCCGCCGCCAAGATTTGCCGCGACATTGCCAACGCGTTCGAGCAGCAGTTAACCTACCCCGGCGAAATCAAAGTCACCATGATCCGCGAAACCCGGGTCACCGAAACTGCCAAGTAAACCTCCGCTTCAGTGCGCATACGCGTCCCTAATTGCAAACGGCAACGATGAAAATCTTGCTCATCGGTGACATTGTCGGTAAGCCGGGGCGCGAGGCGGTCAAGAAATTGTTGCCGGGGCTGATCGAGCGGGAAGAGCTTGATGTCGTCCTCGCCAATGCTGAGAACGCGGCGGGTGGTTCGGGGCTGACGCCGGCGATTTACAAGGAGCTCATTGCGGCGGGCGTTGATGGAATTACTTTAGGCGATCACGTCTATCGCCGAACCGAGATTCTGCCAACACTCGAAGCGCAAACCAATATCGTGCGGCCCGCGAATCTGCCGCCGGAAGCGATTGGCCGGCGCTGGGCCGTGGTCACAGGAAAGGGCGGCGGCGAAGTTGGCTTCTGCTGTGTGCTCGGCCGGCTCTTCATGCAGCCGGTCGATAGCCCCTGGAGGGCCGTCGATGCCGTGCTGGCTGAAATGCCGTCCGACGTTCGGGTTCGGCTCGTCGATTTCCACTCCGAAGCGACCAGCGAAGCGCAGCTCATGGGCCGGTATCTCGATGGCCGCGTCTCCGCCGTGCTCGGCACCCACACGCACGTCGCCACCGCTGACGAATGCATTTTCCCCGGCGGCACGGCATTCCAGTGCGATGTCGGCATGACCGGCCCGCACGAAAGCATCATCGGTCGCCGCATCGACCGCGTCATGCACGCCACGCTCACTTCACTACCAACCCCGTTCGATGTCGCCGCTGGAGACCTGCGCCTGAACTCGACCCTTGTGGAAGTGGAGCCCGCAACCGGCCACGCCACCGCAATCCGCCGCATCTGCGAGAGATTGGCCAACTAAGCGGCATTGCTAGCACGCGCCGTTCCTTGCCGTTGCGGCTTCACTGCCGGTTCGCTAATCTCCGCGGCGTTCGCCCGTTCGCTACCGGTCAAGGAACACCCGACTATGGCGCCTCGTCGCACAACATCCTACTGCCTGCTGCCTGCTGTCCTCTGCCTACTCTGTAGCACGGGCTGTTTGCATCAAATCATCGCCACCGGAATCTACTTGTGGGACGGCGGGAACATCGTGCCGGCGGAGTGCGAAGCATTGGAAGAGAAAAAAGTGGTGGTCTTCTGCCGGCCACCAGCATCCAACGAATTCAGCAGTCCCGGTGCTGCGCGGATGATCGCCAAGACGGTCAGCCGGCTGCTTGAGATGAACGTCAAGAAGATCACCGTTGTTGATCAAAAAGAAGTCGACAACTGGACCGATGAAAACGACTCCGACGACTTCAAGGAACTCGGCCGGGCCGTGAGTGCGGACATGGTGGTAAACATCGAGCTTGCCAGTTACGACCTGTACAAAGGCAAAACGCTCTACCAAGGCGCCGCCGATGTGACGGTCGAAGTGTACGACATGCAGGACCATGCCCGCTTGGTGTGGACCCGCGAAATGGGCGAGGTGCTGTTCCCGCTGCACAGCGGCGTGCCGACCCAAGACAAGGCGCCGCAGGAGTTTGAACGGCAATATGTCGCGGTGCTTTCCGAGCAAATTGCCAAGCACTTCTACAAGCACGATCCTAACGCGGCATTCGCCATCGACGCAACGGCGAATCGGTGATTCGTGACTGGTGATCGGTGATCGGAAATTGGTCATTTCGGCTTGGTCATTGGTCATTCCCTTCTCGCCCGTGATCGATCAGAATAGAACTAGCGATTCCAGCTGGTTCCTTTTCCTTTCGGTCGTCCTATGGCTCGTCGCGCGGTTTACACCGGTTCGTTTGACCCCGTTTCGTTGGGGCATTTGAATGTCATCGAGCGGGCCAGCCGACTGGTCGATGAGCTGATCGTCGGCATCGGGGTGAATCTCGAAAAGCAGCACCTGTTCTCGGCAGAGGAGCGGGTGGAACTGATTGAGCGGGTCACTAAGCCGATCGGCAACGTCATCGTGCGGCCGTTCGGCGGGCTGGCGGTGCGGTTCGTGCGGGAGATGGACGCGAAGGTCATCATTCGCGGCATCCGCACGCTGTCGGACATCGAAGCGGAGTTCACCATGACGCTGGCAAACCGCAAGCTTGATCCAGGGATTGAGACGGTCTTCTTTATGGCCGATGAAGAGTTCTCGCACGTTTCCAGCTCGCTCATCAAGCAGATCACGCCGTTGGCGAGTGATGAGGAACTGGCCCGGTTCGTGCCGAAGGAGATCATCGGCGATCTACGAGCCCGGCTGAAGTAGCGGCTGATCGCGGTAGATCCAAGAGTGAGACGGAAGTGGCCACAACTTTTGGCCACGAACGGGACAAGACCAGCGCCACATTGCCACATCGCCACAAGAATGTGCGGCTTAGCGCTTTTTTTCCAGCCGGAGGCCACGCTAAGCCGCTAGCCGAATCGCCTGGACGGTTAACACGCTGATGCCAAGCAGCGCCAGCAGGGTCCGGGAATCCTCGTACCAGAAATCGGCGCTAAGGGAATCACCTGCCATAGTCGTTTCAACTTTGGACGCCTGGTTCCAGTCGTCAAACCGTGCAACGGGAAAGGGGTTGCCGACCGAATCGGGCTTGCGCGGTTTCAATTCCGCCGGGCCGTGTTCAGTGACCAAATGCGATGGCGGCGCAATTTGTTGAAACGGATCGCGCGGCGTAGATTGGCTCTCGGAAGTCGGCAGCGTTGGTGTTCCCAACTGGGCGATGGCCGTGCCGATTGATGAGCCAGTTGATTGAGCGTCACCAATGTTCGGAGCGAGCGTGGCCAAAAACTCATGCACGCGCGGGCCGAAACTGCCGAGCGTGGTCCCCTGCCCTGCCCCGAACAGCACGCCGGCCAGTTCGCCGCGGTCGTTGAAGATCGGGCCGCCGGAATCGCCCTGCCGCGCTTGGACATCGAGCTCAACCCACTCCAGCGGCATGCCAACTTTCGGCGAGTAATACTGCGTACAGACGCCGGCGATGGCGCGGTACTCGCCGCTGCCGTAGCCACAGATGGTGAGTGCATCGCCCGGTTTCGGCGCCACGGTGGTCATCTTCACCGGGGCGACGGGTGGCTTCCAAATCACGAGCGCCGCCAAGTCCCACTCATCATCGCGCTTGATCGCTCGGGCTTCGCTCTTGAAACCGTTTGGAAAGCGAACTTCAATCGGCCCGGCGGCGTCGCGGATGACATGCCAGTTGGTGATCACGAGGCCGTATTGTTCGCGGACATCGATCAATGAGCCGCTGCCGTAGGCGACGCCGTCACGTTCTTCAACGACAATTCGCGCCACCGCCGGATGCGGCGTGGATGACGTTGGCGCCGGCGGGCCCAGAAAGCGGTCGAGCAGCGACAGTGGCGCATTGGCCGACGCAACGGCCGCGCAACTGGCGATCGCCAGCGCAAGTGAGTGAAGGAATTTCATCATCTAGCCGGCGCTCAAGTTGTTGAGGCCGCGCTGATGCTGTTCTTCCCGGCGGCGATGGGTGTCGAGAATGTAGCGCAACAGTCGCGCCCGGATCGGCGAGAGCTTTTGCGTACCGGAGAGGCGCCGCAGGCGCGTGGCGGCGGGTTCGGAACGTAGCAGCGATACGTCGGAGCGTAACAGCGGCAAGTTGTGGGAAAGTTTCAGCGGTTCCACAGCCGCTTCCGTGGCGGAAGCTTTGGTCGTGGGCATGACGGATGGTCCTTCGTCAGGCTGCGAGGGGTCGGCCGCCCTTGAGCTCTTCCATGCGCTGGGGGAAGTCGGTTCCGTGGTGGTACGTTTCTTTCAGCCGCTGCAGTTCGCGGCGAAAGGCTTGTTCGGCCAATTTGGTGAGGGTCATCCGTGCGGGATATCCGGCCAGATAGGACGCCGCATCGCGGATTTCGTCCAACAGGTCGGCTGGCAAGTAGAGCGTCGCCCGCACTTTCGGACCTCTGGATTCAGCAGCGGCGGGAAACTTCAGAGTTGTGAGATCGGAATCCATCGTCGTACCGAAAGTGAGAGACAGCGCTAGGGCGCCACTCACAAGTTCGGCAAACGTGGGACGTTAGCATCAAACGTCAGACGTTAGGCGGCGCAATCGGCACGCCAGGAAGAGTTTCACACGAAGCTTGGCCTCCCAGGCCGAGCAAAGTCGGGGCTCGCTCGGCCTAGGAAGCCAAGCTACCTACTGCGCCGTTGCCCGAGTGGCGAAGGCCTTGAGCACCGTCAGTTCGATGTCGTTCGCCAAGACATCGGCGCTGCCGTCGACGCGGGCGAACGGGGTGACGCCTGGATGACTGGCGCCGAAGTTCAGGTCGTTGAGCAGCATCGTGCGCGGGGCGCCCACCGGCGCTTCTTGGTCGAAGACGTAGTAGCCCAGCAGATCGTGATTCGCGTCGAGAGGCCAGCGGACATTGCGGACGGAGCGGAGAGCGATTTCTTTGGTCTTGCTCTGCGGCCAAATGGCGCCGTCGGTCCAGTTGGCAGTTACGAAGTAAGTACGTTCGCCGATGGCCAGCGTGTGAGACGAGCCGTCGGTCACTTCGGCCAGTCGCACGGCGCTGTCGGGGAAGAAGACGCCATCGGTGTAAACGTCGCCGCTGCGCGCGTCTTCGAGGTCGATGCGGCCTTCCTGTGTGTCGCCGGCGCCAGCGACGCCTTCGTAGTCAGCGGGGATGATGTTGCCGGCAAGCCGGACATTCGGCGAGGAGGGACACAAGAAAAGCGCTGACGGGTTCTGGAATCGACTTCCGGAGATGCCCCCTTGCCCGTTAACTTCCAGCACGGCCAGCGTATTGGCTTCTTCGAGAAATGGCAGCACGAGCACGCGCCAGCCGATCCCTTCTTGGTTGCGCTGCTGGTGCAGAATAGCGCCGGGCGGGAGTGTCCGATGCTGGGCTTCGTAGTTCAAACAGCCGAGCATTTGCTGCCGCAGATTGTTCAGACACTGCGACCGCCGACTCGCTTCGCGCGCCGCCTGCACCGCCGGCAGTAAGAGGCCGATGAGGACCGCGATGATGGCGATCACCACCAAGAGCTCGACAAGGGTGAACGCGCGACGGAGCATGAAGATATCACCGCAAAAAGTCGTAGGGTGGGTTATCCGCGCGGCGGTAACCCATCATGGTGTGGAGTTGAACTCGGCGTCTGATGGGTTACCGCTGCGCGGATAACCCATCCTACGAGGAGCGCAGTCGCCACCATCACACTGCTTGGTTCTGGCACTGGTTGCAAGGCGGCCACGATGGCGGCCTCTGCGTTGGGGACGCCGCTGGCTTCCATCAGGCCGGCGAACCAGCCGATGTCGTCGTAGTCGAAGACGCTGTCCAAGCTGCCGCGGTCGACGGGGAACTCGCCGAAGTAGGCGTTGCGGTAGGCGTCGACACTTTTGAGGCCGAGGGCGAAGGCGTCGATATCCGGGGCGCTCAGCACGCCATCGACATTCATGTCGCCCAACAGCACGCTGAGCGAGAACATCTGCAAGTTATCGATCGCCCACCACCAGTCATCCCCCGCATTCTGCATGGCGAACGACATGGTGAATCGTCCCCCGGCGAACTGCTGCAGCGTGGACGTGAGATCCAAGATCACCCCTTCGTTCGTGGCGTCGTCTTTGAAGAAGGGGTTCGGATTGTCGCGGGGATCGCGCGAGGGTTTACCTTGCGAATCGAGAAAGGGCGCCGACTCCCAGCGCAGCACTTCCAACGTCGGGCCGCCATCGACCTTAATGTTGATGCGTGCCGTCTTGTTGTTGCCGCCGGGATTGAACTTGTCACCATCGTCGCAGCACTGATCGAGCCAACTGCTATCGAACGCTAGTTTCAACTTCCGTGGCGCCGTGCTGATGGGGAGCGAGATGTTGCCCGTCCGCATGAGCGTGTTGTAGAAACCGAGGTTGTCAGCGGGGTTACCGATGTCGTTCCATTCATCGGGGTCGGCGACCGCGATGGTCCCCTGCCCGCGGGTGAATTCCGGCCGGCGATCCTGCCCGGCCAAAATCCAAAACGCTTTATTGGCGTAGGACCACCCTTCCCACTCTTCAACCCCAATCGAGGGCGTGCCGACGCCAGGGATATCGCTGCGATCAACGATCCACCCGAGAGGAGGGATGTGCGTGAAAGCGTTGGAAAAAGTGGTTTCCTGGACGCTGGGTTGCAACTGGAGCCCGTTGAAATTTTGGTTGAAGAGGATCGTTTGCGCAGGGAGTGCCGCGGCGCCAAAGGCGAGCAAGAGAGCCGAAATTCGACCCAAAAAGTGACTGGGGGCGGCAAACATGGCGGTACGGTGGTTCGGTTAGCCGAAGAGTTAGTCTATCATATTCCCTGGGGGAATCAGGAACCATCGGCATCGCCCGACATTTTCTGATACGGCGAAACAGCGGGGGTGTTACGGCGTAGGAGATGTCGTTTAACCGTCAGCCGGAGGCGTACGCACGCTCGATACCAGGATTGCGTACGCCTCCGGCTGACGGTTAAGCGATAAAGCGCTCCGCTAGCGCGAGCGCGGCTAAACGGTTTTGAATTGTCATGCGATACTTGGCGCCAATCGTTGTCCTGTTGTTTGCCGCGGTGGGGCGGGGGGATTCGGTTGCGCGGTTTTGGCTTTCCGAAGACAATGCGATTTCGTCGGGGCCGAAGGCGTCGGTGATTAACGCGACAGCGAACGTGCAGAAGACGCTGTACCTATGGGGGCGGCCAGCGACAGGTAAAAAGTTTGTCAACTTTTCGCTGCATCTGGTGGCGAATCAGACGGGTGTCGATTTTGTTGATGGCAGTTATGTGACGCACAACCAGCGCACGGTGGGGGTGAGTCGGTACGCGTTCGTGCTCGATTCGCTTTCCGTGCCGGCGCTCGAGTCGCTTGAAACATCGGTCAGTGTGGCGGGTGGGGCGACGGATACACTGCTCAACTGGCAGGGATTTACATTATTTCCCAGCGCTACGGAACGCGGCGTCGGGCCGACATGTGCGCAAAGCGAAGTCGGCTGTTTCATCGCGGGTGATGGCCAACCGGCGTGGCTGATGGGTTCGCTGGCGATCAATCCGCTCGCCATTGGCGCGGTGGTTGATTTGCAGTTGCAAGTCGGCGATCTCGGCATCAACCAGGCGACCGTGCCGGTGGGGGATTACGATCACGACGGCGTGGTCGCGACCGCTGATCGCACAGTGTGGAGCAGCACGTTTGGTTCCACCACGCAGTTGGCGGCCGACGGCAGCGCGAGCGCCGTGATTGATGCTGCGGACTACACGGTGTGGCGGGACAATCTCGCCGCGCTGGGCATGGTGGAATCGTCTGCGCTCACCCAAGTGCAGTTCGGCGGCAATCCGCTCGACCCGATTTATAATGCGAGCACGCAGCGGAGCATTTCGCTGGCCGGTGATGCGTATGATGCACGAATCACGGTGGTCGCCCCGGCGACGATCGCGGCGACGGCGGTGCCGGAACCGGGTGCGTCATTGGCGGCGTTTTTCGCGCTATTGGTTATTGGGACGTTTAGCCGCGACGCGCGAGCGGAGCGCGTGGCGCCGGTACGATGAATTTTATCGCGATATTGGCGATGGCGATCACGGTGCATGTCGCGCCCAATGGTGACGATCGGGCCCCAGGTAGCGCTGAGCAACCCGTAGCAAGTGTAGCCGCGGCGCAGCGCATCGTGCGGGGACTGCCGAAGACAAAGCCGATCACCGTGGAAATCGCGGCCGGCGAGTATCCACTGACCGAACCGCTGCGGTTTACGTCAGAGGATAGCGGTGCTCTCAACGCTTCAGTGCACTACGAGGGCGTCCAGGGAGCGGAACCCTACTTTACCGGCGGGCGGCGGATCGACGGCTGGAAGTTACGCGGCGATGGGCTCTGGGAAACCCGCGTGGCCGAGGTCGCCGAGGGCAAATGGTGGTTCGAACAGTTATGGGTGAACGGCCAGCGGGCACCGCGGGCACGCACCCCCAACAAGTTGTTCGATTATCTGCTCGGCGCGACGGAGACGGATGTCAGTGCCGATGATTGGTCGCCGAACGCCACCGGACGACAACACCTCTCGGTCCCACCGTCGGCTCTGCAGCCGCTTGCCGATTTAGCGCCCGCCGAACTTAAATCAATCCAACTGCTCGCCTATCACAAATGGGACAACACACGGCGCTTCATCGAATCGATTGACGCCGAGCGCGGCATCATCACCATCTTCGGCGCCCGGATGAAGCCGTGGAATCCGCTCGCCGAGAAGACCGGGTATGTGCTGGAAAACTATCGGGCCGCGGTGGATGAACCGGGCGAGTGGTTTTTGGCGACGTCGGGTGAGCTGGTGTACTTTCCGCGGCCGCGGGAGCGGATCGGACAGGTGGAAGTCATCGCCCCGATGGCGAAGCAATTGCTGGTGATCGAAGGGACACCACAGCAGCCGGTGAAGTATCTGGAGTTTGAAAATCTGCGGTTCGCTCATACGCAGTGGCTCACCCCACCTCAGGGCGCCGGGCCTGAGCAGGCGGCCGCTTCGCAAGGCGCAGCGGTGGAGGTGCGTTCTGCACGGAACGTCGAGTTGACGAGGTGCAAAATCGAGCACACGGGCGAATACGGCGCGTGGGTGCATGATCGTTCAAGCGAAGTTCGATTCTTCGGCTGCGAGTTCGCCGATCTGGGCGCGGGGGGCGTGAAGGTTGGCGATACGCGAACGCCGAAGTCAACTGACGACGCGACTCGGTTCGTGAGCGTGGAGGACTGCACGATTCACGGCGGTGGCCGGTTGTTTCCGTGCGCCGTGGGAGTCTGGATCGGTCACGCCGGCGATAACATCATTTCACAAAACGAAATTGCGGACCTGTACTACACGGGCGTCTCGGTCGGTTGGGTGTGGGGTTACGGGCATAGTGAGGCGGTGCGGAACAAAATTGTCGGCAATCACATTCACCACCTCGGCCAAGGCTGGCTGAGCGACATGGGGGGCGTGTACACGCTCGGCGTTTCGCCCGGCACGGTGATTTCTGACAACAAGATTCACGACATCACCAGTTGGGGTTACGGCGGCTGGGGTTTGTACAACGACGAAGGCTCGACCGGCATCATGATGGAACGCAATTTGGTCTACAACACCAAGAGCAGCGGTTACCACCAGCACTATGGCCGAGATAATGTGGTGCGGAACAACATCTTTGCGTTCGGGACCGATGCGCAGTTACAACGCACTCGGCAGGAAGAACACCGCTCGTTCACATTCGAGCGGAACATCATCTATTTCAACCGCGGGGATTTGCTCGCCGGCGATTGGAAGGCGCCAACGGTGGACCTGCGGAACAATTTGTACTGGGACGCTTCGGGCCGGCCGCTTAATTTTCAAGGCCGCACGTTCGCGGAGTGGCAGAAGCAAGGTTACGACGCGGGGAGCGTGAACGGAGACCCGATGTTTGTCAACCCGGACAAGTTCAAATTCGGGCTTGATTGGAACTCTCCCGCCTTGGACCTCGGCTTTGAAGAGTTCTCACCCGAGCAGGCGGGGTCGCGCGACTCTCCAATCTACGACGATTGAATAGCGGGAACTAGCGGAAATGCATTATTTCGATCAGAACCCGAAATAGCGCTTTGCATTCCGATAACATATATCCTCCACCAGATTGCCGATCAGCGCGAAGTCATTCGGCAACCGGCCGCGGTTAACATCGTCGCCCAAGATATTGCACAACAAGCGCCGGAAGTATTCGTGGCGGGTGTAGGAAAGGAAGCTGCGGCTGTCGGTGAGCATGCCGACGAACTGGCTGAGCACGCCCATTTGCGAGAGGGCTTCAAGCTGGGCTTGCATGCCGTCGAGCTGGTCCAAAAACCACCAACCGCTGCCGAACTGCATTTTGCCGGGAACTCCGGCTTGATGGAAATTACCCAACAGCGTGGCGATCATCGCGTTGTCGCGGGGGTTGAGGTTATAGACGATTGTTTTCGGCAAGCGCTCGATTTGATCGAGCCGATCAAAGTGCTTGGCCAAATCGGCGGCGAGGGGCAGGTCGCCCATTGAGTCGTACCCGGTATCGCGCCCCAAGGCGGCGAACATGCGGCTGTTGTTATTGCGCTGGGCGCCGATGTGCATCTGCATCGTCCATCCTTTTTCGGCGTCCATCACCGCCAGTTCGTGCAGCACGAGCGAGCGGTAGCGATTCGCGGCAGCGGGGTCGAGGGGCTTACCTTCACGACCCAATTCATAAGTGCGGGCTGCGTCGGAGTGAGTGAAGTCATCCGCGTAGATCCGCGCCAGCCCCCGGTCGGAAAGCTGGCAACCGTGCGCGGCAAAGTAATCGTGCCGCTTGCGGAGCGCAGCTAATAAGTCATCAAGCGTTCCCAAGTCGTGGTCGGCAGCGGTTGCTAAATCATTCAGCCACGGCAAGAACGTGTCGGGGTCGTCGATCCACAGCGCCTTGTCGGGCCGCCAAGTGGGGAGCACTTTCGTGGTGACCGAAGCGTCAGCCGCGATGGTGCGGTGATGTTCGAGCGAATCGACGGGGTCGTCGGTGGTGCCGACCATTTCAACTTTCCAGTTAGCAAGAATCTGCCGGGCGGAAAAGTTGGGAGCCGTGATGGCGGCGTTGCAACGGTCGTAAACCTGCTGGGCGGTGTCGGCCGAGAGGAGCACATCGCTCACGCCGAAGTACCGGGCCAATTCCAAATGCGACCAGTGGTAGAGCGGATTGCGCAGCAGCTTGGGCATCGCCGAGGCGAAGGCCGCGAATTTATCCCAGTCGTCCGCATCGCCGGTGATCAGGTTCTCGGGCACGCCGAGCGCCCGCAGGGCCCGCCATTTGTAATGGTCCCCGCCAAGCCAGATTTCGGTGATGGTCCGCCACCGCTTGTCCTGGGCCACCTCCGCGGGCGAGAGGTGGCAGTGGTAGTCGATAATCGGCTGCCCCGCCGCGTGTTCGTGGTACAATCGCTGAGCGACGGGCGACTCGAGAAGGAACTGGTCGTGAATGAGCGGCGTCATTTGCTTTAGGCCGGTTTCTCCGAAACCGGCGACTTGAAGTTCGTGAGACAAGAGCCCCCATCTTACCCTGCGGAAATGGACCGCGAAATCCGCGAAAATTGCGAAAAGACGCAAAAAATGGGCCGTTAGCCGCGACGCGGCAGCGGAGCGAGTTTGGTTGGTTGTTAGTGGTTAGTTGTTAAGGAGGTGCCATGCCCACAGCTCGGGGTGGGCATGTGAAGTGCAAACTCATGCCCACCTCGAGCTGTGGGCATGGCACCCGAAACACATTTGTTGACTTTACGAGTTGATGCCCATCATCCGAATCACCACCGCATTACTTTTTCTCGCATCCTCTGCTTCTGCCGAGGTCGTGGTCCTCGCCAATCGCACGCCCGCGCCGGTGACAATCGAAATCGCCGAGGCGAACGGTCTGCCGGCCAGCGGCCAACTCGCGGCTGGGGAAGTGCGGCCGATTTTTGGCGCGGCGCCGTTTCGGGTGAGTTTCGATTCACCACGCGGACGGAAAAGTTACGCGCTGAGCTCGGCGAGCGCGTACTACTTGGCGGCGGATGCGCAAGGCGCCATCGACCTGGCCGAACTTGGTCTCCCTGCCGCCCCTACGCCGGCGGCCGAACTGCCAACCGCTGCGCCCCTGGCGGAACTCGCCACTGTGCCCGTGGTGATTTACGCGGATGACGAGCAACTCTTGCGGCCGGAGATTTGGGGCCGACAACTGGTGGCTAGAGTGGAGGCAGCATCCGAGATTTTGGAACGACATGCGCGCGTACGGCTTTCCGTTCAAGATGTGCGGATGTGGGATTCGGACGACGCAACGGCCGACTTCACCGCTGCGGTTGGCGAGTTCGAGCGCGAATGTCCGCCGGTCGCGGGACAACTGGTGATCGGCTTCTCCAGCCAGTTCCAAATCCCCGATGGACGCATTCACATGGGGGGCACGCGCGGGCCGTTGTGGACGCACATTCTGCTCCGTGAATGGTCGGGCCACGCCAGCGAGCGCGAACGGCTGGAATTGTTGCTCCACGAACTTGGGCATTACCTTGGCGCCACGCATAGCCCGGAGCCCGACAGCGTGATGCGGCCGCTGCTGGTGGATCGGAAGAGTCGGCGGGTGGGGTTCGACATTCGGTTCGATCCGCTCAACACGCTGGCGATCGCAATGGTGGGCGAAGAACTGCGCCGCGGGAACAGCAGAAAGGTGCGTGAGTTCTCACCCGCCACCCGACGGAACCTGGGCCGCATTTACGCGGCGCTGGGTAAGTCGATGCCGGCGGATCCATCGGCCATGCATTATCAGCAGCTCTTGGGGGCGAGCATGGTGGGCATGGATACAGGCGCGCCGGCGAAACGTGTGCTCGCGGCGATTATGGCGGCGGCGCGGGGCGAGCAGATGCGGGTCGAGCTCGGCAGTGGGGCCGCGGCGTCTGCGGAAGAGAATACGGACCGGCTCGTTCGCGCCGGCGCGGCAGCGGCGGCACAACTGCCTCCCAGCGAGGGGCCGAAGGCGTTCGTCCTGGCGCTAGGTTTGGCGCTCGGCGATGCGGAAGCGGTCCGCAAGTATCCGCGCACTGCAACAATGGCCGAGCAGTTGGAATCGCCTGCTGAGCGGCGGCAGAGGGAACAGCTGGGCATCGCGGCGCAGATTCACGGCCGCAGCGATACTGCGAAGCATTTTTTCGTGTCGGCGCTCCTCACCGCAGCAACCACGGCCAGGGAAGCGGAACAGTTGGGCGTGGCGAAGGAAATGCTCGACGCGCAGGGCGGCAGTGGGTTTAGCTTTGCGGACCTCGCCGCGGATGCCGCTGGCATTCGCTTCGCTGAGGCGGTGCTGGCTGGGCAGTTGCCGCTGGCTGCGCTCGCCGAAAACTTTCGGACGGTTCATTTTGTACCGCCACTCGAATCGCTGCCCGAAGGTTTGCAGAATGCCGACTTCCTGGCGAAGTACGGCGGCATGGGGACCGACAAGTTTCGCGCGGAGCAGGAACGGATCGAGCAGCTGATCGATCGCTTGCCGCCGTACGCGCTCCAGCGGTTGTTGCCGTGAGCATGTTCGTAGCACGGGACTATGGTCCCGTGCTACCAAGTTTGAGCTTCTGCACTGCGCGCTGGGCGGTGGGGTGCTGCATAAAGAGCCGCCAGATGAGCCCGGTGCGGGCGTTTTCAATCGCCAGCAGCATGGGGCCTTGGTCGATGCCGAGGTACTGCTCCGGCGCTTCAGCGGGTTCGAGTTTGAACGAATCGACGAAGCCGTAGCCACCTTCGTTGGGGTCGCGCCACACCAGCGGCGAGCCATCGGCCGCGTTCAGATTGCGGTACTCCTCGAGCGCCGCAATGCTCTCGGCCGGCGTCATCGGTAGCACCGACGCAGCGCCATACGGCGGGACAATTCCGTCACACCAGTTGTCGAAGCCGCTGTGGTTGGGGCGCACGTCGTGGACCAAGTAGCGTTTGCCGAATGAACAGGGCGCAAGACCCCAGCGGTTCTCGCCGAGCGTGGGGAACTCCTTCGCGGCGGCGATGCACCGCGCCCGTTGGCTGAGCGCTGCGCGGCGGGTGTTCTCGAACCAATCGACCCGCGGCGCGTCGATGCCGAACTGGGCAGGATCATCGGCGCCGAGCGGGCGGTACTCAATCCAGCAGTGGCTGAAGAAATAGGTGAAGAGCGAGCCGTTCCAACTGACCACATGCGGCGGCAGGTTTTCGTACTGGTCGATCTTACGTTCGAGTCGGTAATACGCTTCCGGCGGTATGGCGTGTTCGGCGCGCGGGGCGCCGGCGGCGAGGAAGTAGATCAGGCGTTCTTCGTCGCTGCAGCGATGCCAGTAGGCAGGGATAAACTCGCCGCCATCCGTTGGACCCTTACGTGATTTGCACCGCCAGCCCATTGAAAGAAATCCATCAGTCCGCTCGAAGGCCCGATAGTCGGCGGCCTCCACAATTTGATCAGCGAGCTTCGCGACTTCCCCGCCGAAGTACTCGCCCGCCGTCATCACACCGGCTTGAAACAGCGCGTGATCCACCGTGCCCGCGAGCAGCTCGTACTTGATGCGATACTTGGCGAGATCGGGCAGTCCCGCCGTATCGCGGTCGAGGTAGTGCAGATAGATGCCGAACTGCTTGTTGTCGGCGCGGTTGACGAGCGAACGAAGCACCACCAGTGCGCGCTCTTCGCCTTGTTCGCGCGTGATCCAGCCGCGTTCGACGCCAATCGGCAGTGCGGAGAGCTGAAAGCCGACGGAGGCAATGCTGCTAATGGTGTCGGTCGTTTTGTCGACGGCCAAACACGCGGGCGAGCCGACTTCCCGCCAGAAAAAATTGAAGGCGCCACGCTCGATGTCGTCGAGGAGCGTCTCTTGGGCTGGGGTGAACTTGTGGCGCCACGCGGCGCGGCTGGCGACGGTGGGGAGGATCTCATCTCCGAACGAGGCGACTACAGTGACGAGGCACACCAGGAGCGCGCATGTCCGACAATGGTGCGGCATAGTGAAAAACAGCGGCCCGTTTTCCCGAGGATTGGGCCGCCGGCTAACGGACAGTTTTCAGATCATCAACAAAAAGCGGGGGACGCCCCACTGGACGTCCCCCGCTCGAACTTACGCCGTTGTCAGATTACGAACTAGCCTTCGAGTAGCGTTCGAATGTGACTACCGCGCCGAGTTTAATTCCTCCTCACCATCGGGAACGCCCCGCTGGCTGGAAACAGGTCCAGCGACTTACCGCTTTCCGCGTCGCAATGAGCTTCCCGCGATCATTGCTAACAGCGCGAGGCAGATGGTCATCGGTTCCGGCACGGCCGCCGCGGCGGCTGGGCCACCGGTGCGGTCACGCCAGTAGGTGTAGTCGGAGGCGTCGATCACGGTGTCGGCTTTGGCCGGGTTCAAGTTGGAGAGCCCCGCTGTCGCCACCGGCTGCCCTAGCTTGCTGGCCCACAACGTGTAATCTTCCGGTCCCACAGTGCCGTTCCCGTTGTAGTCGCCCGCCACGGCAGCCGAGGTTTGAATCAGCGAAAAGTCATCGAAGAATGCACTTTGCGGATTAAGTAGCGAATTGAACATATTCTGAGCTGCCACGGCAATTTTTACTGAAGCTGCATTCGCTGGTGCGATTGCGTTCTCGATTGCAAATTGGCGCCAAGTTGTGTCGTTTTGCTGACCAGCCCCGCCAGTACCAGCCAATTTAAGGACAGTGGGAGATCCGATCACTGTGGCGCTGGAATCAAGGAAGGTCACACTGATGGTGGTGGGGGTGCCGTCAGGATCGAGGCCGCCCGAATAGCCGGTCTCCCACAACGACCAGACTGAAAAGTCATACTCGGCTCCAGGCAGAGCAGCCACCGTTTGGGACATTTCAAAATTGCCCCCTTCGAACGCGCGAATCCATAGCCCGCGCTGGCCACCGGGCGTGTGGTTGGAAAATGGCTCGTATCCTGCGGGTCCCGTGAGCTGAAAGCCGTTGGGAGGACCTAAAATGTTGAGATTGGCGTTGGCGAGTCGCTCCGCGGTCGATGCGCTATCTTTGAGTGAGAAGTTGTCCCAGTAGAGATTCTGATCGGCTGTGTTGGCGATCATATCGGTCGCAATCGCACTCACGCGAACCCGGCGCGTATTGGTCGGAGCAAGAGCGCTGAGCGTGTGGGACATCCAGGTCGAATCGTTCATCTGGCCCGCCGCCCGCAAGTCGATCATCGTCGGCGCGCCAAGGACGGCATTATTAACGTCCAAGAATTCGAGTTGGAATTTAGTAACAGTCGGTGATGCAATGGCCCCCGAGGGCGAAGCCACATCGAGTGTCGCCACGCCGCCAGAGTAGCCTTCGTTCGTCATCGGATCACCATCTCCGGCAAAGCGAGCGTTGCCGATGAAGGTATATGTGCGACCAGCGAACCCGTTTACAGTTTGTTGGAGTGAGACATTGGTGCGGTAGTTCTGTCCTTCGTAAGCTCCCACATTGCCGGCGAAGGGTTTGATGAATAATCCTAGAGGCGTTGGGCCGGACCCTAAATCGGCGGGGTCATTGGCGGCATCGATCTGCTCGACTGCAACGGAGGGAAGCGAGGGCTGCCCCGTAATGTTTTGGGTCAGCGTCCACCCCGTTGGCGACACCGCTTCCTCGAGCGTGCCATTCACAAGCACCTGCACCGCACGCGATTCGCCTACGAACACGAGCGCTGATAGTCCAGCCGCTGCCGCCCAACCAAATAGAGAACGCATAAGATTCACCTTCAGCCTGTATAACCCAGTGTTGTAAACGAGAAAAGAAGCTCGCAAATCCTCAATCAACTGCTAGTTCGTTTGCTCGCCATCGGAGCGGTGCGCCATGCGATTCACTAACTCACGATCTGTATCATAGTTGATAAACGTGACCGATCCATCAGCGTTGACCACGTTGACCCCGCCGGGATGAGACGAGCCAAACGAGTAATTGTAGACCCATTGGTGATCGACCGTATTAGGAACGTCAATCGCGCTATCAGAAACGATCGGAGCAATCGCAAGTCGTAAATGGTCGAAATCGTAACCATCGGCCCAGCCGCGGTCGTCCGCTGGATAGCCAGCCAAGCCAACATGGGCTGCCACTGGGACGAACTTTTCGGAAGCGAACATCGTCTTACTGGTTCCGTCCGTGATCTTGGCGAACGTCATTTTCAGCTGATATCCAATGTGCTTTCCAGGCGCTGGAATCGGAATCCAATCTCCACGTTGAATGATGCCGCGAAAAATTGGGCGACGGCCCGCATTAAACTCGCCCTCCATCGACCCAGCACCCCCGGTTAAGCCTCTGCCCTGACCGGCGCCGCACTGCACGCATCCCCAAAACGCAGGAACCCAATTGCCTTCGTTGTTTCCAGTTCGATCGGCGAGGTACTTTGCGAACTCCACATCGCCAACTTCCGATCTCGCTGGGGCCGCCGTTACAGCGGCGTAGTCAACTAGCGACACTCCCGACTGCGGGTGAAAGACGTTCGTGCGACGAGAGGGGCAATTGTAGAGCGGGATTGGCACCTTGGCTAAATCGGTGGTTCTGGTTAATCCTTGCACCGCTCCTTCTTCAAGGTACGGGAGAATTTGGAACATCCAACCCAGCCCCTGCTTGAGTGGACCATTCGGAGGCCCCTTGCGATTCGCGGGGTTCGGTACTGAGTACGAGTCACGCAAGTACCACTCGATGCCGATGCCATTCTCGGTGCCGCCCGTAGGGAACATTTTGTAGGTCTCGGCGAAGTTAATCACCGACAGTCCGATGTTCTTCAGGTTCGTCTTGCACTGCGTTCTGCGCGCTGCCTCCCGCGCCGCCTGCACCGCCGGCAGCAACAGCGCTACCAAGATGCCAATGATGGCAATGACGACCAAGAGTTCCACGAGCGTGAACGCACTTCGACGATCCAATCGGCGCATGACATCACCCGGTAAAAAATCGAGACTGTTAATTTGGAATAGCCGCCGCGAAACTCGCCGAGCCCAAAAGCCAACCGCCCAGACAAGTTCCGTAGGGAGAAGTTGCTCATTTCAAATTACCCATAAGCTGGAGATATTGCAAGCGCTTTCATAACAATTTTTCGATTCTTTTCCCAAGAGGGAAACCGGGCGGTTTGCCGCGATAAATCCCGCGGTTTTTTTCCGCGCAATCCCCCTAGTTTGGGGTAGGATCGAAGTTGGCTCGCCTCTTCCCGGTTTTTGATCGATGCGTTTTTTCTCCCTCTTGCTCGCCACGCTGCTCCTCACCGCTACGGGGGTGACCGGCCAGGATTTGGCCGCGGTGCGCGATGACCAGTTCAACCGCCTACGGAATTATGTGCTGGCCGCCATTCAGCCCTCGGGGCTGGTGAGGGATTCGTTGCAGTTGTCGCCGACCGCCACGAACTTTCATCCCGCTACGCCGGATGCCGCGGGCTTCGCGCTCGTGTCGCTCGCCGCGCTCGATGAGCTGGGAAAAGTGACCGACGCGCCGCAGCGGGTAATCAACATTCTCTCCGCCCACGCGGGTCAAACCCCCGGAGTGAATCCCGACCGCTCCGCCGACGGGCACTTCATTCACTTTATGAATCTCAGCACTGGGGCGCCGGCAGGCGGTGGCTGGGATGCGTCGTATAGTCCGATCAGCTCGGCGCTGCTGGTGGCGGGCGCGCAGTTCGCGAAGAACCATTTTGCGGGGAACGCGACAATCGCTTCGCTGGCGGATCAACTGACCTCCAGCGTTGATTTTAATGCCGCGATTCACCCAAGTCTTGATGGAAGGATTTTCCTCAACATGACCAAAGCGGGAGGCGGACAATCGACCGCCACCGTTCGGCCCTGGAATGAATACATGTTGGTGGAGAGTCTTGCGCTTCGGCAAGACAATAACAACCGCGCGGTGGCGGTCAAGCACCGTTGGCTGAACCCTGCGAACATCACGAAGCGATCCTATGGCGGCGTGCCGACGCTCACCGACGGAAACTACTACGCGCCCGCGTTTTGGACACAGCAGATGCACTTTTTCAACGGCGACTTTGCCCTCCGGCCCGAGCTGGATGTGTTTCTCGACAACGCGCAGACCATCGACAAGAATTACTCCAGTGCTGTGCTTGGTGAAGCGTTTCGCTACGGATTAACCGCGGGTGTGAGTCCGAGCGGTTACACCGCAGACCGGCTGTTCAGTCATCCGGGCAATGTCTTGTCTCCGGAAGCGGTGGCCGCGTGGGGCGATATGACGACGCTGCTGCAAATCTACAACACGCAGATTCCCACGAGTGACCCGCGTTACCGCTATGGCTTGGTGCGGCAATCCCAAACGCAGCCGACCTGGGTACCGAACGATGCGGGGCTGGTGGATCACTTGTTCCTGTTGTTCGGCTTGATGGAAAGTGTGGATTCAAACTTCTTCACGTCCCGCGTTTTCGCCCCGATTCTCGATGGCGACTACAATCTGGACGGCGTGGTGGATACCGCCGACTACACGGTCTACCGGGAGACAGTGGGTTCGCTGACCGATCTGCGCGCGGATGGCGATATGAACGGGGTCGTGAATGCGCTCGATTACAACGTGTGGAAGAACAACTTCACGCCGGCCGCCGCCGCGGCTGCGAGTGTGCCGGAACCGAACGCGTTGGTCCTAGCGCTGTGTATCATCGGCGTCACAGCCGCCGTTTTGCAGATAAAGAGCCAACGCAACCCACGGGGCGGTGAGTTGGACTCTGTTCCGTAAGTCAAGCTGAATCCACTGCCCCGCGCGTTGCGTTGCAAACCGGCTCCTGCGGGTGATGGATTTCCACTAAACCGAGCGCTACTTCGCGGCGCGGCGTTCGGCACCGGCCAAGCTCGCGACGGCGCCACACGACTGCCGCACCACCAGTTCCGTTTGGAGCGTGATTTTTGTTTCGGGGCGATCGGCGTTCTTTAGGCGTTGGCAGAGCAGCTCGACCGCGGCGGCGCCCATTTCGGACATGGGCACGTGGACGGTAGTTAAGTGCGGGCGGGTCATCTGGGCGAGCCGCGTGTCGTCGTAGCCGACCACGCGCAGATCGGTGGGAACGCTGATGCCGGCACTGATGGCGGCGTCGATCACGCCGGCCGCCATTTCGTCGTTCGCCGCGAAGACCGTGGCGCCAGAGGCGACCCAGCCATGCACTTCTTTCGCCGCGAACTTGTAGGCGGTTTCGTAGCGGTAGTCGAGGTAGTGGACATCACTTTCCGCGGGCGGGGCGCCGGCGGCGGTTAGCGCGTCGCGATAAGCGGCCAAGCGGTCAATCGTGTCGAGGTTCGTCTCGTGCCCGCCGAGGAAGACGATCCGCTTGCCGGGACGACTGGTGAGCAGGTGCGTCATCATCGCGGCGGCGCCGCGGCGCTGGTCGATCACCACGCTGTCGTGCTTCACGCCGGGGACATCGCCATCGAGCACCACCAGCGGAATCTGCACGCTGGCTAAGGTTTCACGGATGCGGGAATCGATTTCCGAGACCATCACCACAATCCCGTCGATGAGCCCGTGGTTACCGACGGTGCTGAGCACATCGTAACCATCCTCATCGGCGTTCACGCTGGAGACGAGTAGATGGTAGCCAAGTTCTCGCGCGGTGAGGTTGGCGCCGCGGATGACTTCGGAATAGAATTCGCCATGAACGTCCGGCAGCACAAAGCCGAGGATATTGCTCTTGCGGAGCATCAGTCCGCGAGCAAAGACGTTCGGCCGATAGCCGAGTTCTTTGATCGCTTCTTCGACCCGGCCGCGCGTTTTGGCGTTCACCAAGTCGCGATGGTTGAGCACCCGCGAGACCGTGCTGATCGACACGTTCGCAAGCCGGGCGACATCTTCGATCGAGGCGGGCATGGGGAAGCTATTGGCTATCAGCTATTGGCTGGGAGTTGTTGGGTGCCTTGTAATGTATCGATTCGGACGACGACCGCCAACTCTAATCCGCCTTCGCGGTTCGCGGGGGGCGTTTGTTCGCCAGGCCCAGCGGGCCGGCGACGCGGAACTTGCCATCGAGTTTGACCGTGCTGTCGCCGCCGATGCCCACTTCAAACAGGCCCGGCTCCAACACCCGTACGCCGGCGTTGTTGACGTACGACAACTGCTCGGCATTCAGCGCGAACTCGACCACGGTTGATTCGCCCGGTTCAAGCGTAATCCTCCGGAACGCTTTCAACTCGCGCACCGGCCGCACGATCTTCGCCACCACGTCATGCACGTAGAGTTGGGCGACTTCGGTCGCCGTGACATCGCCGATGTTGGTGAGCTTCGCCCGCACGGCGAGAGTTTGGCCGGCGCTCAGGCGCGCGGTGGAAAGTTCCAGCCCTTCGTACGCAAACTTTGAGTAGGTAAGCCCGAAGCCGAAGGGGAAGAGGGGGAAGGGATCGGTGTCCAAATAGTGCGAGGTGTACTTCTGCCCGTTTTGATAGTCGAGCAGCCCCGCACCGATGGGGGGCCGCAAGTTGGCCACCGGCGGGCGACCGGTGCTGGTGTGACTGTAGTACAGCGGCACTTGGCCAACGTGCTTCGGAATGGTGACCGGCAAGCGGCCGGAAGGTGATTCCTTGCCAAGCAGAATATCGGCGATCGCGGGTCCACCCATGGTGCCGGGGTGCCACGCATAGCAGACCGCATCGGCGGCGGCGACTTCGGCGCCAATGGTGAGCGGCCGACCAGCGATTACCACCAAAATGAGCGGCTTGCCTGTGGCCGCGAGTTTGCGCACGAGCTTGGCCTGAGCGCCGGGCAGATCGAGACTGGCCCGGCTGCTTGCTTCGCCGCTGAGCCACCACTCTTCGCCAATGCAGGCGATGATCGCGTCACTCGCTGCGGCCGCTTTCACCGCGTCGTCGATGCCGGCGCCCTGTTCATCGACTGAACTTTCGAGCGCTTTGACAAACTTAACTTCTGCCTTGCCGGAGAGCGCTTCCTTGAGACCCGCGAGCGGGGTGATGCTCTCTTCGGCTTTGCCATCGAGCGTCCAGCAGCCGAGCTGATCGCGCTGGGCGTCGGCCAGGGGGCCGATCACGGCAACCTGTTTGAGCTTGCGCGCATCGAGCGGCAAAGTTTGCGAATCGTTCTTCAGCAGCACGATTGACTGCCGGGCAATCGAGCGGGCGATTTCGCGCGCGGCGTCATCCGGCGGGCCGGAGGGCTTCACATCGGCCGGCGTCGGCGCCACATGCAGTTTCACGCGAATGATGCGGGCGACGGCGTCGTCGAGCAGCTTCGGCGAGATCTTTTTGTTTTCAATGAGTTCCGCCATGTAGGTGCGATAGGTGGTGGAAGCCATTTCCATATCCACGCCCGCTTGGAAGGCACGCAAGCCCGCATCGCGCTCGTCACGACAATAACCGTGCGCGATCATCTCGATGATCGAGCCCCAATCGCTGACCACCAGACCTGGGAATTGCCATTGTTCCTTAAGGATTTTGCGGACCGTGTGGCGATTGCCCGTCGCCGGCGTGCCGTTGAGCGAATTAAAGCCGGTCATCACCGTCCAGCAGCCCGCATTAATCGCGGCATGGAACGACGGCAAATATGCATTGTGCAGTTCGCTGACGGCGACCATCGTTTGGTTGTAGTCGCGGCCCCCTTCGCTGAGCCCGTAGGCGACGTAGTGCTTGGCGCACGCGACAATCCTGTCAGCGGCGACTTCGGGGCCTGCGCCTTGGTAGCCCAGCACCGAAGCGCGGGCCAGTTCTGTGCAAAGCACGGGGTCCTCACCAAATGATTCGGCAATGCGGCCCCAACGGGGATCGCGGCTCACATCGAGCATCGGGGCGAAGGTCCAGTTGACCCCTTCCTGCCGTGCTTCGCGCGCGGCCACGGCGCACGCGGCTTCCACCAGCTCGGGATTCCAAGTCGCTGCTTGCCCAAGCGGAATGGGCATCACGGTGCGAAAGCCGTGAATCACATCGCGCGGCAACAGTAGCGGCAAGCCCAAGCGCGATTCTTCCGTGGCGATACGCTGCACTTCCTTCACAAGTTCTGCTTTACCGGTGTAGAAGACCGAACCAACTTGGCCATTGCGAACTTCCTCGGCGAGTTCGGGGGAGACCTTATCACCCACGGTTGTCACTTGATGAAGCTGACCGATTTTCTCTTCGAGTGTCATCGTCGCCAGCAGTTTGGCGATTCGCTCTTCAACGCTCCCTTGCGCTAGGTCCACCGGACGCCACGGACCTTGTGGTTTCGTCGCGGCTTTTGGTTTTGGCTTGGCGTACTGCGGCCCGGTGTCGGTACTGCCGCCTTCGTACGCGGGGCCAGTCGCCTGGGAATCAGCCGTGGTCTGGGCACTGAGTTGCTGCCCCAACATCATGAGAAACAAAATCGCCAACCGAATTGCCGCGTTCACGTGCCCGATCCTTTGATTTTTCGCTAGCCGAGGGAATGACAGAAGAGAATCTGCCCGAGGAGCCAACTGAGGAGCCGCTGGCCCTATCATCGGCGGGAATGAAAGCGCTCGCAAGCGGGGAAACACTTAATTTTTTGCCGGCTGAGGGCGCGGGCTTCCCAATGGACTTCGTTGCGGCTGAACGAATCTTGTCCAAATCTTCGGCCATAAGCCGTAATTGCGGGCACTCGGTTGCCAACTCGACGCTGGAAACTGTTTCTGGAGTGCTATTAATGCGGATGGCCCGGCCTTCGTGACGAGGCCTGCTACAATTTACAGCAACTCTTATTGACGAGACGTTCGCCATGCGACTTATTTTTTCTTTCTCGATGCTGACAGTCCTCGCTCTGTACGGAACGGCGGCGGCTGGCCCGTACACGAGCTTGATGGTGTTTGGCGATAGCCTCTCCGATGTCGGCAATACCTCGGCCGCGACCCTAGGGTTCTCACCCGGCTCGAACTACTTCCAGGGCCGGTACTCGAACGGACCCGTGTATGCCGAGCGGCTTTCGACGGGCCTCGGTCTCGGCACGCTCACCCGTAGCGGCGCCGGCGGGAACGATTTTGCGTACGGCGGCGCGCGACTGACCGGCACGGGCGGGTTCACGGGTTTGTTCATCAACGATCTCGACGAACAAGTCAGCGACTATCTCAACCGGTTGGGCGGCCAGAGCGCGCCGGCGGGCGCCTTGTTCGTGGTCTTCATCGGGGCGAGCGATTTATTCAACGGCGTGACGAATACCAGCTCGTTAGCGAGCGGCATCACCAACCAAGCGCAGCGGTTGGTGAATGCTGGCGCGAGGAACCTCCTCACGATCAACCTGCCGCGGCTCGGCTTGACGCCCGACTACAACCGCAACGCCGCGAGCGCCGCGAATATTTCGAATCTCACCATCGCGCTCAACGACGCACTGGCGAGTTCCTTCGCAACGCTCGGCGACGCACGGCCGGACGTCGCGATTCGTTCGCTAGATGTTGAAACGCTCTTCGATAACCTTGTGGCAAACCCCACGCAGTGGGGTTTCACGAATGTGCTCGACAAAGGCCAAGGCGTCGCGGATGCGAGTGGCTACGTTTTTTGGGATGGCGTTCATCCCACCGCTCGCGGACACACGTTGCTGAGCGAAGCCGCTTTGCAGGCGGTGCTTCCGACGGGCGACTACAACCGCGACGGTTTCGTCACCGCCGCCGACTACACAGCGTGGCAAGCCACCTTCGCCGGTCGCTTTGCAACCGGTAGCTCCCTCACCGCCGATGGCGCGTTCGACGGGGTGATCGATGCGGCGGATTACACGGTGTGGCGGGATCGGGTGATGGTGGGGGGGGTGGCCGTGCCGGAGCCAGCGGGGATTGCGATTGTCGCCCTCAGCTTCCTTTTCACCTTGGGATTTGGTACTCGGATTTCAAGGGGGTCATCATTCATGACAAATAGCAATGCTCATTCGGCCAAGGTTGCGCTGAAAGCTCCAACTCGGTGAAATCGAGTAGGACCTATCGCATGTCGAACACGAAGCAGTCATCGTGCAGAGCCCCTGTCAGTCGACGGCCGCGCAGGATGCGGTGCTGGTGATTCAAGTCGGCGAAACGATTGATCACTACGACTTGTTCCTGCCGCAAGGGCTGTCGGCCACGGGTTTGCCGACACCGTCTGTGCGCCACAGTTGCAGTGCCGCGGCGGTTTAAGTTTGTTCTCGAAAGTATCCACCGCCGGCCGTTCTCTCCCGTTCGGGCCGATTTTCCGCGATTCGCTCCCCGGCACAGCGGTGTTTAGAATGGAGGGGAATGTCCACGCCGGCGAAACGCGCTCCGCTAGTGCGTCGCGGCTAAACGGAAACGGATCCACTAGGTAAAGACCTTCGATGTCACGGCTGTTGGCGATTGAGATTGCGGGAACGGAGGTGCGCGGGGCGCTCCTCGAAGGGAGTGGCGCGCCGGCACGGGTCTCGAAAATGTTCACCGTCGCTCGGACGACCGCGGGCGGTGCGAAGGCGCTGGCCGATGAAGTGCATAAGCAGGTTGCGGGGATCAAGAAGTCCCGTACGTCGCTGGTGATTGTCGTCGGTGGCGGGGAAGTGCAGTTGCGCTTGCTCACGCTACCCACCAACGACGAGCGCGAACTGCCGAACATGGTGCAGTTGCAAGCTGAGCGAGAGTTTCCTTCGGCTGATGAACTAGTGCTCGACTACGTGCCGGTTGATTCGCCGACGCCCGGCTCCACACGCGTGCTGGTCGCGCGGCTGAGCGATGAAATCTTCGTCGCGGCGCAAGCGCTTGCCGCGGAACTTGAACTACCGCTCACGCGGATCGTGCTGCGGCCGCTGGCGGCGACTAACTTGGTTGGACGACTCGTTCCCGCTGCGCGCAGCGGTGTGCAACTGGTGGCCACGCGCTGCCCGCACGGATTGGACCTCGTGCTTTCGCACGATGATAAGCCAATGCTTGTGCGGCAGGTTTTGGGTGACGCTGCCGGAGTTGATCCCGCGATTCGTCAAACCCTGCTCGCCGCGCGCGGACAGTTCGCCGAAACGACGATCAATGGCGTGCAGGTGCTGGAAGATTCGCGTCAGGAAACAACACCGCCTCGTGAGGGAGCGCCAACCGTCAGTCGCACTCCCCTACGACCCGGGATCGACAAACTCTTGGTGCTCGACTCCGGAGCGGAATTGGCTGACTCGGCTGGGCTGCTGGGAGCACTGCTCGACGAAGCCGCGCACATCACGCCGGCGATTGACTTTCTGCATCCGAAACAGCCGGTGATTGACACGGCCCCGGCCCGACGCCAGCGGCTGCTGGCCGGCGCAGCGGCGGCGACGCTGCTCTTGGGCGGCTGGTGGGGTTACTCGCGCGTCGCCAATCTCGATGCCGACCTCGCCAGCGTCAACGCGCAACTTGCCAGCGTGAAAAAAGAAACAGAAAAGTTTGAACCGTATCTCGCCCAAGCCGCTGAGATTGAAAAGTGGCGCGGCACGAACGTCAACTGGTTGGAAGAGCTCACCCGTCTTAGCAACAAGTTGCGCCCGCAACCGCTCGACTCCAAGGAGTTCCCAGTTGAGAGTGATGTGCTCGTCACCAGCTTGCTCGCAACCAGTCGCCCCGTCACTGGCACGACTGGTGGCCGACTTGAGCTGAAGGCGGCCGCCCGAGATCGCTCCAAGCTGTCGGAACTAGAAAGCCGACTACGGGACCCGGAGCATCCGCTGGAGCCGTTAAGCGTCGAGAACTCCCCCGCCGAAGGGGAATACAAGTGGAGCGTGCAGTATGTTGTGGGGGTGCCTCCCGCTGCCACAGAGCAGGAAACGGAGGAGGCAGCGCCATGACCAAACGCGAACAAAACTTGCTCGCTGGCGTGGTGGGCATCGTTGGGCTGTGGGCGGTATGGAGCGGCTGGCAATGGTTCCAGGACGCGCAAAGCGAACGCCAAGCGCGGCTCGATAGCGCGCGGCAAGCGGTGGCCGACGCGCAGCTCGAACAGTCCCAAGCCCAGGCCAAGCTGCGGCAACTTGAGGTCTGGCAAGCCCAGTCGCTGCCTACCGATATCGATCAGGCCCAGTCAGAATATCGAGCGTGGCTCATCGCGCAGGGTGAAGCGGCGGGGCTCCAACTCGACGACGTGAAGCTGTCTGGCGCACAAGCGCGCGGTGACGCTTACTCGGCGATTTCGTACACAGCCGAAGCACAGGGCGACCTCAGTCAGCTCACTAAGTTCTTGCATAAGTTCTACTCGGCCGGCGCGCTGCACAAGCTAACGAAGCTGCAAATCACCCGGCTCGCCGGAGGCCAACAATTCAAAGTGGCGCTTGGCATCGAAGCGCTCGCAGTCCGTGGCGCCACCCGCGATGAAGGAATGCCTGAAGTCGTGGCGCTCGCCAGCGGCGACGAAGCAAAGTATGTCGGCGAGCTCATGTCTCGCAACCTCTTTGCGAAGTACGCCCCCCCTGCCCCGCCGAAACCGCCGGAACCCAAAGTCGTCAAGAAGGATCCGCCCCCACCCCCGAAGTTCGACGACGCCGAGCACGCCTACCTCACCGGCATCGTGCAGGACCAAGCGTGGATTCATGTTCGCACCAAGGACGAAACTCTTCGGCTGAAGGCGGGGGACAAGCTGAAGGTTGGCTTGCTGGAAGGCGACATCGTCTCCGTTGAGCAGCGCGCTATCACCTACAAAACGAGCGAAGGAATCTTTAGCGTCTCGCTCGGCCAACCGATCCGCCCGGGCATGGCCATCCCGAAAAGCGACGCCGGGTGAACGGGCGGGTGAAGCGCCGAATTCCTCCGTTATTCGAAAGGAGACTTTGCGAATCATCGCGTGATCGGTTGATTCTTCATTGGGATGTTGTTGTAATGTGTCGTCTCCTGGCCTGAGACTCTCCGGTTTGCAAGGGATTCGCGGAAGCGACTGCAACCGCTCTTCTCCGCAGGCCGTCCCCTTATCTCGCCTTCCCATCGAAATGAGTTCTTACGACGAAGATTTTGAACGTCAAATCGAGTTTGATTTCCTCCGCGCGACCGAGTGTGCGGCGCTCAACACGCTGCAATGGCTGGGCAAAGGACAGAAGGAACTGGCCGACGCCGCCGCGTGCGACGCCATTCGCGGGATGCTGGACTTGGTGCCCATCCGCGGCGAGGTGGTAATCGGCGAAGGGATCAAAGACCAGGCGCCGGGATTGTTTCGCGGCGAACGGGTAGGCACCTGGAAAGCGGGCGCCCCGCAATTTGAAATCGCGCTCGATCCGATTGATGGCACGACCAACGTCAGCAAAGGGATGCCCAACTCCCTGAGCTGCATCGCGGCGGCCGCACCGACCGACGGTGAGCCGTGTCTGCAGGACATCCCGGCATTCTACATGCAAAAGCTGGCGTATCCCCTGGAAGTGCGGAAGGCGTCGTTAGCGGATCCTAAGCTTCCCCTTTCAATCGACACGCCGATTGGGGAAGTCATTGAACTCACTGCCCGGGTCTTGGGCAAGCAGGTGCGCGACGTTGTGGTGTGCGTGCTCGATCGTCCGCGCAATCAACAACTGATCGACGACATTCGCACCAAAGGGGCAGCGCTCCGCCTGATTCAGGATGGCGATATCGCCGCCGCCCTGGCGCCAGCGCTCCATACGTCGAGCATCGATCTCTACGCGGGGATCGGGGGGGCGCCCGAAGCGGTGCTCTCCGCCGCTGGGCTGCGCTGTTTGGGTGGCGGCATGCGGGCCCGCATTTGGCCGCGCGATGAGGCGGAGCGTACGCAACTGATCGAAAGTGGCTGGGGCGATCAGCTCAACCGCGAGTTCGTCTCGAAGGACCTCGCGCGCGGCGAGAACCTGGTATTCGTGGCGACCGGAATTAGTTCGAGCCCCCTGATCAAAGGAGTGGAAGTGCGGGGTTCGATTGCCATCACTTACTCGGTCATGATGCGCGCTCGCAGCGGAACGGTCCGCTACATCGAAGCTCATCATGATCTCGAGCGAAAGACCATTCACCTCCGTTCGACAGGGGTCGAGCGCCAGGTGTAACATTCGCGTCATAAAGCAACTTCGCTGGTTCTGTAGGAGGCCTCTCCGAGGCCTCCTGCAAATCTTGTCACAAATGCCGAGTGGTTTGTCACAGCCAAATTTTGGGGTGGCACTGTCCGGCTTGCCCGGTAATGGGCGCCGGGTACCCGCTTCACGCTACCGGACAAGCCGGACAGTGCCACCCCAAAAAACCAGTTTGACAATCCACGCGGTTGTTTTTGAAACGGGCCGAGAATGATCGATTCCAAGTAAAGCTCTTAGTGGATTGCGACAAGGCGGGGAAGTACGTTGGGAGTGGAATGGGCGCCTGTGCCCGGGGTGCGTTTGCGGCAGCCGACCGCGGAGTGCAGTGGCTACAGATTGGCGACGACTACGGAAACATGGTCGCGCAGGTCGAGACTCTCTTCCGCGAAATTCGGTCGCGTCAATCTCTCAGCCGCGACGGCTAATGACGCTCCCACATCTCCGCGTTAAACTTCATCGCGTTGCGAAGATGGGTCTTCATCAACTTCGTCGCGGTTGCTTCGTCCCGTTTTCGCAAGGCATCCAAGATTTCGTGATGCTCTTCAAAAGTTCGCATTGAGCGGCCGTAGCGAAAACCAACGGTTGTAATCAGCAAGACCTGCCGAATCAGCGGAGTCAATGTCTCCGCAAGCACCCGGTTGCCCGAAGCGGAACAGATGGCGATATGGAATTGGTGATCCGCTTCGCGGCGGTCATACACAGTGGCTTGTTCACCAAGGGCAATCAGCCGATCCGTCTGCTCCGCGAGCGCATCCAGATTCTCGACAGTGATTCGCGAAACGGCCCCCGCAATCGCCAGCGGCTCGAGCAACAGGCGAATCTGGTAGGCGTCCTTCAGGTCGCGCGTACTCAGCGGATTTACCCGCCAACCGCGGCGCGGCAGCCGCTCGATGAGTCCCTCCCGGCTCAACCACTCGGCGGCGCGGCGAATTGTCGCCGGATTCACGCCAATTTCTAGGGCGAGGCGACGCTCTTTAATCACTTCACCGGGGGGAAAGTCGCCTCTTAACACGCGTTCCAGGAGCAACTCGTACGCGCTATCGGTTTGATTCGAGAACGCAAATTGCGGCGTGTCATAAACTTTGAGTTTTGCCGGTAGCGAAGCGATCACCGGGTGCCGGGACTCATCGGTGGTCACCAGTCCGTCCGCGATCAGCCGCTCAATGGCCTTATTAACGGTCGTGCGGCTGACATTCAGGTCCGTCGCAAACTGGCGGGCATTGATTCGGTCGCCCACGTGGAACTCCCGGCGCGCAAGCATTGCGCGGAGGTGCTGGTACACCTTCTCGGACAACGACAATCGTTGGATCGCTTCGCTCACAGCCTTCCAAGCATTCCCCCTAAGGCGCGGGGGCGGCACACAGGACTGCGAGTCCTGGGACGAACCCGGCAACAGTAGCTGCCAAAGGGTAGCACCTTCCGCAGCCGAAGTAAACGAGAACGACTAAGCGCTTTTGACCACTAACAGAACATTTGTGCACACTCAAATTCTTGCGTCCGCATGAAATTTGACTACAAGTCCGTCGAAGAAAGCGGCTTCTCTGTCCCGTAGGCTCGGATTTCGCTGGCTGCCAATGAGCACTCGTATTCTAGGAGCATCTCGAAAAAAGTGTCTGTTCTGTATCCCGATCAATTCGAAGCTTACGACACTTGCATCTTCGAGAAAGCTGGCGCTCCCCCGCCGCATGCTCAGATTGTCGCCGACCACTTGGTCGAATCGAACCTGCTTGGTCACGACTCTTACGGCGTGTTGCGTGTGTCACAGTACTGCGGCGCGATTCAGAGCGGGGAGCTCTTGCCCGCCTCGCGCCCAGAGGTGCTTAGAGAAACAGCCTCCAGCGCGGTGCTGGATGGTAAGCAAAGTTTTGGCCAAGTCGCCGTGACTGAAGCGATGAATCTGGCGATCGAAAAGGCGGCGCGCGATAGTTCGGGCGTGGTGACCATGCGAAATAGCTACCATAGTGGGCGGCTGGGCGCGCACACCGCCATGGCGGCAGACGCCGGCATGATCGGCATGATGATGGTCAATGGGTGCATCTCCCCGGGGCTGGCCGCATTTTTGGGGTTTCAGGAGATGACTGACGACCATCACCGCGAAATACTCAAGCGTGCTTCCACCGTAACACATGTCCGGCGGGAGATGGCGCCTTATGGGAGCATGGCGCAATTACCTCGCCCCGGGCTCCAAACGCGACTTTATGATTGCCTCGACCATGGGCCTCGTCCACTTCATGGCTCAAATTCCCTACGGAATCGGGGCCTACTATCTCGATCGCGCGGGCCGAGCTGATCTAGGCACGACTGTCGGCTGGGGCGCCAATATTGGCATGGCGCTCATCGTGGCGGCAGGGATCGGCTTTGCGGCCGGCGAATGGCGTGGCGTCGCGAAAGGGACGGTCCGCACGCTGCAAGCCGCGATCGCAATTCTCATCCTGGCGATCATCACGTTGGCGTACGCCAACAGCTTGCAGACAAACTGATCTTCGCGAGATCGGTAGATTCGCCAAGTTAACTTCAGGGCGATGCCTCGGCATTATCGGTCGCCGCTGAGTGCCTCGTCCTCCCAAAACCTCCAGTCTGCCATAGCGCGACCCTGCCACGTGGGAATAACTGGCGATCTCGGCAAACTTTGCCGATTAAACCAACACTGCCGATTGGCGAGCTGCGCCGTGGAGCGCGCGCACTTGGCGGTAGTGACACTAGCAATGCAGGAAGTGCGATGGATCGCCCCCTGATCGCCGGGATTTCGTCGCTGGGCGGCCGACTGATGTTGGCCGTGGCGATGGTGATCGCCCCGACTGCCAGCGCCCAAACTCCAGCAGCGCCAACCCGTCTTGAATCGTACGCCATTCCACCAGCCAAGCAGGCCGAGGTGGTGCGCTGGCTCGAAACGGTTGATCCTTCGGTCTCGCGGCGGTTTGCGTGGGATCAGCGCACCGGGCAACTCATTGTCTTCGCGACGAATGATGTTCACGACAAACTCGCTGCGTTTCTAGCTGGCAAGCCGCTCGTGGCGCCGGAAGTCGCGAAGCCGCAAGCGGCCGGCGCCCAGGTGCAGCTCAGCAATGCAACGGTGGATCAGGTTCACGCGCGGATTGAGGCAGTCGTGCGGCGGCCGCTGCCAAAGACGTGGGACCCGGCCGAGCAGTGGCTCTCCTTCCCCGTGCGGATGGATAGCGCTGGCGGCGTGGAAATCAACGCCAACCCCAGCACTGGGCAGGTGCTCATCAGCGGCGAGCCGAACGAAGCGGCCGCGTGGGCGAAAGTCGTGGCGGCGATTGACCGTTCGGCGGCGGGCGAAGGGGTGACGCAGCTTGTGCAGACGCCAAGCGCGCAACCGGCGAAGGTGAAGGCGGCGCTCGCGGCGCTCGCGCAGCCGGGGGAAGGGGCGGCGCCGGACGTTGCGGCGCTCAATGCAGGGCCGAGTACAACGACCCCCAATGCGGGCGCTGCTTCTCCGCGAAATGGGTCGCCAGCGTCGGGACCGCCCGACGCTGGGGCCGGCCAAATCTTGGGACCCGTGCAGGTCGAGTTTGTTGAAGGGCTGGACATCATCATCGTGCGCGGGAACGACGAAGACGTCGCGCGGGTGATGGAAATCATCAACCAAATTGAATCGCTCAGCCAAACCACGGCGCCAGCGATTGAGGTGCTGCCGCTGGCGCATGTCGATAGCGTGCTGATGGCGCGGCTGCTGAACCGGGTGTACGAACAAGTCCTCGGCGCCCGCACCGGCACGGTGAATGTCACGCCGCTGGGCAAGCCGAATTCGCTGCTACTCATTGGCCGGCCCGAGAATGTGCAGATGGCGGTCGAGCTTGCCAAGAAGCTCGATCAACCGGTCGAAGCCGCCACGCGGTTTGAAGTTTTTCAGTTGAAGTTTGCCGCTGCTGAGCAAGCAGCCGAACTGGTGAACAACTTCCTCGGCGAACGGGCCGACATGCAGAACGATGAAACCCCCACGCTGATTCCCAAAGCGTTGGTGGTGGCGGACACCCGTTCCAATTCGCTGGTGGTGAGCGCCGGACCACGGGACATCGCCGAAATTCGCGAGCTGATTAACAAGATCGATGTCGGCACGGCCGCCGCAGTGGATGAAGTGCGCGTCTTCCCGCTCAAGAATACGCTCGCCACGGAACTGGAAACGGTGCTGGAAACGGCCATCAATCCCAGCACGGAAGGGGGGGACGGCGAAACCGCCAGCCGCTCCGCCGCGCTGCAGTTCATCGCCATCGACGCTGAAACCAAACGCCGCTTGCAATCAGGCGTGCTCAGCAACGTGCGCTTCGCGGCTGACGAACGAGCCAACACGCTGGTAGTTACGGCGCCCAGCGACAGCATGGAACTGATCGCCGCGCTGATCGAACAAATGGACCGCTCGGCGAGCGCCGAGGCGGAACTCAAGGTCTTCACCATCGCTAACGGCGATGCAACGAGTTTGGCCGAGATGCTCGAAACGCTCTTCGGCACTACGGAAGACAACAACGAACCGGGCGGCTTTGGAGCCGGCGGCAGTAGTCTGGTCGGTTTGCAACTCTCGGTCGATCAGCGGACCAACAGCATCATCGCGGCCGGGACAACCGAAGACCTCGCCGTGGTTGAAGCCATTCTCCTACGGCTCGATGACAGCGATGTCCGCGAGCGCACCACGACCGTCTATCGCCTTAAGAACTCACCCGCGCAGGATGTCGCAACTGCGCTGAACGAATGGTTACAAACTGAGCGTGATGTCGAGCAGGCGGCCGACCTCACCATCAGCCCGTTCGAGCAGATCGAGCGGGAAGTGATCGTGGTGCCTGAAATTGTCTCCAACAGTCTCATCGTGAGCGCCACGCCACGCTACTACGAAGATGTCCGCCAGCTGATCGAGAAGCTCGACGAACGCCCACCGATGGTGATGATTCAGGTCCTCATCGCCGAAGTACGGCTGAACGATACCGATGAGTTCGGCATCGAGCTCGGCCTGCAAGACTCGGTGCTCTTTGACCGCTCGCTGCTGTCCGATGTTCAGCAATTGACCACCACCACTCAAACGCAAACCGCCGGTGGGGCGGTGACGAACGTCACCGAACAGCGCATCATCTCCGCGAATCAAAACCCCGGCTTCGCATTCAACAACAACCCACTCGGCAATTCCGCCAGTAATGCGGCGCTCGCCACGGCGTCGGCTGTGGGCACACAGGGTCTCTCGAACTTCGCGCTCAATCGCACGAACGGTGAACTTGGCTTTGGAGGATTTGTGCTCAGCGCGTCGAGCAATAGCATCAGCATGTTGCTTCGAGCGCTCCAAGAAAGTCGCCGCTTGGAAGTGCTTAGCCGGCCGCAGGTGATGGCGCTCGACAACCAAGAAGGCATTGTGCAAGTCGGCCAGCGCGTGCCGCGAATCACGCAGGCGTCGCTCACGCAGTTCGGTCAGACCAACAGCATCACCTACGAAAACGTCGGGATCATCCTGCGGGTCATCCCCCGCATCAGCCCGGACGGCATGGTGGTGATGCAGGTCGCGGCCGAAAAGTCGGAAGTGGGCGCCGAGGCGGAAGGCATCCCCATTTCCGTCGCCAACAACGGTAACATTCTGCGGGCGCCGCGGATTGATTCCACGCAGGCGATTACCACGGTCAGCGCGCTCAGCGGCCAAACCGTGGTGCTCAGCGGGCTGATGACTAAGCGCACGCTCGACATCCATCGCCGCGTGCCGCTGCTGGCCGACATTCCGCTGTTGGGCAATTTGTTCCGGTACGATAGCGTCTCGGAACAACGCACGGAGCTGCTAATCATCATGACGCCGCGGATCGTCAAGAGCGAACTCGATGCGGAAATGATCAAGCAAGTGGAATCATCCCGCATGAGCTGGGTGCTGTGCGACGTGATCAACATGCACGGCCCCTCCGGCCTCCGCAGCCGCTGCGACGAATGGACCGGCGCCGACGCCCCCACGCTCTACCCCACCGCGGTCCCGACCGAACAAGAATTGCAAGGGCAACCCGTTGAGGGCACGATCATCGAAGGCCCGATTGAATCATCGCCCGGTCCGTTGATGGAAGGTGTTCCAACCCCAGCGCCGATGGCGCCGACGAGCTCGACCCAACGCGCGGGTTCGGTGTCGCAAGTGAGTTACCAGCGCCCGACGACCGACCAGCAAAGCGACACCGTGTATCGTTTGCCGCCGACCGGAGAGGGGGAATAGCAACATGGTTCGTTTCACCATTCACGATCTTGCCATCGCGCTGCTGGCCCTCACTTGTTGCGTGACCGGTTGCCAATCGATGCGTGGCGGTGGTTGGAAACCGAGCGCCATCGCCAAGAAACTCGATCCGCGCGATGGCCTCCCGTGGAACCGCAAAGACGAAGCACGCGAGGGGAACCCGGCGCGGATCGTCGCCACCTGGAGCGACACCGTGCTGCATCGCGAAGGGCAGCCCGCGACCCGCGGCTTTGGCGGGAAGATTTATTTCTACGACAACAAAGATACGGACCCCATTAAAGTGAAGGGGCAACTGGTGGTCTACGCGTTTGACGAAACCAATCGCGTGCCGACCGATAACTGCCCCACGCGGCGGTACGTGTTCCCGCCGGAGACGATGGAAGAGCACGAAAGCGATTCTGATCTCGGCGTCGGCTACAGTTTCTGGCTGCCGTGGGATGGAACTGATGGCCCGAGCACCGAGGTCAGTTTGATCGCCCGCTTCGAGCCCCTAAAGGGGGGCGCGCTCGTCGTGAGCGATCAAAGCCGCACGCGCCTGCCGGGAAAAATTGCGCCCACCGCAGCGCCGGCGGCGAGCCTCATCGCTACGCAACCGGGAGTATCTGGTGTGCAGGTTGCGAGTGGTGAACTGACGCCGCAGTTCACCGTCGAGCAAGCGACGAACTTGCAGCCCGTGACCACCGCGCCGCTGCGAAAGATGCAAACCACCAGC
Source organism: Pirellulales bacterium (assembly GCA_022841705.1). Taxonomy (GTDB): domain Bacteria; phylum Planctomycetota; class Planctomycetia; order Pirellulales; family Lacipirellulaceae. Next base: position 877,209 of record JALHQZ010000002.1, read on the forward strand.
ATTTCGTTGCCGGAAGGTTTCCGCCCCAGCGGCAAGGGACTGATTCCCGATCGCAAACAAACGCCTCGCGAGAAAACGCAACCCGCTGCTGCACTGGCGCCCACATCGACTTCCACGTCGACAACGGGGGCGGCGCCACAGACCTCGGAGGAGCTAGTCGCGCAGCTCATGGGCCTCTCGCCCGAACAAGCGGCTGCCGCAACCGCGGGCGGCACCACAGTGCAAACGCTTACCGTGGGAGAATCGGTTCGGAAGGCGGCGGGACAACCGACGTTTGGTTCACGACCGTTCGGACGCCTGGCTCCAACCGCGCCAGCGCTGCAACCAGCCGCTGCTCACTCGGTTTGGTAACGGCGCCGGTAATGGTCGCCTGCCCGTCAGCTAGCGTCACCTGCACATTCGAGAGCCCCCGCCGGGTGTAAATTTCTTGCAGCCGCGAGACGGTTGGCTCCGGCAGCGTGGTCGTCGCCGCGATGGGGTGCTCGAACTCCACGCTCAGCTTCACCTTCACCGGCGGGCGATTCACTTCGGGCTGACTGCCGCCCCCCTGCCCTCCGCGCTGGCCCATGCTGCGTGTGAATTGGCTCATGAACTGCCCCGCGTTGCGATTCATCGATTGCAGGGCGCTCGCCACATCGCTCGAGTCGCTGCCGACGAACCCTGCGGCGCCACCGGTTTGACCGAAACCTTGGCCACCTCCCTGCTGTCCGAACGAGCCAAGCTCGCCCAGCCCGCCCGCGCCGAAACTGCCGGAACCCATTCCGCCGGCGCCGAATCCGGAACCCGCTCCGCCCCCGAACCCGCCGCCGGCCGAGCCAAACGTGCTCGACCCGCCCAAGCCGCCGAACCCGGCCGAGACCCCGCCGAAACTGCTGGAACCGCTCTGCGCGCCACCCCCTCCGCCGAAGTTCTGGCCCCAAACCGTTGGAGCGGCGGCCAACAAGGCGATCGGTAGCAGCAAGATTGGGCGGAACATAGCGAATCTCCTCTTGGCAAACTTCGACGGTTGGTCCGCGAGCGCACCAGCCAATCCCCTCGCCCCGGCGCCCGCCGAGGCGTTAGGCTAGCATAACACGCACAGAACCGCGCGTGTCAAGCTAATCGCTACAAGCGGCTATTGGCTGTTGGCTCTTGGCGATTAGCAAAACAGCCGGGGATCTACGGTCAGCGGCGTGCGGCGTCCGAACTCATTCTCACGCAGATCACAATATGAAACCTTTCTTTTCACTCGCCTCAATACTCCTCCTCACCGCGACGGCGTTCGCCCAACCCGCGGAGCGCCCCACCGCGATGCGGCTGTTTCCCACCGAAACCGCATTCTTCGTGCGGACCAACGATGTGCGGCTGCTGCGCGAACGCTTCCTCGCCACTCAAGGGGGGAAGATGCTCCAAGACCCCGAAGTGTCGCCACTGATCGACAACCTCTACGCCGAAGCGGACAGGCTCTACACCGAAAACGCCAGCGAGAAAGTTGGCGTAGGGCTCGGCGACATTTTACGACTCGCGCAGGGCGAAGTCGCCCTCGGCGTCGTCGCCCGACCGCGCCAGCGGCCCGAGATCATGCTGCTGGTGGACTGCGGCGATGAGTTCGGCGTGGCCGAAAAGCTGCTCGCAAAAATGGAGGAGTCGGCCGAAGCGCTTGACATCAAAGTCGCGCGCGAACAACTCACCGCCGATGAAGCACTCGTTGTCCGGCCGGCGAATGACCAGAACCGCATGGTCGGCCTCGTGCGGCGTGGCAACGTGTTCTTAGTTTCGACTAACAAGGACCTACTTGAATCAGCCCTCGCCCGCTGGGATGGCCGCCCCGTGCCGCCCCCGACGGAACCGCCCACGACACCGGCCGGCGCCAAGAACCCTCCGCCGCCACTATTTCAAACCTCGCTCGCCGAGAACGAGCGCTTCGCGGCGATCATGCAAGAGGTGCTCGTCGAACGTCGCGAACCACCCCAACTCCTCGGCTTTGTGGCGCCGATTGAACTGATTCGCAGCATCTTCGCCAAGAACACCGGCGCCACGATTGCGCTCGCCACGCTGCCGGCGCTCGGGCTCGATGGCCTGCACGGCATCGGCGGCGCCAGTTGGTACGCCACCGAAGAATGGGATGGCCTGACGCGGGCTCACTTGCTCCTGGAAAACCCCCGCGCGGGTGTATTAAAAGTCGTGCGGTTCGAACAGGGCGATTACACTCCGCCGACTTGGGTAGCGGCCAGCAACGAATCGCTCATAACCACCTTTGTAAATACCCCGCGGATGCTCGACGACATCTGCCTGGTTGTCGATAAGTTCCGCCACGAAGGTTATTTGCGCGAAGCAATTGCCGGCAACATCTCCAAAAACATCGGCATCGACTTCGAGCAGGAGTTTTTGCTGGGCCTCGCCGGGCGGATCGACATCGCCACCGGCTACACCGATAACCCTCAGCTTTGGCGCGGCGGGGCCGTGCGCGGGTTTTCGCTCACTGATCCGGCTGCGATGCAAGGGACGCTCGACAAACTCGCGGCCAAGTTTCCCAATGAAATGCGGCCCGCCAGTCACGGCGAAGTGAACTACTTCCGGCTCGGCCCCGACCGCAGCCAAGAAGAACCGCCCGAAGAGAATCGCGAAGAATGGGAACGCCGCCAAGAACGACGGCGGCTGTTTACCCCCGCGGCGGGGATCGTCGGCGATTCGCTGCTCGTCACGGAAACCGAAGAACTGCTGCACTACGCGATCGCCGCCCACCAAGGAACCGCCCCGCGCTTAGCCGATGCGATTGGATATAAGCTAATCGCCAGCCGGATCGAACGACTCGCCGCCGGCCAGCAAAGCGCGGGGGCTCTTTACACGGATCCCAGCGTCGGCGCGCGGCACTGGCTCGCCGTCGCAGATTCGTCGGAATTGCAGGAACTGTTGGAGCGCAATATTACCGAGGATGAGGACTCCCCCTGGAAGTCGTCGTTGCGGGACGCCCTCGGCGGTGCATCCCTGCCCAGCGATGAAACGGTGCTCAAGTACCTGGCCCCCAGCGGAGGGGTCGTCTACGACACCGACAACGGGTTTCACATCATTCTATTCTCCTTCCGCCGCGAGGAGTGACCTGGTCGTTTTGCGACCACCTTCCTCTTGCGCGCAAACTGAACTGGCAAGCGGCTTTGCAGCCTAAACTCCCTGGCCGCTGACGTTTCGCAAGAAATCGTGCACAACGAACTTCTCGGGGCAATTTTGCCGGCAATGTGGCGCTTGTGGCGCTGGTCTTGTCCCGTGTGTGGCTAACTTTTGTACACCCGCGTTCCTCGGAGAATCACGCATGGTCTCTGTGCGCTCAACCTGCGCTGTGGCGATCCGCAGCGACCTTGTGGGAACCCGCTGCGGGTTGCAGAAACTCCGCTCAGCTTTTTTGCGAGTCATTCCGTAGGATCCGATAAGTGGCAAGCCGGAACAGCTTTGTCACTTTCGCTGAAGGATACTCAGCCCGAAGCGTCTGTTGCTCAACTGGTTGAAGGGCAAGCCACCCCGCATGACTTGCGGCGAATTGGGTGGCACTGTTGCAGACGTGTTGCAGTACGTTATGGAAACCAGTCCCGTGGCAATCACCTTTATGGAACAACTCGCTAATTGCCAAGGTTTGGCACGTCACCTGCGGGGTACGACCGTAGATGACTTCCCCTATTTTGAAGAAGAGGCCCCTGCGATGACCCAGGCTCCCAACGCGACTCTCAAACACACCGGCGCCGTGCATGTGGTGGACGACGACGACCACAGCCGCGATGCGCTGGTGGAACTCTTCCGCTCGCACAACTGCCCCGCGCACGGATACCGCTCGGCAGAAGATTTTCTGCAAAGTTACCAGCCAGGCCAAACCGCATGCCTGCTGGTCGACGAACGACTACCCGGAATGCGGGGCAGCGAACTGTTGCGCAAACTCAATCAAGATGGCATTCAGTTGCCGGCCGTGTTTGTGACCGCGTTTGCCAACACGCCGCTGACGGTTGACGCAATGCAGCACGGCGCCGTGACAGTACTTGATAAGCCGTGCAGCGATTCGCAACTCGCCGCCGCGGTGGATAATGCGCTGCGGATTTCCCAAGGAATCAGCGCGAAAATGGCCGCCCGTAAAGCGGCGCGGGAGCGACTCGAAGCGCTCACTCCCCAGGAACGACAAGTGCTTGAGATGGTGCTCGAGGGCACTCCCAACAAGCAAATCGCCAAGCAACTCAGCGTGTGCGTCCGCACGGTGGAAGCCCGTCGCAGCCGCGTGTACCAGACGATGGAAGTCACCTCCGTCGCCGAACTGGTGCGTCAGTGCGTCAGCGCCGGTTTGATCGAAGGTTAGCGCCTGTTAGCCGCGGGGCTCGCCCCCGCGCGTTTTTAGGGCAACGATTATCAACCCCCGCCGCAGAGTCCTCTACGGCGGGGGTTTTTCGCGCTGCGGAAAAACGCATGATCCACTGCACAAGCTTAAATCCCTCGGCAAAATGCGGCGTTCATGACGCACACGGCGCACCCCCGCAAAGTCCCCGCACGCCATCCCCTCGACACAATCGGCGCACGGGTCGTAGAATCCCCCCTCGCAGAACAGAGAGTTGCCCCGCAGTTCTTTGTTCGCCGCTCCGCCGGAGCGCCGTTTAGCGCGCACAATAGGGCAACGAAGGTTGCCTTGATCGTAATCGCAAACGGCTTTTCTGCACGAGCGGCAATTCTTTCCTTGACCAATTAACGATATGAATGCTCGCCCTGACGAGCAGCTGCTGGCGACTGCCCTCGGGCGCTCGGCAAGCGAACTCGCGATTGCAAGACCAGCGCCTGGCCGCGCCGGCTGCCAAGCTTCCCCCCTCGCGACCGCCGCGGCCACCGCTGCGCTTGTGGTGGCGGAGCCGATCGGCGCTGCTCCGATGAGAACGGGGCAAGGCCAATCGCTCAGCGAAGTGATGTTGGGCGGATTGCGCTGGCTAGCGCGCACACAGAATCCGGATGGGGGCTGGGGAGAGTGCGTCGGCGCGCCCTCGTGCCGAATTGCAACTTCGCTGGCCCGCGTTTGCTTTCAGCTTACCGGTGTGCCGGCCAAGTTTGCGGACCTCGAACCGCGGGCCGATGCGTACCTCGCTGCCGCGGGCGGGTGGCGCTGGTTACGAAAAGGGGAATCGTGCAGCGGGTACCCTTCCGCGGCCATTGCGCCGTTCGCCGCTGCTTCAGGACTGATTCCGTGGCGCCGCACGCCGGCCGGTTGGCGGCATTCGCTGCGGCGGCTTGTGAGCGCACTTCGCGGTCAGCGGATCCAACTCGATGTCGAGGAGCGAGTCGCCCAAGCCGCGCTAGAACTGGCGCGCCAGCGCCAAGTCTGCCGCAACCCCGCCCGCCGCACTGTGACCGCAGTACTCAGTTCGCTACGGTTCCGCTATCTCGCTACGCAGCAGTCAGCAAGTGGCGGCTTCTTCGATTCGATCCCACTTACTTCTTGCGTGGTGCTTTGCTTAGCATCAGCGGGGCTAGCCGATCACCCGCTCACCCGCCGCGCGATGGAGTTCCTTATCGCTCATCTGCGCAGCGATGGCGCTTGGCCATTGACGGCGTCGCTCGCCGCACGACATTCACGAATGTTGCTCACCTACTCGCCGTCCACGCCGGCGATCAACTCCGCGCTGTTCGACACGGTCGTCGATCTGCCGCAAGTCACTATGAAGACTTAAATCGGTACGGTCGTGCAGGTAAGTGTCGCCTCCGCATCGGGCAATTTCTCACCCATGGAGCGGCCTTCCGCAGGCCTCTGGCTGGTCCAGGCGGAGGGAGCAGCGTAGGGTAATGCGAGCCGTGGTATCAGCTCGGGCGCTATCCCCACCCCGGCTGAGGGCATGGTTCCCCAACGAGCCGCATCAACCATGCGCCACACGATGCCCGACCCGCTGGAACTTACCGCTGCCGAAAGTGCTGCCCATCGCGAGGAGCTAGCGGATTTAGTGGCACGACTCGGCTACTCGCTCCCCGAAATCGGCGAATTCGAGCCCGTCGCCGCCAGCGTGCTGCCGCTGGAGTACCAGGTTCTGCTGGTTCATCACGACCACATGACCGTCGCCGTGGAGGCGTTTCACGACAGCCACGTTGATGTCCAGGTGCTTCAAACCGCCGTGGCGGAAAACCGCTACACCCGGAGCAGTTTGCTGACTCGCCGCGACACGGGCGCCCTCCTACAATTCGGCGTGGTGAGTATCCGGCTCGACGCCCTACCGGCCGCGGTTCGTGAAGCGTTCATCGACCGGGCCGTCCCGCTTGGTCGGGCGCTCATTCGTCATAACGTGTTGCGAGAAGTGGAGTTACGCGCCCTGTGGCGGATCATGCCCGGGCCTAGACTACAGGAAGAACTTGGCGTTCCCGCGAGCATGTCCATCTTCGGCCGCACGGCGGCGATTACCGTTAATAACCAGCCTGCGGTGGAAGTTTTGGAGATTGTGCGGTTATAGTAAGACTATCCGCTGAAATGGCCCTCCGGCCATTACATTCGTTGCCCGCTGAAGGTTTGCTCGTGAACTGTCATCGAATCTACCCGTGCTTCCCGGCTCCGGATTCTTGGATCGACTTTCACCTATCACCTTTGAGGCTTCTTTATCAATGCGTTCGATCTTTGCGGTTTTTATGGTGGCGATTTTCACGGTAGTTGGAAATCCGGCGGTCGGCCAGACGGTTCGGTTCCAAACAAATGCTGGCTCCTTCGATTTGCTTCTCAATCCAACCAACAACCCAAATCTGCAGCCGCTTGTCGAAAACATGCTGGCGTATGTGAACTCAGGCAGGTACGCCAATACGCTAGTGAATCGAGCTGCCGAAGATTTTGTCTTGCAAATGGGCGTCTTTAAGACTAACTCCGTACTGCTTTCCGAAATTCCTATCAACGGCTTCACGCAGATCGATCATTTCAGTCCAGTGATCGTTGACACAAACAACGATGGATCTGTCGACTTCAGCACTGCGGGCCTGACGAATGTTCGTGGAGCGGTTTCCTTGGCGCTATCAGCGGGCAATGCCAACAGCGGCACTTCGAGCTTTTTCGTCAACATCAAGGACAATTCATTCCTCGACAATCAAGGGTTCGTACCCTTCGCCACAGTTGTGAACATGGCGCCAATTGATGCAATCATGGCGTTAAATCAGGCGGACATCAGTCCCTCGGTTGGTCAGCCAGGGTCTCTCGCTTACATCGACGTCCCCCTCTCCAGCCCGGGCAACCTGGTCGTCATTCAAAACGCTATCATTATCGTTCCCGAGCCGAAGTCAGTTGCTCTGATCATCCCGGTGTTGGCTGCATTCGCTGTCGCCTATAGTTCCAAGCGGAAACGACATCAAAACGACATGGCTTAACTTAACTAACGCCTACCAACCAATCATGCTCAATCCCTCCTACGACTGCATCGTCATCGGCGGTGGCCCCGCCGGTTCAACGGCCGCCGCGCTCGTTGCGGAGGCTGGGTTCTCCACACTACTGGTGGAACGCGAAACCCATCCCCGGCCGCACGTGGGCGAATCGCTCATGCCGGAGAGCTATTGGGTCTTCGAGCGGCTCGGCGTGCTCGAAGAGCTGGACCGAATGAAATCGTTCGCCAAGAAGGTGGGCGTGCAGTTTGTGAACAACACGGGGCGCGAATCGCAGCCCTTCTTCTTCCGTTCGCACGACCCCCGCCCGTGTTCGGAAACGTGGCACGTGCTGCGCAGCGAGTTCGATCAACTGCTGTTCAACAACGCCGCGAAGAAAGGGGCGACCTGCATCGACAACACCCGCGTGCTGGACGTTCACCTGACGGGCGATCGCGCGACCGGCGTCTCGCTGCAAACGGCCGATGGTCCCCTGCAAAATATTTCGGCCCAGGTGATCATCGACGCCACCGGCCAACACTCACTCATCGCCAACAAACTGGGGCTCAAAAAGGTTAACCCCGAACTCAAGAAGGCAGCCATCTGGCGCCATTACCGCGGCGCGAAGCGGGATGAATCGGGCGGTGGCGTAAAGACGCTGGTCATGCACACCACCGACGCCAAGTGCTGGTTCTGGTACATCCCGCAGGGGAACGACTTGGTGAGCGTCGGGCTCGTTGGCAATCACGAATTTCTGCTGAAGGGTCGCGGTACGCCGGAAGAAACGTTCGAGGAAGAGCTCGCCAAGTGCCACGGCGCCAAAGTCCGCGTGAAGGACGCCGAGCCCTGCGATGACCTCCGCGTGGTGAAAGAGTTTTCTTACACGACCACGCGCTCCGCCGGCGACGGCTGGACGCTCGTTGGTGATGCGTGGGGTTTCATCGATCCCGTATATTCATCGGGCGTGTACTTCGCGCTGCAGAGCGCAATGATGGGCGCTGACTCTGTGATCGCCGCACTGAAATCGGGCGACACCTCCGCCGCAAAAGTCGGCGCGTGGGTCGAAGAGTTCTCAACCGCCACGCGCTGGGTTCGCAAACTCGTGAACGCCTTCTATTCGGGCCGCTTCCGCGTTGGCAAGTTTGTGATGGAACATCCCGAACACGCAGCGGGGCTGACGGACCTCTTGATCGGCCGCATCTTCGGCCCCAACACCGGCAAGATTTTCGACGACCTCGAGCCGTGGATGGAGCAGATGGACCCGATGTCCGATGTAGAAGTCGAAGTCGCTGGAGCGCCCGTGCTGGCGTAGTCCTCCCGCTAAATTGCGATCGCAGCCTGAGCTGTCCCTGATTGAGCGTCCCTTGCCATTGACCCATCACAGTTATGCGCAGTTCAAAAAGGAGATTGCTTGCGGTCGTGCTTCTGCTGCCGTTGAGCTTCGGTAGTGGCTCTGTTCTCGCCGACGATCCAGCGGCAACGGCATTCGTTCCGCAGACGTTGCTCCAGCTCATTCATGCGCCAGAAGTTCAAAAAGAGTTGGGGTTACAACCAGAGGACGAAAAGTTGCTCGCCATGTTGCGAGAGATCGATGCCCCATGGTGGCGGAGCCGAAACCTGCCAGCCGACGAGCAGCAAGGGGTGGTCGCTGAGCTGGAGAAGCAATTCCTTGCGCGCCTCAAGGGTGTGCTGACTGCCGATCAAATCAAGCGTCTGCGACAGCTTGAAGCGCAGTCGCAAGGAACGCGTGCGATCCTGCGGACAGGAATCGCGAAAGCCATCGGTCTGAATGAGAAGCAGAGGCAAGCGCTCCAAAAAATCTGCTCGGAGACAGACCGAGTTGCTCGTAAGCTGCAGTCGAACCCGGACGATCGCTCAGCCATTGAGCAGGAACTTGCAACCGCGCGTGATGCCGAACAGCAGAAGGTGAATGAACTGCTGGATGCCTCTCACCGCGTGGCGCTCGGTCGGCTCATTGGCAAGCCCTTCGATACGACCAGCCTCAAGCGAATTTATCCTCTGGCGCCGGAACTAATCGATTCGGGTGAATGGACAGGAGGTACGCCAACCACGCTCGCCGACCATCGAGGCAAGGTGGTGCTGGTCCATTTCTATGCGTTTCAGTGCCACAACTGTGTGGCCAACTTCGATCACTACAATCGTTGGCAACAGGAGTGGGCCGATCAAGGGGTGACGGTCATTGGAATCCAAACGCCTGAGACCACTGCGGAACGTGACGTGACCCTGGTTAGAATCGCGGCGAAGGAAAAAGGATTTGAGTTTCCCGTGCTGATCGATCTCTACAGCAAGAACTGGGAAGCTTGGGGCAACACCATGTGGCCGACCGTCTATGTTGTCGACAAGAACGGTTACATCCGTTCGTGGTGGCAAGGCGAGCTTAATTGGCAGGGAGCGACCGGTGACAAGACGATCGAGCAGATGGTCGCCCAACTCCAATCGGAATCGCCGTAGTGCGGAAGACGGAATGCGGAAGGCGGAATCAAGTGCTAGAATGGGCTCGACGTGATTCCGCACTCCACCCTCCCATTTCCGCCTTCCCATGCGTATCGCCTACATCGCTGCCGGCGCCGCGGGGATGTATTGCGGCAGTTGTCTGCACGATAACACGCTCGCCAAAGCACTACTGGCCCGCGGAGAAGAGGTGCTCCTCGTACCCACGTACATGCCGCTGCGGACCGACTCGCAAGATGTTAGCCTGCCGCGGGTTTTCTTCGGCGGCATCAACGCTTATTTGCAGCAGCTGTCGCCGCTGTTCCGCCACACGCCGCGCTGGTTCGACAAGATTTTCGATCATCCCGCGCTGTTGCGGCTAGCGTCGAAAAGCGGCGGCAATATCGACCCTGCCAAACTCGGTGGGATGACCGTCTCGATGCTCCGCGGAGAGCAAGGCAACCAGCGCAAGGAGCTTGAGAAACTGGCCGACTGGCTGGTGGATGAAGTGCAGCCAGAGGTGGTGCATCTCTCGAACAGCATGCTCCTTGGCATGGCCCGCCGCATCGCTGAGCGCTGCGGCCCCCCGGTCATCTGCGCGCTCAGTGGTGAAGACATCTTCCTCGAACAGCTCCGCCCGCCCTACTACGAGCAGGCGCGCGAGCTGTTGCGGGAACGCGCGGCGGAGGTGCAGGCCTTCACAGCGCTCAACAACTACTATGCTAACTTTATGAGCGACTACTTGGCCGTGCCCCGCGGACGGGTACACGTCATCCCCACCGGCCTTGATGTCGCCGACTTCACGGTGCCCCCCGGCCACCAGCGCGCAACGCCAGCGCGGATTGGCTACCTCGCCCGCATTTGTCCCGAGAAGGGGTTGCACCACCTGATCGAAGCGTGCGAACTATTGGCCGAAGATTCATCGGTTCCCGCGTTCGAACTCGTGGCGGGCGGTTATCTCGGCGAGCGTGATCGCACGTATCTCAACGGCCTCGAACAGCGCGTCGCCGAAGGTCCGCTGAAAAATCGCTTTAAATACCTCGGTGAAGTTGATCGCGCCGGCAAAGTGGCGCTGCTCCAGTCGCTCACGCTCTTCAGCACGCCGACCACCTATCGCGAAAGTAAAGGCCTGCCAACGCTGGAAGCCCTCGCTGCCGGCGTCCCGGTCGTACAACCCGCTCACGGCAGCTTCCCCGAACTGGTGACCGATACCGGCGGCGGGTTGCTGTGCGAACCGAACAACCCGCGCGATCTCGCCGATAAACTGGCGGAGTTGCTGCGAGATCCTGACGAAGCGCGGCGGATGGGTTCGGCTGGACAGGCGGCAGTGCAGGCGCGGTACTCTGCGGGAAGGTTGGCGGAGGAGACGTTGGGGTTGTATCAGCGCCTTACACAAACTTGTCCTCATTAGCCGGATCGCCACGCGATCCGCCTCCTGCGAGTTCGGACCGCGTGGCTGTCCGGCTGGTGGGGAGAATTCCCCGCGTTTTCGCCCCCATCCTGCCCTTGAAGGCCGCCGCAGTTCGGGTAGAATGTGGAGTTCCCCCGGACAGCCGTTGGCAAAGTTTCCCTGAGAACGTCCTGATTTCCCTCGACATGTATCAAAACAATCGCAAGAACGATAAGTTCGGCAAAGGTCCGAACGACCGGAATCAGCAGCAGCAACAGATGCGCCGCTCCAAGGTGAAGGTGGTCAAGAAAGACCCCCTGTTCGTGGATGGCGTGAAGCCGCGGCCGATGTATGTCGACTACAAGGACCTCGACCTGCTCTCGAAGCTCACCAATCGCCACGGCAAAATCGTCAGCCGCCGCAAGAGTGGTTGCCACGCCGCCAGCCAGCACGCCGTCGCCCGGGCGATCAAGCGCGCCCGGTTCATGGCGCTGCTGCCCTACGTTGGCGACTGATTGGAAGGGATTTGGGAATTAGGATTTAGGATGTAGGGCTTCCGTGATAGCTCTCTCCTCTACTCCCCAAATCCCAATTCCCACCTCCCAAATCCCCCCATGCCGCAGGCATTCACCACGCGCCGGTTTGTCGAGTTTGTCGACACCGATATGGCGGGGATCGTTCACTTCTCCGCGTTCTTCCGCTACATGGAAGCGGCCGAGCACGAACTGCTCCGCAGTTTGGGGCTCAGCGTCCACACCAAACTGTCCGATGACCTTATCATCAGCTTCCCGCGCGTGAGCGCCACCTGCGATTACACTTCACCCGCGCGCTGCGAAGATTGGCTCGACATCGCGGTGACCGTCGAGCGACTCGGCACGAAGAGCATCACCTACGGTTTTGCCTTCACGCGCTCCGGAGAGGAGATCGCGACTGGCAAGATGACCGCGGTCTGCTGTCACCTCGTACCGGGGGCGCCGCCGAAGTCGATTCCGTTGCCGGCTGAAATCGCGATGCCTCTCCAACGCTTCATCAATTAGCGTCGTTTAGCCGCGCTCACGCTAGCGGAGCGCGTTGAATACTTTCCATCACCAACGCGCTCCGCTAGCGCGTCGCGGCTAAGCGGGAATTGCCTTCATGAGCCAACTCATCGCCCGCCAACTTGCGAAGAGCTATCCCACACCGGCCGAACCGTTGAGCGTGCTCAAGGGTGTTAATCTTGAGCTGAGCCGCGGGGAAAGTTTGGCGATTGTCGGGCCGAGCGGTTCCGGCAAGAGTACGCTGCTGGCGATTTTGGGAACACTGGACTCACCAACAAGTGGGTCACTGCTGATCGATGGCGTCGATCCGTTCGCTCTCGCGATGCCGGAGCTTGCCAAGTTCCGGGCGGCGAAGATTGGTTTTGTTTTTCAAGAACACTTTCTGTTGCCACAGTGTACGCTACTGGAGAATGTGCTGGTCCCTTTTTTGGCCGATGGCGCCGCCGGATCGGCCGAACAAGATCGCGCACGAAAGTTGCTCGACCGCGTTGGACTCGGCAATCGGCTCACGCATCGGCCGAGCGAACTGTCAGGGGGCGAGCGTCAACGGGCCGCCTTCGCGCGTGCTTTGGTTCGCCAGCCATTGGTGGTGCTCGCGGATGAGCCGACCGGCAATCTCGACGCGGCGACTGCCGCCGAGATCGGTCTTATGCTGCTGGAGCTTCAGCGCGAGCAGAACACCATTCTGATCGCGGTCACCCATAGCGCGGAATTGGCCGGTCGTATGCAGCAGCAGCGTCGATTGGAGGGCGGGCAGCTTGCTCCGCACCAGCCGTGAGGAGCGCCCTCGCTCGCACTGTAATTTAACGCGACCACGCCGCTTGCGAAGCCAGCTTGGCGCCCGCGGCAAGACTGCGAAATTTCTCCCACACAATCGTGGGATGAATTTCAGGTTCCGAATTGGCAAACGAGGAGAATCCGCAATCGCTGCCGCCGATGACGTTTTCTTTGCCTACCACGCTGGCGAACCGGAGGAGGCGCTGCGCCACGAGCTCGGGGTGTTCCACTAGTGGCGTGGAATGCGAAATCACCCCCGGAATAATTAGCTTGCCCGCCGGCAATTTCACTTCGTTCCACACTTGCCATTCGTGTTCGTGCCGCGGGTTGGCCGCCTCGAAAGAGTAGGCGCCCGCATTGACCGTCAGCATGATGTCGACAATGTCTTTGAGATTCAGTTCATGCACCCGGGGCCCAATGTTAATGCCGTAACACGTGTGAAATCGAACCCGTTCCGGCGGAATGTCACGCAGCGCATAGTTCAGCACCTCGACCCGCTCCGCGGCCCAGCGCCGGCACTCGGCCACTGTGAGGTCGGGACGCGAAATGTAGTAGGTCAGAAGCCGCGGGTCATCGACCTGTAAAACCAGCCCCGCAGCGACGATGGCGAGGTATTCCGCGCGCATTGCTTCGGCAATCGCGGCGAGAAACTCTTCATCCGTCGAATAGAATTCGTTGGTGATCTGGCCTTCAATGTCAGAGGGTGAAATCGAAGTCATGAAGACATCTTCCACCCCTTGCCCCTGCGCCGCCGCTTGCACGTTGGCGATGTCCGCCGCCAGGGCCGCGTGGCCGGTGTATGCTAGGGGGCCGGTACACACCAGCCGCTTGGGCTGGGCGACGATGCCGGCCCGGTAGCGCCGGTTCGCTTCGTAGAATTCTGGGAAGGCCAGCGTCTCCCGCGATTGTTTCCACAGCGTGGCGCCCGCCTCGGCGTACGAAGTCACCCCTTGGAGTCGCTCGGCGGCATAGGTTAAGAAACTCGTTTTGCTCTGCTCGCCATCGCAGACGATGTCCACGCCAAGCTCCGCTTGCCGCCGCACTGTTTGGGCAACCGCCGAGCGGACAGTCGACTGAAATTTCTCCGCGTCGGTTAACTCGCCGCGCTCTTTGGCGATGAGTTGTTCCAAGAGTTCCGGCGTTCGCGCCAAACTGCCGACATGCGTCGTGAGAAACCGATGTGTGCTGGATTGCATAACTCGCCCGCTGGGAAAATTCGGCCCGCCAACAGCGCTGCGTCAGGGCCCTCAAGATTAGCCTTAGCTTCCCCCAATCGGCTGGAGCAATCAAACAATCACCGTGATTCCACCCGAACGTTGCCGCGTGGCATCCCCCGTCGCGACTTCACGCTTTAATCGAGAAATTCGGAATCTACTAATGCTAAGCATGGCTTGCGTAAATTTCTCCCAACTCGGTAAGCTCACCTTGCTCAGCGAAGCCGCCAAGCAACCAAACGCTAGATGGCGTGAGTTGGGCGCCGTTGATTGCCGGCCGAGAAGCCTTGCCGTCGCGCCGGTTATTCTGGCATTTCCCGTGCTATGTGGGCCGATCGACTCCCGCGAGCGCCATTCGCGACGGCGACTTTAAGCTAATCCAATTCTTCGAAGAGGGCGGGCGACACGAATTGTACAACCTCAAGACTGACCCGCATGCAGAAACAAACCTCGCACAGTCAAATGCTGCGAAGGCCGACGCGTTGCAGGCAGCGCTTACCGCGTGGCAGGAGGCAACAGGTGCGATGCTTCCTGCGCAGCCCAACCCCGCCTACGATCCTACTGCAGATCGTCCGAGGGGCGGACAAGCTTTAAAAAAGCGCTGGCGCTCGTCGAGGTCGGAAGAATGAGTACACCCCGCGTCCTCGCTAGGTAGTACCAGGGCATCGCCGCGGACCAAACTTCCCGTACACGGGCGGCTCACGGATTGCGGTCCTGCACTAGAAAATCAGATGCAACGACCTTTCCCACGCCTGAACTCGACTGATTGGAGCTGCAGGACGCGGGATCCGATCCCGCGTCTTGTCTTGCCGTAAGGCGTTACTCAGAAACGACTTACGGAACACGAAATTGGAGGCGGCGGGAATCGAACCCGTTCGGCGTTTTCGTCGCCGCCAGTGCCAATCAGTGCCAACTCGCGCGAGGAAGCGTCAAAACTGCCTGATTCATAGGGTGAACCGGTAGTGTCGTCATCCTCATCGGAGGCAGGCGCGTTGTCATTCGATGCCACCGAATGACCGCCAGCGTCGTGCGCCCCGCTGCCAATGCGCTGCCAACGAAGATTGCCCAGTGCCTTCGCGCGATCCTCCATGCCAATGTGCGTGTACTTCATCGTGGTGCGAATATCGGCATGACGAGCAAGCTCGCGAGCCTCCGGCAAGGACGCACCACTACGCAACAGTTCGGTGACGTGTGAATGCCGTCCGGCAGCATGGAAGTCAGCAATGCCGTCGGCCGTCTCGTACTCGATGCCGGCCCGCTTCAAGTCTTTCTTGACCATCAACCAGGTACGCTTGCGGTCGAGTTCCGGGAAGAGCGGTTCGTCCGGTGCCAGCCCTGCAATCCAAAACTTGAGCATGACAACCAGATCGGGGTGCAGCGGCAACACGTCCTTCTTGCGGTGCTTCGAGACGGTTGCCTGTACTGTGACGGTCGGAGGCGTGGCTTGCAGATCGAAACTGCGGGGCGTCAGGCTCGCCAGTTCCTTGCGACGCAGGCCCGTCATGTACGAAGCGATATAAACCCGCGCCCGGGCTTCACCCGTATAGCACTGAATCAGCACGTCGCTGGTTCGAGCCGATTCGACGAGTTTGGCGACTTCTTCCGGCGACAAAGCACGCCGCTGATGCCGAATATCGACATCGACGTTGAGTCGCTCCAGGCCGACGATGGGATTGCCGACAAGCCGCCTTGAGGAGACGAGCCAGTTCGTGAACGTCTGGAGGGCCTGGGCGTAGTGATTATGGGTCCGGTGGCCGAACTTCTCTTTTTCCCGCAAAGTGGCGAGCGTTTCTGCCACTTTATCGGGACATAAATCGCCCGTGACCTCAAAGCCGCACTCCTTCACGAGCCTCCGCACACGGCTCATCACCAGCTTGACGTACTTCTCTGAATTGGGAGCCAGGCTCCGCTCAAAAGCGTCCAAATGCACGGACAGGAGCATGGTTTTCTGGCCGGCGATTCGCTCATCGTCCGGGTCGATTAGGCCACGTTCACGCAGCATGGATTCGTTTTCGAGCTTCGCGGCCAACTGCTCTGAGAGCAGGCGATCGGTAAAGCCCTTCTTAGTGCGCCGCCGCCCAAGATGATCGGTGTAGGAAACGTACCAATGGGTGCGACGCTTGCCCTTGTCCCGACCACGCTTGAATACTGAAGCCATGACTTATCTTCCCTTTTGCGTACTACTCGCCTTAGGCACGGGACACCCGGCCGCAATCCAATTTTTAACATCATCGAGCCGCCAGCGGACGGCTCCGCCGATCCGCAGCGGTTCTGGAATCTTCCCGCCACTAAGCAAGCGCCACAAGGTTCGCGTGGAAATCTGCATCAGCGTCGCAATCTGCGAAGCCGTCGCAAGCATCGGCTCGCCATCGGCACCGTCGCGCCGATCGCTGCCAACCCAGGCTTCACCATTTCGGGCTATCTTGTAGTCCATCGCAATTCTCCTGCGGCGCCAAGTACCTTGCACTTAAACTGTGCTCATCGCTCGTGGCCATGTTCCTGTTCGTGCTTTTGTTGATTCTCAGCGCTCGGCGTATAGGCGCCCGGCCCGTAAGGAATGAACCAATTACCGGTGATGAGCCCGGAACCTGACTCGACGCTGCCATGAGTTCCCAACCGCTTGAGTTCGCCCCCCATTTCTGACGCGGCGCGGCTTACGGCAGGGCCAACGATGCCAGCCACAGCCTCAACAGCATTCTTCGCCGCTTCCAACCATCCCCTTGCTCTTCCAGACATATGGCACCTCAACTTGCAAAAAATGGAACCTGGGCAGGCCACATGACATGCCCGACTTTTGGCAATCGAAATCCACCTACTATCCCAGGAGCATTCGGGTGATCGCACCAGTTCCTTCGGTTTGCAGCATCCGCGCGAGAAACCACATCGTTCCTAACGACGCCGCACATGCGCCCGCTGATTTCAGAAGAATGGCCACAGCCTCACCGACGCGCCGGATTGCGGCCGGCTCCTCGCCAAGGGCATTCTCTTCGTAGTAGCGAATCAGCGTTGTGCAGATTGGTGGAACACCCGGCGTGAACGTGATCGCGGTCCTCTGCGGAAGTTGCAGCACTTCCTCTGGTTTTAATAGCCTCCTCGCCTGCTGGCTCCAGTTAGTCGAGTCCGTGACAGAATTGCCGCTGCTTGAATGAGGACTCTGCGAATCGTAAGTGGCTTGCCGGGTTCGCCCGCCACTGCGTCCGCCCGACTCGACGATGATGGTCGATTCACCGAGTCGGGAACTTATTTGCTCCGCCGTCGTCATATCGTTGACGCCGAAATACACCTGCGACGTATTAGATAGCAGAGTGATATCCTTGCCTTCCGCAAAGCACTCTTTGAGTTGGCCAATACTTTGGTACAGGAAAATTAGACGCACGCCGTAGCCGCGATACTTATCGATCGCGTCGTTGATCGCGTCCATCTTCCCGAGGCTTGCCGCCTCATCGAGGACGAAATGGATTTTTCGCTTCTCCTGGAGGCCTCCCTGGATAGCCGCGCGAAGGAGTGATCCGATCCACACGCGAAGCAGCGCCGATTGCGCCCGCATATGCGCTGGAGGAAGGATCAGATATACGGTCAGCTTGCCTGTGAGCAAATCGGCGGGATCGAAGCTGCTGGTGCGGGTACTAGCCGCGACTGCCGGCGTATCAAGGAAACGCAAATGCCTGGAAACTGTAGTTAGGGTCGAAGCCTTTTCCTTATCGACGAAGTGCCGTAGCTGGTGTCCCATCCGAGCGAGCATGCCGTCCCAAATCGTCGAGGCGCACATGGCCTGAATCGCAGATTCCAACTCCTCTGGATCAGCCAGTATGTCCCGAACCGTTTGCAGTGAGCGTGTTGGTCCTGGCTCCTCATAAGCGACCACCGCTGCAATTACCGCCGCGATCCATGTTTCCGCGCTGTCGTTCCAGTGGGGATCGGGTTCCGTCCCTTCGCGAATCACAAGTGCCTTGGCCAGGTCATTGCAATGATCGAGCACATGCGGATCATTCCTGTCAAAGAACTCCAAGGGATTGAGCGTATCGGGTGCCTTTGTCACGACCTCGTAAGGATCGAGCAAAGCAACTTGGTGGCCGAAACACTGCTCACGGTGTTTGGCTGTGATGAGCGCGTTCTCGCCTTTGAAGTCGATGACTACCGAAGAGTCGGAACATGTTTGTAGAAAGGGTAGAACAATCGACACGCCTTTACCGCCGCCGCTGGGACTGAAGACGGCGGTATGAATTGCGTTCGGCAACCTCACTAAAGGATGCTCGCGTTCACGGCACTTCGCCGACGCCCGACTAAGCACCTTTTCGGAACTCAGCTTCGGGTTGAATAGGTCAAGCATAGTTCACACGTCCTTATGCCAGGTGTCCGAGAATCAATCCGCGATCGGCGTCCAACATGCCGGCAGCCCGTAAGTCCTGCTTGTTCGCCCATCGCGCCGAACCAAGCGTCGTCAGTGGCTTCCGATTCACCTTCCGACGGACGATGACACCGAGAACGAACAGCACGCTGATCGGCCAAGTAAGCACGATCAACTCGCCGACCGCGACCCACATCGCGAGGCAGGCGACCATCGTGAACAAGCGCGCAAGAAGGTACATAGAGTCTCCTAAGCAACTCAGGTGAACGAGACTGAAGACCACGATCGATGCGTCGCAAAATGCTTTTCCATGTCGTTGGCCAGTTCCCGCAGCACCTTGCTGACGGTCTCACCTTCAACCGAGGCAATGAAGTCAAGACCGACATTAACCATGTCACGCTTGCGTTTCCCCCGAACGAGTTGCGGTTTGGTGGGGGTGCCTAGTTTCTTGGCGGCTTGCTTCGCCGACTTCGCCGCAACAGCCTTCTGCTTCGTCTGCTCGATAATCTCGCTACGATTCATTTCGCCGCGAGCGTGCGAGGCGAGCCACTCGACTTGCTCCTCCGCACCCTCGGCACGCTTGGCGACCTCATAGGCAACGCTCCATCCGATCTTCTGCTCTTGGACGACTGCCTTGGCCTGCGGCGACAGATTGTCGACCGCGAAGCGAATCTTGCTGACCTTCGATTCCTTCAAGCCGGCAAGGGCCGCTGCTTCCGCGAACGACTTGCAGCCGTGAAACTCCTTCAACGCAGTGACACGCTTCACAATGTCCACCAGAACTTCATCATGCCTGACGTGGTTCTCGTGGAGGCTTCGGATCAATGCTTCCTTCGGGTGCGTGTTCTCCGGCAGGACGAGACACTCAACTTCCGTCTCACCGTTGCGACGCAGCGCCTCGCAGCGGTGGTTGCCGACGCAAAGGATGAACCGCGAGCCGTTAATGATGACGACGGGCGGTTGCATCATGCCCCAGGCCGCAATGCTTGATTGCAGCCGGCCGATGCTTTCCTCATCAAGGCTCCGGCTGGAATCCATCGGGTCGAGCAGCGCCAGCGAAATACGCTGGCGCTGCGGCGACACCTGGGTGACACGTTCGGTGGTTTGCATGACATTCTCCGGTGAAGGTGACAACTGAAGGGGAGTTACGCACGGGTGGTGAAGATGAACATCAACCGGCGCAAATTGCCGGTGACACGCTCAGTCGCTTCGCCGCCAAACAGAGAGGCAGCCAATCCAGCAATCCCGATCAGCACGACGAGGATGACGCCACTTACCAGGAGACGACTTACGGGAGCGACGACGCTCTCAATTACCGGCTTGGCGACGTACTCGCCGCCGGCATTCACAATGTCATCGCCGTGGACCAGCAAACCGGTGACCACCGCAGCGGCACCAACCTTTTCACGATGCTTCCATAACGTCTCAATTAGCAAGTCACCGTTTCCAGAGGCGAGCTTTGCGACTACGGCAGGAGCTTGCCCAGACTCGGCGAGCTTGGGAGCCATCATCATGAGCCGGCGTCCGTTGCGGGAGCTAAGCTGGCTGGTAGCCAGTGCCAGGTCATCTGCAAATTTCGGGGCGCTGTTAACGACCGCTTTGCCAAAATGCTGTGTCGCTGTAGAGAGCGTGCGACGTACGGCGGCTTGCGCCACCTCCTTTGCCGCTTTCTCAGCCGCCTCCTCGGCGGCTTGCTTCGCAACTGTCTTTGCGGTTGCTTCAATCGATTCGCCGGCAAGCTTGCGGGTGATCGCTTTAACGGCGGCGCCACCGGCTCCGGCGTATGCCCATTCAGAGTTTGCTGCACAGACCAGAACAACTAAGAGTATCAAGAATCTCATCACTGGCTCCTTTCGTTATGTAAGGTGATTGGAATCAAAGACTATTTGGCCCTGCGCTTCCAATACGCCGCCTCCGTAACCTCCCCAGTCCACGTTCGGTCGATCTCAAGATGGTCAGCTATTGCATGGCGGACCATATAGTTGTGCCGATACACCGCCACCTTGAACTCCCCTTCGGCCGGCGTATCGTAGGTGTGGCGGCCTACGTGCGAGTGCCACTTGAGTTCCGCGTCTTCCGCGATCGTTTCAGGTGCGATTACGAGATCAGTGATCTCTCGTCGCAGCCGGACCACCTCCAGGCGTAAGGCCTCATTCAGGCGCAATGGTGTTTCGTCCAAATCATCCAGCACCTGTTGCGAAGCCGCGTCGGCCATCAGACCAAGACCCAAAGCAAGCACAGCTGCTTCATTGGAGATATTCCCTTCGTCGTCACTCGACGCTAAACGTACCGCTCGTTCCGCGGCTATTCCGGTTGCTGTCTCGACCCCGAACTTCACGACCGAGGCCTGATTCGCACGATCAAGATGAGGGATAATCCGATCCAGCGCCTTCTCGATACGTTTATTGACCCGATCGTACCTCACACCGTTCAGAGGATGAATTTGCAGGCCGTAAGCGCGGCTGACCTCAATATCGAGGTCATGGGTGACAAGGAAATCAGCATCAATGGCGTCCAGCTCTCTTTCGAGTCTTCGGAGTTCTTCCTTGACGCTCTTGTCGATTTCTTCAAGCGGGCAAATCGCCTCGATGAAGCGAGCATTTAGCCAGAATCGCCATTTCGCGTGATCGCGGAATCGGCGGAGCTTCGAGTCTGCGCTAAGCGCCTGCTCACAATACGACTCAATCTTCTCGTCATTCACTGATGCGGCAATCCTTGCTGCAACGCGTGCCCGTGCTGCTTCCGCTGCTGCATACCGCTTGTCTACGGCGTCAAGCCAGGGCTCCAAAAGGTTCGTCCACTGCTTTTGATTGGGTGTCAGTGGGATTGAACCATTCTGAGAGGTTTGCCCAACACAAGTCGTGCATACGGGCACAATCAATAAAGTGCAAATTCCGAGGACGCGGCGTGATTGTTGATAACGAAACATGTTTAGCTCCTGGTACATGGTTGCTATTGAGAATTTCGATCGTTGGTAACGGACGGCAGAGCTTGGTTGCCCTACCGTCCGTCGCTAGGGAGTAGGGCTAGGCACATGCGCCGCCGGCACCGCCGCTGCCATCGCCATTGAGAAATGCAGCCGTAATCGCTGCCGGAACCGGGCCGACTACTACGGCCACGAAGGGGATGACGATGGCACTCACCACCGCACGCATTAGCAGGTCGCCAAACGAGGGTAGCGGGATAGGCGTTGGGTCACCTTTTGGAATGAACTCGGACATGGCTTTTTCTCCTTCAGAAAATGGGATGGTGCTGCCACGTTAGGAAACGCGGCACGTTGGACGAAGCAGGTTTCTTCGTCTAACGCCAATCCTACGAGAAGGTGGTCGGCCCAGAGAATGCGCGCCGCGGCGCGCCATCCGACGAATCGCTATCGTGCTGAACGGCCGCGGCTTGCTTGCCGCGTGCCTTCTTCCTTCACCTGACGGACAAGTAAGCGCGCCACTTCAGGGCTATCCGCCAGCTTGAACAGCTGATAGGCATCTTCGAGTCGCCTTTGCGACTCAGCAATCGCATCGCGGTCTTCCTCGTTAAGTACCTCAGGGAAGCGAGCAACATGGCATTCCATGAATGCTCCGGCGGCTACAGTTCGCTCATCGCAGATCAGTTCTGTCAGCCGCATTAAGTGAGAAGGGCGCTCCGCAGCTATGGGAAAGAAGAAGTCACTACTGGCGTACCCATCCGCTATTCGCCCGGGCAGATCGAAATTGCCCGGGAATAGTTTTCTGAGTCGCCCAACCGATAGGTTGTCGCTCGGAAAGCTCGCCTTCCCGCAGTCAAAATCGATCTCAGCAGTTCTATCGTTGTCCTTGTCGTCGTAATGCACAGATGGTCCATACGTCTGGCCGCTGCCAGATCACGTTCAGACGTGCGCATTGTGGCCGCTACTTGTCAACAAGTAAGTGCGTCATTCCGGAGCTTTCATGTCCATGCGTGGCAACTCGCCATCGGAAGGCGCTAGAATCATCAATGGGCGCTGTCCGGTAATGCGGAGAAACGTGTCAGTGTAAAGCCACGCACGACGCGCTCGCGCCGTCCAACGAGATTCTCGCCTGGCACCTCTCCAGTGCTCTGCTCGAAAATCGGGACCCGCTTCTGCTTCGGTCCACGCTTCTCTAGCAAAAGGTGGCGCGTTAAAGAAACTTTCCAGGTCCCACAGGATCGACCGCACTTTGCTTTGACTCACCGGAAGGTCTGCTAGGTGGCGATTGAGCTTCATTGTCGTCAGAATCTTGTCAACCCTTTTCAGTCCAATCGCCTTGTCGCAGTTAAAGAGAGACTCTTCCTGGAGTCGTCCTACACACCAGAACACTTGCAAGGATTCCAACCATTCCGCCGTTGTGACCTGCTCGAACCAAGAGAGAACCAACCGCTCTCCCGGATCGTGAGAGTCAGCGAGAGAGTCTGGATTGATAGCGCGTAGTGCTTCGGACACGTGAAACCTCAACACTGTATCGTCCCTTGACAGAGCACCAATCAGTGAAGGGATTGCGCGCAGCGATGCTTGTCCAATTACGCCCAATGCATACGCAGCGCGCGAGGCGACCTCTGGCTCATCACTGAGCCTTTTTGCAAGGGACGGCACAACAAATGCGGCTTCGTGCTTGAAGTGTCGAAGGGCAAGCGAAGCATTGCACCGCACCGACGGGTCTACATCGTCGAGCAACGTCAGCATGATGTTTAGGCACGCTGGATCTGCGTAACCAAGGTGACCGATCATCTTCGCCGAGTTGCTTCGCACCATCGCCGACGATGACGTGAGCGCCGTTAGTAGTTCCGGTATTATCGAGAAGCCAAAGCGATGTAAACGATCGCGGGCCCATAGGCTCAACTTTGGGTACTCCGAGGACATCGCCTCCAGGAGCGCATTGACAGCCTCGCCAGATACTTCTGCCGACGCAGCGTAGCAGTCGGCCAATACGGCTTCCTTATGAACTCCCTCGGCATTGCGTAGTGCCCTATCAAGTATGTCCCTTACCTGCTCCACAACTGTGACTACATACTCACTCCCCAGGTCATCAATAAGGCCAGGTATCCGTCTAACGAACTCAGCGGGAGCGTCAGGGTGCGATATAGCAGCCCAGAGAACCGTGTCCCGGGCAAGAATTCGCAATAGAATGCTGGAATCGGAGAGGAGTTCCGCAACACGCGCCAGGTCTAGTCCACTGAATGGCAACGCCTGCCTAGAAAGCAGCAGTGCATACGCACGCTGCTCTGCAGTTACTAACTGCACCTCCTTCTCGCGGCGGAGCCAATCTAGCTCCACGAACTGGCCGACGTCGGCCCCATTGCATATTCCAGCGTAAGCGAACTCGGCAATTAATGATGCTGCTGCCGAATACAAGGTGAGCGATTTAGCGTCCTCTGAAAGTGATGCGTAGGTCAACACATCGTCCAGTAAGTCAATTGCTTCGTGGGCCTTCCCTTCTGCCATATATGTTGCGAACTGTTCTGAATATCGGGGGTAATTCCGTCCGAAAGCGTTGAAGAGTGTAGTCCAAGTGCGTTTCGATATCCCTGGAGGATGAGCTTCTTGGAGGAACCGCAATCCCCATCCGGCGTACGGTTCCTCCTCATAGCTCGCGAGATCAACCAAGTGATCGAGAACCCGAGGCGCGAGAGCCATCATTGCGTGCTCAAATGGACTTAGGTATCCTCGCTTATCGCCTGCAGGCGACCAAGCGGAGTCCAGTTCCACCTCGTAATCGCACAACTGTATGAGCTTTTCCACGACATGAGCGGCGGGTCGTCCTATGGACGCGAGCGCTTGCGCTGCATCACATACAACACCATCCTCTGCATCCAGAAGAGCCGCTTCAAGAGCGTCAACCGCAAACGTTGCTGCTGGTCCAGAGCTGCCTAGTGCGTATGCGGCATTTCCCCGAACACACGCGTGACGATCGTCCAGCGCCGCAGTCAGCAGTGCTACAGTATCCTCATCGAGTCTCGGCAGGCCGGCTAGAGCGTGCGCCGCCATCGCACGCATGACAGCGCCCAACGAAACTCCGTGACACGCGGCAAAGGGCGCAAATTGTATTTGTCGTGATTCGTATGCCGTGACGCTTAAGAAATTGTCGGGATACTCGGAGGCGTTTAACAGAGCTGCCAACAAAGGTAACGCATGTTCAGACGCAGCACCAAATTGTCCGACTGCGATCGCAGCACGCAAGTAGCACTGTGCATCTGCGTCAGACAGACAACCAATAAAGCTCCGCACGTATCCTGTTTTCTGCTCTCTCTTGCCGAAAAGATACTCCAGTGCCAACGGGTCCGCAGCGGATTGGAGTGATCGCACGAAGTTGGCGTCGGTGATATGCTCCCAGCTTGCCATCCGAACCAATTCGTACCTGTTAAGCCCCGTGTCAACCAAACCACAGCTCTCATTCTTTTCCACCTCGACAAGTTTGACAAGAATGCGATCCGCCTGGAAGCTCGTGGTCACCGCTCCTCCGTGCTGCCCGAAACAGGAAGCCTCTCCATCATGCTCCGTGTGACCTGCCGTCAACGATGGCTAACTCTTAACGACTCTTAATGGGGCTGCCCTGTGGTTACGATACTGCTTGCGCCTGTCGGTCGGTACATGTATGGTTCGCCTAACCCACTTTAGGTGAAGTATCTGACCTCCGACCGACCAACTCATCCACCCGATTCAGCGACCGGCGCTTCCTTAACGCCGGTTAACAGTTCGCAGCAACTGCCGACCGTCCGGCTCGCCACCCAAATTGAAGAGGCTTGCAAGTCATGGCTGGTGAAATCGCCTTCGGCTGACACCAGGTCCAACTACTCGCGTGACCTCGCACAGTTTCTCGTATTCGCCGGGGTCCGTGCGGATGAAGTCGATCGCCTGCCGGAAGTCAGGCCACACCACGTTGCCGCTTGGCGGGACGAACTTCTCGCGCGAGGTTTGGCGAACAGTTCCATCGTTCGCAAGATGACCGTGCTCCGTTCGCTATTCTCTTACTTGCAAACCTACGGCTATGTCGGTGCAAACCCGGCACATTCCGATTTTGTCACGGCTCCTGCCGTGCCCCGCGATGGTAAGACCGTCGGACTCACGCCAGAGGATTGCCGCCGCTTACTCGATGCACCATTAACCGACACGCCAACGGGAGTGCGCGATCGAGCGATGCTCGCCGTGCTCGCTTACACTGGATGCCGGGTGGGAGAACTTACGCGGCTGCGCGTCGGCGACTACCTGCAAACAGGCGGCCACCGGATTCTCAACATCCGAGGCAAAGGCGGGAAAGAGCGGCGCGTGCCATTGCACGCGGAAGCGGTAGAACGATTGGAAGCCTGGCTCGCGACTTCTGATTTTGTCGCTGACTCGCCGGGAGCAATGTTCCGTCCGCCGAAAACATCGCGTCTCTACGGACGTGATGGATTCGCTGCAAGATTCCTTACTCGCCGAGCAGTTCAATCGCTTGTGAAGAACTATGTTCTTGCACTTGGACTCGACTCGCACGTCACCGTGCATTCGCTTCGCGTGACGGCCCTCACCACTGCCCGCGAGCGCGGAAGCGACATCATCGACCTACAAGACTTCGCCGGCCACGCCGATCCACGCACGACGCTCACCTATATTCGCTCGCGCGACCGGCTAAGTAAGTCGCCAGCGTATGTCCTTCGGTATTGATTGCACTCAGCAGTCATTTCTACGGGACAAAATTTTTCTCGACAGAACAGGCTTCTTTTTGTAACCTATAGCTACAGGTTACAAAAATGAACCACAATCAGTCACTAAAGCCTCGTTTTTCCAAGGATTTTCGCGAATCCTGCCTAGTTGTAGCTAAGCAGTGCTATGGCGCTAAAGGCACTTGGGCGCATGAAACGTACGCCTTTATTAACCATGCCTACTTCGGCGGTCGCCTCCCCTGGGCTCATATTATCTGGGGACTGACTGACTATGGGAGCTGCATTGCTTGGGCGAGCACTGAACGTGACAAAACTCGCCCACCAATCATCACCCTTCATCCCGCCCTGCTCGAAGCGCAGCAGAAACCTTGCCCATGGGGCATCCCGAATTCCCATCTTGGCTCGTCGCTCGTTTTCGACACGATTTTGCACGAGTGCATTCACGTTCACATCGACTACAACTTGGGCGGCACCCATGGCCGCACAAGCCACGACTGCGATCGATGGGTACGTCAGGTCAATCGCCTAGCGCCGCTACTTGGCTTTGAAGGCATTGAAGCAGGTCGCACCAAGCTCGTGCGTGTCAAAGACGACAGTCTGCCGCGTACCGTACGAGGCAAAGTAGCCACACGAGTCGTGCGTCAATGCACGGCAAACGTTCCTTTTAAAGCCGTGTGTCGCTTTCCAGTGGGACTTCGGTCACATTTGGGACAAGCAGCCGAGCACTACGGCGCTTGCTGCCTTCCCCAAGGCGCTCCGAAACTTCACTCTGAGTAAGAGCTGTCGGCGGAGGTCTTTAGTTCCTGCATAGTCAGAGTTCATGCAAGTCTGTCGGCGGCTAGACCGCCGCGTGTTCTGTGCGGGAAGCTAAGCGATAGAGAATAACATCCCTTAGTTGCTACTACGTTAACTGCTCAATAGAGTCATTATCTGATCGTTATAGATTGCAATGCCTCTCGCATGTCGGTGATGCTTGCATACCTTCTACGCTCTGACGCTATTGCCTTCTGAATGATATGGTCGAGGCCATCGTAGCTTTCATACTGATCCTCAATGGGCTCATAATCGCTGGGGTGTGGCAAACATCGCGCGATCACTTCGTAGAGCATGATACCGCACGCGTAGACATCCTGCTGGACCGTACGGTGCCGCGGGTCGCGCCTAACCTCTTCGGGTACGTACGCATCCGTTCCAATCAACGTAGTGGTCAGATTTTCGTCGCCCTCATCAAGTAGGTAGGCGCATCCGAAATCGAGAATCTGCGGCTGATCATCTGCTTCGCGAACAAGAACATTTTGTGGTTTCAAATCGCGATGAAGAACCCCGCGGCTGTGCGCGAATTCTAGCGCGTACAGGATCTCATCAAAAATCCGCAGAACTCTCGACGGCTCCGCACCTTCCAATGCATCGCGGACGTTCGCTCCTTCGACATACGGCATTAAAATATACGGATTCTGTTCAGCAGTCATGCCGGCTTCGAGCAACGGGACAATCGCCCGATGCTGCATTTTCTCAAGCGTTCGCAACTCGCGCACGAAGCGCCTATTTGCTCTTGTCTTGTCAGCGACAAACGAACTTGGCTCAAGAACTTTCATAGCGAAGTGATAGCTGCCGAGCTTTGTACTTCGTGTGACCAAGTACACTTTTCCAAAGCCTCCTTTTCCGATTTCTTTACCACGCACAAATGCCACGGCTAATTCCTCTTCGGAGGCGTCCTCATCAACGAGTTCGATGTCTCCCGCGCGCAACACGAGGTTCGGCGGCTCAATTCTCAATGGGATGTCGTGCTCGGCCAGGATGTCATCGATTTGATCTAAATCTGGCACGTCAATGCCTCGCTTTGTGACTGACTCTAGGCCCGCGTAAAACGCCGCGACGTACCGGGCGGCATTGTCTTGTGCCCCTCTCATGGCGCTTCTCGCGTCACCTTCAGCCCAGCTCGCACCTGAACTGCGACCGACAACGCCATACGCTGCCTTGAAGTCCTCGTAGATTTCCTGCGGATCTGTATCGCCTTCCGCGATGATGTCCACTAACTTCGCGAACTCTCGGTGTGCCTCATTTGAAATGGCATGGGGGAAGCCCTTGAATTTCCATTCAGAAGGATATTTCAGCGGCATCTCTTTACCTCCGAATTCACGTATCGTAGTTCAATATTTGGAAGAGCCGCCTGCGCTGCATTTCCGCGGGCTATCGTCCGCCGTCCTCTCGCGTAGGACGTTTGAATACATGCGGATTGCTCGCGGTGGGGCCGCGAAAACTTATCGCGCCGCGAAGCCGTTCGAGCAACCAGTCATATGTGTGGACGTGTATGCTCAGACGTTCGCGAAGCTCTCGCCGTTTAGCGTCTTTCGAACTAACCAGCTTGGATCGCGAGCCAACTAGAACAATAGCTTCCGACTGATTGCTGATATCAGGTAGGCCCAACCCGTCTTTCAATCGCGACCGGTGAGCATAGGCAATGTTATCCTGTAGCCAACTTCGCCATTCTGTTATTTGGTCCACCCCCTTACGAGCGAATTTATCGAGCGCCTTTCCATTACTTAGGTAGATGGCCGAGCGCGGCGTTTCTAACTCGACGAGCACCCACCGTACACCAAGCGAATCAACATCGCCCATGATGAAATCGGCTACATACTGCGAGCCGAGTCGCACCTGAGGCATGCAATAGCGGTCTCTGCCGCCAAGCAGCGCCGGTAGTAGACCGCGATGCAATTGGAGGAATTGCTGAATCGGTGCCTCGTCCTTTGCCGTCAGAACGACTGACTCCAACTCGTCAATCAGATCCACAGTCACTTGTTCGGTAACTTCATATTCGCGTAGATCATCACTTCTACTAACTGACCAGGCAGGAGTAGCGTTTCTCAACGCTGCGAGGTTTTCTGCAGCTGTACGATTCCGCTCTGCCGACACGGAGTTATCTCCGTGGCGCCCCTCGATAGAGATAATTTCATCCGGCCACACACGCAAGCCGCGACCACCTTTTAGAAAGACACGCCCTTCGCCATCGAAGGAGGAGACTTCTACGAGATCACCGTTGTTGATCTGCACAACATCGCCTTCATTGATCATCAGCGTCGACAAGATTTTTAGCCGCTGCGTGAGACGAAAGTACGTGAGCCAAGCTTCGGCAATATCGTGGTCGCTAATACTAACCACATGCTGGGCCAGCTTTCCAAGATCGGTTAGCGCCTCGACGACGTAATCTTTCGTGGGACGACTTTCAGGCAGGGCGAGGGCGTTTGAGAGCGCGATGCGGAGTATGGCTGCTGCAACGATATGCGGCGTCTCAGAATCAATCGTTAGACCAGCATGCGTAGCGAGCGCGCTCTGCTGCGGCGTCATATTTGCCGTCGCTTCTTTCAACGCATTTGTGGTGTCTGTCCAGTTCGAGTAGCCCATCCGTATCTTTGCTCCTAATCGCCTAAAGCCTATTTCGCTTGCTTGGTTGCCATGTCCCAGAGCTTCTTGCCCTTCTCTCCGTAACTCTGACGGACGACACTCATCCGCATGACATCAGTAGTGCCGTCGGCAATACGTAGGCCGTTAAGGTCTTGCAACCGATCGCCTAGATCGACACGATCCGAATAGCCTTCCGCTCCGAATGCCCGCACGGCGGCATCGACCGTCGCCAGCGCGATCTCGACGCCTTCGGCTTTGAGTCCGTTGATGATCGCATCGGCTTCTTCTCCTTTGCCTGCGTCGAGCATGGCGGCCGCTTCGCGGGCTAGTGCCTTTGCCATCTTGAGTTCGGTCGTATGTTGACCAACGGCCTGCTGAAGGTGCGAGAACCGCCCGATCGGTGCGCCGAACGCCTCACGTTCGATCAGTCGGTCCACCATCAGTTCCAATGCGCGTTCGGCTGTACCGAGTGCGGCCGCGACCTGCATCAGCCGCCAGTAGCGGAAATGCTCGACGAAAACGTCCGCGCCTTCACCGTCGGTACCGAGCATTTGCCAGTCTTCAACACGCACGTCGTTGAACGTCATGCCGCCGAACGAGTTGCCCTTCAGACCGTGTGCTTTGTACGAGTATCGCTCCAGCCCCGGCGTATCGATCGGCAGTACGAAGGCGCTCAAACCACGCGGCTCACCGCTGGCCGGTTGCGTGAAGATGATGACATGCGTCGCCTGCTCAAGCCGAGCGACATACCGCTTCTCGCCGCTCAGCAAATAGCCGCCATCGACCTTGCTGGCCGTGCTCTTGATCTTATGGTAGTCGCTGCCGGCGCGCGGCTCTGTCATGGTGATCGCCATGTAGGCTTCGCCGCTTGCCACCTGCCGCACGATGTCGAGGACTTTCGGATGAGTGCTCTTCAGTAGCGGGCGGACATGCGCACCGCCTACCACGTCGCGGCAGTTGAGATCGTGCCGGCCCGCGAAGATGAATGCATCGAGCGCTTTGCTCGCCGGCCAGCCGCCGCCGCCATACTCGGTCGGAAGGTCGAGACCTGGCAGCCCGAACGCTGCCGTCGTAGCCCGCCACTTACGCGGCGATCGCAGGTCGCCGGATGCTTGCAGCGATTCTGCCGCCTCGTCGATTCGCTTCTTGAGTTCCGTCAGATCATCAGGCATTTTCGCGGAAGCATCGTGCTTTGCAATCCGCAGCGTGAATATCGAGTCGATTTCGAGCGTGTCCGTCGTCTTCACCTTCGCTGGCGGCAACAAGAAATGTCGGCGCCCCCATCCTTCCGTGTCGCGAGGCGTCACCGTGTAACTGATGTTTTTAAGCGGCCGAGCGGGATCGAGCACCGTCAACTCATTGCCTTCCAGCCGCTTGAGCAGAACGAAGTGACGCCCGCGAAGCAGCCCCGTGTCCGTGGTCACGGTGAAGGTCACAATCTTGAGCTGACCATCGTGCAACGTAAGGTCCGGCCCGTCGGCGGTTGTCCAAGGGCGTTCGGTCGGGGAGTAAGGACCGTTCGGCGATGCCGAAACGTCGATCGCAAGCTGCCATCCTTCAAGATGCTCTTCGGCGTAATCTTCAAGCAGCGTGGCCAGTTGCGAGTTCGAGACACGGCCGTTGAGCAATTCGTCCTGCCTGGTGAATGCTGCGAGCGCCGACTTGTGCGGGTTGGAAAGGGGCTCCATGCCGACCATCAGCCGAAGCGTTTGAATGGCGTCGATCGCTGCCGCACTGGCGCAAGCTCCACCTCCGCCCTGCCGGATGACCGGATCAAGCTCGCCCTGCACGACGAATGCGTTTTTGCCGTCTTCCTGTAGCGTCTGCAATGCGGTGATCACCGACTCTGCCGATTCGTAGGTCGTCTCGGCCGTCGCCGTTGCGGCAAAGGCGACCAAGACCAGCAATAGGCAGATTCGTATCAGCGTGGCGTATGACATCGGCAAGTCCTCCGGGCGTGAGCAGCATATGGAAGCCGCATTCTACCCGATCGGGCTGAATTGAGGACGTAGCACCTGAGTTCTTGCAAAGCGAGTGCGGAGACAGCGTTCGCTCCATCTTGGGCCGGTTGAACTGTCGATGCACCGTGGCGGAGTCGCGCGTCGCGTCAAGGGCCGCCTGTAGACGCCTTCGGCATCTGCGGCGGTCCTGGCGGCAAACCCTTGACTCGCACCGCGCTTACCTCCGCCTGGGACCGGGCATCGTTCAACCCGTCCCTAGAAAGGAGCACCACTATGTCTGAAGCCCACCCCTCGCAGAAAGCCGCGATCTTAAAGGCCGAGCTGCGCCAATTCACTGGCGACCTGGAACGCTACCGGCACTGGCTTAACCGCCGGTTAATCTACACGCCGGGGGTCAAGTTCCTCGCCGAGTCAGCGGGCGCTTACTGGCTGATTGACGCTGTGGCGAGCTGGATCGGCACGCCTCAGTACCGTGCGGCCGTGGAGGCCGATGACCGCATTAACGAGCTTCACTTCTGGAAACTCGAAGTCCGCGAGAATCACTCAGCGATTCTATCCGCACGCGTCGATGCGGACGTGGCGCCCTTCATCGTGCAGGAGATCGAGTTCACCGACTTCTGCCTGGAGTCGATCGACCTCTGGTGCGGCTTCGACGGCCAGCATTACATCCTCTACCTGCCGAGCGAGCACTAAGCTTGCTTTTTCGCGGTACGACAGCCCGCATTTGCCGCAGCACCCGCGTGCCGTACAATTCGCGAAACCGCAGGAGCCCCATCTATGTTTCGACGCGAATATCCAATCCGGCAATCAAATCCACTGTCGCGCCGCTCGACTCTCAAGGACGACGGTTCCTCTATGTTCCGCGACATGAAGAAGTATCAAACTGGCGTCAATGAGGAAGGCAATCCTCGCTTTGCCGTGCCCCTAGAGGCCGACGAGGACGGTTTGCTCGGCCGAGAGTGCTCCCATGCGGATTGCACGCTGCGCTATTTCAAGATCAGCGTGGAAGAGGACGAATCGCGAGACTCGCCGCTCAACGATGCGACGATCCATTGTCCCTACTGCGGCCATGCCGACGGCTTCCAGGAGTTCCACACCGAAGACCAGATGAAGAAGGTCCATTCGATGATGGTCCGCGACGTGGAGCAGACCATGACCGATATGCTGAACAAGGCATTTCGGCCGCTCAACAATCAGCGGGGACTGATTCGCATCAGCGCAAAGGTGACGGCGAACCTGCCACCGCTGCACCATTACGTTGAGAAGAAACTAAAGCAAACGACGACCTGCCCGCAATGTAGCCAGCTCTACGCGGTATACGGCATCTCTTATCAATGCCCGTTTTGCGGTGGCGGCACAATCGCCGTCCACCTGCGGGATAGTACGCAGACCATCCGCGTCTTGGCGGCGGAGGCGGAGCAGATCGGCCAGAAGCACGGCGCGGCCGTTCACGACAAGATGCTCGGCAACGCCTATGAGGATGTTGTTACGACCTTTGAAGGATTCTTGCGGCGCATTTATGCCGCAGCTCTTCGCAAGACCCGGCCGCCTACCGAGGCGGAGGCGCTAGAAGCCAAGGTGCGCAATTCATTCCAGCGATTGGACGGCGCTGAGGAGCTGCTACGTCGTGACTTGTGCGTCGAACTGTTTGACGGCGTCGATCAAAAAGACCGCGATCGACTGGGGGTCGTGTTCTGCAAGCGTCATACGCTCACGCACAATCTCGGCCTGGTCGATCAGAAATATCGCGACCAAGTGAAGGCATGGGAGAAGCCCGGGCAGGAAGTGCCGCTCGATGCGACTGAGATTCTTTGGGCGGCCGACATTGTTGAGCGGATGCTTTGCGACTTGGTCACGCGGCTAGGGCTGTAGCCAACTCGCCGGATAGTTCTCTACCGAGACTCAATCGGCGTTCCGTCCGCGCATCTG
Organism: Pirellulales bacterium; assembly: GCA_022841705.1. Classification (GTDB taxonomy): domain Bacteria; phylum Planctomycetota; class Planctomycetia; order Pirellulales; family Lacipirellulaceae. The sequence continues at coordinate 910,673 of JALHQZ010000002.1, forward strand.
TGCAATGCCATATGCCCGTCGGCGTCTGTGATTACGTCGAACCCGAAGCCGACTAAAGCCTTCTGATATCCAACGAAGTGCTGCTCCATGCAAGCGCCTTCGCGGACCTCGTGCAGCTCCGAGAATAGCGGCGACGAGAGCATTTCATCAGCGACGCACTCGAAGTGCCGGTCAGAGATATTCCACTCCACGGCGCGAACGCGAAGATACAAGGTGGTCGGCTCGCCGCGTCTTCTCGGCTTCGTGAAAGTGAGATAGAGGCCCGGATACGGCACAAAGGGCAGCGTGATGCTGCCTTCCGCCCGCAGCAGCTTGTGCTTCTTGTGCTTGGTACGCGGACGCACCGGACCGGCAATCTGGACCATGATCTTGAGCGTGAACTCTCTATAGCTGAGATCGTTCGACATCGACTTCCTCCGGGACGGCGTACGCCTGCTTTGTCTTGTAGGTCACTGCTTCGATTATGACGCATCGGCTTCGCCGTCGGGTGATTCCAGGCTCTGCATTCGCGGCGGTCGCATGAGCGCGACGAGTGCCTCCCTTCTCTCCCCCTTGCGTGTGCGGCGCGTTCGCGTCCGCTCAAACGTCGCAAGCGGCTTTTGTTTCTGATCGGGGAGACCCCGTGGCCGTCAAGGACTTCGCACGTCAACGACGTGGCCCCTCCATTCTTCCGCGCTTCCTGCGGTCGCTTGTGCAGAACGGTAGCCTCCCCGCCGTCGATCCCTGACTGCCCCTCCCCCTGGGCTGGCGCCGGACTTCGTCCCCCTTCCGCCAGAGAACGCGCCGCGTTCTCGCGTAAGCGGGCTTCGCCAACCGCTTCGCGAAGGAAAGACCGGCCGCTCGTTGGCGGCCAATAAGGCGAACACAACAAGGAGTCCTAATTATGCCTGCTACCAAGACCCGACCCGACATCTACGCCGAAGTCACGAACCGCATCGTTGCCGAGCTTGAACGCGGCACACGGCCTTGGTTCAAGCCGTGGAACGCTGAACACGCGGCAGGACGCATCAGCCGACCGCTACGCCACAACGGCACGCCCTATAACGGCATCAATATCTTGATGCTATGGGCGTCGGCGGAACTCGCCGGATTCCATTGCCCCTTCTGGTTGACCTTCCAGCAGGCCAAGGAACTTGGCGGATTCGTGAAGAAGGGCGAGCACGGTTCCCCCGTGGTTTATGCCTCAACCTTCAAGAGGAGCGACACCACCGGCGACGGAGCCGAGGTCGAATCAGAAATTCCATTCCTCAAGCAGTACACGGTATTCAACGCCTGTCAGGTCGAGGGACTACCGCAGCATTACTACCAGCTCGCCGAGACGCCCAAGCACGATATGGAACGCATTGACCGGGCCGAGAACTTCTTTGCGAATACCAAGGCCGACATCCGCACCGGCGGCAACCAAGCCTACTACGCCATCACCGGCGACTATGTCCAGCTTCCTCCGTTTGAGTGTTTCCGCGACGCCGAGAGCCACGCGGCCACCGCGGCCCATGAGCTTTGCCACTGGACGCGGCACCCCTCGCGGCTTGATCGCGATCTAGGCCGCAAGCGTTTCGGCGATGCAGGTTACGCAATGGAAGAACTCGTGGCCGAGCTTGGCTCCGCGTTTCTCTGCGCCGATCTTTCGATCACGCCGGAAGTTTGCGACGACCATGCCAGCTATCTGGCTTGCTGGCTGGAAGTCTTGAAGAACGACAAGCGGGCCATCTTCTCCGCCGCGTCGCTGGCATCGAAGGCAGTTGAGTATCTCCACGGCTTGCAGCCGACGACTATTGCATGATTGCGAAATCGCCGCACGCCGGTTCCCGGCGTGCGGTGGTTATTCAATCGTAATCTCTTCGATGACGAGGCTGCCCGGCGTGGCCTTCAATACTTCCGGCTCGCCTGCTTCCTTTATCCAGGGCACGCGAGCGCGAACAAGTCCATCGAGCAGCCGGACGTTCGGCCGCACTTCCGAAGCGAGGTTGCGACCGCCGATCGTCACCTTGTGGCTCCCGAAGTAAAGCGTTAGCCCTTCAGAGGGATCGTACTCGATTCGTTCCAGCCAGCCATAGCCAAGCGCGGTGACGCTACCGTCCTTCTTGCGCAGCTCTAGCATTTTCGCGCTGTCTCGCACGCCCCGCAAAATGCTAAATGCTCCGTAGTCGTCGGCTGCTTCCGGTTCGACTTCCTTAGCGTCCGCCGCAGCCGGCAAGCGGCTGGAGAACTGCTTGAAGACACTATCGGTCATGGATTCGCTCCTGTCGTTCGCGTGTTGCTGATACTTGCCGCTCGCGGTCGATTTCCGCTGCTAGTTCGCGTCGGCGCCGGGCGGTTACCAGTTCCGTAGCGGAGACGCGTTCGTCGGATTGCACGACGGCTTCGCGCAGCGCTTCCTTGTCATCGCAATAGACGGTCAGGGCTTCGCTTCCGCGCGAGCAACTCACATAGAACTGCTCACGCGAGCTAGCGGCAAAAGAAGCGGCGCTTTGCGCCAAAAGCACTTTCTGGACGGTGCGACCTTGGCTAGCGTGACTCGTAGTGACTACACCATATGCGAGGTGCCCGTAATCCCGCGACACAACCCATTTGTTGTCGAGGACGATGTTGCCGGCCTTGTCGAATGACTTGACTTTGTAGACCGCGCCGTTATTGAGCCGATGCTTTCCGTCGGCCGTGAACCCATTGTGCGTGATGCGGATCGCGTCGCCTTTGGCGAGCTTGAGTGTCGATGCGTGAAACGCCGTGAAGCGGTTAGCGAACTCCAGCGGCAGGGGCGTGCCATTCACTTCGACGCGCTGGCCGCGAACGAAGTTTTTCGCATTCTGATGGAATTGCAAAATATCTCCCGGAAGAAAATTGAGCGCGTCGCCGCGTTCCGCTTCGGTGAGGTTTGCATTCTTCAGAACGTGGAAGGTCCGCTCCTCACCCCGAATCAGCCCCTTCTCTTTCATGGCGTCGCGGATGGCATCTGTCGCCAGATGGCCCTCGAAGTGCGTCGGCGCAATCACCAAAGTTGACTTCCCTTTAGAAACGCTCTCCACATAGTCGGCCGCCAATCGCTTATAGCGCTCTTCGTCGGGAAGTTCGTGAATCCACCCTAACCCGTCAAGCCGCGAAAAGCCCTCTGCCGCTTTGCCGTCGGCGAGCGCCTTCACCGCTAACTTGTACTCGTCCTTCTGGCGCTGAATTATTTTGACCTCCGCGGGAGTGCAGCCCGCCTCGACTTCGAGAAGGTGGAGCGTATCACCACGCGAAACTGATCCGTGCTGGCGAGGGTCGCCGGTGAGCAGGATTCGAGCGTCAATTTTTTCCGCTAAATTGAAGAGCGAAGCCATCGTCTTCACCCCCAATAATCCCGCCTCGTCGACCCAGAGCAGAGAGCCATGTGCGCGCGCCTGAGACTGCTCGTCGAGCAAAAGACGAGCCACTGTATCCGCCTCCTTGAACCCTTCCGTCCGCATGACGCCCCTACTCGCCTCGGCCGTCGGCGCGAGCGCCGTCACCTTCGTCCCGCCCGCTTCAATCGCCTCAACAGCTTCCTGCATCAGCGACGTCTTGCCAACACCGGCAACACCTCTGACCAAAATGACGGAATCTCGGGATTCCAGAATGTGTCGCACGGCAGCTTGCTGCGAGGCGTTGAGCCATTCGCGTTTCATCTTGTGTTTGTTGCCGACGAGCGGCCGCGCCTTGCCACGACCCGCACGGGCATAGTCAATTACTCGCACTTCCTCAGCCAGCACCTCGCGAGTGGTCGTCATCCGCCGACCGAATCGCTCACCCACGATGAGCGGGGCATGCGCAGCTTGCTCTAGCACTTGCTCGGGACGCACCTGCCCGATTCCCTGCTTAAGCGCAGTGGTAAGGAGCTGTCGTTCCGGGATAACCGACTTCCGCTCAAACTCATGCCCGATCGCATAGTCCACTGCGCGAGCAGCGGCGTTGTCATCTTGTGGCTGCGAGTCGGAGCCGATGAGCTTCTCCAGGCGAGCGAGAGCCTCCAATTCACGCGGCGTCATCCGGCCGCGCCATTCGGATTGAAGCTGCGGCATGCTCAGATTTTTTGCCTTCTTGCTTCGCGTCTTGGCGCCGAGTTCACCCTTGGCGGCAGGATCGGTGATGCCCTTCTCGCGGGCAATGTCTTCGATGAGAGCGGTGCGGCGTGAAAACTTCTGCACCAGGCTTCGTGGCACTCCGGCAATCTCCCAGCCGTGCTTCGTCCGTTCGATGGGGAGTCCAAGATCAGCCAAGTTACGGGCAAGCCGGGCATTGTATGTGGCCTCGAACCAGCTTTTATCTCTCACCAAATCGCGGAACTGCCCGGCTTTCCAAACGTTCTCATTTCCATCGAACGTTAGGTTCGCGATATAGGCGTGACAGTGAAGATGAGGATCGGGTACGAGGTCCACAGGTCTGGCGGTGAAATGCAAGAAACTCCCATACAGAATATTCCCGCTTCGTGCGTCTTCGTTCTTGCCACCTTTCCTAATACGAGTCTGCATTTCTGATTCGACATCACGCATCGTCGCGTCGACTGCGCTTTGGAACGCATCGACCAGCCTTTCGTCTTTAGTCAAGGCGTAAAGCACACTTAAAGATTTCACCGAATTAAAGGTGAAATCGTAGCCACAAGTCGCGTTATCCTTGCGACGCTGATTGAGCTTCTCGCCGGTGCTGGGATTCAAGTGATCGCAGATGGCGTCCCATTGTTCCCGCGTAATCTTCCCGGTGAGGCCGAGCATCTTAGCCCCCTCGCCGCGCCACAGACCAGCACGCTCCTGCCCGTCAACGAAGTAATCGGACGAGCGGAAGTACCGCTTGGCATCGGCTGCGGTTTTGCTTTGGGTGATGCGTAGCATGAATCATTTTACTTCCCTCCCCGCTACGATTTCGTTAACAAAAGTTCATTGGCGTCGAATGTCTTCAAATGTCATTCAAAGTCAGTCCCTTCGCCCCGTGCCTGTCCACTCCCGCGTCCTTCTTTGGGGCACGTATAAAGCCGTCGCCGTTCCGTAAAGCCTGCAACACGGATTCCACCTCTCTTCACTTCGTTGCAGATCGGCGAACCCACCGAGTTTCGGCTTGACTGGCGCTGCGCTTCGGCTGTTGCGGCTTTTGATTGGCGTGCCGTAAGGCCGCGATGGGCGTGGCCGAACACTCAAAACGAAAGGGACTAAATCATGACCACTCGGAACAACGAATCGACTGCCAAAGCACCGACTCACATTGCCTACACAGTACGGGATCGGGAAGGCAAGAAAGGATTCTTCACACGCATCGGCGCAGTTTGGCCGCATGCAGATGGTGCGGGGTATACGGTGCAGCTCGATTGCGTACCGCTTGACGGGCGAGTCACGCTACGCGTCGCGACGGAGAAGAAGGAATAACCAGGCCTCACCGGGGCGGGCACGGACGCCCGCCCCATTTTTGAAAGGAATCGATCATGACCAAACCACAAATAGACCTAAGCACACTAACTCAGGAGGCAGAGGATGCCTTCTGGCAAGTAGTCGTCCAGCACTATCCCGAAGCGACGAGCGGCGATCTCTCCCCATGGACTTCCTTCCAGTTTTCACAAGTCGCCGAACAGGCCATTGCCGAATGGATATACGCTAATGTTCCCGAGTCACGCGATCCTTCGGGTCCTAAGTCGAAGAATCCGATGGTCTCACCTAATGGATGATCGGTGGGGCTTGCCCTCACCCTTCACTATTGGAAGCGATGATGGGATTCCCGCTCTGCTGGGGCAAACCAAAAGCCCTAGGCAATGCAGTCATTCCACAGACTCCCGAGATCATCGGCCGGGCAATTCTTGCCCATGACGGACAGATTAGGCCGCATTTCGCGGCCCGACCTCCAACCGCACAACTGTCCCGAAGCTAGAAACATTCACTGATGGACGCCGGCGCCTAAGCGTCGGCGATCCGTTCTCCGCATGCGCTCGGCATGCTCGCCGCTCTAATAGCGGCTCACAATCAGCAGTCCTTGCGACTTCGCCTGAGAATGCCCAGGCTCGCCGTTCGGCTATTTCTGCTGAAGAGTTTTTTTGGGCAGACGAGTTCCCTTAGCTTTGCGCTAAGGCGTCTTTCACGGAGAAAGATCGCATGACAGCCAGCCATCATGCTTGATTGAAAGCTGTCAAGCCAGCTTGTCAGCAGGAAAGCAAGCAAGCCATCCTGATGACTAGCACGTCATCCATCTAGCAGGCTTGCATGACGGATGAATTGCATGTCGGCAATCATGCCAACCAGCCATAAATCATGCCGACATGAAAGCAAAACATAGTGCTTGCCAGCCTGCATGAAAGCATGCTAACGCTTAAAGCATGATTATCACCGTGACCAATAGCAAAGGCGGGGTCGGCAAGTCAACGATGGCCGTTCACCTTGCCGCCTGGCTCTACGAGCAAGGCCATAGCGTGATCCTCGCCGATTGCGACACGCAGCAATCGTCGTCCGAGTGGATCAGGGAGGCGGAGCCTGAAATCAAAGCAGTGCGTCTCGACAATCCCGACGTGATTCTCGATGCCTTGCCAGGACTCAGCCAAGAGGCCGATTACGTCGTTGCCGACGGTCCTGGCAGCCAAACCGAAACAAGCCGCGCGCTGCTGCTGCGCGCAGACCTCGCGATTGTACCCGTGAAGGCTTCGATGCTTGAGGTGAGGGCGCTTGCCAAAGCAACCGATGTGCTGCGCCAAGCTCAGGATATTCGCAAAGGCTTGCCCCGCGCCGTGGCAGTTCTCAGCATGGTCGGGCTTAATTACCGGCTCACACAGGATATGAAGGACGCGGCGGCAGCCTTGCAGCTGCCGCTCGCCAGCAAGTCTATGATCTTGCGCCAGATTTACGCGGACGCGCCAGGGCAGGGAGCCATCGTTTGGCAGTTGGGGTCGCGTGCCCGCGACGCCGCCAACGAAATCGACTCACTGTTCCGCGAGATACTGCCAGAGGCAGCCGCGAAGCGGGTGACGCTGACCCGCAAACTTGCAAAACGCTAGGGGGAGGTGGCTATGGTTGAACGCAGGAACCTGATCGACGGCTTGAAAGCAACGCCATCGCCGATCGACCCCAACCAGGAAAAGTCATTCGTCTACAGCAACAAGGCCGTTGAGCCGCCGCCTCCGTCGCCGGCCGCCATCAATCGCATACCAATCAGCACCCGTTTGCGCGAAGACTTTGCGAAATCGCTTAAGCGAGCATCGCTGGAGCGGCAGCTCAAGAATATCGAACCGAACACACTCCAAGACATTTTAGAGGAAGCACTTGAACCATGGCTCAAGGCCAACGGTTACTCGTCGTGACCGAGGACACCGCACAGCTAGAGGCAATCCAGGCGATTGCCGAACTGCCGGAGCTTCCGGCTAATCTTGGCCTGACCAAACGCGAAAGCCAACTGCTGATTGCAGGCGACCAGATTGCCAGCGAACCGCCGGATCGCAACGACTATCTTCACACCGTTATGTGCCAGGTGGGGCTGCCACGCAGAGCGACCGAAGCGCGAAGCTTCGAGCGTCAAAGCGGGCATATCAGCATTTCGCTGGAAGCAGGCCGGCTCTACAACGGCCGCGAGTGGGTGGATCAACCGCTTCCGTTTGGAACCACTCCCCGTCTCGTCATGGTGCATATCAGCTCCGAAGCCATCCGCACCCAGAGCCGCAAGGTCGAGGTCGGAGACAGCATGCGGCAGTTCATGCAAACGCTCGGCATCGCCGACGGCGGTGGGCCGCGAGGCGGTTACACCCAGGTACGCCGGCAGATCGAGGCCTTGGCAGTCTGCAAGCTGTCAATCGGCATGCAGTCGGAAGGACGTGTCGTCACTGTCGACTCCAAGCCCTTCAAACGCTTCGATGCTTGGTTGCACCAGGATGGATCGCAACGCACGTTGTGGCCGGGAGTGATGGAGCTTTCTACGGACTTTTACGAGACGCTCGCGGAGCATGCGGTGCCTCTCGACTACAGGGCGCTATCGGCACTCAAGCAGTCCGCATTGTCGCTCGACATCTATACCTGGCTTGCCCACCGGCTTTGTCGCATCAACAAGCAAGGCGGAGTGATGCTCAGTTGGCAGAATCTTCGCGACCAGTTCGGCCAGGAGTACTCCGAGTCGCGTGACTTCAAGTGGGAGTTTCGCCGTGCCCTGCGACAGGTGCAAGTCGTTTACCCGACCGCCCGCGTCGCCGAGATCGCCGGAGGCTTACACCTCTATCCCTCGCCAGCTCCGATTCAACGCACGCTGGTTCGAGGAGCCGAGGCGAGTGTGGCTGTGGATAACTCAGGCGAGGGCGCATAGCCGGTTCGATGAATCGCCCCCCCCCGATTCGATGAATTACCCCCCCTTCGATTCCAAAAAGTTCGATGAATTACCCCCCCAAACCTATAGCTTAGATACCTATAGTTCTTTTCCTGTAGCTTTTAGCTGTGGATAAGTGGACAAACGAGTCGCCGTTACTATCGGTTGCCTTATCGCGACGACTCGACCTGTTACGGCCAGGAAGTGGCATTCAGGAGGGAGGGGCGGAGCAGGCGCAGACCTAGTTGCACCGATGCGGCTTACCGGACCGGCAAGGAGACACAGGCGGACTGATGCTGATGCGGCAGTCTGACGGAAGTAGGGAATGTGCCGTCGGCGTAGGCAAGTAGCGATCCAGTCGCCCTTCCGAGGGCTGTAAGTCTTTGATTGACTTGTCTATCATAAGCCGATAGACGATGGGTGTCCCCCTTTTGGAGTTATTCCGTGCTCTACCAACGCTCACTGGAAATCGAACAACGTTTGCAGACCGTACTAAAGCTCGTTGAGACCGGCAGGTACTCGACCCCATTGATCGCGGAAGAGTTGGGGGTGTCAATCCCAACCGTGTCACGAGACCTGACCGCACTCCGCGAGCGAGGCCACGAGATTAGCTCCCAACGCATGGACAACGGATCGTGGTGCTATGGGCTGGTGCGAACCATAGCGAAGCGTCGAGCGCCAATGGAGAATCGACGCTCCAACAGGATGGCTTAGGGCATGCAAAGAGAAATCGCAATGAATGGGGATTCGACATGAACGCTGACATGCTCAAAAGACTGGTAAGGGCTATCGCCGATGGCGGGCCTGATGATCTGCATCGGCTTGCAGACAAGATCGTCGAGTCTGAACGGCAGCTAGGGCATACCAAACTTGCAGAGCAGCTTGAATCGATCCTTAGACGCCCACGGCTTGTTAAGAACAGCCGAGGCAAGTCGACCGAAGCGGAACGCATCCTTAAGGAACTACCCCTTAGTAGGCGGCATGGAGAATCACTAGCGACCCTTATTCCACGCGAAGCATTGGAGCATCATATGGTGCTCCCGCCTGAGACGGAGGAACGCTTTGCACGCATCGAACGCGAATTCGCTGCACGCGAACGCCTTGGGGCTTATGGCCTCATGCCGCGCAAGACCATATTGCTTTACGGTGCGCCCGGATGCGGGAAGTCGCTCGGTGCAAAACGATTGGCTTGGAATACAGGCTTACCGCTCATCAAGGTGCAATTCGATGTATTGATTTCATCCTACTTTGGAGAATCTGCCAGCAATCTAAGAGCCGTGTTCGAGGCAGCGAAGGAGCGCCCCTGCGTTTTGCTATTGGACGAATGTGACTTCATCGCACGCTCACGCACTCAATCGAAAGATATTGGCGAGGCCTCGCGGATCGTCAATTCCTTGCTCCTGCTCATGGAGGAGTACGACGCGCCAGGACTTCTCGTTGCCACGACGAATGTGGAGTCTTCGCTAGACGAGGCGCTATTTCGTCGGTTCGACGATGTGTTTCAGGTGCCGTTGCCTGGGCCGACAGAGGTGGAAAGGCTGCTCCGCGTTACTCTTTCATCGATCAAAGTCGCCGAGCCATTTTCGTGGAGTTCGGCGGTTTCGGCGCTTGAAGGAGCTTCTGCGGCAATGGTTGTTAAAGCGGCGCAAGATGCAGCAAAGGCTGCGGTACTGGGTGGCGAAAAAATAGTAAGTCACGCAATGCTTATCAAATCTGTTGGCGAGTTGAAGACCGGCGGAAAGGGACGAAAAGGGTAGTAAATGCCATCTTTTTCCGGCCAACCCTTCGACCACCTGCGGCTTGTATGCCGCAAGAGGGGAAGTGCGCGATTTCCTCCAGCGGTAGTGCCGGAAGATACGACGACGGCAGCCAATAAGGCGAACAGGGGTACGCATGCGACTACGCTGCGTGGGCGATCTACAGCCGCTACGACAAACTGGGTATCCCGGCAGGACTCCCGAAAACAGGCTGGGCTGCCAACTATCGAAGCTGGAATACCGCTGCTGCTTAAGATCGATACGTCCCTAGACCTGGACGACCTGCGGCGACAGTTTGGACTTGAGATAATCTCTGAGCAAGAGGACGGCTTCGTCCTCGTTTCCTCACAAGATGTTTCGCTTGCTAACTTCGATCAGAAGCTCACAAACTATGTTGCCGGCATCACCGGTTCCGGCAACATCTCAAAGATCCACGAGATTCGAGAAGACTTAACTAACGAAGAGCGGTTGCGGCAAGTCCTATCGGACGGCGTTCTTTCTGATTGGCATTCGCTGGATGACAACGCGACCTACATCTACGACATAAGTATTGCTTGCGAAGGTGACTGGGAGTTGCCCCGCGCCTTTACGCCCCGAGGAAATTGGGGTGACGCAGCGAATACCCGCCATGCCGAAACCCGCCAGCAGGAAATCAATGCTGCCTACGAGCGATGGGATGACCTGCAATATCAGCGATCAGAGAAGGCCAAAGAGATCATCCGCTTTTACAACGGCGATGTAATCGGCGAGTTCCACGGCAACCTCTCTGGCAACCAAACCATTCCCGACTATTTCACGCTACGAGTCCGAATGATTGGGCGAGGGGTTCGCGACCTTGTCGTTAACTTCCCGTATGTCTTCGAGGTCGCTGAGCCAGACGACATCGAAACGCCGCAACAGATCGCAAGGCAGTATGCAGAGCTTCAGTCCACGCTAACCATCGAGCCAGCGCATGACGACGCGGCCACGGTTTGCGTGATCGATAGCGGCATCCAAGAAGAGCATCTGTATCTTTCTCCTGGAATCGACACCGGTTCATCGCATTGCTTTCTTCCCGGAGTCGCCTCAACTGACGTAGCCGATTACGTTGCCTCGGGGGGGCACGGAACACGCGTAGCCGGAGCCGTGCTCTATGGCGACAACATCCCCACGGACGGTACGTTTCAGCTCAACACCTGGGTTCAAAATGCCCGGGTGCTCGACGCCCAATGCGACCTTCCAAGCAGCCTGCTTCCGGCCGCGATGATCCGAGACGTGGTGTCGCACTTCCACGATGGACCCAAGCAGACAAGACTCTTTAACCAATCAATTAACGCGCGGATGCCCTGCCGCCACTTGCATATGTCAGCATGGGCATCAGAAATCGATTTGTTGTCGTTTGACAACGACATCCTCGTTATCCAAAGCGTAGGTAACCTTCGTCCGACCGATGCGGCCCCGATCCTTGGAGTAAGCCAGCATTTGGTAGCTGGGCGAGATTACCCCGACTATCTCGATGAACCAGCTTGCGGAGTTGCTAATCCGGCGCAGAGCTTTCAGGCACTGGCCGTCGGGTCTGTTGCTTACGGGGCGTTCGAGCAGGACGGTTGGCGAACTTTCGCTTCTGAGAGCGGGCATCCGTCGGCATTCTCACGCGCAGGCTTCGGCGTTTGGGATTCTATCAAGCCGGAGGTGGTCGAATACGCCGGAGACTATCTGCGAAGCGGCACTGCCAATCCGGTTGTGTCATATCCGGATGTTGGCCAGACGCAGTACCCACCGTTGGTCAGGTCGACCTTGGGAGGCGGTCCTGCCGTTGCCCGCGACATGGTAGGCACGTCGTTCGCTGCACCAAAGGTGTCGCGAATTGCGGCGGCGCTGCAAAATGCGATGCCAGACGACTCCTGTTTGCTCTACCGCGCATTGATTGTTCAATCTGCGCAGTGGCCACCTTGGGCAGAGACTTTGCCCGCCGATCAGCAAGCTAAAGTATTGCGACGTATTGGCTATGGCATCCCCGACGCGGAGCGTGCGTCAACCAATTCCGACTATCGAGTGACGCTGGTAACAAGCGAAGATCAGGAAATCGCCGCGGGCGATTGCCACGTTTTTCAAGTGCCAGTTCCTCCACAACTTCGGAACCCGGCGGATGACCACCGGATACGCATCGACGTAACGCTATCTTACGTTTCGAAGCCACGCCGCACTCGGCGAACTGAGCGCGGCTACCTTGCTACGTGGTTGGAATGGGTCAGCAGCGGTAACGGAGAGCACGTTGACGACTTCATTGATCGAGTGGTGGTCACTGACTCCGCTGCTCCCCGAAGTCCAGGCGGGTTTGGATGGACTATTGAGTCCAGAACGACTTGGGGAACACTGCGGGGAATCCGCCGCAATATCGGGACCGTCCAGAAGGACTGGGCTTATCTAAACTCGAACTCGCTTCCCGAAGACTTTTGCATTGCGGTTCGGGGTCACGCCGGCTGGAGTAAGGCGGCGGAGTCCCGTGGGCGCTACGCCCTGACCGTCACCTTCCAGAGTGTCGGACAGGAGTTAGCCCTTTACGAACCAATTGAAGTGGCTGTAGAAGAACTACGCCTGCAGGTTGAGGCAGAGTTAGAAGTTGAGGCTGAGGCTCAAATCGAAGTCGGTGAAGCCAACGAAGGCGACGAGTAGTGGAACCAAGACGTTGAATACAAATGGTGACCGAGCCATTTTCACTTGGAGCGTCGCGGACCTGTTGCGCGGACCCTAAGCGGCCAGGTTCTAATTCATCATACGCCGTCCGAGTTGATGGCCCGCTCGCGACTGTTAGGGGCTGGATGGTTGGTGATCAGACGACCTAAGCCCCAAAGAGGCGTAGGGGGCGGTGCTGTTTTTGAAAAAAGTGTCGTCAATTTCATCGAACAATTCGGCGCCCCGCGTACGTCCCATTTTGAACAAAGGCTCGGTCATGCTCCTGTTGTCGAGCGTCCATGTCTTATCGGACAAGTCGAAGTCGACGTGCCTATACCGATCACCGAGTGTGATTTCTAGCGGCCGCTGAATTCCTTGAACCTGCGACACCGTCATCACTTCTGCCGCGCGAGACGCCCAAAACAACATGCCGGCGTCCCCTCCAGGCGGTGCCAGCGAATACGTCGCTTTCCCAGTGCCGAGGGATAGCAAGTAGACTTGGTCCAGGTCCGCACCACTGGCACGGCCCATTTGATTTTGGGCGGCAAAAACTCTGGATGCCTCCGAAAGTACGACCACGCCCGGGTCATTGGCCCACAATCCGCCGTCGGCATAGTTCTTGCCGTCGGGCATTGTTTTGTGGGGAAAGTAGGTCGGCGCTGCCGTAACGGCAACGATGACGTCGGCAATTCTCCAGCCATATTCTGGGCACTCCATTGGAAGATGTGGAGTGCGGAACACCTTGGTCTCTCCATCCGTAAGATTGACAGCAGGAATCACTAAGCGGCAGCGGGTTGCTTCCGCCATCGTCTTATCGCCAAAGGCGTCCGTCATCGAATCGGCTAGGTGAAACGGACAGTAGCGAGATTGAAAGAAGTGATCGAGGTTTCGACCTGAACGTCGGCGAACGTACCAGCGCAGCATGGGGTAGAAGCCGCGAAGAGCCCGATGTCTTAAGACTAGTGGATCCCGGGGATGAAAGATTTGATCGCTGTTCCGCCGGTAGAATTCCTCGACCTCAGCAGCCGTGAGCCCGCTACACAATGAGGCTGCCGTAATTGCGCCGGTTGAAGTGCCTGCGATTAGGTCGAAGTAGTCGGTCAGCGGTCGCGAGAGCCGGCTCTCCAACTCAGCTAACACGCCGATTGCGAACGCCCCGCGGAGGCCGCCTCCTGCTAAGGCTAGGATTCGAAACATAGGAGCACCAGAGGAAACGGCGGTTAAACTCTCTAGACGACATTCATATTCTCAACGACCTGTGGTAATGCCACGGTCGCCTTCGTGATTTACCGCTCGTTCCTGTTTTCGTGCATCGGTCGATTCCAGCACATATTGTCAGCAGATTCTAAGCTGCTTCAATTGCTTTAATCGCTTCCAGAACCAAATTGAACTCGTCATTGCAGAAGGGGCAGGCTTCAAGGTGCTCTCGTACGAGATAGAGAGTTCCTTTGATCGGCTTGCGATCCAGGATGTTCTGAGTGTACATATCCAATTCTTCCAAGCATTCCGGACAGCTCAGCTCGACCTCATGTGTCTGCCGTAGCATCTTCACCAAATCGACAAGTTGATTAGCGTTTATGCCCATAGTTTCGCCTTAAGCCCAGGCCTCATGAACATCATCAATAGTGAATCCGGACGCTTCGAGACTCTGCCGCAGTTTTTTCCGAGCGTCGTGCATCAGCTTGTATAAGGAGTTTGCGTTGCTTCCAAGTTTCTTAGCGATCTGCGAGAGCGGCATGCCATGAAGTTCGGCGGTGATCGCTAGCCACTGTTTCTGAGTCAGCTCACTACCGATTAATTCTTCCAACTTTTTCAGGAACAGTGCCTGATTGCTTTCTTGATCGATCTTCTGCGGGCTATCAGGTGCGACTCCGGGTTCGAATTCCGCGTCAGCCGACATGCTCTCAAGAGATACGTTGTGCCAGTCGCGTTGACGCATACTGCTGAAAGCCGTACGAACCGCGATTGTAACCGCCCATGTGCGAAACTTGCTTCTGCCGGAAAACGTTCCAAGTTTGTCGATAATCTTGATGCAGGCGTCCTGGCAGACGTCCTCCAAAAAAGCCTCGTCAATCCGGCCTCGCTTCGACAATGCCTTGCCGAGACCACGGCGCAGCATGTCGCGGAGATCCCTGGCGGCATCGTCCCGCACCATCAGGTCGTTAGACCTGAGATCGTTGATCCACGCTTCATCATTGTCACCGCGGCGAGCAGTCATAGCTTTGTCGCTGCCCCGCACCTTTGCTCCACGTCTGGAATATACCCGGACAAATCCAACGAAGCAGCCGGCGTTACGCTGGCCCCCATCTGTGACGCAGTCGACGCTGCATTCTTACCTTCTGAGAATGGACGCCGCGAAGACGGATGCATCGGCGATGTTTTTACTTTCTTGGTAAGAATCGGAGATGGCAGGCGTCCAAGTGTCAGTGACAAGCGATTGTCTTCACTGCTGAAAAAAGGAAAGGGCATAGTCATGGCAAAACCTGCGATTCAGGAAACATTGAGTGAGCTCTCGACGACCCAGCGAACGGCTAGACTTCTAGTAAACGCTTCTCCTAGCATCGACGCCGTCGGCCGATATGCCCTCAGGTACGGTCTCGTGGTTGTATTAGTATGGATCGGTGGCATGAAGTTTACGGCCTATGAGGCTGAAGGGATCTCCGGCCTCGTGTCCAATAGCCCGTTGATGAGCTGGGCTTACTCATTGTTTAGCGTCCAGGGCTTCTCAACACTGCTCGGCGTCACTGAAATCGTAGTCGCACTGCTGGTAGCGGCTCGCCCACTCTCAGCCAGGATCGCACTCGCGGGAAGCTCCGCTGCCGCTGGAATGTTCTTGACCACGCTGAGTTTTCTGCTCACGACGCCGGGGGTCTGGGAGTTATCCGCTGGTGGATTTCCGGCGCTGTCGGTCGTACCGGGGCAGTTCCTGCTCAAGGACTTTGTATTGTTGGGTGCATCGCTGCGGCTGTTCGCCGACGATTGGCAGAGCGTCGCGACTGCTCATTTGCGGCCGAAGTGATCGATGCGACGATAACCCCCGTTGCTGCATCAGTGCTCGGTTGCGCTCAAACTGAGTAGGCGATCAAGGGCAAGTAGGCACAGATGCGATCGTGTGTAGTCAATAATTCCTTCCTGTTTGAGTTCGACCAGTATTTCGGAGACAACCGGCCGGGCGGCCACCACGAGCTGGGAGAATTCTTCGTGGGTGAGTCGTACGTCGACAAGATGGCCATGTCCACACCGCCCACCTGCGAAGCAGATCAGATCGTAGAGCGCGGTGGCGATGCGCGTCCGCAATGGAAAGATCAATTGCCACTGCATGCGTCGATCGAGAGCCTGCAACTGCGACGAGAAGGTCTGCAGCATCAGGGATCCGAAGGCGGGCGACGCCACCGCCTGATTCTCAATCTCTTCTCGGTCGACCTCGATCACGCATGACATTCCGCTGGCGATGGCCTGCTCATTGGGCAGGAAGAATCCCGGCCTGAAGGGCAAATCGCCAAACATCGCTCCTTTTCCGAGGAGCATTCGCGTCAGCAATCTTCCATCGGGCTCGGAGTACGCAAGCCGCACGTAACCTCGCTTGACGACGAATGTTCTTCCGGGAGTTCGGCGCAGATAAATGGGCGTCTTGGACTTTACGTCGCGAGCAGCAGCAGACTTGACTTTGCCGCACGCAGTCACGAAAGGCGTTGAGAGGTCAGCGAGGATTTGCATGCTGTAGTTCCGTGGTTGGTTATTCTGAGGAGTTTAGGAAATCGCATGCGTCACTCCGATTCGATTTCCAACCGAGCGATGGTTCGCCTGCGTCGGCATGCAGGATAATTGTTAATAATTGAATTTTTTGTCATCTATCTGACAGAATTACATCCAGGGTAGCTACTACCATGATAGCCTGACAACCTGGGCTGGCAGTCGATCCAGGTCCCCTGGCGCTTGCCAGCAGCGTTATCCCCGAGAGCGAGGACTTCAATGAACATTCGATTGTTGGCGGGCGTGTCGTGTGCGGCGTGTGTGTGTGCAATTGGCGCATGGCTGGTGCAATCCCCCGCTGCGTTGGCGCAAGAAAAGAAAGCGGAAGCAAAGTCCTGGGTCGAATTCACGGCCGACGGCAAGGCAAAACAGCCAGTGGGATACCGCAAGTGGGTCTACATTGGCACGCCTCTCACGCCGAACGACATGAACGACGGCGAGGCAGCCTTCCCGGAGTTCCACAACGTGTACATGGACCCGGACAGCTTCGCCCATGTCGAGAAGACCGGTGAGTACCGTGACGGCACCGTGCTCGTCAAGGAACTCGTATCAGTCGGATCGAAGGAACAGACAAGCGGGAAAGGTTACTTCCAAGGTGATTTCATCGGATTGGAAGTCTCCGTAAAAGACAGTAAGCGTTTCCCTAACGAGCCGGGCAACTGGGCTTACTTCAGCTTCGGCCACAAGTATCCCCTCAAGGCTGAGGCCCCCCTTACCGCAACCGCTTCCTGCAATAGTTGCCACGAGAAGAATGCCACGAACTTTGTTTTCTCTGATGTGTATCCAGTGCTTGGAAGCGTGTTGAAGGCGAAGAAGTAACGGCCTGGCATCGCGAGATTTAGCTCAAGCGTTACCTGGCGATGGTTCTAGCCAATGTTGACCAGGGATTACTGGATAATTGACACTCGAATGCGCTGCATGCGCACAGAGAATACATTCTGGAGTACTTCTCGTGACTCAGTCCGCTTTCAGCGCCGCCATTGGCGTCTTTCTGTCTTTCACGACCATGCTCGTTCACGCGCATGCTGATCATGGGCGCTATCTTTACATCCAGGCGAACGATACCCGTGAAGGGAAGAACGCAGTCCTAGGTTACCACCGAAACGACGACGGCACACTTTCGCCGCTGCCGGGAAGCCCGTTCTACACCGGTGGAACCGGCATGAACAACGATACTCACGGGAAGCTGGGGCCGCATGATAATGACACGCCATTAGTCATCAGCCCGGACGGAAAATATCTGTTTACTGTGAACACTCACAGCAACACGATTGCCGTGTTCACGCTCCACGACGATGGTTCATTGCAACACGTCAAAGGATCGCCGTTCTCATCGCATGGCGTGGCTCCTAACAGCTTATCTGTTAATGGCAACACGTTGCTGGTCTCGAATCGCAATGAAGACTATCACCAGATCGAGAAATTGCGTGGCGAAGAAAACGCCAGCTACGTGTCTTTCATGATTGGTGACGATGGGTCGCTGCAAGAAGTGTCGAAGATTGAGGTTGAAGGATCCCAGAAACCGACTCAGGTCCATGCCTCCCAGACCAATCCCGCCATCGCCTTCGGATGCGACTTCCAGGTCGACGTCGATTTTGACGGCGATGAAACGCGCTCATTTCTTGCAGGGGTAAAGCCGAGCGTGCAGGGGCAGTTGCATGTGTTTCAACTTGGCCATGGGAGTAACCTGACGGAGAAGTCGCGCCTGCAGCTACCGGAAACGAACGCCGGCTACAAATACAAAGGGATGGACGGCGTCCCCTCCATGCCGCTGGGAATCTGGACCCATCCCAAGCAACCGTTGCTTTATGTGGGATTCGTGACGAGGAACGAACTCGGCGTGTACCGTTTCACCAAGGATGGTGAGATGCTCTTCAAGGGCTCCGTTCCCAACAGCGGTCAGGACATCTGCTGGGTGCTGCCTAATAAAGAAGGAACGCGACTGTACACGGTCAATAATCTGCCTCGGCCCGACTTGGGACAAAAGGCTGCGACGGTGGCAACCTACGACATCTCAGGGGAGCACGCGGATAAACCGGTCGAGATCGGAGTGATTGAACTTCCGATGCCGGGTGAGTCGTTCCGCAATAACCGGAACTTCGATCAGCCGGGCAGTACCGCTTTCCAGTGTGCCTTGAATCCGGAGGAGACGACCCTGTACGTCGTCTGTCAGCGCATCAATCAGACGGAAGAGAATAAGAGCGAGGAAGGAAATATCCTCCACAGTTTGAAGCTCGATGAGAATGGACTTCCTTCGACGATTCAGTCGCGGCAGCTGGGGCCGGACGGAGTTCATTTCCAATCCCGTCCACAAGGCGTCGCGACTATCAATAAGTGAGATCCATCAAGCACAGATGGACCTTGCATTGTCCTTAGGAGTTCTTCTGTGAACGAATCCACAAATTTTGAACCACGATCCACTTCTGCTCGAGTTGGTCCGAAATGCGTCATTGTCGCCGGTTTCCTAGTCGTCGCGGGCGTTTGGACTAATCAGGAACTCGGCGCCCAGCAAGCAAAGCCCGAGGTGTTCTCGAAGTACGTCGATGCCACAGGTGAAATCTCCTTGCCTGACGACTTCGAGACAGCTTTTGTTCACCTTGGGACGGTGGCGGTCGCTACAGAGTCTGATAAGCCCGTCGATGAGCTGCACGGGACTTATACCCGCTCTGAGGACTTGGCCGCCTTCCTGAAAGATGGAAAGTTCCCTGACGGCGCTATCTTGGTCAAAGACGTAAGATCGACTAGCCATTCGGAGCTAACAACTGGTGATGCTGCCTACGGGGCGGGCGTCAAAGTGTGGTTTGTGATGATCAAGGATTCGAAGGGGCGGTTTCCAGAGAACGATCTCTGGGGCGACGGCTGGGGCTGGGGCTTGTTTGAAGGAAAAGATCGGGCGAAGCAAGTTGCCACGGATTACACGACGGACTGCCGGTCGTGTCACGTCCCGGCGAAGAAAAACGACTGGATCTACACCCAGTGCTATCCGGCATTAAGCAAGGAGTCGAAAGTAGCGGGATCGGCTGAAGAGACGAAGGGGTCAACCGCGAAATCTGACTGAGCGGGAATTCGGCATAACAGACGTAGGTCATGCGGCCACCGATCAGCGACGGTAGGCATGCTGACAGGCTGCCCGGGCGAAGCGTTCTCGTTGAAGGAAGTACCAGCATCTCCAGAGTGTCAAAGCACTTAGCGGGCGGCGTCAATGCGACGGCGGTCCGTAGTGTGGGACGTGGAGGGACGGATATCCGGCAATCGCCGTCCGAATCACTTCGTAGAACTCAATGTCAGCATCCCGCCACTCATCTTCGCGAAGGCAGCCCTGAACGGCATGCCGGCAATCGCGGGCGGCACGCCAAGCCGTTTCGTTGCGTTCGGCAATCGGCTCGCCAGTGACCCGGGACAGCTTAATCCCGCCCGCGTCAACGAGCGTCAGAATCGTTTCGCGAATATGCGGCGGCAGTAGAGGCCAGGCTTCAATGAGCTGGGCGAGGGCTGGAGGGTAAGCGACATTCGTTGCCACTGGCTGACCGGCAGCGTCTGGGCGGCGCTGCCCAGATGCTGCCAAGTCAGTTAACCCATTCAGCAACTCGTTGTCATGCAACGAGTTAGAAAGTGGAGGCGGCGGGAATCGAACCCGCGTCCCGCGATATCTCCACGCCAGCTTCTACGTGTGTAGTCCGTGAGTTTAATCTCGTCCGCCGGACGCCTCACGCACGGGGCTTCTGGTGGACCAGCTTGGAACTTTATTTCGCAACCAACGTACCCAGCAGTGACTGGTTGCTAGCCGGAATTGGTGACGGGCGTCCAGGTCGATCCGACATCAACCTCTAGCCCGGGCAGCCTGTTACTAGGCAGCCAACGCGTAGGAACCTTCGGCAATTGAAGGTAGTGACCGGCTTTTAACGTGGGCCACCGATCAACCACGACACGCCGCCAAACGCTTCGCCTATCCGGTCGAACCCAGTTCGCCCCCTGAAGCTGTTGTGCAGAACTGCATTGTACGCCGGAGCGGGGTAAGAGAACAGACTTGGCAAGTAACTGTCGCCCCGAACGCAAAAAACGAGCGGCAGGCGCAGGCCCACCGCTCGCTAACATTGTCTCGGACAGTATCCGATCGGTTACTTCCGGCGGCGAAGCACCAGCGCCGCGGCGCCACAGATTCCCAGCAGGAATGCCGACGGCTCCGGCACGGCGGCGATCGCCACGGCGATGTCGCGGTAGGTTCCAGCGCCCGTGACGGGGCCGAGCAAACTGGCGGCGCCAGTCGCAAGATTCACACTGTAGAGCGAACCCGCAGTTAGGGCCGGCGAGCCAAAAAAGTTACCGCCGGTGAGATAGGCCGTTCCCGTGGCGCCGGAGATATCAAAACCAGTGAAGCCGCCGGAATCGACAATGTCGAAACCAAGTACGCCGACGGTATTCAGGGACCCATCGTTCGGGGGGACTTGCATCGCAAGGATATCGTTAAACGCATCCAAATCGAACAATGTTGTATTCGTCGCGCCGGCGACGCTGTTCGTGTAGGCGCCATTCACCACGGTGGCATTGTCACCCGCATTGGAATCGCCTGCGGCGAAACCGAGCGATGCATCAGTGGCCACGAGGGCGCCCGTGTCGGGATGAACACGCTGATTATCGTCGCCACTCGTCAGCACACGGATGCGGTCGACAGTCGGATTGAAATCGATCGCTTTCGCATTCCCGTTCAATGTGAGAGGCGTCGGGGTGATGAGCGTTGACGTGCCCGTCACCGGATTGATCTTGAAAATGTTATTGGTGTTCGACAGGCCGTAGAGTTCGCCTGTCGCAGGACGCGAATCGATACTTACTAAGAATGGTCCCGAAATACCGAAGCCAGTGAGAGGAACGCTGGACGTTACGACCCTTGTCTCGCTGTCGAATGTGTCCAATTGCTGAAAGTTTGTTAGCCCATAAATCAACTCGGCGTGTGAGCATGTCGCGCCCACTCCGAGTAGTGCTGTCAATACAGCACAGAAAGGCAGTCGCATCATCGATTCCGATCATCAAGGTGAATCACTCTGCCGCGCTCGACGATCGGCTCAAGTTCGCTTGAAACAACGTCGTCAAAACGCGCTCCACAGAGCGAGGTCACCGCTGTTACGCACACCTCGTACCGTTAGATTCGGATTCGCGTCAAGTACTCGGAATCACGTGTTCAAGTGAGAAAGGCTGGTTTCTTTGCCGCCAACGTGGCAGTCACCGCGCGGCAGGAAACATATGGAACCAGCAAGAGTGGACATCAAGAGAGAAGATGCTACATTTATGCTGGCATGAATGAAGTGCTCGGCTCGCCTCCCCGGACTGCTGGCACGCAACTAGGTGTACCGCACGCCTTGATGGTCCGGCTCGAAGAACGCGGGCAGCAAACCATCGACTTGCATCAGACCAGCGCGGGTTAATTCGATGCGGTCGGGTGCAATCGAGAGCAACTGCGCGGCGCGATGCTGTTCCCACTCCGTGCGCCAGTTTTCAAGCGGATCCACGCCGAACTTCGTGCGGAAGTAACCCAGATCGAGCCACCCTTTCTTAAGGTTGAGGATCATCTCCCGCACGAGCGCCTGATGCGGCGTGATGCGTAGCGCGCGGCTGAGCGGCAGTTCGCCTGCTTCGAGTCGGCCGCAGTAGTCGTCCCATTCGGCGGCGTTCTGATAGTGCACTCCGGAGACGTGGCCGAAGCTGGCGATGCCGGTCGCAAGCAAATCACTTCCTTGCCAAAGGTTATCACGATAGCTGAACTTCACGCCGGGGCGAACCATCGTGTAGGCGCTGGAAGTTTCGTAGCCGGCCGCCGCCAGCTCGTCGAAGGCATGCGACACCCAATCACGCTTCGTGGACCAGTCAGCCACCGGCGTTTCGATGAGCCCGCCGAGAATGTCCTTGGAATAGACGGCGTTAAACGGCAACTCCATCTGGTAGATCGTGACGCTATCGGGCGAGAGTTCAATCGTGCGCCGCACGGCGTCGCGCCACTTCTCCCATTTATCGCCCACCATGCCGGCGATGAGATCGATGTTCACACTCGCGAATTTCGCCGCCGCGATCCAGGGCCACGCTTTGTAAATCTCCGCCGACTCATGCGCGCGGCCGTTGTCGCGCAGAATGTCATCATCGAAATGTTCGACGCCGAGGCTCAGCCGCGTGACGCCGATCTCTTTCAGCGTGCCGACTTTCGCTTCGGAGAGCGTACCGGGTTCGCACTCGAAGGTGACTTCTTCCGCGTCATCCCACGAGACGTTCGCCTTGAGGCGATCAACGAGCCGATGCAACTGCCGACTGCTGAGGAACGAGGGTGTCCCGCCGCCGAAGTACACGAAGCGAAACGGCCGGGCGCCCATCACCGGCAGTTTGCTTACCAGTTCGATCTCGCGCGACAGGGCGGCAAGATACCGCTCGACCTGTTCGGAGTTCTTATCCGTAAAGACTTTGAAGTAACAAAACTTACAGCGCTTGCGACAAAACGGGATATGGAGATAGAGCCCCAGCGGCACATCACGCGGCGACTGATTGAGCGCATCGACTGCATCGCCCACCGCCTCACGCGACCACTGCGAAAAAGGGGGGTAGTTACTGATAAAGTAACTACCGACGTTCGTTTTGTCGCTGGTGGTGCTCATATGTAGGATGGGTCATCCGCGTAGCGGTAACCCATCGTGCGGTGAAAACAAAACTAAATCTTGATGGGTTACCGCTACGCGGATGACCCATCCTACACTGTTATTTCTTCGGGCCGAAACAATACAGCGTGCCGTCGTCGTTGCCGATGACGAGGTGGCCGTCGACCACGGCGGGGCTCGATTGGAAACCGCCGCCGGCGTCGTAGTCCCACACCTTTTCGCCGTCGGCGATGTTCACCAGCAGCAATTTGCCGCTGGCGGTGGCGACAACCGCGCGGTCGCCGGCGATCACCGGTGAGCTTTCGATTCGGGCGCGATCGGTCAGCTGCCACTTCCGCTCGCCGCTCGCGCGAGTCAAACAGTACACCGCTTTGCCTTGGCTGCCGTAGATCACCACATCGTTATTCACCGCCGCTGCAGAACGAATGCCTTGACCGCGGCGCGGGTCTTTGTACTTCCAGACGAGTTTCATGTCATCATCCGCTGGAACATCGATCGCTTGAAACAGTCCCGACTCGCCTCCGAAGTACGCAACACCTTCAACAATCGCCGGCGTGCTGCCGGTGGGGCCGTCGATGGCAAGGCTGGTGACTTCCTTGCCAGTGCTCACATCCACCGCGTGCAGCTTGCCATCGCAACCGGCCAAGAGCGCTCGGCCGTTCACCACAATCGGCGAACAGCGGAGTGGCGCCTCGATGGTGAACCGCCAGATCTCCTTGCCATCTGCGGCTTTAACGCAAAATAGCACGCCCCCTTCGGTGGTGATGAGCACGTTCTCACCGGAGAAACTTGGTCCAGCGTAAACTTCAGTCTCGGCATCAAACTCCCACGCTTGTTCACCGCTAGTGATTGAAAGTCGGCGCACCATGCCATTGTAATCGCAGACGAAGAGCGCGTCGCCGTTCACAGCCGCGGCCGCCACAAATCCGGCGTCCTCAAACTTCTGCGTCCACTTCGCTTCGCCGCTCGCTAAGTCCACGGCATAAAACGTTCCATCCGCGTCGCCGATATAAACCACGCCCGCCACGATCACCGGCGTCGCTTCAAACGCCGAGTCCTCCGAGGTGTACTTCCAACTCAGCTCCAAATCATCAG
The DNA here is from genome assembly GCA_022841705.1 of Pirellulales bacterium. Lineage (GTDB taxonomy): Bacteria > Planctomycetota > Planctomycetia > Pirellulales > Lacipirellulaceae. The sequence goes on from JALHQZ010000002.1 coordinate 934,842, forward strand.
CGAGTGGCGAAGCCGCAACTCCCGTCGCCGCCTCGTTCCCGCGCACGACAGGCCAATCCTCGGCGCAGATATCGCCGATCAAAAGCAGCAGCAACAGAATGAAGTGCGGACAAGTCTTAGACATACGCGGCTTCATACAAAGTTTGGAAGTCGGCTTGGCTGAGCTTCACCGGGTTGAAACCGCCGGTCCATTGCTGCGTGGCGGCGGCGGCGAGGCGGGGGAGCGAATCGGCCGGAATGTTCAGTTCCTTCAGTGTACCCGCGAGACCGGCCGCGCGGCGAATGTCGCTCAAAAGTTCGGCCAAACGCTGCGGCGCTTCGTGCGGCGAGCATTCGCGGTCGTCAATTTGCATTTGCAGTTCATTGTACGCCACGTTGGCGCCGGGCGCGTGCAGGCCGTTGTGTCGCACTACGTGCGGCAACATTAGGCCCACCGCTTCGCCGTGGGCGATATCGAACTCGGCCGTCAGCGGATTCGCCAGCGCGTGGGCGGCGCCGAGCATCGAGTTTTCAATCGCCAGCCCCGCGAAGCAGGCGCCAAGCTGCATGTCAGCCCGCGCAAGCTTGTCGTGCGGATCGGCGATGACCCTCGGCAGCGCCGGCGCGAGCAGTCGCCACGCTTGCCGCGAGAAGGCGAGCGACAGATCACTCCGCTTCAAAGTGACGAACGTCTCAACAGCGTGCGAAATCGCATCGATCGCGGTGAGCGCCGTCACGCGCGGCGGCTGCGTCATGGTGAGCTCGGGGTCCAACAGCGTCACGCGGAACGCGGCCCGTTTATCCCCGCACGCCATTTTTACATGTGTGTCGGCGTCGGAGATCAGCGCGAATGACTGCGTTTCGCTCCCCGTTCCCGAGGTCGTCGGCACGGCGACCATCGGCAACAGTGGCCCCGTCGCCTTACCCACGCCCCAATAATCTTGCATCCGCCCACCGCAGGAGTAGATGAAGTTAATGCCCTTCGCACAATCCATGCTACTGCCTCCGCCGACCGGTACGATCACTTCGGGGCGAAAGTCACGCGCGAACTGCACGCCACGCTCGACATGGGCGGTGGTGGGATTTTCGGCGACGCCATCGAACACCTGCGCTTCAAAGCCGGCGGTGCGCAGTGATTCAAGGCCACGCTGCGTGTGCCCTGCCTTCACGATGCCGGGATCAGAAACCACCAACGCGCGCCGCACTTCGCCGAGCGACCGCACAAGCGCGCCAAGTTCCGCAATTCGGCCGGGGCCGAAGACGATGCGGGTGGGGCAGGTGAAGTCGAAAGGGGTCATTGGGCACGCTATGCCGCAAGCGGCGGGAGGGTTACGCCACTTGCACCGCGCGGCTGCGGTAGAGGAACTCGATGAGGTTGCCTTCATGCGGCTGGAGCCAATCGAGTTTCGGCGTGGGGATCGGGCCGAGGTTGAGGCGGTCGACGTCGAGACTCGCGAGCAACTCACGCTTCCAATTCTCATCGTTGGTGATCGCGGTGCCGACGAGTGTCGTGCCGATTGAACTCAGCATCTTCGCTTGCGGGCACTCGACCACGCTCACCGCGGGGAACATGTACTCTTTGTTCGCAGCGGGCGCTTCGGGTGTTGCGCAGTGCAGCACCATCGGCCGCAGGTACGCGATCTTACCTTGCTCGACGAGGCGCGGGCCGTACTTTTCGGTGAGGTGAGTCGTTTGCGGGTCGTCAATGTCCCGCTCGATGCTCTTCCAAATCGCGGCGGCCGCGCCTTCGATGGTGAACGCCGCTAGACCCGCGTTCGGATCATCAGGCGGCAACACGTCGATCGGACCAAGTCGTTCGGCGAGCGCGGTGGCAATCTCTTTAGTGTGTCGTGAAGCATAGATGCTCGAGCAGTTGATGCAGCTTCGGCCGCCGTTGCGGTAGACGCTGTCGACTAAGAGATCGAGATGGTCGCGCCAGTTATCGACGCAGTCATCGCCGAACAGAATCTTACTGAAGCCGGGGCCGTGGACCTGCACGGTGGGGTTGCCCGAATACTGCGCCACGGTTTGCGGCCCGCCAAAGATCATGCTGCGGCGACAGGAGGAGAGAATCGCCCCGCCGATGTCCGCCCCAGCGCCGGGATACAAACAGAACGTCTCCTTCGGGATGCCGGCTGCCACCATCGCGGCGAACACGCGGTACGGCGTCCACGGTTCTTGCGAGCCAGGCTTTAGCACCAGCCCAATTTGCAGTGGAATCACCGGTAGCCACAGCGTATGCACGCCCGGCGAGTTCGAGGGCAACACGGCGCCGAGCGCATCGCACTGCGATTGGTAACTGACCGTCACTCCCCTGCCTTCTTCGCCATAGCCGCGCGCAAGGATGTTGAGGTCGAGCCCACGCGTAAGTGCATCGAGAATCTGGTCGATGTTCTTCAGCACGAACGCATTCTTCGTGACATTCGCCCGGCACATGGCGATCGGCATCCCGGTCGTCGCGGACTGAATCGCCACAAAGTCCTCGGGCGTTTGCTGCGAGTCGCCAACGGGCAGCGTGCCCGACTCAAACAACTCCCCGGCGCGCTTGCACTTGGCGATCAGCTCCGCCGGACTCATCGCCTGCAACAACCGCCGCGCGGTGCGCGCGTGCTTTGCATCGCGCTTGATGATCCCGGCGCCAACGGCATGCACCTTCGCGACCGGTTCGCCCGTGGCGAAGTGATTGATAGTGTCAACTTCGAGCGAGTCATACGGCTCGCCCCAACGGATTGCGGGGAGGGTGATCATGGAGAATTGGGGGACGCGGATTGTCGCGGATGCGGCGGATTAACGCGGATATTTTGAAGCATCAGCCGGCAGGCGCTAGCCTCCGGTTCTTTCGATTGATCAGGAGATCACGCTGAGAGATTCCTTGTAATTCATCTCGCAAGAACTCAAAGCGAAATTTGAATCGATGTGGACCAAAGTTGTTGGCGAATGTTCTCTCGAACCTATGGGCTCCTTCAACATCGCCAAAGAAGCAGCCGGTTTCATAGCCAATTATCTTGAATGCTTGGTCGTTCTCCACACTCAGGGCTTTCAGGTATGTGTATGCGGAGAGTCTGTACTCGACGGGTGAAGAGAGTGGCTGACCGTCGACTCGGTCGATCTTGAGAATGAATTCGTCCGACTCGTCAGATTTTGTATCTGCTTGATCCGCGAGAATCTTGTAACGACCTTCGACTACGAGAAGCGTTCCGAGCGGCTTTCCAAGACTACCAATTACCTTGGCATTCAGAATCTGCTCAGCTGAAATTGTCAGAGTTCCTGGTTCTTCAGAGTGGACGCGCGCCGTTATCGGGATGCCCACCAACACGATGAGAAGGACAAATAGGGTTAGCTGTTGAGTGGATGGCATAGTACAAGAAATACCCCGCTAATCCGATTACTACTGATTAGCGTTAATTAGTGTTCCCTTCCTTTTCCTTGTTTAGTACACACCAACCGTTGTCGCATCGGCCAACCTTCTAAACGGCCGCACGCCGCTGATGCCGTCCCACGGGTATTTCTCGTAGGGCGGTTCGCGTTCGCCTTCGTCACGTTCCAAGAATCCCGGCACAAAAAACTCTTGCGTGAGCGTGGTGAGTTTCGCACGCCCGGTTTCGCCGTAGCCCACTACGTGGTCGGTGTCGTCGAAGTCGACCACCTCCACCACGGCACGCGGTTGCGGGGCGTAGTATGCAATCTTGTAGCCGTTCTCTTTGGTGGCCGGGGCCGAGGCGGCCAGACCCATTAGCGTGTTGCCGTAGGTGGGCGTCATGTAGATGCCGCTCACTTCGGGCGGGCCGCCGAAGAACTCTTCCACGCAGAAGCGGGTCCACTGCGGCGTGAACTCCGTGCCGCCGGAGAAGATGCCGGTGATGCCCATCTCGCCGAGGCTCGTGCCGCGTTCTTCGAGCTCCACGCACAAGGCTTCGATGAGCTTCGGCGTGCCGAACATGCACTTCACATCGTGCCCGGCGGTGAGAATGGTAATCGCCTGATCGATGCAGTGCTTCTTGTACGCTTCCAGATGCTCCATCCACCCTTTCTTGATAAGCTTGATGACCCACCGCGGATCGAGATCGATGCAGAAACAAATCCCGCCGCGATGCTGCGCGAGATGCTCCACCGCCAGCCGCAGCCGCCGCGGGCCACTCGGCCCCAGCATCAACCAGTTTGAACCCTTCGGAAAATACTTGTCGGGCAGCGTATCGCTGAAGAGCGAATAGTCGGTGCGAAAGTCATCGATTGCGATGCGGCTCTTGGGGATGCCGGTGGTGCCGCCAGTTTCAAACACATACACCGGCTTGTCGGCCAGCCCTTTCGGCACCCACCGCCGCACCGGCCCGCCGCGCAGCCATTCATCTTCGAAGGAGGGGAACTTCTTGAGGTCGTCGTAGCACTTAACTTCCGTGAGGGGATCGAATTTCAGCTCCCCTTTTTTTTCGAGCCAGAAGGGACACCCGGTGGACTCGTGAAAGTGCCACGCGATGGTTTCCACAGTGTGGGCGTCAAGCTGGGTGCGGGCGGTTGTAGCATCGAGCATGGCAATAGACCGAAGAAAGAGACGTTGCCGCAGGAAACCCGAGTCGGATACCCCAACGATAGCGGCCCGCAGGGGTGTCGGCAACTTTGCTGGTTTCGGGCGGCTCGGCTTTCGCCGATTGTCGCGAAAGGCCGGGTTGACCACCTACCCCGATTCGGGGCAGAATAAGGGGCTTATCGGTAGTGGCCGCTGGGCCGCCCACCGGACGCCCGCGTAGCTCAATTGGCAGAGCGCCGCATTCGTAATGCGGAGGTTGGGGGTTCAACTCCCCCCGCTGGCTTTTTGATTTTGACTTTCATCAATTCCATAGCCGGACCGCCACGCGGTCCGGCTATGGAAAGTTAAGAACAGGAACCCTCGCCGTGGTGATGTCCAGCACCGAAGCTCCCGACGTAACGCAAATCGTTCTCTCGACCAGCGCCTTCGGGCCGCGGGAGATTGAGCAGATCACCGCGTGCATCTCCGCCAATTACAATGCTTATCGCGATATGCGCGATGCCGTGGCGGAACTCGAGAACCAAAAGACTCGCTCGCCCGCCACCTCCGCGCGGCTCGGTATCTGCTTGTACCTGATGGGCCGCTACACCGACGCGATCGGTTTGCTCGCGCATAGCGATGGCGGCGCGCTCACCCATTACTACTTGGGCAAAAGCCAACTCATGCTCGACAAGTACGACGAGGCGCTCAAGTCGTACGAACAATCGGAACGCGCCGGTTACGACAAAGGCATCGTCGCCCTCGCCAAAGCAGAAGCGATGCGCTACAGCGGTGACGCGAAGGGTTCGCTGGCAATTTTGGACAATCTCTCCGGCGCCGTCGAATCGACCGCCGAATATCTGTACCAACGCGCCGCCACCGTGCAAGCACTCGGCGGTAATCAGAAGGAAGTGATCGCCCTGTTGGAGCGGGCCGTCACGGCGGACGATGCTCACCCCGGCGCGCTGTTTGGCCTGGCACTGGAAAACGATCGCCACGGCAACGACCAGTACGCTCGTGAGTTGTACGAACGCGCTGCGCGGCGCTTCCCGTCGCACGTCGGCACGCTGCTCAACCTCGGCGTGTTGTACGAAGACCTTGAGCAGTACGAACGCGCCAAGGGCTGCTACCACCGCATCCTCGACGCCTATCCGAATCATCCGCGCGCCCGGCTGTTCCTGAAGGACGCCGAAGCCAGCCGCGACATGTTCTACGACGAAGACGCCCGTCGCCGCATGGACCGCATGAGCCAGGTGCTCGGCATCCCCGTGACCGACTTCGAACTTTCGGTTCGCAGTCGCAACTGCCTACAAAAGATGGGCATCATGACGCTTGGTGACTTGACCGAAACGACCGAGCAAGAACTGCTGGCGAGCAAGAACTTCGGCGAAACTTCGCTGGTGGAAATCCGCGAAATGCTCACCTCGAAAGGTTTGGAGCTCGGCCAATTCGCCAATCAGAAGCGGATGGACGAACCGCTCTACGATCCCGATGCGCTCTCCGCCGACGAACGCATCCTGCTCGACCGCCCGATCTCGGACCTCAACCTCTCGGTCCGGGCCCGGAAGTGCATGGTCCGCTTGGGCCTCACCACCATCGGGGAACTGGTCCGCCGCACCGGCGACGATCTGCTGGAGTGCAAGAACTTCGGCGTGACGAGCCTCAACGAAGTGCGCGAGAAACTCACGATCGCCGGTCTCAAGTTGCGCGGTGACTGAGGTTCGTTCCTCTGGGTGCCATGCCCACGGGAACTTACCATAAGATTTACGTAAAGCGAGAAATCATGCCCACGAGTTTGCCCGTGGGCATGATCGCTTAATGGCGGTTACGAATTCCCTTGATTCTCGTGGGCATGGCACCCAGTTAAGTTCATGTCCCACGCCGTTCGCTATGAACTCCTGCACGTCGACCAACAAACCGGCGCGCGGCGCGGACGGCTCCACACGCCGCACGGCACGGTCGAGCTGCCAACCTTCATGCCCGTCGGCACCGTCGGCACGGTGAAGGGTGTTGACATCGGTCGGCTGCGCGAGACCGGTGCGCAGATGGTGCTCGGCAACACTTATCATCTGGGATTGCGGCCAGGTCCACAAATCGTCGCGAAGCTTGGTGGGCTGCATGGAATGAGCGGCTGGACAGGGCCGATGCTCACCGACTCCGGCGGCTTTCAAGTTTTTAGTTTGGCCGAGCGTGTAAAGATCGACGAGCGCGGCGCAAAGTTTCAATCCCACATCGATGGTTCGCTGGTGGACCTCACGCCCGAGCGCTCGGTCGAAATCCAAGAAGCACTCGGCGCCGATGTGGCGATGGTGCTTGATCACGTTGTCGCACTGCCGAGTCCGCCGAGTCTGATTCACGAAGCAATGGAGCGCAGCGTGCGCTGGGCGAAGCGCTGCCAAGCACATGCAACGCGTGGCGACCAATCGTTCTTCGCGATCGTACAGGGCGGGCTCGATCCCGAACTGCGGCGGCAAAGCGCGGCCGCGCTCACGGCGCTCGACTTCGCCGGCTACGCGATCGGCGGACTGAGTGTGGGTGAATCACCCGCCGAGATGGACGCCGCCATCAGCGCTACCACGCCGCACTTGCCGGCCGATCGCCCGCGCTACTTGATGGGGGTCGGCACGCCGCGCGATTTGCTTGCCGCCATCGAACGCGGCGTCGATATGTTCGACTGCGTGATGCCCACGCGCAACGGCCGCAACGCACTGGCGTTCACCGCCGACGGGCCGCTGCGGCTGCGAAATGCGGCTCATTCCCAGGACCTCGCACCACTCGAAGCGGACTGCCCCTGCCCTGCTTGCCGCCACAGTCGCGGCTATTTGCGGCATCTATTTCAAGCGGGGGAAATGCTGGGGCCGATTCTGTTGTCGGTTCATAATCTGACCTATTATCAGCGGTTAATGGCGGCCGCTCGTTCGGCGATTGAGCAGAATCGTTACTCGCAGTTTCAGGCTGAAACTCTGGCGCGATTGGGGGCCGTCCCGACGTGAGCCTGGCAATTCGCCGCCGATTGCCGAAGCGTTGCCAATTGTCTAGGCGGTAAAAGGCACTAGAATAAGGGCATCGCATCGATTCGCCGGAGTCTGCAGTTAAATGATTGCGTCCATCAAACAACTCGTCCGAGTGAGGAACATTACCATGCAACTATTGCTGTTTTCGCTCAGTTTGCTCACGGTTGCCGCGGTGATCTCGCAGGTTCAGGCGTACGGTGGCGAGGACCCCACCGACAAAGGCACGGGCGCCGTGACGACTTCTGAACCACAACCGCCGGAGCAAGAGCGAACGGAACAACCAGCGACGAACGGCCACACCGGCAACGGCAACGCGGCAAAGTGCCCCGTGATCAGCGGCGAAATTCGCCCCAGCATGCAGCGCACCACCTCGGCCGGGGGGATGTCGAACCGCGATTGGTGGCCAGAGCAACTCAATTTGCAAATCCTCCATCAGAACTCTGAGAAGAGCGACCCGCTTGGCGCCGAGTTCGACTACGCCGAAGAGTTCGCAAAGCTCGATCTCGCCGCAGTGAAGAAAGACTTGCGCGACCTCATGACCGACTCGCAAGAGTGGTGGCCCGCGGACTACGGGCACTACGGCCCCCTGTTCATTCGCATGGCATGGCACAGCGCGGGAACTTATCGTGTGGCCGATGGTCGGGGCGGAGCCAGCTACGGCACGCAGCGCTTCGCGCCGCTCAATAGCTGGCCGGACAACGTGAACCTCGACAAAGCACGGCGGCTCTTGTGGCCTATTAAACAAAAGTACGGCCAAAAGATTTCGTGGGCCGATTTGATGGTGCTCACCGGCAACGTGGCATTGGAGTCGATGGGCTTCAAAACGTTTGGCTTCGCTGGCGGCCGTGCGGATGTGTGGGAGCCGCAGGAGGACATCTACTGGGGTCCTGAAAGCGAATGGCTTGGCGATAAGCGCTACACGGGTGATCGCGAGCTCGAGAACCCGCTCGGCGCCGTGCAGATGGGTCTGATCTATGTGAACCCCGAAGGCCCCAACGCCAAGCCCGATCCGCTTGCGGCAGCGCGCGATATTCGTGAAACCTTCGCCCGCATGGCGATGAACGATGAAGAGACTGTCGCGCTCATCGCTGGTGGCCACACATTCGGGAAAGCTCACGGTGCGGCGCCCGCGCAAGACAACGTCGGGCCTGAACCCGAAGGCGCGGACATCGAGTATCAAGGCCTCGGCTGGATCAACAAGTTTGGCACTGGCAAAGGGGCGGATACGATCTCGAGCGGACTTGAAGGCGCCTGGTCGAACACGCCCACTGAGTGGTCGAACGGTTACTTCGACAATTTGTTCGGCTACGAATGGGTGTTGACCAAGAGCCCGGCCGGCGCGCATCAGTGGACGCCCAAAGAGGAATCGGCGCAGAACACGGTTCCCGATGCGCACGATCCGAACAAGAGCCATGCGCCAATCATGTTCACGACCGACCTGTCGCTCAAGATGGATCCGGCGTACGCGAAGATCTCGAAGCGGTTCCATGAGAACCCCGAGGAGTTCGCCCTGGCGTTCGCCAAGGCATGGTATAAATTGACCCATCGTGACATGGGCCCGGTCTCGCGCTGCTTAGGTCCGGAAGTCCCCGAAGCGCAGATTTGGCAAGACCCGGTACCGCCGGTCGATCATCCGCTGATTGATGCGGCCGATATCGCGGCGCTCAAAACGCAAGTGCTCGGATCGGGCCTCACCGTTTCGGAACTCGTCTCGACGGCTTGGGCTTCCGCTTCCACCTTCCGCGGCACCGATAAGCGCGGTGGCGCCAACGGCGCCCGGATCCGCCTCGCGCCGCAGAATACGTGGGCTGTGAACAACCCAGAGCAACTGGCGAAAGTGCTCGACAAGCTCACGCAGGTCCAGAAGAAGTTCAACGACGGGCAGAAGAATGGTAAGCGCGTTTCGCTGGCCGATTTGATCGTGCTCGGCGGCTGTGCGGCGATCGAGCAAGCGGCGAAGAAAGCGGGGCATCAGGTTGTGGTTCCGTTCGCCCCGGGTCGCACCGATGCAACCGCCGAGCAGACCGATGCGGATTCGTTCGCCGTGCTCGAACCCACGAGCGATGGTTTCCGCAACTTCTTCGGCCCCCAGCAAGATCGGCCCGCGGAGGAGTCGCTCGTTGATCGCGCTCATTTGCTCACGCTCACCGCGCCGCAAATGACGGCGCTTGTCGGTGGCCTGCGCGTGCTGGGCGCCAATACCAGCTTTCCACAACTCGGTGTCTTCACCGACCAGCCCGGCACGCTGACCAACGATTTCTTCACCAACCTGCTCGACCCCAACACGCAGTGGCAAAAGTCCGCCATGTGCGAACACTTCTACGAAGGCCGCGACGCCAAGACGGGGCAAGTGAAGTGGACTGGCAGCCGGGTAGACCTGATCTTCGGCTCCAACTCACAACTTCGCGCGATTGCCGAAGTCTACGGCAGCAGTGACGGCGAGCAGAAGTTCGTGTCCGACTTCGTCGCCGCGTGGAACAAAGTGATGAACCTCGACCGCTTCGAGCTGGAACCCGCGGTGCGAACCGGGGCTGAGCTGTCGATGGCGGGCGGGCGATAAACAGTATTCACGAGTGGCTGGGGTCGGCGCGGTAGCTGCCCCCAGCCGCTTCAGTTTACGCCCTCGGATTGAGGCGTTATTCAGCCCCCAAAAGCCCACTTCCCCCTTGCGCCGCAAGGGTTTATGATGACCATCTTCGGTCGAGTTGCCGGTAGTCGGTACGCTTTGGTCCAGCCCCCGCAGGGTTGGTAGAGCCCCCGGCGTGTTCTGTTGCGTACGTCCGCAGCGCTCGGCGGCTGGCCGAGTGAAATGCCCCCAGAATGACCCAGTATCGGTTAGGGACGGGGCGGGGGCGGCTGGGGATTTTGCATGGCGGGTTCGAGCGCATTGTCGTTGGCGGCTGTTGAGCCGTTCTTCGCTGCGCTGGCGCTACTTGCTGCAGACGCCAAAGCCGCGGACCCCGGAATCTTACAGCTCGCGATGCCCTTTCTGCTGATGGGGGCCTTGTTCTTTTTCCTCTTCCTCAACCCCCGCAATCGTGAGAAGCAATTCCGATCGATGCTCGACGGGCTCAAGGCGAACGACCATGTGGTGACCATCGGCGGCGTGCATGGCGTGGTAACTAACATCCAGCGGGAGCATGGCCGCGTGACGCTGCGGGTGGATGATTCCACCAACACGAAAATGACATTCAACATCACCGCCATCGAGCGGGTGATTTCCGACGATGCCCCGACGAAGAAGTCGGCCGACTCCAAGTCGGGTAACGCCAAGTCCGGCGACACCAAATAAACACTCTCCTTCATCACCCTTCGCGCATAAGATATGAACTCGCGTTCGCTGTTTTTGTTGTTCTTCGTTTCGGTGGCGCTGGTTGCTGGCCAAACATGTCGCGCCCAAGACGATGCGCTCGCCACGCCCAAACCGCCAGGGGCCGAAGCCGCCGAGCAAGCGGAGTTGGAAGCGGCTGCTGATAGCGCTGCGCCGGAAGGGGCGGCGCCTGCTGAGTCCACCGCGAATCCGACGGTCGGCGCTAAGGAGGATGATGCGGAAGCACCCGCTGCGCCACCCACTGGTACTAATACTGGCGATGGTCCTGCGGGCGATGACAACTCCGCCGGAACAACCGCTGAGGACACTGCGAAGACGACAGCCGAAGGGGGCGCAAAACTTGTGACGCCCGGCGCCGCTCCCGCTGCAGGAACTCCCGCGGCACAGCCGTTTAATTGGCAGCTTCTGCTCGCTGTGCTCGCGGTTTTGATCGTGCCGGTCTTCTTGGCGAACAAGCTCTCGAAGCAGTTCGGCATGCCCGACCACGGTTGGAAGATTGGCCTCATCCTCGCTGCGATCGCGGCGAGCGTGCTGTGCGTGCTGACCGGAGAATTCAAAGGTGGTCCCGACCTCGCGGGCGGGATTACGCTGGTGTATGAACTCGAAGACCCTTCGCAGATCGAGGCCGCCGACCCGAATAGTGCCCAGGGGCAACCGCAGCCGCAGGTCGCTCCGGGCCAGGCGGCGCCGGTAAAAATGGACGACCTGATCGCGGCGCTGAAGCAGCGCGTCGATCCCACCGGCACGCGTGAAGTGACGATCCGCCGCTACGGAGACGCGGTGGAAATCATCATCCCGCGGGCGGGTGAAGATGAGCTCGAGTACATCAAACGCCGCATCACCGACCTTGGCAACTTGGAGTTTCGCATCACGGCCGATCCGCAACAGGGCGATGCAGACGTGATTGAGCGAGCCAAGCAACTCGGTCCTAGTCAAAAGCTGCTGCTGGCGAATGATCGGCCGATTGCCGAATGGGTGAAGTACGATGAAGACCAGTTCGGTCCGTTTGAAGAAGCGAACGGGTTGGTGAAGCGGATGGCGGGCAAGACGCCTGAAGCGCTGGTGCTGATCGATCGGCTGAACGTCACAGGCAAGTACTTGGCCAACTCGGCCGCGGGATTCGATCAGTACGGCAAGCCCGCGGTGGAATTTTCGTTCGACAGCCGAGGCGCCCAGCGCTTTGCACAACTCACGCGGGACAATCTGCCGAACGCCACAACCGGCGCCCAGCGGCGATTGGGCATTCTGCTCGATAAGCGGCTGATCTCCGCGCCGGGCATCCGCACCGAAATCGGCGGCAATGGCATCATCGAAGGAATGCCGAGCGAAGAAGAGGTGAATCACGTTGTGGGCATCCTCAACGCCGGTAAATTGCCCGCCGCGCTCAAGCCGAATCCAATTAGCGAAGAATCGATCAGCCCCACGCTGGGTCGGTCGACCATTGAAGCCGGCAGCCGGGCAATTGGCATTTCGCTCGCCGCGGTGCTGTTGTTCATGGTGTTTTACTACCGCAGTGCCGGTTTCATTGCGTGCCTCGCGCTCGCGCTCAACTTGCTGCTGGTGGTGGCGATCATGGTGCTCATCGGCGCCGCGTTCACCCTGCCGGGTCTCGCGGGCTTGGTGCTGACCGTCGGCATGTCGGTCGACGCCAACGTGCTGATCTACGAGCGGATGCGGGAAGAAATCAAACGTGGCGCCGCTTTGCGGATGGCCATTCGCAACGGTTTTTCTAAGGCGCTCTCGACAATTGTGGACTCGAACGTTACCACGATCATCACCGGCGTGGTGCTGTATGTGATCGGCACCGACCAAATCAAAGGCTTCGCGGTGACCTTGATCTTGGGCATCCTCACGAGCATGTTTACAGCGGTCTTCTGCAGCCACGTCCTGTTCGACATCGCCGAGCGCCGCAAGTGGATCACGCAGCTCAACTTCAGTTCGATCATCGGTGAGACGAACATCGATTTTCTCAGCAAAGGATTCGCCGCCACAATGGTGTCGCTGGTCCTCATTGGGATTGGCGCCGTGGCGGTTTATAACCGGGGCGAAAGCCTGCTGAACATCGATTTCACCGGCGGTTCGAGTGTGACCATGGCGGTCCAACCCGATGCGAAGTTGACCCAAGCCAAGGTGGAAGCCGCGCTGCTGAAGACCGACATGGCGGAGAAGAGCCTCACCGTGGTGGAACGTGGCGACGCCAACGACGGCACCCGGTTCTCGGTCACTTCGAGCATTGACGACAAGGATGCCGCCAAGCAACTCCTGATCGACACCTTCGGGAAAGACCTGCAAGGTTATCTGCTGAAAGCAGGCGAAGTGAAGCCTTACAGCGAAACGGGTTACGAAGGTTCGCAAGTTGACCTCACCTATAATGACGGACCCGGTTTCAGCAATGACGACGCCGTGTCGTACGAAACGCCGCGTGGCCAAGTGATTGACCTGCTCAAAGCGATGGGTAGTCCAGGCATTGAACCCACGCTCGAAAACCCGGACTATCAGCCCGGCAGTAACCAGCGGTTTAAAACGTGGACGCTGAAATTGCCGCTGCCGGTGGAAAAAACCCAGGAACTGGTCACCAAGCTCCAGACGCAAGTTGCAGCCGAGCCCTTCTTCCCGCTGGCGAGCAAAGTGGGTGGCGCCGTGGCGGGTGACATGAAGACCAAAGCTATTCAGGCGCTCATCGCCAGCATCATCGGCGTAATCATTTACCTGTGGTTCCGGTTTGAAAGTGTCGCGTATGGCGTTGCCGCGGCCGTCGCAGTGATCCACGACGTCTTGGTCACACTCGGGTTCCTCGCGCTGTCGAGTTACCTGGTGCAGTCGATCCCCGGCCTCGCGCAAGCGCTGCGAATTGAATCGTTCCAACTGAGCCTGACGATCGTCGCCGCACTATTGACCATCATCGGGTACTCGCTGAACGACACGATCGTCATCTTCGACCGCATCCGCGAAGTGAAGGGCAAGAGCCCCAAGCTGACTCCGGCGATGGTCAATCTGTCGCTCAACCAAACACTGAGCCGGACGATTCTGACCTCGCTAACCGTGTTTCTGACCGTGGTGATTCTGTATTTCTTCGGCGGTCCGGGGATTCATGGTTTCGCCTTCGCGATGGTGGTGGGGGTGTTGGCCGGGACTTACAGCACGGTGTTCATCGCGTGCCCGGTGCTCTTGTGGCTGGTGAACGGCCGGCAGTCGGCGCCCAGCGCCACGCAATCGGCGGCCGCGTAGAATTATTCGGATGGCGCACGCGCTTACGTAGCCGCGTCTCTCCGAGACGCGGGCTGAGCGGTATGTCATCGTCCGGCGCACTCCGATAGCGCGTCGCGGCTATCTTCTGGCCTCGATTCTCGCGTCACGGCCCATCTTTAGCGAAAATGACGCGGCTACGTACAAAGGGAATAGGGCGCCCTACTCGCGAATCGCGACAGCCAGCATGGACGCGACGCGGCCACCGAGCAGTGGTCGTTTGGGCTGCGAGGAGTTACAAAACGCACTTTAAATGCGGCAGGGGTATCACTCGCCCTGTGGCTGTCCCTTACACGCGGCGCCGGGAATTCCCAAATGTTTGCAAACGGCGCTGCAAGCAAGTGGATTTAGGTTTATCATTGAGGGTGACTACAAACTAGCCAAAAGTTAGAAGATTCTTCCGATCTCAAATAAGTTCACGGTAGTGCCAAAACTTATCTTCGTGAGGGGGGAGCCATGATGCGAAAGGTATTTTCCTGCTTCATCATCGCCGCGTGCTTAGCGACGGCGGGCTGGGCCGAAACTCTGGCCCGGCATGGTCGCGGCTGGTTGGAACGGCGCGACGGCAGTTTGGTCCTGCACCTCGCTGGCAGCCCGTATGAGATGGGCGAGCAGCACGGCGTGCTGCTGAAGGACCACATCCAGAAAAACCTCGACTACCTGTTGCGCGAGAAAGGAGGCGACGAGGTGATCGAGCTCGGCTCGATCAAAATGACGGCGGGAGACATTATCCGCCTGATCGTGGGACTACAGCGTCAGCATGTTCCGGCACATTATTGGGAAGAGCTTAAGGGCGTTGCCGCCGGTGCCGGGACGCCGGTCGCCGACATCGAAGCGGCGAACTTCATTCCCGAATTGTTCCATTGCAGCGGCTTTGCCCTGCTCAATTCAGCGACCTCGGGTGGCGAGTTGTTGCATGGTCGCGTGCTGGACTATGGGGTCGAAGATCATTTGCAGGACCATGCCGTGGTGATCGTCGCGGAACCGGAGGGGGGCGTACCGTTCGTCAACATCGGGTACGCCGGCTTCATCGGCTCGGTGACCGGCATGAACGCGGAGCGAATTTCGATTGGCGAAATGGGGGGTGGCGGCGTGGGCCACTGGAATGGGATGCCGATGGCCCTGCTGGTGCGTGAGGCGCTGCAAACGGCACGCTCGCTCGACGAAGCGCTCGAGGTGTTCAGATCGCGCCCGCGAACGTGCGAGTACTTCTACGTGGTCGCCGACGGTGAGACCAAGGAAGCGGTGGGCATGGAGGCATCGTGGGATCGATTTGAGGTGCTCCGCCCCGGCGAGTCGAACGCGCTCTTGCCCCGCCCCCTCACCGATGCGGTGGCCCTGTCGGCTGGGGATCGGTATCACCACCTCGTCGACCGAATCGAGGCGGGGCATGGAAAGTTCGACGCCGACAGCGCGCTGCGGCTCATGGACCGCCCCGTCGCGATGAAATCGAATTTGCATAATGCCCTGTTCGAAACCACTTCGCTCCGCTTCTGGGTAGCCAACGCCGGTCCCAACGGTGAACCTGCCGCGGAGCAGAATTACCACCGCTTCGACTTGCAGGAATTGCTTAGTAGTAAGCCGTGATGCGCCGCGCCGCGGGCGGCTTTGACACGCGCGAATGGAGCGCGCCCGCGAATGGCTCAAGTTATACCAGAACTCGCTAAGTCATCGCGATCGCACGCTCATCGCAGCGTTTCCACCGGATCCACCACCACTTGCAGCGCGCTCCCCTCACGCCTCATTTGCCGCAGATAGACCAGCATCCGCTGGCAGGTGGCGGGAGCGACGACAAGTTCCAAACGCACTTTGCTCGTGCGCTCTGGGTGGCCGCTCGCTGAGCGGGTGGCGGCGCCAACGGCGCCGATGGTCGCGATGCAATCGCTGGGCCCCATCGCGATCAGGTTCTCGAGCAGTGATTCTTCTTGGCTGTCGTCGGCCACTACGGAGAGGCGTCGCATGGAGGGGCCGCTCTTGCGCCGGGCGGCATGGGGGTGGGCGGACAGTTTTTCGTGCCCTTCGAGCCCGATGATTTCCAGCTTGAGGCCCGCTTGGTGGAAATCGTCTTCTAGCTCGTGCAGCTTTTCCATGACGCTGTGGTCCACCAATTCGGTGCCGGAGAGATCAATCAGGACATTGTTCCGATCCACCAGACCAAGTTGTTCGATCTGTTTACGGAAGGGAATCCAGTTGGTAAAGACCGCGGAGCCCTTCGCACTGATCACCACTGTGTCATCGTCGGCCGGAGCGACTTCCAGGTACGGTTTGAGCATGCTGCTCGGCGGCAAGCCGTTGAAGAGGTGAATCAGGAATTTCACGCTGATGCCGATGCCAATGCCGACGAGCAGGTCAGTCGCCAAGACGCCGATGATCGTGGCGACGAAGATAAAGAGTTGCTCGGGCCCGGTTTTGAAAACATTGATGAACTCCCGTGGCGAGGCGAGGCGAAAGCCCGTGAAGACGAGCATTGCGGCGAGCGCCGCGAGCGGAACGCGGTGAATGAGCGCGGGCGCGAGCGCAACAAGGGCGAGCAGAAACACGCCGTGCCACAGATTGGCGTAGCGCGTGCGGGCGCCATTATCGATGTTCGCCTTGCTGCGGACAATTTCGGAAATCATCGGCAGCCCGCCAATGCACGCCACTGCCGTGTTGGCGACGCCGACAGCCACGAGATCGCGATTCAAATTGGTCTTGCGCTTCCACGGGTCCAATAGGTCCACGGCTTTCGCGGAGAGCAGCGATTCGAGGCTGCCGATGAGCGCGAACATCATGACCCAATATAAGGCGGCAGTATGGTGCTGCGGGTTTGTGAAAACTGAGAAGTCGGGATAGGCGATCGCGGCAAAAATGCTTTTTGGCGCATCGACCAAGAACTGTTCGCCGATGGGATATTGAGTTTGATGGTAGGAGTAGGTGTGTTCGTGCGACAAGTCGAAGTAGATGCCCATTGGAATCGCCACCAGCAGCACGATGAGTTGCGCGGGCAGTTTTTGCACGACCGGGCTTTTGAGCCGCGCTTTGATCATCGGCATGATGAACAGTATCGCCAGGCTCACGAGCCCGATCAGTGCGATCTGCGGATTCGCATGCAAGAGCTTGTCCGGCAGTTCGCGCAAGATTTCCAGTGGTTCACCTTTCGCGGTTTGCCCGACGGCCAACGGCAACTGCTTGATCATGATGATCACGCCGATCGCGGCGAGTAGCCCGTGCACGGCCGCCGTGGGAAAAAATTCCCCCAACACGCCGGCCCGGAAGAACCCGAAGGCGACTTGCACGACGCCCGCGACCACGCCGACGGCGAGCGCCATTTCATAAGCGTCGCGATTCGCCTGCGCCGAACCTCCTTCCACGTAGCCAAAAGATTGCACGGCGCCGATGACGATGACAATCAGCCCCGCGGCGGGGCCTTTGATTGTGAGTTCCGAATTGCTTAGGAACGTGGTGAGAACGGAGCCGACGATTGCGGTGAGCACCCCCGCGAAGGGCGGGAATCCGGAGGCCTTCGAGATGGCAATGCAGAGCGGTAAGGCAATCAGAAAGACCAACAAGCCCGACACGAGGTCGTACTTGAGATACTTGGTGAAACCGGCGAGATTGCCGCGGGGGGCCGGTTCACCGTTGAGAATCGGATTCGGTTCGGGAGTCATGACTTTCGGCCTGAAACGGGAGAGGTTTTGGAGTGCGGATTGAGGGGTGGAAATAACTGCCACATCGACGCTTCGGCCGGTTCGCTAGGCGGGGCGGCGATGCGGGTGGTATGAATCTCGTTAACGGCTCGGCGGCGGGACATGAGCCCCGGTTGAGGGTAAATCCCACCACCGATAATTAACAGCGCGAGGGTAACAATCGCTACTTGCTCTTGCCAGCGGGTGTTGATGGAAATTGTCACGCTACGTCGCTTGCCGGTGAAGATGCGGAAGTATGCCTGCATGACCGCGATACCATTCAGCGCGCCGGCCAGCACGATCGCCATGCCGGTAATTGGGAGCGTCTCCATCACCCCTTCCACCAACAGTTCAGCGCCCACGAAGCCAATGGTGCCAGGGAAGCCGATGCTCGCGAGACCTGTGAGCAGGAAAAACACGCCGAGCATCGGGGCGTGTTCGTAAAGTCCTTGAAACTCCCGCAGCGAAATGCTGCCGAGCCGCGCTTCGACGGCGCGAATCGTGAGCCCGAAGCCGGTGAGCGCCAAAGAGGCGGATATCCAGAGGCAAAGAGCGCCAGTCATGCCAATGGGAGTCGCCAGCTCAAACCCGACCAGTACCATCGACGAATTGCTCAGAAACAAATAGGCGAACATCCGGCGAGGGTCCGTTTGCACCAGCGACATCCCCGCGGCGTAGGCGGCGGTGAAAAGCGACAGGAGCGCCATCACGCGCAACTGCCACTCGCTGGCGATCGGCAGCACCAGCACCACAGCCGCGTAGGCGCCAATCATTGGCGTGATGAAAAGAATCGCTTGGCCGAAGGCGGCATGTTCCACATAATGCGGCATCCAGGTATGAAACGGAACCATCCCGTTCCGCACGAGCACGGCGCCGATGAGCATCAGCCCCGCCACGCTATGCCACGCTTCGCCCCCCCGAATGCCACTCCAGGCGCTATGCCCCAGCAGCGTGCCGACGAGTAGCAGCGCGACGTAGATACCCATGAAGAGCCCGAACATCCGCGTCGGCGCCTTACGTGCCCGCAGATCTTCGTAAGCTGGCGCGACGCCGATGGCGAGTAGCAGCGCTACCACCACCGGCGAAGTGGAAGCGAGCGTGGCGAGCTGAATCGTCTCGGAAAACAGCACCCGGCCATAGGCGAGCCGTTTCATTTTGGTGCGTAGCGTGGCGAGCAGCGTTAAGAAGTGCAGCAGCGCGGTGAGCGGCACGAGTGGCGCGCTGATTTGGGTGAGCTCGAGCGGCGTGAAGCCGAGCAGCTTATGCCCAATCGAGACGGCAATCGTATCCGGCCAAAGTGTGAATTGCAGCCACGCAGCGATCGCACAGAAGAGCGTGAAACCACTGACGACCAAGCGGCGGTTGCGCGAAATATCCGCATCGCCTCTGCGTAGCGTGACGAGCACCCCTAACAGGGGCGCCACAACGGCCAGTTCGAGCCACGGGAAGAGCGTCATCAGGCGATTTCGTCGGTGACGCCTCCACTTGCGGTGGTCGCCGAGTTACTCGTGGTTCCTGTAAGCCACGCGGTCCACTTGTCTTCCCGCCGCTGTTGCCAGCGGAAAAACTTCAGCGTTGGCCGAGCAATCCAGTCGTAGAGGAATGTGTCGAGATACCCGCGTTCAAACGCCCAGCGGTACGCGACGCCACGGAGGGACTCGGGGACGAGCTTGCTCCAAGACGCTGCTTGCGAGTATCGGCCGCCAAACGCATTCTCAAGCTGGCGGTAGTCGGCCAGCAGGGACGGCGCCCGCAAGAGCTGCAAAGTTCGCAAGCAGGCGTGGCCGATCATGTGGACCAGCGGTAAGTAGTGAAAGCCCAGCCCGATCTCCGCGACGATGATGCCCACTTGCGATAACGACGCAAATGCTAGGGAACTTTTGATATCGCTCTGCACACGCGAGGTGAGCGCGGCATAGATGGCCGTCGTTATGCCAAGCGTGACGACGATCACTTGCAGCAGCAGTGAGGCTTGAACGACGGGGCTCACGCGCAAGAGGAGGAACGCGCCTAAGTGAACTGACAAAGCACCATAGAAGATCGCGCTGGAGGGCGTGGGGCCTTCCATCGCGCGGGGCAGCCACCCCGAAAACGGCACAAGGGCACTTTTGCCCGCCGCCGCCACCAGTAGCAGCGAGCCCGCAAACAGAGCTTGGCCGGGAGTAAGGTCCACTGTTCCGCCGGGCCAGACGCCAAAGCCGACCATGCGGTCGAAATCGCCGGCGCCGGTGAGGTGGTGCAACACCACTTCTGCGACCAGGAACGCCGCGTCGGCGATGCGGTACACAATCCACACCCGCAGCGCGTTCCGCACGGGGTCGGCCCGATCGTGAAAGAATCCCACCAACAAGGCGGACGACAGCCCCACCAGTTCCCAACCGGTGAAGAGCGATTCAATCGTCCCCGCCGCCACCGCCAGCACCATCCCTAACAAGAACAGCGCATAGCAGACAAAGAACCGCAGAAATCCTGGCTCACGGTGCAAGTACGAACTGGCGAACGCGCTGATCGTGCCGCACAAGAGATACGTGAGCACCACGAAGGGCGTCGAGAGCTGATCGAAAATAAGTTTGAACGTAAAGTGGAACCCATCTTCGGGCAAATCGACCCACTTGCCCAAATCGACGGTAACGTGCGGACTATGCGTGACAATCATCAGCGCGGCCAACGCTAACGTGGAACAGAGACCCACGATCACGCCCATTTTCACGCACCGCATGATGGCGTGTTCGCTGAGCGAACGCATGGCGAGCGCCGGCGCTGCGAGCGCGACAAGCATGGCCGCCGGGCTCGCGACGGTCAGCACGCCGCACGCCGACATCACGGAGTCGGTGCTCATTCGCTAGCTCCTGCGACTGGCGGTACAGTTATCTTGGCGAACCGCAGGTGATCGCGCCAGCCGCTGTACCACGCGGCGGAGCTTGGTGCTTCGGGCAGCGCAACGCCCGGCGGAGTGTAGGGCTCGAAATGGTCTCCACACCGCAGATCAATCCGGTCGCTGTGCGGGTCGAGCGTAGCGACCTGCACCCATTGGTTATCAACCAAGATTTTGAGCGCCTCGTTGCGATCAAGGATGCGCTGAAACTTCTCCGGCGTGGACTCGATGACGAACAGAATCCGTACCGGTTCGTGGATTTCCACCATCTGCCACGGCAGGCCCGTGCGCAGATCGCTCGCGGCGCCGTTCATCACCCCTAACAGCGAAGTGATATTGTGCGGCAGCTTGGTGCCGCAGCCGAGCGTGGGGGAATCGACGTACGAAAAATAGTACTCGAGATTAATGCCACCGCAGACGGGAATTACAGCGCCCAGGATGCGGGCAAGGATGGTGGTCTCTTCGTCATCCGTCGTCGGATCGTAGGATGTAAGGAAGGTGCGGCGATCGAGAAAGAGTCCGCGGGTGCGCGAGCGCCGCCCGACCATGCAAAGGGCGTTGGTAGCGTGGCCACATTCGGGACGAAGCTGGGCCAAGTCCTCGGAGCGGGCTTCCACATGCCGGAGCGCTTCGACCGCCGTCTGGGTGAGCGGAGCCGACACAAAGCGGCGGCAGCGTTCGTGCGCGTTGCATCGGCGCGCTTCATCGACGGCGGATCGCAGCGCTTCCAACTGCGGACGAAGCGGTTCGGGCAAGCGATCCAGATCGTAGTATTCGACGCCGTCGCTACAGGTGTTGTGAAGTGAGCCGATGAACCACACTTCGACGGGAATTGTGATGCCCCGTTCGGCCAAGATGGTTCGGACGCGGGGATCATTCGCCATCTCAGCAAACGCCCGCGCGTTGGGACCACCTCGCCCTCCCCCGCAGGCGCCGCAGTCGTACGCCGAGGCATGGGGATTATTGAGGCTCGACGACCCATGCCCGCACACCAGCACCAGCGGGGCAAAGTTCATGATGAGCCCCATGTTGCGGAGCGAACCTTCAACGATGTTCGCCATTTCCGCCACGCTGTAACCGAGTTGCTCGGCGTCGGGACCGGGATCAGGACTTACTCTTTCAAGCGTTAGCTCCGTGTGCGCGGGGGGCGCCACGACTTGTGCAAAGCGGCGGCGAATCTTGGCCGAAGTATGCGGCAGCAAGATGCGAAAGACCAGTGGCGCCGAAGCCAAGAGGCCGAAGAGCGCTGTCAAAGCGCCGCCGACCAGCGAACGGCTACTGCGATGCACCTGTCGCGCGCTCACGCCCAGCAACTTGCGAGTCGCGGAGCGGCGCTGATGGGTTTCCACCACCGCTGGGGCGGGCTGCTCGAGCACGTAATGTGCGGGCTTGACGACGATGGGGCACAGCGGCGCCGCGAAGGCTTCGTCAATTCCGCGGTAGTACATTGCCACGCCAAAGAACCCGGCGATACCAAAGGTTTCGCACCGGGGCTCGACCTCTTCGAGGTGGCGTCGGAATGATTCTTCGCGCTCGTCGATGCAGCAGACGACCTGAAACAAGGGTGCGGTATCGGCTCCGCGAAGCGTTGTCCCCCCGCGGGTGAACATCGCCAGCGCGTCGAGCGCTTGTTCGCGGTACCGGCGTTCGTACGCCAGATGTAGCACGCGCCGGCGCTCAAGCGTGGGGAACAAGTCCAGTTCCGCGCCGAGGCGGCGCCACGAATCGGGATCGAGCCGCGTTAGGTCCTCGGGAGTCCAGCCAAGAGCCTGCGCAAGTTGGAACAGCAAAAATCCGCGTTGGGCGGCCACTCCATTCGTGCGAGGGGTTCGGCGGCCAAGTCGCTCCCGCAGCGAGGCTAAGTCGCCGTAGTCACCAAGTTCGTCACCAGCGATCGCTTCTATAGCATAGCGATCCAAGAGCAGGCGCACGGCGAGAAACTCATGCAAGGTTCCTGCGGGCGCAGGCCGAGCAGTCCACTCCGCATTGGTTTCCATCTGTTGAACCATTCCCGCCCAACCGCGCAGCGCCAGTAGCGTAGCGGTGAGATAGTTCTCATAGGCGTCCGGTTCGACACCAAGCTGCGCGAGCGTCGATTGTAGGATCGTGAGCGGGTCAACAGTTTCTCTTCGCAGGCGGCGGGCGTCGCGCTTGAACGGCCGCAACCACGTGGGAGTTAACCCTGGCGTGCTACACAGCCGCAAGAAGGAAGCGAGGAAACCTTCGTCACGATGTTCGAGCCCCCACGTCGCGAGTCCCTGGTCGAGAAACGCGGCGCTGAAGCGGATCAACAGATCATGCACCAATTCATCGCTATCACGACCTGTGACAGCAAGCAACAATTCGCGATGGCGTTCGGAGCGTGTGGGTGCCGCTTGGGGCGGCGGCGTGAGCGTAGCGCCGGCGCAGCATAGTTTCCACAAGAGTTCGAGCGTGAGCTGCTCCCAATCGGAATCCTCCCACTCTTCAAGTTCGGCCGCCGACCAATGGCGCAGCAGCTCTCGGGCGGCGCTGGCGACGGGGCCGGTGCCCTGCCCTTCCCCAGCGCCGCCGACTCCTAGTTGAAGGAATCGCATCACCCACCGGCGCGTGGCGGTGATCATCCGCTGTCGCTGCTCCGCCGAAACATCGCTGCGAAACTTGCCGAGCGCGTCGGTTTCTGCCAGCACCCAGCGCAGTTCCGCGGGTGGGGCCGACTCTAACGTGGTTTGCAACATCGCCAGCCGCAGCGCGTATCGCGTTCCCAGCAGGCCAACCAAATGATCGGCTCGGTCCCCCAAATCCTCGTGCAGCACTTGCACGATATCTTCCAGCAGAATCCGCCCGGCAGCGAGTTCCGCGTGGTATCGCTGTTCGGAAAGATAGGGTTCGCAGCCCAAGAGAGGTCTCGCCTGCCGCATCGCCTCGGCAAAAGGCAAGTGCTCGAACGCGTGCAGCGTGTTGTGATGAACGAAGACCGACAGCGGCCCCTGCGAGGGCAGCAAATGGGCAGCGTGCTCAATCGCCTCGCGCAGCAGATGGTCTACGGAGCCCATGCGGGCCGCGGGCTGCGGAGCAAGCGTGGAGGTTGTGGCCATGCCGAGAATCAACGATTCGTGCGAGCGCGAGTGGCCGCGAAGTCGAGGGGATCGAGCAGCTCGCGGTGAGGGGATTATTGCGCCTGGGTGCAGATCGTAGCAAATATCGTTGGTTTTTTATACGTCGATTGGATGTCGCACGCTATGCGGTTAGAAGTTACAATTCCGTCAGTGTCTTGAGATCACAGCTTGATTTCATAAGCGGCCCGGCGGAATGATTAGAATAGGTTTCGTCAATTCCGACGAGACGATTTATTCCCTATAAGTTCTCCAGCTCTTTGCTCTCGACCATGAACGATCGACCCGCCGAAGTTGGCTCTGCTTCCGGACTTGCCATTCTCGTGATCGAGGACGACGAGGTGCTGGGCCGAGCGCTGTCGAGTGGACTGCAAGAATCTGGGTATACCTGCACGTGGATGAAGGAAGGCGGCAAAGGTCTTGCGCACGCCTCGGGGCAAAAGTGCGATGCGGTGATCTTGGACTTGATGCTCCCGGATCGCTCGGGCCTGGATGTGCTGCGAGACTTACGGGCGCGCGGGGTGCGGACGCCGGTGCTGATCCTATCGGCGCTCGGCTCGATCGATGAACGGGTTGAAGGCCTCAACGCCGGCGCCGATGATTATCTAATCAAGCCATTTTCGTTTCCGGAACTGCTGGCGCGCTTAGCGGCCATCACGCGGCGGGCTATTAGTGTCACCTCGCAGCGGCTGCTGGTGGGGCCGCTCGCGCTGGATCTTTCGGTCCGCCGAGTCACCCGTGATGGCACTTACATTGAGCTCACGCCGACCGAGTTCAGTCTGCTGGAGTTTCTCATGCGGAATGCGGGGCAAGTGCTGACCCGCAAGATGCTGTGCGAACACCTGTGGGACTCCTATTGGGAAGGAGTGACCAACGTGATCGAGGTGCATATCGCCCGATTGCGTGGTAAAATCGACCGAGACTTTGATCAGCCCCTCTTGCAAACGGTCCGCGGCCGCGGGTACGTCTTGCGCGCGGATGCGCCGGCACAATGATCACTGACTGATTTTTCGTTGTTCGCGTATGCACGCCAATCCAGTCCTGTCGGCGCCCAAGCAATTCGCGTTTTGGCGCACGATCCGCTTCCGCTGGGCACTGTGGAACACCATCATGGTGCTGGCGACTGCGCTGCTGGCGCTTTATGCGTTGCGGTACGGCGCCCGGTGGGCGCTGCTGAAAGAATTGGACGAAGTTCTCAGCGACGATGCTCGCGAGGTGCTGTTGTCGTTCTCCGAACATGAGGCGGTCGATTGGGCGCAACTGAAGGCGGAACTCGCCCATCAAGCAATCGGGCACCAAAACCGCGGCTGGACCGTGACCTTCTTCGATTCCGCCGGCTATGAAACGTGGACAACGCCGGGAGCCCAACTGGAGCTGCCCTCACCCCGGACACAACCGCAGGGCGAAATCGTCACCACCGATGGCGTTCGACATGTTTGGCATCCGACGCCGAATTTCAACGGAGAGGTCGCCTCGTTCGCCGTGGGCGTGCGGCTGGACTTGGTAACGGGGATGCTCGCGCGGCTTGACCGCTGGGGAAGTCTTGCGGTGCTCGGACTTTTGGGGTTGGCTCCACTTTTGGGCTACTGGTCAGCGGCCCGCGCAGCGCGGACCGTGGGGGAAATTACTGATCTGGCGGCGCGCTTGCAGGCCGACCAGCTTGACGATCGGCTGCCCGTGCTGGACACCGGCGACGAACTCGATCGGCTCTCGCAAACCATCAACGGCTTCTTAGATCGGATTGCTGAAGACGCCCGCCGTAAGCGCGACTTTCTGGCCAACGCCGCCCATGAACTCCGCACGCCGTTGGCGGCGATTCGCAGCACCGTTGAAGTGGCGCTCGCCGCTGATCGCCCCGCGGACGCCTACCGCGATCTGTTGGCTGACATCCTGGAAGAGAACGACTCGCAAACCGAACTTGTCAATCAGCTCCTGCTATTGGCGGAGAACGATGCGCAGCAAAAGCATCCGGGCTGGGCACCGGTTGAATTTAGTCATTTGGTGGAGCGCGCTGTTGACATGTTCCGCGGCGTCACCGAAGAGCGCGAGCAAACGCTCATCGTCCAAGAGCTGGATGCGGCGGCCATTCACGGTAACCGAGATCACCTCCGGCAGCTGATCAACAATCTGGTGGTCAACGCCATTCGGTACACGCCCCCCCGCGGGGAAGTAACGGTCCGGCTTACCTGCCGCGGCCCCGGAAGCACCGCAACGCTCACCGTTGCGGATAATGGCCCGGGCATTCATCGCGACGATTTGCCGCGCATTTTTGAACGCTTCTATCGCAGCAATCGCACCCGGCTCGCAATGCGCGGCTCGGGCCTGGGGCTCAGTCTCTGTAAAAGCATCGTCGAAGCGCACGGCGGTGAGATTCGCTGCGAATCGGAATTCGGTGACGGAACGGCGATGATCGTCACGCTGCCGACGATTCCTGTCACGGGAACGACTCGCCCGAACGAGCCGGAAGCGAAGCCAAGCATCTCCGTGCCCGCCTAAGTGAGCCCGCCCTTGGGCTTGGGCACGCGTGACTTCTTGGCCCCCCGCCGACCGCGACCGGCCGACTTGAGTTGCTGCTCGACGGCGGCGACGCTTTGGCCGATGCTCTCCCGCATTTTTGAGATGCGGTCGCGGAGGATGGCGGCGCGTTCGAACTCCATCGCTTGAGCCGCTTCGTACATTTCTGTTTCCAGCTCGTTGATGTACTCAGCGGTAATGTACTGCGTTTCGTCGCTCATTCCCACGGCGGCATTGGCGCGAGCATGGGCGGCGGCGTAGTCTTCGATACCGCCGCGGATGGCTTTCTTAATTGTTTCGGGCGTGATCCCGTGCGCGCGGTTGTACTCTTCTTGTAGCACGCGGCGGCGGGCAGTTTCGTCGATCGCACGCTGCATACTGTTGGTCACGCGGTCGGCGTACAAAATCACCTTGGCATTAACGTTCCGCGCCGCCCGGCCGATGGTTTGCATCAGCGACGTTTCGCTGCGCAGGAAACCTTCTTTATCGGCGTCGAGAATCGCCACCAGCGAAACTTCCGGCAGGTCAAGCCCTTCCCGCAGCAGATTCACGCCGACCAGCGCTTCGAACTTGCCTTGCCGCAGGTCCCGCAAATGTTCCACCCGTTCGAACGCGTCGAGCTCGCTGTGCAGCCACTTGCACAGGACGCCTTGCTGCGTGAGATACGTTGATAAATCTTCCGCCAACCGCTTGGTGAGCGTGGTGACCAGCGTGCGCTCCCCCACGGCGGCACGAGCGCGGATTTCTTCCAGAAGATGTGGCACTTGCCCGCGCGCTGGAGAAATCTCGATGACCGGGTCGAGCAGTCCCGTCGGACGGACGATTTGTTCGACCACTTCGCCGCCGGTTTGCTGGAGCTCGTAATCGCTGGGCGTGGCGGAAACGTAGATAACTTGGTTCACGCGCTCGCGCCATTCGTCGAACTTCAGGGGGCGATTGTCGAGCGCGCTCGGCAACCGAAAGCCATGCTCCACCAGGGTCGACTTGCGACTGCGGTCGCCGTTGTACATGGCGCCAATCTGCGGAATGGTGGCGTGCGATTCGTCGACGAACAAGAGATATTCATTCTTAGGGAAAAAATCGAACAGCGTGTACGGCGCTACGCCCGGCGCCCGGCCTGAAAGCGGCCGACTGTAATTCTCGATGCCGGGGCAGTAACCCATCTCGGCCATCATCTCCAGATCGTACCGCGTGCGGGCGCTCAGCCGCTGCGCTTCGAGCAGCTTTCCCGCGGACTTCAGTTCTTCCAGCCGCCCACTAAGTTCTTTGCGAATGTCGTCAATCGCCTTCTCGATCCGCTCTTCCGGGAGGACGAAATGTTTGGCGGGATAAATGTAAATCTGCTGCAGGTAATCCACCACTTGGCCGCTGACCGGGTTGATGATCGACAGCTTTTCGACTTCATCGCCCCAGAACTCCAGCCGATAGGCGAACTCTTCGTAGGCTGGCCACACTTCCACACTATCGCCCCGCACGCGGAACTTGCCGCGGGCAGGGTCGTGATCGTTCCGTTCGTACTGCACATCGATCAGCTTGCCGAGGATTTCATCGCGATCGACAATCTCCCCCACGGAGAGGCTAACCATCATCGCTTTATAATCTTCCGGATTACCAAGGCCGTAGATGCAGCTCACGCTGGCCACCACAATCACATCCTTGCGGCTCACCAAACTGCTGGTGGTGGCGAGGCGCAGCCGGTCGATCTCTTCGTTGATCGAAGCGTCTTTCTCGATGTAGATATCGCGCTGCGGAATGTACGCTTCGGGCTGATAGTAGTCGTAGTAACTGACAAAGTAGCTGACCGCGTTCTTGGGGAAGAATTCTTTGAACTCCCCGTACAACTGCGCGGCGAGCGTTTTGTTATGCGACAACACCAGTGTGGGCCGCTGCAGCTGCTGAATGACGTTGGCCATGGTGAAAGTCTTGCCGCTGCCGGTGACCCCCATGAGCACCTGCTCCTTGCGCCCTTCGCGGAGGCCGGCGACCAACTGCCGAATCGCCTCGGGCTGATCGCCCGCGGGTTCGAATTCGGAGGTGAGTTGGAACTGGGGCATCGCTTGAGTGTGTGTCGTGAGCGCGTCTTCCATGGCCGAACCGCCACGCAGTTCGAGCGGATCGCGTGGCGATGCGCCTACTCGATCTCTTCAGTGGTTTCTGCGTCAGTTGCTTCTTCCGCCAGCGGCGCTTTCGCCCCGTATTGATGTACGAGCTCGCCGCCACTGTGCGCCGCATTCGCAAGAATGTTCAGCGACGGCGCCCACAGCAACAGCAATAGCAGCGGCGCGCCGACACGCAGCCATTTTTTCTCTGACTTGGCGGCAGTGAACAGGATGATTGCGTAGGCGATCGTCAGCAGGGTAAACGTGTTGCGAGCAAAATGCGTCAGGTCGCTATGCTCTTCGGCCAAGTCGTAACCGGCGTCATCTTCCACTTCCATCACGTCGTACGCGGCCGTACCGGTGGCCGTGGAGACCCATGCCGAGGCAACGCCCAGCCCCATCACCACGAGCGCTGCGAGACCGAAGCTGCGGGTGGGAAAAATCATCGCCAGCAGCATCAAAATCGGCGCTACAATCAGGAGTGCAATTGGAAAGTGAACCACCAGCGGGTGCATCCCCTCCCACGGGGGCAGCGGCGGCGGTTGGAGAATTTCGAGCGACATATTTGCGGCCTGGGGCACAAGAGGAACGGGTTGTGACCGAACCTCTATTTAACCACATTTCCAGGCCAATGGCGACGCAGGGGCTTGCTGAACAGCGCTTCAAACTGAACCGCGTCGATACGCCGCATCTGTGCTGATCCGCGTCCCCTCTTCAAGCTGCGCGCACCGGCGGAACCTTTTGCCCTTGAGCTGATACACATACGCCAGCTCCTCCGCCACCGCTGAGTAGGTTTCGCTGGGGACGGAGTGGTTGACTTTCGCCTGTTTGTAGCGGAGCTGCGCGAGCGGTATGGAGAAAAAAAGGACGCAGCTAATTGAGAGTTAGCTGCGTCCCTTTTTGTCGCCTGTTGCCCGCGAGCCGCCGAGAAGACTTCTTCGTGCTGGGCCATAGGCGGCGTTCGGATCGGTTCCCACGCTGTACGGAACCAGCCTATCCGCGCCGCGAGGCGCTCGAACCGACTCGAGCGCCTCGGGCTGGATAAGTCGTCGTATATCGTCAACTACTTCGGAACGATCTACTTCCGCCGACGAAGGACACCAATGCCGGCCAAGCCCACGAGCAGCAAGCCCACGGTGGCAGGTTCCGGAATAACCGTCGCCGAAAAATCATCGAGGAAGACCACGCTATCGCCCTGGCCGGGGCCGAATGTGGCGATCGCATACGTCACGGTAGCACCCGTCGTCCCCGCCGGCGCCACAGCCGTATGGGTGAACTGAGTGTACGTCGTGGGCAGCGTCAACACGTTGAGCTGGTTCGTTGGAGCACCGGTCCATTCAATCTTGATTTCCTGGGTCGCGGCAAACGGTTCAAAGGCCGACTTCGCCCAACCGCTGAACGTGAGAATTTGGCCCGGACTAATAGTTCCCGGCAATTTCTGGAAGATTCCGGCAAACTGATTGGCGCCGACCACGGACAACTCGATATTACCAGACCCCGTACGTGGCATGGACGTGTCGTCGCTGGAGGTACCACCGGCGCCCGAGCCGAATCGGAACCAGTTACCTAGAGAACTGCCCATGTCCACCGTTGGCAGTTCAAAGCCCGGATTGGCGATCAAGTTCTGCGCCGAAGCTTGACAGGCCGCTGCGGCCACCAGGGCCAAAACGGCAAACGACATCGTAATTCTCTTCATTAGTGCACCTCCAAAAAAAAGCATGACTCACAGAAGCCAAACAACCGAGGAAGAGGCGGAAACATACCCACCGCCGTAACCTCCCTCACAAAAACAACACGCGACACTTCGCCGTTCCCATATTCGTTCTTTCTCTCATTTTCCTAGTGAGCGTCAACCCAAAACTCCTCACCCACATCTCTCGTCTCCCAACTCAGGGGCAACGCAGCAGACGAGAAAGGAGTGGGAAAATGCCTACTAGTCTCGACTATATCCAACAGGGACGGACATTGCGAGAATTATGTGAAAAGACGGATGAACGACTGATAGATGAGGTTACGATCACCGAGCCGCCTAAAGTGCTCTCACGCAATCCAAGCCTGATTTTAAATAGGCTAAATCAAAATGCAAGCGCTTTCACTTAGTTTTTGGGAGTATTTTCGCCGTTCTCTGGGCTCGCGGCCAAATTACTTTGGTGGCTATTCTGCCGGAAATTTGGGAATCCTTGCGGAAAAATGAGGAAAAAGAGTCAGACCGGTTCTTTCAGCAATTGGCCCGAACCCTTTAATTTCCCGCTATTTAGCGTCCGCTCATCATTCTTCTAGGCCGCCCGAACCGGCGGAATCTTTTTCCCCTTAAGCTGGTAGACATACGCCAGCACCTCGGCCACGGCGGCGTAGGTTTCGTTCGGCACGGGGTGGTTCACCTTCACCTGCTTGTAGAGGAGTTGGGCGAGCGGTTTGCGTTCCACCACCGGGACATTGTTCTCCAGCGCGAGCCGCCGGATACGCTGGGCGATCACCCCGGCGCCTTTGGCGAGGACCACGGGCGCCGCCATCGTCGCGGGGTCGTACTGAATGGCAATGGCGAGCTCCGTCGGGTTGGTGACTACCACATCCGCCTTCGGCACGGCCGTACCGACGCGGTTCATCGCCAGTTGCCGCTGCACTTGGCGGCGGCGGGCAGCGATTTGCGGGTCGCCTTGCATCTCCTTCATCTCTTCGCGCACTTCCTGGTGCGTCATCTTGAGGTCTTGTTCGAACTTCCACTTTTGGAAAGCGAACTCGAAAAGCGCCAGCAGGAATAGCGCGAGCCCGACCCAGTAGAGCGTTTTAAGTGACGTATCGATCAACAGCTTCGCAAGCTGCGCGGTGCTGAGACTGGCCGATTCGAGTACATCGCTGCGGTACTGCCACAACAGCGTGCCGATGATCGCCGCGACGATCACCACTTTCACCAGCCCGAAGCCCAGGCGGCTGACCCCTTGCAGCGAGAAGAGCCGTTGTAAACCTTGCCAGATGCTGAGGCGACTAATATCCGGCGCCAGCTTATCGGGCACGAACAGAAACCCAATCTGCATGACGGTCGACAGGATGCCGGCGAGCAGCAAGAGGCCGAGGATTGGACCGAGCGTAGTGGCGAGTGGCCCCGCCAGCCCGCGCGTTTGGTTGAGCAACAGATTGTCGTCGGCGGTCAGCGTAACCACCTGCCCAAGTTGCCGCTGCAGGAGTTTGCCGAAGAACTCGACAAGCCCTGGGCCAAACGCCCCCAGCAGCATTGCCCCGGCGAGCAGCAGCGCCGCCGAACCAAGGTCTTGGCTGTACGCAACTTGCCCTTGCTCGCGCGCCTGTTGGCGCCGATGCGGAGTCGCGTCGAAGGTTTTATCGCCTTCTTGGTCGGCCACGCAGGGAAGGGTTAGGGGCTAGGGGTCAGGGAACGGAAGGAATCAGATCGCTTAGCAACGGACTACTGACGACTGACGACTGACGACTCCGTTGAGTGAACAAGCGTTGCCAATTCCGCAATCGTCTCCCGCATGGGTTCTTGGAATGTCAACGCGATCGAGCCCAAGGTGATGAAGAGCACGCCGGCCAGCAGGATCGCGTTGATGTTGAAGCCGACGGCAATCGTGTTGATCTGCGGGAGCGTGCGGCTGATGAGCGCCAGCGCCAGCGTCGCCAGGAACATGGCGATCAGCAGCGGACCGCCGGCGCGCAGGCCCAAGTCAAAGCTCTGCGCGGCAAGCGAAGTAACGGCATGAAAAAAGTCATCGCCGAGCTGGATTCTTCCTGGTGGCGCCCACTCAAAAGTCGAAAGGAGTGCGTCGATCAGCAGCCGATGGCCGCCGATCGCCACAAAGACACTCAGCGTGACCATGTACATGAGTTGCGTATAGGCAGACACGCTTTCGTCGAACCCAGGGCTGATGACGTCCGCCATCGAGACGCCGCTGAGTTGGCTAACCGTCTGCCCGGCAAGCTGCACGCCGCTGATGAGAATCGTCACCCCGGCGCCTAAGAGTACGCCGACCAGCGTTTCCAGGATGAGCGTGTGGGTAAACTCAATCAGGTTATCGGGTGTCGCCGAAGCGGTCGCAATTTGCAGCGGCGTGATCAGCAGCGCCAGCGTCACCGCCAGTAGCCCCTGCACCTGCGCGGGAAAGCTGGTGTTGCTCAGCAGCGGCGCCGTCGCCACCAGTCCACCAACGCGCGCGAGCACCAACGTGAATACTGCCGTGTAGTGAATCAGCAGATTTTCGATGGCGGACATTGTGCGAAACGCTATTGGCTATTAGCTGTTAGCTATTTGCGAGAGAGCGAAATCTTTCTGGCCAATAGCCAAGAGCTAATAGCCAACAGCCCCCCTTACAATGTTTCCGGGATGCCCAAAAAAAGCTGCTGCGAATACTCCACGAGGTGCGACAGCAGCCACGGCAACGTGAACGCCAGTGTGAGCGCCATCGCGATCAGCTTCGGCACGAAGGCGACAGTTTGTTCTTGAATCTGCGTGAGCGCTTGAATCAGACCGATCACCAGGCCGACGATCATCCCCGCGATGAGAATCGGCGCCGAGATGATGGCGGTCACCAGCATCGCTTCCCGGCCGAGATCGATCGCGAGTTGAGCGTCCATATTGGGCAAGCGGACCGCAAGGCGGTCCCGCTATTAAGGATTTGTTCAGCTACCACGCGAAGCTTTCGAACAGCATTTGCACCACCAGGCGCCAGCCGTCGACCAAGACGAACAGCAGCAGTTTGAAGGGAAGCGAGATCAGCACCGGCGGTAGCATCAGCATCCCCATCGAGATGGTGACGCTGGCGACCACGATGTCGAGAATCACGAACGGCAAGTAGATTTGGAAGCCAATCAGGAACGCGGTTTTCAGTTCGCTGAGCAAGTAAGCGGGCAAGAGTGCGGCGAGTGGGACCAGCTTCTTATCGGGTCCGGGGTTGGCCAGCGCGTAGTCAGCGGTGAACTCACCAGTTTCAGGATCGACCGCATCGGGCATCCGCGCCATGAACATAATCACGTCATCTTCGTTCTTGGTGTTGGCAATTTGCTTCGCCATGAACTCGCGCACGGGGGCAAGGCTCCTGTCGAACGCGGTCTCCAAATCAATCTCACCGGCCGTGTACGGTTTGATGCCCTCCTCATACGACTGCTTCCATACCGGCGCCATGATCAGCAGGCTGATGAACAGCGCAAGACTGGTGATCACTTGACTCGGCGGAAGTTGCTGCGTGCCGAGGGCTTGTCGCAACAGGCCGAGCACCACCACGATCCGCACGAAGCTGGTAGTCATCAACAGAATCGCGGGCGCAAGGCTCACGACGGTTAGCAGCAGCATCACCTGCAAGGATGACGTTAGTTGCTCGGGTTTCGTCCAATCTTTCGGCCCGCCGATGATCGGTAGCTTGATGCCGCTGGGGTCCGTCTCGAGGAGCGTCGTGCTCTTCGAGCGGTCGCTGGTCGCCGACGTTTCCGCGGCGAAAGCACTCGTCGCGCCCAGCACGAGTAGCACCCAGCAGAAGACCAATAGTTTACCCACGGCGGCGTCCTCCCGGGGTGTTCGCATAGGCGTCGGCTAAGCGCTGGCGATCAATCACCGGCGCTTCATCGCCCAGAAACCCGCGCGGCGCCGGCTCACTTGAAAGCTGCGAGAAGATTTCTTCAAACGCGGCGCTCGAACCTTTGCGATCGCGATTGTTGCAGAGTGCGAGCAAGCGCTGCACCTCCACTGGATCGGTGATTTCTGTGAGCGGTTTCGCGCCGTCGGGGTTCAGCGCCACCAGCACCAGCTTCGGCCCAACTTTAACGAGTTGCGCCATCTGCTTGCCCGCAAGCGGAACGCGGCCGATCACGGTGGCTACTTCCTCCGGCACCGGGCGCTGCGAAGCGGGCAGGCTGCGCTTCATCAACCACGCGCCGAGGAGAAAAATTCCAATCACCACACCGAGCGCCGTGCCGGCGGTCACGATCGGGTCAGCGGGCAATTGCCACGCCACATAGTCCGTGAGTTGTTTTGGATGCCGTGGTTGGTCGGCACGTGCCTGTGACTTTCGCGACGGACCGAGCAATAGTTCTTTGCGTGGCGATGGGGCCGCTTGCGGATTAGCGATTTCGGATTGCGTCGGCGCCGTCAATTCCGGTAACGCCTCCGTTTCCTTCCGCGTACTCCACTGCTGCTCCACCGGCGGCGCGAAGGTCTGCGGCAACTCTGGCGGCAATTGCCCTAATCCGATCGGCCCCGCAGAGTGCGTACTAACGCCCTGCCCTGCCGCCGGAGCAGCACAAAGTACGATCAGAATGAGAGTGCGAAACGGCATCGAGGGACATCCGTGAATTCGACCGGCAAAAATTGCCGAATCGCGAACTCGCTTATAGTCCCGACCGCCGATAGCAGCCAGAGCAGTTCCGTAGGTTAGGCTTTCTCGCCTGACATTCGGCCGTGAAAGTCAGGCTAGAAAGCCTGCCCGACGCTAGCACTTTACGCCGCGACGGCTTCGCCGACGATTAGCTCCGTCACGCGCACGCAGAAGTTGTCGTTCAGCACTAGCACTTCGCCGCGGGCGATGAGTCGGCCGTTGACGAACACATCCACCGGATCGCCTGCCAGCTTGTCGAGCGCTACCACGGCGCCGCGCCGCAAGCGCAGCACATCTTCCAGCTGCATGTGCGTGCGGCCGAGCTCGATCTTCAGGTCGAGTTGCACATCGCGCACCAGCTCCAACGTGGCAGCTTCGGAGTTCGCCGCCGCGCCGCTGAAACTCGGCAGGCTGAACGGCGTGATCCCCGGCGGCAGATTGTCGGTTGGCTGATCGATCGACGCGATCGCGTCTTCTGCTTTTTTCAGCAACAGCTCGATATCGTTCGACGAGATAATCTCGGAGAGATTCGCTTCCGTCGAGCGCGGGGCCGATCTGCCACCGAGGAGCGCTTCAATTTCAGCCTGGTCGAGCCCGACTTCCTCCGCCGGCGCCTTGGGAGGCGGCGCTGGGGGACCGCCTTTGTTCGCGGCGCGGAGCAGCTCTTCAATTTCGTTCTGCCCGATTTGTTCCGATTCGTTCGCCATGGGAGTTCCTTCTCCACGTTTTTCGTCCGATGGGCTTTCAGCCCGTCGGGCAGCGGTCCCGCCCCTTGTAAAGCGGCACTTCACGACGGGCTGAAAGCCCATCGGACAAACCGCTTACTGCTCAATATAGTTGCACTTCGTAATCAGCACTTCTTGCAGCAGCGGCTTGCCAAGCGCGCGGTTGGTTTTCTCTAAAATCTGTCGCTTCAGCAACCCCAAACCCGCTTCGGCCAGGTCGCTAGCACTCGCACTCCGCAGGGTGGCGACCACTTGGTCGCCGATGCGGTTCTTGCTGGTTTCGTAAACGTGGGCGAACTCTTCGCTTTCGTCCGCTAGCACTACGCCGAAAATCGTGACATCCATGTTTAGCGTGCGGTCGGTCTCGGCGTTGTAACGGGTCACGGTGAAGCTGCCGAGCTCCACTTCAGCGCTTGCGCTATGCTCGCCATGCCCATCGCCGTGCTCTTCGTCATGCTCATGATCGCCGTGCTCATTATGTTCCGTTGGTGCGGCGTGGTCCGATTCCTCCGCGGCGGTGTGCTTCGCCTGGACCAAATCGCGCGCCAGCTGCTCCGTCTCTTTACCCGAGGGAATCAAAAACGAAGCCGCCACCACCTGCACGATGACCAGCACCGAGACAAAGGCGACGACCTTCACCAACCCCATGACGCCACGGCGCGGTTTCGGGGTTTCGGCGGATTCACTAGAAGCGTGGGACATGATGTTCGTCTCGAGTACTATCGCGTAATTTCAATGCCTAACGTTTTATAATCTATCAGCCGCCACGCGCTAGCGTCCGGTCGTTCGCGAAATTGCCGTCCGTGATTTCAATCGACCGGGGCCCGTCAAGTCAAAACGGCCGCCCGGCGGCTGATATCTGTTTTCGCTATCGCACCAGTTCATCCCACATCACAACCTCCACGCGGGCGTTGCGAACACGTTGGAGTGGCGCGACGTTTGGTGTCAGTTGGGTGTAGTCGCCGGCGGAGGTGAGCCGCAGGCGCCGCGGCGAAACGCCCAGCTCCACTAACTGTCGCATTACCGCGTGGCACCGCTGGTAAGCGAGGTCCCAGTGATCGCTGCCGTCGATGGGCGCCGCCGACGCGTGGCCCCGCACTTCCACCAGATAGGGTTGTTCCACCAATCGGGGGGCGAGCGTGCGCAACGTGGCGAGCGCCTCCGCGGGCAAATCCGCCGAGTCCTCGAGAAAGAATAGCACGCCACTGGCGGCCACATACTGCCGCGCGAAGATGCTGGTTGTTTCGATTTTATCGCCTGGGAGCGGTGGCGCTGGCAGCAGCGAAGCTCCTTGCGATTCGTGCCCGAACTGCCTGGCAAGTGAAGCGATTGTCGATTCACCCCGCCCACCCAATTGCTGATCGCTAAGCGACGTGAGCAGAATAAAGAACGTCAGCAGTAGCGACATCAGGTCGGCAAACGTCACCGTCCACGCGGGGGCGCCCGTCGGCAGGACATCGTCATCATCGTCCCAAGCGTTCATGCGGCCCCTCGTTTATGCGGCAAGTGGCACGCCTCGTTCTTCCAGCGGCAGGAAGGTGTCGAGCTTCTGTTCGATGATCCGGGGATGTTCACCGGCGCGAATTGCCATCACGCCGTGAAAGCCCGCCTCCATGCAGTTTCGTTCGGCTCGCCCCAGCCGCTGGAGCTTGTCGGCCAGCGGCAGGAACAAGCAGTTGGCCGCGACAGCGCCGTACAGCGTGGTGAGAATGGCGACCGCCATCCCCGATCCCACGCTCGCCGAATCGTGTAGGTTGCCGAGCATCACCACCAGCCCCATCAGCGTGCCGATCATGCCAAACGCGGGGGCGTACTTGCCCATGGTTTCGAGCAGCAGCTTGGCGTCTCGATTATGAGCGATGCGCGACTCCATCTCGGCCCGCAGCATCTGCTCGATCTCTTCGGGCTTGGCGCGATCGATCACCAGTTTCAGACCGGTCACCACGAAACTATCGTCCAGCTCCGCGAGTTTTGGTTCGAGCGCGAGCAGCCCTTCGCGCCGGGCGACCTGTGCGAACGCCACTAGCTGCGCCGAAATCTGCCGCGGCTGCCGGGGCGACGCCAAAATCATGCGCGGCAAATTGCGAAATGTCCGCGTGAGTGTTGCGAACGGAAACGACATCAGCGTCGCCGCCGCCACCCCACCGCCGACGCAAATGAGCGAAGGCGCATGCAAAAACGACGTCATACTGCCGCCACCGAGCAGCACGGCGAGCAGCAGGAGCCCCGTCGAAAGGAGCAGGCCGATGGTGGTCGAGAGTTCCATGGATGCAAGGCTATTGGCTGTTAGCTATTAGCTGTCGGCCGGAGGGGAATTATCTGCGAATCGCGAGTAGTTCGTCGAGCAGTTCCTGCGCCGCCGTAATGACCCGGGCGCCGCCACGGTACTGGGTGGAAGCGAGGACCAGCTTGATGAGGTTCTGGCCGATGTCGGTGTTGGAAAGCTCGGTGGCTCCGGCAGTGAGGGTGCCGATGCCATTGTTGCCGGGATTGCCGAGCTGAGGGTCGCCAGAGTTCACTCCCACGTTAAACAAACTGTCGCCGACTTGTTGCAGACCTTCATTATTCGCGAAGCGCGCCATCACAATTTGCCCAAGGTCGCGCTGCGTCCCGTTGCTGAACTGCCCTTGGATGCGGCCACTGTCGGTAATGATGAAGTCGGTGAGCACCCCTGGCGGGAAGCCATCCTGTCGAGTCATGTTGAGCGTGCTGATTTCGTTATTCTGCGCGTCACGCTCGTCGAGGCTGGTCACTTTGCTGAAGTCAAGATTCACTTCCAGCGGCGACTCGGCAGCCGTCTGCTCGAGCAGGATGCTGATGCTGCTGTCGTCGCCATCGAGCAGCTTGCCCTTACTATCGAACCGCAGCACGCCGTTGCCAACGACCGTCGAGACATTCGTTTCATCGGAAGGCTGATTGCTCGCGCTGTTGGCGTACCAACGATACTTGGTTACGCCTTGCTCGTCCGATTCTTCGCGAACGGTGGTAATCCGCACCGATAATGGGCTACCCACGGAGTCGTACACCACAAACTCGCTGCTGGTGCCGGGTCCATCGCCCGACACAGTTTCTGAGAACGCCAGCGAGACGGGGGAAGCGGTATCGGACCCAGTGGCTTGCAACTGAAACGATGTGAGACCAACATCAATCGCGTTCTGTTCACCCAGGTTGCTGATGATTTGCAGCTTGCCGTTGACGATACTCACGGCCCCGGCGCCAATCGGCAGCGGGTAATTCGCGTTGTACGACTCTTCATGCACGCCGAGTGCTTGGCTCATGAACTCGAGCAAATCTTGCACCGTGGTGTCGGCTTTGATTTCGAGCTCTTTGGCTTCGAGTTGTACATTTCCTTTTTCGCCGGCGAGACTTAGCGTGCCCATGACGCCGTTCGTGTCGGGTAGGCCTAACTCGAACAGATTCTCGTATTCATTGCCGCGGCGAATCAGAACATCGGACAACAAAGTTCCGTTGTTGGCTTGCGGGCCGTCGAGGTCGAGTCGCGGAGCAGTGCTTAGTGTCGTACTTGGAGTCGAATCCATGTAGACGGTTTGACCAACTGGCATCTCTGCAACGCGGTAATGGGGCGTGCTGGCCCCGTTTGCGTTGCGGTAAAGCCGCTTCTGTGTGAAGCCGGCATCCGCTGGCGCCGTCGTTTCGCTAAGGTTTATTCGGATACGATTGTTAGCGCCAACGGTGACGGTTCCCGTATTTTGCGATGGCCGGGTTTCTTGAAGCGTCGTAGGGTTGTAGTAAGTCACGTAGTAACTGTAGGCGCCTGCTTCGAGGCCAGTGGCTGAAAGCGTTGGTTGCCCGGAAAGTACCGAATCTGTGATTGTGTCGCTGAAGGTTGTTGTCGTGCTCGCGTCGGCGATCGTGCCTAACCGTCTGAAAGTGGAACCTCCCGCGTCCGTACGATAGATGCGGCGTTGTGTGAACGTCGTTCCATCCGCGTTCGGCAAAGCGGAAATTGTAATCGGAAAGCTACCGGTGCTGGTAACTGAAAACTCCGCCGAAGGAGGCCCTTCATTTCCCGCAGAATCGAGAAAGACGATCCGGTAACGATAAGCTCCAGCCGCTGGAAAGGGAGCGGCTCCCGAACTCGCTTCGGTTGCGGTCGCCGCGGCTGGCGATTCCACTTTCTGGAGGTCTGACGACGCAAGGAAAGTAGTCGTGGTCGGCGCCTCGACATCCGCGGTGCCGAGCGTGACTGATTCGACAGTCGATGGCGTGGCGCCGGTCGCAACTTTAGGATTGAGAACCCCTGAGAAAACGGCGTTCTCTGTCGCCCGCACCACGCGTGAATCACCGAGCGGAATGGTCAGCGGCACCAAGTCCCCAGGTTCAATGTTAAAGTCGGAATCGATTCCATAGCCGAGCAAGCGCTGCCCGGTGGCAGTGACCAACTCGTTCGCCGAGTTAAGCTTCAACTGACCGTTGCGCGTGTAGAGGTCTTCACCCTGATTCCCCTGCACGACCAAAAATCCATCGCCTTGAATCGCGATGTCCAGCGGGTTGGCGCTGATCTCAATCGTCCCTTGGTTGAAGTTCGGCGAGATACTGCTTACCTTCACCCCCAACCCCACTTGCCGCGGGTTGGTGCCGCCGAGGTTACCACTCGGCGCGGAGCCAATCGACTGGGTTTGCAAGAACTGTGTGGCGAAGATCACGCTCGACTGCTTGAAGCCGACGGTGTTCGAGTTGGCGACGTTGTTGCCCACCACGTCGATCACGGTTTCGGCCGCTTGCATGCCGGTGAGTGCGGTGGTGGTCGCGGAAAGCAGGCCCATGGGATTCGTTCCTGTTTTGTGGCGAGCGCGGGATGCTCGCGAAGTTGGGTTGTTGTAAGGTGTTGCTTGGTTGATGCGTAGTTAGTTGGATGTCGGACTGATCTCGCCGATGTTCTTCAGCCGGATCGTGACTTTATTGGCGGTTGGCAGACTGGTGACTGTGCCGGAGATGGTTTCCGAGATTCGGGCTGCGTCGGAGGTATCATCGAGGAAGGAGGTTGTTTGACCGCGCGGGATGACTCCCACCAATTGCTTCGTTCCGTTGCCGTTTTTGTCGGAGCGATAGACGCGCTTCGGGCCAGAGGTCTCAGGCAAGTTTTGCAGCTCGATCGTCCCGTCGAACTCCTTGAACTCGCTCGTATCAACGTCGACCGGTACGCCGTACTGATTGCCCTTCGTGTCGCTCCACACGACGGTGTACTTGTACTGTCCCTCTTCCACATCGCCCTTGTCGGCGCCCGCAACGCCACTCGGCTGGACGGCCAAATCCAACAGCGGTTCACCGTCGGAAATGGTCACGCGCTGCACGGCGCCGGTGACCTTTTGTCCGTTGTCCGTGATTCCTTTCACGTTCGCGCCAATCAAGTTGGTCGCACTCGAAATACTCTGCCCCAATAGCACCGAATCGAGCGTCTCCGACAACTTATCGTTCGACGAAATCTCCCGAATCTGCCCGATTTGCGCGAGCATCTCCTGGTTGTCCATCGGGTTCAGCGGGTCCTGGTTCTGCAGTTCGGCAATCATCAGATCGAAGAACGATTGCAGGTCGAGGTCCTCGATCCCGCCGGCGCTCTTGCCGCCAGCACTAGTGGCTGCAGCGCCGGAACTCGCGGTAGTGGCAAGGGTGGATTGAATGCGGCTCATCTTTCTGATCCTGGGCGTTACGCCACGTAGTTGATGCGGCCGTTGCCGGCCACTTGAGTTGCTGTGCGGCGCGACGGCCGAGCGGTTTCAGTGGGTGTGTCGCGTCGGGGACGGCGCGAATCGGGCTGTTCGCCGGGCGATTCATTCCCCGCGTACGACTCGCGGCTGTTCGAGCCGGAGCCTTGCTGGCGGACATCCACCTCGAACTTGTCGATCCGAATTTCTTGCTGGGCCAAACGCTCCCGCAGCGCTGGAAGATTGTCGAGCAGCGCATTGCGGGCAGTTTGGGTGTCGGTTTCAATCTGCGCGGTCAGCACCCCTTCATTCAAGCTTAAGCGCAGCGCCATTTCGCCGAGTTCGGGCGGGCTCAGCCGTAAATGAATGCTGCCGCCGTTATCGCGGGCCGACTCGAACGCTCGGCTCACCCGCGAAACGAACCGCTGGGCGTTGATCACCGGGCCGTCATTGGCGCCGCTCTGCCGAACCCCGGCCGCAGCGCCGCCGGGTAAGCGGTCG
This sequence comes from Pirellulales bacterium, assembly GCA_022841705.1. Classification (GTDB taxonomy): domain Bacteria; phylum Planctomycetota; class Planctomycetia; order Pirellulales; family Lacipirellulaceae. Next base: position 976,376 of record JALHQZ010000002.1, read on the forward strand.
ATGGTGCGCTGCGGTTCCGGTTCCCGCGTTGGGTTGGGAGTTTCGGCGCGGGGCTCGATGCGCGGTTCCGCCGGGGGGCGTTCGGTTTCCGTTGGCCGCTCCGCGGTGAGGTCCGTGGCGGTGAGTTGTGCGTCGGCGGTTTCGATCCGTTCACCTTCGTCGGCGACCCCGGTCGCTGCTTCGGAATCGCCTTCGGTTGAGTCGGTTGAGGGTTCGGACTCGGCGGTTACTGGCGAGGTAGCGCTAAGTCGCGAAGCGGATGGCGACGATCCTTCCTTCAATTGAGCGGCGGTGTTTTCGGGCGGCTGTTGAATGTTCGTTTCGGGCGGCGTGGTTGGTTCGCGCTGTTCGCTGGTGGTCAACGCCGGCGCCGTAATCGGCGCGATGACCACCTCGGCGGTCGTCGTCGGGTTCAATTCGCCATTCGCCGCAGCGGCAAGTTCGGTCTCGGGCTTTTCCGGCGCGGGGGGTTCGGTTTCGGCAAGGACTTCAGCGAAGGGAGTGTCGCTGGTTGCTTCAACCGGAACCGGCGGGGCCTCGGGCGAAATCGCCGCGACTTCTTCGACAACCGCCAGTTCGGGTTCAACCGGCAACACAACCTCGGTCTCAACCGGGGGGGCGACAGCAACCGCTGCGGCCGCCGCGGCCGCCGCGGCTTGTTGGGCAAGTTCGTTCGCCCATTCGACCGTTGTCTCGACGGGCAGTTCCGATTCTTCAGTCGCTTCAACCGGCGCCTCTTCGGCAACAACGGGACCGCCTTTCGAGGGTGAGTTGCGCTTCGCCTTCGCGGCGGTTTCCGGCGCTGGGCGCTGTTCACCCCCTTCGCTCGCCGACGCCAAGCGGCGCGCGAACTGGTCGTCGGCGACCGGTTCGCTGCGGGGAACGAGCAGCTCGAACGGCGTCGTGGCGGCCGACGGCAGGGTGGTGATTTCGGGCATCGGACTAAAATGCACTCGGGTTCGTGCGGTTACTCTTTGTTCTTCTTGATGTTTTCGAGATACTTTTGAAGCTCCACCTTCCGCGGGCCTCCTTCCAGCATGACCGAGTGAATTGTGTGCAACTTGGCGAGCTCGTCGGCGGTGGTAAACGTGCGGAGCAGTTTCTTGAGCGAGCTCGATTGCATGTTGTTCATCAGCAAGATGACCTTCTCCATGCCGTCGGCGTCGTCGAGCGTACGTAGCAGTTGATCCTTGGCGACTTCGGCGGAGATACTTTCGAGCTGGCTGACAACTTTGCTGACTTCTTGCGTGGAAACTTTGCTAATTTCTTCCGTTAGCCGAGTTTCAATCTCGCGGGCCAGTTCGTCCGTGCGGCGGATCTGTTCGCCAACCTGGGCGAGGCGATTATCGAGCTCTTGCCGACCACGGCGCAGCGCGTCGCTTTTGATTTCGTAGTTTCGTAGTAGCACTTCGCGCTTTCGCTCAACCTCTTCGACGGAGGTCTCTTCGTCTGGCGTCTGAGTGGGCTCGTCGGTCTTCTCTTCAGCGATTTTATCGATGTCGACGTCGTGCAGTAGCGCCATCAAGCGAAACATCTTCTCATCGGTCAAGCGATTCGACCGCCACAAATACGCCGTCCCCAGCGCCGCGGTCAGCACCGTGGCGATGGCGAAGTAGGCAATGAGTGAACCGAGGAGGCGCATTAGGGTTGGCTGTTGGCTATTGGCTGTTGGCTATGGGCTTACAAACATTGGTCATTTCGGCTTGGTCATTGGCTGCGAGGACGTTGCATCGCAAGCTCATCCAGCAGTTTCGTTTCCGCGAGATCGGCCAGGTAACGATGCTGCTGGCGCTGGCGTTCATCGAGTTTCTCCAAAGCCTTCACATCCCGTTCCGCTTCCGCAAGCGCTAGCCGGCGGCGTTCGACTTCGGTAGCGATGGTGTTGGCTTGTTCAGCCAGCGACGCTTGTTGGCTTCGCAGCAGCAGTTCGTAGCGCTGCGCTTCGCTTAGTAAGGTGACATCAAGGTGCGGTTTGCTCACCAACTCGCGCTGGAACGCTTGCTGACCGTCGATTTCCTGGGCCACAAGGCGCCGCTGTTCGGCAAGCAGGTCGGCCGCTTGTTGGGCTTCCGCCAAGCGCATGCGCTGCGTGTCGCGGTGGGCTTCCCGCAAGCGCTGCACCGTCGCCAGGCGAAACTTGTACGGCTTCATCGCTCACCCGCAGGGCTTACGCCGCGGCCCCCGGCGTGGCGACGCGCGGAATGCTGGCGATCACCGGCGCTGCTTGTAGTTTGGCCTCGGCTTTGGCGGCGAGCGCAACGAGCCGCTGCGTGGTGTCGGCCGCGGAGGTGGGTTCTTCCACCGCCTGCCGCACCAGCGCGTGAATCTCGTCACGCAGTTCAAGACCCACATCCACGAGGCGGTTCGCCCCGCGACGGTAGGCGCCAATGTTGATCAGGTCATCATTCTCCGCCAGCGCGGAGAGCATACGTCGCACGGTGGTCGCTGCGGCGCGCTGTTCGGCCGTGACGATGTGCGTCATCGAGCGGCTAATGCTACTGAGGATGTCGATCGCCGGGAAATGCCCGCTGGAAGCGAGTTTACGCGACAGCCACACGTGCCCATCGAGCAAGCCGCGCACGGTGTCGGCAATCGGTTCGTTCTCGTCGTCCCCTTCGACCAAGACGGAATAATACGCCGTAATGCTGCCCGTGCGGCTGCGGCCCGCGCGCTCCACAAGTCGCGGCAACAAGGCAAACACACTCGGCGGATAGCCCCGCGTGGTGGGAGGTTCTCCGGCGGCGAGGCCGATCTCGCGCGCCGCCATCGCCATTCGGGTGACGGAATCGATCAGCAAAAGGACGTTCTTGCCTTGATCGCGAAAGTGTTCGGCAATCGTTGTGGCGGTTGAAGCGGCTTGCAATCGCAGGAGCGCCGGCTCATTGCTCGTGGCGACCACCACCACGCTCCGCGCAAGCCCCTGCGGACCGAGATCGCGCTCGATGAAGTCGTTCACTTCACGGCCCCGTTCGCCCACCAGGCCAATCACAATCACGTCCGCCTTGGTGTAGCGGGCCATCATGCCCAACAGCACGCTCTTGCCGACGCCTGACCCCGCGAAAATGCCGAGTCGCTGGCCTTGGCCACACGCGAGGAGGCCATCAATCGCCCGCACTCCGGTGGAAAGTTGTTCGCTGATGCGCGGCCGTTCGGTGGCATTCGGCGGTTGGCGATCGAGCCGCGAGCGCTCAGCCGCCACGGGCTTCGGCCGGCCATCAATCGGCAGGCCATGCGCGTTAACCACCCGACCGAGCAGCGCATCGCCCACGCGAATCGTGCGCGCGGTGCGCACCAGCCGCACGCGGCAGCCATGTCGCACGCCGGTGTTGGCGTCGAGCGGATAGACCAAGGTAAGCCGATCGCGGAAGCCGACCACTTCCGCCGCCAGCGGCGGTGCGCCGGGCCGCTCGATCTCGACGACCGCCCCCACCGGCGCCGGAAAATCGGCGACCGCCGTGGTCAGGCCCACGGTCTCCACCACGCTACCGGTAATGCCGGCCGAGGCGGTCAGGGTGAGGGATGGTTGGAACATTGCTTGGCAATCCGTTGCACTAGTGTCTGCAGGAGGCAGTTTATTTCCATTCTTCCGCGAGTTGGGCGAGTTGGGTTTCGAGTTGCATATCAATCGCGCCGAACTTTGTTTCCACTCGGCACCCGCCGAGCGAAATGTTCGCATCAGAGGTGATCGTCGCGGGGGCGATGCCGGAAATCGTCTTGGCAAGCTCCGCCGCTTGGCCGGCAAGGTTGCGGTGGTCCTCGGGATTCAGTTTCACCTGCACTTCGCTAGCCCCGGCGGTCAGTTCGAGCGCTTCCCGCATCCACTGGAGCGTAATCTCGGGGTACTGCGACAACTCACGCCGCACCAGCCGTTCGGCCAGTTGGTGGGCCAAATTGATCGCGGCGGATTGCCAATGCTCCTGCCATTCTTCTCGGGCGGCTTGCAGTTGTGAGACGACGCCCTCGAGTGCGGGCCGCAGGGTGCGCATCTGCTTGCCCACTTTTTCTTCGAGCATTTTCTCGATCGCTTGCTCCGCGGCCACCCGACCCGCTTGTTCGGCCTGCTTGCGAATCTCCGCCGCTTCGGCGTTGGCGTCTTGGATGATGCGGGCCGCTTCGGCACGAATACTGCGGACATAATCGTCGCCGTGCTTGGCGATGTCCTGCAGGTCAAACGCCACCCGCCGCACCTCGGGAGCCGAGGGCGCGGGTTTCGGCGATTCACGACGAATGATGGTGGCCATGATTGACTTTCGATTACGCCGCGAAGGCGGTCGAGCGGCGGAGTTCTAGCGCCACTCGCACCATGGTTTGTTGCGCGCGATCAACTTCCGAGACTTTCACGTTGGTCAGCGCCGCGAGTCGGCGATGAAGCTGGCGAATCGCGGCCCGTGACAGGCGGGCTTCGATGCGCCGCAAGAAGCTTTCCTTGGCGCCGGCTAGCGCGAGCACCAGCACATCGCCACCGACGTTCCGCATCACTTCTACGAGCGCGTCGTCATCCAGCCGTTCGAGCGTATCGAACGCCAACGCCGGTCGAGTTGGTTTCGCAAGCTTCGGCGCCACTTCAATTGGCGACTGTTCAACTGACGGCTGCTCAATCGGGCCCTGGGCTTGTGCTTCGGGAGTGGACGCGAGACGAGTAGAATGATCGATCGGTTGGCTCATCGCTTCAGCTTTCGGCAAGTAGTTGGAAATTCGGGCGCGCAGTTGATCGTTGGCCGCGGCGCGGATCGCGCTCAGCTTGGCGGAGCGGCTTGCTTGCCGCTTGACTTCAGTGCGGTGAGCGTCGATCCAGGCTTGCAGGCCCTCGGCCAGCACGCGGAGATTGTCGGGAGGTACTTCGCCGATGTGCGTGAAGGCCGCGATCGTGGCGTCTTGCAGTTCGGCATCCAGCTCGCCCAGCACCTTGGCCGCGAGCGCGGGCCGCAAGGAGGAAATCACCACGGCGGTCGTGTGCGGATGTTCTCGCTCCAGGAACCGGGCGATGACGCTGGCTTCCGCGTCGTCCGCTTCGACGAAGGCATGCGGCTGGCTTCCGCGCTCCATCGCGGAGAGCGCTGACTCGACGGTGGTCGTCCCGGTGAGTTCAAGTTCAACACCACCCGCGGCCGCCCCTTCTGGACGGGTCGCCGGTGTCTGCCGAAGCGCTGCGGCAACTTCGGCCTGCTCCGCCGGGTCGATCTCACCGAGCCGCCGAATCGCCGCGCGGATCGCTTTCGCTTCCGCGTCGGAAAGCTGCATCAGTAGCGTCGCCGCCGCCTCGGCATCGAGACTGCGGATCAGCACGGCGGCTTTGCGAATGGAATCGGACGACACTAGTTGCTCAGTGGTCAGGGGGCGGTTAGCCGCGGGGCTCGCCCCCGCGCGTTCTTAGCTTGTCAATTGTTAGGTGCGAAATGGTCAGTGGTCATTTCGGCTTGGTCAGTGGTCATTCACAGCGTTACCCAGCCTGTCCGATCCAGCTTCGCAGGATCGCCGCGGCGGCGTCGGGGTCGTCGCGGACCATCGAGGTGAGATCATCCTTGAGCGATTCGCCTTTGCGGAGTTTTAGACGCAGGCGGTTAGGATCATCATCAACTCCGTCGGGTTCGCCATCGGTGGGCTCACCGGTTTCGAGGCGCAAGACCGGCTGGGCGCCGGCGATGGGTGATGGATTTCCACCACCACCGCCGCGAACAATCGACCGCAGCATCAAGAGACTGAAGATTGCCAGACCCGCCATGCCCAGCGAGCTGGCGTTTTGGGTGGTCCACGCGAAGGCGTTCGAGGGGAGCGACGGCGGGGGGAGTTCGGCGGGCTTCACCGAGTCGACGAACACCACCTTCACTTGAGACATGTCATCTCGTCCGGCGGCAAGCTGAGGCAGCAACGGCTGGACGATTTGTTGCACTGATTCCAAAACCTTCGTCCGCACGCCTTCGACCTTGAGGGCGTCAATCTTATCCGGAATCTTTCCGGTTTCTCGCTCTTCTTGGTCTTTGTATAGTTGCAGCACGTACGAATTGGGCACTGCCACGCTGGCCCAAACTTCTTTAGGCACGAGCGAAGCATCGATCGTTGACTCTTCCGACTGACCGACGATGCTATCTTCTTGAGTCTTGGTGATGTTGGTGGTAGAAATATCCTTAGATTCTTCTGCAGGCTGCACTCCCGTTCGCTGGGGACCTTGCGCAACTTGTCCAACCCGGCCGCCGTTGGCGGCGCGCTGCTGCGAAGACTTGTCGATCTCTTCCTGCACACGGTAGGCGACGCCCGGAGTTTCTGGTTTCACTAACCTCCGGGAGCGCTCCAGCGTAGCATCAAGAGTTGCACTCACTTGGACATTAACACCGGGGATGTGCGAGAGATTTGCGGAAATTTGATCGCGTACATACCTCTCGTACCGCACGCGGGTTTGGTAATACTCACTATCAAAGTCTTCCGCTCCCACTTGGCCGCTCGCGCCGCCGCCAAACAGCGTGGAATCGCCGAGGTTGGTGATAGTTACATCGCCCACCTGCATATCGGGGTGCGAACCCGCAACGAGTTGTTGCAAGCTGCGTGCACGATCCGGCGTGAGTTCTTGTCCCGCGAGCGGCAGTACGCTGACCGAGGCGCTGACTTTCGGTTTGGAGTAGAGCCCGCGCTCGCTGCGCTCTTCGAAGATGACCGTCGAATTGTCGACCCACGACATTTGGCCGATCACGAAGTTGAGCTGACTTTCCCGCGCGGCCTTGATGCGGGCCTTCTTTTGCTCGCTACTGTCGAAGACACTGCCGCCTTCGAGCGCGTCGAACATCAGCTTGGTCGCGTCGGTCGGCAGCGCGTTCCCCTCGGCGACGGCGGCGATGTAGAGCGCGCGTTGACCTCGAGGAACATAAATGTGACTGCCGCGGACCTCGAAGTTGTCGAGCTTCTTGGCCGCGATTGCCGCTTCCATCTGCGCGAGTTGCTTACCGCTGACGATTTCCGAAAACAACAGCTCGTTTGGCCCGGCCGTGGACTGTTTGAAGAGGAAGCCCACGCTGACCACAACCACCGCGATGAGCAGCGCCGCCGTTAAGCGTGCACCGGCGGTCATTGACATGAAGATGTCGCGCAGCTGTTCGGTAAGTTTATTGACGAAGTCCATTTGCCGGCGATGTTTCTATTTGTTTAACTACTAACAACGAATCACTAATCACTAATCACTGACTAAATCCGGACCTCTTTAATCTCACGATACACGTCCATCACTTTGTTTCGCATCTGCATCGTCAAACGAAACGCCAGGTCCGCTTTCTGCACGGCAGTCAGCACTTCGGCGGGGTTCACATCTTCACCGGTGAACATCGCTTCGACCGCTTGGTCGGCCTGAAGCTGCATGTCGTTCACTTGGTTGATCGAATCCACGAGCAGATTATGAAACGAACCGTCCGCTTTCGGCTCGGCGGCGCCCTTGGCGGCCCCATTGGCAGGAAGGGCGAGCTGCGTGACGGTGCTGGTGGAGATGGCGTTCATAGCAAATAAATATCTAACGGGGCTCGGCCGAGCGTTTAGGCGATGATCCGCAGCGCTTGCTCGCCGAGGTCCTTGGTGATCTCAATCACGCCGATGTTCGCTTCGTACGCGCGGGTTGCTTCCAATGCGTCGACAAACTCCATCGTCATGTTCACAGCGGGGTAAGCGACCATTCCTTCGGCATTGGCGTCCGGGTGACCAGGTTCGTACTTCATGTTCGGCGGTTCAGTCGAGTAATCCACGCTGCCGACCTTCACCCCCGCCCCGCCACCAGATGTGCCGAGCGACTCATCCGTTTGAAACGTCACGTACCGCGGCTGGTACGGTTTCGCTTCGCCGGCTTCGTTTCGGGTGGTACTAATGTTCGCGAGGTTCGACGAAATCGCATTCAGCCGCGTCCGCTGCGCCACCAGCCCACTCGTACTAACATCCAGTGCAGTAAACATTTTTCTGGGACCTCGTTTAGCCGCAACGCGCTACCGGAGCGCGCTTGTGGGTTATTTCGTGAACGCTTACCCCACCCGTTCATTGATCGCTGTCCGCAACAAGCGAAACTGCTGAGCCATGAGGTTAATTGCTAAGTTATGCTGCGATTGGTTCTTGGAAATCTGCGTGACTTGTTGTTCGAGACTCGCGTTGTTGTCGTCATGCCGTAACATGCCGGTAAGCGAATCGTCGACTTCAGCCAGTTGCTCGTATTTGCCGCGCGACCCGGTCGCGCTCAGCTGCTCCAGCGAGGACTGGCCGAGTGATTTTTTCCCCGGCGACTGACGTTGCGCCGCGAGGGCTTCCTTGAGCTGTTCCTGGAACAATTGCGGCGATAGGTCGCGGGTCTTATAGCCGGGGGTGTCGAGATTCGCAATATTGCCTGCCAGCACGCCGTGCCGTGCTTCGGTGAAGTTAACAACCTGCTCGAGCAGCGGCGCTGTCGAGTTGGCGAACATTTGATCTAGCATCTTTGCTACCTTCTCTCTCTTGCCATGCTCGCCGACATTCGCTTGGCAACTGTCGTGCCACGCGCTGTTAGGGCGTTTGGGTTTGCCTAATCGTTTCGCTCGCAACTTCGCTTAACTTGCTACTTGTCAGTTGCGCCGCTAGCGATCGGCAGATTCTGCCGCTTGCTGGGTGCTTCACAACGCTACGCCGCTTTGTTGATCGTGTTCTCGCGCGGGGCAATGCCGTAATCGCGTAGCTTGCCGCTCAGCGTTCGCACACCAATGCCGAGCGCCTCCGCCGTGCGTTGCCGATGCCCGCCAAATCGTTCGAGCGTCGCCAGAATCACGCGGCGTTCCATATCGGCAAGGCTTTCCGAACCATTGGCGGCAACCATCGGCGTTGTCGCGGTGAGCGGTTCGCCCGTTCGCAACCACGGCCGCATGAGGTCGGCTTCGATTGCTTCGCTGGGCGACAGGATGCTCGCCCGCGTCACCACGTTGTGCAGTTCCCGCACGTTGCCCGGCCAGTGATAGCTGGTGAGCAAATCAATCGCGCCGGCAGTAAACGTTTGCGATCGGCCTCCGGCCCGTTTCCGCGCGGCGGCCAGGAAATGATCGGCCAGCAGCGGCACATCGCCTACCCGCTCGCGCAGCGGCGGCGCCTCGACCGGCACCACGGCCAGCCGGTAGTACAAGTCTTCGCGGAACCGCCCCTTGGCGATTTCCTCCACCAAGCTGCGATTGGTGGTTGCAATCACCCGCACATCCACTCGCAGCGTTTCGCTGCTGCCGACCCGCTCGAAGGCCCGCTCCTGCAACACGCGGAGCAGCTTGGCCTGCAGATGGAGGTTGATCTCGGTGATTTCATCCAACAGCAGCGTACTCCCGCTGGCGAGTTCGAATCGGCCGACGCGATCCGCATCTGCGCCGGTGAACGCGCCGCGTTTGTGGCCAAACAGTTCGCTTTCCGTAAGTTGTTCGGACAACACGGGGCAGTTGAGGCTAACCATCTCCCGAGTCGCGCGCCGGCTCTGCGCGTGAATCGTGCGGGCGATCAGCTCCTTCCCCACGCCGCTTTCACCGCAGATCAGCACCGTTTCATCCGTCGCTGCAACGAGCGCAATCCGCTCGCGAAGCTGCTGCATTGCCACGCTCTGGCCGATCATCGCCGGGGAATCAACACTCGCCGTGCGCGCAACCTGCGAGCGCTTGATCGCCGCCGCCACGGCTGCTTCCAGCTTCATAATGTCGAACGGCTTCTCCATGTAATCGAAGGCGCCGTAGCGCATCGCTTCCACCGCGGTGTCAATGCTCGCATGCGCGGTGATCATGAGCGTCGGCACGTTGGTCCGCCGGCGTTCCATCTCGCGGATGAACTCGAGGCCATTCATGCCGGGCATTTGCAGGTCGGTGATCACCACGTCGAACGCTTCGGCCCCGAGCCGTTTGAGCGCTTCGGCGCCACTCGCGCACGCTTCGGCGCTGTATCCGGAGAGACGTAACGCATCGACGACCGACGCTCGCGCTGAGGCGTGGTCATCCACTACCAAAACGCGTCCCAAGGATGTTTGTGTGTGCGTGGTCATTAAAGATTGAGTCTAAAAACTTTGGTTCTATTTCCGGGAGCGTCTGTGAGAGCTGACTTGTCGATGCCCCATCAAATCAGCTTCGTTCGGTATGCCTCAAGACACGTGGTGTTCATGCGTTCAATTCGAATGTATTGGGTGGCTACTTTCTAGAGCAATTCCAGGAATACTTTGCGGGGTTCGAAATGGCTACAAATAGTGCTTGACAGGGCGCGCTGAGACGTTCTCGGACGGGGACCTGCTGTGTAGGAATTTGCTTTCAACCCGCACTTAAGCGGCGGCCTCCAAGGCGCGGCGGGGGATGCGAATCGTGAACGCGGCGCCACCTTCAGGGCAATTCCTGGCGATGACCTTGCCGCCGTGCGCCTCGGCAATGTGGCACACCACGGCGAGGCCCAACCCCGTGCCGCTCTCTTTGGTGGTGTAGAAGGGTTCGAAGACGCGTTTCTGCTGTTCTTCGTTGAGCCCCGGCCCGCTGTCCGCCACTTCGATCTCCAACATCCCGCGGCCACCGTAAGCGGTGATCACCAGTTCGCCACCAGTGGGCATCGCATCGAGCGAATTGAGCAGCAAGTTCAGCAGCGCGCGGCGCAGCATGTGCCGATCCGCCGTGAGCGCGATGTGCGGCGGCACATCGATTTCGACCTCCACGCCTTGCGCTTCCAATTGCGGCGCCAAACTATCGCAAAGTTCGGCCACTAGATCGCCGATGAGAAAACTACTCGTCTGCGGCTCGCGCTGCGAAGTAAAGTTCAACAAATCATTCACTGTAGCGTCGAGCGAAGTGAAGCCCGTTTCAATTTTGCCGAGGATGTCGAGGCTCGCGCGATCAGCATCGAGTCGCCGCCGCAAGAGGCTCAGGTACAACGCCACCGGCACCAAACTATTGCGAACTTCATGCGCCACATGCGACGCCATTTGCCCCAGATCGGCAAGCCGATTTTTGCGGGCGAGCTCGCGATTCTTGGCTTCGAGTTCACGCGTGAGCCGAGCAACTTCGGCGCTAAGCACCGAATGCGTTTGTTCCAGCCGCACCGTGGCGGTGTGCCACGCATCGAGCAGCGCTTCTAAGTTCGGCGGATTGGCGGCGCTGAGCACTGGAAGCAATTCCTCCGCGCCCGTCGCCTCACCGGTGTAAACCGTCAGCGCGGGCTTGGTGCTCTTAGCAGCTGGCTCTTGAGCTGTTGACTTCAGGGGTTTGCGGTGGGCCATGTCAGCATCCTTGCTGGGCAAAGTGAACGTTAGTCAGAAACAAGATTGAGTCCCCCGGAGAGCGCGCCGGGAAACTCGGGTAAAGCACTCAGCGGCAGCGCTGGCCGCCGGTTCTGGGCGTAAGCGCCCGCCGCCGCTCGTGCGGGTTGGGCCTGCTGCAACTGCGCAGCCGTCGCATCGCGGCGGGCCAGCATCGCGGCTTCGCATTCCCGCTCGAGCTGCACCACCTCGGCCAAAAGCTGTCGGCATTCGGCGGATTCGGTCGCGCACTCATTTCGTCGCGCCGGTGAACTCCAGACCCGCGCCGCCGGATCTTCATCGCGATACGGAGCGAGCTGCCCTTCGGTGAGTTGCAACGCTGCCAGCAGCCGCTGCTTCGCCGCGAGCAGCGAGAGCAGGGTGGTGACCTCGCCACCTGATATCAACTCGCTTTGCCGCTGCCCCACCTCGCGCAGTTGCACAAGCACCTGCCGTTTGCGGTGAATCAGTTCGAACAGGTGTTCGGTGGGAAGGGTTGGCATTCCGGTTGAGTCGCTGCGATGTCGCTGTGGTTGGTTAGGGGAAGTCGGAAAGTGATCTCTGCTAGTTCTGGGCCGTCACTTGATTGCTCGGGTACCACTCCGACATTTGCGCCAGCAGGTTTCCCCACTCGGTGCGGTTGAAGTTGGTCGCTTCGTCAAAATTAGCGTCCGCGGGCAACCGCGCGAGCACGAGTTTCGCCTGCTCAATCGCGCCGCGCGCCTTAACAGGGTCTTCCAAGCGCCACCAGCAGTTGGAAATCTGCACCAAGGTTTCCAGCACAAACGGTTCATTCTGCCACGAGGTGGAAACGTTCGAGTACGCTTCAATCGCTTCGCTATAGCGCCCCAACTCGAACAGCACATCACCTTGCAGCATGTAACAGTTTCGCAACATCGCGCGGTCCAGCTCGTCGCCCTCCACTTCCAGCGTGAGCTCCACTTGCAACTTGCCGTAGTTCTCCAAGGCTTGTTCGAGCAGCTCCTTCGCGAGCGCTTCGTTCAGCTTCAGTTCGTTCTGATTCTGTGCTTCCTTGGATCTTTTCAGGGGCTCATCGGCGGCGTGGCGATACGATTCGGCGAGCAGATATCGGGCGAGCCGACTTTGAAACCGATCCGGAAAATCGAGCAAGCGCTCCAGCATTTCTTCCAAGGTTGGAATCGCCTCTTCGTAGCGCTCGGTTTCGCATTGCAAGCGCCCGAGCTCAAAGAGCGAATCACGCCACTCCCGACTATTCGGCGCCAGCGCGCGGCCGTTCAGATTCTCCCGCAGAATCGCTTCCGACTTGTCATACTGCATCAGTTCCCGGTAGGCTTTCGCGCAAGTCAACCGCGCCCGGTACGAGGCGGCATCCTCGGGATAGAATTCGATGCACTCTTCCAAGGCGGCAATTGATTTTTTGGCGTCGCCGAGTGCTAAATACGCTTCACCCACCATCGCCAGCGCCGCCGCATTTCGGCGCGTCGGTTCGGCGGCCAAGTACTTGTTCAGGATCCGCACCACGCTTGAAAAGCTTTGGCCCCGAAAGTAGGCCCCCGCGCTGCGCCACAACTGCTCACCGTAGCGCGGCGAGGCGTACAACTGATGAGCCAGCGTTTCGTAGGCCAGTCCTGCTTCGCGCAAGCGATTCCGCCCAAACGATTGTTGCTCCGCTTCCGCCACCGGATCAGTCACTTTGCTCAGCACGTGATCGCCCCAGAGTTCTAAGCTCTCTGCGCGCAGCCGGGTTTGGCTGTACTCTGGGAAGACGCCGGCGAACTGTTCGACCAAATTCGTAGCTTCGGCGAATCGCTCAGCGGTGAGCAGCTGCGCGTGCAACGCCAGCAGCCGCTTCCGCAATTCGGTCAGCGTAATCACACCTTCAGCCATCCCCACGCGGTCCGCATAGGCTTCTAAACCGTAGCGAAACTCATCCATCGCTTCCGAGGTTTGCTTGTCCGCCAACAGGAGCTCACCCGCGGTCAGCGCCGCCGCCACTGCTTCCAGGGTCCCAGGATAGCTGCGGCGAACGGTTTTGAACTGGGCGATCGCTTGTGGATTCTGCTTCAGCCGCTGCAAGCCTTCACCCACGCGGAACTGCGCTGTCCGGGTGACAGCGCTGCTGTCCTTGTCGAGCGTGATCGCGCGGGAGAAACTCGTCATCGCCGCCGAGACATCGGCGTCGCTCGCCGCTTCAACGAGTTCCAGTTCGCCTTGCACGAGCGCTAGTCGCGCCGACTGGGGATCCGCCGGCAGTTGCGCTAGCGCTGCCCGCGCCGCGGCGCGCTGTCCCATCCGCGTCAGCGTGCGGACGCGGCGAAGTTGGGCGTCGCTCCGGTCGGTCGATTCAAGCGTGGGGTCCGCGAGCGCCTTGTCGAGATGTTCCATCGCGCCCGCGTAGTTCGGCGCCGGCGCGGAGAGAAGGGCCTCGGCCAGCAACAAATGCAGTTGACCGGGATGTTCGGGCTGAAGTGCGAGTGCTTCCTCAAGCGCTTCGGCGCCCGTGTCGAACTCACCCGCCATGATCAAACTGTGGCCTAGCTTGAGCAGGCCGTCGCCCGTTCGACCTGCGGGCCAACCCAGCGCACGCGCGCGTTCGAGAAACTTCGACGCCACCAAATAGTCGGCTTCGCGGCGTTCTTCGGAACCTTGCCGCTCAGCATCGCGGGTCTTCAGCACGCCCAACACATACAACGGGCCGCCCATTTCGGCGTCCGTGAGCGCTTGCGATTGACGCAGCTCTTCCACCATTACGGCCGCCTGGTCGTCTTTTCCTTGGTCGAGCGCCGCAAGTGCGGTCTCGATTGTCACTGAAGGGGGGGCTGTTGCGTAATGCGCGAGCATCAACCAGGCGACGAAGGTCGCCACAGTGAACGCGAGCAAGCCGCCCCCGATCGCCGCCGTCCGATAGGGATGGCCCTTGGACCAGGCGCGCAGCCGATCCATACGGCTCATGGCCCCGTCGATTGCAGTGGGTTGATCGCTCATCGCGTAAGTTCTCGGGCGCCGAACGGTGACGCCGACGGAGATCAGCGACGAGGCATCGTCCGCGCAGAGTTCGGCGCAAGGCTTGTAGCGAGAAGCGTGCCGCGCTGTCAATGCGGAACAAAGGCTGCTAGCAGAGGGCCGTCAGCCGAATCTTGGGGAGCCGCCCCTGAGTGGCTGGGGTCGGCGCGTCAGGCGCCCCCAGCAGTCGTGGAGTCATCGCCGCGATTTCTGGGGTCTCGACCCCGGTCACCCCGACGCAACTTGGGGCGCCACTAACCAACGACCGTCGCGCCAGCGCTACTCACGATCGCCATCATCCAGCGATCGAGATCCGACAGCATCGTCGTGGTCAATTCATCGGCCCCCGGATACTGTCGCAACGTCACGCTTACTCCCGCCGAGTGCAAGAGGCGCAGATCGCGGCAAACCTGCGCTTCGGGGTAGCGCGTGCTGCGCCGCGCCGTCGCCAACAGCACTGGCAGATTCCGCACCGCCGCGAAGCGGCGTAATGGCCGGCCGCCGATCGGCAAGGCGCCATCAAACGCAGCCACCCCGGCGACCCGTTCCGGATGCACCAGCGCGAAACGCAGCGCGCTGGTGGCGCCGGCTCCGACGCCGGCCAAGAAAATTCGCTCGGAATGCACGTTGAATCGGGCTTGGGCATGCTCGATCGCCCCGATGATCCGCTCCTCGGTTTCCAGCACCAACTGATCGCTCGAGCCCCACTCGAACCGCGGCTCCGCGCCAGTGAGTCGGCGTGGTCCCCGCGGAGCAGCCCCCACGTAATTGCGCGTGCTCACGTGCGGCATGACTTGGGGCAATTCGCGCTCATTATTGCCGGCATCGTGCAGCCACACGAGCAGCGGATACGCATAGCCCTCCGCATAGTGCTGCGGCGCGAAGGTCGCCACGGGACTTGTCGCGTCACTACCCAAGCTCACCGGCCAACTTTCCGCACTCGGGGTTGCCGGATTCTTGGTTGATGGGGGAACCAACGCTTCGGCGGCGGACATGACCAACTGCGGAGACATTAGGCGATTCATAAGGGCGGCGAGGCCTCGTCGGGGTGCAGGACGTGGGGAAGCGCTGAGCAAGAAGGGTCTCGATGAGCGCGACTGCCAGAGTAGGGAAGAACTTTAAGACAGAGGGCGGGGACTGTCAACGCGAATGCCAAGCGAACTTGGCGGTTGCTAGCACTGGAGGCGCAGGCGGCATCCACTACACGAGCGTCGCCATCGTGGCGACCAAACTCTTCACCGCATCAACGCTCTTCTGGAATGCGGCGCGCTCTTCGCTGTTCAGCTCGAGTTCAATAATCTTCTCAACCCCGCCGGAGCCGAGCACAATTGGCACACCCACATAGTAGCCGCCCACGCCGTACTCTTTGTCACAGTAAGCGGCACACGGGATGAGCCGCTTCTTATCGCGCACGATTGCTTCCACCATTTGCGCGGTCGCCGCTGCCGGAGCGTAGTACGCGCTGCCGGTTTTTAGGAGCGCCACAATCTCGGCGCCACCATTGCGGGCCCGATCGATGATCTCCGCCAAGCGGGCCGGCTTCACAAGCTGCGTTACCGGGATGCCGCCAACCGACGTGCAGCTCGCCAGCGGGACCATCGTATCGCCGTGACCGCCCATCAGCAGCGCGGAGATATCTTCCACGCTCACGCCCAGCTCCATCGCCAAAAACGTGCGATAGCGGGCCGTGTCCAATACTCCCGCTTGGCCAATCACGCGGTTTGGCGGGAAGCCCGTCACCTGCTGCGCTCGCTGCACCATCGCATCGAGCGGGTTGCTCACCACAATCACCACCGCGTTGGGGCTGGTCGCTTTCACCTGCTGGCAAACCGCCGTCATGATCTTGGCGTTCGTCGCGAGCAAATCATCGCGGCTCATCCCCGGCTTGCGCGGGATGCCAGCAGTGATAACAACAACGTCGCTCTCTTTGGTGTCGGCGTAGTCGTTCGTGCCAAGCACCTTGCTATCGAAGCCAAAAATCGGCGAGGACTGCATCAGGTCGAGCGCCTTGCCCTTCGGCATGTCGCCCGCTTCGGGAATGTCCAGGAGCACAATGTCGCCGAGCTCCGCATCGGCACACCAATGGGCACAAGTGGCGCCAACATTCCCGGCGCCGACGATGGTGATTTTTGCACGTCGCATTCGCGTGATTCCCCCGACAAAAGTTTTCAAGGTGCTAGCAATCGAGCGAGCAAGACCCGCGGTAACTCATAGCTTGAGCGGCTCACCGCTGCGGTCAAGTATCCCGCTGCCGCTCGCCGCTCGCAAGTGGGGCGATTCGTGGCGGCTTCCCAGGCTTGACAGCACGAATTTCTTCGCTCCGCGCGGAGGAGATACCAAGGGAAGGATTCACCACGGAGAGCGCAGAGGACACAGAGAGAAGGGGAGAAGGAGAAGAGCAAGTATTGGCTAGTACGGCTTGGTCACTATGCGCAATGATCAACTCGAAATGACCAATCACTTCTCTCTCTTTATTCTCTGTGGTTCTCCTCTGTGATTTCTGCGCTCTCGGTGGTGAACTTCTTTCTCTCGGTGCTATCTTAAGGTGCGTTTCGCTCTGGACATTTTCTTAACACGACATTACCCTTCGCCCCGCTTTTCTACCGAAAGCGCGACTCATCGTTCACTTGTGCAAACTGCGGGAGTTCCCGAATGGCTTCGGGTGCGAGCGCAGCCGCGCCCAGCACTTGGCTGACGCGACTGCCGGATCTGATTCTGCCGGTTGCTTTAATCGCCAGCGTGCTGGTGATTATGGTGCCGCTCCCCGCTGCGCTGATGGATGTGCTGCTCAGCGCGAATATCACTGCCTCGGTGATCGTGCTCCTCACCACCATCTATGTGCGAGCGCCGCTTGAGTTCAGTATTTTTCCCTCCGTGTTGTTGGCGACTACGCTCGCGCGACTGGTGCTGAACGTCGCCACTACCCGGCTCATTCTCACGCAGGCCGCCGACAATCCGCAGGCTGCCGGCGAAGTGGTCACCGCGTTCGCTGACTTTGTGGCGGGTGACGGAAATCTCGTCGTCGGCCTCGTGATCTTTGTGATCATCGTGGTGATTCAGTTTGTGGTCATCACGAAAGGCGCCACGCGCATCAGCGAAGTCGCCGCGCGGTTCGCATTGGATGGCATGCCTGGCAAGCAGATGGCGATCGACGCCGACTTGAACGCCGGCATCATCGATGAGAAAGAAGCCCAGCGCCGCCGTTCGGAAATCACCCAACAGGCCGACTTCTACGGCGCCATGGACGGCGCCAGTAAGTTCGTCCGTGGCGATGCCATCGCCGGGATCATCATCACGGTGATCAACATCGTCGGTGGCTTGCTGATCGGCGTGCTGCAACAAGGGATGGAAGTCGCCGACGCCGCCCAGCTCTTCACGCACCTCACCATTGGCGATGGGCTGGTGAGCCAAGTGCCGGCGTTCCTCATCTCCATCGCGGCCGGTTTGCTCACCACCCGCAGCACGCAAAGTTCGAACCTACCGCACGAGTTTATTCAGCAGCTTTTTAGTCGGCCGCAAGCGTTAGTTGTAACGGCGGGATTCCTCGGCGTGCTGATGTTCACCAGCTTACCGTGGATGCCGCTGGCGGCGCTCGGCGCTTCATGCATCGGCCTATCGCGAATGCTCAACAGGAAGGAATCACAGCGCAGCGCCACCCAGAAGAAAGATGAAGCAACCGCCGCAAAACAGAAACCCGAAGAACGCGTGGAAGATTTTCTCACGGTCGACCCGATGGAGATCGAGCTCGGCGTCGGGCTGATTCGCCTCGCCGATCCGAATCGCGGCGGCGATTTGCTCGAGCGCGTGCAGCGGGTGAGGCACAACATTGCCGCGGAAATTGGGCTCATCATGCCGAAGGTTCGCATCCGCGATAACATGCGACTGGAACCCAACAGCTACCGCATCAAGATCGCCGATATGCCCGTGGCGGTGAACGAGCTGGAACCAAACCTGCTATTGGCGATTGACTCCGGCATGACCACCGGCGCGGTGGATGGCATCGAAACCAAAGACCCCGCGTTCGGCGCCGCAGCGCGGTGGATCTCCCCCAATCGGCAAGACCAAGCGGAGATGTTGGGTTACACCGTGGTTGAACCAGGCGCTGTGCTCGCCACGCACCTGACCGAAGTCTGCCGGCGACATGCTGATGAGATTCTCACGCGCGACGCCACCAAGCACTTGATTGATGAACTCAAAACCGCCTCGCCGACGGTGGTGGACGAACTGATCCCCAGTGTGCTGAGCCTCGCCGAAGTGCAAGGCGTACTGCATCATCTACTGCGCGAGCAAGTCTCGATTCGCCAGCTCAGCGCCATTCTGGAGACACTCGGCGATTACGCGCCCCGTTCGAAAGATCCCGTGTTGTTGACCGAGTACGTGCGGCATCGCCTCAGCCGGCAGATTTGCACCCGCTACCGCGACGCCAACAACGAACTGCATGTGATCGCCATCGATCCCGCGCTCGAGGACCGCATTCGCGCAGGCTTCGAGCACAACGAACGCGGCCTATTTATCCGCATGGCGCCACAAGCGATTGAAGCGACTTGCAGTTCAATCCGTAAAGCGGCCGAGAAACTTACGCTACTCAACCACACGCCCATTGTGCTGGTAAGCCCGCAGATTCGCGCGGCGCTCAAACAACTCACCGAGAATCACCTGCCGCAATTAGTGGTTCTCAGCTTCAACGAAATCACCCGCGACACAAATATCGTAACCCACGGCCTAGCAAGTTAGCACTGTGCAGGTTAGACAATGTCAATAAAAACTTTCAAAGCGCGAACATTGCCCGAAGCGCTGGCGATGGTGCGCCGTGAACTCGGCCCCGAGGCGACTGTGCTGCACGCGCGGCACTACAACCGCGGCTGGTGGGGACGACTCACCGGCTCGCATCAAGTCGAAATTGCGGCGCGATTGGAAGAGCGAGTGGAGAGCGAGTTCGACTACCGCAGCAAGTACCGCGATGACTTCAAGAATCGTGTCACCGCGCAGCTTGATGAACTGGAAGCGAAAGTCGAAGCGCTGCAAACTTGCGCGACAGCCACCTCAACTCATCGACTCCCGCCAGCGTACTTCAGCGCTTACACTTGGCTGATCGACGCGGATATTCAGCAGGATGTGGCGCGTGAACTCGTCGCCGAAGCACGTGATGCACTCGGCGATGCGGCCGATCGACACACAGTTCGACATGACATTCAGCAATCAATTGAGCAGTCGTTTCGCACATCGGGACCGATTCAAGTGGGTCGCGGTCGGCTCGTCGCCTTGATTGGGCCGACCGGTGTCGGCAAGACCACTACGATTGCGAAACTCGCGGCCAACTTCCGTCTGCGCGATCGGCGTCGAGTGGGGCTCATCACGGTTGACACTTACCGTGTCGCCGCGGTTGAACAGCTTCGAACTTATGCCGACATTATCGATCTGCCGATGGAAGTTGTCTCCACACCGGACGAGCTCTCACAAGCAATGCAGCGGCTCGGCGGGCTAGATCTGATTCTGATGGACACCGCCGGACGCAGTCCACGCGATGAAGTGAAGGTCAAGGAACTGAACACGCTGCTCGCCAGCGTGCGGCCGCATGAAGTTCACTTGGTGCTGAGCGCTACGGTCGGCGCGAAGAACTTGCTGACCACTATGGATAACTTCCGCCCCGTTCGGCCGACATCGCTCTTGGTGACCAAGCTCGACGAAGCGATCAGCCTTGGTCATCTCGTCAGCGCCGCGCGGCGCAGCGAACTTCCACTCAGTTATCTCACGCACGGGCAGAATGTGCCCGATGATATTGCGGTCGCAGATGCCGAACGCCTAACACAATCGGTGCTGATGGAGCCAAAGATCCAGGAGTTGGGAGCATGAGCGATCAAGCCAAGAAACTGCGCGAGCTGAGTCGGCAGAGCCGAATTGAAATCGCCGGCGCGATTCCCGCTGAGGTTTTGCCATTAGTTGCGCTGCTCGGTTCGCGCGGCGGCGTGGGTGTGTCGACCATCGCGATGGAAGTCGCCCGGCAACTGGCTGAAGGAAAACATACACCCGTGCTGGTCGACGGCAATCTGCATCAACCAAAGTTAGCAACGCTCGCGGGAATTACTGTCGATCTCGCCGGTGACTTGAGCGACGTGCTTTGCGGTGATCGTACAGTGCGCGAAGTTCTTCGTCCCACCCGTGAAGGATTTCCATTAGTCCCCGGTGGCTGGGCGCTGTACAACGATCGCGTTACCAATGACGTGGCGCAGCGGACGATTCAAAGCCTGCAACAGCTTAACGGTGAAGGCGAACTGGCGATTGTCGATGCCGGGAGCGCTTTAACACCGTGGTGTATCGAACTTCTCACCGCGGCGGACCTTGTGCTTATGATCGGCGAAGCCACGCCGCCGGCAGTGCTGGACACTTACGCGAAGCTCAAACTCATCTACCGCGCCGCCCCACAAGTGCGGCTTGAAATGGCGTACGTCCACTGCGGCGACATCGCCCACGCTGCCCGAGCGCAACATGCGCTGGCCCAAACCTGCGGCGCCCATTTGGGCCGCATCCCGCCGATGGCCGCCGCGCTGTATGGACCAAAACTCTCCGAAGCGAACTACACGCAGCTGGTGAGCCGCATTGCGCAACTTGCTGCGCCGCCGCTGGTGTTCTCGTCCAAGATCGCGGCGTAACTCTCATCACAAAAAACTTTTCACTGTCGCTCAAGTCGGAGCCGCCCCGATGTCGATGATGCAAGAACAACCACCGTCGTGCGCTGTTGCGTTAATTTGGCGGGGTTGGCGCGAGTTTTCCGCCGGTCGGAGAAATCGAAGTGGCTCGTCAGTACGCCGGCATTTTGGGTTCCCTGGGAATGGCTGTCGCCATGCTCCGGAACCTACGGCTCGGCTCCGGTTTCGAAACGTCGGTCACGCAAGCGGTAGCGTCGGTGACACTGCTGGCGGCGGTGGGCTTTTTAGTCGGATGGATCGCCGAGGCGACCATCGACGAAGCGATCCGCACGAAGCTTGAACGTGAACTGGCTGAATCACCGACTAACCTGACAACCGGCGACTAGATCATCGTTAAGCAGACACAAAGCGCCGCAGCGCACGAAGCGCCGCGGATTTGGATTCAAGGAGGAATGAATGGCTGTTCTGACCCCTGCCGCCAAGGAAGCCCGCGACGCCGAGATCGCCGAAGTGTGGGCCCAATACCGGCTTACGCCCGATAGCGAACCGCTGCGTAACAAGTTGGTGGAGCATTATCTTCCCTTGGTGAAGTACAACGGCGAGCGGATCTGGTCCCGCCTGCCCGATGGGGTTGAACTCGATGATCTCGTCTCCGCCGGCATCTTTGGCCTGATGGACGCCATCAATGCGTTCGACCAAGACCGCGGCGTGAAGTTTGAAACGTACTGTGTCCCGCGGATTCGGGGCGCCATGCTCGATGAACTCCGCAGCATGGACTGGGTTCCGCGTTTGGTTCGTTCCAAAGCCAGCAAGCTGAACGAAGCGGTGAAGCAACTCGAAGCCCGGCTGGGCCGGATGCCGAACGAGAACGAACTGGCCGAACAAATGCAGCTCAGCACGGTGGAACTCGAGAAGATGATCACCGAAGCGAATGCGGTGAACTTGATCAGCCTGAATAAGAAGTGGTACGAAACCGACAGCTACAAAGATGTTCGCGAGATTGACATTCTCGAAGACAAGAAAGGCGAAGATCCCACGCGGCGGATTCAAAAGTCCGACCTGATGAAGCTGGTCACCAAAGGTCTCAACCGCAACGAACGGCTGATCATCATTCTCTATTACTATGAAGAGCTCACGATGAAAGAGATCGGCGCCACGCTCGATCTGTCAGAAAGCCGGGTGAGCCAAATGCACAGCGCGATTGTGCAACGCCTGCAGGGCCAACTGGGCCGGCGGCGGCCGGAATTTGGGGCCGCCTAAACTGGGCAGCGTGTCGGGGAACCGAATCCGCCGTGACTTGTTCCACGTGGAACAATTCTCAACGCGCTCCGCTATCGCGAGCGCGGCTAAACAGATATTGTTTCACGGGAAACAATTCACGGCGGGCACATTACAAATTTCGGGTGGCTACAAATGCTACTTGACAAGCCCCTCTTCCGGCGGGTGGCTACAATTTGGGCTTGACAGTGGATTTCCGCGGGGCAGATTCTCGTGCGGCTGATTTCTCGATGGTGATGGTTGATTGAATTCCATCACTCATATACGGTGAGCTGGTCCCCACTTCACGACGGGCGGGAAGCCCATCGTACAAACGTCGGTTACTTAGCACCAATCGCGTACAGATTCTCAAACGTCCGCAGGTACAAGGCGCCGTTCGCGAAGACGGGTGACGCGGAGATGGGTTCGTTCAGTTCGTTGCGGGCGAGGCGGTTGAACTTGCGACCCGCCTCGATGACGGTCACCACGCCGCCGCGCGATGTCAGATACACTTTGCCGGCGGCGGCGATGGGACTGGCGCGATGGCGGTCGCTCTCGGTTCGTCGCTCGTAGACTTCTTCGCCCGTCTTCGCATCGACGACGGTGAGGCGGCCATCTTCGCCGCAGAGGTAGACCAAGCCTTCGTAGACCAGCGGCGTGGGGACATCGGGCGTTGCTTTGGGGAGTCGCCAAAGTTCTGAACTTGTGCCGGTGATGTCGCCGCCAGCGTCGAGCTCAACGGCATCGGGATTGACGGCGGCGATACTGCCGCGTTTGGCGCTCGGGGCGATGATGATTCCTTCTCCTACACTCGGCGACGCGACGAAGCGGAGCGTGGGGTTAAAATTGCCGGGGAGGTTAAAACCGCCGAGGCGCCATAGCTCGCCGCCCGTTTTCAGATCGTGGGCGATGGTGTAATCGCCGCCGTGGGTGAGGAGTAACGTGTGACTGTCGTCCTGGTAAATCACGGGCGACGCGTACGAGTGTTCGCACTCCGCTTTGGCGCCGGTGATACGTTTGACGGCCCACACCTCTTTGCCGGAGGCGAAGTCGAGGCAGACAACGCGGGCTTCTTCGCTCGCGGGATCGCCATCGCCGTGGATGAGTTGCAGGTAGAGCCGGCGATCGTGCAGCACAGGGGTGGAGCTGTAGCCGAATTGGAGATCGAGCTGGCCATAGCGTTCGTTTAGGTCGAGCCGCCACACTTCGTCGCCGGTGTGGGTGAAGCACGCGAGGGTGCCGTCGCCCATCAGGGTGGCGACGTGTACGTCATCGGCCACCGGTGATGGTGACGCAAGGTTGCCTTCATCGCCGCGGAAGTCGCGGTTGCCTTGGGCGATTTCGCGGCGCCATTCTTGTTTGCCGGCGGTCGAGTAAGAGAGTAGTACGAGCTGGTCGTCATCGACACTGGTGAGAAAGATGCGCTGGCCGACCACGATCGGCGTGGAGCCCGCCGGACCGGGCATCGGAACCTTCCAGCGGATGTTCTGGTCGGGGCCCCATTCGGTTGGTGGGTTTTGTTCAGCGGAGACGCCGTTATGGTGGGGGCCCCGCCATTGCGGCCAGTCTTCGGCGAGGGCGGTTGTGGCTAACAATAAAGCGATTGCGAATCGGTGCATCACGGTAACGTCCTCGTGTAGATATTAAGATGTTCACCACAGAGAGCACAGAAGGCACAGAGAAAGGAAGAGTGAAAAACTGAGGACGAGCGGCATCCTGGGATGAGTCGCACGTCTCATTCCCTGCTCTGTATCTTTCCTCCGTGTTCTCCGTGCTCTCTGTGGTGAATCTTTTCCGGCGCCGCGCTCCGATGGCGCATCGCGGCGAAACGGTGCATTCACAACTTTCTGTGGTTATAATGGGGCGATGCGCATCACTTCCATCCCACAACTGTACCGCAACGTGAATCGGTGGCGGGAAATTTTGGGGGTGCTCAGTAAATATGGGCTCGCCGGGTGGTTGTCGAAGTTTGATTTGCCGCTCACCCGGCGGCTGTTTCGCGATTCAGAAGGGGGAACTCTCGCGCAGGTTTCACGTGAAGCGCGGATTCGGATGGCGATTGAGGAACTGGGGCCGACGTTCATTAAGCTGGGGCAGATTCTAAGCACGCGGCCCGATCAGGTTGGGGCCGAGCTGGCGATGGAGCTCGCGAAGTTGCAAACCGGCGTGCCGGCGGATGAACCGGGCGCTGTGCGGGCGACGATTGCCGCGGAGCTTGGCGCGCCGATCGAGGAACTGTTCGCGGAGTTTTGTGAAACGCCGGTCGCGTCGGCTTCTATCGGACAAGTGCATCGCGCGAAACTAAAAGACGGCAGCGATGTGGCGGTGAAGGTCCAACACGCGGGGATCGAGGACCGGGTGCGGGTCGATACGGAGATCTTCATCGGGCTTGCTTCGCTCGCGGAAAATTTGCCCGAGCTACGGAGTTATCGGCCGGTTGCCACTGCGCAGGAATTGCAGCGGGTCATTCGGCGGGAGCTCGACTTTGGCGAAGAGCTGCGGCGCGTGAAACAATTTGGCGAAATGTTCAAGGACGATCCGCGGGTGCACATTCCCGCGGCGTACGAAACGCACTCCGCACGGCGAGTGCTCTCGATGCAGTGGCTCGAGGGGGCGAAGATTAGCGACCCCGGGATTCGCAGTCGGCCGAATGTGAACCTCGCGCAAGTCGCTCGCAACGGGGCCGAGATTTATGTCGAGATGATTTTTCAGCACGGCGTGTACCACGCCGACCCGCACCCGGGCAATCTGGTGGTGCTGCCGGGCGATGTGATTGGGCTCTTGGACTTCGGCATGGTGGGGCGACTGAGCGAATCGCTGCGCGAAGATTTAGAGGATATGCTGCTGGCGCTGGTCTCGCAGGATGCGGGGCAACTTACGGCCGTTGTGACGCGCGTGGGGCAAGTGCCGGAGTCATTTGACGAAACGCAGTTGTCAACCGACATCGCTGACTTTGTGGATCACTACGGCCATCAGGGGATCGGTCACTTCGACCTCGCCGGTGCGCTAAGTGAACTGATGGAAATCGTTCGCCGCTACCGCATTATTCTGCCGACGCCGCTGGCGATGCTGATCAAACTGCTGGTGATGCTGGAAGGAACCGCGCAATTGCTCACCCCCGATTTCAACTTGCTGGAAGTGCTCGCCCCGTTGCAACAGCGGATGATGCTGCGACGGTTCTCACCCCTGCGGCAAGCGAAGAAGGCGCGGCGGATTTACGGCGACCTCGAACAACTGGTCGAGGTGGCGCCCCGCCGGATCCGCGATCTGCTCACGCAGATGCAGAGCGGGAAGTTCGACGTGCATCTCGATCACCGCGGCCTGGAGCCGTCGGTCAATCGGCTAGTGTATGGGCTGATCACCAGCGCGCTGATTGTCGGTTCGTCGCTTATGCTGAGCGCCGACGTGCTGCCGGTGTACGGCGTTTCGGCGCCGGGAGTGGCAGGGTTTCTACTAGCGGCTCTGTTAGCGTCGCGGTTGTGGCGAGCGATTCGTAAGAGCGGTCGCCTCGATCGCCGCGACTAAACGTATCGGCGCGACTGAGTTTGATGGTGTTGCGCGCGGTGACATCTTGCAGGGCCCGCTCGATCTGCTGATTCAATTCATCAAGCCGCGTGAGCAGTTCATCCTGCCGCTTGTCGATCGAAGCGAGCCGGTCGCGGATGGTGGTGGGGGCGGGCATGGCGATTGTTCCAACGAATTGGAAATCGACCCGCTCGGCGCGATTTCACGATGCGAAACCGTGATAGCAAGGGAGCTGCGCTCCGCTGCTGGCGCCGCCAGATCGGCCTGCGTTGAGTTTGCGGGCGCGTAGCCCCCTTCCACTTGTGGGGAGGGGAGAAAACCCCTACTCCGCTTTCGGCGGCGTGAAGCGGACCTTCTCAACGAGCGAGTGGCGCTGGCCCCCTTCGATGTAGCCGCTGATGGCGGTGATGGCGCGGATGACGTTGCCGTAGTGGAGGTCGTAGTCGGCATCGATTTCAACTTCTTGGTCGCTGGCCGAGCCGGGGCCGCCGGCGTCGCTCACCAGGTCTCGAATCGCCAGGTGCAGATCGCGGAAGCGGTTCTCGCCACTGAAAACTGTATCACCGAGCTTGAGCGCGGTGAGCTGGCCTTCATCGTTCGCTTGCAGTCGCAACCGCAGCGTGGGTGTTTCGGTCGGCGCCGCCGAAACGTTGGCTGCCGCCACCGGCATCTTAATGTTGAAGTCTCCCTCGGGCGACACGATCTTGAGCGTGAAGATAAAAAAGATCAGCAGTTGAAACACGATGTCAATCATCGGCGTCATCTGCAGGTCGATTTTGTCGGCGCGGCTATGATGGCGAAGTTTCATGCGAGGGTAAGTTGTGAATCGTGAGTCGTGAAGGGGAAAAGGTTGATAGTGGTTGGTTTTTCGATTCGCGAATCACAATTCAAGATTCACCAACTTCTATCCACCCACCAGCACCGAATCTTCACTCTGTTTACTGCGCAGCGCGAAGTTCTCGAACTCGGCGTCTTGGCACGCTTTGATGACCTCTTGCACCAAACCTGTTCGCACCGTTTGGTCGGCGCGGATGATGACGGTCACATCTTTGATATTCTTCTTATCGCCGAAGGAGCGGATCATTTGGGCTTCACGCAGTAGGCCCGTCTTGAGGCCGGCGAGATTCACATCGCCCATGCCGAAGACAATCACGCCGTCTTTGGCGATTTGAATGGTGATTGGTTCTTGGTAAGCCACGTCCGGCGGCTTGGCGAGCTCGCTGCCGGGGAGGTTCACGCGCTGGTCGATGTCCGCTTCCGAAAAGTTAAGCGCCACCATGAAGAACGCGATGAGCTGAAACGTCATGTCGATCATCGGCGTCATGTCGAGCTCGATCGGGTCGAGACGTTTGCCAGAGGTGACACGCATCGGGAGGGGCTAGGGGTCAGGGGTCAGGGGCTGGGGATTGGAGGGTGCTACTTGTTCGCGCCGGGGAACTTGCTCATGATGCGTTCGCTGACGATGCCGACTTCGAGGACCAGTTGGGCGATGCGGTTGCGGACGAAGTGGTAGACCGCGATCGCGGGGATGGCAAGCACGAGGCCCACAAGCGTGGTCATCAACGCGATGGTAATCCCTTCGGCGAGTTCGCTGGGCTTAGGCGTCGTTACGGAACTGGCGATTACGGAGAAGGATTGCACCATGCCGTCGACTGTCCCCAGGAGACCGAGCATCGGGCTGATGGTGCCGATGAGCGAAATGTAGCTCAGCCGGTGGTCGAGCTTCATGTTCTCGACTTCGCCCACTTCCTGCATCGCTTCGATAGCGTGCGAGTAATTGTTGCCGGCGGTGAGGCTCGAGATGCCGGCGGTCAGCACCTTGCCGAGGAAGGAATCGTCGTTGCTGGCCAGCGCAAACGCTTCATTGTACTGCTTGGCGTTGAGATGCGCTTCCATGCTATCGACGAGGTCTTTCGGCACGATGTTATTGCGGCTGACCTGCATAAAGTTCATCACCACCAGCGCCACCAGTGCGAACGATAGTAGCAAAAACGCCAAGGCATAGTACCAGCCGAGGGCATTGTACAACCACATCAGATAGCTTTCCGATTTCACCGGCGCCGAAGCGGCGACTTCGGCCGCCGCATCCTGGGCGAAGGCAAGAGTCGGCAGAGCCAAAAGCACCGCGAGCAGCAGCATCCGTACGGAGAATAACGCCTTGAGCAGCGACATAGGGGAAAGCTCCGGGAGATTAGTTGGACGGCTTTTAATGTAGCTGACGGAGGGTCAGTTGTCAGTGTATGTAGGGCAGTTTCTCCGAAACTGCCGAGCGTGTTTCGATAGTGGCGTCACCCCAGCGTGCGTTTCGGCCCGTTCCCTTGAGAAAGGGCAGGCTTACATTTTCTTTGCCCACGGACTGGCGGCGTACTTCTCGGCGAGCGTTTGTTTGGCGGCGCGAGATTGGTCGGGGCGGCCGATGGCGTCCCACAGTTTGGTGAGGTGGTACAGCGCTTCGGCGTGGGCGGCGGGTTCGCTGCTGTAGAGCAGGTCGGTGTGGAGGTAAGCGAAGAGCGCGGGCTTGGTTTGCTTCGCCACTTGGTAGCAATCGCCAAGCGCATTGTAGGCGGCGGCGTTGAGCGATCGGTCTTCGGGGTCGGCGTCTTTGATAACGGCTTGCACCAGCTTCAGGCCTTCCTCCGCCTTGCCGGTGGCGGAAAGGCTGACAGCTTTGCCCAGTTGGCACGCCAGCGCGGCGGCTTTGGCGGCGTCGGAGGTGTCGGCGAGTGCGAGGCCTTTGTCGAATTGCGTGATCGCTTCAGCATGTTTGCCTTGCGCTTGCTGGGCTTTGCCGATCAGCAGCGCGGCGCGCATTTGGTAATCGGGCCACGGCGTTTCGGCGAGTTGGGCGTAAAATTTCTCGGCCGCCGGGAAGTTCTCGGCCGCCACGAGCAAATCGCCCAGCACCACGGCGGCTTCGAGGGTGTGATGGCTGGTGCGATTCTTGGCGACAAATCCATTAAGCGCTTGTCCAGCGGCGCGGAGATCGCCTTCGCCGCCGAGCGCGAGTTTGGCTTGGCACCACGCCTTCAGGTACTCGATCTCCTGCCGCACGAGCGGGCTCTTTACTTCGGCCAGCTTGATGCCGGTAAGTTTCGCGAGCGCCGTTTGATACCCACCGTTGGCGGCGTTGACCCGAGCTTGACTGAGCTCGGAGGGTTCCTCATCAAACAGCACCACCGTGACGGTGTTGATGGCCGCCTCTTTTTCGCCCGACGCCGTCTCGACCGTAATCGCCTGCGGCGAAGTCTTGGTGATTTTGCCGGTGAGCGTCCCGGTGGTTGTACGCACGCGATCGGCGCCGGCGGCGAAACTCGCGAACAAACACAGAAGTAGCAGGGGTCGAATGGTCATGTTGGCGATTCGAGTGTGAGTTTTGTAAGACGGCTCTCTGAGCCCGATTTGACTTGGCCTTGAATCTCTGTTTGAGCTTGGAGCGAAAACGGGCTCGGAGAGCCCTCCTACAATCTGGTTTTAATCGGCTAGGTCGAGCGATCTTCCCACGCCGCGAGGCCTTCTGGTTCTTCGTCCTTCGCGCGCTGGATGTCTTTGAGTAAAGCGTCGAACTCGGAACGGCTTTGCTTGCCGCCGAGGTCGGGGTACTGGCGGTGCATGGCGCGAATGGTGCTCGTGGCTTGGTCAAGCTGCTCGGTACGCTCGACGCCGGTGGCGCTCATGGCGGCGAGGTATCTCGTGCGGGCGATGTTCAGCCACGAGGCGAAGAAGAGCTCTTGCAGTTCGGGGCGCTTGCGCGAGGCTTGGGCGGCGACGCTCGCCAGTTTGCGATAGCCCCAAATGAGATTCTTGCCGGTGGTGGCCGCGGGTTCGCCGCCGGCGATGGCGCTGGTGAAGCGGTCCGGTTCCTCAGCGCCCCAATCGCGATAGGTGTCGGCGGCGGCTTGTTGGACGTCGAGCATTACTTCCCGCTCAGCGAGTAAGGCGGCGAAGCTGGCGATTGCTTCCCCATAGGCGCCTTGCTTGCGCTGGCTTTGCCCCAACTGTAACCGCGCCGCGAGCACGGAGTTCGGCTGCGGAGCGAAACCGGGTTCTTTCTCGGCGCGATCCAAGAGTGATGAAAAAACTTCGCTCGCCTGACGGAAGTACGCTTGCGAACGTTTGCGGTCGCTCCCCGCGGCGAGGCCGTCACCGAGACTCATGTACATCTGGCCGATCCAGAGCTGCGTGTTCCAGTCGGCGGTTTCGCGGCGTTCGCCGAGACGTTTCACGAACTCGCCGAGCGCGGTGGCCAGCCGATCGGCCTGCGGATTTTTGCCCGCCGCGACGTAGCCCGCGATCTGCCGCTGAACTTGCAGGCCCAAGCCGAGATAAATGCGGTTGAGCTTGTCGGCTTCTTCTTTAGGGAGCGATTTTTCGAGCAGGTTCATCGTGGCGAGCGCTTCATCGGTCAGCGGCGGGTCGGCGGAGACGTATGCCCGCAATGCCGTCTTATACGCTTCAGTTGCGAAGCCAGGGCGATCGACCGCCGGGTCTTTCGACTTGATGAGATTCAAGAGGCCAATATCCTTGTCGGACAAGAGCGCAATCGCATCATCGGAGCGGTCGTCATCGATCAGTGACTGCGCGCAGTAGAGGGCGCCGGTCGCGGCTGCGGCGGTGAACGGTTTCTGTGAGCGCACTTGGGCGAAGCTGTCGGCCAGCAGCTTGGCGGCGGCTTCGCGCTCGGCGACAAGCTCCGCGGGTTTCGCGCCGGCGGCGGCGCGGCGGTTGACTTCTTCCCACTGCGAACACGCGAGCCGCAGTTCGAACGCGGGGCGTTCGGCAGGCGCCACTTGCGCGATGGCGGCCCGCGCGGCAGCAAGATCGCCCGTGCGCAGCGCTTCGCCCAGCAGCACACCGAACGCGGACTCGGCGAGAGCAGTGCCGGCCCAGCGTTTGGTGACGAACTGCGCAAGCTCGGTGAGTTGGCTGCGTTCGAATTCGCCGTCACTGCCCGCCTCGCGCGCCAGGCGATCCCACGCGGCGAGCGCGAGTTTAGCTGCGCCTTCGGCTGATGGCACATCGGGATGGCGGGTGGCGACGAACGTGGCGAGCGTCGCCGCTTCGGGCAGGCGCTCTTCATTCCACGCCAGCCACGCCAGCAGATAGCGCACTTCACAGCGATCGGCGGCGGGTGTTTCAGCTTCCACCAGCGCAAGGGCAGCTTGCAGGTTTTCGAGCGCCTGGGTGCTGGAGTCGGCGGCTTGCTGCGTGAGATTCGCCACCGCATCCGGATTGTTTTGCTTGGCGGCGTCAACGGCCACACGCGCCGCGCTAGCGGCGCCGAGCGCCGTGCGGCCCGCCTGCAAGGCTTCGGCGAAGTTCGTGGGGCCTCCTTCGCTGCGGCCCAATTGCTGCGAAACCTCGGCGAGTTTTTGCTGGGCTTCGGTGAGTTGCTCATGCGCGACGGCGGTGGAACTGCGCAGCAACTCGCGCGCTTCGGAGAGCGTGCGCCGCTCCGGCTTCGGCTCCGACGCCAACAGCGCGACCGCGAGCTCATACTGCAAGCCGGCCGCTTCAACGCTGGCGGACTCGGTGCTGCTGAGTTGGCCGAGCCATTTGCGCGCGGGGGGAATCGCTTGGTCGTATTTCTTGCGGGCCGCTTCAATCGCCGTGCGGCGGGCCTGGGCCATCGTCACCAGCTTGCGGAAGTCGCCGGCGGTGGTGGGAAGTTCCACGAGACTTTCGAAACAGCCGATCGCGAGCTGGTCGTCCCCCGCCGCTTCATAGCAGCGTCCTTCGTAATAGTGCGCCAAGAGGCCGACGAGCCAGTCGCTGTACTTTTCATGCACGGCCGCGAGTTCGGCAGCTGCTGTCTTGCTAGCGGCTTTTTGATCGGGTGTCCCCTGGGCATGGGTGCGGGCGAGTTCATACCCCGCGATGCCGCGCAGCAGCCGAGCGTTGGCCAGCAAACCACGCAAGCGTAAGCGTTCGGCGCCCTCGGCGCTGTCGGCCGAAGCGGAGCGATATTTTTCGAGCACTTGCGTGAAGGAGGTTTCGGCTTGCGTGAAGAGCTCGCGGGCTTCGTCGAGCGCTTTCCGCGCATCGGCGCGCAAGCTGTCACGGCGGTCCCCGACGGCTGGCGCTTGGGCCGCTTCGGCGAGGAGTCGACGGCCTTCATCGGCGAAACTGGTGGCGAGTTTTGACAATCCTTCGGCGACAAGCGGGCCGTTCTTGGCATCGGCGCCGAGTCCGGCGAGCAGCGTGCGGACTTCGTCGCGCTGCGCCCCGCGCCGGGCAGCGTCTCCATCACCGCGGAGCTGTTCGAGCGTGGCGAGGGCGCGCTCGTACGGCATCCGCGCGCGGAACGTGTCACTAATGGTGGGGTCTTGTTCGGCGAGTTTGAGATACTCGAGCGCGAGTTCACCTTCGCCACGTGCGCGCAGAGCGCTGAGGAACGCGGCGTCACGATCCTCGGCGAAGAGTTGCGCGCACCAGATGAGGCAGCAGACGGCGGGCAGCGTACGCGAGAGCATGAACAGCTAGCGGTGTGGGAAGCAAGGGGGCGACGCCTCATTGTATGCTCGCTGCAGGGGCGGCGGCTATTCCCAGGCCGTACGATGGGCTCCTAGCCCGTCGGTCCCGTGATCGAGAGGGTGGGTAACCACTTCACCACGGGCAAGAAGCCCCTCGTACATAGCGCAACCGCTAAAGTTCACTCACCCAGCTACGGAGCCGGCTCATGAAGCCGTCGGGTAGTGGGACATCGGCGAGGCGTTCGTCCACCTCGGCAAGCTGCGCGGCTTCTTCGGCATTCGCGCCGGAATACTTTGACATGCTGCTGGCGTGGTCCCGCTCCGAAGAAGGCGGAACCTGCTCGGGTAACTTCGATTCGCGCGGACGGCACCCGTTTGAATTGGACGGGGAGGCCGGTGTCCACGGCAAGAACATATTCAGCAGGCCGCTGTCCGAAGCGCCAAACGACGATAACTGATCGCTCATAACTCCGCTCACCTTTCCGCG
Source organism: Pirellulales bacterium (assembly GCA_022841705.1). Classification (GTDB taxonomy): domain Bacteria; phylum Planctomycetota; class Planctomycetia; order Pirellulales; family Lacipirellulaceae. The sequence goes on from JALHQZ010000002.1 coordinate 1,008,977, forward strand.
TGGAACTTACTCGCGGTTTGGAGCCTTCGGCAGAGAAGAACCAAAGACTCGCATTCCCCTGACAATCGATTAAACCCCGGCCACGGAATTGCGTCACGACAGTTTTTGACGCGACTCTTTGACCGTTCCTCCCCAACAAGCTTAGGTCACCCAAAACACATGGATTAAACTGTGCGGCGGGAGGCGGCGAGGAAGTTCAGGCGGAGTCGTTGGCGGGCCCGACAGACGCGCGACAGAACCGTGCCCAAAGGCACGCCCAGCGCGTCGGCGGTTTCTTGGTGAGTGAGTTCCCCGACCACCACCAGGAGTAAAGACTCCCGCAGTTCGTCGGGCAACTGCATCAAGGCGAGCTGCATTTCATCGGTCAACTCGTGAGCCAACGGATCCGCCGCTTCGACGGCGACCTCCCACGCCGGATCGCCGCCGATCGTGGGACTACGCCCCACGCGCCGCCAACGATCCACCACGCGCCTTCGCAAAATGGAAGCTAGCCATGCGCGACCGCCCCGATTCGGATCGAAACGGTCCCGACTGGTCCAAGCACTGCGCAGCGTCTCCTGCACAATGTCCTCGGCATCGTGACCTTGGCCCGTTAGTCGGTAGGCCAAGCGGTACAATGCCGGGGCATGTTCTTCGACCAGCTCCTGGAAAGCCGCCCGCGAAAGCGCCACCCGTTGCCTCTTCTTTCAGCATGTTCCGTGCTGAGTGTGACTCCTCCCCACAACTGTAGAGTACCACACCGAAGGGAGGAGACAGAGAGAGATTCGGCGGAGGGGTGTAGGTTATTCCCGGAAAAAGTGGGCAGCGGGCAGTAGGCGGTGGGCGGTGAGGGGAAATGGCGAAAACGCAGCATATTTTCCTGCCTACTGTCCATTGCCTTCCGCCCACTCGTCTTTGCCGCAACTCGTTGTGGGAATTAGAATTACGCTATCCGCCGGACTACCCCGATGCTGAAATTTGAACCCCCAACCGTCCCAACCGCTCACCGCCGCTTCGCGCGCGGGCGCTGGGTTTGGCTCGCCCCGCTGGCACTCTTGGTCGCCGCAGCCGCTTGGTTTTCGACACCGCATGAAACCTCGACGCCCATCGGGGGAGCCGCACTGCCGCAGCCCGTCGCCCTCACCCTCCCCTCCCCCGCCGAGTGGGAAGCCATCACCGACAACACCCCGTTCCGCGATGCCGAAACGCCGCTGTGGTTCGCCGTCTGGAGCGAACTGCAGAAACTCACCGATAAGCAAACTCCCGCCAGCAGTGGTGAAGCGACGTACGTGCAGCTTGTGAATCAAGCGGACGTGTATCGCGGCAAAGTCGTCACCGTGCGGGGGTGGGTGCTGCGGAGTGAAGTGGTGACGCCGGGGGAGAATGAACTGGGAATCGAGCAGCTTCATCGTGTCATCATGAAACCGGCGGGTGGTGGGGAGTGGCCGCTGATTGTGTATGCGCTTGACGCGCCGGAAGATGTGGGCGAGCCATTTGAGCTCGCAGTCAATGCGGTGTTCTTTAAGAATCTGTCTTATCGGCATGAGGGTGGGGTGGGGCTCGCACCGGTGCTGCTCACAAGTCGGATCGCGGGACCACCGCCGCAAATGGCTACAGTAAAAAAAGAACCGCCCCTCTCGCCGCTGGGCGTCGTGCTCCTAGCTGCGGCGGGCGCTGCGGCGTTGGTCGCCTATGCTTGGCGACGAGGTGGCCGCGTCGTAATCAACCCCTTGCTCTTCCTGCTAATTCTGCCGCTCAATTGCGAAGGCGCCCCGACCGCGACCGAACTGTTAGAACTGCTCGGCTGGAAAAGTGTAGAGCTTGCCAACGCCACGAATGAAGAACTCGCGCCGCTGGCGATACGGCTGAAGAGATTCTCCAACGAAGAGCTCGCGGAAGTTGGGGGCGACTTTCAGCGCGTGGTTGGCAAAGTCACTGCGATGAAGCCGTTTGCAGTTGGCGAAGTTACGAGTGCGGCAATTGCCGTTATCAAGGAAAGCGGCGAAGAATGCATTCTCATCACGACGATGCCGCCCAAGCAATGGAGCGAACTGTCGCCCCTCTCCGAACCGCTTGAATTTATCGGTCTTCGCATCGAAGGCGGCGACGGCCTGCGATACGTTGCGCCGCGGGTCGCATGGCGGCCGACCGAAATGAAATTGCCGACGGTGAACTTCGGCGAATCTCTCCTTGGGGCAGCCGGGGTGAACGTGGCGGAACTCGAAACGCCGGTGGATCGCCGGCCGCTGGAGCGCGCGGATCGAGCGAGTTTTTACGAACTGTTGGCGGCGATGCGAACGCAATCGACGGCCAAACTAGTGGAAATCGCGCGGGGGCGGATTAGCGAATTTGCGGCCGAGTTCTCGGGACCAAACGCGCCGATGGAACGTCGGCGGCTAACGAAACTCGTTGATGGGGCGGCGGTCGATGGCGCTTATTCGGTGGCGCCTTTGTTTCTGGCGCCGCAGGATTTACGCGGTGAGCTCTTCACCTTCGATGCCGTTGTGCGGCGGGCGGTGCGGATAGAAGTCGCCTCCGCCGCGGATACGCACGGCGTGACGCATTATTATGAACTGGAGGCGTACCCCGCCGACTCACAAAATTTACCGCTGGTGTTTTGCGTGCCGGAGATTCCCGCTGGGTTCGCAACGGGGGATGACATCGCCCAACCCGCGCGGCTGGCCGGGTTCTTTTACAAACAGTGGCGGTACACGCCACGTCGAGCGCCGACCGACGATCAAACGCGTCAGTTCGCGCCGTTGTTGATTGGACCAAAGCCGCAAATTCTCGAAACGCCGACGCCGGCGATGTCGCCCCTCACGCCAGTGATCGCCGGCGGCATGTTACTCTTCCTCGCGCTGCTGGCCGCTTTCCTCTGGCGCACCCATCGCGAAGATCGTCGCTCGTGAATCATTTCTTCATCCACGGCACATCCGCTTCCCCAGCCGCATGATTCGCCGCGCGGGCGAGGACGAACAGCAAGTCGCCCAATCGGTTGACGTACACGAGCGCCGTCTCACGGATCGGTTCGCGATCGTTAAGGACCACAATCAGCCGTTCGGCACGGCGACAGATGGTGCGGGCCAGGTGCAGCGCCGCGGCGGTCGGCGTGCCGCCGGGGAGGATGAACTGCCGCAAGGCGGGAAGTTGTTCTTCATGCGAATCGATTGCTGCTTCTAAGCGATCGACATCCGCTTCCTCGAGCAGCGCTGTCTTCTTCGCCACCGGATCGGGTGACGCAAGCTCGGCGCCAAGATCGAACAGGCGGTTTTGAATTTCAGCAAGCAGGGCATCAAGCCCCACCGGCGCTGACGAGCCGCGCGCGATCTCCGCTCGCGCAACGCCGAGCGCTGCGTTCAGTTCATCGACCGTGCCATAAGCAGCCAGCCGGTCGTGGCTTTTCCTTACGCGCTGGCCGCCGACGAGAGCCGATTCGCCGCCGTCGCCGGTTTTGGTGTAAATTTTCATCGCAGGGCCATCCGTTGGACTGGAAACGACTTAACTGACAGCCTGCGAAGATACGCTCATTGGCGGTCGTTGAGTAGGCACCAACCGAGGACGGCTCGGGTGGCTGGGGTCGGCGCGTCAGCCGCCCCCAGCAGAGGTGGAGTCTGTGCCGAAGCTGCTGGGGTCTCGACCCCAGCCACCCCGTCGCGCTAACTGCCCACGCGCGTTTCGGCGCGCTCGGTGCGCAAAGTCGAAGAACTCGTCAGCGTTTGGTCGCGCATAAAGCGGGGCGAGATCAAGCCGTTGCGGTTCATGGGGATGGCCACCTGCACGGTGACGCTGCGCGTGTCGGGCTGAATTGCGCTCGGAGTAATCGTCACACTCGCGCCGCGGGCGCCAATTATTCGCAGGATGCGATTCGCTTCGGCGGTCGCTTCGGCGGCGGTCGCCCCGGGCACCATCACGCGGCGGGCCGCTTCATAAGCTGCGTTGTCGGCCGTGTGCCGCAGGACGTTCGTCCAGGTGAACTCAAACAGCGCGAAGACAAACAAAAAGAAGATCGGCGCGCAGAGGGCGAACTCCACGGCGGCGGCGCCTCGACGCACATTCTTGATAGGCTTGCGCAACATTGAGTTTAATCATTACTCCGTCAGCAACACCGGCAGCGTCCGAGCGATGGTGCGAAACACTTCGCTCAAATCGGTCGAACTATCCGCATGAAAGTGCTCGCCGCCCGTTTGCGCAGCGACCCGTTGCATGAGTCGCCGGTCGGCGTCGGCGCCGAAGGTCACCGTATGAACGACGATCCCAAGTCGAGCTGCTTCCGCAGCCGGTGTGGTTGGGTTCACGCCGGTGTTGTGGATGCCGTCGGTCATCAGCACGATGGTTTGAATCGCGAACGGCCGGTGTTCGCTACCGGTAATCACGCGAATGCCATCCGCGAGGCCCAGACCGATCGCCGTGTTGCCGCTGGCGCGATAGGCGTTCACTTGATCGCGAACGGTTGTGTAGTTGGTCGTGAGGCGCGAGTCGATTCGCGAAGCGGTTGAATAACTTACGAGCCCTACCAGTTCATTGGGAAACGTGTTGTCGAGCTCGCTCAGAAAATCTTGCACCGCCGTCTTCAGGCCCGCGATCTTGCTGCCGAGCATCGAGCCCGAACGGTCGAGCACGAGGCAAATATCGCGGTCGAGCACCGTGCTGGTAGCGACCTGCTGCGGTTCGAACCGGTTCACGCCGAGCACGCGGCCGAAGAACAGCGGCACACCCCCCGCCAAGCTGCGATCGGTCCGCAGGCCTTGCACGCGCACCGCGTTGGTTGGCGTGCCGCCCACAGTAAACACAAACTTGTCCGTACTGCGCGACTGAATGCTGGAGCCGAACTCCACATCGGTCGGCCGGATGCGCAGGCCCGCGCCCGCGACGTCGTTGCGCTGCGCCGCATCTTGCGCGGCGAGCCGAGCGCGAGGGATATCTTGTTCCGCTGAAAGCGTTTTGCCGCCGGCCCGCGCGGCGGAGTCGGTGGCGGTCCGCAGTTCGGTCCGCACCAGTTGCATCCACGCGGTGTCCACCGCCATCGCGGCGAGAATGACGAACACGGGCAGCAAGAGCGCTACGAGCACCAAGATGGCGCCGCGCCGCTGCTGCTTCATCCCTCGTCGAGAGTTACGCGTTGCAAACTTCATTGCGGCAACTCCCGCATGTACTCGGCCGCTCCGGTGAGCGTGCGGCCGCGGAAGAAGCGGAGCGGCAGAATCGCATTGCGATCGGTCGCCGCGGAAACTTGCACTTCAAAAAATTGTCCTTCACGAATCGATTCGAGATTCGCCGGGTTCATCCGCACCGTGCCGCCCACCACGCGGCGATCCCGCAGGATGCCCTCGCACACTCGCTGCACGTCGGCCGTCGTTGCGCCAGCGGCGACCGCGGTATGCGCGCCTTCGTAAGCAGCCACCGCGAGCGACTGCTTGAGGAAAATCATCGAACACGTTTCGATCATCGCCAGTGTGAGCAGCACGAGCAGCGGCAAACAAACCGCCAGCTCCGCCGCCGCGATGCCACGGCGCAGGGCACGTTTGGTCAGACGTCGAAGATGATCACTACGCATGGGGTCAAAAGGTCGAAAGGTAGAAGGGTCGAAAGGTGCTCGGGAGTTCGTACTGACCACTGCCTACTGCCCGCTTTCCACCTTGTCATTCGCAAACACCCGCTCGGTCACTCGATTCAAATCACTCGCCAGTTCTTGCCAGTAGTCATCGCTGCGAAACGTCATCAGCTGGGGGCGTTCACCATCGGCCAGTTTATGCAGCGCCGCGCGGAACCGTTTCACCGGTCCCGCGAACTTCGCGCTGAGGCGAATCGAATCGAACACGAACACCGGCAAGAGCCCGATCAGCACCAACAGAATCGGCCCGTGCGTCCACCACGCTTCGGCGATGGTTTGGCCCACCGACACAAACGGATTGCTAAGCCATTGCATGCCGATGGCCACCGCCGCCGCGACCAGCGTAAAGATGCTCCAGTGCAGCACCAACCGCCGCGCGAGCTCGCCCTGCACTTGGGGATCAACGAATTTTGTTTTGCGACTATTCACGGCCGAGTATCCGCGGAGCCTGATGGAATGACCTACGGAGCGTAGGCCTACGCGAAGTTTAGGTTGTCCTCATGCGTTCGCCGTTGAGATGAAGCTCATTTGCATGCGGCTTAACCGCTACAATCGCAACGATTAGACTCTTGCTACCGATCACTCTCCTCTCATGTCAACCTCGCTGAAGGCAGCCAAGCAGGCTACCGGCGGCCAAGAAAATTCTAAAAAAGTCTCGATTTCTCTTCTCGACGGGACCGTCGCGATGCTAACATAAGCCCGCGACCCCAACCCGAGCCCGTTGCTGTTGACTCACCCCGCGACCGGCAATCCCCGAGGAGTGCGACCGATGAAGACCTCACGACCGTGGTTGTTCGGGTTGGGCTTAGCCGCCGGACTGGGTTTCTTAGTTGGAGGGAGTAGCGCCGCATTCGGCGAGACGATCGCCTCCGCTTCGGCCAGCGGTGGTGCGTTTGACGCGGTCGGGATTCAGGTGAATCCAGGTGTGGTCGAAGTGGGCAAACCGCTCGATTGCACCCCTTGCGCGATTTCGGATCCAAGTCCCGTTTCCAATAAGTCGAGCGTCAGTCTTAATGGCGACGCCAGTTTTTTGGGAGCACTAGCGCTCGCTCGAGCGAGCGCACGGGCCGTGCCCGGCCATTTGAGCGTTAGCGTGATCGCAGGCGCCTCCTCGAGTAAAGACAAGCAATCCGCGGATGTTAATGCGACCGCAAGCGCGGAGTGGACCTCTCGAGTCAAGTTCAACGTGCCCGGTTTGCCCGCTGGTACGCGGGTGATCACTCACCCCATTCTGAATCTTGAAGGAGATTTTTTCGGGACCGCCACCGGAGCCGAAGCTTCGGGAAGCGCCTCATTGTTGATCAACGACCTTAGCTCGTTCCGGAGCCTGCCGACTGGTCCTCACCCCGGCGGCAACTGGGGCGGAATTATTGTCGGTCCCGGCACAAACTTGACCAATCTCGTTCCCAGTTCGATCCAGCTCACCAGAAAATTCACGGTGGGTGAATTCGGCACGATTGGATTTCGATTTACGATCTCGGCGTTCGTCAACTCCGACGGAAGCACGCGGGATGTCTCCGCCTCGAAAAAAGGAACAGTGAGTGTGACGGGTGACGCCAGTCGCAGCCTGCGGTGGGGTGGAATTGAAAGCGTTACGGACGAAGAGGGTAACCCCATCACCGATTGGTCGATCACGTCGGATGACGGTTTCGATTTTTCCCAACCATTTCCTGTGCCGGAGCCAGCGAGCCTGCTCCTCATGTGTTCGATGCTCGTGACCGTACTTGCCGCGAAAAGCCTTCGCTAGACCCTCGCTCGCAGCAGCGAGTAAACGTATCCTCAGCGGCATCATGGAAGCCGCCCCCACCCTCGCCGAAGCCACCCCCACCTGGGCCCGCATCGCCGCGCTGAGCTTCGGCGGGCCCGCGGGGCAAATTGCGGTGATGCACCGCATTTTGGTAGATGAGAAGAAGTGGGTCACCGAATCGCAGTTCCTGCACGCGCTCAATTACTGCATGCTGCTCCCCGGGCCGGAGGCGCAGCAGCTTGCCACTTACGTTGGCTGGCTGATGCACGGCGTGCCGGGGGGGCTGGTGGCAGGAGGGCTCTTCATTCTGCCGGGGGCGCTGGCGATTCTGGCGCTCAGTCTCGCTTACGTGTGGTTCGGACAAACCACGCTGATGATGGGCGTGCTGTTCGGCCTCAAGTGCGCGGTGATTGCGATTGTGTTTCAAGCGGTGCTGCGGATCGGCAAGCGGGTGCTGAAGAACCGCACGATGGTGACGCTCGCCGGCGCGTCGTTTCTGGCGATTTACCTCTTCGCAATTCCCTTCCCGCTGATCATCGCCGCCGCGGCGCTGATTGGATTCATCGGTGGGCGAGTGGCGCCGGAGCGGTTCTGCATCGTGAAGGGACATGGCGATGGTGAGGCGAGTAGTGATATTCCATCAATCACGTGGAGTGCGATGGTTCGCCGCGCGGCGATTGTGCTCGCGATCGGCCTTACCCTCTGGGCCGCGCCGATAGCGGCCGCGCGCTTCTTCGCCGGCGAAGAGTCGGCTCTCTACCGCGCGGGAATCTTCTTCAGCAAAGCGGCGGTGGTGACGTTCGGCGGCGCCTACTCGGTCCTCGCCTACATCGCCCAGCAAGCGGTCGAGAATTACCAGTGGCTCACGCCGCGTGAGATGGTCGATGGCCTCGGCTTCGCCGAAACCACGCCGGGCCCGCTGATTATGGTGGTGCAGTTCGTCGGCTTCATGGGCGTGTACCGCAACCCCGGCGGCCTCTCGCCATTAACAGCCGGGCTGTTGGGCTCCGCCCTCACAGTGTGGGTGACGTTCGTCCCCAGCTTCCTGTGGATCTTTCTGGGGGCTCCGTTTGTGCAGCGCTTGCGCGAACAAAAACTCCTCTCCGCCGCTCTCTCTGCCATCACCGCCGCGGTGGTCGGCGTGATTCTGAATCTCGCCATTTGGTTCGCGCTGCATGTGCTGTTTCAACAAACTTGGATCGCGAAGCTCGGCCCCGCGCAGCTCGAACTGCCGCAACTCTCAACATTCGAGTGGCGCGCCGGCTTGGTGACACTGCTCGCGATGACGCTGGTGTTCATCTGGAACCGCGGCATGTTGGTGACGCTGGCCACCTGCATCGTCGCCGGCCTGGGGCTCATCGCAATGTAGCTTCGCTTCCTCCGACCCGAGCGGTCCATTTCAGTGCTTCAATTATTCCGCTGCACCTTCAATCACCCGCACCGCCACCTTCCGAAACGCCACCGGCCCATGATTGCCCTGCAGTAGCACGGGGCCGGCCGGGACTTCGGGCGACTCATCCCAAACGGCGCCCGTGGGGAAATTGACTTCCACGTGCTCGTGAATCAACTCACCATTGAGCCGCACCCAATCGAAGCGGCCGGGTGAGGTTTTCTCACCAGCGCTATTGAATCGCGGCGAACGGAACGCAAGTTCCAATGTTTGCCACTCACCCGCCGGCTTGGCGGAATTCACGCGGGGCGCCGTTCCCTTATCAAGATACGTGAATGTCGGCGGCCCCAGCGAGCGGGGATACACGCCGCCGCACATGTTGCCGGTGGTCGGCTCCGCGCCGGCGGTGTCGAGAAACTGAATCTCATACAGCCCGTTGAGCTTCACCCCAGAGTTCGAACCGCGCGCGAGCATGAACTCGAGCCGCAACTCCACGTCGGTGAATTCTTCGCGGCTGATCAAATCCACCGGCTCGCGACCGGAGTTGATCGCCACCCCCTGCCCCGGTGAGCCGACTAAATGCTTGCCGGGCGCGGGCGGCAGCGTCGCATCCCCGACTATCCGCCAACCTTGCTGCGGTTCGCGCCAGGCTGAGAGTGAATCGTGCTCGGCGCCCAACAGCGTGATCCACTCCGCGCCAGCTGCAGGCCACACGACGACAAACTGGATCAACACTGCCGACAGGGAACGAAACAGAAATCGACACGTGCTCAGCATGAAGAAGTTTTTCATTGGGGACTACCAGCGGGATCAGAGCCCGAAGCTGGTCGGGATGCTGATGATCTTAACATGCTTAACCACTGCGCGACCACGACGCGAGGTGCGGCGCAATCGCCAGTAAGCTTCTCCTACCGTAGCTTGGGTCCCCTGACTCGAGCAAGTAACGCCCCGGTGACGGGCGCCACTGGCGTGTTGCCAGTGGGAATTAAGGACGGACGTGACCGAGGGTCACCACTGGCGACACGCCAGTAGCGCCCGGCGTCGTCCCAAACCGCGTCCGTCAGTGAGTGTAATCCGGCGCGTCGTCGGTTGTGAAGTTGGCGAGCTTGCCGTGCTTGGCATGGCTCGAGCGCGGCTCGACGGGATTCATTTCTGGTGCGTAGGCCGCCCCAGCTTCAATGCACGCACAGAGATCAATAAATGAATTCGGGCGGGCAAGGATCAACAGGATCCTTGCCCGCCCGGCAGTGCGAGTCAAAATCGAAATAGCCAGATCAATCGCGTCGTGGCCGACACAGGAGGAGTCCGCCCAGGCCGAGGAACGTCAGCAGTAGCGATGTCGGCTCCGCCACCACAACCGTGCCCGAGAGCGCCTTAAAGCCGCTGCCGGGGGTCGCGCCAGCGTAATAGCCGACGAGCTGGTTCGCGTCGTTCAATCCGTGGTTCAGAATCGTGGCTCGCGCGGTTGGAACGTCCACGGAGTAGAAGGTCCCCATCGAGTCCGAAGGCGAGAACAATTCTTCATCAAGGATCAGACCATGAATCGCGTCGTTGGTGTCGATCCAGGTGCCGACAATGATGCCGCTGGAATTGATCATGCTCAGCGACGTGCTCTTGGCGTTCGGATAGTCGTAATCGATGTAGACGCCGTTGCGATAGACGGCGCCGTGCAGGTTGCCGGCGGAATCAAGATAATTCACGATCGCATCGCCATTTGCATTTACCGCCTGGACTGCAGTACCGAATGCGCCGTGATCGGGCAGATCGGTCCAGGTCTGCGTTGCGATGTTGTAGATCGCACTGTGAGCGATCAAGTTGCTGTCGTAGTACGGCGCGGCGACCAATCCCTGGTCGTTGATCGCGTTAAACGCCTGGAACACAGCCCCTGAATGAACGGGCGTGAGGAAGGTGTTAGTGTTGCGGTGGTAGATAAATCCGTGGGTTTCTTCGCTGCTGGCGTTGAAGTAATCGCCGGTCGCGATCCCGGCGGAATTGATACTGAGCAGCTGGCTCGAACTGCCTGAGGGAAGGCCGGGGAAGGTCACGGTAGTCAACGTGCCGTTGTCGTAGATGTAGCCGTCGTATCGCGCTAGCGTGCCGAACGCGCCGACGATCACGCCGTTATTGCTTATGCCGTTTACGGTCTTTCCATCTAAGGCGGCGGGAGCGGAGTTAAACACGAGGGTCGTCGCATCAGCTGCGGCGGCCATCAGCAGTACGCTCAACAATGACATCGCCCCTACGAGGCGCACTAGCGCGGTCAATTGAAGTTCACTTCGCAAACGCATCTTTCCATCTCCCTTTCAAAACACAAACCGGAACAAATAAACAAAAAAACAACGATTGAGACCATTTTCGTGGGGAAAATGAGCTCAATCGTTGTTTGAAATGAATTAGCGGTTCCTTAGATCGTCTTAGGTAAACGAAACTTGTGACCCGATCGCATCTTGCCTCGCCAGTCGATGGCAGGGGCAGGGCAACTCAAAGGCCCCACTTTAATTAGGGCTTCCTAGGTGTCAAGTAAGATTTATGACTTTTTTTAGGTTTTATCAGGCGCGCGTGGCTGCGACACAGACCCAATCTGTTGGGGTATTTCAAGTCGGGGCAGCTCCGCCTAGCCGCATCTCGCACTATCCCGCTGCTAAGTTCTGCCGCTCTCTGTCCTTCGACTTTATCGCATGACAATATGTCCCTCGTTTAGTTGAAAAGCATGTTGGTTCCTCCGCCCGGAAGATACCTTCTGGAAGAACCATTTTTCCCTTTTCGAAGGAACCAACCATGTATTAAAAAGGGGACGGGATTTTTTTCTCCGAGCTGAGCTGAGTTCGCACTTCGACTTGCTGCAAGATTACGATTCCCGTCCCCTTTTAGAAGTGAGCGTCACAATCCGCGTAGCGATTCCCACTTCAGCGGCGAAAGTGACAAGCGTAACCAACTCCGTCCGCCGCGAACCCCTCGCCCCTTCCCGCGCGCCGAACCGAGCTGTTGCTCGCCGCCCGCCAAACCGTGTTTGCCGAACTCGGCGAAGAAGAATCCGCAACGCGCCGGCGGATGAGCAACAATAGCCGCGCGAGCATGCTCCACGGCGAAGGTGCGGTGTTTAATCCTCTCGCTTCGCTCGTCGCCAAACACCGCGGACTCTAAATCGCGCAGCGATTGGACAGTGTGAACTCGAATTGGCAGTTTCGGCCGTTGTCAACAACCAGATTAGCCACTCGCAGCCCAAAAAATTTTGAAAAGATTTCTCACTTTCGACTAGTTTGTAGCCACCCCATTCTGTACAAATAATCACGCACGCGAGGCGGCGCCGCTCGAGAGCGGGGCGCTCGAAGGTTCAGCGAATGTGGGCGTTGCAACGCCCGCGAACCTTACCACGAGCGTCCCTAGAACTGGGCGCCAATCCGCGGACAAGACGGTTTTCAATGAATTAAGAAATTTAGGTGAGCTCCTCCTCGGCGCGCGAGTCCCGTGCTGAGAGGTGAGGGGTTGCTGCACGGCGCCCGACCGAATTTCCCGTCTCAAAAGGGGGGCTAGTTTACGATGAGGCGCCTCATCGCCTTTTTGGTTCACGTAATCCTCGATCAATCGAACCAAAACACACCCAATAACTAACCCGTTCTGTCGGAGGCCTCTGGTGAGGCCGCCGACAAATAGACAATCCGCCGTTGCGCGCCGTAACGCACAGTTCGGCCAGCCATTGCTGCCAAGAATGCACGTTCTTGGGCCGAAAGTGGCTGCGCGCTCGCCAATCGAGCCGTGGCGCGAGAGTTGCGTAACTACAGAGACTAACGCCACAATCAGGTGCAGTTGCCCCCAACCTTTGGGAAGCCCATCCTTTGGGAGGCCCAACTCTCGGGAGAAAAGAATATGAAAAGCCCCGTCCTTGAATTCCCCCGCGCCGCCACCAACCCCGAGCTGCGCGAATGGGTCGCCGAGATTGTTGAGCTGTGCGAACCTGCCGCCGTGCATTGGTGCGATGGCTCGCAGGCGGAGTACGACCGGCTGTGCGAGGAAATGGTCGCTAGCGGCACCTTCACGCGGCTGAACCCGAAGAAGCGGCCCAACTGTTTTCTGGCGCGGAGCCATGAGAGCGATGTTGCGCGGGTGGAGGACCGCACTTACATTTGTTCGCTCGCCAAGATCGACGCCGGCCCGACCAACAACTGGATGGCGCCGCGCGAAATGAAGGCGCTCCTCACGCCGAAGTTCCGCGGTTGCATGCGCGGCCGCACGCTGTACGTGATTCCGTTCAGCATGGGGCCGATCGGTTCGCCCATTTCGCATATCGGCGTGCAGATAACCGACTCGCCGTATGTGGTGGTGAACATGAAGATCATGACGCGGATGGGAACCAAGGCGCTTGAAGCAATTGGCGATGGCGAGTTCATCAAGTGTTTGCACTCGGTCGGCATGCCGCTCGCCGCGGGCCAAAAAGATGTCGCGTGGCCATGCAGTCCCGATCCGAAGGACAAGTACATCGTTCACTTCCCGGAAGAGCGGGCCATCTGGAGCATCGGCTCCGGCTACGGCGGTAACGCGCTGTTGGGCAAAAAGTGTTTTGCCTTGCGGATCGCCAGCGTCTTGGGCCGCGAACAAGGTTGGCTGGCCGAGCACATGCTCATCACCGGCGTGAAAAATCCTGATGGCGAAAAGACCTACGTCGCCGCCGCCTTCCCCAGCGCCTGCGGCAAGACCAACTTCGCGATGCTAATTCCGCCCAAAGAATTTCGCGACGAAGGGTGGGAAGTCACCTGCGTGGGGGACGACATTGCGTGGATCAAGCCCGATGCGGACGGCAAGATTTACGCAATCAACCCCGAGTTTGGCTTCTTCGGCGTGGCGCCGGGAACGAACGAAACTTCGAACCCCAACGCGATGGCTACCATTCGCGAAAACACCATCTTTACCAACGTCGCACTGACCGATGATGGCGATGTGTGGTGGGAAGGAATGACCGACAAGCCGCCCGCGCACTGCATTGACTGGCGCGGCAACGACTGGACTCCCGACAGCAAAGAGAAGGCGGCGCACGCTAACTCCCGCTTCACGGCGCCCTTGTCGCAATGCCCCTGCACCGACGCGGCGTTTGACGATCCGCGCGGCGTGCCGATTTCGGCGTTCATTTTTGGCGGGCGCCGCGGAACCGTGCTGCCGTTGGTGTACCAAGCGTTCAACTGGGCGTTTGGCGTGTATGCCGCCGCGACGATGGGTTCGGAAATGACCGCCGCCGCGTTCGGCAAGCTCGGCCAAGTGCGGCGCGATCCACTCGCGATGCTGCCGTTCTGCGGTTACCACATGGGCGATTACTTGGGCCACTGGCTCGACTTCGGCCGCAAGCTGCCCAACTCGCCGCGGATCTTCAACGTCAACTGGTTCCGCCGCGATGCCGAAGGCAAATTCCTGTGGCCCGGTTTTAGCGAAAACTTCCGCATCCTGAAGTGGATTGTCGGTCGTTCGAAAGGCAAGTCGGCCAGCATCGAAGGCCCGCTCGGCTGGATGCCACAGTATAAGGACATCGATTGGCGCGGCCTCGACTTCAGCCCCGCGCAGTTCGACGAACTGATGGGCGTCGACCGGGGCGAATGGATGCAAGAAATCGCCTCGCACGATGAACTGTTCTTCAAACTGTACGACCGGTTGCCGAAGGAACTCACCTACATCCGCGAACTGCTGCTGAGCGGCTTGTGGCGCTCGCCAGAACATTGGGATATGTCGAAGTAGGGCTATTAGCTGTTGGCTGTCAGCTTCAGAAGTCGGGTGCCACTGGCGTGTCGCCAGTGCGAAGTGAAGACAGACTTTACTTAGGATTCCCACTGGCGGCACGCCAGTGGCGCCCTCATCTGTCCTGGCGAAAAGCGGTGCGTCGGGGTACGATTGCCGTCATCATTAACGGCACTCCCCGAGGCGGCGCGATGACTGGCAGCGAAGCGGAATCAACCCCGAAGTGGACGATCCTCGAAGCGCTCGAGCGGCGGGTGCTGGGGGTGTTGGTCGAGAAGGCGAAGACCACGCCGGATGTGTACCCGCTGTCGCTCAACGCCCTGCGGAACGGCTGCAATCAGAAGAACAACCGCTATCCGCAGATGCAGGTAGAAGAGGACGCGGTTGAAGACGCCCTCGACTCGCTACGCAAAAAAGGGGCGGTGGCGGTGATCGAGGGAGTGGGGCGCGTCGAAAAATACCGCCACCTCGCGAAGGATTGGTTCGGCGTCGAAAAAGAAGAACTCGCCGTGATGACGGAGCTACTGCTACGCGGCGCTCAAACGGTGGGCGAACTCCGTGCCCGTGCGGCGCGGATGGAGCCGATCAAAGGGCTCGATGAAATCGCGCCGGTGCTGGAATCGCTGGCGCGCAAGAAGCTGATCGTGTACCTTTCACCACCCGGCCGCGGCGCAGTGGTGACGCATAATCTCTATCACGAGCGCGAGCTGGACAAAGTCCGCCGCGACGCTGCCACAGAGTTCGGGAGTTCGGCGGAACCGGTCACAGCTCCGCTTCCTGACGAGCGCGGCTCGAGCGCCCCCGTCGCGCCGCAGCGGCCAATCGCCCCGAGCCCACAGCCAACTGCTTCGGCGCCATCACCAATCGCTCCCGAACAAATCGCTGAACTGCGCCGCGAGCTGGCCGAGATTCGGATCGACTTTAGCGCGGCGATTAGTGAACTGCAAGCGGATTTGGCGGAGCTCAAGCGGCAACTCGGGGCCTAGAGACTGGAACCGCAGATAGACGCGGATGAACGCAGATTACTTATTTCCCTATCCGCGTGCATCTGCGTCCATCTGCGGTTAATTTGAATTATTCTTATGCACCGCGTCGCCAACTTTGCTCGTCGGCATGTGCTGTGGTGGTTGGTGGCGGTGTATTTCGTGGCGGGACTCTTTCCGCAACTGGGGCTTGCGGCGCGCGAGTGGAATTTGGCCGGGCGATTTCCCGGCGGCGAACAGGCGGGCATCTCGCAACTGCTGGTGGCGCTGCTGCTGTTTATCGCGGCGGCTTCGATTGACCTCAAGGAACTCCGCAGCGTCGGTGAACGGCCGTGGTCGCTGCTCGCGGCGCTCGTGCTGGTGTGGTTGGGCCCGCTGCTGGTGGCGCTCGTCACAGCGTTCGGTTTGCCGATTTGTTTGCCGACCGATGCCGCCAATAGCATCGCGCTTGGCGCGCTATTGGTCGCGGCGATGCCGGTGGCGAACTCGTCCGTCGCATGGACCCAACACGCCCAAGGCGATGTGCCGTGGAGCTTGGCGTTGGTGGTGCTGTCGATTGTGCTCTGCCCGTGGATCACGCCCGGCCTGCTAGGAGCAGCGCACGGCGTGGCGGGATCGGCTCAGGCGGAACGGATCGAAGAACTGGTGACCCGTTTTTCCGGCGGGTTTTTCATGGCGTGGGTTTTGGCGCCCACGATTCTGGGCATCGCCCTGCGGCAAGCGTTTTCGGCGGCGCGGATTGAACGCCTTCGTCCTGCGGCGCATTTAGTGTCGATCGTGGCGCTCTTGCTGCTGAATTACCTCAACGCGGCGTTGGCGATTCCGCAGTTCCTACGGCAACCGAGCACTGGCGTCGCGGTCGCGATTGCGGGCGTGGCCCTCGCCATTTCACTGGTCGGCGTGTTCTCGGCGTGGCTGTTGGGACGTTCGGCGGAGTTGGAAACGCCGTTGCGCACGGCGATTGCGTTTGGACTCGGGATGAAGCACACGGGGCTGGCGCTGAGTTTGGCGGGGGCGGTGCTGGTGGATCAACCCCTCGCGATTTTGGTAGTGGTGATGGCAACGCTTGCGCAGCATTTGGTCGCCGGGGCGCTAAGTCGCCAGCGCAAGGTGGCGACTGTTTAGGGTTTCACTTCCTGCACCAGCACCATCCACTGAGGTTCGCCGGGGTCTTCCGCGCTTTGAACGGGTTGAAACGCGGCCCAGTAGGGCTCACCCGGGTTGCGGCCGAAGATATCGGCGTAACCATCCAGCAAACGATTGCGGCCGGGAGCGCCGGGATTTTGATTGGCGAGGGTCGCTTTGATTTTGTCACCGAGTTCTTTCGGCAAGCGCGGCGGGGCGTCGGGGCGATCGAACTGTTCGAGTTCCGGGGCATGCAGAATCAGGCCTCCCGCGGCGCCACCCGGTTGATCGTCTGCGCGCAGATCCACGAGCAGCACTTCGGCCTCTTCCAAGTCCTTGCGATTTTCCAGTTCCGCGAAATCTCCCAGATTCAAACTCATCCCTACCACGCCCAGCACCTGCTCACGATCGGCGGAAAAAATCGGCGCGGAGAAAGCCACCTTCAACTTCCGACTGCTGGTGCTGCGATAGACGACCGATCGGTGCGGCGTGCGAATCGGCGCTGGCTGCTTAGGCGGCGTGATCCCCTGGCCGTGAAAATAATCGCGGTCCGCAAAACTTTTGCCAATCGATTCTTTGCTCTCCGGCGCGCGGGCAATCTGCACGCCCAGTGCGTCGGTGACGAACCAACTCTCCGCAGGGAGCGCTTCATCGTTCTCGACCTTTTTCTTTTCGATCAGCCGCTGGACCTGTTCCCACCGCGATCGATCGTTCGGCTGCTGGGCGACCAGCTCCAGCGCTGGCCGCAGATTGCCGTTGTCGGCGACATCGGTTAGTAATCGCAGTCGTTGGGAAATTTCGCCTTCGAGTGCTTTGGCGGCCGAATTCGCGATGAATTCTAAGTGCTTTTCGTGCGAACTGAGGAGTTTGGCGTGTTGTTGTTGGACCAAAGTCCCCAACCCGATGGCGGCGGCGACACCTGCGAGCGCGATCATCGGCAACACATAAGCGAGCCACCGCCGCGCAGGCGCCGGGGCTTGGCTCGCCGGCGTCCACAGCGGCCGCGGGACCGGCGGGGCGGAAATCGTTTCGTGCGGATCGCTCGAACCGATCAGCGTGTCGCTCCCCGCGCCAGCGTGCGTTGGGGATGACGAACCGGACGGCGTGTGGCGGAGCGCTAAGTCGGCGAGCGCGTGGCCGGCCGTGAACGGAGCGATCGCGGCGGCAACCTCGGCGGGGCGGGCAAAGCGATCCGCAGCGTTTTTAGCCATCATCCGCGTAAGAATCGCCTCGAGTTCCACCGGCATATCGGTCCGGCCGCGTAAGGGAGGCGGCGGTTCTTTTTCGTGCGCTTTCTCCGGCCGTAGGTCGGACTCGAAGAAGGGCGGCCGGCCGGCGAGCAAGTGGTACAGCGAA
Source organism: Pirellulales bacterium (assembly GCA_022841705.1). Lineage (GTDB taxonomy): Bacteria > Planctomycetota > Planctomycetia > Pirellulales > Lacipirellulaceae. The sequence goes on from JALHQZ010000002.1 coordinate 1,026,889, forward strand.
CAGCCCAAGCTATAAATGTCGGCGCGAATATCCACGCTGGCACTCTTCCACTGTTCGGGCGCCATATACATGCCGGTCCCCATGGCGCCGTGGTCGAACTGGGTGAGGCGCGATTGATCGTCTCCGACGAGCAACGCGAGGCCGAGATCGAGAATCTTTACCACCGGCGTGATCGCGAGCGTGGTGCTCGCTGATGCGTCTGCACTCGATGGGGCCTCGACCAGCGTCAGCATCAGGTTGGATGGTTTGACATCGCGATGCACGAGCCCTTGCTTGTGAATGTATTCCAGCCCCACGGCCGCTTGGCGGATGATCTCGCACGCATCGGCCACGCGCAGCGGGCCGTTGCGCAGCACGAGATCATCGGCTGAAATGCCGTCGAGGTACTCCATCACCAAATAATGAACCGGATCGGTGGGCGAGGACGAATCGATCGCCACCACCACGTTCGGATGCTCAAGCGCGCCAATCGCCTTGATTTCCCGGTAAAAACGCCGCACCACGTCTTGGGCGCCACTATCCACCAGCAGCGGTTTAATGACCTTCACCGCGCGGCGCCGGCCGAACTGTTGGTGCCGCGCCTCGTAGACGTTCCCCATGCCGCCGGCGCCGACCAAGCGCACCAGCTCATAGTTGCCGATTCGCTTGAGCCCGCCGACCGCAGTGGCGGCGCGCGACGAACCGCCACCTCCGCCGTCAAACTGACTGAGTGAAACGGTCGGCGGCACCACGCGCCAGCGCGCATCGACCAAACTCTGCTCGCGCGGCGTGCGGCGGATACTTTTTGGCTTGGCGCTGGTGGGCAGCAATTCAAAAATCGGCGTCCGGCCGATGCCCTTGAGGTCGGCATCCCCCTGCGGCGCGAAGCGCACGCCATCGAGCCCTGCATCTTCCAGAATCGCCAGCACCGCACGCGAAATGAGAATCTGGTCAGCCGCCGCCAAATCGTTCAGCCGGGCCGCGTAGTCGACCGCTTTGCCGACAAAGTTATTGGGGTCGCTCGGATCAACCTGCGGCACGCCGACATGCAAACTCATCCGCAGCGCGATTGCCCCACCGGTCGGCGTGGTGATGGGCGCTGTGTGATGGTTTTCCTTCAGCGCAAGCGCCCACCTCGCGGCGCGAATCGTGTCCGAAAACACGAGAAAATGGCTATCCCCCGCGGTCGAAACCACCCGCCCGCCGCTCCCCGGAAGCAGCGTTTCGATGCGCGAGCGGTGCGGCGTGAGAATCGTTTCCACGTACGCCGCATCGCGCTCCGTATCGCTTCCCCCCGGCATCTGTCGCTTGAGATCGACCGAGCCGACGAGATCGAGAAACAGAAAGGTGGTGAGCTCGGGCATGGGTGGGGGCTGTCGGCTATCGGCTGTTGGCTATCGGCAAGACCAATGCCACTCCAATCTAACACGTTGAGGCTGTACCAGTTGAGCGCCCGCGCTGGCGTAGTGTGGCCCCGAGTTCAACAGCCGAAAGCCGATAGCTGACAGCCACTAGCCAACAAAAAAAGCCCGCCCCCTGCACAATCGCGGCAAGGGACGGGCTACGTCGGTTCGTTACTGTCAACGCTGTCGATGGCGATTTTGACCTCCGGAGTGAAAAGGAAATTGTCCTGCGCGGCGATGGATTTTCGAGAAGCACGTACTAAGTACCGTCGACCGTGATGCTGCTGCCCTGCCGGGGGATCGTTAACTTGTCCCTGGGACCGGTCGCGTGAGCGATTCGCATGCGAACCGCGGCGACACTGCCGTCCCCACTCGGCGGAACAGGGCGAACTTCTTGGTTCGACCGCTCCCGTAAAACCCGCGGTGCCACGCCCGCTACTCGCAACACAAAAGAGTGAAGGATACGGGGAAAATGGCGAAGGTTAGACGGCAAACTCCTTTCGACTGAAGGGCCCGCGTGGTTGTCATCCGGCGAGCACCGCGTCTCGCAACCAGCTCTCAACCACGGAAGGTAATTTCCCAATTTTCGCGAGGTGAGTCAAAGCTATTTGGCGAATTCCGCGCGCTCGAAAAAAAGTTTTTTTGGATTGCGTTCGCCTTGTAACGACGATGCCGAATATGCGCTGGCGATCTGCTTCTCAACCCGACGACCTGCCCGCTGATCACGCGAAAAGACGCGAAAAAGAAGCGCGAACGCGAATGAGGCGAGTCAGCGCAAATAAGAAATCGGTCGGTGACTTACATAATTCTCTTCGATTCAGTTCCTTCCACTCTTCGTGTAACTCGCGTTCGAATTTCCTCGTTTTCTCGCGTCTTTTCGCGTGTTTGGCGGGCCCCTTTCCAGAGATTGGGCCCCCCTGACAACTAACAACTGACCACTGACAAACTCAACTTTTTTCTTGAGCCTCCCGCGGCGGCTGGTAAACTAAGGGTTACGGCCAAGGATTCGCTGGAGGCCGCGCTTCGCTCCGAAATACTTCTCGCGGTTCAAAACCGACTTGGGTAGGGCGAAGCGTGAAATGAATCCCTGGCCCACCGGAACCAACAGCTTCTGCAGAGAGCTTCTCGCAACCCGCGGTGCATGGCAGCGCCTTCGGCCCGAGTGACCGTGCGTCCTTTGCCCCAACCCATAACTGATGCTTAATTCGCTTCCTCACGTGCTGCGCAGCGCCACGCTCATCGGCCTGTTGGCCGCGACCGCGGCGGCCATGCCGCAGATCGATGTCGGCCTGAACGTTGTGTTCAACAACGCGACCAATCCCGCCCTCGGCGGTTCGTGGCAACTGGTCGCCAAGAGCACCGATTTCGGCATCGCCACGCTGACCGTACCGCTGGCGAACGCGGGGACCATCACCCAGCGCGCGCCGCGCGGCACGATTAACTCCAGCGATATCGCAGGATTCGGCGTGTTTCAGGCGGCCAACATCGGCGGACAGTATCAATTGCTGGCGATGGCGCAAGCGCACCTTCCCAGCACAGGCGAGCAAGCGGGCCATTTTTACGGCGTGGGAACACTCGCTAACGGGTCACCCGAATTCCCGGGGAAGCCCGTGGGTTCAAACTCAATTGGGCCGGCGCTTTCGTCACTCACCGCAGTTACCAACTTGCCCTGGGCGGCCGGCGATGTCTTTGCCGACCCGGCCTGGAGCACCGCTGCGGTGTTGGCCTCGGGCACGTTCGCCAGTGGCTACGGCCCGACCTTTCCCGCTGGGGTGAGCCTCAGCGGCAGCGTGTACAAGACGCTTGGCACAGCAACGACCGTGGGCGATCGCTCCGGGCTGGACGAAGCGGTGCTGACCGCCACGCTTCGCACAAACTTAATGACCGCCGATTACAATCGAAACGGCGTGATTGACGCCGCTGACTACACGGTTTGGCGGGATACGTTAGGGGCCACGGTTTCCCCGGGCACGGGGGCCGATGGCAGCCGCAACGGCGTGATCGATCAAGCGGACTACACGTTTTGGGTGGCCGCCTGGCCCACCAACCCGCCGGCGGTACCCCTTTCGGCGGCCATTCCGGAGGCGAGCGCCTTTTTTTCCGCCGCGTTTGCGGGGGGGGCGATGGTTGCTTTCCGGCGGTTGAACCGGCGTCCGTCGAACCGGCGTTTCCCCCGGTAAATCAAGCGTTTTTTCGGCTTTTTATGCGGTGAAGAGAAGAGAGAGGAGGCGGGGCTGGCAAGCAATCGTGAATTTTCCGAAAAAATTACTTATCTCGGAAAAGTTGCTTGACAGTCAGGATTTCCCCTAACATAATGCGACGAGTCGGGTCTCTCGGGACTTGCCATCGGCGGACTCCGTTTTCCAATTAATCGCGTTTACCAAGTAACCGCGTTTACCAAGTAATCGGGGGGCCAACAGGAAGGCCAAGCGATTTAACCGCCAAAAGGTTCGTTATAGAGACTTACGATTCACTGCTTTTCTGTCAGGGGGCTGCTGACCACAACACTTGCTCAACATCGACTCGACCACTTTGATTCCTTCGCAACGCGGTTAGCTTTCTTTCCAAGTTCGCCAAGACTCATTCGGCCCAGTTGACGTTCGGCTTGCAACGGTCAAATCGTGTGGTTGCTCTCGCGTGAGCGCCTCGGCAACCACAGGATCGAGATCAGAGAGGCGTGAGTTTCCAATTTTCGCCATGATGCCAGCTAGGGTGTAGAGTTTTCACTGTCGACGGCATCTGGAGTTTTGTTAGTTCCTTCAAGTGGGTGGAGTACAACGAATGTCCTGGAAAAATTTTGCAAGCTTTGCTCTTGCTGCTCTGCTGGCTTCGCCAGCCGTAGCAGCGCCGACGTTGGCCGTGACCAACGGGGGCCTCAATGCCCAAGGCGACTGGATTTGGAATGTCACTGTGGCGGCTGACGCGGCGCTGATCGCCGGCGGTAGCAGCTCGTTGGCTGTGGAAGCGGGTTTCACCGCCGCCACCGCCAATTCGGGCTTGGTCGCCACCCCCACGCTGATTGCCGGCTCGGTGTTCGACACCGCCAACCCGGGCAACAGCCCCTTCGCCGCGCCAATCAACGGCGTACAGAACGGCATCGTCAGCAGCGGCAACAACGCCTTTGCCGCCTACGGTAGCTCGCCGGTTGCCAATGGCAATGCCAACAACTTCATCCGCATTATCACCAAAGGCCCGGCTGTGGCTCCTGGTCGTAGCCTCACCTCCTCGGTCGCCGTCTCTGGTGCCTACTCGGGTGGTGCTCGGGTGGCTCAAGAAGGTGTGAACTACACCATCGCCGCCTTCAACGTTTCGCGGACCGCGATCGGTGGTGACGCCAACCTGTCGGGTTTCGTCAACGTGACCGACCTCGGCGTCCTGGCCACTAACTACGAAACTGGTCCCGGAAAGATTTGGTCAACCGCTGACTTCAGTGGTGACGGAATCGTCAACGTGACCGACCTCGGTATCCTGGCGACGTTCTACACCGGCACCGGCACCGCTGTGGCCGCTGCCAATGCGGTCCCCGAGCCGGCGACTGTGACGCTCGTTGGTTTGCTCGCCGCGGCTGGCTTTGTTGCTCGCCGTCGCAACTAGTCATTAGGTAATTAAGCTCCTCCTTGCCCGCCTCTTCGGAGGCGGGCAAGAGGTCGGCTTCCGTAGGATGCGGTGGCCAAGATTATATGGAAGCTCGAAGAGACGCCATCGGTTAGTTGGGGAAGAAGCTTCCCACCAATGGCAAGTGACCCGTGATTCGTCAGGGGTGCTCAGACACTAACTTTGAGACCTCAACTCGTTCCAATCGTTTTCAGCAAGGATTTTGTCTCATGAATCGGAAGATCTTCTACACGCTCGCTGCCGCTCTGTGCGTCAGCTCGTCGGCTTTCGCCGGCATCATGGGGGTTAGCTCCACGGTTACGACTTTCGCCTCACCGGACGCCGCTCTTACCGGCCAAGGTTGGAAGGGGATCGTCCTCTCGGTCATGACCGACGATGGTTCCCCGATTTCGGCCGTAGACGTGAACATCACCGCTGGCCTCCACCAACGGTGGAACTTCAACTCGGACACCGAAGTGTTCGATCCGACCCCCAGTTCAACCAACATCACCAACGGCGACAGCAAGCTGAGTGTGCCGAGCGGTGCCCTGATTGGTTCGTCCCCAAGCGAAGACAACTCTGGTACCGGCAGCCCGCTTGCGGACACCGCCACCCGTGACTACGGGGTTGGTACCTTCCTGAAGGGTGCCTGGGGTATTGCCGGCCCAAACCAAACCAACAAGGCTAGCTTGGCCTACATCGTGGTTCGTGAGAACGAAATCCCGAATGTTGTGGTCAATGCTCAAATCGCCACTCCGAACGGCACATTCAGCATCAACCAGTCCGGCTTCCCGGACCTCGGCGTTCTGCCTCCTCCGCCGGCCGTGCTTGCCTCGAACCCGGTTCCCGGTGCTGGGGTTGAACTCGACTTCGGCGTGCTTCCGACCGGCCAAAATCCGGCTCCGTTGCCGATCTCGCTGCAGAACGTGCAAGCTGGTTCGCTCCCGATTACCGTCACCAGCATCTCGCTGGCGGGTCCGAATGCCGCCAACTTCGTGCTGACCGGCACCCTGCCGACCAGCTTGGCCGGTGGCGCCGCCGCCCAACAGTTCGGTGTTGACTGGGGCACCCCGGGTCAACCCGCTGGCGTCTACAATGCTCAAGTGTTGGTTAACACCAGCGCTGGTAACTTGGTCTTCGACGTGCGGGCCGAGATTCCGGAACCCGCCACCATCGCCCTCGCCGGCTTGGCTGTGGTCGGTCTGGTTGGTTTCAGCCGCCGCAAGTAAGCGTTGCTAACAATAAGATTGCCTTGGAATCACGGCGGCGGTTCCCACTGACTGCCCGCCGCGAATCCTCGCGACAAAGAGCCCCGGACTTCGGTCCGGGGCTTTTTTTGTTGTTGTGTGAACCGCCAAGAACGCCATGAGCGCCACGACAAAGAAAGTAAGGGGAACCGCATAGCACGCAGAGAATGCCGCGGAGGAACACAATGGTCACTTCTCAACGCGTTATCTGCGCTCTCTGCGGTTCCCTTGCTACTTCTTGGCGCTCTTGGAGTTGTTGCCTGTTCGTCTTCTCCGTTGGCAGCCAGGGCAGTAAAACGTCGCTCCTTGGACCTGCACGATGTGTTTGATCCTCACCTAGCAGCGGTTGCGGGGCTTTTCTGCTATGTCTTGAACGAAGTGCGCATTTTCGGAGGCTCCACCTTGGCTCCGCACGTTCCAATAGTTGCCGCCGGAGAACGCGTAGCCTTCAGAGCGGATCGCTTCTTTGAGCACGGCGAGCGTGGGGTCGGTAATCCGGCGCAATACGGTTCGCTTGAGCGATGCGAAAGGGGCAATCAGCAAACGGGGATTTTTTCGCTCGTTGCTCCCTGCCGAGATTTCTTGTGACTGGTCACGGCTCGATCCCGTGGACAGGATGTGGATTGAAGAGAACGATCAAGCCCCAATCAGCAATGGCCGAAAGGGTTCGTTGGCTGCGATTTCCTTCGGGTCATGTCTCTTAATTTTTCCTTTGGACGGTTGCGTTGTCCTTATTCGTTCCCCCAAAATTTCCCTCTGACTTCATCCTTCCCCTTCCCGCAGATGCGGCGGGCGCTTCGGAAAGGCATCGTTTTTCCCGGCATTTTTGCCTTTTTTGGCCCGTGGACCCGCCCAACAAAAATTTCTGGGAAAAAACTTTTTTAATGGTTGCAAACTCGGCACTCATCAGTCATACTGCTCTTGTGGTGGCGAGAGCGCCGTCCAAAACATTGTTTCTAACGAATCTTCTCTCTGATCGTTTTGAATCTGGCTAATGGATAAACCCTACTTACTGGTTAGCCTTGGGCGCTAGCAACTCCGTTTGCTCCCCAAAAAGTAAGTATCTTTTTTTCAGCGTGCTGCCGGCCAACTTGCCGTGCCCTTGCGCGTTGCTTCCAAGGCTTGACCAGCCCCGTTGCGTATTTGCGTGACGATTCGGAACAGAGACCTTCCTTCGGACACGACCGACTTAGTTTGTTTCAACTTTTGACAAGGATTCCACACAATGCTACGCAAGTTCTTCTACTCTCTGGCCGCCGCCGTTGCGGTTTGCACTCCCGCTTTCGCCGGTGTCATGGGCCTCAGCTCCAAGGTTACGACTTTCGCCGCACCGGATGCCGCACTCACCGGCCAAGGCTTTACAGGGTATGTCCTCACGCTGATGACCGACGACAACAGCCCGATTTCGGCTATTGACGTGAACATCACTGGGGCCCTCCACCAACGGTGGAACTTCAACGCCGACACCGATTCGTTCGATCCCACTCCCAGCTCGGCGAACATCACCAACGGCGACACCAAATTGAATCCGATCACCGGCGCCTTGGTTGGTTCGGCCCTGACGGAAGACAACTCTGGCACCGGCAGCCCGCTTCCGGATGCTGCCGGCGCCCGTGACTACGGACTTGGCACCTTCATCCGGGGCGCCTGGGGTATTCCTGGTCCCAGCCAAACGAACAAGGCTACCATGGCCTACATCGTGGTTAAGGATACCGACCTCCCGAACATCGCGGTCACTGCGCAAGTTGCCACCGGTAACGGCACCTTCACGTTGAACAAGTCGGCGTTCCCGGACTTGGCAGGTGGTGCTGTCATCAACCCGGTTCTCGTCTCGAACCCCGTTCCGGGTGCTGGCGTCGAACTGCAATTCGGCACGCTTCCGACCCCGCAGATTTCGGCTCCGCCGAAGAGCATCGCGCTCTCCAACAGCGCGTCTGGCTCGGCCGCGATTTCGATCAGCAGCATCACGCTGGCTGGCGCCGACGCGGGCAAGTTCGCCCTGCAAGGCACCCTGCCGACCAGCTTGGCTGGTGGCGCCGCTCCGCAAAGCTTCAACGTGGCTTGGAATGCTCCGGGCACCGCGGCTGGCGTGTACAACGCCCAAGTGTTGGTGAACACCAGCGCTGGTAACTTGGTCTTCGACGTGCAAGCGACCGTTCCGGAACCCGCCACCCTCGCCCTCGCTGGCTTGGCTGTGGTTGGCTTGGTCGGCTTCGCCCGCCGCAAGTAATCCTTGCTGATAAAAAGATTGCCTTGGAATTGCGGCGGCGGTTCCCACTGGCTGCTCGCCGCGAATCCTCGCGACAAAGAGCCCCGGACTTCGGTCCGGGGCTTTTTTTGTGTTCGTAGCAGGCACAGTCCTTTGTGCCGTCGCCCTCCGGGTTCACGTTAGCAGTGCAAAAACACCTCGATTTTCTCGCACTTCCTGTTGATACGGCCCACGACAATCGTCATAACGAAGGCGGGTCTCATGCCGATCGCCATCCGGTTTGGTCAAACGAAGCGACTACCAATTCAGCGCCACCTGCTTCGCTCGCTGCCGCGCCTCCAACTTGAAAGGCTCATCTCATGATCGGGAATATTCGCGCTCCATTCGCTGTCGCAATCGTCGCTGTAACGATTGGTGCGGCTTCCGCCCCCGCGTTCGGCGGCGTCATGGGCATTAGCTCCACGGTTACGACTTTCGCCCCACCGGACGCCAATCTCACCGGCCAAGGTTGGAAGGGGATCGTGCTCTCGGTGATGACCGACGACAACAGCGTGATTTCCGCTGTTGACGTGAACATCACCGGCGCCCTCCACCAACGGTGGAACTTGAACACCGACACCGAAACGTTTGATCCCACCCCCAGTTCGGCCAATATCACCAACGGCGATAGCAAATTGAATCCGATCAGCGGCGCCTTGGTTGGTTCGGCCCTGACCGAAGACAACTCAGGCGCCGGCAGCCCGCTTCCGGACACTGCTACTCGTAACTACGGGGTTGGAACCTTTCTGCGGGGCGCGTGGGGGATTCCCGGCCCGCAGCAAACCAACAAGGCGAATCTGGCATACATCGTGGTTCGGGAAGCCGAGATTCCGAACCTCCGGATCAGTGCTCTAGTTGCTACTTCAACCGGTACGTACGCTGAAAACTTTGGAACTTCCCCACCGCCGCTTAGCGTGCTGTCGTCGAATCCGGTTCCCGGCCCCGGGGTTGAAATCGACTTCGGCTACTTGCACGCGGACCAAGACCCGGCCGCGATTCCGATATCACTCTCGAACAACGTCCCTGGCTCGCTACCAATTACAATCAGCAGCATCACGCTTACGGGCCCGAGTGCCGCCAACTACGTGCTGATTGGCGCCTTGCCGACCACCTTGGTCGGCGGCGCGGCCCCGCAGACGTTCGCGGTGGACTATGGCGTGCCCATCGCAGGCTTCGGCTCCTACCCAGCGCAGGTCCGCGTCGTTACGAGCGCTGGCAACTTGACTTACGATGTCTACGCTGTGTTACTTCCCGAGCCGAGCGCGTTTGCGCTCACTGGTTTGGCGTTGGTTGGCCTCGCGGGAATTACGCGCCGCAAGTCGTTTTCGTTACGCTAAAAAGTTGCCTCATCAAGTCCTCCAATCCCAAAGGCTCGACTCATGATTCGCAACTGCTACTGTTCGCTGGCCGCACTCGTGATGTGTACGTCGGCGTATGCCGGGGTGATGTGGACCAGTTCGATCGTGAATCCGCCCTTCACCACGGAAACCACGCTCACGGGTCACAAGGGGTATGTGATCGGGGTGATGACCGATGATGGCAGCAACATCTCGGCCGTCGATATCAACATTCGGGGTCAACTTCACCAGCGCTGGGTCTTCAACGCCGATACGGAGGAATTTGATCCCACCCCCAGTTCGGCCAACATCACCAACGGTGATAGCCACCTGACCCCTGTCGCCGGCGCTCTCATCGGCTCCGCGCTCATTGAAAACAACAACATCACGCCCAGCCCGTTGGCCGATACCGCGACCCGCGACTACGGCTACGGCGATTCGCTGCGTGGCGCCTGGGGGATTCCTGGCCCGAGCCAAACCAACAAGGCGAACTTGGCTTACATCGTGGTGCGGGAAACCGAGATTCCGAACATCCAGGTTCGAGCTTTAGTCGCCACTCCTAATGGCACCTTCTTGCTCACAGAGTCTTTTTCTCCGCTGCCACTGGGGATCCTCACTTCCAACCCCGTGCCGGGCCCAGGGATTGAAATCGACTTTGGCAATTTACCACCCGACCAAAACCCCGCGCCGTTGCCGATTGCGCTGTCCAACGCGGGCAGTGTGGAAACCACCATCAGCGTACTCAGCATCTCACTGGCTGGTCCGAACGCGGCGAACTTTGTGTTCACAGGAACCTTGCCCACCGTTTTGGTTGGCGGCGCCGCCCCGCAGAGCTTCGGCGTGGACTTCGTTCCCCAGGGACCGCTCGCTTCCCAGTACACGGCCCAAGTGCTGGTGGTGACCAACGCCGGCAACTTAGCTTTTGACGTTGTCGCCTATACACCGGAACCCGCCACTCTGGCCCTCGCCGGCTTGGCTGTGGTCGGTCTGGTTGGCCTTGTTCGCCGGAAGTAATCGGGCCCGCCGCGAGTAGCTGTTGAGGGGTGGCACTGACTTTCGGCCGCGATTGACTCGTTTTGCAATTCAAGCGCGAACGGCCGAATGTCAGTGCGGGCGCGAGCCCGTAGGAAGGGAATCAGCCGCAAGCTCGATCACTTCCTACGGGCTGAAGCCCGTGAGCGACAATCGGCCGGTGACGTCCATTTTGCGGGCAAAGTTATGCGCGGCCGACAGTCGGGGCCACCCAGTTCTCCGCGCTGGCGACGGCACGCGGAGCGTGGGGTGCTACTTTCTGCGTTGGCAGCCTGGGCAGTAGAACGTCGCGCGTTGGGCCTGGACGATGCGCCTAATCGGCGCGCCGCAGTGGCCGCACGGCTCGCCCGCTTTGTCGTACACGCGGTGCTGGTTCTGGTAGCCGCCATCTTGGTTCAACACGTTGCGGTACGTGCCATCGGAGAGAGTGGAGCCTTCGTACAGGATCGCTTCTTCGAGCACGGCGAGCGTGGCGTCGGCGATGCGGCGCCACACCGGCCGTGAGAGCTGATCGCACCGCGCCGCCGGATGGACGCCGGCGACGAAGAGAATCTCCGCGGCGTAGAGATTGCCGATGCCGAGCACGGCTTTCTGATCCAAAAGGGCGACCTTGATAGCGCGACGTGAACCGCCAAGACGTTCACGCAGTAGCTCGGCGGTGACGGTGAGGGCGTCGGGCCCCAGCTTTGTAGGCCCGAGCGCTGCGAGTTGCTGAGCGGGCGTAAGCAGCCGCACGTGCCCCAAACCGCGGCGGTCCCAGTACCAAAACTCCCGCAGTTTGGCGCCGCTGACCGTGAACCGAAGTCGCAGGTAGAGCGGGTCGGGCGGATCACAGGTGAGCACCAGCCCCGTCATCCGCGGCTCGATGACAATCGCATCGCCCGAGCCAAGCCGCAGCACCACACGCTTGCCGATGCGGTCGATCGCTGCGATGTCTTGCCCCGTCGTACGCCGCCGGAATGCATCGACCCGCGGCGCCAAATTAATCGGCTTCCGCGGGCAAGCGAGCCGTTCAACCTCCACCAACCGCCCGCCCACGGCGCCGAGGATGCCTCGACGCATGGTCTCAACTTCGGGCAACTCGGGCATGGGAGAGGGACGAGGGGCGAGGAAAGAGGGACGAGGAGTGAGGGGTGAGTCGTAGAATCAGGTCAAAATTAACGGGTATCAATTCGATCCTCGTTCCTCGCTCCTCATCCCACGCCGCTTTACAAGTGCCGCCACGCCACGAAGGCGAGGATTGGCAGCAGCAGGCCGCAGCTATAAACCATGTAGCCGAAGAAGCTGGGCATTTTGACGCCGGACTTTTCGGCGATTGCTTTGACCATGAAGTTCGGGCCGTTGCCGATGTAGGTCATGGCGCCAAAAAACACAGCGCCCAGCGAGATGCCGATCAGCCGCGATTCCAGCACGCCGGCGATCACCCGCTCCCCGGCCGGGTTCTCCAGCGAGCGAGCAGTTTCAAAGAATACTAGGTAAGTGGGGGCGTTATCGAGCACGCTCGAAAGGGCTCCGGTGATCCAATAGAAGTTCATCGGGGTGTCGATCCCCAGCGACGGGCCACTCACGCCGAGCATTTGGAGCGCGGGCTGCATGCAGATGAAGATGCCGCTGAAGAGGGCGGCGACTTCGACGATGGCCCCATAATTGAAACCGTTATCGGTGCGGACCCGCTTCTCGCCGAGCCACAGGGAGAGGGCAACCAGCCCTAACTGCACCGCTTCGCGGAGGTACATCCACGGGTGCCAATCGGTCCCGGGAATCGCCTTGGAGGGGTCCAGCAGCGCCACAGCGGCCACCACCCCTAGCAAGAGCGGGCCGTTCACGGCCAGGCCGCGGAACTTCAAGTTGCGAATCTGGCGCAGATCGCGCGTGAGGTCGGAGATCTTCTCGCGGCGGTAGCCAAAGAACTCGTCATACAGCAGGTACACGAGCAGCAAAAGGCCGTTGCAGAGGAGCCATTCCCGCCACAGGTTCAAGGTCCAAAAGAAATCAACACCCTGCAAGTAGCCCAAAAACAGGGGCGGATCGCCAATCGGCAGTAGGCACCCGCCGCAATTGCAAACGATGAAAATGAAAAAGACCACCGTGTGGGCGACGTACTTCCGCTCGCGGTTGGTCTCGAGCAGCGGCCGAATGAGCAGCATTGCGGCGCCGGTGGTGCCGATGAAACTTGCCAAAATCCCCCCCGCCGCCATGAAGAGGGCATTCACTACGGGGTTGGCCTGCAAATCTCCCGTGATGCGGATGCCGCCGCTGATGGTGTAGAGGCTAAAGAGCAGCACGATAAACGGGATGTATTCGCCAAGAATTGCATTCTGCAGCAAAGCGGTCACGATGCCGAAATTCAGCCCCCCTGCGGCAGGTTCCACCACGTGATGCGCCGGCCAGTGCCCTTCGACCGGATGCCGGTGGAGCACGAGGTAATACAGAAGCGTGAGCAGCCCCAGCCCGGCCGCCACCTTGAAGCGGTTGGCGTTCGATTCCCACCAGTGCTCCGTCTTGTGCAGCAGGGGGAAAATGGCGATGGCGCCCAGCAGCAGCACGAACGGCGTGACGGTCCACAGCGGCGGCGCGGGTGGCTTGGCGGCGTGCGGTTCCGCTTCGTTGGTAGGGGCGGTCGCAGCTTCAGCGACGTCGGCCTCTTCAGCGTGATGGTCGCCCCCGGCCAGAATCAACTCCGTCCCGCGCTGCGGCCAGCCCATCAGGGCCGCGGCAACGTAGATCACTAGCCCAATAACCAAGGCCGCCAAAACGCCCGACGAACCCGCAGTTCTTGCACTGGTGGGGCCGGGGGCAGCGTGGTGCGAATCACTCATGCGAACTATCCTGGGAACGGTCGATTTTACGCTGGGGCCTGAGTGCTCCAGACTAGCCCGCCGGGCTTGAAGCGCCTACCGCCATCAGCCGCAGGGCGCTAGCCCTCGGTCGATCAGTACACGGTTTACCCCCTCACCACCAACCGGACCCAGTAAAGCTAACACTGCCGCGTGGCGGCTGATAATCGCATGCCTCGCCCTCCCAAACTGTTGATCAGCGTGCGCAGCACGGCGGAAGCGCGCGCGGCGCTGGCCGGGGGCGCTGATTGGATCGATATTAAAGAACCGAACCGCGGTTCGCTGGGCGCCGCCGATCAAGCGACGATTGCCGACGTGATGCGCGAGGTGGCGGGCCGGCGCCCCGTGAGCGCGGCTGCGGGGGAATGGAACGCAACGGGTGACATCAACTGGCGACAGTTTCCAGAACTCGCCCGCATCAAACTCGGCCTCGCCGGTGGGGCGGATGAACCGGATGTTTGGCGCCAGGTTGAATCTTTCGCCGAGCGGTTGCCACGGCGTGAGATGTTGGTGCTCACTGCGTACGCCGACTACTCCGCAGCGCGGGCGCCCTGCCCTGCCGATGTGCTGGATCAAAGCGATCGGCTGGGACTTGAAATTCTGCTGGTGGATACTTTCGATAAATCGGCCGGGACGCTGTTCGATGCGCTGGATGCCGATCAACTGCGGGAGTTGATCGAGCGAGCGCATGGGGTTGGGATGGAAGTGGTGCTGGCGGGGTCGCTCTCCGGTGAAGCGCTGACCGCTGCTTATGAGTTGGGGCCGGTGATGATTGGCGTGCGTGGGGCGGCGTGCCGTGGTGGGCGAAAGGGGGAGATTGATGCAGAGTTAGTGGCGGGCGTTTCGGTAGTTGCCGCACGCTGTGCCCAGAGGTAGATTGAAACATTGAGTAGCTTTGCTTTTGTCGATCTCACAGGCGTCCTGTCAACGAGCCTACTGAGTATCTCCTTCAATATGCCCGGGCTTATTGAAGAAGTTCCTGTATAATGACAAGTTATGCCGCAGGGATCATCCGACATCATCGCACTGAGCGCTCTGGTCGGGGCCTTTATCGTCGTTGTGGCTTTCTGGCGTCGTCCCTGGCCGGCCTTGATCGTCGCCGCGGTGATCCTCATCACGAGTTGGATGCTTCTTATGCAAGCCAACGAGGTAGACATCCAGCACGAGCTCAAGCTCATCGAAGCGAAGCAGGCACGTGGTGAGCAACTTTCGCTTGACGATCAGTTGTTCGATGGGACCGGCGAACGCGTTGCTGTGCTGTTCATGGGATGGTTACCCGCTGGTATTGGAGTGGCGGTTGGCAGCGCCGTCGCGTTTGGGATACGCCGCTTTCGAGGCCGCCCGGCTGCCGCATAACCATTCGCTGCAATCGACCGGCAATCGCGTCGCGGTTGCAATCGTGGCGTCCCGCCGGCCGGGTCGCTGAGCTTGGTCGTTACCCGACAGAGGAATCATGATACCCCAAGCCAAAGTTTGGCAGGAAGCACCGAAACTGGCGTTGCCTGAAAACCCGGCGATCGTTTCCGACTGCGACAAGGTTTGGATCGCATACGAAACCGCGCACAGCGAGGAAGGGACCTTCGCAATTGTCCTGTTCTCTGGCGTGATTGAGCTACATCTATCGCCGATAAACGATGTGGGGCTTGGGAGACATCCGTATGCTGCGTTAGGCTTGCGGTGCTACACATTTCACGAACTCTTCGACACAGCGGAAACGAAACGCTGGTCGCCCATTGGTGGACGTCAATTTGTGATCACTTTCAAGGACGTTACAATTGACATAATTGCGAGACAGCCCGAAGTGATCGCAGACGCCGTAAAATCACACAATCCTCATTCCGCACTCAAACTTGCAATTCAATCCGCGCTCGACACTGTCAGGTAACCATGCCATGCACCGGAGTGGCGGTAGCCAGCGGACTTGAAATGGAAACCTTACTCCCGCCACCCGGTGATGACGGCCGTTCGCTGGCAACAACCAAACCGGCCACCCACCAAACTTCAAAAAAGGAGATACGAATGATAACTAAACACAAGATGGCAGGATTCGCCGTTGCGATTGCTTGCGCTCTGATCATCAGCACCGCGCAGGCACAAACTCCGCCAAAGATGAAAATGACGACTGAAGTCCCGGCAGGGATCGCAATGCCGGACAAGGTGGAAACCCGTTTGGGCACTCTAAAGTTCTTCGACGGTTTTCCTGACGATGCCTCCGTTGAAAAGCTTTACGACAATCTTGACTTCCAGCGCGCCGTGCAGGCCTACCTGCTCGGGCTGGCGCCGGTGAGCCAGTATGCGAACCGCAAGGGAATCCTCGAGGTGGGGCCGGCTAATACAACTGTGCCGATCTTCGAGACCATGATGAACGCCCGCTCACTCTTCCTCACCCCCAACAACAACACGCCATACACCTGGTTCTGGCTGGACCTCCGCGATGGTCCGCTGGTCGTTGAGGTGCCGCCAAAGGTGCTCGGTCTGCTCGACGATATGTGGTACCACTTTGTCACCGATATCGGCATGGTCGGGCCGGACAAGGGTGAGGGCGGCAAGTACTTGATCCTTCCTCCGGGTTACAGTGGTGAAGTTCCTCCGGGGTACTTCGTGGTCCGGTCTGAGACGTACAGCAACTGGATAGCCTGGCGAACCTTCCTCGAGAACGGCGATCCGAAGCCGGGCGTGGATCTGGTTAAACAGTTCACGAAGATTTACCCTTTATCCCAAGCGGCCAATCCACCAAAATTGAATTTCGTCAACGTCTCCGGACGGGATTTCAATACGGTCGGCCCAGCTGATTATCCGTTCTGGGAATATCTCAACGAGGTGGTTCAGGAGGAGCCGACGGAGTCAGTCGACCCCACCACGCTTGGCCTCTGGGCATCCCTCGGCATCCAGAAGGGAAAGCCCTTCAATCCTGATGCGCGGATGAAGAAGATACTCACCGAGGCGGCGTTGGTAGGCGATGCAACAGCACGCGCCTTGATGTACCGCTGGCGCTCGCCCGAGGGTTACTATTATCCGGATACGAAGAGCGCATGGCGTACAGGATTTGTTGGTGGCTACAAGTTCGAGGAGAACGGCGCGCGCCATCTGGATGGTTATGCAGGGTTCTTCTTCTATGCAACCGGCGTAACACCCGCCATGGACTCCAAGATGGTAGGCCAAGGGTCGCAATATATGGCCGCCTTCGTCGACTCCGAAGGCAATCCACTCGACGGCGGCAGGAACTACAAGCTCCACCTGCCGCCCAAGATCCCGGTTGCCAATTTTTGGTCAGTAATTCTCTACGACAACCAGACCCGCTCAATGCTCCAGACCGACCAGCAGTGGCCGGCGGTTAGCAGCCAGACCAAAGGACTGCAAGTCAATTCGGACAGCTCGGTCGATGTTTTCTTCGGACCGAAGCCTCCGGAGGGCAAGGAAAGCAACTGGGTGCAAACCGTCCCCGGCAAGGGTTGGAATACGCTTCTGCGGCTCTATGGCCCGCTGCAACCTTGGTTCGACAAGACGTGGCGGCCGGGCGAGATCGAGTTGATCGAGTAGCTTAGCAATGCTGCCAGCTAACAACCGGTTGCAGCGGACGGCGCTAACGCGCCGCCGCTGAACCGGGAGGTTAGGCTGAATACCGAGTTGCCAAATCCATAAGCGCACAATCGCAATCACCACCGTCCGCTGACCCCGCATTACGGTTTAGCGTGGCAATTTCAATTTTTGGCGGTGGTTCTGGCTCGCTACCATCCCTATCTCTCTCGTCTGGATATGGTTCGATTTCTCCGTCCCCGCCCCACATCACTGGTCGA
This sequence comes from Pirellulales bacterium, assembly GCA_022841705.1. Classification (GTDB taxonomy): domain Bacteria; phylum Planctomycetota; class Planctomycetia; order Pirellulales; family Lacipirellulaceae. The sequence goes on from JALHQZ010000002.1 coordinate 1,044,363, forward strand.
GGCGGCCAGAATCGTGGCACGGGACCGAAGTCCCGTGATAATCGCCAGCAACGCTCGCACGGGACTTCGGTCCCGTGCTACATAAACTCGCTAGCACTGCCAGCTATTTGTCTCTTCAGAAGCATCTGCTACGGTCCGCGGATGAACAGCGGACGAACCATTCTCTGCTTGCTGCTCCTCGGTCTCTTCACCGGCTGTGGCGCCACGCGGTTGCCGAACTCGGTGCGCACCGGCACGGAGCAACTGCTGATCTCCGACGCGATCGATCACGCCGTCGAGCAGATTGACTTTCGGCTGCTGGCCGATCAAACGGTGTTCCTCGAAGAGCGGTACGTTACCGAGCCGATGGACCGGGCGTATCCGTACCTCATCAGCAGTCTCAAGCAGCGGATGATGGCGTGCGGGTGCATCCTGAAGAATACGCGGGAGGAGGCGGAGTTTGTGGTCGAACCGCGCAGCGGGGGCATCGGCACCGATCACCACGACCTGCTCTTCGGCATCCCCGCCGTGCAGGTGCCGCAGGTCGGGGCGCTCACCGGCGTGCCCGCGGCGATTCCGGAAATCGCGATCGCCAAACGGCAGAACCAACGGGCCACCGCGAAGATCGGCGTGTTTGCGTACCATCGCGAAACGGGCAAACCGGTGTGGCAGTCGGGCCTAGCAAAGGACGACAGCGCCTCGACCGGTGTGTGGGTGATGGGCGCCGGGCCGTTCCAAAAAGGCGCCATTCACGAAGGGACCAATTTCGCCGGCGGCAGCCTCGCCAGCGCGCTCGAGCTGCCCGCGGAACTCCCCGGCAAGAAACGCAAACCACCCGCGGCGATTTCGCAACCCGCAATCTTCAATGCGCCGGTTGATTTGGTCGCGAAGAAAACGGAGCCCCCGAAGACGCTAACCGTTGATGCGAACGCCCAACCGTTGCCGACACCGGATAGCGATGGAGCGGTGCAACCGGCGGGGTTTGAGTCGAAAGCGCCGTAGCAATCGACGCTGGTTTGAAGCGCGCTCCGCTATCGCGTCGCGGCTAAACGGGCATCACTTGAGGAGTTACACCGACGGTTGAACTTCATCGAACTCCAGCGGGTGATCACTCTCGGGGTCGCCGATGCGGATGCTTTTGCGGCCGGCGATGAGGTCTTCGATCAGGTGGCCGATGAGTTCGGCGCGCCAGCCGGAAGCGAGGATCGGCGGGTCTTCGCTTTCGAGTTCGTAGCCGAGGCGGAAGGCGATGAGGTCGCGCACGTCGCTCGCCGTGCCGGCGAGGCTGGCGGCCACATTCGCTTTGTGGCAAATGCTGGTGATAGCTGGCGTGAGGAATTGGCCGAGCAGCGAAACTTGCGCCGGCGCCATCGTGCGGCCTTGGCCGCGAATATCGTCGAGCGGGGCTTCGAGGCCACACTTCACGCACGCGGCGATGTCGTGCAGCGAGTTCTTGAGCTGGCCGTACATCATTCCGCGGACAGCGCGGATTTTGTCGGGGCTATCCATCTTGCGCTTGGCGAGCTCAACGAGCAGATCGTCTCGCAAGATCCGGCGTGGCGGAAGGTCACGCCGCTCCGCTTCTTCTTGGCGCCATTTCCAAAGTTCACGCACGATGGCCAGCGACCGGGTCGGCAGATTCCCAATGCCGGAGACGCGCCGCCAACGCGGTTGGGTGCGGGCAATGAGCAAATCGTCGTAGTACTTTTGATGCTCTTCAGCCAGCCACTCCAGGCGACCGAGCTTGGTGAGCGCCTTCAGCATCGCATCGTGCAGGGCGAACAGGTACCGCACATCTTCCAGCGCGTAGTCGATTTGGTCCTTGGTCAGCGGCCGCTTGCGCCAGTCGGTCCGCTGTTCACCCTTATTCGCCTTTTTGCCGGTGAAGCGCGTGACCACGTTGCCGTAAGCGGCGGGGTAATCGGGCCCGCACAGGCCGGCCGCGATTTGGGTGTCAAAGATATTCGCCGGCGGCCGGCCGATCGCGGTGAGCGAAAAGCTGACCTCTTCACGCATCGCATGGACCAGCGTCACATGCGAACCATCGGCCAACACTTCCCAGAACTCTTTGAGATCGCCCACCTTCTGCGGATCGATCACTGCCAGCACGCCCTCGGCCACCACCTGCACGAGGCACAGTTCGGGGCGAAACGTGTCTTCGGAAACAAACTCGGTATCAAACCCAATTCGCGCCTGACCGCGCAGCCGACCACAAAGGTCAGCCAATTGGGACGGGGTGGTGATCGACTCGTGGCTCAAACGCGGGCTCCTGGATGGCGTAAGCCTCTAGTGTAATCGCCCGGGGAGAAAATCGCCAAGGACAGCGGAGGCGGGAGTGCTTCCGACATTGGTCATTTCGGCTTGGTCATTGGTCATTCGAATGCCCCATGACCAAGCCGAAATGACCAGTTCTGAAGCGAGTGCGACTCTAACCGGGGGGCCAGCCGAGTTGGCGGCCGCCGAGGATGTGGAAATGCAAGTGATCGACCGATTGGCCGCCATCAGGGCCGATGTTGGTGACCACGCGATAGCCGGGCTCGAGGCCGAGTTCAGCAGCCAGCTTTTGAATCGCCAGCATCATTCGGCCCACAAGCGGGCCATCTTCTGGCGCGAGGTCGGCGATCGACTTGATCTCCTTCTTCGGGATCACCAGCACATGGACCGGCGCCTGTGGGCTGATGTCGCGGAATGCGAGGCAGTCTTCGTCTTCGTACACGATGTCCGCGGGAATTTCCTTGCGGATGATTTTCGTGAAGATGGTCATGGGGATGGGGCTAGGGATCAGGGGTTAGGGGCTAGGGCCAACAGAACTTGGCCGCGGGCACGCGGTGCGTGCGATTATCTAGCGCCTAACGCTTCGATCCAAGCGCCGGCTGTAGCACCAACACGGCAGTCTATTCTTTGAGAACACGGCCCGCCGGCGAACACTGCCCTCTGCCTACTGCCTGCTGCCCACTAACTCGCCGCCGTCCGGCGGCGACGGCGGCCGGCGGCGGGGGCGCCCCATTCTTTGGTGAGGGTTTCGAACACCTCGGGGCTTTCGTAGCGGACAACGTCCTTGCCGTCGGCCATCGGGCCAATCAGGCCGCGGAACACCGGCATCCCGCGCAGGGTGAGATCGGTGCTGCAGTCGTCGATGCCGATCTGCGTGTGCATCCGGAGCAGGGTGTCTTGGTGAGGATAATCCTTGCTGCGGATTTCTCCATTGGCGCCGCGGGTGACAATTCGGATGGTGCGCAGTTTTTCGGCCACGATGTTAACTCTCCCGACCCAAGGATGAAGTGTGAAGCCACGACGGACATCCTTGTCTCGGGGCGCGTACGGCGGAACCTTCTCCGCCAGAAGCTAGCATCGGCTAGCCTCTGAGCCACACCGCAATTCTTCACGAGCCGGTTGCACAACGCATTCAGCCGAAACCGGCGGAATAAATCTTTCCTTGCGCGAGGCGTTAAACTCTGTGCTTTGTAGTGATCGCGCCAACAAAAAAACCGGGCCGCGATTCATCAAGCTGAATCACGGCCCGGTTGGAATGGTTCGTTAGCCGGCCACGCTCGGTGGCCGTGTTGTTTAAATTAGCAACCGTGCTTCTCAAGCTTCTCCCGCAGCATCTCCGCGGTGAAGGGCTTCACCAAGTAGTCCGAAACGCCCGCCTGAATCGCTTCCAGCACGCGCGACTTTTCGGCTTCCGTGGTGACCATGATGATGGTGACCTTGGGGTCTTGCTTGCGGATTTCCTGGATCACTTCCAGGCCGTTTTTACGGGGCATGTTCCAGTCGGTCAGTACCAGGTCGAAATTGCCGGGCTTGAACATGTTGATCGCTTCTTCACCGTCGGCCGCTTCGGTGGCCGTCGGAACCCCCACAGCGGCGAGGCTGCGAAGAATGATCTTCCGCATGGTGCTGGAATCGTCGGCGACAAGAACTCGGGCGCTCATCTCGTTGGTGCTCCGCAACTATCAGGGACTTCAATCGTCGCCGGGTGAGGACGCGGCCAAATTGCATTTTTCGTCCGCTCACCACCTCAGGCGCGGGTGAACACAGAAAGGTAGGTTACGGCCGGGGAGGGTCAAGTTCCTGACAGTTCGGAGCATCCACCTGGGGGTGGTACAACCGGTAGAATCGGCGCGGATGTGATTACCGCCCCTATTTCAGCAACTTCTCGAGCTGCTGGCGAATATCGCCTTCGATCTTGCCCTTGAACATCGCCGCGGCAAACGGCAGATCGCCGCGGACGGTCACCTTTTGGTCGGCCGCCTCCAACACCCCGGCGATTTTGAAGCCGAAGGTGCTGAACGAAAAGTTCATCGTGTTCCCCTGCCATTCGTGCGTAAGCCCGCTGAGCTGGTTCTGGTAATGCTCTTGCAGCTTGGAGAGGAGACTAACCAGCTTCTCGCGTGAATCTTCCGCCGACATCGGGTGCGGCACGGTGACTTCGAATTTGGGCATGTTGCGATGCTCGAATTGGGGTGCGATGTTGATGCCCTTATCATCGCACGCCGAGCGCGCAGCGGCGAGCCCCGTGTGAATTGGGTGATCACCGACCCTCACGCCTGCTGCTCGCGCCGCCAGTCTTCGTAGTCCTGGCGGTCTTCCTCATGCCACAGCGGCAACCCGAGTTCAGCCCGCGCGGCGAGAATATCGATTTTCTCCGGAGAGCCGGGAATTGCGGCGGTGGAAGAAAAGATGCCGCCCTTCTCGATAGCCGGCTCAAAATTCCAGTTGCCTTCCCGAATCGCGTCAAGCACATTCTGTTGCATGAGAAGTCTCCCCCCAAAGATTCAACTCGGCGCAAGCGCCAGCGCTTAGCGCAGTGGATGTGGAACCAGCACGAATGGTGGCCGGAGAGAAGACTTCTTGTCGCGCTCGTTCGCTTCCTGCCCCAACCCACTTGCGAACGGCCCAACGGCTTGGCACCAAGTATGAAGATTCTGGGGAGAATGTCAAGTTTTTTTGACGAGTTCCCGCAATGCCGCAACCAGACTTGCCGCGTCAGCTTCGAGGGTGAGCGTTTGGCTGCCGCCATCGGACAGGTTTTTCAGTTGACACTGGCCAGCAGCGAACTCGTCGGCGCCGATGATTACCGCGGCGCGGAATCCTCGTTTGTCGGCGTATTTGAGTTGGGCGCCGAGCTTCCTCGGCTCGGGATAAAACTCCACGCCGAACCCCGCGGCGCGAAGTTGGCTCGCCACGCGAAGATAGTCGCTCAGCTTATCAGCGGCGAAGTACGGCAGGAAAACTTCGGCCGGCGTGCTCACCGCGGGGATACGGCCGAGTTCTTCAAGCGCGGAGAGAAGCCGATCAAGCCCGAGCGACGCGCCGATGCCGGGGAGTTCCTGAGTGGTGTAAAGGCTCGCCAAATTGTCGTACCGCCCTCCACTGGCGATGCTGCCGATACCGGGGAGTTCGCCAAGCGTGGTTTCCAGCACGAGGCCGGTGTAGTAATCGAGGCCCCGCGCGATCGAAACATCAAGCTGCACACGACCTGCCATGCCGGGTGTTTGCTCGACGGCGCGAATCACTTCGGCCAAGCGCGCAACACCGGCCGCGCCACGCTCGCTGCCTGCGGTGATTGTGGCGAGTTGCGTGAGCATCGCGGCGCTATCGCCCGTTACATCCACCAGCGCAAGCACTTGCTCGGACTGCGCGGTTGTGGCGCCGGCGGTCCGCTGGATTTCGGCGAGGGTCGCCTCGCGGCCGATTTTGGCGAGCTTGTCGAGCGAACGCAGCACCGCTGTGCTTTGCTCGGCAAGGCCGGCTTTTTCAAGCAACCCATTAAGCACGCCGCGGTGGTTGATGCGAATAGTGAACTGTTCGAGGCCGATTTGCCGCAACAGTTCGCCCACCACGAGGACCGTTTCAATGTCCGACGCGACGCCGGTTGTACCGATGGTGTCGAAATCGCACTGCATGAACTCGCGGTAGCGGCCGCGCTGGGTGTTCTCGCCCCGCCACACCGTGGCTAGGTGATACCGCTTGAACGGCAATCCAAGCTCGGCCGAGTGCTGGGCGACGAACCGCGCGAGCGGCACAGTCAGGTCAAACCGCAAGCCGACATCGCGGCCGCCGTGGTCTTGGAAGCGGTAAAGTTGCTTATCGGTCTCGTCGCTCCCCTTGCCGGTGAGGATTTCGAGATACTCCAGTGCCGGCGTATCGATCGGCGCGTAGCCAAACGAGCGGTACACACGGCGGGCGGTTTCCATGATCCGCTCGCGCGGAATCATCGCCTGCGGCAAGTAGTCGCGGAAACCCTTGAGCGTGCGTGGTTCAATGCGGGACATTAGTGAGGGGCTAGGGGACAGGGGCTGGGGACTAGGGAGTGTTGTTGAAAGGGCGAAGCGAATTCTGCTAACGGCACGAAATCCTGGGCATTCCCTAGCCCCTAGCCCCCGACCCCTAGCCCCTCCTAGACAATCGCCAGCGGGTTCGGCTTCCGACTACGAATCGATTCGCCCTTCGGCTGCAAGACCGCTTCGGTGTACTCCCAAACTTGGTCGGCGGTTTCGAGGTAAAAATCGTAGCACCAGGAGTCGTCGTACTCGCAGTTGTCGGTGGTGTAATCGCGGCAGATTTTGGGGCGGGTTTCGTAGATGCCGCAGCGGTTGTCCGGGAGCAAATGCTCACAGGTGGTGTGAACGAGCAGGTACCAATCGTCGTCCTCTTTGAAGACACTTGCCCGGTCATGCAGCAGATACCAGCGGATGTATTCCAGCTCTTCAAACGTCTCCGGAATGTCGATCGGCAGCGCGAAATACTTGCAGCACTTGGCGGTGCAGTATTCGCACAAATTGCCCCCCTTGGGCAGTTTGTCGCGATTGATTTTGGTCAGGCCAAAGGGATTAACGTCGGTGGCGGACATGATCGAGAACCTGCTCCTGAAGACAGTGATGCGTGGGGTTAGGTTAGCACGATTGCCACCGCCCGAGTAGGCTGCCAGTTTGCCCAACCGTTAGAGCGCGGCGACCAATTCCGCCACGTAATCGCCGACTTCACGCAGCACCTCGGCCCGCGGTCGAGTGGCGGCATCGGCCACACGACGGACGATTGCCGAGCCGACGATCAGCCCATCCGCCACCGGGGCGAGCAGCTTCACATGCTCCGGCGTGCTGACGCCGAAGCCGATGCAGATCGGCAGTTTCGTCTGTGTGCGCAACCAGCCGACATTCTCCAAAAGTTCTGGGGGTAGATCGCGGCGCTCGCCTGTGATCCCGGCGACGGAGACATAGTAGACGAACCCCGTGGAAGTCTCGCAGATGCGTAGCGCTCGGTCGCGCGGCGTGGTGGGAGTCACCAGTTGAATCAGGCTCAAATTGCGGGCAGCGCACACTTTCGCAAGCTGCGGCGATTCTTCGACCGGCAGGTCGGGGACGATCAAGCCGGAGACGCCGCGCTGGGCCACATCATCGCAGTAGCGCTCCACGCCGTGGCGGAAGATGATCGCGTAGCTGACCATCGTCACCACCGGGGCGGCCAGCTTCGGCGCCGTGCTGCCGAGCATTTCAAGGATGCCGCTCAGCTTCACCTTGGCGCCAAGCGCGCGGGTGTAGCTCGCTTGAATGACTGGCCCATCGGCTATGGGGTCGCTGTAGGGAATGCCCACTTCGCACAAACTGGCGCCACGCTTGACCACCTCTTGCAGCACGGCCGCGGTGAAGTCGAGATCGGGGTCCCCCGCCGTCACAAACGGCATGAGAGCTTTGCGCTTAGCGGCGCGGAGGTCGGCAAAGAGTTGGTCGATGGAGGGCATGAGTTTTGTAATGGGTGCGCTGCGCGACCGATTGGTCACAGCATGGAAAGGTCAAGCGGAGAGTCTACTCAATCCGCTCATACAAGTGCAGCGCTAAATTCTCTTCCCGCCCCGCGGCCGCATCGGCCTGCACCGTGGCGGAATCGGCCAACGGCGTTCGGGTAACATTCGCGTCGTGAAGGCCTTGCTCGATGCAATTCACCAAAAACACGTCCAGCGGCATGCCATGCCGCTTTGCGGCAGCTGTTGCCCGGGCGAGAAGCTCGGCCGGCAAGTTGATCGAAGTTGATTCCGACTCTTGTTGCTTAACCATACTGCACCCCTTTCAGCCGCGCGATTTCCGTGGCGTCTTTGTCCCCGCGGCCGGAGAGGCAGACCACCACCACTTCGTCCGGCGTGCGACTTCTGGCGATTTCCATCGCTTTCGCCACCGCGTGGGACGTTTCTAGCGCCGGCATAATCCCCTCCGCCGATGCGCAGGCGTCGAAGGCGGCGAGCGCTTCATCGTCGCGGCAACTGGTGTAACGCACGCGGCCGGCGTCTTTCCAGTAGCTGTGCTCGGGGCCGACGCCGGGGTAATCGAGGCCGGCCGACATTGAGTGGACGTCGCACGTTTGGCCGTCGTCGTCTTGCATTACGTAGCTGAAACTGCCATGGAGCACGCCGGGTTGGCCGTAGGTTAAAGGGCTCGCGTGATCGCCGGGCTGGTTGCTGCGTCCGCCGGCTTCGACGCCGACAAGTTCGACTTCGCCATGCGGCACGAACGGATAGAACATCCCGGCCGCGTTACTGCCGCCGCCGACGCAGGCGACCACCACATTCGGTAAGCGGCTAAGCCGCGAGCGGCATTGGTCGATCGTTTCGCTGCCGATGACTGATTGGTAGTCGCGCACGATGCGTGGAAAGGGATGCGGGCCGACGACCGAGCCGAGAATGTAGTGGGTGGTTTCAACGCTCGACATCCAATCGCGCATCGCTTCGTTGATGGCGTCCCGCAACGTGCGGCTGCCGCTGGTGACCGGGCGCACCTCGGCGCCGAGCAGCTTCATTGCGAAAACGTTCGGCTTCTGGCGGCGGATGTCTTCTTCGCCCATGTACACCACGCACGGCAGGCCGAAGTGCGCACACGCGGTGGCCGTCGCCACGCCATGCTGGCCGGCGCCCGTTTCGGCGATGACGCGCTTCTTGCCCATCCGCATGGTGAGTAAACACTGCCCCAGCGTGTTGTTGATCTTATGGGCGCCGGTGTGGTTAAGGTCTTCGCGCTTGAAATAAATCTGCGCGCCGCCAACCTGCTGGCTTAGCCGCCTGGCGTGGTAGAGTGGCGACGGCCGGCCGACGAAGTGCTTGAGCAGTTCGTCGAGTTCCGCTTGAAACGCCGCGTCGCTGCGCGACTTGTCGTACTCGACGGTCAGCTCTTCGAGCGCGCGGACGAGCGTTTCGGGCACGTACCGGCCGCCGTACTTGCCAAATCGGCCGGCGGCATCGGGAACGTTGGGAGACGCGATCGTGGGGGCAGCGGGCATCGGTTTTCTCCTGGCCTTGTATTGTCCGCTGTGGGGCAACCCCAATCAAGCGGGTGCATTGCTTTCCGCTGGGTGGCACTGACTTTCGGCCGCGATTGACTCGTTTTGCAATTCAACCGCAACCGGCCGAATGTCAGTGCGGGCGGTAGCCCGTAGGAATTAAGGCGGCCGCTTAATCGAACACCTACTACGGCCTGCCGGCCGCCCCGACAATCGGCCGGTGACGTTTTGCTTTAATGGAGAGTCTTGCGCGGCCGACAGTCGGGGCCACCCCATTCACAACTAGAACTTCCAGCGGTATTCCACGCGGGCGCCGGTGGCGTCGGTGGCGTCTTCCAGCCAGCCGTGCATCACGTCGGCGCGGATGAGGGTCGCCTTCGAGAGGGGCAACTGGTACCGGGCGCCCACCCCGTACTGGGCGCCGGGGGCGTTGCGGGTTGCAGCATCGCCCATCACCTGCAGCACCGCGGTTTCGACGATCAGTTGCTGCTGGAAGTTCGGCGACGCAAGCAAATCAAGCCCCGCGGCGGCGCCGTAGGTGTTATTCCCAGTCGCGTCGAGCGTGGGATAACCGGTCAGCAAATCGCTTTGAAACAGAATGCCCGTATTGAAGAGCACATCACCGAAGGCGGCCGTCCGCGCAACTGGTTGGGGCGAATTGAAGCCAGCGAAGAAGTTTACGTACGGAATCACGTTGTACGGATTCTTCGACAGCAGGGAGTTCTCCATCAGCAGCAGCACGCCGTCGGCGGTGCGCGCGTCACGCGGGCCGTCCTGTCCGGCGTTCACGATGCAGCGGACGGAGTTCGACAGCAGATTTGCATACCGCCGCGTGTAGCTGAGCCCCAGGTTGTGGTAGCTGCGACCCACCCCTTCGTTATCCGCGAGGAACGCGTACCCCGCTTCGATGTACCCGCCGCGGGCTTCGATGAAAGTGGTGGCGCCCACCACGTTGGCGGCGTTTTCGTCGAAGCCGAAAGCGCCGCTCGAGATGTGGTTGAAACCTGCGAACATGGTGACATCGAAGTTCGACCAGTCGAGCCCCGGGCTATTGCGTGCGGGAATCGTCACGGCGCCACCCACCAGCGCATCCTGCATCCAGATGCCGTTCTGAAACAAGAGTGGTACGAGACCAAATGTCACCGGCATATCGAACGGCGCGAGTGTGTGCTCGAACCCGCCGAGCATCTGGCCGGCGTCCCCTTCAAAGAAGAGCGTGTCGGTGTTGGGGTCGAAGAAGTCGAGCTCTTCGATGTAGTCGCCATCTTCGATCCGCATGAACTGAGCGCCTTCCTGGAACGGACCAATGAAGGCGTGAACCCGTTCTGTGGAGGTAATCCAGTAATCGAGATCAAGGTTGAGCCGATGTGCAAGCACGGTGTCTTTGCTCGCCACGTTGTTGTTCTGTGCGAGCGCGGCCCGCCAGTCGCCGTAGACGTAGAACTTCTGCTGCACGAGGTTGGTTGGGCCAAACCATTCCTGCGACGGCGGCACGGGGCCGTTGCCATAGAATGGCATCCCCAGTTCGACCCACGGCCGCTGCGGCAGCACCTCGGTTTTGCCGGCGTAAACTTCCTGCGCGGCGCACGGGTCGTACGCTTGGCCTTCCCAACAAGGGCCGCTGCTGAAGTCACCCAGATCGCACGGAGCGTGGTAGCCATCGGGGTCAAGGCATGGCGCCGCGGGTTCCGGGAAGAGTTTCGTGAAGTCGTATTTTTCTTGCTTTATTGGGGGTGGTTCGATCGGCGGCGGAGCGCACTCTAAAGGGGGGGGCGGAAGGAATCCGAAGCGGCCGACGACAGGTTTAAAGCTTTCGCTGTGCGGCGCCATGCACACCTCGCCGTTCGCCGCGGAGGCAGGTTCGTTGACAACTGGCCCCGCGCTTTTCACAACGGAGGGCGGCGCGAAGAGGGTTGGATCAGCGTAACTTGCCATCGCGAACGACAGCACGACCGCGAGCGCGAGTGCGCTGCGGAGAGGATTGCGTCGGGATGGTAAGCGGTTGGTCACGATCAACAACGCGCGGGGACGAGCCCCGCGGCTAACGTTAACGAACTTCAAACTCCACGCTCGAAGTGTGGAAATCCAAAATACCTTCGAGCATCGCGCGGTCCATTTCGGGGGTCGAGCGGCAGAAGTTCATGAAGTAAATCGGTTCGGTGCGGCTGCGCATCCGGAAGCTTAAGCGGTACCGGCCCGGTTGGCAGACCAGTTCCGCGGGAATCTTGTAGTTCACCCGCTTCGCGCCAAGCGGCGCCAGCGAGCGGCTTTCCATCCGGATGAACGGCGGATGGTTGGTTACGGTGATTGGAATCGCCCCCGGGCGAAGCTGGGCGACTTGGTCGATGTCGATGTTGACCGGCAACGGCAACTCCCGGTCAGTCCCCGTGGCGCCGGTGATGAGGAACATTGTTTGCAGATTGAAGAGTTGCCAATCGAACGGCGCCAGTTTATTGCGCACGTCCCGGCTGTGAATGTCGCACAGGTCGCCGTACGAATCCAAATAGCCGGATTCCCACAACCGTTCCCCCGTGGGGCCGATGAGCACCACGTTCGCCCACAACTGCGGCTGAGCGCCGAGTGATGCGGTCGGGAGATTGTGACCCTCGTTGGTGTTGGTCACCGTGTAGCTAAATTTGAGTTCTTGCCCGGCGGCCGGCGCGCACTCGAAATGCGGTCCTGCAACGTGCGATCCGGCTTCCATCACCAAATGTCGCGTGCGCTTTTTGACGGCCAACTTCGCAAGGTTGTCTTCGATGATTTCGCGCGCGTCGTAGCGGTCGTCGCTCTCTTTCCACACGGGCGGGAAGTTCACCATAATTTGGCCATCCTCAACCGCGTCTTCAAACTTGTCGGTCCCCCAACCAGCGCGCCAGTCAAACGAGAGCCATTCGTCGAACGTCCACTTGCTCGCCTTCTCATGGACTGGGAAGACGCCGGGGTGCGCGATCGAGTAACCGGGGCCGTAGAAGATGTGGTTGTGTTTGAGCCGATCACTGCGGACCGTCTTGTCGTTCAGCTTGGCGATTGCCCCAACTTCGTAGCCGCTCGCCACGCCCGGGATCTTGCCCATGTGGCATGCCTGGCAGGTGACCCCCTTCTTGCACGCGGGGCTGGCGCGATACTGCTCCCACACCACTTCCAGTTTGATGCCGGGGTGGACGGCCACCTGGTGGCACGCGGTGCAGTATTCGCTTTGGTCGAGGTGCTCGAAGAACCGCCCCTCGGTGTGCATGTCAAGCCCGGCGCCCTTCTCGTGGGCCGACGTTTTCACTTTGTAGTCGCTTTTCTTCGCGATGACTTCCGCCACGCCATCGCCGCCGATCGGGCCGTAGACAGGGGCATAAACATCGCCGGGAATGACGTGCCGCTCGCCGTTGACCTTCGCATACCGCTCGTTGATCCGGTGACACGCCACGCAGGTGATCCCCTCGCGAGCCACCGCAGGCATTTCACCGAGGGGCATTTCGCGCGGCAGGCACATCGCCGTCACGGTCGGCCCGTGGCAGCGGGTGCAGAAGTAGCCCACCGTGCCATTGGAGAGCTCGCTAATCCGCTGCTCGAACTTGTGGAACATGGGTGAGACATACGCGTAGGCGTGACTCGAAATGCTCCACTGATCGTAGATTTCCTGGTGACACTTCGCGCACTCGAGCGCCGATGGATAGTTGTTCTTCGCAAACAATTCCTGATGCGCCTTGAGCGCCTCCGCCGCCGACTGCGGCGTGCTTGGCTTCGCGGAGACTACACCGTGCGGTGAGATCGGTGAAGCGGGCGGCGCGAATGGTGACGTTTTAGTTGGTTCCGCGACAGCGGGCGCAGGCGTCCCCAGCGATAACGCCTTCGGCGGCGCCGGCGGCGGGGCGAACCGTTTGACTTTCGCCGACGGCGCCGCATTTTCGATGGCAGGTTTCGATTCAACGACCGGCTCTGCTACAGGCGGTTCTTCCGTTGGCGGAGCGGGCAGCTTGATCGACGGCGCTGCCGTCTCACTCGGCGACTCCGGTTCTTTTTCCACGTACGACGGGCTTCTCAGCCCGTCGGCCTTTGCAGGTTGCCCGACTACCGGTTCCTCAACCACCGGCTTCTCCGCTTCGATGATTGATGGTTTTCCTTCACCCGCAGGCGGGGTAGGCTTTTCTTCTGCCGCCTGCGGCTTAGCGTTCGGCTCTGCTTCAACCTTCGGCGACTTCACCGATTTCGGCGGCTCTGCAACCTTAGGCGGCTCCACCGGCGCGGGCGCCTCCACCTTCGGCTTATCCTCCGGCGCGTACCACTCCTCCGGACTCACCAGCCAATCGCCAGACGTCTCCTTCGCCGGGGCCTGCGCAATTCGCACGCCGGTAATCCTTGCCGTTGGAATCGGGATCGCGTCTGCTTCGCCCGATGTCACGTAAGCGGTTCGCTGCACCGCCGGCGCTTGCAGAATTTCCATTGCCGACGGACACGCCGCCGCCAGCGCCGTGTACTCCTCCGGCGTAAGCTGCGACGCAATCGTCGGCGCCGGCAAAGTAACCGGCGCCGGCCGAGTCGCTAACCACCCGACGCGCGCAACCGCCAGCCCGGTGAGTGCCAGAAGGAGCGCCGCGGCAATCGGTGGTTTCGCGCGGTTCTGCGCCTTGGTTTTCATGCCGCGGTTAACTCGCTAGCAATCGTTGCAATGCCGCCAACGGGAACGAACGGTACGATCCCTCAGGTTTATCGAACGCTCAGCCGCTTCACCCCCCGCACGATGCGTGCAGGCCGGTCAGCTTGCCTAAATCACGCCATCACCCTGCGACGCTGGGTGCTCTGCGGCGACTTTGCGGTTCTTTCGCTCCTTCGGCGGGTGGTTTACGATTGATGGCACTATTCCCCCGGCTGACGCCGGGGGCTCATGAATGTGTCCGGATGTTTCTCATGAGCCCCCGACGTTAGTCGGGGGGAGTGGTACGACACCGCCCCAACGACACTTTTCCCCGAGACGCGAAATGCCCGCCGCTCCCCACGATCGCCACGCTCCCCTCACGCCTCAGGATGTGCTCGCTCTGTGCCGCGAGCGGGACATCAAAGCGATCGACTTTCGATTCATGGACTTCCCTGGCGTGTGGCAGCATTTCACCATTCCGGTTTCGAAGCTGGACGAAGGAGTCTTTGACGAAGGGCTTGGCTTTGACGGCTCCAGCATTCGCGGCTGGCAGGCGATCAACGAGAGCGACATGCTACTGGTGCCCGACCCGACGACGGCGTTCGTTGATCCCTTCACCGATCTCGCGACGCTCAACCTGATCTGCAATGTGCAGGACCCCATCACGCGGGAAGATTACACGCGCGATCCGCGCAACGTCGCCCGCAAGGCGGCCAACTATCTCAAGAGCACCGGCGTGGCGGACACCTGCTTCATCGGCCCCGAGGCGGAGTTTTTTATCTTCGACGACATTCGCTTCGACCAATCGCCCAACTGCGGGTTCTATTACATCGACTCCAGCGAAGCGGAGTGGAACCGCGGCGCCGACGAACGGCCCAACCTGGGCCACAAGATCCGCCACAAGGAAGGGTACTTCCCCTGCCCTCCCGCCGACCAACTGATGAACGTGCGCAACGCCATGATGCAGACGATGATCGACTGCGGCATGGAAGTCGAAGCGCAACATCACGAGGTGGCCACCGCCGGGCAGTGCGAGATCGACCTGAAGTATGATGAACTGGTCACCATGGCCGACAAGATGTGCATGTACAAGTACATCGTGAAAATGGTCGCCCACAAGTACGGCAAGACCGCCACCTTCATGCCGAAGCCGCTGTTCAGCGATAACGGCAGCGGCATGCACACCCATTTTTCGTTTTGGAAGAATGGCCAACCGCTCTTCGCAGGCAACAGCTACGCGGGCCTCAGCGATATGGCGCTCTACGCGGTGGGCGGAGTGCTCAAGCACGCCGCAGCGATTCTGGCGTTCACCAACCCCACCACCAACAGCTACAAGCGGCTGGTCCCCGGCTTCGAGGCGCCCGTGAACCTGGCCTACTCGCAGCGCAATCGCTCGGCCGGCATCCGCATTCCGATGTACAGCCCCAGCCCGAAGGCCAAGCGAGTGGAGTTCCGCTGCCCTGATTCAAGCTGCAACCCGTACCTTGCCTTCTCAGCGGTGTTGATGGCGGCAATCGATGGCGTGCAGAACAAAATCGACCCCGGCGAGCCGATGGACAAGGACATCTACGACCTCTCCCCCGAAGAACTCTCCGAAGTCCCCGGCACCCCCGGCTCACTACAAGAAGCGCTCACCGCGCTCACGAAAGACCACGAGTTCTTGCTGCGTGGCGATGTCTTCACCGAAGACGTGATCAACACCTGGATCGAGTACAAACTTAAGCACGAAGTGAAGCCGATGGCGCTAAGGCCGCATCCGTATGAGTTTTGTTTGTATTACGATATCTAGGAAGTGATGTCAGGCGGCAGCGCTCCGCTGCCGCTTTGAACGCGATCGGCTCACCATTACCGTAAGTTGCTAACAAAAAATCCGCTCCAACTGCTCCTGCCGGTAGCGAAAAATATTCTCTACGTCGCGCTTCACAATTAAACTGTGAACGAGTGCTCCACCTGGCACGCCGTAGCGCACATCGTCCAGCATGTGGGTTCCCTCGGGGGTTTCGCGGAACTCGTGGGTGTGTTCCCAGTAGCGGTACGGGCCGCGGAGCATGCAGTCCATGAAGCGCACGTTGGGTTCCCAAACGGTGATCTCCGTCCGCCAGCGGATGGGAAACACCCGCAGCCACAACTGATAATCGATCAGCGCTCCGGCCCGCATTTCAATCGGCGCCGGCGTGAGGACCTTGAAGTGCAAAAACGGTGGCGTGAGCGTCTGTAGGTTGAGCGCGTCCGAGAAAAACGCGAACACCTCGCTCACCGGCCGGCGGATGGTGGTTTCGGTGCGGAGGCGAAACCCGCCGGGACGCTCGGAATCAGGCGTGATTGAAATCATAAAGATGCGGAAGGGGGAATGCGGAGTGCGGAATCTTTGGGAGTCGCTGCGATTACGCATTCCGAAATCCGCATTCCGCATTACTTCTTAACGAACATCTCCTTCGCATCCACCACCAGCACTTCGCCGCCGAGCAGGCGTGCTTTGCCGCGGATGACCACGGTTTCGTCGGCCTTCAGGTCGAACAGTTGCCGGGCGTCCACCGGCAGCACTTTGGCATCGGGGCCGGTGAAATTCACCACCGCGACCGAGTCCCCCTGTTCCGCGGCGCGGCGGGCGCAGAAGGGACAATCCTGATGGTTTTCGCCCGCTTCAGCGGTGTGCTTCGCAAACTCCGCGGCGGTAGCTTCGTCCACCACAAAAAAACTCGCCTGCCGAGGTCGCCATGGGAACTCCGGCTCTGTGTCGGCCAGCGGGTTCGGCATCCCGCCAACCACCCCGACCAGCGTCACCTCGGCGCCTTCTGCCTTTTCCGCCACCGCCTGCCGAACCGCCAGGACACCTTGGGCGTCGGCGGGCTCCTCGGCCAGCAGCCGCTCGGTGCGCAGCTTGGCAACCTCAGCTTCCGGCAGCTCGGCAGGGCCAGGGTTGCAGCCGGCGAGGGCGAAAAGTAGGCAGTAGGCAGTGGGCAGTAGGCAGTTTTGCATAGGTTTCTCAGGGGGTGGCTGGGGTCGGCGCGTCAGCCGCCCCCAGCCGTGAAGCAAGCCGGCGCTTGCCACGGGACTGCTGGGGGCGGCGAAAGCGCCGACCCCAGCCACCCAACTTGGGTTTCTCTCCAATAATTTTCGCCCCCGCACCAAGATTCGGCAATAGCGGGCGAAATCCCCTGTAGAAGGGTTTTTTCCACCGGGTTCGCTCGTTCCGACGAGCCAAACCCCCAGCGTTTTCCGAGGTCCCGCCATGATTCGTAAACTCATCGTCACCACTCTTACTGTAGGACTCGTGGCCGGCGTACTCGTCGGCGGCGACCTGTGGAGCTACGCCACCACCGCCGGCAAGCGGGTCAGCTCCGCCGTGAAGGAGACCATCCCGACCGAATTCCAAATCGATCGCGCTCGGGAAATGGTCAGCCAACTCACCCCCGAAGTCCGCAAGGCGATGCATGTGATCGCCAAGGAAGAAATTGAACTCGAACGGCTCAACGAGCAAATCTCGAACTACGAATCGCAAAACGCCAAATCGAAAGGCGACATCATGCGGCTACAAAGCGACGTGAGCAGCGGCCGCAACGTGTTCCGCTATGCGGGCCACAGCTACAGTGCGGCCGAAGTTCGCGAAGACCTGTCCCGCCGCTTCACCCGCTTCAAGGTGGACGAAGAAACGGTCAATCACCTCCGTGAAATGCGGGACGCCCGCACGGCCAATCTCGATGCGGCCCGGCAAAAGCTGACTGTGATGATCAGCGCCCAGAAGAAGTTGGAAACCGATGTCGCCAATTTGGAAGCCAAGAAGCAACTCGTGGAAGTCGCCCAGGCCTCCAGCGAAGTGATCATCGACAACAGCCAACTTTCGCGGGCCAAAGAACTGATCGCCGACATTCACGCCCAGCTCGATGTGGCCGCCAAATTGGCCAACGCCGATGTGAACTACCAAGGCGAAATCCCGCTCGATTCGCCCGAAGTGGCGGCCGACGATATCGCCGACCAAGTGGCGAACTACTTCGGCCTGAAGCCCGAAGCGAAAGTGGCTAGCTACGAAAAGTAACGCGTCGATAACGAGTTAGCCGCGGGGCTCGCCCCCGCGCGTTTTTGTCCGACCAACAAAAAATCGCGGGAACGAGTCCCGCGGCTAAACTTGCCTCGAACAACTAAACGACCATGTTCACCCCTCCCGCCACAACCGACGCAACCAGCGGCCAGTGGCGGGAGTTGGAGTTCCGTGCCACGAAGACGTATCATCCCCTATCGAGCAGCAGCGCGCCGCTGGCGCGGTCTTCCACTTTGCGGTCGGGAAAAACTCGCGTGTCTCTCGCTTATTCCCAAACCGAATCGGTGCGCCGCATGTTGTGGGTCGATGCGGTCGGCGGGTTCTTGCTCTGCTTCGAGCCCGAGGTCGTGATCGGTCAGCCTGCCGCCGGCGCCACACTACCGATACTGGCCGACATTTCCCGGCGGCACGCAATCCTGCGGCGTGAGGCGGGCGGGCATGTCCTGGAGCCAATTGGCCCCACGCAGGTCGATGGCCGGCTCGTCACTGGCCCGCTGCTGCTGGGCGCCGACTGCCTCATCCAGCTCGGCTCGGCAGTGCGAGTGCGGTTCCGCCGGCCACACGCCTTGAGCGCCACGGCCCGGCTCACCATCGAAAGCGGCCACCGCACCACCCCCGCGGCGGACGCGGTGCTGCTGATGGCGGAAAGCTGCGTCCTCGGCCCGCAACCGCACAGCCACGTGGTGTGCCGAAAATGGCCCGGCGATGTCGTGCTGTTTCGGCAAGGAACCGACCTAAAAATACGAACCAATTTACCGCTGAACCTTGACGGAACGCCCATCTCCGGCGCCATGCCGTTCCCCCCGGGAACCCGGTTGGAAGGCGAATCCCTGGGCGTTTCCCTCGAAGAGTTATGTTAGTCGGCGACGTTCCGTCGCCGTGTTTTGAACGGTCACGCGATAAAAAAACGGCGGCCCCCTTTTTCAAGGAAACGGGCGGCCGGCTAACCACCAAAACACTCGTCCGGCGCGGTACAATCAAACGAACCATGAACCAACAGCCGCCAACCCTCGAACCGCCCCAACTTGAGCCGGTCCAGCTCGAACCGATTGGTTCACCAGAACGGCCCAGCGCGGCGGCGAAGTTCCTCTACGCCAGTGGCGCCAAGCCGGTGGAAGGGTTCACGATCAAGCGCGGCATCGGTCGCGGCGGGTTCGGCGAAGTTTATTACGCCGTTAGCGACGCCGGCAAAGAAGTGGCGCTCAAACTGATTCGCCGCAATCTGGACGTTGAACTGCGTGGCGTGCGGCACTGCCTCAACCTGAAACACCACAACCTGATTTCGCTGTACGACATTCGCACCGATGCCCAGGACGACCAATGGGTGGTGATGGAATACGTCCCCGGCGAATCCCTCGAACAAGCGATCGAACGCCATCCGAACGGAATGCCGATAGAGCAGGTGATCGCATGGCTGCGCGGCATCGCCGATGGCGTGGCGTATCTGCATGACAACGGTATCGTGCATCGCGACCTCAAGCCCGGCAATATCTTTCTTGATCCGTCGGCGGGTGCTGGCGGTGGGCTGCTTGGTGGGACGGTGAAAATCGGCGACTACGGCCTATCGAAGTTCATCTCGTGTAGTCGGCGCAGCGGGCAGACCGAAAGCGTGGGCACCGTGCATTACATGGCGCCGGAAATTGCTAACGGCCGCTACGGGCGGGAGATCGACACCTACGCGCTCGGCGTCATCCTTTACGAAATGCTGACCGGCCGTGTGCCGTTCGAAGGCGAAAGCATTGGCGAGGTGCTGATGAAACATCTCACCGCAGAGCCGGACCTGTCTAAACTCGCGCAGCCCTTCCGCACGATTGTAGCGCGCTGTTTGGCGAAGGATCCGGCGGTGCGGATTCAGAGTGTGTATGAGCTCGTGGATTTGCTGCCGAACGAAGGTGTGACGGCGCCGAGCGCTAAGTCGCAAGCGAAGGAGCGAGCGAAACATGCGGCGTGGCCGCAGGAGAACCTCGGAGCTCCGGTGCTGGTGTCACTTGGCGCGCCGCATACGCAGGCCGAAGAACCAATTTGGCAGGCGATTAAAACCGCGTACCGCGGGACGCTCGATAATTGGCGCGATTGGGACGCCACGCCGGTGGCCAAGAGCTTCGCGCTCTTGGGGCTGGTGTGCGCGGCGATTCTTTCGAGCGGCGTGTGGATTCCAACGCTCGTCACCTTCGCCTGCTTCTACGCGGTGTACTACCTGGTGTGGATAATGTTCCTCCGGCCCACATTGCCGGCGACGGCGCCAACGCTCGTTTCGACTCCACTCACCCGCACCGAACGGCGGGAGGAACGCAAGCGAAGACGTTACGGCTGGAAGGAAGTCGCCAAGCAAGAACTGCTGGCCAAGAGCGCTCGCACGCGGGTGACGGAACTTTTGAACTCGATGCTCATCGCGGCGGCGGCGTGCATTGCAGTGGGCGGCGTGGCAAGCCAAGTGTTCGTTCGCGGCGCCGACGGCGTTCCCCTGTGGATGTGGTTCGCCTCCGTTGGCACGCTCGGTTCGTGGAGCGTACTCGCGGTCAGCAAACTGACCGAAGCGCGGGTCGAAGATCACATCCCGATGCGGCTGATGCAGCTGGCGCTCGGCGCTGCGGTCGGTTACGCCGCGTGGGGACTGGGCAACGAATTGATGCTCGGAGTACCCCACAGCACCGAGATTGGTCCGCAAGCCAACGAAGTTGTGGCCCATGAAATCTTCAGCTTGAACGCGGAAGATTCCATCGAAGGTGGTCCGGCGATCATCGGAAATTTGCCAAATGGCTCCATTCGGCCATCGCTCCGCGCCAGTGCCGTGTATTTCGCGCTGCTACTGCTTGTGGCCCGGTGGTGGCGGCTCGCCGATTACACCCGCTCGCAACGGCTCAGCTTATGGAGCGTGCTCGTTTCCGTCGGCTTCGCATTCGGCGCCGGCGTGCTGTGGTGGTATCCGCAGCCGACGGGGATGGTAGTCGCCGGGATGATCGCTGTCGCCACGCAACTCGCCAGTCCGTGGCTCGCTTCCAGCCGCCGCGTTGAGATGGCGCAGAACGCGCCGTTCACGGTTTAGGTCAAATTTGGCGGGGGGAACTGAACATGCAAGCGACGCCTTCCATGCCCAATTGGGCCATTCTGCTACCGGTCACGCTGTTGCTTCTGGTGGGAGTAATTGTCGCCATCGGCATTGCGATCCATCACGGCAAGGGCAAGGTGTTGCTTGCGATCGCCGGGGCAGGCGCTCTTGCGCTGCTTTCGATTGCCTGGATGTCCAATTCCGCGACGCCACCGATGGCGATGGCTCCGCCCGGCACGATGGCGCCACCAGCACCCATGGCGGCGATGGCCCCGCCCGTCATGAGGGCGCCACAGTTTGTTCCTGAAGAACTGAGCCCGCCGAAGATTGATCTCAACGAGCCCGAAGAAACCCGCTTTCGCCAGAAGCGTGACGAATCCCCCGGCGAGTTCATGCGACTCGTACGCACCGCAATCGGCGCGCTGACCGATCTTGAACGCCACACGAAAGAGTTTGCCGACCGCGCCGCGTCGCAAGGCAAGGCGCTCGCTGAGAACAAACCGGCGCCGCCCGCCGCGCCAGAGCCGCCACTGCCAGAGTGGATCACCTCCTCCACGAAACCGGTGGGCGACGTGTGGCGCGCGGTGGTGAACGCCGGGCCGTATTCCACTGCCGATGAAGCGCGGGCCGAACTCTCGGCCGCCGTGCTGGCGAAGACGCAGGAGTACCTGCGCGAGGAGTTTGGCTTTGAACAATCGACAGATTTAGCACTCACCGGTGCTGAGGTCGTCGAACGACTCGTGACCCAGCAGCATGTGGCCGAGCAAGAACTCACCTTCGGCACCATGTTCACGGCTTACGCACAACTTGAGATCGACAGCAGCACGCGGGCTTGGCTGGAACACCGCCTCGGCCGTTACCGGCAACAATTGGCCGTGCGGGAAGTCGGCGGGCTCGGGGCGGTGGTGCTCGGCGGGTTGGCGAGCGTGCTGGGCCTGCTGAAAATCGACGAATCGACCCACGGCCGCTTCCGCAAGCGATTGCTTCTCGGCGGCCCGGCGGCGATAATTGGGGCTGTGGCGGTGTTACTGCGTTAGTCTCGTTAGCCGCGGGGCTCGCCCCCGCGCTTGTTTCGTGCGGCGCCGTCGATGAAAAAACGCGCGGGGACGAGCCCCGCGGCTATCATGCCCGACACTGCCGCTGTCCTGTTGATCAATGAGATTCGCGCCGGTCGGCCGGAAGCGTGGGCGCGGCTCATCGCCGAGTACGAAGGACGGCTCTTGGCGTTTGTCGAAAGCCGGCTGCGCAACCGGGCTGCGGCTGAAGATGTCGTACAAGAGACTTTCATTGGTTTTCTTACGAGTCTCCCAAACTACGACCCACGGCGGCCGCTGGAAAGTTGGCTCTTCTCGATCGCCGCTCACAAGCTGACCGATTCACTCCGCCGCGAAGGCCGCCGCCCTTCCCTGCCGCTTTCGAGCGGCAAAGGCTCGGACGCCGCCGATCACGATCTTGCCGGCGCCGACCGCGCGGCAAGTAGCATTGCCCGCAGTAGTGAACGCCGTGACTTGGAAGCCCAAGCGCTCGCCATCGCGCTGTGTGAACAGTTTGACAAGTGGCGCGCAGTGGGCGATTGGCAGAAGATCAAGTGCATGGAGCTGCTGTTCGTGCGCGGCGCCGCCAACAAAGAGGTCGCCACGCTGCTCAAGATCACCGAACAGCAAGTCGCCAATTTCAAGTTTGATTTTCTGGAGCGGCTCAAGTCTCAACTGCGGCGGCAAAGCCTCTGCGCCGAAGTCTTCCCGGAACTGGCCGATGGATAAGTTCTCGCACACCTCGCTCCGCGCGTTTCTCGACGAAGCGCTCGACGCCCCCCAAATGGCGGCGATTGAAACCGCCCTGCGTGATGATCCGGCGCTCGTCGAGAAACTCGCCAAGCTGGTGGCGGAGCGAGACGCCGGCCTCCATTCGCTCGGCGAAATCTGGCGCCGCGGCCGGCTCACCTGCCCCACGCGCGAGCAGCTTGGCAGTTATCTACTCGGCGCGCTGCCGGATGATGTGAGCGATTACGTGACGTTTCACATCGAAACCATCGCCTGCCGTACTTGCAGCGCTAATCTCGCAGATCTGCGGTCGCAAGCCGAGGCGAGTAGCGCGCGGCCCACTGAACAGCGCCGGCAGAAGTATTTTCAGTCGAGCGTAGGACGTTTGAGGGATGAGGGTTGAGGAGCGAGAGTTGAGGCGCTTGCTGGTCCTTCCTCGCCTCTCCTCCCTCCACCCCCTTCCCTCAATAAAAAACCGCGGACCGCGTCGGTTGAATCAACCGGGCGGCCCGCGGCACAAAGGGGGACTCTTTCGTCCTCAGCTTAGAACTGCAAGATCGCGTCCACGCCGAAGATCGTGTTCTCTTGGTAGTCGCTCGGGCTGGTGCTGTTGCCCGTGTTGCTGACCACCGGCAGGACCGACGGCAGCGTATCGCTGGGGCACCAGTTGTAGCGGATTTCCGGACGAATCAAGAGGTTCGCCGTGGCCCGGTAGTTCAGACCGTAAGCCATTTCGTACAGCGAGATGCCGTCAGCCTTCCACCATTCCACCCGGGCGCCCGCCTTCCAGCAGTCGTTGATCGTGTAGAACAGGTATTGGTTGAAGCCAACCGTATCGTAGGTGGTGCCGCCCGAGTTGACCGAGTTCTCAACGTGGACGTAGTCCTGTTGAGCAACATACTGCCACTTATCGGAAAGGTCCACGGTGGCCACGATGCTGTGGGTGTAGGCGTTGTCGCCGATCCAGCCGAGGTCGCCCGCGGTGAGGATGTAGGTCAGGCTCACGTCGTCGGTCAGAGCCAAGGTGGCGCCGCCGAGGAAGTTGCTGCCGCCGAGACGTTGATCGAAGCCGGTGTCCCAGCCCAAGGTCCAGCCGCCGTACAAGGTGACTTCATCCGAAGCCTTGTGCGTGGCGAGGAACCCGGTGTGGGTAAACGCTTCGCTGAAGTTGAAGGTATACGGAATGCTATAGAAGAAGTTGCCAATCGCCGGCACCACTTGGTAACCCATCGGGGTGAAGAAGTGACCCATCTTCACCGAGGTGTCGCCGTAGGCGGCTTCAGCATACAACTGCGGCATTGCCCAGCCGTAAGCGCCGTGGTCCCAGCCGTTGGCGAAGTCCCAGTTGCCCGGGTCGTTACCGAACGCTTGGGTGTTGGAGCCGTCGGTGCCGTACACTATATCCGCACGACCACCCCAGCCGAGGCCGTTCGAGCCGTCAGCCACCTTTTCGGCGTACAACCAGCCTTGGTGAAGTTGGAACTCATGCGGACGGGTGTTGAACACACCGTCGTTGTTGTTGTGATAGCCGAACTGCATCCAGCCGCCGATGTCGAACGACCGGCAGGGGCCGCACACTTCGTCGGCCAGGTCCCACGGTTCGCCGAGGCAGCAATCGCCCAGCAAGCTGCAGCCGCCGAGGCCGCAGGTTGAACCGCATCCGACGTTGTCGCAGCAGCCATCGCCGCAGGCGTCGGCACAATCATCCGCACAATCGTCAGCCGCTTCGCAGCTCGGTTCGGCTTCACAGCTCGGTTCCGCCGCGCAATCGCACGAGGCGAGCTGGTAGTCGAAGGCCGTTTGGACCGCCTGTTGACCGAGCACTGGGCTCGCTCCCCAGACGATGGCGGCGACACCAATCGTCCACTTAAAAATTCTCACGTTAAGACTCCTTCTCACGAATTGGTCGCCGCAGATTCCTTGCGTGCGAACGGGGAAAACGGGACCGCTGGCAGCGCGGTTCGTCACGTCTGATGCGACACTCCCACGGCCCGCGAACTTGTACTAACCGCCTCGCAAGAAATATCGTCGTGCTGGCGCATCGGATGCACGACGTTTGGCGACCGAGAGGCCAAAACCTGAGTGGTTTCCCGCGATTGTGAGAAGCCTTGCGGTTTATTCGGAAAGCCCGATGCAACGCGGCGGCGGACCGCAGCAGCCAACTCAGAAAAGTGCGGCGTCAGTTGCTAGCAGAGGGGCTGGTTGGGGCGTAACTCGCCACGCGCCAGGCCGCTGGTTGACCTAACCGCGCGGGAGAGCGATCGAGCTGCACGATTGCGTAGAGTTGGCGGTCGCCGGCCGTCAGCAGATAAACCGGCGCGATCGCCACGCGGGCGCCGGTCGTTTGCGCCACACCGGGATCAACCTGTTGGACGCTGGGCTTGTCGAGCGGTATGACTTCCGCAATCAAGCGCTCGGCTGCGAATGTTTTCAGTCGCTCGGCCGCGGTGGGATTGGTAGCGTAGTACTCAGCCGCCGTGTCGGCGGAGCGGCGTTGGGCGAAGTCGAGCGTCAACTCGAACGCCTCGGCGGTTTTGTCCTCAGCCAGCAGGGTGAGAAACTTTTCCGCCACCACGCCTGCGGCGGCTCGATGGAGTCGCTGCTCGACGCTGCTTTTCGCCACCGCCCCCACGCCGAATCCCAGCGACAAGGCGAGCCCAAAGAGCGCCAGCCCACGGCCGGTCAGCGATTCAGTCCGCTGGGCAATACTCCGCAGCGCGACGATCGCCAGCAGCACCCCCGCCACCGGCACAACCCACAACAGCGGGGCCACCAGCGCCGTGGCGGAAGCAATCCCCGCCACCGCTGCGATTACCGCCACCGGACTCAGCCGCCGGTAGGTGGGATCGGTATCGTCAACCGCGTCGGTCGGGAGGGGGTTGGAAACGAGAGCCACGAGGGGTGAATCCTTTCAGACGGGGGTGGAAGGGGTCGAAAGGTCGAAAAGTGGAAAGGAAAAAAGGTGAAATGAATGTGGCCGACTTCAACCGCTTCACGAGCACTTCGACCTTTGCACCTTTCGACCTAGCTCCGGCGGAACGTGTTGCCTTCGGCTTTTTCAAACTTCGCGCGGTGGTCGCCGTGGATGAAAATGTACTCGTGGGCTTTGAATTTGCCATCGCCCATCACGTCGGTTCCCAACATTTTCTCCGCCAGTCGCAGGGCCGCCAAGTCGGGGCTGGTCATCGACGAGCGGGATTCCACTTCGCTTTTCACGGCGCTGAGGCTAGAGCCGTAGTTGAGCCCAAAAATATCACTCCACAGCGGCGCCGCGTGGAGGCTGGCCATCACGAACGCGGCGGCGACGTACCCGCCGATCGCCGCCATCGCGGGGCCGCCAATGTCGTCAATCGGCCGGCGAAATCGCAGCTTGTTGCGCGAGATCACGCCAAACAGCGCCTTCAGGACGATCAGCGAAACGACGAACACCCCGTACAGCACCACAATGTCCAACAGGTACGTGTAGCTGCCATCGGTCTTCTCATCGAGCCAAATCGTGAGCGGCTGGTACAGCCCGAACGCCGCGATCCCGCTGAGCACGATCGCGATTACGTTGAGCGTATTGCTCCAAAACCCTTCGCGAATCATCATCGCAAAGCCAGCGAAGAACAGGAGTCCGAAAATGACAAAGTACATGGGTCGGTGGTTAGTAGTCAGTGGTCGTTAGCCGCAACGCGCTAGCGGAGCGCGTTTCGCGTTCAAATTCGTTACGTAGCGCCTTTCAGCACCCGGCTCAGTTCCGGTAGCGAGGTGACGCCCTTCGCCACCAGCAAAATCCCTTCCTCTTGCAGCGTCCGCATCCCGGCGTTGCGGGCCGCTTTACGCAGTAGTTCCAGTTCCGGTTTTTTGATCAGCACTTCCCGCACTTGGTCGTTCGCTTCCAGGACTTCAAACAGCCCGGTGCGCCCGTAGAAGCCCACGCCCTGGCACTTGGGGCACGGCTTGTTGGCCTCTTCGGGCTTCGGCACGCGGAAGAACTGCGTTACTTTGCCAGCGGGGATGCCGAGTTTCTTGAGCATGTCCGGTCCCGGCTCGTAGCCCACTTTGCAGTCGTCGCACAACAGACGAATGAGCCGCATATTGATGGCGCCCACCACACATTCAGCGAACTCCCGCTGTGGCGCCTTCTTCAGCAGGATGCGGAGCAAAGCTTCGGGCGCTTCGTTCGCGTTAACGGTGGTGACAACCAGCTTTTCATCTTTCGCTTCGGTCACCAGCGCCTTGGCGGACTCCTCGTTTACGAAGTCTCGGCAGACGTACAGGTCAGGGTACTTGCGCACGAGCCGCGGCATCAGCGTGGCTGGCGATTCCCCCTTTTGTGGATCGAAGAAGACCTGTTCGACGTTTTCGATTTCCTTTTCTGGTGCGTGGACATCTTCAATCGCCACGATATCTCGCATCAGCCGGTCGGTCTCGATGAGCGAGACGTTGGTGAGCGTGGTAAGCCCCCCTTCTTTCGGCGCGCTGATGACCACCACTCCGGTGGCGAGCATCATGTTCGACCATTGCTCACGCAGCTTTTCGCGCATGCCGAGCGACTCAAGCGTTTTGTACTCGGCCCGCTGACCACCGGTGAGGTCCACGATCACCCGCTCGCCCGTCTTCACCCCTTGGCACACGATGGGGCACTTGTACTTGTTGTTCTCGTAGTTGGCGGCGAAGAGGCCCGACTGCTTCGCACGGCGTTCTTTCACATTGAGGTTGGCGAGCGTCTTCATCACCGCCAGCATCACGTCGCCACTTTCGCGGTCCTTCGTATCGCCTTCGTGCCACACGCCGTCGATCAGGTGCCGCGTGGTGACGGCGTCGGCCGAGTAATCGAGGAGCGCGCGAATGCTGCGGCGGTTCGACATTTCGGCCACTAAGTCCTTCACCAATAAGTAACCCGGTGATTGCCGCGCGGTGAGCAGGTTGGCTTGGTTGACGGTCTGATCGGCGCCCCCGAGCGCGATGAGGTCCACCTTGGCGCCTTTGTCGTAGTCGGCCACGCGCTCCGCGTTGAGCTTGAGCCCAATCTTGCTGCCGGCGAGCGCGATCTCATGGCGGAACCAATCGGCCGTGAGGACCTTGTGATGCAGCGGCACCGCTTTGTTGTGGACCACAATGAACGCGATCAGCGGCACGAGCCACGCGAGGACGGCAATGATGCTGGTCACCACAAAGTTCGGCACTAGCAGCACCAATGCGCCCGCCGCGATGAAGCTAAACATGGTGATCGAGTTCCACGTGCCGTAGCCGAGGTCGAACACCTGCGAGGCGTAGTTGATCCAGTCGCTGGTGCGCGCCCACAGGAGCGCGAGCACTGCGAGGCCGATCCACTTCCACTTGTTCAGCGATGGTTCCTTCAGCCGCGGGATGGAGTGGGCGTCGTCCCATTTGTCCACGCCGGTGGCCGCGGGTGCGGGAGCGGCGGCGTTGGGATCGGCCGGCACGGCGACGTTGGGATCGGTCGCTTGAATGTTGGCCGGGTCGTTTGCCGCGGCGCGGGCAGCGCCTTTAGCGCCAAGGCTTTCGGCGGCGGACTGCGTCGCCCCCAGTTCCATGAGCGTCCCTTGGGCCGACGCGCTCTTGTTCCAGCCGAGCGCCAAGAACAACGCTAATACGAACGCGCCGAGGCAAGCTCGGCGGCTAACGGACGATGGAAGGAAAACGCTCTGCTGCACGGTGACTCTCTGCGCTAAACAAATCGGCAGCCCCCGTT
Organism: Pirellulales bacterium; assembly: GCA_022841705.1. Classification (GTDB taxonomy): domain Bacteria; phylum Planctomycetota; class Planctomycetia; order Pirellulales; family Lacipirellulaceae. The sequence goes on from JALHQZ010000002.1 coordinate 1,072,791, forward strand.
TACTTAAAAACGGGCTGCCGGCTAACAAACTACTGCCCACTGCCCTCTGCCTACTGCCCACTCTTTTACAAGATGCCGCCTTGCGAGACGTCGATCCCCTTGAGCGCCATCTTGAGCGCTTCGCGGTTGGGGGCGACTTCCATCGCCACTTCGCGGTCGATGAGTTCCTTATCCACCAGAATCTTCAGGCTCTGGGTAAAATCCTGCATCCCATCTTCGGCGCCGATGCGGATCGCGTCGCCAAGTTTGTGGTCCTGCTCGTCGAGGATCAGTTTTTTCACCACCGGCGAAAACGTCATGATCTCGCACGTCGGCACCCGGCCCACGCCCGGCTTGATGCTCTTGAGCAGCTTCTGAGCGATGATCCCCTTCATGTTCATCGCAATCGCACTCCGAAGGGCGGAGTGCATTTCTTGCGGAAACAAGTCCAAGATACGCCCGATGGTCGATGCGGCGCTCGAGGCGTGAATCGTCCCGAACACCAAGTGCCCCGTCTCGGCGGCGTGGATGGCGGTCATGAACGTTTCGCGGTCCCGCATTTCGCCCACCAGCATCACGTCGGGATCTTCCCGCACCGCGTGTTTCATACCGATTTCGAAGTCAACCACATCGAGCCCAATCTCGCGCTGGTTAATCAGACACTTATCTTCGGTGAACACAAACTCGATGGGATCCTCGAGCGTGAGAATATGCTTGCGATAGTTCTTGTTGATCCAGTTGAGCATCGACGCAATCGTGGTGCTCTTCCCCGAACCGGTCACGCCAGCCAGCAGCACCATCCCTTGGTCGTACGTGCAGAGGCTTTGAATGGTGGGCGGAAGATTTAGCCCTTCGAAGTCCGGAATCCACGCGCTCACGCGCCGGGCGACCATGCCCATGTGGCCGAGCTGCTGCAACAGATTCACGCGAAACCGCCACACCGTTTCATCCACGGGAACCGTGTGCGCGAAGTCGGCGCCCCCATCCTTCTCGAAAATCTTGCGGCTCCGCTCGTTCATCAGCGGGTAGCAGAGGCGCACCATCTCTTCGTCGTCGATCGGCCCGCGGGCCAAGGGGCGGAGCGAGCCGTTGACGCGCACCATCGGCGGCTTGCCCACCTTCAGGTGCAAGTCCGAGGCCTGCTGCTTCACGCAGGCGCGAAACAATTTGTTCACTTCCAGTTCTGCGGTGTTGGGGATCAGCCCACTTTTCACCGCTTCGGCAGCCGAGACCGAGGCCATAACGCCCTCAAATCCTGTTCCAAATAGCTTGACGCCGCGGGCACTTCCAACGTGACGCGGCCAAGCCTCTAGTTTACACAGAAAAAGGGGGGAGGTTAGAGGAGAGAGGATAGAGAAAAGGGAATACTGAAATTGAGGCGAGTTTTCTCGACATGCGGTGAAGACTGAACCGCAAAAAAATCCCAGAAACCCCGCGGTTTGCGGCAAATCTCCCTATCCTCTTACCCCTATCCTCTAATCTTTCACTCCAGCCGCACCGGCACTCCGCGCGCCCGCATAATTTCCTTGGTTTGGCGGATGGTGTACTCGCCAAAATGAAAGATGCTGGCCGCCAGGGCGGCGTCGGCCTTGCCTAGCAGAATGGCGTCGGCCAGGTGGTCGGGGCAGCCCGCTCCGCCGCTGGCGACCACGGGGATGCCGACCGCTTCGCTCACCGCCCGGGTGATTTCCAGGTCGTAGCCATCCTTGGTGCCGTCGGCATCCATGCTGGTGAGCACAATTTCCCCGGCCCCCCGCCGCTCGACTTCCCGGGCCCACTCGACCGCCTGCAAGCCCGTGCCAATCCGCCCGCCGGCGATATGCACCTCCCAAAACTCGGCGCCCTCCCGCTGCACGCGCTTGGGATCGATATTCACCACCGTCGCGCAGCTGCCAAAGGCGCTCGCGATTTCCGAAATCAACTCCGGCGTTTTCACGGCCGACGAATTGAGGCTCACCTTCTCCGCCCCCGCTTGAATGAGCTGCCGCGCATCTTCCAGCGTGCGAATCCCCCCACCTACCGTGAAGGGCATAAAAATCTGCTCCGCGGTGCGCCGCACCATGTCGAGCGTAATGTCCCGCCCTTCGTGCGTGGCGGTGATGTCCAAAAACACCAGTTCGTCCGCCCCCTCCCGCTCGTACTTCCGGGCGACCTCGACGGGGTCCCCCGCGTCCCGCAGGTTGAGGAAGTTGGTCCCTTTGACCACGCGGCCTTGGTTGACATCGAGACAGGGGATGATACGGGCGGTGAGCATGGACAGAGGATAGACACGAGAGGATAGAGGAAAGGGAACTTGGTTTAGCGTACACGGAAAGTTCGCATGATTCGACCGACGCCCCAACCTGTCCGGGCTTTCGGACCTCAAGTAAAATACTTGACCCTCTCGCGATCCCCCCTAGCCCCTATCCCCTCACCCCTATCCCCTCCCACATGGAAGCTGGCATCGTAGGTCTCCCGAACGTTGGCAAAAGCACGCTCTTCAACGCGCTCACGGCGGCGGGGATTCCGAGTGAAAATTATCCCTTCTGCACCATCGAGCCCAACGTCGGCGCCGTGCCGGTGCCCGATGCGCGGCTGCAGCTCATCGAGAGTTTCATCCCCACCCAAAAGGTGATCCCGGCCATTTTGCAACTGGTCGATATCGCCGGCATCGTGCGAGGGGCGAGCGAGGGCGAAGGACTCGGGAACCAATTTCTCTCGCACATTCGCAATGTCGATGCGGTGCTGCATGTGGTCCGCTGCTTCGAGAACGAAGACATCACGCACGTCGAGGGCTCCGTCGATCCGCTGCGGGACATCGACACCATCGACACCGAACTGATGCTCGCCGACTTGCAATCGGTCGAAACGCAAATCGCCAAAGCGCAGCGCAACGCGCGCACGGGTGACAAAGACGCTAAGCGCAAGCTCGACGTGCTCGAAGACTGCAACAAGCTGCTGTCCGACGGCAAACCGGTGCGCGGGCTCAAGTACGACGACCCGCTCTCCGCCAAAGTGCTCACCGAACTCCAACTCATCACCTCCCGCCGCGTGCTCTACGTGGCGAACATCGAAGAGGACGATCTCGAAGGCAAAGGCCCGCTGGTGCAAAAGGTGCGCGAACGCGCCGCGGCCGAAGGGGGCGAAGTGGTCCCGGTCTGCGCGCGGCTGGAAAGTGAACTGGCGGAACTCGACGCGGCGGACCGACAAGAGATGCTCGAAAGCGTGGGCCTCGCCGAGCCGGCGCTCGCGGTCCTCGCTCGGGCGGCGTACAAACTGCTTGGTCTGCAAAGCTATTTCACGGCGGGGCCGAAGGAAATTCGCGCGTGGACCATCCCCATCGGCGCCACCGGCCCGCAAGCGGCGGGCGTAATCCATACCGATTTCGAGCGCGGCTTCATTAGGGCGGAAGTCTATTCAGTGGATGATCTTGTGCAGTACAAGAGCGAAAAAGCCATCCGCGAAGCGGGCAAGCTGCGCGTGGAAGGCAAAAGCTACGTGATGCAGGATGGCGATGTGTGCCACTTTCTGTTCAACGTGTGATGAAGGGCTGTTAGCTGTGGGCCATCAGCCGCCGGGGTACCCTCTGGGTCAGCTAGCGTTCGGTCGCACCGCGGAAGATGCGTAATCCCGAATTGAACGACCAGGAGCTAGCGCTCGGCGTGTGATGTCGGGCGGCGCCATCAAAATCGGATTGAACCTCTAACGGTTTTTCATCACCCGCGGAGAATTTCCATGCCTTTCGGTCTACTCAAATCGCTCTTCGGTGCCCCCAATCCCACCCGCGATTGGCCGCCGAGCGACGGCGTGCTGCCACCGATCAACGCGCATACGTACGCCTTCGGCACTTTGCGGTTCGGCGATCCGCTCGATGCGGCCATGTTCCTGGGGAGGCCCGATAAGTACACGGTTTCCAAACAGAATCCCGATTGGGTAACGCTCGACTACTTCGGCGGCGCAGTGCAGGTTTACTTTTCCGCCGGAGAGTTCGACACGCTCTCGCTGCACATCGGCGTCGGCGGCGAGTTCAAGTACAAGGAGAGCGATCCGGCCGTAGAACCGACGCTAAGCAGTGGCGAGAAGCTCACAAGGCAAACCACCCGCGCGGAGTTGGAGGAAATCTTTGGCGCTCCGCACGACGTCTACGACCCGAGCACGGATCTTGAGCCAGAGGAGATCGGCGACGAAGGCGTGACGCTCGACTACAACTTCTCGCCGGTGCTGATGGATTTCGAGTTCAACCGCCAGGACCGCCTGGTGGCGTGGTCCCTGCACCGCGATGTGAAGCGCTAGCAGTCCGTTGCCAACAGGGATCGGCTGCCGCGCGGCCTGATACACCCGGCGCTCAGTGCCAACATCAGCAGCACAACCGTGGGTGGCTCGGGGACCGATTGACTTATCGCCCCCCCTAGCGCGTCAGCGGGCGCCTCATCGAAGTTCACACGCCACGCTTCGAATTCTTCCTCCAAGGCGGCGGCGTTGTCGCGCAGCACCGTATAGTCGGCGGCATCGACGGCGTCATCACCGTTGAAATCGCCAGGAATATTGGTAGCGACATTCACTTGGAAGTAATAGGGGAACTCCGTTGAACGGTAGATCCACTCCTCGCCCGAGCTGGTCGAGTCGGCGTAGTTGAGCAGCACGCCGGCGCCAGCCGCCTCGCTGGTGTTGATGTACTCCCACGCAAATGTTCCGTCGCCCGGGTTGGCGGAGCCAAGCACAAACCAGTAGGAGCCGTTCGGATCGAGAGTCGTCGGTTGATCGGGCACGAACGCTAAGTCGCTTGGCGCCGCACTCACATCAGGCGCGGTGAAGGTGCTGATCAACTCGCCAATGGCGCCAGCGTTGTCGGTGTGCAGCCGGGCGACGACCACGGGCGCTGGCGCCGTCGAACCGTTACCTACGCGGGCTTGGATGGAAACCAGCTCATGAGGAAAGCCGTCCGACCGGAATTTCTGCGCCGCCCAATACCACGGAAAACCCGGACCCTCGGGGGGGTCAACGGGATTCGGGTTGTTGCCAATCGGCGTCGCAGCCCGCAGCGGTTGATCGAGATTTGTCACCAGCACTCCAGCACCAACTTCCGTCGCGTCATAGACCAAGTCTAAGTTATCGCCGTTCGGCACCAGCTGAAATTTTCCTTGCACCCGGTTGGGAAAGCTGGTGGTGTCGAAGCGGAAGAGACTCGTGTCGAACGGCCCTGAAAAACCGCCGGTGGTCGTGATGACAGACGTCCAGGTGTGGTCGGCGCCTGGATTCCAGTCCGGAAGGGCACCCGGTTGATTGGCGCCATCCAGCGAGCTCAGCCGAATATTGAAGGGATTCGCCGCCGAGAGCGTGGAAATATCGAGCGCCCCGGTAATCGCCAGCGAGTCCCAGTCGGTCCCGGGTGCGCCCGCTCCCGAAGTGCGGAGATCCAGCGCGTAGTTGCCCCCGCTGCGAAAGGAGACACCGCTCGCTGAGATCGAGCCCACGCCGGCGCCGGGAGCGAGCGTTCCTCCATTCAGCACGGTTACCGGGCCCACGGTTCCCGACCCACCCAGCGTGCCGCCATTGTTGATGGTGGTGGCGCTGGCGATGCTGCCATCGACGAAGAGTGTGCCGGCGTTGATCGCCGTTGGACCGGTGTAGGTGTTGTTCGCCGTGAGTCGCAGGTTGCCGGTGAAGCCTGCAATGCCCGACTTCGTGAAGCCGCCCGGCCCTGACAGTACTCCGCTGAGTGTCGCCGTCGTGTTCAGCGTGCCACAAGTGACCGAAAGATTGCCGACATCGAGCGAGATGGGGCCCGCATGAGTCGCCGGACCGAATGTGCGAATTAAACCTCCGCGGCTCGAAAGGGGACTATTGAGCGTCGAGGCGTCGGTCAACTCGAGGATGCCGGTGTTGTGGAGCACCGTCGCGCCCGCGTTCACCAGGCCGCCATTTTCAATCCTCAAGGTGCTTGCGAACGGACCACCGGGACCATCTCCGTTGCCGCCGATATACAGCGTGTTGGCAGTACTCCAGGTCGAGCCCGCGCCGCTGACCGTAGCCGTTCCCTGAGAAAACGTCGCAAAACCGAGATAGCTATTTCCGGCGGTGCTGGCCGCGGCGCCATTGAGGACTTGCAGCGAACCACTGCCACCATTGCCAATAAAGAACGAACCCGCTGCCGTCCAAGTCGAGCCGGGATCGGTCACCAGGACCGATCCCACTGCCCCCCCATTGAAGCCGACGTGCCCGCGAAAGTTGGACACGCTGGCTCCACTCCGAATTTCCAGCACGCCCGTGCCGCTACTGCCGACTAGCAAGTCGCCGGAGTTGTTCCAGGTTGATCCGGCGCCCTGTACCGTGGCGGACCCCGAGCGGCCGGCGTTGCGGCCGATTTGGCCTGTCGCGGTCCACACATCGCCACCGCCGGAAACTGTAATCCGGCCGTTGCTGCTGACACCGATGCTGAGGTCGCCGAGGTTGCTCAAACTCGGCGGCGCTCCACCGCCAGCGATGGCGAGTCCCGCGACGGTGGTCGAGCCGTTGTCGACCTCCACCGTCCCGGTGTTGGAGACCCGCAGTGTGGCGGCTTGAACGAGGCCTCCATTCTGTACGCGTAGCACCCCATTGCCGTTGTTGGAACCGCCGTCACCGCCTACGAAAAGATTTTGGCTGAGGCTCAAGCGTGAACCGGACCCAGTAATTGTGGCCGTACCCAGGCTGACCGGACCGCCGATGTTGTTCGGACCGCCAACGACGGCGCTAAGGGCTGTTGCCAGCCCACCGCTCTGGACATTTAATGCGCCCGACCCGAAGTAACCGACCACGGTCGACGAGCTGGTCGACGACAGATTCAGCGAAGAACCGCTGCCGCTGACCGTGATTGACCCGTTGGCGCCGATCTGCGTCACTTGAGCGTTGACCGCCCCGCGGTCGGCAATCGTGACAGACGCCGATCCTTGGCCTTGAACACTCAGCAAGCCGGCAATGTCCCACCGCGATCCCAGCCCGGTGACAACAGCGCTCGTCGTCTTGCCGGTCCCCGCCCAAACGTAACCCGTGCTGTCGGAGTCAACCCATCCGCCATTCTCAACTCGCAGACTCCCCGATAATCCGCTGGTCTGAACTGCGTCGATATCCCCGAGGCGAAGATTGCCGGAGCGGAGCAGCGAGCCCCCGCCCGTGACGGTCACCGTACTGGCGCCATTCGAAGAGCTGCCGATCTCCGTCTGGTTGCCGAGCGTGGGGTGTTCGATGACATCGATCCAGCCGCCGTTCTGAATTCGCAGCGTGCCAGTGAGCACCGTGAGGCGGCCAGCGTTAAGCGTTAAATTGCCTGGTCCCGAGACCGTCAGAAGACTCGGGCTGTTGGCGCCAAGGCTTAAAAAGCCGGCAGCTCCGCCGGGATCGAAGAGCAGTGCGAAACCGCCTTCGTCAATCCGCGCAAACGAGCTTGGGCCGGGAACGCCAAAGCTCCAATTGGCGGCGTTGAACCAATTGTCTGCGCCGGGATTGATCCAACCCGTGACCTGTCCCGGAGTCTCAGGGCAGGTGCTCAACAAACACAACAGCCCGACGACAGACAACAACCTCGCACGTAGACGCGATAATTGAGACACCGTTCGACCCTCGTTAAGTCGGAGGTAAAGTCCGGGTTAGCGTTGCGCTACAGCTCACCTACTGGATCAGCTTCAGGGCGACTTGTTGGCCGACGCCAAGTTCGCCCACCACGCGCAACTCGATACCGCGGAAATCACAAAGGTACCGCTAGGAGCCGCTCAAATCTTAGCCAATGTAGGGCCAAGTGTCACGCATCTGTAAGAATGCCCAGGAATAGCGACAAATCTGCGGACAAACGTCGGAGCGAAGCCGCGCTAAAGGCGGCACTCGCCGCCTCCGCTCGTTCAGCAAGCCTCGCTGATCTTTTGCTCGAACGCTCCGACTACAACTCGATCGTCTGCTCGGGCGCCGGTTCCTCGGCGGGAGTTTTGGGCTGTTCCGCCGCCATCTGTTGCAATTCGCGCGATGGCTTCTTCGCCTTGTAGCTGGCGAGTTCGGCGTTAAGATCGTCCACAAGTTTGGCCAAGCGGGCGACTTCGGCTTCGTGTCCTTCCGGGTCGTCACCCGGGCCGAGATCGACTTCTTCCTTCAAGTCTGCTTCGCCCTGCTCAACCGCTTTTGCGGACCACTCGACCGCTTTGTCCCACTCGCCAGACTCGGCGTACGCCGCGGCCAGCGTGCTGAGAATGTGGGCCGCCTTGTAGTTGGTCACTTCGCACGCCTTGGTCGCCAGCTCGACCGCGCGCTTGCCGTCGCGCAGTTCGTCCATCGGGCTGGTCGCCAGCGTCCAGGCGTAGTTGTTCAGCACGCCGGACTCTTCGGGGTTCAGCTCCAGCACCTTGGCAAAGTCGGCAATTGCCTCGGCATGTTTGCCAATGGTGAGATAGGTGTCACCCCGCAAGCGGAGCGCGATTTCGTTGTCGCCCACCAGATCAATGACCCGCGTCAGCGCGTCAATTCCCTTAAGCGGTTGCTCCATCGTTAAATACTGCGAGGCGAGTTGCAGCTGGATCTCCGGGTTGGCCGGCGCAGCGGCGGCGAGTTGCTCGAGCGCGGAGACCGCTTCATCGTTCCGCTCCAAGAGTTCCAAGATGCGCGCCCGCATCAGCTGCGCCTGCACCATGCCGGGGCGCCGGGCGAGGACCGCATCGACATCAGCGAGCGCTTTTTCGGCTTGCTCATCGCGCACGTACAGTTCCGAGCGAATCAGCAACGACGCGATGTTCTCCGGGTCTTTCTCCAGCGCCTTGTCGAGCTCCGCGATCGCTTTCTTCAGATCGCCCAGTTGCCGATAGACTTCGCCCCGGTACTGGTATGGCGCCACTTCATCGGGCGCCAGTTCCGAGGCTTTGTTGAAACTCTCGAGCGCTAGTTCCGGCTTCTCTTGCGCCAGCAGCATCAGCGCTTTCAGCTCATGCACTGCCGGGTTTTTGGGTTCGAGCGCGATCGCGGCGTCGAGATCCGCTAAACACTTCTCGGGCTGCTTGTCGGCTTGATAGTGCTTCGCCCGCAAGAGCAGGTAATCGACTTTCTTGGGATCGAGCTTCACCGCTTCGTCGATATCGGACAGGCGGCGCTCCGGTTTGGCCTGCGTGCTCGCACGCATTGCGTAGGCTTCGGCCCGCTTGCGTTTGCTGAGGCCTTCAATCTCCAGGGCTTTGGTGAGCGCCAGCCGCGCCGCGTTTTGATCGCCCAGCGGTAACGATTGCAACCGGCCAATCATGAAGAACCCTTCGTCGAGCGTGGGGTCAATCTCCGTCGCCCGCTGCAAGTCGGTGAGCGCGACTTGGCGAATCTGGAGCAATCGGGCATCCTGCTGAATCGAGTCGGCTCGCTCGAGCACCGCCCGGCTCAGCGCGCCGGCGCGCTGCATCAGCGTGCTGACCAGCACTTGGCGGGCGAGCGTGGAGTTTTCTTCGTCGAGCCCTTTCTCCAGCGCCTCTTCCAAAAGTTCAACAACTTCGCCTAAGTCGCCCATCCCTTCGGCGGTGATTTTGCGCTCCATCGCCTGATCGAGCTGCGCCTGTCCAGCGTTCGGGTTGGCCGCGGGCTCTTCCGCCGCTTGCGGCGTAGCTATTTCTGCTACCTCTTTAGCGGGCGCGTCCACCGCCGGCGCGGCAGGCTCCTGCGCACGGGCCGCAAGGGAAATCGTGAGCACCCATCCAATGGCAAGTAACAACCGAATCATCTTCGTGATCTTTCTGAGGGACGGGACGCGGGATTGCGTCCGGAGGCATTATGGCCGATTTTTCCGTTTCCGACCACGCGGGCTCGTACGCTGGGCTTCTCAGCCCGTCGTACCCGTTCAGGCTCGGCGGACGAGCACGCGGTTGGCTTTCGCGCTGGTCACCACCACCCGCTGACCACGGTCGATCGGGCCCGCTTCGGAGATGACATCCACCAGCTCGCCATCAAAATCCGCTCGGCCGGCGGGGAGCAAATTGGTCACCGCCACACCAGCTTGGCCCACCAAGTAGCCGTAGTCCACCAGGGCTTCGCGGTAGGCGAGTTCCGCCAATTCTGCAGGCTCTGGCGGCGCGAGCATCGCCCGCTGGAAGAGCGTTGATTGCGGCAGGTACTTCCGCAGCACCAGCGCCACCACCAAGCATGCCAGCACGGAAGCGACCACCACGCCCATGGAATTGCGCAGTTCCGTGAGTTGCCCCTCCGTCTTCGGAATGATGAACGTTTGGCTCGCCAGCACCAGCGACGCCAACACCATACACGCCCCGCCTACGCCGAACACTCCCACGCCCGGCAGCACGAAGATCTCCAGCAACACGAAAAGCAGCCCAAACACAAACAGCAGCACTTCCAGCCAGTCGGCCGTTCCATTGAGGAAACTGCTCCAAAAGAACAATAAAAACGCGAGCACGGCCACAAAGCCGCCGGCGCCGAGCCCCGGAGTATGGAGCTCGATGTACACACCGGCCATCGCCATCATCAGTAGAAAAATCCGGAACGCGGGGTGAGCCAGCGCCTCGACCAACTCCAAACCCCAGTTGGGCCGCACTTCGCGCGGCGGCGCGGCGAAGCCGTACAGCGCGGTCAGTTCGTCGAAACTTTGCACCACTTGGCTGGCCACACCCAACTCCTGCCAACGCTCGCTGGCCAGCTTGAGCGGTTCCCCGGCCGGCTTGATGGTTTCACCTTTCCGCCAGTCAGCCCGGTCGTCTCGACCTCGCAACTCCTCAGCCGACATGATTCGCGCGGCGCCCGTTTGCGTATTGGAATAGCGCGCCAGCTCGATTCGCTGATCCACCAGCGCGGCGAGCAGCGACCACGGTTGTTCGGCGCGCTCGGCAAGCGACTCGCGCACCGCTTCCACGGCCGCATCCCGATTGTCGGCTTGGCGCTGGGGCCGCTGGGCTGGCAGCCGAATCTGCAAGCCAGGAGGCTGGTTTTCCTCCGCCTCCACGATGCCGCCCCCCAGTTTTGCTTCGGGGTGCAGTACCAGTTGATCGCAGGCGAGCGCCACAATCGCCGCCCCGCCACTCGCTTCGCTGGGGACGTAGGCGACGGTGCGGACCTCGGCCGAATCGAGTTCCGCCACCGTTTGTGCCAGATTCAAACAATCGCGCAGTTCACCCCCCGTGGAGGTGATTCGTAGCGCGATCCAATTAGCGCTGTTGCGCTTTAACTCGTCGCCGATCATTGTTTTGGTGCGCCGCACCGTGGCGGGGGTGATGGGACCGGCGATGTCGATCACAATCGGCTGCCACTCGGCGGCCAACGACAGGTCCTCATCCACTGCACTGCGAGGCAGGCGCAGCGCGCGAGCGAGCGCGTCTTTGTCGGCCGCTAAGTACTTCACGAACCCAAGCTCGCGCCCCTCGCGCCCGGTAAAGCTGGCCAGCGCACCAGCGGGGGAGAGCGTTTCTTCGTTGACCACAGTGCGATTCTTGCGCAGCTTTTCCACTTCGGCCCGGGTGACCAGTTCAATGCTCTCTTCGGTTTCGACTTTGAGAATTTCCTGCGTGCGATCAATCCAGCCACGCGCGATGGCGTCGGGAACGGTTTTGCGGCTGCCGGCGATTTGCAGGTACGCCTCCAAGATCGCTGGCTCCAGTGGTTTGGCAGCGTCTTCGTCCACGCCAGCTTCACCGAGGTCCGCTGCCGGCGCCACGGCAATCTCTTCGCACGCCATAGCAATCAGCACGGCATGTCCGCGCACCGTGCGCGGCACGTACGCCACCGTTCGCACGCGGCTGAGCTCTTCGCTGGTCAAAAATCGGGCGAGGTCGAAACAACTGCTGAACTCACTGCCGCGGCCATCCCCCTCGCGCGGCGCGAGTTCCAAGATGAGGAGCGGCCGACGATCACGGGTTGCGTTGGGATCAGCGGTGAGCTTGTCGATCGCCCGCTGCACGATGGCTTGGTGCAGCGCGTCGTCGTTGCCAGTGAGCGGCAAGCTAATCCGCACGGTGCGGCCGATGTTCAGCGGCTCCGCATCTGCCACGGGCGGGGCATCTGCTTTCGGCTGTGCTTCCACGCGGGCGGCGAACAGCACTAGGGCAAGCGTCAAGAATCGGAGTGCGGCAGAAGGCATGCCCCCATTATAGGAGGGGCGCCGCGATTCGGACAAATGCTCGGGCGCTGCGAGCAATTCCAGCAAGACAGCGAGCCGGATTGCGTGAGCACCCGGAAGAACGCGGGTTTGATGCGCACTCGGGGGCTAACGCCCTCCGGCTCGTTGTATTAGGCATACGTGCCCAAGCGTTCGAACACGAAATCAATCGCGCCGGCGTTGACGGTGTCAGTTCCGCCGGAGCCGATGGCTTTCACGCGGCCGAAGCCGGTTGCGCGGTTAAAGTAGTCGCCACCCCACAATTGGGCGTAGGCTCCTTGGGCGTAGAACCAGTCGACGCCGGTCGTGTCGTACAGTTCGGCCACGTCGTTGCCGCCGGCCGAGGCGTTGGCGAGCACCCAGTCGAACGAGTTCGCCTTGAGCTGGTAGGCGTTCGAGACGGCGGACAGCCGGCTCTGCGTGCGGCCCCCTACGAAGAGGTCATCGCCGGCGCTATCGTTGAGGGAAGCGACATCGCTCCCGCCAGCGCTCGCAAAGCCTTCGACAACCTCGAAATTGGAACAGTAGTTGGAGTAGGTCGTGTTGGCCGTCGCTTGCATCCAGGCGAAGGTAGGCGTGGCGAAGAACGTGTCGCTCCCAGCGCTGTCGTACAGGTAAGCCGTGTCCACGCCGCCGGCGACGGCGAAGGCGTTGGCCGCATCGTAATTGGTGACGACTCTCCGGAAACGACCGTCCGTTGCGCGGATTTCCGCGGTGGTGGGCGTGGCGGTAAACGTATCGTTCACGGGTGAATCGTAGAAGTAGGCGCGGTCGTTGCCCGCGGTGGCAGTGGATGTGATGAGGCCCAGCGTGCGGACATAGGCGTATCCTCCTGCCCCACCCCACATCATTCCTTCAAAGTGATTAGAAACGAACAGATCGTTCCCCGCGGTGTCGTTGAAGGTCGTGACGTCAACGCCGCCGGAAGTGGCATAGACGTAAGTGTTGTCGAACCCGGAGACGTTGGTCAGGTACCACCCATTGGCGGCACGAATGCTCGTGGCGTTCATTCCCACGGTGATCACGTCGTCGCCTAGCCAGTCGGTAATATTCACCCGGTCCGTGCCGCCGGCGGTGGCGAACGCGTTCAGGGCGGCGAAGTTATTGGCATAGTGCCGATAGTTCACGCCCCCCACCGAACCGGTCATCGTGCCCCGAACGATGCGGGCATCGAACAGGTCATCGCTCGCCGTATCGTAGAAGTTGGCGATGTCCGCGCCCCCGCCACCGTTAACGGTCACATCCTCCGCGTTCAGCACTACGATGGCGCTCGCGCCACTCACCAGCCGCACGTCGCCGAAGCGCGCGATAAACGTTTCCGCAGCAGTGGTGCCGGTGACGGTGACGATGTCGGCGCCCGCTTCGCAATTGATGGTAAAGTTTTTCGAGGTGTTGCTGTTGAACGCGTAGGTGACGCCGTTGAACGTCAGGCTCGGCGCTACGCCGTTCACCAGCGTAATCGTATCCGCCGCCGCCGTGCCCGCCACGGTGACGTTCAAGCCATTGGTTGCCACGGCGTTGGTCATCCGCAGCGAGAAGTTGCTGTCGGTCCCGGTGCATTTCAGCAGGAACTGCTGGCCGGCGGTCGCATAGAAATCGGTCCGCTTCGCGCTGCCGCCGTTCGCCAATAGCGTGTAGCTGTTGTTGTACAGGTCGAGTTGCACCGCGCCGCTGCCCCCCAGCACTTCGGCGGTAAAGAATCCCGCCGTGGCCGCGGTGACGCGGTACCACTTCTCGCCGGTGTTCGAGAGGCCCGTGCGGGCGGTTTGCACCGCGACCGTGCCCCAATCGACCACCGTGGGTGCTTGTACGCTGGACTGCGTGGCGGTTTGCAAACTGTAGTAGCCAATGCCACCGGTCGATTGCAGGCCGAACGTGTAGGTTTGGCCCGCCACCACTTGAAGGGTGCGCGAATTGCCCGTGCCGCTCAGCCCCGTGCCCAGCCAGTTCACGCCCACGCCGTTGGTCAGGTTCGCCGCGGTCAGCGTCACCGTGCCCGACACACTGGCGGTGAAGCTGAAGTAGTCGGCATCGGTGCTGGTGCCGATGAGCCCGGCGCGCGAGGTGCTTGCCGTGCCAATCGAACCCAAATTGAAGGCCGTCCCGGTGGTCGAGCCATAGTCGTCGGCCGGCATCAGCGCAGTCAGTGCGCTGTTCATGTTCAGCCGTTTGTAGGTGTTGCCGGCCGCATCGACAATGCTGTCAGCAGTGGCCATCATGTGGTTGTAGATGGTGTCCTGCGTGATGCCCGTCATGCCGACGAACTGCATCGCCTGGCGAATGAGCACGCTGGCTCCGGCGACATACGGCGCCGCCATGCTGGTGCCGCTCTTGTTGGCCCAGTCGTCGGAGATGCCGTTGTTGTTGCCCAGATAGTCGGGCACGGTGCTCCAAATGTTGCGGCCCGGGGCGGCGATCGCGCGGCTGTGCCGCTGGCTGTAAAAGCTGAGCGCGCCGTCGTCGTCGGTGCTCATCACCGGCACCACGTTCGGGCTGGCGGCCGGGTAGCTAAGGCCCGGAGTGTTGTAGTTGGCGTAGCTGTTGCCGGCCGAGACCGCCACGAAGATGCCTGCCGACTTCAGCAGAGCGAACTCTTCTTCGAGCATCGCCCACGACGGAATCGTCGCCGCATTCCAGGTAGTGCCGAGCGACAGATTAACCGCCGTGATGGGGTTCTCGAACGCGTTGCGATTGTTGTACACCCAAGTGAGGGCCATTTCGACCCACTCGAAATAGCCGGAGCCCGTGTCGGTGAAGACCCGCAACCCCACGATGTCCACGTCGCTCGCCACGCCCGAGTTGCTGCCATCGTTCGCGCCGATAATGCCGGCTACGTGCGTGCCGTGCGAGCCAGAGGCGCCATCGTCGAACGGGTTGCTATCGTTCTCGGCAAAGTCCCAGCCGCCGACCACGCGGTACTGCGCACCAAGGCCGTTGCCCAGTGCATAGTGATTCCACGCGATGCCGCTATCAATCACCGCCACCGTTTGGCCCGTTCCCCGGAAGCCGTACTTCGCGCGGGCCACATCGAGCCCCGTCTGCTGGTGGGCGGCGGCGAGCATTTGCTCGATGTCGCCCACCGCGCTCGAAACGGTGTTGAGGTCCGTCGGATCGATCCAAAAATCGGCGTCGCCAAAATCGTGGTGCGTCAGCGGTGGCGCACTGTGCTGCACCAAGGCCGGAACTTCGTCCAGCGCATCATGCATCCCGATCGGCATCATGCCGTGCTGCTCGATCGGCGTGCCGGTCATCATCTGCCGGACTTCAAGTGTTTCGATTTGTCGGCGTTTGGCCAACTTTCGGCGGAGCTGTTTGCCCATCGAGCAGCCCTCTACGCGCAGAGCTTTCACCCCGCGCTGATGCTAGGGAATTGGCGCACGTTGCCCCGTGCGTCAATCCAAACGGTGAAAAGGGGTTTCTTGGAACAGTGCGCCGGCGTGACGAGGGAACTCACGCCGAAACGCAATCTCTAGGAGCCGCACAGTTCCTTCTGTCGGCCTACCCCAAACCTAGGTTATGAATCTTGCCCGGCGACTGTGCGACACGAGGGGTCGCGAACTGTGGCCGAGACCTGTACGCTACAATCGGACTGGATGTTCGCCCAGGGGGTGGTGGAAAAATTGCAGGATGCCGTAAGGCAACACCCGCCGAAGCTGAACGTTTCGTCCGGTCAACATTTGTTTCCTAATGGGTACGATGGGCCACTTATGTACGATGGGCTCCTAGCTCGTCGTGAAGTTGGTACCCCCTTCCCAGAATTATGGCCGACGGGCTAGGAGCCCATCGTACAACGCGCTGCTAGCAACCATGCGAACGCTTATCAAAAACGCCGACGTAGTGCTCCCGACCGAACTCACGCGGGTGGATGTGGTGCTGGAAAACGGCTGCATCGCGGATCTCAGCCCCGGCGCTGGCTTGCGGGTTGACGCCACCATCGACGCCGCGGGCCACACCCTCCTACCGGGGGTGATCGACGACCAGGTCCACTTTCGCGAACCGGGTCTCACCCACAAGGAAGACCTGGAATCGGCCTCCCGCGCCTGCGCGAAAGGGGGCGTCACCACCTTTCTCGAGATGCCCAACACCAAGCCGACCACCACCACGGTGGCGCGGCTGCACGAAAAACTCGCACTCGCCGGAACCAAGTCCCGCGTTAACTACGGATTCTACATGGGCGCCACGCCCGCCAACGTGGCGGAACTCGCGGCGGCCCAGCGGACGCCGGGCATCAAAATCTTCATCGGCTCCAGTACCGGTGATTTACTGGTCGATGACCAAGCGGCGCTCGAACGGATCTTCGCCGAAACGACGCTGCCGATCTGTGCCCACTGCGAAGACGAAGCAACGGTCCGCGCAAACGCCGCGCGGTTCGCGGGCACGACCGATGTGGCGGATCACTCCCGCATTCGCGATCATGCGGCCGCGGTGATCGCCACCAAGCGGGCGCTCGACTTGGCGTTTCGCCATCACCACCGCTTCCATGTGCTGCATGTCTCCACGGCGGAGGAGACACAGATCGTCGCCGACCATCGCAATTTGATCACGGCCGAAGCGTGCCTGCATCACTTTCTGTTTTCCACCAATGATTACGACCGGCTCGGCACGCTGGTGCAGATGAATCCGTCGCTCAAATCTCCCGCCGACGCGGCCGGCGTGTGGCAGGCGCTCCTCGATAACCGCCTGCAAGTCATCGCCACCGATCATGCCCCGCACACCTGGGAAGAGAAGCAGCAGCCGTACCCCGCGAGCCCTTCGGGCCTGCCGGCGGTGGAGAATTCGCTAGCGCTGATGCTCAATCGGTACAACGAAGGCCAATGCACCCTCCTGCAAATCGCCCATTGGATGAGCGACGCCCCGGCCCGTGTGTGGGACATTGTCAGTAAGGGCCGGATTGAAGTGGGCTACGACGCGGACTTGGTGCTCGTCAACCTCAACAAATCCCAAACGATCCGCCACGAAGAGCAACTCACCAAATGCCGCTGGAGCCCCTGGCACGGCGAAACCCTCACCGGCTGGCCCGTCCGCACGTGGGTCCACGGCGAAGAAGTGTTCCGCGATGGCGTGGTGAATGATGCGGTTCGCGGCCACGAAGCCCAGTTCGACCACGGGCGTGGCGGTTATTGGAAGTAGTGATCGGGGATCGGTAATTCTATTCACGCTTCACTTCTTCCCGATCACCAATCACCCATGCCCAACGCAATCATCACGGGCGGCGGTTCCGGCATCGGCCGTGCATTCTGCGAACAGCTTGCGCGCGAGGGGTACGAGGTCGCGGTGGTCGATCGCAATCTCATGGCGGCGGAAGAGACCGTCGCGCTTATCGCCGTGCGCAGTGGAAAATCTTTCGCGGTGGCCGCCGATGTTTCACAACTTGACGATTGGCGTCGCCTGCACGACACGCTCCGCTCGCGTTGGTCGCGGCTGGATCTTCTCGTCAATAACGCCGGCATCCTGCTCGGCGGTGAGCTGATCGCGTGCGATCTCGACGCTTGTCGGAAACTCATCGACGTGAACCTGTTCGGCGTCCTGGCCGGTTGTCACACGTTCACGCCGTGGTTGATCGAATCCCATCACAAGTCCACCGAATGCTCCGGCATCATTAACATCGGCTCGATTTTCGGCGTGATTTCACCCCCCGCGTTCGCCTCCTACAGCGCTGCCAAGGCGGGCGTTATTTCGCTCAGCGAAGCGCTGCGGGCGGAACTCGGGCCGCACGGCCTCACCGTAACAGTCGCCATCCCCGGCGCCACACCAACCCAGCTTTTCGCCACCGGCCAGTATGCCAGCCCCGAGCTCGCCACAGCGGTAAAACGCTATCTTCCCCACACCGAAATCACGGCGCAACAAGTCGCCGCCCAAACTCTCGCCTCGTTCCGCGGCGGCAAACTGTACGCCCCCATCGGCCGCCGTTCAAAACTCTTCTGGCGCCTCAAACGCTACTGGCCCATCTGGACACTGCGCCTTGTCGCCCGCAAAACGTTGGAGACTTTGGGAGGGGGAGCGAACGCGAGTAAATCGAATAAGCGCGAATGAAGAAAGAAAAGAATCAAGCAGGCGTTGAACTGAATGCCATCGGTCGACGGCGGCTGATGATTTTTTTATCATAAGTTTGTCCTGCCAATAGGTTTGACTTTGGGTAGCTCCCATTCGCGCTTATTCGCCACATTCGCGTTCGACTCTTTATGCTGCACCTTCACGACAGCCCGAATGAGCGGTGGCTCGCGCAAGTGGACGCCGCGCTCAACGATATCCTCATCGACCACGCTCACTGCGAGAAGAAGGCCGCCGGCACGGCGCTCAATCTCATCTTTCACTACGTCGAGAATGCCGAGCTGTGCCGCGAGATGACGGAGATCGTCAATGAAGAGCTCGAACACTTTCACCTAGTGCTCGATCTCTTGGCCAAACGCGGCGTGAAGTTCCGGCGCCTGTCGCCCAGCACTTACGGTCGAAAGCTGAACGATTTGGTCCGCAAGCAAGAACCACAACGCGCGGTCGATCGCCTGTTGGTCGCGGGGCTCATCGAAGCCCGCTCGTGCGAACGCTTCCGCACGCTGGCCGACCATGTGACCGACCACGAGCTGGCCGAATTCTACCGCAGCCTGTTTGAAGCCGAAGCTCGGCACCACACTACCTATGTGCGGCTCGCGAAACACTTCGCGCCCGAAGACGTGGTGATGCAGCGGCTCGATGAGCTCGCCGCCGAGGAGGCCCAAATTCTAGCCGCCAGCGAAGATCCGCCCCGGATGCACAGTTAGTTCCGCACGACGGACTGCTCAGGCCGATGGACGTGTGATGCTAGCACGCTTCATCAAAACTTCACGTAATCTTCACGGACCACTTGCGCTACCCACCCGCGGCGCTCACAATAAAAGCGGATAATCCTGGTAGTCGCGTCGCCCGCTGAACCTTCGTAACCCGAGGGAGCGAACAATGTCCGCAAGTCAACTTGCTGTCCCGCCGCTCGCAACCCTGCCGACTACCGATCGCGTCGTCCGTTCGCTGTTCATTAGTGACACCCATCTCGGTTGCCGCCACGCTCAAGCGGAAGAACTGCTCGACTTCCTGCAGCGGTACGAACCGCAGTATGTGTATCTGGTGGGCGATTTTCTGGATGGCTGGAAACTCAGCCAACGCTGGCGCTGGACGCCCACCTACGACCGAATTCTGCAGCGCCTGCTGGAACTCCGCCGCCGCGGGTCCTCGCTCTGCTACGCTCCCGGCAACCACGATAATTTTCTGCGGGCGCACCTGGGCAACTATTTTGTGGTCGACGTGCGCGACCGCTTCGTCCACCGCACGGCCGATGGCCGCCGCTTCTTGGTGCTGCATGGCGACCAGTTCGACACCTTCGAGCGGAAGGCGCCGTGGCTCTCCTTCGTCGCGTCGTTCGCCTACGACGTGATGCTCGGCACGAATTGGCTGGTCAACAAGCTCCGTGGCAAGCAGCACGATCCCTACGCGTTTTGTGGCGCCATTAAAGCTCGGGTCAAGGCGCTGGTTCGGCATGTCAGCGATTTCGAGACCCAATTGGTAGAGACGGCGCGCGAAGCCGGGTGCGAGGGCATTATCTGCGGCCACATTCACGCCCCGCGAATCACCCAACTGGCGGAAATCCACTATTGCAATACGGGCGACTGGGTCGAAAACTGCACGGCCCTGGTCGAGTACGAAGCTGACGGCTTCGAACTGTTACGCTGGACCGGCGAGGTGCTCGCCCAACTCCCCGCCCTGCCGCGCCCCGTGGTGCGGCCCAGCATCCCCGAGTACCAACACGAACTTGTTGCGGTGTAAACGCTCACTTGGAGGAGGCCTCTGGAGAGGCCGATTTCGAGTTGCAATCGTGATTGGATTACTAAAACCGATATCGGCCTTGGAAAGGCCTCCTACAGATTGAATCGCTCATAATGACCAATTATCTCAGCCGCACCATCTTCCAACTCTGTCACGGCAACCATTTGGTTTACAACACCTGTTGGGAAGATCCCCGGTGCGACTTGGCGGCGATGGAGTTGGATTCCGCCGACCGCGTGCTGGTGATCACCTCCGCCGGCTGCAATGCCCTCGAGTATGCCCTCACCGGCGCCGCGCGGGTGGATGCGGTGGATATGAACCCCAGGCAGAACGCGCTGCTGGAACTTAAACAGGCGGCCATTCGGCGGCTCGATTACAACGCATTCTTCCAACTCTTCGGCCGCGGCCGCTCGGCCAACTGGGACGCCCTCTACCGCTCCCAGCTCCGCCCGCAACTCACCCCGGTCAGCCAAGCCTACTGG
Organism: Pirellulales bacterium; assembly: GCA_022841705.1. Taxonomy (GTDB): domain Bacteria; phylum Planctomycetota; class Planctomycetia; order Pirellulales; family Lacipirellulaceae. The sequence goes on from JALHQZ010000002.1 coordinate 1,093,122, forward strand.
GACAAGCATGGTAAGTTCTTCCTGGGCGCCGGCCGGCGCCCCAGTTTCTACTTCCGCGGCTCGGCCGGTTTCTTCGCGTGGGCAATCAATCAGTACATCGATCGCATCGCGCGGATCCGCCCGGCGATCGAGGAACTGCTCGCCGCCGACTCCGTCGAGCACCAGCGCGAAATCTACTACAGCCGCGTAAAGCAAGCGTTCTGGGGCCCGATGATCAAGTGGCTGTTGGGCCGCGACTCCACCCTCTCGCTCCTCGGCGTCCCCCGCGTCCAGCGGCGGCAACTCGAGCGGCACTACCCCGGCGGCATCGCGAAGTTTATTGAGGATCGCCTCGACACCGTCTTCGCCACGCTGCCGCTCAAAGACAACTATTTCTGGCGCGTCTATCTCACCGGCGAGTACACTCCCGAGTGCTGCCCCACTTACCTCACCCGCGCGGGCTTCGCCACGCTGCAAGCGGGCGCGGTCGATCGCGTCCACAGGCACACCTCCACGATTCTCGATTTTTTGAACTCCACGCCGCAAACCTATTCACACTTCGTGCTGCTCGATCACATGGATTGGCTCGCCGAGCATCACCGCGAGATTCTGCATTCCCAGTGGCAAGCGCTGGTCGACCATGCCGATGACGGCGCCAAATTCTTGTGGCGCGGCGCCGCGATGATTTGCGACTTCGTCGATCCGATCAAGGTCGAAGCCCTCGGCCGGCGCCGTCACCTGGGTGAACTCTTGGATTACAATCGCGAGCTGGCCGAGGAGTTGCACGCCATCGACCGTGTGAACACCTACGGCAGCTTCACCATCGCCACCCTTCACAAAGCTGGCCTCAACACCGCACTGCCGGCCGCCGATGTCCGCACTCAGCCAACTCAAAACGCTCTACCATCTCACGCTCTCGCCCATTCGGGGTGAAACGCACCAAGAGCGGCTCGAAAGTTTCTACTCTGGCCAAGCCGAAGATTACGACGCCTTCCGCAAGCGGATGCTGCACGGCCGGGAGGAATTATTCGCCCAGCTCCCCGTCACCCCCGGCGCTGTGTGGCTCGACCTCGGCGCCGGCACCGGCCGCAATGGCGAGCTCTTCGGCGAGCGGCTGAAGGATTTCCATCAAGCGATGTTTGTTGATCTTTCGCCGTCACTCCTGGAAGTGGCGAAGCGCCGCATCCGCGATCGCGACTGGAAGAATGCCGACACGTTGCACACCGATGTCACCCGCCTACCGCACGCCGACGCCTCGGTCGACTTGGTGACATTCACCTACTCGCTCACGATGATCCCCGATTGGTTCGCCGCCGTCCGCGAAGCCCACCGCGTGCTCAGACCCGGCGGCACGCTCGGCGTGGTCGACTTCTACGTCGCCCGCAAGTACCCCGCCTCCGGCCGCACGCAGCACTCGTTCTTCACCCGCTCGTTCTGGCCGGTGTGGTTCAGCATGGACAACGTCCACCCCTCGGCGGACCACCTGCCGTACCTTACCGCCAACTTCACTCCGCAGTACATCGCTGAACACCGTGGCAAACTCCCCTGGTTGCCCTTCATCCGGGCGCCGTATTATCAGTTTGTGGGGAAGAAAGCTTAACCACAGAGAACAAGGAGGACACAGAGGAAGAATCGCAGAGAAGAATCGTTTTAGTTTTTCATGGCCACCATTTTCTACAGCGTGATGGGCGAAGGCCGTGGCCATGCCGCCCGTGCGCGGGCCATGACCGAAGCGCTCCGCGACCGGCACCGCCTCGTGCTGTTCACCTCGCACGATGCGCTGGATTTTCTGCGCGACGCCTACGCCAACGATCCGGCAATCGAAGTGCGTGAAATCCCCGGCCTGAAGTTCCACTACTCGGCGGGGAAGCTCGACCTGGTGACCACCATCCGGGAAGGACTCGCCTTGTGGTGGCGCTCCGCGCGCGATGTCCGCACGCTCGCCGAGCAATTTCGTACCGATCGCCCCGACTTAGTGGTGAGCGATTTCGAACCCCTCGCCGCCCGCGCCGCGCACCAACTTGGCGTGCCGGTGCTCAGCCTCGATCACCAACATTTCATGACCACCTACGATCTCTCCAAGCTCCCCGCGCGCCTGCGGTGGTGGGCCTGGGCGATGGGTTGGAGCGTGTGGGCGTTCGGCATCGGCCAGCAGAAAACGGTCGTCTCCGCCTTCTACCGCCCGCCGCTCTGCCGCGGTCATGAAGACGTCGTGCAAGTTGGCCCCCTGCTCCGCCCCGCGGTGCGCGCCCGCACTCCCACCGTCGGCCCGCACATTCTTAGCTACCTGCGCAAAGCGACCCCACCGCGGGTGGTCGAATGGCTCTGCCAACTCGCGATGCCAGTGCGCATCTACGGCCTCGGCGAGCGTTCCCCGGACCGCAATGCCACCTTCCACGCCGTGAACGAGGAGACGTTTCTCGATGATCTCGCCAGCGCCAACTGCGTCATCGCCGCCGCCGGCAACCAACTCCTCGGCGAAGCCCTCTACCTGGGCAAGCCGTTCTTCGCGCTCCCCGAATACAACCACCACGAGCAGTGCATCAACGCCTGTTTTCTAAAACAGCTCGGCGGCGGCGACTGGCGCGCGATTGAAACGGCCACCCGCGAAGACTTCGCGGCGTTCCTCGCCCGCCGCGAAGATTATCGCCAGAACCTCACCGGCCGCAGCGCCGAGTTCGACGGCACGGCGGATGCAGTGGCGGCGATCGAAGGGATGCTAACGCGATAATTTAAATCGAAAGTGATGATTCTCAAAGAAGCGAAATTCTCGATCGGCCACGACTGTTAAATCAACCGTTAGCTCCGCTCCCGCAGCAGGAAAACTCTCTTGGTGGTTCCAAACATCAATACAATCGACTTTCGCTCCCTCTTCCAACAATTGACGAACAACGCGAATGATCGCGAGCGTCGCTTCCAGTTTCTCAGAATCTTCGGGATACCAATCAACAGGCTCTCCAAATCCCAGACTTGCATCCATGGCATGTCGGAAGGTGCAACCACATCCTGTTTTTGAACCGATATCCCAGCGATGTGGGTAAAGCAGTTGCGCAGCGTCCGCAATTTCAGGCAGCTTTCGACTGAATCTCACCAAATCAGAACTGGTGAGACTCAAGTCGCGTTCCGAGGTCGTGCTTAACAGGACGATGTAGCACATTAAAGTCTGCTCACAAACAGCGCGTCCAACCGCGGAACCTTTTCAAGCACAGGGTCTTCCACTTGGGCCGCTCGCACGATCTCCCACAACGCGGGAAAGCTGTCGTCGTGGGCGACGATGCGCATATGATCCGCCGACCACGCGATCCATTTCCCGGAGTACTCGAACGGGACTGGCGGGATTTTCGATTTGCTCACTCGTTTCACGTGCATGCGTAACTCCTAGATCGGACGACCGCATTTTACCGCACCTCATACCCAATTGCTACGCGAAGAAACACGGCGGCGGAACGCTGCCGGCTAACGACACGGTTCAATCACCGTAATCCCCGCCCCACCAAATTCCCCCATCGCCGCTAGCGCCACTGGCGCCTCGGCCAGCGTAATCGTCCGCTCCACCAACCGTTCTGGTCGCAGCACGCCGCGCTGCATGAGCGCGAACAGCTCGCCGTACGAACGCGCCGCCAGACCGTGGCTGCCCACGAGTTCCAATTCCCACGCAATCACGCGGCCCATCGGCAGTGATGGATTTTCATCAGCGCCGGCGAGCAGCCCCACCTGTACGTGCCGGCCGCGCTTGCGCAAGGAGAGAATCGAGTTCGCCGCCGTCACGCGGCTGCCGAGGGCATCGAGCGACACGTGCGCCCCGCCCCCCGTTGCTTCGCGCACCGCTTCGCCGACATTCGACACACTGCGGGCGTCAAGCGTCACTTCGGCGCCAAACTGCGCGGCGAGCGCCAAGGCTTTGGGTCGTATGTCGATCGCCACGCAGCGCACGCCAAGCGCCGCGGCGATCATCACTGCCGACAAGCCCACGCCGCCGCAGCCATGCACGGCCAGCCACTCGTTGCGCTTCGCCCGGCCCTGCTCCGCCACCGCGCGGTACGCCGTCGCCATCCGGCACCCCAAGCTCGCCGCGGCGACGAACGACGTCTCTTCCGGCAACCGCACGAGATTAAAATCGGCATAGCGCACCGCCACCCGCTCGGCGAAAGAACCCCACGCCGTAAACCCCGGCTGAAACTGGTGGTCGCACACCTGCGCATCGCCCTGCGCGCACCACGCACACGCCCCGCACCCGGCAACGAACGGCATCGTCACCCGCTCGCCCCCGCGCCAATTGGTTACACCCTTTCCAACTTCCACCACCACGCCAGCCAGTTCATGCCCCGGCACATGCGGTAGCGCACGAATATCCGCATCATGCCCCTGCCACCCATGCCAATCACTCCGGCACAGCCCGGTCGCGCGCACCTCAATCACCACGCCATCCGCGTGCGGGGCCGGCTCCGGCACGTCGCCAAGCTCAATCGGTCCACAAAACTGATGGTACTGAACGGCCTTCATCAATTGTCCTCATCGAGATAAGCCCGCACCGCCGCGGCAATTCTTACAGCGGGTTCGTGATCACCATGCACACACAACATATCGCAAGGCAGCGAGATTGCTATGCCGGCAGTCGTGACCACTTCACCCTGTTCCACAATCCGCCGCGCTTGCTCCACCGCTTCGGCTGGATCGGAGATGAGCGCGTCGGGCCGCTCGCGCGACGTGAGCGAACCGTCCGGTTCGTACTGGCGATCGACAAAGGCTTCGCGCAGCGTTGGCAAATTGGCGGCAATCGCAGCGTCGAGTAGTTCGCTTCCTGCCGGCCCGACAATTGCCCCGCGCAATCGGCACGCCAGCGCCGCCTCAACCACCGCCTCCGCGATGCGTCGCTCTTTCGCCGCCGCGTGATAGAGCGCACCGTGCGGCTTAATGTGATTGATCGTCGCGTCGAATTCGTTCGCCACCCCCTGCAGCGCCGCAAGCTGAGTGATCAAATCTCGCCGCAGTTTTTCGAGCGGCACGTCCAGCGCCCGGCGGCCGAAATGCTCGCGATCGACATAACTCGGATGGGCGCCGATGGCGATGCCCCCTTGGCTAACGGCTGCGGCGACACATTTCCGCATACTTTCATCGTCCCCCGCATGCCCGCCGCAGGCAATGTTGATTGCGCTGACGTACTGCAGCAGTGCCGATTCCCGCGCGAGTTCCGCGGCGGTCACCCCTTCACCGTAGTCGACCGCGAGTTGAATGCTGCTGTTCATGATCGCGATGTTTGTTCTGTTCTCAACAACACAGCCTGAAGGGCTGTCACTCGATAGCCCAGGGCAACGCCCTGGGGACGTTGCGACGAGAAAGCGATTTGCCCCATCGGGGCAATACATGATCGCGTCCGGATTGTGTTGCCCCGATGGTGCAAGTATTTCCAACCTCCGCTCTTCGCCAGGGCGTTGCCCTGGGCTTTCGCCTGATGGCCCTTCAGGCCATGTTGCGGCCTGAACAACAGTAATGCAGACTCACAGTCGATCGCAACCAATTCATCGCGCTAACTCCCTTAGCGCCAGCGCAATTCCAATCTCCTCCCGAATCTCCTCATCCCACTGCGAAGCGCGAAACTGTTCAGCCTCCGCCAGCGTCACCTCTGCGAACCGCACCCCCTCTCCCGGCCGCACCTGTGCCAGCTTCGGCAGATCAACGCTAATTACATGCGCGATTTGAGCATACCCGCCCGTCGGCGGCCCGTCATTCAAGAGCACGATCGGCTCACCACTCGTCGGCGCCTGCATCGTTCCCACCGCCACGCCGGTTGATGCTAACTCGCGCTGCGTGTGAAACGTAAGTCCAGGACCATGCAGTCGCAACCCCGTGCGGTCCGACGCCGGCGAAACCGTGAACGGTTCAGTCACCAGCGCTCGTTGACTCTCCCCGGTGAGCCACTCGAACTGCGCACCGCGCAGAAACCGAATCGTTGGGAGTTCACGCGATTCAAGGTCGCCACTCGACACAAACCAGCGCGGCGCCGCGCCGTTCGCTAACCGCTGCATCACCCGCAGCGCCAGTTCACTCGGCTCCCCGACCGGCAGTTCGTCACCTGCCGCCAGCGCACGGCCCGACACACCCCCCAGTTGTGAACGAACATCCGTGCTGCGGCTCCCCAACACCTCCGGCGTCGTGATCCCCCCCGCGATCGCCAAATAGGCCCGGCAACCAGCACGGGTCGAACCAAACCAGAGCCGCGCCCCCGCTTCGACTCGCACCGGTCGGCCCAGCGGTAGTGGATTTCCATCAAGCGTGGCTCCAAGATCGGCGCCCATCACCGCGATCAGCTCCGCACGCAGAAACTCCAGTTCTCCGAATGCGAGCGTCACCTCCAGCACCGCCGCATCCGGTTCATTCGCCACCACCAAGTTCGCCACTCGCTGCGCCGCGAGATCAATCGCCCCACTCACCGGCACACCCACCGCGAGCCAATCCCACCGCGGCCGCTCCTGCACCGTCATCCCCGCCCCGCCCCGAAGCACACGGATCGTAGCTGGGGTCCCCCGACCCCAGCGCGCTTGAGTGGGTGATTCCTGCGGCCACGCCTCCAGTTCTCCCCGCGAAATCGGCTTGAACTTCACCCGATCCCCGGCCTGCAGCAGACTCGGCGTATCCCGTGAAACATCAAACATTTCCAGCGGCGTTCGCCCAATCAGCCGCCACCCCCCCGGCGACTCGACTGAGTAGATCCCCGTCTGCGCACCGCCAATCGCCACCGCTCCCCGCGGAACCTTTACTCGTGGAGTCGCCAACCGCGGCGTATGTAACGCCTCCGGCAACCCCGCGAGATACGGAAACCCCGGCGCAAACCCAATCATCCGCACCGTGTACTCGGCTCCACTGTGCAGCGCGATCACTTCTTCGCAACTCAGTCCACAGTGCGCCGCCACATCCGCGAGATCAATTCCGAGCGATGGATCGTAACACACCGGAATCTCAACGAGCGGCGCTTCAGCAAGCGAAACCGCCGGCGCCAGCGCACACGCATCCCTCGCCCATGATGAAAAACCATCAATCCCCCACACCCGCGGATCGTAATGCAGTGTGAGCGTTTCAAACCCCGGCACAACCGCCCGCAAGCCGATCAGCTCCGCCGCCTCAATGGCTTGCCGCGCAGCATGCAACACCGCCGGCAACTCGGCATCGAGCAAATCCGGCCACGAGAGCGTAACCGCTTGATCGCCCAGCGGCGTAACGTGCGGCGGTGGGGAGTGAAAGAACATCGGTTCACCGCTAGCCGTTGGCGTACGAACGACTCCCAACCGCATGTCAAGTCAATAATAGCCAGCGCCTAGAAATCTTTTTTTCAAGAGACTCTTGTAGCCACTCCACATTTGTAATTTGCCCGCCGTCAATTGTTTCACGTGAAACAATTTCAGTACCCCGCCCCGCGCAAATCGATCAAGCCACTTGGCCAATCGCCATCGGCAGGATAGCGCATCACCACCTCATCCCAGAACGGGTTCTTGGTCGGCTCGTGAGAAGTGGAATCAATGATCGGATTCTCCACCACCACGGCGCCAAGTCGTTCGTAGAAGGGCCGGACATGGTGGCTGGTTTGGAAAATGGCCAGGTCGAAACTCTTCGCATTGAGTTGCGCAAAAGCCGCTTGAACCACCTTCTCACCCAATTTTTGGCCGCGCGACGCAGGGTCAACTGCGACATAACAAAGCGCCAGCGCCAGTTTCGGTTCGCCTGCCAACAAAATTGGCCGCGAGAAAGTTAGCGCGCTGGCCAGAACTTTTTGGCCAGCGCGAATGACATACGCCATCGGAACTTGGCCGTGCGGGCCAATCGGTTCCCGGCCCCGCTGTTCCAGCCGGCGGACGCGGTAGGCGTGGTCCTTTAGCGGATCGGGCCAGACCTGCACCAACAGGTCGGCGATGGCCGATTTCTGGGTGCCCGACAGGGTGGCCAGTGGCCAAGATTCAACACTCTCCAGCATTGGCGCGGCCAGGCGTGGTGGTTCCAAAACGGCGGAAACTGCCATCATTCTACCGGTTTCTTTCAGTTTGTTGGAAACGCTGTAACAGGCGCCAGCACGGGGCGTAAGAGGAGCAAACGCCCAACTTTGGCCCCTAGAAACCTACCTTACTGCCATGCTCGCCACGTCCGCCCGCTCGCTGCGAACTGCCGTTGTGACCGCCGGTGTAACCGATTCGGCCGGCGAATTCGCCGTCCTGTTGCGGGCCAGTTTCGGCGAATTACGGCGGTTATGCCGCGAAATGCTGGCCAATTCTGCGTCCACCCGGCCAGTTGCCCCGAACACATTGGTCAGCGCCACAGCCCTGCGGATGCTCGGCGTTGGTGGTGTGCAAGATTTGGCCCACCGAGGCGATTATTTCTCCCGGCTGGCCGGTGAACTTCGCCGCGAATTGGGCCGAACCCAACCCAATACCCGCCCCGTGGAAGTGGCCGAACTGGGCATTTCCGCCGTCCCGGCCAACAAGTTGGCCGCCGCGATTGACACGTTAGAAGCCGTCAGCCCGCAACTCGCCCAAGTGGCCAGCTTGCGGATTCTGGCCGGCATGAATGCTCGCGAAATCGCCGATGAACTCGCCGTCACCCGCGCCGAAGCCGAAGCGGCCTGGCAATCGGCCCGCGAGTTTATGCTTGGCTTTCTGAACTAAGGCGATCGCCTGAATACAATCCATCACCTCATTCCGCTCGGCAGACCAACGTGGTAATTATGGCACTGTGTGCATTGATCGCCCGCCGCATGAGGTTGATGACAGTTGACGCAAGTTGACTTCTGTAACGGCGCGAAATCACTTTGCGCTTGAGCCGTGCTCACCGTGGTTACTGCCGCCCGGGCATGACAGGCCGCACAGTCGGCAAGCTCCGGCAACATCACGTGCGGCGCGTGAGCAAAATGCGTAAAGGGCCGCGGTCGTTCGCTCGGCGTCGGCAAGCGCCAGACAAATTGTTGGTTTTGCATCGATTGCGTATGACACGTAGCGCACTGACCGATTGACTTCGGCCCCGCAAGTTCCGCCAGCGCTGCGTCGCGAAGCGAGGTTCGTTCCGCCGGCAAGGCCGCGACGATATCGAGCCACGCTTGCAGCACGGGATCAGCATGGCCGATTGGCTGGTACTTTAGCGCAACAGCGGCGGAGTCGATTCGCCATCCCGTCGCGCTCTCCGAAATATTTGATGGTTTTCCATCATACCACGTTGCGGCCGCCGCTTGCGGCTGTGCGTTCGTCAATAACGCGACCAACTTGGCCGCTTCATCACTCTTCACTTCGCGTCCTAACACAACACTCATCCGGCGTCGTACCAAATCACTCGGATCACCTGCCAGCTCCGTCAGCAACCGCGTTGACGCCTGCGCAAGAATCGCCGTTGCCCGTAGCGCGGCGGGATCGTCGATGTCGAGATCAAACAGATTGAGATCGTAACCGAGCTTATCGAAAGCCTTGGCCGACTCTGGTTCGGCCGCGAGCAGCAGCTTCATGAGTGCGGGGAACTCGCCGTCAAAATCGCCCTCCGCCGCCGCGGGCCACCGCCCTGGATCAGCGCCGGCCGTGCGCAAGGCGTCCGCATCGATCATCGGGGCATTCCATAGCGCCAAACCACCGGTCATGCTCGCCTTGAGCGCTGCATCGTGGCAACTCGCACATGCTGCGTCGTAACCAACGCTCGTCCGCATCTCACCCGTGCTCGAAGCCGTATGACAACTTCGACAGTCAAACTTTTGCTGTTTCTGCGCAAAGTGCTGATCGGCGTGAGAACTGTGATCAAACGCGACACTATTGGTTGATGCTCGCGGCCAACTGGTAAACTCTGGATGGCCGTGCGCAAAACTACCGAACTGCTCCGCATGACACGCTTGGCAGCGCGCGTTCGTGATCGCCTTCAGATCAAACTCGGCGCCTTGATGTTCCTGATGGCAGCGCGAGCATGCAACTTCATCCGGAGCGCCGAGGCCAATTGAATGCGTAAAGGCAGCGAGCGTCGCGCGAGTCTTCTCGGGTAACGCCTCGCTGGCCACAGTATGCGGATTCGTGGCGAACTCCGCGGGCGTCAGATTGGTATGGCACTTCACGCACAGGTCGGTTTGCGTCGGACCGGGCGAAGTGTGCAGCGCCGTTTTGATCCAGCCGAGCGCCGATTCGTTCCCCGCCGGATGGCAAGTCGCACAGCGTTCTTGCGTGGCGGTGCGATTCAGAATCTGCGCGTGAACAGAGGTCAACGGCCCCGGTACGATCACCTCACGCGACCACCGCGAACCGAGGAGCAATAATCCAGCGCCGAAGAGTAACAACGCGACGCTACTGACCAGGCGGCGCCGCTTGCTTCGCAGACTTCGCATCGGCTTGCAATGCTTCACTCGCGAACAAGCGCCTTCGGCGGATGGCCCCGCTTCACAGGGTCCGCCCCATTTTTCGGGGCGATTGCACTTGAAGGTCACGCCGCTGCGAAGCGGTTGGCATTCGGCGTGGTGTTCGCATTTGCCACTTGGAGTGGGACCGAAGCGACACGCTTCGCCCGACTCGGTGTGTCCACATTCGTACGGATCGTGCGGCCGATCGTACCCCTCGCCGCCGGCGTTCGTAAAGAAGTTTCTCATCCCGGCCCTCCGCGAAAGGCAAGGACGGTAACCATGTGTGCGAGTGAAAGTAGCACCAACACCGCCGTCAAGCACAAATGACCGAAGAGCCACCCTTTCAGCACGCCTTGCTTGGCGGCGTGAAAGTCGAGATCGTCTTTCTTACGCACTAAGGCGAACAGTCTCTCGGCTGCGGTTCGTTCGGCCGCCGAGAAGTAGCGGTTGAGACTTGTGAGTTCGCCGAGCAACTTGCGCCGCAACTCACTTGTTGGTCGCAGCCCGTACCACCACGACCGCGGCGCGTCGAGATACGGAAACAGCTGCGATTGATAGAAGTTGGCGAGGGTTAACGCGCCGCTCTCGGCAACTGCATTGACGACGCTGCGCTGTGATTCGTCGGCGATCAATCGTCGCAAGCGTGGGATCCGTTCGTAGACGACTTGCTCACCGGTGCGGGCCAGTTGCTTGGGTATAGTCCGGGTGAGATAAAGTCCAGCGACTCCGCTGATGAACGTTCCCCAGTACGCGAGATACAAACTTCCTTCAAGCCAACCGGTGGGCCACTTCCAACCGACGTGCGCAAGTGCGAGCGCCGCGCTACCGAGACCAAGATAGAGATGAACTTGCACCCAAGTCGCCACGCGACCCAGCGGCGCCGTCGGAACTCGTTTGCGAAGGGCTAACAGCGTGAGCACAATAATCGCCAGCAGTAGCGTCCAGCCGGATGCTTCCTCGGTCCGCCATAAGTTGGCGTCGATCCAGCGAAATGGCAACATCGCAATGATCAGCACAGCACTTAATAACAGTGCGCTGCGGACTCGACGGCGTTTGAAATAACGGATCGACATGCTCAACAACTATGCAAACACGGATTACCTTGCCGACCAGTTTGCGAATGATGTCGGACTTGTCAGATCAATTCGCACCAGTGCATCATGCGGACAGGCTTGTTGACAAGCCGGACCGCTGTGATGACTATTACACAAGTCGCACTTGGCGGCTTTAACAATTGGTTGGCCCGTTAGCGAGTCGATTGCGATCACGCCGTCTCTTCTTCGCACTTCCACCATTTGAATATTGGTGTACGGACAACTGCTCGCGCAGGTACCACAACCGATACAGGTGCGGTCGTTGATTTGCACGACGCCGGTTGTCTGCTCGCGGTGAATGGCGCCGGTGGGACAGCCAATCAGGCACACCGGATCGGCGCAGTGCATACAGGCGTGAGCAAACTGAAACTGGTCATGCACCATACCATCACGCACGAAACGCGGGTTGCCATCGTGAGTCGCGGCACAAGCGCGAACGCAGTCATCACAGCGCGTGCAGCGATCAAGGTTGATCACCATCGCCTCCACGCCATTGATGAACCGCTGATCAACGAGAAAATCGAGCGTGCGATCGGCCAGCGGTGTTGCTGTCGAACTCTGTTTGACAGGCGCTGCTTCCGCCGCCAATCGATGAAGGTCGTCGCGCGGTAAGGTCGGCGCGATGACCTGCGTGAAAGTGAGAGCGGGAATGAGTAACAGATCAAGTTGACCAACCGCACGAAGTGTATGCCGCAAAGGCGTCGGCGCCCCGGTAATCGTCGTGCAAGCAAGCTCGGCGGCGCCGAACGCGGCGCCCTTCGCCAAGTAGTCGCGCGTGCGGTCTCCTTCGCCGAAGCGTTCCGTTACGCGACCAAAGCCGGTCCGGACTAGCAAGATGCCCATCGGCAATTCACCCTCTTCAGCGACAATCGGTTCTCGGCTGATGCGCTGCGCGAAGTCTGGTGCGTTTGGTTTGGTGAGATCGTGATGCCAATCGAACGAGCCGAACGATTGAAACTCGACCGCTTTCTCGACAACCGATAACTGTTCGGCCGAGAGATTTGCGAGCAGTGGCGTTTCGCGCAGATGAACCCGCAGACTGTTTTGCCGATACATACTATGAATGTGCGACTGCAGCGCGGGCGTATGCTTCATCAGATCGCGCAGACCTTGCCAGCGAATCTCGAGCAGCGTGACGGCGCCGTCGGCGAACACTGTCGCCGAGCGCGGCGTGCGAGCGAGCGCCGAGAGTTCGCCAAACAGTTCTCCTGCGCGCAGTTGAGCAGTGCGCGTCTCGCCGATCACCGCCGGGACATCTTGCAGGAAGACTCGCGGTTGTGCTTGTTCATTACGCAGGGCGACTTTGCCGTTCGCATCGCGGGCTGACAGTGAGGGCCGTAACTCGGGCGGCTTCGGTTTACGCCACAGCGGCGCAAGCGCCTGCCATAGGCTTAAACGCTTTGGCGACTCACGACCAAGCAGGTCCGGCGCGAGAGACTCGAGTGCAATCCGCACGCGACCATGCAGCACCAGGAACGCGCTGCTGCCGTAGTCGCCCTCCCGCACGATGAGATCACCATCGCGCAGCTCAACGACCCGGGCATCGTTCCGCAAGATACCAGCGAGTGGCGTGCTGCGCGGGAAGTCAGCAGGATTCATGCGCACGAACGGCTCGATCCCCAACAGCCGCTGCACCAACTCATCGCTCATGTCAGCGGCGAACGGTTCATCCCACCGCTGCGGTCGCGTCAGAATTGGTTGCGTTGTCGGCATGAGTGGTTCAGTTCTTGTACTGCTCGGGCGTCGGCAACAGGGGGTCGAGCACGGCGAGTTCTTCACCATTTGCCTCGGCAGCGAACTTATAGGCGGCTTGGCTGATAGCGTCGGCGGCTTGTTTCAATTCCGTCGGGTTGTTGGCGGTGAGTTTGACACTGCCGACCGCTTCAAGCGCGCTCTTGAGCATCGGATGATCGATTAAACGCTGGGCTTCCCAAAGACGGCGCTTTGCGCTCGCTGCACGCGCGGCGGAGGCTTGGCCGAAGGTGGCGACTTCGGTAGCGCCCGCGACGGCGCGGAGGCTAAACTCCAGGTCAGCCATCAGGCCGACAACATACATCACTCGCAATCGCGCCGGGCTGCTTGGTTCGTTCGTCGCGCCGCCGGTGCGCTGGAAGTTGTGCCGCAGTTTACCTTGGCTCCACGCGACGAGTTCAAACTCGGGCGAGCCCGGTCGATGGCCGCCGACGTTAACGAGTCTCTCATTCGGTGTGGTATGGCAATCGAGACACTGTCGCGCGATGAGATAGAGGTTCGACGGGTTGTTCATCCCCGCCGAGATGCTCTCCGCGCGGCGGAGCGCTTTATGTTCGGGCGTTTCGGAGTCTTTAGTGACGCCGGCGCCACCATAGTCGGCATGCTTTTCGAGCCAGTCGCGAGCGCCGCCGTGGCACGATTCGCACGAGATGCCGGCGACCAGCCGTGGTCGGTCCCGCACGAGCTGCTCGGTGTAGTGACAGCGGACACATTCGCCATCACGCTTCACGCTGCGAACGCCGAGGCGGTCCGCAATTTGTTTTGCTTCCGGCAGCCGATGGATTGCGTCGAACGTGAGGAAATGCGGCGTCGCCATCCACGTTTGCACTTCGTTACCGTGGCACTTGGTGCAGGTGTCGGCGCCGACGACTTTCGCGATGTCGGGTTTGGTGAAATAGGTTTTGGGGTCGCCCTGTTGGGCGCGGAGTGGCGTGGCAAAGAAGAGCAACACGTACAACGGGCTTCTCAGCCCGTCGAATCGCAGCGCGGACAACGCTCGACGGGCTGAGAAGCCCGTCGTACCTTGGCGAGTTGTCGCGCGGCGGTGCATCATGCTTCCACCACCACGGTGCCGTTGGGGACACTGATGCAGGTGAGGCACGCCTCGCCTTCCGCGTGGAAGCCAGCGCGTTTGGTGCGCTGCACTTTGCCGTTCAAAACCTTTACTTGACACTGGCCGCAATTGCCGGCGCGGCAACCGCTCGCGATCGGCACGCCCAATTCTTCGGCAAGTTCAAGGATTGAGTCGTGCCGGCCGTCCCATTCGCCCTCGATTCCTCGGGCCGCAAAGCGCACCTTGCCGCAGGGGAGTTGAGTGGTCTCAACGCTCTTCGGTTTCTTGCGAATTGAGGCGGGACCGAAGGCTTCGTAATGAATTGCGTCATCAGCGACGCCAGCGTTAAGCAAATCAGGCACGAGCGAATGCATCATCGCCGCCGGTCCGCAGAGATAGAACGACAGGTCGAGCGATGGCAGAATCTGCTGCAAATACTTCGCTGTCACGCGGCCCGCATGATGATAGTCGCGAAACTGCTGATCGCCGGAGGCAGGTTTCGAGTAGCAAGTGAACATGCGCAGCTTTGGCGCCGTCGAGGCAAGTTCCTCCAACGCGCGTTTGAACGGATGATGGGCACGGTCGCGAAAGCCGAGCACGAGATAAACTTCGCGATCAGGCTGTTCGCGAGCAGCGGTGAGCGCCATGCTCACCAGCGGCGTCACGCCCACACCGGCGCCGATGAGCACCACGGGACCGGTGCGGAGCGAATCGAGCACGAAGGCGCCTTGCGGCGCCGAGCACTCGAGCGCATCGCCCACCTGCACGCGCTGGTGGAGGAAACTGCTGGCGACGCCAGGTTTGCGGTTGTTTGCCGGCGAAGCGCGTTCGTGTTTGATGGTGAGCCGATAGTAGTCGGAGTTCGGTCGATCGGAGAGCGAGTAGCAACGGACCACCGGTGGTTCGCCCTGCACGACCGGCAGATGGAGCGTGAGGTACTGCCCTGGCTCGAAACGTGGGAGCGGCGAGCCATCGGGCGTGGTGAGGTAAAAGCTGCGGAGGTCGGTGGCTTCGTCGACGATCGCCGCCACGCGCAGTGGGCGTGTACCGGACCAGCCGAGTCGATCACCACGCCGTGCGCTCGCCAAGCGATACGCGGCCGCGATTCTTTCGGCGAGTTGTGTTGCTCGCTCAGTCCGCCAAGCAGCGCGCTCGCGGCGCCGACGGCGCCACGAGCGGAGGTCGCTCACGCCCCGAAAGAACACGACCGCGCAGCAGGCAGCGCCGGCGAGCTGCAACAACAGGTTGGCCATTCCTGGCGCCACGGCGGTCCTCCTTAACCGCGATTCGCGTAGCCGCTCTTAACGCTGGCGGCGATAGCGGGGCATTATGCGCGAAATAGCGAAGGAGAGTCTATTGCAATCGTGGCGATTGCAGTGCTAGCGATTGTGCAGGTTGTGGCGAAATCGTAGCCCTCCCCCTGCGTGGGGAGGAGTTGGGGAGGGGGCGAAGCGGGTACGAACGCTAGCCACTCCCCACACGTGGGAGGGGAGAGAGCTATGTTTTTCGAGAGCCATCTTTCTCGAGATATCGGCCACCATGTTTGAACTCGCCATTCGCACTCCGCGCCAGCATCGTCAGTTCTTGGTGGAGGATGCGCTGGGGCTGACTAGAAGTAGCGGCGAATGGAACGTGGTGAAGGACTCGCCACAACTACGAATCGAGCGTGTCGGCGATTCGCTCGTGATTCACGACTTCGGCGCCGGTGTTGAGAGCGGCACGCTCACGCTCCCCGCGCGGTGGCGCTGGGGTGACGCGGAGTTCGAAGCGCGGCCCGCGCATAGCAGTGGGCGAGCACTGAGCGGGCTCACACCGCTTGAGACGCATTGCGGCGAACTGTTGCGGACGGGGAAGTTCAAAGGACCTTCGGCGCAGACGATGGCGACGTGGTACGAAGCGCTGGCGAGGTTGCAGCAGTGGTCGCCCAGCGATCCGGAGTTCACGGCGGAAGTTGCGGCGCTGCTGCTCGATCCGGTGGGGCTCGATGGAGCGTTCGTGTTGTCGTTCGCACGCGATGGAAAATCATCAACCCCCTGGCAGATTGCTGCGAGTGCATTTCGCGATGAGCGCGGAAGCCTTTGCTTTCAGCGCGAGCTGGCCCAACGACTTGAGACTGAGCCGGTGACATGGCTGCAGCCGATGCAGACCGGTCGACGAGCGGCGGACCGGGAGGCGGTGGTGCTCGCGCCGCTGCGTGATACGGCGGGGGGCGTGTGCGGCGCGCTCTACGGTGTGCGCGTGATGCATGGAGGGAACGGCCGGCGGGGCGTGCGATATCTCGAAGCGCATCAGGTGCAGGCGCTGGCCGACCAGGTTTCGCAGCTGACGATTCGGCACGAACAGCACCTCGCCGCGGCGCGGCAGCAGGCGCTATTGGAACAGGCATTTACTTCGGAGCTTGCGCGCGAGTTGCAGCGCAGGCCGGAACTGCTCGCGCCACGCGAGCGGGAAGTAACCGTGCTGATGGCGGACCTGCGAGACTTCACAGGGATTTGCGCTTCACTACGGGCGCCAGAGACGTATGAGTTTCTCGCCGAAGTAATGGATGCGCTGACTGATGTGGTGCTGAGCGAAGGCGGGACAATCATCGACTACTACGGCGACGGCCTGTCGGCGATGTGGAATGCGCCGCGCGATCAAGCGGATCATGCGGAGCGCGCATGTCGCGCGGCGCTGGCAATGCAGGAGCGGATCGCGGTGATTGGTGAAGAGTGGGGCGAAATGCTCGGGGCTCCGCTACGACTGGGCGTAGGCGTCCATACGGGTCGCGCGCAGGTGGGCAACGCGGGGAGTAAGTGCAAACTCAAATACGGGCCGCGCGGGCTCACCGTGAACATCGCGAGCCGGATTGAGCAGGTCACGAAGCGGCTCGGCGTGCCGGTTGTTATCTCGCGCGCGACGCGAAAGCGGCTGGGTGAATCGTTTGTTGTAACGCCATTATGTCGCGCGAAGTTGCGGGGGGTGCCGAGGCGGGTCGCCCTCTTCACGGTCCAGAGCGCTAAGTCGCGAAGCGTGGGGCTTAGCGGTCACGAGAACTGCGAAGTTTGTCCGTTCGTCTCGCACGAATCGTAGCCCTCTCCCTCCGGGAGAGGGTTGGGTGAGGGCCGGCTGTTCAGAGAAACGCGGTTGGTACCCAAGTCACCCTCACCCCGGCCCTCTCCCTAGGAAAGAGGGAGAAGTCGCGACGTTGCAGTTCCCCTGGGTTACCGGTAAGTTTGGCCCGTCGATTGCGGCGGGCGGGGCGATTCGCTAAGTGGCAGGTAGCTGGCGAGTTCGATTGCATCGCGGGTCGCCGGCAGGGCAACGGGACTGGTGGGCGAGAGGAGCTGCACGCAGGTGGCCAGCGGCAAGAGTTTCACACGCGGTTCGTCAAGCAAGCGCTCCCCGCCACGGGCGAGAATGGCATGAGCGATGGCGCCGTCGGTCGCGCCGCCGCTGTCACCACACGCGCCACTGAGAGCGACGCCGCTGGCTTGCAGGTTGATTGTGAGCCCAAGTTGATCGAAGGCGACGGGCGCTGGTTCCGTGGCGGCGTCGTTCACTTCCGTCGCGAGCGCGACCGACGGATAGCACTGAGCGCCGTTGTAGAGCGCACGGATGAGATCACGCGAGACAACGCCAGGTCCGGTAACGAGTCTTGCATTCAGATCTTCAATCTTTTCGTGCCAGACGCATTTTTCGACGATGAGTTTCACACGTGAGAGCGCGGCGAACTGACGACCATACGGAGTCGTCATGATGTTGAAGTCCACGAACTCGCCCCGGAGTTCGCCGCCTAACCAGTTGGCCCCCGTTGCGAAAGCTTCGCATTCACCGTTAAAAGCGCCCGATGTGCAAATAGGTCCCAGTCCCGCGAGCCACGTGGCGCTGATTGCTTCGCCCGCGGTGTTCACGACGACATGCGTGCCGATGGAATCGAGCTGGCGGTTGCGTTCGATGGTGAGCTGCGCGTTGGCTGATGTGAGTGCGAGTTTGCGACCGGTGATGAGGCCGGCGCTCGTGATGCTTTTAAGTTCGCCGCGGAGGTTGCTCCACTTCGCCTGCTCGGCGCCGGTAGAATCGACGAGTTTGAGTTCATCCACTGTGAGTTGGGCCGGAGGCGCTAAGTCGCGAGCGAGGAGCAGTCGGCCGATGGCGATGGTGGCGTTGGCTTCGGACTCGATGACTTCGACGCAACTGGCCGATAAGCGCGGTGTAGCGCCGGGAATGATGCTGAGTTGGGTGCACCGAGCCAGGAGCGCTTGGCTTTCGCCGCTGCGAATCGAGACGCCGGTGAGCGTGAGTTCGTCGGGCCGTGGGGTTGCCCAGCTTTCGCATTCAATCACCACGCCCAACCGCTGCCCCCACCGCGCAAGCTCCGCAGCTTGCCGGCCCGGGTAGTGCCGCCACCCGAGCCACGCCAGCACGCCCAGCGTGGGCAGCACGCACGCGGCAAAAAACGCCACGCGACAGACGATGCGTTGAGTGGTTTCGTGCAAGATGAGGGCTGCGGGGCTATCGGCTATCGGCTATCGGCGAGAAACAGAATTGCTTCAAGCCGATAGCCGACAGCCGACAGCCGACAGCCTTCCCCCCTATCGCTCGCGCGCTAACTTGAGAAAAAGTTCGTACCGCGACAGCATCTCGGTGAGGCTATCGCTACCGAACTTATCGGTTAGGGCGACTGCGATCTCAAACGCAACCACGTTTTCCACGATCACGCTAGCAGCGCTTACGGCGCACACGTCGCTCCGTTCGTAGCTAGCGTCAACCGCTTCCTTGGTGTTCAGGTCGATGCTCGCCAGCGGTTTGGCAAGCGTGCTGATCGGCTTCTTCGCGGCGCGGATCACCAGCGGCTGGCCGTTGGTCATGCCCCCTTCCAGGCCACCGGCGTTGTTCGTGGGGCGGGTGAAGCCGAGGTTCGGGGTATCGCGCTGCGACTCGTCGTAGTGAATGGGGTCGTGTACCTGCGAGCCGCGCCGGCGGGCCGCTTCGAAACCGAGGCCGATCTCGACGCCTTTGATCGCCTGCACCGCCATCACGGCTTGAGCCAAGCGACCATCGAGCTTGCGGTCCCACTGGGCATGCGTGCCGAGGCCGAACGGCAAGCCTTCGACGCGCACCTCGACCACGCCGCCGAGCGTGTCACCCGCTTTGCGCGTTTCGTCGATCATCTGTTTGAACGCCGCGTCGCGCGACGGATCGAGACTGTAGATTTCACTCGCATCGCGCAGCGCGATCAGTTCCTCCGGCGTGCCGCTGACCGGTTCGATCTTTTCGCCGCCGAGCTCGACGACGTAGCCGACCACCGTGATGCCGAACGGCGCGAGCAGTTGCTTCGCCAGCGCACCGGCCGCCACACGCACGGCGGTTTCGCGGGCGCTCGAGCGTTCGAGCACGCCGCGGATAGAACCCAAGTGCTTGATCGCGCCGGTGAGGTCGGCATGGCCGGGGCGCGGCTTGGGTAAGTCGTCGAGCCGTTCGAGTTTGTAGTCGCGGTTGACCACCTCGAGCGCGATGGGGCTGCCGATCGATTGGCCCTTCCAAATGCCGGTGCGAATTTGGACCGTGTCCTTCTCAATCCGCTGCCGTCCGCCCCGGCCATAACCTCCTTGCCGGCGTTCGAGTTCCCGATCGATCGGCGCCGTCTCGAGCGCAACCCCAGCCGGGAAGCCATCGACCAGCGCGATGAGCGTTTGTCCGTGCGATTCGCCAGCCGTCCAGTAGCGCATGAGGGGAGGGGTGAGAGGATAGAGGTTAGGGATGAATAGCCGGGGAGCTACGCTCCGCGGCGTGCGGTAGACGCGATTCTGCTAGTTTAGTTGCTGTGGCGGGGCTATCCTAGGCGTGGTGGATTTGTGCGGACTGTGCGGGGCGTTTTCGCGCGTTATGGGTGATACAGGTGGGCAATTTGAGAATCCGTTTGCTTCGCCGCAGAGCGAAGAGGCGGTGGTGATTGGGTTAGATACGATCCCGGCATGGCGGGATGGAGAGCTGGTGGTCGTGGCGGGAAGTGGGATCCTCCCATGGTGTTGCGCCAAATGCGGAAGCGAATCCGTTGGTGTGATTCACGCGACGACGTTAGCCAGCACCACGAAGAGCAGCTTAATCCAGCGTTTGATTCCATTCATCGTGCTACTGCTCGTTCCGCTCGCAATCGCCGCCATCTTCGCAACACTTGGAAGGCTAAGCCAGCTCGGGTTTCTTCCGGAACTTGGAGCAGTACCAATAGTTGTTCTTATGGTCATTCTAATGGTTCTCGGTGCAGTGCTGGTTCTATCTCTTGTTCCGCGTAGAACGTATTTCCAAGTCGCCTTTGGTTACTGTGGTCGACACCAGCGAATCGCGAGGTTGCGTAAGTTTATAGGCCTTGCAATCACGGGCTTGTATTTGTTCGGCGGTTGGATGACTTCAGGAATGGGACTTATTTTGGGCTTGCCTTTGTTTCTGGTCATCGCTTTTTGCTCTCAGTTCGTCTACAGCCGCCTGCTTGTCGTTCCGCGTTTGCAACGCAGAGAGGATGATTTATGTTGGCTCAAAGGATTCGGCAAACCCTTCGTCGATTCACTACCACCCTACGAAGAAAGCGCCGAGGCGAGCTCGGCGGCTAACGCCAAATCTTGATGAACACCACGCCCCAATCCGAGAACCCCTACGCGTCGCCGCAGAGCGAAGAGACGCCCGTGGTGTCGAATCCCACGCCGGCGTGGCGGGATGGGGAGCTGGTGGTGGTGGCGCCGGATGGGGAGTTACCGCGGCGGTGTGCGAAGTGCGGTGGGGAGGCGAGCGGCGGTTTGCACTACGTATATTTAGCAAAGCCAGAGCCGACGAACTGGGCGCGGTTAGCGATAATTCTGGCGATCGTGATCGTCGTGGTACCCGTACTGCTTGGAATCTTTTCGAACATGACGATTCCGTGGCCACCGTGGCTCGGCAAGTTCAAGTCGGAATACATCTTTCTGGGCATCGCTGCCACTCTCATCGTCTTGTCTCCTCTGCAAACCTGGTGGACTTACCTAAGCCGGCGTCCGAAGAGTTTGCGTTATTCAACGTGTTTCTGGCACGGCATAGCGACGAAAGTTTCCTTCGCTGTATTTCATTGGGTATTTCTTCTGTTCATGATCCCGTCGTTCCTTCAGTTATTTTTGGGAGCCGACATGCATCGGTATTTCCTAACAATAAATCTGATCTTTGTCGTGATGATGGTTGTTTCGACACGCTTCACCTTTACCGCCCAGGAAGTCGCCCGCCGCAACGATTTCGTCTGGCTCAAAGGCGCCGGCCAAGCGTTTCGCGATTCCCTCCCCGAGTTCCCACCCGAGCTGGCGATTAAGCAGAGCGACGAACGCTAACCGCCCCTCCCATCATTCGCGGTCATTGGCCTGATTCGCGTTCGCCTTTATTTCTCCCGGCATCCCGCGTTTGGCAAACTTTGCCGGTCGCGAAGAGGTTGCCCCGAATCGGGGTTGTAATCGCCCTCCGCATAATTCTCGCCGGGGGCTTGATCCTGTTCCGAAGATTCAAGCTGGAGCATGCGGAAGCCCGTGGCGGAGGGGATGAGCGTTGGTTGATCCCGGTGGATGCGGCGCAAGGTCGCCACGCTCCTCACAGTAATTGCCTGTTGGCAAGGGGTGAAGTGTTAGGTGGAACGGGGTGATGGACGCCCCGCTGCGCTTCGCTCGCGCAACTCACGGAGGAGTTCGATGCGAACATTATCTTTACGGGCGATCGCGCTAATGATCGCGGTTACGCTTGGCCTCGGCATGTCGGCCGCCCAGGCCCAATGGAATGCGCAGGCCGAAGCGCTGTTCTTGCGGCCCGGCGTTTCGGGCGGTAACGGCGACGACAACGTGTTCGGGTTCGAAGAAGCCTCGCGGATCGGCGTGGGTTACCAAAATTCGTGCGGCGTTGGGGCGCGAGTGAACTGGTTCCAGTTCGATCATGAAGCGGATGACTCGGATGTTGGCGAGCTAGCGTTCGATACGCACCAGGTTGACTTTGAACTTTATAAGCAGCTTGGCCTCGCCAGCAACTTGATGCTCGAGTTCAGCGGCGGTCTGCGGTACAACAACACCGAACACGATTACGACGGCGAGCCCAACGACTTTGAAGGCGTCGGCGGGCTGTTCGGCGTGAAGGCGGGCCTGAAGGCAGGCTGCAATGGGTTACTCTACACCCGCGCAAAATGGTCAGTGCTGATGGGTGATGGCGTCCACGACGGGAACGACGAAGACCTTGATCCCGCGTTCGATTCGATCCGCCAGCAAACCGAAATTGGCGTTGGCTACGAGCACAAGCTCTGCATGGGCGGCACCACCCTCACCCCACGCGTCGGCTTCGAGTGGTGGAACTGGGATGGCTTCGGGATCGACCCGGTGGACGAGCACCCCGACACCTCGATTGGCTTCGTCGGCTTCGTGGTGGGCCTCGGCGCCTCGTTCTAGGCGCGACCAAGTATCCTTCGCGCGAGAACCAACTTCCCGCCTCACGGAGTGCTGCTCGCGACGCGGTTATTAAGATTTCCAACGTCCCGGCTGGTGCGTTTCGCGCCAGCCGGGCGTTTTTATTGTCGCAGGCACGGTACCCGTGCCGTCGCCGGCGATGAAATAGCGCGGCAGTTCACTTCA
The DNA here is from genome assembly GCA_022841705.1 of Pirellulales bacterium. Taxonomy (GTDB): domain Bacteria; phylum Planctomycetota; class Planctomycetia; order Pirellulales; family Lacipirellulaceae. Next base: position 1,115,955 of record JALHQZ010000002.1, read on the forward strand.
ACGGCACGCGGAGCTTGCCTACTACTCTATTCGGTTGCCCCCGCGATTGAAAGTTGCCGGTCGTATTCAATTTGCATCGTGTAGGAGAGTTCGGTCCGCTTGGCGCCGATTGATGCGGCGGGGGATTCGAGGTCCCAGCGCAGCAGGCCTTGTTTGCGGTCGGTGCGCTGGTAGAGCTCGTCGTCGCTCACCGGCTTGTCGCTTTTCAGAAGCGTGATCTTGATGTCGGCGCCGGCGGTTTTGGGCATGCGGTCGACCAAGCGCACGGAGGCGGGTTTATCGCCGAAGTTTTCAATGGCGAGGCGATATTCAAAGTCGTCGATGCGGTTGCCACCTTGCACGCGAGTTTCTTTCTTCACCAGTTCGCGGGCGACGCGGAGCGACTCATCGATGCCGAGGCCAACCGTAAAACTTTCGCCCACCGCGACTGTGGGGACTTCGCCGCGGCCGACGAACTGGCCATCGAGGAAGGTGGCGGCGGGGCCGGCCAGGAAGACTTGGTCGCTGGTGTTGGTGAGCCGGGCTTCGCGATAGACGAAGCTGGTGAGGACCGGCGAGCCGAGGCGGTAGAACTCCCCTTTGAGCGGCATCAGCGCGATTTGAATGAGCTGCCGATCGCTACGGCTTGGCAGTGACGTGGCGCTCGCGAGTTTGTAGCTGATGCTGACCCCTTCGCTGAGCGAGGGGACACTGGTGCGGCCGAAGATTTGGCTGCGATCGGCGTTGAAGTCGAGGAGTTGATCGGCGCCCGCGAGACTGTTGAGGCTTTTGTCAGTCTCTTTGAGTTGCTGTCCGACGAAGGTTCCGCCAAATCCTCCCGCTCCGCCGCCGAATCCTGAACTCTGCCAACTCTTTTCGCTTTCCGCCGCCATTTCTCCCGACATCGCCATTTGCGAAGCGGGCGCATTGATCGCCATGTTCCCACGGTTATTAGCGAGGTCGAGTTGCTTGCCGAGCAACGCGCGTTTTTGTTCGGCATAGGCGACTTGCTGCTGTTGCACGGGCGCGGTGAGCACAATCGGCAACGCTTCAAGCGTCGGCGCCTTGGCGACGAGCGAGGGCGTGGCGGTGCTGAGCGTCATCTGCACGTCGTTCCAATTCTCGCCGCTCATCTGTTGGACGGAGGCGTTGTACTCGACGCTGATCTCTTCGTTGTCGGCGGTCGCGCGAATGTTGTAGCTGGGGGACCACGAGGCGTTTGAGACGAGGTAACTCAGCCGGAGCGCGGCGGGACCGGCCTTCTCGGCGTTGAGGAACACCACCGCTTCACGCACCGTTTTCGCGGAGCCGCTGGTGAGCTCGCCACGCTGCCGGTTTAGCAGTTCAAGCTGCGAGTTGAGCTCGCGCTCTTTGATGCCGAGGGCGAGTTCGGCTTTGGCGACCGCGGTGCGTTCGTCGCCGATGTATTTGGAAAGCTGCATCAGCGTTTCCGCATTCAACACCCCGCTTTTGAGTTCGGTGGTCGCCGTGCCGGCGGTGAAGGCTTCGAGTTTATCGACGTACGCGGTGCGTTGGGCAAGGACCTGCTTTTCACGCTGGCTGGCGGCGAGCTCATCCTGCAGGGTTTGAATCTTGGCGTCGAGCTCGCGCACTTCTTGGCGGATGTCCTGCTCGACGGGCCGGACGCGGTAGCTGACCGAACGGACCTGCACTCCTTCAGCCGGCTCGGCATACAAACTGGCCGGCAGCACAGCGCTCGGCAAGTTTGTGACCACCACTTCCATCAGCCCGCCCGCTTCGGGAAGCTCAATCTCCCGCGTGACGAGCGCTTGGCCCTGGTACACCGTGACCGCCGAGACGCGGCCTTCGACGGAAGTTGACTCGGCGGCGGTGACCAGTGCTGGCAGCAGAAGCAGGAAGAAAAGGGAGAGGCGAGACATGGTTGAAACCTCGATCAAAAAGAGAAAAGTAAGGGGCGATCACGAATGCCGTTCGGACGCAACGACGGAGAACAAAGTTTCCGGCACAACTTTCCCCCCAACGTGCTAAGTGCAACATAGAAGTGGAAAGGGTTCAGCAAACTGTGAAAACGGGGGGCGTGTATCCCGGTCATCTTACGCGGTCGCAAGTCAGGGGCCAATTTGCCCGCACACTTGGGGATTTCGCTTGTGGTGCGTTACATTATTCGCAATCCTAGCCCCCAGTGAAAACTCGCCATGCCCAACCAATGTCTCTTGCAGTCGCACATCCCAGGCCTCCCCGTTCGGCGGGGGAAGGTCCGGGACGTGTACGATTTGGGCGAGCGGGTGCTGTTGGTGGCGACCGATCGGCTGAGTGCGTTCGATTGGATATTGCCCACCGGCATTCCGGATAAGGGCCGGCTGCTCACCCAACTGTCACTCTTTTGGTTTCGGCTGTTGGGCGGGGCGCATCATCTGCTCACGGATGACGTGTACGCGATGGACCTGCCCACCGGGACCGATCTCGACGCACTCGCCGGCCGCAGTGTGCTGTGCAAGAAAACAACCGTCGTGCCGTTCGAGTGCGTGGTGCGCGGATATCTGTCGGGGAGTGGGTGGAACGAATACCGCAGCACCGGCGCCGTGTGTGGCGAACTGTTGCCGGCGCACTTGACGGAGAGCGAGCAACTGCCGGCGCCGATTTTTACGCCTGCCACCAAGGCGGAGCAAGGCGCGCATGATGAGAATGTTTCCTTCGCGCGGATGACCGACACAATCGGCGCCGAGCTGGCGAACGAACTCAAGCGCCGCAGTCTCGACCTCTACACGCGCGGTGCCCAGCACGCCCGGTCGCGCGGCATCCTGATCGCCGACACGAAGTTCGAGTTCGGCCAAGTGAACGGCGAACTGCTGCTGATCGACGAAGCCCTCACCCCCGACAGCAGCCGCTTCTGGCCCGCCGACAAGTACGCCCCGGGCCGCGCGCAACCAAGCTACGACAAACAGTTCGTCCGCGACTGGCTCACAGCCAGCGGTTGGGACAAAAACAGCCCGCCGCCGGAGTTGCCGGCGGAAGTGGTGAGCGAAACGCGGGGGAAGTACGTGGAGGCTTTTGAGCTGCTGACGGGTGAGCGATTTTTGTAGCAGGCACGCTCCGCGTGCCGTCGCCGGAAGGGGGGACGCGGATTGTCGCGGATCGAAGCGGATTAAGGCGGATCTATCAACCGGAGTGCGTGCCGTGGATTTCGAGGTTGAGTTTGATCGTGAGACTGATGGGCGGTGGATTGCCGAGATTCCCGCGCTTCCGGGGGTGATGGTTTATGGAAGCAGTCAGGAAGAGGCGCAAGAACTAGCGCGCAGTGTGATTGCGGATCGAATCGCTCACGGTGACACTTTGTCAATCGCAGCGGATGAATCGCGGATTTTTGAAGCAATAGCCGGGGAGCTACGCTCCGCGCTGTGTGGCGATGAGTTGTTTAATATGGGCAGCGAGTTCGGGAGTGAGCTTGGCGCGAGAAGCCAAATCCTCCATCACGCCGTTGTTGCTGACCAACAAGACATTACTGTCTCCGTCGGTCGACAATTGAATCGCTGGATCTTTCCATGGCCGAAACCCATTGTTGCTCTCCACACCTTGCTCGTTGATTTCTATCTCTCTCCCCAAGAGCCAGTGCCGCAGAACAACGCCTACAAACATCAGGAACATTCCCGGGTTATTTGACACGGGGGGGAATAGGGAAAGCAAGCTCGCGAAAATGATGAACACAATACACATCAGCACCGTTTGCCATGCGTATCGTTCGTTGGGAAGACGAGCCAAAGTTTTCGCAAGATCACGACGCGGCTTTCGGGGTGAAAACAACCACATGAAGCAGAACCAGAATGCTGCGAAACCAGCTCCCGAGATCCATTCGCGCGCGACTCGGTCGGCAGGGATGTCATCCGTTAGTATTCGAAAGAGTCCGAATACGAACGCCAGCTGAAGTGTGAGCAACAACATATCGCGAACGCTGAATCTCATACCAACTCCCACGCCGCGGAGCGTAGCTCCCCGGCTATTATCCCACTTCTTATCCGCGCTTCATCCGCCACGATTCGAGACGCATGTCGCCACGATGCGAATCTCATCATAACTCACTTCACCGCCGAGTTGTTCGTAGATCGGTTTGAGGCCTTTGAGGCCGACCGACTCGATGGCGCCTTCGATGCGGCGGGCAATCTTCGGCTCGACCCACGGGGTAGGGTCGATCACGCTGTGGTGGGTGAGGAACTGGTTGAGGTAGCCAACGACCGTGCTGTTGGCCCGGCCCATTTCGGCGGCCACTTCGCCGAGCGATTTGCCGGCGCGGAAGAGTTTGAAGCTGGCCATCGCGCCGGCGGTTAGCGCGGGGCCATCGCTGTCATCGCTGTTGCGGACGGGTTTGACGACCTCGGGGCCAACGTTGGTGTCGAGTGAATTCTCGACGCAGTAGTCGTGGATGGCGGTGGTGAACTCTTCGCCATAGTCGGCGAGTTTCTTGTCGCCCACCCCTTTGCACTGGCGGAACGATTCAAGACTGGTCGGCCGGCGGCGGGCCATGTCGCGCAGGGCGTCATCGCCAAACACAATGTACGCCGGCACGCTCGCTTCGGCCGCATGTTCATTCCGCAGCAGGCGCAAGTGTTCGAAGAGCCCGCGATCGACCCCTTCCCAACTGTCGCCGGCGGGGCCACGGCGTTCGGCGCGCGAGGCGGACTTCTTCACAGCCGGTCGCAGGAGTCGCGGGGTGTGCTGGCCGCGCAAGACTTGCCAACCGCGCTCGGTCACCGCGAGTGTGTCGTACTCTCCTTCCCGCCGCGCCATCCCTTGGCCGACGAGCTGTTCGATCCAATCGCGCACCGCGCCGGCGCCTTCGTTCTTCAAGAGGCCGTAGGTGCTGAGCTTGTCGTGCCCGCTGCCGACGATGCGGGCTTCGCTCGAACCGGTGAGAACCTTGGCCGTGTAGTCGGCGCCGAAGCGTTGATCGAGCCGCAGGATGCAAGACAGAATCTTCTGCGCGGGGACGAGCGGTTCTTCGACCAAATCAAGCTCGCCGAGGCACACATCACACGCGCCGCAATTCGCTTTGCCGAGGTCCTGCCCGAAGTAACCAACAATCGCCGCGTGCCGGCAATTCACACCGCAGCAGTACGCGTCCATCGCAGCGAGCGCGGTCATGGCCCCTTCGTATCCTTCGCCGCTACCAGTCTCGCCGGAGTTTTGAATCATCTGCTTCCACTTCATCGCGTCGCCGCCGCTGTACAGCAGCGTGCATTCCGCTTCCAGCCCATCGCGCCCGGCGCGGCCGCTCTCCTGCTGATACGCTTCCAGCGATTTCGGCATCCCTGAATGCAGCACGTAGCGAACGTTCGGCTTGTCGATCCCCATGCCGAAGGCGACCGTCGCCACGATCACGTCGATCCGCTCTTCGAGAAACGCCTCTTGGTTGCGCTGGCGATCGATGTCGCTCATTCCCGCGTGGTACGGCGCCACCTTCACGCCGAGCGCCTTGAGCCCGGCGGCGGTATCATCGACTTCGCGGCGACTGATGCAGTAGACGATGCCGGAATCGCCGGGGCGCTGGCCGACGAACTCCGCGATGGCGTTCCACTTCTTCACGCCGCGCCGCACGCGGTAGGTGAGGTTGGAACGATCGAACGAACCCACCAGCATCGCGGGGTTTTCCAGCCCCAACTGCTCAGCGATGTCGGCCCGCACGCGCTCACTGGCAGTGGCGGTGTAGGCGTGGATGCCGATGTTTGGAAACGCCTGCTTTAAGATTCGCAGCCCGCGATACTCGGGCCGAAAGTCGTGGCCCCACGAGCTGATGCAGTGCGCTTCGTCGATCGCCGCAAGCGAGACGTTGCAGCTTTGCAGAAAACTGAGCGTGCCCTGTTTCAACAACCGTTCAGGCGCCACGTAGAGCAGTTTGATTTTGCCGGCGCGAATGTCGCTCGCCGTTGAGCGCCGCTGTTCTTCGCTGAGCGTGCTGTTGATGAAGGCGGCCGATACGCCGTTGTTGCGAAGGGCATCGACCTGGTCCTTCATCAGCGCGATGAGTGGCGAGACAACGAGCGCCATGCCCCCCATCGCCACCGCCGGCACCTGGAAGCACAAGCTCTTGCCGCCACCGGTGGGCAGCACCACCACGGAATCGCGCCCTTCAATCGCCGCTTGCATTGCTTCTTGCTGCAGCGGGCGGAAGGAGTCGTACCCCCAGTACTGCCGCATGGTGGAGACCAGTGCGGCGTCGAGCGCAGGGCCAGCGGCGGGCGCGGCGGCGGTGGAAGATTCGGGCGGCATGATGGCGTGATCGGGGACGCTTCTAGCGTACCGAACTAGACTACCGAACCGGGCCGCAAAATGCGACGGGCGCGAAACTACAAATGCGGATGGCAAACGAATGAACGACGCAGAAGAATTGGCGACAGGCAGGATGGCGCTCAACAAGCTTGGGGCGTTCACGCCCCTTTCGCCGCAACGCGGCTTACTAGGCCCGGCGTTTACGCCGGGTCGAGCAACCGACGAACAACACAATCGGAGGCCCGTTCACGGGTCTTCTCGCTGTTGCGATTCGCTCGATTATCGCAGCGAGAAGGCCCGTGAACGGGCCTCGGTAAAATTCTATCGCACCCAACGACCCGGCGTAAACGCCGGGCCTAAGAAGCCGCTGCGCGGCGAAAGGGGCGTAAACGCCCCTGGTGGATACCACAACTCAGTCCCAACGCTAGCAACACAACTGCAGCGGGTTCCGGCACCTGCGTCAGTGGCGTCACGCTTCCTACGCCCGCGCCGTAGATCGCCCGCATTCCGGCCGTGTCGTCGGCGCTCAGCATGCCAGTGCCAAGTCCACTAAAGCGGCGGGCGATCCAGTACATTGTGGCGCCGGGATCGTCGGAATGGCCCAGGCCCAGCGCGTGGCCGATCTCGTGCGTGGCGATGCCCATGATGTCAGGCGTTGGTTGCGTGCCAATTTCCGCCCAACGGTCGCTGTTGTCGAAGAAGATATCGCCGCCGATGTTCGCCGCGCCTTGCGGATAGTAGGCGAACGCTTTGGTGGTCGGCGGCTGACCAGGAATGTCCGGCCCATTGATGTAAGTGTGGCTGAAGCGAATCTGCCCGAACTGGCCGTTGGGGTAAGCGCCCTGCGTGACTCCGCCCCCTTGGTCGGGCACTTCAACAAAGTGAATCGGCACAACGCTCGCCCACAAGCGAAACCCTTCTTCCACACTCGCGCGGATAAAGCTGGCCGGGATGATTTGATTGGCGGGATTGAGCAGCCCGCCATCGAGAAAGTTGTTGTAGCTGTAAGTCACCGTGATTGGCGAACCTAAGCCCCCCGGCTGCGGCCAACTACTGCCGCCGATACTCCACACCGGCGTGCCGACGGGAATCGGATTATCCGCATGACAGAAGGGACACGCGCCGCCCCCCTCACAAAACTGGCAAGCCGCGGCGCTGGTTGTGATGAGCGCAGCGAATCCGAATCCTATGAATAATGGCGCCAGCGCGATGCGAACTATTGGTGGATTCATGAGCGGACTCGCAGAAGGAAAGCGGTTGCCCTTTAAGTATCGTTCAGCGCCCCCAATTCCGCAATCAAAACGCCGCGCACCAATTTCCTAGGGCGATGCCCTAGGCTACGGTGAGGTTGGCCGTTGGCCAACGGACGCGAGGCGAAGCCTCGCCGTGTTTTCGTTTGCTGAAGGCCAACTGACATCGTAGCCTAGGGCATCGCCCTAGGTGACAGGCCACGCATCAAAGCCAAATTGGCTGAAGGCCAATCTCACCGATTCGCCCCGACCTAACGCCGGTGAAATTGGCCTTCAGCCAATCGCCATCCGTCCGAAATTTTTTCCTAGGGCGATGCCCTAGGCTACGATGTGTGTTGGCCTTCAGCCAACACGAATCAATCGCAATTCGAGGCACACGTTATGCCCCAATCGCTCACCAAGCTTTACGCTCATCTCGTGTTTAGCACCAAGAATCGCGTGCCATTTCTTGACGATAAGATTCGCGATCGGGTTCACGCCCTTCTCGCTACCGAGATTCGCGACCTCGACAGTCCGTGGGTTGTTGCGGGAGGTGTCGCCGACCATGTGCATCTGTTGTTCGATCTCGGCAAGAGTCACGCTCCGGTCACGTTTGTCGAACAAGCAAAAAGAGAGTCGTCGAAGTTCATCAAGACGCTCGGCCCGCAGTATGCCGACTTTTACTGGCAGCGCGGCTACGGCATGTTTTCCGTTGGCCCCGCCGATCGCGACGAAGCCGAGCATTACGTTCGCAATCAAGCGGAACACCATCGTACCAAAACGTTTCAAGAAGAGTACCGCGCCTTTCTGAAGAAGTACAACGTTGAATACGACGAGCAATACGTGTGGGATTGAGCCTTCTTTTCGTTGGCCAACGGCCAACCTCACCGTAGCCTAGGGCATCGCCCTAGGGACCGGCGACGCATTAAAACCAATTGGCTGAAGGCCAATCACACCAAATCACATGAGAGGATATTGCGAACGCTCCATTAACGAATGGGTGTGGTTGGCCTTCAGCCAACACATTGGGTTCGGCAGCAACGATTTCCTGGGGCGATGCCCCAGGCTACGATGCACGTTGGCCTTCAGCCAACAATAACGAACGGTACGCGAAGATTGGCCCAGAACAAACGAGATCAACGAGATCAGCCAGTTCACCGCGAGGCTTTGCCTCACATCCGTTGGCCAACGGCCAACCCCACCGTAGCCTAGGGCATCGCCCTAGGGACCGGCGACGCATTAAAATCAATTGGCTGAAGGCCAAACTCACCGATCTCAAATGCCCGCCAATCCGCCACCGCCGAACCCGTTTGAATCGCCGCAGGCGGTGGATTCGGTAACCACCAGCGACAAGTGGCGACCACGCTGGCGAGAGGTGATGCTAGGACTAGCCCTCACCCCGCTAGCAACTCCCACGGTCCTTGGAGCAACCGTGATCATAACGAACCGGCTACTACTTCACATTCCTTCGGCTTCAGGATTTCGGCTTCCCGACTTCACGCTTGGTAGTTTCACGAGTTTCCTACTACCGGTTTACATCGCAGCTGTGATTTTCGTGTTTCCGATCTTCGGAATCGCGTGGCGCTTTTACAAGCTATCGACAAGGTCTGTGCTGATGCTCGGACTTGCCGTTGGCGCATTGATCAGCAGCCTTCTCATCGCGGAGCTCTACCAATCGATGCCGACGGGTGAGACCTATCCTGATCTGGAGTTCTTGTTCTCAATGCCCCATTTGTTTCTCGCGATCGTCTCGTCCTTCGCCACTTTCGCCCTCTACCTCGCGCACCTCCGCCGCCGCGACCTCCGCCGAATAGCGCCCTCGGTTTAATAGCCGGATCGTCACAGGATTCGCCCCCATCTTCCGCCCCCAAAAATTTCTTCCAAGTGGCTACAAATCGCTCTTGATATCTCCTCCAGAGCGTGTACAAATAATCACTTACGCTCACCAACCACGGCGCGGACGGGAGTTTTGTCGCTCCCCAATGCGCCGGCCGAATCGTGGCCACTTTTGCCCGGGCAAGTTCGGTTGCAGGCAAGCGTGAAGGAAGTTACTGACGAAAGTTCTAGTAGCCATCGCCATTTCGGTGCGTTGTCGTGAAGTAAACTGCGCGGTCGCTTCCTGCGTTGCGATGGGGCGCCCCATCCTTTTTTATTCTTCATTCACACCCCGAATCAACCACATACCGCCGCCATCCACAAACCCAACGATCGCTTAAAACATCCTGCGAATTTACCGGCTGACGGTCCCAAGCCGGACAGCCACCCGCTCCCAATCCGCCTGCCCAGCAGGCGCCGATTCCGCTAAGATTGCAGGCTCACCAAAAGTGACTGCCACAACACTGCCGACTGCCCGCTGCCTACCGCCCACTATGAAAACCAACGAACTCCGCGAAAAGTACCTCGCTTTCTTTGAATCGAAAGGCCACAAGCGCGTTGCCAGCGATGTGCTCGTGCCGACGTGGGATCCCAGCGTGCTGTTCACGCCGGCGGGGATGAACCAGTTCAAGGACCACTTCCTCGGCAAGGTGAAGCTGGAGTTCACCACCGCCACCACCTGCCAAAAATGCTTACGCACGGGGGACATCGATAACGTCGGCCGGACGCCGCGGCATCACACGTTCTTCGAGATGCTGGGCAACTTCAGCTTTGGCGATTACTTCAAGCGGGACGCCATCAACTGGGCGTGGGAGTTTCTGACCGACAAGAAATGGCTCGGCCTGCCGGGCGACTGCTTGCATGTGACCGTCTACCAAGACGATGACGAAGCAGCGGAGATCTGGCGCAAGGATGTGGGGCTCAAGGTCGAACGGATCAAGCGGGAAGGCGAAGACGAAAACTTTTGGCCCGCCAGCGCGCCGAGCCAAGGGCCCGACGGCGTCTGCGGGCCGTGCAGCGAAATCTATTACACGCCACCGGGCGGGCAGGAACTCGAAATCTGGAACTTGGTTTTCACGCAGTTCAACCGCGTGGGCGAACCGCCGAACAATTTGCAGCCACTGCCGTCCAAAAATATCGACACCGGCATGGGACTCGAACGCACCGCCGCCACGCTGCAAGGAGTTGATACCAACTATCATATCGACATTTTGAAGCCGATTGTCCTCGCCGCGGCGGAAGTGTGCGGAGTGAAGTACGATCCGGAGAGCGACAACGGCCGGCGGCTGCGGCGCATTACCGACCACGTTCGCGCCTGCACGTTCGCGGTGCACGAGAATGTGTATCCCGGGCCGAACAAAGAAAAGTACGTGGTCAAGCGTTTGCTCCGCCGCGCGGTGCTCGATGGCCACCAGATGGGCGTGCATGAACCGTTCTTGCACAAGCTCGTGCCGATGGTCGCCGAGATGATGCGCGTGCCGTATCCCGAGCTGGGCGAAACGGTGGAGCGCGTAGCAAGCGTCATTCAAAAAGAAGAGGCGAACTTCTTCGGCACAATTGACGAGGGCCTCAATCGCATCGAGCGGGTTTTCGACGACATGCGAAAGACCAACCGCACGGCGGTTGATGGCCACGTCGCCGCCGAGCTGTACCAAACATTCGGCGTGCCGCCGGAGTTGTTTGAAGGTTTGGCCGCCGACCGCAAGCTCACTTTCGATTGGCCCGGCTACCGCGCGGCGATGGACGAGCACGGCGAGCTCTCCGGCAAAGTGCAGCACACCGTGATGGGCGCGAAAGGCCCGATTGATACCCTCAAGCAAACGCACGGCCACACGACGTTCCTCGGCTACGACACAACCACCGCTTCGGCCAAGGTGCTCGGCATCGTCCGCGGCGAAGCGCCGCACGAAGAACAGATCGACACGGCAACTGCCGGCACGGATGTGCTGCGCGTCGTCCTCGACCGCACGCCCTTCTACGGCGAAAGTGGCGGCCAAGTGGGCGATGTCGGTAAGCTGACCGCTGCGGGCTGTGAGTTCACTGTGACTGACACGCAAAAGGATGGCGGTTTGTTCGTTCACATCGGCACGGTCACCAAGGGAACACTTACCAGCGGCGCCACGGTCGAAGCGGTGGTCGACACCACGCGCCGCACGGGCATTTGCCGTGCGCACTCCGCCACGCACATTTTGCATCACGCGCTGCAAAAGCACGTTGGCAGTCACGCGCAGCAGCAAGGCTCGAAGGTGGACGCCGATTGGCTGCGGTTCGACTTCACCAATCTCAGCCCCGTTACGAGCGAACAACTCGTCGCCATCAACCGCGATGTCGTCGCGCACATCAAAGCCGCCGAACCGGTGAAGTGGGAAACGTTGCCACTGGCCGAAGCGCGCAAGGCGGGCGCCATGATGCTGTTCGGCGAAAAGTATCCCGATCCCGTGCGAATGGTGTCGATGGGCACGTTCAGCCGCGAACTGTGCGGCGGCACGCACCTCACCAACACTAGCCAGGTCGAGCAGTTCGAAGTGCTCAGCGAAGAGGGCGTCTCCGCCGGCACGCGGCGGATTGTGGCGCTCACCGGCGCCAAAGCCGCCGAACACGCCGCGGCCATTGAAGCGGGCTTCGCGAAACTCGAAGCCCTGCTCGGGGTGAAAGGCGCGGCGGTCGTTGGTGCTGTAACCAATTTGCTGGAGAAGCAGCGCGGCCTCAAGAAGGTGCTCAGCGGCAGTGGCAAGTTAGCGGACGCTAAGTCGCAAGCGGGTGGCGGCGCGGCGCTCGACTACCAAGGGAAGAAGCATGCGCTCGCCGAGGCGGGGCGGTTGCTTTCGACCGGCGCGCTCGCGGTGGCCGAGCGCGTGGAGACGCTGCTGGCCGAAGTCGCTTCGCTAGAAAAACAACTCGCCGCGCGCGATGCAGGCGGCCCGCTCACGGGCGATGCGCTGTTGGAGAAGGCGGTGCAAATCGCCGGCGTGACCGTGGTGATTGCCGACGCGCCGGGCGTCGCGCCGAACCTCATGCGGCAGCTGATCGACGCCGTGCGGCAAAAGACCCAACCCGCCGCGGTGCTGTTGGCCTCCGCGAGTGGTGACGACAAAGTCACCCTTGTCGCCGGCATCACCAAGGACCTGCAAGACCGTGGCCTCTCGGCCGGCAAGTGGATTTCGCCCGTCGCCGAAGCGCTCGGCGGCGGCGGCGGCGGCCGACCCGATTTGGCCCAAGCGGGTGGCAAACACCCTGAAAAGCTGCCCGCGGCGCTCGAAATCGCCCGGCAAACGATCACCGGAATGCTGGGTTAGTTTGGGCGCCACTGGCGTGCCGCCAGTGAGAAGTGATGACAGACTCAACTCAGGGTTCCCAATGGCGGCACGCCAGCGGCGCCAGAGCGTGAGCCCGTCATTGTTCTTTGACAACCTAGTTAATGAGAATGAGATCGGCGGGTGGCTGGGGTCGCGACCCCAGCAGCGGCGAAATCAAACTCCATGCTGCTGGGGGCGGCTGACGCGCCGACCCCAGCCACCCTAGCTGAATGCTAGCATGAGAAAATTCCTGAGTCGCCTTGATTTCTACCCGCTCTCCGCGCTATGATGCGCAGACTTGCGTGGTGGGACGCCGCGCGTGCAACACTTGAATCTTCTCCTCATGAGCTCTCGGCAGGACGCCGGCCCTTTTCTTTTCCCCCTCATCGCATGGAGCACTCTGTCATGACCCCTTTAGCAGCCGGCGCGTATTGCCGAGTGGACCGCGGCCCGAATTGGTTGTTCGTCAAAGCGCCACGTGAAGTGATCGCCGAGACCGAACCACGCGATTTGTGCGACGACCTGTGGAACATCGCCGAGCGGCACTTCGTCTACCGCATTGTGCTGGAAATGGACGAAGCGGAAGACTTGCCCGAAGAGATGTCCGCGGAACTCTCCGAGTTCGAACAACGCTTGGCCGATCACGGCGGGGCACTACGCATCTGTGGACTGAACGATCAGTGCCAGCAGACGCTCGCTGGTTCGCATTATGGTTCGGCGCTGAAGAATCATAGCTCACGTCTCGCGGCGGTGGGCGATAGCCGGCTCGCGCGCGATTTGTAGCACGGCTTCATAAAGCCGTGCGAGATTGCGGCCTATCAATAAACGGGACGCACGGGACTTCGGTCCCGTGCTACTGCAAATACTTCCGGCGCAATTCGCGCAGCGATTCGAGTGCGGGTTTCACTTCGCCGCTCGCGTCGACCAACCCGGCCGGCGTGGCTTCAGTGTCGATCAGTTGATTCCACACCACCACCTGCACGCAGTTTTTGGCGAGCAGCATCGGCAGCGTTTTGACGATCCAGTGGGTTTGTACGTCGTACTCGGTCATTCCGCTGGGGACGTGGATCGAGAGCACCAGCGGCAGCTCCATTCGCACGCTCCAAGAGTCCAGCAATCGGCTGAAGGCGAGCGGGTTGCGGAGCATCGTTTCGTGTTGGCCGGCGCCAAGGTTTAGCTCGAGCGCGAAACCGGCGATGCCAAGGTCCGCGCGGGCGAGCGCATCAGCAAAGTCAAGCGGTGAAAGTTCACCATTATGCCGGCCGAGGTACTCGGCCCAGGGCTGATCGAGTGTCACGACGACCGGCGCGCGGGGGTCGAGATCGCGCGTGAGTTTCACCGCCCGGGCGGCGATGTGAAGTCGTTCTTCGTCGGTCAGCGACAGGACGCGCTGCCGGTTGATCCGGCCGGCGACGTTCCACAAACTCACACGGCCCTTGTAGCGCTGCACCACGGCGGTGGCGTGCCTCAGCATTTGGGCGCTCAGCGTTTCCATGTCTCCTTCCCACAGGTACGACCAGTGCGGCAGGCTGCGCTCGTCGAACTCCACCAGCGGCCCGCAGGCGACACGGAAGCCGCGCGACTCTGCCCAGGCGATTTTGGCGTCCACAACATCCCAGCCGCGGCGCCCTTCGTCCGCTTCCACCGTGCGCCAGTTGCACGGGATGACGGCCAGATTGAACGCGCTCGCCAGCGCATCGGTCAGTTCGCTATCCGGCGCGCGGTCGCCATCCACCCGCACGCCGAGCATCGTTGGCAACTTGTCGACATTCACCAGCCGGCCGCGGATCGCTTGCTCGGCGTATGTTGCCGCGAGCGCGTGCGACGCCACGGCCGATGCGGCAATGGCTTGCTCCGCCCACTTGGCCGCTTCGGCCACCGGGCGCTGGTTGGCCGCCGCGCGCGAGAAGAGGCGGGTCGCTTCCAGCACCGCGGCTCGCACGGAGTCCGGCGTTTCGAGGCCGAGCATCTCCCAGTTGGCAAGCTGGTTCCGCAGCCGATAGACTTCGCCGCGCGCGAGTTCCACTTCCAACAGGTACGGCCGTTCGCGCTCCATGAGCGTGGCGGTGGAGAGGAGCCATTCCCCTTCGCCGAGCACCGGCCACGGGATGCAGATGGCGCCCGAAGCATCGTCGTTGCGCTCGACCACAATCTGGTCGCCGCTGCGGTAAGCTCGGGTGAAGTACGGCAACTCGTCTGGCCCGGTGGCGTAGACGCGCGCGAGCCGATCATCGCTGATCCGCTCGCGAGCACACACGGCCAGTCGCGTTACACCCATAGGGGAAATTCAAACAGGGAAGCCTATAAACGGGCGCAATTCTCTCGCCTGTGAATCCCTGCGAGTCCCGCAGCCTAGCGATTCTAGTCGGGATGGGGCCGAGGAACAACCACGGCGAGATGGGCCTTTAATTTAGTAGGCACGGTCCCCGTGCCGTCTGCGCCGAGTTAGGAGTAAGCTAGTCCTTTTACGCGAAAACGGCACGGGGACCGTGCCTACTACAATGGGGCCGCCGGCCAACACCCTTTTCAATGGCCGCCAATCGGCGAGAATACAGGATTCTCTCGCCCGCACCTCAGGGACCTCTTGCACCATGGCCGATTCTGCCGCCGCCAAAATTTCTGAAGGCCTGACGTTCGACGATGTGCTGATCGTCCCTGCCTACAGCGAAGTCGTGCCGTCGGAGGTGGAAGTTCACACCCGGCTGACCGCGCGGATTCCGATGCGGATTCCTCTGCTCAGTTCGCCAATGGACACGGTCACCGAGCACCGGATGGCGATCTCGTTGGCCCAAGAGGGGGGGCTCGGCGTCATTCATAAGAATATGTCGATCGACGCCCAGGCGGAGGAAGTCGAAAAGGTCAAACGCTCGGCCAACGGCATCATCTTCGGGCCGGTTACCTTGCCGCCGACTGCTAGCGTCGCGGAAGCCCGCGAGGCGATGCAAAGCTCGCGCGTTTCGGGCGTACCGATCACCGCTGCTAGCGGCAAGCTGTTGGGCATCATTACCCGCCGAGACCTGCGGTTTCTCGAGCGAAATGACCTGCCCATCGCCGACGTGATGACCAAAGATCAGCTCGTAACGGCCACGGGGACCGTAACGCTTGAGGAAGCTGAGAAGATTTTAATGGCGAAAAAGGTCGAGAAGCTTTTGCTGGTTGACGAAGATTACAAACTGACGGGCCTGATTACGATCAAGGACATCGACATGATGCGCCGGTACCCGCAGGCGGCTAAAGACCGCTTGGGGAGACTGCGCGTCGGCGCCGCCATTGGCGTCCACGACTATGAGCGGGCTGAGCGGCTGATCGCCAAGGAGGTGGACTTCCTCACTGTTGATAGCGCGCATGGCCACTCGGCGAACGTGATCGAGAGCGTCAAAGAAATCAAGAAGCGGTGGGATATCGACGTGGTGGCGGGCAACGTGGCGACGGCTGAGGGCTGTCGCGATTTGATCGCCGCCGGCGCCGACGCGGTAAAGGTGGGCATCGGCCCGGGGTCGATCTGCACCACGCGGATCATCTCCGGCATCGGCGTGCCGCAGATCACCGCGATCAGCGAAGCGGCCAAAGCGGCCAAGGGAACGAACGTTACCATCATCGCCGACGGAGGGATTCGCTACTCAGGGGACATCACCAAAGCCATCGCCGCCGGCGCCAATGTGGTCATGCTGGGCGGGTTGTTGGCGGGACTGGATGAAAGCCCCGGCGAGCGCGTCCTCTACCAAGGGCGAACGTACAAAGCGTATCGCGGCATGGGTTCGCTCGGCGCCATGGTCAAGGGCTCCAGCGAACGCTACCGCCAAAAGGGACAGGACGAAGGGAACGGCAAGCTGGTGCCCGAAGGGGTTGAAGGACGCGTTCCTTACAAGGGCGCCCTGGGACCATTTGTGTATCAGTTGGTCGGAGGATTGCGGGCCGGCATGGGTTATTGCGGCGCGCGAACGGTCGATCAGCTACGCACGGAAGCTCGGTTCATCCGGGTTTCGGCGGCCACGGTTAGGGAGAGTCATCCGCATGACATCGCCATTACGCAGGAAGCGCCCAACTACAGCACCGAATACCACGCCAGCGAAGGGGCATAACGGCGCCTTGAGCGAATCGTGGGCAGATGTGCTCGCCTCCGACTCGGCGCCACTGCCGACCACCCTCTCTTCCACTTCACCAATCAGCAGCGAACCGTTATGGCTGCCAGCCGGCCTGCTGGCCGCGCTCGTGATGCTGGCGATGGCGCTCTCGGCGTTCGGCGATCAGCCGACGCAGTTGCAGTGGCGTCCACGCGGCAGCAGCGTGAATCGTGCTGGGGTGAACGCGAAACCGGCGCCGGTGGTGACGAAGCGCGTTGATCGTCACGTTCAGCTCGTGCAGTTCTTGCAGCCGGCGAATGGGCCAATGCTTGGCGCCGCGCGGGTCGATGGCCTCGTCGAAACAACCGGCGGGACGCCAACGCGGATCGCTCAAGAACCGCAGCTCGATGATGAGCTTAAGAAGCAACTCGAAACTCCCTTCGGCGGCGCTGAAGAACTGCCGCCGCAACAACCGCCGGCGGATATCACGCCGATCGAACCGCCCGCCGATCTCACCGAAGAACCGCCGATGTTGCCGTCGGATGAGGACGCGGAACTGATGGAAGAACCGTCGGACGACGAAGAGATGATGGAAGAGGAGACCACGGAACCCAGTCCCGGCGACAATTCTCCGCCGCTCACTCAACCACGCACGCAGCGCGATCCGTTCGAAGACGCGCCACTAAGTGCCCCTCCGACGGTGGGCGCCGGCGCTAACCCGGACGCGGATAAGATGGAAAAGGAACGCCAATATGTCGCGGGCAAATGCGAGGAAGCGCGCACCGCGCTCAAGGCGAACACCATCGACAAAGTCCAATTGAACATCAGCATCACCGGCGTCGAAGGCAAGGATTTTCCTTACGAATGCACGCTCGACGACGGCACGCTCTTCGAACCGCGCTGCTGGCCGCAGGTGACCTACATGTGGAAAGCGTCGGCCCTGTGCCACAAGCCGCTGTACTTTGAAGAAGAGGCCCTCGAACGCTACGGCCACAGTTGCACCCCGTGCCTGCAACCATTCGTCACCGGAGCCCACTTCTTCCTGACGATCCCCGTGCTGCCGTACTGCATGGGCATCACCCCGCCGAACGAATGCGTCTACGCCCTGGGCCACTACCGCCCGGGAAGCTGCGCCCCGTACATGATCGACCCGATCCCCTTCACCTGGCGGGCGGCGATTTTTCAGGCGGGAGCAACGGTGGGCGTGGCGGGGATTCTGCCGTAGGCAGCGGTGGGCGCCATGCCCACGCGATCGAAGTACAAGCTTAGCGATCCATTAAGAAGCATGCCCACGGTCAACTCGTGGGCATGCTTTTTCGGGTTCGACGGAAGTTGAATGATTGGTCGCGTGGGCAAGGCGCCCGGCTGCAAAAACTCGCCCCAACGGGGCGACACACGAAAGCACAGGGCAACGCCCTGGGTACGCAGTGCAACGCGATACCTTGCCCCAACGGGGCAACACAAGCCGACACCGCATTGATGTCTCGCCCCGATGGGGCGAATGTGTTTCGCGCGATGTCGGTTCCCCAGGGCGTTGCCCTGGGCTATCGTCTGATGCCCCGTTGGGGCATGGGTTGATTGCCGAGCGCGAGGGTTTAGAGCCGCGATGGAAGTCAGTCTAAAGACGCTCGGCACTATCTTTGCCGCGGGTAAGAACCTCGTTCCTTAAGCACGCGTTGATTCAGCAAAAGGTATTGATCGATGAATCGACTTTCTTCAGCGGTCAATTCTCTCGGCGGTTTGTCAGCAGACACAATGGTGCGATTGTTGGCGACATCGCGCAGGCTATTTGTAATCTTCGGTGCGTTCGGGAATCGCTGTTGTACGAACTCAGTCCACCAGCGATTCTCATCCGGAATAACACGTTGCCCACGCGCATCATATGTCCCCATCGATACGCCGTTGACTTGGCACCATGCCACCAAAGCAGCGATCGCGATCTCTTCGTCTGCATGTCGCTGCAACTCTTCAAGACGTTTGGCGGCCGAAGCACGCGCGAGAATCTCTAGTCCGCCGATGGTTCGAATCACGGCAAGTAGCTGAGGTTTTTTCGTTTCTAGATCGAGCTTAGAACTTAAATTCTTCGCTAGTTCTTGTTGATCGCTTGTCTCAAGCAAGCTCGCATAGACCTGAACCGCTGACCGAACGCTTTCATCCTGACTAGCGAACAAGCCGCTCAATTCGGGAAACAACAACAAGCGACGTCCATCAATTGGCAGACCGTTACGCATCACCCCTGATTTCATGTAACCTCTCCCCGCTTCGAGAATGGGTAGCCAGTCTCGGGGCTCAGAAGCTGCACTCAGATTGAGAATCTCCAGCGCCGTGGCTGATGGCCAGGGCTCGATCTGGTCGATGCATCTCTGCGCCTCGCGTGTGATAAACTGCTTTTGAGCATCCTGATGAAGCAGACTGCTTTCATCTCGGGCCAAGCGGTCAAGTATTGGACTGGGAATCGCGGAAGTACAACGCCAAATCAGTCCCGAATTCCCCTCCTGGATTGATTGCTCTAGCACGGGCAGCCAGACTTCCGCCGGCAATTCGCGGATCGCCTTACTGCTGCCCACAGCGCTCCGTGTCAGCATATTGATTTTACCGCCTGGAGTATCAGGATAGTGGTTATCGGCATACTCTTCGCCGAGTTCCAATAGTGCTTTTAGCGAATCGATTTCATATCCAACTTTCTCGAACGCAACAATTGCTTGCACCGCTTCCAACCTTCGCTCCGGCGACAGCTCCGTCCGCCACGCTTGATTCCACTCCTCAAACGTCTTCCCCTCATACCGATACTCTTCCTTCGCAAACTTCGGCTTCGGCTCTGTGCTTTCCTCCGTTCCCTCCGTGCTCTCTGTGTTCACATTCTTCGCTTCCTCCGCCTGCACTCGCGGCAAGTACGTCGCCAAAACTAGCAGCATGGCGGCGCAAGCGGTCACGAGACCCAACAGCACGCGGCGGGGGACGAGCATGGATTCCTCCGGGAGGTTCAGGATTCTGCGGATGCGAGTGGTAACGGGGTGGCGGCCGAACGCTGCGTTCAACTGCCACGGGGATTGGTTCGATGCGACGGCGTACAGCAGCTCCGCGTACTGCTGCGGGCGGCCGGTGGCGGCGACGACCAGGGCGTCGCAGCATTCTTCGCGGTCGCGGCGGAGCCAGTGTGACACGAGCCACACGGCGGGCTGGAAGAAGAGCAGCGATTCGACAATCCGCTGCACCAGGTTCACCAAGTTGTCCCGCCGACGAACGTGGGCCAGCTCGTGGGCGAGCACCAGTTCAAGCTGCTCCGGCGAGCACTCCGCCACCAGCGCCGCGGGGAGCAGAATCAGCGGCCGGACGATCCCCACCAGCACCGGCTGGGCGACGGCGTCGCTGATCGCCACCACGGTGCGCTGCGTGACCTTGAGTGTTTGCGTGAGGCGATCGCACGCGTCTCGCACGGGGCCGGTGGTGAGGAGCTGCGCGGAACGCTTGAGTCGTTCAACACCGAGCACGCCACTCGCGAGCAGCGCGAAGGTGAGCGGCGCGCCGGCGAGCCAGAGCCACGGCAATGCGTGGGCGATGGCTTCGAGGGTGTAGCGCTTGAGTGCGGCTTGCGGTGGGACGGCTTGCGCTTGCGCGACAATAGCCGGGGAGCTACGCTCCGCGGCGTTCGGCGCTGCTGCGGGAGGGGTTTGTGCTCCCACGTCTGCTTGCGGCGCGCCGCGGAGCGTAGCTCCCCGGCTATTGTTGTTGGTGTGCGTCGGCGCTAGCGATGCAAGAATCACGAGCGGTGCGATTGCGAGCAGTACGAACATGACGAGTTGCGCGCTGTAGCGCACGAGCGGCGACGTTCGTCGCAGCGCGACGCGCACCAGCAGCGCGGCTGCGCCGATGGCGAGGCCGATCCACAGGTAGTGCAGCATCGTCCAACCAGCGAGGCGCCAGAGTTCGTTCAGTTCGATCATGACTTTTCTCCTGCACTTCTTAAGGCTTTTTGAATGGCGGCGAGATCGGCGCCGGCGAGTTGGCCTGATTCGACCAGGTGCGTGACGAGGCGTTCGGCCTGGCCGGCGAAGAGCGTGCTGACGAGTTTGCCCACCATGTTGCGCGCCGCTGAACGGTGCGTAAGCTTGGCTTTCCACTGGGCCGTGTGCCCGGCGCCGGTGCGGACGACGAGGCCTTTGTCGGCCATCACCTTGAGCATGGTGGCGACGGTCGAGGGCGCCGCCCCGCGCTCGGCGGGAAGCGCTTGACAGATGGCGCTCAGGTTCTGCGGGCCGGATTCCCACAAGACGGTGAGAATGGCGAGCTCGCCGTCGGTGGGGTGAGAACTAGCAGGCCGGGGCATGACGAGGGGACCTCCGTGGGGGGCGAATGGTTTCTAATTCTACCGAACTGACCTAGGGTGTCAAGCATGTAATTTCGGAAGTTTTCTAGTAAGCTGACGGGCATGATCTTTCGCCCCATTCTTCCTAGCACGCCCGAGTATTCCGCTGCCCTCGCTCTGCGCGACGAAGTGTTGCGTAAGCCGCTGGGCATGAAACTCTCGGCGCACGACACGGCCGGGGAAGAATCGCAACAGCACTTCGGGGCGTTTGACGGCGAGCGGCTGGTGGCGTGCGTGGTCGCGCGGATCACGGGCGATTCCGCCCAGTTCCGGCAGATGGCGGTCGCCGAAACCGAACGCGGGCGCGGAATCGGCAAGCGGCTGCTGCTCTTCGCGGAAGAATCGCTCGCCGCACAGGGCGTGCGGAAGTTCTGGCTCAACGCGCGCTTGGCGGTGCTGCCGTTTTATGTGGCGTGCGGGTACGTCGCGGTAGGAGAGGTGTTTACGGAAGTGACGTTGCCGCACCAACGGATGGAGAAGTAGGATGGGTTATCCGCAATAGCGGTAACCCATCAGGCGCCGAGGTTGATTCCACGACATGATGGGTTACCGCTGCGCGGATAACCCATCCTACGAGGAATCACAACATTGCACGCAACATCACAACTCAAGCACTGGCTCGTATTACCACTCTTCCTGCTGCTCGCGCTTGCCGCGGCGGCGCTGGGGGCATTCGCGCCGCCGGGGGATTGGTACGCCACGCTCAACAAGCCGAGCTTCAATCCGCCGGCTTGGGTTTTTGGGCCGGTGTGGACGGTGCTCTACGTGATGATCGCCGTCGCGGGGTGGCGGATTTGGCGAGTGGCGCCCAAGTCCGTAGCGATGCTGCTGTGGTTCGTACAGCTGGCGCTCAACGCGGCGTGGTCGCCCACATTTTTTGGAGCGCAGCAGATTGGGCTGGCCCTGGTGGTAATTGTGGCAATGTGGCTGGCGATCGGCGCGACGATTCGCGCGGCTTGGCCGATTGATAAATCCGCGGCGCTGTTGCTCGTGCCGTACTGGGCGTGGGTTAGTTTTGCGACTGTGCTGAACGCAGCGCTGTGGAAGCTAAACTGATCAACGCGACGACTATCGCAATCGCCGTCGGTTCGGGAACTGCCGTCGGCGTCACGCCGATCGTCGCGCGATCGCGCCACACCGTGTAATCGGCCGCGTCAATTGCTTCGTTCTCATTCGCATCGATGGCGAGCGCCGGCGGACCACCAAAGCTGTTTTGCCACTCCGTGTAGTCGGCCCCGTTCACCGAACCATCCAGATTCAAATCACCGAAATTGCTGGTGACCTTATCGCGCCACACGGTGTAGTCGGCGGCGTCAATCGTGCCGTTGCGGTTACCGTCGGCGCGAGTCGTGGCGGTGCCGAAATCGCTCTGCCATTTCATCAAATCGCCCAACCCGAAGCGGCTGTTCAGCGAATAGTCGCCAAACTGGTAGCCGATGATGTCGAAGTCCAACTGCGTTTCGATGCTCTGCACGGGAAAAGATAAATCCCCCAGCTGCAGCACGCCATACACGGCGTCGCTCCACGTTACCTGCGGACGGCCTTGGGCGTCGACCGACAGTTTGAGGCGTACTTGCGTGTTGGTGGTGGTCTCACTGGCGACTTCATCCAGCAGGCTTGTCAGCGGAAAAGAAGTGACGATTTGCTCGCCCCGCACGCGCGTGCCCAACGACCCGCGCATGTCGACCTGCCCTAAGCCCTGCGGCATCGACTGTAAGACTTTCACGCTGTAGCTCACGCGATAGGCCGCCAACCCCGGGTCGATGGCGGTGGGCGAACTGAGCGCGTCGCTGGCAGTGGGCTTTGTGAGCGTCCGATTTACGTCCCACAGCACGGGATTAGTGGCGGGGGCGTTAGAGGTAACGAGCGTAGCGGCGACCAGCGCGACAACAAAAAAGCGAATCATGATGGCAAACCCGACGGAACAGTCCCGCTCTTAGCGAGCCCCTTGGCCCGCCGACCGATCTGTCAGTTTACCAGAAGAGTCAAGAAGAATCAGTGAATTTGCGAAGAAAAACTCGCTCTTGGGGCCGAAGGGGCGGAGAATACGGACGGAAACCGATTTTGACTTGAATTGTGTGTCGGCGTAGACTGGCCGGTATGGAAGTCACCCTGCAGCTTGACGATCAAGTTGCGCAAGCCGTCCAGCAGCGCGCGGCCGATCTCGGCGTGACAGTCGCGGCGCAGCTTGAGCAAACGGTGCGAGAAGTCTACTTGCCGACGGAAAGGCGTGAACGCAAGCGGATCACGAAGCTCCACACCACGGGCCAAGGCGGGCTGAAACCCGGTATCGATCTGAACAACATGGCAGCGACCCTCGACATTCTCGACGAGTACGATGCTCCTCACTGATGCCAGCGTGCTGCTGCACACCGGCACTTATGTCGTTCACGAGATCGCGAAGAAATCCGCATCTCTCCGAAATATACCCTTGCCACAATAGGGGCAATTTCGCCCATCAAGGTCGCCAGTCTGAACGAAGTCAGCCGATTTGCACTTTCGGCAATTCTTTGCGGGCGCCAAAGAATCGCTCTTGAACTTGGCGCCGCACGACAGGCAAAGCTGTGGAGTGTCGTTGCCGATGCACAGTTCACGTTCAGTCGAGGGATGATAGGCGTAGTGCTTCTTGCCCGCCTCGTCGCGGTAGTAGGGATTTCCATCGTCCCAGGCTTCGATGGCATGGCCGCAGGAATCACATTGGAAGCGGAAGCACTGAGCCATTAACTTTCAGGATGCTGATCGGACAAATCGCCATCGTGACCTGTATACGTCCTGATGTAGCCCAGTAGTTCTTGCGCTGCTTCGGAGAACATTTTTTGCGAATCGCTATCCAGAACACGCCCCTCAACTGAACAAAGTAGAGTTCCTTCTGCGGCGTCATGCGCAACGCTAAACAAAGCATCGATAATTTCAGAACTTACGTTCGGGTGATCGTTGACTAAATCGGGTACATGAAGGTTTTGCATCCACTTGGATTGCAAAAGACGAGCC
This sequence comes from Pirellulales bacterium, assembly GCA_022841705.1. Lineage (GTDB taxonomy): Bacteria > Planctomycetota > Planctomycetia > Pirellulales > Lacipirellulaceae. Next base: position 1,139,998 of record JALHQZ010000002.1, read on the forward strand.
TTCGTTGACTCGTCAGACTCGAATCGCTGAATGAGGTGATCCATTAGCCCCCAATAGGCCCAATTAGATTTTTTCCAGATCATTTCGTCTGAAAAGGTTATGAACCCGGCCATGGTTAGAACTCTACGCGAATGATTTATCGTTAGTTTCAGGTGTGAGTTGAACACGGCGGCCCATCTACCAGAGAAGCGGGCCGCCGGCTAACGCCGCACTTACGTCACCAGCCCTTTCGTTACCATCATAAACACATCTTCGAGCGTCGGTTCCTTATCGGCAAACGACAACAGGCCGACGTTAGCGGCGACGAGCGCACGCATTAAGCGCTGCACGTCGGCGTCATTGCCCGCAAGCTCCACCGTGCAGGTTCGCGTGTCGACTTGCACGCTGCGGACGTTGGGGTCGCTGCGGACCAGACTCACGCCGGCGTCGGGGTCGCCGGCGAAGCGGAGTTCCAGGCAGCGGTTCTGCTGAATTTTGCGGTACACTTTCTCCATCGGGCCGTGCATCAGCAGTTGGCCGCGCTCGATGATGCCGATGCTGGTGCACACGTCGGCCAGCTCCGTGAGAATGTGGCTCGAAATCAAAATTGTTTTGCCCATCTTGCGCAGCTCTTTCAGCAGCGCTTTCACTTCGAGCCGCGCGCGGGGGTCGAGTCCACTGGAGGGTTCGTCCAGAATCAGCACCGGCGGGTCGTGAACGAGTGTTTTCGCGAGGCACAAGCGCTGCTTCATGCCACGGGAGAGGCCATTCACATAATCGTCGCGCTTGTGCGTGAGGTCCAAAAGCTCCAGCACATCGCCGATCACCGCCTTGCGGCGCGCGCGGGGGATTTCATACGCCACGGCAAAAAAGTCTAAAAACTCCCACACCTTCATGCCGTCGTACACGCCGAAGTTGTCGGGCATGTAGCCGATGGAGCGTCGCACGCCGACCGGATCGTTCGTCACGCTGTGGCCGTTGACGAATCCTTCGCCGTGCGTCGCCCGCAGCAGCGTGGCGAGGAAGCGAATGGTGGTGCTCTTGCCGGCGCCGTTGGGGCCGATGAAGCCGAAGAGTTCCCCCTTCTCGATCTTGAGATTCAGATTCTCCACCGCGACAAAGTCGCCGTAAGTCTTGCCAAAGTTGCGAAGCTCGATCATTGGAAGGGGCTAGGGGTTAGGGGCTAGGGAGTTTGGAGTGGGCGACCTTGCAGCTTGCCACCAACCACTTGCACCTTCTATTTCGCGATATCACTCGGCGCGTTAACGTCGTTTTGTAAGTTGGGCAGCGGGCCATAGGCGAGGTGGGCGACCAGGACGGCGGCGCCGTTGACTTGGGAGGCTTTGGGGGTGATGGTTACTCCCGGCAGCACGCCGCGGATGCGGCCGACGGCGCGGAACTCGCCGGGGGCGAGCCGGGCAGGGTCGAGCGCGAGCGCGATGAGTTGCTCCAAGTCAAGCTCCTTCGCCTGCTTGTCGCCCGCGGCGCGTTCGGTGGAGAAGAAAGCTTTCTTCGGTTCGATCACTAGCGGCCGCAGGCTGTAGGGCAACGACTTTCCGCCGAGTAGTTCGCCGATCCACACGCCTTCAATTTGCGGCGGGCCCGGTTTGTCGAGCCGGCGCACCAGCGCGAGGCCCGTCACATCGGTCGTCGAGCGGTTTTCGATTTGCATCACTCCGGTGGAGGACTTGCCCGCCACGATCAATCCGCCGCCGGGGCGCGTGCTGAGGTCGCACATCTCTTCGCTGTGGACGAACTCCGTGGTGGCCGAGTTCACCGGCAGGCCCAGGAGGCGCGTTTTCTCTTGGCGTTCGATCCGCACCGGCTGAATCGCGGGCCGCGGGCCGGTCGGCGGAGTTTCGCTCGGGGCGAAGGGCATGGCGGTAACGCTAGGGGCGTCGAACTCGAAATCGTAGGTGGTGGAAAGCGACGTGTAGAGCGCCATGTAGCGGGTGAGGTGCCCGCGCGGCGCCGTGGGCTGCGTTTCGAGCACGGCGATTTCGGTTTGGGCGCGCACAAAGCCGATGTCCAGCTGCGCTTGCTTCACCACCGCCAGCGCCCCGGCGAGCGCGATGAAGGGCGCCGCCACCCATGCGAGTTCCACTCGGCCGAGCGCGTAGAAAAACGCCCAGTTGATCGGCGCGAGGATCAGTAGGTACACCGCGAGGCAGCCAATCACAAACCCGGCGCCCGGAATGTTGACCCCCGCCGCTTCGCGCAGCGAATCGCGCGCGGCATTCGCACTCGCACTAAAATCGGTCCACGCCGCGGCGCCGCCGGGCATCGGCGGGGCCAGGATGTTCTTGAACTCGCCGTCGGCGCCCATCTCGACTCCCCCGCTATCGGTGGCGATGATCGGTTGCCGCAGTTTGGGATCGGTCAGTACGTCGCGGGCGAAAAAGCGGATTTTGGAATTCAGCTCCGGATCGAAGGGCCCGAGCGTACTGTCTGCCCACGAGACGATGGTGCTTCCTCCTTCGAACATATCGCTTTTGAACTGTCGCGGCGGTCGCCGCAAGAGCGCCGCGTTCACGAAGTTGTCGAAGCCGCTCTTCCAGTTCAGCAGGTCGCGCTCGTTGAGTTGAAACGCGGTCACCACAATTCGCCCGCGGCCCACGCTTCGCTCCATAAGAAACTCCTGGAGCCCCGCCGGCGCAGTTGCGTCCGCATGCGGCGTGAGTTTCACGCCGGACCATTTCACCGTTGGCCGCAGCGGCAGCCGCTTCGTGCCCACGGCGAAGGTCTTGCTCAGCGGCAGCAAATCTTCCGTTGTGAAGCTGCGCGCGCCAGCGCTTGTGGCCGGCAAAAATGGCGCGAGAAAACTTTCGGCCAGCAAATCAAGCGAATCGGGCCCGCTGATGATGAGCTGCCCCCCCCAGTGGAGCCAATCGACGAGCGCCTCCTGCTGTTCCTTCCGCAGCGCGGTTGGATCGACTTCATCCCACACCATGTACGCGGTGCTCGTCCAGCAGAGCGAGTTGTCGGCGAGCGCGATGCCGAGCCGCGCGTCGTCAATCGCCGGCCGAACCATCCGGTAATTGCGCTTCGCGAGATCGAGTGGCACGCCGGTGAACTCGAACTGCGCGGAGAAGGGCGCCGTCACCGAATACAAACTGCTCAAGAACCCGTAGCGATCGGGCTCCTTGGCGAGCACCACCAAGTGGTACTGATGCGCCGGCATCCGCGTGAGGACGAGTTGCGATTCATCCACAATCGCACCGGAGCTGCGGTTGCGGAGCACGCTGACCAGCCGAATTGGTTTGTCGAACGGCGGCGTGAAGAGGAGCGTGTCGGGACTTTTGCGGGCGCCTTTGGCCAGCACGATGGGCCGCGAACTGGGGAGCGAAAAATCGGTGCCATCGATTGCCACCGGTTTGTTCTGGCCATCGACAATTTCGTGCGTCACCTGGCCTTCAAAATCTTCGTAATTCGCCCGCATCCGTTGCGTGACCATCGACCAGTGCCCCGGCTTGGCGATCACCAGCGGCGATTTGGTTTCGTTCGGCAACGGCGCCGGGCGATCCGTTTCAAAATCGGGTTTTGGTTTCTTCTCTTGCTCCTTGGGGTCTTTCTTTTCCTCAGCGGCAACTTGGTCGGGCGAATCGGGCTGCCCCGCGTACCACCACCCGCCCAGCCCGAGCAAAATCGCCAGCGGCGCCGCCCACAGCACAAGCACCCACCACCGATTGACCGGCGGGGGCGCGGGTTCGTCGTCGGGATCGTCGTTGGGCGTGTTGGGGGTGGTCGCCATTGGCCGAATTGGTTGGAATTACGCGGTAGCCGTAAGCGATTCGCTCCGAGCGACCGCATTTTATCCCGGCGGCGGTAGAGTTGCCACAGGCGAACCGAACGGGAGAATCAGCGCACTATTGGAAAGATGCTTGCCGCGCTCATTTATTCTGAACGGACTTCCCGATTCGTCGATATTCGTCAGCGACGCAACCAACGTGGACAAGATTTCATCGCTATAGAAACTGCTGATACGCCGCCACCGCCAGTTCATCCACGCGGTCGTTCTCCGGGTGGCCGCTGTGCCCGGCGACGCGGGTGTATTTTACTTTGTGCGTGGCGAGGAGCGCGTCGAGTTGGCGCCACAGGTCTTCGTTCTTCACCTCGGCCAGCTTTTTGCCTTCGCGGCGTTTCCAACCGTTCGCCTTCCACTTGGGCATCCACTCGCTAATGCCTTTGCCCACGTACACGCTATCGGTGAAGAGTTCGACCTGCGTGGGCCGCTTGAGGAGTTTTAATCCTTCAACTACCGCTTGCAGTTCCATCCGGTTGTTGGTGGTGTCGCGCTCGCCGCCACTCTTTTCAAGCGACTTGCCCGTCGCCGGATGCCGCAGAATGAGCGCCCAGCCACCCGGCCCCGGATTGCCGCTACAGCCGCCGTCAGTAAAGAGATGGACTTCCATGAATGCCTAACTGCTTACGACGCGCGTCAACTCCGCCACGCCCTGATCTAGAATCGGATCGAACGAACTGCGGTCCTCAATCATCCACGGCAGGGTGACGGTGAACGTGCTTCCTTTGCCGACGATGCTGCGGACGGAGACATCGCCCCCCAACAGGCGGCACAACTCGCGGACGATCGACAGGCCCAACCCGGTGCCGGAGTGTTCGCGCGTCATCGCATCGCCGCGGGGGGCGGCGGCGTTGCCTTGGCGGAACTTTTCGAAGATCACCGCTTGGTCCGCTTCGCTGATGCCGATGCCGGTGTCTTCCACTTGCAGTTCGAGTTCGCCCATTTCAGTGCGGCCCGCGCGAACGGTGATCTTGCCTCCCTCGGGCGTGAACTTGATCGCGTTCGATAGGAGGTTGTTGAGAATCTGCTGCAACTTCGCTTGGTCCTGGCGAATCGGCGGCAGGTCGGGCTCGCAATAGAAATCGAGATCGATGTTCTTGCGTTCCGACAGCGGCCGGGCCATATCGCACTGGGCCGACACCACCGAGGCGATGCCGAACTGCGTGGGCCGGACGTCCATCTTACCGCTTTCCATTTTGGCGAGGTCCAAAATGTCGTTGATCATCTCCAGCAGCATGCGGCCCGAGCGCTGAATGTTATCGACGTACCGCTTCTGCTTGGTGTCGAGCTTGTCGATGGTGGACAGCACATCGCTGAACCCCAAAATGCTGTTGAGCGGCGTGCGGAGCTCGTGGCTCATCGTGGCCAAAAAGTCGCTCTTCAGGCGGTTCATTTCAAACAGCCGCATGTTGGCTTGGGCGAGTTGGTCGATCTTGCCGTCGAGCTCGCTGTTGACCGACTGCAGCGCATCTTGCTGCCTGAGGAGCCGCCGCAACATGCGGTTGAACGCGGCGGCCAGTTCTTCGAACTCATCGCCGGTGTTGATCTCCGCCCGCTGCTCGACGTTCCCCTCGCGCACCGCGTCCGACACTTCCCTGAGGTGCTGCACCGGTTTGACGATGATGTAGCGAATGATGAAGTACAACAAAAACATCGACAGAAAGCCGATGGTTACCGCCATCCCCCACATCAGGCCGCTATTCTTGGCGAGGTCCTTGCGCGTTGATTCGTGATCGATCTCGATCCGCATCACCGCCATCAGGTCGCCCTCCGTGAGCGGCCGCGGGTTGGCGCCTAAGCTGGTGTGGCAGGGGATGCAACTGCTGGTGGCGTACACCGGTTGGTAGTAGAGATATTTTTCGACGCCGTCGATGGGTTGCGTCCGCTGTTCCCACAACGAGGTTTCAATGGGCGTGTTGAGCGCATCGTCCGCCGCACCGACATCGATGCGCTCCTTCACGCCCGAGACGGTCGGCAGCGCGGATTGCGGTCGAACTTGGCTCCACTTCTCGATGAGCTGCGCTTCGAACTCATTCTTCGGCGCGCCGGCAGACTCGGAAGGGGGTTGATTTGTCGTCGCGGGATTAACCGGCAGGATCGCGTAGTGCTTGAACTTGGCGCCCAGCTCGCTGCTGCTGGTTTGTACCCACTTCCAAAAATCGTGCCGCTGCTTCTCATCGGGCGAAAGCTCTTCGGTCCGCGTATCGCCACTCAGCAGTTTATCTTCCAGCCAAAAGTGCGTATCGAACCACGCCGTCCGCACCAGCTCCCGCCCCAACAACTGGTTCCGCTCATAAACCAGCTTTTCATTCTCGCGGCCGAACCACTTAAAACTCAACAGCAGCATCACGGCCAGCGACGTGCCGAACCACCACAAGCACTTACGCTCGAGGCTCGACTCACCCAGGACCCGTTTGAAGCCTTTGTAGGACATGCCGGTATTTTAGAGAGGCTGTGAGCTGGGGGCCATAGCAGGGGAGCTACGCTCCGCTGCGTGCGGATAGGGCGGGAGGGAGTCGACGAAGGGTTTGCCGAAGCCGCGGAGCCAGACGACGCCACCCTCGATCCTAGCAATCTCGATCTTGACCTTGCGAGGATAAAAAATTCGAAGTGTGTAAAAGATCAAGCCGTAAAAGATCAGCAACGTTACGAGCTGCGACTGCTCATTCAGCATCAATAAGGCCCAGATCATGAGTGCAACGCCGGCTGCAAAAATGACGCTGATTCGCACAATCTCGGTTCGTGAACGGTAGAGATGCTCTCGACAGTGCCAATAAGCGATCTTTATTGCAACCTTCCGTTTGAACCAGACCTCGTGTAGCGTACCAAACACAAACAAGGCGCCTACGGTTGGATACACGGAGTTCGACGAATCGCCGGCAAAGATGGGATTGACTTGTTTGGCGATGAACCAAATTACCAACCCAACCAATGCGGACGATGGAATCAGGATCAGAATACTGACCAGTTCGAGCCATCGGCCAACTCTTCGCGGTTCGTTAAGGTAAGCCATTCCAGTGGGAATGAATTCATTTCGAGCCATGTTGCACAAGACACAACGGGAAGGCAAATCGCCGCTTTCCTGCAACACTACAAAGTCTTCATCCCGCCACGCGCGTGTTGGCGTCGACCAATCACCCGCCGCCTCTTCACTCTGCGGCGAAGCATACGGGTTATCGTCTTGAGGCGTCGTCGTCATCGCACAATAGCCGGGGAGCTACGCTCCGCGGCGATCGACTTTCTTGGGAAATCAATGCGTGAATTGTAGTTGAGCCGAACTCCGCGGAGCGTAGCTCCCCGGCTATTGGCTACTTTTGCTTGTACAGGCCGCGGCTTTCATCGTACTTCCAGCCGCTGTGGTCGGGCAAATAGGTGCGCACCAAATAGTCGAAGTGGTCTTGTTCTTGCACTGGCTCGCGGGATGCTCCGTCGGAAAAGTAGCGCCGCTCGCCGTGGGCCGCTTTCATGCCGATCGTCAGAGCCCGTTTAATGCTCGTGCGTTGCCGGAGCCACTTGCGCGACTCATCCTTCCAGCTCACCAGCGTGTGCAGGTGCGTCGGCTCGGTCGCCGCGGCGTGGAGTCGGCATTCAACAAACGGCATCGCTTGCCGGGTTAGCTCAATCAGCGTCTGCTCGAGGGCGGCGTCAAAGTGTACTGGTGGTTCGGTCATGGCCGCGCGATACTTGGCGCCGAGCGGTTTGTTCGGCGGTTGCACTCCCGCCTTGCGTTTCACATACCCGCTGGGGTGATCGGGCAGCCAACTCCCCAGCGCGTGATAGGTGAAGAGATAGACGGGCATGGCAACTGCTCGCACTACTTAACAATAGCCGGGGAGCTACGCTCCGCGGCGTGCGGATAAGGCGGGAGGGAGTCGACGAAGGGTTTGCCGAAACCGCTGAGCCAGACTTGGCCTGATTCGTGCTTCGTGACGGCATGTCGAAATTCACGTCTCGACAGCGCAATGAATCCAACAACGACCAAACCGAACTCTGCTGAAACAACAATCAAAGGATGCTCGAAGGATATGTACAAGTCAGACAAAAAGATTCCCACCGCGCCGACAACACATAGTAGAAACGTGATGACGACTTTATCGTGGCGCCGTCGATGATTTGCGCACAGCCAATACTCCAAGACGATTTTTGGAATCGCTTGCTCCCGGGCTTGACTGTAAGCCGAAGCGACAGCCCAAGCGACGGCGCCGAGAATGAGAGAAGCGATCACAGCACCAACAACTCCGATGTAAGACCACAAAAGCAGAGCAGCACCGATAATCAAAAGCGATATCGCGTACCCGGCGAGTTCTTCCAACAGCCCGAGCCAAATACTCGTTCTCTCAAATTTCTCTTCCAACTTCAGAGCATCTCTTTCGCCTACTTCGCCACACAGCACACAGCGCTTCGGCAGACTTCCACTCCCCGCAACCACAACCAAATTCTCCTGCCGCCACGCCAGCGTGGGATCCGACACGATCTCCGCTGCCTCTTCACTCTGCGGCGAAGCATATGGGTTCTCGTCTTGAGGCGTCGTCGTCATCGCGCAATAGCCGGGGAGCTACGCTCCGCGGCGATCGACTCTCCGGTGAAATGAACGCGTGAATTGTAGTTGCGCCGAACTCCGCGGAGCGTAGCTCCCCGGCTATTTTCTCCGCTCTCCGGACTCCCCTCTCCCCACTCCTACATCATATCCCACGGGTCGAGGTCCGCGACCCATTGCACGTCGGCGGGCGGGGTGAGTGTCTTCCGTAGTTCGCGCACCAGGCGGCGTAGTTCGGTGGCGTCGAGACATTGCGCTTGCAAGTGATAGCGATAATTGCCGCGGAGTTTCGCCATCGGCGCGGGGGCGGGGCCGAGCGTGCGCACCGGTGACGCGGCGCCTTCAGCGAGCTTCCGAAACTGCTCGGCGACTTGATCGATGAACGCGGAGGCCTGCTGATCGTTCGGTCCCCGCGCGATGATCCGCGCGAGCGAACCGAACGGCGGATAGCCGAGCGCTTCGCGCTGCGGCAGTTCCTGGCGAGCGAAGGCGTGGTAATCGTGCTTGGCGGCCGCCGCGATTGCGGGGTGCTCGGGGTCGAACGTTTGCACGTACACGCGGCCCCCCTTCTCGCCGCGCCCCGTGCGGCCAGCGACTTGCGTGACAAGATGAAAGGTGCGCTCCGCCGCGCGGAAGTCGGGCCAGTGGAGCGCCGTATCGGCATTGATTACGCCGACGAGCGTGACGTTCGGAAAGTCGAGGCCTTTGGCGATCATCTGCGTGCCGAGCAGAATCTGAAACTCGCCGCGGCGGAACGCATCCAGCGCCACCTCGTGGCTACCGGGGCGCTTCATTGTGTCGGTATCCATCCGCAAACAGCGGGCACTTGTGAACTTGGCCCGCACTTCGGCCTCCAGCTTCTGGGTGCCCATGCCGCTGTACCGAATGTTGGCGTCCTTGCAGTCGGGGCAAATGGCGGGCGTGTCGGTTTGATAATCGCACCAGTGACAGACCGCTTTGCGATTGGTGCGATGGAACGTGAGCGCCAGTTCGCACTCGGGGCATTCGAGCACGTAACCGCACTTGTCGCATTTCACTTGCGTGCAGTAGCCGCGGCGGTTGAGCAGCAGAATCACTTGCCCACCGTCGCGCAGGGCCGCTTCCATCGCCTGCGATAATGGCCGACTAATGGCGCCCGGCGTGCGGCGGTGCGTCTCTTCGCGCAGGTCGATGGTCCGCACCGTCGGCAGCGGCAAATCGTTCACCCGCCGCGGCATCTCCACCAGTTCCGCCGCCCCACGCATCGCGCTGTGCCACGATTCCAGCGACGGCGTTGCGCTCGCTAGCACCAGCGGCACCCCTTCCGCCGCGGCCCGCTGCAAAGCAACCTCGCGCGCATGATACCGGGGCGCCGAGTCCTGCTTAAACGACGTTTCGTGCTCCTCGTCGATGACAATCAGCCCCAAGTGCCGCGTGGGAGCGAAGACCGCGCTGCGGGCGCCGACGACGACTTGCACTTCACCGCTGACAATCCGCTTCCAATGCCGATGCCGCTCGACATCGCTTTGATGGCTGTGCAGGACGGCGATGTGATCGAACCGTTCGCGGAACCTGCCCACCGTTTGCGGCGTGAGGCTGATCTCCGGCACCAACACAATCGCCTGCCGACGGAAACTCACCACCTTTTCGATCGCCTGAATGTAAACTTCCGTCTTGCCACTGCCGGTTACGCCGTGCAGCAGCAGCGTCTGATGAGATTTCGAGTCGAGCGCGCGATTGATGGCGCCGAGCGCGCGAACCTGATCGGGATTGAGCACCTGCGGCGCGCGGCGCGGAATCGCTTCGGCCGTCAGCTCCGATGAATCAAGCCGTTCGACATGCGCGTGAATGAAACCTTTCTTGCGGAGCGTGCTGATCACCCCGGCGCCGCAGTCCGCCCGGTGCATGAGCTGCTTGGTGGTGAGCGGCTTGGGGCTGGCCGTGAGCAGCTCGAGCGCCTTGCGCTGCTGGTCGGTCACTTCGAGCGTGGTGAGTTTCGCCGCCACGTTCGTCGGCACGCTCAGCAGCGTCACCTCGCGCGTTCCAGCCCGCCCTCGCACGCCCGACGGCACCACCGCTTCGAGCACTTGCCCCCACGGCGCGAGATAGTGGTCCGCCATCCAGCGCGTGAGCCGCAGCATGGCGGGCGACAGCAGCGACACCGGATCGAGCACCTCCAAGAGCGGCTTGAGCGTGCGCCCCCCCGTCGGCTTCGTCTCCACCGCCACGCAGTACGCCACAATCGACCGGTTCCCCTTGCCGAGCGACGCGCGCACCCGCCGCCCCGGCTCCACCAACTGCTCCGGCCGCCGCGGATCAGTAAACTCCGGTGGCACGAGATAATCGAACTCGAGCTCCGGCCCCGTCGCCATCACGACCGTCGCCACCGTCTGGAGCGTCTGCGAGTCGACCTCCCAGGCGAGCGGTTCGGTGTCGAAGAGCGATTGTTGCACGGGAGGGGCGAGGGTTTAGAGGAGAGGGGCTAGGGAATATGGTATCGTAACAAAAACCAGCCTCATGGCCTCCTCGACCCCAATAACCCCTATCCCCTAACCCCTATCCTCTAACCTCTCCCCTCCCGTGCGTCTCGGTCTCTTCGGCGGCAGTTTCGACCCCGTCCACCACGGCCACTTGGCCTTGGCCCGCTGCGCGCGCGAGCAAGCCGCGCTCGACGAAGTCTGGTTCATCCCCGCCGCGATGCAGCCCCTCAAACCGCACGGCCCGCGCGCGAGCGCCGAGCATCGCCTCGCTATGCTGCGCCTCGCGATTGCTGGCGACCCCCACCTGAAAGTCTCGGCGCTCGAGATCGAACGCGGCGGCGTGAGTTACACCGCCGACACGCTGCGCGAGATTTGCGCGCAGTTCCCCGATGCAAAACTCTTCTTCCTGATGGGCGCCGACGCGCTGCACGACCTGCCGAACTGGCGCGAACCGGTAGAGATTCTGCGCCTCGCGACCCCGCTGGTTGTGCGCCGCCCGGGTGAACCGCCGCTAGACAATCCAGCACTGCCACCGCATGAGGCGATTGAAATGCCCGCGCTCGACATTAGTAGTAGTGACATCCGTCGCCGCTTGGCGACGGGGGAGTCGATCGGCGAGTTGGTCCCCGCAGAAGTGGTGAGCTACATCCAACTCCATAATCTCTATTCGATCTGATGGGTGGCTAAAATGGTGGCACCCACCCCTCAAGCATGCGACAACCCGCATCCTCGGGGCGGAAATGTGGCAATGTGGCGCCTGTGGCACTGGTCCTCTCCCGCTTTGGCCAAAACCCCACGCAAAATGTAGCCACCTTCAATGCAGTCACACCCCGATCGGACTGCCGGCATTGCCCGTTCGCGAATCGCTTTTCTCCAAACGTTCAGGCAACGCGAACGATCGGTCGATACGCCAAGTAGAGCCCCAACTCGTTATCGCGTAACGAGTTAAATCACCCAGTCTCGGCCGAATAACAAAGTTGCGGACTCTGCGGTGAGCACGAAATGTGGGCTGACCGGGAGAAGGATAACATGACGCACAGTATTGCCAGCACTGACGAACTGCAAGCCGAAGTCTCTCGCCTGCGGAAGGAACTGCTGATCGCCCAGCAGCAAACCGCCCTCGGCGAACTCGTGAGCACCACCACGCACGAGTTCAACAACGTGCTCACCACCATCCTCAACTACGCAAAAATGGGCCTCCGGCACAAAGATGAAGCGACCCGCACGCGCAGCCTCGAAAAAATCCTCGCCGCCGCCGAGCGCGCCGAAAAAATCACCAACAGCGTCCTCGGCCTCGCCCGCAATCGCGGCACAGAACCGGTCGCCACGTCGCTGGGCGCGTTAGTCGAACAATCGCTGGTGCTCCTCGAGCGCGAACTGATGAAGTACCGTGTGCAGGTCGAAACGCGAATCGAATCGTCGCGCAAAGCGCTCGTGATCGGCAACCAAATCCAGCAGGTGCTGCTGAATCTTCTGACCAATTCGCGACAAGCGATGCCGAACGGCGGCCAAGTGCTGGTTCGTGTTTCTGAAGACGCCGCGGCCGGCACAATCGATCTCACCGTCCGCGATACCGGCAGCGGCATTCCCGCCGACCAGTTACCGAAAATTTTTGACCGCTACTTCACCACCAAAGCCGGCCCCGACGCCACGGGCAAGGGCGGAACCGGTTTGGGTCTCAGCGCGTGCCGCGAAATCATCGAAGCCCACGGCGGCCGGATTCGCGTCGAGAGCACCGTCGGCAAGGGCACCGCGTTCACACTGAAGCTGCCCGCCGCGCCGGTGGAAATTGCGGCGGTGGCAAAGCCGGTGCAGGCGCTGGGAGTGACGTGCTGATTGCGCGAAGCTATTCCGCCGCCGTCACCGGCCCCAACCGCTCCACAATCTTCGCCAGGAGTTCCTGCTCCAGCGGTTCATCGCGCCCCAGTTCCAACCACCGCGTGCTTGGCCGCACGCGGTCGACGCCCGCAAGGTATTCACTCGGCAGCGCGTTGTCGTGTCGCAGCACGGCGGCGCCGGCGGTGGCGCGTTCGGGGCGGGGTAAGTCCTCAAGCTGCTTTTGCACAATCACGCCAATTTGGTAGGCGCCGCCGGTTGGCACGACCCGCACCACCGTGCGGCGGCGGATCGTTTGCAGCGTGCTTTGCCATTTGTTGAACGCGCCGACGGAATCGCGGCGCTGCGGTTCAAAAATGGTCGAGCCAATTTCGAACGGCGTTTCGATGCGCCCCTCGGTCAGCACGGCGCCCGTTTGCTGGACGCGCTCTTCACGCGAGATTGGAAAGTAATCGCTGACGACGTCGGCGATTTGGTCCCAGGCGAACTCGGGATCGCTGATCGGCACCGTGATCGGATTCGGCCGCGGGTTGGTCACCACCGGTTCACGAGGGAGCCCAAAGTCGGGGCTAATGGCGCCACTGTCGGTCGGCAGCACATCGCTCCAACCTGGTTCCGCGGGACCAGCGGGGACGAGTGGCGCTTGCATCTCAGGCGTGATGAGCATCGGCGGCGCACCGAACAGATCGTCCCCCGCGCAACTTGGCGGCGGCGTGAAGCAAGGCTCGCCGGGCGAAACGTACTGCGGCCCGCACGTTGGTTCGGCGACAATCACCGGAGGAATCACAACCTCCGGCGCTGGCGGCGCCACTTCCTCCGGGGCCGTGATTATGGCGCACCCCGAGCCCAGACATGCGACGAGCAGGATTGACAGCAAACAGCGCACGATGCAGCGCGACTCCGCGAGGATTGTGGGCGGCGGATGGTCGCGAATCTGGGCGGTAGCGGCAAGAGCCATTTATGCGAATGCGTGGTGCTAGCATCGCCTGTTGCTCTTGCGCAGGTTGTCGCGATGAACTACGATCGGCCCGCCTACAAGATCGCTTTTCACGGAGTTAGTCGAAAGATGAATGCGCGAAGTTGGATCGTCCTCGGGTTGTGGGGCGCTGTCGGCGGCGCCGTGGCAGCAGCGCTGTTGTGGCCGGAAGCTGAAGGGGACTGTTCGGGCATCTACACTGGCGCGGCAACCGCGCCGTGCGTGGTCGAAGAAGGCGAACTGCTTGGTGGCGGCGGCGGTCCAATCGGCGGATCGGGTTACTCTACGGGGCTCGGCAGCGGTCCGGCTGCCGCGGCGCCCGAGCCAAGTGAAACAGCAGTCGAGTCCGGCGCCGATGCTGAGGAAATTCGAACCATTGAAGTCACGTTCCCGTCCGGCATGGCGGCGACGAAGGCGCCCAAAGTGACCGCGACTTTCGACCCCACCGCAGGCGAAGTCGATCGCATTCTCGCGCAGCTTTCCAGCGCGGCGATCGCTTTCAACACTCCGGAAGAAATTCCGTATGGCGAGACTGTGATGATCGAGCTCTTGTTGTCGCTGCCTGAAAGCGAACAAGAGCTCGCCAGCGGCATCACCGCGCCGGGTCCGGTGGAAACGGCGCGCATCAAATTCTCGAACTCGATGGAAGCGAAGCTCACGGGCCTCGGCTTTCGAATCGAACCGATCACCCCCGAAACACAAGCGATCAGCCGGCGCGAGCGCACGCGCTGGCAATGGGCGATTGAGCCGATACGGACCGATGTCGCCCCGCTGCAACTCACGCTCTCCGCGCGCGTCCGCGTGGATGGCGAAATCACGCCACGCACGATCCAAACCTTCGAGCGGACCATTGTCGTCCGCGTGCCGATGCTCCGCCGCGTGACCGACTTTGTCGCCGGTAACATTGAGTTCATCGCCACTGGAGTGCTCGCCCCGCTGGCCATCGCGCTCTGGCAACGCTGGCGGCGGAAAGAAACGGCTGAGCAGGAAGCCAAGCCGACGCGAAAAGCAGCGTAGCGATTCAATCCGTCACTTCCGCAACCATCGGCAACTGCTTGATCTCTTGCAGATGAAACAGCTTGAGGAACTTCGGCGTGGTGACATAGCGGGCGCCGGCTTCCGAGCGTTCGAGTTTAGCGAGCCCGCGGCGCACAAGCTGCGCGACTTGGCCCGAACTGCTCACTCCGCGCAACTGATCGATTTCCCCGAGCGCTATCGGCTGCCGATAGGCTACCACGCTCAAGACTTCCAGCAGCGTCGGTGAGAGCGTCGTTTCGCGCACCCGGCCGTAGAACTTGTCGCGCAGCCGCTGAAACTCGGCCCGCAAGGTGAGCCGATAGCCTTCGGCGGTTGACTCGATTGCGTAGGGCGCCGCATCGCGCTCGTAGTGCTGGTTGAGTTCCTGCACCAATGCGTCGATCTCGGTCTCGGCGACATCGCGGATGCCGTGGCAGAGCTGCGCTGCCGTCATGCATCCGCCCGCCGGCGCGCCGATGAAAAGCCGGCCCTCGACGATGCTCTGCGGCGAGGGGCCGTGCGGCACGACCGGCCCCGCCGCTTCTTCCGCTGGCGCGGCGCCAAACATTCGCGCAAACGCCGAGGCGAGTGTTTGGAAACTGAGCGTGGCAGGGGCGGCGTCACTCATGGCGACGCGGATGATACGCCAGCCGGGCGTGCTAGCGAAGAGCAAAATCGGAAGCAAAAATGACCAAGCCGCAATGACCAAAGAAGTAGGCAGAGGGCAGCCAGCAGTAACGAGTCGTTGCGCGGACGAACTTCGCAATTTGCCAGCAACACTTCAATCATCGGTCATTGCGGCTTGGTCATTGGCCCTTGATCTATGCTAGCGGATTATCATCCAGCCCGAGCTCGCTCGCCGGCCGCGTTAGCAGATCCTGCGGGTTCACATCGCGTGGCCGGGCGTCGGCGGGGGCGATCCGCACCACCACGCGGTTCGCGCGCACTTCGACGACTTTCACGTATTGTCCCGGTTCAATCGCCTGGCCTTGGCTCACCGCGTCGAGCATGTGGCCGTCGATCTCCACCGATCCGCTTGGGAGCATCTTGCTGCGGGCGACGCCAATTTTGCCGACCAAGGCCCGGCGTGGATCTTCCACCGCCACATCTTCCTCCGTCGGCGGCTCGCCCAAGAGAACTTTGCCGATGGGCGTGTAGGGAAGGTATTTGAGGGCCACTCCCAATAGCACCGGAATCAAGAGCACCTCGATCGCGATGGTACCGATAGCAAAGGTGATGCCTCCATCCCGGAAGGCGAAGTAGATCGCCAGCAAGAACCCGGCGCCCGACAGGATGCCGAGCAGCCCGCTCGAGGGAATGAACACTTCACTCACCAGCAGCACGCAGCCTAGCACCAGGGCCAAAATCGCGAGTGAGGTATCGTCGAGCAGGTTCATGGCAGCACCCTCCAGTCGTCGCGTCGTTTGATCGTCGCCCGATTGATCGTCGTACTGGCATTGTACCACTAGACGGCAGTGCGGGTAATCTTTCGGCCGCCAACCCTCCCGGTTTTATGCCCCTTTTCTGCGCGGTTTGGCCCCAATTTGCCAGTCCAGTAAAATTGTAGATCTTCTTCACGATGGCACGGAAGAAGGAAGATTCACCACAGAGAAGCACAGAGAAAGAAAAAAAGAACGATAAGCCAGAGGGACGGTTCATTGAAACTACCTTGGTCATTTTGGCTTGGGCATTGGTCATTCGAATGCCCAGCGATCCAGCCACATTTACCAAGTTCGCTTTCTCGTTTTTCCTCCTTGCTTCCTCTGTGCTTCTCTGTGCCCTCCGTGGTAAATCTTAGTCCTTTAGCTTTCGCGGACCGGGACGATGGCCAAACGCCATAACCACTACGAAGCTGCGTTTGAAGCGTACCTGCGGCAGGAGCGGTTTGCGTATGTCGCGGTGGACGAACAGCGCCGCGCGCTCACGACCGAAGGTTCGCTCAAGAGTCTTGACTACTTGGTCTCCATTCCTGGCGATGATCCGTGGAGCACGCCGTCCGCGTGGCTGGTCGACGTAAAAGGTCGGCGGTTCCCTTCGGGCGCCAAGCATCCGCAGTACTGGCGCAACTGGTCGACCGCCGAAGACCTTGCTGCAATGCGCAGCTGGCAGGATCGCTTTGGCGGCCCGACGCAAAGCGCGCTCGTGTTCGCATTTCACTTGGTGGGTGATCGCTCCCCCACCCCGCCCGAAGAAATTTTCGCGTTTCGAGATCGTCTGTACGCCTTCGTCGGCATCCCGATCGACGACTACGCCGCGCTCGCCAAACCCCTCTCGCCCAAGTGGTCGACCGTCCACCTCTCCGCCGCCGACTTCCGCCGCCAAGCTCGCAGCCTGACGCAACTTTTTGGCGGCGCTGTGAAGGAAAGGAGATCAGGGGGATGAAGAGAATACGGGGGATGACGAATAGGGAACGCGGATGGGCGCGGATGCGGCGGATGAGCGCGGATGAAGAGTAGGAGTTTTGGAACACTAATCAACACTAATCGCCGCTAATCTGATTAGTGCGGATTAGTGGCGATTAGTGTTCCCCTTTCTTTTCAATCCGCGCATTTCCGCCGCATCCGCGCGCTGCTTTTCCAGAGAAGCGGCGCGTCCCCCATCTTCTTTTCATCCCCCTTTTCTCCTTCCTGTCAGCGGTTTTCATTCTGTCGGCTGACGCGGTAGAATGGGCGGCGATGAGAATCGTTCGCCAACTTGTTGACTTGCCGTCGCGCGCTCGGAAGGGCGCCGTGGCGGTGGGGAATTTTGATGGGGTGCATCGGGGGCACGCGAATATCGTGGCCCAACTCCTCGCGCGGGCCCAAGAAGTCGGCGGTCCGGCGGTGGTGTTTACGTTCGATCCGCACCCGGTGCGGCTGCTGCGGCCCTTGCAGTGCCCGCCTCCCTTGACCTGGACGGAACGCAAGGCGGAACTGCTCGCCAAGCTCGGCGTCGATTGGATTGTCTCCTATCCAACCGACCAGCGGATGCTCTCGCTCACCGCGCGGCAATTCTTTGACGAGATCATTAGCGAATCACTCGGCGCGCGGGCGATCGTCGAAGGCCCCAACTTTTATTTTGGCAAGAACCGCGAAGGCAACGTTGACACCCTGCGCGAGTTCACAACAGCCGCAGGGGTGTCGCTCGATATCGTTGAGCCCGTCGAAATTGAAGGCGAGCTCGTTTCCAGTTCTCGCATCCGCTCGTTGATCGGCGCCTACGGTGATGTCTCTACCGCGCGGCGACTCCTCACACAGCCGTACCGCTTGCGCGGCCTGGTGACGCATGGCGCCGGCCGTGGAGCGACGATCGGCGTGCCGACGGCGAATCTCGCCGGCATCGACACGCTGCTTCCCAGCCCGGGCGTCTATGCGGGCCTGGCGTGGCTCGACAAGTTGCCGTGGCAAGCCGCGATCAACATCGGGCCGAATCCAACGTTTGGCGAAAGCGTACCCAAGGTCGAAGTCCATCTCATCGGCTGGAAGAAACCGCTCTACGGCGCCGCCTTGGAGGTTGACTTTCTCACCCGCTTGCGTGAGATTCAGCCGTTTGGCTCGGTCGATTTGCTCAAAGCGCAATTGAAACACGACATTGAGCGGGCGAATGAACTGGCGTGTGCGTATTTAACCACCGGCGAGTGAAAGCGGCACAACAACGGCAGCTCTTTCATCTAGAGAATCGGGCTGCCGACTAACCCTCCACCGATCACCGATCACCATTCACCACCCTTGCCCCTCAACTGGAAACCGCTGCTCGACCTCATCCACGCCAGTGACTCGTTCGTGCTGACGAGTCACCAACGGCCCGACTGCGATGCGCTCGGCAGTGAGTTGGGCCTGGCGCTCGCGCTCGAAGCGCTCGGCAAACGGGTGCGGATCATCAACGCCGATCCCACGCCGCCGCACATCGCGATGATCGATCCACGCAACCGCATTGAGGTGCTGGGCGATTCCGTGACGGCGGCCGATGCGCATGCCGCGGATGTTCACCTCATTCTCGACACCAGCGCGTGGCAACAGCTCGGCCCGATGGCCGATGTCTTTCGCACTTCACCCGCCAAGAAAGCGGTGATCGATCATCACCTCAGCTCCGACGACCTAGCGCCGCTGATGCTGAAAGAGACTTCTGCCGAAGCGACCGGGCGGCTGGTACTGGAGCTGGTCGAAGCGCTCGACATCAAACTCACCGCCGAGATCGCCACGCCCCTCTTCTACGCCATCGCCACCGACACCGGTTGGTTTCGGTTCCCCAGCGTCAACGCCGGAACGTTTTCAGCGCTAGCGAGATTGGTCGAGGCAGGCGCGAAGCCAACGGAGGTTTTTTCGACTCTCTACGATCAGAACACGCTCGCGCGCGTGCAAGTGCATGGCCGTGTGCTCGAACAAATTGAGCTTGCCGCCGATGGTCGGCTCGCCCACTCGGCGGCGCGGATTGTGGATTTTGAAGCGACTGGCGCCGAAGTTTCTGATACCGAGGATGTGGTGAATCGCCTGCTGAGCATCAGTGGCGTCGAGGTAGCGGTCGTCTTCGTGGAGCTTGGCCCCGAGCGCTGCAAAGCCAGTCTGCGCAGCCGCCAATCGCGCGACGTCCGCCGGGTGGCCGAACAGTTCGGCGGCGGCGGCCACGCCCAAGCCGCAGGCGTCAAATTCGATCTCCCCCTGGTCGAAGCCCAATCCCAACTCCTGGCCGCCGTGATCGCGTCACTCGAATAAAAATGTCTAGCCGCGGTTGATTTCTTCTTTCATGAAGATTGTCTCGCTGGGCCGCAGAATCGGTGCAGGTTTCCTAGTCGCACTGCCGATGAAGAGTAGTGATGCGTGGCGAACTTGCGCTGCGCGTGCTAGCAGAGCGCCAGTACCTGACAGAACCAGTATGTGGTGTCGCAGTTGCCAACAAGATGTCCCGGCCGCCGCTGTGGTGAGTGGGGATGCCTTGCGCTGTCCGCGGTGCCAGCAAGCGCTTGGTGGTAGGGCAACACAAACCGTGACGGCGCCGTTTGAACCGCTCGCCGGGCCAGCGCGTGGGGCGGCGCAGATGAAGATTGAGCGGACCCTGCGCGCCGCGCGACAACGGGCGAGCGATGGTCCCACGGGGCCGGTGTGGCGATTCGATTCGCCCGAAACGACTTCGCACACTTCATCGCAGCAATCGCCGCCGCGTGTTCCTTTAGCGCAGCAGCGCGAATCGCGCAGCCTCAGCCAGTTCGCCGCGTGGGCGCTCGCCTGTGTTGGCGCCGCGCTGTTGGGCGGCGGCATTGGACTCGCGGGTTGGAGCCTTATTGGCGCGCGGCCCGATTTGTGGCGATGGGCGCTCGGCGGGCTGCTGAGTGGACAAGGCCTGCTGCTGGTCGGCGTCGTCCAGATGCTCGCCAGTTTGTGGGGCAATAGCCGTGGCGCGACGGCTCGACTGGCTTCGCTCCAACAGGAAGTGAGCCGGCTGCAACGCACAACCGATTCACTCGTCGGCCTGCGCACCGCAAGCGCTACGACCTTCTATGCCGACTTGGCCCGTGGTGCGAGCCCCGATACGCTACTCGCGAATCTCAAGGGGCAGATCGATGCGCTCGCGAACCGGGTGAATGCGGATTAACCCGCCGGACAGTGGCACACAATTGTTCAACCGATTGATTGTCGGTGAAACGCCGCCGGCAAGTTTTCGATCAGATCGGTCGCCACCAGTGAGACTTGCCCGACACGCTCCGCGGCGAGGTCACCGGCCAGACCGTGCAAATTAGCGCCCAACCGCGCAGCGGCGAATGGCTCAAGACCTTGGCATACCAGCGCCGTGATTAGCCCGGTGAGCACATCGCCCGCGCCGGCGGTCGCCATGCCGGGGTTGCCGGTGGAGTTGACCGCATATTGCTGACCATCGGTGATGACGGTGCGATGGCCTTTCAGCAGCACCACGGTTTGACCACTCGCATCCCGGCGGGCGAGGGTGGTGGCGGCGGCGATGCGATCGGCGTCTTCCCCGGTCGCCATGCCGGCGAGCGTGTCGTCACCAGCTAGCCGGGCAAACTCGCCCGGATGCGGCGTGAGAATCCGCGGGCCCGCCGGCGCCGAGAGCGTACCGGTTCGCGCGAGTGCGTTCAGGCCATCGGCGTCGATCACCAGCGGCTGGCGCAGTTCCGTTTGCAGGGTTGCGAGGAGCACATCAATTTCGGCGCCGCCGCCAAGTCCGGGGCCAATCGCGATGCAGTTTGCCGCGGAATCGTGAAGCTCCGCGACAATCTCGGAGCCGTTCCACGATTCGAATCCGCGCGTCATTAGAAGCGGTGAATAGCATGCAACGACCGGTTGGGCTTCGCGCAGCGTCCACAAGGTCACGAGTCCTGCGCCGCCGCGTAAGCACGAGAGGCCGGCGAGCGCGATGGCGCCGGGCATGTTTTTGGATCCGCCGATCATGATCGCGCGGCCGTAGGTTCCTTTGTGGCTCTGAGCGCTGCGCGGGAGGAGAGTGGTGAGGGGCGTGGTAGTAACGTCGATGGGGAAGGTGGTGGGCGACATGAGCTTGCAAGTCGAACTCCGCGGAGCGTAGCTCCCCGGCTATTGATGAAATTATTTCAGCTTATAGCTCACAGCTTATCGCCCACTCCGCGTCGCGATCAGCCCCGCCATGTAGCCCGCTTTGAATCCGGCGTCGATGTTCACAACGGCCACATTCGCGGCGCAGCTATTGAGCATCGAGAGGAGCGCCGACAGTCCGCCGAAGTTGGCGCCATAGCCGACGCTAGTGGGGACTCCGATAATGGGGCAAGGGAGGTAGCCTCCGACCACGCTCGGCAAGGCGCCCTCCATACCGGCAACGACCACCACCGCGTCGGCGCCGGCGAACTCCGCGAGCCGCGCTGGCAATCGGTGCGGGCCGGCGACGCCCACATCGTGGACCATCGTCGTGGCCACGCCCATCCACTCGAGCGTTTCTCGCGCTTCTTCGGCGACCGGCAGATCGGTCGTACCGGCGGTCACTATGACGACTTTGCCCACCGTTTTGCGAGTCGCATTCTGCGGAGAAGCGCGCAGTGTGCGCGCTAACTCGGTGTGCCGCAGTTCGGGAAGTTCAGCGCACAGCGCGGCGGCGGTTTCGGCGCATACGCGGGTCACCAGCACTTCGTCGCCCCGCGCGAGCTGCTCGGCGATGATTCCGCGCAGGGTGGCCAGTGATTTGCCTTCGCCGAAAATTGCCTCGGGAAAACCGCACCGGCGGGTGCGGTCGTGGTCGAGCGTGACAGCCGGGATGTCCATATTCTGCTCCTGCTAAGTGTTGCCGTCAGTATAAACAGAACACTGCGGCGGCACAGGAGAACTGCAAATTCGGTTTTTTGTAGTAGGCACGGTCCCCGTGCCGTCTGCCTACTGTAAAAAATCATCCGCAAAAGGAGGGCACGGGGACCGTGCCTACTACAATGCAGCTCACCCTTACGCCGGCCGAACCTTGTTGCAATTGGCCACGGGGCGCCGGAGAATAAAGACTTCGCCCGCGGCTGGGGCCAATTCCGGCCGGCGGGATCGAATCTTCCTTGCAACTACTCTCGGAGTGACACCATGCGGCGCCTGCTCGGACCAGTTTTCATCGCGATTCTCCTCGGCCTCGTGCTTCCTTCGACCCCAGTCGCCAAATCGTTAGGCCTCATCGCGCTGGCCGATGACAAACCGACCGAAGCGAAGGAAGAAGAATCAGCCGACAAAGGCGACGAAGATGCCGACGAGAAAGATGCCGACGACGATGGCGCCGAAGACAAAGAGCAAGCGGAAGAAAAGGCCGACGCCGACAAACCGCAAGACAAGCCCGCCGAAGAGAAGGCGGACAAAGCGGACACAAAGTCCGACGAAAAGAAGCCGGACGAGAAGAAGGCGGCCGCCAAGCCCGCGAAGAAAAAACGCACCACCCACAAAGTGGCGCCCAAGAAGCTGACGGTCGACTTTACTGTGGACGGCTCGTTCGTCGCCGACAACATGACCGAGGTGATCCTCCGGCCCGACAGTTGGATGGATTACGAAATCGTCGAAGTCGTCCCCCACGGCGCCGAGGTTCACGCCGGCGATGTGCTGGTGAAGTTCGATTCGAAACGCATCGATGAAGCGATCGCCGAAATGGAACTCGAACAGCGCCTCGGTGAGCTGTCGCTGCTGCGTGCGGAAGCTGAACTGCCGCGGATCGAAAAAATGCTCGCCATGACGATGACCGACGCCGAGCAAGCGAACGAGCGCACGCTCGAGGATTACGACCTGTACCAAAAGGAAGAGCGCGACTTGATTGTAAAACTCGCCAAGGCGAATCTCGATCAGAGCACCCAGATGCTGCAATACGAGAAGGACGAGCTTGAACAACTGGAAAAGATGTACAAAGCGGACGATCTCACTGAAGAGACCGAGGAAATTGTCCTCAAGCGGCAGCGAGCGGCAGTCAAGATGGCGGAGACATATCTCAAGGTCGCCGAGTTCAGTTACGACTACCAAGTGCGACTCTCCATGCCACGACAAGATGCGGACATCAAGGAGAGCGTTGATCGCCAAAAACTCTCGTACGAGCGGACCAAGAGTTCGCTGCAACTCGACCTCAACAAAGCCCGCTACGAACTGGAGCAGGAACGGGCCGCCCGCACCAAGGCGCTCGAAAAGCACGCCAAATTGCTGGCCGACCGCGCTCTGATGACCATCAAGGCGCCGGTCGACGGCACGGTCTACTACGGCCGCTGCACACAGGGGCAGTGGACCGATCTTGGCAGTATGATCGAAAAGCTCAAGCCGCACGGCCGGGTCAACGGTGAGACAGTGATGATGACGATCGTCGATCGCCGCCCGCTGCACCTCGAAGCCCAAATCGGCGAAGGAGTCCGCCCGCACGTCGCGGTAGGGCAGTCCGCCGAGGTGACGCCAGTGGGGGATGAGCAGTCGAAGAAGATTTCGGCCAAGGTCGAGTCCGTCACCAGCATCCCGGTGGCCCAAGGCAAGTTCGGCATCAAGCTGAGCATCAAGGAAAGCGACCTCCCCGAGTGGCTCGTCCCCGGTCTCACCGGCAAAGTAAAGGTAACAACCTACGAGAAGAAAAACGCGCTGGTGGCGCCGAAGAAAGCGGTCCACGCCGAAGAGGACGACGCGGACGAAAAGTACGTCTGGCTCGTTGACGGCGAGGATGTAGAAAAACGCGAAGTCACCACCGGCAAGACAAAGGGTGAAGAGATTGAGATCACCGATGGGCTTGAGAAGGGTGATGTGATTTCGCTGGATGATGAGAAGAAGAGGGAAGATGACGAGAAAGACAAAGATTAGTCGCGTCGCACCCTCGTAGCACGGGACCGAAGTCCCGTGCACATTGACGTTTGTTTCGCACGGGCCCTCTTTCACGAAAAGCGGGGTCCCGTGCTACAAGAACTTGGCTCCATGCGACTAACCTTCACCATCGCCGCGCTTCAATTCGCGATTTGCATTTTGCAATTGTCAGTTTGCAATCCCCTCCGCGCCGTCGATCTCACCCGCCCCCTCTCGCCCCTCGCGACCCAGGGCCCGAAGGCGAAAGAGATCACTCCGCCGACCGCCGCCGAAGTGCAATCGGCCATCGAACGCGGCGTCGATTTTCTGCTGTCCGATCAGCGCCCCGAAGGAAGTTGGGGAAGCGCCGAAGAGACCAAGGGCCTCAACATCTACGCGCCGGTTCCAGGCGCCCACCACGGGTTTCGCCTCGCGGTGACGGGGCTCGCGCTCAAGGCGCTTGCGACCGTCGAGCACCAACTCGAGGGCGACCGTCGCACGAAAGTCGCCGCGGCCATCGACCGCGGTGAAGCGTGGATGCTCGCCGAAGGCGAACGGGTCCGCCGCGCCACGCCCGACGCCATTTACAACGTGTGGGGCCACGCCTTCGGCGCCGAGGGGCTGGTGGCGCTCCATCGCCGCGCAGCTGGCGATGCGGAGCGACAAGCGAAACTCAAAGAGGCCGTCGCGGTGCAGCTCGGCAAACTCAAAAAGTACAGCTTCGTCGGCGGCGGGTGGAGCTACTACGACTTTGATTACGGCACGCAGGTGCCCGGTGATGCTGCGTTCAGTTTCTGCACGGCGACTGGCCTCTTCGCGATTCACGAAGCCAAGAGCATCGGCGTCGAGTTCCCGCAGAAGTTGGTCGACAAGGCGCTCGCGTCCATCTATCGTCAGCAGAATCCCGACCTCACCTACGCGTACGGCGAGTACCTGCGGATGGCCCCGCGGTACGACATCAATCGCCCCGCGGGCAGTTTGGGTCGCAGCCAAGCGTGCAACTACGTGCTGCGGAAGTTCGGCGACACGCGTATCAATGATGAAGTGCTGACCACCTGGCTCAACCGCCTCTTCGCCCGCAACGGCTGGCTCAGCATCGGCCGCAAACGCCCCGTGCCGCACGAATCGTACTTCGCGGTGGCCGGATATTTCTACTACTTCGGCCACTACTATGCCGCGCTGGCGATCGACGAGCTCCCCGAGCCCGAGCGCACCAAGTTCCAAGGCCATATGAACGCGACGATTCTGCCGAAGCAAGAAAAAGACGGCAGTTGGTGGGACTACCCGTTCTACAACTACCACCGCCCGTACGGCACGGCGATGGCGCTGTTCGCGATCGCGGATCGAAACCCATCGCCGCCGCCGGAAACTGACGAGCAAGAAACGAAGCAAGTTAAGAAAGGGAACGCTAATCGCCGCTAATTGGCACTAATCTGAAAACTGTCTGATTAGTGGAGATTAGTGCTAATTAGTGTTCCTTTTCTTCGCTCAAATTCTTTACGCGGAATGGACACCGAAACCGTCAACCCGTTTCAATCACCGCTGGCGGTCGACGAACCAGCAATCCACGAACAGCATTGGCAGCCTACTTGGCGTGAGGTGCTTTTGGGATTACTACTGGCGCCCCTCGCAAGACCCCTCGTTGCCTTTGCACATGAACTGTTCGCGTTGGATATTCCAGATCTCAATAAACTTTTTGCGATCACGGCGTTATCTTACGGAATGTCTTTGACAGCGGTTCCCATAGCTGAGCGGCTACACCGACGAGATCGGCTTACTCCGCTCGCGGCGTTTCTGGCTTGGGGTTGGATTCCGTTCATCTTGGGGTTTCTTGCACTGTATGTCACTTCGACATCCGATTTTACCGATGAAGCGACTGGTCCTGAACCAATCACTTGGCAGAACTGTTTGAGTTGTCTCTCGATGATGGGGGGGCCGTTTGTTGTCTTCGCCCTCTACCTCGCCTATCTCCGCCGCGACGAAACCCGGCAACGGAGCGCCGCCGCCTAACGCCGAATGGACACCGAACCCGTCAACCCGTTTCAATCGCCGCAAGCGGTCGACGAGCCTCGGCGCATCGTCGATTATTGGCGGCCGACTTGGGGGCAAGCAGTACTGGGATTGGTGATCGTGGCATTCCTGTGGGCGGCAGCGGTGACCGCTGATTTGTTCGTGCGGCTCTATTTTGTTGGACCGATGCCAACGAACCCCATGCCGCTGCGAGTTTTTATCATGTATTCTTCAGCGAGCGCTGTGCTTACATTCTTCTTCGGGGTGCCGCTCTGCTCACATGCCTGGACGCGATACAGGCTTACTCCGATTGGGGTGCTCTCGGCGGGCGGATTCTTGGTATTCGCAATCGGAGTTCTCATCGCCGTCTTCGCAGTTGTTCTCTATTTTGACCAACCAGATGTGTTGAGGCCGAAATGGAATAGTCCCCAAAACATGAATGGCATCTGGATGGCGCTCGACGGACTAGCCTTGTTGTTCACACCGTTCGGGCTCTTCGCCCTCTACCTCGCCTATCTCCGCCGGCGCGACCAAAACCGCGGGGGCGAGCCCCGCGGCTAACGCCAAATGGACACCGAACCCGTCAACCCGTTTCAATCACCGCAGGCGGTCGATCCACTGCCCAGGGAGATTCCTTGGCGACCGAGGTGGCGCGATGTTTTGTTGGGGCTGGCGATCGTGCCGTTGTCGACGCCATTGACATTCATTGTGATTGACTATCTTGCCGAGCTTGCATTCAGTTCCACGGCCGTTAATTGGCAGAGGATGAACAACGGGCTCGAAATTTGGTTGTCGATTGCCTATGTCTCGATGCTCGTCGCAGGCCTTCCCGGATGTCGAATGGCTTGGAATCGCTGGGGGTTAACGGCGCCGAGCGTGGCCAGCGCCGGGTGGTTCGCGTTTGCTACGCTCTTGAGTTTAGCAATCCTGCTTCCGCTTTTTGTGACCGAAGAACCACTGACCGATATTTGGAATCGTCTCGTTACGCTGCGAAATGGCGTTGACTTGCTACGCGGAGTAACTGTGATTCTAGCTCTCTTGGCGCCGTTTCCGTTGTTCGCTCTCTATCTCGCCTATCTCCGCCGCCGCGATCAAAACCGCGGGGGCGAGCCCCGGGGCTAACGCCGTCTCTTTAACCACGTCCAAAAAGTTCCGGTCGTACCGGTTATCCGGCCGGCCGACCATCGGGCCCCTCTTTGCGGCAATCATCCGCTCCGCCGCGCACCGAGCGTGACCTAGCTTTGTGCAGACCGAGGATTCGTTCTCGGATCAAACGGCCGGCGGTCCCCTCCGCTGTGCCACACGACAAAAACCCCCAGGATTTCTCCCCCCGTCCACATGTGCTTCGGCGACTCCGGAACGCTTCACAACCGCCGTTCGAGACGCCAGCGATAACTAGCCATTTGACCGAGATACGAGCCGAGAAATCACTGATGGGATTCCTCAAAAATTTCTTTACGAACGTCTTCGAAGACCAAGCCGTCGCGCCGTCGTACACGAGCAGCTTCGACGCGCTGAGCGAAGAAGAACTCGAAGCGCACCTCGGCGTAAGCCGGTACGGAGACTTTGAGCTCACCGGCGCCGTGCGGCCAAGTTACGCGCTAGAAGTGATTCCTTCAGCCGGCTTTCGGCATGATGTGTATCACGACGACGAAAATCGCACCGATGTGCCGGTGCTGATGGCCGCGGCGACCAAAGAGCGGTTGATCGAAACCTTCATGGAACTGCTGGAGCCCTTGGGCCCGGTGGTCGATGTGGTGCTCGAAACCAGCCACGGCCACAACCGTGGCGGGCATACCGATCTCTACCGCGAGCATATCGACATGCCCATCCTGCAGAGCATTCTGTGGGACTTTGAAGACCTGCTGGCCAACGACGGCTGCACCGGCATCGCGGTGCTCAACCCCTCGCTGCCGCAAGAGGTGCAACTCGATGAGCACAAGCTGCTCATCGTCTACGGCGCCGAGCTGCGGAAGTACGAAGGGATCATGATCGACAACTACCTCGACTGCCGCGAGGAGATGAAATTCATCACCGAAGCGGAGCACGTCCACAGCACCACCGAACGCTACATCCAAGAGTTCCAAGAACTCAAAATGCGGCTCGGGATGGATAGCGGCTACTAGCCGGCTGTGGGCTATCGGCTGTCAGCTATCGGCCACTAGCCGGACCGCCGCGGGGCGGCGAGTTTTTCCCACTTCCCCAGCTCCCAGCACCCGCCCGCGAAGTTTCGTGCGCGGCGGCTGGTATTGAGTGGTGCAAGTTGGAGTGGGGACTCGGCTCGGGGGTCGCTCCGGCAAGAGGATGTTGAAGGCCTCTGGAACGCCTGCGGAAAACTGCTCGAGCGCTTCACCGAAACTGAGTGCCGCAACATCCGACTCGCAGCGTACCGCTACAGTTGAGCATGATGCGCTCTAACAGCCGCGAGCTCCTGGATAACCCGTGCCAGCTCATCATCAACTTCGATTGTGCCGTCCGCGACCTACGGCTTAATCTTCTCCTCCCCCACCGGCTGCTGCGCCAGAAACGCCCGGGCGTGTTCGGCCCCGCCGGTCAGCTTTTCCACCTGCTGAAACTCGCGCTGCGCTTCTTCGGGGCGGCCGTCGAAGTGGCGCACCACGCCGAGGCAAAACCGGGCGTCGGCGTCGTTGGGGCTCAGCGTTAGTCGCGCGCGGAGGGCTTGTTCGATGTTCACCTTAACGACATCGTCAAAGACTTCTTCCAAAATAAAATTGCCGTGCGGCCAGTTGGGATCGAGAGCGAGGCCACGCTTTAGCGCGGTCACGGCTTGCGGATACCGCTCGGAAGCGAGCTCCGCGAAGCCTTGGCGGAAGCGGGCGTCGGCGAGCGTGGGGTCGGCGGCAATGGCTTTGCGGTAGCGGGTGAGCGCGTCGCGGAACTTGCCTTCTTTGAAGTAGCGGTCGCCGTAGTCGATGTACTTCCACGCCTTAGCGCGAGGGTCGGCGCCAACGGCCGGCAGCGGGGCAGCGCGATTTCCACCGGGACGCGGCGCGGCGTCGGCGATCGCTGCCGCTTGCTGGCGGCGCTCGAGCCGCGACATCGGCGGGCGATTGCTCGGGGGATCAACGCCCATCAGCCGCTGCACAGCGCGCGGTCCGTACAATTCGCTCGGATCGAGTATTGCCGGCGGCAGAATGATCGGTGGGCCGCAGCGGCAGTTGTAGCTGGGGAAGCCGCAGTAGGGGCAAACCGCGGGCGAGTACCAGCCGCTGTCGCCATAGTAATAAGGGTTGCCCCCGTAGTAGTACGGATAGCCGGCGCCATACAGTCCGCCACCGTACGGGCCACCGCCCCAGGCAAAAACATTCACGCGGTAGGAGCCGCCGAATCGGCCGCCCGGCACGCCCACGCCCGACGCGCCCTGCGGCCCAAACCGCGGCGCCGTGCCCGAGTCAAAGGTTTTGCCAACCGTGGGGGAGTCGCCGGGGAAGCGCGTCGTTTGGGCCACCGCGGTGAAACAAGTCACCACAAGCACCGCGCCAGCAGCGAATAAGCATCGAGCGAACATAGCTTCCCCCACAAACGGAGCGAACAGGACTCTGTGCGCATTATTGGGAGTTAAGACGCTTGAAGCAAGCAAATGTTCGCTTTGGGCACTAAACCGCTGACAGATCGCGTGGGCCCCATTGGCGACACGCCAGTGGTAGCTCAACGTGGCTATTGAGGATGCGAATGCTTGCGGTGGCGGAGATAATAGCTCACCGTCAGCGCAATGCCGATGTAGGGGCCAACGATCAACCCCACCGGGAGCGTGGTGAGCGGCGCAAGGAACTTGCCGAGCATCGCGTCGTGCGTGCCGCCGATCACGAGGCCCATCACACCTCCCAAGAAGATACTAAACAGCAGCACCACGCGGCGCCGCTCCGTCGTTTCCGCGAGCGGGCGAATGAGCATCCACATCGGATAGGTGGCCGTGCCGAACAACGCGGCGAGCACGAGCGTGGAGACGAGGATTTGAGACATAGGTTCTTCAGCTACACTGCGGCGACAATGGGTTCGGCGGCGCGCCACGAGTCAGCGGTGCGCTGGATGCGGTGGTACAGCGTGTCGCGTTCGATTGGTTCGCGGCCAGCTTCGCGGATGACGCGCTCCAGTTCGGCAACGCTCATGATTTCAGGCGTGGTGGCGCCGGCATCGTGGTAGATCAGTTCGTGGCGGACCGTACCGTCGATGTCGTCGGCGCCATACGAAAGTGCAATCTGCGCCGTGCCGATGCCGAGCATGATCCAGTACGCCTTCATGTGCGGAATGTTATCGAGCATCAGCCGGGCGATCGCCATCATCCGCAGATCCATTAGGCCCGACGGTTTTTTGATGTGCGCAAGGCCGGTGTTCTCCGGATGGAACGCCAGCGGGATGAAGGTTTGGAAGCCGCCCGTTTCGTCTTGCAAATCGCGCAGGCGAATGAGGTGATCGATCCGATGGTACGGCTGCTCGATGTGCCCGTACAGCATGGTGCAGTTACTTTTGAGCCCCAGCTCGTGCGCGGTGCGGTGCGTTTCAAACCAACGGCGACTGTCGGCCTTGTGCTCGCAGATTTTGCTGCGGACCTCGGGATGAAAAATCTCGGCGCCGCCGCCAGGTAGACTGCCGAGGCCCGCGTCGATCATATCCTCCAGCACCCAGCGAACAGGTTTCTTGGTGAGTCGGCAGAACCAATCGATCTCGACCGGCGTCCACGCCTTGAGATGCAGTTCGGGAAAGTTCTCGTGCAGCACACTCACCACCCGGCGGTACCAATCGTACTTCGCCTGATGATGCAGCCCGCCGACGATGTGCATCTCCGTGCAGCCGTTGGCGACCGCTTCCCGGCCGCGCTCCAACACCTGCTCATCGTTCATCCAGTACCCCTTCGCCTCGCGCAGGTCACTGCGGAACGCGCAGAAGGTGCAGCGATAGACGCACACGTTGGTGGGGTTCAGGTGCGTGTTAATGTTGTAGTACGCCGCATCGCCATGCTTGCGCTCGCGCACGAGATTCGCCAGCTCGCCGAGCTCCGGCAGCGGAACCTCGGGCGATTCCAGCAGCAGGCCATCGTCGAACGTGAGCCGTTCGCCCGCTTCGACTTTGGCGCGGATGTTGGCAAGGATTGGGGAGGAAGTACGGAGCATGTTTTTGAGTGGCCGCGTCTCGCCGAGACGCGCGTTCTCTAACCAAGTATGATTGTGATTGCGAGTTAAAATTCCAACGAGAAATCTCTCGTCTCGGCCATTTTCCGAGGAAAACGGCGCGGCTACTTTACCACCACAGGTCTACGCAGCTAACCGCAAGGAGCCCCAAGCTGATCACCGCGTTCACGTTGAAAAACGCAAGATTCACGCGGTCCAAGTCGTCGGGGCGCACCAAGCGGTGTTCGTAAACCAACAGGGCCGCGACGGCCGCCACGCCGCTCCAGTAGACCGCGCCGAGGGCGGGGTAAACTAGGGGGAGAGCCGCTAAACAGAGCACCGCGACCGCATGGCAACCGGCCGCTAATCGCAGGGCGCCCGCAACGCCGAGCCGCGCCGGAACGCTCCGCAGGCCGGCGCTACGGTCAAAATCGGCGTCTTGGCAGGCGTAAATCATGTCGAACCCCGCGACCCAGGCGAACACGGCAAGCCCCAGCACGATCGGCGGCAAGAGGTCGGCGGGACTGGCGATCACCTGCTCCCCGCGCAGCGCAATCCACGCCGCCACGGGACTCAGCGCCAGCGCCAGCCCCAACCAGAAATGCGCAAGCGACGTGAACCGCTTGGCGTAACTGTACCCGCACAACCACGCCAACACCGGCCCGCTAAGCGCCAGCGGCAACCAGTTCGGCAGAAAGAGCAGCGTGCTGGCGATGAAAGCCAGCGCCGACCCCATCACAAACAGCCCCACCTGCTGCCGCGACAACACGCCCGCCGGAATGTGCCGCTGCGCCGTGCGCGGGTTGGCCGCATCGATCTTCGCATCGACCAGCCGGTTGAAGCCCATCGCGGCGCTGCGGGCAAAAATCATGCAGAGCAGGATCGCCAGTATTTCCTGGAATCTCCAAACTTGGGGAGTATGCCAAATGGTGAAAGGGGATTCCAAATTGAATCCCCAGCCATTTGGTAAGTCAACAGAAAGATAATGGTCGTAAGAAACGTAGTGCCCTTCGCCTGGTGGTAATGGTTGACTAAAAAACTCCCAAGGACTGTCGTACCGAATCCCTTCTTCGCCTCGTCGGCGCCACGCCATCAGCGCCGCCAGCAGCGCAAACGGCAGCGCGAACACCGTGTGGCTGAAACGGATGAGCGACAGGAAATGTTGAATTGTCTTCAGCAAGTTGCGCGTTTGCCGGCGGCCGACTAACCCCAGCGTTTAATCAGCCCGTTATCGACGCCGAGTTGGTCGAGGATGCGGGCGACGACAAAATTGATCAAATCATCGAGCGACTTCACGCCGTGGTACCAACCGGGGCTCGCTGGTAAGATCACGGCGCCCGCTTCGGTGCAGCGCTTCATGTTGTCGATGTGCGTGAGCGACACCGGCGTTTCGCGCGGCACGAGTACTAGCTTGCGGCGTTCTTTTAAGTGCACTTCAGCAGCCCGCTGAATTAAGTTGCCGGCGGAACCGGCGGCGATGGCGCTCAGCGTGGTGCCGCTGCACGGGCAGACGACCATGCCGCTGGTGAGGAACGACCCGCTGGCGATGGGGGTCATGAAGTCTCGCCAGTGGTGGTAATGCAGCTTGCCGGCCAGCTTCGCGTCGAGCCCCCACTGCGTGAGATCGAACTTTTCCAGCGAGGTCGCGAACGACAGTTCCTGCTGCACCACCGCGGCGCCGGACGGGCTGATCGTCACATGCACCTCGTGCCCGCCGCGCAGCAGCACCTCCAGCAGCCGTACCGCGTACGGTGCGCCACTAGCGCCGGTGATGCCGAGAACGATGGGGGGCATAAAGGGTCGAAAGGTCAAAAGGTGGAATGGTGGAAAGGTGGAAAGGGACGGGAGTAGAAAGGTCAATGCGAAATCACTCTTCGACCTTTTTACTTTTCGACCTTTCGACCCACATACAATGTCGCCACGCCGAACGTGAAGGGGTAAAACTTCACATCGCTTAGCCCGGCGGCTTCCATCCGCTGCGTTAGCTCTTCGTACTCGTAGAACTGGCCGACGCTTTGGGGCAGATACTCGTACGCGGCGGAATTGTTGCGCATCAGCGTTTGGCCGATCTTCGGCAGCACGTTGCGGAAGTACCAGCCGTACAAACCCCGCAGCGGTTGCCAGCGCGGGGTGGTGAACTCGAGCACCGCCACGCGGCCGCCTGGCGCACAGACGCGGACCATTTCGCGCAGGCCTTGATCGGTGTCGGCCACGTTCCGCAGGCCGAAAGCGACGGAGACGATTTGGTAGGTGTCGCTCGGAAAGGGGAGCGCTTGGGCGTCGGCTTCGATCCATTCGATGTGATCGTTCACGCCGAGCTTGGCGCCTTTCACGCGCGCGAGGTCGAGCATCTCTGGGCAGAAGTCAGACCCGGTGATTTTCACCTTCTGACCTGCGGCTCGGTCGAAGGCCAAGGCCAAATCGCCGGTGCCGGTGCAAAGGTCCAAAATCGGTCGGTCGCCTTCGGGCTTCACAATCCGTGTGGTTCGCCACCGCCAGTAGCGGTCGATATTCAGGCTCAAGAGGTGGTTGAGGAAATCGTAGCGCGGAGCAATCTCGCCGAACATCCGCTG
Source organism: Pirellulales bacterium (assembly GCA_022841705.1). Classification (GTDB taxonomy): domain Bacteria; phylum Planctomycetota; class Planctomycetia; order Pirellulales; family Lacipirellulaceae. Next base: position 1,173,546 of record JALHQZ010000002.1, read on the forward strand.
GACGCGGTCGTTCGATTTATCAACGGGGGCAGTTTCTGACAAAATAGCGGCGGGCATTGTCGTGGGGTGAAGGGGCGGCGGTTGGTAGACTATAGACTTTACTGGCGCAGCGGCCATGTGTTCAATTGAATACGATCGAGTGGCTACTTTCTAGAGCAAATCCCCAGAATATTTTGGCGGCCAAAGTGGCCACAAATAACGCTTGACACGGCGGCCGAAACACGGCATCGGGGCGCCGCTCTGCAAAACCAACAGTTCAATTGATGCTGCTCATCCACAAACACCCGTCGCTCGTGCCCGCCGAAACGCTTGCAGGTAGCGCCGTGGTGGTGATCGACCTGCTGCGGGCGTCAACTTCCATCTGCTGGGCGCTGGCCAGCGGCGCCCGTGACGTGCGGCCATTCGCGGAAGTGGAGGACCTGCTCCGCGCCGCGAATGAACTGGGCCGAGCGAACGTGCTGCTCGGCGGCGAGCGCGGCGGCGTACGGATCGAGGGGTTCGATCTCGGCAACTCCCCCGCCGAGTACACGCCCGACCGAGTGGCAGGCAAGAGCGTGCTCATCACCACCACCAACGGCACCCGCGCGCTGTGGCATGCCCGGCTGGCCAAGCGAATTGTCATTGGCTGTGCGAACAACCGCGCGGCGGTCGCCGCAGCGCTGCGCGAAGAGGCCGAGGTGCATATTCTTTGCGCGGGGACGGATGGCGAACCAAGTGCGGAGGATGAACTTGCGGCGGGGGCGATTGCGGACTTGCTGACTCAACCATCGCTGGATGCTCCGGCAGAAGTCGCACGCTGGCGCGAGTTGGTGGCAGCCGCCGAAGCCGCCGACCGCACGCCAAGCGAGCAGTTCGCCCGCGCGCTGGCCGAGATCAAGCATGGGCAGACGCTTGTTCGCCTTGGCTTCGGCGATGACCTGCCGCGCTGCGCGGCGCTGGATGTACTGGAGGTTGTGCCGGAGTTTGATCCAACAACTGGCAGAATTGAATAACAGGGGTAGCACTGACTTTCGGCCGCGCTCGACTTGCCACCAATCCAAAACTCCACCGGCCGAATGTCAGTGCGGCCGACAGGCCGTAGGAAGCGCTCCGGACGGCGAGCGTATCACTTCCAACGGCGTGCCGCCGCCCCGACAATCGGCCGGCGAAATCTTTCCCAATGTAGAATTATCCGCGGCCGACAGTCGGGGCCACCCACTCACCACCACTTTCGCGATGCATTCAGCTAAAATGAAACTCTATGACCACTGAACTGCATCAATCACCCGAAGTGGACCTCCGCCGCCGCAAGCGGCGCGGCTGGCTCATCATCGGGGCGTGCTTCGCGGGGCTGCTCGCGCTGTTCGGTTGGTCGCTGTTCGGCCCCAACCCGCCGATGGTGATCTCGAAGCAAACGACCTACATCACCTCCCCACTCCGCCCCGATGGCACGCCGGACTACGAGGCGTATCTGCTGAGCAAACAGAACCGCAAACTGCCGCGGGAGGAGAACGCGGCGGTGGTGATGTTGCAGGTTTTCGGCCCGGCCCTCAATTGGTATGGCCCCGTGAATGAAGAGAGTTGGCGACTTTGGCAAAAAGAGCTCGGCGATTTGACCCTTCCCCAAGGCCTTAAGGTGAACTGTGATGCGTGATGCCGTTGTGATCGACGTCGATCTTTCTGATGAACTTGATTTCAAGGTACGAGTCGTTGGTACCCCGCGAGGGTTGCGAGAGTTCGCAGCGAATGTTCGGCGATTAGGCGATCATGCCAATTTAGCAAGGTGGCCCGATGGCCCTGAATGCGAAAATCATTGGTATGGGCCTCGCGGAGGATTCCATGAGCCGAATATGCTGCATGACGAATCCTTCCGCGTTCGATTCGCGCGGCTCGATCATCCACGAAAGCCGCCGGATGGCGGTTTGTTAGAACTCTTGGGGAAGGAGCGCGCCATAATAAAGGACGTGCTTTTGAAAACTACAGAACTTCGCCGCAAGCCGAAATCAGTTCGTTCATTTCCTATGGTGAACTTCACTCCGTGCCCATTAAGAAAGATCGTGTTAGCTGAGCGGACACCGCTGCAGCGGCTTGTGGTGGCAATTCAGTTGCTCGATGAAGACAATCCGCGCATAGACTTCATTGGTTTTCCACAAGCACTGAGAGACTTAGCCACCGTTTCCGAAGAGCTGGCTGCCGTCAATCAAGACACGCCCTATCATAGGCTTAAGGGGCCCGAATTTTGGTGCTTACCCTCCGGCGTGGGACTTATTAGTCACAAGTCAGTGTCATTGCTTTTGGGCCGACTCGACGACCCTCGCAAGAAGCCCGACGGAGGATTTCTCGTACATGAAGCTGGACGAGCAAAGCAGTTGCTGGTCGACGCCTTCACGGCGACCCGCGAGCAACGAATCGCAAATCAAGAAAACGTAGGTGACTGGTTGACGGGAGACGATGAGAATATGTGTCGATCAAAGTATGAGAAGCTAATATCACTTGGCGTCGATGACATTTCGAAGAGAAAGCTTTTGGGGTTTCGCTAACGCACGAATGCTGTTCTCCTTAAGAGCTTACGGACAAAACCCATTTGTATGAATTCGGTAGCAGATGATTGCTGACGCCAATTGGAGGAGGGCGTGATGAATGTCGGCGCGTTTGTTCCAGCGGGTGCGTAGACGCCGGAACTGCTTGAGCCAAGCGAACGTGCGTTCGATCGGCCAGCGCTGTTTGCCGAGTCCGCGTCGGGAGTCACCGCGGCGGGGAATGTCCGACTTGATCCCGAGCCAACTTAGAAGGTCTCGCAAGGCTTGATCGTCGTACGCCTTATCGGCGATGAGTTGGGCGGGACGCGACTTGGGTCGGCCGCGTTTGCCGCGCACGGGTTTCAAATCGACGATCGTGGCGACCGCCGCCCGAATATCGTGCGTGTTGCCGGCGGTGATCGTGACGGACAAGGGAACGCCGTGGCCATCGGTCAGCAGGTGATGCTTACTCCCCGACCGGCCCCGATCAACGGGGCTCGGCCCCACTTTTCGCCTCCGAGTGGGGCTTTGACGTGAGAGGAATCGAGCAAGGCGCGGGACCAATCGATCTGGCCAGGTCCCTGCAATTTGGCGAGGAGATGTTCGTGCAACCGTCTCCACAGACCGCTTTCGATCCATTCGGTGAGCCGGCGTTTGCAGGTCTTGTACGAGCAGCCGAGTTCCAGCGGCAGGTCTTCCCAAGCGATCCCGGTCTTGAGCACGAACAGAATCGCTGTGAGCACGACCCGATGTTCGGCCGGTGGCCGCCCCCCCGCACCGAGCGCTCGTAGCTGGGAAACAGCGGTTCGAGCTCCTCCCACAACGCCGCTGGTAGCAACTGAGCCATGACCATTCCTCCATGAAGCAAGCTTGAAGAAGCACCGAAAAACGATCATGCTGCAACACCCACAGAATTTACGATAGAGCAGTTTTGTCCGGAGGCTCTTTGTATTTAGTGGCAAAGTTAATCGCGGCCGAAAGTCGGGGCCACCCACTCACCACCACTTTCGCGATGCATTCAGCTAAAATGAAACTCTATGACCACTGAACTTCATCAATCCCCCGAAGCAGACCTCCGCCGCCGCAAGCGGCGCGGCTGGCTCATCATCGGGGCGTGCTTCGCGGGGCTGCTCGCGCTGTTCGGTTGGTCGCTGTTCGGCCCCAACCCGCCGCTGGTGATCTCGAAGCAAACGACCTACATCACCTCCCCACTCCGCCCCGATGGCACGCCGGACTACGAGGCGTATCTGCTGAGCAAACAGAACCGCAAACTGCCGCGGGAGGAGAATGCGGCGGTGGTGATGTGGCAGGTGATGGGGCCTCATCATGGATACTTCTCTTCTAGAAAATGGCCTGAGCTCGAAGCAGAACTTGGCGATTTGTCACCTCCTCCGGGAATCGAGCGATTTGCGGAACTTCCCGAATACGGGAGCATCGAAGCATTGGAGGAATGGCGTGAGCAACAGAAATCATTTCGGATCTCACGCTTCGGCAATCGAGAGTTCGAGCGACTCAACGCGGAATTCCCCGCCGCCGAATTGCCCTGGCAAAGACCGGACATTCCTCCCCTTGCGGACTGGCTTATCGCCCATGAACCTGCCTTCGATTGCCTATGCGAAGGTGCAGCGCGGTTGGGCTATTACAGTCCGCCATCAGACGATTTGACACTGTCAATTGCGCTTGACTTGCACGCAATGCGTGCTTGCTTGGCCTGGGGAGAAAACGACCCTCGGCGCGCCGTCGATCATCTTATCGCGATGATCCGGTGGCGCACTCATTTTGAAAGCAATGTTCAATCTGATGATGCCTTGCCAACCGGTGCAGCTCAATTTGCATCAACGCTCGTGCGAAATTTTGTCGGTGATGCACAGATAGAACCAGCAGAATTGCGACGTCTGCAGCAAGCGCTACTCTTCTCCCCCAACGAGAAAGTTCTGCTTCGGAACCGCTTTAAGCGGATGCGCGTCTGTGTGATTCGAGACATCCTCGATGGATTCGAGATTCCAGATGTCACGCTTTAAGACTCTTATCGTCAGCTTCTTAATCGCGTTGAACGCATTTACGCTACCTTTCGCACAGATATCAATTTGACCTTACAACTAATCAATGAATTGTTTGACCGAGCCGAGCAGATCGCTGGGATTAAGAACTACGCTCAACGGCAACAAGCGATCAAGGAACTGAACGATGATGTTGAAGGTAACTTCAAGCGCGGCAAAAAAACATGCGAATCTTTGCGAGTGCTGTTTCCATTAACCCGTAATCATGCTCTTGCAAGCATACGCTTGTGGGATTCTGCCGCCCTAATGGCTACTCCTCTTCTAGCCTATCAAGACAACATTCTCGCTGAAAGACAATTGACTCTCGTTGCTGTGGCGCTAGCGATTCACCGCGCTGAGCACGGCGAATATCCCGAGACACTCGCCGATTTGCAGCCAGCTCTATCGCCTGATCTCAAAGTGGATACCTTCCACGGCAAACCGCTCGCCTATCAGCGAACTCCTGACGGCTACTTACTACATTCCTTCGGCCCGAACGGCATCGACGATGGTGGTGACAGTCACTCAGCCGCTATCGCCGCTCAGCCAGGGCGATATCTGAAAGCGGGGATCGAGATTGCTCACTCCGACGCCAAAGCAATTTCGACAATCAATGTGACGGCTGATGACTTCGCCAGCCGCGTCCCGGTTTCATTTCCGATCTGGCGGTGGGAAGTTGATAAAGAAACTAAAGGAACCGAAGGGGCGTTTGAATTGTCTGCTCCCTAGCACAAGAGTTGGGTGGCACTGGCTTTCGGCCGCGCTCGACTTGCCACCAATCCAAAACTCCACCGGCCGAATGTCAGTGCGGCCGACAGGCCGTAGGAAGCGCTCCGGACGGCGAGCGGATTACATCCTATGGCGTGCCGCCGCCCCGACAATCGGCCGGCGGAGTGTTTTCCGATGGAGAATCATCCGCGGCCGACAGTCGGGGCCACCCACGGCACGCGGAGCGTGCCTACTACAATGACGCCCCACCCGATAAAATGCGGGATTCGCAATCCTCCGCGTTCTCTCTCTTAGCGACAAACCATCATGGACATGGACAAAATCGTCTCCCTCTGCAAGCGCCGCGGGTTTTTGTTTCAATCGAGCGAAATCTACGGGGGGCTCAACGGCTTTTGGGATTACGGGCCGCTGGGCGTGGAGCTTAAGCGCAATCTCAAGGAGGCGTGGTGGCGGGACATGGTCGCCGGGCATGACGACATCAGCACGCTCCCCGGCGCCCCTTCGAGTTACGAAATGGTGGGGCTCGATTGCACCATCATCATGCACCCGCAGGTGTGGAAGGTGTCGGGGCACTACGATTTGTTCGTCGACAAGATGGTCGATTGCCGCACGGAAGGCTGCAAAGGGCGGTTTCGCGTGGACCACATTCCTTCGAGTGAATGCCCACTCAAGCCGAGCAAGTGCCCGGGGGCGCACGACAAGTGTTCGCTCACCGAGCCGCGCGATTTCAATCTGATGTTCAAGACGATCATCGGCGCCCTTGGCGGCGAAGAGGACGCGGCCTTCTTGCGCCCCGAAACGGCCCAGGGCATCTTTGTGAACTTCAAGAACGTGCTCGATAGCAGCCGCGTGCGGGTGCCGGTGGGGATTGCGCAGATCGGCAAGAGTTTTCGCAACGAGATCACGCCGCGCAACTTCACGTTCCGCAGTCGCGAGTTCGAGCAGATGGAGATCGAGTTCTTCTGCCATCCCAGCGAGTCGCGCAAGTGGTACGAATACTGGCGCAACCGGCGGATGAAGTGGTGGCAAGACCTTGGACTTTCCGGCTCGCGGCTCTTGCTGCGTGAGCATCACGCCGACGAGCTGAGCCATTACTCCATCGGCACGGCCGACATCGAGTACGCGTTCCCCTTCCTGCCTGAGGGCGAATTTGGCGAACTGGAAGGGGTCGCGCACCGTGGCGACTTTGACCTGCGCAGCCACATGGAAGGCAAACTCGATCCTAACAGCAAGCCGAATCTGCAGGTGCAACTGGGCGCCGATGGCAAGCCGGTTCACAAGGGCTCGGGCCGCGATTTAACCTATCGCGATGACATCACCAACGAACGCTTCACTCCGCACGTGATTGAACCTTCGGCCGGCGCCGACCGCGGGGCGCTGGCGATTCTGTGCGAAGCCTATCACGAAGACAGCGCGCCGGACGACAAGGGCGAGTTGCAAACCCGCACGGTGATGAAGTTCCACCCGCGGATCGCGCCGGTCAAGGCGGCCATCTTCCCGTTGGTGAAGAAGGATGGCATGCCGGAGGTGGCGCAGGAACTGTACCGAGCGCTCAAGAAGAAGTTCCCCGTGCAGTACGACGAAAAGGGCGCCGTCGGCCGGCGCTATCGCCGGCAAGACGAAATCGGCACGCCCTACTGCTTAACGATCGATGGCCAAACGCTGACCGATCAAACGGTTACCCTGCGCGACCGCGACACGTTGGAACAAGTGCGCGTGAAGCTGGCCGACGTGGTGAGCGAGATTGAGCAGCGCGTGAGTGGCTAGCTGACCCCATGATCAACGTTGTGCTTGCGGCACTTCGGTTAATTATCATCATCCTAGTCGCCTTTCTTCTTTGCTTTCGGCTTCGCATTCTTGAGTGAATCGGTAACCGAGGCGAGCGCCGCCTCGACCTGACTGGCGTTCGAATCTGATGACTTCGATGAGACCTCACGCTGGAGCGCCACCAGTTTCGTAACATTCTTTCCCAGAAAGAACCGCGGGACTAAGTAGCCATTCCTGGCGTTCACTGGCACTTGCACACCGACGGCGACGAATGCGGTGTTGTCGGTAATCACCGCGGGTGATGTGACGATTGCGGACTCTTGGATTCCCAAAACGTCGAGTTCCCGCTGAACCGCCGCCTCCACGTCAGCGGCCGTGGCCCCAGGCACAATTCCCGCCCGGGCGCCCTCGGTCGCGGCTAGTCCTGCCGTGTTCACCAACATGTTGGCGCGACTAAACTCGATTGCTCCGAACACCAGCAGCAATAGGATCGGCGCCGTGAGGGCAAACTCCACGATCACCGCGCCGCGGCGCTCGTTCTTACGTTTCCGAATGTGATTCATTGTGGGCCTACGAACGGGAGTTGAAGAGTAGGGTACAGCTTGAGTAGTTCTTGGGGCTACTGCGTAATTCGGGTCACTTGTGCAGCTAAGTCCCGGAAAGCTTGTTCGAGCGTGGCGGCTGTCGGGGCGTTGTAATACCGCCCACCTCCGATCTGGGCCACTTCGCTCATCACTTCGGTGTCGGCGCCAGAACTAAACGACACGGCGTGAATCGTAATATCCTGGGCAGCAATGTCGCGCGCGGCTGCCCGAGCGCTGCCAACGTTCTCGTAACCATCGGTCAGCACGATCATCACCTTCTCAGCGGCGGTTCGCGCGCGACTAGTGTCGGTTAGCGCTTGCAAACCGCGACGCATACCCCCTTCAATCCAGGTGTTCCCGTTCCAGACGGTGGTGCTCAAGTTGTTGACGCCGCTATCGACGGTCGCCAAGTTATCCGTCAGCGGGCAGTCCAGCGAGACCGGGCCTCGGCTGGTGCCGCACAACGGACCGAACGCAGACAGATCGCTACCGTAAGAGACAATGCCGACTTTCTCCGTTCCCGTGGTGTCGCGCAGGGTGTTGGTGAAGACCTGCAGCGCGCCAGCCAACGCCGCCCAGCGCGTGCCGCTGCGCGGTGCAGCGCAGAACCGGGGGTCGCTGGTGAACATCCCCGTATTGCCGGCCGACATATCGAGCTTCATTGAAGTCGAGCGGTCCAGCACCAAGCAAATGTCGACGTTGAGGAACGTCGCGACCGCCGACTGCACCGGCTGAAACTGCCGCACGCCAGAGAAGCCGCCGAAGAACAAGCTCACACCCCCCGCCGCGGAACCGGCGGTGCGACGCGACGTGACGCGCACGGAATTGAACGGCGTTTGGTTTGCAGCGAAGACGTACTTGCCTTGCGCGTTCGGCTCGGAACGGCCGAACTCGATGTCTTCGTTGTTCAAAGTCAACGGTTCGTTGGCCACCGTATTCCGACGAGCCAACTGCTTGGCAACGTTGCGGGCGCCACTGGTGTTATCGGTCTTGGCCAGTTCGGTAGCGGCGGCGCGGGCCGAGGCGTCCGTCACGGCGCGCATTTCCGTCCGGACGTTCTGCATGTACGACAGGTCCACCGCAAATCCCATCAGCAGGATCATCACGGGAAGCAAAATCGCGATCAGCGGCAGCATGGCGCCACGACGGAGCGAGCGGCGATAGTTAGCAGTTCGCATCGAAAAAGACCCAAGTTGTGATGAGGAGCAGCGTAAGTTGAAGGGCTCGGTCAGCGCGTCGCGACAATTTCAGCCGAGACGGAACTTGAAACCGAAAAAAATCCGTTGAGGATTAAGTTAGACGCTGACGGGGCAGAGACGCGAATTTGAATCTGGCGCCCCGGCTCCATCGTCGCGATTTCTTGACCCGTGGGGATGAGTGTGATCGTGCCGTTTTTAACATCGCGCGCTGCAAGGATCTGCTGGATCCGGGACTGCACGCTCGCCGTCGTGGCGCTCGTTTTGGCCAATTCGAGCGTGCCTTCGTAGGCGGCCGTGGTGATCGCTTGCTTCAGGTAGATCAGGTTGCACGCCTGGATCGAACCGAAGACCACCGTCACCAGAATCGGCAGGCAAACGGCCAGCTCGACCGTCGCGGCGGCGCGACGGCAAGCAGGAGACTTTCGAGCTGTTCGGCAAACAAACAAGCAATTCACCCCGTTGAACAAAGTGGTTACTTCACCAACCGCAACGTGGTTTCGAGCCCGGGCCCCGCTAAAGATGATTGGCCGCTGTTGGCCGCTTGTGACTTAGCGCCCTCGGCTCTGTCGCGCAGTTCGTTAACCGCAGCGACCAACTTATTAAAATCGTGCGCCAGTTCGCCCCAGCAGTCCCCATCCCTGAATCGGAGGGGGCCCACTTCTTCTCCCGCAGCCAACTCGCGCATCAGGCGACGCAACCGCACCACTGGACCAGCAAATTTATGCGCGAACCGCACAAGGTTGAGCACCGCGATTGGCAGCGTCACCGCAAAGGCGATCATCACCGGCGCCCAGCGGTCGGCCCGCGTGGTAATATGCCCCAGCAGCGTGGTGGTGGGATCGGCAAAGAATTGCAGCAGCACGGTCAGGCTGAGCGCGACGATCGCCGTCGCCACCCAATGCAGCGTGAGCCGCCACGCAATGCCGCCCTGCACTTCACGATCAACCAGAATGCGATGTCGTTTATACGTTTGTTTCATGGGAAGAATGCTGATCGAGGAATTGCCTATTGAGGCTGTTAGCAAAGCCTACTTCGATTTTCCCCTGGGCGGCGGCCCGCAGGCGCTGTTTCTGGAAACCGGCGCGAGCCGGAAAATCGCTACAACCGGCGCACTAAGTGGACGCGTCTCTCCGAGACACGCGGTTATTGCACCAGGCGCGCTGTGGGCGTGGTGACAATCTTCTTGAAGATCTCCGTCATCTTCTGTTCGTACTCAGCCGGGTTGCCGCTGCCGCGGGCCGCTTGGCCGGCGGATCCGCCCGTGCCGCCGGTACGGGCGACACGGTCCATGAAGTCGTAGTCGGCGCCGAGTCCCACGCCTACCGGATAGATCTGCATTTTATCGGCGCGCATTTTTTCGGCCTGCATGATGGGAGCATCGATCCAGTAATAGCCGCCCCCTTTATAGTCGGTGTTCGAACTAGCGCGCATGTACGAGTCGATCGAAGCTGCGCTGGATTCGTACACGTTCGGCATGCCGTCGGTAAGTAGCACCACCACTTTCTGCGTCCCCTGGCGCGCAGCGCCTCCCTGGGTGGTTGGCTTCAGATGCTGGGCTGCCAAAATCATGCCGCTTTCGGTGGCGGTGGTGGCGCCCTTGTCACCCGTCTCTTGCATCCGGGTAACCGAGTCCATCACCGTGCGGTACTTGCTGGTGAGCGGCTGTCGCACCGTGCTGCCTGCTTGGGTATCGAACGTAATGATCGAGACCTGATCGCGCATGCCGCTGTTGGGAATGCTCCCGTTGATCTCATCGAGCACATTGACCGCAGCGATAATCGCCCGACGTGTGGCGTGCATCGGTTGCGAACGCGGCGGGAAATTGAAGTTACCCGCGGGGGTTGATTCACTGTGGAGCGGACACGAAGGGTGCGACAACGAACCCGGCGTGTAGCTCGCGCCATCGGGCTGTAAGTCGCGCCCGTGGTCCATCATGAACTGCGTGTAGGTGACGTAGCCGATCCAATTTTGCAGTTGGTACGGCAAGCCCCCGTCGGCATTTGGAAAACTCGCAGTGTTGGGGTTGTTGAATTGGTGGATGCGGTCGCCATCCTGGTCGTACGGAATCCAGCCGCGCTCCATCGGCGGCATGCCCGGATCGTACGTCGTTTGCGCGGTGAGAGCGCCGAACAACAAACTCCGCGGCGAAGCGAACCAACTCGCGAGCTGGCTGGAATGCACGCGCTGCGCGAAAGGTTGAAGGTCAGGGCTTGGCAACATGCCGAGCGCCGGCGGCGATGGGGGTGGTGGAGGTGGAGGCGGACCTGGATCAGGCGCGGGACCCGGATCGGGCGCCGGCCCCGGATCGGGAGTGGGCTCAGGATCTGGTGAGGGTGGAGGCGGCGGCATGATGTATTCGGAATTCAAAATGTAGTCGAGATACTTCTCCCAGTACGCATAATTCGACGTACTGCTCGCCGCGGGGCGAGCCGCCGGCATGATCCGCGCGATCTGGAAGTCGATCATCCAGCTATAGGCCTTGCGCTTGCGGGTCGCTTCGTCATCGGTCGGCACAATCTTGTACGCGGCCGGAATCGCGGCGCCGGCGAGCGGGCCGGTGTCTTTCGTCATCTCGGCGTAGGCGAGCGAGCCTTGCGGCACGCCCAGCGGAGCGCCGATGTATTCCAGGACGCCGGGGAATGAACCAAACCCAAAGTCGCTGTAGACATCCTGCATCAGTTGGTTACCGATGCCGGGGTAACCTTGCGAGCCGAACGTGGCGTTCACTGTGGAGGTGGCCCACGCCGGTTCCGTGTCGTCATTCATCGAGCCCGACAGGTCCACCACGAACGCAATGTCCTTGGGGTTCGCCATCGCGATCGCGGAGGCCGAAGCATCGAACGTCCGGGGACCCATCACCTTCGCGAAGAAGAGCCCTTCGCGCTGCCGACGGCACGTTACGCGAACCGCGTTGCCTTTATTCTGCACAACCGTGAATCGCGCGGTCGTGCTGTCCCACGTTCCTAGCTCGACGGTCACTTCCGAGGCCCGCAGCGTGCGTCCACCGGCGATCTGCCGGGTCGCGTAATCTTGCCCGGTCGAGAGCACGACCCCGCGCCCCAGATGCAGCGAGTTACCCGCCGCGAGCGCGCCGGCGTCCGCCGCCACCTGCAGCTGCGTCCGCATGAGCATCATGTAGCCCACGTCGATTGCCATCGCCGCCATCGCGAAGATGACCACCATCAGAATGGCGGCGAACACCAGCACAGCGCCACGACGGTTTTTAGGGGGTTGGTCGAGAGACATTGGTCGTGGAACGGGCGAGCACCGGGAGATTTGGCGGAGGTATTTCAAATTGAATTGATTGGATTTCATCACGAATCCAAAATCTGTTGTCTGAAGGCCAACTTTTCACCGTAGCCTAGGGCATCGCCCTAGGGAGCCGGCGTGGTGCGTATCATGTTTTGGCTGAAGGCCAAACTCACTCGTTAGCGATGGTGATTATGGCCTTCGGCCAAAGGTGGGGTTTACCGGCGCCGCAACCGAGGGCGATGCCCTAGGCTACGGTGAGTGTGGCCGTTGGCCAAAAAAGCTTGTCACCAACTAAACCGTCGGTGCGAGTTCCTGCTGCTCACTCTTCACCGCCTTGCGCAGCTCCTTCACCTCTTCACCCAACCGATTGATCTCATTCGCCAAGTCGTACCAAAAATCCCCTTCGCGGAAGCGGATCGGTTCGGTCGGCTCGCCATCGGCGATCTGCTTCACTTCACGCCGCAACCGGCCCATAGGACCAGCGAAGCGATGACTAAACCGCACGACGTCGAACATCACCAGCGGCAATAAGATGAATGACGACACCAGCGCCGGGCCAAACGCATAGAGCACGCGATTGAGCAGTACCGACCATTCGGCCTGCCCCGCCGTGAGCGCCACCTGCGACGCGGCCAGCGCGCCCATCAGGAACTCCATCAGCAGCCAGTACAACACGACCCGCATCAGCAGGCCCCCTTGCACTTTGGAATCAACCCACAGTTGGGTTCGTTTAGCGGGTTTCATAGGAGGGAATGAGATTTAGGAATTGGGATGTGGGATAGGGGATCGGCTGTTAGATATCGGCTGTCGGCTGTCGGCTTCTTGTTTCCGGCCGATAGCCGATAGCTGATGGCCGAGAGCTTTCTTCACTCCACCGTCTCACGCCGCATGATGGCTTGCGCTTGCAACGTGCGGCCGCCCAGGAAGAAGGGGGCCCGCAGCCAACTGACGCGGGTGAAGGGGATACTCACCGCCACGGTGACGCTTTCGTTGAATTTGGCAGTAGACGGCGGGTCGGGGGTCACACGAATCGTGGCGCCGGTGATTCGCCCGCTATTAAGATACTGGTTAACTTTCGTTCGCACGCTAGCTGTGGTCGAGCCGTCGAGCACCGCAATCCGGCACCCTTCGCGCGCAGCGTTCGTGAGCATTTGCTGCACCATCGCCATCCGGCCGAACTCGATGATGCCGAGTACGACCAAGAAAAAAATCGGCGCGACGATGGCAAACTCCACCGCCGAAGCAGCCCGACGGGCGGCTCGTTGCGGGCAACGATTTCGATGCGAGACGAACATGGCGCAAGGTAGCGGGCAGTAATCGGAATACTTAACCCCCAACCCTAGCTCAAAAATCGCCATTCCGTGGGCGAAAGCGCCTCCGACCGCTGGCGCCAGTTGTAGGGGTTGTTCGCGGTTAGTTGTCGGTCGCGAAAGTTGTCCCCCTCGCCAGACCGTCCGAAATCCACCCCCCCCGCTTCCCCCGTATCTCACCCAAATCCCCAGAAATCAGGCTCGCAAAAGATTTTTTAGGTTGTTGGATTTTCTTGAACCCCCCTGCCCTTCGCCCGGCACTTCTACCAGTATGACCGCCGTGTACGAACCGCCTCCCAGCACGAAGCGAACCGAACTCACCACCCTGGTGCAGCAGCATCAGGCCGGGGTGTGGCGCTATTTGCGCTACATCGGCGCCGCTTACGAAGAGGCGGAGGACCTCACTCAAGAGACCTTCATCGCCTTCGCCCGCAGCCAATTCAAACTGCGCTCGGAGCCCGAAACCATCGCGTTCTTGCGCACTATCGCCCGCCGGCAATTATTACAACTACGACGCCGCCAATCGCGCGAAGTCGATACCACTGAACTCGAAGCCGCCGAAGCCGTCTGGGCCGCCGCCGCGCCGCACGACGGCCTGGAAGATTACCTCGACCGCCTGCGCGATTGCGTTGCCCAGCTCGAAGGCCGCTCGCAACAAGCCATCAACTTGCACTACCACAGCGGCGCCAGCCGCGCAGCCATCGCCGCCGAACTCGCCCTTGAACCCGAGGGCGTCAAAACGTTACTCCGCCGCATCCGCGACGCGCTCCGCGCGTGCGTGGAACGCAAAGCACGTGCAACGTAATCGTAGGATGGGTTATCCGCGCTAGCGGTAACCCATCACGCCCCAAAATCAACCTCAACTCTCGGTGGGTTACCGCTCCGCGGATAACCCACCCTACACGGATATGAACCACCCCACCGACCACGAAGATCGTCTCGCCGATCTCGCTCTGACCGAAATCGTCGGCGGCCAAACGCCGCCCGATTTGTCCGCCCGGATCGCCGCTGCGCTCGCAGCGGAGTCTTTTCCTCAACTCACCCCCAAAACTTCCATGAAAACGAAATATTCTACCCGTCGTGGCGCACTGTATGCCCTTGTCGCTTCCATCGCGCTAGTGGTCGGCGCTTTCACCGTTACTGGCACCGTGAACAACGCCTTCGTCGCAAAGGACACCGCCGCTCGCGGCTTAGCGCGAACGGAAATCAAATCCAAATCAGAAATTGCCACTCCTGCAATCACCGCTTCTAAACCGGGGGAACAGAAAGCACCTCAACGACTCGCCGAATCCCTTACCCGTGAAAGCGAACGCGTCCTAGAAGAGAAGGCAGCCGTTCCCCAAGCCGGCGTCCCCATGCAGCGCTACAATGAGGACGCTGTTGATGTCATCGTTGATGTTGAAGAAGCTGCTAAGTCGGCTGCGCCTGCATCAGGCGGCAGACCGACGACCACAAACAATGCCATCGGGCTCACCCCACTGCTTGCCGGAGAATTGAGCGATAGCGCTGGAGCTGCGGTACCTGCGTCTACTGCGCCGCAAGCGGAACAAGCGGGTGTAACCGAAATGTACTTTCGTGATCCGATCTCGCAATCCTACGATGCAGCAGGCATGCCAATTGCAGGCGGCAGCATAAGTAATCAGCCCGCTGATCGCTTCGCAGGCGGCGCCGCAACGCAGCCTCGGTGGGGTTGGAATGGTGGATCGATTGTCGGCGAGTCCCGTAGATTGCAAGCTGCAGAGTGGCCTTCAACGAATCGCGGCTTCGACTTTCGTGGCCGAGATGCCGGCCTCAACGGCGACAAGTACACCGCCATCACCGAAAACGCGTTCATCGAAACCCGTGGCGAACAAGCACTCAGCACGTTTTCGATTGATGTCGATACCGCCAGCTACGCGAATGTTCGCCAGTTCCTCACCAGCGGCCAACTGCCGCCGCCGGATGCGGTGCGGCTCGAAGAGTTGATCAACTATTTTGATTACCATTACGCAGGCCCCGCGCCTAATGACCAGACGCCATTCGCTTCGCACTTGGAAGTCGCCGCGTGCCCGTGGGCGCCGGCGCATCGGTTGGTGCGGATCGGCGTGAAGGGGCGCGACGTGCAGCGCGACAAGCGGCCCCTCTCGAACCTCGTGTTCCTGGTGGATGTCAGCGGGTCGATGGCCGAGCCGAACAAGCTGCCGCTGGTGCGGCATGGCCTGATGCAACTTGCCCGGCAGTTAGGTGAAAACGATCGCGTGGCGATTGTCGTTTACGCGTCGAGTGAAGGTTTGGTGCTGGACAGCACGCTCGGCAGCAACCAACAGACGATTCTGTCGGCCCTCGAAAAGCTCGAAGCGGGCGGCTCAACCGCCGGCGGAGCCGGTATTCAATTGGCCTACCAAATTGCCGAAGACCATTTCATTCCGAACGGCGTGAACCGCGTGATCCTCTGCACCGACGGCGATTTTAATGTCGGCGTCACCAACACCGCGGACTTGCAGCGGATGGTCGAACAGAAAGCGAAGGAGACCAAGGTTTCGCTCTCGGTCCTCGGCTTCGGCCGCGGCAATCTCAACGACACCATGATGCAAACCATCGCCAACAACGGCAACGGCGAGCACTATTATATCGACACCGAACGCGAAGCGAAGAAAGTGTTCGTCGATGGTCTGTCGAGCACGCTGGTCACCATCGCCAAGGATGTGAAGATTCAAGTCGAGTTCAACCCCGCCAAAGTCGCCGGCTATCGGCTGCTCGGCTACGAAAACCGCCTCCTCGCCGCGCAAGACTTTAATAATGACGAGAAAGACGCCGGCGAAATCGGCGCCGGCCACACAGTCACCGCGCTGTACGAAATCATCCCCGCCGGCCAAGCGGTTCCCGCCGCCACGGTCGATGCGCTGAAGTATCAACAACCGGCCGGCCAACTGAAAGAAGAAGTAGCACCCACTGCAACGCAGATGAGCGATGAACTACTCACGCTCAAAATGCGTTACAAGCAACCGACCGGCGATGTGAGCCAAAAACTCGAATGGCCGCTACGCGACACCGGCGCCAGTTTCGCATCAGCGACGCCCGACTTCCAATTCGCCGCCGCCGTCGCAAGTTTTGGAATGCTGCTGCGTAACAGCCAATACAAAGGCGACGCCAGCTACAACGCCGTCATTGAGCTCGCCACTCCCGGCGCGAAGCAAGATGAGCACGGCTATCGCGCGGAGTTTTTGGAGCTGGTGCGGAAGGCGCGCGATTTGACGCCACGCTGAAACCGCCCTCATCAGCCGGCAGGCGGCAGTTTTGGCTTTACTGGCTCCGGTCGTTGGTTTTGGCACAGACCGTAGATTGAACGACCGGACGCTAGCGCGTGGCGGCTGATATTCGCGATGTCGGCACAATGTTGCTTTCACCCCCAAGAGCAACTCTAATAGGGGGGCCGCTATTCTTTTGCGTCCCGCTCGGTTCGCTCGCGCGAACTCCCCGACCGATGAGCCGCCCCTCGAACCGCCGCCCGAATGAGAACGACCCCCGCCGCGGCCGGAAGCTGCGCGTGGAGCGGCTGGAGGAGCGGACGATGCTGGCGGGGGATTTCGAGTTGGTGAAGGATATTGCGCCGGGGGCGGCGTCTTCGTTTCCACTGGAGTTTGTCGAAGTCGGCGGAATCAAGTTTTTTACCGCACAGGACGAAGTTCACGGGGTTGAGCTCTGGAAGACTGATGGCACGACAGCAGGCACAGCCCTCGTCAAAGACATTTTCCCCGGGATTGATTCATCCGGGCCGGGCAATCTAATCAACGTCGGCGGGGTTTTATACTTCACCGCCAATGATGGAGTTCATGGGACTGAATTGTGGAAGACTGACGGCACGGAGTCGCAAACGGTTCTGGTGAAAGACATCAACCCAGGTCTGCCGAGTTCGATGTCGCTGTTTTCCCCTGAGCGTGGGATGGCGAATGTCAATGGGGTGCTTTACTTCTCCGCCGGTGATGCGGCAAGGGGGATCGAGTTGTGGCGAAGCAATGGAACAGCCGCTGGTACCTATCGTGTGATTGATATTCGAAACGGAAGTCTCAGCAGCTACCCCAAAGAGCTTACCAACGTTAACGGGACGCTATTCTTCACAGCTGATGACGGCGCCACGGGGCACGAGTTGTGGGCTTACAAAATCGGCGGAGGCAATATCGCGCTGGTGAAAGAAATTCGAGCGGGTGTGTTCGATGGAGCTGGCGGACTTACGAACGTTGGCGGAGTTCTACTCTTTGGCGGAGGGGACGGAAACCTTTGGAAGAGTGATGGCACCACAGCAGGTACCGTGGTTGTTAAAGACGTCTCGCCTTCGTGGGGCATGAACGTTGGGGGAACGCTGTTCTTCTTCAACTATAGCTCAGCAACCGGGACCGAATTATGGAAAAGCGACGGCACCAATCTTGGCACGCAACTTGTGAAGGACATTAACGCCGGGTCAGGAGGCAGCTTCACTTTTCTGACTTTCGTCAATGTCGGAGGAGTCATCTATTTCTCTGGTAATGATGGAATCAGCGGCGCAGAGCTTTGGAAGAGCGATGGGACGGATGCTGGGACTGTGCGAGTTAAAGACATTCGTCCCGGAAACTTGGGATCGAGCCCGCGGTACCTTGCTAACCTCAATGGAAAGCTCTATTTCTCTGCTGTGGGCCCGACGGGTCAAGAGGAATTGTGGATCAGTGATGGCAGCGAACAGGGAACCGCCGTTGCTGTGCCCGGATCGACACTCGCTGCAATCGGCCCTTTGAAGCCGTTGTTCTCGATTGCGGATCGAATCGTTGTCGCCACCGAGACCGCCGAGTATGGAAAGGAGTTATGGGTTGCGGACCAACCTCCGCTTCTGCTGGGCGATTTCAATCACGATTTGGTCGTCGACGCGGCTGACTATGTGTTTTGGGTTGCTCACTTTGGCGAATCTTCTGGCGTTGGCCTTCAGGCCGATGATAACGGCGATCAGATTGTCGATTCGGCTGACTACACATTGTGGCGAGACAACTTTGGCAACTTCATCGATGATCACGCCGGCGTTTCCGCCAGCGCAACATTCATTGGCCAAGCAAGTGTGATTGACGGCTTGGTCAGCCGCGCTGATGATCGCGATTGGTTTCAGTTTATTGGCGCACCAGGATTCGAACACCAAATCTCGCTTCGCTTGGGAACTCTCAGCGATTCCGCGCTACGAATCTACGCCGCCGATGGCGTGACGATTCTCCACGCCGATGTCAATGGAGGGCCAGCCAGAATTAACTTCACTCCCCCAACAGCCGGCGTCTACTACGCGGTGGTCGAGGGAGTAAACGGCGCTCTGGGCTCTTATTCGCTTGTGACGGCGCGCGACGATCATGCGGAGCGATTCGAGCTGGCGACACCACTGACATTACCTGGCACGACGGCCGGAAATATCCTCAGCAGTACCGATGCCGACTGGTTTCAAATTTCAGCAGTCGCTGGATTTCAGCATCGTCTTTCGTTAACCCCTGGTACGCTCGGCAGTGGCACATTGCGCGTCTTCGGTTCAGACGGCGTGACACTGGTGGCTAGCGACCTGAATGGTGGTCCCGGGTATGTTGAATTCACGCCCACCGCACCAGGCTCGTTTTACGCCATGGTTGATGGCTTCGGCGGCGCCACCGGCGGCTATTCGCTCCAGGTTGTGCTGGACGACCATGCCGAAGTCTTTGGACTCGCAACTCAAGTGATCGTGCCCGGCTCAACCCCTTCCGTAGGCGGGACCATCGGCAGCGCAACGGATGTTGACTGGTTCAAGGTTTTAGCCCAGGTTGGTATCGAGCAGCGGATCACGGTCTCGCTTGGCACGATCACCGGAGTGACGCTACGGGTCTACGACACCAACGGCGTCACGTTAATGGCGAGTGATGTGAACGGTGGTTCCGCCACACTGGAAATCATCCCGCAGACAACCGGCGACTACTACTGCGAAGTAGTCGGATTCTCTGGCGCCTTGGGAACTTACACCCTGTCGGTCTCGCGTGACGATCATAGCGGGCTGGCTGCCTATGCGACCGCACTCACGATCCCGGGATCGATGAGCGGGAGCATTACTTCCACGACCGATGTCGATTGGTTCCGGTTCAACACCGTCGGCGGGGTTGAACACTCGATCAACGTCAGCACTTTTCGCACCGTGCGCGTCTTCGCAGCCGATGGCGTAACGCTCTTGGCCAGCCGCACTGATAGTTCCAGCGCGGCTGTTGTCTTCACTCCCACCACTACCGGCCAGTATTTTGTGCAAGTCTCGGCCTATTCCATCTTCACCGGGACGTACAACTTATCAATCACCCGCGACGACATTGGCGAATCGGCCGGCTTCGCGCGACTTGTCGATGTTCCCAGCACCACCGCGGGAAACATCACCACGACCACCGATCAGGACTGGTTCCGCTTTAACGTTAGCGCGGGGACAATGCAACGGCTGGCGGTGACGAGAGCTGGCTTCTCTGGCGGAGTTAGTCTCCTGGTTTACGATCAAAGTGGTTCCGTGACGGTTGCGAGCGATACCGATGGCGGCAACGCGCTCGTCAACTTTATCCCCACGACAACCGGCCCGTACTTTGCGCGCGTGACGGGCACAGCATCATTTACGGGAACCTACTCGGTCACTGTGTCGCGAGACGACGCCGGCGACTCCGCATCCACGGCCGTCGGCTTGCTCACTCCCTCGACAATCACCGGCGCGATTGATCTCAACGCGGATCTGGATCTCTTCCGCTTTACCGCGGCCGCAGGACGCGCCCACCGGCTTACCCTCGCGCTGGGAACACTCACAAGTGGAACCCTCCGGCTGATCTCGGCCAACGGCGTGACGGCGATAGTAAGTGATCTTGATGGCGACGCCGCGCAGCTCGTCTACACGCCGAGTTCTGTCGGAACATTGTATGTGGAAGTTGCTGGTTTCTCCGGCGCATCGGGGAGTTACTCGTTGACGATTGCCGTTGACGACCACGGCGATTCGACCTCGACTGCCACCAGCATTCTTAATCCCGGCGCTTCGGCTGGCGAGATCGGCAGCTCTACCGACATCGACTACTTTGCCTTTCCGCTGACTGCGGGATCACCCATCTCGGTCACCGTCTCGCCAGGCACAATCTCCGGCGTGTCGGTGGTGCTCCGCAACAGTAGTGGCGGCACGGTGGCCACCGATACGAACGGCGCTTTCGGCCACGTTCTCCACAGTCCCACCACGACGGGCGTCTTCTACGCCGAAGTGACCGGCTTCTCCGGCGCCACGGGAAGCTACACCATCTCGATCGATGACCACGGCGACTCATCATTAGCGGCGACGCCAATCACGCTTACCGGCGTCACCACGGGCATCATCGCCACTTCGAGCGACCGCGATTGGTTTCGGTTCAACACCGCCGTCGGTGTCGAACACCGCTTGTTTGCGGCGCTAGGTTCGCTCTCTGGCGCCGTTCTGCAAATCTACGATGCCAACGGGACCACGCTGCTCGCCAGCGATGTTGACGGTGGCCTTGGGAGCGTTAGCTTTACGCCCCCGACAACAGGCCCCTACTTCGCCGAAGTGACCGGCTTTGCCGGATCCACCGGTAGCTACTCGCTGTCACTCACACGCGAGGATCACGGCAACAATTCGACCAGCGCCACAACGATTGCCATTCCGAGCACCACCACCGGCCTTGTCGACTCCGCAACCGATGCCGATTGGTTCCGCTTCAATGGTTTGATTGGGCTTGAGCATCGTTTGGTGCTCACGCTGGGCTGGCTCAGCGGCGGGAGGTTACGAGTCTACGATGCTGACGGCGCCACTCTTCTCGCTAGTGACATCGATGGCGGAATGGCTGACGTGAACTTCACTCCTTCGACCATCGGCCCTTATTTTGCGGAAGTGACGGGCTTCGCCGGCGAGCTCGGAACGTACTCCCTCGTGCTATCTCGCGATGATCACGGCGACTCGACAAGTCTCGCGACCGACTTGTCAGTCCCGAGCACCACCAGCGGCGTCATTTCGACCACAACGGATCTCGATTGGTTTCGGTTCAGCGCCCTCCCGAACTTCGAATACCGGTTCACACTCACGCCGGGAACTCTTGCAGGAACGAAGCTGCGACTTGTTGATTCCGATGGCGTCACTGTGCTCGCCAGCGACATTGATGGCGGCGCGGCCGTGGTGAACTTCGTCCCCGTGACCGCTGGTACTTACTACGTCGAGGTCGCGGGTTTCAATGAAGGTTTCGGAACTTACTCGCTAGTCGCTGCGCGCGACGATCACGGTGATTCGCCAGTTCTTGCAACTGCCCTGGCCGTCGGAGTAACTGCGACCGGGTTAATAGGTTCCGCAACGGACATCGACTGGTTCGTCTTCGACACGCTCGCTGGCTATGAGTATCAGGTCGCCCTCTCGCTCAGTTCGCTAACGAGTGGAGCCCTGCGCCTCTTCGACATCAATGGGACGACCTTGCTCGCCAGTGACATCAATGGCGGCGCGGCCGTGGTGAATTTCTCGGCGTCAAGGACTGGACCCTACTATGCCGAGGTCGCGGGCTTCTCCAGCGCCACGGGGACCTATTCTCTTTTGGTCAGTCGCGATGATCATGGTTTTGTGCCCACCACCGCAACCAATAACGCGGCGAACGGAACAATCTCATCGCCCGCCGATATCGATTTGTTTCGCGTGATAACGGAGGTTGGTTACGAATACAACGCCACGCTCTTGCGGGGGACAGTCGGTAGCACAGCGCTGCGCGTTCTCGAACCGGACGGGATGACCATCATCGCCGCCGACATCGACGGAGCCAATGCCGTCAACTTCTTCGCGCCCCCTACGACCGGACCTTACTTTTATCAAGTCACGAGCCCGTTTGATTCGATGGGAACCTACAGCTTTGCCGTTCAGCGTGATGATCACGGCTACACGGCAACGACGGCAAGTCCCGTCACAACGGGGTTAGATATTCTTGGGAATGTTATCAATTCAGCCGACAGCGATTGGTTCAGTTTCAACACCACGGTCGGATTGCGGTATAATCTAACAGTTTCACTCGCTACGCTCGTTGGGAGTATTCTCAGAGTCCGCGATGCCAACGGCATCACTGTATTGGTCAACGATGCGGATGGGGGAACTGGCAGCGCGAGTTTCGTTCCCACCACATTCGGGCCATACTACGCTGAAGTGCGCGGCTTCGATAATTTTGTTGGAGCTTACGTCTTACGAATCACCACTTCGATTCCGAGCGGAGCGGTGATCGCCGTCGCCACGGCAGCAGTCTCAGCTATTGAATCGCCGGCGAACGAGCCAAATTTAGCGAACAGCCACACCGAATCGTCGTTGCGGTCGAGACGGGAGCTCTTAACCCGTGCAAACTCCTCCACCTACGAGCCGCCGGCACGGATTTGCTTTGTCGAACCCGCGGAAATGGCGCCGACGAAAACGTCGCTTTCCATCGCGGCAGCGCGGGACGAGGTATTTGCGCTGTTCGGGGAACTTGAAGCCCGCGGGCTTTCGCGGCGGTTGCGGCAACTTCGGTAGTCGCCGACCGTGACGAATGCTGTTATCCTGCCAGTACGGAAACTTTTCGTTCATTCGCAGGAATCGTTACGCGGAATGTCTTGGCCAGCGCGAATCGGACTCGTCGCCGGACCGCTGCTCGCAGCGGCGATTGCGCTCGTCGTCCAGCGCACGGGTCTCGGCCCCGACGCCATCTGGACCGCAGCGGTTGCGATGCTGTGCGCCGTGTGGTGGATGACCGAGCCGATTCCGATTCCGGTCACGTCGCTGCTGCCAATCGCCATCTTTCCCATGGTTGGCGTCCTCACCGCTCGGGACGTTGGCGCCGCGTATGGCGAGCCGATGATTTTGCTCCTCATGGGTGGGGCGATGCTGTCGACCGCGCTCGAGAAGAGCGGCGCCCATCGGCGGCTGGCGCTGGGGATGGTGAATCTTATCGGCGCCCGCTCGAGCTTTCGGCTGATCCTGGGGTTCATGGTCGCTGGGGCGGCGCTGAGCATGTGGATTTCCAACGCGGCGACCACACTGATGATGCTGCCGATCGCAGTGGCGGCCGTCGAAAAGGTCAGTGATAAGCGTCTCGCCGCCGCGGTGCTGCTGGGGGTCGCGTACGCGGCGAGCATCGGCGGTATCGGCACGCCGGTCGGTACACCGCCGAATCTCATCTTCATGCAAGAGTACACGTCGGCCACCGGCAAGGAAATTTCGTTTCTCACCTTCATGAGTTGGACGCTGCCGATTGTCGTCATCATGACGCCGCTCGCCGCACTGGTGCTGAGCCGAGGATTGCCAAAGAAATTGGACCTCCATTTGGAATCAACAGGTCCGTGGCGGCCGGAAGAGATTCGCACTTTCGCCGGCTTCGCGATCACCGCGCTGTTGTGGGTCACCCGCGCTGAACCGTGGGGCGGGTGGAGCACATGGCTCGGGCTACCCAACGCGACCGACGCCAGCGTGGCGCTGTTGGCAGTGGTGGCGATGTGTTTGCTGCCGAACGGCCGCGGCGGGAAACTACTCGATTGGAAAGCGGCCGAAGGGATTCCGTGGGGCGTGCTGATTTTATTCAGCGGCGGGCTGGTGATTGCCGACGCGTTTGAAAAATCGAAGCTGAGTCTGCTGATCGCCGAAAGCGTCTCGGGCCTGACCGCTTTGCCGCCGCTGGCGCTGATTGGCCTGGTGTGCGTGACGGTGATTTTTCTCACCGAGTTCACCAGCAACACGGCGCTCGCCACGCTGCTGATGCCGATCATGGCCGCCGCCGCGAAGGGGGCAAACATCGACCCGCTCACCCTGATGGCCCCCGCCGCAATCGCTGCCAGCTACGGCTTCATGATGCCGGTGGGCACGGCGCCGAACGCCATCGTCTTCGGCAGCGGCCGCGTAACCGTAGGGCAAATGGCGAAGCACGGGCTGGCGATCAATCTGCTGGGGGCGGTGGTGATTACGGTTTGCTTCTGGTGGTATGGCCAGCGCTGAAGATGCTGTTTCCGTCGGGTACCACTGGCGTCAAGCTACATCTGTATCCAGCCCGTCCAGATACGCGACCGCCCACTGGGTGAGTTTCAGTGGCTCCGGCCCGCCACCCTCGATGAAATCAGAAATCACGCGAAACGGCCACTTCTGAGTCGTTGCCTTCAAGAACTCGATGCCGTAGTCATCGCCACGGTAGTCGTGCCAGTATCTCGCGATGAGTTGATCGTCTTTGTAGATTCGAAAGTAGTAGGGTCCGAACGATTCACGTATCGCAGAGTCGTCGTGCTCAATTCGATAGCTCATGTGTTTTGGTTACGCACGACTCGATGAGTCTGCACGGGACTGCGGTCCCGTGCTACGGACGCGGGTACCTTACTGCTAATTCGCCGCCAAACTCTCTGCCGACTTCCGCGAATGATGCGGGCCCTTCTCTCCAGAAGAACCTTCACCGGCTGGCTGCTCAAGCCTTTCCGCTTCACGGCGTTCTTCATGCTTTGCGCGGATCGCATAGAAACACGGCACGATGATTGAGCGGACGAAGAATGTATCGAGGAGCACGCCGAGGGCGAGTGAGAAGCCCAATTCGATCATGCTGCGCAGGGTGCCGGTGGCCATCGCGATGAAGGTGCCGGCCATGATCACGCCGCAACTAGTGATGATGCCGCCGGTTTGCACCACCGCGTGCTTAAGCCCCTTCACTTTGCCGAGCTTGGCTTGCTCTTCGTAGACGCGCGTGGCGAGGTAGATGTTGTAGTCCTGCCCGATGGCGATGAGGATCACGAACAAGAAGATCGGCACCTTCCAGTCGAGACCGTGGAACGAATCGCCGTAGAGCCATTCGAAGAAGATCTGCGTGATGCCAATCGTCGCCCAGTAGCTCAACAGCACGGTGAGAATGAGATAGGTGCAATCGATCGGCCGCCGCAACAGCACGATCAGCACCAAATAGACCGCGCTGAGCACGAGGACTTGGATGCGCGTGCGGTCGCTGTTGGTGATGCGCTCGAGGTCGAACATGCCGGGGGTGGTCCCAGCGAGTTCAAAGCGGGCGCCCTTCCACGCGGGATCGGGGGGATTGGCGGCGAAGTCGGCTAGCGCTTTCTGCAAGCGCGGCATCATGTCGCGCGCCTCTTGGGCGAACGGGTCGGCGTCGAGCACCACGCTGAGCTGGGTTACCCGACCAGCGTGCGGGGCGATATGCGAGACGAACGCATCCTTGGCGAGCGGACTTCCCGAGATGGCGCCTTCGCGAATCGCCGTGCCGCCCACCCACCGCTTGTTCTTGGGATCGCCGCCCACCGGCAAGTAGAGGCTGCGGACATCCTTCACGAAGTCGAGCTCATGCAGCATGGCGTGCAAGTAGCCGACGGTGTACTTGCCGTCGGGCTTCAATAGATCGCCTGCTCCCTCCGGCCCCTGGTTCTGCTCTGAAAGCTGGGCCACCACGGTCAGCGGAGCGATGGCGCCCTTCTGGAAATACTGCCGCATCATGTCGGCGCCCTGGACGCTCATCCGCTGCGGGTCAAGGTCCGCCATCAGGTCGTGCGTCACATGCACTTTCGTGCCGTAGAAAATTAGCGGCGCCGCGAGCCAGGCGCTCACCAGCAAGATCATGCCGGGCCGACGGATGACCCAATTGCTGATAGCGTGCCACAGGCCGGTGGGGTCTTCGTCCGCCTTCACCGCGCTCGGCGTGAGGACTTTCCTACTGAACGGCCAGAAGACCAAGGGCCCGAGCGCTCGAAGCAGCGCCGGCGTGAAGGTGAGGCAAGCGATAAGCGTGATAAAAAGACACAGCGCCACAATCGGCCCGCTGCTGACGAACTTGCCGTACTGGGCGAAGGCCATCATCGAGAGGCCCAAGATCGTGGTAAACGCGCTGCCGGCGAGGGCCCCGGTTACGTTTTGCAGTGCCAGGCCCGCCGCTTCCGTGCGCGAATGCCCCGCTGCCAGTTCTTCCCGCAATCGGGCGATGAGAAACAAACAAAAGTCCGTGCCGGCGCCGAACAGAATCACCACCACGAAGATTTTGGTGGTCGTGAAAATCTTGAAGCTGGAACCAGGAATCTTGTCGGGCCCGAAGTGTTCTGCAAGCAGCGCGACGACATCGTAAGACACCATCAACGACAGTCCGATAGTCGCCAGCGGCACGAACACCAACAGCGGCGAACGATAAATCAAGATCAAACAGCCGAGCACCAACAGCACGGTGGTCAGCTCGGTGCTTTTGAGGCTCTCTTCCATTGACGCGCGCATGTCGCCGCCAATGACCGCCGAGCCGGTGATCCCGACTTCGAGGCCCTCGGGCGCGCCGGTCATCGCTTCCTTCACCGTGCGCTCGACTTCATGCACCATCGGCACGTTCTGCACGTCCATCAGCCCGTTGGTCAGCTTGGCGACGACCATCGCTGAAACGATCTCCGGCTTGCCTTGGGGCGTGACGAGCATCTCTTTAATGACATCGGTCCGCAGGTCCCACAGGTCAACCAGCGCTGCGGGATCGAGCGTCGCGCGCAGTGCGTCCGAGACTTTCGCGATCTGCAAGCGATCGTCATCATTCAGCGGCTCTCCGCCCCGCGCGAAGACCAGCACGATTTGGCTGCGAGCGCGTTCGTTCGGGAATGCTTCCTTCAGCAGCCTCTCACCCTGCAAACTGGTGACGTGCTTGGGGAGATACTCGAGGTCGCCATCGCGCGCCAGTTCCTTCCAACTCTTCGCGGTGAAGTGCAGCACGAGCGCGATCACCAGCCACGCCGCCAGCACGGCGGGCCAGTAGCGATTGGTCAGGTTGCGAAGGAAATTGGCGATCATTGAACCATTCTACGAACCGCGCTATAGTCGGAGGCCTCTCCGAGGCCGATTTCGCGTTGCGATAAGCCGAATTACTTCTGCGAGCAAATGAAATCGGCCGCGGAGAGGCCTCCTACAGCTTGCCGCAAACTTCTTAAGTTACCCGCCCCGCCGGGGGGAGCCAACCCGCATCCGCAGTGAACGACGCAATAGGGTGGCCCAATCCGGTAGTTTAGGAAAGCTGCACCGTTATTTCGTGCGAGGCATAGCGCCGGTGCTGACAAAAACGGCAGGTGGGCCCCGCGCAACGAAGATGGAGGTACGTAGCTCCTACGCCTGCGGAATCTGCTTGTTACTACGCACCCGGCCGGCGAGATGTTGTTCGTGCAGATGCGCGATGCCGCCCGTGAGACCCGCGACGATGAAGAGTGCGTCCATCGTCAGCCCCATCGTTTCGCCCGTTGCATCCGAAACTCCTTGCGCCGCCAGCAGCGTTGGAAGCACCGTTGCACGGACTCCGATGCCCGAAATGGAAATCGGAATCGCCGCCGCCAACCCCGTCAGCAGGGTCGCGATGGTGAGCGTCGCCAGCGATACCGAAACGCCGAACGCTTGGGCGATGCACGCCACGTGCGCTACGCCGAGCGATTGCACCACAAATCCCCATAACAAGACCCGGAGCCAAGGGGCGCGATGCAGCAAAATCAGCGGCCGTAGCAGTTGATGCTCTAGTAGTTGGCGCAGCGCGGGAAAGAGCGGGGCCAGCGCAAGCAGGATTGTGGCGGACAAGCCAATCGCCACTACGGCGCCTGCTGTGCGACGCATGACGACAGGTTGATCATCGTCAATCAGCAGCGCAATTCCCAAAAGCGCTAGGAGTGCGATAAACCCCGCCGCGCGATCTCCCAGCACGGTCGCCGCGGCCAGCGTCTTGTGTTTCTTGCCGCCAAGCCGCACCACTTTCAGGACATCGCCCCCCACCGTCGACGGCAAGCACAAGCTGGCGAACATCCCTTCAAAGTACATCGAGACCATCCGCCCGAAGCGAGACTCCAATCCGCAAGCGCGCGCGAGCAATCTCCACCGCGCGGAACTTGCAACTTGCGAAGCGAGCAGCGCCGCAAGCGCGGCCGCGATCCAAAGCGGATCGACCTTGCTAAGATTGGCCGCGACTTCGTTGAAGTCAACATCGTAAAAGAGCCACGCGATGAGGCCGAGTGTGACCAACCAGCGCAGAGCGATGCGCAGCCACGCGTGGCGCGGTGGTGCTTCGTCGGCGTTGTCGGCGGTGGAGGGCATGCGGGTCAGGTAAGTCGAAAGCGCTGCGCTAAAGTCTACGTCATGCGACGCCTGGCATCAGCAAAATAGCCGGACCACCACGCGGTCCACTGCCGGAGGCCATGCGCCTGGAGGCTAGGGAAGAATTAGTTGACCTTCCGCAGTGGCAACAGCGCCCGTAGCCGGGGCTCGCGCAGATACAACCCTAACCACAAGACCACCCCGATTAGCGTTTGAATGTAGAACGGTTCGCCGAGCCGCACGTGCGTAACAATGGCGCCTCCCATATACCCGGTGAGCAGAATCGCGCCTAACACGGCCGTTTGCGGGATGAGGTAGAGCACCGTAGACGCCAGTTCCACCACTCCGATGGGCAAAATTGTGTTAACAGGGAGGCCCATCTTGGCGATTTGCTCCATCATCTCGGCCGGCTGGCGGATCTTCATCACGCCGCTCATCACCAAAAGCAGGCACGGCAGCACGCCCAGCACCCAGCCGAGCCAGTAGGTTGCGGGACGTTTGGCGGCATGCGGTTCGGTCGACATTCTTGGGGTTCCTCGGGGCGTGGGGGTAAAACGATCATTATCGCTCGCCGGGCGGGGGATGTGTAGGTCAATCTAGCGGTCGCTCCCCCGACGTCAGTCGGCGGAGTTTCGCGCGAAAGTCACTCGCGACTTCACCACGCCCTTCTGCTATAATAAGGGGCGAGCGACGTCTCAGTTCGGCAAGGGCCAGTACCATGGTCAAGATTCTTGTGCTGCTGCTCCTCTTGGCGGCGCCGGTGGCGCCAAGCTCAAACTATTCTCCGCCGGAGACAGATCCGGAAGTGGTCGATCGCGATGCGCTGTGGAACAGCGCCGACATGCTTGCGGCGCGCGATTGGCTGCAGGCGTACTTCGCCGCTTCCAAGAAATACTCCCAGCGCGACTTGGAACGGTATCTCCAGCGGCTACAGAACTTGTCGGCGCCTCAGATGCGCGAGTGGCTCGGCGATTTTTACCAGCGGCGTGGAATCAAGCTCGCCGAACATCAGCAAGGGTCGGCGGCGAACTCCATAGCGAGCGCGAATCAAGCGCTGGGGTTGGTCGCGCAGGGGGCGGCTTCAGCGACGGAGGGCTCCGGCGGCGGTCATGCTTACTTTCCCGGGCGCGAATCACTATGCTGCAGATATTTTCCCCGCGGAACAACGTGGGATCAGCCTTACAATGCTGTGGCGCATGAATCGAGCATGGAAGGTTTGCAACCGAATGTGATAGGCCTGGCGCCGAGTCGCCGCGAAGCGATGCACTTGTACTACCTCAGCTTTGAAGAACAGTTCGAAGCACGCGGACTTGCGGTTCCCGAAGATCTTGATGCCTTGGAGCGCGGCCCCCGTCCCGCTGCGGTAGCAGCGCCACCCGTCGCGGCCGTGAGTCCCATCGCTAATGCATCGCAATGAAACTTCTGTTACGACTTGTGGTCTTACTGATCGGCACAAATTGCCTCGCAGCGGCTCCGCCCGATCCGCTTGCCGCCGAGCGTGAAGCGGTGTGGAACAGCCCCGAGATGTTGCAATCACGCGGTTGGCTCACGCAGTACTTCGCGGCCTCGAAGAAGCACACCAAGAAAGACGCCCAGCAGTACCTCGACCGCTTGCACGCCGCCACGCCGGAGCAGATGCGCGCCTGGCTCGCAGATTTCCACGCGCGCCGGCAGCGACAAGTTGTCGAACAGCAGCAGGCGGGCGCCCAGCGGCAATGGGCCGTCAGCAACACCTTCGCTACGCAGCGAGCGCAGCTCCAGCAACTCGCCGCCCAGCAAGCGGCAGCGGCGGCGCAGACCCGTGCGCTGCAAGCGCAGCTTGAAGCGCAGCGCGCCGCAGCAATTCAACTCTACTCCGCGCAGCCCGCTCCCAACTGGTACGACGATCGCACCTACGGCTTTTCCAACCGCACGCTGGCGATTCTTAACTTTCTCGATACGCAGGCGATTCGCGAGGAGCTTCAACAGCGTGAACAGAAGTAGCACCGCGTGACGAGAAGTCGCGCACCATGCTCCGCCGTGGCGGCGCCTGCCGAGGGGCGACCAATCACGACGGAGCGAAGGCACGCTGCAAAGACTCGCTACGCGGCCTGACTAAACCTGCCCGTGCGGCGCCCGCCGACCACGGCCACGCCGATTAGCAGCAGGACTAAAGTGCCCGGCTCGGGAATCATCGTGCAGGGGCAGGTGGTCGTCCACATCCATCCGTCGGCTGTACCGTCGCCCGTATAAGGTGCAGTGGAACTGCCATCCCAGCCGGTGACTAATCCCGAAAGCCCTGCCGACGGTGCAGTCCTCCAGGCGAAGTTATTCAGGTTGACAGTGGGTCCGGCGGCGAGCGAATAACCCCAAGTGAAGCCCTTGAGGTAGTACAGCTTCTTGTTGGCCATGTCGACCGCCACAAAGGCCGCTTCGAAATTGATTGAGTTCCCGGCGTTCGTCTTCGATTGGCTCGGGATATCGATGAACTGCGTCCCGCCGGCGCCATCGTTTGCGGCCGCATTCTCATCTTCTTTCCAGTAGAAGGGCAACCCATCATCGCGATTGAAGGGGTCGAGGTACGGCGGCGTGCCGATCGTCCCCACGCCCGACATCACGCCGTTCAGCCAGCGGAACTCGCACTTCACCATCGGATCGGTTTGCGTAAAGTTCGCCGTGATGCGCGCGCCGCCCCGGTTCTGATACCGCGCGTCGGTCGCATCGAGCCCCGGATTCTGCGGGGTGAACGTAATTGTCGGCGGCATTCCGGCGAGCGCGCCTGAGGTCCATGCGAAGTAATCGTTGATCGCCAGCGAGCCGATCTTCTTCATGTCGCACATGATATCCATCATGCGATCGGCGGCATTATTGAGCCCCTTGTCGGGATCAATCCGCCCGGCGCTCGCGGAAGTGGCGCCGATGAGCAGCAGCAAGAGCACACCTGCTCGGAATAAAGAGTCGCTCCGTTTGGTCGCGTTCATTAGACAGCCCTCCCGAACATGGCCGCAGCGCTGGCGATGGTCAAACACCACGCCTCAGCCAACAAAGAAAGATGGAACAGACGCCAGGATCGCAAAACGCCGCAGAGCAAGCTTCGCTAGGTCGCTAGTCGCGCGCAAGGAGGAGCTAATTTCCGTAAGAAAGCGTCGTAATTTCGTGGAAAATACGTCCGGTTGCGGCAAGCCGTCAATCAATCTTTTGGGGGGTACGGTACGCCGATGGCTAGCACGCGGACTTCCCCCAGATACGACTTTGCCGCCGGATTGGCGAACCCCAATTTTGGCGCCACAAACGTGCAGGTGAGATCGGCCCGCACCGTCGGTTGGTGCGGCACGCCCGTGTCGCCATCGAGCCCGCTCGGTAAGTCAACCGCGATTCGCCGCACGGCGAGCGGCAGCGTGTTGATCCAATTGATTCCCATCGCAATTGCGCCGCGCGGCGCCCCCGACATACCGGTGCCGAGCAGCGCGTCGACACACGTTCGCACGCCGCGGTCAAGCGGATCAAGCACCGCTCGCGTAGCGGTCTCTTCATTCACTTCCACGATGGGTGCCCCCATCGCGCGCAAGATTTTGAAGTTCACGAGCGCATCTCCGTGGAGCGAATGTGGCGAAGCGAACAACGCCACCCGCGCTTCGACCCTACGGGTGATCAGCTGTCGCGCGATGACAAACCCGTCCCCCGCATTATTCCCCTTGCCGCACACGATGAGCACCGGCTCAGTCGCGCCCCGTTCGCGGAGGTGATCGGCCAGGAGCTCATCGGCACACGCTCGGCCGGCATTCTCCATCAGCACGATGCTCGGCACGCCGAGCACCTCGGTGGCGTGGCGATCAAAATCTCGGGCGGCTTGGCAAGAGAGAGGTTGCATAAAGCGCAGCTTAATGCGCGCCGCACTTGAATGCAACGCACGCGAAATCAGGCTGCTAACGCCTGGATTCCCGAAAAGCGGGCGCCTTTTCGAGTGAAAACAGAATCACTTCTTCACCCGTCGAAGTGCTGATATCGTGGTGGACGCTCACCACTTTCACGCCCACGATGTGTTCGATCATCGGCGCCATCACCGGCCGAGCAGTTTCAATGAGGTGGGTGCGAACCTGCTTGATCAAGTCGCGGCCCTTCTCCGCCGGCAGCGAGGTGACTAATTGCTGCTCCGCTACCGTCAGCACTCCACGTAGGCGGACGACGATCAGATCGCTGATCAGATAGGTGTGAATATCTTTCGGCCCGCGACCCATGTACTCTTGCTCAAAGCGAATAATTCCATCGCAGATGGCGGCTTCAATTTCGCCGTGAGTCTTCATAGACCGCTCGCCAAATGAAAAAATCCAACTCGCTCGTGACCACGCACGGCAGCGAAAGAAGGTCGCCACGCGCAAGTCAGCACTGAGCAACAACGCGAGTGTTTGGCCCTAATTGGACTCGGTTGACGTGGTTCCGACAAGTGTTTCCCCGCGATCGCGCGGAATTCAAGTCATTGGTTCCGGTGAGATAAAGTTCCATTTATTGAGTAAATCGTCGATTAGGGGGTTGTCCGCTTCAATTCATCCCGTAAGCTTAAGGATGTACGAGTGATTTTCGTGAGACTAATAGTTGCTAGTAGCGATTGAGAGTCGGTGCGAGAGTCGACTTCACAAGCGGTGACTAAATAAAGAGCGGTTCGGCCCCGGCCGAAGAGCTCGTTAATAAGTAAGCCGACGTGTGGAAATGCCTGCGGGCATCTCTGCACGTCGGCTTTTTTCGTTTTCGGCGCCAACTGAGCGGGGCGTCAAAGGATTATTTCAAGTGGCAAAAGCGATCCTAACCGCTGCCGAAGAACTTGCCCAATTGGCTAGCGCCGCGCAACAGCGTCGGACAGGGCACGCCCCTACGGCGGTCACCGTGGTGATGGGGGAAGAGACCGTTGTCATCACCCTCCACGGAGCGCTCTCGCCGGCAGAGAAGGCGCTCTCCCGCACTCCTGAAGGGGCCGCCCAGGTACAAGAGTTCCACCGGCAACTCTTTGCCAATTCGATTGATGGGCTCCGCAGCGAGATTGAACGCATCACCGGCCGAACGGTGCGGGAGATGGCGGCCGAAATCGAAACAGCGACCGGCGCCGTGGTGCATGCTTTCACCAGTGGCGCAATGGTGCAGGTGTACCAGCTTGCCCCGCGCGAGAGGACCGACATGCCACACCCCACTGAAAAGAGCACGTCGATCAACCGCGCCAACGACGATGGATCGCCGGTGTTTACCGAAGTCGATCCTGATAACTGAGCTCTGCCCGTCAGAGCGATTCCACGATCTGACTCACTTCAGGCACATAAGGAACGAGCAACATGTTAATACTCACTCGCAAGTGCCGTGAGACCGTGGTTATGGGGGGCGGAGGAGGGGTGACTGAACTCCTCCGCGTGACCGTACTCCGTATTGATCGCGGTCGAGTCGTCCTGGGGATTAAAGCGCACGCGGATATTCCTGTCCTCCGCGAGGAAGTTTGGGAGCGAAAGCTCACGGAGGACAAGCATGCGGTTTCGATGGTTGATGTTCCACTACTCGGCGCCAACGCTGCTGAGTCAGTTTTAACCTTTGAAAACCGCTAAAAAGGGGGGCGGGCTCGCGTTCGGTAGCAACGGATGCCCCGGCAGGGAAGTACCCTGAGCGTGCCTGTCCTTCTTTTTGCAGTGGCGGCGTTAGCTCGCCGGGTGGATGGCTCGCTCGGCGCTCAGCGTCGATTCATATCCTTCGACAAGCAACTCGCGATGATGTCCAACCCGCTTGATTCTCGAAAACAGACGAAAAACCATCCTTGGCTGATACTGGGAGGCTCGCTCGCCCTCGGGCTCTTAATCCGGCGACTCACGACCGCTAAGAAACCCGTTCGACCTGTCTACGACGGTATCGAAGCTCCGCAAGGTGTGGCTGACAAAGAAGCTTTCCTGGAGCAAGCAACGTCGATGCATCCGGTCAGTCCACCGCGTGAGACGGCATGGGATCTCATCAAACAGAGCGCGCTAACTGCTTTAGCGAGCGCTTTTACTGAACTGGCCACTCGGGTCGCGCCAATGGTGCTGGATCGGTCATCCGGCCAGCGCCCCGATCAGCCGCCGCCAACGGGAGACCCCGACTCCTCGGAACCTGTCCTAACTCCCGACGACGAGCAGATTCAAGGGACTCGGCCCGAGAAAGATCTGTAAATCTGAACAGAATCTTCGCCACGGCGTGCAGTTGTCGCACGCGAAATGAGAGCGACCGCGGTAACCGATGTTCGGCCCGCTTCATTTAATATCAACTTAGGAACTTTAATCATGACCGAAACGAAAGAACGCCCCTGGACTGATCTTCGCGACGAGCGCGAGCACATCCGAACAAGCAGCCGAGACCTGCCCTGTAGCAAAGAAGAAGCGATGGCCGAAATGGGATCCGATGGCTGGTTGTGGGCCGCCCTGGGATCGATGGCGATTTCGATGGTGCTGCAACTTCGCGGGAATAAGTCCAACAGCATTTTCGTTGGGCAGTGGGCGGCGCCGTTCCTGATCATCGGAGTTTATCACAAGCTGCAGCAATTGGGCGGGACCGACAAGCGGTAACGATTCGTCGAAATAGGATTCGGCAGCGGAGCGTTCCACGTTCCGGCAGCGCCCAAGCGCTGCTGGGAAATTGAGGCGTTTGACCTCAGCGGTTCGAAACTCGCCGCCAGCAAGAGAAGGAAGCACAACGTGACTACCCAAAAGAAAGACCCCGCGGCCCGCAACATGTCGGGTCACCGCGCTATCTCCCCCGACGAGAAGACGTACGTCAATACCTTCGATGGCCGACTGGTCAGTATCTCCGGCGATACGCTGGTGATGACATGCAGCGAAGGAGCGCGTTATACCTACACCGTCGCTAAAGACGCCAAACTGTCGCGCGATCACGTCCCCTGCAATGGCTACGATTTCCTGGCCGGCGCCCGGATTCGAGTAACAACCGACAAAGACGAGCGGCGCCTCGTGCGAGTCGTCGAAGGTC
Source organism: Pirellulales bacterium (assembly GCA_022841705.1). Classification (GTDB taxonomy): domain Bacteria; phylum Planctomycetota; class Planctomycetia; order Pirellulales; family Lacipirellulaceae. The sequence goes on from JALHQZ010000002.1 coordinate 1,208,945, forward strand.
TACAGGACAAAAAAGAGTTCGCCTCCCACAGTTAGGCGATCCGATTGACCCGACGCCGTGCTCCCCTGCCGGCAAGTCGGCAAGGAAAGTCGAGTGCTGGTGCTGCGCCAGTGCTCGACTTACTTGTTGATCGCTCGCGCCAGTCGTCCGGGGCGCAGCGAAGTGACCGAACAGTGTTCCGCGACGATCGGGGAGAATTCGAGTAGAATGGGGCCGGCGGAGGACCAGGAACAATATCGCAGGCCGATCTGCTTTGTCTCCGCCGCGTTAATCCCCTTGCTGAAGCGCGCCTCCGCGGCAATTGTATGTCCAACGACCCCCTCTGCCGTCGATCGAACGGCGCCTTTTCACCTATGTCGTTCTACCGCGGCTGGGCTGTGCTGTTGGCGGCACTTCTCGTCTTCTCGACGGCTGGATGTTTGCAATCGACTTCTTCCCCAACAGATCGTGCCACTTCGTCGAACAGAAATTCGCCGGCTACCCGCACCATCCGCCCCCCCGCCGAGTGGCCGCAGATCGCCGACCGCAACATCGGCAGCGCCCGGCCCGCTAGTGAACTGGCGGCTGATAAAGTCGCGACAGCGCCAAGCGCGCTGGGTCAAGAGGTTACCTGCATCGGCAGCGTCGTCCGCGTGCAGCCAACTTCGGCGCGCGATGCGCTGAACGTGCATCTGGCGCCAGCGGAGACGGGGCTGATGCTGTGGATTGATCGCACCAGCAAGCCGGCTCTCGAAGCGGCGTTTGGCGGTGATCTGGCGTGGTTGCTCCCCGGGCGCGAAGTGCTGGTGCGGGGAACCCTGGCCCCTTACGGCGGCTACCGGACCGAGTGGAAAGAGCGCCGGCAAATCGCCATCACGGCTCCCGAGCAACTGAAACTCGTCACGCATGATGGAAAATCATCAGCCAACGAAACGCTCCTCGCGGCGGCCGAACCACCGCAAGCCCAACAGCCATCAACTCCGCCCGCGCCCACGGGGCCGGTGATCCCCTACGTCGCGCCGCCCTCGTCGGAGCTCGCGCAGCCGCTGCCCCCTGGCGGTGTAAAGCTGCTCGCGTGGAACTTGCAGTCGGGCCAAAGCGGGCCGAGTGTGATCGCCAAGGAGCTCGCAGACTTCCCCGACGTGAGTCTCTACGCCCTTTCCGAAGTTGACTCACTCGCTTTTGACCGTTATCTCACCGCCGTCGAAGCTATTGATGACCGCAACTTTTGCGAAGTCCACGGAGCGAGTGGCGCCGAAGATCGCCTGCAACTGATTTACGATGCCGACCGATTCGAACTGCTTGAAACCAACGAGCCGAACCAACTGGCCGACATCACCGTGAACCCTGGCAACTATCGCAGCCCGCTGATCAATCTGCTCCGCGACCGCACCACCGACCAGCGCTTTTATGTGGTACTCGTCCACTTGGCCCGCGGCGATGAAGCGCTGCGCAACGAGCAAGGCCGCGCGCTGCGCGAATGGGCCCGGCAGCAGTCGATCGCGGTAATCGCTGTCGGCGACTTCAACTACGACTTCAAGATCGATACCGAGCGCGGCAACGAAACCTTCACCGAACTGACCCGCGACAACATCCTCCACTGGGTCCGCCCCGAGAAGTTAATCGAATCGAACTGGACGGACGAAAACCACGACGGCGCCCAGGACTATCCCAACTCGCTGCTCGACGGCGCATTCGTCGCCGGCCCCGCGACGGAATGGCGCCCGGCGAGTCGGGTGCTCGTGCGCGACGCTGATTTTCCGGATGATGATTGCACGAGCGATCATCGGCCGGTGGAATTGGTGTTTGTGCCGGAGTGAGCAGAATAGCGAATGCCACCTCTGCCACCTCACAAGTGCTTTTCAGACCTCCTAGCAGCCTAAGCGATTTCCAATCCTGGAGCTCGCGACGGGTCCAAGTCGACTGTCGCGATTCGCGAGTAGGGCGCCCTATTCTATTTTTACGTAGCCGCGCCATTTCTTCGGAGAATTGCCGAGACGCGAGTTTGGAGCGAACACCACGATGAAAAATCGATTTCGACCGAATATCGATGGCTTCGGGTCTCGGCCAATCTTCGATAAATCATCGCGTCTATGGATCACATCTCCCGCGGCAAGATCCGCCGGAACGGTGAAAGATTGCGCCGGGGCGAATCACCAGCGACCACTGCGTGACAGTGCGTGCCGCGCTGGCGACCGTTGCATCGCCACGGTGGAACCAAACTCCAGCCGTCATTGTTAGAGTGAGAAAGAAGCGATAGGCCTGCCCAAACAAAGCGCCGAATTCGCATGTGGTGTGTGTGTGGTGAGTGGTGAATCGTGAGTGGTGTGAACGTCGCAATTAAGCTAACTTCGTCAGCTCCCTCCAGACTCCGGACTCCAGACTCCTCCCTAGAGAATCAACCCTGCTCCTTCGCCTTCATGCTCCTCCCAAATCCGCCGCACTTCCTTGAGTCCCGCGACGCAAACTTCAAAGTTATCGCTCAGTCGCTCTAGTACATCCGCCGGCGCCTTATGCGTGTCGACCGGAATCTGCGCGGCGACTAAGTAGTTCCGCTTGCCGAGCTCGCGATAGTCGAGCAGCGCATCGGCGCCACCCGTGCGCCGCATGCGATCGGCAATCTCCGGATACACACCGGTCCAAAAAAGCGTGAAGTCACCGATATGACGGTGGACTTGCCGCTTGGCCGGCCCGCGCCGGGCGTTCGCCTCGGCCAGCATTTCGCTCACTTTGGTGAGCCGCTCGCCGCGCACGCTGCGGAGCGCAAAGAGATCATCGCTGCGTAAGAACCGCACCAACAGCTCGCTGATGTAATCAATCAGCGGCGGATCGGCAACGCCAAGCTCGCTTTCAAACGCGTACTCGGTCACGCCGGAGAAAAAACGAGAAACCAAAGCGCAGGGTTGACTAGAACTGCGCTCGGTCGGAGCACCGTCACTGTTTCGAGCGTCACGCATCGGCAGCTTCCCCATCGCTCCGCACCCCTGGCTTCAATGCCAGTAGTTCGAGCCGGGAGGAAAGCCGTTGGGCCGACCCACTCACTTAAGGGGCAAGTGAGATTGGCCCGTAGGCTCCGCCCCCGACTTAACCGGGGCGCGCCTTCGCCGAATGTTGGGCGGCGGGCCGTGAGCGAGTGAAGGGCGACCCACCGCCTAAGGTAGTTCTCTCCGCTAGCAGCATTTACTACGCTGCAAAGCGGCGGGAGGGTCGACCGCGAAGTTCCCGACCCAGGTCTCCCTTACGGGGTTTGCCGTGCGGCAGACCTGGCCAACCGAGGAACTTCTCAGTCATCTCTATTATAACTAGCGATGGAAAACCACTGCAAATGCAATTTTCCTGACACCACAAAATTCTTCGGCCAGGGTTGCCACGCCCGGCCACGAAAACTGCAAAAAATGGCTGGCGCTGAGCGAAAAGCTATGAGCTGCGAGCCGGACGCCGGTATCCGATTCCTGCTCCCCGACCCCTGCCCTCTGGCCCCTCCAGCCGATAGGCTAAAGGTTCACGTTCCCGTAGCTCAATTGGATAGAGCGTCGGCCTCCGAAGCCGAAGGTTACAGGTTCGACCCCTGTCGGGAACGCTTTCTCTGCGCGGGTGGGGGCGTTCTCATTCGGACGGCGACTGATCGACGCAGTTCTTCCAACATCGCGCGGGCGATATGTCGACTCGCGTAGCAGGGCACAGAATTCGCTCGGAGACTTCATTAGAACTGCCCCGATGCTGGAGTCGAAACTTGTTGCGGATCAGCCCAGGCCGGGAACAAGCGAGGAACGCGGAAGGGCCGTTGTTCGGCGGGTTACGGCATGCTGGGCAAGCGTAATCCTCTCAAAAAAAACTTTCTGATTCCCAATTTGACTTCCCCCCGGCGTGACCTAGCTTTGAGTTGTCGGCGGAGCACAGGCTCATCTTTTCGGCGCGGCCTTTGGGCGTCGCGCGGCTCGGTCGGCGGGGGTTACTCTTTTCTTGTTGGGGGGCGTTATGCACAAGCTGTTTGCGGCTCTGCTATTGACTTTGGTTGGGGCGCTGGTGAATCCCGTGTCGGCTGCGCCGGCGTGGAACGATCATGAGGGCGAAGGGGATGGCGGCCATCGCGTAGTTTTCAATGATCATGAAGACGATGGCGAACATCGCGCTCTGAATGACGAAGAGGACGACGGGGAGCACTTCACGCTGAACGATCACGAGGACGATGGGGATAAGTTCGGTCCTGCATCGAATGATCCCGAAGATGACGATGACCACTTCACGCTCGACGATCATGAGGACGATGGCGAACATCGCGGCGTGCTGTCGAACGATCACGAAGATGACGACGACCACTTCGCTCCTCAAGGAGCCGCGTGGAACGATCACGACGGCGACGATGGCGAGAAGTAGTTCGCCGACGCGCTAAATGGGATCAAGCTCTGCGTGAGCTGCCCCTGGAGCCGCCCCGATCATGGTGATCGGGGCGGCTTTTTTCGTTGTCGTGGGACAGGCTTTCTTGCCTGTCGAGATGGAAGCACCCGCTGCACGACAGGCAAGAAAGCCTGTCCCACGGAGTGCTATCACTGGCCCCAGTTTGGAGAACTTGGGCAGGCTGTGTATCTGTGACGATTGTGGTTGTCGCGAGTGCTTCTGGCGCGTCGATACTTGCGGTGCGAACCGGTGCGCGCGTTCGTCCCCCCCTGCCGACCCGACAACGTGGAGGCAAATCAAATGACCTTGCTCGCGATTGTCTGGTACTTGGTGCATTGCTCGTCGGTGAGAAAACCGGCGCAGGGGGCTGCTAATGTTTATTCTTCAACGAGTTAGCTGGCGCTTCGCAGTCACGTTCTTCGCACTTGCTAGCTGCCTTGTCGGCTACGCACCGGGGCAAGAACTGCTGGCGCCACCCGCTGAAAATTCCGGCGCCTCCACGGCGCCCGAAGATGTCGCGAAGAACTCTGGCGAGGTTACCACTTCACCCGAGCTCGCCGCCATTCTGAGACGGCTTGATGAACTCGAGCAAGCCGAAGCCGCTCGCGTGAAGGAAGCGGACAAAAAATCCGCTGCTGAAAAGAAAGCGGCCGAGGAAAAGAAGAAGGCCGAGGACGAGAAAACGGCGGACGACGCGAAGATCGTCACGTTCGAGCCGTGGACCGACATGTCGCAAGACAAGTGGACCGTGAAGCTTGGCGGGCACGTGCAGATGGATTATGTGAACTGGGCGGACGCCTCGCCGAGCATCGTGGGGGACCAGGACTATTTCGAGTTCCGCCGCTTGCGCTTGGTCGCCGATGGCACGGGCTACGGGATGTTTGACTTCCGTTTGCAAACCACTTTAGAGCCCGAAGCGATCGACGAAATCCCCGCGGGATCGCCGAGCTATCCCGATGTGAAGGATGCGTACCTCTCGATGAACGAGATTCCGCATCTTGGCCGGTTTCGCATCGGCAACTTCTTCGTGCCGTTTGGGTTGGAGCAAGTGACCAACGATACGAATAACATCTTCATGGAGCGATCAATCCCCACTCAAGGCGTGTTTACAGCCGACCGCGAAGTGGGAGTGGCGCTCTACAATTGCACCGACGATCAGCGGATCACTTGGACCACCGGCGCCTTCTTCGACAGCATTAGCGAATCGATCAAGGAACGCATCGACGACAACCAAGGGATTCGGGTCAGTGGGCGGCTCACCTGGCTGCCCTACTACGATGAGGTGTCAAATGGCCGGTACCTGATTCACACCGGCTGCGGCATTTTGTATACCGACGACCAAAATGATTCGGTTCGCTTTCGCGCCCGACCGCAGATTCACGAAGGGCCGCGCCTGATTGATTCCCTCGCACTGGCGGCCGACGACTACACCACCGCCAACGCGGAGCTCGCCACCGTGGTCGGCCGCTTCACCATGCAGAGCGAAGCGTATGTGTCGCAGGTCAATCGATTGAATGCGAATGACAACACGTTCTACGGCGGCTACGTTCACTTTAGTTACTTTCTCACCGGTGAGAATCGCATTTACGAACGCTTTGGCCAGCACGGCGCGCAGTTTGGGCGGAACGTGCCGTTCTCAAACTTCTTCGTTGTGCCAAGCGGTTACAGCCCCGGCGCGTGGGAACTCAAGACGCGGTGGTCGCATTTGAATCTCGATGATGTTAATCGCGGCCAATACAACGACTTTACTTTTGGTTTTAACTGGTACTGGTCCGACCGCACGCGGGTGATGTTCGACTGGATTCATCCCTTCACCAGCAGTGAAGCGCGGTTCGGTGAAGCGGAAGCAGATATCTTAGCGATGCGGTTCGACTTCAACTGGTAACGTTGGTTCACGCTGATGAATACTTTCAAACGCTGTTTGCTGTGGCTGATGATTGCTTTTGCTGCGCTGTCGGCAACGCAACTTTCACCATTGGCGATTGGTAAACACCCGCATGCGTGCCGCTGCGCGCACTGTGGTTGCCCCGGGCAATGCTGCAAGGTGTGCCGGCTGGAACGCACCGAGAAGGTGACGCCCGTGAACATTTGGGGCTTCAAGTGTGAAGACTTCTGCCTCCCGTGCCCCAGCAAGCCAAACTGCGAGCACTGTACTTCGCTGTACGATGCCGAGGCGAAAGCCCCCCCGTGCGCGTGCCCTAAGAAGTTTGTGTGGACCGATTGGGTGGCCAATTGCCACGCCAAGATGTTTACGCGGAAGAAACTATTCAAACAAGTAGCGCTCGTCAAGACTCCCACGTACAAATGGGTGGTCGAAGACCTCTGCCCCGAGTGCCAAGCCGCTTGCGAGCCGGTGAAGGTTCCGGAAGGAACCGAACTCCCGCCGCAACCGCAAGTGGAAGGCTCCGTCACGGTTGTAGCTTGGGACCGAAGTCCCGAGCATGAAGCGGAGAGTGAGGCGGTGGTCAAGTAACGCGACCGCTTTGACCGCACGGGCCTTCGGTCCGGTGCTACAATTTACTTCGGCGATGCGAAGCGTTCGGCCGCTGCCTGCGAAACGCCTTCGACTTGCGCATCATCGGCAAAGAAGCGGGTTGTCTCTTCGGCGGCCAGCTTGATGTCGAGGTCTTTGCACAGCACTTCGGCGCGGAAGAGATGCGTGCCGGCGTCTTGGGCTTTGGCGACGATCCGGTAAACCACTTCTCGGCCCGCAGCAAGTGAACTAATGGCGCCAAACGCTACGCGGCCATCGGCCATCGTTGCTTGGGCGCCTTCTACGCGCAAGGGTTCGATGCCGGCGCTGAATAGCGCGACCACGCGCACGTCGCTGGCGGCGTTCGCGCCGCGGTTCCGCACGCGGACTTCGTACACGGTCTCTTCACCCACCGCGATTGGGCCCTTCGGGTCGAGCACGTCGAGCTTTAGGTCCGCCACTGCGATCACATCGGTTGCGGCGCTGGTGCTGGCGGTGGTGATGCCATCCGCGGTCGCGGCGGCAATCTTAAGATTGCAGGCGCCCGCTTGCCGCACCACGCCTTGCAGTTCCATATAATGGTCATCGCCGGGACGCAACGAACCAACCTTCCAGGTAACGGTGTTGCTGGCCGCGTCGTAGGTTTGGCCTTCGCTGGCCGAAGTGAACTCGAAGCCGCTCGGTAGTTCTACGCGGAAGTCAACTTGCTCGGCGATCGCGGTGCCGGGGTTCCGCACGCGGAAGAAGTAACTGGCCGACGAGCCCGCGTACTTTTGTTGCGGGCCACGCCAATCGACCACCAGCTCCGCGCGGCGGCAGAAGAGCGTCTTCTCGGCCTTCGCTTGCAGTCCACCGGTTGCGCTCGCGCTAGCGTGCATGGCAAGTTGGCCCGCGTCGCGTGCCGTGAGCTCGATCTCGACGCTCTTGGTGGCGCCTGCGGCCAAGTCGCCTAGCTTGTGGGTGATGGGCGCGCTCGCTGCGGCGCCGGGCGGAGTGAGCTCGATCACAATATTTTCCGCGGCGCCGGTGCCGGGGTTTGTGAGCGTGAGCCGGTAAAGCTGCGGCTTGGCGAATTGCACCTCTTCAGGCCCGCTGAGCGCGAGTTCGAGTTTGGGTTCTTGTACTTCCACGAGCGTCCGCGAACCGACCGGGGCGTGTTCAAAGCTCACGCCAAGCTCAATCGGTTTGCCCGACGTGGCGACGAGCACCAGGTCGAGTGTTTCGAGCTTGCCAGAAGCGAGCCGCTCCATCCGCCATTCGATGCGGCCCGGATCGATGCCGATGTTGGGCCGGCTCACAGCGCCGACCGAGGCGGTGGTGCCGACGATTTCGGCGCCCTGCGGCGCAATAATCTTGGCGATCAGTTTATCCGCATTCGCATCGCCCCGGTTGGCAATGGTCACGCGGTAGGCGGCCTCACGCCCGATGACAATCTGCGCCGGTCCGGTGACGCGCGACACCAGCATCGGCGCCTGCTGCGTGAAGAGCAAGTCGCTCGTGGGCGTTTGCTTAATCGGCGCAGCGGCGGGGCGGAACGATTCTTCGGGTGAGTCGTTGGTCGTTACGGCGAGCGGCTTAGCGACCGAGGATGGTTGCGACTTGGCGGAAGAGTCACCCGAGTCAATCACCAAACGCGGCGATGCATTGGGCGCCGCGTTGATTTGCAATTGCGGTTGGGGATCTTGCGCAGCAATCGGCGCGGCGTAGCGATCACCGCTGGTTGGCGATGGCAGCGCTTCCGGCTTCGGCAGAGTTTCTGACTTTGCGAATTGATCGTTTTGTTTCGCAAGTTCCGCAGCGACTTCGGAGGCGATTGACTTCGAGACCTTCGCGCTCGCCGGCGCCTTGGGCGCAGCCATCGGCATGAGCGGGCCGGGCGTGGTCGTCGGCGCGGCCGTTTGCTGTTGTAAGTCGCGGAGCATCCGATCTCGCGCGGAACCCCCGGTCGAGGTGCTCGGCGACGATGGTGTCGCCGTTGGCTTGCTGGTCGAAGAGTTCGTTGGGGCGCCCAAGTCGGGCGGCATCAAGTTGTTCGGATTCACGCGCGGCAAGCCACTGTTAGTAGTGGGATTGGCGGCAATTCGCGGCACACTCCCCGCGCGCGGCGTGGGCTGCGGTAGGCTGGCAACCTTCAGCGGCGCGGGCTGAGCCGGCGGCACTTCTGGAATCTCACCGGAGTCGCCCCCGATGATCGACGTATCGCCAACGCCGGCGTCCGCCTGCGGTTCGTTCGGTTCATTCTTCCCCCAGCCGAGCCGGAGCGACGCGATCCGCTGCGCCAAACTTTTGGTTGGCTTGCTAGCCGCTTGCTGCTGTTGCGCGCATAGCGGCAAGGTCATCGAGAACAGCAGGGCGAAAACCGCCGGTGGCAAAAGGCGCCGCATCATGGTCCGCATCCTTGCGTCGTGAGCGTGTTATTCGTGACTGCTAGCACTCAATACTGCAATAGCGCAGCATCGCGCGCTGGTTGTACCTTCCCCCTGGAGTGAGTATCGGTTGGGGGAGGTTTGCGGGTTGAGTAAAAAAGTGGGCTGTGAGCTGCTACCAGAAGGCAGTGCCAGCAGACATGGGGTGCGATGGAGGAGTGAGTTGGAATCGCAGCCTACTTTCTTCGCAACATGCAGTTAGCGCCGAGCAGAATAGACGCGAACAGCCAACCGTTCGGTTCCGCAACCACCACCGCCGAGAGCGTATACGGAAACACCCCCGCGTCGGTGCGAAAGAGAACCTGTGCTTCATAAATCCCAGGACGCGCGGCGGGGCTATTCCAGCCGATGCTCCAGGTGTTCGACGGGGTATCGAGATCGAGCGTGACGCTCGGCAACCCGCGCACTAGAAATTTGTCGGCGTCGGGGCCGGTGAGCTCGTAACCGGTGACGCGGAAACGCTCGCGCTGGCCGAGGGTGAGCGAGATTTGTTGGTCGCTCGGTGAGGCGCCGCGGATGAACTGCCCGAAGTTGAGCTCGCTGCCGAGTGCGGGGCTGGCGTGCGAATGCTGTTCAATCGGCAGCATGAAGTTCGGCATCGGGTACGAACCGGCAGTGGTTGCCACTTGGCCGGTAATCGAGAGACTGTTCTCGGTGCCGTGCGGCACAACCACGTACGCAACACTCGCCGCGGTTGATTGATTTCCACCAAGGATGCCCCACACGGCGTGCAGCGTTGTGCCGTAACCGTAGTCGCGCGTGGCGGTGTCGGGCAGTGGGCTGCCGGCGCCGGTGTTGTCTTCTTCTGGCGTTACCACGAACAGCGCGCTGGCCGGCGCCGTGAGGTGGCTATCGCCGTTGGTTAAACTCACGCCGACAGGTGTGGGGGTGGTTTCGGGAATGTCGGGATCAACCGTCCACCGCTGATGAAGCGTGCCACTAATCGTGACATCAATCGCCGTGATGAAGCTGCCATCATCGGTCATTAGGTTCAGCACGATACCCGTATGCGCCGTGAGCGCGGCGTCGACCCCGCTGAACGCCGGAATAATAGTGCGCACGCCGATCACCCCGGCGTGAGCCGACGAAGCGAGCATGCCCAGCACTGCTAGCAAAAGAAGCCGTGGTCCCAACATCCGTGTCGCCTGAACAACGTCGTGATAGCACTCGCCACCGCGTATGGCGCAAAGGGAGCGAGGCTGACCTTACGCTTTTCGGCAGGGCGTGAACAGGCGAATGCGGCGGGCGATTGGGAGGAGAGCGAAGGTGGCGAGAATGAGGGTGGAGGGTTCTGGGACAGCGGCGATGTCGAAGTTGAGATCACCAACGTCGGTCTTGAATTGCAGAACTGCGCGCCCGTAACCTTGATTCGGAAAGAAGTAGACATCGACGCTGGCTCCGCCGGCGCCACGACCGACAAGCGCTTGGACTCCATTTCCGCCAGTAGCAAAGGAACCGGCCTGCGGCCCGGCGATTGATCTTGAAAGGATATTGATAACGCCTTCACCAGCATTCCATAACTGAATCGCGTCGCGAAGCAGAATCAGACCGTCGCCAAGGCGAGGGTTGCCGAAGTCTATCTCGATGGTTGAGCGATCATCGTCGGGGATGGGAGTCGACGCCAAAATACGCGGGCTCGGAGTCGTCCAGCCAAAGCTGGTTCTTCCCAAATAAAAGGTTCCATTTGTCGTCGCGACCGCGGCGACAATTGCAACATCTTCATAAGACTCATTCGGAACAACGATGTAGCCAAGATTCAGCCCCGTCGTTTGAGTCGCGCCTGGTACTCCCCAGGCGCCGCGCAGGAACGTACCGTAACCATAGTGGCGTGTGGCAGTAGAGAACAGCGGGCTACCCAGCAAGTTATTGTCTTCGTCGTAAGCGGCGCCAACGAGCGCTCCCGTTACTGGCAGAAGATGACTATCTCCATTCGAAATATTCGAGGAAGCGGGGGTTGGCACAACAAACTCACCATCTGCGTCCAAGACCCAGCGCTGATGCAGCTTACCGATAATACTCACATCGACTGCCGTAATGAGACTGCCGTCGTCTGTCACAACCGAGAGTGCGTAACCGGTGTGACCGGGGACCGCGGAACTCAGCGCGGAGTCGGGGGCTGTAAAAACCGTGTTCCGACTTACCTGCCCGATCACCCCTGCACTTGCAGTACTGGCCGTGAATGCCATCAAAGCGACAAACAGGTAACGAATCATGAGCGAATTCCTTCTTGTGTGAAGTCGAAACTATTTGCGGCGGAGTAAAGCAAGACCGCCAATCGCGAGCGTGGAGATCACCAGCGTCGAAGGTTCGGGAACCTTCAAAAGAACATCAAAATCAAGATTCCCCGCATCGGTTCGCACCTGCACCACGGCCGTCAAATCCCCCGTTCCGCCTGGCAGTGGAACAATCGGCTTGACGCCAAATTGCCGGGACGAATTTAAGAAGTCCAAAGTCGTCGGCAAGGGCCCGACCAAGGTGAAGTAGGCAGCATGAGGTCCGGCAAGCGTAATCGAATTGATGTTGATCGTCCCACCGCCGGTGTTTGTGAGCACAATCGGCAACGGCGCTGGGTTGGGACCAAGGCCGAGGTAGTCGCCGAAATTGAGTTCGACGCCCGGACCAACGGCGGGGTTTGAAGCAAGGGTTGGCAGCGGAACAAACGCAAACTTATTAATCGCGAATGTTCCATTCGATGTGCCGACACTGACGTTGATGTTCAGATTTGGCACCTCATTTTCGGGAATGACCACGTAGCCGATGTTAGCGTTGTTCGTTTGGCTGGCGCTCGGAATCCCCCATGCGCCTCTGAGAAACGTGCCGTAGCCGTAGTCGCGTGTCGCGGTGTCGGGCAAGGGACTGCCAACGCCGCTGTTGTCTTCTCGTGCTTCACTGCCAAACAGCGCGCCGGCAATGGGAGTCAAATGACTATCGCCGTTGGTGACGCTCGTTCCCGAAGGAGTGGGCGTAGTTTCACCAAATTCCGGATCGATGAACCAGCGCTGATGCAGCCGGCCGGTAATGTTCACGTCGACGGCCCAAATCTTACTGCCGTCATCGGTCATGACGGAGAGCGCGTAGCCTGTGTGACCGGTTAGCGCCGTATCCGGGGTCGTGAAGAGACGGTTAATTGTATAGCCGCCGATAACGCCGGCCGAGGCGGTGCTGGCCGAGAGCACAATTAAACCCACAAGCAAGTGACGGATCATGAGCACAATTCCCCAGCACGAGGGATGAGCAACCAGGTCCAGTACTCATCCGAGTATGGAGGGTTCCTCAGCGGGAATCAAGCAGAAATCGGCCCAATTCGGCGAATCTTCACACTTCGCTTGGCACGGCCGGTTTAGTGCTCCACTGTCACCTCAAACCCCAAATCGCGGATCATCGCGTAGTCCGCTTCGGGCGCTTGGCCTTCGGTGGTGAGGTAGTCGCCCACGAACAAACTGTTCGCGGGGTAGAGGCCCAGTGGTTGTAAACTTCGCAGGTGAATCTCGCGGCCGCCGGCGATGCGCAGTTCGCGGTCGGGGTTCACGAGGCGGAACATGGCGAGCACTTTCAAACAGTATTGCGGGGTGAGCGCGTGCTGGCCGCTGATGGCGGCGCCTTCGAGCGGCGTGCCGTCGATGGGGTTGAGGAAGTTGATGGGAATCGAATGCACGCCTTGCTCGCGCAGTTCGAGCGCCATGCTCACCACATCTTCGGGCTGCTCGCCCATGCCGATGATGCCGCCGCTGCAGAGCTCCATGCCAGCGCTGCGCACCGCGGCGAGTGTATCGAGGCGATCTTTGTACGTGTGCGTCGAGCAGATTTTCTCGTAGTGCTCGCCGCTGGTGTTGAGGTTGTGGTTCACGCGATCGACACCGCACGCCTTCAGCCGGGCGGCTTGCTCATCGGTCAAGAGGCCCAAGCAGGCGCAGATGTGCAGGCCATACTTCTCCTTAATCTCCGGCACGATGGTTTCCACCGCTTGCATCTCGCGCTCGTTCGGCCCGCGCGCAGAGATTACCAGGCAGTAGGTGCGGGCGTTACGTTCAGCGGCCACGCGGGCGCCATCCAAGAGCTTGTCGCGTTGCAGAATGTTGTACTTGGGAATCTCCGCCTCCGAGACCTTGGACTGCGAGCAGTAACCGCAATCCTCGGGGCAGAGGCCGCTCTTGGCGTTCATCAAGAAGTAGAGCTGCACCTTGTTGCCGAAATAGTAGTGCCGCACCTGGTAGGCGGCGTCGAGTAGCGCCAGCAGTTCACCATCGGGGCATGCCAGCACGTCCCGCGCTTGGTCGGCGGTGAGGGGCTCACCGGCGAGGACTTGCTCGGCAAGGGCGTGCCAGCGGGTGGTGGCTTCGGCGGAAAGTGTGGCGGGCATGGGATGTGGACTCCGAATACTGCGGTCGAACTGTGCTATTGTCGGTTGCCGTTGGGGGCGATGGCAAGGGGCATATTTATCGAACTTGCCTCAAGCGCTGGGAATACTTAAACCATACTTTGAGGTACAATTTGGGCAGTATGCTCAAGCTTTCCGTTGCAATTACAATGAAATCGAGTCGATGCCGAGAAAAGTACGCGATCTCATCAAAGACCTGCGCAAAGCCGGATTCGATTTGCTGTCGGGCGGCGGCAAGGGGTCGCACCGCAAGTTCGTTCATCCCCGCTATTCCGGCGCGGTTACGATTAGTGGCAAGGAAGGTGATGATGCTCAACGCTATCAAGAAAAGCAAGTTCGTGAAGCTATCGACGAGGTGTCTGAATGAAACCAATTGATGCCTACCATCGCTGGGTCGAGTGGAGTGAAGAAGATCAGGTCTATATTGGCCGCTGTCCCGATCTCATTACCGGGATTCACGGTGATGATCCGGTCGAGGTGTATCGCGATTTGGCTGAGGTGGTGCAAGAGGTGATTGATCACTTTCAGCAGGTTGGGCGGCCGTTACCCGTTGCGCGAACACGACCAATGATGGAAGTTAGTTGAATTGAATCAAAGCGGAGGCGGAGCGCCCCCCGGCTAACGACATGCCTCTGATTCGAGTTGGAACCTTGGCGCAAGTCGGTCGATTTCGGCCGGTGGATAATGCGCGCTATGGGCGTGGCGAACGGGTCGTGGTGCGCACCTCGCGCGGGCTCGAATTGGGCGAAGTGCTGGCCGAGGATGAAGCTCTCGGCGCGAATGGCGATGGCGAAGTGATCCGCCGGATGACGGTGGAAGACGATCTCTTGGCCGCGCGGCTGGAGAAGAATCGCCAAGCGGCGTATGTGGCGTGTGTGGATTTGTTGCGTTCGCGGCAGATCGACTCCGTGCTCTTGGATGTCGAACAGTTGTTCGACGGCCGCAGTCTCTACTTCCATTTCTTGGGCGATGTGCCGCCGGCGCTCGAACCGTTGCTTGCAGAACTGGCCGAGGCGTATGAAGCCGAGGCGAAGCTGGGGCAGTTTGCCGATGTGCTGACCAACGGCTGCGGGCCAGGGTGCGGTACGGAAGAGGCGAAGGGCCAAGGTGGCTGTGCGACCTGCACGGGCTGTGCGGTGGCGAGCGCGTGCAGCCGCTAACGTAGCACGGGACCGAAGTCCCATGCGCGCAGCTTAACGCCTCAATTGCACGGGACTTCGGTCCCGTGCTACCTACCGGCGGTGCTAGCACGCAATGGCGTTGACTGCTATCGGGAATCTCCCTACTTTCCGCTGCACACGCGAGTTCCGAGGGAGCCGCGTTTTGATCACCACGATCCACCCTTGCGCGGGAGAGTTTGCGATGTCTGTACCAATGCTCGATGTGAACCGTCAAAACCGTCCGCTGCTCGGCGAGATCGAGCATGCGCTTTTCGATATCTGCGAAAACGGCGCCTTCGTGCATGGTCCGGCGGTGAAGCAACTGGAAACCGAGATCGCGAAATACTGCCAAGTTGATCATGCGGTCGCGTGCGCTTCGGGGAGTGATGCGCTGCTGCTGCCGCTGATGGCGCTCGACATTGCGCATGGCGACGAGGTAATTCTGCCAAGTTTCACGTTCTTCGCTACCGCGGGCGCCGTCTCGCGGCTGGGCGCCACGCCGGTCTTTGCCGACATCGTCCCGGGAACGTACAACATCGATCCGGCGGACATTGAGCGCAAAATTACCCCGCGCACCAAGGCGATTATGCCCGTCCATCTATTCGGCCAAGCGTGCGACATGGGCCGGATCATGGACCTGGCAACGCGTTACAACCTGCCGGTGATTGAAGACTGCGCCCAGGCGATTGGCGCCGAGTATAAAGGCCAGCGCGTCGGTTCGTTCGGCGCGTTCGGGGGATTTAGTTTCTACCCCACCAAGAACTTGGGCGGCTTCGGCGATGGCGGCATCATCACGTGCCTCACCGCCGAACATGCCGAGCAACTTCGCATCCTGCGCGACCACGGCCAGTACCCGCGCTATGTGCATCATGTGGTGGGCCTCAACAGCCGGCTCGATACGCTGCAAGCCGCGGTGCTGTGCATCAAGCTCAAGCAGCTTGATCGCTACGCTGCCGGCCGCACGAAGAACGCCGTGCGGTACGCTTCGCGCTTCCGTCAACTTGGTCTCGAAGGAGTGGTCGATCTGCCCGAAGTCGCCGCGAACTGCGGCACCGTGTGGAACCAGTTCACGGTGCGGGTACGCAGCGGCCGGCGCGACGCGCTGCAGAAGTTCCTGGGCGATCGCAAGATCGGCTCGGCGATTTATTACCCCATTCCGCTCCACCTGCAAGATTGCTTTGCGGACCTGGAGTATCGCGAAGGCGATCTGCCGCACACCGAGCAAGCCGCCAAGGAAGTTCTCTCGCTGCCGATCTTCGCGGAACTGACCAGCGAAGAACAGGAAGCGGTGATCGATTCCGTAGCGGCCTTCTGCTACGAAGCGACACGTCGCGAACCAGTTCGCCGCGCGGCGTAAATGGCGATTGAAAATCGAGTTCCAAACGACCGGACGCTGGCGTGTGCCAACTGCTGAGCCCTCTCAACTGCCACGCGCCAGCGTCCGGTTTGTTGATTAGTCGACCTTCGGCTTCTTGATTTCCGCCGAGCGTTTGGTGGGGCCAAGCGCCACCAGCATCCCCAAGATGACGCACAACAGCGTCAGGCCGACGCCGACGGTGTAGCTTTTTTCGGCGAGTAGCACTGTCAAGAGAATTTGAGCGGGCATCGAACGGAAGGTGCGGTTAAGGGACGTCAAACGTGACCTCTCTACTATACTTGGGGGAGCGGACGGACGCCAACGGCCGCCGCTGAATTGCCGCACCAAAAAGACCGCGGGATTCGCCCTCCACTTGCATCGCCCGAGGCGGCATGGCACAACAAAGCTTGTGCTGGGCGGTCAAATGAGCCGCCGGAGTCTGCGGATTCCCCTAGTTTCCTGCGTCTTTCGCTCGCCCATTTATGGACTCCCCCGCTTCGAGCGACGAGATCAGTCAGCGGCTGCGCGCGGGAACTCCGTACGTGCTGCCCTCGCTTTTGGCGTGCGACTTCGGCCACTTGGCGGAAGAGATTCGCGAAGTCGAAGCGGCCGGCGCCACCGCGCTGCACCTTGATATTATGGACGGGCACTTTGTGCCCAACCTCTCGTTCGGTATCCCGGTGGTGGAAGCGATTCGCCGCGCGACGGAGCTGGTACTCGACGTGCATCTGATGCTCGACAACCCGGCCGAGTACCTGGAGCCGTTTCGCAAGGCAGGCGCCGATGTGCTGACCGTCCATGCGGAGGTGCTGCCCGATCCGCGCCCGGTGCTCGAGCGCATTCGGGAGTTGGGTGCGCTGGCGGGGCTCTCACTCAATCCACCGCTGGATGTCGCATTGTTGGAACCCGCCCTGCCCTTCTGCGATCTCGTCTTGGTGATGAGCGTGATGCCCGGGTTCGGCGGCCAGCAGTTCGATCCCATCGCGCTGGACAAACTGCGCTGGCTTGCTAAGCATCCCGATTGCCCAGCGCTGCTTGAAGTTGACGGCGGCGTTAATGAGCAGACGATCGCCGACTGCGCAGCCGCGGGCGCGGATCTACTCGTCGCGGGCACGGCGGTGTTTGGCGCCGCCGATTACGAGTCGCAGCTTGCCGAGCTCAACAAACTCGCGCGGCAAGGTGTTGATCGCCGAGAGCATCTCCAGCGCGGGGGGAGTTGAGCGATGCACCAAATCTTGCTCATTCGGCCTGGCGCCACTTCGTACGATGAACAGGGGCGGATCCAAGGTTCGCTCGACATGCCCCTCTCTCCGCATGGTGAAGCGCAGCTCACACAGCTGCAGAAGACGTTGCCAGCGGTCACACCGGTCGCCATTTACAGCGGCCCGTGCCAAGCGGCCGAGCAAACCGCCGAAGTGCTGGGCGAACGCTTCAAGCTGAAACATAAAGTGGTGGACAAGCTGCACAATCTCGACCACGGCTTGTGGCAAGGCCAACTGGTCGACGAACTGAAAACCAAGCAGCCGCGCGTCTATCGCCAATGGCAAGAGCAACCCGAAACCGTTTGCCCCCCCCAAGGCGAAACGGTACTCGCCGCGAAAGCGCGCATCGCGGAGGCGCTCAAGAAAATGCTCAAAAAGCACAAGCCAGGCGGCGTGATTGTGATTGTCTCCCAAGAGCCGCTGGCGAGCATCGTGCGGCATGTGCTGAAGCTGGACGAACTGTCAGGCTTCTGGAAATCAAGCGAACAGTGTGCGAAATGGGAACTGATCGACGTGCCAGAGGGGATGTAACATTCTGACAGTTTTGTGGGAGGGATCAGGAGAGCCCGTTTTCGCTCAACTGCAGTACTCGTTCGCAAGCCGGCCGAAATCGGGCTCTCCAGAGCGTTCTGACAACGAAATTTCGCCACCTCTCTGGCATAGTAGCGGCCCCGGCAGCTTGGTAGAATTGGGGTTTCCCGTCGTCTGGGTCGAGTTGGTCGTCGCGACGGGCTGGGGCAACCGTTTGAACTGATGCAACCGTTGATGGCCACTGGCGAAACTGAAATTTCGAGCGCTGCCGAAGACGAAGAACGCCCCAGCGAAGGCGCCGCCAAGCCGCGCGAAAAGCGGGGTGTGCCCAGCGGTCTGTGGATGCGCTGCGCCGATTGTGGCGAGACGATCTTCGGCAAAGATGTCCAGCGGCAGATGAACGTTTGCCCGGTCTGCGGGCACCACATGTACCTGAGCGCGCAAGATCGCATCAAGTATGTCCTCGACGAAGGAACGTTTGAGGAGTGGGACGGCAACTTGCAGGCCGCCGACCCGCTCGAGTTCGCGGACTCCAAAACCTATGCCGACCGGTTGGTGGCCGAGCGCAAGCGGACCGGGCTGCGCGACGCGGTGCTAACGGGGACGGGAATGATTCGCGCCCGCCGGGTGGCGTTCGGCGTGACTGACTCGGCATTCATCATGGGCAGCATGGGCGCCGTGGTGGGTGAACGCCTCACGAGGCTGATCGAACGCGCGACCGAGCAACGTTTACCGCTGATCATCATTAGCGGCTCCGGCGGCGGCGCCCGGATGCACGAAGGTATTCTGTCGCTGATGCAAATGGCCAAAGTCTCTGCCGCGCTCGCGCGGTTCGATAACGCGAAGGGCCTGTTCATTTCCGTGCTCACCAATCCCACGATGGGCGGCGTGGCAGCCAGCTTCGCGTCGCTCGGCGATTTAGTTTTCGCCGAACCAAAAGCGTTGATCGGTTTCGCCGGCCCGCGCACCATCAAGGCGACCATCCGCGTGGAACTACCCGAAGGTTTTCAAACCAGCGAGTTCCTGCTGCAACATGGGTATATTGATCGGATTGTCAAGCGCGCCGATTTGAAGACGGAGATCGCCCGCGCCATCGACTACTGCGGGAAATAGCGGCATTAGCCGCGAGGCACAGTTTTTAGCGTTGTGGCCCGCGATTTTTGTCCGCGTGAGCTTGCACACTCTCATCGATTTCATCCGATGTCTTTTCCAAACATCCAGATAGGCGATTACACGATTGTCGATAACTTTTGGGTTGGCATTCCTGAAAGTCTCACAAAGTCGGAACGCTTAAAGCTCGTTTTTGAGCTAAATGAACTTGCACGCCGGAGATATCGTGCCGAGTTTCGTACCCAGCATATGGACTGGACTGAACGGGAATTGCAAATCGGCATGTTACGCCAGTTACATGGCGATGCAATTGCGGATGAGGTGGATCGCAATTGGAACCCGGCGTGGGAAAAACTGACTGTTGAATGATGCCAAATAAATTCGCCTTAGATTTCGTCGATCCTCGGCTGTTTATCCCGCATTCGCCGTAAATGAGCCCGCACCCGCGGATCCTCCGTCATCCCAATCGCGGTTGTAAAGCACTCGCTCGCTTCTGCCAGCTTATCAGAGCGTTGCAGTAAATGCGCTCGCGTGGCCCAGTACGGCTGGTAGTTGCGGCAGCGATCGAGTGGCAACGCTTCGAGCACGGCAAGCCCAGCAATCGCGCCGCGTGCTTCGCCGATGGCCGCCGCACGGCTGACGGCGGCGCCAAGCCGAAACTCTCGTGACAACAGCGCGTCGTAAAGTTGGATAATGGCTTCCCACGCGGTTTCGCCTGTGCGGCGGCGATCGCAATGGACCGACTGAATCGCCGCTTCGAGTTGAAACCGGCCCGGCGATTGACTGGCTGCGGCCGCGACCAAGCGCTGGTCCGCCTCGGCGATTAGCGATGTGTCCCACAAGTTCACATTCTGCTCGGCGAGTGGTATGAACTCGCCCGTCGCGGTGAAGCGCGCAGTTCTGCGCGCGTGCGAGAATAGCAGGAGCGCGAGGAGCCCGTGCGCTTCGGGCTCCGTCGGCAGCGCCTGGACTACCACCCGCGCCAGCAGCACCGCTTCACTCGCCAGTCCCGCCAAGCGATGGTCGGTCTCGACGCCGGCGTCCCAACTTGTGGAATACGCCGCGTAAATCGCCGCCAGGAGCGCCGGCAACCGCGCGGCAAGGCGCTGCGGACCAGGAAAGTCGAACGATACTCCCGCCACGCGCAGCTTCTGCTTTGCCCGCACGAGCTGCTGCGCCATCGTCGTGGGCGAAACGACATAGGCCCGCGCGATCTCGCTCGCTTCCAAGCCGAGCACCGTTTGCAACATCAGCGCCGCGTGCAGCGCGGGGTCGAGCGCTTCATGAGCGCACGCGAGCATCAGCTTGATGCGCTCGTCGGGGAACTCTTCCATTTCGGCTAGAATCGAATCATCTGGCAATTGCGAGAGCTCCTGCAAGATCGCTAGGCGCCGAGACTCATTGCGCGAGTTATCCACCAACCGTCGCCTAGCGGCTGTGAGCAGCCAAGCGACCGGGGCCGCAGGGATGCCATCGACTGGCCACTTCTCGAGCGCGGCGAGTAGGGCTCCGCTGAGCGCATCCTCAGCGCTGGCGATATCTCGGGTGCGTGTTGAAAGCCAGGCGAGCAGCCGCCCGTACGAATCACGGACGACTGCTTCGACCTCGGCGTGCCCTGCGTCAATCAGGGCAATTCCTGCTTCCGCACGCATCACGACGCACTCGGTGGCGGTGGCAATACGGCCCGGACTTCGATGGAACCATTCGCCGCGCCGGGGCATTTGGCAGCCCAGTCGAGCGCTTCGTCGAGCGATGGCACTTCGATCAAATAGAATCCGCCAAGCTGTTCTTTCGAGTCAGCGTACGGCCCATCGTGGATCTCCCGCTTGCCGTTGGGACTGCGGAGCGTGGTGGCGGTGTCGGGCGGCTCCAGGCCGGCGCCGCCGACCATCACCCCAGCCTGTTGGACCGCTTGGGTGTAGGCCATCCAACCGGCCCAGTAAGTGGGGGCATCAGGCCCGGTTCGTTTGGCGAACTCGGACTTCGGTTCGTGAATGAGAATTGCGTACTTCATCGGTTGGGCCTCGCTTGGGAACGGTGGGATTGTAGCCAGCACAGCACTGGCTGCACACCATCACGACGCCTCAATGGGGGCCCAAACGACAAAAAACCGAAAACTTTTCTCGATCTTATCTTTTGGCCTCGGTGGTATCACCCGGCTCTTCGCCGCCACCAAGTCAACCCTCGCGTCCCAACAACTGCCGAGATCAGAAGCGCAAGCACGCTTGGCTCCGGAACCGCCATCGCCACTGCGGCCGAATTGCCGAACCGCTCCTTCCACAACAAGTACTCCAGCGGCGTCACCGCCGTGCCGTCCAGCCGGTCCCGCCACCACGTGTAATCGCCGGCGTCGACCACGCCGCTGAGATTAAAGTCACCAGCTACGGGATTGGTGCGCGGGCCGTACAGAAACTGCAGCCCGGCGATATCGTCCGGATCCGGCTCGCGATTGAGGTT
Source organism: Pirellulales bacterium (assembly GCA_022841705.1). Lineage (GTDB taxonomy): Bacteria > Planctomycetota > Planctomycetia > Pirellulales > Lacipirellulaceae. The sequence goes on from JALHQZ010000002.1 coordinate 1,230,476, forward strand.
CACAAAGCACGCAAACTCAGCGGACATGATCGAACAGACATCGGAGTGCGCAAGCCCTAACGTGTGCCCCACTTCGTGCATCAAGAGACCTTCGAAATCATTGAAGACTTCAAGCGGGTCCCCCTCCGGTCCGGGGTCGAACACAAAGTTCGAGTTGGAGTTAAGCAGCAAATCGCCTTCGAGCGTGGTGAACCCATTGGGTGGCGGCGCGAAGCCCACGCCTCCCCCACCGAAGTTCGCAATCGGAAACGCGCCAATTCGAATGTGCCCCGTCGCCGGGTACGTCGCACTCGCGTTGTTGAAAGGCAACCCGGAGTCGGCCACCTGCACAAGATTGATATTCGCAATCGCTTCCCACCGCGCGAAGACACGCTCGATCGCCGCAAGCGCTGCGGGCCGGCCGAGCGTATCCATGATCGCGAAGAGATTGCTGGCGCCGGTGACGTTGGGGTCGGTGTAACTAGGATCAACCGTTGTCCCATCCGGCATCAGGCTCCAGGTGATTGTGCCGCCCGGCGTGCCCGCTTGGTTGACGCCCCACTTGAGATAAATCGTTTCGTCCCCCCACAGAAAGTTGAAGGTTTGAAATCCGAGCGCGGGCGTCGCAAGGAGCAAAAACCAACAGCAGCTGGCACGGAGGGGGACCATCTCCGCATTATCTTCGGACTCATTGCCATTTCAATAGCCGGTGGGCTAGCCCCACCGGCCGAACCGGGGAGCGGTTAGACTAAGGAAACGCGTATTCCTCGGGATACTCGGCAATCTGCTGACGAATCAGTGCGGGAAACGGTTTCAAAAACCAAGTGGCGTCGAACGCTTGGTCGATAAGCGCGCGGTTCTGTTCGGTGGTGTACGCCTGCAAGTGCGGCGCGAGATTGCCGACTTCCGGCGTGTTGATGTCGATCACCTGCACCGGGGTGGCGGGATCGAAATCGAGCTCAGCGAATGCGAGCGTCTTGATCTCCGGCTGGCGGTGGGTGCGGTACGTGATCCGCTTGTTCGCCAAATCGTACGCGATGCTCCACTTGGTGAAGTTGCCTTGGGCCGCTTTGGCGAGCGTGTCGAGCACCGTCTCTGCGGTCGCGGGGAGTTCACCGGCGGCGACACGGCGCGACGCGTCGGCGCCGGTCACGTAGCGGTCGAAGCTCGACGACGTGCCCCGCGGTTCTTCGTCGCCACCGAAGCCGCGGAAGCGCCGCAAGTACCCCTGCAGATCATCGCAGGTGTTATTGGCGAGCGCCTTCGCTTGCAAGTTGTTTCCGGTGTGAACCACCATCTTGCCGTCAAGAAACTCAATCACCGCGGCGGCGCCGGTGGCGTCCGCCACCAGGAAGTGAACCTGTGCGCCGGCGAGGTGCGTGATCCGTAGCTTCGCATCGCTGGCGATCACGTCGTCCACGGTTTTCGCAGTGTCGAGTTGGTACTGCACCCACTGCGCGCTGGTGATGGTGTGCCGCTCGTCGCTGCTAGGGTACTTGGTGGTGTCGAGCCACATCACGGCCATGGCGAGTCCCGCTTCGTTCAGGCCATCATTGGGGAACTCTCTGCCGTACTGGTTAAAGGTGACGCTGCCGTACCGGCTCTCCCACGCGATCGGCTTTTCAAAACTGAACGCCTTCTTAGCCACGCCCCGCTTGTTGACGACCACCAAGCCAGTGTCGAGGTGCCAATCGTAGTTGCGGCCGAAGAGGACTTCGACGCCGTGCTGCAAGACGAACGTGGTGCAGGCATGAGACGGCAGCGCATATGAGCAGCACAGCAGGAGCGCTAGACTGCAGATTATCGGGCGCCACTGTCCGGCTTGTCCGGTAGTGGAAAGTGCCGCTCTGTTTACGAAACGGAAGGCGTCTACTGCGAGCAAGCTCGCAAGTGGCGCCCGAGCGGCACGATTAGATGCCGCTACCGCCGCTTTCGAGGGTGTGCAGGCCGCATTCGGTTTTGGCGCCGCCGGCCCAGCGGCCCGCGCGGTCATCTTCGCCCTCCGCCACCGCTTGCGTGCAGGGCCAGCAACCAATGCTGGGGTAGCCTTGGTCGTGCAGCGGGTTGTACGGAATGTCTTCCGCAAAGATTCGTTTCCAGACATCTTTCTTCGTCCAATTCGCGAGCGGGCTGATTTTCACCAGCCCGAATTTTTTATCCCAGTGCACGATCGACGCCGCTTTGCGATCGGCCGTTTGATCGCGGCGGATGGCGCTCATCCACGCCCGCTTGCCCTGGGCCGCTTGGGTGAGGATTTTGATTTTGCGGTCGTTGCAGCACTGGTCGGGGTTCGTTCGGTACAGCGGCCCGCCGTGCAGCGCTTCGTACTCGATGACGCTGAGCTCCGGTTGGAGCATGTCCACCGCGAGGCCGTACTTGTCTTTGATCCGTTCCCGTAGGTCAAGCGTTTGCTGAAACTGGTAGCCGGTGTCGAGATTGAAAACGTACGTCTCTGGCGCGATTCTGGCCAGCATTGCGAGGATGACGCACCCCTCGGCGCCGAACGCGGTGGCCATCGCAAGGTCCGGCGAATAACGCTTGGCGGCCCAGGCGATGATCTCTTCCGGCGTTGCGGTTTCAAGGCGCTGGCTTTCCGCAGCCAACTCCGCCAGCAGTTCGGGCGAAGGTGTCGCCACGGAAGTTGACGCAGTTCCTGGGGCGATTCGGAGCGAAGGAGCGGCGGGTAATGTGGCGGCGGGGGTCACAGTCGATCGTGGCGCTGCTGGCAGCGGTTGAGCGGACATTGGTGTCGGCAGTCCTCGATTGTAGTCGGAAACGGGGGCGCCCCGCTAATGCACTCTGCTGGCAATCGCACAGTGTTGTTACGGCCCGGCGCCGGCAATAGTTCCGGACCCAGGGGTGGTAGCGCGGTGCATTGGCCGCCAGAATAAGGCCTTTTGGCGGGGGCAACTAGGTCAAAACAGTCCCCGCTAGCATTCGGTTCGGAGCTTTTCTCATGGCGGCGAAAAAGGTCTTTTTGGCGGTTGACTTGGGCGCCTCGGGCGGCCGGGTGGTGGCGGGGGAGCTTTCGGGAGGAAGGCTGGAACTGCGGGAAATCCACCGGTTTTGGAATGGACCCGTGCGGATCGGCCCCCATTTGCACTGGGATCTGCCCGGCTTGTGGCGGCAAGTGCAGGAAGGTTTGCGGCTCGCCGGGCGGCATTACAATAGCGAAATCGTCAGCGTGGGGGTCGACACCTGGGGCGTCGATTACGGCCTCTTGGGCCCGAATGACGAACTCCTGGGCAACCCCGTCCACTATCGAGACACCCGCACCCAGGGGATGTTCGCCCGGGCGTTTGAAATTGTCCCGCGGGAGGAAATCTTCGCCGAGACGGGCCTGCAGTTCATGGAGCTCAACACGCTTTACCAACTGCTCGCCGCCCGGCTGGGCAACTCGCCCACGCTCGCGGCCGCCAAGTCGCTGCTCTTGATGCCCGATTTGTTCCACTGGTTGTTGTGTGGTGAGAAGACGAACGAAGAGACGAACGCGTCGACCACGCAACTGCTGAATCCGCAAACTCGCAAGTGGTCCACAAAACTGATCGAACGATTGGGCCTGCCTGCGCATTTGTTCGGCGCGCTTACGCCTGCGGGAACAAAAATCGGTAAACTGCTGCCGAACGTAGTGGAAGAGACGGGGCTCAAGGATGTGTCGGTCGTGCTGCCGGGTACGCATGATACGGCCTCGGCGGTGGTGGCGGCGCCAGGCGGTTCGCAAGCCGACTGGTGTTACCTCAGTTCGGGCACATGGAGTTTGATGGGGATCGAATCGCCGCAGCCCGTCGTCACGCCGCAATGCGGTGAGTGGAATTTTACCAACGAAGGCGGAGTCTTCGGCACGACGCGCTTACTGAAAAACATCACGGGCTTATGGCTCGCGCAAGAGTGCCGCCGCATCTGGGCGCAGCAAGGTAAAGAGTACGGTTGGGAGGAACTGTCGCACCTCGCCGCCGAAGCGCCGGCGAGGGTCTCGGTCATCGACCCCGACCACGCCACCCTCTCCGCCCCCACCGACATGCCCACCGCCATCCGCAAGCTCTGTCGCGAATCAGGCCAGCCCGAACCGCAAACACCCGGCGCCGTGATCCGCTGCTGCTTGGAAAGCATCGCTGTGCGGTGCCAAGAAACGCTGACCAAACTCGAAGCGCTCGGCGGCCGCAAGCTTGAGACGATCCACATGATCGGCGGCGGCGTGCAAAACGAACTGCTCTGCCAACTCACCGCCGACGCCTGCCAGCGCACGGTCCTCGCCGGCCCCGTGGAAGCTACCGCCCTCGGCAATGTGGTGGTCCAAGCGATCACCGCCGGCGCGGTGGCGAACATCGCCGAAGGGCGTGAGCTGGTGCGGGCCAGCTTCCCACTGACGCGCTACGAACCACGTCCGTAGCACGCTCGCCGAAGTCCCGTGCGCGGCAAGCGCGGATCCGATCGCACGGGACTTCGGTCCCGTGCTGCTTACACGAGGCCCCACTTCTTCCGCAAAAACCACTCCGCGCACCACAACGTTACCAAAAGTAAGAAGAACGGCCATTTGTCCCAGTATGTGATGCGGGCCGTCACTTCTTCGCGCAGCTCAACGGGTTCATCGGCAAGTTTCGCAAGCACGTCCGGCAATTCTTCCGGCGCGATCGCCTGGCCGTCGGCGTCGGCGGTCAGGGCGGCGAGTTGGGCCATCACGGCGGGTTCGGCGGAGGGGCGGTCAAGTTCAAAGTCTTGGTTCGGCACCAGAAACCGCGCGCGGGCCGTGCCGATCACCGCGGCGCCACTCTTTGCGGTGACGCTCACGGCGTACTCACCCGGCAGTTGCGTATCGCGGAACACGCCACTCGAACGCGCAAGGCCACCCCGGATCGGCACGTCACTCGATGCGCCATCGGGGCGCTTCAATTCGACTTGATACACCACATCCGCTTCGCTCTGGCCGGCAGGAAGATTCACCCCGACGGCAATTTCCAGCGGATAGCCGCGCGCGAGGCGGCGGGACGAAAGCTCCACGTACGCGGGCAACTGCGAAGTGTCGTCCTTCTTAGCGAGCCATAGCACCACTTGCCGCCAGAAGCGCCGGTGCGGTTCGCCAAAGCCTTGCATCGTCCACCGCCAAGTGGAATCCCCCGCGAAGGCAAGCGCCCGACCGGAGCCCGGTTGGCCGGCAACCAAGAGCGGCGAGCGTTCCGCGTTATCCGCTTCGGCGAGCACCACGGCGTTCGGTTTGAGTTGCGCGCGATCAAGCCTGTTGGCGCCCTCGAGCGCCGGCAGTGCTTGCCACGTCGCTGCGCTTCGCGCGCCGGCGAGTTGCATGATGGGGTGCTGGGCGCCGAACGGTTCAGCAACGAGTAGTTTCACTGGAGCCGGCAGATGGCGGTCGGCTCGCACGGGCTCGTTGAAATTCTGGCGCTCGGCGGCGCCAATTTCAATCGGCAGCACATCGGCGAGCGGATTGCCACGGAAACCGCCCGGCCCAAAACTATGGTACCCGCCGAGCATCGCCACGCCGGCGCCGCGCTGCACCAGTTCGGCCAGCTTGTCCCACGAAGCGCGATCCAGCGCCAGCGCATCGACATCATCAACAATCACGACATCGTATCTGCCCGGCTCAAACTGCTCGGTGAGGTCGCGCTCTGGCTGGCGGTAGTCGAGCACCACGCGGGTGACCACGATGTCGGGCGACGCGGCGAGTGAATTGCGGATGAAGCGCTGCTCGATGTCCGGCCCACCGCCCAAGCGCTTCGCGCCCACCAGGTACAGCACCCGCAGCCCCCCTTCGCGGATGGTGACGAACGTGCTGAGCTCATTGTTGCTGCTGAGCGATTCCCCCTCCTGAGGTTCGGCCCGCAGCGTGAGCCGCCACTCGCCCGGTTCGGTAGGTGTGTGCCGCAGCCGCAGCGGGTACGCCTTGCCTTGCGTGCCAGTGGTGATCGTCGCCGCATCCACGGGTAGCATTTCGCCCTTCGCGTTCTCCCACAGCGCTTGCACCTTGAGCGGGCGATTCGCAAAACCTTCAACTTCCAACCGACCGGTGATGTCGAGTGGCGTGTTGACGAAAGCGACTTCGCTCACGGCCAGATCGGCGATGGCAAGATCAGCCCGATCGCGCGAGGACTGCTGCCCGATGGTGCAAGCGATGAGCGGAATCCCCTCCGCCGCCATCCGCCGCGCTGCGCGTTGCGGTGGGGCATCGCGCGGCGGTACGGAGCGCTGGGCGCCATCCGATAGCAAGAGGACCCCACGCACGCGCCGGCCACCTTCGCGCGAGAGCAAATCATCGAGGGCCGCTCCAATCGCCGATGCGCCGCCGGCCGGTTCGCTCGGCAAGACGAATTTCCCAGTGGCCAGCGGTAAAGGCGTAAGTTCTTCGGCGAAGGTGTAGCCGACCACATCACCGGTAGTCGTAAGTTTTTGCAGCGACTCTTCCGATGCCGCGAGCATCTCCCCCACCGTCCGCCACCGACTCCCGCCGCCGAGGCCATCCTCGACCGTCATGCTGCGCGATGCATCGACCAGCACCAAGAGCGCTGCTTTGACCGGTTCTTGCCGAAGATAGGTAAGTGTCGGCCGCAAGAGCGCGAGCAACACCATACCGATCGCCAGCAGCCGCAACACGCCAAGTGTCCGCCGTCGCCCAACCGGCAGTTGCTTCGGCGGCCGCACCACCAGCCATAACCCCGCGAGCAGCGCAGCAGCGACCGCAGTCACCAGCAGCGAGCCAACGGGGTCAATGCTCCAGGTCATGGGGAAGTCAGTCGTGAGTGGTAAGTCGTGAGGGGTACAGCAATTCACGACTCACCACTCACGACTCACCTTTCATAAAATCGGTTGGACGTCCACCACTCGCCGGCGATGATTCCGACCAGGGCGAGCATCAAGTACGGGTACCATTCTTGGCCGACGCGGCCGACGTTGATTTGGCTGGCGAGTTCCTTGGGGTCGCGGGCGATGCGTACGCGCTCGCCGCCGAGACCGGTGATCAGCTTGGCAGGTGTGAGGCGATTGAGGTTGCCGACCGAGTCATCGCACGACAGCGTGAACGCGGTGTCGAGGCCGCTTTCATCGCCGCCGGCGCGCACGCGGTAGGCGCCTACCTCGTCGAGGCCCGCCAATGCGACATCGGCTTGGCCCGGTTGCAGCGGTTGCCGCTGGGAATCGCCCGCCGGAGTTTGCAGCACCACGCCGCCTGCGTTGAAGCCAGCCGGCAGCGGCAGCACGACCGTTTCGCCGGCGCGGAAGTTGAGTTTTTTCGCCGACACTCCCGCCAAGTAATCGAACATGCTATTGGCGAGCGCAACGAAGGGCCACGGGTCTTCGCCGGTCGCCAGCAGGTTCCACGGTTCGGGATGGCTGGCGGGGTCGGAGATTGGCGTGGTCATCACCAGCACGCGGCCGCGGCCGAGGGGACGCTCGACGAGCGCCGCATCGCCATCGGCGAACCCCGCAATCGACGCCGCTCCTTCGCGGAACTCGGCGAACTCCCAATGTTTCTGCACGGGGAACTGCGACCAGTTGAGCGCTTCGGCAAACTCGGCGAGACTCGCGAGCGCCGGCGCATTGTAGTTCGCCGGGCGAAGGAAAGTCGCTTCGCGCGAAATCCACTTCAGCGGACCAGGGAGCAGCGCTTGCGGCGGGGCGGTGTTGAACGCTTCGAGTTCAGCGCGGCGGCCGAGGAACACGGCAAGCTGGCCGCCTTGTGAAACATAATCGGCCAGCGCCCTCCACACACCCGGTTCGAGCGCCGGCGGGTCCAGCAATGCCACCACACCCGCAGCGCTTAGCGCTTGCGGATCGAACTGCTCATAGGAGAGCTCAGCACATTCATAGCGGCGTGACGTGAGCGCATCGCCGACCGTCGGGGCGATTGCTTCGCGCAGGAAGACCGCTTCACTCGGTTCGTTCGAGAGCAGCAGCACCGGCGTCGGCGGAGCCACTTCCACGGCGAAGGGGCGGCTGTCATCAATCGGCAGGCCATCGCCGGTGGAGAGTGTAAGCCGGCCAGAGTGAACGCCCTCCGGTAGCGCAGCAAGCGTGAACTGCACGCTGGCTGGTTTGGTTTCTTCCGCGGGAAGTTCGACGACCATCTCGCCGCGTTTCACTTCGTTAGCGTCCTCTTGCAGCCACAGCTCGACGCGCACGGGTGAAGTGGGCCGCGGACCGATGGCCCGCACCTCGGCCGACACCACCAGCGGTTCCCCCGCAGCGAGCGACGTGGCGGAGAGCTTCAAATCGGCGAGTCCAACATTCTGCGGCTGCCGGGCGCCGACATCGACCAGGTACAGTGACGCCGCCGGGTACTGAGCGAGGAGCTGTTTCACTTCGGCCTGTTCGCGTTCGCTCCATGCGCTCGAAGCGAGATCGGTGAAGACAAACACCTCGCGTTTGTCGGCGGCGTTTTGACCGAGCCGGGCGAAGGTGTCGGTGAGGGATTTCGCGAGTCGGCCCGCACTAGCCGAAGTCGCGAGGCGCGAAATGCGGAGCGTGGCAGCGTCGCGATCGATCGCACTGGTGGCGGCATGACCGGCGGTGTCGCCGACCACGAGCGCTGCTTCGGCAGGCAGTTGGTTCACGAGCCATTTGCCGAGCGCCTGGGCTGCTTCGAGCCGCGTTTCACCGAGTTCGCGGTATGCCATGTTCGGCGAGACATCGAACACCAGACCCACCGCCGCCGGTGTTTCACCACTGCCGGCGAGCCCCTTGCCGCTACTCACCGGCCGCGCGAGGGCAAACGCCAACAGGCCAATCGCCGCGCACCGTAACGCGAGCAAGAGCCAATGTCGCAGTTGCAGTTTCGTCTGATTCGTCCGCCGCCGCTGCTGCACAAACCGCAGCGCCGGAAACACCAATTGCTGCACCCGCCGCCGCATCACCAGATGCAGTATCACCGGAACCGCGACAAGCGCGGCGCCGAAGAGCAAAGCTGGTGAGAGAAAAGACATTCGTTAGCCGCGTGATCGCCGTGATGCCAAATACTCCGTCAGCGCGCGGTCGAACGGCATGCTCGTGTCGAGCGGGACGTAATCGATCCCACTTTGAAAGCATTCGCGGCGGTAGTCGGTGCGGAACTTTTCGATTTCTTCGCGGTAGTCGTGGCGGAATCCGTCGGCGTCGATTTCGAGTTTGTCGTTCGATTCGGGGTCTTCCAGTTCCACTTGGCCGTTGAACGGGAAGGCGACTTCGGCTTCGTCGAGCACGTGGAACAAAATCACATCGTGCCCGCCGTGGCGCAGACGGCGGAGGGCGCGAATCACGGGCTCGGGGTCGGTCAGCAGGTCGCTAAAGATCATCACCAGGCTGGCGTGCCGCAGCATGGCGGCCAGTTGCGTGAGGCTGTGGGCGATGTCGGTCTTGCCCGCCGGCTTCAAGTTGGCGAGCAGCGACAGCACGTTGCCGATCTGCGTGCGCTTACTCTTGGGCGGCAGCGACTGGCTGATCCTTTCGCCAAACGTGACCAGCCCGACGGGGTCGTTCTGGTGAACCATCAAGTAGCACAAAGCCGCGGCGAGGCAGATGGCGTAGTCGAACTTAGTCAGCTCCTGCCGATAGGTGTACGCCATCGACGCGCTCAAATCCATCGCCAAATAGCCGGTGATGTTGGTCTCAGCCTCGAACTTCTTGACGTAGTACCGATCGGTCTTCGCGTAAGCGAGCCAGTCGATATCCTTCGGATCATCCCCCGGAGTGTACTTGCGATGCTCGCTGAACTCGACCGAAAAGCCGTGGAACGGGCTCGCGTGCAAGCCTTGAAGGAATCCCTTCACAATAAACTGCGCGCGAAGATCCAACCGGGAAATCTGCCGGATGACTTCAGGCTTCAGATACTGCTCAACGGCGGACATGCGGGGCGGGGATAGGGGACGCGGATCTAAGCGAACTTCGGGATCTCCGGCGTTGGAATCTCCTTCATCAATCGAGTGATGACATCTTCGGTCGTCATCCCTTCGGCTTGGGCTTGGAAGTTGGTGCTCACGCGGTGGCGGAGGACGGGGATGGCGATTTTTTGGACGTCGTCAATGGACACGCTGAACCGGCCATCCATCGCGGCGAGGGCTTTACCACCTTGGATTAGGAACTGGCCGGCGCGGGGGCCAGCGCCCCAAGCGACCAGTTCTTTCACGAAGGTTGGGGCGGATTCGTCCTTGGGCCGCGTCGCGCGCACTAGAGCGGCGGCGTACTTGATGATGTACTCGCTCACCGCCACCGAGCCGACCAGTTTTTGCAAATTGAGAATCGCCTTGGCGGAGAGAATCTTTTCAATCGCCGGCGTTTCACCCCGGGTGGTATTGGCCAGAATCTTTTCTTCTTCGTCCCGCGTGGGGTAATCGACCCGAATGTTGAACATGAACCGGTCGAGCTGTGCTTCGGGGAGCGGGTAGGTCCCTTCCTGCTCGATAGGGTTCTGGGTGGCGATCACAAAGAACGGCTCTGGCAGCTTGTAGGTCTCCTGGCCGACGGTCGCCTCGCGTTCCTGCATCGCTTGCAGCAAGGCGGCCTGCGTTTTCGGCGGGGTGCGGTTGATTTCGTCCGCCAGCAGGATGTTCGTGAATATTGGGCCCTCAACAAAGCGAAAGGATCTACGGCCGCTTTCGTCTTCTTCCAGCACGTTGGTGCCGGTGATGTCCGAAGGCATCAGGTCCGGCGTGAACTGGATGCGTTTGAACCCCAGGTCCAAAATGCGGGCCAACGTGCTAACCATCAGCGTCTTGGCGAGCCCCGGCACCCCTTCGAGCAAACAGTGCCCGCGGGTGAAGATGGCCGCAAAGATTTGCTCGATGACGGTGTCCTGGCCAATGATGACCTTCTGCAATTCCTGCTGCATCACCTGCCGATGCTGGCGAAACTCTTGCAGAACGTCTCCGAGGTTGCGAGCCATGTTTTCTTATTTCTAGGAGATTAGGCGGTTGAAAGGGGGATACGGGGGATGGGGATAGGGGACGCGGATAAGTGCGGATGGAAGCGGATTAGCGCGGATAAAAATGAAGCAAGCGGAACACTAATTGCCACTAATCTTCGCTTATCTGATTAGTGCCAATTAGTGAAGATTAGTGTTCCCCTTTTTATCTGATCCGCGTTAGTCCGCTTCTCACCGTGTTCATCCGCGTCCACGATTCCTTATCCTCATCTCCCCTATCCTCAATTTATCCCTCCTCATCTCCTTCCCTTTCCGTGGTTTCAGTTATTGCGTCGCCTGAGCGATCAATCGTATCGGTTCGCCGGGCGGGCGGCAAACGCGGGGCTGCGGAGATTTGCTGGGCAACCTAAGATATTTACGTCGAGCGTAGGAGGCTCGCGGGGATGAACTGGCGGCGGCGAAACATCGGCGTGCGGGTAGTGCTGATTGCAGCGACGGTGCTTGCTGCGCCGGCGGAAGCATGGTCCGCGGATGTACCGGCCAACCCGATCGACCCGGCCCGGGTGCTGAACGCCATCGCCAAGGGGGTCGAGTTTCTTCAGCGGGAACAGTCGCCGCGCGGGTTGTGGAACGACATGCCGGCGTTTGAAGGGGGTGTCACGGCGCTTTGCGCGCTGGCGCTCCTCAACGCGGGGGTCTCCCCGGATGAACCAGGGCTGGCCAAGACACTCGACTATCTGCGGAACGAAACGTTCAGCAAAACCTACGTGGTCTCGCTGCAAACCATGGTCCTCTGCGCGGGGGAACCGAAGCGCGATCTGCCCACAATTCAGCGGAATGTCCAGCAACTGGAAGAGTGGCAGCTCGAGCAAGGGGATCGCCTTGGCGGTTGGGCGTACCCCGATGCGGCGCCCGACAACAGCAACTCGCAATTTGCCACGCTGGCGCTGTACGAAGCGCAGCAAGTGGGCGCCACCGTGCAGCGTGAAACGTGGGAGCGCACGCTGGCCTACTGGAAGCGCGGGCAGAATGTCGATGGCTCGTGGGGTTATTACCCACGCAGCCCCGGGACCGGCAGCATGACGTGCGCCGGCATTGGCGCCGTCGCGATGGCCGAAGACGCGCTCAGCTCCGGCGACGCCCGGGTGGTGAATGGCAAGGTGCAGTGCTGCGTGCCGCAGGAGCCGAGCGCTGAACTCGAACGCGGCTTGCGCTGGATGGGAACGAACTTCTCGGTGCAGCGGAACCCCGCGGTCCGTGGGTCCGACAAGCGGTACCTCTACTATTATCTGTATGGCATCGAACGCGTCGGTCGGCTTTCCGCACGGCGATTCCTCGGCGAGCACGATTGGTACCGCGAAGGGACCGAGCACCTGGTGAACTTGCAGGACCACCTGTCGCACCATTGGCCGAGTATCGACGGCTCGGAAACGCGGCCGGAAGTGAACACGGCGCTCGCGCTGTTGTTTTTGTCGAAAGGTCGCCGGCCGATTCTGCTCGGCAAGTTGAAATACGGCGCCGGCGAAGGTTGGAACAATCACCGCCGCGATGCGGCGCATCTCACCCGCCATGCGGAGCAGGCGTGGGGGTTGCCAATGATTTGGCAATCGATCGAAGTGAGCGCTGTGAGCGTGGACGATCTCCTGCAGGCGCCGGTGATTTACATTAGCGGCAGCCAGGCGCCGGACCTCGTGACGCATGCGCAGAAGCTGCGGGAGTACGTCGATCGCGGCGGGTTTCTGTTTGCTGAAGGGTGCTGCGGCAACCAAGCGGCGTTTCGGCATGGGTTTGAGAAGCTGATCGCCAAGATGTTCCCCGAACCCGAGTATCGCCTACAGCAGGTGGGCCCCGCGCATCCCGTTTGGCGGATGGACGAACTGGTGCGGCCCGATTCGGCCTACTTCGGCCGGCTGTGGAGCGTGGAGTACGGCTGCCGCACCTGCGTGATGCTGTGCGATGAGGACCTCTCGTGCTACTGGGAACTGAACAAGCCGAGCCTGACGTCGACATACCCCGAAGCGGTGCGCGACCGCATTGATGACGCCGCGGCGGTAGGGCTGAACGTATTGGCCTACGCCACCAACCGTGAACCGCGCGGCAAAGAACAACTCTTTGCCGAGGCGCCGGAAGAGGAATCGCTCGAACACCTGGGCCGCCGCGGCGTGTTGCAAGTGGCGAAGATTCGGCACGGCGGCGGCTGCAACGATGCGCCCGGGGCCTTGGTGAATTTGCTCCGCACAGCAGCGCAAGGCGAAACCAAACTCGCGGTCGCCACCAAGCAAGTGATGGTCGGCGCCGGAGACGAAGCGCTCACCAGCTTCCCGCTCGCCTTCATGCACGGCCGGCACGAGTTCCGCTTCACCCCCGCCGAGCGGACGCAACTTCGCCAGTATCTCGAACGCGGCGGCACGCTGCTGGCAGACTCGATTTGCGCGTCGAGCGAGTTCACCACCGCCTTCCGCCGCGAACTGCAACTGGTCTTACCGAACGCCGGCCTCCGCCAACTGCCGGGCGATGACCCCCTCTTCACTACCGACTTCGGCGGCTACGACGTGCGCACCGTGGAAGTCCGCGATCCGCAACCCGCCGCCAACAACCAACCCCTCGCCGCTCGCGTGCGCCGCACCCCGCCGCAACTCGAGGGGATCGAGCTCGACGGCCGCTGGGCGGTGCTCTTCTCCCCGCTCGATTTGAGTTGCGCGCTCGAACGCCACGAAGCGATTCAGTGCCGCGGTTACTCCCGCCAAGACGCGGCGCGGATTGGGGTGAATGTGATTCAGTATGTGGTTAATCAGTAGGTAGTAGGCAGTAAGCCGATTGCGATTTACGCTGCAATCAGCAAAAAGTGCTAAAGGCAAGTAATTTTCGAAGTAGATCTCATCGAGGTTGGTTTCAACTTGTTCTACTTTTCGCTTGAACCGCCGCTGTACGGCTGGTTCCCAGTCGTTCTGGGAATCAATGGCGAATTGTGCAGATTCAGCGCATCCAATGTCTTGAACGATCCAATTGCCGAGTTGGCGGCTAGTGTTCTCGGTCTGCTCAAGGGTCGAACATCACTGGTTCAGATCGAATGGTGGCTTGAGCCTGATTGGCATAGCCTCGTATTCGAGCCGAGCTTTGATGGCCGACAACTGAGTGTGACTCTCTTTTGTGATCACACACGGAAGCTCTCGTCCGCCAAGTCCACGATCACAACAACCGCTTCGACGACCGATGTCTGTGCAACGATTGGCCGCGCTTTTCGGGACTTGTCGCTATTGATAAGTAAAGAGGAATACGAAGCCAGGGATGCGTGGAACAACCCGTTTCCAGGAGAGAATATCGCCAGCATTCTTGAAATCGTCGATTCGCGAGACTCTTCGCGATTGACTTCGCGTGGGAAGCGCGGGGGCGAACCCTGAGGCTAACTCTCGTTCACTCCGCCGCCGCAAATTCGTTCTTCAAAAACTCCGCCGCGACGGCCCACTGTTCGGCCGCCTTGTAAAAATCAACGTCCATCGCGCGGACGGTTGAGGGCGTTTCAACGCGTGGCTTGGCGGTGCTCTTGGCGTTGAGCGGAATCTGGGCGCTGGGGCCGTCGACCAATCGGCCTTCAACTTCGGGGGAGAGCAAATAGTCGGCGAGCGCGGCGCCTGCTGCGGGGTTGGGACTCCCTTTGATGAGGGCCAGCGTGTTGGGGATGAACAGCGTGCCGACTTGGCCTTCGCCTTGGTCGGGATAGATGATGGTCACGGGGCGGCCTGATTCGAGTTCGATCATCGCGTCGTCCGTGTCGGTTAGGCCGAACATCAGCCGGCCTTGGGCCACCGCTTGGGCAACCCCTTTGTTGCCGGACATGATGCGGCAGTTCTTTTTCACACCCACGTAAAACTCTTTGGTCCGCTCTTCGCCCCACGCGGCAAACAAACACGCGGCATGCGTGGCGCTGGTGCCGAACAGTGGCTTGGCAACGCCGCACTGGTCGCGCCACTGCGGATCGGTGAGCTCTTCGATTGACTTCGGCCGACGCGCTTCACTGAGCAGATTGTTGTTGACGATCAGCACCCGGCCCCGCGCGGCGAAGCCGATCCAGGCATTGTCCTTGCCGCGCATCTCTTCAGGATAATCGGTGATGTGTTGCGAGGTGATTGGCGACAGCAGCCCCGCTTGCTCGAGCCGAATCGTGTGCAGCACCTCATTATTCCAAAACAGATCGCACCGCGGGCGATCGCGCTCGGCGATGAGCGCCACGGCTAGGCCGACCGTTTTGGTTGCTTCCGTATCGAACTTCGCCCGGACGGTCACGTTGTTGCGGCGTTCAAACCCGGCGAAGATTGGCCGGGAGAATTCTTCATCGAGCGCCGTGTAGACCACCACTTCCGGCGGCGTGGAACTACCGCAGCCTGCGACAAGCACGCCCAGCAGGCCCAGCAGAACAGCTTTCGCGAATCGTGAAGCAGCGAGTATCATAAGACCTATGGAACTGTTGATTCTTGGCGCCGGCGGCTTTCATCCTAACGAGCACCGTCACACGGCGTGCTCCATGATAGCCGATTGGGGCGTGGTGCTCGATGCCGGTTCCGGGGCGTTCCGCGTGCGCCAGCATGTACGCACCGACTCGCTCGATGTGCTCTTGTCGCATACGCATCTTGACCATGTGGTGGGACTCACGTTTCTATTCGACCTCTTCGGCGACGAAACGGCCGAGCGGCTAACGGTCCACGCCGCTGAATCGAAGCACGCGGTGCTGACCGAGAGTCTTTACCATCGCGAGTTGTTTCCACTGGCGCCGACGTTCCGGCTGAGCGTGCTAACCGGCGAGTTCACACTCCACAGCGGCGTGAAGGTTAAGACGTTCCCGCTCGATCACCCCGGCGGATCCGTCGGCTTTCGATTAGAGCGCGATGGCAAATCACTCGCCTATGTGACCGACACCACCGCGGCGGCTGAGTACACCGAGGCGATTCGCGGCGTTGATCTCTTGCTGCACGAAGCATACTTTCCGGCGGAACGCGCGGAGCTGGCGAACGTGACAGGGCATTCGACCGTCCAACGCGCCGCCGAAGTCGCCGCCGCCGCTCAAGTCGGGCGGCTGGTGTGCATTCATCCCGATCCGCGCTGCGATGCGGCGGAGCCGTTTGCACTCAATGAAGCGCGGCGAGTGTTTGAGCACATCGAGTGGGGCATCGATGGCGTGCGCGTGGAGTTTTAGTTTCGTAGCTTGGCCTCCTAGCTACGTACGCTCTACCCCAGCTTCTTAATCAACCGTTCCAACTGCCGGCGATACGAGAAGTGCTCTACCTCCAGCAGATGCCGGGACGAGGGGACATAGCGAATCGGCTCTTTGCGTGGCCGGCGTTTCTGTTCACGGAACCACGCGGCGCGTGGTGAGCCGGCGTCGGCATGCTGCAAGAACTTCGCGATGAGCTGCGCTTGGCAATCGACTAGGCCCCACTGGCCGCTGTCGGGTTGAATCAGCCCGGCGATGAACAGGTCATCTCGCTCGGGATGAAACACGTTGAGGTACAACTCTGGCCGGTCGGCTTGCCAATTCAGTTCATCGCGGTCGATGAACGGAATCGTGATCTTGAAACCGGTCGCGTGGACGATCACGTCGAACTCGCTCCGGGTACCGTCGCTGAAGTGGACGGTGTGATCGTCGACGCCAACGACATCCGGCCGAACGCGAATGTCGCCATGGCCCACATAGTAAATGAGCTGCGAGTTGATGATCGGATGCGTTTCAAACAGCTTGTGGTCCGGCTTCGGTAAGCCCAGCCACTGCGGCCGGCCGAGCACCAAAAAACTTCCCACGCTCGCGCACACGCGCCGCAGCCACAGCGGGAATCGCCATCGCAGCATCCGCTCGCCGCAGATATCGATCGGCGTACCGTGGAAGAATTTCGGAAGAAAATGGTAGCCGCGGCGAAGTGTGAGATGCGTTTCGGCCGCGTGCTGGGCGCTCTCCACCGCGATGTCGCACCCACTGTTGCCGGCGCCCACCACCAACACGCGGCGGCCTTCGAGCAGTTCCGGCGTTTTGTATTCCGAAGAATGGAGTTCTAACCCCGCGAATTGTCCCGCCCAATCGGGATAACGCGGGTCCCAGTTATGGCCGTTGGCGATCACCAGCCGGCCGTACAGGCGTGTGTCGCCGGTGGCCAGTCGCACCAGCCAGCCCCCTTCGGCCCCGCGCATGATTCGCTCGACGGCGGAGCCGAACTCAATGTGCGGCCACAACCCGAACCGATCGGCATACGACCGAAAATATTTCAGCACGAGCGAATGATGCGGAAACTCCGGATAGTCGTCCGGCAGCGGAAAGTCGGTGTACTCAGTCAGCCGCTTCGATGAAATGAGATGCGTGCTGCGGTAGACACTGCTCGCCGGTTGGCCGTAGTTCCAGTTGCCGCCGAGGTCGGTTTCACGCTCCAGGCAATCGACCGGAATCCCCGCGGCGAGCAGATTCTTGACCACGGCGAGACCCGAAGAGCCGGCGCCGACGACGCAGACTCGCCGCATGCGAGCTTCGAGCGACTCGGCGGGAGCGTTGGTGCTGTGAACAGATTGGCTGGCAGCGGTGGCGGGCATCGCTCTATTGTCGCCAACGAACGCAAAGCGATCAACGGGCGCAGGGTGGCTGGGGTCGGCGCGTTAGCCGCCCCCAGCAGCGCTAAGGTTGACTTCACTTCTGCTGGGGTCGCGACCCCAGCCACCCAATAACGGTATCACCCGCGGGAAAACCCAAACTCCCGCAGCACCACATCCTCCACCAACTGCTCGCCCAGCGCCTCGTTGGTGAGCTTCAACAGCCGCGCCTTGAGTTGGACGAGATCAGGCTCGGTCAGATCCTTCGGCGGGCAATCACGCAGGGCCATGATCGTTGCCGAGCGAATGAGGAACTGCTTCTCTTCGAGCAGCGTTGTGACTTCTTTGACGCGGTACCGCGGCAGCTGGCCCACCATGTGAATGGCGATCTCGACCGCTTCGCCCGAATCGAGCCGGCGGGGCAAGGAAACCTGGTACTTGCCCAGGTCCACCTCTTCGAGCTGCTGCTTGAGTGCGGCATTCCGCACTCGCTGGAGCATGGCGGCCGAGTCGTAGCAACCGGCGGAGAGCAGGCAGCAGGCGGCGGGCAGCAGACGATAAAAGGAGCGGAACATGGCGCTAGCGGTACAGCCCTTACAACTGGAAGTGTGGTCCAAGCGAAGACCCTTCAAGAGTACGTCATCCCCTCATGCGGCGGCGTAGAGTTGCCGAGAGACACACCCGCTAGCCGCCGCCCACCGGGGCCGGTTATGCCTGATTTACCGTCCATGATTCGCTTCGCTTCAATTCGCATTCGCGCGTTCGCACTTGGCTGCGCCTGCCTGCTCATGGGTTGCGGCGGGGCCGAGTCAAAAGTCGACTTCGATTCGATCGGCGAACTGCGCGACGCCGAACAGCTCAGCGAGGTGTCGCTCGGCTCCTACCAAGTGCCAATTCCGTCGCTGGTCGCGCTCGAAGGGAACACTGAAGTTCGCAACATGGTTCGGGTCGATTTCGAGCTCTGGTGCGTGGTGGCGCCGGAGGATGAGAAGGAACTGCGGGCCGCGATCAAACGCCAGCGCGGCGCCATTCACGACCGCGTGATTACCATCTTTCGCCGCGCGTCGCTGGAAGATTTGGCGGAAGCTGATCATTCGACCATCAAGACCCGCCTCAAAGACGAATTGCAACCGATGCTCGGCTCCGCCGAACTTCGTCGGCTGCTGCTGCCCGAAGTGCGGAGTGATTCACTATGACATTCGCCCAACTGTTGAACCCGCAACGTGCGATTTGGTTGCTGCTGCTGGCGGTGGTGGGTCTGCTTGCGCTGCCCGCCCGCTGTCAAGCGGAAGCGCACGGCGAAGCGGCCGAAGCGGAGGCCGTCGCCATCGAGCCGGGCGGGTTCAAGCTGGGCGAGTTCTCCGTGCTGAACGTTCATCATGCCGAAGGGCTCAAAAGCAAGGTCCTTTTCACGCTGTACGTGGAGATCGAAGAGGGCGCCGAGGAGAAGTTCGCCCACGCGTGGACCGACTGCCAGCGGCGGTTCGAGGACCAGGTCCTCACCACCGTGCGGATGTGCGAACTAGCCGACTTCCAAGAGCCGGACCTCCACCGCTTCCGCCGCCGGCTGATTGTGCGATTGCGGCGGACCCTGCCCGATCTACCACTGAGCGACCTGTACATCACCGATTTCCGGCATTTCGTGATGTAGGCCGTTTCGCGCCGCGGGGCGAGTTTGGTAGGCTAAAGGGGCTGTAACCCGCCCCCTGTTTCGAGCCTGACGTGCCGATGACTTCGCTCCGCTTCGTATTTTTGCCGCTTTGCGGCTTAGCGCTCTTGGGTTGCGGGGCGCCGACCGCGCCGCCGCAAGAGAAACCGGCCGCGAAGGAAGCTCCCCAGGCTGACGCCAGGGGCTCAAACGAAGAACCGGCGGCGGCGAGTGAGCCGAAATCTGCCGAACCGTTTGTGCTCGGCGATCTCGCCCCGAAGTTCGACCCGCCGACGCTCGCGGAACTCGAAGCCAAGGTGAAGTGGGTCGATAGCCCCGTGGTCGATACGCTCGCCCTGCTGCGGAAGCAGAAAGAGAAAGAGCCGGCGAAGGTCAGCGTTGAGGAAGCGCTCAAGCTGGAAAACGATTCGCCCGAGGCGAATGAGAAGATTCTAAGTGCGCTATCGGTGCTGGCCCCGGAGGATGGCCAGGGAGTGAATTACGACGCCACGATCAGCCGCGCGCTCTCAATGGATATCGGCAAGACGAATCCCTTGCGGTCGAGCTCCATCTCCGAAGCGGAAATCTTGGGACTGACTTCTTTTGGCGTCTTTAGTTTCGACTGGGAAATGAACCCTCTCGCAAGTAGCGATTCAGTCGTTAGTTGGCAAACCAGCGAAGACCATATGTACGACAAAGTCGTACTGCGTGATGACCTCACTTGGTCCGATGGCAAGCCGATCACCGCCCACGATGTCGAGTTTTCCTACCGCGTTATTATGTCGTCCAAAGTACCAATTGAGGCGATGCGCACCGGGACTGACGAACTGCTGGCCGTAAAAGCGTATGACGATCACACCTTGGTTTACTTTCACAAGAATCCGTTCGCTACGAACGTCTGGAACCTTAACTTCGCTGTTATTCCCAAACACAAATACGAGCAAACTATTGCCGCCGATCCCACGCTGGTGGAAAGCGAAGAGCACGCAGCGCTGGAATTGAAACCGGTCACCGGCGGGGCCTACGAAATCGCGCGCTGGCGCCGGGGACAGGAAATCGTTCTCACGCGACGCGAGTCCGCCTACATGCACAACGGAAAACAGGTGCGCGATAAGCCGTACTTCAAAGAAATTCGCTTCCGCATCTTGGAAGACGAAAGCACTTCGCTGCTGGCGCTCAAAAGCGGGCAGATTGAAGAATCCGTGCTCGGCGCCGAACAGTGGCAAACGCAGACGACGGGCACGGATTTCTACAACCAGAACACCAAGATCATGGGCCCGGAGTGGACCTATTTTCATATCGGCTGGAACATGGACCCCAAAGCCTGCCCCTTCTTCACCGACAAGCGCGTGCGGCAGGCCTTGGCTTACGCTATGAACTACGACGAAATGGTGAACGACCTCTGCTTCGGCCTCTTCCCACAGAGCCAAGGTATCTGGCATCCCGATTCGTGGATGTTCCCCAAGAACCCGGCGCCCATGTTCACCTATGATCTCGACAAAGCAGAGGACCTGCTCGACGAAGCGGGTTGGGTCGATAGCGATGGCGACGGCGTGCGTGACAAAGAGATTAACGGCGAAGTGGTGCCGTTCGAGTTCACCATCATCGTCGGCAACAAACCGGACCGCGTCGCCATCTGCAATCTCTTCCGCGAATCGCTCGAAAGCATCGGCATCAATTGCCAAATCTCGCCGATGGAAGCTGCCGTGCTGATGCAACGGATGTTCAACAAGGAGTTCCAGGCCAACATGGCGGGTTGGGGCACCGGGACCGACCCCGACCTATCGAAGAACGTCTACCGCACTGGCGAATCGCGCAACTACGGCAGTTACTCGAACCCGGAAGTCGATCGCCTGTACGCCGAAGGTCAAAAGGAGTTCGATCGCGCCAAACGCGCCGAAATCTACGGCCAGATTCACAACCTCATTTACGAGGATCAGCCCAGTCTGTACCTCTACAACCGCAGCTCGTTCTACGGCTTCAACAAGAAACTCCGCGGCTATCGCCTGAGCCCCCGCGGCCCCTTCCACTTCGGCCCCGGCTTCAGCGCCATTTGGGCGCCCGTTCAATGAAGAGAGGTTAGAGGAGAGGGGTTAGAGGCAAGGGACTGCTGCCAGATTCCGCTCTTTCGCCCACACTCTATCCTCTAACCCCTCTCCTCTAATCTCTCCTGCATGACCAGTTACTTCCTCCGCCGACTGCTGATTGGGCTGCTTACGCTGCTGCTGATCACGTTTGTGGTGTACGGGCTGATCCGCATGATGCCGGGCGATCCGCTGCTGATGAAGCTCGAAGCGATGGGGCCCGACAAAGAGCCTAAACTCGAAGACATCGAGCGGATGCGCGAAATGTTCGGGCTCAACCAGCCGTGGTACTTGGCGTATTTTACTTGGCTCTCGAAGGTGATCACGGGTGACCTGGGCGAATCGCTCTCCCGCCATGCTAGCGTGGCCAAACTCATCGCCGAGCGGATTGGGCCAACGCTAGTGATCTCCGTCTCGTCGCTGATTCTCACCTACATTCTTTCCGTTCCGCTCGGCCTGTACGCCACCGCGCGCGATGGCAAGCCCGAAGAGCGAGTCCTCAGCACGCTGCTCTATATGCTCTACTCGCTCCCCTCATTTGTGGCGGCGCTGATGCTACAAACCTTCTTCGCCATCAAGCTGCGCGGCACAGCCTTCGAGCTGCCGCTGTTTGGCATGACGAGCGACAATTTCGATTCGCTCTCAATGCCTGCCAAAATGGTCGACGTGATGCGGCATTCCTTCCTGCCGATCTTGTGCTACACCTACGGCGGATTGGCGTACTACAGCCGCTTTATCCGCGCGAATATGCAGGAAGTCATCCGGCAAGACTACATCCGCACCGCGCGGGCGAAAGGGGTCGGCCCGCTGCGAGTTTTCTGGACCCACGCTTTCCGCAACACGCTGATCCCCATGGTCACCATGATGGGCCTCACGCTGCCGGCGCTGCTGTCGGGCGCTATCATCCTCGAACAGATCTTCAGTTGGCCCGGCATGGGCAAGCTGTTTTTTGAGTCAATCCGGGAACGCGACTACCCCACCCTCATGGGCCTGGTGCTGATGTTCAGCGTGCTCACCCTGATCGGCCAAATGCTAGCGGATTTCCTGTACGCCCTGGTCGATCCGCGGGTGAGTTATGCGTAGCACCAATCCCCATCAGCCGCCGGGTACCCTCTGGGTGGCTAGCGTCCGGTTGTTGCAGTTTGAGTTGATCCCCAGCGACCGGACGCAATAAAACTAACGCGGCCGCGTGCCGGCTGATATTTTTCGTTCGTCCCCTGTATGACACTGAAACCTCCAGCATCCCGCGGCTTCTGGGCCGAAGCGTGGCGTCGCTATCGCAAGCGCAAGCTCGCGCTCGTGGCGCTCGGCTATGTCGCGCTGATGGGACTAGTCGCGCTCTTCTCACCCGCCATCGCCGGCACCAAGCCGATCGTCTGCAAGTACAAAGGCTCGCTCTACTTCCCCGCGCTCGGCTACTTCAACCCGCGGTGGGAAAACCCCATCTTCCGCACCGATCGCTTCCGCGGCGTCTATCCGGCCAACCTCAAGCAGAAAGACCCGGAGAGTTGGGCGATCTTTCCGCTGTTGTACCAAGACCCCTACCGCCGCGTGCGCGAAGGCGAATGGCCCAACCAGCCCGAAAATCCCACGCGCGATGAAGGCCAACCGAGCCGGGCAAACTTGTTCGGCACCAATCGCGCCGGGGTGGATGTCTTCGCCCAAATGGTTCACGGCACGCGCACCGCACTCTTGGTGGGCTTTGTCTCGATGGGCATCGCCGCGGTAATTGGTATCATTGTCGGCGCGTGCGCTGGGTACTTTGGCGGCTGGGTCGACATGTTGCTCAGCCGCGTGATTGAAGTGGTGATGTGCATCCCGGCGCTCGTGCTGATTCTCGCGCTCATCGCCATTCTCGAACGACCCACCATCTGGCACATGATGGCCGTGCTGGGCGCCACTAGTTGGACCGGCATCGCCCGGCTCACCCGCGGCGAGTTCATCCGCCTCCGCAATGCCGACTTCGTGACCGCCGCGCGCGCGATTGGCGTTGGCCGCGCCGGCGTGATGTTCCGCCACATCTTCCGCAACGCGCTCGCGCCGGTGCTGGTGCCGATCACCTTCGGCATTGCGGCGGCGATTCTCACTGAGAGCGCGCTGAGCTTTTTGGGCTTCGGCGCCCCGCCCCCCAACCCGAGTTGGGGCGCCCTGCTGAACGACGGCCGCACCAACCAGCAGATGTGGTGGCTGATCGTCTTCCCCGGCGTGGCCATTTTCCTAACCGTCCTGGCCTACAATCTCATTGGCGAAGGCCTGCAAGAAGCAACCGACCCCCGCCTCAAACAATCGAGCTGAATTTGGCGAGCCGGAGTGCGTCAGCACCCGGCGTGAAGTTCCTAGCCGCACCCGCCAGGACGAGAAGGTTTATGTCGAGCAGCGCCCGTGAGTGAACGGAGCGTATCGTGCCACGCCGTCGCCACCAACCCGTTTGCGATTACAATAAAGACCGCGGCTCGGTTGCGGCTTGCCGCTTGAACTTTGTGGCGCTGTGGCAAGGTGGCGCCTGTGGCAAATGTCCTTGCCCCGTTCGGCGCCAACAATCGCCCACCGCATCCGAAATCCTAATTCACCGCGATCCCTACTTCAATTTCCCTTATGTCCGCTAGCGCTCAAGACGACACCGAGTTTTGGGCGGCGCTCGACGCCGTGCGGAGCGCCATCTCGCAGGTCGAGCGCTGCAGCGAAACCGAACGCGCCGCTCTGGTCGAGGAACTTGACGACCTGCGCGAAATGGCCAAGAAGCTCCGCAGCGGCCGGGTCGAGATCGTTGTCTTCGGCGAAATCAGCACCGGCAAAAGCGCGCTGGTGAACGCGCTGGTGGGCCAACCGATCGCCAGCGTCAGCGTGCGCGGCGGTTGGACCCGCGATGTTTGGAAGCTCGATTGGCAAAACGGTTACAAACTGCCGGGCTTCGACCATTCTGAGCTCGTACTGGTGGATACGCCCGGCCTCAACGAAGTCGGCGGCGCCGAACGCGCGGAGATCGCCCGTGAAGCGGCCGAACGCGCCGATCTGATTCTCTTCGTCACCGATTCCGATCTCAACGAGACCGAACACCAAGCCCTCAGCAACCTAGCGGCTTGCCATAAGCCGATCATCTTGGTGCTGAACAAAATCGATCTCTACAAGCCGAGCGAAATCGACGAGCTGGTGGAACTCTTCAAAGGCCCGCGCCTCACCGGCATCGTTGAGCCGGATAACATCGTCCTCACCGCCGCTGATCCACGCGAAGTGGAGTACATCATCGAGGCCGCCGATGGAACCACTCGCAGCGAATGGCGCCAACCCGCGCCGAAGATCGATGATCTTAAAGCCCGCATCCTCGAGGTCCTCGCCGCCGACGGCCGCGCGCTGGTGGCCCTCAACGCTTCGATGTACGCCGCCGATCGTAGCGATCGCGTCGCCGCGCTGCGGGTGCGGATGCGGAACGATAAAGCGAACCGCGTCATTTGGAGTTACGCCGTGGCGAAGGCGCTCGCGGTGTCGCTCAATCACGCCCCGCTGCTCGATGTGGCCGGTGGCCTCGCGATCGACGCCGCGATGGTGGTCACGCTCGGTAATGTCTACGGCATCGAGCTCACCTTCAACAACGCCCGGCAACTGGCGACAACAATCGCCAAAGCGGCCGGGTGGATGATGCTCAGTGAAGCCGCGGTGAGCATCGGCTCGAGCTTGCTCAAGGGCCTCACCATCGGCGCCAGCACCGCCATTACCGCCGTCCCGCAAGCCACCGCCGCCGGCTACGGCAGCTACATCGTGGGCCAAGCCGCCCGGTTCTATTTCGAGCATGGCGCCAGTTGGGGCGAAAAGGGCGCCAAAACCGTGATCGCCCGCATCCTCGAAAATACCGACAAACAATCGGTCGTCGACCACCTGCGCGCCGAGATCACCAAAAAGCTGGGCATCAACAAGCATGGCAAGCAGACTGCCAAATAGATGGCGCCGCTTCTAGCCGATGCAAGTTCTCAGCGTGGTGTTTTCCATTCCTGTCGAAGAGCGCCATTCTGATCAATGGCCTGCAATTCGCGGTCAGTGATGGAACGAATCCGGTACGAGAAGACTTGCCCACGGAGATTCTTGTCGGTCGAGGTGGTAATGGTTGCAATCACCACGCCATTCTGAACTTTCCAAGAACCGCTGGAGCGAACGTCGGAGTGGAAGATGCGTTTGAACTTGTCGGTCCACGTCGTCGTGCTGCTCATGCTGCCATCGCTGTTTAGCGTGGTCATGCGCGTCGTTGTTTTATCTTGATGGCCCCAACTGCCGGTGAGTAACTTGCGCAATTCTTCATCGGTGTATTCTTTCTGCGGTGCGGGGGCGACCGGAGCGACAGGCGCAGCCACCGGAACAGCGCTTGCCGGCGAGGGCGGGGGAACACGCTGCAAGGTGAGCAACAGGTTCTCGGAACCGGGCGTCGAAGCCAGCGAAGTCGGAAGCGGTTTGGCGTGGGTCGCCAGACAAATAACGGCGATATTGCCAGTGACCAGATAGATCCCGTGAGCGCCGCTGGTGGGCGTGAGCGCCACATTGATTTTTGGGGGTGACTGCTTTGCGTCGACGGCGAGGGGAATCTGACGCAACTGCCGGGTAGTCGGCATCAGCAGCTGCGCTTGAGGCCCGCGAATCATGAGTTTGCCATCCGCCACGTAATCGCGTTGCACAATGGCCGGTTCGATCACGCGCCCGTTGTCAATCAGCGTCGTAATCTCCCACACGCCGTCGAGCGACTGGGACCATGCAGGCTGGAGGCAAAGCAAGCAGCAAGCAATCCAACCAGAGAATACCAACGCAAACTTCGTCGAGTTCATGGGGGGCAATAGCATCGGGCGGCCATTAAGGAGGGTGTCGGTGTTGGGCAGCATGGTTCTGATTTTATCGCTTCCGATAGGTGCGACCAACGCCAAATGGCAAGCTAGGCGAGCGCGATCAGGCGCTCTTCATCTACTTCTGTGGGGGACTTCACCAGCCCTGCTATCACCCATCCCCCGCTAGCAGCGCACTTATCGGAATAGCCTTTAAGCCTTGCGCAATCGCGCTCCGATACTACAAACGGACCGGTAGCGGCGCCGCGCAAGCGCGGCCGCACTGGAGCGTTGCGCAAGGAAGCGACCCATGAACCCGCATTACGCCACGTTCGACACCTTTTCGATTGGCGCCCACTCCTCGAGTGTGGCATTCGGCCCGCCCGACGAACCGGTCGTCGGGCCGTCATCGGGTAACAGCACGGCTCAAGCTCGAACCCGCGTCCCGGTGCTTGCTCGCATCGCCGAACTCGAATCACCCAGCGCGCAGCCGACCGTGGCGCCATCAAAGACTGTGGTAACGATCGAGCCCGAGCGCAAGATTGAAACTCCGCGACTCCCCGAGTTTCGCCGCGATCCCGCCGAATCGAAGTTTCGCGCAACAGCCGCTCAACCTGTCGTTGCTCCCGCGCCGCCGAAACCGATCGTTGCGCCAGCGCCAACCGAACAACTCAATCACTGGCCGCTGCAAGTGTCGCTGGCGCTTGCCGCCTATGCCCGGTGGATCGTGCTGGTGGCGGTGCTGATCGCCGCGGGGCTCACGCTACTGGTCCTTGAGCGCGGGGCCGAACTGAACGACACAAACATGCAGGGACCCGACCGGATCAGCGCGTTTCCTTCGCCCGCAGTGGCGACGGCCGCGCCGGTAACCGCACTGCCCGCTGATCCCGTGACGGCGGGGCCGACGTACGAACTCCCAAGCGCCCCAGCGGCCTCCGGACCTGTGAAGCTGGCCCGCACGGCGCCGCGCGTGCAGGCGGCACTCTCACCCGAACTGCGCCTGCCGCCGGAAAGTGCCCCTGGCCAACCGCAAATGGCCCAGCGTCCCGACCAGCCCGCTGCCTCCACGACTCGCTAACCACCGAGACCACCATGTCGCTCATCGATCGCGCGCTTATCGAAGCGTATCAGCGCCGCAAAGTCGCTGGAGCCGCGGCGCCTGTGCGCCCAGTCGCGCTTGTTGCGCGCGCGAACACGACGCTCCGTCCGGCGACGCGACCCGTAGCGCCGGTGGAACTTCCGCCGGCTAAGCCGCAAGCGCAGGTTAACCCGCACGCGCCGGTCAGCCCGCACACGGAGTTGGAGCCGGCGCATCCCGTGCAGCCGCGGCCGCACGTGAACTTTGCGGCGCGTGTTGCGGCGACCACGGGTAGCGTAACGACCAAGACACCACTGTCGCACTTCACTGTCGGGCGGCGCCACGCTGCTTCGCTGTGGACGCCCCTGGTGGCGCTCCGCAAGTTCCATTGGTCGCCGGAAGTGGTTCAGCTTGCGGAGACCGATGGTGATCTCTTGCTCGGCGCGCTCGCCTCCGCCAAGGGCTCGAATGGCGTCGTCGCCATCGCCGCCACGCAGATGGCCGCCGGGGCGACGACCAGCGCGCTCGCCGCGGCCCGCTTCGCCATGTCCACCGGCCAACGCGTCGCGCTCATCGACGCCGCCACGCCCAACCCGCGGCTCGCGGAAAGCCTCGGCATCCTTAGCGGTCCGACGCTCGTGAGCGCCGCCCGAAACAACCGCAGTGTTGCAGAGGCAGCGATTTTTAGCGTGGAAGACAACACTTCGCTGATCGTCGTCGGCTCGCTTATCAGGATTGAAGCGGGCGGCGAACAGGACGAAGCAGAAACCGTGCGCAAGGCGATTGCCGAAATTGCGACGCATCACGATCTCACGATCGTGGACCTCGGCCGACTCCCGGCTGCTGGCTGGCCTTTCCTCACCGACGAACTGGTTCTAATCCACCGCCCCGCAACCGGCCCCGCCGCGCTCGACCGGGCCGCGGAAGCCGCCGCCGACTACAACGTCGCCGGCGTGATTGAAGTGGGGGGACAAAGTGATCGGTGATCGGTGACTGGTGATCGGTACTCAAATCACTGCCCACTGCCTACTGCCCACTCCTCATGTACGAAGACTACTGGCAACTTGCAACAGCGCCTTTCGCTTATGCGACCAGTGACGACGCGTACTTTCCCAGCGAAGCGCACGACGGCGCGCTGCTGAAGTTTCGCTACGCGGTCGACGCCCAGCGCGGCGCGGCGGCGATGATCGGGCCCAGCGGCGTGGGCAAGTCCCTGCTCGTGCGGCGACTCACGGCGGAACTTGCGGCCAACGAGCGGCCGGTGATCGAGATTCTCTTTCCGCAGATGTCAAGCCGAGAACTGCTGGCGTACTTAGCGGCCAAGCTTTCTGATGGGGGCGAGATCAACTCCGCCGATCAAGCGGTCCGGCGGATTGAAACTTCGCTGGCCGAGTTCGCCCGCAAGAATCAGCGGCCCATCGTGGTGATCGACGATGCGCAGGTGCTGGAAGAAGCCGGCGCGCTCGACACCCTGCGGCTGCTGCTCAACTTCACGGCGGGCCCCCTTTCTCAGGGACGCGGGCCGGCGCTCACCCTGCTGCTGGTGGGCCAGTTGCCGCTGCTTTCGGCCATTGCGCGCATGCCGGCGCTGGAGGATCGGATCGCGGTGAAGACATTGCTGCGTTCGTTCACACTTGACGAGTCAGCGGCGTACATCGAGCATCGGTTGCGGGCGGCAGGCGCCGAGCGAGAAATCTTCACGCCCGGTGCGCTCGAGAAAGCGCACTTCTTGGCGGAGGGCTCGCCGCGCAAGCTAAATCGCCTGTGCGACCTGGCGCTGCTGGTCGGATTTGCCAACCAGCAGGCACAGGTCGAAGCAGGCGATTTAGAAAACGTTAATCGAGAGTTGGTGACCGTCGCCGCAGCGGCCGGTCATTGAACTCGTCTCTACTTGCGACGGCAGAACGCCAACCCGCACAGCGGCAGGGCCAGCAGCAGCGTCGCTGGTTCCGGCACGGCAGCAGCTGCTGCCACGGCACCACCACCCGGCACGCGATCACGCCAGAAGGTGTAGTCGGATGCGTCAACTGGGCCCGCTTCGCGGGTGGGGTTCACGTTCTGCAGCGTGGTGATCGCGCCGCCGAAGTTGTTCGACCAGACGGTGTAGTCGTTGGCCCCGACGACGCCGTTGTTGTCGTAGTCGCCCGCGACGCCCGAGGGGCCGCCGCCCCCGCCGCCGGGAATCAAAACCACGCCGCGGAACGATGTGTTCGCGTTGGGCGCCGTCTGGCCCGTCAGCGCGGAAGCGACCACGGTGGGCGTCCCCGCGAAAGCGCCATTGTATCCAGAGCTGTCCGTCAGACTCACCAGCTCGCCGCCGCCACCCGTCGCCGAGCCCCCTTTGCGCGTGGCGAAGAGATTCACAGTTGAACCATTGACGCTGGCGGTCAGGCCGCGATAAGCGTCCGCGGCCACGCCAATCACACCGTTCGAGGTCCAGCTTCCGCCGACGAGTGAATACTTCGTCAGCCCCGCCGCATCATCCGACGCGACGTAGAGTGTGTCGACGCCTGCCACCCCTGCGTCTAAATCCGCGAGAAAGAATCCATAGGGCGAGCCAGTCGTAACGAAGCCCGGAAGGTTCGTGATCGTTTGTCCCGAACTTGTTGGTAAACCCGTTCCCACTGCCCCCACACGAACGGCTGTACCGGAACCGGTTGAGGTGTAGAGCTGACCGCCAAAGATGTTCAGTCCCCGAATGTTCGTGACTGTGGTTGACAATTGCGTTGAGGTAGTTGAGCCCTTGGTCGCATACCGAACGCCGCCGGCGCCTCCCGCAAACCATAAATTGATGCCGTCATCCGTCACCGCGCTGCGCGGGTTGTTTGCGCTAGAAAAGTCGGTAAGGGAGGTCGAAAGGTCAACGGCCCCGGTGGCGACCGACACAACTCCTACCGTCCGATTGACAGTGGCCCCCGTTGTCGTCGAGATGCTGGCCGCCGCCGGAATCGTGCTGTTGTAGCCGGTGAGCGTAATGAACTGGCCATTCGGCGAAATGGCTAGCATGCCTTCCGATGTAGAAAGGCCACTGGCGATCAGCTTGTTTTCGGCGCCCGTCGAGTTCAGTTCCAGCGACTGCACCAGCGTGCCGGTGGTTGTGAACTCATCCAAAAAAACCTTCGCGCCAGTATTGGCAAGCGCCAGCGAACCGTCACCCACCCGGTAGACAACCAAATTTCCCGGCGTGAAACCAGCGGCCAAGAGCGAACTACTCGTTACGGTGCTAATCCAAAGTCCGCCCAACAGTATTGCGAGGGAACGCATCTCAACTCCGATTATGAGGGAATATCAATCGCCTGCGGGAACAAAAAATGGATGACCGCTGGGGAGATATCCACCCCCCAGCGAGTCATCCATGAGGTCTCATCAAGATCAGCGCACTGCCACAAATACTTGAGGCGGTCCCGTTACTTACGACGACGCAGCACTAAGCCGACCAGCGGCAAGGCTAGCAGCAGCGTCGCGGGTTCTGGAACCGCGGCCGCGGCGGCCACGGAGGGCGGTTCGCTCATGCCGAAGTTGGTGACCCACACGTCGTAGTCGCTTTGGGCAACCGAACCAGGGGTCGCGTCGTTCGGCAGCGTGACGCTTTGACCGTTGTTATCACGCCACACGGTGTAGTCCGCCGCATCGACCGTGCCGTCATCGTTATAGTCGCCATTGATGCCAGTGACAGGCGTAAACGCCGTGAAGTTACCAGGGCTGCCGACGTCACCACCCGGGTGAATGGTGTTGGTGCCACTTAGAAGTGTCGGGTTGACCGCGCCGTTAGATCCCAATACTGAGTTTGCCCAACTCCCTGCCAGGTTTTGGTCGAGCGACAGGTCGGTCAAAAAGATCGAAGCGGCCCCCGTGTCATCTGGCCAGAGGGTGGCGCTGGTGCTTGTGGCCGAATTGTTGCCGTAAGCCAACCAACTCGCAGCGTTGGTTGTTGTGATTGCGCCGGTTCCCGCGGGCTGGTCCAACTCGTAACTCGCTTTGCTCGACCACAGGCCTACAAGGTCTGAGATGCCCGTTGTGGCGTTCGGGCCGTTGGCAAACACCCCCGCGGAGCCTTCGCTGAATTTGTTCACGGGAACAAAATTGATGCCGGTTCCCCAGGCTCCTTGCACATCGGTGATGTCCAGAACTTCGTCGTTGAACAGCACCGCCACACCACCTTGAGGAAGAACCCCGCTGTTGATGTTCGGAGCGCTGGTAATTCCGTTAGGAGTATCCTGTCCAATCCGATTGCCGTCGTCGTCGTCGAGATAGTACGGGGTCAGGCTAAAATCGATAGCGGCCCCCGTGTTGTTGTAGATTTCGATCCACTCCCAACGGTCATCGTTGGAGGCAGGATTGTACATAATCTCGGAAATGATGATCTTGCTGGGAATTGTGCCGGAAGCGGTTGTCGGAACAACGCCTGGGCTAGCGACATCCAGCGCGTTCAAACTGCCAGGTCGCGTCAGCAAGGTATTGGTGACGGCACCATTGACACCCGTCGATGAGGCATACCAACTGCTACCGACGGATCGATCGCCTGTGCCATTCCATTGAATCGACACCCCGTCGGTGCTGGCAGGCCAAGGAGTCGCCGTGTCATACGTTACGCTGGTAGCAGCATTCGCAACACCGTTGATGGTGTAGCTACCAGGTGTGGTCATGCTCTCTGTTCCATCTGTCACTGCGTCAGCTACCGAACTCCACAAGCCGTATGTCTCCGGCCCATTGTTAATCGAAGGGAAAAAATCGCCAGCAATCAGCGACACCGACGGCGCCAAACCCCACGTTTCACGAAACAGGTCATCGTTGTAATTAAAAGCCGACCCGGAAGCGATGAAGCCGTCATACAGAACAGCAACACTGTTAGCGGGGATGATCGTGTTTGCAGCAACTGCGCTCCGCACGACGGGGTTGAAGCTGGCTTGGACGGTGCCACCAACTCGCTGCAAATAGTAGCCATCCAAATCGATCGGAGTCCCGGAAGTATTACGGATTTCAATCCATTCGCCGAACAACGTTTCCGGGTTGCTCTTGGTGTTATACATCACCTCCGTAATCTGGAGGTTCGGGTTTGGCATGGCCAAAGCCGAGGTCGTCAAAATAGCGCCGCAAGCAGCGGCCAACAAGCGAGAAACAGGAAGGCGCATACAAAAAATCCTTGCACAACGGGGACGAAACGGTCGGGGTAAAAGACGTGACCGAGGTCGTGCGAAGGAATGCCCTCGAGCGCTCAGCCCAGTCAACGGGGGGTTGGGCGGAACGTCCCTAAGGGACAATCCGGCGACCAAACCACAATGGCAGCTAGCGCATCAGACTCGCTCGAAAACCGATCAAACGCCTGAAAAATGGAGGGTTCAGCCCGAAGTCGGGGGCGGGAGGCAGTTGCTGAGAACCACCGCTATTGATGGTAAGCGAATTGGCGGCTACGTCAACCATTTTCGCCGGATTTAACGGAAAAAACATCTTTGCCTGCGTTCGGACGAGATTCGCTTTGCCGCCATTCGCCCTGCTCTGGCAAGAAGCCGCAAAACGGGGCACTTTTCCGCCGAAAACGCGACATCGACCCGCAAGGCTGCTACGCTGAGAGGTTGTAGCCCGCCGCTTGCCCCCGCCCGCCATGCCTGCCTGCCGTCTCAAAATTGCCATACTGCTGCTCCTCGTCGGATGGAGCGGCTCCCAGTGCCGCGCCCAGCTTCGGATCGTCGATTACAACCTCGGCGAATGGACCGCTGCCCGCGCGGCGCAGTCCGAACTCGACCACGGGGCGGGTGATCTTGCCGATGTCTTGCAGGCCATCGGGCTGCAAAACGTGGGGGGCATCGCGAAACCAGCGGACATCTTCGCGCTTCAGGAGCAGACCTTCACCACGACCACCACGCAAGCGGTGGTCGATGTGCTTAACGGCATCTATGGCGCTGGAACGTACGCTCGCAGCAGCATCAACGCAGGAACGACCGGCGGTGGCCGGCCAGCGCTGATTTACAACACGCAAACGGTGCAGTTCTTGGAAGAGGTCACGACGGGCGTCGCCACGTCAACCGGCGCTCCTCGGCAAGGCATGCGGTACAAACTCCGCCCCGCGGGCTACGATGCTACCGCCGATTTCTTTCTTTATGTGAATCACTACAAGAGCGATACAGGTACCGACAGTAACGGAATTTTGAACTCAGAACGAAGAAATATCGAAGCCACTGGCGTCCGCGCGAATGCTGATGCGCTCGGTAATGGCGTTCACATTATCTACGCTGGTGATTTTAATGTCTACAACAGCACCGAGCCGGCCTACCAAACGCTGCTCGCTGCGGGCAACGGCCAAGCGTTTGATCCCATCAACACGCCTGGTTCATGGTCGGGAAATAACACGTTCAAATCCGTCCACACTCAATCACCGGTGGCCACAGGCGATACGCGCTATGGCGGGCAGGTGGCGGGCGGGGTGGATGATCGCTTCGATTTTCAATTGGTGACGAACGAGTTTCTCGATGGCGAAGGGCTCAGTTACATCGGCGATCGAAATTACGCCAACGATACAACTGGGGGTGTGGTGGAAAGTTACCGCGCTTTCGGTAACAACGGCACCCACGTGTGCTGCAACAGCGGAATCAACACCGGCACCGGCGCTTCGCCGCTGGTGCTCAACGCGCTGATGAACACCACCGATCACCTGCCGGTGGTCGTCGACTACCAAATCCCCGCGGTGATGCAGGTGACTGCGGCGGTGATTCCCCCGCGGCTGGTTAAGACTGCCACGGGGCCGACGGCGAGCCTCTCCGTGGCGAATACCGTGAACGTGGTGGCGGCCAGCGGCGGCGACGAGCTCGATTACCAAGTCTCGGCCAGCGGCAGTGTCACGACCAACACCGGGACCACCGGTGTGGTGAACGCATTGGCGGCCGCCGCGGCACCCACCGTTCGGCTCACCACCGCGACGACCGGCGCCAAGACCGGCACGATCAACGTCAATTCTTCCAGCCAAGCTGTGAAGAATGGCAGCTTCACGCAGAATGTGAACTTCGCGGTGGTCGATCCGGCGAACGCTTCGTTCTCCACGGTGACGGACCTCAACACATTGGCTCTCGATTTAGGCGCGGCGCTCGTGGGCGCAACCTCGCCGATGATGAACTTTTCGCTGGCGAATCTGGTGACGACGGTTGGCTTCACTTCGGCGCTGGACCTCGATTCCATCGTGCCGTCCGGCGCCTCAAGTGTGCTCACCACCAATTTAGCGTCCTTCGTTAACCTAGCGGCGGGGGGCGCCAATGCGTTTGCGGCTCAACTCGCCACCACGGCTGCGGGGGTGTTCAGCGCGAGCTACACGCTCAACCTGTCGGACGAAAACATTCCGGGGCAAACGACCCAAGCCCTCACGCTCGAGCTCAGCGGTCGCGTGATTTTAGGGGGCGATTTTAACCGCGATGGCTTCGTGGACGCGGCCGACTACACGACGTGGCGTGACACGCTCGGGACGACCGTTGCCGCGATTGGCGACGGCGCCGATGGCAGCCTCAACGGCGTGATCGACGCCGCCGATTACGACGTGTGGGCCAGCCGCTTTGGCGCCTCCGCCGTCGTGGCGGCGAACAGTGTGCCCGAACCAGGGGCGATTCTGCTGTTGGCGGTTGGGTTGGCAGCAATGTGGGTGGCCCCGACGTTCGGCCGCGATTGACTCTGCCAACAGTAACAAGCTTGGCCGGCCGATCGTCGGGGCGGCCGGTAGGCCGCAGGAGAACTGCATTGTAGTAGGCACGGTCCCCGTGCCGTCTCCGCACAGTAAAAACCCGCCACAAAAGACGGCACGGGGACCGTGCCTACTACAAAATAACCGACTTTGCAGTCCCCCTGCCGATAGGCAGTAGGAAGCTTGCCGCTTCGCTTCCCACGGGCTGTCGCCCGCACTGCCATTCGGCCGGCGACGCGTGAGCTGGTAGTGATTTCTTCCCGGCCGAAAGTCAGTGCCACCCAATTTTCGCCCCATCTTTATTCGTCGGCGGTCTCTGTGGTACACCTTGGTGCATGACCAAAGGCCGCTTGGAAGCGTTTAGCGACGGGGTGATTGCGATCATCATCACCATCATGGTGCTTGATCTTCGCGCGCCGGCGTCGAGCGAGCTTGGTGCGCTGAAGTCTCTCGTCCCTACGTTCCTCAGCTACTTTCTCAGTTACGCCTTCGTTGGCATCTACTGGACCAATCACCATCATCTGCTGCAGGCGACCCACAAGATCAGCGGCCGCGTGCTGTGGGCGAACTTGAATTTGCTCTTCTGGCTGTCGATGCTGCCACTGGTGACCAGTTGGCTGGGGAACACCAACTTCGCCACCGGTCCGGTGATCGCCTACGGCGGGGTGAAGCTGTTGTGCGCCATCGCCTACACCCTCCTGGCTGAGGCGCTGGTGGCCGACCACGGGCCCGATTCCACGCTCGCCCGCGCGCTTGGACGCGATTGGAAGGGAAAAACGTCGCTGCTGCTGTATGTGGGCGGGATCGGCGTTGCGCCGGCTAACCGCTGGCTGGCGCTGGCGTGCTACATCGCGGTGGCGCTGATGTGGTGCGTACCCGACCGCCGCATCGAACGCCAGTTGCCGCCCTCGTAGCCCGGCCCTCTTGCTTTAAGAACTGGCCGAAACCGGGGTCCCGTTTCGGAGAAAATGGACTACTAAGTGCCAAGATTCTCCCCAGGCCGGCGAATAACCTCCCTAGCGGAGGTCTCCTAGCGCGCGGGGCGTGGGCGATGCTTCGTGCTCAAGAGGGGAGACCCTAACAATGCGAAGTCGATTTTTAGCTCGGGAATTGGCGGCTGTGGCGCTTTCGGCAATGGCCCTAATCGCAGGGGCGCGGCCCGTCACGGCGGACGAACTTCCGCCGGGCGCGGTGGCGTTTGATAATGCCGGTCCGAAACCAAGCGTGGACCTGACGCTTTCGCCCGGCATGTTTCGGGACCTCTTCGGCCTGGGTGACGCCGCGGTGGCGGGGATGATCGAAGCGCTTAACCGCGCTCAAGAGCAGAATGGCTCCGCCGAAGAGCTCAAGTTCGGGGCCGATCAATTGCAATTAGTTCAACAAGTAATTGGCGAAGCCCAGAAGTTCGTCCGCCAAGTGCGGGTGCGGGTTTACAAGGGGAGCCGGTCGGCTGACTCGGCGGTTGATCCGAGCGCGATTCTTCAGCAGTACGCGTCCCAGCTCAGCGGCGCCGGGTGGGAGCAAGTCGTTTCGGTTCAGGAAAACAACCAACAGGTGCAGGTTTCACTCTATCGCTCCGAAGGCGCGGTGCGGGGCATCTTTATTGCCGCCCACGACGCCGGTGGCGAACTGGCGCTAGTGAACGCCGTCTGCGAGCTCTCGCCGGAGAATGTCAAACGCCTGACCGACTTGGCGGTTTCGACTGGCCTAAAGTTCGGGCTGCAGGACGAGCTGCGTAAGGGCTTGGAGAAGATGCACGAAAAGCACGCCGGCAAGTAGCACGAGTAGACATTGCCCTCTGCAATCCAAAAAAAGCAGCCCGCGGTCGATCGACCGCGGGCTGCTTGTGTTTTCCAGAGATCACAGTTTCGCTTACGCGGACTTGCGGCGGCGGTAGGCAATGGCGCCGACGATTGCCGTGGCGACGCTGCCGAAAAGGTAGGCGCCCGGCTCGGGAATCGCTACCCGGAAGTTGTCGAACACAGCGAATGTTTGAACCGCAGGAAGCGAAACGGAGCTGTTCATATCCATGTAGCCCAAGAACATTTGGTTCCAGTTGACGGTGGCCCCAGGCTGAGTATAAATCGCCGTGCCGTTGATGTAATGCGTCAAATCGACCCCATCGTAGTAGATAATGACATCGAGCCACTGATTGCCGGGAATCCCGGTTGCAGCAGGCGCAGTGTTGTTGGCGAACGTCCCCAGTTGGGTGTGCGTTACAGTCGAATCTTGGGCCGGATTCGCTAGCGTCCCGGCAGCAGGAGTTGGACCGGGGTTGAGCACATGTTTAGCGTAGAAGTTGGTATCCGCAATCTGCTCGGTGGCGCCAACGAAGGTCCGGATGTCGCGCGCGAAGCCACCATCTCCGGCGTTTGCGAAAGTGTATCCTGTGGTAACCGGTCCGACTCCCGCGGTAGCGGTTGAACCTGCTTGCCCCGGCGGCGGCGAATTTAGTCCGGTGACACCGGCCGAAAGGGTTCCAATGCTGCTCTGAGTCGTGGCGCCCACTCCGTAAAAGGCAAACTCACTTGAACCACTTCCGGTCACGTAGTTGACCCAAAGATCGAACCGCACGGCGTAAGGAGTCGTCGGCGCGGCAGGTAGATTGTTAGTGAAAACTGCAATGCCTTGAGTCAGGTCGGTGCCTGCGTCGTCAACATCTTGGGCACGCATGACGAGACCCTGCGTATTGCCTGCGCCGTTCGGAGCTGCGGGGATTCTAGCAGCGGGAATTGTCAAAGGGCCGAATGCTCCGCCTGCCGCGTAATCAAATCCAAACGCATGGCCAGAATCGAGGGCGGCAGCTCCATTAGCGCTTTGCGCTACGGACCAATTGGTGTTTGTCGACGCATTAAAATCATCACTGTAAATCACCTGATTCACATTGGCATTGATGTAAGCGGCTGTCACAACGGCAGCTTGTGTTTCCGTCGTCAGCAGTCCGGCAAAAACAATGGTGAAAAATTTGATTGGAAGTCTCATTGTGATGCTCATAGAAGGAAATTTAAAACGCCTGACAGTGAACGACTCGCTTTACTTCACCCCTTTGCTCCTGTCGCCCGGAAAAACCGGCCGCCAATTCTGATGGAAACACGCAGTTGCATTCACACGAAGCAGGTGCTAAGCACGTTGGCGGCGACGATATGCAATCATCCCCGCGATAACCGAAGCCACGCCACCGAACAAGTACGCGGCCGGTTCCGGGATCGCAGAAAATGTCGCGGGCCGCATGATCGCGTCGGGCGTGCCATCGGAGCCAATCTGCAGATTCTCACGATAGCCGACGTTGAATGCGGCGCCGTTGAACGACAGAGAAGTCGTCGTATTCACGACATTCGCGCCGTACTTGGCGACCACGTTGCCAACCGGGTCAACTGAAATGCTCAGCTGGTACCAACCGGAGGGAGTGGTGGACAGATCAAAGGATTGGATGATCGTCCAATCCAGGGGAGTATTTCCACCGAGATCGGAATCGCCTCCATCGTTGGCGTCAACCAAATGCAGCTTTTCAGAGACGGCTCCGCCACCTACGGGAACTCCAACCTTTTCATAAATCCATACGAGACCGGTAAAGCCGTTGGCGGACTCAGTCAGCGGAAGCGTCGCGGGGGCCAGCCCAATATCACCCGTCAAATCGGTAAGATTGGTAAACGCATCTCCCGATCCCAGACCATACATTGTGATTTCCGAACCGCGGAATTGCACGTTCGTGGCGTTGGACTGGATGGGAAGATCGTTGGTGTCGAGATACGCGTAGAGCGAAAACGCGGCCTGAGTGGTGTCGAACACCGCATTCGTGGTGGCGCCATTGCCGCCACCCGAGGGATCCCAACTGACATAAGCTTTGGCGCCAGGCGCCGGCGCCGAAATTACATTCGGGTTGTTTGTATCAGCAACGGTGGGATCAATCACGCGCGGAGTCACAAACGAACCTGTCATGTTCGAGATGTTCGAGCCGTTCGACTGCGGCGTAGCGTCAGGGAGCACATATTCCGTCATCACGCCACCGGGTGCATTTGTGGTTCCCGGAGTCGAAGGTCGCAACCCGAAGTCACGGCCGTTATTGTTCGTATCACGGCCATTTACGAAACGGCCGATGCTCACAGTCGCGTTCAAAGGCGTGCCAGTTAGGTCCACGCCCTGATGGTTGCCAAACACCCCAGGACCTAATTGGCCAGCCAAGCTGCCAGGGGCGCCGAACCATGTAGCATTACCCTTGTTGGTTTCAATTGATACCGCGTCGATGAGAGTTCCCGTGTTATAGGCACCTTGCCACAACTCGATTGTTTCGTTGTCATTCTCTAGGAAGTTGGCCGCGACGACTTGGTTGGCATTCAGTGTGCCGGTGTTCGCCA
Source organism: Pirellulales bacterium (assembly GCA_022841705.1). Lineage (GTDB taxonomy): Bacteria > Planctomycetota > Planctomycetia > Pirellulales > Lacipirellulaceae. The sequence goes on from JALHQZ010000002.1 coordinate 1,269,492, forward strand.
ACACATAGTAGCCGCCCGGAGCCAGAACGGTGGTCCCCGAATTTAAGGCACCCGGAATTGTCGCCGTGGGGTTGTTGGTGGTGCTATCTCGCCCGGCTACTACCCATCCACTAATGTCAACGGCAACGTTGCCGCGGTTGTAAAGCTCGACGAACTCGCGATCGTCCGTGCCACTGTCGTCCGCCATGTATTCGTTAATCACAACGGTCGCGTTGGAAGTTGCTACACAGGTAGCCAAAATCGTCAGCGAAAGCAGTCTCAAAGTGGTGGTCATAACCCGTTTGTCCATGACAGAGCGTGCCAGCAAATCCCCCCGCAGGAGCAACATCGCCCCCGCTGTCCAATCCGCCACCCCAAAGTATGCTTACCCCAGGCTCCGTCAGTCAATCTAACGACTCTGCAATTTGCGCAAAGAACTCTCCCCTTTAACACGCAATTGCGCAGATCGACGCCAAAATGACCCGGCAGATCACCAGTTCGCCCCACGGCCACGTGCTCACCAATGTGGGGGTCTGGTCGGCCGACGGCCAGTGGATCGTCTACGACACCCGCTCAGACCCCGCCGGCAGCCAGTTCGACGGAACCCGAATCGAGGCGGTCGAAGTCGCCACCGGCCGGGTCGTCGTGCTGTATGAATCGCACCACGGCGCCAATTGCGGCGTCGTAACCTGCTCGCCGGTCGTCGACCGCGCCGCGTTCATCTTGGGCCCCGAGCACCCGACCACCGACTGGAACTATTGCGCCCACCGCCGCCGCGGACTGATGGTGAGTTGGAATTTCTCCCTCTCCCTCTGGGAGAGGGCCGGGGTGAGGGGAATTTTTGCAGGGGATGGTTTTTTGCCGGGGCAGCCCTCACCCAACCCTCTCCCGGAGGGAGAAGGCTACGCGCGCCGCACTTCCTCCCTCGAAGCTCACAACTACGCCCCTCCGTTCACGCCCGGCGCGCTGCGCGGCGGCACGCATGTGCACGTGTTCGACGGAGCGGGCGAGTGGATCAGCTTCACCTATGAGGACCAAGTCCTCGCCGAGGCCGAGCAATCACCGGGGTTCGATCTCCGGCAAGCCGATCGCAACCAGCGGAATGTGGGCGTCGCGATCCCTTGTGCTGTCACTCCGCTGCCGACGCATCCGCGTAACCATCCCGGCGATTACTTCAGCGTGCTGGTGACGCGCACCGTGAACGAACCACGCCCCGGCAGCGATGAGATCAGTCGTGCCTACGAGGATGCGTGGGTCGGAGTTACCGGATATCAACGTGCAGATGGTTCACGGCAACGCGCGCTCGCGTTCATCGGTGACGTGCGCGCGGCCGATGCAACAACGCACACCGAATTGTTCATCGTCGATCTGCCGGAGGATCTGCGTCACGCGGGGGCTGAGCCACTTGAAGGCACGTTCACTCGCCGCCCTGCCACGCCGGCCGGGGTGGTGCAGCGCCGGCTGACCTTCACGCGCGGCCTCGGCGGTCCACGCTTCTGGCCCCGCAGTTCGCCGGACGGTTCACGGATTGCTTTCCTAATGCCAGACGCTCGGGGCATCGTGCAGTTGTGGACGATCTCCCCCCTCGGCGGCGAACCGACGCAACTCACGCACGGCGGGTGTCCGATCGCCTCGGCCTTCACCTGGCGCCCCGATGGAGAGCGCATCGCCGCGGTGGTGGATGGCAGCGTGATGGCGATTGATTCGCAAACCGGCGCGATGGAGCGCCTCACCCCGCGCGTGACGGATGAATCAGCCCCGCGGCCAGAGGCGTGCGTTTATTCGCCTAGTGGCCAGCAGATTGCGTATGCGCGCGTAGTTGAGGGATGGAATCAGATTTTCGTATGCGACGGCTAGCTCACGCCTCGCCCGATTCGAAATCTTTCCACTTCATCGCCCGGCGGAAGGGTTCGATGCGGAGGATCACTTTGCCGCCTTGAAACACCCGCACGGCGCCGCTGGAACTGCTGACCGCCACGGCCACGGCGGCCGTGGCGCGGGTGATTTCGGCGGCGGCCCAGTGGCGGGCGCCGAGACCTTTGCTGATGCTGATGTCCACAGCCGGCGGCGCCGAAACGTGCTGGGCGCTGGCCATCACCACGCCGGAATCCGACACAATGAAGGCGCCATCCATTTGGGCGATTTCCTTCACCCCTTCGCGCACCTTCGCGTCGAACAGCGAGCGCTCCGCCGGCTTGTAGCCGCGCACGGGATCAAACCCCATCGGCCGGCAGTACTTGAGCGTCTTGCGATGGTCGCCGATGACGAACATCGTGCCAACCGGTTTCCCTTCGCGCCCCTCGCGGCCAATATCGACGGCGAGGTCCACCACCAGCTTGAGCGTCTCGAACGGGATGCGGGTTTCGATCTGCCGCAGGTCGCGCACCGTGAGTTGGCCCAGGTGCTCGTCGAGCCGAATCACACTGAGCGAATCGATGATGCCATCCTCGAACCCGCTGTAAAGCGCGACGACCGTGGCATTGGGCGTGAGCTTTTGTTTCGAGACCGCTTCCAAGAGCGCTTGCGTGAGCTGCTCGAAGACCGGCGCTTCGCGCGAGGAAAGCTGGATGCCCGCGATTTCATCTTCGGGCAAGTCTTCGAGCAGCTCGGCTGAGGCAGCGGCAACCACCAGCGGCGTGGCGCCAAGTTCGGTGCGTAATGCGCGCCAATCGACGGGCTCTTCGATGAGCACGAGCGCCGCATCGGCCCGGTGATGCTGGGCCAAGCGCATCGCGAGCGCACAAAAGTCGTGCATCTGCTCGCTAATTTTGCGCGGCGCCGCCATGAGCGTGACCAATTGCAGGGAGAAGCCCGAATTTCACGAAATTCGGGCCGAAAATGTGGGAAACGCCAATTTTCCCGAGCAAGTATAGCTTACCCCCTGAGCGGCGGGGCGGCAATTGTCGCGGCGTCTGATTGTAGTAGGCACGGTCCCGGTGCCGTCACCGCGCACGGATGACGTTGCGACGAAAAATGGCACGGGGACCGTGCCTACTACCTTGCGCGAGACGTGGGCCGGCGCTGCGTGGTGCTGGGGTAGCGGCGGCCAGTGGCGCTCGTGCGGCGCTGTTGCGGTTGCGGCCGCACTGTGCTTGGCCGCGGTTTGGTTTCCGGCGCTGTGGCGGCGACTTGCGGCTGGTTGTCGTACGGCACGAAGAGCCGTTTGTCGTACACCACCAGCGCATGGAGCGCGTGAGCGCGCGAGCCGTTGTGCCAGTCCTGCTGCGGATTGGAACTCAGCAGGTTTACCAGATAGTTGACCGCGCGCACCATGCGGTAGTATTGCAACTTCTCATCGGGCATTGAGTACGCAAGCCATTCAACTTGGTGACCGGTGGTTCGCAAACGGCGCTCGATGTCTTCTTCATCGCCAGGGCCGCGGAACCATTCCGTGCTCAAACTGCCGTCATCGTTCTGGAGGTTGAAGCAGTAATTTTGGTATTGGGTAACGAACTTGCGCGCTTCGGCATACTCACCATCGACCGGCTCGCCCCGCGCGATGCGCTTCATGTACGCGAGACTGAGTCCCGAAAGCCGATGCGTGCCGCCACACGCGGCGCCGCGGATCGGTTGAAAGCGTTCTTCGCGGATCAGGCGCGGGATGTCCCACCGCTGACCATCTTCGGCGACCCAGGTGGCGTCTGACGGTAGATAGTGCCGCAGACCGATTAGCTTAAAGGTGAGCTCGGTTTTCGAGCGGCAGCTTTTCTGCTCGGAACGGATGAGGTCGTTGATAGTGAACTCTTTGCCTTCCACGCGAATGGGATAGTCGGGCGTCACGTTGCACTGGGCGAGCATCGCCAGAAACTGCCCTTCGTGTCCTTGCAGCCCGACGCCAATGCGCGGGGCGATGTCACCCTGGTCGTTGATTCGCATCAGAATCATCCCTTTGCAGGGGCGATTGAAGCAGAGATGCCCGATGGCCGTGACCGGTTCCGCAGTTCGTCCGCCGGCGCGAAGCTGGCTGTGCAGCTCGTACGAGAGCATTCCGTGCATCGCTTCCCACGGGTCGTTTTCGTCCGTGTTCAGCGGCTTGTTGTAGTAGTACTTCAATACCCCACGCAGGCGATTGCGCAGGTACTGCATATTGCGGCTGAGCGGCGGCAACGGCTTTACGGGGGGAGTCGCCACGGCCGGCGGTGTTGACTCCGTCTTCGGTTCGGTAGTTGGCGCCGCTTGCGGCTTAGTCTCCGGATCGCCCGCGGGACTCTGCGTCGGCGTAGTTTGCGATTTCAGTTCCGCAGGCGGTGGCGTCAACGGCGCCGGAGTTTGCGGCGCTTTTGCTTCGGGCTTCGCTTGCTCGATTGTTTGTGATTTCTGTTCCGCCTCATTTGTCGGCGTCAGCGGCGCCAGCTCTGGCCCCATCAGTTCGAGCGCACGTGGCTCTTGCTCCGACGGTGATTCCTGTGCGCCCGATTCCTGCGCACTGGGGGGGGCGATCATCAGTCCAAACGCATCGGCGATGTCATCCTTCGCCGGCCGCCGCCAACCCAGGGCTGGATCTCCACGGTCAGGGTCACCGCAGTCGGGATCGGCTTCCGTTTCTGCGGCACGTGGGTCGCCACAATCAGGATCGGGCATCATAATCGGCTGTGGCGCCGTCGATTGCTTCGCCGCATTGCCGCGCGAATCGGCCACCTTAGTTTGCGGCGCGAGCAGTAAGTTGTCCGTCACCTTCGCGGGGAGCAATTTGTAAACGGGGGTCGGCACGCCGCCCAGTTGCAGCGAGTTATCTTCCGCTCCCCAACTCGAAGCGACCAGCGAAACGAGCAGCGCGAGAGCCCCACCCAGCGCGCTCGATCGTACTCGGTAATCCACCACCACCATCGCTAACTCTGCGTTCGAGTAACTTGTGCTTTAACCTAGGAAGATCAATCGCAGCGATCGCTCGCCAACTTAGCGGAATGGAATCCATTCCTTCACCTTCGCCGCCATCGACGTGGGTTCTTGTTTCGGCGGCGTGCCATCGCGGGCCATGGCGACGTAAGCGCGCACATCACCGCCCAAGTCGCGGCCGGTGACGTTGCGCATCGCTTCGACGCCCACAAACTGCATCGCCGGATCGCGGTCCTCAAGGGCGACCAGCAGCGCCTTGGCCGACTCCGGTGTCTTGATGCCGCCGAGCGCTTTGACCGCCGCTACACGGACATCAAAGTCGCCATCGCTGCGGGCGACGCCTTCCAGCACCGGCACGAGCGCCGGGTTCGCGCGTTGTCCCAAGCTTTCGCACGCGCGGCGGCGGACGCCATTGTCGCTATCTTTTAGTCCCGCGGTGAGCATTTGCTCGGCGAGGGGCGTGTTGAATCCGCCCGCCGCCTTGAGAATCGCTTCCCGGACCAGCGGGTCGCGTTCGGTTTGAATTTGGCGGGCCAGTTCGTTCACAGCCTGCTGTTGATCGGGCGTATCCTGCCCGGTCGCCCGGTCGCCGATTTCTTCAATCGCCGCGATCCGTTTGGCCGGTGTAAGGAACGTGGTCCGTTCGACATCGGAAAACGGTTTGTACCACACGCCCGAATACCAGCGGCAACCACTTCCGGGGAGCGCAAGCGCCACCAGCAGCAGCCAGTTCCAGCGAAGAAGAGCGCGATCCATGCTCGTCCAAAGGCGTTAAGTGTGTTCAGCGCCGGCGCGAAGCACCGGGCGGCGGAAAGTAGCAGAGCCGCCCGAACGCCGCCAGAGAAACCGCGGCGGGTGCTAGCAGGGGCGTTTGGCGATGCAGCCGCGAACCGGCGCTGCTAGCATGATGTCGTGTTGACGGACGCGGGCTTTAGCAGTGTTGAATCTATGCTGACAACGAAGTTCGAAAAATTCGGCGATGGATACGTTCTGCCACTAAGCAAACAAGTGTTGGAGCAAGCGCATATCGATCGGAATTTCCCCGTCAACATCACCGTCAGCGGGTCGGTTATCGTCGTTAGCCAAACCGACGAAATGCGATACGCTGAGAGCGCAGAGGTCAGACAGGCTTGCAAGGAAATACACGCCAAGTACGGCGAGGTGTTCCAAAGACTTGCCGATTCGTGACGAGCTCGATGTCTACCGGGAATGTCTCAGACTACCGGTGATCGATAAACGTCCCGCACGCCGGACACTTCGCGTACCAGTGCGGCACGGCGTTACCGCATTTGCACTTGATGTTGTGGCGGATCACGCTCGAGCCCAACAAGCTGCCACTGGTGCTGGCGCTGCGGTCGGCCGGCATGTCGTCGAAGATGCTGGACGAAGAAGTGCTCGGCGCTGCGTGCTTGGCGCGGTTCTCTTCGATGATGACCTTGCGGTAGACGTCGCTTGCTGCCTGCGAATTGAGCAGGTCGGGCACCTGCACCACCACTTGGCCCTCGCAGTGGGGGCAAAGTCCCTTCTTGCCGGAATACTTGTCCTTCACTTTGAAGTGGTGTCCGTTCGGACATTTGACGAAGATTCCCATAGCGCTGGCCTTACAAGCTGCGGGCGGAACTCCTGTGCTCTCCGACGGGAGCCGTCCTTGGGGCGAATATCGACCCGGACGCGCGCTGGCGCAAAAACACCGCCCATGGCGCAGCTCCGAGGCCTCTTCTCGTTCGCGCGGGCGATTTCAATCGATGAGCTAAGCAACTAACTTGGCGACCAACCTAGGTTGCTTCTGGTTTTTTGTGGCCGGCGGTTTACCGGCAGATAAGCGGTGGCGACAATACAGTGGTGAACTGCCGCTACTTGCAGCCTAACGCGCTGCCAAGTGTAAAGCAATAACAACCGCCACCCGCCGCTCAAAATTCGCGTGTTATCGATTTAGCCCTTCGCTTTTCGCCACATGAACCGCTTCCGCCCGCCGTTCCAGCTCGTTCTCCTGGCGGCGGCGCTGGTTCTGACTGCCCTGGCTGGATCTCGCGTCCAGGGGCTTTTGGCTAATTCGCTCGCCCTGGTCGCTGCGGCGATGGCGATTGCCACGCCGTTCGCACTGGCGCTGGCGGTGCTGATTGCGAAAACTCAGCTTTGGGCCGCGCGGGCCGGTTTTTTCGTCATGGGGAGCCTGCTGCTCCTACCACTGCCGCTGTATGCCGCTGCGTGGCAGGTGGTATTGCCGCTGGACGGTCTTCAGGGCGCCGCGATCATTCACGCCCTCGCCGCCATCCCGTGGCTCACGCTCCTCTTCGCCGCAGCGCTGGCGAGTGTTGATGCGGAATTGGAAGAACAAGCGTGGCTGGAAGTCTCGCCGCTCCGCGTGTTGAGCCAGGTCACTCTGCGGAGTTCATCCCAAGGCATCGCCGCCGCTCTGTTGTGGGTCGGTGCTCTACAGATGAGCGAAATGGCGGTGACCGATCTCTGCCGCGTGCGTACTTTCGCGGAGGAAATTTACACTCAAGCAGCGCTGGGTATGTTCGCCGGCAGTGGAACAATTGATCCGCTGACCCTTGGAGTTGCGCCCGCAGCGCCGCTCGAACTGCGCGGACTCCTCTGCGGCTTGGGCGCGATTTGGCTGGTCGCGTGGGCAGCGCTCGTGACACTCGCTCCGCTGGTGGTCCGTTCACTGGGTGATCATGCCGCGTGCGTCTGGCGCTGGCGACCAACTCAACAGCAGAAATGGTTTGCAGAAATGCTCGCTGGACTTATCGTGCTAACGGTGGCCCTCGCACCGCTCATCGCGCTCGCCAGTCGCGCCGGGATCGTCGTCACTAAAACGGATGCGGGGTTCGAGCGGAGTTGGTCGCCAATCGCACTCGTCTCGCGTGTCATCGCCGCACCGGGTGAACAGCGCCGCGAACTGTGGCAGTCCACCCAACTCGGAGTGGCGACCGCGACGGCAAGTGTCGCAATCGGCCTCGTGCTCGCGTGGCGTCTAAGGTGCAGTGATCGCAAAAAACCGCTGCTCGGAATCCTCGCGCTGATGCTTGTGATCCCCGGCCCCGTTGTCGGAGTCGGGCTCATTCGGCTGCTCAATCGCCCGGTCGATTCACCCTTCGCGTGGCTCACTTGGTGGTACGATCACACGTTGCTCGGGGCCTGGCTTGCGCAACTCGTGCGGGTGGTCCCCATCGCCACGTTCGTCATGTGGCCCGCGCTGGCAAGCGTGCCGCAATCGCTGATCGATGCGGCGGCGAGCGAAGGCGCCAGCAGTTTCACGCAACTCACGCGCGTGGTTGTGCCGCTCCGCTGGCCCGCCATCGCCGCCGCGTGGCTCACTGGACTGGCGATGTCATTCGGCGAGCTCGCAGCGTCAATCCTCGTCCTGCCGCCCGGACCACCCACGCTGGTGGTGCGCATCTTCTCGCTGTTGCACTACGGCGTTGAAGACCGCGTGGCGGCGATTTGTTTGGTGCTGATCGCCGCCGTCGCTACGCTGATGTTCGCCATCCAACGCTTACTGGCATCATCCCGCGGCTGACGCCAGAATGTGATAGGATGCGGTCCTCCCCTCATCGCCACTTCCGGAGACCCAACTCATGTCGCACGATTTCTGTTCGCTCCCGCGTCGCGAATTCTTAAAGACTGCCGGTGGGGTGATTATCGGCGCTGGGCTCGGCTCAATTGCTCGGCCGACCTTTGCGAAACCGGGGGCGACGATCAATACTTCGGAGTCGTACGTCAAATTGCTGTACGATTCGCTCACGCCAAAACAGCGCGAGACGATTTGTTTTCCGTGGGACCACGTCGATACCGAGCGCGGTTTGCTGCGGACGCGCGTCGCGGCAAACTGGCAAGTAACCGACGAACCGATCTCCAGCGAGTTCTACACCGCCGATCAACAGCAGCTCATTCGCAAAGTCTTTGAAGGCATTTACAACCCCGATTGGGTCGAACGGGTTGATCGCCAACTCGACGACGACTCCGGCGGCTTCGGCGAGTACGACACCATCGCTATCTTCGGCGAACCTGGCAGCGACAAGTTTCAGTTCCTCCTTTCCGGTCGGCATATCACCGTCCGCTGCGATGGCAATACGGCCGAGCATGTGGCGTTTGGTGGCCCGATCTTCTACGGCCACGCCGCCGAAGATTTTAACGAGGCGCCCAACCACGCTGGCAATGTCTACTGGCATCAAGCGCTCGCCGCGAACGATCTTTACAAGATGCTCGATGGCGAACAGCAGCAGGCGGCCCTCGTGCGCAAGGGCTTACCGAACGAACTGGCCGTTGGGTTCGATTCGCCCAAGCAAGGCATCCCGGTCGGTCAGTTGACGGCCGACCAGCAAGCGCACTTGCAGCAAGTGCTCGCGAAGTTGTTGGAACCGTATCGCCAAGTCGATCGCGCCGAAGTCGAGCAGTGTCTCAAATCGCAGGGCGGCGTCGCCGCTTGTCACTTGGCGTACTACCAAGAAGGGGACATCGGCAGCGATCAAGTGTGGGACAACTGGCGCCTCGCCGGCCCCGCCTTCACCTGGCACTACCGCGGCGCGCCGCACGTCCACGTGTGGGTCAACGTCGCCGACGCGCCGAGCGTTGAACTCAACGCTGGTTAAGCGGCAAGTCACTCAGTCACTCCATTTCAATCGCCGGATCGCGTGGCGATGGAGTTGGGGAAGTTTGCGCACTCTCGACGACTGTCTGTTTGCTGGTGCTGCTTGTTTTCTCCAAGCTGCGTTGCCTTGCGCGGTCACGACGCGCGCAACAAGCGCTTTCATAACCCACGTAGGGGGTTGCGAGTGACAAGATTGTTAATTTTCGGCCACGCGCGTCGGAAGAAACTTGCATTTGCGGATTTCCACGTTAGAACGAAGGCGCATAACCGCAGGAAGCGATGCGACAAACGGAAGGGCCAGCAGGCGTGCTCGTTGCCTAGCCGATGCGGTTGGGCGGCTTTCTTTTTCTCTTGACAACGGAGGTGTGCTCATGAGAACGACAACGAAGAGGAGAGGCTGGAGGCAGTGGCTTCTAGCAGCAGCGATTGCAGGTTTGCCGACTGTAGGTTGGGCTGGCGATTTCTACTCGACCGTCCCGTACATCGGCTCAGTGAAGTTGGGCGGCACTGGCGCGACGCCCGCCGCACAAGTTTTTGGCAAAGAGTATTCGCACAATCGGCCCTCCACGGTTGCTTCGCCGAACATCGTGAGCATCGACGACCACGACGCGTTTGGTGTGGGGGATCCGCTGCAAGTCGTCTCCTGGGATGGCATTCCACGTGCCGGCGTGGCGGGCGGGAACAGCGGATCCACCGACGGGTTCGACTACGACAGCGCGGTGCTCGGAAACACCACCCGACAAGTCGACGCAATTGCGAATCGAGGTGACTTTCTATTCAAGGAAGTGATCGCCAATCAAGCGTCGCTCTTGTTTTCCACCACACTCGACATTCGCGTACCAGGACCAGACGTGCATGTGATGTGGGAAGACCCCACCGGCGGCTTCGGCCCATGGGCGGTGATTGAAACCATTTCGACAAGCCATCCGCCAGGACCCGGCCCGGGGGTGAATCATCACGATGTCTTCGATGTCGATGGCCTCGAAGTTTGGGGCCCGGAACCACCGTCGCACACCAACCCCAACGCCGACCCGGTGGTGGAAGGTTACGTCGGCGCGGCGAACACGGCCGACGCGGATCGCTTCTCGCTCGACATCGATAGCGGCAGCGGCGTCAGCGTGTGGGGCTACGATATTCCCACCAGCACGGTCTTTGCTTGGGCGCCGCATGCGGCGATTGTGGCGGCGGTCGAGGCGGTCTTCTTGCCCGCCGGCGGGATTTATCCCCCAGAAATTCGTGACATGATCGATCTCGATGCGCTCATGGCGCGCGACACCAACATTGTGGGGCCCACCCGGTCGTCGTTCGGCGTGGGGGATGAACTGCTCTTCAGCATCGATCCGATTCCGCAAGTTGGCATCGACGGCGGCGAGATCATTCACATGGCGATCACCGCGGCGGGAATGACTGCGTCGTTCCTCTCCCACGGTGGCCACCTGTGGGATACCGCGTTCGATGTGCGCGGCAAGTTCGGCACCGAGTTCGAAGATATCGATGTGCTCGAAGCCGTCGGCACGCTGACCGGTGATTTCGAGATCCCTGTGCCTGATCCGAATGTTCCGGAACCCGCGACGTGGGCGCTCGCGGTGCTCGCATTGGGTGGCGTGATGATTCGCAAACGTGCGGCGCTGGCGACTTAGCGCTCAGTTGTTAATCGACAACGCTCGGCGCGGCCAATCGGTTCGCGCCGAGTTTTTTTATTGCGGCACGAGTTCGCATAATTCACGCCAGCGTGCGATGCGCGGGTCGCGCTTGCCAAAGAGATTGGTGATTTCCCGTTGGACCCACGCGCGATAAAGTGCATCACCTTGCGTGCGCAACATACTTTCAATATCCGCAAAGTCCTTCAGCTGAAAGAACATCAGCTTGAAGACGCACAGCGCTTCGGCATCCCTAATGCGAACGTCTCGATTCGGAAGTCGAGCCGTCGCACGCCGCTCTTTCGCGGTAGCGTAAAAGTCGGTCAGAGGTAGGAACACGTCGAGCTGCCGACCGCGAAGTTTGCAGCGGCAGTAGCCGTGATCGGTCAAGGTTGAAAGAGCGGCCGCTCGATCGTACTCGCAGCCAATTTTCTTCAGCAAGTCCAAACAGCGCTGTGGCGCGGTGACATCCATAAAGAGGGTGACATCAACATCCACCGTCATGCGCGGTTCGGTTCCAGTAGATTAGCGCTAGGGCTCCGCCGAACGCATACTCGATCCCTTCCCGATCCAGCACCTCGGCCAGAGCTTCGGCAGTCTCATGTACTTCAAGCTCTGGTTCAGCGGCCATGAATGCGACTCATGCACTCGCGGAGGAACTTGTAGGTCGATTCGGGCCACGGGATCGACGCACAGGGCGCAGCGTTGTTCAAGCGCTGAGAACGCTCAAACTGATGCGCGCTCCGGCACAAGGCAACGAACGTGCGTACGCGTTCTTCGGGATTCTGCGAGATAGGCGCCGCTTCCATCGCCGAGATCGCGGCAATGGAATTCATAAGGCGCTGGCGGTCGGTGGCGACGGCGGTTTCCATGCTCCAATTATACCACACCCCGCCGCTTGCGGCTTAGCGGGAAAGACCGGCGTTCGCACATATGCGCTCTGCTACCGCGTCGCGGCTAACGACACAAAAAACGCGGGGCGGGCGCTTTCGCGCTCGCCCCGCGTGTGGCCGTTGTCACCCGGCGCGGAGAACTAAAAAACAAAAAACGCGGCTGGCGGGCTTCGATGCCCCAAGCTTCCTGCGACCAGCCGCTTAGTTGGAGAGGAGAGGGGTTAGAGGAAAGAGACGAGGGAAGATTGCGCTTCCTCTCATCTCTCATCCCTCTCCTCTACTCTCTTCTTAACTACAGCCCATGCTGTTGCCGCAATTGTGGCACAGATAGCAGTTGCCGTTGCGGACCGTGACGTTCCCACAGTTATCGCAACCCGGAGCGTCCGTTTGGAAGCTGGCGAACTGCTCGCTGCGGGCGTTGGTGCTGGTGAGCAAGGCGCCCGCTTGCTCCAAGCGATTGGCGGCCAGCATCTTCGCCGCGGCGCCATTGCCGTTAGCGTGACCATGGCCGTTGCCATTCACGCCGACCTTAGCGACCTCGGACTTCGCGCTCTCTTTCCGTGCCTCAGCAGGCCCGTCCGCCTTCTTGGCGACGGGCTTCGACTGTCCCAGGACTTCACCCTCAGCAGCCGCGGCCGCCTTGTCGGCGCCACTGTTGTCGGCCCCGTACATCCCTTGGCTCGCTTCCTTGTAACCCGGCAGGAAGGTGATGCCGAGCCAGCGGAAGATGTAGTCGATCAAACTCTTGGCGATGCGGATGTCCGGATTCTTCGTGTGCCCTTGCGGCTCGAACCGCATGTGCGAGAACTTGCGGACGTAATCTTCCAGCGGCACGCCGTACTGCAGGCTCATGGAAACGCTGGTGCCGAAGGCGTCCATCAAACCGCCGATGGTGCTGCCTTCTTTGGCCATCGTGATGAACAGTTCGCCCGGCCGGCCATCGGGATAGAGGCCAACCGTGATGTATCCTTCGTGCCCGGCGACGCTGAACTTGTGCGTCTTCGAGTCGCGGGTGTCGGGCAGCCGTTCGCGCCGCGGCTTCGCCACAGCCGAATCGTCCTCTTTGCCCTTGTCGTTGTTCTTCTTCGTGTTGAGCGGCTGGCTATCCTTCGAGCCGTCGCGATAAATCGCTAAGGCTTTGAGACCCAGCTTCCAACCATCGAAGTACGCTTGGCCAATTTCCTCGGGCGTGGTGTCCCGCGGCATGTTGACCGTTTTCGAGATCGCCCCGGAGAGGAACGGCTGAGCGGCGGCCATCATGGTCACGTGCGCCCGCCACGGGATGCTGCGCGTGCCGGCGGCCGGCGTGAAGGCGCAGTCGAAGACCGGGAGATGCTCGTTCTTAAGATCCGCGGCGCCTTCGATGGTGTCTTCCCGATCGATGTACGACAGGATCGACTCCACTTCCGGCGCATCGTAACCCAGGGTTTCCAGCGCGAGCGGCACGCTGCGGTTGATGATCTTCAGCATCCCGCCACCGGCGAGCTGCTTGTACTTCACCAGCGCGATGTCCGGCTCGATGCCGGTGGTGTCGCAATCCATCATGAAGCTAATGGTGCCGGTCGGCGCGAGGACGGTGGCCTGCGCGTTGCGGAAGCCATGCGCCTTGCCCGCGGCGAGCACGGCGTCCCACGTTTCGCGGGCGGCGTCACGCAGTTCCACGGCGCCAGCGGGATGAATCTCCTCCACAGCGTCGCGGTGCATTTGCATCACGCGGAGCATCGGCTCGCGGTTTTCTTCGTACTTCTCGAACGGCCCAACCGCTTCGGCCAGCTCCGCGCTGGTCAGGTTGGCGGCGCCGTGCAACAGCGCGGTCAGCGCCCCGCACATGCTACGGGCAGCATCCGAATCGTACGGCAAGCCGGCCGTCATAATCAGGCTGCCGAGGTTCGAGTAGCCGAGCCCCAGTGGCCGGAACAGGTGGCTGTTCCGTGCGATGTCGTGCGTCGGGTAGCTCGCATGATCGACCAGGATCTCCTGTGCAATGAAGAAAATCCGGCACGCGGAGAGGAAGCCCGTGTGATCGAACACCCCATCTTCCTGACGGAATTTCATCAGGTTGATGCTCGCCAGATTGCACGCCGTGTCATCGAGGAACATATACTCGCTGCACGGGTTCGACGCGTTGATCCGGCCGCTGTTCGGGCAGGTGTGCCACCGGTTGATGGTGGTGTCGTACTGCACGCCGGGATCGCCGCAGTGCCACGCGCATTCGCTCATTCGCTTCAGCACGTCGCGCGCCTTGTAGGTGGGACCGGCGATTTTGTTGTCGGTCACCCACCGCGTCTTCCACTCGGCGTCTTTCTCGATCGCTTCCATGAAGTCGTCCGTCACGCGGACCGACAGGTTCGCATTCTGGAACATCACGCTGCTGTAAGCTTCGCCGTTGAAGTTCGATTCGTACTTGCCGCTAGCGATCAGAGTTTGGGCCTTTTGCTCTTCCTTCCACTTGCACTCGATGAACTCCATCACGTCCGGATGCCAGACCTTGATCGACTGCATCTTGGCCGCGCGGCGGGTCTTGCCGCCACTCTTCACCACCGCGGCAATCTGGTCGTACACCCGCATGAACGACAGCGGCCCCGACGGCTTTCCACCGCCGGAGAGCTTCTCGCGATGCGAGCGGAGCGTCGACAGGTCGGTGCCGGTGCCCGAGCCGAACTTGAAGAGCATCGCTTCGCTGGTGGCCAGCCGCATGATGTCTTCCATGTTGTCGCTCACGCGCTGAATGAAGCACGCCGAGCCCTGCGGATATTCGTAGGGGTTCTCGGGCTGCTTCACTTGGCCGGAGACCGCATCCCAGTGCCAGTTGCACTTGGCGCCGGTGACGCCGTACTGGTGATAGAGGCCAACGTTGAACCACACCGGCGAATTGAAGGCGCCCACTTGATGCAGGCAGAGCCAGGTCAGTTCGCGATAGAACCGCTCGCCATCCGCCGGCGTGGCGAAGTAGCCATCCTGCAAACCCCAATCGGTGATGGTGCGGCTCACGCGATGGATCAGTTGCCGCACGCTGTATTCGCGTTCCGGCGTGCCGACTTCGCCGTAGAAATACTTGGAGCAAATGACGTTGGTGGCGAGTTGGCTCCAGAAGTCGGGCACCTCGCAGTTGGTTTGCTCAAACAGCACTTCGCCCTTCTCGCCTTTGATTTGCGAGGTGCGAATTTCCCACTGCACGGTGTCGAACGGATCGCTCACCGTGGTAGGGCAGAACCGGGCGTCGATTTTCAGCCGGCCGTGGAAATGTTTGTCGCTCATCTTCTTCGCCGGGCGCGAAACGGGGGCGGTCGTGAGTTCGGCAGCAGCCATAGTCAACCTCCTGTTGGTGGGTTATGAGAACGGGCATCCTTACACCATTATCGTTAATGCACATCCGTACATCAACTGAAATTTCTTTCTGGTCGCTTCGATCGATGAGCTAACTGCAAACCGCCGTGCTCCAGTCTTGGAGGCCACTAACTGCTGGAGTGGAAGCCACTACATATTGAGCGAGCGGGCGGGGAATCTCGATGAACTCAAGCGGGAAAGGTCGGACGACCACAATATATTGTGTCTGATGCCCAGCTTAGGCACTATACTTGGGGTCGCGAGTTACAAATCCTAGCGACTTGGATCGGTTCGTCAATCGAATTTCTTGTGTGTCGTAAGTCGCTAGCACACAAGGGGTTGTGGAAATTGTGAAGTGCTAGCAAAGCTGCCGTGAAGGAATTGTTAAGACTCTAAGTCGTTAGCCTGGTTGGAGTTGGGGATTTTCAGGCCGATAGACGGTCGCTTGCAAGATTTTTAGCCAGCGGAAGAAGTTCTAGGGCCGATTTTCGGCGGATTGGGTAAGGGGCGCGAAGTGGACAGGGTTGTGGGTGCGCGCAAGGGTAGCGGTCGCCAGTGGAGTGGCGACTGTGGGGGATGGAATTGGTGGTAGTGCGGCGCGCTCCGCCTGACGGGCGCGGCTCAAGTTACTGACGAGTACGGTTCAAAGATTGGGTTATTGGTTCCGCATTCTGCTACAGGCATTTCGTGGTTGAACAAAAGATGAGGCGCCTCATCGAATCCCACTTGATGGAAGCAGAAACTGGTCGGGCGACTATGAACCTTGGACCCTTTCCCCTCACGCGACGTTCGATGCGCCACGTGTCGGCTCTGACCAAACTTTTCACTCTTCCGCACGCCCTTGTCGCCTGATTCAGGGCGCGCTGGTGCCAACGGTTCGCCTGCGCGGCCGTGCAGGCATTCTCTGAACCATCGAGCGGCCCGCACTTGTGCGGCGCTGGGTGACGTACATGTTTATTTGTACATTATTTGGTGGCTACTTTCAAGAGCGATTTCGCAGATATTTTGAGAGTTTTTGGCGCTGCAGAATGAGGGTGACGCGGCTCCCGAGGCGGTCGTCGTCCGGGTTAGATTCTTCCGTGAAAGTTGACTCAAAATACTTGACACCCGTTCGCAGCCCACTTACTCTACGGGCACCCGCGAATAAAGTTGTTCCACGATAAAAGCTGTTTCGCCACAGCGACAAGACAGGTGGTCGCAGTGGGCCAGCATCTTTCGCCTTGACGCCGCTGTTTTTCGGCGCTCAAGAAGCCGTTTTTTTTAATCCTGGTAGAGGATCCATCATGAGGTTGCGAAGTTGTTTGTTGACCGCACTCGGTGCGGCTCTTGTTGCGTTAATCGCCCAGGGAACTGCTGTGGCAGTGCCGGTAACCATGCAGTTCACCGGCGTGGTCACCAGCGCCCCCGACTCCTTCAATGCTGCACAGTTTGCGAATCCGATCACGACGGGAATGACGTTTACCGGCGTTTATACATTCGAATCCACACTACCCGACACCAATCCCAGTGCTACGGTGGGGCAGTATCGCTACACAACGGGCCCCGGATTCGGGCTGACGACGACAATTAATGGAATGCAATTCCAAACGGCGACGAATGTCGCGGGATTAAATCGCATTGAGGTTATCCACGCTGATCCCTTCAATGCCGATCGCTACGCCTTAGAAAACTTTAGAAACTTAACCCACAACGGGTTCAATGTAGTTCAACGGCTGTTTTTGCTCGACAGTACGAAGACTGCCAACGCGGACGCGTCTCTGCCGGTGACGGCGCCCAATCTCGCATTGTTTGGTAGTAAATTCTTTACGGTTGCCATCGAGGACTTGGACGAGAATTTCAATTCTTTCTCTGGGACGATCACTTCGTTTTCTGTCGTCACGGCTGTCCCCGAGGCTTCCGCCTTCTTAGCAGTGGGCAGCGTGGGACTGCTAACGGGTCTTTGGCGTTTTCGTCGCCGGGCTTAGCCGCGACTGGGTTAGCCAAGCCCGTTACACCTTGAGTTCTCCTAAGAAGGCGGCCCGCAGGGCCGCCTTCTTTTTTTGGACAAAGAAGGCGCCAGGAACCCGGTTCATCTGACGCACTTGGGCTGATCCCAGCGTACCGCCGGGCGCCACTGGCGTGTCGCCAGTGGGAACCCTGAGTAACGGTTGTCCTTACTTCCCACTGGCGACACGCCAGTGGCGCCCTACGCTTACCGAACGCTTGCCGGTTCTGGGAGTGGCGCCGGCTTGCGCAACAGCCGCGCCAACTTATCGCCGGGCGCAGCCTCGCCCGCGTCGCGGAGCACGCCCCAGCGGCTGGCTTGCCACACTTCACGCGAGTGGACATCGAGCGCCGTGAGCCAGCCGTAGCGCCAGCCGGCGGTGTCGATACAGGTCGCGTAGCCCAAATCGAGAATCTCGCCGTTCTTCTGTTCGGTGTGGCCAACGATCACCGGCTTGCCCGAGATGTGCGGCCGGACCTCGTTGGCGTCGAAGAGGCCCCACCGCAAGAGATGCCCCGGTTGCTCCGCCATTGGCAGGTCCGGGGCGTAGTTGGCGTGCGTGAAGATGAAGTCCGCGGTCTCGAAGTATGGCACGCACTGATCCAGCAGCCGCCAGTGCGACGCGAGAATATCGTCCAGAGTACCACAGGGATACCGGTAGCCATTGAGCATCGCCACGCCGCCGCAGCGTTCCCAAAAGCGGAGCGCTTCTTCGCTCTCGCGGGCGGCATAAAGCATCTCTTCGTGGTTGCCCTTGATCAGCACCACCCGGCACTGCTGCTGGAGGTGGAGGATGAGCTCCAAGACCTCCCGCGAACCCGCGCCCTGGTCGATGAGGTCGCCCAAGAAGACGAGCTCATCTTCCGGCTGGGGCGCAATCGCCTCCAGCACCTTTTCCAGGCCGTGGTTACAGCCATGGACATCACCAATTGCAATGAGCCGACCAGTAGGCATGTGGAGAGGAGATCCGAGCGGAAAGCGGCGACCCCAAGTTGGCGCCGCCTGTCGTGGCGTTTATTGTGACCTCAGTTCCTCTTCGCCGCTACTGGTGAGCGGGGAATTCCAGCACCGGGTGTCCGTCGCTTTCCGACTAATTCAGGACCACCATCATGTCCCCTTGGATTCTCTGGGCCCTCCTCGCCGCCATCTCCGCTGCGGGGGTGACGCTGTGCGGCCGCGTGGGACTCGCGCAGGTCGACACGACACTGGCGACAACGCTCCGCGCGGTGGTGATGGCGGGGATGCTCGCCACGTTCGCGGCGGTGCGGGGGAATCTCACGCTAGAGAAACTATCGCTCGCCGGGCGCGGCGGGTGGTGGATACTCGCCGCGGGGTTGTGTGGCGCCGTGAGTTGGCTGGCCTACTTCGCGGCGCTGAAGACCGGGCCCGCGGCGGCGGTGGCGGCGATTGATCGGCTGAGTTTACCGATCATCTTCGTGCTGGGGTGGCTGCTGCTGGGCGAGCAGCCGACGGGGCGCGGGTGGTTGGGGCTGGCGCTGGTGGTGGGCGGGGTCTACTTGATGGCAGCCGGAGCGCGCACGCCCACCTGACGGTGAGCGTGCGCGTCTCGGAGAGATGCGGCTACTTAGCCCGTGACGACGCGTTGCGTCGCACAATCAGCGGCAGCGCGGCCAGTGCGATCAGCAGCGTACTCGGCTCCGGAATCGCGCGGTCGAGCGTGGTGCCGAACCGCCATGCCTGGATGCTAACGGGTGTATTCTCAAGCAATCCCGGCACACTCAGTTCGAAGATCGCCAATTGCGCTGCAAACGGGTTGTGGCCGGCATTCCCTTTGATCGAACCATTCGCGCCGGCGTAATTGCCGCCCGAAGGCGGGCCGATGATTCCATCGGCGGCGTTGGGGTTGAAGTTGAGCTGATACGCGCCGCTGCCGAGCGAAGCGAGCGACCACGTAATGTTCACAGCGCTGCCGGTGTCGCTGAATACTCCGGCGCCGTTGACCTCGCGGCGAATCGCGTTGTCGGAAAGCAGCGTCGGAGTGAGCCCGCCGAGGGAAAAGTCGAGACCGGTGAACAGTTCGCCGGCATCAAGCGTGGTGGTCGTGGTGTTGGTGAGCTTCACCACCACGGTGTCGAGCGCCGCGTTGAGTGTGAACTCGGCCGTTGCGGAGACGGGGTGACCGTCGGAACTGAACCCCGAGAAAGGGATGGGCGCTGCGTTACTCGGAAGCGCAAACGCGGTGAAAACCAAGACGCTAGCAGCGCCTAGTAGATGAGATCGCCATTGTCCACTCATGAGCGTACTCCTTGGTGCGAAAGGCGTCGACAGCAACGACTGGGAAAGCTGCGTAAGAAAATATCTCTTGCAAATTGCCGCGAACGTTTACTCATCGTACCGACTGCCAAATGTGGTAACAATGAAAAAAGCCGGCAAAGGCCAAGATTTTTCGGAAACGAGATGATTACCACCCCCCCATTAGAGCTACTTTCCTTGCGAGTTGGCTGATTTTTTCGGCTAACGGGATGACCATGTCGGCTTCGGCGATTGGGTTCTGATTCCCTCCTAAATCGAGGCGCTTGTTGCGGCCGGCCGAAAGGCGTAGGCTGCCGCTCTCCGCACTGCGTGGGCAAGAGTTCACTTCTCTGGAGAACCGACATGATGCGAACGACTCTTCTGGCGATGCTGGTGGTTGCGATGGCTGCCGCAAGTTCAACCGCGCAAACTGTGCGGAAATCGGTGGGCGCCAACGCGGCGGCGATTCAAGCGGCGGTCGATCAGTTCCGAGCTGATCTCGGCGTGCTGCAAACCGGGCCGAGCACCGGCGTGGGGCCCAACGCCCGGCGGGAAATCAACTGGGATGCCGTGCCCGATGCGTTCGCCACGCCAAATTCGTTTCCCGGCAACTTCTTCAATCAAGTCTCGGGCAGTCCGGTGGGCCGCGTGCGCGGCGCGCTTTTTACGACCAGTAGCGGCACGATGGAAGTCAGCTCGAACGCCGCAAGTGGGGTCACCACGCTCTTCGGCAACCGCAATGCGGATAACGACGATGACTTCGCCGCCTTCAGCGCGGAGCGGATTTTTGGGTTGAAGGACACGGTGACAGTTGACATGACGTTCAGCGTGCCCGGTTCGCCCAGCGTGCCGGCGACGGTGCGCGGGTTTGGGGTGATTTTCACCGATGTCGAACTCGCCGACGCTGCGAAGATAGAGCTGTTCGATGTGAACAATGCGCTCTTGTTCAGCGGCGCCGCCGATCCGTTCGCCTTCACCGGCGGCGATAGCTTCAAATCGTTCTCGTTCATCGGGGCGTCGTACGCCGATCCGATTGTGAGTCGCGTGCGGATCACCAACGGCGGGTTCGATGTTGATCTCGACCAACTCGGCGTGAATGACGCGACCGCGATGGATGATTTTATTTATGGCGAGCCAGTGGCAGTGCCAGAAACAGGTGCGGTATTGCTGGCGCTAATCGGCGGTGCGGGGTTTTGGATTCGCCGCCGCTAGTTTTCTAGTAATTGTCACGCCTCTAGCCGGACCGCCACGCCCCGTTTCCCCGAATAAGCGAGGCCGGAGGTCGTAGTGTGGCCGGCTATTGACCATTGCTGCACAAAAAACTGCCGCTTTCGCTTGATTTCCGCGGCATCCCGCAGTAAGCTGTTCGCCATCAACCCATTCTTGCTCTTCACAAGGAACCGCTAATGGAAGCTAACCGCGAACGATAGCTCTGTTGTCTTTAACACCTTCGTTTTTTCGGGAGCTACCATGCTTAAGCGAGTTTCACGATTCTTGTTGCCAGCGATTGCGCTGGGCCTTGTCTGCTGCGAGAACGTCCACGCGCAAATCGCCTATGGCGTGAATGCGGCGGGGACGCTATTCACCTTCGATACGGACGCTCCGGCGAACGTCACCACCATTGGCCCGGTGACTTCGGGGGGTGGGACCATCATTCCCGAGGCGATTGATTTCCGTCCCGGTACGAGCACGCTGTACGCAATCGACGTTGGCGCCAACACGACCCAACTCTACACGATCAACATCGGCACCGGAGCCGCAACGCCGGTTGGGGCCGGCTTCCCCTCGTCGGGGGCTGGGTACAGTTTGTCGCCAAACGATTCCATTGGCTTTGACTTTAATCCCACCACGCTGCAAGGGGACGGCAGCATGCGGATTCGGCTGGTCGCCACGAACAACACGAACTTGCGGCTGAACTCGAGCACGGGGTTAATTTCGAATACCGATACCGCGCTTGCCTTCGGCAGCGGCGCCTCTCCGTTTGTGGATGGTGCGGCGTACATCAACAACGTGGTGGGTTCCACCTCCACCACGCTCTACGATATGGATTCGCGGAATGACGACCTCTTGATTCAGAATCCACCGAATGCAGGGACGGTCACCACGGTGGGCCCGTTTGGCGTGACGATCGATGCGTCCCGCGGCATTGGCTTCGATATCTTCACGACGCTCGGCAGCACCGACAACACCATCGGTGGTGACTTTGGCTTCGCCGTGCTAAAGCGGCCCGATGCGCCCATCAATGGGCCGCTTGGGGCCTACTTGTTGTACGATGTGAATCTTGCAACGGGGCAACTTACAAATGGCGCCTTGGTGGGCCCTGCAGCGACACCGTTCGATTTTGAAGGGGGCTTCGCGGTGCTGCCGGTACCGGAACCCGCCACTGTGCTGCTAGCGCTGGTCGGTGCTGCGGGTCTGTGGGTTCGCCGTTGGTAGTTGTTTAGAGATCGTCACACCTCTAGCCGGACCGCGCGGTCCGGCTTGAGGGCGTGGCCCTCCGGCTATTGAATGAATCGCGCTAGGGGAGCAAGAGCAGCGCCGCGCTGCGAAGCAGCTCGGGGCTCACCTTGTCAGTTAGCGAAGTCGACTCCTGCTCGTCGGTGGCGGCAGGTGCGGTCGCGTCGGGGCCCACAGGGACGATCACGCGGAAGCCGGTGTCTTCTTCACCGCTGGTTGCCCCTTGGCCGCGCCACGCGACGTGAACTTCACTCGGATTTGCGGTGACGAAGCTGCAACCGCACAGCACGTATTCCCCTGGCGTTGTTTCCTGGCGGCACCACTCGGCAGCGTTGCCGAGCGTGTGGAGCAAACCGAGCTTGTTGGCGCCGGCGGGGAGCGTGTCGACTTCCACCGGGCCGAGCGTGCCGCGGAAGAGGAGGCAGTTCTTGGCAGTGATCGGCGCGTCGCCCCACGCATACGGGAAACCTTCATTCGCAGCGCCCCGCACGGCGGCTTCCCACTGGGCATCGGTCGGCAGCGCGCCGCCGAGCCACTTGCAGAAGGCTTCCGCTTCCGCGGGGCTCACGTTGGTGACGGGCAGCTTGTTCGCGGGGCCATCGATCCGCCGGGCGGCAGACCATTTTTCGGCCGCACTGCTCCACTTGTCGCCGGCGGCCGAGGCATTCGCACTCGTGAACGCGGCGTATTGGGCGGAGGTGGTTTCGGTGAGCGCCACGTAGAACGGCGCTGCGATGGTGACTTTGCGTTCGGCCTGCCCCGCGGCGCCGCCGATTTTGTACTCACCGGGTGCGACGAGCGCGAACTCGAGCGGTGCGTCGGCCGAGAGTTTCTTTGCAATCGCCCGCACGGGGAGTTTGGTTTTGTCGTCAAGCTTCGCGCCGGGCTTCGCCATCAGCGCGGCTGGCAATGTCGGACCGGCGGGCTTCTTCACCACCTTGGGCTTCGGCTTGACGACTGGTTTCGGCGGCGCGGGCTTCGGTTCGACTTTTGGCGGCTCAACCTTTGGCGGTTCGACCTTTGGCGGTTCCGGCTTCGGCTCTTCAACTTTTGGCGACTCGGTCTTTGCGACTTGCGGCTTAGCGGGTTGCAGCGCGAGGCTCAACCACCCAAATCCCGCGAGCATCGCCACGCAGAGCGGAATGAGCACCACCTTCTTGCTCAGCTGCTGGTTCCACCAATCCTTGCTGAACTTCTTCGGTCCCGCGCAAACCTTCATCGCGACGGGCTTCGCAACCGGCGGCTTCGGCGCTGGCGCACTCGCGCGAACTGGCTGCACCACTGGCGATGGCGTGGCGAGCGTCCGCAGTTTCGCGGGTGACAGAACTTCTGGCGAGCTGCCACCAGCGACCGGCGCCACATCTTCGACTGGCACGGCCACCAACGGGCGATCTTCCAGCAGCTTGCGTACCGCGATCGCGCTCTCGGGCCGTTCGGACGAATGTTTTTTGAGCAGCGCATCGATCGCCGCGGCGAGGTCCGACGGCACGCCGCGCACCATCTGAGAGACACCGCGGTATGCTTCCTCGCTGCTATGCCAGCGGAGCCACGCGGTGTTGGCATCGATGGCGCCTTCGCCCGCGCCGGGGAATTGGCTGTCGAACTTCGGGCCTAACAAAAGTTCGAGGGCCGTGAAGCCGAGCAGGTAAAGATCGACCTGCGGCGAGTAAGCGCCGAACTCCGCGCGAATCAACTCCGGCGCGAGATACTTCATTCCCCCCTTGGGCGTGCGCAGTTCACCGGTTGCGCCGCTTGATTCCAGCTCACTGAGCTTCACGCGGCCTTCACTGTTGATGAGCAGATTCGTGGGCCGAATCGCGCCGTGGATTTTGCCTTTGCCGTGGAGGAACTCGAGCGCGCTGAGCACTTGTGTCATGATGCTTCGCACCAGGTCTGGACTACTCGGTCCCTGGGCGATCACCTGGGCCAGCGTCCCTTGCATCAGCTCCATCACAATCCAGCCGCGCTGGGTGTCCACCGAATGAACCCGCAGCACGTGGTCGTGTTCAAACTGCGCCAGAAACTGCGCTTCCCGCAGGAACCGCTCGCGGCGGCGGGTGTCCCGCATCGCGGCTTCGTCGAGTACTTTGACCGCCACCTCTCGGCCCAGCGACAGGTCGTACCCGCGGTGGACCACGGCTCCATCGCCGCGGCCGAGTTCTTCAAACAGTTCGTAGGAAAGAGGGGCAGTCATGGCTCGCTCCGAGGTTGGGGAGCCTCCGCGGCAAATCGGCGGGGACTCGCTGCCTTTAACGGGGCACGAGGCCGGGTGTTACAGCGGGGTGGATTGTAGCAGTGCGGGCCGGGAAATGGCAAAAACGCAGCGAACGAGCCTGAGGACGGACCGGTGGCGTCGGCCCCCGGAGATGTGGCAAACTAGCGCTAAGTCGCAAGCGATTGGCTACGCCTTAACCAATTTCGGCCACATGAAACCATACGCGGCGACGATGGCGAAGCAAACCAGCGGCAAGATGAATCCGCGGGACATATCGTACTTATCGGCGATGGCGCCCATCAGTTTCGGCAACACGGCGCCCCCCATGATCGCCATTACCAAGTAGGCCGACGCTTGCTTCGCCCGACTGCCGAGGCCGTGAATCCCCATCGCGAAAATGGTGGGGAACATAATCGACATCAGGAAATAGGTCGCAAAGACCGCCGCTGCCGACCACCAGCCAAACTTGCCGATCACCACCAAGCAGGCGAGCACGTTCAGCGCGCCGTAGATTCCCAAGAGCGAATGTGAAGAATAGCGTTTCAGTAGCAAGGCCCCGATCACCCGGCCGAGGAGAAAAAAGATCGCTCCCAAGGAAACCATGTTGGCGGCGCCCTTCTCGGTAATGCGGAGGGCTCCATCAACCGTTTCGGTCCACCCGCTCAGCCAGCTTTGCAGGAAACCGGGGCAACTTGCCGCGAACGAGTTGAACCGCTCGTTCAGGCCCGCGGTGATCGCCGGCGTTTCTTCCACCATGTAGTTGATGAAGAAACTAAAAATTCCTGCTTGGGCGGCAACATAGAAAAACTGCGCGACGACCGCCATCACGAAATGCGGATGCGCCCAAATCGACTTGGTTGATTCCGTCCCGCTAGCATCATCGAGATGATAATGGTCAGGCGTTTTGATGTCGGGCATCGGCGCCATTGCAAACAATGCGGCCAACACCAACACCCCAATCGCCACCCCAACATAGGGAATGTAAAGCATTTGGCTCCCTGTGCTCGCGCCGGTTTCATCGACGCCATAGAAGAACATACTGCCGACGATCGGGCCGAGAATCCAGCCCACGCCGTTGCAGGCTTGCGCGAGGTTGATCCGCGTGGCCGCGTAGCGCTCAGCACCCAGCACAGTCGAGTAGGGATTGGCGATGGTTTCCAGAAACGTCAGCCCCGCGGCGATTGCGCAAACACCCAAGAGGAACGCGGCGAACGCTTGGTTTTGCGTCACCTTGCCAGTGGAAGCCGCGTCGGAAATCCAAGTCGCCGGGACAAACCAGAATCCGCCGACCGCCACCAACAGCAAACCAGCAATGATTCCGCCTTTGTACCCCAACCGACTGGCGATCCACCCCGCCGGCAGCGCCATGAGAAAGTAACCCAAGTAATGGGCAAACTGCACCCACGCCGACTGCGCCTTGGTGAGCCCCAGCTCATCCTGAAAGTGCTTGTCCATGACATCGATCATGCCGTTGCAGAACCCCCACAGCAGGAAGAGCGAGGTCACCAGCACAAAGGTGAACCACACGCGCTGGCCATCGGGGGTGACAAACATCCGGTCTTCAGATTGGCTCATAAGGAATCGACGCGAGGATGAGAGTGGGTGGAAAAGTGGGGTTGGTGTACTAGCTTACCGGAGTCACGCCTTTTTTCAAAAGCACATTGCCGTATTTCGCCAGCTCGCCGGTCATCACCACAGCGAACGCTTGTTGGGCACGAGCATAAAACGCAAACCGATCGATGTGGAGTGGCGGCTTGGCCTGGGGATTCGATTTTCGGATCGATTCCAAATAGCGCGCTTCCACGGCCGGATCGAGCGTATCCCCCTCAACGGCCGCCATCATCACCAGCGGCGGAGCGCAGGTGTCGAGCTCAAACAACGGCAAAATGCCTTCGAGCAGGGTGGTGATCGCCAGCCCATCGGCCCGCAGCACGCGGGGATTCATCGTGTGGCCAGGGAAATGGGCATCCGCGAGAACAAGTTCGTCGCCGTGGCCCATCTCCGCCAGCACTTTTAGTAACTCCGGCGAAATGCAGGACGCGATGCCTTTGAGCATAGATGTCTCCCCCGTACGATGGACTTCTCAGGCCGTCAGCTCTTCATCAAAACAAACCGCCACCTTGCCGCATTTGCCGCTGGCCATCAGCGCGTACGCGTCGGCCACTTGGTCGAGGCGGAAGCGATGCGTGATCAGGTCCGCCGGGTGGATGTTCCACCGCACCAACCGCTCGACCAACTCTTCCATCTTCCAGATCGACGTGACCCACGAACCGTAGAGCGTTTTTTGATCGTGAATCATATCGGACGAGGGGTTGAACTCCACCGAGCCTCCCTCGCCCAAGAGGACGATCTTCCCCCACTTGCGCGTCGCGCGAATCGCCGTCGCACGGGCGGCGGGGTGGGCCGAGCAATCCACCGCCCGTTCGACCCCTTCACCGCCGGTGAGCGCGCGAACTTGAGCCACGTTATCCGGCCCCGAGGCGAGCGTGTGATCGCATAGCCCCAAGTCCGTCGCCAGCTTCATCCGCTCCGGCACGACATCGATGCCGATGATGTTTTTGGAGCCCATCGCGCGGCACAACATACCGGTCGCGAGGCCCACGGGGCCGAGGCCGGTGATAAGGACGGCGTCGTTCCCGCTAATGCCAATTTTTTCTAGCCCTTCGTAAACGGTACCGAAGCCGCACGCCACCTGGGCGCCGTCGGCATAGCTCAGTTCCTCCGGCAACAGCACCAGGTCCTTTTCTTCGGCGAGCAGATACGGCGCCATCCCACCGTCGCGCTGCCACCCGTAGGCCCGGCGGTACTGCGTGCTGGTGCAGGAGATCATGTACCCGCGCCGGCAATCGTTGCACACCCCGCAGCCAGAGATGTGGTACACAATCACCCGATCGCCCACCTTAAACCGCCGACACCCTGGCCCCACGCTTTCAATCTGACCGCACGGCTCATGCCCCGCGACGACGCCTTGATAACCCTCGGGCCCTTTGCCCAGGTGCTCATGGTAGATACACCGAATGTCCGACCCGCAGATGGTCGAAGCCTTCATCCGAATAAGCACCTCTCCGTGCCCCGGCTCCGGCTGCAACACGTCCTTCAATTGCGTGGTGCTATTCCCCGGCAAAAACGCCGCCTGCATGGTCGCCATCTTTTCTATACCTGTTGGCACTAAATCCGCTTGAATACTTTTGGCCCAAGGCCGCTTCTCACCCTAACCTAGGGGCAGACCTACTTGAATCGAAACTACGCCGGAGTGATCACGCCATTCACATCCCATAAATCTTCCCAGGTTTGGTTCGCTTTCCACAAGAAGACTTGGCCTTTGATCAGCCGGCAGCCGCGGTCGATGCCGGCGAGGGCGGCCATCTCGTCGCTGGTCAGCGGGTCTTCCACCACCGCTCGCAGATTGCTCGTATAGTTCTTGGGGTTGGTCGAGAAGGGAATCGGCGTTTGGCCGCGCTGGACCGCCCACTTTAGGCAAACCGTGGTGGGATGAATGCTGTGCTCCCGTGCGATCTCCACGATCACCGGGTCTTCCAGCGGGTTGGTATCTTCCGGCGTGCGGTCGCGTTCCGGCCGATTGGGCGAACCGAGCGGGCAGTAACCGATCGGCTCGATGCCGTGGGAACGCACATAGTCGAAAAGTTCTGGTTGTTGGAAGTGCGGGTGCAGTTCCATCTCGTTGACGGCGGGTTTGATCCGCGCGTCGCGCAGCAGGAGTTCCAGCTTCGGGATGGTCATATTCGACGTGCCGATGTGTCGCACCAAGCCGCGGTCGACGAGCTTTTCTAGCTCTCGCCACGTCGCCATATAATTTTCATGAATGTACGGCTTCGAGTCGGCTGAGCGCGAGGTGACATCGCAACCCGGCGGGTGGAAGTTGGGGAAGGGCCAGTGGACCAAGTACAAATCGAGATACTCGAGCTGCAAATCTTGGAGTGACTTCTCGAACGTCGGCGCCACGTCTTTCACGGCGTGCTTGTCGTTCCACAGCTTTGATGTTACCCACAACTCTTCGCGCTTCACACCGCTCGCCATCGCGTGCTTCAGCGCGCCCCCGACTTCGGGCTCATTGCTGTAGACCGCCGCACAATCGAAATGCCGGTAGCCAACTTCAGCCGCCCCGATCACCGCGGTAGCGATTTGCGCCGGCGTGATGTGGTCGGACCCAAACGTGCCCAGGCCAATTGCCGGCATCTTGGCGCCGCTGGCGAGCGTGCGTTGCGGCACGCTGGCGGGATCGATCGGTTGTGGGTTGTGAGCACTCATGCCGCTAAGGTGGTTGTTGAATTGTGGGGCCCCGTGTCGCACGCCGCTGGAGGGAGTCGGAGAACTCGCAATTGTCGCGCCGGCGCGAACTCGCGACTAGCGGGGTGACTCAAGAAAAGGGTTCTTTCCGGCAGCCCAACTAAGCGAAGCTGGCGGCCAATTTGGCTGCTCCCCCGCCCCCAGCCGCGAATATGGTAAAGTGTGCTGCATTGCGCCGGCGTATGCGATGAAGTAAGCGGAATCGATCATGGCTCAGTCTCCCTCTATCTTCTCTTTCGGCGAAGTCCTGTGGGACCTGTTCCCCGCCGGCCCGCAGTTGGGGGGCGCCCCGGCGAACTTCGCCTGCCACGCGGCGCTGCAAGGAGGAAAGGTCTCGCTGGTGAGCGCGGTTGGCGTTGACGAACTTGGACAGCGCGCCGCCGAACTACTGGGGAAGTACCAGCTCGACCTGAGCCTGCTACAAACAACTTCCGTCGCACCGACCGGTTCGGTCGGCGTCTCGCTCGATGCGCACGGCTCACCCACCTTCACGATTCACTCTCCTTCGGCTTGGGATCACATCGCGTGGAGCGAGCAGCTCGCCGCAGCGATTTTGAAATCACAAGCCGTTTATTTCGGAACACTTGGCCAGCGCTCGGAAGTTTCCCGCGCGACTATCCGCCGAGCGCTGCAAGTAGCGTGCGAAGCGGGGGTGCGACGGGTGCTTGATATCAACCTCCGCAAACCGTCCTACGATGCGGCCCTGATCGAAGAATCATTGCAACTCGCGAGCTTGTTGAAACTGAGCGCCGAGGAACTGCCCATCGTCGCGGCCGCCTGTGGAATCAGCAGCGGTTCGACAGCCGAGATGCTGCGGATTTTGCTCACAAAGTACGACCTGGAGCTGGTCGCCATGACCTTGGGCGCCGACGGCGCGCTTTTGGTGACAGCCACCGATAAGTACGCGCAGCCCGGCATCCCCACCGTGGTGAGCGATACGGTGGGCGCCGGCGATTCGTTCACGGCCGCGCTCGTGATGGGTGTACTCAAGCACGACCCGCCGCCGACCGTTCTGCGCACCGCGTGTGAACTGGCCGCGCGAACCTGCGCTCATGCCGGCGCTCTGCCCCCTGTGTGAGTTCAACCTGCCCTCACTTCTGTTTGGAATGTTCATCATGCTTCGCCGGCTCTTCGCTTTGATCGTCTTGCTCATCCCGTGCGTTGGATCGGGCGCGCAAGCATTAAAACTGTGGTACGACAAACCGGCCAGCAAGTGGACTGAAGCGCTCCCCGTCGGCAACGGCCGGATGGGGGCAATGGTCTTCGGCGGCGTGGAGGAAGAGCGGATCCAATTCAACGAAGAAACGCTCTGGACCGGTTCGCCCCACAGCTACGCCCACCCCGGCGCAGTGCAACACCTGCCGGAGATTCGCCGCTTGCTGTTTGCCGGTAAGCAGCAGGAGGCCGAAGAACTTGCGCTGCGCGAGTTCATGTCGGTCCCGCTACGGCAGTGCAGTTACCAACCCTTCGGCGATGTGCGGCTGACCTTTCCGCACAAGGAAGTCGAACATTACCGCCGAGAGCTGGATCTCGACACGGCCATTTGCACCACGCGGTATGAAGCCGACGGCGTCACGTTCACGCGGCAGGTGTTTGCCAGCTATCCCGATCGTGTGGTGGTCGTGCGGCTCACTTCTAGCGCGACGGGCAAATTGGAGTTCGGCATCGGTTTGACTTCACCGCAACCGCATGTTCGGCCGACGCAAGTTTCCGCACGCTCGCTTGCTTTCGATGGCGTGACGGGCGACTTTCCTCAAGGCGATGAGCAACCACCCGGTCCGCTTAAGTTTCTGGCCAGTTTGAGTATTTCAGAAACCGATGGCGAAGTTGAAACCATTGACGACCATCTTCACGTACAACACGCCAGCCACGCCACGCTCATCCTCTCGGCCACCACTAGCTTCAAGAACTTTCGTGAAGTGACTGCCGACGCAGCAGCGCGCAGTCGAGACGTTCTGCAGGCCGCCGTAAAGCGCAGCTACGCCGAATTGCAGTCGCGCCACACCGTCGATCACCGAGCGCTCTTCCGCCGCTTCACCCTCGACCTCGGCCCCGCGCCCGAACCCGACTTACCTACTGATCAGCGCCTCGTCGCCGCGGAGAAAAAACCCGACCCCGCGCTCGCGGCGCTCTTCGCCCAGTACGGCCGGTACTTGATGATCGCCAGCAGTCGACCCGAGTGTCAGCCGGCGAACCTGCAAGGCAAATGGAACGCGGAGCTCGCCCCGCCGTGGGATAGCAAGTACACCATCAATATCAATTACCAAATGAACTACTGGCTCACCGAGCCGGCGAACCTTACGGAATGCGGCGAGCCCTTCTTCGCGGTGGTCAGCGACCTGCGGCAGTCGGGCGCCGAGGTGGCCCGCGAACATTACGGGGCGCCCGGCTGGGTGGTGCATCACAATTTTGATTTGTGGCGTGGCGCGGCGCCGATCAACGCCTCCGACCACGGCATCTGGCCCACCGGCGGCGCGTGGATTTGCCAACACCTCTGGGAACATTTTTTGTATACGGGTGATGTGGAGTTCCTCCGCACCACTGCGTACCCCGCGCTGAAGGGCGCCGCCGAGTTTGCTACGTACACGTTGGTGGAAGACCCGCGCGATCCGAATCATGCGCTAATCAGTGGGCCCAGTAATTCACCCGAGCAAGGCGGGCTGGTGATGGGACCAACGATGGATCACCAAATCCTGCGTGAACTGCTGGCCGACGCCGCCGACGCTGCGAGCGTGCTGGGCGTTGATGGCGAACAGCGACGGCAGTGGCGCGAAGTCCGCGCGCGCATCGCCCCCTTGCGCGTCGGCCAGCGCGGGCACCTCCAAGAGTGGCTCGAAGATCGCCCCGACCCCGATCCGCGGCATCGGCACGTTTCGCACCTGTGGGGGCTGTACCCGGGCAGTGAGATCACGCCCGATACACCGAAGTTTTTCGACGCGGCGCAGCGCTCCCTCGAAATCCGCGGCGATGGCGGCACCGGGTGGTCGATCGCATGGAAGATTAACCTCTGGGCCCGACTGCGCGACGGCGACCATGCCCACAAGATGCTGCGCACCCAGTTGTCGCTCATCGATTCGCCCCTCACCAAGTACAACGGCGGCGGCGTGTACGCGAATCTGTTCGACGCCCATCCGCCATTCCAAATCGATGGCAACTTCGGGGCGGTGAGCGGCATGTGCGAAATGCTCGTCCAATCGCACCGCACCGCGGACGGCGTGCGGCTGATCGAACTGCTCCCCGCGCTCCCCTCCGCTTGGCCAACCGGCGAAGTGCGCGGCCTTCGCACCCGCGATGGCTTCACCTTCGACCTCCGCTGGGCCGACGCCAAACTCCAAGAATGTCGCGTCACTTCAACTCTGGGCAAACCGGCTCGCTTCCGCTGCGGCGAAAAAGACCTGCCACTCGACATCGCCAAGGGAGCAAAGGTTGTTTTGAATGGCGAGTTACAGCGGTCCTCTGGCGACGTACAATGAGGGTTAACCCGTCCTCGGAGCCGATTCGATGGAAACCCGCGACATTTACACCACCACCGTCCGGCATTTCCTCGGACCGGTGCTGAGTTTGCTCGATGACGAAAGCGTCACCGAGATTCTCATCAACGGGCCCGAGACGATTTACGCGGAGCGAAAGGGCAAGCTCGAACGAATCGCAGGCGTCCGCTTCGCCAGCCCCGGCTCGCTGATCGCCGCCGCGCGGAACATTGCCGAGTACGCCGGCCGGTCGATCGATGACGATAACCACAGCATGGACGCCCGGCTGCCTGATGGTTCGCGCGTCCATGTGATCTGCCCCCCCTGCTCGCGAAACGGCGTTTGTATTTCGATCCGCAAGTTCAAAAAGTCGTCGTTCAATCTCGATAAGCTGGTTGCCAGTGGAAGTCTCTCGGCGGAAGCGAAAGAATTCCTATCGCTGTCGGTGCTGCTGCATAAAAACATCGTCATCGCCGGCGGCACGGGGACGGGTAAAACTTCACTGCTCAATGCCCTGTCGGCCGAAATCCCCGAGCACGAGCGGATCATCGTCATTGAAGACAGTAGCGAACTGCAGCTCAATCAACCCCACACGGTTTACTTAGAAGCCCAACCCGCCCGGCCGGATGGCTCCGGCCAAGTGACCATCCGCGACCTGTTCGTTGATTCGCTCCGCATGCGACCCGACCGCATCGTGGTGGGCGAAGTCCGCCGCGGCGAAGCGCTCGATCTCTTGCAGTCGATGATCTCCGGCCACAGCGGCGCCTTGACCACCGTCCACGCCACCACCGCGCGCGACGCCGCGATTCGCCTGGAAACTCTCAGCATGATGAGCGACGTGTCGCTCCCCGCCGCTGTCGCGCGCATGCAAACCGGCTCAGCGCTGCAGCTCATCGTCCAGATCAGCCGCTACCAAGATGGTTCCCGGCGCATCCGGGCGATCAGCGAATGTTTGGGACTCGACGAGTCGGGCGACTACCGTTTCCAAGACCTCTATGTCTTCCACGCCGCCGGAACCGATGCCGAGGGGATGCTCCAAGGTGAACTCCGCCCCACCGGCGCCCGCCCCACCTTCGCCGACGAACCCACCCAGATGGGTTACGCCGACCGGGTGAAACTGACCCGGGCCCTCTTCAACTTAGGGTAGTTCTTCATCCCTAACCGAAAAAATTTCACCACAGAGATCACAGAGGACACAGAGAAAAAAAGAGAATGGGAGAAACTGGTCATTTCGGCTTGGTCATTGGGAACTTAACTGATGCCCCGTAAACAAGCCAAAACGACCAGTTTCTTTGTGCTTCCTCCTCTGTGCTCTCCGTGCTCTCTGTGGTGAGTTTTCTTTATCGGGCGTTATCCAGCCCCGCCGAAAAAACTTTTCCCGCCGGTTGTAACGCCCGCCCCCGGGGCGCGTATCAGCAGGTGTCGAAGGGAACACTTCCCCGAACAAAAACACCCCACCCCTTACTACAGGAACCCTACCCATGTCCACGCTCAAGAATGCTGTCGCCAAGTTCCACAACAACGAAGAAGGCCTGGAAGCCTTGCAAATCGTGATGATCATCGCCATCGCCGGCATGATTATGGTCGCCGCCTCGACCGTCGGCAGCCAAGCGGTCGAGTGGATGGGCGAAAAGTGGAACGCCCTCAAAGGCCAAAATATCTCGCTCTAAAGTTGAAAAGTCCTCCGTTGCTCCGGCGCCGGGTGGTTGCGATCTGGCAAGTCTCGCAGCCGCCTGGCGCCGTTGGGTTTTTAACCACGGATCACCGCAAATCGGATTCGCGAGATCACAAAGATTTTTGAACCCTCTCGACCTTAAACGGGCACTTATTCAAGTGAAGCGGTTGTCATCGAACGAGCGACAAATCGCTTACCTTAAATCATCCATTTTTCGCGTCCTCTCGAAGTTACTCACTCGGCCAAGTCACGATCATGAACGCTCTCCTTTGTAATCCGCCGATGACTGTGCCTACGCCGGCGCCGAGCGTCAAAACCGATCCGCAGCCGACTTATTACCGCTGGGCTCTTATGGCTCCGCTGGCCGCGGCGCCGGTGTGGATTACGCTTGCCCGGACGATCAACAATCCGATCGATACCGTTTCGGAAATGGTCCTCGTGCTCGCGGTGGCCGTGTCGGCGTTTACCGACGCCACCGGCCGGAAGATTTATAATTGGATCACTTACCCCGCAATCTTGTGGGGCTTGGGCATCAACCTGCTCGGTTCGATTCGCCCCGATTTGAGCGACACGCTTTCGCTTGGCGCCGTGGGCCTCTCCGGCAGTTTGTTCGGGTTTTTGGCGTGCGGAATGATCACTCTGTTCGGCTACCGCATGAGCGGCAGTGGCGCGGGCGACGTGAAACTCGCCGCCGCGCTCGGCGCCCTTTTGGGCCTGCAAGCCGGCGTGCTGGCGGTGGCTTACAGTTACATTTTCGCCGCCGTGGCCATCCTCGCCTGGACCGCCTACAAGTTCGGCCCGCTGAAGTTATTCACCGCCAGCGTACGCAAAGTGCTGTCATTCTTCCTGCCGAATATGGTCTTCGCTCCCAGCGAATCCGAGTCGAAACTGCTACTAACCCCCATTCCGCTCGGCCCCTATTTCGCCCTCGGCACGCTGCTGGTGATGGTGAAAGGACTGTCGCTATGAACCGACATCGCCCCTTTCGCCGTGGCATGAGCAGCCTCGAAGTCGTCTTCACCGCCGCGATTATGCTCCCCGTCGCCGGCGCGCTGTTGCTCTTGGGCGCCAAAATGTGCGGCACGCTGTACCAAGCCATCGCGGCGCTCGTCGCCTGGCCGTTTCTGTAACAGTCAGCCGTTGGCGCCGTAAGAGCAGCACACCCGGGACCAACATCGGGAGGGCGACGCTCCGCTGAGCCAATTCACCGCACCGCGTTATTTCTGCACAGGCTTCACGGAGCGTCGCCCTCTCAATTGAAAACGATTGCGTTATCGTAAGTGGTGAATTGCAGGCACTTTACGTCGTCTCATTCTGGTCGCGCATGAGCAATGGGACAAGACTGGGACAAACGGCCGGTTAGTCAGTCGATTTCACCCGTGTTGCGGCGGCGTGCTCCTGTTGGGTTTCCAACTCCGTGTGGCCGCTAGCGGACATCCCGTAGCTGACGCCGGTGAAGCTGATCGCATTCATCTGCCGCAAGGATTCTTCCTCGTGCAGGGTATAGTAATGGCGCACCATTTTGCTGGAGGAGTGGCCCAGCCACGACATCAGCACCCGCTCGGGGACGCGCTCATTGGCGCAGGTCGAGCAAAAATAGTGACGAAAGGTGTGGAACCGGCCATCCCGAAAACTGGGGCCCGTGCCCGTGGGGGGAAATCGATCCGCCAACGGCATCACGACTTCTTGAACAAAAGTGTCACGCACCTGGTGATCATCGAGTGGCTCCCCACCCGGGCCGGCAAATACGAACTCACGACCGAGCGCCTTCCTCGTCCGAAAATTGGCTTGCAGCATCGGCAGGACGTTATTGTGTAGCGGAATGAAGCGACTTTTGCCATTCTTGAGCTGACGTCGAGGCCGAGCGGTCTCGGGCAACGCGGACTCATCGGTCAATCGCAGCAGACGTTTCTCGAAGTCGAGATCCTCCCAACGCAGCGAAAGCGCTTCAGAAATTCTTAAACCGGTGTGCGCCAGCAGCAAGAGCAGGTCATGCAGCCACCGCAGGCTGGGCTTCGAGTCGCAATGTTCCAGCATGGCTTGCACCTCCGCAGGTCGCCAGCAGTACATCGTCGCGGAAGCCGGCGCCTTTAACTTCAGCTGAATCGGACTCCGGCTGCCGAGGTGATCATTGTCGATGAGCATTTGTACGATCTGCTTAAGCAGCGTGAGCTCAAAATCGATTGTTTTTTCAGAGTGTTCCTGGTTGGCGAGATACGCCGCATAACGCTCCAGCGACTGTCGATCCACATCCGACCAGGAACGAATGCCTTCGCGACCGCAGAAGTCCGCAAACTTCTTCAGCGGCGCTGCGTACCGCCGCTTCGTTGACTCTCGGACCCCGCCCAGGTTCACTGGTCGATTAAGATGCTCTCTAAAAATCTCGTAGCCGCGCTCGATCGGAAGCGTAACTTCACGTTCGTCAATCAGAATTGACCGCGGCGCTCGCCCGTGTACCACAGCCAGTTGCCGATCAAGTCGAAACAAAGCGGCTTGAGCTTCACTGGGATCGCGCGTCCCCAGCGAATGCTTGCCAAGAGCGGGTTGATTCCCGCGCCCATCGGCGTAGAAGACTTTCGATCGTCGAAACATACGCCAGCGAAAGTACTGACATTGAATCAGCGGAGTAAGGTTAGTTTTACGCATGATATTTTGACTCGAGGGGAGTTAGGTTAACAATTCGCGCGCCCAACGCGGCTGGCGGCCGGGAAGTCGAGGCGGAGTTGCGACGGAGGACTTTGTTTGGGAATGTGACGCAACGGTCAGCGCACTGGCCGGGATCAGCACCCGATGACGGCGGCCACCCGGCTGGTATTTGGGCAAGTCTCCCGCCGCCAACATTCGGTTGACAGTTGCTCGGGAAAACCCTGTCGCCGCGATAAAGTCGCTAATCGTTAGAAAGGTGTTGGCGGCCGAATCCATGGCTTGCTGCTCGCTGCACAATGATGTGTGGATCTCATTGATCCACGTCACAATGGCTAGAATGCTTCACAGCGGAGCAAACTTGTAGGACAAGCGAAGGCCTTCTCTTGTCCTATTTCGCAGAGGCGGAGAACCCGCAGAAATGCCGCAGACGGTTGAGAAGTTCTGCTGGCGAGACCGTCGCTAACCGGCTCGAAAATGAGCTCGAGCCGGAGTAATCAGATCGCCCCATGGTAAGGACGTGGCCAATTACGTGAAAAGCGTTCGCTGATCAATTTCAGATCCCTCTTAATGGTCTTATCGTCACAGCCAAAGAATTCCGAAAAAGCGGCTGTAAGTTTCTCCTTCGAACGTTTGAGTTGTGCTGCGTACCGAGAGTGCAGTGCGGTCCAGTAGAGCTGCAGCCGTGCGATGCGCGCGTAGTGGGGGAGTTGATTCTTCGCCATCGTGTCGCCGGCAATAATCTCAGTCCACGCTTGCAAGTGTTCCGGTGGCGTCGCCGAATAGCGGCCCAGCGCTTGCTCAACCAGATTGCGCAGTTCGTCGCATCCTGGAGTAGGAAACGTGTCCGGAAGAAACAGCGTTAGTCCACCAGCCGCCATTTGGTTCGACATCCGCTGCGGGTCAAGCACCGGGAATTGGGGCCCCAGCGGTTCCGGAATGTAGGGAGCGTTGAGTCCTTGTAAACGCCAGCGTACGAAGAACGCTTCGAAGTCCGACAGATAGGTCAGCACCTTATCATCCGTAATTTTGCCGATCTTGGGCCCCTTTTTAGCTGGACGTTTTTTCGCTGCGGCGGCGACGTTGAAGTTGCCCAGGACTGGGAATCCATTAGTAGAAAGGCGTGACTGATGGTTTTTCATCAGCTCATCGTGTTCGCTGATAAACTCGGAATTGGTTGTCAACCAGCCGATGTAAGCGGCCTGTGCGATTCGGATTCGATTCCGGTCGGCCTGCGATGACACCAGGGCCGCACGAGTTTTCGCGATGTCCTGGTCCGAGACGCCCGACGCACTCCAAGTCTTTACTGGCGGATTATCGCTGGGGGGCTCGGTAACTAACGCTGATGTGATGAAATTGCCGCGCCACCACCCAATCTGCTGCCCGGCCAACACCGAGGTCGCCTTGCGTTCAAACTTCAAGTCGGCTGCCGGGATTTTGTCGTCGAGGTTTCGCTCGATCGCGTCGATTAACGTCGTCGGCAGTGCAAAGAAAAGCCCCTTCGCGATGCGAGGGTCTTCACGTAACTCGGCTAGCAACTCCGGATCGGACGAATGAAAGGATCCGGAGTGAAAATTGATTCTAGCGGGCTGGTCGCTCATGGTCTCGAAAGCTAATCGGGAGGAGCATAGAGTTATGCCGCGTTTTTGGCGAAAATTTAGGAGTAGCGGCGACCCGTGGCGGAAGGAAGACCGCGATTCCCAATTCTCGGAAATGGCGCTGGCGGTTGGCAATTGCACTTTGATGCACTTGCATAGAAAAATGTGAAAAAGTTTCGGGGGAGATTTTCGTCCGGCTAAGTCGGCGAACCGCTGATCGCTAGCCACGGCCACTACTTAATTATGCCGCGTTTTTGGCAGAAATTTAGCTCGCGCAGCCGCCAGAAGGTTCAGAATGGACGCGAGACATGGAGATAAGCGCGGGTCGGCTTAAATGGCGAATGAAGTCCTAACGGCGGCATGCGGAATTGTGGCGCGCAGATGCCGCAGGAAGTTGGTGGGGCGAAGGGCTCCCGCCGGTGATGCGCCGACTTACGCTCTGCTCTCCCAACGCGGGGGCGCCGCTTCACGCACCAAACGAATGGACCCTAACAGGTCGACGATATCGAAGTGCTAACTCCTTACGCATAATGTCTTGCCGCATTTCGCCCCGAAATTTAGCTCGACGGCTAACGGGCAGACTGACCACGCCGAGAGTCGCTTGATCGGCGGAAGCGAAACTATCGCCAATCTTCCAGCTACCACCGCCCGGCGGCGGTTTCTACACTAGAAGTCGGATTTTTGCAGCTCCCTCCGCCGTGTTACCGACCAGCGTGCCAAACACACCTGAAGAACAAGCCCGCGGATTGATCGATCAGCGGCTCACGCTTTCGGGGTGGCATGTCCAAACCTACACGGAGATGAATCTCGGCGCCGGCCGCGGGCTGGCGGTGACCGAGTTTCCCGGCGCTCATGGGCCGGCTGACTACTTATTGTATGTCGATGGCAAGGCGCTCGGCGTGACAACGTCATCAAGGTTTACCCCGCGCTCTCGGAAGAAGACGCTGGGAATCCCTTGATGGCGTTATTCGTAGCAAGTTATCGCTGCTAAACAACTTACAGCGAGACCACGTTGAGGCTGGATATGCTGGCAGTGCGGGTTCCTCGACCGAGCAGCACTATAGACCTGAGTTCGGGTTAAGCCACCGCCGCTAAGGGCAGTTGTCCCAACCAGTTACGTTCGTTGGGGGTAAGTTTGATCGCCGGTTTCTTCGGTTGCAGCGTGTAGCTGATCAGCCCCGCCACCAGGTTGACCAGGAAGTTGGCCGGACTGCGATGCCGCGTGTGCTCAATTTGGGCGATGTTTTTGAGCTGATCGTTCACCGTCTCGATCACGGACCGCTTACGCAGCAAGATTTTGTCGAGCAGCGACATCAACTTGTTCTGCATGTTGCGGCGAATCCCGGTCACCAACTGCAAGCCCTGTCCCCATAACTGGGCGAAGAGCTCCGCCGAAATGTAACCTTTGTCACCAAACAGCTTGCCCCACAACCCTTGGGTCATATCGGGAACCGGTTGTCGATCATCAACATTGCCCGGCGTGAGCCGAAACGCCAGCAACTCTCCGTACTCATCGATGTTCAGGTGCAATTTCAGGCCATAAAACCACCCCATCGTCGTCTTTCCGCGCCGGGCGATGGCCTTGAGCGTGCGATGCTTGCTGATCCGTTTGTTGCCGCAAGCGACAATTGAAGTCGAGTCGACGAAGGCGATGCCCGTGCCCGACGCCATTCGGGACTGGAGGAAACCGCACAGCGGGCCGAGCACCGAGGGAATCCACTCGACAAACCGGTGATAGCTCACCAGCCCGGGGAATTCGGCTCGGCGATGTTCCCGGAGCGCCTGATAAAAGTGCTTGAAATTGCGGTAGTGCGACTGGTGGAAAGCGATCAAAATGGTCATGATCTCGCTGTTCGACAGGCTCCGCGAACGCCTCCGGCGCCGCCGAGGGCCGGGGAGTTGCTGGCGCTCCCAGTGCGGTTCAAACTGCTGGCAAAAGTCGTCCACCGCACAAAACATCGCGACCCAGTCCATGGGGTGCTCTCCTGTCTTGGTGTCCCGGCAAGGTAACCAGACGGGAGAGTACCCTTTTTTACACGCTTACCTAAACTCCAGTTTCTTATCCCGAACTCAGGTCAATAGGTGACTCTTGAGTTTCGCACTTCGACGATGCGGCGAAGCAAAAAGCGGCGCTCCTTACTCCCAGCCGATAATCGAAAACTCGCGCCTGCAATCAGCCGAGGAGAGGCTCCGCGTTGGCGTTGGGCAGAAGGTGAAGGCCTGGATGAAATGGGTGACCTTCCGCGGCGTCCAACCGGTGGCCGAATTAAGCCTCGGGTAGCTCCCGCACGGTACCCTACGGCTGTGCGAGTGTAGCGTGTCGAAGCTATAGCGGCTTACCGGTCATGCACTTTGAGAAAAAGTGACAATCAAATGAAGAACATCATCAATGAGGAGCCGAATACGATGAAGAACTACGAACGAATTTTCAAAAGCTCCCTCCGCGCGAGATTGCGAGTTCTATTGCCACAGTCGGGCTACCGACGATATGGCCGCTGCGGATATGCTCGCGAGGTGGCAGTACGGTAGAGAGACCTCGCAATGATTCGATATCGCCGTACGCTCTCAATAGTTTGGGCACTCTGCGCGGTGCTCACAGCAGAGTCGATCGCAAAAGAGGCAGACCCGCGCACTGCAGAAAAAGTTCCGTCACAAGTGAAGGGAGTCCCCGATTTCAATCAGAAAGTGCGGCCAATCCTGGCCGACAAATGTCTCGCCTGCCACGGGCCGGACGCTGAGCATCGCCAAGCGGATCTGCGGTTGGACCTGCGCGGCAGCAGTGGCGACAGCCGTGGCGCGGAAGCGGTGCTGGGCGAAACGCTTCTCGACCGGATCACCACGAGCGATCCGGACCTCCTGATGCCGCCGCCGGAAACAGGCAAACCGCTCAAAGCTGCGGAGGTGGATGTACTGCGGCAGTGGATGGCGGCAGGTGGTGAGTACGTGGATCACTGGGCCTTCACACCGCCCCAGAAACGCGAGCTGCCTTCGAACGCCACCAACCCCATCGACGCCTGGGCGCAGCAACAGTGGCGGGTGGCGGGCGTCTCGCCTTCGCCGCGGGCCGAACCTCATCATTTGCTGCGTCGGCTGTCGCTTGATTTAGTGGGCCTACCTCCTACGGCGACTGAAGCGGGGGGCGCCGCCGATTTGGCCACGCCTGAAGGCTACGCGGCGACCGTTGAGCGCTTGCTGGCTTCGCCACATTTCGGCGAACGTTGGGCGCGGGTTTGGCTCGACGCCGCCCGCTATGCCGACTCCGATGGCTTTGAGAAAGACAAGCCCCGCGACGTGTGGATGTATCGCGATTGGGTCATTAACGCCCTCAACGCCGATTTGCCCTACGACCAGTTCATCATCCATCAAATCGCTGGCGACCTGCTGCCGGGCGCTCAGCAGGCCGAGCGGGTGGCGACCGGATTCTTGCGGAACTCGATGGTCAACGAAGAAGGGGGCATTGACCCCGAGCAATTTCGTATGGAGGCGATGTTCGATCGGCTCGACGCCATCGGCAAAGGGGTGCTGGGGCTCACCGTCAATTGTGCGCAGTGTCACAACCACAAGTACGATCCCATTTCGCAGACCGATTACTATCGGCTGCTGGCGTGCCTGAACAACTTCGACGATGGGGCGATTCCCGTTTACACGCCCGCCGAGGAAAGCGAGCGGCAGCGCGTGCTGGCGGACATCGCCCGGCTGGAGGCGGAATTGAGGGCCGCCCAGCCCGATTGGCCGCAGCGCCTTGTGGCCTGGGCCAGCCGCACCGCGCCCTCCAGCAATCAGTGGACAACGCTCCGGCCTGCCATTGATGGAAGCGGCGGACAGAAGCATGTGTTGCTAAGCGATGGCTCGGTGCTCGCGCAGGGTTACGCCCCCCCCGAGTTGTTCTCGACGTTCACCATGCCCGTGGACCTCCCCCGCATCTCCGCCGTGCGAATTGAACTGCTGACGGACGCCAGCCTGCCGTGCAACGGACCCGGTCGGGCCATCGACGGCGCGTGCGCACTAAGCGAGTTAAAATTGATTTGGGTTGGGGACGACGGGCACAGCCCACCACAAGTATTGCCATTGCACGGCGCATCAGCGGATCTTGAGTTGCCGGAACAACCACTCGCCGAGCGGCTCCGTAACGACAAACCGGAGACGCGACTGATCGGGCCGTCGGCGCTAGCCATTGATGATGACGAACTCACCGCTTGGGGAATCGATTTTGGCCCCGGCCGACGCAACGTCCCGCGTCAGGCGGTCTTCAAACTGCAGGAGCCCTTCACGGTTCCCCCCGGGGGCCAGCTCAAAGTGGATCTTCTGCAGAAGCACGGCGGCCCCAACGGTAACGGAAATCAGCAGTACACCCTGGGTCGGTTTCGTTTCTCCGTGACATCGGACGAGGAGGCCGAAGCGGACCCCGTGCCCCCCGCCGTGCGAGCTTTGCTCGCGCGAGATTCCGCAACCTGGACGCCCGCCGAGCAGCAGGCCGCGTTCGCGTTCTATCGCACCACCGTCGCCAGTTGGGGACCGGTTAATCATCGCATTGAGACCCTCTGGAGCAAGCATCCGGCTGGGAGCACCCAATTGGCCGCTGTGGAGCGAACCGATCCCCGCCCGACGCATCGGCTCGACCGCGGCGATTTCCTGAAACCAGCGGAAGTCGTTCAGCCGGGCGGAATCGAATCCCTCCATTCGTTTCAACTCGGCGCCGATCCGCCCCGGTTGACGCTCGCCAAGTGGCTGGTCGACCGGCGATCCTCCACCACGGCCCGCGCCATGGTCAATCGCGTGTGGCAGCATTATTTTGGCGACGGGCTCGTCGCGACCTCCGCCGATTTGGGGTTGCAGGGAGCGCCCCCGACGCACCCGGAACTACTTGACTGGCTAGCCGCCGATTTGATGGAACATGGGTGGCGCGTCAAACGCCTTCACCGCCTGATTGTCACCTCCCAGGTGTACCAGCAGAGTTCGCGGGTCTCGCCGGAATTACTGGAGCGTGATCCAGCGAATTCGCTGCTCGCGCGCGGACCACGCTTCCGCGTC
Organism: Pirellulales bacterium; assembly: GCA_022841705.1. Lineage (GTDB taxonomy): Bacteria > Planctomycetota > Planctomycetia > Pirellulales > Lacipirellulaceae. The sequence goes on from JALHQZ010000002.1 coordinate 1,312,398, forward strand.
GATGCGGAAGTGGTGCGGGACATCGCGTTGAGGGTTAGTGGGCTGCTCGATTCCCAGATCGGCGGGCCGAGCGTCTATCCCACCGCGCCAGAGTTCTTATTTCGGCCGCCGAATAGCTACGGCGACAAGTCGTGGTTCACCAGCACCGGCAGCCAGCAGTACCGACGCGGGCTGTATACTTTCCGTTACCGCTCGACGCCGTACCCCGCTTACGCGGCGTTTGATGCTTGCACGGGGGAAACTTCCTGCGTCAAACGGCCGCGATCCAATACGCCGTTACAATCGCTGACGCTGCTGAATGAACCGGTCTTTATGGAGTGCGCCAGAGCGCTGGGCCAGCGTTCGCTCGCGGCGCCGGTGGCCGATGATTTGCAGCGGATTGATTGGCTCCTGAAGAGCTGCCTGGCTCGCACCGCCACTGAGCGCGAGCGGGCGATGCTCCACCAGTTTCTCACTGCGGAACAGTCCCGCTTTACCGACAACGTTTCCACCGCTCACGAGTTTATGGGCGCCGCGTCCAGGGGGTTGTCGCGGGCAGAAGTCGCCCGCCAAGCAGCCTGGACCGCGCTGGCGCGCGTGGTGCTCAACCTCGACGAAGCCATTACCAAGCAATAGCCATGCAAACAGACTTGCCCTTGGGTTCCGGCTCCGCCATCGCGCGGCGATGGTTCTTGCAGCAGTGCGGCGTGGGACTTGGCGCGGTCGCGCTCGAAGCGCTCGGCGCGCGCTCAGCCCGCGCCGCTAGCTTGCCGCCGCAGCGGCCAGCCACCGCCAAAAACGTGATTTATCTGTTCATGGCGGGCGCACCGAGCCACTTGGAACTTTTCGACTATAAACCCCAATTGGCAAAATACGACGGCCAGTCGCCCCCCGCGGAATTGCTGAAAGGGTATCGCGCAGCGTTTATCAATCCGAACTCCACCTTGATGGGGCCGAAATTTAAGTTTGCCAAGCACGGCCAGAGCGGGGCCGCGATTTCGGAATTGCTGCCGCATCTCGCGAGCGTTGCCGACGACATCGCCATTGTCCGCTCGATGCAAACCGACGCGTTTAATCACGCGCCGGGTCAAATCCTCATGAGCACCGGTTCGCAGCAGTTCGGCAAGCCGAGCTTAGGCTCCTGGCTGATGTACGGATTGGGGAGCGAATGCGCGGACCTGCCGGGCTTTGTCGTCTTCAGCACCGGCAGGAGTGGCCCGAGTGGCGGCTGTTCGAATTGGGGGAGCGGCTTTCTGCCGACAACCCACCAAGGGGTGGAGCTCCGCACCGATAGCGATCCGGTGCTGTACCTCAACAACCCGCCCGGCGTTGACCAGCGATTACAGCGCGCATCGCTCAACGCCATCAACCAGCTGAACGCCGAAAATCTGGCCGCGATGGGTGACCCTGAAATTGCCACTCGTATCGCCGCGTACGAGATGGCCTACCGCATGCAGGCCGCCGCGCCCGAAGTGGTCGACCTCAGCCAAGAACCGCAGCAGATTCTCGACCTCTACGGCGCGGAGCCCGGCAAGCGTTCCTTTGCCAACACGTGCCTCTTGGCCCGACGACTGGTGGAACGCGGCGTTCGATTCGTCGAAATTTTTCATGAAGCGTGGGACCAGCATGGCTATTTGGTAAAGGATTTGATGAAAAACTGCGCCGATACCGATCGCGCGTGTGGCGCGTTGATTACCGACCTTAAGCAGCGTGGCCTGTTAGACGAGACGCTGGTGGTGTGGGGAGGCGAATTCGGCCGCACCCCCATGGTCCAAGGAGATCCGTCGGACCTCGATGCCGGCCGCGATCATCACCCCAACGCGTTCACAATGTGGCTGGCTGGCGGCGGCATCAAGCCCGGCATTACGTATGGCGAGACCGATGACTTTGGCTTCAACGTCTCTCATGACTCAGTGCATGTGCGTGACCTGCACGCCACCATCCTGCACACTCTCGGCTTCGATCACAATCGACTCACCTACAAGCACCAGGGGCTCGATCAGAAGCTCACGGGGGTGCTCCCGGCGCGGGTCGTGCAAGAGTTGTTGGCCTAATCGGGCCTCCTTGAACCGGGGGAAGATGGTCACAGTCGGAGGGCGGACTGGGCATGTTATGCGAGTTACTCTCGGGTGAGTCCGGGAGGGTCGTTTCAAGCGTGTGAGTAATACAAAAAACGTCAACCTGAAGTGCCGCCGCGAAACACGAGAGTCGACCTCCTCTGTTCGCCAAGCGAAACGGCGAAGGGGCGATTAGGCGACGATTCGTAGCAGAGATGTGAGTTTAAGCTCAATCGACTCGCCGGAGAAATGTCCCCTTTTCGAGGCGATTTCGAGACGAATGGCATTCGCACACTTTGATAAAAAACAACAATCGATTGGGAAACATCGTCAATTGAAACTCGCTAAGATACAGAAGGGTTGCAAGCGATTACCGCAGTCGCCAGAGCGTGCTGAAAGCCGATTCGGTGGTTCTTACCGAAGTTAGGTAAACGCTCTTGGATCCCGTAAAACTTTTCAATCGTGCCCCCACGCGGGGTCCATTTTCAATAAACTCATCGAAACGCGAAATATTTTTCGGCTGGCCTTGAAGCCAAGCTGCGCGAACTCTAGGAGCGACCAGGGATGAGCACTCAACTTACTCAACAACGTCGCGCATTCACTCTAGTGGAACTTTTGGTAGTAATTGCCATCATCGGCATCCTGGTGGCGCTGTTATTGCCGGCGGTGCAGGCGGCGCGCGAAGCGGCTCGGCGCACGCAATGCAAGAGCCAACTCCGTCAGATGGGGATCGCACTGCAGAATCATCACGATGCCTTCCAATATTTCCCCAGCGGTGGGTGGGGACATTTGTGGGTGCCGGCGCCGGATGAAGGGTCGGGCAAGAACCAGCCAGGCGGGTTTGTGTATTCGCTCTTGCCGTTCATGGAAGAAAATGCGCTTCGCGACTTAGGGAAAGGTCTCCCTCCTACCCAGCAACTGGCCGCACTTAAGCAGCTTATGGTTTCGCCCATCACCATCCTGAACTGTCCCTCGCGCCGCGCGCCGGCGGCGTACCCGCTCGTGAAATCGGTCTATGGTAAGTATCGGATGCTCGGGTCCGATCCCAATGCTCCGGTCTCGTTCGACGCGATTATGGATCCCGGTCTCTCCTACCGGAGCGATTACGCGGGGTGCGTGAGCGGCGGCTCGCAAACCCTTTATCGGCAGCTTGATGCGGGGGGGCCGGACGGCAAGCGGGAGGCGGACCGGGCCGAGCCACCTAGTGGAGGTACCGGCCCCGACAATCTCAACGCAGCGGCAATTTGGGAGAAACGGAAGTTTGGGAATCCAAGCACTTGGGATAGTTTCGGGGCTAACAGGAACGGCGTGATTCTCCCGCGCTATCCCGTTAGCTTGAAGAAAGTTACCGATGGGACCAGCAAGACGTACGCGGTTGGGGAAAAAACACTCGACTCCGCGAAGTATCTCACCGGCGAAAGCGATTTGGATGACCAAGGCCCTTATAACGGCTTCGACCGCGACAACGCAGTTTCTTCATTTCATCCCCCCCAAGTCGATATCGACAACTGGGGAGACACCACAGTCGACATAGAAAGGGTTAGTTACTTTGGCAGCGCACATCCCGCCGTCTTTCAAGTGGCCATGTGCGATGGGTCAGTTAAAGCGGTGAGCTACGATGTCGATCAAGAAGTTCACGGTGCTGCCGGAAGCCGAGATTGGGGAGAAGTTGTGAATGAGCCTTAAGCTCCGTGTGGCTGGCGATTGCCGTTAGAAAAACTACGGACGACACGACTTGTAGGGAGCGGCCTACTCAGAAAGAAAAGCTTTGGTCAGTTGGCCAAATCGTAACGAACTTGCCTAGCGAAACGGACCCTCGTTCAGTGAACCAGCGACGGCGCTATCAATACAGGTGGCCAAGCGAGCGTGACGATCCGTTGCGAGTTCGATTGACAGCGTGAAAGGTTACCTTTGCGGCCGATAGTGGATGATTGGAGACACGAACATTTGTAGCCTAAACTTAATGCGCCCAATCATCCGCTAAATAAGGGGCTTGAGCCGAAACGTCAGTGGGTTCGCTTTCCCTCTTGTCGCGGTCCTCGATGCGAAGCGTGTCAACAGCAGTGCGATCGGCTTTTCGACAATTTAACTCATCCTCTCGCCACTCCTCTGTTTTAGTTTTTGCGGCATATCAAAGTTTGCTTCACTGCGTTGGTTGACGCTGCGAAGCATATTTCCCACTTTAGGAGTTATCACAAATGCGATTCTCAACTTTATTTTGCACTGTAGCCACAGCTTTAGTGTCTGCCTCAACCGCTCAGGCAGTTCTGATTGGCTATGAAGGCTTCGCTGGCTATACAGTCGGCGCCCCGCTCGATGGCCAAGCGGGAACGGGTAATATTGGCTTTGAGGCCGGTTCAACCTGGACCGGTATTTTGCATAATGCTCGGGCAGAAAGTTTGAGCTACACGAACGGTGGCACGCTACTTACCACCGGCGGATCGCTCATTTCCAACCATACTGACGGAAGCACCAATATCCGTCCCCTCGCCGCCCCCATTGCCACCACGTCGACCACTGGCGAGGAGTTTTGGTTGTCTTACTTGTTCAAAGGTGGCCCCGTCACCCAAGACGCGAACCTTGTGCGATTCTATGTCGAGGCCGGCGCTGGCGGGCAAGATGGGCAACGAATCGACTTAAATGTGATCCGTGGCTGGCCCGATACTTCCGAACTGTACACCCGGTCAGAATCCTATTTCGGCGGCGGCGCTCCTTACCAAGCCGACAGCACGGTCAAGATTGCGGACCAGGATGATGTCCCTCCCACGCACGAGAACACTTTCTTCTTGGTGTTGCAGTATGTGCTTGATGACGCGAATACTGCTGGTGGGCAAGCGGTAATGCGAGTTTATGTGAACCCGGTAATTGGGGGCGCTGCGCCAGACATTTCGACCGCCGTCTCCGTGCAGAGTGGCTTCGGTGGTTTCGACAGCCCTGACATGTTGCGGCTCTGGACGCCCGGTAAGGGCTCTGACGCCGTGATCCGCGACGAAATCCGCTGGGGTACAACCTGGGCGGATGTGGCGCCTGTCGCGGCCGCACCGCTGCCGGGTGACTACAACGGCGACGGATCTGTGAACCAGTTGGACCATGCCAAGTGGGTCGAACAGTTCGGCCAAAGTCTGCCGGAGGCAGATGGCAATCAAAACGGTGTCGTTGACGCCGGCGACTACAACATTTGGCGAGACAATGTCCCGGTTCCGGCGAGCGTGGCGAGTGTGCCCGAGCCCGCCGCGATGATTGTGCTGGTTCTCGGCGGTAGCTTGATCGGGTGGCGCCGTTGTCGAGAATAACATCGCCCGGACTCCACGACGAATTGCCGTCGCGGTCTGGATCGCAGCAGCGGTAAGTTGTCAGGACTTGCTCGAGGCCTTGATGAACTTCCCACTTACGTTGTTGACGTTAAATCCGACGGGGTGCTAATGTTCGGCGGCGTACAAGCGGCGATATCGACTCTAACTCGCTGGGGACTCAAGCGAGTTCGGCGGCCTAGTGGGAGGCCGCTTCCCCAGCGAGTTATTTCGTCTTGGCAAGTACAGTTGGAGCTGTTCGTAGTGAAATACAAATGGTGAGTGCAGCTAATTAAGGCTACTTGGGATGTAAGGTTCGATAATGCGAGATCGGCGTTTGGCACACTTCCGTTTTACGAGGCGTCCGGTTTTTGAGGCGCTGGAGCAACGCCAATTGCTAACGACTTTCTACGTCAGCACCACCGGCAGCAATAGCAACTCGGGTCTCGACCTTACAACTCCCTTCTTAACCATTCAGAAGGCGGCCGATGTCGCGCAGGCCGGGGACACGGTGCTCGTGCGCGGGGGGACTTATCGAGAAACCATTAGCACCCCGCGTTCTGGAACAGCTGCCGCCAGAATCACGTTTCAGAACTACGCCAACGAAGCGGTCACGGTTAACGGCGCTGACTTGATTGGCGGCTCTTGGAATGCACTTTCCAACGAAGTCTACTCCGCGCCGATGAACTGGCACTACCAGTTCGAAAATCAAACAACGAATGCGTTCAATTCCAATCAGATTTTCCACAACGGCAACATGCTGGAACTGGCGCGCTGGCCGAACCAAACCAGCGCAGACATCAGTCGTCCGACAAATGCGATTGCGACCGGCGCAACCTTTTCCAAAAGCAACCCTTCGCTCCCCAGCAATGACCTAACAACCCTGAGCATCCCGAGCTTCACGGAAAATCCTGCCCGCTGGGTGGGGGCGAAGATCTGGGTGAATCTTGCTCGCAACGGTGCCGATGGACAAGGGCAGACCGGCACCGTGGTGAGCGCTGCCGCTGGCAGCATTACGGTCACTGGCATCGACACCCGCGGGGGCAATGGGCCGTGGGGTGTCGGTGCCGGTACCGAGTTCTACCTCTTCCAGCCGACGCTCTCAGCGATCAACGCCACCGGTGGAATTAGCGCCGCTCTCGATCGCGGAGAATGGTTCAAGGACCCCTCGACCAATTTCGTCTACATCCGGACGGCGACGGGCGAAGCGCCCGCCGCGGGAAGTGTCGAGGCTAAGCGGCGCACCAATGGCTGGAACCTTGATGGGGACAGTTTCATCACCGTGCAAGGGATCGATCTCTTCGCCGCGACGCTGACCACCGACTCGCTGGCCCGAGACCGCAATACCAGGCCCGGGGGAGTGGGGATAGCACCGGCCAACAATCTGCTGTTCGATTCCATCGACGCCAAGTATGTCACCCATTTCACCGACAATTCTGGCAACTATCAAAATCAGTGGCAACAAAAATCGGGATTGATTATCAGCGGCAGCAACATCACGCTGCAAAACAGCAGCATCCAGTTCTCCGCGGGGTCGGGCGTCTCCGTGATCGGGCAATCGAACAAGATTCTGAACAATTACATCCTGGACACCAATTACACCGCCAGCAACGCTGGAGCCTTGAATACCGGAAAGACGAACGATCCGGGCCCTGGCTTAGCTGACAGCTTCGATCACGAGATCGCGTACAACTCGATCATCGACACCGCCGGCATGGGCATTCACTACGGGGCGCTCCGCAGCAGTGTCGGCAGCAGCGAGACCAATCCCAAAGCCCGCATCCACCACAACCTGCTGGAGGCGGGGATGCTACGCAGCGGCGACAGTGGCGCGATCGACTCGGTGGCAACTGACCACAATTGGGTGCGAATTGATCACAACATCATCCGTAACTACAAAGGCCCCGGCACGTTTGGGATCTATCTCGACTTCAATCGGCAAGTGATTGTCGACCACAATCTGGTGTACGACACGCACTGTGCGATGATCATCAACTGGAACAACACCACGACTCCCCAAAATATTCGAGCCTATAACAACACCCTCTTGACCGACAACTACATTCGTTCGTTGGAGAACGGGTTCGGCAGTCGAAATCTCGGGACCACGCTACGCAATAATATTATCGATGGGACAGGCGACAAGACCAACATTACCATGCTGGCGATTGTCTCCAACCAAATTGCGTCAGCGCCCGCGATGTACGTTGATCCGGCGAATGGCAACTATCAGCTCAAGTCGACCGCGACGACGGCCATCAACATGGGCGTCAGCGTAGCGCCCTTCGACGATCCGCTGGTGGAGCCGCCGGATATTGGCGCGTTCGAGTTTGGCGCTCCCGCCTGGGTGGCGGGGGTTCAAACGCCGTTCATTCCCGGCGACTACAATCGCGACAACAGTGTGAACGTGGCCGATCACGCCTACTGGTTCGCCAACTTCGGCGCCACCACCAGCCCCGGCTTGCAGGCCGACGGCAACGGCAATGGAGTCGTCGACGCGGCCGATTTTACATTTTGGCGAGATCTGTACGTGCCTCCCGCAGCAGTTGCCCAAGCTACTTCGGCGGTGAGCGCCGCTGTTGTGGCGCCTGTTGCTATCCACTTACCGATCGCTCCGTCACGCGCGCGGAGAAGCATCCCTCATGGCGCCATAGGCGCCGGCGCACTGCTGACTCCGGCACGCCAACGCGGTGACTTGGCGCACATACAACTGGCTGTGCTCGACACGGCGCTCGCGGAACTTGATCGAGAATCTTATCGAGAAGATGTTGCGAAGGCGCTGATCCAGAGCCGAGTAGCAAAGCTCAGCGGTGAGCTTACCTTATCCATCAAGGTGGGACAAAGATAATCGTGTCGGCTGAAAGGCGAATGAGCTTCGCGTGTTGGTGCAGAAAGCGCCTTTGCCAGCGCATCGCTTTAATTCCTTGAGCGTGCATGGCAATCGTCGGGCAAGCGGTGTCGGTACTGCTGCACTAAATCGCGAGTCGACAAAACCTGATCCGAGCGAAAAGTTTCAATGCGGTAGTGCATGCCCACACGGGATGAAGGGCATGTTGGTAGAGACGGACATTCGCTGATTGACCCCTTTGAGTTTGTGACCCCATGTTAATACTCTGCTCTTACTGCTCGGAATTCCCGCTTCGCGCGGCGCTCACGATTGGCCTCCTCCTCGGTTCCGTGGCGTCGGCGAATCCGACTATCGCCCGCACGTGGAACGAAGAATTGCTGCACGCAATTAGCATCGACACAGCGCGGCCGACGGTGCATGCCCGGAACCTGTTCTCGCTTTCAACCGCCATGTACGACGCGTGGGCGGCCTTCGATCCGACCGCGGCCCAGCATTCGCATCAGGAGAAGGTGTTGGTGGTGGGCGACTCGACGGCGGCGCGCAATCAAGCGATTAGCCACGCCGCTTACAACCTCATCCGACATCGCTTTGTGTCTGGGCCAGCCGGCGTGGGCCCGGGAGCATCCGAGACGGCAATCGATCTCCAAGAGCAAATGACCAATTTGGGTTACGACCCGAACTTCACGTCAACCTTGGGTGACACTCCCGCGGCGCTCGGCAATCGCATCGCGCAGACCATCATTAACCAGTCCCTGGTGGATGGATCTAACGAACAGAATCGTTATGCCAACCCACCAGGATTTGACCCAGTCAACCCGCGGCTGACTTTCGACTTGCCCGGCACGACGATGAACGATCCCAATCGGTGGCAACCGCTGCACTTTTTGGGGAACCGTATCGATCAGTTTGGTAGGCCGATCAACGAATCAACGCAGCGGCATCTCACGCCGTTTTGGGGCCAAGTGCAGCCGTTTGCCTTAAAACCGAGAGACCGCAGTGCGATTGGCGTTTATCACGACCAGGGCTTACCGCCGGGTCTTAACACGCGACCCCACGAAGCCCAGTTTAAGAGCGATGCACTGACTTTGATTCGGCTCTCAGCAGAACTCGATCCGAACGACGGGGTGATGATTGATATCTCTCCCGCCACCAGGGGAAATACTCCGAACGCACCGTTCACCAACAGCTACGATCAAGTCGGCTACGCCGTGAATCCCCATACGGGCCAGCCGTATGCACCAGAGCTCGTGCGCCGCGCGGACTTCGGCCGCATCATGGCTGAGTTCTGGGCTGACGGTCCCCGATCGACGGCCCCGCCGGGACACTGGAACGAAATCCGCAATGAAGTGACCGACAAGATGGAACAATTGGGGATTCCGAAACGAGTCGGCGGCACAGGCCCGGTGGTAAGTGACTTGGAATGGGATGTGAAAAGCATGTTCGCCTTGAACGGCGGCATGCACGACGCGGCCATAGCAGCCTGGAACCACAAAGGAGTTTACGACTCTTCGCGCCCAATCTCATTCATTCGCTACATGGGTCAACTCGGTCAATCTTCAGACCCCAGCGGGCCGTCATATCATGAGGATGGCTTGCCGCTGGAAGCGGGCTTGGTGGAGGTGGTAACCGCTGCCACCACCGCGCCCGGAGGACGCCACGAAAACTTGGCGGGCTACGAAGGCAAGATTGCTATCCGTTCCTGGCGCGGAGCGATTGAGGGGGTGCGGCCCTTTACCGACCCGGCACAAGTCAGTGGCGTGGGCTGGATTCTGGCCGAAAGCTGGATGCCGTATCAACTGAGTAGCTTCGTGACGCCCCCGTTCGCTGGCTATGTCTCGGGCCACTCAACGTACAGCCGTACGGGGGCGGAAGTGCTCACTCTCCTAACGGGCTCCGCATTCTTTCCGGGCGGCATTTTCGAGTACGACATTCCGCAGGGATCCGGACTCGACTTCGAATATGGCCCGATGAGCCCAATGAAATTGCAGTTCGCCACTTACTTTGATGCGTCCGATCAAGCCTCGATGTCGCGCATCTACGGCGGGATTCACCCCCCAGCGGATGATTTTGCCGGCCGGAGGATTGGTAGTCTGATCGGCCCGGCCGCCTGGGCCCAGTCAACGCGGCTATTCGCCGGTGTGCCAGAGCCTTCAAGTATGGTGCTTGTCATCTTCCTCGGTGTGTTAATTCAAATTACCCGCAAGTTCCGGCTCCGCATTAACTTGAGATAGGGAGCATGGCGACTGTATCAAATTATCGAAGACCCTCGAGGTTGCTAGCGCAGATTTTCGCCGCTGTGATAATGGTTGGCCTCGTCGCACGGCCGGCATGCGCAGTCGTGTACACTAATGTCACGCTCAGCGCGGGGATCAATCATTTGCACAACCCCAGCAAGTTGAACGGGGGACTCTTTCAGAATGGTGGAGCGTCGGCGGCGGATTTCGATAACGATGGCTGGGTCGACCTCTATGTGTCACGTTGGAACTTGCGCGATCTTCTCTATCGCAACCGGGGCGATGGAACCTTTGAGGATGTTGCGCTGGCAGCCGGCATCACAATCACGGGAAGTTCTAACACGTCCAACGGCTCGGCCTGGGGCGACATCGACAACGATGGTGACAAGGACCTCTTCGTGACCTCTGCCGGGGGTAACCGATTTTCGCTTTACATCAACGACGGGGCAGGGCACTTTACCGAACAGGCCGTTGAGCGCGGGGCCGCTGTCGCTGGGGCGCTCCGGTATGGGCAAAGCGTCACCTTCGGCGACTACGACAATGACGGATTTCTCGATATTCACACCAACGACTGGGGCAGTGATATCTCGGTCAGTAGCTCGCGGCTGTTACGCAATCTCGGCGCTCCCAACGCTGGCTTTTTCGAAGACGTTACGGCGGCAGCGGGCCTCAACATTTACCGGGCGCCGCACTTTCAGGACGGTGGGACCAACAACAACACTTATCGCTTTTCGTCAACGTTCTCAGATCTCGATCGCGACGGCCATATCGACCTCGCGATTGCAGGCGATTTTAAGACGAGCCAAATCTTCTGGAACAATGGTGACGGCACCTTCACCGACGGATCCATCGCCGCCGGTGTTGGAGAAGTTGGGGATGGGATGGGCGCCACCATCGGTGATTTCGACGGCGATGGCCTTATGGATTGGTTCGTTTCCGCCCGCGGGGCCGAACCACCAACGTCGTCCTTTGCCGGCAATTACCTCTACCGCAACAACGGGGATCGCACCTTCGCGGATGTCACCAATACCGCAGGAGTTCGCGATACGGGCTGGGCTTGGGGGACCACTTTCCTTGATCACGATAATGACCGCGACCAGGATTTATTCGTCACGAACGGATGGGGTCTTCTTGATCGCACACGTATCTTTCGAAACAACGCCAATGGTACTTTCTCCGACGTCTCGACCGCTTCGGGCGTGACGGACAATGGCCTGGGACGGGCGCTCCTTACGCTGGACTATGACAACGATGGGGATCTCGATGTCTTCATCGTTAATCACGGCGCACGGCCAATTCTCTACCGCAACGACGGCGGCAATGCCAACGACTGGTTGAAAATCAACGTCGAAGGGACCGCCTCCAACCGCGATGGCCTCGGGGCATTCATTACGGTTGACCCCGATTCCACCGTTGCCGGGGACGAAATGGTCCGCGAGGTGAATGTCGGTAGCAATTTCCTCGGCCATAACGAATTGACGGTACACTTCGGGTTGGGGCCGAGCTCTGGTTCTGTCGATCAGATCATCGTCGCTTGGCCAAGCGGAACGGTACAACAACTAACCCATGTGCTTGCAAATCAAGTGGTGAACTTGCTGGAGATCGCATCGCCTGGCGATTACAACACTGACGGCGCCGTTGACGCGGCGGACTATACCCGATGGCGTGACAGCGACGGTACGATCGCTATTCTGCCAAATGACACGACGCCCGGCAGCGTCACCGTAGCAGATCATTTGGTCTGGAGCAACAATTTCGGCTTGGGGGTGGGTGCTCTATCCACTACTTCGCAGGCGACACCTGAGCCATCGACTCTGCTGCTCATGTGCGGAGTGATTGCGTTAGCGGCTACGGTGAGACGCCATCGCCCTGAACGAATTGTTTGATGTTGGCAAAAAACGTCAATCTATTGACTTGTTTGGTGAATGACAGCCGATCGCTGGCCATCTCTAATAACTAAAGGTGTTCGATCGTCTTGCTAAGGGGATTTGTAGATCTCGCGAAAGACGGGCGTATTTTATTTCCCCTGTTAGGGTACTTGCTTTGGGCGAATCGCACTGGACGATCAGCACCACCTCTCGTCGACTTGCTGAACCCTGCGACCGTTAGCTTATCTCATGGACGCCGATCATTCTGCACCTACTGCAAGAGTTTGGCGTGAAGCCTTGGAGATTCCAACCTACGAGGTGGGCGAGCCGGACGCCAATCCGATGTTTCTGGAAAAGCGGGTTTATCAAGGTAGCAGTGGCGCCGTCTATCCGTTCCCCGTGATTGAGTCCGTTGCAAAAGTTGCGACGTCGCACATCTATGACGCCGTGTTTCTGGAGAACGAGTATCTCAAGGTCATGGTTTTGCCGGAACTCGGCGGGCGCATTCAAATGGCGCTCGATAAGACCAACAATTATCACTTCGTCTATTACAACCGCGTCATCAAACCCGCTTTGGTCGGTTTGGCGGGGCCGTGGATCAGCGGTGGAATCGAGTTTAACTGGCCACAACATCATCGGCCCAGCACGTTTCATCCGATTGACTGCGAACTGCAAACGCAAGCGGATGGGTCGGTGACCGTCTGGTGCCATGAGATCGATAGAATGGTCGGCACGCGTGGCACGCACGGGCTGACCCTGTACCCAGGCCGGGCTTACATTGAAGTGCAGGGGCGCGTCTACAATCGCACCGTGTTGACAGAAACCTTCCTATGGTGGGCGAATCCCGCAGTGCATGTCGATGACAACCACCAATCGGTGTTTCCGCCGGATGTGTCGGCCGTGATGGATCATGGCAAACGCGCAGTGAGCACCTTCCCCATGGCAACTGGAACTTATTATAAGATCGATTATTCGCCGGGCACCGACATCAGCCGCTATCGAAATATTCCAGTCCCGACATCGTACATGGCGCAGCACTCGCGTTTCGACTTTCTGGGCTCCTATGATCACGGTCGGCAAGCGGGGCTGTTGCATGTGGCTAGTCACCATGTCTCGCCGGGGAAAAAACAATGGACGTGGGGGCACGGTGAGTTCGGCCAAGCTTGGGATCGCCAGCTTACGGATGACGATGGTCCGTACATCGAATTGATGTGTGGCGTGTTCACGGATAATCAGCCGGACTTTACGTGGCTCGCGCCCGGAGAAGAAAAGTCGTTCAAGCAGTTCTTTATGCCGTATAAGGGGATCGGCGGCATCAAGAACGCCACGACTGAGGCGGCCATCGGACTGGAACTGCTAGCCGAGTCTCAAACCGTGCGGGCCACGGTCTACACCACGTCTGATCAACCCGCGGCGAGCGTTGAAGTGCGAGCCCAGGGGAAGTCGATCCTTAAGCAGATATTTGATGGCCATCCCCTCAATACATTCACCTGCGAGACCACGGCGCCACGGGGTTGCTTGGAGAGCGAGTTGGCGGTGCTCGTTCACGATCGTGCTGGTCGCGAGCTCGTGAGTTATCAGCCAGCGACATTGGAGGTGCCGCCCCCGCAACCCGCACAAGCAATCGCTGAACCAGAACACCTCGAAAGTGTCGAGGCGCTCTACCTAGCCGGCTTGCACTTGGAGCAGTATCGGCACGCCACCCGCGAACCCGAACACTATTTCCGTGAAGGACTGCGGCGCGACCCTGGCGACTTGCGCTGCAACTTGGCGCTGGGGCGGCTGCTGTACCGGCGCGGGTTGTATGCCGACGCCGAGCAGAGTTTTCGCGCCGCGGTGCAGCGTGCGGCGCGTCATAACTCCAACCCTATCGATGGCTCTTGCTTCTTGCTGCTAGGTCTGTCGCTGGTCGCCCAGGGGAACGACGCCGAAGCAACGGAGTTGCTGCATAAGGCAGCCTGGGATACGGCATGTTGGTCCCAAGCCCGCTTTGAACTAGCTAAGCTCGCGATGCGGGCCAAAGACTGGCAAGCAGCGGAAACGGAGCTTCGACTTTGTCTGTCGCAGAACTCCAAGCATCACCAAGCAGTTCATTTGTTGAGCATTGTGCTGGAGGAACTTGGCCGGCGAGACGAAGCCGATCAGCTCCGCTGTTGTGAGTTGGAGCGTGATCCGTTCAATTTCGGCGTCCTCCATCAGTCCGTGGGGAGAGGGGAAAATGCCCTCGCCGATTTTCGCAGACGCATGCGAAACGAGCCCCGGAACTACATTGAACTGGCGGACGACTATCTGCGCTCCGGCTGTTGGGAACTTGCAGCGGATGTGCTCGCACAGTTTCACGAATGGTTTGGAGCGGTGCAGCCGAGTAGCATGGTGCTTTATCACCTGGCCTACGCCCATGAGTTGAACGGCGATTCGAGCGCTGCCGAGGCGGCCGTTGAATTGGCGGCGGCAACGACTCGGACCGGAACGTTCCCTAACTCCCTGGCCGATCTCCGAGTGCTGGAGTGGGTCACCCAAACTTGTCCGCAGGATTCACGCGCCTGGTGCGACTTGGGAAATCTGCTCTTCGCTAAGAAGCGGTACGATGATGCGATTGAGTGTTGGGAACGAGCCTGCAACCTCGATCGTGCTTTTGCCCAGCCCCGCCGCAATTTGGGACTCGCTTATTTCAACAAGCGGCAAGATGTCCACCGCGCGTGGAACTCGCTCCTCGCGGCATGGAAGCTTAGTCCGGCCGACGCACGCCTGCTCTTCGAACTCGATCAGCTCGCCAAACGGCTCAATCATGATCCGCAAGAACGACTTGAACGACTGCAACGGCACGCCTCAATTGTCGCCAAACGCGATGACACCACGATGGAGCTGGTAACACTGTTGAACCAATGCGGGCAATACGAAGATGCTTTGGAGGTGCTACTTTCGCGGCAGTTCAGCCCCTGGGAAGGAGGCGAGGGTAAAGCGTCGTCCCAATACGTTCTGAGCCTTGTGCAATTGGGCCGGCGAGCCCTGCATGAGCGACGATTTGAGGAAGCGATTTCGCACCTCACACGAGCCCTGAATTGGCCCGAATCACTCGGGGAGGGCAAGATCACGGGCATCCAGCAAAACAACATTCACTACTGGTTAGGAATGGCAGAAAGAAGTCGGGGGAACGAGCGGGCGGCGCGCGAGTGGCTGGATCAAGCCGGTCGGGGACTCACTCAACCGAACTCGGCTCAGTTCTACAACGACCAGCCGCCCGAGATGATTTTTTACCAGGGTCTGGCCCATCAAGCTCTTGCCGACGCCGACGCAGCTCAACAACGTTTTGGAAAGCTAATTCAATATGCGGAGGAGCACTTTAACGACGAGGTCACAATTGACTTCTTCGCCGTCTCCTTGCCTGACTTTTTGGTGTTCGACTCCAACCTGCAACAGAATCATCGTATTCACTGCCGCTTCATGCGGGCCCTTGGTCTGTTGGGGTTGGAAATGTATGAAGAAGCACAGAGCGAGTTTTCCGCGATCCTTGTAGAGGACCGAAACCACCTGGGCGCGATTGTTCACCAGTCGCTGGGTCTCTTGATCGCCTCTCCCGAAGCGACGATTCGCTCAAAGCTCATCCCTGAGCCCGCGGTGGCGGCGACCCTTGGCGCGAAAACCAAGGGAGGTCCTCGAAAAGACCCGGCGCAATCATGATCTCCCCTTATCTTCAACGACAATCGCTGGCCGGCGTGCTTTGGATGGTGACGCTGTCGTGCTTACCAGCGGTGCTATTGCCGTGGGTCCTAGCGGAAGCTTGCCTCGCAAGCCCGGCCTCGATTCCTCTCAATGGAAGTTGGTCGCTCGCGCTCAAATCGCGGGAGCAAGGCGCTTCGGGCCGAGGGGAATCTCCGCCAGCGTCGGCGAAGTTTACCCGAACCGCCCAGCTCCCTGGTTCATTGGCCGTCCAAGAAATTGGTGACCCGATTACGTTAGAGACGCCGTGGGTTGGCAGGTGGGATGTCAGCGGCTACGCCACGCTGGCGAAGTTCGCTCCGTATCGGCCGCCGCACGAAATCAAGCTTCCTTTTTGGCTCACCCCCAGCACAAGCTATGTCGGCCCGGCATGGTATCGTCGAACAATCTCAATTCCGCACGGCTGGTCGAAGGGACGGGTCATCCTGCATCTTGAAAGATGTCACTGGTTCACCCAGGTCTGGCTGGATGGAAAATTTATTGGCAAGGCGGAAAGTCTGGCCGTACCTCACGAATTCGAGCTCACTGCGGATGCGACTCCCGGCGAGCATGAACTAGTGATTTGCGTTGACAATACGCAGCACATTGATGTCGGTTCGAGTTCGCACAGCGTCAGCGATCAGACCCAGGGCAACTGGAATGGGATCATCGGTAAAGTTGAACTGCGCACGACTCCCACCAGTTGGATCGACGAACTTCGGCTGGACTGTTCAGGACCGCAACATCTGCTTAAGGCAACTGCATTAGTCGACAACCAAACCACGAGCCCCATCGAGGGAACGCTCACGCTGCACGCCCGCTTGCGGGGTAATGCTGGTGGCTCCGCGCAAAGTGTCACGCTCCAGCACACGGCGCCAGCCAAGCAGTCGGACGCGAACACACGCAAGGCCGTGACGGTGGAGCTTGCGCTCGGACCCGACGCGGCTCTCTGGGATGAGTTCGCACCGAATCTGTACGACGTTGAAGTCGAGTGGCTTCCGAGAGGAAATCCACCAGGGTCGGGCCAGCGTATCGAACGTTCGTTCGGCATTCGCACGATCAGCACCGCCGATCGCCACATTTTCATCAACGGTCAGCCGCGATTCCTCCGGGGGACGGTTGATTGCTGTGTCTTTCCGCTCACGGGGCATCCGCCGGTTAATGTCAAACATTGGAAACGAGTGTTTGCAACCTGCCGCGATCACGGGCTGAATCATATTCGCTTTCACTCGTATTGCCCCCCCGAGGCGGCTTTCGTGGCGGCCGACGAATTGGGGATGTATCTGCAAATTGAGTGCGGCACCTGGGCAAACTTCGGCGCGATGTTGGGTGATGGGCAACCGATCGATCGGTTTGTCATCGAGGAAGCCCGGCGAATTGTAAAGGCCTTTGGCGACCATCCGTCGTTCATTATGTTGGCGAGTGGTAATGAGTCCGAAGGCAAGAATCGAGAGGCGTTTTTGACGGCGTGGGTAAACGAGTTGCGTCGCCGGGATGATCGCCGGCTTTACACGGGGGCGACGGGTTGGCCCGCGCTCGACGTTAACCAGTTTCAGGTTAATGCGAACGCCCGTATGCATCAGTGGGGTGACGGGTTGAAGTCGCGTATCAATGCGAAGCCGCCCGAAACTAACAGCGACTACCGGAGCATCAACACCGATTATTCGGTCCCCGTAATTTCACACGAGATTGGCCAGTGGTGTGTCTTTCCCAACTTCGATGAACGCCATAAATACACCGGACACCTCAAGGCAAAGAACTTCGATATTTTTGCCGATGAGCTTGCCGCGATTGGCCAAGGATCACAGGCCCGCGAATTCCTCCTGGCTTCCGGCAAGCTGCAGACACTTTGTTATAAGGAAGAGATCGAATCCGCCTTGCGCACGCCCGGCTACGCGGGTTTTCAGCTCCTCGGGCTGAGCGATTTCACGGGCCAGGGGACGGCGCTGGTCGGGATGCTCGACCCCTTTTGGGAGCCCAAACCCTACGTTAGCGCGCGCGAGATTGCACGGTTCTGCGGACCGGTAGTTCCGCTAGCGCGACTGAAGCAGCGGACGTTCACCACGGCGGAATCACTTCGTGCGGAACTCGAACTCGCAAACTTCGGGCCGCGCGAGCTGAAGCCGGCCCAACTGCGATGGAAGGTTGTGGTCGCTGGCACGCAGCAAGTACTCGCCTCTGGAGAGCTCAGCTCTCAAGTCGCCCGCGGGGAGCTGCGAGAAGTTGGCCCGATCAGCGTTCCGCTAGCGAGTGCGCCCGCACCACGTAAGTTGCAATTGATTGTCGGTCTGGCCGATTCGGATATTGAAAATGATTGGGATTTGTGGGTCTATCCCATCGAGCCTCTAGCGGCTGAGTCAGATGCAAGGGCTCGAAATACGCTGGTGACTTCGCGCTGGGATGACGAGGCTCGGCAGCAACTCGCCAACGGTGGGCAAGTGCTGCTAACTCTCCCTCCAAGCTCGGTCAAGACCGATCAAGTGCTCGGCTTCTCTCCGCTCTTTTGGAACACCACTTGGACGATGGGTCAGGAGCCGCATACTTTGGGGATTCTTTGCCAGCCGAAGCATCCTTTGCTCCGCAACTTTCCCACCGAATCACACTGCAACTGGCAGTGGTGGGAACTGATCAACGGCGCAGCCGCCATGGATTTAACGGAGGTTTGCCCCACCGTGCAACCGCTGATCCAGGTGGTTCCCGACTGGGCCCATCCGCGGCTTCTCGCGCTCGCCTTCGAAGCTCAAGTTGATGCGGGCAATGTGCTCGTCACTTCGGCCAACGTGCTCAGCGATCAACAACGTCGCCCGGCCGCCCGGCAATTTTTGGCGAGTCTGCACGCCTATCTTGCTAGCGATTCCTTCCAGCCCCAAGCAACTCTTTCCCCGGATCAAGTGCAAATGCTCATTAAATGACGTTCCGTCAGTCTGGGTCGCTTTCGGTTCACTTTTCTTCAACTATCGCTCTTCACTGCTTTCTCCGTCGCACTTCATGTCCACGAGCAAATCAACTCTGAACTTCGACTACAAGTTCATCTGGCGGGTCTGCCTGGTGACGGCTATGGGGGGACTGCTCTTTGGTTACGACTGGGTGGTCATCGGCGGAGCAAAGCCGTTCTACGAGCAGTACTTTTCGATTGCGGAGAACGAGTTTCAGCAAGGCTTGGCGATGAGTTCCGCGCTCTTAGGCTGCTTGCTGGGGGCCTTGGTCTCGGGCCCGCTAACCGATCGCTTCGGCCGCAAGTCTCCCCTGCTACTCTCGGGCCTATTGTTCATTGGGAGTTCCATTCTGACGGCGCTGGCGACAAGTTTGATTGCCTTCAACTTTGCGCGCGGGATCGGCGGGGTGGGAATCGGCATCGCGTCGAGTCTTTCGCCTTTGTACATCGCGGAGATCAGTCCCGCCGTCATTCGCGGCCGCATGGTCTCGGTCAATCAATTGACGATTGTCATCGGCATCCTCACCGCACAAGTGGTCAATTGGGTTATTGCCAGTGGAGTTCCGGGTGAACTTTCTGGGGCCGGACTTGCGGAGACGTGGTGCGGAGAAGTCGGCTGGCGGTGGATGTTTGCCGCGTGCGCTGTTCCCGCGATCGCGTTTTTCTTGCTGACGTTCACAGTGCCCGAGAGTCCGCGATGGCTTGCAAGCGCTGGACGAATTGACGAATCGTGGAAGGTTCTGGCGCGCGTTGGTGGCGTGCCCTACGCCAATCAAGAAATTGTCGCCATTGAAGAAATGCTTCAGCAGAGTGAGCACGCGTCAGGAAACGATCGCTCCCTGATGGCTCCTGAGAACTCTCGGGCGCTAGTGATCGGGCTCGTGCTGGTGGTCTTGCAACAGTGGTGCGGCATTAATGTCATCTTCAATTACGCTGACGAGATTTTCCGCGCCGCGGGGTATGACGTGCGGAGCGTGATGGTCGCGATCGTGGCGACGGGGGTCGTGAACCTGCTGTTTACCGTCATCGCGATGCAGACAGTTGACCGGCTTGGCCGGCGCATCCTGATGTTGGTCGGTTGTGGCGGACTGGCGGTGCTATTCGTAATTTTAGGGGGACTCTTCCACGCGAAGAGCACCGGCCCCCACATGGTTGCGTTAGTGCTGGCGGCGATTGGTTGTTACGCCATGTCGTTGGCGCCGGTGACCTGGGTCGTGATTTCAGAGATCTTCCCCAACCGGATTCGCGGTAAAGCGATGTCCGTCGCCGTGCTGGCCCTGTGGCTGGCTTGCACGGCGCTTACCTTTACCTTTCCGCTCCTCAACAAGTCGCTGGGCGCTTCAGGAACGTTTTGGCTCTACGCCGCGATTTGTGCGGCTGGCTTCGTGTTCGTTTTGAAGCAATTGCCAGAGACCAAAGGCCGAAGTCTGGAAGAGATCGAGCGAATCTTGATTCGAGACTCGCAATCAACCACTGTGCCTGCCAGCACGCAGGCGACTTCCTTGCGTTCCGCGGAAAGTCGCTAGTGAAGCAGCCCTCCATTCGAAACGGATTCCACCGCGATCAACGTAAACACAACGGGGCAGGCGTCCTTGTCGCTGATACCTCAAGCAGCGCTATCGTGAGACCAGACTATGAAAACATTATTCCTTGCGACTGACCGTCGCCCGAACAGAATCGCAGCTTTCACGTTAGTGGAACTGTTGGTGGTCATTGCGATTATTGGGATTCTGGTGGCGCTGCTCCTGCCCGCGGTTCAAGCGGCGCGTGAAGCTGCGCGGCGTTCGCAATGCACCAATGGCATTCGGCAAGTCGCCCTCGCCGCACTCAACTACGAATCGACGAAGAAGGGCTTCCCCCATGGCACTCACGGATGGATTAGCGCGAATACAACGGCAGGGCCGGGCAACCAGAATCGCCGCTGTTGGATGCACGATTTGCTGCCGTATCTGGAAGAAGCGGTCCTTTCTCAGCAATTTGAGGAACATATGAAGACAGGGGCGATGGCGTTCTTGTTTCTTCGCACCGACGCGGTAGTCCCCGCAGTTATCTGTCCCTCGGACGAAGTTTCGCCGAAGACGATTACTGCCACGGGTCCTGGCGGAAGCAGCCCGCTAACAACGCAGGGCTTCCACGGCAACTACGTCGCCTGCACGGGAAGTCGTTACCTCAACGTGCGTCCGCCCACGGACCTAACTGTCAGGCCGACGCCAACCACCCCGGTCGATCCGAAGTGGAGCGCTGAGCAGGATGGCGTTTATTTCGCGCGGCGCAGGGAATCCGATCGGGATGGAATCAAGATCGCCGAAGTGACCGATGGGACCTCCAAAACACTCGCCTTTAGCGAGATTAAACTCGTGGAAGATTCACTCTCACCCATTATCCACGACATTCGCGGACGGTACTACAATCCGATTCACGGCGGCGTGTCGTTCACCACCCTCTATCCGCCTAATACGAGTGTCCCCGACCGCATCCCCTATTGCAACTTCCAGTCGGCGGTCAACCCGTGCTCAGGGTTTGGACCGCATTATGAAATGTCGGCCCGCAGCTACCACCCCGGCATCGTTGTTGCAGCGCGGGTTGATGGTTCGGTTGGAACAATCGCGGACTCTATCGATTTACTCGTTTACAACGCTCTCGGAAGTCGAAATGGCGAGGAGCCCTTCTAATGACTCAGCGTGTGTTCAATCGCCGTAACTTTGCGACGCTGGCGATGTCACTCATCCCCCTGGCGTTTGGTGGTTGCGGATCCGGCGACGGGAAAGCGAAGATCTCGGGAACGGTGAGCTTCGATGGCCAACCGATCCCCGAGGGTTATATCACGTTCACTCCGCAGGGGACCGGCGCGCCCGATGCGGGGCAAATCAAAGACGGCAAGTTCACGCTCAGGGCGATCCCGGGCAAGCATCGGATTCAGGTCGAGGCGTCACGCCCCAAGGGCCCAATCATCCCCTCCATGGGCGTAGCGCTACGCGAGGAATATATTCCGGCACGGTACAATTCTGAATCGACTTTAAGCGAAGAGGTAAAGTCGGGGGGAAACAACGTCTTCGAGTTCAATCTCACCTCGCAGAAAGAATGAGACGATACTGAAGAATTACCCGATCGGCTGACTGAAGTGACATCGGGAAGATCGATCTGGCCTGAGCTAGTGGCTGCTATGCGTGAGCTCAGGAGTGGAGGAGCCTCCTCGCTAGACGGGTGACAGTAATTCACACTCCGTCGCTGGTTCACCGATCGAGGCGCCAAGGGGTGAGGGGTGGTTATTCGAGTGTTCAAGACTCCGGAGCAATCTAAGCTATGATTCGCGTTGAAACGCAATCGGTCAGTCGTCGCCAATTTCTGCGGTCCATGTCAACTGCCGCAATCGCGGCAACAGTGACGGTGCGCGACCAGCGCGCGTTCGCCAATGTGGCCGCCAACGATCGCCCGCGGATTGGACTCATCGGGGTGGGGTCGATGGGTATGGTCGACGCGCGCGAGCACGCCCAGTTTGGCGATGTTGTCGCGATCTGCGATGTCGACCTGCGACACGCCAAGCAGGCGCTCGCCGATCGCGCCGTGTGCGACGGTCGAGCTACTGTTACGCAGGACTATCGTCGAGTTTTAGATCGGTCGGACGTGGACGCCGTGAGCATTGTGACGGTCGATCATTGGCACGTGAAAATCGCAATCGAGGCGCTGGCGGCCGGCAAGCACGTCTTTTGTCAAAAGCCGCTCACGCTGACGGTCGAAGAGGGACGCTTGATTAACGCCGCCCGTGCGAAGCGCCCCGACTTGGCGTTCCTCGTTGGTACGCAGCAACGCGCGGATCGCCACCGATTTCTCCGCGCGGTCAACCTGCTGCATAAAGGGTACTTGGGGCGAATCAACAAGATTACTTGCGGGCTAGGCGTTTGCCCCACCGGGGGGCCGTTCCCGGCAGTGGCCGTGCCCGCAGAACTCGATTGGGAAATGTGGCAAGGCCCTGCGCCCCGGCGCGAATTTCGCATCGAGCGCTCTCACTACGAATTTCGCTGGTGGTACGACTACTCGGGCGGAAAGTTTACGGACTGGGGCGCGCATCATGTAGACATCGCGCTGTGGGCCATCGGCCGAAACGCTCCCGACACTCCCTATGGCGAGCGCCTACTTAGGATTGATGGACGAGACGCTAAGCATCCCGTCCCGCTAAAGGATGGTTATCCTCAAGTGGAAGACTCCTACAACACCTCGCCGGACTTCAATGTAATTCTGCACTTCGCGGATGGGATCGAACTTCACATTAGCAGTCGCGCTGACAACGGGATCCTCTTCGAAGGTGACGGCGGCCGAATCTTTGTCAACCGCGAGAAGATCACCGGCGTCCCTATCGAACAGGATTGGGATATCGGACAATATGGAGCCGAAGAGTTGCGTGCCCTTTTCAAGGGAAAGCCAGCGGAAGGTCATAAAGCGAATTTCTATCGGGCGATCCGCGAAGGGGGGGAAACAATCTCGGATTGCGCCAGCCATGTTGCCGCAATGGACCTCTGTCACCTCGCCGCCATTTCCGCCAGGTTGGGGCGGGAACTTGCGTGGGACGCAGCGACTCAGACCATCCCCAGCGACTCGCAAGCGGCTGCCATGCTCAGTCGCGAGCCGCACCCCGGTTATGAGTTCCTGCAGTCGTCGTGACGAACCGGCGCCAGCCAACGCGCCAATTCACCTTGAGCGATCCAAACTGATGAACCAACGTTGCTTGTCTTACATCCTCTGCGTCGTTGGATTTGTCACCACGGTCTGCGCCCATCCCCTTAAGACTGTGGTCTATCAAGATGGCCGGTTCGACGTTCTTGGTTCGTCCGTCAAACTCACCAACTGCTATCCGGCGCTGGACAATCGCGCGCTCACATCGCTGAGCATCAAGGTCACGGAGTCCGGGGACCGCAAAACGATCCAATACAACTTGCTGCACGGCACGTTCAATTTGGAACTCAACTCGCAAGGCGAAGTGCTAACGATCAAGCCCCTGCTAACGGGCTTGGAGAGTGTGCCCGGGTTGGTGTCACTTATCCATCAGGCCAAAGTTGAAGGCGCTTCCAAGGTGTACCGCACTCCCGCGATTATCTCGGGACAGGGGGGTGTGAAGGACTGGCCGGCGAATGACGCGCGGCATAGCGAATGCCACGCCGTTACGGGATTGTTGCCCAGCACACCGGGTCACAACTTGATCATCACCGCGTGCGACTACAAAATCTATCGGCCTCACGCGTACTGTCACCCCACCCACGCTCATGGCGGCGAGCAGCGTCTCGACCTGCGCATCGCCACCGAAAACGTGGCGTACGATCACCTGCCCGTGTTCTTTCTCGCTGAGCATGCAGACGCCTACGAGGGGATGCGGAGTGGGGCCCAGGCAGTCGCCGATTTTATGGGCGACAAGAACGATCAGCCTCAATCCTACCATTGGTGCAGTTGGTACTACACCTACTATCACTTAACTGCGGCGATGGTTTCGGACTATCTCAAGGGCTTCGCCATTGTGCAGCCCCCGGTTCGGCTGCAAACGTTTCAAATCGATGCCGGCTACGCGCCACACGTTGGCGATTGGCTCACCCCCAGCCACAAGTTTCCCCAGGGGCTGGGGCCTGCCGCGAAAGAGATCCTGGCTCACAACTACCGAGCCGGGATTTGGATCGCCCCTTACATGGTTGGCAACCGCAGCCAATTGTTCGCCGACCATCCCGATTGGATTCTGTGCCGTAACGACGGCTCCCCCATCGTCCAGCTCAAGTTTTATGGCGAGGAGCGATTGTGGGGCGCCATGGACGAAGAGATTTACGTCCTCGATACCAGCAATCCCGCAGTGATGGAGCACCTGCGGCAGATCTTTCGCACGCTCCGCAAGCAGGGATTCACGTTCTTCAAAACCGATTTCATGTACTACGGTGCGGAAGACTCCCACGCCGTGCGGCGCTTCGCGCCCGGCAAGACCTCTGCCGAGTACCAACGGGAGCTCTTCGAGTTGATTCGCCAAGAAATCGGCCCCGAGTCTTACTGGTTGGGATGCATTGCACCCTTCCCGGTGATGCTGGGGTACGTCGATGGAATGCGCGTCGCGGGGGATATCAACCCTAGTTGGGAGGGTTCCACCAATATGTTCGACGAAACGCGGGGCGCTCAGCACATCAATAACATATGGTGGCAAAACGACCCGGACGCCATGATTCTGCGGAGCCGATACAGCAATCTGACGGACGAAGAGACGAAGTCGATCGCGCTCTGGATTGGAATGACGGGAGGGGTGATCAACACCTCCGATCTCTTTCATGAGATTACCCAAGAGCGCGTCGATCTGTTCCGATTCCTCGAGCCCGGCGCCACGAAACTAACGTCGCGTCTACCGTTTGCAGCGACGCCGCGCGAGTTTGAAGTGCTCGTGCGCGAAGATTCTTCGCGAAAGTCCTGGGCAGTCTATTTCCTCAACCGCAACAACAGCCGACAAGCAAGCCGCTTTTCAATCCGCGAGTTGATTGGGGTCGAAAGCGCGACGTGTTTCAATTGGGATCTTGATAAGGCTGAACCCCTTGGCGCTCGTGATTCGCTCTCGATCGACCTAGCGCCGCACCACGGCAAGCTGATGTTTCTGTCGACGGAAGGGAAGACTCCCAACCCAACAAAGCTCAGCGGCGAATGACCGCGCGGATTAGTGGGCGAGTTCACTCTTGTCGAACTCGAGCTGCACGCCCGGGGAATCGACGCTTGAGGCGCCGTCAGCGGGATCGACCACCGTGCAAGAGTTCCAACTCACCCAGATTTTGCCGGTTCGATCCACAGCAAGCCCCTGCACGCCGTGAAATTTGTGGCCCGCACTGGTGAGCGCGGAGAAGGTTTCACCATCGTCGCGGGAATAATACAGGCGCGGATCAGCGTCGCCATCGGCCTGTCCGAAGAGGTCCACTTTGCCATCACAGGAGACGAACCGGCACCTAAAATGCTGTGCAGTGATGGTCCAATCGCGTCCCCCGTTGCGTGAGACCTGCACGCCAAAGTCGTCGCCCGCCACCCAGAGGTTACCGCTACAGACCGGGTCGGACCCCATCCCCCAAACCCCGCCGGCCGTAGACATGTTCCTCAAACAGCTTTAGCAGCTCCTCGCGCCGAGAATCGCGCCATTGCGCGGCGGACGTGATCTTGGTCCCGTCGTTGGCCACCAGGGGGTCCGGCAAGGTGTAGGGGTGAACCTTGGCCTCATCGTAGTTGACATCGACCTGGGCCTTGGCTTGGCGCAAGCACGGGCCCGCCGCGACCAGGAGGGCTGAGATGGCCAGAAGGGAGACGTTCATGCGGACGATCTCGTTGTGTGACGGCTACATTCAGGAACGCCCAACCAACTATCAGCCCGAGCTCAGCTTCGTCCCTGGGGCGTCCTCCGCCAGCATTGCGTGGCGATTGAAGTACGTCAACAAACCAGAAGCACGGGTTGGCAGGCCCAGGATGATCGAGCAGTTTGAGAAAAAACACCAATCGATTGAGAAACATCCTGAATTGCTTCGGGATATCGTGAACACTGTAGTTGACTGTACCGCCCCGCGGAGTGGGGCGAGATCCGGCTCGGTGTCGATGCGGCAAGTCCGTCGCCCTGCGTCGTCCGACGCAGCCAGATGCCGCTGGTACAGGACTGGTCCAACTGGGTTTCGGGTTGCCAATGATTCTTTTCTGGAGGAATGCGATGCGCTCTTATCTCTTTGCCATGGCCATGCTGGCGTGCATGGTCAACGCGGGGGTCAGCTCGGCCGTCCCGCTCTTTTTCGACGACTTTTCTACTAATACGCTTCCGAGCTACAACGTCAACGGGGGATCGCTGGTGAGTCATTCGCCGACCGCTGGCGTGGGCGGCGGCGGTGGTCTGCTGATTGGTCAAGGGTCCAACGACTCGACCACCTTGATCCCCTCCCCATCGTCCTACGTGATCGGCCCGGGGCCCTCTGGCGCTGTCACCGTTTCGATGATGCTCAAGCTCAACGCCAACGGGTTTGGCGGCGGCAACTCGAAGGCGTTGATCGGCCTGTCCGATAGCAGCGCTAACGCTTGGGGCAATAACCCACCACCGGGCACTTCTGTTGTCGGTGGCGCATTACAGGGCGCCGTCCAGATCGGCTTCCGCGCCGGCGGCAATGGCGGGGCCGCCGCCAACGGCGGGATGCAGCCTTCGGTCGCGCTCACGGGTGGGAATTGGTACCTGTTCTCCACAACGCTCGAGAAGCCCACCAGCGGCGTGATTTGGACAGCCAGCGGTTTTCTTCAAGACTTCGGCGCAGCCGGCACGACCCCCGGCGCGATTGCGACCTCGTTTGGGCCTTCGAATATCAACGTGGCGGGCGACCTGACGCTGAGCACCGCGCTCACGCCCGCTTTTCTGAACTTTGGCGTTCGCAACCAGAGCTGGTCCGCTGTCGATAATTTCTCGGCGACCGTCGTGCCGGAACCGAGTTCGCTGGCGTTCGCATTATTGGCATGCGGATCGTTGGCGGGTGGAGTTCTGTTGCGACGACGCAAGCGATAGTCATGCCGTGGCTTGTTGCCGGACTGAGAACGCCCTGGGAGAGCTCCCCCAGGGCGTTCTGTTTTTCAAGCTTGCGGCCGTCAGTGAAGTCGGTCGTTTACGAGCGGCGTTCCATCATCGCAAGCCGATTGCGGTGGCTGGTGGATCCTCACCGGCGAGCCGATGGATCGACTACCGTGCAAGAGTTCCAACTCACCCAGATTTTGCCGTTACGATCCACAGCGAGCCCCTGCACCCCGTGAAAGTTGTGATCAGCGCTCGTGAGCGCAGTGAAGGTTTCGCCATCGTCGTTGGAGTAATACAGGCGGGGATGAACGTTGCCTTCGGCTTGGCCGAAGAGCGCCACTTTGCCATCGCAGGAAGCAACGAATCGGCACTTGAAATACTGCGCGGTGCTGGTCCAGTCACGTCCGCCGTTACGGGAGACCTTCACCCCCGAGTCAGCGCCGGCCGCCCACAGGTTGCCGCTGCGAACCGGGTCGGCCGCTAGACACCAGACCCAGGCGCTCGGGCCGAAGGGATGCGAAACGTGCTTCCAATTGGCGCCACGATCAGTGGACTTGTAGAGTCCTGTGGAGGGGGCCGAGTTGTCGGCGGCGCGCCGCGAAACGAAGTAGCGCGTGTTTAGCGCCGTCGCATCACGCTCCAGAAAACAAGCGGTTGGTTCGTAGCGATGACCGGTGGAGAGACCCTCGGGCAGGCCGCTCGCCTGGCGAAAGTTGGCGCCCCCATTGGTAGTGCGCCAAACGCCGGCGTTTCCCCCTTGTGCGGACAGTACGACGAGATAATCGTTCGCGTCGGTCAGGGACATGACACACTTGGTGATGCCTTCGGTGGACCGTGGCAAGCCACTACTGGTGAGATCGAGCTTCTTCCAGTTCGCACCGCCATCGGTGCTGCGGAGGATCAGATTGCAGTTGGACCCTTGATCGACGCCCGCCAAGACCAGGTGCTGAGTGTCGGGCCCCTCCATGATACGGAAACAGCTTTGGAGGCCGGCAATCTTCTGGTGGCTGCTGAAGACGGCGGTGCCGCTGGCGCCACCATCGGTAACGATGGCCGACCCGATGTCGGAGGCGGGAATGTAGATGCGGTTGACGTCGTGGCGGCTGACGCCCACAGCGTAAGTTTTGACCGCGGCGAGCCCGCTCCCATTGGGGAAGTACTGCCAGGAATGCCCTTTGTCGAGGCTGAACATGGCGGCCCCGCCGCCGGTGATGATCCATTTGTTGGGATTGGTGACGTCCTCGATCACTTGGTCCGTGCCATAGTCGGGATGGTTCTTGGCGGTCATCTCAGCAGCGGTCGTCCAGATGGGGACATTGGTAGTGTTCACTGTGGTCGGGCGAATAGAGAAAAGTTGGCCGCCATCGGTGCTGAATCCGTGACGATCGGCCGGCGTATTCCAGGCGCTGCACGTGCCATCGGAAAAGATTTGCAATCCAGTGGGGTAGCCGAAGTGCAGGCCTGCGACCTGAGACCGCGTGGCCAAGTAAGTGCTGGCGTCTTCGAAGTCGCGAGCGGTGATTCGCGAAATCCCCCCGCCGTCCCCGTCGATGTTACCGCGCGTCACGAGCCCGACGCCAACGTGAGGACCGGACGAGAAGCGCTGGATCATCCCTACTTCACTCAGGCCGCTGACCTGGTCGAAGGTGGCGCCGCCATTGGTGGAGACATACAAACCATCTTCGGCGCCAACCCAAATTTGATTGGGGTTCGCCGCGGTGTTGTGAAGTGTGCGCGCCCGATTCGAGTCGAAGGCCGAACCGCCCGCCTTGCTCCACGTGGCGCCGCCGTCCTTCGAGCGCCACAGCCAACCGGTGAGGTTCTTGCGAGGACCAGCGAACCAGAGCTCTTGGGGATCATTGCAGCGGATCAAGATCGGCGCAGAGCCGCGGAACCGCGGCGTGTTTTCCCCCAGATCGGTTAGGAGCGCGCTCCAGGTCGCCCCGCCATCGGTCGACTTCCACAGCGACGTGTTGGTGGAATAGTACACAACGTCCGCATTGTTCTGCTCCACGGCCATGCCGTAACCGACGATGTCTCCACCCGGAATGCCCCAATTGAGGTAAGACCAATTGGCGCCGCCATTGTCGCTCCTCCAAGCGCCAAAGACATCGCCGTAGGCGTACAAACGGCCGTCATCCGCCTGGGCGAAGCCGCTCACCCAGCCGCCGCCATCCAGTGGCACGGCTTTGAAGGTTGCAGCTTGAACTGGAAAGTGCGCGACCAGCGCATAAAACGAGGCGAACCAAAGCAATACCCCGCGGAACGCGCCGAGGAGATCGCCACGGAAGTCGCGAGAGATCAAAGAGAAGCAACAGCCCAAAGCGAATCGCATCGTCAAATAACCCATTTTCATGTGGCAGGCGCCTCCAGAGGTCACGCAAAGCTTTGGAACTTTGGGAGTGATCGAACTAGTGGTTTGTCACACGCAGATTTAGGGGTGCCACTGTCCGGGTTGTCCGGCAGTGGGCGCCGTGTACCCGCTTCCCACTGCCGGACAAGCCGGACAGTGGCACCCCAAGATTCGACTGTGACAGACCACTAGAAGCCCAACTCAATCATCTGATGGCCTTTGATTTCCGGCGCCGCAAACTCAACTCGGCCATTCTTGTAGTCAAAGGCAACCGGCTCCCCCTTCGGAACCACTTTCAAAGTTTGCGGCCGATCCGCCACGCGCACGGAGACGTTCACGTTGTGAATCGGAAAGACATCTTCGATGGTATCGAACTCCGTGCCCCGGCGTTCCGGCACATAGTGCAGGAGATGCAAAATCTGACGCTGCTTCGCCGGCTGTTCGTTAAGCGCTGTGATCATCGAGGAAGGCCCGTCGTGCCTGACCAGCGGCTGTGGGTTAAGTAGCTCCAGCGCATTGAGGACGAGCTTCTTGCACCACAGCGGAGCCTGCTTGGCATACTGCGTAAAAATCGGGTGCGCGAAATAGATGACCCGCCCTGTTTTAACGACCCCGGGATAGCCAATTTTCCCCGACGAGGGTGTGTGCTTGTGCGACACGAAGTGATCCCACTCGCGATTGAAGTACGGCACGTGAACGTCGGCCAACACCTTGCTGCCCGAAGCGGCCTGCACTTCCAGCCCCCGGAGATACATCACAAGTTCCGTCACCGGTAGGCCCGCGCCCAGCGCTTCATGCGGCGCAATGAAGTCGGGATTGTAGGGAGCGTCACCGACATAAGCCACGCCCCACTCGGGCAGCGCAAACTCCGTTCCCGCTGGCGTTAGGCCCGACTGATGAGAAGCCAAGAGTGCACCCCCAGCGGATAAAAACTGCTTAATCTTTGCTTGCAGTCGCTCATCAACCGCAATGGCGTCCGGCAGGACCAACACCTTGTACTTACTAAAGTCGCTTTGGCTATCAACAATATCGAATTGTTGCGAACCTTCTTGCAACAGCTTCACCGCGCCGAGCATCATGTCGGGCGTCCGCTGCTGAATGAACTCTTCGGCGCTGAGCACAGCAATCTCGACAATCGCTCGCGCGCCTTCGCACCAGGCCTCCTTCTCCGCCACCTGTTGATACGCAAAGCCGATGAGATCATAGGTGGCGTCATCAAGCTCTCCACGGGGATGAAGCTGGTCCCCGATCGAGCACTTCGCATTCATGGCCAGCATCATGCTGGTTTCAAACTCGAGGGCGGCACGGTTCTTAAGCGAATGAAAGTCACCCCAAGAGGTGTGAAACTTTCCGGTCATCCCCATAATCTCTGGCCCCAGAGTGCGGGCGAAACGCGAGGTGAGCGGAAAATGCAGGTACCCCCAGCCACCACTGGGTAGTGACTCGAGCTCGAGATGGGTGTTCGCTGCCAGTGAAGGCCGCACGTGGGGGCCGACGTGTCCCCCGTTGTAGAAAATCGCGCATGAATGATCCAGCTTCCGGATAAAGGCGGTCAGGTCCGCCTTGTACTCATGCATCACCTGCTGGTAGTAAGCCAAGCGGACCGATTCGATCGAGGGGTCAAGTCCTTTCTTCAGCATGCCCGCGATACACTCCCGATTCGCATTCGGGCGGACGTGATGAATATCTAAGAACAATCCGTCCACGGGAACATTCTCAAAGAGATCGGCGAGGTAGCTCTTCAGGAAATCTCGATAAGGGGTATTGATGCACAGATGGTTGTAGAATCCGGGGTGAAACATGTTCGTATCGCCTTGCGCCTCAGGAGCCCCCAGTTCCGTGCGCATCAACCATTCAGGGTGCTCTTGCGCCGTGAAGTGATCCCACTGCACCGTCACATACACTGGGACTCGAATGTTGAGCTTATGGCACGCTTCGATCTGTTCCTTTAAGAGATTGCGGTTAAGGAAGGGATGATGTCGTTCAGGAAACTTCTGCGTGTCATGGTAGATGTAGCCGTGGTGACAGCGACCGAAACAGGTGACGGAATTCACGTACGCTTTCTGCAGAGAACGTGCAAACTCGTCAGGATCAAACTGGGTGGCGATGTCAGCGATTAAGCCGCTGGTATGATAGTCGAGATGCACCTGCCGGAAGCGCATCGACGACTGCGCGGCGGTCGGAACAGAATCGGCCAACAGGGTATTCGATGATGAATCAGCAATCAGTAGGCCCGCGGCTGTGAAGGTGCTCGACTGAAGAAAGTGTCTACGGGAAATTGCCATGAGATAAGAACCCAATGCCAAGGGGTAAAATGCCACTTTGAGTAGTGACAACCAAGCTTCCAAAGCCAACCGCAACGATTACTGTCTCGCGCGAGAACAACGTCGCGTGAATATCAGGCTGACCATGCTGGCCGCGATGAGCAGCGTTTGTGGTTCGGGCACGACCGCCACCACGCTCACAACCCGCAGGCCAGCGCGGATTTGCCCATCGCTGCGATAGCCGATCACGTTGAGCGCCCGCACACCGGTCGTGGCGAGGAGCGCATTGAAGGACCAGCCGTCGGCGGAGGTATTGTCGCTCCCCAGTAGTTGCGCCCCATCATAAAACTCCATTCGCGAGATCGGTACAGTATCGTCATAGTCACGCGGATTGACCACGATGGACACGGTCGCGTTGCGAGTAAAACTCGCCAACGGAGCAATCGAACTAATCACGAGCGGCGTTCCCAACGGCAATCGAGTGCGCCCGGCGAGGTCGTTGGAGGCAAAGGCGCGGTAAGCTTGCGCCGTGTCCGCGTCGATCAGCCATGACGCTGTGGTCGGATCGCCCGGATAGCTACCGATCGGACCAATCGGTTTGAAAGCGCTGACTCCGCCTGGCGTATCGACCGACCCGCCGCTGCCGAGGACGTATTGGTCGGCGGCCCCTAACCAGCCCTCGTCCGACTCGAAATCGTTCAGGAAGGGCGCTGGAGGATTAGCGGGCAGTCGATGCTTTGACGCCTGTGAGATCCAGTACATCGCCATTTCATAGCCGGCGCCCGCCGGAACGAAGCCCGATTCATCGCTATGACTGCCGTTGGGAACAACGCCCAGCGCCGCTAAACCGCCTTGCTCCCGGATCGCCGTACCACTGAGGAACCCGCTGCCCTTGATCACAGCCTCAAACACTTCGCTGGGCTGTTGATTGTCGTCCCGGCCGCCGGCAAGGAAGAGGCCTGGAACTTCTGTCCAACCGGGCTGCGCGTCTTCGTGCGGCCCAATGGCAATGCGGTTCGCGACGTACGCAATGGCTCGTTCCGGTGCATGCTGAGCGGAGACCATGCTATCCCAGCCTCCACCACTGAATCCAATATAAGCGAGCGGCGCCATCTCCAGTTCGGGACGCCCCGATGACGCCGCGGCCGCCGTCATCATCGAATTGATCGTCTGCCGCGTGAACTGAGCTGCGAGCCCCTGGAATCCCGACTCGGTTGCGATCAAACCGAAACCCATGGATGCGGCAGCCTGTTGGTATCCTTGAATGTTCGCCCGGCTCTTCCCCAGGTCATTGAAGACGATCACGCCTCGAACTGGTTCATCAGGATTGGCGAGCCAGAGACGCGCATCACCCGCTTCGCTACTGGTTTGAGGGATCGTGTAATAGGTTCCGTATCGAGCGTACCGAAAGTCGAACGAACGTGGCGTTGCCGCATGGGAAGCGCTAATGGTGAGTGTCAGAAGAACAACTGATGACAATCTGATCAACCCATTACCTCCCGGCGAATTGTGAGGCCGACGCCTCGGTTCAGAAGATCACAACGAGCTGGCCTGCTGAGTCACCGATCACATGCAGACGTTCTTCGTTCAGCAGTTGTCGTGCGTTTGAGAGACGAGCTCAGTTCGCAACTCAACGCTTCGCAAGAAGCCCTTCGACTTGCTCGTTAGTCTACTCGATCTTGTGATTCAAATCAACAAGTTGCGGCAGCCATCCGAGTATCGGGGAAGCGAGGATCATGAGAATGGCAGCGGAAACTACTGCCATTACGAGGAGAGGCACTTTGATAAAAAA
The DNA here is from genome assembly GCA_022841705.1 of Pirellulales bacterium. GTDB lineage: Bacteria > Planctomycetota > Planctomycetia > Pirellulales > Lacipirellulaceae. Next base: position 1,346,253 of record JALHQZ010000002.1, read on the forward strand.
CAACAATCGATTGAGAAACATCGTTAATTGCTTTTTGCTAACATGCGTTTAGCGAGTTCAACTTATCGTTCCTGCTGAGGAGCACCAACAGACAACTGGGTTGGCGAGGAAAACATCTAAAGGGCACAACCTTTTCGGCGCCCTTAAGTAGACCTTTCTGATCAACTCAGCCGTGCTGTCGATGGCCTTGTGAGGGGTGAATTTGTGTGATCGGTGGGGCAGCCGATCGTTTCCGTCAGCGGTGCGTATCCTCTGGCGAGTAAGGCAATTAACCTGCTTTGGGCGTTACGAGTTTTTCCGCGGTTTGCGATTGAGAGGAGCGCTGCCTCCCGTCGACTAGTTCTCTTGCCGGGCGGAACTGGATCGAAAATCTTTTCATGGCCCTGCGTCCTGTTTTCATCCCATGCTCATTGGGAGGGGAGAGATTGACTAATGCGAATGACAACTTTGACTTGCACCCTAGCAGCCATCTTGGGCTGCGCCTCGGTCGCTCATGCGGCCCTCCTCGGCTACGAGGGATTCGAGGGCTACACTGTCGGCGCCCCCATCGGTGGTCAAGCTGGAACTGGTAATGTCGGCTTCGCCGCTGGTTCTGATTGGACGGGTGCTCTCCACATTGCGCAAGCATCGAGCTTGAGCTACACCAACGGTGGCACGCTCGTCACCACTGGCGGATCGATTATTTCCAACCAAACTGGCGGACAGACCAATACCCGTCCTCTGGCAGCGCCGATTGCGACCACCTCGACCACCGGCGGGGAGTTTTGGGCGTCTTACTTGTTCCAGGGTGGCCCCGTCACGCAAGACGCCGGTATCGTTCGATTCTATTATGGCCCCAGTGGCGAGGATGGGCAGCGAATTGACTTAAATGTGGTCCGTGGCTGGCCTGATACCACTGAACTCTCGGTTGAGCCGGCTGCTTATTTCGGCGGAGGTCTCTCGGCTCGCGGCAAGTTTGCGGATTCCGATGATGGCACGCATGTGAATACCTTTCTCTTGGTGCTGCAGTACGTACTTGAGGATCCGAACGTCGGTGGTGGACAAGGCGTGATGCGGGCCTATGTTAATCCCGTGATCGGGGGCGCCGCTCCGGATGTCTCATCCGCTGTGGCGTCGTTCAGTGGCTTTGGCGGCTTCGATAACCCCGACACCATGCGGCTCTGGACCCCCGGTGAAGGCAGCAACGCCATTATCCGCGACGAAATCCGCTGGGGCACCACGTTCGCCGACGTGACCCCGACGATTCCTGAGCCTGCGTCGCTCGCGATTGTCGCGTTGGCGGCTGCCGGACTCGTAGCCGTTCGTCGCCGGAAGTAGTTTAAGGGTTTCGCTCTGCCACCGAGACATCAGCGCTCATGAGATGTCTCGGTGGCTCTTGTTGCTTCAAGTTCAGAAGCGCCACGAGCATTCAGACGTACTAACAATAAGGCTGGCTTGAATGCGTCGGCGAGGACCCTGCCTCATCACATCCCTGACAATTCTTGCGCCCCCAGCGGGCGTGGGAGGAGATTGGAACTTATGCGTCTATCTACTCACCTAATCAGTCTAGCGGCGGTGCTGATCTTGGCAGCTACCGCGCAGGCAGCTCTGCTCGGTTACGAAGGCTTTGCAGGATACACGGTTGGTTCCAACCTGCTTGGCCAAGCAGGCACCGGCAACTCGGGTCTCGTCGGAACGTGGTCGGGAACCGGTCATCTGGCTCAGGCTGATAGCCTCTCGTACACCAATGGAGGGACTTTGGTCACGAGTGGCGGGTCGCTCCGCTCAACCGCCAATGTTAATGTCTTCCGCGATTTGAGCACCCCAGTCCCGACGACCACCGCCACGGGCCAAGAATTTTGGATGTCTTACTTGTTTAAGTCGGGTAGCACACTTGTCGACGATAACCTTGTCAGGTTTTATGTGAAAACTGACCCTGGATTAAACGGAAACCCCAGTGCGAATGGTCGGGGCGTTGGCATCGACACTCGACTCGCCGAGGGGTCTAATCCCGATCCCACTCAGCAGTTGGTAGCCACGAGACTGTGGTTCTATCAAGTGATTCAGACCGACAGTGCGCCGCTCTTCAAACCTCCCGGTGAAATCAACTTGCTGCTGCTCCAGTACGTGTTAGATGACGCCAACACCACCGGCAATCAAGGCGTGGTGCGGGCGTGGGTAAACCCCGCGATTGGTGGGGCGGCGCCATCCATCGCTTCAGCCGTCGCCGTTAAAGCCGATCTTGGCGCTTGGCCTAGTCCGGACCGACTCGGGTTTTTCAGCTTGGGAAGCGGAGACTCTGCCGTTACTTGGGACGAACTTCGCTGGGGCGATAGCTTTGCCGACGTGACCCCGGTTGTACCAGAACCAGCAACCTCGGGACTGATCGCAATCGCGTGGGGCGGCTTGCTTGTGCTGCGCCGTCGGTCCTAATCGCTGGATGACTTTATCACCGAGATGGTTGGTTTACTCGCTGTCTCGGTGATTCTCGTTTCAGCAAGCGCCAGCGCACGAGAAGAGTCTTCTTCGGTGCCGCCCGTCGTCTTAGCAGCTTTGGGCCGAACCAGAGAACGTTGGTTTGGCATCGCAGTCATATTTACTGGGACTGAGCGAAATCAAACCAACAGTCACTTAGCTTAGTGCGTTCAACTTAAGGAGAATTCGGATCATGATGATAAGTTCGAAGTGCCCCCTCCCGAAGTTTTCTCGCCGGACCTTTGTCGGTGGAACGCTCGCCGTGGCGTCCGCGATCGGGTTGCCGATGTTCCTTCCGGCGCGAGTCCTCGGGCGTGGCACACCTGGGCCCAACGACGAAATTCGCATCGGCTTTATCGGGTGCGGGGTTCGCGGCCGACAGTTAATGGACCAAGTTCCGGCCGGGGGACGGGTCGTTGCAATTGCCGATTGCAATCGACAGCAGATGACAGAAACTCTGCAACAGAAGAAGGTCACCTGGCCCACTTATCCAGACTATCGGCAAATGTTTGATCGTGAGCAGCTGGATGCTGTCGTGGTCGCGACGCCGGACCACGGACGAACCTTGCCCTGTCTGCGCGCCATGCAGGCGGGACTCGATATCTACGCCGAAAAACCGCTGACCGCTTACGTGCGAGAAGGGCGCGTGCTGGTCGATGCGGCCCGTCGTCTGAATCGGATTTTTCAGGTAGGAACGCAGGGACGAACAATGGAGATCAATCGGTACTGCTGCGAATTCGTGCGTGACGGTCATCTCGGCACAGTGAAAAAAGTGCTGGCCGTTTGCTACCCCGGTCCGCGGCCTTACCAGGCGTTGCCAGAGGAACAGATTCCCAAGGGCAACGACTGGGATATATGGTGCGGGCCCACTCTCTTACGACCCTACAGCTCTAAGCTGCAATTCGGGTGGATGCAAGTGCGCGACTACTCCGGCGGTGAGATGACCAATTGGGGTGCGCATGGCGTGGACCAAATCCAATGGGCTCTCGGCAAGAGTTTGACCGGCCCCACGGAACTTCGGCCGTTAACCCCCGGTCCCGACGGGAAAGTGAGTGTACGTTACGATGCCGAAACCCCCGAAGTGAGTTTCGAGCTGCCAATGACGGGCCCGATGGCGGGGGGCATCTTCATCGGTGAGGACTGCAAGTTGGAAATCAATCGCAACAAGTTCTCTAGCAACCCGCCCGGTTTCCTTCGCAACGCGCCGCCGCCAGGGGTCCAGGGCAAATGGGAGGGGGAGGGATGGATTGCGCGCCCGCACATCCAAAACTGGCTCGATTGCATTCGTAGCCGCGAGTTGCCGAACGCCGATGTCGAGATCGGTCATCGCTCCGTCACGACGTGTCACCTGATCAACATTACCCGCGAACTCGGACGCAAGTTGCGTTGGAATCCAGAGACCGAACAGTTTGTCGATGATCCCGAGGCTAATCTCTTCCTTGACCGCCCGCGAAGGACAGGTTACGAGCTGCCGGTCTAATGGCCAGCGGACAAGCAGCTGTTTTGTTCCGCTGTCGGACCTGTTCGCAGAGTACCCGCTTGCCGCTGCACGACGGCTCGGTATTCGCACTAGAAAAGAGTTCTGGACGTACTCGCCGCTAGCCCGGATTATTGCTGTTGGCAATGGCAAGCAGTGCTCAGAAAGTTGTCCTTGGACTTCGCGGAATGGTCGCGATCAGTCAGAAATCCCTTGGCGTTCAACGATCACAAGCGGATCGTGCAATTGGCGGTCGTTTCAATTAAAATAGACCATTGAACGACGGCATCAAGGACTTCGTTCACCGGACTGCAAGCAACTCCCCCCCGCTGCTAGACTGTCAGGCTCCTCTTGCTTAATCTGGCTGTCCTGCCAGTCGTTGGTCCGCTCGAGCGCATGAAGATACGTTTCACAGGCCGGACACGCTACTTCGATGGTCATTGAATAGCACGTAATTTTTTGGTCATCGTTCGTACGGCAACCATGGGCAAGAGCGTATTATTGCTGATTGAGAGCTCTCGTGGTTATGGCCGTGATTGCCTTTTAGGAGTCGCCAAGTTTGTTCGCTCGCATGGCGGATGGAATGTTCTAAACATTGAACGTGGCCTCACCGAGCGGCTCCCGCGAGTGCTTAAGTCGTGGCATGGCGATGGCGTCCTCGCACGGATCGAAAATGCCAGCATCGCTAAGGCGATCGCCAAACTTGACGTCCCTACGGTTGATATGCGTGGGACGTTCCCTCCTGAGGGAGGCGCCATGTTTGATACCGATCCCACGGCTGTCGGCAAGATGGCGGCTGACCACTTCCTCGAACTTGGCTTTCGCAATTTTGCATTCTGTGGTTATCCGGGCATCGATTTCTCCGATCGACGCGAGGCCGCCTTTTGTCGATACCTCGATATGAAGGGATGGGAGGCTGTCGCCTATAAGCCCTCGATCGCACCACGTAAGCAGCTCGATGTGCTGAACTGGGAGGCCCGCGGTGAATTCGAGACCGCAGCGATTGCGGAATGGCTCTTAAAGCTTCGGAGCCCACTGGCCGTGTTCGCCTGCAACGATATTCGCGGAAGGCAAGTTATCGAAGCTTGCAACCACGCCGAAATTTCTGTCCCCGAGAAGGTCGCTGTCTTGGGTGTCGACGACGATAAGGTGGTTTGCGAGTTATCGATCCCCGCGCTCAGCAGTATCCGTCCAAACACGCTGCGAATCGGTTTCGAAGCAGCCACAATGCTTGAGCAACTGATGAACGGCGAATCTCCCCCGCCCAACGTTATTCAAATACCTCCAACGGGCATCTCACAGCGATTGTCTTCAGAAATTTCTGCTGTCGAAGACGACGATATCGCAAATGCGCTTCAAATTATTCGCAGCCGCGCTTGTCAAGGTATAAAGGTTCATGACCTTGTAGAAGAAGTCGCCATTAGTCGTTCATCCCTCGAACGCCGCTTCCGCGACACTGTCGGACGCTCTCCCGCCGCAGAGATTGAACGCATTCGCATGAATCGTGCGAAATTGTTGCTTACCGAGACGGACTACAATCTCGACAAGATTGCGCAACTTACAGGACATGGTAGCGCATCGCAGCTGTCCGCCTCTTTTAAGCGCGCTACTGCCGTCACGCCCGGGTTCTACCGCGCCCAGCAAGGCACGGAACGTCAGATTTAACTTATGCATTAGGAACTAGAAGTTAGTGAACAACTAGGTGGTCATGCTGTCGTGCATCACCCCAACTGAGACTCCGCGGAAGTTAGCAGCGACCCTCCTTCCTGTTAGAATCCTGGCGAACCCAGGAGGAGGGATTGAAGCGATGAGTGAGAAGCCGAAGCGGCGGCAGTGGTCGGCGCGCGAGAAGCTGCGGGTGGTGTTGGCGGGCCTGGAGGGCTCGGTAGAGATCAGCGAGCTGTGCCGCCGCGAGGGCATCAACCCGGCGCAGTACTACAACTGGAAGAAGCAGTTGGTGGGCTCGGCAGCGAAGGTGTTCGCGGACGGCCGGTTGTCCCCCTCCGCGCAGGAACAGCGGTTGGAGGCGGAGAACGCCCGGGTGAAGTCGGTGGTGGTCGAGCTCACCACGGAGAATCTCGACCTAAAAAAAGGGCTCTCGGATTAGGAGATTACGGCCAACTCCCGGCGGAACTGCAGCGGGAGGTGCATGCGATCGTGCAGCAGACGAAAGCGCGGAGCGGGTGGGACCTCAAACGAACGCTGCGGCAACTGGGGGTTTCACCGGCGAGCTACTACCGCTGGCGGAAGCAAGCGCGGGAGGCGCAGACGCTGCAGCCGCCCGAGGTGCAGCCGGTTCAGGCGTATGAAGCGACAGCCGAGGAGAAGCAGGCCGTGCGCGCGTACGCTCTGAAACATCCGGGGATTCGGCATCGCGAACTGGCGTGGCGGATGGTCGATGAAGAGGTCGCGTTCTTGAGCATGTCGACGGTGTACCGGATTCTGAAGGGCGAGAACCTGGTTTGTCCGTGGCGGCGGCGTTCGAAGCGGACCCGGGAGGAGGAAGAGAAGGCGTCGCGTCCGGATCAGTTGTGGGCGACGGACCTGATGTATGTGGTGGTTGGCGGGCGAACGTATTACTTGGTGACGTTTTTGGACGAGTATTCGCGAGTGATTGTGCATCACGAGTTGGTCCCGAGCATGGAAGGGGTGACGGTGAGCCTGGAAGTGCAGACGGCGATTGAGAAGTTCCTGAAAGGACGAGGGGGCGAACTTCCTGAGCACGGCATGCCGCGGATGCGGAGCGACAACGGGAGGTGCTACATCTCGCGGGAGTTTCGGTTGGTGCTGGCCGAGCATGGCTTGGGTCATCAGCGGATCAAGCCGCATTGCCCCGAAGAGAATGGGATTGTGGAGCGTTCAAACCGGACGCTGCGGGAAGCCCTGGATGGAGAAGAGTTGACGGACCTGTTGCAAGCGCGGGATGTGATCGCCCGGCAGGTGCAGTGGTACAACACGGAGCGATTGCATTCAGCTTTGGGCTACCTGCGGCCGATCGATTACTACCGAGGCGAGCCGCAGCAACTGCATGAAGCGCGGCGGCGGAAGCTGGCGGAGGCGCGCCATCAGCGTCGCGAAGCGAACCTGAAAGTGCGGCAGTTGACGCTGCCGCTAGAACCTGGAGAGGGCGTTGCTTAACCAGCGGGGGAAAAGTCTCATTCAGGTTGAAACAATTCAATTGCCGAGATTTAGTTTTCACCATTGCTGATACATAAAAAAATGTTCAGCATTGCCGCCCTTACGGGCGGCCATGTTTCTGTTGCGTTTTCATTCTTGTGCCGGGCCTCGTTGGCGCCGGTGCATACAATTCCCCCATAAAGTCGTTCGGCCTCCGCTGCTTGAGCATGCGCTGCTCGCCCTCGGGAAGTTCGTCCGGCGACTTGACCTTGGGAAGGCCCGCGTGAGCAGAGGCAGCAGCGAGTCCGGCGCGGGCCTGAGCGGTTGGCCCCGGCTTTTTCTCCTGCGGCTTGATCGTGTTGCGGCTTGAAGCCCGCTCCAAAGCCGTGAACTTCTCGGCCAGTAACTTCGGCTTGGCATAGCGATAGGGCTCATTGTTTTTGAGCATCAAGTGGGCAACGGTGACCAACTGGCGAGCCACGGCGATGATGACGACCTGTCGATTCTTACGTTTGGCCAAACGCCGGAAGAGCGGCCCCAAGGGGCCGGGATGGCGAGCAACGTGCTGGCACGACTGAGTCAGTAACCACCGGGCCTGACTATTCCCGGCCTTCGTGATGTGGCCAGGGAAATGTGTCTAACGAGAGATTCACCTCGCCCCGTTTCCGGCATCCATTAGCAGAGCAATAATAGCGCCGAATGCAAAGTCAACCTCACGATTCCGAACCAACTTGCAACACACATGTTCATACCAGTTAAAAAAATCATACCCGGGCCGCCCCCTCGGACGGCCCGGGCTACCAAGCTCCAACAGATTTCAAATCGACATACTCCATTCCCCCGCCAAAAGATTCACCATCTGATCCCCGACCACCGGCTCTCCCCGAAGCCAACGTACAAGCTGCGTCACCATGAGCCCCGCGGCAATCGTCGCAGCGTAGTATGTTCCGCCGTTCGTGCAATCACCCGTTTGGGCTTGCGCGGGCTCGAACAGCGACTGCGAGTACTGTTCGCGAGTCACGTCATCGACCGCCGTCAGCACCCGCAGACTCTCGCCCCGCATCCGGCCATCGGCCCAGAACTGGCTGTTCGATCCCGAGCTTCTCCAGATGACGCTACGAACGGAAATTGAATCGACGCAACAGAAGAGCACGTCGGTGACTTCCAGCCGCGGCCGGTAACGATCCGCGATGAACACGACTTCTAAGTTGGGATCAAGTCGCCGAATATCATCGGCCGTCACTTCGACTTTGGACCGGCCAATATAGCCCGACGCGTATCCTTGCGTTGTCACGTTCGACAATTCAACGACATCGAAGTCGACCAGCTGCAGCTGCCCCACCCCGAGCGTCGCGAGTTGCAACGCCACCTGCCGACCAATGGCGCCCACGCCAATCACACTCGCCGACAAAGTTCGCAGTTTCTCCCGCGGCACGAGGTCTCGCTGCCGCACAAACCGGTCTTCCACTACCACCATTTAAAGGCTCCTTGTTGGGGCGAGGGATGGGGCCACGGCGAATCGAAATCGAGCTGGTGCTCGTATTCGCGCTGCCAGTCGTAATCCCGGTCATACTGGGCGTGATCGTACGCGTCATCTTCCCAGGGCGAGCCCACCTGCTCAGTCGCCCGCTCGACCTTGGCTTCGTACTCCTCGAACCACTTTTCTTGGTCTGACGCTTCGAATTGCTCGCTGAAATCAACCACAATCGACAGTCGTTCCGCCTGGCCGCCAGCATTCCGCCGGGCATACACTTGCCCCCCCGCGGCAACGATCGCCATGATGGCGCCCTCGGTATTGCCAAACGCCCGCTCAAATGTTGCTTCATCGACGCCGCTGGGATAAGCCGAATCCCCAGGGTGGGTATGCAACCAGACCCGAGCGAACTCACTCGGCTGCCGCCCCAAGTCAACTTGCTCATCGAAATAATCCGCCAACGCCGCGTCATCCATCGCCACATTCAACCAGTCCGCCCGCTGCTTCACCAAATGCAGTTCAATCAACAGCAGTGGATCATCGGGGTCGGTTACCCCAAACGCGGCGATCTCGGTCTCCCCGAGATCACGCCAAAATACCAGTTTGGCCCAGACCGTGGGCGTCAGCCGCAGCTTCGGCCAATGCTGCTTCCGCTTCGTTGGCGCCCGGGCCAGCTTTGTCATCTCGACACGCATTACAGATATCTCCTTCACAACAGTTTTTACAGAACAAATTCCCGCACGGCTCACAGACGCACCCGCATTCACCACAAACCCGGTCCCCACAGGTTTCGCAACTCGAGCTGTGCTCTTGGCAGTAGGTATAATGACAACCCGTGCAGCTCCATTGGCAGTATTCACAGAGCTGCCGACCGCACGATTCGCAACTGCTCGCTTCATCACGGGCCATCGTGGCGTCACAGTCGTCGCACTGCCGCCCGTGCCAGTCGTCGAGCGACACATAGGGGCTGTCCGGGCTGTAGGTCTGAAGGACTTGCCGGACGATCATGAAAAAATCGATCAGCCGTCCTTCGGTAAGCGCCGCCGCCATCGGTTCGGCGCCCCACCCAGCACAAAGCTGGCCCGCCGAGACATGCGGATGCGTGATGTCCGAATCACTTTCCGCGGGGTGCGGTTCTAACGCCACCACCTTGAGGGCTTTACCGATGAGTTGGATTTCAAACCGGCCCAGTTCGATCCCGCCGAGTTCAATCGGCGGCGTGGTCACGGCGATGAGGTTCGGCTCCAGCTTGAGTCCCCCGAACTCGGATTCGAGGGCCCGCAATTCACCAAAGACATCGCTGACCGCTGGAACCGGGGACACGGGCGTCGTCGGCCGCGTCAGCGGATTGACTTCCCGCAGTAATAAGTGTGCCGACTGGTTGAGTTGGTCCCAAGCCACCATCGCCGGCCCGCTGAGTCCACGGTGAGCAAAAAACCGAACCCGCTTCAAACGCAAATCGAATTGCCGCCACACGCGGCGTGAGAAGGCGGGGGACAAGACAGTCGGCGGCGGATACGTGGCGACAAACCGCTCCGCTGCTCGCCAGAGGCGCCGCAATTCGCGGCGACGTTGTTGGTTGGTCACACCAGAGTTCCTCCAGTTGAAGTAAAAAGGGCCAGGACGAGTTTCAAAATTGAAACCCGCCCTGACCCAACTCAACGCATCACATCCCAGACAGCGCCGCTACGCCGCGGCGCCTTCAATCTTGGTGGGGGTGATGCTGATCCGGTCGCCGTGGCACAGCACCTGGTCCGCGGCCGCCGCTTGGCGGTTGACGCGAATCAAGTAATCTTGGGCCCGTCCGTGCGGGACCTTTTCCGCGAAGAATTGTTTGACGGTGGTCCCTTCGGAAACATCGATGTGATTCGCGAACCCGCCGCCGTCATTGTTGATATAGAGAATGCGCATGGGAGTGGAGTGGTTAGTGGTGAGAGGATCGGGAGAGCAGTCAGCAGTCAGCAGGCAATTGCCAACAGCCCTACCGCACAATCAGTTGATTCTGCTTGAACTCGTTGATCAGCTGACTCGCTTGACGGCGGGTCAGCTGATTCAGCCGGCGTTCAAAGCGGGCATGGATGTGGCCGCTGAGCGAACCGTTCACAAGATAGGGATGTTTGTTGGAAAGCTCTTCGATGTACGCGACCTGCTTCGCGGTGGCGAGCTGCGAAGCGGCTGCTTCACAATTCGCTTCTTCGGCGGGCGATACACCTGAGCTGGCGGACTCGTCGCGATCACTGAGCTCCTGCTCGACCGCCTCGCGACAGAACTGGTAGGCGGCCGCCACTTGGGTTTGAATCTCCGCCGCATCCTGCGGCAGGCGGCCATCGATTTCCATTTCAATCTGGCAGTGGGCCGAGCGACTGCCATAATTCGGCTGCCCCCGTTTGAGGGCCAGCCCCGCGGTCAATTTGAGAGGCATGGGGTGGGAGAGGTTAGAGGATAGGGGTTAGAGGTTAGGGAAGCCCGACTTCCTCCGGACTCCGGTCTCCACACTCCGGACTTTCAAGGCAGCATCACGATGCGATCTTCTTCGACCCGATCCCAATCGAGGTAGCTGTCGAACTCGGGATCGAAGTAGGGCTCGGGGTCGTAGGCCGCCACCAAGGGGTCGGCCAAGTTGAAACCAAGGTCAGCAATGCAGCGACGTGATTCGCCCGTGACTTGGGCAACAGCGGTGTTAAGTTGGCGTTGGGTCATCGGAGGGATGTGGGGGTTGGGATTTGGGATTTAGGGTGAGACTTTAGTCGCTTGCTTCCTCCAGACTCCGGACTCCCGACTTTTCCCTCAGCCATGCTTCGATCCACGCTGCTTCCGCAGCGAGGGCTTGGCTGCGTTTGGGAAAGGGGCCGAGAACGGGGCCAGAGAGGGGAGCGAGATCGGCGATCCAACCGCTTTCGATTGGTTCGACAAAGGAGGCTCGCGTGATGACGGGCGAGCCGAGCGTGGTTAGCTCAAGTTCTTCGCTGTAGAGGGTCCGCAGGACACCCTGCGGAGAGATGACAATTTCAATGGCTTGGTCTCCGGGGTTTCAGAATCAGAAAAACACAATTACCGTGGTCGCCGCAGAATATTGCGGCGTGGGCGATCAACAATCAGTGGTTCCAGAGCGGTTTGCACTTCGCCGAGCTGCTCGCGAATGCGACTTCGCAAGGCGTCGCTCGCACGAAGATCTTGGGGCGCCACACCGCGTAACAACTGCTGGGCCTGATCGACGAGCGATTCCAGTTCCGCATTGGAGCCAACATTGAGCGTGCGAAACCGATCAAAGAACGTTCGTAGGTTCGTCACCGCCGAATCGCGAAACACTTTGGGCTGGCCATCGGCGTCGCCCGCGAGCCGTTCAGTGAGATGCGAAACCAAGCCGCCGAACTCTTCGCAAAACGCTTGTTCCGCGAGGGCGACTGCTTCGTTGAACTGCGCCGTGACCCGCTGGCATTCCCGCTCGTAGAGTTCCGGGCTCAGTCGCCGGAGATACTCCGGCGGTTCAACTGCAGGAAACTCCCACATCAGAGCGAACTCCTCCCGCAGGGACCGTGGATAATCGGTCGGCTGATAGAGCTGGCCCAATCGTTCAGCGGCGGCCGCTTGCAGTTCGGGGTACGCTCGATCGAGTTCGGTCACGGCATCCGCCAGTTCGCTTGATAGTTCAGTGAGCTTCGTGTGAAACGGCTCAATGTCCGCTTGCCGAATCAGCCGCAGCCCCGGTTCCGGAAACGGCAACGTGATTGCTTTCCAGTAACTGGTCGCCTGATGCTTGACCGCCGCTACCGCTTGAAACGCCGGGTGCTTGGTGTCGAGCAGTTTTTTACTGGCGGCGAGCACATCGCCGGCGGCATCGAGCGCTTCGGCCGCTTGGGTTTTTTGGCCCGGCGTGAGCGATCGCCGTAAGCCGAACCACGAAAACGACAACCGCACGCCCGTCATCGTGTGCCGCAGGCGATCGGCGGGCTGGGTCTCAACAGTTGGCGCCGCCCGCGTGCGCCGCCGCTCTAAGGTCATGGACATAGGTAGGATTTGGGAAAGGGGATTTGGGATGTGGGGGTAGAAGCAGGCAGCAGGCAGCAGGCAGAGGGCAGCCAGCAGATTTCTGGCGGAGAGCTGACAGCTGATAGCCAACAGCCCTCTAATTCGCTGACGGATCCATCCGCACGTTCCGCCTTTTTTTAGCGGTTGGCGGCGCCTGATAGATGCCGGATTCGTGGGCGGAGAGACAACGGCCGCTGGCCCACTGGCGAAGATTTGCTAATTGCTCGGCGGCAGAGATCGACACCGGCACAATCTGCTGAGCTGCGACAGTCAGAGGAACGTCGAGCAGTGCCGCCAACCGGCAGCAAGCCCGAATCTCGGCGCCGGTCCAACCATCATCCTGGGGTTGCGATTCGCTCGCCGCGATGCCCAACGCCTGGCGATGAATCTTCCAGATCGCCGTGCGTTCTTCGCTGGTTGGCAGATCGAGAAAAAAGACGCCATCGAAGCGCTCGGCCCGCAAGAACTCGGGCGGCAACCGGTCGATGGAGTTCGCCGTGGCGATCACCATCACTTGGCTGGTGCGATCCGACAGCCAGGTCAGCAGCGTCCCAAACATCCGGGCCGAGACGCCGCTGTCGCCCGCTTGGCCACTGACGCCCGACAGACCTTTGTCGATCTCATCAATGAACACGAGGCACGGCGCCATTGCTTCGATGATCGCAATCGCTCGCCGGGTGTTCGCTTCGGTCTGACCGACCAGGGAACCCATCAGGTCGCCAAGGTCCAGCCTAAGCGTGGGCCGATTCACTTCGTTCCCCAGCGCCTTGGCGATGGCACTCTTGCCGCAACCCGGGGGTGATAACAAGAGCACGCCTTTAGGCTGCACCGGCGAATCGTGGGGCCGGGGCCGCAGCGCTCGCAGGCAGAACGCCTTGAGGGCGGCCAGCCCGCCGAGATCATTGAACCGTTCGTGGCCGTCGTGCATCGTCACCAAGTTGGACTGCTGCAGCTGCTGGGCCTTGATGGTGAGAATCGTTTGCGGCATCAGTCGACGATCACGGACCAATGATAGACTAAAGGCGCCTTCGGCTTCGTAGCGGGTGAGTCCCGCCGCCGCATCAAGCACCGCTTCGAGTTCTTGGCCTGTGGGGAGTTCATCGCCGGTGGCCAGTTCCCGCGCAATCGCAGCGAGTTGCTCGCGACTGGGCAGTTCATGCCGGAGCACCACGAAGAGTTTTTCGAGTTCCCGGGGGAGCTCCGCTTGGGGCGACAGTACAATGACAAACGTTCGGTTGCTCTTGCCCTGCTCGACGGCGTGGGCGAGCGCTTGCACGATTTCAGGTGAACCCAAGAAGCGGTGATAATTCACCAGCACCAAGAGACTGGTCTGGCCCGGTTCCGCCAAGTCGCTGGCGAGTCGCACGGCGGCAAGGGGATCATTCGCTGTCAGCTCGCCGGCTGATTGCAGCGGGGACTGGATCCCTTGGGCGAGATCCCACACCGCCAGGCGCCAAGTTTCTTGCCGGCACAGTTCCGAGATTTCCAGAATCGCTTCTTGGTGTTCATCGCTTTCAATCCAGACCCCCGCGAAGCAGGCGTCGAGATATTCCCGCAATTCGGTCGCGAGCGGCATTTAGGCCTCCGGGGGTTTGAGTTCATGGAAGAGCCGCACAGGCGGAGCAGTCTGATAAAGCTCGGCGGTCGGTTCGTCACGCGTGACTTGGCCGAGCGCTTGTTCGAGCCAGCGACTCGCGTCGCGGCAGCTTTCGCCGGCGTAGCCTTTGGTTTCCAGCTGAGTTTCGCCCGTGGGGGAAACGATGATGGCAATGGTTTTCAAGTGGCGCCTCCTTGCTGCAGCGTGAGCTGGATGGCGCCGCTGGGGAGCGGCTGTTCCCGCACACTAAATCCCTGACGGCGAGCCAGCGTGGTCGCATGCTCCACGGCGTACGCCTGCAGGAACTCGTCGAGCCGAGCCGGTTCGCCCCAGCAGCCGCTAAAATTGTCGTAGTGCAGTTGGCCGCTGGTAACATCACACACCAGTGGATACCGCCAATTGCGCAGCTGCACCGCGTGGCCCGTAGCCTGTTGGCGGTAGATTTCAAATTGGCCGTGCCTTGGCGGGGGTAGCTTGAGGCGATGGCAAGCAGCGGCAATCGCTTGCGGCTCACGCACCTGAGTCGTGATCGTCACGAGGTGACTCATCGGGGTCTCCTAATGTAAGCGGAAGGAAAGTTTTTTGGTCCGGTAGTTTGCTGAGCTCAGTCACCGGAGCGGATGTTATCGGGGTGGAGCGCTGCTCGCTCCACTTTGCCGCCGCGCGGTAGTCGAGCCAGCGGCTCACCATTCGCCACACAAACAGCGCCGCAATTGCGACTAGCAGCACGGGGGCGAGCTGACCGAACAGCGATTCGGTCCGCCGTTCCGCAAGCGCTGTCAGGCGCTCGGAATGCAGCGCATTCCAACCGGTCGACAGCAATGAGCGTTCGGACTGCACTTGTTGATGAAGGTTGATCAGTTCCTTGCGCGCTTCGGCATGTTCTCGATTCAAGCGGGCGAGTTCTTGGTTCTGCTGCGCTTGCCGGTCGGCCGCTTCGAGGGCGATTCGCGACGCGCGATCGCCGCAGCCGACGAGCGCCAACAATCCCGAGGCGCTGCAGCTGACGATCAACCAGAACAGAGTCTTCACAGGCGGTTCTCCGGAGGGGAAAGGGCGGGAAGAAAGGACAAAAAAAGCCCACACAGGGGACGACGATTACACAACACACAACACTCCGTTATGCCGCGTTTTTGGCCGAAATTTAGCTGCTCGCCGGGGGTCGTGAGCCTGTTGCGAATCGATTGCGGCGCGGCCCCTTGCGCGCCTAGTCGCCGCCTTCCACAGGAACGTAGAGCGCGAGACGCGGGGTGAGCGATCTCGACACGTGGCGCCACAACCACAGCAGCCCCAAAGCGATGGGCAGCGACGCGTACCTGATCACCCGCACTTGAAAGCATGGGCACAATCCCGCCAGGCACTGAGACCCAACGACCGCCAGCCCCCACAGCCCGCCACGACCGCCCTGCCTGAGCCACGCCGGAAGTTCGGCGCACGCTGATGTGTCAGGATCGGGTTTTGCTGGCTCGGGATCAGCGATCTCCTCGGCCGCAAGTTTTTCGGCAATTCGCTTGGCGATCAGGCGGATCAGTTTCTGGGTTGCGGAGAGGGACGCTGGCGGCGCCGCCAGCGGAGAATTGTCAATCAACATTGGAAACTCCCTATTCAAAAAAAAGAGCTCCGCCGCGCAGTGCGCGGCGGAGCCCGGTTACAGAAAAAAGAATCGTGATCGAACGATTACACGCCGATTTGTTACGCGGCGGAGGATTCCTGCAGCGGCCACGTCACCGGGAAGCCGGGGAGCGGTTCAAACCGGAAGCGGGGATGGCGATGCCGCCGTAACTTCTTGCTGACCGCCGGGGGAGCGCTGAGCGGTACATAGGGATCATCGCTCCCCAGCGTCGCGAGCAGCGCCCCGAGCTTCTTGGCCGCCTGCACGGCGGGCTGCGTAATCCCCAACCGCCGCCCGATGGCCCGCTCCTGCTCATAACCTGGACCAGGTTGCGATAGTTCCCAAGCGCGGCGCGCAAACCGCACCTTCTGCGGCAGATCAAACAGATCCACCACGAGCCGGCGCCGCAGATGCTGCGCGACCGGCTCCAGACGGGTGAGCTCCGGTTCCTGGCCGCCGAATTCCAAGTCCAGCTGCGCCCGCAGCACAACCCGGCCGTCGCCCAGCAGCTGATGCGGAACCACCACAATCCGCGGCGCCAGCTCGCGGAGCAGTCGTCCGAACTCGGGGCTGTCGACGGCTAACGTCGTGAGCGCTCCGCGGACGCGCTCGCGCAACTCTGCGATCGGGGGGAGCGTCAGCTGCTGCGGCGGCGTTTGCGACGCTTCGGCTTCGGCGTCGCGGAGCTCTTCGAGCTCCCACTCGGCATTTTGCAGCGCCTTGATCAGCGCTGGCGAACTCCCCGCATGGCCAATCGCTTCTGTCAAACGCTCGATCTTCGCCGCTTGCTGACCAAGCTGGGCCTTTAACCGGATCCGCTCAACGTCTTGCCGCTGCGTGTAAGCCGCCAGTTCGGCGGCGACGCTGCTCCGCAGTTCGCCCGCGAAATCGGGGAGCGCTTCGAGCTCGGTGAGAATCGCTTCGAGCAGTTTCTGGGCGGTCCGCTCAGCGTCGATCGTGACCGAATTCCAACAGTGGTAGTCCTTGGTCCCCGCGCACACGAGTTGCGGCCGCCCTTTCGATTTGGTGTAGTGCAGCAGCCGTCCGCAGCAGCCGCACTGCAGATGCTGCCCGGGCCAGACGGTCCGTTTGCGCGGCACGTGTTTGCGCGGGTCGACCCCTTCCCGCACCCGACTGCGGGCCGCATTCCGTTGGCGTAACAGACGCTGCACCCGATCGAACCGCGGGGGCTCGATGAAGGCGAGGTGGGGACATTCGCGTTCGAGCCGTTCTTCGGGTGGCGCGTCGATCACTTTATGTCCGCCGGTGCTGTTCACACGCTTGGTCATCTTTTGATTCCGCACCCGGATTCCCTTGAGGAGGGGGTTTTGGGTGATTCGACTCACCATCTCTGCAGTCCAGCGGCTGCCGCGGCAGTACGGTCCCACGGGGACTCCCTGGGCGTTCAGCCAATCGGCGACCTCGGCGTAGGTAGCGCCCGCTTCCAACCGCGTGAACCACTCGTCGAAAATGGCTTCGGCGGCGGGATCCTTTTGCAGTTCGCTGTCATGCTTGGCGCCGGGGGGTTTGCGGTAGCCGTAAATGACGAACTGCACGACGTCGCCCTGCGTGAAGCGGTTCCGCAGCGTGCGGCGGATCCTGCGGGCGGTGTCGGCGTTATACAGCTCGTGCCGGAGGGCGGCGAAAAAGGCCCCGAACCGCCAGTTTTCCTGACTCGTATCAACGTTGTCGTTGATGGCGACGACGCGGCAATTGTAGTCTTCGGCCAGCTCGCAAAAACCGACTGCCTGATGGCGGCGGACGATGCGGCCCAAATCTTCGGCCAGCACCAGGTCAACTTTCCGAGCCATGATCAATTCCTCCGCCTCCGCGTTCTCGGGGCGATCAAGTCGTTCGCCGCTGCCCGTGCCGGAAATGACGTGCACGGTGAACGGTTGGTTGATCTGCTCGGCTAGCCAGCGCCGCAGCAGCGCTTCTTGGTCATCGAGGGACCGGATGTCTTGTTTTCCTTCACCGGGGGAGCTGACCCGGCAAATGAGTACGACCCGCAAGGGACGACGGGGGGAGGCGCTTGTCGCGCCCTGACGTAACATAGCCATAACACTAGTCCTCCGCAGGAACGCCAGGACCGCAACGCGTTGTCCCACTGGGACAACCACGTGAAACTTCCTGACTTCCAGCGAGGCTTCGTGCAACGCCACCCCGATCGCAAACGCCCGAGAAAACGGGACCGAATTGCAGATTTTGGCCGCAATGTGACAATGTCAGGGCGTAGCGCGAATAGAGCGTCGCCCTCCCAAACGAAATCCGTGCCCCCATAATCCCTTTCATGTCCACCCATCCCGCCAACTTGAACCGCTTCCACCGCGACGAAGTCGGCGCCGCCTACACTTTGTCCTACGTGATGGTCGTGCCGATGTACGCGCTCTTGGTGTGCGTCATCATCGAGTCGGCGCTCTTCTTCACCGCCAAGCTCGGCACCGTGTACGCCGCCTATGCCGCGGCCCGCACGGCCAGCGTGTGGTCGAGCGCCACCACCTGGGACAAAGCCCAGGCCCGCGCGCAATCGGCGGCCGTCAAGACGATGGTCCCGTTCGCCAGCGGCACGCAGTCGCTCTCCACGCCGAGCGCCGCTTCGGTTGATGCCATCAAGTACCTCGGCGCCTACAAGAAGTACGCCAAGAACCCCGTGAACGAAAAATATCTGCTCGCCAAGTACGGTTACGCCAAGCAAAGCGTGAAGGTCGATCTCGGCGGTCCCCCCGCGAGTTGGGACGCCGACATCAAGGCCCGCGTCACCTACGAATTCCCCTGCAACATCCCGGGCGTTGGCCGGCTCTTCGGCCGCCGCAACGCGCTCGGGCGCTTCGTGGTGCCAATTGTCACCGAAGTTTCGCTCGCCAATGAAGGTCCCCAAAACGACCGCAAAACGCTGGGAATCGGGTACGGGACGGTGCTAGATTAGCTCCCGTAACGATTGTTGTTGATCGCGTAGGAGAGGGGTCGAAAGGTTGAAGCGTAATTCGCCTCACAGCCAACCTTCACCTTTCGACCATTTCACCCTTCGACCTTTCGACCCCCTCCCGACGATGTCGCCACGCCACCCCAACCTGACTCGCCTCCGTCGTGGCCAACTCTCGCTCGTCACCTGCATCGTGGTGCTCGGCATGGTGGTGCTTTTGGGCTTCGTCGGCAATGCCGGCCACATCGTTTCGCTGAAAGTCGGCACGCAGAACGCGGCCGACGCGATCGCCTTTTCGAACGCCCAGTGGCAGGCCCGCGGCATGAACGCCATCACGGCCACCAACCATTTGCTGGGTGAAGCGACCGCGCTGGTGACCATTATCGAAGGCCTCGGCGGTCCCGAGGTGGATGTGCGCATCGAAGACTACCCCGCCCAAAGCGAAGCGGTCGACAAGATCAATCAGCAGCTTGTGAAGACGGCCCCGATCCGCGGCCTGCCCGTCTACGGCGTGGTGCCGCCGCTCACTCAAGCCGACCAAAAATTCCTCGACTTCCTCGCGAAGTTCGTCTCGCCCACCGATAAGCAAAAGGCCAAGCACAAAGCGTTCGCCACCATCTACGACGCCAAGCTCACGCTCAAGCGCGACATGACCCTGCGGCTCACGGTCAAAACGGTCGCCAACCTCGGCTTCTTCGTCCCGCCGCCGTGGGGCTACATCTCCGCCGGCATCGCGTGGGCCGCCCACCTGCACTCGACGGTCGAACTCGTGAAACTCGGCAAGGAGTGGTTCATTCTGGAAGGCCTGGAAATCGTCGCCCGCGCCGCGAAACCGCTGAAGGTCGATGCCATCGAAAAGCAGCTCATTCCCGCCCTTGCAGCGCATGGCGATTTTATTGCGGGAAGAAAGCCGGGAGCTACCGGCGAAAGCAAAATCCCCGGCATCGTGAATGTCGCGCTTGGCGATAACCTCACACATCTTGGCGAAAGCTACAAGGTGACCGCCGCCACCTTCCCCCGCGCCAACACCTATCGTCTGCCGATTGAACCCGAGCCCGCCTCCAGCACCACCGGCAGCATCGACGAACCCGAGTGGGGCAACGACATTCCCGCCCCGCCGAAAATGGATAGCTCCTTCGACGATATGAAGGACGATCTCAACGAGCGCAAGCAAAAAGCCATCCGCCGCATCGCAGCCTTGCAGAAAGACCTCCGCGATCTCGACACCCAAGAAGCGGACCTCAACAAGCGCCTTGCCGAAGACAAGGACCTCACCGCCGAGGACCGCCAAGCGATCAACGATGAAAAGGCCAGCATCGGCAAAACCCGCCAAGACAAACAGGCCACTCTCGTCAAAGCGAAAGAAGACCTCGCACGGATGGAGAAAGAAGAGCGCGATATGGACGAAACGATGAAGAACATCTCCGCCCTGCCGAACACTTCTGGAAACTTGAGCGTGCAGCATCTGCCCAAGCAGTTCCTCAACCAAGCCGAACAGCGCTACAGCCAATGGACCCGCGCCACACATCCTTATATCGATGCGTTCCGGGCGCCGATCCTCGGCATGTTCCGCGACCAACTCGAAAAGTCCGAGGCGGCCGACCACTACATCAAGTGGACCAACCGCTACGCGCTCGTGAACGTCTGGAAGTTCCGCACCGGTTTTCGCTTCAAGAAGCAAAGCGAAAAGAGCGGCACGTGGGCGAAAGACCCCAGCGCGAAACAACTCGCTATGTATGTGATGAAGGACTCGTACGCCAAGAGCGGCCTCCGCCGCGACCGCAAAGGGCACGAACCTTGGACTCTCTCGACCGGCGCCGCCAAGCGCGAGGCGGAGAAGATGTTCACCAGCATCGGCATGGCCCACCGCAAGATCGAACCGCTCTTCTCACCGTCGCTCTACCCCGTGGCCAGCGACGACGGCATGACCACCTTCGCCCAAGCGATCTACTACAACGGCAACGAACAACAACCCGCCCCCATCGGCGCCAAACAACCGCTGCAAGCCAAACTCGGCTGGGACACATTGAACTGGGACCCCACCGCCGCCACCCCCGAATGGGGCAGCCCCCCGAGTGAAACGGGCGCCAAATGGCCGTGGGAAATCTTCGATGGCGCCCAAGACGCCGGCACGGCGAAAGTGAAACTCAACTGGCAAGCCAAGCTGATGCCGGTGACGAAGACCCGCCTGCAAGCCGCCGCCGCGGATCAACTGCTGGGTGAAATGCGAAACAATTTGGGTTTGTCGGCGGTGCTGTATGACGGCATGGTGACGCACTAACGCACTCCCCCGAAGTCTGTCGAGGGAGTGAGAGCATCGCTAAAAATTCCGCTTCAACCGTAAAAACGGCTCTTCTAGCACATGAAACGAAACCACCGCCAGCCCTGCGGTGAGCGCACACATGAGCGCCACATACCCCATCGCGCTTCCATGCACTCCTAACCCCGCGAGTTGCGGCATCACCAGCGCGCTCGGCAGCAGAATCGCCAGCGGCAACTGCACCACATACATTCCATAGCTGTACTTGCCGAGCCACATGAAGAGTGGCAGCCGCATCAACCGGCTCATGAGCGACGCCGCGCTGCCGGTCACAATCAGCCCCAACAGAATCGTCCAAATCGCGGGGCACACGCTGCTCGGAATGGTCAGCCACCGTTTCCCGGTCAAGGCGAAGAACACCGCCGTCACAAGCAACACCGGCAGCGTCAACTTCGCGAAGCGCCGCAGCGATTCCGCCTGCAGCCCCTGCTGCAAGGCCACCGCCAGCAGCGCCCCAAACGCAATCGAATCGGCGCGAAATAGCGTGCAGACATCCACCGCCACATCGCATGCCGGCATCGTCGCCGCGACGACGCGCGCTGCCCCCACGACCGCAATCAATCCAACGCACAATCGCAACAAGGCCCGGGGCGAAAGCACAAACACCACCAGCGGCCACACCAAGTAAAAATGCTCTTCAACACACAGCGACCAGAAGTGATCCAGCGGCCCGAAGCACCACTCATTCACCCATGACATCCGCAGGTTAGACGTGTACGTCCACAAGTAAATCTGCTGCTCCCGCGCGCGATCGAACATTGAACTCCCCGTGAGCCACGGCAGCACCACGAGCGCGATTCCGAGCGCCGCGAAGTATAGCGGAAAAATCCGCAGCGCCCGCCGCATCATAAAGTTGCGAAAGTAGTGCGCTTCACCTCGCGTGCGCAGCAGAATCCCCGTGATCAAAAAGCCGGAGAGCACAAAGAACAAATCGACCCCGCGCTCCCCAATCGGCGCGAGCCGACGGAGAGTCGCCAAGTACGGATCGCTCTGCGGACCGAGCGCTGAAATAAAACGGTACAGCGTGACCATCAGCACCGCTGTCCCACGCACCCCGTCCAGCTCCGGACAGTGCCGCCCCAACATCCACGCGGGCGCCGACAAGTTCATACTCTTATTACCTTGCGTCATGCAGTTGCGTCGCCGACTCGCTGGGACCGATGAGAAAAACGGACCCACAAGTTTACGCTTGGTTTCCGGCAATCGTGGGACGGTCGAAACGCCGAGAATCAGCGGGCGATTCGCGTTGTAACGAATATGCGGGGCGAGAACTTCTATCGACGGACTTCTTGTCAAGCTCACAACGTAGCCACCCGCCTGGAGAGGGGTTTGTCAAGGGACTTCTGTGGCCACCGCCAATTTGTGATGTGCCCGCCGCGAATTGTTCCACTTAGAACATTTTTCGCTTAGCCGCGACGCGATAGCGGAGCGCGTTTGTTTGTCCCGCCGTTGATTGTTCCACGTGGAACAATCAACGGCGGACTCCCTGTAACACCCCGCCAACTCCCGCGTAAGAGCAATCGACCCCCAATTCCGCTCCAACCATGCCCAAAACCAGCCAAACCCGCCGCGGAATCGCCACGCTGGAGTTCGCGATTTCGCTCCCCGTGCTGCTCACGCTGATGGTGGGGATGACTTGGCTCGGCTTTTCCGTCATCAGCCAAACCGAAGTGAACATCCAGGCCCGGCAAAAGGCGTGGAAGCGGCGGTTTGAAGATGCGGCGAAAAAGCCGCTCGTCTTCACTGCCACTCCGCTGTACGACAATAATGCCGACTACATCATCGAACGGGCCGAGAAAAAGGTAGCGGTGAGTCCGATCTTCGACTCGCTTCCTGGCGCCAATGGCGCCCACATGATCTTGGCCGGCAGTTGGGACCATCGGGCCATGCCGATGAATGAACCGCCGAACATGAAGCTGCACATGGTTGCCGTCGCCAACGCCAAGACGGCCGGCTTTCAAACCACGCTCGGCAATCTCGATAACCTGGTCAATCAATTTCAAAACTCCGCCGGCGATATCCTGGCCGAACAACTCGGCCTCGGCAACCAACTCGACAGCCTCGCCGACGGCGCCTCATCCGGCAGCGAAGCGGCGCAAGACCAAAGCGAACGCGATCGCCAAGCTCGCAAGCAAGAATTGCAGCAACAGAAGCAACAGCTTACGACTGAACTGCAAGCGACCGACAAACAGATCAACGATCTCCGCGCCGAATACCTCAGAAAACTCGCCGAGGAAGAAAAAGAACTCGACCCCGAGAAGAAGAAACTGATCGAGAAAGAACGTGACCGCATCAGTCAGAACATCGATCTCCACAAAGGCAAACGAACCCGGTTGGAGAACGAATTGCGTGATGTGAATACGGAACTCGATGGACTGGAGGATTAAAGTCGGGAGTCGGGAGGAAGCATTACAACTTCGCCACTAACAGCCAATAGCCAACAGACATGTTTACCACCCAACGCCAAAATCGTCGCGACCTGATCCGCGATCTCACAATGCTCGTGCTGCTCAGTGCGATTGCGATCTTCGCGTCGGGTTGTGGGACCGCTAAGCCGCAAGCGGCGAAGAGCGAAGTATCAATTGACTCAACGCTGCCGATGCTAAACCCGCATGGTTCATGGCAGTTGAGTGGTGGCGCCACGGGCTTTCGGCAAGTGCTGTTGAATGAGAATGAACTACATTCACGCTTCACTGAACTCGCAACGCAAACGCAACCACTCGCGAATTCCGAACTTGCCGCGTCGGCGGAGAAGCTGATCGCACTAGCGACTCTTTCACTCGTCACACCTAAGCGGGTTGGCGAGTGCGATGTCTATCTGCTCGAGCGCGGCAAGACGAGAACGCAAGTCGTCGTGAATGGTGAGCAGCTTGTATCACTAGCCATCGCGACTTCAACGGCGAAAGGCGACTGGCGATTGTTCGAACTCACAAGCCAGTCGAATGACGCGGATTCCATCCACCTCCTGCCACTTCCACCGGTCGCGCAGCGATCGGCCGGACGATATTCCGACGATGGCCAACTGCTGATGGAGCTTGTTTCCGTCGAGACTTCCCGCAGCGAATTACTTTCGAGTTGGCGGCAAGCCGGCTGGAAGATTCGCTCGGCCGGCGTTGGCGGGCCCGAAACTTTCAGTTATCTCTGTGCTCGCGGCGCCGAAGTTGTGTACGCTTATAGTGCCGATGAGTCCGCCGAACTTTCCGGATTGGTGCTCACCCGCAGCGTCTCGAACTAAGCCGCTCGTACAGTAACACTTGCACTTTGGCGCCGTATCAGCAGCAATTCTTCCTCACGCTGACCAAAACCCATCATGTCGCACCTCGCCAAACTCTCGCTCGCCGTTGGGCTCGCCATTGCTGCGGCCGTGCTGAACGCCATGTGGCTCAGTTCGCAGAACACGCCGCCGCTGTTCGTCGCCGCGAAGACCGAACTGCCGGCCGGGACGGTGATTGAAGACGCCCACCTCGTCGCGATTCCCGTTCCTGGCAAGCTCGAAACACTCCGCACGGCGCTCGTGCCGTACACGCAACGTGCGATTCTGTTCGGCGTCGCCGCGAGTCGTACTTATGCGAAAGGCGACATGATCTTTCAGCGCGATCTTCAACAACCGACCAGCCTCTCCAAGTTCGAAGTCCTCGGCCCCTTCAAACTCATCAGCGTTGGTGAGAACTTCAAACGCGCGGATGATGCCGAAGGCGAAGCTCGGCTCGACACCAGCGGCAACAACGTCACCATCGCGGTGAGTGCGAACTTCGATGAGCAAACTCGTCGGCTGCTGGAGATTGTTGATCCGCAGCGTAAAGAAGCGAAGGCCAAGAATCCCGAACGCATTATCGCGGTGCAAGTCGTCCCCGCCGCCGAACAACAGAAGGCCGCCAAACCGCCAAGCGGCGACGTGGTGTATCAAACCATCGCGCTCGATGGAATTGAAAACGTCCCGCAGGTGCTTTTGGCCGGCGACGTGATTCGTTTCGTCGTCCCGGCGGAGGAAGCGTTGTAAAGGGAAGCAGACAGAGGGCAGCAGACAGCAGGCAGGGAATAATTATCCGCGTTCCGGCCGCAAGTTCCACTATACCAAATCAACCCACACATCATCCACAATTCCACTGCCTGCTGCCCTCTGCCTACTGCCTGCTCTTATGAAGATCTACTACAACAACATCATCGATACCGATCGGCACGTCGTCGAAGTCACCGGCGACCGCGTGCGGATTGGGCGGGCGAAAGCGAACGACATCGTGCTCGAAAGCCCGTTCGTCGCGGAAGAAGCGGCCGTGCTCGAACGGCGCAGCGGGGGCTGGGAAGTCATCGCCCTTGGGATGAACGGTCTGCGCGTCGGTGACGACCAACTCTACAGCGGCGACCGGCTCGCGCTCCGTACAAGTTGTTCGCTCTCGCTCTTTCCCTTCTCACTCACGCTCGATCTTCCGTCGCTAGCTCAAACAACGCGGGAAGCAGAACGAGCGGCGCTCGATGAGCAGATGTCGCAGCTTGTGCATGATCTGCATGTGGCGCTGCTCAAGAAGATGGACCTCACGGGTGAAGTCTCGAAGTCGCTGCTCTCCGATGACGAATATCTTCTGCGGTTCGAGAAAACGCTTGACACTCTGTCGCGAAGTCGGCCCGAGTTTCAGCAAGGCGCCGCGCCTTTAGTTACGCATCTCGCCGGGCAGGGTCTGCGCGATCGGCTGCTCGACCGCATTACGGCTGGCAAAGGCCGCTGTATGTTGGGCGAAGATCGGCACTGGAGCCGCATCGTGTCGGCCGTACCGGAACGCGAGGCGGAAGTCGATTCCACCGCGCAGTATTTGCAGCAGCAAATTCTCGGCGCCGCGAAGGATGTTCCCCTCCCGACGCAGATCGAAGCGGTGGAACAAAAGTTCTGGCCCGCGTGGGACGCCATCGAAAGTCGGCTGCACGAAACGTTCAAACTCTACGCGGCGCTGCAGTATCTCAAGAAGGAACTCAAGGACATCGTCTTCGGTTACGGCCCGCTCGAGGACTTGTTGCGGCTGCCGAACGTTTCGGAAATCATGGTGGTCGATCGCAACCACACCTATGTCGAGCGCGATGGTGTGCTGCAAAACTCGGGACGGCGATTTATTTCGGACTTGGTGATTGAAACGATCATCCAGCGGATCGTCGCGAATGTCGGCCGGCGGATCGACAAATCACAACCGCTGGTCGATGCGCGACTCGCCGATGGCAGCCGGGTGAACGCCGTGATCGCGCCGCTCGCCGTGAGTGGTCCAACGCTCACAATTCGTAAGTTCCCCGCCCGCAAACTGCTGATTGATGATCTCGTCGCGAAAGGCGCCCTACCGCGTACGGCGGCCGAGTTTTTGCGGGCCGCTGTTCTGGCACGAAAAAACATTCTCATCTCTGGCGGCACCGGCACCGGCAAGACAACGCTGCTCAATTGCCTCAGCGATTTCATTCCTGATCGCGAGCGGATCGTCACTGTCGAAGACACGGCCGAGTTGCAACTCGCGAAAGAACACGTCGTGCGGCTGGAAACCAAGAACGCGAACGTCGAGGGCGCTGGCGAGTACACCATTCGCGATCTCGTGAAGAACGCGCTGCGGATGCGGCCCGACCGAATTGTGGTGGGCGAATGCCGCGGGCCGGAGTCGCTCGACATGTTGCAGGCGATGAACACGGGCCACGATGGTTCGCTGACCACCATTCACGCCAACACGGCCCGCGACGTCACGCTGCGGCTGGAAGTGCTGGTGCAAATGGCGGCCGACCTGCCGGTGGAATCGATCCGGCAACAAATCGGCTCGGCGATCGACGTGATCGTGCAGCTCAAACGCCTCCATAATGGCCGCCGCGTAGTGAGCCAAATCACCGAGGTGCGCGGTGTGAACGAACGAACCGGCGAATTGGAACTCCGCGACCTGTTCATGCTCGACGACTCGAGCGAACACTCCGCCGATCTTTGCCCCACCGGCCGACTGCCAACGTTTATTGGCGAACTGCTCGACACGGGCAAGCTGGATTTAGGGACGTTTTACGGCGCGGCGTAGAGAGTAATGGTTGTCCATTACATATGTAGGGTGCGATGCAGCGTTAGCGGAATCGCACCAACGGCCGCAAGTGCTGTTCGCGCCTGGTCCTGAGGTCGAGCGATGGTGCGATTCCGGCTCGCGCCTGCATCGCACCCTACGATTCTTCACGACACTTGCTCTTCTTGCCGTGCCCCCACGGGATCGCGGAACCGATACCCGATGCCGCGGACCGTCTCCACCAAGTCGGCATACGCTTCGAGCTTCTTGCGCAGTGCACGGATGTGAACGTCAATCGTCCGTTCGAGCACCAGCGAATCGCCGCCGAGGGCGGAGTCGATCAGTTCACTGCGCGAGAAGACCCGGCCCGGTTGACGGATCAATGCTTCGAGCAAACCAAACTCGCTCGGCGTGAGGTCGAGTGGCGTTTCGCCAGCGGTGACGCGGTGTCGGCCGCGGTCAACCAAAATGCCTTGACTCACCAAGACATCGCCGTTGTTTGCCGCGCCGGCGCGACGGCGGAGCAAGGCGCGGATGCGTTCGAGCAGCACCTTCACGCTGAACGGTTTGGTAACATAGTCGTCGGCGCCAACAGAAAAACCGGCGACTTGGTCGGTCTCTTCGGCTTTGGCGGTGAGCATGAGAATCAGAATCGAGCGCGTTACCGGATCGGCGCGCAGGCGACGGCAGATTTCGAGGCCATCGATGATCGGCAGCATCAGGTCGAGCACCATCAGGTCTGGCCCGCGCAGCCGCGCCTGGTTGAGACCATCTTGGCCCGTGGTCGCGACCACCGTGTCGAACTGCTCCTGCTTCAAGTTGTAGTCGAGCACATCGGCCAACGACCGATCATCTTCGACGATCAGCACGAGAGGTTTTGCCATGGGAGGGGGAGGTGGGATTCAGGATCTGGGATTTGGGGGATGAAGTGAAGATTGGTTTTAGGCTCGCTAACTTCTTGGGGATGTGTACTTTCTCCCAAATCCTAAGTCCCAATTCCCACATCCCCCTCTTACTGCTGCGGGGTGCGCATGTCCTCGTGACGGTGGCGGGTGATGGCGCCTTCGACGAGGTACACCACGTCTTCGGCGATGTTGGTGGCGTGGTCGGCGATCCTTTCGATGTGGCGCGAGGCCGAAAACAAATGGAGCGCTGGTTCGATTTGCGCTGGGTTGAGCCGCACGGTGCGGCAGACCTCGTCGATCACCTGACGATTGAGCAGGTCCACATCATCATCTTGTTGGCAGACCCGCCTCGCGACAGCGACGTCGAGATCGACTAGCGCGTCAAGCGCGTCGCGGACCATTTCGATCGCCGTGTGCGCCATGCGCTCGACTCGTTCGGGAATCGCG
Organism: Pirellulales bacterium; assembly: GCA_022841705.1. Lineage (GTDB taxonomy): Bacteria > Planctomycetota > Planctomycetia > Pirellulales > Lacipirellulaceae. Next base: position 1,374,616 of record JALHQZ010000002.1, read on the forward strand.
AGTTCCAAATGTTCGGCAAGCGAGTCAGCCCGTTCGCCAATATTCACGGTGAGGTCGGCGATGCGCTCGAGATCGCTGTTAACTTTCAGCACCGTCGCCACGCGGCGGAGGTCGACGGCCACCGGCTGGTGCAGAGCTAGGATCTTCAGGCACTCTTCTTCGATCACCACTTCACGGCGGTTGATCTGCGGCTCGTGGCGCATGAGGTCGGAGTGGACCCCCTTGCGCCGGTCGCACAATCCGCGGCAGGCGAGACGGATCATCTCCTCAACCAGCGCGCTTTGCGTGAGGATTTCCCGTTCGAGCGTATCGAGATCGCGTTCAAGGTGTTTTGACATGCGTGTTCCTAGTCGCCACGGCGCGTTCCACGCGCCCTTCAAATTGTGTGTTGGTTCATTCCTCCCCTCCCCCTTGTGGGAAGGGGAACTTCGTTATCCGAATCGCCCTGTGATGTAATCTTCGGTCTGTTTCTTCGCCGGTTTCGTGAACAGGGCGTTGGTCGAGCCGACTTCGATCAGGTGGCCTTGGAAGAAGAAGGCGGTTTGATCGGAGACGCGCGCGGCCTGCTGCATATTATGCGTAACGATGACGATGGTGTAGCGATCCTTCAGTTCAAAGATGAGGTCTTCGATCCGCGCAGTGCTCGCTGGGTCAAGCGCCGAAGCGGGCTCGTCCATAAGTAGCACTTCGGGGTCGGTTGCCAGGGCGCGGGCGATGCAGAGCCGTTGTTGCTGGCCGCCGGACAAAGCGAGCGCCGAATCGTGCAGGCGGTCCTTTACTTCTTCCCACAGGGCGGCGTGCTTCAGGCAGCGTTCAGTCAGCTCCATCAGCTTCGACTTGTCTCGTTCGCCCGCAATCTTGGGACCGTAGATGACGTTTTCGAGAATCGACTTCGGGAACGGATTCGACTTTTGGAACACCATCCCCACGCGCTTGCGTAGTTCGACCACGTCGACCTTTGGGCCGCGGATACTGCGGCCATCAAGCAGAATCTCGCCGTCGAGGCGAGCGACATCAATCATGTCGTTCATCCGATTGAGGCACCGCAGAAACGTGCTCTTGCCGCAGCCGGAGGGGCCAATGAACGCGGTGACGCACTGCTCGGGGATTTCGAGATTGATGCCGTGCAGTGCTTGTTTGTCGCCGTAGAAGAAATTGAGGTCCGTGACCGAAATCTTCGACTTCGCGCCCGCGAGTTCGTCGGCCGAGCGTAAGCCCGGATTGCTCTCGACCGTTGGCGGTCGTAGCTTCGGACGCTCTTCTTCAGTCGGCGGAGTGTTCATAAGGGGTGACATGACTGGCACGTTCGCGTTTTCCTGATAGTGTTGAGCGTAGCACGTTGGGTGGCTGGGGTCGGCGCTTAAGCCGCCCCCAGCCACTCTTTTTCACTTAAATGCGGTTACCATTTGATTTTCTTACCCGAGCGGTAGCGCACATACACGGCGCCGGCGTTCATGAGGATCAGCACGGCGAGGAGCACAACGATGGCAGCGGCGGCGAGGGCGTGGTACTCCGGTTGCGGGCGATCGCTCCAACTGTAAACCAACAGCGGCAATGCAGTGAACTCTTCCCCAGGCGTGCGCGGCACTTGCACGAAGAGCGCGGCGCCAACCGCCACCAGTGGCGCCGCTTCACCCAGCGCGCGAGAGATGGCGAGGATCACCCCCGTCATAATCCCCGGCAGCGCGGCGGGCAGCACTTGATGCCACACTGTTTGCCAGCGCGTGGCGCCGAGCGCATAGGAAGCTTGCCGCAACGTGCTCGGCACACTGCGGAGTGCTTCTTGCGCGGCGAGAATCACAATCGGCAGCACGACGAGCGACATGGTGAGCGCGCCCGCCATCACACTCTTACCCATCGCCATCCAGCGGACGAACAGGCCGAGGCCCAAAATGCCGTAGACGATGGACGGGACGCCGGCGAGGTTGGCGATGTTGAGCTGCACCCAGCGGCGCCAGCGCGTGTTGGGGGCGTACTCTTCCAGGTACACCGCCGCCGCCACGCCAACCGGCACGGCGATCACGCCGGTGAGCGCGATCAACCACAAGCTGCCGACGAGTCCTGCCGCTATGCCAGCGAGTTCCGGTTTGCGCGACTCAATATGCGTGAGGAAGTTCCAGTTCAAACTGCCGAGGCCCATGTAGAGAATGGCGCCAAGCAGCCCGACCAGCAGCGCCACGCAACTCGCCGTCGCCAGCGCGCAGAGCGCCGCAAAGATTGCGGACAATCGTTTGCGACGAGCGAGGTGGCGAGTGGAAGACATGGGGTTGAATTGTAGCTAAGGGGTGGCTGGGGTCGGCGCTAGCCGCCCCCCGCCGCGGGGGGGTCGCCTTGCACCACGGCTGGGGGCGGCTAACGCGCCGACCCCAGCCATCCCTCCGGTCTATTCATACTGCTCGCGCATGCGGCTTAAAATCCATTGGGCGATAATGTTCAGCACCATCGTCGTGGCAAAGAGGGCGAGGCCCACGGCGAAGATGGTGCTGTATTCAATCGTACCGGCAGGGGATTCGCCTTGGCGGACCTGTACGATGTACGCGGTCATCGTTTGGATGCTGCGCAAGGGATTGAGCGTGAGCGTGGGCGTTTGCCCGGCGGCTAAGGTGACCGCCATCGTTTCACCAATCGCGCGCGAAATGGCCAAGAGAAACGAAGCCATGATCCCGCTCAGCGCCGCCGGCACGACCACGCGCACCGTGACATCGAACTTGGTGGCGCCGAGCGCGTAGGCCGCTTCTCGCAGCGAGCGTGGCACGCTCCGCAGCACATCCTCGCTGAGCGACACGACCATCGGCAGCACCATGAAGCCCACGACGATCGCGGCGCTGGCGGCATTGAAAACGTCGGCGCTCGGGAAGATCCACCGCAAAAGGGGGGTCACGGTCACCACCGCGATGAAGCCATACACCACCGACGGAATGCCCGCCAGGACTTCGAGGATGGGTTTCAAGATTTCGCGCACCACGGGTGAGGCGTATTCGCTGAGGTAAATCGCGGTGAGCAGGCCCAGTGGCAGCGCGACGATCGCGGCGCCGGCCGTCACCAGCAGCGTCCCAGTGAAGAGCGGCAGAATGCCAAACTCTTCGTTACGCGGCGACCATTTCGTACCGAACAAAAACTCGGTCAGCGAAACCGTGCGGAAAAACTGGAGCGCCTCGAAGAGCAGCACCACCACGATGCCGATCGTCACTAGGATCGACAGCACCGCCGCGCTCCAGAGCGCCCAGTGAATGAACGACTCCCACCGCTCGCGCGCGATATGCGCCGGCGTGCGATTTTCAGCGGTGAGCGTGGTGGTGGGCAAAGTGGGCAGTTTCAATAGCCAGCGAGCCAGGCTCGCCGGATGCGTTGTCGGAACACTTATTTCTTCAGGGCCGCCCCGAGCGTCTCTTTCGCCTTGGCGAGCTCGTCATCGGTCAGCGGTACGTAATCGACTTCTTCCGAGAGCTTTTGAGCATTATCAAGGTAGTACGTAATGAACTCGACACCGGCCGGAGTGCCCAGCACACGGTTGTTAACGTAAATCAAGAGCGGTCGCGAAAGCGGCTTGTAGGCGCCGGAGCGAACTGTTTCAAGCGTCGGCTGCACAGCGGTTCCATCGCCGGGATCGATGCCAAGGAGCTTGAGCGAGTCCTTATTCTGTTCGTAGTACGACAGCCCAAAGTAACCAAGCGAGTACTTATCTTCCTTCACACCGGTGACCAGTGTGTTGTCGTTCGAACTCGGCATGTAATCGTCTCGGCACTCACGCTTCTTGCCCACGATCGCTTCGGTGAAGTAGTCGAAGGTCCCCGAGTCCGCGTCGGCGCCGTAGAGCTTGATCTTCTCGGCCGGCCATTCGGGATCGAGGTCCTTCCAGGTGTTGATCGCGCTGCCGGGGCGCCATAATTCCTTGAGTTGTTCCACAGTGAGGGAATCACACCAATCATTGGCGGGGTTCACTACCACCGACAGGCCGTCGTACGCCACGGGGAGTTCGAGGTACTCGATCTTCGCGTCCGCACACTTCTTGATTTCCGTCTCGTCAATCGGTCGCGAGGCGTTGCAGATATCGATCTCGCCGGCGCAGAACTGTTCCATGCCGCCGCTGGTGCCCGTTTGCCCGACGGTGATTCGCACGGCGCCGTGCTCAATGCCGAACTCTTCCGCCACCGCCTGCGAGATCGGGTAAACGGTGCTCGAACCATCGATCTTGATGTCCGAAGTCCGCGCACCGCACCCGGTGAGCAAAACGAAACAGGGCGCGAGCAGCAACATCCAACCACAACGAACGGCAATCTTCATGCGAGACCTTATCCGAGGGATCACAAAACTGGGAAAATGGGCAGCTCCAAAGTCCCCTGAGCGTAGACAGCGAATGTGAAGATAATGTGAAGAAACGGTTAACGACTTCGGCATCCACAGGGGCCCGAAACTCAGTCAAAACGCAGCTTGCCTAAGATTTCTCCTCAATAACGCACTGGATTAGCCGTTTTGTGGCAATGTGGCGCCTGTGGCAAATGTCCTGCGTCGTTTGTAGCCCCTTTCTTGTAGCCACCCACCGAATGGGGGGACCGTTGCCTCGCGCTAGGCGGGGGGCAGATTAACGGCAAAAGTCGAGCCGCCGCCTGGCGTCGCCGAAACCGCCACATCGCCGCCGAAACTTTGGGCCAAGTGCTTCACAATCGCCAGGCCCAAGCCGGTGCCGCCGAGTTCGCGCGAGCGCGCTTTGTCAACGCGATAGAAGCGCTCGAACACGCGGTCCATTTGGTCCGCCGGAATGCCCAGGCCGTTGTCGATCACTTCGATGCGCACGCGTTCGCCATCGCGCCGCCAGCGCACTTCTACGCGGCCTTCTGGCGCGGTGTACTTGATCGCGTTGTCGATCAGGTTGCTGAGAATCTCGCGCAGGCCCTCGGCATCAGCGCGCACGAAGAGCGCATCACTTGGCGGCGTGGTGACCAGTGCGATCGACTTTGCCTCGGCCGCCGATTGATGCTGATCGAAACAAGCCGCCACCGCGTCCGCCACGCCGACTCGCGCGATCTCGAACGATTGTTGGTCCGATTCGATCCGCGCGAGGCTGAGCATGTCTTGAATCAGCAGGTTCAGCCGATCGGCTTGCTCGTTGATCCGTTCGAGGAACCGCACATTGTGCTCTTCATCGCGCAGTGCGCCGTTAAGCAGCGTTTCAGCATATGCCTTGATGGAACTGAGCGGCGTCTTGAGCTCATGCGAAACATTGGCGATGAAGTCCCGCCGCATCCCTTCCAAGCGGCGTAACTCAGTAATATCGTGCAGCACCACCACGGCGCCGGGACACGGGATGCCGGGGAGCGGCGTGACCTGCGCGGTGAGCAGCAGCTTGCCCCATTCGAGTTCTGTCCACTTCGGCGCCACCTCGGCAAGCGCTTGCGAGAGAACGCGCTGCAAGTCGTGATTGCGGATCAGCTCCAGCACCGGCCGGCCTTCGGCTTTCGGCGGCAAGAAGTCAAACAGTCTGCCGGCGGCAGTGTTGGCGAAGAGCACGCGCTGACGATCGTCCACCGCCACCACCCCTTCGACCATGCCGCCGAGGACCGTCGATTGCCGCTGGCCGCTGCGCCGCAACTCGGAAAGCTGCGAACCGAGCTCGGTGCTTAGCCGATTGAGCGCTTCGCCGAGTTGGCCGAGCTCATCGTTCGACGGCACAAAGGCCCGTTGCGCGTAATCGCCCGCGGCGATGGCGGTGGCCGTATCACGCAAGGCAACTACCGGCTGCACGACGTTCCGCGCGATGATGTAGGTCGCGAGGAGCAAGGCCCCAATCACCGCGGCTGCCCAGTTGATCAGCAGTTGCCGCAGCGCCGCAAGTTGGAGTTCGATATTCGCCGTCGGCAGCGCGACGCGCAGCACTCCGCGCGTTCCACCGGCGTCGATCCGCTCGGCATAGTAGCGCGTTTGATCGCCCATGGTAGCGCTCGCCCGCTCCGTCATGCCGCTACCCGTTTTGAGCGCCGCGGCAATCTCCGGCCGGGTGCGATGGTTTTCGATCTTCGCGACCTCTTCGGCGGTTGCGACCGACGAATCAGCGAGCACCTTGCCCTGGGCATCGACCAGCGTAATCCGCACGCCCGCCGCTTCGCCGAGAGCACGGACCCGCGCTTGTTGCGCTGTCTCTTCACCAAACGCCTGCTCCGCAATCGGCCGCACGAGCGCAGCCGCCTGCTTGAGTCGCGTCTCGGCCTCAATACTTAGCCGCTCGCGCTCCCACCGCAACGTCATCACCACCAGCGCCAGCGCCGCCACCACGCCAATCGCGGCGAAGGCGAGGAAGATTTTCCAAAAGAGGCGGCTCGGGGGCATGTGGGGAGCAGTGAGGGGTGAGGGAATAGCCGGGGAGCTACGCTCCCCGGCGAACAATCTGAGAACGCTTACCGAATAATCCAATTCATGAGGAACGGCATTGCTAGACCTACCACTGAATAGACAAGATAAGTGATCGCTCCGACCCAGTGAGACCAATGTCGATGAAGTTTGGAATAAGTATCAAAGGTCATCGCAACCATTACCAACAGTGGTATGAGCCACTTGATAGCCAAATTGAGATAAGTAATCGTTAGTATGGTGCCTACAGAACGACGTCCAAAAATCATAAACGCGATCGTGTTACTTGTCGCGATGACAAAAGTTGTCAGCAGTAAACCGAATACCCACTTCCAACGCTTTTGACCCGTTCTTACCAAAGCGGCAACTGTGAATGCGAAGCTCGTTACAGAAAGCAACATTGCGAGAGAGAAAACCAGTACGTCGATACTCCGGCCCCAAATTACGCCTGTTTCATAGAGCGACCGCAAACCCATCGTGAAGGAAATGAGCGCCAGGTAGTGCCCAGGTTCTAACCGCCATCCGATGACTTGCCGCTTTATGGATATGGCGCATCCGATGACAAAAGCGGACAGCCCAACGAGAACGCTGGTAATGAAAGATTGGGTCGCCCAGACCTTTAGGTAAGGTTTAACGGAAGTGGCTTGCGTAAACTCGCTCTCGATGAATCGATCGTGAGCGAGTCGCCAAAGCGTAAACGCCACCGCCAGCGCCGCGGTCAGCCCCAGAAGATGCCGGATGCCGAAGCGTGGCAGGGGTGAGGGTTCGGGCGTGGTCATAGTGCAACAAGCGTTTCAAGAGCCGGCGATCCACGCTCGCCGTGGGGGAAGTTTTTTCGCTGTGTGCAGGGTACAAAGGAAGGTGGTTCGTTCGCAAGCGCGAAACCGCTCGCCGCGGAGCGTAACTCCCCGGCTATTCCCCTCTCCTCTAACCTCTCACCCCTAACCTTTATTCCCCATGCCCGCGCGTGTGCTCCTCTCCTGGGCGTGGTTCTTTCTGGTGCTCTTATCGTACTACGTCCTCAAGCCGCTGCGGGATGGGTTGGCGACGGAAAACCAATCATTTGGCCTCTTGTACCTGGGCACCTTCCTCACCAGTTGCGTCGCGCTGCCGCTCTACTGGCGGATTGTGGCGGCGACTTCACGTTGGCAGTTGGTGGCGGGGGTGCATCAGTTTTTTGTCGTGTGGCTGGTGGTCTTCGCACTCTTGCTCGAGCGCGGTTACGGTGAAGAACCATGGCTGCGCAACACGTTCTTCATTTGGGTCAGCGTCTTCAACCTGTACGTGGTGGCCGTCTTTTGGAGCGTGATGGCGGACCTCTTCTCCGCCGACGAAGGCAAGGAATGGTTCGGCACCATCGCCGCGGCGGGGACAGCAGGGTCGATCGCGGCCTCCAAACTTGCTGGGTGGGTGGCGACGAACGTGGGGACTGCCGCGCTGCTGTTGCTGACGATTGCGGCATTGGAACTGGCGCTGGTGTTTGTGTGGCTTATTTTGAAGCAGGAACACCGAGGCGCTGGCGAAGAGAGCGCTAAGCCGCGGGGTGGATCGCTGGTCGAGGGGCTGCGCACGGTGATGCAGTCGCGGTATCTGCTCTTGATTTGCGCGTTTGTGGCGATCGGCAAGTTTGCGGCGACATTCGTCTACAACAATTTTCAGCACACGCTGCGGGAGGAGAATCTCGAACTCGCCGTGCGGACTAAGCTCTTCTCAGACCTCAACTACTATTCGCAGTCCGGCACGCTGCTGATGCAAGCCGTCATTGCGGGGCTGCTCATGCGCTTCGTCGGCGTCGGCGCCACGCTCGCCTTGGCGGCAAGCGCGATCTTGGGCCTCTTCGGCTGGCTCGCCTTCGATGCGGCGCTCTGGCCACTGATGGTTGCGAAGGTGACGCAAGAAATCGTCGGCTACGGCCTGTTGGTCCCCGCACAGAACGTGCTCTTCACGGTGGTCAGCCGCGAAGAGAAGTATCAGTCGAAAGCGTTCGTCGATACGGTCGTCTTCCGCGGCAGCGATGTCGCCGCCGCGAATGCCTGCGATGCACTCACCCGATTTCCACTGAGCAGCGTGGCGCTGGCGTTCCTGCCGCTGATCGCCGTGTGGGCCGCGCTCGGCGCGTGGCTGGGGCGTACACAATCGCGGCTGGCGACGAATACGAAGGATTGACGTTAGACCGGCGGCGTCCGGCGTACCGGTTGCCGTTCCACTTCTTCACCGAGTATCATCAGAAGCCGACCTCTCCTAACCTCTAAACCCTAGCCTCCAGCCCCTCCGCATGTCGCAATTCACCAACGTCACCGTCAACATACCGGCCAACGTCTATTTCAACGGCGGAGTCACCAGCCGCACGGTGATCTTTGCCGACGGCTCGAAGAAAACGCTCGGCATCATGCTGCCCGGCGAGTACGAGTTCGGCACCGGCGCGCCCGAGCTGATGGAAATCACCGCCGGCAAGCTCGATGTGAAGTTACCGGGCGAGAGTGATTGGAAGCCAATCGTCGGCGGCCAGTCATTTAACGTAGCCGGCAACGCGAAGTTTCAGCTTCGCGTGCAGGAAGTGACGGATTATGTCTGCTCGTTTCTTGCGGAGTGAGTGGCGTTAGCCGGAGGCGTTCCGCCTCCGTGTTTCGCGCTCGAAGTCCACAGACACGGAGGCGAAGCGCCTCCAGCTAACTACGGCAGTTGTTGCAGCGGCGCTGGTACGACTTCCGCATTCGGCGGCGTGAGATCGGGCTGCGTCAGAGGTACGACTTCGACCGGTTGAGCAGATTCCATCACCACCGGCGCCCGTTCGATCACGGTCGGATGCGATTGCTGCGCCATCTCACCGGCGCTCACCACGGGGGCACAGCTCGAAGCGTAGTTCAGCGGACGCGGGGCGCCGCGGCGAGCTTCGAGTGCGGCCGCATCGTGGTACGCTTTTTCGCACCACGGGCCTTCGGCGAGGAACACGCCGTCGTACTCTAGCAAGGTGCCCTTGGTGAAGTGGACGTTCTTGATCGCGATGGCGTACTCGGCCAAACTACGATAGTAGCGCGATTCGGCTTCGGCTAACCGCCGCTGCGATTCTAACAGTAAGTCGAGCGGCGCCTTGTCCGATTCGAATGCCGCCTTCACGGCGGCCACTTGTTCTTGCGTGGCGATCAGCCGGTTGTAGCTGGTTTGCGAGACGACAAATGCGCGATCGACATCGGCGATGGCGTTCGAGACATCGTGAATGATCTCGAGCTGCTGATCGCAGAGTAGCGCCCGCTCGCGAGCCAACCGCAGTTCAGCATTCCGCACGCCGGCGTGGGCGCGGCGATAACCGATGGGGATATCCAGCTCAGCGCCGACTTGCCATTCTTGGAAGTCGCCCGTCGCCAAATCTTCGTAGGCGTTCTCGAAGCGCGGGATTGGAGTGCCGTTGGAATCTAGCAAGTCGCGGCCGAACCCACGGAATCGGTATCGGCCCACCGCGTCGAGCCGCGGCAGCAGGTGATTCTTGCTGGCGATGAGTTCCAGTTCCCGGCGGCGAATCTTCCAGCGTTGGCGTCGCAATTCTGCGCGGCGATCAACGGCTTCTTGCGAAATCTGCGCCCAATCGAAGGTCACTTGCGCGACGACCGGATCAACCGTCGGCCGGAGCAGTTGGCCATCGCTCGCGGTCAGGCCCATGAGTCTCCGCAGGCGGCGCTCGGCGACGAGCACGCCCCCTTCGCCGCGGAACGTGCCAGCCAGCGTACCGTTGCCGGTCCTTGTACCATCGAACAGTCGGCCACTGAGCGCGTTCTCGACTTCCTCCTTGAAGCGGAAGTACTGTTCGCGCGCTTGGGCTTCCTTCTCCGCCTCGCCGCCGCGCCGGCCCGCATCAAACAGTGCGCGCACGCGGCGCCAAGTGTCGAGCGCCGAATCGCGGGCCGCGATCTTCGCATCGAGATCGCGATACGCAAAGTACAAATCCCAGTACGCGTTCTCGAGATTGCTCACGAAATCGCGAACCGACATTTCAAAATCGGTCAACTGCACGTCGGTGTTCAGCCGCGCGAGGAGCACGCCGTTATAAACGCCCGGAATCTGCGTCGGCCCGGCGATGCGGTTGTACTGCATGCCATAACCTTGCAAGAGCGGCTGGCGAATCTCCCCTTCCACCTTGGTGGTGTACGCATTGGGAAACGCGTTGCCCGGGGCGTTGTTGCCATCGAACTCCACAATGTGCCGCAGCGCGAGCTCGCTGCCGACGACCGAACGCTTAGCAAGTTGCGACTGGAACGTGCCGGCGTTCTGCTGCAACAGCCGGGTACCGCCGCCAAAGAATTCGTTATTAATCGCGCGGTCGTTGTTCTCGGCGAAGAGACTCGTCGTCCACTGTGCATCAAACGCGCTAAGCGCCGCTTCCACACCGGTCGCAGGATCGGTATCGCGGAGCGCGGGGTCCCACGTGGTCGGTGCGGTGTCGGGCGAACGCAGGATAGCGCCGCCAAGATCATGCAGCACCGTGGAGTTCGCCAGACCCTGCTGGATCACTTCGTCGAGCCGAATATCGCGGTAGTTCGGCGCCTCGAGATCCAAGAGCGTCCGTGGCGCGGTGGAGTCGAGCCCCACGCGGCAGTCATCCGCCGAGCACTGCGTCACGGCGGGATAGTCGATTGAAGTCGCGGCCGCCGCGTACGGATCGGCCCCACACGGATTGCCAGCCACCGCATCGCCGCACGCGCGAAACGGCGCCTGCGGCGCGCGGCAACCCGCCCCAGCGGTGACGCCCGCCATGACAAGTGCTAGCAACTTTTGCGACCTGTTCGGCAAGTGATGGTCCCTTACTTCAGCTCACATCAGCCGGCCCGCGCTAGCGTCCGGTTTGAACCGGAGGCTAGCGCCCGGCGGCTGATTTGCTGCGCGCAGTAGTAAACAGTCTCCCCAGCTACTTCGGCGCGCAAGAATCGGGAGAATCAGCAAAACCGGCACAAACGCCCAAACTCCCCGCGCGGGGGTTCGCTAGCGTTGAAGTGCTGGCATTCGGGATGCGCTTTTCTGGCGCCAGCACGCCTATAATGAAGGGCATGTCTCGTCCCGACGCCCCGTCGACTCCCCGTGCCGACTCACTTCGTAGTGACGCTCCGCCGCTAGCGGCCGCAGCCGAGGCGAACGTGTGGCGTGACTTGTCCGCGGCGCTCGACCGATTGGCGGATGTCGCCCGTGAAGCCGCAGCGCCTGACGAGTTTCACGCGGCGCTGTTAGCCCTCTGCCGCGAATGTCTCTCCGCCGAACGCGCCGCGGTGTGGCAGGCCGATGCAATCACCGGTGCACTGCGGATGGTCGCCCGCGCGCCGCAGGAAGCACAGTGGCCCGCGGATATTACCACCGAACATGATGCTGAGCGCACCGCCGCGTTGCGCGCCGCGCGGCCAATCACCCAGGCCGGCGAGAACGAGGTGCTGTTGCTGACCGCGCTGCGGGCCGAATCACAACTGCCTGCCGCCGCGCTGCTGGAACTTCATCTGCCGGCGCAACAGGGCCCGCAGTTCTACCGCGGGGCGGAAGAGTTTTTGATAGCCGTGGAAGAAATCGCCGGCGAGTTCTATCGGCGGCAGGAACTGCTGACACTCCGTAGCGAACAACAGTTACAGCGGAGACTGCTGAATCTCTCGCGAGCGGTCGATACAACGCAGAACCTGGCCGATGTCGCCTTGCGACTAGTCACCGAAGCGCGGCAACTGTTGGGCTGCGACCGCGTGAGTTTGGTGCGCGTCGATACGCGCCGGCCGCAACTGGTGGCCGCCAGTGGGGTGGAACGAGTGGATCGCCGGGCGCCATCGGTCCTCGCCCTTGAACGAATCGCCGCCGCATGCGCGAAGCTGCGCGAACCCATCGCGTGGGGCGCCGGGCATGAACAACTTACTGGGCCGCTCGAAGCGCAGCTCGACGCCTACGCCGATCAGTCGCATTGCCGCGCACTGGTGGCGGCGCCGCTGACGAGCGCACCGGCTGACGATGCACGCCGCGCGACTCCAAACGTCACTGGCGTGCTGGTCGCCGAAAACTTCGGCGGCGACACGCTCACGTTGCGACCAGCGCTCGTCGCCGAAGCGGCCGATGCGTGCCGCGGCGCCTTCGATTCAACACTCGTGTGGGAGCAAGCGCCGCTCGGCACGCTGGTCCGCGCGGCGCACCGTTCGGGTTGGCGGCGGCTGGCGAATCGCACGCTGCTCGCCGGCGCGCTCGTGGCCGCGCTCGGCGTGACGCTCGCCGTGGTGCCAGCGCCGTTTCAAGTTGAGTCGCGCGGAACCTTGGAACCAACCGTGCGGCAAGAAGTCTTCGCCCCGGTGGCGAGTGTGGTGGACGAACTGCTTGTCGCGCACGGCCAAGAAGTAAAAGCCGGCGATGAACTGATCCGCCTGCGGGCGCCGGAACTCGCGCTCGAGATCAGTAAACTCACCGGCGAGATTGAAACGCTCGAGCGCCGTCTGCAATCCTTGCGCGCCACGCGGGCTGGGCTCGACTCGCGCACTTCGACGCCGGTCGAAGCGTACCGCCTGAGCGCCGACGAACAACAACTCACCCAACAACTCACCGGCCGCAATCGAGAACTCGAACTTCTGCGCTCACAACAGCAAGCGCTCATTGTACGCAGCCCCATCGCCGGGCGCGTGCTGACGTGGCAAGTCGCCGAACGCCTAGCCGGCCGCGCGGTCGAGCGCGGCCAGCGGCTCGTCTCGATTGCCGACGCGACCAAGCCGTGGGTGATTGAGCTCGCGGTGCCCGACGATCGCATCGGCGCCGTGCTCGACGCAGCCGCTGCCAGCGATCAACCGCTCGCCGTGCAGTTCGAACCCACCAGCAGCCCCGGCGCCATGCTCACCGGCCGCATCGAGCGCATCGCCGCGACCGCCGAAGAAGCGAGCGACAACCCCGCCGACCGCCGCATGGTGAAGGTAACCGTCACGCCCGACAAACCGCTCGACTTCGACGAACAAGAACTTTTGGCCGGCCTTACGGTGCGCGCCCGCATCGACTGCGGCAAGCGCTCGCTCGGTTACGTTTGGCTGCACGACGTGTGGAACACGCTCCGCACGTGGTGGTTGTTTTAACTGAGACTTTAGCACACGACATTCAATGCTCCTTCGCAGCTTACTTTTGACTCTCGTCCTTAGCGCAATCGCTGCTGCGCAGGAGCCGTTGGTGATTGACAACATCATCCTGCGGCTGTTGGCCGAAGCGCAAACGCCGGCGCAGACGCCGGGGGTGCTGCTGAAGATCGCCGTGCGGGAAGGGGATGAGGTCGCCGCCGGGCAGGTGCTCGCCAACATTGACGATGGGCCGATTCGGCTGGAAGCGAAAGGCGCCAAGATTGCCGCCGACATCGCAAAGCAAGCGGCGGAGAACGATGTCAAAGTTCGCTTCGCCACGAAAAGTCACGAAGTGGCCGTGGCGGAACTCGCGCGGAGTGAGGAATCGATCACGCGGTTTGCAAATAGTGTGTCGCAATCGCAATTGGATGTCGAACGGCTGACCGTCGAGAAGACCGCGCTCGAACAGGAGCAGGCCCGCGAAGATCAAGCCGCCGCAAAACTCAAGTACGCTTCGAAGCAAAACGATTTGGCGGCGGCGGAACTGGAAGTCGCGCGGCGGCAGATCACAGCGCCGTTCGCCGGCGTGGTGGTGGAAGTCACCGCGCGGGCCGGCGAATGGGTTGAACCGGGCCAAAAGGTGCTGCGGCTGGTGAATGTTGAACGGCTCAAAGCCGAAGGTTTCGTTTCCGCGAGTGATGCACAACGAATGACGGTCGGCGCCGCCGTCGCCCTCAAGCTAACGGGCGATAGCGCCACGCATGCCGGCAAAATTGTGTTCATCAGCCCCGAAGTTGACCCCGTGAGCAACCAGGTCCGCTTCTGGGCGGAGATCGATAACCGCACCCGCGCGCTGCGCCCGGGTGAATCGGCGACGCTTCAAGTTCAACCGAGCAAGGCGGCCCGATGAATCTCGACACGAGCGCGCTCGATCGCCGCGTGCGGCTCGCACCGCGGGCCGACTTGTTGGCCGCCCTCGCTGCGCAGTCGCCGCTCGGCGGCGGTGTGTTGACCGATCCCCTCACGCGGCAGCACTACGAGTTCACCGCCGAAGAACGGACCCTGTTTGAACGACTGCGCTCGAGCGCCACGCTGCGCGAGTTACAGCGGATGCTCGAACGGGCGTTTGCCCCACGGCAATTCTCACCGACGATGATCGCCGGCTACTTGAGCCGGCTACACGCTTCGGGCCTTTTGGTTGCTGAAGGCGCTGAGCAAGCCGCGGCGCTCGCCGAACGTCGCGCGGAGCAGCAAGCAACGCGCCGCCGTTGGGCGTGGACGCAGCTTCTGGGCTGGCGGTTGCCGGGGATCAACCCGGATCGCGTGCTGTCGCACTTCACGGGTTTCGCGCGAATGGTGTTCTCACCACTCGGGGCTGTGCTGTTCGCGCTAATTTGCATCGCGGGAATTGCGGTGTTGCTGGCGAGCTTCAGCCAACTGGTCGCCGAAGCGCCGAGCGTGGCGGAACTTCGCTCGCCGCAGTTGTGGTTACGGCTGGCGCTGGCGCTCGCCTTTGTGAAATCACTGCACGAGTTGGGGCACGCGCTGGCGTGCAAACGGTTTGGCGGGGCGGTGCCGGAGATGGGCGTCATGCTGCTCGCGCTCACGCCGTGTCTCTACACCGATGTCAGCGATGCGTGGCGGTTGCCGCGCTCGCAGCGGCTGATTGTGTCGGCGGCCGGCATTCTGGTGGAACTGGCGCTCGCGGCGCTCGCGCTCGTGGCGTGGCGGCTCACCGAGCCGGGCTGGTTGCATTTGGCGGCGCTCGATGTGGCAATCGTTTGTTCGTTCGGCACGCTGCTCATCAACGGCAATCCGCTGCTTCGGTACGACGGCTATTATTTACTCAGCGATCTCACCGCCACGCCCAACCTGTGGAGCCGGTCGCGCATCGCCGTGCGGCAGCGCATCGCGCGGT
Source organism: Pirellulales bacterium (assembly GCA_022841705.1). Classification (GTDB taxonomy): domain Bacteria; phylum Planctomycetota; class Planctomycetia; order Pirellulales; family Lacipirellulaceae. The sequence goes on from JALHQZ010000002.1 coordinate 1,389,925, forward strand.
GGGTTGAAAAACCAACGCGCGAAGCGGTTGAGCGGGAACCAACGTGGCTCGCGCTGTACGGCGTCGCGTCGCAAGCGTATCTCACGGTTGTGATGGTTTCACTGGTGTGGCTGCTTTACCAAGGCCTGCGCGGTTGGCGGCTCGAAGCGATTGCGGTGTTCGTCGGCGGGTTGCTGCTCGCGTCGACCGTGGCGCCGCCGGCGGCGCGCGGAGTGAAACAACTGCGGAACCCGCTCTATCGCCGGCGCTTGGCGCCGGGCCGGGCGGGGCTGGCGCTGGTGGTGACGCTCGCCGCGCTGGTGGGCGCCGCGTGTTTGCCGTGGAAGGAGCGCGTCTCGGCCGAAGCGTTTACTGTGGCGAGCGAAGCGCGGAGTGTGGTCGCCACGCTGCCGGGACGTATCGTTGATGCCTTGCCCGCCGGCGCTACGGTGCAGTTGGGCGAGGTGCTCATGCGGCTGGAAAATCCTGAGCTTACCCGCGAACAAGCACAACTTGCGGCGCGTGTCGCCGAGCAGCAGCTTGCGGTTGAACATTTGCGGAAACTCCGCGCGTTCGATCCCCAAGCGGCCGAGCGCTTGCCGCAGGAGCAAACGGCGCTCGCAAGTTTGCAAGCGCAACTGCGTGAACTCGAAGCGGAAGCCGAACGGTTGGTGCTGCGCGCTCCGCGCGCTGGCGTGCTGCTCGCGCCGGCGCCGCGGCTGAAGACGGATGAAACGGAAAAACTTGCCACCTGGACCGGCACGCCGCTCGACCCTTCGAACCGTGGCGCGTGGCTAGAACCGGGCGACGAAATCGGCAGCATCGGCGATCCGGCACAGGTGGCCGTCGAACTAAAAATCCGCGCCGAAGAAAGCGACCGCGTGCGGCTGGGCCAGCCGGTGCGGATCGCGCTCGCCCAACGCCCCGGCGAAGTGCTCACCGGCCAAGTGGTCGAACTTTCGCGCCGTGCCGTAGCGACTGAGAGCGAACAGAGTACCGCCACCTCTGGCCCGTGGTTCGCCCGCGGCGCCGAACCGCAAGCCGGCGCCGTCTACCTGGCCCGCGCGAAAATCACCTCCGCCCCACCCCTCGCCCTGCACGGCACCGGCGAGGCGAAACTGCTTACCGGCGAATCAACCCTCGGCGCCGAGCTATGGCGGTTGGTGACGCGGACGTTTCGGGTGTGGTGAGGATTGGTATATCGAGTAGGCGGTTATCTACTGCCTTGGCCAGCGACAAAACAACGCGTGTACTTGATCATTCTGTTTTCGTGGGCGGCTGCTGTTGACGATTGATAGCGTGCTGTTTGGCAATCGTAGCTGCCACCCAACTAAAGAAGAAAACAATTAGACCGAGAAAATACCATGCTCCCTCCATGAAATGCACAGGCCCCACATCGCCCACATAAAACAATAAGACCACGATGCAAAATGGAAGCATGGTGAGCATCGGGACGATAACGCGAAGTTCCAAGAACCAGATCACAATCGAGAGCACAAGCAACATGGCGCCTGCGATGTTCAGGAGGACTGTCTCGCCATCAAAGTCAGCCACATACATTGCTCCGACGAACAATAAGCCTGTGGCAACGCTTGTCACCAGAGAGGAAACGATTGCATACGGAAAGCCATTTTTGATGTGCGCCATTTTCGTGTCGACTTCAGGCACAAGAGGTTCAGGCGGAAGTGGAGATTCGTCTTGAATTATCTAAGTCGATTATCAATTGTCGCCAATTACCGCGATGGCAATCGAAATCAAACGCGACAAATTACTATCCAAGATAACTTGCAGCGTCAGTCGTTATCCCGCAGCAACTCCCGCCGCAAATACTCCCCCGGAATCGAAGTAATCGGCTCCTCCAATTGCACCCCCGTGCGGCGGCGCCCGACGGTGCGGACATAGCCGAGCGTGCGGCCGGCGTCGGCTTCGAGGGCGGCGATTTCGGTGGTGTTGTCGGGGCAGGTGGTGCGGTGCCAGTCGAGCCACAGCCGCCAGCCGTCGGGGAGGGTGTCGGAGAGTTCGAGGTCGAGGATGCCGGTCCGCTCCCAATGCCGGCGCCACCACTCGGGCGAATGGAGCGACCACAGTTCGGGGGTCCACCACGCCGCGAGATGCTCCGGCAGGGCGCCCGCAATTTCTTGCACCAGCCCCGCGCCGGTGATGCCAATCTGCCCGCCTGGTTTCACGAGCCGCGCGAGGTAACTGAGGTACATTTCGTCCGTGCCGTAGTACATGAACGAATCGATCGAGACGATGGCGTCGAAGAACTCGGCCGCGAAGGGGAGCATCCGCGCATCGGCCCGCAGCGGAAAGACCCCGTCGCCGGCGCCCGCATCACGAATCCGCTGAAGGTTCTCATTGGGACTGAACCACAAGTCGGTGGCCCACACCTGCACGCCAAACTCTCGATGCAAAAAGATCGAGCTCATCGCCCGCCCGCAACCGAGATCGAGCACGCGCATGCCGGGCCGCAAGTCGAGCGCTTCGGCGAGCCACTCTGTCAGCCAGAGCGCATTGGCGCCGCCGCTGGCGCTGGCGGTGATCCACTCGGGGTGGTAACGGGCGCTGCGCGGGAAACGTTGGGTGGTGTCCATTGTTCGTTCGACCGATGTGTCAGTCAGTCCGCGATCCGAGACACATTCTAGCGGGTGGCGGTTCGCGGGAGCAATTGCGCGATCCGTTAAATTATCTTGTCATTCCGACTCGGTAAATTGTGAAAACTAGACATTTTGTAAACCGGATCGTACTCTTTTGTCATGCACTCCCAATATTCCATCACCGCCGCTCGAGCCGCATGGTCGTCGATCATCAATGAGGTCGCTGAAGGGCGGGATGTCGAGATCACGCGATATGGTGAGCCGGTCGCGGTGGTGATTTCCAAACAGCGGTACGAACAGATGCAGGCGAATCGTCTCAGTTTTGTGGAACGTTGCTTAACGCTACGCTCGAAACACGAAGCGGATGCGCTGTTGCCTAGTGATTGGGCCGCATCGCTCCTTGACCGTGCCCCGGGTGAAGTGCCTCCGACTTTCTCTGGCGAGCTTTGGCGGCCGGCGGATTGAGAGTTGGTAACGAAGCCGATCTGCTCTACGTGGATGCGTCGTGGATGCGTCTCTCCGAGACGCGAAGCTGCGTTAGCGCCGTCGTTCATTCAACTTTGAATGCTAAACGGCGCCTCTTCAAAAAGCATCATCGGGTATGGTCGCAAGGGCTAAGATCGAGCATTTCAGAAAACTGATCCCTACTAGCGATAGCAGCCTCTTTGGTTGTTTCGCTCTTCACATAAATTGGAGAACCATCAAACATCTTCAGGCTCAATGACACTCGATAAATGGGGTGATCAAGAAGCTCAAGAGAAGTGAGTACGACTTGATCGTTTTCGCTGAGCAGACCCTTATACCAAGTGGCGTTGCGGTCGAACTGATTTCGACACTTGCCTCGAACCCGACGATTCTTCACGATGAGCAGCATGTAACAACGCAAGCCGAACAAGGTACGGACAAATCCGGTGAGCGCCGACGCAAATACGACATACCCAGCGCATCGAATGATCAGAAAGGGCCAATCGTTCCTGCGCATGCCGAAATTCACTCCGTAGACCGCAACGGCCAGCAAGGGAAGCCAACCAATGGCGAAGAGCATCGCGAAATAATTGAACCCGAGGAACTTTGCCCGAAGATAGCCGGGGGCAAGTTTCTCGATCGTCAAATCGGCATCTTCTTTAAGCATTGCCAGACTGAGACGATTTAGTTCAGTTTACGATTCGATTGTTGTCCGCGCATTGCGTCGCGCACAACACGGCGGCGGAACGCCGCCGGCTAACGACACTCACCTATGGCAGCGCGATGATACCGAACGTCGCCGCCGCTTGCAGCGCGGCGCCGCGGGCACTAATCGGGCAGTAGTGCGTGCGCCACGGGTTGCAGTCGCCGGGGCGGTAGTGGCCTAACGTGTAGACGCACTCGCGCGGGCAGTTCGCGCCCATCTGGTACGGTAGCGTCACCGCGCTACCAAAGAAGTGCGCCGCGGAGATCGCCGGTTGAGCGCACGCGCAGCAGGTGTAGCCATAGCGTTCGGCGTTGATCTCTTCAAAGTACAGCGGGTAGTGCGTGCTGTTGGGCGCCACCCAGTTGTAGCCGAGCGTCGGCCAGGCGCGCATGAGGCCGGCGGGGTCCATGCTATTGTAGGTTTCAGTTGGCAACTTGCCGGCGGGCGGGGCGATGTCGACGCCCAGCGTCTCAAGCGGAACCACCACCACGGTTGCGGCGCTCGCCTGGGCTTGCTTGCCGTTAACCTCCGGTTTCGCAACGGGCTCTTCGGCCACCGTCGGTAAAATTTTCTCCGGCGGTTGGTCGCTGGGTTGCGCGAGCGGCACGAGCATCACCTCTTCAGAAGCCCCCTTGTCCTGATCCATGGGGGCAGTAACCGTCTCGCCCACCACTTCATCAATCGCCGGCAACTTGCGCCAATGCGACGTGGTTTCCACGGCGAAAATCGCACCGCAAGTGGCCACGATTGCGGCGAAACTGCGAAGAATGGGAAGGATGGGCGGCATATCAGCGGTCCAAATTAGGCGGTTCGGCGCATGGGGCACCGCTCGGTCACGGGTGTCCCAGGGGTCATTTTCGACCCCTCAGAACCCAAATCTTCAGAAAAATCCCACCCCCGCAAACGCGGGGGTCGGGTGGGATTTTGACGTTTTGCGCCCGGAATCTGCGGGTTATCCGAAAAACTGCCGCAAAACGCAACCAAAAGTTTGCAGTTGAGCGCACGCCCAAGATAATGAATGTTCCCGCATTTGCTGCGCCGCTTGGCGAGTCCTCCTGTGGGAACGCCGGATTGGGGTGCGGCGTCCGAGAGCAGGGGGATTCCGCGCGAGCGCGCAGCTAGAGACTCAGGTCGTGATCCCGCGCTACGCATGCCCCGCAACTGGTTAACTTGGACAATTGAAACGCTGGCTACTCCGGCCAGCGCGGTTCGTTCATTGGTTAAACCAAGTCCGCGGGATCCAATCTTTGGCTCGCTCGATGTGCGCCAACTTGAACCACGCCGTGTCCTCGACGCTGCGCTGCTCGATGCTCTGGCGCCGAGTTTGACGAGTGAAACGGCGCTCGTCTCTTCCAGCACTCCAGCGGCGAGTGCGCCGGCGGCAAGTTTCGATTGGTCAACCGTCGCCGCCGAAGCGCCGCTAGGGCCAAGTGGTTCGCTGCTTAGCGCTGAAGCGCAGGGTCTAAGCGTTGACCCCACCAACACAGCGCCGACGCTGGTGAACATCAACGTGATCAGCATCCCAGAGAACACACCCGTCTTTCTCACGGGGAATATTGTCGATCCCAATCCGACCGATACCTTCACGCTGGACATCGATTGGGGCGATGGCTCGACTCAGTCGGTCTCGCTGGCCGCGGGGACGTCGTTCTTCGCCATTTCGCACACGTTTGTTGATGACAACCCCACTGCAACCCCCGCGGACATCTACAACATCCAGCTCGTGCTGACCGATTCGGCCGGCGGCGTCGACGAAGCCAGCACCATCGCGCTGGTGGGCGATGAAGCGCCGATACTCTTCAATCTCGCTAGCAGCAATGGCGTGGAAGGCGTGCCGCTCACCATCAGCGGTGACATCATTGACCGCAGTCCGCTCGACACCTTCCGATTGGAAGTCGATTGGGGCGATGGCTCGACAAGCACCTTCAATTATGCGGCCGGGACGACATCCTTCGCTGAGACCCATGCCTACGTGGATGAAGGGAATTACAACGTTAAGCTGCTGATCTTTGACGACGACCTGCGCGGCAACTTCTTCCAACTGCAAACCTCCGTCGGCAACGCGCCGCCGGTGCTCTCAAACCTGAGCGCCACCAACATCAATGAGCACGGCGTCACTACGCTGTCGGCGAACCTGTTCGATAGCGGCGCGCTCGACACGTTCAACGTTTCGATCGATTGGGGCGATGGCTCGCCGGTGCAGATGCTCTCGCTCCCCGCGGGGACCAGCAGCTTCGCGGTAAATCACCAGTACCTCGATGACAATCCCACTGGCACGCCGGTGGACAATTACCTCGTCCAAGTGACGGTGCTCGATAGCGATGGCGCCGAGGACTCGGGCAGCACCAGCGTCACCGTAAGCAACGTGGCGCCGAAGCTCGAGAACGTGGTCGCTACGACGATCTTCGAGAATGGCACAACCACGCTCAGCGGAAACATTTTCGATCCCGGAACGCAAGACCCGTTCACGCTCGAAATTGATTGGGGCGATGGCTTGCCGACGCAAACTGTGCTGCTTCCTGCCGGTAGCACAACCTTCAGCGTGCAGCATCAGTACGTGGACGATAACCCCACCGGCACGCCGAGCGATCTCTTCACGATCAAACTGAAACTGGCCGACGATGACACGGGCATCGTGACGACCCAAGTCAACGTGCGGGTCGATAACGTCGCTCCCACGCTGCAAGAGTTAAGCGCCACCAATGTCAACGAGCACGGCAGCACCACGCTCACTGGCAAGATCATTGATCCGGGCACGCAGGACACCTTCACGCTTGAAGTGAACTGGGGCGACGGCACCACCCAATCGTTCACCTACCCGGCCGGCACGACGACGTTTAGCGAGACGCACCAGTACGTCGACGACAACCCGACCGGCACGCCGAGCGATAACTACACCATCAAGCTAAAGCTCACCGATGACGACACCGGCGTTGGCACAGCCGAAACGACAATCGTCTTTTCAAACGTGGCGCCGCTGCTCACAAATGTCAGCGCGACGAACGTCAACGAGCACGGCAGCACCACGCTCACCGGTACGATTGTTGACCCCGGCACACAAGACACCTTCACGCTCGAAGTGAACTGGGGTGACGGCACAATTGAGTCGTTCACTTACGCTGCCGGTACGACGACGTTTAGCGAGTCGCACCAGTACCTCGACGATAATCCCACCGGCACGTCGATCGATAACTACAAGATCACGCTCAAGCTAACCGATGACGACACGGGCGTCGCCACGGCTGAGAAGACGATTGTTGTCTCGAACGTCGCACCGCTGCTCACGAATGTCAGCGCGACGAACGTCAACGAGCATGGCAGTACCACGCTCACCGGTACGATTGTTGACCCCAGCACGCAAGACACCTTCACGCTCGAAGTGAACTGGGGCGACGGCACAGTCGAGTCGTTCACTTACGCCGCAGGCACGACGAGCTTCAGCGAAACTCACCAGTACGTCGACGATAACCCCACCGGCACGTCGAGCGATAACTACAAGATCACGCTCAAGCTAACCGATGACGACACGGGCGTCGCCACGGCTGAGAAGACGATTGTTGTCTCGAACGTCGCACCGCTGCTCACGAATGTCAGCGCGACGAACGTCAACGAGCATGGCAGTACCACGCTCACCGGTACGATTGTTGACCCCAGCACGCAAGACACCTTCACGCTCGAAGTGAACTGGGGCGACGGCACAGTCGAGTCGTTCACTTACGCTGCCGGTACGACGACGTTTAGCGAGTCGCATCAGTACCTCGACGATAATCCCACCGGCACGCCGAGCGATAATTTCACAATTAAGTTGAAGCTCACGGACGATGACACTGGCGTAGGTTCGGCGGAGACAACCATCGTCGTTTCGAACGTTGCGCCCCTGCTCACCGGCGTCAGCGCGACCAACGTCAACGAACAAAGCAGCACCACGCTCACCGGCACGATCGTCGATCCTGGCACGCAGGACACCTTCACGCTGGAAGTGAACTGGGGCGACGGCGTCATCGAGTCGTTCACTTACGCCGCAGGCACGACGAGCTTCAGCGAAACTCACCAGTACCCGGACGACAACCCCACCGGCACGCCGAACGATACCTACACGATCAAGCTCAAGCTGACCGATGACGACACCGGCGTCGGTCTCGCCGAGACAACGATCATTGTGACGAACCTGGCCCCGGTGATTGCGGAGATTGCGCCGCAATCGCTCGCCGAAGGGGCGCTCTTCTCGCTTACCGGTTCGGGTGGTTCGCTCGCCACCTTCACCGACACGGGCCTGCAGGATACGCACGCCGCGGTGATCGACTGGGGCGATGGCACGCAGGTCGATGCGCTCACGGTCACGCAAGGCTCTGGGAGTGGTTCGCTCGCCGGCACGCACACCTATGCCGACAACGGCGTCTACACCGCCACCATCACCGTGGTGGACGATGACGGCAACGCCGGTCAGCGATCGTTTACGATCACGGTCACCAACGTGGCGCCCGTGCTCACGGGCACAACGGGCCACACTCGCGATGAAGGCCAAGCCTTCACGCTCGGCGGCCTTGGCGTGGGGCTGAGCGACCCCGGGTTCGACAACTCTCTCAACACCGTCGATCCCGCCAACGGCGGCGAAACCGCGGAAACTTTCACCGGCATGACCATCGACTGGGGCGATGGCTCCGCACTCACGCCCGTGAGCGTGGTGAATCGCGTGAGTGGTTCCGCCGGCGCGCTCACCACCGCCGGCTTCGATCACACCCCGCACACTTACGCCGACAACGGCTCGTACACCGTAACCGTGTCGTTTACTGATGACGATGGCGGCGCCGTGGCGCTGTCGTTCACCATCACCGTCAATAACGTCGCACCGTCGCTCACGCTCACCAGCGAGCAGTTCACGCTGAACGAAGGCCAAACGCTCACGATCCCGCAACTCGGTTCGTTCACGGACCCCGGCTTCAACAACCCCCTGCGGCCCGGCGGCGCTTCGCAAGAAACCTTCCGCTACACCATCAACTGGGGCGACGGCACGCCAACCGAGAGCGTAGACCCCACCCCCGCCACCAACGGCAGTCCCGGCACGCTCACCAGCGGCACTTTCGGTAATTCGCATCTCTACCGCGACAACGATGTCGATTCGACTTATACCATCACCGTCACGCTAACTGACGACGATGGTGGCAGCGCCACCAAGTCATTTAACATTACCGTGCTGAACGTGAACCCCACGCTCAATTCGGCCGGCGCGACGGACCTTGAAGCCGCCGGCGTCACTACGCTGACGATCGTCTTCACCGATCCCGGCGCCGATGTGATCACCGTGTGGGTTGATTGGGGCGACAAGCTCAGCTTGCCGCCCGAACAGCGGTTTGTCGCGGTCGAAATGCACGCCGGCGCGACGCCGTTCCAGTACGTCACCAACTACGCCTACTCCGGCCCGCCCGATCCACAAAATCCGTCGGCCGACATCATCATCACCGCCTTCGTGCGCGATGACGACTTCGGCACGCCCGCCGGCAATTTGGGGCAGAGCAATTCGCTCTCCGTCGCCATCGATAATCCGGGTACCGAAGGCAACAACATTGCTATCGATACGACCCTGCAGATTCCGGCTGTCGATTTCCCGCGGTTTGTGGAAGTTACGACCGCGAACGTCAGCCAAGCCGGGGCCGCACTCCGCCAACAACTGGCCGACGTACGTGGCAGCGGCGCCGACGCCTCGGCTGTCGCCGAACGTTATTTTGAACTGCGCGTGCGCCGCCCCGACGGCACGTTAAGCGACGGCGTGCGGCTGAAGAACGAAGCGCTCGACGATCTGCCGAAACTCTTCCGCAGCTTGCCGGATAATCGGTATGTGATTTACTTAGTGCGGACCGAGAACAATTCGCGGCGCTTGGTGATGGACGTCACCGTGCGCAACGGCCGCGTGATCGACCCCAGCGACGACAGCGACGGCGCCCGCGACCGCCCGCCGACCGAAGAATCCGCACCCGAACCCGCTGAAAACAACACGGAACCCGAAGCGAACACCCAACCGCAGGCGCGCGTCACACCCGTTAGCCGTGAGGCGGAGCCGATCGCATTCACCGGCGAAGAGCTTCTCCCCGGCCCTGCCCTCACGGCAACCGCGCTCCCCCCACAATTGGAACCAACCCTCACCCCCACCGGCCGTTACAGCGGCGCCGCCGCGGCGCTGGCGATGTCGCTCGTCGTCGCCCGCGATTGGCCGGAGAATCTGCGCAGCGCGTTCGGCTCGGCCCGCGCCGAAGACTTCCGCCGCCTCCGCCGGCGCAAACCGCGCTAAGTAGGCCAGTTTCTCCGAATCTGGCGATCGAGCGTGGCGACTTTGTTCCGATTAGGTCTGCAGATCCGCGGAAATTCGCGTCTCGGCCCATCCCAGGGAATCGACGCGGCTACGTGTTTTCCCGCCAAATTCGCCCCAATTTTTCTTGGGCCCGATTCCGCGCGCCGGATTACAATAAAAGGACTCGTCGCCGCAAGGTTCGCGGTGACGCCATTTGCACGGATCCGTCATGCGTAAGTGTCACGCCTGTCAACAAGAGCTCGCGGAGACTCCCGGTCCGCTCTGTCCGCACTGCGGCGTCGTGCTGCGGCCGGTGTCGTCGCGCACCATCGAAGACCGCACCACCGCGGAGTCAATCAACCTTGAGTTGATCGACGAGTCCGATGAAGCCGCCAAGCGGACCCGCGCCGCCAGCAAGACCGTCGATCTCGGCCCGGGCAGCACCATTCAGTTCGACGCCCCGAGTGGCAAGTCCCCCACGCTGCCCGATGCCGCGAATCGGACGATGGAGTTCACCGTCCCCGAAGAGGGGGGCACAATCGAGCTTCCCGCGCAGCGCAAAACTGTGCCGCTCCGCGCCGACATGACGGTCGATTTCTCCGCCACCGGTGATGACCTCGCCCTGCGCGTCAGCAATGAGTGGGGCGATCTCAACCGCGAAAGTCGCCAGCACCAAACTATCCGCCAGTCGGGCACCGTGCCAGGCCGGCGCACCAGCGTGCCGGTCAAGTCGCGGAGCATCCGCGCGCGGAGCACCACCAGCACCGGTTCGCCCCTTGCGCCGAACGATGCGCCCGACTACGAACTGTTGGAGAAAATCGGCCAGGGCGGCATGGGCGTGGTATATGCCGCCCACCAGTCGTCGATCGCGCGCACGGTCGCCGTGAAGATGCTCAAGCCGGGGGCCAAGGACGACGCCGAGCAGCGCGACAAGTTCATCTCCGAAGCGGTGGTGACCGGCGAGCTCGATCACCCCAACATCGTGCCGATCTACGATCTCGGCGCCAACGACGAAGGCGCCATCTTCTACTCGATGAAGCGCGTCCGCGGCACGCCCTGGGATGATGTCATCGGGCAAAAGTCGCTCACCGAGAACATGGGCATTCTCATGCGCGTCGCCGACGCGGTCGCGTTCGCGCACGCCAACGGCGTGATCCATCGCGACCTCAAGCCCGAGAACGTGATGCTCGGCGACTTCGGCGAAGTGCTGGTGATGGACTGGGGCCTCGCGCGCGTGACGCCCGAGTTCCGCAACGCTGAGCGCGTCTACCAAGCCGACAGCTTGGGCGGCACGCCTGCCTACATGGCGCCCGAAATGGCGAAAGGCCCCGTCGAGGAGGTGACCGCATCGAGCGATATCTACCTGCTCGGCGCCATTCTTTACGAGATCATTGGCGGCCGGCCTCCGCACTCCGGCAGCGATGTGATGCAATGCCTGATGGCGGCGGCGCGCAATACCATCGACCCCATCACTTTTGAAGGCGAACTCAAAGAGATTGCTCTCAAAGCGCTCGCCACCAAGCCGAGCGATCGTTACGAAACGGTTAAAGATTTCCAGGCCGCGATTCGCGATTACCAGTCGCACTCCGAAAGTCTGCTCTTGTCGCTAAGTGCCGAGCGCAACCTCATCGGCGCTCGCGAAGCGAAGAACTACGACAAGTTCGCCCGCGCACTTTTCGGGTTCCAGGAGGCAGTCGCGCTGTGGGACGGCAACACCCGCGCCGCAACGGGCGAGCAAACCGCTCGCCAGGAGTATGCCGAGTGCGCGCTCGCCAACGGCGACCTCGACCTTGCATCCTCGCTCATTGCCGGGCATGAACATCACTTCGCCGACTTGCACAAAAAAATCGCCGCCGAGCGACGTGACCGCGAAGTTCGTGCCCGCCGACTCCGGCAAGCGAAGGGTCTCGCCGCGGCGCTGGTGGCGTCGATCATCGGCATCATCACCTATTCGTACTTCGCCATCCGCGAGCAGAAGAACGAAGCGATCGCCCAACGCGACAAAGCGGTACAGCAAGAGCAGATCGCGAACAAGGCGAAAGAGGACGAAGCCGCCCAGCGTAAGGTTGCGGTCGAACAGAAAGAAGAAGCCCAGCGCCAAGAACAGATCGCGAAACAAGCACAGATTGAAGAGGCTCGGCAACGCGAGATTGCCGTTAAGAACGAACAGCTTGCGGTGAAAGCCAAGGGCGAAGCGGAAGCGGCCCGCGAAGCGGAAGAATACGAAGCGTACGTTGCTCGAATCGGCCTGGCGGCCGCCAAGATTCAAGAGAACTCGTTTGACTTCGCGCGCGAGCTGCTCGACCAATGCCCGCCCAAGTTCCGCGGTTGGGAGTGGGGCCGCTTGCGCTACCTTACAGAGCTCGACCAGCAAAGCTTTGACGCCGGCGCCCCGGTCGATGCCGTCGCCTTCTCGCCCGATGGCAAAGTGCTCGCCAGCGGCGACTGGCAAGGTCGCGTGGTGCTGCGCGACCCCGTGAGTGGCGCCGAAAAGTTCGCCGATAAGCTGTCACAGTACGTTCATGCCGTCGCGTACTCGCCCGATGGAAAAACATTAGCCACCGGAGCCAGCGATGGCCAAGTGCGTCTGCTCGACTCGGTCACGGGGGATGAAAAAGCCGCCCTGTCTCTCTCGAACGAAGCGATTCTCTGTGTCACCTTCTCACCCGATGGCAAACAACTCGCCGCCGCCGGTTACGACAACAACATCTACCTCTGCGATCTCGCCACCCGCCGTGTCGTGCAGACACTGCAAGGCCATGGCTGGTGGGTTTGGAGCGTCGCGTTCTCGCCCGATGGCGAGGAACTTGTTTCGGCGAGCCAAGAGGGCAAAGCAATCGTGTGGCGCCGCGCGGACGGCGAGTTCAAGCAACTCACCGAGTTCACCGGCCATCGCGGCCCTGTGTACGGCGCCGCTTGGTCGCCGACGCAAAATCTCATCGCCACCGCGGGGTACGACAACACCATCTGCGTGTGGAACCCGGCCGAAGTGCAGCCGATCGACATCGCCAAACGCCTCGAAGGCGCCCCCGATCCACCGACCAAGTATCGCCGCCTCGAAGGACACGCCGGCCCCGTGCGCAGTGTGGCGTTCTCGACCGATGGAACGCAGCTTGTCACCGCAAGCCACGACAACACCGTGCGCGTCTGGAACGTCGCCGATAGCAAGCTCGTGCAAACTCTGCGCGGCCATGCCAGCCGCGTGAAGACCGCCGTCTTCTCGCCCGATGGCACGCTCATCGCGAGCGGTGGCCAAGACCATCGCGTGCGATTGTGGGACGCCGCCGGCTATCGCGAAACGCAAATCCTCCGCGCGCCGCTGGTGAAAGGCCGTGTCCTCGCCGGGCATGATGACGCCGTGCTTGCCGCGCGGTACTCGGCCGACGGCACGCGCATCGTCACCGCCAGCCGCGACCGCACCGCCGCACTCTGGGATACCGCCACGGGCAAAGAGTTACAAACCTTCCGCGAAGGACACGAGTTCCTCGCCTCCACGGCGTTCTTCTTCCCGGCCGGCGACCGCCTCGCCACCGGCGCGGGCGATAACACCGTGCGCGTGTGGAATGTCGCCGCCGGGTCCGAGCTTTTCACACTTACCAACACCGGCCGGAGTGCGGCGCTTGCCGTCGCACCATCGGGCGCGTGGCTCGCCACGGGCGGCCCCAAGTTCAGCGTGCAGTTGTGGGACAGTGAGAGCGGTCAGCTCACCACCACGCTCAGCGGCAATCATGACGCCGAAGTCACTGCCATCGCCATCTCGCCCAGTGGCGAAGTCTTGGCGAGCGGCGATGATCGCGGCGTGATTGTCCTCTACCAGCAGCGCGGCAGCGAGTGGGTCGCGTCCGCCGTGCTCAAGGGACATAGCCGCTCCATAACAGCGCTCCGCTTTGCCGGCGCCGATCGACTCGTTTCCTCCAGTGGCGATCGCACCTGCGGGCAGTGGAATGTTGCGACCGGCGAAGAGCTAACCAACCTCGTGCTCAAACACGATGATTGGGTCTCAGCGCTCGATGTCTCCGCCGACGGCCAGTTCGCCCTCACCAGTTGCGATGATGGTTATGCGCGGTTGTGGAAGCTTGCCGACGCCACGGTTGTCGCGAAGTACGAATCGCCGGACAGCATTTTCTCCGCTGTGGATCTATCTGCGGATGGCAAGCGGGCGCTGCTCACTTCCGCCGCGCAGCGCACGGTGTGGGAGTGGGATTTCGGCGCGACCGTGAAACCGGCGATTGATCTCTCGCGTTCCGGCGGACTCGTGTGGTCGGCCACGTTTGATCAGTCGGGTGAACAAATTCTTTCAATTGGCGGGAACGACGCGCAGCTTTGGCAGCGCGGCGCCAGCGAACCCCTCATGCGGTTCAGCCCGCACGGCGTGGTGGCCGGCGTGGATATCTCGCCCGATGGCAAGCTGGTCGCCACCGGCAGTTGGGACCATTCCGCCAAATTGTGGGACGCCGCCACCGGTCAGCCCGTCCGCTCGCTCGAAGGCGCCCACACCGGGTACGTCAACACCGTCGAGTTCCCGCCCAACGATAACCAGCATTTGCTGACCGCCAGTGATGACCGCACCGCCCGCGTGTGGGACCTCGCCACTGGCAAGCCAACCGACATCGTGCTCACCGGTCACACCGGCCGCGTACTGCAAGCGCGCTATTCGCATGATGGTCAGCGCATTCTCACGGTGAGTGGCGACAAGACCGCGCGATTGTGGGATGCAACGACCGGCGCCGAACTCAAGGAGTTTCGCGGTCACCAGTGGGCTGTGCTCAGCGGCGCCTTCTCGCCCGATGGCCAGCAGATTGTCACCGGCAGCGAAGACCACACCGCCAAAGTGTGGGACGTGGCAAGCGGCAAGGAACTCGTCACCCTCCCCGGCCACACCGCGAGCATCGCTTCGGTCGCCTTTAGCACCGACGGCCGCCGCATCCTCACCGGCAGTCAAGACAACAGCGTCAAATTGTGGGACGCCGCCACCGGCAAAGAACTCCTCACACTCGCCGGTCACAATCAAGAAGTGACCAGTGTAACTTTTAGCCCCAACGGCCGCGACGCCTTAACCGCCGGCCGCGACGGCGTGGCGATTGAATGGTTCACGACCGACTGGAACGCCGCGCCGATCGCCCGTTCGCCGGACTAATTTTTGGGGAGTTGTGCACCGCTCATCTCACGACTACTCCTCTTCCTTCTTCCGCTTCCACGGCCACGGCGGATATTCAACTGGGATGCGGAGCGAGATGTCATCCGCGCCTTCGGGGATTTGTTCGTGACGCGGGTCTTCGTCGTCGAAGAGCTCTTGGCCTTCGAACGTTGCAGCGCCCCACTGGCCGCGCTCGCAATTGCCGCGATCATCAATGCCGTTAGCTCCACGGGAATAGAGTAGGAATCCGTCACCGACAGGGCGATAGACCAGCGGATGGCCATGAAAGCGATCAACAGCACCAGCATACGCAACTGAATCGAGATTATCCGGATAACGCGAGAAACGCTTGCGATCAAGTTCAATCTCTACAGCACACTTCAGCAACTGCAAATTGCATCGGCCGCGGTGCTCAGCCGCCAAAGCTGTATCCGCTGGGGGTCGCAGCCATGTGAGATACATCGACCCCGCGATCTCGCTGCGTTCTCGACTCGAAAATGCAACGCGTCCCAGGTTCCTGATGCTTTTCGATGAACTGTTCTCCAGTCCCAATGCAGCCGCTTCGCAAGCGTCAAGAGAATGCTGGGATTGGTTCCAAAGTTCATTTTCAAAGGCCGATTGCAGCCGATCAAAATGATCATTAACAATTCCAAGAATAATGTTGCGATCAGTGCGAATAAGTCTTCCAAGATTGCCAGCCAGATCTACACGCTGATCATTTTCTGTTTCAAAGTCATTAGCAAGTTCACTAATTGTGCCATTGACCACTGAGTCCAGAACGAGCAATCTCTCACCGTTATTGATCGAATCCGCAATCCCGAGTGTTGTCGTTTTATCTGCGAGCGCCGCCCTCAGCAATCGCAACTCACGCTCCGTCGCCATAGGAAGAATCCGACAAGCGAAATCCGTCTGCACCATCATGATGGCGATGCTCACCAGTGATTCAACGACAAAATACGATGGCCGCATCCGGTCTGCATATGACAACCCGGCAACCACATCCGTTGTTGCGGCATCTACATTATCTTCGCCGAGTTGAAGCATCGCTCGTAGATTCAGCGATCTCACGCCATTTCGAAGATACTGAGCATGTGGAATCAACACTTCGGAAATCTTGTCCTGCTTATTGTCGAGAATACTGGGTGGGGGCGAGTAGAATCCATTCCGTTTCGAGCATTCGACCAGTAAGTTCAACGCCGACTCGTTTTGGCGAACCCACTCCGCTATAGGCGGAAACTGACTCGCCGTCCAAGGGCGACTAAACGCCGCATCAACAATGGAACTCGCCTCGCAATCCTTGAGCGGAGCCGGTTGCTTCGCCAGCCAATCGTCAACAGCTTCGAGCAGATCTTTGCCGTAAGGGTCTTCCAATCGCTTAACTCCCTCCGGCGGCTCTAGCGACCCCAACTCCTGTTCCAACAACTTCCAATCCGCCGGGTCCATATCCCCCGGTCCCATCGTCTGCCACATCGCCACCGCGGCGTTATCTTCCCGCTTCGGTTTGTGCTTCCGCATCTCCTGGAGCAGATACGCTTCGTAATCCGGCAACCCATCCGCGGCGAGGGGCGCTGTGATGTACGTCGTTTGTTTCGAGACAACGATCGGCGGGTTCGGGCCGAAGAGCGACCAGAGAAACCAGCCGAAGAGCAGCAGAAGCGCGAGCCCGATCCACTTCAAGATCGAACGCTTACTAGCAAGTTGTGAGGAAGTCATCCCCTCAGTTTAACTGCCACGCGCGACGAAATGTAGGATGGGTTATCCGCGCTAGCGGTAACCCATCATGCGGTGGAGTTTGTAACCGAAGCCGATGGGTTACCGCTGACGCGGATAACCCATCCTACGAGTCCGACAATTATGCGGCGCGGCGGAGCGGCGCCAGTTCCACAGGCGCGATCACACGTGACCAATCGCAATAGCTGGGCGATTGCGCGAGGCCCATTCGTTCTCGCAAGCGCCGCGTCCAGTGGGCGCCGAAGTTACTCTCGGAGTTGAACGTGACGAAGCGTTCGCCGCGCGGGGACAGGCGGAATCGGTCGGCCATCGCGAGCGATTGGCGTAAGGCGCGGGTTACATCGCCGAGGTCGTTGGGTTGGCAGGTAAGGCCGAGGTCGAAGGAATCGATCGCATTGCCGATCCAACCGCTGTCGGCGCCGAGCACGGGGCGTTCGGCGGCGGCGGCGGCGACCACCACGCTCGATGAATGCAGATGCCGCGGATAAACGGCGGCCACCACGTCGGCCGCGTAGACCGCCGCATGA
The DNA here is from genome assembly GCA_022841705.1 of Pirellulales bacterium. Classification (GTDB taxonomy): domain Bacteria; phylum Planctomycetota; class Planctomycetia; order Pirellulales; family Lacipirellulaceae. Next base: position 1,407,353 of record JALHQZ010000002.1, read on the forward strand.
AATTCGCGCTGCGAGAGATAACGGTCCAAACACAAAATGCGGCCGGTGCGAAGTTCATCACCGCAGCGTGCTTCGAGCCACGCGCGAGTCGATGCATCGCACTTACCGGCGAGCACCAAGCGAACGGCGCCGCGCAGATCACCCAGCGCGCTGGCGAGAATGTCGATGCCTTTCCGCAGTTCAATCAACCCGGTCACCACAATGCAGCGGCCTTCTTCGGGGATACCCAGGAGCCGCCGGGCTTGTAAGCGGCTGAGGGGTTCGCTCAGCGCTACCGGCTCTGGCATCAGCTTCGCGCGCCGCGCGAGTTGCGGGCTATGTTGCTGCATGGTGTTCACCGCGCGCGGATCGAGATGGAACACGCTGCTCCATGGGCCGCGGGCGAGGAGATTGAAGCTGATGCGTTGGCGCAATCGGGCTTGCCAATCGCGTGGCGGCAGCGCATAACGGCCGCCGACGAGAAGTGTTTCTGCTTCAGCGCCGGTGGCTTCGAGTCGGCGTGAGAGTCCCGCGGGAAGAAACGCAATCCGCGCGAGCACGTTGCCGTACGGGACGAAGACGTGGTCCGGCTTGGTTTCGATCAGCGCTTGCCGCAAGGCGGAGTACGCGGCTCTCGCGCCGGAGAGACCGGTGGTTCGCACTTTGCGACCATCGTCATCGAGGCGAAAGCCACTCGTGATTTTCGTTGAATAGAATCCTTCAAGCCCGCGGAACTGCACGGCGAACTCTTGCGACTCGGCCGCTTGGCGACTGGTGGCCACCGTCACTTCGCACGGCAGGTTGGCAAGTTCGCGCACCACGCGCGCGGCATGGGCCAAGTTATGTCCCAAAAACTGCGGCTCGAAGACCAATACCCGCATGATAGCACCCACACACGCTAGCACCCGCGCCAAAGCGGCGCACCGGCAGGGTGGGGAAGATAGCAGCCGCGGCGCGGGGGGAAAAGGTCATTTGAGTCCGCCGTGAATTGTTTCACGTGAAACAATTGACGGCGGGCACATTACAAATGTTGGGTGGCTACAAAAGTCTCTTGACAAACCCTGCTTGAGGGGGGTGGCTACAATTTGGCCTTGACAACTGTTTTTGCGGGCGGAGATTTGCGGGGTGGGGATTTGGCGACGGGTTTGAGGGTGATGGGTTCGGCTTCGCCGAGGTCCGCGAAGGCCCAATCGCGGGCGAGGTCGTCGCGCGCGGTGAGGAGGTCGGTTTGAGTGGAAGAGGAACCTGCGCTGACAATCGGCGCTGATGTCGATGCGCTCGCGGCTGCCACGATGGCAACCGGCGATGTTGGGGCAACGAAAGGCGCGCGGCGCTGTGGTGAGGCGCCAATCGGTACGTGACCGGTCGGCGATTGATAGTTCGATCGCCAGATGACGTAGTCGGCGGCGTCGATGACGCCGTTATTGTTGCCATCGGCGGCGAGGTTGGTGGCGGAGCCAAAGCTGCTAAGCCAGAGGTCGTAGTCGGCGGTAGTGATGGAGTTGTCGCGGTTGTAATCGCCGGGGAGCGCAGGTGGAGTGGCCAAACTTGCGGTCCAAATACCTTGATAGATGTCTGGCGCCGCGGCAGCGACAACCAACACATCATCGACGACGGCGATTTGCACCGGATTACCCGAGCGCGCGCCGAGGATAAAGTCCTGCGCGAGAACTGTCCCCGCTTCGGTTCCGTTGCTTGTCCATAGCTCACGGCCGTGCTGACCGTCGTTGGCAGTAAAGTACAATGTCCCGCGCACATTCACGAGGTTGCTGACGCCTGCACTCTCAATCCCTGGCAGAATGTCCTTAACTTGATGCGTGCCGGCTGAAGTGCCGTCGCTAGTCCAGAGTTCAATGCCACCAGCGCCGCCATTAGCTGTAAAGAACAATCGGTCTCCCACGGTGTAATAATTACCCGGAACGGGACCTGAAGAGCCTTGACTGGTCAGCGTTAAAACCAGCCGCGTACTCGCCTCCGTTCCATCACTTGTCCAAAGTTCGAAATTGGCAGAACTCTGTTTGACCGTGAAGAAGAGTGTGCCCGCGACATTCGTCAAATTCTTGGGAAACGAATTGAAAGCGTCCGGCACGATGTCTTTCACGCGCACCGTGCCCGCCTCGGTTCCATCGCTCCGCCAAAGCTCCTCACCACCAAGCGCGTCTCTCGCACTGAAAAACAACTCGCCATTAACATTAGTCAGGAATCGTGGGAGTGAGGATTGTAGCCCGGAGGTGTTGGTAAAGATATCTTTGACGCGGGCGGTACCCACCTCTGTTCCATCGCTTTTCCACAACTCTTCACCCGTTACGCCATCGTTGGCCGAAAAATAGAGGACGCCTCCCACGTTAGTGAGATAGGAGGGATCCGAGCCTGCCGCGCCCGGACGAATCGCCTTGACGGGGGCGGTTCCTGCCTGGGTTCCATCGCTTTTCCACAATTCGCGGCCGCCTGCTTCATCAACACCGGTGAAGAACAACGTTGTACCCACCGCCGTGAGCGATTGAAGTTCGCGCGGCGTCACAAAACCGGGAGCGCTGAAGTCGCTGTTCACCAGCACCGTTCCCGCAGCTGTTCCATCGCTCTTCCACAATTCGCGGCCGAACAAACCTGGCGCCGTGAAGTACAGAGTTCCCGCGACATTTGTTAGGTCGCTCGGCGCAAACTCGGGGCGTTGGCCTCCGAGATCGTTGACGCGTTTTGTTCCGGCAGCTGTCCCATCGCTCTTCCACAAGCGGGCGCCGCTCGTCCCCTCAGTCGCGCTGAAGTAGAGTGTCCCACTGACGTTGGTGAAGCTCTGGAGAGTTGAGAGCCCTGGGTTGATGTCTTTCACCAGAGACATGTTCGCCGTGGGTCCGGCGACTTTAAACAGCTCGATTCCCACGGCCTCCGTGGCAGCAGAGAAGTACAGGGTCCCAGCTCCATTTGTCAGCAGTCTGGGGTAACCCAATCCGAAACCGTTGTTGATTGCCGGCAAACGAACCGTGCCGTTGGTCGTGCCGTTACTTCGCCAAAGTTGTCGGGCATTCACGGCATCGATGGCCACAAAGTAAAGCACGCCTGCGACATCCGTGAGGTTGAACGGACTCGATCCGAACGACCCACTATAAATGTCTCTTACGCGAGACGTCCCCAGCGCTGTGCCATCGCTCCTCCAGAGTTCGTTCCCTCGAACTCCATCGTTCGCAGTGAAATAGAAAATTGAACCGATTGCCAAACTTTCACTATTTGCGAAGTAAGTGATTCCCCGGCTACCGACAAAAATATCGAGTACCAGCACCGTTCCGGCTTCGGTCCCATCGCTCTTCCACAGCTCATCACCCGTCGCACCATCGTTGGCGATAAAGAACAGCGCGCCGTTAACGTTTGTCAATCGAGTGGGCGAAGATCCGGCGCTTCCATTGCGAATATCACGCACGCGGACGGTTCCGCTCTCGGTTCCGTCGCTGTGCCACAGTTCTCGGCCACTTAGGCCATCGGAAGCCGTAAAGTAGAGAGTTCCCGAGGAGTTCGTTAGGCTATCGGGGTTGGAGCCTTCGGCGCCAACAAGGATGTCTTTCACTCGGACTGTTCCAACTTCAGATCCATCGCTCTTCCACAATTCCCTTCCGCTCGTGCCGTCATCCGCGACAAAGTACAGTGTACCGCCGACGTTGGTGAGCTGAGCGATTGCTGAACTCGGCGCACCGCTGTTCACATCTTTCACACGAACGGTGCCAACATCGGACCCATCGCTCCGCCAAAGTTCAACGCCGCCGACTCCGTCATTCGCTGTGAAATAGAGCACGCCGCCAACATTGATGAGGTTGTCGGGAAGCGAGTCCTCCGCACCAACGCGGATGTTCTTAACCAGAACCGTTCCCGCAGCCGTGCCATCGCTTTTCCACAGTTCGGCGCCATGAACGCCATCGTTCGCCGTGAAGAACAGGAGGCCACCAACGTTTGTTAGTTCGCTGGGATTGGCACCCTGCAGTGCGGGATTCGGCAGCGACACCACGCGGACGGTTCCCTGCGCCGTACCATCCGTTTTCCAAAGCTGGCGGCCACTCAGTCCATCGTTGGCCGTGAAAAAGAGAGTCGCTCCAACTTGGGTAAAATCCATCGGCGAGGAGTTGGCGTCACCCATCGGTGGTGAGATGACTTTTAGCAATTCGAAATCCCCCGCGAGCATCGCCCGCTCTTCCAACCGCTCAACGCGCAGCTTCCGGCTTTGGCCGTCATGATTAGGGCGGGGCATGATCGAGGGCGCTCACGAAAGAGTTTCGCCGCGCGGGCCGGCGGAGAGGGACCGACAAGACCTCTTCATGCTAACCCTGTGGTGGGGGTGGGGCAAGCAGGAAAAGAGTGGGCAGAGGGCAGAAGGCAGGAAGAATCGCCCGGCGGGGCAGTGAAGGACTGGAAAGTCTGACCCACCAGAAAAAAAGGCGGCCCGATGGGCCGCCCTTTGGAAGAGATCAACGCATAACGAACTATGTCGCGGCGCCTTCGAAGGTGGGCTTTTGGGCCTTCTTCGCGACGCGGTCGTTCTTGCCGACGAACTCGAGGATGGCGCGGTCGCCAGCGTCGCCGAGGCGCGGTTTGGCGAGCTTGAGGATGCGGGTGTAACCACCCGGTCGATCAACGAAACGGGGGGCGATTTCGTCGAACAAGACGATGACTGCTTTCTTATCACCCAAGAGTTGGATGCAGCGGCGGCGGGCGGCGACGACCGGGGCAATCGCGGCGTTCCACTTTTTCCACGCTTCGCTCTTGCGCCACGTCTTCCATTCGTCGCTGCCGCGCTTGGCGTCGGTCGCGAAGGCGCTGGCGGCTTCTTGCGCAGGGATCGACTTCTTCGCCACGGTGATGCACTTCTCCACCAGCGGACGAACTTCTTTCGCTTTGGCCAAGGTGGTGGTGATGCGACCTTTCACTTTGGGTGCGGCGTCGAGCGCGATGAAGCGCAGGTCGTCGGTGTCCCGCTCGGTGAGGATCAGGCCACAGGCGAGGCTCCGGAGCAGGGCGCGTTGGTGGTTCGGATTGCGGCCGAGCTTACGGCCAGTACGACGGTGACGCATGGGAGGGTCGCCAGTTAGTTAAGTGAGTATTGAGTTGATGGTTTTTATTTACCGCTTGCTCCCCTCCTCTTGGATGGGGAGGGGAACATCTTAAACTCCAGCGGGAACTCGCATCCCGAGGTGCATCCCCAAGTCGCGAAGCTTCTCTTGCACTTCGGTGAGCGTTGTTTCGCCGAAGTTGCGGACTTCGAGGAGTTGGTCTTCGCTCTTGGTCACGAGGTCGCGGACGGTGAGGATGTTCTCGCTTTCGAGGCAGTTGCTGGCGCGGACCGACAGCTTGAGCTCGGAGATCGGCAGCGAGAGTTTGCCTTCGAGGCCAGTGTCGAGGCCGGTCATCATCGGCGTGGCGGCGCGGGCCGGGCTGCGAACTTGCGGGCCGAGCTCCGAGTACTGGACGAAGGGGTTGAGGTGCTTGCGGAGAATCTTGGCCGCTTCGACCATCGCCATTTCGGGACCTACCGAGCCATCGGTCCAGATTTCGAGGGTCAGCTTGTCGTAGTTCGTCTTTTGGCCGACGCGGGTTTCATCCACTTGGTACCGCACGCGGGTGACGGGGCTGTAGATGGCGTCGACCGGGATGATGCCGATCTCTTGCGAGCTTTCGCTATGCTCGGTAGCCGAGACGTAGCCACGGCCGTTTTCGACGACCATTTCCATCACGAACGGCACGTCGGCGGTGAGGGTGGCCAGCACGTGGTCCTTGTTGATGATTTCGACGGTGTCATCGGTGACGATGTCGCTCGCCTTGATGACGCCAGCGGTGTGGCGTTCGACGCGCAGCACCTTGGTGCTATCGGTGTAGTTCTTCACCACCAGGGCTTTAACGTTCAGCACGATGTCAGTGACATCATCCAGGACGCCGGTGATGGTGGTGAACTCGTGCTGAGCGTTATGAATTTTGATCTGCGTAACCGCGCTCCCTTCAAGGCTGGAGAGCAGGATCCGCCGCAGGCCGTTGCCCACGGTGGTGCCGAAGCCGCGCTGGAAGGGCTCGGCGATGAACTTGCCGTAGGTGGGCGAGAGCGTTTCTTGCTCGCAGAGCACCAGGCTGGGGAGTTCCAAACCACGCCAACGAATATGCATTGTGTTCTCCGCTTGGGGCCGAAGGTCGGGGTGATGTTGGTTTGTAGGAGGCCTTGGAGAGGCCTCCTACATCGGGATCGCGTGAATTAGCGCGAGCACAATTCGACGATCAGTTGCATTTGGACATTCATCTGGCAATCTTCTTTGCCGGGGAGGCGGCCGACGATGCCTTCGGGAATGAGGCTTTCGGTGACGGCCAGGTAGTCTGGCACGTCGCGGCGGCTTTCGCTTTGGGCGGCGCGGACGGCGTCGAGGCTCTTGGCCCGATTCTTCACACGGATCACATCGCCAGCGCGAACTTGGTAGCTGGGGACGTCAACCCGCTTGCCGTTAACGGTAATGTGGCCATGGTTGATGAGCTGCCGGGCGGCGTTGCGGCTCAGCCCGAAGCCAAGGCGATGCACCACGTTATCGAGCCGGCGCTCGAGCAGGCTGAGCAGCACGTCGCCAGTGTTGCCCTTGGAGCTTTCGGCCATTTCAAAGTACTTGCGAAATTGCCGTTCGAGCACGCCGTAGGTGTGCTTGAGCTTTTGCTTTTCGCGGAGGCGGGCGCCGTAGTCGGTCAGCTTGCCGCGGCGGGCTTGCTGCATGCCGGGCGGAGTGTCGCGGCGCTCAAAGGCGCACTTCGAGGTATCGCAGCGGTTCCCCTTGAGGAACAGCTTCGCGCCATCGCGGCGGCAGAGTCGGCAAACGGGTCCAGTGTAACGAGCCATTTTTGGTTAGTTGTCAGTTGTCAGTAGTTAGTTGTTAAGCAACCGGACGCTAGCCACCCAGAGGGTATCCGGCGGCTGATAAGCCAATCGACTACACGCGGCGCTTCTTGCGGGGGCGGCAGCCGTTGTGGGGGAGCGGGGTGACGTCTTCGATGGTTTTCACTTTGAGGCCGGCGGCTTCGAGGGCGGTGATGGCGCTTTCGCGGCCGGAGCCGGGGCCCTTCACGCGGACTTCAACATCCTTTAAGCCGTACTTCTTGGCGGCTTCGGCAGCCTTCTGCGCGGCGCACTGGCCGGCGAAGGGCGTGCTCTTACGGCTGCCCTTAAAACCGCTGGTGCCACTGGAGGCCCAGCAGAGTGTGTCGCCCTTGCCGTCGGTAATGGTGACCATGGTGTTGTTGAACGTGCTGGTGATGTGCGCGACACCACTAGAGACGCTGCGTTTGGTCTTCTTCTTCGCGGGGGCGTTGCTGGAGGCGGAGGCTTTGGCCATGAAAGAGCTGTTGGCTGGAGGCTATGTGCTGTGAGCTAGGGAAATATGAGCCCCCGACGTGAGTCGCGGGGTCGAATGAATTGGTTGATGGAAAATAATCAGCGCGACTACCGCAGGTCCTTCACGCCCTTCTTGCCGGCGACGGTTTTCTTGGGGCCTTTGCGGGTGCGGGCGTTGGTGCGGGTGCGCTGGCCGCGGACCGGCAGGCCGCGGCGATGGCGGATGCCGCGGTAGCAGGCGATGTCCCGCAGGCGCGAAATGTTTTGGCTGACTTGGCGACGAAGTTGGCCTTCGACGATGTAGTCTTTGTCCAACAGCGCGGCCAAGCGGGCGACTTCGTCTTCACCCAACTCGCGAGCGCGAACCGTGGGGTCGATGCCCGCCTTATGGCAGAGCTCGCGCGCGGTTTGCGGACCAACGCCGTACAGGTAAGTCAACGAGATCACCGTTTGGCGATCCGGCGGAATATCGACACCAAGGAGACGGGGCATGGGGAGGAAGGGGGATTTAGGTCTTGGAAATTGGGATTTGGTGAAGTGATCGGTGATCGGGGTGGTTGTTACCGATCACCCTTCACTAGCCTTGCCGTTGCTTGTGGCGCGGGTTGGCGCAGACCACCACGACGGTGCCTTTGCGGCGAACCACCTTGCATTTGTCGCAAATACGTTTGACGCTCGCGCGAACTTTCATCGCAGGGCCTGCTATTGAATTGGGGCCGCGGACGGAGGAAAGGTCGCCCGGGCGAAGTCTGGAAGCTGTGGGGGAATCTGGAAGTATACGGCTTTTGGCCCGCGGGTTGCAAGGGAGGGGAGAGTCTGGAGTTCGGAGACGGGAGGAAGCCGGGAAAGTGTCGTTTTCAGCCCGTTTTCGCAGGGCTCATGGGCAACATTCCCCGTCCGTCCTCCAGACTCCCCTCTCCAGACTTTCACGCCAGCACTAGTTCCATCTCGGCTGGCGTGGGGGCTTCGGTCAGCAACCGGGGGCCGTCGCGGGTGACGGCAATGGTGTGTTCGTAGTGAGCGCTGGGCTTTTTGTCGGTGGTGATTTGGGTCCAGTGATCCTTGAGCAGCTTGACTTTCTTGGTGCCCATGTTGACCATCGGCTCGACGGCGATCACCAGCCCGGGCTCGATGCGGAAGTCCCCCTGGCCACGCAAATTGCGGCTCAGGAAGTTTGGCACCTGCGGCTCTTCGTGCATCTGCCGACCGATGCCGTGGCCGACGAAGCACTCGACTGTCGAGTAGCCGTGGTCGCGCACGAAGCGGGACATCTCGACCGCGATTTGGCTCCACCGGGTTTTGGTGGACATCAGTTTGTAGGCGAGGAAGAACGTTTCTTCGGTGATACGCACGAGGCGATCGACGGCGGGCGAAACTTCGCCGATGCGGTAAGTAACGGCGGCGTCACCGCACCAGCCGTTGAAGCGGGCTCCAGTGTCGACACTAACGATGTCGCCTTCCTTCAGCGGCGTGTTGTTGGGGATGCCGTGGACGACCACTTCGTTCACGCTGGTGCAAGTACAAGCGGGGAACGGCGGCTTGCCTTTTTCGGTGTTGGGGTAGTTCTTAAAGAGCGGCACGGCGTTGTGTTCGGCAAACAATTCGCGGACGACCGTGTCGATCTCAGCCGTGGTGACCCCGGGGCGGATGATCTTGCTAACTTCTTCATGCGCGCGCCACACCAGCAGGCCGGCTTGGCGCATGAGACGAATTTCGCGATCACTCTTCAGTTGAATCACAGTACAACGAATTAAAACGGATTAACTACAGAGGAAGCACAGAGAGGACGGAGGAAAGTGATGGATACTTCGGCTTGGCTATTGAGCATTCGAATGACCAATGACCAAGCCGAAATGACCAATGATTTTTGAAGCTCTGCTCTCACTTTTCTTGTTTCTTTTCTCTGTGCTTCCTCTGGGCTCTCTGTGGTTAGATTCTTCTTTAGCTCAAGTCCGACACCGCCAGCATGATGCGGGCGAAGACTTCGTCCAGCGTGCCGACGGCGTCGATACCCCGCAGGATGCCACGGTCGTCGTAGTAGTTGGCTAGCGGGCGGGTTAGTTCCGCGTACACCCGCAGGCGCTCGCGGACGGTCTCTTCGGCGTCATCAGTCCGGCCCCGCTGGGAGAGCCGCTTCAAGAGCTCTTCGTGCGGGACCATAAACTCGAGCGCTGCTTCCAGCGGCGCGTCGCGGGCATCGAGCAATTTGTCGAGGGCTTCGGCCTGCGGCAAGGTGCGCGGGAAGCCATCGAACAAATAGCCACGGGTGCAATCATCGTCCGCCAATCGCGAGGCGACGATTTCGACCACCAGTTCATCCGGAACTAGTTGCCCTTGGTCGAGATACTTGGCGGCTTCCAACCCAATTTTGTGTCCGGCTGCCCGCGATTGCCGCAGCACATCGCCGGTCGACAGATGCACCACGCCCAAATGTTCGGCCAGCCGGAGCGACTGCGTTCCTTTACCAGCGCCAGGAGGTCCGAGGAAAACAATCCGCATGGGACAACGGCGTCAGAATTCGCAAAGTCAAGGCGGCGCCCCGGCGCCGCGCGGTGTTACTCCAACTGCTCCGCTACTCAAGCAGGCCTTTGTAATTTCGCATCACGAGGTGACTATCGATCTTCTGCACCAAGTCGAACGCCACGCTCACGGCGATCAGCAAACTCGTGCCGCCGTAAAATGCAGCGATGCCCCACGGCACGTTCAGCCAAGTGGCCACCAGCGTGGGGATGATTGCGATCAGCGCGAGGAACCCGGCGCCAACGTAGGTGATGCGGAACATCACTTTTTCCAAGTAATCGGCGGTCCGCTTACCGGGGCGATAACCCGGAATGAACGAGCCGAAGTTTTTCAGATTGTCCGCCATGTCCTTCGGGTTGAAGGTAATCGCGGTCCAGAAGTAGCAGAAGAAATAGATCAGCGCGAGGAAGGCGAGGTTGTAGATAAACGACTGCCGCTCGAAGGCGCTCGCGAGGCTGGTGACGAGCGTTTTGCCGAGGCCGTCCTGCCAACTGGCCGCCATGCGGGCGATCGGCTGCAGGATGAGCATCGGGAAAATCAATAAACTGCTGGCGAAGATGATCGGCATCACGCCCGCTTGATTCACTTTGAGCGGCAGGTACGACCGGCCGCCACCCATCACCTTCCGGCCGCGCATGTGCTTGGCGCTTTGCATCGAGATGCGGCGCTGGCCGAGTGTGATGTACACGGTGCCGGCCACCACGCCGATGAACATTAGCACCAACAGCAGCACCTGCGGCGGGTCGATCTTGCCGACTTCGCCGAGCGTGGGGCTCGCCCGCTGGAGCAGTTGGTATCCAGCGCTCGGCATGTCGGCCAGGATGCCGGCCATGATGAGCAGGCTAATACCGTTGCCGATGCCGTACTCGTCGATCTGTTCGCCGAGCCACATGAGGAACACCGTGCCGCAGGTCATCGTGAGCAGCGCCACGAACCACCAGCTCCACATCAGTTCGCCGGTGGCGGGGCTCAAGAACTGCGCGGCGACGAATTGCGAGGCGTAGGAGTTAATGTACACGCCGCTTTGAAACAGGCATAAGAAAACCGTGGCGTAGCGGGTGTACTCGTTGATCTTCTTGCGGCCCGCTTCGCCTTCTTTCTGCAACTGGTCGAGCTTCGGAATGACGCTCCCCAACAGCTGGAAGATGATCGACGCCGAAATGTATGGCATGATCCCCAGCCCGAAGATAGTGACGTTTTGCAGCTGGCTGGCCGAGAGAATGGCGACCTGCTTGAGGATGTCGCCCACCCCGCCGGCATTGGTGCTGATGCGCACCTTTTCGGCATCGACAATCGGCAGGTTGATCTGGAAGCCGACGCGATAGATCGCCAGCATGATGAGCGTGAGCACAATTTTGCGCCGCAGCTCGGGGATCGACCACACAACGCGAAGTTTTTCGAACATGATCCGTTACTACTTTGCTTTTCGCGGCAGCGTTCCGCCTATGGGCCGACTCGATTGGTCGGCAAGTGGTGTAATATCGCGGAAGGGGGCGAAAGTGGCAACGGCAGGCGGCGAAACTGAAGGAGGCCTCTCCAAGGCCTCCTAGAGTTATTTCGTGGCTGCGGCTTTGGCGGCGACCTTCGCGGCTTTGGCGGCGGCTTGCTTTTCGGCGACGGGGGTGCTTTGCGGGGTGACCGCGACCTTGCCGCCGGCGGCTTCGATCTTTTGTTTGGCGCTTTCGCTGAACAGGTGCGCGCTGACGGTGAGCTTCTTGGTCACATCGCCTTCGCCCAGAATCTTCAGCAGATCGAACCGACCCTTGGCGATGTTCTTCGCCTTCAGCGCGTCGATGGTCACTTCCTCGCCAGGGTTGAAGGCGTCGTTGATGTCGCCGATGTTCACCACCGCGACCGTCTTGCCCCACTTGTTGTTGAAGCCCCGCTTGGGGGTTCGCATCGCCAGCGGCATGGCGCCGCCGATGAAGGTGCGAGCATTGCGCGCACCATTGCGGGAGCCGTCGCCCTTGTGGCCGCGGCCGCACGTCTTGCCGTGACCCGAGCCAATGCCGCGGCCCAGGCGCTTGCGCTTCTTGTTCTTGTGTATGCCGCGATGGACGTCGTTCAGAATCATGACAGGGTTACTCCGCGGAGCCGTTCGACTTCGCCCTTCGGCCGCAGTTGCTTGAGGGCCTCAATGGTGGCTTTAACCAACGCGACCGAGTTATTGGAACCAAAACTCTTGGTGAGAATGTTGTGGATGCCGGCCGACTCACACACTGCCCGCACTGCGGTGCCGGCGATCACACCCGTGCCGGGGCTCGCGGGGACGAGCACCACTTGGGCGGCGCCATACTCGCCGATAACCTGGTGGGGAATCGTGCTGTTTTCAATCGGCACGGTGATCATGTTCCGCATCCCTTCTTTGCGCGCCTTCTCAACGCACGGCGGAACTTCGTTCGCTTTGCCGTAACCCCAGCCAACCTTGCCTTGGTTATCGCCCACGACGACCATCGCGGCGAAGCTAAAGCGCCGACCACCTTTCACTACGGTGGCGCACCGCTTGATCTTCACCACGCTTTCGCTCAGCTCGCCACGTTGGCGTTCGGCTTGTTCTTTGGCCATTGGGGAGGGGTTAGGGGCTAGGGGTCAGGAGCTAGGGAAAACTGCTATTAGAATTCGAGACCGGCGGCACGGGCGGCTTCCGCCACCGCGGCAACGCGGCCGTGATACTTAAACGGGCCCCGGTCGAAGCAAACTTGCTTCACGCCGGACTTGATCGCGCGTTCGGCAATCGCCTTGCCAACCGCGGCGGCAGCATCTTTATTGCCGCCGTACTTCAGCTCGCCGGACAGTTGCTTATCGAGCGTCGACGCCGCGGCCAGGGTCTTGCCGGTGGAATCGTCGATCAACTGCACGCTGATGTTGCGATGGCTGCGGAACACGCTCAAGCGCGGCCGCTCGGTCGTGCCGGTCAGGCTCTTACGAACCCGAAACGTGCGACGCTGACGTTGACGAAGTTTTTGGCGACTATGGTCCATGGTTCGGATAGGGGATTTGGGATGTAGGTTTTGGGGCAGCTTACTCGGCACTGCCTGCTGCCCTCTGCCTGCTGCCTACTACTTCGCGGTCTTACCAGCCTTACGACGCACCGCTTCGCCTTCGTAGCGAATGCCTTTGCCTTTGTAAGGTTCGGGCTTGCGGACGGCTCGCACTTCGGCGGCGAACTGGCCGACGGCTTGCTTGTCAGCGCCTTTGATGACGATGTGCGTTTGGTCGGGGCAGGTGACGGTGAGGTTTTCCGGAATCGGCTTTTGGATTTCGTTCGCGAAGCCGACCCGCAACTGCAGCGTCTTGCCGGAGATGGCGCCCAGGTAACCGACGCCTTGGATTTCCAGCTTCTTTTCGTAGCCTTGCGTCACGCCGACCATCATGTTGGCCAGCAGCGCGCGGGTTAGGCCGTGATAGGCGCGATCGGTCCGCTCATCGCTAGCGCGGGTGCAGCGGACTTCCTTGGCGGCTTCGTCGATCTCGATCTCAACTTCCGGCCGGTGGGTGTAAGTCAACTTGCCGAGCTTGCCTTCCACGGCAACCTCGCGCCCGGTGAGGGCCACCTTCACGCCGGCGGGAATTGCGACAGGTTTGTTACCAATGCGGGACATGGGAAAGGGCTGTTGGCTGTTAGCTATTGGCTGTTAGCTTTTGGCTATCAGCACTTGGCTATTTGCGATGGAAACTTTTAGGGCAAACTTGAATCGAGAGACGTCCGGCCAATAGCCAACAGCTAAAAGCCAATAGCCTCCCCTACCACAATTCACAAATGACTTCGCCGCCGAGGTTGCGTTGGCGGGCTTCGCGGTCGCTCACCACGCCGCGGCTGGTGCTGATGATCGAAATGCCCAGGCCGTTCAAAACCGGACGGAGCGACTTGGCTTGCGAGTACACGCGGCGGCCCGGCTTGCTGACGCGCTTGATGTGCCGAATGACACGCTCGCCGTTGGGGCCGTACTTCAGGTCGATATGGAGGCTCTTGGCCGGAGCGCCTTCTTCGGCTTCTTCGCGCCAGTCCCAAATGTAACCTTCGCGCTTGAGCACTTCGGCGACACCACACTTCACTTTCGACACCGGCAACGTCACGAACGGCCGTTCAACGCGCACAGCGTTGCGGATGCGAGTGAGCATGTCGGCGATGGGATCGGTCATCATCGGGAGAGGAACTCCGGGGCGCCCGCGATCAAAGTGGCGGGCCGCACGATTATGGACGCTGTAGGAACGAAGGGAACTCTTGCTTAACGCTTACCAACTGGAAATCCGAACGCCGGGGATCACACCTTTATCGGCCAGTTCGCGGAAGTGAATTCGGCACAGGCCGAACTTGCGGTACACGGCGCGGGGACGACCACACAGCTTGCAACGACTTTCGCGGCGCGAGCTGAACTTCGGCTTGCGATTCGCTTTGGCGATTTTTGATTTGCTGGCCACAGCAGGGAATCCAGTAGGTAGGGAAAGCGGAGGAAAAAACTAAGCGGCGGTTTCACGTTGGAACGGGATGCCGAACATGTCGAGCATGGTGCGGGCTTCATCGTCCGTGGCGCCCTTGGTGCAAATGGCGATGTTCATGCCTTGCACGCGTTGGTACTTGTCGGGGTTGAGCTCAGGGAAGACGAGTTGTTCCACCAAGCCAAGGCTGAAGTTACCGTTGCCATCGAACGCATTCTTCTTCACACCGCGGAAGTCACGCACCCGCGGCAGGGCGATTGAAATCAAGCGGTCGAGGAACTCGTACATCCGGGCGCCACGCAGGGTGACCTTGGCCCCAATCGCTTGGCCTTCCCGCAGGCGGAACGCGGCAACGCTCTTGCGAGCCCGGCAGACCATCGCCTTTTGGCCGGTGATTTCTGACAGCGCGGAGGTTGATTCTTCGATGTGCTTCTTGTCGGTCACGGCGCTCGAGACGCCCATGCTCACCACGATCTTTTCGATCCGCGGCAACGACAAGCGGTTCACGCGCCCCAATTGACCTTGGAGCGCGGGGAGAATTTCTTTCTCGAAGCGTTCCAGCAGGCGCGGCGTAGGGCCTTTGGCCGCCATTCCCTTGGATGACGGTCCGGCGGCGGGCTTTTTCGATTTGGATTCGGCTTTGGCCATGGTTCAATCTGACTTGTTCGTTACGTAGCCGCGTTTAGCTTTACGTGGACCGGTCTCTCCGAGACCAGAGTTCGCGTCTCGGAGAGACGCGTCTACTCATTACTTCTTCTCGTGACTCTTGTGAGCGGGGGACATTTGGCCCGCGCTCGCGCCGCACTTTTTGCAAAACCGTTCCTTAGCGCCATCGTCCAGGAACCGGGCGCCGAGCCGGGTGGCTTTGCCACACGACGCGCACACATGCTGGAGGTTCGACAACTGCACCGGCATCTCGCGGTTGAGCCGGCCCCCTTGCGGGTGCTTCTGGCTCCGCTTGACGTGCTTGTATACCTTC
The DNA here is from genome assembly GCA_022841705.1 of Pirellulales bacterium. Lineage (GTDB taxonomy): Bacteria > Planctomycetota > Planctomycetia > Pirellulales > Lacipirellulaceae. The sequence goes on from JALHQZ010000002.1 coordinate 1,422,613, forward strand.
GCCACGCCTTCGACGATCGCCTTGCCGGTCTGGCGGTCGATCTTGATGACGCGGCTCTGCACACCCTTATCGGCGCCAGCAATGACTTTCACGGTGTCGCCAGTACGGATCAACATAGCAGGGGCAATGGGTAAGGGTTTGAGACTAGGGATCGCAGGACGAATTAAACGGGAGGTTACAGCAACTTGCCTAACCTCTATCCTCTGACCTCTAAACTCTTCTTAAACGACTTCGTTCGCTAAGCTTACGATCTTCATAAACTTGCGGTCGCGAAGTTCGCGGGCGACGGCGCCGAAAATGCGCGTGCCACGCGGGTTGTTATCTTTGTCAATCACCACCACGGCGTTGGTGTCGAACTTCACATAGCTGCCATCGGTGCGGCGGGTCGGGTACTTGGAGCGGACAATTACGCACCGGACGACCGACTTCTTCTTGAGGTCGCTCCCCGGGATGACGCTCTTCACGCTGCAAATAATCACATCGCCCAAAGTGGCGGTGCGGCGGCGGCTACCACCGAGCACCTTCACGCACATCACTTCCTTGGCGCCCGTGTTGTCGGCGACGGCAAGTCGCGTTTCCATTTGAATCATGGCAATCTCGCTTGGCTTGGTAGCCGGTTGTTCGGAGCGAAAGGATTACTTGGCTGCGGTCGCGGCGGCGGCTTCTTGTTCCAGCTTGGCGGCGGCACGCATCGCGGCCAAGTCCACCTGTTGGCTGCGCTGCACCACACGGACCAGTTCCCACCGCTTCAGCTTGCTCTTCGGCGGGCACTCGATGATTTCCACCGTGTCGCCATGCTTCGAGTCGTTGGTTTCGTCGTGAACGTGGCACACCGTCTTGCGATGGATGATCTTGCCGTACTTCGGATGGCTGACCATCCGCGGAATCTCCACGCGGCGACACTTGTTCATTTTGTCGCTAGTGACAACGCCGATGACTTGTTTCTTGGGCATGGGAGGAACGGTAAGTCGTGATTGGTGAGTCGTAATTCGTGTAGGGTGGGTGATCGGTGATCGGTGATGCACTCACCATTCACCATTCACCACTCACCCAATCTGCTTCGCGCGTTGGGTTTGCAGCGTCTTCACACGGGCGATCAACCGCCGGTTACGGCGGACTTCGCTCGGGGCGTCCAGCTTTTCGGTTTGCGACTTGATGCGCAGACGGAACACCTGCTCGGCCGCTTCTTTGGCGGTGAGCTCCAGTTGTTCATCGCTCATGTCGCGAAGTTCAGTGATTTTGGCCATCGCTCTGGTACTCGTGTTTAGCTAGTGACGCGCTTGATCATCCGCACGCGGACGGGCATTTTGTGGGCGAGGCGGGCGAAGCAAATCTTCGCGGCCGCTTCGGTAATGCCTGCCACTTCGTACAACACCGTGCCGGGTTTGATGGTGGCGGCCCAAAACTCGGGCTCACCCTTCCCTTTACCCATCCGGGTTTCAAGCGGAATCGACGTGACCGACCGGTGGGGGAAAACCCTGATGTAGAGCTTCCCTTCGCCCCGCACATACTGCTGTGCGGCGATCCGGCCCGCCTCAATTGTTTGAGCGCTGAGCCAACCACCTTCCATCGCCTGGAGACCGTATTCGCCGAACACTACCCGGTTACCCCGGGTCGCGTTACCTCTTATACGTCCTCTTTGGCTTTTTCGGTGCTTGACTCTCTTGGGCATCAGCGCCATCGGTCGTATCCTCGAATTCGCCTTGATTAATCCAAACTTGGATGCCAATGTGCCCCTGCGGGGTCATGGCTTCCACGAAACCGTAGTCAATCTTCGCTCGCAACGTGCTGAGGGGCATCGAACCGGCGATCGCCTTTTCGCGACGAGCCATTTCAGCGCCACCCAAGCGTCCCGCCATCTGCACCTTGATGCCCTTGGCGCCCGCTTCCATCGTTTGCTCCAAAGCCCGTTTGATGGTCCGGCGGAAAGCGGTGCGCTTGATGAGCTGCTCCGCCATGTCCTCGGCCACCAAGTGCGCTTGCAACTCGGGGCGGGTGATCTCTTCAATTTTCACATTCACGCGCCGACCGATCAGGCTTTGCAGTTCATCCTGAATCTGGTCGACGTTCGTTCCCTTGCGGCCGATGAGCACGCCCGGACGGGAAGCGAACATAATGATTTTGACTTCATCGCGGGTCCGCTCGATTTCCACCTTGGGGATGCCGGCGAACTTGTACTTGGTGCTGATGTATTTGCGAATCTTATGATCTTCGATCAGAAGTTCGGAAAACTCCTTCTTCGGCGCGTACCAGCGGCTCTTCCAATCCAGCATGATGCCAGTGCGGAAACCGATGGGGTTAATCTTTTGTCCCATGAGGAAGTGCGAAGGGGAAGGAGGTGAAAGGGGTAAAAAACGGGTCGAAGGGTTAACAGGTGGAAGGGCCTGAGAGTTGAAGGGATTTACTCAACTGCAACAGTAATGTGGGCGAAGCGACGCTTGATGACGTTGGCCGTGCCGCGCGAGCGGGGCATCAGGCGTTTCATCATCGGGCCGCTATCGACCTTGGCTTCCACCACTTTCAGGCCCGCCTTGTTAGGAGCGCCTTCGTTGTCGGCATTGGCGAACGCGCTTTGCAGCACCTTCTCCACCAGCCGCGCGCCACGCTGCGGTTGGTACTTGAGGATCGCCAGGGCGTCGTCCACCCGTTTGCCGCGAATCAAATTTGCCAGCGGACGCACCTTGCGGGCGCTGATGCGGGCATGACGGTGGGTTGCTCGGTAGGCCATGGTATTGGGCTGTTGGCTATCGGCTATCGGCTATCGGCGAAAAATGGTCCACCGAAAACCGTGCCGCAAGTCTCTTAGTCAATCGCTATCTCTAGGTTTGTTTGCTAACAGCCGACAGCCAATAGCCGACGGCCGATAGCCCCGTTCTACTTCTTCGATTTGCCGCCGTGGCCGCGGAAGGTGCGGGTGGGGCTGAACTCGCCCAGCTTGTGGCCGACCATATCTTCGGTGACGAACACTTTCACGTGCACCTTGCCGTTGTGCACCATGAACGTGTGGCCGACGAACTCCGGCACGATGGTGCAGGCGCGAGCCCACGTGGTGATCGGTTCCTTCGAGCCGCGATTGTTGAGCGCATCCACCTTGCGGTAGACACTCGGAACAACGTACGGGCCTTTTTTAAGTGATCGGGACATTGCGTTTGGCTGTGAGCTGTGAGCTGTGAGCCACTTGCCGCAAGCCCATCGCTCACAGCTCATAGCTCATAGCTTTGTTTACTTCGTAATCAGTTTTTGCACGCCATACCGCCGGCTCTTGCGACGGCGGACGATGGCTTTGTTCGACGCTTTGCGCGGTTGGCGGGTCATACCACCCTTGGCGCTCTTGCCGGTGGGGCTAACCGGATGCCGGCCACCCTTGGTGCGACCTTCACCACCACCGTGCGGGTGATCGATCGGGTTCATCGCTGTACCGCGAACGTAAGGCCGACGGCCCTTCCAACGGTTGCGACCCGCTTTGCCGATGACGATGGCGCCGTGATCGGGGTTGCTGGTTTGGCCGATGGTCGCCCGACAAGCGGACGGGATGCGGCGGATTTCACCGGACGGCAGTTGGATCTGCGCCCAGTCCGCTTCGCGAGCCATCAATGTGGCGTTGGTGCCGGCGCTCCGGCACAGCACGCCACCACGGCCCGCTTGCATTTCGATGTTGTGGATAGTGGTCCCCAGCGGCATCTTGGCCAGCGGCAAGCAGTTACCAACGGTGGGCGGCGCTTCGGCGCCACTCATCACCATGTCACCTGCCTTGAGGCCGACGGGGGCGATGATGTACCGCTTTTCGCCATCCACGTAGAACAGCAAGGCCACGCGGGCCGAGCGGTTCGGGTCGTACTGAATCGAATCAACCTTCGCCGGGATGCCATCCTTGTTGCGACGGAAGTCGATCAGCCGATACTGTTGCTTGTGCCCACCACCGCGGTGCCGGACCGTGATCTTGCCCTGGTTGTTGCGACCACCCTTCTTGGGCTTGGGGCGCAGAAGACTCTTCTCCGGCACGGCGCCGGGAGTCAATTCCGCGAAGTCGCTCACCGACGCATTGCGACGGCCAGCGGAGGTCGGACGGTAAATTCGGATTCCCATGATACGGCTATTGGCTGTTAGCTATTGGCTGTTGGCATAACGACTGGGCCCCCAACTACTAGCCAACAGCTAATAGCCAAGAGCCAACAGCCTCTAAAAGAAATCAATCCGGTGTTCGGGATGCAAGCTCACAACCGCTTTCTTCCAGTTGGCGGTATAGCCGCCGCGGAAACGGGTGCGGCGCGGCTTGCCTTTGCGGTTCTGGGTGGCGACGCCAATCACCTTCACATCGAACAGCGATTCAACCGCCCGGCGCACATCCTCTTTGGTGGCGAGCACGTTGATTTCGAACGCGTAGGCATTGTCGCGGGTCGAGCGATGCACACCCTTTTCGGTGACCAGCGGCTTCAGGATCACCTGATGCGGCGCTAGTTGCAGGCTCGTCTTGACGGGAATATGGCGGGGCATTGGAAGCCTCAAAAACCTTGGTTAGTGTTCGCTTAGTTTGCGGCGGCAGCAGCGGTCTTTTGCGGAACCTTCGACTTCAAGAGGTCGAGCGCCGCTTTGGTCACCAGCAAATGCTTGGCGGACAACACGGTCAGGGCGTTCAAATCGCTCGCGGGCGAGATCGAAACGCCTTCAATGTTGCGGCCACTCTTGTACACGTTCACATCGATGCCGCTGGTCGCCACCAACACCGAGGATTCTTGCACGCCGACATTCTTCAGAATGTGGGCCATTTCCTTGGTCTTGGGGGCGTCGAACTTCAGGTCATCGATGATGACGATTTGGTCGTCTTGAATCTTGGAAGCAATCGCCATGCGGGTGGCAAGTTGCAGCGCCTTGCGGGGCATGCTGTAGCCATAGTCGCGCGGCAGGATTTGATGGATGTGACCACCACCGCGGCGGGTCCCGCTGCGCTTCGTGCCGGCCCGGGCGTTGCCGGTGCCCTTTTGCTTGTACAACTTGCGAGTGGAACCGGCGACTTCGCCGCGGTTCTTAGTGCGGTGCGTTCCTTGGCGAGCGTTCGCCTGGTACATCACCACCGCATCGTGCAGCAATTGCTTATTGATACTGGGCGCAAAGTCGGTCGGCTCGACATTGTAGGTGCCGACCTTGTTGCCTTTACGATCGAGAATATTGAGTTTGGGCATCGGAGCTAATTCCTACCAACTACAGCGTGTTCGTTTGCTTGATGACCACATACGCGCCATTCGGTCCCGGCACGGCGCCGCGGATGAGAAGGAGATTGTTCTCGGCGTCGATCCGCACCAGCTTTTGATTGCGAACGGTACAGCGGGCATTGCCGTACTGGCCCGGCATCCTCGAGCCCTTGAAGACACGACTAGGGAAGGCGCTGCAACCGGTGCCACCCATGTGCCGGTGACACTTCTTCACACCGTGCGTGGCCCGTTGGCCTTTAAAGTTGTGGCGCTTCATGGCGCCCGAGAACCCGCAACCCTTACTGGTGGCGGTGACATCGACATTCGGCAGGGAGGCGAGCGCCTCAACCGTCACCGTTCCGCCGACCGCAAGTTCGCCAGCGGCGCCGCGGATTTCGCGGACAAACCGCTGAGGTTCGCATTCGGCCTTGGCAACCGCGGCGATGCCAGCGGCGGCGCGGGCTTTGGCCCGCTTGGTCACCAACTTGCTAGTGACGTGACCCTGCTCGCTCCGGCGAGCCAGGCGGCGTGGCTTATCGGCGAACCCAAGCTGCACGGCTTCGTAGCCGTCGCGCTCGGTGGTGCGAACTTGCAGCACATGGCACGGACCAGCTTGCACCACCGTGACGGGCACGCAGGTACCAGCTTCATCGAAGACTTGCGTCATGCCGACCTTGCGGCCGAGGATTCCGACGGCCATAGGGCTGCCTCACCAATAAAAATCGCCAATAATGTTCGCCAAATTGCTGGGCGGAAGGACCGATCACCCTCGAATCAGAAGGAGTTCGGTGTTATCCACCTAGCTTCCATTCATGGAAAGCGACGTCATCCAGTTTCTGAGTTTTCGCCTTACTTACTTCTCTTCTTGCCAACAGCTCGAAGCCAATGGCTAATAGCCTTACAATCAGCCCGTTGTCGCCTTAATTTTGATATCCACCCCGGCTGGCAAGCTGAGCTTGTTGAGGGCTTCGATCGTCTTGGCGGTTGCCTGGGCGATGTCGATCAGCCGCTTGTGAGTCCGAATCTCGAACTGCTGCCGCGACTTCTTATCGACGTGCGGACTGCGGAGAACCGTATACTTTTCGATCCGCGTGGGGAGCGGAATCGGCCCGTGGACCACCGAATTGGTCCGCTTGGCGGTATCCACAATCTCTGCAGCGCTCTGATCAAGGACGGTATGATCGTACGCTTCCATCCGAATGCGAATTATTTCTTGCGGTGCAGCCACTGCCTCGCGCTCCTGAAAATTGGAACAGCCACCAACGGGCCAGTTGTCAAATATCGGTTTTCCCCGGAAAAATCGGGGCAAATCACACAGTGCTCGCCCTCGTGCGGAGTGGCGAATCGGCGATTTTAGAGCAGATTCGGCGGAGTGTCAACAGGCGGAAATAGCCACCCCGAAGCAATTTGCACCAAGTTCGGCTGGATGTCGAGAACCAACCGGGAGCTGAGTTCGCCCCCACCTTACGCCGCCGACGCCGCGGGTTGCTGAGTCACGGGTTGCTGAGTACAGCTCCACCACGCATAGCCGGCAATCGCCACGGCGAAGAGAAGTTCCCGAATTTCGGTTAGCCCAAACCGGTTCGGCCCGTGGGGAAGCGCTAGCGCCACTGCAAACGAGACGAGGATGGGAACCCAAATCGCCACGACGGCGCCGATCGGCAGTGGGAAGAAACCCCACCGCTTTGCCAACCGCCCGAGCTTGCTGCTTGCGAGGCAAAGGAGCGGAAACAGCGCAAAATAAAGCAAAAAGCCGACGTAGAATAAGCCCTGGCTGGTGATCAAATCGGTCGCTCGGTCCACATCATGCGGCGTCAGCGTCGGCAGGTTATGAAAATTGGCTTCACCTTGCACGTTGCCCTTAAGGAACTGTGGCGTTGAGAAGCCGATGACTCGCTGAAACCAACTCACCTCTTCACCCATGAACAGGAATGCGAGCGTCGCCCAGACCACGCGCCCGACGCGCTGCGAACCGGCCACCCGCCACACGGCCAGCCCACAAACAACCGCGGCCAGCAGAAATAACCCCGCGGTCAGCCACTCGACGACTCCATCCTCCTCAGTCAGCCAATTGATCTGGCTCGCGCCCAGAAATGGCACCAACAGCAGCAATATCGTCAGCATCGCGGAACCAATCGACAGATTGGACCAGTTCCACTCAACAGCCACTCCAGCGGGGGCAGTTTCAAGAGGGTGGGTATTCATTGACATGACGGCAGTGCCCCTTTCATATTCCAAGTTCTCGGCGACATCATGAAATCGCAATCTCACCCACGCCGAACCCCGGAGCCCCCCCCCCCCCACAAATCGGTGTTGATGTCGGATTATTAAGATTTCTTAATAATAGCGTATTTTAACAACGGGCAGGTCACAAGCGCAAACCCGCTAAAACACCGACGATTTCTCAAGCCCACACGGCTGTCCACGTTCCAAATCCTTCCACCAGCACGAAATCCTTTCCGCGCAGGCGAATTACCACCCGGTGGGCCACTATGATCCAACTTCCAGTGGTCATTCACCTCCCCGATGAATCAGGGAGAAGTCGGCCGAGACTTCGGCCAATCCAATATCGAGCTCGAGTAGCGGGCCGAGCTATGGAGTTAAGAGGACGACTGCGATGTGGTGGTCAACGAGTCCGCCGACCGCGCGTGGGCCATCTACTTCACCCACCCCGGCCGCCACGGCGCCGATGCGGAGAAAGACACCACCGAACAGCGCAGCAGTTCAATTCAAGTGGCGGAGCTAACGCTGGGGGACGATGGGTGGTTGGGGTGTGATCGGAATGCGGATGTGCGGGTATTGTTGGGGGAGTAGAAGCGGCTCACAGTGCTCCCGGTCATGTTTGTGAATCAAAAATGCCTGACAGGATCGTTAATGCGTATTTGTGCAAATCTGACAACGTAATTGTTGCTCACCCGTCGGGCACATTTATGGGATACGGAGGATACGTCGGAATCGGGCCTTATCGAAGCATTTCACCGGAGGCAGCGAGCCCAGACTGTATTGGTAGGCTGATTGCCGATCTATTGAGTTTGTCCGGTCCTACAAAGTATCACATCCGCGACATAGCTAAATACCGCGATGAATCGTTGGATGCTGAATCGCTTCGGCTTTTTGCTACGTATTTTGAGTCCATACAAAACGGTGCCGATTTGGCTCGGCGATTCAAGCAGGTTGAGTTTTGGAGGTACGCTCGCTCGAATAAGCTAAAGGCCTATTCTTCGATTTACAACAAGCGAAGAGACGTAAGTGTGGGAAGTATTGAAACGATTGTGGACGTTAGCGATATTCGGGAGATCGGTGAGACTTTCTTGGCGTTGAGTGCTGCTGCTAGTTGAAGTCGCCGAGAGAAGGTAGTTAACATGGCCTGAAGGGTCATCTTGCGGTTGCCCAGGGCATCGCCCTGGGGATTCGGCGTTGCGAGATATTCATTGCCCCATCGGGGCAAAACACACATCCCGGCGTCAGGTGTCTCGCCCCGATGGGGCGATGGATTCGCACTCGAACCCGCGTCCCCAGGGCGATGCCCTGGGCTATCGTGTGACAGCCCTTCAGGCTGTGTGGAATCAAGGGCGAGGTAGAGCGGTTCAGATAGGACAATAATTTTGCCTGCCAGTCGCCGGGCGGGTAAACTATTGGCATGTCCTGCTACGCCGTCATCCGCCGTTCCGCTACGCTCCTAACGATCCTCTTCCCCCTCGCCGCCCACGCCGCGAACCCGGTCTCGTGGCCGATCGCGGTGCAGATCAATCGCGCGGATACGCTGGTGGTGTGGAACTCGCCCACCGCGATTGATCTCGGGCAGATGGTGTGGGAGTACGATTACGAAATCACCAAGGTGACCGGCACGGTGAGCTTGCCGTTTGGTGGGAGTGTAACGCAGGACATCACGGGGGACATCGATCCCGCGGACCGCATCGGGAGTGGCGAGACGCGCACGCTACCAACCGTGCTGCTGGATGAATCGCTGGCCGACGCGGGGAGTGGAACCACCGCCACCGTGCGCGTGGAGGTATTGCCCACGGGCTTCGGGAAGCTAACGGTGACCAACATTATGCTCGGCAGTGTGACGGTGCCGATTTTTGGCTCGCGGCCGATTCAGCGGATCAATCTGGAAGCGACGGTCGGCCTCACCGGTTTTGCGTTTGGCGACTACACGCGAGATGGCTTGGTGAATGCCGCCGACTACTCGGCGTGGCAAACGCAGTTCACGACGCCCGCCGTGCCGCTGGCCGACGGCGATGGTGATGCGTTGGTGACGGCCGCCGACTACACGATTTGGCGCGACGCGGCGCCAGTTGTCTTGGCCGCTGTGAGCATTCCCGAACCGACCGCAATCGCGCTGCTCTTGGTTGCAAGTTGCTCTGCTGCCCTCCGTTGCAGCAGTGCCATGCGGGGCGGGTAAGAAAAATCAGCGGGGTCGGTTTTACTGAATTGGCATCCCGCCAACGGTAGGGTGATCGCCAATCTCCGGCGGTTCGGTCCGCGCTGACTGAGCGCCCGCGAGACCAAAATGGTGCGCCGCCAAACGAAATCCTTCGGGGCGGATGATGTTCAGCTTGCGCTTGATGCTAGCAATGTGATCGCGGGTGGTGGATTGGCTGATGCCCAACGCTTGGGAAATCTCGCGCACGTCGGCGCCGCCCGCCAAGAGCGCCAGCACATGCCGTTCGCGCTGACTGATGTCCCCTTCGAACACCCGTGTGAAGAGGCACATCACCTGACCGGTTTCCAAGGGAAAGAGGCGAAACAGGAACCGCAGGGCGCGGTGGTCGAGATGCATTCGGCATTCAAAGCAGAGATTCTCCTTACGGAACATGCAGGCTTCGATGAAGACTTCCCTGCACTTCGCGCGGTCTTCGGGAATGCACCAATCCCACGGCTTGGTTCCCACGAGTTTTGGCGCCCGCGGGTTAAGGACGCAGTCGCCGTCGGGATTCACGATGAACGTGTAGCTATCGGCAAGCCCTTCAATTGTGCGACGGTCAAATGCTTCGGCAGATGGCGGCATAATTTGCGGCGTTCATTACATCGCTAAGGTGGAAAACCGCGGCGTAGGAGGGTGGTGGAAAAAGCCTTATCAGTGGCTGTCGAGCGCGCCACAGGCAATGTCGAGCTAATGTCGACCCGCTTGTTCCAAAAAATCGGTGATGCCGACTTTCTGTCGATGGACCCACTCGGGCTCCTCTTGGATTATAGATTAAGCGGCGGCGGTTGCGATTGCAAACACCCGTTCGCAAGCCATCGTATGTTCCGCAAGGCGGACCACTTTTGGCGATTGAAGTCATTACTCCGGTCTCGCTTGCGGGACTTACGATGCGTCTTTCTGATATTTGACACAGGTAACTTGATGAATAGGAACCCCTCCTTGGCCATCGTCGGCCAATCCGCCGGGCTGATCGAAGGCTGGAGCGAAACCGCCAGTATTCTAGGATTTTCTGTAGAAACCTTTAGCGACGCCGGCATCTGGCGAGTCGCTTCGCACGGCCGAGCGACCTGCGCTGTCGTCGATTTGGAAGCTGTTTGTAATAGTGCAACGAAACTCCCCGGCTTCGCAACCGACGAGTTGCCCCCGCTCATCGTCATTGCGGACGCTGTGCCAGCTAAGTGGGTGGTGGAGACGATTCAGCGGGGCGCTGTCTCGGTCGTTGGTCCCGACGCCGACGGCGCCCAGCGCGCCACGCTCCTCAGTCAAGCTGTAATCATCGCGCATGAGCGGTCCGAGCGACGGCGGTTGCGAGCCCGAGTCACCGCCGCCAAAGAGGGGCTCTCGAATCGAGAGAAGTTGGTGCTGGACTGGATCATTTCAGGACGACCAAATAAATGGATCGCGGCGCAAATGAACATGTCGATTCGCACGATCGAAAGCGATCGGCGACGCATATACGACGCCTTTGACATAGGATCGGTAGCGGAGTTGGCTACCTTGTTGGCGCATGGGGAAGGCTTTCCAACTTCCCACGCTGCCGAGTCTGTGGCGACGGCTGGGTGAGAGCCGAGACGGTGTGATTAGCAGCTAGGATTGTGGTTACCCTGCGAGACATCGCTCCGCGATAGGCTATCGCAACCAATAGGCCCGATGCGCAACCCAATGCGATTGCAATCTCAGCGGCGGTGCTGTGCGTTTTCCGGCGTTTTCCTGAGCCGCAGCACGCAATTTGTCTGAATAGCGACAGGCTATTTCGCAGACCTCGGGTGCGTTTCCGTCCAAAATAACGTGTTGGGCGGAACTTCTCGCATCAGGGGAGCGAAAGACGTGCGGCGCTCGCGAAGGATTGGCGGCCAGTTGTGGCTCGCGGTTGCTGGTTGGTTGATACTCGGTTCGGTGCTGCGCGCTGATGTCCATTTCACCGTCGGACCAACCGGTCAGTACGCCACGGTGCAAGAAGCGGTGGACGCCGTGCCAGTGAACAACACCGCGCGGCACGTCATCAACATTCAGCCCGGCACTTACAACGCCCGGGTGAAGATTCCCTCCACCAAACCTTTCATCACACTGCGCGGTGAAGACCCGCTGACCACGATTCTCACGTTTAACGAAACGGCCGCCACGCTGCCTAACGAATCAACGGTTCACGCCACCACCGTGCTGCAAGGGGCGGACTTCGTGGCGGAGAACATCACGTTCGGCAACCACGCGGGGCGCACGGCGGGGCAGGCGCTCGCGATTTACATCAAGGCCGATCGCCAGGTATTCAACAATTGCCGCTTCACCGGTTGGCAAGACACGCTCCGCAGCGAGAACGGCCGGCATCTGTTCTACAACAGCTATGTCGAGGGGAGCGTCGATTTCATCTACGGCAAAGGGACGGCGTATTTTGAGAACGCCACCATCGTCGCCAAGGCGAGCGGCTACCTCACCGCGCAGGGGCGCGAAACGGCGGCCGAGACCAACGGCTACGTTTTCAAGAACGCTACCATCACCGGCGCGAGCGGCGTGGCGAACGGCAGCGTGTACTTGGGCCGGCCGTGGCAGGCGTATTCGCGGAGCGTGTTCATCGATAGCCAGATGAGCCCGGTGATCAACGCGGCGGGGTGGGCGACGTGGTCAGGGACGAATCACCTCACCTCGTTCTTCGCCGAGTACAACAGCCGCGATTTGAATGGCAATCCCATCAACACGGCGGGCCGTGCATCTTGGTCGAAGCAACTCACCGCGACCGAAGCGGAAGCGTTCAGCAAGCAAACATGGCTTAGCGGTTGGAATCCCACGCTCAGTACGCTGATCCCCGGCGACTACAACAACGACGGCGCCGTCGACTCGGCCGACTACACCACCTGGCGTGATGCGAAAGAAGGCGGCGGTTCGCTGTGGAACGAAACGGTCACCTTCGGTGTGGTCGATGCGGAAGATTACAACGTGTGGGCCGCGGGGTTAGGTTCGCAGGCGCCGGCAAGCGCGCACGGCGTGCCCGAGCCGGCGGCGATGGTGCTGCTGGCGATGTTATTCATCAGCCGGTACACGTTAGCGTCCAGTCGTTCAGAAGAGGGTTAGACGTGAATCAAACGACCGGACGCTAGCGCGTGGCGGCTGATGCTCACTTCGCAATCAACTAATCTTTATGTCACGCTGCATCTTCATTCTAATTCTCTGCCTCACCGCCCCGCTGAGCGCCCAGCTCCCCGCGTTCTCCGGCGCTGATGGCCCCGGCGCCACCGCCACCGGTGGGCGCGGTGGGGACGTCTACCACGTGACGAATCTCGAGTTCGATCTCAACGGCGTGATTCCCGGTTCGCTGAAGTACGGCATCAACACGGCGCCGGGCAGCGGGCGGACGATTGTGTTCGACGTCGGCGGGACGATCTTTCAGAACGGCGGTGGGGCGCAGTACTGGTTTCGCTCCGGGAAGGACAACATTACCTTCGCGGGTCAGACGGCGCCGGGGGGGATCACCATTGCCGGAGTCGGCGCCAAGTTCACGGGGAACAACAATGTGCTGCGCAATATCGCCGTGCGACCCGGCAAGGACCCGGTGAACCCGGCCAGTTTTACCTACGACTCGTTCTCGCTACAGCTCAAGAACTCGATCGTCGATCACGTCAGTGGCACCTGGTACAGCGACGAGGGGATCTCACTCACCGATGCCGGCGCGAACACCACCGTGCAGTACTCGCTGGCCGCCGAAGGGCTGAACTTCGATTCGCATTCGTTCGGCTCGATCATCGCCACGGAAGTCGACGCGACGAATTACTCGTATCATCACAATTTGTACGCGCACAACAACTCGCGCATGCCGCGGTTGGGGAGTGTTACGGGGGCGACGGGCGCCGTTTTGAACTGGTCGAACAATGTGGTTTACAACTGGATCAATCGCGCTGGCTATTCGGGGACCGATCAAAACAGCCGCAGCAATTTTGTCGGCAACTATTACATCAAGGGCCCCAGCAACGGCACGACGGTCTTCACCGGCGGCGACGTGGCGGCTACCTCCGGCCACACGCAAATCTATGCGGTGAAAACCACGAGCACGCCGAACATGTACGATAACGACAAGGATGGCGTGCTGAACGATGGCGTGGCGTTCGCACCGGGCGATAAGCTCGCTAACGGGCAAGTCTACTACGCAGGTAACGCGACGTATGTGAACACTCCGTTCACTGTGAATGGCGTGGGCCCGGCAGAAACGGCGGGCGTTGCGCTGCAACGGGTGCTCGATTACGGCGGCGCCAACTGGCAGTCGCGGAACGCCATCGATCAACGGATCGTGAGCAGCGTGCGAACCGGCACGGGCGGCGTGATTCTCGACCTGACCACCGGCGTACAGGCGACCGAGTGGGCGACCGTGATGGCCCAACGCCCCGATGCCGGCGGCAATGCCCCCTTCAACCGCGCGGCGAATTGGGACACCGATCGCGACGGGCTGCCGAACGCGTGGGAAGCACTGCACGGGCTCGACCCCTCGACGGCGAGCAACAACGGCGACTTTGATACGGACGGTTACACCAATCTTGAAGAGTACATCAACGAACTTTCTGAATGGCCCGCGCCGGAGCCGATTGTGTTCAGCGGCGCGACAAACGCGCGCTTCGCGCAAATCACCAACTGGGATGCGGCCGCCGATCCCACGGCGGTGCGGTTGTGGCAACCCTCGAGGTTCGACGAAGCACGGATCACCAGCGGCACGGTGGTGGTTGATGCTGTCAGCCAGCACGCGGGCCTCTTGCAAGTGGCGCCGACCACCGGGCAGACGGCTGCGCTCGACATCACCGCTGGTTGGCTGCTCGTGCATGACACGCTGCGCATCGCCGCCGCCGGCACAAGCGGGCAAGTAAATCTCTCCGGCGGCGCGCTACGCGTGGGGACGATTGCGAAGGGCTCTGGCGGAGCGCTCAACATCACCGGCGGCGTGCTGAGCGCGAATCGCGTGGAGTTTAGCCTCACCAACAACGGCAGCGTGATTTCGCCCGGCGATACGATTGGCACAACGACTGTCATCGGCGACGCGACACTCGCTTCGGGCGCACTGGCGATTGATTTGGCTTCACCGACTTTGGCCGATCAACTGCTGGTCTCCGGTTCCCTCACGCTTGGCGGGTCGCTTGATGTCGGATTGCTGGATGGTTTTTTACCGTCGAGTGGTTCGTGGGTGATTGCCACCGCAAGTTCGTTCAGCGGCGCGTTTACGAGCATCACGCCAGGATTTTCGGTCTCGCAAGATGGTGCAAACCTAGTGCTCTCCCTCGCGCCAGCGGGCATCCCGGGGGACTTCGACGGTAGCGGCATCGTCGATGCCGGCGATTACACCACTTGGCGGGATAATCTCGATCTGAGCGTCACGCTGCCGAACGACCCGACGCCGGGCACGGTGACGCAAGCGGACTACGATGTATGGCAGGCGAACTTCGGCGCCGGCGCGAGCGCCGCGGCAGCGAGCACAGTGCCGGAGCCGGCCGCGCTGCTACTGGCAATCGTAAGCTGCGGCCTACTTCTCAAACGACAGCGAGCCGGAGTGCGTTAGCACCTGGAGGGCGCCGGCGACTGACTCCGGGGGGCTGACGCCCTCCGACTCGCAAGATTTCTGTGCGCGAGCCGGCAGTTTAACTCTCGCCCCGTTCCTTCTAAACTGGCGATGCGAACCGCAGCGTCGGGCTGGCGGTCACAACGCTTTTTCGCGCAGAGAAACTTCGATGAGTCGCACTCGATGCGTGGGCGCCGTGCTAGGAATCGCCTGCATGATAGGAAGTTCATTCGGAGCGCCGCGTGCGCAGGTTGCCACCAGCACCAAAGGGATGGTCTCGAGCGCCTCGCCAATCGCCTCGGCCATCGGACGGGATGTGCTGGCCGACGGCGGGAATGCAGTGGACGCTACGGTCGCGACGGCGCTGGCGATGGCGGTCACTTGGCCCGAGGCGGGGAATATCGGCGGCGGGGGGTTTATGATGATTGCACCCCCCGGTAAGCCCGTCGAGTGCGTGGACTACCGCGAAACGGCGCCGGCCAGTTGCGGACCAAACTCCTTCGTCAAGCAGGAAGATCGCCACTGTGCGCAGATGGCGGGCACGCCCGGCACGGTGCGCGGGTTGTGGTTGGCCCATCAGAAGTACGGCAAGCTGCCGTGGCGGCGGTTGGTGGAACCGGCCGTGAAAGTTGCGGCCAAGGGGTTTGAAATCGACCACCATCTGGCCAGTTCCCTGCGGATGGCGTTCAACACCAGTGGCATTGATGACCAGAAACAATACGCCGAACTGCACCGCGTGTACGGCCGCCCCGGCGGCGGTGAATGGAAAACGGGCGACACACTCAAACTGCCCGATTTGGCCCGCACGCTCCAGCGCATCGCCGACGAGGGCCCTGATGGTTTTTATTCAGGCGAAACCGCTAGGCTGATCGTCGCCGAAATGCAAGCGGGCGGCGGGTCGATCACCGCCGACGACCTCGCGAAGTACGAAGCGAAGATTCGGTCGTCGGTTCACGCCACCGTGTGGGGTCATGAAATCTACGGCCCGCCGCCGCCAAGCTCGGGCGGGGCGACGCTGCTGCTGATGCTGCAAATGCTTGAAGCACGCGGCTGGAAGGCAAGTAGCGCAGCGCTCAGCGGCAAGCCGTGGACGGTGGATCAACTCCATCTCGTGGCCGAGGCGGCGCGGCGGGGTTTCCGCGAACGGGCCGCGGCGCTGGGCGATCCGGACTTCGTCGCCACGCCCAACTGGATCGGCGACGCGAAGTTCGCCGCCAAGCTTGCCAGCACGATCGATCCGCAGCATGCGACTTCGAGCCGAGGCATCGCCGGCGACATCAAGATCACCGCCGGGCCGTATGAGAGCGAACAGACGACGCACTTCTCGGTGGTGGATGGCGATGGCCTCGCGGTGAGCAACACCTACACGCTGGAAGAAAGTTTTGGTTCGTTCATCGTCGTGCGCGGCGCTGGCTTCATCCTCAACAACGAGATGGGCGATTTTAATTGGCGGCCCGGCTACACGAACGAAGAGGGCGCCGTCGGAACGCAGGCGAACCAAATTGCGCCGCGCAAGCGGATGCTTAGCTCGCAAACGCCGGTCATCGTGCGGCGGGACGGTAAGAATGTGCTGGTCACCGGCAGTCCCGGCGGGCGGACGATCATCAACACCGTCGCCTGCGTGCTGACGCAGCGACTAGCGCTGGGTCGCTCGCTGGCCGAAGCGATCGAGGCGCCGCGCATCCATCAGCAGTGGTTCCCCGATCGCATTCAGTACGAAGCGTGGGCCGAAGAACTCTTGGAGCCGCAGCTCGCCGACCTTACCGCGCGCGGTCACAAAGTCGAGAACCGCGGCGCAAACCAAGGCGCGGCGCATAGCATCGAAATCGATCCGACGACCGGTGTAATCACTGGTGTCGCCGACTGGCGCCGCGGCGGCGCAGCCGTGGGCGTCGAGTGAATTCAGGGAACTAAAACAAATGGCGTTTCGACGACTCTTGGTGATCTTGTTGGTTTCGTCCGCAACCGCGGATGAGTTACCAATCGTGAAACCGCGCGCACTACGGCCGGGAGATACGATTGGCTTCGTCGCACCGGCCGGCCCGCTCGACGAGCAGCGGATGAACCTGGCGCGAAAGCGGTTGGAAGAACGCGGGTTTAAGGTCACCCAGGCCGAAGACATTTACCGATCGCACGACTATCTTGCCGGCAGCGATGCGCGGCGCGCGGAAGAACTGATGGCTGCGTTTCGCGATGATGACATCGACGCGATTTTCCCCGGAACCGGTGGCTACGGCGTGATGCGGATGCTCAGCGGGCTCGATTTCACTGTGATCCGGCAGCACCCTAAAGTGCTGATCGGTTTTTCGGACATCACCGCGCTGCACATCGCGCTCAACACCCGCGCGGGACTGGTGACGTTTCATTCGCCGAACCCGATGTGGGGACTGGGGAGCGAAGACTACCTCACGCCGCTCGCCGAAAGGTGGTTCTGGCGGGCGCTGCTGGCAAAAAAATACGACAATGCGAATCCGCTGGCCGACTACTTGATCTCGCCCACCGGCCCGCCCCCCTACCCTGCCCCGCACGTGATTCATGGTGGCGTGGCGCGCGGCGCCATCATCGGCGGCAACCTGTCGCTGGTCTCCGCGCTCGTTGGCACGCCGTACGAACCGGTCACTACGGGCAAGATTCTGCTGCTGGAAGATGTTGGTGAAGCGCCCTACCGTGTCGACCGCATGCTCTGCACGCTTAAACTCGCGGGGCTGCTCGATAATTTATCGGGCGCAATACTCGGCCAATTTACACGGCGGGAGAATGAAGACACCGAGGGAGAAGAGATCACCATCAACGAAGTGCTCGATGAATACTTCGCGCCGCTCGGCATCCCCGTCGTCCGCGGCTTTCCACTAGGCCACGTACGCGATAACGTCACGTTGCCGCTGGGGGTGGAGTGCGAACTGAATGCAGAGCGCGGTGAGGTGCGCGTGTTGGAGTCGCCGGTGGTGCTAAAACAGCAATAGCCGGGGAGCTACGCTCCGCGGCGATCGGCGCAACCTCTGAATAATCGTTGTGCCGGTGGGAATCCTCGGCCGAAACTCGCGGAGCGTAGCTCCCCGGCTATTGGAAACACTTACGTCGCGGCGTACATCTCCGCGTAATCGAGCACCCACAGTTCAATCAGCTCGCGGAAGCGCGGATCATCCACCTCGGCCAACGATTGGTAGTGGTTGCGGCTAAAGGTTTCCTTGTTGCGGATAGTCCCCTTCGCTTCGATCGCCAGCACGCGGTACTCGGTGAAGGGGCCGACGATCACTTGCAGCCGGCTGTAGAGGCTCTTGCGCTTGCCGCCATCGAGACCCACGTCATCGCGCACCACAGCGGCGCCCCAACCGCGCTCTTCCATCACCGCTTGGAGTTGAAAGCCGGGAAAACCGTCGGCCAATTGCTTGAGACAGCGCTCGATATGATCGGTCAACGCGCGCCGATGGCTCGCGTGCCGCCGCTTGCATTCTTCTTCGCTGAGCGCGCGTGCCGCCTCCTCATTCGCCCGCACCGAGCGCTGCGATCGACCCCGTTGGGCAGCTTGTTCTAGGCGTTCGCGGAAGTTCATGGTGGCAAAATGTAGGATGGGTTATCCGCGTAGCGGTAACCCTTCAGACCGGAGATTCAACCTTAACTTTTTGATGGGTTACCGCTACGCGGATAACCCATCCTACTGTTTCAGCCCCAGCAGCGGGAAGCACAAAATCGGAATCGACAAACTCAGCATCCCCAGAATCCAGCGGCGGTCGTCGAGTTCGACGTTGTCGTTGGCGGTCGGCGGGTGATGGATGCCCATTAGGATGACGAGGATCAGCATCAGTGTCCACATAGCCGCCTGTTCGATGTAGACAATCACGTACAGGATCGCCAAGATCGTGAAGCCGCGGGCGATGCGGAACGAGTCTTTGCCAAACAGGCCGTAGATGGTGTGGCCGCCATCAAGCTGGCTCACCGGCAGCATGTTGAGGCCGGTCACCAGCATGCCAACCCAGCCCGCCATGAAGTAGGGATTCACTTCGTGGATGCCAATCCAATAAGTGCGGCCGGCCCACTCGGGGTGCAACCATTCAATCATCCAGCGCGCGATCACCGGGTTGTAAAGTTGAATCTCGCCGACGTACGGTTCACCCGAGAGGTTGAGCAGCCGCACGCCGTGCCAGAGGATCGGAATGGCCACCGCTAGGCCCGCCAGCGGCCCGGCCAAACCGATATCGAAAATTTCTTTGCGATTCGCCTTGAGGCCTTCCATGCCGATGACTGCGCCCATCGTACCGATGGGGTTGATCGGCACCGGAATGCAGAGCGGATAACTCGCCGGGATGCGGTGCCGCAGCGTCATCAGGAAGTGGCCCATCTCGTGCGTGAGCAAAATCGCCAGCACCGCGCACATGTATCGCAGCCCGTTCGGCCAATTCTGCACCACCGCTTGCTGCATCGCGCCGAAGGAACTGGCGTACTGCGGCGCGAGTGGCTCCCAATGGGTACAGCCCACCCAAAACGTGGAGAGCGCCGTGGCAATGAAGAGAATGATCGATAGCCGCAGGCCCCGCTCGATGCGGTCCAGACCATGCTTCGAGTGGTCGTGCTTGGAATCCCCGTACTGGGAGTCGATGTCCGAGATTCGCAGCTCCCGCACCGTGACTTGTTCGGAAGTGAGGTCCACGAGCGAACCGACCGGCGGAACAGGTTGCGGCGGGGCGGTTGGGGGCGGGGAATCCATACCGCAATGATACGCCAACGGAGCGCGTCCGGCGAGTCAGGCTCGTGACCTTGCGTACCCCAGCGAGAACGACCAGCGAGTCGGATTGCTCAATACACTTCGATGCTTTTTACCGCGGCTCCGCTAGCGGAGCGGGCCGCTTCAAGGCAACGCTTGGCGTTCTCCCAGAGCCTCACCACTTCAAACGTTTTGGGGGCGGCGGCCAGATGCGCAACTCCGGCTTTCACTTCGAGTTGCTCGCACACATCCGCCGGCAATTCTGGATTGCTGGATTGATGCGAGAGCCGTTCCAAGTTGTAGGCCCATTGCACCGCGTCGTACCGATCGCCAGCGACCAGCACCACCGCCAACAGTTCGTCGATCCGCTGCATACTTTGCGGAGCGCAGCCCGTTTGCTGCGCCAAAGCCTTGGCGACGCACGCCGCATGTGCCGCGACCAGCGGCGGTTCACAGGCGGTCAGATCGTGCGGTTCAAGCATCAGCAGTACGAGTGACAGCGACGCACGATCAGCGCGGCACTTTGGCAACAGTTTCGTGAGCACTTCCAGCACCGGCCGCTCGTCGATTTTCAGCCGCCCGCGCGGCGGGCGAACGGCGTCGCGAGCGACATCCGCGCGCCGGGCCGGCCCAACCGCAGCGGCCATGGGGCGCTGGTACAGGTAGCTTCGCATGGCGGCGCTTAAATCGCGAGCTTCGGCAAGGAGCAAATCGCATTCCGCCTCATCACCCCCGCCGCCAGCCGCCAGCAAACTGCTCGTCGCCTGTTCCGCGGCGACCGTTAATTGCACGTGCGCATCCATCAGCACCTGCGAATAGTTCCGCGGTACTTCAAGTTCCACCGTGAGGGCGGCGGCGAACTGTTCGACTTGCGGCTGGAGCTTACCCACCAGTCCGGTCAAGTGCGGCCTCGTCATGCCGCAGCATTTTTCGCCCATCGCCAGGAGATCGGGCAGCACGCTCAGCCGGCGCTGGCCCACCAGTTGCGCGATCAGGTCCGCAATTCGCAGCGCCGCGGCGAGCACTTGTTCATCAGTTTGCGGGGCCCGCGGTTCGCCACCGCGCGATTGCCGTTCAATGGCGCCAGCCAATTTCTCCGGCAAATGCCAGTGCCGCAACAACGCAGCGCTCAGCGCACAATGATCGAACCCCAGCGCGTAACGCTCCAGTTCCAGCGGATCGCCCGTTTCACCTTGCAGCTTGGTGAGAAACTGCACGTACGGCTCTCCCAGTTGCTGCAGCATTACCAGCCGGCCCACTCCTTGCAACAAACCTGCGGTGAGCGCGTCGTCTGCCGACCGGGGCCAATAACGTTCCGCCACAGCCCGCGCGGCGAGCGCGCGGTTGAGGGTTCCGCTCCAATAAAGCTGCAATTGGTCAGCCGCGATGCTCGCGAATAGTTCGTCAGGCAGGCTGAAACCTAGAACCAGCAGCTTCAGCGGGTTGAGCCCCAACAGGGCAATCGCCTGCGTCACGTTCGCCACTTCGCCCGACAGACCAAAGAGCGAACTATTGACGACCTTCAGCACCTTGGCCGTGAGGGCCGGATCGCGCTCGATGCACTCCCGGATTTCGCGGGGGTTAACGTGCGGTTCGTTAAGCAGTTCAACCACCTCAAGCGCCACCGTCGGCAGCGTGTAGAGGGCGCCAGCCCGCTGCACCAATTGATCGAGTGCGGATTCGTAAGTAGCGGGCATAGCGGCGCTCTTCGCGGTCGCGGGTGTGAAGCAGGGCTGGTCTCCAAAACATAGCTCAAGAATCGCCCGTGGCGGACGCAGCTAGCACAATTGCTACATCCGGTACGATGGGCTTCCCACCACGTGCAACGGGCTTCTCAGCCCGTCGTACGAAGTGCGCGATTCTGTCGTTCCTAGAAACGGCGATTCGCCTTATAATTCGCCGCTAGCTCGGCACGGAGGCGGAGAATGGTTCGGCTTGCAATCCTACTACTCACCATCGCGGTCACTGCCGCGCGCGGCGATCGAATCTCGCTCGAAAAAACGCTAATCGCCGACGCCACACTGCAGGCTGTCACGTTCGTTGATGCTCAACACGGCTGGGCGGTTGGTGATCGCGGCGTGATTCTCGCCACCGATGATGGCGGACAACATTGGCGCCAACAATCGAGCGGCGTGCGTTGTCCGCTCTCGGGCGTTTGCTTCATCAGTCGCGCGAAGGGTTGGGCGGTTGGCGGCGGGTGGAAGCCGTACCTGCACACTTCGTACGGCGTGGTGCTCGCGACCGACGACGGCGGGCTCACTTGGCGGCGCCTTCCCACGCCGACGCTACCACTTCTGCGGGGCGTTAAGTTTTTCGACGATCAGCAAGGCGCTGCGTGGGGCGCGGCGAGCGCGTTTCACCCCTGCGGACTGTTCCTGACCGACGATGGCGGCCGCGGCTGGCGGATGCTGCCGAGTGATCGCCCGGCCAGTTGGAACGCCGCCGATTTTACGAGCCTCGATAACGGCCTTTGCGCCGGCGCTCACGGCGCGCTGGCGACCATCGCCGAACGGGGTCTACGAATGCGGACTGCTGAAGCAGTGCTCGCTGACTTGCACGCGGTGCGTGTTGATGGAAAGCTCAACTGGGCCGTGGGAGATGGCGCAACGATTGCCGTCTCCACTGATCGCGGCGCGAGCTGGCGCTCCGCGCTGCCGCTCGCGGAGCACGATCCGGCGACCGCCCTGAACTTCCAGGCAATCGAAGCGCGTGGCGGCCAAGCGTGGGTCGCGGGCACGCCCGGTTCCGTCATCGCGCACACCACCGACGGCGGCGCCAACTGGAACGTCGCAGCCACCAGACAAACGGCGCCAATCAACGACATCTGCTTCATTGATGACTCGCGCGGCTGGGCTGTCGGCGCTGGTGGCGTGATTCTCTCCACCGTCGATGGCGGCGCCACTTGGAACATTATTCGCAACGCCAATCAGCAACCAGCGCTCTGCGTTGTCTGCCCGACCATGGCCAGTGTGCCGCTCGAGTACCTTACCCGCTGCGCACTCGCCGATGGGTATCGCACGCAAGTCTTGCTGCTCGAAGAAGGCAGTCCCGAGGAACTCTCATGTGTCAGCGAAGCAGCGGTTGCGTGTGGCGCCACGAGTGTCGAACGAACGACATCGGCCGATTTGGCCGTGCGATTGGCAACTCACCAGCCGCTCGTGATCGTGGCAGTGGAGTCTTCGCTCACAAGTTCCCCTACAAGCTCGCAAGTCACAACAGGGCTCGATGCGTGCAGCACGCTGTCGCGGCGCGAACAGCTCACCGCACTTGGTCTCTCGCCACCGACGCCGCGGCGCGTAGTGCGCATCACACCCGATGAAACCGGGCAGTGGAACGCCGCCGACTTTATGGCGACGCTTGGCGCTTCACCCGCGCAAATCGCCGAACCTTACGAGGGCTGGTTGAAGACGTCCCGCACCCAAAACACGCACAAGTATCGCTTTGAAGTGGTCCGCGGCGATGCGCTGCCTTCGCTCCATCGTGGCGATGTGCTGGCCGACTGCGTGCTGGCGTTTGATTCTCCGCGTCGCCGGCCTCTCACCGCGCCGGCCGATGGGCAGATCGAAAACCTTCGCCGGTTGGTGCAGCAGCGGAAGCATGTCGAAGCGCTGCTCAAACGTTCGCTGCACGGCGAGGCGTGGGCGAACCAAGTCGTCACGCTCACGGCCGGCCTCTCGCCCGAGCAAGGGGCGCCGCTGCTGTTGGAACTGGCCGACAGTTACCGCGAGCGCGGCGACTTCGACCAGATGGCGGAGACGTGGTATCTGCTCGCCCGCCGCTATGCCGATCATCCGCTGTGTGAATCGACGATCCAGTCGCTGCTGCTCTACTATGCGAGCAGTGAGTACGCCCACTTTGCAGAATCTCGACGACTTCCACCGGGGACTGACGCCGCCCGGCTCGCTGATGTTTCGGCGGAGTCGGAAACAACTGGCGCCGTGTTGCCGGTGACGGCGATTGAAGAAGGCAAGGCAAGCGGCGTGCTGTCGCTCGCGGAGCGTCGTCGACGCGCTCAGCTCTTGGGCGAATACCTTGAGCAATCACGCCCCACACTTTTCGCCGAGCCGCGGATTCGCTTCGCCTTGGCGGCCTGCGCGCCAGCTGATCCGCAAGCTTCGGCTGCCAACCTGGCGAACCATGTGCTGCCCGAAGAATGGCGCCGCGCCGCGCTTGCCGAGCGCTGGCTCGCCGAGCCGAATCGTGTCGCCAACAAACCGGTCGCTACGGTCCGCGCCACCACCGAACGGCCGCACCTCGATGGCGAAATCGACGACCCCTGTTGGACCAGCGCCACCCCCCTGCTCTTACCCAGCGCCGGCGATGAAACGCCCCCCAGTGTCCGCTTCGCTCGCGATGCTGACTACTTGTATGTCGCGCTCGATGTCCCGCAGAGCCTCGGCGCCGAGTACGCTCCCAACGCCAAACCGCGCGAACGCGATGAAGACCTCTCCGCCCACGACCGCATCGCCCTGCGCTTCGATCTCGACCGCGACTACAGCACGGCGTATGAACTCGCCATCGACTCCCGCGGCTGCACGCACGATTCGCTCGCGGGCTCCGCACGCTGGAACCCCAAGTGGTTCGTCGCGAGCACGCTCACCAAGTCCCGCTGGCGCGCCGAAGCCGCCATCCCCTGGCGCGAATTGTGCCATGAGCCCCCGACGCCCCTTCAAACAGGAACAGCCGGGGGAGCGTGGGCGTGCGACCTCGCACGAATTCACCCCGCGCTCGGCAAGTCGCGCTGGACCCGGGCAGCGGATGACCGATCGCCGGAGGCGTTTGGACTGGTGCGGTTTGAGTAGCAGCGGCGAGCGACCTACATCCGGTACTCGCTGTCTTTTGTGGCGAGCTGTGCTAAAATGTGCTATGGGTAACCATTCCCTTTTCCAATGAGACAGAGCGATGACTGAAACCGTGACGGCTGTTTTTAACAATGGCGCTTTGTACCCGGAGCAACCACTCCACTTGTTGGGAGGCGCTCGGGTGCGATTGGTTGTTGAGCCGCTCGCCCAAGAGCAAGACCCAATCGAACGTGCAATCGATGAGTTCGACGCTCTATGCGATGAAATCACAATTTCCTCGACCGAAGCTCATTTAACACGCGAACAGCTTCATGATCGCAGTTGACACCAATCTTCTCATCTATCGTTTCGACGATCGTGACCCACAAAAACAGCACATTGCACGACAGTTAGTTCGACGTTTAGCAAGGGAACGAAACACGGTTCTTCCGTGGCAAGTTGTCGGCGAGATGGGGCGACAACTATCGGCTTGGCGTCAACAAGGCACAATGCAGTGCTCATTCGCAATCAAGTTGATTCAATCAACTCGAGCGATGTTCAGAGTTGTAATGCCTCCTGTAGACACCGTCGAACGTGCTCTCACGCTTAGTGAAAAGCATGCCCTCTCACACTGGGACAGTATGCTTCTCGCCGCATGTGAAGCTGCTGGTGTCGACACGCTCTACACCGAGGACATGGGCGCCCCGCGGCAGATTGAGGGGATCAAGCTTCTGAATCCGTTCGCACCATAACCACTTCTGCTACAATCCCCGCCATGACGTGGCTCATCGGCATCGACGAAGCGGGGTACGGGCCCAACCTCGGGCCGCTAGTGGTGGCGGCCTCCGCGTGGAACATCGGTAAGCATGATTCGCTCAGCACCGACCTTTACGAACTCCTCGCCGCGGCAATTAGTCCGGCGCGGGATGCGAATCGCCTCGCCATTGCCGATTCCAAACAACTCTACAA
The DNA here is from genome assembly GCA_022841705.1 of Pirellulales bacterium. Lineage (GTDB taxonomy): Bacteria > Planctomycetota > Planctomycetia > Pirellulales > Lacipirellulaceae. Next base: position 1,448,213 of record JALHQZ010000002.1, read on the forward strand.
ATCGGGCGATTCGCTCAACCTGTTGGAACGTGGCGTGCTCGGGGCGCTCGCTGCGCGAGCGGGTTTATTCCCCTCGACTCGCCCCGAGCTTGAGCGACTCCTCGGCTGCGCCGGCGAGGCGCCGGATTGGCATTTCAGGGGTGAACGAGGCTTGCCCCGCGCGGCGGCCAGCGATCTCATTCACTCCACGGGCCAACAGCTCGCCGAAACGTGCGCTGCCAAGGGGGTGCAGCCGCCGCTGCTCGCAGCAACCGTCGTTCATCCAGCAGAATTCAACGCCCTCACAACTAACTTCGGCACGAAGGGCGCCGCGTTGTCGCACATTTCACTCGGCCTGTTGCGGCGGGTGTGGGAGAGTTGCGCTAACGACGCCGAAGCCTTCTGCGTGCTCGACAAGCATGGGGGCCGAAACCAGTACGCGGCGATTGTGCAGCAGCATTTTCCAGAGCAGCTCGTGGAGTACGTCATGGAATCGCGCTCGGTCAGCCGCTATCGCTGGCAGCATCCGGGGGGACAAGTGAAGTTCGAGTTCCGCGCAAAGGGCGAAGCATTCTTGCCCACCGCGCTGGCGTCGATGACAGCCAAGTATCTGCGAGAACTCTCGATGCACGCGTTTAATGCGTTCTGGCGCGAGCACTTGCCCAACCTCAAGCCAACGGCCGGCTATCCGGTTGACGCGAAACGGTTTCGGATTGACATCGCGCACGAGCAGCGGCGGCTCAACATACCGGATGAAGTGCTGTGGCGGGTGAAGTGATATCAACCATTGTAGTAGGCACGGTCCCCGTGCCGTCTGCGTTAATCGTGATCTCATCAATCTTGAATTCGGAAGACGGCACGGGGACCGTGCCTACTACAATACTGGTAGCTTGCGTATGACGCAGGCCTGATCCCAACAACTGACAACCACCCATGCTCCTCTACATTGCCCGTCACGCATGGGCCGGCGAATATGGCGATCCGCGCTGGCCCGACGATTCCCTGCGGCCCCTAACACCTGAAGGCATCGAGCGCTACACGCGCGTGATCCAAGCGCTCGCCGAGCGCGGGTTCGAACCGGAGCTCATCGCGAGTAGCCCGCTCGTGCGGTGTCGCCAAACGGCCGACATCATCTCGCAGCACACCGAGCGCTCGCCCGAGATTATCGAACTCGACGAGCTCGCCCCCGGCGCCCAACTCTTGCCGCTCCTCGAGTTCACCCAAGACCAAGGGGTCGATTCGATCTGCTGGTGCGGCCACGCGCCCGATGTCAGTGAGCTGGTGGCGCTACTGCTCGGCATGAGCGCCGGCGCCGTGCGCTTCCCCAAAGGCGCCATCACCGCGCTACGGTTCGACGGACCACTAGAGATCGGCGGCGCGGAACTGGTGTGGCATGTGTCGGCAAAAGTGCTGGGGGTGTGAGCGAATTTCAGCCGCCGACAGGGCGACATTTCGTCAATACGATATGTCGTCGACGACGACATATCCGGGAAACGTGTATCAAAAACGGGATTTTTGCGACATATTCGGTTGACCGATCGCCCACTCATCGTCAGGTTCCTGCTTGTCCGCTGCGTTCCGCGAGAGCTGCCAAAAGTGGCTACCACCGTTCAAGACTGGGGGCCCACGTCCTCTCATCTACTAGCTCTGTCGGTGGGAATTGGCTACGCTTTTTGGAAATCCTACAAGGTTTTGCATCGTCATTTTCGCAGTGCTTTGAATGAGTTGAGAATCCTCACCTCGTGCCCGAGAACCCTTAACTAGGGAGTGAATGCGATGTTGCGATTTTTGGTCGCTTTGAAGTTGTGGCTGACAACCACAACACTTTTCGGTATGACACTCTTCACCGAAAGCTGGGAGTCGGCTCCATTGCCTCAAGGAGGGAATGTTTCGCTACCCTCCGCATCGCTGCCAATCTGGATTGAAGAGCCCTTCGAGCAAGACGCCATCGTTAAACGTCCAGGTCTCGCAGGCCAAGGAACTTCTTGGAATCAGACAGAGCCGTTCACGTCACCTGCTGACTCGAATCAGATGTTGGCTCTTCGCCATGGCGTATCGAATCTAGATAATGGTGTTTACGCCGTTCTCCCAGTTCAGCTGGCGCCGAACATGGTTTACTCGCTCAGCGCCGCAATTGGATTTGATGCCACGGATTCGAGCGCGGGCGCGTGGTCCATTCAACTTTGGGCCGATTCTAACGGAAATAACGCGTTAGATCGGTCGCTCGGCGATACGTTCTTGGGGCAAGTATTCACTCAAGAAACGATCGGCGGAATTGGTGTCGATCCGGCGCGGGGCGGTTGGCATCGGAATCACATCACTTACGATTCTTCCTCGCAAGCGGAAGTTCTTGGTCAGAACATAATCGCCTTCCTAAATAACTACGTGATTGGGAGCGTTAGTTCTGCAACTAGTTATTTTGACAACTTGCAACTTGAGGCGATTTCCGCTTCAACGCTCGAACCTTCTTCCAACCGCCAAATTGAAGCTCCCTCCACTTTTCTCAAACCCGTCACACCGGCGGACACCGCTCATCTGGAACTAGTTCAGAATGCCAAGCGGATTGAACTCGCGAGCGGCCTGGGATTTACTGTGCGAGAGGGAGATTGGCTACGGATTACGGCTGTTGGCGATTTCAAGTTCACTCAAGACCTGCCGCCTTCTGACCTGGGACCGTACGGAAATGGCACGCTTCGATCGGCAGTCGGGGTCTTTAGCAGCAATTCCCAACTCCGCTCTGAGACGGACACGGTTCGCGTCCCCGGCGCCGCGGACGTTAGTGAAGGAAACTACGCTGAATACGCGAGCGATCCTGGCAACGACATTCCCGAGGATTTTGTTATTCCTTCCGAGACCGATGCTCCGCTCGGAACGCTCGTTCGCGTCCCCGCTGGCGCTACTCATTTGTTCCTTGCAGCCGCCGACACGCAGTGGTCCGACAATAGCGATCAGGATTCGGATTTTGGCGTCAACGTCACGCGAATCTACGCTGGTCGCTTTCTTGGCGATTACAACTTCGACGGATTTGTTGACACAGCCGACTACACGATCTGGCGCGACGCGCGAGGTCAAGCAGGTATCGATCTCGCGGGTGATGGTAATCTCGATGGTGTGGTTAACCAAGCGGATTACCTCATTTGGGAGGAGCATTTTGGCGAATCAGTTTCGTCTAGCAGTCATGAGATCATTGCCAACACCATTGTACCAGAGCCTTCGGCATCAGGAATCGTGCTATGCTGCGTCTTGATGTCAGCTGGTTGGTGTCGACGGCCTCTGATCGCTCGGTAGATAAACTCTAATTGGGTCGCCGCGCGCTCCACTTTCAAACCTCAAGTGGCGCCTACAATAGCCGCCGCGCCACGCTCGCAGCGCAACTCCCCCCGACTGACGATGGGGCTCATGTTGAGAGCGCCCATTTTTTGCGTTGTCAAGAGCTATTTGTGGCCACCCAGAATTCCCCAAAAAAATTTCTCAAGTGACTAGTTTGTGGCCACCCCCTGCTGTACAAACAAATACGCACGCTTCACCAGCGCCGCCACGAGCGGAACGCAGGAGGGTTCAGCGAATGCCGGCGCGGCCGCGCCGGCGAACCACCACTCCTGCGTTTCGGGATCCAGGCCAGCCGTGAAGTGTGTGCGGGATTGGGAGCCAACTGGTTTGGGCCTCCGCGCACGGTAATTGGTCCGTCGCGAAAGGTGGGGCGACATCTGTCGCCCGGCTCGTTCCCAATCCCGCGCGTGAGTTGCGATGAGGCGCCTCATCAAACGTTCGCCCCCGCGTTTTTGGGAGTGAACCAAGAGTGACGTCAATTGATTGAAATCTCCGAGCAAGGCCTCGGGCGATTCGTCGCCCGAGGCGCTCGAGATTTCATCCAACCAACAATCCGGCCCGCCGCCAAATTGGTCGGCGAACAGGCCCCACAACACCAATCCCACGCCTTCGGCCACTGGCGCCGCCGTTCCCGCTGCGCGCGTGCGGTGGCGACGTGGTCCGCGCGCAGTTAATATCATTCGTACGATGGGCTTTCAGCCCGTCGAGAAGACCTAAAAGACGCGCCGCGCCGGAATACCTAGCGTACAAATATATGACCATCTCCACCGACGATCCCGAACACCCGCCCGACAAGTGGCGCGAAGTGCGCTATCGGCATTCTTCCAATTTGCCGCAGGTGCTGCGCGAGCTCAACTGTTCGCTGCTGGTCTCCACATACCAAGCAGGCAAGCTGTTAGCGATTGGGACGGCGGACAACGAACGGGGCGAACCGGGACTTCATTTTTCGTTTCACAATTTCGATCAGGCGATGGGCGTCGCCGCAAGTCCGCGGAAGTTGGCGGTGGGTGCGAAAGGCGCGGTGTGGTTTCACGATGGCGCGCCGGAGATCGCGCCGACCTTGAATCCCGCCGGGCGGTTTGATCGCTGCTATCTCGCGCGGCGGGCGCATGTCACCGGCGGGATTCACTGTCACGAAATGGCCTGGGATGCCAGCGGTGAATTGTGGGTCGTGAACACTCTGTTTTCGTGCCTCGCCACACTGCACAGCGATCATAGTTTTGTGCCGCGGTGGCAACCGCCGTTCATCACACAACTTGCGGGTGAAGATCGCTGTCACCTCAACGGCCTCGCCATGCGCGACGGTCGTCCGGCGCTCGTGACCATGATGAGCGAAACGAACGAACCCGCGGGTTGGCGACCGAAGAAAGAGTCAACCGGGCTGATTATGGACCTTGCCACGCATGAAGTGGTGACGCGCGGGCTCGCCATGCCGCACTCGCCGCGGCTGCGAGACGGCAAGTTGTTTGTGCTCAACAGCGGCTGCGGCGCGCTGGAAGTGGTCGATCAAGCAACCAGCCAGCGCGAAGTGGTGGAGAAACTTCCCGGCTACACGCGCGGGCTGGCGTTTTGCGGCCCGGCGGCATTCATTGGTCTCTCGAAGATTCGCGAAACGGCCGTCTTCGGCGGACTGCCGATCGCCGCCGAACGCGAAGGCCTCAAATGCGGCGTTGGTGTGGTTGATCTGCGCAGCGGGCAAACGATCGCCACGCTGGAGTTCGAAAGCGGCGTGGAAGAAATCTTTGACGTGCAAGTGCTTCCCGAAACGCGCTGCTGCGCCATCTGCGGCCCGCGCCCCGACCAAGACGCCGCGCAAGATGTGTGGCTCGTCCCGCGGCCCGATCAAGTCGATCGCCTGCTCGCGACTTCTTCAACCGCGCAACAGTCGCCAGTTGGCGGTGGTTTTTCCGGGCCTCGGTCGAACGCCGCAAACCAGCCCGAACTGTCCGTCGCCGCGCTGATCGAACAAGCGCTCGCGCTCCAGTCACAACGCCGCGTCGGCGAAGCGATCGCGCTGTTGCAGCAGGCCGCCCGTCGGCCGCCGCTCTCGGCCACAGTGCTCAACCATTTGGGGAATGCGTACCAAGATGCGGGCGATCAGCTCACGGCCCTCGAGTGCTATCGCCAAGCGGTACATGTGGATCCGACCTTTGGCCCCGCGCTCCAAAACTTCGGCTACGTGCTAGTCGCGCAAGGCCGAACCGATGAAGGTCGCTCGCACCTGCGGCAAGCGCAAGCCGTACAGCCTGCCGATGTGAACCACGTGCTGATCGCCACGTCGATGCCAATCGTGTATGACTCGCAGGCCGATGTTGATACGCGACGAGCTGAACTGCTCACGCAAGTCGAAAAACTTGCAAACGACAAACTGGCGATCGATACCACCAACACGCTGGTGCCGACGAACTTTTTCGCCGTCTACCAAGGGGGCAACGATTGCCCGCTGCACCGCAATTTGGGCCGCATTTACCGCGGCGTTGATCTCGCTAAAGGGAAAAAGATTAAACGCCGCGGCGGCAAGCTGCGCGTCGGTTTTCTGTCGGCCTATTTGCGCGATCACACCATCGGTCGGCTGAACATCGGCCGCATCGAACGCTTGCCGCGGGACGAGTTTGAAGTGGTGGTTCTCAGCATCGGCCAGCATGGCGATCCGCTTGCCGAGCGCTTCCGAAAGACAGCTGACAAGCATGTCACCATTCCGCGCGAAGTCGCCCGCGCTCGGCAGATGATCGCCGCGGAGGAATGCGACCTGCTCATGTTCACCGATGTCGGCATGGATGCGCTCAGCTACACGCTCGCCTTCTCGCGAATGGCGCCGGTGCAACTCGCCACGTGGGGACATCCCGTCACAACCGGCAGCCCAACGATGGACTTTTTCCTGTCGAGCGAATTGCTCGAAACGTCGGACGCAACTGAGCACTACACCGAGAAGCTCATCATGCCACCGAGTTTGGCGACGTACTACGAACGGCCCAAGCTCACCGGCCCGCGCAAGTCGCGCAGCGATTTCGGTCTGCCGGTTGATGCAACGCTGTATGGTTGTCCGCAAACGCTGTTCAAGTTCCATCCCGAGTACGATGAAATCTTGGCCGGTATTCTGCGGGCCGATCCGCGCGGGGAGCTCCTCTTGATCGAAGGCCGCACGGCGCACTGGACGCGGCTACTCAAGGACCGCTTCGCGCGCGTGATGCCGGACGTTGTGGGCCGCATCCGCTGGCTGCCGGCGCTCGCGAACGAAGACTTTTTGCAACTGCTCGCGCTGTGCGATGTGTCGCTCGACCCGTTGCACTTCGGCGGCGGCAACACCACCTACGAAGCGCTCGCGCTCGGCACGCCCGTCATCACGCTGCCCGGACCATACTTGCGCAGCCGTATCACCCGGGCTCAATACGAACGTATGGCGGGCGGTTCGCTTGCGGGAACACCAGCGCCAGTTGCGGAGACGAAAGAAGATTACATCCGCTTGGCGGTCGGGCTGGCAAACGCCGGCGAAGCGCGCGACATCGCCCGGAGTTGGATTGCCGAGCGTGCGGGATTGTTGTTCGAGAACGCGAGCGATGTGGATGATTTTGCCGCTGCGCTACGTGAAGCGACAAAGTAGCAGGCACAGTCCTCTGTGCCGTTGCCCAAATGTACGACATTGGGTGGCTGGGGTCGGCGCGTTAGCCGCCCCCAGCTGCGGTAACGTTCGCGCCGCTGCGGCTGGGGTCTCGACCCCAGCCACCCGCTGAGATCACGCCAAAACACCGCGTTTTCTCGCAGTTTTTGTGGTCGGCTCGACTCCCGCCGGATGTCAATTATCATAAAGGATTCGCACAGGCCGATTTAGATCAAGTAGGACGGGTTAAGTATGAAAGTTGCGGTGATTGGAACTGGCTACGTGGGGCTCGTGACCGGCACTTGCTTTGCCGATAGCGGCAACGATGTGGTGTGCATCGACATCGATCAGAAGAAAATCGACGGCCTGAAGAACGGCAGAATTCCGATCTACGAGCCCGGCCTCACCGAGCTAGTGCATCACAATTACCAGGCCGAGCGGCTGACCTTCACCACCGACACCGCCGCCGGTGTGAAAGATGCCGATGTCATCTATCTCGCCGTCGGCACGCCGCAAGGCGCCGATGGCGCTGCGAATCTTTCCGCCATGTGGGCCGTGGTGAAAGCGATCGCCCCGCACATGCGCAAAGATGCCGTGGTCGTCACTAAGAGCACCGTGCCGGTCGGCACCAACGCTAAGATTTATGGCATGCTCAAGGAGCTCACCGGCCGTGACTGCGACGTGGCGAGCAACCCCGAGTTTCTGAAAGAGGGCGCCGCAATTGACGACTTCATGAAACCCGACCGCGTGGTGGTCGGCGTCCGTCGGCCCGAAGTGGCGGACATCCTGCAGCAACTCTACGCGCCGTTCTTGCGAACCGAAAAACCATTCCTGGTAATGAGCCCCGAAAGCGCGGAGATGACCAAGTACGTCGCCAACGCCCTCTTGGCCACCAAGATTAGCTTCATCAACGAAATGGCCAACCTGTGCGAGCGCATGGGGGGCGACATTAACGACGTCCGCCGCGGCATCGGCCACGACAGCCGCATCGGCTTCGCGTTCCTCTTCCCTGGCCCCGGTTACGGCGGCAGCTGTTTCCCGAAAGATGTTCGCGCGCTGGTCGCTATGACCAAAGACCACGGCTGCGTGCCGGCGATGCTCGAAGCAGTTGACGAAGTGAACGAGCGCCAGAAGAGCGTCATCGCCCAGAAAGTGAAAGCGCATTTCGGCGAAGACCTCAGCGGTAAGACCTTCGCCATTTGGGGGCTCGCCTTCAAACCGCGGACTGATGACATTCGCGAAGCGCCCGCCTTGGTGCTGATCGATTGGCTCCTGGCTCACGGCGCCAAAGTAAAAGTCCACGATCCCGAAGCGATGGAGAACGTCAAAGCCGACTACGGCGACAAGATCTCGTATTGCGAACAGTCGATGGACGCGCTCGATGGTGCCGACGCCGTGGCGATCATGACCGACTGGAAAGATTACCACTCGCCTGACTTCGCCGAGATGTACCAATTGCTCAAGTCGCCCGTGGTGTTCGACGGTCGCAACTTGTACGACCCCGAACGAATGCAACGCCGCGGCTACTGCTACCACAGCATCGGCCGCGTAACCGTTGATGGCCGCGGGAAGTAATCATGCCGGACCAATACGCCGAACTCCGCGAGTATCTTGTGAACCTCGGCCAAAATGCCGAGGAGATTGAGCTGATCCTCGCGCGCGTGAAGGAGTACGAAGTGGCCACGCAGCACGATTCGATCATGGATTCGATCGGCAACGGCACGCTCGACCTGGCGGCGATCATCAAAGAAGCGCTGGGCGAGAAACCGTAGGTCAGGCTTTCTAGCCTGACTTTTCCCAGTTCGAGCGGGTTCCCGGCGCGCGTCAGGCCAGAAAGCCTAACCTACGGCGCCAATTTCTTGACCCGCTCCGAGCGGCGATTTAACCTACAGATGCGCGACAGATCGCGGCAAAACGGGCAGGGTGCGCCCTTACGGAACAGGCATTGGGGCGCGATTAGGAATGGTTGGCGGTCGAAGTTTGTGCATAGCCTTGGCTGCGCTGGCTGGCGTTAGCAGCGCCCGCAGTGCGTTCGGCACTGGGATTCCCATCGATGGCTTTCTGCCGCAGGTGGGCATCACGCTTACTAATCAGTTCGTCGACGACATTGACTTTTACCCCAAGCCCGCTACCACGCCGGGGGGCTCGTTCTTGGGATACGGTTCGCCCGTTTATGACGTAGCGCTCCTCGACACCGGCGCCGCGGTTTCGCTGCTCACTTCGGCCAGCGATAACGCCTTCAACATCAACGGACCTTACTCGGGGCGCAACACGAACTTCCGCGGGACGGAATCAATCACCATCGGCGGCGCGTCTGGTTTTTTGGAAGCGACGATCAACGATCCGCTCGGGCTCTACGCCGCGGGGCTGCAAGATCGCAGTACGAACTCCGGCGCGCTGGTCGTGAATCACACGCCCTCAATGCGGGGGCAAACCAACTCGTCGATCATCACCGTGCCGCCGGAATCCGACTTGCCCAACGTGTTGGGCCTCCCCTTCATCAGCCAGTACGCCACGCGCATTCGCAACAGTCAGCCGCAGATTTTTGAGATCAACGGTAAAACCGTTCGCACTCCCGCGATTGATTTTCAGCCGCTCGGCAGCCAGGGGCTCGGCATCACGCGCAAGGCGCAGCTCAATTTGCTGGGTAGTGGCCCGTCGACACCCGCTTATATTTTCAACATCGCTAATCTCGATATCGACAAGCCCTGGAACAACCCGTCGGCGCCGACGGTGGTGTCGGGCGGCCACTTTCTGAACGCGACATTTCAAAACAACGGCGCCTCGCTGAGCAGTTCGTTCTTTCTCGACACCGGCGCCAGCGTGACCGTGCTCTCGCAGTTCAAAGCGCTCGAGATGGGGTTTGATGTGACGCTCGATACGCCCGAGTTCACCATCTCGATCGTCGGCTCCGGCGGCGTGAAATCGAACGTGCCGGGTTTTTATATCGATCAGCTCACCATTCCCGCGCTCGGCGGTAGTGTGGTCGCGACCAACGTGCCCGTGATTGTGCTCGACGTGACGAACGTGGCGAACCCCGGCAACGTGGTTGATGGCATCATCGGCATGAACGTGTTTCAAGGGCGCGACATTGTCATCGACCCCAATCCTTCGCTTGGCGGCGGCGGGCCGAGTGCGGGGCTGTACATCAGCAATCCCGTGACGATCGACGTCAACTGGGCCAACACAGGCGCAAGCGGGCCGTGGACCACGGGCGCCAATTGGAGCGGCGGTAGTGTCCCCGGCGCGCTCGGCATTGCGAACGTTCGGCATGTTAGTGGAGGCAATCAAATAGCGGTGCTCGGCACGACCACCCAGGTGTTTGAAGCGAACATCTCCGGCGGCGCCGGCGGACAGAAGATGACGCTCGAGGTGGGGCCGAGCGCAAAGCTCACCACATTCTCGGGAACGAATGTCGAGCCGGGTGGTGTGCTTCATCTTAATGGAGGCACAGTCGACGCGCAGTATATCGAGATCGCACAAAATGCCATGCTCGCAGGACACGGAAGCATCCGCACTGGCAGCGGCGAGATCGCGGGGCAAGTTGAAAACCAACGCGGGGTGGTCGCGCCTGGCCAAACGGCGACCGGCGGCGGCGTGGGACAACTCAGTATCCTCGGCCGGTACTCGAATGGTGAGAACGGTTCACTCCTCATGGATCTGGGCGGCATTACGCCCGGGGCGGGTTACGATCAACTGGCGATTGACGGCCCTGCATCACTCGCCGGCGCGCTCACGGTTTCGCTCACACCCGGCTTCGCGCCGAAGCAAGGCGAATCGTTCACGCTCATCAGCACCACGGAAGACATCGGCGGCGAATTCGACAGCGTCACGCTGCCCGACCATTTCACCTGGCAGACATCTTACAACGCCAATTCGGTCGTACTGACCGTCACCGCCGTGGAGCTTCCCGGCGATTACAACAACGACGGCATCGTGAACGGCGCCGACTACACAGTCTTCCAAACCGGTTTCGGCGCCCGCTTTAACGCCGCCGACTACACCATCTGGCGCGACAACTTTGGCCGCACGCGCCCACCGGCGACGGTAAGCGGAGGTGCTGTGCCGGAGCCGGCCGCGTGGGTGATTGTTGTGGGGGCGGTTACGATTTTGGGGCGACTCCGCATCACAACGGCTGCTTCCTGAACCGTGTCCCCATAGATCGAAACCCTTTCTTATCTACTCGGGTTACACTGCGCGACGGCCCTGTTGCAGCTCATTGGCACGCAAGCGCCGAATCGCCTCTTCCGCGAAACGCGGAGTTGCAGCCGGCAGAGCGTGACCATTCTTCGCTGGTTAGGAGTTCGTCCGTGGTGAGGGGCGCGAGCGGGTGGACGCCGGCATTTACGTCGGCCGCACAGTTCTGCACGCTCTTTGGCTTGCACGCTCTCCGGCGCCAGGCACGCCATGCGGATCGGGCCTTGCTCGGGGCGCTCCAACCGCCACTCGGCGGGGAGGTCGAGGGTGAAGAGGTTGGCGGGGTCAGTGTCAGGGCGCGAAGTCATGGGGGACGACTTTCGGACGGCGGCGGGCGCGATGAAGTAGGTAGTATACTCGGCGACGCGGAAGTTGGAGACGGGCTGCTGGCCGAAGGTGTCGGTGCACGCCGCTCGCGGACGAAGAACGGATGCTCGGGCGTCGTGCAAAGTGGGGGTTCCATGACGAACAGTTCGAGATTCCTGGGCCACTGCAACCGCAGGTCATGTCGCTTCCCTAGCTATTTCAACCATTTGTAATCCCCAGCAGGTCAAACAATTCTTCCGGATGTGTTGGAAGTGAGTCAAGAAACCAGCACCCCAAAATTGAGACCGTATCGTAACTGTAGATCACAAGATTGCTCGACTCACTTTTATCCAGCAACTGATCAATACGCGCGTCGACGTGTTGTTTTTCTTCTTCAGTGCCAAAGTTCCAAACAGGAATCCACACTTTGCTTTCTGGGGTGCCAAGTTGCCCAATCAGATCAAGTACCAAATCAACTGAGCCAATCGGAAGTTCGTGCAGAGTGTAGAGTCGGTGATCTACTCCATTAGGATTGTGTTTTTTTGCAATGCACCTGAATTCAAACTCGGCCAATGGGAAATCTAACGCGCAAATACCTTGTTTAGGACCATCGAACCAATCAAATACTATCGACTGACGAACAATCCACTTCGTTGGGTTTACTCGGCCTAATTCACTCGCAATCATTTTGTTCTCCTTTTGGTCAACGGCCGAATACTCGATTGAATAGTGCCGCTACCTCCTCAGTAACTGGTTGCGGTAATTGAATCGTATGATGGAAAGGATCGGCTTTCGTTGGTGTATGTCGTATTTGAAAGCCAGCTTCTTCAATTGCCTTCCATGTGGCAGAGACGGCATCGCTAGGATCTCTTGAAAGAATCTGATTCATTTTGGGTGTAGTCACAGAAACGCCATGGCCAAACGGAATGCCGTTCTTTGCGTTACCGGCGTTGGCAGCGGCATCCGCTTGTTTCGCCAATCGTTGTGCAGATTCTCGGCCCACTCCCCGACGGACCAGGACCTCAACTGCTTCAGTCGGATCATACGTATTATGCACCCACACATCGAACGCCAAGTCCGCGGGCGCGATGAAGTAGGTAGCATACTCGGCGACGCGGAAGTTGTAGACGGTCTGCTGGCGGCCGGTGTCGGTGAGTCGCTCCACGGGGAGCCACTCGCCGTGGGGGGTGCTGAGCAGGTCCCCCGGCTCGAGCTCGCCCGCCGGGGCGTGAGCCCTGCTCGCGGACGAAGAAGGGGTGCTCGGGGGTGGTGTGGAGCGTGCGCCCCGCGACGACCAGTTCGAACAGCCGCCCCGCGCGGACGAATACCTCCTCGACCCGCTGGGGCGTGGGGCTGGCGCTGCCCGGGTCCTGCTCGGGGCGCGAGAGGACGGTCCCCGAGAAGACCATGTCGCCCGGCTGGAGGTTTTCGATCAGCGTGTGCCCGGTGGGGGTGAGGACCGGCGTGCCGGCGGGGAAGCACGCGGATGATCCGCTCGGGTCGAGAACCCAAGCTACCTGGGGAAACGCCTGTCGGGCTCCCACCACGGTTCCTGATTGGCCGTTTATCGCTTACTCTGTCACTCAGACGGGGTCACTTGGTTTGGGCCGCAAATCGGCCAGTTTCTTCGGGAGCATTCGTCATGTGGAAGCAAAATTTGCGGAAAATTGCGACAGCATCGCTGGCGGCGACGGTCTGGTTCGGCGGGTACAACACGGTGCGGGCGATTGATTGGGACGACGCCAATAACACCAGCGCCGACAACAACTGGTCGAACACCGGCAACTGGAATCCCGACGGTTCGCCGAGTGGCCAAAATGTGAACATCGGCAACCTGCCGACGGCGGCGAATGATACGACGATCGTGGACCTCGACTTCTCGATCAGTTCGCTCACGCTTTCCGGCGGGGCCGACGTCGATACCAACACCAACGAACTGCTGGTCAACGGCGCGACCGTCGTCGGCGGGGCGGGCAGCACGATGCTGTTGCGACAGAGCTCAAACATTGCGCAGCAATCGCTCGACACCAACACGCTGACCCTCGACTCAGGCGGTACGGTGCAGATGTTCGCGGGTTCCGTGCTCGAAGTCGACAGTGGCCTGTTGGAGATTAACGCGGGAGGAGCTCTCACTGGCAATGGAATCGTGCAACTGCTGGACAATCCCCTAGCGGTCACACAGCTCATGGAAAACAGCGGCACGCTGACCGCTACTTCCAACAGCCCCGGAGATATCTTCGGTTCGACCGCCGCCACGCTCACCATCAACGCCACGAGCGCGAATGCCCGCCTTGACCTTGATGGAGACACCGAAACGGGCGTGGTGAATGTCAACCGCGCCGATACGCTCGACATCAACGTTCCGCTCGATGATCCGTTCGGCGGCACGATGAATCTGGGCGAAGGCGCCACGCTTGATATTTCCACCGCGTGGTCGCTGAGCGCTGGCGACATTAACATCAACACCGGCGGCATTATCGTCGGCTTCCAGGGCGCGGCGGCGACGATTGCCGGCGGCGCGTTCACACTCGGTTCGGGCAGCATCAATCTTGACGATATTGACCGCGTGGTCTTCGATACGACCGTCACGGCCAACGGAGGCGCGATCAATAACGCCGGGGGCATCACCTTCAACGACACGGCGACGATTGGCGCCGGCACGAACTTCGTGATGAGCGGCACGTCAGCGGCGATCACGGTTGGCGCGGGCAAATTGGTCACCATCAACGACGCTGATTTCAATCTCGATGGCGCTGGCACGACCACCAACTTCACGACGATTGGCGATGGCGGCGAACTGGACATCAATCTCAACGCGGCAATTGTTGATATGGGCTATGGCCACACGATCACGCTCAATGGCGGCACGCTCGATGTGGTGAACGCGGGCACTGCCGATCGCTGGTCGATTTCTCCCAGCGGCGTGGTGAACGTGAACGACGCTGCCGCTACCTCGCGACTGCAAGGCGATGGTCTTTTGATCGATGGTGGCGACATCGTGGTGAACGCCAATGCCGATCTGCGAATCGAAACCGCCGATGTGGTGTTCGGCAATAACGCCAGCGTTTCGGTTGCCGCGGGCGCCACGTTCGATTTGGTGAACACCGCGTTCTTCCAAGGAACCGGCACAAGCTTCACCGGCGCCGGCACGCTGGTGGCGGCCAACACGAATGAAGTGAATCTGGCCACCACCTTCAACGTAGCGACCCTCGATCTGGACGCGGGCGACTGGCTCTTCCAAGCCGCGACGATCGTCAACGCCAACAACGTGGAAACGGGCGGGTCGAACGATGTGGGCAATAACCAAGTCTTCACCATCGCCAACACTGGCAGTCTGACGATCAACCTGCCGAACGCCACCGACTTCTGGCGGCTCGATTCCAACGGCGACCTCATCTATAACGGCGACGCCGCGATTGGCACCTTCTTGCAAGGGAACGACGTCGAAATCGATGGCGATTTTGACGTAAACGGCCAAGGCCGAACCACCGCGCGATTGGTGAATATTTCGAGCCAAGTCGATATCGCCGCGGCGGGGCGGTTGCAACTCGGCGGCGGCAACCTGACCGATGTTAACACCATCGCCGGCGGTACGATCAACGGTCCTGGCACGCTCGGGGCCGACACCAACCATTCGCTGCACGGCTTCGGCACGATCAACGCGACCATCGACTTCACCGGCTCCGCCGACTTGCGGGCCGACAACGGCGAACTGGTGGTCACGGGCGCTATCAACGACGCGCGGAATGTCGGCACGGCCGATGTTGATGGGATTCTGAATGTGGTCCCGGCGTGGAACTCGGCGGGCGTGGCGACTGTTTCGCTCTTCGGGGGCGAACTCAAAGGGGGGCAGTTGACGCTGGGCAACGCGCTGGGCTTGTCCGGACATGGTTTGGTCACGGCTAAGCTGATCAACAACAGCCGCATCAACGCTTCAGCCGGCACGCTCAAGGTGCAAACGGCTTTGAACGACAATGATTGGGATGGCGCCGGTGGCGTCGGCGTCTTGAGCGCGACCAACGGCGCGCTCCAGTTGCTCGACAACGCAAACACGAACTTTAGCGGCACGGTCAGCGTTACTGGTGGCTCGATCACCACCGATGGCTTTGGTTTCAATCACGTTGTGGGCTCGACTGTCTCGCTCGACAACGGCACTTACGTTTCAACGAGCCAAACTGTCTTCAATGGCGCCGTGAATGTGGCGGCCGGCGGAGGCGTGATGACGATCAAGCCCTTCGCCACGTTTGCCGCGGGCAGCAACACCACGCTCACCGGCAACCTGCGGCTCGACAACACCGAAACACGCATCGCGGCCGGCGCGACTTTCGGCGGCGGCGGGGTGCTGATCAACGACCCCAATCGCTTTTTGAATCTGCAAGATGGGGCTAACGTGGGCGTCGCGATTCAGAACAACGGCCGGCTCATCAGCACGGGTGACAGCCAAGTGACGGGGCTCGACTATGTGCAAGGCGCCACAGGCAACGCGGACTTTAGCCTCAGCGGCACGAACCCTGTAAGCGACTTCGATCGACTTTCGCTCTCGGGCCTCGCGCAACTTGCGGGAAGACTGAGCGTGTCGCTTCCCTTCGGTTACGTGCCGGCCCTTGGCGACACCTACCAAATTATCTCCGCCCCGGCGGGAGTTAGTGGAGAGTTCACCAGCTACAACATCCCGGTGTTCGATCTCACCCGCTCGCTCGCCGTGAAGTACAACGCGAACAATGTGACGCTGCAAGTGATCGCCGGCTTCTGGGGCGACTACAACGGCAACGGCGAAGTCGACGCCGCCGACTACACCCTTTACCGTGATTCGCTTGGCCAAGCAGTGGCTCCGTTCACTGGCGCCGATGGCAGCGGCAATGGCGTGATCGACGTGGCCGACTACAACGTGTGGGTCGCCAACTTTGGCAAGATCAACGCTCTGTCGAGCGTGGCGGCGATTGCGGCCAGTTCGAGTGCGGTGCCGGAACCGGCGGGGATGGTGCTGGTCGTCGGTCTGGTGGGACTTGCCGCGCTGAGTCGCAAACAGACGGGTCGCAAGCGATAGCGGAGCCACTAACTACAGCGCTCGGCGGTGCTTCTTCTTCATCTTAGGAGGACCCGCCGGCGCTGAAGGGGGCGCTGGCGCCGATTCCGTTGCGGCGGGAGTGGCGGGTGGAACGCCGAAGAACCGCACCTGGGTCGGCGCTGTGGTGGCGGTCGACTTGACGGTCGAGACCGTTTCAAAACCTTCAATCTCAGCGCGAATAAGCAGTTTGTTGATCAGTTCTTCGATCCGCGTCAGCTCGCCCCCTTGCTCGGTGGTGACGAACGTGTAGGCAACCCCTTCGCGACCCATCCGACCTGTGCGGCCGACGCGGTGGACGTAGTCATCGCTGCTTTCCGGGACGTCGTAATTGATGATGTGCGAAATGCCGGTCACGTCGATCCCGCGACCCACCACGTCAGTCGCCACCAGCAGTTTCACTTCCCCGGCGCGGAAGCGTTTCATCACGCGGTCCCGCATTCCTTGGTTCATGTCGCCGTGCATGCAATCGACGCCGGCAAACTTCTTGGCGAGCTTGATCTGAATCTTGTCGGTCCCGCGCTTCGTGCGGCAGAAGATAATCGCTTGGGCCGGCTGTTCGCGCTCGATCAGCTTCAGCAGCAGATCGAACTTGCGCTCCTGGTCCACCGTGAAGTAGAACTGCTCGATCGTCTCGACGCTTTTGGTCTTGGGCGAGAAGTCGAGCATCTCCGGCTCGCGCATGTAGCGTTCGGCAAGTTTCTTGATGACGCTATCGACGGTGGCGGAGAGCAGCAGCGTTTGCCGATCGGCGGGGCAGCGGCGGAGAATCTTTTCGATGTCGGGCCGAAAACCGATGTCGAGCATCCGGTCCGCTTCGTCGAGGACCACGAATTTCAGTTCGCGCAGGTCGAGCGTGTTGCGGCCCAGGTGATCGAGCACCCGGCCCGGCGTGCCGACAATAATGTCGACCCCCTTCTCGAGTTTGACGATTTGGCTCTTAATCGGCTTGCCGCCATACAGGGCAGCGAACCGCACTGTGCGCCCGGCGGAGAGCTTTTCGATTTCATCGCGCACCTGCACGGCGAGTTCGCGCGTGGGGGTGAGGATGAGCGCTTGCGGGGCGCCACCGCGTTTGGGCTTGGCAAGGCGTTCGAGGATCGGGATCCCAAACGACGCTGTTTTGCCGGTGCCGGTGCGAGCTTGGCCGAGGACATCGCGGCCGGCGAGGATGAGCGGAATCACTCCCGCTTGGACCGGCGAGGGAACTTGGTACCCCGCTGCATCGAGCGACGCGAGCATCACCTCCGACAGCCCGAGCGACGCAAAGGAAACATTCGATTGATGGGAGACTTCGGCAGGCTCGGAAGACGACATTCGCGTGATGGTAGCCAAGAAAAAACGACGTAAGTGCTTACAAGCGTAGCGACTACGTCGCGCCGGGTCAATTCCCGACGGGCTGATCGCACTGGGCGATGCGACACACAATTCGCCTGTTTCGCCGCAGAAAACCGCTGAAAACCACCAGCCCGAGTACGATGGCCGATGGTTCGGGCACCGCCGCCGAGCTTGCTGCGCCACCGCGGGCATCGCGCCACAGCGTGTAATCGGCGGCGTTCACCACGCCGTCGTCGTTGGCGTCGGCAGGCGAGGAGGCGCCGAGGCCAAAATGGTCTCGCCACACGGCGAGGTCATCGAGATCGACCACGCCATCGCCGTCGAAGTCGCCGACTTGCGACAAAATCTGGCGCCACGGCGTGACTTGCAGTTCATTGAGGCTGATGATTTCGGGATCATCGAGAATCGCTTGCACCTGGGCGGCCGTGTGATTACCCGAGAGGATATCAAGCGCCCACGGCATGAAGTAACTCCACGCCACTCCGTAGCGCTCGAAGGCGTCGGCGGTCGGCAATGCGCCCGTTTCGGAAAGCGCGAGGAGCTTTTCGCCATCGAACTGATCCAAGAGCTCCAGCCAGCGGGCCGACATGTTGTCACCAGCGCTCGAGTACACATCAATGCCCACGATGTCGGCTTGGTTATCGCCGGGATACCACGCTTGCCAGTTGCTGGCGTCGACCTGCTGGGTAGTGACCCAAATCAAGTTGTTGAGCTGGTGATGATTGGTGAGCCGATCGTACATCAGCCCCCACAGCTGCTTGAGCGCCGTCGGCCCGCTGGCGCCCCACCAGAACCACGCCCCGGAATCATTCCCTTGCGCTTCGTGCAGGGGGCGCCACAGCACCGGAATATCGGCCGCCTTGTACTTTTGCAGTTCGGCGGCGATGACATCGATATCGCGGATCAGCAGTTGGTAGTCGCTGCCCGCGGGGTTCGCGAGCGCAGCGCCGAGGTTGAACGTGGTTGCATCGGTATAGAACCCACGCCACCATTCTTTGCCGGGTTGATCGATCAGCCCGCTCGGCGCGTTCCAGTGCCACATCAGGCTCACGATGCCACCGGTTTGTTGGGCCCAGTTGATCATTCGCTCGGTCTCGCCACGCCGCTGGTCGTACCGGGCGACGCGCGACGGCGAGTACTCCATCAGGTCCGAACCAACAATCGCCGGCATCGTGTTGCCGACGTAGTTCATGTACGTATTACTGAACATCGCGTTGGTTACACCGAGATCACGCTGTAAACTGAACAGCGTCTCTTGGCCGTAGCTCTCCGCCAGATGCCGCATCAGGTACTTGGCGTTCGCCGACGCGTTGGGGTTCGAGAGTGTCGGCGCCACCGGCAATGGCACGCGCGGCGCAGTGGCTTGCAGTTCCAGATAGTCTACATCGTAGTAACCCCAGCCGCGCAGCACGCTGATGGGAGTGCTCGCCGCGTCCAGATAGTACTGCCCCGCGTACTCGCGCGCGAACGTGGTGGAGGGGGCGAACATGCCGCTCGAAGTATTCGTCCCGATCCGCAGGTCGTACCCTTTCTCACCAAACTGCGAACGGTAGCCGAGCCACAGGTCGTATAACCCTTGCGGCACGGTGACGTTCCAGCCGACCGCGTCGTTCGTCCCATCGAACCCGGTGACGTACCCCGTGCCGGAATAACCCGCCACCGAACTGGCGATGTTAGTGCCGGTCCGCGTGCCGAGCTCGGCTTCGTACTTATAGGTCTGCGCGGCTAGGGGGACCGTTAAAATTGGCGCGAGGCAACCCAGCCCTACGATCGCGGCGAGCACATTGATTCGGCGCAGCGGCATCAGGGCAGGCGAAGGAGGTACAGAACGACCGGCGATCGCCGGATAAGATAGAAAAAAGCCTGGCGTTAAGTACGTGAATTGTAGTCGAAGCCCCCAATTTTTCCAAAGAAAGGGCCGAAGTTTTCGGGTGTTGGCGCCTAGCGAAGCCCGGCTGGGGACCGAAAATGGCAGCGAGCGACGAAACTTTCCCGGCGGGGAACTTCCCCCCGAATGGCCGCGTCTCAATCTCCGAAAGCAGCATCCTTGTCCGTCCCCAACCCCGTGCCACTCGAGCTAATCGACGACGAAAGTCGCCTGATCGACGCCGCATTGGCGGGCGAGCCGGATGCGTTCGGGCAAATCGTCGAGCAACACCAGGACCGCCTCTACAGCAGCCTGTTGCGGCTGACCGACTCGCCCGAGGATGCCCAAGACATTGCCCAGGAGGCGTTCGTTCAAGCGTTTTTGAAACTGAGCACGTTCCAGCGGAACGCGGCGTTTTTCACCTGGCTGTACCGGATCGCCTTCAACCTGGCGGTCAGCAGTCGGCGGAAGAAGCGGCCCAAGACTTCGCTGGAAGCGGTGCGGGAAGCGGGGGGCCTCGAACCAACCGCCACCTGCCACGCCCCCGACGGCCGCACGCTCACCGCCGAGCGCGTGACCTTAGTGCAGAACTGTTTGGCGGAACTGGCCGACGAACATCGCAGCGTGATGGTGCTGCGGGAAATCGAAGGTTTTGACTACGAACAAATCGCCGAAGTGCTGACGATCCCCGTGGGCACGGTGCGGAGCCGATTGTTTCGCGCCCGCGCCGCATT
The DNA here is from genome assembly GCA_022841705.1 of Pirellulales bacterium. GTDB lineage: Bacteria > Planctomycetota > Planctomycetia > Pirellulales > Lacipirellulaceae. The sequence goes on from JALHQZ010000002.1 coordinate 1,468,627, forward strand.
AAAGGAAAAGCTTCAAACTGCCCTAGGCGAACAGTGGTTAGAGTTCGTCGACGAAACTGATTAGACGCTTACTCCACTCCCCCGACTGACGTCGGGGGCTCATAAATTTCCGAACGTGAACCGCGATGAACAACGAGCTCCTCAGTGCGTATCTCGACGATGAACTCTCGCTCCCCGAGCGCGCTGAGGTCGAACGGCTGTTGGCGAGTGAAATTGACGCTCAGCGCTCGCTCCACGAATTACGGGCGGTCCGCCGCGCAGTGAAGTGCTTGCCAACCGAGCGCGCACCGGCGACGTTGACGGCCAGTGTTGCACAGCGGCTCCAGACGCTGCGCGCCACGCCGCGGGCCGTCGCCGGAACGCGCCACGGTTTGAATACGCGCCGCTGGGCGTGGCCGCTGGCCGCCATTGCCGCGGCGGTAGCGATCGGTTTCTTTGGCGTGCAGCAGAACCCAGCGCCTAACGGGAGTGAAGTGGCGCAAGTCGCACCAGCGCCTGAGCCATTCACTGCTGGGCCTGACGTTGCCGGCCTACTAAAAGACCTCCCCTCCAAAGCGGCGTCGCTTGTTTCGGACGATGAGCGCACCTTGGTGGTGCGCGTGCCCGGCGACGCCGCTTCGCGTGCACACCTGGCAAAGCTGGTCGCCCAAACCCCCGGCCTAAAGACCAGCACCGCCGTGACGGACGACTCGGAAGTGCTAGAAGCTAAGCCGCAAGCACTCGTGACGCTCCTCGGCAAACTGCGTGATGATCAGCAGCATTTCGCCGAAGTCCACGTCGAAGCGCGCTCGCCGCTGTTCGCCGCCAACGACCAGCTTCCGGACTGGCGCCTCTTCAGCCGCGGCGGCGTACCGGTCGGCGCCGCCGTCTCCGCCACCCCGCCTGACACCGCCACGATCACCGCTCCCGCCAACGCGGAGCCAATCCGCGTGCTGCTGCTCTTCGATCAGGCCAAATAAAGGAAGATCGGGGCCGCGGATCGACGCCGATGCGGCGGATTCTCGTAGATTGTTTGTTTTCTTCTGATCCGCGAGGATCCGCCGCATCCGCGCTCATCCGCGTCCCCCTGCTTTCACTTCGGCCGACGACTGCTACGATAAGGGCGTACCAAAACAGCCCCACACTGAAAGGAGCCCACACGATGGCCGACGTGAAAGTGACGATGCGTCCGAATGGTCCGTTCCTGATTCAAGGCCCCTTCGAGCTGTTCGATTCGGAAGGCAAGCCCTACCCGATCGACCCCACCAAACCCGCCATCGCGCTCTGCCGCTGCGGGGCGTCTTCGAAAAAGCCCTTCTGCGACGGGGCGCATAAGACGTGTGGGTTTTTGAGCGACGAACGGGCGGTTTCGTAGGTTAGGCTTTTCAGCCTGACTCGTTGCCGCCAGTGTCAGGCAAGAATGCCTAACCTACCGTGCGCGTCAACAGCTTTTCCCCACTTCAACTTTACCGCGCTTGGCGCCTGTAGCGGTCTTGGCGGCGGGAGCGCGGGCGATTTGCCGCGTTCTGCTTTGAAGTGCCATTTCCCCGCTCGAATCGCATCGGCAAGGGTGATAGAATCCGCGACCCGCGTGAGTTTTCTTCACTCACGCGGCGATTCTTCACCCCGCTGGAGCTGAGTGCGCAGGATGTCCGAGCCCGTGAATCGTTTGCTCGTTACGCAGGAAATTGAAAACATTGTGGCGCTCGAACTCGATGACGAGATCGTCGCCGCGTCGAGTCCCTACGTGGGTCAGTGGAACGAAGTCGTCAGCACCACCAATTGGGAAAAAGGGCGGATCATCAGCGAGTGGCGCACGGCGCTCGAACGTTCCGAAGCCCCGGCGGCGCAGTATTCGGACGAAGCGTGGGCGCAGCTCGTCGGCGATGTCACCAGCCAACACGTCGGGCGGTTGCGGCGGGTCCATCAACGCTTCGGCGAAGTTCGCACTGAGTACGCCGGCCTCTACTGGAGCCATTTCCAAGCCGCGATTGAGTGGCCCGACGCCGAGATGTGGCTCGAAGGCGCCTTGCAGAACGGCTGGAGCATTGCCAAGATGCGCGCCGCACGGTGGGAAGTTACCGGCGAGAAGTCCGAAGGCGAACTAACGCCGATTGAAACGAGCACGCCGAGTGTCAAAGAGGCAAGTCCTCGCGCTGAAGTGAGCGATTCGACCGAGGAAGCCCGTGCCGATAAAGCGAGTGTCGAGGAACCCGCGCCGTGGGAAGTGGGAGCCGAAGAGAGCGAAGTCGCATCGGCCCATCATGCCGAAGTCGACTCGCTCGCCGCCGAACCGCGCGAAAAGATTCGCCCCTTCGAGCAATTGCCCGAACTGCCGACCGACATCGCCGAAGCGTTCGAGCAATTTAAGCTGGCGATCCTCACGCACAAGTTCACCGACTGGAGCGAGATCTCACGCAGCGATGTGCTGTCGTGCTTGGAAGCGCTGAAGACGCTGGCCCTCGCGCCGGCTGAGTAATTCCCATCAGCCGCCACGCGCTAGCCACACGTCCATCTCCCCTTTGCCGCGGTGGGCCCAGGCATAGTACGGAATCGCGGCGAACTTAACGGTTTCACCCGTCGCGCTCTGGGCCACCCCCGTGATGGTCGTGACGCCGGACAATAGCTCATCCGCTTCGGCGATCGCCAGCGGTGCATCATCCGTCAGCACCAAACCGTGTGTTTTGCCGCCCGCCACATCGGGGTGCTCAACACAGTACACCAGCGGGCCGCGCTGCAGGGCGACGCGGCCGCGGTTGGCGGCCACTTTGTCGCTGCACAGCACGCGCCGCACGGGCATCGGCAACGTGAGCGCCACTTCATCGCCCGCGTTCCACACACGATTGATGGTCGTGAAGCCGTGATCGACTTCGACACTTTGTGCTTCGCTATTCACAGTGAGCGAGATCGGCGAATGGTCCGCCTCCACGAACGTATACAGCCCGCCCGGCAGCGCTTCGTTCCGCGCCCAACCGGGGATGCGTAGCTTCAGCGCGAACTTAGCGCCATCTTGCAAGGGCGTGACGATGAGCTTCACTTCACCTGACCGCGGGTAGGTCGTTTGTTGCTCAATTTTCACCGCTGAATCCTGTACCTCCACCTGCGCCGTGCCGGCCGCGTAGAGATTCACGTACACATTATCGTCCTTCACCGCATAGAAGAAACCGGGGACCGACGGGATGAACCGGCACAAGTTCGACGGGCAACATGAACAACCGAACCATGGACTCCGCTCATGCTGTCCGGACGAAGAGAGCGGGTTCGGATAGAAAAACTTCTTGCCATCAAGCGACACGCCACTGAGCATCCCGTTGTAGAGGATGCGTTCCAGGACATCGAGGTACTTGCCATCACCATGCAGCAAGAACAGCCGATGGTTCCACAAGCACTGCGCGATCTGGGCGCATGTTTCACAGTAAGCGGTTTCGTTCGGCAGTTGGTACTCGGCCCCAAACGCTTCCCCCTCGGCCGTGCCGCCGACACCGCCCGTGATATACATCTGCGTCTCGACGACGTTCCGCCACAGCCGATCAAGCGCCGCCGTGTACTCCGTGTTCCCTTCAATCGCCGCTAGGTCCGTCGCCGCCGCGTAGAAATATCCGGCGCGCACCGCATGGCCAACCGCTTTGTCCTGCTCAACCAGCGGCAGATGATCTTGGCTGTACGGCCCCCACACTTTGTCGCGACTACGCGACGTGCGGCCGCGCTGCTCGATGAAAAACTTGGCCTGATCGAGATACCGCTGCTCGCCGGTCACCCGGTAGAGTTTCACCAGCCCGATTTCAATCTCTTCATGCCCCGGCGGCAGCGCGATGCCGTTCAGCCCAAACGTTTTGCAGACGAGATCGGCGCTGCGCCGGCAAACATCGAGCAAACCCCGATCGCCGGTCGCCTCGAAGTGCGCCACCCCTGCTTCAAACATGTGCCCTAAGTTGTAAAGCTGGTGGGCGTTGTTAATCAGGCTCCAGCGATCCGTATATTCCGGCCGGCAGGCGACTTTGTTGAACGCTTCTTCGCCGATTGTTTCGCGGGCGGTCCACAGCGTGTAGAGAAATCCGTCGTCCTCCTGCGCGGCGGCGTAGTACGAGACCAAATCGGCCACATACTTCTGCTGCTGGTCATCGGGATGTGTCATCCAGCAGTACGCGGCGCCCTCGATGATCTTGGAAACATCGCTGTCATCGAAGCCGAATTCGCCACGCCACTTTTTTTCGCTCAGGCCACCAGCGATTTTGAAGTTCTCAATCCGCCCCGTCTCTTCGCACTTGCCGAACGAGTACGGCACGGTCGCGGTGCGATTCGTTTCAATCCGCGGCCGCCAAAACTGGTCGGTCAGTTCCACCTTGGTGGCGGGTGTGGGGCGGTAGGGATAATCTTTCTTGAGCGGGCTTTTGCCCGAGCAAAACGAGCAAATCGCTAGGCAGATGACAGCCGTAAAGCACGAAGTCCAACGCATGACGAAACCTCTTCGAAGACAAGGAAGCGTGTAACGCGCGGTCGCCGCCCGATGCCGTCGATTGTACCCTAACTCCCCTCCCCCTTGTGGAGAGAAGTCGGGAGAGGGGCTACTAAAAGTTTGAGACGAACTACCACTCTGCAAAACCGCGCACGAAGAAGCCCCATGGCGCGGGAGCGTCACGGGGCTGAATTGCGAAGTATTGGCTGAATCTACCGAACTCGGCTCGCGGCCATTCGCCGGCCGTACCACAGCGGACCCACCAACGAAAGAATCAGTAGCGTAATGCCACCTGGCTCAGGTATGAGCGTTGGCACAACTCGCGCCAGCGATGTGCCGATCGACGCTTGCTCGTAGTCGTACGCCAGTCCCAAGAGCTTCGCTTCATCAAAATCTCTGCCGATGATGATAATGCCAAACGGCGTGCCGTCGACATAATCCCCCGCGGGAACAATCACGCCGGGGGAGCCGAGGATGTTGATCACTCCCTGCACCAGCGGCAAGTTGTTCGGCCCCCCCACGAGTGCCGGCGCCGCGGCGCCATTCACGGGCCACACGAGCGCATCGAGACCCAGCGTATCGAGAATGTTATTGAACGCCGTCTTAAGCTGATCGCGCCACGCCAACCAAGCAATGCCGGCCGCGGTGGTGCGGGTGTCTACCGTGTCCGTCGTTTCGGTGACGAACGGTGAATTGACGAACGTCAAACCGCGGGCAGCGAGTTCCGCTTGGTAGGTCTCCCAACTGTTGAAAGGCGTGGTCGGACCGAGGTCTTGAAAGTACTGGTACTGATCGTACCGCTGAGAGTTCGGCGCGGCTGGCGCCGAATAGTAGAGACTCGTCCAGGCGTTGCCGAAGATGTCGGTATTCACCACCGTGGCCCCCTCGCTAGCGATGAGTGTCATCGCGGAGTCGTACAGCGTTTGCGTCTCCGCATCCGGCACCCGGAACTGCGGGGCGCCGGAATTGCCCAGCGGTAAGAACTGCGGATCGAAGTAGCCGACCTTTTTACCGACCAGCGCCGTGGTCGAGAGCTGCGTCGTGTAACCGCCGGCCGGTACGATGGCGCCGGTGGTCAGCGGGTCGGCCGGCGTCGGTCCGGCGATTGCGCCCAGCGTCACCGCCGCATCATACACCGTCTTCGCGATAGGCCCCGCCACATCGCGGAACGAACCGTTCAGCGGCGCAATGCCGTCAATCGGCACGAGCCCGTGCGTTGGCCGAATGCCGACGAGACTCTGGAAGCTGGAAGGATTGTGAATCGAACGCCCGGTTTCGGTGCCCAGCCCCAACACCGCCAGCGAAGCGTTCACCGCCGTCGCCGTGCCCCCCGATGATCCGCCCGGCGCCTTGAGAATCTGCGACGGGTTGCGCGTCACTCCTTCCACCGTAGAGTTTGAACGGAGGCCATCGTTCGCAAAGTCCGGCAGGTTGGTCTTGCCAATAATCACCGCCCCGGCCGCTTCCAGTCGCGACACGACCGAGGCATCGTTGGAAGGAATGATATCAATCCCGCCGGTCTTGCTCGAGAAGCCGGAGTAGCCGTTGGTGGTTACGAGTCCGGCGTAGTCCATGTTGTCTTTCACCACCACCGGCACGCCGTGCAGCGGTGAGCGCGGCCCGGTCAACGCGTATTCCGCATCAAGCGCCGCGGCGATGGCGAGCGCATCGGGGTTGAGCGAGACGAACGCATTGTAGGCGGGTTCGTAGTAACCAATGCGGTCGAGATACGCCTGCGTCAGCTGCACCGAGGTGAAGGCGCTCGAGGCAAAGCCCGCTTCGATCTCTTGCACGGTGAGCTCGACGACGTCAACAGCGCGCACCGGCGCAACGAGAGCGAGGAGCGCGACAGCGCTCGCTGAAAAGAGACACCTACCAAGTTTCAACATCAGGTCTAACCTCCGCGCTAGAGAGTCATTGCCGCTCATTCGGCGCACAACGGGTGCGCAGCTTGAACTTGCGGTCGGGGCAGAAAAGCGCAGCACCCGGAGTCCGTTCCGAACTGCGCGCGGTAACATAGGAAGCGAGTCGATCCTCGACTCACCGCAGGGCGGGACGCCGGGCGCACTTCACGCCGAGCGCGAATTGTTAGCATGGACGACTCGGCGTCCTCGATGCTGACGGCGTTGCAAGGTTCGTGCCGCTGCGCACGGTCGACCTGCTTGAAACAGATGAGTCGCCATACGCACGCAGCGCAATTCCCTGTATTCGCTGCGACTTGCGATCAGGCGTGCGCAAACGCGCATTGAGATTTCTTGCGCAGAGAAGCACGGACACAACCACCGACCGCGCGCATGCGCGGCGAGCGCTGCTTGTGAAGTAGGCAGAATCGCGCCGTTACTGCGTTGCTTGCGCGAGACAGTACAACTTCTTCGACGACCGTACGAAAATCTCACCGTCAGAGATCGCAGGCGTCGCGCTGTAGTCCCCTTCGTCCAGCTTGTTGCTCGCCAGCAGTTTCAGCTCGGGGCCGAGCTCAAACACCAACGTTTCGCCGGTGCGACGGGTGAAGTAAAGCTTGCCGTCAGCCGCTACTGGCGAGCCGTAATCTTGCGACATGAACCCGCCGCCACCCCGGCCGCCACGGCCCCCGAAGCGACCGCCGCCGGGACCGCCCGGACCGCCGGGGCCTCCGAAGCGACCGCCTGGACCACCCGGTCCACCGGGCCCACGCCGCCGACGTTCGCCATCCTGAGCTTGCCCGTCTGCGTTTTCAGGCGGTTGTTCTTGCAGTGCGACAAGTTGAGCAGGAATCGAGTGAGTCGCGACTTTACTCGCCTCGGGTTTGAGCGAATCAAGCCGTTCGCGCTTCAAGCTCTCACCCGTCTTCGCGTCGACCGCTTCAATGAACCCGCCGCCGAACGTGTAAATCACGCCGTTATGCACAATCGGTGTGCTGATGCTGCTGCCGACATTCTTGGCCCACACCAAATGCGATGCGGTCACGTCGCCTTCACCACCGATCCGCACCGCCAGCGGGCTGCCGCCGCGCCGGCCGTTCAGCATGAACGCCACATCCCCTTCCACCACCACGCTGCTGCACGCTGCATTGGGGTCGGTCCCTGCGCAGCTCCACAGTTTCTTGCCGGTCGCGGGATCAACGCCCCACACTTCACCCGGCGGTGAGATCAAGAGTTCGTCATTGCCAGCAGGGTTCTTCGCGACAATCGGCGTCCCCCAGGTTGATTCCAGCTTCGCATCCGAGAGCCGCCACACTTCTTCGCCTGACTTTTTGTTGAGCGCCACCAGCGACTTCGACTCGGCCGCCGCATTCACAATCACCAAGTCGCCCATCACAATTGGACTCGCCGCGGTTCCCCAGTTGCGGCCATCGAACTCGGTCCCCACGCTAGTGGTCCACTTCTCGTTGCCGTCCAGATCGAACGCCATCACGCCGCTCACGCCGAAGAAGCAGTACACATTCTCACCATCGCTCGCCGGCGTGTGGGCCGTGTAACCAGTCTGCATGAACATTCCGCGATACGGTTCATCTTCTACTGCGGGCTCGATGTCTTTCTTCCACAACTCCTTGCCCGAATTGCGGTCATAACAACTCAAGTGCCGCACCAAATCCTCCGGCCCAGCACCACTCCACGAGGTGACCAGCACCTTGTCCCCCACCACAATCGGGCAGGAAACCCCCTGCCCCGGCAGATCGACACTCCATTTCACGTTCTTGTCTGCCGACCATTCGACCGGGGTGGCGGCGTCGTCGGCCGCGATGCCAGCGCCATTTTCGCCGCGGAACCGCGGCCAATCCGCGGCTGAAACCGCAGTGACAGCGAGTAATAGAAGTATCACCGAGCGAGCAACGAGGGTTTGCATAGAAGAACTCTCCATAATTCGTTGAGAACAGATGCCGTCTTTAAGTAAGGGCGCAGCGGCGCCGGAAGTCAAGCAGTGAGATGAAACCCCGAGGATCAGAAGAGGTTTCGGTGCAAGTGGTTAGCGGCGAAAGGAGTTACGATTCACCACCGGTTATCCCTTAAAATCTCCTCCGCCGCGTTCTTTCCGCACGCCCCCATCACGCCGCCACCCGGGTGGCTGGCGGCGCCGCACAGGTAGAGGCCATCGACGGGCGTGCGGTGGTCGGCCCAGCCGGCCACCGGGCGAAAACAAAAGAGTTGGTTCGCATTCATCGCCCCTTGCATGATGTTGCCGCCGGTGATGCCGTAGACGCGCTCGAGGTCCAGCGGGCTCAGCACTTGGCGATGCTCAATAGCCCCCGGCACGTTCGGCGCGTACTCGGCCAGCGTGGCGATGCAGCGGTCGGCAAACGCGTCTTTAATGTCGTCCCAGTGGGCATCCCGCAGTTTGTACGGCGCGTATTGGACGAACATCGACAGGATATGCTTACCGGGCGGCGCGATGCTGTTATCAACGCTCGTCGCCATCGTCATTTCGAGAATCGGCTTATCCGAAGGCCGGCCGTACTTGGCGTCGTCGTAGCCGTGCTCCAAGTAGTCGAGACTCGGGCCGATGTGCATGGTGCCATGATGGTGCGGCGCCACGCCGTTTGAGGGCCGACAAGTAAAGTTCGGCGGCTCAGCGAGCGCGAGATTGATCTTCATCGAGGCCGATGCGTAATCGATATTCGCCACTGCGGTGCGAAATGACTCGGGAAGCGCCGCGGGGTCCATGAACTTTTGGAACGTAAGATTCGCATCAACACTCGACGCCACGATTGGCGCTTCGAGCTGGGCGCCGCTAAACAGGCCGACGCCGGTCACCTTGCCGCGATCGGTGTGAATGGAGCTGACTGCCGCTTCGCGTCGAATCTCCACCCCCATGTCGAGACACGCCCGCGAGATCGCTTCGGATAACTGGCCCATTCCGCCGCGCACGTAACCCCACACGCCCCGCGCTCCGCCCGCTTCACCCATGACATGGTGCAGCAGCACGTACGCGCTGCCGGGGGAACTGATCGAGAGGAACGCGCCGATGATCGCATCGGTCGCCAAAGTCGCCTTCAGTACGTCCGATTCAAAATGCCGATCGAGAATCGGCCGCGCAGCGCCGGTGAGAATCTCGACCGCCGCCGGGAGATCGTTTCCGAGCTGCGCGAGCGCTTGGTACATGCTCCATAGTTTTTTGGTGTCGCGCATCCGCTTGGGGATGCCGATCTTCCGCCATTCGGTCGGCAGCGGCAATGGATCGGGCGCCGCTTCGTTCAATACCGGTTCGAGCGCGACGGCGATGCGCTCCAGCAGCGCTTCGTATTTCGGATATGCCTCCGCATCTTTCGCGCTGAACTTACTAATCTCCCGATGGCACAACTCTTTGTCGGGGCCCATCAGCAGGCTTTGCCCATCGGGCAATGGAGTAAAGCTGCTCGGCGTGCGCGGCAGCACTTCCAGACCGTACGATTTGAGTCGCAGATCGCGGATGATTTGTGGCAGGAAGAGGCTAATCACATACGCGGCCGTGGAGACCTTGTAGCCAGGCCACAGGTTTTCGGTCGTCGCGCAGCCGCCGAGCACATGCCGCCGCTCGAGCACGCAGACCTTCTTTCCCGACTGTGCCAGATACGCGGCGCACACCAACCCATTATGCCCGCCGCCGATGATAATCGCGTCGTACTTGCCGCCGCCCGCGATGCCTGCCTTGTTCGCCATAATCCGTTTGGCTCCGACCTAGTTACCGAGTATTCTGAACCGTTCCGCCGTGAGGTCCTATCATCGCGTATTGCGACGAAACAGGGAACCGTACGACGGGCTTCTCAGCCCGTCGAGAAGTCACGCAACAACCCGGACGGGCTGAAAAGCCCGTCGTAAATGTCAACTTGTATGTTCCGCTTCCCCCTGCTACTCACACTGCTACTCACACTGCTCCTCACCACCTCCGCCAGCGCCGAGCGGTTGGCGATCGGCTACTACGCGAACTTCGGCGATCTGCCCGTCGAGCAGATTCCCTTTCGCTCGCTCACGCATTTGGTTCACGCCTTCCTGCGGACCGATGACGCCGGCAAACTGGTCACCACCGACGCCGTGCCGAACCCCGCGCTCGTGAACCTAGCCCACAACAATGGCGTGCCGGTGCTCATCTGTTTGGGTGGCGGCCGCACGGTGCAGGGACTGGAGAAGGTGACCGCCGAGCCCGCGCTCTTGGAACAATACGTCGGCAGCGTGGTGAAGCTGGTAACGGACGCGGGCTACGACGGCGTCGATCTCGCTTGGGAGTTCCCACGCAATCGCACCACGGGTGCAGGATTCACGAAGCTGCTTGCTTCACTCCGGCAAGCGCTCGACGCCGCTGCGAGGACCAAACGTCGGCAACCTTATCTGCTCACCGCGATGGTCCCCGGCAATAGTTTCTTCGGCGACTGGATCGCCGCTAAGGAAGTTTCGCCGTTGGTCGATTGGTTCGAAGTGCAAACGTACGATTTCTCTGGCCCCGGCGACACAATCGCTGCTCATTCATCAGGCTTGTTCCCCGCGAAGCGTGACCCCGAGCGCCGCTGGCGCAGCGTCTCGCAAGCGATGGACTACTGGGCGGTTGAACGAAAAGTAGCAACACAACAACTCGTCGTCGGTCTCCCCCTCTTCGGCCGCACCATGCCGGTCGCCAAACCGTACGCTGAGCTCGACCCGCGCTCGACCAAAGAGCATGGCGTGTTGGGATACAACCAGATTCGCACTCTGGTGGACAAAGAAAAATGGACCGCCGAGTGGGATGCCGACAGCATGGTCCCGTGGCTGAGCGAGCCCAAACAAAAAGGTCCCGTGGTGGCGTACGACGATCGCAACAGCGTCCAAAAGAAAGCACTGTGGGCCAAAGGCGAAGAGTATCGCGGATTGTACTACTGGGCCCTCCACCAAGACCGCATGCCCGACGGCAACCACTGGCTCATCGACGCGGCCAACTCCGCTTGGCCGGTGCGTTAGCTGCGGGGCTCGCCCCCGCGCGTTTTTTGGTTTTGGGTTGAACTTTACGCGAAACGCGCGGGCCCGCTCTCAAAGAAATTATGCCCGCGGCTAACACCCAATGAGCGCTTACGCGTGGATCGCCGACCAACTCGCCGCCCTCTCCGCGGAAGGACTGCGCCGTGAGCTCGCCATTCGCCCCGGCCCGCAGCAGGCCGCACTCGCCAGCGACGCCATCAACTTCGGCTCGAACGACTACCTCGGCCTTGCGAGTGACCACCGCCTCACTGCCGCCGCGCACGCGGCTGCACGGGAAGAGGGCTGGGGCAGCGGCGCGAGCCCACTGATCACCGGCCGCTCGCGCTACCATGCGGAACTTGAAGCGGCGCTCGCGCGGCTCGAAAGGACCGAAGCGGCGCTTCTCTTTCCGAGCGGATTCGCCGCGAACGCTGGCGTGATTCCGGCGCTCGCCGATCGGGGCGACATCATCTTTGGCGACGCCAAGAATCACGCCAGCATCATCGACGGTTGCCGACTCAGCCGCGCTGAACGGCAAGTTTATCGCCATCTCGATCTTGCGCAGCTCGAAGAACTGCTCACCAGCGCGAACAGCTATCGGCGGCGACTGATAGTTACCGATTCGCTGTTCAGCATGGACGGCGATGTCGCGCCGCTTGAGGAACTCGCATCACTTGCCAAGCGCTATGACGCCATGCTGCTGGTCGATGAAGCCCACGCCACCGGCGTGTTCGGCAAGCACGGTGGCGGATTGGTGGAATCCCTTCAACTGGAAGATCACATCCCCGTGCGCATCGGCACATTGAGCAAAGCGCTTGGCACGGGCGGCGGATTCGTCTGCGGACCGCAGCCGGTGATCGATTGGCTCGCCAACAAAGCGCGAAGCTACGTCTTCTCAACGGCCCAACCAGCAGCCGTCGCGGCAGCGGGACTCGCGGCGCTCGAGATTGTGGAGCATGAACAAGAACGCCGAACGGAATTGCTTGCTCGGGCAGCTAACTTGCGAGAAACACTGGCCGCCGACGGGTGGAACATCGGCGATTCAACAAGCCAAATCATTCCGCTGGTGATTGGCGTTGTGTCAGAAACGATGCGCCTCGCAGGCGCGCTCCGTGACCAAGGTTTCCTGGTTCCGGGCATTCGCCCGCCGACCGTGCCGGCGGGAGAGTCGCTGTTGCGAATTAGTCTCTGTTACGGGCACACGCCGGAGATGATTGCGCGGCTCGTCGAGGTGTTACGCACACTCCGAAAGTGAAACCAGCCGCGAATCTTGCGACTCGCGGCTGGTTGATGGATTTCCATTAGCTAGCAAGCGGCATCAGTCGAGGAAGCCGACCAGCTCCGCACTGCGGCTCGGTTGCTGGAGCTTGCGCACTGCTTTGGCTTCGATCTGGCGAATCCGCTCGCGGGTCACTTTGAAAATGTGGCCCACTTCTTCCAACGTGTAGCTGTAGCCATCACCCAAACCATAGCGGAGCTTGATGATTTCCCGTTCGCGATAACTCAGCGTCTTCAGCACGCGCGAAATGCGGCCACGCAGCATTTCTTGAGCGGCGCCAATCGCGGGGCTCTCGGCGCCGGAGTCAGGCAGCAAATCGCCGAAGTGGCTATCTTCGCTATTGCCAACCGGGCGGTCGAGGCTAATCGGGTAGCGGCTCATCGCCAGCACGCGGCGGGCTTCATCCACCGTGCATTCGGCGGCGCGGGCCGTTTCTTCCAGCGAAGGTTCGCGACCCAATTTCTGCAGCAGCATCCGGCTCACGTTTCGCACGCGGCTCATGGTTTCCACCATGTGAACCGGGATGCGAATCGTCCGGCTTTGGTCCGCCACCGCACGGGTGATCGCTTGGCGAATCCACCACGTGGCGTAAGTGCAGAACTTGAATCCGCGGCGATACTCGAACTTATCCACCGCGCGCATCAGGCCGGCGTTTCCTTCCTGAATCAGGTCGAGGAAGCTGAGGCCCCGGTTGCGGTACTTCTTGGCGATCGACACCACCAGCCGCAAGTTCCCTTCGGACAGTCCGCGTTTGGCGTGTTGGTATTCGGCATGGACCTGCCGCAATTGCACCACGCGGTTTCGCAAGCTGGTGGGCGTTTCTTGCAGGGCGCGCAGGATGTTGCGGTACTCGATGGTCACCGGCTTGCGCTCGGCCAGCGGCCGACGTTCGCTGCGCATCTTGCGAATCTGTTCTTGCAGATGCAACACGCGGCGGCTGAACTGATCGAGCTGGTCGATCATCGGTTCAATCCGCTGGGTGCGGAGGCCGAGTTCTTCCACCAGCAGCACCGCGCGACAGCGGCGCCGGCAGAGGCGTTGCCAAGCGAGTTTGCGCTGTTGGGGCTTCGCGCTTTTGCTAGTAGCGACGCGGTAATCTTCGGCATTGCGCTCGAGCAGCGTATGCAACGTGCGCAAGTTGAGCGGCATCCGGCCGAGGATTTGGTCCTTTTCCAGATGGTCGGTCACCGAGACCTGCACGGTGCGGTCGAACGGCAATTCGCCCTTGTGAACCCGGTCGAGCACCTTGATGGCGTTGCGCAGCACAAAGTCGCACGCCAGCAGTTTGCGGCGGAATGCGCTGCGGGTGATTTCAATCCGTCGGGCGAGCGAGATTTCTTCTTTGCGGGTCAGCAGCGGGATTTCGCCCATCTGCGTGAGGTACATCCGCACGGGGTCATCGGACCAGCTTTCTTGGTCGCCCCCTTCCAATAGTCCTTCGGCGTCGATTTCGTCGGTTGCTTCGTTCTCGGCGTCAACGACATCGACCTCGGTCCCGAGATCGTCCTCGCCGTCGTCGAGCGTGCCTTCCAGCTCATCAACAACATCGGCCTCGGCTACGTTTTCGTCGTCGAGATCGTGATCCAGTAATGCTTCGTACAAGTGACTTGCTCCTACCCGTTTGATTGCCCAGGCAAAAATTGTGGTCGCATGAAGGCGGCTTGTTGCCCTTTTAAAAGGGCGCATCTTGGTTGGTTCAACACCAACCGTTTCGTAATCAGCCGCGATACCTCTCGCGGCTATTCGCCGACTGGGTATACGCAAGGTTCACCGTAGTGGCCGAATCGACCTGAACTTTTTCGAGTCCGGTTGATGCTGGCAAAGTGGCTCGCGGGGATCGCCCTGGTAGGTAAAGGGCCGCACTCCCATGCGCTTCATCACCATTTGCTGCTGCTTGTGGCCAAAAAAACGGCTTTTCCTGCGCTGCTACGTCCCCTCGCTTGAGGGCTCCACGACTCTCAACTTCTGCGAACTTAAAAACTTGCTGGCCCTGTTCGCTGGCCCTCTGTCCGGCTGCTGAGCTCGGACGAAATTGCCGGTGGCGAACACCGAATTGTAACACCCTCTGCCCGCTTGCTGGCCATCGCTTGCCATTTGGCAAGAGATTTAAGTCCCGCAAGCTTTAACGACCAACGCGTCCGGTGCGTAAAGACAAACTCAACCACCCGCTGATTCCTTCGCGGACATCCATCAACATCAATCGCTGGCCAACCTGGCTAGCGTGGTTATGCAGGTCAAGTTTTTGATCAAGCCGCCGGGCCGCGATCCGCATTTGGCCAAGGATCCGCGAACTCCGTATCGACTTGCCACTGAAAGCAACCCGCGATGGTCACCGCTAACGCCGGCTAATCATCGCAGCTTGCGCGTGCCAATAATGCACAGCCACTCAATTGTAAGCACCAGCGAGGGCCGGTCCATAGCCAAAAACGGAAAAATCCTTACGATGGGACGATCGTTGCAAGCGAGGCTTGTTCCTAACCTATAAGTCCGATTTCCCGTCCTAAGCGGTGATTTGGTCATGTCCAACCGGCGACTGCTCGCCTGCACTTGCGGCCAGACCGTGCCGGTGGAACCGCGGCAAGCGGGGGGTGAAACCACCTGCGCCTGCGGGGCGAAACTGCTCATCCCGCCGCTGCGGCAACTGCGGGACTTGCCCGAAGAAGTCGCTGCCAGCGAAAAACCCGGGGGTTCTTGGGGTTTGTCGCAGGGACTTACCAGCCTGCTGGTGGTCGTCGCGGTGCTGTTAGCGGCGACAGCGGGTTTCTTTCGGTTGACCGAACCGGCGAAACCGGTGCCGTTTGATTTCTCAAACTGGCAAACCGAATCGAAGGCGGGCATCGCGAAAATGACGCCCGATCAGCTGTGGCAGCGCTGGATCGACGTTTATGCCCCGCAGGTTGGCGCCAATTTCCAGGTTTACAAGTCGGTGGAAGACCAGATCGCGACCGAGACGATTGCGCGACACCGCAAGCTCGAGGGGTATTTGGGGATTGGAGCGGCGATTTTCGCGGCGATGGCAGGGATTTTGTTCGCGATGTTCAAGGGCTCGCGGCCGGGTTAGTTCCGCCGTGAATTGTTCCACGTGGAACATTCCAATCGGGGGGTGGCTACAATTTGCCCTTAACAACTCCCCAGCTTCACCCAGCGCAAGCGCGGCTTGTGGTGTAAGTGCGGCTCCTTCGCCCAGTTCATTCCGGCAGCACGTGCCCCATCTTATCGCGTTTGGTCGCCAGGTACGCGGCGTTGTGTTCGTGGATGGGTCCGACAATCGGAATCTGGTCCACCACTTCCAGATCGAACCCGCCGTAGATGAAGGCATCGGTCTTTTTGGGGTTGTTCGTCAGCAACCTGATGCGGCTGAGGCCGAGGTCTTTCAGCAATTGGATGCCGACGCCGTAGTCGCGGGGGTCGGCTTTAAAGCCGAGGGCGACGTTCGCTTCGACCGTGTCGAGGCCTTCATCTTGCAGGGCGTACGCCTTGATTTTTTCCGCCAGGCCGATGCCGCGGCCTTCTTGGGGCAGGTACACCAAGACGCCAGCGCCTTCGGCCTGGATCATCTCGAGCGCCAGGTGCAACTGGTCGCCGCAGTCGCAGCGCAAGCTGGCGAGCAGGTCGCCGGTGAAGCAGGAACTGTGCAAGCGCACCAATGGCGCGTCGACCGTTGACGGATCGCCCATCACAAAGACCACGGGCTCTTGCGCTTCGTGATGCACGCCGTAGGCGATGATGCGGCCCACGCCGTACTTGGTCGGCAGACTCGCTTCCGCTTTGCGGTAGACGAGTTTCTCGCGGATGCGGCGGTAGGCGATCAGCTCTTCGATCGAGATGATCGGCAGGTCGTGTTCCCGGGCGAGCGCGGCGAGCTGTTCGCGGTTGGCGCGATCGCCCTCGACGTTCAGCACTTCGCACAGCACGCCGGCGGGGTGCAGGCCGGCCATCCGGGCGAGATCGACGGCGGCTTCGGTGTGGCCGGCGCGGCGGAGCACGCCCCCTTCTTTGGCGACCAGCGGGAACATGTGGCCGGGGCGGTTGAAATCACTCGCCCCGCTTTTGGGGTCGGCCAGCGCGCGGATGGTGGTCGCCCGCTCGGCAGCGGTGATGCCGGTTTTGGCGCTGCGGTGGTCAACGGTGATGGTGTACGCCGTGCCGAGGGGTGCCGTATGCGACCAGGAGTCGACCTGCGGCGGGAGTTTGAGTCGTTCGCTCACGTCAGGCAGAATCGGCGCACAGAGTTGGCCCCGGCCGTGGGTAATCATGAAGTTCACAAGTTCGGGCGTCGCCTTCTCCGCCGCCGCAATAAAATCTCCTTCATTCTCCCGATCTTCGGCATCGACCACGATCACGACGCGCCCCTGGCGGATGGCGGCGACGGCGTCTTCGATAGGGGAGAAGTGGGACATGGGGGTGAGAGGTGAATGGTGATTCGTGAATGGTGGGTGGCACTGTCCGGCTTGTCCGGCAGTGGGCAGCGGTTACCCGACGCCCACCACCCTACAATTTGGCGTGGCGGCTGATAACGGTTTGGCCACACCTCTATAATAGGCACAGCACCGACAACTGACCGAGGCCCCCTCTGATGGCGAACTCCGCGGCTGAATCAACTCCGAATCTTGCTCCGCTGGGCGTCGAGGAATACATCGAACAGGCCCACTTCTTTAGGGCGCTTGCGGAACGGATGAAGAGCGGCTCGCCGGCGCAGGAGATTTTGGGGAGCATTCGCGAGGAGGTGCTGGCGACCACGAAGTTGCCGATGGCGATTGATTTTTTGCTCTCCGAGCTACGACAGGTGGGGGCGTTTGCGGCGGCGATGCGGCGGCTGGGGCATTACTTTACTGCGTTTCAGACGTTTCTGATGGCGGAGGCGGAAAAGGAACGGGGCAAGTTCGACCTACGCACGGGGCTCGAAATCTTGCGGCGGGAAGCCGAATATCGGGCTGGCGGGGTGGGTCGGCCGGTGGCGACGGTGGCGGGGCTGTTTCTGTTTCAGTTCGAAGCGCTCTGCCGCGCCCGCTTGGGGTACGACCGTGGGCTGGAGGCAGTAGCGAAGGACCCGTCGTACGATGACACGTGGCGTGACTGGATTCTGAAGATTCGCCGCCAAGTGGGCATGGTCGATCTGGCGGATTTGGTTTACGTCCATAGCGAACACTACGCGCAGCGGAGTAAAGATGCTGAGCCCACGCTGATTCTGTTCGGCGAGCGTGAAGGCCGTATCGCGCTAGCGAACCGCAAGAAGGACCCGCTTTATTTGTTCAATTCGCTCCACCGGCAGATGGGCTACCCCGAAGTGCCGCGGGCCGAAGTGCAGAACGACGAACCGGCGCTGATTCACCAAGCGCTCCGGCGGCTGGAGCAACTGGAGAAGCGGATTCAGCTCGTGGAAGAGGAGCAGAAGGGGGGGATTGATTTGACGAAGTTCTATGGACCGCAGAAGGAATTATAACCCTCCGATTTGCGGTTCGCTTCAGTGGCGTTCACGCTCCTTGCTTCCGCGCAGCGGATTATTCGGCCCGGCGTTTACGTCGGGTTGTGGAGCGGCGAAGAAACTTTGCTGAGGCCCGTTCACGGGTCTTCTCGCTGTCCCAACCACCCAGCGAGCAGGCCCGCGAACGGGCCTCAATTTGAGATCGGATCACGAACCCAATACCGGGCGTAAACGTGGACCTAGTAAGCCGCGTTGCGGCGGAAGCGGCGTGAATGCCGCTGGGGTAGGGCGCGGCGAGCGGCTGAGCGAACGCTGAATCTGACGAAAATTTCGCCGAAAACCGGCCCCTCCCGCCGTTCAACCTCAGGCGGCGACGTGATACACTTAGGGCTTCGATTACTCTTCTTCCACTGCTTCAGGCCAAACCGTGGACTGGCAACTCAGTTTAGAAACCGAACGGGTGACGGCGGCGCATCCGGAATCGCCGCTGACCACCAGGGGTGATGCGTCTATTGACGCGGTGCTGGAACTGTTGCGGTCGAATCATCGCGGGGCCGTGCTGGTGCTGGATGGCGAGAAGATGGTGGGCATTTTCACCGAACGAGACGCCCTGCGGTTAATGGCGCGCGGCGCGGACTTGTCGGCGCCGGTCCGCACGGTGCTAGCAACCACGCCGATTAGTGTGCAGCGCGACGTGACGGTCGGCACGGCGATTCGGCGGATGAGCGACGGCGGCTATCGGCACTTGCCGATCGTCGATTACACCGGCCGACCGAGCGGCATGGTGACGGTGCGCGGCATCCTGCGGTACCTGGTCGAACACTTTCCGGATACGATTTATAACTTACCCCCCGCTTCGACGCCCTCTTCGCAGCTCCGCGAAGGGGCTTAAGAAACGATTTACCACAGAGGGCACAGAGAGCACGGAGAGAAGAAAAGAGAGAGAAAAGAATTGGTCATTTCGGTTTGGGCATTGAGCAATTGAATGACCAATGAGCAAGCCGAAATGACCAATCAGGTTTGCAGCAAAACTCCTCTGTGTTCTCTGTGCTCTCTGTGGTGAAACTTTTTTACTAGGACGAGCGTTCCATGTTGGCGACAGAAAAAGAGATCAACGTTCTTGAAGAAGCGACGGTGCGGTTCTGTGGGGACTCGGGCGACGGGATGCAGCTTGCCGGGACGCAGTTCACCAATACGTCCGCACTGCAGGGGAACGACATCGCCACCTTCCCGGACTTCCCGGCTGAGATTCGGGCGCCGCGCGGGACGAAGGCGGGTGTGTCTGGCTTTCAGATTCACTTTTCGAGTCGGGAGATTTTTACGCCGGGCGATACGGTTGACGCGCTGGTGGCGATGAATCCGGCGGCGCTTGCCACGAACCTAAGCGACTTGCGCGACGGCGGCATCCTGATTTGCGACGATGCCGAGTTCGAAAAGAAGGGTCTCGAGCAAGCGGGCTACAAAACCAATCCTCTGGAAGATGGCAGCTTAAGCAAATTCAAACTGCACCGCGTGAACATCACCAAGCTCACGCGGCTGAGCGTGGAGGGCTTAGGCCTCGGCACCAAGGAAGCGGACCGTTGCCGCAACTTCTTCGCGATGGGGCTGGTTTTTTGGCTCTACGATCGTTCGCTGGAGCCAACGCTGCGGTTCATCACCGACAAGTTCGGCAAGCGGCCCGAGGTGGCGCAGGCGAACGAACGCGCGCTGAAGGCAGGTTACAACTACGGCGAAACTGTTGAGGGGATGAGCACGCAGTACCAGGTGCAGAAGGCGGTGCTGAAGCCCGGCAAGTACCGCAACATTATGGGGAACCAAGCCACCGCGTATGGGCTGATCGCGGCGGCTCGGCTGTCGAAGAAGCGGCTCTTCATGGGCGCCTACCCGATCACGCCGGCCAGCGATGTGCTGCACGAGCTTTCGGTCTTCAAGCATTTCGATGTCCTCACCTTTCAGGCCGAAGATGAAATCGCGGCGATGACCGCCACCATCGGCGCCGCCTTCGCGGGTGAGTTTGCCGTGACGGCGTCCAGCGGACCGGGCATTGCGCTCAAGGGCGAAGGGATGGGCCTGGCGGTAATGACCGAGCTGCCGATGCTGATCATCAACGTGCAGCGCGGCGGGCCTTCGACCGGACTGCCGACCAAGACCGAACAGGCGGACTTGTTCCAAGCGGTGCTCGGCCGCAACGGCGAGTGCCCGATGCCGGTGATCGCCGCTCGCAGCCCGGGCGATTGCTTTGACAGTGTGCTGGAAGCGTGGCGGATCGCGGTCGAGTACATGACGCCAGTGATGCTGCTAACCGACGGGTACATCGCCAACGGCAGCGAACCGTGGCCGATCCCCAAGGCGGCCGAACTGCCGCGCGTGACGGTGACGCATCCGGGGCCGCTGGTGAATGGTAACGGCCACGCCAATGGCCATGCCAACGGATCGGCTGACGATCCCGATGGCTATGGCGAGAAATCAAAGTTCTTGCCGTATTTACGGGACCAAAAATTGGCGCGCCCGTGGGCCGTTCCGGGCACGGTGGGTCTGGAGCACCGCATCGGCGGGCTGGAGAAGCAAGACATCACCGGCAACGTGAATTACGAAGCGGAGAATCACCAGCACATGGTGAACACCCGTGCCCAGAAGGTGGCGAACGTCGCCGACAGCATCCCGCTGCAAGAAGTGAATGGCCCGACCAGTGGCGATTTGCTGGTGGTGAGTTGGGGCGGCACCTACGGCGCCTGCGCCACCGCGGTGCAAAAAGCCCAAAGCGCCGGCAAGGCGGTCGCCCACGCCCACCTGCGGTACCTCAACCCGTTCCCGAAGAACTTGGGCGACCTGCTCAAGAGTTACAAGAAAGTGCTGGTGCCCGAACTCAACATGGGCCAACTCAACCTGCTGCTCCGCGGCAAGTATTTGGTCGACTGCATCGGCTACAATAAGGTGCAAGGCAAACCGTTCAGCGTCGGCGAGCTGGTGAGTAAGATTTACGAGCTGGTGGGGTAGAGATGAGAGGATAGGGGTTAGAGGATAGGGAAAAAGCTATGCTTGAGAGTCGTCCGAGTATTTCGATTCGGAGCCACCGTGATTTGAAGGTTTGGCAATTAGGGATCGAGATTGTTCAAGAGGTTTATGTACTCACGACATCGTTTCCCAAGGAAGAAGTCTATGCTCTCACCAACCAACTCCGTCGAGCAACCGTTTCGGTTCCTGCAAACATCGCCGAAGGAAACGGACGCGATTCAACCAAGGATTACCTGCGACATATTTCGATTGCGTTTGGATCGCTGTTGGAAGTAGAAACCCTGTTACAGATCGCCGTCAATCTGAGTTACATCACCGACATCGACTACCGCCGCGTCCTGTCGCAACTTGAAGAGGAAGCTCGCATGCTGCGAGGCCTCCAAAAATCTCTAAGAGTCTACCTGAGCGAAACAATAAAGCAAAAAGGTTAGTTACCTAACCTCTATCCTCTAACCCCTATCCTCTCCCTCCCATGTCCACCGCTGCTCTTCCTGTCCTAACGGCTGCTGATTTCGCGAGCGATCAAGATGTGCGCTGGTGCCCCGGGTGCGGCGACTACTCGATTCTCGCGCAGATGAAGAAGGTCATGCCGACGCTCGGCGTGCCGCGCGAGAAGGTGGTCTTCGTTTCGGGCATCGGCTGTTCGAGCCGGTTTCCGTACTACATGAACACCTACGGCATCCACTCGATTCACGGGCGGGCGCCGGCGGTGGCGACGGGCATCAAAACGTGCCGGCCAGACCTGCAAGTGTGGGTCATCACGGGCGACGGCGACGGCCTGTCGATCGGCGGCAACCACCTGATGCACGCGATCCGGCGGAACATGGACCTCAACATCGTACTGTTCAACAACCGCATCTACGGTTTGACGAAAGGGCAGTATTCGCCGACGTCGCCGTTGGGACAGCGCACGAAGAGCACGCCGATGGGGGTGATCGACAACCCGCTCCACCCACTGTCGATCGCCATCGGCGCCGAGGCGACGTTCGTCGCCCGCAGCATCGACACGCACATTCAGCATCTCGGCATGGTGCTGAAGCGCGCGGCCGAGCACGAAGGGACCGCATTCATCGAGGTCTACCAAAACTGTAACGTCTTTAACGACGGCGCGTGGGACTATGCCACCGACCGCGCGATGAAGGCCGAGACGACGATCGAACTTGAACATGGCAAGCCGCTAATCTTCGGTAAGAACAAGGACAAAGGCATTCGGCTCAACGGCATGGAGCCGGAGATCGTCGAGCTGGGCAAGGGAATCACCGAAGATGATCTGTTGTTCCACGACGAGAAGTGCGCCGAGCCGAGCCTCGCGTACCTCTTGAGCCGGATGCGGTACGAAGATGGCTTCCCCGAGCCGATCGGCGTGTTCCGCAGCGTGCAGGCGCCGCTCTACGATAAGCTGATGAACGAACAGATCGAACTCGCCATCCAGCAAAAAGGCCCCGGCGATCTCGACAAACTGTTCAACGCCGGCGACACGTGGGTGGTTGAATAGAAGTCGGAATGCGGAAGGCGGAATGCGGAATGCGGAATAAAAATCAGCCGGCGGGCGCTAGCGTCCGGTTCGGCGCACCAAGCCGGACGCTAGCGCGAGGCGGCTGATAATTGGAACCATCGATCACCTCAACCGTTCACCGATTCCGCATTTAAATATGCTTTCCCAACCCCTCATCTGTCCGGCGTGTGGCAGCGAGAATATCGTCGGGGTCGAGCAGTGCGGGTCGTGTCAGCAATCGCTCACGGAGCTCTCACTCAAGAAACCGCGGTCGAGTGTGGAGGCGAGTTTGCTGCGGGATGTGGTGGGCGACCTGCCGGTCCATGCGCCACTGGCCGTTTCACCGACGGATACCGTTGCCGCCGCGCTCTCCGCGATGGACGCCGGCCGCGTTGGCTGCGTGGTGGTGACGGAAGGCGAGCGGATGATCGGCATCTTCACCGAGCGCGATGCGCTGGTGCGACTCACCGGTGATCTCGCCACGGTTCGCACGGAGCCGATCTCGAAGTACATGACGGCTCACCCAGCGCGGATTGCGGCGAGTGACAAAATCGCGTTCGCGATTCACCAGATGGAACTCGGCGGATATCGCCATCTGCCGGTGATGGAAGGGGAACGCTGCGTGAGCGTGATCTCGATCCGCGACATTCTGCGCTACCTGACCGAGCGAATTTCCGACGGGGCTGCGTGATGGAGCCGGCGGTCGATTCTTCTCAACCAGCAGCACCGCGCGTCAATTGGTTCAGCCCCACTTGGCTGCCGCTGGTGGTGTGGGGCATCGGGCAAGTCTTTCGCGACCGGTGGAACTCCACCGCGCTCTGTTTTTACTTGCCGACGATTCTCGTAGCAGCGTGGTACGCGCTCGCGGTGGTGGTGTCGTGGCTGCGCGGCAACAAACCTCGGCAGCGGGCCTATGGCGCCGCGTTTGGTCTAACGCTGGGGGTGGTGCTCTTCGTCGAAAACCAGTGGCAAGAACCGATTACGGAGCCACTCACCTCTGAACCGCTGCTGGCGATGCACTGGAACGTGAACGCCGGGGCGGGGAATTGGGGCGGCGTGCTGGAGGAAGGGATCGCCATCGACGCTGATCTGGTGGTCGTCACCGAGCCGGCCTATCGCCTCAGCCCCGCTGATGTGCCGCAGTACACGCTGCTGAAGTTCGATCGCATCAGCGAGTTCGCCATCGCCGCGAAAGGCGAGCTCACGAGTCCACGCTCCTTGCAGCACGATCGCCATCTGGACGTCGCGATCGTCGAGTGGCAAAGCCGCCAGGGCCCGCTGAAGGTGATGCTGTGCGATATCAAATCCTACCTGCGCAACAATCGCCATCGCGCGTTGGGGATAGTCCATCAGCATATCGAGCGTGAACAACCCGACCTCGTGCTCGGCGATTTCAATGCCCCGCGCCGCTCGTGGCGCCTGGCGTACTTGCCCACCGGCTACGAGCACGCCTACCACGCCGCCGGCGCCGGCTGGAGCGGCACGTGGCCGTACCCGTTGTGGCTCTACTCGCTCGACCACATTCTCTGCAGCGAACGCATCGTCCCGTTGCGGTACGACCTTATCTCCGCGCCGCCAAGCGACCATGCCCGGCAAGAATTCTCGTTCGATGTGCGGAGGGAGTGAGTCGTGAACGGTGAGTGGTGAGTCGTAAATTCTGAGTGGCCTTCCTTCACGAGTCACGAATCACGACTCATCCGCGTCGGCTGACACTTCGCGCACCAATACGTCGTCCGGCCTTGATCGCCTTGTCGCCGGATTTGGATCGTTGCGCCGCACCGAAAACAGGGTTTGCCGCTGCGGCCGTAGGCCCACATGCGCTGGCCGTCGCCGGCGAAGCGCAGTTGCCTCAGGTGACCGCCGAGGTTGTGGGCGAGCCGCTTCTGGCCTTCCCTCAACAGTGCGCGCAGCTCCTCATCGCTGTACGCCGAAACGGGCGAGAAGGGGTCGAGCCGGTGCAGAAACAACAGCTCCGCTTTGTAGATGTTGCCGATCCCCGCGACGATGTTTTGCTGCATCACCGCTTCGCCGAGCGGCAACTGGTTGTGCGCGCGGAACCGCCGCAGCGCCTCGGCCACATCGAAGTGCGGCCCCAACAGATCAGGCCCCAAGCCTTGCAGGTGATCGTGCCGCCGCAACTGGTCGGCGGACAACAGCGCCAGCATTTTCGGCGTGAAGCAGACGGCCAGCCACTCGTCGAACCGCATCGTCAGCACCGCATTCTTCGGCGCCTTGTGCCACTCCTCGCCCGGCTTGTAAAGATGCCACGCCCCGGTCATCCCCATGTGCGAATGCAGAGCGCCCCCGCCAGAAAGATGCATCACCACGTTCTTCCCGCGCGGCTCCACCCGCGGAATCGACTGCCCGATGATCGCGCTCACCTCAAACAGCGGATCGCGCAGCGTCGCCTCGGCAATTGTCTGCCCCGCGATGGCGCGATGCAGCACGGTGGCGGTGCGGTGGATGGTGTCGCCTTCGGGCATTCCGTTACCAAGGTGGGATGAGTCTTATGATGCGAGCGAGAACCTAACATGCACTAATCATTGTGATGAATTATTCGCATTCAAGCCTAAATCCGAGCACTTTAGCGACACGCTCGGTGACTTTACTTCCCATCTCTTCGTGTCGATGTCCACTGTACCCGACGATAATCTCTTCTCCCGGAATCAGATTGAAGCTAATCAATCCATCCTCATCGGATTGACCGTCACCAACGACCATCAATGCCGCCTCGTGCCGAAGCTCTTCCAAACGACCGATAGCAGAACGGATATCAGCTGCGTATTGAGGTGGTTCCTTCCAACGGTCAAACCCTTTGAGTATTCGAAGGAGCGTCACAATCATGTCGCCTACATGGTCGCTACCGGATTCGCGATCTGCATCCACAAACTCAAACTCTTCGCGTAAATCGTGTATCAACTCGTCTAGAGTTCTCTCCTTGCTCTTATCAGTAGGAGTTAGTCTGTGAGTCATCAATGAATTCGCAAGAGAATGGTCTTATTCGTCTGACGGGCATGGAACTCGGTCACGCTCAGCGGCACTTCCCGGATCAATAATCCGATCCGCAGCCGCTTCGCGGTTCTCGTTGATCATCGCAATCAACTTCCGCACATCATGGCCGGCCGCTTCGGACATCAGATGTCGCACACGGCGAACTTCGCTGTACGGATCCGACATAATTGGATTCTCCCGCGCACTGAATCCTGAAGGGATTCCGGCATCTAGGCCAGGGTTGATCGCGCAGCGATCTACCCTGGGTGGGGTCGCCCATACCACAAAATCTACCTGAAAGGGTAGATGATATTGGGCGGGGCGTGTACCCAGGGTAGCCCGCGGGGCGGGCAACCCTGAGCTGGATGACGGAACCCCGTTGGGGTTCGTTTACAACACGACGGTTGAAAGCCCATCGTACAAAACGCTACACCGTACCGTCGCTCACGAGCTCATCATCCAACTCTTCCACGACCGGCTCCGCGCCGGCGCGGGTGCGGCGTAGCATACCCTTCAGCGTGCTTAAGAACCCCACGCGGGCGAGGTCGGGGGCGAGGGGGGATTGGCCCGCGGGTTGGCCGTCGATCGATTCGACGAGGAGCGGTGTGCCGGCATCGGCGATAGTTGCGAGCGCGGTGGCGAGTTTTTCGGCGCGGAGTTTGGCGTCGGCTTGGTCTTCGCCGAGGAAGGTTACGAGGCGCCGGCCGCTGCGGTTGAGGTAGCCGATCAGTTCGCCATTGTGCAGCACCACTCGCGCGCCGGTGGTGCGCTGAAGCTGCATCGCGTCGACTGTGCCTTCGGGCCACTTGAGCATGGCGCCGTAGGGGTTCGCCGGATCGTTCGCCGCGAGCACAATCGGCACCGCCTCCTCTGCCGCGGGCGGCTTAGCTCGCAACAACTCATCGGCGCCCGCGAGCGCGAACTGCGCTCCGCCGAACCCTTCGACAAAGTACCCCCGCCGCACGCGGCCCGCATCTTCCATCGCCCGCAGCAGCGGGTAGAGCGCCGCAAAACCCCCTTCGACCAGTTCACGACTAACGGCGCCACGCACCAGCACGCCGTACCGCTTGAGGAGTTGCTCGGCGAGCGCGGCCGCGCGCTGCGTAGCGGTGCAGCGATCCGGTGCGTAGTCGATCAGCGACCAGCGCCCTTCCGTCCCCGGCAACCGCGCGGCGCGGCGTGACCGGAAAGAACGGCCGAGCGGGCGACTTGCGCGGCGGCGATCGCGCCGATCACTGGTTGGCTTGCGACGCCGTCGCAGTGAACGAAGCGGCGTGAGGGTGTCGTTCGTCACATGCCCCAACCACACCAGCCGCCAGAGCGCGGCGAGCACATCGTGCGTGAAGCCGCCGATGGCAGTGGCGAGCGGATCGAAGAACATGGCGCCCTTCGCGGCCAGCAGCGCGCGAATCTGTTCTGCAACCGGATCATCTTCGGGCACGGCGAGCGACAGCGGCGCGAGGAGCGGCACTTGGTCGGCCAGGAAGAGTGAAATCTTGCCATCTTCCACGCCGAGCGCTTCGACGCCCCGCCACACCACTTCGCCCGCGGTGCAGAGCTCATCGAGATCGCCTGGCGTGTAGGCCGCCACGCGCGCGGGGAGCACATGCTCTTCCCAATCGCTCGCCGGCAGCGCGGCGCCTTGCAGTTGTTCGACGGCATCGAGCAAGCCATCGAGCCCCCGCCGCGGGCGCGTGATCCCTTGCCATACGCCGAGCAGCCGCGCGTACGCGGCAGGCGCCGCGGGTTCGATCGCTTTGCGCACTTTGGCGAGCGATTTTGATTTCAGCCGCCGCAGCACGCCGGCGTCGCACCACTCGTGGCCATCACCTCCAGGAGAAAAATCGCCGCTGACCACGCGGCCGCGCTGCGCGAGGCGCGTGAGGACTTCCGTCACCACCGCTTCGCCAAGGCCAAGCCGAGCGGCAAGTTGGCCGACCTTGAACGGCCCATGCGTGCGGGCGTAGCGCGAGATGAGATCGCCCACCGGATCGGGCGGCGCCGTGAGAAACGCTTCGGGCAAGCCCGGCGGCAGCGCGACGCCGAGCGCTTCTCGCAGCCGCGCCGCATCTTCCGCCGCGATCAGTGCCCGCCGCCCCGCGATCCGCACCCGCACGATCCGCCGGTGGCCGAGCAGTTGCTCGATCCACTCGAGCCCCGCGCCACTTTCAACGGCAGCCGGCGCACAGCGAGCCAAGATTTCTTCCTCTTCCAAATCGCCCAGGTGCAACAGCAAATCATGCACGGCGTCCGGGCCATCGACGCGGCGTTCGTCAAGCCGCTGGAGGCCCAGCACGATTTCGTCAATCGTGTCGGCGTCCAAGAGTTCGCGGTAGTCGGCCACGCCCAACAGCTCGCGGAGTTGGGCATGATCGAGCGCCAGCGCCGCCGCCCGGCGTTCGGCCAGCGGCGTGTCCCCCTGATAGATGTAGTTGGCCGCGTAGTTGAAGAGCATCGTCGCCGCGAAGGGAGACGGCGTGCTCGTTTCCACCTGATGCACGCGAATCTGCTGCTTCTGAATATCGCCGAGCAGGCCTTTCAGCCCCGGCACATCGAACACATCTCGCAGGCACTCGCGGTACGTTTCCAGCAGAATCGGGAACTGCTCGTGCTGAGAAGCCACGCTCAGCAGCTCCGCGCTCTTGCGGCGCTGCATCCACAGCGGCGTGCGGCGCTGCGGTTGGCGCCGGGGCAGCAGCAGCGCGCGGGCGGCATTCTCGCGAAACCGGGCGGCAAACATCGCCGAGCTGCCGACTTCATTCACCACCAAGTCTTCAATCTCATCGGGCGAAGGCAACAACAATTCCACCGGCGGCGGGCGGTCGCCGAACGGCAAGCGAAAGGTGAGCCCGTCGTCGGTCCACTGGAAGTCAACTTCGCTCTGCACCTCGGCCCGCAGTTTGGCGCCCACCGCGATGGCCCACGGAGCATGAACCCGCGACCCAAACGGCGAGAGGATGAGAGACCGCCAATCGCCCAGCTCATCGAGAAACGATTCGATGATGATCGTCTTGGCGCCGGGCGCTTGCTCGGTAGCGACGAGTTGATCGGTGACATACCGCACCAAGTTGCCGGAGGCGAGCGGATCGAGCCCGCACTGCTGCTGCAAGTAGTTGGGCGCCTCGGCCGGATCATTCGCGATGCGGTCGGTCAGCTCGCCAATCGCGCGGCCGAACTCCAGCGGCCGCCCCGGCCCATCGCCGCGCCAAAACGGCATCTTCCCCGGCTCCCCCGGCGCCGGCGTGACGAGCACCCGATCGTGCGTGATCTCGGTCACGCGCCAACTTGAAGCGCCCAAGAGAAAAATATCGCCGGCGTGCGTCTCGAAGACCATCTCTTCATCGAGCTCTCCGACTCGCAAGCCGCCACCATCCTGGGTGGCGAGGTACACACCGTACAGCCCGCGATCGGGAATCGTGCCGCCGTTAAGAATCGCCAGCCGCTGTGCGCCTTTACGAGCAGAAACCACGCCCGCAAGCCGATCCCAGGTGACCCGCGGCCGCAGCTCAGCAAAATCGTCCGCCGGGTAGCGGCCGCTGAGCATGTCGAGCACCCCCTCGAAACTCGAACGCGGCAGTTCGTGATATGGCGCCGCCCGGCGAATCAGCGCGTACAGCTGATCGACCGACTGAGATTCGAGCGCCACCATCGCGACGATTTGCTGCGCAACGATGTCGAGACAGTTGCGCGGGTAGCGCGTGGTTTCCACCTGGTTGGCGAGCATCCGCTCAGCCGCGGCGGAGGCGGCCAGCAAATCGCCGCGGTACTTCGGAAAGATGACGCCGCTCGACGTGGCGCCGACATGGTGCCCGGCGCGGCCGATGCGCTGCAGGCCCGACGCAACCGACGGCGGCGCTTCGATTTGAATCACCAGATCGACGGCGCCCATGTCGATGCCGAGCTCCATCGACGACGTGGCGACAATCGCCGGCAGGGTTCCTTGCTTGAGCCTGTCTTCGATCTCCGTGCGCTTCGCCCGCGCGACCGAACCGTGATGCGCAAGGGCCAGTTCTTCGCCGGCCGCTTCGTTGATCGCCGCGGCGAGGCGTTCCGCCAACCGGCGGCTGTTGACAAAGACCATTGTCGAGCGCCGGCCGCGAATCAGCTCCACCAGTCGCGGGTAGATGGCGGGCCAGATGGACGCGAGCTGCGGCGCCGCCGAAGTGGCGCCCGACTGGATTTCGAGCGGCTTGCCGAGCGCCGCCATGTCCTCGACCGGCGTTTCGATCCGCAGGTCGATCCGCTTCGGCTCGCTGGCGTCGATGATTTCGACCGGCCGCGGCACGGGATGCGAGTTGGGCTTGGCCTCGCACTCGGCGCCGCCGAGCAAGCGTGCGATTTCTTCCAGCGGTCGCTGCGTGGCCGAGAGGCCAATGCGCTGGAGCGGCGGCGCTTCGGGGTGCTTTTCGCGCCGCAGTTGTTCGAGCCGTTCGAGTGTGAGGAACAGATGCACCCCGCGCTTGGTGGCGGCCATCGCGTGGATTTCGTCGATGATGACCGTTTCGACGCCCGCCAAAATTGACCGCGATTTCGACGTGAGCAGCAGGTACAGCGACTCCGGCGTGGTGATGAGAATCTCCGGCGGATGCCGGACGATTTCCCGCCGATCGGCCGCCGACGTATCGCCCGACCGCACGGCAACTTCGGGGACGACAATCGTTTCCCCCGTGCGCTGCGCGATGGTTTGAATCCCCACCAGAGGCGCCCGCAGGTTGCGATCGACGTCTACGGCGAGCGCCTTCAGCGGCGACACATAGAGAACCTTTACTCCCCGCGCGTGCGGCGCGTCTGCTTGCGGCTTGTCCCGTGGAAACGCGAGTCGATCAATCGCCGCCAAAAACGCCGCGAGCGTCTTCCCCGACCCGGTGGGCGCCAGCAAAAGCGCACTCTTCCCACTCGCAAGCACCGGCCACGCCATGCGCTGCACGCGCGTGGGCGTCTCGAGCGCCTCCGTAAACCACGTGCGCGTGGTGGCGTGAAAAACGGCAAGGGGGTCTGCGTCTTCAGTCATTCTAAGAAAAATTTACCACAGAGAGCACAGAGGACACGGAGGGAAGACGCGGAGAAAGAGGATAGGAAGAAATGGTCATCGCGGTTTCGTTATTGGACATTCTTCCTTTTCTTTCTCTGTGTCCTCTGTGGTGAATCTTCATTTCTATTTCCGTTGCCGGCGGGCTTCGTAAAACAGCACCGCCGCCGCGACTGATGCGTTCAAACTGTCGGCGAGGCCGAGCATGGGGAGCGAGAGCGGCGTGATGCTTGCTTCGTTCCATGCGGCGGAGAGGCCGTGGGCTTCGTTGCCGACCAGTACCGCCACGCCGCCGGTGAGGTTGGCATCGCTGTAGGACTCGCGCGCGTCGGGCCGCAAAGCATAACCGCGGATGGCGTGCCGGTGTAACCATGTGCAGGTCTCCGCAGCTGTCGCGACGGCGATATTTGGTTTGAAGACGGCGCCGACACTTGCGCGGATGGTGTTCGGGTTGAAGAGATCGATCACCGCGTCAGCGACGATGATCGCATCGACCCCGGCGCCATCGGCACTGCGGAGGATGGCGCCCAGGTTGCCTGGTTTTTCGCTCCCTTCGATCACGGCGATCAGCGGGTCGGCGGGGAGCGTGAGGTCCGCTAAGCCGCGTGCAGTGGTGCGGACGACGGCGATCACGCCATCGAGCCGGTCGCCGTACGCTAAGCGCTCAAAAACTTCGGGCGTGACGGTGTACGTCCGCGAGTCGCCGAGAAGTTGCTCTGCGGTCGACTCGGCATCGGTCCCCCGCAGGAGTTCAGCGCAGACAAACGCCTCAACCAGCTCGGCGCCAGCAGCGAGGGCGCGCTGCGTCTCACGGGCGCCGTACACCAGCGTTTGCCGGCGCGCCTCACGCTCGCCCCGATTGCGCAGTGCGGCGGCCTGCTTGATGCGGGGATTCTGCTTGCTGGTGATTGCCGGTGGCATACCGATATGATATGCGACGGGCTGGAAATAAAGGAGATCAGGGAGATGACGGGGGACGAGATTGCAATCGTCTCCCTCCCTCTTTCCTCCGTATTCATTCGCGTGCTTCGCCGTTCCAACCGCTACCGAACTTTTCGCCGCAGCAGCACGCCGTCTTGGCCGTGGTAGGTAAGCAGCAAGGCGCCCACCGCGGCGTACTCGGCGAACAGTTTGTAAACCATTTCTTCTTCGCCGGGCCAAGGATAGCTGAAGACGAGATCGAAGTCATCTGGCTCCAAATCGATCAGTTCGTACGCGCTGTGCTCATCGGTGCGGAGCCAGTTGATGTCGCGCTGTTCGTCGACCAGCTCTTCGCCCCCTTCGGGGATGAAACTGCCGGCGACAAACTCGGCTTCCACATCGTGGTCGGCGGCGAGCGCAGTGGAAACCTCCACCAGATCGGGTTCGATCTCGACGCCAATCGCATCGAACCCCTGCATCGCGGCCAGGCAGGTGGCCACCCCCACGCCGCTGCCCCATTCAACAAACCGATGCCCCGCTGCCAAGTTGAGGTCGGTGATCTGCGCGAGTGCCTGGTACACAAGCACGAAATCGCACGGCACGAATGCGGCGATGGGCGAATCGCGATGATCGTGAACGAACCGCTCGATCCGCAGGTCGGCATCATCCAAAAGTTTGATCACGCGCTTCGGCAATTTGGCCGGCGGCAAATCGAGGTCGATCAGGGCTAATCGCTTCGGACGAGATTTCACGGCTAAACTACTGATTAACCACAGAGAGCACAGAGAGGACGGAGGAAGAGGTAGAAAGGTGGAAGAGTAGAAGAGTAGAAGAGTAGAAGAGTTGTTGATGGGAACTTTTCTCTTCGAACCTTTGACCATTTAACCCTTCCCCCCTGCACCTCTCTCCCTTCTCCTTTCTTTACTCTGTGTTTCCTCCGTACCCTCTGTGGTGATTCTTCTTTTTGTGTTTGACGCACCGCTCACACCCGCAGAACCCAGCCGCGGCGCCACATCAGCCATGCCACCAGCCACCAGAAGGCGACGGTGGCGAGCGAAAAACCGAGCGACGCCATTTTCGGCTCGCTGAGCCAACTGGTAAAGAGCGTCTGATAGAGCCATTTCTGCAGGGTGATTGCGCCTTCGCCGCTACCGACTTTAATCACCGTAAGCAGACGTGCGAGGAGGCCCGAACCGACGAACACCGTAATGGGGTTGAGGCCGACAATTGCAAACGGCGCCGCAAGTTTTCGGGCGCCGAACAAATCGAACAGCGCGTAGCAGCCGGCCAGCGCTGCCATTGCCAGTCCGCCGGTCACGAGCACAAAACTGCTGGTCCACAGTTTCTTGTTCACCGGCATGCCAAGCGTGTGCCAGTATTCACCCGCGAAGTAGAGCACGCCGCCGATGAGCGCGAGCTTCAGCACCGTGGCCATGCTGCGCGGCCAGCGGTCGATGGCGAGGCCCACCCAGTAGCCGAGAAGCGCCGTGACGATCGCGGGCAGCGTGCTCAGCAAGCCTTCGGGGTCGGTTGGCTCATCGGTGGCGCCGGTCCACATATGCGCGGCGCCGATGGTTGCCAGGTCCACCACACGCACCATATTGCCGGTGGGTGAAAGGTTGCCGACGGGATCGCCCTTGTTCGGATGGTAATAGAGCAGCGTGGCGTACCCCGCGAGAATCAGCACCGCAGTGGCCAGTTGCCCGCGCCACCCAACATGCAGGGCGAGCAGCGACACCGCGAGGTACGCAAGCGCCAGCCGTTGCAGCACGCCCGGGATTCGCAGGTTCGAAATGTTGAAATGTGAGAAATCACCGGCCAGCGCATAGTAGATGGCGCCACTCGCCGCGAGCAAGAGACCGAGCGCGAAGAGCACCACGGTGCGCTTAATGATCCGCCCGTACACCGCCGCTGGAGGTTTAGCCCCTTCGCGATACTTTTTCATCGAGATCGCTACCGCGGTCCCCATGATGAATACAAACCACGGGAAGATGAGATCCGTGGGCGTCCAGCCGTGCCACTCGGCATGTTGTAGCGGGGCGTACATGGCGTCCCACGTGCCGGGGTTATTCACGGCGACCATCGCCAAGAGGGTGGCGCCCCGGAAAGCGTCGAGCGACAACAGCCGCTCGGGTTTGGCCGTCACATTCGTATCGTTCGCGGGCGCTGATTTCGTGGGCATAGGCCGTCGCCTTCTGACAAGGTATTTTAGGGGTTGATGCGATCCCCTCTTGCGACCAACAGTTTAACCTCTTTTTGGAACCTAGTGCGATGGCGAAAACGGTGAATGTAGGGCTGGTGGGTTACAAATTCATGGGCAAGGCGCACTCGCAGGCCTTTCGCACGGCGGCGAAGTTTTTTGACCTGCCAGCCGAGCCCGTGATGAAGGCAGTCTGTGGCCGGGATGAAGCGGGCGTGCGCGAGTTCGCCAGCCGTTGGGGGTGGGAAAGCTATGAAACGAGTTGGGAGAAACTCGTCACCCGGTCCGACATCGATTTGGTAGACATCGGCGCCCCTGGGCATATCCACCGCGACATTGCCGTGGCCGCCGCCAAGGCGGGTAAGCACGTCTATTGTGAAAAGCCGCTGGCGATGAATCTGGCCGAGGCGCGCGAAATGCTGACCGCCGTGCGCGCAGCGGGCGTGAAGCACATGGTCAATTTCAATTACCGCAAGTGCCCGGCGGTGTCGCTCGCCAAGCAGCTTATTAAGGAAGGACAGATCGGTGAAATTCGGCACGTTCGCTGCACCTATTTGCAAGACTGGCTGGTCGATCCGATGTTTCCGATGAACTGGCGGCTACGGGCCGAGACGGCCGGCAGCGGCGCGCACGGCGACCTAGGCGCCCATAGCGTGGACCTGGCGCATTTTCTGGCAGGCGCCATTACCGAAGTGGTGGGCGACAAGAAGACCTTTATCACCGAGCGCCCCGCTGAAGGAACGTCCTCAGGCCTGACTGCGGTTGCGGGCGAAGGAACTGAGCAGGTGACGGTCGATGATCACACGATGTTCCTCGCTCGTTTTGCCAATGGGGCCACCGGCACGTTTGAAGCGACGCGCCTGGCGCCGGGCCGCAAGAATTTTAATCGGATCGAAGTGAACGGCAGCAAGGGTTCGCTCGCATGGTGTTTCGAGGACCTTAACGTGCTGGAGTTCTTCTCGACGGCAGACCCCGGCAGCGCCCAAGGCTTCCGCAAGATCATCGCCACCGAGGGTTCGCATCCGTACGTTGGCAACTGGTGGCCGCCGGGGCATATGCTCGGCTACGACCACGGTTTCTCGCACGCCGTGGTGGACCTAATGACCGCCATCGGCAACGACGCCGCGGCCAGCCCCTGCTTCCTCGCCGGCGCCCGTTGCGTGGCGGTGCTCGAAGCGGTGGAGAAGAGCGCGGATACGGGGCGATGGCAGAGCGTGGAGAAGGTGGAGTAGCCGGGGAGGATTTGGGATGTGGGATTGAGGATTTGGGCATCGATTGGCCAACCGTACCGCTCGGTATCATGAACGCGTAGTGTGTCGATCCAGATTTGGCGTGAAGCATCGTCTTGCAGCAAATCGTCTTCGGAGATAATGAACTCTCGATCCCCAAATCCTACATCCCAAATCCCTCATGAAATCTTTCCGCCGCGAAATTTGGTACGAGCTCCCCGAGCGCCTGGGCTTCGTGAACATCACGCGCGAAGTTGAAAAGTGCGTCACCGAGAGCGGCGTGCAGGAAGGGCTGTGTCTGGTGAACGCAATGCACATCACGGCCAGCGTCTTCATCAACGATGATGAGCGTGGCCTGCTGCGGGATTACAAGAAGTGGCTCGAGGAACTGGCCCCGTTTGATGCTTCGCCGGAGCGGTACCATCATAACCGCACCGGCGAAGACAACGCCGACGCCCACCACAAGCGGCAGATTATGGGGCGCGAAGTGGTGGTGGCCATCACCGCTGGAAAACTCGATTTCGGCCCGTGGGAGCAGATATTTTACGGCGAGTTCGACGGCCGCCGCAGGAAACGGGTGTTGGTGAAAATCATCGGGGAGTAAATCTGGGGGCGCCCCTTTTCGGCCGGTAGGCGGTTATACTGGGGAGCAGAAAACTTCTTCCAGTGAGTTCTCACCCCCCTGCCCTGCTATGTCCTCTTCGCTCAATCGCCGCACTCTCCTTCGCCGCGCCACTACGGCCGGCGTGGCGCTCGCGCTACCGAAATGGTTTCTGGAAAGCTCCGTCGCCCCGGTCTCTGCCGCGGAGAAATCACCGAACGCTCGGCCGCGGATTGCGGTGGTGGGCTGCGGCGGAATGGGCATGTACGATGCGAACCTGGCTGTGCCGTTCGGCGACATTGTGGCGCTCTGCGATGTCGATGCCGGCCGCCTCGGCGAAGCGGCGAAGCTGTACCCCAAAGCGCAGTCGTTTTCCGACTATCGCAAGGTGTGCGATTTGAAAGAAGTCGACGCCATCATCAACGCCACGCCCGACCACTGGCACACGCTGGTGAATCTGCGCGCGATCGCCAGCGGCAAGGATGTCTATGCCGAGAAGCCCCTCACGATGACGATCGACGAAGGCAAGCGACTCGTCGCCGCGGTGAAGTCTAGCGACCGCATCCTGCAAACCGGCAGCCAACAGCGCAGTAACAAGACGTTCCGCCTCGCGGTGGAGCTCGTCCGCAATGGCCGATTGGGTAAAATCCATCGCGTGCGGGTCTGGATTCCGCAAGGTCTGTACGGCGGGCCGTTTACCGTAAAGCCCGTGCCGCAGGAACTCGATTGGGACATGTGGCAGGGCCAAGTCGCCGCGACCGATTATGTGCCCGAGCGCTGCCATCGCACGTTCCGCTACTGGTACGACTACTCCGGCGGCACGATGACCGACTGGGGCGCCCACCATAATGACATCGCCCTGTGGGGTCTCAATAAGGAAAACACCGGCCCCGTGAAGATTGAAGGCCGCGCGATGATTGCCCCCGTGCCCGGCGGCTACTCGGCTCCCAGCCGCTACCGCATTCGTTACGAGTACGAAGATGGCGTCGAACACCTCACCCATAGCACCAGCGCCAACGGCTGGGGCGGCGGCGTGGAGGGCGAACCAAAACCGGGCGAAAAGTACCACGGCGTGCAGTTCGAAGGCGAACACGGCTGGATCTACGTCTCCCGCGATCACGTGCTCGAAGCAAGCGACCCCGAGCTGATCGCCACGCCGCTCGAATCGAGCGCGACGCGCCTCCCGCCGATCGACGACCACATGGCGAACTTCTTCGAGTGCCTCGAAACGCGTAAACAACCGATCTGCCATGTCGAAATCGGCCACCGCAGCGCGACGGTCTGCCACCTCGGCGTCGCCGCGGTGAAACTCCGTCGCCCGCTGAAGTGGGACCCGGTGAATCAGGAGTTTATCGGTGATGCGGAAGCGAACGGGTTGCTGGCGCGCGAGCAGCGGAAGCCGTATTGTTACGAAGAGGCGTGAGCGACAACCCTTGGACGTGACCGATGCTCATCGAGAATTATTTGAATGTTCGTTCCGCTCATCCTTGGAATGGCTATACCACGGCCCAAGAGGCGGTTTCAATAGGAAAGAAAGACTTCGACGCGACGCAGGAAATCCCCGTCGTATCGGCGGGCATTGGTAAAGAAATAGTCGGCATCGCCTTCTCCGACACTTGGCTATCCCTTCTCTTCGGTGAGTATGATCGACTCACTCTAGCAGTAGACGATTATCGCATCGTGGCAAGTAGCGTTGCGCTATCGGTAGTTGATACCGCGGATGTTAAGGCAAACCAGTTGCGACTAAGATTCGAGCCAACCGCTTATGCACCAGATGGGATAGTCTATGAATGGGATCGTGAGAAGTACCTTCTCGATCGCATCGGACAGCGTTTCCTTGGACTACAAATTTCCCAAGGGCAGTCTTACCTCTACGTATCGCAACGAGAAGTTCTTACATTGTCGGTTCTTGAGATTTTGGGTGAAGATGGTGCACTGTCGCCATTGTTGATATGGGGAGAGCCGTGATTTTACGGAGCTACTCATTAGCCCCCGGTGCCTCTCTTTAGAGAACCGGCGGGGGGAGCGGGCTTCGCATCTTCATCCTTTTCCGCTTCCTCGTCTTCTTTCGCCGGCTCCTCCTCACCCTCCTCCACCGCCTGCGGGCTATTATCCACCAATAAATACCCCGCCCAAAACAGCGGGTGGCTCGCCGGTGGCGGGTCATCATTCGCGGCGAGGGGGCGCAGGCGAGGTTCGCTGGCCGGGTCGAGCGTCGCCGCGCGGGCCAATAACAAACTGCGGCGCCACGCTTCGCTCGGCGGGAGGTTGCCCATCTCCAGCGCGAACTCGCGAACCAAGTCGTCGGCGGTTTGGCCGGCGGTGGTCCAGCGCGAGATGAGCGCCGTACGAACGCCGCTCGCCAAGAGGCCGCATGACGCAAGGAACATTTCATCGCCATCGCGCAGCACTTCGCCCCGCGCGCGGCGGCTGCCTTTGAGGCCATTCTCGGCCGCGGTGTGAACGCCGGCCAAAATCATCCGGTCGGGGGCCCCGGCGGGGAGTTCCATCCACGCGGCGATCGAACCCGCATCGCCTCTGTCGAGCCCCGCAACATCGAGCGCCAGCGCTTCACCGGGGCTGAGCTCACCATCGCTGGCGGTGACGAGTTGGTTCACCGTCGCCAGCGCCACCGGCGTGGGACTCGACAGTGCCGAGGAGAGACGCACCGATTCGGCAAGTGCGGAAGACAAACCTTCCCACCGCACTTCGGCCCGCTCGCTTTCTTGCGGTCCGCTCACCGTCGGGAGCACCACCACGCTCCGCTTGACGGGTCGAATCGGTGGGCCAGCGGCGAACGCCAGCCCGGCGGTCGGCACGCACCGCACCGGCGCTTGATCCGCCACCAGTTGCGGGCCGCGGGAATCGGCGACCAGTAGCGTTTCCAGCGGCACATGCCACAGCAGGCCATCGGGCACCACGATCAACTCTTTCGTTTGCGTCAGGTCGAGCCGCGATTGGCCGAGCACCGCGTCGCCGAGTTCGGTCGCTAGCGTGCGCCACGTGTCGCCGGCGACTTCATCGTGATCGAGTGTGCGGGTGCGGGTGTAGTTGCCGATGCCGCGCAAAAACTCGGCGACGCTTTGCCGCAGCTCGCGCGTGGCGCCCAGTTCCCAGAAATGGTAGTCATCCTGCACCAAGAGGAAGCCAAACAATTTGTCGTTCGCTTCATGGAAGATAATCACCGCCTGTCCGGGGCGAATGCGTTTCTGAATCTCGGCTGCGGAAACTTCGGGCGGGAAGAGTAGCGGCGCGGGCTGCCGCTGCAGCGCGATCTGCCGGAGGAGCACTTCCTGCTCCGCGCTCAACTTGCCGAGCGATTTGAGCGCAAGCATCTGTTCGCCCGACAGCTTTGGCTCCGCCAGCAGCGAGGCATCCCCGGCGAGCGTGGCGGTGAGCTTGGCCGCTTCGGTCGCCAACTCCGCGAACTGCGGCTGCCGATTGAGCACCGCTTGGCGCTGCAGTCGATCGGTTTCACCCAAATACTCTTCGGGCGTGGTGAGCAAGAGCCGCAGGCTGACCAGCCGACCACCGAAGGGATCGGTTCGGCCGAAGCGCCGCCGCTTGGCCAGCTCGGAAACTTCAATCGCCGGCAGAACCTCTCGGCGTTCGACGCTGGCGGTGAAGTAGCGGTCCAGCTCGGGGGTGTGATCGGTGGCGAGGACGGCAATTTCTTCCAGCGGGTCGCGCGTCCAGTCGATTGGCGCGGGATCGGCAAGCAGTTTCTTCAGCACGCCCACCGTTTGGCGGGGCGAGAGGGCGCCCGAATCGAACCGGGCTGAGGTTAACCCGAGCTGAAAATTGCCCAGCGAAATCTCGCGTTGGCGGGCGATTGCTTTTGCCGCTGACGCGTCCCCCCCTTCGCGATCACCTTGTTGATACGCGAGCAGCCCTTGCAGCCGGAGTGCTTGGGCGCCAAGTCGCCCAGCGAGCACATCTCGCGAGCGGCTGTTGACCGCGGAGAGCGCAGCGCTCGCCCCTTGCGTTTGGCGACTGGCGGCCAAACTATCGGCCACCCCCAACTGCGCGGCCACCGCCAAGTGCGCCAGGTTATCGCGCTGCGACCATGTGGCCACTATCGGCAGCGGAGGGTAGACTCCCTCGGCGCCCTGCGAAACATGCGTGGTGAATCCTTGCCGCAGCGCTTCATCGAGCACGTAAAAATCTTGGTAGGCATACGCCGCGTAGCCCGCTTCCGCGAACAGGTTGGCCGCCGCCTGCAGATTGCCCGACTCGAGCGCGATCTCGCCCTGCACGAGAAACGCGAAGCCGGTGAGCTCATGATCGAACTGTCCATCCAGGAGCACGGCGCGCGACAACGCGCCGAGCGCCTCTTCGCTCTTGCCAATGCCCGCTTGCGCTACGCCGGACAGCAGTTCGATCCAACCGTTGGACCAGTGGTTCGCAATCGTCAATCCGCCTCGCGAGAAGCGGTCGGCCAAGTCGCGCGAGAGTTTATCGTTCGCGGCCAACGGCCCCAGTATGTGATTGCGGCGGTGGATCGCAAGGGCCGAGGTGCGGATGATTTCCAGCACGTTGACTTTCCAGAATTGGGCCTGCTGCACCACCCCGCCTCGTTCCACTTGCTGGTTGTTGAAAATGTTGCCCTGCGAAACCAGAAACGTCCGCGGGAGGGCGCCGAAACTTACCGGCCGGGGTGACTTTCCCCACGGCGCGAGCCACCGCTGGGTGTTGGTTGCGGGGCGCGGGCCGACGGTGAACTTAACCCGCAGCAGCCAGTCGGGATACGCCAGCAGCAGTTGCGCTGCGGTGTCGAATTGTTCGAGCGCCGGCCCGTTCTGCCCCATCTGGTAGTAGACCTCGCCGAGTCGGGCATGGTAGGCGATGGAATCGACCCACCGCGCTTGGGCCGTCTTGATGGCGCCGCGCACTTCGCCCGCCATGCTCCGCGATGCCCGCCGGTAATCGCCGGTGTAGAGCTGCTCGACCGCGGGGTAATAACTTTCGTCCGGAATGTTGCCAAACTGCGCGCGAGCTGCAAGTGGCGCCACAGCCGGCAGCGCGAACACAAGAAGCAGCCACTGCTGGCGCCGGCAGGTGAGCATGATTTCGTTGCGGGGTGAAAGACGTGGGGTTAAAAGGGGGCGCCTGTATTCTACCGTGGGGCAGGCTTTCTAGCCTGTCGGGAAGCGGTGAGTCGTTGCCATTTTGTAGGAGGCCGCTGGCGTGTACCCGCTAAGTGGCAAGCTTGAAAGCCAGATCTACAGTGCTAGCACCACCGCTTGAATCCCTTTCGCGAGAATTTCCCAGACTCTTCCCCAATTCTGTCAAAGTCTGCCGATTCTGCTGGCCGATGAGGGTTGTAGCGTTCGTACCTCGCCGCCTGGGTTGGCGGAGTGCTTATCTGTTAGGGAGATTTTGGGCATGGACCGTCACTCGACCACTTCGCGACGCCTGAGCTGTTGGCTGGCCGGCGGCCTCCTGTTGGGTTGCGGGTTAAGCACGGGCTGCCAGTCGGACATTTCCGGCCAAACGCTCCCCAGCGCCTATTACCTGACTGACGATGTGCAGTACTACGCCCCCGGCCCCGAGTTCAAGCTGGCCCGGGAAGCCGCGGCGCTCAAGGAACAGTCGGAAGCGATCGAAAGCAGTCATCAGCAAAGCTGCCCGTAAGCTATTCAGGTCACGAACATGCGAACTTTTGGCTGGATCGCTCTTTGCCTCGTGCTCACCGGTTGCCAATCGCAACTGCTCACACAAGCGATTTCCATCCCCAAGGAAAGCGCCCCGTTCTACGCGCCCGAGCAGGCGCAGCAAGTCGCCTATGAAGCGAAGCTCCGCGAGCGTGAAGCAGCGGCCAAGCAGCACGGCGGCGGCAAATGTGCGTGTTGCAAATAGCTGGTTAAGAGAATCGCTCAACCAGTTTGCTTCACATTCTTCGACTTGCGCAACCACCGCGTGAGCCGCACCGCATACGGTCGCCAGTTGAGTGGCGCTCCGTAGCTGAGCCGGTAGTTCTCCGCGGTATGGGTGCGCAACCCTTGTTTGTAGGTTTGATCGCCGACACCGAGATCGAACTCGCGATCACCGCGCTCAAACCCGTCCCGCAGCATGTGGTAGAGGAGCGCCGCCCCGGCGCCGCTCGGCGCCTGTTCAGCCGCGTAACCCATCCGCAGGCCGAACACCCGGCCCGCATGGTGATAGTTGTAGGCGTAGGCGACGAACTGACCATCGATCTTCAGCAGATTCACGTCGAGCATCCCGAGCGTCGCGGCGGCGATATGGGCATCGCGAATGAAACCGCGCACCCGCGGGTGGCAGAGCGTGTTGCCCTCGGTCAAATCGGCTTGCCAACTGGTTTCGGCCAACCGCTGGCACTGGTAATACAGGTCCCAGCGCGGTTCGCCATCGCCGGCGGATAGTGCCGCCGGCCGATGTCGCACGAACTCCACGCGATGGTCGCGCGCGAGCCGTCGCAACTGCCAGCGAATGTTCTCCCGCACTTTGCTGGTGCGCGACAGCAAATAATCTTCCCAGCCGGTGAATTCATCGAGCGCAAGAATCGAAGTGCGATCAGTCGCTGTTTGCTCCGGCGTCATGCCAACCGCCGCCATCGCCGGCGCCATTCCATCGCGATCCGCTTCTTCGCGATTGCCCCAGCGTAGTTCGCACAAATCCCACGCGCGGGGCGTGGCGGCCACATGCTGCATCGCTAAAGTGGCCACCGCTTGCGAGGGCGGACCAACGGGCGCGTACCAAAAGCCCCAGTCCTCCAGCGGATACGTGAGCACCCGCACGGCCCCAAACCGGTGCTGCTCGGTGCGAATGACGAGCGGCACAATTCCTAACAGCGTGCCGGCCGACTCGATCGCCAAGAGTCGCAACTCTTGCCCCGCGCCGAAATGCCGCCAGTACGCGCGCAGCCATTCGAACGTTTGAAAGAACGTTGCCCGCGGCGTGAGCGCAAGCAGCCTGCGCCAATCGCCCGCCAGCACGGCAGCGGCGCGCAGATCGTTGAACTCCAGCACGCGCGACATGGCAAGGAAAGGGGTAAGGGATGAGAGGCGAGGAAGGTGTGATACAGCAATCGCGGCGCCGGGGCGGTTGGACCACCGATTTCCGCGGATAAATCGCTGACGTCACAGTTCGATGTTGCCGAAAAGCAACACCCCACGGTCGCCGTCAGGCAACACGCTTGCGAGCTGTCGGCGGAGGGACGAAACTAGAACCATGCCCGACGAACCGCGCGCGCTGATCGAACAACTTCACGCTTCGCCGTGGCGCGCAGTGCTGGCGATCACCGGCGGCGGGAGCGCAGCGATTTCACAGCTCGCCAGCGTGCCAGGGGCTTCGAACACACTGCTTGAGGCGACCGTCCCCTATGCCGAATCGGCGCTCGTCAAGTATCTGGGGTTCACCCCCGAATCAGCATGCAGCGAAGCGACCGCCCGAGCGCTCGCGATGGCCGCGTTCCAGCGCGTCCGACGACTGGCAGGCGATTGCGAGGCACTGATTGGCCTCGGCGCGACGGCGAGCCTGGCAAGCACTCGACCTAAACGCGGTGACCACCGCCTACACATCGCGTGGCAGAGCGCCGCAGAAACCGGAGTTCGGTCGATTACCCTCACCAAAGGCGCCCGCGACCGCGCCGCCGAAGAAGCGCTCGCGGCCGAGTTCATCCTTCACGCGCTGTTTGCCGCTTGCGACTTAGCGCCCCACGCGATCGCAACATTGCCAACCGAAACCCTTACTTCGCGCCGCGCGAATCATCCTGAATGGTTGCCCCTCCTCACCGGCCGATCCCTCCCCTGCCCCGCAGCGCACTCAGCCCTCTTCTTCCCCGGCGCTTTCAACCCCCCGCACGCCGGCCATCACGAAATGGCCGCGTACGCCGCAGCGCGCTACGGCCGACCTGCGACGTATGAGCTCTCGGTCACGAACGTCGACAAACCGCCGCTCGATTTTCTCGAAATCGAATCACGCCTCGCCCAACTTGCCGAGCGAAACGTCTGGCTCACATGTGCCCCAACGTTCGTCGAGAAAGCGCGATTGGCCCCCGGCGCTACGTTCATCGTTGGAGCCGACACGATTCTGCGCATCGCGGACCCACGCTACTACAGCGGCAGCGAAACGGGGCGGGACGCTGCGATTACCGAACTGACCGCGCTCGATACACGCTTCTGCGTCTTCGGCCGAGCCATCGGCGAACACTTCACCGCCGCCGAGAATCTCGATCTTCCACCGCAACTCGCCGCGCTCTGCGATCCGGTTTCCGAAACTGACTTTCGCGTTGATCTCTCTTCGACTTCGCTGCGGGAGAAAAAGATCGTTTAACAGGCAGCCGGAGGCGTACAGTTAAACGCTTGCCACGATGATCCACCCGTTCGCGCGCAGGTTCGGTAGCAACCACGGCCAGCGGAGGGCGTGGCGGCGCGAGACTTCCAGCGGAATCCAGCGGCGTATTTCGAAACCGGCGACGGCTAGGTCGCGCCTCAACTCGC
Source organism: Pirellulales bacterium (assembly GCA_022841705.1). Classification (GTDB taxonomy): domain Bacteria; phylum Planctomycetota; class Planctomycetia; order Pirellulales; family Lacipirellulaceae. Next base: position 1,512,590 of record JALHQZ010000002.1, read on the forward strand.
CGCTGCGGAAGACGTGCAGGAAAAAGTTCGGCACGCCGCGGTAGGGGAAGAACTTGTCGCCGACTTCGAGCTGCGCGCACTCCCCGCGTTTGAAGAGACTTCGCAGCACCCACCACGGGCCGCCGGGGTCGTACAGGTTGAACCAAAAGTTGTGGACGTGCAGCACAAACTTGCCGCCCGGACGAAGCATCCGACGCACGTGCGCGAGACACCTCCGCCGATTCTCGCGCCCGCGGATCATGCCGAGCGTGCTGAAGAGACACATCGCGTAGTCAACGGAGTGATCTTCCACCTCACCCAGCTCGACGAGGTTCGCCTGCAACGTGCGGATGTCGAGCGACTCGGCCGCCGCTTTCTGCCGCACCACTTCGAGCATGTGCGCCGACAGATCAATCGCCAGCCCGCGATGCCCAGCACGCACCAGCGGAATCAGCGCTCGGCCACTGCCACACCCCAGATCGGCCACCAGCCCCGGAGTTGAAAACTCCTCGCGCAGCACTTGGGCTTCAAACGCAAACAGCGGATTGTCGCCGTGGTACGCGTCATACTCTGTGGCGATCTCAGGCGACGCCACATAGTCCCACACCCCCCGCGGCACGCCGGGCGGAAGTTTCCAGTCGGGCGTCATGCGATTGCTACTTCGCCACCGCCGCTCGCGGCTTAGCGACCGGCGCTTCCCGCGCGGCCAAGATTTTCTGCTCGTACTTCTTCAATTCGCCGAGCCACGCTTCACCAACCGGCGCGCCTTGCAATTCGCAGAAGTAGTCCCAAACGGCGCCCCACGGCAAGCTCTTGGCTTCTTCGCCCAGGCAGAGCCGAGTGGTGTAATCACCCGCGAGTTCGGCTTCCTTCATCCGCGCGACCGGATCGAGCAGCGCCCGCAAGAGCGCCTTCTGGGTGGAGCGCGTGCCGATCACCCACGCCGCCACGCGGTTGATCGACGCATCGAAGAAGTCAAGCCCAATGTGTGTCTGGCCCAAGAAGTCGCCACGCACTAGCTCTTGCGCCAAAAGCAGAATCTCGTCGTTCAGAATCACCACGTGGTCGCTATCCCACCGCACGCCGCGGCTCACGTGCAGCAGTACTTCATCGATGAACGCAAAGACCGACGAAATCTTGTCGCCAATCACTTCGGTCGGATGAAAGTGCCCACTATCGAGGCAGAGGACTTTCTTACGAGACAGCGCGTAGCCGAGATAGTAGTCGTACGAACCGACGACATAACTCTCGGAGCCGATGCCGAACAGCTTCGGTTCGACCGCATCGCGAATGTGCTTCGCATCTTTCGGCTCAGCAAAGATTGCGTCGAGCGATTCGGTCAGCCGCTGGCGCGGCGCCTTGCGATCGGCCGGCAAATCTTTCAGGCCATCCGGAATCCAAACGTTGTTGACGCACGGCGTGCCGAGCGCGCGGCCCGTGTCGGCAGCGATGTTCCGCATGGCGATGCCGTGATCGACCCAGAACTGCCGAATCCCCGCGTCTTGGTGAGCCAGCGTGAACCCGCTCGAACTGTGGGGGTGCGAAAAGTAGGTGGGATTTTGATCGATCCCGTGGCCATTCGCTTTCGCCCAGTCGATCCACCGGCTGAAGTGTTTCGTTTCGAGTGCATCGCGATCAACGTGTTCGCCACCGCACTCGGCGTAGAGGGCGTGCAGGTTCAGCCGATGCCGCCCCGGAATAAGCCGATAGGCTTCATCGAGATCGGCCCGCAGCTCATCGCCGTTGCGCGCCTTCCCAGGATACGAACCGGTGACGGCGAGCCCGTCGCCCAAAGCTCCGCCCCCTTCAAACCCCGCGACATCGTCGCCCTGCCAACAGTTGAGGGAAATCGCCACGCCGGCGAGCTTGGCAATCGCCGCTGAGGCGTCGACCCCAATCGCGGCGTAACGATCTTGGGCAGCTTTGAAAGCGGATTCGATGGGGCTCATGCTGGACTTTCGCGGAGGAATAAAGAAGAGACGAATTCGGTAGCAAATTCTCCTCCTCATTAAATACTGCAGGTGGCGACCTACGCAAGGGAACGCAAGTCATTCCAGCCGACAGTTAGTCTCAGTTCCCCGCCGCGAACGGGGCAGTGAGCGTTTGAAAAATTCACACCAACCTGGCTTAGAATGGTGGGGGCACTTCAGAGCACCGCTCGCTTAGATCCGAAAGAATTAGTGCTACTGAAGACTCTTTTGCAAGTCAGTTCAAGTTATGGAATAGGCGATCCAACAGTTGGTTAAATTCGGCGCCCAGGAGCAAACCGTCCAGTCATGGGCAGAAGTCTCGCCGCTTATTGAACGTCTGCCGGGGCAAAAGACGCCGCTCATAGCCCAGCATGATTAACGTTGGCCGATCGAATAGGCGATTCGAACCTGTCAATGCCTTCGCCCAAACCTTATGAACTTGGCGGCCAACGGCACTTGCGGGACGGAGTTGAACGGTCGCTTATTGGCACTGGCCAACTCTGCTGGTCACATTTAGTGGAGATATTCAAACGTGCAGATCCACAGAATAAACTCGGTAATCTGGCTTGCTTTCTTGTTGACCACCGCCCAAGCGGCTGGGCCGCTTCAAGCTGACAAAGCACTCCCGACTCCAGTCGATGAAAGTTCAATCACAATCGCGTTGGTTTGGAGAAAGCCGCCACCGTCGGGCGTGGTGCATGTGGATGGAGGAGATCTAGGCGAGATCACCGCCACCGGAGCGGGAGCAGATGCGAGTGCCGGTAGATTCGAGTTTGCTTCCGATTGCCAAGAGGGACGTCTGCAGATAACCGTTACGGGCGCTCGAATCCATCCCGGACCAGGACGGACGCGAATATCCGTACAAACAAAGCTGCGCTCGTTCTCTTTCTTTGCTGGGGATCCGCATCGTGCGGCGCCAGTATATCTGCCCGAGTATGGGGCAATTGTCACATCGGCGGCCGACGATCGCAGCTTCGCGGAGCTCGTAAGTTTTATCGATCAACCCGCTCGGCGAACCGCGTTGGAAAAGTTCGACGGCGCCGCTGAGCCAACCTATGAACTCGCTGCGGCCCGGGGCCGACAGCTCCACTTACCGATTTGGCTGGGGGTTGGGCGCGATTGTCGGATGTTCGAGATTGCAACGCAAAACAACACCTTGATGTCAGAAGCCTTGAAGACCGACTCCCTTCTGGCGCGATTCTTCGGCGAAGGTCGCCAATCATTCGCTTTCATGCTTGGCAAGGGTGTTAACGCCGCAGAATCGATGCGGCGCTGGCTCGACGAGGGGTCACTTCCCATCTTGCACGCATCACGTCGTCAGGCGGATATCGTCTACGATTTGACGGCGTACGTGACCTTGGAATCTGCGGCTCTCAATGAGGACAATATCACGGGGACGCATTATCTAGTGGCCGACTACAGTGTCGGCGGATCGACGCGTGAGGCAATGACACCTGCGCAACAGGAGCTAGCGCGGCAGCAAATGCCACAGGAAACCAGCGCGGAGCGCGAGCAAACGGTGCTTTATTTCCGAGCGCGTGCGGTGAATCGAGGATCGGCTGCGAGCTACGCCTATTTCTTGGCTCCCACTCCCAACAGGGCGCTCGATGCGGAACGGGGATGGTATATGGATGAGGCTGGCCGGTTGGTTGTCTCAATCGCCAAGCTCGACGGCCGACCTCTGCCCAATGAGGAGCTTAGCATCTTGCTTCGACCGGGTGAATCGACAACGCTCGATTGTCGCATTCCCCATCAAGCCTTGCCACCGGAGCGCGCTGAGCGGTTGGGTCAGCAAGATTTCGATGTTCGATTGCAAGAGTGTCGAGATTTTTGGCGCAAGAAGCTGCAGCGAGGCGGCGCGATTGAAGTGCCCGAAAAGTTGATCAACGACCGGGTTAAGGCGGGGTTGCTTCACCTGGACCTAGTTTGCTTCGGACGCGAGCCCAACGAACCGATTGCTGCCAGCACCGGTTATGGACCAATTGGTTCGGAGAGTGCGCCCATCATTCAGTTTCTTGATTCCCTGGGTCAGCATCAATTGGCAGAACGCGCACTCGAGTACTTTTTTGAGAAGCAACATGTCAATGGGTTTATGCAGAACTACCGCGGGTACCAGGGAGAAGTTGGGCCCGTGCTGTGGACGGTTGGGGAGCACTTTCGCTATACGGGTGATAAGCAATGGGCGCAGCGAGTGGCTCCCAAGGTGCTTCGTTCCTGCGAATACTTAACTTCTCGGCGGCACGAACAACGTGAGGTTCCACGCACTTTAGGCCGAGGCATGATTCGTGGCAAAATGGCGGACGCTGAGGATCCGTACCCCTCGTTTATGCTTAACGGATACTCTTACCTAGGACTGAAAAGCGTAGCAGACATGTTGGCCGCGATTGGCTCGGTCGACGCAGATCGAATTCGCAGGGAAGCCGAGGACTTTCGTTCGGATCTTCGGGTTAACTTCGCTGCTGCGGTGGTGCAGGCTCCCGTTGTACCACTCGGCGACGGGCGCTGGGCGCCGAATCCTCCTCCCTGGCCCGGTCCTGGAGGCGCTCTAATTCTCTATTCGATTCCGGAACAAGAGCATTACTTCACCCATGGCTCGCCCGTTGTGCGAGACGCCTTGCTGGGGCCAATGCACTTGGTATTTACGGGCGTGGTCGAGCCCCACGAACAATCGGCACAATGGATGTCGGAGGTCTTCGCGGAACATTATACAATCGACAATGTTGCTCCTACACAACCCTATTACAGCCGCCATCCCTGGGTGCAGTTGCAACAAGGTCGACTCAACGCCTTTCTGCAGGCTTACTATCTATCGCTGGCAAGTTCCAGTGACCGGGAAACAGGCACGTTTCAAGAACATGCTTACGGCGGCACGGTTCACAAGACGCATGAAGAGGCTTGGTTCCTGATGCAAACCCGCTGGATGCTATGGATGGAACAATCAGATACTCTGAACCTGCTGGCCGGAACGCCGCGGCGCTGGCTTGCTGACGGGAAGCGAATCGTACTCGACAACGTCGTCTCGCATTTCGGCCCGCTCTCGGTGCGTGTTGAGTCGCGCGTCAAACAAGGACGAATTGATGCCGAGATTAGGTGCCCCGGTCAACGCCATCCTCGTCGGGTCGTGTTGAATATCCATCATCCCGAGGGAGCGCGCGCGGTAAGTGTTTCAAGCGGCGTCTACGACCCCGACCACGAAACAGTTACCTGGGATAATTTTTCGGGAGATACCCGGGTAACTTTGAACTTTTGAGGCAAGTACGAAGTCAGTTACTTCACTTTGCGCCGTCTGGCGACTATTCGCGAAACGCATTCCAATCCACCCCTAATTTCCGCATCCGGGCCCGGAGCGTGTGCGGATTGATCGCCAACATGGCGGCTGCCCCGCGAGCACCTTCAATCCGGCCGTGCGTTTTCTTGAGCGCGGCGACGACATGCAAGCGCATGGCTTCGTCGAGCGTGGGGAAGGAACCATTGAGGACGAAACCGTTTGGCGAATCGTCGGAGCTGGTCGTGCGCGGAAGCGCGGGCACGCCGGCGCCCAGCGCGGCGGCGATTTCCAGGCGCTTGCCGTCACCCAGAATTGCGGCGCGGTCGATCACGGCGCCCAACTCCCGAATGTTGCCGGGCCACGGGTATTCGCACAACAACCGCAAATCTTCGGGTTGTGGTTCCACCACGGGGAGGCCGAAGCGGGTGGCGGCGCGCTGGGCAAAATGCCGGGCGAGCGCGGGAATATCATCAACTCGTTCGCGGAGCGGCGGCAACAGAATGGGAAAGACGTTAATCCGGTACCACAAGTCTTCGCGAAACGTTCCTTCCTGAACCATCGTGGCAAGATCGCGGTGCGTAGCGGCGACGATGCGGACATCGACGTGAATGGGCTGCTGCCCGCCGACACGCTCAATCTGGTGATCTTGTAGGACCCGCAGCAGGCGGACTTGCGCCGGCAGCGGTAGTTCGCCAATCTCATCGAGGAACAGCGTCCCGCTGCTCGCGCGTTCGAACCAGCCTTGCCGTTGATCGCTAGCGCCGGTGAAGCTCCCTTTCTCGTGGCCGAACAGATGGGAATCAATCAGCTCCGCGGGAATTGCCCCGCAGTTCACGCGAATGAAGGGGCCTTCACCGCGCTGCGAGCCATTATGAATCGCGCGGGCGGTCACTTCCTTGCCGGTGCCGGTGTCGCCGAGGATCAGCACCGGCACATCGCTCTTGGCGACCAGTTGCACCCGTTCCATCACATGCCGCAGACCCGAGTCGGCGCCGACGATGCTGTCGCTCATCTCGCGCCGGCCCAACCGATTGAGCAGCGACCGCCGGTCCGCTTCCGCCGCTTCGCGCAGCGCGGAAAGTTCTTGCAAGCGGCGATCGTTCTCCAAAGCCGCGGCGAAGGGTTCGACCAATTTGCGGACGAGGCGCACCTGTTCGCCTGAAAACTTGGTGTTGGACTGGGCGATGAACAGCACAGCGCCGGCCGGTCGGCCTTCTTCGGTTAGCGCCGCGGCCAGCGTATCGCTCGGGCAATTGTCGCGGGAGAGAAGCCGCAATTCTTCCGGCGCTCGCGAGCCTTGCCCATGGAGCAGCGTTCTGCCGCCGGCCCAGGCCATAAGCTTGCGCCACTGGGTGGTGGTGCAAATCATCTCGGGCGGCAGGTCATCGTCGCCATCGGCCAGCGCCGCAGGGATGATCGCGCGGCGGGAAGCATCGAACCGCACCAGCGCGAGCGATGCTAGCGGCAAATGTGGAACCAATAAGCCGGCGAAGTTGCGTGCAGACTCGCGAATCTCCAGGTGTCGACACGCTTCGGCCCACACGGCGAGCAGCAGTTCGCGGAGGTTGTCCATATCCTCGGACCCGTTAGATATCATCGGTAGTCAGCATATATCAAGGATAGCACCCAGATTATATCACGGCAACAACCCTGTTGGCCGCGATTTCGGGGGGTTTGGGCGAACTTTCCCCGGCGGAACGGTTCGTAATGCGAATGGCACGCCGGTTGCCTTAAGGGGGCGTCATCAACCTGCGGACCACCGCGCCACTCGAAAACAGGAACCCTCAGTCGCCATGTTCTCGCCCACCACCACTTACCGAACTCTGCTCGTCGCCGTTGCTCTCGCTACCGCGCTGGCGACCGGTTGCCAGCAGTCGACGACGGTCGCCAACAGCTCGTCAGAAAATGAGTCGGGAGCGAAACCGGGCAGGGAAGTTCGGCTGCTGAATGTCTCCTACGACCCGACCCGCGAGTTCTATCAAGAGTTCAACGAATCGTTCGCGGAATATTGGAAAAGCCGCACTGGAGATATCGTATCCGTTGAGCAATCACACGGGGGCAGCGGCAAGCAAGCGTTGTCGGTGATCGCGGGCCTTGAAGCCGACGTGGTGACGCTGGGCGTGGAGCCCGATATCGATGCGATTGTGGAGCAGGGCGGTCTCATCGCGCCGGGTTGGCAGAAGCGTTTGCTCTACAACAGCTCGCCCTACACCTCGACGATTGTGTTCCTCGTTCGCAAAGGAAATCCCAAAGGAATTAAGGACTGGAACGACCTTGTGAAGGAAGGCGTTTCGATCGTCACGCCGAACCCCAAGACCTCCGGCGGCGCCAAGTGGAATTACCTCGCTGCGTGGGGTTTTGTCCTGCAGCAGGAACTGGGTGACCTGAAGAAGCTCACCGACCCCGCGGCGAAGGCCGAGGTCGAAGCTGCCCAAGCCAAAGCGCAAGACTTCATTAAACAACTCTACAGCCGCGTAGAAGTGCTCGATTCGGGCGCCCGGGCTTCGACCAATACCTTCCTCCAAAACGGCATCGGCGACGTGCTGCTGGCATGGGAGAATGAAGCGTTTCTGGCCCTCGACGAAGCGAAGAAGAATGGAACCGAAGCGCCGGAACTAATTGTTCCGTCGGTAAGTATCCTCGCCGAACCGCCGGTGGCCGTTGTTGATAAGAACGCCGAGAAGCACGGGACTACCGAAGTCGCCAAGGCCTATCTCGAGCACCTCTATTCACCCCAAGGTCAACAACTCGCCGCCAAGCACTTCTTTCGTCCCGCGCTCGAGAACGCGATCTCGGCCGAGCAGCGAAAGAACTTTGCGGATGTGAAGCTGTTCACCATTCGCGAGGCGTTTGGCGATTGGAAGAGCGCCATCGCTACGCATTTCAGCGAAGGGGGCGTGTTCGACAAAATCTATCAGCCGGGTAATTAATCTTCGTTGCGATCAACGGATTGACAATCGGGTGCCATTCCCACCCAGGGCTGTGGGCATGGCGCCCAAAGCAGAGCAATCACACCACCGGCTGAACAATGGCATTCAAACTTAAATCACGCAGCGTGCTGCCGGGCTTTGGGCTGACGTTGGGATTGACCCTGACGTACCTGAGCCTGGTAGTGCTGATCCCGCTGGCGGCGCTGTTCCTCAAGACGGCGACCATTCCGTGGGATCGGCTGTGGCTCATGATCTCCGAACCGCGAGTGGTGGCGTCCTACAAGTTGACGTTCGGCGCCTCGCTGGTTGCGGCGGCGGTGAGCGCACTGTTGGGCTTCATCATCGCATGGACCCTGGTTCGCTACCGGTTTCCGGGGCGGCGAATAATCGATGCGATCATCGACATGCCGTTTGCGCTACCGACGGCGGTGTCGGGCATCGCGCTCACGGCGCTACTCAGCAAGAACGGTTGGATCGGCCGATACCTCGAACCGCTGGGCATCAAGGCGGCGTTCTCCCCGCTGGGGATTACCATCGCGCTCGTGTTCATCGGCCTGCCGTTTGTGGTGCGGACGTTGCAACCGGCGCTGGAAGAGCTCGATGGCGAAGCGGAAGAAGCGGCGGCGAGCCTTGGCGCGTCGCGCTTCACCACGTTCGTGCGGGTGATCTTTCCGTCGATCTTGCCGGCGCTGCTCACCGGGTTCGCGCTCGCCTTCGCCAGGGCGATCGGCGAGTACGGCTCGGTGGTGTTCATCGCGGGCAACATGCCGATGAAGACGGAGATTACGTCGCTCTTGATCGTAACCAAACTAGAGCAGTTCGACATCGCCGCGGCAAGCGCGCTCGCGGTGGTGATGCTGTTGGCGTCGTTCGCGGTGCTGCTGGCGATTAATGTGCTGCAGTGGCGGATCGCCAAACGTTATCGGGGGGTGATGTAAGATGTCCGCCACTTTAACCGACAAACGCCGAGCGGTGCGCGATCCTCATTGGTTGCGCGGGCTGATGATTGGCGGCACGTTGCTGGCGGCGGGCTTGCTGCTGCTGTTGCCGCTGGCGGTGATCTTCATCGAAGCCTTCCGCGATGGCTGGCGAGGTTACCTAGAAAGCTTCAACGATCCCTATGCGTGGCAAGCAATTCGGCTGACAATTATCGCCGCCGCCGTGGCGGTGCCGCTGAACCTCGTGTTCGGACTGGTGGCAAGCTGGGCGATCGCGAAGTTCGATTTTTTCGGCAAGAGCTTCTTGATTTCGCTGATCGATCTACCGTTCGCGGTGTCGCCAGTGATTTCGGGGCTGGTGTACGTGCTGATGTTTGGCCTGCAAGGCTGGCTTGGGCCGTGGCTGAGCGCGAACAATTTGCAAATCATCTTTGCGGCGCCGGGGATTATCTTGGCCACCGTGTTTGTGACCTTTCCCTTCGTCGCACGGGAGCTGATTCCATTGATGCAGGAGCAAGGCTCCGAAGAAGAACAAGCGGCGCTCTCGCTCGGCGCCAGCGGCTGGCAAACCTTCTGGCGGGTCACCCTGCCGAACGTGAAGTGGGCGCTGCTCTACGGTGTGATTTTGTGCAACGCCCGGGCGATGGGTGAGTTCGGCGCCGTGGCGGTGGTGTCGGGTCACATTCGCGGCAAGACCAACACGCTGCCCTTGCATATTGAACTGCTTTACAACGAATACAACTCCCGCGCGGCGTTCGCGATGGCGTCGCTGCTCGCCCTACTCGGCGTCGCCACGCTGGCGGTGAAAACGATCATTGAATGGCGCCTACGCCAAGTCCAATTAGCGTCTCTCGAACCGTCCACGGTAGAGCCCTCTTAATCAGGGGGAAATGGCATGAGTATTGAAATCAAGAACGTCTCGAAGACGTTCGGCAGTTATAAAGCGCTCGACAATGTGAGCCTCACAATTGCCGATGGGGAGCTGGTGACTTTGCTGGGGCCTTCAGGTTCCGGCAAGACGACGCTACTGCGAATTATCGCCGGGCTCGAATCGCCCGATGGCGATGAGTCGAAGGTGCTGTTCGATGGCGAGAATGTCGCTCAGCAAAGCGTGGGCAGTCGGCAGGTGGGGTTTGTGTTTCAGCACTACGCGCTCTTCAAGCACATGACGGTGTTTGAAAACATCGCGTTTGGGCTGCGAGTTCGGCCGCGCTCGCAGCGGCCGAGTCGCGAGAAGATAGCCGCCAAGGTTAATGAACTATTGAAATTGATTCACCTCGAAAACTTTGGGGCCAGGTATCCAGCGCAGCTCTCGGGCGGGCAGCGGCAACGCGTGGCGCTCGCACGGGCTTTGGCGATCGAGCCGCGGGTGCTGCTGCTCGACGAACCGTTCGGCGCGCTCGACGCGAAGGTCCGGCAAGGTTTGCGGGATTGGCTACGGCGGCTGCATGAAGAGATCCACGTCACCACGATTTTGGTGACGCACGACCAAGAAGAGGCGCTCGAAGTCGCGGACCGGGTAGTGGTGATGAACCAAGCGCGGATTGAACAGGTGGGTCCGCCAGCCGAGGTGTTCCATCATCCGAAGACCGAGTTCGTGATGGACTTCCTCGGCCAAGTGAATGTATTTCGCGGGCGGGTGGAACAAGGTCAAGCAGTGGTAGGCGGGGTGCGGATCGATGCGCCGGCGATGGTCGGCGCCCCGGCGCACGCCGATCGCACCGGCGACACCAAGGTGTATGTCCGGCCGCACGATTTGCAAATCGCGCGGCACATGAACGGCGCTCCGGCGCTGGCGGCGACGATCACGCGGATCAATCCCGCCGGGGCGGTGGCGAAGGTCGCGCTCGCCACGGCGGAAGGCGAAGCGATTCAGGTGGATGTGCCGTTTGAAAAGTTCCGGGAACTTGGGTTGGAAAAAGGCGAACAGGTGTACGTTGCCGCGAAGCAAGCTCGGGTGTTCGCACCGGAGTACGAGATTTAAACCCCGCGAGTGAGACTATGGAAACGACTCTCGAAAAAGCGCCCCCCACTTACGCCTCCGATAGCGACGCACTCCTCGCGCCGATTCGCGAAGCACTGCGGGGGCTGCGGTTCGGTTATGTGAACATCATCGTGCAGGATGGCGTGATTGTGCAAATCGATCGTACCGAGAAGCGCCGCTTGCAGAGAACGACCGCCGTCGATTCGGCGGCGCGTCGTTAGAATTTCTACGATTGAAGCCGACTCGCCACCCGCGAGAGGTTCACTTCTAAACCGCTTGCTTGCCGACGGCTGATTGCCGAGGCGAGTCCCCCCGCCGCTCGGGCGGAGTTTGGTTATTCCCGCATTTCTTCCCACCGGAGACTTCCATGTGCCGCTGTTGTTGTTCGCTTGCAATAGTGCTGGCAATTGGCTCTCAACATTCCCCACAACTTTCCATCCATAAAGGTATTTCCGATGACTCTCCCAGTTAATCAATCGCTGTCAATTAACGACGCGGAGCTTCTCACGCGAATTGGTATTGCCCTGCAGTTACTGCATCCGAGCGCAAACCGAGTTATTCACCCGTCCATCGACCGCGGCGTGGTGACGCTCACCGGCCAGGTTCCGACTTATTACGATCGCCAGCTGGCGTTTCACATCGTGCGCCGCGTCGCGGGCGTGCGGCTGGTGCGCGACGATTTGAATGTCGCCGCCAATAGCTTCAACGCTTGGGAGCAACCGGTCGCCAAAGATGCGGCGCCCGCTCCGCCGCAGCGCCCCGAGCCGACGATATTCCTCAACCGCTGGCGCCGACTGTGGCCCGCCGTCCGGCGGAATGCGGTCCTCGCGCTGTTACTGGTGACGGTCATCGGCTGCGGCAAATCGGGTCCGGAGCGAGTGACGGTGTACCCAGCCAAGGGGCAGATCACCTTCCAAGGCAAACCAATTCCCGGCGCCATGGTCACCCTCAATCCGCAAACCAAGCCTGCGATTGAGTTCCCCACGCCACGCGCGAGTGTGGACGCCGGTGGAACATTCAAGGTCTCTACGTTCGCGGGGGGCGACGGTGCTCCAGAAGGCAAGTACACCGTCACGGTGCAGTGGTACAAGCCGGTGAAGGTTGGGGCCGATGTGCAAGCCGGGCCAAATGTCATACCGCCCCAATACGGCAAAGCGGAAAGTTCGCCGCTGGTAGTGGAAATCGCCGCCCAGCCGACCGAGTTGCCGCCGATCAAGTTGTAAACAAATCGTCAAACCTGTTCCTCACGTCACCAACACCTTTATTCACTTTAGTCAGGAGTCTCACCATGTCCCTTCGTCCTTTCAATCGCCAGCGTGGGTTCACGCTGGTGGAGCTGCTGGTGGTCATCGCGATCATTGGCATCTTGGTCGCGCTATTGTTGCCAGCCGTACAAGCAGCTCGCGAAGCCGCGCGGCGCACACAGTGCATTAACAACCTCAAGCAAATTGGCCTCGCGGTGCAGAACTATCACGACGCTCGCCAAGTGGTGCCGGTTAGCGCTCGCCCGGCGGGCTTGACCACCGCGCCGCGGATTGCAGCCTTGACCTTGCTCTTGCCCTACTTTGAAGAGGCGAACTTACGTCAGCAATTCGACCTCACCAAGAACTGGGGGCACATTGACAACCGCCGCGTGGTAAGCACCGTGATTCCCGCGCTGCTATGCCCTTCGTCGCCGGAGCCGCAAGATCGTCTTGATGGTGTGCCGGAAACTAAACCGTGGGCCGGCATCGTCGCCGCGCAGACCGATTACTCGCCCACCATTTGGGTTGATAAGCGGCTCGCGACGGCCAATCTGATCGACACCACCAAGACCGACAACAACGGCTTGCCGCTCGATGCGCCCGGCATCATGGAGTACAACAACTTGAAAAGTAGCTATAAGAAGGTCATCGATGGCTTGTCGAAGACCATTCTCTTTGCCGAATCAGCTGGCCGGCCGGCGCTGTATCGCAAGGGCTTGGGTGGTTCCGACGTGGCGACTTCGCGGGTGAATGCCGGTGGCTGGTGCCGGCCTGCTTCGGACATGAATATCGATGGCTCGAGCACCGATGGCGCCACTGATGTCGGTCCCTGCGCGATGAACTGCACCAACGGCATCGATATGGAAGCCTTCGCTTATCCCCACCCCTACTACAACACCTTCGGCACCAGCGAGCCGTGGTCGTTCCACCCCGGCGTGGTGCTGCACGCCTTCGGCGATGGTTCTGCCCGGCCGATCACGGAAGACATCAGCATCCGCGATTACGCCCGGCTGGTGACGCGGGCTGGGGAGGAAGTGACGACAACCCAGTTTTAGGGGTTGCTGCAACAGCAATGTTGAAAGTGAGGGTGCGGTGGCGCGGAGCGCTGCCGCATCCTTTCTTGTGCGCCTTCACAATCCCCAGCTTTCGATCACCGCATCTCCCTCACTCACCGGATGCGCGAGGGCCAGCCGGTTAGTTGTCAAGGAGAACAGCGGGACATGATCGACCAAGTAGTCGACGCCAGGCAGACCCAGACCGGCGTAGGTCAACGTGCTAAGTCTTCGCCTATGTGTGACCGACCAAATCCCGAGGGTGCCATCAAATGAAGAGGAAAAAAGGGTCCGTCCATCGGCCGAGAATCGCAGGTTAACCATGGCTCGGCGATGTCCGATTAGTTCGGCCAGTAGCTCGCCGGAAGCAATATCCCAAAGTCGAATGGTGCTATTCACATGGCCAGAGGCCAGAACCCTGCCATCGGGGCTGACGTCCATCGCGCTGGTGTGACTGCCGGACTTCAGCTGACGTTCAGGGTCGCCCGTGTTCGTGCTGCACAACTCAATAGTGGAAAACTGACCGCCGATAGCGACTGTTTTACCATCCGGTGTGAAGCTGACGGAAGCTCCGCGCCCCGGGAGAGGTCGTTCGTACACGATCTTGCCGGTTTGAAGGTCGTAGAGACGCCAAAAATTCCGACCGACCACAGCCAACTGTTCACCGTCAGGGGTGAATTCGACCTGCCAGGTCGGCTCCTTAAACGAAAGACTCCGCAACAGATTCCCTGTTGAATCGAAGACTTGCACTTCGCCGATCGTTTCGTCGCAGACCACGAACCGCTGCCCATCAGAGCACCAGCCAATGGTGGGGTTTGATAGCGAACTCGGTCGGCGCGAGATGACTGTGTCGCGCTCAGAAACGAGCAGAATTTCCGTGCTACTGGCGACGGCCGCCAATTTGCCTGCAGGTGAAAGTTCAAACGACCGAAGCTCGCAATCCGCGATCTGCCAGCGTTGTTGGCTGGATGTCGCGAGATTCCAGACTTTGATGAGCCCGTCAACGCCAGCGGTGACGAACTTCTGTTGAGCAAAGCAAGCGATGCTCATCACGCAGCCCGCGTGGGCCTCGATCGATTGTCGGTAGCCATCGAACTCGTGGCTCTCAGCGGTAGATTTGACCCCCAAAACCGAGACGACACCGTCAGCGTATCCTACGACGACCGTCCGGCCGTTAGGCGAGCAAACGAGCGCAGTTAAGCGGTCTCGTCCCTTCACAGGAAGCGATTGCGCTTTGCCGGAGTTGCGATCAACTAGACAAGCCGTACTGTTGTAACCGCATCCCAAGGCGAGCGAGTTTGACTGCGGCAGGACTCTCACGATAGTGGCCTGGGGCGTTTGGAATCTCCGCTTTCCGCCAAACTCTGCCTTTAATGCGACGAGCTGTTCGTCCCACACTTGCGCCACATGCCGGGTCAGGCTGGGCTTCGAGACGACCCGATTCGGGACGAGCAAACCCCCGCCCTGTGGCAAAAACTCGAGTGACTCGACCCGCGAGTGACACGGCGTTTGGCGGAGCACTTTGCCCTCCAGCGAGAACAGTGTGACCCAGTTGTAGCGCTGACCCGCGACCAGCGCTTTGCTATCGGGCGTGAACGCCAAGGATTCAACCGTATGTTCCATCGGCGGCAGTTTGCGAACCACCTTCTGCTGTTGAAGATCGTAGAGCTGAATCTCTTTTCCGCCGGCGGCGAGCCAGTGGCCATCCGGGGAGACCGCAACCGAGTCGAGCGAGCCCGCGCTGAGGTTAACAACTTCGTGCGTGCGGGCCGCGAGATTCCAAATTCGCAGCGTGCCATCGGCGCCGACGCTTGCTAGCCGCTGATCAGGAAGCCGGCAAATCTCGTTGACCGCGCCCGCGTGCCCGCTAAGCACGATTGGCTTCGGCAGCTTGACCAATCCATCAAGCAACCGCCACTCGGCGCCCCGGCGATCGGGTTCACCAGGCCCCGGTCGGTGCCGCGCTAAAATGGTGCGCACTTCATCGGCCCAACCTTCACTCCAGGCATCGTAGGCGGCCGCCATGTCGGTGGCGTAAAGCAGATCGGAAGTACGCTCGAGCGCGGCAACGGCGTCCACCCGCGCGCGGTTCACCAGCGTCACGCCGACCGCTAGCAGCGCGAACAGCAGCGCAGCGCTAAACCCAATTGCACGGACCAAGTCGCCGTGCCGCTGCGACCACTTGAGTACGCGCTCGAAGGGCGTAATCGGACAGGCGAGAATCGGCTCGCCGCGCAGGAAGCGGCCCAAGTCGTCGGCGAACTCTTGCGCGCGGGCGTAACGCTCGGTCGGTTCGGGCCGCATTGCTTTGTCGATGATCGTCGCCAGATCACGTGGCGCGCGAGGTTCCAGCTCGCGTACCGGACGCGGCGCTTCGGTGGGGATGCGGCGAAGCAGATCGGAATACTCACTCCCGGGGTAGGCCGGCATCAGCGCGACCAGTTCGTAAAGCGTGGCCCCAAGCGAGTAGATGTCGGTCGGAAAGCCGATACCCGCTTTGAATCCGCCTGCTTGTTCGGGGCTCATGTAGCGCGGCGTGCCGACGAGGGTTCCGGTGAGCGTGAGACTACAATCAATGAGCGCCCGCGCAACTCCGAAGTCGGTCACCCAGAGCTTGCCGGTCTTGTCGATCAGCAGATTGGCTGGCTTGATATCGCGATGGACGATTCCCTGCTCATGTGAGTAATCGAGCGCTTCGGCGGCCTGGATCGTCCACCTGACGGCTTGTCGAATGCGTTCGTCGAGTGATGGAAACTCACCAGCCGAGTACTGCATCGGAACAGTGGTTGCTTGTTCTGGGGGGGCTTGCTCCTTCCACTCGGCGATGACTTCCAGCAAACTTCGGCCTGCAATGAACTGCATCGCGTAGAAATGAACGCCCTGCTCGCACCCGACCGCGAAGACCGGCACAATGTGCGGATGTTGTAGGGTGGCGACGATCCGCGCTTCACCCACAAAGCGGGTCAACTGCCGCTCGTCGAGTTTGCCCGCGAGTGGCAACACTTTGAGCGCGACCTGCCGACCGAGCGACACTTGTTCGGCTAGATAGACCACGCCCATCCCGCCGTGACCAAGTTCGCGGAGGAGGCGGAAATCGCCGAGCACTTGGCCTTGCGCCAAGCTGGCACTGAGCACGGGTCCTCTGAGAGGCGTGTCGGCGCGTTTGGTGTCGCCCAGTGCGGCGAGCAGTTCAATAGTCGGCAGTAAGTCGCGGAGTTCGCCGGCCAGCTCGGGGTTTTCGTGGGCGAGTTCGTCGATGTCGATCGGCTGGCTCGCTTGCAAGCGCGCCACGGCCAACTCCACCAACTCCTGCAATTTCGCGTCGGAAGTCGAAGTGATGCTGTCGTGACGCATGGCAATCTCAATCGCTCGACCCGTCGGCCAACAAGGCTCGCAGACGCTGCGCGCTCAAACGCCGAGGGTTGACCGCGGACTCGCTGATTTCCAGCTCGGCCGCCAAGTTGGCCAGCGAGTCGTTTTATTTGCCGGCAGAAACTTGTGCTGCTCAAGGAGCACGGTCCGTCACTCGGCCCGCGCATCCACCCGGTTGGGGTCGTTCGGCCGACTGCGCCCAATCCGCGGCAGCGGGGAAACGCGGGCATTATCTCACAATTCCCCTCTGCAATCCTAGCGGTTTGCCTGCTGAAGGGGGTGATTTTGCCCGAAAGTTTACCCGACCTACGAGGCGGCGCGAATCGCATGCCGTCGGTCGGGAATCGACTCCCACATATTTGGGGGTCTCCGGTGTGACGGGTTCCTAGAAAGTGCGGCTCAGAAGTACGGGTTCGGCAGTTTCACACCTCACACAACAACTGAACTGCGCCCCGCGATAATTGCCGACGGAGGAGCAACATCAACTGTTCGTATAAACACTCACGCATTTGCGGGGGTGCTGAGCAACGGCTATTTTCTCCCGCTGAACTGACTCGGGGGAACGATTGGATCTCGTTACGCTAGCGGATTTGCTGAACGAGCGAAGTTAACGATTGACTTGCCTTCGCACGTCGACGATCGTTAATGAGTTGGGTGGCGTTGAAAAAAGTTAAAGGGTCTAGACGAAATATGATTGAATCGAAGCCGGTTTAACTTGGCGTTCGACCTGAACGTTCATTAACTCGCGAAAACAGCAACATGTCCGACATCTTGCAGCAGATGGACGCCGACGATGCGCTGGCTTTGGTCCAATTGGTGGGCGCGGCCTGCGATCCGCAGCAACCCCTCCCCCTGCTGGAGCGTCGTCGGCTCTTGGCTTCAGGGTTAGCCCAATTGGTGGAGGCGGATGTCTGGATGAGTGACGCTGGATACATTCATCCGCGTGATCCAGCCGATTCGACTCCAGTGGCTCTGTGCGATGGCGGCTGGCGCAGCGCTGCAGAGCGGATGGAGGTGCTAGGTCGCTGCATGCACTCTGATCTCGTGCAGCCGATCCAAGCGCACGTTCGCCCAGCGCGAGAGCGGGGCGAACCAGTGACCATTCACCGCTCGTGTGCGATCCCGGATACCGAGTTTTACCAGTCCCGAGCGGGCCAAGCTTGGAACGCGCTCGGATTCGATCATTTTGTCTGGGCGATGTTTCCGTTGGATCGATGTGGGCACAGTGCGCTTGGCCTGCATCGCCGGTTAGGCCGCCCTCGATTCACAGAGCGGGATCGACTGGTGGTGCATGTGGCGTGGACCCAAGCGGAATGGCTTCACCGTGAGAGTTTGAACCTGCCGATTCAAGGAGAGTTGGTTAAGCTGTCGCTTCGCGAGCGGCAAGTGCTAATTCTGTTGCTGGGGGAGAAAACTCGTGACGAAGCCGCCGAGGTGCTGCGATTGAGTCCCCACACCATCGGCGATTTTATCAAAGGCATCTATCGCAAGCTGCACGTCAGCTCCCGAGCGCAGTTGTACGCCAAGTTCCTTCCAGCGCCGGTGGCCAACCAACTCAGCCCGAATTATGAGTTCACCACGGCCGAGGCCCCCTCTCTCACCGGGCAGGGAAGCTAGACTCCTGTCGACTCCGTCAATCGAGAATCACAACTCATGCCTTCCCCAATCGTCACACTCGAAACGGAGTTGGCCCCCCAGCTCGCGCTGGCCGATGTGCAGGCGATGCTGCGGTTGGTGAGCGAAACGTGTGATCCTGCGCTCGACTTAACGGTCGCCGAGCGCCGCCAGTTGCTCTTCGGAGGCGTGGCGAAGCTCGTCGATGCGGACTGCTACCTCGGCGGGATTGGCTGCTCCCGCCCGGACGACATCTGCGACGCCGCACCAATGCTGGTCTATGACGGCGGTTGGCAAGACGAGGTGGAGCGGATGCGGGTGTGGGGCGTGTGCCAAAACTTGGAGCTGGCTCGTCCCGTGAATGAACTCGCCTCGCAAGCCCTCGTGACCCTGCGAACCGTAACGTTCACCCGCGCCGCAGTGCTCAGTGACGAGCAGTTCTCGGTTTCCGCCGCCGGCCAGGCGCTCCAGGAGATTGGCTTCGATCAATTCATGATCTCGGTGTATCCGATCGATCATCGGTTCCACAGCGGGATTGGGCTGTATCGGCGGGTAGGCCGACCGGCGTTCACGGAGCGCGATCGCACCATCGTGCATCTCCTGTGGCAGCAAGTCGAATGGCTCCATCGGCAGGAAATCGATCTGCCCGTGGGAACGAAATTCATCGAGCTGTCCCTGCGCGAACGGCAGGTGCTCATCCTGCTGCTCGGCGGCGGCACGCGACGAACCGCCGCCGAAGCCCTGGAAATCAGCGAACACACCGTGGGCGATCACATGAAGGCGATCTACCGAAAACTCAAAGTTCGCACGCGCGGAGAGTTGCTGGCAAAGTTCATCGCTGCGGGCCCCGGGACGGCGACTGCCCTCTCAGGAGGAGCCACCTTGAAAGCGCGCCCCGCAGGACTCGAACCTACAACCCCTGGTTCCGAAGGTTTGTGCCATCCGAAACAAAGCGTAACTATCTAATCAACGGAACGGCTTGAGACGCTTGAAGTTACGTCACAACAGCAGGCCCTTTCAGCACCTGCGTACTTTCTAGATTTTACACAATTTCGCACGCTTTACCAGTGATTCTGTACCCAATTCTGTACCTGCGAGCGAGCACTGGTCTTTGGGTACAGAATAATTGCGCGCAGTGTGAATGGTTCGAATTCTTTCGCTGCTGCGAAGGGTTGTTGCGGTACAGAACGCTTCTGAGCCATGAACCAGTGGTTGCTGATGAGAGCGCTGGAAAAGCATTATGCACTCGACACCTTGTATGCTTACGGTTCAGCTTGCGTTCCCTCGACCCAACGCCCGGTTAAGTAAGGCATCCAGGTGGCGGCGCGATAAGGGCTGACGTAAATCATCTCGGTAGGGCTTCCCGGTCTGCTTGCGCGTCGGACGATGTGGCTGACTGAGGGAAATAATCTTGAGTAGTGGGATTGGCTGGATTGGCTCCTTACGCGCACTTGCGAGTAAAATGAACATCGAATGGAAGCGTTTCCAAAGAGCTTAGGCGTTTGAAACACCGCTTGAAGCGGGGGCTCCGAGATTTTCACCGAGCACCACAAGTTGACTACCCGACGAGGTTTCACTTTGGTGGAACTGTTGGTGGTAATCGGCATCGTCGTGATTCTGATCGGTCTCCTGCTCCCCGCCATTCAGTCCGCCCGAGAAGCTGCTCGACGGACGCAGTGCCGATCGAACCTGCATCAAATCGGCGTGGCGGTCCAATCATTCTCAACGACTAATGCGAGATATCCACACGGCGGCTGGGGCCGGGCTTGGACAGGCATTCCCGAGCGAGGTGTCGGCCGAGACCAACCTGGAGGTTGGATTTTCCAAGTATTGCCGCATATCGAGGAGACCGACTTGCAGCGCCTGGGAAGTGGGGCAAACGGACCAGCCCGAGAGGAAGCTTACTCACAACGACTAGCGACTCCGATTCCTATACTGCACTGCCCCAGCCGGAGAGCAGTAGGTCTTTATCGGGCAGGTGATCGCGCGCCACATCACACGCGTCCCTTGCCGGCGGGTCTGGTCTCGATGGTTGCTCGCACAGACTACGCGATCAATAGCGGGGCGACTCATGCGTTCTCGTTCTTGGGACCAACAAGTCTCGCCGAAGGAGATGACCCTTCGTATTGGCGGCGGGTGACCGACAACAAGGGCTTTACCGGGATTTCTCATCTGCGACGATCGGCTCCACCACAACGAATCACCGATGGAATGAGCCGTACAATTCTAGTTGGCGAAAAATTCCTCGCTCCGCAGCACTACGACTCGGGCGAGTCGGCAGGAGACAACGAAACTGCGATGAGCGGCTACGACATCGATTTGCATCGCTTCGTCGCGGGTGGGTCATTGACCACCGTAATCTATCCGCCGCACGTCGACGAGAACGACTTGGTCTCGACCTTCGACAGTGGCTTCGGCAGCGCGCACTCTGCGGCTTTGGAAATGCTTTTCTGCGATGGCTCCGTTCGAGCGATGGCGTACGAGATCGATCCGAAGGTCTGGCTGAGCCTGGGGCATCGCGCCGATGGGGGATAGCAATCGTCACTACTAAGTTAGCGGTTGCCGTGCGTCGCCATCGATTGCGGCGTCGCGCGGATCAGGCCGGAACAAGCCTTGTTGAAGCCAACCTAAACGCGCCCCCAACAGCACGAGTTGATGACTGCGGTGAAGCTGAAGTTTCTTCATTATCGCGTACTTGTGATTTTCAACCGTCGCCAGAGAAAGGGAAAGTTGCGTGGCGCATTGCTCCTTTGAGACTCCAGCGCCCAACTGCCGAAACACTTCTAGCTGTCTTTTTGAAAGCAGCCCAATTCGATCAATTTGTAGGAAGTCGAGATCGGCTGGAGAGCGTTCAACCTCTTCGTAGTGGAGGCGGTCGCGCAGGAGCTCATCGATAATTTGATAGACCGCTGACAACCGATGTTTTCGATCGATCGGCACGCACTGTGGGCAGAGTAAGGGACTTGCGCTGACGTCTCTCAACACGATTCCGGCAAGGCGCGCTTCTGGATGTCGATCGCTTAGCGGCTCAAGCGGGCAGTCCGCGTGTTCTTCAAATACGAACAGACTTCGCGTCGCTGGGGGAATGGCGACGCGGCGAAGGCGATTGGTTTCGATCGCGGTGATGCCGCGGAATCCTTGCAAAGCAGTTACTAGTAGATCCGTATCGAGTTGAGACTTGAGGTCAATCCAAGCAAAAACCTGGGGTGGGTGGGATTTAGGCAAACTCGGCTGGTTGTCAGTCATGGAAAGGTGCTGAAGTGGCTTAAATTCCGCTGACAGAAAACAGAGCGGGATTGAGGGACCGATGTGGAAACGAGAATTGGGCGGGCCGTGGACTTCGCAAGAGCCAAAACTACTCCCCATTTGGGACGGCTAACTGGAAAACCCGCTCCGCTCTGGAAGCGAACTGTGCGGATGGCTAAACTGGGCAAAGGCCACCCTCTCCTGGCGAACGCATTCGCTGATTCGCATGGACAGAGAAACTGTCAATACACCGACTTTTTTGGAAAATTCCTGCGGGACAACTGCGCGGTGTGAGCCTGGCGCCCCAGCGCTGGAGGAATTTGCTGCGCTCATGCGGCGGATCGCCGAGGGCGACGAGGCCGCTATCGCGGAAGTAGCCGGTAAGTATACCGGCCATATTCTCCGCGTGGTTCGCCGCATTCTCCCCGACGCGATGCGGCGGCGATTCGACTCACAGGATTTCGCTCAGACCGTATGGCGGGTGATGTTTCAAGAGCGGCAGCGGTTTGCGCAGTTCTCTGATCCTGACGATTTGATCGGTTTTCTAGTGATTGCGAGTCGCAATCGGGTTCTCACGGAACGCAGGAAGCAACTTGGCGCGCAGTCTCGCGATTTGCGGCGGGAGGTCGAGCTACGCTCGGAATCCGGGGACCAATGCGCCGTCTCCCGAATACCCACCCTTAATGGTTTGCCCTCGGATTGTGAGACACCCAGCCAGATTGTCACCGGGAGAGAAGCCATGACATGTGCGTTCGAATCGTTGGGCCCACGCGAGCGAGAAATCTTCGCGCTCATGATGCAAGGTTTCTCGACACAAGAGATTAGCGAACAGGTCGGCACATCGGGGCGTACCGTGCGCCGAACCTTGGCTGAGATTCGGGAGCGACTAGGTGTCGAGCAGTGATAGCACCCATCGCAACGCTCTGCATGCCACGATGCCGGCCAATTTGCGACAGGCGGCTCAGGCGGTGGCCAAAAAAGTGCGTGCGGAATGTGAGGCCGGCGCGATTGCTGATCTCTCCGCGGCCCTGGAAGCCTACCCCATCCTCTCGGCGGATAAGTCCATTTTTTTGGATCTGGTAGAGTGGGATTTCCGCCGTCGGTCTGACAATCAATCCACGTTAACTCCGCACGAGTATTGCGCACAGTTTCGCAGCCTGCCGAATGACTATTGGGAGTCCGCCTACCGCTTGGTCGAGGTGCATCAATTCTTCGGGCAGCGGAGCTTAGAGTTTCCGGCCTTGCCACAACCTCGCTGGCCGGAAGCGGGAACGACCTACGAAGGCTTCGAGATAGAAGAAGAATTGGGGCGCGGCGCCACGGCGCGCGTTTTCATCTGCCGAGAGCAACGCGTCGGAGGCCGCCGAGTCGTGCTGAAAGTCAGCACCCTGCTGCGGAGCGAGGCCGCCGTGCTGGGGAGGTTCTCGCATCAAAATGTCGCGACGATCCATTCTACGGGAGTTGATCACGATCGAGGGTTCTCTTGGATTTGCATGCCGTTCGTCTCGCGGTGGACCCTTCGGCACCTTCTGCCCGCGTCTTTTCCTCGGGACTTAGCGGCGCTCAAGACAAATGCTGACTCACCACAAGCCGCTCCGCCATGGACGTTGCGCCAAAGAATTCACCTCGCCTGCGGCCTGTGCGCGGGGCTTGACCATATTCATTCGCATCAGGTGCTGCATGGCGACATCAAACCCTCCAATATTCTGGTCACGGACGCCTTGGAGCCGGTGCTGATTGACTTCAATCTGGCCCACAATCAGGAGCAGTCATTGGCGCTCTTGGGCGGCACGCTCCCGTATATGGCGCCAGAGCTGCTCCGCTCGCTGCAATCTACCGACGAATCGCCGCAAGGGGTGACGGCCGCCACCGAAATCTATGCCCTTGGAGCGGTGTTGTACGAGCTGATGACTGGCAGGCCGCTGAACGCCGGGGTGTCGGCAGCCAACACACGAGAGCAGCTGGTGCTGCTCAGCAATAAGCTGTCCGAACCGCAAATCGTGACGATTCGACTGGATCGTCGGATCGATGAGGAGCTGATGCAGTTGATTGCGCGCTGTGTGGCGCCGAATCCGCTGGACCGAGAGTCATCGGTGCAACCAGTCTGGCAAGCCTTGCAGAGCATCGAGCGCCGCCTTCAACCTTATCGATGGTCGCACTTGCTAGGGCGGAAACGTTTCTGGGCGGCGACTTTCCTTGGAGTAGGAGCGCTGATCGGTTCGGCGACGATGCTGATGACCCCAGAAGAACCGCTCGCTCTCGCTGCGCGACTTAAAGAAACTGGCAACCTCGCGAGTGCGGTCCAGGTTCTGCAAACGGCCGCCATGTCCAGCGTCAACGCTCGCGATCCCGAATTCTTACGGGGCTATGGTCGAACCTTGCTCGCTGCCCGTCGGTATGACGATGCGTTGCTCGTACTCGAACAACTCGATGCGCTCACAGAAGAGCCGCAAGATCTCGCCTTGCTGGCCTACTGTTTTAATTTGCGCAAGCAGCACGATGTCGCGATGGCGTTCTATCGCCGACTGTGGGAAATCAAATACGATTCGCCCGCTATCTCCGGAAATGCGGCGTCCACTATGTTCGAGCAGCTCAACAGGCGCTTTGAGCCAAGAGCGAGCGCTGAATTGGGCCAATTTGTCCTGGCAGCCCGCGAGCGATATCCGGCAGATGCTGGCTTGGCGGCAACGGCCTTACGGCACGCTGATCTGGAGGCAATGCGCAAGAGTGAGCCATTTACGCCGTACGATGTGCGCGGGATCATCGCATCATTTGATTCACCTCCAGTTTCGCTCCTCATGTTGGCAATCGCCTACTATCATCGAACGATTGCGAATGACCAACTTTTTCTCAGCGCTGCGCAGCCGCTGGTGACGCGATTGGAGTCGCAGCCCATTCCAGTCGTGCTCGGCCCGGCGATCAATCGTCGGTTGGGTTTGCCACCCGAAGCGGCAATTTCAATGAGCCCCGTGGGGCAGAGATCGCAGAGTTCTTCGACGCCTCGTTTCCGAAGTTCCCCAACAGCGCCCTTTAGGCAACCTTAGCGCCATCGTCGCATACGGCGCGGGCTGCGGGGCTGACCCGACTTTCTCGCGCGAATTCTTGGCCACCGGCGCACGGCGCGGCGTTCGTCAGAGTGTGCGAGGCCATATGTCTTAGTGGCTCGCCGGCGTAGTCGTCAGTTCTCCTGAGTCCGCCGCACCATCACTTTCTTGTTGGGGGGGAGAATCAAATGTTGTTCCGCCGGAGTGGCGCTGCGCGCCGAACCTGGACTCGTTCATTGCGAGGGCTGGAGACGCTTGAGGAGCGGGTTGCCTTAACCGCCACGCCCCCCACGGTCACCAATGTGAGCGTGGGCAGCACCGCGTGGTCCTCGGCCTTCGTCAGCCATCTGCAGGCTCAGGGGCTCGGAACGCAAGGGTTCTCGATCCCAGTGGGTTCAACCGCTCAGACAACCACGCTTCCTTGGAACAATCTCAATCAGATTCGGATTACCTTCAGCGAAGATGTGAACGTCGACATTTATGACCTCTGCCTCAGTGGCAAAATCAATGCCAACTATTCGTTCTCGGATTTCGATTACACGCCGGAAACGCACGAGGCGGTGTGGACGCTCGCCAGCGCACTCCCCCGGGATCGGTATTGGATCGATCTCGATGCGGGAGGAGCGAATCCGGTTACCGATCTAGAAGGAACGGCGCTCGATGGTGAATGGGCCAACAACACTGGCACTTATGCCAGCGGAAATGGCGAAGCCGGGGGTGATTTCGAGTTCGCGTTCAACGTGCTGGTGGGAGACACGAACGGCAGTGGCCAAGTGCTTGCTGGGGATTGGATTGCCGCCAACAACGGCAAGTCGACAACCAGTCCAGGGTACAACTATCGTCAAGACCTGAATGGAAGTGGCGTCATCAATTCGACGGATCTAGCGATTGTCACCGCCAACCTCAACAGGACGTTGCCGAGTGGCAATCCGGTCGGCGCTTCGAACGACGCCCCGACGAGCAACGGACGATCTTATCTAGCGATCAGCGATAGTTCGCTTAACTATGCAGTTTCGCTGTGGGACGCTTTTGCCGATGCGGAGAGCAGCGACTCTCAGTTGGTCTATTCGCTCCTGAGCAACAGCAACAGTAGCCTCTTCGATTCGGTGTCAATCAAAAGCTCGACCGGGCAGTTGATTTTGAACTCCGCAGCGAATGTGAGCGGGCGAGCCGAATTGACGATTTCTGCGACGGATAGCCAAGGGCTTGTCACGTCATTCAATACGACGGTTGATGTGAGTCGCACCAATATCATCCCCACGCTCACGATGACGGTGACCGAGTCGAGTTCTAACGTCTGGACAATCGAAGGCTGGGTGAACGACAGCGACGATGAAGTACAAGACACGTTCGTGCAATTGACGGGCTTGATAACCCAACGAGTTTCTGTGGACGCCACAGGATACTTCGTGTTTGTTTACAGGCCTTCTAGCACCGTCTCCGGCTTCATCTGGGGCAGCACAATTGATTTGCAAGGGATCGAATCCGAGGAGGATTGGGTAGAAATTGGTTGGAATTAGTCTCCGGCCCGAAAGACGTAACAAGGACCTGAAAAAAGTCCTTGGATGACGCTGGAATCTGGTGGAAGTGGGCTGCAGAAGCAAGTAGAATCAGGGCAAAACTCGCCCCGGTGCGGCGTAGAGACGCGTGCCCTGGCGGGGGTTCTACGTCCTTTCCATCACGGTGATTGCATGGCGACTACTTTAATTGGTGCGCCGCGCGGTTTGCAATTGATTGCGTTGGTGCTGGTGGGGTGCATCCCGGCGGCTTCGCCAGCTTCCCTCACTGTGTTGCATTCTTTCGACGGCATGCTGGGCGGCGGGCTTCCGGTCAGCGTGGTCAACGGGGAGGGCGATTGGTTCTGGGGCACAGCTTCGGCTGGTGGAGCAGGCGCCTTCAGCGAGGGAGCGCTGTGGCGGTTCAATCAGACAACTAACCTGTTCTCAATCACGCACGATTTTGACGTGGCGAGTGATGGGGCTTCACCGAGCGGCGGGCTCGTCGTCCTAGGAGGAAATTTGTACGGTGTCAATGCGACCGGAGGAGCCCATGACGCCGGAACGCTGTGGACCTACAGCTTAGAGACCACAAATTTTAGCACGCTTCGCAGTCTCTCGCCAAGCATGGATGGGTCGAATCCAAGTTCACTGCTGGAGTACCAAGGAGACTTGTTCGGAGTCAGCACTCTCGGCGGCGCAAATGATGCGGGCGTCATCTGGCGCTATGCTCCGGCAGCCAGCACTTTCACAGTTCTGCACGAGTTTACAACTGCCGTCGAAGGGGCTGCTCCGGTTGCGCTTCCCGTTGTCCGTAACGGCGTCCTCTACGGCGCTACCAGCCAAGGTGGCAGCTCGGGTGGGGGCGCCATCTGGAGCTATGACCTCAATTCTCAGGCCTTTGCGGTCGTCCATAATTTCGCAGCGATGACCGATGGCGAAAACCCGACGGCGGGACTCGCCTTGGCGGGGTCGCGCTTGGTCGGTGGCGCCTCCAATGGCGGCGCCAACAACGCCGGAACAATCTGGAAGTACGACCTTGCCACGGACGACTTCGAGGTGCTGCATCACGCGGCTTCGGGCGAAACACCTCGCGGGACTTGGGCGCTGTTGGGTCCCGAGATCTACGGCGTGTCGGACGGCGGCGCGGACGAATCGGGATTCATCTGGTCGCTCAACTTTCTCACGGGGTCGTATTCCCCCCTGCACTCGTTCGTTTCGTCAACGGAAGGGGCTTTTCCGACCGGCATTTCATGGCTCGGAAATCGGCTGGGGGGGACTGCTCTGACGGGCGGAACATCTGATGCAGGGACTTTCTGGATCTATGAAGGAGCGCCCCTCCCAGGAGACTTTGACGCCAGTGGCAGTGTGGACGCGGCCGACTACACGACGTATCGCGATCAACTGGGCGCCACAGTCACGATTCCTGGCGATAAGTCGCCAGGAAGTATCGGACTGGACGACTATGTAACGTGGGTCACCGGGTTCTCGCTGGGACCGGCGTCGGGAATGGTGGTGCCAGAGCCTACGTCGGATTTGTTGATGAGCTTATTCATCTCATTGTCTTCAGTTGTTGTGACCGGCGTGTGGCACAGGCGGCGGTTTTCGCGTGCCGACAGCAAACGGCTTGCGGCATAGCTTCGGCACGCTGCTATCGGCTGGTGGAGTCTCACCCCGCGTTGCTCAATCGGCGATGCGGCATTCCAGCATCGACCTGACAATGAACGTCTACACTGATCCGCGCCTGTTGGACGTTGGGGCCGCCCTCGATTCGCTTCCCGCCTTGCCCCTCGACGGCTCCCCGATCAGCGACCGGCAGCAGGCAAAAGCAACCGGGACCGATGACCGCCGGGCGAATGACCCGCGGGGAGCCGATCCGACGAAGGCGATGGACAAGCGTTCAATTTCAGTTGCACCAACGGTTGCACCAGATTCCGACTTTCGTAGCACGCCGGAGACAATTCAGGACAATTGGGCAACTTCTAGCGATTCGCCCCGAAACGCCAAAAACCCTGGAAAACAAGGCGTTCTCCGGGGTTTTATCGAGCGCGCCCCGCAGGACTCGAACCTGCAACCCCTGGTTCCGAAGACCAGTGCTCTATCCGATTGAGCTAGGGACGCCAACCAACCGATTATCGCCCGCGGACGGAGTGGCGTAAAGATGCTGCAGTCAGCCCGAACGACTGGCGGTGTCGCACAGCAGCGTGACGCGCGGATGCAGTTGCAGCAGCGACGCGGGAAAATCGGTCGATATTCCGTCCGTCAGCAGCCGCTCGAGCGGGGCGCGTTTGGCGGCGCCGCTCACCAGCAGCAAAATCTCGCGGGCGTGCAGCAAGTCTGCCATGCCGAGGGTCAGGCCGTATCTCGGTTGGTCGGCTGAGCCTTGAATCATCACATGGCCGAGTGAAGCGCCGGAAAGTTCGGCGACATGGGCATGCGGGTTAAGCTCTGCCGCGGGCTCGTTGAAGCCGAGGTGGCCATTGACGCCGAGGCCGAGAATGGCGACGTCAATCGGCCCGTTCGCAGCGAGCCAACCGGCGATTCGCGCGCACTCGGCGGCGGGGTCAAGTGGTGAACTTTCGAAGGCGAAGTAACGCTGGTCGGCGCCGAGTGGCTCGATCAGTTCGCGCCGCAACTGCTGCTCGCAGGTGGCGCTGCTGGTCATCGGGAGTCCCCCCCATTCATCGAGCTTGATGAACCGCAGTTGACTGGCGGCGCTCGATCGCAGTCGCGCGGCGAAGAGCTCGTAGGTTCGACTCGGCGTTGAGCCCGCTGCCAAACACAACAGCGCGCTCGGGCGGGCCGAGCAGCGTTCGGCGAGCCAGGCCGCGGCGTGCTGCGAGAGCGATTCGTAATCGGCGAAGATTTGAGGCTCAATCATCAGGATTTCAAAGAAGGAAGAAGGGCGATGCTTGCGGCGCCGATAACGCCGGAATTGGCCCCGAGCCCAGCGCTCACCAGCGGCAAGTTGCGATGGGTATCGGCGTAGATGGCCCTCCGCAGCGCGGCGTCGACGGCGTCTCGGTAGCGGCCTGGCGCCGCACCCACGCCGCCGCCAAGGATCACCAGTTCCGGGTCGAGAATGTTCACCAGCCCCCCGAGGGCGCTGCCCAGCACAGTGCCGGCCGATTCGACGACGCGCTGCGCCCGTTCGTCCCCGCTATCGGCGAGCAGCAGCACGTCCCGCGCGTCGCCGCTGAACGTGGAGACGATCGCGGCATAACGCCGCGCGATCGCGGGACCGGCGGCGAACTGCTCCAGGATCACGCTCGGGTGCAGCTCGCCATCTTCAGCGGCAAACTCAAGCGGACTGCTGGCGAACGTGCCGGTCAGCCCGCGGGCGCCGCGGTACGGCTCACCCGCCATGACCAGACTCGCGCTGATGCCGGTGCCAATGGTGACGTAGAGAAATGACTCCGCGCCGCGGCCGGCGCCCCAGTGGGCTTCCGCGCGCGCGGCGGCGCGGACATCAGCATCGATGCGGCACGGCAGGCCGGTCTCGAGCGCGATGCGGCGTGCGAGAGGTTCACCCGGCCAATGGAAGGTGGCGTGGGAGAGTAGGTCGCCCGCAGGACCAACCAGTTCGGCAACGGCTAAGCCGCAAGCGGCGGGGGAGTTTCCACTCGCTTTGGCTTGCGATTTCAATTGCTGAATGTTGAGGATCACATCGGCCAGAACTGCGGCGCTGCCGCGGTGCGGAAGCGTGCGGGTGCTGAGCTGGGCAATGATTCGGCCCTCGGGAAACAACACCGCCGCCGCGGCGCATTTGGTGCCGCCGAGGTCAACGCCGATCGCGCACTGGCCCGGTTCGTTCATTTCGCGGCCGCCGCTTGCACCGCATCGGCGAGCGCCCGAATGTACGCCGCATTGCAACCACAACAACCGCCGGCGTAGGCAACGCCTTCGTTCTTGGCGATCGCGCCGAACTCGCTAAACGCGTTGCGAGGAATCTGAATTGCTTCTAGCGAGTCAGGAAACTCCGGCAGCCGAGTGAACGAATGGCACTCACTCGTCGTGCGGAACGCGGCGGGCTGGGCGGCCAGCGGTGTGCTCGTAGCGGCGCGCATTTCTCGCAACACACTTAGCATTCGCTCCGGGTCTTGTTCACAATTGGCGCCCACCGCCACGGCGCCCAGATCGCTCATCACTTTGGCGCATTCGGCCGGCGTGTGACCATCGCTGCAGTGGTGAGTGAGCGGCCGAAAGCTCATTGTGGCGATGGCCGGCAGCCCGCTGTCGGCCGCCGCTTCGAGCGCCACTTTCATTTCGGCCAGATGAAAGAACGTCTCCAGGATTAGAAAATCGACCCCCGCATCTTTCAGCAGCCGAATCTGCTCGGCGATGTGATCGCGCGCCCTGCCGAGCGACTCCATCCCTTCACGCTCCACCAGCTGCGTGCGCGAGACGCTCCCCGCCACCAGCGCATCGTCGCCCGCCACTTCCTTGGCCAGCTTCACCGCGGCGGCGTTGATCTCCTCCACCTGCGAACCGTAACCGGCGCGGCCCAACTTTTCGCGCGTGCCGAAGAAGGTGAGCGCTTGCAGCACCTGCGACCCGGCCAACAGAAACTCGCGATGCAGTTGCCGCAGCGCTTCAGGCTCTTCGATCGCCACCTCTGGCGTGAATTGCCCGCTCCCCCGCCCGGTGCCGACACGCTCGCGCCCCGAGCCACTATCCACATAACCGCGGCGTTCAAGTTCGATCAGATACCCGCCATCGCCGATGACGACGCCGGTTTGCGTAAGTTCGGTGAGGGTTTTCATGATTCGCAAGTGGTGTTGATGAACATAGAGGAGGCCTCTCCGAGGCCGATTTGGGTTGGTCCAGTCGTTTGAGTTGGCAGAGCGAAATCGGCCTCGGAGAGGCCTCCTACAAAGAGGGTTATCACTAGGGATCGACAGGCTGAAAGCCCATCGTACCTTGAGTCGCTTGGGGTGTTTCCATTGCCAGCAGCACCACGGCCACCAGCGCCAGCACGATGCCCCACGCCTGCATGGCGCCGGGGCGTTCGCCGAAGTACGCGATGGCGATGGGGATGCTCACCACCGGATATAGCCCGGCGAGTGGCGCGATGATCGCCGCTTTGCCGCCAGTGGCGAAGGCGCGCAGGATCGTAAAGTTGCCGAGGGCGAGGGTGAAGCCGAGCGCACTGGCGATCACCCAGGTCCTGATGCTCAGGCCGCCAAAATCAATCGGGCGCGCGAGCAAGATCGCAATCGACACCGGAATAAACGCCGCCAAGAACCACAGCGACGTCCGCCGCGCGGAGATCACGTTCGTCGCCCCCTTTTGCAACAGCCCGGTGACGCCCCACAGCCCAATCGAAGCCAGCGGCAACAACAACGTTGGCGAGCGCCACGCGCCCGCCGCCAACTCTTGCGGCGGGTTGAAGAGCACGATTGCGCCGAGCGACACCAGCACACCGAGCCACTGCCAACCGTTGAGGGCTTCCTTGAAAATTGGAATCGCCAGCAGCACCGTCACCACCGGGTACAGCGCCGTAAGGGGAATCACCGTGGCCGCCTGCGTGAACTGGTTCGCTGCGAAGAAGGCGATGTTGCCGAGACACGACAGTCCACCGGCGAGGAGCGCCAACCCTGCGCCGCGATGCACCTGCTCGACCGCAGTGGGCTCATCGGGCATCAGCCAGAGCGCAATCATCACTGGCAACACGCCCAGCGTCGAAATCGCCTGGCTGTGGAGCGCTGTCAGCTCGTTTTCAACCAGCCGCGAAAGAATCGCCCACACACCCCAACTAAGCAGGGTGAGCAGGGTCCAGACGATCCAGCGCGGCATCAGCGTGAGTGGGCAGTAGGCAGTTTAAGTTGCCCTCACCCGCCGGGAGAGGGTTGGGTGAGGGCTCGTTTCTAATAGCCAGCGACCGGTTCGCCGTCGTACCGGTGGCCGAGGCGGTTGAAGAGCTCGCGGTCGATATCGTAGCTGAGGAACTGCGTGGAGCCATCCGCCATTGCGGCGTTCATCCCGGCTGGGTGAGCGGAGCCAAACATATAAGCGAAAATGGCGCTATCGTATTCAACCTGACTACCAGTAAACGGCGCACTGGAATTGAGGTTATTGCCTTGAGGGAACTCGCCATCCGCCTGCGGAGGATAGATTGTGCAGCGCAGGATGTCATAGTCCCAACCATCGGCCCAGCCCCGGTCATCGTGCAAGGGCGACACACCGTTCGCGCTTTCCGGCCCGGAAGTAATGCCTTCATACTCGCTGGGACGAAGTCGCTTTTCGGAGACCAGCATTGTTTTGCTGGAACCGTCGGTAATCTTGGCGTGGGTGATTTTTTTGGTGAAGCCCATATGGCGTCCACCAGCAGCAGTACCGGGGATGGGGAACCAGTCGGTGCGTTGAATAATGCCGCGGTAAAGAGCTGCTTTGGCGTCAGGGCCCACCGGCAAAGCGGAGCTGCAGTTCGGGCAGCCGTAGAAGGAGACGCCAAGATCTTGGTCGGGAAACGCGCCCGTGCCGGCTTGAGCTACGTAGCGATTGAACTCG
Source organism: Pirellulales bacterium (assembly GCA_022841705.1). Classification (GTDB taxonomy): domain Bacteria; phylum Planctomycetota; class Planctomycetia; order Pirellulales; family Lacipirellulaceae. The sequence goes on from JALHQZ010000002.1 coordinate 1,545,237, forward strand.
GCGTCGCCAAGTTCCGAACGACTCGGCGCCGCGGTTGCCGCGGCATAATCAACGAGCGATACGGTGATTTGTTCACCGTTATTGTTTTTGTTCGAGAATGTCACGCCGCGCCGCGAAGGACAGTTGTAGAGGGGAATCGGATTTCTGGCTAACTGATCGGTCCGCACGATACCCGCGACGGCGCCCTCTTCCAAGAAGGGCAGAATTTGAAACATCCACCCCAAGCCTTGTTTGAGAGGACCATTAGCAGGCCCCCGCGGATTAGCGGCGCCAGAGTCTCGCAAAAAGTCTTCTATTTTCACCGCATTCTGGGTGCCGCCGGTGGGAAAGATCTTCTGCGTGTCAACGAAGTTTTGTACCGCCAGGGCCACGTTCTTGAGATTCGTCTTGCACTGCGTACGGCGCGCGGCTTCCCGCGCGGCCTGTACAGCGGGCAGCAATAGCGCCACCAAGATGCCGATGATGGCGATCACGACTAACAACTCAACGAGCGTAAACGCATGAGAGCGACGGCGAGTTTGAGAGAGAGAGCTCATGGGAATCCTGACCCCGTAACAATTTGCAGAATGCTTATTTTGTCTGCAGGCGAACAGTGGGCCCCTTAAGGCGAATCGCAGTGTTTTGCATGCATGCGAGGGTGACAGCCCGCTAACAGGGGCGGGCTAGCTCCGCCGATAGGCAATCAACGCGCCCCCAACGCCAAGCAGCACCAAGCAACTGTTCGGCTCAGGCACAGCCGCTGCGGCGCTAGCCCCACCACTGGCGGTGAGCGAAAACAAGTCGACAAACATTGATTGCTGGAAAGTTTGGGGACTCGGCAGCGGATTGAGCACGCCATCGATCATTGTCGCCCGCACCCGAACGTGGGTTGTGCCCGCAGGAGCGGTTCCAACCAAGGTGTGCTTCATCCACGTTGTGTTGCTTGGCTGGCCCGCCGCCTTGAGTTCGATCTGCACGGACCCGGTTAGCACCGCTCCCGTGGAATCAAGAAAGTCCAAACCGAAAAAAGCGTCGGTGGGTGAAGCTGGTCCGTCGTTGAATGGGGCGCCTGAGGGGGTGGACCCGGTGCCCGCATTGAGATTGTCAACGCCACCCGGGAAGTAGTCTTCAAACAGCGCGTGCGCCTCCATCGTGTAGGTCAAGCCGGGAGTTGCAGGAACCGTCTGGGTGAGGTTTGTTTCGTTGTCGGGATTACCAGAAGTGGTGCCGTTGTACGGCTCGAACCAAACACTCCAGAGGCCACCGGTATCGAAGAAAACCTCGGACCCCAAGGGCTTGAACGCGATGTGCGAAAAGTTGGCCGACTGAGCGAAATCCGCTGTGCGTGGAAAACCGAAGTCAGCCTTCCAGATGTCGTAATCGAACTGATTGACCGGACCTGTAAGCGTCGTGTGGCGATTCGGCAGCGTGAAATTGGTTCCTAAGTTGTCGCGCCACACTGTGTAGTCGGCAGCATCGACGGCGTTGCAGTAATTGCTGGGCAGACAAGGGGTCGTTGACACTCCCCCATTGTTGTAGTCACCTCGGTAAGGTCCTGCCTGAGCAGGAACTCGCGGCAGCTCTTCAAGCGTCCAGCCGATGGGCGTGCCATGGGGACCGGAAACGGTGTTGGGACTCTGCTCAAAACTCGGGTTTGTAAGCAACTCTTGCGCAGTGCCAAGTGCGGGCAGCACTCCAATCGCCAAGCCGCAGGCGGCTGTGAAGGATAGAAATCGCATCGCAACGTCCTCGCTGTTCCAAACCTGTTCGCCATTCGCAAGACGAACGATTCAACCTAGTTGCCCCAATCAAACTCATCGCGATTGAGCAAGGACCGGCGCTGGGGTCGCCCGTGCCCGGGGCGCCGCCTGAACCATTCGCCAGCCCTTGCTCAATCAAGTTGCGATCAAAAACTTTGCTCGTCGTCCGAATTACCTCCGGCGGCGAACGCACACCAGGGTTGCAATGCCCGCCATCGCCAGCAACATGCTGGCCGGCTCCGGCACCACTTGCAACGAAAAATCGTCAAAAAACACGTTCTGCGATTGTCCCGGCGGATCGATATTGAATTCCCCGTTGATCATCGCGGCCCGCACTTGCACGCTGACGGTGCCTGCGGGTGCAGTGGCGCGCAGTGTGTGCTGCACCCAAGTACGTCCATCCAATTGGTTGTCATTCTGCTGGCCACCATCGTTGTGGAGTTCGTAGTTCGAAATTGAACCCGGCAACACGGCGCCCATGCTATCGAGAAACTCGAGAGCAAAAATGGTGTCGGTCTCGGCCGGCGCCAATCCACCAGCCAAAGCTGCGGCGACGGCGCGCGCGTTTGGCGAATTGGAAGCGAGAAACTCGACACCTCCGGCGTATCCGCCTTCGAAGTGGGCCCAGCCGCTGAAGCGATAAATGTTGCCCGCCACGCCCGGCACAATTTGCTTGATTTCAACGTCGACCGGGCCAGTGATTTCACCCGGATAGCGGCCTTCAAAGGCGGCGCCAATCAAACCCAAACCGCCACCCAAACGGTCAGCAAACCCTGCTTGGTAACCAGCGTAGGGAGTGTAGACCCCGCCCGGAACATACGGCAGGATCGCGCAAGGGCTGTACGAGCAAGGATCGGTGGTGATGACCCACGGTAACGGTTCGGAATAGTACAGGGCCGGGCTGCCAACCTGGGTTGTCGAGTTCAAGTCGCCGTTCACCAGCAACTCCTGCCCTTGCGCCACCATCGGCGAGCACACCAGCGCACCAAGCGCCACCAGCTTCAGCATTCGTTTCATTAGAAGCACCTCCACAAGAAGTTAGAAAAGAGAACCTACTGTTGATCGCTTCGCCGCGTGGTGCAGCGACACTCGTTCCAGTGTACTTGCCAATCGCACTTCACAAGCAGCCGCTCTTCACAGATGACTGGCCGTGCGGCAAAATCACCGCAGTGGCTTGGTACAATCGTCGCATCAAGGAAGATAAGTTTTACGAAGAGCAATCGTCATGCGAATGCCGGATCGCTCGGCACTATTCTTGTGATTCTCACCTGCGACCGCGAAAGTGTCTTGTACCACCAGCAAAATAGTTTGGTACGAAAGGACCCTTTAAGTATATTGCGATAGGCCAGCGCCGAAAGCGGCGCAGGGCACCCTGTCTTGAGCCAACTTGCCTTTTCCGCGCGCTTGTCCCATGGCTGCCAGTCTCGTCGGTCGCCCGTTCCAAGACCAGTTCTTCGCCCGCTATCCCAGCCTGCGGCCGCTGATGGACCTGTTCGAGTACGCGCCGGGCCTTTGCTTCTACGCCAAAGACCGCAAAAGCCGCTTTGTGCGAATGAATCGGGCGAATTTGGAAGTTTACGGTGCCGTCAGCGAGGAGGCCTTGCTTGGCCGCTCCGACCGCGACTTTCACCCCCCTGCCCTCGCGGAGGGGTACATCGCCGAGGACCAACGCGTGATGGAGACGGGGCCGGTGCTCAACCAAACCTGGCTAGTGCCCTTTACCCGCGGGCCGATGCAATGGTTCGTCTCCAGCAAGACTCCGCTCTTGGGGCCCAGCGGGGAGTGTATCGGCGTGTGCGGTATCATGCACCCCGTCTCGACGCCCAAGGAGCAACTTTCCCGCTTCAAACGGCTGGCTCCCGCGGTGCGATATCTCGAGGAACATTACCGCGAACGGCTGCAACTGGCCGAACTGGCCGAACACTGTGGGCTTTCGCCGACGCATGTCCATCGGCTCTTCCAACGCCTGTTGCGGATGAGCCCGAACGAGTTTTTGCTCGCGCTTCGGCTGCAAGAAGCGCGGCGGCTCCTCGCGAACACGAACGAACCCCTCTCCGTGATCGCGGTAAACACCGGCTTCTTCGACCAAAGCCACTTCACCAAACGCTTCCGCAAAATGACCGGCATGACGCCAACGCAATTCCGCAAGTCGTTTCAGTGAAAAGCAAGTAACCGCGAAAAACGCAAAAGAACGCGAAATACGAAAAACGGCGTTAGCCGCGAAGCGGTAGCGGAGCGCAGGCCAGGGCCACTCAACCACCCGGCGTGACGTAAACAAAAGTACGCTAACCCGCAGATCGTGCCTAAGTGCTGGCAATGTGGCGATTGTGGCGCCGGTCCTTCCCTGTTTGTAGCCGCTTTCTCCAGGCCATTTTGGCGGGAAGCCACATCTCAGCAGGCCTATTGTGAGAGATATCAGCCCACGCGCTGTACAATTTTGCCCGTTTGCTTGTGTCGCAGAATCACCTTCGAGCGGCCATCCGGTAGCAGTTCTTGCTTAAGAAGCTGATGTTCCGCGTCGAAATCGTGGCTCGCCTTCGCTTCGGGGGAACTCGCAGCCCCGCGCCACAGTGGCAAGTTCACTGGCGCCCACTGCTTCGTGCGAATCGAACTGTACGCGGCGTCGATCAGGGCGTTCACCACATAGCCATCGTAGAACGTTTCCATTGGCGCTGTGCCCCCTTCCAGCGCGGCGAACATGTCCGCGAACATATCGGGGTAGCCGAGCGCCTTGGCTTCATCGCCCACGGGAAACAGCCAGCCGGTGTTGCCATCGGCCTTCTCGGCCACATAGCCGTTTTGGCTGACGCCGGTGTACATGTCGAAGCCGGTGCGGAGCCAGTGGTTGAGCCAAATGGTCCCCTCGGTTCCGCAGACTTCATCACGCAAATCCATCCCGCCACGGAACGCCCAGCTCACCTCAAACTGCCCGATCGCGCCGTTCTCGTATTTCACGAGTCCAATGGCGTGATCTTCCGCTTCAATCGGATGGACCTGCGTGTCGCCCCAGCACATCACTTCTACCGGCTTCACATCCTTGCCGATAAAATTGCGGGCAATCTCGATGCAGTGGCAACCGAGATCAACAATCGCCCCACCACCCGATTCGGCCACGTTCCAGAACCATGCGCTGTGCGGCCCCGAGTGACATTCGCGCGAGCGCACCCACAGCACCTTGCCAAGGGTGCCTTCGCGCACCGAACTTAGCGCCTTGAGTGTTTTGGGCGTATAGCAGAGGTCTTCCAGATAGCCGTGAAACACGCCGGATTGTTCGCACGCCTCGAGCATCCGCAGCGCTTCGGCCGCCGTGCGCCCAAGCGGTTTGGTGCAGAGGACCGCTTTCCCCGCCGCCGCCGCGGCGAGCACCGCTTCTTCGTGCAAATGATTCGGTAAAGCAACGATCACCACATCCGAATCGCTTCCTTCGACCGCTTCCTGCAAATTGGTGGTGGCACGCGGAATGTTCCACTTGGATGCAAACGACTGCGCCCGTTCCGCGGAGCGCGAATAGGCGACGGTCACTTTGTCGCGCGAACGCTGGCCGTGGAGCGACTCCGTGTAGAAGCCGCCGATCAGACCGGTACCCAACAGACAAATTCGTCGCATAAGATCATCGCCGATTAGAGGGTGCGGTGGTAACTGGCGCGCTGCCCCGCTCAGACCGATCCGCAGTTGTCCCTATTGTGCTAACGAATGCCTACTAATTTCAAGCCTTTGATGGCGGAGTAACTGGCTTTTCTTTCGGCAACCAGCAAAGATCAGGGGAGCTCTTGGAGAAACGTGAGAATCCTCTTCGATTGGAATAACCGATGTTCACTGGACCTACGGGCGGCTGTTCACGCCGAACTTTTCTGCAACTTGGCGCGGGTCTTGTGGGGGCCGCCGCATGTGGGGGGCAAACGCCGGTCCGAACATTGGATCGACGGCGAATCGAAGGGCTGCTGATTGGAACCTATTTGGGCGACGCGCTGGGCGGACCCGTAGAGTTCCAACCGCCAGAGCAAGTTCACACGCTGGCCAATCCGCCGAAAGCGTGGCGGGCAGGGGAACAGTTGGATGCTGCGGCCCGGAGCGCCGCAGCCGACCGGATTCGGCTGCGTTCCTACCGCGACCTTCGCCCCGTGCCGGAACCCTACGCCCACTGGTCGATCAACGCTGCACCCGGCACGATTACCGACGACAGCCGGCACAAGCTGATTTTGCTCGCTGCGCTCCGGCAGGCAGAACGAAAAGCCAAGTGGCCGCTGACCGCGAGTGGCTTAGCGCAGGCTTACCTTGATTGGCCGAGCAATACGCCGCTACCGGCCAACGTCGACTACGCCGACATTTGCCGGGAATGGCTCACCGAAATCCACTATGCCGCTCGCTGGGCGCTCGGCGAACGCCGACTCGAAATCGCCCGGCCGCAAGAACGGTTGTGGAACGGCTTGCCGACGTGCTGTGGCCAGATGACGTTCCCACCGCTCGCGGCGATTTTCCCCGGTCAACCCGAAGCGGCGTACATGTCAGCTTACAAACTAGCGTTCATTGACAATGGTTGGGGCCGCGATCTCAATGCCGCGATCGTCGCCGGCCTCGCCGCGGCGCTTGTCACTTCGCCCGATGCGAACCAACCCGCCGCCGCGTGGAAGCAAATCTTCTCGGCCATGCGCACCACCGATCCCTTCGGCTACCGCAGAGTTCCGTGGACCGAGCGCTCCGTCGACCGCTGGCTCAACTTCGCTGAGTCGATTGTGAAACAATCACAGAGGGAGCCTGCGAAGCTGTTCGCACTGCTCGACGCTGAGTTCGGCGCCGCCACCAAATGGGAAGCCCAAGTCTGCTTCGTCGCCGCTATCGCTCCATTGATACTGTGCGAGTACTACCCGCTCGCAGCGCTCTCGCTCAGCATCGAATGGGGTCACGATACTGATTCGTACGCGCAGCTGCTGGGCGCGTTTATCGGCGCGCTGCATGGGCCTGACATCTTCCCCCATTCACTCCGCACGCAAGTGACAGAGCGCTTGCGTCTTGACTACGGCGAAGAGTTGTCCGAACAGGTCGAACTGCTGATGCGACTTGCGGAGAGAGCCGATTCGTCGGCGTTGTTTGGTTGGTAGGGACTTAACTCAGCACTGGCCACTTGAACGTGGAGCTGAGATTAATCCGTCGGCCACTCGCTTGCGACTCGCGGGCGGCGCAGATGATTTCCACCACATGCAGCGCGTGCTCGGGGGTCATCAGATGCTCTTTGCCGGTCGCCAACGTTTCACACACCAGCGAAGCGCCTTGCTGCCACACATAACCTTGGGGGTCCACCGCTTCACGGCGGAACTCGGGCGACTTGTCGGTCGCGAGGTCGACGCCCAAGGGTTCCCAATCGTAACCCACCAGGCCCAGGTAACCATTCGACCCGACAATTGAAATGGTGTGCCGCGTCTCTTTGGCGCCTTCGTGACCATGCGGGTTGAAGTAGTTAAACCCACTTTGAATGTGCGAAATGGCGCCGTTGCCGTGGTCCAGCAGCACCATCGCGTTGTCTTCTTCGGTGACGGTGATTTCGCCCTTGTTGTCGATGGTCCGCGTCGGCGTGACGATGTTCACCATCGCCACCACAGATTTCGCGGGGCCCAACAGCCCGGTCAAGCTGGTAAGGTTGTAAACGCCGAGATCGGGCAAACTACCGCCGAGTTTCTCGTAGAAGAAGCTTGACCAACCCGGCCCCGTGTGGCCGTAGTCGGCATGCGCCGCGGCGACGCGCCCGAGCGCGCCACTCTGCAGCGTCTTGGCCATGAACGCAAACTGCGGGCTGGTGACCGGCACGGGCGCGCCCCACACGCGCACGCCTTGCTTGTGCGCTTGCTCCAAAATCTCTTGCCCGGCGGCGAGTGAATTGGCAATCGGCTTTTCGCTCCAGATATGCTTGCCGGCGGCAATCGCTTCGCGATTGAGGTGCTCGTGCTCCTGCATGTCGGTCAGGTTCACCAGCAAATCGAACGGCGCCCCGGCCAGCATTTTGGAAATGTGCGGGTAGTGGTTCGGAATCTTGTAACCCTTGGCCTGATCGATCGCACGCTGCGGGATGATGTCGCAGGTGGAAACCAGCTCCGCGTACGGGCACTCTGCCAAGTGCGGCAGGTAGCGGTTCGACACGCTGCCGCAACCGATGACGCCCACGCGGATTTTCTTCGGCGTCCCGGCGACCGGCGCTGCGGTGGCCAACCCGGCGAGCGAAAACGCGGCGCCCACGCTGGCGGTGGTTCCCAAAAATTCACGACGATGCGGCAGTTCGAGGGGCATGGCAATTTCTCGCGACGAGACGTTGATAGTTCGACAAGTGACCCTAGTATAAACTCACCACGAGCTGCGAACAGCAGGGCCTCATTTGCAGGGAGATTTGTTCGTTTCGGTAGCGCGATTGGTATATTTCCACCACCTTCCTTTCAGCGTTAGAACTGGCGAAGCGGCGTCCCCGAGGTTACGCTCAATCGAGAGGGCTCACTTTTCATGTCACACGGCGCACTTCACGATCGGGTCGTGGTTATCATCGGCGGCACCACCGGCCTGGGGCTTTCTGCTGCGCGCGCTTGTGTCGCGGCAGGGGCGAAGGTTGTGGTGTGCGGGCGGAATGCCGATTCCGTTGCGGCAGTGCAGGCCGAACTCGGTAAGGACGGCCTCGCGATCGTCGGTGATGCGCAAGATTCCGCCACCGCCGTGGAAGCCATCCGCCTCGCTGAAACCAAGTTCGATCGCTTCGATGCCCTCTACCACGTCGCCGGCGGTAGCGGTCGCCGCCTGGGCGACGGTCCGTTGCATGAAGTGACCGACGCTGGCATTGCGGCGACGCTCAATCTTAACCTTGCCTCGCTGATCGCCTCGAATCGCGCGGCAGTGCAAGCTTTCTTGCGAAACAACACCGGTGGCGTGGTGCTGAACATGGGGAGCGTCCTCGGTTTCTCGCCGGCGCCGCAGCATTTTGCGACGCATGTGTACGCCGCCGCGAAGAGCGCAATCAACGGGTTCACGAAAAGCTGCGCGGCGTACTACGCCACGCACGACATTCGCTTCAACGTCGTGGCGCCCGCGCTCGTGGAGACGCCAATGGCCCAGCGTGCGGTCGCCAACGACGACATCATGCAGTACGTGCGCCACAAACAGCCCCTCGCCGGCGGCCGAGCCGGGCTGCCGCAGGATTTGGATGGCGCCGTGGTATTCCTCTTGTCCGACGCCGCACGGTACATCACCGGCCAAGTGCTGGCCGTGGATGGCGGCTGGTCCGTGAACGACGGAGCGCCGCGCCATGATTAATGCCAGCCTCGGAATCGACATTGGCGGCACCCGTATCAAGGCGGCGCTCGTCAGCACGACCGGTGAAGTGCTCCAGCGGCGACTGGAACCTTCCGCCGATGATCCGCAGCGCTTGGTGGCAATTGTGCGCGAGTTGGCAACCGAGTTCGCTCCGAGTGTGCTCGGCGTGAGCGCGCCGGGCCTCGCCGCACCCGACAATCGCACCATCGCCTGGATGCGCGGCCGGATGGAAGCGGTGGAAGGCCTCGATTGGCGCCACGCGCTGGAGCGTGATGTGTGGGTGCTGAACGACGCCCACGCCGCGACCGTAAGCGAAGCGTGGATCGGCGCCGCGGCTGGCGCGCAGCACGCGCTGCTCTTGACGCTCGGCACCGGCGTGGGCGGCGGGGTGATCGTTCACGGCCAACTGCTGCAAGGCGCCATCGGCCGCGCCGGGCACTTGGGGCACATCACGCTCAATGAATCGGGCCCTGCCGATATCGTTGGGACGCCCGGGAGTTTGGAAGACGCCATCGGCAACCACAACATCCACCAGCGCACGGGTGGCCGCTTCCGCAGCACCGCTGATTTACTGGATGCCGTCTCGCGCGGCGACGAAGTCGCCACCGCCGCTTGGCGGCTGAGCATTGAATCGTTGGCAGTCGGCCTAGCGTCACTGCTCAACGTCTTCGACCCCGAACTGGTGGTCATCGGCGGCGGTATCGCTGAATGTGGCGCCGCGCTGTTTGATCCCCTGCGCGCGGAACTTGACCGGTTAGAATGGCGGCCGACAGGCCGCGCAACGCCCCTCGTCCCGGCCGCCCTCGGCGAGTTCGCCGGCGCCATCGGCGCTGCTCGCTTCGCGATGTTGAAAACACAGCAGGAATGATATGTCTCCGTTCGATCAATACCTCACCGGCTGCCGTGAGATCCTCGCGAAGGTTGAAACGCAGCGGGCAACCATCGCGCAGGCTGCCGACCGCTTCGCCAGCGCGATCCTGGCCGGCCGGATGGTGCATGTCTTTGGTAGCGGGCATAGCCGAATCATGGTGGAAGAAATGTGGCCGCGGTACGGTTCATTCCCTGGGTTCAATCCGCTGGTGGAGTTGTCGCTCTCGTTCCACAACCCGGTGGTCGGCTGCAATGGCCAGCGGCAGGCGATGTTTTTGGAGAATGTCGCGGGGCTGGCCGAACGCATCTTGCGAAACTTCGACATTCAGCCAGTCGATGCCGCACTGGTCGTCAGTTCCAGCGGCTGCAATGTGGCGCCGATTGAGATGGCCGAGCAATTTCAAATGCGGGGCGTCTTCACCGTCGCGCTGGTGAGTAAGAACCATCATGACGCCAGTAAGTCGCAGCGCGCCGATGGCAAGAAACTCTGCGATTTTGCCGACGTGGTGCTGGACACTGGCGCGCCGGTCGGCGATTCGATGGTGCAAATTGAAGGCCTCGCTACTCCCGTTTCGCCCGGTTCCACAGTCGGCGGTTGCATGGTCATCAACTCCATCAAAGCCGAAGTTGCCCAGCGCTTGGTCGCCGCCGGCCAACCACCGCGGGTGCTGACCGCCGGAGCAATCGTCGGCGCCGAACGCGCCAAAGAACTGTTTGAATCGGCCTACGACGAACATGGCCGCCGCCTCGCCAAACTCTATGCGAACCTCGGCGAATAGCCTGATACCGGTTTACTGCCCATCGCCCCCTGCCCACTTCTTCTCATGGAATCCTGCCCCCTCCGCACCAGCGTCATTGGTAGTTACCCGTTCCCCGCGTGGCTGGAGCTTGCCGCGCGGCATTTGAACGAATTCGGTTCGGCCGATCTTGCCGAGTTGCAAGAGGACGCCGCCGTGACTGCAGTGCGCGATCAAGTCGCCGCGGGTCTGGATGTCATCACCGATGGCGAACAAGGCCGGCTCGATTTCAATCTGTCGTTCTACGGTTATCTCGAAGGGATCGCGCTGGAGTCCTCGCCGCCGCGCCGCTGGGGCCCGCCAGCGCACGACCAACGGGGCAAGCACGAGGTGATCGGCGAACTCCGCGCTCCGCGCGGCCTTGGCGTGGTGGAAGAGTTTCAGCGGCTACAAAGAGTCGCTGCCGACATCGCCCCTTCGAGCACCACGCTCAAAGCGAGCATCCCCGGGCCGTACACGCTTTCGGGGCGAATGCTCACCAGCCAGCGCTATCCCGATCGCTACGCGCTGACCGAAGCACTCTTACCGTTCGTACGCGATGAACTTGTCAAACTTGTCGATGCCGGTTGCCAGGAAGTCTGCGTCGATGAGCCATCGATGAGTTGCTACGCCCACCAAGAGGATCCGCGCAAGTTTGTGGACATCTTCAACCGCACGATCGAGCCCATCGTCGGCCGCACGCGCGTCTGCATGCACATGTGCTTTGGCAACTACAAGGGCCGCAGCATCGGCAGTAAGCGCCCCGAGTGCATGTTCCCCCATTTCTTGGAGCTCAAGGTGAACGAGATGCACCTTGAAATGGCGACGCTCGCCTTCGTGCCGCTACCCTTGATTCAGCAGATTGCCGAAGCGGGGATCGATGCGGCGGTGGGAGTGATCGACGTAAAGAGTTACTACATCGAAACGCCCGCTGAAATCGCCGCCCGCATCCACGAGTGCCTGAAGTACGCGCCGCCGGAGCGGCTGGTCTTCGCTCCCGACTGCGGCCTCAGCCAAACCGCCCGCTGGGCCGCGCGGCAAAAGCTGGCCAACATGGTCGCTGGAGCGAAGATCGTGCGTAAGGAGCTAGGACTGTGAGTCTCATCGAACCGGTGCTGAGTGACGAGGCCCTCGCCGCAGACATCGCAGCGGCGGACCCCGGTGCAGGCGTTGTTCTGTGGTGGCTCGGCCAAAGCGGTTTTCTGGTGAAGAGTGCCGTGGGGCGAGTGCTGTTCGATCCGTACCTTTCGGACTCGCTCACCACGAAGTATGCGAACACAGATAAGCCGCATGTGCGGATGACGCGCCAGTGCGTTGCGCCGGAGGCGCTCGACAGAATCGATTTGATCACGTCCACGCATAACCACACCGATCATTTGGATGCCCAGACGCTCCGGCCGCTCTTGACCGCTAACTCGCCAGCGAAGCTCGTCATCCCCGAAGCGAATCGGGCATTCGTTGCGGAGCGAATTGGTTGCGATCACGATTGGCCCGTCGGCATGAATGCTGGCGAAGCGGTGACGATCGGGGCGATCCAACTGCACGCCGTTCCCGCAGCGCATAACATCATCGATCGCGACGCCGCCGGGCGCTGCCACTACTTGGGTTACGTCGTGCGGCTCGACGGCGTGACGATTTATCACAGTGGCGACACGCTACGCTACGCCGAGCAAGTGGAACTCTTGCGGCCCTTTGGAATCGACATCGCGCTGCTACCCATCAACGGTAACCGCCCCGAACGCCGCGTCTCCGGCAATCTATTCGGCGACGAAGCGGCCCAACTCGCACACGATATCGGCGCCAAGCTGGTGATCCCGTGCCACTACGACATGTTCGCCTTCAACACCGAATCGCCGGCGCTGTTCGAGCAGAAATGCCAGCAGCTCGGGCAGAATTACAGAACGCTCAAGTGTGGGGAAAGATTCGAGTTTTCGCCCTAATTCGCCGAGTTTTCGTGGCCCAAACGCTCCGGCGCCGCCCGTTTACGAACCGCCGGTCAGGGAGTAAATTGTAGGGCTGCCCTCTTGTTAGGAGGGCATTCGGCGGAGTAGCTCAGTCGGTTAGAGCAGCGGAATCATAATCCGCGTGTCGGGGGTTCGAATCCCTCCTCCGCTATTTACGTCTTCATGTGCCAAGTGATGACAAATCGCGACTAACTCCTGTTCTGACAAGGGTTTCCGATTTATGTCGTCTGCTGAGCGGTTGAGGCCGACGGTGACAGCCGATGCCATGCATTGGCACTCAACGCCCGGAACGGGTGCAACAATAGGTGCAACAAACTCCGTTGCCCCGGCTTTGCGGCCGCGACGCGCTCGACCCTCGGACGCTTGCGCTGCGCTCTCGCCCCAACCACTGCTGGTCAGTTCCGGCGGCGCCGGCAGCGCGTTGATAGCAGCCGCCTGCTGAGCAAGTTCGACGTGGCTATAGACCCCCATCGTGAGGTTCACGTCACTATGTCGGGCGACACTCTGAGCCATTTTGGGATGGACGCCTGCCCGAGATAGATTGCTGATGAACGTATGCCGATTGGCGTGGAAGTCGGCATATAGCCCGGACTCGTTTTGGTACTTAAGAAAATCAGTTTGCTCCCTCCGCTTCCGCTCACGCAAGTCGGCGGATTCATCGAGCCACTTGGAGCGAGCCCGCTCGAGATCGATGCACATCATCTTCGCAGTACGCCGCAAGCCCCCCTTCGCTGCGCGGAGAGGAAATATCGGTTCGTTGGTCGGCTTCGCAGGCCGAGCAGCAAGCCATGTTTGGAGTCGTTTTGAGACATCGGCATGGAGCGGAATAACATCGTGTTTGCGCCGCTTGCTGTAGGCAGCCGCTACGGCGACGGTCGGCGGCGACGCTTGCAGATTGAAGGACTTAGCTGTGAGCGACGCCAGCTCTTCACGCCGGTAGCCCGTCCAAGCGGCCATGATGTAGAGCATCGCACGGTCGCTCCCTGAGACACACTGCACAGCCGGGCCGGACTCCGCAGCAGCGATCAATCTCACAAACTCTTCAGACGAGATCGCTCGTCGAGCCCAGCGGACATCAGCATCGGAATTCTGAGCTGCCAAGTGGGCAACGGGATTTCGCTGTTGCGGGACGCGATGGTCGGTTTCCAACCACGTACAAAATTGCTTGAGGGCAGCCAAGTAGTAGTTGCTCGTCTTAATGCCGATACGGTTGGCGTCGCGTTGCCCCGCGAGCCAGCCCTGGACCTTGGAGGCGACGATGTCAGTCCACCGCTGAAACTCGCAACCCTTGAACAGCGAGTCGAGCCGAGTGCATGTCTGAGAGACGTGGCGCGGGGAGTTGCCGTCGGCTGCAAGCGCCTTGCGGAAGTCGGCCAAATGAATTGCCAGCGGGAGAAGCTTTCCGCGCTCGTGGGGGTCCGCAAGTCCCGACTGGATGTGCTCAGCCTTACGTTCCAGTTCTGCCGCCAGTTGGAGAGTGGCGTCTCTGTCCGTGTAACCAGCGACCCGCACCTTTTCGCCGGTTGCGTCGCGGTACTGGATATACCACTTGCGGCTCTCCTCGCGGTATTTGGAGCCACACGACGTTAGCGGAAGATAACTGACCTTGCCGCCTCGCCGCTTACGGAGAAAGCGTTCGCCCTTGCGAACGACGAGGTCGGCGTTCTCCGGCAAAGTTCGCGTTGCGGTAGTTTTGAAAATGGAAGCCATGATTGAAACCAGGAGTAAGTTAGTTGCCTGACATTTGACCGCGGAGTATGTCTATTTTGGACGCGGACGATGCCCATCGGCCGCTCGCGGATTGGTGACTAGGTCGTCGAGCCACGCCTCAATCTGGTTGATTTGCCAGCGCGCCGAACGTCCGATTCGGACGGGCTGCGGGAGCTGTCCGCGAGCGACAAGCCGCCACACGCTACGCGTGGAGACTTTTAGGATCGTAGCAACTTCGCGCACATCGATCATCTGTGGGAGCTGGCGTCCCGGAAGCTGGTTCTGCATGACGGAGGCCCCTATTGAAAATGCTGGTCGAGATCATCGAAGTTCTTATCGGTCGTTTCGGGCGGAGCACGATGTTCATCGGGCTGCTGCTTGGGAGTCTGAGGTGGCTCTGGGAGCTTGCGCTCCTTGCGTGGCGTGCAGAACGTCCTGTCCTCGACAGCCGACCACGGGTCCAAGAGCATGGAACGCGAGGGTCGCGCTACAAATTCGGCCACATCATTGCGTGGTGCGACAAGCGATTTTCCCCAGAGGTTGGCGCCCTCCAGCTTGTCGAAGTAAGAGCCGTGTGAACGAACAATATAATACCCGCTGAGGCCGCTTTCTATGTTACACGGTTCGATGTCGAGAAACTCGCTGGGGAGCACGAGTCGCCGCGTCGTGCGATGCCGACTCACGGAACGGCTCTTGCCGCCGGCGCCGGTCGATTCGGAAACAGACTCCTCCTCAAACTCCTGATCGCCGAAGAGTTCGGATGCCCAATCGGCGGTCTCTACGCACTCCAAGCGACCAAACCACCGGTTGGCTATCTGCCCAAGGATCTCAGAGGTCTGCTCGCGACCGTACAGTGCGCTGTTACGCAGTCCTTGAATCGACTGAAAGGCCAAGACACAGCAGGCCCCTTTCGACCTCCCCTTCTTCATCAAGCTGACCAAGCCGTCGAGTTTTCCGGCCTCACTCAGTTCATCCCACAAGAACCACGTCCGCCGCGTGAACGAGTTCGACTGATTCAGCACCAAGTCCGAAGCGCGCTTGAAGAGGCAGCGGTTGACGGCGTCAATCGCCATCCGCCCCGTTTCGTAGTTTCCCAAGACGAGAATCCAGTTCTCACGGACCCAGTCTTCGATCGAGAACGATTCACTAGCGGTTTCCCAGGCGGCCGCGATGTTGGAGAAGGGCAAAAGTTTCGTCGCGACGGTACTCATGATGTTCGCTGCCGTACGGTCTTCGTCGAAGTATTCCCGCTCGATCGAGCGCGTCACCGGGTGCTTGCGGAGGACGCGGCGGATGAGCTGCGCTGACTGCATGACGCGAATGAGCGACGCGAACGTCCAGGGGGCGCCAGTGAGGATGAAGCTCAGGATGACGCCGTAAAGGAGGTGGCGCGAGGCGTCGGCGAAGAATGGTTGCGACTCTTGCACTTCCGGAAAAAGCGTTCTCGCTGTTTCCAGGGCGATCGCCGGATTGGTGACGTCCCGAGCGATATTCCACGCCGCGCCTCGCTGGTCGAAAGGGTGGGATGTGACGACTTTTGCCTGCGGGGCGATGGCGGCTAGCAGCGGGAGGATGTCCTGCTTGTGGTCGTAGACTATTGCACGGGTGTCGGGCTCGATCCCGATGCCGCCTAAACAGGATTGCATCAAAAGTTGTAAGAGCGTCGACTTGCCACCTCCCGAGGCCGCCACGGCCAGAAAATGCCCGGTCGCTTCGCTCTCCTCCAGCTGGTGGCGGCCCCAGGCCAATGTTTTGCCCGGATTAGATTTCGGCAGTTCTTTCTGCTTCTTCCAGAAACTCATCGGAGTGTCCCCTACCTCGTGGTATGACGGATGTAGCTATCTGATGTCGTGATAGGAGCGGATTGTTCGCCCGCGCGTGGTGTCGGTGGGCTTCGCCGGTCGTGACGTTTGCTTCGCCCCCTTCTTCTCCCCTTTGCGGTCGAGTGCGCGACCACGCGGTTTGATCGGGTCGGAACGGCCCGGCTCCTCCCAAAAGTTGATGAGTCCGCCGATGATGAAGAACGTGACGACGGACAGCGCCCATGATGTGTTGGGAAGCCAACCGTCGAGGCCAAAGCAGCCAAGCGTAAATTGAACAAGCAGCGCCCCCAGGCTCAACCAGAAGAGACAGGCCGCGACCAGGTTGAACGCATCGCGCGGCAGGTTCTTTGCCGTCGTATGGAGGCGCGTTTGGATTTCCGGCGGGGTTTGCTGCTCGTAGAACTCCCACAACTTGAGGATGCCGATCCACACGGCGAACCCCACTGCGCCAAACCCAGCGAGCAAGAGATACATGAACATTTCAAAGCCCTCGTTCTTGTCTTGCGCCATCGCGGCGCCGGATCCGCTCGGCCATGTCGTGAGCTAGCTCCTTAGTCCGCGAGCGAGAGAGCGCAGACGCGAGGTCCTCCAGGTTCTCACCCGCGTGCGCGCGGTCGACGAAGAGCTGCGTCGAGGAGCGACCGCGCGTCGCCTGGACATAAGCCAGCTCGCGGTCAGCCATCTTCCCGCCGGCGAGCAGGTAGGCGTGCTCAACGGTTTGACCTTGCCCCTTATGAGTTGTTTGGCCGTAGGCCAGTGACACGCCATGGTCGCCATAGTCGGCCAGCCGGACTGTCACTTCTCGGCGCAGTCCGCCGTCGAGGCGAACCGTGATGCGATTGAGAAAGTGGTCAATGGCCACAACCTCGCCCCGGTACCCGTTACGAACTCCGTCCGCGAAAATGTTCTTGTGGAACAGCACACGGTCACGAAGGCAAATCCGTTCCCCTTCATGCGCGATGGAAGTCGAGAAGTCGATTTCGCCAGCCCGCTCGCGCTCTCCCTGGGCGAGCCGATTGGCAGCGCGAGCTTCAGTGCGCGTGCCGGTAAAGATCATGTGGTCCTGCGGACGGGACGGTCCTCCAGCCGACGTCCATGCGGCGACCAGAGACGCAAGTGCCTCGGCCCGATCTTCGGCGACCGTCAGCCGCCCTCGCTCGGCATAGTTACGGAGCGCGCTTGCCGCGTCGCCCGTGCGGAAGTCCTCGGCGGCTTGTCGGTCGGCCGGGTCCTGCTGCCTCAAATTGGTCACCAGTTTGGCCGCCTTGTCTTTACCTACCAGGTGATTGAAAGGCGCGCCGGGGGCTATCGGCTGAAGCTGCCGTGCATCGCCGACAAGGATGAGCGTTAGTCCAAGGCGCTTGGCCGCTTCCGTCAGCCGGAGCATCGTACCGGCATCGATCATGCCAGCTTCATCCACAACGAGGACATCTCCGGGCTGGATTTCTGACGGCGGAGTCGGCAACAATTCGGCGCTCGCTTCGGACGTGATCCGCCGCTCTGACTTTTCAGGCGGGTTGGCCCCACTTTCAAGGCGATGAAGATGACTGGCAATCGTGCGGGAGGGAATCCCCGCTTTCTTCGTAAGTTCTTCGGTCGCCGTCCCAGCCAGCGCCGCGCCATGGACGGCGTAGCCAGCTGACTCGAACGCCTCACGAAGCGCCCTCAGCGTCGTACTCTTGCCGGCTCCGGCGACACCCGTCAGGAGCCGCAAGGCGCTCGTGCCTCTAAGAATGTCACTGGCGGCTGCGCACTGTTCTTCAGAAAGATGATTCGCCGTGAAGATGGGAACCATTTCATCGTTGTGTCCTTGGGCGCCGCGAGCAGACCGCAGCGTCTTAAAGTTCTCCAACAGCAGTTCTTCACGCTGCCACATTTCGGCGGTGGCAAACTGCGGCTCTCCCGACTGAACGCCCAGAGCGCGAATCTCTTGGGTCGCCGTCAGTTTTTCGCGGACCTGCTTGGCAAGCCACAATCCAGAAATGCCCAGCGCCTGCCCCGCTTCGCAGACTGCGCGAATCGCGTCGCGCTCGGTGAAAGTCGCCTGCGTCGTTTCGATGCTGGTAATCGCTTCGTGCCAGCAAGCGGCGAAGGCTTGTTCCGGGTTGAGCCGCGCCTGGTGACGGTTGGTGAGCGATTCGAGAGACTGCGGAGTGACCCCAAATTCTCTCGCCACGTCCCCCCACTTGGAATGGAGTTCCGAACGGGCGGGAATTGAGGACTTGGTTTTGCGCGTGGCCAAGTTGGCTCGCTCGCGGGCGCCGGCATCGGAGGCGGCGCCGAGCCCGTCATCCGCGGCAAGCAGCTCTTCGATCTCGTGGCGGCGACTCGACCACCGCTCGCAAAGTTCGGCCGACAGCCCATCGACCTCAAACCACGAAGCGCGGCGGTCCGTCCCGTCACTTGGTTGGACGAGGGAGACGCCGAGACGCTCGACAAGTTCCGCGGCGAGAATCGCCCGGAACATCGGCCCCAGCGTGCGGGCCCACTCATGCAGCTTGCGGCTGTTCACAGCCGACCATCGGCCATCGGCGCCCAAGGCAACATTACCGACGACGCAGTGCCGATGGAGTTGTGGTTGCCAATCGTCGCGCTCGGTGACGCGGCTGGTTGAGTGGTCGAACATGCCGATCACCAGTTCGGCTAGCTGCTCGCTCCGACCAGCCCGGCCGCGCCGACACAGGGGAATATTCGATGACAACCAGTCAAGCGATTTTTTGACGGCGGAATCAAACGACTCCTCGACCGCTTCGCGAACATAACGCGGTCCGACGGCCCAGAGGACGGACACGCTTTTCGGAGCCGAGAAACACAAGTCGTATCCGGGCACGCGCTCTGGTCGCTTTGTTTGTTTCAGAGCCGCCGCCAGGGGCTTGGTCTTGGGATTGCGGACCTTGAGGAGTGGTTGTCCGTCGGGGCCAACGCCCTCGAGAACCTTACGGAAATCTTCGCCGTCAACCCGTTCCGAAAGCCCCAGCGCTTCGACGCCGCGACCGTACCAGCGGCCGGGCGGCTCGCCGCCGGTGGTATAGTAGTCGGGATTGGCGATGCCGAGGAAGTATTCTTCGACGCCACTTTTTAAGACGGTGATCGTTACCACGAAGTTACCTAGCTGAGTAAGTCGGTGCGGGCGATGTTCTTCGCGTCTTCAACGGTGATGTTGCCGTTGACGGTCAAGATGGTCACCAGGGACCGAGCCTGGTTGCGGTGAACGAGCTTGAGCTTCGCGTGGAGCTTGGCAAGCTCGTCGGCCAGTCGCGCCGGTTGAGTCTCGAAGTGCTCCTCAACGATCGCGCGCACGAGATCGCTCCGCTTGACATTCAGCCGTTGACACTCGTTGTCGAGTTGCCGCATCAACTCACTTCCAACTCGGAAGGCAATCGTTTCGGACTTCATTGGTGACCTTGGCAGTTTGCGAAGTAAGTTGTGCCGGGAACGCTTCTTGCGAGCAGCCGGATTGCGTTTGCAAACGCGCAATAGGTTTTTGTAAACGTCGCAAGTCGTGAAGTGGGAAAGATTTCTGAAGTAGGTCGCATTGTTTGCAAGCACCGCGGTGCCACGGTGTGGTATGCCTTGTCAAGCTTTTTTTTCGGATTCGATAGCCACGCTTGTAGGGTCTTTAGTTCGGCGAAGATGTGGCCGCACTTTTCCTGAGAAGAGCGGCTGCTGTAGTCGGCGGACTCGTTGTCCCACAAGTAATCGAGCACGGCTTGCAGGGCTTGAGCGGGAAAGCTATCAACGGGAAATCGCTGCATGGCTAGTCCTCATGCGGCAGCATGATGGTGATGACGGGCTCGGAAGCATCCCCAGGATGGATGAGCGCCTTGAGCTGAACGGCGTCAAACGTCTTCTGACTGCTGCGCACGGCAATGGCAAAATCCGCACGTTTTTCAGTGCCGTTGCGAAGAATGGCGAATCGCAGCCCATTGAGGACATCCCATGCACGTTCTTCAGTCGATAGCTCGGGACAATTCGGTGGGGGCTCAATCGCGGCGCTCCAAGCGGCAGCGGTTATGGCAGTCGGTAACTTAAACGCCATGGACTTTGCTAGTTCTGTCAGGTCTTTCAGGACGCCATCGGCGAGCGCCTCGGCTCGGGTGTAGGCGAAAATCAGGTCCTCGCCCGTGAAGAGCGGTTTGTCAGTCATGTTCTTTTCTCCTTACTTCGCTCTCCCCTCCCGGAGGGAGGGGCCGGGGGAGGGAAGCGCCGGAGCGCGTCCCCTCCCCGCCTAATTCATGGCAGGTCGCACAACAGGCTCGCTGCCACTTCCTGCCAATCGACTTCACTGAGCGCGGCGCTGAGTAGGTCGGCGTACATTGTCGGCGCTGTCAGCGGACACCCCGCCTGAATCTCCTCCCGGAGCTGGTCCGCAAGATTGAACGTTGCCGCTTCGTTCGGCGTCCAAATCCCGTCAATGACCCGTGAGTCGGTTGATGCTTCGCATTGACAGCGTCTTGCTTCTGCGCGCCAGCGGTCGTAGCAGCTGCGTTCGTTGTCGAGCCACAGGGCGACGGCCCAGGTCTCATAGTTCCGCCAGCCCTGATAACCGCACGACGCGGCATTTTGGCCGCTAGTCATTAGCCTCCAAGTCGCGCTCGCGCTGCTCAATCCACTTCGCCGCGAGGCGGGCGACTTCGCGGACCAAGGCCAAATCGGCGAGGCCGTTGAAGCTGGATGACTCCTTCCACTCTTCGCTGTTCTTCTCGCGATAGGACCGCGTAATGGTCACGTTGTGAAAGACGCGACCTTCATCGGTGCTACTTTCCCACACTGAGCCCCGGACGGCGCCGAGCTGTTGGGAATAAATGGGGGCGTTTGTTTTCTTGCTCATGGTTCTTGTTCTCCTTGGGTTGTTAGTTAAACGTCGAGAAAGCAACGCGCCTTCGCGACTTGCATCGGATGATGCCACGGTGTGGAATTGGACTATTGCTTGGCGACGGTGCGATGAGCGTCTAGGGCGGGGACGACCAGTTGCACCGCGTTGACTCCCCCGATCTTGATTTCTGTGGGCTGTGACGGATCGGCGTCGAGGATCGCGAGCCGATAGCCGTTCGCGGTGAGTTCGTCGGCAACCTTGCGAAATGATCCACTCAGCTCGCGGGCGTCGGCGACGACAAGGACTCGGCCACCGGTCTGGGCAGCGATCGTCTCGATGTCCGTCGTATCGTCGTGGCCCGCTGTAAGGGCGATGAAATGAACCGCGACACGTCGGCGACGAGCCTCGGCAATCAGCGCCTCGCGTGACGGCCCTGCAACCGAATTCGCGCCGTCGCTGAAGATCACGGCATGCCGTTGACCGGGCCGGTCAGTGAGCGCTCGGATCGCGTCGGCAATCGCGGCAAAGAGTGCCGTGGCGCCTTCGGCTTGCAGTTGTTGACACCCTGCAATCGCTCCGTCGCGCGACGCGGACCAATCGGAGATCGTCTGGACATCAGTTCCGAACGCAGTAGCACGCACATGGACGCCCGCGGGCAGGCGACGGAGCATTTCGACGCAGGCGGGTTTCATTTCATGCAGCTTCGCGCCCCCCATCGAATCGCTCTTATCAAGCGCCAAGGCAAGTTCAAGCGTCCCCTCGCCTGAGAGCGGCGTCGTGCCGAGGCGGAGCGTCCCGCCCTGCTGACGAGCGACGAAGTCGGCCGAGCGCAATGCGGCAACGCTCGTATTGGCGGAATCGATAATCTCAACGTCGAGTATTAGCAAACTTGGCATCGGTGACGGTACTCTGCGCAGCAAGCGAGCGTGCGAGCCGTTGGGTAGTGTTTGCGGCTGCCGGCTGGCGATTACCGCGCGAACCTCCGCCAGAATCTTGACGGCGTCGGTGGTGGCGACGTGTTGGTTAGCGGCTGCTTGCACTTCGGTATCGAGGAGCTGCGCCACGGTAGGCAGATCGTCCGCGAGCGCTGCGCGGACAAAGCTGAGCATCGCCTGGAGTCGCTTCGCAAGAGCGGCTTGCAGGGCTGCCGCCGATTGACGTTGATGTTGCCCTAGCAAGCGCTCGGCTTCTTGGCGACTTGCATCGGTCGACTTCAGCTGCTTGAACGCCGCAGCAACGTCACCTTCCAGCGCGGACTGCGCAAGTCGACCAACCAGCGACGCTTTTACTGAGCGGGGATAGTCAGCCGACACCCCGTAGTCCTCGGCGACGCAGAGCGCCTGGCGAAGCAAAGCTTCTGCCTCATGTGGAGAGCGCTCGGCGGCAAGCGTAAGGTTTCTGACAGCGCGCTCGGCGAGTTCTTGCATCCATTCAGCCGAACGCGGCGATTTGAGCGTATCAAGACAGATTTGGGCCGCCTCCCCATAGTTCCCGTTGGTCTCTAGCAAGCTAACCGAACGGTCGACTGCCGCACGGTCAGCATCTAAGAAAAAAGCGTGAGCCCCCGGGGTGCGAGCGGCGACAAAAAAGTAGAGCAGCATGAGCCCAGTCCACGCGGCGCCCGTAAGCGCGCCGAGCAGCGCCTCCCGGAGCGGGCTCTCGCGAAACTGGCGGTGTGCGGACACTTGGGTGCGGCTGACCCACAGGAGCGCCAGTGCGAGTAGCAACAGCACGCCAGCCGGCAGCGCCCCCACCTGGAGATGAAGTCGGTCCATCCAGCCGAAGGCAGCGACGCCTACGACGGCGACCATCAAAAAAGTTAGACAACGCAAAGTGAAGGACATGGCGGGCTCCTCGTGTTAACCGTGCTTGAACTTGAGACGACGCTCACCCACGGTGACCCCCAGCGCCTTGAGCGTGCTGAGGCCTTCAGGGAGGAACGATTCCAAGAAGGGTCCAGTGGCGACTTCGTGGAGCGAATGACGATAGGGTTTCGTTAGGATGTTGGAGAGGCGTCTGACCTGCCTCATCGTGATCGACGTGACGTTGATCACCGCCGGCGCCGCGTCGGCGAACGCCACTGCAAGTCCGGGGGCCACGACCTTTAGCTCGTCGGTAAGTAAGCTGGCGAGCGAAACGTCGACGGGCGGAAACACAAAAAAGACTTCTCCCTGCCCAGCACGTCGCTGGCCCCCCCAGGCGATTGCGGGCGTCTCGCAGTAGGCGCCAGTGGCAATCTGGGCGGCAATCTCTTCGATGCGCGGAGCCGTAGCGCCAGTAATCCTCGCCAGGCCACTCAACGTCACGTAGTGAGCCGATCCGCGCACGGCATCCATGAAGAATTGCAACGATTCGTCCACCGCCGACCAAAGTTCAGGCAGCCGCTCAGCGAGCGGACTCGCGGTCACGCACGGGAGCTGCGCTCCGAGCGCTGGGCCCGAATTTTCCAAGCGACTGATCAGCCGTACGAGTTTCCCGTGGCAGTAGTTGAAGTCCGCTTCAATGAGCGCCAGGTGGCGTTCCAGCGCAGAACGTTCGGTTCGCACCTCAACCAGCTCCTCCGCCGCGGATCGCAGCGCGAAAGCTGAGCGGCTGAGGTGAGCGAGTTTTTTGGCGGTACTGCTGAGGGCGCCGCGGAAGAAGTTCCAGAGACCCTCGGCTTGAAGCAAGGCGTGCTGACGGGCGAAGTGATCCCGCGTCTCGTCGACCGCGATTCTCAATGTCGCCTCGCGTTCCGCCAACAATTGAAGCTCTCCTCTGAATAGAATGCTGAGGCGGCGTTGCTGCTGCATCCGCTCGTCGAGGCTCTCCAGCGAATTCGCTGGCGGCGCCCAACTCTGCTGGATCGTGGTCAGGGAATCACGCACGCTGCCGCTACGATGAGCTAATACCGCGACAGCGTCGAGGAACGAGCAAGCTTCCAGCTCGCGCAGCAGAGCATCGGTCGGCAAATCGGCGGCGTCCTCAAGAATCTCCTCCACGGTGCGGCTGGCGATTGGCGTGCGAGCGTGATCGATTTCGAGGCGCTCGACGAGCGAGTCCGCCGGCACGCGATCGCGGACAGCGCGAAGCACTGGCAAGTAAGCGTCCGCGATCACGGGGGCAATGTGTTCGCGGTCTACCAGCGGCGTGCCGAACGCCGCCTCCCAGATATGGATGTTTCCAAACCGCCCGTTCTGAGCGCGGTTGGGCGCGGTCCGTTGCAGATTGTATTTCATCCACTTGCTATGGGCGGCCTGCTCGATCTGAGCCAAAAATCCGTCCCGCAACTGCTCGTCGATACCACACAGCGACAGCTCCAAAAGCCGTAAGCTGCGGACGTGTCGAACTTTGCGGTCGGAGGCAGTGACATAGGCGGTCAACTCCGCCAGGGCCGAAGAGCCGTTCTTGAGGATCCGGTCGCCGAGTCCCTCATAGGTTAGCGGACCTGTCACCAAGAAGACAACGTGAGCGATTGCGGACGTGAACTTAGTCACCAGCTCGGCGAGGGCGTTGGCCACGGGAATCTCGGCGCCCGAGTAGGTGCCGCCCGCCGCCGAACCGAGGAACAAGAACTGAATCTCTTCGATCGCGCCGCCGGCCTGCGCCCGAATCGCCGGGAGGAGGACTTGCTTGAAGAAGTCATTGAAATCGGGCGAAGCCACAAGTTCTTGGGCTGCAAGGCGACCAACGAGGATCGATTGCCCCATCCCTTCCGAAGCAGCCATGCCCCCCAGCGAGCGCATCTTTTCGAGGAGGCGTTTCGGAAGCTTCTTGCTGAGCGTCAGCGCAGTATGTCCGTGTCCGAGGTGGAAGAGTTTGATCACTGGGCTGCGGGGAACGCCCGTGAGAGCGTCGATCTCCTTCGCCGCATCGATCACCAGCACATAGGTGACGTGCGGATAAATCTTTTTGATGTGGCGGAGCTGCCGCTGCCCGTGACCACCGATCACTACGAGGATACTTTGGTGAGGACGCCATTTTTTGAGGTTAACAGCCATTCTGGGCGGATCTCCGGAATGAAGGGCTCGAGAGTCACTCGCTAAAAACGATGGGGGTAGTAAATATCACAAAGATGGCCAAACGCGTCCGCGAATCGATCCAGCGGCTCGGGCTCGCGGGTCACGAGAACGAGCATGAAAGGCGTCGGCGGAACGACGAGTTCGGCGCCCTGCGTAGGAAACACAGGGCGTTCGCGAAGAAAAGCTTTGACGTAAGGTTGTAGCGGTCCCGAATACACGGCGTCCATCACGGCGGGGACGAGCATGATCGCCTGTTGGATCTCGCCACTGGCGATGCCGGCAATTGTCTCTTCGACTTGCGGCAAAATGTCGTCACGTTGGGGGTGGACAAAGAAGTTACCGGTCACCCGCAGCGTGGCAAGGTCATCGTTGTCGAGCCCCAACGCTAGGACGGCCAGATTGGGATGATCGGGCTTCAACGACGCGATGTTGTCGACAATGCCCAGTCGGAAAAAGTCGCTGACAGCTGAGAGAATCGCGGGTGGCGTCAGTAAGAAATTGTTTTCATGGACCTTGGTGGTGTCGGCTGTCGCGGTCGCATCGGCCTCGGACCCCCGCCCCTTCGACTTTCGCTTCGTCGACTTTGTGACGGCGAGCAACTTGTTGATGCTAAGGAGATCGCGCTGCCGCAGAATCCGCAAAAGCGTCGCGCGTGTCGTTTTTTGGTCTTCCATCCTTCCCTGACCCATTTCCTCTAACAGCAGCTCGCCCAGGATGCTGCCGACTTGCATGTAGCGCTGGCAGGTCCGGAGGGTAATGCCGAGGCCTTCTTCAGTAACGATCCGGCGGACTTCGGTTTCCCACTGGCCGTGCTGAAATTGCTCGCGATAGCCGAGCAGCATCGTTCCCGCCTCATACGCGACGACGATGGCCGCCCCTAAAGCCCCACGGCAGCGGCGGTCGCAGTCGTCAACGTAACGCAGGACCTCGGGGAGCGACGGAGTGGCGCCGTCAGCGCTTTTCAAAGTTGTGCCGACTGGCACGACAGGAGTACAATACTGGGAAACCATAGTGTTTGCACTTCATAGCGTTTGGAATTGTAGTCGCTTACATCGGCGCCTAATGGCGTTGACTTTCTACTTCTACGATAACGAGTTCATGACGCAGTGATATGGACATTCCTGGACAAACGACTGGTCACTTTGTGTCACAATCCAAAGAGCGTGAAGCACTGCGTGAACACCTCGGACAAGTTGTCGAGGAGAGCCGGAAGCAGCTCGGCATCAAGGCTGAGCGCTTAGGCATATCCCGCAAGAGCTATTACCGCCTCGTCAATGGCGAAGTATGGCCACGAGAGGATACGTTGAAGCAGGTCGCGTATTCTTTACGCGTCACCAGCGATCAACTTATTGCACTTGCGAGGGCGCGGCGCGCTGCGTGCGACGGCGAAAATGGCAACAATGGCCCAGAACACCAAACGCGAATAGCTCTTGAAAGACTCGCCACTTCTCAGCAAGCAATGTCATCATTGCCGCTGTCGGCGGTACCGCGCGTGTTGACTCATCTCAATAGCAAGCAGGACTACCTGGGGTTGAAGTTCAACCACTCGCCCCACCTCTTGCAGACAATCAGTTCAGCTTTTTTTCGTGAAGCATCGCTTATGTTGTCTCGGCATGATCCGTTCGACCTGCGTAATGCAGGACGTGCAAGTGAGTTCGTACAAACGGGCGCAACGTCACAGTCGATGTCCTTGCCGCAGAAACTAAGCGACCATCTTGAAGCCTACAGCGCTTCAACGGTACCGAGAATACGCGGCTCCGTTTTCTCTAGCAGTGTTCCTGTTAAGGTAGAATTGCCTGCTGCGTTATTCAGCTCCGCCCTTGTCTTCGAGTATTTGCGATTAGTAGAGGGTTTGAACATCGAGCTCAGCTGCGACAAGCACCTGGGGCGCGATGTGGAGTCTTCGCTACAGCCCGAGATGGAAGTCGATCTCGTCGTACTTCCCCTGATTTCGGCAGCAAGGTACACGGCATGCTCAGCGGCGCCGACAGGCTACCAGCCGCTGTTGATGATGCCGCGCGGAAGTCAACGATTGATGGCTTCTGGCAAGAAGCCCACCCATCTCCAGAACGAGCAGGGGCCCGTTACGGTGCTTGGTGTGGGGAGCACAACGACCGCTCACTCGTACTTAGCGGAATTGGCAACCCTCGGCAGGGTCGATCGACGGCGACTATCCACTATTTCAGTGGACATTGGTGGTCTGTATCGCACGCTGGTGGAAGCGAGTGGGGATCGACACGAACGCCAGTTATTTGGGCTGTGGTTTCCTCATACGGTCTTCGCCGAGCAGCTGTTTGCTTTGGATTACTGCGACAATGCCGATTTCGAGATCGCAAGCCGCGAGTCGGTTCTTTTCGGCTCGAAGAAGTGGACGCTTCCGCAGCGGAAATCCGAGCTCTTCTACTGGTTGCAGAGAGCAATTAACGCATTGCGTGGGTCGCAGTCATTGTTGGAATTGGTTTCGGCGGCAGTTCTGCGGACCGTAGATTACTCTCTTTATTTTGATCACTCGCCGACACCGGTCGAGTCTAAGAGCAAGAGAAGTCGCAATGGTAGGTAACAAGTTGCATATCGGAATCGTTGGGGGTGTTGGGCCGTTCGCGTCAGCGCTCCTATATCGCCATCTTACGCAGAACACGATCGCTCGCCAGGATCAAGATCATCATGACGTAACGTTGATCTCTTACCCCGCTCGCATTCCGGATCGGACAGCTTACTTGCTTCGCGAGACAACCGCCAATCCTCTGCCTGCCGTGCTGTCGATTGTCGATACCTTGATATCCCTCGGCGCGAACGTAATCGGCATCCCCTGCAATACGATGCATGCGCCTGAGTTCCTGCTTCCGATTCAGGCGCACGTTCATGGCCAAGGCGTGCAGTTCGTCGACATGATTGAAGAAACAGTTGAGCAAATCCAAGAATCCTCAACCCCGAAAGTCGTCTGTGCGCTAACCACCGCCGGAGCAGCCGCAGTCAACGTCTTTGGTCCTTATTTAAGGCAGGCTGGCCTCAAGCAGATCGTGATTGACGAGCGACTTCAAAGTGAATTACAAGAGGCCATCTACGCCGAGGCTTACGGTTTGAAGTCAGTAAACTGTCCCCCCTCGGAGCAAGCTGAAGAAATCGTCCGACGAGCGATTGATGTCGCTTGCGCTCGCGGTGCGGATCGAGTTATACTTGGATGCACTGAGCTGTCGACAATTGAATCCCTGAGCGACCTCGGAACGGAGCTGATCGTGGACCCGCTTCGGGTACTGGCGGTAGCGCTGACGCGAAACGTGAGCGTGCAGCCCGGTCCGTCTAGTCCCTAGCACGCCCACTCCAAGTCGCAATTTGGAGCGTTACTCTATGACCCCGCATGACAGACATGATTTCCCCCTCGAGTATTCCCAGTCCTACGAAGATCCGCTGCTACGCGGGCTCGAAGAGCCGCGGCCTTGGAATGTCACTGATGTCGCCCTCCAGTTTGCCACACCGACGAGCTGTGTACTCGATATCGGCTGCGGGACGGCGGTAAAGTCCCTGCCCGTGGCAGAGAAAGTTACGATGTGGATCGGGCTTGATCCGAGCGCAAGCATGCGAAATGCAGCACTCGAAAACGCCCATTCGCGTGGTCTTCGCAACGTACAGGTCACCGATGGCGAGGCCGTTAGCCTCCCATTTGCAGACGGCTCGTTCGACCTCGTGACCTGCTTTGTCGCTCCTCATATAACGAGCGAGGTGGCGCGCGTGTTGAGGCCTGGAGGAATCGCGGTCATTGAAAAGATCGGCGAACGCGACAAGGCTAACATCAAACAATTGTTTGGCGAGGACTCTGAAGGACCAAGAGGCTACTTGCTGGGGTTAAAAACGGGTCAACGCCGCAAGCTCTACGAAGCTGAGTTCATGTCGAACTTCAGTAAAATGGAAGTCCGTGAAGGTGAATGGCGCACATTTTTTTCCCGTCAAGGACTGCTACGATTATGTGCTCAAGCCAAGACGGTCCGCAACTTTGATCCCGTGAAAGATGCGCAGATAATTGATGAAGTTGAGCGCCGGTACACAGTGCCACAAGGAATCCAAACGATGCAACATAGGCTGCTGTTCGTGGCATTCAAGTGACTACCATGATGCCTGTGCAACCAGAACCACTAACCATCTTGCAAGTAAGTAAGCGATGGCGGAGCTGGCTATCTTTTCACCAACTAGGTCCCAAATCGACGATATCAAACCCTAATCCAGAAATCCCAGCCGCGATAGCCAGTCGCCCAGCGCTTCCTCCACAATTTCTTGCTGGGTATCGGGCTTGGCATGTTTGAGCCGCTGTTCCAGGTGCGCACGCCGGAGCGCCTGGGCCGTGCGATGCGGCAAGCGAATCGTCACGGGCACAAGCACCTGATCGAGCACCTCGCTGACGCCCGGTGTCTCGTGGCCAGCGCGCCGGGCTGAGCGTCGCGTTTTGGTGGGGGTGGGTTCGGTGGCGGCAAGCGGTTCCTTCGCCATCGTTTCGACCTCAATCGTCTTGACTTCAGGTTTGGTGGGCGGAGCTGCTGGTGCAGGCGCCGGAGCCACTGCGTTGCCCTGCCCACCGATGAACGCCAGTTTCTCAGGCGTCATTTCCATTGCTGCTCCCAGTGATCTTCTTTCAACCATGTTCTACCTTTTGCCTCCCTCATTGTTGTTTAACTGCCATGAACGCTCCTAATAATTCGGAGAAGAGCGCATCCATATCCGCCGCCGCCTGCGCGCCCTTGCGTCCAAAGCGTGCGACAACGGTCCCTTGCTGGGCGGCGTCGCGATACGCTTGCAAATCGCGAATCACATGCTGCGCAACCTCAAGTCCCAACTTGGGCGCCCCGGCGCGCAGCTCATGACTGATGGTGTCGCGGGTCTTCATTCTGTTGAGCACCAGTCGGCCTTCGGGTTTGCCGCCGTTGATCCCTTGGGCGTACCGAAGCACTTGGGTCGCCCCCGCGACCGACCGCACATCAAGAATCGAGGGTGAAGTTGGGAAAATCGCCAAATCGGCGAGAATGAGCAAGGTGCGACTGAGGTCTTCCAGCCCACCGGGAGCGTCCCCAACCAAAAAATCGTGGCTCCTGCTGAGTTCTTGGGCGATTACGAGGCATTCTTCGGGCGTATCCGCGACGCGGACCGTGATTTGGGGTTCCACCTCCCTGATCCACTCCGAACTCGAACGCTGTTTGTCGGTGTCGAGTAACGCTGTTTGAAACCCGTGGTCGAAGAGCCAGACGGCGAGGTGCGTGGCGAGAGTGCTCTTGCCGACGCCTCCTTTGGAATTTGCGCAAACGATCATCATGCTTTCGACCTTAGCGCGAAAACGTCCTGACTGGCAAGCCTGTTTTTTTGCTGGGCTGCTGGATTGCTGACGAGCTTTCCTGCTGGTCAGCCGAAATGTCGGCTGGGAACACGACATCTCGACCGCGATGCCTGTCAGCTTGAAGGAGAACTTGCTGAAAAGCTGGCAAGCTTGCTGACATTCTTGCCAGCAAGGATGGGGCACGGCGGAGGGCATCAATGACGCGCGATGTCCATCGCAGACCGAGAGCAGGGTTGCCTTCACAGGAAATGGAAAAAGAAATGCCTTACTTCATGCAGTGAAACAAAGCAGAGTTTTCAAACAGAGTTCGATCAGTCTCTCGTGATCTACGGTGAACTGAGACAGAAAAGATCACCAAGTCGTGCTAAATCGTGCAACCCGACTTTTGCTTCTTGGTGCGGTGAAGTGAAGCAGGGCGCTACGGTGCAACCAGACAGGAAACTGGCGGTCGATACAGGGAAACGAAACAGGCAAGTAGCGTGAAATGAAGCAGGGACTCAAGGGAAACGAGACAGGAAACTGGATGCTCCTACAGTGAAATGAGACAGAAAAACCGCCGCTAACTCCGTGATAAAAAAAGGCTTTTCAGACCGCAACTCT
Organism: Pirellulales bacterium; assembly: GCA_022841705.1. Classification (GTDB taxonomy): domain Bacteria; phylum Planctomycetota; class Planctomycetia; order Pirellulales; family Lacipirellulaceae. The sequence continues at coordinate 1,576,143 of JALHQZ010000002.1, forward strand.
TGTGTTAATAACTTTAACTAACTTACACCAACAGACGCCTGGTGGTGCTTTTTTCCGAGGATTGATGAAGGAACCCGTCGAGAACCCAACGCTTGCCACTGTGAATCCGCTACCCTTCGAGCTGGAGGATGGGCGCGATGAACTGAACCTCGCTGAGTTTCCCCTGGCGGCGATCGCTGATCGTGTGCCCGACAATCAAAAAACACTGGTGTTTGAAGATCGGATTTTTGATTCGGGCAAATCCGAAATGATCACCCGGCGCCTGACAATCTCGGCTTCCGATAAGTTTGGTCTCCCCACCTCGCTTGATGACGAAGTGATCCTCGGACTGATCCAACTCACCAAGCAGAACCGCTTCACCGAACGCAAAGTCAATTTCAGCCGCTACCAATTGATCCAAATCCTCGGCTGGCGGCACGAAGGTCGCAGCTACGAGCGACTCGAAAAGTCGCTCAAGCGGTGGCTCGGGGTCACGCTCTATTACGACAAAGCCTGGTGGGACAAGGACGAACAAAGTTGGGTCGATGAGAACTTTCACATTCTCGAGCACGTGACGCTGTACGATCAGGAGCGACGGCTCAAACGGCTCCGCAGCGGCAAACCGGAGTCGCCTCTCTCCTCGTTCACCTGGAACGAAGTTGTTTTCCGCAGTTTTAAGTCGGGCTACCTGAAATCGATCGACCTGGGCCTGTTTCGACAGCTCGAATACGCAGCGGCGAAACGCATGTACCGCTTTCTCGACAAACGCTTTTATCACAAGTCGCGCTGGGAATTGGACCTGACCGAGTTTGCGTGTGAACATGTCGGGGTCAGTCGCAATTACGACACAGGGCAGCTTAAGCGGCGCCTCCAACCGGCGATCGCCGAGTTGGAAGCTGTGGGATTCCTCGAAGTCCTCCCGGTGGATCAGCGCTATGTAAAAATCTCACGCGGCGAATGGCGAATTGTGTTTATCAAGAAAGCCGTTCCGCAAATTGAGCCGCCCACCCGGGAAGCGGAGCAACTGATCAGACGGCTGACCGAGCGCGGCGTTACTCCCTCCGTAGCCACCGAACTTGTGCGAGATTTCTCGCCCGAGCTGATCGCGACCCAAATGGAGGTTTTGGAGCGGCTCCAGCAGGTGAAGGAGCGCGAATCGATCCGCAACCCAGCGGGGTACTTGGTGAAATCGATTCGGGAAGGTTACGCGCCGCCGCAAAAGTTATTGGCCCGCAAGCCAACGCCGAAGCGGGCCCCTGCGGTCGAGGTGTCCCCGCCGCCGGACCCGCTTCAGAATCAGATCAACGCCTATCTCGAACAGTTGAGCGCAAACGAACTGAATCAACTCGAACAGGAATCACTTAGCTACGCCGAACCCACACTCCTCGCTGGCTACAACCGTTCGCAGCAAACCGGCGGGGCCGTTTCGGGTGTGTACCGACGGATGATCCTGGAGCGCGGCGCGAAGCGGCGACTGAAGGCGGCGGCATAACCCACGAAATCGGTCGCTTTATGGGAATGTGTTACTGAGCGCATTCTCAAGCATCATCGAATGAATGGCTGAATGCGGTCGAGGAGAGGCCGGATTGTTCTCACCGAAGTCATCAGACCACTATCTCATTGCTAGCCTAACCCCACGCCGAAGATTTTTTTGCTTAGCGTTTTCAAAACAGATACTATCGGCTGTGGCTCAGCACTTGGCTTGCGACTAACTCCTGATGAGGTGGTGGCGAGCCCAATGCGATGCACGCACGGCAGCAAGGGTTTTGTATTTGGTTTTGCGTGCGGTTCTTACCGTGAAAGGAGCCACAAGATGGCCACCACGACAGCGAAGCGAGCGGACGATCAGCGTTCTCAAGAAACCAGCGACATCGGCCGCAAACAACGGCCGATCTGGACCCGCCGGGGATTCCCCGTGCAGGTGGCGGTGTTTGAGTTCGCGAACGAAAACGGCCCACCGAACTTTTCGGTGAAGCTGTCCCGAAGTTATCGGCGCGATGAGAAGTCGAACTGGGAAACCAGCGACTACCTCGGCGGCAACGATCTCCTCCGCGCTGCGCGACTGTTGGAAGCGGCGGACGCCTTCATCCAAAACCGATTGGAATTGGACTATCAAGCGAAGCGCGCGAGCAGTGACGACAACGGCGGAGATGCCCCGTTCTAGGCGGAGCTCTCGGCCATGAAAACCTAAACTCGCCAGTGAGTTTTTGCCCCTCTGATACAACGTGCATCGCTGGGGCTTTTTATCCGAAGGCTCGATGCTAGCGAACCGAACTCATCCCACAACCGATTCCTCTTCGGCACCCAGCACGGTGACCGAACTGCTCAGCGCTGCCAAAGAATATCTCGCCCGCGGCTGGTCAGTCATCCCGCTCTCCGGTAAACTTCCCACCCGGCCGTGGAAAGAGTTTCAAACGCGACTGCCAACTTCGGCTGAGCTAGCGACCTGGTTCAGGGTCGAGCCCGCGCCCACGGGGCTTGGCATCGTGACGGGAAAGTTCTCCGGGCTGGTTGTCGTCGATTGTGATACGCGGAACGATGCCGCGATTTGGGAAGGCGAGCAGGGAAGCTCGCCGCTTGTTGTCTCGACAGGCGGTGGTGGCGTTCATTTCTACTACGCGCTGGCCGCCGGTGACGACGTTCGCAATCGAGTGAAGATTCTTGGCCGCCAAATCGACATCCGCGGTGAAGGAGGCTATGTCGCGGCGCCGCCCTCCTTACATCCGAGTGATGCGCGGTACGCGTGGCGCGCTTGCGACTGGAGGGCGACCTTGCCGACCTTCAACTCGGCTTGGCTGACGCCCGAAGATCGCGAGCCGCAGTTCCCGACCACACCCACAACGACAAACGTGCGCAAAGCGCTGGCTTACATTCTGCGCATCGAAGCCGTCGCCGGCGAAATGGGACACAACGCGACCTTTCGCGCAGCTTGCAAGCTGCGGGATGCGGGGCTCTCCGAACAAGAAGCGTTATCGTTGCTGACCGCATGGAATGCGACGAATGCCACTCCGCCGTGGTCCGACCGAGAACTTCAGCACAAGATTCGCTCGGCGTACGGAGCGCGGTCGAGCAAGCGCTGAGCACGGCGCGGGCTAAGCACCGCGACGGCGTTCCCAGCGATGGCAGTAACTTCGATTGTAAACTTTGAGTTGCCGCTCGTAGTCGACCGGATCGCGGGCTCTGAGCTCGAGAAGTTCTTCGAGTTGGCGACAGGCGCTCAGCATGAGCGCCTTCATCTCCTCAACGGTGATGCGGCTTAAGCTCGGATCGGCGAAGTGGCGCCGGCGTGCAGGCCTTCGAGCGGACCGTTGCGAAACGCCCAGGCGACGAGCGCACTCGCTTCGTCGCGGAGCGTAAAGCCGCCCAGAGAATCGAGATCGAAAAGATCATTAACGCTCATGGAAAGTCTCCGCTAGTACGCAGCGTGCCTTAGCTCGCGCTCGCTGGCAAGCATGTTGACAAAGTGGGCCTTTGGAAGACCCAGGATCAGCAGCTCTGCTAGAATCGTGAAGCCATGAGTTCACCGCCCCAAGAGTGTGAGCGCTTCGGGCGGCGTCAGAATCGACAGGTCCGGAAATTGCCGCGAGAACTTCTGGCCTTCCGTGGTGGCGAGGTCGCGGAGATCGAGCAAGTCCTTGTCGCGCGAGACAATCAGCCGCGCCTGGGCGGCGAGCGCCAGATCGACATAGTGGGCGTCATCGGGATCGCGCTGATAGATAAACACGCTCGGCACGCCGGTCACAAACGTCGAGTGGGCGGCGAGCTTGATGAAGAACTCATCAAGCACCTCGGGGGTGAGCTTGTACTTGCTGCGAATCCGCTGGTCCGCCGTCAACTCGTGGAGTTCATCGAGCAGATACGCGGAAGTAAAGATTTCAATCTCGCCGGTGACCGCGAGTGCGAAGAGCCGCCCCGCTGGCCCTCCGGGGCTAATAATCGCCTGAAAGAGGACATTGCAATCGAGCACTAGCCGGTCGCGCTGCGTCATGGCTTAGCGGCCCGACGCTGCTGCCGCAGGTCATGCTTGATCTGTTCAAAATACTCGACCGCCTCGTCCTCGGTTTCCCCCAGTTCGTGCAAGCGCGCCGCGATGGGTTGAGCGAGTCGGCGCAACTTCGCCAGCGGATCAACGGAGTCGGCGACCGCCTGAAGGACGAGCGCTTCGGGCGAAGTCCCTTGCGACTTGGCCGCGTCAGCGACTTGACCGGCGAGTGGTTCGGGGATGCGGATGTCAATGCTCATGGAAGTTCCTCTCAATTAAGTGTACGACACGCGGGAAACCCGAGTCAAGCAAACTCGCGCCCAATAATCCGGCAAGCGGCACTGAATCACAAGCGTCGTCCCCAAGCGGCGTTAAGGGCGTCAGGTTGTCGGTAGGGAGGCTCATTTCGGTTCGCCCTCAGTCTCCAGCAGAGGGATAGAGGTCGTCGGCGACTGCTTCCAAAAACTCCCAGGTCCAGCCGTAATTGCAGTCATGACTCTGTTGGCAGCGGACGAGCACCTCCCAAGCTTGGGAGGCGGTGAGCTTCGGCCGGATGCTCAGAACATCTTCCACGGACCACAAAATGGCGACCTGGCGGCGGGAGGCCAAAAGTGCGTCGAGATCGAGTGGTTGGGAAGTTCGGCGTAATTCGCTGCGGAGTGTGTGCAGCGAATGAGAGATGTGGTTCAAGGAGCGTTCATGCCACGCGACGGACATCAAGTCTCTCCGTTCGTCGCTCCAGTAGTGCTCGAGAATGTGTTCGAGCGCCTGGTAGAAGTTAGGCGGGAAGGTGCGAAAGTTAGTCGTCATCAATGTCTCGTTATTGAAAAAAGTTCTCGACCCAAGCGAACTTGTTTTCAGGAAGGAGACGCGTGCCGGATGTCCCCGGTCCCGAGTCGCGGCAGTTTGCCTGCCTGGGCGACCTGTGATAACGTTGCCGCATGACGAAGCAGAAACCGAGGACGAAACGTTCTTTGACAGCAAACACCGAGAGTCCCGGATCGGCCGCCGAAGAATTATGGCAGGAGGTTACCAAGCGCCGCATCGAGCGAAGCGCAAAGATGCAGCAGACGCGCGCCCAAAATGCCAAGCGGCAGTTGTTCGTGGCAGCGCTTGTGACCACGCTGCTGAGGCGAAATGCCCCCGTGACCATCGCCGCCATTCAAGCTGCTGAGAAGAAGCACTTTCCGAACGCGACGCGGCGGCAACTTGTGCGCACCTGGCTGTTAGAACTGGGGCTGCGAGCGCTCTCCTTGGGGCCGCATGCGAGCTGGGGCAAACAGTGACGACCTCGGTAGCGCATTTCAGGTGCGGTGGTCGAGTAAAAGTTGCTGGGTGAAAAAAAGCAAGCGTTGTGACGCCAAAGTTCGAGTCGCCTAATAAGGCGAAGAAAACAAGTCGCGTACGGTCCGAAGAAGTTTGCGGATTGGTGAGCCATGCGCAGGACGCTAGCACGGCCGCACGCTCAAGTCGAGAAACGCTTGAGGTCGTGAAGGTGTTCGTGATACGGTTTTTGTATGGGAAGGATGAAATTGATTTACATCTCGCCGCAAGAGAAGGCTGACCGCGAGCGGCTGAAGGCGTCCCTGACGGGAACCAAGCGCCTGTGTTTGCTGGACGAAGAGCGGCAGGGGCTCGCTCAGTACGTCAACGACGAGTTGAAACGCTGCGGTGAAGTGACGACGGAGGGCGTGGAGCGGTACATGCAATCGGCCTGGGGCGTCGCGATGAGCTATCATTACATCCGAAAAAATCTGCGTGAACTGGGTCTCGTCGTGGGTAAGCCTCGGTGGGTGAGGGCGAACAAGAAGCCGGAGCGCGGTTCGTAGCACGGCTATCGTTGGTTGACATGACTTCTGCTCAACTCCACCACCACGATTCTTCCCCCTACGCAAATCGCGACCCCCGCCAACATATCACGCGCGGCGCCGGTCCGTTGCTTACCCTCATGTCTCGGGCCAGCGCAATCGTTGCTCATCCGTGACTGCGACTGCTCGCTCGTCGTCAAAGCAAATCCACGCCGGTCGGTCGGGCTGATAATTCCATTCGTACCTTCCCAGCGTCCAGCCCGCGCCCGGCACAAACATTTCCACATGCTCGCCGGCGTGCAGCGGCTGACCCGCCAAATAGTGGCGGTAGCCGCTGGGCTCGAAACGCAACTCGAGGGCGTGTCCGGCAGGAGTCGCCTCGATGGCTGAGGTGAACTCCGGCCCCGGCCAACTCTCCACCGCGCTGGCGGGTTCGTCCGCGGAGCTCAACTGCTCGGGCCACCGCAAGCAATGCTCTGCGGTGACGGGGATGGAGGGGCGGTGGTCATCGAAGTACACCCAAGGCTGCCGCCACTTCCGCTCTGGATGTTCGAAGCGTCCGGGGGTCCAGCCCGTTTCCGGCAGCCAGATTTCGAACAGATCCCCTGGAGACAGGCAGCGGCCCGCCAGATAGTAGTGCCGATAACCGGACTGATCGCGGCGCAGTTCCAGCGCATGACCCTCGGGAGTGTAGGCCGCGAACACGGTGCGCGCGCCGACGGCCGGTTCTGCTTCGACGTTCTGCCTCTGGTCGGTCGGAGCGTGATCGATGGGGAGCGCTGGCAGCAGCGCAGCGGCGAGTTCGGGGGATGCTGCGGTGGCTGGCGACTCCGTCCTGTTCTTGTTCCGCCACTGAAGCGCATCGCGAATCTCATCGAGCACATCGCGCAAGACGCGAACTTCGGCGCTGAGCGCGTCGATTGACGCACTCAGCAGATCGGTGGGAGTTGGTTGATGCTCTCTACGCATGCCCCCCCTTGTTGATAATCACCAGCCGCGTGCGCACGCCCGTCTGGCGAAACGCGTCGCGCCCGCCAAACGCTTCCTCGGGCAGGTGCTCAATGTCGGCGCCGATCTGATCGAGCCACTCCCCAAACTCGACGTTCCGCTGATAGTGGCGTCCGAACGCCCCTTCGGAAATCACCGATACGAGTCGTCCTCGTGGCGCCAGGAGCGAATACGCGTGCTGGATGTGCGTCATGTCTTGACCCCCTTCAAAGGGCGGATTCATCACGATCCGGTCGTATTCGCCGGCGTGTTGCAAGAAGTCCCCGAACTCCACCGTATGCCCCTTCGCGGAGAGGATGTCTGCTAGTACGTGGTTGTGTTCGATCGCCACTAACTGAAGGTTCGGGTACGCTTCTTTCAGCGCATCGACGATGTCACCTTTGCCACACGACGGCTCCAGCACCCGATGCGATGGTTCGACATCCGCCCACACGAGCATCCGCTCGATCACCGGCCGAGGAGTGGGAAAGAAGCTTGGTAAGTTAAGGCCAATCAGTTCGCGCTCGGCCACTTTGACGGGATCATCACCGCGGCGCTCGGCCCGATGCGGCAGATATTCGCGTAAGGCGGCGCGCAATTCCGGGAGTGTCATGATGTTCGCCCGCACCAAGCGCTTGTAGTTCTCGGTGGCTGCACATTGTCGCTCGACGTCGATGCCGTGTGACTTGGCGCGCTCCAAAAAGTCAAACAGCGCATCGAGTCCGTACTGCCGTGAGAACTCAGCATCGCCGGCGGTCTCGACACCCAGATACTTGCGCAGCGCTTCGGCCGACTGCATCACGCCGCGGGTTTTACGGCCGCGGTCAATTGCCTCCAGTAGCGAGCGCCGGTAGAGGTTCGGGTAGGGGAACTCCACCCAGCGAAGCGTGGTTTCGTCAATCGGCTTGGCATCAACGTTGTTCGGGCCTGATCGGTCAGCAGTGGCCGACCATTTGGCTTCTGCTTGTTCACCGCGCAGCCGCGCCCAGCGCGCTTGCGACAGCACACTTTCCAGTGTTTCAAACTGGGTGCGATACCGAATGCCGTCGAGATACTTGGCCGCGCCGGTCGAAAGGGCTTCCGCGACCGAATGAATCGTGCGGGCGAGAGCTTGGTCTGCATACGCTTGACCGCGCACGCCGGCTTGAATCCCCGCGCGGCGGGCTGTGTTCTGGAGAGAGTCGCTACTGCGCTCGATGGTGTCATCGGCGCGGGTGCTGATGTCGGTCGCGAGTTCGTGCAACCTTTCGGCGGCGGAGAGCTCACGCCGTTCCTTGCGGCCGGCAAGCACATTGGTGCGATCAACGTCTCCCGCCAACAGCGCACAGAACTGATTGGCTTGTTCTTCACTCAGGAACTGAAAACCGGCATCGGCCTTCTTGAACGACGAGTACCACCCGCCCAGCATCTTGGCCTTCCGGTTGAGCTCGTTGTAGGCGTCACGCTCGACCCGCGTTTCGAGCTGCACGATGTGAATCGGGCAGTCGCGCTTCTCATGGAAGCCGACTTTGCGCGTGAACGTAAGCGTGGCGAGCTCGGCATGGGCGAATTGATCGACGGTCTTCACTTGCGTCGAGGCCCGAAAACCGCGGCTCGAATTGGCTCGGAGGGCGTCGTACCGCGCGAGCTGCTCGGTGGAGAGGGCATTGTCACCTTTGGCGGCCACGAAGCTCGAGAACTCATTGAGGGTCTCGGGATTCTCGAGCGATTTTTCGTAAGCCAAGGTGTGGGCTTGTTCTTGCTCGAAGTGATGGTGGTAGTCACCTTCCGTGTAGCTTTCGATCTTGTTGCGGAGCGCCCCTTCGTAGGTTTCGCCCGAGAGCGGCGAGTAGCGAACCGAATCGTTCAGGAGGAAGCGGGTGAGCATCAGCCGGACAATGCTGTCGGCGTTTTCCCCTTTGGTGCAGTATCTAGCTCTGACAGAGCCAAATCGGTAGGCGAGCGCCGCGAGCCCCTTCGCATTCGAGTTCCGCAGTAGATCGGCCTTCACCGCGGCCTCGCTCTCCACGAGGCGCGTAAAGTGGTCGCGATACTCCGCAAAACTCGCCGCGCCCGTTCGGAACACTTTATAGAACTCTTCAAACTCGGCGAACGAGTAGGGCTTTCGGCTGACCGACGTAAGAATCTTCGCCTGGGCATCCTGGTTGACTTCGGTGGCAATGTTTTCGTGTCGCGAGCCCCAGACTGGCCGTGATGTCTCCGTCGGCGCCACGGGGTAAATCTGGCCTGTGTAGAACCACACTCCATTGGAATCCTCTGTGAACTGAACCTTGACTTCCCCCGTGCGATGGCGAATGCCCACGACTTCGCCCACATCAAACTGATTCGCCGCCAGATGTGCTTCCACGCGATCGCCACGCTGAATAACGAACCGATGCGACGGGCCATCGATATCGGCATGAATCCGGTCGACGGTGATCGTATCGAGGTCGTGCAGGTACGCGGGGTCGGGCCACTCGTAGGAACGCACTCCGCCATAAGTCAGTTGCCGCTCGGGGTTTACCAGCGGTGATTTTTTTGCGGCTTGGTCCGCCGGGGGCGGTTCGGAAGTGAGCACGGCGACGTGCTGGACTTCCGCGCTCGGGGGCGCTTCAAAATCGATCATGCGTTGGGTGTATTGCATTGGTTTTTTCTCCTTATTAACTGCTCTCCTGCTCGGAAAACGGTCGTTCATTCGACCGCTACTAACCGTGAACACGGCAAGTCTAAGTCGATCCTTGGCGACCCGACCTTGGAGGCCGGGCGCCAGGTAGCAGCGAAGTGACCCCTGAGAGGGCTGAAAACTTCGCGGAACTTGACGCAGTGTCACCGTCCGAGGACGAGACGAAGAAAGTTCGCCCGTCCACGATCAGCGAGAGAGATTCGTAGTCAGCGCGAGTTTACGGCAAAACGAATTCTTACTCAAATCGCTGAGGATCGCAGCTAGCAGAGCGGTTCACGATTGACGGCGAGAGCGCGAGATCAATGAGGTGGTTGGCGAAAAACGTAAATGCTGGAAAGTGCTTCGATAAACGCGGCCATCCGCGTCGAGGTTTCAGAGAATAGGCGGTTTAATTCTTCAATGGTGTCGAGTTGAGGTTTGGTTAAGGTTGATCGATGCTTGAGCAGTAGCGTCAGCGCAGCTTGGGTCGAATGCGAAGTGTGATAAATGACGTGGTCGAGCGCGTCATTGAATCCTTTGTCAATGTCGCTGAACTCGGTTTCTTTACCCGCCAAAACATCCTCTGCGGCGAACGCAGCTAGTTCGACCGTGTCCTGAAATGCTCGCACCCAGACACGCGAGTAGCGAAGCACCTGTTGGATTTGCTGAGAGTTCATCGTTGGCATTCGGTGAGTGTGCCACATCGGCTTCCGTATTGCACGCCTTTTTTTGCTTGGCAAAGACGGCTTTTCTCAAACATAAAGAGGCCGCTGGCGTGCAACAATAAAACGACCTCAAAAACAACTCACTCCGCCAGAGCCGCCGCTGCCGTCGGATAGAAGCGAACCTCCTGACAGTCGGGACAGACGCCCAGGTGGGTCCACCAAACCGCAGCACACTCGCGCTCGAAATCGACTTCGGCAATCGCTTCGTCATAGCTTTGCACCTCATCGACGTCTCGCCAATTTGAAGGCAGTTCATCAATGCCATCGCAATCTTCCGTATCGCACAGTAAACACGCCAAGCGAATCGTACCCATCAGACACCTCCGTTCATGAAATATCAGGAGCAGCGAAAACGCCGCCGCTCCCAGAACCTTTGTGGAATGCACGCCACCGGCTCGCACTGAAGCCTTGGGCATCACTGCGAGCAGGCCGCTGAGAAAACGGATTGGTCAGTCGACGGTAGCACAGATCAAACCACTAAGAAACAATTCCCAACCGCTGTTTGATTTTGCAGCCCAAACTGTGCTACACAGAAGACAGGAGGGCGTCAGGATAGGCCCTTCGACTGTCGATGTTCGTAAAACGCTTTGACCAGATCCATCCGTTTGGAAGCGATTCGCCCACGGAGCATGGCCGCCAGCCATGTGAAAGGGGACGGAGTTTACCACCCGTCACGATCGCTTGCCGGTAGAGCCGGATGCGCGGAAACGTGCTTGTCCGTGCTCGAAGGAGGCTTTCCAGAGTAATCCTGTCGGACCGAACTGCTTTTGTTTTGCAGTTCCCACAACGCAGAGTAATCCTGGACTTCTATCCTATAGACCAATATGTATTTCTTATTTCGCTCCAGAATGGGGGCGATGCGGAAAATCTTGCGGCGTGTGTTCTCGCCGCAAGCCGTCAGTTTGCAAAGTCGGTGAAGTCCTGCCATGGGGCAGGGTGTAATCCACACACGGGGTGCGCTTCCTCTCGGAAGGGGCGTGCGACGTTGTCCGGCGTGGGGAGCCGCGAGTCCAGCAATGGACCGCGCCGGGGAGTGATGTCCTCGGGTATCGCAGGAAGTCTGCGAACGCGAATAGCTCAACCATGAAAGGCGCGTAAGCGCTTGCCGGTAAGTTTAGAGAGAGTCGATGCCGAAACTTGAACCCAAGGTCGATAGACCGAAGGTTCTGGGGACCAGCAACCGTTTCGCGGTAAGGGTAGCTTCTAGATTCGAGCTCTGAAACCGCCAGGCGATTGACCGACGAGGTTCATTCCCCTGGCGTTGAGTAGGACGGCCGGAAGGCCGCACCTAGAAACGTGAATTGCCAAGCTGGGCAACCAGCTCACCCACGGAACTCTCTAAGTGAAGCGACTGATTAACGCAGGAACCACGACGGCCTCCGGATTGGTACCCGGTGCGGCTGTGATCACAGGCGTGTTTCAAACGCCGTCGTGGGGGAGTGGGCTGCAAGTAGAGAGCCGAGAATGGTGGTGGCGGAAGCCACGATCATGCTCGGGCGATGTTCTTTGCGCAGGCAAAGACGGATGCTGCGTGCATGACGCACGCGGTACCGCCGGGCAAGGCAGTCCGGACTCGTTGGCGTCTTGGGTGGCACCAAGACAAGAAAGCCACGACGAAAGCAGCGACTGGCCTTTTGGCCAAACGGATGGACAATGCCGTACGCCTGATCGGGATTTGTATTCCCGATCAGGCGGCGGGCGGCATTTCCTTGGCGGGAAGCAAATGTGAGCCCAACGAGTGCGCTTCGGGAGAAGAGCAGTCTTTTGGCAGCGAATCGAGGGTGAACAGGCGACGTGTAATTTGGTCACGAAGTCGTTCACCCCGAGGTTTTCGGTACAACGGTGGCATGCAATTGACAGCATAGCTGCTATGAATTTAGCAGCTATGCTGCTCGCACCAGCGGTATCGAAGGGCTTTTGGAGCAAGGTTCTTAAGGATTTTCGAGAGGGTCTTGAAAGCCTGCTGCGCGTCCCCACAGATTGCAGTCAAGGTGAAAAGGTTTTTCTGTTCAGGGCGAACAACAAGGATTTTGTTCGCCCTTCTTTGCGACCGCTCACATGAAGCGAGTGGTCACCAAGGAGGAACACAAGATGGAATACAAGTACGAGGTCACCAGTCAAACGGGATTCTTGCAGCGGGTCGCGACCCACCTGCTGCCGAAGGGGTATTACTTCTTCGTGCAAGGCGCGGTGCCGGAGGGCAAAGACCCCGTCATGCTCGACGCCAAGCTGCTGGCCAAGTATGACGTCGCCAAGAGTGAAGGGGCTCGTCGCTGGCGGAAAAGTCAGGGTTTAGGAAACGTGCAGTACGTCCGGTTCCAGAGTTCCTGGATGCTTCTGGCAACGCATGGCCACCACCCGATCCGCGATAGTGAGGGAGACAATCTTAAGGACGTCCGCCGCGCGCCAATTCGCATCGGTGACTACTCGGTGTATGTGAAGCGCGGCGAGTATTTGAAGAAGGTCTCGGCCGAGGAGGCGCCCCGTCCTGATGGTCACTGGCGCGTGCGGGTGCTGATTGCCCGCGAGCCGTATCGTGAGTTGTGCGCTTACTTTCTGTCGATTGCCTGTCATCGCCGCCTAGCGGCTCTGGCGGAAGAACTTTCCGCGCTGCCGTATGTTCCCTACGCCCCGGTGCGGCAGCAACTGTTGAAGCTGTTGCGACTCATCAACGCGAAGCGTCAGGCGGCGGGTTTCGCTCGGGTCCCCCCAACGTGCTTGCGATTCAAACGCGAGATCGTGAAGTCCTTCGAACCCGCGGTCGATCGGACCCTTGGGCGGGGCGTTCACAATCGAGCTCCGGCAGGCCTCTTGCGAGAACCGATTGTGGGCTCGGGCGCTCCAGCCGTGAACAGCAATCAATCCAGCCGCCCGTGGTGATCTCGTATCAACCAGCCGAGCTAGAGCAGTGACTCGTCTGACTCTCCGCAACCGGGACACGCCCGCCGACGAAGCTGCGCAAGGTACTCACGGCGAAAGCGATCTTGTTTGTCAGGGTCACTGAGTTGAGCCTGCTCTTCCGGCGTTAAATTAGTTGGCGTCGGTTGGCAAGTGGCGTTGCCTGCTGGCTGCGATTCGGAAATTGTTCGATTGTCAATCATGCGGCCAGATTCTCCCCGGCGCCTTTCTTTAATTCCTGCTGCTCAATCCAATCGGTCGCTTGGGCGATGACCTGCGTCAGTTCTTGGCGATTGCGGGCAAAGAAGTTTTTTGAGTGGCCGGTGTTGCCGCTCGATAGGCTCTCGAAGGAGCGCGTGAGCGAAAAATCGAGATACATGTAGCCCGCTGGCGATTGCCGTCTCCAAATTGCAGCGGTAACCGCGCCCGCCTGGATCGTATGGATCGGGGTTTCTGGTGGCGTTGGCTTTTTGCGTTTGATGTCTGGTTTGTCTGTCATGTAGAAATACCTCCTTGAAGTGTTTGTTCTGGAAGAATTGTGGCATGAAACCAATCGCTACTCAAATGACAACGCCGTGACAACTTCCTCCCCCAATGGCGATACTGGCCGCGCATTCGCGAGTCGATTGAGAGCGCGAAACAACTGCACAGTGGCGATGACATCACCGAGCGCTTCATGCGCAGCCGCGGCATGGAACGACACGCCGAAGTGGGCGCAGAGCGTGGCCAGTTGATAGTTGGTCGGAGGTTTGGCCGCACTCAGCGCATAGTGCCAGAGGGCCATTTGAAGAGTGCAAAGGACTTGGCGTCGGGCGGGGAGGTACACGCCGAGCTTGTCGAACCACGTCGTTAAGAACGGACCATCAAAGGCTGCGTTGTGGGCCACCAGCTGGGCGACGTAAAACGATTTGCCTTGGGTAGACAGCTGAGGGACGGTCGCATGCCGCTTAAGGAATGTCGAGAAATCTTTCGCCGCGGCGCGACCCTCCCGCGCTTCCTGAGCCCAGACACCCGGATGATAGTGATTCTTGCGGAGACTATGGGCGTTCGCCTTCTTAGGGTTGAACTTCAGCTTGACCTCGAACGCCTCTAGCACCTCGCCGGCGAGATTGATGGCGATCGCCGCCAATTGCAAGATCGGATGCCGCTGCGGGTTGAGCCCGCCGGTCTCCAGGTCAAAGAATACGAGTCGCTGCTCCATAGCCGAGTGTGCCACATTTGATTCGCCTACTCAAATGGGAAAGGCAAGTAGCGATTTAGCGCTTTGTGTTGTGTGGTAGAATTGCCTGGCCGATCCTGATCGGACTTGCTTATTGAGCGATGTAAGTATTCTGCTGTAGTCTGTTGTGGCCTTGAGCTAATAGCAGGCTGCTAGTGCAAAAGAATTCGCGTCAACCAGGACCAGTGGTTGATAGATAGGCCACGAAGTCTGTTATTTCTTCAAGAGTGTCTGCCCCAATAACCGTGACATAGCGTTGTCCGTTCTTCCAGGTAAAGGCCAATCTGTCTCCAATCTGGACTACGCTGGTCGGAGTATCATGGCAACGACATTCAACAGTAGGTCTTTTGCCAAACCAGACGGGTTGGTCGGAGTCGTGTTCAAAAATCGCAATCGACTGTCCGTCCTCTTTATTGCAGACAACTTCGGCACAAGTACAGCACGGCATTTTGAGTAGATATATCTTATCGAAGGTACAACCAGGTGGCAGTCGCTTGGTTGCAATCGGATGATATCCAAGTGCGGCAGCGGCTTCCTGCATTGATGTCGGCCGGCCTTCGAAATTGGTCAATAGGATTTGCTGAGCTTGGTGTGGTCGGTGGTTAAATTCATCTAAGAACTTAGAGAAGTTAGCGGCAAGGTGGTCATGGTCATGTCCCCCCAAGCGTGACTGAGAGGCAATGATGCCAATTCCGGCCGCAATTAGAATACTCGCGGCAATTGCCACGAGCTTGCCTGAAGCACTCTTAGGAATGAATCGACCAAAAATCGTATCGCGTCTTTTCGTACCTCGAAAGTTTGCTTTCACTTCATCCCATATTTCTGTCGGGATCGGTGGATTGCTCAACCGTCGCGATAAATTCGAGAGCTTCCCGAACGACGCAAGTTCGGCTGCACACGATGCGCAGTCAATCACGTGGTCGGCAACCTCTGCGGCTAAATCCGCTGACAACTCACCGTCGTGATAGGCAGAAAGACGGTTCTGGACTTTGGAGCATTTCACGTCAAGGCTCCCAACCAAGTTCAAGGAGGTGTTGCTTTAGTTCCCGACGAGCCCGATTCAAGCGCGAACCGACCGTGCCTTCAGGAATTTGCAGTGCATCGGCAATCTGGCGATACGATAAACCCTCAACCTCGCGAAGCAAGAATGCGCAACGCAAATCCGGCTCCAGCCCGTGTAACGCTCGTTCTAGCAATTCTTCGTCGGCAATTTGCTTGTCGCGGCCTGACGAGTCGTCCATCGGCTCATATTCCAATACCTGCAACCGCAATCGTTTTGACCGACGGAGATGTTGCAGTGCTTCATTGACCGCTACGCGATACAACCAGGTTCCCAAGTGAGCTTGCCCGGAAAACTGCTCGATCTTCCGGAATACTTGAAGAAACACCTGCTGGGTCAAATCCGCGGCATCTTGAAGGCCTACCATGCGGACCATCAAGCGATATACGTTTTGATTCGACGCTTCGTAAAGGCAACGTTGCGCAGTCGGATCGCCTTTCTGACATGCCTCGACGGCTTTGCTAATTGTGCCCTGCTTCTCGTACCAGGTCGCTTCTTCAGCCATCGTTTTAGATGTATCAAGACCGGGATTTCTTCGCAATGAGGCGCTTGTCATAGAACTCTGCCTCCGCGAAATAGGGAGCTTAGGGAACCTCTCCCAAATTGGGCAACTCGGGTGTCGCCTACCTCAATGTTCGCCAGAGAGAAAAATCGCACCTTCTTGTCAGGGAAAAACTAAGGTCATTCAAGTTTGCCAAGCTGTGCATGGTACATACCCCGTAAGGGGCGGACAAAACCGCGAGTCCGCACTCCCAGCGTGTGCCACCTAAATAGGTCTCTTCCAATTTAGTTCGTGAAGGAAACACAGCCAACTTGCATCTAAATGATAACAAAGCGCGCACGTCCATGTCGCCATGCGAATGGACCTGGCGCCATAGCACAGCGATCATACTTGTGTGCGATTCGGTCCAGATTGGCTGGCAGAATCGTCCCGACACTCCCACCTCACCCCCCCAGAAGGACTGGAATCATGACCTGCGAACAAAAAACCCAAAAAGTTCTGGCTGTAATAGTTTGCGTTGTGGGAGTTGCACTACCGGCCATTGCCTTTGCACAAAAAAGTGCGGGCGGAGTTACGGGCGAAGCTCGGTTGCATCCGGGCACGTGGGGCAACCAGCGCACGTCACGTAGCATTCGCCACAGCCGCTCGTATGCGCGTGGCATTTACCGTTATTCGCGCGAGGCCGACCGAATTGAGCCTGCCGTAGCAAAGACTGAATCCCAGGAATTGGGACGAAATATCGCGAAAGCGCAGAAAGATTTGTCAGCCGCCCGCAAAGAGGCTGGGGATGGCTCTGCGGAGCTTTCTGTTCTGAAATCAATTGAGCAACACCTGGCTTCAGCTGCAGCGACGCATAAGTTGCTAGACGAAGAATGCTGCAAGGACGAGGTGGACGGAAGCGTTTGCATGAAGCATTGCAATGAGATTTTGCTTCATCTGGACAAAGCTCAAGCAGAACAGGACGCTCTGATCCGCTCGGTAGAAATGGGTGCTCATTCGAAGAGCGGCACCACCCATCAACATCCATAATCCGAGAAGCGATGTGGGGCGCGGCAGCACCGGTTCGAATCGTTTGAGCCGGTGCCGCGTGCTTTATTCTGAATTCCCTTCGAACAGACGCCATCTACGCGTTTGAAGCTGTTGTGGGTTATCGGTGATTCACGGTGTTGAAGTATCGCGTGAGAGACGGAAGTCGAGCGTGCAACTTGTCGTGGGCAGACATCGCAAATAAATACTGGCTCCATAATGCTGCTTGTTGCGTGCAGCATGAAGTGGAACCCAATCTTTGGACAGATATCGGGGTTCAATAATAAATCGGGGAGCGGCCCGTGGGGCCTTTGGCGTTGTAACGCGCGACCCAGCTTTGGCAAATTCGGCGAGTCAGGCCACCGGTTTTCCGCTGGCAATTGAGATCGAAGCGGCGAACCATGCGGAAGTGAATCTCACCGAGCCGTTGTTGAATGCCGCCGCGGTCCCGACTCTTCCCGCGAGGCTGATCTACAATAATGCGGCTGACAGCGATCCCTTGCGGAAACGCCTCGCCGAGCGCGAGATCGAACTTATCTGTCCCCACGGTCAGAAGCGGGTTCGCCCCCGGACGCAGGATGGCCGGAAACTCCGGCGCAATCGCAAGCGTTGGAAGATCGAACGGACCGTCAGCTGGCTGCACAACTTCCGGCGCCTCGTCGTCCGCTACGAATTCTATCCCTGTCTCTACCACGCCTTCCTCCATCTCGCCGCCATCGTCATCACGCTCCGGAGGTCTTGGAATACGCTCTAGTATCTTGATTTTACTTGGGTCTCTAAAAATGCTTTTCATTCTTTCTGCAACATATATTTTCAAAAACAACAAGACGTACAACCATCTTGACTATCACATAACGGAAAGCTTAGTCTTTACATATAGCATGACGCGATTCGCTTATCATCGCCGGCTCATCACGGCGTTCTTCCTGCTCATCTTCGTGATGGGGATGATGTTTTGCGCTTGCCCACGGGGCTGGGCGGCGTCTGCGACCAGCTCGCATCATCAAGATTGCTGCCCTCATAAAAAGGACCGGAATCAGCCCGCTCACGAACACCGAGAGGGTTGTGCGCACTGTGGAGGCGCGCAGCTCCGTCAAGCCGAGACGATCAAGCTCCCCGCGCCGCTGCATGTCCTTTCACCTTTCGCCCTTGTGCTCGTCGCGTGTACGACAAACGAAGCGCCGTGCTTCGCCTTCGCCGAGGAACGACCAATGCCGAGCGGCCGCGCGCTTCTGACGATGAAATGCGTCTTCCTTATCTGAAATCCTCTTTCAGTCAGGCTGCGGGCTCACAAGCCCCGCATCGCCATGACATTGCGTTTGGGCCCGTACGCCTGGCCGCGCACGGATTCGATCCGTCGTTCTTTTTGAAGGGGATTTATGTTCAAACAAATCACGCCGATCGCAGCGGCGACCATCTTGGCGGGCTGCGCTATTCAAGCGGTGCCGTCATTGCCGACCGCCAACCATCCAGCCAGCGCCGAGGGCGCGGAGACGCGGCCGCTGAAGCGTTCAGCGACGCTGCGCGTCATCGAGCCGGTCACCGAAAAAGCGCCGGCCGAAATCGGCATGACGGTGAAAGACAGGGCAAGGGAGGGCCATCATCATGGCCATTAAGGCGCGCCTTTTCGTGTTGTTGCCCGCCCTCCTCGCCCTTGGCGGCTGCTCCTCATTCCAGCCCGGCCTTGGCTTTTCGGACGTCGAAAAAACCGTCGGCGAGCGAACGGGCCAGCAAGTTTATTGGAACCAGGGAAGCGAAGCCGACCGCGAAGCGGAACTTAAGGTCAAGGCCCTGCTGGCCGAGAAGCTGACGGCCGACACCGCAATTCAAATCGCGCTTCTCAACAATCCGCGCCTTCAAGCCAGCTACGAGGGACTTGGAATCGCGCAAGCCGACATGGTTGAGGCGGGATTGCTTCGCAACCCGTTCCTCGGCATCAATGGACGTTTCGGCGGCGAACACGCCGCCTTCGATTTCTCGATCGCCCAAGCCTTCCTCGACATACTCTATCTGCCATTACGACAGCGCATCGGCGCGGCGAATTTCGATGCTCAGAAGGCGGCCGTCGCCGACGCGGTTCTCGAGTTGGCAGGCGAGGCGCGGAGCGCCTTTTACGACTACCAAGCGACTGAGCAGCGACGCGAAATGCGTTTGACGGTAATTGCGGCGACTGACGCTTCCTATGATTTGGCTAAGCGTTTGCGCGAAGCTGGCAATATCAACGAGCTCGAGCTCGCCAATGAGCGAGCGCTTTACGAGCAATCGAAACTCGACCTGACGACAGCTGAGCTGGCCGCTGCGCAGAAACGAGAGCGGCTGAACGCCTTAATGGGGCTATGGGGTAAGACAGCGGGCGCATGGCGGGCGGCCGAGCGCATGGCTTCGCTCCCTAAGGAAGAACTTGACGTCGCCAGGCTCGAAAGCCGAGCGGTCGAACACAGCTTCGACCTTGCGCGCCGCCGGCGCGAGCTGGAAGCGGTGAGCGAACGCTATGGTGTGGCGGTTCCGTTTGCCATCTTTTCCGACGCCGAGCTGGGAGCGACGACGGAGCGCGAAAGCGAAGGGCCGTGGACCAGTGGGCCTTCGCTCTCCATACCGCTTCCACTCTTCGACCAGGGCCAGGCGGCGCGCGGCAGAGCAGGGGCTGAGCTACGCCGCGCCGAACAGGAGTATCGCGCGGCAGCCATCGAGTTGCGTGCCGCCGTCCGCGCGGCGCTCTCGCGCCTTATCACCGCGCGTGACCGCGTGGAATATCAGAGCAAAATTATCCTGCCGCTTCGTCATCGCATTGTCGCGGAAACTCAGAGCCTGTTCAACGGGATGCTGGTCGGAGGCTTCCAGCTGCTTCAAGCGAAGCGCGACGAGATCGAAGCCGGGACCGAGTATATCGGCGAGCTGCACGATTACTGGCAAGCGCGCGGCGACCTTCAACAGATTTTAAGCGGCGGGCGGAGAGGGCTAGACGGAAGCGCCGTCAGCGATCCGTGGCGCCAAACCGAACAATCCGCGCAGGAGGGAACGAAACAATGAGCAAGAATATCACCAGACGGGACATACTGAATATGGGTGCAGCCGCAGGCGGCGCGCTGGCCTTAACCGGCTTCGGCCGCGCCTTCGCCCAGGAGCATCATCATCACGGCATGGAGGTTATCCTGCCCGCTTCCGCCCCCCAACAGAACCCGCCAGCGGCCCAGTGCCTAGCGCCCCTGGTCGTTCCGAATGGCTCCGTGCTGCCGTGGAGGATGGTCGGCGGCGTCAAGGTCTTCCACTTGGTCGCCGAGTCGGTCAAACGCGAGTTCGCGCCCGGACTTATGGTTGATTGTTGGGGCTATAACGGCTCGACCCCCGGACCGGTCATTGAGGGCGTCGAAGGTGAGCGGGTGCGAATCTATGTCACCAACCGGCTCCCCGCGCCGACGACCGTTCATTGGCACGGCCTCCTTCTACCGAACGGCATGGATGGCGTCGCCGGGCTCAACCAGCGCCCCATTCAGCCCGGCGAAACCTTCAAGTACGAGTTCGATTTGGAGCGACCGGCGACCTATATGTATCACCCACATTTCGACGAGATGACGCAAATGGCGATGGGCATGATGGGCTTGTTCGTGGTCCACCCGCGTCAGCCCGAAGGGCCGAGGGCCAACCGCGATTTCTGCATCATGCTCAGCGAATGGTCCATCAAGCCTGGTACCTCTCGGCCCAATCCGCTTGAAATGACCGATTTCAACATCCTGACGATGAACGGCAAGGCCTTTCCGGGAACTGACCCGCTCATCGTCAAGACGGGCGAGCGGGTGCGAATCCGCCTCGGCAATCTCGGCGCAATGGATCACCATCCGATTCACCTGCACGGCTACCATTTCAAAGTCGTCGGCACCGACGCCGGGCGCATCCCCGACAGCGCGCAATGGCCGGAAACAACCGTGCTGGTCCCCGTCGGCTCAACCCGCGACATCGAATTCGTCGCCGACCGGCCAGGCGATTGGGCGTTCCATTGCCACATGACGCACCATGTCATGAACCAGATGGGCCACGACATTCCGAACATGCTCGGAGTCAAGCCCGGAACGCTCGACAAGAAAATCCGCCCGTTGCTTCCCGGCTACATGACGATGGGGGAAACCGGCATGGGCGACATGGGGCACATGGCGCAGATGATGGGCGCGCCGAAAAACTCCATTCCGATGCTCGGCGGGAAAGGTCCGTTCGGCGGCATCGACATGGGCGGAATGTTTACCGTTCTCAAGGTCCGCGACGGCATCGCTGACTACGGCGATCCCGGCTGGTATCAGTATCCAGCGAGCACAGTTGCCGAGAGGGCCGGCGCTGACGAACTGCGCCGAGACGGAATCAAGATTTAGGAGGAACAACGCTATGAAACACGAATATGAACTCGCAGGGATGCATTGCCAGAGCTGCGTCGGAAAGATCAAGGCGGCTCTCGAAAGCGTCGCCGGCGTCAGCTCGGCCGAGGTCGTATTAAATCCGCCACAAGCACGCGTCGAAATGACCCGCCATATCCCGATCAAGGAACTTGACAAGGCGGTGCGCGACACCGGCGACTATCGGCTCAAGGAAAAAAACTCTGCGACAGCGACTTCCACGCCGGACGAGGGAAAGTCGGAAAGTCTTTTTCCGCTCGTGCTCATCGTCGGCTACATCGCGGGGACCGTGGCGGTGGTCGCCATCGCCTCCGGCGACAGTTCCGCTCACGCGCTGATGCGGCATTTCATGGCTGGCTTCTTCCTGGTTTTCTCGTTCTTTAAGTTGCTCAATCTGCGCGGGTTCGCCGATGCCTACCGCTCTTACGACCCCATCGCGAAGGCATGGCCTATTTGGGGCTTCACCTATCCCTTCGCCGAGCTATCGCTTGGCGTCGCCTATCTGCTCAACGTTAGCGCCGCTTACGTGAACCTGGCGACGCTCGCGCTCATGCTTACCGCTTCGGTCGGAGTGCTGAAAACCTTGCTTAACAATCGCGCTATCCGCTGCGCCTGTCTGGGGACCGTTCTCAATTTGCCGATGACGAAGATCACACTGGTCGAGGATTTGGGCATGGCGGCGATGGCCGCGGTCATGCTGGCGACGCTTTAAGTGTAGGTTCTTTGTTTTCTGCAGAACTGAGAAAACTTACACCTCTGGCCACGGCATCACGAGGATTGCTCACTGCTCGTTGCCAAAATCGCCGTGACGGTCGAAAGGATAATAAATCCAGGCGAACTCTATTGATCCGTCCATTGATTGGTCGGAGTTCGAGAAGAAAAGTCGGTGCGATGAAGTGGACATCAGCGAACGAAAGATGTCCATCTTGAACTCAACTGCATAGGTTGCCTCCAAAGTGGTGGTCATGCTCCCCACTGGCACCGACGCGACACGATCAAGAAGTTGTTTCGCCGTGCCAAGAGCTAGCAAGCGCCTCACCAGGGCGGTGCTTTGGCCATAAAACACTCTAAGTCGTTCGGGGGGGCGGAGCGTGGACCCGACAGCGAGAACTGAAACCAGTTCATCAAGGTGCATGTCGATTCACTGTGTCAAGTCGACCTGTTCAGCAAGATGATTTGGACGCCCACGGTTCTCGGCAGGATTCTGTGTTGGCGTTATTGCACGTCCACGCACGGCGAGTCACAGTTACAATCGAGACTGAAGCTATGTCGCGGATGAAGTCTTTCACACATCCCAATCTGAACTGACGGCTAGCACTTACATCAAGGCCCGTGACTTCCCGAACATTCGCGCTAGCAACGCGCTACTTCAGATTAGGATGCGTATTACTGGCAACCGAAGCGAGCGGAACTTCGGCCGCTTGAACGGGGCTGTCATCCGCCGATCGGCCGTGGAGCTTAAGCCAGCGGCCGCGTCGCACCCAATAAAAACGGACTGGCAGGAAGAGATCAACGACTTCGTCAGAAATCAGTAAGCCGCCGAGGACTG
The DNA here is from genome assembly GCA_022841705.1 of Pirellulales bacterium. GTDB lineage: Bacteria > Planctomycetota > Planctomycetia > Pirellulales > Lacipirellulaceae. The sequence continues at coordinate 1,598,901 of JALHQZ010000002.1, forward strand.
GAAGGGCCATCGGTGCTAAGATTTCGCCGCCGACCCCCTTGGCGAACACCATCGGAAAAATGGCGATGATGGCTACCCCTTCGGTCAACAGCTTGGGACGGAGTCGATGGACGGCCCCTTCGATAACTGCCTGTCGGAGTTCTTCGAGCGACTGAATCTTCTCCAGACCGCCGCGTTTTTCGATCGCTTCTCGCAAGTAGACGAGCATGATGATTCCTGTTTCAGTCGCCATGCCGAAACAGGCAATGAATCCGACCCAAACGGCAACGCTAAAGTCCAGCGGCGGTGCATTCCAACCTTGCGTAATTTTCGGGAATAGATACATGAAGAACGCACCGCCAGCGAGTGCTTCAGGGACGGCGAGCATCATCAGGCCCGCGTCTGCCAGATCGTTGTAGGTGAGGTAGAGAATAATGAAGATCAGTACGATGACTGCTGGAAAGACCAGCCGCAGCGTCTTGGCCGCTCGGACTTGATGCTCGAACTCACCGCTCCACTCGATATGGACGCCCTCCGGCAACGCGACTTTCTCGGCGACGACCCGTTGCGCTTCGTCGACGAAGCCGACGATGTCACGGCCGCGAACGTTGAGTGTGACATAATTCAGAAGTCGGCCATTCTCGCTCTTGATCATGGCTGGACCTTCGACGATCCGAACGTTGGCGACGGCGCCCAGCGGAATGAGGGCGGCGCCTCGGCCGGCGTGTGCAGGGGCGGCCGCATGCGCGGCTGGTCCACCTTGCAATGCGGCCGGCGACGTGGCCATGGCGAGTGTCGCGGCGCCGCTTTCAGGCGCGGAAGTAGTCATCCCGGCAGCGCTGATCAACAAGCGGCGAATGCTCTCTTCGTCGGCGCGGTCGGAGCGGGCGTAGCGCACCCGAACCGGGAAACGGTCGCGCTTCTCCACGGTGAAGGTGACTGCACGACCAGCTAAAGCGACTTCGATTTCGTTCTGAATATCTTCGATGGCGATTCCATAGCGCGCCGCTTCCTCCCTGCGGATGTCGATCTGCACGTATCCTTTTCCCATGATGGGGGCGGCGATCACGTCGCGGGCGCCGTTGACCGGCTTGAGCGCCGTTTCAATTTGTTTGCAGACGCGATCGATGATGGGCAAGTCAGGCCCAAAGACCTTGACGCCAATGTCGGTGCGGACGCCAGTGGAAAGCATCTCAATACGGTTGATGATTGGCTGCGTAAAGATGTTGCTCCAGCCGGGTGTTTGGAGCACGCGGCCCATCTCGTCGTCGACGAGATCTCCCTTGGGCCCAGTGCGCCGCCGCCAGAGAAAGACATCTTTGCGGAACTCTTCTTGAAGTTCGGCGTGGAGCGGGGCGAACGGCTCTTCAGCCGTCACATCGTGCGTCGCCCCGAGCTGCGCCGCGATCACCGCCGTCGCGAAGCGTTTCATTTCGCTACCTCGTGGCGCCGACGCTAACAGACCTTGATCGCGCGCCGATTTCGCTAGTTCTTCCAGGACGTACTGCGGGAAGACGATGGCGGCGCGGTCGAACAACTCCCAATTGATTTCGCGAATCCGCTCCTCCCACAGCGCGGTTCGGCGTTGTTTGACATACGCGAGCAGCTCATCGGCCAAGGTCTTCGGTTCGGAGCCAAAGAACTCGGCGAAGTCGTTCGCCAATCTCGTTACAGTCGAGTCGCGTCGCTCCAGCGCGCCGACGCGATCGACGATAAGTCCTTGCTCGGCGAAGCGTCTTGCGACGTCCTGACTAAGGCGGAGCACATCTTCGAGCGCCGGGGACGTAGCGAGCCAGCGCCCGTAGTCGACGGCGAGCTGGTTGGCGGAGTCGGCCACTACCCGCTCTGACGGCGAGCTGAGCATTCCGCGCTCTAGCCACTGATGGGTCAAGTGTGTGACGACCTCGTGGGTCAGTCTGAGTCGAAGTTCTTCTTCGAACTGGAGATAACGCCGAAGCGCGAGGTCGCGGATCGTTTCGTCATAGCGTTCGATCGTTTTCTGAACGACCTCGCCGATAAGCGCTGCTTGATCTTCTGGCGTCGGGGGAGCCATTATCATTCCTTCCCTGACCAAAGCATCAAGGGCGTTTTTGATTTGGGCCTCCGCGTCAAGTGTGCTGACGACGCGCTTCGGCCAAAGTTCCTTCGGACGATAATTGACGAAGGTTTCCACCATGTCGAGTGGCGCCGGATCGGTCGGCGTATCGGCCCGACCGCTTTTGCCGATGACCGATTCCACCTCGGGAAATCCGCGCAGTAAAGCGTTCCGGGCCTTGAGGTCGTCCGCGACCTGGGTCACGCTGGCGCGGGGGACGGTGACCGGCATGTCGAGCGTCGTCCCCTCGTCCAGGGGCGGCATGAAGCTGACACCGATCTTTGTGAAGTGATACGACCACAGTCCAAGCAGGATGAGGCTCGCTAAAGACGCCGCCTGCGAACGCCAGCCGCGCGTCAGTAAGACGGTGAGCGACGTGACCCCGGCGAACACCATAAGGTAGGTCGTCCGCCACGCCGTCTCCGAGGCCCCTTGTCCGAAGACCGCTTGCAATGGGAACATGCCGGCGGCCATCACGAGCAATGCGGCGAACATCCACATGACGAGGTTGCGGCGCGGCAGAGCCCAGGTGAGCAGCGGCTTGTAGATATTGATGAAACTGCGCACGATCCAGTTGTCTTCTTCGCTTCTCAAGCGTCCTTTGATGAACATCGGAATCAGCGCGGGGACGACCGTCACGGAGATGATCGCCACGCCGAGCATCGCGAAACTCTTGGTGAACGCGAGCGGATGAAAATACTTCCCTTCTCGTCCCGACAGCATGAAGACCGGAATGAACGACAAGAGCATGATCATGACCGAGAAGAAGATTGGGCGCCCGACTGTACGGCACGGCTCGATGATCAGTTCGGAGATGTCTCCCGTCACTTTTTGATCGCCGAAGTGCGACTTAAGATGGTGCGTGGCATTTTCAGTCATCACGATCGCTTGATCGACGAGGATGCCAATGGAAATCGTGATCCCGGCGAGCGACATAATGTTGGCTTGAATGTCGATGATTCCAAGGACTCGGAGCAACCACATCACGAGAAAGGAGAAGAGGACCGCTAGCGGCAGCGTGATGCAGATCACGAAGACGCTCCGCGCGTGCATGAGAATCAGCAGGATCGCCGCCGAAGCGATAATCATTTCGTGGCCCATTACCTCCAGGAGCGTATGAATCGCTCCGTGAATCAGTCGCGTCCGGTCGTAGGCCGGAACGATGTGAACACCGGGAGGCAGGCCGGGTTGTAGCTCTTGAATCTTACGTTTGACGCGTTCGGTAACCTCCAGCGGATTCTCGCCATGCCGCATGAGGACGGCGCCGCCGGTCATTTCGCTGCCGTTTTTTTCGAAGACCGAGCGGCGAAACTGCGTGCCGAGTTGCACTGTCGCGATCGATCGTACGTAGACTGGTGTGCCGTCGACTTCCTTGATGACCGTGTTCTCAATGTCGCGCTGATCGCGGATCCAGCCGACGCCGCGTACGATGTACTCCGCATTGTTCTTTTGGACGACCCCGCCGCCGGCTGGCATGTTGCTCTTGCTAACGGCGGCGAAAAGCTCGCCGAGGGTGATGCCGTAGGCCCGCAGGTCCTCGGGGCGGACATCGATCTGATACTCAAGCGGCGCACCGCCGACGATGGCGACATCGGCAACTCCTTGGGCGGCGTTCAATTGCGGGGCGATATAGAACTTATTGAGCGCCCATAGCCGCCCCGGGTCGACCGGACTGTCGGGGCTCGGTTCGACGGTGTACCAGAAAATCTGTCCGAGGGCCGTTGCGTCCGGAGCGAGGTATGGGACCGCGCCGGAGGGGAGGTAAGCTCCGGCTTGATTGAGTCGCTCAGTCACTCGCTGACGAGCGAAGTAAAAATCGACGTCGCCTTCAAAGATGATTGTGATCATCGAGAAGTTGAATTCGCTTGACGACCGTAGAGTTCGCACTCCCGCCAATCCCTGCAACTTTCGAGATAACGGATAAGTAATCTGGTCTTCAATCTCTTGCGGACTGCGGCCCATCCAGTCCGTAAAGACGATGACTTGGTTCTCGCTCAAGTCCGGGATTGCATCGACCGGCGTGTTGAAGACGGCGTAGACGCCGGCGAGCGTCAAGCCCACCGTCACAATGAGGACCAGCGCTCGGTTACGGATCGAGAATTCAATGATGCGTTCGATCATGGGGCCTCCAGCTTCTGCGAGCGACTGCGAAGAGTTTCCGCCTTGTTTAACGTTGCGTCTGGGTCGGCGAGTGCTTTAGCGCGACAGCCTTCGCAGCACACGAAGACGGGTTGCCCCTTGATGAGAAGCTTCACGGGAGGACCCATCACACCTAGTCGGCTTTTGGGGAGGACGACGCAGAATTGCTGAAGTTCGGCCAGTTTGCGGTCGTCGGGCGCGAGCGTCGCAAGCGATTCTTCGATCTGATTGCGGTCCGCCTCTTCGCTCGTCGCCCCGTCGTCGTCGACAGTAGGCGTCTCCGGTGTGGAGGGGCGGACGGTCGAGCTCGGGCGCTGCGCCGAACCGGAAGCGCCCCCGATGTAGATCGAACCGGCGGCGGGATTAAGCCGCGTCTCGGCGTCGACGAGGAAGGAACCACTTGCGACGATCCGATCACCGCGGCTCAGTCCCCGTAGAACCGGGTAGTAGTCCACGTGGTCCGGACCGGTCATGCGCGGCCCAAGTTTCACAGCGACCCCTTCGTAGACACCGGGGGACAGCTCGCGATAGACGATCTGTTGACTTCCAGTATCGATCACGGCTCCTTCGGGCGCTGCGAGCAATCGTCCCTTGGTGAGCTCCTCACGCGACGCATCATTGTCGAGCTGAGCGAACGAGCGAAGGCTCTGTGGTTTGATCTGCAACGTCACGCGGGCGGTGCTGCCGGGACGGAGTTTGTATTCCGGGTTGGGGAGTTCGAATCGGACGGCCACGGTGCGCGTTCGTTCGTCGACGTGCGGGTAAATGAACGATAGTCGGCCTCGGAATGTTTCGTTGGGGATTGCACGGGTTGTCGCCGTGACTTCGAGCGATTGGTCGAACTCGACCGGCGAGCCGTGAATCGCCGGCAGGAACGCCAAGTCATCCTCATAGATCTGCGCTTGCACCCACACGGTTGATAGATCGGCGAGGTCGTAGAGCGGCATCCCTTCGTCGACGTACTGTCCCTCGCGCACGTATTTCGTGATGACGTGGCCGCTGACCGGCGAGCGAATCTTGAGCGTAGCGTTGGCGCTACCCCGCGCAAGGATGTCGTCGAGCTGGTCGTCATCAATGCCCCAACGCGTCAGTCGAACGCGGGCCGCGGCGAGCAATTCTCGGTTGTTTTGGCGCTGTGCGTCCAACAGATTGCCGACCGTGACGTCCAGATCGGGGCTGTATAGCTCAGCGAGGACATCGCCCGCAGCGACCATTTGCCCAGTGACGTTGACCCGCAGTTGTTCGATCCGACCTTTGACGCGGGCGGCAACGGTCAGCTGGCCCCGCTCATTGAACTCAATCGTTCCGACCGCCGTCACCTGCTTCGTAAGCGGCTGATAGTCGATGCGAAACGTTTGCACTCCTGCCAAGACGACGCGATACGGCGAGAGCTGCACGCGACTGACGATCCCGGCTGGCAACGGCTCAGCGGTGGAGGACCCTCGTTTGCGCTTCGAGAGCGGCATGAAGCAGATTGGGCACTTCTGCCCCGGTTCGCTCCGCACGATAGTCGGGTGCATCGGACAAAAGAACTCGATATCGACTGCGGCTGCGGTTGCGCTGGCGGCGGGACGCGTCCATTTATCGTAATTCGCCAACAGCCACTCCCACTGCGTGATGACAACGCCAATCAACGCCAGGATGGCGATGAAGCGGAGGCGGGCGAGCTTCACAAGGATGATGAAGTCAAACCACCACCAAGCCTTGCGCCAGCCGGTGAGTTCCGGCGGGGCGTGGAGCCCCCCCTCGTCGTCGAGCGAAGGTTGCTTGTCGCGTGCGTACATTGTCGCGGTCCTCAGCGTAAGTGACGGCAAACCATTGACCAGCCGCGCAGATTCGCGCGACTAGTAGCCACGTAGCAAGCGAAGAATCCCTGACCCGAACAAAGTCGAGTCAGGGATCGCCGAATCAGATTTCGGACAGCCTCTTGAAGCGACGAACTAGCGGTTCGAATACTTCCGCGGATCGGCCTTCGGTACTTGCCACTGTTCAATGGTCGCGCTGCCACGCCGCGGTCCGGCATATCGCTGAACCGATGGGGCGCGGACAGCCGAGCCGGCGGCAGGGACGCAGTTCGCTGGGGCAGGATTGTAGGAGAAGCGCCGTCCGGCTTCGGGCGCGCTGGCAACGACGGGCGCCGCCGAAGCCGGGGCGCTCGCGATAACTGGCGCGGGCGTGACGGTCGCCGCGACTACGGGGGCCGGCATCGTCACGTTGCATCCCGCAGCCGGCGCCTGAACGTAAGTCGGGCGCTGAAACGCCGGGACGGAACGATACGAACGAGTGTAGCTTCGTCCATAGGACCGATTGTAGGCGCGGCTGGTAGTGGCGCTTTTCGATCCCATGGGGACAAATCGACCGTGGGAATCGACGTTGTTGACGGCAGCCGACGCCGTGACGGAAAGAATCGTCAGCACGATGGTAGACACAAAAGTTCTTGCGTAAGCGGACATGATACACCTCAAGAAATTGGAAACGCATCGGCGCGGCAAGCGCAGTACGAGCGCAGGCGTCGATAGCGTCGTGAATAAGGAGAGAACGACAGTTCGTTACACGTCATTCGCGTATTGCGAGACGTTCCCCGGCGAAGATGGCAGCGAGCCCGCTGCGCGCACCGGGAGCGCCCAGACAACTTCAAGCCCGGAGGCAGGTGTGCTGAGCGACCAAGGAAGAGTCTACGATCCGCACAAGCCATTCGCCGGCGTCATGAAACGCAGCGAAGGTCGGGAGCGTGACAAAGGTGAAGCTGAGGAGTTCAGCTTGCGACGTCATTTTAGCAAGGTCACGATGATCTTGGGGAGTTGCAGGAACTGGCTGCGGAGCGTGTGATCCTGACGTTGCTCCCGGGCAATGAGCACAGTGACAATGGTCGCCGCAGCAGCAATTGTCGTGGTGGGGCACCTCGACTTTACGGGAGAAATGACATCCTGCGTCCATTCCTCCCATCGTCGGTGCGACGATGACGCCCACCATCGCTAAAGCGACGAGAGAAGAACGGAGGATGGCTGAGAGGATGAACATGACATTTCCAGTATACGCTGTAGGTTAGCTACATTGCTTACACGCAAACAGCGTGCCAGAAAAAAATGCGAGATCTGTGAGGAGTTTGACAACGGATGTGTCAATAGTTGGCAGCGAGCGTGCGTATTGGCACACTATTCGTCTTTCACCAATAATGCGACATCTGCAGATGGCAGGGCCCAGGTGGGGGGCAGAGGGGTTGTCAAAGGCGGACCTTCCCGGCGCCAGGCGAGGTCAACGTTAGGTTTTGCGCGACCGGGGTAATACCGTGCGAGGGCAAGACGAACCCCCTGCGAGCGGGAATCTCGTGCAAAACCGATGACTTCCTCCGGAGTCCGGTTGGCAAAGAGCCAGCGGACAAACGCTCCAGATTGGCCATAAAATGCACTCCAGCGATCGACTGGGGGGTAGGAGTCAACGGCGATCAACTCATCAATTGTGAACGCGGTTCCAGCTGCGAGGGCGACTTGAACGTCGCGTTCGTGAAGTCTCCGCTTTGACTCGACATCATACTGAATTGCTACTCCTTCGTCGAACCACAAGGGGGGCGGTGAGGAGCGAAAGCGATCAGCGATCACGACGTGGAAGAGTTCGTGAGGCAAAGCCGCGGTCAAAACATCGTCGACATCCGCTTGCAGGTCGATTCGCCGTGCCTTGACGACACCTTGGAGCGGCGTCACCAGACTGGAGCCCAAAGTGATGTCGGCCCCGGCCCCCACGGCCCGGCGATAGCTGGCGATGCCTGCGTGGAGCACGACTTGGCACCAAGGTTTCCAGCGACTCGCCTCCGGATTCCAAGTGGCGGTGAGCTTCGTTCGGAGGCATTCGCACTGCCGGGCGACGCGCTCGGCCTCTCTCACGGTCGTGAGCGACCATACTTGAAAATTCGGGCTTTCAGCGATTCTCCAAGGACTCGCTTCGCGAACGGTGACGGCGTTTTGATCCCGGCAGCAGCAGTCGTGGCAGTCACAAGCAGCCGAACTGTCGATAATGCCTGAGATAAGTAGCGCCGAGAACGGAATTGCGAGGATTTTTCTCGGCGTCCAGTCTCTGAACATAGGAAGCTGGCCTGTGAAGTGAATTGACCTGATCACGAAACTGCACGTCATGTGCCCTCGGGTCATGGGACCATAGGATATGCGCAAGTCTTGTATTGCAAATGATTTGCGTTGATGGATGGGGATGTCACAAGCGACAGCGGCTGGCGCGGGCGCCGCACTTCAGGGCACCAGATGCTCCTAGAATAGGCAGTGAACGTTGGTTTAACGGGGTTGTATGGGCAGTAGGGGCGAGAATCCTTCGGTGCGGCCGCACAACTGCTAGTGGCCGATTTACCGCCAAAGGCGGTAATTGCGTTTCTACCAATCCATCTCGGCGATTCAGTCGAGCTCTCATGTTGAAGGCCGACTTCAAATGCATGCTATTCCGAAGCTCATCGCTGTATTTGTGGCTAGTTCATTGAGTAGTTTGTCCGGGTGTCGGACGACTACGTCGGGGAACGGCTCGAAAGCGGAATTTGCCTACGAACCGCTGCCAGCAGTCGCTGAGGACAAGGGAACCCTAGCGGAATCGGTCAATCCGGTCGCGTGGCAAGGTCCTGCCGCTGAAGATTTGCCTGGTCCGGCGGCCTCGAATCCGACAGCAACTGAAAACGCAGGGGTTGCGCTGCCGGGAGACGAATCCGGCGAGTCGTCGCTCGATGTTGATTGGCTGGTTAACGAGGTTCTGGCGCGCAACCCGGATGTTCGTTCCGCGGTTGCGGCGTGGCGCGCGGCGGCGATGCGCTATCCGCAGGAAGTGGCGCTCGACGACCCGATGTTTGGGTACATGCTCGGCCCTGGTTCTTGGGGCGATTCGACAGTTTCGTCGGCCTACACGCTGGAGGCCTCGCAAAAACTCCTGTGGCCCGGCAAACGCCGCTTACGTGGCGAGATCGCTCAGGCGGAAGCGAATGCCAAGTTTTTTGAGGCGGGGGAGGAGCGATTGCGCATCGCCGCGACGACGCGATTGGCCTACTACGACTACTTTATGGCGGATCGGCAGCTCGCGGCGCTGGGCGAATCGGAGGAATTGCTGCGGGAGTTCCGAAAGTCAGCAGAAGCTAGGTACAAGGCGGCGGACGTCGAACAGCAAGACATCCTGCTGGCTGATGTCGAGTTAGCTCAAGTGTCGCGAGAGCGATTGGAACTCGAACGGCGATTGCGGGTCGCGCAGGCACGGATCAATACATTGCTGCTTCTGCCCGCGGACGCGCCATTGGCGCGTCCGCCGACTGACTTAGCCGTCGTCGCTTCTCCGGCAAGTGTCGCTGAATTGCGTTCACTGGCCTTGAGTCAGCGGCCCGAGTTGGTCGCGCAACAGGCTCGCATTCGTGCCGAACGATACGCCATCGAACTTGCGTGCAAGGAATACTATCCCGACATGGAGGTGATCGGTCGTTATGACGCCTTCTGGCAAGAAACTCCCTTGCGTCCCATGGTGGGCATGAATCTCAACGTGCCGCTCTACAAACAAAAACGCTGCGCCGCCGTCTCCGAAGCACGCGCTCGCCTCGCCAAAGAACAGGCGGCGTTGGATGCGTCGATCAATGAAATCGCGTTCGCCGCCGAGGAAGCTCGGCAGCAAGTTGTTGAGAGCAGCACGGCGCTTGCCATATTCCGTGATGAACTCCTCCCCGTCGCGAAACAGAGTGTCGACTCCGCACGGGCCAGTTATATCGCTGGCCGACTTGACTTTTTGCGACTGGTTGAAGCGCAGCGGAAACAGCTTGAAGTGCAAGCGGAGTATTTTGCGACTCTAGCCGCCTACCACCAGCGACGCGCTGAACTTGAGCGAGTGATTGGAACTCCCCTGGGGAACTTGGATGCGTCAGAGTAAGCAGGCGAAGTGATTTCGCGCGTAAGGCGACACTTCACACCAGCGTAGCTAGTCATTCTGACTGGTTGACTCGACGATCAGCGCTAACGATGACAGCCGATCAAGATTTGTGTGGCGCCGGGGCATCGCGAATTGGTTTGCCCCAACCTCTGAGAGATCCGCCGTCGAATAGCATCAGATGGATTGTCCTTAGGATTGAAACGCTTCTTCGAATCGATCTCGAACCGCAACCGGAATCTCGCTGCGCTGCGGCGGTCTAAGTGTCGTTGTCGCGGAATGCGCTTCGGCAACGCCAGCGACCCCCGCAACATCAGCGACTCGATTGACGAGTAGTTCGGGCCGCCGGCAAAACTCTTCGTAGGAAGTGATCCAAAAGCGTTCTGCCCCGACCCGTTCAAGCTGAATAGCTGCGAGTGATTCGTAAAAACGCACTTGCTGGATGACCGACTCGGCAGGGTCGGAAGGGTCAGTAAACTGTGAATCCGCGCTGGCGGCCGTCAAGCCGTAGGGTCTCGCCGAATCGCCGTGAATCTCCAACCGCGCCCGGTACAGCGAGCTGGCCAGTTTCACGGAATCGCGCTGGAGGCACACAAATACTGAGTGGGGCAGGCACTCCGCGACGGCCGATGCGAGCAGGTTGAGGCTATTGTTCTTGCAACAAAGCGGGCGCTCGAAAAGTTGATCGGCCGCCGTGAAAAACCGCTGCATTTGAGCGGCTTGAGCAGCAGGGATTGGCAGGATCGGTCGCATTCGATCGGGGCCAAACCAATTGTCCCAAATGGCGAGCACATCGCAGGTTCCGCGTAGGCCGCGAGTCTTGCCGTAGAAGCTCGACTGATCTTGAGGCGCAGACCTTTGAGCCAGACCGAAGAACTTTGTCGCCGTCAAGGGCGACCGAGGAAAAATCGCCGCGGCATTCGAGAAATAAGCAAGCGGCAACGAAGAGACCAACGTTTGGAACACAACGGTGGTCCCTGAGCGAGGAGGTCCACAAACCAGCACCAACGGTCGGGGAGGACTCGACGAAGCCTGCTTGAGGAGTCGACGCTCACGGTGTTGCAACGCGATGTCGATCGGGCTGGCGATGACGCCCAACGCGGCGAACGCCATGGCTTCAATGGCTGCGGCATCTCCCGTTTTCAGCAAGCGGTGCGCGAGTTTCACCGGACTATGAAAGTGCCCGGGCAAGTAGCGATGCAGGATCGGTTTCATAAAATCCCCTCCGCGAAAATCGGCGCCACCAAAAAACGTAGTCAATTTCGCCCCCAGCATCTCTGCGTTTGATCAGTGATCTCGATTGATGCGTGATGGAGAACCGGTCGTTCAGCGACTTATACGCGTCCCAATCTGAAGTAGCGTGTTTCTAGCACGCAATGGTGCGGGAAACACCGAGCATTTATGAAAGTGCTAGCCATAGATTTAGATTGGGATGCATAATATCATCGCGAACAACAGCCAGACGAACAACTTGATTGACGTCTCGATGAATACATAGAATCAGCCGGGCGTGATGATGCGGGAGACAATCGCGCAGCTCTTTCAGCCGCAATTTCTCTAGATGAACCCAGGGTGGATGAAGCTGTTGGATTTGCGTCCGCGTTTTCGACAGTAGTGGTAGCCACTTTCGTTATTGGAGTAGCGGACGCAGCAATTGCGGACGGCGACGTATGGGATGGTGGTTCGTAAGCAAAAGCGTCATTCTTTCGGCGGAACCACGAAAGTGGTGATACGGTGCGATGTGTGCCCGCGCAGCCGCCAAGGGTGGCTACGACGAGAAAGAGCAAAGCGATTTTCGTCTTGATAGCGGTCATACTTTAACTCCTTATAAAGGGTTGGTGTGAATCCTGACAACACAATTGTTTTGTAGCTTTGGTTGACTATCGGGCCCGTAAATTCGAGACTTTCGATTTGGCAGCGGACGCGAGCGTCGTCCATTGGTCCTTCAGTTTCGCATCTTTAACCATCGCAGCAAAGAAACACTGCTTGGCCATCATGATTAGCGATCCCATAGGCCTTGTTTTTCTGTGCCTCCCACTCTCAGTCGTTTCACGCTAGCTGTTTCGGCATCCGCTCCTCGAACATGATGGCGAAGTGGTTGATCACCTTGGTGCTGGAAAGAAAAAGCTTCTTTTGAGTTCACCGAAGCAATTGCAGGGATGGTTGCTTTCAGGGCTCAGCCACTCATTAACATGTACGCCGCCATCGCGGCCATGCCGAGGTCTTCGACGAGCGTCACGGTGGTCATCGGTAGATTCAGCACTGTACCGAGACAGGCGCACCGAATCGCCCGCCGCTTCGCTAAGGCTTTGAAAACGCCAATTGATCCCACGAGCATTAAGGCCAGTGTCAGCCAATTAATCGCTCGTGGGCTGAAGTCAGCCAAGTAGGCAATCCCCAGACCCAATTCGACGAAGGGATAGATCAATGCCCAAGCTGGCCAGGCCTGAGCTACGACATCGTAGCCTTGATAGGCGGCGGCGAAGCCGCGCAAATTGAGCAACTTAAAGAACGAGAAGACGAGAAAAAATCCCGCCATGAAGAGTCGCATGAACTCGTGCAAGGAAGGATTGGTGGCTGTGAAGCTCGCCGTGGAAGCTCCCAAGACCAAGTATCCGACAATTAGGCCAAGTGGGTAGAGACTGGGCTTGGCCTCCGTTGATGCCGGGTCATCTGTCACTGGGAGCGAAGCGTCCGACTGCTCCAGTAGCTCGTATGAACCGGCGCGCTTAACGGCGGCATTCAGCTCAGCGAATGGCAGTGAGTTGCTCAATTGAATCTTCGCGGCAGGAGGTTTGAGCGACACTTCGGCAGCCGTCACGCCATTTAGCGTTGATAACGCCTGCTGAATCTTCTTGACGCATGATTGGCAGTGCATCCCGCGAATTGAATAACTGGTGGTCATTGTCTGTTCTCCGAAAGCTAGCGAGGAATTGGTGCGACTGTTTCGAGACAGCGGCGCCAGACCCTTCTGATTGATAGTGAAAGTTTACAGCTAATCCACAAATTCAAAGTTTCGGTATAAGTGTGTGTGACACGTTCTCACGCACGAAATCGACATGATGACGCTCGATTGCATCACTTTGGAAAACTCGTCCACCAAACCTAAAAAACAACGCGGGCGTGACGAGTTGGTCGAGGAGCGTTGAAGCGAGCATCCCACCAAACACCACAATCGCCAGCGGATGGAGGATCTCTTTGCCTGTTTGGCCGGCGCCAAAGAGCAGCGGCAAGAGTCCGATGAAACTGGTCAAGGCCGTCATCATGACGGGTCCTAGACGCTCTAAACTTCCGCGAATAATCATCTCCTTGCCAAACGGTTCCCCCTCCACCTCCATTAGGTGGATGTAGTGCGAAATCATCATGATGCCGTTTCGACTGACAATGCCGATCAACGTAATAAAACCGACCCAGTGCGCGACCGAAAGACTTGTCGCGGAGACCCAAACACTTGGCCATTGCCACCAAGCGGCGGTTTCAAACTCGCTCGCTGAGGGCCAATTGGTTAAGAGCAGGGCAATGATCGAGCCCATCGCCGCAAGGGGGATATTCGCGAGCACCTGGAGGGCCGCGATCCACGATCGCAACGCTTTACACAGGAGCAGAAAGACGCCAACTACAGAGACTGAACCGAACACCGCGAGTCGAAAATTGGCTTGTTGCTGCGCCTCGAATTGACCCCCGAACTCCAGATAGTAACTTCCATTGAGGCCAGCGAGTTCGGTTTCAATCGGTGCTAGGGCTTGCCGCAGCTCACCGACCACGCCGGTCAAGTCGCGGCCGGCGACATTGCTCATGACGACGATCCGTCGTTGCACGTTTTCGCGATTGAGCGTGTTGGGGCCGGTCGTATCAAGCACCTCAACAACTTGTCCCAACGCGACCTTTCTTCCGGAGGGCGTATCAAGAATCGTTTGGTTGATAACAGAGGGATCGCTGCGCGATTGTTCGTCGTACCAGACCACCAGATCGAATGAACGGTCTTCGTCGAGCACTTGCGAGACGACTTTGCCCTTGTAGGCGGTCTCCAAGAGGTCGGCGACATCGCCGGGCGCCAATCCGTAGCGCGCTGCCTCCTCATGCTTGACTTTCAGGCGAACCTGGGAGATTTCGACCTGCGGTTCAATCTGGAGGTCGACCACGCCGGAAATCAAACTCATGCGTCCTTGGATGTCCTGGGCGATTCGCCGGAGTTCTTGGAGATCGGGTCCAAAAACCTTAACGGCAATTTGGGCCCGCACACCTGACATCACATGGTCCAGCCGGTGCGAGATTGGCTGACCGATGTTGACGCGCACTCCCGGCAGGCGGGTCACTTGATCGCGAACATCCGCCACGACTTCAGCGCGCGGGCGACTCATGGTTTCGTAGGTCCATAAGTGGGCAATCGGCACCAATCGCAGCGCCGAATAAAACCAGCCGACTTTAGGTCGCTCTTGTTCCATGAGCCGGACATCGATTTCCGAAGAATTGACCCCTTCGGCGTGTTCGTCGAGTTCCGCTCTGCCGGTCCGACGCGAAACCGAGGTGACTTCCGGCACCTGAAGAATCAGTTGTTCGGCTTGTTGAGCAACTCGCTGACTTTCACTCAGGCTGGTTCCGGGCTCGGTCTGCAAACTGATCGTTAACGTCCCTTCATTAAAGGGTGGAAGAAACTCACCCCCCATCCACGCGACTGTAAGGAGCGAAACGCAGACGAGCACCGACACGATCCCCAAAACCAGGGTCGCGTGCGTTAGGGTGATGGAGAGCACTTTTCGAAAAAGACTTTTTAGCCACCGCAAAAGAAAGGGGTCGCCTTCTTCGTTCATGAATCGAGCATTGGAAAGCAGATACGATCCTAGAACCGGCGTGACCGTCAGCGACACGACCAGTGACGAAAGCAGGGAAGTGATGTAAGCCACCCCCAACGGAGCGAAGATGCGCCCCTCCAGCCCGCTGAGAAAAAACAACGGCAGAACAACCAAGGCAACGATCAGCGTTGCGTAAACAATCGAATTGCGCACTTCCGCGGACGCTGAATAGACCACCTGCAAGGGGCCGAGCGGCTGCGAACTTTGCCGATTCTCTTTGAGCCGGCGGTAAATGTTTTCGATGTCGACAATTGAGTCGTCAACGAGGTCTCCGATCGCCACCGCGATTCCGCCGAGCGTCATCGTGTTGATCGAAATGCCGAACCACCGGAACACGAGCACCGTGAGCAGAATTGACAGGGGCAGGGCTGTTAAAGAACTAATGCTGACGCGTAAGTTCCACATGAACAGAAACAGGATGACGACCACCCACAGCGACGAATCACGAATGGCTTCGATCACGTTCTGAATCGCCACCGAAATGAAATCGGCTTGCTTAAAAATCTTTCGCTCAATTACCACCCCCGCTGGCAGTTCGGCCTGAAGCTGATCCAAGACGGAGTCGATTCGTGTATCGAGCTCCAGCGTATCGGCATTGGGTTGCTTTTGAATGGCCAAGATGACAGCGGGGCCACCGGTGATGACGCCGTTCTCCTTAAGCCATACGCTTCCATCACCCCGCCGAATGGGGCCGCCGAGACGTACCTCGGCGACATCTTGAATGAGAACTGGTCGCGGGTCGCGCCAGACGACGGGGGTTTGGCGAATCTCATCCAGTGACAAGCTTTGCCCACTGATGCGGATGAGCGATTCGCGCACGTCCCGTTGCATCACGCCCCCGCCCGCAATCACATTCGCCTTGCCGGCCGCTTCGGTCAACTGCTGCAACGACACATCTTGGGCAGCCAGCCGTTGGGGCGACGTTAAGACCTGATACTGCTTGAGAATCCCTCCCATGACCGTCACTTGCGAGACGCCTTCGATCGCCAGCAGTCGATTTCGCACCGTGAATTCGGCCAGCGTCCGAAGTTCCATCGACTCTTGCGCGGCAGCTTCCGCCCCTGTGGATGGCTCGGAAGTACGCAAACCCAAGAGCATGATCTCTCCCATGATCGAAGAGATGGGCGCCATGACGGGGTTAGCGGCCTGCGGCAGCCGCTCGCGAGCTAGTTGCAGCTTCTCAGCGACAATTTGGCGATCCTGGAAGATATCAGTCCCCCATTCAAACTCCACCCACACGATTGAGAGGCCGATTCCAGACGCCGATCGCACTCGCTTGACGCCAGTTGCACCATTCAGCAGGAATTCGATCGGCCGGGTGACGAGGACTTCCACTTCTTCAGGAGCCAACCCTTGGGCTTCCGTCATGATTGTGACGGTCGGTCGATTGAGGTCGGGCAGCACGTCGACCGGCATCTGCGTCAGTTGCCACACGGCACTTGCCGCCAGCGCGATCGCGACGATGAGCACCAGCGGCCGGTTGCGGAGCGAGAATGCAATGATGGAGTTCAGCATAAATGACCTTTATCGCAACGAGGCGTAAGCGGTTTGTAGGTGGTTCACTCCCGTCACAGCGACCAGCTCCCCGAGCTTCAGTCCGGCAGTAATTTCCACCCAGCGGTCATCCGCGCGCCCAGTAGTCACCGCTCGCCGGATTAACTCGCCAGCGCCCTCTTCGACAAACACAAAGGTCTTGGTTCCCTCGCGAACGATTGCGCTCGTAGGTAAGGCCAGCACCGGCGCCCGGTTGTTGGTCGCCAACGTCACTCGGGCCAACATGTCGTGGTAGAGAGCAGCGGTGCGTCCCGCGGAGAGTTCAATCCAGGCCGAAGCTGTTCGGTTGGTGCTGCTGAACGAATTCCCGTTCCGGACAACTTTTCCCGTTGCCACAAAACTGGGGTCGGCAACAATCCGGACTCGGGCTGTCGCCCCAATTGGGACTTTCGCCGCATCACGCTCGCCCAGGTGCGCACGGACAAGAAAGTTCGAGAGGTCGTGAATCTCAAACAGCGGCTCGTTAGCGGCGATTACTTGCCCCAGCGACTTTTCGAACCGCGCAATGACGCCGTTAATCGGCGCCCGGATGGGAACTACTTCAACGACTTGTTGGTTCGCAAGGACCGCAGCAATTTGGGATGCTGTCAGGCCGATCGTCTCCAGCCGCTGGTGAGCGCTCTCGCGCCGCAAGCGCGCCGTTTGAGCTTGGCTCTCCAAATCCAAAATCCGCTTTCGAGCCACCACCTGATTGCTGCGGGTTCCGCGCAGCAAATCGATCGTTTCTTGAGTGAGTTGAAACTCAACATCGGCTTGGAGCAATTCGTACTGGGTATCCAAAAGCTCGGGACTGGAAAGTTCCGCCACGACCTCGCCCTGTGAGACGGGCTGCGCTCGTTTGACGAAAATCTTTTCAATCGCCCCCGCCAACGGAGACGCTGCGACCGCTCGCTGGGTGGGTGGTAACTCAATCGCCCCCTCGAACTCCAGCACGTCCTCAATCGATTCAAGCGCGATCGGTTCGACCACCAGACCGAAGTTCTTCCGGGCTTCAGGGCTCAGCTGTAACACGCCTTGAACGAAGAAGTTCATCAGTTCGTGTCCACCGACTGTAACGACTCGATCGCCGGGAAAGACCTCTCCGGCTGTGATTTCAACAACCACGGCGTCGCTGCTTCCAAGAGCGACATTTCGCTTGCGGTACTCGAATCCTTTTGCAGTCGCCGCCTCTTCGACGAAGACAAAAAACTCGGTCCCATTCGTGAACACCGCCGCTTTGGGCAGGCTGAGCTTTGGCTGTTCGGAGGAAACGGTGATGGAGGCTTGGCCCTGCATCCCCGGCATCAGTCGATGGGCCGAGTCGGATGTATTGGGAAGTTCGGCCCAGACCCGACCCAAATGCGTCTCGGCGTCAATGACGGGCTCTTTCGCGGTCAGGACTCCTTTCAACGTGGTTTGCGGAAAGGAATTGACGGAAAGTTCGACGACTTGACCGGGCCGAACAGCAGCCAAATCGCGCTCCAAAACATCAATCCGCACCGCAACACTGTCCAGGTCCAGCACTTCAAACAAATGGTCCGTGGGTTCGACGACTTTCCCAAGCGCAAGGTCGGTGTGCGTTGAAATCCCGGCGAGCGGACTCAGAATAGGCAGGGTTTGGAGGGGTTTCTTGGTGCGGAGTAGCCTTTCGATTTCAGCGTCGCTTAGCCGCAGTCGCCGAAGTCGATTCTTGCCGATGCCAATGGCGACTTCGTTTTCGCGATGGGCTGCTTCCGCTTGAATCAGTTCGCGGCCCGGCAGCGCATCGCTATTCACCAGCGGCCGGATTCGCGCAAGCGTGCCCGCCGATAATTCCCACCGATTTCGGGCTTCCAACAAATCCAACTGAAGCTTCGTGAGTTCGGTGCTCTCAATCTCGGCCAAGAGTTGATTGGCGACGACCACTTCGCCAGGACTTACATGCAACCGCGCTATGCGGCCGGGGATGGGAGTCGTCACGAATTGATGCTGTTGCCAATCCAAATCAATTGTTGCGTAGGCGAGCACGACCTGACGGATCGGTTGCAAGGCGACTTCGCCAGTCTTTACTCCCAGTGAGTTCTGCGCATCGACACTCAGAGATAGTATTCCCGCTTCCGCATCGACTTCGACGCCCTTGGTAGGCAGGGGAGCATGGCCTTCATGTGCCCGCGCGATTTCACGAAGAAATCCTCCTGCTGCGAGGAATGCGGCAGCGATAATTTGCGGGGAAAGCCCGTGATTTGTCATGGCCATAAAAACCGATTAGTCAGCAATCTGCACGACGAACGGGACCGTTCGCACCCGGTCGTCAAGTTGAAATTGAGCCCAACCCTTATAAAGTCCACTCGCGGGAAAGTGAGCTTCAAAGGCGACTTCGTTTCCACTGGCGGGTGTCTCCAACGGATGGGCATGAACGTAAACATCACCCGCGGCATTGAGAACAACGAGGTGTCCGCGAGCGCCGAGATAGGGCTGTACGTCTTCAATCGCTGCGCCCGCTTCATCAGCCAAGCTGAAACGAAGCTGCGTAGCGGTGTCGACGCCGGAATTGAGGATTGTGATCGTCGCCTGTAATCCGTCGGCGGTGACTTGGCCCGGGGCATTCACCGTCAGCGGATCGGCTTCCGAATCAGCCCCGGTAACATTGAGGACTGACGTTGCAACGGCAGCCTCACTACCTTTGGCCTTGTAGTCGGCAAAGAGCCGGTACTTGCCCGCTTTGCTAAACGTATGCGTCGTGCGGAGATTACCGCGATAGTCAACCGTCGGGTGAAGGTGGGCAAACTCATCGAGTCCTTCGCGAACCACAATTAAATGCACAAGTTTTTCATGCAGCGGTTCAAAGTCACTAACCGGAACTCCGTCAGCGGTGTTAATGTTGAGCTTGAGCAGCGCACTTTCTCCCGCCACCGGTGGGGAGGGTTCCGTATCGACCATAAAGACACTACTGTCAATTCGCACGGGTGGTTGATCGTGATTATGGGCTGCATGTGGGGCGTGGTCTTCTGCTGGAGCGGTTGGCGATTTCGAACAGGCGCTGAGCAGCACAACCGATAAAAGGACGAGGTATCGCATCACGAAATCTCCACACGTCAGGCGAACATTCCGAGTGGGAACGAACAACTGCTCGCTCCCACTCGGATATGATCGATGTTTCGGGAAAAAGGAAAATCGTTGAGAGGAATCGCTTATTGGCTCGCGCCAACCGAAGCTTGCTCGGCTGCCGCCTGAGCCTCTGCCACGACTTTGGCTTGCAGTTCTTCCACCACTTTGAGCGTTTGCTCGGGGTTGGCGGCGGCATCTTTCGAGCAGCCTTCGCAGCACACAAAGATGGTCTGGTCAGCAACGGTCAATTTGACGGGAGGTCCCATCACGCCCAATCGACTTTCAGGCATCATGGGGCAATAACCCTGCGCGAGCACCAAGGCGCGATCTTCCTCAGAGAACTCAACAAGGTTGTGCTCGATCATCGCCGCCTCGACCTTCGCCTTGAGTGCTTCCACCGTGGCAAGAGTTTTCGTCGGATCGGCCATCGCCCGACGCTTGCAGCCGGCGCAGCAAAGGAAGACGGGTTGGTCTTCGATCATAATCTTGATGGGGGCTCCCATCGTCCCAAGGCGATTCTCCGCCATCACGGCGCAGTATCCTTGGGCCACCGCCAACTTTTGGTCCTTCGTCGGCAGTTTCGAGATACTCTCGCGAATCGCTACTTCTTCCTCACTTTCAGTGGCTTCAGTGGTGGCAGTTGGCGAATCACTTGCGTGTACAGAAGCATCTTGGTGGTGGTGTTCTTCGGCTCGCGTTAGGGGCGACAACAGTCCCCAAGTAGTAACAAGGGCGAGCAAGAGACGCAGTTTAGTAGTGGTCATCGTCTTAAACCCTTCAAAGTGGTGAATGATGAACTCGCCGAAATTCGGCATGGTAGCAAGACAAGCACAGTTGCAGTGTCATTATTCGCGATTATTTTTTTACATAGGCATCAGGCTCCAGGATGTCCTTAATGGTGTCCTCGTTCTTGGCCCAAGAGACGAACTCATCGACGCACGGTGGGCAGCAAAACTCGTACTTCTTTCCACCGACGATCCATGCGCACTGGGGATTCGCCTTGGTCATCGTGACCGGACAAATCTTGTCCCCCGGTTTGGGGTGCATGTCATGCTTGGCCATGAATCCGCGAAACTTCTCGGAGGCGGTCATGTTGCCGTTAGCCTCAATGTCAGCCTGGGTGTAAATGCCCCCCGCGGTTAGGTAGAGCTTGCGCTCTTCATCGTCGGCAACCTTGGCGGGCATAGAGGTGTCGCCGTGGCCTTCCGATTCCGTTGAAAATCCGAGGCGAAATCGTTCGCCACCAATCGTGATGTTGGGGACGGTGACGACCAGGCTTTGGCCGATCAACGACTCCGGAAGTTGAGCGACGAACAACGACGCTTTGCCATTCTCATCGCCCGGCTGCGCTTTCGGTTGAAGCTGAAGCGAAACGGAATCCGCTCCACCGCTGGACTTCACGTACGCAACCAATTCCTGCGATTCAATGTCCAGCACACGCGTTTCGTCGTTGCCGAGCGTATAGAGTTGCAGTTCGCCCTTCGCAGTGACAATCGCCTCGACGTGGTAACTCTCGCGGCCTAGCGACACGATGATTCCGCCGTGACCGCCCACTTGATGGCCGTGTTCGGACGATTCCTCAGCGGTCGCTCCTGCGACCTGCTTATTCTCCGAGGTCGTGGGCGAAGATGCTGAAGTCGCGGAGTCCACTTTCGGTGCCGATTGGTTACAGCCGCTGACTGCAACCAGCAGCGTGAACACCACGGCACAAGCGCTGCCCGGAAGTCCATTGGTTCTCAACATGAGTACACCTCGTATAGGATTGAATGAAAGCGCAGCGTGCCCCAGGCGAAAGCCATCGGAACACTCCTGGAAATAAAATTGCAGTGAAGAAATAGCTACATCAAAGCATCTGTAGCGGGCGGCTCAGAGAACACCAGCGGGCACACATCGCCTTGACCGGTTAGCCGCAGAGAAGTCGAATCAGCACAAAAGTCTGCCGTACGCGCGCAGTATCCCCATACTATCCAACTTGGCGGGCCTGAAGTGGTGATTTCGGCCAGCGGTTAAGTCCGGGAGAGCGGGCGCTAAGGCGTAGCCAAAGCTAGGAAGGACGAAGCCGAAGGCGGCAGAAGTTGTGAGCGTGGTCGTCGAGTCAACGCTGCATGAACTCAACATCGTCTCGCGATGGAGGCCGCAATCGCAATTGTCCGAATGCGGTTGGGAAGGTTTAGGCTGCGGTTTGGGATCAACAGCCGGAGAGTCAGCATTCGCACTTGCGGCAACACAGTCGTGATGCGCAGCACAGTGCTGATGATTACCTACTTGGGGATGGTGATGTCCGGCATGCTGGTGCTGCGAGGCGGCGGACTTTTGAATTTCAACAGGCTGAGCAGCAGCATGATGCCCGCAGCAAGTGCTTCCCCCAAGTCCTGGTAACCAGTGCTTAACCGTACAGCAGCACATCGCTGGCCCAAGGGCCACGGTGAGGGTGAGGTACAGAATGACAGCGAGGCGGGACATTAGGGATGTGGTTGATAGCAGTCGTTAGCGTTTGAAATTGTACTCGCCAGCAGCCGAGGCGACCATAGCGATTCATCTCTCTTCAGTGCGGCTTTTGGCGAACAACAACACTTTGTTTCTGAGCTTTGGCCCTCAAAATCCGCTGGCGCCGCTAGGAATCTCGGAAAATGCCGAGATTTTGAGGACAGGATTTTCAGCTAGGGTCAGCGACACTTCGCTGGTTTTCACATTGCGTTATCGACAATTTGGCTTTGATCGACGGCAAATCGAGCGGGGTTCTTCCACGCGAGCGGCCAGTGCGACAAGCGTTGTACGGCTCCGCGACACCAACCAAGTGTCACGCCAAGCGACCTGACGGCAAAGACTGAGCCGATCTGCCGCGCATTTTGTCGTGCGTGCGCTCTTCGGGAGTTTTCATTCCCCATCGCCACTCCCAACAGAATCCGACGCACTTCCGTGCGGCGAAGTTCATCGCAGAGGAACTGGAGCAAACGCCCGTAGATTCCACGATTACAAAAGTCCGATTTCACCACGGCAGCAAACAACCACACTTCACACGGTTGTAACAGGAACTGAATACCAAGCTCGCGCTCTTCGAATGAGTCACACGCAATCCAAGCACACCCAATCGCTTGGCCATCGTAATAGGCGGCGGCGACTCTCCGCATCTTTGGATCGAACTCCGCGATTGTCTGAGGGTTCGCAACAGACGCCAAGGTGGCTGCTTCGGCTTGACCGTTAATCCACTTGAACTGGCAGTCGAGTTGCTCCGTCCGTATGCGATTTCTTTCTGTCTCCGCTAACGGCTCGACAAGTTCGATCTCGTAGATTCCAAACGGCCTCGCCCGCAAGAGCCAAGCCGGCAGCCGGTTGAGGAGTCGTTTTGCTGAACGATACAGAAAGGGTCGAAAAGTCATTAAGATTGGCTACCGCAGAAACGACCCGAACTGGGCTGTGACTTATTTCACAATTAAGACGCCCGACCCGATTATCCGAAAGTCGATTACCCCCTTAGCTTAGTGAACAACTCGATTCCTGTGACTCCAGCACTGATTGATGAACTTTGCGAGTATCTGTATCTCAGGTGTCGTATTTGCCCGCGATGAATGCATCGCTATGAGCAATCTCAAGCAATCCATTACCTCCACTGCGACTTTGTCGCTTATGGATGTTTCGGTAACGTTTTCGGGCTTGATTGAGCGGGCGAAGGGCTGCGAATCGTGTTGTTTTTGAGCGAGATTGCTTTTTCTGTCCTGGATTGGGTAAACTGAAGCAGCGGAAAAGCCGATCGCAACGAATAGCACAGCTCCGTTAGTTCGAGACTCTCGATGTCCTGGCAACTCCATAAACTGAAGCGCTTGATCGCCGCGTGCGGCGTTGCGCTGATGCTTTTGGATTCAGGACAGCAGGTTCACGCGCTGTGCCAGTTGACCGGTTGTCAGCCGCGGTGCGAAGCGCAGGCCAACGACGATTGTTGCCAGCATACTGGTCAGAAAAGTTGTCAGCGCCGCGCGCGTCCAACGAATCACGGCCCAGCTTTGCTGGCGGTGCATTCGTGCTGCCAGCACTCTTCGCACGCGCCTCGTTGCCCAGCCCCCGAGAATTGTGTTTGCTGTCAGTCTTCACCGGTGGCGTTGCAGTCGGCGGTAACGGTGACCCCGTCCGACGTGGATTTGTGCTACGCGGTCCATCAGCTTGACGACCTTACGGCAAGCTTCAGCGCAAGCGATTCTTGCTGGGTGGCGTCCCGGAACTGTAAGCGAGACACGCACGCACTCGCAACGTGTGTGCGGTTGTGCCGATTCTTGGTGTGAGCTTTGACTCCCCCTTCTTCTTCCGCGTAATCCTGCTCGGTGATTTGTCCGGCGCAGAGATTCTTTACGCGGCTTACTGGCGAAACACGATTGCCCGCAAAGCTCACATTGTTGTGCTGCTGCGCGCTATCTCGCTTTATCCACTCAAAACTTAACCGGAGAAGTTGCCATGCGAACAATCGGTTTACCCGTCCGCGGCGTGCGAATGGCGATGTTGGCCATGCTCACACTCGGCCTTGCCACCCGTTGTCAGACGGTGGCCGCTGCCGAAGTGGTGACCTGCGAAATCACCGCGGATGAAATGTGCTGCGGCGGCTGTGCAAAAAAGGTTGCAGGCCAGCTTTACACGGCGCCCGGCGTGACGAACGTGACCGCCAATGTGGCTGCCAGAACAGTGGTGGTAACGGCCCAGCCGAACCCCAAACTCACCCTGGAAAAGCTCTGGAACGCCGTCGAGAAGGGGAACGGTAAACCTTCGCGGCTGGTCTTTAGCGGTTACGTCTACAACCTCAAACGAACCCCCGATTTGAGCCCCGACCAGCAGCCAACGCCCGGCGTTTACACGCTGGTGATTGCCGAGCTGCAAGCAGGTGAGTCTGCCGATCGGATCGCCAAAGTGCTGTATGGCATTCGTGGGGTTAGCAAAATCAGCATCGATGCGCCGAACAGCGCGTTGATCGTCGAGCCCGCCGCGGATGTCGCGCTGTCGCCGTGGTTGCTAATGACCGCCGTCCAACAGGCTAAGTCGCAACCAGTCGAAATCACTGGCCCGTTCGGCCGGTTCACAATTGAAGCGGACGAAACCACGCAGGTTTCGGCCCGCCCCTCTCAACAAGGAGCAAGTCGATGAAAGTCTTAGTTTCAACCCTGCTGCTTTCGGTCGCCACGATCGCGCTGACGGGATGCGGTAGCTCTTCATCTTCGGGCGAATTGGCTCAGGTCACGCCAGTGTCGATTGACGGCTCGAAGTTCATCCTTACCGAAGAGCCAGACGATGCC
Organism: Pirellulales bacterium; assembly: GCA_022841705.1. Taxonomy (GTDB): domain Bacteria; phylum Planctomycetota; class Planctomycetia; order Pirellulales; family Lacipirellulaceae. The sequence goes on from JALHQZ010000002.1 coordinate 1,623,758, forward strand.
GTGGGCGTCATCGAAGCGCGCGAGTCCGCCGAGAATGGCGCTCCGGTCGTCGTGGTTGGTCGCATCGGCGGCTCGGTCAATCCGTGGATTCAAGGTCGCGCCGCATTCCTGCTGCTCGATGCTTCAATGTCGGTGGTGGCCGAAGGCCAGGATAGTGGCGGTCCCGAGCTTTGCACCGGCGATTGCTGCGAGTCGGAGCGCGCGGGCTGCACCACGTTGGTGAAGGTCGTCGATGCGGAAGGCAAGCTGGTGGCCGCTGATTCGCGGCAACTGCTGGGCGTTGCCGAGAACGACTTCGTTGTCGTGCGCGGCAAAGTCAACAAGGACGAAAGTGGCAACATCATCGTCCTGGCCGATGGCGTGTTCGTGCGGCGGTAGAGTAATTCCCAACTTCAACCTTTAACGGATGGTTCCATGTTTCGCCGCTTGCTCCCTTGGGACTACGGTGTCCGCAATTTGTTTCGCCGGCCGTCGCGCAGTGCGCTGACGCTCGGCGGGCTGTCGATTGTGGTGCTGCTGGTGCTGGTGGTCGTGGGATTTATCCGCGGGCTCGAAGCCTCACTGGCGGCGACGGGTAACGCCAATGTGATGTTGGTCTACGCGATTTCGTCGGGCTCGGACATTGAAAACTCCGCCGTGCCGGGGCGAACTCCGGCGCTCCTCTCGGCGAGTGTGGCGGGGGTGCGGCAGCGGCATGGCGTGAAGTACGTTTCGCCCGAGCTGTACTTGGGGACGCGAATGTCGATCGCCGATGGTCAGCAGGAAGGACTCGGATTGGTGCGGGGCGTCACCACCACGGCCCCGCTTGTGCGGCAGCAAGTGCAAATTGTCGAAGGCAATTGGCCGGGGCCGGGCGAAGTGCTGGTGGGCCGGCTGACTCACTCAAAGCTGGGGTTCGAGCGAGAGGCGCTGGCCGTTGGCCAGAGCCTGGAGTTCGATGGCCGCAAATGGACGGTTAGCGGCGTCTTTGCCGCGGGCGGGGCGGCTTATGAATCGGAAGTGTGGTGTCCGCTGGCGGATTTGCAAACCACGCTCAAGCGGCAGGACCTGAGCCTCGTGGCGGTGGCGATGGAAACGCTCGACGCGGCCGCGGATGTCGACCTGTTCTGCCGCGAGCGGATTGATCTGGAACTCAAAGCGGTTTCCGAAGTGGGCTACTACGCCGATTTGCAGAAGCACTACAAGCCGGTGCGCATGCTCGGGTGGGTGGTGGTCTGCTTGGTGGCAGGATCGGGCGTCTTCGCGGGACTGAACACCATGTATGGGGCGGTGGTGGGCCGCATTCGCGAGCTCGCCACGCTGCAAGCGATTGGCTATCGACGCCGCGCGATTCTGCTCACGCTGATTCAGGAGGCGACGCTGCTCTCCTGTGGCGGAGCGCTCGTGGCGTGCGCGCTGGGGCTACTGTTTATTAACGGCACAGCGATTAGGTTTACGATGGGCGCCTTCATGCTGCGGGTCGATAGCGTGGGGATTGCGATCGCTTGTACGACCGCCATTGTGTTGGGAGTTGTCGGCGCCTTACCCCCGGCGGCCAAGGCGATGCGACTGCCTGTTGTCGAAGCGATTAAGGCCATTTAGTTGGAACATTTCCGATGAGCAAAACCTCAACTTCTTCTGTGGCTGCCGCTGATTCAGCGCCGGAGGCGATTGATCTCAGTCAGCTCGCCATTAAACGTGGCTCTGCAGCGCCGCCGGCGCTCAAGACCCGTCGGAAATGGTTGACCCGCTATGTGCTGCCGGGCGCGATCGTGGTCGGCTTCGTCAGCCTGTTCGGCTGGGCCGCCCAAGAGAGTTTTATGCCGTCGCAAGCGGTGACCATCACACCCGTCATCGTCACGCGGGCCGAAGTTCAGCAGGCGGGCACCCCGCTCTTTCAAGCGGCGGGTTGGATTGAACCGCGTCCGACCGCGGTGATTGTCCCCGCCTTGGCGCCGGGCGTGGTCGAGAAGGTGTTCGTCGTCGAAGGCCAAGTGGTCGAACAGGGCCAACCCGTCGCCACGCTGAACGATGTGGATGCCAAGCTCGTGCTCCAGCAAGCCGAAGCCAGTTTTCGATTGTTTGATGCGGAAGTTCAGAATGCCGAGGCGACTTTGATTGCGGCGCGCACGGCGCTGGAGAAACCCAACGATCTCAGAGCCGCCCTTGCCGATTCGGAATCGTTGCTGGCGGAAACCAACCTCACACTGGGAAACCTGCCGCATTTGATTCAAGCCGCCACGAACCGCCGGCAACTGGCCGCGGACAGCCTCGAACGCAAGCGAACGGCCGCCGACGCGCTCCCCGGCCGAGTGCTGCGCGAAGCGGAAGGGGAACTCGCGGCCGCCGATAGCGCGCTGGCGGAGCTTGAGTCGCGCGGCCCCACGTTAGTTTTGCAGGCGGCCGCCTTGGAACGCAAACGCGTCGCGCTCGCAGAGCAATTGCAACTCATGTCCGAGCCAAAACGGGCGGTGGCGGGGGCTGAGGCGGCGCTCGCCGCAGCAAAAGCGCGGCGCGAGCAAGCACAACTCACGGTGGATGGGGCACGGATCACACTCGACCGCATGACGATTCGCGCGCCAATGGCCGGGCGGGTGCTCACCGTTGATGCGCGGCCCGGCACGCGACTCGCCGGGATGGACCCTGCTTCGCAGCAAAGTTCCAGCGTGGTGCTGAGTCTCTACGACCCGCAGATGCTCCAGGTGCGAGTGGATGTCCGCCTGGAAGATGTGCCGCAAGTCCGCGTGGGTCAACCCGCCACCATCGAGACCGCCGCGATTTCGGCGCCACTTTCAGGCTCCGTCTCCTGGGTGACAACGCGAGCGGACATTCAAAAAAACACCTTGCAAGTCAAGGTGGCAATCGACAATCCCCCGAGCGTCATCACCCCGGAGATGCTCGGCCAAGTGACGTTCCTGGCGGCGCCGCAAGAGAATCCCACCGAAGAGTCTGAGCAAGATCGGCTGCGAGTGTTGATCCCCCGCTCGCTGGTGGTGGAACACAACGGCGGCTCGGCGGTGTGGGTGGCGGACACGCTCCGGGGAGTGGCGCAACTGCAGCCCGTGCAATTCGGCAAAGCGGGGACGGAGCAACTTGTGGAAGTTGTCGAAGGCGTTGACCCCACCATGAAGCTCATCGTCGCGGGACGGGAAGCTGTGACCGCCGGGAAGCGGATTCGGATTACTGGTGAAGACGCCTCGTTCGGTTCAGCAAGTGGCGGCGGCGCCGGCGCTAGCGGAGTTTCCACCAGCAATGCCGTCGCTAGTCGGCCAACCAACTAAAGTTCTAGCCCAGCAGGGAGAAATTATATGGCGCTCGTTGAAGTGATTGCTGTCAGTAAAGAGTACCAAAGCGGCGAAGAAATCATTCGCCCGCTCGACGGGGTCAACCTGACCATTGGCGAAGGAGAGTTCGTCTCGCTCATGGGCGCCAGCGGCTCGGGCAAAAGCACGCTGCTGAATCTCGTCGCCGGGATCGATCAGGTCACCAGCGGGCGGATTGAAATCGCCGGCACGGACATTACACAACTCTCCCGGGGCAAACTCGCTGACTGGCGGGCGGCGCATGTGGGTTACATTTTTCAAACGCACAATCTCATTCCCGTGCTCACCGCGTATGAGAATGTGGAACTGCCGCTGATGCTGCTGCCAATGTCCGCCGCCGAGCGCCGCAATCGCGTTGGCATCGCACTGGCGGCGGTTGACCTGACCAATCGCGCCGACCACTACCCGCGACAAATGTCGGGGGGGCAAGAACAGCGCGTCGGCATTGCCCGCGCAATTGTCGCCAATCCCACGATTGTCGTCGCCGACGAACCAACGGGAAGTCTCGACGACAACACCACCGAGCAGATTCTCACGCTGCTCCAGCGGGTGAATCGGGAACTTGGCATGACGCTGCTGATGGTCACCCACGATACGGACGCCGCCAGCCGCGCGACCCGCCAGCTTCGGCTGGAACGAAGCGAACTGTATGAAAACGGCACGCGCCTAGCGCCCCGCGCTTTGAGGACCGCCTAAATGTTTGGACTTCTGCCGTACATTGTGAAGAGTCTGTGGCGGCATCGCACCCGCAGCCTGCTGACGATCAGCGGCGCGGGGGTGGCGCTACTGGTGTTCTGCTTCGTCGGCGCGGTGCAGCATGGGCTGCTCGCGCTCACCGAGTCGCAGGAAGCGGGGAGCACACTCATCGTGTTTCAAGAAAATCGCTTCTGTCCGCAAAGCAGCAAGCTGCCCGAAGATTACAGCCGCACCATCGCCAAACTGCCGGGCGTGGCGGCCGTCGTGCCGATTAAAGTGTTCACGAACAACTGCCGCGCCAGTTTGGATTCCATCGTCTTTCAAGGAGTACGGCCGGAGCAGCTCAAGCAATTTCGCAAGCTCACGCTGCAAAGTGGTGGCTGGGATGGGTTTACTCGCCAAGGCGATGGCGCGCTGGTGGGGCAAGCCGTCGCGGGCCGGCGTAAACTGAAAGTCGGCGAGAAGTTCACGATTGGCGATGTGAGCGTCCAAGTCGCCGGAGTCTTCGCATCAAGCGACGCCGCAGAGGAAGCGCTGATCTTCACGCATCTCGATTTTTTACAGCGCACCCGCGGCCAAAATGAAGCGGGGCTGGTCACCCAACTGGAAGTTCATCTCGCCGACGGTGCAAATCCCGACACGGTGGCTCAAGCGATCGACACCGAGTTTCACGCGGGGCCAGTAGCGACGACCACCCGCACCAAAGGAATGTTTCAAGCCGATACGCTCTCCGACCTCGCGGAGCTGATTGGTTTTATTCACTGGCTGGGATACGCCTGCGTGGCGCTAGTCTTGTCATTGGTCGCGACGACGACTGTCATGTCGGTGCAAGACCGGATCAAAGAACACGCCGTGCTGCAAACCTTGGGTTTCCGACCGCTGCGGGTGTTCCGCTTGGTGGTGACCGAGAGCACGGTGCTGAGCATCGTAGGCGGCGGGCTCGGCGTCGCGGCGGGGCTGCTGTTTGTGGGATGGTCGGGGATGTCAATTGCGGCGGAGGGGGTAACAATCGCCTTCCGTCCTTCCTGGAGCATCGCTGTGCAGGGGCTGATCGCCTCGCTGGCAGTGGGACTCTTGGCGGGAATTGTCCCGGGTTGGCAGGCGGCACAGACGCAGATTGTCTCCGCGCTGCGGCATGGCTAACGACAGAGTTTTTTTGATTTCAACTCCGTGACTGATTCTTCATGTCCACTTCCGTTGCCACAAACCGAACGCCGCCCGGCTCCGAAGATATTCGGCTGCGGATCGGCGGCATGGACTGCGCGGAAGAAGTGATCCTGCTGAAGCGCGAGCTCGGCCCCCTGGTCGGCGATGTCAACCGGTTGCAATTCGATACGCTCAATCGCAAGCTCACTTTGCGCTCAGGCAGCCCGCGGATTTCGCCAGCGGAACTCATCGCCGCGGTCAACGAAACCGGCCTGAGCGCCGAAACGTGGACCGAGAGTTCCGCTGAAGGTGGCGGTGAGCGAGACCACGCCAGTCGCTGGCGCACCGTGCTGACCGCGCTCGCCGGCATCCTCGGCGGAAGCGGCCTCGCGGTTCATGCGTGGCTTGCCGGTGATTTTACTCAGGCGCTCGGGTCCGAAGGGATGGGGCTGCAAACCACCGTCCCGTGGCCTGCGATTCTGCTGTACCTGGGAGGGATTATCGCGGGAGTGTGGTATGTGGCCCCGCGGGCGTGGCATTCGCTCAAGCGGCTCACGCCCGACATGAATCTGCTCATGTTCGTCGCCGTGTGCGGCGCGGCGGCGATTGGCGAATGGTTTGAAGCGGTCACCGTTTCGTTTTTGTTCTCGGTCTCACTGCTCCTCGAATCGTGGAGTGTCGGCCGGGCCCGCCGGGCGATTGCGGCGCTGATGGATTTGGCGCCGGTCAAGGCGCGCACTCGGAACGAACAAGGGGCCGAGGTCGAAGTGGCCCCGGCGGAAGTGGCGATTGGGCAAGTATTCTATGTGCGGCCCGGAGAACGGATTCCCCTCGACGGAAAAGTCCAAGCTGGCACGAGCGCCGTGAACCAAGCTCCCATCACGGGCGAAAGTGTGCCGGTCGACAAGACTGTCGGCGACGGCGTCTTCGCGGGGACTATCAACGGCGATGGCGCCTTGGAAGTCGCCTGCACCAAGCCGGCGAACGACACCACGTTGGCCCGCATCATCCATCTGGTTGAAGAAGCACAGTCGAATCGCGCGCCGTCAGAGCAGTGGGTCGAAACCTTCGCGCGGTACTACACCCCGATTGTGATGATCGCGGCCGTGCTGCTGCTCATCATCCCGCTGCTGGTGTTTGGCAGTGCGTGGGGCCCCTCGCTCTACCGCTCGCTGGTGCTGCTGGTAATTGCGTGTCCCTGCGCGCTGGTGATCTCCACACCGGTAACCATCGTCGCGGCGCTCGCTTCGGCGGCGCGCAACGGTGTGCTTATCAAAGGTGGCGTCTTCGTCGAAGCCCCCGCCCACCTGAAAGCGATTGCGATGGACAAAACGGGCACGCTGACCGAAGGCAAACCCTCGGTGCAGCAAGTCATTCCGCTCGCCGAACATTCCGAAGCAGAACTCCTAATTCGGGCCGCGTCACTGGAAGCACAGAGTGACCACCCACTAGCGCGGGCAATCCTCGCCGCCGCTCGTGAGCGAAAACTCGAACTGCTGCCCGTCGATAAGTTTCAGATCATCCAGGGCAAAGGCGCACAAGGCGTTCTCAGTGGCAAGTTGTTTTGGGTCGGCTCGCATCGCTATCTCGAAGAACGCGGGCAAGAGACACCCGAGGTCCATCAGCAACTTGAGGCGCTGCAAGAGGAAGGAAACTCCATTGTGGTGGTGGGGAATGAGCAGCATGTGTGCGGCTACATCTCGCTCATCGACGCGTTGCGCCCCACGGCCAAGCAAACCCTGAGTGAACTCACGGCGCTGGGTGTTGAGCACATCGTCATGCTGACGGGGGACAACTCCGGAACGGCCAAGACAATTGCGGGCCAAGTGGGCATCTCAGAAGTTCACGCCGAGCTGTTACCGGAAGAAAAAGTGACTCGCGTGGGTGAATTGGTTGACAAATATGGCCAAGTCGCGATGATCGGCGATGGCGTGAACGACGCCCCCGCGCTGGCGCGAGCCAGCATCGGCGTCGCGATGGGCGCCGCCGGTAGCGATGCGGCGATTGAAACGGCGGACATTGCGCTGATGTCTGACAACTTGGCGAAGTTGCCCTGGCTGATCAAGCATTCCCGCAAGGCGCTCGCTGTGATTCGGCAGAACATCGTCCTCTCACTCGTGGTGAAAGCGGCGTTCGTGGTGCTCACGATGTTTGGCTACGCGTCCCTGTGGGCCGCGATTATGGCCGATATGGGAGCTTCGCTGGTGGTGATCGCCAACGGGTTGCGTTTATTGCGAGATCACAACTAGGTTGTGGTGCGAACGGAGTGGTGATTTTCGGATGGACAGTTTGTGGAACATTATGCGGGTCGCGTTGGCGGCGGTCATCATTGTGGCCGTCGCGGAGTTATCGAAGCGATTTCCGCGCTACGGGGCGCTCCTGTTATCACTGCCGCTCACCAGCATCTTGGCGTTTGCGTTTAGTTGGCGACAGCATCACGATATTGCAACCATTTCGCAACTTGCCAAGGAAACCCTGATCCTCGTGCCGCTCGGTTTGCCGTTTTTTGTGCCGCTTGCTTTTGCCGCGCAACTTGGGTGGGGTTTCTGGACCGCTTTGGGAGCTGGGATTGTCCTGGCCGCGCTAATGATCGGCTGTTGGCTAGCGTTGAGCAGTTAGCGCGAAGAATCATGTTGAGACTGCTATCATCGTGGAGAAGGAAGCGTCGCTGGTGGTGATCGCTAACAGTTTGCGCTTACGGCGAGATCACGAATCGGTTATGTTGCGCTCGGTAGGGTTCTGCTGATTTTTACGGCAGCCCGTGCCGATGATAAGTGAGAGAGTCCTGGAATTGGGTTATGATGCGTTTCACCACTTACCTGTTGTTGGCATCGTTTCTGCATTTGCAGACCGCTTGCTGCTGTGGTGCTGGCGATACGCACGGCCTTCCTGCCAACGAAGAGTGTTCGTCGGAGGGGCCGGCGGCGGACCACGGAACTACCTGTCCTTGCGGCCATCGCCAAACGGTGGCTCAATTCAACGGTGGTTACCAGTCCACGGTCGAGCATGATGCGCCTCATCACCAATCGCCGCAGCACCGTTGCCATCTGTGCGTGGTGACTCACCTGAAATATATCGGCACCTCAGCTGCGCCGCTAATCAACCACCTGCTGACTTACGAGTTCGCTCCTTGGGTTGCGTCCGCTACGACTGTTACTCGGCACTTGGTGGCTGACAACAGTCCTTCTTTCCGCCACTGCTCTGGCAGTCTCTTGTTGTGCGGTTCCCTGCTGCGCATTTGATGCGCCGATTGCGGGTGACCTATCCCAGCGTGCATTGGCGAGTCGGTTGCTCGTCTCTGTAGTCGTCGCTGGGTTGATCTCAAGAATTGTCGCGTTTTGACAGCAGACGGTGTCGAGCGGCGTGCTATCGCGCGTCGAGTTCTACGTTCGAATTCCCCCCTTCATTTTTAGGAAACCTTTATCATGCGCGTTTTTTGGATAGCGATTGCGATGACAGCCTTTTTAGCCAGCGCTCCGTCCCGCAGCGTATTGGCGCAAGCGGCGCCGGCTCATGGCGAAGCTGGGCACAAACATGCCGAAGGCGAGCACGACCATGCCGAGGAAGAGCACGAGCATCCGACGGAAGGCCCCCACGGCGGTTCGCTCTTGGAACTCGGTGACGAAGAGTATCACGCTGAGCTGGTGCTCGACGAAGAGACCGATCAGATCACCATTTGCCTACTTGACTCCACGGCCGAGAAGGAAGTCCCGATCGAAGCTCAGTTCGTGGTGATTAACGTCAAGACGAGCGATAAGCCACGGCAGTACCGCTTGCCCTCCTTGTATCCTGAGGGGACCACAAGCGGCCCGGCCTCCACATTCGCGCTTATCAGCCCAGAACTAATGGACGATCTCCACGCCCACGACAAGAAGGCCCGACTGACCGTGAAGATCAGCAAAAAGTCATATAGCGCAGCGCTGCACCACCATCATGAGGAACACAAGCACGGCGCCAAGGAGTCGAACACATCGAAAACTTCGAAGTCTCGGGCTCCAGGCGTGCGCGGCTCAAGAGGGCGCTTCCCTCAGCATCCAACGATGCCGTGGGTAAAGGGCTCTTAGTTTGCACTTGAGGTGGCTTGACGATTGTCGTTTCATTAGTCAGGTCGAACGCAGTGGTGCGGCTTGCAGCTGGCCACTGCGCTCGATTGATTTGAGTTTATTAGGTGTCTATGAAGACTTCCATCGCTACTCGCTCGATCGCGCGTGGGGCCCTGGCCCTCGCGGCCATCTGTGGCGCATTCGTCACAGGAGCTATCCTTCAACAACGCGCTGCCGCGCCCGCCAAGTGGGCGACGGCCCTTGGTCGGATGGTCGGCCTTCAAAATATCGAGCTGGCCGCTGATGAACACGACCACGAAGCCGAGAACGAGCACGCAGAGGTCAACGCCGAGCATGATCACGCCGGGCACGACCACGCCGGCCATGCCGAAGAAACTTCGCTGGAACTTTCGGAAACCGCCCAAGCCAACTTGGGACTGAATGACGAGACGATCCAACCGATCGAAGAGGCGACTTTTGTACGGGCCGTAACAGTTCCCGGAATTGTCGCCGAACGGCCCGGCCGCACGCAGTTGCCCGTCAGCACGCCGATGACCGGCGTGGTGACCCACGTTCACGCGGTGACAGGCGAAGCGGTCACGCCGGGGATGCTGCTCTTCCAAATGCGACTGACCCACGAAGACCTGGTTACTTCGCAGAAAGAGTTCTTACAAACAATTGGCGACCTGGACGTCGAGCAGAAAGAAGTCGCTCGCTTGGAAGGCGCCAGTCGCAGCGGCGCGTTGCCCGGAAAAATCTTGCTCGAACGCCAGTACGCCCGTGATAAGCTCCTCGCCTCGCTTGCTTCTCAGCGCGAAGCGCTCCGGCTGCACGGCTTGTCCACCGAGCAAATCGAACGCATCGAACGGGAACGCCGATTGCTCACCGAACTCCGCATTTACGTCCCGCGACTCGATGACCACGGACACGACCAAGAAGAGGGGTTGCAACTTAGCGAACGTCCGCTCATTCGGCAAACGGCTTTCACCGTGCAGAACGAGCCGGCGGAACCGAAGCCGGCGCCCGAGGCCGGAGCTCCGCTGGTGGTCCAATCGCTCGCCGTGCATAAAGGCGAAACGGTTTCAACCGGTGACATTCTGTGCGTGCTGGCCGACTACGCCGAGCTGTACATCGAAGGCCAAGCTTTTGAGACTGACGCCAACGCCATCGCGGAAGCGAAGAATCGCAATTGGAAAGCGACCGCGGTCGTCGAGCAAGGCGCGGCGGAGCAAGAAATCCCTGGGCTGGAGATTGCGTTTCTTTCCAACCAAGTGGACCTGGCTGCCCGCACACTGCCGTTTTTCGTCACGCTGACGAACGAAGTTGTCAGTGACGAACGCAACGACCGCGAGCAGCGCTTTATCACTTGGCGGTACCGCCCGGGGCAACGGATGCAACTGCGCGTCCCTGTTGAAGAGTGGCCCGATCAATTGGTTTTACCGGTCGCCGCCGTGGTCAAGGAAGGCCCCGATAGCTTCGTGTTTCATCAGAATGGGGACCACTTCGACCGGATTGCCGTGCATGAGCGCTATCGCGATCGCAATACGGTGGTCATCGCCAACGATGGCGCGCTTTTCCCCGGCGACATGGTCGCTTTGACCGGAGCGCACCAGATGCAACTCGCGCTCAAGAACAAGGCGGGCGGGGCGATCGATCCGCACGCCGGCCACAATCACTAACCGCAGCGTTAGAACAGAACCAGGAAGGAGCCTCATGCTCAACGCGATTATTCGATTTTCGTTACAGAACCGACTGCTTGTGCTGGGGTTGGCGATTGCGCTGATGGCGTTCGGCAGCTGGTCGGCGCTGAATATGCCGATCGACGTCTTTCCCGATCTCGATCGCCCGCGGGTGGTGGTGATGACCGAAGCGCCCGGGCTCGCGCCGGAGGAGGTCGAAACCAGGATCACGTTTCCGCTAGAAACGGCGCTCAATGGCGCCAACGGCGTGCAAGCGGTCCGCAGCACCTCGGGGCTGGGGCTCTCCGTGGTGTATGTCGAGTTTGACTTCGGCACCAACGTCTATGTGGATCGCCAGATCGTAACGGAACGGTTAGCGCTGGTGGCGGACCGAATGCCTCCCGGCGTGCGGCCGCAGCTTGCGCCGATCTCCTCGATCATGGGGCAGATTCTGGTGCTGGGCATGTGGAGCGAAGGGGGCAAGACCGACCCCGTGGAAGTTCGCACCCGCGCCGACTGGATTCTTCGCCAACGGCTGCTCACCATTCCCGGTGTTGCCCAAGTTTTTACGATGGGGGGCGGCCGCCGGCAATTTCAGGTCCTCGTTGATCCCGAGGCCTTGCGCCGATACGGCGTGACACTCGCTGAAGTCCGCGACGCCTTGACCAGCTCGAACCAGAATGCGACCGGTGGCTATTTGGACAAGCAGGGGCCCAACGAACTGGTGGTCCGCGCGATTGGCCGCGTGCAGAGTATTGAAGACCTGCAGAAGGTGCCGATCTCGGTGCGCGATGGCCGGCCGGTAAGCCTCGCCCAAGTCGCGCGCGTCGTCGAAGCTCCGCAGACTAAACGGGGCGATGCCGCAGCCTATGTACGCGAATCGAAGGACTCCTTCTCGGGCGGGCCGGCGGTGGCGCTCACCATTAGTAAACAGCCCGGCGCCGACACTCGCGCGATCAACGCCGCCGTTCTGGCCGCGGTCGAAGAAGTACAAGCCTCCCTCGGCGCCGACATTCGCGTGGCGCCCCTCTACGCGCAAAGGGACTTTATCGATCGGGCGCTGCACAACGTGCTGGAAGCACTCCGCGATGGCTGCATCTTGGTGGTCATCATCTTGTTTTTATTCTTGATGAACTTCCGCACCACCTTCATCTCGCTCACGGCGATTCCGCTCTCACTGGCGGTCACGGCGCTAACATTTCACTGGTTGGGGCTGTCGATCAACACGATGACGCTCGGCGGCTTGGCGGTGGCGATTGGGGAACTGGTTGACGACGCCATCGTCGATGTCGAGAACATTTTTCGCCGGCTAAAAGAGAACCGGGCGGCGCCCAATCCGCAGCCCGCGTTGCGCGTGGTGTATCAGGCGAGCTTGGAAGTGCGCAGTTCCATCGTCTACAGCACGATGATCGTCTGCCTAGTGTTTGTGCCGCTGTTCGCCCTCTCGGGAATGGAAGGCCGGCTCTTTGCTCCGCTCGGCGTGGCCTATGTGGTGTCGATCGCCGCGTCGCTGGTGGTTTCGCTCACCGTGACCCCGGTGTTGTCCTACATACTGCTGCCCTCCTCCAAGGCGACCGCTCACGATACCGATGGACCACTGCTGCGGCTGCTCAAGCGGGTCGCAACGTGGGTGATTCGCTTTAGCCTGAAGTTCCCGTACCTCAATCTGATTGCCGTTGCGCTGGCGGTGGTGGTGGCGATGGCCGCTTTGCTGCGGCTGGATCGAGACTTTCTGCCCCCCTTCAACGAAGGCGCCATCCAGCTCAACGTGTTGCTCCCGGCGGGAACGTCGCTCGCGACCTGCAACGCTATCAACACTCAAATCGAAGCCCGGCTGCAACAGAACACGGATATTCTCAATTTTGTGCGGCGCACGGGCCGCGCCGAGCTTGATGAACATGCCGAGCCGGTAAGCGCTAGCGAGTATATTATCGATCTCGATCCCGCTTCTCCCCACACGCGGGAGGAACAGTTGGCCGAGCTGCGCGAGACGCTGGCGGAGTTCCCCGGCGTTGTCTCGGCGGTCGAACAGCCGATTTCACATTTGATTTCGCACATGCTTTCGGGTGTGAAAGCGCAAATCGGCATCAAGCTGTTCGGGGACGATCTCGACGTGCTCCGCCGGCAAGCGGAACAGGCCCGGGCCCTCATCAGCGAAGTGCCAGGCGTGCGCGATTTGATCGTGGAACAGCAGACGCTCATTCCGCAGCTTCGAATCGAGCTCGACCGCGACCGCCTGCAAACCAACGGGCTCTCCGTAGAGAAGGTCAACGAGCTGATTGAAACCGCCATGAATGGCCATGTGGTGTCGGAGATTCTCATGGGGCAACGCACCTTCGATTTGGTCGTGCGACTTAACGAAGACGCCCGCGAAGACCTCGAAGTCTTGAAGCGGTTGTCAGTGGAAACGCCGGGGGGTGGCACAATTCCGCTCGATTCGGTCGCCAACATTTACGAATCCGCCGGGCCAAACACTGTCAATCGCGAGCAAGTCCGCCGCCGGATTGTTGTGCAGTGCAACGTCGCCGGGCGCGGTCTGGTCGATGTGGTGCAGGACATCAAGGCCAAACTCGCCCCGCTGCAAGCCAACTTGCCATCGGGCTACTACTTCGAGTTTAGCGGGCAGTTTGAGAGCCAACAGAAAGCGTCCCGGCTGATAGGCTGGCTCTTCCTCGGCTCACTGATCGGCGTGTTTTTGGTGCTGTTCACCATGTTCAAGTCCGTCAACCTGTCACTTCAAGTGATGGCGGCGATTCCGATGGCGTTCATCGGTTCGGTCGCCGCTTTAGTGCTAACGGGGCAGACGCTCACCATCGCCAGCATGGTGGGGTTTATTTCCCTTGCCGGCATCGCTTCGCGCAACGGCATCTTGCTGCTGCAACATTATCTGCACCTCGTTAAGTATGAGGGCGAAGATTGGACCCACAGCATGATCCTCCGCGCCGGGTTGGAACGGCTTGCCCCCGTGCTGATGACGGCGCTCACCGCCGGGATCGCGCTCGTGCCACTGGTGTTGGCCGCGGGTCAACCCGGTAAAGAGATTTTGTATCCCGTCGCAACCGTGATTCTTGGCGGCGTGATTAGTAGCACGCTGCTCGACTTCTTCGTTCACCCCGCGCTATTCTGGCTCTTCGGCCGTCGCGAAGGCGAACGCGTGGTGCGTCAAGCGGTGGAAACGCTCGACTTAACCGCCCCCGCGGCGGATGTGTAACGACCCCCTCAATGTCCCAATTGTGGCAAGGATGCCCTATGAAAACTTTCTCCACGTTTGCGCCTGGTCCCCAGGACCTGCGGCTGATCGCGGTCGCCATGATTATGGCGCTACTGATCTCGCGGCTCGTTACCGCCCAGGACTTGTTGCCCACCCCGTTGGTGAATCCCGCTGCACCGGGTGAAACAATCGAGGGAACTCCGGTCGCCGCCGCATCGGCAGGGCTCGCGCTCGCGGACCTGGAAGCCCAGGCTCTGGGCTCGAATCCCGCGTTGGCCCGTGCTCAAGCGCTCGTCAGTGCGGCGCGTGGCAACTGCGTGCAAGTTGGCTTGCGACCTAACCCAAACGTTGGTTACGAAGGGCAGCAACTTGGTAGCGGCGGACTGGCGGAACAACACGGCGTGCTGTTCGGGCAGGAGATTGTCACCGGTGGCAAACTGAGGCTCAATCGAGGAGTCGCCGCCCAACAGGTGAGTATCGCCGAACAAGAGTTTGCCGCTATGCGCCTGCGAATTCTGACCGATGTTCGCATCGCCTTCTATCGCGTCCTGGTCGCCCAACGGCAGATCATTTTGGCGGAAGAACTGATTTCGCTGAGCCAAGAAGTCTCCAAGTCGGTCGATACGCTGCACCGCGCTAAGGAAGTGGGCCGCGTGGATGTGCTACAAGCCAATCTCGAACGGCAACAAGCAGAGATTCTCTCCCAAACCTCCCGACAACGACTCGACGCCGCGTGGCGAGAACTGGCGGCCGTGGTAGGCAACCCGGCGCTCTCGATTCAACCGCTGATCGGCGATCCGGGCGCTGAAGCGCTCGATGTCTCCTACGATGAAGCCTTGCAGCGCCTTCAATCTCAAAGCCCGGAATCCGCTGCGGCGGCCGCGGAGCTCGGACGCGCGCGAATGGCCTTGCAACGAGAACGCGTGGAACCAATTCCCAACGTCACGTTTCAAGGGCTAGTGAATTGGCAAGACAACGGCATCGGCGGGAAGCCCGACGGCGGCGTATTGCTCTCGGTTCCAATTCCCGTTTTCAACCGCAACCAAGGCGCCATCATGCGCGCCGAACGCGAGCTCGCCGCGGCCCGGCAAGCGATCTCCCAGTTGGAACTGAGTCTGCAACAGCGCTTGGCCCCCGTGTACGAAAATTACGCCAACGCCCGCCAGCAAGCCGCGCAGTACCGTGAATCAATCCTGCCCCAAGCCGAAGAGTCTCTCAAGCTGACCCGCGAAATGTACCAAGCGGGCGAGATGAACTATACCGGCTTGCTTACCGCCCAGCGGACGTTTGCGTATGCGAACCGGGACTATTTGGAGGCGGTGTTGCGGCTGCGCACGGCGGAAGCGGAGATTGAAGGGCTGCTCTTATCGGGCAGCCTCGCACAGTCTCCCGGCGCATCCACGATTGGTCGCTAGCGTGGTCACCTGAGGAGCCTCGCCAATAATCCGAACCCCCGTGTAGCTATTTCCGCTCAGCCGCCACAACTGGCAAGTCATTCACGATGGCAGCAGATGCGAAGTGTTCATGCCGTAAAGATAAGCCCATAGTGCCACGGCGGGAAGTCAATCACGTTGCCCGCCTGAAGGCCGGCCTCGTGTCCCCACGCAACGATCTGTTCAGGCCGTGGGCGGATGGTGAGATCGGGTCCGCGCGGTGTGGCGCCGTACCGCCAGTGAATCACCACCACCGTGTCGGCGGCTTGGGCAGCATGACGGAGCAGTTCGACCGGCTGTTCACAATGCAAGATATTGAACAGCAGCACGGCGTCGACCCGAACCCCAAAGCCGCACGCCACAACGTCGCATTCCTCGCAAACAATTCTCAACCCCAGGCCGCGCTCGCGCGTGCGGGCCAGCATGGCGGGATCGACATCAAACGTGTAAAGCGTCCCTGCGATCGATTGCGCGACTGGGATGCTGAATGTGCCGTAGCCACAGCCGAGTTCGGCGACATCGTGGAAGCTGCCGATACCCAACTTCTCCAAGATCAACGGAACGTCGAACAGTGACTCCCAATAGGCTTCGGGGGGCATCCCGCTATCGCGGATTCTATTCTCATATTCCTTGGCCATACGTTACGCTCTGGTCAGTAGATTAGAATAAGACAGAGTAGGTGATCCAGCAATCTATAGAATGAGTATACCATCCAGGTTAGGGTGACTTAGTTCGCTAGCCGTTTGTATTCAGATCGAGATTCGTTCAATCTCATCAAGAGTGATCTCATCGCTGGTTCGGTCGTAGAGCTTCGTTGTTCGCGGCGACTCGTGGGCCGCAATCGCCTGGGCGTTCTCGATAGTGCCGCCATTCTCGAGATAGGCGGTGATGCCCGTCGCGCGGAATGAGTGGCAGCAGATGTTCTCAGGTAGACCTGCCGCTTTTGCGCGCCGTTTGACCATCCGCAAAGCATCGCCACGCGTCATCCCGCGGCTGGTGATCCGGCCCTGCCGGTCGATCGTGCGGAAGAGGGGAGACTTCTTCTCCTCGCCAAGGCCGACTGCTTCGAGGTAAGCGTCGAGATACGACTCGGCATTGTGATGAGCGGGGACTTCGTGGCGTTTGCCTCCTTTTTCCTGAAGTCTGAGCCACCACCGTTTTCCTTCGGAATAATAATCTTCGCTCTTCATCGCAATGGCGGCGCTTACCCGAGCGAACGAGTACACCATGACTCCGATCAGCGCTCGGTCACGGAGCCCGGCGATCGTCGATACATCAATCGAATCGAGGAGGGCACGGGCTTCATCAGCGGTAAGAACCGGAGTCTTGCCGCGCTTCACGATATGGCTTGGTCCGCGGACTGAAGTCGCCGGGTTGTGGCGCACTACGTGACCAGTCACGAGCCAGTCGAACAGCATCCGAATTGCGGCGAGATGCTGCTTGACGGTTGGGGCGGCCGCCGTGTGCCGCTCGATGTATCCCGCGACAATGACCGGCGTGATCTGTTCCAGCCGTCGCACGCCGCGCTGCTCACACCAGTTAAAAAACTGCTTGACGGCCTGAGCGTAGGCCTGCTGCGTGTTCTTATTACGAATCGTGACGGTGAAGAACTCAAGGAAGCGGCGAATCCCATCCGGTCCCGTCGCGGCAAGTGCGACGGGTAGGTCGTCGAGACCGAGTCGCGCGAGTGGCTGGGGAAGTATGTTGGTTGAGTGTTTTGTCATTGGCCTCCATTTGTAATCGAGTGCGTCAATAGCAGAACTTGGTTCTAAAACTGTCCCCTGCCCAAAGGTCGCTGCTGCATAACGTCCTTTATGATGCAGCAAGTCGGGAGCAGGGGGCAAGACTAAAAGTGTTGCGAGCATGCTCTTCCGGCAATTCGGACAAAGCCGCTTAGGTGTTGCGGCTCCCGTGGCCTCCGCTGCATTTCAAGCCTCGCTGATTTGCTTTATTGCGAGCAAAGCTGCTTCACGAATGTCTGCATCCGGCGATTCGTTCGCTAGTGTTGATAGTGCGGGTATGGCCGCAGCAGCGGCCGGACCAATTCTTCCAATCGCTTCTGCGACGTGGAAGTTGACGGACAGGTCTCCAACATCTAAGGCCTCAATCAATGCCGGTACGGCGCTCTTCGCGAGCGGGCCGATTCGACCTAACGCCACAACAAGGGGCGTCGCCACGTAATTTTCGGGGTGGTATCTCAGCGCCTCGATGAGCTCGGGGATCGCCGTCGCGGCCGGAAGTCCTATTGCCGCGAGAGCGAATGCCGCGTAGTCGCGAGTTTCAAGATTCGACAAGGCAGCTCCCAGCGAGGACACCATATAACGCGCCTCCGAAGGATACTGTTCAGCGTACTCGCAGAGGGCGGCCGCAGCCTGTCCATCGCCTTTGAGCAGTGCCTCAACAAGACTGACTAATTTATCCGTGTCCATCGGCTCCATAAGAATAGTCTCGCGTGGAGTCGTGCGGACTGTCAATCGCCGCGTCCGGCGGTCGTTGAAGCGGCGACGTTGTCGGCCATCGATTGAAGCGGCAGACGAGTTTCGGGATAATCGGAAGGAAACGTGCGATCGGGCCAGCGAAAATCATAGTCAAAAAGTGAGCGCGCATGGCTGATTTCTGAATTGCTCGTCCGACCCGCAGGTTCGAATCCCGGAGTTTGCCCGGAGCGAAAAACAACTCTCATTTTGCCTGCCCTTACCAGAGAGTTCGTGAATTGAACGGATGTAAGCAGCCGCCCCATACTTAATCGCGAGCAGAGAGTTCGCAGTCGTACCGGCAAGCCGTTGGCGGGCAGGCACAATGCCGCGGAAATACCCTCGCCCGTCGCTGCCATGCTCGCACCGCAAGCAATTCCGTGCAGGCCGTGGAAGCGAAGGCTACAATAGGAAAAGCGGACTCCCTTGCCGGCCAGCGTCTCATTCCGTCGGGAGTCGTGCGGCAAGTGACTTTGACGTGCTTCGAGTGATCTGGTAACTACGCCAGTATTTTTTTCGGGTCGTGTGGTTCATGGCGCGGCGACATTCAATTTATGGCAACGGCGGCCCAACTTAAATCTCTGTTTCGCAGCTACAGCGACGCCGACAGCGAGCAGTTCGTCTCGGTGGCGCTGCAAATTGCCGCGCACTCCGCACAGAAGGGAGACGGCAAGCTCGCGCAAGAACTGCGCGACATCGTCGATGACATCAAGCGGCGGCAGAGTTCTGGACGAATTGGCGGAGCGGTTCCCATATCCCGTCCGACGGGAGAGCTTGCCGGACTCTTGGCGGTGAGCTACCCCAAAACGCGGCTGACAGAAATGGTGCTCGAGAATCAAACGCGAGCGCCACTCGCCCGCGCCGTCTACGAGTTTCGACATCAAGAGAAGCTGCGAAGCCACGGCCTGTCGGCGCGTCGGAAGCTGCTGCTGGTTGGGCCCCCCGGGTGCGGGAAGACGATGACCGCATCGGCCTTGGCAGGCGAGCTACAACTGCCGCTGATGGCCGTGCAACTGCATGGCTTGATCACGAAGTTCATGGGAGAAACCGCAACGAAGTTACATCTGATTTTTCAGGCGATGATGCAAACCCGTGGAGTCTATTTCTTCGACGAGTTTGACGCAATCGGCGCTGATCGTGGGGCGCAAAATGATGTTGGAGAAGCACGCCGCATCCTGAACTCTTTTCTTCAGTTCCTCGAACAGGACGCTTCCGACAGTCTGATCGTAGCGGCGACGAACTACGTCGGGATGCTGGACGAAGCTCTCTTTCGGAGGTTCGATGACGTCATCGAATACCACCGACCCTCGCGGGAGGAGATCCAAGCGCTGATTGAGAATCGACTCCACCCGTTCCTGGAAAAGCGACCCAAGTGGAAGCTCCTTCAAGACGCAGCGCAGGGTCTCAGTCACGCCGAAATTGCCCGGGCCTGCGACGACGCCGCGAAATCGTGTATTCTTGACGATCACAGTGAGGTTTCCGCGCAGCGCCTCGCGGAGCTGTTTCAAGAGCGTCAACGAACGCTACCGACTCAAGGCTAGCGCTACAGGATTCGCGGGCGAGCGAAGGGTCTCATGGAGCGGCTGCGACATCTGTTTCCCCAGGGGACATCGGCCGTTGAAGATTATGCCTACCCTCATCGCGTCGGCGGTGGAGAGTTTGCGGCGCCTCCTCGCGATCGAGCGCCGCACGCGGAACTATTGCTCGGCGAGATTCGCACGGCTGAAGAAGCGGCGAGCGCCGCTTCCGCTCAGCAATCGGAGCGTCCGAAAGGACTCGTACTGGATTTCCGTAGCGATCCGGGATTCAAACTCAAGCTGGAAAGTCTCGAAGCCCGGCAAGAAGGCATCGAACTGCGCAGTGCTCGAATTGATGAAACCGGAGTAATGCAGGCGACTGTGTTTATCCCCGAGGGAAAGACCAGTTACTTTATCAAGCGTCTCGAACAGTACGCCGCCGAGGAGACAAAGAAAGGCAATCCCAGACATCAAGCGTTGATCGAATCGATCAGCGAAGCGAAGCTCGCGACTCTGGAGTCTTTTTGGCGAGATGCAGGAGCATTCCCCAGCGAGGTCACGACGGACATCTGGTGGGAGGTCTGGCTGGCGGACCTTGATCCCGCGCAGGACGTAGCGGTTCAGTTCCGCGATCGCGCGAGTCAGACCAACGTCCTTGTCGCCGACCGCGAACTGAGCTTTCCCGAGCGACGCGTCGTGCTCGCTCGCGGAACTGCGGCAGCGCTGGCCCGTGTGCCAAATCTGTTTGATCTCTTGGCGGAACTCCGGTTGGCAAAGCTCTTGGCCGGTGAGTTCTTGACTCTAACGCCTACCGACCAAGCTGAGTTCGTCCAAGAGGCACTTCAACGACTGCGCGTTGTTCAGCCGATCAACTCTTCCGTCTGTCACCTTGATACCGGAGTTAATCGCGGTCACCCGTTACTGGAACCAGCGATCGCGGCTGAGCATGTGCTAGCGGTTGATCCGAATTGGAGTGGCGCCGATGTCAGTGGGCACGGTACAGAAATGGCGGGGCTGGCCCTCTACGGCTGCTTGACAGAGGTGCTAGGAGGTGCTGAGCCGATAGAACTACGGCACTGCATCGAATCGGTAAAAATCTTACCAGATGGAGGCGCCCATGACCCTAATCTTTGGGGGCATGTGACGATCCAGAGCGCAGCCCGCATTGAGATTGTGGCGCCGGAGCGGTCACGACGAGTTTTTTCGTTGACGGTCACCGCCGAAGGTCGCGATGAAGGCGCCCCGTCGTCTTGGTCTGCGGCGATTGATCAGTTGTGTGCGGGCGACGACGCCAGCGGGCCGCGACTTCTGATTGTGGCAGCGGGCAATCTCCCGCTGGAAGACCGCCATGAGTATCCGGCGAGAAACTTTGTCAGCGGTGTAGAAGACCCCGCTCAATCGTGGAATGCGCTCACGGTTGGCGCATTCACTGAACTCGCATCGGTCGGCCAGACTGCGTATAGCGGCTGGCAAGCAGTCGCTCCCGCAGGCGGCCTCAGCCCTTCCAGCCGCACGTCGCGGATTTGGCCGGAAAAGGGATGGCCAATCAAACCGGACATTTTGATGGAAGGCGGGAATGTCGCGATCAATCCGGCGACTCAGCGTGCTGACTTTGTGGATGACCTGTCGCTGCTCACGACTAAGGTCAGCGTTGCAGGCGGCATGTTGACCTCAACCGCGGATACTAGCGCGGCGACTGCGTTAGCGGCCCGATTCGCGGCGCGGCTTTGGGCCGCCTATCCTAGTTTGCGTCCCGGGACGATTCGCGGGTTGATGGTCCATTCGGCCCGCTGGACTCCGCAAATGGTAGAACTCGCCGACGGGAGTCGTGAGACACTGTTGCGGTGCTGTGGTTACGGCGTTCCCAATTATGACCGGGCCTGCTGGAGCGCCAGCAATGCGGCGACGTTAGTGATCGAGTCGTCGCTTCAGCCCTATCGAAAGACTGCGGAGGGAATCAAATCCCACGAAATGCATTTCCATCGCCTGCCCTGGCCGACCGAAGTGCTTCAAGGCTTGCTCGACGAGCGCGTGAGGATGCGTGTCACGCTGTCTTACTTCGTCGAACCGAGCCCGGGGCGTCGTGGCTGGAATCGCAAGCACCGCTATCAGTCTCATGGTCTGCGATTCAAAGTCAAGCGTCCCGAACAAACCATCGACGAGTTTCGCAAGCAGATCACAAAGTCGGCTCGAGACGTGGATGAGGAAATTGAAAACATTAGCGACGACCGCGAGTGGGAGATCGGTTCGCATTTGCGCTGCAAAGGCTCAATTCACTCAGATACGTGGGAAGGAACAGCGGCGCAACTAGCAGCCTCGGGATTGATCGCGGTTTTTCCCGTCACCGGTTGGTGGCGAGAGCGGCCACATTTGAAACGGTTTGAGCAGCGAGCGGCGTATTCGCTGATCGCCTCGATTGAAACTGAGGCTGAGGGTGTTGATCTCTATACTCCCATTGCGAACGCAATCGCAGCGACAATTCCGTCGTAGGTCGATAGTTGTTTTGCCTCAGACTGTTGTCGAGTTTTGATGGCAAAGGTCTTCGGCAGAGATCGAACTTGCAAACTGCGGGGCGATCGCGGCAATGACGGCGCGTTGGGAATGAGTGAGTTGCGGCCAAGCTTGGAATACAAAGTTGCGATTTGCGTCGCACTGTGGTGTATCGCTTGGCGACTCTGAGTGACAGGAATTGTCCTTGGCGCGATGTCCAGGCGCTTCCGCGAAAAGTTGCCGAAGTGGAAAGCCTTTGGTGCTTAACGAGCAGGTAAATCCGAATTCTCGTTCGATTCTCGCCGCTAAGAGGAAGTTAGAAATCAACGTTTGCTAAAGCTGACAAAGCTTGTCTCCGCCTGTCCGAGAGGGTCGGCCAATTGCAGATCAGGGCAGCCAACTCGTGGCTCAATTCAACTTGGGTGCAACAATAGGTGCATCGGGCCAAAGGTGGCTGGCCTAAGTCCGCCGCCCGCAACGGGTTGCAGTTTTCCGCTCTCAGAATCATAATCCGCGTGTCGGGGGTTCGAATCCCTCCTCCGCTATTTGAGTCATCCGGTGACACAGCGTGACAAAGGATGACTAACTGCTTAGCCCGCTTGGGGTTAGCGTTCTCATCGCGAGGGTGACCATGCTGGTCCGCCCTGACACCCGATGCCATGCGGCGCCCCCTCGCGTCGGAAGTTTGTGCAAACCTGTGTGCAAACTTTTCGGCCTTCTCCCCGGGGTTTCTTTGGTCACGAGCAATGTGCGCCGGCGGACTCGCGAGCGATCGGATCGCTGCATCCTGCTCGCCAATGCCGACGTGGCTGTAGACATTCATGGTCAGATTCACGTCGCTGTGCCGAGCGATCGTCTGCGCCACCTTGGGGCTTACTCCCGCCTTCGCGAGATTGGAAATAAAAGTGTGGCGGTTAGCATGAAAATCCGCGTAGAGGCCGGCTTCACTGTGATATTTGAGATAGTCCGATTCTTCTCGTCGCCGTCGTTCCTCCGGAGAGTCCGCGGCCGCTTGCAGCCAGCTTTGCCGAGCCGCCTGCAAATCCAGACGCATCATTTTCGAGGTGCGCCGCAATTCCCCCGCCTTCGTTCGTAGATCGAACAGCGGTGCGTCGATCGATTGTGTTCGATCACGCAGCCATTCTCGCAACCGTTCCACAACGGCAGGATGTAGCGGGACTTGGTCATCGCGGCGGCGTTTGCTGTAGCTCGCTTGCACGCTGATCGTTGCGACATCACCCGTCAGATTGAGCGAACGACCCGTCAGGGAAGCCAACTCACCACGACGGAAACCAGTCCAGGCCGCCAACACATAGAGCATCGCCCGGTCGCGTCCGGAAACGCCTTGGATCGCTGCCCCTCGTTCCGCAGCGGCAATCAACGCGGCGAACTCACTTGCTGACAATGCCCGGCGCTTGCGTCGCGTATCGGTGGCCGTGTTCAGCGCCTGCAAGTACAGAAGTGGATTGCTCGGCGCGCGGCCATCTTTCACCATCCAGAGCGCAAAGGCCTTGATCGCCGCCAAGTAGTGATTGGTAGTGGCTAATCCAATTCGATTTTGTTCCCGCTCCAAGCTGAGCCAGTCCATGATCCTTGAGCCTGATATATCATCCCACGTTTGGAACTTACATTCCTCTAGCAGCCGAGTGATGCGCCGGAAGGTGAGCTCGATGTGCTTTGGCGAATTCGCCTTCCCTTTAAGGTGTTGCTTGTAGTCGGCGAGGTGCCGGGTAAGCGGCGTCGCGCGCGCCTCACCAAAGGGATCGGCAAGCCCTGATTGGAGCCGTTCGGAGTTGCGTTCCAATTCGGCGGCCAGTTGCTGCGTAGACTCTTTGTCCGCGTATCCCGGAACGCGCAGCCACCGCCCGCTGGCGTCTTGATACTGCACATACCACTTGCGTGACTCTTGCGTGTAACGGGCGCCGCAATTGGTCAGAGGCAGGAAGGCGACTTTGCCGCTGCGCTTGGTTTTCAAGCAACGCTGTCCGTTCCTCACCACAATTTCAGCGTTGGAGGGAAGCGATTTGGTCGTCTTGACTTTGAACAGGTGAGCCATGGATCAATGTCCGATTCATAAATCAAAAAGCGCCGACCCGATGAGCCAAGCGCCCAGTTAGATCATACATCCCAAACATGTCGCGGTGTTTTATGTTTGTCAGCAATGCCGAATCGTCATCATCGTCGATCATCACAAGATTTGAACTTGAGAGCCTTCGACGAGTGAATGGTCGGGCATCTTGCCTCAATCCATTCTTCCAACTCGGCACGTCGCCATCGCGTTGCTGAGCCAAGTTTCACGGGTTCTGGCAATCGTCCGGAACTCCGCAGGCGCCACAAACTCCGTACGGAGACTTGGAGCAACTCAGCGACTTGCGGTGCGGTCAGCAACGCGCACGCCTGTTCACATTTTTGCTTATCTTGATGGTTGGCGCCAAGTGACATGCTATCGCTCCCAATTCAATTCCTGCCTCGGTTCCGGACCGAACTGCTGTTCAATCACTTCTTCCCAACTCGGCGCACGTTCCGCCTGTCGGCAAAACGAGTTGCGCAACTGATCCTGACGCGCTGAATTAAAGTCCCCCGAAAAGTCGAGTTCCTGCTCATCACTCAGTTCGAGCGCCTGCGACTCGCGCTCTGCTTGCCGCTCGTGAGACTTCGCACGCTCCAGTTCCGAGTGAACGTCGTACTCCAAGGCGCCCCCCGGCGTGTAGTCGAGCGTCAAATGTAGCTCCCGAGGCGTATCCTCCACCGGCTCCCACTCCGCCGCGTCGTGATCAACGGTCCACTCGGGCTCAGGCCCCCGTTCCGCTTGTGTAAACTGCGCGCTGAGCTCTGCAGCGCCTGTCATTTCATGGCCACTCATTGTTCGTGATCTCCGTGGGCCGCTTCGCCATACCGATACCGGCTGAGCCGATCATCGTACTGGCCGACCAGCGGCAAACCTTGAAAGTGGGCGCCTTCCCGGGTCACCAAATCCTTGAACGCTAATCGCTCGACGCGCATCGTCGGCATGCCGCCGCCGACAATAATCCCTAAGTTGCTCTTCAAATTGAGTTGCCGAAGCACTTGCTCAGGAGTCAGCACATCGACCTCGATGGATGACCGGCTCCCCTGCCGCTTATCGCGGCGCGTGTACTTGCCGAGGCGGCGACTCAGTTTGTCAGCTGTCACTTGATCCCCTATCGACAGGTACTCGATGATCGCACAGGCTTCGAGCTCATCGGCGCCCCCTTGACCGAGCGTTTCGACAACCGAGGGCCAGCTCTGGTACATCTGCCAGAGGAGGACTCGGGCGTCGCGCAATAGCATCGGCGAACGAGCGATCGCCGAAATTCCGGATAAAAACTGCCGCGCTTCGTCGGCCACAAAAATTGTCGGAATCGACGGCCGATTGAGTTTGGTTTGCAGAATTTGGAGGCTCAGTTCGGCATGCGCGCGAAACAACGGTAGCGCTGCTCGCAGACTCGCGTCCCCGCGCGGGAGACAGTGAAAAACCGTCACCGGCGCGCCACCTTCTCCCAACTGCCGATAGCTAAAATCGGACTCTCCGGTGAGCATCTTGGCGAACTGGGCATCAAGGATGGAGGCCGTATTCGTTTGGAGCGTACTCCGCATGGTCCCCAGGTTACGCTCGCCCATCCCAATAATCTGAGCTGCCGTCGTCGCCACGAACGCCCCCACCTTGGGATGCCGATTGCAAACCATCGCCTTGAGCAGCGCGGTGAACGAGCTGGGCCCCGCACTCCGATCAAAAGGATCGATGCCCATGAGCCGCTGCACGCAGTACGGGAGCGTCCGCTTCCGTGGATCGACTTCGACGCTCAAGATATGACAGATGACTGCGGCCAGGGCATTACGGGGCGCTTCGCGAAACCACGGATCGGTGCGGACATTCGGCAGCTCGGGAAACCACCCATCGGCGATGGCAAGCGCGAATAGCCGGCAATGATCACTGTTGATATCGATTTCGGACAACAGCGTGTGCTTGTTCCCCGGATAGACCGATTGCCCGCCGTAGTCGAGGAGATACGCTTGGCCGTTGGGTAAGGGGTGCGTGACCGCGGTTATCCCCGCCGGATTGACGCCGTGCCGGCCCGCCTTCCCGGCGCTGCCGCGCGGCATTCGCGCAGGATCAACGCGGGCGCCCAAAACCTCATCGACCTGCTCGCTCTTGTTGCTCGCGAGAATCATATCCCCGAGATAAGTGCAGTACGTCGGTTTCGCACAAATATGCTTACCAGACGACGGCTGGCCGAGCCAAAGTAGGTGCTCGCTTCCTGCATGGACGATCAGGCGCCGATTGTCGCCGACATCCTCGGCGAGCGCTTTGCCCAAAATGATCGCATTGATGCGGTGTCCGCCCCGCGGAGTGGGCGACTTGAACAGCGGCCGCGAGACGCTCAGGATTTTTTCGGGACCGGAGAACCCCGCGTTATGGCCCTGCCCATCATGGAACCAGCGCCGCCACGCCGGCTGGGCATGCAGCTTTTCGAGCAGCGCCAGCCCCAACAGTGGCGTGGCGCCGAGCGCGACCGGCACGAGCGCGACATGACACGTTGTTGCGAGGACGCGCGGGAAATCCCCACCCGATTTCGCGAGGTTCACACATCCTGGCGCCAAGTCGCGCAGGGCCGGAACGCCCCACCGCAACAGGGCGAGGCCCAATAACCCGCGTGCGATCCAGGCGCGCATGCCGCGCCGACCCGCCGCGGCGAACATCTTGAGGGCCATCCACGCCCACCAAAGTTTCACCGCCGCCGCGATCCCTTCGACGAGGCCCGCGACCGCCTGCTGGGCGGCGGGAGAATACTCGTGCCAGTCGGCGGGAGGCGCCCAGCCACACACGATGCTGAGGAGTTGCGTGAGGACGACCGCCAAACCGAGCGCGACGAGCCGGCGGGCGCCGTAAAATCGCATGACGAACATGGGTGGCCACCATTAACGTGCAGAAGTTTATTTGGAGCCGGGGGTTTTCCACCACGGGCCGCTCGGCCTCGTCGGCGGGGGCGGCTTCGGCGGTGGGTCTTCATCGGCCCCCGCCGTGAGCACGCTCCAGAGCGCATGGAGTTTGCCATCCGCAGCGCCGAACTCACCGTTCTGATAGCTTTTCCAAAGCAGCAGTAAGCCTGCGGCGCCGAATAAGATCAGGAGGAGCGCTGCGCTTAGGCTCACCACCTGCATGAGGCCAAACCAGAGCCGCACGGCAGCGGTTGCCGCCAGCGCGGCTCCGATCACGACAATCGCGAGGATCGGCCAGTCGGTGTGCGCTGCGCGCCAGATCAAGTCTTCTGCCGCCGCCCGATCGCTCATCCAGAGCCAGAGCGCCGCAGCGCCAAGTCCGAGGAGAAACACGACGAGGCGCATGCCCGGCTGATGCTCGTAGGGGGCGGGTCGTTTCATGGCGTTCCCTTATTCGCAGCGCCGGCGGTGAGCGTCGCCAGTCGATAGACGCCCGGGGGACTCTGTTCGACGGCGGCGGTTCCCAAGAACCGCTTTAGCATCAGCGCCGCCCCTTTTCGATCGATATTCAATGCCCCGAGCCGGCCATACAGGAGTTCCTTGAAATCATCGCCGGGAATACCACCGGGGTTGTCGCGCAGAATTGCGCTAGCGAGCTGCTCGATTTGGTCACCCGTCGCACTGGGGCGGAGCGCCGGCGCTTCGCGAGCGGCGACTGGTGGGGGCTCGCTCGCTTCCAACTCGGCCCGCGCTCGCTTGGCCTGCGCCAGTTGCCGCTTCAGGTGGCTGAATTCGATGAGCCGCGCCTCCTGCGCGGCGGTCAGTTCCACAATGATGGTATCCAGGTCACGTCGGAGTGTGGTGAAACAGTCAGTGCTCATGCTTTATTCCTCCGTTTCAAGCCGCAGATAGGCGCCATCGGTCCGCGTGGCGATTTCACGCATTAACTTCGCCCCTTCAACGTCAAATTCGTCAGCCTGCTCGCCCGACAACGGGCCAACGCCGATCGCGTTGACCGTGACGCCTTTCGCCTTCATCGCGTCAACGAACGTGAGCAATTCGTCGCGATCGCCACCCGGATCGCCATCGGCGTACAGCAGGATCGTATCGACATCCGGAAGCTGCATCGCCGCTTGCAGCCCGGCGAGCATCGGATTGTTGGCCTGCAACGGCCACGCCGCCTGCGCCTCCGCGGCTGCCGACCGCAACTCGGGCGTCGCCATGCCCCACTTCCGCCAGAGCCAGTACGTCGGAAATGTCGGGAGGACAATTTCGTCTTCAGCATTGGTCGTGAAGCCAATCACACAGAGCCGTTCGCAGGGGAGTGTTTGCAGTTGGTGGCTGATATCCCTAATGACAGCCTCCTTGCGCTTGGGAAGATCAACGACCTCGCCATCGACGATGCCGAATCCCATCGAGCCCGACAGATCGCGTACGATCACGACATTCTTGAGCGCGCCGCGCAGATTGCTGAGCGCTGAGGTCTCGGTCGGCGCGCCGGCTGGGAGCGCGGCGGTGGGAATCGCCACTGGAGGCGGCGTCGGTTTTGGAGGGGCCGGACGCGGCACTGCGGGCCGCATCCGCCGGCGGATTGGCCCAGTCGTTTGCTCATTCCCTTCCGTGATAAAAGCAAGCGTTTGGTTCTTGGCCGGCTCCTTGCTGCGCACCACGAGTTCGTCGCGAAATTGGGACGCCCCTTCAAACGTAAACGCCGTGGTTGGGTCGGGCGTGAGGCGCCGCAACTCGGCCCCGTAACTGTGAAAGAAAGCACGCCAGAAGTGTTGCACGCCCGCCGCTTGCGCTGCATCGTCAAACGTCCCGGTCGGGGTGAGCCAATTGACAATTGTTCCCGGGGGAAACTGCTCGCATCCCGAACCGAATGGGGTCGTGCGATCCGAGAAGACGCCATCACTGGGGCATTTTCCGCCCACCATACTCCAGCCCGCATGCCGCGGGTCGTTGTACAGTTCACTGGCGGCAATCAACACGCGACACGGGAAAGAGGTCCGCCGGGCGGCGTTGATCGTAGCCGCCAGTCGGCAGACGTTCGCTTGATTGCGGTCCCCACCCGTAACGGTCGGGTTCATCCCCGCGAGGAGTTGCGCTAGTGCTCTGCGCACTTCCGGCCGCCGCAACCGGGCGGCGGCTGGTCCGTCGGGAATTGTCAGCGTGGCGACCGGTTGGAGGCGGGGGCAGAGGTAGAAATGCAGCACATCGCCCGGCTCGGCACCGTAGATGATCTGCACGACGCCTGCCCCGAAGCCACCATCATTGTCAACTGGCCGCACGGTGAAGAACAAAAAGGTTTCGTGGTTCGCCGGCGCGGCGGGCATTCGGGATGCCAGACCGAGCAACAGAGCGAGTGTTATGGCAGTGAGTTTCGTAGTCGTGTTCATGGCGATCTCCAGGGTTAATGAGGGGGACGTCGTAAATTGGCGATTTGGAACTCTTCTTCGCGGCGGCGCCGCTCTTCGGCTTGGTCGGCTTCGCTGCGCCGGACGTGGTACTGACCGACGACGCTCGCTTGAAACAGCTTGCGATTCGCAGTGAGCCGTCGCAAAGCGCCTTCAGCGGCCCCCAGCGCTAAGCGCCAGCGCTCTCGCAGCTCCAGGTTGCTCGCAAGGCGTGCAGTGACGTTTGCGAACTCGGGGCAAAGTCGAGACGTTTTGGGAATCAGCGCGTCGTAGGCTGTGACAATAAAGCTTTCTCCCGCGGCCATCCCGGCCGCCATGGTCAAAAGCAACCCGCAGACCAACCACCCCATCGGTGCGCTGAGTTGCTGCTGAGCGAGCGCCTCAGCGAGCCCGGCTGTCGCTCCCGACGTTTCCGTCGCTTGATGCAAGCCTCCAAACGACAGCCCAAACGTGACCGTGGAGGCGATCGCAAGTCCTAAGCCGCCCCATTTGACGCTCCCGCGAAGCCAGACCAATTCGCCTGCTGACGACTGCAGGAGGGCGTAACGCAGGAGAAAGAAGGGGCCGAGCGAAAAACCTAGACTGAAAGTGGCGGCTGAAAACCAGTGGGACGTGAAAGGGAGTCCGGATGCCCGGGCCAATTGATAAACATTCGCGAAATCGGCGATCAACCACAGCGCTGTGATGGTAGCAAAGACAACGAGGCACGCGGCTTGAACCCGCTGCTGGGGCGTGTCGATGCAAATCGAAGTCCGAACCGGAACGGTAATTCTCGGTTGTAGCTTGGCCAACCAAGCTTCGTCCTCCTTGATGGTGCCGGTTGTCGTATCGATGGCAGCCTGGGCAAGTCTTTCCCCGACCTGAGCAGCGGCATCGGCCATCGCACGGATGGAACAGTCCTGCCAAGCGTCCGCCGCCGCCATCTTCAATTTTTCTTCGGCGTCAGCGTCGGTCTTGGCGGCTAGTAGCACCCCGTTAACAATTTCGGGGTGAAAATCCAACTTGGGCCAGGTCAATCGTTCAATCTTGTCCATCGCCACAACAACTTCTTCCGGAGAAGTCGCGGCATCGCTAGAGGCGATGAAGAAAGACAACTCATCAAGAATTCGTGCAGCGCCGCGTGGCGCTTGGTTTTCATGACTGGCCGAAGAGCCACTACTGGCATGGCCATTCGTAGTATTATGCTGTCGCTCGGGATTCGATTCGCCTGCCGGATTAGAATAGTCGCTTCGCATACTGGATCCTTGAGTTCGTGCAAATTCGAGTGGAGAGCAATGCTTATAGAAATGTTCTTCAGCACCTCAAACCGGTGCTCGCACTACAATTCACGTGCGCACCAATATGAAGTGCATAGTCTTGTTGTTAGGCTGGCTGACCAATCGAGCCGACCTTCCCTTCGCCATCGATCGCCATCAGCAAGCAGTTCAAACTCTCTCAACTGCTTCGGATTGCATGCTGTCGATTCCAACCATATCGCTCGTTTCACGCTTAAAGGTTGCCTTTTGTTGTTTCAGTCTTTGCGTCTTCAGTACGGAAGCATATGTACGCACTCGTCCTTGGATCGCGTGAAGCGTGGATCGCTCAAGACCAACGCGAAGAAAGTGTCATAGCTCTGGAGTGCGAACGAGCGATCGGCTAACTCGTAGCGAACACGATCATAAAGCTCGCTTTCCTGCAGTTGCGGCGATTGCAAGAGCACATCGCGCACCGCGTAGAAGACATGACGCTTTGAAAGTGCGCGTGCGCTCCAGGCGTGATGCTCAGGGTCAGAATCGCTGACAGGGTCGAATTGCAGAGAATGTGAGTTACTCATTGGTCACCAGTGCACGGGAAATCGCTTCTTGGATTCATTGAAATAAGAATCGGCGACCAGAGTTTGCCGTCGATACCATCCCAGGACAGTATCGTGCCAAAAAAACAGTCGGAAAATGATCTGACTGTCAGCACTTAGCTGCCGTTTTCACCAGCTTAGCAACCATCCCGGGATGGTGTCAAGGCTAAATTGTCAGTTCTGGAAAGACGGCGCTCCAGGCCAGTACGTCGTCCTTTCCCCCGTTTCTTACTGAGGGTCGAACTCTAAAAACGCCATTGTCGTTCTTTGAGCGGGTGGCCGAAACTGAGCAGGGCACCCCGCGGAAACGAAGACACTCTCCGACGAAATTCGCTTGCCAAAAGGCGACAGCAATGGCAATTTCGCGTTTCGATTCATAGTCAGGGAACTCCTTTCGCGGGAGTTGATTCAGCCAGTTTCTAAATCCTTCAAGGGAAGTCGCCCTTTCTCCGAAGACTAGCCGGCGCAAAAACTCTTGCTTGGCGTGATCAACGTCAGCTAAGCAACGAATCTGATTGATCTTTACCCCCTCCTTCATTTCGTTGGTCCGATTAGTGAGCTCCGGCGCAATCGCTCTGGCAATCGCCTGCTTAACTCGCTTGGGCGCATTGCGCAACCCATTCATCGCTTGATCCGCAGTCAAACTCTCTCGCTTTCGGGCCAGACGATCCATGACCGCAGTCACAATTCTCTCCAGATTTGAACTCTCGTCAACTGCTTTGATTACAAACGCATTGCGTGTTTGCGAGCTCTCTCCGCTGAGTAAATCGATTTTCTCCTTGAGGCTAAGACGTTCAAAAGCTGCCTTGAGTTCTCCCGATTCAAAGCTCTTTAATGACCTACTGGTTTTTTTCCGCGGCGGCATGACGTCATCGGGATCGTCGCACGATTTCACACCGAGAGTCAATTCATTTCTAGTCTGTAGAAGTTGCTCCAGATAACTATCAACTGTCGAAGCTACCGGTGCGACGACTAAGCAGCTAAGCGCTTCGCCATCTTGCCAAGAAAGAACCTTGAACGAGGAGTCGCGAAACGCAACGGCGAGGTAGTCACCGAAGCTCAACTCCGATCCCACTTTAGAGACAACGAACGACGGCGGATTGACAATCGCGAAGTACATGCTCTGAGGTGCAAGTCGCAGCGCTTCAACAACGTGCGCCTCAACGGCATTTTCCAGCTGTAGTCCAGACGAACTCAGTCCGCCGTTCTGTCCGGGAGCCCAGTGCCCTCGGAACACCTTAGCTTTCGATGGCGACGCCGATGGTGTGGCCGTAACTAGAACTTCAGATTCTGGCATTTTGCCGCCACCCATTTAATTGCACGGAAGGTTCCAGGATTCAGCGCAAGGTAATCTTTTACGTTCGAAAACGTACTGAAGGCCTGCAGTAATGTTAGATCATGCGGACGCAGAACAAGCGAAAGTTTGTGGGTGTAAAGCGGCTTCTGATAGGAATCGTCGTCCTCGATTAGAAATCTCACAAAGGTGATTCGGATATCAGCGCATCCGACATGAAATTGCTGACCTTTCACATTCGCGTCCAGCGAGATTGAGCGGGACACCGCCCTGTCTATTGCGGCATCCGCAGGACGAACTCGTTCTTCATAGCAGGAAACCTGCAACCGCTCCATCGGTGTTCGAGCTTTGCGGTACTGGGACAGCCAGCGATAACCTGCACTTTCACGCGAGCCGTTGAGGTCGGACTGCGGACCATTGATCCAGTCTCGCAGGTGGAGAGCGACATGCGGGTGCGGATGAATATTACTGAGCCGCAGAATCGTTGGCGCGTCTGCTCCACGATTGGCCTGCCTGAATACGGTACATTCACTGGTTTGACAATAGATTTCTTCCAGCTTGTGTTCGGTGCAAAGCAAGAACGCGGACGAGTAAGTCAAAGAAGAAATCGTGATCAGGATCGGCAGTTCGGCGAACGACGGGAAGCCATTCGGTAGGCCGAATTGGCGGGCCACATTTCCAAGCGCCGCCGCTTGGCGCGACGGCATGGTCAACCCACTCACCTCACGAAGTAAATCTTGCAGGCAACGATCGAGCTCCCCTCCGGTCTGACGTAGTTTGGACCCAGTCGTGAGCGCGGCAACCTTCCTTGGTGAATACGTTGCCCGAATCGTATCAGTCACATCAGCAGCTTGACGATTGCCTAGGGCAAAAGGGCAAACGCTATCGGCGACGAGAACGCTTTTGTGGCTCAAGCTAGCGGCGCCAATGCGCTTCATCAACTTGGCTAAATCGGCTATCGATCCCCAGTCTTCAACTAGAACCATTGCACTACTGTGGCCCACACTGCTTACAGCGATATCCGTTCGAGCGCTCGGCTCAAAGAATCAAGGTCTCACTCCCATTTGCAATTATAGTCGGACAAATTGCTCTTTGGCAGACTTGGCGTGAAAGCCACTTTCCGATTCTGAAGGAGTCGATTTGCCTTGACCGACCAGGAAAAAACCGGCATTGCTAGAAGCGGCGGCAACAATCCCGCCAGAACAGGAGAACGACTATGACCGAAGAAACCCCGAAAAAACCCGCCCTCACGCTCCGCGCGCCAGGGGGCCTCAAGGCCACGATCTGGGCGAACAATCGCCCCGATGGATCAACGGCTTACGCCGTGCAGTTCAACCGAACTTATAAGGATCAAGCAGGCCAGTTCCACGATATCGCCTCCTTCGATGCCGGGGAGGCGCTACAAATCTCGGTCCTCGCCACCGACGCCTACAAAGCGATTTCGGACCTACGATCACAGGACAAGTCGGCGGCGCCAACCGACCCTGAACCAGCTTTCTAATCTCACCACCTCCGCACGCAGCCGTTGCGCAACGCAAGTGTTTCTGGCATGGTGCGGGGGTGACTTCTCACCGGATTGATTTCGACCGCTACAAACAACTCGACCTCACAGCGATCGCCGCTGCCTGCGGTTATGAGCGTGATCCGCGCCGATCCTGCCGCAGTTCCGTCGTGATGCTTCACCCCGCTTCACACGAACGGATCATCATCAGCCGCCGCGAGACGGGAGCTTATGTCTACTGCGCCATCAACAACCCGGCCGACCGCGGCGGCACGGTGATCGACTTTTTCGCCCACCGCGCCGGCCGAGGACTCTCCCTCCCCGAACTAGCGCAGCAATTTCTGGATCCATTGCTGTCGGGAGGCGTTGCGACAGCGCAATCGCCCGCCCCGCCTCTGGTAGCGCTGCCGCGGAGTCGTGCCGCTGTTGAGATCGCTTGGCAACAGTTCCAGCCGTTGGAAGAAGGCGTACATCCTTACCTCAATACGGTTCGCAAGCTCCCCGCACATCTCCTCGCCCGGCCGGAGTTTGCGGACCTCCTTCGTAGCACCGAGCGCGGCGACGCGGCGTTTCTACATCGCGATTTGCAGGGCGCCATCACTGGTTTTGAAGTGAAAGGCGCTGGTCAGCGCGGCGCCAGCTACACCTCGTTCGCGCGGGGTGGCCGCAAATCGTTGTTCCTTTCCCACCCCGTCGATGAAGTTCATCGCCTGGTGCTGTGCGAAAGCGGGTGTGACGCTTTAGCGTACTACGCGCTATTCGCCCGTGCGAATACCCAAGTTGCAAGTTTTGCGGGGGGACTCTCGCCTGCGCAGCGCGTCCAGATCACGGCGACAATTCGCGCGCTGCTACCGGGCGCCACCATCGTCATCGCCACAGATTTTGATGAGGGGGGCGACAAGCTTGCGCATGAACTTCGCGAATTCATCGAGGCGGCCCAGCGCCCTGATCTCGGGATTCAGCTCCATCAACCAGACATTCCTCATGCCGATTGGTCAGATATTTGGCGGCTTCAGATGGCCGCCCCGGGCGTGAGCCAGCCAGCCCCATGACCGGGCGCCGTCTCCCCCGGGTCTGGCTATATTTACTATTGAGCCTTACCTCGGGCGAAATCTATTTGGGATACACAAAAAATCTCAAGCGGCGGTTGCGCCAACACAACAGTCCCCGTAATCGCGGCTACACCCGCCGCGGAGCGCCGTGGCGTCTTCTCGCAGTGCGCTGTTTTCTCGACAAGCATTCAGCCGAGCGCGCAGAACGGCAACTTAAACGGCGGCGGTGGGACAAGCTCAACTGGATTCGCCGCGTTCGGCCTCGGATGCGCAAGCTGAGCGCGCGGCAGCAATCGATCAGAAAAGGTCAGTAGCCGAGCTCAATCTCCCGCTGGGTGGCCAGATTGGCGACATGCACACGCGAGGGCATGTGGGTCGTGTCCCAGGCGATTTCGGCGATCGTTGCTTGGGGCCCGACCGCATTCAGTGCGATCACTGTCCCCCGGGCGAAGGGCGCCGGACCAGTGAATTGTCCGGTACTGCGGAGAAACGCGGCCCGATATCCGACTCGGTCGCCAACTTGCAAGGTGATAAGGTTTGTCACTAGGCGGCTCCTTTCAGGCGGATCAAGAGCCCAGTCAGCCATGACTCTAAGGCGGCTGTCAAGCGAGAATGATGCTCCTCACTTCTGCGAAGTGCATTTCTCCGAGGTAACTGGGATTACTGTGACTTCGACAGCGCATCTCGGGCACGCTCAACTTGGTGAGCCAAGGCGATTTTCGCCTCTAGATAAGCGGCGACATTTTTCACGAGCCAATCTTGAGCCAATCGCAACTCCACCAGCGCCGCAGAGTTACTGGCGGCCCGAGCGATCGCTTCTTCCAACTGCTTCAGCAGCGCTTCCGCTCCCTGCAGCAGTTCGTCCGTTGAATCGGTTAACGTCTTTGGTAATTGATCGTCCCACATAGCTCTTCGTCCTCCAATCTTCAGAAGCTTGCGTAACACGCTTCACGGCCGAATGCAATCAGAACCGCAGCTGGCATAGGCGGAGTGACTGTTGTTGACCTCGAAATAAAAGCCTCCCGGCCACCCGCGGAAGTGACAGGCGAACTCTAACGCAATCTAGCCAAGGCGCTACGAACAAACGTGCTCTTTAGCGAACTTCCCCAAGCAGCAAATTGACAACCACCCCGTGGCCCGATAATCTCGGACCGACAATCTGGAGGAACGAGTGCCCAGAAGTTGGAATTATAAATCACGCGACGCCATCGGCCAGCCGAAGCGGCACGTCTACCGCGGTCCGAGCACCGCGAAAGAGCATCAGCCCAAATCGCTGCGGGCGAAGTTCGCCTTCGCCGCCGCCAAACCTCGTCGTAAAAGCAGTGGCGGGGGCCGCAAAAAAACCTTCAAGCCGCGCCCCAAATGGCGGCCCCGCTACGGCAGGCCCAAGCGCTGATCGCAGGAAACTGTTGCGCAAAGCTCAGCGATTTGGCACACTCGGCGGATGGGGATGTGGGGATTCTCACCGCTACAAAACGACATCGCTTGCGACTGGCTCGAAGAGTTGATTCACGACCAAGAGCTTTTGCTGCGCGTCGAACAAGCACTCGGTGCAGAACCGGAGGTCGTCCGGGCCGCAGCAGCTTGGATTCATCAGCTTGCGGCCAATGGTTTCTTGCCGCACGATTCCCGCGAGCGCCTCATGCTTCGCTCCATTGCCGGTCTGGAAGGACTGCTTACCCGAGGGGCTTTCACCCATCCGCATGTCATCGCCAGCGTTCAAGCTGAGATCAGCGGACTGCGGAGTTTGCTGCCTTCTCCAGGAGTCGCTGCAAAACCATCGCTCGACTGATTGGCTGGCGTTTATTTATCCGTCGGCTTGCGCGCGGAGGCGATGAGACGATTTGCATTCCGCGACGCGAGCTTCAAATTTTCTCTCTCAATTGCAGCTCACCTTGAGGCCGCCGTCGCGACCTTAATCGACATCGGGATTGTCGGGGTCGAGGCGTCAATGCGTCTCGCATTTCGGTTTGCTAGTTAACACTCGCTGCATCCTGGCGCCCGCCGCAAGCCGTTCAAGGGCGGACTTGCAGACGGGGCCCCCGCCCCATCTTCAGCCGGCCCTCCGGGCAAACCCTTGAGCGGCCCGCTGAGCGCGGTCGCCTTTTGGATCGCAGCGTTAACAACCAACCCGAAAGGAGACTACCCATGACTCAAGACCCCAACAAACCCGTGATTGTCCTTCGCGACGGCGGCCTCAAGGTGAGTATCTTCGCTCACCGCGACGAGAAGGGAACTCGCTACAGCGGCACGCTCGTCCGTTCCTACCGCGACGAGCAAGGCGTCTGGCACGACACCAACTACCTGTCGAACGCCGAGTTTTTGCGAGCAGCTCGCCTGCTCGACCAAGCGTACGACCGGCTGGTGATGCTCAAAGGGAACGACGCTAAAACTCGGCCGGAAGTCGAAGCCGACTAACCCCGGCGGGTCGGGGCCTCTGGTCCCGACCCGTCTCTCTCGCCAACGACTGACAACACAGGAGACTGCCCCATGACCACCTCGACCAACGTTAACATTGCGATAACGCTCTTCGCCCTCTCCAGCCGGTTCGCCCGCTTCGCCAACCACGAAACCGGACGGCTCAGTTTCGACGATTACGCCACGCTGCAAGAGTGGGAAGTCCGGCTCTACGCTTACGCTTCGCTGCATTCAGCGATCCCGCCCGCGTTGCGGCAGTGGCACGAGCTGGCGGAAGCGAACTCGTTCCTGCGGCGAGAACTCGCCGACGCGGAAGCGTGTCTCGCCTTTCTGGAACAACGACTTGGCGTCGTCACCTAAGCCAGCGGGCCAAGGCGGCGGCGCGTCGCCTTGGCTCACGGCGAAAGCGAGCTTCAGAAATCGGCGAGGAGTTCTGGGATCGCAAGTGGTCCTATCTCCCCGTTCGGGTTGGCAGTTAACTTTCGCTGCATCCTGGCGCCCGCCGCTAGCCGTTCAAGGGTGGCCTGTAGACGGGGCCCCCACCCCTTCTGCGGCCAGCCCTGCGGGCAGACCCTTGAGCGGCCTGCTAATCGCGGACGCCGATTGGATCGCAGCGTTAACCACCAACCTTAGAGGAGACTTTAACATGCCCCACTTCACGAACTCCCCGCCGCACTCACGGCACTTCACCATTCGGCGCGGGATCGCCGGCGTCGACGCCACCTTCGACATCGTGGACCGAACGACCGGCGACACAATCGCCATGGTCGGCTACTGGGATGACGATCGAGACGCCTTTCGCGTCGCCCGGCTCTTCGTGCGTGCGCTCAACGCTTTCAAGGAGCACGGCGGCGAACTGTTCGAAGCGGCGTTCCTACAAGCGGTTCAGATCGAAGAGCCGATCACAATCTGCTTGACGACCGAAGCCGTTTCGGCGCAGGACTCAAGTTCCACCACGCAACGAGAAGGAGACTAACCCATGAAACACGACATCTACCAAGCGATCACCGACCGCATTCTGGAACTCCTCGACGCCGGAACCGTGCCGTGGCGAAACCCCATCAAACGCTCGGCGGCTGGCAACGGCCTCCCCAAGAGCCTTGCGAGCGGAAAAGCGTATCGCGGCATCAACGTCTTCTTGCTCGCCGCGACCGCGTGGTGCAAGGGCTATGAAAGCTGCTACTGGACGACTTACCGCGCCGCGCAAGCCGCTGGCGCCCAAGTTCGCAAAGGCGAGAAATCCACCCTGGTGATCTTCTGGAAGCAGTACGCCGTAACCGACGCCCAGAGTGGTGAAGAGAAAAACTTGCCCGTGCTTCGCCACTATCACGTCTTCAACGCCGAACAGGTCGAAGGGATTGAACCCCCCGACCGCTTGCCGCCCGATGACACGGCGGCGCCCTTCGAGCCGCTGCTTGAAGCCGAAAAAATCATCACCGGCTATGCCCGCCCCCCCACGATTGAGTACGGCGGTCAGCGGGCGTTCTATATTCCGAGTGAAGACCGGATCAGAATCGCTGAGCCCGCTCGCTTCGCCAGCCGGGAAGAGTTTTACGGGACTTTGTATCATGAGTTTTGTCATTCCACGGGTCACAGCAGCCGGCTCAATCGCGAACTCGACAGCGTGCCCACGGTCTTTGGCAGCCCTTCCTACGGCAAAGAAGAACTGATCGCCGAGTTTGGCGGCGCATTCCTCGCTGCGGCCGCCGGGATCAGTCCCCCGACAATCGACAACTCGGCCGCCTACATCGCCGGCTGGCGAAAGCAGATTGCCGCCGATCGCAAGCTGCTTGTGCAAGCGGCCGCCGCGGGACAGAAAGCGGCCGACCATATTCTCGGGATCAGCTTCACGGCAGCAGCAAGCGAAGAGCCTGCTGATGACCTGCCAGTGACCCCTTCGCCGGCGCCGTAAAGCTCACTTTCCATTGACTTTCGCCCGCCAAACGTGCGATGCTGAAGAGATGCAGATCGAGATATCTCAAGAACAGTTTGAGCGGCTCGCTGCCCGGGCATTGGCGGCGGGCTTTGCAAGCGTGCCGGCGTTGCTGGAAGCATTGGCGGCCGAACCGGCTTGCGACCCACGCGGCTCGCTTTCGCCGGAGCAACTCCAGGCAAGTGTCACCCGCTTACGGGAAGCGGACGCGGCCGTCAGCCGTGGTGAGGGAAGCGAAGTCCGAGCCGCTTTGCACAGCATCGCGAGCAAGTTCGGCTTGGACCTCCCCGCGTGACCTATCCCGTTCGGCTGGCGCCCCAAGCAATCGCCGCTTTGGAAGATTTTATCCGGTACATCGCCGAAGCCGAATACGCTCCCTTGACCGCCAGCCGCTGGCTGCAGAAAGCCCTCGCCGCTTTGGAGACGCTGCAAGAATTTCCGCACCGCTGTCCACCGGCGCCGGAAAGCAAGCACTATGAAGAGACGATCCGAATGCTGATCATTGATCGCTGCCTCTTTCTCTACCGGATCGATGAAGCGGCTCGCGAAGTGCGAGTGCTTGATTTTCGGCACGCGGCCCAACGCCCCCGCGAACTGGGTGACCCTTAATCTTCGCTCGGTCGTGGCGTCCCACTACCCAGTTCGCGTGGGGCTTGGGTCACTTCAAATACGGCGTGCGGCGCCAAGCTGTCAATCTCCTGTGCATGAATGGCGAGCCTGGCGCCCACCCCACCCCGAACGTTTCGCGAATCTGGCATCATCCTCGTGGGCGTGGGCGCCATCCGGGCTTATGTCAACGATTAAGGCCCAGCAGCGCGCCGTCCGCGGCCGGGCTGGTCGATGCTCGCCGCGGCCGCCCATCGGCGTCCTGTTGTTCGCTCGGTCAGCGAAGAGCTGAACCGGCGAATGTCCAGTGCGTCGTCGTCGGTGGTGAAATATTTTCTGGTGGTGCGCTGGCGGAGAGTTTGACAGCTCGTGGCGGCGCGCGGCGCTTCCTGACATGAGCTTGCGCTCGTGGGTTCTCTTCGTAAAAAGCATCGCGCTTGACCCGACTCATAAAAGTTCTTGACTCTCTGGGAGGGGTTGCGGTTAATTCAGTGGCTGACGAGGAGCCAGATGTGTTTTTCCTCCGGAAAAACCTTCCTCCATCCCAATAAATTGGGATTACGGAACATCTGGCCACCGTTGCGCCGGTG
Organism: Pirellulales bacterium; assembly: GCA_022841705.1. GTDB lineage: Bacteria > Planctomycetota > Planctomycetia > Pirellulales > Lacipirellulaceae. The sequence goes on from JALHQZ010000002.1 coordinate 1,664,347, forward strand.
GATCACGCCGCGGTTCACAACGGAGCGATGCTCCGGGTAAACCGCTGCGTCTCGCGAGCCCTCGTGGGCCTCACGAGACGACGAACGCGCCACCCGCAGCCCTGCGCGTTCCACGGCCATCCGTGGGACAAACGCACCGGCCCGCCTTTCGATGCGTTGCTGAGTTATTGCTCGCCACCGGCCCAGGGCCGTGGGGGCCCGCCGGGGCGAGCAGCGGTCACACGTGACCGCCTACGCAATTCACGAGCAACAGAATGGCCCGACCAAAAAAGCAACCCGCCGAGCGCCGCTGCGCCGCGCTTCGTTCCGATCTGACGATCGCCGAGCTCATCTACGTGCGTGAGCAGGCAGAACGCGCCGGCTTGAGCGCCGCGGAGTACACCCGGCGGCGCGTGCTGGGCGCCAAAGTCGAAGCGGCCGAGGAACGCCGCGTGCAAGCCGCTTTGGTGAGTGAAATCAATCGCTTGGGGAACCAACTTGCGGCGCTAGGTAATCTCACCAATCAGATCGCGCTCTATTGCCACACCGATCGCAGCATTCCCGAAAGCTGGGAATCGCTTCCCCAAGAAATTAAAGCGACGCGGCAACTCGTTGAACAGACACTCGAAAAGGTGCTCTTCGATCATGGTTCCTAAAATCCATCGCAAAGGCAAAAGCTTTAAGGGCGCAGCTCGCTATCTCGTGGGGAAAGTGGGTGAACCGTCGCGCGAGCGCGTCGCTTGGACCGAAACGGTCAATCTCGCGGTTCGCAATCCCGAAAGCGCGTGGCGGGTGATGGCGGCGACGGCGCTCGACCAGCAGCGGCTCAAGCAGCAAGCGGGCGTGCCGAATACCGGCCGCAAGAGCGCCGACCATGTGCTGCACTTTACGCTTTCTTGGCACCCTGACGAAGCGCCGAAACTGAATCGGGACGAGATGCTTCGGGCGACGCGGACAATCCTGCACATCATGGGCGCCGGCGAGCATCAAGCGCTCGTCGTCTGTCATCAGGATCGCCAGCAGCCACACGTTCATGTGCTGGTAAACCGAGTGAATCCCCATGATGGCCGGTTTCTGAGTTCCAGCTATGAAAAGCTCAAAGCGAGCCGGTGGGCGCAGAAATATGAAGAACAGCGGGGCCAAGTGTTTTGTGAGGAGCGGGTCATCAACAACGCCGCTCGGCAGCGTGGCGAGTATACCCGCGGAAAGAAGGACCAGACGCGACATATTCATGACCTCGCTCCACCCAGCCGCAAAGCTGAACCGCGGCGGCAGCGGATCGTGGATGAGCATCGTCGGCAAGCGGCTGCGCTCAAAGCCGCCGAGCGGGCCCAGCAAACGCGGCATCGCGAGGCATGGGACAGCGTGCAAAGCCGGCACATGAAGCTGATTGAGGTCATTCGCTCCAAATCGCAAGCAACCATCGCGAAGAACATCACCCATATCCGCAGTCACTATCGGCCCTTATGGGAACACCTTCATCATGAACAGCAAGTAGCTTGGCGGGAGTTTGAACGTCGCGAAGCGGCTGCCTTGGGGCGACTCAAGAACACGCTAAAAGCCCTCGATCTCAAGCGGTCCGGACGCGCTAAGCCGTCCGGCGGCGCTGAGCGTTCACCAAAACTGACCGACGCGTTTCGTCTCTTGAGCGATGGGGCCGCCCGCCGCCAAGCGGTCCAGCGCCAGCAGGAGCAAGCAAAACGCGCCCTCGCGTTTCAGCAGCGGTGTGAAGAAGCGGCGGCTACCAAACTGCGAACCGCCGAGCGACAGCGGTATCTGGCGGAAGCGGGTCAGCGATATCTCGACGAACGAAGCAGTTTGATACTGACGCAGTCAATGGAACAAGCGAAGCTCAAGCTGCTATGGCGCGAGAAGGGACAGCGACTCCGCACTCAGGTGCGGGAGCTGAAAGCGCAAGAGCGCAACGTGATCCCTCTCACCCAGCAGTTCACGACGGCCGCACGGGCCGAAGAAGTTCAGCGCTCACAGGACAGCCGCTCGGCAAAGCCACCAGAAGCTCCCGCTTGCACCGCTTGCAAGCCGAGTGAGCTCTTGCCGAAAGCGGGCGCGGATCAAGCGGCGAAGCAGGTTGATCAGTGGCAGGCGCTGATCGACAAGCGGTTGGGGAAAGATCGTGATTTGCAGCAGGATCGCGGGGATGACCGTGATCGCTGAGCGCTACGGAAAGCTGCGGGATTGTTCAAGATAAAATCTGTTGAACTAAACCTCTGCGCGGGAGGGCCGCCTGATTGCTTTTTCCAAGCCACCGATTCTCCTCTCTCAGCAAGATCCGCGGCACCGTGCCTCTGCACGGTGAATTATCTTCATCGAAGCGTGTCACTCGCCGCCAAAATCACTGTGAGCTTCACCAAAAAAAAGGAAGACCCGTTTTACGTGCTCGGTGACAACCGGGCGATTTTGAAGTTTTGTCTCTACGCGGGAGTCAAAATTGGCACAGTGTGTCGGCTGCGGGCGCAAGACTCTCCCTTTGAGGGGGATGATGCGACGGTGCGGATTTTGGAGAAGGGGGAGAAGCGGAGGACGATTGGGATTCATTTTGCGGCGGCGGAGGCGATTCGCGAGTATCTTTCGAAGGCCGGCATCGAGTCGAGGCCGCTCTTTCGGCCGCGGAGTGGGCCCAAGAGCGCTGCGCTGGCCATTCGGCAGATGACCGAGACGGCGATGTACATGCTGATTCGGAGCTATCTGGAGCAGTTGTCGGGTTCCATGCGAACCGGCGAAGATGGTCGCAGGCACTGTCTTTACTCGCCCCACTCGCTCCGCGCGACGACGGCGACGCTACTTTTGGAAGCCGGCGTTGATATTCGTAAAGTGCAGGAACTCTTGGGGCATAGGCACGTCACCACCACGCAAGTCTATGACAAGCGTCGGAGAACAACCAAGGAATCGGCGAGCCATGATGTGCCGATTTGACAGCCACCTTGAACTCGCGGTCAGGAGGTCCGCGTGAGAAGTCTGCTTCCCACTACCGCTAAACCTGCGACTGGCCCAACCAACTCCGCAATCCTACGGTGATTCGAAAGAGATAAAGACGGATGAGCTGTGACATGTAGTGCCATTGCACAACCCACGTCAATTTGCTTGTCCCAAATTTTCGCTCCCGAAAGTCGATCGGAATTTCAACGATCCTGCTGCATCGACATCGAACCATAAGCTCCAGTCCGATTTTGAAGCCGACAAGGTTCAGCCTACCTGCTCTGCTCAAGGTCGACCGACGAAGTGCGAAGAAACCGGCCATTGGATCATGGATTCGAACTAGAGGCGCCGCCAACCACGTCGCAACCCGTGAACGAAGTCGTCGGGTCTGCTTCCACTCCTCCGCGATTCGTCCTCCCTGACAGTAGCGACTGCCAACCACAAAATCAGCGTCCGATTCGAGCAAGGTTTTGACGAGTTTTGGCAAGGATTCTGGAGGATGAGAAAGATCAGCATCCATCACCACTATGATTTCTCCCGCAGCTCGCTCCATTCCGTAGACAGCAGCGCTCGACAAGCCTCTGGCATTCTTTCTCACTTCGAGCCGAAATGGAAAGTTCGCACTCAGGACCTTGCATACCTCAAAGGTGGTATCGGGACTGTCATCGTCAACCACAATCAATTCGTAGCGATAGAGTGAAGCGATGGCCGTATCGATCCTTGTTGCCAGTTCCTTGAGATTCTCAGATTCACAGTACGTTGGTACAATTACTGACACCAATTGGGCGCCCAATTCGCTGGGCATCGATGTGGTCCGCTCGATTTGTCGTTGCTTAAGCATAATGAGGACTTGTATTGGTAGAGCACGTTTGATGCTACAATGCTCGTGAGATGCCATGAACCTGTATCCTAACGACTTGCTCAACGGAGTTCATCTCGAATATGGCTAGATGCAATCGCGGTGTGACGCTTATCGAGCTTCTTGTGGTCATCGGCATCATTGGCGTACTGGTTGGACTACTGTTGCCCGCCGTTCAATACGCGCGTGAGTCAGCTCGCAGAACGTCGTGCGCTAACAATCTCAAACAGATTGGCATGGCGATAATCCAACACGAGCAATCTCATGGTCACCTCCCAACGGGGGGCTGGGGCGCCGAATGGGTCGGTGACCCCGACGCCGGGTTTGCCGAGAAGCAACCGGGGGGATGGATTTTTAATGTACTTCCTTATCTTGAAGAGAATGACATCCGTGCGATTGGAAGCGGCGAGCCAGCTGCCGCGAAAAGGGTCAGTCGAATAAAGCTAGTTCAATCCCCGCTTACTGTTTTTCACTGCCCCAGTCGTCGTCAGGCGAAGCTCTATCCCTATACCGGTCCACCTCGTCTTCGAAACGCCGACCCGCCCGCAGCAGTTGCCAAAACCGACTACGCGATCAACGGTGCTGTATCTCCTCCTCGTGACGCATTTTCAGAAGGCGACCTCAAGACTCCACTAGGGAAAACGGTGCTCGCCGCAGAAAAATCCCTTTCGGACCTCCAATATGAGGATGGGATGGGTGATGGTGATCAACTTTCGATGTACTCGGGCGACTCAACTGATGTCCGTCGAGTTACAACGGCGACGAGGTCGGCAGACAGCTCAGCAGCTGGGGGCTTCGGCAGCGCACATACCTACGGATGCAACGTGGTCTATGGAGATGGTTCCCTACGGTTTTTATCGTACGATGACGGGATGTGAGGCTATCACAGTCGATATAATCTAGAGTTCAACTCAGGCCGAATCGAGCGACAGCATGACTCGTGTGTTCACGGAGGGTGTGTTCGACCTTTTTCACATCGGGCATCTTCGCGCTCTTGAGCGGGCATATTCGTATGGTGACTACCTGATCGTCGGCGTGCATAACGACTTCGATGTCGCCACTTACAAGCGAACACCCGTAATCCCCTTTGCCCAGCGTCTTGAGATCGTGAAGAGCATCCGCTGCGTATCACAGGTTCTTGAAGTGCCGCTAGCGGTTGATGAATCTTTCTACCGTCTTCATCGCATCGACCTACACGTTCAAGGCGACGATGTTGGCGACCACTACGTTGTCGGCAAGAGGCTCAAGCTCATCAAGTTCATCGGTCGAGACCCGACTACTTCAACGACAGAGATCATTGATCACATCAAGGCGTACTTTTCTTGATGTATCGCTTTGCTGAGCACAAAAGACGGCCGTTTATCCAATCGCCGACAGCTCCCTATGGATGGCATCCTCCCAACTAGCTTATCGTATGCTGGCCTGTTCGCACTCGTTGCGTTAACCGCTTGCGGGCTGCCTGTTCCGGAGGAGGCCGTGATTGGAGCGGCTGGCGTACTAAGTTCGAATGACCAGCTGCATATAGGCCTTGCGTATGCGGCATGCCTCCTAGGGGTGCTCGTAGGTGATTCAGGTGTGTATGCCCTGGGCTACTACGGAATGCAGTTATCACAATGGCGGTACACCATTAAGCCTGAAAACCAACTGTCCCGTCATATAGTTCGCCTCAATACGTTAGCATCTCAGCGTCCACTGTACCTCATGCTATTAGCGCATCTCACAATTGGCTTTCGCCCACTTGTCTACTTCACTCTCGGCGTTAACAGAACTGGTTTTGCCTCGTTCGCAGCCTCCGAGTTGCTTTGTGCGGGTGCGATTACAACGGTGTGTTTCGGAGGCGGCTACTTTGCCAGCGAGGTGTTTTTTGGATGGTTTCAGATAATAGAGTTTGGTCTAACGACATTCTTCGTCGCAGTCGCCCTCATTGCCTTAGTTGCTTGGCTTGTATCGCGAACCTTGAATTCTGACTCATGTCAACCAGATGATCGATCATCGAACTGATTCATCCAGCGATTGAGGCCAGATGCGGTTATCTTCAAGCAATTTCTGATTGAGATGTATTCTTGCGACCTCCCTGCGAAATTTTTCGAGCATTTCACTGCCTTGATACTTGTCGATAACATCGCACTTCTCATCTGGGTCTTGCTTAAGATTGAACAGGTATTCCCCAGGCACTCTTAAGGACTGCACATACTTGAAGGGAAACTCAACAATACACAAGCGGGTGCCGTCGTATGGTTGTATCATCGCTACAGGCTTAGGAGCATTGTCTTTGCCAATGATCGATCGGCCTTGGAAGTGATTGGGGGTGTTGACATCAAGCAAGTCGAGAATTGTTGGCGGAATGTCAATCTGACTGTAGGCGGAATTCGTTATTCGTTGCGGTACAAGTCGACTGGGCGACCAGATCAGCAGCGGAATGCGAAAGTTTTCTTCGTAGAATCGGTATTCGTTAAAATAGTTGCCATGCTCTCCCGCAGGAAAACTATGGTCACCAGTGATGACTATCAGGCTGTTCCGGTAGCGTGGTCGCGCGGCTAATTCTGAAAAAAATGTACCGAGGTATTTGTCCGACAGGTGAATCGAGTTCGCAAACCACTGTTTACGATCGGTAGGAGTGGGGTACAGGTATCGTTGGTCTGCTGGCATTTCCTTAAACGGATAGTGATGCGAAGTAGTCATGACAGTCACGAATAACGGGGACTCACTATCCTCAACGCTTTTATCCAAGAAGCGAAACACCTTCTCAAACGTTTTATTGTCTTGCAGACCCCACCCCCATACATACTTGCTTTCGTCTGGTTCGACGAAGGAGCCATCCATGCCATGCACTTCATCGAATCCCAGATGCACCATATAGTCACCGATTCGATCAAACGCCAATTGCTGCTGCGATTGGAAGAAATAGGTGCGATATCCCTGCATGCGCAAGATATGGGCAAGCGAATGCACTCGCAGATCGGGAAACGATGTCGATTCTTTGCCCCAATAACTTGGTAAGACGGAGCACAGCGTTGGTGGATAAGCTCGCGCAGTTTGTACAGAATTACCGTAGAAACGATCAACAAAGACCCCTTCCTCAATCTTTGAATTGAAAACCGGAGTGTATTCGCGACCATCAGGAGTAGATTTCTCGACGAAGTTGGCGTTGAATGACTCCATCATGATCAAGAACACGTGCGGCCGCGGCTTCGCTTGATCGCGGGCTTCGTTATGCTTTGCAATCTGCACATAAGGATACTTCTCGACTGTCGGTAGATTCGGATAGGAATAACGGCCTACAGAATAGTCGAAGGCTGTACGAGCAAAATAGGTCAGTTCGTTATGTCGACTCAGCGGCGACGCAAGAAGAATAGCCAGCAACAGTAAATGAAGAGCTAGGCACTGCTGACGGTATCGCGGCTTAGGCCAAGCCTTGAATGAACTGGTCGCGATTGCTAGTAAAGCTACGCCCAGGACCGCATTGATTCCCAAAAGCGCTTGTTCGAGAGAAATGCTTTGGGTAGCCATCGCAATTGATGGGGGGTAGAACATTTCAGCATGATTGTCACCGACAAAGTAGAAATCCAAGGGGTGCTCAAGGAACAAATGTGCCCCCTGAAGAATCAAAAACAATACGGTTAGAAGTATGTTGCTGACTTGTCTTAACCTCAGTCGCGACCGAAACAGTAGGTTCGGAATCTGAAACACAACGACAATTGCTGAAATGCTGACTCCAATGGACCACAGTGCTTCGGTCCATGCTTGATACCGCTGATGTTCAAATTGCACTCGCCCCCACAACCACACAGCGATCTCCAGTGCGCACACGATCACTATCGGAAGTGAGATATGAATCACCCGATAGGTTGGTACTTCTCCGCTTACTTGATGGAGTGCGAAGTCCTCGCCCCTCTCGCCCTCCCATCTGCGTGAGTTGATAGGGACGATAGCCTGGTGATCAGTGGTATCCTGATCAGCAGGAAGTGTTAGTATACGTACGTCCAACTTCTTGCAGATAAATGCTGTCGTCGCTACGAACTGCCCAATTAACTTCGACACCATCGTGACTATAGCGCAGCATAGTGCGAGATCACGAATAAACCAGGAATAAGGCCCGCGAGCAGTGAAGGTGCTCGCACAGAGTGCTACCCCGGAGATAGTCAACACTAAATCGGAAGCACTGTATTTGGCGCCAATCAAATGACTTCTCATCAGGTCGCCCACGTGCTTTAGTCCCACAAGGCCGATAAGAAATGGGGCAAGCGTGCGCCAATTCGATGGCCCTTCAGTCGTAAGAAGCTCATGGATCATCCAAATCCAGATGAGACCAATGTTGAGGCCAACCCCCAAAACTTGCCATCGTCGCACGTCTCGCCGAAGTGCGCCCGCCACAGCAGCGATCGTTCCGCTCAGCGCAGACAAGCCGAACCATTCGGCGATGGTAAGTCCATAGATCGAATACTGCCAAAAACTCAGTCCGAACAAGGCGCAACAGGTCAAGAAAGCGGTAGCCGCGAGATTTGCCTCAACATCGCCTAGCAAGGGAAGGCGCATGCATCCAGTATGCCAGCGATCCCAGGCCGTTGCCCAGAATGCCAGCATGGCCCCTGTAACCAGCGCGCTCTGCCAATACAGGTTCAATCCCACGAGCCGAGTTAAGGCAATCGGGATGAGAAATGCCGCGATTCCGTCTAGCCAATGATCAAGAAAATCTCCTAGTGGTCCCGACGAACCAGTTCGCTGCGCATGAAGCCCATCAGCGTTATCCAACGCGGCGTAAACGACAATTCCGATAGCCGGCAGAAGAAGCCAGAGAGTCGAGGTCAACTCGCTTTCAGCGAACACAAGTACAAACAGGCAACTTGCCGCGACGGCGACATTTGCCGCTATCGTTACCAGGTTTGGAGCTAGCCAAAGTGGAAAGTGTCGAGCTAGGGGCTCGCTTATCCAACGACGAAAAATAGGCGTCACCAGCGATGCGTTCTCGCACCGGTATTCGTAGCGCAACACCCGATCAGCATCTTGTAACCTAGCACTCATGCTTGCTCTCCATAACTGTCGGGTTGGAGGCTATTGCGAAAAAGTGTCCGACGTATTGTGAATTGTTGGCCGGACGTAGAGGCTCAATTGGTAGACAGGATCTTCCCAATCGTCTGAGGCAGCAAACTCCAGGGATTCGATTTGTTCCCAATTGGCAAGTGCAGAAGACCAATTGCCGAGTGAAATTGTTCGGTCCGCTCCAGCAACCCATATTCGTGTAACACTTGGTGGAGGATTTAGGCCCTCTCTCAACCGTTCGTTAGGTTGAATTATCGAAAAATGGTTTACGTGCCCATTATTCTTCGGTAATTCAACTGGGCAATACAACTCACTTAAATGCAGTTCGACTTGCTCCGAATGATATCGAAGTTCCAGAAGTTGCATCGGATCACCAGTCAGCACTATATCGTCAGGTTGGTAGTGCTTTTCGAGGTAGCTCACTGCCGAATCGATAGCTGGAGGACCGACTGGGAACACGCGAACATGTAGATAGGTGCCGTAGATACAGGGGATGACTACGGTGGCCGCAAATGCGAAGCGGAGGGAGCCGCTGCGAACGCTCACAAATGCTGTTCCCATCAGTCCCAACATGCCTGCGTGCGCAAACGACATATATCTTGGAAGCGTGATTGGACGCTGCAAGAGGTTCGACAAAACGATTGCACAGCCCCAAGGAACAAATGCGCAAAAAGAAAAGAAGATCGCCGCTCGGTTCCCTCGCACAACTGCCCATACAACTGTGCCTTCCACAAACAACAGTACCGCGATTGCCATCCACACGACAACGTTTCGAGCGACTCCAACAACTGTCCCATAGAATGCGCCATCCCAGTAGCCGATACCTGTCGCCCAAGCCACAACGACCTCGCTAATCGACACTATTGTCGGCGGTGGGATCCAGAAGTCAGTCTGCACGCGATGCGACTGTTGAAACAGGATTGGCAACCACGGCGTGTAGAGTGCAATGGAGACACCAACGGCTGCCAAGAAATGACCAAATTGTCGCATAGTGACAGCCATTGCTGTTCCGACCGCACCGGCAATGACACCACATACGACAAAAGTAAGGTGTGCCGCCAATGTTAACATCGCAAAATTGTGAGTGTAGCACAGTGCGACAAGGGAGAGTCCGTAAGCCCCCCACCTCATAGCTACATTCGTTTCAGTCCGAAGCGCCCTGATCAGTAGCCACGAACTTGTTGCACTAAGAAAAACACAGAGTACATACATCCGAACATTGCGGCTTGAGCCCACGTCAAGATAGTGGATCGCCGTCAAGACCGCAGCAAAAGTCCCGCCTACTTGCGAACTTCCATCACTCTCCCCTTTCCATCGCAACGATTCCCGAACCATTTGGTAAACGGCGGCAATCGTCGCCACTCCGATAACTACGGAAAGGCTTCGAAGAGCGATTACGGATGAACCGAAGAATTGCGACCAGAATCGCAGTAAAAGAAAATATAGCGGAGGATGCGTATCGCCAGAGCAGCGTTCAATTAGTTGGGAGAGTGACTCTGAGTTTGCTACACGCCAGCTGGCAGACTGATCACTATACATCAGCGTTCCGTCAAGCCGATAAGTCCGGAGCCACAAGGCAATGAACGCGATGCCTAGCCCAACAATAGCAACCCGAGTGTTCGGCCAAGCGACCATCATTCGCAGACCCTATCGGCGCGCGACACCACCGATATATGTTGACGCTTGGAATTTGCCCAAAACATGCCACGGGACGCAACTTCAAGGCAGAAGTCTTTCGTTCGAACTCGCTACGACTTCAGTACCAGCAATCGTCGCCATTGCCCGGTAAACTGTAAGGTCAATGCCCTCGCCGATGAAGTGAACAGAACCGTCAACCATCGCGAAATGAAGGCCCATTGGATGCTCGCTCCGAAAACCACCAACGTTCTCCCACCAATCAGGCTCGTGCCGCCCATCGTCCTTTGGGCTGAGATTTGGGGGAATCGCGCAAGTAGAGTAGGCGTTATTTGCGTAAGGCCATGATACACGATTGTTGGTGGCAGGATTAACTTCACCAATCATGAAAGTATGGCTGTTTCCGTCAGCTACATGACGCAACCTACGGGGATTGCGGTAGTCACTGCGGCACATCATTCCGTCACCTTGCTCCAACCCATCGAACGAACCATTCGTCCCTTCATTACGCCAGTCTGTATCGAGCTTTTCCTTCTTCTGAGATAAATCCGCCCCCCAATTCGCGCCACTAGCTGCGTGATAATTCGTAAGACCGACCATTAATCCAGAAAGTCCACCGCGATCATCTCGAGGTTTATTTGTACTCCGGCCAATGCTTGGGCAAAGAAAAAGCGATATCGATTGATCGCAGACCCCGCTCTCTTCATGGGTTCTGTTCGGAATATCACCCATGTCGTAGAGAGTTTGCTCTTCAATTTCAGGAAGCAACTCAGCCAGCCAACTCCAGGAGGGTGCTGCTCGCCCCGACTCGTGGTCGGCTGGACCATAAAACCGTCCAACAGGAAAATGACAATGCGACTGTTCGTGAAGAGAGCACCCTAGCGCTAGCTGGCGAATGTTATTCTTACACTGCGTCTTCCGCGCCGCTTCACGAGCTGAGCCAATGGCAGGAAGAAGTATTGCCATTAGGACGCCGATGATAGAAAGAACAACCAGCAACTCCACCAGAGTTAGTCCGATCGGGGGGGGGCGCCGAACCATTGTGATCTACCTCTCTGCAAGAAGCACTTTTTAAGGCAAAGCGCGGGAAATGTCGGCCAGTACACCAGTATTGTTGCGGAAGCCTGCTCATCCACAAATTAGATTCGATTTGTGTGAGCGTGAATAGGTCAAAATGAAGTGGACTAGGCCAGTTCGACATCTTCTTCATTCGGTCCCACGCCAGGGCAATCGCACGTTGAAATCGAGTTTCCCGGGGGAAATCGCAAGCTAGCATCGCCAATTAGTAAAAAATCCGATCAAAAGTGGTGGCAATTCGGTCCACTCAGCCTGTTTTTCCCGGCAATTAACGTGCGATTGCCCTGGGTCCCACGCTATTGATCTCCAGCCATCAAACGCGGAACTTGTAGTGTCCATCTGGCTCTCGCTCGAAATCAGGTGGGAATGAACGTCGCTTATCAGAAAAATACTTCTCTCGGTGATCTCCATCCATCATTCGATTGTAGGTAATGTAGAGATTACGTCGCGGACTCGCGGTTGAGTTCGGGCCGGATCTATGCGGCACGAAACAGTCGAAAATAGCTATGTCGCCGGATCGCATGGGGCAAGGTACGAATGTCATGTCCCTGAGCTCGCCCGCGCCTAGCGGCGTCCAACTCGATCCGATCATTCCCGAACCATGCCTTCCCGCAGCCATCTCAAGACAACCGTTCTCTGGCGTTGAGTCATCAATTGCTACGAGAACAGACAGAAAGTAGGTTGCGTAGACGTTCCATCCGGCTTGGATGTCTTGGTGCGGCTCAAAGCCATTGCTCCCAGGCATTTTGAAGTTGATTTTTTCCTTGAATAGCACTGGCTTATCGTCCAAAAGTTCTCCAACAAGGCAAAGTAGTCGAAAGTCGTAAATGAACGCCCGCAGTCCTTCGTGATAGTCAACGAACTTCTCGACTCTTGATACCACACGTCTTGCCGAAAGCTCCTCACACTCTTCGAAATACACCATAAGCCTGTCTTTCTCTAAAGGACGCGCTAACAGTTCGTTAGTCCACTGACTAACCTGCTTGATGATCGAAGCAGAATACCACTGTGGTATCACGACAAATCCATCGCGACCAAAGATAGCTCGGTGGTTACTGAGTCGGCTCATTGCTTATGATATGATACGTGAAAGACTCATTCTTCAATCTAAGCAGAACAACGGCTGACTACTCGGCCTTATTTACAGACACTACAACGATATCGGAATGTGATACTTAGTGCTGCAATTGTGAGCCAGTGATGCCGTGTCGCAATATAAGCAACTTCCAAATTATTGCGATGAGCGCTCCAAATGCCAACCCCCAGAAAGACCTCTATGCTAACCCCTCCCGCGGAGAATTCCAGCTTTGATTTAGACAGAACACTTCACACTTTATCTATCTTCATAGACGCTTCCGCAAATTACAAACGGTGTACGCAATTGACCGCAAATCAAAGTCGCATTTACAATATATTCACCAGAATCAACGGGTCTTACCGTGAATACAACTTTTTTTGATACAACATCTACCCTCGCCTTTACACGTGCATCTTCGCAATGAATCACCGCAGTGCGAGCCAAATCTGGGTCGTGAACGCGGACAGGTATCTCCTCTAGTAAAGTGTCATTGAGACCACATGGAGTAAGAGTTATTGTAGCAGTACTGAGTTCAATTGCTGGCAAGGGTGCATAAGTGATGTCGACCATCGTCTGAGTATGCTCTGGCACTTGCCAGTCTATGATCATTGCTGCAGTGCCGGTCGATGGTCCTTTGGTGGCGTCGATTGTTACAGGTACTCGCCAAATATCTGCCACAGAGTTGATCCCTAGCGATTCTTGACTGCTTACCAACTGCCCGACGTGCAATCCCCGCGTTTCGCTACTAGCAGATTCTTTGTTTGCAAGTATGCGACAGTGCTTCACCGATGCAGGCGGATCATTCGACAATCGTATGTACCTTACAATCACCTCGTGCGATGCCTTTTGCGACTTCCCGTATTTTAGAATGACGTCTGGTGTTACCGCTGTTGGTATTCTTTTGATGAATCCTGCTACAGACAGCACTAGAGGCGAATCACTACCATGACAGTGCATAAGCACGTTTTCCACAAACTCACCGGACTTACCAGCAAGGTTTACCAATACTAATACTTTGCATTCTTCTCCGGGACTTACGACTTCACCGGCGGCGATTCCCTCGGCGACAGTGCATCCACAATTGGTTGACACAGCACTAACTCTTACAGGTGCCGAAGTCGCGTTCTTCAGATGAAATGTATGGCTGGTCGAACTGTTGTCGTCGCCATTAATAACTCCGAAGTCAAAAAATGCCCCATGGTGTTCAGCAATCTGCAAGGGTGATGAGTTGCTGTGTGAGTTATCACATCCAATTAGAATTAGAGAGAGAAAAGGTGTAAGATTTCTACGTGCCAACAGCAAGAGTGAAGGTCGTGAGCGATTCTTGCACAACGGCACTACAACATATAGCAATCCGAGCGCAGTGATGCCGAGCACAATGCAATTAAGCAAATAAGAGCTGTCAATCGCCGCAATCCGCAGCACATCACAACGACGAACGAGAGCCACGACCCTAGGCAAATTAGCGATTTTATTCACCCCAACGGTGAGACTTGATGGGCTCGACGAGGAGTCGTACACCCTAAGTACCTCTCCATCACTAGTTTTGGAAATAACGATCACGTGCCCAGGAACCGACGGAACGGATGGTGGGAAAAAAACAACAGCAGTTGCACTACTTGTGGCAAGCGCCTCGCCTGATGCTTCGATTGCTACTGTGGAAATGCCAACATTTTCCAGAATATCCTGGCACTCAACTAGATTTCGGTGAGGCGCCGAAATGTCTAGCCCCATCTCGATCAGTATTAACTTGAGCTGAGGCCACGACAATGTTCTTCCTGTTAGTTGTGAAAACTCTAGAATGCTTAGGTCAACGCAATTGGACGCACCGCTTTCCTCACCGCAGCAGCGCTCAGAGCAATAGCCGATCACTACAACAAAACTTAGGAAAAATGAGACAAACATATGCAAAATCTCTTGTGTGCTACCGCTCAGTGTGAAGAACGCTAGCAGCCTGTTGCAGAAGGTCCAATCAGGAGAACGCGAGCTTGAGTTCTCGGCCATAAAGTGCCGCTAGCAGAAATACCAAAAGGGGAGTTGCGACAGGCTGCTTGCTTGCCATTAGACGAGGCTTTCGAACACATGCAACGATCTGCAAGCTGACTGACAGTAGGTGGTTGCGGTGGCCCACAAGCTGCTTCTTCCGCCAGAAGAAGTACGCTGGTTCTACTATGACGTGGCGACGGCTCAGCTCGCTGATTTCAACCGGATCTTTCAGGCCTACCCACAGCTTTTCGCTCGGTGCCCACTGCCGACTATTCTTATTCTCCCTCATGGTTTCGCCCTCTCCTCCAGTGACGACCAAGATTCTAACAAGAAGGAGAGGCTATGATCGTAAGCGGAGCATCATTCGCGGTGATGTACTACATGCGGTCACTAAAATTCAACCAATGCAGCTTAGTCACCGCAATGACCATGGATGCACAATTCCGTGGCAAACTACTCGACTCAACTCGCAAGTTCAACTAGGAATCGCCTTGATTACGGCGCAGAAGCAATCGATAAGCGACGATAATAACAATTAGGATATTAACAGCTATTAGTGAATTGCGCCACATGCGCCACCCACTCAATCCACCTGCTGGCGCCAAAGACAACCCTAGGCGTCTGTCAGACTCTTCCCGTGAAACACCTTCAATATACCGATCTTCAGTGTCCACTCTATGCACACAAGAGTTAATCGGTGCGTCAAACCACAGTGAATTGTTAGGTTCGATAGGCTCAATCTGAAGAATGTGCCACTCTCGACTTGTCTGAAGCATTAATACTTCATCATCGACAAACTTGCCGCTGCTTAACAACTCGTTCGACACTCGATCCGCATCAAATTGCCTGGCAGACCTGGGGTCAGGAGCGAACGTTCGTTGTCTTCCATTCCTTGGGAACCAAGTCGTACTACTGAATTTCACAAAATGATCTGCAACATACTCGATCAGTGCCGGCGCAGATTTATCATCTCTAACCAAACTGTACTCCCTATTTCGGAAGCCATAGCGTGCACTGCTCTGCACTCGAATCAAAGGAAATCCTTTTTCTCTGTCAATTACAAACCACGCCTTCCATAGAGGTGTCACTGACAGTGTGTCGGCGTCGTCTTTGAGGCGAAACTCAGATGTCGGGCCGCTATTCGCTTCGATGACAACGCATTCCCCAGAAAGAGTTTTGTCAGTACCCACGATACGCCAACTGTTTACGTCGGTACGGACAAGGTGATCCGATGCAAGCCAAGACCCAGAGCGCTCGGGCAACATCCATGATCTATTTACGCCGATGTAAGGCAAGTAGAACACTTGGATTGGGCTAGTTTCTGCGCTGCAGGAGTAAAGCGATGGGAATCCAGATGCCGGCCTCTTAGCAACTGGTACATCACGCCATTCTGCCCACCTAAGTGGACCATCTGGTTTGACACAACCTTTCAATCCCGCCACCTTTTCGAGATCCGCTGTTGAGATCGGACTCGAGTATTTTCGAAACACGCCATCGTCCCACCAGTTCTCCTTCTCTGTAGCGGCTGGGACTCTTCGTAGTTGAGCGCAGTCTCCGCTGAACCACATATCAAAAAATGTGATTGGACGTTTTGCGGCTGCGTCACCCATTGCAACTTGGTTACCTCTAGTTGCTGCGACCACGTGGCAACTGTCTAACTCGCGGACCACGCGCTCTAGTGATCCGCGTAACGTAAAGACATCCGGAGGTGAGCCATAACTTACACTATTCAACGGCAAGATTGACAAAACAACGAGCAATTGAGCGTGCGATTGTCCAATCACAATAAGTCGCAACATCGCCAGGAACCCTTCGAAACACTGAAACAAAAGTTTGTTGCCGAGGCCTCGTTAAACATTCTCATAAGTGTGCGAAAAAACTAGATGCTAAAAACTCTCGGCACCTTCAATGAAAGGTGATGCCAAATGGAACACCGCAAACGACTTCTCCCGCATCTATTCCTACAAATGCGAGACAGCTTCGACTCCCTGTCGAAAGTTGGCCACTTTGACAAAGCGGCCACTTGGCTGTCGAGCGAAGCCACCTCTAGACCATTGTCATATGACGGCTGCCGACCCAATTGAGAAGCAAAGTGATGAATTACCTCACACCAATTTATCTGCAAGTTGGTCGGTACCGTGAAGCATCTGAATCCAATCCAATCGATAAACGTTACCCTAGCCTCTCACTTTTCAACAAGCTGCTTTTAATCGCAGACGGCACTCCAAAGCAATCGAAGAATTAGCACTCGGAGCTTTCAGACCCCTCTACGAGAGACCAGCAGCCTGTTGCAGAAGGCCCATACGAAGGGCTGCCAGCTCGCGATCTTGGCCGGAAACATTCGGGGAGCGGTACAGTCAAGAATGGCATCGCAACAGGCTGCTAAGAGCTCTGATCTACTATCACGAAAACAGAAAGCTAGCATCCTGGCAGTACAGGCCCTGCAGAAAAACAGGCACCCGCTGTACAGACACCAGTGTTACTGTAATGACATGCGCCCGGAAAAGTATGCAATCCACAAGGGCCGGGTGAGGATTCAGTGCAATTCTGATAGAAATGACCGTCAATACATTGCCCCATCTGTGCGTTCGGATTTGCCATGCCAACCGTACCAGTTGTATGTTCTACGCACGTATATTGACCGGTTTGCTGATTCAGTGTGTTGATGCATGTGTGCGGGACACATTCACTCCCACAACCGGACTTGTTGCCACAAGTTTTGCCTAAAGCTGCGGCGTCTAGTTGCTCAAGGACTGCCACACGGGGTTGCTTTGCCATGAAATCTGCGTGAAGAAGAGCCACGCAAGTGAAACACAAACACATTACTAGTTTCGACAATGATACACGCATCCGACACCTCCTGCTCTTGGGTTTTGAGGAAACACTGCAACGGCGAACAAAAAGCCGTTGGCCGGGACAAGCTAGTTCATCGCAGTTGGTAGTTCATCGAAGAAATAAGCTGACTTCCTCACTTTGAGGTAGACTCCAGACTTTGGGATGCAAAAATGTCTCGAATCGGAGCTCTCTAAACTGGCCTGTCTGAGGATCTCCCATTGAGCTGTCTACAGTTATAGCGATTCTGCGCCTCAGGAGCCTAAGCAAACTTACCAATTCCATCTGAAAAGTCAACATTTTTCCCAAAAGTTGTCCTGCGGGCCCTGCCGGGTGTGAGCGTCCCGATTGTGGGCGGGAAATTTCTGAGGTACTGAGGGCTGGGAGACCGGCGGAATTTCCACCGATTGGAGACTGATCATGGACCGCTCTGGCGACACAAACGTTACTCTGACTGCTGAGGAACAACTGTTGTTTGACCGGCTTAGATCGCTCTTCGAGGCCGAGCGGCTGCGGATGGCGCGGGCCTTGGCCACGGGGGCCCTGTTTGGCGCGAAAGAGTTCGAACTCCGCGATCAGGTGAATGATTTGGGCACCCACGCCTTGGAAGTCGCCGACGACGAGCGGAAAGAAAGGGGCGGGTACTACGGAGCGAGCTTCTTGTGTCCCAATTGCCAAGACGACGCCAAGTTCGTCATTCTTCGCGATAAGTGGTGCACCACCTGTGTCCGTTCGGCTTAACTTTCAATTACCCACAAGTTTCTGGCCCAACTCGACAGGAGAACTGCAAAGTCATTTTTCGCGAACCCCTGCCGAGCTGAGCTCGTAAAAGTTGACCGCAGGGGGGCTCTTTGCTAAACGCAAGAGGCTTGCAATGCATGCGGTGACGTTGTTGGAAGCGTTTCAATCTTTGGAGGATCCGCAGTCCGCGCGGGGCGTCCGGCATCCGTTTGCCGGGATAGTCGTGCTTACGCTGCTCGGGATGCTCGCGCAGATTCGCGAGATGGAAAAGCTCGTGCGGTGGGCCCGCGTCAACTGGGATCGGCTCCGCGAGCCCTTGGGCTTCGAGCGGGATGAGCCGCCGTGCGCCACCACCTTCAGTCGGACCCTCGCCAAGTGCCGAGTGGCTGATTTTCAGGCGGCCTTAACCACCTGGCTCCAAGCCCGCGTGACCGAAGCAACCACGGCTGGCGTGCTGGCGGTGGATGGCAAGACGGCCAAGCAAGCGCTCGATGACAACGGTCATCCGTTGCACATGCTCAACGCTTTTGTTCACGATCTTCAGGTCGTGGTCGGCCAGTGGTCCACGGGCACCGAAAAGTCCAACGAACCAACCCTCCGCCGCCGCCATCTGGCCGAACTGCTGGAGGCCTATCCGATGCTGCGCCTGATCACCGGGGATGCAGCGGCCACTCCTCGAACTGATCGGCGAAACAAGACGCGACTATCTGTTTTCAAATCGAAGGCAACCAAGGCGATACGCTCGACGCCCTCGCTAACTGTTTCGCGCGGGCCGCCATGACCACGGACAAAAAGGAGCTCTCGAAGAAACCCGTCGCGTGTGGTTTGATCTGGACAACGCCGACTATGTCCGAGAGCGACTCCACCTGCCGGGTTGCCGCCCAGTTCTCCGCGTGGATCGTGAGGTTCGCAATCGCGCCGGCGAGCGGGTCTCGCACGACATCCGCTACTTCGTCTCGAGTCTTGATCCGAAGCAAGTCACGGCGGCGGACCTGCTGGCTTTCGTGCGCCAGCATTGGCGAGTTGAAAATGGCCTGCACTTCTTGAAAGACCGCTGGTGGGACGAGGACCGGCATTATTTGCGACGGCCCGGGTTATCCGCCTGTTTCGCCGCGATCAACAACGCGGCCCTCTCGATCCACCGCCTCTGTTCAGACCGTGTCAGCGGAAGTTTTCGAATTGGCCCGATGGGCTATCGTTAGCGTATGATACGCATCCTAATCTGCGGTAGCCCAGGACTTTCGGACTGCTGCGGGAGACGGATAACACGGCAATCGCACGGTGAAGGCAAGTTGTCCTGCAGAAATCTCAAGCTAGCATCCCAAAACAATATCAGATTCGAGAAAAAAGTCGTGAAATTTCGGCCAACTCAGCCTGCTTTTCCAGACAATCAACGTGCGATTGCCCTGAGCGGATCATTCTCCTCACCGGAAGTCCTAGAGTCCTAGGCTAGCACAGTTCCCTTTCCCGCGGTTGGGCCTAATAATGACAAACGACTCGGATGGCTTAACCCATCCGTCACTTGCGAGCCTGAGGGTTGATGTTCTGACAGGCGTCCTCTTGATCACGGCGGCGCTACTCAAGTCTTACTTGCCGCAAGAAACCGCGACGGTTCAAATCGCCTATCACCTGCCGCGCTGGGCCGTACTAGTGGGAATCCAGTTGGAACTGGCCCTCGGAATCGCTTTGATTACGGGCGTCTTTCAACAGGTGATTCGCCGCATTGCCTTGATAGCGTTCATCGGCTTTGCGGCGTTCTCCCTTTATCGGCTCCTCAGCGCTCATGAAAGCTGTGGCTGCTTTGGGGCACTGTTAGTCCCCCCTTGGGTAACACTGCTAGTTGACTCAGCGGTGGTCGCAGCACTGCTCACACGCCGCGATATTAAACGTCCTTCCTGCCCACCTCGTTGGGCGCTTGCCGCCTATATTCTTTTCGCGACCCCGCTGCTTGCTTCTTCCACTGCTCATTGGTTGACCGCAGGCACAGCGACAAATCGATTGGTGGACACCATCGGTTCCTTGACGATCCTGGAACCTGAAGCGTGGGTGGGGAAACCTTTCCCGCTCACTGAGTATTTGGAACCGGAGATTAGTCTTTCCCAAGGCGAATGCGTTGTTCTCTTGTACCACCACGACTGCCCTGATTGCCAAGCCGTTTTGCCCAAATACGAGCAACTTGCGTCATTTGATTCCTCGCGGCAAGTGTTTGTCATTGAAATTCCCCCGTATGGTCCAACTCAGCATCCTGATTCGGCCGCACACTTCATCCGATTGTCTGACCGTCAGAAATGGTTCGTGCAGACTCCTCTAGAGGTAATTGTCGTTGATGGTTTGGTAACCAGGTTTGCAAATCATGGTATTCCTACAGCGGTTGAGTGATTCACTCAACTCATCTCAACCATGGCCTCTGAACTTGGAACATTTAGACCATATAGCTTCCTAAAAACGCATCGCATACCGTTCCCTTATGCCTGCAAAGACCTCACCGCCGCGTGCAACCGTGCGCCTGGGCGATTTCGTCGTCGATCCAACTTGGTCCGTCCGGGCCCTGATCACACTGGAGCAGCGCCTGGGCCCGCTGAATCTTCCACTCCTCGGCCCGACCCTTCGTGACCACCAATCCCAACTCCGAACGCTCCGCCGACGTCAAAATCAGCACATACTTCTTCGCTGGCATCGCTCCCTCCTCCGTGACGGGACACCACTTGGAGGATGATCTATCCGAAAATCAGCGATTGACGCAATACTAGTGGAAAACCCAGAGTCGGACCTTTCCGTCGCGAGCGTCAATCGGATCTGCCGCGCTGCTTTTACAGCCGGTAAGGGGAGCTCCAGGAGGAGCCCGAGATTACCAATGACAATCCACTACTGTCCGGCTAACGCCGACTGACAACGACTTAACTTCAGTAATTCCAACGAGTTGCGTTCCGCGATGCGTGTACACGATCTGAAATCGAATGCAGACTTGAGCCTTGGCGGCGGCGATTTATTCCTGCCAAAGTCGCCGAGGAGGGCTTGTGCTCGATGGTCAGTTCGTCTTCACCCAGCTCTTGAGTTTCTTGCCACGCCGCCAGTTCAAAGCGTGCGTCGATCAATACGGCGGCGCTCGTCGACCGCGGGGATTCTCGTGTCGCGATCAATTCCTGTGCCTGGCTTACGCTCAACTGACGTCTCGCGAAAGCCTGCGCGACATCGAAACTTGCTTGCGAGCATTGGGACCGAAGCTTTATCACGCGGGGTTTCGAGGACACGTTTCGCGAAGCACATTGGCCGACGCCAATCGCACGCACGACTGGCGGATTTATGCCGACTTCGCTCAAGTCTTGATCCGTCGCGCCCGTCAACTTTATGCTCACGATTCGCTGGCCGTCGAACTCGCGCAGACGGTTTACGCGCTCGACTCGACAACCATCGATCTCTGTTTGAGGTTGTTACCTTGGGCCAAGTTTCGTCGCCACAAGGGCGCGGTCAAGCTGCACACGCTGCTCGACCTGCGGGGGTCGATTCCCTGTTTTATTCACGTTTCGACCGGGAAAATGGCCGATGTTCGCATTCTCGATCAGTTGCTGTTCGAGCCCGGGGCGTTCTACGTGATGGATCGGGGATACGTCGACTTTGCACGCTTGTACCGCTTGCATCATGCGGGCGCCTTCTTCGTGACTCGCAGCAAGTCGAACCTCGATTACACGCGGCGCGAGGGACGCGTGGTGGACAAAGCGACCGGTCTGCGAAGCGATCAAACCATTGTCTTGCGAGGGCCCAAGTCGTCGCGGTTGTATCCCGATCTCTTGCGGCGTGTGGTGTTCTACGATGTCGAGACGCAGAAGCGGCTGATCTTTCTGACCAACAACTTCACGCTGCCAGCGCTCACGATTGCGCAGCTCTACAAGAGTCGCTGGCAGGTCGAGCTGTTCTTCAAATGGATCAAGCAACATCTGCGAATCAAAGCGTTCTATGGAACCACCGACAACGCGGTCAAAACCCAGATCTGGGTCGCGATCAGCGTCTACGTGCTGGTGGCAATCGTCAAAAAGGAACTCGGAGCCAAACGAACCCTCGCCGACATTTTGCAAATCCTCAGCGCGACCCTGTTTGAGAAAATTTCGCTAAAACAGGCCCTCGCAACCAAAAATCCTACGTTTTCAGAACCTTGTGATCCTAACCAGTTGACACTGTTCGACTTATAGCCGGACAGTAGTGATGACAATCAGCAGTTCCACGAGCTTGAACCCGAGCCGACGCAAGGATCAGATATGGAACTCCGTGGTGATCCCAATGCGCGATAAAGAGCAACCATCGTCTTCTTTTGTCGGTGGCGTAGGGGGCAATTGCAAGCCTAATCGCCCCAAATGTGTCCCACCCCTCAAAAGAGATTAGCAATCATGTACCATCGACAACGTGCTGAGGGGGAATATTTTCTTCCTAGTAAAGGAGTTTTCCTATCGCTCCTCGTGGGAGCCGTCCTGCGCAGTTACCAGCTGACTACCAAAAGCCTCTGGCTTGACGAGTCGTTCTGCTGGGCGATCGTTCAGTTTTCTTTCCCAGAAATGATTGACCGCGTGGCGCAAGACAATCACCCGCCTCTTTATTTTATTCTTCTTAAATCCTGGGCTGCTTGCTGTGGGGAATCGCTCCTTGCGCTCCGGGGGTTGAGTGTGCTCTTTGGACTCGGAACGATTTGGGCGATGTGGTTATTTGTTCGATTCGCGCTTACTTTTAACCAGGACGGACGACTCCATTCGCAGCATGCATCAGAAGCTGCATTCGCTACCGCCATACTTGTCGCCGTGAGCCTTCATCAAGTCCTTTGGGCTCGGGACGTTCGGATGTATGCTTTGGGTGCTCTCTTATTCGCCCTTGGAAACTGGCGACTTTTCGCGGCAATTCTCAACTCTACCCGCCGAAATTGGATCTTCGTTGCAATTCTGGATCTGGCGTTTCTCTATACCCACTACTTCGCCATTTTCTCGATCTTTGCCCAATTACTGTTTGTGCTGTTGCTTCAGTTCCGCAAGTCACAATGCTCAAAGAGCGTAAGTGCAGCGCTGCGGCCAGAACAGTTTTCAGTGACGAAGGGTGCGGCCATCTGCCTAGCAATTATTTTGGTGGGTTTTGCTCCGTGGGTTCCCGCAATCCTTCACCAGCACTCTCAAGTGGCGGCCGATTACTGGCTCCCCCCTCTAACCGGCGAACTACTTCAGTCAGTAGTTGAAGCACTTTTCCTCGGCGATCTCCCAGCAACTGGCGGCGGTGTCACCACGACCGCGGCAGTATTCGCGATTGGCGTTCTACCCCTTGTCTCCCTCCTCTATCGTCCTCATCCACTAGACGGATTTCTTTGCTTGGGTTGGGTCGTCCCATTGGTGCTCCCTTGCATGTTTCCAGTAGGGGAGTCGGCGATACTCCATCCTCGCTACCTGACCTTCGCTCACCTTTGCTGGCTCGCTGCTGCCGGCCGGTTCATTACTCGTATGCCGATTCGTGAAGTTCGCTGGGGTTTCCTAGTTATAGTTGTCATCAATGCGCTATTCCTTGATTTACAGTACTGGCGAGCTCTTGACCTGCCACATTGCCCAGGTAGCGAGGCGGCCGTGAAGTATGTCGATCAACATCGCACGCTTAACGAACCGGTTGTCACCTCTTCGCCAATGATACATTTCACCCTCAAGTACTACACAAACAACCGCGAGGGGTGGTCTGTGCGTTATCAAGCGATTCCGCATTATTACGGCACCGCTGCAGTTCGTCTCGAGGAGTTGTTTAACGAGACGGATTTGACAGCTTCCGATGTCGATTCTTTTTGGTGGATTGATGGTTGGAGTTATCTCTCTGCTCCGGAGTTTCAAGCCTGGGAAATAATAGAGCGACAAACATTCCGAGAACCGCACCCCACATCGATATCTACGACGGTGATCCACTACTGCCGCAAACCTCGCCTCCCCGCTGCAAAGCGTCAGTCCGGCAAGGAGGATTCCGATGTGACTATTGCCTCACCCGACCTGAATTGACGGGTAAAGTCGTTTAAGTTTGATGCGTGCGTTAGCGGTGGTGAATTGCCAGTTGACTCGGCGCCGGGCGTTATTGCGGTAGGCTTCCCGGGCCGTTGTTTCGCGGATGAGCGTCGGCTTGTCGGCGAGGCGGCGATTCAGGCACTGCTTCGTGAGGACGCTCAGTTCCGTTTCGGCCATGTTGAGCCAACTGCCATGTTTGGGAGTGTAATGAACTTCCAGGAGATCGATCAGTCGCCGAGCTTCCTCGGGCGAGGGCGCTTCGTACAGCGAGGCCATCTTGTGCGTATTCAGATTGTCCATCACCCACACGATCACCTCGGCATCTGGATAACTGTCGATCGTCTCACGAACCACCACCGCGAAATCGATCGCCGTCCGTCGATCCGTGACTTTCACCCATCGTCGACCGGCCAGTGGTTCGAAGACCATGAACAAGTTGGCTGTGCCGTTTCGCTCGTACTCATAATCGATCCGCTCCGGTCGTCCCCGCAGCGCCGGGACGACCGGGCGGATTTCGCAAATCAACTGCTTGCTTTGCTCGTCGAAGCAGACGAGCGGGCGCCGCGAATCGTAGGGACGTTGGTAGACTTCCAGGACGTCTTCCATCGCACAGACGAAGTCGGCGTTTTGCTGGGGCGGTAGCACTCATTGCTCCTTGCGTCACGGTTGCAAAGCGTTTTTTCAGCATGGTGCAAACGGTCTGCTGGCCGATCGCATCGACCACCTCGAGTTCGACCAACCGATCCGCCAGCAATTGCATGGTCAACCGAGCCCGCGGCCCTCCGGTGGAGCGGAGCAGGCCAAGACCACCAACTGCGCTTCTTGCGCTCCGTCCAAAACTTCCGGTACTGCCGATTGGCGGTCGGCTTGCGATGGAGCGTCGCCTCTAAGCCCTCTTTGACCAACCGCTGCCGTCTGCGATGGACCGTCGACGAACTCACGCCGACCGAGAAGGCGATCTGCTCGTCCGAAGTGCTCCTTCGACGTCTGCTTGCAGCCACACCTGCGCTCGTTACCGCGTCGCCTTCGCCACCCGACCGCTAGTCACCAAATTTTCAACCACCCGACGCTCGTCCGCCGACAACCGCACCACATACTTGGCTTCCTTGCCCATGCTCGCGCTCCTGGAGATCCAAAACCGCCCGGAATGCGAAATGCAGAATCAGAAACAACCTGTCAATTCACTCTGGGAAGGGCACTAGAAGGACTGAGCCATCCACTTGAGCCACGTTGCAGCCCCCCTGGATGAGCGCGCCCCCAACGATTCCTAAATCTGAGTGATCGCTCTCTGCCAATTGCGGCCAATTTTTAGCGTCTTTGTAAAAAGCGATGGAACTTGCGAGCAACTGCGGTCCGAAAAGGCGACCATTCGCAAAGCTAAATAGTGTGACGCTCGAAGCGGTATCAAATCTGCGGAAGGTGTCTTAGAGGGCCAATGACTGCCCGCACTGGCACTCGCACGGGGAAAAAGAGTGCCTTTGGGAGAATTTTTGTCCGTTTTGGTCATGGAGTGCGTTCACTAGCAATACGCAGCGATGCGTTTTTTTCGCAGGGAGGTTGGCCTGTTTTTCTCATCTTGGAGTCAGCCGAATGACCGCCTCGCGAAAACTTGCCTTATCCCCCTCTCCTGCCGCCGAATCGCAAGGTTTGGCGCTGCTCGATAAGATTTCGACCCTTCTGCAGGAGGCGCAATCCGTCGACGACTTCAAAGCGGTTCGCGATGCCGCCGAAACGGCGCGAAATTGGGCAAAAAAGGTCAAACTCGGGCTGGAACTTCAAAACCGCGCCGCTGAAGTCCGGCTTCGCGCCGAGCGACGTCTGGGCGAGTTTTTGGCCACTCAGCACCTCTCCGGGGGCGACCGCCGATCAAAGTTACCCAGGGGAACTTTGAAACTTGAGGACCTTGGAATCACCAAAAAACAGTCTCACGTCTGGCAACGGATGGCGGGGATTCCTCTGGAGCCGTTCGAGCACTACGTCACCAACCAAACGCCGCTAGGGCTGGAACTCACGGGGCGGGGGCTCCTGCGGTTCGGAGCGACGCTCCGAACACCGCCGTCAGAAAACGGCAAGAAGCGGCGAACCAAAAGCGCTGCGGTCGCGAACTTCCCCGAACCTCTGACGATGTCCGCGGAGGTAGCCGCCGAGGTTTTGGAGCATTTACAGATGCTCCAGTCGCTCCTGTCACCGGCCTATTCCCAAGCGAATGAGTTACTCAAGACAGCGCAGCGGGAGCATGCTGCGCGGTTGTTTCGTGTTATCGAGCGGCAATTGCGGCAGGTGCTCGGTCGTCCACGTTAGCACCGCTTGGCGGCCGCGAAGTACTAGCACGCACGCTAGTTATTCTAAATGTCCGATGCTTAGCAGCGCCGCTCGCAGCGTAACTGATTTCTGCTGCGTTCGAGCACGCGACGGAAATTAAGCTTCGGACGAAACGCCGAGCAGCAGCGATATTGGAGTGGCAGCCTGGGGCCGAAAGTGAAGTTGACATCGAAGCTACAAACATCAGGTTCCTAGGGCAACGTCGATTCACCTGCGGATGGCAAGACACCCAACAATTCTCGCACCGCCGCCAAGTACGCAACCATTAAATGGCCGTCGAACTGAGGCACTCCTTCAACGACCTGCGGTTGCTGGTTGGCGAACGCGTTCGGAGGCTTTGCTCGCAATTCTTCACGCAACTCGCTTCGCTCGCTGGCAGAGAGCGGCGGCAACGGGCCTACCGACGCCGCCTCGCCTGGGGCAGCGCGCAAGAATTGCCGGCGGGTCCACCGCTCAACGCTTCCGCCGGGGCGAAGCCAGACGAGCGAACCGGCAGGTTGGTAACCATCGGGAGTGCGTGGGACAATGTCAGCGTCATTGACAAACCAGACGTAACGTCCATGGAGTTCTTGATCGAGGTGCTCAGCGAGATCGAGCCGGGCAACCATCGGTTGTCCAAACGTAACGACGCCTCTGAGCGTCTTCCCTTTCGCCCGTTCTAGTTCATAAGCGCACACTGTGGCCAGCGCCCCTCCCAGGCTGTGCCCGGTCACCCACACATGAGCCGGCTTTCGCGCTGCAAGAATGCGTTCAACTTGTCCTGATAGCCCTTGATAAGCGCGATAGAAACCGCTGTGAATCCGACCGTGCTCCGTCTTGATCGAGCGTACGCTCTTGTTGACCCCCCAGTCCGACCACTCATTGAAATCGGTCCCGCGAAACACAATCACTGCAACGTCACTCTGTGAGACGACGTAGCCAACCATCGATCCGCTCACAATCGGTTCGCAGGACTTGAGGCCCATCTTCGCATACTGTTCCGCGGCAAACGTTGGCGGCTCGTAAGCGGCGTCACTCATTTCCGCCAGTGTCTCCGTCACTGGCCAGCGGGGATCACCTTCCGCGTCCCACGGCGCTTGAAGCCGTGCGAGCGCTGTTGTCGAGAGATCGAGGTCAGTATCACGGTCGAGAACTTGCGGCTTTGGTACGATGCCGCCTGGGTTGCCGTTCGCCTTCCACAGCAACACGGCCACGATAAGCAATCCCAAACCCATAACCCGGCGCACTCGCAACCAGGTAGGAAGCTTGAACGCGAACGCTAGGAAGCCGAACAGCAGGCCAGCGACAACCACGGCGCCAACGCCTATGAGAATGCTTTCGGCGTAGGTGACCAACCAGTCGAGCATCTGACCTATTCCAATGTCGAAATCCCGAGCAGCCGCACGTGCGGCGCAGCACCGAGTCTACTCGATCATCCGTAATCGCGAGAGCTGCGTCCACGCGAGTGCGCGTACCTCGGTCAATCCGGCTCTTTTGACCGAAAAACTCTCCACTCCGAACGTCACTGTATCCAAATTGCGAAGTCCCAGGTTAACGCGAAAATCAACAGCAATCCGAACGCAAACAACACGTATAGACTTCGAGTCAGCAGCAGGAACAGCCCTTGCGGAAGGAGGAACGGGGGCGCATTCAGCGCCTCGCGCGGGACATGGAAGAGTTGCTGCGGCAATTGTAGGCCCTCAATCCGGAATGCCCCGCCTCTTCTTGCCACCCTCAATTCGCTTGCATTCACAATAGTCGCTCCATGCCGCCGTCCGTTCGATAGGTAAATTTTTGACGCGCCCAGAAATGCTGCTGCGGAGGCCGTGCGACACCTCTTCCTGACGCGGGACGAATTTCGACTCGACGGAGCCGATTACCCCAGGGGGGCGACTCGACCGACAATCCACTTGCATCCGCCGCATTTGCCGTATTCCCGGACGCCTCCATCAGCTTGTCCACGAGCAATTGATTGACTCCAACTCCCCACTGCCCCGGAGCCACTTGCAGTCCATCGATCGCCAACGAAAGGAGATCGCTCTGGGTTAGGTTCCAGCGGAAACTGAGTCCACCTAACCCTACTTTACGCGTAGAACCGTCGAGTAACTTCAGCTCATGATGGGCGAGAAGGACGAAATCACTTGCCCGATCGAAATCGCTGCCATGCGCTTCCTTTAGTCGCTCCAGAATCAACTGCGAGCTGATATCGTTGGTCAGCGACGAAGCGCCGAGATTGACCGCTGAAATAATTGGCAGCTTCCCAGACTTCAGCGTTTGGGATGGCAACAACCGATTGAGGTCATACCTTGTCCCTAGATACTTATTACGAAACGAAATGCCGTAGAGCGAAGCAATGAGCGGCCACCAGCGAAGCACATCCGGCGACGCCGAAAGTCGGTCAGCCCAGTTTTCCCAGCCCCAATTCTCCGTGTGATCTCCTCGCTCCTGAAGCTGACGTTCCTCATAGGCTTGCTCCATCGCCTCGAGCATCGTCAGCGCGCGATGAAGTGAGCAGCGATACGCTTGTCGCGATTCATTGTGGTCACGAGTCGCGCAGTCCACTTCTTGAACGATGGCGGCCAGCCAATCGAGCTGATTACCGGTGGGGGGTGTCTCCGACGACAGCAGCCGCTGCGCGGTGTTTCGCGAACGAATCGTGACGGCGGCGTTGGCAGAGTTCCATTCCCGCAGCGCTGCATCAAACATGCGGGGCGCGGTGAAGTGGTTCACGTCCTCCCGTTTCGGGGCGTAATCCGGTGCGAACGCAAACCCAACCTCAATCGAGTGTTGACCCAGTCGCCGGTAGGCCTCCCATTGAAAGTTGTCGAAGAATTGATCGCCCGTTGATTCGTGTGGAAACTGCCGATTTCGTACACGGTACTGCGCGAGATCTTCCGGTTCATCCCCCGTCAAGGTGGGTTTAATGTAGATCAAGATGCCATCTTCGCTGATGCGGTCAGACGCGGCAGGATAGTGGATGTGGCCCACCACCAAATGGCGCCGAGAACGCCCCGTGCTGTCCAATCGCAACGGATCTAAGTTGATGTCAATTTCAACGCCAAAGTCTTCGCGGACGAACTGCTGAAGCTGAGAGAAATCGGAGAACGTAATCTCCGGATCGGCGCCGCCGTCGCAGATCACGATGTATCGGCAACGCCGCCGGATCATTTCGTAGGCGGCCAGATTTTCAAAGTGGCCGCCATCCGTTAAGTGCAAGTCGGGGGCCGGCGGCTTGCCATCACTCGGCTCACCAATTCCAGCCAGCGACATCTGACTAAACGCTTCATTCCAAGGACGGAGATACCGCTCAACCCAGCTTCTGCGAGGCGACCACCAAGTTCCCAGACGCAGGTTGAACGCAAACAACACGAACGCCACCAACCGTCCTAGCTTGGCGGAATAGATTCCCATCGCTGGATCAACGGCCGCCGCTGAAGCGGTGAGCGCTTCGGCAAGGCTGATTGCGTTCCGGGAATTCGGAGCGTTCTTGGGCTGCGGGTAGAACCCAAGCGGCGACAAGGTGACGCTCGCACCACGTCGATCCTTTCTTCGCATGCTAGAGTAACGCGTGTCGCTAGCGCAACAATTCACAATATGGACCGGTCGCAGACCCTTCTTGGGCCAATTATGATCGAGTTTCTCATCAGCGATCGCATCTCCCGGTAAGCGTAAGAAAGACTCGCTGATTCGTTCCCGATAAAAGCGGTGAAGCGTCGAAGGAGTCGAGGTTAAGAACGTCGCCGCCAGCGCAGCGCCCGAAGCGCAGCCAAACGCCACGCAGGCCGAGTGAAGGGATCGCCCCGCTCCCAAATAACGGCAAATGGCGATAGTCAGAAAACACATCCCCGCCAACGTGAGCATCGCCGCCAACTGCGGCAAGTATCGCGATACTCGCGCTGTGACGCTGAGCGGATCATGGTCACTGCTTCGCCGAAAAATCCAGCGCGCTAGCCATCCTGTACTCCCCGCTCCGAGGATCGAGGTGATTCCCGTGATCGTCCCAGGGGAGCGTAAGTCGTATACCATGTCGGCATGCAACCAGAGCCAATCGAAACACCAATGCACAGTCGCCCCGATTAAGAGACTGATTCCCAAGATACGGAGCCGCTCTGACCACTTCGTTTGCCGATTAACCATCGAGACGACTTGCGAGAGCAGCATTAGTCCAAACGCAGCGAGGGGTAACGCCAGGAGATGAAACTTCCCCAGCAGCCACCATGCCGCAACGCGATAAACCAACCACGCCGTAATGGCGCCGAAAATCACCGCCGCCGCCAGGAGGAGGGTCCAGAACGCCCCAAAAACGAGTCCAATCGCGCCCCGCCAGAGTTCTGATTTCACAGCCCAACCAGTCGGCGAGAGAAATTGCGATCGCTCGCGCAGCCGGCGGACCGCATCGGGTTCCGTGATGTTGTTTGTCAGCGACGGAAAGAGTTGTGGGTGGTGATGATGCCGCCAGCACGACCACCAGCCGCCAACGTAACCGCCACCTGAAACAGTGCTGTGATAGTCGAACAGAGGCAGCAGGCCAAACTTATCGAGGCCTTGAAGCACACCCAGGCTAAACGTTGCGCTGCGAATGCCGCCTCCCGAGGAGCACAGCGCAACTAGATTCTCCGACACGAAGCTAACAAAGGGTTCTCCACGCCCTGACTCGATCTGCGGTTCGTGGTTCGCAGAACGATTGCGGACTTCGTTCGTGATTTGAGCTTGCGATGCCGATTCACCATCGCAAGGTCGCTCTTGGTCGCCACTCTGGACGTCGTTTTGGTCGTGCGAACGCTCGCTCGCAGCAACTCGGTTCCCGCCACTCAGCAGTTTCTCACGATACTGCTGGATCAGCCGCCGCTCGCGCTGAAAAAGATTGGTAAAGCTTTCCGTTTGTCCATCAGTGGTATGGTACATCGTACGTACTCGGTTGCCGTTGGCGTCCGCCTGGCGTTTTTCTAACTCTGCGGCGATCCTGAATCGACTGGAGGGGACTCGTGGAGCATAGAAAGTGCAGCGGGTTTACGGATCACCGCGGTAGTGTCGTTCAATGAACTCCACGACTTCCGCCGTTTCGTTCGCGGTTCGCTGCGTCGCGGTGGCGACCGCTTGGCCTCCGCCAATAATCGGATCGGGTTGAAACCATCCTAGATTACGCACATTCCAATCGTCCTGTGGGGGGATCTTCGTCGCGATCCGTGGCGGCCGGCCGCCAACTTGAAACGCCACGGAACTCGGCGGCAAACTCAATCGCATCCGGCGCCGCGTCTCCGTGTGACAGCTCACGCAATCGGTGTTGAAAAAATGCGCGAGCGCCGGATGCGCAACGAGATCAGGAATCTCGCGATTCTTGAGCGTTGCATCTTTGATTGGCGTTCCTGTCGCATCGCGACCAATCTCAGCCAAGTCTCCCAGCGCCGACGGCGGCATTCCAAACAGCGCCGCCGTCGCCACTCCGCGTCGCTCGGCAGTCGGGAGATTTCGCGCATTGGAGATGGGCGAGCGATTGCTCGTCGGGATAAGCGGCACCACCGCCCCTTGCTTGCCACCCACAAAACTCAGCATCTGCGCCGGGAGGAACGGCACCGGCCGAAAATGCTCCGGATCATTCGGCAGTTTCGCGAGCGCCACAAAAATCCACGGCTCGGGTGGCCGAACCCCCATCAGCGCAATCGCCGTGAGGCGTTCGGACGCCAGATGTTGGGAAAGAAACTTTTCGACTTCCTCCACAAGTCCCGGCACGCGCTTCCGTAAACCCGGATGAACGCCCAGCGGCTTGCCACTCGTGGGCGCTCCTCCAGCTGCTGAGAGCTGCTTAAGGTGGTCGAGGCCGGCGACGATTTCCAAAAACTTGGCGCGATCCGGAAGTGGTCGATTCTCCGGGTCGAGTCCCGCCACGAAGCTGTACACGAGATGCACCGCGAAATCATGGACGCGCGGCGCTCCATTCGGCGTCGTGCTGGCCGTGACCGGCTGCAGGATAAGCCGAATCTGCGGCGTGCTGCCAAGCGCCGTGCGAATCTCGTCGCTACAGCCGGGGGCGGAAGGATCCACGCGCAGCGCTGCGAGGCGCCACACCGCTTGCGAGCGCAGGGCGGCGGAGAGTTTGATCCGGATTCCTTCCACGACCGTCTGATCGGCCGCGGCGAGGAGGTCGGTAAACTGGGAGTCCGACCAAACCGGCGTTCCTGTAGCACTCTTCACATTCGCAATGCTGAGGGTGCGTGCGACATCGGCGTCCAACTGGGGCGGCGGCCAAAGCCACGACACGTCGTTGGCTTCCAGCGGCGGCGGGCCTGCTTCGGCCAGCGCGCCGATTCCAAGCAGAATGGCGCCCACCCGACAGAGACGTTGATTCATGGATCATTCCCTTCTAGAGATTCTTGAGACCCGGCGAAAGCAGGGGATCATAACGTTTTGAGATACTCGACCAGTTGCCAGCGCTGTTCGTCCGTCAACTCGTCCTCACCGTATGAGTCGTGACCGCTGTTGCTGTTGCCGGGAAGGCTCGTATCAAGTTCAGTGGTCCCGGCGCTCGCCTGCGTCACGAAACCGACGTGCTTAGGATCGAACTTCCGACTCCCAACGTAGAACTTTTTCGTGCGCTCGCTGGCCGGATGGAGGAGTTCGTAGAGGTTCGGCACCGAGCCGTTGTGCAGATAGGGCGCCGTCGCCCAAATCCCATCGAGCGGCCGCGCCTTATAAGCGAGCAATGTCGGATCAGCGGCAGCGGCCGACATCGCCACCGCTTCGGCGCCATTGGGATCGGCGCTCGCGGCTTCCGTCCGCTCGACGTACGCTTCGACCCGATTGCGATACTCTTCCACCTTGAGGCTATAATTGTCGAGAACCGCTTGGAGATTTTCGGGAGTCGTGTCGGACTCGGCGAAGAACCGCTCCAGCTCGGCATCCGTCAGTTCCAAGACCTGGCTCTTCGTTGAGCGCAGCGAAGCGGCAATTTCGAGCGGGCTGTGGAGGCGCACGCCAACATCCTTGAAGGGACTCAGCAGCGAGCCTTGCACGACATGTTTGAGCAAGAGACCGCGCGGCAAGGCGGCGGGGAGCGGCGCGCTGCCCGGCAACCTCGACCCGGCCAAACTTCCGGTCGAAACCTCCTTCGAGATGGCGTTGATTGCCATCGTAGCGTCCGTTCCGACCTCGCTAATCGGGATGAGCTTAACGGTGACGTGCGTATCCTGCTCGCCGTGCGGGATAACTTGGTGGCACGAGGCGCAGCGTTGACTAAAAAGTTGCTGTCCCGCGGCTGCCTTCGCCTCATCAATTTCGCCCAACTCAGCTGGCCACTGCGGCGACCACAGGATTTTGAGTTTGTTTTCGAGTTGTAACTGATTGAGCCGGCGGGCGCTCGTGCGGTAGTACGGCCGCAGCACCGATGCTTTGCGGAGGTCCGTTTGCGCGAAGACGCCGAGAACTTCGCCCACATTCCGGGCGAGGCGTTCAATGTCGTTCGTGTTGTCGGCC
The DNA here is from genome assembly GCA_022841705.1 of Pirellulales bacterium. Classification (GTDB taxonomy): domain Bacteria; phylum Planctomycetota; class Planctomycetia; order Pirellulales; family Lacipirellulaceae. The sequence goes on from JALHQZ010000002.1 coordinate 1,698,293, forward strand.
GAACCGTTCCATTGAACTTTGTTTTCCCACGAAGTGCCCCACAGGAACGGGTAGCTCACCGGAGCGTTGGGAGGATGGCTGTTTTCTCGCAAGTCCAAATCAATCGCGGCGACCCGATTAAAAATCATCCCGAAAGCGTCGAGGCGCGCCCGGCCCCAGGCGTGTTCAGGCGTGCTGTCAGCGACGAACTCGCTCCACGCTTCTGCGAACTTGCGAACCTCGGCGCGGAGCGCGATCCGCTGCGGCGTGGGACAGTGCGGCGGATGAACTCGGTCGGCGAAGCGGTCGAACTTGGCGAGATCGGCCAAGGTTGCGTTAAGGGCGTCCCGCAGCCCTTCGATGAGCCCCGCCATATCGGCTTGGGTCGGAGCGCCATCGATCTGGTAGAGGTGCTCTTCGTACTCAATCTGATTCGTGTGACACGCGGCGCAGGTCAAACCTAAATGTCGCTGACCCCGCCAATCGATGTCGGCGACAAAACCCACGGGCAGTTCATCCGGATTCTGGTCAAGGTTGGGGTTCGGCACGTAACCCAGTTTCGGGAGGACTGTCTTCGCGAAGTTCTCTGTCGAATCCGCCGTTTCGAGCGCGAGAAACCAATCGTAGGGCATCATCCGCGAGCCTTGGCTCGTCGTGTAGAAAAATTGCCGGGTCGCGTCATCCCAGTTTTGATCGAGGAACTCTGGCTGTTTCGCCGCAGGAAGCCGAGTTGCCATGGCGATCGCCGGAACAAGGAGCATCCAAAAGCGAAGGCTGAACATGGCGATACCTCCCGGGAAAAAGATGGACAACCAGAGCGTGCGTAAAGTAGCACGTTGCCGACGGAGCACAAAGTAGTTTTGAGAAGACAGACGTTGCTCGTGGCTCCGGGAGAGGTTAATTGAGCTGTCTCTGATGATCAGCCCCCGGCTCGTTTTGGCGTTTTGGAGTTGTTCTGGGAGTAAGAACTTTTCAACGTCGGGGGGGTCGTTAGAATCAGGGGCGATCTGTGACGGCCCAATTGCTATCGACTTCGCCATCAGCAGCGCCTTTTTTCTGAAACGAGCTTGATCATGCCCTTGACCACCGCGATCACGCCCGCCGTTCTCAGCCCACTTGAAGTTCGACTCTTAAAAGCGGTCTATCAGTATTATCTTTCGCATGACGACATTTTGCCGCGGGAAGTTCTCCCGCGAGGTACCGATCACTCCCCGCTCGATCTCGATGAAGTCCTTCAGCGCTGGCTCCGATTTTAGTTGCTGGAGCGGAATGGAGCCTCATTCTTCAAAATCACCCACAAAGCACTGGAGTGGCACAACCAAATCATCAATCCGCCGAAGCGCGACTGGTGGCAGGAAGCAAAGGGACGATTTTTTGCCAGTCCCTGGTGTATCCCGGTCATGCTCATCGTTGTTGGCATCCCGATTGCGATGCAGTGGTGTGAATGGCTCCGCCCGTTCTTGGTCGCCCCCCCAGTAACCACTCCCCCATAATGAGCGCTAGCAAGACGCATACTCGCTATGTCAGCCGACGATTTCACGAACTGACGTAATCCTCCGAATCCCGACTGTCTCGGCGCTTTGGCGTGTTCGCCTCGCAGGAGCGCGTTTCCCGCGAGTCGTCTCAGGCCCCTCGGCGCCTGCAAACTTCAGCCCTGTCAGTTCGCCAATTCGCGGGATCGGCACCTCGAACACTGCGAATTCTGGGAGTTCGAGCGCTTCTAATCCCGAGATTAAATCCGCCTGCGTTAACACGAAGCCCTTCGCCACCACTGTCGCGTCGCCAACTTCCCGGTAGTAAATAATCTTCCAGAACTGTTTGGGCAACTTCACCCCTCGATACTCAGGATCGGCGGTTCGGAAAATCGGTCCGCCGAGCACCGAAATCTTGAGTTCTTCAACTTCAACATCAGCGAAGATCGCATTCTCCAGTTCGCCCCAAATCCCCCCCGCCGATGACTGGTTGAATTCCGCGTGCTGCGGTGTGATGTTGGTGAAAAAGAATGAATCGACATTCGCTCGCTCGGCCGCGGCAGCACTCCCCCACAAGAGGTCCGCACGGCGCGCCAGATGCCCCCGGTCCAGATCATTGTTAGCGTATAGTTCATCGCCAATCTGCGCGGCGGCGGGGAGACGCGGATCCTTCTTGAAGCGAATGTTCGTGCGGCTTAGGCGCCTCAGACTACTCCCATCAATGTTCCAGGCGACCCACCGAGCGAACTTGCGGCTTTTGCTCATCGCTACCGAAAAGTGCATGTAGTCGAGTACCGGTTCATCATCGACCTTCAAGAGATCATTGCGCACCGCGGTTGTCGCCGGCTGCGGAACAGCGATGGTCGCCCCTAAGAAAGCAGGAGCATAGCCACTCGCCGCCGCCTCGGGGCGCAGAACTGTCGGAGGCGCGGGCAGAATCTCCAACTTTTCGAACACCGACGCTGGATAGCAGGCGAGTGCGTGCTCGGGCGCGTTTCCCGTTTCCCCCGCAAAATGCAATCCGAGCATGGTGCTCGTCGCTTTGTTCCGTTCGACGGCGACCCAGGCCGAACCGGAATCGCCCCCCATGCTGATCTCACCATTCGCCGCTGGATGCTCAGGGTCAGGGCCAATCTCAAAACCGCCGATCTCGCGTTCGCCGACACCGTCGTAATCGATTCGGCTGGTGACATGCACCCGGGTAACGATCCCAAAGGTGACATCCGTGGTGCGACCCGACTTGGTGACCCGATCATCGAGTTCGGGCTCGGCAATGGCATTCACCTTAACATTGAGATCGAGCAGAGTCTCGTCGAGGCGCCGGCTGTCAATCGTAGCGATCGCGCAGTCCCCCGCAGCTCCAAGATGACTCCGCACGAGCTTGCCCACTTTATTGCGCTCAATCCGATTGTCGTCGTGTTTACCAGGCTGCACGATCGAGTCCCCAATTTGTCCGGCGCCTCCGTGGAGAACGTGCCAGTTGGAGAGGACGTAGGGCGCTCCGCTGTGCGCGTCATAAACGACACACCCAAGCGTGCCGGCGCTAATTTTGAAGTGCCCGATACTGACCCCAGGCTGGACGGGATCGACTGCCACTTTACGAGGGCTAGCCGCTTCGAGCTTGGCCGTAATTTTTACGGGCCGATACTCGGTTGTATAGGAACGTTCCAGCACATCGGTGGGAACTTCGACGCCCCCCACGCTTACTGTTTTCGGGAGGGACTCAAGCCCGCTCTGTTCTAAGCTTTCGGCAGCGATCTTCTCGCCAACGGTGAACTGCACGCTAAGGGTCTTGGATTTCTTGCCGCCGGTCTGCTTGTAACCGATGCCCACTGAGGTCACGTTCGGACGCTTGAGGAACTCGGCGCCCTCCGTTCGAACATACTCCTTGAGAGCGTCGACGGTGATCTGTTTTTTCTTTTTGGCCATCGGTGCGGCTCCAGATTGAGAATAGAAGAACTAAGAGAACAGGACTTTAACATGCGTGTCACTCCCGATCCGCCCGGGCGTGGCGCAGAATACCGCTCGTTCCCGAAAATGCAAGCAAAATCTCGCTCAGTTTTTTCTTACGAGGGCGAAGGATCGACTGCCGTTACTTCTGAAATTGTGTCAGCAGCAGATCCCGGGGGACCAACGGCCGGGAATCAGACTCACTCCTGATGCACCAAGATGAGGGGTGAGGATTGTCGGCAAAGCAACTGTCCGGCCTACTAAGTCACGCCCGCGCAATGAGTTCCGCCCTCGGATGAGCGAGAAAGCTCACCATGAGGCCGCCGTCAGGCGTGCGGAGGCGACCCCCCTATTCTTGGGATCGAGGTGGAGATGAATCGGCGGGGCACGCAGCCCAGTAAGGCCTGTGCGACTTCGCCATCGTCAGGCGAGCGAACTGTCGTTCCGATCTCGCCGAGTGCAGTCCTTAGGGCTCGGTCGAAAGGCCGCTCGTGACCATCCCGCTGGAGAAGTGCGACCGAATTATCCTGACTTAGGCGATCCCGGAGAACCTGCACCTTCAACGATACGGGCCGGATCGATTTCCTTGCTCGGCATCGGTCCCGCCTTGTCTCGTGCGCGAGACCTCATGATCTGTCGCGTATCGATTCAAGCTTAACTTCAGTTCACGATCCGCTGCTGGAGTTGGAATAGTTGATCGCCAGGCGTTTGCAACTGGGGAGGCTGGGAGGCGGGTGTCGGAATCGCCTCAACGGCGCCAGTGGGCGCGCTCACGTCCGGAGCGAGTTGGTCTTTCAGCAGTTCGTTTGAAAGCGCTTTGAACTTCTGCTGGAATTGCTCGGTCGTCGCGCCAGGCCCCTCATCGGTGGAACTCCCTTCCGGGTTCGATTTCAGCCATTGCTGGAGCGGCTGATCGTTTTGGAGTTCATTCAGCTGCTGGATTCTCTGGAGCCGTTCGAGGCGATGGTTCGAGATCGTCCCCTCATCGAAGCTCGCTAGATCGTTTGTCGAAAGAAGCGCCCGCACATCGCTATCGGCGCGAAGATTCCCGGTGATCGTGAAGGTTGCGGTATCGGAGGTGGCGGGACGCCGGTCCGCCGTCAAATAGACCTTGACTTCCTTAGTCGCCACCGGAGGGGGATCATTGATCGCATAGTCGAGCACCACCAAGGTCAGCTTGCTCAGCTCGTCGGTCCCCTGTCCCGGCTGCACCCAGACAGCGCAACCGCAGTACGTTCCCACCAAGCAGCAGGGATTGCGTTTCTTCATCCGCAGCGCGCACTTCTCGCACCCGACGCAAAACCACCCGCTCCCTAAGCAGGCCGCCGTGACCGTTCCATCGGCGGCGGCATCGCACGGCGCAGGGGGCGCCTGACCGGTGTTTCCGGTGTAGAACTTATTGATCCTCTTCTGGCAGTCAGGGCAGCACCCCGACGACGATTCTTGATACCCCGAGACGGCGTGTTGAAATGCGCAGCGCATCAGCTCTAGTCGCCGAGGATCGCTGATCGGACGCAAGGTCCAGTTTTGGGAAAGTGCGCGCGAGCCGCCTCCATTGAGCCCAGCCCCGCTGAACCGGGTGAAGTTCCACTCCAGCCCTCCTCCGGCCTCAGCGGCGTCGTTCACCTCATTGAAGCCTCCCGTCGACAGCGCAAAATGCGGGAGCGCATTCGGATCGCGGGCGAACTTGGCCAGATTGTCGAGCACCTGTTGTTGATAGATATCGGCGACCGTCGAGGCTTGGCGCACGGTGTTCAACCGCAACTGCGTATGTGTGCAGCCGAGCGTCCCCATCAGGAGAGTAGCCACCAAGACTCGTCGGCAAACCATGTTCCACCCCTCATCACGGGATTTATCGCGTCACAACTCAAACTCTTCCCCTTCGATCGGTTGCGACTTCTGAAAACAACGAGCATGTTCGCGCTGAACGGCAAGTCTTCGCCAGTCGCTAAAATCTAGCAAGCACGGCAGCACTGTTGGTTTTCATGGGGACGCCGGTCAACTCGTGATCATTCGCCACCACGGCTGCGACAGCAGTTCCGCCCGCGCGGCCTGTTTGGCCGACTCAACGGCTTGGGACTTCCCGAGCGCCACTTCTTCTTCGCGCTTGCTGATCCGCTCTTCGAGTTGTTTGATTGCCGCTTGCCACTCCCCTCCTCCCGTGGTGCGGTGTTCGAGGAGGAGCATCGCCTTGTTCTGGCCTTCTTGGGCCAACTTGAGCGCGTCCTGGAGATGGTCGATCTGCTGACGGAAGTGCGCCCGCTCCCGTTCGCGCTCGGCGATCTCTTTTTCAAGCTGGGCCGCCACACTGGACAGCGGCAGCTGTCCACCCTGTTCACTTCCTTTGGCGGCGGCCGGCTGACCAGCCCCCTCCTCCCGGCTAAAGTCGCACGCAGCGCCATAGACCCGGATCAGTTCGGAAGCGTCGATCAGTTTGTTCCCCTGCTCATCCTCACTGCAGGAGAGTTTGCCGGAGGCCAGATGTTTGGAAATCGTGGTGCGGCTCTTGCCCGTAATCCGGTTGGCGGCCGAAATGGAATACTTGGTCATGCTACGCAGGCTCCGTTTTCAGTGGTGAATCTCCTGCACACGGTAGCATTGCTGAATCTCTTTGCGCAAGCGCTTTTTGCAGCGATTTTGGCGCCCGCTGAACACCGAGTGGTCAGCCGACTGAACAAGCGCCTGCGCAGTGGTCAAGCCGCTTGCTCGGGTCTTGCTCCCCTCCTCGCCGGCGGTTTGGCTCGGTTTGCGCCGACTCTGGACAGCGGCTGGGCAGCGCTGTTCACCCGCGTTAGGGTGAACAGTGGTCAGCACTGACCAGCCCGGCGCTGACCAGTTGGCGAGGAGGGACATGTGAGCAGGGGGGTGTTCAGTCGCGTGCGTGGCGCTGAGCAACGCAGTGGACGTTCAGTTCGCTGTTCACTGGTCAGGTCTGGACATCGCGCGAGCTCTCGAAAAGTCGCAGAATTCGGTGAGGCTGTTCAAGGAGTGAACAGCACTGGCCACTCCAGATACTTTGAACACTGGTCACCACTGGCCAACCTGGCGCTGGCCAGATTCTTGTCGATAACTGGTCAAAACTGCTGTACAGTGTTGTGGCAGCGGGTCGAATCGTGGCCAGCTGATCTTATCGGAGCCGCCTTCTGCGCGGCTCCACTGTCCCACCTCAACCCGAACTGAAGGAGAACGTCACCCCGAAAGAAGCCCCAACACGAAAAAACCGCCGTTAGCGCGGCGGTTGTCTCTGTGAAGAGCGAAGCTCTGTCGTAGTCCCAACTCGCACTGTAGCGCTCTTCGATCCGTAATGCAATTCAAAAAGTGAATCGGCAGCGTTTTTTTGCGCGGCCATTGCAGGCAGGCGCTGATGAGGGAACGTCCATTGACCTATGACTTACCTAGACTTGACCGAATACCCAATCGAACCGAGGAGGGGCGGGGGACGCATTGCGTCACCTGCCTACCGGCAAGCGCTCACGCAGTGCGAGGACTTTACCGGCCTCCAAGATTCCGTGAACCGCTACGATCTGCTGCTGCTCGTCAAACGGGTCGGTAAGGCGGCCGGCTTTTCGCCCCGGATGATTCAACTGCTTGACTACTATCTGGCCTTCACCCGGGATTGTGATTGGGAGGAGGGGAGCCGGCCGATTGTGTTTCAGTCGCTCGCCCGCACCGCGCTCGACCTGGGGGTCACCGAGCGCCAAATCCAAAATCTGGAGCAGCAGCTCTTTCAAATTGGCGCCTTGGCCTGGAACGACAGTGGCAATCATCGGCGCTTTGGGCAGCGCGACGCGCAGAGTGGCCGCTTGCTCTTCGCGTTTGGAGTCGACCTGACGCCGCTGGCGTATCTCAAGGGCGAACTGGAAACCAAACTGCAGGAAAAGCAGCTTCTCGATCAAGCGTGGCTGGCGACCAAACGCCAAATCAGTAGCCACCGCCGGCAAATCTGCGCGCTGCTCTTGGAGCTGCAAGCGCGAGGAGAGGACTGCCAGCAATGGGAGGCTGACTATGCCCCGATTGCCGGGGCCATTCGGACGTATCAGAATCTGGCTACGCTGCGAGCGACTTTAGCTCAGCACCAAGCGCTTCACGCCACGCTGCTCGCTATGGTTGGAGTGGAGGAGGGGGCTTGCGATGCACCAGCAGTTTCTGGCATCACTTCGTCCGGGAACGCAAAAAACTTCGTCCACTACAATTTCTCCACTCAAGAATTAACTAAAGAAAGTAGGCCTCCGGCCCAAGAAGGCTTTCAGGAAAGCGTAGTCGAACCTGCGGAGGAGGGGGGCGCCGCCTGCGCTAGTGGGCTCCCGTATATTTCACTTTCGCAAGTGATGCAGGTCGCCAGTGACCGTTTTCGGGCGTACGCGCCGTCCCACTCCCAACCGATTAAGTGGGCTGATTTTATTGATGCAGCTTGGCTGTTACGACACCATCTAGGCATTTCACAAGCCAGCTGGTGGGAGGGTTGTCGGGTGCTGGGCCGCGCCGGGGCGGCGATTTGTGTGCTCATCATCGACCGGGCGATGCAGCGTGAAGAGAATGCAGTCCGCAGGCCTTCGGCGTACTTCTGCGGCATGGTCAATCGCGGTCGGCGTGGTGAGTTGCGGCTGCACAGCTCGATTTTCGCACTAACTAACCTTAATTGAACGACTAAACCGGTACGGTCCCTCACGATCGTCATTCGATTATTCCGAAGGCTCCAGCGCGACGCAAAAAACACTCGATCAGTCATATCGCTAGCAGCTGTGGCTGATTCTCCTTCACTGGAACTCGAACCTTGTCGCCTTGATCGAAGTCATTCTTGAGGTCTTCCAGCGGCGCTGCGGTCCGCAGTTGCCCGCGGTTTCCCCTATGGAGTTGAGGAAGTAGCAGACCTGGGAAACATAGCAGTCAAATCTCTTCACTGCAGGACGGAGCGAACGAGTGGACTCCAGATACGAGCAGAATGGGATGAAAAACCTATGTTTCGCCGGATTGCCTGTAGTGGGTGGTTCAGTAATAATTCCTCTGAGCTAAGGGAATTTAGGGTCGCTAAGACCGCGCACCGATGAATCACCCCGGCGATTTACCATTACAATTTCGTAATGTCACTTGACTTCCAATGTTAGGTTGGTATAATCGGCAACTTCGCTCCTTAACGCATCGCCGGACACGCGATCGGCATAACTATTGCTGGTGGTCCGAATGGTAAATTGCCGATTGACAAAGGGCGTGTACTTGTCTAGCGTCGTTTCTATTGAAATTGGCAGATTAGGCGATATAGGGAGCTTGTGACAGATGTCTAGGAGCAGGTTGGAGAAGAAAACGGCGTATGTTGGCACTTCATACGCAGACGATACGCTATTCACCAAGAGCTTTTTGGACAGGCAAGACAAAGCTGCTGAGTTTTACGCAGCAATAGAGAGCTCCTGGAAGCAACTTAAAGCCTCTCGTGAGCATATTGTCGGGCAACCGACATTGACCTGTCCCGATTTGGGAATGAAATAGATCACCTTTGCGAGATATTGCAGAGTGGCCGAATGGCAGAGCCGGAGACGCTGAGTCGCCGGCTCTTTTTGTCTATCTATATGGCTGTGTTCAACAACTGGGACGATAGCGTACCTTCTACCTCCGCTGCCATACGCCCATTTGTATCCAAACAAATCTACTAGGATACTTCGAGTCGTGATGAACGCTCGAGCGGTTCTCTTCTGAGTCGAAAGCCTTCTATTTCGACCGAAATGCAACATCGGCTTTTGTCGGCGTGCGACGATACATCCAGATGTGACCCGTGTCCACACGAAGGGATGCGGTAAATGGACCAGGAAGATTGTGATGCATGGGAAAGATGCGACACCTGGATAAAGAATGCTGCCCTTGCTATCTTCAACCGGTCATCGCAGAGCTGTATGGCTTGGCATCAATAAGTACCACTGCAATCCAATCACGCATAGGATCTACTCAATGGCGTTCGCGCTGCGTTTGATCTTTCGACGCGATCTCGGCTGCCAGTTTCCCGACTACGGTCATACAGAAGTTGGTACTGGCTATTCAGAGGGTCACGGCCACTTCCTCGGATCGATTGACTACACACGGCTTGCTCGCATCGACCGAATTGCCGATGTGCAATCTCGTGAGATAGATTTTGCGCAAGAGCCTCAGATCGGCGGAAGTGGCGACTTAATCCTAATTCCGACAGGCAAACATGTTGATCGCACACTTCTCAACACAGAAGTGAAATATGCGAATTGCAACCTTGCTTTCTTGATACGCGGTTCACTTTCCTCTCTAGCGTTTGATGTCGCCAGAGACTCAAAGCAGGTTACACGATTGCTTGGTCGCGCCGAGAAGATTGTCGGCGCCGCAGCACTGGCTGCTACAGAAGCATTCCACGCAACCGTGACTAAAACAACTGCGTCTACCCTAACACAATTTACTCCAACGAGTTGGTATACGCTAGGTGGCCCAGATATAGTGTGCTTAGCTTTTCCCGAGTCTGCAGCCGACATCTATTATCTCAGCCTCCTAACTAACACGCTCCGTTCTTCATCACTGCTCGAGCTTTGCAAAGGCATCGAAACTAATCGTAATCTTCCAAAGGGCCACGCGTTCTCTTCACTACAAAGCAATTTGCTATACCGCAACTCGGTTCAGATTGAAGCAACAGCCAACTCCACGTCTGATTTTCGCAGAATTGAACAACAATGCGGTCTCTCTTACCACACACGCGTTTCAGTTGGACCGGGTCATGAAACGCTTGTGCTTGATCGCATACAGCATCTACTCAAAGACGACCGCGACGCCGTAGTTTGCATTGGACATCGCTCACTGCTACTAAGGTTTCAGCACATAGCAGATCTTGTAAATGCGATAGAATCCATCAATCGTCCCTTAAAGGGAAACGTACCGGTACGCGCGAAGGACGTTAGCGCTGTTCGCACTACGGTTGGGCTGCCACCTGAGACACTCTTGTCGCTGCCATCCCTCAAAGCAACCCCTCATGACAGCCCAAGTTTGTCGCAAGAACTGTCCGCGATACTAGATCGTATCCACAAGTCTTTTGCTGATTTTTCGCATCGCTTTCTGGGGCCAATGAGTGGAACAGAATTCATGCAGCTCTCCCGGTCGCTGTCATCAGCATTTCGCAGAAACGAAAGAGCTACAAGTGTCCAGGACTTACTGCCGTTCTTCATGCAATTGTGCCGTGCGCTAGAAACGACCGATTGGACTTCCCACTTTTCTGAACCAAGCCAACATCCCGCCTTCGCAGCTTTTAACGACCTAGTTCGGCATCTCTGGCGATGTATCCGAAACCGCGTAGAGCATCGCGTAGAGCCGCTAGATCCTGCGTTTCCAAATACGATCGAATACGGTGCGAGCAAAGTTATAAATGCCTACAGCGTTGCAGCCTGGCTCGCAAGCTGCGTGCTATTTAATCCACCCGACGCACACCCTAGCCAAAAAGCGTTGGTCTTGGAGCACTTTGCTGCTGCAGTTAGCGCTGGGGCAGCTGATCAAGTAAGAGTCGACGATGCATTTGCTAACATTAGCGAAGATACACGGGCGGGGCGCGGCAAGGGCGAATGGAATTCACCGCTGCTAATGTTGGACATTTCGGGGCAAGCCTTAATGCAACCGGAAGTAACCTTTGTGTTTTGCTTCCATGAGATAGCAGAGATCTCTCACTGGACATCGCTTCCCCACTTTGGCAAGCTCGCAATGTCTTTGCGAGATACTCTCGCGTCCAGCTACACAGGTCAACTCTGCGCAGCTTTGGTTCAGTATGGTTTTCCTGCGAATGCTCAAGATAGCGAAGAAGGACGGAATCAACTCTTAATGTTGCGTCAAGCAATCGAGAGCGTAGACTCGTCTCAAGTGATTGATTCTTTACTGTCGCAGTTTAATGACACACTTAGCCGCTTGACTTACGAGCGTTTAGCACGATCATACTTGATTGTTCACAACCGAGTTGTTCCCGAAGGTGATGTTGCCAACGTCTTAATTCCGGAGTGGTGCGACGATTTACTTGGACTCATTAGAAGCGGTGGCCTACAGACTTTCGCCTGCGAAGCCAAGTCTGTCGAAGCCTTGCTTAATGAAGTACTTGCGGACTTCGCAATGACTGTCGGTCTCAAAGACTTGTTGAGAATAGATCAACGTGGGAACCTCGCCAGGCACGTTAATTTCTTGTTCGCATCACTAATTGCAGTCAACCTTCCTCTCCAAAAACTGGATAAACCTCGGCACCTTCGCTTCTACTTGCAACGATGGCTTTGCCAACTTCACTGCGTAGGGTCACCGGACGGTCGCGATCCTATTTCCTGGATGAAAGCTGGGATCGACACCAATCTTTCGCAGATTAGGGGAGCCTACAACGGATTGGAAGGCGAAACTGTACCAAAATTAGAAGTAGTCCTCGATGAATTTTATGAGCAAGTTAGGGGCAATCGACAACTTCAATCGCTCAGTGGCGTGCTTTCAGTACTGTCCGAACACCTCGACCAAGCTCGTCCAACCTGGAGCTGTCGTACGAATGCTATCTTAGGTCAGCTGGCTAATGAGTTTCGCGAACTTTGGCACGAGGTTTTAGACTTGAGTCCCGGCCAGGAATCCAAAATTGATCGGATGCGATACGATTTTCTCGTGCTACTGTGGGCTCAGGCACAGAAATTACTCCCTGTTCATCTCTTCGATGTCCATTGACGGTTCGTGATGCGGTATACGTAAAAACATCGGCCTATGTGCAAGTCGCGGGCGGCGGACGAAACGCCATTCTGAACCATGTGTTAAGTTATGCAACCAATCAGCGTTTGGATCGTATCTACGGATAGTCAGGTGCCGAGCATATTCAGCTCACGAAGTGGAAATGCACTACAGTGCGTTGGCCATACGGTAGTAGGCATGAGCGATCTACAATCCGTTCGACACAAATGGTGGGAACCTATCGTCGACTTTGCAGGTTGCGGTAGTCGTTTCATGAACTTCTTGTCAGTCGCTTCCGGATTCAGATGGCGCGATGGGTGGGGGCCTAATTCTAGGAATCCGCGGATGATCGTATTTATCGAGCGTAGCGATGCATGCGCAACGGATGCAGTGTGCTCTACAGTGCAAATGATTAAGCAGCTTTCCGGAATCAAGGCCTGGAGGCAGTTTGCAGCACTTAACGGAGTGTTATGTTGCGTTTATACCCGCGATAAAGGTTCGCTTGGACGCACGGATTCTGAAGAGAAGGCTCGAGAGTTACTTACCGCTGGCGTTGACATCATTATGGATGCCACCTTGCGTGCGGATGGACTGGAAGCACGTGACGATCGGGCTGTGCGATTGCGAGCAGAAGCTTATCGACATTGGGGGCTTTCTAGCCGGCAGCGCGATTGGATATTAGAGCTTCGAACAGCAAGCCGCTTCTATGCGTGCTGGATATTTTTTGTGTTTGGTTTGATGAGTGGATTGGGCCAAATCGCGGCAAAATGGATTGAAATAGTGTGGCAGCGTCTAATCTGAAATGCAACGCTAGCACGAATTGATCTTTGAAAACCATCGCTGGGCGGTTTGCATGTTGTTGTTCAATCGACATCCTCACGGAGCCCCAGCGATGGTGACCCAGCTTACCATGAACGATCGCGAAGTCATAAGTCAGATGCGGTACGCGGGGGAATCCCAAGCAGCGATTGCGCGGCGGCTGAGGCGGCATAAAAGAACCATCGGCCGGGAACTTGCGCGAAAATCCTCCGGCGATGACTACTCAGCCGTGGCCGCTCAAGAACAGGCGGCCGATCGTCGGCGATGTCGCCCCCTTATGGGCCCGATGGGCACGTCGGTGCGATGAGGGGCCAGAACTCTGCGGCAGGGGCGGATAATTGTTTCCGTAATAATTACGTGATAACTTTAGTTCTGGAAAATACTTCTTCAGATTTGGGGTAGGGGCCGTGTCCCGCGGCAGGTCGGATACCGCGTGCAGCCGAGGAAATTCTCTCCTGCTTTAGCGCCTTTCTTGGCGATTCGGGGGACCATCGCAGATCCGCAACTTGGGCAGACATGAGCTCGCGCCGCGGTTTGCGAACTTGCCAGTCCGCGCTGACTCGGGCCTGCGTTCTTGCTGACTTCGCCGATGATCTTCGCGAGTTGGGCGCCGTCAATCAGTTCAATCGGGTTCTGCTTGGCGAATTCGATGGCGTCCGGTGTGAAGCGGCCCGAGGTCGCGACGATCCCGCCGGCCGCTCCCTCGCTCGTGACCACCCCGAGCAATTCGCGGACGACCTTAACTCCCACCTGCCATTCTCGCCAATGTTTGCACTGGAGAAGCGTTAACTGACCCGCTTTGCGCAGCCGCAGATCAACGCCGCCATCGGGGCCCAAGCCACCAGCCGGCTCGACGGTAAAGCCTTGGCGCCGAAAGGCCTCGCCGAGGAGCGATTCAAAATCCTTCCAATTGAGTTCCCGGACCGAGTCGACGCCGGTTTGCGAATCGAGCAGTTTTCGCTGGCGTCGTTTGCTCAGTTCAGCCGTGCCCCAGATCACAAGGACTATGGCGCCTGCAAGCCAGGCGTAGATCGTGGCGCCACGCGCCAGTCCCGTGAAGAGGTTGTGCGAAAATCCCGGCTCGGGAAATTGAGCCGATAGCCACACCGGAACCAGCCAGCGGATGGCGGCGAACGTGAGCGCAGCGAGCAGCGGACCAATCCACCACGGCGTCATCATCAGCAGTTCCAACAGCTCGGTGGCGAGGCTCGATTTCGCTTTGCGACGGCGCGCCATACGGCTCCTGCAGGTTGATGGTTTACGATCCGCGCTGGCGAAGCACAGCAACCCAAATAGTGGCGTGTTGATTGGGTCAATGCAAGCAGCGCGTAACGAAAAATCGTTCTGCCGGGTGGGGGCTGCCGAGCAGCTCCAGTGCAGCCGACTCGTAAGCAAGCCGCTGGCTTGTCATTAGAAGAGATCGAGTTGCTGCGCTGGTGATTTGCGAGCTTTTCGTAGTGTGGTGACAGTTGCGAGCACGAACTTGTGAAGCTCAGCGCTCGCTTCCGCCCCGAAGGCGCCTTCGTAAGCCTCCAGATACCCCTGAAAGCGGTTTCGCGCGTCATGGGCGCGCTGCTCCGCCGACCGGCGGTTCTTGTCTTTCTGCAACGCGGATTGTGTCGTTCGGCCAGTGACCGGACAACAGCCCGATTTCTCCGCCCGAACATAGCCGTCAATTTCGACTGAGAGCTGGACGAGTTCGGTGATTTGGGCGGCCACGATTTCCAAGATTTCCCGGCGGCTCGGTCGGTAGCCGCCATCGGCGCAAATGCCGAAGACTCCCGCCTCGACCGCTTCGGGCGTCGGCTCGGGGAGCGGCGGTCGGGGGGGAATGGGCTCGGGAGGCGGCGATTGTTCGTCGTTCATCGCCTCGTGCTTAGCACGAGCGCACGTGCCGAGTCACGCGAAATGTCAACGACGGCGCGCTAGTGCCGCAACCTAGAATTATCGGTTCCACCAGCTAGGAATTTCGCCCAATCTCGCCAGCCTTCCCAGTTGCTGATGAAAAAATGCCCTTCCTCTGTCGGATGTCGGTTTTCTCACGGCGAACACTAACGAAGGAAGAGCGATGAGCGGGCAAGCAGCGAAGAACGTTTTTGACGGACGAAGTTTACAATAAAAGACTTGTCCGCGATGACGAGCTGCAATCAGTCGTCCTTCGACTCCATTTGCTGGCACCACGAACAAAGCCCACCGTTATCGAGGGAGTAGATCAGCTCTGACCACGGAATGCCGGCTTGGCAGCGTTTGCACTCGCGTTCGTAGTATTGATCAATGACTTCCTTTTGAAAAACGTGTTGCTGTTTCGCACTGAGCGCTGCGGTTCCCTTGGCGATAACCAGTTTGGTAATCCCTTCCGCAACCTCCGGGAGGAATCCACTTCGCACCAAATCCTCGAGGAATTTCTCCTTGTCAGCTTCTTCTGTATCATCCATTGCATCCGGCGCCTTGCGATGAAAATTGGACCCCTAAAAGTCGGTGGGACACCTCTAATCATACAGCACGTCCACCGCTTCTTCCATTTCGATCGCCAACGGCTGAACATCCCGCCAGATATACTGACGGCTAGCGTACCTCGCCAATCTTCTGGCCTGCTGCCGCTATCCCAAACCCGGTGGCGGGGGGCGCGTAGTCGACACATTGATGGGATTTGCTAGGATGCAATGAACGCGAGCCACGACAACCCTCCCAAATGGAGCAGTGCGATGGACCCCTCCCCGGTTGGCTACTGGTCGCTAACTCAGTTTCAGAAATTTTGTCTAGGATTCCTGGCGTTTTTTCTGATTGGGTTCCTATGGCACATCTTTCTCTTTCTAGACTTTGCTGAACACTGGCCTTGGGCGAAGCATGAACTGACCTTTCTCGTCGTTCATTGTTTCCTTTTCGCTCCCGCCTGCGGGCTCGTGTTCACAATTGTTGATCGCAGTCTATTGCAGGAACTCCGCCTTTGGAAATACGGCATCCTTGTCGTGTTTTTGCTGTTGGTGCTCGGTCTTTGCTGCGTTGATTTTGTGAGGGGCTCACCCAATAAGCTATCGCCTGCCGTTGGGTTTCTAGAGACTTGGATTTTCATGTCGGCGATCGCAGTTTTCATATGGTACAGCCTGATGGTTATCTTTGACCGGGACGCAGCGACGTTCGTCGTGTGCATCAGGCTCCTTTTCGCGGCGTCGCTCTTCACACTATGGATCCCATTTCGGGTTTACGCCGATGTGGTTGCCAGGTTCGCACCACACTTCAATGGCGCCGCGTTGAAAGGTGCCGTAGCGGGAGGCGTGGGTCCACAAGCGCAGTTTGCTTTGCTAGTCGCCTTTTTGTTCTTCACCACCTTCGCGATCTACGGCATCGCCACGTTTACACCAACCTATCTCCGCGAAGTGTCTGCGGGCACCGTGGCGGGGGCGACGATACTGGCATCGATAGCGCTAGCTGCCAACACGGGGTGGGTGAAGCATGCCTATAACGTAGTTGAGAAACTGGATGATTGGATGTTTCTTGCGTTGGGCATTGTCGCGTTTACGATGATACTCGTGTTAGCAAAGGGACTTTTCCGCGAAGTGGAACGCTGACGCGCGATCTTTAATCAAACAGCTCATCGACCGCTTTTTCCGTTTGATCCGCGGAAGGCTGCACGTACCGCCAGATATAATGGCTCGACGAGTGCCCCGCCATTTTTTGGGCGAACTGAATCCCCTTCTTCTCCGCCATCCGCCGCAGAGCGGTGTGGCGAAGATCGTGGGGCGAAACCGAAAAAGCTTCCTTCGCGGGCGCTTCGGCGTTCGCGTGCTTTGCGATCCGATTGAGCACCTCGGCGATATTCTGAATCGCCATCCGTTTACCGGTTTTAGAACGAAAGAGCGGGCCGGCTTCCCTGCCTCGTACCGCTAGATAACTCTCGAGGGCGTCGCGGGCCTCCTGCGGAACGAAGACCCGCTCGGTGATATTGTTCCCTTTCCGCTGCACTCGATGCAAGTGCTCATCGTGGTACTTCTCGATGTCGAGATTGGCGAGCTCGGAAACGCGGAGCGCCGTGCCAAGCAGCACCAGCAACATCGCCTTATCCCGAACGGCCGTCTGGTTCGCCCGCTTGTTGATCTTGAGTAACTGCTCGGCCGCCGATTTGAGCCGGGTCACCTGCACGTCGGTCAGACCTTTCCAGGTCGGTTCCTCGGTGGGAATGTCGGTCACCTTTTCGAGCGGGTACCCGGCGAGAAACGGCCGCTGGCGATGAACCCACCGGGCGGCGACGCGGAGCGTGGCGAGAATCCGGTTGATGGTGGACGGCGCCAGCGTCTGTCCTGAATGGGCGGATTTGGTTTTGCGCAGGTAGGAGACAAACCCCTTCGACACGCTTGGGGTCCACTGGTCGGGCTGGTCCCCTCCCGTCTGCTTGGAAAAATACTCCATGAAGCGGGTGAGGTCCGCCGCCTTCGCCTTGAAGGTGTTCGATAGCGGCTGCCCCACCTCGAGTCCCATGTAGAGGCTGAACCAGGCCACGAGACTTTGGCGGTGATTGGTGGGCAATAGGACTCCGGTATCCGCGTCCATCGCGACGATCTCCAGTTTCTTGGCGCTGCGGCGAGTGGCCGGGGCGCGCTTCGGGGGTGGGGCTTTCTTCCTCGCCATGAGAGCAGTTTACAGCATTCCTATTCTTATTGCACGCATAATATCGGCTGAAAAGTTCCGCTGACCCACCTTAAATCGGTTCCCCCGCTCCTGTTTACATTCAATAAGGTAAATTATTGAATGTTGCGTGAACGGGGATGCTTGGAGCCTCCCGTCGAGATTTCACGCGGTCAAAGCTTGATTGGCTAGTTCCAGTAACTATTAGTGGAGAGGACACTCTTCAACTCAGTGGAGACGAGGTGATGGCGAAAACAACCTTCGGCACAGTGGCGCTCCTGGTTATCTGGATTGGTGCCTTGGCGACCGGGCAGGCGCAAGAGTATTGGGTTCCCTGCGAAAGCTCCCCTGTCGTGATGCCAAACGAGCACCTCGTGCCGTACGGCTGGTCAGCGCCCGCGGAAAGGGTTTACATTGGTCAGCCGCAATGTGAGTGCGTGCCTGCACAGCCACAGATTGTGCAACCAAAAACCTACCAGACCGTTAACGCCTTAGGCTTTGCGCCGTACTTGGCCACGACGCACAATGGCCAGCTCGCCTTGGTGCGTGTTGGTGAACGAACGATTTGGGTTCTCACGGGCACTCCTGACAGCCCGCAATGGACGCCAATCGCATTCCCTGCTGGCGACAATAAGCCGCTTTAGTATTTCTCGAACAGCAGTGAAACCGGTGGAAACGACAGAAAAACAACCGCTTGAAACTGCGTCGAAGAGCATGACAACGACTCAACCCTCAAAGGGCCAGGGCCCGAATGGGACCGCGACATCGCGGCGGAGCGAATCCGCGATCGCGTGGTTCATGAACATCGACGGGTCAAAATTGGGAGGTGGGCTATTGCTCGCGCTCTTGGTTTTCGTGGGAACCGTTGGAAGAGATTCCTATCGCGACCACAGCAATCAGCTTCGCCGGAACGCTGAGATTCGACAAGAAATCAACTTTCGACTGGAGCAAGTTGAGCCTGACGATGACCCGGTAAACAAGATCAACATCATCAATGGAGCCACCGGAGGTTCACTCTATGATGAGTTCGGCCGGAAACCATTGGCGAACCTCTTGATACAGCTCAAGGTGAGGTCATCCAAGAACACGGCCGAAAAAATTGATCGCGTTCTCGAGCAGTGTCCCCCGGGAGCAGGAAAGTTCGAGGTTTCGGACCTCAAGCTTGCCCTGAATAGTTCGATGAATGATTACGCTGACCACGGTTTCTCGCTGGTAACGATCACGGCGATTTTTTTGACCTCGGCGACCATTCTCGTCGGCGGTTTGGGGGCCGCTTCTACCGAACCTCTCAAGCGGGCGGTGTCACTGATTGGCTTAGTCATCGGGGCTAGTTGGTTCTGCTGTGCTCTGGAAGCCGTTCAAGGGTGGCCATTCGTTTCGATCACGGCGGCTGTGACGTCCTTGCTTTTCCCGATTATTTTTGTGGGCTTCTGGTTAATTTCATTTATCGCGCATGGGACCACGGGCGACGAAAAACCTAAGGTTGATAGCGGAGCCCCCCATTAAAAATTGGGAGCTTTTCTTGGTAGGCCCTAAATTGCAGAACCTCAAGCGACAAGTCGCGGGGCGTTTTGGGGGCCGCGCGAAGCTGATTTTGGAACCCACCCTATTTTGCAGAGATTTGGTGGCTCACGGCGGCGACGTGCCCATCGGCGAGGTATCGGGCGTCCTCTCACGGCACCGACGTGCCCAACAACCCCCAAACGAGCGTCAACTGGCCTGCCTTCCGCAATCGGAGGTCGACTCCGCCATCGGGGCCAGCGCACCGTGTAACCTCGATGCCTAAAGGTTTCACCGAGGAGTGCCTCGAACTGTTTCCAGTCGAGTGCGCGGAAAGGCTCGATGCCTGTCGGCGAATCCAACAATTTTCGGTGTTGCTGTTTGGTGATTTCAGCGGTGCCCCAGATCATGAGAACAACGCCGCCGGCCAGCCAAGCGTAGATCGTCGCGCCACGCGCTAACCCCGTGAAGAGGTAATGCGAAAAACCCGGCTCGGGAAATTGAGCCGGCAACCATGCCGATATTAGCCAACGAACAGCGACAAACGTCAGCACCGCAAGCAGTGGACCGATCCACCACGGCGTCAACATCAACAGCTCAAGGAGGTCGGTGGCAAGGCTCGATTTTGGGTTGCGACGACGCGGCATGGCGACCCACTTTTCATTGAGGCTACTGGCTGGCGTTGATTCATCGTTCCAATTCCCTCAGCACATCGAGGATGTCGTCAATCGGCGGAGGCGACGCGAGACAAATCAATTGCATCGCGGCATAATCTTGACGGCAAGCATGCTTGCCCGTCCCTCGATCCATCGCATTGATGCTTTATTGCCACTACCTTCTGGAATGCTCAACGCCTACAGCTTAGACTCTAAATTTCGGCAGCCAATTGCGCCGGGCCGTCATCTTGTCGTAGTATTCAACCATGGAAGTGACTTTAACCCCATCAGCGATTCCCGACGGCAGGGCCGTGACGGTCTGTCCGTCAACGGTAACGCCGGAGAAACTTATCCAACTGTTGACTGAAGATGAGTGGGAGCAATTCGTCTTGGAATGGTCTGAAGGATTCGATCCGAAATACGCCCACGTCGACCGAATCGGCGGAGCTGGGGATAAAGGGCGTGACGTGGTCGGTTACTCCGACAGCGATCTCAGCGTCTCCCCCATCGATCTGTACCAATGCAAGCACTACGCACATCCGCTACGCCCAAGCGACATCTGGGTGGAGCTGGGGAAACTTTGCGTCTTCACTCAGCGTGGAGACTACCGCATTCCTCGGCACTACCGATTCGTCGCTCCCAAGGGGGTGGGAACTTCGCTGGCAACCTTGCTGGTAAAGCCGGATGAGTTAAGGCAACAACTCGTAGCGAATTGGGCGGACAAGTGCGAAACGAAGATCAGCACCAAGCAGTCGTTCCCGCTTACTGGTGAGCTGTTGGCATACGTCCAAAGCTTCGACTTTAGGATCGTCGGGTATATCCCGGTCTTGCGAATTCTGGATCAGCATCGGCGCACGCCTTACTGGCATCAGCGATTCAAGCGGGACCTTCCCTCTCGCCCAAGCCCAGATGCGGCGCCGAGCGGCGTGCAGTCGCACGAGCTGCGTTACGTTGCGCAGCTCATGGAAGCATACTCCGATCACTTAAAGGCTTCAGTTCCCAGCCCTGAGGCCCTCACCGCCCCGGAGCTACGCGAGCATTTTTCCCGCGCCCGCAATGACTTTTACATGGCCGACAGCCTCAACCGCTTCTATCGAGATCAGTTCCCTTTGGGAGCTTTTGAGCACGTCATGAAGCAGGTCTACGATGGTGTCGTCGAAACGGCGCTTGCCGAACATGCCAACGGCTATCGACGCGTGATTGCGACGACTCAACAGGCGGTCAACGTGCCGCTGGCAGGTTCAGACTATTCGCCCTACGTCGAGGCAGGTGACAAAAAAGGCCTCTGCCATCATCTTGCCAACGCTGACAAGATTAAATGGGTGCAATCATGAGTTTGCCCCATTTTTCTGCTGACGCCTGGAAATACGTTTTCAACACGCCGCTGGAAAGCGGCTTGCGCTGCACGATTTTGCTCGTGGCCGGCTATCCTGTGCGCTGTGACCTCCAGCGTTTGGCGCAGTACGAGTACTTGCTCGTGCATTCCGGCGACGTTGACAACGGTCCGACAAGTCTTCATCCCGCCGGACCGCACCGAGCGGGCGAGTTGCTTGTGCGACGTGGCGTCATTGAGCGGGGGCTGCACTTCATGATGACCCGCTCAGTGATTTGCCGACAACTGGACGACAATGGCATAAGATTCTTCGCAGGTGAGTGGGCAATACCTTTTCTCGATAACCTCCAGTCAGAATACACAACTGCGATGCGAGAACGAGCTGCGTGGGTGGTCACAACGTTTGCGAGTTTGTCGGATGACCAGTTGAATCAGTTCATGCGGTCAAACTGGTCTAATTGGGGTTCCGAATTCTCCGACGATTTTTTCCTGGCGGCGCATTTGTAATGGCAGAAACGGGCTTTATTATTGACGCATTGTCGGTTGAAGGACCGGGCAAACCGAATGCGTCCATTCGATTCGCCGTTGGCCTCAACGTAGTTGCTGGCGCGTCGAACACCGGTAAAACGTTTGTCTTTCAAGCGATCGACTTCATGCTGGGAGCGTCGAAAGCCCCCAAGCATGTCCCTGAAGCCACCGGATACTCGGAAGTTTATCTTCAGCTGACGAGCAAAACCGGGAGTACGGTCGCTTTTCGCCGCTCGCTACAAGGCGGGGATGTCGCGCTGTATGGCAGCCGGCTTGAGGACATCGGCGTAAACGGGGTCGCGCCGACTACGCTGGCAGCAAAGCACGAAAAGGGGAATGTTGAAACCATTTCAGGACATTTGCTCTCCCTATCGGGGCTCTTCGACCGCGAAGTGCGGACCAACAAGGAAGGCGAGAAAAGGTCGCTTTCGTTTCGTGACATTGCGTGGTTGTCGCTGATCGATGAAGAGCGAATCATCGCGGAGCGATCCCCCGCACTTTCTGGGCAATATACGGAGGCGCCCGTCGAGAAGAGCATCCTCGGTCTATTGTTGACCGGCGTCGATGACGCCGCGATCGTTGCCCAGGAAAAACCCAAGGATCGCAAAGCACGCATTCGCGCCGAACTGGCCCTCCTCGATAAGCTGCTGACGGATCGCGAAGAGCGGCTTACGGCGATGAAATGCGATGTGCCCGCATTGGAGGCCGATCGAAGCAAGATTCGTGCGGCCATCGACGAGGCGAGCCAGATCATTTCAGCGACCCAGGAGGAAGTCAACTCCGCGGCTACGATTCGCGATCAATCGTGGTCACGGCTTCAAGAAGCTAACTCACAACGACGATTTCTTGCCGAACAAGCCAAGCGACTACGGCTGCTGCGAGAGTATTACAATTCTGACCGCCAGCGGCTGGAATCTTCCTTGGAGGCAGGCGTGGCATTCAATCAGCTTCCCGCAGGCGAGTGTCCTATCTGCGGGGCTCCGCCTGCGATGGCGGAAGTAGAAACTGAAGCTCGGCTGCGAGAATTCCAAACGGCGTGCAACGCCGAGATGGCTAAGATCAGTAGCTTGCTGCGAGACTTAGCCGCGAGCGAGAATGAACTTCGCGAGGAAGATTCTCAGCTGGCGACAATGGCCGCGGAGTCTGAAGCATCGGTCAACGAAGCGAATGAGATCATTCGGCAACTTCTCGCGCGAAAGCGACAAGTCAGCGACACGAGTTTGTCGCAACTTATGGCAAGAGAATCGCAGTTCACCGAAGCCATCTTGCTGACAGCGGAGATTGCAGATCTGAGGAGTCGGCACGAGATGGCAACCGAATTGCTCAATAAGCGACAGAAGCGGATCAAGCTCGAAAAGAAGGTAGAAACGAGCACCGCGGCGGGATTCTGTCGCGTGATGGAAGCGACGCTCAAAGCGTGGAAGTTTCCCTTTGAGGGTGGGGTGAGTTTTGATTCCGAACGGTTTGACGTAGTCATTGGCGACCAAAATCGAAGCAGCTTTGGCAAGGGATACCGAGCCGTGACGCATGCCGCGTTCGCAGTGGCGCTACTGCGATATTGTCGCCAAGAAGGCTTCCCTCACCCCGGCGTGGTCATTCTCGATACGCCGCTCAACCCCTTCAAAGGCCCTGATCAGGAATCGTCGGATCGAGTGAACCAAGAAGTTCAGAATGCGTTTTACGCCGACTTGGCCGCCGACCGCAGCGGGGATCAATTTATCGTCTTCGAGAATACGGAGCCCTCGATAGATCTGAAGCAGAAGATTTCTTACCAGCACTTTTCAGGCAACTTGAATTCTGGACGTCCAGGCTTCTTCCCGTTACAGACGAAGTGAAATGAACGTCACTGTAGCTAACGCCTTCGTCACTCCTCTTGCGAACCTGCACTAGCCATAAACACCGAAGCCTCGCAATCATACAATCTGTGGCCAGCACCATTCCAACCCTATTGCCTTGCTTTTTTCCTTCGGCGAGCTGATGCTCGTAGAGCGTCGCTCGTGCCTGGCTAAAACAACTCACGTTGCCGAAGGACAGGCTCCTTCGGATACGTGAGGGACGCCACAACGGCGCGCACGAACTCATCCAACTCAATCCGCGCGGCAACTCCGAAGGCCCGTTCGTAGGCCCCGAGGTGGCCCAGGTATCGCAGTCCCTCTTCTTTCGTGAGTTGGGACGCGCGGCGCCGGTTGGCGGCTTGTCGGAATGGTGACCGAGCTAACTTGCCACTGAGTGGATGGCAACCCATTTGCTCCGCCAATTCGCAAGCAGCGATTCTTCGCCGCAAGTCAACAAGCCCTTCGACCTGCGCTTCGACAAACTCCCGTAACTCACGCGGGCTCGGTCGGTAGCAGCCATTCGCACAGAGGCCGAAGATACCCGCCAAGATCGCTTGGGAAGTTACCTCGGGGAGTGGCAAGATCGCATTAGTCGTCTCGTAAGTTATCGATTCGCGGTGTCGCTCCTCAGTCATTCGGTGAGCTTACTGAGCTGACGCCATAGCGCAACCATCTACCTGCTAGTACCCTGGGGCATCCACAACTGTTTTGCTTTTCAGGCGGGGCTTCGCTCCCGTATTGGCGCCCTTCTCGTGGTTGATCTTGCTGCGCGGAATGGGCTGCGTTGGAATTGGATCGAAGGGCAGTTGCCGCGAGACCGACGAAAGGCTGAGCCGACGTGATAGTTGGTGGATTCGCTCGGCAAGTTCGCGCACACTAATCAGCGTCAAGGAGCGACTCTGCCTGCCCATCGCTGCCGCTAGAAATCGGGCAGCGCGATTGCGATAGGGTGAGTAGCCCGATCGCGATGGCCGCTCACTTCGCAGGAATGAGCTTACCAATTTGTTCGCGCTCAGCAGCGGTCAACGACAACCAGTTGGCGACGATGGCGGCCAGAACATCGTCGTCACTCACGGTTGTGCAAACCGGTGTGCAAACCGCTTCATTCGATAGCTCCAACTCAATGTCGGGTAACAAGTTACGAAGAGCGTCCCGCGGAATCATAATCCGCGTGTCGGGGGTTCGAATCCCTCCTCCGCTACTTGCCCTTGTTCGCATGCCGTATTCGGCGCCTTGCTCGGCCTGTTGTGCGTGGCGCCCTACGAAGCTTCTTCCCACCGCGCCGCCGGCAGAGTGCCCTCGACGACGCGTGCAGGCACACCCACTGCAATCGCGCCAGTAGGAATGTCGGCTAGCACCACCGCGTTCGCGCCGATTTGGGCGTGGTCGCCAATCGTTACCGTCCGCACAATCTTGGCGCCGGCGTTCACATTCACGTCTCCCCCCAGCACCACCTTTTCCACCACTGTGGTTTGTTGCAAGAGCAAACAGTTGGGGCCGATCATTGCGGTGGGATGAATCACCACGCCATTCGGATGAGGTATCAACAGTCCGCCGCCGAGCTGACAGTTGAGCGGAATATCGCACGCGCAGACAATGCTCCAAAACCGGTGTGAGAGCGACCAGCGGCGCATCGCGAGCCACCGCAGCGGTGCAACCGAACTCTGCGACCACGCTTGGTACTTGCGAATCGAGCGCAGCAGTCGACGGGACGGATCCCAAAAGCGTCGACACGTTTCCCGACTCCAATCGGGCTCGCTGGCAGAGACGGGCTCGGCGGAGACTGGTCCCGTCGAGCGAAGCAGATGGGAATGACTATTGCCCAACATGTGCAAGCGCCTCCGCCTGTGCCGTTCGCTCAGCGACCCGGCGCTCCGCGACTTGGAGCGCGATGTCGTACACGCGCTCACCCCAGGCCGACCAATTGAGCACCTGCTCGTACCGCCGCCGAGCGCCGCGGGCGATTGCGCTATACTCAGCGGGACGCGAGAGCAACTGACAAATCGCTTCGGCGTAGTCGGTCGCCGTAGCCGCGAGCGGCAGCACCAATCCTGATTCACCCGCGGCGACCGCAGAGGGAACTCCGCCCACAGCCGTGGTCACGGCCGGCAAACCGTACGCCGCCGCTTCGCAGAAGACCATGCCAAACGCTTCGGCGCGGGTGGGCATGAAGAACAAATGCGAATCACGCCACAGCTCGTGCATCCGCTGGCGATCAGCGGCAAATGTTTTGTCGAGATACGGAATCACTTCCACGCCGGCGCCACTGGCGACATTCGGCGGTGTGCAGCCGGCGATCACGAGGTGTGTTTCGACTCCGCGATGGCGCAGCTCAGTCACGGTTTGGAGCACCAGCGGGCCCCCTTTGCGCTCCCATTCCTTGCCGAGAAACAATAGCCGCAGCGGTTTGGTAAGGACGCGCTGTTCGGCAAGAGCGGGGTCCGGCGCGTCCGGCAAGTTGGCGCCGAACGGGACCACGAGAACTTTGTCGGGACGGGCGCCGTAGTCTTTCCGCGCTGAATCCGCCGCCCATTCAGAGGAGTACGCAATCGCCGCCGCGCGGTCGATTGCGTGTTGTTCAATCCGATCATCGGCTTCGGTGGGTGCGAGCCCATACATCGGCGCATACACGCGGTAGGTCACATCCGACGCATAAATCACTGGCAGATCAGGCTTCAGCCACTCGATTTCGTGCGACGCCACGGGCGCGACCAACACGTCGCACCGTTGGTGAGCGAGCTGTTTGGTGACGACTCGGCGGAACTCGGCGCCGCGTGAACGGAAGCGGTCGTCCACGGCGCGCGGAACCCCACAGGCGTCCCGCAAGCGGCGCGTGGCGCGGCTCCAAGTCGTCACGCGGTAGGGCGCTCCCAGCGGCACAACTTCCGCCGGCGTGGCCTGGAGGGCGCGATACATCCGCAGTAGCGCGCTCGAGTAAGCGTTCTCGCTGAAGTAATTGTGCGCGGACAGAAACCCAATTCGCAGCGGGGGTGCGAGCGAACGTTCGGCGTATCGTGTGGGGGCTGAGCGCGGCATGAATCGAACCCTCTATTCCAGCGGAGCGCGGGTGCGAATCACCTTGCCAGGCACGCCAACTACTACTGAGTACGGCGGGACATCGTGCAGTACCACCGCGTTGGCGCCGATCACGCTATCGTGACCGATGACAATACCTCCCAGCAGGCAAGCGCCGCAGCCGATGTCTACGCGATCTTCCACGATCGGAATTTCGCGGTTCTCGTCGCGCCGCACCACGCCCATCGTGGTGTTCTGCCGCAAGTGGCAATCGTCGCCCAGGGAGTACGCGGAGATGATGATTCCGCTGTGATGCCAGATGCGGGTCCGCCGACCGATGCGACAGGTGTAAGGGAGCGTAATGCCGGCGAACATTTCGACCAGCTTCGCCAGCACCACGTACAGCAGCGTACAGGGCGCCCGGAGCAACTTGAGCCGCAGCCCCATTCGCCAGTTGCCGAACCGATGCACCGCGATCGCCCAAAAACCTTGGTCGAAGACATTGCCATCGTGAGTCAGCAAGTCTTCCCGCAACAGGCTCCAGAACCCAAGTTCAGCGGGGTTCTGGTTACTCACGCCGAACGCCGCCCGATACGCCGCCGCCCGGGCCGCATAGCCGCTCGGCGCCGAATCGAGAGCCGCCTCTTGCGGCAGCCCTTCGGCAAGGGGTATTGAAGTGGCGGTCAGCATGGCGTCGTTTCTTGCTTCGCTGAGGGCGAAACTCTTTCTCAATTGTCACAACGAGAATCAAATTATCATCGTGGCGTGAACCCGTAGGGGAGTCAAGCAGTTTCGCGAAGTCGATGTTTGGCGCCACGAGAGTCGCAACAAGCCCGATTCTTCGGAGTCTGTTGACCACTGGCGAATCCCACGACGACACTCGCCAACTCACGCAGCAAACTGCATTCCTTGCGCCTGATTCCGTCCACTCGGCCCATCTCTGCGACCTAACGCGGAGGGTTATCACAGTGATAACCCCCCGCACGCGAGTGGTAATTCTCACGGTCGCGCAAGGGGTTTTTGTGATCCCGTCGCGGTGGGATTTTCGCGAGCAATCGGGCCATTTCCCCCTGCTTTTTGGCCAAGTCCGTGCAGTTCTCACGGGTCGCTATCACGTGGTGAAGGGAGCCGTCGGCACGGTGGTTGCCCTACCCACGCAGTGGCGTCCGGACCAATCGACTTACCACCGCGGAGGATTCGCAACTGATGCCAACCGAGCTATTAGACGAAGTGGATATGAAATCGCTGGAGGGGGATGAACTTTCGCTCGAGGCCCGCCTCGAGCGGGCGCTCTTCCACTACCGCATGGCGCAGGAGATGACCGTGCGGCGTGAAGTGTGGGCAACCACCCTTAAGCGCGCTGCCTTGGCGCCTGCCCGTCCGCGCACCCGCGCCGTTTACGAAACTAGCAAGCGGGCGATGGACATTCTTCTTTCGGCTCTCGCGCTGGTGCTCCTCGCGCCGCTGTTTCTGGCGATTGCGATCGCCATTAAGTGGCAAGATGGCGGACCGGTGTTTTTTAGCCAATCGCGTTTGGGCCGGCACGGCAAGTCGTTTCGGTGTTGGAAGTTCCGCTCGATGACGCCGAACGCCGACCAGCAGAAAGCAGCGCTCCTGCAGTTTAACGATCACCCCGACGCCCGGACGTTCAAAATGCGGAACGATCCGCGGATCACTCCCGTCGGACGCATCCTGCGTAAATACAGCCTGGACGAGTTCCCGCAGTTTTGGAACGTGCTGCTCGGCGAGATGAGCCTCGTTGGTCCACGCCCGGCGATTGCCGACGAAGTGGCCCGCTATACGTCCCGCGATCTCAAGCGGCTCTCCGTCAAACCAGGGCTCACTTGCTTGTGGCAGGTGCGCGGTCGTGGTTCGATGCCGTTCGAACAGCAGATTCTTCTGGACCTGGAGTATGTCGCCGAGCGCTCGTTGCTGCTCGACCTGAAACTTTTGGTGGCGACTGTGCCGGCAGTAATGTCCTGCCGCGGCGCTTACTAGCCACTCCCCTCCCCCAATTTTCTCCCCGCTCGATGATCGCGTTGCCCGCCCGAAAGAATGGTCGAGTGGAGAGCGATTGCGCGCGCTCAACTTCGTCCGCTGCTTCGGCCTCGGCGGAGGAAACGAGCGCACTCGATCCCTCGGCTTCGGTCGCGAACGAGACCTCCGTCGGTTGTCCCGTGAACGCTTCCGCGTGGACGATCGGCGGCGATGTCGCTTGCCAGGTGCTGCGGCTAGCCAATAGTGTCGTGCTTTCGCATTTGTTGGTGAGCCGCGATTTCGGGCTGATGGCGATCGTCAACGCCTTCCTCATCGGCGTGCAGATGTGCTGCGATTTGGGCGTCGGCCAGTGCATCATTCAAGATCGCGACAGCCGTCGGCCGGAGTTCTATAACACGGCGTGGACCCTGCAAGCGGTGCGGGGCCTGGCGCTCTGGATTGTGCTGCTGGCGCTCGCGGCGCCGGTGGCGGCATACTATCGCGAGCCACAACTCGCCTTGCTGCTGGCGGTCGCCGGGCTCACGCTGCCGCTGGGAGGGGTTATCTCCACGGCCGTCTATTCGCACCGCCGAGACCTAAAACTTGTCGCGATCACCACGATCGATGTCGCTTCGCAGCTCGCGGGCGTGCTGGTGATGTGGGCCGTCGCATGGTGGACCCGCTCGGCTTGGGCGCTGGTGATCGGGTCGGTGGTCGCTTCCGCCTTGCTGGTGGTTTCGAGCCACTTCATCGACCCCACCATTCGCAATCGCCTCCACTGGGAACCGGTCGCCGCCCGCCGGCTGATCCACTTCGGCGTGTGGATTTTCGCCGGCATGATTGTCGCATTTCTCTCGATGCACTTCGACAAATTGATGCTGCCCAATCTGATTGGGCTGGCGCTGTTCGGCGTCTACAACATGGCGTGGCAGATTAGCGCGCTCGCGGGAATGACGCTCGAAAAGTTAGCCGCCTCCGTGCAGTTTCCGATTCTAGCGCGGTCGTACTGGAACGATCGCGCCGCGCTGCCAACCCAGCTGCTTAGCTCCCGGAGCCATCTGCTGGGCGTGGGGTTGCCGCTCACCTTAGCGGTCTTCGCCGTGGCGCCGCCGCTGTTTCGGTACGTTTACGGGGCCGACTTCATCAATGCGGGACAGATTGCTCAGTGGCTCTGCCTGCCGATGTGGGTGCTGCTGCTCAGCCGGACGGCGGATCGCGTCCTGTTGGCGGCGGGGCAAACCCGGGAGCTCACGCTGGCCTCCACCGTCCGCTTCGTCGCTTCCGCGCCCCTCGGATTGGGCGGACTACTGCTCGGCCAACAACTGGGGACGATCGAAACGCACGGGATTCCAGGCTTTTGTATGGGTCTGGCCGCCGGAGCGCTGATCAGTCACGGCGTGCTTTATTTCTTGCTGCGGAAGCTCGACATTCGCATCGGGCGGCAGGATGCGGTGTTCACCGCGGTGTTCCTCCTGGGAATCGGCGCGGTGCTTGCGCTCCAGCAACTTGGTGGCTCGCAGTTCGTGGGCGAAGCGCTCGGCCTCCTCGCGCCGCTCGCAATTGGGGGCTGGTCGCTACGGGGTTCTTGGCAAATGCTTCGCCGCCGATTCATCGGCAATTCCATGGTTGCTGCCGAGGGGGTATCGTGAGCTCTGCCGCTCTCCAACGTGAATTCGCCCCCGTGAGTGAAACAATCGCCGCACCACGCCCTGCCCACTACCGTGTGGCAGTGGTGATTCTCAACTATCGCACGCCGCAGCTCGTGATCGATTGCCTCGCCTCGCTGGCAAGCGAAGTCGATCCGCTGCGCGACGTGGTGGTGGTGGTCGACAACGCCTCTGGCGATGATTCGGTCGAGCGGATTGAAGCGGCGATCGAGCAGAACCACTGGACCGAGTGGTGCCAATTCATTCCTTCACCCGACAACAATGGTTTCTCGGCCGGCAACAACCTGGGCTGTGCCGCAGTCGCTGCCGACTACTATCTGCTCACCAATAGCGATACGCTGTTTCGCCCCGGCGCAATCGAAGAACTGCTGCGTGGCGCCGCGGCTCATCCGCAAGCCGCCATGCTGGGGCCGCGGCTTGAATGCCTCAATGGCGATCCGCAAGTGAGTTGCTTCAAGTTTCACTCCCCCTTGAGCGAACTGATCGACGCCGCCGCCACCGGGCCGCTCACCAAACTGCTCAGCAAGTTCGATGTGCCGCGACCGGTGATCGATCACTCGGAGTGCTACGACTGGCTTGGCTTCCCCTGTGTGTTGGTGCGGAGCGATGTGCTACGGCAGGTCGGCCCGATGGATGAAGGCTTCTTCATGTACTATGAGGACGTCGATTATTGCCGACGCATTCGGCGAGCGGGGGGCGAGATTCGCTACTGGCCCGCCGCGCGCGTGGTGCATCTCGGCGGGCAAAGCTCGAACATGCGCGAGCTGACTGCCGCGTGCAAACGGCGGCCCAAGTATTTCTACGCCGCCAGAGCGCGGTACTATGCGAAGCATTTCGGCCACCTCGGACTGTGGCTGGCAAATGGATTGTGGATGGCGGGGCGGGTGTTTTCGTTAGCTCAAGAAAAGTTCCGCGGCCGGCCAACCCACATCTGCGACTCCCAAGCGCGCGACGTGTGGACCAACGGCTGGCGCCCCCTCACCGGCCCGCGTCGTTAGCGGGCCCTCGCCATCCTTCACGACGCATGCCGCGACTGCCCGACTTCTTGATCATCGGGGCGATGAAATCCGCCACCAGCACCCTGCATCGGCAACTGGCCGCTCAGCCGGAATTCTGGATGAGCAGCCCCAAAGAGCATTACTTCCTCAGCGATGATGCGATTTATGGCCGGGGCGCTCACTGGTACGCCCAGCAGTTCCGCAATGTGTCGCCCAACTTACTGCTGGGCGTTTCTAACACCCACTGCACCAAGCTCCCATCGTACCCGCGCGTGGTGGAGCGAATTCAAGAATCGCTTCCCGACGCGAAGTTCATCTACGTGATGCGCAATCCGCTCGAGCGAATTATCTCCCAGTATCTGCATGAATGGCTCGAGCGCGAGGTCTCCGTGAGCTTCGAACTCGCGCTGCTCGAGCGGCCAGAACTGGTAGCGTACAGTCAGTACGCGCGGCAGCTTCGCCCGTACTTGGAAGCCTTTGGCCCCCAGCGTGTGCTGCCGGTATTCGTATCGCGGTTGCGCACGCAGCCGCAGCTCGAACTCGAGCGGGTGGTGGCATTCTTAGGCGGGCGGGAGCGGCCAATTTGGCGGCAAGAGCGCGCCTGGGAGAATGTTTCCGCGCAGCGGCTGCGTTTTAGCCGCTGGCGCGATGCGGTGCTCTACGCGCCGGGCGTGTCGCAACTGCGCCAAGCGCTGCCGCAGAAGCTACGCGATCGATTCAAGCGGTTATGGCGACGGCCTCGTCCCGTTCTCACCGCGAACCAGCGGGCGCAGTTGGCCGCTCAACTTGATCCCGACCTTGCCGAACTGGGGACGTGGTTGGGCGCGGCGGAGTTAACTTGTGAGAACTTCGATGAGGTGACCAAACAAGCAAACTTGGGGTGGCAGGTTGATGACGAAAGACTCGGGCGGAACCGCGCTGCGGCTGCGGGGCGATAGCGCCGCGCTCGAGCGCACGGCGGAGGAATGCGCGATGAAAACGAACCTCGTGCTCGGCGCCGCCGGATTTATCGGTTCGGAACTCGTGCGGCAACTGCTCGTCTCGACCGAAGAGGTCCTTGTCGCTGTGGATCGCTCGCGGGCAGTTGAGATGGCAGCGCTGCCGGAGTATTCGGCTCATGCCGAGCGCCTAACTTTGCTAGCCGCATCGCTCGATGATGCCGATGAACTAGCGCGGGTCTTCGCCGCTCACGAATACGAGGTGGTGATTCACTGTGCCGAAAGCGATCCCACGCTCTCGGAGCCCCAGCAAGTGTGGCGCACGCTCCAGGTGCTCGAAGCGGTCACCGCCTACTGGCGCGAACTCCCCGCCTGGAAACAGGGCGCGTTTCGACTGCTCCAAGTGACCGATGCGGGGAGTTCAAGCGCCGTTTGTGCACAGCTCGCCCGCAGTTACGCTCAAGCGCATGGCGTGCCCACGCTGTTGGTCAGCACCACCACTGCATACGGTCCGCACCAAGCGCCAAACGCACTCGTTCCGCAGGTGGTGGCCGACGCGCTGATCGGGCGAAAAATCTTGGTCGATCATCAAGGCGAACAAGTCTCCGCATGGCTGCATGTGAGCGACGTTTGTCGGGGTCTGCTATGCGTGCTGGACGCGGGAGAACCTGGCCGTAGTTACCACCTCTCCGGCGAATTCGAGCGGAGCGAAATGGAAGTGGTCACCAGCGTGTGCCGCGCACTCGATGAACTGGAGCTCGGCCTCCGCCAACGGCCCACTTCGCAGCTTATTCGCTACGCTTCCGCTCCGTCACCCCGCGCTCAGCTGGCGCCGTTGTCCCACGGTACACCGGTGCGGGAACTCGGCTGGCGCCCGGCCGTTGACTTCGAGAGCGGCATCCGGCACACAGTCCGGTGGTACCTCGATCGACCCCACTGGCGAGCCGACTATTTCGCAGCGCGCCAATCCGCGCCGAAGAGCGCCCCTCCGGCGGGGCAGTCTCCTTCTGAACGCTTCTTCCTGTCCCCCTCGCGACCCGCGGAGATTGAAGGGGTAGTGTTTGAGTCGCTCGACAAACAGATTGATGGCCGGGGCTGGCAAGCGCCGGTCTTCGCTGATTCCTCTCCGGCGGCGAACGATTCCGCATGGCGGCTGAGCGCTAGCGAAACGCGGCCGGGCATCACCCGCGGCCCCATCGAAGAGCGCGACCGCGCCAGCTACTTGGGTTTCACCGGGCCGGGAGAATTCCGCCTTTACTTGTGGGATTGCCGGATCGACTCGCCAACTTTCGGCGCCCGCTACTCAACGGTGGTCGGCGAATCGAATCCCCTGTCGGTCACCATCCCCGCCGGCGTGGTCTATGCTTATCGCAACATCGGCGACCAGTCGGGTTTGGTCTTCACGCTGGGTCCGCGCAGCGGTTCGAGCCCCACCGCGGCGCTAGAAACTGCGAGTTCGATGTTGTGAGGCGCGAGTGCGTTTGTGATAGCAGACTCCTGAAGGGATTCAATCATTCAGCCCAGGGTTGGCCGCAAAGCGGCCTACCCTGGGTACCCGGCCGCAAGCAATCATCGGCCAAGTGAATCACATCGATCGCAATCGGCGGTTGATCGGTTGCGATTTTTTGCACCCTACACGCCAGTGAGAGGTTCTCGCTGACTACGAAACTATTGTCACTGTGGATCGACTGATTGCTGTAATTCTTCGAGCAACTCGTCGAACTCATTATCCCCGACAGTAGTGATCTCTTGAGGAAGAAGCCACATCGCAGTTGCATCTAAGTGTGCAATCAGCGCTGCATTCACACCTTCGTCGAGTTTGCGCTTTGACCAAGAACGATAGGCTTCGATTTGAGGTAACGGTATGTCGCGAGCTTTGACTTGAAAGTCCATCGAACGCTTCGCGATTGTACTATCTTCATCGGACATAGAGGCCGGTCCGCTTAGAGATTCATAAGGCGCGTTAAATCGCTAGCGTTAGCGCACATCATTATATGCCAATCGTTGCGGTGGTCGGCGCCCCCACCAGCCCCGGCAAATCATCACCACGCAACAGCGCCCCGCAATCGGGCGGCGGCGAAACGGGCTTCGGCCCAGCGCACAGGACCCAATCATAAACTTGGGCGTCGAGTTCCGCTTTCGCTTCCCAAGTGAAATGCGTCCGGGCGCGATCGGTGGCGGCGGCGGACATGCGCGCCAAGAGATCGGGCGCAGCGGCGAGATTGCGTAGACACGCGGACAACTGTGACACCAGCGCGCTATGCGGGCCGAGGTCAATGCAGACGCCGATTTCCGGCGACAAGAATTCGGGCGGGCCGCCGTAGTCAACCACCACCGGCACGCAGCCGAGCGCCATGGCTTCCAGCACCACGGCGCCCCCCAGTTCGCGAATGCTGGGGAACGCGAAGACATCGCTTGTGGCGTAGTAATTCTGCAGTTCCGCGTGCGGCACGGAGCCAACGAACCGCACGGCCGATTCAACGCCGAGCGCGGCTGCCTGCGATTGGAGGCTCGGTAATTCGGGGCCATCTCCCACGATGGTGAGTGTTGCTTCCCCACGCCGCAACAGTTCCGCGCTCGCTTCGAGCACGACGCCGGGGTTCTTGAATGGCACCAACCGGCCGACGAACAGAATTCGCAGCGGCCCATCGTACGTCTCCTCACGCTGGCGAGTGAAACGTGCCAGGTCGAGCGCATTCTCCGGCATGTAGAACGCTTTGTCGCGATAGCGAGCCGGCAGTTGCTCAAACGTCGAACGCGAACCAACCAAGATTGCGCTGGCGTACTTGCGCGTCGCGCGATAACCGGGCAACAGCTTGTGCGCGGAGCGCACTTTGGCGAGCCACTCATGCTCGCGTCGCCGCAGGTGAGCAAATTCCTTCGGCCACGGCAGGCCACCGTTCAGCGGTCCAAGCACAAACGGCACGCCCACACGATGACACTTCTTCGCCAGCGACGACGGCACCGCCGGGCTCATCGGCGTCACGCGATGCACCACACTAAAGCGCCCGCTTTGGAGTTCATCGCGGAATCGCCGCCACACCAATTGCTCGAAGTACCACTGGCCCAGGGGCGCGAACGCCATCACGGTGGTGTAGCCTTTTTCCGAGCCGCCCCGAATGAGGTTCGTGAGCTTCCAGACCGGGCGCGAAATCGCTTCGGAATCAATCGCCGTGAAGTCGCGCCCTTCGACAAGTCCGGCCCGCGAGAATGCGTCGCGATTGCGAATCTGCGTCACGAGATGCGACTCAGTCCGCGCCGCAATCGCGCGGCAGTGCGACCACCCGACTAGCGGCACACTCTGCCACTCGGGATTGCATTGCTCCGCAATCAAGAGCACACGCGGGGTGGGCATTTGTTGTTTGGCCTCCGACGACAATCGCCTACGAGTGCGACTGAAGCGGGTCTGCCGCTCCCACTTCAAACCGGCTCATCCGCTGGCGCGGCAACGTGATTTGATAGCGCTTCAGCTTGCGGTAGAGCGTTGCTTGCCCGATGCCCAGTAGCCGCGCCGCGGTGACGGCGTGACCGCCGGCGTTCTCGAGCGCTTCCAGAATCGCGCGGCGCTGCACTTGATCCATCTGCCGCAGGTCCTGATCGGAAAGCGACGGGGCGGGCGAACCTGAACCGGACACCAGGCCGATGCCAAGCGCCACATGGTCGGGCAAACTGCTCACGCCAAGCTCGTCGTCGCGGGTGAGAATCACCATTCGTTCGGCCACATGCTCCAGCTCGCGCACGTTGCCGGGCCACGAGTACGATTCCATCGCGGCCAGCGCCGCGGTGGTCAGCGGTTTGCGGGGCCGGCCGTGGCGGTCGGCGGCGCGGGCGAGGAAGAACTCCACCAGCGGGCGAATCTCTTCGCGCCGATCGCGCAGCGGCGGCACCACGATCTCTACCACCTGTAATCGGTAGAACAAATCTTCCCGGAGCAGCCCATCCTTCACCAACCGGCGCGAGCAACGATTGGTCGCCGAAATCAACCGCACATCCACCGTGCGAGAGGCGCTCGACCCCACGCGGTGGTAAGCGCCTTCCTGCAGGAACCGCAACAGCTTGGCTTGCAGTTGCAACTCCATCTCGCCGATTTCATCGAGGAACAGCGTGCCGCCGTTGGCCGTTTCGCACCAGCCGACATGCGTGCGGTCGGCCCCGGTGAACGCCCCCTTCTCGTGGCCGAACAGCACGCTCTCGGCCAGTTTCTCAGGCAACGCCGCCATGTTCACCGCCACGAACTCCTGCTGTCGGCGGCGACTGCGCTCGTGAATCGCGCGGGCGACCAGTTCCTTGCCCACCCCGCTTTCGCCGGTGATCAGCACTTTAGCGTCGGTTGGCGCCACTTCGTTGATGGTGTCCAGCACCTTCTGCATCGCGGGGCTTTGGCCGGCAATCAGCCGCGGCGTGTCGGGCGGCGGGGAGACTACCGGCGTGCCATGCTCGACTGCATCCAGCAGCACTAGCCGCAACCGCTCCAGGTCCACGGGCTTCGTGAGAAAATCGAACGCCCCCATCTTGATCGCCCCCACGGCGGTCGCCACCGTGGCGTGGCCCGTGAGCATGATGATCGGCGCCGCGAAGCCATCGCGCGTCAGCCGTTCGAGGATTTCGATGCCGTTCGCTTCGCCAAACTGCAAATCGAGCAGCATCACGTCGGGCGTTTTGCGATAGATCGCTTCGTAAACCGCCGCTTTGTTGGCCGCCACACGGGGCGCCCAGCCGAACCGGCCGAGATAAATCCGCAGTGCTTCGAGCACGTCGGGATCGTCATCCGCAAGCAGGAGGTCGTTGCGTTCGATAGTTTGCATGTCAGCAGCCAAAATAATCACTCACTTTTCGCAGGACGCCTGTCGCTTGAAGACTGCTCGAGTCGTTAACGTAGCCAGCACCGTTACAGTGATAAGCTCGCGGCGGAGGCGGCCGAGACTGAAGCGCTAAGCACCAATGTTCGCAAAGCTTGCAGCGACTTTCGCACGGCCGACCAATCGGCCCGCTGCACTTCGCAGTGCAATTGCCGCGCCGAAGCGGCGATTTCGCTCAATCCCAACAGCCCCGCCGTTCCGGCCACCCGATGGCTAACTGCCAGCAGCAATTGGCCATCAGCATCGGCTGACAGGGTCGACAGGTGCGGAGTTATCCGGCCGAGAAATGAAGCGCGAATCGCGTCAAACTCCTCATCACCTGCGGGCAGAGAACAGAGTGGCGCGGCCGGCGTGCCGCAATCTGCCGCGGCGCAATCTGAGCGATAATTATGCATCAATCCGTCCCCCGGGATTCGAGCGTGGCTAAATCAAAATTGGAACATTAAAAACCGACGCTTTCACCTGTTGTGCTCTCTAAATCGCATCCGTGGGTTGAAATTTAATCGCGTCATGGTTCTGGGTGTGAAAGTGGAACAACTCCCGCACCAACCCTAACACGGCTTGTAAACCGGCCCCTTTGTCGAGCCAGGAAAATACGCCGGGGGGGAAGCGCCCCTCGCGCGGCGCGGGCATGCCGCTGAGGATCGCAATCGGAACCCGGCAGCCCGCCGCGTGCAGTTCCGCCGCTTTCGCAATGCCGGAGAAGCCGCCGCAATTCGCGTCGAGCAGCACCAGATCAAACGGAGCCAGATCGCTGATGGTCAGTTGGTCCGGTCGCGAATGGCCCGTCACAATCACGCCGTGGGGCTTGAGCGCCAGCGCCACGAGCTGCCGAATCTCGGCATCGTCATCGATGATCAGCACACGCCGCGACGAACTCTCGTTCGATGGAGGATCGATTTCTGTTTTGAGCGTGTGCCGCGTGCTGTTGGGCGCTCCGCTCGCCAGCGCTTCTAACGGAAAATCAACACGGGCGATCGTCCCCACGCCGATCCAACTTTTGATCGTCAGCCGCCCGCCCAGCGATTCCACCAGCATCAGCGTGGTGCGAAGCCCGCGGCCTCGCTGCGTGACACATAACTCCGCAGAGTTCGGCTGCGTGTACTTCAACACCGTCTCGCGGTCCATCCCGATGCCGTTGTCTTTCACTTCGATGAAGACCCGCTGCATGGCAGGATCCTTTGCCGACGGCTCGAGACCTGTGCTCACCAGCACTTCGCCGCGCTGCGTGTGCCGCAAAGCGTTGCTGACCAAATTGGCGAGCACGCGCTTGAGCACCACATTCGTTCGAAACGAAACATCGGGCAGCGCCGGCGCTGGTCGCACGGCCAATCGCACGTCCCGCACATCGGCCGTCGCGCGGAAGGTATCAACCACGGTGGAGACGAGATCTTCGATCTTCGTTAAACTCTCCGCCGAGACGTTGCTGAGCACTTCGTCGTACAAGCCGTCGAGCAGTTCCAGCAGCATCCCACAGCTTGCGCGAATGCCATCAAGCGATTGCTCCCGGCTGAGCTTCGACGTGGCCAGCAAATCGGCGTAGGCCAGCACTTGCCCCGTGGCGGTCCGCAGGTCGTGGTACCAACCCGAGGCCTCGGCGGCGTGGTAATGCGAATCCATTGCGTCTCTCGCTTCGTATTGAGGCGCTGCTGAATCGACTCCGTCGCACGACAGGAGCGAATCCTGCGGCGCGGCGTTCATTCAGCAACGCTCGATGCCGGTTGCGTTCGGGCCTGCGAACAACTCGTTACAGCTCTTGGGGCTGTCGACGTTCTTCGCAAGCGAATCTGGGACTGGCCCACTGCGATCAGTGCAGTTGGCGCCATCAATGGCGGGGGCCGATCGGGGGGAAATTCTTCGCACTTGGCGGTCTCGGCAAACCGCAAGTAAACGCAGCTTAAGCGTTGTCGTGGCCAAACGCAAGCTTCTAATCGCGCAAGTGATAATCAAATTCTCGCAAAACGATATTCTGAAAAATATCCGGGATATAGGCGGGTTTATCACTTCTCAACGGCTGTAACCAAGTTTCTTACCAAAATGATAAATAATGAGCTTCGCGATCGACGTGCTTCGATTCTGTTTGCTCCGCTAGATGCCGAGCGATACCGTCCCCCTTGAAAACGGGCCGCACTGGCGGGAACGAACGTTGCTGCTGGGGGGGACCGACACATTTGTCGCCCGCCAGCTCTCTGACTCGGCTGCTCAGTGGTCTTAATCCTCAGTCTTGCTGCTGCTTGCCTAATCGGCGCCACCCTTGCGCTCCGGGGGCTGCTGCCCGCCGCGAGGCTCTGTTTACCCCTCGCGCTGGTCAGTCCCGGCTGGGCCGTTCAGTATGTTGGCGCTATTCCGATTGAAGCCCGCAGCGTCGCTCTGGGTTTCGGCATCCTGCTGCTTCTCGCCACCGGAAGGGGTCGACTGCTCGCGCGGCCCAATTTGCTCGATGCCCTCGTGCTGCTGCTGATCGCGGGGGGAGTCGCCACGCTGGTGACGAATGGTCTGCTTGGTCCCACCACCGTGGTGGCGGAAGTGATGGCGTGGCTGCTGCCCTATCTCTACGGCCGGCTCCTGCTCGCGTCGCCGGCCGATGTCCGCGCCACCGTACCGTATGTCGCTTGGCCCGCCGTCGGCTTCGCGCTGCTCGCTGGGCTCGAAGCGGTCAGCCATCAGAATCTGCTGAACCAACTCCTGGGCCGCACCGGGTCGTGGGCCGGTGAATTCAACCAGCGCTTCGGCTTGCGCCGTGCGGAAGGGCATCTCGAACATCCCATCTTCTTCGGCCTGATGCTCGCGAGCCTCATGCCGTGGCTGTTGCAACTCCGCCGCTCCGGATCGCAGTGGGGCCACAGTTCACTCTGGCGCTACGCACCGCTGCTGCTTTGTGCAGGGGTGTTCGCTACCGGCTCCCGCGGCGCCTTGCTCGTAACGCTCGCCGCCATCGCCGCGCCACTCGTGCTGCTCAGCCGTACTTGGCGCTGGCCGATCCTAGTGGCCGCCACACTCGGCGCACTGTGGCTCTTCATCACTGGTCCCTTGGCGCTGTTGCAAGGGCTCGAAGGCTCCGTCACTTCGGCCGAATCACCAGGCATCACTGCCGATTCGAGCGCGATGCCGATTACCGTCAACGGTCGGCAGGTAATGTACACCGGCACCAGCCATCGCATCTTGTTGTGGGAAGTGTATGCTCCCGCGCTGAAGGCGGCGGGTTGGTTTGGCTTTGGCGACTTTGATATCAACGACGGCGCAATGGCAAGCCTCATCGAACCGCAGCTGCGCCAGTTGTTCTACTCTGTCGACAATGCGTACATGGTCCAGTGGCTCAACCGGGGCGTGGTTGGGGCGGTTGCGCTCTTTGCGCTCGTGCTCATCGCGGCGCTGGCGGCGCTGACGGCCTCGCCAGCTCGCGACCTCGCGATGTTTAACGCCGCGACCGCCGGCGCGCTCGCCGGACTAGTGATTGTGCTCGGCACGGTGTGGTTCGATTCCGACTACGGCGCTTGGGTCCTGCTAGCGATTGGCATGGTCGCCACCTGGCGCTGGACGCCCAGCTTTCAAGTCGCCCCCAGCACTTCGGGCGCGAGCACGGAAGCCGCGCCTGCCAGCGGCCACGACCCGCGCGAACCCCTGCGACGCGGCAAGCGCCGCCCCCGTCTTCCGTCGGCGTCGCCCGCAGCGCCGTCACAAGTTGCTTTCCCCTCGTTTCCGTTTCGTACCCCTCGCAGACCGATGACTCCACTCCTCACCGATCGCTCCCTCCACGCCGCCTCCCCCGCGCCTGCTGCTGGCTCCACCGTATTTGTTGGCGTGCTGTTGAAGCACTGGCCCTGGTATTTGGCTTCAACGCTGGGCGCACTGCTTACGGCGCTCGTGCTCACACAGATGTTCCATCGGCAAAATCATGTGCAGCACATTACGCAGGCCTACACGCCGGGCAACTACTGGGGGGTCGACTTTAAGCCGCAAGAGATCAGCACCATCGCGCAAAAGTTCCCCACCCAGGCCGTCCTCGCGCCCGTGGCCGAAGCGAGCGGCGCGCCGCTGAGTGAGCTCATGCGCCACGTTCACACCTTCATCGCACCCGGCTCGCCGACGATCGATGTCTCGCTCATCTGGCCCGACCAAGCGGTGGGCGAGAAACTGCTCGGCCAAATCGTCACGCAGGCCCAAGCCGAAGTGAAGAAACAACGTGATGCCGAGCTCGACAAGTCCCTCGCCGCCCTCACGGCCGCCGAGAAAGCCGTTGCGAATGAGATTGAAATTGCGGATCGCCAGCTCGACAAATTTCGTACTGAGTGCGGGCTGTATTCCAGCATCGCCACGGAATTGGATAGTCTGCGGCAAGAGCGCAGTATGCTCAAGAGCACGCTGTTCGAAAAACAACTTGACCTAGAGGCTCTTAAAGCGGAAGAGAAACTTCTGCGGCCGCAAGCGGTTACAAAAACCGTTCCCGCCACGGCCCGGCTCACTCAACTTGAGCGTTCCATCGAGGAGCAGAAGGAGCAAGCCCTGTTGCAGGTGCAGCTCGAGCAGAATCAGCGCGCCTTCGAACGCGCGTCCGCCCTGCATAGTCAACGGCTCATCAGCACCGCCGACTACGAACAGGCGAAGCTCGAACTTGATTTGGTTCTCAAGCAACTGCAAGGGAGCCAAGAGATCGCCACGCTCGAATCCGAGCGCAGGGAACTCGAAGACAGCGATCCCACCGGCAGCCGCGAAATGCAGAAACTCGCGCTGCAGATCAAAAGCTCCACCGATGCTTGCCGAGAAGTCCAGCGACTGATCGGCGAACACGACGAACGCATCGCCGCGCTCCGCACCAGCGCCGAACGCGAGCGCAAACTGCTCGCCGGCCGTGAAGCGTTACTACAGCGGCAAACCAAGCTGTTGGGCGATATCGATACGCTCGAAAGATTGAAGCAATCGACCTCCTACTTGCTCACCAGCACCTCGCCAATCGAGCCCGCTACGCCCGCCACGTTGTCGAACTTCAAAAAATTGGCCGTGGCCCTCTTCGGCCTGTGTGGCTTGGCGTTCATCGCGCCGCTGCTCGTACGCGACGGACTCACGGCCCGGCGCTTGGTCCACTCGAGCGACGCCTACCGCGCCGCCGAACTCGGCGTGCCGGTTTTGCAAGCGCCCACCGCCAGCACGAGTCCGCGGCTCGCAGCGCTCAGCCCGGGCGCCGATCGCTCCGGCCTCGCGCACGCGCTACTGCGAAGCATGGGCCTCGGCCACTACAATCTGGCGATCATCAACCTCGGCCCGCGGCATGAAGGGGCGCTCAAGCTCGGTCGCGATCTGGCGAACTACTTCGGCCGGGTCCGCAGCCCCGCGCTGGTGATCGATATCTCCGGCGAATCGGCGCCATTGGAAACAGCCGAACTGCTCGCGATCGGCAGCAGCAAAGGGGGCGATTCG
The DNA here is from genome assembly GCA_022841705.1 of Pirellulales bacterium. Lineage (GTDB taxonomy): Bacteria > Planctomycetota > Planctomycetia > Pirellulales > Lacipirellulaceae. Next base: position 1,740,536 of record JALHQZ010000002.1, read on the forward strand.
TTCCGCGTTCCCGCTGGTCGCCGGCTCGCAACCAACGGTAAGGGACAGGGGGCAGCGGACCCCGACGCCGACTTCGGCGAAGCCCAGGCCACCTGCGTGGGCAAAGCGTTCGAAGCCGCCGATGAACACCGGTTGCGGCACCCGATCGCGCTGTTGAGCACGGACTACGGCCGCCTCAGTCGCTTTGAAGCCGAGGAGCTGGCAATTCACTCCGACGGCGTGCTCTTCGTCGGCGCGACTCTTGGTTCACTGGACGAATCGAAGGCCGATCTGGTTCGCACCGTCGCCAGTTACGGCGCCAATGTGCTCGGTGTGGTCAACTAAGGAACCGTTGAGTTGATCATCGCTCTCACCATCTTCGCCGTCGCAATCACCACACTCGTGCTGGTGTTCGTGATCGAATGCGCCGCCGCGCTGGCGCCACAGCGCACCAAGCGATCGCCAGACGACACACCGCGTCCACCGCTGGCTGTCCTGGTCCCCGCGCACAATGAAGAGGCCGGAATCGTCGCCACGCTCACCCTGCTCAAACGGCAACTTGCGCCGCACGATGAACTCTTGGTGATTGCCGACAACTGCACCGATCGCACCGCCGAAATCGCCCGCGGCATGGGGGCCATTGTGCTGGAGCGAACCAGCGATACCGATCGCGGCAAGGGTTTTGCCATGCAAGCGGGCCTTGCCGAACTTCGCACGCGCTCCGTGCCGCCCGCGGTGGTGTTGCTGTTCGACGCCGATTGCCAACCGCAAGCGGGTTGCCTGCAAGAGCTTGCCCGCACCGCACTCGCTACCGATCGCCCCGTGCAGGGCAAGTACCTGATGGTTCGTCCCGCCGGCGCTACGCCTCGGCAACTTGTGTCCGAGTTTGCGGTTACGGTGAAGAACTTCGTTCGCCTCCGCGGGCTCCACCGCTTGGGTCTGCCCAGCTTGCTCACCGGTTCCGGCATCGCGCTGCCGTGGCGTATCGCAACCACTTTACCGCTTGCCGGCGGACACATTGTCGAAGATATGCAGCTCACGTTCGATCTGCTGATGCGCGGTGAGAACCCAACTTTCTGCGAACAAGCGGTGGTGATTTCATCACTCCCGACCGGCGCCAAAAGCAGCGGCATCCAGCGCACGCGCTGGGAGCATGGCCATCTGCAAGTTCTCACCCACATGGCGCCGCGCTTGGCGTGGGAAGCGGTCAAGCAGCTTCGCCCAACGCTCGCGCTCATGGCGCTCGACCTTGCCGTACCGCCGCTGTCCCTGTTAGTGCTCGCCTGGTTCGCGACGTGGCTGATCGCCTTTCCCTCCGCGCTCAGCGGTTCACCGGAACCTTGGCTCTTGCTCACTTGCGCGGGACTGGCGATGGTCGCCGCGGTGCTTGCGAGTTGGTGGCGTTTCGCTCGCCAAGATGTGCCGCTGACCGGCTTACTCACCGCGCCGCTCTACGCCGCCGCCAAGGCGCCGATGTACGCCCGCTACCTCGTCCGCCGCGAACGCCGCTGGATTCGCACCGACCGAAGTTAGGAATCAGCATGAGCACTGTTCTCGAACCCCCCGCTGAGCCCGCTGAGGTTGTAGCGCCGCGCGCCGTGCGTGATTCGCAAGTGCGGTCGAAACAACTCACCGTTGCGTACCTCGTCAACCAGTATCCGCAAACGAGCGTCAGTTTCGTGCGTCGCGAGATCGCCGGCCTCGAGCGCGCCGGCGCCAAGGTGTTGCGTTTCGCCATCCGCCAATGGAACGAAGCGCTCGTCGATCCCCGCGACCAAGCCGAAGAGAAAATCACCCGCCGCCTCTTGGGTGGCGGTCCACTCCGATTGCTTGCCGCCGCCGTTTCGCGACTTAGCACTCACCCCGCCAAATTCTGCCGCGCCGCGCTCCTCACACTCAAACTCGGCCACCGCAGCGACCGCGGCCTCGCCACCCACGCCATCTACCTCTTCGAAGCGTGCCGACTCGCCCAGTGGTGCCGAGATAGTGGCGTCAACTGGCTGCACGCTCACTTCGGCACTAACTCCGCCACGGTCGCCCTGCTCTGCCGCGCACTCGGCGGTCCGCCGTTTAGTTTCACCGTCCACGGCCCCGAGGAGTTTGATCGCCCCGAGCTGCTCAAGCTGCGCGAAAAGATCGCCGGTGCCGAGTTCGTCGTCGGCGTTAGCAGCTTCGGCCGCAGCCAACTGTATCGCTGGACTGAGGTGAATGACTGGTCCAAGGTCCACGTGGTGCGCTGCGGTCTCGACGACGAGTTTTTGCAAACGACTTCGGTCACACCGCCCACCGCGCCGCGCTTGGTCGTCGTCGCGCGCCTGCACGAACAAAAAGGCATCCCGCTGCTGATCGAAGCCGCGGCGCGCCTGCATCGCGCCGGTGAACCGTTTGAGCTCGATATTATCGGCGATGGTCCCTTGCGCAGCGAACTCACCAACCAAATCGCCGCTCGCGGCTTAGCCTCTTCCGTGCGCCTGTTGGGCTGGCAAAGCAGCGACGCCATTCGCGCCGCGATTCTGTCGGCCCGCGCATTGGTCCTCCCCAGCTTCGCCGAAGGCCTACCGGTGGTCCTGATGGAAGCCCTCGCCCTCGGCCGACCGGTGATCGCCACCCAGGTCGCCGGCGTTGCTGAGCTGGTGCGCCCCAACGAAAACGGCTGGCTCATCCCCGCCGGCGATGTCGACGCGCTCGCCACCGCGATGCGCGCCGCGTGCCATGCTTCGGTCGACGAACTATCGCGCCTCGGACAGAATGGCGCTAAGTTGGTCCGCGAGCGACACAGCGCTACAACGGAATCCGCCAAACTGAAACAATTGATCGACCAATCATTAGCCGCCGGGCGCTAGCATTGCTGTTAAACGTCACCGGTTGTTGCGACAGATGTGTGCCACTGTCCGACTTGTCCAGCAGTGGGCGCCGCCGAGCTTGTTATAAATGGCCGCTTCCCACTGCTGGACAAGCCAGCAGTGCCACCCAATATCGACATTCACAGTGAACTCTACACTCTCGCCGCCGATTCCTTCGCCGCCAGCGCTTACTGCGCTGCGCACATGCCACGTCCTCGGCATCGACTTCCACGCCGTCACCTTCGCCGAGACGCTCGCTTACGTCGACGCACTGGTCGCAGCGCGCCGTCCCGCGCTAGTGATCACCGCGAATCTCAATTGGGCAATGCTCTGTGCTCAAGACGAGAAGCTGCGCTCCATCTCGGAGCATGCCGACCTCGTTACCGCTGATGGATTTCCACCAGTCTGGCTTTCCAAACGCACCGCGTGCCCGCTCCCCGAGCGCGTCGCCGGTTCCGATCTCGTGCCAACGCTCTGCGCGAACGCCGTCAAGCAGAACCGCCGGATCTTTTTCCTTGGCGCCGGCGAAGGTGTCGGCCAGCGCGCCGCCGACAAGCTGCGCGCCCAACACCCCGGCATCCAAATCGTCGGCGTCGAAGCGCCACACCTCGGCAAGCTGTCACCCACCGAACATGCCGCGCTGATTGAACGCATCCGCGCCGCGGAACCCGACCTGTTGTTCGCCGCCTTCGGCCAACCTAAAGGCGAAACATGGCTCGCCGCCAACCTCCCCGCGCTCGGCCCCGTGGTCGCTATGCAAGTCGGCGCCACGCTCGACTTCATCGCCGGCGAAGTCTCCCGCGCCCCGCGTGTTGTTCAAAAGCTGCACCTCGAATGGCTCTACCGCGCCGCGCTCGAACCCCGCCGCCTCGCCGGCCGCTACGCCGCGAACCTGTGGTTCTTGCTGCTGCACCTGCTGAAACGGTAATCTAGTAAGGTAGCTTGGGTCCCCCGACCCGAGCGAGAATGCGGCGATAACCTTCCCGTCACCACACGTCGCAAAGATCAGCGAAAGTGAATCGAGAATGAATCACCTCATCCCTGTGTTTGGCATCACTGTTTCCGCCGCCGTGGTTGGTTTCTTTATCAGCCCCGCGGACCCCTACAGCCACATCGTCGAAACGATCGCAATTCTCGCAATCGCCTTGCCCGCTTATTGGTTCGGTGTTCGGAGTGGAAGCAAACGTGCTCGCTCCCCAATGAATCCTGAAGGGATTCCATCATTCAGCCCAGGGTCGGTCGCAACGCGACCGACCCTGGGTACCCGGCCCGCACCCATTCATCGGCCGAGCGAAAGAGTCTCTATCAATCGGCGGTTGATCGAGGCCGAAACGATCCGCGGATCGTTATGGTATTGTTGCACCGTTGATTGAACTGACGGCCAAACGGCATTGAAAGTAGCGGTGATTAGACTGCTGGAGAGAATGTTGTGCAATCATCAACATGCCCATACTGCTTGGCGTCGTTGCCAACTCGTCGCGCATTGCAATGCCTAGCTTGCGGTTGGGATTGGCATGATCCAGAGAATCCCGTTCAACGTGGCGCGCCGAATTGGAACCGCTGGGGAATTGATGCACAGCGAGATTATCGCGTTTTGCTTTGCCAACGTCCTGACGGTCATCGATACTACGAATTTCAACCAGCGGACGAACCGTCAGCGAATCCCGAAGTTGCGCTCGTAACAACAGTTATTTCGGGACTTGATCTAGTCGCGTGGGTAAAGAGTGGCAGAGAAGAACATTTGCCACTGGAATCGGGAGAACTGTTCTTGTTTGATGCTCATGGCATCTGGCTAACGTATTCCGAGATTAGTCGCATGCGAGATCGTTCGACGCGCTATTGGGAGGGTGACCAATCCTTTTGGGTGAATGGTGTTTCCCCAAACTTTCCGCCGGCATAATGATTGCGTCTTCTACGTTTCGCACTACACACTCCACCGTCCCGGCAGATTCGGCGGCATCACCGCCTCCGCGGTGAACAGCTCTTCAATCATCCCCAGCGCATCATCCGCGACGCCGGTCATGCGATTTTGCCAAGTGCTGCGGAGGACGCCGTAGCTATCGAACAACTCGGCGCCGAACAGGCCGAGCGCAGCGGCGGCGATGCGGTTGTTCAAGTCGCCGCAAACGCTGTGCGAGTTGAGCTTCGCGAACTGGGCGCGGAGTGAAGCCAAGAGAAGTTGCTGCGTCGCCATCGTGCGGCGGTCGGCCAGATGGTCGGCGGCGTCTTCGGCAAACTCGCAGTAGCGGGTCACATCAAACGCACACGCGGCGGTGGCGGGGCCGCCGGGGAGATAGCCGAGCAGGCAGTCGGTCCACTGCTCGACTTGGCTATTGAGCTTTTTCCACTGGCGGCCGCGCGGCGTGTTATTCGGCCAGCGCGCGAAGGTGAGCGCCCGCAGACGGCTGAGCGCTTCGTTATGGCCGCTGAGGACATTTCTTCCGATTGCGGCGGACTCGGCCACTTCGCGGCGGGAGTCATGCACACTGGCGAGCGCCGCCACTGCGCGGGTCAGTGGTTGGCTGATGGTGATCTCCACCGCCAAGTCGGCAAGCGCAGTGCGCTTAGTCGGCGCGAGCAGTGAATCGTGATGCCCCAAGTTTCGCAGCCGCCGGCTCCATTCGTTCAGCCGACAGCGCGACGCGACCCAGTATTCCGAGAGCGCCGTCTCGCCCAATTCGGTCGTCACAGCCGATAATTCTGCGCCCTGTAAACAAACCAGCGCGGCGATTTCAACGAGTTCGCGAGCGTGCATGAAAAGTTGAGTGAATCGTGAGTGGTGATTCGTGATCGGTGATCGGGACGAGGTATGTTCCGCCGCGAATGTTTACTGCCTGCTGCCGTCTGCCTGCTGCCCACTTCTCCAAAAAGGACGCCGCACCCAGCCCGAGGGGACAGGGCTGGATGCGGCGTATCGAGGGGAGGATGCTGAGAACGGACAGAAGCAAGCGCCGGGCCAATTCATTTCAGCGGCGCACAGAAACAGCGCTAAGTGCTTACAGTATTGAAACTTGCGGCGGAACACGCCGCGGAGTTATCGACTGGCACACGTTGCTTTTCGGCAACATTTACCTGCTACGTGGCGGGCATTACGGCAACACGTTGTGGTTCACAGCGGGCGTAACTTCGCTGCGCCCGAGCACCGCATCGCTGGCGTCTTGCCCGGCGGCGGGGATGCCCGCGGAATTGAGGAAGAGGTGATCGCAACTCCCCGGCGCTCGGCAGCCGACTACAAATCGAACGCAGCCGCTTTGGTAGAGCACATTCTGACCGCCAGCGTGGGCGGCGCTCCGGAGTTCGCCTTCTTGCCACTGCGGCGCGTCACTCAAGAGCGGCTGGCGGCAATCATTCTCGTTTTTGACTGGTAGGTAAATTCCATCACTCATATAACCCAACCGATACGCATAATTCCCTCCCATGCGGCGCTGGAATTGCCGTAGCAACTGGTCGCGGGCATGGTGGAATTGTTCGAGCGTCGGCAGCACAACCGCTTGCGTTGAAGCCGATTGTGCCGGACAGAGCACCCACTGCGAGAGGTCGTCACGCTCGGCGAAACCTTCTTCCGCGAGGCGCAGCGTGTACATGCCAGCGTTATCGTGCAGCCGAATTTGGGGGAAGTAGCCGCCGTTTTCATCCGCGTAGAGCACCAGCAGTTGACCAAGTTGCCGCAGATTGTTCTCGCACCCCAGACGCTGGGCGGAATCGCGGCTGGCGCGAATCGCCGGGGCCAAGAGCATCGTAACGGCCAGCACCACGCCGGCGGCGACCACCGCGTCGGCAGCGGACCAGTGCCCGCCCAAGAGCGCTAAGCCGCAAGTGGCAGGTGATGGATTTTCTTCAATGAGTTCGCCGTCGCTGGTGTACGTACCGCTGTCGGCGACGGTCCGCACATGGCAAGCGGTGCGGTGCGCCAAGTCCGGCGGACAATCGCCATCTTCATCGAGGGCGGCGCCGGCCAGGCAGGCGCGAATCTGGTCCAGCTCCGCTCGCAGATGTTCGTCACTGGCGAGCCGCTCTTCAACCGCTTGCCGCTCTTCGGCGGAGAGGTCGCCCAGAACGTAACTAACAAGTTGGTCGCGCATCGCAGCAGAATCAGTCGACGGAAGCGCTCAAACGCTGGAAACAAAACAGGGCGCCATGCCGATTTGGCAGGCGCCCTGAGAGTGGTTTTCCATCAATGAGCCGGCCTTCGACTGGCCGGCGTTGTAATCGAATCGATTACTGGCCGTTGTCGTAGGCTTCGCCCAGTCGGCTGAGGGCCGAATGGAGGCGGCTCTTGACGGTGCCCACCGGCACCGACATTTCGGCAGCAGCTTCACGGTACTTCAGACCGCGAAAGTACACCAGAGAGACCGCGGTCCGGAGTTGCTCCGGCAGGGCGGCCACGGCCCGGCGTACCCATTCAATACGCTCGCCGCCGTCCATTCGTTCGCCCGGATTTCCTTCCCGACTGGGAAGAAGATCCAAGAGCGAACCAACTTCGGTATGTTCGGACCGGTTGGGCCGGTCGAGGCTGACCAATTGGTGCCGTTTGTTGCGGCGCTGGATATCAATCGCCCGATTGGTGGCCACAGTGTAGAGCCACGGGCGGAATTTGCGGTCGGAATCGAACTGGTCGGCCTTCAGGTGGACCTGCAAAAAGGTCGCCTGAAAGGCGTCTTCCGCCAGTACGGCATCGCCCAAAAACCGCCGCAGATAGTTGAACAGTTCCCGTTCGTACCGCTTGACCAGCTCGGCCAAGTGCGGACCCTGGGGGTTCTGGCGATGGAGCGCCAAGAGGGCTTCGTCGGTGGGGGCGGAAACGTCCAAATTGGCCAAATTTTGTGGCATGTGCGGGGCTCCGGGGGTGTGAGCCGAATGCGAACGAACCTCCGTGCGATGGGTAGTCATGGTAACGAACTCCTCTATGTTCCGAGAGTTCGACGCCATGGGAGAACAATCCTCGTCTCCCGAATCGTCTAAATTAGGACCGAAATGCCTCGCCGCGAACAGGGCAATTCCATGGCGTTTCGGGTCGCTTCGCTTGGCTGATTTAAGGCCAACTTGGTTGGTTTGCTAGCAAATGACTCTGGTTCGGCTTGCTGGTAACCAAGGCGGGTACTCCTGAAGCAGATTTCGTACCAATCACTACAAACTATTCGTTGGCCGAACGACAATCTTGACGAAAAACGTCGCAAAGGCGGTGTTTTACGTTGTTTTCGGCGGGTTTGTTCACCCCACGATGGGAGAAACCGGGATCAAACGCCGTAAAGTAACTGCCATTTTTGCACGAATGTACAACCCGCAAAGCTGGAATTCCGTCTCAAGATCGATCACCCTCGCTTCGGAATGAGACAGCGGCTGCGGGGCAAAAGTTCCAGGCGGAAGTCCGCGGGAAGATTGTTTCACGTGAAACAATCGACGGCGGGCACATTACATATTTCGGGTGGCTACAAATGACTATTGACAAACCCCTCTGCGGGTGGGTGGCCACAAATGCGGGTTGACAACCGACGGAGTTTAACGCTTGGACACTCATCAACTGCCAATGGCCGCATCATGCGAGCGAGGATCGCCACTTGCTGGGAACTTCGTCCAGTGCGCGGGAGTCAACCGGAGGCAGGACCAGAGCACATGTCCGTTCGGAGCTGTCCGCTGGACTTCTTCGACCCCCCTCTGGATGTTCGATGGCGGCGCGTGACGGTCGTCGCCACGCGCCGCCGGTTGACGTGCCAACAACTACTTTTTCTGGCGATGCGCGGCGTACCATCCGCCGACAAGCGCGAGGGCGCCGAGCAGGATGCTCGCCGGCTCCGGCACAACAGCGGCGACCAACGCGTCGCCGACGTCGGCGCCAGCCAGATTCGTGGTGGCGAGACCGTTTTGTTGCAAGAAACCGCCGAACTCGGGCGAGACGAGCAGGTTCGCCGTGATCGACAGCCCGCTGGCCGTCGCCGCGAGCGCCGAGGGGTTCTCGACGTCGAACAGCTTGGCGGCGATGCCGACGGTGCTTTCAACGAAGAAGCCGCTCGCCTTGCCTCCCAAGGTTCCGGCCCGGGCCGCATCGAATCCGATCGTGAAGTTGCCGACCTGCACAGCGTTGGCGTTGAAAAAGACCGAGCCTTCGTGTTCGAGCTTCCCTGTGAAAGAGCCCAAGAAGTTGGCCGGGTTATACGAGAACGTCGTCGGCAGAAGCGGCGCCGAAGCGGTGCGCGAATTGATCTTAAACGCGACTGAGTTCGGCCCCAGCGACCCCGGGGCGATGACCGTGGGCGACACGCCACTGAGATTAAGGCTGGCCGCCGAGGCGAGTGTCGCCGTATCGAGCAGCACGTTGGTTTGGCCCGACCGGATGTCGACCGCGCCGGCCAGGGAAGCGATGGAGGCCGCGAAAGTGGCTACAAGTGAAAACATGCGATTCATAGGAAGATTCTCTCTGAGTTGTTGAAGGACACGAGCACCTGGCGCCGCGCAGCGCGCGGACCGTAGGCGCCACCGGGCATCACCGGCGTTTTCCCATGGGGGAACTGGAATCGCGGAAACACTCCGCGGCTCACATAGCAGCGCGCGGAACATCCACGTGTCCGCGCCGCTGTACCGAGCGTCAGCTAGACGCTGCCAAGACGAACAGAATCAACCATTAGCCACCCTCCACTGGGGATACCGAGGGAGTGTGCGCAATACCGGCGCTGGCGGGATTGCTACTGCGTGATGTCGATCGCTCGGCTGGCCCCGTGCATTTTGGTTGCAGAGCCGCCAGCGGCGCTCCCGGCAGGAAGACGCAGCCCAGCGCGATCGCCCCCAGCCATTGCTGGACGCTGCGCCGCGTGCGGGCCTGCCGTGGATCGGTGCGCAACAGCTCCAACCGCTCTGCCGTGATGCCGCATGGCCGCAGGCCTGTGAGACCAGGCGATAAACGCAGCTCGCTCCGGAGCTCCACAACCTTCAACAGACTCCGAGCGTAGTCCACCAGTCGCACCCGCCATTCGCCAAGTACCGCCCGATCGACGCAGCGTTCGCTGACCCGCGCGGTGCTGGCGACCGCCCACCACATCAACGGGTGGAACCACCACAGGCAGAGCACGAGCGAGCCGAGCGCTGTTACCAGCGGGTCGCGCCGCGCAGCGTGCGCGAGTTCGTGGGCGAGCACCGGTCGGAGCATCTCCCAATCGCACGCGTCAACCAGTGACTGCGGGAGGATGATCGTCGTCCGGCGGAATCCGCAGACAGCGGGGCCAATCCCCGCGGGGGAGACAACGAGATCAAGCTCAGCAGGTGCGCCCGCGGCAAGCTCCCGCGCTTGGGCCACCAGTGGATTATCTGCTGACAGTCGATGCGCGCGAATCATCCGGGCGAGCGACCACGCCCGCACACTCCACCACGCCAGCGCCAAAGCAGCGCCAACTGCCCAAATCCCAAGCAGCGCTCGAACAATTCCGCTCGGCGCCGTGGTCGCGGGCGCGATGACAACCGCCGGGCCGGGCAATATTGCGGGGAGAGCGAGCGATGGACTGGAACCGATGATCCAGGAGAACACGCCCGTGGGCGCCGCGATCCACGGTGGCGTGACCGCCTTCACTAAGACCACCAGCCACAACAAATGGACCAGCGTGGGATTACGCCGTTCGAGCAGGCGCCCCACGAGGGCAACAACCAGCGCGAGCATCGTCAGTTGCCATGCCTGTGCGATCAGTCGCTCGACCGACCAGACGATCGTCCAGTTCGCGTGATGCAATTCACCCATGGTTGTCGCTCCGAGGATTAACGGGCCTCGCGCCCGGGCTCAGCGCCCGGAGCTGCTCCCTCGCTGGCCCCGTGCCGCTCGATTTCATCAATCAGCGCCCGCAACTGCACCAGCTCCGCCGGCGACACCCCGCCATCCTGAATTAGGTGCGTGAGGAGCGGATAGGTGCGGCCGCCGAACAGCCGTCCGACCAAATCGCTCACCGTCTCGCGAATCACCTGACTCGGTTTCACTTTCGCTTTGAAGTGTTTCACCCGGCCCTTGAGCACCGCGCTGACGTATCCCTTGGCCTCCAGCCGGGAGAGATAGGTCTGAATCGTCGAAAAATCCCGTTTACTCGCCGATGGCAAGGCATCGACGATGTCGCGGGCCGTCCCCCCCCCGAGGTCCCACAAGACTCGGGCGACTTCCAGTTCAGCCTTCGAGAGGGAGGGACGCATCGACGTCTCGGACCTGGAGTTGAAGGGAAAGGTTCCGCCATCGGCAGTACCTACATCTGTAAGTTTATAGCGACAAACGTCAGTCTGTCAACTGCCGTGAGAGAAAAACTGAGAAATCGCGTCGTACAGGGGACGCCGCGAAGCTTGAGCTGCGTCAGCTTGTGTTCCCCGTGACATAATCGACGGCGGGCGCACGAGAAATTTCGGGGGACGAGAGAAGTCTTTTGAAAAATCTCTCGCGCGGCGGGTGGCTACAATTTGCCGTTGACGAGTGTGGTCAAGTTGGCAGTGAATTCGGAGGGCTCTTCACACTCGACTTCGCACTCGAAGGCGCGGTCGAAGTCCCCGTCGGTTGGGGCGCGTTGAGCATCGCGGAGTTCTTGCAGCAGCAATTCGCGCCGGGGCCGTTCGGAGGCGCCGAGGTCGCTGAAAATGGTGTCATGCACAGCGCTGAACGAGTTTCGGCGAGCAGGCGACGGGGCGAAAATACCGGCGGGCGCGATGGCGCTCACGGCGGCGGTCGCCACCACGGCGGGGGCCGTTCGGCGGTCGCGCCAAATCGTATAGTCGCCGGTGTCGATGAGGCCGTTGCCGTTCCCGTCGGCAGCTAGGAACGGGGTCGCGACTGAGGTTCCGAACGTGGTGCGCCACAGGGTGTGGTCGGCGCCGTTGATTGCGCCGTCGCGGTTGTAGTCGCCCAAGAGCGCTGGGGGCGAGGTCACGATCGCGGGGCCGCCGATGTCGAAGATCACGCCGTTCTGAGCGAGGTCGTCGTCGCCGCGGCCGCCATCGATCAGGTGGAGCACCAGAGTATCGCCCACAATTTCTCGCCCGGTGCCCACCGCGCTATCCCCATCGGTCGCGACGCCGAAGAGGAAGTTATACCAGTGCGCTGAGCTGTTCGCGGGCGTCGGTCCATATTTGTAGTAGTTGGTGAGTTCGGTCGCCGTGAGTCCAGCGATGGTGACTTCGACCGCGCCGCCCGGTTCGTAGGCGAACAGTGAAAAGTCCAGTAGTCCGGCGGGGAAGCTGGTTCCCACCGGCGGCCCCACTTCGGGATACTGCTTGAGCGCGGTGGAGAGAAAATAGCCCCCATTGACGGTGAGCGTGATGTCTCCACTGTTATCGTAGCGGGGGAATGAATAGGCGAAGAAGTCGGGCGCGAGCACGCGAAAGCGCACGGCGGAGGCGCGACTATTGGTTCCGTCGGAGACGGTGATCGTGGCGTCGAAGATGGAATCGTAGGCCCGCTGGGCGGGGACCGTGCCGGTGATGAGCCCTGTGGTGGAATTGATCGTAATGCCGGGCGGCAGTCCCGTGGCGGAATAGGTCAGCGTTGCGGTGAGGGAAGTGCTCGCCGGAAATTGGTATTCCAGCGGAAAGGTCGCGTTGAGGTCGAATTGTGGGAGCGGGTCGATCGTGATAGTCGAAGGCGCGGAAACACTCCACTGCGTTTCAACGGTGCTGGTGGAGAATCCATCAGTGGCGGTCACGCGCACCACATACGGAGTTGGGCTGGCGGCGCCGGGAGCGATGGTTCCTGTGATGGAGGCGTAGTTTCCGGAGCTTTGGAGTTGCACTCCCGCGGGGAGGCCGGTGACGGAGTAACTCACCGGGAAGTCCAAGCGATTGACGACATCCACGAACAGATTGATGGTCTCTCCCGTGACGAACGTGCGTGGTCCCCCATTCGAAAGTTGCAGGTAGTTCGTAATTCCTGGCCGCACCGCGACGAGGTAGAGGAGCGTCTCTGCGCTGTCGCTCCCCAACGTGGCTTTGAGCTGAATGTAAAAGTTTTCGTTTGTGCTGGCGAGCGCCGGGACCACGCCGCTGATCACGCCGGTGTGCGGGTTGAGGGTGAGCCAGGCTGGCAAAGTGTCGTTGAGCACAGAGAAGACCAGTGGACCGCCCGAGGCGCTGGTCGCATTGATCGGAATCGAAACGCTGCTGCCGTGGTAAACAACCCGGGGGGCTGGGGGGGTGATGGTGATTCCGGTTACCGTGAGCTCGCGACTGATGACGACTTGCTCCACGCCGTCGCTGGCGGTGATGGTCACCGTGTAGGGGCCCTGCTGGGCGGCGCCAAGGGCGATGGTTCCGCTGATGATGCGCGTCTGCGGATTGAAGGTGAGGCCGGTCGGGAGACCATTAACAGCGAGGGTCACAGGTCGCGGGAAGGTGTTGGTAGTTTGCAGCGGCTCCGAAGCGACAAGTTGCCCTTCGAGCAGTCGCATGGGAAAGACGATCGGCGCCAATTCGATCGCCGGCTGCATCTGCCATTGCACTGTGTAGCCGATTGTGAGGAGTCCGTTATTGACGGTAATAAGCGCTTGGTTAGCTCCCAATTGATAGGCGTTGGCGGCAACGGTTCCGGAGACGACGCCGGTTTGGGGATCGATACTAATGCCTGGCGGCAAATTGGAGGCGGCGAACGTAGGCGTTAAGGCGCCCATTCCACTCACGGTGTAGGTCCGGCTGAAGGTCTCGCCATCTTTGAAGTTCCAGGTGTTGCTGCCCGAGATGACCCAGTTCGGCAGCAACTGATCGGTTCGGCGGATCGTTGTGAACGGAGGCTTTTGCCGCAGGAATAATCCGGTGGATGCCGCAGGGTAGAGATCGAGCCGACTGATGGGATCGAAGGTCGCCAGATTCTGATAGTTGAACTGTAAGTTTCCCAGAATCGCGCGTTGCCGATTAAAGTCCCACAGCGGCGCCGCCTGCGCGTTGTTGCGATCGTCAATCCGCAGCGAGGTTGATGCCAAGAGCGCCGACGCCGCCAAGTTAGAATCGGACAGATTGATCACGCCGGTGATCGCCGCCAGCGACCCGAAGCCGACGTTGACTTGCGTTCGGACACTGTGGAACAAGTTGTTGGGAACGATGGTGTCGACATCAATCTGACCCGAGTTCGCGACGACGTTCACAATGAGATCGGGATTGGCGGTCGCGAGTGTAAATGCCGAGACGCGATTATTGATATCAACCGTTCCGCCATTGGCGCGGATTTCAATCACGTCACTCTGCCCGACTTCGGGGCCGAACGTATCGAAGGTGATTGTGCCGGTGTTGCCCCACACATAGTAGGTGTTCACACCGCCATCGGTTTTATAGACGCGGAGATTGCCCGAGTTGCCGAAGACCTCGTACAGCCCCGGAGCGAACCCGATGCTGCTTTGTTGGAGCGTGAGATTGCCCGTGTTGGCAAGGACCTTAACGCTCGAACTGGCCGATCCGATGAGCGACAGATAGTAATTCCAAGCATTGCCAGTCGGGCTTTGCACGAAGCCCGTGTTCAGCGCAACCACACCTTGAGCCGAGTTCGTCACGTCGTACGCCATGGTGGCCACGTAGGGCGTGAAATAGTCGTTGGTTGGCGTGGTTCCGTTGTAAATCTGATACCACAGCAAATCAGGCCGATAGACGGTATTCCAACCCAAGGTTCCCGTCGGCTGCCAATCGCCGAGGGCGCCATCGAACAACACTGTTACTCGTTGTGTTGAACCGAGCGCATCGCGATTGACAATCGTTTCCTTAAACGGACGACCGAGCTTGAGCGTTGCTTCAACGTTCGAGCCAAAGAAGACACGTGGATCGTACGCCACGCTCGAAGCGAAGAATCGATACGGGTAGAGCGTGTACTGAACGCCATCGTAGCGCCGTCCATCAAACAACATGACCGGCGTGTAATACTTCAGTTCGATCACGTTGTTCGTGATGATCGCTTGCTGCGGCAGCAGCAGGGGATGCCGAAACTCAACGTTCAGTTGGTTCTGGGTGGACGAATCAGAATCGGCGATCACAATTTGCGAGAAACTACCAAGTCCTTGGGTGATGTTGTAGGTGTCGCTCGCGCCCGAACCATTGAGAGTGATGGTGCTGAAGCCCGTATTCACCGCTTGGTACTGGATGGTCTGCGTTCGGCCGCTGTTTCCAAAGGTCCGCGTGACGTTGTAGATGGGGGCGTCAACAGCGGCGCGCGCGAAGGGCGCCACCAGGATGCCCGCGGGATAATAATTGAACGACGAATCGTAATAATTGTGGGGGCCGGCCCCCAGGGGACGGAGCCAACCGGCGTTGATGTAGGACTGCAGCAGGCTAGCGCTGGTGATTGCTTGGCGCCAGTCGATGTTGGCTTGGGGGGGAACATTCGCATTGTTGACGATGAGTTGCGGGGTAAGTCGGCGGTCGGCCGTTCCAAAAAAACTGTAGTTCGTCGTGACGGTCATCACATCTGGCGCGCTGGAGCCGCCGAAAGTGAGGTCCGTGCCGCCGATCACGACCCACTGGATATTGAGCAGCGAGGTGTCTCCGATTGTGATGTCGGCGCCGGTCTCGGCGGTGACCTGAACCTTGGTGATGCCGTGGGCGGTGGCGGAGAGTCCGGCGTTCGCCCGAATGCTCAGCGCGCGGAGATTCGCATCGTACTTATCGGCAATCGCCGCGTTTTCGAAGGTGACGTTCTCGCCGATGGGGGCGCGGACCGTCAGCGTGTTGTTGCCGCCCGGGCCGCCGTCGATCGCATAAGTGGCGGGAACTCCGTTGTAAGAGGGGCGAATGTTGAAGGAATCGACCCAGGGTCCGCCAACCAATTCGTAAGCGCCGGGGCCTTGGGTAATGAACGAATTGTTACCGGGCCCGCCGTACATTAAGCCCCCTCGGCTACCCGTCATCGTCGAGCCGATGATGCCAGTGGGGTCGACCGGGGCGAGGACGGAATCGATTCGCGCGCTGACGTAGGCTTGACCGGCGGCGTCGAAGCCGGTGATGTTACCGAAGTGATTTTTGGCGTCGTTAATGCGCGCCGCCGGGACGAAGTTGCCAAAGGCCATGGTGCCGCCGGCGAGACTGTTCGAGCCGAGGCCCCCGACTAGCAGCACGGAGGCGAGCGACCCGCCGGGGTTTTCGGTGTACTTGTAGACCACGTTCTTGCCGCCGGCCAAAAGGACACCTTCGTTGGTTTGGTTCGGCAGTGGATTGGGGGCGCCCTCGGTGGCGAACACGGTGAAGGGATCGACGATGTCGATCGATACTCCATCGGGCACAGCGCCGCTGAGGCCGACGAAGTTGTAGTAGTTGGTGGTGATGTCGTTCTTGCGCTCGACATACATCACAATTTCGCCGGGGTAGTCCACCCGGATGCCATCGCCGAGGTAACCGATGCCGGCGGTAATGGGGTAGTTATGGAACGGTTGGACCTTCACCGTGCCGCCGGGGGTCATCTTCGTCACATCCAAGAGTAACGTGTGCTGGTTAGTGACATCGATCACCGTCAGCGGCAAGGTGGGCGTGGGTGCGGGCGGGATATTGAAGCTGAGCAATTCCTGATAGCTCAGCCGGTGGCTGAAGAGCGTGATGTTGGGACCCACCGGGTTGGGGATGGTGAGCTCAATGTTGGCGGCCGCGTAGAGTCGGCCCGAAGGGTTGAAGACTTTGACGTTGTTCGAGAGGTTGGTGATGATGTCGTCCAGGTAGACATGCGTGGAGACGCTGTTCGAGGCCAGCTCGAACGCGATGTCGGCATACAGCCCGCCGGAGATCGTCACCCCGGCCGACGCGGAGAGGCTGGCGTACCCTTGCAGGTAGAGCGAGCTCTTCTTGGGGTTGGGAACGTTGGGGATCGGGGGGCCGGTGGTGTCGATGCTGTTATCGATGTAGAACCCGTGGAGCAAAGACTCGGGGACCGGGTTCTGGATGAATTTCAAGAGGCCGGCGGTGTCGTAGCCCACCGCAAGCCGAGCGTCGAACACGATACCGGCGTTGATGAAGAAGCCCAACAGGTCCGGGATGCCAACGCCGAGGCTCGCGCCGAGATCGAAATGCTGCCGGCCGGTGTCGTACGAGAACATCACCTCGGTCTGGCCGGTGAGCAGCGAGCCAATCACCGGGCCGGGGTTTTCCAGCAGCGGATACTTGAAGCCGGCCTCGGCATTGAAGCCAACATAGCTAGCGACCGTTTCGAGCTTCTCCTGCACCTCCTGCAGCGCGGGAGAGTTCATGATGTCGTCAATCACCCCTTGCAGTTGCGTGGTGTTGAAGAAGAACTGGCCCGTCTGGCGCGCGTCGCCCGTGAGTAGGATGTCGCCGAAATTGATCGTTGCGCCGCCGGTGGTTCCGCTAAAGTCGAAGCTGTTCACCGCTTTGACGATGCGCACCATCATGTTGAAGCGGTCCTGCTGTTCCTCGGAGAGGCCAGCCCCCTTAAGGAACAGGTCGCCCATCGTTTCGGAGCTGTCGAACGCGCTGACGATTGGCACCGGCAGTTCGAACATGTCGATAAACGGCTGCATCGGTTGAGTGAACTTCTGCACGGCCTTGACCGTGTCGCCCAGGAAGCCTTGCATGAAGCTGTCGGCATCGAGCGAGAAGTTGCGGAACGCGATGACCGGCGTTTGTAATTGCGTGCCTTGGGTGTTAAAGCCCCAATCGAGTTCAAAATCCGTAAAGAACCGCGGGTTGAACGAGGCGTTGAGCGCGGGGTCCACGAGGCTCAAGGAGAGTCCAAGCCGCACGTGGGCATCGCCGGCGAAGTGCGATTCGATGCCGAACGTATTGGTGAAGTTGAACCCGAGCGTGCCATTGAAGGTGGTGCCCTCGTCCACCGCGCTGGCGTAGAGCAAGCCATTGAGGCTGGCAGTAAGCTGGAAGTTCGGCAGGCCGATGGCGAAGTTGATATCGAGCCCCGTCTTGGTGGGATCGAGCGACGGGACGCCGTTCGTAAGATTGAAGCCAACGTTGAGTACCGGGTTGATCGCCGCGCTCACGCCGCCGGAGGTGTGAACTTGTAGGAACGCATCGAGGCCCAGATCGAACGTGAACGTTTCGTTGAACGAAGGGAGCGGAATCGCCAGTTCAAAGCTTCCGTTGGTGAGTGAGTCAACTTGGCTCGCCAAACTGGTGACGGAATCTTGAAAGACGGTGTTCCATTCATTCAGTTCGCTCAACTGCTCGCCCACTAGCGGCAGCGCGGTCATTACATCAAGCGCATTGTTCAGCGCGGTTTGATAGGGCTGCAGTTGAGCGACGAGGTCTTGCGAAACAGTCAGCAAGGTACGCTCTTCGAGCGTTTCGAAGCGGAGGCGGCGCGCTCGCTGACTTTTCCGACCGTAAACTTCCGCGCCGAATCGGACGGGCTTCGCCATCGCAGACTCTCCCCAAGAGGCGACGCCCTCAACTGTTCAAGACAGTCCAGCGCCGCAAACGTCGACCAGTGCATCAGGTCCCCTGTCTCCCACGGTCCGGCCGCTGCAATGGCCAGAGGGTGAAAAGCTGCAGAAGGGGATTCGGGACGTTATTGTGGGTGCGGGCAGGCGAGAATGCAAGCTGAAACGCCTCAAAACGCAGCAATTCAGCGCGAAAGTTGACGCCTCCGCCACACCCCGAGTAGGATGCGTCCCGGCGACTGGCGCTCCTGTGGTCCGCTTCACTCCGCAACCGGAAGGCTCCCATGAAACGGTTTCTCGGCTCAGTCACCCTCATCGCGCTCAGCGGTTGGATGCTTAGCTCTGCTCACGCCGCGACATTCGGCCCCACGCCGTATCTCTCCGTGAACGACAGTCCCTTCGCCAGCTTGCCATTTGGGATCTTTCGGCTTGAGAACTTTGAAGACGGGCTGCTCAACCTTCCCGGTACGAGTGTGAATGCGGGGGCAATTGTGGCGAACCCTAGCGGGGCCACCGATTCGGTCGACAGCGACGACGGCGCGATCGACGGTTTCGGCCAAGGGGGACATTCGCTTTACTCGAACAACAGCGGCGCTGCGCTCGCGAACTTTACCTTCACCTTTGATGCCGGAGTGCTGGGCGGCTTGCCGGTTTACGCGGGGATTGTGTGGACGGACGTGGGGTTTGTCACTTCGGGCAATAACTTCGCGGGGCCTGTGACGGCGGAAGCGTTCGACTCGGCGAATCTGTTGATTGGTACGATCGGCCCGATTCTGCTCGGCGGAGACGGCACGGTGAACGGCTCTACGGCCGAGGACCGCTTCTTCGGCTTTTCAAACGTCAGCGGCATCTCGCGGCTGGTGATCTCGATGAGTAACTCCACCGATTGGGAAGTGGATCACTTGCAGTATTTGATTCTGGTTCCGGAGCCCGCGAGTGTGACACTGATGGTGGGAATGGTGTTCGGCGCGGTGGTTTGGCGCCGGCGGCGAGCCCGGTAGGCTGCGCTCCGCGATGAGCCAAACGGCGCCGATTGCTCACTCTTCGCCGCTGGCGAGCTGGGCAAAATCGACCACCAGTTTGTCGCGCTTCTTGGCGATCGCGCGGTTGAGCTTTGCGGTGAGCGTGGCGCCATCGAGCTCATGCTCGGCCAGTTTCACGAGGCCCCGGCCGAGCTCGTGCGAAGCGTCGCCGTGTAGTTCGCCGAAGCGATTGAGGTCGAACTCGGCCAGCTCGAGGTGAGCGCCGGTGATGACCGGGTCAACAGCAAGGCCAACTGCGGGGGGCGGCGCGAGGCCGAGGCCCACTTCGCCGGAGATTTGCAGCCGCACGTGGGACGTGCCTTCGATGGTGATCGTGCCAAGATGCACGCCGCGGTTGAAGTTGCGCACTTGGGCCCAGCCAGAAATCGGCGAAGCGACGTCCAGCGTAAACGCGGCGCGACCCGCGGTGAGGCTTTGGAGATTGGTCACCCGCACCTGCAAGTTCCGCGGCGGATCGACCAAATCAATGCGGTAGTGTTTCCACTGCCCGTGGCGCACTTCTTTGTGGCGGCGCTCGAAGCGCGGCTCGAACAGGTTGCCGTGGACTTCCAGGCCGGAGGTGATGCGCTTGGTATGGTCCCAGTTCTGCTTCTTTTCGTACTGCGGCGGAATGGCGTCGCGAATCACATCGGCGAGCAAAGCGCCGAGTTGTTCGGGAGGCATCGGCGGCGCAGCGTACGCGAAGGACGCTAGCAGCTGAGCAAAGTACGCAGCCAGCAGCAGGCAGCCGGCAGCGACGGAGAATGGCCTTCGTGATTTGGGCATTTCGGTTTGGTCTTCGATCGTTCAAGAACTGCTGGCTGCAATCGTAATGACACGTGCTGCCTGCTGCCCTCGGCCTGCTGCCTGCTCCTCTGACTACGCAAAAAAACCTGCCTTGGGTCTTGCGACCCAAGGCAGGCGAACTATTAACTCGACTGGTTACAGCGTTTCGTTAAGCCAGCTTAGCGAGCGAAGAAGCTCGTGCGGACCACGTCACGACCGCGACCGACGGCAGCAGCGGGGTCAGCAGCCGGGGCGGCCGGCATCGGGGCAGCTTCTTCGTGCACTTCAGCCGGGGCTTCAGCCGGGGCGGCAGCTTCTTCGCTGCAACCGCTGGCACAAGCATCAGCACAGCAATCGCTGGGGCAGCCGCAAGAGGCGTCACAGCAATCGCTGGGGCAACCGCAAGAGGCTTCGCAGCAACCGCAACCGCGATGACCGAACAGCTTGTCCAGGATGCAGCACTTCTTCGCACAGCAGCTGGTGGGGCAGCCACACGAAGCTTCGCAGCACGAATCAGCGGGGCAACCGCACGAGGCATCGCAGCAATCGCTGGGGCAGCCGCACGAGGCTTCGCAGCAACCGCAACCACGATTGCCAAAGAGGCGATCGAGGATGCAGCACTTCTTCGCACAGCAGCTACCGCAATCGCTGGGGCAACCGCACGAGGCTTCTTCGCAGCAATCACTGGGGCAGCCACACGAAGCTTCGCAGCAACCGCAACCGCGATGGCCGAACAGCCGGTCGAGGATGCAGCACTTCGGTTGGCAGGTGCCACAGCAGTTGTCAGCGGAATCGCAGCAATCGCTGGGGCAGCCACAAGAGGCTTCGCAGCAACCGCAACCGTGATTACGCAAGCCACCGAACAGCCGGTCGAGCAAGCAGCATTTCGGCTTGCAGCAACCGCAGCAGTCATCGGCGGGGCAACCGCACGACGCGTCGCAGCACGAATCGTTCGCACAGCAACTGGGTTCACAACATCCGCCGCACTCGCCGCACCCACCCAGCAAGCCACCGGCAACGCCTTGGCTGGCCAGGGAGATGCTCACGACGAGCGCTCCTAGCAATTTCGACATCATTGGTACCACGTCTCCTATTCACGGCTTTCCCGATCACGCTACGTGCAGGCTTGTTTCTGTCCACTTGCTCGCGGGGCGATTGCGCTTAAGGCCGATCGGCTTAGGACCGTTGGCTCAGCGAAGCAGCCTTGTGGGCGGGTGGCGGGGGAAACTTGCAGGCGGGGAACTTGTAGCGGTGGGGGGTCAGCCAGGTTGAGCGTCAACACCAGTCGAGCCATTCCATAGCTCGAATTAGTCCGGGCCGGTCGGTTGACGCGCAGGGATGCGCCGCATTTGGTTTGGTTAAGCTTCTCTTGCGACAACCTTCGTATCGGCGAGAGTTTCGGACCCCCTTGAATGATCGCAACGTGTTTTCAGCAAATGGTTTACGTCAACACCTAGGCAAACTGTTCCGGCTCGGTAAACCTTGCCGACGGTGACGATTTTCGCTTCACAATGGAGGGCGCCTGTAGCCTGATGGGTACCGGCTGCTACTCTTAAGGAAGCTGTAACGCGCGAATGCGTTGTCACACGTGCTAGCAAGCCTAACGCTAGCAGCGAAAAGAATCTCAGCGAGCCGGTGCGCTTTACCCCCCGGAGTTGCGTACCAAGCTCGCTCCTGGTTCACTCCGGGGGCTAACGCCCTCCGGCTGGCGGTCAAACTGATCGAAGAACGCCCGCAGAGTCACGACTGTTTAACAAGGTGAATACGATGCAAGCTGCCAAGCTGATTTTTAGCTGTTGCGTGATGAGTTGGCTCGCGACGGAGGCGGTCGCTCAGACGCCAGACTCTCTTCCCAAAAAGGTGATTGGCGCCATTGTCGATTCCCCCACTCCGCCCACCGCTGCGGATCCGCTCGATTGGCCCAATTGGCGGGGTCCGCTGCACAACAACAGCTCGCTCGAAACGGGGCTCCCGGCGAAGTGGAACCCGAAGGGGGGCAAGGGCAGTAACCTTTTGTGGAAGAGCGCGGAGCTCGCTGGGCGATCGACGCCGATCGTCATGCGCGGCAAGCTGTACACCCAGGTGCGTGACCAGCCGCGCAGCGAAACCGAAGGCGAAAAGGTCGTCTGCGCGGACGCCGCAACCGGCAAAGTCATCTGGGAACATCCGTTTAACGTGTATCTGACCGATCAGCCCGACACGCGTGTCGGCTGGTCGAGCGTGGTGGGGGATCCCGCCACGGGCCGCGTCTACTGCCAGGGTTCGTGCGGCTACTTCTGCTGTCTGGAAGGCGACACCGGCAAGCTGGTCTGGGAACGCAGCTTGCACGAAGAGCTGGGATTCATCACCACCTACGGCGGGCGCGTGAACTTTCCGCTGGTGTATGGTGATACGGTCATCACGAGCGCCGTGGTCGTCGGCTGGGGCGACACGCCGCCGTGGAGTTTGATGGCCAAGCCGGCGCACCGCTTCATGGCGTTCGATAAGGCGACCGGAGAGCTCCGCTGGCTGAGCGGCACGGGCCTGATTCCCACCGACACCACTTACAGCACCCCGGCGCTCGCGAAACTCGGCGGGCAGGACATGATGGTCTTCGGCTCCGGCGACGGCAATCTGTGGGGGATGAATGCCGGCACCGGCAAGATGATTTGGAACTATCCCTTCAGCCGCCGGGGGATTAACACCTCGCCGGTGGTCGGCCCCGATGGCACCGTCTACGGCGGGCATAGCGAAGAGAACACGGTCGGCCCGACGATGGGCGGCGTCGTAGCGCTTGATGGCGCCGCGACGGGCGACCTGTCCGGTAAGGAAAAGTGGCGCGAGTTTGAAGTACTGGTCGGCAAGTGCTCGCCGGTGGTGGTGGAAGATCGCCTCTACTTCTTCACCGAGACCGGCAAAATGATGGTGTACGACACCAAGACCGGCAAGCTGCTGGAGCGCAAAGCACTCGGCCGCTCGGGCCGTTCCACGCCGCTGTACGCGGATGGCAAGATTTACATTCCCACTTCGGAAGGGGTGATGTACATCCTCGATCCCGCCCCGAAGGGCATTAAAATCCTGCACAAGGTACGGCTCGGCGACGAAGAGTTCAACGCTTCACCGATTGTTTCGCACGGCAAGGTTTATCTGACCGGCAGCAAGCATGTCTACTGCTTAGCTGAGCCGAACGCGAAGGTAATTGCCGCGGCCGCGCCCCCCGCGCCCGCAACGCCCTCCGACGACAAGCCCGCCACGCTACAAGTCTCACCGTGGGATACGCTCCTCAAGCCGGGGCAAACGCAACAGCTCACCGCGCGGCTCTTCAACGCCAAGGGCGAATTCCTGCGTGAAGTTGCTGGTAGCGATTTGGAATATGCCGTCACCATCGGCCCCGGCTCGGTAACGCCCGATGGCCGCTATCAAGCGCCTGCCGGTAACAGTCACGCTGGCGCGCTGGTGACCACGAAGTTCGGCGACTTGACCGCGACCAGTCGGATGCGGATCATCCCGCCGCTGCCGTGGAAGTTCGATTTCACCGGCGCTACGGACGTGCCGATCACCTGGGTCGGCGGCCGCGTGCGCTATGTCGTGCGAGGCGAAGGTAATGACAAGTACATCGCCAAGCCGAGCGATCTGCCAACCAAGCCCGGCGCGCCCTCCACCAAACTCGGCACGCGCAGCCAAATGTTCATGGGCCCCGCGGACCTGAGTAACTACACCCTGCAAGCGGACCTCAATTTGCAAACGGGACTCGCGGGTGAGTCAGACGATGTCGGCCCCAAGCCCGAAGCGCCGCCGGCGATTGAAGGGGTGAACACCGAAAAGTTCCCTGACGTGGGGCTCATCAATGGCCGCTACGTACTGGCCATCTGGGGCACCGCCGGACAGCTGCGGCTGTTCAGTTGGGCAACCCACGATTTCCGCGCTCAAAAAGAGATTCCGTTCAAGCCCGAAGCGAACGCGTGGTACACAATGAAGATTAAAGTCGTCCCCGAAGCGGACCACGCCCACGTGTTCGGCAAAGTCTGGAAACGCGGCGAAGCGGAACCGAAGGAGTGGACCATCGAAATGGAAGACCCCCGCCCAAACCAACAAGGCGCCCCGGGAATGTACGGCAACTCCAGCGATGCCGAGTTTTACGTGGATAACATACTGGTGACGCCGAACGAATGACGGGAAGGAGATAATGGGGATGAACTGGGGATAAGGGAGATAAAGGGAACACTAATCAACGCTAATTGACACTAATCAGATGAGCGAAGATTAGTGCTGATTAGTGTTCCAAAATCTTTTCTTCATCCCCCTTATCCCCAGATCATCTCCGTATCTCCTAAAATTTTGATCACGTTTTTCAATTCAACTTCGAGAGATCAAGCGATGCGATACGCAGTTTTACTTTTAGCGCTCGTTGCCACGTCGGCCCACGCCGAGGAAATTACCAAAGAGTGGGCTCAGTGGGCCGGCTCGCCGGTAAAGAACAACACGCCGGTGGGCGAAAACATTCCAACCGAGTGGAACATCGGCGAGTTCGATCCGCGGACTGGCGAGTGGGACGCTTCCACTGCCGAGAACGTGTTGTGGGCCGCGCGGCTGGGCTCGCAATCCTACGGCAACTGCGTGGTGGCGGATGGCCGGGCGTACCTGGGCACCAACAACGGCGCCGGGTGGCTGAAGCGTTACCCGGACGCCGTGGACCTCGGCTGTCTGCTCTGCTTCGATATCAAGGATGGCCGCTTCTTGTGGCAGCATTCCAGCGAGAAACTCAAGACGGGCCGCGTGCATGACTGGCCACTGCAAGGCATTTGCTGTGCGCCCTTAATTGAAGGCAAGCGGGCGTGGTTTGTGACCAGTCGCGGCGAAGTGCGCTGTCTCGATACCGAAGGTTTTTATGATGGCGAAAACGATGGCCCCTACAAGGACGAAACGGTCGCCGCCGAGGACGAAGCGGATGTCATCTGGGTGCTCGACATGATGCGTGACCTCGGCATTTCGCAGCACAACATGTGTAGTTGCTCGGTCACCGCGGAAGGGGACATGCTGTTCGTGAACACTTCGAACGGCGTGGACGAAGCCCATAAAAATCTGCCGGCGCCCGAAGCGCCCAGTTTCATCTGCGTCGATAAGAACAGTGGCAAGGTGCTGTGGACCGACAACACGCCGGGCGCCAACGTGCTGCACGGCCAATGGTCGAGCCCGGCGTACGCGGTGCTCGGCGGCAAGGAGCAGGTGCTGTTCGGTGGTGGCGATGGGTACCTCTACAGCTTCGAAGCCAAAACGGGCAAGCAGTTGTGGAAGTTCGATTGCAACCCGAAGGAATCGTTCTATACCGTCAGTGGCGAAGCGACGCGCAACCATCTCATCGCCACGCCGGTCGTCTACGAAGGAATGGTTTACATCAGCGTGGGCGAAGACCCCGAGCATGGTGAGGGCGTCGGCCACATGTGGTGCATCGACCCCACCAAGAGCGGCGATGTAAGCCCCGAGCTGGCGTTTAATTCCAAGGACCCTAACACGCCGATCGCCCACAAGCGGCTGCAAGCAGTAGTGCCGGCCGAAGGCGATCTCGTGCGGCCCAACCCCAACTCGGCCGCCGTGTGGCACTACAGCGAAGAAGACTTTGACGGCGACGGCGAAGTGGCGTTTGAAGAAACCATGCACCGCACCTGCGGCACGGTGGCGATCAAAGATGGCGTTCTCTACTGCGCCGACTTCAGCGGCCTGTTCCACTGCCTCGACGCCAAGACCGGCAAGCGGCACTGGGTGTACGACATGCTTGCCGCCTCGTGGGGTTCCCCCTGCGTGGTCGATGGCAAAGTGTACGTGGGCGACGAAGATGGCGACGTGGCGATTTTCAACCACAGCGCCGATCCCAAAGTCGCCATGAAAGACGACGGCGGCGAAATGGTCCCCGCCCACGGCGAAATCAACATGGGCAACAGCGTCTACTCGACGCCGATCGTCGCCGACAACGTGCTGTACATCTCGAACCGCACGCACCTGTTCGCGATCAAACAAGGCGCCAAACCCGCTGAGGCCGGCGCCGCTGCGGGTGGTGAGTGAGTTCAAACCAATAGCGAGCCGGAGGGCGTCAGCCCCCGGAGTGCGCCAGTTGCCGCTTCCCTCCGGGGGCTAACGCCCTCCGGCTCGCAGCCGTTTAGCAGTTCAAGTTTTTATGAAGCGTATTCTCGACGTTGGCAATTGTGTCCCCGATCATGCCACGCTCACGGCGTATCTCACCAAGCATTTTGAGTGCGAGGTGCTGGCGGCGGACGGGCCCGAAGAAACATTCGCCACGCTGGAGTCGGGTCCGGTTGATCTGGTGCTGATCAATCGCAAGCTTGACCGCGACTACACCGATGGCGCCGAAATTCTCAAAGCCCTCAAGGCGAATCCCGCGACCGCCGATGTACCGGTGATGCTGCTCACCAACTACCCCGACCACCAAGCCGCCGCCGTGGAAGCGGGCGCGCTGCTGGGCTTCGGCAAACTCGAATACGCGAAGCCTGAAACCCTTCACAAATTGCAGGCGGTGCTTGGCTAGTCTCACCGTTGAAAATTACCTCAAACAGATCTATCTCCTCTCGCGCAGCGATGCGGCGGTGGCGACGGGGGAGATTGCGCCGGCAATGGGCGTGTCGCCCGGCACCGTGACCAGCATGCTCAAGACGCTGGCCGACGCGGGGCTCGCCGTGTACACGCCCTACGAAGGGGTCCGCCTGACGCCCGCCGGCCTGCGGCTGGCGCTGCGCATCCTCCGGCGGCATCGCTTGATTGAACTCTTTCTGGTCCGCACGCTGAACCTCTCGTGGGATGAAGTCCATGATGAAGCTGAGCACATGGAACACGCGATGAGCGATGCGCTGATCGACCGGATCGATCAGTTCCTCGGCCATCCGACCGTCGATCCGCACGGCGACCCCATCCCCAGCGCCGACGGCGCCATGCCGGAGCGCACGCTGAAGCCCTTGGCCAACTGCGGCGTCGGCGAATCTTTCCGCCTGCGGCAAGTGGTCGACCAATCGCCGGAGTTCCTCCGCCGCCTCAGCGAGTCGGGCCTCGCGCTCGATTCGACCGTCTCCCTGGTGGAAGTCGCCGCCGATGGCGACGTGACCGTCCGCCTGCAAGAGAGCTTTGCCACCGCCGCCCTGACCCGTGCCGAAGCGGGGAAGTTGCTGGTAGAGTAGCGGAGGGCTGTCGGCTATTGGCTATCGGCTGTCGGCAAGAGAGTGGGGGGTGAGTGGTGAAATATGCAAGATTTTAGGAAGCTTGAAGTTTGGCAGATGGCTCATCGCGTGACGCTGGACATTTACAAACTCACGGCGTCGTTTCCCAGTGACGAACGGTTCGGACTGGTCTCACAGTTGCGGCGAGCGGCGTCCTCGATTCCGACCAATTTGGCGGAAGGTTGTGGGCGTGGTTCTGATCAAGATTTCGGGCGATTCGTTCAGATTGCCATGGGTTCCGCAAGCGAAGTGGAATACATGTTGCTCTTGGCAGCGGACCTGAACTATATCTCGCAAGAGGGGCAGCGGCCTCTTGAGCAACAAACTCAAAGCATCAAGCGAATGCTGGCATCCCTCCTAAGAACCCTCCGCCCTAAAAACTAGCCAGGCGGGGTTATCGGCCGACAGCCGATAGCCGACAGCTGACAGCCTCCATGCGATTCACCCTCTCCGACGGCCCTTGGCGGCGGCACTATCCGTTCGCTTCGCAGTACGCGGCGCTCGGCGCGGGGCGGATGCACTACGTGTCAGCGGGGCCGAATGAATCGCGCGAAACGCTCCTCTGCGTGCATGGCAACCCCACGTGGTCGTTCCACTGGCGCTACCTCATGCAGGATTGGGGCCGCGAGCGCCGGGTCATCGCGATCGATCACCTCGGCTGCGGCGGGAGTGACCGGACCGATGAGCCGCGCACGCTCGCCGACCGCATTGGCGATTTGTGCGAGTTCATCACGTCGCTCGACCTCACAAACATCACACTCGTGGCGCAAGATTGGGGCGGAGCGATTGGTCTCGGCGCGCTGCAAAAACTACGCGAGCGTTTCACGCGGATCGTGCTCTTCAACACCGGCGCTTTTCCGCCGCCATCGATTCCACTGCGGATTGATGTCTGCCGTACGCCGCTGCTGGGCCGACTCGCGCTGCAGGGCGGCAATTTGTTTTCCCGCGCGGCGCTACGGATGACGATGACGCGCCAGCGCGGTTTGCCCGCTGACATCGCCGCCGGCTATCTAGCGCCGTACAACAGTTGGGTGAACCGCCGCGCCGTGTACGATTTCGTCGCCGATATTCCGCGCGGGCCGAGCCATCCGACTTGGCAAACTCTTGCCGACATCGAAGCGGGTCTGCCGGCGCTCGCCAATATGCGACAACTGCTCGTATGGGGGATGCGCGACTGGTGCTTCAACCCCGCGTGCCTCGACCGATTTTTGTCGCACTGGCCGACTGCTGAAGCGCACCGCATCGCCGACGCCGGGCACTGGGTGGTGGAGGATGCGCCGGATGACTGCCGGACAATCGTCACCAAGTTCTTGAATCGTTGAACTAACCACCCCTCCATGCTTGAGAGCCCCCTCACCCTCGCCGCCCGTGCCACGCTCGCCTGCGTGTGGGAAGCGACTGCCCCGAAACCGGGCAACGTCTATCGCGGCGCCGATTTCGAGGATGTCACTTACGCGGAATTCCTTACGAGCGCATTGGCGATGGGGCCCGCGTTTGATCGCGCGCACGAACTCGGCCTCGGCGGAACAATCCTCGCCGCCACCAGCGCGATGCACGCCGCTGTGCGGACCAATACATATCTGGGCACGATTCTGCTCTTCGCGCCGCTCGCTCTCGCAGCGCCGCTACCGCGGCGCCGGATTGCGGAAGTGCTCGGCGCTGCCACCATCGAGGATGCCGAGCAGGCGTACGCCGCGATTCGCCTCGCCGCCCCCGGTGGGTTGGGCAAGGCCGCGGAGGGAGATGTCGCCGAAGCGCCGCGGATCACCCTCACCGCCGCCATGCGGCTCGCGGCCGAGCGTGATCTGGTTGCCCGGCAGTACGCCAATTGCTTTGCGGATGTGTTCCGCTTGGCCGACGAAATCGCCGACCACCTCGCCGCCGGCGCCGCGCTGGCCGATGCGATTGTGAACACGTTCATCGACTTCCTCGCCGCGGAGCCCGACACGCTCATCGCCCGCAAGTGCGGCGCCGCGTTCGCCACCCAGGCTCAGCAGTTTGCCCAGCAAGTCGCCGCCACCCGCCCGACCGGCCCGGAAGTTTATAGCGCCGCCCTCGCCGATTTCGACTTCTGGCTCCGCACCGATGGCCACCGCCGCAACCCGGGCGCGACCGCCGACCTGGTGGCCGCGGCGCTCTTCACGCTGCTGATTGAGGAGCGCGTGGCGTGGCCGGTGCGGTTTTATGGGTGAGATAATGTAGAATACGTACACCTCAACTCCGTGGACAGTTTTTGCGAGACCAATGTGAAAGCAAAACTTTCTGAGATCGAAAGACGAACTTCTGTCGCCTTAGCCGCCATCAAGTGTGCGATGGAAAACAAGGACGATGAGAACGAAGTGCAACTATTTTGTTCTCATCACCTTGTTGAAATCGATGAGGATTATTGGCGTGAGAACCTTGGAACGCCCAATCAGGACCCGAAACGGGTGCTTGAAATTCTTGTACTCAGATCGCACTGGAGCGCTGACGAAGAAGACGGGATTGATAACTTCGACTTCACGCTGCCGGGCGAAGTTACCGACTACGTGTTGGCTGTGAAGTTTACTGAAGACGGCGAAGTTGGTTGGATCGCAATGGAAAGTTGACAGAACGATTTTCACAAACACGGCGGCGGGACGCCGCCGACTAACACTTCACCTCAAATCCCATGCCCACCTTCGCCATCCAACTCGCCAAAGAGCAGTTCGTCTTTTCGGCGGCGCACTTCATTACGTTTAACGGCAACGTGTGCGAGCGGCTGCATGGGCACAACTATCGCGTGGCGGTGGAGATCGGCGGGGCGCTCGATGAGAACCACTACGTCCACGATTTCATCGCCGTGCGGGATGCGCTGCTGGCGATTGTGCGCACGCTCGATCATCACGTGCTGCTGCCGACCACGCACCCGCTCATCAAGGTGTCGGCCGACGAGCGCGAAGTGACCGCCACCTTCGAAGAACGCCGGTGGGTCTTTCCGCTCGAGGACTGCGTGCTGCTGCCCGTCGCCAACACCACGGCGGAGTTGCTGGCCAAGTACATCGGCGAGCAGTTGAAAACGGCGCTCGGCGTGAAACTCGCCGCCCTGGAAGTGCGCGTCGACGAGTGCGACGGCCAGTGGGGCGTGTGCCGGTGGTAAGCGAGCCTCGCCGCTTTAAACCACACAACCGACACAAACGCCACCAGCCCCAATTGGTTTGCAACCCGTGGCTACCGTTCGATCGGTCTTACTAACTACCGTAACCTACGGTTGTACATCGGCCACTTCACGGCCGATTGGGGGCCGGAGAAGCGTCATGAAAGTTGAACACATCAATCCGTTTCTCAAAGCGGTCGCCAGCACTTTCAGCACCATGCTCGGTGCGAAGTCGAAGCGCGGCGAACTGAGTTTGGGCGATCCGCGGAAACGCAAGTTCCCCATCAGCGGCATCATCGGCCTGTCGGGTGAAGCATCGGGGATGGTGGTGATTAACCTGTCGGAAGAAGTCGCGATGAAGGCGGCGTCAAAACTGCTCATGGAAGAGCAGACCAAGATCAATGATGATGTCATCGACGCCGTGGGCGAGCTGGCCAACATGATCGCCGGCCAAGCGAAAGCGGAACTGACCGAGTACAACCTCTCGATCAGCCTGCCCAGCGTGGTGACCGGCGAAGGACACGAGGTGCGGTTCCCCTCGAACAATCCGCCGCTGTGCGTGCCGTTCGAAACCGATTTGGGCCCGCTGTTTCTGGAGGTGGGCTTCGAGACCGCAGAGGTGGCGGCGGGCGCTTAGAGGTTGGGTGGCCCCAACTAATTCTGCCAGCGTCGCTAGCGGCAATCTTCGCCTAATCGGCACTTTTTCTCATCCCTCCAAGCTCGCGCGGACGATTTTCCCTGTGGAGCGCGTGGGTCTGCGCGCTTGCGTTATCACCATAGGGCGGGCGCCACTGGCGTGCCGCCAGTGGGGAAATGGGTACCCGGCTTCCACTGGCGGCACGCCAATGGCGCCCAAGCTAAAGGGCCCCCGAGTCAAAGGACAAGCGCTGCGAAGATGGGTGACATCCACAAAGCCGCCGTACTGTTGATGAGCCTGCCCGAGGATGAGGCGGCGATGCTCCTGAGCAAGCTCGAACCGAAGCAGGTCGAGCAGGTGTCGATCGAAATCGCCCGCACGAAGCGGGTGTCGTCCGACGAACAGGACAACGCGATCCGGGAGTTTTCGGAAGCGAACCCGGTCGGCGGCGCCGATGGCGGCGGGCTCGATTTGGCCAAGAACCTGGTGAAGAAAGCGCTGGGCACGGACGCCACCGCCACGCTGGACAACATTCGCCAATCGATTGAAGCGTTGCCGTTCGGCTTTTTGCGAAATGTTGACAGCCAGAATATTCTCACCTACATCATCGACGAGCATCCGCAGACGATTGCGCTGATCATTTCGCACTTGCCGCCGCAATTTGGCGCCGAGATCATCACCGGCATCCCGCCCGAGCGCCGCCTCAGCGTGGTGCGGCGGATGGCGACGATGGGTCAAACCAACCCCGAGATCATTCGCGAAGTGGAGCGGGGGCTCGAACGCCGGATGTCGAGCGTGATGAGCCAAAGCTACCAAGCCGCCGGCGGGGTGGAAGCGGTCGCCGCCATGCTCAACGTCTCCGATCGCAGCACCGAGCGGCAACTGCTGGAAAGTCTCTCCAGCGAAGACCCTGAACTGGTGGAAGAGATTCGCCGTCTGATGTTCGTGTTTGAAGACATTGGCAAGTTCAGCGCGAAGGATATCCAAACGATTCTGAAGAATGTCGACAACAGCCAGTGGGCCCTTGCACTTAAGGGCGCCAGCAACGAACTGAAGGACAAGATCCTCAGCAACATGTCGCAGCGCGCCGCCGACATGCTCAAAGAAGAAATGGGCTTCCTCGGCGCCGTGAAAGTCTCGGCCGTCGAAGCGCAGCAGCAAGTGATCGTCGATATCGTCCGCGGCCTTGAAGACTCCGGCGCGATCGAGCTGAATGCGGGCGGCGAGGAAGAACAATTGATTCAATAAGGGGCTAGGGACTAGGGGTTAGGGGCTAGGGAACGCATCGCTTCGCGATGTCTGTTATTCAACTCCCTAATCCCTAGCCCCTGACCTCTAGCCCCTCCGGCTGCTACCATGCTCGCATGACGTTGAGCCCTATGATGCAGCAGTACCACGAGGCCAAGCAGGCCGCGGGGGAGGCGCTCTTGCTCTTTCGCATGGGCGACTTCTACGAGCTGTTTAACGACGACGCTCGGCTGGCCGCGAAGCTCTTGGGCCTCACGCTCACCAGCCGCGATAAGGGCGAGAATCCCGTGCCGATGGCGGGGTTTCCGCACCATCAGCTCGATGGCTATCTCGCCAAGATCATTCGCCTGGGCCATCGCGCCGCGATCTGCGAACAGGTGGAAGACCCGAAGCAGGCGAAGGGACTGGTGCGGCGGGAAGTCACGCGGATCGTCAGCCGCGGGACGGTGACGGACGATGGCCTGCTCAATCCACAGGAGAGCAACTACCTCGCCGCGATCGCGGCGCCGTATGAGCTCACGGGGTACGTTGGCGTGGCGTGGGTCGATGTTTCCACCGGCCGCTTTCAAGCCGCCGCGCTGCCGCAAGCGCAACTGGCGGATGAACTGGCGCGGCTCGATGCGGCCGAGTGCCTCATGAGCGCCGATGCGGGTGAAGTTTTGCCGCCGGAGCTTGCGGAACGCGTGGTCGTCACGCAGCGCCCCGACTGGGCGTTCGGCCGCAGCACGGCGCTCGCGGCGCTGACTCGACAGTTCGGCGTCCACGCCCTCGAAGGTTTCGGCTTCACCCCCGATGACCCGCGCGATGCGACCGCACTCTGCGCCGCCGGGGCGATTCTCGATTATCTGGTGGAGACCCAGAAGGCGTCTCTCGCGCACATCGAGCGGCTCGTTCCCTTCACCACCTCCGCCGCTCTACAGATCGACGGCGCCACTTGGCGAAGTCTCGAAATCACCCACACGCTGCGCGACGGCCGCCGTGAGGGGGCGCTCCTCGGCGTGATGGATCGCACGGTTACGGCGATGGGCGCCCGCACGCTGGCCGAGTGGCTCCGCTATCCGCTGACCGATGAAACGGCGATCAACGCCCGACTCGACGCGGTGGGTGAACTCGTCGCCGAAGCGAATCTTTCATCAGCGATGCGCGAGCTCTTGGGCGATGTGTACGATCTGGAGCGGCTCCTGGCCCGCGTCACCACCGGCCGGGCGACGCCGCGCGACCTACAGCACATCGCCCGGACGCTCGCCGCACTGCCGAAGCTCAAGGCGAAACTCGCGGGCCGAACCAGTGCGCTGCTGAGCCAGCTTGAAGCGCAGCTCGACCTCTGCCCCGAACTGCGGGCGATGCTCGAAAGCGCGCTCGATGAAACATGCCCGCTCAACGCGCGAGACGGTGGCTTCGTGCGCCCTGGCTACTCGGCCGCCATCGACGAGTGTCGGGAGCTGATGGTGGGCGGCAAGCAGTGGATGGCCCGCTATCAGGCCGAGCAGATCGAGGCGACCGGCATCACTTCGCTCAAAGTCGGCTTCAACAATGTCTTCGGTTACTACCTTGAAGTGACCCACGCCCACCGCGAGCGCGTGCCGGCGCATTTCATTCGCAAGCAAACGCTCAAGAACGCCGAGCGCTACATCACGCCGGAACTGAAAGAGTACGAAGAGAAGGTGCTCACCGCCGAAGAACGCGGCCGCTCGCTGGAGTACGAAATCTTCTTGCAGTTACGCGACAGCGCCGCCGCCAACTCGCCGCGGCTGTTGGCCACCGCCACCGCACTCGCGCAGCTCGATGTGCTCGGCGGGCTCGCGAACCTGGCCCGCTCACGCAACTACTGCCGACCGACGATCGTCGCCGAGCCGGTGTTGGCGATCGAACAAGGCCGGCATCCGGTGCTCGATTGCTTGCTGCCGGACGGGTCGTTCGTGCCGAACGATGTGCGTGTCGGGACGAGCGGCGAGGGACGAGAGGCGAGGGACGAGAAGCCACCGGCTATCAAGCTCGATGCTCACCCCACACCCCTCGACCCTCACCCCTCGCTCCTCCTCATCACCGGCCCCAACATGGCCGGCAAAAGCACGTTCATCCGCCAAAACGCATTGCTCACGCTCATGGCCCAAGTCGGCAGCTTCTTGCCGGCGAAGAGCGCAACCGTCGGAGTTGCCGATCGCCTCTTCGCGCGCGTTGGGGCCAGCGATGAGCTCTCCCGCGGGCAGAGCACCTTTATGGTCGAGATGACCGAGACGGCGCGCATCCTCAACACGGCAACCGCGCGGAGTGTGGTGGTGCTCGACGAAATCGGCCGCGGCACCAGCACTTACGACGGACTGAGTTTAGCGTGGGCGATTGTCGAACACCTGCATGATGAAATCGGCTGCCGAACGCTCTTCGCCACGCACTACCACGAATTGACTGAACTTGCGGAGCGCTGCGCCGGCGTGGCGAATCTCAATGTGGCCGTGCGCGAGCATCGCGGGCAGGTGGTGTTTTTGCATCAAATCGTCCCCGGCGCCGCCGACAAAAGCTACGGCATCCACGTCGCGCAGCTTGCCGGCGTGCCGCGGAGCGTGAACGACCGCGCCGCGGTGATTCTGAGTGAACTGGAACAGCAGCAGCATGGCGCCGCGCCGCCCGTTGTTTCGCCTTCCCCGCAGCGCGGCGGTTTACAGCTGATGCTCTTTGAAACCGCCGAGCACCCCCTGCTCGACGAACTGCGCACACTCGATCTCGATAACCTTACCCCGCTTGCTGCGCTCGCGAAACTGCAAACATGGAAAGAAGAGATTGGGTAACAGCAACTTACGAACTTGCCGGGCTCGTCGATAAATTGGGCGCTGGGAAGAAGAGCTCGCGAATCGCGGAGACGAGTTCGAGGGCTTTGCGGTCGCCCCCGCAGTGGTCGGCGGAGAGGGGGGCCAGCAGCCAACGGCCTTCGGGCCAGCGGAGTTGGAGACACAGCGCGCACTCGTCGAGCAGTTGGTACACCCGCGCGCGAGTAACTCCCAAGTCTTCGGCTTGCTGCTTCACGGAGATCGGCTGCTCGAGCGCCAACCGATTACGGACAATTCCGGCGATCTGTTCTCCGCGATCAATTCCAACTTGAACGATGAGCGGTACAGCGAGGCGCGTGTGGACTTCGCCCGCCGGCGGCAGAGCCTTGCGTTCGGCGATTTCCAGAATCCACTTGGTGAGCGGGGCGACAAAGGCGGGGGTGATCTGCAACTGGAGATTCGCGTGCAACACGGACGTGGAAACTGCCTCATGCACCACACAGAAAATCTCTAGGAGCGCGGCGACGCGCTTTTCGCCGTGGGTGGGGAGCCGCCGAAGTTCGTCTAGCGAGAGCCCCACATAATCGCCGAGCGTTTTGCGCCAGATTACCGTGGGCAGCACTTGCAGCGTGGGTGCGATGCGGCCGAGCGGACAATCTTGCAACTGGTTCCGACGCACCGTGTCGCACCAAGCCGCCCAAAGTTCTTCGGAGACGGCGCTCGCGCTGAAGGCTTCCGCCGTGGTGCGCGGCAGCGGCGTGCGGAGTGTGGAGAGCCCGAACGGCTCGGCCGGTGGTGTCGGCTTGGCCGCGCGGCGCAGGAGGTCGAGAAAGCCGAGAATCTTTTTCTGCCCGACGCCGGGGGTAGCCATTAGCTCGTCGAGTTCGAGCTGTAAAAGTTCGCGCAAGCGGCGGTCAAGAAATGCGATCGGTAGCCGGCGATCGGTCGCCAGCACCCAGTACGAGAGTGAGCGATCGAGCTTCGCACCATCAGCACTTTCGAGCAGCGTGCGGCGCAGCCGTTCGTAGGCGCCGACCAAGCGAAACCGATCATGCGAAACTGCTTTAGCCGCCATCCTTGCGCACTCCGACCGAGCTTCTTCGCTCCGAGTGGCGTGCTACCGTAGGACGCCGACCGGAACGAACGCGGATTCCTCCCGCATTCGCAGTTGTCTAGTCTGCCGCGAAAAAAGCGCGTCGTTCCGCGAAGGACCTGAACCCTCACAACGGGGACGCCAACTCTGAGTTCGCCGCGAGGTGTTGATAATGCGGCTGAGATACAGGCGAACTCTCTTCGGCAGCGACCGACTGCGCGTGCTGTCTGGCCGGATTCTCCCCGCGCGGGGGCCGAATGTCAAGTAAATTCCTGAAAAAGATCGGTGCGGAATCAGGCGCCGCTGCTCGAAGAGATCATTGGGCACCGTCGTACTCGACCACCAACTGGGGATTGGCCGCCTTGAGTTTCGCGATTCCCGCCGGCGTGACCTTGGTGAGTCGCAGGCTCACCTTGCGAAGCGTTTTAATGGGGGCCAGGTGCTCGAGGCCGGCGTCCGTGGTGTTGGTTTCGTTGAGACTGAGCGTCGAAAGCTTGGCTAGTTGTTGCAGATGCGCGAGGCTCTCGTCGTCGATCGCTGTGTTGTCGAGATTCAGAAATTCGAGCTTGTCGAGTCCGGCCAGCAGTTTCAGGCCATCACTCGTGATCGCGGTATTCCAGAGATGGAGCCACGCCAAGTTCGATAGCCCCGAAATGTGCTCCAACCCTTCATCATCGATTGCCGTTTCGCTGACATCGAGCTTCCGCAGTGCGGTCATGCCCTTGAGATTCGCCAGCCCGGCGCCGCTGATGTAGGCGCCGCGCAGGTAGAGTGAAGTTAACTTCGTCATGCCGGCGAGGTTCGGCAGGCCGTCGTCGGAAATCGCCACGCGCATGAGATCGAGATCGACCATCTCCGTCATTCCGGCGAGTGACTTTAAGCCGTCGTCAGAGATCGAAGTATCTTCGAGGGCAAGCGTCTTGAGACCTTTGAGCCCGGCAATATGGGTGAGGCCCGCGTCGGTCACGGCGGCGCTGCGCATCTTCAGTCCGGCCAGCGATTGAATCTGGCCGATGTGCGCGAGGCCTTCATCGCCCACCACGCAGCCGCGCAGGTCCAAGAGGCGCAGCTTCTTGCACTGGGCGAGCGGTTCCATGCCGGGATCGGTGAGCTTGGTGTAGAGCAGCATCAGGTAGGTGAGGTTGGGGCACTTGGCGACTTCCGCCATCCCGGCGTTCGAGATTTGCGTGCAGCGCTGCAGGTTGAGACTTTTTAGCGCCTTGATGGCGGGCAGTTTGGCCAGCCCCGCGTCAGTGATTTGGGTGTTCTCCAGCGACAGGGTGTGGAGCTTGGGCGAAGCAAGCAGGTGGTCGAGCCCGGCATCGGTCACGCCGGCGCCCCATACGGAAAAGGATTCGAGCGCCGGCAAGCCGGCCAAGGGCGTTAGGTCATCGTCCTGGATCGAGAGCGTGCCGAAATTCACGCCGGTGAGCTGGCCGGCGGCGCTCACCGTGGCGGAGCCCCCAAGTTTCTTGATTTGTGCGATGGCGGCCGAGTCATCCGCCCGCGCTGTGGTGGCGGTGAACAGAACAGTAGCAACCAAGACCAAGCCGAATCGAGCAACCAACATGAGAGGGTTCCGCATGAAATGGGACAGAAAGGGCACGGGCAGCGGGCTAAATTCAGCCGACGTCGACACTTGCACGTTAACCGCTGGGGGGGCGGAGTTCAACACGCCGGGCGACGAGTTCACCCCTGATACCGTAGGCTGAGCAAAAGTGACGGAAATAGCGTCACTTTTTGTCACTTTTGTTTATTGAGAGGGGGGTGGTTTTCGGCTCCCGGGTTGTTGCTTGCCGCCGCCGGAATGCCTATGCTTAAGGCTTCGCAGTGAGCCGCCGATTCCGAGCGTGCGGGGCGACTCTTTACTGGCAGGGGTTTAGTGTCTGTACTCAGTTGACACGGCGAGCGCGACCAGACCGTGGTCGGTGGGCTCTTCGACTCAACGCATTCTTAGGGATTGTTAGCAATGGCCAATTTGATGGGCAAGAGTGGCGGATCAAACCGCCGCACGTTCTTAAAGTCTTCGGCCGCGGTTGGCGCCGGCTTCTGGGTGGCGGGCGGTGTCGCTCGTGCGGCCAGCAGTTCGCCCAACGAACAAATTCAAGTCGCCGCCATCGGCGTCGGTGGCAAGGGTGACAGCGACTGCACCGACGCTTCCGAGTTCGCCAAGATTCACGCGCTGTGCGATGTCGATTCGAAGTTCCTTAAGGGCATGGCGCTGAAGATGAAGGCGCGCAAGAAGCCCGTCGATGCCGACAAGTTATTTGCCGACTATCGCGAACTGCTCGATAAGTTGGGCGATCAGATCGACGCCGTGATCGTCTCCACACCGGACCACATGCACGCCCCGATCGCCAGCAAGGCGCTCAGTATGGGCAAGCACGTTTATTGTCAGAAGCCGCTTACCCGCACCATCTTCGAAGCGCGGCGATTGGGCGAACTGGCGGCCAAGTACAACTGCGTCACGCAGATGGGCAACCAGTTCACGGCCTTCAACCCGATGCGCGAAGCGGCGGCCCAGATCGCCGCGGGGCAAATCGGCACGGTGAAGGAAGTCCACCTGTGGACCAATCGGCCCATCTGGCCGCAAGGCGAAGCCCGGCCCGCCGAGCGGCCGATCCCGCCGACGCTCAACTGGGAATTGTGGCAAGGCGTGGCGGCGCATCGGCCCTACGGCGATGGCTACCATCCCTTCAAGTGGCGCGGCTGGTGGGACTACGGCACGGGCGCTTTGGGCGACATGGCGTGCCACACCGCCAACCTGCCCTTCAAGGCGCTGAATATGCGGGACCCTATCAGCGTGGAAGCGCAAACCGCCGGCCACAACGGCGATAGCTATCCGGCATGGTCGAAGATTCGGTTCGAGTTCCCCGAACTCGACGGTCGCGCCGCATTCACGATGAACTGGTACGACGGCGGTCAAAAGCCCGACGCCAGTTTGACGGCCGACATGATGCACCTGGTGCCGAAGAGCAAGCCGGAAGGCGATCCGAACGGCAAGGAAGAACCGCGGCTGGAAAACAGCGGATGTCTGTTCATTGGCGACAAGGGCAAGTTCTACGCCGGTGGTGACTACGCCGAAATCTGCCGGATTTTCTCCGACGGCGTGGAGCCGATGAAGGTCGATTACGTTCAATCGCCCGGCCACGTGCAGGAGTTCTACGACGGTATTCGTGACCGGTCGAAAGTGCCGGTTTCGAACTTCACCAACTACGGTGGCCCGCTGACCGAAACGATTCTGCTCGGCAACCTGGCCGTGTGGAAGCAAGGTCGCGTGGAGTGGGACGCCAAGACGATGACCCCGCTGAACGATTCGTCGCTGGCGAAGATCGTGAAGCCGGAGTATCAAAACGGCTTCGAGTTGTATTCGTAAGCTGCTAAGCATTTGCCTACTTCAAGCCGTGGGGCCGTCCATTTGGAATTGGCCTCACGGCTTTTTTGTTGGATGATGGTCAATAGTCACTAGCAAACCGCTGGCAGTCCGGCCTCGCCACTGACCACTGACCACTGACCACTGACGACGTCAGCTTCGGAGAAACTGGCCTACATTTATGCTCTCCGCCATCTGGCGAATCCTGCTCGAACTCTCTCCGTGGCTGCTGTTAGGGGCAGCCATCGCAGGAGTGTTGCATTGGCTGCTCCCCGCCAATTTTGTGAAGCGGTGGATGCAAGGCGCGGCAGGGGTGTGGCGAGGCGTGCTAGTGGGCGTGCCGATGCCGCTCTGTTCGTGCAGTGTGATTCCGGTGGGGCTGGGGCTCAAGAAACAAGGGGCGAGCGACGGCGCCACGGTGGGCTTTCTCATCAGCACGCCGCAGACGGGGGTCGATTCGGTGCTCGTGACCGCGTCGATGTTGGGCTGGCCCTTCGCGCTGTTCAAAGTCGGTGCGGCGACGGTGACGGGGCTCGTCGGCGGGTGGCTGACCGATGCGGTGAGCGCGCCGCCGAAACCTGCGTTCGACTTACCGATTCTCCAACCACCGCCGCCGGCGCGCACGATGGGCGACGCGGTTGCGTACGCGCTCATGATCCTGCAGATGGTGTGGCGGTGGCTCGTGGTGGGCGTGCTCGTCTCCGCGGCGATTGAAGTATGGTTGCCGCCGGAACTATTCGGTTCGCTGGCCGCTTCGACCGGCGGACGACTCGGCGCGATGCTGGTGGCGCTCGCTGTCGGCATCCCCCTCTATGTGTGCGCGACGGCGAGCGTGCCGATCGCCGCGGCGCTGGTGGCGAGCGGCTTGCCGACCGGCGCGGCGCTGGTGTTTCTGATGGCGGGCCCGGCGACAAACGTGGCGACGATCGGCGCCGTCTACCGGATGCTCGGCGGGCGCGTGCTGGCGGTGTACCTCGGCACGATCATTGTCGGCAGCATCGCCGGTGGGCTGATGTTCGAGCATCTCCTGCCGGCAAGCGCGATCTCGAGCGCGCATGCGCATCATCATGAACATTTCACGTGGTGGCATACTGTGAGCGCTGTCGTCGTCGTGGTGTTGTGTGGGTACTTCGCGGTGAAGGAGCTCACCTCGGCGCAGCACAATCACGACGAACACTAACGCCCCGTCGCAGATAGAACCTCGGGCGCCAGTGACGCCCGAGAATTTGCCCCGTTTTTCGCAGCGCTTGACCGCCGCCCGCTGGGCGTGCTACGCTGCCTCGCTGTTGTGTTGGTGGTTGAGCGCTAGATATCTAGGCACTCAACAAACAGGGAATCCGGTGCAATTCCGGGACGGCCCCGCCGCTGTAACCAAGCGTTGACCTGTTCGGGAACTCTAGTCGCCATTGCTGGTGAGTTGCGAAATGCTCGCAGCCGCCGGTGAGAAGGCCTCGCCCGAGTAGCAGCTTGGAAGTCAGAAGACCTACCAGCGCAGGTTTTGCCAGTTGCTTGCGAGGGCCAAGCGTGGCGGAAAGTTTTTCGTGCGCTCGTTGGTAGATCCG
This sequence comes from Pirellulales bacterium, assembly GCA_022841705.1. GTDB lineage: Bacteria > Planctomycetota > Planctomycetia > Pirellulales > Lacipirellulaceae. The sequence goes on from JALHQZ010000002.1 coordinate 1,781,484, forward strand.
TCAGGAGCCTGCTGCGCGCACTGATTGGGCTGTGGGCCGTGGTTATAAGCCAACACCGATTGCGCCTGCGCTGTTCCGGCTTGAATGGGGCTGGTTTCACCTTGGTGGAACTGCTGGTGGTGCTCGCCATCATCGGCCTGCTCACGGCCTTGGTGCTACCGGCCGTGCAAGCGGCGCGGGCGAGCATGCGGCGCACGGGGTGCCTCAACAACTTGCATCAACTTGGCGTTGCGCTGGCGAGTTATCACGCCACACATAAAGAATTGCCGATGGGCTGTTTGGAATGGCGCCCGCCGACCAAACCCGCCAATCGCCAGCTTGCGTGGTCGGCAAGACTCTTGCCGCAACTCGATGAACAACCGCTGTTCGACACACTCAATTTTGAGCGGCCCTTCGATCACGCCGACAACGCGGCCGCCGCCGCGACGATTCTGCCGCAATACATCTGCCCCGCGAGCGAGCGCGGCGCACGACTCGAAGCCGGCCGCGGTCCCAGCGATTACGGCGGCATTTACGGCGAGCGGATCACTGGGCCAATCACCCGCCCCCAAGGCGTGTTCATCCACGAAGTCGCCATTCGCTACGCCCAAATCACCGACGGCCTCTCCGCCACGCTCGCCGTGAGCGAAGACGCCGGCTTCCCCGATGGCCAGTGGATCAACGGCGCCAATTTGTTCGACCAGTCCGACGCGCCGATCAACACGGCGGGATCGTGGGAGAACGATATTCGCAGTGAGCATCCGAATGGCGCGAACGGCTTGTTGGCCGATGGCGGAGCGCGGTTTGTGAGCGCGGACATTGATCCACTGGTGCTCGCCGCCCTCTGCACCCGCGCCGGAGGCGAAACCCATGGCGAGTGAACAACTGCTGAAGTCGGAATGCGGAATGCGGAATCGAAGAACGTATGCGCCTGCGGGCGTCGATTCCGCACTCCGCACTCCGCATTCCGCATTACTCTTGATGCTGCTCGCGACTTCGGCGCACGCGCTGACGATCGATTTTGAAACGCCATCCCTAACCGCGCAATTCGATAACGGCGCTGATGGCGCTGGTGGATTCGAGTTCGCGGGGGTGCAGTTGAGCAACGACTATCATCCCGTCTTCGGCAGTTGGGTCGGCTGGAGTTTATCGCGGGTCGCCAACAGTGTGACGCCGGGATTCACGAACCAGTACGCGGCGTTTCCCGGCGGGGGCGCGGCGGGTTCTTCGCAATACGCTGTCGGTTTCAGCGGCGAAGAGAGCGGTGAGGCAACGCCCGTCGTTACGCTCCCCGCCGGTTGGCAGCCAACCTCCCTGGCCATCGCCAACACCACCTACGCCGCACGCAGCATGCTCACCGGCGATAGCTTCGCCAAGAAGTTCGGTGGCGCTGACGGAACGGACCCCGATTGGTTCCGGCTCACAATTCAGGGCTTGGCCGGCGACGATTCGCCCCTCACGTCGCTGGAATACTATCTAGCCGATTACCGCGGCGCGACAGACTTCCTCCTCGCCACGTGGACGACGCTCGACCTTACGCCGCTGCGGCATCCGCTGCTTAAGAAGCTCGATTTCCGTTTCGCATCGAGTGATGTCGGCGATTTTGGGATGAACACACCGGCCTACGTGGCGCTCGATAGCTTGGTGCTGCACCGCGCGGGCGATTTCAATTTGAATGATGCTATTGACGCGGCTGATTACACGGTGTGGCGTGATAACGGTTACAGCGCTGCCGATTACCTTGCGTGGCGCGATGCGTTTGGACCCTCCGCCGCTCGCGGCTTCGCGGTTCCGGAACCGTCGTCGTGGGTACTGTTTTGTGTTTGCTACATAGTCACGGCAGCCCATTCTCTGAGAACCTGGGCTGCCGGCTAACTCTTTCCTTGGAGTGACCTCATGATTCGCAGCTTGATGATTTTGTTGACCTTGGCGACCGCCGCGGTGGCGGGGCCATATCCCGCATACACCACCAACGGCGTGGCGCCGGCGCAGGTTAATGCTTGGGCCGATGCGCTGGTGAACTATTCGCCCGCGCCGGGGGTGGTGGCGATCGATTCCTTCGGAGGTGGGCCGCATAATGTGCCGGCGAACGGGCTGGGCGCCGCCGATGGCCAGACCGTTTCGCTCGGCGATTTGGATGCGGCGCAGATTGGCGCCGGCGTCCCCGTGGGGCGAATCACGCTCAGCTTTGTTACGCCGATCTTTAACGGGCCCGGCGCCGACCTCGCGGTGTTTGAAAACGCCAGCGCGTTCTTCACTGCGCCGGTGATTTTTGGCGAGCTGGCGTTTGTGGAAGTCTCGTCCAACGGCGTGGACTTCGCCCGCTTCCCTGCCGTGTCGCTCAACACCGAGGCTGACCTCGACGCCCCGTTTGGCCGAGACTTCGCCGGCATCAACACCACCAACATTCACAACCTCGCCGGCGTCCATCCCACGCGGAGCGGCACGCCCTTCGATCTCGCGGAGCTCACGAGCGCGGCCGCCGTGGTGAGTGGCGCTGTGAGCCTCAGCAGCATTCGCTTCGTGCGTTTGGTGGACATCCCCGGCAACGGCGCCTTTACCGATTCGCTCGGCAACCCGGTGCTCGACCCGTGGCTGTCGGTCGAATCGGGCGGGTTTGATCTCGACGCGGTGGGCGGCATCAACGTCGTGCCGGAACCGATGGCGCTGGTGCTCGGGATGCTCGCCGCTGGCTGCTTAGCGCGCCGACAGCACGTTTTCGTGTTTCCAGCGCGGAGCGCAGCGCACGCGCACGGCGAGTAGCCAGATTACATATTGTGCGACCGTGATTCCATAAAAGACCACAATGCCTGGCAGGTCGGTACGAGAGGCGCCCGCATCGGCGAACGATATTAAACCCGCCATCGCCGCAAACGCAGTCGCGATGCCCACAATTACAGCTGGCCGACGGATGAGCTTGGTCACCAACAAACAAACAGCGGCAATGGTCGCTTCACCTGCCACCATGAGCAGAGTTGTTTGATTCATCAATTCCCAATTGCTTCGAACTAGAAGTGCGGAAGCTACGGCAACCAGCGTCATTGCGCCGAGCAAAAACATCATCGAGAAGCGCCATTTGATTTGCACTTCTCCCCGCCAAGCACTCAGGCCGCAGCGAACGGCAAGTGAGAACAACGCGACAGTCGCTGCGAAGACGCCGGCAAATGTCATCCAACTAGCGGCGCTGGGTTCAACAGCTAGCAATTGCTGTTGGATTCCAAAGACCGTTACCGCAACGAGCGTCAGGAGGGCACGTATCGGCCAGCCGCGCGGGCTTGAGGAGATCCACATTCCCAGCAGTCCGATCTGCCCGATCAATAACGCCATTAAGGCTAGCCATACAATTCCATCGCGTGTGGCTACGACGAATAGCACCGCATCCACACAAATCGTCGCCGCTAGCAGCAGCGGCACGAGGGGCCGCCGGCGGATGTGGGCCAGCAGTTTGGTCGAGGGGCGAATCGCCATGGCTCCATTGTAGCAGGCACAATCCGTGTGCCGTCGCCCGCTTCTCCCTCTCCCGCCGGGAGAGGGCCGGGGTGAGGGTGAAGTGGGTACCAACCCGTTTCTCTAAAGTAACGGCCCTCACCCAACCCTCTCCCGCGGGGAGAGGGCTACGGCGCATGCCTGCTACAATCGGAACCTATCGCCTAGAATAAGGCGTTCGCTACAACCCTTACCGGAGCATCGCCATGTCCGAACCCATTCTCACGCCCCTGCCGCAGCAAATTGTGATTCAGCAGCCCAAGGAAAGCGCCTTCGGCCGGTACGGCAAATGGCTGCTGGTGGCGCTGGCGTTTTGCATCATGAGCATCATCGGGCTCACGGCCACTTACCAAAGCTATTTTAGCGATCCCAACGGGCCGACCGAGAAGTTCCACTCGCTCAGCCGCACGGCGACCAAAAAGATCGCCATCATCGAAGTCTCCGGCGCCATCATGGAAGGGGACGAGTTCGTCAAACAGCAGATCGACCGCGTGAAGGAAGACGACAACGTGGTGGGCGTGGTGCTGCGCGTGAACTCGCCCGGAGGTACGGTCACTTACAGCGACTACCTGCTGCATCACCTACGCGAGCTGCGCAAAGAGAAAGACAACCTGCCACTGGTGGTGAGCATGGGCAGCGTCGCGGCGAGCGGGGGGTACTACGTGTCGATGGCGGTTGGCGATCAGCCGCAATCGATTTATGCCGAGCCAACCACCTGGACCGGTTCGATTGGCGTGATCATTCCGCACTACAATTTTTCGCGCTCGATGGCGATGCTCAGCATTATGGACGACTCCATCGCCAGCGGCCCGATGAAACAGATGGGCAGCCCCACCAAACCAATGACCAAAGAAGAACGCGCCGTGCTGCAAGAGCTGGTGGATGAGTCGTTCGCAGGCTTTAAGGAAGTGGTCCTCTCCGGCCGCCCGAAGCTGAAGGAGCAGCCCGAGACCCTCGCCAAAGCGACCACCGGGCAGATCTTTACCGCCGGCCAGGCGCTTGAACTAGGTTTGGTCGATAAACTCGGCTTCATCGAAGAAGCGATCGAGCGCGTGGCCGAACTCGCCGAAGTTTCGACCGACAATGTCCGCTGCGTGCAGTTCGAAAAACGAACCTCCCCGCTCGCCGCGCTCTTGGGGGCGAGCACCCACACGCCACACACCCAAGGCTTTGACCTGCGCGCGCTGTTGGACCTTTCCACTCCCCGGCCGTATTACTTGTGGACGGTGTTGCCTTCGCTGCTCGAGTGAAACGACTGTCTCATGCAGACGCCCCCGATCGGTCAGTTTTCAGCGAAGCTCGTTTCGGTCCGTCAATTTCAGCGGCCCCAACATCCTCCGTCGAACGACGTTGCAGCGGGAATCGAATCAGGCTCGCGACGGCTCTCGGTGTTCAACGCTGGAGGGTAACGACTTCGATTTTTGCGGTGTCTGCCTTTCGCCGCCCTCCCCGGCTACTTCGGCTGCATGCTACTCGGGGAATGCGCCGCCGCATTCGAGCTGGTTGGCTCGTGCTTTGCGTCGTACTCATCCAGCATCATGTCAGGGCAAACTTCTTGGACCCCGCAGGTCGGACAGACCATCCGGACCAGATCGCTACTACTGATCTTCAGGCCATGTTGATCGCACAGTTGGTAAAGCTGTTTCAAGTGGACACAAGCCATGACGCACCTCGTGCGGAAAGATTCCAGAAAAGCTCGTCAAAACAATCAAAAGCCTAGCACTCGGCGCCACAACCTGGCTAGACACCGCGCTCGGCGACTGGCCGAGACTCGAGCAATTCAATGCGGTGTTTGTTGCTCATTGGAACGGGAAAATCGCGAAACCCGTGCGCTTCGGGCAGGTCACGTTCGTTGACCGTCGGGCGCAATTCGGGCTAGAGTGAAGCCTGGAGAAGCTGCCATGATTCATCCCCCCTTCCACTCCCCGCGCGCCCCGCGAAGTCGCCGCGGCTTCACGCTCGTCGAACTGCTGGTCGTGATCGCCATCATCGGCATCCTCGTCGCGCTCTTGTTGCCGGCCGTGCAGTCGGCGCGCGAAGCGGCCCGGCGCACGAGTTGCAAGAATCAGCTCAAGCAGATTGGCCTCGCGTGCCAGTTGCATGTCGATGCGCGGAAGGTGCTCCCTTCCGGCGGCTGGGGCTACAACTGGACCGCCGACGCCAATCGCGGCGCCGGGCCCGATCAACCTGGCTCCTGGATTTACAACGTGCTCGACTATTTGGAGCAAGGCGACGTCCGCCGCCTCGGCCAAGGCCTCGCCACCACCAGCGCCGCGTTTCGCACGGCCAGCATCACGCTGCATCAAACGCCGATTCCCACCTTCAACTGTCCCTCCCGCCGCGCGGCAGGCCTCTACCCTTCCCCGTGGGGTCCACCCGGCAACGCGCCGATTGCGGAACAACCGTGGCTTGCCGACACCGCCCGGCAAGGGGTCGCCAAAAGCGATTACGCCGCGAGCGCCGGAGACTCCCGCTACTTCTCTGGCGACAACTACTATCGGCCCGACAGCTACGCGGCCATCAACCCCGCGCTCTGGACACCAACGAACATCTGCGGCGCGCCCGGCAGCGATCCCGAAGAGCGCGAGAAGTTTTGCCAAACGGGCGTCATCTACTACCGCAGTCGGCTCAAGCTGTCGCAGGTGCTCGACGGCGCGTCGCACACCTATCTCGTCGGCGAAAAGTGGCTACCCGTCGCCAGTTACGATGGCTTCACCGACGAGGACGACCCCGCGTACACCGGCGGTGACAACCAAGGCATGTACACCGGCTTCGAATGGGACAACCACCGCGCCGCCTGGAACCCCGACGGCAACTCCGGCCCCGAGCGTTCCCAACCCGCCCAAGACGATGAGACCGACCGCCACTGGGGCCCCGAACGCCGCTTCGGCAGCGCCCACCCCGCCGCCTTCCAAATGCTCTTCTGCGACGGCTCGGTCCACAGCATCGGCTACGACATCGACCACCTCACCCACCGCGCGCTGGCGAATCGGTTGGAAGGGGAAGCGGTAAGCGGGTGGTAATATCGTAGCTTGGGTCCCCCGACCCGAGCGCGAAACACATTCAGCCGAGGAGGCGGCCTGTCTGGCGTCGCGATAGTTGCCGCAGGTTTTGCTGATGGGTAGATTGAGTTCATAGATGGGTGTCTCGCCTGATCAATCAGGGATTCAACACCTATCGACGCAAAACCTCAGGCGGCCCGTCAACCTGCTTACTGAAGGTCTCCTTCAATAGGCAGGGCTTACTGAAGAAGTTTCTGTCTAATAACAAGTAAGCCGTCATGAGCACACCACGACATTGGTGCCGTCTCGAAGTCTTTGCCGATTACCACCAGTTTTATGTCTGGGATCCCGAGACGTCCGGACGGCGAGCGCCTGAGGACTGGTCCGATCAGGATGTTGCCAACCGCGCAAAGGTAGCATCCGGTGTCGTAGTCATCTGCCCAGTTCGGAACATGGAGGTTCCGGTAGAGTTAAGCATCTGGGAGACCGAGCCTCAGGTGATTTACAATCAGTGGCAGCACGTGGTTGAGGCACCTTTGGTGACGACTGGTCGCATTGAGATCGATGAGAGCACAGGTGAGCCAAAAGCTGGCTTTACCGTAGAGCCGGGTGATTACACCGTCCGGGCTTTGTATCGCGGTCTAGACAAACTTTCCGAGGATGAACTTGAGGGCGAGGATTTTTACGAGATACAGATATGGAGAGCACAATGCTCTGGCTTACGCATTATCAGACGATGGGATTGATGCCTAACCATGCGATGCAGCGAACCCGGCCATCGCGCCGTGGTTGCACGCGTCTCGCAGGCCAGGTCGCTGAGCTTGGTCGTTCTGCCACTGACGTTTGAGATAGTCAAATGACACGCTAAACAGCGATCGCACATTTCCAAGCTCTTGGCGCAGGGAGCGAGGCCCGGCGCCACAGCGGCAGAGATGTGATCGGAATACAACTCCGCAATTCTTCGGTAACCGATGACGATTTGACGCTTATCACAAGCCTACGAGACGACGTCGACGTAATCGGCCTGGAAGGCACAAGTATCTCCGACGCCGGCTTAGCACACCTATTAGATCTGCGATTTCTTGAAAACGTCGATCTCACCGAAACGGCAATTACCGATGCCGGACTTGCAACGTTGTCTCAGCTGCCGTCTTTAGAGTACATTCACATTGAAGGGACGCGAGTCAGTTTTGCCGGAGTCAGCCAATTGCAGGCTGCGTTGCCAAAGTGTGAGATTGTCAGCGACTTTGACCTCGAATAGCTCAATCTTCGCATCGCGAATCAGAGATTCAGCATTGATTTTACACACAACCTAGCCCGTCAACCTGCTTACTGAAGGTCTCCTTCCATAGGCAGGGCTTACTGAAGAAGTTTCTGTTTAATAACAAGTCACCCCAATCACTCCATCCCGCATCGGGATGCAGAAATCCAATGGACGGCATTCCTGAAACATTCCCGATTAACCACGATGACTACCACGCCAAGCACATCGGCCGAATGGCAGACGGTCGCCAGTTCTTTCTTACAACGCCGTTCGTACCTGCAGTCGGCGACGCGACTGGCGGTGAGTACATAGCACTCTTCATGTTTGATTCACGTGGCAAGCTACTTTACGCTAAGATCGACGAACTTGGTCCGCGATCAACGCTCGACAAAGACGCTGCGTCGAACCTTTACGACCAACGGCTCGCATCACTTGGCGACGTCGAGTTCTGCGACATACGCATTGCGCCTTTCAAAACGGAACGATTTGGCATTGAATTTGGACTGATTCCGCGCGAATGCGAAGATGAGGACGACGAACCAGCCATAGAAATGCAACCGGGCAATTACATGGCCTTCTTCGATCCATGGGATGGTGACTATGACACGTGACAATGGCGGCAAACTCGGGTAACAATCGCATGCAACGGAGCCGGCGGTCGGGCCGGCATTGAAATCAACGCATATCGCGCCGACCCGCTGACGCATTCCGTTAGGCCACTTGGCACACCACACCATGAAGCCGCGAATTGTTGCTGACGGAGAGGCGAGGTTGCGTCGCAGTCCGGAGTGTCACGCGCGCTTCCGTGAGTTGCGTGAGTCCATTCGAGCACGCTACGCGACGGAGTTGGCAGAGGCTGGTCTCTTTCGCCGGCTGATTCTTCACTGTCGCATTGCCGCAGAGTTTCGTCGAGAGCGACTGAAGATTGAGCCGTCACCCAGCTCACTTTACAGCAGCCCGATTGCAGCGAGGAGAGTTTGAGTTATCACGAGATGGCGGCCTAACCATGCGCTGCAGCGAATCCGGCCGGGACGTTCCGGTTGCAATCGCGCCGTTTCGTGGGCCGATTCACTGAGCTTGGGTCGTTCGTCGTTTAATCACACTTAGTTCGGGAAGCTTCAATGTCGTGGGATGCAATCATCATGCGATTCGGCGATGCCAAAACCATCGACGACTTCCCTGCCGACTTCAATCCACCACCAATTGCAGACACTGAGACATTGAAGGCTACGTTGCGTCAATTGTTCCCTGAAGCGGATCATCACGACGAACGGACATTTCTTAACGGCGATGACTTTTGGCTCGAACTTAATCACGGTTGCCATACTGATGAATCCGGGAATGTCTCAGCAGTTAGCGTCCGATCAAACGCTGGCAAGGGAGCAATTTCACATTTACGAAAATTGTGCGAAGCACTGAATTCACGGATGCTTGACATTCAGACAAGCGAACTCGCCGACTTCTCTGAAGATACCGCGAGAAGTATGCAGTCATTTTCGAAATGGCGAGACCGTGTATTGTCGAACTACAGTGATGACTCAAAAGAAGGACAAACAATGCCGTGAACCGGAGCGGCGAAGTCGGGCCGAATAGACATGCACAATCTTTCGTTGCCGCCCGGTTACGGCAGGCGTTGCATCGAACGTCCGATCAGTTGGAAGGATGTTTGTTCCACATAACGGCGGGCTCCACTATCAGAAGTAATGCGGCTCGCTTCCCATCGCGTGGAACGCGACACTGACAATCGGCCGACGTGATCTGTAGCGCATATAACAAAGCGTTGGAAGCGGAGCCGCCGGCAGCGTGTGTTTTGAACCAAATGTCACTCCGGCGGCTCGGTGATCCGTATCGTTCGTCGCGTCAAGTCACGCATTAAGCATAAGGTCGCCTCACTCATGGAAATCGAACCGCTCGAAGTCTTTGCACGCGATTCAAACTATGCGGTCATTAAACCTCCGGGCCGCCATTATCCTGGTTGCGTCATCCAAGGAGACTCGCTTGCGATTCTTTGCCGAATGGCCATGCACATTGCCGATTTTGCTCGTTCAAACGATATCGCCGACGAAGACGTTTTGGAGAGTATCCAAGAACTGAACAACGCCCTCGTTGGTCGCCTCCTGCACTATCAGGACATCCTCCTCAAACACGGTGTTGATTTTCCGCACGTCCATTCATTCTCTGAAACTGATTTGGTACAGTTGCTGCCAGACTACAATGACACCGCAGAGTGACAAAACGGATGCGGGTCACCAATTCCGACCAGCATTGCGACGAACAAACCGTACCACCCAAGCGGCCGATCGGCCGTTTCCTGAAATCTATGTTCACTCGCGTCGGCTGGGTGAACGGTGACGTTCGGCGACGAAAACATGAAGTCGAACAAAAAAGACATCCAGCGACATACCGAGGCCGCTTTGCTCGCCATAAAGCAAGCAATAAGCTCTAGCGATGAGGATTCCAGCGTCAAGCTTTTCGTGTCCCATCACCTTCAGGAACTCGATGCGGCATACTGGACAAAGCACGCAGGCAAGCCTCGGCCGTGTCCGAAAGAAGTCCTTGAACTGCTTCAACTCCGCTCGCATTGGGGAGAAGACGATGAGGATGGTATTGACACCTTCGACTTCACACTTCCCGGCGACGTGACGCAATATGTGATTGCCGTGAGGTTTGATGCGGACGGCGAGGTTAAGGAAATCGAGATGGAGAGTTGATCGCGAGTCGCCGAACCAGCGGATGAAGCTGACCGGGGCCGCCATCCTGGTTTCGCGCGACATGAAGTCATTGCAGCGGCCCGGTGATCGTGAACGTTCTTCGGCGGAGATCAACTGCATGCTCCCGGTCTTCAAGCTGCTGACACCGATCGACGCCCTCAAGGCACCTGGCTCCATTATTGAGTCGGAGCCGCATGAGAAGGCGGCGGGAGCGACCGTGCACGTTTATGAGATCGATTCCGGACGTGTGCTGCTGACGGCTTGGAATGGTTTGCTCCACGAGGTCATCTATCAGACGCCGATGGAGTTCGAGGATGAGTCTCACCGCCGGAATGAGATGCTGTTCAAGCACTACGGCGAGGGCCACGAATGGAACGAGTTGCTCGACAACGGATTCGGCAAGACCTATCGCCGCGCCGACATGCAGCGCTATTCTTTGTGGAGCTACGCTATGGACTTCAACACGTTCGGTACGATGGCGTTCCACGAAGTGAAGTGGTGACCAGCCGTTCGGCCGACGAAGAACCATTCGCTGCAGTGGACGAGCCCGCGTGCGTTGAAAGTTTACTTCGAGCCTTGTGCGTCCTGCCCCGCACGCGGCTCGCCACTGAGCGGCAGCGTTATACCCTTGATCCTGTTGCTGAATTGCACGCGTGTCCGAAACACACACGATCAAATACCTGAACACAGACCTCGATTTAGTGTGCGACGTCGATCTGTCGATGCTTGCATCCGAACTTGAGGAGCGCGGCCTGTTCGCGCACATCACTTCAGGTGACGATGGGCGCTTTCACCTCATGTGCGAAGACTTCAACGACACTGAGCCCGAACCAAACATCAAACGACTACTCGATGCCATAGACTCGCTATCCGACGACTCACAGAAGCTGTGGTCGCGATGCTCGAAGCGCGAGTTCAATGTTGGGTACGATTGCGGCGACGAGCCTTGGTCGTTCAATCAGGGAATCCCCAATGACGTTCTGCGTAGAATGGCCGATTGCGGCGCGTCGTTTCGAATCACGCTTTATCCGCACCGGCCGCAATCCGAATCCGCGGGGGTTCATGTAGATCTCCCGCAGACTGGGATATAACAACGCGATGCACCCAAGCCGCCGAGCGTCGCGTTGGCAATCGTGGCGTCCCGCTGGCCGGGCCGCTGATCTTGGGTCGTTCTGCCACTGACGCTTGAGATAATCAAATGACACGCGAAACAGCGATCGCACATTTCCAAGCTCTTGGCGCAGGGTGCGAGGCCCGGCGCCACAGCGGCAGAGATGTGATCGGAATACAACTCCTCAATTCTTCGGTAACCGATGACGATTTGGCGCTTCTCACAAGCCTACGGGACGACGTCGACGTAATCGGCCTGGAAGGCACAAATATATCCGACGCCGGCTTAGCACACCTATTAAATCTGCGATTTCTTGAAAACGTCGATCTCACGAAAACGGCAATTACCGATGCCGGACTTGCAACGTTGTCTCAGCTGCCGTCTTTAGAGTACATTCACATTGAAGGGACACGAGTCAGTTTTGCCGGAGTCAGCCAATTGCAGGCTGCGTTGCCAAAGTGTGAGATTGTCAGCGACTTTGACCTCGAATAGCTCAATCTTCGCATCGCAACTCTAAGGCAGAGCGATCGCAAGCAACGGAGCCGGCGGTCGGGGCGGCATTGAAATCAACGCGTATCGCGCTGGCTTGGCTCATCCGAAACTTTAGGCGTTTGAAATGCACCAAATACGCGTCGCTGGTCAGTTGTACGAGTGGACGCTTAGCATCACGAGTGAGTTCAAGCAACTAAAAAAATGGGGCGACTCAGATGAGCTTGAAGTGCTTCGCATTTCTTCGTTGGACAAGAGCTTTGACATGGCGATTCGAGTCTTAGTTTGGCAAGACTTGAGCGGGACGTATCGTCACCTCGGACCGGCGCTTGTGCTCGGACACAATTTTCCCATGGAGCAGTGCGCAGCGCGGGAGGGCATTTTGATCGAGTTGCGCCCAAAGGTCTGCTGTTTGCCTGAGGATGGCCCGGATTCAGCGTCTGTCGAGCGGGTCGTGCAGTGGTGCAGAAGTAAGCACTTTCGTGTGAGGCGAATCAATTCAAGCGGGGGTAGATGGGTTGGCTATGGTTACCCAGCCGACGCCTAGCCCATCCATCGAGCGGACAGCCAAAAGCAAGCTTCGACCGCTCTCGAGTGCTTTCGCCTGCCGATCATGTCGAACCTTCGCCCTTAATGCGTCGAGATTCCCATGACGCCAAAGTAATACCCCAGCCGGACCGCGTTCTGTTCACCAGGTCCGCGAGGAATAGCTGAGCGTCGCTGGGGTAAGCCGCGTATGTGAGTGGCATTTGAAAAGTGCAGCGCCCGGCGCCGAAAAAATGCAGCGCTAGGTGGGTGCGAGGATCTTACCAGGCCTCCTCGCGATGGCCAACGTGGTTACTCCTGAGTCTTGGA
>JALHQZ010000003.1 GCA_022841705.1 Pirellulales bacterium
ATCCAAGACTCAGGAGTAACCACGTTGGCCATCGCGAGGAGGCCTGGTAAGATCCTCGCACCCACCTAGCGCTGCATTTTTTCGGCGCCGGGCGCTGCACTTTTCAAATGCCACTCACACACGCCGCCACCTTCTTGGCCGTTAGCGTTGGAAGTGCCTTCGCCCCAATTCAAGTTCAGTCGATGAAGCGTCATGTCCAGAGGGCCGGAAATTGTTCGTGACATCCTTAGTCGAAGTCGAACAGCGTCGATCCGGGCTCCAGTCGGAATGGCGGAGCCGATATCAAAAGCGATCAATCCACGTCGACGCAGCGGAGTCGCGGTGGTCCCAGCGAACAGGAATTGTCCGGTCCCATTGCTCAGGTCGCCTGTTAAGGACTCGAAAAGTGTGTTGTCCTTCGCGGCCGGGAGGGAGACAGTCGCCGCGGACGCGTTCAATACAAGGAATGCCGACAATATCAGGAGCAGCAGACTTTGCGAAAGAGAGTCTTTCATCGTTGGCCTCATGGTGCAGTCATCAAGTGGGATAAAGATCAAGATATAAAACGCTCAACGTGCATTTTGGCCGGCACACTGGTCGTTAGCTACCGGTCGTGCTGCGTCACCTTCGTATGTTTCGATTGAAAGTTACCCATCGATGTTGAAATAGACGCAATCAAAGCGAAACTCCCAAGAGACAATGCGCTGCTTCGCGAATCGCCGTCAAATTGCCACGATAAGCCCACACGATGCTGGTGTCGTCCACTCGATCCTCGCCGCCTCCATCGCCGATGGCTGGGGTGTGGTACTCCATTTCGGCGAAGCAGCCCAGCGAAGCAGTATTGATGTTGCATGCCTGCACGGCGTAACCGTCATCATCGAGCCGGGTATGCCACACGTCGCGATAGGCCCCGTTCGGATTAACCCAGAAACTCCGAACTATGAGCGTGTAGCCGTCCCCGTCAGTATGGATGTAGCCGAGTCGGCCGACGGTCGCGAGAGCCGAGATGCAGATCTTTTGCTCGCCAGGCGCCTCCATGCGAAACCGGACCAATCGATCCTCGGTCCGCAAGTGTCCCGCGGGGATGTCGCCAAAGAAAATTGTCGGCGGGCTTCGAAAGAAGGTCGGAGCCAGAAGCTCTCCGCCCCCCGGCATCTGGAGCAGATTCCAAACGCCGACCCACACCCCAGTTGGTATCGGGCGGATCGCGCGCAGTGAAGTTCGCAATTTGTAGCCCGCAAACTCCAATTTCATTAGGCGGTTGTCGCGCATTCTCGCCAGGGGGTCCGCGACCAAGGATACCGTTTTCGACAGCGAAAGCGCAAGGTCCGCGTTGGCTCGATAGGAGTGTAACAGGAACTCAGTATCGATTTGCACTTCGTCATCAGCGACGGTGACGATGTACTGGCCGGCGTCGAACTGACGAGGTTGGACATAGGTCGACGTGTCGGGGAAATTCGGCAGGAAGAAATCGACCTCTGGCGCTAACCATGTGCGGTCGCCTCCACTGTTATGCCAGCGGTCCGAGGCGTACAAAGCGCGGGCTGATGTCGCTTCAAGTAACGCGGGATGAGTCCACAGAAAACTATGTTGGTCTTCGGCCGAGAAGAGTCCTAGTATGCGGCCACCGTACGGCAGGACGAGTACCGCGGCTCCCTGTTCACCTCGCAGGCAGACAGTCGGCTTTTCCGCGTCGCGGAGCGCGGTCTGAAGTTGATCAAGAGTGGCAGTTCGGGAGTGGATAACCGGGAATTCCTATAAAGTTGCGAAGTCAATACTGGCGAGCGAATCGGCGCTGAGGAACTATCGGCGAGATAGCTATCGCTCAATTCGGTACAGATGCCCCTCGGTGCGGATGAACAATGAGCTATCTGCAACAGCGTAGGATGCGAGCGTCGGTTCCTCCAAGTCATTACGAGCCAGTTCTTGATACTTGGTATCCGTGGCGAGCACGACGCATTCGCCATCTTCGCTCGGAAAATAAACCTTCTCATCGGCAAAAACCAGCGACGCTGAAAAATTACCCCCTAACCGCTTGCGCCAGTGGAGGCTGCCTTTCGCGGCGTCGCGACAAGTCGCTACGCCGGAATCGCTGACCATGTAGAGCTCATCGCCCGCTACTACCGGCGAAGGCGTGTGAGGCACGTGATCCTTGGCTCGCCAAGCGAGATGGGTATCGGTGACGTCGCCGGACCCGTCGGGGCGAATGGCAAGCAGCTCCGCCGGCCCTTCGTAGCCTGTGCACACGAACACCAGTCCGTGACTGAACAGTGGTCGAGGAACAATCGACCACTTGCCTGGATAGCGGACTCTCCAGAGCTCCTGGCCGGTATCAGGGGAATAGCTACACACCACGCTACTGCCGGGACTCACCACCTGCAGTTTGCCAGCCACTGAAATTTCAAGGGGGGTCGAGAATGAGAACCGCTCCGGTTCAATGTCCGGCCGGTACGTTCGCCACCGCTCATCACCTGTAGCGCTATCAAGGGCAACAACAAATGGGCGTTCGACGCCGTCGCAGTTAAAGATCAAATGGCCGCCGGAGATAATCGGCGATCCGCCGGCGCCATGCCGCGAGTCATACTTAACGCTGCAGTTCTTCCATACGATGTCGCCCTCGAGATCTAGCGCGGCGGTTCCATGAGGACCAAAGTGGACGTAGATCCGATTCGCGGTGATTATAGGTGTTGGGCTGGCGTAGCTGTTTTTGTCGTGCTTACTAGCGTCCGAACTTGGTGCGAGGGCAAATATTTCCTTGTCCCACACGGTGTCACCGGTGGCGGCATCGAGACACAGCGCACGCAACGATTGCTTAGCAGATTCCGTGTCCTCGATCGGATCGGCAGTTGTGAGATAGATTCGCCGTTGATAAACGACGGGCGAAGACCAGCCCTTCCCCGGAATGCTCTTGCGCCATGCGACATGAGATGAATGTCCCCAGACAACCGGAGTGTTTGCCTCAGTGGAAATACCCTGACCTGTTGGGCCTCGAAACGATGGCCAGTCCTCAGCCAAAGTACCCAAGGCGGGCTGAATGAAAATTGCGGCCAAGTAAATCGCCAACAATTGAAAACTACGAATTCGAGGGACTCGCTGGATCATATCTCCGCGTGGACAAGGGAGAGGCAGTCATGTGAGCGATTTCACGTAAACGCATTCCGAACATCGAAACCGCAGCGCATCACGGCGCAACTTTGTTGCTCTTGCCGTGATTTGCCTACCAAGAGGTGAGCAGGCATCGGAGCCTTGAGGAGAACCTGAGGGCAGGCCTCTTGCAAGGAAAACTCCAAGCCCGCATAATTATCTTACAATTAATCCATTCAGCGGGGAATGTCAACGTAAAATGGCTTCCCTGCCTGAACTCAGCGAAAAATCCCGAACAACGCTGATCCAACCCCGAGCAGAGTTCGCTGCCAACTTCAGCGCTGATCGCCCGAGGCTACCGTATCCGGCTTGCCACGCTAGCGCGATGAATCGACTCGATTAACCATTACGGCTTGCCTGCTTGCACGGCGAAATCGCATCAGGTGATTCCTCCTCAACAAGAGATAGCGTTGTGAATTCTCCGACAACCACAGCGGTTTCGCCAATCTTAATCGCGGGTCGCTGGCGCTCCGCGAACGGCCGCCAGACATTTAGTGCGACGAATCCAGCTACAGGTGCGAAGCTCGAAGGCGTTTACCCAATCAGCGATTGGTCAGATTGTGAAGATTCACTCGCAGCGGCGGCGGCGGCCTTCACCTCTCTGCGATCCGTGCCTGCTGAACAAATCGCGGCATTTCTAACCCGGTATGCGGACCGCATCGAGGCCCGTGCCGATGAGCTCTCCGCAAAAGCGTCCGAGGAAACCGCCCTGGCCGTGGCGCCCCGCCTACGAGAGGTAGAGCTTCCACGGACTGTCAACCAGTTGCGTCAGGCAGCCTTAGCGGCGGTCAACTCCTCTTGGCGATTACCAACCATTGACTCAAAGGCGAACATTCGCTCTTACCTGGCCCCGCTTGGCCCGGTCATTGTTTTTGGTCCCAATAACTTTCCGTTGGCGTTTAATGGTGTTGCAGGAGGAGATTTTGCGGCGGCCATCGCTGCGGGAAATCCGGTCATTGCGAAGGCGCATCCGCTTCACCCGGGAACGAGTCGCCTGCTCGCGGAAGAAGCTTTGGGAGCGATTCAAGACAGCGGGGTGCCCAGCGCTACGGTACAGATGCTGTATCACCTCGATCCGCACGATGGTGAACGCCTGGTGGCAGACCGACGTGTCGGAGCGATCGGCTTTACCGGTGGCAAAACCTCCGGGCTCAAGCTCAAAGCCGCGGCGGATCGCGTTGGAAAACCGATCTATCTCGAACTCTCCAGCATCAATCCGGTGATTGTGCTGCCGGGCGCGATTGAAGAGCGGGCAGAGCAGATCGCCAGCGATTTTAGCGCCAGTTGTCTCATGGCGGCAGGACAGTTTTGTACAAGTCCCGGCCTGCTGCTGCTGATCGCCAGTCCTGAGAGCGACCATTTAATTCGTCAGATCGCCGATAAATTCGCCGCAACGACGCCAGGGCCTTTGCTTTCTGCCGATGTCGCGAACACTCTCCGTACGAACATCGCCCGGTTACGGGAAAGCGGCGCCGAACTATTGATCGGCGACGCGGCAGCCGCACTACCGGGGCATCGACATGCCAATACTTTGCTCCGAATCACTGGCCAGCAATTTCTTGATCAACCCGAGACGTTTCAAACCGAGGTCTTTGGGAACGCATCCATGGTTGTTGTCGCCAAAGACCTTGCGGAAGCAGTCCACGTTATAGAGCACTTCGAAGGCGCACTCACGGGGTCGATCTACTCGCAAACCACTGGTCGGGACGACGCCGACTACGCCGCACTCGCGGACCTTTTGCGCTGGCGAGTAGGTCGACTGCTCAACGACAAGATGCCCACCGGTGTCGCAGTCTCGCCCGCGATGAATCATGGCGGGCCGTTCCCCGCGACAGGGCATCCTCACTTCACTTCCGTGGGCATTCCAGCGTCGCTCCGGCGCTTTACGATGCTGCAGTGCTTTGACAATGTCCGTGCAGACCGCTTGCCGGCCGTCCTGCAGGACAAATCGCCTGTTTCGCAACCCTGGAGGCTGATTGACGGCCTCCTGACTCAGGGTGACGTATCTCAGTAAACCTTCCGCAACCTCACTCGATAGGAAAGTCATGGCAAAACCGCTCTTTCGTGGTGTCTGCGCTTCGACCGTAACGCCCTTCAATTCCGATGGTAGCCTACGATTGGATCTGCTGCCTGCACATGTCGAGTGGATTCTTAGCGAAGGAGTGAGCGCGATCTCACCGCTCGGCAGTTCTGGCGAATTTTGTGCATTGGAGATCGAGGATCGTAAGCGGGTTCTCGAAGCGGCCCTGGCGGCGTGCAACGGACGCGTCCCTGTCGTTGCTGGAACGCATTGCTATTCGACCAAGCATACGGTCGAGCTCTCGAAACACGCGGAACGGGCCGGGGCCGACGCCCTGTTGATCGTGCCGCCCTACTACATGGCGCCGACTCCCTCCCAGGCGATGGACCACTATCGTCGTATTGCCGAGGCGATTTCCATCCCGATCGTCCTCTACCACAACATTCCCTTGACCGCGATCGATCTCAAGACCGAGCACTTGGTGAAACTCTTCGAGGAAAAGGTGATTGCCGGAGTCAAGATGTCCAATCCCGAGCCGGACAGAATTTGTCAGTTGCTGCAAGCCACGCGTGGCGAGCTGGTGGTCTACGCGGGCCTCGACACAGTCGCGTTCGAAGGATTGTGCCACGGAGCTCATGGCTGGATCTCGGGGATTCCAAGCATCGTCCCCCGGGCCGCACGCGAGTTGTACGAAGCGATCGCGGTCAACGGCGATCTCCAGCGTGCGCGCGCCCAATGGAATCGGTTAGCCCCGTTGATGCGGCTACAGTTCAGCTCTTATCTCAACCAGGGTGAAGGCTCCCATTGGTTCAGCGTGATGAAGGCGACACTCAATCTCATCGGCCCGCCCGTCGGGGATCCGGTCCCCCCGGTCCTGCCGCTCAGCGGCTCAGCCCGCAAGGAACTTGGCAAGATCCTGTCGGATCTTGGATACCCCTCAAAATAGGGGCAAGATGCGCGAGTGCTCAGCGATGTGGCGCCTGTGGCAGGGGGGCTTCTCTGTTTCCTGGAGCCAAAGCGATAGGCAATCGAGATGTCTCTTGATTTCAGTATCCCGATCTTAGGTCGAAAAATCTTATAAATAGCGTTGACAAAGCCGCTCGAATGACTAGATTGTGAATTATCAGACAAATCAATTGGGTTCCTTCAGCACTCAATCGGATTTGCCGCTTAGCTGCGCTTTTCAGTTACTCATCCGTTTAGCTTTGGCTCGCCAAGACTTTTGTCCAGCTAGTCGCTGCGCTAGCTTTCAGCTCCACCATCTGGAAAGGCTTTAGCTCAGCAAATCGTAGGCTCCTCGTGCGGTTTTTTTCTTTTCTCTGGAGGTGAATCTAATGAGACGACTTCTTGTGATTGCACTGCTTGCTGCAGCCGGCAGTGCGGGAGATTCGAATGCCCAAATCCCGATGGGAGCGGATCTGCGACTTTGGCTGAAGGCGGACTCGCTTTCCGTAGCTGAAGATGGCCAAGTGACCCAGTGGGTAGACTCTTCGTCGTACGGAACGACCTTCGCACCGCGAACGATGACAGGCCTCAACTCGGCGATTTCCCCCAATGCGCCCGTGGAAGAGTTCCCCCACCTGCAAACGGTCACTCTCGGCGGTAAGACTTTTAAGACGGTTCAGTTCGAACGTAATGGCTCGATCTTCGATCAAGGTGATCCGAATGTTGATCGCTCCGGCTCCGCAGACCGCTTATGGCAGACAAGCAACTTGGCGACTGGCGCCAATCCGCTGGTCATTGCCGACGGCACTTCAATGACGTCGTTTACAGTGTTTAAGCCGACTGTCACCTCGCCTGCAGTGCTTGGTTTTCAGGCGATTTGGGCCCTCCGCGGGAATGGCGCATCGCTGCTGGAGCTTGGTATCTCGGGTGGTGGTCCTGCAACGCGTGGACGGCTCAACTATGTGACCTACGATGCCGTGACCTCCTATGTTGCGGGTTCTGGCCCGCAGCCAGCCGGAATCTGGCATGTCGCGGAACAATCCATCCTGGAGCAAGGTGCGAACGACCTGCTCTCGTTTAACGTTAACACGACCGAGTTATCCACATCTCCCTTGCTGCCTCTGCTACCAGTCACCAATGGCGGGCTCATCGTCGATCGTAACGACGGCATCAATGACGACCCAGCGGGCTTCACGGAACCGTTCGGGATTGGTACGCACGCTCAGGATTGCTGCGGTGAAGGTGAGACTTTCGCAGGAAACATCGCGGAGATCATCATCTACGCTCGCGAGTTAAGTCCTTCGGAGAAGGCTCAGGTTTACGATTATCTGGCTGCTAAGTACCTGCCTGTGCCCGAACCAACGTCGGTTGGTTTGGTGCTGGTAGGTTTGGCGGGCTTGGGCCTGTTGCGGCGTCGGGCTGGAGGAACGCACTAGCCCAACAACTAGCGAGCAAATAACCCGGGGAGATTGCGGCCGGCGTGGTTCGGGGCGGGACCACGCCGGCCAAACTCCCCAGTAGCAAACAACGTCCCGTGAAACGACTAATCCTCTCGACTTTTCTTTACTGACATTCTTCTCGTCTTTACGGCTTCTCAAGAAAAGGTGTCTCCTATGTTGCTTCGCAAAGCCACGTTCGCAGTGTTAGTCGCGTCGGCTGGGTTGGCTTCGGCTCAAACTGTCCCGCCGGTGCTCACACCAACCGACCCCTCGTTGCGGTTATGGCTCAAAGCAGATGCGGGAGTAACGTCGGAAGACCCGGGCCCTGGCGACCCGGGCCGACCTGTCTTGCAGTGGCAAGATCAGTCGCAGTACGGCACAATCTTGGCGCCGAGAACAACTTCAAATCCTAATGGGCCCATTGGTGGGTTTCCCGTCGAAGAGAAACCAAACCTTGTTTCGACAACGCTCAATGGGAACACTTTTCCGACAATCCGATTCGATCGTGAAGGCGACATCTTTAACGATCCTGATGTCAACGGCAATGGTCCGGCGGACCGGCTCTATCAAATCAACAATCTTGGGCCCAACGATCCAACTGTGATCGCCGACGGGCAGAGTTTCACGTCGTTCGCGGTTTTCTTGCCGACCAATACCACGACCCCGGCCTTAGGATTTCAGTCGGTGTACGCCAAGCGCGGGACGAACGGATCACTGTATGGACTCCAGATCAAGAACGTTAACAATTTTGGGCAGTTCCTAACGGTCAGCTACGACGCCACGGAACAGTATCTCACCGGCACCAAACCAGTCGAGAACAAGTTTCATGTGACGTCGCTGGTAATTGAAGACGTCGCTGGCCCGAATGACCCACTTAAGTGGTTTGATGATGGGTCGGAAAGCGCAACAACGAAGATGGTTGATGTTGGCGTCCGGGAACGTAACGGCATTACGCCTGTGACAACATTCAGCAATCGCAATCCGGCTTCATCGGTGACCGAGCCCTTTGCGATTGGCGGTCATTCCCAGAACTGCTGCGGCGAAGGCGAAACGTTTGGCGGCAACATCGCGGAGATCATTATCTTCGCCCGCACGCTGACGCCGCAGGAATACGCCGATGTCGAGAATTATCTCGACGCCAAGTACTTTGCCACCGCGCCGGCGGGCGTCGCGGGTGACTACAACGATAACGGCACTGTCGACGCGGCGGACTACACTATTTTCCGCGACAACCTAGGTCAGCTGTTCACACTCAACAACGAGAACCCCGCCGCCATCACGCCGGGACTCGTCGACACCGAAGATTACACCTTCTGGCAATCGCGGTTTGGTAGTACGAGCGGTTCGGCATCCCTTGCTTCGACTGCAGTTCCAGAGCCCTCGACCTTATCGGCCGCTTGTTGCTTGGCGATCGGGGCGATGTTGATGGGAGTTTCAGCTTCGAAGGTTCGTCGCTAGCTCATCGCTCGAGCGGCAAATGGGTCACAGCTAGCTATGTCGATATCTGTGCGTGAAAAAAGGAATTACCCATAAATGAGATCCTCGTCCAGTCTTTTCCGATCGGCATTTACGCTTGTCGAACTCTTGGTGGTGATTGCGATCATCGGCATCCTCGTCGCGCTGCTGCTGCCTGCAGTTCAAGCGGCTCGCGAGGCGGCCCGCCGTACGCAGTGTCAGAATAACCTAAAGCAGATCGGCTTGGGATTCCTTAACCACGAGTCGACCAACAAGTTTTATCCGACCGGAGGCTGGGGCTTCGACTGGACAGGCGATCCCGACCTTGGACAGGGCAAGAGTCAACCCGGCGGCTGGATCTACAACATCCTGCCGTATATTGAAGAGCAAGCGGTATACGACATCGGATCGGGGATTAGCGCGTCCAGTGCGGCACAGCTTGCCCAAAAGCGTAGAGTCAATAGCCAGCGACTCCAGATGGCCCTTCCGGCCTTCAATTGCCCATCGCGACGTGAGTCCCGCCCCTACGGCGGCTGGTGTTGCAACGCCGTTAACAGCGACGGAGGTTCGCTGAGCGGTACGGCCCGTACCGACTACGCGGCAAATTTTGGCGATGCTTCGCATTGTGCTGGCACCAGCACGGTCACGGGTAAGGCTTGTCCGTGCATTGTGTTCCCACAGGCGACTTCGCCCCCAACCACGCGTGCTGTGACACTTGGGACATTTACAAGCTGGCCCGACACCTCGCTAGTTACGGGGATCGTCTTTGTACGAAGTGAAGTCAAAGTTGGTCAGGTTACCGACGGCACGTCCCACACGTACGCCGCTGGCGAAAAGTATATGAATCCTGATTTCTATCAACCTGACGGCGACGGGGGATCGGCTAGTTCCGATGCCGGTGACGATTGGAGTATGTACGCTGGTCAGCAGGATGACGTTGTGCGGACCACGCACTATCAGCCTTTAGCGGCGTTTGAAACCGCGCCAGAGCAGGACCGACCTGGCTACAATAATCGCACCAACTGGCGATTTGGTAGCACGCATCCTGGGGGATTTCATATGGTGATGTGCGATGGATCCGTCCAGTCCCTAAACTATAGCATCGATCCCGAGGTCCATCGTCGGCAAGGCAATCGCGAGGATGGCGAGGTTGTTTCTCGAGACGCAACATTCACTGTCGCGAGCGCCGTGGGCACACTTGCCTGCCCCTAGGAAGGCAGCTCACCGAATTGATGGATGGTGCTGCTGAGCAGCGTGAATCGCGTGTCATTGCACTTGAGTTGGCGGCGTTTCGATGAAGCGAACTTGCCGCCTAAAGCCGATGGTGGACTAATCACAACAGGCGTGCGATTCAAAGATCGGACAAGTGATCAAGAATCACCAAGCGACAACCGCCATCTCCCCTTTATTCAACAGCCCTGTCCTCCGGGCGTTTGTGGAATTGGCCCTCTTATTTTTAAGCGTCATAAAGTCGAAATGCACAGTTCTGCTGACAGATGGATGGCTGTTTCGGCCTGTTTTGTTGTTGGGGTAGTTGTCGGCTGTTCGGGTCGTCCGGCACGAATCGAAGTCGTTGATATCGACTCACAAGACGCCGGAGCTTCGGCTGTTCAGGAGTATGATAAGGATGGAGATGGCGCCCTTTCAAAACCAGAACTCAAGTCCTGCCCGGCGCTGCTGAGCGCGTTTGGCGCGTATGATACGAACAAGGATAATAAAATCGACGCCGGGGAGCTCGCTGCACGGTTCGATGCGTGGAGGGCTTCTAAAATCGGGATCACAACAGCCACCTTTTATCTTAAGAAGGGGGGACGCCCCCTGGTCGGCGCCAAGGTCACACTTGAGCCAGAAGCATTTTTCAAAGGGGCCGTGAAGCAAGCAACGGCTGAAACCAACTCATCGGGACTGGCCGGTCCCACGTTGGCCCCAGAAGATCTGCCAGAAGGAGTTCGGTTTGGCGTGCATACCGGTCTTTACAAAATCAAGGTCAGTCACCCCAGTCTTAAGTCACAAAAGTATGGCGACCAGACAGAGCTCGGGATTGAGGTTCCGCCGTCGTTTGATCTCTACAACCCGCCAGTATTTGTGCTGACGGACAAATAACGAAGCGGGATTGCCGCCAACCGAAAGCGTCGTAACGTGCTTGTCCCGAGTCGGCGCGAGCCGAATCAGGGCCATCCTGAATGGACGAAAAAAACGACCGGCTAGCTCGGCCCTGTCGCGGCGCCGAGTCGGCTAAGTGGGGTCGTAAGGCGGACGTATGCAACTAAATTGCATACGAAGACAACGACCGGCGTGGTCCGAGACTGCGCCGGTCGTACTTGTGAAGTCCGCTGGATTGCTGTGGATTTTTGGCTCGTCCGATTCTTTTCTTAGGGCATCTCTTTTCGGGTGGTTGTCGACTTTCTGAAAGGTGTTTCCTATGTTGCTTCGAAGCGCCAGTTTCGCAATATTAATCGCGTCGGCAGGGTTGGCTTCAGCGCAAACAGTCCCGCCGGTGCTCACGCCAACCGACCCCTCCTTACGATTGTGGCTCAGGGCGGATGCGGGAGTAACGTCAGAATCCCCAGGCCCAGGCGATCCTGGTCGACCCGTCCTGCAATGGCAGGATCAGTCGCAGTACGGCACGATCTTGGCGCCCAGAACAGATTCGAATCCCAATGGGCCCATTGGTGGGTTTCCCGTCGAAGAGAAGCCAAACCTAGTTTCGACGACGCTCAATGGGAACACTTTTCCAACAATCCGATTTGATGTCAGCGGCGACGCGTTCGCTGACCTCGATTCCAACGGCAATGGGCCCATCGACCGGCTTTACCAAACCAATAATCTCGGCGCGAACGATCCACTTGTGATTGCCGACGGGCAGAGTTTTACGTCGTTCGCGGTCTTCTTGCCGACCAATACCACGACCCCGGCCTTAGGGTTTCAGTCCGTGTACGCCAAGCGCGGGACGAACGGATCACTGTATGGACTCCAGATCAAGAACGTTAACAATTTTGGGCAGTTCCTAACGGTCAGCTACGACGCCACGGAACAGTATCTCACCGGCACCAAACCAGTCGAGAACAAGTTTCATGTGACGTCGCTGGTAATTGAAGACGTCGCTGGCCCGAATGACCCACTTAAGTGGTTTGATGATGGGTCGGAAAGCGTAGCAACCAAGATGGTGGATGTTGGCGTCCGGGAACGTAACGGCATTACGCCTGTGACAACATTCGCCAGTCGCAATCCGGCTTCATCGGTGACCGAGCCCTTTGCGATTGGCGGGCATTCCCAGAACTGCTGCGGCGAACTTGAAGAGTTTCGCGGCAACATCGCGGAAATCATTATCTTCGCCCGCACGCTGACGCCGCAGGAATTCGCTGATGTCGAGAACTATCTCGACGCCAAATACTTTGCCACAGCCCCGGCGGGCGTCGCGGGTGACTACAACAAAAACGGCGCCGTCGACGCGGCGGACTACACCCTTTACCGCGACAAGCAAGGTCAGACGTTCACACTCGACAACGAGAACCCCGCCGCCATCACGCCGGGACTCGTCGACACGGAAGATTACACCTTCTGGCAATCACGGTTTGGCAGTACGAGCGGTTCAGCGTCTTTGGCGTCGGTTTCGGTACCAGAGCCCTCGACGTTATCAGCCGCCTGCGGTCTGGCTGCCAGCGCGCTCCTGATGGGCATTTTCACTTCACATTCGCGGCGCTAGAGAGGCCGCTGCACTGGCATTAGCCGAATGAGATCGTCACAAACGGCTTCACGGAGTTCACAACATGTCTCTTCGCCTATTTCGTTTGATCTTGAAGGGGGCGGGTATTGCCTTGTTCTCTGGCGTCGCCGTTGGCGCAACGTTGGTGGATCTCGACATGATTCCGTCGGCGGGAGTGAATCTTAATCTGCGGCGATTCGTGCAACTGCCATTGGACCCCGGTGGAGTGACGGCTCGCGCCGCGAGCTTCTCGACCGCGCCTGGCGATAATCGATTTTTCGTAACCACGCACGGATACACATCTAGTGGGGGTATTCACACGGCGCGAATCTACGCTATCGATCCCACCAATCCTTCGAGCCCGACCGTCAGCCTGTTCATGCCGATAGGGCAGTTTCTCAACAACGCTAACGGCCCGATTGCCAACGGCATTAATCCTAATCGCGAAGGGGGACTAAAGTCGGTCGCCTTCCATCCCAACTTCTCAACCCCCGGCGCACCGGGCTACCGCAAGTTTTATACGTCACTGCAGGAGTTCACCGCATCAGGCAATTCTGCCTTACCCTACGTGGGATCCACTGCGATCACCGACATGGCCGATAGCGTTGTTGGCGAGTGGTCGGTGGACTCGAATGGTTTAGTAGATTTTTCCAGCTATCGGGAAGTGCTCCGCGTCGCCCTGGACTGGTACGCTCACCCGGCGCAAGGTCTGGGCTTCAATCCCTTCGCGAAGCCTGGCGAGGATGACTACGGATTGTTGTATTTCTCTCACGGCGACGCCGGCACCGAACCGGGCGGCACTGGCCAACTTGGCAATAAGGCGCATGGTAAGATACTGCGCGTGAACCCCTTGCAGAACGGGGTCAGTCGGTACAGCGTTCCGGTGTCGAACCCTTTCACTAGCTCTAAGGACCCGACGAATCAAGTTTTGGACGAGATCTACGCGCTCGGCCTGCGAAATACGACGCACTTTTCTTGGGCGAAAGACAACGAAGGAATCACGCGGTTGATCGCCGGCGACATCGGCGAATGGAATGTCGAAGAAGTTAACGTCATCGAGTCGGGCGGCAACTACGGATGGCGAAATCGCGAAGGAACTTTCGTTAACAACGCGGCCGCGCAGTCGATTGGGATCGGCTTCGGAATCTCTAATCTGCCTAGCAACGACGCCGCCCTGAATGACTTTATTTATCCAGCGGCTCAGTATGGTCACATTGGGGTCGATGGCACGATCGGGCCGCCAGCTAGCGTCCGCGGCGGCTACGTGATTCAAAATGGCAGCGCTCCGGAACTCCAAGGAAGGTACCTGTTCGCGGACTTCCCCGAGTCGGCCGAAATCTTAACGTCGACGTTGTCGGGGTTGGTTTCCGCGAAGACGAAACTCGCCAACGGCGAGTCCCCAACGCTCCTCACGACCGCCGACGTGGGAAAAGTTGGCATTCTCTTTGACAGCGATAACAACCCTGCGACACCATCGGTCGCCATGTCGATGAAGGATGTCTTGCTGGCTGGCCCCGGCTATGACGGCAGCGGCCGCGCCGACATCGTGTTTGGTCAAGGGTACAGCGGAGAGATCTACATTCTCAACAAGCGCAATGGGTGGATCTATCTGGCCACCAATACGCTCCCCATTCCGACCAGCGCAGACTACAACAGCAACGGGTTGGTCGATGCCGCGGACTACACGATCTGGCGTGACACCCTTGGGTCGACGACAGATCTGCGCGCCGATGGCGACACCACTATGGGGAGTTTCGGCGTGATTGATCAGGCGGACCTGGCGTTCTGGCAGGCGCGGTTCGGCCAAACCGCGCCTGCCAGCGCGGCGGTTCCAGAGCCCAATGCGA
This sequence comes from Pirellulales bacterium, assembly GCA_022841705.1. Lineage (GTDB taxonomy): Bacteria > Planctomycetota > Planctomycetia > Pirellulales > Lacipirellulaceae. Next base: position 14,536 of record JALHQZ010000003.1, read on the forward strand.
GTGTGTTGCTTGTGAGTGCGCTAACAGTCGTTGTTTTCCTGCGATGGGAATCTTGATCGATTCACATCGTCAATCGAGAACTTGAAATACAGGAGATCGAGCTGCCTCTGCCCTTAAGAGCAACAGGCATGGCTGGCTTCCCGTTCTTACTTGACCGTACAAGCTGTGCGGTCGCTATTCCAATCCTTCTGTGGGAAAAATTCGCATGATTCTTCGATTGAAACTTGTCCTCGTCTTGGTCTTGGTGGTTTGCGGTCGTGTCACTGTCGCCCAGTCGACACCGGGCGAGAAGGCGACGCTTCAAGCCTGGATTGCAAAACACATCGCCGCCGAACGACCGGAACCGCCGTTTAGCTTTCGCGTCGGAGATCTGGCTTCGACGGAGTTTCTCGCGCGCTGCAATTTCACGCACTCGGCGAAGATACTCGATGAGGCCCGTACAGAACATCAGCTAAATTTCACGGACGACACAACAGGCCTTCAAGTGCGTTGCAAAGCCATTGAGTATCGCGACTTTCCCAATGTGGAATGGACGCTCTATTTCAAGAATGAAGGAGATACCGAAACTCCGATTCTCTCGCAAATTCGAGCACTGGATGTGACCATCAATCGCGAAGGTGATAGCGAGTTCGTACTCCATCACTATAAGGGATCGCGTGCGGAAAAGGATGACTTTCGTCCCCGGGCGACAACGCTCGAAGAGGGCGTCGCCCTGCGGTTTCGCTCGCTTGGCGGGCGGGGCACCAACGGCACGATGCCCTACTTCAATCTCCAAGGCCCGACCAAGGGGGTCATCACCGCGATCGGCTGGCCGGGTCAATGGGACGCCACTTTCGAACGAGATGAAACGACGAAACTGCGAGTCTCTGGCGGACAAGAAGTTACGCACTTTAAGCTGCTCCCCGGGGAGGAGGTTCGCAGCCCACTCATTGTCGTACAGTTCTACGAGGGCGAGCCGCGACGAGGTCAGAACCTGTGGCGTCGCTGGATGGTTCGCCACAATCTTCCACGAGTTGAAGGGAAGCTGCAGCCGACTCAACTCGTTGCGTGCAGTTCGCACCAGTTTGGCGAGATGATCAACGCTAATGAAGAGAACCAGAAGCTGTTCATTGATCGGTACGCCGCAGAGAAGCTGGGCATCGCCTACTGGTGGATGGACGCTGGCTGGTATGTCAACGATGGAACCTGGGTCAATACTGGCACGTGGGAGGTTGATCGCAAGCGCTTTCCCAATGGACTACGGGCCATTACGGACCACGGCCGCACAAAGGGCATCAATTCGATTGTCTGGTTCGAGCCGGAACGGGTGACCGCGGGAAGTTGGCTCTACGAGCAACACCCGGAGTGGTTGCTGACAGCCCCCAAGAACCCTGGCGATCAGCTGTATGATGAGAAGTGGCGGTTGTTGAACCTCGGAAATCCTACTGCGTTTGCTTGGCTTGTCGATCACGTGGGCAAGATTATCAAAGATGAAGGGATCAATCTCTACCGACAAGACTTCAATATCGACCCACTTGAGTATTGGAACGCAGCGGACGCGAAGGATCGACAAGGCATTACTGAGATCAAGTACGTCACAGGATACTTGGCCTACTGGGATGCGCTTCTCAATCAGCATCCGGGACTACGAATCGATACTTGTGCAAGTGGAGGGCGGCGACTCGATTTAGAAACGCTGCGGCGATCGGCGCCACTCGTCCGGAGCGACTGCTTGTTCGAACCGATCAGTCAGCAGTGCCACACTTACGGCATCGCAGATTGGTTGCCGTATCACGGAACGGGTACTCTCATTGGCAAGAGCGCGATTGGGCAGAATACCACTGAGCAGCTCGATCCATATGATTTCCGCAGCCACATGGCCTGCAGCGTGACGGCCTGCTGGGACATGCGAGACAAGAACCTTGACTACGACAAGCTCCGCAAGCTGACCGGACAGCTGCGCGAAGTTTCTCCGAACTATTTGGCCGACTTCTATCCTCTGACACCTTACAGTTTGCAGCCCGATGCCTGGATCGCCTGGCAATATGACAATCCTGAAAAGGGAACAGGCGTGGTGCATGCGTTCCGGCGGGATCAGAACCAGGAAAGCACCCACTCGCTCCAGCTGCGCGGCTTGGATCGGGACACTAAATACGTCGTGAAGAATCTCGACGAAGATAGCGAACGAACGCTGAGTGGGGCTGAACTGGCCGACAAGGGCCTCTCGGTGGAGTTGACGAATCCGCGGAGCGCCGCGGTGATCAGCTATCGAAAAGCCGAATAGTACTGAGAGACAAGTGCCTCGTTGATGCACGGTCGAGAATCTCTGAATACTATAACAGCGGAGCGTGAACTATGGTCGGGCGTTTTGTGACTTTTCGGGATCGGATGACGCTGTTTCTTCTCGTCGGCGCGACGGTGGTGACGTCGGCGCAGATTTGCATCGCTGACGAACAGACCCATCCCGGGGACGACGGCAATCCGATGGGCGAACTGCAATCGTGGCAGGACACGCCGGCGGCCACGAACATTGTGAGTTGGAACGCCTATAGCCGCCAGTTCATCGACGCGCCGATCCTGCAACTTCTGGTCATTCCCCACACGACAAAATACCGTGCGCAGATTTGCCAGGGCGATCAATCGTGGACTGTCGAGTCGTCGCACCCGACGCTCGATCTGGGCCCAGCCTGGCCCGAAGTCGCGACAAAAACGTTCGTCTTGAAGTGCGAGTGGCTGGACAAGAACAACAAGCGGCTTGTCGGCGAGCAGCGAGTCCGCGTCAAGGCGCCCGATTGGCAAGGGCTCGACGAGCCTGACGCGGATTGGCTGGCTGCCGCTGATCGCAACGTGGCGTACTTAATCGCGGCTGCCGAGAACGGCAAGGCGCCGTACCGGGAACCCGGCGTGCCCGTGTGGATCTGGTCCGCTGCGTCCGCGACGGTCACTCAAGAGTTCGATCGTGATTGGATCGGCGGCCACCCCGACGGGTATCCCTTGGGATATCCTTGTATCACGCTTGGTAATTGCATTGATGCCTTCTTGGCGTACGCCCAACGAGGCGGCGCACAGAAGCAAGAGGCCTTACGCTTAGCCAAAGTCTGCGGCCAGTGGGCGCTTAACCACCGGCAAAGCTCCGACGCGGCCTTGTCCCTTTTCCCTTTTTCGACAATCACGAAGGGAGAGTATTCGGGCGGAAACGAGGGCGACAACGTCAATCTCCTACGTGCCTCGTGGTTCGGTGTTAGCATGGTCAATCTCTACCGGGCGACCGGCGATAAGGCCTACCTAGAGTACGCCCGCCACATCGCCGACGTCACGATGAAGTTTCAAAAGGAAGACGGCGGATTCCCCTATCGCGTCAATCCGCTTACGGGGGTCGTCAGCGAGGATTACACGCCCGCTGCCATTGAATTTGTTCTGCTTGTCGACGCCCTGGCGCCATTCGACTTCCAGGCCAAGCGAGCCATTGCCGCCCAACGAGCAGTCGACTGGACCTTGGGATACGTCTGCCATACGAACAATTGGATGGCCGCGTACGAAGACGTCTTCCCCTGGCCGGCGTACTCTAATCTCTCTGGTTTTGAAACCCAAATGCTGATTCGCTATCTCTGTCAGCATAAAGACGATAACCCGACCTACCTCCCGTCGGCCTGCAAGCTCAATCGTTGGCTCGAAGATCAGTTCGTAGTGTTCAGTCCCGCGAGCGAGGCGTACGTCCATCCCCTCAAAGGTCTTCTTCGCGTGAAAGGTCCGCTGGTCTTCGAGCAGTACCAGTGCTGGCTTCCCATGGAGGGTCACACAGGATTTTGGATCTTGACGCTCATCGAACTTCACAAGGCGACCGGCGATTCGACGCATCTCGACAAGGCGAAGGCCGCCGCCAACGCAATCTGCGCGACTCAATTCGAGGACGGGCAGTTTTCAACGCTCGGGATGCGGTATTACAAGAACGGCGAAATCGTTTCCGATCCTGAAACCGGATTCAACTGGTACAACAGCAACGCCGCCGCCGATCGTGCGCTGTACGCACTCGCACAATACCTCTCGGAGGATTGAATTGACGGCAAACGGGCTCCGACGCATGTCCCGAAGGCAAACAGTGGTCCGAGGCCCGCTTCGCTCAACGAGAAGCGTGTTCACTGATACACACCTTGCTGTAAGTCGTTGTTCAACAACACCTTGCGAAAAATAACGCCATCAAGGGATTCCCAGCGTTCTCTTCCGAGACATCGGCACAGCGAGGTTTCTACAACCGCGGATCCACCGGCTCGCTCTCCAGCGCCAGGACGCCGAAGACGCACTCGTGAACCCGGCGCAGGGGTTCGCGGCGGACAAATCGCTCGAGGGCTTCGATGCCGAGGGCGAACTCGCGTAGGGCCAGCGAGCGTTTGGCGCCGAGGCCGCGATTGCGCAGCCGCACGAGGTTCTCCGTGCGGGTGTAGTCGGGTCCGTAGATGATCCGCAGGTATTCGCGCCCGCGGCACTTTACGGCGGGTTGCAGCAAGCCCTTTTTTCCTGTGGCGATGAAGTCGAGCGGCTTAACAACCATCCCCTCGCCGCCGCGCTCCGTGAGTTCCAGCCACCAGTCGATCGCGGCTTGCGTCTGCTCGGGATCAGTCGCGTCCACGATGCGGTAGGGCGTCGCCAGCAACACCTGTGGATCGTGCTGGCAGATTTCCGCAAGCTTGCGCAGGTGCCAATCGTGCGGCTGATTAACATGCACGCCCCCGTCCGTCGCCAACAGATGAAAGGGCGCAAGCTTGATATCGTTGATGGATTCAACGGGCCAGCAGTACTGGCGGTACGCAGCGACAAACTGCTGGGCCAAGTCTCCGCGATGAGCAAAGTCGGCCTGAAGCTGGTTTGCACGCCCGGCTTCTCCACCGGTCAGACGGGGAGCGGCTCGCGCGAGGGCGGCGACAACCGCGGGCAGGCCGCCGCTGGCCGCCGATCCGACGGCAGCGTACTGCGACTTCAAAAGTTCTTGGGCTTTGATGGACCACGGCATCAGCTCGCAGTCAAGTACCGCCCAGGTGGTGTTAAAGTCCTCCCAGAAGTTGGCGGCAGTGAGCGCCTGCCGAACTCGCGCGAGCAATTCGCTTTCGAGCGCGAGGTCGCTAAAAAACCGGCGTCCGGTGCGAGTGGTGATGATTCCCGCTTCTTCTTCCACGCCAAACCGCTTGGCGGCGGCGGCTTCATCCCGGCAAACCACCACCACGGCTCGCGAGCCCATATGCTTTTGCTCGCAGACCACGTGCGACACGCCCTGGCTTTGAAAGTAGGAGAGCGCTTCCGCAGGATGTTCGAGATACCCTTCTTGGTTGCTCGTCTCCGAGGGCGACATCGTCGGCGGTAAGTAGACGAGCCACTTGGGATCAATCGCGAAGCGGCTCATCACTTCTAGGGCGGCCGTCCCATTCTCTTCGCGGATTGTGATGTTGGGTCGCAAGCGGGTGGAAATGATCCGCTTACCGGTCACATCGGCTAGGTCTAATAGGTCATCATGCAGACTCTGCGCCGAGCGGGCAGTACGCGAATCCGCTGGCAGGAAGGGCCGCGAGGGCTCGCAGTAAGTTTGCCGTGCTGGGACAGAGACCAGTTCTTGCTCCGGATAGCGCAGCGCGGTGAGCGCGCCACCGAACACACAGCCCGTATCGATGTTGATGGTTTTGTTGAGCCATTCGGGCCGCGGTACGGGCGTGTGGCCGTAAACGACCAGCGCTTCACCGCGGTACTCGGCCGCCCAGTTGTGGCGGATCGGCAGGCCGAACTCATCGGTCTCGCCGGTGGTTTCGCCGTATAGCGCGAATTCGCGGACGGCGCCCGAGCCGCGGCCCTGCATTTCTTGCTTCATCCCCGCGTGGGCGACGACGACCTTGCCTTGATCGAGGACGTAATGGCTCACGAGTCCATCGAGAAAGTCGGCGAGCTCGCGGCAAAAGGGGTCGCGCTCGGCGGCGGGAATCGCGTCGATCTCGGCCATCGTTTGGGCGAGTCCGTGGGTAAGCTGCACGTTCTTGCCGCGGAGTTTGCGCAGCAGTTTTACGTCATGATTGCCCGGCACGCAGAGCGCCGCGCCGCTGGCGACCATGTTTCGCACGAGGCTGAGCGTATCAACCACCCGCGGTCCGCGGTCCACCAAGTCGCCAACGAACACCGCGGTCCTTCCTGTCGGATGCGTATAGTTAATGTTGGACCAGCCGGGCCCCGGCGTTTCGACGGGCGCCGGATCGTAGCCCAACTTGGCGAGCAGCTCTTGCAGTTCGTCGCAACAGCCATGCACATCGCCGATGAAATCGAACGGGCCGTGGAGCTGGCGTTTGTCATTCCAGAGCGGGATCCGCTCGATCGTGACGGCCTCCACTTCGGCGGGCGACTCCAACACAAAAATATGGCGAAAGCCCTGGCGCTTGAGTCCCCGTAGCGAACGCCGCAACTGCGAGCGCTGCTGGCGAATCACATGCGGCCCAAAATTACGGTCACTGCGGCTGCGGTTCCGCGCTTGACAAACCTCTTCGGGCAAATCAAACACAATCGCCACGGGGAGCGTGTGGTGCTTACGCGCCAGCGCGATCAGTGGTTGCCGCGCTTCCGTTTGCACGTTCGTGGCGTCGACGACGGTCAGCTTCCCCGCCGCGAGCCGCTTAGCCGCAATGTAGTGAAGCACGTCGAACGCGTCGGTCGTTGCCGCTTGGTTGTTTTGATCGTCACTCACGAGGCCGCGGCAGTAGTCGCTCGAGAGCACCTCGGTGGGCAAGAAGTGCTGGCGCGCGAAGGTGCTTTTGCCGGAACCGCTGGGGCCGATGAGCAGGACGAGGGACAGGTTGGGGAGATTGAAGTGAGGCACTTGGGCTAGGTCTCCTCTCCGAGGAGTCGCTCGATGAAGTCGCTGTACTCCTCACGCATCGGCAGGTCCAGGATTTGCTTGAGCTTTCGTCGAATTGCAGTGATCGGCGTGCCCGTCTTTTCGTTCACGGCTTCCTTCTCATGCAGTTCCCACGCAACTCCGATTCCACGTTTCTGCCAGTTCGGGGTGTCATTGAAGTTGATGCCACGCTGGAAGAGCAACTCGTTCTTGGCTGGGATCGATAGCTTTAGCAGCGCTTTGGTTGCCTCGTTGACAGTTTTCCCCTCTTTCCGGAGAGCCCAATAGCAATGGGCGTTGAGGGCGTTTCGGTGCGCGTCTTCGTTTCTCCAGCGGAAATAGTCAACGACATCGCCGCGCGTCGGCAGTTGCGAAACTCGACAGTCAAAACAACCAATGTCGCCAAGTAGCAACGAGAATTTGGCGCTCGCCTCACCCGCCAAGACAGAAGTAATCTTTCTCACCTTCCGTCCGAAGGTAGCCTCATCCCTGGCAAAAAGCAGCGAGATCTCATCGCTCTCAGTGTATCCATACGAAATCCGGAACCCGCACTGCATGAGATGTTCCACAGTTTGCACCATCATGTCTCGAAACCGCATATCGAACGGGGCTTCGAATTGATGGACCTCTTTCGTCAGTCGAGTAAAGCTGCGACCGTCGAGGCGAGCAACAATATAGATGCCCGGCAACACGCAATGGTCGTGGCCGGTCTCAAAGATGCGCATCTTGCTATCGAGATCATCGAACTTCATCGAGTCCACTCACTTACCAGGAACTGTCCGCTCTCGTCCAGCGAAACGTAATTCAACTCGTCAAACCCCTCGTTCCACTCGGGTAACTGAAGCTTGCCGTATGTTCCCAAGAGTCCTTTGAGCGGAACGACTTGCTCCGCTGGCCGTTGGCTATTTCGCGATTTGCAGTCTTCGACTTTGGAAGCGAAGTAGTAACCCACAACTCGAAACCCGGCCTCCTTAGCTTGCCGGATATAGCCGACCCGCTCTTCCCGTGTTGGATTCGTATTGTCGATGACGTAGGACTGCTTCGCCTCAAGACACGCCGCGATCAGGATTGTCTCTCGGTGGCGCGTGCGCAGCATGTCCAAGTTAATTCGGACATGCGATGCGAACAAGCGATCTCGGCAGAACGAAGATTTCCCCGACGCTTGAAGTCCCATGAGAATGACAGTTTCCATGCAATACCCTATTCGCGGGATGTCCGCAGCCGCACCAACAACTCATTGAGCGCCGCCTTGCCCGCCGGCTGCTCTGGAAGTGTCGATTGCTCCATCGCGATTTCAAGCTCTTTCACGAGCCGTTCGTATTCCTGCTCGTAAAAACCTAAGTTGGCCGCGTCGAGTCGGCCCTTCTCGGCGCCTGAGAGCTTCCGCTCCACCAGCTCATCGATGTACGCCAGCTTGGCCGTCTCATTGAGGCGCAGCAGATTCGCTTCGACTTCGCCGGTGCGCATCAGGTGGAGCCCCGTCAGCAGCACGCGGTAGACGTACAGGAGCGGCTTCACTTTAGGGGGCTCCTCTTTACGAAACAGCTTCCACTGCGTCGCCGCGAAGCCGAGGTAGTGGTGGGCATGATGGCGGGTGATGCAGTTCTTGGCGATCGCCTGCAGTTCTTCGTGTTCCGGAGTCGTGAAGACCACTAGCGGCGAAAGCAGTTGCTCCAGCACGTAGCCGTTCTTCTTGAGAATCAGGCCAAAAAACTTCTTGGCGTCATGCGTCACGAGGTCGATTTCCAGGCCATCGTGGATGCCTTCTCGTTCCACGGTCTCCTCACCTGAGTCGAGCCCGACCACTTCCTCCAGCGGCAAGAGGTGAACGCCACGCAGGTCGAAGTCGGAATCGGCTGAAGGGAAACCGTAGAGGTGCGCGCCGCTGATCGTTGCGAACAGCAGCGGGTACGGATGGGCGTCGACCTGCTTTTGCAGCTTGCTGTAGTCAATCGTTTGGGCGTTCATAGCTGCCTATTGTTGCTTGCTCCAAGACACGTAGCACCTCATCAGGATCACATCCATAGATTCCCGAACCCCACGCAGCGTTCGCTTCCACAACGGCCCAGCCGTGACCGACAATTATTCCGACATCAAGCACGAAAGCTTGAGGGATTCTCACACGTTTGTCTCGAAGAACACGTTTCGCGAAGGCTTGGGCAGCGATCAATTCTTCTTCAGTTGCGGATTCACAAAGCTCTCCACGCCGGAGGTAAATCGATGATGTTCTAACTTGCCTGCCCAAGCAGAAGCAGCGGTACTCCGATTCCCACTCAATTGGACTTGCAGCCAGAACAGGTGTTGCGGAGTCATAGTCTTCCAGAAGTGGCTCGACTTGATGATAGATCTTTGCCGGAAAAGCCTTCTCGTTAGGCGGCTTGAGGAACAATGGTAAGGTCGATTGAGAGATCTGGCCAAGTGTTGTTAAGGTCACACTTCGAAGGCGATATTCATCGGGAAGCGATTGCAGCCAGTCGTCTGGTAGTTGGACGAGTTGAAGTCCAAATTCCTTGGCGATCGAAGGTGCGAACAGCGATTCCATGTAGATCACAATGCGGCCCGGCTCAAGGTCGGGCGACCGCAATCCCCGAACTCGCTCAACCGACCAACCTCGCTGCACGGCTGCCCTCCAGATCAGTTGGTTGTCGGCTGTATTGCGAGACGACATCAGCAGTGTGGTGGTGTCAGATTTCATGGCAACTCTTCCTCCGTCGCTGCGCGCCGCGCCCGCAGCAGAAACTCGTTCGCCCGCTCATAGTTCGGGCGCCCTGGCAGGTCACTTTCCTCGAGCACCCGGTCAAACTCTTTGTGCAGCTCCTTGCGCCACGCTTCGATTTCTTCCCACGGCAGTTCTTCGCGCTTGATCGCGAGCAGCCGCTCGCGGTGCGAGCCAACATCGACCGGTACAAAACCGTTGCGTAGAACCTGAATGCCAGACAGCAGCAGGCGAATCAGGTGCATCACGTGTTTGGGTTTGATGCGGCCTTGATTGCGCAGGTCCGCCTGCATCCGCTTGAACTGCGACATCACGTAGCCGTTGTAGGTTTGGTACACCAGTCGCGACAGGAATGCCTCGCGCATCGCCAGCAGTTCCTGGGCGAGCGGCGTGGCGAGCTCCACCAGCGGCGTGTAGAGACATTCCAGCACGTTCGGGTTTCCCTTGAGCGCCATCACCAAAAACTTTTGCAGTTCCCAGTACGCCTCTTGGTTCGCGTCGTTCTCCAGTTGATCGGGCACGCCGTAGAGTGACCAGTGCAGCTCGGCCGGCGGCAGATAGATGCCGCGACGGTCGGTGTCCGAATCCTCCGTGGCGAGCCCAAACGCGCGCGAGCCGATGACGCAGCGAAAAATCACGCGGTCAAAGAGTCCGTGCGTCGAGAGATTGTGCTGACTGTCGTTGATGTCCCCCTGTTTGTATTCGGCCAGCAGCATGAGATTGTCATGATGGATCGCCGCCTCAAACCCATCGACAAACCGCACCCGATACGAATGCTGCCGATCCCGCGGCGCGCGAATCACCACCCCCACCGCACCTGCGGGATGCACCGCTTCCCCGTTCGACCCCTGCGCCGGCTTGAGGACGACAACCTGTGTACCGATGGAGTAGATGAGGTTCGGGCTGTTGTGGACGCGGGAGGTCATGTGCTTATCGCGCGGTTTCTCCAACCTCGCTTCTCCACGTTCCGATAGTCTGGCTCAAATTGGATCGCCAGCAAGTACTTCAGCAGCACTTCCAGTTCATTATCTTTGTCATCACCTTCAAATGGCGACACATAAATCGCGTTTCCGTAGTTTCGTGCCATCTTATCCGGCGTATCATCAATGAAGAGCACGCGCTCGAGCAAATACCCGAGACGCTTTACTTTCTTCAGGTCTTTGACGTAGATCGTCTCTTGAGTCTCGGAATGCATTCGTCGCGTGCAGCGCTCCCGCGCCCAGACAAACGCCCAATCAGAGTTTTGCGGGCGAATGGTTGTTGCGATCTCCGCCACATAGTCACTTGACGCTGACGACCAAACAGCCAACGTAAAGGCGTCAGCAGCACCGTTTATGAAGTCAGTCAGGCCGGGTCGCCGGTAAAGGTAATAGGGACCAACACGGAAGTCTGCCTCTCTGTGCAATACGGACTTGGAACCGTAGATGAGGCACTCATCCAGGTCCAGGATCAGTAGCGCGCGTTGTTCTCTCGAATCATTCAATGGTGATTGTCTCAAACAGGCCCATTTGTGACGGCGCCCCCAAGTTCGCAACCTCCGGTCCCACCGGCGAATAGCTTACCGAGTACCCAAATTGCTCTCCCACGCGATTGCCCCATGCCTCGAACTCCGCCCGCGTCCATTCGAACCGGTGGTCGCCATGACGCATCGCGCCGGCAGGGAGCGACTCCCACACCACGTTGTACTCGCGATTGGGGGTGGTGAGCACCACCGTTCGCGGCCGGGCATGCTCGAATACCACCCGTTCGAACGCCTTCAGCCGGGCCGGATCAAGATGTTCAATCACTTCGACAATCGCCGCCGCGTCGAAGTTCGCCAGCCGCTCGTCGCGATAGGTAAGGGCGCCGTGCAGCAGCCGAATGCGCTCGCGCTGCCGCTCGGGCAGGCGATCGAACTTGAGCCGCCGCTGGGCAACCTCCAGGGATCGAACCGAAACATCCAGCCCCACGATTTCAGTAAACTGCTTGTTAGCCAAGAGCAGCCGCAGCAGTTTTCCTTCGCCACACCCAAGGTCGAGCACCCGCTGGGCGCCACCAGCCAGCAAGGCGGCGAGCACCGCGTCGAGTCGTTGTTCATGCAACGTGCGCTCCCGTTCCGGACGTTCCGCGCTTTCAACACTCGCTGATTCGTCCTCTTCTCCCAGGGGCGAATCCTCTTCGGCCAATCGCGCGAGCGCCTGACGAATGAGACTTTGCTGCCGGGGGAGATACCGCTGCGTAATCATCGCCCGCTCCGGATGCTCCGCCAACCACGACTCGCCTTTTGCCAGCAGTTTCTCAACTTCATCCTGGCCAATGTAGTAGTGCTTGCGGCCATCGAAGACGGGGATAAGCACATACAGATGCTGCAAGAGCCGAGCGACGGTGATCGACTGCTGCAGCTCGACAGAGTAATACGGCCCTTCGCCCCACGCAGCGAATTGTTCATCGAGCGGATGTCGGGTCGCCGTGATCGTGTAGCCCAGAGGTTCAAAAATGCGGTGCAATAAATCCTCGCCGCCACGCACCGGCAGCACGTCCAGCCGGGCCGTGAGCGGCAGAGGCACATCCACCAGTTCCGCGCGGTCCTTCGACCGCCCGGCGAGCGCCGAACCGAACACCTGCGAAATCGCGACACTCATCAGCGATGAACAGACGTACGGCCGATCGTTAACATACTGGTCGAGTAGCCCGTCGCTGCCCGCCCCTTTGCCCCGCACCAACGCCACCGGATCAACATCCAGCAGCAGGCACGCGACACAACGCTCGGGGGTCACCTCCGGATAGAAAACGTGAGCCTGCCCGAAGCTCAGATCAAACGACTGCACCCGATCGGGATGCTTGTGCAGCAAATAGCTGAGGTCCTCGGCCGGCTGGTGTGTGGTGGACAGGGTTAGGAGCATGGCGACGTCAGCTGGTGGGAGCGGGCACGCGGCGTTTAAGCTTCCCTAAAAGTAGTGGTCACGATTGACCCCGTCAAAAGCGCCCTCGGGACAAACAGCACCGGCGCACGAGCTTCCGGCTGCCGCACGGGCAGAGATCATTCCGCCCGAGTTTCTCTTCGAGCAGCTTATCACCGTGAACGATCCGCTCGCCGACGCGGACGTTGGTCTCCGAGGGGTAGCCGTGGCGGCGCTTGCTCATCGGCTCGAAAGGAGGATTGGTCGCTGAACTTGTTGCGCATGGGACACCTCCGGTGCTGGGGGTTGGATTCCGCCACGACACGGTTCGGCGGGGAGAGGTTCGGCGCCGGACGCAGAATTCACTTTACGTTGCTGCGGCGGCCCGGGTCGCTTGCAGCTCGTTCCGACTCGCCCACAGCGCAATGTCCTGCCGATTGATGGCGGCCGCCATCAGATCGGGAAACAGGTCGGGGGTGCAAGCGAACGACGGGGCGCCGAGCGCGGACAGCTTGGCGGCCAAGTTATGGTCGTAGCTGGGCGCTCCTTCATCACTAAGCGCTAGCAGCGTGATGAAGGTTACTCCGGAAGCGATCAGCGACGCGGCGCGCTTGAGGAGCTCGGATTCGACCCCCCCTTCGTAGAGATCGCTGATCAGTACGAAGATGGTTTCCGTCGGTGATTGGACCAAACTCTGGCAGTACCCCACGGCGCGATTGATGTCCGTTCCGCCGCCGAGTTGCGTGGAGAAAAGGACCTCCACGGGATCGTGCAGCTCATCCGTCAAATCGACCACTGCGGTGTCGAAGACCACGAGCTTGGTCTTAATGGCGGGGATCGAAGCCATCACCGCCGCCAGCACGCCGGAATAGACGACCGAAGCGGCCATTGAACCCGACTGGTCTACGCAGAGAATCACTTGCCGCAGCGCGGATCGCTTCCGCCCGTAGCCGATGCGGGTGTGCGGAATCACCGTTTGATACTCGGGCAGATAGTGCTGCAAGTTGGCCCGGATGGTGCGCGGCCAGTCGATTTCATTGTGTTTCGGCCGGCGATTGCGGCTGGCGCGGTTGAGCGCGCCGGAGATCGCTTGCTGGAGTGGTGCGGCAAGTTTACGCAGCAGCTCTTCGACAACTTTGGCGACCACATGTCGGGCGGTCTCCTTGGTTTTGTTCGAGAGCGCTCCACGCAGCGACAGGAGCGTGGCGATGAGATGCACATCCGGCTCCACCGCTTCGAGCATTTCGGGTTCGGTGAGCAGCTGGGTCAGGTTGAGCCGCTCGAGCGCATCGCGCTGCATCACCTGCACGACCGACTTGGGGAAGAACTTGCGAATATCACCCAGCCAGCGGGGAATGCTCGGCGCCGAGGGGCCGAGGCCGGCGGAGCGCGGCGAATCGTAGAGCGCGGCGAGGGCGCCGTCCATCGCAGCGTCTTGGCTTTCGAGGTTCGCGCTGAGAGCATGGGCCTGTTCGCCAAGAATCAGGCGCCACCGGCGGCGGGTTTCAGATTCGGGATTCATGTTGCTGCTTGATTCACTGAATCGGGGGGTGTCCAAGGAGTTTCGCGATCTGCGGCAACACGCGTTGAGCGCGCTGGTGGTTGAAGCGAATTGAGCTAGACTCCGTGCTCAAGGCCGAAGCTCCGCCGCCGCCGCGCTGCACCAGTTCGCCCAGGTTGCGGCGTTCGGCCGGGGCGAACGTTGAGAAGGTCCGCCGCAACAGCGGCAAGGTTTCGACGAACGCCTCGGCCGACAGGCCCGCGACCCAGCCGCTGACGATGCTCCAAAGCTTCTGGTCGTGCAGCAGCATCATGCCCGAACCGGTGAGGAAACCTTCCACCCACGCCGCTGCCGCCGACCGCGGCGCCGCCGGAGAGAGCGCCAGTTGCACCCAGCGAGCCACCTCAGCTGCGTCCACCCGCTGGGCGGCGTGCAACAGGTTGGCGGCGCGGCCCTGCAACAAGGGATGGGTGGCGTCGCGCTCCACCAGCGCCGTGAGGGCGGCGAACCACGCTTCCAGAAATGACTCGACCGAAAGCGACTGCAGCGCGGGGTGGGCGTGATCGAGTTGCAGCAGCATCGCAGCGGCCGAATCATCGCTCAGCGATTGACACGCGCCGGGTAGCCCGATGGCGATCCGCTCTACCAACCCGGTGACAATATGTAAGACCAGCTCGGCATCAGTTTGGCGAACGTTGCCGTACCTCGCTGCGCGGGCGAGGGCTGGAACGGCGGCGAGCAGTTGGAGCACGTCACAATTCGTCGCGGCGCGGTCTTGAATCGCCGCGGTAAGCCATTCGACTCCCCGCGGCAAGTTGGCGAGCAGTGCGTGATCGAGCAGTAGAGTGAGCTCCGCTAAGCTCTCGGCGTTCTTAGCAAGGTCGGCCGTGCGACCCTCAGCTGCCGCCGCGACGGTGTTGCCAAAACGTGAGGCTTCGATCAGCTTGACCGCGAACTCGGGTTCCCATTCGGTTTGCCAGAATTCGTGGAACGTTCCCTTGGCTCCGTGCGACCGCGGCGCCGTGGTGCCCCACGGAACATTCAGCAGATTGAGGCGATGGAGCAGTTGACTTCGCTCCAGGTCCATCGGCTTGCGAAGATCGAAGTCATGCTTCTTGACCTGAGCTTGGGCGGGGAAGCGGAGTCGTTTTTGCTCGGCCGCCAAGTCGCGCTGCAGCGGAGCGAGCGGGGCATCTTCGGGAATGGCGCCCAGCTTCTCGCCAATCACCAGTCGTCGGCGGATCACGGCCATCGGCGCCGGCTCGCCACCGCAGACGATGGCGAGTGCAGCCTCGTCCAGCTCTTCGAGTCCGGGCTGCGGGCGATTTCGCATTGCCGCCAAGGTCTCCGCCAATCGCACGGCTTCAATCACGTGAGCGGACGAAGTGTCAAGCTCGCGCTCCCGCATCAAGCGGGCGACTCGGATCATCCACTGCGTGCCGACTTGCTCCTCACACTTCCAAATCAACTCGTACCAAGCGGGGGAGACCACCCCAGCGCCGTAGCCTGATCCGAACGAAAGGCGATCGTAAGTCCACGGGCACCACGCGGCTTCGGTCTTTACCTTTGGCAAACCCGCGAGGACCGCATTGTCTTGCGCAACAGAAGGAAAGCGGCTCGGTGTGAGCGCCGGCGCATGCCACGCGCCGCAGACGACCGCGATCCGCTGAAAGTTGTCCTTCAGCGCCGCGCGGATGCGGCTCCGCATGTGGGCTTCCCGGCGCTCCTCCCGCGGGTCATCGCTGGGCGGCAACTCGGTGCGGAGCGCGGTCATCGCTTCGTGAATCGCAGTGAAGACATCAATTGAGCGAGCCTCTCGACTTTCAACGAGCCAATCCCACCATCGCTCACCATCGCTAAAACCAGCGGCTTCGGCCAGAAGTCCCAGTGGATCTCGCCGCGACAGATCGCGATCCGCCAGTTGCTTGTCGGGCGCCACCTCGTCATTCGTGTCCACATCGGTCGCGAGCTGCTCCGGCTGTTCGTCCACAAGTTGCCGTGACTGCGGCAAATCGATGAACTGGGTGGGGATTTCGCGTGAGAGTCCATAACGGAGCGCTCGCCACTCTGGAGAAAACTCGGCGAACGGAAAGAAAGCGGCCCGCTGCGGCTCGTCGGGACGATAAACCAAGAGGGCAACGGGGGGCTGCATCTGTTCGTGCAGAATCTGCGCGAGCACCGGCTCGGCATCGGGCGGGCCTTCGATCAGCACGCAGTCCGGCGCGAGCGATTCGAGCGCATGCTCGAGGCTGCGCGCCGAGCCTGGCCCGTGGTGCCGAATGCCGAAGATGTGAACCCGGTCGTCTGCCATCGAACTCTCAAAAACGTGCTACATGGTATCGCGGCAGGCGCGGTACAGCGGCTTCCAGTCGGCGCGTTCCTTGACCACCGTCTCCAAATATTCTTTCCACACCAGCGCATCTTGCACGGGGTCTTTCACAATCGCGCCGGTAAGACTCGACGCGATGTCCCCCGCCTTAAGTTGACCATCGCCGAAGTGGGCCGCTAGCGTGCGGCCGCTGGTGACCACGCTGATCACTTCGGCTGTCGAAAGCGTGCCGCTGGAACTTTTGAGTTTCGTCTTGCCATCTTCCGTTTTGCCTTCGCGCAGTTCACGAAAGATGGTCACGATGCGCCGGATTTCATCGATCGCAGGCACATCGCCCGGCAGTTCGAGCGCTCGACCCAGCGCGGTGACACGCTGCTGGACGATCGTCGCCTCTTCTTCTACCGACGCCGGCGATGGCAGCACCACGGTGTTGAACCGCCGCTTGAGCGCGCTCGAAAGCTCGTTCACCCCTTTGTCGCGATTGTTGGCGGTGGCAATCACATTAAAACCTTTGGCGGCCTGGGCTTCCTCGCTAAGTTCTGGGATGGGGAGCGTCTTTTCCGACAGGATGGTGATGAGCGTATCCTGCACATCGGCGGGGATGCGCGTGAGCTCTTCCACCCGAGCGATTTGCCCTTGCTGCATCGCGCGCATCACCGGCGAGGGGACCAGGGCGTCGCGCGACGGGCCTTTCGCCAGCAAGAGCGCGTAGTTCCAGCCATAGCGGATTGCTTCTTCGGCCGTGCCGGCGGTTCCCTGCACCAGCAGCGTGGAGTCCCCGCAAATTGCGGCGGCCAGGTGTTCACTGACCCACGTCTTCGCCGTGCCAGGCACACCTAACAAGAGGAGCGCCCGATCGGTCGCCAGCGTGGCGATCGCGATCTCGATCAGCCGGCGATTGCCGATGTACTTGGGCGTGATGACGGCGCCGCTGTCGAGCTTGCCACCCAGTAAATAGGTCGCAACGGCCCAGGGCGAAAGTTTCCAGTTCGGTGGCCGCTGGCGGTCATCAACCTCCGCCAGCGCGGATAGTTCGGCGGCGTACTGGGTTTCGGCATGTTGCCGCTGGACGGTGACCGTCGGTTCCATAGCGGGGGCAGCTTTGGCTTTCACGATTAAACTCCAGTTCAAGGAGAGGGGGATCATTGTTAAGTCGAAGGCGCGAGCTCGGCCCGCATTTCGCCACGCATCCGCACGGTGCTTACAAGTTCTTGCACGTTTTCCGTCAACTTGGCCGACCAATCGGCTTGGGGCGTCGAGAACCGTTCCGCCAGTTCCTGTGCGACGTTGGGCGAGACGTGGTAGGGAACCACTTCGGTGAGCAAGTGACGGAGCGTGTAATCGTAAGCCGCCTCTTTAGTGAGCCGCGTGGCGAGATGTTCGACGATCGTCCGCGAAGTTGGTTCATCCCACGGAAAGTCGAGCGCCTGAATCACGGTATCGCTGCGCGCGAACTGCGTTGCCCGCTTGGATGCCTCTAAGACTCGCACGGCGAGCGCTTGAGCCGCGTTCGGAGCGAGGCAGCCGATGAGGGGTGCGATCGACTCCAGACGATAGTGTTCGTTAAGTGGATCGTTCTTCTTGAGTGTCGCCAAACTGACACTCGTCAGCAGCGCCTCCGCCCACAAGGCGTTTTGTTCTCGACAGGCGGCTTCTTTCCAGCCCATGACAAGCGGCAACGCCCAATCGCTACTGAGCGCTGCCGATAGCCAAGTTTCAGGCTCACGGTATTGGCTCGTCCAGTATTGGAGCGGCGTGAGCGCAACCATCTGGCTCAGGAGCGCCGCCCCGGCGCCAAGGCCCCCTTTCGCTTTTGCTTCTAAGCTATCACGCGTCATTGCGTCATCAGCTTTCTCGGGGAGCGTAACGGCGAGCGTCGCGGGCTTCTTACGCACGAGTCTCGTCGCGGCTTGATAACTCACATGCGTCGCCAGCCGCTGCGTCATCCGCTGCCCGAGGGCCGAGTTGGGGATGCGGGCCAGCAGTTCCGCCGCTGCGATGCGGACTTGCCGTGAGCGGTCATCCAGCCGCGATTCCAACCACGGTTCATCGGCGGGAGAAAGGCCGTGACGAAACTGCTCAACCATCGCCGCCCGGTCCGCCGCTGATTCGTTGGACCAAGTGCTTTCGACAAGCGCGGAGGCTTTCGTCGGATCGCTCCTTCGCAGGCACCCTAGCGCCGCCAAGCGTTCAGCGAGTGAACCGTGGTCCCAGTCTTGTTCGGGAGCGGAGTCATCGCCGCCCACAAAGAGAGCGCTCCACTCCGGATTCTGCTGGGCGAGCCATCTGCCGCGTCCGCCGACGCCGACCAGAATCGCCGCACGTAATGTCGCGTCTTTAGTTTGGTGCGCAAGTGCGAGCAGCAGCGGCACGCATTCGGGCGGTGCGAACCAACCCCCTTGCATCGCGACGGTAAGCCATTCCAAGAGCAGCTTCAGCCGATCACTCGCCAGAATCGTGACGAGATGCCGGCCGGCGAGCGGAGGGCAGAATCGATTTTCGTTCGGCGCTGGCGCCAACCGTGAACCTGCGTATGGTTCCCCCAATCGCCCGGCCAGCTGATAGATCGCCAGCGCGGAAAGTTCTTCCAGAAATGTCTCGGCTAGATCGCCACGATTCGGAGTGGCGAGCGACAACCAAGGCACACCGCTGCCGAACGCGGGCGCTGCGCGATCGATCCCTAGCATCGCGGCGCTGACCAATTGCTTCCACCGCTCCTGGGGGGCGGGCGCGAACGAAGCCACCGAGGCGACGACAGACTGGGACATCATGCGGCTCCGATCGGTGCTCTGACGCCGTCACGCGCGCAGGCATGATATCCGTTTGCAACCAGAGCGCCGAATGGCTGAAAACTCTCGCCGTTCCACAAGCCCACGCAGTCGAACGGTTCGCCGCCGCTTACCGCCAGCAGTGTCCAGCCAGCGGTAAAGTTATCAGCGATCGGCAGAACTTCATCCTGCGAATCGACAAGTCCCCAGCGAGGTGGGTCACCCCGCTCAGTGGACAACGGCTGCATAGTCACTCCGGTCAGCGCAACAGGCCACGCTTCGCTCCACGGATTCAGCGCAAGCCCCTGGGAGAAATCATCGAGCAGCGCATCGATGGTCGTCAGTCCCGGCACTTGCGTGAGTGTTTGCGACGACTGCGATTGCTTCACGATCGCGCGGAGCGGCGCCGCGCTCGGGTAGTAGCACAACTCGGCTTCGATGGTGGTTCCCACGATTAGCGGGCAGTCCACCGCCGCGCCGAGCGCTGAGAAGTTGAGCAACAGCGCCGCCCGGCCATCCTCCAGCCGCAAGAGCCAGTTGTGCTGCACGGTGAGGCGATCCTCCTCACGCGTTTGCTGCGCAACGACGCACCAGACGCCCCCCACCGGTTCGCTGGCCAGCACTTCGTCCCGGATCGTGTTCCAACCGACGAGGGTCCGCAGGTCCGCTTGAACTTCCGATGGCAAGTCAGCTAGGCGGCGATAACCTTGCGTCACCAAGTGCAGCCGAGCGACACGGCTTAAAAATCGGCTCTGCCAGTTCGGTCCCACGCCGGCCAGTTCACCCAGCTCGCGCACCAGCCGTGCAAGTCCCGGAGCCTGGGCATCGACGAGTCGCGCAGCTAGTTGATCGAACTGCGAACCAAGCTGCGAAGTGGCCGCCGCTAACCCTTGCCGCAGCAAGTCGTACAGGAAGCGATCCAGTTCCACGAGTCCTGCTTCAATTTTGTGCTCGCGCTGGGCAGTCCGCTTGGCCTGCGCGGCGGGATCAACGGGCTTCGTCGCCTGCGCTTCGGCTTTTTTCTCGCGCTGCTCGGCGCGCTTGGTCCGCTCGGCCAGCCATTCCGCAACCCAGTCGGGCGGCGCCATTGAGGGAAGTTTGGTGGGCTGCTCAACATAAATAAGCATCAGCCCCAGCGCATGTTTGCACGGAAACTTGCGGCTGGGACAACTGCACTTGAAGACCGGCCCGCCGAGATCCACCCGCACTTGGTACGGCTTCTGCCCGCTTCCTTGGACTTCGCCCCACAGCACCGTGTCCTGCGCACCAAGTCCGGTCCATTTCCCTGGCCCGGCTTGCCCTCGACCCGCTTTCGCCGAAGCGGCATCAGGCGCTAGTCCGAGCACCAGGTCCGTAGTCCAAGGGTTCGGCATAGAGAATCGAACTCCATCTCAAAGTGATTTCCGCATAAACTAGTCCGGCCGCTCGCTGAAAGTCTACACTTGCAGTGAGCTCAGTTCCTCTTGCAAGCGGGCTCCCTGGGGTTCGTTAACCATCCGCACATAGGCAACCATCCCCTGAAGCCACGCCGCAAAATTGGGATGGTGCTGACGATTCTGTGCTGCGAGTCCCGTCCGCTTCGCATTGTGCAGAATTGCGCGCAATTCCCGCACCGTCGCACGATGCACTCCGACGCGGTGGTTCACCACCAAGCCGGTCACGGTTTGGCAGGCGCTCTGCTTCTGGACCCGCGTCTTCTGCGGGTTGAGCAAGAAACCTTCATCTTGCACGATGTGTCGCACTCGGGCGAGCACATACCCGATTTTGTCACCGAGCGGCTGGGCGGCTGAGAAGGTGAGGTCGTCGGCGTAACGCGTGTAGGATAGCCCGAGCTTGTGACTAAGCGCTTGAAGTCGGCGGTCGAGCCGCCAAGCGAGCAAATTCGAGAGCGCGGGACTGGTGCAAGCGCCTTGCGGGAGCACGCGCTGCCCCGTCGCCACCCACAGTTCGCGACCCGCGTAATTCACTCGCTGCCGCGGGGACTCGGTGACGATCAGCGCGAGAATCGTCGCCACGGCGCCCGAGTAGCCTACCGAGCGGAAGAAGCCTTCGACGCGCGCAAAAGTAATCGATGGAAAAAAATCCTTCAAATCACAATTGATCACCACCGCGCAGCCCGCATGCGCGGCGGCGTTCGTGACGATGCTGTGGCCGGCGACGAATCCGTGTGCGGCTTGGTGGACAGGGATGCGGGCCACGATGTGTTCAAGAATCCAGCGCTGAGCGCTCCGCAGCTTGCGATGGGGCGAAGCGAGCACCCGCACGCCGCCGCTTTTTTTCGGGGCCGTGAATTGCACATAGTGAACGCTGGCGGCGGCTTCGGAGTGGAACGCCAACCAGCGCAGCGTTTTGATGTCGAGCCCCATCGCTCGGGCCAGTTCTTGCGGCGTCGAGAGCATCGGCAAGCCGTGCAGCTCCAGCTTCTCGGCGTTCGACTCGCGCTGGCTAAGCCCGCGCGATACGCCGCGGCCCAGAAAGATGATGTCGGTTCGCTTTCGCTCGGCGATTGCTTCGGCGCGCAGCCGCTTGCGCTCCGCGGCGGCGACTTTCTTCTCCGCCTTCCGGCGGGCCCGTTCTTGTTGGCTGCGCGCAACCGCCTGTTGGGCGCGGTCGGCGGCATGCGCGAGGTCCGGTCGCACGCGGTCCATTTCGGCGCCGACGGCGTGGATTTCGGCGAGCTCTTCGGGCGTGGTGAGGCCTTCGCTCACCATCAGCCGATCGATGAGCACTGTGCGTGGATCGCTGGTCGGCGGGATGAGATCACGGCGCCCGAACCACGGCGAAGCCCAAGTCGGGCGCCCGAGCGCTTTCGCTTCCCGCGACGCTTCCGCATCGCTCAGTGGGGCGAACTGCGCTACCTCAAGTCCTTCGAGCGTGCGGGACTCGGACCGTGGCGACGGCGTGGCCGAACGCGCTGTGTTCCCCGATTGAAATGGTGGCGGAAGGGGTCGAGACGGAATCGGCGCAGGTTGGCGGCGCGGCGCCTCTCGGCGGGGTGGCTTTTGGCCACCGAAGAGGTTCGACATCCAATCAAACAGCCCCATCGTTCAGGCTCGCAAAGAAGACAACGAAACCAAATAACCAAACGACGCGGGACGGCGGCTTCCCAACTTCGCAGCTCCGGACCGAGGCCGTTCACTCAAGCCGGTGTGGGTATCCACCCGGCAGGTGAGCCCTCAGGCTCGTCTCGGCCTGCCGGGTGGATACCCACACCGGCAAAACGAACAACGGCCTTGGGGAAGCAATCGCAACCAATCTCACCCACGGCGTAACGCCGCAGAAAAAGTCTTGGAAAGCACGCGCGTCCCGCGTCTAAGGTTTGGTCTCCTCTAGTTTTGAAATTGTTTTAACAGCCGGTTGTACCAATCGCTGGTGGAGTCACTTTCCGATTGCGGAGCACTCAGCGCCACCAAACGCAACGCCAATAAGTGACGACACGGACCGCGGCGGATGCCAGCACGATGGTGATGGTTGCATTGGCATTTGCCACTGCGGACGCCTCCTTCGCGATCGAGCACCAGATCCACCGGTGCGCCATCCACTTCACCCACTAGAGCTTCTCGTCCGATGGCGGTCGCCGTGCGGCTGACGATCTTTACCCGCCGGCGCCGCGTTAGTTCTCGGGCGGCCACGAGTTCCGGCGATTCAGCCCCCAGCTCGACTGAGCCGAGGGGCATCGGCAGCACTTGTCTCCACCGGTACACGCCGGCGTCGAGATCGTGAATCGCTTGGCCGGAGAAGGCGAGTTGGTTGAGCGTGGCGGCGCAATCGCCGGGGCTACAGGCGAGTGCTGACTGCAACTCGGCAAACGGCAATGCGCGATCGCGCTGCAGCACGTTGGTGGCGGATTGCAATCGCCCGGCGGGAACGGTTCCCGGCGGCGCGAGCAGATCGAGCGCTGAGCCTCCGCTCCAATCGTTGACCGTCCAGCCGCTGAGCCCCAGCGTTAACCGCATCTCGCCCATCCGCGCGATCCAGAATGATGGGAGCCCCGTTCCGAGCAGCGCAACTTCGCACGAGTTCACTAGCGGCAAGAGTCGCGCGAGCGAAAGCAATCGCCGAACTCCCCAGACGCGAATCGGCTCGAGCGTAGGCCCGTTCCAAGCGGCGCCGTGCGAGACGATGCGTTCTTCCCAGGGCTCGAGCACCACCGCCGGCGGCTGACCGGCGGCAAGTTCGAATCGCAAGGCGCGTGGACTGCGCCTCGCTTTATGGCGGCGGAGCCACGCCAAAATCGCGTAGAGCGCATCACGCGAGAGCGTCACGCGCCGCATCGGCAGCGTCATGGCGCTTTGCACCTGCATGAAGCCGCGCAACCAGCCGTCAGGTAGATCGATTTTCTCTTCGCGATGCTCACCGGCGCCGGTCGTGAGCGCGCCGAACCCGGCGGGGTCCACCTTCAGCCGCGTTTCCCGATAGCTACGGAGCAATTGGAAATGATCGAAGAGCGCCCACGAGTAGTCGACATTGGTCGTGCCGAACTGCAAACCCTCGCTTTTGCCGAGGGCTGATTCGCGGTCGAGCGTCAAGCAACCGTAGCTCGACTGATCGGCCGAGAAACATTCGAAAAAGACCACATCATCCGCCACCGTCACCACGGGGTCGCACGGCATCAGTTGCCGCCACAACTCGGGGTTCCGCCGTGAAAGCTGTCGCGAAAAGCTATCGCGCAAACTCCAGTACCGTTTGCGTTTGGTGAAGAACTGCTGTTCTAAGTCGGGTGAAATGTCGGGGCGCTTCGCGAGCACTTCCTGTTTCAATCGCTGATACTCGGTGGTGCGTATGGTGGCCTCGCGCTGGCGTTCATCACGCTTCCAAAGTTCATACGCTTCACGATCGCGGGGCTTGAACCGCAAATCGTTGATCACCACCTCGTGCAGCGCCGAGATCGCTTCGCGAAAGCGGAGCGGATGCCGCAGGGCGGCGTCGAACGCCACCGCGTCGCGATTGAGATTGGGCGCGAATCGCAGCAGTTGCTCACCGGCGGCGCCGGACGTGAGCGCACTTCGACCTTGATAGGCGACGCTGACGTTCATGCGAGCGCCTCCACGGGTGGCAGCGACAGTTCGGGCAAGTAGGTGGC
Organism: Pirellulales bacterium; assembly: GCA_022841705.1. Taxonomy (GTDB): domain Bacteria; phylum Planctomycetota; class Planctomycetia; order Pirellulales; family Lacipirellulaceae. The sequence goes on from JALHQZ010000003.1 coordinate 38,656, forward strand.
CAGCGGTTCGCGCAGTTCGGGACATCCAGCGAGCGCGCGGACCACGGCCGCCAAGGCGGCGCGCGCTTCGGGGCGCCGGCTGGACCGGACCGCCGCGGCGAGAATCGGCAGCAAGTTGTCCGCCTCGTGCGGCGACTTCACTAACGCTTCGGCAAGTTGTCTGGTCGCTTTCAGTTTTTGGCGCCCTCCGCGATGCACGCCGAGCAGCACCGCTGACCACACGCCCAGCAGCCCCGTCCGCGCTTCGCCCGGCAGGTTGCGTCGTTCCAAGAGGTCGACCACCCGTAGCTTGAGATCGTCGAACGGCGTTTCTAAGAGCCGGCAAAACAGCACCGGATCATCGGCGCCCGGGCAGGTGGGCTGTTCCAACCAGCGCCACGCTTGTTCACGCACGGGGAGCGACAAACTATCGAAGAAGTGCGACACGCCGTCGCGGTCGTATTCGGCCTTCGAGCCCACATGCGCGAGCGCCCACTTCGCCAGCTCACCCGCTAGCGCTGCGCATCGTGTGCCCGCCAACCGCGCGAGTTGCTCGTAATCCGCTTCGCTAGTGAGCGGTTTGGTGCGCAGCCAATTGAATCCGAGTTGCGCGAGCGGCGTCGGCTCGCGGAGAGCGAGGTCCACGCACTCGGTGAGCGACCAGCGCTCAGCGGGCACATGCTGCTCGACCGCGGCACAAATCGCCGGCAGCGATGTTGGTCCGGCTTTGTTGAATAGTCGGCGCCAGACGTCCAGCGGCAAGGCGCCCAGTTCGCGGCATTCCTTGAGCAGTCGGCCGGCGAACTCTTGGATGTCATTATCTTCGCCGGCCAGCAGCTCTAACAACGTTTCGGCGGAGAGTTCAGCAACACGGGCGCCGTGCTCCGCTTCAATAAGCTGCATCGCCCAAACTCGCACCAGCCGACTGGGGGCGGATCGCAACAGCTTCACGAGCAACCCAAACGCGACCGGCGTGCGCCACAGTTCCGGAAATCGCGGCGCGGCGCGCAACTGATCGAGTCGACCCCCTTCCGCCAACCGCACCCGTTCGCGGCCAAATTTAAGCGCGGGATGATGCCGGAAAGCGAGTTGCAGCAAAGTCCACGAATCGAGAATCCGCTCGCCGCTGGCAAAGTCAGCGTCTTGATATTCCAAAAGCACCAAGGTGGCCGCTTCGAGATAACGCTCGAACCCCGGAAGTACTTTGCTTTTACTCCAAGGCTCGAAGCAGCTTGCTCCCAGTCGGCGGTAGTAGCGCCACGCGCGCCGTTGCAGGTAATAGCGGGTACGATACGAAAAGTAGACCGCATCCTTCGGCGGATGGTAGCGAGGAAACTGAACCGTCCGACCGGTCGCGGGATTGATGAAATCAGACGGCGGGAAGAAAGGTCGCAGTACTTTACCCGTAGCGCTCAAGTATTCTTCCTGCCAACTGCTGCGGGTGGACCAATCGTACCGATATCGCGTGCGACGCTGGTGCCGCACGAGGCGATCAAAAAGGGCGGCGCACACGGCCAGCACGGCATGATCCGCCGTCTCCTCAGCCTGCTTGAAAAGCTGCTTGACGACTGCTTGATGCCCAACACAGTTGGCCGGCAACCGCAAATAGTCGAGCTGTTGCTGGTGCGCCCAAGGCCTGTTGTCGCGCTTCCAGCGCTCCGCGAATTTCGCTAACGACCCGATGTCATGCACTTCACGCAGCGCTGCAATAAACCGCTCATCCGCCGCCGCGAAATAGCGTTCGGCTTGCTCTAGCTTCTGAGAGTCGGCTGGTTTCTGCGGATCGGCCGGCGCCATGCCCACCACCACGTTTGGAGATTGGACGAGGGGAAGTTGGGTGCGGCAGCAGTATGGGGATTCGGCGCCGTAAAGTCAACCATCACAACTGAAAAGTTGTCACGCTTCCCGCGTCGGTCACCACCACGAACTGATCCGTCGCGCTCACGGCCAGCACGGCGATCGGGCAGCCCATTGCGTGCTGCGCGCTACTAAGGAGTTTTAAGTTTTCGCCGCCGGGGCGCTGTTGCCGCTGGTAGACCAGCACCTGAGTCTCGTCGGCCGCGACGATGAAGCCACCGTGGTTCATTAGCATCAGCGGCGCCACCAGCTCTTCCGCGGAGGGAAGCGTGAACCCCTGAAACCCGCAGCGCACGACCGCGGCGCCACGTTCGAGCGAGACCGCCACCAGCGGTGCGGCGTAAGGCGCCAAGCCGCTGAGCCCCGTGATCGGCAGCGGGAAGCGTTCCAGAACCTCGAATTCGTTGTTGCGCACGCTGAGCAGCAAGTGCCCAAGACCAATGAGCACCCGATCTCCCGCCACGTGCATCGGTATGGGGTAGACGATCTCACTCTGAACGTTTTCGATCCCCAGCGAATTCCCGAGATCAAGAAGCGAGCGGGTGGAGAGCACAGCGCCACCGGAATCAAAGCACACGAGACTCAGGTCGGGAGCAGTGCCGATCGCCCAGGTTTGACCGATTGGGCCGAGTGCGCTGCCGATGAACTCCATCCCTTGGATGTTCGTCCCGGACTTTATCTGGTTGGGAATTTCATCGGATGGCGGAAAGACCGTCGCGAGCGGTAGCGCGGGTCCATTGAACACGCGCAGATGCAGCAGTTCATTCTGGCCCAATAGTTGGATCGGCCACTCCGCGTTGATGTAGGTGTCGGGCCATGGGAAGCGAAACTTTTGAATGCTGCCCTGTTCCGTGACCGCCGCGAAGGCGAGCCGACTTTCGAGCACCCCGGCCACGTATACATTGTCGCTCACAACGGCCGCAGCCCGCCACACGCCGCTCATCCCCAGTTCCTTTTGCCGCACGACCTTGAGTTCGGCCACGCCGCGATCTGCTCGCAACGCTGGAAAAGCGGGCTTCGGAGCCGGCAACGACTTGGATGTCGGGGTCGCCATAGCGCCCAGGTATCGCTGGCCGTCACGCAGCAAGAGCCGGTCTTGCGGCGAAAACTTTGTGAGCGCGTTCACCAAGCGTTCCGCCTCTCGTTGGGGCGCCACCTTCAAGCGCCCGGCGATGAGCCGGCGTCCTTGATCGGCCGCCGCTTGAACGACGCCCGCGTCGGGGTAGGTAGCAAACACTTCGGCGAATATCTCAGCGACTTCCGCTTGAAACACTTTCTGTTCGGCCGAGGCACGGAGTGCCTCAATCCGCTCGCGGGCCGATTCGTGAAGCGCCAGTTTTCCGCGCAGCCCGAACCCTGCGATCACGCACTTGCGGGCCTGCAGTGCATCGGGCCAGCCGGCGTCAAGCGTCTTGAGCGCCAACTCCGCGTCGCGCAGCTTCTCTACATAAATGCGGGCGGCACCGAGCCGATCGTTGCGCTCCTGTAGTTCGTTGGCGGCCGCGTGATACGCCTCCGAAGCGGCTTCGTGGTCTTCAATCTGCGTGCAGAGATCCCCAACCTTTTCGTGCTGGCCCAAGTCTTGGTAGGCGGCAATCGCTTCCTGCCAAAGTTCGCCGCGCTCCAAGCACGTCGCGGCCGCTGAGGGGTTGTGCAGCTTGTCGCGATAGAGGACCGCCGCTTCGCGAAAATGCCGCCCTTGCTCGAGCGCCGAGGCGGCCGAGCTGAAATCTCCCAGCAGTTCGGCATACACGTACGCCGCCCGGCGATGCCGGCCGAGGCGAATCTCGCGGGCGGCAAGCTCTCGGTATTTTGCGAGTAGTTGCTGTTGATACTCGTATTGGATATTCCACATGTCGGCCGGCCCGCCCCCGCCAAGCCGCCCCAAGCTGAAGTTGGGAATGCGCTGTGAGAGCCAACCGCTGGGGACCGCGATGCCTCGACTGGCGCTTCCTTCACCGCCGAAGGGAATCGCGTAGCGCAGTCCTTGGTCGGGATCACTATCGAGCATGTTCAGCAGTCGCCCGATTTCGCGATGGCGAAGTTTCTCGAGCGCTTGCGACGCGTTCCTCAGCATCTCGTTGGCCAGTTTCGTGAGGCCATCGAAGGAACTTCCCTGCTTGGGCGTACTGAAGCCTTGCTGTCCGCCACCTCCGCCTGCGCCCACGGCGCCGGCGATTCCACCCAGCACGCTCGCAATCGCGCTACCGACCCCTTTCGCCACGGCACCCGCCGCCAGTAAAGGCAGTGCAGCGCCGACCATCGCGGCCCTCGCCGCGGCGCCCGCCACACCCGCACTCGGTTCTGTCGGAGCTTTCGGCAGATCGGCGATCTGTTTGCTGTCTGAGCCGATGTCGCCCCGCCCTTCCTCGATAACTTCTTCCACCGAGAACGATTCCGCCGGCAAGATGCCGACGAGCCGTGTGGGGAGCGCGACGCCCGGCACGGCGCGATCCCAAGTGAGCGGTTCCGCGGGTGGCAGCGCGACGAGCGCGCTGAGCGGAAGCACCTCCTCGGGTTCCGCGGCGGTGAGCCCGCTCCCCGCGGTCCACACGTAGAGATAGTCGCCCGAAAAAAGTTCCGTGATTTCGGCGGTGCTGATATTGGGAAACAGTTCGCCGCCGGCCGGCAAATAGCAGCGGGGCCCCAACTGCTGAAACGGCAGGCAGTTGCCACTCGGCGTGACGTTCGTTGTGTGGGGAATCACCAGCGCGCCGGCAACTGTTTGCGGGGCTCCTGGGTTTTGGGCGCCGCGAACTAGCACCACGCGGACCTGTGAGTGATCGACGCTCCACTGGGCGATCTCGTGCAGCCACGCCGCCACATCGCCTCCCGGTAGATACCAGGCGGCCGCTTCGCGCGGGGGACCTGCGCTCGGTCGAAGTTTGAGTTCAAGTTCGGGCACGAATCGCCTCCACAAACTTATCGATGGTGTCGCGGCACACTTCGCGCCTCGGCTTGGCGCGGGTCAGTTGAGGGCCAGGCGTGCTGAAGAAATAGGGCTTGCCAAACTGCTGGCCACTGCTGCACCACAGGGTGAGCTCACCTTCGGTAAGGACAATCGTCACTTCGGGAATCTCCGCGTCGGCCGACTTCAAATGCAACAGCCCGCGCGAATCGAGCACGGCCAAACTACCATCAGGCCACTTGGCGGTCGCGAAGCGGAGGCGATCTTCGTCTCGGTCTGACGGCTCGAAGGGTTGTTCGCTTAGAAGCTCCAAATCCCGACTAAGTTCTGCCAAGACCGGCAAGCCGTTCCTCTGCAAGATGCCTAACAGGGCGCCTTTGTGCGAACGAAGTGCAATATATCCCAAGTGCGTGAATCCCAATGAGCGAAACTTCTTGCGCAAGGTGTGTGTGTCGATGATGTCGTCATACGCGCGATTCGCCGGGAAGACCGACATATCAAATGCCGGCTTATCCCCAAGTCGGATCTTGAATGGTCGCCGAGAAGTGTGCCGATCGTTGTGGTAGTCTCCTGCAATCGTCAGGCCGTCGGGCGATAATTGGTTGACCTGACAGTCTTGCAGTTTGAGGGCACATTTCGGCAACTTTGGCATAGAGATTTCATCGCCAAGCAATCTTCCGCTTTGCGTCAATGCGATCGGACCTTCATGACCTTCCGCATCCCACGCCGCGACGATTGGATCGTCCGAAATCTGGAATGATGGAAGAGGCTCGACTACCGCCGTGTGACCATCGTGCGCCAAAGCGTACCAGGCTCCGTAGGCATCTTTGAAGAAGCGGCCAAAGTGCCGCTTAATCCCATTAGGCAGATCAAGTTCGCGCGCCACTTCACCGGTTGCTTCGTTCATTTCACTCAGCTTGCCGTTCTGCAGACAGAACAGAGCGCCGTAGCGGCACACTCCGGTGATGTTGCCGCATTGCAGACGCGTTTCTTCACAAGTCGAGCGGGCCAGATCGACCCGGTACAGCGACGTTTTTTGCGGCGTCCCAAACACAAAACTCGTTTCCCCTTGCACGCACTGCGGCGCCGCCCACCAGAGGCGCCCTTTCGGCAGCCCTTGGCAGATTTGCTCCGCCCCTTTGCCCGACTCCGTCCAGCGCATCAGGCGGCCGTCGCTGGTGATCGACAACACGCCCCAACTGCCCACCGACCACGTCAGCTCGCTATCCACCTCGTGCGGCAGGAGCAGCGGAAATGGATGAACGCGGTTGATCGCCAAATCTTGCCGAGTTTTTTCAGGAGCAATGAGCCGCGGCGCCTCCGCACCAAGAAGCTGGTCCAGTTCGATCTGCACCGCGCGAATGAGCTTCTCACCGCGCGGCTTATACTCGCTGAGCCGCAATTCGCCGGTTCGGCTGATGCTCGCCACGAACAGCCGCTCCGCCTTCAGCAGATGCAGCGCCTGCGCGCACGCTTCCTCCGCGAGCGCATCGTCCGGCAAAATGACAATCGCTTCTACCGGATCGGGCGAGGCCAAAATCTCTCGAGCGAACTCCGGCACGGCGTCAGCCACATGGGGATCCGCTTCGAGCGCCGCCAACTGTTCGACCAACCCTTCACGCGTGGTGACATCCACCTCTTTCAGCGTGGCGCCTCGGCCGCGCCAGGCACGCAGCGTGGCGTGCTTGGGCGTATTCGCGGCAAGCGCGAGAGCCGTCGCCACGACCAGCACGCGCGGCACACCCCACGAGCGCACCCCGCTGTCTAGCAGAATCTCCCGGCGTACGTGCGGGGTGCTTGGCGGTGTTTCGCGGTGCAGGTACATCGCTTCGTTCATGGCCACCCGCACCGCCAAGGTCAGGTCATCCTGGGCGAGCTCGCTAATGAGCAGCCGGTCGGGCGTGCCGCGATTGGCAATGTCGGAATATCCGCCGACTTCCTGCTGCTGGGCATGCGCGAGCTTCCGCGGCAAGGTGGTGCTGGCGATCAGTCGCTTGGCGATCCGCGCGAAGCCCCCTTGCTCGGGCGAATCGAGCAACTCGTTGATGAGCCGCCGCGCGCGTTCGCACACTGGCAACTCTTCGGCCGGCAGCTCGACGGGAACCGGCAGCGGCAGCGCGTCGAGGCCGGTCGTCATCCGCAAGCGAACTGCCTCCGGCTGAACTCGTTCGAGCCCACGAGCCAAGATCGCTAGGTTCTTGGTGAGCATGATCGCGCCGTAACCTACCTCGACCGAGTCTGGATGCGGTTCGAGCATCGACAGCAGTCCCGGCCGCAGCGCGGCCACAACTTGTCTCGCGTTCGCCGCGGGGACCGCGGGGGGGTGATCCTCGAAAACTAGCTCCACCAGCGCCTGCTTCGCTTCCAGCGTTGACCGCAGCGAAGCGTCGAGCGAGCGCACTTTGTGCAGCCCGGCGAGCACTTGGCTGAGCAGTTCCAGCCCTTGCTTGGCGGCAAGATCGCGGCCGTCAATACCACCCGACAACAGCCCAGCGAGCACCCCCGCTTCGCTGCCATCGACCGCCCAGTTCTTGCGTGTGGCGGCCAGCAACAACAGCAGCGCGCCAAATCTTGGCAGCCCGTGCGGGGCCATATGGCTGAGGAGCGGGCCGAGTTCTTCGGCGAAGGCGATGGTCTTGCCATCGGCCCAAGTGATCGTGGCGCCATCATCTTGCCACTGCCAAAAACTTTCTCTCGGCGGGCTAAAATAGGTGCGGACGAGCGATTCAGTGCTGGTCATGCGCCACTCCCGCTGTGTGACGAATCGCCCGCCGTAAGTCGAACTGCCGACCGCGAGGCGGCGACAAACTGGTCGCCGCGTAGCCGCATATGGCCACCGGTTCTGAGCAGCAGCACTAATTCATCAAGCTCGCACCCCCACGCCGCGCGCAGCACGCGGGCATCGAGGGCGGGGTGCCAATCGAAACCAATTGGGGCCGCGACGCCATGCCGCACATAGAAGTACTCACCATGCAGCGGCGGCAGCGGCTCGCCGCGCACCACTACTTCGGCTTGGCAGGCGGCAAACTCCAATCGCGCCAGCCGCACCTGCGGGGCGGTCAACGCATAGTTACTCCATTCCGGCCACAGCAGTCGCACCAAACTTGGGGCTTGCTGGCCCGCAGCCCGCACCAGTTCCAACCGCGCTGGCGCCGGTGGAGCCGCGACGAATTGTTTGGTCGGCAAGCGAATGGTTAGCCACTTCCGCAGCGCATGCCAATCGCCGTGAGGAGCGTAGCCGTGTGGAACCGTGGCGCCGAGGAGGAGCAGTTGGGCATCGGTAAGCGGCTGAAAGACTTGCGACCCTAGCAGAGCACGGAGCTCACGCAACATTGCTTCGTCAAGCGCCGGACCACGCAACCAAACTTGCCCGTTCGCTTCACAGACTTCAATTCCCGCGCGCTCGCGCAGATTCCCAAGGTGCGGAATTGCCCCCGAGGGAAGCGCTGCCAGCCAGCCCGAATTCAGGGTTGTGTTTCCAGCGTGCGCCACAGGTTGGTCGCCTCTGCTTCGAGGAAAGTGCGCTGTTGGGCGTCCGGCACCCATTGGCACCGGGCTGTCAGCAGCGTGAGCCGATCGCGCAACCGACTGCGTTCAACCTCATCGCCCGCTTGCAAAGCGGCCGCCAGTTGAGAAAGATCGCTGTGCAATTGCTCGGGATCGGGGGCCTCGGAGACGAGCGACCGTGGATGCCCCCCGGCCCGCGCTTCGTCGGTGGCACTCTCCAGCGCTTGGCTCACGAGCGATGACAAAATCTCTTGCTCATCTTCCGAGTCCCAAATGTAGCGCAGCACCCACAGGTCGGTCACGTTCGCCGCCAAGCGGCCGCACAACAGCGCGCTCGCAGCAACCAGCCGCTGCAGCTTAACCGCACGGCGATCGGAAATTGTGATCCCCGCCCCCCGCAGCCGCAGCACCAATTCCACAAACGGTGTGCGAATCGCTTCGAGTGAAACCTGCGGAATCAACCCGTGCAGACCCCGGATGTCGTCCGCGTTGATAGGATGAGTTGCGCCATTTAACTTTTCCGTCCGCTGGTCGAGCCGCCACCCCGCGGCCAACACCTGCTCAAGGCCTTCATCCGGCACGTTGGGACAATTCACCCGCACCAGAAAGCGGTCGAACAAGGCGCCCAGCGCTTCATCTTCCGGTAAATGATTGCTCGCCCCCACCACCATCAAGGTGGGCAGCGGCCGTGTCTCTCGCCCACGGCGAAAGACCCGTTCGTTCAACACCAGCAACAAGCTATTGAGGATCGCGCTATTAGCGTTTAGCAGTTCATCGAGGAATACGAAGTCTGCTTCGGGCAACATGCCGGCGGTGTTCGTCTCGAGTTCTCCTTCGCGCAATTTGCGAATATCGAAGGGGCCGAAGATCTCGTTGGGCTCGGTGAAGCGCGTGAGCAAATAGTCGAACACGCGCCCCTCGATCTGCCGCGCTACCCCTTGTACCAGCGCACTTTTGGCCGTGCCCGGCGGTCCCAACAAGAAGAGATTCTCGCGGGCGGCCAAACACAGGCCCAACAAATCGATGATCTCATCCTTACCCACAAAGCTCGACTTCAGCGGCTCCAGCACCTCCGCCCGAAGGAGGCCCCCCAGTCGTTGGGCCGAAAGTTCAGGGTGTGGGGGTGTCGCTGCGTCCATAATTCTCGCCGTTAGGTCAATGTGAAAGTCGGTAGTCGCGCGGCCAATTTCGGCGCTAGCGAAGGGTGCGCACCAACGGCAACCGCCACGGCCCGCTCGACAAATTCCGAGTCCAAGCGGCTTTCGTCCTCAGAGGCCAGAATGCGATCAACATACAGACGCATCAGCAGCGGCGAAGTTCGCAGCGGCGTTGCATCCACAACCCCCACACCGGCCATGCCGACCGAAGACAACGGCCACACCCGGCCCCATTCCAACAGCCGGGTCACTAGAGGATCGTCGCTAGCCGCGCTCTTGGCAAGTCGAACCAAATCGGGCAAAAAGCGAAACGTCAGGTCAACCGCGTAGTGCGCCGCGGGCTGGGTTCGGTCGGGCGGGGGGGCGCCCAGCAACTCCTCGATCATTTCGATACCTGCATCGCGATGAATCGCCAGGGATGCGGCCAAGTACAACGAGGTTGCGCCCCACATCGCAGCCTCTGAATCTAACTCCAGTGGTTCGCCTGGCAGCGTGATCCTTTGCTGGTGCTCCCACGCGATTAACAGCGGCAAAGCCTTGTGAAGTTCCCCCCTTTCAAGCCTCGCGACAGCGCCGACTTGGACCGTCCGCCCGGCGAAGAGATCGGTGAGAAATGTGGCAAGCATGAAGTCTCAAATGCGAGTCGAAAACGCGTCTTTGCCCCTATTGGACATCATCCCGAAGGGGACTGCAACGCGGTTTCTCGGTTCCCACTCGGACCCTCGATTCGCAACGATTCTCCTGGGGAGAGGAGCTTTGCGAGTCCTGCCTCTACCGAGTTACTGACGCGGTGCGCCTTTCTTGACGAAGCGAAGCAGCGCAAGGTCAACAACCTCGCGGCTGCCGCGATCAAGAAATAACGGTCAATTTTCCCTACTTGCCAAGCATTGGATTCGCTATCAACACAACCCTTGGCCTAGCTGCACGGTCACGCTTTGAGCGGCGTTTGAATTGGGCGCCGAAAAAAATCAATGATGGGGGAGGCGTGATTTTAAATAGGCCCCCGCGGTCGCGGGATTGGTGTTGCGGCTAACGCAACGTCTCGAGGAGACCTTTCGCACCGAGCGCTCGCTTACGGCGGCGATCCTCGCTTTAAAATTGCGTTGCTGTAAGTTGTTTCCCAACAAGAACTTACAATTCATAACGCGATCAAGGGATTCCCAGCGTTCTCTTCCGAGAGCGCGGGTTAAACCTTGATGGCGTTGTCATGCGAACTTTGGGTGTCCCAGTGTATGCGGGGCGTTCGCGACCAAAGCAGCGCCGCTTCAATGGAGCCCCCGCTGATAAGCGGCGGAAACGTTTCATCTTGCGATGGCGGTTTGGGCTAACTTGGTCGTCGGGCGGTAGGTGATAACCCCCAGTCGCTCGACGGCGAGGCTTGCTCCGGCCGGATGTTCGGCCGGGGTCTCAAGATTGTGGTCAGAGCGAAAACCGTCTTTGCTGTTTTCCATTTAAATCTAACTTACGACTCGTGAGGTCGGGTTGGGATTCGACTCGGATCAGCCATCGGACTATTGATCTTCAATCAGCATCAGTCGCTCGATTTCGGTGGTTTTGAACCCCACCGCCATCAGTTGCCGGACCCCAGGCAGAATCACTGTATCGTACAGCTCGGTCACCAGCGTGCCGTCGAGCCGGAGCCATTCCGAGATGCTGCCCGTGCGGAGATCGATGATCTGTAAGCCACAGCGGGGTTCGGCCTCTTTGCTATTGAGCCGGTCATCGAGTTCGAGACCTTGAAAAGAAATATGGCGAGGCTTGGAGAGCGTGGCGAGGGCGTAGTCACCGTGAAAAGCTAAGCCGCGGAGATAACCCGGGCAGAACGCGACGGGCTCGAACTTGCCACTCGCCACATCCACCCGGCCAAACTCGCCGGTCCCCGAGTTGAGCACCCACAATTGGTCCCGATACCACCGCGGCGAATGCGGCATCGAGAGCCCTGTACAGACCGCTTCACCGGTAGCGACATCCAGCACGCATCCACCATCCCGCCGTTTATCACGCCAGCCATCGGCCACATCGGAACGACTGACAACCGTCACATAAGCGGGCCGGCCATCACGCATTGCGAGGCCGTTGAGGTGGCAACGATCTTCCGGCACCAGCGCCGAGAGAAACGGCGGTCGCCACAGCGGTTTGAAATTGGCTCGCTCGCTGAGCGTGGCAAGACACCCAAACATTGTGTTGACAAAAATCACCTGGCCATTGGCATCCACTGCCAAGTCGTGGACATCCACATGTCCCGTCGTGTAGCCAACGCGCGGAATGTAGGCAAAGTCGTAACCGCGGCCGACCCATTGGGGCGTTTGCTCGGCTTCATCCCCCTCCGCTTGCGCGGCCACCGCGGGCCTGTAAGGGACGGCGTTTGCTGGCGCCTGTTCGAGCCGCCATAGCTGGTACCGCGAGCTGAGCCAGATCGTTTGTGCATCGGGCGACGCCCACATCCCCATGCAGTGATTGTAAGTCCGCTCGAAGATCGAGAGCCCAGTATCCTCGGGGCCCAACGGTGCAGGGGCGCCACTGATTGATTTACTCCCCACCAGGAACAACTTCCCTGTTTGGTAAGTTGTGAAAGCGAGACTACACCGCTCTTGAGTGAGCCAATCGAGAAAATAACGCGAGCCCAGGGCGTTGAGCCAGGGCTGCGCTGAAGGAGTTTGTGGTGCTTCGGTGGACATTTCGTTGGTTGAAACCGATCACGTTATCTAGCGCCTTCGCCGCACGGCATTTTACTCTCGTTGCATGCCAAACTGCATTCAAGCTCAATGCCGATGAGGTGGAAATTTAAGGGTTGCCCGCTGAAGTCCTCGCCATGTTCGAAGCTCCGTTACAGTTCGTGTCGAGTTCCGACGATCGGCTCCCATTTCGGCGAAAACTTCGTCGAGGACACGATCACGTGATTGTGGCCAAGTATGCGCTTCGCAGTCGAGAGCCTGCAGGAGTAAATCGGACCGTGAACGGCCGGGCGTGAGACGTATCCCTTCAGCGTGCCGGGGCAGAGCTGTTGTGATCTCGGCCGCCCCCGACAAAGCCCGAAACAAATCATCCTTCGGGTTGCTCAACTCGACGGACGCGGCAATTTCACTTTCGGCAAGCTCACCCACGCTGACACTAACCGCGCTCGCAGCAAACGAGCGCGATTGGCCGAAATTGGCGACCCAAACGGCATAGTCCGCTGGGTCGATCAGTCCGTTGCCACTGCCGTCCGCTCCGGTCAAGGCAGGAACGCTCTGGCCCAGCGTATCTCGCCAAACTGTGTAGTCCGCTGAGTCAACGGTGTTGTCCGAGTTGTAGTCGCCCAACAGCGGGTCGAACACGTCGGTGACAGTAACGGTCACATCCTGAGTGCTGCTGAGCGAGCCATCGCTCACACGCACGGTGACGAGATAGGTGTTATTCGTATCGGCATCGGTCGGGATTTCAAAGTCGGGCGCTCCTAAAAACGCAAGCTGGCCGCTGGGGCTAATCGTAAATTTGGCTTGATCGACGCCGCCAACAAGCGAGTACGTGAGCGCTTGTCCGGGCAGGTCCGCATCGGTCGCCGTCACCGTCAGCACGGCGGTGGTATTCTCCGCGACATTCACCGCAGCAGCAGAAGTAATGACGGGAGCGAATTCATTGACCGGTGAGACGTTCACAATGAGCGCTTGCAGATCGGAGAACGCGCCGTCGCTCGCCTGCACGATCACGACATACGAGTTGTCAAGGTTAGCGTCGGTGGGCGCCTCGAAATTAGGTGGCGTTACGAACGACAATGCGCCGCCCGGGGTGAGCGAGAACCTGGTCCGATCCGCGCCGCCGACGATCGAGAACGAAACGGTCTGGGCTGGCAGATCAGCGTCAGACGCCACTAATTGAATCACAGAGGTTGCGTTCTCAGGAACACTGACGACATCCGGCGAGGTGAACTCGGGACCATTGTCATTAACCGAAGTGACAGTTACCTGAATGGTTTGGGTCGAGCTGCCTCCAAAACCATCGTTCGCAGCCACGATTACCTGATAGATGTTGTCGCTATTCGCATCCGTCGGCGCTTCAAAGTCCGGTCCCGTAACAAACGAGAGCACGCCGCCACTGGTGATCGAGAATTTGGCCTGATCAGCGCCGCCAACAAGCGAGTACGTGAGCGCTTGCCCCGGCAGGTCCGCATCGGTTGCCGTTACGGTCAGCACGGCGGTGGTGTTCTCCGCAACGCTTGCCGTATCGAGCGACGTGAAGACCGGATTGTTGTCATTGACCGGGGTCACCGTCACCAGCAGGGACTGCGTCGTCGCGCCCCCTTCGCTATCGCTTACTTGCACAACCACTTCGTACTGGTTATTGCCGTTAGCGTCAGTCGGTACCTCAAAGTCAGGCGGCGTGACGAAGGTCAGCACGCCTCCGCTAGTAATCGCAAACTTAGCCTGATCGGCGCCGCCGAAAATCAAGTAGGACAGCGATTGCGCCGGCAGGTCCGCATCGGTGGCCGTCACGGTCAGCACGGCGGTGGTATTCTCCGCCACGGTGGCCGCGTTGGTTGACGTGAAGACCGGCACGTTATCGTTGACCGAGGTCACGGTGACCTGAATGCTCTGAGTGGAGCTGCCACCGAGACCATCATTCGCGGCCACGACCACCTGATAGATATTGTCGCTATTGGCATCCGTCGGCGCTTCAAAGTCTGGTCCCGTAACAAACGAGAGCACGCCTCCACTGGTGATTGAGAATTTGGCTTGATCGGCGCCGCCAACAAGCGAGAACGCGAGCGATTGTCCCGGCAGGTCGGCATCGGTGGCCGTCACGGTTAGCACCGCGGTGGTGTTCTCCGCAACGCTCGCCACGTTGGCCGACGTGAACACCGGTAGGTTGTCGTTCGTTGGTGTCACACTGACCAGTAAGGACTGCGTGGTCGCGCCCCCTTCGCTATCGCTCACTTGCACAACCACTTCGTACTGGTTGTCGCCGTTACCATCCGTCGGGGCTTCAAAGTTAGGCGGCGTGAGGAAGGTCAGCACGCCCCCGCTGGTAATCGCAAACTTGGCCTGATCGGCGCCGCCGAAAATGGAGAACGTTAGCAATTGCACGGGCACATCGGGATCGCTGGCGGTGACCGTTAGTACGCTCGTAGTATTCTCCGCGACATTGGCAGTAGCTGGCGAAGTAATCACGGGGTTGTTGTTGAAGCTCTTGAGCGAGGCGACGTACACACCACCGCGATTGGGTCCGCCGATATCACCTCGCTCGGCGCTAAAAGCCATTTCGACAACGCCGTCACCGTTTAGATCGCCCAGCACTGCCATCGAACGACCGAAGATATCTCCATCGTTCAGCGCCGGTCCGCCGCCCACATTACTGCCGATTTTGTCAGCTTTCTTGACCGTGCCATTGGCATTTAGCAGCAGCATGTAAACGGCGCCACGGTTCGGACCGCCCGTGTCATCGTAGCGAGCACCAGCCGCCAGATCGGTCACGCCGTCGCCATCAAGGTCACCGACCGACTCGAGAGAGCTGCCGAAGAAATCGTTCGCCGCCAGAATCGGCCCACCTCCGGTCCCATCACTTATTTTCTGGAGATTCTTGATCGAGCCATTGGAATTAAGGAACAGTACGTACACCGCTCCATTGCCGGCCCCGCCCGAATCATCCCCCCAGGCGCCGACCGCAAGTTCGGTCACGCCATCGCCATCCAGGTCACCGAGCGAACTAACCGACCCGCCGAAATAGTCGTTATTAGCTAGAGTTAAGCCGGGATGCGAGCCGCTCGCCAGCTTGAACGTGCTCTTCGCTGTTCCGTTCGAGTTCAGCAGTAAGATATGGACCGCCCCGCGTTCCAAACCGCCCGTGTCATCGTTGCTCGCGCCCACCGCGAGGTCGGTGATCCCATCGCCATCCAAGTCTCCAAGCGGTGCTAAAGCTCCCCCGAATCGATCGATGTCGGCGAGCAGCGGACCGCCACCCAAGCCGTGGGCGATTTTTTGGCTAGCTTTCACTGTCCCATTGGAGTTCATCAGCAGCACATAGACGGCGCCTCGCAAGTTCCCCAAGGTACTGTCGCGATCAGCCGCCACCGCCAAGTCGATCACGCCATCCCCATCAATATCGCCGAGGTTAGCGATCGAGCGTCCAAAATAGCTGCCGTTGGGGATAGCGGGGGCCCCATTCTGACCGCTGCTGATCTTCTGGCGGGACTTAACGGAGCCATCGCTATTCAGATAGAGAATATGAACAGCCCCGACGCCCGTTCCTGACCCCGTCGAGATAGCGCCCACCGCCAAATCGTTGACGCCATCGCCATCGAGATCGCCCAGTTTGGCGACGGAATCTCCGAATTGATCGCTATCGAGTAAGGCGGGGCCGCCATTGAGATTGTGAGCAATCAGCTTGGTGTTGGTGGGATTGATCGTACTGCCGGCCCGGCGGTTGATCGTCACTCGGTAATCTTCCACCTCTCCGTCGGCCGCGGCGCCCGTTGAGGAAGCAGCTGCGACATCCGTGCTGAAGCGGAACCGAGCATAGGTCGCGCCCGCACTGGTGGCTTCCGGAACTGCTGGGAAAGTGAGCGTGAAGACGCCACTCGCCGTTCCCGAAGCAACGGTCGTCAAGGCGCGCTCGGTGGTGTTATCGAAGACTCCGTCGCGATTGTAATCGATCCAGCCGTACAGCGTGGCGCTCGCGCCCGTAAGATTCGTGGCTCGCAACGAGACGGTTGGGGCGGCGCCGATCGTCAAGATCAAATCCGAAGCGGGATGAACCACGCCATCTTCGTCGTCCGGAAGCGCGGCGCTCGTATCGTCGGCCAAGGCCGCCGGATTCTGCAGCAAGCCGCTATCCACATCGACAGAAGCGCCCAGACGAATCCCCGCGACCACCGTATGGCGCGGGCCATTGTCCGTGAGTCGAGTGCGATAGTCGCCCCCAGCCGAACCCGCCGCGAGGTCAGGGGCATCTCCAAAGTCAGAAGGGGGAGGCGTCACCGTCACGCCGATCGTCTGCGAAGTCAGACCGCCAGCGCCGTCACTCGCTTGCAGCGTCACAATGTAAACATTGTCGCCGTTCGCATCGGTCGGCGCCAAGAAGTTGGGTGGCGAAATGAACGACAGGACTCCGCCACTGGTGACGGTGAACTTACTTTGATCGGCACCCCCCACGATGGAAAACGTGATCGCTTGCGCCGGAAGATCAGCATCGGTGGCCGTCGCGGTTAGCACGGCCGTCGTGTTTCCCGGCACGGAAGCCACATTCGACGAAGTGAAAACCGGATTGTTGTCGTTGACCGGCGTAACCTGAACACTAATGGTTTGGGTGGTGACCCCACCATTTCCGTCGCTGGCGAGCACAATCACCGAGTACAAATTGTCGCCATTGGAGTCAACCGGCGCCTCAAAATTCGGCGGCGCGACAAACGACAGCGCCCCGGTTGGACTCAGGTTGAACCGACTTTGATCGGCGCCGCCGACGATGAGATAGCTGATTGTCTGCGTCGGCAGGTCGGCATCGGTCGCCGTCACCATTAGCACGGCGGTGGTATTCTCCGCGACGCTGGCCGCGTTGGTTGACGTGAAGACCGGACTGTTATCATTGACCGGGGTCACGGTGACCTGAATGGTTTGGGTGGAGCTACCACCGAGACCATCGCTCGCAGCAACAATGACTTGATAGACATTGTCCGAGTTGCTGTCGCTGGGCGATTCAAAGTTAGGCGGAGCAACAAACGACAGCGCTCCCCCGCTGGTGATTGTGAACTTGGTCTGGTCGACGCCGCCAGCGATCGAGAACGTTAGCGTTTGCGCCGGCAGGTCGGCGTCCGTCGCTGTTACCGTCAGCACCGTGGTGGCATTCTCAGCAACGCTCACGGTCGCCGAAGTTGTGAACACCGGCACATTGTCATTCAGGGGACTCACGCTGACTTGGAGAACTTGAGTGGCAATTCCTCCTACGCCGTCGGCCACCTGAACAGCGACGACATACACGTTGTCGAGGTTGGCATCGCCTGGCGCTTCATAATTGGGGGGGGCAATAAAACTCAATACTCCGCTCGGCGTGAGCGAGAACTTTGCTTGATCGGCGCCGCCCACGATCGAAAAAGTCAGCGGCTGCGCAGGGAGGTCGGCATCGGTCGCCGTGACAGTCGTCACGGCCGTCGCATTCTCGTTCACGACCGCTGTGGAGCTGGATGTGATGACGGGATTGGTGTTGAGGTCGATCGAGAACAGCTCCACGCCCACTTCGGGACGGGAGCCGCTGACGAACACCCGATTCCCCACCCAGGTGATCGCTCGAGGATTCAATAGCGGCAGATTCCCCGGCAGCCGCACCGGGAGGGTACCGGCGTTGGTCCCGTCGCTCTTCCACAGCTCCTCGCCGGTCACGCCGTCGGTGGCGCTAAAGTAGAGCGTCCCCCCCACGTTCGTCAGGTAGCGGGGAAGGGCGCCACCAGCCCCGGGGTTGAGGTCCTTGACAAGTACAGTGCCGGCGTTGGTGCCATCGCTCTTCCAGAGCTCTCGGCCGCTTACGCCGTCGACGGCACCGAAGTAGAGCGTTCCCCCCACATTCGTCAGGGAGCCAAGATAGCCGCCACTTCCCCCGGGGCGGATGTCTTTGACGAGCACGGTGCCGGCGTTGGTCCCGTCGCTCTTCCAGAGCTCAGCGCCGCTCACGCCGTCGGTGGCGCTAAAGTAGAGCGTTCCCCCCACGTTCGTCAGGTTTTGGGGAGAGGCGTATGATCCCCCGGAGTTGATGTTCTTGACGAGGACCGTGCCGGCGTCGGTTCCGTCGCTCTTCCAGAGCTCTCGGCCGCTTACACCGTCGGAGGCGCTAAAGTAAAGCGTCCCACCTACGTTCGTCAGGTAGCGGGGAAAAGCGCCGTTGGGACCGGAGATGATGTCCTTGACGCGCACGGTGCCGGCCGCAGTCCCGTCGCTCTTCCAGAGCTCGTAGCCGCTGCCGCCCTCGTAGCCGCTGCCGTCGGTGGCGCGGAAATAGAGCGTTCCCCCCACGTTCGTCAGGTCGCGGAGATTGGAAGAATTGGCCCCGGAGCGGATGTCTTTCACGCGCACGGTGCCGGCGTCGGTCCCGTCGCTCTTCCAGAGCTCGTCGCCGGTCACGCCGTCGGTGGCGCGGAAGTAGAGCGTTCCCCCCACGTTCGTCAGGTCGCGGGGATAGCCGCTATCTACCCCGGGGATAATGTCCTTAACGCGTACGGTTCCGGCGTCGGTCCCGTCGCTCTTCCAGAGCTCGAAGCCGGTCGCGCCGTCGAGGGCGCGGAAGTAGAGCGTCCCCCCCACGTTTGTCAGGGAGTCGGGAAGGAAGACGTCCTTGACGCGTACGGTTCCGGCCGCGGTCCCGTCGCTCTTCCAGAGATCAACGCCGCTCCCGTTGTCGGCAGTGAAGAAATTTGTTGCGCCCACGGCGACGACAAAACTGGGATTGCTACCCGGGGCGCCAGGGTTGATGTCGCGCACCAGCTCGAGATCCCCCGCCAGCATGGTGCGGTCTTCGAGCCGCTCGCAATGGAGCTTGCGGGCGCGACGGCGACGAGACATGGCGGCAAATCTCCAAAGAAAGGAAAAGCAAATCCCGTACCTGCACACAAGTACGACCAGTCCTAACTAGAGGGCCAAGCAAGCTTTGGCCCCGTCTATCGATACCATCAAATTACCAAACGCGATTCCGAAATTGTACTACCGCCCAGATCTTTCTCGGGCCCGAGTGGATCCGGTGCAAGGGAGTTCTCTGACCAACTTATTTCACTATGGAGGTTCAACATGGACAACGGGTTAATTCCCGACCAGCAAACAATCGATACCTTCTTCGACTTTCTCGCCCGCATGACCGCCGAGCGTCACGCCAACTTGCTATCAAGATCAATGTCCATGGAGTGGCAACTTAAAGGCTGCTCGCTGAAGTCCTCGCCAGGCTCGAAGCTCTGTTACAGTCGGAATCGACACTCGCGCCCAAGTAGAGGGTGGTTTGGATCGTATCAATCGTATGCCGCGGACCATTGCTAACCAGCAACGTCTCGTAGTTGTTGTTCGCAGTCCCAACTCCCACGTCGGGCGCATCGCCAAAGTCCGACGCCAGAACGCGTCGATCTTCGAGCGTGTCAAACCTCGGGATTCTTCCCGCCGATTTCCGCTTCCGATCCCGCTTGGTCGCTTCACTCCGCTTCGAACGCCACTTAGACCGCTTCATGTTGGCCCCTGCCCAGAAGATGAGAATACCGGCGAGAACATGTACTATTTGTCTGTAGGTCTTAGCAAGCTCCACTGAATTGTCAATCACGCGAACGCGGGGGGGTGCAACCGAAACCGCTTTCAAGAGCCCAGTGTTTGTTTTCGCGATGCTGAGTAAACCCCTTCACTTTTGAGGTGCAGTGCGAACCTCGCCGAAACGGCGTGCATTCGTCACTTTCGAGAGTATTTATCGGAAACGACAGCACTGCGGAGTCGCACCGGGCGACTCCCGGAGGCAGCGGGCGCCGAAATTGAAGAGAAGAATATCTTCAATCAAAGCGGTAGGGCGGTGGCGTTCTTCTCACGAAATCACCCACCTCTAACATCATCCTGCGAGCGCAACTCTTTGAGTCCGGCGCGGGTCGCGCTCTACTTGGCTGGTTGCGTACCTGATGCTACTTCGGCAATCGGAGCGGTTTGAGGGAATCGGTCCCGCAGGTAACATATCGATGTCATTTTCACTCTGGTGGCAAACGTACAACTGCTAGGTCCAAAGCACTTAGGTTGAAATCAACTCTTGAGCGACATCCTACTGTACCTGAGGGTCCTTGGCTCCAGATTCGACAACTCCGTCCCCTTCCGTCTGGAGCAAGATTCTGCAATCGTAATCTTGATCCGTGAGGTAAGTCCTCAGTTCCTTGAAATGCTCAAATGAATCATCCCACACGATTGCCGTTATGTGGTAATCATTTGCGGAAATGACCTGAATCGCATTTATCGCGGCGGGTGAAAGGCGACCGGAAGTCAATATTTCTGTGCCAGCGAACGGCTTGGGCGTCAGGACTAAGAAGTTCCCCTCCGTGCCGATCACAGTAAAGTCATCAAGGTTGGCTCGGCCGTCTATCCGGTTGACGTACAATCGCCCATATCGAACTGTGATAGCGAATTCGCTCTTACTCGCACTCCGTTCCTCCGGAAACGGCGAGTTAACTTCGCGTGAGGCTCGTTCCGCCTTCAGTCGTTCCTCAACCATCGCGATTTCTTGCTTCTTGCGCTCAAGGTCTTGCTCGATGTTGCGATCAGTACGGACGATTTCTTCGCGCGAAGCGTCGGCGTTCGCCTTTTGCTCCTGGTTTTGCTGTCGTTGGAGGCGCAACTGATCGCGCTGGGCGCGGAGCGTTACCAATTCTTGAACAATCTGCTTGAGCTCGGGATCGGCGAGTCGCCCGACGAGTTCCTTGGCAATAGCGCTTTTCTCTAGTATCTCGCGGCGGGCAATCAGCTCGGCAAGCTCTTTTGCTCGGGACGGTTTCGGAATGGTTTCAACTGGGGCCGCGACGTTCAGCGCGGCGGAGTTTTTCAGCAGCACCGTGACCATAATTGCAAGAAATACGATTCCACCAAACGCGTTGGTGATCGTGTCGAGCAACAAGTCGAGACTGTCGCCATCGGCGGAGCGTTTTCGGCGGCCCATCGCTAGCCGGCTCCTTTCTCAGGATCGATTGCGAGGCTTGAGTCCGGCAGGACATCGAAGCCCCGTGAATAGCCATCGCTTTTAACTTTTTCGTAGAGCTCATTAAAGGCATCGACTGCGCCGGGGTGAACGATCATCACCACGCGCACCGAGTCTGTTGAGTTCTGGCGGATGGCGGCCATGATCTTGTCGACTCGGCCGAGGCCCGATGCCCGCAGCGGTGGACGTTCCACTCCCGCGGGAGCGAGCAAGATTTCTTCGGCGAAGAGTTCGACCAGCAGAACACGCCTGCCTTGGGAGTCGGGGACGTTATAGAAGACGCGCTGGGAGTTTTCGAGCTCGGTCAATTCCTGCTCCAAAGCGGCCAGTAATGACTCAACTTGTTCGAGCTCTTTACGCTCGCTGCTGCGGGCCTCGGACTGGGCGCTCGCGGCGGCGGCAGAATCTTGGGCCGACTCAGCCTCGGCGGCTGATTGTGAAACGGCGACTTGCAGGCGGGCGATTTCGGCCTGGAGTTCTTTCCGGGCCTGCTCGGCTGACTGGTTGGTGTAGGTGGCGAACTCGGGGAGTTCTTCACTCACGTCTCCTTGCAGCTGCTCCAGCTTCGCGATTTGCTGCAGTTCGGCATCGATCTCTTCGTCGAACGATTCGGAAGGATGGGGGGTTGGTTGAGATTTCTGATTGACAACTCGCTGAGACAGTTCCACGGCGATCAGCAGCGTGATGAGCACGAAGATTCCCGTGACCGAGGTGATGATGTCCTGGAACGAGAAGAGCGACAGTGGTGAGCCGGTGAACTTGCGCTTACCCATGATCGTCGAACGGGGTTAGGCGCAAGCGGTTGACGATATGCCGATGGCAGTACTCGGTGCAGTCGTCCAAAAACTCTTCCTCGGACTTATGCGAGAATGTCATCCACATTTGCAGAAACAAAGCGGCCACGAGCGCCAGCGAGGTCGTATCAAAGGCGGTCGAGAGGCCCGCTGTGACACCCTTGAGCGACCCCGTAATCTCGCTCATATCCTTGGCTGAATTGAGCACTTCTCCGAACCCGCCAATTGCAGAAGACAGCCCCAGCACGGTACCGATGAAGCCGAGCACGGGAATCGCCCAAATCAGCCCGCGGATGAGCGAGTAGCTCGATTCCATAATCGACTCATCTTGGTCGCCTTGGCTGCGCAGGATTTCATCGACATCCGTCACGCGCCCTAGGTTCCGCAGATTCGCGAGCGCGACGGCGATGCGATTGAACAAAATGAAGTGCTTGGGGTCATCGACTGCTTGGTAGATTCGATTAGTGACCTGCTCTACGGTCGCGGGTGAAAGGACAAAGTCGTGGGCTTCAGGGACCACCACCCGCTGCAGCGCTTTGCGTTGCAACGCGATCTTGCGGTTCTTAATAAGTAACAGCATCACGCACCACGACGCGGCGAATACGGTGGCGTATTGGGTGGGGCCCCGCTCGCAGAAGTATGCCACGATGCTGCTAAACCGCTCAGGCAACGCGGCCATGATGCCAAAGATTGCTGCGGTAAGCGCCGCGGCGAGGATGGCGGCGACCAGCGAATTAACGCGCGTGTACCGCGAGCCCGGAAGGCCCCAGCGGGCTTCAGGGTCGGTGCGGAGCCAAGCTAAAACTGGAGGGGTACGAGTCATTGAAATGGATGGAGACTTCTCTAGATTCATCGATAACTCTACTTCCAGGATGCGATATCGGGAAACCGTTGCTCGGTAACTTCAGCGATCTCGGCGATCGAGAAAGCGTAGTTCTCTCCCGGAGTTGCGACGAAGCCTTCCGAGCCGGCTGAATCAAGAACATTCGCGCCACGCTGTTCTGTGTTGATTCCGATAACGCTACCCGTGGAGTCGATCAGCGGTCCGCCTGAGTTACCTGGGCTGATCGCTGCGCCGTGAATGATCCAATTCACTCCTGAGTCAACCCGTAGATTCGAAACGTTCCCTACTGTCTGGTTGAGAGCATCGTTAAAGTGATCGTAGGAGGCGTCCAGGCTGCTGACTAGGCAATCGTCAAAGCTATCAAGTTTCGGATCGGGTTGCTGAATTCCAGGGAAGCCAAGCGCGATGACGGGGTCTCGCTTGTTAGGCAACGATGTCCTAAGCAAGCGAAAGTAAGGTAACGGTCGATCTGCCTCAACTTGCAAGCAGGCAAAATCACATTCGTTATTACGGTTCTTATGAACGAGATTTGCCTTAAAGTAGTGCCCATTGATTAGGACATAGTACGCTTGAGTGTGGGCAATTTCCAGTTCCGTTAATCCCTTATCAATTGTCGATGCGCTCTTTGAATCAAAAGAAATCACGTGACGATTTGTGAAAAGTAACCCCTCAGGTGACACAGCGAAAGTTGTACCGTGTCCAAGATGCAGAAAGAAATCGCCTTTTTCCGTCGTCCATTCATAACCCTTTAGGACAACGAACACGGCATCTTCAATCCGTGGATCATCGGGGCTTGTGATGTACGGTTTCGGCGATAACCGCCATGCTGCGTAGCCGATGCCAGCAATCAGCGCAAGACTTGCAGCGATGATCGCCAATGTTTTTCGCACTCCAGACTTTTGCGATTTCGTGTTCCCCGCGGACAACACTTGCAAAGCTGGCCGCCAATCGGCCATTCCCTCGCGCCAGACGAGCGTTGCATCGTTGATCTCACCGACCTTCGCCAGTGAAGAGAGTTCCAACCACGAGACGGGCCCAATCCGCTGACCGCCTAATGAGTAGTACCACTGCGAACGATCTGCTCCGGCGCCACCCAGTGAAGTTGCGGAAGCAGAATCGTCGGGTTCTAGAATTGGCTCCTCCTTAGCAGTTTTTTTCGGCGGGAAGATTGAAGTGAGCTCCCGCGCCGGAAACCAAGTCGTCCCGTCGCTCGACAGTTCGTGCATCCGCGTGAGCTGGCCCTTCTGCGCGAGGGCTTTGAGTTTCTCCTCCGGGTACGGCCCACCAACGCGGCCACGGTGACGAAGATAGTAATGTTCGGCCATCGCGGGCGATCAGTTGGAGGAAGGAGTTGTCGGGAGACCGAGGAACAGCGGTTGGCCAATGAGCGGGTTCGCAGAGGGCCTTCCGCCAGTCCAGTACACCGACCCGCCAACAGCTTGCCCCACTGGTATGAGGTCGGCCTTGCCGTCGGCGTTCGACACAACAAACAGTGTGCCCGATTGCTGAGTCTCGAGCTTTGGGGAACACTGCCATTGACGCGAACTAGGTTGAGTCAGTATGCCGCACCAGCGGTAGCTGTACTTGGGCGGCAGGCAGACGTCACTTAACCTTGTGCGGGCGTTGCGGTACTGGGCAGCCAGATCAACAATCCCGGCGACGGCGGCCCGGGCTTTCAGTCTCGCTGCCGCCGCCTCGTCATCATCCGGAGCGAACCACAGCACGCTCGGATCGATGCCCGCATTTTCAATTTCGGTGACGACGGGTCGATATGCCTCGCCAAACAGGTAGCTCCCCTCGGCGCCGGTGCTGAGAATGCGGGTGAACATCTGCAGCCCGATGACTGCATCGAGTTCGTCGGATTTCTCGCTCGGGGCCATCGCTTTATTGACTTCGTTCGCCATCCGATAAAAACTTGCATCCCATTGGTCGGGCTGATCCAATACCTGAGTGAGATAGCCCCTCAGCAACTGAGCCAAACTCGCCTGCGGCGCCAAAGCGATGCTGCGAAGGCTTCCTTTCGGAAACGTCGTTTGCTTGGGTGGCTGATCGTACGAGACGAAATAGGTGAAAGCGATATTGTCACCTTTCTCTTGTGGTTTGTAAGGAGAATAGTACCGCGTGCCGTTGTTGTGGATAATCATCCACACGCCGGACATGTATTCGTTGAGGACCAGGAACTGCTTCAAAGCGTCGACATCGACTGCCTTCCGAGCGACGAGCTTCTCTAGATGCGGTTTGCGCTGGCCGAAGTTAGTGGCCAACGCGCTCCCCGGAGCGATCGCCATGAGCGCGTCGCCTGCTTTGATGGTCGCGGCCGCATCGTCCGCCGTCAGTCCACTCCAGCGGGGCGCGAGGTCTTCCCAAAACTGGGCCCACTTCAGGGTGTGCTCGAAATCGGCCTGCTGCTCCAGCAAATCGGCGGCATGGGCGCCGGCCGGTTTGTCGGCGAAATCTTTCGAGAGTTTCTCGAGCGCCGCCTGATACTCGGGAAGCCGCCCCACGCTGCGGATAAGTCGATTGAGGGCTTCATCATACGCTGATGACTTGGCGGCGGTCTCGTAGAGCGCCCGAAGCTTCGCCTTAACGGGCTGTCCATTGTTCGCCAGCAGCGGTGAAACGCCCGTATGCTGCTTTAGTTCTGCTTCCAACTGAGTAAGAAGAGTTAAAAGCTCGTTCGAGGGTGGAAGCACTTCTTTCTCCAGCATTTGAACCCTGTCGGTCCATTTCGCTACCGTTCGCAAGAACGCATCGTCGATCTCCTTCTGCATTTTTCGCAAGTGCTCTTGATAACGAGATTCAAGCGCATCAATCCGTACGACTTCGTCATTGAGCTTCGATTGCTCGCGGAGCGACTTTATCGCGTCGGGCTGAAGGTCCCCATCCGCCAGTTGCTCCATGGCAGTCAGCTTCTGATCAAGCGTGGCCGCCCGTTCTCTCTCTTGTGCAAGACCCGCCTCGGCGCGGACCGCGTAATCAGCGAGCGCCGGCTCCTGTTGGTCGGCTTCGGGCAAACGCTTAAGATAAGCAGTCAGCTCCTGCCACTTCTCTTCGCCTGCCAACCCACTCAGTTTCGCGACGTGTGACTCGACCAACGCTACGCGCTGGTTGTGACGCAGGTAGGCGTAGATACCGTAAGACCCTACGGCAATCAGGATCGCCGCGAGACTTCCCACCAGCACACCGCGGCGGCGGGATTGAGTGTGCTGCACGTCGAGCCGTTCCAAGACCCGCTGCCGCAAGAGCGGGGGTATCTCTTGCTCGAAACGTTCTGCTTGATGGTAGAAGGTTTCCAATCGCGAACGATCGGCGTGCTGGTCGAGCGCTTCTTCCAATTTGGCGATTGCCGTCTGGAACTCCGATCTTTTGCTAAGCGAAGACTGCTGATAGGCCAGCCAGTCGAGCGCTTGGCCAACCTGATTCTGGAGTGGATCGGCGGCGGTTAGGCCAGCGACTTCACTATTCTGCCGCCAAGCAGCGGCAAGCTGAGCAAGAAGGTCAACATTAAACTCGCTGTGAGCAGCGTCTATTTGCGGGACGAGCTCAGTCAACCGACGGCGCGCGGCTTGAACCTGCTGCTGATTCTCGGAGCCAATAATCTCTTGCACTACTTCCACCGGTAGCTCGATAGACCACTCCCCCGACTGGACTTCCTCCCGCAGTGCCGAGAGGGCTTCGAGATCGCCTGCTTTGGTGAGTCGCCGTACTTCTTCGCGCATTTGTTGGACGCGCTTCCGTTCGTAGCTCTCCAAATCCACCTTCCACGCTTCGTTCATCAGGTCGGCTTCGGCAATTCGCCGCAGCACCACGATGCGGTGCTGCAGCGGCGCCCGCGCGAGCGCCAGCTTGCGATGCGTTTGGAGCAGTTGCTCCAGCGGCATCAATTCCGCGTAGGCCGAGTTGAGCTCAATCGCGGCCGACAGGTCGATTTCGGGGGGCATCGGCAACCCCCACTGAGCCGCCATTCCCATCCACTCGTCCGATTCCGCAAAATCGAGTTCCCCAACCAGCTCCAGTAGCTTTGGCTCATGGTCGGCAATTTCAATCGCTTCGCTGCGCAGTCCTTCCCGCAAGAGCCGCGCCACCTGCCGCAACCGGCGATTCGCTTCGACACAAGCCGCATGATACTCAGCCGCCGCCTCGCGCAGCGCGTCCGCGGACGTGCTCTGCGGCGCGCTGACCGCATCGCGGATGGTGTCGAGATACCAGAGGGCGTGTTTCATAACTTCAGCAGATTATTCGGAGGCAGCGGGAAAATCGGCGGAAAAACTTGAGGCAACTATTCGGTCTTTCAGAACTGGCACATTGCTGGGTGAGGTGACAGGAACGAGAGGGCAGCGTACTCGGATGTTGATCGTAACCCCCTTCATGATGTCGTCGAGCTGTCGCCAACTAAGTCCGACGGGACATTGCTCCATAAACTTCACCACGTCTTTGTTTTCATAGGCGTTTTCAACCATTGGGACCTGTCCCTTGTCAACGTTTAGTGACTTTGCGGCCAGTTCCTTGGTAGTTCCTTTGATATTCCAGGCATCAATAACTGGTTTGCAATCCCAGTAATTAAGTTCAGTAACCCCTTTCTTAGCAAGCACTGCCAGAAAAGCGGCATGACCTTTGTGCCATCTACTCATTAGTTTCGGATCGATTGTGTTAGAGTTGAATTGAGAATGAAAGCGGTACTCAACCCGACGCTCAGGAGCACCGCTCAAAACCGCGTATACAGTCACAATTGCTTGATTGAGCTTATCGAAGGGAACAACAGCCGAAGCCTGCCCGGCATTCCACTCGCTGGTGTAAGTCTCACCTAGATCACATGTTTTCTGAACAACCAACTCGATGGTAGGGCTTGGACTCTCAGACAGACTAAACGGCCCCGAAGTTATCGGAAACTCGCTTTCCGGTGACAGCTGAATCGGCTCCAGTATCTGCGATGCTGCAGGATAGACTACGCACTGCTCGTCGGGCTTTTCTTGATTGAAAAGTATCACACTGCAGAAGCGCAGGGTCTCATGCCATGCTGGGCGGTTCCCAAAACCCGCTACCAGCGTTTTATCGGGTTCGACGGAAAGTAGTTTGTCCTTGTAGGTGAATGTCAACAGCGGGACAATCTTCGGCTCTTTCTTGGGAGGATCCGGGACATCAATCTCGACAATGACTTTGTCGTTCTCCTTAAGCGTTCCATGAATCCGAGGTTTGCTTTTGGCGGACTTGCTGTCAGGGATCAGCAGAATGCAGCCCACTTTAGCAGGATCGGAAATTGAAAGCGTAGCGGCTCCCTTAAATGCGTTGAAAGTTACTTGGCTGGGGGAGAAAAAGGGTGGTTGCGGCGGAGGCGTTACAGGCGGTTCATCCGGCGATGGAGTTGCTGGATTCCCGAGGCCACCTTCCTCAGTGTCTATCGAATCGGTAGGATTGGCCGGTTGTTCGCTTGCCTCAACCGTGGATTGTTCTACCGCGGCAGGCGGCGTTTCATCGGGAGAAGATTCATTCTCCTGGTTCTTCTTGCCGTTCGTCTCCGGCTTAGGAGGCTTCGTGTTTTCTGGTTTGGATGGTTTCTCACCGCCACTCGGAGTTGATTGCGTACTCTGACCGCTGGCAACTACCCCCGGTCGCGTTGCCCAGTACCACCCAAAAGCTGCTCCTCCAGCAACGATAAATAGAAGGGCTACTGACGCGACAACCAGACCGGTTGAAACGGTCCGTTTCCTTCTATTAATTGGCGAAACTCCATAGTTGTTCGACGGGAGCGGAGGAGGAGCAGAGCCGGAGAAGTCAGTGAGATCAACCTCGTACTCGGGTTCAGTCGCGGCGGCAACGGAAACGGGACTCGGCGATTGTGGTTGCGTTAACTTGGGACGCGCAATCGCGGCCACCGCGCCTTCACGCGCTCCCGTTGTCCAAAGGTTCGACTCAAGAGATGGCTGCGGCCGACATAAATCAATCGCCTTCAATTCATATCGCTTCCGCACCTGCATTGCTTCCGGCGTGCCATCAATCACAAACTTCACGCGGCAGTCGATCCCTGGTGGAAGCTTTGTGAAGTAAGTGCAGTAAGTTGTCTTCCAACGCAGTTCCGGCGGCATGATGGCGATGGATTCGGCCAAAAGTTGCAGCGCGTCGGTGGTGCTCTCGCAGATCAACCAGAGATCGCGGCCCGCTTCGGCTTGCAACCGTTGGCCAATAATGCCGCCCCAACCCGCGTCGCCTGTCACCTGTTTCCAATAGTTACAGATCGTCGGTACTCCCGCAGCAACAGGGAGACTGTGCCGAAGTTGCAAGGTGCGTGCGTCACCACTCCAAGACGTGGCATGGAGGTTAGCGCTCTGCTGCGTCGCCGCCGGACCAGCCGCCGGGAGTTGCCGCGGTTCAAACGCAAGGTGGTGCGCTAATTTATTGGTGCGGCCGGAGTAGTCGAGCCCCGCGTCGGCAACACGCGACAGAACTTGCAGGGGGCGGCCGCCGATTTTCGCCCGCAGATTGCAGTAGACCACCGGGTTGGCGGTGATTCGCTCCTCTCCGGCGATCTGCCGGTAGCCGCTGAGCGATTCCAAAAATGTGGCGAGTGAAGTCGCCATCCCGGGCGTGCTGGCGACCGTGCAAAACCCTCGGCTTCCTGGCCGAAGGCCTTGCGGCGCCGAAGTATAAATAATCTCTTCAATCATGCGAGCTGCCCTTCGTCCGCTTCAACTTCCGTAGATCTCGCGATTCCGGCCTTGACCAAACTAGGGGAGGCAATCGCCAGCGCTAGCAGCATGGGGACTTCGCACCACATGGGACGAATATCCTTGGGGCGGATTCCCCAGAAGGGCGCGCCATTCTGAACGCCTTGCTCGGGGCTGCACCCGGTGGCGCTCACTGGAACAAACCACGTGTGGCGGCTGAAGCCTTCTGCGGCCGCAACCAATTCGGGAGTGATAGCGTTAAGCAACTGCCGAACCCTGTCCGAGGTGTGCTTCACGATCTCCAAATCAATCGTCGCCGGATGGTTGTCGCCCAGTGCCCGCCGCCACGGCGCGGGGATGGATTCATTGAGCAGTGACCACCACGCATCGGCCTTGGTCACCACCACGATGAGCGGCTCTTTCCGCTGATCGGTTTGCTTGAGCCCCGTGTGCTGGCGAATACGGTTGGTGATTTCGTGAAGTACCGTTTCTTGCCGCGCGGTGACGGGCGCCTTCGCGATTTGGTAATCTTCTGTTTTGCCGGCGCAAGCATTGCGGAAACGCGGATCCTGCGTGGGATCAAAACAGAAAAGCACCGCATCTGACTGACCCAGGTGGCGTGTCACGGGATTCACCACCGTATCCTTGCCCGGCAAGAACGATTCGCCCGCATTGTCGTAAAGGCACAGCAACCGCGCCGCGCGGCGAGAGTTCTCCGCGGACGGATGTCGCGGTGTGGGGCGCAATGCAAATAGGAAGGGTCGCGGATAGGAAACCACTTGGCCACCGTATTGCACCTGATCATAAGCATCGCCCTGTTCTTCCGTCTTACGCAACTTGACAACATCATCCTGGTTGGCTGCCAGAAACTGCTGCTCTTCGTAAGCGTTCAGGATCAGGTTCGATTGTGGATCGGCATCGCTGTAACTGAGATCAAAATCTCTCGGCAAAGTCTGACGCAGTTTCCAGGTCATTGCCGCCAGAAAATAGCTCTTGCCGCAGGAGGGTGTTCCCGCAATCGAGACGAACAGCGGCGCAAGTTCGAACAAGCACCGGGGAACGATTAAATGACATCGCGGGCAGGCCAGGTCTTGGCACGGCATGCCGCGCGTATCGATCGCATTGCCTTCCACATTAAAGCGGGAGGCGAGGAAGCGGCGCTGGCTATCGCTGGTGAGCCGCGGATCACCAACTAGCTCGGGATGCGTGGCAACCCACAGCGTATCCTCTGGGGAGAACGATTCCCAACAGTGTGGGCAGATCACCCGAGATCGGAGATTAATCTTGATTTCGCTGTTTCTTGGCTGCATAGGGAGGACTATTTAATCATGAGCGGTCGGTCGAGCAGTTCGTCAGCCGGCGACATCGATTGGTCAGATTGTTTCATCAGCGTAGTGAGTTCATCGGCGAGTTGTTGGCACCGCGGATTATCCAAATGCGGCTGCAGTGCTTGCCAGCCCTCAAGTGCTTCCTGAAAGGCGCCTTGAGCATCATCGTCGCCGAGGGATTCTTTAGCTTCGGCAAACTTCTCGGCCGCAAATCGGCTGGCTGCCTCTGGCGTTGAAAACCTTGGCGCCGCCGGAGCAGGTGGCGCCGGGCGCGACGCACCGTTGCCTCCACCCACTCCTGGTGTTTGAGGCGCCTCACTCGCTTCACTGGAGGAATCTCCAGGGCGAGTTGGCGCGGTAGGAGAACTGTCCGATTTCGCTGAAGGCTGCTCCTGCGATTCCGCCGGCGTCTCACTAGGCTTTGCAGAAGGGGTGCGCTGCTGCGGAGTCGGCTTCGGCGCAGGAGGCGGCAGCGGCCGCCTGGGTTGCTCACAACCAGCGGCGAACGACATCACGCCGGCAAGAGCAAGGATGGGCAACGGGCAACTCCCCCGCTGTCGCCCGTGAAGGCACGTCACCGCTCGCTTAATCGAACTCCAGTTCATCACTAACCTCCTCTCGCTTCTTGCGCGATTCCTGCTGATTGCGCTGCCAGACTCCGTTCATGTACGCGAGCGTGGCATTGAGTCGGTAGGCAGATTCACTGGCTTCGTAGGTGTTGTCTTCGATTCGCAAGAGAAGGCGGATCAGTTGAGGCGCCAGAAGTAAAAGCGCAACAACGATCGATCCGACGAAAAGAAAAAGAGCGGTAGCAAGAATCAATTCAAGTAGACTCGACGCCGTTGAGTCGTCGAACTGAGCGAAATTTACGAACGCAACAACTACTGTGAGGACGATGAGTCCAGCAGCCAATGCAGCTAAGAACTCTAAAATCCGGCAAATGTATCGAAGCGGTAGGAACTGCGATCGTGCCCGACCAGACGAAACACTTGGTGTTATCGACAATGCAAGCGGACCGAACGCCGATTGATTGAGGTTTGGCGGGGGAGGAGGTACCGGAGGCGGGCCGTTGGCGCTCTCGGATATCGTCGAATTGGTAGTTGCTCTACGATCCGCCGACGCGGCCTTGGCTGGTTTTGGTGGCGGCGCTGGTGGAACGTACTCCTTGAGTTCAAACTTCTCACCACACTTGGTGCAGCGCGTGGGCTTCCCCAGCACAGTGCTGGGCAATTCGTAACCCATCGAGCAATGCGGGCAGTTGCAGCGAACAAGCGTCATAAAGGACGGTGATTGAAAGCAAGTTTTGAAGGGACTCAAGTAAGGAAGCAAGAAAAGGCTCTCGCGGTAGGAATTTATTGTACGGCCAGGTATTCCGCCAACTGCAACCGCTTGCCTTCGTGCTCGACATCAACGCTGAATTCAACCAAGATCTTCTTATGAATCTTCTGTCCTAGCTCTCGCACTTGCTGCAGTTGGACCAGCGACGCCTGCGAGCGCGGCAGCGAGCGCTCGAATCGGCGAATGGTGCTGATTGCTTTGCGCTGCAACCGCGTGAGGTATTCAATCTTGGCCGCCCGTTCCGCCTGCGCCCGATCGTCTCCGCCAGAACTTCCACCGAGGCTGCTGAGCTGACTTTTAATTCCTGGCAGTGCGGAGCGCGCGGCTTCCAGTTGCCGTTGAGCATTCGCAATCGCCCGCTCCGCGGAAGCCCCGGCCTTCATCACTTCGCTAGCGATAAATGCCTTCCGCCGTTCTTTGCCAATCTGATAGTAGGGCTTGATTCGCGCGCAGTGGCACTGCTCATCATTCATGCGAAAATCGATGTCAACGATGACCGATATAGCGCCCTTAGTCTGATACGAAGTCCGACTCTCCAGTGGTACTCTTTGGTCGCCATCGCTCGGGAAGAACACTAGCTCTGGCCCGGAAACACCTTTGATATCCAAAAAAGCGTTGCCTACCACCGGAAGCGGGGCAGTCGGAAAATCAATAATGGTATCGTCTTCAACCAAGCTAAGCGCAACTGGCTGCCTCTTCAGCGTCTCGCGGAGGCGTACAAGTTGCAGGGCGCCACCTTGATTGACAACGATGCGCGCGTTGCACAACTGAGCACCGATTCGCGTAGCCGACAGCGGAGTTGGTAGCAGATACAAGTGCTCGCCGCGCACTTGAAGTTCAGCAACCGGCTTGGTTTCGAAGTCCGCAGGTAGTGGGGCGGGCATCTCAGCTTCCGCTTCGCTCTGCCTCGTGCGAACGACTTTGATCCAGTACTTGGCAGACCTTTCGTCAGGCGTCGGGAAAACTTGGAAATTGTAATGTCCGTCGACGAGTGAGAAATCACTGTCAATCAGTATCCTGGCTTGCTCCTTGGCGATGTCGTCGAAGGGGCAAATCGCCAAACCCTGTGCTTGCTTTCCCGGCTCCGACTTGTACCCAACGAGAAAGCCCTTCCAATCGACGCTCGTTTCCGATCCCGCCGGAATCGGCAGAGGGGCAGCATCAAGATCGCGAGGAGCGATGCTGAACACCATCGCAGCCAATAACGTGGCTGCGGATATGGACACGAAGCTTCGCCGTCTGACCATGCTACCGGGCCTCCCCACCAGGCAACCATACCCGACCCATGTCGGCACCGACCATCCAGAACAGAGTCTATGGTAGTTGCCGAATCACCGCGATTCAATGGCCGGCAACCCTTAAGTAACTGCGCTCGGCAGATCCACCGTTTACGGCGCCCGGCGGCGCCCAATTTCTAGATTCCCCTACACACTCCACATCATGAGGTCCCTTCATGGACAACGGGTTAACCCCCGACCAACGATCTAGAGTCGATTCCTTCCTCGACTTCCTCGCCCGCATGATCGCGGAGCGGCACGCTGGCCGGCACGGCCATTCTCAACCGGCGTCGCCGGTAGCAAAGTCACGCCACACCACAGGGCGTGCGAATTCTTCACCCACTAAGAAGGAAGACGCGTGAGTACCGACGAACTCGAACTCCCCGCTTGGTACCAAGCGGGCATTGCGCTGATGGCCGAGCGCGTGAAGCTCGGCGTGAGCTCTCTCGACTTGGAACAGAACGGGCAGCGAGCGTCGCTGCCCAAGGTGTCGGCGTGGATCGTCTCAGGGAAGCTGCGGAGTCAGATCGGCCGAATGGCATAAGCAATTCTGCTGGAACAATTTCGCCGCCCGGCGCTCGGAACTAATGATCATCACCACGCGCTGCGGCTCATCGCCCGGTCCGACCACTGAAGATGGAAACATGATGGGGGTCGGCGCTCATCCCGTACCCCTTTCTGGCCAGTTCACAAACCACGCCGAAAATCCAGCCTTTCTAGCCCTCCAACCGAGCTAAGAGCTAAATTTCCGCCCAAAACGCGGAATAACTTAGGAGTGGCCGTGGTTAGAGTTTGGCCAATCGCCGTCGGTCTCGGACACCGGAACGCCCCGTAGATTTTTTCAGAATTTCCGCGGCATGGCCTCAAATGCAATTGCCAACGCCCCCTTCCAACTCGGAGAATCGCGAATAGCGACTGTGTTTGCTGTGACCTGCGCCGCAGTTGCTAAATTTCCGCCAAAAACGCGGCATAACAATCTGTCCCCCGATTAGCTTTCGAGACCATGAGCGAACAGCCCGCTAGACTTAACTTCCCAACCGCATCGCTTACAGAGAACAACCATGAGTTGCTAGCCAAGCTACGCAAAGATCCTCGCATTAAGACGGGGCTATTCCTCGCGCTGCCGACAAAGTTAATCAACGCGATCGAACGAAACCTAGGCGACAAACTTCCCGCTGAGGATTTGCAATTCGAACAAAAGGCAAGCTCGGTACTTATCGGTCAGCAGATCGGCTGGTGGCGCGGCAATTTTATCACGTCGGCCTACTTTGGCGAGCCTCCCAGCAACGTTCTGCCGCTTGACACGTGGCGTCGTCCCGGTGTTCCGGAGCAGGACATTGAACTCGCCCGCATAGCCTTGGAGTCGTCGCAAGCGGACCGCGATCGTATCCGGACAGCGCTAGTCGCTTATGTCGGATGGTTGACAACGAATCCGGACTTTATCAGCGAACATGATGCACTGGTGAAAAAGCATCAAGCACGCATTTCCGCTGATGGATTCCCACTCCTGGGCAACTTCAACGTCGCCGCCGTAGCGGGACAACCTCCTGCTAAAAAAGGGCCCAAGATCGGCAGAGTTATCGGCAATAAGGTGCTGACCTATCTATCAGACTTCGAAGCGTTCCTCGTACGCTGGCGTCTCCAAGGACTCAACGCGCCCTACACTCCGGAACCGCTGGGGCCGCAGTTCCCCGTGCTCGATCCGCAGCGAATGTCAAATCACATGGCGGCTGGGGGACGCACGCTCTATTTTCCGGATACGCTTCCCACTCCAGGGCGAGATGATTTGCGCGACTTGGTTGAGCAATCGCTGGGCCGGCATTCGGCGAACCCGCCAGAACACCTGCAAGGCTGGACCAAAATCATCGCCGGCGACACGATGTCGAAGAATCAGCTTCCGCGCTACGCCCGGATCGCGCGGCTGCAGCTCTACTGGACCGCATTGCACTTTCGGTACAAAAAACAACTCCAACGCTCGAAGGGAAAGCTGATAGTCGCGTTCGCCGAGTACTACCACTTGAGCGACGACGCTATAAAAAACGATCTCACCCTGATCGACGAACGAATGAACGGCAATTGGCCACGACCTTACGCAATCGGTTCGTGATTCGCGCCCCGAGCTGCTAATTGATCACGGCTCCACGCCCCGCTATTAACGCGGCCATCTTGATGATTTGCGGCATTTCTTCGGTTTCTCCGAGCCGCTGAAAAAGGGAGAGCGAAGGCCAACGCTCTCCCTGTAGCTCCTCGCGCCAAACCGGTCTGCTGACCCTCGTCAGAAGCACGGCCGCCTCTGAGCTACCTACCGACTTCGCGAACAGTAGCACGTTACTCCATGAACACAACAAATCCAACCCCGCTTTCAATCGCCGATTTATTGGCAGCGATTGGGCGATCTACCGCAACGACTTATCGCTTGCTCACCAATGATCGAGCGCCGCAATTTCAACCTGTTGGTCGAAATCATCGCGCCCATGATGCCCGCAACCACATTGGCTGCCACAGCAAAAAACGTCAAGCGAAAAAGGTAGAGCGAAGGCCAACGCTCTCCCTGTAGTTCCTCGCGCCAAACCGGTCTGCTGACCCTCGTCAGAAGCACGGCCGCCTCTGAGCTACCTCCCGACTACGCGAACAGGAGCGCGATATTTCATGAACACAACACTTCCCACCCTACTTTCCATCCCCGAGTTTTCAGCAGCGAGCGGGATATCCACCGCAACGATTTATCGGCTGCTTGCCAATGACCGACTGCCGCGTTGGCAACCCGGTGGACCACGCACGAGCATTCGAATTCCCGCAACTGCACTGGCCGCCACCACGTCAGCCCCCACGGGTTCAACAACGGCCACTAGCCAACGACTTTCTGGGCGGCGCCCGAAGTGGCAGATCAACTAACCGACCGCCGCCGTTAGCGGCGGCGTATTCCCCATCAATAATTATTCGACGATGACATTACCTCCCACACACTTCAAATGGAAACTGTTTGAGCGAAAGGGCGTCTACTACGCCGACGGTCGCGGCAACCGGCCTAACGCAGGCAAACACTCGCTGGGGACGAGAAATCGCGCTGAAGCAGAACAATTGCTGCTGCGGCTCGATCGGCGGCGAGCGGAAGATCTCAATCTCATCGTCTCTTCTGCGCGGAAACGCGATGAAACTGAGCGGCTAACATTGGCTGCTGGCCGAGCGCTTTACGAAGCTCGTTTGCAGCTACCAGCCATCGCCGGCGGCGTTCGACCCGCAACCTTCAAACGGTACCGAACGATCTTCGACAAGTTCCTGGAGTTTGCGCCACAGATCGGCGTCGAAAACTGGAATGAGCTCACTAAACAAGCACTCGAACTCTATGCCAAGCACCTTACCAAGAACAAGTACAAACCCAAAACAATTTTCTGCGAGCTCGTCGTCATTAAACAAACGCAGCATTGGCTCATTGATGAAGGCCACTTGTTCGGCGTTACCCCGGTGCTGCTCCGGATGTATCGGCCACAGGGTCAGCCCGCTTATTGCTGGCGACCGGAAGAAGTCGACGCCATCCTCGCGCATTGCTTGCAGCAGCCAGACTTAAAGTGGCTGCATGATGTGCTTTTAACACTCGCCTGCACGGGACTTCGAATTTCCGAAGCGGTCGGATTGCGATGGACCGACATTGATCTTACGCAGGACCTTTTGAAGCTGACGGATGAATCGGGATTCGCTGCCGATTCAAACGATACCCGGCACTTAAAAAGTGGCCGCAGCCGAATACTGGCGCTACACCCCGAACTCAAAAAACTGTTCAGCACCAAAGCTCGTCGTGGACGTTTTGTTTTCGCGGGGCCGCGGGGCGGCCGACTGAATGCGGACACGGTGCGGCGGACTCTCGTTCGCGAAGTTCTCACCCCGCTGGCGGACCGATTTCCAACGCCTGAAGGGGGGCGTGGCTTTCGCGATGGGCGCCTCCACAGCTTCCGGCACTACTTCTGTTCGATGTCGGCCAATGCTGGGGTCCCCGAACAAATCATGATGGACTGGCTGGGCCACGCCGACAGCGCGATGGTCCGAATCTATTACCATCTGCATAACGATGAATCACGCCGCCAGATGGCCTCGATCAACTTTACCGGCGTCAGTCGCGGATTGTCCGGCGACGGTCAAACAGAGTTGGAACCGTTAGTGGAGGACGCCGCCGACCTGCGGAAGCAACCGCTCGATTGACCCGATTTTGTCCCACTTTTGTCCCAGTCGCCTGGGACAAGAAATTGGCAAAGTCGCAACTTGCTGACAGATAATGACTTACGACGAGGCAAAAACTTGGAACGGAGAGGACAGGATTCGAACCTGCGGAACACTTACGCGTTCACCGATTTAGCAAACCGGCGCATTCGACCACTCTGCCACCTCTCCAAGAATCACTGCGGCTCGGTGTGGTCACCGAAGTCTTAATTATGGCCCCGCAATTGCCCCCCGGCAAGGGGAGCGAAACCCGCTCCCCCAACTGACATTGAGAGTTCATGTCCACTTAGTCCGTGACGCGCATCTTGTAGAAGCTGCGGTACACAAACGTGAGGCCCGCCGCCAAGAGCAAGGCGCCCATCCACAGCCGTTGGCCCACCGGCATTTCGATGGCAAGTTCCACCGCCAGCAACCCAAACAGCGTGGTGAACTTAATCACCGGGTTTAGCGCCACGCTCGAAGTGTCTTTGAACGGGTCGCCCACGGTGTCACCCACCACAGTGGCGGCGTGCAGTTCGGTTCCTTTTTGCTTCAGCTCCACTTCGACAATCTTCTTGGCGTTATCCCATGCGCCGCCGGCGTTCGCCATGAAGATCGCTTGATAGAGACCAAAGATCGCGATCGAAATCAAATAGCCGATGAAGAAATACTCATCCATCAGCGCGAAGCTTAAGGTCAAGAAGAACATCGCCAGGAAGATGTTAAACATCCCCCTCTGGGCATACTGCGTGCAGATAGCAACCACCTTGGTGGTGTCCTCAGTGCTCGCTTTGGCGCCCGGCGTATTGTCGAGCTTCATGTTCTTCTTGATGTACTCGACCGCGCGGTAGGCGCCGGCGGTTACCGCTTGAATGGAAGCGCCCGTGAACCAATAGATTACGGCCCCGCCGAGAATCAGCCCCAGCATGAAAGGCGGATGGAGGATCGATAGCAGCCCGCTGACTTGTTCGAGCCCCGCGGTCAGCGGCAGTTCACCAACTTCGGCCAGCTTTTCGGCCAGAAGAAAGATGATCGAAAAGATCAGCGTCGTCGCGCCGACCACGGCCGTGCCGATGAGCACCGGCTTCGCCGTCGCTTTGAAGGTGTTGCCCGCGCCATCGTTCGCTTCAAGCGCGTGCTTCGCTTTTTCCATCTGCGGGCGGAAGCCGAAGTCGCGTTCGATTTCTTGGTCCACATCCTTGAGTGACGTGATCATCGACAGTTCGAACACGCTTTGGGCATTGTCGGCGACCGGGCCGTAGGAGTCGACCGCAATCGTCACCGGGCCCATCCCCAAGAAGCCGAAAGCGACCAGGCCGAATGCGAACACGGCCGGGGCGAGCATCAAGTTGCCGAGGCCTTGCATGCTCACGTAGTAGCTCACCGCCATCAAGCCGACGATCGACAGTCCCAACCAAAAGGCGCTAAAGTTGCCAGCCGTCAAACCGGAGAGAATGTTGAGCGACGCCCCCCCTTCCCGCGAGCAGCCGACCACTTCTTGCACGTGCCGGCTCTTGGTCGAAGTGAAAATCTTAACCAATTCTGGAATGATCGCCCCGGCCAACGTGCCGCAGGTGATGATCGTCGAGAGTTTCCACCACAGCGTGTTGTCGCCGTTGAGATTGGGAATCAGCAAGTAAGACATGCCATAGGTCACCGCGACCGAAATCAGCGAGGTGAGCCACACCACCACGGTCAGCGGATGTTCATAATCGAACTCGTCCGCGTGCTCGTACTTGGCCCGGGCCCACGTTTGGTTGATGATGTAAGCCCCGATGCTGGCGACAATCATCATCACCCGCATCATGAACAGCCACACGAGCAGCGAAACCTGCGCCGACTCGTTGGCCGAGCCATCGGCATTCTTTACTGCCAGCAGAATGAACGTGATGAGCGCGACGCCCGTCACGCCGTATGTTTCAAACCCGTCAGCCGTCGGGCCGACTGAGTCCCCCGCATTATCCCCCGTGCAGTCGGCGATCACGCCGGGATTCCGCGCATCATCCTCATCAATCTTGAAGACGATCTTCATCAGGTCGGCGCCGATGTCGGCAATCTTGGTGAAGATCCCCCCCGCAATCCGCAGCGCGGAAGCCGCGAGCGATTCGCCAATCGCAAACCCGATGAAGCAGGGCCCCGCCAAGTCGCGCGGCACAAACAGCAAAATCCCCAGCATGATCGCCAGCTCGACACTAATCAGCAGCGCGCCGATGCTGATCCCCGCTTGCAGCGGAATCGCGTACACCGGGTACGGTTTGCCCTTGAGACTGGCGAATGCGGCCCGCGAGTTGGCGAACGTGTTCACGCGAATGCCGAACCACGCCACGCCGTAACTGCCGGCGATGCCGACCAAGCTGAAGGCCAGAATCGTGAGGACTTTATACGTGGGGAACGCCAGCAGGTACTTGAAGTACCACACCATCACGGCGCCAATAAACAGTTGCAATAGCAGAATGAACTTGCCTTGGCTGAAGAGGTAGGTCTTGCAGGTGCCGTAGATCAGCTCGCTTACTTCGAGCATCGAGCGATGCACCGGCGCGTCGCGCAGCTGCTTGTAGATCGCCAGGCCAAACGCCATGCCGAGCGCGCACACCACCAGCCCGCCCAACAGCCAAGTCCGGCCGTTGATGCCGACGAAACTGACCGAGCTGATATCGGGCAGCACAAGATCCGCTTCACTCGCCAGCGTTGAGGAAGCGGTGAGCAGCGCAGCCAAGAAAGCGCCGCAGCGCGTGACAAGTTGAGTTACCGACCGAGCACCAACAAAATCAGCCATTATCGCTCCCAGGAACTGTCGAATCGCGGCAGCGAATCCTGCCCCGCGCCAAAGTTTAAGTCAGAAAATCGGTGGGGGAACACACTTACCGGGCCCCGAATAAGACCCGCAGTTTACCGGGCGGCCTGCAACATGGTCAACCATAGAGCGCCCGCATTCATCCCGCGCCGCAGCGCAAAATCAGCCGGAAAAACCGGCAAAATTTGCGTATCCGCCCCGGGCAATTCCGGTGGGGCGAATGATCGATTGAAATCAGCGCGAATTGGCCCTGGACCGTCCTTCATCGGATTAACCACAGAGGGCACCGAGGACACAGAGAGTGGGAGAAGTGGCCGTCGAGGCGCAACGTGGTTTCATTATTTTGGCCAAAGGCCTCCGTTCATCGTAGCCTGGGGCAGAGCGCAGCGCCGCCCCAGGTGATGTGGGTGGTTTGGTGACTTTGGCTGAAAGCCATATTCACCATCGGGTGCGACGGGTGTGTTTGGCCTTCAGCCAAAATGAACTGCTTGTTGCAACTCCTGGGGCGGCGCTGCGCTTTGCCCCAGGCTACGGTGACGAGTTGGCCTTCAGCCAACTTTCATTTGACGACAACCGTTTAACTCTGCAACCACTGTTTCTCTTTCTCTCTGTGCCCTCTGTGGTAAATCTTCTTTCTGTCGCCCCGTCGGAATACTCACCGCAATTGCCCCACCCAATGTGGAATCAGATTCGCCAAGTTCACGTTCCGCCCCAGCGCCTGCTCCGCTTCAAAACAATGATCGATGTTCGCGAGTAACGGTTCGGCCGACAGCGGATCAGCCGCCGCGCCGCGTACGCGATCGCGAAAGAACTCCAGCGCCCCGGCGAGCACCTGCCCCATCCGTTCGCGCCGTTCGGACGCATCCTTGCCCGACTCGTTCACGAAATCTTCGACCAACCCGGCGAACTTGTGGGCATCGCGCCGGCCCGCCGAGAGATAAGCGATCAGTTGCGTGCGGAAACTCCACCACGCCTCATCCGCCGCCAGTGCAAGTCGTGACAATGCCCCGCCACTTCGCTCCGCAAGCACGGCAAGCTCCGCAGCCGGCGTCTCCGGCCGCTGCGCCTGCGCAATCGACAACACATCCGCCGTCGAGAGCGCCCCGAATCGCACCACCTGCGCGCGACTTCGAATCGTTGGCAACTGTTTGGCCAGCGACGTGCCGATGAGAATCAGCACCGACCGCGGCGGCGGTTCTTCCAAGGTTTTGAGCAGCGCGTTCGCACACTCCACTCCCAACAAATCCGCGTCATCAATCACCGCAATCCGCCGCGACCCCATGTACGGCCGCAGCGACAAATCGTGACACAGCCCCATTTGCCCGCGCTTTTCCGGCGGCCCAATAAACAACTCCAGCGGCAACGAAGATTTCCCGGCGGGACACGCCACGGTTAAGAGGTCCGGATGATTACCCGCCCGCACAAGTTGACAGTTGTCACAAGTCCCACATGCTTCAAGCTCCGCATTCTCTGAGCGCGAACACAACAGCGCCTGCCCCAGCCCGAGCGCAAACGACCGCTTACCAACCCCTTCGGGCCCGACAAACAAAAACGTACTCGCGAGCCGCCCGCGCGCAATCATGCGACGAAAGCGCTCAGCGATGGCATCGTGACCGAGGAGATTGGCGAACATGGCAAGGTGCTGAATTAGGAATCGAAGACTTCTTAAGAACAAACGTCCGATTAACCTACAACGTCGGTTACTTTGCCATCTGAATCTTTGATCTCAGATTTTTCGACTTGAATTGATAAACGCGGATGTCCGGGTACTTTGTAAGTGCCAGCCTTTGGCGCCAGGGACCGCTTCAATTCGAGAATCGCATCAGTGGTTATTTCCAAAACCAAGCTTTGCTCCTCGATTCTCCAACGATTTGTATCACTTGGAATGAATTTAATCGATGCAGATGTTCCGTAGAGAACGAAGTCACGGCCGTATGGAATTCTTCCACAAAGCCGGCTAAGCATGGACTCAACGTACAACGCCCCGATGTAAACCGTACAACCGCCCGACCAACGGGACTTCTTAAAACTAGCCTGTTCCGTGTAAAGCCCCGTCGATGAAGCTCCCTCAATTTTCGTTCTTGAACGAACCTGCTCTGCAAAGTCAACATCTTCAAGGAATGAACAACGCTCAAGATCAATGATATGGAGGGGGTTTCGTGTAGCGGCCAGTTCGATGAAAGACACCGCGTTCCAACACTGAATCGCGTCCAGTTCATCCTCGGTCAGCCCGACGACCTGTAAAAAATCGACGGAACCGTTAGCAGTTAAGATCGTGCCCAACTGAGGATCGAGAACGAATGCGATCGCAACCAAGCGAGTGTTACTATCAAGTCGAATTGGCCCGTTGAGCGGCATCGAGTGGCCACAACCAAACAGCCTGCCAGTCTCGAACACGTAGCGTGCGAGATTCTGCAACAGACTGAAAACCCAAGCGGCATGGTCTTCGGCAGTGTTGGCCTTTAGCCGCAGCGTCAATTCGAAGCCAAATCCACTCACTTCGAGGTTATCTGATTCCTTCTCATAGAGCTCCGAAAATCCGTATGTAACGAAATGCCAACAGTTTGCTTCTTCGTCCCTGTAAGCGCTAAGGCCCGTGAGCGGGTCTTTGCCACCGAATGCGTAGGGAATGATTGTACCCCAATGCTTCGGCTCAATTTTACCGTGAACGCTCTCGAGCGCAGCATCGATTGCACTCCAGCCGATTGCTTCCGGCTCATGATCTTCAGGCACTTCACCTGGCTTCATAGCGAATACTCGGAAGAGAACAGTTAGGCGGAATTGGTCGGCATCACTAGAGTATATCAAAACCCTCCGAATTCCGTGCGCCAATTTTTCCTCTGTCAACCCCAAATTGTAGCCACTTCAGAATTCCCAAAATATTCTGCGTTTCGATCTAGAAAGTGGCCACCCAATGATGTACAAATAAACATGCACGTCTACCCAGCGCCGCACAAGTGCGGGGCGCTCGATGGTTCAGAGGAAACCTGCTCTCGAGCGCAGGTGAACCGTTGGCACGAGCGCTCCTTGAATCAGGCGACAAGGGCGTGCGGAGATCGGAACAGTTTGGTCAGAACTTGCGCGCCGCCTAGCGCGGGCTGCGCGGAGGGACCGGGTTTAATAGTCGCCCGACCAATTTCCAATCTCCCGATCGGGATTCGATGAGGCGCCTCATCTTTTTTTCAGCCGGTACACCACGCAGATTGAAGGTTCACCCTATCACGAAAAAGCTGGTCATTCACGTCTCCGCCTACAAACTTGGCGTTTGTTGGCCCAGCAGAAAGTTCGCGCCGAAAGGGCAACTTCCGTAGCACGCTCGCCGAAGTCCCGTGCGCACGGAAAATTCACCATCAACACGGGACTGCGGTCCCGTGCTACAGGCTCTGTATGCCACCCCAATTCAAAAAAGCGTGGTTTTTCGCCCGAAATCACCACCAAGCGGGCAATTGCTAGAGCACCAGCCCCAAACATTCTATGATTAACAGAGTCGCCAGTCGCCAACATCGGCGCGCCAGCGGCGAATACCCTTCGTTGTCTTCCTCCTATTTACTGGAGTCCCGATTCATGATTACTCGTTCCGCTCCTTGGTTTTGCCTCCTCGCCTTGACCTGCTCGTTCGCCGTCGCCAAGACCGCTGAAAACAAGGCGCCGGAAAAAGCTACCGAAGCAAAGCCCGCCGCGGCCAAGAAGATTCGCTACGCCCAAGTCGTGCTCAACACCGCATTGGCCGAAGCGCCGGGCGATGAAGGTCCCTTCGGCGAACTGAAGGTCGATCTCC
Source organism: Pirellulales bacterium (assembly GCA_022841705.1). Classification (GTDB taxonomy): domain Bacteria; phylum Planctomycetota; class Planctomycetia; order Pirellulales; family Lacipirellulaceae. The sequence continues at coordinate 82,737 of JALHQZ010000003.1, forward strand.
GCAAGATGGTCGCCCGGTTCGATCGCGCCGCGAAGGACAACCGCATCGAAGGACTCGTGCTGCAAATCGAAAACCCCGGACTCGATCGCGCAAGTGTCGCCGAACTGCGCGAAGCGATTCACCGGTTCCGCAAGAGCGGGAAGAAAGTTTATGCCCAACTCGAAACTGCGGAGACTTCCGACTACTTACTCGCTTGCGCTTGCGATGAAATCGTCATGCCCGAAAGCGGTTACCTGATGATCCCCGGCGTGCGGGCCGAACCGATGTTCTACAAAGGACTGCTCGCGAAACTCGGCGTCGAAGCGGACTTCATTCACATGGGCGACGCGAAAGGCGCGGCCGAACCTTACACCCGCGAAAACTGGAGCGAACCGGTTAAAGAGAACATGACCGCGCTGGTTGATGATCTCTATCAACACATGGTCGAAACCATCGCCCTCGATCGGCCGATCACCGAAGCTCGCGTGAAGGAGATCATCGACCAAGGTCTTCTGACCGCCAGCAAAGCGAAAGAAGCGGGGCTCATTGATCGCTTGGCCTATCCGAATGTTTTGCGTAAAGCGATTGCCGAGAAGCATGACACGACCAACTTGGTCTACGTGCAAAACTACGGTCGCAAGAAGGTCGACACCGATTTCTCCGGCCCCGCTGGGTTCTTCAAGCTGATGGGCATGATCGCCAGCGGCAACTCGAACCCCAGCGCCAGCAGCGGCAAGAAGATCGCCGTCGTCTACGCCGTCGGGCCGATCATGTCGGGCAAGAGTGAATCGTCGCCGTTCGGTGGTGAATCGACCATCGGTTCAACGACAATCTGCGAAGCACTCGATGAAGCGAATCGCGACAAGAACGTCGCCGCGATCGTCCTGCGCGTCGATAGCCCCGGCGGCAGCGCGGTGGCCAGCGACATGATGTGGAGCAAGATCGCCGAGATCGAAAAGCCGGTCATCGCCAGCATGGGAAGCGTCGCGGCCAGCGGCGGCTACTACATCTCGATGGGTTGCGATCAGATTTACGCCGAGCCGAACGCGATCACCGGTTCGATTGGCGTGGTCGGCGGCAAGATGGCGCTGTCGGGATTGTTCGACAAACTCGGCATCACGACCGACCTCATTAGCCGCGGCGCCAACAGCGGCATGTTCAGCGGAATGAAGCCCTTTACTGACAGCGAACGCGCCGCGTTTTCCAGCATGATGGAAGAGACCTATGACCAATTCACCAGTAAAGTGGCCGCCGGTCGCAAGCTGGAGAAGAAACGCGTGCTGGAACTTGCCGGCGGCCGGGTTTACACCGGTCGGCAAGCGAAGAAGCTCGGCCTGATTGACGAAGTCGGCACACTGGCCGACGCCGTCGCCGCGGCGAAGAAGCTGGCGAAGCTCGACGCCGATGATGAAGTCGGCATCATCACCTTGCCGAAGCCGGTTGACTTCTTCGAAGCCCTCTTTGGCGACAACGCCGACGAGAAAGAAGTCTGCCTGCAAGTGGATGTCACGAGCGGCCTGTTAGAATCAGCCGCCCCCGAAATCGCCGCCGCGAGCCGCCGGATGCAAACCGTCGGCAAACTCTTGAGCCGCGAACCGGTGCTGCTGATGGCGCCATTTGACTTGCGGGTGGAATAGTTAGAATTGACTACAAGTTCCGCGGAATCAACCCAAAATCCAGCCCGAACACAAACGCCATCAGCATCAACAGGAATGCTAAGCCGGCGGTTTGGAGGACCATCACGAACTTTTCGCCGGCGGGCTTGCCGCGGATCGCTTCATAGGTAAGGAAGGCCATGTGGCCGCCGTCGAGCATGGGGATCGGTAGGAAGTTGATCACCGCGAGGTTGGCGCTCAGCATCGTGAGGAAGAGCAGCAGCTTGCCGAACCCTTCCGAAGAACGCTCGTAGGCTTGAGTCGCGATCGTCACCGGCCCGCCGAGCGCGGTCATCGGCACTTGCCGGCCGATCTTGCCGAGGAAGGTGTAGACGCCAAGCAGCGAACGCTTCGTGGCGGTGATCGCCGAGCTTGCTTGTTCGCTGAGCGAACTGGCGTAGCGCATTTCTTTTTGGAGATCAAGGATCGTGCCGCGCTTTGGTGAAAAAGCATCACTGCGAGTGTAGAACGGCACGGTGACGAGATGGACTTTGCCATCGCGCTTCAGTTGGAGTTCCAGCGCCGGTTCATCACGCAGATCGAGTGTCTGCCCGCTGTTTGCCAGTGAGAGCCAACTCACTGAACCTGATACATAAGTTTCGTCCTGCAGAACGGGCAGCGGTTCATCAACGCCTTCGCCTTTGGCTTCCTTCGCTTCCTCAGACTGGGGGTTCTTGAACAAGATGCGCGCTGAAAGAATCTGATCGCCCGCCTTAATGTCCGCCACGCTGGCCGGAGAATCGGCAACGGTCGCCTGAATCGTCGGCTGCACATGGCACGCGATGCCGAGCGCAGAGAGCGCCAGCGGTTCGCTTTCTGTTTCGGCGCCTTCAAACCAATCAACCACGCGCGGTGTTAAAGCGACTTCACGTTCTTCGCCTTTCTCGTTGGCAATCGTGAGTTTCACTTCTTGTTCATCTCGCGCGAGTTTCTGCAGTTGCTGTTCAACGGTCAGCGGATCCCAACCGACCGAACCATCTTCCTTCGCGCCGATGGCAACGCCATCAATCGCGATGACTCGTTCGCCAACATTCAGCCCTGCTTTCGCGGCGGGCGAATCGACTTGCACGGCGATGATCGGGCCAAGTGTCGCGACAATGCCGAGCCCCTTAAGCGGCGCCGGCGGCACGACAATCTTCACGAGCTCACCACCTTCCCGCGGCGCAAAGGGCTGGTGCTTCGGTGACTCACCACCGCGACGCACCGTGTACTCCAGCTCTTCGCCGTTATGCAATGCAAGTTCGCGGACCAAGTCGGCATAGCTTTCCAGCGGCACGCTATTGATCGCCACCAGTTCATCGCCGGGCTCGAACGGATGGTCCGCTTTGTCGGCGGCCGAACCGGGCACGACTGCTTTCGTGTTCGAGAGTCGCAAGCTCATTGCGGGGGAAACGCCCAAGCGCGAAATTCTGCCCATCATCCGCGGGATGAGACGCATCGTTTCTGTTTCACCCGTGTTCGCTCGCTGCACGACGCATTCAACGCCGTTCTGCAAATCGCCAAGCAGTGCTTTGCCTTGCAGGTCTTCGTAGGTGGGGTTTTCAATTTCGCCAAGCTTCAAGATACGATCACCAGTTCGCAGTCCTGCTTCCCACGCGGCGCTGCTGGGCGCGGTACCGGAGATGGCACAGGGCATTTCTGGCACGCCGACGCCATACGCGATGAACGCAAAAATCACCGCGAAGATGATGTTCATGATCACGCCGGCCGAGATGATCGCCATCCTCTGCGGCACGCTTTTGGCCATGTAGCTGCGCGGATTGACGAACACGCGCTGGCCTTGCGGACCGATTATCTCCTTCGCTTCGGGCGAGGCGGCCGACTGCTGCGACTCGGCGAGCTGGGCTTCAAAGTTGGCGGGGTTATCGTCTTGGCCCATCATCTTCACATAGCCGCCGAGCGGCAGGATGCCGATGCCGTACTCGGTCTCGCCCCACTTGCGGCTGAGTTTGTAGCCGCCGATGTCGAAGCCGACGAAGAATTTATCGCACTGCACGCCGCACCACTTGGCGACCGCGAAGTGCCCCAACTCGTGGACGAAGATGACGAAGCCCAAGCCGAGAGCAACTTGCAAAATGCCCCACAGCATCGGACCCCAATCGCTCACAGCAATCAAGCACAGACCCACGAATGTACCTCCTGTCGAGCCCACGCGTCGAGTTCCAGCAGCCGTTCTAAAGTTGGCGCCGATTCAAACGGATGGGCTTCTAAAATGCTCCGGCATGCCGGCACGATTTCGGTGAAGTGTAACTCGCCTTCGAGGAACGCCTGGACGGCGGCCTCGTTGGCGGCGTTCAGCACGGCGCCGCTGGTGCCGCCAGCGCGAGCGCAATCGAATCCCAGCGCAATCGCCGGGAAACGCTGCCGATCGGGCGGCTCGAACTCCAAGCGGAACGCTTTCTTCCAGTCGAGCCGGTCGCTCACGCCAGGTTGACGGTGCGGGTACTCGAGCGCGTATTGGATCGGCAGCCGCATGTCGGGCGGACTCATCTGGGCAATGATCGAACCGTCGATGAACTCGACCAACGAATGAACGATCGACTGCGGATGAATCATTACATCGATCTTCTCGGCGGGCAAATCGAAGAGCCAGCGGGCTTCGATGATCTCGAGCGCTTTATTCATCATGGTGGCCGAATCGATAGTGATTTTCGGCCCCATGTCCCACGTGGGATGAGCAAGCGCTTCGTCGACAGTTACTTGTCGGAGTTGCTCCAGCGGCCACGTGCGGAACGGCCCGCCACTAGCGGTAAGGATCACGCGGGCGATTTCTTCCCGCTGGCCGCACTGCATCGCTTGGAAGAGTGCGCTATGTTCGCTATCGACCGGCAGCAGTTTGCCGGGCGAAGTGGCGAGCAGTTTGCTCACCAGCGGCCCGGCGCTCACGAGGGTTTCTTTGTTGGCGAGCGCCACAGTCTTGCCCGCTTCGAGTGCTGCCAGCACGCTCCGCAGTCCAGCGCTGCCGACAATCCCAGCGAGGACCACGTCCACATGTTCGCTGCGGACCGCTTGCAACAGTCCATCGGAACCGGTCACCAGCTCGACATTCTTCGGCAAACCCTTCCAATTGAAGGCGTCGGCCGCTTTGCGATCGGTCGCGACGACGACCTTCGGCAACAGGCGTTGGGCTTGCTCGACGAGCAGTTCGAACCGCGAATGGGCGGTCAGCACGGTGGCGGCGAGTCGCCCGTGGCTGCCGGCGATGACCTCGACGCCGCTCTTCCCCACGCTGCCCGTGGCGCCCAGCACAGCAACTTTGCGAGGAGAAAACATAAAACTCGAAAACAACTTTTGGCGAAATATTTCACCACAGAGAGCACAGAGGACACAGAGAAAGAAGGAGATTGGTCATTTCGGCTTGCTCATTGCGCAATTGAATGACCAAGTGACCAAGCCGAAATGACCCATGGTCCCGACTCTGTGTTTTCCCGTCCGTGCTCTCTGTGCCCTCTGTGGTGAATCTGAACTGCTGGAGCTTATTTTGACGTTACCCGACAGAGTTACCGAACGCCGTAACTTGGCCTGGGGATTGAATTTGCAGCGAATTGGGTAATTCTATGGGGGGCCGGTAATAGCAGCAAGGCGGGAAATACGGGCGGGTCAAGCGAACCGGGGGGCTCTAAGGTACGTTAGAGATACTGACTTGCCCTTCATGAGCCGGACGGCGTTTGCCCCCGGAGTTTAGCGTGTCCACCTCGCACTCCGGGGGCTGACGCCGCCCGGCTCGTGGGCAACGACTGCGGTTTTCATTCACATTCGACTGCGATTGCGATTTGCTATGGAATCTGATTCCGATTCGACCAAGAAACCGGCCGACAAGAAGGCTCCGCCGCCGGGCAACAATTTTGTCTGGTATCTGCTGGGGCTGGGGGTGCTGCTACTGATGGCGGTGACGCTGTTCGGCAACCGCGCGCAGCAAGAGATTGGCACCAGCGATTTCAAACGGTTGGTTGAAGCGAGTAGCACCAAGGCGGATCGCCAAGGTCCGTCGCAGATCGACGTGATCGACTCGACGACCACGCCGCCACGCACCTTGCGCTTCAGCAATCCGCGCGAGCTGGTGCTCGACACCACTAGCGTCAGCGGCAAGGTCGATCGGCAGATCATCAACACCGAAGCGCCCAATTCGCCCACGACACAAAAGAAGGTCGCTGAAAGTCAATCTGAAGCTGTGCGGTTCATCACTTCTTTCAAGCCAACTTCATCCTCGGCATGGAGGCTGCTCGATAAACATGGCCTTCCTTACAAGTCGACCGGCGATCCGAATTGGCTGGTGCAGATGTTGCCGTCGCTGCTGATGCTGCTCGTGTTGATGGGGCTCATCGGCCTGATGCTACGGCGGGTTGGCGGCGCTGGTTCGCCGATGGCGTTCGGTCGCAGTCGCGGCAAGCTCTACGCGCAAGAAGACTTGGATGTGACGTTCGATGATGTCGCCGGCATTGACGAAGCAGTGGAAGAACTGCGCGAAGTGGTCGATTTTCTCAAGAACCCCGAGCGGTATCAGCGGCTCGGCGGCCGCATCCCGAAGGGCGTACTGCTGGTCGGTCCTCCGGGAACCGGCAAGACGCTGCTCGGTAAAGCGGTGGCCGGCGAAGCGGGCGTGCCGTTCTTTAGCCTCAGCGGTTCGGACTTCGTCGAAATGTTCGTCGGCGTCGGCGCCGCCCGCGTGCGGGACATGTTCCAACAAGCGGCGCAGCGCGCGCCGTGTATCATCTTCATCGACGAGCTCGACGCGCTCGGCAAAACGCGCGGCAGCGGCAATCTCGGCAGTCACGACGAGCGCGAGCAAACGCTCAACGCGCTGCTCGTAGAAATGGACGGCTTCGGCACCAACAGCGGTGTGATCGTGATGGGCGCCACCAACCGCCCCGAAACGCTTGACCCCGCACTCTTGCGGCCGGGCCGCTTCGACCGCCACGTGCTGGTCGATCGCCCCGATGTCGGCGGCCGTGAAGAGATCATCGAAGTTCACTTGCAGAATATTAAAGTCGGTAGCGATGTGGACGTCCGCGCGCTGGCGTCAATCACTAGCGGGTTCGTCGGCGCCGACCTCGCCAACATGGTGAACGAAGCGGCGCTGCTCGCCGCCCGCAACGGCAAAGAGCTGGTCGGCATGGAGGAGTTCAACGAAGCGGTCGAACGCGCAAGCATCGGGCTCGAAAAGAAGAGCCGCATCATGCTCGATGAAGAGAAGCTGCGCCTTGCCTACCACGAAGGGGGCCATGCGCTGGTGGCGTACTCGCTGCCGAATACCGATCCGGTTCACAAGGTTTCGATCATTCCGCGCGGCCTCAGTGCGCTCGGCTACATGCAGCAGCGGCCGGAGCATGACCGCTACATGGTCACGCGTAGCCAACTCGAGAGCCGCATCCAAGTGATGCTCGCAGGCACGCTGGCCGAGGAGCTGATCTACGACGACGTCGGCACCGGCGCGAGCAATGACCTCGAACGCGCCACCGACACCGCTCGCAGCATGGTGATGGACTACGGCATGAGCCGCCTGGGTCGCGTGACCTATCGCGATGGCGCCCGCAGCGCGTTCCTCGCCGGCGCGGAAGGCCCCAGCATCCAGCACCACAGCGAACAAACGGCCCGCGAGATCGATCAAGAAGTGAAGCGCATCATCGACGAAGGGCTTGAACGCTGCCGGCATATCTTGGAAGCCCGCCGGCCGGCGCTAGAAGCGATCGCCAAGTCACTGCTAAAGCTAGAAGTGATCGACGCGACGCAGCTCAAGAAGATTATTGATGAAAACTCGCCGAGCCCGCTGATCGTGCCGGGGACGGACACGGAACGCAAAGCGGCGGTGGTGAAACTCGCCGATGCCAAGGGCGATAGCGCCGAAGCGTAACAAATGCGGATTCTGGCCGTTTTTCGGGAGAAGCGGGGAATGCGGAATACAATTCTCTTACCCGATTCCGCACTCGCACTTCCGCATTTGAATCATGCCTGCTCCGAGTACCGTCGAACAACCGGCCGAACTGCTCGCCTATCTGTTTGCTGCATACTCGAACGAGAAGAAAACCAAAGTTCGGCAATGGCTCAAGCACGGCGCGGTGCAGGTTAACGGCCGGTCGATCACGCAGTTCAATCATCCGCTCGAGGTGGGCGATGTCGTGACCTTTGCGGGCAAAGAGGTGACGCAAGCCGCGAGCGAATTGCCGGCGGGGTTGAAAGTGCTGTACGAAGATGCGGCGCTGCTGGTCATCGAAAAGCCTGCGCGACTGCTGAGCATGGCGAGCGAGACGGAGCGCGAGCGCACCGCTTACGCGTTTCTGACCACCTATGTGCGGCGCGGCGATGCCACGAGCGCCGATCGCGTGTGGATTGTCCACCGTTTGGACCGCGATGCTTCTGGCCTGATGGTGTTCGCGAAGACCGAAGCGGTGAAGCAAGCGCTGCAAGCCGAATGGCATAAGGCGGAGAAGAAGTATCTCGCCATCGTCGAAGGCGCATTGCCGGCTGATAGCGGCAAGTTTGAATCACACCTCAACGAAAGCGCTCCGTTCAAAGTCTTCAGCGCTCCGCCCAGCGATCGCACGCGGCTGGCGATTACGAACTACCAAGTGCTGAAGCGTGGCAAGTCCCGCACTTTGGTGGAAGTGCGAATCGAAACCGGCCGCCGTAACCAAATCCGCGTCCACATGGCCGATGCGGGTTGCCCGATTGTTGGTGACCGGAAGTATGGAGCGAAGACGAACGCCGCCCATCGCTTGGCTCTGCACGCCGCGGGGTTGAGTTTCGCGCATCCCGTGAGTGGGGAGACGCTGAAGTTTGAATCGGCGTTGCCGCGGGAGTTGGCGGGATTGGTGTGAGGTGCGGTGGTGAGAATTAGCCGCGAGTAGATCGTGCGTTCACACCCACGGCTAAGCGATTTCGCCACTATCGAGGCAAGTCAAGTGATCATCTCAGTTCACATTCGCGCAGCACTCGTTGAGCCAGCTGGTCGGGCCCTTCAATGTCAAGTGACCAAGCATCACTGAACACTGTTAGGAGCTCGCCATCAATATCAAGGACGTGACGATTCACGCCAAGCGTCCAGTCCTTATCAAGCAATTTCACACCCATCCGCCTGAGAGAATTGCGGAACGTGTTGATGGCTGCTGCATCATCTGCATCACATATGTCAGCACGCATGCCAAGTAGTCGCGAATAAACAATTAGTGACTGACTGACTATTCTTCAATCGCGTGCTCCCTCAACTCCTCCAACGTCGCGAACTCCAGCGCCGAGATATGCGTCGACTCGAGTAGCACCGCCGGTGCTTTGCCGGCGTCGTACGCTTCTTTCCAGCGGGCGGCGCACAGGCACCAGCGGTCGCCGGGCGCCAGGCCGGGGAATTGGTACATGTCATTCGGCGTGGAAAGATCGTTGCCGCGGGCTTTGCTGAACCGCAGGAACTCGGCGTTCACCTCCACGCACACCACGTGCAGGCCGTAGTCGGTGGGGCCGGTGCGGCAGTACCCATCGCGGTAGAAACCCGTCATGGGGTCGCTACAGCAGGGCTGGAGATCGGTGCCCAGCACATTCTTAGCGGTGCGGGTCTTGGGGGTCGGTTCGCTCATCGCGCGGCTCGCAATCGGAAGGAAGGATCGTTCCCTCTAATTGTCGAGTCGTAGCGCGCGAAAGGCAAGTCGGCGATTGTACAATGGGCTTCGAGCCCGTCGCGAAGTTGGTATCCCCCCATTCTCAATAAAAAGGCCGACGGGCAAGGCGTCCATCGTACGAAGCCCGTCGTACATGGACTAAAAATCGTACCACACACCCACACCAATCTGTTCTTCGTTGCGGTCGAAGAACTGGTAGTTGGTGCTTTTGCCGTTCATATAGTGCAGCCCCAGGCGGAACATGCTGCCGCTCATGCCGCGCCACAGCCAACCTGTTTGGAAGGTCCAGTCGCCGCTGAAATCGATCTCCTCCCGCAAGTGAGCATTGGTAGCGACGAACGGCGTGCCGGCCAAGCCGGTCGGGCCGGGCAGGGCGTACTCGGCCCCGAACTGAAACTCCCACGGCTCGGCGCCGCCCGCGGTGTAGAACGCGTACGCCGTTTCGCCGTACAGTCGCCAGGCCGGGAAGGGATTGTACGAGGCGCCGAGGATAATCGCATCGCGCACATAGTTGATGCGGTTATTCACGCCGGTCCGCAGAATGAGCTCATCGCCTAAATGCGAACTGAGATGGTAGTAACCCATCTTGTACTGCCACTTGCCTTCGCCATAGGTCAGCGGGATGCCGAAGCGGAAGTCGGACGCGTCGACGTCCCGGTTCTCGTCAAGATTAAGCCGCACGAGTGCGGCGCCTTCGATATCGAGCTGCCAACCTTCGGGCCGCAAGAGATTACCGTTGCCGTAGCGAAAGATGCCGCGGCGGCCGCCGAGCGTAACATCCCAAATCGTCTCGCTGGACTGCAAGGTGTTCTTGAGGTCAATCGTGTGCAAGGCCATGCGCGACTCGCGCGGGCCCGCCAAATACGAGCGATAGATGAGTCCATCCGGCAGCAGCTCCCAGCCCCAACCATTGTTGTAGGGGCGACCGCCGTACATGGTCTCGGCGGGCAGATCGTAGCTCCCTTCGGGGATGTACGCCTGTTCGAGCGGCCCCTCCAGTGGAAGCGATTCCCCCTCGCCGTACGCATCCGGCGGCAGCTCGGCGATGTAGACCGGTTCGACGTTCTTGATTTCCGCTTCTTGGTAGCTTTGCGACTCCAGGAAGGGATCGACCCTCTGCACGACGACTTTCTGCGCGCTGGCTGACGGGATGGTCGCAAGTGCAACCATGAGGCACGCGAAACAACGACGCTTAATGGAGTTCGGCATGGGTCGAGTCGTTTCTGGGCGGCAGCGGGGGCGCCGCGCGCACCGGTGGTGCGGGATGTGCGGAGACTAGCGGTTTCATCGGCTTCCCGACATATCAGAATTGACGTTTCGTAAGTCGTTGCGGCATAATGGGTTGCAGAGTTCCAGCTAGCAGCGTGACCGGGACTTTTTCGGACTAGTGAAACCTTGCGGGCGGAGCAAACTTCATGGTGCTACTCGAAATGAGCATTGTCCCCTTGGGCCACGGCGGCAGCGTGAGCGCTTACGTGGCGGAGTGCGTGGACCTGATCGACCGCAGCGGGCTGGAATATGAACTGCACTCGATGGGCACTATCGTCGAAGGCGAGCTGCCAGCGGTGCTAGCGCTGATGCAAGCGTGCATCGAAAAAATGGCGAGCCATAGCGACCGTGTTTCGTGCAGCGCCAAACTCGACTACCGCCGCGGCGCCAGCGGGCGACTGAAGAGCAAAGTCGCGAGCGTGGAAAAAAAGCTGGGGCGGGCGCTGAAACATTAAGATCGAACGCGAAACATGCGAATAAACGCGAATGAAGGGTCTCGGTTAGCCGCGACGCGCTAGCGGAGCGCGTTGAGTATTTTCCATCATCAACACGCGCTCCGCTCGCGCGTCGCGGCTAAACAGGTAATTGCCAACCATGTCCGACAAATCCTACGACGCACCGCTCGGGCGAATCGCGAGTGGCATCTACATTCTCACCATCGGGGTGGGGGAGAAGGCCACCGGCATGCTTGCCAGTTGGGTGATGCAAGCGGGCTTCGAGCCGCCGATGGTTTCGGTGGCGGTGAAGCAGGGGCGGTATGTCGCCGAGTGGCTTGAGGCGGGGCAGCCGTTTGTGTTGAACATTGTGGGCGAAGGGCAATCGCAGTTCCTTAAGCATTTCGGCAAGGGGTTTGAAGTGGGCGAGGCGGCGTTCACGGGATTAAAGCTCGACCGTTGTCCGCGCGGCGTGCCGATTTTGGCTGATTCGCTCGGGCACTTACAGTGCGAACCGCAGTCGCATGTTGATAGTGGCGATCACCGCATTTTCCTCGCGCGCGTGGTGCGCGGCGCGATGCACGGCGAGAATTCGCCAATGGTGCATGTGCGGAAGAGTGGGAGCAGGTATTGAGCCCAGATGGACGCAGATAAACACGGATAAAGAACCAAAATCGACATTTCATTTGCCCCGCTTCAAATGACCAATGACTAATCCGAAATGACCAATGCGGTCTATCTTCACACCTAATCCGTGTTTATCTGCTTCCATCCGCGGTTAATCACTCATGCACAGCGATTTGGTAGTCATCGGCGGTGGGATCGTGGGGCTCGCCACGGCGTATCGCTTTACACAGCGGTTTCCGGGCAAGCGCGTGGTGGTGCTGGAGAAGGAGCCGCGCGTCGCGCAGCATCAAACGGGTCGCAATTCGGGCGTCCTGCACTCGGGCATCTACTACACGCCCGGTTCGCTCAAGGCGACCAACTGTTTGGCGGGGAAGCGGGCGCTCGAAGAGTTTTGTGCCACGCATAAGGTGCCGTTTGAAACGTGCGGCAAGGTAATCGTCGCGGTCGAAGAGTCCGAGCGGCCGGCGCTCGAGCGCATCTACCAGCGCGGCCAAGCGAACGGCGTGCCGTGCGAAATGATTGGCGTGGAGCGGCTGCGTGAACTCGAACCGCACGCGCGCGGCGTGGCGGCGATTCATGTCCCTTCGACCGGCATCGTCGATTACATCGCCGTGTGCGAGCGGCTCGTCGATTGCCTACTCGCCGCCGGGGGTGAAGTGATAACCGGCGCCAAGGCGACGGGCTTCATCGAGCGCGATCAAGAGCTGGTGGTGCAAAGCACACGCGGCGAATTCATCACGCACCACGCGGTTAACTGCGGCGGCTTGCAGTGCGATCAAATCGCGCGGCTTTCCGGCCAGGCGACCGACGTGCGGATCATCCCGTTCCGTGGTGAGTATTTTGAGCTGCGGCCGCAATCGCACCATTTGGTGAAGAACCTGATTTATCCGACGCCCGACCCGTCGTTCCCGTTCCTCGGTGTTCATTTCACACGGATGATCGCCGGCGGCGTGGAGTGCGGGCCGAACGCGGTGCTCGCTTTCGCGCGCGAAGGTTATGAAAAGACGAGCGTCAACTGGTCGGACCTTGCGGGGACGCTCACCTACCCCGGTTTCGTGCGGCTGGCGCTCAAGTATTGGAAAACCGGCGCTGGTGAAATGTGGCGGAGTGTCAGCAAGCACGCGTTCGTCCGTGCGCTGCAGCGACTGGTGCCCGAAATCACCGCGGAAGATTTAACGCCTGTCCCGGCCGGCGTGCGGGCCCAAGCGGTGAAGCCCGACGGCACGCTAGTGGACGATTTTCTCATCGCCGAAACGCCGCGGGTGGTGAATGTGCTCAACGCCCCCAGCCCGGCGGCGACGGCCGCCCTGAATATTGGACTTTTGATCGTTGATCGATTGGCGGCTCGGTATCGCTGAGCTCGCTCGAAGCAATTTGCGGACTGCCGCATAGAATGGCTATTCTTTCTCATAAGCGGGGCAGGACCAGCGCCACAAGCGTCACCTTGCCAGCAAACCATGCGGCATGGGGCAATTTTTCGTCAGTTCAGACCAGAGTTACTCGACAATTTAGCTCGCTTCAGACCCTTGCCAAATCTTGCCCCTCTCCGCAATACTGGTGGATTCCCCCAGGAAGCCCAGCCTTCCCCGGGACGAACCAACTCAGCACGTCCCCGGTCGTTGCGGGGCGAACGATACAAATCCGTTAGGTTTCGGGTCCATTCGGTTTTCGGGAGTTTCCAGCGTGGCAGTCGTTATTCGCATGAAGAAAATGGGCAAGGCCCATCGGCAGTTTTTCCGCATTTGCGCCACCGACAAGCGGGCGCCGCGCGATGGCAAAGTGCTGGAAGAACTGGGCACCTACGACCCGCACGTCTCAGAGACCGACGCCCGTGTGCATCTGAACCAAGAGCGCGTGAGCTACTGGCTCGGCGTGGGCGCCCAGCCGAGCGAAAAGGTCGCCATCCTGATCAAGAAGTACGGCCCCAACGGCACGCATGTGGACGCCCAGCGCACCGCGTTCGATCGGCTGGCCATGAAGCACGACATCCCCGATCCGGGCGCTCCCGCTTCACTGCCGAAGTCGAAGGAAGCCCCGGCTCCCGCGCCTGCACCTGAAGCTGCCGCCCCGGAAGCGCCGGCTGCAGAAGCTGAAGCTCCGGCGGAAACTGCCGAAGCAGCGGCAGAGTAACAATACAACAGTATCATGCGGTTCGATGTGCTGACCTTGTTCCCCGAGATTTTCTCGGGTTACATGGGCCAAAGCCTGCTCAAGCTGGCGATCGACCGCGGTTTGGTGGATCTTCAGTTGCACAACATTCGCGACTGGGCCACCGGCAAGCACAACCAAGTGGATGATCGACCCTTTGGCGGTGGCCCCGGCATGTTGCTGATGGCCCCGCCGGTGGTGGAATGCGTTGAGGCGGTTCAGCAGACTACTCCCCGAGAAGGCCAACAAGGGGCGGGGCGGCTGCTGATGCTCACTCCGCAGGGCCGCCGGTTCGATCAACGATTAGCGGAAGACCTGTCGCAAAGCGGAAGATTGCTCCTGCTATGCGGGCGGTACGAAGGGTTCGATCAGCGGATCGTGGATCTGCTGAATCCCGAAGAGATTTCGGTCGGCGATTTTGTCCTCAACGGGGGCGAGGTTGCCGCGATGGTGATTATCGACGCGGTCGTTCGGCTCATCCCGGGCGTGCTGGGCGATGAACACAGTAGCGTGGAGGATTCGTTTTCCCGGGGGAACCGAATGCTCGAACACGCCCAATACACGCGGCCCCGCGAATACCGGGGCCTGGAAGTGCCCGAGGTGCTGTTGTCCGGCAACCATCCGGAAATTGCCGCGTGGCGCGAGCAAAATCGAATTGAAAAAACCAGTCAGCGCCGGGCCGACCTGTTAGGCGGCTCGCCACCCATTGCGGAGTAGAAGATTATGAGCCAGCAAATCCTGAAACTTGTCGAAGCGTCGAGCCTGAAAGAAGAGAAGGAAGTTCCGCAGTTCGACATCGGGGATACTGTGGATGTCCACACCCGCATTCTGGAAGGCGACAAAGAGCGGATCCAGATCTTCAGCGGCGTGGTGATCGCCCGCAGCGGCACCGGTTGCACGGAAATGTTCACCGTCCGCCGGATTGTGAATAACGAAGGGGTCGAACGGAAGTTCCCCATTCATTCGCCGCGCATCGCCAAGGTGGAAGTTAAGCGCTCGGCCATCGTCCGCCGCGCTAAGCTGTACTACCTGCGCGACCGCAGCGGCAAGAGCGTCCGCCTGAAGGAACGCCGCCGCGAAGAAGTGGCGAAGTAAGCGCCACGAAAAACGAGAGCTCCCAGCATTGGTCATTGGGATTTGGTCATTGGTTATTCAAATCCCAATGTCCAAGCCCCAATGACCAATGTTTTTTATCCCGGCTCCAACTTGGTGGACCCTGTCGCTGCGCCGGTATCGTCTCTGGCGTCGGCAGCGATTGCGGCTCGGCCATCGTGGTGAGCTCGCCGCAGCCAAGTATCTCAAAAAGCTCGGATTTCGGATTCTGCTGATCGGCCACCGGCAAAAGTTCTCAGAGATCGACCTAGTGGCGATCGACGAGCGCGATCCGCGGCGCACAATCGTCTTCGTGGAAGTGAAGACCCGGCGAAGCAGCTTGCACGGCGAACCCGAGTCGGCGGTCGATGCGGACAAGGAACACCGCATGACCAAGGCCGCTCTTACGTTTCTCAAAGCGCACAACCTGTTGGAACATCCGGCGCGATTCGATGTGGTCTCCATCGTTTGGCCCGTCGACGCGCCGGCGCCCCTGGCGATTACGCATTTTCAGAACGCCTTTGAGCCGACTGGCCAGGGCCAATTCTTTAGCTAGCAGCGGGTGTGGGAGGCCGAAATCGGCCCAAAAATCCGCCGTCGGGCCTGCGTAACTCTTGCGGATTGCCCAAGTGGACCCCGGTATCCGCGCGAAATTGCGGGCCGGTTGTAACAGCCGCCACAGATCGGCGTAAGATTCAGGGAGTGCGCACAAGCGCGCACGATTCTCAGGTGGGATTTGCCATGACACGCCGCATTTTGAGTTTCTTTTTTATCGGTCTGCTTTCGCTAACTGCGTGGAGCAAGGAACCTACGCCGGTCCAGCCCGCTTCGCTCGAGAAGCCAACCGTCACGACCGAGCACCCGCTTAAGCCCGTGCTGAAGATGGCGGGCGAAGCACACGCCAAGATCGAGCGTGAAGTGCGGGACTACACCTGTACCATTACCCGCCGGGAACGGGTGCATGGCGAGCTACGAAGCTACGAGACAATCAACGCCAAGGTACGTCACGCCCAAGGGACCGACACGCCGTTCAGTGTGTATGTAAGTTTCCTCAAACCGAAGCAGCTTGCGGGCCGCGAAGCGCTGTTCGTCGCCGGTGAGAATGGCGACAAACTTTTGGTGCGGCGGGGCGGCACGCGGATGTCGTACGTTTCGACGTACCTTGAACCAATGAGCAAAATGGCGATGGACGAAAACCGCTACCCGATCACTGAGATCGGCTTCAAGCGGATGCTCGAAGTGCTGATGGAACGGATGCGCGATGACATGCGTTTCTCCGACGCCAAGGTCACCTTCTTCCAAGACGCCAAACTCGGCGGGCGCGCGTGCACCGGCGTCGAAGCGGTCCACGCCACCGAGCGGCCCGAGTACACATTCCACCGCGCCGTGGTGCTGATCGATAAGGAGCTAAAGCTGCCGGTCGGCTACGCCGCCTACTGGTGGCCCGAAGAAAAAGGTGGCAAGCCGGTGTTGCTGGAGGAGTATTACTACACCAACATCAAGCTGAACGTGGGCCTCACCGACGCCGACTTCGACCGCGATAATCCCGAATACAAATTCTTCGAGCGCGACGGCGCCGACCCGGCCGCCGAGAGCCAAACCGTTAGCCGTTAGCGCTTCGCTTAGCCGCGATGCGCTAGCGGAGCGAGTCGATGGAGGGCGCAGATTGCCACGGATGCGGCGGATCAACGCGGATTTGTCGATACTCACTCAGCGCGTAACCAGCGATCGTCCTCGACCGTAAACGAAATCGCCTTGCGCGGCAGCCGCTCGATATCGAAGCGCTCCCTAAACTTCCCGGCTGATAGTTCTGTGCGGTCACCGAATCCGCACCACTCAGCCATTAGCCCGATCACGCGATCGGGCCGCACGCCAAGTTCACGATAGTGCGCCACGCGCGTATCGCCGTGCCGTTTCGCCAGCCTGCGGCCATCTTCGCCAATCACCAGTGGCAGATGCCGGTAAGCTGGCGGCGGGCCGAGGCCGAGTTCGTGTTGCAACCTTAACTGCCGCGGCGTCGATGAGAGTAAGTCATCGCCCCGGATAATTTGCGTGACGCCTTGCGCGGCATCGTCCACCACGACGGCGAGCTGATAGCTCGGCAGGCAGCCCTTCGTGCCCACGAGAAAATCACCGACGATGCGCTGCGTGTTGAACGACTGCGGCCCGGCGAAATGATCGTTGAAAGCTTCGGCGACATCGTGTGTGCGGAACCGCCACGATAATTGTGGGTCGTCCAACAGCACCGGATCGACGCACGTTGGTTCGGCGGGTCGGCATGTCCCGGGGTAGCGCAGTTCATGCTCATCGCTATGCGGCGCGGATAGGCTCGCCGCCAAGATCTCGCTGCGGGTGCAGCGGCACGGATAGATGGCGCCGGTTCGAGCAAGCGTGGCGAGTGCGGCGGCGAACTCGGGGCAATGTTCGCTTTCGATCCGCGGCGGGCCATCCCAATCAAGGCCTAGCCACTTGAGGTCGGCGATGGCCTGTTCGGCGGCGTGCGGTTTGATGCGGGGGCCATCGAGGTCGTCAATTCGTAGCGCCACCCGCCAGCCGCGCTGGCGGGCGAGCGCCCACGTCACCAAAAACGTCCGCGCGTTGCCCAAGTGCAGGGCGCCGGTTGGCGACGGGGCAAGACGGGTGGTTTCCATCGTTTTCGGCCAGATTTCGTGAGCAGATTTACCGCCGGGAAGCGTCTACAATGTAGCAACCTTCCGTAAGTTGAGATACGCAATGCGACGACCGTTCTTAATCATTCTCGGGGTGTGCCTAACACCAATCGCCATCCTCGCCGAGGAATCGAACTTCAATCCGCAGCCGCTCGCGCTCTGCGATAAGCTAGAAAACTTCTACCAAGTGACGCCGCGATTTTACTCCGGCGGCCAGCCCGAAGGTGACGAGGCCTTTGCGGCGCTGGCCAAACAGGGAGTAAAGACGCTCCTCAGTGTCGACGGCGCCACGCCCGACGTCGCCGCCGCCAAGCGGCATGGCCTGCGGTACATTCACATTCCCTTCGGCTACGGCGGCATCCCGCGCGCAGCAGAACTGGCGCTAACACGCGCTGCGAAAGAATGCGAAGGCCCCATTTACGTCCACTGCCATCACGGCAAACACCGTGGCCCCGCCGGCATGGCGATCATGTGCCAAGCGACCGGCGCCGCCACCGCGGAAGAGTCGCATGACTACCTCGTCGAGGCCGGCACGGCGGCGAAGTATGCTGGTCTTTACGACAACGTCGCCAACTACAAACCCCCGCAAGCGGGCGAAGCGGCGTCCGAGCTGGTGGAGATCGCCGAGGTTCCTGAACTCGCTAAGCAGATGGTCGAGATTGATGGCTTGTTTGAAAAGCTCGCGAAACGACCGACCGATCGCCGTGCCGCCGTTGAGCTGGCAGAGCTGTTCCGGGAGTTGGCGAGATTAGACAAAGTCAACGATGTCGACTATGTGCAGCTTGCGAACTCGGCAGGAAACGCGGCTGAGGAGGTTGGCGCCCGCGACAACGCCCATCAATCCTACGTCCGCGTATTGCAAGCAACATGCAACAAGTGTCATGAGGTGTATCGCGACTAGCTGCGTCGAAAAAAGAAATGAGATAATTGAGATAAAGGGGGGATAGTCGGGATGATTCTGATCTCCCTTATCTCCACTTCATCCCCCGGATCTCCTTCCCTTCTATTCGCCGAACTTGATGCCTTGCGCGAGGGGCAGGGCCGAGCCGTAGTTGATGGTGCAGGTCGCCCGGCGCATGTATTGCTTCCACGAGTCGCTGCCGCTTTCGCGGCCGCCGCCCGTTTCTTTTTCGCCGCCGAAGGCGCCGCCGATTTCAGCGCCGCTGGTGCCGATGTTCACGCCAACCAAGCCGCAGTCGCTACCGGCAGGGCCGATGAATCGGTGAGCTTCACGCACGTCACCGGTGAAGATCGACGACGAGAGTCCCTGTGGGACGGCATTGTGCATCGCGAGCGCTTCGTCGAGCGTATCAAACGGCACGATGTACAATAGCGGGGCAAAAGTCTCGTCATGCATGACCGCGGTTTGCGTTGGCAAACGTACAATCGCGGGCTGCACGTAGACGCCACCGGGCAGGCCTTCGCTGATGCGCTCGCCACCGATCAGCAGCTCACCGTCCTGCGCGATGGCGGCGCCGATGCTGCGTTCGAAATGAGCGAACGCCTGTTCGTTCACTAGCGGGCCGACGAGCACGCCGGGCTGACGCGGATCGCCAATTGGCAGCGAAGCGTACGCCGATCGCAACTTGCTGGTGAGTTTTTCTTCCAGCGAACGATGCACGAACAGCCGCCGTAAGCTGGTGCAGCGCTGGCCGCAGGTGCCGACCGCGGCAAAGACGATGGCCCGCACGGCGAGATCAAGGTCGGCGGTCGGCATGACGATCATGCCGTTGTTGCCGCCGAGTTCGAGGAGCGATTTGCCAAGCCGCGCGCCGACTACGGCAGCGACTTTCTTGCCCATCGCCACCGAGCCGGTCGCCGAGATCAGCGGCAAGCGTGCGTCGGCGGCGAGGGCGGCGCCGGCGTCAGGCCCGCCGATCACCACGCTTGAAAGGCCCGCGGGAACGTCGACGCCAACGTCCTTCGCCGCATCGCAGACGACTTGATGGCACGCCAGCGCAATGAGCGGCGTTTGCTCGCTCGGTTTCCAGACGATCGGGTCGCCACAGACAAACCCCAGCATCGCGTTCCACGCCCAAACGGCAGCGGGGAAGTTGAATGCCGAGATCACGCCCACCGGGCCAAGCGGATGCCAATGCTCGATCAGATGATGCTCGGGCCGTTCACTGGCGATGGTAAGCCCGTGCAATTGCCGCGAGAGGCCGACGGCGAATTCGCAAATGTCGATCCATTCCTGGATTTCGCCGCGCGCTTCGGCAGGGATCTTGCCGGCTTCGATCGTTACGAGTTCGGCGAGCGGTTCGAGGCGTTCACGCACCAGGTCGCCGATTCTTCGCACGAGATGGCCGCGCTTCGGCGCCGGAATAGTCCGCCATGCTGCGAAGGCATGCGCCGCGTGATCGACCGCCAACTTCACCGCCGCGCCGTCGGCCGTTGCAATCCGGCTGGTTGCGGCGCCGTCAATCGGCGAACGGGGGGCCAGTTCGGCACTGCTCCACGGCAAACTGGTAACGCCGCTGATCGCGAGGCCATTCCACACGCCGTTGCGTTCGGCCGGCAGAATGTGAGTTGGAAGCTTCATGCGAGCACCTCCGGCCGATTTTCGGCGGCGATCGGCACGCGCATGGGCGTGGCAGATTCGAAGGGGGCGCCGAACTCGTTGGTGATGAACTCTGCGAGCGAAACGTCTTCTTGCCTCACGAATCCGCGCTTGGGCAATTTGCCGTGGCGGAACAGATCGAGCACCGCGCAAATGCTGGTCGCGGTGGTGATTTGGATCGAGCTGGCTGGCACGCCGTGAATTTTGCCGTAGTAAATTTTGCGCGCGTCGGCTTCTTGCTCGTACCGGCCGTTGCGCCAGCCGGTAACCGTGCAAAACGCCAGCACCACGTCCTGGTGAGTGCAGGGGATGGCGGACTCCATCAACTCTTTGAGCAGCGGCCGGCGGTCTTGCAGTCGCAGGCCATGCAGCAAAAAGGTCATCAGATATTGGTGCCCCAGATACCGCACGGTTTTATAATCGAGATCAATCACTTTGCCGACGAGCGTTTCGCACAACGTGCCAAGCCCACCGGAAGTGTTGAACGCTTCGTAGTCCACGCCATCGAGGCCGAAGCGTTCCAGGCCTTCAAGCGGCTGGAGCGCGACCAGTTTGCCATCGCGAATCGCATCGCACGGATTGCAGTACTCGTTGATCAGCCCGTCCGTCGACCAAGTGAGATTGTACTTCAGCAAGTTGGTCGGATAGAGCGGCAAGGCGCCGACCCGCATTTTCACGCGGTCGAGCCGTTCAAAGCGCTGGCACAAGTCGTACGCGAGGATTCCGATGAAACCTGGCGCCAGGCCGCACTGCGGCATGAAGATTTGCCCCGGCGCCGCGCACTCGGCAATTGAGCGGACGGCGTGGGTGGTAACGACATCTTCGGTGAGATCGAAATAACTCACGCCCGCCTTGAGCGCGGCGACGGCGATCCCTTGGTTCTGATCGAACGAGCAGGCGGAAAGCACCGCTTGGCGACCGGCGAACGCGGCGACGAGCTCATCGTGCTGCGTGACATCGAGCACTTTGGTGGCGACCGGCGTCTCTTGAGCCAAGGACGCCAGCGCCGCCTCGGAGACATCGCCCACCAGCACGTCGTAGTGCCCCGACAGATGCAAGAGTCGCGCGATGCCCCGGCCAATCTTGCCGGCGCCCAAAATCACAACGGGATATTTTTTACTCACGAAGTGGGCCCCTTCGCGTCCGTCGATTCAAAAATCTTGTCAGCGCTCGCGGCGACGAAGCCTTGGAATAATTCCCCGCTGGGGGTGCGGTAGCGCTTGGCGAACTCGTAGTAGCACGTCGGCACGGCGAGGGTTCTGCCCTCCGCGAACGGCATCTCCGCCCGGTCCGCCATTGTGGAGCCTTGCTCCAAGAGTACGCTGGGGTTGCCCTTCACGCGTCCGCCGGAGGAGTTCACGCTCAGGCCCAAGCTTTCCACCACCTGAAGGACATCTTCGACTTCGGGATGATGCTTCAGGTCCGTCACGCTGATCGTGAAATGGTTGGGCCGGATGCCGATGGTGCTGAACCACGCGGCGTACTCGCTTTCGGCCTGCAGCAGCTCGTACTCGGCAACGCTGATGGGATTCCACAAGCGACCGGCCCAGAGAATATCGGTCGACTTCACGCGATTGGGATCAACCTGCGCGGCGCAGCGACGCAAGATTTCTCCCGCGGCGGACGAGAGTTCATCGACGAGCAGTTCGCTGAGAAAGATGCGCGGCAAGTGCGGCTCTGGCGGCAAGTAGCCGAATGCGCGGAGTTTCTTCTCTTTGAATTCGTACGGGGCGAACTGCGTGTAGCCGAGCGCCAGAATGTGCGGTTCCAGTCGCGCGAGGCCGATCGGATCGACGGCCAGCGTGCGAAACGCCACGTGGTCGTTGAGCACGGTTTCGCCCCGGGCTTCAAACGCCTGTTTAATCCGGGCGGCTTGCGGCGTCATCGCCACATAGTCGGCCCACAATGCAGCGAAGAATTGAGTGGTGTTCATACCCTCAATTATTCCCGCGCCGGTGGGCAAAGCAATAAGAACTGCGCGACCGGTGATAACGATTGCGCGTAACGGAGCGGCTAGCGCAGCAAAAACACCGCTGACGACCGGGGCCCCTGGGCGCCGATGACCAGCGATTGCTCGATATCGGCCGTTTTTGAGGGGCCAGAAATAAAGGCCCCGAACGCCTTGCGACCATCGGCAAACTCAGGCAGCCGCAGGCGGTCGTACGCCGCGTGCATGTGCGGCACGAGCCCATTCGCCGGTACAACCACAATCAAGTGCTCCGCCATGAAGAGGAGCGCCCGGTACTTGATCGCGGCATCACTGATCCACACGGCGCCGTTCTCGGCAACCGCAAGTTCAGCGTTGACGATCGCGATATCGAGTTGATCGAGCTCATGCGCGCGAGCGAGAGAATCCAAATGGACTGACGAATCACCCACGCCCGGCACAAGCGAGCAGATGCGCGTCGCCGATTGATACGCGGGTAGCTCGGCCAGCGTGGCGTTGATCTGATCGAGCGAGTCGACCAGATACCCCGCGCTGCCAATGGATTTAAGCAGCCCGCAGAACTGGCCGACGATGTCGTCGTACTCGATCCACGTTCCCTTGACCTGCGGCACAGGTGTCGCCGGGGGCTGGTTCGCACGGACGGCGGTCAGAATTTGTTCGCGACTTGTCGGCATCTACTTTTTTCGTTCTCGAAACAACTGCCGGAAACTCTTCTTCGGTGCGGGTGGCAGCTCGCGTTGGCGGCCCCAGCCGTTAAGGCGGTTGTATACCAGCCAGCGCGGGGCGAAACGGAGCGCGAAGCGGCCCACGCGGCCAGCGGTGGCGTACAACCAGGGTGAGCGGAACAATAGTCCAGCCATCTTCATCGCAAAGCGTTTGTCGGCGGGGACGAGTTTCTCATCCGCCAGTTCCTTTCGCCACGCCAATAGCTGGTGATGCAGCGGAATCTTCACCGGGCAAACATCGGTGCAGGAGCCGCACAGCGTACACGCGAAGGGGAGCGATGCATTCTTGGCCGCATCGCGCGCGGGGCCGAGTACGCTGCCGATCGGTCCCGCCACCGGTGACTCATAACTATGCCCGCCACTGCGGCGATACACGGGGCATGTGTTGAGGCACGCCCCGCAGCGGATGCAGTTAAGCGACCGTCGGAACTCTTCGCTCGCCAGCAGCTTGCTCCGGCCGTTATCGACCAGCACCACATGCAACTCGCCGCCGAGCCGCGGCGCGTGGAAGTGCGAGGAGTACGTGGTGATCGGCTGGCCCGTCGCGGAACGCGCGAGCAGCCGCAAGAACACGCCGAGGTGATGCAGTTTGGGAATGAGCTTTTCGATCCCCATCGATGCGATGTGCAGCGATGGCAGCGAGGCGCCGAGGTCGGCGTTCCCTTCGTTGGTGCAGACCACGAATCCGCCAGTTTCGGCGATTGCGAAATTGACGCCGGTCAGCCCCGCGTCGGCCTCGAGAAACTTCTGCCGTAGGTGAACGCGGGCCGCTTCGGTCAAGTATTCAGGTTGGAACTCGCCAGCGATGGTGCCGAGCTTCTCGTGGAACAGCTCGCCGACTTCTTCCTTCTTGATGTGAATCGCCGGCAGCACGATGTGGCTTGGTGGTTCGTTGCGCCACTGGACGATCCGTTCACCCAGGTCGGTATCGACGACTTCGATTCCGTGTTTCTCCAAGTAGGGATTGAGGTGGCACTCCTCGGTAAGCATCGACTTGCTTTTGGCGAGCAGCTTCACGTTGCGCTCTTGCAGGAGCCTCAGCACAATGGCGTTATGCTCCGCCGCATCGCGGGCCCAATGGACCTGGATGCCGTTGGCGGTGGCGTTGCGTTCAAATTCTTCGAGATACTCGGCGAGTCGAGACGACGTGTGCTGCTTGATTTGCGAGGCAATTTCACGCAGCGATTCCCACTCCGGCAGCGCCTGGGCGCATTTGTCCCGCTTCGAGCGCACGAACCAGAGCGCCGAATCATGCCACGCCGCCCGCTTGCGGTCGGCGACGAATTCGGTGGCGAGGGTGGCGTGAGACATTTGGAAGCTATTGAAGGATGGGTTATCAGCGTGAGTGGTAACCCATCGTGTTTGAATGCAAATTGTTCCGACGCGTTGATGGGTTACCGCTGCGCGGATAACCCATCCTACACTTGTTGTGGCTGCCTTCCGGCGAGGATCTGTGCAACGTGCATCACGGCGAGCGGTTTGCGTTGGCGGCGGATGAGGCCTTCCAGGTGCATCAGGCACGACATATCGCCGGCGGTCATGACTTGGGCGCCCGCTTGCTGGTGGTCGGCGATGCGGTCGTCCCCCATCATGCAGCTCACCGCTTCTTCGGCAACCGCAAACGTGCCGCCAAAACCACAGCATTCATCGGGCCGCTGAAGATTACAGAACTCGATGCCCTGTAAACCTTCTAGCAGCACTCGCACTTTGTTCACCCGCGAGACCTGCGCTTCCGTGCAGGGGCCGAGCCGCAGTTCCCGCAGGCCGTGGCAACTTTGGTGTAGGCCCACCCGGTAGGGAAACGCATGTCGCGGGGGCGTCACCTTCAGCACGTCCACCAGGAACTCGCACAACTCAAACGTTTTGGCGGCGAGCCGGTGTTCCGCCGCTTCGTCAATCAACCCGTGGTAGTGATGCCGGACCATTGCCACGCAGCTTCCGCTGGGGCCGACCACATAATCGTACGGTTCAAAAGTGGTCAGAAAATGCTGGGCAACCGGCTTCGCATCAGCGTTGCAGCCGGTGTTGGCCATCGGCTGACCACAGCAGGTTTGAGCCGGTGGATAATGAACATCCAAGCCGTGACTTTCCAGCACTTCCAGCGTCGCGAGCCCGACATCGGGATAAAGTTGGTCGATGTAACAGGGAATGAACAGACCAACACGCATGAGCCGCCAAGGGTGAACAGAACGGAGCAGGAAGAGTTGAATTGCTGGGGTGAATTGGCACTCCCAATGGTAATCGGGAAGCATTCCGGTAGCCAGGGTTGGCGTGGGAAACTGTAGCGGTTGCACCGGTTGCACGCTGCTAGCCGACGAGTTTCGGCCGGCAAAATCCTCAAGGAGCCCCAAGCCCACCCGCAGCGGCCGTCGATAACGTCGTTGACGGAACTCGCGCACGAGGGCCGCTGAAAGAGCGCAGCAAGGATGCGAGCGCTCCGCGGAGATCAAGGAGGATCGGGCGATGAAGGTGCGTTACTGGTCGGTTGGCGTGGTGGCTTCGCTGGGCATGGCGAGCAGCGGCTGGGCGCAGATGGTGTCGCCCGCCTACGTGGGGAACACAGCTGCCCCCAATCCGTACGCCAGCGCTCCGTACCTGCAGGGCGCCGCCGCGCCACGGGTGGCGTGCAACTGCGCTTCGCCGGGCGGCTACACCGTTGCAGAACCGACCGCCACTTACGCTGCGCCGGTGGGAAACTACGCCCCACCCGCTGTGGAAATGGGTGGCGCCCCCGCGATGCTGGAAGGCGCCCCGTGCGATGGCGGCTATCCGATGCCGGCTGATGCGGGCTACCCCGCAGCAAGTTGCGACGCGGGCAGTTGTGATGGCGGCGGCTGGATGAGCGGCCGGTTTGGCAACCTGCTGAATCGCAACTGCGGCAACGTGGTGTGGGGTGGTTCGGTGGGCTTCGTGTCGTTGGTTCGCACTGAACAGAACCCGTACTATTTCTCGTACGGTAGCGGGCAGGAAGACAATCAGTTGCTCGACGTTCGTGATGTCGGCGACGATTGGGCGCCCGGCATGGAAGTGCGGTTGACCCGGTTTGATATCTGCAAGCAAACGGGATGGGAGCTGTCGTACTGGCAGTTATTCAACAACGGCGGATACGATGACGTTCGCAACACCGAAGTCGTCGGTAGCCTCGATAGCATTCGCAACGAAGACCAGCTTAACTTTCCCAGCCCGTACGCTCCGGCGAACACCTACGTTGATAACGCCCAGATTCATCGGGTCGATCGCGATTGGAACATCCACAACTTTGAAGCGAACCGGTTGATTGTGTTCTCCAATCCCTGCGCCTGTGGCAGCCCGTGGAGTTTCAACTCGATCTGCGGGTTTCGCTACTTCCGCTTCGATGAAAGCGTACTCTTCCGCGCGGACAACAACGACTACATGATCGATAACGATCCCACGGAATATCGCCTGCACACGATTACCAAGAACAACCTGTACGGTTTCCAACTCGGCGGCATGAGTGAATACTTTGCGACCTGCCGGACGAGTTTGGTTTTCGGCGCCAAGGCGGGGGTCTTCGCGAACGATATCGACATGAGCTACTACGAAGGTAGCTACACCGCGCCGAATACCATCAACAACGGCCCGAACCAGGGGCAGCTCACCGTAGCGCATGCCGACAAACAGTCACTCGCCACCATCGGCGAACTGATCCTCGGCGTGAACCACCGTATCGGCTGCAAGTGGCGCGTCGGCGCCGACTACCGTGTGATCGGCGTGGGAGGCGTGGCGCTGCCGTCGAATCAAATCTACTCCGATACGCGTGGCATCAACGACGTCCGCTTGATGGACAGCAACGGCAGCCTCATCCTGCACGGGGCCTTCATCCGCGCTGAACGCTGCTTCTAAACTCGCGTAGCAGAGAGTGGGGTTAGCCGAAAAGCCAGGTGAAATCGAGCTCGCAATTCGATTATTCCCCCAACGTCCGTTTCTTCCGCAGCAAATGATGGTAATGCTGCGCGAACCGATGCGCCTCATCCCGCACGTACTGCAAGAGCCGCAGGGCGAACGAATTGCGTGACAGCGCCAGTGGTTCGCTCCGGCCCGGCACGAAGACCAGCTCTTCTTGCTTGGCGAGCGAGATGACCGTCGGTGGGCGGACGCCAATCAGCTCGAACGCTTCCATCCCTTTGTTGAGCTGGCCGATGCCGCCGTCGATCAGCAAGATGTCGGGAAAAACTTCTTGGTCCTCGCTGAGTTTCTTGAACCGGCGGGAGACGACCTCGCGGATGCTGGCAAAGTCGTCGATCCCTTCGACATCGCGAATGCGGTAGCGGCGGTATCCGGGCTTGAACGGCAAGCCATCGATAAACTGCACCAGGCTCGCCACCGTTTCGTTCCCGCCGAGGTGCGCAATATCCACCCCTTCAATGGTGCGCGGCTGTTTCGGTAGTTTCAGCACTTTTTGCAACCCGGCGAGGCCCTTCTTCGGGTCGACATAAAACACCTCAGGCTGTTCGTGCTTATCGAGCTCGCCCCGGTCGTCAAGCCGATTGAGCAGGTTGATTTCATCGCGCAATCGGGCCGCCATTTCGAACTTGAGTTCGGCCGCGGCGGTTTGCATTTCGGCTTCCAGTTCTTTGAGCAACCGCACGCGGCCTCCTTCGAGGAACGTCTTTAGCCGGGCGATGTCGCGACGGTACTCTTCTTTGCTGATCCGCAGATTGCAGGGCGCCGTGCATTGGTTGATCGACGCTAACAGGCAGGGCCGAAACCAGCGCCAGCGCTCATCTTGCTCTTCGATGTCGAGCGAACAAGTGCGGAACTTGAAGATGCGCTGCAAGACCTGCAGGGCGCCACGTAAGCTGGAGACGCTGGTGAAGGGGCCGTAAAGCTTGGCGCCGCTCGATTGCGGTTGCCGGGTGATCTCCACCCGGGGGAAATCTTCGTGCGTAGTGATCTGCAGGTAGGGAAACGATTTGTCATCGCGCAGATCGCGGTTGAACTTCGGCTGAATGTCCTTCACCAGCCGGGCTTCCATGAGGAGCGCATCGACTTCGCTCTCTGCCGGCAGGAAGTCGATATCGTGCGCTTCCTGCACCAATTGCCAGGTGCGCGAATCCTCGGCCGCCGCTTTGAGAAAATAACTACCGGCCCGAGCGCGCAAATTCTTTGCCTTGCCGATATATATTACCCGGCCCGCGGAATCTTGAAACAGGTACACGCCCGGCGTGGTGGGAAAGTGCGTGCGGACTTTCTCGGCGGCGCGTTCGAAGAACGCTTGCTGGGATTTTGAAAGCTTGGGCGGTGCAGAACCGGAGTCGCCGGCCGGGGAGGTGTCGATCAGCGGCGATTCGTCATCCGAAGTCATCCCCTCAGTGTAACGCGCTGCGGATGAATCGGCAGCACGAGCTTGAGTGCGACCACAGTGACAGAAAAAGCCGGCCTCGGAAGTCACTAGGTTCCCGAGGCCGGCTCGAAATTTTCGCGAATAGCTTACGCCGCGTTAGCGGAAGCCCGCGTTAATTCAACTTCGCAATCTCCCCATCATTCGCCCCGACCAAGAATTTGATCAGCACGCCGTCAGTATTATCGGCGAAGAAGCGGACCGAACCGTCGCCGAACGTGGCGTTCACGCCGCCGGGGTGGAAGGCGAACGGCTCGTCGTTCGGGCCGCAGTTGTTGGTCGACCACGGACATTCCGTTGGCCCCCCTGTTGGGGACGCAAAGTTGTTCAACTGCGCCAGCTTCGATCCGGTGGAGTTGCTGGGGCCCGAGTAGCCGTTGCTCACCGCGTCGGCGTCGGCCCAGGCGAAGACTCGGCGAGCGCCCGAGGCCATGGGGTCAGCCGGGCTAGAGACAGGCGTCTTGCGGGCTGAAGTCGCTCCGAATTGCGAGACGTCGGGATGAGCACGACCCGCGTCTTCAATCCAGAGCAGCGTGTTGCTCGTCCCGTCACCAACGCGATTGAACCCGCCGCCATCGCAACTGAGCATGGGCCCGACGACTTGGGCTTTCCAGGTCGCTGAACCCGCCCCCGGCGTACGCTGACCATAGGTCGGTGAACCAACGGTGCTATCGACATCCGACAGCGCGAAAACCATGTAGTCGACCCCGCCATAACCGTGGACCGGGTCGCGCTCTTGGCTGCTCAGCGGCGTTGTGGGGCAGACAAAAGTATCGATGGCCGTCTTGGCGGCAAGCTGACCATTGGGGTGCGCCGGGTCGTCGTAGTTCCGGCCCTTGGTCTTGGCGTGCAGCAAGCATCCGCTGGAGGTTTGATAGCCCGTCCCCGACGGGGTCGCACTGTATGCAGTGATCGGATTGCTCCTGTGATCGAACAGATCATACACCTGTTGCTGCTCGATGTACGGCAGCATCAACGTGGCAGTTGAGTGAATCATGTAAGTCGTCGATGCGCCCCCCGTGGAATCGCACTGACCCGGCGCTGGCAGTTTCTTGAACGCGGACTCGTAGTTGTGAACGCCGATCCCCAACTGCTTCATGTTATTGACGCATTGATTGCGTCGGGCCGCTTCGCGCGCCGCTTGCACGGCTGGCAGCAGGAGCGCCACCAAGATGCCAATGATTGCGATCACCACCAGCAGCTCCACCAGGGTGAACGCAGTCCGCGGGGCGCTCATCGCCCCATCACGAGTGCTGTCCTTCATTTCCAACGACTTCCTTCATAAACCAGATTTGTCACCACTGCTGCGCTCGTGCGCTGCAAGAAGCAACAAATTAGGTGGTCCATGTGAAGGAAATGTGAAGTCTTCGTGAGACTACGGTTAAGTTGATGGGATCCGACAGTTTCGTCAGAAAAGAGCCGATGACGATCGCCAACAGGCGGCAAAAATCCACCAAACGCAGATTGGCTTACACCCCCGCGAACTTGCGCAGATCGGCGTCGATGGCTGCGAGCCGTTCTGAAAGCGCTTCCTTAGCCGCTTCCAGGTCGTGCAGTTGCTCCGGCGGCGTGTAACCGAACAGATAAAACTTGATTTTGGGCTCCGTGCCGCTGGGCCGGGCGGCAACATAATTGCCTTCCTCCGAGAGATCGAAAATCACCAAATCGCCTACCGGCCCCATAAGCGGCTCAGGCTGAGCCTGCCCACTGCACACCGCCCACTGCCGACTCCCCTCGTAATCGCGAATCTTCACAACTTTGAGGCCACCGAGCTCGGTCGGCGGAGCGCTGCGGAACGAGGCCATCACTTCCTTCATGCGGCCCATCCCTTCGCTGCCGGGCATTTGCACGTTGATGGTCTGCTCCACATGGCAGCCGTGTTGCCAGTAGAGGGCGTCGAGCTTTTCATGCAGCGTTTGCTTCTGGGCTTTGAGGCTTGCCGCCAGTTCGCAGGCGAGCATCGCGGCGACGGCGCCATCTTTGTCCCGGACATACGAACCCGCCATGTAGCCGTGCGATTCTTCCGTGCCGTACAAAAACTTCTCGGGGCCAAACTCGTCGATCGCGCCGGCGATCCACTTGAAGCCAACCAGCAAATCGCCGATGGTTCGCACGCCGTAGCTCTCCGCGATCCGTCGCACCAGTTGCGTGGTGACCAGCGTGGTGGCGACGAACTTGTCGGCCGATAACCCACCGTTCCGCTTGCGATTCTCCAAGATGTATTCGCACAACAGCGCGCAGATTTGGTTACCGGTGAGCGTGGCAAACTGCTTGGGATTGGCGGCGGTGAGCGGCGCCGCGAGTCCGATGCGGTCGCAGTCCGGATCGGTGGCCACGCATAAGTCGGCCCCGCTGAGCCGGGCGTGCTCGATGAGCGAATCGAACACTTTTGGATTTTCGGGGTTCGACACATGCCCTGGCACGTTCGGAAAGTCGCCGTTCGGCTCGGCATGGAGCGCGAACTGCTCGACCTGCTTGAAACCATCCTTCTCGAGCACCGGCAGCACCGCCGTCGCCCCCACGCCGTGCAGTGGCGAGTAGAGCACCTTCAAATCGCGCGGCCCGGGAAGCGCTTGGGTAAGCACCGCGGAAATGAAAGCCGGATCGATCTCTTCTTCGCACGGCACGATCTTGCCGGCGGCGAGCGCTTCGGCGAAGTTCGTCCGCTTGATTTCCTGGCAGCTCATCACCCGCTCGATGATTCCCGCATCGTGCGGCGGCAGCACCTGGCCGCCGGTCGACCAGTAGACCTTCACCGCGTTGTCGCTGGGCGGGTTGTGGCTCGCCGTGACCATGATGCCGCACGAACAATTCTTGTATCGCACCGCAAACGACAGTTCCGGCGTGCTGCGATAGCCGCGGAGAAAGTACACGGTGAACCCGTTGGCGACCATAATCTCAGCGCACAGCTCGGCGAAGTGATCGCTTTTGTGTCGGGTATCGCGGGCGATGGCGCAGCTCAATTTGGCGCCGGGGCCGAGCGTGGCTTTCACATAGTCGGCGAGGCCCTGCGCGCTTTCGCCAATCGTGCGATCGTTGATGGCGTTTGAACCGATGGGGTACATCCGCCCGCGGCGGCCGCCGGTGCCGAAAGGGATGATCGTCCAAAAAACATCGTCCAGCCGCTGCCATTCGCCCCGTTCGACATGCGCGAGCACCTCCGGCAGATACCCAGCATAGCGCTCCTCGGTGAGCCAACACGTCAGGTTCTCGAGTGCGGTAGCGGTGATTTTGCCTTCCGCGGCGGCGGCTTTGGCATGGGTGAGGGCGACATCGGCGGTGAGCGGCATGGGGACTCTTGGCTCCGGGGCGGGACGTGCGGGCGGGAGCATTAGATTAGCAAATTTCCCTGGCGCGGGGCGAGGGGCGGCGAATCGAACGGTTGCGGGTGGCACTGTCTTTCAGCCGGGATCGAACTGGCAACAGATTACACTTTACCGGCTGAAATTCAGCGCCCCCCAAGCACAGACCGCGGCGAACCCCATGACCGCGGTTAGCGGGTGCGGTAGACTGTTCATTCACGCCAATCTTGCCTCGAAGGATCGCCCGCATGCCCGCCGTCGCCACTCCCGTCGTTACCGAAGAACAAATCCTGGTGTTGCCCACCGAACTCTTCCACCAGATCGGGCATTTCCAGGGCTTCTCGGCCGAACTCGAGCGCTACCTACCAGCGCTCCTGGACGATTCCCAGCTCAGTTACCGGCCCCGTGGCGCGATGGAGCAGGACCCCAGCTTCAAGCAGCTTATTCCCTACTGTTTGTTCCGCCATACCGATAGCGGCGGCGTGGTGCGGCTCTTTAGCTACCTGCGCGGCAAAGGGGGCGGCGAAGCGCGGCTGCGGGCGAAGCGCAGCGTCGGCGTCGGCGGGCATATTTCCAGTGTCGATGCGGCCAGTTTCAAGGGGACGGGGGGCGCTTCGCACCACGTGTACCGCGAAGGACTCGAGCGCGAGCTCGCCGAAGAAATTGTGATCGATACTCCGTTCCGCGAAACGTGCGTCGGCCTCATCAATGATGATGAAACCGATGTGGGCCGAGTCCACATCGGTGTGGTCCATCTGTTCGATGTCGAGCAGCCGAACGTCGCCTCCCGCGAAGACGACCTCACCGACCCGCAGTTTCTCCCGGTCAGCGAGATTCTCGACGAGCTCGAGGGCTACGAATCCTGGTCCCAAATCGCCGTGAGGGCGCTGTTCGCTTAACGTTGTTCGTTGTTGGTGGTCAGTGTTTAGTTGTTAAGCTTAGCAACTAACCTCTAACCGCTGACAACACTCACCGAGGATGAAAACGATGGCCGTTCGAGTTGAAATCGCCTACGAGGGTTCGCTCCGCTGCGGCGCCGTGCATGGGCCGAGTGGGACGCGGATTGAAACCGATGCCCCGACCGACAACATGGGCAAGGGCGAACGCTTCAGCCCCACCGACTTGGTCGCCACCGCGCTGGGGAGCTGTATGCTCACCACGATGGCGATCGTCGCCGAGCGCAATGGCATCCCGTTCGACCAGGCGCGGGTGAGTGTCGAAAAACACATGACCACGGCTCCGCCACGGAAGATTGCGGAACTGACCACCGTGATCGAACTGCCGGCGAGCTTCACGCCGGAGCAGCGCACAAAACTCGAACATGCCGCCAAGGCGTGTCCGGTGCATAAGAGCCTCGACCACGACGTGGCGATGCCGATTGAGTTTCGGTACGTGTAGTTGGGGCGCTAGAACCCGAATTCGCCGCCACCGCCGCGGCCGCCCATCGGCGGGCCACCCCGTTCGCCGCCGGGCATCATGCCGCCGGCGCCAGCGCCTTTGTTTTCATAGATGAGCTCATAGTTCTCAATATCGGTGGCATCGCCGAGCTCATCGCGCACGTACATTCGCCCGGCGGCGTCCATCAGCAGCGTCTGTGCGGGAGCCGTTAGCTCGCCGCCAATTTTCTCGCCGCCTGTCATGTCCACCAGCGTGACCGCGGTGCGGAAATCGAAGTCGTCCACTTCTTTCAGGAAGCGATTGTTCTCCACTAGGATTTCGACTTTTTGGTTTTCCAAATTCATCACGCTGCCCAGGCTGAACTTACCGAGTTTTGAGGCTTGCATGGCTTTGCCCTCGTCATCCACATCGAAGCCTTGCACCAAGAGTTCGGCCACCGGTTCGGCATTGAACTGGCGGTCCGAAGCGGGAGTAACCCCCTTCACGCGAATGTCGCCGGCCAACGGGACGGAGATGATCGGGCTTGGTTCCGACCATTCGGTCATGCGGGCTAAGGGCTTGGCGCTTGTCAATTGCGCCCCGCCCATTTCGCCACGGTTAATCCCAGCGCCCCCCGCACCGGTGGCGGATTGGGCTTTCTCCATCGCCGTGTAGACTTCGTCCTGATACTTGGCGACGCGCTCACGGACCGTTTTTTCAAGCGCGTTGAGCGGGGCCCAGCGATTGACATCATTTAGCACCAGCTTCACGCGGTACTGATACTTGCGGCCGGGCTGCACGCCGAAGTCGAAGAAGCGCAGCATGATGTGGTCGGTTTGCATGGTGTATTCACCGATCATGCCGCCGCCGCCCATTCCACCACCCATTGGACCCCCGCGCCCGCCACCCATTCCGCCTTCCATCATCCCCATTCCGCCGCGCATGCCACCCATGCCGCCGCGCATTCCCATTTCACCCATCATGCCGCCGCGGCCACCCATTCCGCCCGGGCCCATTCCGCCGGGACCCATGCGTTCGCCGCCCATCATCCCGTCGGTTGGGCCGCTGAAGAGGTCTTCCTCCTCTCCGTCCGGTTTCGGCGCGCCGTCCTGGGGCTCTTGCTCCAATTCATTCGCCGCCTTCTCCGATTCTACTGCGGTCGGCACGTCGCTATGCACTACTTCGCTGGTGGCCCAATCGCGACCCACCAGCGGGGGCAGCGGGAAGGTGAGGTTCGGATGGTCGTAACGCGTGTCTTCGGGGAGTTCAAAACCTTGCACCCAGTTGGAAGTCGCGTAGGCGATCGTTTTCGCGGTCATCACCGGCGAGGGCTTGCCGAGCGGGTTGGGAATCGGAACGGGAACCCACTTCAGCTCGCCGTCATCGCCGGCAGTCACGTCGGCCCGCTCGACAAAGGCGCCCAGGTATTCCGGCAAGTCGCGGGTGGGATCGAATCCGCGCGCGTTTTCGAGCGCCGAGATGTACGCCTGGTATTGGTCGCTCACCGGCACTTTGGCAAGCACCACGGCCACGGATTTAACCTGAATCAACTCCGAGTTATCGAGCGCCACGCCGGCCGGCCGGAGCGTGGCTTCCACCGGCCGCATCCCTTCTTCCATTTCGCCACCCATCATCGCATCCATTTCGCCCCGGCCACCGCGCCCTCCTCGGCCACCGCGACCGCCCCGACCGTTGTTCTCTTCGGCTCCGAGTTGGGTGTTGCGCTGTTGCTCGCGTTCGCGCTCAAGCTCTTTCTTTTTCTCTTTCAGCAACTGCTGCCGAGCCCGCGCGGCGTCGTATAAGGGGACGAGCGCGGTGATGGCGGAACCTTGCAGCTTGGTGGCGGGAAGCAATTTCGGGTCGCCCCGTTCGACGGTCGGCGGAACCACCGCGCGATCAAGGCCGCGGGACTGGTAATCTTTCGCGCTCACCGTGGTGACCTTGGCTTGCTCCACCGGCGGCGCGAAGATGATATCAGGCTCGGCTCCCTCTTCGGTGGCCACTTCTTCTTCACCCTCCACCGGTTCGGGCGGGGTGAGGTCAGGTTCGAAGTTTTGCAGTTCCGTGCTGACCTGCTGCACTTTCGTGCTCAGTTCGGTCGGCTGGCGCGTTTCGCCCTGAACACTAAGCCCGCTGTAAACGATCCACCCGGCGGTCGCCGCGATGAGCGCCAGCACCAACTTCTCGATGTGCGCGAGAAACAGCTTTTTGATTCCGCCGGAACCTTTGGCTTTGCTACCTTTGCGACCTAGTTTCATGGGATACCTCGGGCTGTCCGTGAGGAGTGATTCCGTTGAGTGTGGATTCAGACCGCGTGGCGGTCCGGCTAGCGGTTGTACGAAAAACTAAACGCCGGGCTCGAGCGCGCCGTCAGCCGAAGCTTCACCTTCGGCGCCCTCTTCATCAACATTAAGTAAGGTTTCATCGGGCGGGTTGAAGATGTACACGATGCCCTGCAGGATGACATTTTTCACGTGCGGTTGGCGATCGAAGAACTGAATCTCAGCAGCGCCGCCCCCCAGGCCCGGCATCATTCCCATTCCGCCACCGCCGCGGCCGCCCATCATGCCGCCGCCCATCTCTTCCTTGGGATCAACCCGCACTTCTTGAATCTCGATCTGCAGCGGGGCATTGGCCAGCTCGACGATCAGCCGCGAGAGCCAGCGCTGATCCACTTGCAGCGTGAGCGACACCGGCAACCGTTTGTACTCCACGCCGAAATCGAAGCCGCCGCCTGACGCGGCGGGGTCCGCCATCGGGTCGGCCGCCGCATCGCCGCCGCCACCGGCCACGGGCAGTGGTTTGCCTTCCGCATCGAGGTAGCGACCGGCGAGCAGCATCTGGGTTTCATCCCCTTCGCCGCCCATGCCCATTTCGCCTTCCATCATGCCGCGCTCGCCACCCATCATGTCGCCGCCTTCCATCATTTCGGCGCCGCCCTCCATCATGCCCCCTTCACCTTCCATGCCACCCACAGCGGCGACTTCGGGCATGTAGATGCGTTGGCCTGACTGCGTCCCTTGGCCCTTGGCCATGTTGCCGACCAGCATGCTGTAAATCTTGCGGACCGCGGCGTTGCCGTTTCGGTCGGCGCCGGCTGCCTCGTTGGTGTTGGCGATGGCGCGGAGGATGGTTTCGTAGACCCACAGGTTCTCCTGGGTGACCCAAATCGCCAGCGGGCTGGGAACCTGGGGTGGTTGCAGCTCGGCCTTCAGGCGGGCTTGGTCGTCGGCCAACCAATCGACAATTTTGCCGGCGGGGAGCTCGATTTCTTCGGCGCCCCCCATCGCCGCCATGCCGCCCATTTCACCCCCCATCATTCCGCCCCGGCCGCCTCCCATCGGTCCGCCGCGGCCGCCACCGCCCATCATCATTTCACCCATCATCGCGCCGCGGCCACCACCGGCAGGTGCGGCGTCACCTTCGTCGGGAATCGGCACCGCTTTAACGATGTCCACCAGCTCCGGAAAGCGGCGATCAATGTACGTCATGTACTCGTTGCGGAGCGCGTCTTGAATGTTGTCCCCAAACTTCTTGTTGGCGACGTAGTTCTTGAAGCGCTCGCTCAGTTGGGCCGGCCAGCGCAGCACTTGTTCTTTTTGCCGATCGTACAGCGAAGTCCACAGCGCCAGGACTCCGTCGGCTAGCTTCTTGGTTTCGTTTTTCTGCAGCGTGTTGACCGCATCGTTGGGCTTGAACGCCTGAGACTGAATGCTGCTGGTGGCGGTGAATTCGCCATCAATGGCGCTTTTGTTCGCGGTGAACTTGGAGGTCAGTGCGCCGGTTGCCGAGTACCAGCACGCAATGGCGATCAGCGGCGCAAGTCCCATCAGCACCCAAAAGTGTTGCCGTTTGAGCCAGGCCAATGCTGCGCGGATTTGTTCCATAATTCGATCCGTAGGTTAGGCTTTCTAGCCTGACGATGAGCGAGTTGAGTCTGTCGTTAAATATGAAATCGTTACAACGGCTGTCAGACTAGAAAGCCTGACCTACGTCAAAAGCCCGCGGTCTCTTCAACGGCCGCGCCTTCGGCGGCGGCTGCGTCAGGGTTGTGGCGAATGAAGCGCGTGGTTGGTTTCCAAAAGAACTGCACGATGAAGTCGTAGCGGCGGAGTTTCCAGGTTTCCGGTGGTTCGGCCGCCCCGAGGCCCGCGTTGGCTCCCACGCCGCCGCGGCCCGCTCCCATCCCAGGACCCATGCCGGGACCCATCATTTCGCCACCGCCCATCAGGCCGCGTTGGGCGGCAGATGTCGCCTCCTCAGCCGAACCGGCGTTCGGGTCGTAGGTCACATTCGCGATGCGGTACTGGGTGACGACCATCGGGAAGGAAATGCCCAGGTCCTTTAGTTTGACCATTTCCATTCCCCCCGCGCCATCGGGGAGTTCGATTTCCCCCTCTTCCAGGTTTTTGATGAGCGTCTTACGAACGAATTGCAAGCCTTCGTTCTCGCGATCGTTTTCGTCGTTATGGAAGTGATGGCCGATGAGCTGCACCACGTAGCCGGGGCCGGTTGGGCCAGCGGGCGCTGCTTCGCCATCGACACCCGCTTCACCGGTTGCATCGGCAGCGAATTCATCCACGGCGCCGTCAACGGTTTCTTCAGCGGCCGGATCAACGGCGGCAACATCTTCCGCAATTGGCTCGCCAGTTTCGGGATCTACGGCTGGCTCTTCGCCTTCAGCCGGCGATTCACCCTCAACGGGCGCTGCTTCTGCTGGCGGCGCAGCAGCCGCGGCGGCTTCTTCCTCTTCGGTGCGGGTGCGCTGCTGTTCGTCGTAAAACTTCGACACACGGCTGAACCACGTGGCGCCATCGGGGAAATACTGGCAGTCCATCGAGGTGATGTGCAGTTCATTCCGCTTGGTCACGTCCGCCGCGGTTTTTTCGCGTTCCGCTTCCGGGCGCTCGTCTTTCGGCAGCGCCGAATCAACTGCCTTGAGCAGCTCCAGCCACAACAGTCGGCCATCGGAATTGCTTTGTAGGTTGCTGCCGATCTGTTCGATCGATTTGAACTTTTCTTTCAGCGTCGTGTTTTCGCTACTAAAACCATCAGCCGTGCTTTTGAGTTGCTTCGAACTGCTAAGGGGGCTTTTCCAATCGCCTTCGACATCCACCGTGCTGAGCGCCGAAACGTGCCGGGTGTAGTTCACCGCCATCCCGGCCAACAGCAGCGCCGCGGCCGCCACGGCCCACGGCTTCTTAGCGCGGATGAGCCGGGTAGTGACGATTTCGCCCGGCAACAGGTTGGTGGCGATCTGCCCCATGCCGAGGCCCTGCACGCACAATCCGTACGCGGTCGCAAAGGCCAAAATATTCTCTTTGAACTGCGGCATCTCGGCGTTCGAGCCGGCCACCAGCGATTGAAACTCGTCCACCGGCTTGACCGGCAATTCCAGATTTTGGGCCAGAAAGCGGCTCAGACCGGGCAGTTTCATCGTGTTGCCCAGCGCCACGACCTCGGCGATTTTGGCGCCGCGGTTGTTGCTCATGTAGAAACCGATCGAGCGCTGCACTTCAGAAACCAAGTCGCTGAAGACCGGCCGCATCGCCTGGAACACCGCCTTGGGGTCTTCCGCCTTAGCGGCGTTGCGCTTCATCTGCTCCGCCTTGGCGAAGGTGGTGCGCATTTCCTTGGTGAGGGCCTTGGTGAAGTGCCCGCCGCCGATCCGCAAACTGCGCTGCCAGACGCGGAAGCCGTTGGTGATCACCAAGTCCGACGTATCGGCGCCCAGCGAGAGCACCATCGTCGAAGGGGGCGGCTCCTCCGGGTTGTATTCCATTCCTTCCAGGTTGTTCAGTCGATCGAACACCACGAAGTTGTAGAGGGCCAGCGGACCGAGCTGAATAAAATCGACCTCCACGCCGGCGTCTTCGAGCGGCTTGAGTGCGCGGGCGACTTGATCCTTCTTCATCGCGAAGATGCCGACTTCGGTCTCCAGCGCGTAGCCTTCTTCTTGGCTGGCGCCTTTGAGCGGCTGGTAATCCCACACCACGTCGTCCAGCGAGAAGGGAATCTGCTGCTTCGCTTCGTACTTAACGATGTCCGGAATCTTCTTGGCTTCCACCGGCGGCAGCTTGATGAACCGCGCGAGGCCGCTCTCACCCGGCACGGCGAGGGCCACGCGATCGCTCTTCACGTCGTTCCGCGAGAGGAACGTGGCGAGCGCCTCGGCGATGAGCTCCTCGCGCACCGCGTCGGGCTGGCTAAGGATTTTGGGATACTCGACCACGTCGAACGCTTCGACGACCAGCCGGTTGGTATCTTTCTCGTGGGGCCGGCAGCGCAGCGCCTTGAGCGCGCATTGGCCGATATCGATTCCCCACACGGCGCCTGAATTGGCCATGATTCCGATCTCGCTCTTCTGACTGTTCTGTATTTCACCCCAGCGGCCTCTGTAGCCGCTAAGATGAAACGGGTAACCGGTTCCAACGATCGCCCTCGCTAGCGCGCAGCAAAAGCCGCCGCGCCGAAATTCCGCTTACTTCATATTCTACTTAGAATCCGCAAACTTGATAGCAAATCACGCCAACCGCCCCATTCTGGCGACATGAATCGCCCCTTCGGATGGTCGAAGCGACGAGGTTTTGTTGATTACAAGGCCTGGCTTCGAGTACGCTCATCGTCCGACTGGCAGGTGAGCAAAGGCGATTAGGAGCTGAATGTACACCTCAAAAATCAAAATGAAAGAGCTCTTTGTGGCCACCCGCCGAATAGGGGGTTAACATCTCCCAATCCCGGCAAAAATAAGCTTTTCACGATCAATCGGGGCTTTTTTGCTGCCCATAAGCATGTCGTTTCAATCCGCCAGCCTGCTGATCCCCGGCGAAAACCTAGCCGCAGCCCTCGCCGCCGATCGGGCGATAAGTGGTTGCTTGGCCGCGTGGACCGCACTCTGGCAGCCCGAACTGCTAGCCGCTACTGGCCGTACGCCCGGGACGCACAACGTGTTCGAGCTACCGCCAGCCGAAGCGGTTTCGCAGGAACTCATTGCCGTTCCGGCCGGATTAGACGACCCGCAAGTCCAGGAATGGCTCGCGGCTGTGAAGCAGGGGAGGAATGTCGAAGGTGTCGTCCTGGAGGGATTCGCCCGGCGGGCGGAAATCATTCCCGAACTTTTGAAGCGGCTTCAGCCGCCGGTGACCGTCCCGGCAGAACTGGCCGCCGAGTTCTATGCGCTCGGGTTCGCGCTAGCGCAGGTGGAAGCGTTGTGCCGCGAGCTTGCAACGGGGGGGGTGGATCGGGCGAAGTTCGATGCGGCCGCGGTGGCGGCGGCGCACCATGCGGTGGCGGGGGAAAGTGAAGCGGCGCTGGAACAATTGCAAACGTGCCACGATCTGCTGGCGACCGCGCGCAATCATGCTTATGGCGTGGAACTGCACATCGTTGATGTGCTGCTTTCCACGCGCGACCTTCAAGGCCAGCCACTGCGGAACGAACTGTCGCAGCGGACGACCAATCTCCTCATCCGTGGAGGTGAACTCGAACATCTCGCTGCTGAGCATCCCGGCACTGCCGCCGAACTTCGCACCGCGATTGAGCGGGAATCAGCGTGCATCCTGACGAGCGGTTACGATGACGTGCGACTGAGTGACCTTTCGCCGGAAGATTTGGCGGAACAAATCACGCGCTGCCGAGCGGTCGTGGCGGAAGTAACGGGCCGAGAGCCGACTTGCTACGGCAGTTTTAGCGGCGACTTCCCCGAGCGGGCGCCGCAGCTTCTTTCGGACCTGCGTTACGCGGGCGCCTTGCTCACAAGTTTCACCGGCCAGAACGTTACCCGCGGGGCCAATGGCAAGGTGTCGTGGACCGGCAGTGGGCACAGCGACCTGCAGGGACTCGCGAAAACGCCGCTCGACGCAGGCGCCGAGGAGACGTTCGCGAGCTGGGCGCAGCAGTTGGCCCGCGTGCTGCAGCAAGAATCGCCAGCGACTTTGCTCTTGGCGAGTTGGCCGGGGCATGCCCACGAGCATCACGCCGATTTACAGCTTGCAGCGCGACGAAGCGATGCACTGGGGAAGTTCGTCACGCTGGAGAAGTATTTTAAGGAGACCCCGCCGAGCTACTCGCACTGCCGAGTTGTGCCGCCGAGTGATTTGGTGACGCCCACCGTTATGCCGCCAGCGGCGGTTCGCTGGCGCGAACGGTTGACGGCGGGGCTGCTGGAGTTCGGGCAGGTAACGCCAAACGCAAGTTCGGCGGACGGTGCGATGGCGATCAACCCTTGGAGTTTTCCGGCGCAAGCGGTGATCGAGAACCAGATTGGAAATCGTCTCTTGAAGAAGGCGCCGGCATTTGGTGCGGTGCGCATCGCCGACGAGAACTTCGCGCCTTCCAGCGTTGTGACCGGCGATCGGATTTCGAACTCCACCGTCGAAGCGGTGCTCGATCCACAGCGTGGTACGCTCAAATCGCTGCGGCTGCTCACAGCGCGGCGGCCGGCGCTGTCGCAACGGTTGGTGCTGCGCGCGTCAATTGCGCAGCTGGGGGTGAGTCGCAACCCCGTCACGCGCTTCGAGGAATTGGATTCGCATTGCGTGGCGTGGGAACAAACGCACGACGCGTGGGGCGGCCAAGCGCTGCGCGCAACCGGAACCATCGGCCCCGTGGATCGTAAGTTCGGCACGTTCACGCAAACCATCGCGCTCGTACCGGGCCGACCGTGGGCGGTGGTGACGATCACTTGGAAGTTGGCAGAAGCGTTGGTTGGCGATCTAGCGGAAACTTCGCTGGCATATCGCTTAGCGTGGGGCGATGGCGGCGACATCGTCGTCGGCCGACAAGCTCAGAGCCACGCGGTGGGCAAGAGTTTTCGCTCGGGCGATTTCGTCCACTGGGCCGATGCTTCGCCCCGGATCACGCTCGTGCCGTGGGACGCAGCCGCGCATCACCGGCGGAATGCGAACCAACTCGACACACCGCTCACCACTGGCAATTTCTTGGAGGGCTCGCAGCAATTCGCGCTCCTCCTCGGTTGCGATTACCCGTGGCCAGCCGCGCTGGAACTTTCAGCGAATCTGGCAGGCGAACCGGCGCCGACGTTCGTGACCGGCACTCCCCTGGACCAAGCGTGGTGGCTGCACCTGAGTGCCCCGAATCTGTTGGTCACGCGGATCGAAACGGACCAGGAGCAAGTACGGCTGCGAATCGTCGAAACCGAGGGCCGCTACACCACTGCCAAACTCCGCGGTTTCCGCCCCTTCACCACCGCGACGCGGCTCGACCTAGCGGGCGGGCCCTACTGCAACCTACACGTGAACGACGGCGTCGTGGAAATCGAAGCCTCCCCCCACGACTGGTTCGAGGCCGCCGTTTCGTGGTAGGATCGTGCGTTCGCCCCCTTTTTGAGTGCAAGTTAGTTCCGCCGCATGATTGTGACGATCGATGGCCCCGCGGGGGCCGGCAAAAGCAGCGCTGCCCGCGCCTTGGCCGCCCGACTAGGCTTTCGCTTCCTCGATACGGGAGCGATGTATCGCGCTGTCACCTTGGCGGCAATTGAGCGGGGCGTTGATCTCGAGGATGCGGACGCGCTCTTGGATGTCGCCAAGTCGATTCACATCGACCTGGCCGATGGCTTGGTGCAGCTCGATGGGCGCGACGTGACCCGGGCGATTCGCACGTTCGAAATCACCACCGCTACGCGGTACGCGGCCGACCACCCCGGCGTGCGTGCGCATCTTGTCGCCCTGCAACAGAAATGGGCCGACCATTTGGATGTGGTGGCCGAAGGACGCGACCAATCGACGGTGGTCTTTCCTCACGCAGAGTGCAAAATCTACTTGACAGCCAGTGAAGAGGTGCGGGCCGATCGGCGGTATCTGGACATGGTAAACCGCGGCGAGCATGTAAGCCGAGCCGAAGTGCTCGATAAGCAGCGCGATCGAGACACCCGCGATTGCACCCGTGCGGTGGGCGCCCTCACCAAAACGCCCCAGCAAATTGAAGTGAATACTGACGGCATGAGCCAAGACCAAGTGGTCGAACGGCTGATGGAGTTGGTGCTGGAAAAGCAGACGGCCGCGGCACCTGCGACACCAAGTGAAGCGGCGCCGTCATGAGCACGCCCGCCGCTAATCGCGATGCAAAAGACGGCCCGAGTTGGCTGAGCCGCGCATGGTACAAGTTCAGCGCGAATAAGTATTGGTGCTTCTTTAAGCTATTTAACCGGCTGAGAATCACGGGAGCAGAAAAAACGCCGCTTACTGGGCCGTTGGTGGTGGTGGCCAATCACACCAGCTACTTGGACCCGCCGCTGTTGGGCGCCGTCGTGCCCCGGCAGCTCAGTTTCTTGGCCCGCGACACCCTCTTTCGCGGCCCGCTAGGCTGGTACATTTCGTCACTCGATGCGATTCCGATCGACCGCGACGGCACGGGCCTCGCCGGCCTCCGGTCAACGCTCACTCGGCTCAAGCGCAACGGCGCCGTGGTGGTTTTTCCCGAAGGAACGCGTTCGGAAGATGGCCAGCTTCAACCCCTCAAACCAGGCTTCCTGGTGCTGGTGCGCCGCGGTAAGGCGAACATCCAACCCATCGGCATGGCAGGGGTCATCAAGGCGCTTCCTCGCGGGCGGATTTTGCCCCGGCCGGCGAAGATTCGGGTCAGCTTTGGCGAGCCAATTACCGTTG
Organism: Pirellulales bacterium; assembly: GCA_022841705.1. Lineage (GTDB taxonomy): Bacteria > Planctomycetota > Planctomycetia > Pirellulales > Lacipirellulaceae. The sequence goes on from JALHQZ010000003.1 coordinate 126,116, forward strand.
AACAAGCGGCGGCACTGGATGACGAGTCGCTGCTCGCACTGGTGGCGGAGCGAATGCGGGCGGCGCTCACGGCGGCGGAACAAAGCTAGCGCAGAATCCCCGGCGACGGATTCGCCCCGTTTCCTTGTGGCGGCAAAACGAGTGGCTGCGGGCGGGCGGGTTCGGCAGGCGCGTTGAATGCGGTTTGAATCGCGCCCGGTTCCTCACGTTCCGGTGCTCCGCCGGGGCCGGCGAAACGCTGCACGGCCAAGAGGCCCACCAGCAGCACCGCCGCGGTCACCGTCGAGAGCGCCCACGCCGCTTGTTTGCCACCCAAGCGGTTGCGGTGGCGGCGGTGCGATTCATGCGACTCGTTCGGCGATGCGGAGCTTCGCACTGCGGGCGCGGGGGTTACGGTGGATTTCGTCATCGGTGGGGCGGATTGGTTTGGTCGTGAGCGTGCGAAGGCGCGGATCGCTCTTGAATGCTTCTTTAACGGGCCGATCTTCGAGCGAGTGAAAGCTGATCACGGCGAACCGCCCCCCCGGCTGCAGGCAGTCGGGAAGCCGCTGAAGGGCGAGCCGCACATGTTTAAGTTCGTCGTTTACAGCAATCCGGAGCGCTTGAAAAGTGCGAGTTGCGGGATCAATGTGGGAATCGTAGTTTGCTGGCGCCGCTCGGCGGACGATTTCCGCTAGCTGGCGGGCCGTGGTGATGGGCGCTTGCCGCCGTTCTTCGACGATTCGCCGGGCGATCCGCCGACTGCAGCGCTCTTCGCCGTAGTTGAAGATGAGATCCGCCAAAGTTTCGGCGCTCATGCGATTAACGAGTCTGCTAGCAGGCTCGCCGGTAGTGGGATCGAACCGCAGGTCGAGTTCGCCGTCGCTGTGGAAGCTAAAACCACGGGTGTCGTCGGCGAGTTGGTCGCTCGACAGCCCCAGGTCGAGCAGGATGCCGTCCACTAAACCGACGCCCGCTTCTTCCAGCACGGCCGGCAGCTCGACGTAACTGGCGACCGCCACGCTCACCGGCAACCCGGCGAGCAGCGTTTCCGCGGCAGTGACGGCGGCGGGATCGCGATCCACCGCAATCACCCGGCCGGTGGGCGCCACGCGTTCCGCTAGCAGCCGCGTATGCCCGCCGCCGCCGAGCGTACCGTCGGCCATCAGCTTACCCGGCGCCGGGGCAAGCCACTCGAGGACTTCGGTCGGCATGACGGGGATGTGGATCGGCATGGGATTTTTTTGTGAGCGTTAGCCGCGGGGCTTATCCCCGCGTCCTTGATTCAGTCGCGGAACTTGTCCCCGCGATTGTGTTATCACGCGAGGTAACTGGTCTCGTTGCGGACTTCGCACCACAGGCCACCCCAGAAAACGAGGGGGCGAGCCCCGCGGCTAACCAGCGCCTCCAATTTACGGTAAATTCAACCTCGACCGCTAACCCACGCCGCTGCGATGCCGAGCGAATTTCTCATCGATTACACCCTGCCGCCGGAGTTGATTGCGCAGCATCCGTTGCGGAACCGGGTTGATGCGCGGCTGATGATTGTTGATCGGACGAGCCAAACGATCGATCACGCTCACATTCGCGACCTGCCGGAGTTCTTGCGCAGCGGCGATCGAGTGGTGGTGAACGACACCAAGGTGCTGCCGGCGCAGCTGATCGGGCGGCGCGTGGGAACGGGTGGCGCGTGGCAAGGGTTGTATTTGGGTTCGACGGAAGATGGGCATTGGCGGATCGTCTGCAAGACCCGTGGTAAGCTGAAGGCGGGCGATGCAGTGATGCTGGAAGATCGCGAAGGTCGGCCGAGCGAGAAGTTGTGGCTCTTGGAGCGCAGCGACGATGGCCAGTGGCTCGCCCACCCGGAAAACGACGATGACGCGGAGAAGATTCTGCTCCGGATCGGCCGAGTGCCGCTACCGCATTACATTCGCGATGGGCGGATGGTTGACGCCGACCTAACCGATTACCAAACGGTCTTCGCCCGCCATGCCGGCGCCGTGGCGGCGCCAACGGCAGGTTTGCATCTCACCAAAGAACTTTTGAGGCGGATGGCGGAGCAGCGGATCGATGTGAGCACCATCACGCTGCACGTGGGGCTTGGTACGTTTCGGCCAATCACGGCGCCGACCATCGCCGAGCACCAAATGCACGCCGAGTGGTGCGAAGTTTGTGCGGCAGCGGCGGCGGACATCAGCGCCACACGCGCGGCGGGCGGACGGATTATCGCGGTTGGCACAACGAGTGTGCGCACGTTGGAATCGGCCGCTCAAGGTGGAACGATTGAACCGTTCAGTGGCGAGACCAACCTCTATATCTATCCGCCGTATGAGTTTCGTGTGGTCGATGGACTGCTGACCAACTTCCACTTTCCGCGCACCACGCTTTTGGTGCTGGTCGCCACGTTCGGTGGCGTGGAACTGATGCAGCGGGCTTACGATGAAGCTCTGCGGCAGAGATACCGGTTCTATAGCTACGGCGACGCGATGCTGATCTTGTAGGTTGCCTGACCTACAAAAAAACGCAGCTCTTCCAAGCCGGAGGCGGGGGCAGGTCGCCTCGGAGCGTCGGAAGAGCCGCTGAAGGTTAGGCCGAATTCTCGCGGAATTGTCACTTAGGAAACGAATCGGGCGCCAGTGAACGCGCCTGCGGGCACACAGCTTGGATCGGCCAGAACGAAGCTCGGCTTTACGGAAAACCGATGCAAAGCATGGCTCAAGTCCCGCACGCGCGGCCGGCAGCTAGGAACCAAACGCCCCGTTGATTTGCTGGGCCGAGGTCTCGAAGCTCCCGGCGGTTGCGTTCGCCATTTGATTAACGGCGCCCAAGCAGGCGACCACGATCATCGCCAAGAGCACGGCGTACTCAACCGCCGTGGGGCCATCTTCACTACGCAGGAACTTCCGGATTGCGTTGAACATAGCGCGACGCCCACTTTCCCGGCCGATTTTTGGCCGACATTTGCACAGAAGAGACTTGCCCGAGGCGAACTCTTTGGTCCGCCACCTGAAGCTTACGTCACGTCAACGCGATTAGAGCCTCGGCGGCGCGAAGTTCACGCTGATCCCAAACCCTGTAGTTCGGATTGTGACGGTTACGAGAACCCGCCAGTTTCTGGCCACTTAATTGGACAGGACCAGCGCCACAAACGCCACATCGCCACAAAAGTCGGCGGTCCGACGCAAGTTTGGCGGTAAGCCGCTAGGCCTGGAAGGAGCTGCCGCAGCCGCAGGATTTCACAGCGTTGGGGTTATCGAACGTGAAGCCGCGGCGTTCGATCCCTTCGTAGAAGTCGACCGTGGTGCCATCGAGATAGAGGGCGCTCTTCTTGTCGACCACCACCGGCACGCCGAAGAAATCGGTCTTCATGTCGGCCTTTTCGTCGAATTTGTCGTCGAAGCCCAGGTTGTAGCTGAATCCGCTGCAACCGCCCCCCATCACGCCAACGCGCAGGACATGACCTTCTCCCATTTGCTGATGGTCCATAATCCGCTTAACTTCGGTCGCCGCGCGCTCGGTGAGAATAACGCTCATCTTGCAAAACTCCTGACTTTTGAAAACGGAACCATTCCCGATAGATTGGCCCGATCGGTTACTCTGTGAATTATAGCAGCCCTGGCGGCCAGAAAAGAGGGTTCGGCGAAATTCCTCTACAACAACGTGCGTAACTGCCGAACGGCCGCAACGAGGCCGTCCGCCGCCTGTTCGATTTCTTCGGCCATCGTGAACCGACCGAGCCCGAATCGCAAACTGCTGCGGATTTGGCCTTCGCCGAGCCCCAGGGCGGCGAGCACGTGGCTGGGAGCTGGATCGCTGGAACTGCACGCCGCCCCGCTGCTGGCGGCGACATTTGGAGTACGGAGCAAAATGGCCTCCCCTTCGACATCGCTAAAGGAGACGTTCAGGTTGTGCGGTAGGCGGAGTGGTTCGCCGGATTCGTCCAACGCGTCGAGCACTGGGCCGATGAGCTCGACGCCGGGGAGTTCAGCGTGGAGCCGTCGCCAAAGTCGGGTTCGCAGCGTCGTGAGCCGGCATCCCGCGTCACTGGAGGAACGGGATGCCGCGTTATCGACGCACAACTCGACCGCCCGCGCAAACCCCACAATCCCCGGTACGTTGAGCGTCCCGCTTCGCCGCCCTGCTTGCTGCCCGCCCCCATTGATCTGCGCATCAAGCCGCACGATCGGGTCGCGCCCTCGAACGTACAACGCCCCAATCCCCTTCGGCCCGTACAGTTTGTGGGCGGTGAAACTCATCAGGTCCACGCCAAGCTCACGCACATGGACCGGAATCTTGCCGACCGCTTGCGTGGCATCGCAGTGCAGCAGCACGCCGCGTTCGCGGCAGATGTTCGCAATTTCGGCGAGCGGCTGAATCACACCAATTTCGTTGTTCGCGAGCATGACACTCACGAGGCAGGTGTCGTCCGTGATTGCGTCGGCCACTTGCTGTGGATCAAGCCGCCCTGCGTCCGTTTGGCCATGCGGAGCCACGGGCAGCAATGTCACCTGGTAGCCCCGCTGCGCCAGCCGGGAGAGCGGATCGAGCACTGCTTTGTGCTCGGTCGCCACGCTGACCAGGTGATCGCCCCGCCGCCGCGTGCGCTCCGCCACGCCACGAATGGCGAGGTTGTTGCTCTCTGTTGCGCCGCTGGTGAAGACGAGCTCTTCAGGCGCGGCACCGATGGCATCGGCGATGGTCTCGCGACTTCGCTCGACCGCTTCGCGAGCCGCTTCGCCGAACGGGTGAATGAGACTGCCTGCGTTGCCGTACTCTTCTGTGAAGTACGGCAGCATCGCTTCGACCACTCGTGGGTCGCAGCGCGTGGTGGCGTGGTTGTCGAGGTAAATGGGCATGGGCCAATGCGGCGATTTAATCCGCTTGCAGACGGTTCCTCCGGGTCTGTTTTGCCGGAGTTTTATTCCGCGCGGCAAGGCTTCGATCGGACCAAGCGTTCCAGCGCAAAAGCTCAGGATTCTCGCCGCCACCAGCGGCATAGATCGCCATGCGGATTACATACAAATAATTGCGACTGGTCTTGTGAAGCTCTCGGGCGTTGGCCGCACACAACCGGTCGAAGAGCACTTCGGCCTGCGCGCCCATGAGCTGCCGCTGGCTGACGATTCCAATCCGCGCGAAGTCTTTGACGAATGTCTTGCCGATGCCGGGGATCTGCGCCAGGTCATTCATGGGTAAAAAAAGGGGACATTCTACTTTTCAGCAGAATGTCCCCTCAAGGTCGGAGTGACAAGATTCGAACTTGCGACCCCCTGCTCCCAAAGCAGGTGCTCTAGCCAAGCTGAGCTACACTCCGCTGACTGAAAAAAGTAGCTAGCGGAAGTATGACATCGTAGCCGATGGGGGAGTTCGCGGCAACTTCGGGCCCTTGCTAGCGAGCAACAAAAATGCCACGGCTCAAGTGAGCCGTGGCCTGAGTTTTCGCGAGGTTTTCCGCCAATCGCTACGCAGTGCGGCGATTGCGGCGGTAGGCGAAGAGCCCCACTCCCCAGAGCGCCAGCACCGCCACGGAACTCGGTTCCGGCACCGGGGTCAGGAACGCGCGGATTTCGCCCGGGTTGGCGAATGTCGAATGGATGTTCCAGTAGGCGCGGCCCGAATCGAACCCGGCGAGGAGCGCGGCGAATGCGGAGCCCGTTGTGCCGCCATTGGCGGTGATGAAGGCGGGGTTATAGCTGGAAGCCAGCGTCATATCGAACGTGCGGTCGTAGCTTCCCGATTTGCCACCTGCGGGAAAGTCGGGGAAGCTTGGGACCGGTGTCGCCACCCCTGCAGTCGAGACGCCGGGCACGGCGGTGCAGCAATGGATGTGCGAGTTGGTGACGTTCCCGGTGAGCCCGCTGAACTGCACTTGCACCCGCATGGTAAAGAGGTCGGTATCGACGGTGACCAGCCCGGTTCCGGTCCCGAGCGAAGCGACCGGATTTGGCGCTTCATTGGCGCCATTCATGTTCAGCACGTTATAGCGCTGTTCGTGCGCGAGGCTCACCGTCGCTCCGAGCGCCAGCGCGACGAGCGCCAGCAGATTGCGTGATCGAATCATTACACAGTCTCCCTTGGTTGAGTGTCGTAAAAAGTAACCGCAACAATTCGCCCGATTCGGCGTCCCCCCAGCAATATGAGCGCGCTCGCCGCCAGGATGAGCGCGGATGATTCAGGAACACTGGCCGCGGGCACGCCCGGGAGCGCGTCACGCCAAACCGTGTAGTCGGCAGCATCAACGACGCCATTCGTATTGCCGTCGGCGAAGTTCGGGGCCGCCGAGCCGAAGCTCGTTTGCCAGACGGAGTAGTCGGCAGCCGAGATGAGCCCGTCGTCGTTGTAGTCGCCCAGGGCTCGTGCGGCGCGCAAGCGAATGTTGTCGAGTTCCAACGTGGCGAGCACTGGTTCGCCCCCACTGGAAGGGGGATCGGGATCGTGACGAAACATCACCTGCACTACGCCGCTAAGGAGTTCATTGTGGGCGCCGGTTCCCAAAACCTGAGTGAGATCGGCGGCGGCCAGTGAGAACGTGTACGGTCGCCACACATTGTCCGCGGCAATTGTGGTGGCAAGCGTCGAAGTCCAGCGATTACCGGTGGACGTAGGACCAAACAGCACCAGCCGCAGAGCGATCGGTTCAGAACCAATGGTATTACGGGCGTCGAGCGTGATGCGGGCGGCGCTAACCGCGTTAAAGTTGCCGGTCCATTCCGGCAGGGCGTTATGAACCGCTAGATTCGCGCCCGGCGATTGAAATTGCAGGTAGGCGTCGCCAGCACCGGCAGGTCCGCCAGTCCCCACGCGCTGCACCGTCTGTCCCCCCGCTCCGCCGCCACCCCAGCCGGAGGTTCCAGCGGGCGTAAAATCGTCGCGATGGAGTGTCGCCGCACCCGCCGCGCCGGCCTGGAACAACAGACTCGGCGCGACGAGCAACAGAGCGAGGAATCGGAAGTGGCGTTCCAGAGGATAAATCACCAAAACCTGCTCCTGCGGCAAACAACCAAGAGGGCGGAAATTACGGACAAGAGTAGTACGGACGAGCTAAGTTCGGGAACGGCGATAATTCGATAAATGGCGCCGGTTGGTATTCCGTTCGGGTCCCGTCCACTGGCGGCGAGCGCCCGGCGGGTGGCGACGTACGCTTCGCCGTTCTCATCGAGCCCGAACGCCATGATGTACTCGCCAATGGGGTTGCCACCCGTCACGTCGAGCACCGATAAATTGAACGAGCCGGGCGACGTTTCTTCCAGCCCCAGCAGCGTGCCGTTACCGGGGTTGAATCCGGTGCTGAAGTCGCCGAACAGATACTTGCCCACCAGTTCTGGAAACTCCGACCCGCGATAGACGACTCCCCCCGTCACCGAGATGCCAATCTTGGGGAGTCCATTGTTGACCGAGGCGCGTGTATTGGGCGATGGGATCGATCAGAGGCGCGGCGGGGCTCGGCGTCACGGTGGGATCGAAATCAAACGTCCCTTCCTTAATCCGCCAACCGTAGTTGCCCCCTTTGACGATGAGGTTCACCTCTTCAACGGCACCCTGTCCCACATCGGCCGCGATAAGGCGGTCACCATCGAACGTTGCCCGCCACGGATTGCGCAGGCCGTAGGCGTAGATTTCTTCCCGCACGCCGGCCACGCCGACGAACGGGTTGTCGGCGGGGATGCCGTACTGGCCACCGGGGCCGTTTGTGCCGCCAACGTCAATTCGCAGCACCTTACCAAGCAACTTGCTGCGGTCCTGCGAATTACCCAGCCCGCCGCTGATGGCTGGCGCCACTGTGCCGGGGCCGCCGCCGGTGTGGCCCGGTTCATTATCGCCCCCGCCGCCGCCATCGCCGGTGGTAATGTAGAGCATGTTATCGGGCCCGAACCCCAAGAAGCCGCCGTTGTGGTTGAACTGCGGCTTATCGATCGTCAGCAGAATGCGCTCCGAAGTGGGATCCGCCACGTTGCTGCCGGGCGCGGTGACGCGGTACTCGGCGATGACACTTTGGCTATCGACCGGGTTAACCGGGTCGGTAGGATTTCCGCCGGGTCGGGGGGCGGTGTAGAAGACGTAAAACTTGTCGGCCCCGGTAAGTCCCGCTTGGCCGAAGTTGGGATGGAAGGCGAGGCCCAAGAGGCCGCGTTCATCAAAGCCGGCGCGCTCGGGAACGAGCTTCGCGGAGAGATCAAGGAACGGCGTCGGCAGCAGCGAACCGCCACTGATAATGTTGATCGCCCCGCGCTGATCGTTCACAAAAAGCCGATTCGTCCCATCCCCCGCATTGGTGATGCCCACCGGCGCCACGAGTTGATTTTTTGTGATTGGCTGGAGCGCCACTTTCGGAAAAGCGGCGTAAGTGACCACGGGCCCTAAACTTAGCACACAAGCGAGCAGCATCGTTCCACGCATGAGGTCTTCTCCTTTCGCCACACGTTACAGTGTCGCCAGCAGGGCAGAGCCTTGCAGAACTTGAGGAAAAGTTTTGCGATTGCGCCGAACCGCCACAACAGCGAAGATCATGGCTAAGTGGGAGCGACTACTTCCAGGAGCTGGCGCGCTGCATGAAATCCGCGGCGCGGGATACGGGCCACGGGGTTACTTCATAGAACACGAGGCCTTCGCGTTCGGTGCGGAAAATGTTGAGGCCCGCGGATTCTGCTCCACGGGGGGCAACTTTAGGTTGATCGGCGGCGAGCGCGTCGACGAACACCATTACCGGCTTGCCGTCGACTTCGCACAGCATGGCAGTGGTGTCGCGGCTTAAACCACCGGGATAGGAGAGCCCTAGCATCCGACTGCCGGCGGGCATCGTGGCCAGCGTGAGCGGAACGTTTTGGCGTTCGGCGAAGACATCGCGGAACCGCGCCAGGTCGCGGCATTCGTAGTACGGCTCGAAACCGTCCCCCACCACTTGTTGATACACCTCCGCGAGGGGCGTGGGCGTAAAATGCGGTGTGATGGGCGCTACGTTCCGCGGTGACAGCAGGGCCCAGCCGATTGCCGCTGCCGCAGCGAGACCGGCGGCAACCAACCAACTTTTCCGCCGAATTAGCGGTTTTGTCGCCACTTCGTGATTCAACAGACCCGCCAATGCTTCGACGTGCGCAGCTGGCGCCGTGTTCGCGGGAAACTGCCGCCGCAGCGAATCGGCGATGCGGTGATCGAGCGGTGTGTCGAAAGCGTCCACACCTTCGGCCGCTGGCTCGCCAGAGAGGGGCGCCAAACTCGGATCGGGCGGCAAGTTGGAATTGGAATTCATCATGAGGAACTGGGCGCCTCCTGCGGGGCCAGTAGTTCGCGGAGCCGCTGTTTGCTGCGGCAGACGTGGCTCATCGCCGTGCCGGCTGGCATATCCATCAGCGCCGCAATTTCGTCGTAGGCCAAATTTTGCACCTCACGGAGGAGCAAACAGCACCGCGCTTCGGGGGCCAGCGATTCGAGCGCCGCGAGCACTTCGTCGTCAAACTCCGCTTGATCGGCGAGCAATTCGCCCGTTTGGCGATTAATCGGGCTCTTGGTTCGCAATGGTTTTCCAATCACTGAGCGGCCAAGTTCCGCCGGCTCCACCGCGTGGGTATGGTGGCCAAAACGTCGGCGGCGATCATTGAGCGCACAATTTCGCACGGCCGTCGCCAACCATGCGAAAAGCTGCGGGGGCGAATCAAATTGACGTCCTTTCTCGAGGGCGATGCCCACCGCCTGCTGGACCACATCCTCGGCCCCTTCCGTCTGTCCCAGCACCCCCGCGGCGATGGTTGCGAGTTGGCTGAACATCCGCTGATACTGCGCAGCGAACCCCGCCTCCGGGTTGGGGCCGGAAATGGGTCTCGAATTTCGACTTGGCTCTTGCGGATTCTTCATCACCGCCCACTATACTATGTCTTGAGGCGCCCCGAACCTTGCCCGGTTTGGGAAAAATCTGCCGGAACTTTGAATTGGCAAACCAGTCGCGCGGGGGTGAATCATGCCCAAGAGAACACATAACGGCCGAGCGCCAAGCTTTGGAGCAAGGGGCAGCGGCCGAGGGTTTACACTCATCGAGCTGTTGGTATCGCTAGCGGTCATTGCGCTCTTGGTGGCGCTCTTGTTGCCGGCGATTCAAGCGGCCCGCGAAGCAAGCCGACGGATGGCGTGCGCGAACAATTTGAAGCAGCTTGCGCTGGCGATTGGACTGTACGAAGGCGTAAACCGCACGCTCCCCGCCGGTCGCGTCGGCTGCGATGACACGGGCGACAAAATCACTCTGCGAGAATGCCCGGCCGGCCTGTCACCCGACAAGAAGAACGCCGCCAGCGCGTTCGTCACGCTACTGCCAGAGCTGGAAGAGCAACCGCTGTGCGATGCCCTCGCCGTGGCGAACGGTGGCCTGTGGAACCGCAACGTGAACGACTTGGGATGGTACAGCATCGAGGGCAAACGCCGTGGCGTGGCGGAGCGACCCGCGGTGTTTGTGTGCCCTAGTGACATCGCGGCGCCGCTCAGCGAAGTATACCTGCCGGTGATCGCAGCCACCGGCAGTTATGCGCTGGCGCAAGGTTCGCTGCCGCCCGGCACCCCGAGTGAAGTCATCAAGTTCCGCAATACGGGGCCCTTCCTCTACGTCACGCGAAGGAAGATGCAGCAGCTTACTGACGGCGCCTCGCAAACGATGCTGCTCGGCGAAGTGACGCTCGCCGATGTGTGGGAATCATCCAACACTTGGACCTACGCCCTCTCGACCGCTGATTGCCTTCGCTCGACCGCCAACCCCCTCAACACGCCGCCCGGCGCGGGGGTGATTTTCACCGCGTATAACCGCCAAAACGGCGCCTTCGGCAGTCACCATCCCGGCGGCGGGCAGTTTGCGTTCGCCGATGGGCATGTCGAGTTCCTCTCCGACTCGATTGATTCGACAATGTATCAAGCGCTCAGCACCATCGCGGGAGCGGACTGAATGGCACTCACTCGACGGCAAGTATTGGCAGGCGCAAGCGCGGCGATCGTGGCGGCGCAGTTTCGTGATGTAGTAGCCGCTGAACCGACGCCGCCAAACTACCCCGTCGGTGTGTGCGACTGGATGATCCTCAAGCGCCAGCGGCTCGGCGCATTTCCGCTCGCCAAAGAAATCGGCGCCGACGGCGTGGAAGTGGACATGGGGGGCCTCGGCGATCGCGACACGTTCGATAGCCAACTCGGCAAGCCGGAAGTAAGGGAGCAATTCCTCGCCGCCGCGCGTGACAACAACCTCACGATCTGCTCGCTCGCTATGAGCGGCTTCTACGCGCAGTCTTTCGCCGAACGGCCGACCTACAAGCGGATGGTGGGCGATTGCCTCGATACTGCCCAAGAACTCGGCGTGAAGGTGGTATTCCTGCCGTTAGGCGTTCGTGGCGATCTTGTGCAGCACCCCGAGATGCGGCCGGCGATTGTCGAAAGGCTGCGGAAGCTCGCGCCACGCGCTGAAGCGGCCGGCGTAACGATTGGCCTGGAAACCGCGCTCGACGCCGGCGGCGAAGTGGCGCTGCTCGACGAGATTGATTCGCCGGCGGTGAAGATTTACTTCAACTTCGCGAACCCTCTGCAAGCGGGCCGCGATCTGCACGCCGAATTGCGGACGCTTGGCGCCGGACGCATCTGTCAGATTCACGCGACCGATCAAGATGGCGTGCTGCTGGAGCAGAACGAGCGCCTCGACCTCCCCGCCGTCCGGCAAACGCTTTCTGACATCGGCTGGAGCGGCTGGTTGGTGCTGGAACGCTCGCGCGATGCGAACGATGCGCACAATGTGCGGAAGAACTTTGGGGCGAACGCGGCGTATGTGAAGCGCGTGTTCGGTGGGTGAGCCACAACGCGCTCCGCTAGCGCATGGACTCTGACTCTTATCGATTGCGCAGCCGCGGATCAAACGCATCCCGCAGTCCATCGCCCAAAAAGTTGAGCGCGAAGAGTGTCGCCCCGATCCCCAAACTGGGATACAGAATCAGCCACCAGTACGTGCGGACCGGCGTGATAACGCGAATGCCTTCGTTCGCCAAAAGGCCCCACGAGACATCCGGCGGTTCCACGCCGAGGCCAAGGAATGACAGGAACGCTTCGAACAAAATCACCCGCGGGATGGTGAGGGTGAGGTACACAATCACCACGCTAAACAAGTTCGGCACCAGATGCCGAAAGATGATGCCCGCCTGCGTGACGCCCAGCGAGCGCGCCGCTTCGATGAAGGGTTCGTTCTTCAGCGAAATCACCTGCCCCCGCACGACGCGGGCCATCGTGAGCCAGTAGATCGCGCCGACCACGAAGTAAAAGATGGTGATGCGGTCGATGCCCCAGCCTTCGAGCCAATCCTTGATCGAGTCTTCGCTCAAAATGGTCAGCAGAAAAATGACCACGAAGATGAAGGGAATCGAGTAGAGCACGTCCACCGTGCGCATCATCGCGTCATCCACCCACCCGCCGACGTAGCCTGCCGTGGCGCCCCAGGTGACGCCGATCACTAGCGACACCAGCGTGGCGACTAGGCCCACGACGAGCGAAATTCTAGCGCCCCAAAACACGCGGCTGAGTACGTCCCGGCCCAGCTCATCCCGTCCACAGAGCGAGTTGAGTTCCCACTTGCCAAAGAGCGCGAGCCGCGTGCGAACCATCCAGCGGCTTACCGGGCCGAGCGTGGTGAAGCCGACGCGGCGGTACGGACGCTGCGTGATGGAGCTGAGCGCATCCTTCTTCTGCCGCACGATTTCGCCGCTTTCGTTCAGCCGGGCATCGGCCAGTTCGCGCCGCGCGGCGGGCAGGCGTTCGGCGGAAGCGGCGAGCTCCGCGGGGTCGAGATCAAACGTCTCCAACCACAGTGGTGAAGCGGTTGGCCGCGCGAATTGAATTGCCGTGTTATGCCGGTCCGGCGGCTGCAGAGGTAAGAGCGGCGTAAAAATCGCCAGCAGCACCACCGTGACGAGCACCCCGAGTGCAATCATCGCCACCCGATTCCGTTTCAAACGCCGCCACGCATCCCGCGTTAGCGAAACACCGGCGGTTGGTTGTTGATCGGGCATAAAAATCGGTGGCTCGAATCAAAACTCCGCGCTGCCAGGGTAGCGCGGGAAGGGGATCACATCGCGGATATTGGTCATGCCGGTGACGAATTGGACCATCCGCTCCAGGCCCAAACCAAATCCGGCGTGGGGGACGGTGCCGTATTCGCGGAGTTCCAGGTACCACCAGTAGTCGGCAGGGCTCAGGCCTTGTTCCTGCATCCGCGCGGTAAGCACATCGAGCCGTTCTTCGCGCTGGCTGCCGCCGATGATCTCGCCGACGCCGGGGGCCAAGACATCCATCGCTCGGACCGTTTCGCCATCGTCGTTCACACGCATGTAAAACGGCTTCAGCGAGCTCGGGTAGTCGTACAGAATCACTGGCGAGCCAAAGTGCTTCTCCGCCAAGTAGCGTTCATGCTCGGCTTGCAGGTCCACGCCCCACTTCACCGGATACTCGAACTTCTCGCCGCATTTTTCTAAGAGCGCGATCGCCTCCGTATACGGCAACCGCTGAAACGCGCCCGCGACAATTCTTTCCAGCCGCGCGACAACTTCGGCATCAATCCGTTCGCGGAAGAACTCCAGGTCTTCGCCGCAGTCGGTCAACACGTCCCGCACAATTCGCTGCAGGAACCGCTCGGCCAAATCCATGTTGTCGTTGAGATCGGCGAAGGCGACTTCGGGTTCGACCATCCAAAACTCGGCCAAGTGCCGCGAGGTATTCGAGTTCTCGGCGCGAAAGGTGGGACCGAAGGTGTAGATCTTCCCCATCGCCGTGGCGTAGATTTCGCCTTCTAGTTGGCCGGAAACCGTAAGATACGCGGGCCGGCCAAAGAAATCCTGGGCGTAATCAACGCCGCCCTGCGGCGTGCGCGGCGGTTTCTCCGCATCAAGCGTGGAAACACGAAACATGGCGCCGGCGCCTTCGCAATCACTGGCGGTGATGATCGGCGTGTGAACGTAGAGAAACTCTTCCTCTTGAAAGAAATCGTGAATCGAGCGGCAGATGCGGTTCCGGACGCGCATCACAGCGCCGATGGTGTTGGTCCGCGGCCGCAGGTGCGCCCACTCGCGCAGCTTTTCCAGCGTGTGCCGCTTCTTCTGCAGCGGGTACTTTTCCGGATCGGCCACGCCGTGGACGATGATCTCTGTCGCCGCCAATTCCGTCGCCTGTCCTTGCCCGCCAGAGACGCGAATTTCCCCTCGCACGCTCACACTGCTGCCGGCCGAGAGGTGCTTCACTTCGCTTTCGTAATTGGCGAGCGACGCCTCGGCGATCACCTGCAAGTTGCCGAGCGAGGAGCCATCGTTCACTTCGAGAAAGCTGAAGCCCCCCTTAGAATCTCTTCGCGTGCGGATCCAACCCTGCACGAGCGCGTTGCGCCCAATGGCGCCCGCCTGCCGAGCCGATTTAACAGAGAGCTTATCCATGCTTGAGCTTTGAAAGGAAGATAGAACGCGGATTGTCGCGGATGCATCGGATGAACGCGGATAGGAAAGCAACAGAACACTAATCGCCACTAATCTTCGCTAATCAGATTAGTGGGAATTAGTGTTGATTAGTGTTCCTCTTCGGTACTTTGTATGGCGACTTCATTCAATCACTTTTCTCATCCGCGAAAATCCGCCGCATCTGCGTCATCCGCGTTCCCATTCTTAAAGTCCCTTACCCGCCAGCCAGCGTTCGGCGTCCAACGCGGCCTGGCAGCCCGAGCCGGCGGCGGTGATGGCTTGGCGGTAGTAGTCGTCGGCCACGTCACCGGCGGCGAAGACGCCCTCCACGCTGGTGTTGGTGCGGAAGGGGACGGTCCACTGCAGGTACTTCTTCGGAGTCATCGCGAGTTTGCCTTCGAGAAACACCGTGTTCGGCGTGTGGCCAATCGCGACGAACATGCCAGCCGCTTCAAGCGTGCGCGAGGGTTCACCCACCGTGCTCTTCAGCTTCACACCCGTGACGCCCGCCTTGTCTTCGCCCAGCACCTCTTCAACTTCCGTGTTCCATTGGATGTTGATCTTCTTGTTGTTGAGCGCTCGGTCCGCCATGATTTTTGACGCCCGCAGCGCGTCGCGGCGGTGGATCATGTAAACTACGCTGGCGAACTTCGAAAGGTAATCCGCTTCTTCGACTGCCGAGTCCCCGCCGCCAACCACTACCAGCGGCTTGTTGCGGAAGCGCGGCAAGGCGCCGTCGCACACGGCGCACGCGCTCACGCCGCGGTTTTTGTACTTGTCTTCGGAGGGCAGCCCCAAGTAGTTCGCCCGCGCGCCGGTGGCGATGATCACGGAATGTGCTTCAACCCACTCGCCTTGGCTCGACCTCAGTCGAAACGGCCGCACATTGAAATCGACTTCCACGATGTCGTCTGTAACGATCCGCGTGCCGAAGTTGGCCGCTTGCTGCCGCATCAGGTGCATCAGCTCCGGGCCGCTGACGCCCTGCTTATGATGCTGGTCGGCCAGCCAGCTATGCTCCTCCGGCAAGGAAGATTTGAGGTACGCGCTCATGTCCCCCGCGGGGAAGCCGGCGTAGTTCTCCACTTCGGTGGTGAGCGATAGTTGTCCCAGTGGCAGCGTGCCAAGCTGGCGGTTGTCTTCGGTGATGGCGCCCTCGAAGCAAAGCGGCTTGAGGTTCGCGCGTGCCGTGTAAATCGCCGCCGACCACCCCGCCGGGCCGCTCCCCACAATCACCACATGCTCTGCCACGTATCGCTCCTCGTAAACCGGTGAAATTCTCCGAATGGAGAATTATACGGGTCCGCAGAGGGAGCGTAAACGCGGGGGCGGCCGTTGTACGGTGGGCTCCCAGCCCGTCGCCCGTTATTCGTGCATTGGGGGGTACCCGCAGCGCGACGGGCTAGGAGCCCATCGTACAAAGCGCTACGCTGCGTCGCGGTCGTCTTCGAACGAACCGGTGACCTGCGCCGCTTTGCGGCCTTTGATGGCGCCGGCGGAAGCGAAATACTTTGGCTTGCCTTCGACCGCCACCACCAGCGGGGCGTGAATGTCCTTCTCGGTGGCGATGATGTCCCCCACGCGCAGTCCGATCAGGTCGGCCGTCGCAATTTTGGTGTCGGCCAGCTCAACCACCAACTGCACCACGGCGTTGGCGAGTCGATTGCCGATGGCGGCTTGCGTGTCCGCATTCGAGGTGCGCTTGCTGCTCGTGACCCAACTGTTGGCCGAAAGCTGCTGGCTAATGCGTTCGATGGCATTGAAGGGAATGCACAAATTGATCATGCCGCGCACTTCACCTAAGGTCAGCTCGAAGCTGATCAGAATCACCACTTCGTTCGGCGGGACGATCTGCACGAGCTGCGGATTGCTTTCCACGCGATCAACGGAGAGCTCCAACTTCAGCACATTCTCCCACGCGTTCTGCATTTCCTTCAGGAACAGCTCCGTGATGCGGCCGACCAGCCGCAACTCGATCTCGGTCAGCGGCCGGCGCGCGGGAGGGCTGGGCGTGGAACCGCCGCCAAGTAAGCGATCAATGATCGGAAACAAGAGCGACGGGTTGATGTCGAGAATGATTTGCCCCTCCAGCGGCTTCGCATTGATGAGGTTGAAGCAGGTGGGATTCTCCAAACTGAAGACAAACTCGCTATAGGTCAACTGATCGACACTGGTGAGTTTCACTTCGACAATGCTGCGCAAGAGTGCGGAGAGCGCCGCCCCATAGTTGCGGCCAAAGCCTTCGTGCATCGTTTGCAGCGCGCGCATTTGCTCCTTGCCAACGCGCTCGGGCCGCTTGAAATCGTAGGGCGTTACCTTCTCGCGCGGCCGGGGGGGCGGGGCCATCGGCTCGTGCTGCGGAGAAAGCGTCACCGGCGCCGTTGGCGGCGGAGCCGCCGGATCCATCGCGGTAAGCAGGCTTTCTACTTCCGATTGGTTCAGGACATCGCTCATGGGCTGCACTCCGTTGTTGCCCGTAATTGGTCATTGCGGCTTGGTCATTGGTCACTCAAATACCCAATAACCAAGCCAAAACCACAAATGTTTACCTTCTGATTTGCCCGGTCCCGTGGACCACGTATTTGTAAGTCGTCAGTTCTTCGATGCCGCAGGGCCCGCGAGCGTGGAACTTGTCCGTGCTGATGCCGATCTCGGCGCCCAAGCCGAACTCACCGCCATCGTTGAAGCGCGTGCTGGCGTTGATCATCACCGCGGCGCTGTCGATCTCCGCCGCAAACCGCTCGGCCGACGCCAAATCGCTAGTGACAATCGCCTCGGTATGTTTGGAACTGTAGCGGTTGATGTGTTCAATTGCCGCCTCGAGCGTATCGACCACCACCGCCGAAATAATCGGCCCCAGATACTCCGTTCGGTAGTCCGCTTCACTTGCCGGCTGAGCGTCGCGCACCAACTGACAAACGTGCTGATCCCCCCGAATCTCAATCCCCTGCTTCTGAAGCGCCGCTCCAATCTTGGGCAAGAGCCGCTCTGCCGCCGCGCGATGCACCACCAGCGATTCGGCGGCGTTGCACACGCCCAGCCGATGACACTTGCTGTTAATGACAATTGCCTCGGCGACTTCAGCGTCGGCCGATTCATCGAGGTACACATGGCAGTTGCCATCGAAATGCTTGATGACCGGCATCGTCGCTTCAGCCGTCACGCGGCGGATGAGGCTTTCGCCGCCGCGCGGAATCGCCACGTCGATCAGCTCGCCTAACTTCAAAAACTCGCCCACGGCCGCGCGATCGGTGGTGCTTACCAACTGCACGGCGTCGGTGGGGATGCCGCACTCGCTCGCCACTTGGGCCAGGAGCGCGACAATCGCTTGACTGGAATGAATCGCTTCTTTGCCGCCCCGCAAGATGACCGCGTTCCCCCCTTTCACACAAATCGCCGCCGCGTCGGCGGTCACATTGGGGCGCGACTCGTAAATGAAGAACACCACGCCGAGCGGCGCCCGCACCTTGTCGATCCGCAGTCCATTCGGCCGAACAGTGGAACTGATAACAGCGCCAACCGGATCGGGCAGCGACGCAACTTGCTCCAGCCCGCTAGCAATCTCTTCCACGCGCGCGGGCGTGAGTTTGAGCCGATCAATCGCCGCCGGCGTTAATCCGTACCCGGGCGCCGCGGCTAGGTCCTGTTCGTTTGCGGTAAGTATTTTCGCCGTCTCGCTCCGCAGTAGCGCCGCCGACTTTTGCAGCCACGCGATCTTGGCCGCCCCCGTGGTAACCGCCAACTTGCGCGACGCCGCCTGAGCACGCTGAGCGACCGCCCGGCAATAGGCAGGAATGTCGGTGGTGGGGGCGGTCATAGCGCAGTTTGAAACAGAGTGGAGATCCCCGCAATTATCGCAGGCTGCCCAATTTGGAGCAACGCCGAAACGGCCGTCCGACTGTCCTTTCGGACGATCCACCTGACGACAATTCGGCTTCAGCACCCGTTTTGCCCGGTTGATCGTCCGCTTTCCGCTAGCACAGGAGCAAGCTCGCTGCCAGTTACAGACCGACAACTCGACTGCTGGCTCGCGCGAAAAACTGCGCCGGCGGTTCAATGACGCCCTTCGGGAAGGAAAATCGGGTTGCTTGGAGCTACCGCTCGTCGCTCGAACCGCCACCGCCAAAGCGCAGCACCAGATAGAGCAGCGTGAGCACCGCGGAGAGCGTGGCGGCCACATACGTCCAAGCGGCGGAGTTGAGCACACCGCTGACGTACTGCATGTCTTGCTGCGAGACAATGCGGTGTTCCAGCAGTTGCTTCTTGGCGCGGCTACTGGCGTCGAACTCGACAGGCAGGTTCACCAATTGGAAGAGCACGACGGCGCTGAACGCTAGGATACCGATGGGGATAAGAATCCGCATCGAGGGGATCATGGCGCCGAACATGACCATGAGCATACTCGTCGAGCCGCCGAAATTTGCGAGCGGCACGGCGAGGTTGCGCACCACGAGTGGGGCGTAGCGGTACGCGTCTTGGAGGGCGTGGCCCGCTTCGTGCGCGGCGATGCCGACGGCCGCCATGTTGCGATGGCCGTAAACCCCTTCGCTCAGGCGCAAGACTTTGTGCTGCGGGTCGTAGTGGTCGGTCATTTGCCCAGCGATCGGTTCGATGGCGATCGCTTGCAGACCCGCCGAATCAAGCAAATGTCGCGCGGCTGCGGCGCCACTCAGCGGCGCCGGCACTTGCGATGCGACGGCGTAGTTGTGACGCACCCGGCCCTGCGCCCAAAAGGCGAGCAGCATGGCGGGAGCAACGGCGATAAAATAGAGGGGGTCGAAACCGATCATTTTTCGTAAACGCGTCTCTCCGAGACGCGAGAGTGGACTTTTGGTTGGTTGGCGGTGTTTCGTAGTAAAGTCGATCATTCGCGTCTCGCAGAGACGCGCCTACTCTACGCAAACGTCGCGCCATTTGTTCAGATTGGCGGGGCCGGGGTTTCTGGCGCAGGCGCCTGCTGCGGAGCGGCCGCGCCTGGTCGCGGTTGGACCAACCCGGTTTGGATCATCCACTGTAACAGTTGCTGGAACGAACCGACAATCGGCTGGCCTTGCTGAAAGAGCCCGTCGGCGTTGACACTGTGCGCTTGCACGGCCCCCTGAACGCCGAGTTGGCTGCTGGCGCCGAGCAGTTGCAGGCGATTCTCTTCGATCACCGCCGCGGGTTGGCCGTTGCGATCGAGCACCATCAGTTGCTGGCACAGGATGCGGTCGCTGGAAGTCTGCTTGAGCATCTTATCGCGCAGCGCCGAACCGAGCGCCAAAAATAAGAGCGGATAAACGATCCAGCGTTCGCGTTCAGTCATGGGAGACGGGGTGAGAAAGGTTGAAAGGTGGAAAGGTGAAAAGGTGGAAAGGGGAAACTTTTCGACCCTTTCACCTTTCAACTCCCTCCGACTCAAAGAGGATGCGGCCGAATTGGGGGTCGGCGCCTTCTTCGCGGAGGGTGAATTGGGTGCGCTCCTCACTGGTGAAGCGCAGCTCGAAGCGGCGGCGGATGGGGTCGGCTTGGGGCTCTTCGGGGAGGGCGAGTTCGAGCGTGGCGCCGTTGGGGTCGGTGGCGACGATCCGCCAAGTTCCTTTTCGCTCGTCCGCGCCGCCCAGTGACATCTTCGCCGTGCCATCGCTGGCGAGGTCCATCGTGATTTCAAAATCGAACTGTTCGAGGTCCGTCGGCGGCAACGGCATCGGCTTTTCGGCGGCCCCTTCGCCTTCGATTCCCGCCGCTTGCTGGAGGGCTACCAACCGGGCTTGCTCGCGCTCACCTCGCGCGGCGGACGTCTCCGGTTTGCCCCGCCACTTGCCGACGAGCGACGATTGAAGCGCGGCGTCGGAGCAACCGGTGAGAATGGTGATGGCGAGCAGGGTGATTATTCGGGTGGATTGCATCCCAACATTGTAATTGGCGAACGGCGCCACGGGCTATGGGAGGGCGACGCTCCGCGGAGCCAGTCCGTCCGCTCCAATCCGGGCTCCGCGGAGCGTCGCCCTCCTGTTACCACACGGGGAGTTCTTTGCCGTCATTCACGCGGTAGGGGAGCCACGCGAGGAGGAGCGTATCGACATCGATGTCGGCTTTGCGTGGGGGGATGGCGACTTCGTCGATCACCGCGGTGGCGGGGCTTAGTTCGCGTTCGGCGTCAGTCAATTGGTTGGTCAGTTGTTCTTCCAAAATTTTGAGTTGCTCTTCGGCGTCACCGAGTTGCACTTTCAACGTTCCGCCGCGGCCGCTCATCGCTTCGCGGGCTGCCGTAGCGCTCGAAGTCATGCGGCGTGAAGTGGCGCCGCCACGGACCATGCTAAAGACCAGATCTAACACTCGGTAGGCGACGTTAGCGATCCGCGCCCAGAATTTCGATTCTTCATTGGCGACCGCTTCACGCTTCTTGCGAACCTGCTCTTCAGCTGTTTTCAATTTGCTCGCGAACTTCGTGCGAATCTCGTCCCGCTTCTCTTCCAGCCGCTTGCGGCTTAGCGGCGCGAGCCGTTCGAGGAACGCCTCGCGCGTTTCACTGCCATCCGACTCCGCCTCGAGCGCTTCGCACCGCCACACGGTCAGCCGCTGTTGCTGATACAAATAGTCTTCCAACTCACGCCGAAAGCCCTTGTAGTTCTTCTCGTTCGCAAGTTCTGCCGGCAGCGGGGCATGTTCGCAGTCGTACTCGGATTGGTCCTCGGTCAGCGGCGCTTCGCGGTAAACAAGTGAGCCGTCCCATAAGCCGTCCGGCAGCTCCTCATTAAAGCCCTTCACGACAAACACCTCTTGCCACACATCGACGGCTCCCTTCACGAAGTGCAGCTTGGCGGCGCCCAATAGCGCGGGGCGGTAGAGCAACTGCGTATCGCGCGGCAGTCGTTCGCTCACCTGCAAATACTGCTGCTCGATGCTCGTCGGTAACACCACACTCTGCGTTGCCGCTTGCGGCTTAGCCCTTTCCGCGCTCTTGTTGTCATCCATCGGCGCGAAACTCCCCCGCACCGGATCCATCAACGTTTGAATCTGTGAGCGGGTGAGCGGCCCGCGCAGATAACTCATCGCCCAGCGCGTGTGAAACACCTGCGGCGTGTTGAGATGGACGTTGTTCATTAGGAACACGCGGTTGCCGAGGCCCGCGAGGGTCGCCTGCATCTCTTGCTTGTTGAACGTGGACCCCGCTTGCGCCGAGGCGCCTTCGAGGCCTTCCATAACGCGCAGTTTGTCGCGCTCCGTTTGCAGCCGGCCGAGGAACCACGTGCCGGCATTGGAAAGACCTTTGTAGTCCAGGTCCACGGGGTTCTGCGTCGCCAGCACGCAGCCGAGGCCGAACGCGCGGGCCTGCTTAAGCAGCGTGAGCATCGGCTCTTTCGACGGCGGGTTGGCGGTCGGCGGGAAGTAGCCGAAGACCTCGTCCATGTAGAGAATCGCCCGCAGGTTGCTGGTGCCGGGCTGCGTGCGAATCCACGCCAACACTTCGCTCAGCAAAATGGTGACGAAGAACATCCGCTGCGCATCGTCGAGGTGCGAAATCGAAATGATCGACAGCCGCGGTTTGCCTTCGGGGCTGTACAAAAGCTGATGCACATCGAGCGGCGCCCCCTGCATCCACCCCGCAAAACTAGGCGAGGCGAGCAGGTTGTTCAGGTCCATCGCCAGCTTGGTGCGTTCCTTCGCCGGATAGAACGTTTCAACATCCATCACGCCGACGCTGGTGAACGGCGGCGATTGAATCTCGCGAATGAGTTCCGCCACCGTTAAGTCTTGACCCTTCTGCCACGCCGCATCGAGCACGTTCGACAGAAAAATATGCTCGCGACTGCGAACTGGATCGGCGTCGATCCCCAACAGCCCCAAGAGGCCCGACACGCTCGACGACACTCGGCTGCGGTAGATGTCTCCATCATTGCGCACCGCTTCCGGCGGCGCGCTGAAACTCTTCAGCACGGTGAGCGGGATGCCGGCGCTTGAGCCCGGCGTGAAGATCAGCCGCTCGACTTTGCTGTTGTACTCCGTGATGCGCTCCGGCCCCTGGTCCCACTTCGCGAGCCCTTGCTTCCACTGCTCCGCGGTTTGGGCGGCGTAATCCTCAGGTGAAACCCCTTTGCGGGCCGCTTCGCTTTCATCGATCCACGGCCGGAAGTCGCTCGGCGCAAGATTCGGAAACGTCAGCAGCAAATTGCCGAGATCACCCTTCGGATCAATCGCAATCGCCGGCACGCCATCGAGTGCAGCCTCCTCGAGCAGCGACAAACAGAGCCCCGTCTTGCCGCTGCCGGTCATCCCCACGCACACCGCATGGGTGGTCAGCTGCTTACTTTCGTACAGCAACGCCTCGGCCGCCGTGAAACCCGTCGCCAGATCGTGCTTGCGACCAAGGTAAAAGGACGAGTTGGAATTGAGGTCGGGCATGAAGGGTGGCGGTGGCAAGCGGCGTGGCCGCCGCACTCCCAGCGCCGACCCGAGAGGGAAGTATACGCGAAGTGGGCAAAATCGATAAGAGAAATTGACCGGCCCCCGAACGAGCAGGTGGCCTGATAGTCGATCGCCCAAAAGGCTCAGGGATTTTCCGGTAGCACTGTTTCGACTGTCAGCTGACCATCCTGCTGGCATGCTGGTCGAGCCTCCGATTGGCAGGATGAGTGGTCTGCGTTGAGCGGTGAATCTTTTCCCTCGGTTCGGGTGGTTCCGATTGGGAAGATTTTAACGACCAGGGCAAAGTTGAGCCCTGGGGAGTCCGATGATACCGGATGTATCGGTTATGCCGGTTGCGCTGGGCTATGGCGTGCTGGCAAGTCGAGTCCTCGATTTGGCCTCGGCACAGCGAAGTCACCTGAAAACTGGTGGGTAGTAGTGGCAATGGAAAGCATCCGCACGCGGCGACTATCGAGTTGGAGCGGGCTCGTGGCGTTCGTCCTGGCGACGGGCTGCACGGGGTTCATGGCCCCACGCGATCCGTACCCGGCGAATCCGGCCGATCCCCCACCCTCCAGCAGCGTGCCGCGCGAGCTGGAGATGGTCACACTTCCGCCGTACGTGATTGAGCCGCCAGATATTTTGATTATCAACGCGGTGAAGATCGTTCCCAAACCACCTCACAAGATCGAACCGTTCGACGGCTTACTCATCCGCGTGATCGGCGCCCTACCCGATCAGCCGATCGCCGATGCTTTCTCGGTGGACCCCGAAGGCCAGGTCGACCTGGGGCCCACCTACGGCAAAGTCACGGTTGCGAACTTGACCACCGATGAAGCCCAAGACGCCATTCGCAAACACCTGTCGCGGATTCTTGAGGAACCCGAGGTGAGTGTTTCGCTCGCCTTCTCCGCCGGAGCGCAACAGATTGTGGGCGAGCACTTGGTGGCGATGGATGGCCGCGTGAATTTGGGCACTTATGGCTCCGTGTACGTTGCCGGTCTAACAATCGAACAAGCCAAGGCCGCTGTGGAGCTGAAACTTTCGGACTATCTACAAGACCCTGAAGTGGTGGTTGATGTCTTCGCGTACAACAGCAAGAAATACTACATCATCACCCAAGGGGGCGGATTCGGCGACAATCTGTTGCAGCAACCGATCACCGGCAATGAAACTGTGCTCGACGCGCTGGCGGCACTCGGCGGGGTGAGCCAAGTTTCGAGCACGAAGATGTGGATCGCCCGCCCAGCCCCGAATGGCGTCGGTTGCGAGCAGATTCTGCCTGTCAATTACGAAGAAATTACCCGCGGCGCCTCGACGGCGACCAATTATCAGTTGATGCCGGGCGACCGGTTGTTCATTGCCGAAGACCCGATGACCCGGTTCGACGCGGTGGTCACCAAGTTCACACGACCGTTTGAGCGGCTGTTCGGCTTCGTATCGCTCGGCACCGCGATGCTCAACCGGATCACACGGTTCGGATTGCAAACGTTCTAACAGCGTAACGTAGCCGTGGCCTCCGGGGCCGAGCGTATGAGAGAGAAGCTTGGCCTCCTAGGCTGAGCGTGAAAGAGAAATGGATCGCTCGGCCTGGGAGGCCAAGCTACGCGACTGATTGGGGGGAAGAACCACACATGACACGTCCACGCCAACTTACTGCCGCACTCTTGGGCTCCGCCATACTCGGCGGCACGATCGCCGAGGCGACTATTCCGATCTCGCGACCCGCATCGCCCTCGCCGTGCGCGGCCGATGGCTCGTGTCATCCACAACCGACGTGGGGTTGGACCCAACAGCGCTGGCGCCGTTGGCCGGGTGACTACGACACCAGCAAGCCGGCCGAACCCACCGCAGCCGAAGCGGAAGACTCCTTACTGAAAGGGATCGACCCGCCAGCGATGGAAGAGGAAGACGCCCAAGCTCCGCCGTCAATCGAGGAGAGCGAAGAGGCGCGAGAGGAAGGCGCCCCCGATTTGAACTTGCCGCCGCTGCCCGCTCCCGCCGCTCCACCGGCGATGGGCGCACCGGGCATGAATGCGCCGGGACCGGCCGCCCCAGGACTACGCGCTCCCGGTCAAGCAGCCCCAAACGGAGCGCCCGCCGAGAACGGTGCGCCAGGTTTGCCTTTCCCGCCATTTCGCGGGGTGAACCCACCGGCGCCGGCCCCAGGAGCCCAGCTGAAGCCACCGGCAAACGCTGTCCCCCGGACCGGCAGCCGGACCTCAGAAGACGCCCCGCCGGCAATGCCGCTCGGATTCACGCAATTGCAACCGCAAGTCGATCACCGAGTCCAACCGGCGGTTAGCACCGCCCCAGCAGGTGGCGTCGAGCAATCGGTCTATCACGGAGATATCAGCAGCTTGCCGCCGATCGACGCCCTGCCTTAGACGGCGACTCGTCGGAACACGCCGAACAGCTCCCGAGCCCCGAGATTTCTCGGGGCTCGCTTCGTTTCCACTGGACAAAAGTGGAACTTCCCACCCAGTTTCAGCGTCCTAAGCGCAAGCCGCTTGACCGATCCCCCGTGCGCACCTACCGTTGATTACTGACCAACTCCCGGCACCCCACCTGCTGCAGGACTTTACCGACCATGATGCGTTTAATTCCGTTCGCTGTGATTGCCGCACTGTTGGTGGTGGGAACCTACCTGGAAGGGGAATACTCCGAACGCTGGACCGGCCGCGGGGCCACCGCCAAACAAATGGCGCCGCTGATCAAACAGCTGCCGATGCGGGTTGGCAACTGGGTTGGCGAGGACCAAGAGGTTGACGAACAAACTCAGCGGACGGCCGGCGCCCAAGGGTACGTGTCGCGCGCGTACCGCAACGAGCGGAGCGGGGCGGTGGTCTCGATCTGGCTGATGGTCGGACACGTCGGCCACGCCGGTCGGCACCAACCAACCGTGTGTTATCCGGCCCAAGGCTACGACCAGCCGGACTCCGTCGCGCGGCATCAACTTCGGATGCCCGACCAAGAGCCCGCCAACATGTTCACCACCATTTTTTCCAAGCAATCTCAAAACGCCCGCGTGTTTTGGACGTGGTTCCGCCCCAAAGTTGGCACCAACGCGCCCGTGCGGTGGGAAGTTCCGACATCGACCGACGAGGGGGGGGCGCTGAGCTACTTCGGTGGCGCCAAGTCGCTGTTCAAACTCTATCTGACCGCCATTCCCGACAGCGCCGATGAAAAGGCGGATGAAAGTATCTGCCTTCGCTTCGCGGAAGATTTCCTCCCAGCGCTGAACAAAGTGCTGGCCCCCGCCAACGGTGACCCGGCGGCGATTGTTGACACGCCGGTGGTGGAAGAGGAAGCAAGCAAGGGTTAGTTGCAGTTGCGACTCGTGCCCTCTAGCTCACCTCCAACATTCGTTCTAGCGCCACCAGCGACCACCGCGCAGTTTCTTCATCCACCTCAATCGGATTCACCGACGTGCCGGCCGAGAGGTTTTCGAGCGTCCAGCAGAGATGCGCGAGGTCGATCCGGTACATTGTGGCGCACATACACACCACAGGCGAGAGGAAGTAAATCTCTTGCTCGGGGTGCTGCTGTTTGAGCCGGTTCACCAGGTGTAGTTCCGTGCCGATGACCCACTTCGTGCCGGGAGGCGCCGATTCTACAGTGCGAATGATCTTGCCGGTCGAGCCCGATTCATCGGCGAGCTCGAACACTTCGCGGGGGCATTCGGGGTGGACCAGCACGCGGATGCCAGGGTGCTTCGCGCGGAACATCGCCACGTGTTCGGGTTTGAACATTTGGTGGACACTGCAGTGGCCCTTCCACAATAGCACCCGACTTTGCTGGAGCGCTGCCGCCGTGTTGCCGCCGAGTTCTGGTGCGAACGGGTCCCACACTGGCATTTGTGCGAGCGGGATGCCCATCCCGGCGGCCGTGTTGCGGCCCAAGTGCTGATCGGGGAAGAACATCACCTTGTTGGTCCGTGCGAAGGCCCATTCGATGGCGGCCTGCGCATTCGAGCTGGTGCATACGATCCCGCCATGTTTGCCGACGAACGCTTTGAGGCTCGCCGCCGAATTGATGTAGGTAACCGGCGTGATGTCGCGGGTGTCGAGCACTTCGCCAAGTTGATCCCACGCGTCTTCAATCTGGTGAATGCCCGCCATGTCCGCCATGCTGCACCCGGCCGCCATGTCGGGCAGGAAGACGGTCACCCGCTCGCCGTTGCGATCGGCCAGCTTTTCTGGACGGTTGGCGAGAATGTCGGCCGTCTCGGCCATGAAGTGGACGCCGCAGAACGCGATGTACCGGCAGTCTTCGCTATCCGCCGCCAGCTTGCTGAGCTGATAGCTATCGCCGGTGAGATCCGCGAGCGCGATCACTTCATCCTGCTGGTAATGATGCCCCAGGATGAGCAGCTTGGGGCCCAACTCTGCTCGCACCACGTTGATGCGTGTCGCGAGTTCCTCATTGCTGAGTGATTTATAGGGGGCGAGTGGAGCCGGTGTCGTGGCGGTGAGCATGGAAGTTAGATGGTAGGCTAGGTCATAAGCAACGGGGCCCGCGTGACGCGAGAATGCGACCTCACGCCGGCGATAAGACATTCTATCCCAAAGCGCCGCTAGCACCTACGGCGGGGCGAAGGGGGCAAAGTTTGCGGGCGAGATGGGCCGATACGAAAAGGGGAACGCCGCGCTCGTCACGCGGCCACTGCTAGCACTCGTCGCCCGCCGCATGTCGCTCACGCCCGAAATCGCCGCCGATGTGGTTACCGCCTGCGAGGCGAACGCCGGCGAGTTGGCGTCGGCCTTGGGAGGCGTACTCGGCCTCACGGCGACGCTCACGGTTGGCGAACCAGTTGCTTACACTGAGGACCGATTTGCGGCCGCGCCGGGTTTGGTGTTTGTCCTGAAGTTCGGCGGAACCGCGCTGGCGGCTGTGCTATCGAGCGCCTCGGGAATGGTCCCCGACTGGTGCGCGGCGCCCGATGCTACCGGCACGAGTAAACTGAGCACGCTCGCGCAAGAGCTCAGCATGCTAGTGGTCCCCGATGCGCTGCTGGCGGACGATTTTCAGTACGCGCTGCTCGCAGATGTCCAGCGCGGAATCGCCGCGGGGCAGCCGAGTGAAGGA
Source organism: Pirellulales bacterium (assembly GCA_022841705.1). Taxonomy (GTDB): domain Bacteria; phylum Planctomycetota; class Planctomycetia; order Pirellulales; family Lacipirellulaceae. Next base: position 154,021 of record JALHQZ010000003.1, read on the forward strand.
GCGCTCGTGCTGCCGCTCGCTTTGGCGGGCGATGGCAAGTCGGCCGAACTGAGTTTGGTGTGGCCGCTGGGGAATGCGGAGAGCTTGCTCACGTCGCCACCTTTTGCCGGCGCTACGCCGCCATCAACCGTCCCCCCAGCCCCCGCAACCCCCTCAGCCGGAGCGCCGGGCGCCACATCGTCCGCGCCGCCGCGGCGAAGAGTGCAAGATTTCTGTGATTTGCCTGCCTACTCGCGGAGCCTCTTGAAAGTTACGGTGCCGATCACGGTTTGCCTAGCGACCAAGAAACAAGCGATTAGCGAGATCGTCGCGCTTGGCCCCGGTTCGATCATCATGTTCGACAAAGCGTGCGATGCGCCCCTGGAACTGACCATCGCCGAGCACCCCATCGCGATCGGCGAAGCGGTAAAGGTGGGAGAAAAATTCGGGCTCGAAATCACCCAGATGATTCTGCCCGGGGAACGCTTCCGGCCGGTGCAGCGGAAGGCTGGGTAGGGGATTGCGAAGTCCCTCCGGACCGCGGTTGAGAGTAGAATGGAGAAATGGCATTCTCTCCCGATTCACTTCACGACTCTGACGACCAAAAGTCGGAGTATGATTTCGCCAAGATGCCCAATGCGGTGCGAGGCAAGTACGCTATTCGCGGCGTGACCTCGACTCTGCCGAAGCCACTTGCCCCCTCACGCCCACTGTTACCGCTATGGGCAGGGGCGCTCGTGATCTACTGGCTGGCGATGTTCATCGGCACGCATATTCCGCTCAGCGTGCCGACGGTCGGCGGCAAGCCGGTCGACAAGTACCTCCACTTCGCCGCGTACTTTGGGCTCACCGCGCTGCTGATCGGCGTCTTCCGCTGCTTGCGGGTGCGGCTGCGGTGGAAGCACTTCTTTATCGCGCTTGCCCTGCTGGTGGCCTACGCGGCGCTGGACGAATGGCTCCAGAAGTTCGTGAACCGCAGTTGCGATGCAGAAGACTTTATGGCGGATTCGGCAGGGGTGCTCAGTGCGCTGGGGCTCTACATCATCACGCACCGCGGATCAGCCGAGCAGAGCGTGGCTCAGTAATTCGGCGTTGGCGCCCGAAACTCATCGAGCTTCACGTTCTTGAACCACTCGATGGTCCGCTTGAGCCCCTCGGTAAGTGGCATCTTGGGTTCCCAACCAAGTTTTGCTTTGGCGAGGGTAATGTCGGGCCGGCGGCGTGTGGGGTCGTCGGCGGGTAAATCTTTGTAAATGATTTTGCTTTTCGAGCCGGTTTGCTCGATCACCATTTTGGCGAGCTCGAGAATGGTGAACTCGCCGGGGTTGCCGATGTTCACGGGGCCGACAAACTCGTCGGGGCCGTTCATCATGCGGATCATGCCTTCCACCAAATCATCCCGGTAGCAGAAGCTGCGGGTTTGATCGCCTGCGCCGAACACGGTGATGTCTTCGCCATGCAGCGCTTGCCGGATAAAGTTCGACACCACCCGACCATCAAACGGGTGCATCCCCGGGCCATAGGTATTGAAAATGCGCACGATTCGCACGTTAACCTTGTTGTGCCGATGGTAGTCCATAAACAGCGTTTCAGCGGCGCGCTTGCCTTCGTCATAACAGGCGCGGATGCCGATGGGGTTCACCGAGCCGCGGTAGCTTTCGGTCTGCGGGTGAATCTCGGGGTCACCGTAGACTTCGCTGGTGGAAGCTTGCAGGATTTTCGCCCGGCAGCGTTTGGCCATACCCAAGAGGTTGATCGCCCCCATGACGCTGGTCTTCATCGTCTTGATGGGGTTGTACTGGTAGTGGCCTGGCGCGGCGGGGCAGGCGAGGTTGTAAATCTCGTCCACTTCCAGCCAGAGCGGGTGCGTGATGTCGTGCCGGATCAGTTCGAAGTTGGGCCGATTGAGGAGGTGCGAAACATTCGTCTTTTGGCTGGTGAAGAAATTGTCGACGCAAATCACATCGTGCTTCTCCGCGACCAGTCGTTCGCAAAGATGAGAGCCGAGAAACCCGGCGCCGCCGGTGACGAGAACACGCTTAATTTGGGACATGACGGCTAGGCAGGCGGGGGCTAGAGGCGGGGCTTAACGGGCGAGTCCTCTAGTTTGCACGGCGAAAGCCCCGAATGCAACGCCAGCTTTACCGCTGTGTTACGGGAAGTTCGAGTTCCCAGTACTGCTCTCCGTCCGGAATCATCGGGCTGTTGTAGCCCATGATTCGCCATGGACCGGCCGGTTTAAAGGTTGAACCAACGGGGTTCGATGCGAGCCATTCCTCAATCAACTTCTTGGCCCGCTGCCGGATGGCCTTGTCATCGCCTCCGCGCAGGCCAATGCTGATGGTGGTCATCGGCGGGATATCGCGCACTTCGACCAGCGCTTTCTTACCAACTTTGCCCCAGTCGGGTTGGCCGTACAAGAAGGCCATCTGGACTTGATCCGCGCCCTCTTCATCGAGCGTCATCTCGACGGGGGCAGTCATCGCAATCTTGTTGGTTTTGATGTGGGTGAAAAGGGTCCAGAATGCGGTATTCTCACCACGCCCGGCTGGCGCGGCCGCTAAGCGGTAAGCTGGGTACTCTTTGATGCGAACCTCTCCCACCGGGGTCGGTTCGGGAAAGCCCTGGGGCAAGTCAGCCTCCTTCACCAGTTTGAAGCGCAGGATGGCAATCGCCTCCTCCAGCGCGGGCCGTAGCAGCTTTGCGGCCGCTTCATCAGAAGCGAGTGCAGCAGCAGTCGTTGCTTCTCCAAAAGATTGCGTGATCCAAAGATTGTCAAGCAGTTCCGGCTGCGCCTGATTGAGCGCCGCGGAGTACGCCAAGCGAAGTTCGCTGGCGGAGCCTTTCGTCGCCAGCGCTTTCTCAAGCGATTTAGCAATGGCCGCCGATTGATTCGTGGGAGCTTGAGGGGGTTGCGGGGCAGCCCAAGCCACAGCGACGAGCACGACCCCGGAAACGATGCTCAGCATGCAGACGTTTGAGAAAGTCATCTCGCTAAATCCCCCTGTTTGCGGCACATTGACTCATCTTAAAGAAGATTGTAGGCGGCGCAACAAAAATGCCCAACCAAGCGGAAAACCACTTGGCTGGGCATTCGAATGGAAACGGGATACGTCGTTAGAACGCCAGCAGCACCGGAGCTTCAAGCGCTAGAACCAACGCTTCGTCATCCGCCGAGTCATCGCCATCAAGGTAGAACTCTTCCTCAACATCGTCGGCTTCGCTGACGGCGTCTTCTTCGAGCAACTGCAGCAAAGCTTCGTCCGCTAGCGAGCCCGCATCCGCTGGAATGCTCGTGGTTGCAGCCGCGTCGGCTGTCACCACGTTTGCTCCAGCAAGAGTCCAGCCCACCAGACCGCTGTAATCGATGCCCGTCGCGGAGACGACCGAACTAGCGGCGGCGACGGACGCCGTGCTCGACGAGGCGGGCACCGCGAACGCCCCTTTGTTGTCGCGCCAGATAGCGTAGTCGGCCGCGTCGACTTCGCCATTGCCGTTGCCGTCAGCAGGTAGATTCGCGCCAACTTGGCCGAAGCTATTACGCCAGACGGTGTGGTCAACATTATTGACGAACCCGTTACGATCGTAGTCGCCTGGCAAAAAGCCGCTGGTTGGAATGCCAACGACACCCGTGGCAAACAGGTAGTCTTCGACTTCTCCGGCGATCGCGCCGCCAGTCGATGAGACACCGGAACTTCCCCACCGGAAGCGGGCACCAATTCCCCCCGCCGTGGAACTATTGCTCGGCACTGCAAACGAGAGATTGTAAGTTCCAGGATTGAGATCGACATCGTCGAAGATCTGTTCGCCGGCGTCTTCCCAATCGCCATCGCGATTGAAGTCCAACCAGGCGTTGAGACTTCCCCCAACACCAGCCACTTTAACTGTGACAAGCTGGGTCTCGCCCGGGACGATCACACCATCCCCCAGCAAAGTAACGCCATCCTCATCAGCGCCGACGACATTGTCACCCGTGGCGTCCGCCGTCGGCTGGCCATTGACTTCGCCGTCAACCGTGTTGCCTAGGAAAATGCCCGGCACGACCGTATGCCACGCGCCTCCTTGAGCGAGTGTTGTGGGATACGGCACGGGAATGCCGGCCACTTGGCCCAAGTCGCCAAAGTCGCGGGTTGCTTGGTTCTGTAAGCCGAACTGCAAACCGGTGACCGTTGCGCCCGACGGGAGGGCAATCGCGATTGATCCATTTGCGGCGGGCGCTGTTTGGATGTACGGCGAGACAACTTCCACCCGAACGTTGTACGCTCCGGGGGCGATGGCCGAGAACCCAAACGCGCCACTTGCACTGGTCACGTCGATCGGCTCGCCCATAGTTAGGAGGCCGTCATTATTGAGATCCAACCACACGCGCTGTCCCGCGATGCCAACTTCGGTGGGACCGCGGCTGCCGTTGCCATCGACATCGGAATACACGGCGCCAAGGATGAACCCAGGCGTACTCGTCCCGCCGTCGCCAGCTCCCGACCCGACCGGAGGCTTCAGTAGGAAGTCCTGCGTCAGCACATCGCCATTTTGCAGGTAAGCTTCAGCCGTTCCCGTCGAGGGTGTGATGAACGTCCAACCTGCGGGGGGCGCGACGACCACTTGCACCCGCCGGGCCGTTTGAGTTGGGATGTCGAACTTGTAAATGTAATCGACCACCCCGGGTGTGGAGGGATCGTCGAACGTTTGCTGCGCTATATCGTTGCCATCGTAGACGCCGTTCAGATTCTCATCGTAGAAGACGGTGACGTCTTTCTGCGCCTCGTCATCGCCGTTAACGATGCCATCGCCATTCAAATCGCTAATAACCTGCCCCTTGACCGTGACCGCTTGGTCGGGAATGTCGCCCGGGGAAAACAGGAAATTATTCCCTTTGTACTCGCTGATGTCGTCGCCTGCGGCAACCACAATCGTGTACGATAGCGCTACCGGCTGGTTATTCGAAGGCGTGGCGTTTTGCACCAGGGTTCGGCCCAGCGGGTCGACCGCAGTGACGGTGTATGTGCCATCCGGCACATCGAAGTAGTAGTTGCCGTCGGCGCCCGTAACGAACCGGAACTGCCGGCCATCTTCCTGCCGGGTGGCGATGACGGTGATGTTCTTACCGAACGACTCTTGCGTGGTGTCCACGCTGCGCACCTGCGTGGGCGACATCGCGATGGGGTCATCCTCGCCATCCATTTCAACGTAGCGCAAGAAGTTGAACTCGTTGTTGTCCCGAACGCCGGCACCTTCGGTAGCGCCTCGCGCGCCGTCGTCGATCCCAACCTTGCCGATGATCCGCTCGCCGGGAATCGCGGTTCCGTGGACAATCACTTCGAAGGCGGCGAAGTTGACCTCTTCCGAACTCCAATTCTCGAAACTCAGCTTCCAGCCATCGTTGCCGTACAAACTGGTGCCACTGGAGACATCGATTGTTTCCAGATCAAGGCCGGAGGGACGGAAGATTTCGCCCCAGTGACGGTTGGTAGCGAACGACCAGGTTTGGCCCGCGCCAACCGCATCGGGGGGATTGTTCAGAAGTCCTGGGTGTGGTTCGGTGCCAGTATAGCCAAGTCCACCATACTGCCGCACGAAGGATTGATCACCCGGTTGGGACCAAAAGGGCGCCAGTTGGGTCTGGGTGCCATCGGGAGAAACGACCGACATTCGCAGGTTGTCGATATCGCCGCTACTGACCGTCAGCTTGACCTCAATCCACTCGACCGAAAGCTGCTCGGTCGAGACGTTCATAGTAATCGGGATGAAGGGGCTCCCACGATCTGGTTCCGGGGGATCGTCACCGGAGAAGGGACCGCCCATCCCCATGTCATCGGGGGGATCGGCGTAGAACTCTTCCCAATAACTCTCATTCATGTCCAGCACGCTAATCGCTCCCGGCACGATGAGCCGGCCCGCATCATCGCCGGTGGTGATTCGCGGTTGTACTCGGAACGAGCCATTTTGGAAGGTGCTGACACTCACTTCGGGCGCAACGTTCGTCCATTGTTCGGCCAGTTGCACCGCCAACTCGGCGTCGATCGTGCCGTGGGCGTAGCCGTACATTTCGCCGTAACGGCCATAACCTTCGCTCACTGTGTATCCGGCGCCATTTTCAAAGAGCAGCGGCTGATCATATCGCTCGCCTGCGGCGATCCGAGCTTCGTAAAATGCTGCCCGATTCTCGATTTGTTCGATGCCCGTACCAAACCCGGGAATATCGGTGATGTCGTTAGGAACCGCCGTGATGGGGAACACTGGGTCCTCATCGCCTGTTAGCGTCCCCATCTCATTGGTCAAAATCGGGAGCACATAGTGGTGGTACGGATTGACGATCCAGGAATTGTCAAACTGGTCGTTCTGTTTTGCTGACCGCAACAGGATGTGCTGGATGTCGCGGTAGGTGAGCGTAGGATTCGCTTCGAGCATGAGCGCAATGACACCGGACACAATCGGCGTGGCGGCGCTGGTGCCGTTGAAGCGGGAGGTGTAATCGGTATCGGGGAAGAAGTCGCGATCGAACTCAAACCCACCAGTGGTCGGCGAAGAGTTCGCGCCGTTGTCGCCTGTACGGTCAGCGGTCCAGATGCCGCTACCAGCGTCCGTGATGTCGCCAACCACGTGAGGAAAGTTTCCCGTCGGAGCCACGACCAGCACGTTCGGTCCTGCTTCCGGATACGAGGTGACCGAGCCATCTTCCGGGTTGAGGTAGTTGCCACCATGGTCGACGCCCCCCACCGTAATGACGTAGCGGGTGGAACCCAGGTCATCGTAGATGGCGGAATCAAACGCGCCCGGGATGCTTCCGTATTCCGGAAAGAAATAATCGGGCCCACCAGAGTTGCCTGAAGCCTTGACGTAGATCACTCCCAATCCACCTCGACCTTGAACCACCCCGTCACGCAGCGCGGAGATCACCAGCGGGCTGTTCCGCAACGCGGCCCGGCCACCGAGTCCAATGCTCAGGTTCTTGATATCGATGCCATTGTTGGCCCCGGGGCTGGTATCGTTATTGCGATAACCGAGCGCCGAAGCATACGCAAAGTCCGTTTGAAATACACCATCGAGGTCAAAATCACCCGGAATAAATCGCTGCGAAACAAGCTGGGCGTTGTAGGCGACCCCCGTGGTGCCGATGCCATTGTTGCCGACACCGGCAATCAAACTGGCGACGGCGGTGCCGTGAAAATCGGTGGGATCAAGCGGTGAAGGATTGTTGTCGTTGCCAAGAAAGTCGAAATCGATATCGGTCCGCATGTTAGCGGCCAAGTCGGGATGGTTCGTCTGAACGCCGCCATCGATCACTCCCACGATCACGCCTCGACCCGTGTAACCACGGTCCCAGGCCCCAGTTACGTTGATGTCGGCGCCTGGCGCAGCGCGGACGGTTTCACTATTGGGATCGCTGGGCTGCGTCACCAATTGTTCGGTACTGATCAGATGCCACTGATACTGGAGATAAGGGTCATTCGGCAGCGATTGGCCTTCAGTCTGCCAGGCCACATTCGGATAGAACAGATCGACCGCTGGCGAAGCGTCGAGCAGGGAAATCAAATCGCTGGAACTCGCCACTCCAGCCGTTGCCACGTAGTACGAGTTCGCCAAGTTGCCGTAGGCGCCCGTCACACTCAGCCCGGTGGCGGCCGATAGTTGCTCGGGAGTGATGCCCGGATTGGTCCGGACGACCCAGCTCGACGCTCCGTCGATTTGTTGTTGCGTATAGTTGCTCAGGTTCGCGGAGAATTGGAACGCGTTCTCGATCTCGCGATCCCACATCGCGGCGCGCCCTTCGGGCGTGGAGCTATCGTACGAGACGGCGCTCGCCACCAGGCTCGCGATGTCGCCCGTCGCGGCGGTCATCATGTGCCGCTCTTCCAACCGCTCGACCATCCAATTCCGGCGATGGCTGCGGGCTTCGAGCGCGCTGAGTAGCCGCGCGCCAGGGGTTACGTAAGCCGTCCGCTGATTACGCTTGTTTGTCACGGTTTCTTCTCTTCCTGGGGAGGCGCCCTTGATGCGACCGCAGTCAGGGCGTGGGTCTGAATGTTCCGACGAGCGCTCGCCGCGCAGCAGACACACAATCTGCTGCGGAAGCGCTGCCAATCTCCGGTTGAAATAAGTCTGTTCCCGTCAACAGTAGGGCCGAAGGCGGGGCCATTTGTTACGCGGAGCTCTGCTGCCTCCCAACACGGCAGTGCTCTGGCCCAACCCGTATGTCGCTCGGCGCGCAAAAGTCGCCTGCCACACCTGTTGGCGTATTTCTTACAGATTAGTTGCCCCCTGAATCAGCGTCAAACATTGTGCGTGTGGGGCGGCCGTTTTATCCCATTTTCCGGGCGACCGTAGCTCGTCGCGTGGAGCACAGGTCCATGGGTTCGCAGGGGCGCGAGTCCCTCTTCACCGTGCTTTTCGGGCCGAATTCCTCCCCCACCAAACGCAGGGGACGACGGGAGTTCACCACCCGCCGTCGTCCAGCTCTACAGTTCCCACGGCCTGCATCGACTCCGCTTTGCGGGCAATTTGCCGGGACAGTTGAGTCTGCTCCGACGTCAGTTTCGCCGGATCCAAGACGCCGAGCAGGTCGAGCGCTCGGCCTGGCCGGTTGAGGGCCACCACACAAATCTGGGCCAGCTTCAATCGAACGGGCTCGCTCCCCGCAGGGAACCGGTCCGCCAGTTCTGCCATGAAGGGAGCGCTCGCCGACCACCGCTCTTGTTTGTGAAGCCCGCGGATGATCGCCCGCAGTTCGTCGCGGGTGAGCCGTAGATCGTGGTCGGCGATCAGCAACTTGCCGTAGAGTTTGAGCGCCGCGTCGACGTGGCCGGCGGCAAGCAGCTCGAGGAGTTGCGCACGATTGCGGTCGACGAATGAGACTTGCTCGGCCGCTTGCTGTTCGGCAAGGCGCCGGTCGGCTTCTGCCTCCTTCCGCGCCGCCTCCTCTTTTCCGCCAGGATCGCCTTGCCAAACGTGGAACATATCCCACCCTTCGCAATCGACAACTTTGCGCTTGAGCATCAAGATGCCGAGTGGAAAGCCCAAGAGCGCGCCCGAGAGGTGTAACAGCGAAGTCGCCGCCCCACCCCCGAACAGCAGCGCCCAGAACAGATCGAGCCCAACATAGATCGAAGCGATCACCGCGATTGGCACATCGAACGTCCCGACCACGCCGAACCAGTAGAACACGCTGACATCGTTCCGTGGCGCCCAGACGGCGGCCATCGCGATGAGTGAAAAAATTACCGAGGAAGCCCCCAAAGAACCGCCGCTACTTCCGGCGTAGTTCCACATGACCAATTGCTCCAGCACCGAGATTTCGACGGCCAGCCCCAAGTAGCACGCCAAAAACCGTTGCCAGCCAAGCTTCCCCTCAACCACTAAGCCAAAGGTCCACAGGACCACCATGTTGCCCAGCAGGTGCATGTAACCCGCGTGCGAGAACTTACTGGTGATCCACTGCACCGGCGTGAATCCCTGGCCATAGGGCAACACCACGAATTCCAGGAGCTGACTGTTGAGGGGATCCCCCTCGAGTGTGATGAACGCGATTAAGTTCACCGCGATGAGCCCCACCGTGGCGAAGGGCCAATAATAAACCGGCGCATCGGTGTTGTAGGGGAAGAGCATGGGGAAAAGCTGTTCGCTATCGGCTGTTAGCTGCTGGCTATTCGGGTAATTAGCCGCGGGGCGCTAGCCCCCGGTCGCTGCAGTAACGACCGGGGCTAGCGCCCGGCGGCTAATAGGCCAGTGCTATTTCAACCTGCGGCCGATGCAGAAACAAGCTGCCCGACGATCTGCACCACGCCGGGAGCTTCGGGAAGCCCGGCGACGAAATCGGCTTGGGCCTGCATCTTCGGGTGGGCGTTCGCCGGGCAGCCGAACCATCCCAAGAGATCCCGCAGCGGTTGGTCGCTCGTGGTGTCGCCGATGCCGGCGCACCGGGCGGGGTCAAAGCCGGTTTGGGTGAGCCATCGCCTGATGCCGCTCGCCTTGGAAATGTGCAAGAGGTCACAGTTGGTGTAACTCCATGTCATCGACACCCGCAGCGGCCAGTTGTGCCGGGCGATGAGCGCTTCAATCTCTGGCTGGGCGTCGCGCAGCACGGCGACCTCGGGGTGGTAGAGCGCCACGCTCGCCACCTTACCCGGCTGTTGAGATACGCCACGCGGTCCAAGCAGCGCGTGCAATTCACGCCGCAAGTTGGCGACGATATCGAGTTCGGTTTGCGTAATGGTGGGATCGAGCTCGTAATGGTTAGTTCCAGGGTGATAAAGCCACACCCCCATTTCACACACGCACGGCAGCGTGTCGTTCGCCAGTAGCCGGCACATCGCCTCGGCAAACGGCTGCGGCCGCCCCGTGCAGACGGTGATGATCGGCGCCCCGCCGTCACGCTGCGCCCGGCGATTGTAGTCGGCCAGCTCCGCCAGCGCCGCCAAATCGAACGCCCCACCCGCCTCCGCCGCTAGGCAACCATCGATGTCACACAGAATCGCGTCGAACTTCATAACCGAATGCGGATTGCGGAATGCGGAATGTTGAAGGATGATAAACGCGATCAATAGCCGGGGACCTACGGTCCGCAGCGTTCAGCGTAATGCTTCTCTAACCACCGCCCCACTTTACCATGAAACTCCTCACCCCGCTGATCCTGCTCACCCTCCTTTCCACTTCGCAAGCCGAACCCCTGTTCAACGGGTTTGACCTAAAAGGCTGGCACGTCGACTGCCCCGAACTGGACGCCGATCCCACAAAGCCGACGCCCTTCATCGTCCGCGGCGGCAACCTCGTGAGCCTCGGCAAGCCGGGCGGGCATCTCATCACCGACGCCGTCTACGAGAACTACCGCCTCACGGCCGAGTACCGCTTCGTCGGCGAGGCAGGCAACTGCGGCGTGTTGATCCACGCGTCCACCCCGCGCGCCCTCTACAGAATGTTCCCGCAATCGCTCGAGGTCCAAATGCAATCGGGCGAAGCGGGAGACTTTTGGTGTATCGAAGAAGACATCACCGTGCCGAACATGGAAGCGCGCCGCAAAGGCCCGAAAGAGAACTGGGGCGGCAAGGAGGGCCAAGAGCGCAACATCAAAAACCTGACCGACGATTCCGAGAACCCGCTTGGCGAATGGAACACCATGACGATCGAAACCCTCGGCGACAAAGTGCGAGTGTGGGTCAACGGCGACCTGGTGAACGACGGCGCGGGATGCACAGCCAGCAAAGGCCAGATTGCCGTGCAAGCGGAGGGAGTGGAGGTTGAGTTCCGGAAGCTGGAATTGGAAACGATTGAGGAGCTGTCGCCGGCGGAAAATCGGAAGTAGCGTTAGCCGCGGGGCTCGTCCCCGCGCGTTTCGTTTCCACCTCGCGCTAGTTAGTCAACTCATAGCACATCAAACGTCGTAACGCCCCACTCCTGCCGTGGGAAGAGCGTGTTCAGCACCGTAATCGCCGGCGCATCGCCGCTCGGGGGTTGAGCGGTTGGCGGGGCGGCGCCCAAGAGAAGAGCCTGGATGCCACCGGCGGAGAACATTGCCTGCGGCGCGGCGCCTTCGAGCGGCTCCCAATGAGCGCTGCGGCGCGAAACGATTAGCCGCCACGCGGCGCCCGGTTCGCCGAGCGTGATTTCAAGCGGTAGGCTGAGATCAGCGTGCTTCGCGCGGCTGCGCAGCGTGGGATAGATGCGCTCGAGCCAGCGCTCCGGCGACAACAGCACGGCTCCCCACGGCGCGTCGACCACAGAGCGGCTGAGGCCACCCCACGCTGAAAACCATTGGTGGACCAGTTGGCCACGCAAGCCGTGAACGTAGACGGCATGGTCACCGCGCTCGATGGCGTCGCGGGCGTGACGGCGGAGCAATCGGGCGAGTGGCGCGGGCCGGTGACGATCAACCACCACCTCCAACAGATGCCCGCGTCGGCGCACCACGTAGCCCCCGAGTTTGCGCTTCGGACCGCGCTGGTAGAAATCGGCGAGCAAGTCGTCGTGTGTTTCGCGCTGCAGAAGCCATTGCCACATTTCGCTGCAACGGTGCAGCGCGCCCCACGAGCGGCGCAAGGTCCGCTCGTGCAGCGCTTCGAGTTCCGGCAGATCAACCATCCGCCACACTTCGGCGCGGCGGCCCAGTGAGCGTTCCGACTTTTGACTGGTGGCGGCGAGCACGGCATGCGGTTCGGCTTCGGCCGATAGCAGCGTCGCCACCACGGCAGCGCGCCCGCCGAAGAGGGCGGCTTCACCGAGGGCAATAACAGCGCCGCCGCGCTGGCTCTCTTCCAGCGCCGCGGCCAACACCGCGCGATGGGCTTCGGGATCGTTCGGCGCAACAAGGTCCCGCAGAATAGCGAGGCCGACACGTTCCTCACCAAACTGCGCGTGTCGCGATTGGACATGCACGTGACCGACCAAGGCGCCGCCGCGGCGGGCGATCAGTCGATCGGCCGCGTGGTAGTTTGGTGCGTCACGCCATTCGTGGAAGGCGTCACGCGATGCGCAGCGGTGCGCGAGAAACAGAAGCTCGTAAATGGCCGCCTGATCGGCGAGCGAGGCCGCCTTGATCCGCACCGGCGAGCGGAGATCGCTGAGCACACTTTCATCCCCCCCGCGCGCCAGCGGCTCGGGACGCCGTGAAGCCATCGCTGATGGCGGCGATTTCATCAAACGAATCCAGCGGGATGAAGTGATTCGCGGGTGGTGATCTGTGAGCTGTTGCTCAACACGATTCACCACCCACAACTTACGAACCACTCTCTCCCACTACCTTACGCTGTCGCTGGAACGAGGTCCAGCAGGCGGCGCGGTAAATCTTGGGTGGGATAGAGCGCGAGCGAGAACTCGCGCGACCGGAGGAGCGTTTGTTGGTCGGCATGCTGGCGCGATCGGGCAAGTTGCTCAACTGCTGCTAGCCGTTGCGGCGCGAGACAAGCGCTGAGCGCTTCGTTTGCAGCGGCGATTCGCCGGTGACGCTCGGCCGCGTTTGCCGGAGTTTTCTCGATCGCGATCGCGGCTTGCTTGCGAGCCACCCAGTCGGCGCAAGTTGCCCCGCTGACAAAGCGCTCGGGATGGTAGCGGAGATCGCGTAAGCGCTGAAGCAGTTGTGGCACGGAATTCGCTACAATCGGCGGCTGATTCACGAGACCAAGCGGCAAGCGCAGTGTTGCGGAGAGAGTCATGTGTGGCGGCGGTGCGAAACCGAAGAGGCTTTCCGCAAAGGCGTCAGTGACTTGATCGTACTTGGCGCCGCCGATCCCGTGGAGGAAGAGATCAGCGACGAGTAGCCGCGCGCAAAGCGTGGTGATGAGGGCTCGCGGTCGCACCTTCACGCCGAACGGCGCGATGGGCGCTGCGAAACCATCTTGACCGCTGGGCGACCAAGTCCAGGTGCGTGCAGCGCGATCCGACAGACGCCAGCCGTTCACCTCCCGCCGGGCAAACAGCGGCCGGCGAGTCGGATCATCGGCTGACCACACCCAGAATGGCGTCTCGAACCATCCCTCCTGGTGAGTCAGATTCGGCATCGGTTGGGCGCGATTGCGAAGGTGGTGAGCCGCGCGGTAATCAGCAAGCGCCCCGTTGTAACTTGCATGCAGCCGCGGCAAATCATCGCAAAGTGCTGCAAAGAGAACGCGGAACTCCGGGAACTCCGCCAGCACGCTTGCCGGAAGTTCCAACGTGCCGCTGCCCAGCTCGCGCTCGAAGTGGTGCCGGGCGGCACTGAGCGCCCGGCCGAGGTTGCCATGCCGCGTGATTTCGGCGACGGCGGTGGGCCAAATCGTCACTCCCAGCGGTTCGCCCCCCAGCGGCAATAACGCTTGAGCGAGTTCGCGAGGAAAACGTTGGAAGAGTTGCACGTCCTGTACGCTTCGTTCTTCATACGGCTGCGGCGCCAAGGCAAGGTCGTAGGGAACCGTGGTGAGACGTGGCTCGTTGACTTTGCCGGTGATCGCGCGCACGCCCGGCGAACGGCAAAGGTCACTGTCCACAAGTAAGTGGATGCCGACGCCGCCTGTTTGCCGCGCAAGTGCGTCAAGGGCGAAGTTCTTCAGCCACACGCCCGGATGAAACAGCTCGGGTTGGTGACCGGAGACGAAGACGAGTTGGGAGTTGGGAGTTGGGAGCTGCGGAAGTGCTTCAATACTTGAGTACTGCGAGGTGTAATCGATAGCTGCGGCAACGAGCCGCTTCCGAGCCGCAGCCGCCAATTTGGCAAGTTCGTGGCCATAGAGCTGCAGGCCACCTTCGAGGATTAGCTCGTGATTATCCGCCGCCATCGCCAGCGACTGCCGCCACACGGGCGAGATGAGCGCCGAGTTGTCGGCCTGCGGGGCGCGGAACTGCGGGTACTCCCGCGCGGCGGTCGGCATAGTTGATGTACTATGGGCTTTCCGCCCGTCGAGAGTAAGGACGATGGGCTGAGAAGCCCGTCGGACGTGGAACTAGCAAGTCTCGGCGGGTTCGTGGCACGGCATCGCCAGAGGCGGCAACACGGGTGGGGCGAACTTCGTGGCCGTGAGCGCTTTGTCGATCACTTCTCGATAGTGCGTTAGCCGCCGCTCGGCATCATCGAGCGCACCGCCGAAGCTTCGCTTTTCGTCCAAGTAAATCAGCGGCACCGCCACTTCGCGAATTTTAAGATTTCGGTGGGCCGCCTGCACCCATAACTCCAGCGGCATCGCGTAGCCCAGCTCGGTGACGTGCAGCTTCTTGAGAGCGCAGACCCGGTAGGCTTTGAACCCACAGAAGGCGTCGGTCAGGTTGAGACCCAGCCGCTGATTGAGCTCCGCCGTGATCGTGAAGTTGATGCGGCGGCGATCGGCAGGCGCCACGCCTTGCGGATCGAGAAATTGATCGAGGTACCGGCTGCCAGACACGATGTCGGCAGTGCTGCACTCAGCGGCGAGTTGGCGAATGCGCTGCGGTTCATGCTGGCCATCGCAGTCGATTGTTACCAGTGCTTGATAGCCGTGTTGAATCGCGTACTCGAACGCGGTCTTAAGCGCGGCGCCGTAGCCCCGATTCTCGGGGTGGCGGACAACCGTCACATCGCGCCGCTCGGCAAGTAGTTGTGAAGTGCCATCGCCAGAACCATCGTCCACCACCAGCACGTCGTCGGCATAGCGCACAACTTCGTCAAGCACGCGGCTGACATGCCGGGCTTCGTTATACACCGGCAGTGCGGTCAAAAACTTGGGTAACGACGGCATGGCGAGGTCTCCACCTGCGCGGAATTTTCTCTGGCAGGCCTAGCCGCGCTCGAAGGAGCATCGACCCGCGGCGGCCAAAACTTGAGGGGATGGGAGTGGCTTCGTTGCACTCGGTTGGCGCCAGCCGTGGCACCTAGCATTGTAGATGCCAGCCTGGAAGGGTCAACTCGGAATCCGATTTCGAGATTTCCCACCGCCAAACGAGCTCCTCGCGTGCCAGTTGCCAGCGGGAAAAGACTTCGTCGTGAAGCGCAGCCTTTGCGGCTACCGCGGTGCGGCTGCTCAAAAGTAGCAAGCCTCCAGCCGGGGAAAAGTGTGTTTGTTGGGTCGGTTGTCTGGGCGGGGGATTTGTATTGCGACTCGCCGGGGGGATGGCCGATACCGCCAGAGTTTGGGCGGAAACCTGCGCGGTGGCGAGCGCGGCCGCAACCGTGCGGTTGTCGCGCCAGATGGTGTAATCGGCCGCGTCGACCACGCCGTTGCCGTTGCCGTCGGCTTGCAGCCCCATCCCGCTGGTGGCGCCAAAGTTAGTGCGCCAGAACGTATGGTCAGCATTGTTCACTGTGCCGTTACGATCGTAATCGCCCAGTAAAAAATCGTTGTCCGCGTTTTGCACGGCGACCGTTTTATTGGCGGCTGATGTGAAATCGACATCGCTCAGCACATCGTCCACGGCGATCGTCACCGTCACCGATTTAGTCCCATCGACCGCGGCATCATCCACCCCGCGCACGGTCACCGTTTGAGCAACATTCCAATTTGCTTTCGTGAACGTCAGCAGGGCGCCCGAATCGATCGCAACTTCCGCGGTGTTCGCGCTGCTCACCCGGAGTACAACATCGCAAATTGGCTGGACGGCAAGCACAACGGTGAACGTGTCGGTTGTGCCCACCTCCGAGACCTGCGTGGAACTACCTGTCTGCGCGACGGTAAAGTTTCCCGATCCCGCCGTGCCGGGATTTTGGCGGTACCAACTCAGCGTGTCGTCGGCGCCCGAGCCGCCAATAATGTCGAGCCGCTGATCGCCGTCCAAGTCGGCCGCAAAGACCGTTGTTCCCCCCTCTGCCGCGGAGCCCACGATGACTTGCGTGAACGTCCCCGAACCGTTGTTGCGGTGCAGACGGATCTGCGCGATGCCGGCCGAGCTGAGCGCGTCGGAAGCGGTTACCACGTCGGCGTCGCCATCACCATCGACGTCCGCCACGGCGACCGGCTGGGGCCGCGTCAGTCCCGAAGCAACTGTGCGAGCCGTCGACCAACTGCTCCCCGTACCGCTGGTATTCGCGAACCAATCAACGCGGTTCTCACTGTACGAAGGCACCACCACGTCCAGGTCGCCATCGCCGTCTACATCGACGGGCGTCACGCCATCGGCTCGCGGTTCGCCGGTGGCGGTCGAGGCGGCGCGAATCGTCGTCCCGCCGCCCCAATTTCCGCTGAACGGCGTTGCGTCGTTTCGATACCACGCAATGCGATTGCTGCCCGCGGCGGCGGTTACCAAATCAATCCAGCCATCGCCATCGATATCCGCCGCCGAAACATCGGCCAGCCCCAACTGAGTAGCGCTGTTGACGGTCACACTCGCGGCGAAGGTCCGGTCGCCATTGTTCTGAAAGATGCGCACCAAGCCATCGTTCAGTCCGGCGATCGCCACATCCGGCCGCCCGTCGCGATTGAGATCCGCCACCACCACCGCCCGGGCGCCATCGGAGAGCGTCGATATGGTCCGCGCCGTGAAACTGCTTCCCGTGCCGTTGTTTTCGAACCACGCCAACCGATCATCAAGCTCGGAAACGCTGAGGATGTCGAGATCGCCATCCGCATCGAGGTCGGCCACGTGCGTCTTCACCGGCCCGTTGACCGCCAGCGTCGGATTCACGACTGTGCGGGTCCAGGCTGCCCCGCCCGTATTGCGGTACCAAGCGATGGTGTCGGTGTTGTAGCCAGCCGTAACCACATCGAGTCGGCCATCGTTGTCGATGTCCGCGGCGCGCACGTCCGAAACAAGGTCCTCATTGCCGATGAAGATTTCAGCGCCAAAGCTGCCGAGTCCGCGCTGGGCAGGATTCACCGTTACCGCGTAGTCCTCCACTTCACCAGCGCTGGCGGCCCCTGTCTCACCCACGCCGCCCGAAGTGGAACTGATGCGAAAGCGGGCATAAGTGCGACAAGCGAGCGCAGTGGAAGGAATATCGAACGAAAGATTATTCGTCCCCGTGACGACAGCGCGGCCATTAAAAATCTGTTCGTTCGATCCGCTGAACGAGCCATCGCCGTTGAAGTCGATCCAGGCATCGAGCACGCCGCTAGCGCCGGCGACGACGACCGAGACGGTGGCGTTCACTTGACCAGCGCGCATTGTGCCGAAGGTGACGCCATCATCGGCTCCGTCGGCGTCGGCCAGGACTGACGGTTGACTGGCGGATTCCATTGTCACGGTCGCGCTCCCGAGGCGCGGGCCGCCGATCGTGTGACTAGCGTCGCCATACGATTCGGGGGCATCCCCAAAATCGGCCGCCAGCGGCATCCGCGGCTCTAAAGTTTCCAAATGCAGCCGCCGGTTGTGCGTGCGCATGATCACCTTCGCTCGTTGTTCCGCCCTTGCCCCGTGGGTTCACCCTAACACCGGCAAGGTGATTTAGGCAAGCAAATTTGCAATCTTGCTAAGGCCAGCCCGCAAACTGCGGACCTTTTCCCACGACTGAGGGCCGATTCCGCGGGGGGATGTCATCAGCCGCTGATTCGCTTGACCGGGTCCTGCTCGTTTCGGCTGGCGAACACCGTTAGCTGGGGGAACGCCGCCGCCAGTTCGTCGGCTAGTTCCGCAACGGCGAACCGCTCACTGGCAAAGTGCCCGACGAGGATGAGCCCCAGTCCGCGTGCCTGAGCGGCGAGGCAATCGTGAAACGTCGCCTCACCCGTCACCAAGGCCCCGCACCCAGCCTGCACCGCGGCGGCCACGAACGACCCGCCACTGCCACAGGCAAACGCAACCCGTTCGGCCAACTGATGGCGCGAGCCGACCATGTCAACCGAATCGACTTTGAGGAGCTGCGCGAGCTTTTCGGTCAGGTCCGCGAGCATCGTATGCGGTGGCAGCACTCCGGCGCGGCCGGCGCCGAGTGTCGCATCGTTCTCCAGCGGTTGCAGTGGAGTGATATCGGCGCAACCCGCCTTCGTTGCGAGCCGTTGATTGATACCACTGGCCGCCGAATCAAACGCCGTGTGTGGGCTGTAGATCGCTACACCCGCGCGGGCCAGCTTCCACAACGTGGCGCCTTCGGGTGTGTCGGTCGTAATGCGCTGCACTGGGCGGAAGAGTACGGGGTGATGAGAGACAATCAGCTCGGCCTTTTCCTTGATCGCCTCCGCCGCCGATTCTGGTGTCACCGTGAGACACGTCATCACCTTGGTGACCGGCTCCCCCGCATCGCCCCACAATAGGCCAACGTTGTCCCACGACTCCGCGAGCGTGAGAGGGGCAAACGTTTCGAGGTGGGTTAGGAGGTCGGCGATGGTCATTGATCTCAACTTTGGCAAAGCAGTTGGAATGGTGACCGACGATCACCGCTATCCCACAACAGCACCATTCTCCAGAGGAATCCATCCAACGTCAAACGCAACGTTATCTCGTGTAGCGAGTGCTTTACTTTTCTTCAGGAGCAGGTCATAAGGAAGTACGCGATTCTCGTCACCAACCTCATCGGCATAAACCTATGATTCTTCAATCTCGGCTATCGTTAGTGGTTGTCGGTTTACTTGCTGTGGGAGTTCCGGCCCTCGGGCACCCCCCCAGCCGCGTCTACGACTCCCTGGAACTCCCCAGTAAAATCCTTGGCGTTCAGAAAAAGTACGCGGTCTACTTGCCGCCGGGCTACGACCAATCAGCCCGCAAGTATCCGGTGCTCTACCTGCTGCATGGCGCCGGCGATGACCAAACCGGCTGGATTCAATTTGGCGAAGTGCAGCACATCGCCGACCGCGCGATTGCCGCCGGTGAAGCAACGCCGATGATTATCGTCATGCCGGACGCCAGCGGCGAGCGGCTGGGGTATTTCAACTCGGTCGATGGCAAGTGGAAGTACGAAGATTATTTCTTCGGCGAATTTTTGCCGACAGTTGAAAAGGAGTACGCAATCAAAAGCGAAAAACGCTATCGTGCCGTGGCGGGGCTTTCGATGGGCGGCGGCGGGTCGTTCATGTACGCGCTACATCACCCTGAACTCTTTTCTGCAGCGTGCCCGCTGAGCGCTTATGTCGGGCCACTGTCGCTCGAAGAGTTCCACGAGGATTTAAAGAAACACAATGTTCCGTTCGAGGAACCGCAGCTCGAACCGTACCTGGCGCGGAATAACGCGCTCCGACTCATCGAAACGATGTCCGACAAAGAAATTTCCGCCGTCCGGTGGTACATCGACTGCGGCGATGACGACTTTCTCTACGAGGGCAACTCTCTCGCGCACATCGCCCTGCACAAAAGAAAGATTTCGCACGAGTTCCGCGTCCGGGATGGCGGGCACCAGTGGAGCTACTGGCGGTCGGCACTGCCAGAGGTGCTGAAGTTTGTGTCGGCGGGATTTCACCAACCGTAGGCCGTGGGTTAGGCGTTCTAGCCTAACTTGCGGACAAACCGGCTTTGCACCACCCGTCAGGCTAGAAAGCCTAAACCACGTTAGCGCTCCGCCACAAAGCGGTGAATGAGCACCCGCGAGCCGTTGATTTCCACCAGCTTGAGCGTGAACTCTTGGCCGATGAGCTCCGCGCCCTTCGAGTACATGTAGGTCTTCTTATCCCCTTCGGCGCCGAGTTCGAATACCTGCATCCGTTTGCGGCGACGTAACGGATTCGTGAGCTGGCATTCGAAGTTCACCGGCTGCGCCGCTTGGTTGGCCATCCGTTGGTGAACCACCAACCGACCTTGGGAATCGAGCTCTGTTTTGATCTTGATGGAGATATCCCCCAGTCCGATTGCGACGTTCCGCCACACGCTGAAGCGATACGGCTGATCGGCTTCCACTTCAAAGTCGATCCGCACCGGTTGTTGACCATATGCGGCGTTCTTCAGCTTGACCCCGAACGCGCTGCGATGCGGCTCATGCGGCTTGATGCGGAACTCAACCAGGCCGGTGACTTCCCACGAATCGGTTTTTTCCAGTTCGCCTTGCTGACGAAGTTTAATCTGGTCGGGCACGAACAACCGCACCGTCCCGCCAATCCCTTGCCCAAACGTGTTTTGGAGTTGCAACGTGAGTGGGTGTTCTACGTCGAACACGCTGGGCAGATTTTCTTCTTCAAACTTTACCGCCATGCTCCAGCGCGTAATCGCTTCATTCAGTCCGACGACGAAGGTGGGAATTGTTCCCACCGGAATTTCTACGCCGGAATCTCGGTCCTTGAGCGCCTGTCGCTTGCCCCACACATTTATTTGTTCGAGCGAACTGCCGCAGGTCAGCAATTCGTCACCTGGTGCGCTGCTCCAAATGACCATCACCACTTGGCCATCCGTCCGCCGAAACACGCGGTTCTTGCTTCCTCGCGGCAATTGCAGTTCGCCGAGGTACACCGCGCCGGCCAGAAGCTGCGCGGTGGTCCGCCAGGGCAAGAGCAGCTCACCCGGTGCACCGTCGGAGTTCATGATGCCCGTGGTGCCCGAGAAGGGATTGGAAACAAAAATCCCCTCGGCGCCGCTGACCTTCGCGGTGACCATTTGCAGCACTAACTCGCGTACGCGGTCGTCGTGCTGGGGTTCCGGCGCGCTCTCATCGGCTTTGGCCGACGGATCGATCAGCACCCACCGGCGGCCGCCCGGGGTGCGGGTCGCCAAACGCTCTTCAAGTTGAGCGGCGGTCAGGGGTGGTCGGGCTGAAAGTTGTTCAAACTCCCAGCTCTTAAGGTCGTGGGTTGCCGGTTGATTCCAGCCCCAGCCCAGGCCAAGTTTCACGTCCTGCCCAAACCGGAACAACCGCCGCTGAATGTCAGCGATTCTCGCCGCGAGATCGCTGTAGCCGACGAAGCTGGTGTCAAAATCATCGCCTAATTGCCACCAACGAATTCGCAGCGAGAGCCGGGCCATCACATGGTCGTACTTCGCGAGCCAGTTCGCCGCGTCACCTTGAAAAATCCCGGCAATCGGCCAGTTCTCACTGACGGGCGCATCAGGCGACGCCTCGGCGTCCGGATCGAGCATGATGCCGACAGTTTCAATATTCTTCGCCCCTAAGAGATCCGCGAACCGCACCAGATGATCGGCGTGCTCCACGTCACTCGGCTCAAACCACGCCGGAACCTTGACCCAGTTAACGCCCGTCAACGGCAGTAGTTCTTGCAGCACCTTTAGAAGTTCTCCGTCGTACAGTCGGGTCTGCCGCGGATCGGGGAGCGTCCAGCCAAACTCACCTACTTCCGCTTCACCCAAATTCTTACCGACGACAGCGACCGTGCATTCCTTGGTATGGATTTGATTGCCGGTGGTGGCGCTGATCATTTGCGCGCGAATTTGGTAGAACCCGAAATCATTGATCGGAGGCCGCCAGCGCGTCAGGGCTTCGTAGCCGATCCGGTGCGCTGCGATGCCGTACTTAATGTCCGACGTTTCGACCGCCTTTTCGTAAAGCAGTTTGCCCGCGACCTTTTCCGAGTGCTCATCGCCAATCTTCACATTCGAGGCGTCGTACAACTGAAACTTAATGATCGGCGATTTTTCGTTAATGCCCGATAAGGAGCAAGTAACCTCGACGTCGTTCGGGTTCGAGTAGACATTGAAGCGGCTGTCGGTGGTGAGCTGCATGCTGGGCTGGCGCGCGAGCCAGACATCTGCCACCCGCACCTCGCCATGCACATCACCGCGCTGGCCACGAAGGGCGTCAATCCGAATCACCGCCCGATCCACATCATTGGCATACGGCTTCTGCGGGCCAATTTCGACTTGTTTCCACTCCTTGTTGTCGGAAAAGTTGACCTGCTGGCGTTCGGTCTGACGCACCTCGCCGGCCGAGTTCTTGAACTCCAGTCGCACATCGACCGAAGTATGGCTGGCCTGCGTTGCTTTCAGCTTCAGCACCAGCTTGTAGCCGAATCTCGGCAGCGCCAGGATCGGCGGGCTCGAAATGCTGGCGGAGGAACCTTCGAGTTGGATTGCGAGACAGCGGCCCGACTCTACGGAATCGTCATCGACGATTGCCGTTTGCACATAATTGGGGAACTGCTCACCGTGCTCGCGAGTCCAGTTGTCCGGCCAGTCGTCGTAATTCCGATCAACGGCATCGTCGAACTTGCAGACAAAAACATCGAGTAGTTCGGTGTCGAGTTGCGACGGTTTATTCTCACCCCGCGCAGCATTGCCCAACAGCGACATCAACAGGGCGCCGACAATCAACCGGTAGCGACTTTCGGGGGCAAAAATCATAATGAGCCGACCTGTCCAAACGAACTGTCAAACTGTACCGTAAAACCCAGGGTCCTAGCGCCTTTCGCGAAGAATCCCCTCCCCGAATCAATCGATACAACCGTGTCAGAAGTTAGAATCGGCATCCAAACGCGTAGTCTCCGCCAACCGCTGCGGGTAGCGCTGCGCACCGCCGCCGAGTTAGGGGCCGACGGTGTGGAGCTCGACCTTCGCAACGAGCTATCCACCGGCGAGTTCACCCGCACCGCAGTGCGCGAATTTCGCAAGTTGCTGGATGATCTTCGGTTGAAATTCGCCGCCGGGGTGTTCCCCACGCGGCGCGATTTTGGTGATGCCGACGATCTGGAGCGCCGTGTTGCCGCCGTACTGCAAGCGATGCCGGTGGTGCGCGAGCTCGGGGCTGGGCTGTTGGTGGTGCGTCCCGGTCGGATCGATGCGAGCGATGGCCCCCGCCACGCGCGAATGGTGGAGTCGCTCACCGCGCTCGCGATGCACGGCGAACGTGTCGGCGCCCAACTGCTCCTGCACCTTGGCGACACGGCGCCGGCGGCGCTCGCGGAACTACTCTCGCAACTACCGGAAGGACTCGTTGGCGTGGCGCTGCATCCCGGTGAACTTTTGCGCGCCGGTCACGCTCCGCGCGCGGCACTTGAAGAGCTTGGACCGCATGTGCGCTACCTCTACGCCGCCGACGCCGTGCATGACTTGGGTTCGCGCCGCGTGGTGGAAGTGGAACTCGGCCGGGGTGTGACAGAGCTACCAGAACTGTTGGGCTCGCTCGAAGAGTTTGGCTTCCGCGGGTGGACGACGATCGAACGGCTCTCGGGTTCGAACCCGGTGGAGGATATCGGCAACGCGGTAGCGTTTTTGCGGGCGCTGTAAGTTGTTGCAGCTTGGCCTCCTAGGCCGAGCTACAGCCCCTACAACAAATGCCGCGCCTTAATCTCCAAATACCGGTTCACGAGCGGCGCCGTCAGATCTTCCGGAAACGAATCGACCAGCAGCACACCCGAGCCGGCGAGGTCGGCCAGCACGCGGCGACGCCAAGTGAGCACCTCCGCTGCGGCGGCGGCGCGGAACAAATCAACGTCCGGCAGCACCGCGGTTTGGGCGGCAGCTCGTGGCGGCAAGGCAGCCAATTGCGGCGCCACGGCTTCCGCCGCGGCAAGCGGATCGAACAATGCGTGGTCGCGCAGCAGCACGGCCAGAGGCAAGTGGCGGCCACTCATCGCGGCCAGATGCTGCTGAATCTGGTGGGCGTTCACTTCGTCCACCACATTGGTGATCAGCACCATCAAGGTGCGCTTCCGCACATTCGCCGCCAGATGGAGAAACGCCTCGTCGTACCGCGACTCCACCATCCGCGGGAAGCGGTCATATGCGGCGTGCAGTAGGCGGTTGAGTTGGTCTCCCCCGCGCGGAGGTAGGAAGCTGTGAATCTCGTTCGAGAAACACATCAGGCCCACTTGGTCGTTTTGGCGGAGCGCAACGTAGGAGAGTAGCAGCATCGCGTTGAGCGCATGATCCAACAGACTCACACCAGCCGCTTCGCCGGTCATCATTCGTCCGCAATCGACCAGGAACATCACCCGCTGGCTTTGATTTGCCTGAAAGTCCTTCACCGTGAGCTTGTTGCGCCGCGCGGTGCTGCGCCAGTCGATATGTTTGAAATTGTCATCGATTGTGTAGTCGCGCAGCCGTTCGAACTCATTGTCCTGACCGATGCGCCGCGTGCGGCGGAGGCCCATCATGCTGAGCCGATTGGTGCGGGCGAGCAGCGCGTACTCACCAAGCTGTTTAAGGTCCGGATAGACGTTCAGGTGCGATGCGCACGGGACTTTAAGCATCCGCTGCCAGAGTCCCCACTTGCTACGGACGCGCAAATAGACGTCGGTCAAATCGAACGCCCCGCGGCGACTGGCCCGCAAGTTGTATCGCAGTGTCGAACGGCTGCGGGCCGGCAGATCGACGGTGAACTCCGCCGGTTCCGCCTCAAGTCCATCCGGCGCGCCATCGCGCACCCACACCGGTTGCCCACGATCACTACGGTTCGTGAGTGTCAGAGAAACCGGGTGCGATTTGCCGAGCGACGCCACGAGCCCCGTGTGCCGTTCAACCACAAACGACCGCGCCTTCGCCAGTGACAACAGATCAATCGCCGCCAGCACCACCAACCCAATGTCCACCGCCAGCACTACCGGCCACAAACCTGGCATCACAATTAGCCACAGCGCCAAAAACGTCGGCACCAGCAACAACAAACACAACGGCCGATGCGGAAACACCCGCCCCCACCACGCCAACAGGCCCAGCAGTCCGCCGAGAATCAGAATGGTCCAAGGAGCGAGCATGTGAGTAGTGAATGGTGAGTCGTGAGTGAGAACGTTTAGCTGCGCTCACGCCAGCGAAGCACTTTGCAACTAACAACTAACCACTGACAACCAACAATTCCTACAACCGCGGCACTTCAATCGACTTGAGCAACTCCTCCAGCACCCCATCCACCGAGCGCCCTTCGACTTCGGCTTCGGCCGTGAGCACCACCCGATGCCGCAGCGCCGGCTTAACGATCTCCACCACATCATCCGGTACCGCATAATCGCGGCCGCTGAAGGCGGCCAGCGTGCGGGCGCCTTGCACAAGGGCAAGGCCAGCCCGTGGTGAAGCGCCCAAATGAAGCGTCGGCCAAGAGCGTGTCGCGCGGACGATTTTGTTTATGTAGTCAAGCAGTTTATCTTCCACGCGGACTGTGGCGCACATTTGGGTCGCCTGTAAAATCGATTGCGGTGAAGCAACCGTCGCCACTTCGCTCGTGAGTCGCTGCTCGACATCCACCTGCTGCGAATGCTCGCGCAGCACGCGGACCTCTTCCACTTCACTGGGATAATTCACCAGCACCTTGAACATGAACCGGTCGAGCTGCGCTTCGGGCAGGTTGTACGTTCCTTCGGACTCAATAGGATTCTGCGTCGCCATGACCAAGAATGGCGGCTCGATCTTGTGGGTAGTGGTTTCCACCGTCACGCGCCGCTCTTGCATGATTTCTAGCAGAGCAGCGTGCGTTTTGGCCGGCGAGCGGTTGATTTCATCCGCCAGCAGCAACTGTGTGAAAACCGGCCCCGCGCGGAAGGTAAACTCCTGCGTTTTCAGATTAAAAATCGGCGCCCCGGTAATGTCCGATGGCATTAGGTCCGCCGTGAATTGAATCCGGCCGAACTTGCACCCCAGCACGCGGCCCAGGGTGCGCACAAACAGCGTTTTGCCAAGCCCCGGCACGCTTTCGATCAGCACGTGCCCGCCGGAGAACAAGGCAACCAGCGTCGAAAGGACCAGCTCATCCTGCCCGACGAAGATCTTCCCCACTTCGCGCGTAATCGCCGCATGGAGTTTCTGCAGCGGCGCCATCCGCGCAGTCGGCGCTTCCGCAGCGGGAATCACAACCGTAGGCGTTTCGTCGGGATTTGAGTGCATAAACTATTTTTCGGTTTTGAAATACTCACGCAATCGTTCATAAGCGTACGCTCGATCGTTGGTGGCTGCTAGCAGCCGGCCGAGCGCGGAGACGTGCTTGCCGAAATCGGTCAGCGAAACCCGCTGGAGCTTCCGGGGCACGCCGAAGACGGGCCACTTCATGAGCGCGAAAACGATGCCCAGCACGGCGAGTTGCATCAGCACGGCGCCGATCGGCCACACGCCGAAGAGCGCGAACCCGGTGGGGGGCTCCACCTTGGGATCGGCGTCATGAATGCTTGGTCCGTCGGCGCCTGATTCCAGGAACACGACATCCTGCGGCGGTGGGCCGATGTGCGCAACCAACTTGCCGGCGAGCTTGCGATGTTCCTTATTCACTAGCGGCAGGTTCAGCAGAAAGGAACCGTTCTCAACCACCACTAATCGGCCGGTCGGCTGGCTGTTGTAATCGGAAGGCTGTTCTTGCCATTCACTTACGAGGGGCTTGCCCTTTTCATCGCCCAAGAGCAGCGTCGCATCGGGATCGGGTTCGATCCGCGTCTCACGCACGATCTGCGTCTTGGAAGCGTCCACCTCTGCCGCCCACGGTCCCGTGAGTGACTTGACTTGCTGCCGCGTATCACGCTGGAAAGTGAGAAGATCACCCGCCTTGTCTCGGTTGAGCTTCACCCCGCGCTGGTTGTTGAGTGAACCCTCCGCATCGAGTTGTCGCTGCCGATACTCGCCTTGTTGGGCCGTCGGGGCTTTGGGGCGCATCGCACGCCAATATTCGGGGCCAGCATCGTAATCACGGCCAATATAGATCAGCGTCCGCTGGGTGTACGGCTCCTCGAGCCATAGCAGAAGCCAATTCCAAACTTCATCGGTCGGCGGCTCGAAAGCATCGGGCGCCCATACAATTACGTTGGCGTCATTAAGCATCGGACTAAGGTAGCGCCAGCTCTTTACCCGATGACCGGCCGATTCAAATAGGCCGGCCAGCACACTCGTACCATTCACACTGTTGCCGCCCCCCATTCCACGTTTGCCGTAGCGGGTGTTGACTTGCTCTTCGCACCCAGCGCACAGCGCGAACAGCAGGAGGGGGAGCGATAGGTAGCTCGGTCGCATATTCATGCCGCCCGGCCCTCCTGGCGATGCACTAGCAGCGCTTGCGAAGAGTCAACACCGGCGAGACAAACCTCAACCTCCTCACGACTGGGCTTGATTCCGCCGAAGAAAGAGCGCTCGAATACTTCTACCGCTTGCCGTAACAGCTCGGCGAGGCGCGGTTCGTCCGGCACGTAGCTCCGAACTTCGGCGATGTAGCGCCGATTGGTTTTGCCTTTCACTAGCCGCAGCACTTGATGCTCATCGAGCACCAACAGTTGCTGAGCGAAGATGTACGCAATTGCCCGGTCGTACTCACCCGCCGCAAGCGCTCGCCGAGCAAGCGCCAAATAATCACCGCTTGGCTCTTCCATCGCCAGTGGCAACGCTTCCACGCGTTCGAGCTGCGCTTCGACCGCGGAGATGTCGGCGTCATTGGCCGGGTCCATCTCCGCCCGCAGGTAGCCCTGCATCAACTGATACACAAGCCACACGACGACGACCGCGAGAGCCAGCCAGATGAAAAAGACAAAAACATCGTAGAGACTCAGATTGCCGCCGAACAGATTTGAGAGCAAATCGCCCAGCCACTTCCAAAACCCGCCCGTCGATGGCGGTGGGGGAACCTTAACCGTCACCGGCCGCAGATCATCCGCCTCCGCGCTGTACCACGGCATGTCCCACTGCTCCGCCAAACTCTCCCGCGCCGACTTAACCGCCTCGTCGCCTTCGCTCAAATCCGCCGCAGACGCCAGCGCTGGCAGGAATGTGAGAAGCAAGATTGTGCGCAGTAAGCTCATCACTTCTTAAGCCACCTTCGCCAAGCGGGCTGCTTCGCTACGCAGGGAGAGTTCCACTTCCCAGCCTTCGCGGCGAATACGCAGGTCGAGGTACGCTAAAAATCTCACCACCGCAAAGTAGCCGAGGACCAGCCACCCGGCCAGTGGTAAGAGCACACGGAAAGTGACCAGCTCCGTGGTCCAGTAGCCGGTGAGTTGCCATAGCACCACGCGACTGCCGCCGGCGATCGCCGTAAACAACAGCGCCCCCACCAAGAGCGACGCCACCCACCGTCCCAACAATTCGCCCGCCACACCCCGATGTAAGTTTCGACTGCGACGCCGCGTGGTGAGCGACTGGTTCCGCTGCCCGAAAAAGGGATTGCGTTCCAGCAGCACGAGCTCACTGAGGTAGGGCCACCAAATGTGCGGGATCGCGGCGGTGATGAACAAAAGCATCAACACTCCGCGCCAAACCACCTGATACCACACCATCTGCGGTAAACTCCGCCAGTATTCGCTCGCGATTCGCTTCGCACTGAAACTCTGCGTGAAAGTCGCCTGCCCCAAGTAGAGCGTCATCGGCGCCGTCGCCAGCGGCGCCTCTAAGAACATGAGGGCCGCCATCCACATCACGTACTGCCCCGGGTCTTGCCACAGTTCGGTATCGGTCAGAAACCCATCCAGTAGCGCCAAGTTCAACAGGGCCCACGGCGCTATGCCCGCGACGCCCGCCAACAGTAGCGGCCGCCAATGCGCAGCAAACAGCCTTAGCGCGAGATCCAGAATCTCCGCAAACCCTCGCTCCCGAATCAAAATGTGCGTGGTATCGAAATTCATAAGCGTAAGCCGCAACGCGGCAGTGGAGCGCGTAGTCCTCTCCCTTAGGGAGAGGGTTGGGTGAGGGCCGCCTTCTCCGAAAGACGGCCTGTCTTGAGTTCACCCTCACCCCGGCCCTCTCCCGAAGGGAGAGGGAGAACTCGCGCCTTTCAGTTCTCCTGCCTACTCCACTGCCAGCCGTTCATCCTCCTCCTCATCCGGTTGCTGGGCATATCCCAGAATTACTAAGTACCACATTAGCACCAAGCTCGACGCCATCGCCACCGCGGCTTTAATCCCATAAGGCAGCGGCGAGGGTGAAATAAACCCTTCAATCACCGCCGCAAACATAAACAGCAGTACGGCGGCGAACATGGTGGGCATCGTCTGCCGAGCGGCCGACATCAGCGATTCACTCCGGCTGAGGCCCCCCGTATCTACCAGCGCGAAGCCGAGTTTCATACCCGCGGCGCCCGACAGCACAATCGCCGTCAGTTCGAACGGCCCGTGCGCGGTGACGAACTCGAAAAAGTTCTGGCTGGAGTCAGTGGTGCTCAGATACCCGAAGGTTGCGCCGATTATGACAGCGTTGAATACGATGGCAAACATCCCTCCGATCCCAAAGGCCAGACCCATCACAAAACAGCGTAGGCCGATGCTCGCATTGTGATAGATGTAATAGCCCGCCATAAAGATGCGATCTTCAGGCGAGTAGGTACTGCTGCTAAATGACTCCTCATACATCGCTTCATACTTCTCCAGCGCTTCTTGGCCAACCACAGCATCCGCGAACTCCGGCACGGGTGTCCACTTCGAGGAGAGAAACATCGCCGCGATGAACCCGCCCCAAAACAGCAGCGACGCCAGCCGCAAAGAATTGTCGCCGTACAGCCGCCGCGGGATACGCTCGAAGAGTTCCTCCTTCCACCCTACGGCGCCAAGTTCATCGGTGCGATAAAGCTGGTTGTGCGCGCGGCCCACCAGTTGATGCAAGTACCGCACGCTATCGCTGGGAAGTTGATACGCGTCGGCGAGCGCGAGGTCCGCACACGCGGCCCGATACAAACTGGCGAACTCCACCCGGTGCGTCACTGGCAGCTTCCGCGCCGACCGCCGCGTCTCCAGCTCATCGCAAAGCGTCTCCAACCGCCGCCACTGCGGACTCCGTGATTCGATAAGAGCGAGGGGCTGCATAATTACGAGAAAGAGATATGGGGATAAAGGGAATGATTTCGCTAGGTGGCCCCGACTGTCGGCCGCGTTTGTCCTGCAATCGTGAACAACTTCACTGGCCGATTATCGGGGCGGCGCCAGCATTTTTAGCAACGGGGGCCGTAGGAAGTGATCGGGCTTGCAGCCGCATCAATTCCTATGGCCAATCGGCCGCACTGATATTCGGCCGGCAAATTCTGTTCTGAAAGTTGAATCTGCTCCGGCCGAAAGTCAGTGTTACCCACGTCACTTGATCAACTCCATCTCCCTCTTCCCCACTCCACCCCCCTTATCTCCTTTAACTTTCTTCGTTGTGTTCAGCAACTCGCCGGTTGAACCAAAAAACGAACGAGCATACACCGCCGATAACAATAAATCGTGATTAATATTCGCCGGCATCCCGAGTTTGGCGGCGAGCGCTTCGCCGACATGCCGGGCGATTTCTTGCCGTCGCGCCGGGCCAAAATATCGCCGACGTGCCATGTAGTGCGAAACCGATCGCGCGAGTGACCGGCTCGGCTGAAAGTTCGCCGGCAACAATTCCATCAGTTGTGCAAGGCCTTCTTGATCCACCGCGTCGAGCCGCGCGACGGGGATGCGTTCCTCGACCACCACCATCGTGCCGCACACCAAATCGCCCAGTCGCTGGTGGCGCTGGGTGAGCATCATTGGCACGAGCGCAGCGAGGAAGGTGGGGAAGTACAAGTCGCCCTCGCCGAAAAAGAAGCCGGGGATAATCGCCATTGGCATCATGTCCACCATCTGCAAGAGATTTCGCAAGATCGCTTGAATCGGCGTTACGGGGCGGCCATCGATTCTCAGCACGCGAAGCCCGAAGACTTGCTTGCCCGGCGTTTGGCCGTTGCGGTACGCTTCAAATAGCCCGCCGTAAAACCACTGGGCAAGAAACCAGGCGAGCAATCCCAAAAACCAACCAATCGCCGCCAGGTCCACGAAACTAAAGAAAATCATCCCCACCAGCCAGACCACAATCACCGCCACGATGCGAATGAGGAGATCAACCAGGTATGCCGGCAACCGCGTCCACGGCCCGGCCACCCGATACTCGAACGCAATGTTCTCCGGCGTGGAGATGCCGATGCGCGAATCGAGCCGAGGAAGGGGAGAGTTCACAACAGCCGCTGAAGTTGGAGAGTGTGCGTACCCAAGGCCGCTGTAAGTATCGCCGCCCGCACCGCCGCGGGCAAGCGAAGAAAAATCGCCAGTTCGAGGCCACGCTCCCGGATAGAATATCCAAGGAAGATCACCGCACAAAACACCACTGACTACGGACAACTGACCTCGAATATGTCCAGCCCGCTCGTCAACCGTGCTCTCCAACTCGCCCGCCAACTGCAAACCCGGGCGAACGAACTGCAACTCCCCGCCGAGCGCCGCCAGCAAGCGGAGCTGGACCGCATGATGCAGTCCCCCGCCGACAAAGCGACGCTGGTGCAGATGACCGACCAGGCGTTCCGCTCGCAATCGCCGGGGCGGAGCGTCGACCAACTCATCCACGTACTCGACGTCCAAGGCGTGCCGCGATTCTTCTCGCCACTCGATCAAACGCTCTTGCGCGGCTTTCAATCTTTTGGCGGCCTGCTGCCTGGTGTCGCGCTACCGCTGGTGAAGGAGCACATGCAGCAAGAGACCGCCAACGTGGTGCTCCCCGCGGAGCAAGAACTGCTGCGCGAACACCTCCTCGCCCGCCGCGCCGAAGGGGTGCGGATGAATGTCAACTATCTGGGTGAAGCGATGCTCGGCGAGCGCGAAGCGACGCGCCGGCTGGAAATCTACCTCAAGGCACTCGCCCAGCCGGAAATCGAAGTCATCAGCGTTAAGATATCCACCATCTACTCGCAGATTTCGGCGCTCGCGCGCGAGCACACGGTGAGCGTGCTGTGCGACCGGCTGGAAACGCTCTATCGCGCGGCGGTCACTCACGGCAAATTCATTTACCTCGATATGGAAGAGTACCGCGATTTAGAGCTGACCGTCGCCGCGCTGATGCAAACGCTCGATCGCCCGGGCCTCGAACGGGTGCGCGCCGGTGTGGTGCTGCAGGCGTATCTGCCCGATTCTTACGCCATCCAACAGCGCGTCACCGAGTGGGCCCGCCGCCGTTTCGCCGCCGGGGCGGAATCGCTCACACTGCGCGTCGTGAAGGGCGCCAATATGGAGATGGAGCGAGTCGAGGCCTCGCTCCGCGGCTGGCCCGTGGCGCCCTACCAAAGAAAGATAGAGACCGACGCCAATTACCTGCGGATGCTGCACTTCGGACTGCGGGCCGAGAACATCGCCGCCGTGCGACTAGGAATCGCTTCACACAATTTATTCACTTTGGCCTATGGACTCACGCTCGCGCAAGAAGCCAACGCCCTGCCGCGCGTGCAGTTTGAAATGCTCGAAGGGATGGCGAACCACCTCCGTCGCGCGATCCACGAAGTCGCCCCGCAATTGCTGCTCTACGCGCCGGTCTGCCGTCACGAAGATTTCCTCTACGCGGTGGGTTATTTGGTTCGCCGGCTCGACGAAAATACCGGCCCCGACAATTTCCTTCGGCATGCGTTCAACCTCGTCGTCGACAGCGATGACTGGCGCCGGCTGGAAGCCCAGTTCCTCGCCGCCATCGCCGCGATGGAGAGCGTTTCGTCCCACCCCCGCCGCACCCAAAACCGCAACACCGAGGTTGCTCCTCGCTTGCGACTTAGCGCCTCGTTTGCCAACGAACCTGACACCGATTTTTCGCTGGTCGCCAATGGCGCGTGGGCCGCGCAGATTATCGAACGATGGAACCCGCGCCACTCAACGAGCGCCGCCGAAGTCACCCCCGTCATCGCCGGAGCCAACGCGCCCGGTGAAACGCCTGGCGAATCGATCGATCCCTCGCGCCCCGGCGTCACAGTAGCGCGGTACACACTCGCCACTAGCGCCCAAGTTGACGAAGTCGTTGCGTCCGCCGTCGCCGACCCCACCGGCTGGCGTCGCCGCACCGCGCGAGAGCGGAGCGAAATGCTCTTTCGCGCCGCTGAGGAAATCGCCTCCGCCCGTGGCGACCTGCTCGGCGCCATGCTCGCCGAAGGGGGCAAGCTCCTTACCGAAGGAGACCCCGAAGTTTCCGAAGCGATCGACTTCTGCCGCTACTACGCGCAGTCCGCCGAAGAATGGTTCCGCCAACCAGGCCTCACGGCTCGGCCGCGCGGCGTGGTGGCGGTCGTCCCGCCTTGGAACTTTCCGCTGGCGATTCCCTGCGGCGGAGTGGCAGCCGCGCTCGCCGCTGGCAACACGGTCATTCTGAAGCCGGCCACCAACACGGTGCTCATCGCCCAACAGTTGTGCGAATGCTTTTGGCGGGCCGGCGTGCCGCGGGAAGCACTGCAGTTCGTGCCCACGAGCGGCGGCAGCGGCGGCGCCAAACTCGTGAGCCATCCCGGCGTGAACGCTGTGATCCTCACCGGCGGCACCGAGACCGCCCAGCGAATGCTCGCCGCCAAACCCACCCTCAAACTCTTAGCGGAAACCGGCGGCAAGAACACCACCATCGTCACCGCGATTGCCGACCGTGATTTGGCGATCAAGAACGTCCTCCACTCCGCCTTCAGCCACAGCGGCCAAAAGTGCTCGGCGACTTCACTCCTCATTCTCGAAGACGAAGTCTTCCACGACAAAAAGTTCCGCGACGCCCTCGTTGATGCTGTCGAAAGCATGACCGTCGGCTCCGCGTGGAATCTCGCCACGAAGATGGGCCCCGTGATTCGCCCACCAAGCGGCGAACTCTTGCGCGGCCTCACGCAACTCGACGCCGACGAAAGCTGGCTCGTCCCACCGCGCCTCGCCATCGACGGCAACCCCTGCCTCATCGGCCCAGCGATCAAGTGGAACGTCGCGGCGCGCAGCTTCACGCACTGCACGGAACTTTTTGGCCCCGTTCTCGGCGTGATGCGCGCCCGCAACTTGCACGAAGCAATCGACCTGGTGAACGCCAGCGGCTTCGGCCTCACCTCGGGGCTCGAAAGTCTCGACGATCGCGAGCACGACATCTGGCAAAGCCGCATCCGCGCCGGCAATCTGTACCTCAACCGCAGCACCACCGGGGCCATCGTCCAGCGGCAACCCTTCGGCGGAATGGGCAAAAGCAGCGTCGGCCCCGGCATCAAAGCGGGCGGACCGAACTATGTGGCGCAGTTCATGGAGTTCACTTCGGAGCCAATCGATTCGCTGACCGTGCTCGATGACGATCACCCCCTCGCCGCGCTTGTGCCGCTCGCTTCGCCGATCGAACGCCCACAACTCATTGCCGCGATTCACGACTACACCGCCGCCGCAGCGAGCGAGTTCCACGTGGAACACGATCCGCAGCTCCTCCTCGGCGAAGACAACCTGCGACGCTACCTGCCCGTGAGCGCGCTGCGCGTGCGCGTTCATGCCGACGACAAATGGCTCAGCGTGCTCCTCCGCATTGCCGCCGCGCGCACGATGGGCTCACGTGTGGTGGTCAGCCGCCCATCCGAATTGCCTGCGAACTTGGCCCACGGGATCAATGAACTCGACATCGCCACCGACGCCTGGGCCGCCGACATCGAGTTCGTCACCGAAACCGACGACCAGCTTGCCGCCGCCCTTCTCACCGGCCAAACCGACCGCATCCGCTATGCATCGCCCGAGCGCGTCCCCGACTTCCTCCGCGCCACCGCCGCTCGCTGCCTCGCCTACCTCGCCGACGAACCGGTCTCCCCCATCGGCCGACTCGAACTGTTGTGGTACGCCCAAGAACAGTGCTATACCCGCGTCTACCACCGCTACGGCAACCTCGGCGTGCGAGCCGATGAAGTCCGCACGCCCGTGTCTTGAAATTTACGACGGCTTCCTACGTACGATGGGCTCCTAGCCCGTCGGGCAGCAGCCCCGACCCTAGTAAAGCGGCACTTCGCGACGGGCTAGGAGCCCAGCGTACAAATTTCTTGTGTAACGCGCTGAACGCCCGCGCGTATCAGAGGGTGAAGCTCACACCCACCGGCCGCTGTCCCTCAGTTGGCCAACCCTCGCACAGTCGGAGAACCCCGCCATGTCCCGCCCCGTCCAAATCCGGATCGTTGCTTTCGCCCTCGTCGTGATGACCAGCTACTTGGCCCACGCGGGGCAGCCGAGGGTGAAGTTTTTTGTTGGCAACCCCAACCAGCAGCCGTTCGTGAATCCCAACCCGCCGTCGCAATCGCCGCGGTGGTTTTTTGGCATGAGCGTGGTGCTCGATTTCGATGGCAATCGCCAAGGTCTCCGCGTCATCAACATCCAGCCCGGCAGCCCGGCCCACCGCGCGGGTCTCGAAGTCGGTGACTTCATCCGCTCGAGCAACGGCCGGTCATTCAACAACGCCCAGAACAATCATCATGCGGTCGCGCTGTTGCAGCAAACGGTCAGCTTCGGCGGTGGCGGCGGTGGCTTCCCGGGCAACGGTGGCCCGGTCGCGACCTTCATCAACCCCGGCTTCGCTCCCACCGGTGGCGTCGCCCACTTCCATGTTCTTGATGTCCGCAGCGGCCAGTTGGTCCACGTCGATGTCTTCCCGACCTTGGTCGGCGGTAACGGCGGACCGATCGCCACGTTCAAAAATTAAACTTTGCACCTGACGCCATCCCCAAGCGTCGCCGCTGGCCGACCGAAGTAACTTCGGCCGGCCAGCTTTTCTCATTGTAGTAGGCACGGTCCCCGTGCCGCTGCCAAGGTGAAATCCAACGCGACGGCACGGGGACCGTGCCCGCTACAATGGCCGTTACCACCGCGAACCTTCTCCGGTTATAATCGCAACACACATCACGCCACCCAACTCTCACCCCGCTCGCTCTGTGAAAAACTGGCTCAGCAAGTTGTTCCTCTTCGGGGTGGGAGCACTTGTCATCTTCGGCTTGGCGTATGCTTTCGTCCCCGTGCCGGAACTGGTGGACCTGGCAAAGATCGCGCCGGGCGAACTGCTGGTGACGGTCGACGAAGAC
Source organism: Pirellulales bacterium (assembly GCA_022841705.1). Lineage (GTDB taxonomy): Bacteria > Planctomycetota > Planctomycetia > Pirellulales > Lacipirellulaceae. Next base: position 189,938 of record JALHQZ010000003.1, read on the forward strand.
GGCAAAACCCGCATCCGTGAACGGTACATTGTCTCCGCGCCGCTCTCTGGTCGACTGCTGCGGATCGATCTCGACCCCGGCGACGAAGTTAAAGCGGGCGAAACGCTGCTAGCCACTATCGAACCGCGCGACCCGGAACTGCTCGACGCCCGGACCATCGCCCAAGCCGAAGCGCGCTTGAAGGCCGCCGAATCGGCCGTGCTCCGCGCCGCGCCACTCACCGAACAGGCCCGGCTCGAACAAGCGAACGCGGAGGAAGAGTTGGGCCGGTTGCGCAACGCTTCCGTTGGCGGTGGCGTGACCGAGAGCGAGCTCGACATGGCCGAGATGCGCTACCGCACCGCCAGCGAAGCAATTCGCTCCGCCAAGTATGCTGAGGAGATCGCCAAATTCGAAGCGCAGCAGGCGGAGGCCGCGCTCATGCGCTCCAAGCCGCTCGACGCCAATGCCTCGCTCGAAGAAGGCGCCAACGGCTGGACCTTTTACATTCGGTCCCCCATCACTGGCCGCGTGTTGCGCACGCTGCAGGAAAGCTCCGCCGTGCTGATCGCCGGCGCGCCGCTATTGGAGCTCGGCGACCCGCGCGACTTGGAAGTGGAGATCGATGTCCTCTCCAGCGACGCAGTAAAGATCCGTCCCGGCGCCAAAGTCTTCCTCGAACACTGGGGGGGCGCCGACGCGCTGATCGGCCATGTCCGCCTGGTGGAACCCGCCGGCTTCACCAAGATTTCCACCCTCGGCGTGGAAGAGCAGCGTGTGAACGTAATCGTCGATCTCGACGCCCCGCCCGAAGAGCGCGAGTCTCTGGGCGACGGCTTCCGCGTCGAAGCTCGCATCGTGGTGGCCGATGTCGATAACGCCCTGCTGGCGCCCACCAGCGCACTGTTTCGCACCGGCGAAGAGTGGCGCGTCTTCGTCGTGCGCGATGAGATCGCCCATGAACAACCCGTCGAAATCGGCCAACAAAACGGCCTCTTCGCCGAAGTTAAAAAAGGCCTCACGGCCGGCGATGAAGTCGTCGTTCACCCTAGCGACCGGATTACGGAAGGCACGTGGGTGCAGAAACGGTAATGACTTGAGTCGCGGCTACGTATCAGCCCGGTCGACGCATGTGGCGATGAGGATGTCGCCGGTCACGTTCAGCGTGGTGCGGCACATGTCGAGCAGGCGATCCACGCCCAAGATCACACCGATACTTTCGGGTGGCACACCGACGGATTGCAGCACCATGGCGACCAGCGGCAGCGAACCGCCCGGGACCCCGGCGGTGCCAACGCCGGCGAGGATGCTCATTAGCACCACTTGCAATTGCTGCGAACCGGTGAGCGCCACGCCGAAAAGTTGCGCGAGAAACAGCACCGTGATCCCTTCGTACAACGCCGTGCCGTTTTGGTTAGCGGTGGAGCCAACTGTCAGCACAAAACTCGCCGTCTCACGCTTCACGCCCAAATTTTCTTCGGTCACACGCAGTGAAGTTGGGAGAGTGGCGCTCGAGGAACTGGTGGCGAAGGCGGTGAGGATGGCTTCGGAGATCGAGCCGAAAAACTTCCTCGGTGACATCTTTGCAAAGACCACCACAACCAGCGAATAGACGCCGAACATGTGAATCGCGAGTCCGCCGACCACTGCGAGGACATACCAGCCGAGCGTCTTGACGATATCGAAGCCGAGTGTTGCCGACAGCTTGAACATCAGCGCCGCTACGCCGAAGGGCGCCAGTTTCATCGCCATGCCAATGATCGTCATCGCGATGTCGTACATCCCTTCCAGCACATTCACCAGTGGCCCGCACCGCGCGGGATTGAGCGTAATCGCCACGCCGACAAAGAGCGCAAACACCATTACCGCCAGCATCCCGCCGCCGGGCGAACTGCCATCGAGCGCGCCGACCATCTCTTGCAGCGGATTGCGCGGGATGAGATCGAGTAGCGAATCTTTAAGCCCCTTCGCCTTCGCAACATTCGCGAGCGCTTTGTCGGTATCAGTCTTGAATGATTTGCTAAGCTGTTCTTTTTGCTCGGCGCTCAGTCGATCACCCGGTCGCAACGTGTTAGCGAGCACCAGCCCGATGCCGACCGAGCAGGTCGAAAGAATCAGCGTCATCACCAGCGTGCGCATACCGACGCGGCCGAGCTTGCGCATGTCGCCAATCTCGGCGATCCCCAGCACCAGCGCCGCGAAGACCAGCGGCACCACGACCATGAAGATCAGCCGCAAGAAGATTTGGCCAATGGGGTCGGCGACGTTCATCGCCAGCCACTCGACTGTCGGATTCGGCGCCCCGTTCACGCGCGGCGCCAAGGTGTTGGCGGCCAGTCCGGCCGCCGCGCCAATCACCAGCCCAATCAAGATTTTCCAGTGTAGCGCAAGTCCCTGGCGTGACTCCATGTCGATGATCCTACAAAAAAGTGGCAGCAGCAATCGGCGGTAGAGCAAATCTAAACCAGCGGCTGGTAACTTGCTAGCTCAATCGAGCAGCCGATGGTATTCGCCTAACCACAACGGCAAGAGATAGAACGTGCCATCGTCGCAAGTTCGGCCATCGCCGCCGCCATCCAGCACGTAGGGGTCACCATTCCATTTCATTACGGGTCGCTCGCTGACCGGCAACACTTGCAAACTCCGAACGCGACCGAAGCGGTCTTTTTGTAGTGGCCCCAAATCCTTGCGCATGCTGTTTTGGATCGCCCAATAGCGGGTGTCGGCCGGCGCGTCGCGGAACCATTCTAGGCAGGCGGCTTGGTCGTAGCGTTCCGGGCTGACGTGCCGCTGCGCCGGTCGACGCGCGGGATCAGCATGCCGTTCGCCTTGCAACGCCGCGCCGAAGATCAAGTTAAAGAGTGGGCTCCGTTCCGGCTGTTCGATAATCCACGACCGCTCGAGACTTGCGAGATAGATTTTGCGGAGCGCCGGATCGCGCTCATACCGCAGGAGCGGATAGTAACTAAGGAACGCTAATTCATCGTCGCTGTGATTGATCCACTCGACAGGGCCGAGCAATTTCTGCTGGAGGGTGTTGGTGGCGTAGGCGTGCTGGTCGATCAAATCCTTGGCGACTTCGGCGTAGCGTGGACCGCCGACAATGTGATGGGCCACTTCGAGAAACATCAACAGTTCCAGCGAGTTCAGGCCGCGCTCATCGATGTGCTCCAAGTTGTGATTCAGGTCGCGTGGCCCCCAGAAACCCCAAGTGGTTCGCTTACCGTCGGGATCGAGATAGTTGAAGTCATCTTTCAAAATGCGATCGGTGATGCGCTGCACGGTCCCGCGGAGAGCGAGCTTTTCTGATTCGTCGGCCACCAGATCGTAGTAAACACTGTAGGCGAAGTAATGGCCCACCAGCTCATCGCTGGAAGTATCGCTCTTCCACCACCATTTATCGTCGGCCGAACGGACCCAATGACCGCCGTAGCGTTCGGTGGGATCGGGCTCGGAGCTGGGCACAATACTGCGGGCGACAAACCCCGGCGAGCCGGTGATTCGTTCCAGTTCAAAGAGAGCGTTAAGCGACTGTTGAGCGTTCGCGCGGGCATCCTCGGCGCCGGTGGCGCCGTAGCGAAACGCCTCAGCCGCCACGTACATGCTGGTCCAGAGGCCGTCGTTGTCGCTCGATGGTTGGAAGTGCCCGGCGCTTGGTTCGTCGGCATTATTCAGTTCGGATTCACTGACGAAACCGCGCAGAACATTTCGCTCGCGAAGCTGCTTGAGTACTGCGTCTGCCTTATGACGCGGCGTCCAAGCTCGCTGACTGAGTCGTCCCTTGCCGCCGGTGGTTTCAACCTGCACGCCGTCTGCGCCGTCAAGCTGCAGGCTGCGAACTTCGCCCTGCGGTAGCCAGCGCCGCGAATGGAAAAGTCGCCAACGCGCTGCGCCTGGCTCCAACAACATCACACCTTGCGGTGCCGCCAGCCAGATGGCGCCAGTAGTGGCTTTTGCACCACTGGTCGGATTGTCGAACGGCAGCGGTGGAGAATTCGCGATCAACTGAGCGACTTCCTCCGGCGAAAGAGGCGTGCGGGCGGCTTCGCTTGAGGGGCTTGCCGCAGTCGGAGTCCATTCCTGGAACGGCTCGTCGAGAAACGCAGCGGCGAGCAGCAGGCAAGCGCAGAGATTGAGCATCGATCGTCCGAATGCGGGGGAGTTGTCGGGTCAACAAAGTCGCAGAGTACCACACCCGCCCGCGTGGCGCCCCCAGCGCCTGCGCACCGTAACTCGCTTATCGCGCCCGGCGGCCGCGGAAAAACTCAGTGAGCAGGGCGCCGCACTCGTCGCCGAGCACGCCGGCCACTAACTCGCAGCGGTGGTTGAGCCGCACATCGCTCAGCAGTTCGTACAAACTGGCCACGGCGCCCGCCTTCGGATCGAGCGCCCCGTACACCACCGTCGGCACACGGGCCTGCACAATGGCCCCGGCACACATCGGGCACGGTTCGAGTGTGACATACAGTGTACACCCTTCCAACCGCCAGCCGCCAAGTGCTTCGGCCGCCTGGGTGATGGCGATCATCTCCGCATGGGCGGTGGGGTCATGCAGCGTCTCGCGCTGGTTGTGCGCCGCGGCGATGATCCGGCCGTCATGTACAATTACCGCGCCCACCGGCACTTCATCTTCCTCGGCCGCTTGCCGCGCTTCGGCAAGGGCATGCTGCATGTAGTGTTGGTGAGCGTTGAGCATAGTCAGGATGCACTTAAAAAAGCATTGGTCATTTCGGCTTGGTCAGTGGTCATTTGAATGTCCACTGACCAAGCCGAAATGACCAATGATGGAAGTCGCTATCGGGCTCTGCGCATCGCGCGGTCCATATCACGCTTGGTCTCCCGAGCCTTGGTGACTTCGCGTTTGTCGAACAGTTTCTTGCCGCGGCAGATGCCCAAGAGCACTTTGGCCCGACCTTCTTTGAAGTACATCTTCAGCGGCACGAGGGTGAGGTTTTTCTCGTACGCCCGCATGGCGAACTTGTTGATTTCTCGCCGGTGGATTAGAAGCTTGCGGCGGCGCTTGGGATTGTGATTCAGATCGTTGGCGTAGACATACTCGGGGATGTCGCACTGCATCAGCCAAAGCTCGCCCTTGTCCATCCGGCCGTAGGCGTCGTCCATCGACATCTTGCCGGCGCGCAGACTTTTCACTTCACTCCCCACCAGCACGATGCCGCACTCGAGCGTATCGAGCACTTCATACTCGAATCGCGCTTTGCGATTTTGGGCGATGAGCTTTTCGTTGGGGTCGTCGCCCGGCTTCGATTTTTTGGCGTCTTTTTTGGCCATCTGGGAGTCTGGAGAGGGGAGTCTGGAGTCTGGAGGTAAAAATGCTGGCCCTCAAGACTTATCCCATCATCCGTCCTCCGGACTCCAGACTCCAGACTCCCCCCTCCACAAACGAACAAGCCGCGGGGCTTTGGCCAGGCCCCGCGGCTTGTGATGGCTTCAAAAAGTCGAGCGGGTTACTGATAGTCTTTTTCAGACAGCAACGGCAGATTACGAAACGCTCGAATGGGATCCTGATTATCCGCAACGGTTCCTGATGGATCAACGCACTTCTTGCCATTGGGAGTCATCAGGCGCTGATAGACCGTGTAATCGATACTCGGGTCAATTGACGTTGCATTGCCACCGGCGAATGCCACGTTGAATGTACCACCTGAGTGATTGGAAGCAGGCCGAGCAAACCACGGCTTCGTCGAATCAAAGTCCGTCGCGTTAAACTCATTGCTAAGTGGCGCCTGTCTCGCCATGGGGTTCGAATCGGTCGTCGGCGTCTGGCTAACGACCCACACTAATCCGAAGTGCTGTTCGCCTTGCTGGTCGGGGGCAACTCCCATCCAGGAATAAGCCGTGTCTTTATGGATATTCTCAGAGAGCAAAATCGTGTTGCCTGAACCGTCCGGCATGCCGCTCATTCGCGTTTGAACCTTGCCCAGTGAACGATTCATGAACAACCCGTTATCCTTTGTGTCGCCGGGGCGGGTATTGTTCGGCGTGAGAAAGTTGTTACCGGTGTCCCAATCCCAGGCCCCGGCGTTGGCAGAGTACGAGATACCTGCATTACCTTCAATCGAAGTCAAATCACTATCCGCTGGGCAACCTAGCAATTCAAGAACTGGCACTGGCTGATCGTCGAACTGGCCATCAACCATTCGATCCCAGATATCCTGGCGCTCCATGTAGGGCAGGATAACGGCCGCCCAAGAAACACGCGATACATTTGGATTGGCGTTCGGAGCTGAGTTGCCGAACCGAGTATTTGCAAGGCCTCCGTTATCAAGCACAAGCTGATACTTGTCAGTGGTTCCAGTCACCGCCCGTGGCACCGATTGAACGTAACCTGGATACCTTTGCTTACTTGTCTCGTAATTGATGACCGCGGTCATCAATTGCTTAGTATTGTTAAGGCACTGAGTTTGTCTCGCCGTGGCTCGCGCCGCTTGCACTGCGGGAATGAGCAGCGCCACCAGCATCCCGATGATGGCGATCACCACCAACAGTTCAACCAACGTAAAACCAACACGCCGCGCGACTGTGGTACGCATAAAACCTGTTCCCCTAATGGGGCCCGTCCTGTTCGGGAGGGCTCCGTGCCGAATGGCTGGGCGGAAGCTGCCCCGGTGAGCCTCTGCCCGCTTGAACCTGGATTATCACCCAAACCGCAAAAAAATGCCAGAAAGCGGTCTCCACCAGCCATTCGGCCGCGGTCGACCAGTTTATTTCCCGCTTGTGATGGGCTGCCGACGGTAACGTGGTGGTATAAGATGGGGACGCGATGCTTGTCACCCATCCCTTTATTCCCCGGGAAAAACCATGCTCACTCGACTCTTCACCCTGGCAACGTTCGCTTGTTGCGGCCTACTTATCACTGCTTCCCACGCCCAGGAAGCCACGGCGGACGGCGAGGGCTGGATTGACCTTTTCAACGGCAAGGACCTTTCCGGCTGGAAGATTTCTGCCGAGAACCCGGAAACCTTCAAGGTCGAAAACGGTGAAATCGTGGTCAAGGGCGAACGGGCCCACTTGTACTACGATGGCGAAGTGAACGACCACAACTTCAAGAATTTCTCGTGGCGGTGTGAGATTATGACCAAGCCGAACGCCAATTCCGGCATGTACTTTCACACCGAGCACCAAGACGAGGGCTGGCCAAACAAGGGTTTTGAAGCCCAGGTGAACAACACCCACGGCGACCCCAAAAAGACCGGCGGCCTGTACGACATCAAGGACGTGCTGAACGATTCGCCCGCGAAGGATAACGAGTGGTTCACCCAAGAGGTGACCGTCGAGGGCAAGCACATTGTGGTGAAAGTGAATGGCGAAGTGACCTGCGACTATACAGAACCTGACGACTACGAGGCCCCTGCTGAACGATCGGGCCGCAAGATCGGCAGCGGCACCTTCGCGCTGCAAGGCCATGACCCCGGCAGCGAAGTTCACTACCGCAAGGTGCAAGTGAAAGTGTTGCCGGAGTAGTTGGCGCGTTAGCCGCGGGGATCGTCCCCGCGGTTTCAACATCGTGTGCCAGTGCCACAAAACACGGTAGCCCGTTTTTGGGAAATCGGGCCGCCGGCTAACCGTATGATTGGATGATGCGTTCGGCAGCAGCCAAACCGCTGAGGTAAGCGCCTTCGACACGCGGCCCGCCGCACCAATCGCCGGCGGCAAAGAGGCCGCGGTCGGCATCGGCGAGACAACGCTCGGCGAGCGGTTCGGCCGGGCCCGAATAGCGCCAGCGGTGCGCGGTGATGCTTTCCACGACAGGCGCAACGCCGATTGCATCGGACCACGCGGCGAGAAGTTGCTCAGCAACGACATCAGCCGGCAGTTCGAGATTCGCTTCACTCCACTCGCGAGAAGCGTGCAACACCCACGCTTCCGCCGGTGGCCGGCCGGGTTTGGAGTTGTCGCGGGCGATCCAGGAGAGGGGGCCGTGGTTGACGAAGAGGCCGTCGAATGGAACGGCGAGCGGTTCCGTCAGCGCCGCCATCGCCGCCCAGCAGGGTCGCATCGTCACCGTGCGGCAGGCGTTGGCCAGTGAGGGTGAGGCGACCAGCAAATCCGCAGCTTGCGGCGCTGGTAGCGCAACCAGCACGGTGGAGTAACCGTTGTGCGTTCGGCCAGCGTCGTCGGTCAGTCGCCACTGGCCGGCGTGGCGATCGAGCGCGGCAATTCGCACCCCACTGCTGACTTTCAATCCGCCAGCTAAGTGCTTCGCAATCGCACTCATCGTCGGCACGCCGACGTAGCGAGTTTTCGGAGCGGTCGGCGTGAACTGTCCTGGGGCGTCGCTCGCGGCGATGCGGCCGGTCCATTCGGCAGCGACGCCGAGCGCGAGCCAGCCATCGACCGAGGCGCGAAACTGCGGGCTCTCGACCGTAAAATACTGGGCGCCGTGATCGAACTGGCGCTGCGTTAACTGATTGTGGGCATCGCGACGGGTGCTCAGTCGACCACCGACGCCGCGGCCTTTGTCGAACACCTCCACGCTCAGCCCGGCGGCAGTGAGGCGCTGGGCGGCGACGAGCCCGGCGAGGCCGGCGCCGACGATGGCAATGCGGGGCGAAGGTGAGTTGGCGGTCGGCATGGTCGGCAATTCGGCGGCGGAAGATATCTGCTAGATTAGAGGGGCTTTCACCGCAGGAATAGCCAGCGCACTCGTTTTTTTGTAGCAGGCACGGTCCCCGTGCCGTCTGCTGTATGTGAGAACATAACAACCTATTGAGCGCTAAAAAACGGCACGGGGACCGTGCCTACTACAAAACGCTGCCCGTCTGTATGAGCATCGCGAACGACAACCCTTCCGCCGCGGAACTCGCTCGGCTGGCTGACACGGCACGCTGGCTCGCGAAGCTGCGGTGGGTGGCGGCGCTGGGGCAACTGCTCACCGTGGCGTTCGTGGCTCTCATTCTCCGCGTACCACTGCTGTGGCTGCCGCTGGGGCTGCTCATTGGCGTGACATTCGTCAGCAATGCCGCGTTTGTCGGTTGGCTGCGCAGTGGGGCAGGCTTTTCAGCCTGCCAACCCCCAGCCGGCCATGCCCCGGCCGGCCAAGCCCCGGCCGGCCAAGCCCCGAGCACGTGGGGCAGGCTTTCCGGCCTGCCCCACGTGCTCGGCGGCATCATGCTGCTGGACCTGGTGGTGCTCACGGCGATGCTCTACTTCTCCGGCGGGCCGACGAACCCGTTCGTGATTTTTTACTTTGTGAACGTTGCTCTCTCCGGCGTGGTGCTCACGCCACGGTGGGCGTGGCTGGTTAACGGCGTGGCAATCGTCGCCGTCGTGCTGCTCTCGATCTGGCACCAGCCGATGAACGAGCTCCGCGATTCCGAGCGTTTGCTGCCGCTGTTGGGCTTGCCGCAGGCGCCAATCGCTACGCTTGGCGGACTCGTGGCGTTCGTAGCCTGTTCGACGGTGATCGTCACGTTCACTACGCGACTCACCACTGAGTTGCGCGCGAACGAACGATTGCGCCGCCGCGCCGAGGCGCTCCGCGCTCGGAGTGAGAAACTCGAAGCCCTCGGCACGCTGGCCGCGGGCGCCGCGCATGAACTGGCGACGCCGCTCGGCACCATCGCCGTGGTGGCGCGAGAACTTGAACGGCATCTTGAAACTTCAACAAGCACAAAAGACACCGGCGCACTCGCCGATGTCGAACTGATTCGGAGTGAACTTGAACGCTGCCGGGCGATTTTGGACCGCATGTCATTCAAGGCGGGGCAGGCGTCAGCTTCGGATGTGCGGACGATCACGGGGGCGGAACTGGTCGCCGCGGTGCAGAACGAGTTGCCGACACCCGAGCGGCTCAAAATCGAATGGCTGCCCGGGGCGAACGGCGCGAAACTCCAGGCGCCAGTCGAGACTTTGGCCCAATCGCTACGGGCCGTGGTGATGAACGCGGTCGATGCTTCCCCGCCTGGCGAAACGGTGCGAATGCGAATGGATGTCTCCGGTAAAATGCTGCGGATCGAAATCATCGACCGCGGCGCCGGTATGCCGCCGGACGTTGCCGCGCGCGCCGGCGAACCCTTCTTCACCACCAAACCAACAGGACAAGGGATGGGCCTCGGGTTGTTTCTCGCGCGCAGCGTCGTAGAACGTTTGGAAGGGCAACTCACGATTTATTCCGAACTCGGCGTCGGCACCACCGTGACGATTGAACTCCCCAGAAGCGACCGCTAATCAAACATGTCAACACTGCTCTTGGTCGATGACGACGAATTCCTGCGCGAGCGCTTAGCGCGTGCGCTCACCGCGCGCGGGCTCGAAGTGCGTACGGCGGCGAACGCGGACGAAGCGATTTCAACTTTAGCTGAGTGGAAACCAGAACTCGCCGTCCTCGATCTCAAAATGCCGGGTCGTACGGGATTAGAACTTCTGCGTGAAGTGAAACAACTTTCACCCGCCACCCAAGCCGTCCTCCTCACCGGCTACGGCAGCATCGCTAACGCAGTCGAAGCGCTGCGCGGCGGGGCGGTAGGTTACGTCACCAAACCCGCCGATGCCGACCAGATTCTGGAAGCGTTCCGCAAAGGCGCTCCCGCACCAGCGGCGAGCGATTCGGCGATGATCAGCGCTCCCTCGCTCGCGGAAGCCGAGTGGAACCACATCCAGCAAGTCCTCGCCGACTGCGACGGCAACGTCACCCGCGCTGCGGAACAGTTGCAGATCCCGCGGCGAAGTTTGCAGCGCAAGCTGAAGAAACGACCGTGACAAATGCGGAAGTGGGATCACAGAATGCGAAAATGTACGAGCACTTGATTACGATTTCCGACCTCCGCATTCCGCAGTTAGCATACCCCCCGTCCGGGTGCGACAGTTTTACACATCGGAAGTGGCCACTGCTTCGGATATATTCACGAGGTCGAGGGAAACACAACTTGCGGCTGGCCGCACATTCTGCGGCGGTGGATTGACTGCAAGTCGTTAATTGGTAAAAACTTACGCCACCGCGTGGCAGGCTGCCAGCGGTCTGGTCTTGGGCGATTATTTTGGGGCGAAAATAGGTCGTGGATCGATTTCTGTTTCCTCCGTGGGTGAACAAGTTCACTCTCATGCTGCTAGCTGGCGCAGCGGCCGGCGGCGCGTACGTGGGTGGAATGTTCCTGGTAGGAACGTGGCCCAGCGTCATGAACACGGGCTATTCGCCCGTGCAGCCCGAAGTTCCCTTCAGCCACCGCTTGCATGCGGGGGAATTGAAGATGGATTGCCGGTACTGCCACAACACAGTTGATAAGGCAGCCCACGCCGCCATTCCCGCGAACAAAACCTGCACCAACTGTCACAGCGGACAAACGGGCGCCGATGGCACGATCATGACCACCGCGCTGCACACTACCAGCCCCAAGTTGCAGGCGGTGCGAGAATCGGAAGCCACCGGCCGCAGTGTCGAGTGGGAAAAGGTTCACGATCTGGCCGACTACGTGTACTTCAACCACAGCGTTCACGTGAATCGCGGCGTGGCGTGCGTGAGTTGCCACGGCCGAATCGACAAAATGGAGCAGGTGCGCCAAGTGAAACCGCTCAGCATGAGCTGGTGCTTGGAGTGCCATCGCAACCCCACGCCGAACCTGCGCGAGCCGAGCGATGTGACCAACATGGAATGGGTTCCTGAGGGAGACGCCGCCGAGTTTGGCAAGGTGATCGCCGAGAAATACAACATCAAACCGAATACAAGTTGCTCCACGTGCCATCGATAGCAGCGAGGCGCGAGCGGAGTGCAATTAAAAAACCATCACCAGACATTCACGTCCCCCACGTTTTCACGATGCCCACTTCGGTAACTAACTCCAGGCCCACTTACTGGCGCAGCCTCGACCAGCTTGAGAACTCGCCGGAGTTCCAGGAATTTCTGCATCGCGAGTTTCCCATCGCGGCGTCGGAATATCCGGAGGGAGTGTCGCGCCGCCGTTGGATGCAGTTGATGGGTGCCTCGTTCGCGCTGGCCAGCGTTGCTGGGTGCCGCTGGCAAACGGAAAAAATCGTGCCGATGGCCGAACGGCCGGAAGGGTACATTCCGGGCGAAGCGGAATACTTTGCGACCAACATCAACTGGGCTGATGCGCCGCGGCATCTGCTGGTGACCAAGTACGATGGTCGGCCGATCAAGATTGAAGGCAATGCCGACCATCCCGGCAGTCGCGGCACGGCCGACGCCTTCACTCAAGCCGCCACGCTGAGCTTGTACGACCCCGATCGCGCGAGCTACCCACGGTTGCGGAGCGAAGGGGAAACTACCGCCAAGCAGTGGGCCGATGTTGAAGCCGAACTCGGCAAACTGGCCGGTGAATGGTCGGGCACGCAAGGCGCCGGACTCGCGGTCCTCTTGGGCAACACGAACTCGTACGCCGAGTTCGATGCAATTGATGCGCTTGCTAAGAAGTACCCAGCCGCCAAGTTTTATCAATATGCTCCGCTCGGGCGGACCAATGAGTTGGCTGGCGCTGAGCTCGCCCTCGGTGATAAGCTGCGGACGCACTACAAGTTGGCTGGCGCCAAGGTGATCGCGTCGTTCGATGGCGATTTGCTCACGCTGCATCCGAACGCGATCGCCCATGCCCGAGACTTCGGCGCTAGCCGCGATCCGGACGCTGGCAAAATGAGCCGCCTGTGGGTGGTGGAAAGTACCTACACCACGACAGGCACCTCGGCTGACCATCGCTTGCCGGTGAAGTCGGCGGAGATCGGCGCCTTGGTCGCAAAGCTTCGTGACCTAGTGAAGTCAAAAGCCGCTAGTGCCGCGGCGCCCAAAGAAGTCGCGATGCCGTCGGCCGATGAGTTCATCGCGGTCCTCGCCGAAGACTTGCTGGCGGCCGGCAAAGATGGCGTGGTGTTCGTTGGCGAACGGCAGCCGCCGGAAGTTCACGCCATCGCGCACGAAATCAACTCGCTGCTCGGCGCAGTCGGCAATACGGTGGTTTACACCGCGGAACCGGCTCCGGAAACTGCGCTTGGTTCAATCACGGAACTCGTCGCCGCCCTGAACGCCGGGTCGGTGAAGTCACTGGTGATCCTCGGCGGCAATCCGGGCTTCGATGCTCCGGCCGATCTCAAGTTTGCCGAAGCGGTGAAGAAGGCTCCCGCCTCGATTCGCCTCGGCTGTTACGATGACGAGACGTCGCGACTCTGCCGCTGGAGCTTGCCGCAAACGCATCCGCTGGAAGAGTGGGGCGACGCGATTGCGTGGGACGGCACGATTGGCGTCTGCCAGCCGATGATCGAACCGCTCCTCGGCGGAAAGAGCACGCTGGAAGTGCTGGCGATGCTCGCCGGCATCGCCACGCCTGATGCTCGACAAATCGTTGCGGATGCCGTGGCGAAGCGAGCTGGTGAGATGAGCAGTGAAGCGTGGAACAAACTACTGCACGATGGAGTCCTGCCGGAGAGTGGGCTCGAACCCGTCGCGGCGACGCTCACCGGCAGCGACATTCAACCACCTGCCGCTAGCGGTGGCGAAGGTTACGAGCTCGTCTTCACGCCAAGCGCTCAACTCTACGACGGCCGCTTCGCCAATAACGGCTGGCTGCAAGAGTTACCCGACTTTCTTACGAAGGTCGTGTGGGACAACCCGCTACTGATGAGCCCGGAGACCGCCAAGGAACTTGCTGTCGAGCAGGGCGAATTGGTGGAAGTCACCGTCAACGGCCAATCGCTCGAACTGCCTGTGTACTTGCTGCCGGGGCAAGCGAAGGGCTCGCTCGCCATTTCAGTCGGCTACGGCCGCACCGCGGCAGGCAAAGTCGGTGGATACATTGGAGAAGATGGCCGCTCGCCGAAACGTGAACTGGTCAATGGTCTCTTAGGCCATTGGCTGCACGCCACTGCCGATCCGGTGGGCTTTGACACCTACAAGCTTCGCAGTTCGCAGGCGCCGTACATCGCTACGGGCGTCGAGCTCAAACCTAAGCGGCACATCTACCAGCTCGCCACCACGCAGGATCACCACGCGATCGATCAGCTCGGCCTCGAAGAAACGGGCCGCCGCACAGGTCCGCTGATTCGTGAAGCATCGCTCGAGCACTTTGGCGAGCATCCCGACTTCGCGCACCACGTGGTCCATGAAGTAGAAACCGAACCGCTGTGGCAGTTGCACCAGTACAAGCCGGGCGAAACGGCCAAGTGGGGGATGGCGATCGACCTCACCAAGTGCATCGGCTGCAATGCGTGCGTCATCGCGTGCCAAGCCGAGAACAATGTGCCGGTGGTCGGCAAGGACCAAGTCGCTCGCAATCGCGAGATGCACTGGATTCGCATCGACCGGTATTTCAAAGGTGATGTCGCCCGGGCGGAAGTCGCCTATCAACCGATCGCCTGTCAGCAGTGCGAAACGGCGCCCTGCGAGCAGGTTTGCCCCGTGGCCGCCACGGTGCACAGCAGCGAAGGCCTGAACGACATGGTCTACAACCGCTGCGTCGGCACGCGGTACTGTGCGAATAACTGCCCGTATAAGGTGCGGCGGTTTAACTATTTCAACTACAACAAAAAGCTTGAAGCAGCCAACAACGAGCTGATTCACTTGGCGATGAACCCCGAGGTGACGATTCGTGCCCGCGGGGTGATGGAAAAATGCACCTACTGCGTGCAGCGCATCTCGAAGGGCCGCATCCACGCCAAGAACGAACAGCGGCCGCTGAAGGATGGCGAAATCGTCTCCGCCTGCCAGCAATCTTGCCCGACCCAAGCGATTACGTTCGGCGACTTGAACCTGGAAGGAAGCGCCGTCGGCAAGCAGCACGAAAACCCGCGGGCGTACGGCATCCTGACCGAACTGATGACCAAGCCGCGGACGTTGTTCCTGGCGCGAATTCGCAACCCGCATCCGAAACTGGCGATTGCGGAACCGGAGCATGTCGAACACGGGCACGATGAACACGCCCACGAAGAAGGCGAAAAGCACGCGGTGCGGAAAATGAAAAACCTGCTGCCGATCCTCAGCTAAGCCGCAAGCGGTAGCAACTGACAACTAACTACTGACAACTAACCAACTTCAATGGCCTCTGCCGAATTAGCCGCCGTACCGGAACCGTGGATCGATCCGCCGTGGGTCGAAGGCGCGAACACGTACGAATCAATCACCGACAAGGTGAGCGAGATTGCGCTCAAACGTGAAACGCCGCTGGCGTGGTACATCGCGTTCGGCATTTCGTCATCGCTCGCTGGCATGTTCGGCGCGCTCATCGGCTATTTGATCTTCACGGGTGTCGGTATCTGGGGGAACAACAGCCCGGTCTTTTGGGGGTTCCCGATCGTTAACTTCGTCTTCTGGGTGGGGATCGGCCACGCCGGGACACTTATTTCCGCGATTCTGTTTCTGTTCCGCCAGCACTGGCGCACGAGCATCAACCGCTTCGCCGAAGCAATGACCATTTTCGCGGTCGTATGTGCCGGCACGTTCCCGGGCATTCACGTCGGCCGCGCTTGGCTGGCGTACTGGCTCTTCCCCCTGCCGACTTCGCAGCTTTCGATGTGGCCGAACTTCCGCAGCCCGCTGCTGTGGGACGTGTTTGCGGTCGGCACGTACGCCACTGTGTCGGTGTTGTTTTGGTACATGGGAATGATCCCCGACTTCGCCACGCTACGTGACCGGGCGAAAAACAAGATTCAGCAGTTTGCCTACGGCGTGGCGTCGCTCGGTTGGACCGGGTCCGCGTCGCAATGGCGCGTGTACGAAAAGGCCTACATGCTGCTGGCCGCGCTGGCGACGCCGCTGGTGCTCTCCGTTCACTCGGTGGTGTCGTTCGACTTCGCGGTGAGCCAAATCCCAGGGTGGCACACCACGATCTTCCCGCCGTACTTCGTCGCCGGCGCCGTGTTCAGCGGCTTCGGGATGGTGCTCACGCTGATGATTCCGGCCCGCGAACTGTTTGGCCTGAAGGAATTGGTGACGATGCGGCACATCGAAAATATGTGCAAGATCATCATCCTCACCGGCTCGATCGTCGGCTTCGCCTACATGACCGAGTTCTTCATCGCTTGGTACAGCGGCAACGGCTACGAAAAGTTCGCGTTCATCAACCGGGCGTTTGGGCCGTACTGGTGGGCGTACTGGATTATGGTCACCTGCAACGTGATTTCGCCGCAGTTGTTCTGGTTCAAGAGCATCCGCCGGAATGTGTGGGTCATTTTCATCATCACCATCTTCATCAACATTGGCATGTGGTTCGAACGGTTCGTGATTATCGTCACGCTGAGTCGGGACTTCCTGCCTTCAAGCTGGGGTTACTACAAGCCGACGCTGATTGACATTTTGATGCTCATCGGCAGCTTTGGGTTGTTCTTCACCCTGTTCCTGCTGTTCTGCCGCTTCCTGCCGATTGTGGCGATGAGCGAAGTAAAGCAGGTGATGCACCATGTGGATGGTCCCGCCAAGGCTGGCCATGCTGGGGGAGGGCACTAATCGCCATGGCAAAAAAGAAGAAGCCTGACAACAACGAACCGCAAACCCTCGGTGTGCTGGCCCAGTACTCCGGAGCGGACGAACTCGTTGCCGCCGCGCGGAAGCTGACCGACCAGGGCTACAAGAAGGTCGAAGCTTTTTCGCCGTTTCCGATTCACGGAATCGACGAAGCACTAAAGGCGCCCGCTCCATTATTGCCGTGGGTGGTGCTGGGTGCTGGGCTGACAGGATTGTTTGTCGCGCTCGGCATGCAGTATTACATGAACGCGGCGCCGGAGAATGCGGAGCTGTTCGGGTACTACAGTCCTTATCAGTTCAAAATCAGCGGCAAGCCGTTCTTCAGTTTGCCGGCGAACATTCCGGTCACGTTCGAGCTGATCATCCTGTTCAGCTCGCTCACCGCGTTCTTCGGGATGTTGGTGTTCAACAAACTGCCAACACTCTCGAACCCGCTCTTCCGCAGCGAACGCTTCCGCAAGGCGACCGACAATGGGTTCTTCCTGTATGTTGATGCGAAGGACCCGAAGTTCGCCGTAAATAGCGCCACCAGCGCGCTGAGTAATGCCGGCGCCGAGGCGGTCGAGACGATTGAACAAGAAGCGACCGGCCACACGCTGCCGGGCATGATTCACTGGGTCGGCGCCCTCAGCACCGCCGCCGCGCTGTTGCCGCCGCTCTGGATGGCCGCCGCCGCCACGCGCCCCTCGGCCACGCCGCGCTACTCGATCTTCTGGGACATGGATTACCAAGACAAGTTCAAGCCGCAAACGCAATCGACGCTGTTCGCCGATGGCCGCTCCGCTCGACCGCATGTGCCGGGGACAATTGGCCGCGGCGGGATGCGTGACGATACGCGGATGTACTTGGGCATTGAGCCAGATGCGGAAGTCGCCGGTTCACGCCTGCGGACCGAAGCGCTGCTCGCCAGCTACAACGCCCAGCCCGATGCGCCTCCGGCTGACGGTGCGGAAGAAGACACCGCCGATGCGTCCGCGGAAGGTGAAGAGTCAGCGTCAGATGAAGCCGCTACGCCGGCCGCAGCCGCGACGCCGCCCGTTGATCCCAACGCGCCGCCCGAACCAAACTGGGTGACGCTGCCGCCGATGCCGGTCACTGAAGCGATGATGGACCGCGGCCAACAGCGGTTTAACATCTATTGCGCCGCGTGCCACGGTCGCGGTGGGTTTGGCGATGGGCTGATCGCCCAGCGGGCCTTGCAACTGCAGCAACCGACCTGGGTCCCGCCGACCAATGTTCACACCGAGTATGTGACCAAGCAGCCGATCGGCAAAATCTTCAACACCATCTCCAACGGCATCCGCAAGATGCCGGGCTACAAGGAGCAAATTTCGGTGGAAGACCGCTGGGCGATTTCCCTGTACGTGCAAGCGCTGCAGCGGGAGCAAACCGCGAAAGAAGCCGACGTGCCGACGGAGACGCTGCAGCAGTTGCGGCGGCAGAAGTAAGAGAGGTGAGTGGTGAGCCGTGAGTCGTGAATCGACGCACGGTGAGCCGCTCGCAGAAACGATTCACTACTCACGATTCACAAATCACCCCACACATGTCCGCGACTGCCACGCATAGCACTGTTCCTGAGATTCGCGCCGCGGCGCCGAGCCTCGCCGCCACCGCTCTGGGTCCGATGGGGTTGGGCGTGGTGCTGCTGGTGATTGCCGCGGCCGCGGGAATTGGCGGCGGGCAAGTGAGTCGGTTTTGGCATGCGTATCTGCTTGGGGTGTCGTTCATCACGGCTCTGTCGATCGGAGCGCTCTTCTTTGTGATCGCTCACCATTTGGCGGGCGGACGCTGGGCGACGGTAATTCGCCGGTTGGCGGAACTGATGGCCTCGGCGATTCCTTACTGTGCGGCGCTATTTATTCCGATCGCGGCGCACATTTTGATGACCGATAGCGGGGCGCTCTATCCATGGAATGATCCGACCATCGTCGCCGGCAATGAGTTGCTGGAACACAAGTCAGGTTATCTGAGCGACGGCTTCTTCGTCATTCGCATGGCGATTTACTTTGGCGTGTACACGCTGCTGGCCAAGTATTTCTTCGGCCAATCGGTCGCACAGGATACCAGCGACCCGCTCGCTCGCGCCAAGATGATGGGTGCCCGTAGTGGCCCGGCAATGATTTTGTTCGCGCTCGCCACCAACTTTGCGGCGTTCGATTGGCTGATGTCGCTCGAACCCACCTGGTTCAGCTCGATCTTCGGTGTCTACTTCTTTGCCGGCAGCGTGGTGGCGTATGTGTCGTTCATGATTCTGATGCTGAACTTCCTGCAGGGCCGCGGGGTGCTGACGCAATCGGTCACGGCCGACCACTACCACGACAAAGGCAAGATGCTGTTCGGCTTCATTTTCTTCTCTGGCTATATCGCGTTCAGCCAATACATGCTCATCTGGTACGCGGCAATCCCGGAAGAAACCCAGTGGTATGCCATTCGGCAATTTGGCCCGTGGGTGAACTTTAGTTGGTTCCTCCTCTTCGGCCACTTGCTGATTCCCTTCCTCGGCACAATGAGCCGCACTGTCCGGCGGAACAAAAAGCTGATCGGCTTTTGGGCGCTGTGGATGCTAGTGATGAGCGCGGCCAATTTGTTTTATGTCATCATGCCGCAAGCGGATGGCGTGGAAGTTGGCAATATGATGAAACACCCGCTCCCGCTACCGTGGCTTGAAGCGCTGTGCGTGGTGGGCGCTTTGCTGGTCTTCATTGGCGCCCTGGTTCGCAACGCCGCCGGCAAAAACCTGCTGCCGATCCACGACCCGCGCCTGCCGATTTCACTTCATCACCATGTGACGTAGCGCGAGACCGAAGAGAAAGAAGATTCACCACAGAGGGCATAGAGAGCACAGAGGGATTGATTAACGGTCTGTTTCGACTTCGGACTTTGCTTGGAGATTTAGATCATTCGCTGACTTTGAGAAAACGTCCGAGTAGTTAAATCTGCTCCGTGTCCTCTGTGCTCTCTGTGGTTAGTCGTATTTTTTTGAAATAAACAGACAATATGGATAACCTCCCAAAAACTCGTGAAGAAGGCGTTGAGCCGGATGGGCTCAATGCGCTGAAGATCGCCATTGCGGGGCTGATTTCGGTGTTTCTCACCATCGCCACCGTGCTGCTAACAGTCGCGATCTTCGGTTACTTCGAGCACCTGCAGACGGTTGAGAAGGTAGAGAAAGCTCCCTACGCCGAGCAGTTGCGTATGATTGCTGAACAGGAGTCGCGGATTTCGCAGTTCGCTCCGCCTGCCGCCGCCGGGGGGTTCTATACGATTCCCATCGAACGGGCCAAGGAACTGGTGCTCCGCGAAGTGCAAACTGCCCAAGCCAAAGCGGAGGAAACGAACTAGAATCTTGCGAGCGATGTTTCGATTCTCCCCATTGCCGACTGGCTACTTCCAGCGCTCCCTGCTGAGCGCGGCTACCTTTGCTGCGCTCTTGCTATGCGGCCGTGCGGATGGGCAGCTGAATCTCGGCAAGCCCGAAGCGCTCCAGGGCGTGGGCGTCGACGAACAACTCGGCAAGCAGATTCCGCTGGATTTAGTCTTTCGGGACGAAGCGGGGAACATTGTCAAGCTGGCCGACATTTTTCGCGGCGACCGGCCGGTGTTGCTGTCGCTCAACTATTCGAACTGCCCGATGCTATGCGGGTTGCAGCTCAACGGCCTGACCGCCGGACTGCGGGAGCTCGATTGGAACGCCGGCCAGGAGTTCACCGTGGTGAGCGTGAGCGTTGACCCGCTCGAAACCACAACTCGCGCGAAGCAGACCAAACAGCGCTACTTGGAACTCTACGGCCGGCCGGGCGTTGGGAATGGCTGGCGGTTTTTGGTTGGCAGCCAAGAGAACATCACGAAGCTCGCCAACGCGGTTGGCTTCCGCTATCGGTTCATCCCCGAGACGCGCGAGTACGCTCACTCGGCCGTCGAGATTGTCTGCACGCCGGACGGCGTGGTATCGCGCTACCTCGGCGGGATCCAGTACGAACCGAAGGACCTGAAACTGTCGCTGATCGAAGCGGGTGAAGGGCAGATTGGCTCGCATATCGAACAGTTCATCATGTCCTGCTACTACTACGACCCCAACAGCAAGAGCTATGTCATCCAAGCCCGCCGCGTGATGCAACTCGGCGGACTTGCAACGATGCTTGCAATCGCGATTGGCATCGCCCCGTACTGGCGCAGGAAGAAATTTACTACCGAGGAGACTGAGGACAACAGAGAAGAGGGGAGTTAAGGAAATCCTTTACTTCCCTAAGTTTCTCTGTGCTTCCTCCGTGCTCGCTGTGGTTAACCGTTTTTAGAACAACAAAGCCGTGATACCCCACCTCACCCTACTCGCCGCTGAAGAAACCACCAGTTTAATCGACTGGTGGAACAGCCTCTGGTTCCGTCCCCAAAGCTCCACCGTTGCAGGCCAAGTGGACTGGGTGTTCAACTTCGTCATGGCGGTTTGCATCTTTTTTTTCGTGCTGATCGTCGGGATGCTGTTGGTCTTCCTCGCGAAGTACGTCAGCCGCCCGGGGCACAAGCCGGAGTCGTCGCCGAGCCATAACGATAAGCTCGAGATTACGTGGTCGGTGATTCCGCTCATCATCACTTTCTTCATTTTTTACTATGGTTTCGTCGGTTATCTCGACATGCGGACTCCGCCCGATGATGCGCTCGAAGTTAAAGTTGTCGGCAAGAAGTGGGCCTGGAGTTTTCAGTACCCCAACGGCGCTATCGATTCCGAGCTTCACGCGCCGCTCGGTCAACCGGTGCGGCTGGTGATGAGTAGTGACGACGTGATTCACAGCTTGTTCATCCCCGCCTTCCGCGTGAAGCAAGATGTGGTGCCGGGCCGCTACTCGAAAACGTGGTTCACCGCCACGAAGACGGCGCCAGAGGACAACGGCGACAGCTTCCCCGATCCCGACGAAGGGGGCTTCGATCTCTTCTGCACCGAGTACTGCGGCACCAGCCACTCGCAGATGAAGGCGAAGGTGATTATTGAAAAGTCCGATGGCGATTTCCTGAATTACCTGAACAAGATCAACGACCCTCGCAACGGTGGTGCACCGGTGGAAGTGGGCGAAAAGCTCTACAACCGCCGCGGCTGTGTCCAATGTCACAGTATTGATGGTTCCGCCAAAGCAGGCCCGACCTGGAAGGGAAGCTACGGGACCGAAGCAGAACTCGTGACCGGCGAAAAGGTGAAGGTCGACGAGAACTACATCCGCGAGTCAATCCTTAACCCAATGGCGAAGGTTCATAAGGGATTCAATCCCGTGATGCCCACGTACCAAGGGCAACTCAAGGATGATGAGATTTTTGCAATCATTCAGTACATTCGCAGCCTCAGCGGCACGGCGGTAGAAGATTGGCCCGCCCGACCCGAAGCCCCCGTCGTCGATCCCAACGCACCACCCAAGAATTAACAATCAATCGTTAGCCGGACGCACCCCGCGGCCGATTTCTCGCTGACGAATACTACGAGGACCACCCATGGTCACCCAAGCAAAAGAACACCTCGACTTCCATTCCCTCGGCCTGACCGAAGATCGCCGCGTGATCATTCCGGAAGGAAAGAGCTACCTTTCCGGCGGCGGGTTGTGGTCGTGGGTCTTCACGCTCGACCACAAGCGGATCGGCGTGATGTATTTGGCGAGCATCCTGACTTTTTTCCTGGTCGGCGGGATTTTTGCGCTCTTGGTGCGGGCGGAACTGTACACCCCGGACATCGATCTCATCAGCAAGCTCTTCGGCCTCGACGCCGAGAAGGCGAAGGACAAGTACAACGAGTTCTTCACGCTGCACGGCGCCATTATGGTGTTCTTGTTCATCATTCCCAGTATTCCTGCGGCGCTTGGCAACATCATTCTGCCGATGCAGTTGGGCGCCAAGGACGTCGCGTTCCCGCGGATGAACCTTGCGAGTTATCACCTATATGTGTGGGGCGCCTTGTTCTTCATTGGGGCGCTGCTGATGACCGGCCTCGATACCGGCTGGACCTTCTACGCTCCTTACAGCACGACCACCGTCGGGCCCGTCGCGATGGCGACTTTGGGGGCGTTCATTTTGGGCTTCAGCTCGATTTTCACCGGGCTCAACTTCGTGGTGACGGTGAACACCATGCGGCCCAAGGGGATGACGTGGTTTCGGATGCCGCTGTTCCTGTGGGGCGTCTACGCCACGGCGATCATTCAGATTTTGGCGACCCCGGTGCTCGCCATCACCTTGCTGCTCTTGACCTTCGAGCGGGTGTTCGGTCTGGGCATCTTCGATCCGAAGCTCGGCGGCGACCCGGTGCTCTACCAGCACTTTTTCTGGTTCTATTCGCACCCGGCGGTCTACATCATGATCTTGCCGGGGATGGCGATCATCAGCGACGTGATTCCCACCTTTAGCCGCAAGCCGATCTTTGGCTACACCTTCATTGCCTACAGCTCAATCGCGATCGCGCTCTTGGGCTTCTTGGTGTGGGGGCACCACATGTTCACCAGCGGGCAGTCGCCGCTGGCCTCGGTGGTCTTTAGCGCGATCACGTTCAGCGTGTCGATTCCCTCTGCAATCAAGGTCTTCAACTGGACGGCCACCATGTATAAGGGGTCGATTCATTTGAACACGCCGATGTGCTACGCTCTCTCGTTCATTTTCCTCTTCACTATTGGCGGGCTCACCGGTCTGTTCCTCGGTGCGCTCAACGTGGACGTTCACCTGCACGACACCTACTTCGTGGTGGCCCACTTCCACTATGTGATGATGGGGGGAACGCTCATCGCGTTCCTCGCTGGGCTGCACTACTGGTGGCCGAAGATTTTCGGCAAGATGTATAACGAAACATGGGCCCGCGTGGCGTGCGTGATTATTTTCATCGGTTTCAACTGGACGTTCCTCCCGCAGTTCGTACTCGGCACGCACGGCATGCCGCGGCGGTACGCAACCTACGAACCGCAGTTCCAAGCGGGCCATCGACTCTCCACGCAAGGAGCATTTTTCCTCGGCAGTGGGCTGTTCCTAGCCGGCGGCGTGTTACTGCACTCGCTGCTGAAAGGCAAAAAAGCTCCGCCGAACCCCTGGGGCGCCGCTACGCTCGAGTGGAAGTGCTGCTCGCCGCCAACCACCCAAAACTTTGAAACCACGCCCTGGGTTGGCTTCCCGTACGACTACTCCGATTTCGTGTACGACCCCAACGAAGAAGGCTACGTCGAAGTGCTGCCGGACCTTGCTCGCAGCGCCAAACACTAGAACTTTTTTAACCACAGCGGACGCAGGAGAACTGAGAAGAAAATGACATCTACTGTCCCTGCTCATCGGCCATCCTGATGTTCAAAGGGTGAGCCGCTACGTTCAGCCGCCCTGCTCTTTGTGCTTACTCTGTGTCCTCTGTGGTAAATCCACCCAGCTTGACCTGAACTATGTCAACCGCCACCGAACATTCTCACGCCCCGCACGCTCACGACGAGCACGGCCATGGCCACGGGGAGCACCTGCCGTTTCAGGCGCACCACTTCGCCGACATGCAGCAGCAGTTCGAGGCAGGTAAGTTGGGGATTTGGCTCTTTCTGGCGCAGGAAGTGTTATTCTTCGCAGGGCTGTTCTGCGCGTATGCGGTGTTTCGCGCCAATCATCCGGAAGTGTTCCACAACGCTCACTACCATCTCAACACATTGCTCGGCGCATTCAACACGATCGTGCTTTTGGCGAGTAGCTTGGCTGTGGCGTGGGGCGTGCGATGCGCACAGCTGAGCAACACCAAGGGGATTATCTACACGCATGTCTTCACCCTGGCATGTGCGTCGTTGTTCCTTGGCATCAAGATGGTCGAGTACACTCACAAATGGGATGAAGGCATTTTCTGGGGCGCCAAATACGCCTATCAAGCCGGGGCCGCACCGGGGCACCACTTCCATGCTTGGTTGCAACCGACGATGCTCGTGACGCTGATTGCAGGTGGACTGCTGGCCGTCATTGGTTTGGCAAAGGGCAAGGCTGGCAAACCGGTCGCTGGCTGGACGCTCGGTGCGATCGGCGTGACGGTCGCCGCCATCGGCTTGGGAATCATCATCGGTCAGGGTGTGAACGCCGCTACATCTCCCGCTGCTCACGGAGCGCCTAGCGAACATGCGGCGAGTGAACACTCTGCAAGTTCGGATCACGCAGCGGAAGAACACGCCGCGGCGGATGCGGTTCCCACCCCCGACCAAGCCAGCGAGCCAATGGTGGACCGCTCGGGCGCCGCGACGGACAGCGTTCCTGCTGAGAAAACTGCCGGCCCCGATGAAGCGCCCGCGATGCCCGCTACGCCGCCAATCAACGTTACGCAAGCGAACTTCTTTAGCATCTACTACTTCATGACCGGTATCCACGCCGTGCATATTATCGCCGGCATCATCGCCCTCACCTGGATCGTCGCCCGCGCGGCGGCCAACCACTTCAACTCCGTTTACTACGGCCCGGTCGAGTACGTTGGCCTCTACTGGCACTTGGTCGACCTCGTGTGGATTTACCTGTTTCCGCTCCTGTATCTGATCCGATAAGCGGTGGGGGCAACGAGTTCTTAGCCAACCGCCAATAGCCAACCGTCAATAGCCAATAGCCATGTCCCACGCCGATCACAAGCATCACGTTGCTTCATTGCCCCTGTTGTGGGCGACCTTTTTCGCGCTGGTGGCGCTCACGGTGCTCACGGTCGTGATGGGCACTTCGGACCAAATCCAGCTCGGCTGGCTCGACGTGTGGGTCGTGCTATTCATTGCGACTGTGAAAGCATCGCTCGTGGCGCTGATCTTCATGCACCTCGCCGCCGACAAGCTGTTCAACGGCGTAGTGCTGGTTTCGGCGCTCGTGTTCATGGGCATCTTCCTGGGAATGTGCCTGATGGATTCCAGCAATTACCTGGCCGAACAGCAGGCATACGTGGAAGGCCAGCAGGCGCTGCTGGGTCCGACCGGCTCGTAGGTCCGACTTTCGAGTCTGACTTTCGGCGCCCAAGTTCGGTAGGCGCATTCACTGAATCGTCAGGCTAGAAAGCCTAACCCACGATGTACCGCTTTCACGCCAACGTATTGCGCGAACCAACGACCTTCACGCTCGGCGCCTCGCTTACTCTGCGCGGCGTGCCGCTCACACCGCTCGAATCACCAGTCGGCGGCCCACCACAGTTTGATCGCACCTTCGCGGTCACGTGGGAGGAAGTCCAGGCCGGGCTACTTGCGCTGCCGCGGATGGATTGCGAGCCGGACGGCTACTTTGTGGTTGCCGGCGAGGAAGCAAGGGAAAGGTGGCAGATCGATGGGCAGCTCTTCGAGTACCAGGATCAACTGCATCGGATGGAACTGCACGGCAGTTGCCCAGCGGAGTTCTTCGACCTGTTGCTGCAATCGCTCGGTTGGCCCGCGACGTCGGTCGTGCTGCAATTGGTTCAGGAAGGGGTGACGCTGAGCGAAGGGGAGTTTCGGCAGTGGGCATTAGCTACGGTCACAACGTCCCCTTTCAGAGGCGCACGTAATTGAGCGGAGCAACCAGACGCCTACCACTGAAACCCAAGCCGCAGACTCGCGCCATCAAAACCGAACTCCCCATACTTGCTCGAATCCCACCGCTGCGATTCGGCCATGTACTGCATCACAAAATTGTGATGCGCGAAACGGCGATTGTACTCAATCCCGAAGCCAAGTTCCGCAACGGTCAGATTCGCATCCGAGCCGCCGAGATACTGTCCCCCCTGCTTGGTTCGTCCCTCGCCAACCAGTAGGCCCACGCGGCCCTTTCCAATAAACGACCAGCGCGAATCAAAGTCTTCCATGAGCGTGCGGCGAAACTCAACGAATCCGCTCACTCCACCGGCCTCTTGAGACATCACGAGATCGGATGCTCCCCATTGGTCAATCTGCAGATAACTCGCCTGCGATCCGCATCCCAGGATGAGATCGGTGCTGTTGAACCGCAGTCGTTGATAGAGATCGAGATTCACCGTTGAAAATGCGAAACTCGATTGATCGCGTAACTCCGGTTCTGTTTCTGTTTCGTAGTAGGCGACGTCCGCGGTATGGTTCATCACGAAGCCGCTCACCCGTACGCCGAGACCGTCTTCGTGCTCCCAACCTAGGTAGGGACGGATCGTGCCGGCGATGCGATCATCGGTAATCGTGAATCGACTGTTGGCGTAAGACATTTGAAAAATCAACAGGTCGGCTCCGCCGTACCACCGATTGAATTCCACGCACGGCCCAATACAATCCGCGCATCCATTTGCCGACACGAACATCGGCGACTCTCTCGCCTCGCCCAAACGCTGCGGCTCAGCGCCTGGCGCTGGAATCGGCTCGTTTGGGGGATATGCCAGGGGCGTTTCGTGGTTCGCGAGCTGCACTGGCTGCGGAGGTGGCGACGTCACCGGGGTTACCGAGCCTGGCGGCAGTTTCAGTTCCAAATCCGAATACGCCACTTCTTCGGCGTTCAGCGTCAGCGCGGCGCTCGTCAACATAACGGCAATGATGCGAACGATCATAATCTCTCCCCCCTTGAACTAATTCGCGCCCCTTCGCATCATTCGCGTTCGGCACCCGCATCGCGGTATTCGGTGCGAATCTTCATGGCCAGTTTCCCGGTGCCGGTGACTTGGTACTTCAGCCCCACGCCGCCGCGGGTTTCGGATAGCCCGATCGGGCCAGCGAGTTCCGCTTCCACCGCGCGGCACGAGCGCGAATCGATCACCAGCCGCCCCATTCCCGCCATGCGAAGCTGCATGTTGTCGTGGCTGGCGACATCGACGATCGTTTCGAACTTGGCGAGCGGCCCCTCGATCTCACGCAGCACCAGCACGAACTTTTCGACTTCGCCCAAGTCCCGATCAAACGCGACCAGTTGCTGGGCTACTTTTGGTGGAACTTCTAGGCGATCCCCCACGCTTAGCTTGCGTCCGGCAAACAACTCGGCGAGCGGATGCGATTGGCCGAGCCAACCAAGATCGGCGGAGACTCGCTGAAATTCGGCAATGGGTGGCAACTTGCCGTCGGCGGCGCGTACTTCAAGTTGTTCGCCCGTGCGGCGGACCAGGTACGTTTTCCCCTCCACGGCATGATGTTCGGGTGATGAATCCCCCGCTTCGCGGACGGCTTGTTGGTAGCTCACTTCGGCGGCGACGATCCGCCCCGCGCTGATTTCCAGCGCTTTGACCGTGCGATTCTGCCGATGGGCTACTTGCGATTCGCGCTCTCCCAGCACTTTCGCTTCCTGCCGCTCGGTGGTCACCATTTCCAGCGTGCTTTCGATCTGCTGTGCAAGGACATCACCCACCAGCGCAGGGCGGCGACCGAAAGTGATGGTCGCGGCCGAGGGCGATTGCTCGAACGCGGTCCGCTGCACGCTCTGCGCAGCGGCCATCGTGAAGCACACCAGTAACAGCGCTATTCCGCAAACGGCACGCATCCGAGTGAACTCCTGAAAATCGGGAGAGCGGCTAAAAATCGGGGTGGCGGAGAGTCGCAACTTTCGCTAGCAGCGTCAAGATGCATCGGCCGTCTCAACGCCGATAAATGGCCGACATTCTGCGCAGGCTGTGGTTTACAACGGGCGATATCCCCGCGAAGATAGCACTATGAACGCGAAAACATTGCTGATGCTAGCGGCCCTGCTGACGACTCCATCGGTTTCCTGCGCAACTGGTAGCGTTGCGGAGGCCGACCGGGCGCCGCTGATGGACCCGCAGCGCGTGGTCCGTCGGCTGGCCGATTACCCCGGCGGCATTCAGGTCGTTGCCTTCTTGGGAACCGAGTGCCCGCTCGCCAAACTGTACGCCACGCGGCTCAACGACCTGGAGCAGGAGTTCGGCAAACGCGGCGTGGTGTTCGTCGGCGTCGATGCGAACGAACAAGATTCCCTTGCCGACATCGCCCGCTTCGCGCGCGAACGAGAGCTTTCCTATCCGCTGCTGAAGGACCCCGACGGCACGATCGCCGCGGCGCTCGGTGCTACGCGAACGCCAGAGGTTGTGGTGCTCGACGCCGAGCGGCAGGTGCGCTACCGCGGCCGCATTGACGACCAGTATGTGGTGGGCGTGCAGCGCTCGGCGCCGAACTCAGAAGAATTGCGCACAGCGCTCACCCAGCTTCTCGCTGGTGAGCAAGTGACAACAACCGCAGCGCCAGCGCCGGGCTGTTTGATCGGCCGCCGCGAACCTGTGAATGAATCGGCCCCGGTCACCTACCACAAACAAGTGTCGCGATTGTTCCAACAACGCTGCATCGAGTGCCATCGCGAGGGCGAGATTGGTCCCTTCGTACTGGACGACTACGACGAAGCGGCCGGCTGGGGGCCGATGATCGCTGAAGTGGTGCGCGACCGCCGCATGCCGCCGTGGCATGCGAATCCCGAGTACGGCGAGTTCGCCAACAGTTGCCGGTTGAGCGCTGAAGAAATTGCAATCGTCACCGACTGGGTGGCGGACGGCTGTCCTGCGGGCAACCCGGCCGACGCACCGGCGCCGCTCGCCTTCACCAGCGGCTGGCAGTTGCCGCGCACGCCGGACCAAATTGTGCCAATGCGCACGAAGCCGTTCAAAGTCCCGGCCGAGGCGGGACCCGAAGGCGTGCCTTACAAACACTTTCGTGTTCCGAGCGGATTCATTTCAGACCGCTGGGTCACCGCCGCTGAAGTACAGCCCGGCGCGCGCGACGTGGTGCATCACATCATAGTCTACATCGAGCCGCCCGGCGGAAAGCATCGCCGCGATTGGGTGATGCTCACCGCCTACGTGCCAGGTTTGCGGTTCGAGCCGCTGCCGCCCGGCGCCGCCCGGCTCATTCCGGCTGGTTCGCAATTCGTGTTCGAAATGCACTACACACCAGTGGGCGCCAAGCGTGAAGACCTCAGCCGACTCGGGCTGTTGTTCGTGGATGAAGAGCAGGTGACTCACGAAGCGATTACCGCCGAAGTGGGCGACACCGATTTCCGCATCCCCCCCGGCGCCGCCGCGCATGAAGTCCTCGCCACCAGCGAACCAGCGAAGGAACCGTTTGAGCTGCTTTCGCTTTCGCCGCACATGCACCTCCGCGGCAAAGCGTTCCGCTACGAACTGGTGAGCCCCAGCGGCGAGCGCGAAGTACTGCTCGACGTGCCGGCGTACGACTTCAACTGGCAAACCCGCTACGTACTGGCCACGCCTCGCACCATTCCGCCAGGTTCAAAGATTCACGCCCGCGCGCTGTTCGATAACTCGGCCGACAATCCGGCGAACCCCGACCCCACCAAGACGGTCACCTGGGGTGATCAATCGTGGGACGAAATGATGCTGGGGTATTTTGATCTGCTGCGGCCGCGCGATGCGAACCGCTCGGCGGGCGAGAAACCGGTGGAGACGGGTGAAGATTTGGGCGGCGGGTAGCTATGGAGTACGGGTGCGGGGCCAACTGCGTTCAACGCTCATTCCACTTCAAACCCGTCTTCCCCACTCGGCTCGATGCGCACCTCTTCACGCGGACTGGGTGGGCTCACATGCTTAAAATCTTCCCCTGCATACAGCGCGTCCACAACTCGGCCCGCGACTTCTAACCGGTACCGCAATTCACCGGCGTGTTCATCCCAATGAATATCGCGCACCAAACCGGTGTGCGGTTCGTGGGTAAGACCCTTCGGAAGGATTTCCACGAGGTCGCCGATCTCCGCACGTGGGCGGGGCGCTTCGCACCACAGCGCCGGTCGAATCCGCAGCCGCTCGGCACCGTAGTGCAGTTCGTGCCAGCCGTCGCTCAGGCCCTCTCGCCGCCAGACTCGCGGGCCGGGAATCGTCCGACGGGCCAAAGCCACGTCCTCTGGGTGCAACCACGCGTCGCCATCCTCCGGCCACCACGGGAAGTAACCATAGACAGGCTCAGGGTTTACGGGCGGTAACGGGTTCATCGGCGCGGGGCCCCATAATGCAGGTAGGCTATGTTTCAATTATAGTGGCAAGGTCCGAAAAAAGCCTGCGAACAACACTCCACCGATTCTCTCCTTTTGATTCTGGCGTTATGCGAACTGAACAGTTTTTCGAACATCACGGCGTCACGGCGAATCCCTTCGCGGAGGAGGATGCGCAAACGGACCCCGTCTTCAAAAATCGCTGCCGCGAGAAGACCTACCACCCTGCGTGGGACAAGGTCTTCGGCGAGCCGAGCGATCCTGCCACTTCAATCGTCTTCGGCGAAAAGGGCGCCGGGAAGACCGCCATGCGGCTGCAAATTACCGGCAAGGTGAAGGAGCACAACAAGGAGAACAAAGTCGGCCGGCTATGGGTGGTGGAGTACGACGATTTTAATCCGTTCCTCGATCACTTCGCCGACCGCCTGTCGGCCCGCAAGCAGCGCGACCCGGCCAAGGTGCTCAGCGAGTGGAAGTTGTGGGATCACATGGATGCGATCCTCGCGCTGGCGGTGACCGACATCGTTAATCACATGCTTGGCTCGAGCGCCGATCGCGGGCCCGATGCCAACCGACTCGTTCCAGCGCCCACCACCGGCGAAGCGCGCGTCGCGCTCGACCGCGCGCAGAAGCGAGACCTCTTACTACTGGCAGCGTGCTACGACGACTCCACGGCCGAGCCGCTGGCAGCGCGCTGGAAGCGCCTGCGCCGCGTGATCCGCTTCTCCGCGTGGCGACACTACACGGAGGCGCTCATCGGCCTGGGCGTGACAGGCGCCATCATCGCGCTGGTGGTGTGGCTGAAAAAGTGGAGCTGGCTGCAAAGCTTCTGGCCGGCCCTGGTGCTCGGGCTCACCGTCGCCGCGGCATGGTTCCCGTGGCTGACCAAAATGGTGAAGCGGCATTTCCAGGCCCGACGGATTGTGAAAAACGTCCGCGTGTTGCAGCGGGACGTGAAGACCACCCGCGATTTGCTGATGCAGTTCAACCTGACCGACCTCGTGAATCAACCGCTCCCCACGAAGCAGCGGACCGACGACCGTTACGAACTCCTTGACAAGTTGCAAGGCGTGCTGCGGTCGCTCGGAGTGACGGGCCTCGTGGTGTTGGTGGACCGCGTGGACGAGCCGCATCTCATCAACGGCAGCGTGGAGCGGATGCGGGACCTCGTGTGGAGCATGCTTGACAACAAGTTCCTCAAGCAACCCGGCCTCGGCATGAAGCTGCTTCTGCCGGCGGAACTGGTTGAGTACCTCAACCGCGAATCTCGCGACTTCCACCAGCGCGCGCGGCTCGATAAGCAAAATATGGTGCCGTCGCTCGATTGGACGGGCGAAGCGCTCTACGACCTCGCCAACGCCCGTTTAGCGGCGTGCGCGGCCCCTGGCAAATCACCGACGCTGCGCGACCTCTTTGAAGAGAACATCTCCGACCAGCGGATTATCGACGCCTTCCGCACGCTCCGCGTCCCCCGGCACCTGTTCAAGTTCCTCTACCGGTTGATTTCTTCCCACTGCAATTCCCACACCAATACCGACCCGGCATGGAAGGTGACCCGCGACACGTTCGAATCGGTGCTGGCCGTCTACGGCCGCGAGCAGGCGGCTGTGGACCGCGGTTTGTCGGCTACGTAGTCGCGTCTCTACGAGACGCGCCAGGGCACCGTTAGGTGCGTAACCCCCCGTGAGAACTCGCGTCTCGGAGAGACTCGGCTATGTAAATGCCACCTGGAAGGTCGCATTAAACCCCACGTTCGCGGGGTCAGCTCCTTTGACCGCTCGCCAGTTTTCGCGAATTGCTAGCCAATTCACGTTGACATTGCGTGCCAGCATTCGTAACATTTTATGCCGTCGAGACTTACGCTGCCTTGAAACAATTCTGAAGCGTTCTCAACTCGCTTCTCAAACTGGAAACTTTCGCCCATTTACTATCGCGCAGTCGCACCGGTGATTATGCAGCCGCTGAGATGAAACTTGTGCCATGAAAATCGAGCGCACTCCCTGGGGCTGGAAGGTCTTGGCGCCCGCCAAGGTGAACCTTTCTCTGTGCCTGAAGGGTCGCCGGGAAGATGGATACCACGAGCTCGAAACGGTGATGCTCGCCCTGCGATTCTACGATGAATTGCAGCTGGAACTGGCCGATGACAGCGTGCTTGAACTCACGGTGAGCGGCGCCGAAAACGTTCCCAACGACGATCGCAATCTTGTCGTTCGTGCGCTCCAAGCGCTGCGGGCTGCGATGGGCTGTTCACGCGGCGCTAGAGTACGGCTCACAAAACGCATTCCCTCGCAAGCGGGTTTGGGGGGCGGTTCGAGTGACGCGGCGGCCGCACTCGTCGCGGGAAATCGACTTTGGAGTCTCGGGCTCTCGCCTGCCCAACTGTCAACCATTGCTGCCACACTGGGCAGCGACGTTGCATTCTTTCTGCCGGTTGACCCCCGCTATGGGGCCCGAGCGGCGGTCTGCACGGGGCGTGGCGAACGGGTCGCGCCTTTTCCACCGGGGCGAAGTTTGCCGATCGTGGTCGTCAAACCGGCCGTCGGTTTGCCGACGTCCGCCGTTTATGCGAATTATTCCGCCGCGAACAACGTCCAATTCGTGCCTACTCCCGCAAAATCGGCCGAGATCGCCCAAGTTCTCTGCCGAGGATTACTGAATAGCTTGGGTGCGCTCATGCGAAACGATTTACAGGGGCCAGCGCTCGCGCTGTGCCCCGAGCTTGCAGAGGTAAAAGCGGGCTTCGATCGGTTGCCGGTTGTCGCCCACCAACTTTCGGGGAGCGGTTCGGCGTACTTCGCGGTTTGCCGGTCATTGCTTCAAGCGCAGCAGGTGGCGAAACTCGCGCGTAAGCGACGCTGGGGAGAGAGTTGGGCGATGCTGAGTTGCTAAGAACGGACAACACGATTTACCACAGAGAGCACTGAGGAGAAAACACAGAGATAAAGCGAGAGAGATTAATGGCTAGAACCGATGGGGTTTAAGTTTAGCGGAGCCTCTTTATCCTCGCACTTTCTCTTCTCCGTGCCCTCTGTGATAAATCTTAAACTGCTTGGGGGAGCGACGAGACGAAAACCTACAACCGAGAAACTGCGCTGAACTGCCGAGGAGGCACAGTGCGAGGGACGTTTTCTCTGGAGGAACTGCCGTGCAAATCTCTGAAATCCGCATCAAGCTCATGGACGAGCCCGGGGAACGCCTGAAGGCTTTCTGCTCGATCACCTTTGATGATTGCTTCGTCGTGCGCGATTTGAAGATCATCGAAGGAGGGAGCGGGCCGTTCGTCGCCATGCCGAGTCGCAAGCTCACCGCACACTGCGGCAAATGCGCGATGAAGAACCACCTCCGCGCCAACTTCTGCAACCAGTGCGGCGCCCGGATGCAACCCGCCCGGATGTTCAAAGACGCCGATGGTCGGGCCAAACTGTACGCCGACATCGCGCACCCCATCAACTCGGCTTGCCGCGAAATGATTCAGCGCGAAGTGGTGGCGGAATACTTTGAAGAGATTGAACGCGCGAAACAACCCGGGTACGTGTCGCGGTACGACGACTTTGATGATGGCGACTATGGGGAACCGAGCGAAGGCTTCCAGCGCCGGTTCGATACTCCGCACCAGCAGGCCGAATCGAGCCGGCCGCACCATCCGCCGCAAGGCCAGCCCTCGCGCTCATTCCCCACGCCGCCCAGCAGCTTGCCCGGCCATACGCCCCCGTCGGCGGGACCAACCGCGCGGCAAATTTCGGCCCCCATTGGCGATGGTTTCGGCGCCGGGATTTTTGATTAGCGGCGATTTCTCGTTAACTAGGAACGAACCACTATGCGTCAGATTGCTGGTCTGTCGCTTTGGGTCGGCAACGCCTCTGACGCGCGCAACCCCGAGTTACTTGATCAATTCGGAATTCAAGCGGTTGTTGACCTAGCGGTTAATGAGTCACCAGCGTTGTTGCCGCGAGAAGTTGTCTATTGTCGATTTCCACTTTTCGATGGTGCTCAGAACCCCGAATGGTTGCTACGCGCAGCCGTTGATTCCGTCGCTCATTTCTTGCGATCGCAGATTCGAGTGTTGGTTGCCTGTAGCGCTGGCCTAAGCCGTTCGCCCTCAATTTCAGCCGCTGCAATCGCAGTCACACAAGGATGCTCACCTCAAGAAGCGATCAGAATGGTTGCGATCGATGGGCATACTGATGTTTCCGGTGTGCTTTGGGAGGATATCTGCCAAGTTCTAGACTAGATTTTTACCAACAGCCCGCGAGAAAAGCTGGTGCTAGCACACCCCACAGTCGGCATAGGTGCGGTGGGCGTGGTCTGGTATCATCGCCCGCTCTTGTGGTTCGATTCGCTATCTTCGCGCGGAAGGGACTCCCGCTATGCGACTACGGCTTGCGCTCTGTTTGCAGTTTTTCATCGCTGGACTCGCGGCTGCGCAAGCGCCGCCTGTCACGCCGGCTGCGACAACCCCGCCGGCCAACTTTGTGCCGCAGGGGTTCGAGCTCGATCCGGTGCAGCAGGCGTATCTCGACCAAGTACTGATGGCTTGGGAGACGGAAAGTGGCAAGGTGCAGAACTTTCAGTGTCCGTTCACGCGCTTTGAATACAACGCCTTCGGGCCCAACATGCAAACCGCCTTCACGCAGAGCGAAGGGCAACTGAGCTATCAACAACCCGACAAGGGAAGTTTTCAAATCATCTCCATCAACCAATGGGTTTCTGATCCCGTGCCGCCGGGCTATCAGGGACCGCCGCTGGGAAAGCACGTTCCGCAACCTAACGCCATCGGCGAGCATTGGGTCTGCGACGGCGCTTCGATCTTCGAGTACAAAACGGAGCAATCAACCTTAGTCGAACGGCCGCTACCCGAAGAAATGAAGGGGAAGCGGATTGTTGATGGCCCGCTGCCGTTCTTGTTTGGGGCGGAGGCAGCCAAGCTCAAAGCGCGGTACTGGATCAAGTTGCTCGACGCGCAAGACGCGAACGTCATTCACGTTGTCGCCCGGCCGAAATACCAAGCCGATGCGGCCAACTATTCCATGGTCGAGCTTCGCCTCGACCGCACGAAGCTGATGCCAATGGCGATGCAAGTGTGGCATCCCGACCAAAGCCGCTCGTCGTATCTGTTCGACCTGACGAAAGCGACGGTCAATTCACGCATCACATCCATGTTTGGTGGCCTCTTCCAAAGCCCCCGCACCCCGCTGGGTTGGAAACGAGTGGTCGAACAGCCACCGGCCGCGCAAGCGGCGGCGCCCCAGGCTTTGCCGCAGCGCTAACGAATGACTTCGGCATAAACCATCGCCACTTGGCGGGCCATTGCGGTATCGCTGAACTTCTCCGCATGGCGGGCGATGGCGGCAGCACTGAACGCACTGTAGTCGTGCTCGCCGGCGATTACCGCGTGCAGCGCCGTGGCCAAGGAGCACGCATCGCCGGCAGGGACCAGCACACCGTTCACACCGGTTTCCACCGCTTGGGCGACTCCTTCACAATCGCTGGCCACCACCGGCACGCCGGCGGCGAGGGCTTCGAGGACCACCATCGGCAGGCCTTCGCCGAAGAGGCTGGGGAGCGCGAGGAGGTCGATTGCGGCGAGTTCGACGTTCACTTCGCGGGTAAAGCCGGTCCAGTGAATGGCGTCGGCGACACCCAACTTGGCGGCGAGTGATTTCACATCGGCTTCGTACTCCGGTGTTTCAAATCCGCCGATTGCGCGGAGTGAAACATCAGCGCCCTGCGCCCGCAGCGCGGCGAGCGCTTCGAGGAGTACTTCGACCCCTTTGCGCGGACGGAAGAGCGCGACCATGCCGATGACCCACGGGCCAACGGGGCGCGGACGCGGCGTGGCGCCGTCGAGCGCCGGCACGCCGTTCAGCACGCAGGTAACTTTCTCACGCGGCACGCCGAGGGCGGCGACGTGGTCGATGAGCGTGGGTGAGACAGCGATCAGCCGCGCGGCGTTGCGGATGCTTAATTGTTCGACTTGTTCGTTCAGCCAGTTCCGCAATCGATGGGTGGAATCACGGCTGGTGGGACTGTGCAGATGATAGAGAAATGGTACATCAGCCCACTGGGCGGCGATCGCGCCGACGAGCGCGGAGCGCGGCGTATGAGCGTGAACGATGTCGATCTGTTCGGTGCGAATGAGCTGCAGGAGCTGCCGCACGACGCGCAAATCCCAACGGCTGCTCATGCGCAACTCAGCGAGCGGTGTAGTTTGCGAACGGCGGCAACTTGCGAACTTACCGGGGAGCAGGCTCGCGAGTTGCACGTTGTATCCGCAGTGCGGCAAATTGAGCGCAAGGAGGTCCTGCACGCGCTCAGCGCCGGCGTAGTGCTCGCCGTTGACAATATGGAGGACGCGTTGGGTGGCGCGGGGGGCACTGTTCGCAATCGCTACGGGAGTAGGCGTTTGCAGAGTGGTGTCAATTACGGCAGCGGACATCGGTGGAAAACTTCCTAACGCGGGCGAAATGCGTAGGAAAGTTTAGGTCACGCCGGGGGTGCGAACGGGACGGCTGTAGGGGTTGTACGAGACTTATCAGCCGCCACGCGCTAGCATCCGGTCGGGCGGGACGACGTTCAACTGTGAACGACCGGACGCTAGCGCGTGGCGGCTGATGGGGTTGTCACACCTTCACGCGCGCCCAGCCGCCCTGCAGGAATCGGCCGGCGGTGAGCGCGCAGCGCAAGAGCACGTCGCACGAAGCGGCGGTCCACGCGCCGGCGAGGCCCCAGCCGAGGCCCTCGACTTCGATGCCGATCAGCGGAACGCGAAAGTGGTCGAGCGCGAGGTAACTTGCGAGTGGCACGCGCACCACGGCGAGGCCGAGCAGTGTGAAGACGAGCGGCCAAAACGTATCGCCGGCGCCGCGCAAGGCGCCGGAGGTGACCATCGTGATCGCCAGCGGCACCAGCACGAGCGTAATGATCCGCAGCGCTTCGGCGGCAAGCGGGATCACAGCGCGATTACCATCGGCGAAGAAGAGCCCCACGAGCGTTTCGCCCGCGAAGAAAAACACCAGGCCCGCCGAGCCCATGATGACCGATGCCGCTGCGCACGCCCATAGCACGCTGCGCGCCGCACGCCTCGGCTCGCCGGCGCCCAGGTACTGGCCCACCACGGTCGAGGCGGCAATCTGAAACGCGCCGCCCGGCATGTACGCGATCGCTTCCACCTGCAGCGCTACGCCGTGCGCAGCGGAAGCGACATCACCCAGGCTGTTGACAATGCGGACGTAGAGAAACTGACACGCCACTAGCAGCAGCGAATCGAGTCCCGCCGGGATGCCAATGCGGAGGATGCGACGGATCATGGCAAAGTCGGGCCACAACTCAGCGAGTCTCAAGTGATACCCTGCACGCCCCGCTGCCAACAGCGCAAGCAGTAAAGCACCGCCGCAACAATGGCCGAGCGCCGTGCCGAGCGCCACGCCACGCCAACCGAGTTCGGGAAACGCGACAAGGCCGACGCAGAGCGCGTAGCTGAGCGCCATGTTTACCATATTGACAATGGCCATCACCACCAGCCCGCTGACCGTATCCCCCGCTGCGCGGAGGCACGCGATTGCCACGCGCTCGACCATGATGAAGGGCAAGACGCACAGCTCGATGCGCAGATACTCGGTCGCCGCCTCGGCGGCTTCGCCGGTGAGGCCCATCGCGGTCACCAATTGACCAGCCAGGGGGAAGAGGAGCAGCATGAGCAATGCCGTCCACATCGCCCCGCAGGTGAGCGATTGGTGCATCACCTGATTCGCGGCGGGCAGATCGCGGGCGCCGAAGAACCGGGCCGCGAGCGCCGTGGAACCGTGCGCTACGAGTGCAATCAGATTTCCGACAGCCCACAGCAGGTAGACCATCAGCGTCATCGCCGCCAAATACGCCTCGTCCGCCAGGAAGTACGCGGTGAGCCAGGTGTCGGAGATCCCCACCAAAAGGTGCAAGAGCTGCTCGACCAGCACCGGCGCCGCCAGCACGAGCAGCGGTCTCAGGGCGCCAGGTTGATCGATGAATCGCACGGGGAGGGCAGCCGTTGTCATGAAAATTTCGGCGAACCTGTGATTGTATCGCGGCCCGCCGGATCGGTACACTTACACGCTCCAGCGAATCCGCGAATGAGACTCCGAAACGTCCCCTCAGGTTCACGACCATGCCTGATATCTGGCAACTCACCACCACCACCGGAGACCACGAGCTGGCCGAGCGCATCGCCACGGAACTGGTCGATCGGCGGCTCGCCGCGTGCGTGCAGATTACCGGTCCGATAGTGAGCATCTACCGCTGGCAGGGCCAAATCGAACGAGCCGAAGAATGGCTTTGCATCGCGAAGACAACGGCCGACCGATTCGCCGCTGCGCAAACACTCATCATCGAACTCCACCCGTACGAGACGCCCGAGATCATCGCCACGCCGGTGGTCGCCGCGAGTGATGAGTATTCAAATTGGTTGTTGGATGCGTTAGCCGCGACGCGGTAGCGGAGCACGTGGCGTCGACAACCCCTTACCCATCAAGGAAACTCCCCCATGGCAAACGACTACGGCGTGAACCCCTTTGAGAGCCCGCGCGAAACGGACGAGTTTTTGGGCGCCAAAGATTCCGTCATCCAAATTCTCGACCAAACACGGCCGTGGGTGAGACTCTTAACGATTGTTGGCATGATCGGCGTTGGGTTTATGGCCCTCGCCGTCGTTTTCATGCTGGTGGGAGGTATGGCTGGCGCTGGCCGCGGTGAGCTCACGGTTATGGCTGCCATGTACATTCTTATGATTGGTTTGTACGTTTATCCGCTAGTGTGTCTGTGGCGCTACGCCAGTCGCATTAAGCAGTTGACTCTCACTGGAGACAAAGAATCTCTCTTGGGAGCGCTGGATGCTCAGCGCGGGTTCTGGAAGTTTATGGGGATCATGATGTTGATCGTTTTCGGCTTCTACGCCCTCATGTTGGTCGTGATGATGGTTGGGTTTGCGGTGGGAGGGATGAATTAGGCCCCGCCATGATGCAACCCTTTCAGGGTAACTTTGTTGACGCGGGCTCGCCTCCCGGGATAGGCCGGCAGGGCGGCCAACCCCGGGCTGAGTGATTGAATCCTTTCAGGATTGTTTTGATTCTGGCAGTGTACTCGGCGACGGGAGTACTAACCCGCCGGCAGCGTCTCGCTCCGCAGTTCGTCGAGCTTCTCGCGCAGCGTGGCGAGCTGCTTCTCGAACACCGTTTGATCGATCTCCACTCGCTTGATGATTTTTTCACTCGAAGAGCGGATCGTTTCGGCGCTCTTTTTGATTTCGCACAGGTTGCCGGCGCTTTTTTCGATTTGGAGGATGGCGCGGTCGATGGCGACAAAATCGGCAGCTTGCGCGTCGGACTGCTTGGCGGTGCGGAATGCCAATGCGCGGGCGGTCACCAGGGCGGCTTTTAGGAACGCGTCGGTGTGGGGGTCTTCAGCATCCCACACCACGACGAGGTCGTCACCGAATCTCAAGAAAGGTTCCTGCTCGGCCGGCGCACACTTCTTCGAGAAGACGAAGACGCCGATCTGCGCGCCGCGGTTTTTTCGCGCCTGATCGAGTTCCTCGCGGGCTGCTGCCAAGTTGTAGCTCATCGATTCCTTGGCTTCGATCACAATTTTGGCGCCGGACGCGGGGCTGTCGGGGCCGAGCTCGATCACACAGTCACCCACCTTGCAGTTTTTGATAAGTCCCGTGGTGGCGCCGGTGGCAGTGGGAACGTCTCCGATGCGCTGCGCTTCGCGGGTGACGAACTCGCACACCACCTCTTCGAAGGTGGCGCCGTGACGGGTCGAGCGGTCCGCTTCTTCGCGCACGGAGACCATTTTCGCGAGCGCGATTTTCACTTCCTCTTGGAACGATTTGTTTTTCTCGTCGGCCCGGCCTAGCAGTTCCAGCAGTTCGCGTTTGAGCCGGGCGAGGGGTGACGCTTCGTCGTCGAGCGTGAGATTTTTGTTGATGGCGCCTTGGGTGTCGGTGAGCATCGACTTGAGTCGCGAGAGGGCGGACTGTTCGTTATCGAGCGAGAACTCGCTGCTGATGGTGCGCTGGGCTCGTTCGACATTGCCCACCAGTTTGTTAAGGGCCGAGTCAGGTTTATCAAGCGAGAACTCTTTGATCACTTCGTCGATCTTGCCTTGCAGGTCTTTGCTGAGATCGCCGTGTTTAGCGGTGAGCTCGCTCACCACGCGCCGCAAGGCGGAGTTTTCGTTGTTGAGTGAGAACTCATCGAGCAGAAGTTTGCTTTGCTTGGCGAGTTCGCCATCAACAGCGCCCCGCAGTTTCGCGAGTAAGCCTTGTGCTTGCTCGGGGTCGAGCAGCTTCATCAGCGTGCTATCCCGGCCGATGCGCTGGTCGAGCGTACGGGCCAAATGCGATTCATCGCCGTGGATGAGCTGCATTATCGCCCGCGGCAAATCGCCATCAGGCTTCAGTAAACTTTGCAGGCGCTCTTGGAAGCGGCCGCTGGTGGGGTCGAGGTATTCCTTGATGGCGGTGCTGACGCGCTGCTGCGCTTGCTCGGCGTGCGTAGCGAGCGCCTGCTGCAAGTCGCCTAGCATTCGCTGGCTTTCGCTGCGCACCAGATCAACATCTATGCGGTTGTGAACGTGCTTCATCGCAACCACGCCGATCCGCAGGGCATCCAGGGCGAATTGATCGCGCTCACGGCCGACAGAGCGATGGCACAGCGCTGTCAACACATCCCGATCGCGCACGGTCAGCGTGAGGAGCAGCTCTTCGGGGACGTAAGCCCCGTCGTCAAGCGTGGTGTCGTCGGCCGAATCTTCGGCGAAGGGGTTCGGCAGCAAATCAGCGGCGGAGAGGGGCATGGCCAGGGGACTCCATTCGATCGCGGGGGACTGTACAAGCGTTAATATGCCGGATCGCGGGGCGTTTGGCAACAACCGCGTCGAAGAACGACGTGCCATGCCCACAGCCCGAGGTGGGCATCGGTGGAAAGTATCCGCGTCACTCGCTTGCCCACGCAGGGCCGTGGGCATGGCACCCGACCGAATCGCGAATCACTCGGCCTTGGGCAATTCTTGCGGCTTTGGGAGTTGCGAATCGACCTCGTCGCGCACGTCACTCGATTCGCGGCGGCGGAGGTACAGCTTGATCGGCACTTCGGAGAAGGGGAAATTATCCCGGAACTTGGTGAGCAAGTACCGCTGGTACGTTTTCGAAATGCCGGAGGGTTGGCTGCAGAAGAGCACAATCGTCGGCGGCTCTACGCCCACCTGCGTGGCGTAATAAATCTTCGGCCGGCGGTTGGCGTGGACCTCGGGCTGTTTGGCCCGAACGGCGTCACGCAGCATCCGGTTGAGTTCGCCCGTGCCGACCCGCGCGCGGGCCTGTTTGAACAGGTTCTGCGAGTGGTTGAGCAGCGCCTTGACGTTCTTGCCCGTTTGGCCCGTGATGAACGCGATGGGGGCGTAACCCATCATTGGGAATTGGTCGCGCAGGTACTGCACCCATTTGCTGATTTGCGTGCTTTTGGCGAGCTTGTCCCACTTATTCACCACAAACACGCACGGCTTGTATTCCAGCGCGATGTATTCGCAAAGCTGCTTGTCGACTTTGGAGATTTTCTGCTCCGCATCGAGAAACAACAGCACCACATCAGCCCGGCGGACGCTGCGGTGCGAACGGTGGGCGCCGTAGAAATCGAGGTCGTACTTCTGCTGTGTCTGCGTGCGGCGAATGCCGGGGGTGTCGATCGCCACGAAGGCCCGGCCGTCGAGTTCGAATCGCACGTCAACGCTGTCGCGGGTGGTGCCGGGGATTTCGCTCACGATCATCCGCTCGGCCTGGGCCAGCGTGTTGACGAACGTGCTCTTGCCCGTGTTCGGCCGGCCGACGATCGCCAGCTTCATGTCGGGCTCGGCGCCCGGCGCTTCGTCGGGCGTGAACTCGGGCAGCAGCTTTACGAGGTTATTGAGCAGCACCGCACGGTTGACATTATTCTTCGCGCTCACCTTGATCGGCCGGCCGTGGCCGAGGCGATGGAACTCTTCGGCTTGGGCCTCGTACGAAGGGCCATCGGTTTTGTTGGCGAGCACGATCACCGGAACCTTGAGATACCGCAGCCGTTTGGCGATCTCCTGGTCCATTGGTGTGAGGCCGACTTGGGTATCGACGACAAACAAAATCACCGCGGCGGAGTCGATCGCCTGCGTGATTTGGTCTTCGATGTGGTCGGTCAGCTTGTCGGCATCCTGGTGCCCCATGCCGCCGGTGTCGACCAGTTCGAAGAACCGCTCCTCGTGCCGCATGAGGTGCAG
This sequence comes from Pirellulales bacterium, assembly GCA_022841705.1. Taxonomy (GTDB): domain Bacteria; phylum Planctomycetota; class Planctomycetia; order Pirellulales; family Lacipirellulaceae. The sequence goes on from JALHQZ010000003.1 coordinate 232,494, forward strand.
CACACGATCCCGCGTCACTCCCGGTTGGTCATCGACAACGGCGATCCGCGCGCCGGCGAGCCAGTTCAGAAGACTGCTCTTGCCGACGTTGGGGCGACCGACAATGGCGACTTGGGGGACACCCATGAGGTGCGTACGGTTGCGGGAAAACGGGTGGGAACGGTGAGGCGTGGACTCCCCATCATAGTCGCTGGCGAGCGCGGGTAGTAGTGAAAGCCGGAGAGTTGTACGTTAGGTGCTAAGTCCCCCGAGAAAATCTCAATCGCTCGACATGCCCGCATCCCCCGAAAACTCGCCTGTTTCCGCGATAGCAATCGCCCAACGGCTGGAGGATTTGGCCCGCAGCGGGGTGACGCATCTGCCTTGGGGCGTAGCGGCGGTGATGGCGCCGACCGCTAAGCCGCAAGCGGCGGTGCCCGCGAAGGTGGCGGTGAAGCATGCGCCGCCGATAGCAACGATTGCCGAGGAATCCGTGGCCCGATTATCAAATCTCGAAAGGGCGAATCCCGCTCAGGCGCAATCGCTCGACGAACTTAACGTGCTGGTGAAGAAATGCACGGCGTGTGCGGAGCTCGCCAGCACGCGCACCCAAACGGTGTTCGGCGTTGGGAATCCCAAAGCGCGGCTCTGCTTTATGGGGGAAGCGCCGGGGGCGGACGAAGATCGGCTGGGCGAACCGTTTGTGGGACGCTCCGGACAACTGCTCACGAAGATCATTGAAGCGTGCAGGATGACGCGCGACGAAGTGTACATCCTCAATGTTATCAAGTGTCGGCCCCCTGGAAACCGCAACCCCGCACCGCAAGAATCTGCGAACTGTCGCGGTTTTCTGCTGCGGCAATTGCAGCTCATTCAGCCGGAGTACATCTGCTGCCTCGGCGCCGTGGCCGCGCAGAATCTGCTGCAAACGCAAACGCCCATCGGCAAACTCCGGGGCAAGGTCCACGAATACGAAGGGATCAAAGTCGTCTGCACCTACCACCCGGCGTACCTGCTGCGGAACCCGCCTGCGAAGAAGGATTGCTGGGAAGACATGAAATTTCTTTTTGGTGAGATGGGAATTTCTCTGTGAGTCAAGGGTGCTGGCGCCGATTGTAACGATTAGGCAAGCCCTTTCACGCGACTCGGCGGGTCGTGTCGATCACGCCAGCTAGCGGCGCAACTCTTCGCAATTTCCACGCCGCCAAACGCTTCAAGCCGCGGCGGCCCCTTGGTAAAGTCAAAGCTACTGACCCACGTGCTGACGTTTGTGGCAGGGGAATCCTTGCCCGCAAGCGCGCGATGGATGCGTTGGCTGCGGAGGCCAACTGCGGGGTCAAACGAGCGTGCTTTTCCAACTAGCGCTATGCCGTTTCCAGAATCTCCCAACGCCGAACAGGTCGAACACTTGCTCCGCAACGCCCAGTTGCGGGACGAGCTGGAGCCGTTGTTTGACGAGTCGATCGGCTCGGTCAACGTCGAGCGGATGACGTTGCGTCATGAGAACGAGTTCTTGGAGTCAATGCTCGAATGGGAACGGGCGCCGATGCTGCCGATCCGGGAGTGGTTCACGCCGCCACTGGAACTTCCGTCACCCGATGCGCTCACCGATCACGAACTCAAGGCCGAGCTCTTTTCCGTTGTTGGCAAACTGTTTGACCAGCGCGTGGTGCTCGACTTCACCGATCACCTCTCTGATCGCCAGCTTTACGCGCTGATCTACCGTGATATTCTGCCGTCGTTTGAGAAGAAACTCGACCGCCGGGAGAGTTATCTCCACTGGGATTGCGCGAACACCGGCGGCGATCCTGAAATGTGGCTGCGCTACTATGCTTCGGACGAAGAGCGCGAGCTGTGGGCGGCGGAATCCGACGAGGAACTGCCGCCGATGGAAGACCCGCCATTCAGCCGGCGGCTGCCAAAGGCGCCGCTGTAAATTGAACTACAGCAGCGCGGGGCCGAGGGCGTCGCAAATCATCAGCCCCTCGCGCGTGAGTTTTATGCACTCGCCATCGTCCGTCAGCAGGCCGAGCTGGACGAACTCTCGCAGTTTCGGGCCGGCGAGTTCATCGAGCGAGAAACTGGTGTGCTCTTGAAACGCATGCCTCGAGACGCCATCGAGTCTGCGGAGACCAAAGACGAGGCATTCTCGTGCACGACCTTCGGGTGAAAGTTCATCACGTTCCGCCACGGGGGATTCACCCGCCAACATGCGCTTGAGGTAAGTAGTGGTGCTGCGGTGATTCGTTTCGCGGACACCGTTTAGGTAGCGTGCAGCGCCGGGGCCGGCGGCGAGATATTCATTGCCCATCCAATAAGTTTCGTTGTGGCGGCTGCGATGACCGGGAAGCGCGTAATTGGAGACTTCGTAGTGCTCGAACCCGGCGGAGTTGAGGGTGTCGATCGCTAGTTCGTACATCGCGCGCTGGAGTTCTTCGTCGGCGCCGACCAGTTCGCCTCGCAAGCGGCGTGACCAGAAGTTCGTCCCTTTCTCGAAGGTGAGCTCGTAAGTCGATATGTGCTGCGGCCCGAGCGCGAGCGCCGCGGTGAGATCGACCTGCCATTCGGCGAGCGTTTCCCCTGGCGTAGCGAAGATGAGGTCGAGCGACACCGGGAGACCCAGCGACTGGGCCTCCGCAACGACCCACGCAATTTGCTCGGGAGCGTGATCGCGTTCCAGCAGTTTGAGCTTATGCGCCGAGAACGATTGACTGCCGAGGCTCAGCCGCGTGACGCCGAGTTGAACCAGCAATCGCAGGTACTCGGCGTTGATATCAGCCGGGTTGGCCTCCACCGTCCACTCCGCACCTGGCAGTAGCGGATGCCACTTGAGCACGCACTCCGCCAATCGCGCGAAGTCAGCCGGCAAAAGTTGCGTCGGCGTCCCCCCGCCGAAGTAGAGCGTCTCCACCGGCCGCGGCGTTTCAAGCCAGGAAAGCTCCCGCTCAATCGCCGCCAAATACCGCCGGGCCAAATCAAGCCGCCCCGCCACCACCGCAAAATTGCAATACCCACACCGATGCCGACAGAACGGCACATGCAGATAGGCGCTGCGAGGAACCAACAGTTAAAGCCCTTCGTTGAGTCCCTGAAGGTCGGCGGGAACAAAGAAGCCGTCTTTACGTAACAGCTCTCCGTCAAAATAAATCTCGCCGCCGCCGTAGTCGGGGCGTTGGATCAGCACTAGGTCCCAGTGGATGCGGCTGCGGTTGCCGTTGTCGGCTTCGTCGTACGCTTTGCCGGGGGTGAGGTGGAACGAGCCGCCGATCTTTTCGTCGAATAGCGTGTCGAGCATCGGGTGCCGGACGCGGTTGTTCGTGCCGAGCGACCACTCGCCGCAGTACCGGGCGCCTTCGTCGGAATCAAGAATCTGGTTCAGCCGCGGCGTATCGTTCGAAGTCGCCTTGACGATCTTCCCCTGCGCGAACTCGAAGGTGATGTCGCTGAATACCGCGCCCTGGTAGCGGCTCGACGTATTGAACTTAATCACCCCGTTGATGCTGTTCTTAACGGGCGCTGTGAAGACTTCCCCGTCCGGGATGTTGCGGTCGCCGTTGCACGGTATCGTGGGGATACCTTTGATGGAAAACTCCAGCTCCGTGCCGGGCGCTGTGATCCGCACTTTGTCCGCCGCTTCCATCCGTTTGACCAGCGGGGCCTGCGCTTTGGCCATCGCTGCGTAGTCGGCCGTACAGACGGAGTAGTAAAAATCTTCGAAGGCGCTTGTGCTCATGTTCGCGCTTTGGGCGAACGAATCGGTCGGGTATCGCAGCACCACCCACTTGGTTTCCGGCACGCGAATCTTGCCATGCACCTCAGCCCACCAGTGCTGCTGGTAGAGGTCCATCTTCTCCGGCGGCACGTCGGCGAACTGGCTCGAATTGTGCGACCCCCGCACGCCGATGTACGCCTGCATGTCCCGCATCCGTTCGCCTTCGAACTTGGCATTCAGCTGCATCGACTCCGCCGTGGCGTTTCGGTAAAGCGCCCGCTGAACCTGCTGGCTCTTCCACGTGACGAGCGGAATAGCGCCCCGCTTGGCGGCGCCCTCAACCAGCGCACACACCAGGTGCGGCTCTGGCAGATCGATCGCCTCGATCAGCACCTTCTCCCCCGCCTTCAGCTCGCAAGAGTGATCGAGCAACAAATTGGCGAGCGTTTCGATTCGTGGGTCGTGCATAGTTGTGTTTCGCGAAAGGCGGCGTGATGTCCTTCCATAGCCGGATCGCCATGCGATCCGCTTCCGGGGTCAGCGATCTTCGGACCGCGTGGCAGTCCGGCTGGTAGCCCTCAAGATACCCGCGCAAAGCCCTTCCGATCAAAGGGCGCTTCCTGCGTATAATGTAAATGGGGTAGCGAACACGCCTCACCCGAGCAGAGATTGCCACGCCATGCCCACCGAACTCGAAGACAACCCCACCTCGTTCGCCGAAACCGCGCTCACGCTGGGTGGCAAAAGTGCCGAGGAAGCCCGTCGAACAGGGGCGGTCGATCGCGCGGACGAGCAGGTCGAGCGGCTCTTCACGCCGGAGCACCAGACGAACCGCAGTCCGGCGCATCGGGCGGTGTGGGATCGCGGCGTTCCGGTGAGTGAGTTCACCAGCACCACGCCGGTCGTTCCGCCCGAGGTGCAGCGTGTGATGGAGGCTTCACTCGCCATCGCGCGACGCCACGTTACCGCTCGCACTCTGTTTGACTCCGCGGGCAAAGTGGGTGACGAAGTGCTCGCCGAGTTGGCGGCCGAAGGTTACTGGGGTTTGCTCGTTGACAAAGATTACGGCGGCAGCGGGGCGCCCTTCGCCGCGTTCGCGCCGTTCCTTGGGCGGATGGCGACGATTGACGGCACCGTCGCAGGGCTCGCCTCGATTCACGGCTGCATCGGCGCCGTTGATCCCGTGCAAACTTTCGGCACTCCGGAGCAACGGGCGAAGTTCCTGCCGCGACTCGCTAGTGGTGAATCACTGAGTGGCTTCGCGCTTACCGAGCCGTGCGCAGGCAGCGATCTCACGGCGCTCTGTACCACCGCACGGTTGGAAGGCGATCAATACATAGTCCATGGCGAGAAGTTGTTCATCTCGAATGCCGCGCTCGGTCGCACCGTGGGACTGGTGTGCCTGATCGATGAACGCCCCGCCGTGCTGATTGTTGATCTGCCATCAAGTGAGAGTGATCAGTTTCAACTCAAAACCTACGGCCTGCATGCGCTGCGGCATCTGCACAACCGCGGACTGGTGTTCAACGGCCTGCGCGTGCCGGCAGAGAATCGGCTCACGCCGCCGCGGGGCGACGGGCTCACGATTGCGTACCATGGCCTCAACCGTGGACGGGTGACGCTTTGCGCCAACGCCGCCGGTTCGATGCGGCAACTTTTGGCGAGCATGATTCCGTGGGCCAAGTTTCGCGTGACGTACGGCGCCGCGATTGAGAAGCGTGAACTAGTGCAGCGGCGAATCGGCGAGTTGGCGGGGCTGATCGTTGGAGCCGATTCGCTCGTCGCATGGTGCAGCGAACTCTTGGACAAAGGCTACCGTGGCGAAATGGAGTGCATTGTCGCCAAAATCTTCGGCTCCGAAGCACTCAAGCATGCGGCGATTGAACTGGCGATGAAAACCCACGGCGGCCGGTCGTTCCTGCATGGGCATCCGGTCGGCGACAACCTGCACGATTTCCTCGCGCCGTGCATCTACGAAGGCGAAGGCGAAATGCTTAGCATGTCATTCTTCAAATCGCTGGTGAAACAGCATGGCCAAACCTATTTCGAGCCGATCGGTAAAACGCTCGCCGCGGCGGGAATCAAGAATCCGAACCCATTGAACCCGCGACACGCTTTGGTCCTCGCGCGTGTGGCCAGACCATACTTGCGGTGGCAGATCGCCGAACGCTTGCGCTGGCGCACGGCGCCCGAGTTACCGGCAATGCCCGCCCCACTGCGCCGTCGCGCGGAGTTCGCCTGCGACGAGCTTCAGCGGATGTCGCGTGAGATCGACGGCACGCTGCGGAAGTTCCAACTTAAGCTCGCCGACCGCCAGTGTCGCATGACGGAGCTGAGTCGCCGTTGCCAAGATTTGATCGTGATGCTCTGCAGCAGTTTGTACGCCGCGCGGCAGTCGAGTGAAGTCGTACACCACGCCGCCGAAGTGCTGGGCGATTCGCTCCGCCACCGGCTGGCGAACGAACGGCCCGACAACAAGTTCTATCGACGTGTCACGCAGCTTGGCGAAGCGATTGCTGAAGGCGGTTTCCCCGGGCTGGAAGAAATTGTGCCGAGTGAGATCTTGATGCGGTATTGAAGCGGGTGTCCCCAGCCACGATAGTGGCAAGTTGAGTCACCTGCTATTTGTCCAGCTTGCCCCGCAGGTGCTTAACCGCCAGCTCCAGCACGGGGTCTCTGTACTCGACCGGTGTCTCCCCTTCGGCTGGCGGGACATCACGCTCGCTGCGCAGCTCGTTCAGCTTGGCGAGCTCTTCCTCGGTGAGCGAAACATACAACCCATCATCCGGCTTCACGCCCCAATCGCCTTCGGGCTTATCGTCGCGGCGCCGGTGAATGTTCTTGCCGCTAGGTCGCCAGTAACTCGCGGTGGTGAGCTTGAGCACACTGCGGCCCGCCACCACGGAGATGAGCTGCTGTACGGTTCCTTTGCCGAACGTCCGCTCGCCGACCACGGCCGCGCGATTGTGATCCTGTAAACACGCCGCGACGATTTCACTGGCACTGGCGCTATTGCGGTCCACAACCACGGCCAGCGGCCAGTTCTGAAAATCACCACCGGTGGCGGTATAGCGGTCTTGGACTTCGGCGTCTCGGCCACGGGTCTCGACAATCAGCGCGCCCTTCGGCAAAAAAAAATCGCAGATGTCCACTGCCGCATCGAGGGCGCCGCCGGCATTCTCTCGCAGATCGAGCACCAGTGCCTCAACCCCCAGCCCCTCCAGCCGCGGCAGCACGGTGCGAAGTTCATCGACCGTCTTTGCGCCAAACGTCGCAATTCGCACCAGCGCGATTCGCGGTTCGTCTTCAAGCCGATACTCCCAAGCCCCGCCCACGAGGCGACGGTCGCCCAACACGCTGGGGAGTTCGATTGTTTCGCGAACCATTGTTATTGGCCGTGGCGCGTCGGCGCCTGATTGCACGAGCAGCGTGAGGGCTTCGCCCACCTGGCCGCGCATTTTTGGCAGCACATCCTCCATCGAGAGGCCAGCGGTCGCCTCGCCGTTGATCTCAACGATCGTGTCGCCCGCGCGCAAGCCGGCCCGTTCAGCCGGAGCCCCCGGTTCCGGCGGACCGACGACGGTTAGCTTGGCGGGTTCGCCCAGCATCCGCAGCCGCACGCCCACGCCCCCGAACTCCTGCTGCATTTCCGCGAGGAACGGTTTGGCCGCTTGGGCATCGAAATAGACCGAGTGCTCATCACCGCGCTTGTTGAGCACGTCGACCATCCCGCGCATGGCGCCGGTGAGCAGTTCATCATCCGGCGGCTCCTCAAGCGCTTGCCGGTCGATCTCCTGATAGCCCAAACCAACGATCCGCGCGAACGGATTCTGCTCGCCACGGCCGTAGCACAGGAGCGAAATCCCGATCGCAATGAACAGCAGGGCGAGATTACGCCGGGACATATCCGCGATTACGAGTCAGTGAACGAGGGAAGTTGTTCACTGGTTCTAACCCGGAATCGCACTCCGCCGCAAGCGAGCGGGGCGCATCAGCCGCCATGCGCTAGCGTCCGGTTGTTCGGATTGCAGGCCATTTCGACCGCAACCGTGGACTAGCGCCCGGCGGCGGATGGGGGCCTTGCGGCTTACCAGTAGTAATCCAAACCAAACGAGGCGCCTTGGTAGAAGTTATCCCCGGAATCTGCGACCTTCTCATACGCGGGGTTAAAGTTGATTTGGTGCGGCGCCAGAGCCACACTGGTGAGATACATCATCTCCCAACCCGCCCGCAGCGACACATTCGGCCGGATATAGTACCTGCCAGTGACGTTAAACTGCCCAATGTAGGAGAGCGCGTTGTCGTGACCACTGTTTGAGTAGTTCAGCGCCGCATTATCTTGCCGGGTGAAATCGTAGGTGCCCCGCGCGTCATTAACGTACACGCCATGCTTTGAATTCAGCGAGACGCTCCAGCGATCGGCCATGTAATCGAGGCCATACCCGAGCTGCATGCCAAACAAGTTGTTTCGCGTGCGGATGATGTACGAGCCATCGGCATTCGAGGTCAAAGTGCCAATGTTGGTGGCGGTCCACTCAAGATTCTCTTCCAAGTCGAAATAGCGAAGACCGGCGAGCCATTCCTTGCCGAACCCGCTATTGGCCCGGCGCACCCATTGACCACCAGGTTGCAGTTCCATCCGGTCGCGACGCATCCGCTCACTGACCCGGTAATTCAGCTCGAAGGTGTTGAACCGGCTGGCATAGGCGACGTTCATCGTGTCGGCGTTGTCAAACGACGGGTTCGAGAAGTCAATGTTGATCGGCACGAAGAGTCCGCGGTTGGCGCCAAGCCCCTCGGCCGAAGCCGCGCATTCGTGCGAGAACTCGCCGCCACCGAAGGCGGTGAGCTCTACGTTATGATCGCGGTTAGAAACATCGCGGAACAGAAAGCGGCCAAGTGTGAAACGCGCCGCACCTTCCGCATTCGGGCCCGAGCGGTCGAGTGTCAGCGGGCGAACGGTGCCGTTTAGCAGAGCACTGTTCGGATCGTTGATGACTCCGCCAAAGCTGCCCGGATTGAACTGCGTCGCATTCGCCAAGTTAATATCATCACGATCCCACTTGCGGCTCAGCACAACGCCTTCCAGGCTGGTGTACCAAAAACCGCGTTTGAGCCACGTGCCAGTACTCTCGGTAAAGATTTCGGGCTGGCATTGCATCCAGTCGGGGCCCGTGGTCATCGCTTCCGGCAGCAGCGCCTCGGACAGCGTTTGGTGGCCGCCGATACTGCCGCTCATCTCGGGCGGAAGGTCGGCGGCATCGCCCGAGTAGTCGGCCACGGCGGTTGGAATTTCTTCCATCCCGGGCGCTTGCGCGAATGCGGCGCTCGAAAGGGCCGTCGCAATGGTCACCAGGAGCGTACTAGCAATCGACTTGGTCACGGATTGGCTCTCCCCTCTGCAATTCTGCGGCCCGCAACTGGGGGCCATCGTCGGCGCTGGTGAGGGGCGTGGCCCCTGCGGCGGTGACTCCGTGGACTCGCCACAGCAGCCGCGCCCGCACCGCGCGGACCAGCCGACGGTCCGCCAGAGGCTTTCATCGACCTTGCGCCGTCGGCAGTACAGGAATAACCGGCAAAATCGCGCGAATCGGAGCGACCGGCACAACCGACAAACTATCGACAAATTACCTAATCTGCCCGCCTGATGCCGATCCACGCTCGCCCCGTGGCGCACGCGGGTCAACCCGGTAGAATGTGAGCTTCATCCGCTAGCAGCGAATTTACTCCTTCGAGGTCTAAGATGGCCGTTGATCCCTATTCTCTCTGCCCCTGCGGTAGCGGCAAAAAGCTGAAATTCTGCTGCACCGATCTGGTGGGGGAGATTGAAAGAATCTATCGGCTGATCGAAGGGGACCAGTCCCGCGCGGCGCTCCAGCAGGTCGAGCAATCCCTCAAGAAGCATCCCAATCGCGCGTCGCTCTTGGACATCAAGGCAATGCTCGAAATGTCGCTGGACCAGTTTGAAGCTGGCGCCGCAACGGTGGAGCAATTCCTCAAGGCCGATCCGAAGAATCCCACCGCCCATGCCCACCGGGCGATGATGCTCACCGAAACCGCCACCGCGCGAGAAGCCGCCGCCGCTTTGCAGTACGCGCTCGATCTGGTGGAAGAAAATCTGCCGAAGCGCGTGCTCGAAGCGATTGGCGCCGTGGCGCACGCGCTGCTCCTCGAAGGAAACATCGTCGCCGCCCGGGCGCACCTGTGGCTCTTCCAGGGAATCGCGGGGAATGAAGATGGCCGCGCCCTCCAATTGCTGGTGCGGCTCAACCAATCAGCCGGCTTGCCGCTGCTGCTGCGCGATCATTTCTACATGCAATGGGCGCCGGAAGGGCACCCGGCCGAGCCGCAACACGACCATGCCCAAATGCTCGCCAGCCAAGGCAAATGGTTGCAAGCGGCCAAGCTGCTCGACGCCATCGACGCCGCTTACCCCGGCGTGCCTGAGTACATTTACAATCGGGCGCTTTTGCACGGATGGGTGGGCGATGTGGAACAATTCGTCGCGGGCCTGCACGCCTACGCCAAGTGCGACGTGCCGCTCGACGATGCCGTGGAAGCCGAAGCCGTCGCACAAATCCTCGACCCCAAGAGTGCTGATGAAACCATCGACTCCGTGCGGCAAGAGTTCGCGGTAAGTAACGAGGATGAGCTGATCGAGCGCATCAACCGCGACGGACGCACCTCGCCTTATCAACTCAACCCCGAAGAATGGGACGACCAAACGGGCCCCGCCCCGCGCTTCGCGTGGCTCTTGCTCGATCGACCCGCACCGGCCAGCGGAGTGGGCATCACGCGTGAATCCGTGCCGCGGATCGTGGGCTTCCTCTCCTACTACGGCCGGCAGACCGATCGCGCGGAGCGGTTGGAACTGGTGACCGATCGCGACGAGAGTTTCAGCGAGACACTCCGCAGCGTTGCGGACATCGGCGGCGACTTATTGTCTGTTAACGGAGAGCCGACGGTTGTGTCGCAGGCCAGTCGCACGGCGGGCGAACTCTCCTGGCGCTGGCATTTTCCGTTCGATACACCCATTCCGCTCCGCCAAAAACTGGCCACCGAAGAACGCCAAGACGCGGTCCTCAAACGCTGGCCAACCACGCGCCGGGCCAGCTTGGGTGGCCGCACGCCGACCGAAGCCGCGCAAGACCCGGCCCTCAAAGTTGCGGTGCTCGCGGCGATTCTCACGCTCGAGCAGGGCGCCAACAACAGCGCGTTCGGCGCCACCTTCCGGGAGCTGCGTGAATCGCTCGGCTTGCCACAGCCGGCGGTGCTCTCGCCGAATGATGTGGATGTCGCCCGGCTGCCGCTGTTGCGCGTGCCGCGGCTCGATCTCTCTTCAATTGACGACGAAGAACTGGTAGCGCTCTACCGGAGAGCGATGGTGGCCAACGCCGCCCCGGCCATCAAACACGCGTGTCTGGAAGTCCTGCGGCGGCCGAACTTGACCAAGATCACGCAGGAAGAAGCGTACAACCGGCTGGTGCAGCACGAAGAGGACCCCCAAGTTGCCCTCAAGTGGGTGGCCGAAGGCCGAGCGAATGCCGAAGCGGCGGGAAAGAGCTCCGCGATGTGGGACATCACCGAGCTGGAACTCTTGCTGATGAATAACATGCCGGATGAAGCGAACCGCGTGCTCCGCCACCTGCGCGAAGAGCACCTCAGCGAACCGGGCGTGGCGGAGGAGATTTACAAACTGCTGTATGCACTGGGCATCACCCCGGATCTCGCCGGCCGTCAACCCGCAGCACGCAATGCGCCGGTCGCCCCCACAGCGCCAGCAGGCAAGATTTGGACGCCCGAGAGCGAAACCGCCGGCGCCGGCGCCGGCCAAAAACTTTGGGTGCCGGGGTGAGGGAGCGATCGGGGATCGGGATGTAAATCGAGTTGATTGATCGATGTCTGCCGACGTACCTCCCACTCCAATTACCGATCACCGATTACCGATCACCCTTTCGTTCCTCGCGCGCTGTTACGAACTCGCCCGCCGTGGCGAAGGCGCGGTCGAACCCAATCCCATGGTCGGCGCGATCGTGGTGCAGGACGGCCTGGTGGTCGGTGAAGGTTGGCACCGAAAGTTTGGAGGACCGCACGCCGAGGTTCATGCGCTCGCTCACGCTGGCGAGGCCGCGCGCGGCGGCACGCTTTACGTCTCGCTCGAACCGTGTTGCCACCACGGCAAAACGCCGCCCTGCACCGAAGCCATCCTAGCGGCGGGCATCACCCGGGTCGTGTGCGGGATGCGTGACCCCTTCCCCGCGGTCGATGGCGGGGGCATCGCTCAGCTTCGCGCCGCGGGAATTACGTGCGATGTCGCCGACGATCCCGCCGCTCGTGAGCTCATGGCGCCGTACCTCAAACTGCTCACCACAAAACGGCCGTGGGTGATCGCCAAGTGGGCGATGTCGCGCGATGGCCGGATGGCGAACCCGCCGGGTGAAAGCCCCTGGATTACCGGCGCCGTGGCCCGCGCGCACGCCCACGTGCAGCGCGGCAAACTCGATGCGATCATCATCGGCGCCGGCACGCTGGCGAGTGACGACCCGCTGCTCACCGCGCGGCCCCCCGGCGTGCGGACGCCGCTCCGCGTGGTCGTTGCCTCGAATCGCGAGCTGCCCACCGACCGCCGACTGTTCCAAACAATCGCCGACGCCCCTGTCCTGGTGGCCGCGCCGCAAGAATTCCCCGCCGACTGCCGCTCGCGGCTGAGCGCGCTCGGCGCTGAATTTTTCACCACCTCCGCGACAGCACGCACCGCCGTGCTTCCCGAGCTACTCACCGAGCTCGGCCGTCGCCGAATGACCAACGTGCTGATCGAAGGCGGCCCTCGGTTGCTCGGCGACGCTTTCGCCCAATCGCTCGTCGACGAGGTGCAAGTTTACATCTCGCCGCGCGTCATCGGTGGAGTGGCGGCTCGCGCGCCAGTTACCGACCTCGCTCAGTTGCAATTGCAAAGCGTCGCTGACGAACAGTTGGCGGACGATCACTTCGTACGCGGCCGCCTGCCAAACTCCCAACTTCCGCGGTGAGTCGGAGGGCGTCAGCCCCCGGAGGAATCGCGCTCTCTGATCGCGTGATGATGGAAAACCATCGAGACGTCGATTCGAATCGACCGGACGCTAACGCGTGGCGGCTGATGGCGGCTCACAACCCCATAAACTCTTCCGCCGCGTCGCGGAGCAGGGCCCCGTCGAACGCTTCGCCGGACCACGCTTCCAGTGCGAGCTTGGTTTCCAGCACCACCAGCTCGAGGCCGTCAATCACTTCGGCGCCAAGTTTGGCCGCATCGCGCGCGAGCACCGTTCGCTCGCCACTGCGGGTCACGTCCACCAGCGTGTGGCCACTGCGCAAACTCAAGTGCTTGGCTTGCCACTTCTTGCGGTCCTCGGCGGGCAGCGTGGAGATGATCAACTTCACGCCCTCCGGCAGATCAAACTCTTCGGGCGCTTCAATTGCAATCGGTTCGACCGGGCAGTTGGCGGACGCGGGGCCAAAATCGTGAGCGAACTTTTCGGTCCCCTTGGGATCGAGATCGGCGACATACACCTGATTCACCTGCCCCGCCGCGATGAGCGCCGTCGCAATGCTGCGGCCCGCGCGGTTGGCGCCCAGCACCAAGCAGGCGAGTGGTGAGGCGAGTTTGCGTTCCGTCAGCGCCGCGGCGACGGCGGCGCCTTCCAGATCGTGCCCCACCAGTACGTCGCCCGTGCGAATGAGGCAGCTCACCGAGCGGCTATCTTTCGCTCGTTGGTCGAGCGTGCCGACCAAATCAACCGCGGCGGCCCGGAACGCTGGCGCAAGCAGCGCGCCCCGGAAACCCAGCACAGCCAGGCCCCGCAGGGCATCCGCCAAGTGGGTCGGCTGCACCTCGAACGTGACGAACCGCCAGTCGAGCTGATTGGCGCCCAGTGCTCGCTCGACCATAAAATGTGTCGGGTCGCCGCCCAAACTCGGGCCAATCAGGCAACACTTTTCAATCAGCGCGGAACTCGACACGGAGCCAATTCATTACACGGGAGGAAGAGTCATCGGGAGAACCTTATTGTGGACTCTGGCGAGCGTTGTTGCAACGGCTTCACGTGGCCGCGTCGGTTCCCTGAGATGGGCCGAGACGCGAGTTTTTCGGCTTAGAATCATCCTGTAATATAACCTCGCGTCTCGGAGAGACGCGGCTACGAGGCAAACCCGCGTCTCGGCCCATCTCAGGGAACCAACGCGGCTCCGTTGGCGGCGCCAGCAGGATTGCCGGGCGGATTCGCTAGCCGGTATAGTAACCCCTAGCGAAAAGCCCCCAATTTGAAGGAGTCAATAGCGTGCTTGTTTGTGCTTCGACTGAATGTTTCCCCGATGTGGCGCCGCGCGACATCCTCGACCTGCTGGTGGACCTCGAGTACACCGCCGTCGAGCTCGCCCTGCACGAGCACAACGGTTGGCTCCGGCCGTCTGAAGTGCTAGCCGATGTCGACCGGGCCGCGGCGATCTGTCGCGACACGCACCGGATGGACATCACCGCATTGTCGATCGAGATCGACGCGCCGGCCGATCAGTATTACCACCAGTTCGACGCCTGCTGCAAACTGGCCAAGGCGATTAAGGTCGTCACGCTGCTCGTGCCGTCATCGGAACTCGGCACGCCATTCAACGAAGAGATCGAACGATTGCGAAAGCTCACCGCACTGGCGGCGCTGCAAGGAGTGGTGGTGGCGCTCAAGACTCAGATCGGCCGGATGACGCAAGACGCGGACACGGCGGTCGTGTTCTGCGACAACGTGAAAGGGATGGGGCTGTCGCTCGACCCGAGCTGCTACATCGCCGGCCCGTATCAGGGGCGCAACTACGACAAGACATTAAAACACGTCAAGCATGTCCACCTGCGCGACAGCACGAAACAAAAATTCCAGGTCCGCATCGGCCAGGGCGAAATCGACTACGGCCGACTGATTTCGCTCCTGCAAAAGGAAGGTTACGACCGGGCCCTCTCCGTGCATATCTTGCCGCAAGAAGAGGTCGATCACCGCGGCGAGCTGCGCAAAGCGCGACTGCTGCTGGAGAGTCTGCTGTAGCGTCGGCCGTAGCTTGGCCTCCTCGGTTGAGCGCGCGGAATTCGCTCGGCCGAGGAGGCCAAGCTCCATCTATCGCCAAGTGGCCGCACGGCCGTTCGGCGGGTACACTGGATATCGGCGTCTCATTGGTTCGGCGTAAGGGGCCTGCCTTGGCGGTCACCGATTCCACAATTCAGCGGTACACGCACAGCGATCCCGACGTTCGGCTGATGCTGCGCGTGCGCGAGGACGACGCCGCCGCGTTTGAAGAGCTGATGCTGCGGTACCAAAACCGCGTCGTCTCGCTGCTGGGACACTTGGTCGGCAAGCGGGATTTGGCCGAGGACTTGGCCCAGGACGTCTTCCTGCGGGTCTACCGCTCCCGTAAACGGTACGTGCCAGGATCGAAGTTTTCGACTTGGCTCTTCACCATCGCCAACAATGTGGCGTCGAACGCGCTCCGCACGCTGTCCCGCCGCAAAGAAGTGCATGTGGCGCCGCGGCCGAACGAATCGGGAGCACTCTCGATCGACGGCAGTTTCGCCGCCGCCAGCGCGCTCATGCCGACCCGGCAACTTGACAAAGCGGAACTGCGGCAACTTGTGCAAGATTCCTTGGTGGTGCTGAACGACCGCCAGCGCATGGCCGTGCTACTCGCCAAGTTCGAATGCCTCAATTACAACGAAATCGGCGAAATCATGGAGATGAGCCCGCAGGCGATTAAGTCGCTGTTGTCCAGAGCGCGGGAAAAGTTGCGCGAAACGTTGGAACCTTATTTTAATGGCGAAGCGAAGGGGACGCAGACGCTATGACGCCCTCAAGTTCCAATCTCGACGACTCGCTCCGCGAAGAGCTAGTGGCGTACTTGGATGGCGAATTGCCACCGGCGGAGAGTGAGGCAATCGAGCGCCGCATCGCCAGCGACCCCGCTGCCCGGCGCGAACTCGAAGGGTTCGACCGGGTGTGGAACGCGCTCGATGAGTTGCCCCGGCAACAGGTGGACGAGACGTTCACTAAATCAACCATCGAAATGACCGCCCTGGCCGCGGAGCGCGAAGCGGCGGCGCTGACCGCTGCGCTCCCCATCGCCAAGCGGCGGCGGAGTTATGCGGTGGCCATGGGGTGCACTCTCGCCGCCGCGGTTGCGTTTCTTGGCGCGTGGGGCGCGGCTGCCCGCCCCAACCGCGAACTGGTTAGCAATCTGCCGGTGATCGAGCACTTCGACGAACTGCGGGCGATCAAGGACTTCGATTTCCTCTCCACCTTGCACACGCAAGTCGGCCAGGAACTTACGGTCGACAACGCCGAACTCGAAACGCAAGTCGCCGACTGGGATCAAACTTCCCAGGCAAGTTACTCGCAGCGCGTTGAACGTGTTCAGCAACTTTCGCCCGATCAACAAGCGGTGCTCGCCTCGCAAGCCAGCCGCTTTGCCGCGCTCCCGCCGGAACAGCGCACCCAACTGGCGGAACTCGACCGCACAATCGCCGCCGATCCCAAGGCGAACGAATTGCGGTCCACGGTGCTGGGCTACCACGACTGGCTGAATCAGCCGAACTTCTCGCCGGCCGACCGCGCGACGATCGGCAGGACCGAAGTGAATCAAATCGTCCGTCAGATCGAGCGCGATCAAAACAACGACCGCTGGCGACTTTCCGCCGAAGAGCAGGAGAAACTGCGCGAGGTGTTCGCAGCGCTGAAAGGTTCACCGGAACTCACCCGTACGCCGCGAGAGTTGGGTGACAAGTTCGCCGAATTGCGGGCAATGGCCGAACGCAACGCCGAACGCGGCACTCGTCGCTTCGAGGGGCCCGATCAGCGCGGGGAACTTCAAGCTGCAGTCGACAAAAGTCCGACGCTGCAACTAATGATCGTTTCACGCATCGCAACTTCAAACGAGGTTCCACCTTTCTTCGGTCGCTCGCAGATTGAAGCTCTGCGCCAGCAAGCTCAGCAGGATTGGAACTCGATTGAAACCAAACTGCTCTCCGCACTGACTGCCGAACGTGCGGCCCGATTGCGTGAGCGAATGTCGGCTGAAGACCGCGCCCGGTTGCTGGTGTTCGCCACGTCGCAAGCCGTGCAGCAAAGTCAGCCACGGGACTTCGCCGATTTCATCGCCGACAGCGATCGCGTTTCCGATCAGCAATTGCAAGAGTATTTGGCCTTACCGCGCGACCAAATGCTCGCCGAACTGCGGCAAGACTTTAGTTCGGCCGACTTGCGGAACGACGACTTCGGGAGGTTTTTGCGCGGAATGGGCCGGGGGCGAAGTGGACCGTTCGGAGGACGCGGGTGGTTTGGTGGGCCGGGCGATCGCGGTCCGCGCGATCGTGGGCCGGAGAATGTCCAACCGCGCGACGGCCCACCGCGTAACGGCCCACCGCCAGATCGCCAGTTCGGTGGGCCGGGGTTTGACGGCCCCGGTGGACCGCCACCGCCGCCGGGGAAAGAGCCGTTGTAGTGCGCAAGCGTTACGCCGCGCGGCGCTGAACATCCGTAGCGCGCGTCGAACCCAGCAAGCGGTCGGCGAAATCGACTTCAGGCGTGAGGCTGTGCCGCGCGCGAATCGTGCGGGCAGCGTGCGCGCCCAACGCCTGCCACTCGTGCCGGCGGAGCCATGCGCGCTCGAGCGCCGCATCGAACAATTCCACCGTCGGCGCCGGTGCGATGAACCCGCCGCGGCCCTCTTCCACCAGTTCCGCCGCTCGGCCGACATCGGTGGCGATCGCCATCCGGCCGCAGAGCAGGGCTTCAATCAGCGCTAATGGATTTCCTTCATATCGCGACGGCAAGACCAAGCCATGATGCTGCGCCCACACGGATTCAACATCGCTCACAAATCCGCCCAGCTTCACTTGGCGCTCCAAGGCGTGTGTCGTGATCGTTTCGCGAAGCACCCGTTCGCTACCACCGTCGGCGCCGTAGAGGGTGACCTCCAGCGGCCGCGCGCGCCACTTTGGCAGTCGCAGCACCTGCAGCAACAGGTCTTGGCCTTTCGAGAGGCAGTTCAATCGTCCCACGCTCGCCAGTCGCCAGGGATTCGTCGGCGTGTCGTCTACGGGCCGCCATGTGGGCGCCGCCGTGGCGCTCACGCTGAAGGGATTGTCGACAATCTCGGCTCGCGACAGATCAATCGCCAAATTGTCTTCCACAGTTCGGCGGTTCTGATCGGAAACGAAGTAAATTCGCTCGGCACAGAGGTACGCGGCGCGCATCGCATCGAGGTCCCGCGCTTCCACCCAGTGGCACGGCCCCGCCGATTGCAGCAAAATGCCGTACGGAATACCCAAGTGCCGACAGGCGCTAGTGATGCCGAGGCCATCGATGTGATAGCCCGCCGAGATCAGCAGAAAATCGGGCCGCGTGCGCTTGAGCCACCCCGCAAACGGCCGATGCGTGTAACCGACTCGGCTCAGCAGGGCCCGCGCTTTGTGGCCAATGGTAATCCGCGAATGCCGGTGGAGCTCGGCGCCGCGATTGACGAGCGATTGAAGCTGTTCCACCACCCGCTTCTTACGCGGATGGCAAATGGCAACCCGCTCCCCGCGCGCTAATAGCTCCCCCGCCGTGCGGCTCCACAGCTCTTCGCTGCCGCCCCACGCTGCGCCACGCATCGTTGAGTAAAAGCCGAAGGTCAAGTGAGGGGCTAGGGGCTAGAGGTTAGAGGTTAGGGGTTAGGGGTTAGGGGTTAGGGGTTAGGGATGCTGACAAGTCATAATCGATCACTGATCGCTCCCTACGCCGCCACAAGTTCACGCGAAACGCCCGCATCCACTCCCGCCCCATACACCGCCAACACTTCGTCCGCGAGCCGGCGGTAATCCTCGGCGCCGTTGCAGCGCCCGTCGTAGCGAAAAATCGATTGGCCGAAGCTCGGCGCCTCGGCAAGCCGAATATTGCGGCGAATGCGCTGCTCGAAGAGCTGCGCGGTTCTGCCGATCCCGCCCTGCTCGCGCAGCTTGGCGATGTACTCGGCCACGTCGGCCGAAATTTCCGCCGACAGTTTGGCGGAGGATTCGTACATGCACAGCACCACCCCGGCCAGCCGAAGTTGGTTGTTCAGTCGACTCTGCACGATGCCGACCGTCTTCATTAGTTTGCTGAGCCCGTGCAGAGCGAGGAAATGCGGCTGCAGCGGCAGCATGACATCGCGCACCGCCGACAGGGCGTTGATCGTCAGCACCCCCAACGACGGCGGGCAATCGACCAGCACGAAATCGAATGACTCGGCGTCCGCTTGCAGCTTGTCGCGCAGAATTAACTCGCGCCCCACCACGCCAGCGAGTTCCACCTCCGCTGCCGCGAGATCGAGATTCGCCGGCGCCAGGCGCACCCCTTCCTCGGTGTCGCGCCACACCTCGCTGAGACTCACATCGCTGGTGAGCAGTTCATAAGTCGTCGGCGCCGCCCGCTGCACATCGGCCCCTAAGTGGAGCGAAGCGTGCGACTGGGGATCAAGATCGATCACTCCCACCCGCTGCCCGGCCCGCGCGAGCGCGACGGCGAGGTTCACCGTGGTCGTGGTTTTCCCCACGCCCCCTTTTTGATTGATGACCGCAATCGTGTGCATCGTTCGCCCCCGTGTGTTCGCTTCGATCTCGACGGCTTCGCTCGCCGAGAGGTGGGGCAATTTAGTGAAACGCCGGGGCGGCGGCCAGAGCGATTGCGTAAAGTGCTAGCATGGCCGCGTGGGAGGGCGACCCTCCGCGGAGCCCGTGAAGTGAGAGGCCTCAACTCTAACATGGGGGCCATCCTCAGCATCTTCGGGGTGAAACGGCGAGTGTTGTTGCGTCCACCCGGAAGCAATGGATCCCGGCAGCGGGCGGCCGGTCCGATACTTGGGGCTCCGTTGCTCCGATACTCAGTAAACCGTTCGGGGCGCCAATCGCTAGGGTTCCCGGAGCGGTAGCCCCTCATCCTCATCCTACAAAGGGCAAGACCTCCTGGGTCAATAAACGTTCGAGCTAACCCCGACCGCGGAGGCGGGTTTTGATTTCAGTTGAAGGGCAAGGGTGGCTCCCGTTCACTACTTCGTTATCCGCCGGCCCGCAGCTGACGTAAGTGCTCGTCGATGACATGCGGGTGGTGGAGTATCGCGACCCAGTCTGAAATACCGAACAGTTTGATCGAACCGTCCGGTCGATCCATCGGCTGGGCGGCCGAAAAGAGCAGGCGATCACCGGTAGCGAAACCGAACAGAAATGCTTGCGGGTAAATGGCGTGGTCGAATTCTGACCACAATACTTCAGAGGCGGTAATTCGTTTTTCAGCTAGGACGCGCCACGGGCTATGCTGCATGCGTGAGAAGACGCGGCCTTCCGGTTCGAAGTCGACCGCCTCGCACCACGTCAACATCAAACCGTGCTGAACGAAAGTGCCGTCCCACGCGACATAAGCCACCGTTTGGTCATCGAAATGAAGCGAAACGCCGAAATCGCAGAAGTCGCCGATCTCTGGATGGATGTCATGTACGGCGAGACCATCATGATCGATCTGGTGGTAGCCAACCGACCCGATCGACCTTCCAACGCAGTCGGCAAGTCGTCGGTTCAATTCGGTCGGAGTCACGGCATTTCCTCAAGCGTCGCGGGGCATAACGACCCAAGAACAGCGACCCGGCTCACGGGAAGCAATAATTGCAAACCACAAGGCCATGCCGAGTTCACTACCGCGCATGGTTAGGCCACATTCCTGTCTCTCTACCAATCTTCACAATCGATGCCTCTCTGTGTCAGGACACGTTTCCAATCCTCGTCGGCTAACTCCGCCGAAACCAGTGTATCGCGCCAGTCGCGACAAGCTCCCTCCAACTCAGATTCGAAACGCTTGATGTCGCCCTTCGACAACCAAATGACTGCGACATGAACACGCGGCGGCGGAGCGGAACCTCCCAACGGCAACTCTCGCTCCGCCAGTCTCGACCGAACGTATTCAATGTGCTCGGGCGAAAAAATTCGCTCAATCTCTCGTTGAACCGATGGTGTGAGCGTGTAAGCCATAATGCGTGATGGGCCTAACTTGTTATTAGACGGAAACTTCTTCAGTAAGACCTTCATATTGAAGGACGCCTTCGGTATGAAGTTTACCTATGTTAGCGTTTGGCCTCAGCCTGCTTCAAGCATCGGCCCCTGTCGTTGGAGCGGACAGATAGAACGACAGTTCCGAAGCACCCCAGGTCGAACCACGCGGGGCGAGCTCCCGTCAGACGTTGCAGCCTAACCATGGCACTAACGACGGGGGGAAGGTGCGGCAGCGTGACATCGACAATCGCGTCGCTGACCGGCATGACGGGGTCAGTTTCACGAGCTTCGCTTTTTCCGCGGCGGAGCCCCGGGATCATCTGCAAGGTTTGGACAACCTGGGCGGGAATCTTTCCCTCAGCGACCCCCCAGCGAAAGAAGCGTGTGATCGCAGCCATTTCATCATTAACGTACGGCCGACTTTGCCCCGCTTGAATGAACTTTTCGCGGACCGCTTTGAACTCCTGGACGCCGAACTCAGCCGCGGCAGTGTCGCCGTATATCGCGTTGAGCGTGCGGAGAATAATGATGATTTTCGCGGTCGTCGACTTGGGGCCCGTCCCGTAGTGGTTCTGACAGTGCTTGATGTAATCGACGAGGCGTTCGGCGATAGAAAGCGTACTTTCCGGGGTCCCAAAGTTGTTGGTGCGGCCAGCGGCGACCCACTCCATCACCAACCGGTCGTACTGCTGCTTGCTGACCTCCGTGCCGTGGGGGCCGAGATAGAAGTCGCGGGCGCCGATGGTGACAACGGCTTGGCCGCTGGCGCGATGCTTACGATAAGAAGGGAACAATTTCGCTGGTCGGGCCACGGTGCGGATTCTCCAAACGAGCCAGAGTTATCCGGTAATTACCGGATAACTCGGATGGAAAATGCCGCACTGCTGAACACCAGCAGGTAACGTAAGTCGCGATTCGGCAACGAGTTAGATTCAATGGGCGGCACAGGACTCGAACCTGTGACCTCTACGGTGTGAACGTAGCGCTCTAACCAACTGAGCTAGCCGCCCGCGAATCGTGGATTCTACCGTTGGTTGGACCCACTTTGCAGGGGGTCGGTTCGGTAAATTGGGCTCTCAGAGGGCATTTGGACGAGGCATAGCAGGAAAAACTCTGTTCAATCCGCCTCGCGGCAGTGACAATGGGGGAAAATGTCGGCCTAGTGCTGTGGAAGCTGTTTTTGCTCCTTGTCGCCATGAACTCTGCACCCTCGATCGCCGCCGGACTGTTGACCAGCGCCCAGCAGGGGTCACTTTCTTCGTTGGGCCGGTTGATGGGGCTTTACGGCAGCTATTTGAAGTTGGTGGTCGCTTCGCAATTGGATGATCGACTTCGGCAACGCGTGAGCGCTTCGGATGTCGTCCAAGAGACCTTCTTCGAAGCGCATCGCGATTTTGAGAGTTTCCGCGGCGCTTGCCCACAGGAATTCTTGGCGTGGCTGCGGCGGATTTTGGTGAATAACCTGCTCCGAGCGGTGGAGCAGCACGTCACGGCAGCCAAGCGGGATGTGCGCCGCGAGGTGTCGCTTGACCGGTTGCAGTTGGGGGTTGAGCAATCAACCTATCGCCTGGCGGCTTTGGCGCCGAATCTGGGAGAGACCCCGAGCGCAGCCTTCGAGCGGCGCGAGCATGAAGCGGTGCTAGCGGAAGCGCTCGCCGATCTTCCGGACGAGTACCAGCAAGTTCTGCGGCTTCGGCATTTGGAAGGCTTGCCTTTTGCCGATGTCGCCCAAAAGATGGACCGGAGCCCCGGCGCGGTGCGAATGTTGTGGCTCCGCAGCATCCGTCGCTTGCGGGAAGAATTTGCCGCGCGGGGGATCGAGTAAGTCCCATGACGACCAATCCCTCACTCACCGGTTCTCCTGCTGCCCCGTCGACAGCGCCATTCCCTGCACGGAAAGTGACTGGCGAATCGCCCGCCACAAGTTTGCCGACCGCGCACGAAGAGCAACTCGCTGCGCTGCTGGATGATTACGTCTCGCGACTCGAGCGAGGCGAACGGCCGAGTGTTGATGCGCTCCTGGCGGAACATCCTGAGTTGGCTGGCGAGCTGGCCGAGTATCTCGACGGCGTGAGGATGATCCACGCCGCTCTGCATGATGCGCCGCCGGCGCCACACGTCAAGGCGATCGCTGGAGCAGCCGAACAACCGCCGCGCGACGCCCCGCCCCAAGTGCTAGGCGACTACGAACTTGGCCGTGAGCTGGGTCGCGGCGGAATGGGGATCGTGTACGAAGCGCGGCAATTGTCGCTCAATCGGCAGGTCGCCCTCAAGGTCTTGCCGTTCGCCGCGGTGCTCGACCAACGGCAGATCGCCCGCTTTCGCAACGAAGCGCAGGCCGCTGCGCAGCTTCATCATCCGCACATCGTGCCGGTGTATGCCGTCGGTCATGAGCGCGGCATCCACTTCTACGCCATGCAGCTGATCGAAGGGCAATCGCTTCATCAGGCGATCGCGGATCTGCGAGTTGCCCGCGGGCCGGTGCCGACGGGTCCGCACGCGACGACCGCTCCGGATGCGACGACCATCGCCGCGGCTGGTGAGAAGCAGGGGGCTCAAGCGGTGCGCCCCACGCAGTTGCGCACCACGTTGGGGCAGATTCACGAGAAGTCGTTCTTTCAAACCGCGGCGACGCTGGGCATGGAAGCGGCTGAAGCTTTGGCTCACGCGCACGATCTCGGCATCGTCCATCGCGACATCAAGCCATCGAACTTGATGCTCGATCGGCAAGGCAAACTGTGGATTACCGATTTTGGCCTAGCGCGGGTGCAGTCGGAACTTGGCGTCACGCACACGGGCGACATCGTGGGCACGCTGCGCTACATGAGTCCGGAGCAAGCGCGCGGCCGAGCCGACCGCGTGGATGGCCGATCGGATATCTATGCACTGGGCGCCACCCTGTACGAACTGCTGACACTGCAACCCGCCTTTCCGGAAGAGAACCACGCCGAGCTGCTCGCGCAGATTTCGCATACAGAACCACGTCGGCTGCGGGACATCAACCCCGCGATTCCGGCTGACTTGGAGAACGTGGTGCTCCGCGCGATGGACAAGGATCGCGAGCGCCGCTACGCCACGGCTGAAGAGTTTGCGCGCGACCTGCGCTGCTTCATTGAAGGGAAGCCGACCATCGCGCGGCCGCCGACGCTGGTCGATCGGTTCGGGAAGTGGGTGCGGCGGCGACAAAAACTGGTGGCGGCCGCCGGGGTGGTGCTGGTGCTGCTCACCGGTGCGGCGACGATCAGCGCGGTGCTCATCGCGCGGGCCAACCACCAAACGCAAGCCGCGGCCCAAGTGGCCGAACAGAATCTTCAGGACGCGCTGCGGGTGATCGATCACTTCGGTGGCGAGTTGGCCGACCGCATGGCCGATGTGCCAGGGGCCGAGCCCTTCCGGATGGAACTGTTGCGCGATACGCAGGCCTACTACGAGCACCTGCTCTCGACAACCAGCGCCGACGTGCGCGGCGAGCTGGCCTCGACACATTTCCGCAGCGCGGAAGTGGCGGCCAAATTGGGTGACTTTTCCACCGCCGAGCGCGAGTATGCCGCGGCGCTGATCGATTGGCGGCGCGAACTTGATGCGTCGCCTGGCGACCGCTTGCTGCTGC
Organism: Pirellulales bacterium; assembly: GCA_022841705.1. Taxonomy (GTDB): domain Bacteria; phylum Planctomycetota; class Planctomycetia; order Pirellulales; family Lacipirellulaceae. Next base: position 256,860 of record JALHQZ010000003.1, read on the forward strand.
AACGCATTGCGATGGGCGAGCATCAATTCGGTACCTTGTGCTCGGCGCACGGGCGAGCGGACGAAGCCCGGCAGCACTACTCCACCGCCGCAGAACTGCGGGAGCAACTTGCAGCCGCGCAACCAGAAGAAACCGATGCGGGTGTCGAACTCGCCGAAACGTTGATCAACCTGGGGCTACTCGAGTTCGCGGCGAACGAAACCGCGGTCGGCATCGCCCACGTGCGGCAGGGAACTGAACGACTCAGCGCCGCCCGCCGCTTGCAGCCGAACGATGAAAGCTTACTGCGCCGACTCGCCGTGGCGCGGAATAGTTTGAGTTTCGTGCTCAGAGACATCGATCCGCCGGGCGCCATTCGGGCCTGCCAGCAGGCCGCGTTAGAGCTAGCGCAGCTAGTCCAGCGCACGCCGCCAACCGCGCAGACGGCGCAAGTCTCGCGGCGAGCTGATCTTGCGATGACGCAAAACAACCTGGGTGCCCTTGCGGGCCGCGCCGGCGATTGGGCCACTGCGGCCAAGTATTATCAGCTTGCCACGGACCAACTCACCGAACTGGTGCGGCGGGAACCGCTGAACCCGGCCCGTCGGCGGGAGCTGGCAATTGCGGGCGGTAACGCCGCCGTTGCGCTCGTGAACGAACAGGATTGGGAGCGTGCGGCGGCTGAATTTGCCGATGCGCGTGACGTTTTGGCCACGCTTGCGGCCGATTATCCTAGTGACCCCCGCTATCCTGACAGCCAACTGGCGCTGCACAATAATTACGCCCTGGCCCTCCGCGACGAAGGCCGCCTCCCGCAGGCGCTGGAGGTGCTGCAGCAACTCGCCCCCGAACTTGCCGCCCGCCCGGCGAGTCCTTTAATCGACACCTTCCGCCGCAACTTAGAAGCCATCGAACGCCGCCTGTCAGGTCAACCCAACTCTGAGCAGCCCGGCGCCACGCAGCCGAAGCAGGATTCGTAAGATGTCACACGCTCACCGAAAAACACCCCGCACTCGCCAGCTTCGGCTGGAGCGCTGCGAAGATCGCGCGCTGCTGGCCGGCGATATGATGCTTGGCGGCGCTGCCGAGTTCGCGCCGCTGACCGAGCTGTCGCTCGGCCATGACACCGGGTATGTCGCGCAGGATCGGCTCTCGATCGTCACAGGCACCAGTAATTTTTATCAATTCGACTCAACCGGTGTGTTCGCGAAACTAACGACAACGTTTGATCACTTGCGATCGCACCCGAATCTGCGATACAGCGATTCGATCGATTGGAGTTCATTGCCACCACTCGTTGAGAATGGCACTACGTACAACAATGGATACAACGGCGCCGCGGACAGCGGCTCCGATTTAGAATTCGGCCCCGGCGCCGATGATGATGGCGCGGCCGGCGTGCTGATCTCGCCGCAGATACCGGTCATCCCCACGGCTGAGGAAGTCGCGATTCAATCGGACTCCGCCGCTGTGCCGCCGGAGACAATTAGCTTGGCGAGCGTTCTCCGTGACGAAACGCCGCTGACGCAAGACCAAGTGGCGCGAATCGCCAGCAATCAAGAGACCTCTGGGGTCGCGGTCGATAAGCCGGCATTCCTGAAAACCGAACGCCAGGCAGCGCTTTCTCCGGAAGCAATCGAAACCCTCGACCGCGCGTTTGCGCTCGAAGGTTTGGAAATGGAAGCGACATCCGCACTTAAGTCACAGGGAAACTCGCTGAAAGTTTCGCAGCCCGATCAGGCGGCACGCGGGAGCATTCGTCGCGATGGGGTCGAGGCGCCGGAGGAACGTCCGGCCGTAACGCAAACGTCGTTCAAGATTCCTGTCCTGGACGTGCCCGCCGTTGACTCGGTCGGAGACCAGCAACTCGCTGCCCAAGAAACTGGTGAAGCGCCTGTCGCGAGTGCACCGGCAACTTGGCCCGCTTATCTCTTCTCGAAGGCTCGCCAAACAGGTCTCGCGCTGACGCTCGGGACGGTGGCCATCGCAATCCGCTTGCGCTGGCAACGCGCTGAAGAAAGCGTGCCGCAGCGGTCACCTGTGCGGAAGTTTCCGCACGCGTAGTTGCTGCGAGCGCGCATAGAAAAACCGGCGATCAAGATGATCGCCGGTTTTCGATTTTCGGGTTGTTTTTCGATTAGCGGGGCCGCACGAAGGTGACTTGGCCATTCGCTTGGCTCAGCACCAGTTGGTCAGCCGAGAGGCTGGCGACTTTGCCGAGCAGCAGTTCGCCGTCGTCGCCGATCAGTTTCAGTTCTTGGTTATCGCTCAGTTCCAGCTTCCGCTCGACGGTGTTTTTGGAGCCATCTTTGGCCGGGGCGGTGAACTTAGCCCAGCCGCGGTTGTCGAGGTGCAGTTCCACGGTGGAGAGTTCACCACTTTCGGTCCGGGCCACGGCGGTCCATTCACCCACCAGCGGCTGCAACTTCGGGTTCATGGGTTCGGGCGTCACCTTGGTCGCGGCGCCTTGGCTCATCGCTTCTTGGATTGCTTGAGCATGCTTCAGAGCTTCGAGCAGGGTGGCGGATGTTTCGGCATTCGGGTCAGCCGTCGGGGCGACCGTGGCGACGGGCGGGGCAACGGGGACGGGAGTTTCCACGGCGGGAGCCTTCGGATTGGTCTTCGCGAGGACATCGCTCAGGTTCGGTTCTTCACCGGTGGTGATCTTCGCCACGGCATTCGAGATTCTTACTTGATGGCCAGCGCCACGCAGTTGGGCGGCAATCGTGTTGGCTTCGCTGGTGGTCGCCGCTTCGCGGTAGTCGGAGTCAGTGGTCACGAAAAACTTCCGTTCAATCGCCGACTTGAAAGCGACCGCTTCGCCCTTGGTGGTGAAGACTCTGACCGTGACGAATTCGCCGGTGAGCGGATGTTGCAGCGAAACCGTGAACGGGCCGGCGCCGGAGAGGGCGTCGGTCAGGGTGTTGGTTGAAAGCGTCGCCACAGGAGCAGATGTGACGACCGGCGCTGGGTTTTGGTGTTGGTTGTAGCCGCCTTGGTTGTAGGGCGAGGGATAACCGCCGTTGCCAGGAAATCCGCCGTTGCCGGGGAATCCCCCGCCGGGCCGATTGCCGAAGCCACCGCCCAGTCCGCCACCGAGACCCCCACCAAAACCACCACCGCCACCGTTGCAGCCAGCGCCAATCGCGGGCGCACACAGGGCGGTTAAACACAGCGGCACAATGAACAGTTTGCGGAACATGGGAGGAACTCCGGGTAAAGGTGTTGGTTCTGAGCACACTCCGTGGTGGCTTCGAGGGCTGTTACGTGGGGCTCATCGGACTGTTACGAGAAAGATTGAGAAAAGAGCCGAGCTGGGTTGTTCAAATCCAGCCATGCGCAGCGGACTGCCGCAAGAAGTGGCTGTTTTCTTGGTTAAAACAGGACGGGACCAGCGCCACAGGCGCCACATTGCCATCACTTCGACGCAGAGATGCTGCGGATCAGCGCGTGTGTCAGTGCGCGACAGACGACTGCGGGGGCTGCTTCTGAGGGGCGAAACTCAACCGCCCGGCTTTCGCACCGTCCGTTCACCGGCGGCGAGTTCCACGCACACCACTTCGCGCTCCGTTCGCACGTAGAGCCGCGTCCCCACAATCGCGGGCGCCGTATACAGATCGGCCGCGCGGTCCCCGCCGATGGCCAAATGGGCGCGGGAAACAATCTTTGCCTTCTTACTGGTTGTGTCCACGAGCAAGAGTTCTCCGCCGCGCGCCTGAATCAAAAGCCGCTCGGGCGAAATCAACAGCGGCGCGTAATCGGTGAAGGCGGCGTCGCTCCGTGTCGCCAACACTTTCAGGCCGTCGTTTGCATCCAGCATGAGCAATTTGCCGCTCGCACAGAACACCTTGCCATGGCGGGTGACTGGCGTGCAGGTGTCGGTGGCGAGCGTTTCACAAACGGCCACTGGCTCGGGAACGATCCGGCCCGACTCATCGAACTTGAAAAGGCGGGCCGCATTGTTCTCGGTGCACACCAGCAATTGGCCGGCGACTTCCAGCGGCGTCGGGACGTTGAAGTCCCCTTCGTTGGGCGGCTGGCACTCCCACAATAGTTCGCCGGTGGTTGGATCCCAACCGCAGAGCAGCGTTTGGGTATGGCCGACAATCTGCCGCACGCCACCCAGTGTGAGCAAGTTCAGCGAACCATACCCCTGCGGCTCACCCGGCGTCTGCCACTTCACGCTGCCATCTTCGATCGATAGCGCCACCAGCGAGGCGTCCGGCGCTCCGGGATTCACCACCACCGCGTTATCCACCAGCAGCGGCGAAGAGCAGGTTCCCCACGGCAGCACGTCGTTCGCCCCAAACTGGTGGCGAATGTTCGTCCGCCACAGCGGTAAGCCGGTTGCGAGATCGGCGCACGTTAAATCGCCGAAGGCACCGAAGAAGAGCACGCGATCGCCGACGATCAGCGGCGTGGCGCGCGGTGAATTGTCGTAGTCGAGTTGTCCCGGCGCCGGGTAGGTAACCGTCCACAACTCTTCGCCGGTCTCCGTGCTCAGGCAGCGGAAGACGTCAGCCATATTCGCGGCATCGCGATCACCCAGCAATATGTATCTATCATTTGCCGCGAGACCGCCTAAACCTGACCGGTCGAGCGGATGCCGCCACACGACCTGCAGCGGTTCGGGCAGCTTGGCCGGCAGCCAATCGCAGTGACCATTGCGGTGCGGGCCGAGCCAACCCGGCCAAGCGGCGTTTTTCTGAATAGTTGGTTGAGCGCCCTGCGGCGCTTCGGTGCTGGTTGGTTCGACAACGACGTCTTCTTGGTCGAGCGGGACGAATCCCAACATGCTTTCAAGCGCCTTGAGCATGCCGGCCGATTTCACCGAGCCCAGCAGCGCTTGCTGCACGGCCGCTTGCTCATCCGCGCTCAGCCGCTTACTCGCAAAGGCAACGATGAACGGCACCGGCTTCGTTTCACCCACCACCCGCAGGTCGCCTTTCTGGACCGTGCCGCAGCCTTCGAGGAGCGGCGCGGCGTAGCTGGAAATCACCGCGGCCCCCTTTTGGGTGTCGCCCCATTCGATGATTTTGCACGCGCCATCGCTGCACGCGGCGCTCGTTTCCGCTTGCTCGGCGGGAATGACATCCACTCCGGCGAGCGCCAGCAGATCCCGGGCGGCGCCGAACTTTTCAACACAATCTTCCGGACCGTACAGCACGCGGTAGCCGGTCAGGTCGCTCACCTTCTGCGCCGGATCGGCCGAGCGCACCACAATCAGACCCGTCTGTGTGCTGCGGCCATCCTTGCCCGTGAGCTTCGCCAGTGGGGTGAGATCAAGTTGCAGCGTTTCGCCTTGAGCTCGGGCGACGCTCTCTTTGCCGATCACGAGATCAACATGCGGGCAGGTTGATTTGGCGAGCGCATTTTCTAGCGATTCCGCGAAGGTGACCGTCACCGGGCGGCCGAGTTCCTCGGAAAGATAGCTGCCGAGAGCGTCGTAATCGCGCTGGGCGTAGCCCTCTACGCAGGGGCAGGAGAGAGGCGCCGCCAGCGGGTCCATTACGACGAGGGAGAGAGGCTCGGCCGCGAACAACGGGCGACACAACAGCAGTAGACAACAAACGACTAACCGCTTCATAGCGCGATCCTGTGGCTAAGTCGCAAGCGAAGGAAAAAACGTTACTTTTCGGATTTCGCGCTGAAAATCGCGCGGAGGATCGAGCCCGTTACGCTCCCCGACTTGGCCGGCGCTGCGGCCGTGCGATCTTCACCGGCTTCGACTTGGGGCTTGGCGGGACCATCGACGACCGGCTCCATTGGATCGGCCGCCACGCGGTCGAGCCGCACAACTTGGTGGCGGGTAATGTCGAGCATGTAAACGTGATCGCCTGACTTATCCACTGCGATCGAAGTCTTCTTGCAACCTGGCACCACTTCGGCGGCGCCCACAACGCTGAGTAGTTCGCCATCGGGCGAGTAGCGTTTGATTCGGCCGGTGGTGTCCTCCGCCGTGTAAACTTCGCCGAACTTGCCGAAAGCGAGATTCATGGGATTACAGCAACTGCCGAAACCTTCGACTCCTTCGCGGGCGCCTTTGCCCCAGGTGCAGACAAGTTTTCCGTTTTCGTCGTAACGGCACACCCGGTGACGGGAGTTTTCGGCGACGAACACGCCGTCGGCGCTCGCTTGGACGTCCATTTGCCCGCAGCAACCGCTGAGGTCTTTGACGATCGTCGTGCCCTCGGAAAAATCGGCCTTCGCTTTCCACACCACAAAGCCGTAGCCGACCGGCGCGCCGGTGGCGAAGAAGACCGTGTCATCCGTCGCGCTGATTGACGCGATCGCCAGCTTGCGCTGCAGCGACGACTTGACGTATTGATCGAGCTGTTCATCAGTCAGTTCCGCCCGCTGCGATTGCTGGGCGACGATTTCGTCCCACTGCGTCTTCGCATCTTGAAATGACTTCAACTGCGCGGCCAGCAGCTCTGGTTTGCGCCGCGCCGTCCGGTATTCACTGAGGAGCCGGCGCTTTCTGGCGGGCGATGTTGTTTCGCTATCGTCACTGGCCCACTCGGCCAACATTGCGTCGATAATCTTGTCTTTCGACTGGCTGAGCTTCGCGTTCGCCTCATCGAGCTGCTTTTGCGTGCGCTCGATCATTTGCTCGTACTGCTTAGTTTGCTTCGAGTACATTTCGACTTGTTGTTTTTGCTGTTCGATAATCTCGGCCCGCAGTTTTTTGAGCATCTCTTCGCCCTGCAGCGCTGCGGCGTGCGGCGATTCGACGTTCATTAGCTCTTCACCATCCGGTGAGAGGCGCAGGAGCCGGCCTTCACCGGCGACGAGAATCGTGCCATTTGGCGCGACGTTAATCGCTTCCGGAGCAAGCGGCAGCGGGATTGTCCGCAGGTGTTTGCCATCCGAATCGAAGCAGCGAATTTCTTCCGCGGGGCCATCGCAGCCGACGAGTAGTGAGCCCTGCTCGCAGAGACAAAAACATTTCGATTCCGCCTTCGCCAAGTCGCCGGTGTTGATGGCGATCACGTCGCCTTGCTTGTGCGTCGGCGCGGTGGGATCGAGCGGCTTCGCATCGGCCTGGGCAGCTGCGGTTAATGTGGCTGGTGTTTTTCCTTCAGCGGCGGTCGCTTCGGTGTCGTGTTCGCAGCCACCTTTGGCGGCAGGGTCGGCGCACGCTTCCGTTGTTTCGGCTTCGGCGGTTGCAACTTCGCTTGCAGCCTTCGCTTCTTCCACCGCGGGTTCGGCCCTAGTTTCGCTGGAGCAAACTCCCCAGCCGAAGAGGATGGCAACACCTAACATCCCTTTGACGATGACGTGACGCATGGCTCTGAGCTTCCTGTGAGCGAGGGGCGAAACGGGGCAATCCCCAGTAGTAAATGGATGCCGCCGGGCGGATTGATTATCTCCGATTCGCCCACCGCGGTGCAATCTATTTCGGACGGAAAAATCTGACCTTGGCTCGCTCGCGCCGAAAATCTTGGTAAACTGGGCGAGTTCAGCGATTTTTTGCCGCGGCACGGACATCGGACCGCGGGGTTAATAACTGTTGAAAAGAGTCACCAATTCGCTCGGGTCGAGGACCCAAGCTACCTAAGATCACCACCCATCCCGCGCGCCCGTGTCTGATCTCGTCGGCCAAGAGCTTAACGATTACCGCCTGCTCCGCCGGCTGGGCCAGGGCGCCATGGCAGAAGTCTATCTTGCCGAGCAAAAGTCTCTCGGCCGGCAAGTGGCGGTGAAGGTGCTGAGCGAACATCTGACGAATGACGCCACCTATGTGCAGCGGTTTCAGCACGAAGCGCGGGCTGCGGCAGCGCTGGTGCATGCCAACATCGTGCAGATTTACGAAGTTGGCAATGCGAACGGCCGGCACTTCATCGCGCAGGAATATGTGCCGGGGCAGAATTTGGGCGAGCTGCTCACCCGCCGTAAACAACTGGAACCCGGCATGGTGCTGGATATCCTTAGGCAAGTGACTGCCGGTCTCGGCCGGGCAGCGGAGCGGGGGATCGTCCATCGCGACATCAAGCCGGAGAACATCATGCTCTCGCGCTCCGGCGAGGTGAAGGTCGCGGACTTTGGTCTCGCGCGGGCTGACGAGTCCGATCAGGCCAAGCTCACCCAAGCGGGCGTGACGATGGGCACGCCGCTGTACATGAGCCCCGAGCAAATTGAAGGGCGCCCGGTCGATGCGCGGAGCGACATCTACTCGCTCGGCGTGGCGGCGTACCACATGCTCGCTGGCGAACCACCCTTCGAAGGCGACACGCCGCTGGCCGTGGCGGTGAAGCATTTGAATGTCGCCGCGCCGCCGCTGGTCGATCGCTGCCCGGCCATTCCAATCTCGCTGGCGCGGGTAATCGACCGGATGATTGCCAAAGCGCCGGATAAGCGGTTTGCGAGCCCCTTGGAACTGCTGACGGAACTGCGCAGCGTCGCCAAGCAAGCGGCCGATGAGGGGTGGGGTGAAGGACCGAGCGATTGGTCGGCCCTGGAACTCTCCGCGCTCAGCGGTGGGGCCGCCACGGCGCGGCTGGCCGAAGCGATGAAGGTTTCGGCGCAAGCCACGCTGCCCAAACCGCGCTGGCCCAAATTGGCCGGTCAAATGGCGCTGGCCGCATTGGTCGGCTTGGGGTGCGCCCAACTGGTGAAACCAAGATCCCTCCTCGCTAGCGCCGCAGCCGGGCCGCCGATTGAAGAGAACGAACGCCGCCAACTGTTCCGTGCGAAGTTGCTCGATACGCCCGCCGCGTGGCAAGCGGTGCAGCAGAACTTCCCGAACGCCGACCCCTTCTATCACGCGCTCGCTTGGCAAGGCCTCGCCCGACTGCACTTCAATCATCAGGATTATACGGCCGCGCTCGATCCGCTTACCAAGTTGACGGAACTTCCGGCTGCCGAACAACCCACCTTCCACCGCTTTGGCCTCGCGGGCCTGGTGGTCGCCCATACCGAACTGGGTGACCCAGCTGCGGCAATTCGAGCCAAAGATCAATTGACGAGCGACGACTTGAACGAACTTCGCCGCGAAGAACCTGCGCTGGCGGAAGCGCTCCGTGCAAGCGAAGAATTGGATTAGAGGTTGGTCACAGCAGAATCGTCGGCGCCGCGGGTGTGGTGCCCCAACGAAAGAGTTTGACCAACTACAAACACATCAGCGACGGAACCGCAGTGTTGTAACGATGTGGGGTTCACCGACGGCGTGTACTAGGCCTGCTCCGGCTCGGCTCAAAGGGTCTTTAGGTGGGTCGCCTATCCTTCGCTCAGGCTCGACAAAAACGCTACTCGTCGCACTCTGGCCATCCCGGCTGCCCCCAGACGGGGTTGAAAGTTCAACTTGAGGGCGATTGCTGAGAGACGTTTTGCAACCTTGCAAAACATGCCATTTTCCAGCAGATAATTGACTATTTCTCCGATTTCCACCACGCAGGAGGTAGGCAAAGCAGTAACCCCGTGGTATGGAGAATAGATAGTCTATCTGGTCGGCGAGATTCTTATCCCAGCGGAGCGTAAGAGAAGATGCACCCTCGAAACCGTGGGCGGAAGGCGAGTTTGTCTTTCCGCGGCCAGCCGCAGTTGCGGATCGAGCAGCTGGAACAGCGGCTGCTGATGGCGGGCGACACCTACCTGATTAATTTCCAGCCGCTGGCCGAGGCGCCGGTAACGCGGTACTTGGTCGATGGTGGACAAGTGTTTGGCGCTCGGCCGGGAGGATTCAGTTACGGCTGGTCGTCTGACCACACCGATCAATCACGGCTGCGAATCGACCCCGAAACAGGCGTCCCGTTCAACCCGGATCTGCGGTTCTCCACGCTCATCCATTTCGAAGTAGGGCAGAACTGGGAGTTCCAACTCGCCAATGGATCCTACGATGTCACCGTCGCTGTCGGCGACCCTGCGTTCAACGATGGCGTGCAAACCATCAATGTGGAAGGGGTAAATTACTGGAATGCGGTCCCGGATCCGATCGGATCAATTGTCAAAACGATGACGGTGACCGTCAGCGATGGCCGGCTGACCATCAACTCCGGCGCGGCGGCCAACAAGGCGACGCGAATCAACTTTGTGCAAATCGTCGGCGTGCCGAGCGCCGCGAACCAAGCGCCCACGCCGCCCACAATTACCGAGCCGTTGTTCGATGGCAAGGTCGTCAGTCCCGCTGACGTACACATGGAAGCGATCAATTTTGCCGATGGCGACGGCAACGCCCACAAATCCACGGACTGGGAAATTTGGACCACTGGCCCCGGCGCCGAGATGGTTTGGGAAACCAAAGGGATTGAAGGAGTCGAGCGGCTTCACACCCACTTGGGCGATGGGATTTTCGTGAACAGCCGCGCTGGGTTCACTTCGCTTGTGCAGAACGCACCGCATGAATTGCGGGTCCGCTTTCGCGACGATGTTGGTTCGGTGGGCAGCTACGCCGTTCGGCAGTTTCAAACTGGCGCCGCCAATGCAGCGTTCCCGCTCGAGCTGGAAGGAATTGCCTCTAGTCCGGCGCCGGTGTGGACCGACATCCTCAGCGCAAACGTGGACTTACCCGATGGGGTGACGTTCATCACGCCGAGCGATCCCATCATCGCGATCGACCTCGATGGCGGCAGCAACTTCCCAACCAACGAATCACCCAATCTGGCCATCGATGGCACCACGGCGAAGTACTTGAACTTTGGTGAGGTTAACTCCGGCTTCATCTTGACTCCGTCGAATAGTTCGCGAATCGTGACGGGATTTCGCATCACGACCGCCAACGATGCCGAGGAGCGTGACCCCAGTTCGTACCAGCTCTACGGCACAAATGACCCAATCACCAGCACGCAGAATAGCACCGGCACAGCGGAGAATTGGGCGCTGATCGCTGGTGGCACGCTCGCGTTACCGGCAGGGCGCAATACGCAAGGCGCTGTGGTAAGTTTTGCCAACAGCACCGCGTATAAATCGTACCGCATGGTCTTCACGGGAGTGAAAAACGCGGCGACGGCGAACTCCATGCAGATCGGCGAGATCGCGTTTACCACTACCGGCGGAGTCGCCGGCGGCGCGGCCTCGCTGGAAGTCAACTCCAGCGATTTCGCAACCACGTTCCTGGACATTGAAGGCCGCACCGCAGTTGGCAACACGGTAACCACGGCGCCAGCGCTGATGGATCACGCTGACGTGCGGGTGACCCTGCGCGCCGGGAGCGGCAATCTAGTCCTGCGCGAAAGCGACCTCACCTTCAATGACTCACACGGCGATCCGGTAACGATTTACTTGCCGGCGATCAACCTTCCGGCGGGGCAGCGCCTCGACCTGTGGGTCTCTTCGACTGGCGCCACCTACTACGGAACCGCCGCGCAGACAGCGCCCAATTTCTCGCTCCTCGCCCGCGCCGCCACGCTCAACGTTCCCTTCATCGTCACGCAACCGGGGTACGTGATTGAAGAAGTCGGCGCCGGCTATCGGCTGCCGGTGAACATTGCGTTTGTGCCGAACCCGGGACCGCTACCGACTGATCCCCTGTACTTCGTTTCGGAATTGTACGGTTCGGTTCAGGTCGTTACTCGCAACGGCGTCAAACACCAATTCGCATCGGGCTTGTTGGATTACAATCCCACCGGACCAATCTCCGGCTCCGGCGAGCAAGGGCTCACGGGCATCGCCGTCGAACGCGATAGCGTCAATCCCGACATTTATAACCTGTATGTCGGTATGTTGTGGGACAACGGCGCCGCGCCGGGCGGCGCATCGCACTATCCCAAAGTTGAGAAGCTCACCAGCGCTACCGGTGGACTCACGATGGCGTCGCGCAGCGTGCTACTCAACATGCAGCCAGAGACCCAGGGTCAATCGCATCAAATTTCCAACATCACCATCGGTCCGGATGGCAAGTTGTACGTTCACAACGGCGATGGGTTTGACGCCTCTACTGCGCGAAATCTCGATCAGTTCCGCGGCAAAGTGCTGCGAATGAACAAGGATGGTACGGCTCCTAGCGATAATCCGTTCTACAACGCCGGCAATGGCATCACGGCGCGAGACTACGTGTGGGCGTACGGCTTGCGCAACCCGTTCGGCGGGGCGTGGCGGGCGGCGGACGGCAAGCATTACTCGGTGGAGAACGGCCCCAGCGTTGACCGATTCGCGCAGATCAATCGGGGCGTCGATTACGGTTGGAATGGCTCCGATGCGTCGATGTTCGTGAATGCCATTTACAACTGGAATCCCGCCACGGCGCCGGTGAATATCACGTTCGTCCAGCCGGAGACGTTCGCGGGCAGCCAACTGCCGAAGAGCGTGCAGGGTCAGGCGTTCATCAGCCAGTCGGGTCCTACGTATGCAGCGGGCCCGCAGTCGAACTCGAAGAGCATCACGCAATTTACGCTGAGCGCCAGTGGCGCGGTCACCAGTGGGCCGAACTCGCTGGTTGAGTACATCGGCTCGGGTCGAAGCACGATCGCCGCAGTGGCGGCGGGACCCGATGGACTCTACTTTTCCGAGCTGTACGAAGAGACCGGCGCGAATGGCCCCACCGCCAGTGGCGCCCGCATTTTCCGCCTCCGCTATGTGAACACCATCGCGGGCGATTGTGACATCGATGGCGATGTGGATGCCGCCGATTACACCGTCTGGCAAACGAGCTTCGGCTCGAACTTGTTGCTCGCCGCCGATGGCAACGGCAATGGCGTTGTTGACGCGGCCGATTACACGGTCTGGCGCGAAAGCTTACCGTCGCCCGTGGTTCCCACGAACGCCGTGAGCGCGCTCGTCTCAACAGCGCCAGCGGCCAGTCCGTCTTCCATTGCGGTGGTCTTCACGCCGCAGGTGGCGAGCGTATTCACCGACTCCGGAAGCATTGAGTCGGCGACCGTGGCGAGCCCGGTCTCCGAGGATTCGCTGCTCCTCATGCTGCAGCCGTTCGCGATGGACGATCAGCCAGGACTTGAGTCGGTGGTCGATCGTGAATCGACCGATGACGAGTCGACGGAAGCCGTGGAAGAGTGCTTCGCGCTGTTGGGCTCCGGCGACTGGTGGAAGTTATAACGAGTGAACAAGGGCCGCGACGGGAAACAACATTCCGATGGAGTTGTCCGTGGTATTGAGCGCCGCTAGTTTCCCGCGCTTGCAAAAATGAAGGGCGGCGTTGAATAGAGGAACGAATCTCCTCACTCTGAGGAAGTCGGCTCATCACGAACTGCCGAGCATCCTTTGAGCACCTGGGACGCAACCGGAATTGCTAGCAATTGCACGATTCCGATCAGCAGGAGTGCGTAGCGTAAGGCGAAGGTATCGGAGATCGCCGTCGCCAAGACGATGAAGAGCATGCAGCCCGCAAAGCGACCAATGTAGAACCCGAGTTCTTGGCTGGCGATGTATGCGAACTTGTTTCGTTGTTCGATTTCGGAAACGGTGTCGATCACCAGCATTTGAATGGGAAAGTACGCAATATCATGCAGCGGCCGGCTGAGCAGCAGGCAGATCATGAAGAGCAGTACCCCGGTGGCATTGAAAAGCGCCGCGTTGGCTAGCCCTCCAAGGGCGAAGAGCGCAAGGCCCAGGGAGAAGATCGCCAGCCGATGCTCGGGCTTCGCTACACGACCCACAACGTACAGCAGGAATGCGGAGAGAATGCCGCCGATCGCCTGAATGGCGCCGAGCGCGCCCTCCTCGCCCACAAGCCGCATCACGAGCATCGCCGGAGCGGTGACGATGTAGCCCTGCGCAAGTCCCTTGAGAATTGCGAGCAGCTGCATTCGGTTCCACAACCAGTGGAAGCGAAAGAACACAAACTGCGTGTTGGGGGGATTCTGAAACTGGCCCCGATGCACGACCACCGATGCCACGATTGTGATCATAAAGACCACAACCGTCACAATTTGATAGGCTGTATTGCGCTCGCCACCGAACCAGCCCGCGGTTCCCACTTGGTGAATAAACCACCCGGCGAGCATCGGCACGATGACATAGGTGTTGGTGTAGAAGAATGTTTCTACGCCGTAGTAGTAATTGCGGTTCTCGTCCGTAGTGGTGGAGAGGGCCAGAAAATCGCGATTGGCCCAGAAGAGCCCGAACGAAATGCCCATCAGTACGCCGGCGATTCCTACGCCGGTTAGGCTGAGCGTGCCGAGCGACATCATCACTGCCATGGAAAACCCGCTCAAGAGCATCCCCAACGAGTAAAGGCGTTTGATTTCCACAAACTTTAACAGGTAGCCGTTCAGCAGGAATGTTAGCGGGATGCCGGTGTAGACGGCGAGTTGGTACACCACCACCATTCGCACATCCTGCGAGTTCCGCATCACGTAAGCGCCGACGAAAATGTCGATCACTGGCAGCACCAGCGCGTATAGCAGATTCGTGAGCAAGAGAATCCGCATGTCGTGCGGATAGGATCGGAAGTGCGCAAGCTCGCGGCGGAGTTGGGTCATTCGGCCTGTTAGCGCAGTGAGTTGAGAATCCGTTGCAACGATAAGCGGGCCCCGCAGATGACGGTGTCTGAGGCGCCGTAGTAGACTGTCAGCTCGTCACCCTTCACGATGTGGCCGTTGGTGAAAATCACGTTGCCGAAGAAGCCTTGCTGTTCGTATTCGGCGGTCGGCTCCATGATTGGCTCGTGCGAACGGGCGAGAACTTTCCACGGCTGATCGAGATCGAGCAGTAAAGCGCCGAGGCAGTAGCGATGCTCTGCGTTCGCGCCGTGGTAGATTTCGAGCCAGCCTTCGGAAGTGCGAATCGGCGCAGCGCCGGCGCCAACGCGAGCACTATCCCACATGCCAGGCCGACTGTGCGCAAGGCAACGATGCCCGCCCCAGTGCAGCAGGTCGGGTGATTCGGCCAGCCAAATATAGTTGCCGCCGAGCGCGGGACTACTGGGGCGATGCAGTGCGTAGTACTTACCGCCAATGGTTTCGCTGAAGATCGCGCAATCCTTGTTGTGCGGCGGGAAGATCATGCCGCGGCGCTCGATGTTTCGCCAGTCACTGGTCGTCATCAGCCCCACTCCCACACCATGCGGAGAGACTTGCGTATACGTGAGGCAGTACTGGGAGCCAATCTGCGTGACACGACAATCTTCGATCCCGTACGATTCGAGTTCACCGAGACCGAAGATCGGCAGTGTCGAATCAGATTCGCGAAAATGGACGCCATCGTCGCTCACGACGAGCCGCAGATGCGACAGCGTAGTGAGGTAATCTTGACCGTCGTACTGAATGACTCGCGGATCAGCTAGGTTGAGCTTCGGATCGTCGTTGGCGAAGTCCAGGATTTGCAGTTTACCCGCAGGATTGATGATTGGGAGCGAAGTGCGGCCCAGCTGCTGTTCGGGCCGTTCCGCGGTTCGCAGGAGCAGCCACGTTTGACCGCCAAACTCGAAGACGCCCGGGTTGAGCAAACATTCCACCCGCATGCTGGGGATGCTCGGCCGAATATCGGTGGGGCGAAGCAGCGGGTTTTCGGGGAATCTTTCGGCAAGATCGGCCATGATGTCTGCTCCGATTCAATTGGCGTACCGCACGACCACATCATCAATGAGAGTTCGGTTAAAATCTCGCTTAAGTTCGCTACGCGGTGGAGCAACCACGATGATCCAGGCTGTGTCGGCGGGAATTGATAGCGTGATGGTCCCTTGAACGTGGGTTTTCAAGATGCGGTCCGTCGTTGCTTCGTACAGGTCGCACGGCTCTGACCCGCCTACGAACTCAACTTCCCTCGTCTCGCCGTACGGATTGTAGCACAGGTAAGTGGGATAGGCCGATGCGTGGTCGTAATCGGTTTTGAGAAGGTCAATCCATAGCATGCCCGGAACATTCGTGGTCTTGACCAGACCGCCCAGAATGCCGACGTGTGAACTGCCGTAGAGGCCCAAGTCAGTGACTGCCGACGCGGGGCGATAAAGCACGATGGGGGCTGTTGCGCCTTCCAATAAATCGACGAATGAGACCACACTGTCCCCTTGCGCAAAGGGTCCGATGTTCGGCATCTGGTAAGAAACGGAAATCGCATCCACCGCCAAGCGGTCCGGCCGGCGCTCTTTGGAACAAAATGGCAAGCTGGTGACTTTCACGTACAGCTTACCTGAGAGTGATTTTGGCAAGCGCGTGACTTGAGGCTTCTCGGCGCCGATGAAACTGAAAGCGGGGGTGAAGGGTCCCTGCGACGACGGCGAAAACGAAAAGCGAAACTCGTTGCCATCATGGCCGCAATCAATTCGCTCGGCAGCGACCACGAGCCAGCGGTTGGCAACTGCAGGAAGGTCAAGTTCCCACACGTGTTCGAGCGGCCTAGCGGCCGCTGGGTCTTCTTCCAGAACCTGTGTGGCGGCTTCAAGTTCGCGATAGAACTGGGTCGAGCGAAAACTCCCGCTGACCACCTTGCCGGGCGACGGCCCTTGGGCGCCAACCACCGGCGCGGCCCCCCGCTTCCACTTGCGGAGGCCTTCGTAGGCGATGACACTTTCGGGGTCGTAAGTCCTCGCCCAGTCGTAGCTCGATTGCTCGTCGGGCGAATGACTGTTGGCGTAAAACTGGCGCGAAGCATTGGTCAGGTTCAGCAGCCACTTGCCGATGTCGTGCGCGTAGCGCGTGTCATACCGTGCAATCGGCGCGAGCGCTCCAGCCCACTGAAACGTGTTCATCGCGAACGCATAGCCGCCGCCATCGGTAGCGCTCCCCACCAGCCCGTGAACATCGCCGCGTTGCCACCGATCGGCCAGCACCCCCCAACCAGGTCGCGCTTGGGGCCGGCCGCGGGGTTCGAAGCAATCATTCACTAAGCGCCGGACATCGTAATCGCGACCAAGTTCCGCATTCATCCGCGCGGCGGTCAGGGCGCCATAAGGGAGCAGCACTTCGTACAGCGGCGAACGCTCAACCGGGCGCTCGGTCAGCGTTTTCAAACACCAGTCCGCGGCGGTGAGATAGCGCTCGTCGCCAAATCGCCGATAGGCCAAGTACTCGATCCAGGCGATGCCCGCGGCGGCTTCCGGTTCGACCCACCCCTTGTCAATCGGCTGCATCGTGCGGAGGTTGATGCCCGTGTGTTCGAAACTCGGCAGGGCAGGGGGCTCAACTTTGCCGCCGAGCGCTACGCAGGCGTTGTACCACGTCTCTGCCGCACGGCGAGCGCGCTCAGTGCGGAGTGCATCGCCGGGGTGAAGCGACTCAATCTGCCAGGCCAGCACGTTGGGGAAGAGTGCGTACCAAAACTCCGCGCCGGCGTCACGCTGGTAGCGGTTGATGTAAATCCCTTCGGGCTCGCTGAAGAAGTTACCGCTGAGCGAGACCCAATCCTGCCCGTGGAAGTCGCGCATGTTGCGGCCGACGAGCGTTCCGCTGACCACGGCGCCCAAGAGGTTCACTGCTTCTGGATCGCGCGGCCCGCCGACGTACGCGGGGAATGTCACCATCGAGTCCCTGTCACCGGAACGCCGAACCAAAGGGAGATGCTTCCCCTCGCGGTCGAAGTCGAGTACGAGTTCAAGATAATCTCGTGTGACCTGCGACCAATTACGAATCGCCAATGGCTCCGGTAGATTGGGCATCAACTCGACGCGCTCGATCATCGGTGCCGAACGCGTGGCGGGCGCAAGATTGTCTCCGAACGAGGCAGTCGCCAAACTGACCGCCAGCGTGAAGATCAACGCGCGGATCGTCGAAGCACTCACGTTAGCACCTCCGCTGGGCGGCGAGGATGCTCACGAGCGCAATGCTGAGCACAGCGAGACTAGCGATCGTAGGCGGTTCCGGCACGGCGGACGCGGCGCTCTGCGAACTGGCTCCAGCGGCGCCGAAGTGTGTCCGCCACACCTGATAGTCCCCGGGTCCGATGATCTGGTCGCCATCGCCGTCAGCGGGCAGATTGGCGCCGGTGGCGCCGAACGTGTCGCGCCACACCGTGTAGTCGGCCGCATCAACCAAGCCGTCATCGTTGTAGTCACCCGCTAAGACCGGGGCTGTTACGAGTGCGGCCGAGATGTCGTCGATGTAAATCGTACCCGTCGCAGAGTTTGCGCCGCCGGTGATGAAGGTCAAGTCGAAGGATCGCACGCCATCGGGGAGCGCGATCGTGGTTTCAAACATCGAAAAGTCAGTGGAGAGACCGGTGACGACAAACGATTGCTCGGCGATCGAGTTGGTCAGGTCGAGCGAAGTGACTTGGTCATTCGACAACCGCAATCGGGCGCGAAACTCTTGTCCCGCCGCGATGTCGTGTTTCCAGAACCACCGTAACTGCAACATACGATCTTCGCCGGCAGGAACATCCGTCGCGTAGGTGCGCCACTCCTGTGAACTGGCAGTGCTGGTATCGGCGAGTTTCAGCGAACGCGTGGGGCTGAGGGCCGCTTCTGTGGACCAGGCCGAGGCAGCGCTGTAGTGCCAACCCGCGGGACGATTACTTCCCGGGCCGCTGGCGACATCGACATCGGGATTGCGAATGAGGTTGTCCGCCAAGATCGAGGCGTTGTAGTCGATCACCACGTTGTTGACCCGCAGTTGTCGGCCGACGCGCGTCTCGACGCCCCCGGCCGGCACGACCACCAACATCGCGGCTTCGTCGGCGCCGATGTTGAACGACGTGGCGCCGCTCACCCCACGGGCAATGAACCGATTAGCGACCGCGTCGTACAGATCGACCGGCCCGCCAGCGCCCAAGTCGAGATTCACGGATTGACTGGTCGCATATGGGTTGTAGTAGAGATACGTCGGGTTGGCGGCGGCACGGTAAAAGTCGGTCGCCAGCAAATCGAGCTGCAGAATCTTCGGCACGTTGGTGGTCTTGATGATCGAACCGAACACTCCCGTTACTGCGGAACCATAGACACTAAAATCCGTTTGCGGGCCCCAGTTATAGGTGAGCGGATCGCCACCGGCGTAGAGCTCTTCCGAATCGTTCGCCGCCAGCCAGTGGTGCCGCAAGCCTTCATATGCAATCGCGTCTGTGGGGTCGCCGGTCCAAAACTCCGACGACTGATTCGCCGCCGAGTGTGCATCGGAATAAAATAGCCGCGCCGCACTGGCGGCATTTACGAGCCATTTGCCAATTGAGCGGCTGTAGCGATCTTCATACCGCGCGAGGGGCGCTATCGGCATCGCGGTGATAAAGGTGTTCATCGAGAAGGCGTAGCCGCGCACCTCGCTGCCGGTGTTCGGCACGGTGAACCCCATCAGCCCGCCGACATCTTGGCCGCCCCATTGCTCGCCACTGATCATGATCTTCGTAGGCCGGGCGTTGCTTCGCTCGAAGACCCATCTCACCAGTTTGTGAATGTCGTAGTTGCCCCCCTCTTCCGCATTCATCCGAGCGGCCGCGTAGGCGCCAAACGGCGTCAGCACTTCGTATTCGGGATTCGTGCTGAGCTGCTCGTAGTACGCCAGACTCCACTTCACCGCATTCAAATGCGCGGTAGCCGTGGCGGGATTGATGTCCTTCTTTCGCCAATAGGCGGCGTGTTGGAGCCACGCCATGCCGAGACCCATATCGGGCTCACGCCATGTGCCGTTGTAAACGGGCTGTCGAGCGCGAAAATCGTACGCCGTATAGTTGAAGTTGGGCGCCGTTCCATTGGCGGTGAGCACACTCACGGCATCGTAAAACCGCAAGTCAATCGTGTTAAGCGTCGTCTGTACGGCCGTTTCGCCGGGATAGCGGTCCGCGATGCCATAGTAGAGGATGTTCGGATAGATGTCGTACCAAGCTGACCCGCCCGAAACGGAGAACGGCGTGTTCAGCACAATGTTCTGCTGATTTCGATTGATGTAATACTCCCGCGACATCGAAACCCAGTTATTGGGCCCGGCGGACTTATCGATGCCGACGAGCGTTGCGCCCAACACGGCGCCCAGCGAGGCAATCGCTTCATGCACCGGCTCGCCCGTTTCGCTGAACACGGCAGTCGTCCCCACGTAAGCCGGCAGACCGAACGCCTTGGTCAACTGCGGTGAGACGGGCGTGTTGTCGATCCGCACAATCGGCTTGTACTGTCCGGTAGCGGTGGTGTCGAAGGCGAGTGCGTCGAAATCGGTCGCCACCTGGCGCCAGTCGCGCATTTGATAGGTCGTGGGCGCATTGGGGAGCGCGTCGATCAGGCTGATCGATAGCTGCCGACCCGCCGCTAGCGCAAGCTGAGGCAGCAGCAGGCTCAGCAGTGCTGCGGCCCAAGCGTTTCTGAGTGAACTCTGGAGCGATTGCCTAGTCACGGCGCTCCTCAGCCACTCGAACTTGAAGGCGCCGGTCAGCCGGCCGCCACATCAGCAGCGCGAAGAGCGATCCCAAGATGGCGATTGCCAGCGC
This sequence comes from Pirellulales bacterium, assembly GCA_022841705.1. Taxonomy (GTDB): domain Bacteria; phylum Planctomycetota; class Planctomycetia; order Pirellulales; family Lacipirellulaceae. Next base: position 277,077 of record JALHQZ010000003.1, read on the forward strand.
CCTCGGCTCGGGCACGGCAGCGCTCGCTGCAATACCGGCCGACATCGTATTGCCAAAGCGATTCCGCCAGAAAGTGTAGTCGGCTTGGTCGATTCGGCCCGCGCTCGCGCCAGTGTTGTCGCCGTTGGCCCGCAGGTCGGTCGTGGAGCCCAAAGTATCGCGGAAGATTGTGTAGTCAGCTGCGTCAACCACTTGGTTGCCGTTGTAATCGCCAGGCACATTCAACACGGTCCGCTGAAAGTTGTCGAGGAACACGTCGCCCGTGAGCAAATCGTAGTTGACCGTCGCGGTGGTGTTGCCGGAGAATGTGACCGTGCCAAAGGTTCCGTTGAGCAGTCCTGGAATCGCGTCGATCAGCGTCAACGTGGAGGTCGGCGTAAAGACGTACGCATCGAGATTGAGTTCCAATTTGGCCGTATCGATCTCGGCGCCAGAGGCCGAGATGATCGGCACCACCCCGCCCGCGTCAGCCGTGTATGAAAAAATCGCCGTCGGCGAAGTCGCGAAGATATCCCCCCCGCCGACGTTAAACGAACCCGTGGAGCCGATGATGGAAACCTTTGCCGAACGGCTTGTTGTGGTGGCGCAATTGTCGCACAAGTCCATCCACAGCCGGTTCGCTAAGTTGATCGTCCCGCCTTGCAGCCGCAATTCACCCTTGGCGCCGGACTGCGAGATGATTGCCGTCGAACCATCAAGCGTCCCCTGCACCACCACCAGCCCGTCGCCATTGAGCAACGGTTCACCAACGGGATTAAAACCGGGGCCGAACGAGCCGATGCGAATATCACGATCGCTCGGCTCGGCGTCCTTCAAATCGAACAACGTTCCCGGGCCAATGTTGACCACCCCTTTAGAGCGTGTCCCGATGACCGCTCCATCGACCGTCAGGATGCCGGCGCCGGTGATGTTCACCGTGCCCTCGCCACCCACGCTGCGGCCGACTTCGAATCGATTCTCGCCGGTGACTTTCAGGTTGCCCCCACTGACATTAAGCGTGCCCTTGGACGTGTCGCCAACTGCCAACAGGAAGACCGAAGTGTTACCAACGGTGAAATTGCTCGTCAGATTGTCTTGAATGTAGTGCTGATCGAAGTCCGCCGTTGGCACATTGCCATCCGACCAACTGGACCCGGCGTTGAAATCGCCGTTATCGGTAATGAAGTTGACAACTGCCGCTGAGCAATCGCTCGTCACCGCAATCGTAACCAGCAGCGCCGCTAGCGCGGCATTCTTACCGCGTTGAAATTTACGAGTCATTGCATCAAGTTCCAAAGTTGAGAATAGTCCGCCTCGGTCAACACAAGCCGTAATCGGAAGAGAGCCTAATTAGAGCGTATTGGGCTCCACCGTTTCCCCATCATCACGTTGGCCCAGCCGGTTGAGCATCACCGGATCAATGCTGTAGCCCACTCCACGCACCGAACCATCAACGAACAAACCGTGGACGCCGGCCGGATGCGCGGAGCCCAAGCAGAAGCCGTAGTCCCGCGCCGAGATTGTCAGGTTCGAAACCTCTTTGGGCTGATCAGGGCCGATGGGATAGTAAGTTGCGCGAGTCGTATCGCCGTCCCAACCGGCGGTCCAGCCGCGATCGTCGTGCCAATCGTCACCCGTCAAGTAATTCTCCGGATGCAACCGCTTCTCAGCGATCATCATCGTTTTGCTGGTGCCATCGGTGATCTGCCCCATCTTGGTGGGCTTGGTATTACCTAATGGTCCCGGCGGTGTTTTCTGAAAGTCCCAATCGGTCCGAACGATGGCGCCGTGAAAACGGAGCCCCCTGCGAACGCGATTGATACAAGGATTATTCTCACCCCCTGAATTGCAAAGGTTGGTCTCGCTCCAACCCCAGAAATCTCCTTCGTTGAGCGGCGTCGCAATCGTGCGGCCGGGTGTCACCGCCGCATAATCCATGAGCCAAGTCCCCAAGGCGCCGACCCACTGCGTCGGTCCACGGCGCGAAGGACAGTTGAACATCGAAACCGATGCGCCGTTGAGCTGCGTTTGAGTGGCGATTCCGGAAATCGCGCCTTCTTCCATGTATCCAAGGATTTGGAAACCCCACCCCAGACCTTGGCTCGCCGCCCCGTTTGGCGGCCCCCGACGTTGTTTCGGATCCGACACGGATTGGGTGTCGCGCAGGTAGTTTTCAATCAGGGGCCACGGCACATCGCCGCCCGTCGGCAGAATCTTGAGCGATGATTCGTGATTGAGCACCGCCAACCCCACCTGCCGCAAATTGTTCAGACACTGCGACCGTCTGGCCGCTTCGCGGGCCGCTTGAATGGCTGGCAGCAGAAGCGCGACTAGGATACCGATGATCGCAATCACCACCAGCAGTTCAACCAGGGTGAAGCCACGACGGGGCCGTTCAGGCCGCCGGTTGTTCCACGCCATAAGTTTGTTTTGAATCCGTATCATGCCTGTTCCTCGACTCCGTCTCATGGCAGTGGCCACTCGCGCCGCGTTCACTTTTCCAACCGAGCCCTCCACTCCCGGCCACTCGAGTGCGGCCAGGAGCGGGGCTCAATCTGTTACGTAACTCGACTACGCGCCGCGGCGCCGAGCGAAAGCAGCTGCGATCAACCCGCCGATCGCCAACAAGATCGTTGCCGGTTCGGGGATGCGGACGAGTTGAATGTCACCCGTCACGTTGTTGTCGTACACCAATTCGTACTGGCTCGCGACGGAACCGATCAGATTCACCTCGGAGAATGCTCCGTAAATCTGTCCCGGCGCTGTGTTGAACAGCGTGATCACCGGGCTCAATGTCGTGTAGCTACTGAGGTCAACATCCAGCCGGTTGTTGGTGATGTTCAGCGCCACATTCAGCGTGATGGGTGAGACCCCTGCAGCGTCAGCGGTGAACAAATAGCGATTCTTCACTTCGCTCGACCCGTTGGCCGATTCCAACACTCGCGCTGTGAGCGAGGCGGTCGAGCCGACCATGTGAACGAGCGACGACCGGTTCGGGAAGAACGTATTCACGTTCGGCACCAAATTATCTGTCAGCGTGACGGAGCCATTCCCGCGAACCCGCAAAACGCCGTCACCATCGTCGACGCCCAAAAACATTAGATTCGCCGAGAAGGTACCAGCTACATCCAGAAGGCCGTCCCCTTCTAATCCCGCGTCGATAACGGGGCCGAACTGACCGATCCGCCACACCGAACCAGGTGAGAGTACCGATGCGCCGGCTTCAACCGTGAGCACGCCCTTATCTCGCTGTCCCACGAACGACGAGTCGCCCGATGCTGTCCGCAGGATCGCTCCGCCCGACAAAGTCACCGCGCCGTCGCCGTTGAGGCTGCGACCAATCGCAAACGATTCATTCCCGCCGCCCACGGTTAAATCCCCGCCGGTCATGTTCAGCGTCCCCGGCGAGCTATCGCTGACGATCAACTTGCCCATGCTGACCGTCCCACCAGAAAAAGTTGCGGTCAAGCCGTTTTGGACAAAGTGGTTGTCGCCGGGCACCGCCCCGGGCGCGAGACCATCGCTCCAATTGGCGGGTGTATTGAAATCCCCCCCGTTAATGAAGTTCACGTCGGCCGCTTGAGAGATCACACCGGCCAACAAGGCCGATGATGCCGTCAAACAGGCAGCAAAAAGACTTTTCATGAGTCGTTCCTCAAAGAGAAGTGAAGTCCACCCCCACCGACGCTGGCGAGGGCATTTGCCGAATAAGCTATCGTGAGAAGAGTCGCTGTTGCTAGAATCGCTGTCGTGAGTTGGATCAGATTGGAACGTTTTCGCTCACCAAGACCCAAGGCTGGGCGACATAGTTCCTGTAGCTTATAGCAAACGGGGCATAATTTCTTACATCTTCCGCCAAGATTCGCCGATTTTTCCCCACCCGGCCTCAGGATGCCAATCGAGCAACCGCCGGCCACTACATGCAAGTTTTGTACGCAACGCCGAGTTCCCGCGCGATGCTGCAAATTTTTCAGTAAGAATCCGCGTTTCACTGCTCTAGGCATTCGGCGGAGAATAACCACATGACAGCATCCGAACGCGGAGCTTCCGGCGATTTCGTCGAGCTCATGACCGAATTTCAAGGTCGGCTGTATGGCTATTTGCTCTCACTTTCCGGCGACCCCGACGCCGCAAACGATATCTTGCAGGAAACCAACGTGGTCCTGTGGCGGCAATGGCGACAGTTTGAACCGGGCACCAATTTCAAAGCGTGGTCCTTTCGGATCGCCCATTTTCAATTTATGGCGTTTCGCCAAAAAATGCTCCGCGATAAAGTATTGTTCAGCGATGAATTACTCGCGACGCTCGCAACTGAAGCGCTGCGGGAAGACGATTGGCATGCTGAACGCGCCGAACTGTTGGAGCGCTGCCTTGACCGCCTCCCCCCCCAACCTCGCAAGGCGATTCAACTGCGCTATGCCGACGAGCTAGCGATCGCGGAGATGGCGACTGAACTTGGCCGAAACGTCAACGCGGTGTACCAAATTTTATTTCGCGCGCGACAGTTTTTGATTGATTGTGTGCAGAGGGAGCGCTCATCGGAACTTGCATGAAGGATCACACCCCCGCCAATTTGGAATTTGAAGGCCTGCTCGCGCAGCTTTTGGAAGGCAAGCTCGCTGCACCGGACCGCGCGCGGCTCGTCGAGCTGATTGCGCAACACCCCGAGCTGCGGAAACGCTATCTCGAACATTGCCAAATGCACGCCATGCTCCGCAGCGAACATGGGCTGCTCACATCGTATGCGGGCGAGTCGGTTACATCGCCCGCGGATCGAGTTGAGCGCAGGGTTAGCCGCCGCTATCGCTGGACCGTGCTGGCTACCGTCGCTGCGTCCGTGGCGATCATCGCCGCGTGGTTGGTTCGCCAGAGTGCCGGCCCAACTCCGTTCCGCGGCGCCGAGGTCGCGCATTTAAGTCGGGCGATCGGCGCGAAGTTTGTCTACGGTTCAGAGGGCGAAGCGATTCCGCAACCGGGCGCCAAGCTCCGGCAGGGGACTTACGAACTGCGCGATGGTTTGATTGAAATCGAATACGCTTCCGGCTGCGTGTTGGTGTTCAAAGCCCCGGCCGTGTTCGAGCTCGTCGACGCCGCGCGGGTCCGGCTGGACGACGGTCAATTGGCGGCGCACGTTCCCGACGAAGCCCAGGGTTTCCGCATCGATTCCCCGGGTGCGACGGTCATCGATGTCGGCACTGACTTCGCCGTGCAGGCCGTGCATGACGAGGAATCCGAAGTGCATGTCTTCAACGGCGAAGTGCTAGTGGACCTCCACGGCGAGAAAGGCAAGAGCAACGATCACCTCCGCCTGGAAACCGGCGAAGCAACACGCGTCGATTTTCGCACCGGCATGCCCTCGGGGATTGACTTGGGCGAAGGGCAGTTCGTTCGCAGCTTGCGGGAAGTGGACGGCGATTACGCTCGCTCCGTGCTGGCGCTCAAGCCCGTGGTGTACTACCAGATGGAGCCCGTCGGTAATGGGATGAAGCTGATCGACTCGTCCGCCAGCCGGGCCGACGCCACCATTCACTTGGGCCGCGCCACGGCACCCGTTTGGACCGCCGGTCGCGTGGGGGCGGCGCTCAAGCTCGGCGGCACTTCGCAACAGACCTACGCTTCCGCGCCCAAATATCCGCAAACCCAGGGCGATGAGCTGAGTGTTGTTGCTTGGGTTTACGCCCGCTCACGTCCCCGCTGGGCGAGCATCGCAAAGAACTGGGCCGGCGGCGCCGACGACCGCGGGCAATTCCACTTCGGCTTGCACGAGGATAGCGGCGAACTGGAAGCCCACATCGTCGATAGCAGCGAGCAAGAAATTGTCGTCCGCGACCGGGCGCCCCTCGCGCTGAACCAGTGGCATCATGTCGCCTTTGTCGCCGATGGGACAATGCTTCGACTCTACCGGAACGGCGAAGAACTCGCGGCGGCGCCCTATCATCGGCTGCACCGCGACCCCCGAATCAAGGCGCTCGCGATCGGCACCAAACTCAATTTGGCTGGCGATGCCCCCGAAGAGCGCGATTTCAATATGTGGGACGGCCGTCTCGACGAACTGGCCATCTTCAATCGGGCGCTTTCCGCACAAGAGATTGAAATTCTGTGCGGCCTGCGAGATCGGGCGGATTAAGCCGACATAACCTGTCGTCTTATCGTCAACAACCCACTTTGGGCCAGTCGACTCTGGGCCACGCCAATTACGGTGCGAGTTCAACCGCAGCGACCAGGGCAGGAACCGCGCGACCACGACCAAAGGTTGCTCAAGGATCGTTGACAGTGGATAAATGTCGGCCACCCTCTTCCAGGCCGAATAAGGCCACTCTCGGCATAACTTTTGCTTAAGACGTACGCGGCGACGGCGCGTTGCGCACTCGCTTGTATCGAGTTGGCCCCATTTCCACTCCGAACTGACGGAGGATCCCCATGATACCGTCCACAGTTGATCGAGTTCCGGCCCACACGGCGGAAGAGATTAACGAGCAGATTCGCCGCCGCACCGAGAACAATATCCGCTACGTCGCCCGCTCGGGCATCGGCGCGATTGAGCACCGGCTGAACGAGCTCGATGAAGAATGGGATATCGAGCGCACGCTGGAAGCCAATGCGGCTACCGCATCGTTAATCGGGCTGGCTCTCGGCGCAACTGTTGACCGGCGATGGTTTTTGTTTCCCGGCGTCGTCGCGGGCTTTCTGCTGCTGCACGCGGTTCAAGGTTGGTGCCCGCCCCTGCCACTGTTTCGCCGACTTGGGATTCGAACCGCTTCGGAAATCGACTATGAGCGCTATGCGCTGAAGGCCATTCGCGGCGACTTTAAGGGCACGAACAATCATTCAGGCGCCGACGGCGGTGATGTGGCAAAACGAGCGTTCGACGCGGTGAGCGGTTATGCAGCTCCAATTGTGAACCCGCGCCAATAACCTCTAACATCCGATCCCTTATGGGGCGGTATCAGGGGAGGTGGGATGACGTGGGCGCCGCGTCAATCTCGTTGCCAAAGAGGGAGGAGAGAGCAGGGTTGCGTTACATGCGTGCGCAATAATACTCAAAGGCGCATCCGTGCTCGCTCAACGCTTGCGTCGTCAGTGAGGTCGCAAGCAATTCTGCGCAAGTTGCTGTGGTCATCACCGAAGGTGGGCAGGTCGAATCCCACGATCGCATGGTCGGTGCACAGAGCTTTAGCGAGCCGATAAGCCCCGAGCTCCCAGTAATCAAACCAGTCGAGGGATCTCACGAATCGACATGGGGGTACTGTGATGTTGCTGGTGGTCCGCCGAGTTGAGCAGCCGCGTCTGAGTGACGGTGACTTTTACTGTGCGCGTGTGGACAACCATCCGACGAGGCCGGCAGAAGAAAGGCTCCATAAGTCAAAGAAGTTTCAAGGAGAAGGAAAATCTGTAGACTCGTCGTCGAGCACGGTTGACGTCGGTCATGGCAGTAGCATTGGGGCTTTGGATTGACCACGCTGTTCAGAACGTACTCGACCAATCCCATGTGCACTTTTGCTCAAAAGCGGAGCAACTCTAACTTAATTGCTAGGTTTCCTTCCCGGCGGCAGGTCAGCAACCTCTTGCTGTTTCACTTCCTATAGGAAGATCTGGGCACTGCGGACGCCTGCTTCCGAACGCTGCCTAGGATCGCCGACAAACGGGTCCGTTGCGTGAGCGCGACGCGGCACGTCTCGCTCGGGGAACTCGGGCGCCGCAAGGAAATTGCGAACCGGATTGGCATCGACGCCCCAGCGATGAACTACTTCTGAGTGGGAGTAGCTCCTGTTGGGACTTGCATACCCATCCCTTGCGCATCCTAAGAAATCAATCTCGTTCTTCATCGGCCAAGAAAATTGCACACCCATTCGTGCGTATTTTGAATGTGCTTCAATGTCGATCAAGCAATGCGGTCAAGGTGTAAGTCGCCAGCCTAGATAATCTTTGCTCGACTCTTGAAATCTAGGCCGTTTCCGCTTATAGAAAGGGCTCCGAACTTCTCTTCAGCGAGTATTCTCATGAGCACGACTGCTAATCTCTCGCGGGTGCTGGACCAAGCGCTCGATGCCGGTTCTGGTTTGTTGCGGCTGACGCCGACGTGGGTGCCGCGGTCCTTCTTGCATCCAGGCAAGCGGATCAAGTTGCATCCGCACGATTGGTACGCTTACGGCGCGGAGCGTGGCGGCATCGACGAACGGTGGTTCGCCAGCACCACCGACGCGGCGAACGAAGGCCGGGTGTGGCATGAAGGTCAAAGCTTCGTCTCGTTCGAGCGCCAGACATTCCTGCTGAAGGAGGCTGTCGCCGAGGCGGGCCCGCGCCTGATTGGCCAAGCAATGTGGGACAAGTACCACCGCTGGCCCGTCTACTCCAAGTTCTTCGACAACATGGGGCCGATTCCGCACCACATGCACCAGTCGTTTGCCGACGCGGCTCTCGTGGGCCAGGAAGGCAAGCCGGAGAGCTATTACTTTCCACCGCAATACAATAACTGCGATAATAACTTTCCCTACACGTTCATGGGGCTGGAGCCGGGTACCACAAAGGACCAAGTCCGCAAGTGTTTGGAGAATTGGAACAACGGCGAGAATGGCCTGCTCGCGCTCTCCAAGGCGTATCGGCTGGAGCGGGGCACGGGTTGGCTAATCCCGCCTGGCGTTCTGCATGCGCCGGGTTCGCTCTGCACTTACGAACCGCAATGGGGCAGCGATGTGTTCGGCATGTATCAGAACATTGTCGAAGGGCGCTACGTCCCGTGGTCGCTCTTGGTGAAAGACATGCCGGCCGAGAAACATCACGACCTCGACTTCATTGTGGGTGAGCTCGATTGGGAGAAGAATGTCGACCCCTCTTTCAAAGAGCATAACTACCTCGAGCCGATCACCGCGGACTCGGGTGAAGGCTGGCGCGATGATTGGATCGTGTACGGATTGGTGGATGGCCAGCAACTGTTCAGCGCCAAGCGGCTGACCCTTGAGCCGGGAGCCAAGTGTACCTTGCACGACCCGGGCGCGAGCGGCTGGATTACGGTCCAGGGGAAAGGCCGCATCGGTAAGTTACCGCTCCAAACGCCGGCAATGATTCGTTTCGGCGCCGAAACGGAAGACGAAGTCTTCATCAGTCACGAAGCGGCTGTGCGAGGAGTTGAAGTCGAGAACACCGGCAGCGAACCGCTCGAAGGCCTGCGGTACTTTGGTCCCGATACCTTCGCCACCGTCCCGAACGTGGGCGACTACCGCCGCTAAGCCACCGATCAACTGATGAGCAATCAATATCCAAAGCTGCACAACGCCATGTGGCCGGGGCTGGTTGGCAAAGGAACCGATGCCGGCCAAGAGCCGCCGCTGTCACTACGCACGATGCTCGATCTGACCACCGCCACCCAAGTTCGCGGCCAAAAGTTTGACGGCGTTGATTGTTTCCTCTTCTTGCCGCACATCAATCCGCGGGCGAGCGACAAGCAGTTGCACACGCTGGCGGAGGAGATTCAAGCGGCGGGGCTGGCGATTGGATCCCTGGTGGCGCCGGTGTGGCCGGGAACCGTGGGCGATTCGGCGATGGGCGACAGCGCGGCCCGCGAGAAGTTCCTCGATGCGATTCGGTTTGCGTGCAAAGTGGCGAAGATTTTTGAAGCCCAAGGCGCCCGGAGTTACGGCGTCATTCGCATCGACTCGGCGGAGTTCGGCGTGGCCAAGTGGCGCGAGGAACCGCAAGCGAACACCAAGCGTATCGCCGAAACCTTTCGCGCCGCTGCCAACATCGCCCAAGAGCAGGGCCAGCGCCTAGCGGCCGAGGGCGAGATTTGTTGGGCGGGGATGCATAGTTGGCGCGACATGCTCAACCTACTGGAAGAGGTTGGCATGCCAGAGACGGTGGGGTTTCAAGCGGATCTGGCCCATACGTATCTCTACCTGCTCGGTTATAACGCGCCGGAGCACGCACTCTTTCATCCGGACGAGGGCGAAGAGGCGTTCTATGCGGCTTACGAACGGATGGTCAGCCAATTGCGGCCTTGGACGTTCGACTTCCACGTCGCCCAGAACGATGGCGAAGTGTTCGGCGCCGGCAGTCACGATAAAACCGGCAAGCATTGCCCGGCCGACGACCCGCGGGGACGCCTCGACATCGTGCGCTGCGCTGGGTATTGGCTGCAAGGTGCGCGCGAGCGTGGCATTCAGCATATCTGCTGGGACGGCTGCATGTTTCCCAACCAGTTGTTGGAATCGTCACGCACGTGGGAGACCGTACTCGACGTGATGCTGAAGGTTCGCAATGCGTACGGGTGGAGTTAACGAGCCCAAAATAGCACAGAACAGCATGGCCCAGAAAAAATCTCTCCGAATTGGCGTGATCGGTTGTGGCTTTATGGGCCGAGCCCACTCAAACGCTTATCGGCGGGTGAGTAACTTCTTCGACCTATCGCACGAGCCCGTGCTGCAAGCGGCGTGCGCCCGGGACAAGAGCGCGGCTTTGGCGTTTGCCGACCGGTGGGGCTACGCGTCGATCGAAACGGATTGGCGCAAATTAGTTGAGCGCGGCGATATTGACGCGGTCGATATTTGCGTGCCGAGTAATCTCCACTGCGAGATCGCGGTTGCGTGCGCCGAGGCGGGCAAGATTGTGCTCTGCGAAAAGCCGCTGGCGATGAATTTCACCGAAGGCGAAACAATGTGCGCGGCGGTGGAAAAAGCGGGCGTGCCCAACATGGTGTGGTACAATTACCGCCGCGTGCCCGCGGTGACCATGGCCAAGCAGCTCATTGACGAAGGGAAGCTGGGTCGCATTTTCCACTACCGTGCCAACTTCCTCCAGGACTGGACGATCGCCGCCGACCTGCCACAAGGGGGCACGGCACTCTGGCGACTCGATGCGGCAGCCGCTGGTTCCGGCGTGACCGGCGACCTCCTCGCGCACTGCATCGACACCGCCCTCTGGCTCAACGGGCCGATGCAGGATGTCTCCGCCATGACCGAGACGTTCGTCAAGGAGCGCAAACACAATCTCACGGGCAAGGTTGAGGCGGTGGGGATCGACGACGCCTGCTCGTTTCTCTGTCACTTCGCGAATGGTTCGCTGGGCCTCTTCGAGTCGACCCGGTACGCCCGTGGCCACAAAGCACTGTATACCTTCGAGATCAACGGCGAGCACGCCTCGCTGAAGTGGGATCTTCACGATCTGCATCGGCTGGAGTACTTCGATCATCGTGACGAAGGTCGGCTGCGCGGGTGGCGATCCATTCACGTCTCCGATCATGGCGGCGGCCAGCCCTACATGGACAAGTGGTGGGTGCCGGGATTGCAGATCGGCTACGAGCACAGTTTTGTGCATCAAGTGGCCGATTTTCTCGAGGCGCTGGCTCAGGGCCAAGCGGCCCAGCCCGACTTCCGTACGGCGCTCGCCACGCAGCGTGTGTGCGACAGCATCCTCGCGAGCGCGCAGCGGCGCCAATGGGTGATGATTTGAATCAATCCCCTTCCGTTTAGGACAATTCGGCAGGCATTTCCGCACCGAGGTTTCTCAGCCATGTTCAGTAATCGGCTCGCACTTAGCTTCGCGGTGGTAGTGATGGGGGCGATGGTCATCCCGCTCAGCCGCGCCGATGAATCGGGCGTCGAAGCAGGGTTTGTCTCGCTCTTCGATGGCCAAACGCTTAAGGGGTGGACCGGCGACCCGCACCTGTGGTCGGTCGCTGATGGGGCGATTGTGGCGACCTCCACCGACGAGAGCCCCCTCGCCCAAAACGAGTTCCTCATCTGGGAGGGTGAGGTTGCCGACTTCGTCCTGCGCCTCCAGTTTCGTGTCGCGGATCGCGGCGTTGGAAACTCCGGGATTCAGTACCGCGCGAAAAGATTTCCGGAAGCGGGCGAGTGGGTTGTAGGTGGCTATCAAGCCGACATCGATCGCACCAACAAATATATGGGCATCCTCTACGAGGAGCGGGGGCGCGGAATCCTGGCCGAAGTTGGAGAGAAGATCACCATCGAACCAGGCACGAATGGAAAAGACTTTCACAAGGAAGTTGTCAGTTCGCTGGGCGAACCCGCGGAGATTCTCGAATCGGTGACCGCGGGTCAATGGTGTGACTACGAAGTCGAAGCAGTCGGAAATCACTTAGTTCACCGAATCAACGGCAGCGCCACAGCGGAGGCGATTGATTCCGATGCGGAGAACGCTGCGCGGAGCGGGCTGCTAGCGCTGCAGTTGCACGCGGGGCCGGCGATGCAAATCGAGTTTCGGCACATCCGCATCAAGCACCTCCCGTCGAAGTGAAGCTCAGACGTGAAATCGCCACTCACACTTTCGCTGGTCGCCGGGCAACCGTCGTGGACCATTTCGTCCCGCGACGTGAAGCTTTCGATCACGCGGAAAGGAGGCCAAATGGCGCCGGTGATCTTTGATCGGCGGCAGCGAAAGATCGCACCTTACTCGATTGCGCCGTGGTGTCTCGAGCAGCCCAAGCCCAAGCTGATCCCGCTCCTGGAGTCGCTGCGCGGCGATTTTTTTTGCATGCCCTTCGGCGCTAATGCACAGTCTTTCCGGGGTGAACAGCATCCGGTCCACGGCGAAACCGCGAACAGCAACTGGAAGCTGGTTGGATACGAGCGGGTCGGCCCCGTCACCGAGTTGCACCTGCAAATGGCAACGAAAATCCGTCCGGGGCGAGTGGACAAACGCCTCCGCCTGATCAACGGCCATAACGCGGTGTACTGCCAGCATCGCGTTCAACTGGCGGCGGGCCCCATGAGTTTTGGCTATCACGCGATGCTCAAGTGCGGCGAGGAGCCAAACTCAGCGTACATTTCCACCAGTCGCATCGTGCATGGCCAAGTCTTCCCCGAACCTACCGAGGCGCCTGAGAACCGCGGCTATTCGCTCTTGCAGCCAGGCGCGGTGTTCGATTGCCTGGAAAGCGTGCCGACCATTACCAGCGCCACCGCCGACTTGTCTCAGTACCCAAGTCGTCGTGGCTATGAAGACATCGTGCAGGTGCTGAGCGATCCCGAGAATGATTTCGCGTGGTCCGCTGTGAGTTTTCCCGCTGATCGTTATGTGTGGTTTACACTCAAGGATCCGCGGATGTTGACCGGCACGGTGTTCTGGTTTTCCAACGGGGGGCGTCATTATCCCCCTTGGAACGGGCGCCACGTGGGCGTGGTGGGAATCGAGGAAGTCACGGGATATTTTGTGTATGGCCTCCAGGAGAGCGCTCGTCGTAATTCCCACAACAGCCTGGGAGTCAAGACGGCATTAACCACGTCGCCGGACACACCGTTGGACTTCAAGGTGATTAGTGGCGTCGCCCTGACGCCGCGCGGCTTCGGCAAGGTTCAGTCAATTGAACGCTCAGCGGGTGGCGTTACGCTGACTTCGAGTGAAGGACAGAGTGTCGCGGTCCCGCTTGATGTTGAGTTCTTGTATTCCAAATGACCGCGTCGCAACCAACTCAGAACTGAAATACAAGAATCGAAAAGTGTTTTCGACGCAGTTTTCACCGGAGAATCTGTCCATGACTACCACCCCGAAATTTCGAGGCCGGCAAGTTACTGCCGCTCGCCATCCTGCGAAAAGCGTGAATCGTCGCGGGTTTCTCAGGAAAGCAACCTCCGTTGCGACCGCGGTGATGGCGCCGCAAATCATCCCGAGTTCGGCGTTGGGACTCGACGGCGCTACGCCGCCGAGCGAACGAATTACAGTCGGGGCCATCGGGATTGGCAATCGCGGAACGTACGATCTCGGGTGCTTTCTGGAACAACACGACGCGCAGGTGACGGCTGTCTGTGATGTGAAGCAGGTGCGGCGCAACGCGGCGAAGGAATTGGTCGACGGCCGCTATCAGAATGGGAATTGTCGAACCTTCCGCGATTTCCGCGATTTGCTCGCGGAGAGTCAGGTCGATGCCGTGCTGATTGCCACCGGGCCCAATTGGCATTCAACGGCGGCCCACTATGCCGCGCATGCCGGCAAGGACATCTACTGCGAAAAGCCCTGCACGAAGAATATCGCCGAAAGTTTGGAGCTGAAAGAAACCATGCGCCGCACAGCGCGGGTGTTTCAGGCGGGGACGCAGCGCCGCAGCCTCCCCCACTTCGCGTTCGCGTGTCAGTTGGCCCGGGAAGGCAAGCTCGGCAAACTCAAGACCCTCTATGCGCATCCCGCCGGGATGACCGCGCTCATGAGTGGGTGGCTGCCGGCCGAACCAGAACCTGCGCGAGACGTGGTCGATTGGGACTTGTATTTGGGTCCGGCGGCGTGGCGGCCCTACAACGCTAAACTCTTGGACGGCTTCAATTTTGAGAAAGGGGGCGGGTTAGTCGGCGGCGGAGTGCTCGAGTGGGGTTCGCACTGCGTCGATCTTTGCCAATGGGCAATGGCGGATGCGTCGGTCCCGGTCGAGTACAACCCACCGGTCGATGGACAGCTCACCGCAACGTACGCCAACGGTGTGCAACTGGTGCTGCGCGAGACGGGGTGGGCGCCACTGGGTTCTTGTCCAGTGCGATTCGAGGGGGAGACCGGCTGGGTCGAAGTTGGCGACAGCGGAAAAATGCTCTTCAGTTCTCCCGAACTGCTCGCCGGTTCAAAAATCAATGCCGTCCCGAATTATCCCGCGACGTTCCATGTGCGTAACTTTCTCGACTGCGTCCGCACGCGAAGTCAGCCCAAAACCAATGCGAGCGCGGCATGTAACGCCCACATTGCCTGCCACGCGGCGAACATCGCGCTCGCGCTCAATCGGAAAGTTGTCTACGATCCGAGCACGCAACTTTTTGTCGGCGACGACGAAGCCAATCGGCTAAGGTCGGAGGCGAAACGCGAACCGTGGCGGTCGTGAGTGTCATTCGCCTGAGTAAGTTTTGACTTCCCCAACCTGCTCCGAGGATTTGATAATGTCGCTGCGAGCTTGCCAATTCACCCGTTTCAATCGCGCGGCGTCCTGCTTGTTGTTTCTCACAGGCCTGTTCTGTGGAGAACGGGCTCGGTCGAGCGATGTTCTGCAACTGCGCAGCGAGGACGAGTTGATCGCGGTGCTCCGCTCAGGGGCCGCGGAGCAGCAAGCGCTCGCGTGCAAAGAGCTGGCAATTCGCGGCGGCCCGCGTTCGTGCCCGGAGTTAGCAAAACTCTTGGCCGATGTGCAGCTCGCCTCGTGGGCCCGCATCGCTTTGGAGGCGATTCCCCATCCTGCCGCCGACGCGGCGCTTCGCGAATCGGTCTCGAAACTCGATGGCCAATTGGCGGTGGGAGTAATCAACTCGATTGGCAAACGCCGCGATCGCGGGGCGGTCGCGCTCTTGGCGGTATGCCTTGACTACGATGATCCCGATGCCGATGTCGCCTCGGCGGCGGCGATTGCGCTCGGGCGAATCGCCACCCCCGCCGCCATGAGCGCGCTGCGATCGGCGCTCGCAACCGCATCCGACCGCGTCCTGCCGGCGGTGGCTGACGGTTACCTGCTCTGTGCGGATCACCATTTGAAAAGCGCGGAATATGCGCAGGCGATCCAAATCTATGACGAGGTGCGCGCGACAAGCGTACCCCTGCCTCAGCAACTCGCGGCCACCTATGGAGCTATTCTATCTCGTCAGGAAGCGGGTGTTCCCTTGCTGCTGGAACAGCTTCACGCCAGCGATCAGCAGTTCTTTCGATTGGGACTGCTGCTCATTCGCGAAATCAACAGTCCGCGCGTGACCCCGGCGTTGCTCGAGGACTTAGCAAGCTTTTCGGGCGACCGCGCTGCGCTCATTCTGCTAGCGATTTCGGAACGCAATGAGTCGGGCGTTCCCGAGCAGGTATTCGCGGCAGCGCGTTCCGGAGATCTACGAACCCGGGGCGCGGCGATTGATTTTATCGGACTTCGCGGCGACCAGCAGCATCTCGACGCGCTCCTCGAAATCGCCGCGGAAGGAGACGCCGAGTTGAACCAGCGATCCCTGGCCGCCATCGCTCGACTGCCGGGTGAGCCGATTGATCAACTTCTGATCTCCGAGATTTCGGCCGCCCAAGGCCCCAATTTATTGAACCTGATCGACGCGATGGGTCGCCGGCGAACGAATGCGACCGCCGAATTATGTCAGTTCCTCGAATCGGCCGATGCTTCGATTCGCTCCGCGACACTGCAAGCGCTGGGAGAGAGCGTCAGCGCTGGCGAATTGAACGTGCTGATCCGCGCGGTCACCTCGCCGCGGTCACCGGAGGACGCCGAACTCGCAAGCCACTCGCTCATCGTCGCCGCCAGCCGAATGGCTGATCCTGACGCCTGCGCTGCGGAGATTGCCGCGGCGCTGGTGCCCGCTCCGCCTGCGGCGAAAGTACGTCTCATGCAAGCACTGTCGGCGGTCGGAGGCCAAAAAGCGCTCGAAGCAATTGCCGGCGCCATGCAGGAAAGCGAAGAACTTCAAGACGCCGGGAGTCGATTGCTGGGGGAATGGATGTCGGTCGAAGCCGCGCCGGTTCTGCTCGCCCAGGTAACAGCCGCCACGAACAACAAGTACCAAGTGCGCGCTCTACGGGGCTACATCCGCTTGGCTCGGCAGTTCGACATGTCGGCGGAGGAGCGCGCCGAAATGTGTCGCCGAGCCCTGGAGCTAGCGAATCGACCCGAAGAGCAAGCGCTGGTGCTGGCAATTCTCACCCGCTACCCCGACCCGGAGATGCTCAAAATCGCGGTCAGCGCCAAGAGCAATCCCACAATTCGGAAAGCAGCCGAGCAAGCCATCGAGCAAATTGTCGCAGCGCTCGGCCGCACGCCGGAAGTGATCGCGATTGTTTCTGGCGTCGAGCAAACGCAAAAGTGAACGCCACTTCGGTACATTTGCTTAAAAGCGGGTATCGCGGGTTATTCCGCTTGCGAAGCGATAAATTGTCGCCAATTGACTGGCACATCGTTTTGTTGGCCAGGTCCGCGGGTGCTGCGTCCTGCGCTGACAATTCGCTCCATGAGCGAAGTCAGTTCGACGACCAGTTCCGGATGCTTCTCAACAAGGTTCCGCTCCTCGGAGGGGTCTTCGTCAAGCTGATACAGCTGTTGTGTCTCTGCCTCGCTACCTCCGCCCCATCCGCCCGAGCCGGGGCCAAAGATGAGCTTCCAAGGTCCCCTGCGGATCGCGAGCAGACCATTTATGGACTGATTAACCGCGGTTTGGCGTGTGCCCGATTTAGCTCCCAACAAAAGCGGCAAAAAGCTGACGCTATCTTCTGCCACATTCGCGGGCAACTCGATTTGGAGAACATCGGCAATCGTCGCGAGGATATCGACCTGTCCGACGAGTTGGTCGCATGTGGCGCCGCTACTGACCGTGCCAGGCCAAGAAACGATGAAGGGAACACGATGACCGCCTTCCCAGATGTCGGTCTTAAAGCCACGCCATGGCCAATTGGGATAATGGCTGTGCTCCGCCAATTCTTCGATGCCGACGTACGGTGCGCAGCCGTTGTCACTCGAGAGGATTACGATTGTATTTTCCGTCGCGCCTGCCTCGTCCAGCGCATGTAGCACTCGTCCGACGACCGCATCGGTTTCCATTACGTAGTCGGCGTACGTGTTTAGCGCGCTCTTACCCTGCCACTTTTTGTTGACTGCCAGCGGTGTATGGGGGGCGGTGAGGGGCAAGTACAAGAAAAACGGCTGCCGCTCTTCTGCAGAACTATGGATGACTTGACATGCCCGCTCAGTCAGTTCCGGCAGCACCGTCTCAAGCCTCCACCCTGGCATCGCCGGGCGCGAAAAGTCGGCTAGATTTTTGGCCATCAACTCGGCCGGCAGCACCTCCGTGGGTAGGCCAACGGTGCGATTCCCCTTGATGTAACAGAACGGCGGGAAATTCGGCAGGTCGACGCCAAAAAAACTTTCGAACCCGCAATCCAGGGGCCCTCCGCTCAGCGGTTGCGAAAATACTTCACGCCACAAGGCTTTTGTCGAATCATTCGGCGGCTCGGACGTATTTCGCGGATCGGCAATGAACTCGTCCCGTCGATCGGGTGGTATCGGCCAGTTCCAGCCCAGGTGCCACTTCCCAATACAAGCTGTGCGATAAGCGCGCTCCCGAAGGAGATCAGCAATAGTTAGCCGAGCTGGCGCGATGAGGGGCGGGCCGAATTTGTTGACAATGCCCGACTGCAGCCAAGTGCGCCAATGATAGCGTCCAGTGAGCAGCGAGTAGCGCGAAGGCGAACAGACCGCCGAACTCGAATGCGCGTCGGTGAAACGCATTCCCCGCGCGGCGAGTTGATCTAGATTCGGTGTCGAGATTTTTCCGCGTTTCGGGTTATAGCAAGCGACATCTCCATAGCCTAAATCATCCGCCAGGATAATGAGGATATTGGGTTGCTTGGCCGAACTTTGGGCCCCAGCCACCTGTGACGCAGAGGTGCACCCCAACACCAGAAGCAAAACGTAGTGCAGTTTGCTCCGGACCTTACCTTCTTCCCAGGACTGTCGGGGTTGTGGAGGGCAGCTCAAGGGCCCATTTTGGTTCCGCATTCTAGCCGCCTCTCTCCAACTCACAGGTTGAGAACTGGTAACTAAGCGCCCGTCATCCTACTTCTTCATTGTTCTTACTGGTTCATGGTTTTCCAGTCGGTCGTCACCGTCAGCAGCGACTCTGCCGACAACTGGCCGAAGAGCAAGTTGCGATGGTCGACACGCGCCAGCAAGTCGTCAATTAGCCCTCTAACGACTGCCTGGGCAGCTTGATCGTCTCCAAGCTCGACCCTTTTGTCGGCCATTCGGTCGTCAGCTTTGCGAACTACACGAGGGGTCATGTTGTAATCGAGGCAATCGCTCCGCGAGAGAGAGTTTGAGGTCCAATGCGTCAACGAAGGTCCCGAAGGTCCCGGTGTTAGTAATTCATCGTCGTTCATGGGACATCCGTGCTCGTTGAAGCTCAGATATTAGTAGAGCAATAGCTCTACCACGATCGGACAATGAAGTGGCAGCTTCTAACCTGAAACGCAACGCTAGCACGAATTGATCTTTGAAAACCACCGCTGGTCGGTTTGGATGTTGTTGTTCAATCGACATCCTCACTGAGGCCCAGCGATGGCAGATCAGCTTACCATGAACGAACGCGAAGTCATAAGTCAGATGCAGTACGCGGGGGAATCCCAAGCGGCAATTGCTCGGCGGCTGCGACGGCATAAGAGCACGATCAGCCGCGAACTCTCGCGAAACTCCTCGGGCGATGACTACTCGGCCGTGGCAGCTCAACAGCAGGCGGCCGAACGTCGGCGATGTCGTCCCGTCCCACGAAAGGCGGATCGATCCGCGGTGAATGCCGCGATCCGGCAAGGGCTCTCGCAATGTTGGTCACCGGACCAGATCGCCGGCCGGCTATGCCGCGAGCACCGACATCATCCGTCGTGGTGGGTGTCGCACCAGACGATCTACGATTGGATCAAACGAGACGAGCACCGTGAGCATTGGGAAAGCTTTCTCCGGCGGAGCGGACGCCGACGACCGCAGGATGACCGGCGCGGCAAATTACCTTGCACCGTGTCGGGCGCCGATCGGCCCCCCGTGGTCAATGAGCGGCGGCGATTCGGTGATTGGGAGGGGGTCACCATGGTCGGCGCTAAGCACCGCAGGGCATTGGTCACGCATGTCGAACGCAAGAGCGGCTACCTCCTGGTGGCGAAGCTCTCTGCGAAGAACTGTAAATGGCAATTGAAGATCAGGGCACCTGGCGGGGAGAATTGGCAACCGAAAAGGGTTCTTCCTCACTCTTGGTGAACTTTCGATCCGTTGTTTCATACTGGTTTCAGGAAGTTCACTCCAGGATGCCAGGCACGGCGCGCCCGATTGAGGCTGGTGTCGTGCGTGTCGCTCCCCTCTTGCCGCAGCCGGAATCGCTTCGCTGCCAGAGCGTTGAGTGTGGCGACCATTTGATCACGCTGCATGTCGTTAGCTGTGGCGCGGCGGCTCCTTGCCCTGCCTGCGGATGCTCATCACGACATGTTCATAGCTCCGATGTCCGAAAACTGGCGGATTTACCACGGCAGGGCCGGCCGGTTACGATTCGTTGGCGAAGCCGCAAATTTTTCTGCCGAAACGCAGATTGTTCGCAACGGATTTTCACCGAGCGACTCCCCGCCGTCGCAGCGACAGGCGCCCGCCGGACTCAGCGCCTCGATGACACCTTCCGCGCCCTAGGACTCGCTTCTGGCGGCGAACTTGGAACGCGGCTGGCCGCTCGCCTTGGGATGTCGATCAGCGGGGATGGGCTGCTGAGGATCCTTCGACACCACGCACCACAACGGCACTTTGCTGACGTTTGAACGTCTCGCGGATTGAAGTCGCGATTCCCAACCGGCAAAAATGTCTTAACGGCTGGAAGTAATCCGCCGTCGGGGCCAACTCCACCATGCGGCGACTGCGACACCTAGGGCCACTATCGCGCCCGTTGCTGGTTCCGGCACGGTCGGGATAAAACCCGTCACAACAATCACGCGATCGCCGCCGCCGAACGTGCTGAACAGGAAGTCGCCGGTGACCGCGTCGATCTCCGCGCCTTCAGCACCATTGAGACCGGTGATGAAGGGTCGCCGTGAGGAAAGAATCGGATCGCCGTTGGAATTAATCTCATACGCGCCAATCGAACCGGAGCCGTACTCGCTCAGCAAAATGGAATCAACCACGAAACCAGGGTTGGCGGAATCGATGTAAACAATTCCTTCAGGTCCGCCTTGCACGCTGAGACTGGGACTCACCGCGGAAATGTCGTAAGTCCCCAATCCATCCGGCGCTAAAGTTAGCGTGTGCCAGGTGTTCGCGCTGTAACTGGCGAGTTTCAATTGGCCAGCACCCGCGAAGCCCGGGGGCACAAATCGCAATGTCCCCACGCTTTCTCCCACCGGAGGGGTTTGTGTGCTTAGGTTGATGATCTTATCGGGGGCCGAGTTTCCTGGCTTGATCTGCCCCAGAATGTTGTTGTTGTAACCGGTGTAAAACAGCACCCCGCCGGGACCAAACTCGAGTCCGCCATCAATGTTGGGCGCGGTCGCGTACACGCTCGCCGTGCCGACGAAACCCGTGATGGTGTTGGTTATTGCATCGCGGGCGATGTCGATCTTGTAGATCGCGCCCGAGCCGCCATTCGCAGCGCCGCCGATCAGCAGCGTATCGGAGTCCAAAAACGTGAGCCCACCAAGACTGCGGGGCACCCCCGGCGGCGTGCCGAGGTCAATCACGCTGTAGTCCGTGTTGAACGGAGCTTGAACCGTTTGGCCGGAAGCCACGGCGCAAAACATAAATGCCGAGCAGAAGAAGCTCCAAGATGTTATGCGGGTCATTAGCATCACCTGGGATCGAAGGAGGGTTCAAACGAGACTTTGCACATCGTGGGCAAAATTATGCTGCGGGGAGCCGAAAGCTGTCAAGCTCGCGCGAATTCTTCGAGTTTCTTCGCCACCGAGCGCGGGGAGCGGCCCCGACTCTAGCAGGGGAATCATCCTCATTGATTTTCGCGGTGAAACGGCAAGTGTTGTTGCGTCCACCCGGAAGCAATGGATCCCGGCAGCGGGCGGCCGGTCCGATATCTGGGGCTCCGTTGCTCCGATACTCAGTAAACCGTTCGAATCGCCAATCGCTACGGCTCGCGGAGCGGTAGTCCCTCATCCCCAAGGCGATAAAGGACACGCCCTCATGGGCTGCGAACGCTCAAATTCATCGAGTGCGAGCAGTTGACTTAACGCAAGTCAACAACCACCGACCGAGCACTTCGATGCAATTTTTTGTTATCCGCCGTATCTTTGTTTTGCGGAATAGTAGTCTACAGGAAAATCACGGTCAGTGACAATGGATGTATATGCACTGCGAAGATTGTCAGCTACACGTATTGCAATCTGTCGCATCGATGTGGAGTGCATAACCTCATGTCCTATGTACCAAATGGAGCCCTTGTCCGCATCGACATCCACCGCGATGGGGTCACCGTTCGCGCAGCAGCCGACGAAGATGAATCCAGCGTTCTGTGGCGAAACCCCAAATCGATTTGTCTCACATAGATCGTAAATGTCGTCAGGCGAATAGAGGCAATCCGTGCGCACCGTTTTCGAATCAAGTGGCGTAGCACTGGACTCAAGAATGACCAAAACTGCATCAGCATCTATGCCCTTTTCCATAGCCCACGCAAGGAACTCTGAGTCGGTCATTCGCTTTCAGCCTGAGAAGGAAAACTTGTTATTAGACGGAAACTTCTTCAGTAAGACCTGCATATTGAAGGACACCTTCAGTATGCAGCTTACCTATGCTAGCGTTTGGCCTCAGGCTGCTTCAAGCATCGGCTCCTGTCGTCCAGGAGAACTGCATTGGATTCAGGGGCGTTCACGCCCCTTCCGCCGCGCAGCGGCTTCTTCGGCCCGGCGTTTACGCCGGGTTGCGGGCCGCTAGGAAACTTTCGGTGGAGGCCCGTGAACGGGCCTCGAGGAACATCCTTTGGATCACCACCCGACCCGGCGTAAACGCCGGGCCTACTAATCCGCTCCGCGGAAGAAGCGACGTGAACGCCGCTAACGGCCCCCGTTAGAACAACCGCGGGCCACTCGCCGCGCGGCGGGCGTTGCGCGCGGGGCGCTTCGCCGGTGGCGCCGGCTTCGCGGTGATCTGCTTCCCCTGCGATTCGGTGATCGGGATCCGTTCGCTCGGCGTCACGCCGGCGGGGAGTTCGATCAGGCGCAGGCGGTTGGCCAAGTCGCGGTCGCTTTTGGCGAAGCGTTCGATTTGCGATGTTTCGAGCGTGGTGGCGAACGCGATGCGGTGGCCTTCGCCGACGGGCGCCACCAAAAAATATCGCCACTGCACCGGCACGCCGTCGACATCGCCGTTCGCCACTAGGCCAATCGCGTGGTGGCCGGCGGCGGTTTTCCAATCTTCGGTCGCGACAATTTGTTTCAGGTTCTTGCCGAGCGAATGTTGCACATCCTTCTGCAAGTCGGCCAGTTTGGAGTGGCGGTCGGCGCTGCGGCGCGGCAACAGTGTGAGTGTTGTTTGGCCCAACAGGCCATGCTCGCCGAGGCAGCGCAGCGTTGTCGATTCACGTTCCACCGCCGAGACCAACCAGCGGCGGTCGTGCAGCACTTCGTAACCTTGGCGTTCGGTGCGCAGCACCAACTCGCGCTGCGGTTTGGCGAGGCTCGCTTTCGCGGCGGCGATCACCGGCGCGGCGAGGAGCGTGCTCGATTCGATCGGCTTGAGCTGCACGCGCACTTTCGAAACGCAATCGGTCCCCGGCGTGGCGGGGCCGATGGGGCGGCGGTCGGTGATCGCCAAGTTCGTTTGCGTGATGCGGCGAAGCTTGCGGTCAAAGAGCGCGACGCCGTTCACGTCGAACTCGGCCGAGCCCCCATCGACGGCGCCATGCACGCGGCCCTTAAAGTTGATCCGGGCAAAACCGGGGTTGGTTTCATCCAGCTCGCCCGTCACTTCGCACAGCGCGACGCCACCGAGGCCGAGCAGCCGGCCCATCGCTTGTTCATTCACCGCCCAACGTTCGTTCTCTTCGACTGGCTGCGTTGGCAGAATTCCATCAACCGCCAGCGGATCGCCGGCGACTTCCACCAGGTCGAGTTCATCGCGAGTGAGTGGACCGTTGATAGCGGCCAAAATCACGCGGCTCTTTTCATTAACCGCGGTGAGGGCGCCGAGGTCAGCGCGGAGCCGCGGTGACTTAATCGTCGAGCTCACCTTGATGTCCGCCTGCGCTTGGCGATACAGCCGCACCGCCGCCGCGGGCCGGCCGGACTCAACCGCGAGGATCTGTTCGTCATACGCGAACGCGCCCTTCACGGTCATCGGCAACTTCTGTTCTTCCAGCTTGGCGCCCGGCGGCAGGTTAACCAGCGCGCGGAACTGCGGCTTCACGAGCAGATCGCCGCCGATTTCGATTTCGATGGAAACCTCGCTCGTTGCGCCCACCGCCACCGCGGGCCGCAGGTCGAACTTTTCGCTCCCGCAGGCCGAGCTGCCAGCAAAGGGCGAGCCAGCGATCAGCAGGGAGAGTGACAGAACTCCAAGGTTCAACCGCCGCATGAGCTGATCTCCCAGATAACCCAAAATCCGTGGATAACCTAAATCCGCGCCGCCATCGTGAGAGTCGAAACGACTCCGCAGAGTTTATCGACTCGAAGGGCAACCTGGCGTAAACGGCGGGGCAAAGAACGTGAGATCGGCTAACGCTACTACGGTTTGCCGCTGAACTTCGACGCATTCGGCCTAGAACAACCCCGGCGACATTTGCCACAGGCGCCACATTGCCACACAAGGTGCTGGAAACAACCCATTGGAGGGGTTTTTCTCTCGCTAACAACAGGCTCGGAGGCCCGTCGTACGGTGGAATGGCAGTCTCAGTTGGCGGGGCAAGACAGGCTAGAAAACCTATCCCACGGTGGGTGGCTGGGGTCGCGACCCCAGCGGAAGTGAGATCAATCTCGGCGCCTGCTGGGGGCGGCGGTTTTCGGGTGGCTGGGGTCGCGACCCGAGCGGAAGTGAAGTCAAACTCACCACTACTGGGGGCGGCTGACGCGCCGACCCCAGCCACCCCTCCGTTAACCTGGGCAAGTCAGGCAAGAAAGCCCAACCTGCGGAAAAATCGTGAACTTCTCTCGACCTTTCCGCACTTAATTGCGTAAAACTAGTGCGGACTCACATCGCTAGCAGCGAACAGCTAGGGTGCGCGCCGCATGCAGCAACGTTCACAACCCACCCGATTGGGTTATTTGTGAAGGCGGAGCCAACCCCAAAACAACGCCATGATTCGCGCTTACACCATTCCGGCCCTCGATCGCTTGCGGCATCAGCAGGTGCGGTTCGCTCCGCGCGAAGTCCGGCTCGCCCAGATTGAAGCGGCCGAACGGCTGATCGCTGAGATCGATCCCGACAAAACGTATCCGTACGAATACATCGCGTTCCGCATCACCACGTTCCGCCCCGAAACGGAACCGAACGCCAAGCTTGCTGGCGCCGACCTGCTGCACGATCTGCGGCTGCTGGTCGAAGACCTGTCGGACTCGATCGACGTTCTGGCCGACGCGATGGGCGAACCGGTCCTCACCGTCGAGCAAGTCGCCAAGCAATTCAACGTTTCAACCAAGACGATTTCGCGCTGGCGTGAATCGGGCCTCGTCAGCCGGCGGTTCGTCTTTGCCGGTGGTCGCAAGCGCGTTGGTTTCCTGCGCAGCAGTGTCGACCGCTTCGTGCGTGCGAATCAAGCCCGCGTGGAACGTGGCGCCAAGTTCAGCCAATTGACCGATCTGCAGCGCGATGAGCTGGTGGAACATGCCCGCCGCATGGCGACCGATGGCTCTTGCGCGACGGAAGTCTCGCGGTGCCTGGCAGCGCGCACCGGCCGCAGCGTTGAAACCATTCGCACCACGTTGCGGCAGTTCGACAAGGATCATCCCGAGCTGGCGATCTTCCCCGATCTCGATGGCCCGCTGAACGAGCAGCAGCGCAAGAAGCTGTACGACGAGTTCCGCCGCGGCGTGAGTGTCGACAAGCTGATGAAGCGCTTCGCGCGCACCAAGACCACCGTCTACCGCATCATCAACGAACTGCGGGCCGCGGAGATTATGGAGCTGCCGCTGGAGTTCATTCCCAACGACCGCTTCAAGCGCAAAGGCGCCGACGCCGCGTGCCTGGGACCGATGCCCGACGCCGACACGCTCAGCAAAAAGGCCCGCCGCCCCGCCGGCTTGCCGCCGTACCTCGCCAGCCTGTACGAAATGCCGCTGCTCACGCGCGAGCAGGAACAGCACATCTTCCGCAAGTACAACTACCTGAAGTACAAGGCGGACAAGCTGCGCAAAGAGCTCGATGTCCGCCGCCCGCAAGCGACGCTGATGGACGAGATTGAAGCGCTGCATCGCCAAGCGGTCGAGACCAAGAACGAAATCGCCCGGGCGAACCTGCGGCTGGTGGTGTCGATCGCCAAGCGGCACGTCACGCCCGACCAGAACTTTTTCGAACTGGTGAGCGACGGCAACATCAGCCTGCTGAAGTCGATCGAAAAGTTCGATTTCGCCCGCGGCAACAAGTTCAGCACGTACGCCACCTGGGCGATCATGAAGAACTTCGCCCGCTCGATCCCGGGTGAAACCAAACACCAAAGCCGCTTCCGCACGAGTAGTGATGAACTGTTCGCGCTCACGGAAGAGCTGCGCGATAACCCCACGCAACACGAAAACGCCCAGCGGCTGCGCGAAGCCAACATCCAGCGCATCCTCCGCCGGCTCGACGAGCGCGAACAACAAATCGTGATTTCGCGGTTCGGTTTGGAACGCGGCGTCGAACCGCTGACGCTCAAAGAAGTGGGCGCCAAGCTAGGCGTCACGAAAGAACGCGTCCGCCAGATTGAAGTCCGGGCCCTGAGTAAACTTCGCCAAGTGGCGAAGGAGGAGCAGGTGACGCTGGATATTTAGAGTGCGGATGTTTGACCGGATAACGGGATTAAAGAAGATCGATGGGATAGGGGTCCTGTTGGTCTTTTTTTATGTAATCTTTGGAATGCGTACTGCCGGCCATGGCTTGACTTTGATGGACGCCAGTGGCGCCCGGTCTTGTTTGAGATCTGATCATGGCTTCTGCGCATCGAGGATTTCCACCAGCTCGTCCTGAGAGTTCTGAGCGCCA
Source organism: Pirellulales bacterium (assembly GCA_022841705.1). Lineage (GTDB taxonomy): Bacteria > Planctomycetota > Planctomycetia > Pirellulales > Lacipirellulaceae. The sequence continues at coordinate 303,658 of JALHQZ010000003.1, forward strand.
AGTTGTCGCGGTGTGAGCCCAGCGTTGTCAGTTATGGTAACGTCGGCGCCGTTGGCGAGTAGGTACTCGATTGTTGGGCGATCGACAATCTCCCGTGATGTTCCAGCCCAGTGAAGCGGAGTGTAGCCGGAGTTGTCTGTCGCGTTCACATCAGCTCCTTTTGAGATGAGCAGCTTCGCCACTAGAAGGCTCTTACACCGGTGCAACGGTGTTCGCCCCTCGTAATCACGAGCGTTGATGTCTGCTCCCGAGTCAATAAGCAGTCTTGCAACGGTGTCGCGTTGATTTTGGGTTGTGTTGTGAAGTGGCGTTTGCTTCCAGTCGTCTTGAAGGTTCGAGTCGGCGCCGCGATCCAGCAATAATCGCACGACTTCTTCGTATTCGTTCTCTGCGGCAATATGGAGGGCGGTGCCGTAATCGATGCTCGCATCGATCACGGCTCCCCGATCCAACAGGTAGGCCACGATCTCCTTATGTCCGTTTGCAGCGGCGAAATACAGGAGAGGCACCCCATCAGATCGTCTTGCGTTGGCGAGTGTCCTGTCTGCATCGATGTACGATCGTACCGAATCCAAATCACCGGACATGACGAGGTCGACTAGGACGAGTTCGATTAGGTCTTTCCTAGCAGACGCCTTCGCAGACTGGGACGGGCCCAAGCCTTCAATCCCCGCAGCGGGTTCGATTAGCTCTTCGGCAGCGGACGTCTTCGCAGACTGGGACTCGCCCGCGACTTCTATGCTCGGAGCGGGTTCGGTTGGGGCTACAGGAGAAGACGCCGTCGCAGGGGACTGTGGCTTGCAGCCAAAAGAAAGGCAAATAAGAGCAAAGAAGAGTGAGCGGGTGATCATGGCTGTCTTCACGTTGGCCTGACTTGTCACTAGACCGAATCGTCTTCAGTATGCGGGCGCCACTGGCGTGCCGCCAGTGGGAAATGAAGTCAGACATTACTCCGGGTTCCCACTGGCGGCACGCCAGTGGCACGCGCTCGGGTCGGAGGACCCAAGCTACAACCGCTTACGCCTTCTTCCGCAGCAACACCGCCGTCTGAAACCCATACGCTTCCGGCGTCACGCTCACCACCTCGAAGAAATCCTTCACCATGCTCGTGAAGTAGTCGGTATCGAAAAAGACTTGGCTGCGCATGTAGCGGCCGATGGTGAACATGCCGTAGTCGTTATTTTTGAAATACTTCTCGCGGCAGTAGAGCGTTTTCGAGAGGTCGAGGTTGCGCTGTTCGCTCAGCACGCGGATGGTGTGCTGGTCGTGGATGGTGAGGTAGGCGTAGCCGCCGGTTTTCAGCACGCGGCGGAGCTCCATCAGCCAGGTGTCGGTCATGTCGTCGATGTGCGTGAAGACACTACCGGCGTAGATGAGGCTGAAGTAGTTGTCCGCGAACGGCAGGTGCGGCGTGGTGGTGGTGATGCAGTAGTGGAACGGCGGGCTGAGGTACTGCTTGCTCCACATGATGTGCTCGCCACTGAGGTCGGTGCCCCAGATTTCGCAGCGGTCGGCCACGTCCACCAGGTTGCGCAGCATCCGACTGCCGGCGACGCCAAGTTCGAGCACGCGATCGCCCGACTCGAAATGGTAGCCGGCGGTGGCCAAGATTTCGCGCATCTTGGTCACGTGCCGCACGCCCGATTCGAGCCACTCTTCAATCGTCCGGCCGTAACCGAGCCACAGGTGTTCGGGCGGGTAGGGAAGGCCGTTGGCGTCGCGCCCCGGAGGCGCCGGCGGGTTCTTCGGCAGCAGGTAGGAGTAGTGGTTTTTCCGGAATGGAAAGTAACTAATAAAGTACGGCAGCAGCGTGGGCTGAATGAAGAGCGACTGGAAGCGCGTGAACAGGTTTTGCAGCACCACGCGCACCGGACCATGCACGATGTGGCTCCGCAGGAAATATCGGGCGCGTCCAAACCACGTCACTTTGCTGGCCATGTGTGCCTTACTGTCAATTGCTAGCGTGTAAGCAGAACCGCGTGTGTGCGCAGTTCTGGCGTAAAACTTAAATGCCGACGGAAGAACCCTGCGCCCGATGGAAAGCGTTCACGAGGCGGCAGGATGGGAGGCGATTGCCCCCTTCGACCGACGAAAAGTTCGCCCAGACCCCTCGCCCCCTTTTTGGAGGATATTGTGGGCCCCGGGCAAGACTTTATCCTGGTAAAGATAAGGTATTCTAACAAGGGAAACGCTGCCGGAAAACCAACCGCGGCGGGCGTGGCTGGACGGCTAATCCGGCCCATCGGGGCAAGCCGCACAGACTGCCCGGCCGGCTCGAACGGCACAAGCCGCCGGAGCGGTTGATTCGCCCAAATTTACCCAGTGCTAGCGGGAAATGCGGGTTCCCATTCGTTGACGGTTCGCCGCGCCGGTGCGTACACTGCGGGGGAGAGCAGCCGACGTGCGGAGCGACGTGGTAACCCGAAAGATTGGGTAACCCGTGTAACTGGTCCCTGTGAGGAACTTTTCGCGGGAAGAAAGCGTCGAAGTCGGCAGGCGACTTACTTATCTTGATTGACTACCTAAGAGAGCGTCGCTGAGGTAATGGGAGGCACGGGCCTCCGACCGCCAGGTTTCGGAAACCGTGGCGAAGAGGATTGGTTTGCATCCGCTTGTATTGATTGACTCCTCATGAAGACTGCCACTGAAGCGCGGAAGCTCGTTGCGGCTCGTTCGAATCCTCACCTCTCGCAGGCGGCCTTGTTGTCTCCCACCAAACCGTCGGCGGAACACGCGGATCGCCCGGTGGAGCGTCGGCAGGTGGGGCGTGAATATGTGGCTCAGTCGTGGCGGACCAGCTTGCCGCTGGTGCTGTGCGACGTGGCCTTGTTAACCTTCAGCATCGCCGCGGCGCGGCAAGTGCTGTTCGTGTTCGGCGGCGTACTGGGGCTCGACGTATCGAGCAGCTTGCTCCCGATCGCCACCGGCTTCGTGCTGGTGGGCAGCGAACTCGGTTTGTACCCCGGCATCCGGCTGAGCCCCGTGGACGAATTCCGCCGGGTGATTGTGGCCGCCACCGCGATGTTCGCCATGTGGGCGGTCGGCGTTGCGATTCTCACCGGGGAACTCACCGTCCAGCGGTGGTTCTTGTTTTCAGCATGGGCGATAAGTTTGGTCGCGCTCACCGTGGGCCGTAGCGCCGTGCGGCGGCTATTAGGAACGCGCAAGTGGTGGGGGTTCCCCACGCTGGTATGCGGCGATGGCAAAGCGGCCGTGGAACTGCACCACTGGCTTACCACCAATCGGCACTTGGGCCTGAGGCCGATGGGCGTCATCGCCGACCCCACGGTGCTGGAACTCGATGGCAGTGAAGAGTGGTATCTCGGCACGTGGAGCGAGGTCGACCGCCTTGCTGCAGAAAAACATGCCTACTGGGCTTTGGTCGTTGCCGGCGAAGATCGCCCGGGCCATGTGTCGGAAGAAGTCACTAGCGCCCTGTCGGCCATGCCGCACGTGCAGTTGGTCTCGGACCTGACCGGGCTGCCTGACAATTGGACCGGCCATCGCCCGATCGACGGTTTGGCCGGCGTTCACCTGCAACAAAATCTGCTGCTCCCCGGGCCACGGGCCGTGAAGCGGGGCCTCGACCTCACCATCGCGCTAACGATTGGCTTGTTGTTGTCTCCGATCCTGTTAGTCATCGCGCTCTTGGTAAAGCTCACATCGAAGGGCCCGATTCTATTCGGCCACACTCGGCTAGGTCAGGATGGCCGCACGTTCAAAGCGTGGAAGTTCCGCACGATGGTCGCCAATGCCGACCAAGTTTTGCAGCAGCATCTGGCCCAGAACCCCGAGGCGCAAGCCGAGTGGGCGAAGGACCAGAAACTGCGTAACGATCCGCGGATCACCATGATGGGCCGCTTGTTCCGCAAGACCAGTCTCGACGAGCTGCCACAATTGTGGAACGTGCTGCGGGGCGAAATGAGTTTGGTCGGCCCCCGGCCGATTGTCTCGTCCGAGATTCGCAAGTATGGCGACGACTACTGGCTTTACTCCAGCGTGAAACCCGGCATCACCGGCCTGTGGCAAGTTTCTGGCCGCAACAACACCACCTACGAAGAGCGCGTCGCCCTCGACGCCTACTATGTGCGGAACTGGTCGCCGTGGCTGGACGCGTATCTGCTGCTCCGCACGGTGAAGACAGTGCTGTTTGCGGAAGGCGCGTACTGAGCGTTGTGGAATCGATTCCGCCGATGAGCACCACCGATTCGCGACCCAAAGTGGGGCTGCTCATCAACACGCTGGCGCCGTACGCGGTGAACCTGAACAAAGTGCTCGCCGCGGGCATCCCTGAAGTGGCGATCTACTCGCTCACAAGCCATCGCCGGGCCGACTTCGTGTGGGGGCAAGAGCTCCCCGCGGAGATTCACCCGGTCGACTTCAGCGCGCCCGATGACCGCGCGAACTACTCGTACAAAAAATCGCTGTTGCGCGCGCACATCGAGTTGCCCAAAGGCCGGCGCATCGCGGAGTATCTCATCCGCGAAAAGTTCGCCGCCCTCATCACGGCCGTGCCAAGTTACCTATCGTACTTCACACTCATGCGCACCGTCGCCAAAGCAGGGATTCCCATTTTCGTCCGCTCGGACGCCAGTATTCGAAATGAGGATGGCCTCGCCGGCGTGAAGAAGAAGTTGAAAGCAGCATATTACGCCTCGTGGATGAAGCATGTCACCGGCGTGATGACGATGGGCGAATACGGCGACCAGTTCTTCGCCCAGTATTGGAACCGGCCCGAGCGCGTGTACCGCGTGCCGTACTGGCCCAACTACGAACTGTTCGCACGCAAGGATGCAGCAGCGATCAGCGCGTTTCGGCAGAAGTTGGGACTCGCGCCGCGTCGGAAGGCGATGCTTTTCAGCGGCCGATTGATTGCGATTAAAGGGGTCGATTTGTTGATCGACGCCTTCGCCCAACTTGCCGACCGCCGCCCCGAGTGGGACCTCGTGATCGTCGGCGCCGGGCCCAGCGAACAAGGACTCCGCCAGCGCGTGCCGGAACACCTGCGCGAACGCGTGCGATGGAGCGGCTTCATGGAGCCTGCCGAACTCGTCGCTGCGTACCATGCCGCCGAACTGGTCGTCGTGCCGAGCCGCTTCGAACCGTGGGCCGTGGTGGTGCAAGAAGCGCTCGCGGCCGGTCGGCCGGTGATCGCCAGCGACATTGTCGGCGCCGCACACGAACTGGTGGAGGGCGGCCGCAACGGCCGCATTTTCCCCAGCGATGATTTGGCAGCGCTGACAGACGCCCTCCTGGATGTGAGCGACGACAACCACCTCCCCGCCTACCAATCGGCGACGAAACCACTCCTCGCCGATTGGATGCAGCGCGCAAGCCCCGTCCCCGAAGTCCGCCGCGCCCTCACCGATGCCGGCGTCCTCACACCGTTAGCCGCGACGCGGTAGCGGAGCGCGTTTGCCCCACCTCCAACCCAACACTTTGGCCCGCCGCCGAAAAACTGTTACAACCAATTTAGCGGGCGTAACCGCCCCGAAGCGCCCGCTCTGAACACCCAACTTAACCGGCCATCGCGACGCTCGCCCGCATCGCCAGCCATACTAGAGAAATCGACCCCGTTTCACACAAAACCTCGGCCGAACCACTGCTTTCCGCGTTCGGAATGATCCGCCATGATGTCCTTATTCGGTGTCCTCGTGTTCGTGCTCTGCACGTTGCTCATTGTGGTTCCGTACATCCGCGGCCGCAGCGAGCTACTCACCGCGTGGAATCTGATTCTCATCAGCATCGGCATCTTTATCGGCGTCGGCTGTTTGGAAGTCGCCTCGGACAACTTTCACTGGATCGAGCTCCGCTGGTTCAGGCCTTCGCGCGAGCAAGAGAGCCTCTACATTGTCTTGGCCAGCACTTTCCTCGCGCTCTTGTTCCTGTTTTACTACTTCTTCAAATTTCCGCAGCGCATTTTCGCCAAGCGGTTACAGAGTTGGCCGCCGCTTAGTTTGGGATTGGTGCTGTTCATTGTTGGATTCTGCGTGGCCGTTGCGCTGGCGTATGTCATTCAATTACGGTCGCCGATCCCGGTGCTGAACGCGCTCTTGCTGAACATCTCGCAGAAATCGGTGCTCTTCGCGACCGTGTTTAGCTTTGTCTGGTGGTACCGCAACCGTTTGAGTATGCCGATGCTCGCGCTCTTCATTGGCGTCTACCTGTTCTCGGCGATGTTCGCGATGTATGCGTTCGTCGGGCGGCGCCTGCTGCTGTCAGTGGTCCTGTCGCCCGCGTTCTGCATGTACTGGATGCGATGGCGGCATCTGCCGCGTGGCCGCAACGTGATGTTCCTGGGCGCGACGCTGGTCGTGACGCTTATGGTGGCGTCGTTCTATTCCAATTTCCGCCACTACAACACCAAGGGTGCCGAGCGGACCGTCGGCGGGCTCGTTGACCAGATGAAGCAGCTCACGGTGGAAACGGCCCTTAATCCCTTACGCCAAGACACGCTGCACTTCGCCGCGCAGTATAGCGTGTGGAACTCGCTGCTAATGATGGAACTAATGGAGCGCGAGGTGGTCGAAGAACATACCCTCGAATCGCTGCAATTCATTGCTTCGTACCCGGTGCCACGGGTTGTCTGGCCGGGTAAACCGGACGTCATTGGCTCAAAGATTGTGCAAATCCTCGGGCTCCCCTATGCGACCAACTGGGGCATTGGAATCGTCGGACACTGTTGGTACGACGGGGTCATTTGGGCTTTGCCGATTTACGCGCTGTGGACGGTCTTGTTGGTGCGCTTATTCGATGAGCCCCTGCAGCGCCAACCGGAGAATCCCTTCTTGTTGGCGGCCCTGTGCGCGGCATTCCCCCACTTTACCGCCTATATGCGGGGCGATATTGGTATCATGAGTGTAGAAATTCTGGAAGCCTTCTTCTTTGCGTTCGCGCTGGGCATTGTATGTCGGCTGGTGTTTGGCACGGCCCGGCAGCAGCCGCTGGTTCCGGTGATGCCATTCCGTCGCCGCTATGTGACGGGCTAGGCCCGAGTCGACGGTGAGCTGAGCATCGTTATCGTCATTTGTCAAAACACTCGCCGATGACGATGCTCAGTACTCCGCCGCAAAAGAAATCAACAGCGCGCATGAATACGAACCACACCGCGCTAGAGGCGATTGCACTCGGCGTTTTTCCGCCGCCCGTCACGGGGATGACGCTCTGCACCGAGCGCGTCGCGCAAGCCCTTGAAACTGTGGGAACCGTCCGCCGGCTAAATCTTTCGTCGGGCGCCACGCAGATTACCTGGGGCTTTCGACTTCGCAAGCTTGTTCACCTATTGCTGGCGCTGCCACGACTGTTGTTTCACCGCCGCCAAGCGCAGCGCGTGGTGCTTTACATGCCGTGCAATAAAGGGCTCGCAATGTTTTATAACATTGCGGCGGCGGCGATCGCCAAGCTCCGCGGCATTCCGGTGGCGGTGCACCACCACAGTTACGCCTACATTAGAGAGCCGGTGTGGCGATTGAAACTCCTTGATCGACTGCTCTACCCGCATGGTGTGCATCTGCTACTTTGTCCGCGGATGGCGGCGGACCTGCAAGCGGCTTATCCGCTGCGCGCTCCGTGCCGAATCATTCCGAGCACCATCATGCTGCCTGACGAAGACGTGCCTGCAAGCGAGAACGTTGCCCGGCGTGGCAGTTTCACGCTCGGCCACTTGAGCAATCTCACACTCGCAAAAGGCTTTGACGACGTGGTGGAAACCTTTCGCCGGTTGCATACCGCCGGACGCGATGTGCGGCTGTTGCTTGCCGGGCCGATTGTCGAAACCGAAATCCAGGCGCAGGTTGACAAGCTGTGCGCCGAGTTTCCCGAGCGAGTTGAGTATCTCGGCCCCGTCTACGGCGCAGCCAAACAGAGCTTCTTTCACGAGATCGACGCTTTCCTCTTCCCCACCCGCTACGCGACCGAAGCGCAGCCGATTGTGCTGAGCGAAGCAATGAACGACGCCAAGCCGGTCATCTCGTTCCATCGCGTCTGCATCCCGCAATTGGTGGGGGATGCGACCGAGTGGCTCGCGCCGGAAGGGGGCGATTTTGTCGGCCTCGCGACGCAACTCATCGGACAATGGATGGACGACCCCACTCGTTACGCCGCCAATCAGGCCCGCGCGCGAGCGCGGGTGGCTGAGCTGCGTCGCCACGCCCAACAAGCGCTGGCGGGCTTTGTCGCGTGGGCCACGGAGGGTAATCTCAACCATCTCTCCATTAACTGAGTAACGGCTGTGTTCGATTCCCTGGTTCATCACAGAAGCGGCTTTGTTCGCAAGAGCGTCACCACCGCACTGCGCGTCGTGCGTCATTGGAAGCGCTGGCAGGCCCAGCCCGAGGACTATGCCCGACGCCCGCCCGTCTTCGCAAACTCGTTCCCGAAAAGCGGCACCCATTTACTCGATCAACTGGTCGGCGCGCTCCCCGACGTGGTGAACTACGGCGCCATCTGGGGCACCATGACTAGCAGCTTTCAGTTCCGCGAGCGCACGCCCGCCAACGTCGCTGCGCTGCTGGCGAGTTTCGCGCCCGGTGAACTGGTCCGTGGCCACCTGCACTGCGATGACGCGGCAATCGCCGGCCTCGCCGCCAAAAACGTGGTGAACTATTTCATCTATCGCGATCCGCGCGCCGTGGTCCTTTCCGAGGCGCACTACCTGCGCGATATGAATCGCTTCCATCGATTGCATTCGTACTTCAAACGCACCAGCTCCATGACCGAAGCGATCGCGCTCTCGATCCGCGGTCTCGGTGATGAAGCGCCGGGCATCGTCTATCCCAACATCGCCGAACGCTTCGCCCGCTTTGCCGGCTGGCTCCGCGATCCCAACTGCTTCTGCGTGAAGTTTGAAGAACTGGTGGGCGCCGAACAGCCCGCCGTCGTCCGCCGCATGGCGGAGTTTTATGCTCGGCATCGCGCTGAACTGATGGACGTTGACGCCGTCGCCAAGCAGATGATCGGCAGCATCGCCCCGGAAAAATCGCACACATTCCGCAGCGGTAAGAAAAGCGGCTGGCGCAATGAGTTCACTCCTCAACTGCGCCGCCTCTTTGCCGACACCGCGGGCGATTTGCTCGTCGAGCTCGGCTACGAACCCGATCACTCGTGGGCCGATGACACCCCGAACTAACTGCTCATGCGCATCATCAATCACGATTACGCCGGCCATCCGTTCCAGATTCAGCTCAGCAAGCGCTTGGCTGAACGCGGACACGAGGTGCTGCATCTCTATTGCGAAAGCACGCACACGCCGCGCGGCGATTTGAAGCGCTCGGCAACTGACCCGACCAGCTACGATATCCGCGGCATTTCGCTCGGTCAGATGATCCCCAAACAGAGCTTTGTGCAGCGTTTCAAAATGGAAAGTCGCTACGGTGCGTTGTTAGTCGACGCGTGTCATGACTGGCGGCCCGAGGTGGTGCTTAGCGGCAACACGCCATCGCTCGCCCAACACAAACTCGCCAAGTGGTGCGCAGCCAGCAAGGTGCGGTTGGTCTCGTGGGTCCAAGACATCTATGGCCTCGCCGCGTACCGCATGCTGCGCAAGAAGCTCCCGCTCTTGGGCGGCTTGGTCGGTCGGTACTTCATCTCGATCGATAAACAGTGCGCCAGGCTCAGCCATGCGCTGGTAGTCATCACCGAGGATTTCACCGATGTCTACGCAAGTTGGGGCATCGATCGCAACCGCGTTCACACCATTCACAATTGGGCGCCGCTGGAGGAGTTACCGGTGGGCCAACGCGAGAATGCTTGGTCGCAACGCCAAGCGCTTAGCGCGGGTGTGCGATTTCTCTATTCCGGCACGCTGGCGATGAAGCACAACCCGGCGCTGCTGCTGGAACTCGGCCGCACTCTGCAACAGAGTGGAGCAGGGGAGCTGATCGTCGTCTCCGAAGGCTCCGGCGTGGAGTGGCTCGCGGCGGAAGCCAAGTCGGCCGGCATTACCACCATCCGCTGCCTCGGCTTTCAGCCCTTCGCCGACCTGCCAAACGTCCAGGCGAGCGCCGATGTGCTCGTGGCGATTCTCGAACCCGACGCCGGCGTCTTCTGCGTGCCCTCGAAAGTGCTCACTTATTTGTGCGCCGAGCGCGCGGTGCTGCTAGCAGTGCCGAGCGAAAACCTCGCGGCCCGCACGGTACGCGACTGTGGCGCCGGGCTGGTCGTCGAGCCGCACGATGTGGGCGGCTTCTGCCGAGCGGCCGAACAACTGATCGCCAATCCCGCCCAGCGAACAGAAATGGCCGCCGCCGCCCGGAAATATGCGGTCGAACATTTCGATATTGATCGCATCGCCGCACGATTTGAGCAAATTCTCTCGTAACATCCGCTCGCGGATCGGGCCCTAAGGAACTGGGCCGCGTGCTTTCACAATCTCCCTTCACTTGGCGGTGGTGGTTGTCAAACTCCCCGTCGCGCGGCATAATCCACGGCTGTGGTGTATGTACGCCTGTCCATGCACTAAACGCCCTCCCTTGTTTCCCGTTAGGAGCACGAAGATGAAGCGATTCTTACTCTGTGTAGCGCTCGTGGTCAGCGCTGCCGTGGCGAGCGCTCAGGCGCCGCCGCAACCGCAACGCGAACACCAGGAAATGGCCCGCGAGGCGGGCGTTTGGACCGCCACCACCAAAATGTGGATGGACCCATCGGCCGAACCGGAAGTGGGCCAAGCGACCGAAACCAACACGATGCTGGGCAACATGTGGCTTGTGAGCAAGTTCGAAGGCGAGTTCGGTGGCATGCCCTTCACCGGCCACGGCCAGTTCGGTTATGACCCGGTTGCCAAGAAGTACGTCGGCACCTGGATCGATACCATGAGCCCCTACATGATGACGATGGAAGGCGAGTACAACGTCGCCGACCATACGCTCACGATGGTCACCAAAGGTCGCGACTTCATGACCAACGAAATCTGCGAAGGTAAGAACGTCACCAGGTACGTGGATGATGATCACAAGACCTTCACCATGTACCAAAAGAAGGGCGACGAGTACACCAAAACACTCGAGATCGAGTACACCCGCCAGAAGTAGCCGCGTCCAAAAGAACCGGGCATAAAAAAACGCTAAGCCGCAAGCACCCGCTTGCGGCTTAGCGTTCTTGATTTATGTGGGCGCCACTCTCCGGCTTGTCCGGCCGTGCCACCCCAAGAATCGACTATGACATACCGCTAGCTAGCGATCTTGCTAATCTTCACCCGCGTGAACATCGCCCGATGCCCGCTCCGCTTGCGGAAGTTCTTCCGGCGGCGCAGCTTGTGAATGTCAACCTTCTCGCCCTGCGACATGCCGAGCACTTCGCCGGTGACCGAAGCGCCCGACACCGTGGGGGCGCCCAGCTTCAAATCGCTCGCGGCGCCAACCGCCAGCACGCGATCGAACGTGACGGTCTCCCCTTCGCGCAGATCGCGATAGGCGATCTCCAACTCTTGGCCTTCTTCGACTTTGTACTGTCGACCACCGTCGGCAATGATGGCATACATGGCTCGTCTCCAACCGTAAACTTCTGGTCCGTGTGAGGTAGCCCCACAGTGTAGCGAACCGGCAGTGCCTTGTCGATTGACCTCGCACGACAATCAACGCAAAGCCTTTCTGGAAAACAAGTTACGGCGAACGGGAATGACGCGAATCGGCGCGAATAAGGAGGGATTGAGTAAATCCATCCTCCTTCATTCGCGCTTATTCATTTCATTTGCGTTCGCTTTTTTGCTCCTGCTATTCCCACCGCAGCGGTCGACTAGCGGCGTCTTCGCAGTCGATCTGGAGGTGCTCAGGCGAGTGGCTTTCGCCGCCGAGCACGATCACTTGCACGTTGAACTCGTCTTCGATGCGAGCCAGTTCGCGGCGCTTCTTGTTGTTCAGGTACGCCGCGACTCCTTCTTCCACCTGCACTGTGATGCGGGCGACGTTCTCCGTTTGCGCCGCCATGAGCAGCTTCCGCACGACTTCAATCGCCATGCTCTCGGCGCTTTTCACCAGGCCCATGCCGTTGCAGCCGGGGCACTCGCGGTAAACGCTGCGCTTCAGGCTCGGACGAATGCGCTGCCGCGTCATTTCAATCAGGCCAAAGGGACTGGTGCGCAAAATCTTGGTGCGCGCCCGATCGCGCCGCACCGCATCGCGCAGAGTTCGCTCCACCACGCGGCGATGGCGATCCTTCCGCATATCAATAAAGTCATTCACCACGACCCCGCCCAAGTCACGCAGCCGTAACTGCCGCGCGATCTCTTTCGCGGCAATCTGGTTGAGTGCGAACGCCGAGTCCTCGGCCGAGCCATCCGTGCGGAAGCTACCGCTGTTGACATCGATCGCCACGAGCGCTTCGGTCTGATCGATCACCAGCGAACCACCACCGCGCAGCGGCACCTTGCGCTGATTGATGCGCGTGATCTCTTCATCAAGATGATACTTGTTGAAAAGCGGCTCGCGGCCAGCGTACAATTGCAGCCGGCTGGCGTACCGCGGCATTACGATTTGAAGGAATTCCTTCGCACGCTCGTAAGCCTGCGGCTCATCAATGAGGATCGAATCCACTTCGGAAGTGAAGATGTCACGAATCGTGCGGATGACAATGTCGCTCTCTTCATAGATGTCGCAAGGCCCGGTGCTCTTCTTAATGCGGCGAACGATCACCTTCCACAACCGCACCAGGTAGGCGAGGTCACGTGAGAGTTCTTTCTTCGTTCGGTCCGTCCCCGCGGTGCGCACGATGAAGCCAAGTCCCTTAGGCGGGTTGAGTTCGCGCAAGATGTCGCGCAATCGGCGGCGGCCGTCGTCATCTTCGATCTTGCGCGACACGCCGATCCGGCCGAGCGCCGGCATTAGCACGAGATACCGGCCCGGGATACTGATGTAGGTCGAGAGCGTCGGCCCCTTCGTGCCGATCCCCTCCTTGATCACCTGCACGATCACTTCATCGCCACGCTGAAAAATTTCTTGAATCGGCGGTTTGATCCGCGGCCGCACGCCGACGCGATGGCGCTGTGTGCGCGGCGCCCGGGTCGCGACCGGCGCCTCGCCGTCGTCAATCCCATCGTCGAACTCATCATCCCCCTCATCAGCTTCTTCCTCGCGCTGTCGGCGCTGGCCGCCCCCGCGTGGTTCGATCGGCTTGTCAGGATCGTAGCCGCCCTGGCGGAAGTATTGCGACTCGACATCGCTAATGTGCAGAAAGCCGTTGCGCCCGACGCCGAAATCAACGAATGCCGCCTGGATACTCGGCTCTAAGTTAACGATCTTGCCCTTATAGATGTTGCCGACGTAATTATCTTGGCTACTGCGCTCGACATACAATTCTTCCAAGATGCCGTCTTCAACAATTGCGATGCGGCACTCCTCGGGCTGCGCCACATTGATCAGCATTTCTTGTTTCATGTGAATTGGTGCTTTCTTGGTTTGTGGTTGGAGAACCGGCTGCGGGTGGCGCGACGGAATGAGATGCGCGACTCTTCGCTAGGCGGGCTCGTCCTTTAGTGGGTTGTCACTCGCAATCGATGCGAGCGTGAATAATGTTAAATCACAATGTCTGGCGCCACGCGGGACAGCTCTTCCCGCAGGTACGTCTTTACGTCGCGCGCGCTTTCGAGTTTCAGCGCGCGCTGGGCGACTTGTTCGCAGTGCGCGATCGAGACGGCCCGAATCACTTGTTTAATTTCCGGGATCGCGGCCGCCGTAACGCTAAAGGCCCGCAGTCCTAGCCCTAACAGTAGCATCGTGTAGATCGGCGCGCCGCTCATTTGTCCACACAAGCTAATCGGCTTGTCGTGCGCTTTGGCCACATCCAGCGATATCTTGATCAGCCGCAACACGGCCGGATCCGCGCTCGTGTAAAGCGCCGCGACATCCTTGTTGCTGCGGTCCACGGCCAGCGTGTACTGCACCAAATCGTTCGTGCCGATGCTGAAGAAATCGACCTCCTGCACGAACTGGTCGAGCATGATGACCGCCGATGGAACTTCGACCATCATGCCAACTTGAATGTTGCGATTGAACGCGATCCCTTCTTCTTGCAGGTCTTCCATCGCATCGGCCAACACCATCTTCGCGCGGCGCAGTTCGATGAGATTCGAAATCAGCGGAAACATGATCCGCACGTTCCCTTCTGCACTGACGCGCAGAATCGCCCGCAGTTGTGTGCGGAACATGTCGAGATACTTGAGCGCCAGCCGAATGCTGCGGAGCCCGAGGAACGGATTGCGTTCATCCTCTGGCTGCGGCAACATCGAGAGCTTGTCGGCCCCCAAGTCCACGGTGCGCATTACCACCGGTTTATCACCAAGCGCTTCGGCCACTTCCTTGTACGCCGCATAGTGCTCGACCTCGTTCGGCTCAGTATCTCCTTTGAGATACAAGAACTCCGTGCGATAGAGTCCGATGCCCACCGCGCCGCGCTCCAGGCAAAGCGGAATCTCGGAGGGGAACTCGATGTTGCCGAGGATCTGAATGGTAACGCCATCCGTGGTCACAGCCGGCAGATCACCGAGCTTAGCAAGTTCGACGCTCGCTGATTTTTGATCCTCAATAATCGAGCGATAGCGGGCCAGTGTCTCCTCGTCGGGCTGGATGATCACCACGCCGGCGTCGCCGTCGATGATCACGGTTTCGCCGCCGGAAACTTCGGACACGAACGGCCCCAACCCCACCACCGCCGGAATGCCGAGGCCCTCGGCCACAATCGCGGTGTGACTTCCGGGCCCGCCAATCTCCGTCGCGAACGCCTGCACGAACTCGGGGTTCATGTTGGCCGTTTCGCTGGGCGTTAGCTCGCGCGAGAGGACGATCGCTTGGCGATCAAGGTGCGCAATTTCTCCGCGCCGCTCGCCAAGCAAATGTTTGAGCAGCCGCCGCTCGATATCGAAGATGTCGCTCGCCCGTTCGGCCAGATGATCGGACTCCAGCGCCTGGAAGACCTTCGCATAACGGCGCAGCACGCGGCTCACGGAATACTCGGGTGAGTAGTGCCGCTCGCGAATCAGCTCCTCCAGCTCTTGCCGAAGCCGGGGGTCGTTCAGCATTTGCACGTGCGCTGAGAAGATGGCGCCGTAGTCGGAGCCGAGTTGCTCGGCAATCCGCTCGCGATTGTGCTCGACTTCGGCTGTCGCATCGGCGATCGCGCGATCAAGCCGGGCGAGCTCCGCTTCGGTCGCCCCGCGCGCGAGGAATCGACGTGGGATGCGAATCCCTTCGTGATCGAGCACCAGGGCTTCGCCGATGGCGACCCCGGGTGAAACGGCGATTCCTGGCAGGCGTTGCATGGCGCCCCTGTGTGGCGCACACGCTCCGGTGACCTACTCGGCTACTAGTTGTGCAACTGGCGATCGACGCGCGCTACTGCGCATCCTAGCGAGTGAACTTCGAGTAACGCTCCGCGACTCAGCGGGCGCCGCGGCGTGTCAGGCCGCGGGGCGAGTCGCGCTCCGGTCAACGGAGACTGTGCGAAAAAGTGTGTCGGTGGTGTTGTCTGTCGCCGAAGAGCGTTCATCGCGCATTCTCCGGTTGTTGAATCTTTTCTGTTAGTGGAGCTTGTTCGGGGAAATCGCTCTCGACGAGTCTCGCGAGCGCTTCGACCGCTTGCTCCGCATCCTCTCCGCGCGCGGTCAGCACGAGGACCGTTCCCTGCGTGGCGCCCAAGGTGAGAATATTGAGGATGCTCTTACAATCGACCCGATGCCGCTCGTGGCCGAGTTCAATTTCGGCCAGGAACTTCAGCGCTTGCTTGGCGATTAGTTCGGCGGGACGCGCGTGCAGCCCTTGGGCATGCTGCACCGTTACCGTTCGCGTCACCGTCAATGCGTCCATGTCGCTAAGTGCTCGTGGTCTATCGCCTGGTAATGGGAGCCCCCCTGAAAATTTAAGGACCCGCGGAACTAACCGCCAAATTGATTGTTGTCCGCTTCTTCCAGTAGTTGCCAAATGTCGTCGGCGGCCTTGCTTTGCTTCAGGAATCGGCAGAAGGAATCGTCCCGCAACTGCCGCGAGATATTCTCGAGGGCCCGCAAGTGATCGCCAGGCCGATCGGGCGGCGAGACCAAGAGGAACAAGAGGTGAACCTTTTCGCCATCGAGGCTATCGAACTCAACGCCCTCTTCGCTCACCGCCACGGTGCCACACAGCTTATCAACGGTGGGATGCTTGGTGTGCGGCACGGCAACTCCGCGGCCGATGCCGGTGCTGCCGAGCTCTTCGCGCTTGAGAATCGCTTGGACGATACTTTCAAACTGATCCTCCGCTATCTGCCCTGCCTTGAGGAGCGCAGCGGCCATCTCGCGAATGACCGACTCTTTATCGACTGCCTCAACTTGCGGACGAATCGCGTCCTTGCAAATGAAATCCCGAAAATTCATCTTCCGAGTGCCCTTGGGAGAAAACGATTGTCTGCGTTCGAAATCGCCGCTGACGCGGCGCTGGTGATTTGGTCTGTTGGATTGGTTGTTGATGGAAAACCATCAACGACTTACTCTTCGTCAGCCGGTTCTACGGGAACGACTTCCACCCGATGCGGATCGCCTTTGCGGTACTTTTCCTGGTGCTTTTCTTTGTACTTGCGAAGCTGCTGTTCGAGCTTTTGCACCACCGCTTCCACGCTGGAAAGCAAGTTTTCGGACTGGTCGTGGGCCACGAAATCGTTGGCGTGCTCCGCGGTGACATCCACATCCACGCGGGGCCGCTCGGGATCCTTCAGGTCCACGACGACCTGAATCGAGGTGAGTCGATCCAGGAACCGCTGAAGTTTTTCGACTTTGGCCGTAATGAGCTGCTGATTGACTTCGCTCAAACTACCATGCCGGGCCGTAATGTTGATTTGCACTGCTGAGGTTGCTCCGAACGTAGCGGATTCATCGCATCGACTGACAAACGGACCCGAATCGGCGCAGTAGAACCGCCCCGATTTTGGTCAGTCCGGTAGTATAACGCTTCCCGGGGGTTTGCGGAACCGATGTCTGGGGGGCGAATTTGGGCCCCAACGCGGGGGAAGTAGCGGTTTTTGACGCCCTGGGGAGGGCGGAGACCGTGGCAAAACGGGTCCGAACCCGCCGTGAATTGTTTCACGTGAAACAATTCACGGCGGGCACAATACAAATTTCGGGTGGCTACAAAAGCCGCTTGACCACACCCAAAAGGCGTCACGGCCGGCGGTGGCTACAATTTGGGGTTGACGATGGAGATTTGCTCGTTCCGCTCAATCGATGGACTCGCTTTTTTCTAGTTGATGGACAAGCATCATGACTGATCCGAATGATCTCGAGCGAATCGATCAGGAGATTCGCATCAATGAACTGCGTGAAGCTGTGGCCGAGGTGACCGGCGAGGATTTTCTTTCCTTCGAGAATCCCGACTCGCCGCCGGAAGTGCTTGAGCAGTTCTGGCAACATGTGCTGGACTTTGAAACGGCCGAGCAATCGACCGAGTTTGATCGGCTTGTCACGTCGGAGATCGACCAGCCGCCGAGAGCGCGGAGCTGGACCACGCAGCGGTCAGCGCTAAGCTGCGGGAAGTAATCCGCGCGATGGCGGCGCGCAGCTCGTTCCTTCACACGACCAATTATCTGATCGACCGCGAGCTGTGCGAATACCTTTGGAACGTAGAGCTACGCGAATTTTCTCCCGCCCCCCCCTAACAGTGATCGGCCACCGGGCAGTGGTTGGAACCACCACCTCGACCTGCTCAGCAGCGGCAGCGATGAGGACAATTTTCTGTATCTGACGTATTACGCCGATGAGGAGTATCGCGCGAAGTGGGCCGCGGACTGGCTAGGTGATCCGATGCCAGGGCATGTTGATCCGCCGTATGATCGGGATCGGCGGCTGCCGCAGCCGGAGTGGCCGGAAGAGCTGTAAGGGCTGGACTACATGTATCTGTCCCCTTTTTTGCCCCGCAAAGCCGCGCATGTTGGGCGCTGCTGCGCTCGTTGGTCGAAACTCGTCTCAAGCTGGCAATGGCGGCGTCATTGGTGGTTAGACGGCAACATTTGGAAAGGGATTTCTTGAGTGATCGAGGGCGATTTCGGGTTAGAAATGTAGAGGTTTTTGGGGAGCACTAATTTCTACACCTCACGCCGAGTCGTCATCAATATGCCCGCCGCAAGCAGCAGTCCAATCGAAGTGGGTTCGGGGATCGCCGTCGAGAGCGAAGGGAGCGAAGCGCCATAGTTGGCCACCCAGAGGTCGTATCCCGCTTGTGAACTTTCGGGAGCCCCCCCGTCACGCCAGACGGTGTAGTCGGCCGCGTCCACGTGGCCATCGTGATTGTAGTCGCCGGAGAGCGTCAGACTGGTCGCTCGCAGTGTGATCGTCAACGTATCGCCCGCTTGGCCGACGTCCGCGTTGACGTCGGTCAGCAAGGTCAAATGCGCTTCGTGTACCCCGGGGGTCGTGGGGTGAAAACCGACGTTGATCGCTTGCGATTGGTTGCCGTTCAGTACAAATGACGAGGGCAACCCGCTCACCGAGAAGGCGCCGGTGGGGTCGTCGAGTTGCATGCTCAAAACCGACAGCCGAATGAGCTGCGGGCTTTGCAGAATCGCCGATCGCCAAATCGAGTTAATCGGCGACAGGATGTCGGCATTCGTCAAACTGAACGTGCCCTGCGAGGTCGATCCCACCTGAGCCCCGGGCGCGATGTATTCCATCCCCGACGTCCCCGCGCCCGTCAATTTCGGCGAGGGGCCGAAGATGTTCGCCTCGATCGGAACGCTGATGGCGCGAACGTTGTCGTCGTAGTCAGGCGCGTAGATCACGTCGGCCACGCGCTGCCGCGTCCCGATCGGGAGATTCTTGGTGTATAGCGGAACTGCGGTGGAGTTCCACTCTTCGCCCACGCCGACCTGACTAAAGCTCTGCGACAACTGCACGTAGAGCGGCCCGGGTTCGCCCAAATTGATCGCCGGAGGCTGCAGCGTGCGAAGCTTCATGTCGCCAGAAGTCTTTGTGCCGGCGTTCCCGAATCCTTGTGCGTAGCCGTGAACGCTGGCATTGCCGCCGGCACGGACGTCAAACACCGCCAATCCGACGCCATACTCGCCACTGGTGTCTTCCTCGACGTTCACGCCCGCGCCGCGGCCGGTGGTCGCCGAACTGCCCGTCAGGCCGACCAAGAGGAATCCATTATCTTCAAGAAATACGGTCGAAGCCCCCGGCGAGCCGAGGGTTCCCACCGTCGGCGTGCCGTTGAAAGTGCGGGGAGTTCCGTACGGCGAGAACGAAGCGGTGACGTTCTGCGTACCGGAAGCGTACATGGCGAACGTCGACAGATTCGGCAAGTTCGCCATGTCCGTCGGCGCCACGGCGCCCGACGTGAGCGTCGGGTCGTTGAGGTACCCGTTTCCGGCCCGCAGCCGAACAGGCCCAGACGGAATGAAGTCCCCAAAGAGCGGGCTATGAGATTGATCGACCGACATGAGCGCGGGATTCTTCAGATCCCCGCCGAAGGCGCTGTAGAGTAGCAACTCCTGATTATTGCTATTGAAGGCGCCCATGCCGTACTGTGCGGCCAGCCACGAAGCGCTGACACGTGTCACAGCGCCAACGCGCATGTGACCCGGCTCGGGGGACGGCGCCACGCCGCCGCCGAAGCCCTGGACGCCCAAAGCGACGTTTCCAAAGGGCGCGCCGACCAGCATGCCATACGGCGCGGCTCCCCCGACGATCGCGGGGACGTTGGCAAACTTGTCCACGGGCGGGCCGCCGATGGTACTTGTGCCTGAATGCGATCGATAGGGATTGTCCCCGGCTGCGCGAGCGCCGAAATAGGCGCTGGTGCTCAGACCGGCTCCTGTGCCGGAGTAGGCGTGAATGTAGGTGGCGCCGTTCGCCGATCGCGTGACGCCATCACCGGCGAGGCCGCCCGTCGTCGCAGTCGATCCGGTGTAGGTGAGGTTGGAGCTGACGATCTGGATGACACCGCCGCTGCCTCCCCTTCCGTTGCCGCCAACGCCTCCCTGGCCTCCCGCGCCGCCGGCGCCGCCCGCTCCTCCGTTGCCGCCAAGACTACCCGTGGATTGGCCACCGGCACCCGCCGTACCTGCGGCCCCTAAGCCGCCGGCTTGCCCCGAGCTGCCGTTGCCGCCGACTGCGGTGATCGAGCCGCCGTAGTTGAGCGCGCCCCGAACCAGCAGTTGGATGCCTCCTCCTCCGCCACCGCCCAGGCCGCCGGCTCCGGCTTGTCCGCCGAGACCGCCGATTCCGCCCAGGCCGCCTGTGCCGCCTGAAGAGCGAGGCCCAAACTGATCGGAGCTGGCGCCGCCGCCACCGCCACCGCCGCCCCCTCCGCCGGGCAACCCCTCTCCGCCGGTAGCGCCCGCGCCGCCGCCGTTGCCGCCGTGAAGATAAAGGGCCGTGGGATTAAGCTGCTCTTGAATTGCGGGCGCGTTGGCGCCGGTCAATCCTTGAGGACCGCCCCCACCTGTCCCTCCCGTCCCGCCCGTGGTGCCTGGTGCGGGACCGCCGAGGGGGGCTGAACCATTCCCGGCCGGTCCGCCTGTCCCGCCGCCGCCTTGCGCGGCGTAAGAGTTCGTGTAGGCACCCGCGGCGCCCCCCGCAGCAGAGCCAACGTTGCCTGAGCCGATCTGACCGGAGCCGCCGGCCGACGACCCAAACAACGTTGCGTACTCGGGGGTGCCTGGAATAACAAAGGCGCCAGTACCGTTCTGCCGATACTGTCGGCCCGTCGAGGTCGCCCCGCTCGTCCCATTGATCCCGTTCGCGAAGGCGGTGCCTCCCCCCCAGCCGCCGATGGCCGATGAGGCCGACGCCGGAGAGTACCCCGCCATGACTGAGGGGCTTGCGCTCCCTCCCACGCCACCCCCAGCGCCGCTGGCTCGGCCTTCGCCGCTAACGTCGATCACCGAGCCAGCCGCCAGAGTCGCGTTATTGGCGACTTCGAGTTTAGCAAGCTGAAAACCGATGCCGAAGATTTTCTGGTCGGAATTGAGCGTCAAGTCGCCGAGCACGATGAACTTGGCCACCAACCCGTTGGCGGTGGACCCCGCTGCAAACGGATCCGTCACGATCGGCGCGATCGTGTCGAAACCTTGGAAGCGGATCGTCACGCCGTTGATCGTGGTCTCGGGATTATTGAAGCCGACGACCGTCGTCGGCGCGCCATTGGCAGCAATGCGCGATGGCAGCGGGGTATTGAAGCCCGTATCGAGAACGATGTTCAGCGGGGCGGCGCAGCATGACGTCGCCGCTAGGGTAAACGCCATCGCAGCGATGAACGACCGAACCTGCCGAGCATGGCGAACCAGCCACGGCTTCGCGACGATCTTTCTTGCGCTGGCGGAAAAGCTGATTTCATTCGTGGGCATCACCAAGATTCCTTTGCAATCGAGAAGAGCCATAAATCGCCAAGGATGCAGAGGTCTGCTCTGACTGGACGCCGAAGGGTGAGGCAATCACAGGTGCGTCGGCAGACCCGCTGGAAAACGTTGGTGCTTAAGTGACGGGACTAAGTGATGGGCTATGCGAGTCACGATCCGCGGGGAGGTGTCGCGACGGACAATACCGAGCCCAATGTCGCACTGGTAGGTCGAGCTGTCGTGGCACGGGAGCCAGAAGGAAAGGAGCGCACATTAGTCCCGCGAACGTCCGCGAGAAGGCACAGCTCTTGATTTCAAAGTTCGCAGCCAGGCTCTTCGCATGTCGGTTCAGAAGCGGGTGCGAATCATGGCAGCAAGAAGCCCATTTATGGTAACTAAGCGGAAAACTGCCGTCAAACATCTCTGCGACCGAAACCGGCAACCGACGTCGTCGCGTGGCGCAGGTCGGCGCGCCGCGAAAAAATATGCCGACGAACGAGCAAAGGGGGCCGGCCTGAATGGCGTCTGAACTTCCCTAACCCCTTACGCGGCAAGGTAATTGAGACATCCGAAGCCTCACTTGTCAGGGGAGTAAAAAGCGACCCCTACTTTATGCCTTCTTTACGCCGGCGGCCTTAGTTCGTCACTCTCCAACCGCTTCCGCAGCTTTGCCACCGCGGTCTCGCGGCTGCGCTCTGGCCCGGCGGGGACGAAGACGCCGCGGCGACCGGTGATTTGTTCCAGGTTGTAGTTGGCCAGCACGCGGTAATCGAGTTGGTCGCTTTCGAGCCAATCGATGAGTTTCGCCAGCGCGCCGACGCGGCGTTCTTCGGGCGTGGCGCCGATTTCTTGCAGCGAGTAGCCACGGAGCATTTCGTACAGGTCCTCGGCTTTGGCGGCACCGCGCTGCGTGACCAGTTCCTCTTTGACAGACTTGGCCAGCTCGGGCGAGCGGGCCATCACGTCGCGCAGCGTAAGGATGTGGGCTTCCCAACTCAGTTTTTGTTCTTCATCGCGGAGCGAATCGAAGAAGGGCTTGAAGCGGCCGACGTAGAGACTGCAGCGCGCGGCGAGCGCGCGCTCTTCTTTCTTTTTGCTAGTGTTGAAGATGCCCAAGAGCTCGGTCCAGGCGGCGTCGCTGTCGTCGACTTGCAGTTCGAGCTTGGGGGAGGCGATTTGGTCGGGGGCCGACATCGGTTGCCCAGCGATCCACGGAAGCGGGAAATACTCTTCCACGGGGCCGATGCTGTCGCCCACAAGCATCCAGGAGCCCGGTGCGTCGGTCGAGAACTCGACATCCTGCGCTCTAAAAGACACTTTGCCTTCCGGCGCCGCGAAGAGCGCGCGGAGGGGCGACGCGACAAGTTGCGGATCGATGCCGGCTTGGAACTGGCGGTTGACATCCACCGCAAGGGTGGCCTGCGGACCCAACGCGACTTCGGCGTCGAGCTCACCCACGGTGAGATTTACCTTGCGCTCTTCGTCGCTAATGTTCGTGAGCAGCACGCGGCCGAACTGAACTTCCAGGGCGGCCGACAGTTCACTCGCCGCGTCACCCGGCTTGGTGACGGTGATGTCGGTGGCGTCGGAGAGGTCGAGACTGACCCCGGAACTGAGATCGATTTGCGGCCGATAGGTAGGAAGCGCGAGCAAGTGATCGCCCGGCATCACCGGCGTGCGGACCGGCAGGCGGACCCATTCGCCCGCTTGATCGGTGCGCAGAATCATCTCATGGGCGCTCGCGAACATGCCGATCGGTTTGGGCGGCAGGCTTTCTGGGCTTTCGGAATCTTCGGGGGAAGCGCCTTCTTCCGCCGAGTCGGCCAACGGTGTTTCGTCATCAGGGGCGACTGCTGAATCGTCCTCGCTTGGCATCGCGGGCGTGGTTGCGCTCGGGGTGGCGCTGGCGAGCGCGGTGGGATCAGGCGTGACAGGCGGGGGAATTAGCGGAACCGGCGTTGTAACTTCAGGAGTCGTCGCTTCCGGAGTGGTTGCTTCCGGAGTTGTCGCCATCGCGGATGGATCGACGAGGACGTCAGGCGTTGTGGTCGGGGCAAGCGGGGCGGGAGTCACTTCGGCAGGGCCGGTTTCCCCGGGAGTCGTCGCCACCGGATCAACTGATGGTGGTTCGATGACCGGCGTCTCAACGGTTGCGGAAGGATCGGCAGCGGGCTGGGTGCTTGGAGTGGGCTGGGTGGTCGGGTCGGGCTCAGTGGTTGGAGCGGGCGCTTCGGGCGGAGTGTCTGTCGTCGCCACGGGATCAGGCGTTGAGGGCTGACCGGCATTCGGCGCTGGCTGCTCGCTCATCGCCACTTGCGTGGGGTTGAGCCAACCGTTCGGCCGGAAGCAGAGATAGCTGACCGTGCCCAGCACCACGAGCGCGGCAATCGCCGGAAGTAAGCGTACGAACAGCGGTTGCTGCGCGGCGCGGAGGTAATCGGGAATCTCGACTGAGCCGGAATCGGGCTTGCGCGCTCTGGTGGGCGGCGAGGCCAGATTCGCCACCATCGCGGCGGGAACCGACTGAGGTTGGGCTTTGGCGGCGGAGGCGAGCACATCGGGCAGGCGGTACATCTTCTGCCGCAACTCGGGGTCCACTTCCGCGGGCTCGCCGAGGACCATCGTCAGCACGTGATGGCTGGCGACCACTTCGGCCAGATGTTCGTCCGATTCCAGGCAGACCTTTTCGAACTCGGTCACGCGGTCGGGGTCGAGCGTGTTGTCGAGATACTCGGCGGCAATGTTGGGGTCGTTGGCGGGGATGTCACTTACGAGCGGTGGCGCGCTCAGCCGCAAGCGGCCGGTGACATCGCGGGCGCGATGGACCAGATCCTTGGCGTAGTCGCTGGAATCGACTTGCCGCTGGAGGTCCTCTTGGTCGGCCGGGTCCAGAATTCCATCGAGGAGAGCGAGCAAGGTTCGTAAGGTGAGGCGCATGGCGAGGATCTCCCAACCGTTATTTCATCAGCCGCCGGGCGCTAGCCCCCGGTTCGAATGACGGAACCGCATGCCGGCGAGTGGCGGCTGATCGGGGCGTGACAGTCCCCTACTGGTATTAGTGCCGATTGCGGGCGGGCGGCGTGCAGAATTCTGGCGAGAATTTTCTACGCTGAGTTACGGGCCACTTTCCCAGGCGCGAGCGCCAGCAGCGCTAGCGCCGATGCGGTGACCTGAAACCCGGCCAGCACCAGGGGATGCAACTGAGGAGCGGTGGGGGCGGGCTGCGCGAGCAGTTCTGCCGGCTGCCGCCAGCCTTGAGCGGTGAGCACCCAGTTAGTGGCGTTCGCCGATGAGCCGCCAACCAAGGCGAGGAGCAGAATCGCCAATGAGAAGCTGCGTTTGGACACGAGCGGAGAACCACGGCGAGGAGGGAGAAGAGAACGAAAGTTCCTCTTCGCACGTCCCACGCCGAGGCGCTCCGCAGGCCGTCCAGAACCGCAACAAGCCAATAATTGGCAACGAGTTACGTCACCGGGCGCGCATCATCCAACGATCCCGTTGTTGCGAAATGGCCACGAGATTGCGGTAGGGAGTGTGGCGAAAAGGCAGCAGTTAGCCGCGGGGCTCATCCCCGCGCGATGAAAGCCGCAGGGGAGGAATGGGTAGAGAATCGGGAATGCACGCCGCTGCGAACCTGTCCGGTGGCATGCGAGAAAGCGCGGGGGCGAGCCCCGCGGCTAATGCTCCGCGCGCTAGCATATTGGCCACAGACTACCGACAGCGCACGGTCGGCACTGTCGCGCAACTCAATTTTTCGCCGTTACTTGCGGCGGCGCAACGAGTTAGGGCACAATCGCGCGCAAAACATTTGGCGCGGCGCGAGACATCGCTAAAATTCGGGAAGGAGCGGGAGATTCACCACAGAGAGCACGGAGAACACAGAGAAGAAAAGGAGAGATTAGCGAGTTCAGCAATTGGTCATTGCGGCTTCGGAGTGGGTCATTGGAGTTTTCAATAGCGAAGCCGAACAGATCAACTTAGCGACATCCTCTGTGCTTGTTCCTCCGTGCTCTCTCGGCCCTCTGTGGTGAATCTTCGTTTCCGTTTTTTACCGTTCGCGCTATGTACCTCGCCGAGATTCAAACCGCCGCTGCGATTCGCGAAGCTGAGGGGTACCTCGAGCTCGGGCAGCCGGCGTTCGCGCTGGCGGAATTGCGGCGGCGAGGGAAGCTGATCCACGGCAACGCGCACGGCTGTTACCTGATGGGCGAATGTCTGCGCGAACTGCAGAACTACGCCGATGCAATTTACCCGCTGGCCCGCAGTGCGGCGCTGGAGCCGCAGCATCTGGCGGTGTGGCTGGCGCTGGGCTGGTGCTACAAACGCACCGGGCAATTGCAGCGCGCGATCGACGCCTTGGAACAGGGCCTCGATCACGAACCGCGCGAAGCGGTGCTGCACTACAACCTGGCGTGCTACTGGAGCCTCGCCCGGCAGCGCGACCGGGCACTCGACTGTTTGTCCCACGCGCTGGAGCTGGATGTTGCGTACCGCGCGCTGATCGACGACGAGCCCGACTTCGACCCGCTGCGGAACGACCCGGAGTTCAGGTCGATCACGGGGGTGATTGTGTAGGAAGTCGGAATGCGGAGTTCGGAATGCGGAATCGCCGCCGCTCACTCCCAGAGATTCCGCATTTCCACTTCCGCATTCCGCATTCGTAAAACACCGCGAGGCCCGAGCAGCTTTCGCTGCTGAGCCTCGCGGCGCAACAAAGGGGGACGGGAAAGTCTGGAGTAGGGAGTCTGGAGTCTGGAGTCCGGAGGAAGTTGCGATTCCTCAGGCTGATCCTGACCCCATTCTCTCGTTCCGGTTTGCCTGAAGTGCTTTTCCTCCAGTCTCCGGACTCATCCCTCCAGACTTAAAATTTGCATTCCACCCCGGCTTGCAGGCCGTGGAGGATGATCGAGTCGTTCGAGTCGATATAGTTGATCTGAGCGTGGTTGGGGAAGCCGTTGGCGGGAACCTGTTCGCCGGCGATGGCGACGCCCGACAAAGCGAGCACGCGCCACGCGACGGTCGCCCGCCAGCAAGGCAGGAACTGGTAGCCAACGCCGAGGCGCGCTTCGCTGAGGAAGGCGACATCGCTCTTGCTGGAGCTGTAGTTCGCCGGCGCGCCGGTGTCCGTATCGCGAATCACGCCCCCTTCCGCGGAGTAGACGCGCTGGTGGACTTCCATATCGTTCCCGTAGATGCCGAAGTTGGTGTCGAGGAACGCGGAGCACTTGCAGCTGATGGCGTAGTTGGCGCTACCGCCGAGTTGGAAGCCGACCAGTTTGTTGTCGACGTTCACATCGTGGTAGTAGTTGATGCTGTCGGCTCGATAAACATCCGGGGTCGAAGCGGGGGTAAAGTCACCCGCGATCGACAGGTCGTTATCGACTCGGAAGTAACGCATTCCCAACAGACCGTTGACGAACAGACGTTGAGGTTTTGCGCAGGGCTCGCAGGCCGAGTAGCTGTCGCAGGCGCCGCTGCTACACGGTGAGCAAGAGCTGAGGCTCGCGGGATTACCGAACCGCCACAGGTTGAGTTCCAAGTTCTGAGCGGAGAAGCTTTCCCGCACCCGAATGCCGAGGACGCGAATGTCGTTCGGTGTCGCGGGTGGGTTGATGGGGTTCTGGTAATCGGTGTACTCGTTCATCGGGCGATAGGAGTAGGTGCCGCCAGCGCCGTCGCGGTCGTACTCCAAACCGGCATAGTTCACCATGCCGTAAATCCGCGTTGCGGGAACACCTGTGAAGGGGTTGGCGGTCAGCAATTCTTGGTTGGTGTCTTCGGCGAGCCCCCAGTAGCCAACTTCCCACGCATAGGGTTGGTAGCAGTTGCAGCCGCAACCCGCTTTGCCGAGCGTGCTGCCGAAGCGAACTTCGGCTCCACCTTGATAGTCGGAATCGGGCGACGAGTGCAGTACGGTATCGGTCGGCACAGGATAGTACGGATAGGTGGGCGTACCGGTGACGAGGACGCCCAGGTCAAACCGACCCGGGTTGCTGCGCTGCATGAGCAGCCCATACACGCCGGCGAACCATTGCCGCTTCGGCAGGGTGTAGCCGACATCGCAGCTCGGGGCGCAGTCGCCGGTCATCGGGTAGTTGTTGCACGGTGCGCCGCTGCCATCGCAGCCTGCGGCCGGAGCGGAGTAATTCACCGCCGGGGCTCCGTAACCTTCGGAGTAGGTCATGGGCGCCGGGGTTGGCGAGAGCGAGCTGCTGGGATAATTCGGCGCGGGATAGCTGTTAGCCGCTGGATTGGACGGTGTCGTGTCAACCGGCGGAGGTATAACCGGCGCACCGGCGGGCGGCGTGACGGCTTCTACCTGCGGGTTGGCGGGCGTCGGCAATTCTTGCGCTGCCGCGTTGGCAGCAGCATTTGCAGCCGCGGCGGGGTCCATTGCGAAGCGCGGGCCCATTTGCGGAGCCATGGTCGTGGGATAGCCCGTCGCTCGGCTCGCCACGTAAGGCACGGCCTGTCCACCGGAAGGCGCCGCGTACTGCGGTTGCTGGTGCTGCGGCTGTTGGTACTGCGGCTGCGCTGGGTACTGCTGAGGAGCAGCGCCCATGTTCACCGGCCCGAAGGGGCTGTACTGCGCGCTGGCCGAAGCGCCCGCGATCGCAGCAATCGCGAGCGTGGAGCCGCTGCGCTTAAGTGCCTGTAAAAACGTCATGTTCGTGTTCCCCCCTGGTCGAGCAGTTAACGCCTTGTGCGAACAAGCGGCCCCTCCCACGGGAGGGCGCAGCTTTCGGCGCGGCGCTGGATTTTCCTGCTTAGAGAATCGGATCGCCGCTAGGCGTCGGCCCGGCGAATCCGACAATTCGCACGATGCGATCAACTGCTATCACGCGTACAACCGGCGCCACCGGTGAGGTTTCGCCAGGCGGAAAAGTTTACGCAGCTTTACTTGCGGCAGGAGAATCAAGGAAAAGATAGGGAACGCGTCCCCTATCTTTCTTAGACCCGGCGGAGGTATTGGCCGCTGACGCGGCGCACCAGGCCGCGGAGTTCGAGGACGCTGACCGTGGCGAGCACCTGGTGGGCGGGGAGTCCGCTGGCGGCGACGATCGAATCAATTGCGGTTTGTTCGGTGCGGACATGAGCCAAGACTGCGGCTTCGACGTCGTTGAGATTCAGCTCCGCAACGTGGCGCAATTCACCGCCGGTGGGGAGGGGGGCAGGTTCGACGAGCGGACCGAGTTCTTCCAGAATCTCCCCGGCGCAAGTGACGAGCTTCGCGCCGTCACGCAGTAGCGCGTGGCAGCCGCGGGAGAGGCGGCTATCGACCGGGCCCGGCATCGCGAAGACTTCGCGCCCCTGCTCGGCGGCATGGCGGGTGGTGATAAGGGCCCCGGAGCGATCGTCCGCTTCGACCACCAGCACACCGAGCGACAAGCCGCTGATGATGCGGTTACGCTGGGGGAACGAACCGGCGAGCGGGACCATTCCCGGCGGGGCTTCGGTCACCAAACACCCTTGGGCGGCGACCTCATCGGCCAGCTTGGCATGTTCGGGGGGGTAGATTTTATTCAGCCCGCCGGCGAGCACGGCGATCGTGCGGCCACCGGCCGCCAGCGCCCCGCGATGGGCGGCGCCATCGATCCCCCGCGCGAGACCGCTGACCACCGTTACGCCGGCGCGAGCAAGCTCGGCGGCGATCCGTTCGGCATGGCGCTGCCCGTACTGCGTGGCATGCCGCGAACCGACCATCCCGACCGCGAGTTGATCGGTCGGGCGCCAATCGCCCCGATAGAATAGCACGCCGGGGGGATCGTGAATCTCGCGGAGCGCGGCTGGGTAAATTTCGTCACCGTGAGTGAGCACATGGATGCCGCGCTCAGCCGCGGCGGTGAGTTCTGCCAGCGCCGCGGCTTCGGTTTGAGCGGCAACGATCTTTTCGGCCAGCTTCGCGCCGATGCCATCGACCCGCACCAGCTCGCTCTCCCGCGCCGCGAGCGCCGCTTCTGCCGAACCGAATGCCGCGATCAGATTCTGCCGCAACCGCGGACCAACGCCGGACACCAGCGCCAGCCGAACTTCGGCCAGCGTGCGCGCAGAGTAGTCCATGGCGAACGAACGGTACGCGAAGAAGGGAAGATGAAACCAATGGCCCCATCGTAATCGATGGCGCACCTTTGGCGATCTTTCTTTCGCGTTTTTTCGCGCCGTTTTTTAAGGAAGCGGCGCGGTGAAAGCTTAGGAAGCGCCGCGGGCTTCGCAGACCAGCTTCACCAATTCAGCCAGATTGTGCGCTTCGAACTTCCGCATCACTTTCGCGCGGCGAAGTTCCACGGTCCGCAGACCGATTTGCAGGTCTTGGGCGATTTGCTTGTTCGCGCTCCCGGCCAGCAGGGCTTCGAGCACCGCGCGCTCGGCGGCGGTGAGTGAGGCGAGCTTCTGCTTCAGGTCGGTCAGCCGGCGTTTGGCTTCCCGCTGCGGCGCCGATTGCTGGACGGCCGAGCTAAGCGAAGCGACTACCGCGCTTGCCGGTTCGGCTTCTTCTAGCACATCGGCGGCGCCCTGCTTCATCAACTTCACGGCGTCAGCCAACCGGCTGGGGCTGCCCCACGCCACAACGGGCAAACTGGGGTCGGTTTCGAGAATCTGCGCGACCCACCCGCGGGAGGCGAGCTCGCCGAACTCACCGGCCAGCAGCAAGGCTTCCTCCGCCGAACCGTTTTGACTGTGCCCATTCGTGTGGGCCGATTTCCAAGCCGAAAAATCGGCGTACGGACGGAATTGAACCCCCTCGGCTTCTAACTGCGACCGCAGGGCAGTGGTTTTGGCGGCAAACTCCGGGGACGCAATGGCTCCAACTTTCATGGCAAGATAGCGAAATTAAGCGACAAACGGAGAATCGGGGCACGGCATCCTGCCGCCCGATTCCAGACAATCCCCCAATCACGGGTACTGTAGTCGGAAAGACCGCATCGACCACACGGAATTCCGCACAAAATGCGCAAACCCGCGGACCTAGTGCGACCAAGCCTGCAAAACTTGGTCTGTAGTGACGCCAGAGACTACTTCTACAGCCCCGATGCGGCTGGGAAGTACGAAGCGAATCTCGCCATCACGCACTTTTTTGTCGTGCCACATTAGTTTCCACAGCTCGTCGGGGTCGAGATCGGCGGGCGTGGCGGTGGGGAGGCCGAGGGCCGTGAGCAATCCCTCCTGTCGGGGGGTGAAGTCCGCTGGCATCCGGCCTAAGGCGACGGCCAACCGGGCGGCGCCCATCATGCCGATGGCGACCGCTTCGCCGTGCAGGAGCCGCTCGTAATTGGTCGCCGCTTCCAGCGCGTGGCCGAACGTGTGGCCGTAGTTGAGCGCGGCGCGGATGCCGGTCAGCTCGAGTTCATCCGCTTCAACGACTTGCGCCTTGAGTTCGCAGCTTCGCCGAATGATGTGTAGCAGCGTTTGCTTGTCGCGCGCATTGATCGCTTCGATGTGTTGTTCCAGGTACGCGAAGAACTCGGCATCGAGGATCACGCCATACTTAACCACCTCAGCGAGTCCGGCGCGATACTCGCGCTCGGGGAGGGTATCGAGCACATCGACATCGATCAGTACGCCTTGCGGTTGCCAAAAGGCGCCGACCATATTCTTGGCGCCGATGAGGTTGATTCCCACCTTACCGCCAACGCTGCTATCGACCTGCGCGAGCAAGGTGGTCGGCACTTGGAAGAAGTTGAGCCCCCGCGCGAAGGTGGCCGCCACGAAGCCGGCGAGATCGCCGACCACGCCGCCGCCGACCGCCACCACGGCGCTTTGGCGATCGCACCCTTCGTCGATCATCGTCTGCCACAACTGCGCGGCGATGTCGGCGCACTTGGTTTGCTCGCCCGGCGCCACGACCAGCACATCGGCTTCAAACCCGTGCTCGGTACAGGCGTCGGCGAGTGGAATCGCGTAGCGCTCCTCGACGTTGTCGTCGGTGATCAGCAGCAGGTGATTCGCTTTGGTGCGCGCTTCAAAAAACTCCGCCGCCCCGGCGAGCAGCCCCTGGCCGAACGCGATGTCGTAACTGCGGGGGCCAAGATTGACGTGGAGCTGGGACATTTAGTGGGGGTCAGGGGCTAGGGGCTAGGGGCTAGGGATGGCCGCTTGCCCAACTCGAAATTGAACAAACATATTCATGAGCCCCTCACATTAGTCGGCGGAGTTTTACCGCGTCGCCATCAGGCGTTTCACATCCGCTTCTTGCACCACAATCCGGCGGCAGAAACCGGTGTGCGTGCGGACGTACTCCAACTGCGCCGCGGCGTTCGGCTCCGCGTGCAACAGCCGTGCGAGCCGCGTCTTGTCCGCCGCTGGCCACTGGCGCAGGTCCTCGGGCCAGATGGTCTCGGTTTCGACGACGAGCGCTTCGCGGTAGGGGTCGAATTTGTCGGGCATGGGGGTTGAATGTCGAGGACGCGAATGCGAGTGAGCAAAGGCCCGATTGTACCTGAAATCGAATCGCGATTCATGGCGCCGATGGCGCTATTCATCCCCCATAAACCGCTTCACCACCTCGTCTGGCGCCGGGGAATAGCCGGCCGGTTCCATACTGCAACCCGCGCGGCCTTGGCTCAAGCTGCGCATCGCGCTCGAGTAGCCGAACAGGTTGGCGAGCGGGGCTTCGGCGTGCAGGACGGTGGCGGCGCCGCGTTGTTCGGTGCGGTGGATGAGGGCGCGGCGTTGTTGCAGGTCCCCCACCAGATCGCCCATGTGGTCTTCGGGGGTGGTGATCTCGACTTTCATCACCGGTTCGAGCAGCACGACACCGGCGTCACGCAAACCTTTGTCGAGCGCCAGCGCGGCGGCGGTGCGGAAGGCGATGTCGGTCGAATCGGTCTCGTGGACTTCTCCGCCGAGGACCGTCACCTTGATGCGCATCAGCGGGAAACCGAGCGTGCCGCCGCCGGCTGCGGCGGTTTCGAGTTCTTCCAGCACGACGTTCAAAAACTGATCGGGCAGGCCGTGGTTGGGCGCGACGCTCACCGTGACGGGCGGGGCAGCGGCAGCGAGCGGGCCAGTGGCGGTGAAGGGTTCCACGCGCAGCCGCACCTTGGCGGTGTGCTGCACGCCGTTGATGTTGCGGTGGCATTCGCCGGTGACTTCCGCGCGGGCGGCGACCGTTTCGCGATAGCTCACGCGTGGCTTGTGGACTTTTACGTTGAGCTTGAAGTCGCGCTGCAGGCGGTGCTGAATCACCTCGAGGTGCAACTCGCCCATGCCGCTGATGAGCGTTTGGCCTGTCTCTTCGTTATCGGTCGCGCGGAACGTGGGGTCCTGCTTCCGCAGCATTTCGAGCACCTCGGCCAGCTTCTTCTTGTCGGTCGAGTTCTCCGCCTCGATCGCCATCGAGATCACCGTGTCAGGGAACTCGATCGACTCCAAAAGTATGGGCTCGCGGGTGTCGCACACGGTGTCGCCAGTGATTGATTCGCGCAAGCCCAACAGCGCGACGATGTCCCCCGCCGTGGCGCCGGTGAGTTGTTCGTCCTTCTTGCTGGCGTGGATGCGCCAAATTTGCGAGACGTTTTCCTTGAGGTTCCGCCCGGGGTTCAGCACGCGCGAGTTGGGGTCCAACGTGCCGGAGTAGATGCGGACCCAGTAGAGGTCGCCCGTTTTGTACGGCAAGATTTTGAAGACGAGTCCGCAGAAGGGCTCGTTGGGGTCCGGCTTGCGCGTGATCTTCTTGAGATCGACTGCGGGTTCGGCAGCTCGCCTCTTGTCGTGCTTGCCGCTCATCGGATCAACGCCAACGACCGGGGGCATTTCGAGTGGATGCGGCAAATACTTGGCGACGGCGTCCAAGAGCGGCGGCACGCCGACGCCGTGCAGCGCCGAGCCGCACAGCACGGGCTGGATTTGCTGATGCACGGTCGCATCGCGCAACACTTTGTGGATGAGCGCTTCAGGGATCGGCTCTTCGGCAAGCGCCAACTCCATCAGCTCGTTGCTGAAATTGTAAAGCGACTCGAGCAGCGATTCGCGCCACAATTGCGCTTCGTCGGCGATGTCGTCCGGCAGCGCCGTCTCTTTCACTTCGCGCGCTGCGTTGAAGCTGAGCAACTTCATCCGCACCAGATCGACCACGCCGCGGAAGGGGTTGGCCGTGTGCGCCGGGCCTTGGCCGTAGGGGATTTGCAGCGCGACGGGACGAGCGCCGAGCCGATCGCCGATCTCTTTGAAGACCGCTTCAAAGTCGGCGCCTTCGCGGTCGAGCTTGTTGATGAACGCTACGCGCGGCACATGGTACTTGTTCGCCTGCCGCCAGACCGTTTCGCTTTGGGCTTCGACCCCTTCGCGGGCGCTGAACACGACCACGGCGCCATCGAGCACCCGCAAGGAGCGTTCGACTTCGGCGGTGAAATCGACGTGGCCGGGCGTGTCGATCAGGTTGATCTTCACGTCCTTCCACGGAAACTGCACGCACGCCGAGTAGATGGTGATGCCACGTTCGGCTTCCTCGGCGTCGTCATCGGTAGTGGTGGTCCCACTATCGACGGCGCCGGCCCGATGCTTCGCCCCACTCACGAAGAGCATCTGTTCCGTGACGGTGGTCTTCCCCGCATCGATGTGCGCGATGACCCCGATGTTGCGAATTTTGGTGAGGTCGGATGCCATACGAAAAAAGGAAAACGCAGCGGACGCAATTGGCCAGCGAACATCGTTGGCCAACGGCCAACATCACCGTAGCCTAGGGCATCGCCCTAGGAAAGTTAAGCCGAGACGCACCTTTGGCTGAAAGCCAAACACACCGTTTGCCGCGACAACGAGTGAATTTGGCTTTCAGCCAAAAGGATTTGGGGACCGGCCGTGTCCCTAGGGCGGTGCCCTCGGCTACGGTGGGAGTTGGCCTTCAGCCAACGGATATTGATTCAAACTTTTCGCAAGCGCAATAAAAAAGGCTAAGGGCCAGAGACTCGGATTCTATCAGAATCCTAGCCTCTAGCCCCTAGCCCCTGATCCCTTTTCGGCTACCACGCAAAGTGGGCGAATGCCTTGTTCGCGTCGGCCATGCGGTGGACGTTTTCGCGGCGGGCCATGGCGACCCCTTCGCGGTTGTAAGCGGCGACCAGTTCGTCGGCCAGCTTCACGTGCGTGGGGCGGCCCTTCTTTTCCTTGATCGCCATCAGCATCCAGCGAATCGCGAGCGATTGCTGGCGGGTGCGGTTGACTTGCATCGGCACTTGGTAGGCGGCGCCGCCGACGCGCTTCGAGCGAACTTCAATCGCCGGCTTCACATTCTCCACCGCCTTGGTGAAGACTTCGATCGGCTCTTCGGCCGGCAGGCGCTCCTTCACGATCTCAAGCGCATCGTAAAACACCTGCTGGGCGGTGCTCTTCTTGCCGTCGTTCATCATGGCGTTGATGAACTTGCTGGCGAGCAGCGAGCCAAACTTAGGGTCCGGACGAAGCGTCTTGCGACTGGCGGTAATGCGGGGCATAGAGAAAACGGTGAGTCGTGAATGGTGAGTTGTGAATCGTGAGGACTACACAGGGGCTTAGCCCTTCTTCGCGCCGTAGCGGCTGCGGGATTGTTTGCGGCCGTTGACGCCGAGTGTGTCGAGGGCGCCGCGGACGACTTGGTAGCGCACGCCAGGTAGATCGCGGACCCGGCCGCCGCGAACCAGCACGATGCTGTGTTCCTGCAGCGTGTGGCCTTCGCCGGGAATGTAGACCGTGACTTCCTTGCCGTTGGAAAGCCGCACGCGGGTGATTTTTCGCAGGGCGGAGTTCGGCTTCTTGGGGGTCATGGTCTTGACCTGCAAGCAGACGCCGCGCTTTTGCGGGCAGCGCTCCAGCACCGGCGACTTCGAAAACTTACGCTTCGAGCGGCGCCGGCTGCGAACGAGTTGATTGACGGTTGGCATGGAAAACCCTGAAAGTGGTCCCGATCCGGTATGAGCTCGGGACCGCCCATAGGCGATCCCAGCGAAAACTTGGGAATCCGCCAGTTTACCCGACCTGCCGGGGCGGTCAAGGGCGGGAAATTCGGGGGGAAATAGCCGGGGAGCTACGCTCCGCGACGAACCGTCAACCGCATTCACGCAGAAAAAGTGGACCGGACTACAGCACATTGAGTGGCGGTTGCAGAATGTGAATCGCTACTCGTTCGACGACCGGAACAAGCCTTTCGTCAAGCTCGATCCATTGGACGCTGATTGATCGCTTGATGTGTTCGCGGCGTGCTTGTCGATCGGGGAACTTCATCCGGAAGTACTTCTGAAGCGTATGACTCTCGTCACCCGAAACATGCTTCCGAAGAATTCGATCTCGCAGACCCCCTGATCCTCTCGCTTCTCCTACTTAAAGAGTCTTCTTGCCCTCCAGGAAAACGTATACGCCTGGACTTGCCGGAGGATCTGCTTCACCAATCACACACGGCTTAAATGACATCAGCGCGAAGATTGACTTCTCAATTTTCGCAAGCAGTGCGCCGTGTTTCTTGGAGTATGCCATCAAGATTACACGATTCTCGAGCGGGACGTCGCGGAGCGTCGCTCGCGCGGCTATTGATGGTTTCTCATTAATCCTTCACACTCCGCACTTCCATCTGCCAAGTGCGCACGGTCCGTTTGCCTTCCTTCTCCTGAAAGTCGCCGATCCACACGCTGTCGGTATCTTTTTTGCGGCGCAGGATGAGCTTGCCGAAGAGGCCTTTTTCGTCGTTGAAGGTGAGGGCCAGCTTGCCGCTGCGGGAGAGTTTGTACTCGCCGATGCGCTTCGGCTCGGCGTTCGGCAGGGGGATCTCTTGCGGCTCGCCTTCGCGGACGGAATCGACAATCTTTTTCACTTCTTTGCGCGACGGCAGCTTGAGGCCGGTGGTGACCGCGAAGATTGCTTCGCCTTCAGTGCGGAAGTGGCCGGTGAGTTTGGGCTCATCGCCATCGCCATCTTCATCTGCGGCCTTGTCATCCGCTTCGGCTGTGCCTTTTTCGAGCACGCCTTTGTATTCCCACACCGTCCCTTCGACGTTGTCGTTGGGAAGGCGCTGCAGGGTGTCCGCGCTGGCGTCACCGGTGGCGGCGCGGCGGAGGGCTTCGAGCGGGTTGGCGGTGACGGACGAGTAGCCGAGCGATACAAACAGGAGCGCGGCGATAAATACGGCAGAATTCATAGCAATTCCAACAGCGAGGGAGAACGAACACGGGTCACCGAATTATCGCTCAGGCCGCAGTCGAAAGCTAGCTCGAATGAAAGGCTACAAAAAAACGGGGGCCAATCGGCCCCCGTTTCGCTAGGTTTTTAAACTCGGTTCGGCGAAGCCTAAACTTCGTCTTCGCCTTCCATTCCACCCAGCAGCGCGTCGAGGCTCGACGGACCCGCGGGCGGGGCGTCGCTCTTCGGCGCTTCCGGCGCGGCGCCGTCACGCAGCAGCGGGAAGGCTTGATCCAAGAGGCTGCTGGTATCGACCGCCAAGCCCTGCAGCGCTTCGGGGCGAATCCGCACTTCGGATTCGTGAATGCTGCGGAACCCGGTGCCGGCGGGGATCAGGTGGCCGAGGATCACATTTTCCTTCAGGCCCACCAGGTGGTCGGTCCGGCCGGCAAGCGCGGCCTCGGTCAGCACCTTGGTGGTTTCCTGGAAGCTGGCGGCCGAGATGAAGCTGCTCGACTGGACGCTCGCCTTGGTGATGCCCAAGAGCTGTGTGCTGCCGGTGGCGATCTTCGTCTTGCCACCCTTGGCCACTTCGCCGCCGAGCGCTTCGATCTCGGCGTTCTTCTGCTCGAGCACTTCCTTCGGCACGATGGCGCCCACTTCGAACTCGCTGTCGCCCTTCTCGGTGATCTTCACACAGTTTTGCACCGCTTCGTTGGCGCGGCGGAAATCGAACTTGTCCATCACGGCGCCCGGCAGCAAATTGGTGTCGCCCGGCGATTCGATCTTCACCTTGCGCAACATTTGCGACACGATGATCTCGATGTGCTTGTCGTTGATTTCCACCCGCTGGCTGCGGTAGACGTTTTGGATTTCGCGGGTGAGGTAGTGCTGCACCGCCTCTTCGCCCGAAACGCGCAGAATGTCGTGTGGCACCAGCGGGCCATCGACCAGCGAATCGCCCGCTTTAACGAAGTCGCCCGAGTGAACCCGCATGTGCTTGTTGTGGGTCACCAGGTGCTCGCGTTCGATGCCGCTTTCGCTGCGGACGATGATCGAGCGCTTGCCACGCTTCTTCTCGGCGAGGATTTCCACCTTGCCGTCGATCTCGGCGATCACCGCCGGGTCCTTCGGCTTGCGGGCTTCGAAGATTTCCGTCACCCGCGGGAGACCTCCGGTGATGTCCTGTGTGCCGGACGTTTCACGCGGCGTCTTGGCGATCATGGAGCCCGGCTTGATGACATCGCCTTCCTTGACTTCCAGGTACGCCTTTTCGGGCATGTAGTAGAAGTCGAGAATCTTGCCATCCTTCGGATCTTCGACGACCACCTGCGGGTGCAGGTCGCCCTTATGCTCCATGATGACATAGCGAGTGTAACCGCTGGCGTCTTTTTCGCTCCGCATGGTGATGCCTTCTTCGAGGTCTTCGAAGCGAATGCGGCCTCCCATTTCGGCGAGAATCGGAATCGAGTGGGGGTCCCACTCGCACACCACTTGGCCCGTCTTAACGACGGCGTTTTCTTGCACCTTGAGCACGGCGCCCATCGGCACTTCGTACTTTTCGATCTCGCGGCCGCGGTCGTCCACGAGCGCGACTTCACCGTTCCGGCCGAGCACCACTAGCTCACCGGCGTCGTTCGGCACGCCGTTGAGTTTGGCGAAGCGGGCGATCCCGCCCTTCGAGGCTTTGATGTCGCTTTGCTCGACGTCGCGCTGACCCACCCCGCCGATGTGGAACGTCCGCATGGTGAGCTGCGTGCCGGGTTCGCCGATGCTTTGGGCCGCGATGATTCCTACCGCCATCCCTTCTTCCACCAGGGCGCCAGTCGACATGTCCATGCCGTAGCAGTTGCGACAGATGCCAAGCTTTGCTTCACAGGTCATCGGGCTGCGGACCTGAATCTTTTCGAGGCCCAGCTCTTCGATCTTGCGCGCGATGTCGGCGGTAATCATTTCGCTATCGTGAACAATCACTTCGTCGGTGATGGGGTTCACGATGTTCTGCCGACTCACGCGGCCCTTGATGGAGTCGGCCAAGCCTACTTCCACCTTCTCACCGCGATAAATAACCCCCTTGGTGATCCCTTGAGTGGTTTCGCAGTCGTCGAGCGTGATGACCACGTTCTGCGCCACGTCGGCCAGCTTCCGGGTGAGGTACCCGGAGTCCGCCGTCTTGAGCGCGGTGTCGGCCAACCCCTTGCGGGCGCCGTGCGTTGAGGAAAAGTATTCCAGCACGGTCAGGCCTTCGCGGAAGTTTGCCTTAATGGGCGTTTCGATGATCTTGCCGGACGGCTTGGCCATCAAACCACGCATCCCCCCGAGCTGCCGCATCTGCTCGACACCCCCCCGGGCGCCGGAGTGCGCCATCAGGAAGATCGGGTTGACATACTGGTTGCTGCGGAAGTCGTTCTGCAGCGCTTCCATCATTTCGGCGGTAATCTGCTCGCGGGCATGCGTCCACGAGTCGAGCACCTTCGAGTAGCGTTCGTTTTCGGTGATGATCCCGCGCTGATAGTGCTTGTTGGTCTTGATGACCTCTTTCTCAGCCGCGGCGAGAATCTTTTCCTTGGTGGTTGGCGTCACCAGGTCGTCGGTGGCGAACGACAGGCCGCTGCGCGTTGATTCCTTGAAGCCGAGGCGGTTCATGTCGTCCAGCAATTCAATCGTGCGGCGCCGGCCGAGGAACTCGTAGCAGTCACTGATCACACGCGACAGCTCGCGCGACCGCAGCGCCACGTTGTAATACGGCATGCCGGCGGGGAGCATCCGGTTGAAGAAGACGCGGCCGACGGTGGTGCTGATCACCTTGCCGTAGGCGCCCTTTTTGCCGAGCTCTTCCCGCAAGCAGCGGTCGGCCGGCAAGCGAACCTTGATCTTCGCGTGCGTGTGGGCCTTGCCGAGCGTGTGGGCCATTTCCACTTCGTCGAAGTTACCGAAGATCATGCCGTCGCCGGGGGCTTCGGGCGCATCCATCGACAGGTAGTAGCTGCCCATCACCACATCTTGCGACGGGCTGATGATCGGGGCGCCGTTCGCCGGGCTGAAGATGTTGTGCGTGCTCATCATCAGCGTGTGCGCTTCGACTTGCGCTTCAATCGACAGCGGCAAGTGAACCGCCATCTGGTCGCCGTCGAAGTCGGCGTTGAAGCCTTTGCACACCAGCGGGTGGAGCTGAATGGCGTTGCCTTCCACCAGGATCGGTTCGAACGCTTGAATCCCCATGCGGTGCAGCGTGGGCGCCCGGTTCAGCAGCACGGGGTGGTTGGTGATCACCTCTTCGAGGATATCCCACACCTCGTCATCCTTGCGCTCCAGCATTTTCTTCGCGCTTTTGATGGTGTCGGCGTGGCCGAGCTCCTTCAGGCGGCGGATGATGAACGGCTGGTACAGTTCGAGCGCGATCTTCTTGGGCAGCCCGCACTGGTGCAGCTTGAGCGTGGGACCGACCACGATCACCGACCGAGCCGAGTAGTCCACCCGCTTACCGAGCAAGTTTTCGCGGAAGCGGCCTTGCTTGCCCTTGATCATGTCGGTGAGCGACTTGAGGGGGCGGTTCGACGAACCGAGCACCGGCCGCTTGCAGCGGTTGTTATCGAACAGCGCGTCGACCGATTGCTGCAGCATCCGCTTTTCGTTGCGAATGATCACTTCCGGCGCGTTGAGGTCGACCAGCTTCTTGAGCCGGTTGTTGCGGTTGATGATCCGGCGGTAGAGATCGTTGAGGTCGCTCGTGGCGAAGTTGCCGGAATCCAAGAGCACCAGCGGGCGCAGGTCGGGCGGGATCACGGGGATCACGTCGAGCACCATCCACTCCGGCTTATTGTCCGAGTCGCGGATCGCTTCCATTGTCTTGAGGCGATTGATCAGGTCCTTCGCTTTTTGCTTCGAGCCAGTGTCGCGCAGGTCGATGCGCAGTTGCTCGGAGAGCTTCACCAGGTCAAGCTGTTGCAACAGTTTGCGGACAGCTTCGGCGCCCATGTCCGCTTCGAACGAACCTTCGCCGAACTGTTCGCGCGCTTGGCGGAACTCTTCTTCAGTCAAGAGTTGTTGAGCCTTGAGTGTGGTTTGGCCGGGATTTATTACCACATAATCTTGGAAGTAGATCACCTTCTCGAGGCTGCTGGTCTTCATCGCCAAGAGCGAACCCAAGCGGCTGGGCATCGCCTTGAAGAACCAGATATGCACCACCGGCGCGGCGAGCTCGATGTGCCCCATCCGCTTGCGGCGCACGCGGCTGTGCGTAACCTTCACGCCGCAGCGATCGCAGATCATCCCCTTGTACTTCATCCCGCGGTACTTGCCGCAGGCGCATTCCCAGTCCTTCTCGGGCCCGAAGATCCGCTCGCAGAACAGCCCATCCTTCTCGGGCCGGTAGGTCCGGTAGTTAATCGTTTCCGGCTTCTTGACTTCGCCAAACGACCAACTGCGAATGTCGTGCGGCCGCGCGAGACTAATCTTCACCGAAGCGTAGTCGTTAATGCGATCGTAGTTGGAAGTTTCGAGGAGACTCATAATGAATCGTTCCTAGGAAAGTGAGTTGATCGATCGATTGTAGGAGGCCTCTCCGAGGCCGATTTCGCTTGGATTTTCACAATCGGCCGCAATTTGAAAGCGACGCGAATCGGCCTCGGAGAGGCCTCCTTCAGGTTGGGCTAAATGCTCCGCTTTTCGAGCTGCATGTTGAGCCCAAGGCCGCGGATTTCGTTTGTGAGCACGTCAAAGCTGGCCGGCGTGCCGGCTTCGAGCGTGTTCTCGCCTTTGACCATCGATTCGTAAATCTTGGTGCGGCCTTCCACGTCGTCGCTCTTGACGGTCAGCAGTTCTTGCAGGATGTAGGCGGCGCCGTAGGCTTCGAGGGCCCAGACTTCCATCTCGCCAAAGCGTTGGCCGCCGAACCGCGCTTTGCCACCCAGCGGTTGCTGCGTGATGAGCGAGTACGGCCCCGTGCTGCGGGCATGCACCTTGTCGTCCACCAAGTGGTGGAGCTTGAGCATGTAGATGAAACCCACGGTCGTCTCTTGCTCGAACGGTTCGCCGGAGCGGCCGTCGATCAGCTTCGCTTTGCCGTGCTTCGGCAGGCCCGCTTCGCCGAGGGTTTTGTTGATTTCTTCTTCGGTGCAGCCATCGAACACCGGCGTCACCGCGCGGAAGCCCAACTTGGCGCCCGCCCAGCCGAGGTGCGTTTCCAGAATCTGGCCCACGTTCATGCGGCTCGGCACGCCCAGCGGGTTGAGCATGATTTGCACCGGGGTGCCATCCGGCAGGAAGGGCATATCTTCCACCGGCATGATCTTGGAGATCACCCCC
The DNA here is from genome assembly GCA_022841705.1 of Pirellulales bacterium. Classification (GTDB taxonomy): domain Bacteria; phylum Planctomycetota; class Planctomycetia; order Pirellulales; family Lacipirellulaceae. The sequence goes on from JALHQZ010000003.1 coordinate 345,337, forward strand.
TTGTTTCCGTGGCGACCGGCCATCTTGTCGCCCACCGAAATGACGCGCTTGGTGGCGATGTAAACCTTCACCATTTGCAACACGCCGCTGCGAAGTTCGTCACCGCGCTTCATGCTGTTGAGCTTGCGGTCGCGGGAGTCGATCGCTTCTTCCACCGCCGGCCAGAACTGCTTGTGGACCTTTTCGATTTCCTTCTGCCGCTCGGGGCTGCGGATGTCGAGGCGTTCCAAGCGGAAGTTGGCGGCTTGCTCGGCGACGAATTTCGGGTCCTGGTCGTGAACCAGCGAATTGGCGTCGTCGTCGGTCAGCTTCTTCTTCAGGATGGTTTCGATCTCGGTCACCAGCGCTTTGAACGCCGCGGCGATGTTCTCGTTCCCTTCCGATTCGGCAGCCTTCAGAGCGCGTTCGAACTCCTTACGCTCTTCTTCGGTGAGGCTCATCCGGCGGGAGAACTTTTGGGCGTCGATCACGATCCCTTCCACGCCCGACGGCACTTCCAGCGAATCGTTCTTCACATCTTCGCCCGCACGGCCGAAGATCGCGTGCAGCAGCTTTTCTTCCGGCGTGAGCTCGGTCTTGCTCTTCGGCGAAACCTTGCCGACCAGAATGTCGCCCGGTTGTACGAAGGTGCCGACCCGCACGATGCCGCTCTCATCCAGATTGCGAAGCATCTTTTCGCTGACGTTGGGAATATCGCGCGTGAACTCTTCGCGGCCTAGTTTGGTTTCGCGAATTTCAACGTCGAACTCTTCGATGTGAATCGAAGTGTAGGTGTCGTTCTTCACCAGCTCTTCGCTGATGATGATGGCGTCTTCGTAGTTGTAACCCTCGAACGACATAAACGCGACGAGGACGTTGCGGCCGAGCGCGAGATCGCCCTTGAAGGTGGCGGCGCCGTCGGCGATGACCTGACCTTTCTCGACCTTGTCGCCCGGTTTGACGATCGGTTTATGGTTTTGGCAGGTCCGCTCGTTAAGGCCCACGAACTTGCGGAGGTGATGCACCTCGGGACCGATTTCGATGCGGTTGGCATCGACGTAAGTCACCGTTCCCTTGTGGCCCGCCTTCACCAACATGCCGGAGTGGAACGCGACGTCCCGCTCGAGGCCCGTGCCCACCACCGGCGGTTCGGCCAAGAGTAGCGGCACCGCTTGCCGCTGCATGTTGGAACCCATCAGCGCGCGGTTGGCGTCGTCATGCTCGAGGAACGGAATGAGTCCGGCGGAGACGCCGATCATCTGGCTCGGCGCCACGTCGATATATTCAACCGTATCGACCGGCACCATGCTGAAGTCAGCACGGTTGCGAGCGATGATGTTGTCGCCCGAAATCCTGCCGTTCACCACCACGGTGTCCGCCGAGGCGACAAACGCGTCGTGTTCCTGGTCGGCCCGCAGCCAGACGACTTCATCCATCAGCTTGCCGTTCTTCACCACCCGGTAGGGCGTAATGAGGAAGCCGTAGTCGTCGACTGAAGCGTACATCGCGAGGCTGGAAATCAACCCGATGTTCGTCCCTTCCGGCGTTTCAATCGGGCAGATGCGGCCGTAGTGCGAAATGTGAACGTCGCGCACTTCGAAGCCGGCCCGCTTGCGATTCAAACCACCCGGACCGAGCGCGGACAACCGCCGTTCGTGCGTAAGCATCGAGAGCGGGTTCGTTTGGTCAACTACCTGCGACAATTCACCGCGGCCGAAGAAGTACTCGATCGCCGCTGAAATGCTCTTAGGGTTGATGAGGCTCCGCGGGGTCATGTCCTCCGCATCCTTCAGGCTCATCCGCTCTTGCACCGTGCGGCGCAGCTTGAGGAAGCCCTTGCGAAGTTCATCGCACGCCAGTTCATCGATCGTGCGCAAGCGCCGGTTGCCCAGGTGGTCGATGTCGTCCACGTAGTAGGCGTCGTCACCGGCGCAGAGGCCCAGAATGTACCGGACCGAGTTGATCACGTCCTCGGGGCGGAGGACCATTTCCTCTTCGGGAACTTCGAGATTCAGTTTGCGGTTGATGCGGAACCGGCCCACGCGGCCCAGCCGATAGCGGTTGGTGTCGAAGAACTTTTCCGCGAACAGTGTGCGGGCCTTTTCCAGTTGCGGTGGGTTGCCCGGACGCAAGCGCTGGTAAATCCGCAGGAGCGCTTCTTCGTGGCTGGAGGTTTGGTCGTCGGCCAAAGCGTTCAACAGATGCGGCGACTTCGGCGGCTCCATCACCTCGACCGCCTTCACGCCGGCCGTGCAGATGACTTCGGCCGTATTCTTGGTGATCTTTTGGCCGCCCTCGACGATGATTTCGCCGGCGCGATCGCTGCTCACGGGGTAGACGATGTCATCGACCGCGTACTTGCCTTCGATCTTCGAGACACTGCGGCCATCGACGATCTTGTGCGTGGTGGTGTCGTAGAAAGCGCGGATGATCGCCGCGTCGAGCCCAAACTTGGGGTCCATCGCCCGCAGCAGCGTGATGACCGAGAACTTGCCGCTCTGGTCGATGCGAACCGTGATGGTGTCCTTCTTCGTGGTGTTGATTTCGATCCAGCTACCACGCTCCGGAATCACCCGGCACGAATAGACGCGGCGTTCGCCCGCTTCCATTTCGGAAACGAAGTCGATCCCCGGCGAGCGGTGCAACTGGCTGACCACCACGCGCTCGGCTCCGTTGATGATGAACTCACCGCCGCCCATCATGATCGGCAGATCGCCGAGATACACTTCTTCTTCGATCGGCTGCTCTCGGTTGAGCCGCAACCAAATGCGGAAGGGTCGACCATAGGTGAGCCGCAGTTGCCGGCACTCGTCCGGCTCGTAGCGCGGCTTGCCCAGCTCGTACCGCAGGTACGAGAGGCTAATCGACTTATCGTAGCTTTCGACCGGGAAGATTTCGCGCAGCACCGCTTCAAGACCTTCGTTCTTCCGCTGCTCTGGCTTGACGCCGTACTGCAAGAAACGGTCGTACGATTTGGTTTGAATTTGGGTGAGGTCGGGGATGGGGAACATCTCCCGGCCGCTGCCATAGCTGCGGGTATCAGGGGTCTGCAAACGACGTTCGGCGGGGACGGCCATAGCGCGGACTACTCCCTACGATTGGGGCTGCACGTTGCGTGCATGTTGAACTGAGATGCGCGACGCCAACAGGACGTTGACGCCAAAGACCCGATCAGCGACGTATCGGGGAAGCAAGGTAGCGGGATTGCAAGGGCGCACCGCTCGGCGCGAACCACCGGCCGAGCGAAGCACAGGCGTAGTACCAATCGGCGCGCACCCCGGGCTAAGCAGGGGGCGCAAGCGCCAACCGATCGACGCGCAGAGAGATTGAAGCGAGAGGGGAAAGCTCATTCAGGCCGCCGCGAGGTAAGCACGATAGTTTAGGGCAGCACGCTTCGGAACGCAATGGCCCGAAATTTGCTGCGGCCAACCACTGTCCCGGCCGCCGGATGCTAGCTTGCCGCAAGCATGCCGACGTCGGCCGGGTTTGTGCCCAGTTCTCGCAACTACTTGATGGCGACTTTGGCGCCGGCTTCTTCGAGTTCCTTCTTCAGCTTTTCGGCTTCTTCCTTGGAGACGCCTTCCTTCACCTTGCTGGGGACGCCTTCCACCAGGTCCTTGGCTTCCTTGAGGCCCAGCCCCGTGGCGGTGCGAACCACCTTGATGACGTTGATCTTGTTGTCGCCGAACGACTCCATGACCACGTTGAATTCGGTTTGCTCTTCGGCAGCCGGGGCGGCAGCGCCAGCGCCGGGGGCCATCATCATCACGCCGCCGCCACCGGAGGCGGGCTCGATGCCGTGGACATCCTTCAGATAGTCCGACAGCTCCTTGGCCTGCTTCAGGGTCAGGCCCACGATCTTGTCGCCGAGGGTCTTGGTGTCGGCGGAGTACTCGGCTACAGCTGCATCGCTCATCTTACGGTTCCCTTTCTCGCAGGAGGGGCCAAGGCGCTGCGAGGATCGCACTTGGCCGAATTGGGTCTTGTGGTTCGCTTAAGTCACGTTTGTCGCTAAGGTATCGGAAACTTGGCAATCGCTACCGGGGCTGCGCCAAGCCGAGTGTTTTGGTTGAGGAAGATCCACTACTCCGCCCCGCTCTATTCGGCGGAGGGGGCTTCGTCGTCTTTCCCTTTCTTTTCGATCTGGCTAGCCAAGAGTCCGCCGGGGGCGTTGAGCTGCGAAGCGAGCTTGGCGCCGGGGCTAAGAATCTGACCGACCAGGATGCTAAGTTGTTCAGCGCGGCTCGGCCACTTGCTGACCGCGGTCACTTCGGCGGCGGACAATTTGCCGCCATCCATCGCCCCGCCTTTGGGGACGAAGGGCTTAAACTCGTTCCCTTCGGAAATGGCGACCACTTCCTTGGCGAGCGAGACGACATCTTCGCCGCCCCACACCACCGTGCTGGAGCCTTCGCCCTTTTCAAAGGCGGGGGCAAGCAGCGTCCCTTCGGTGGCGCGGCGGGCCAAGCTGTTTTTTACGACCAGCAGGTGGATGTTCTTGTCCCGCAGCCGCTTCCGCAGCGTGGTTGTGGCGACGGCCTTGAGGCCCATCATGTCGACGACCACAGCGCCTTCTACGCCATTCCAGCGCTGGCGAAGTTCGCTCGTCATCAGGTCTTTGACGTATTTGCTCATGATGGGTGAGTCGCGAATGGTGAGTCGTGAATCGTGGCAATAGCCGGGGAGCTACGCTCCGCGGTTGAAGTGAAAAAACTTAAACCGCCAACTTAATGCTGGGGGTCATTGTGGCGGTGAGGTAGGCGCTCTTCACGTACACGCCCTTCACGGCGTGCGGCTTGGCGGCCAATACTTTTTCAATGAGGGCTTGGGCGTTTTCGGTCAGCTTGTCGGCGTCGAAGCTGATCTTGCCGACGATCGCGTGGATATTGCCACCCTTGTCGTTGCGGAACTCGACCTTACCGGCTTTGTACTCCTTCACGGCGCCGGCGACGTCCGGCGTCACCGTGCCGGCACGGGGCGACGGCATCAACCCACGCGGCCCAAGCACGCGACCCAACGGACCGACGATCTTCATCATGTCCGGGGCAGCGATGCAGACGTCGAAGTCGGTCCAGCCATCGAGCATTTTCTTGGCCAGCTCTTCGTCGCCCACGTAGTCGGCGCCAGCCGCCTTGGCGGCGTCAGCGGCGGGGCCACGGGCAAAAACCGCGACGCGCTGTTGCTTGCCGATGCCGTGGGGCAGGACGATCGAACCGCGGACAATTTGATCCGCTTGAGCGGCGTCAACACCCAGCCGCATGGCGACTTCGACAGATTGGTCGAACTTCGTGGCGCCGAGCCCCTTGAGGACCTTCACCGCATCGGCAACCGATTGCGGCTCGGTGGGGAGATTCTTATTCAGTGCGCGCTGGCGCTTGCTTTTGGCGACTTTAGGCATGATGTGCTTCACCCTTTCAAGTGAAGTGTGGTGTTAACCGCCGTTGGAGTCGAAACTCTGGGGCGTCCCACGTTTATGGTGACGTGTTGAACGAGTCAGGCGACCGATCCGTTCAGGGTAGCCCAGTAAAATACCGGTTTTTCAAATCCGCGACAAGTGGGGGTCGATCGTCGGGCGCCGGAGTTGCACACCGCTTAACCCTCGACAACCAGCCCCATGCTCCGGGCCGTTCCCGCGATCATCCGCACGGCGTGCTCGACATCTCGGGCGTTGAGGTCGTTCATTTTGGTCTTGGCGATCTCTTCCATCTGGGCCTTCGTGACCGTGCCGACCTTGGTCTTATTCGGCACGCCGGAACCCTTCGCCAGGCCGACCGCCTTTTTGAGCAGCACCGCGGCGGGCGGGCTTTTCATGACGAATTCGAACGAGCGGTCGTTGTAGACGCTGACGATCACGGGGATCATCATGCCGGCCGCTTCGCGGGTCTTTTCGTTGAACTGCTGAACGAACTGCCCCAGGTTGATGCCGTACCGGCCGAGCGCGGTGCCCACCGGCGGCGCGGGGGTCGCTTGACCACCGGGGATTTGAAACTTCGCTTGACCGACTAATTGCTTCGCCATGACTAAAAATCCGCTGCTGCTCCCCCGCCGGTTCCCCAAAAAGGGCGTCGGGGGCTCATGTGAGAAAATGTGTATTGGTTAGATGGTTTCGACTTGCCAGTATTCGAGCTCCACTGGCGTACTGCGGCCGAAGATGCTGATCATGATCGACACCTTGCCGCTGGCTTCGTCGATGTTGCCGACTTCGCCTTCGAAGCTCTCGAAGTTGCCATCCTTGACCTTCACCTTGTCGCCCACCTTGAACTTGATATTCAGCTTGGGCGATTCGGTCGATTCCTCGACCTCTTGCTTGGTGATCATCGCGATTTCGTGCGGCTGCATCGGGGAAGGCTTGCCCGAGGCGCCGGTAAAATCGCCAATGCCGGAGGTTTCACGAATTGCAAACCACGTGGCGTCGTTCACATGCATCTGCACAGCGATGTAGCCGGGCCACAGCTTACGCTCGACGATCTTTTTCTTGCCCGCCTTGAACTCGGTCACCTTTTCGGTGGGGACGCAGATCTCGCCGAAGTAGCGGTCGATCCCCTCGATTTTGACTTTGCGCTGCAGGGCCGCGGCGACGCTCCGCTCGCGATTGCTTTGCACCTTGAGGATGTACCAGTTGAGCGAAATTTCTTCGTCGCCATCCTCGATTAACTCGACCGGCGCCCGTGGGCCGAGCGCCATGACGGCCGCCTCTTCTGCGGCGGCTTCGGCGGCGATCTCTTCGGCGGTCATCACCGAATCGTAATCTTCCGCAATCGCCGGCTCCTCAAGCGACGGACGGCCCGACGGAACCGAAGTCGATTCGGCCGACGTTTCGTCGGGCGACATCACCGCCAGATCGGCCGATGAGACGACTTCCGCGCCCTTTTCACCGGCGTCCGCAGCATCGTGTTGTTCTTGGTCGTCGGACACGCCGAACCCTCTGAAAAAAACCCGAACCTTCGGGGAAAACACTGCGGCTACTTAACAAGCCAGCTATCGAGCAGCGCCAATCCCGCTCGCAGCAAGGCGTCGTACCCGAACAGCACGAACGCCAAGAAAAAAATTACGATAATCACCACGCTGGAGGCCCGCACCAGTTCCGGCAAGGTGGGCCAGGAGACCTTCATCATCTCGGCTTCCACCGAGATCAAGAAGTCTGCGAACCGGGGCAACTGCACCAGCCGAAACGCGGCCCAGCAGCCCGCGAGGAAGGTCACCAGCGGCGCCACTAACACAGCGTTGCTGCTGAAGCCGGCGCCTTCCATCCACACCTTCATGCTCCACGCACCCGCCGCCACCAAAATCGCCAGCGCGTAGAGCGTCCACTGCCGGGCGTACCGACCTTGAGCGCGTTTGTAGAGCTCGGCGGTGAACAGCGATTGCAGGTAAGCGGTCACGGTGGAATAGGCCTTTACGGATCGAAGTCATCCATGAAACAGGTGAGTGGTGAATCGTGAGTAGTGATTGGTGAGACGACTCACAATTCACCACTCACGACTCACCCCCTCGCGACAGGGGCGGAGGGGCTCGAACTCTCAACCCCCGGTTTTGGAGACCGGTGCTCTGCCAATTGAGCTACGCCCCTAAACGGAGTGACTGGTGATTGGTGAGTTGTGATTGGTCGCGCCAACCGCCACCCACCAACCACCAGCCACCTGAATTACTATTCGATAATCTTGGTCACCACGCCCGAACCAACGGTGCGGCCACCTTCGCGAATGGCGAAGCGGGCGCCGTCGTCCATGGCGATCGGCTTCGACAGCTCGACGCTCAGGCGGGCGTTGTCGCCCGGCATGCACATTTCGGCGTCGCCCACCAGGTTTGCCGAGCCGGTGACGTCGGTCGTGCGGAAGTAGAACTGCGGCCGGTAACCGCTGAAGAACGGCGTGTGACGGCCCCCTTCTTCCTTGCTCAGCACGTAAACTTCCGCTTCGAACTTGGTGTGCGGGGTGATCGAACCCGGCTTGGCCAACACTTGGCCACGCTGAATATCTTCCCGCTTCACACCGCGGAGGAGGCAACCGACGTTGTCGCCCGCTTGACCTTGGTCGAGCGTCTTTTGGAACATTTCCACACCCGTGCAGGTGGTCTTCGACGGAGCGGCAGTGAGGCCGATGATTTCAACTTCATCGCCCACCTTCACAATACCGCGCTCGATCCGGCCGGTCGCCACGGTGCCGCGGCCTTCGATCGAGAAGACATCTTCCACCGCCATCAGGAACGGCTTGTCGATTTCGCGCTGCGGCTCGGGGATGTAGCTGTCGATCGCTTCCATCAGCTTGGTGATGCACTCGGAAGCCTTGGGATCGCCCGGGTTATCGTAAGCGGCCTTCGAGGCGCCTTGGATAATCGGCACTTCATCGCCGGGGTAGCCGTTCTTGGTGAGCAGCTCCCGAATTTCCAGCTCGACCAGCTCCAGCAGTTCGGCGTCGTCGACCAGATCGCACTTGTTGAGGTACACCACGATCCGGGGCACACCGACCTGACGGGCCAGCAGCACGTGCTCGCGGGTTTGCGGCATCGGGCCGTCGGCGGCCGAAACGACCAGGATCGCACCGTCCATCTGGGCGGCGCCGGTGATCATGTTCTTGATGAAGTCGGCGTGGCCCGGGCAGTCGATGTGGGCGTAGTGCCGATTGGGGGTTTCGTACTCGACGTGCGCGGCAGCGATGGTGACCGTCTTCGTGGCGTCGCGGACAGTGCCGCCCTTGGCGATATCGGCATAGCTCTTCGCCTTGGCCATCCCCTTGGCGGCCTGCACGGCGACAATGGCGCCGGTGGTGGTCGTCTTGCCGTGGTCAATGTGACCAATGGTCCCCACGTTCACGTGCGGCTTTTTACGTTCGAAAGTGTCCTTAGCCATGTCTTACCCTAACCAACTAGAAGTAGGAATTGCGTGTGAATGAAACAACCACGCGCCCCAAGTGAGAGCGCGACGACCAACCGTATTTCTAACTCTTTCCCGCCCCCGCCAACAGGCCGCCCTTACCGAGCATGGCCAAATTAACGGCTGCGCTGTTCGATTCTGCCAGAGCTGCTGCCGAGATTTGAACTCGGGACCTCGTCCTTACCAAGGACGCGCTCTACCAACTGAGCTACAGCAGCGAAATGGCTGTCGGCTGTTGGCTATCAGCTTTCGGCCAGCTTTCAAGTAACGCCTCGTATCTCTTTGCAAATCCGCTTCAACCCTCGCTTCTCTTGCTGACAGCCGATAGCCTACGACCGACAGCCTCAAAGCGGGTGAAGGGAATCGAACCCTCGTCTTTAGCTTGGAAGGCTATTGCTCTACCATTGAGCTACACCCGCACGGGTGAAACGATGAGCGATTAGCGAGGAACGCTGAACCGGTCAAATCGCCAGCTCATCGCTTATCACTCATCGCTCATCGTTTCCAAGTGGGGAGTGTAGGATTCGAACCTACGAAGGCATAAGCCATCAGATTTACAGTCTGACCCCGTTGGCCGCTTGGGTAACTCCCCGGGAAAACTCTGATCTCTGCGTGGCTGATGCACCTTGCGGCCGCTGCTCGCGCAAAGCCTTGTCTAATAAGACTTTACGCAAAGAATCCGCTTGCCTTCGCCGCCCGCCCCAACCCCTCTATCTCCCGGCTAACCTGGCATTTGTAAGAGCTAGCGACGGGAGTTGAACCCACAACCTGCTGATTACAAATCAGCTGCTCTGCCAATTGAGCTACGCTAGCCGAAAGCTCGGAAACTGGTGCGAATCAACCAGTATAACGGTGGCTTGGGGGGCTGCAAGGGTAGTTTGTGGCCACCCCTCGTTTTGTGAAGGAGGGGTTCCGGGGCGGCGAAGTTCACGCTAACCAGCCAGTTCTGAGGAAGACGCGTCGACCCGCAAATATGGGTGCTGGGGAAATCTGGGGGCTCTTGGAGAATTGCGCGAAAACCCCGACGAATTCGCCTTTGGACTACAGGCTTTACCTTGCGTTTCTGGCCCGCTCCCTGCTACTCTCCGCCACCTTAAATTGGCGGGGATTCTGCGCGCCGCGCAGGACCCCAGCGAAAATCGTTCGTAAGGCAAGGAAGCCGCGGCGATTACTCGTCCTGCGCAATTACCGATTCTTCGCCGGCTGCTCCGCTTTTTGGCGGCGCTAGTGATGGTCGGTTGCTGCGCCGTTGCACGGGCGGACATCGAGTTCCAGAAGCCCGATCTTCGCGCGCCGCTCCGCGTAAATGCCGAGGCAGCCGAGTGCTGGCGGGTCGGCGTGTACGAAGTGTGGCATGTGAGCGGCAACGTGAAGCTGAGCCAAGGCACGACGACCGTCCATGCCCACGAAGCGGCGCTGTGGGTTGAGAAGGCGGGCGAGCTTTCGGAACCGACCAAGGTGATTGCGTACCTCGAAGGCGAGGATGGCGCGCCGACGCGCGTGGAATACTTCTCCGCGCCGGGTGATGCCCAGCCGACCGCGCGGCAACTTTCGCCCACGTACTTCGATCGCTACTACACGCTTGGCGGGGTCGATTGGCGCACGCCGCCGCCGGTGGTGGAACCGCAACAGAAGGCGGCGATTGTTGAACGGGGGTTTGCGCGCTTCACCAAACCGGAGCCCGCTCCGCTCGCGCCACCGCAAACTGCGGCGCCAATCGCCAAGCGACCAACGCAACACGACCCGGCGCTGGCGCCGGTGCAGTTCGGCGCGCCGATGGTCGGTGGAACCTTTGCGCCACCGCCCGCGGCCACGCCCGCTGGCGCCAACTTCCGCCGCGTGCAGCTCTTCACCACCGGCGGCAGTACGCAGCTTGATTCGCGCAAACTGCCAAACGGCGAAACGGTAGGCATCCTTAGTGGCGGCGCCAACATCATTGTCACCGGTGTTTCAGCGCCCGGCATCGCGCCGGAGTTTGGGCCGATCGATACGCTCGACCTCACGTTTGATCGCGCCGTAATTTGGACCCGCGATGCGGGGGGGCTCACCGGCGGCGTCATTCAGCAGAATGCCGAGACGCCGTTTGAGGTTTACCTGGAAGGGAACATCGTCTTCCGCCAAGGTAACCGCACCATTTACGCCGAGCGGATGTACTACGACGTGCGCCAGCGGACCGGCATCATTCTCGACGCCGAGGTGCTCACGCCGCTGCCGAGCAACGAAAGTTTTGAGTATCGCGGCCTGGTGCGGCTCAAGGCGGAAGCGATTCGCCAGCTTGATGATTCCCGCTTCGTGGCGACCAATGCGCTGGTGACTCCCAGCCGCTTGGAGGTGCCGAGTTTCCATCTGGGCGCCGACACGATCGAGTTCACTGACATTCAGCAACCGCGGATCAATCCGGTGACAGGCCTGCCGGATATCGACCCCGCGACCGGCGCCGCCGAGTTCGAGAATGAGCGGCTCGCCACGAGCCGCGACAACAAGGTCTATATCGACAGCATCCCGGTCTTCTACTGGCCAACGATTTCGACCAACCTCGAAGAGCCGACGTTCTATGTCGATAACTTCCGCATCCGCAACGACAGCATTTTTGGCTTCCAAACACTGCTCGACTTGGACAACTACCAACTGCTGGGCGCGCGGCATCCGCCCGGCGTGAAGTGGACCACCGACATCGATTACCTCAGCGACCGCGGCCTCGGCCTCGGCACGAAGTACCGGTACGACGTACAGCAATTTGCTGGCGCTGCGGGGCCGGCGTACGGGTTCTTGGATCTGTGGGGCATTAGCGACTCGGGGACCGATAACCTGGGCTTGTTGCGGCGGGACATCGAACCCGAGCGCGACCTCCGGGGCCGCGCGTTCTGGAACCATCGGCAGAACGTGCAAGATGGCTTGCTCGAAGGCTGGATTGCGCAGGCCGAGGTCGGCTTCGTCAGCGATCGTACGTTCCTGGAACAGTATTACGAGCAAGATTGGGACATCGGCAAGGACCAATCGACCGGCGTGCGGTTGCGGCGGCTGATGAACAACCAGTCGCTGTCGATTGAAGCCAACGGCCAAGTCAATCCTTTTTTCAGCGAAACGCAGTGGCTACCCCGCGCTGATCACTATCTGTTGGGACAAGAGCTGTTGGGCGATTCGCTCACGTGGTTCGCGCACTCGAACGTCGGCTACGCCAACTTCAACCCCGCCACCACGCCGAGCAACGCCACGCTGGCCGGGCAGTTCGAGTTGTTCCCGTGGGAGCAGGACAGCGCGGGCGGCCGGACCCGCGCGCGGGGCGAACGCTTCGCCACGCGGCATGAGCTTGATTTTCCGATTGATGCCGCGCCGTTTAAAGTCGTGCCGTATGTGCTCGGCGAGGCAGCCCACTGGGGAGACGATCTCGACGGTGACACGCTTGACCGCTTGTACGGACAAATCGGCGTCCGTTCAAGCATCCCCTTCTGGAGCGTGAACCCCAACGTGCGCGATCCGCTCTTCAACCTGAACGGCCTCGCCCACAAGGTGGTGTTTGAGGCGGAAGCATTTTATGCCGATGCGAGCCGCAATTTCGATGAGCTGCCGCTGTACGATGAGATTGAGGACAACTCGATTGAAGAGTTCCGTCGCCGGTACTTCTTCGCGCCGTTCGGTGGCCAACTCGCCGGAACCGCTTACGATCCCGTGGCGTCGCCCTCAACGATTGACCCGCGGTTTGACCCGCGCGTGTACCTGCTGCGCAGCGGCGTGCAAAGTTGGGTTACTTCGCCCACCACAGAACTGGCCGACGATTTATCGCTCGCGCGCGTCGGCATGCGGCATCGCTTGCAAACCAAGCGCGGGGCGCCGGGCCAGGAGCATATCGTCGATTGGCTCACCTTCGACACGCACCTCACCTACTTCCCCGACAGCAGCCGCGATAACTTTGGGCAAGAGCTGGGCCTGTTGGATTACGACGTGCAGTGGCACTTGGGCGACCGCTTCTCGATTGTCTCCGACGGTTTTGCCGACGTGTTCAACGATGGCCTGCGAATGGTCTCCGGCGGCGTGGTGCTCAACCGCCCGACGCGCGGCAACGCTTACCTCGGCTACCGCGCGATCCGCGGCCCGCTGAGCGCGGACCTGCTGATCGGCACGATCAACTACCGCCTCAGCCCCAAGTGGATCGCCTCCGGCAGCACCGTTTTCGACTTCAGCGAAGCGGGCAACATCGGCCAATCGTTCGCCTTCAGCCGCATCGGCGAATCGCTGATTGTGACCGTCGGCGCGAATGTCGATACGTCTAAGAACAACGTCGGCTTCAACTTCTTGATCGAACCCCGCTTCCTGCCGCGGCTGCGCACCACCCGCACGACGGGCATCGATATTCCTCCGGCGGGCGCGTACGGGTTAGAATAATGAAGATCAAGAGGGGGACGCGCCGCTTCTCCGAAAAATCAGCTCGCTGATGCGGCGGATGATCGCGGAAAAAAAGGGAACACCAATCAGCACTAATCGACACTAATCAGATTTGCGGTAATTAGTGTTGATTAGTGTTCTGACTTCTTCTCAATCCGCGTTCATCCGCCGCATCTGCGTCGATCTGCGTCCCCAATTCCCAAACTCTCCGTGAAGCGAAAACGCTCAATGTTCACCCACTGGCTACGAAAGTTCTCGAACGCACTGCGCGGCATCCGTGTGGGAATGTTCGGCCAAAGCAGCTTCGCGATTCACCTGCCGGCGGCGGTGGTGGTGCTTGTAGTTGGCATGGTTTGCAACGTCACGTGGCCCGAGTGGTACGTCTTGATCCTGTGCATCACAATCGTCCTGGCCGCTGAGCTTTTCAATACGGCGCTGGAAAAACTCGCCAAGGCAATCACCCGTGAGCAGCACCCGGAGATTCGCGATGCGCTGGATATCGCCAGCGGCGCTGTGCTGGTGACGGCGATCGGCGCGGCGGTGGTAGGGGTTCTGGTGGTAGTTTGAAACTTTGCGGGTGCGCGGTGATAATCGCACAGGGCTTGGCCGGTTTTTGCCGAGCCCTGATTAGCTGCTGACTTTTCACCTCGCGCCGAGTTCGGATGATCGTTCCGTACCGCCGCCACCGATCAAGGAAATCTCTCATGAAACGCCTCCAGAAGCTTGTGGTGGTCACCGCTTTGCTGCTATTTGCCCTGCCGCTGGCCGCGCAGGTTAAACCACAGCCCGTACGAATGGGGTGTGGGTCGATCACGTTCGAAACCGTGCCAGGTTGGGGGCTACTGCCGGACGGGACCTCGGCGCTCGGGCCGACACATGGCGGCGTGGTGGTTGACAAAGCGGGGAACGTTTACACCAGCGCCGAGAAGGGGGTGATTGTCTTCTCGCCGGAAGGGCGCGTGATTCGGTCGTTCGTGGGTCCAACGCTCGCGCAGCTTCACGACATGGAAATCCGCGCGGAAGAAGGGGGCGAGTTCATTTACGGCGCCCGCAACAACGCGAGCGAAGGTGTGAAGTTCAATGCCGAGACGGGCGAAATCGTGCTCAAGCTGCCGTTCCCCAAGGAATCAGGACTTGACCTCCCCTCGATCAGTCCCACCGCCATCACCGTGGCGCCGAACGGCGACATCTTTCTCGCGGACGGTTACGCCAGCAACATCATTTTCAAGTTCGACAAGACCGGCAAGTATCTCTCCCACTTCGGCGCCAAGGGGAACGAGCTCAAACAGTTTAACACCTGTCACGGCATGACGCTCGACACGCGCTACGACCCGCCACGCCTGCTGATTTGCGATCGCAATCACGAACCCAAAGGCCGGTTGGTGCACTATGACCTGGACGGTAACTACATCGATGAGGTGGTTACCGGCCTCGGCATGCCAACTTCGGCGGCAGTTCACGGCGAGTACGTCTCCGTACCCGATTTGTGGGGCCGCGTGGTAATTCTCGACAAGAGCAACACCATCGTCGCGGTACTGGGGCACTGTTCCGATCCCGAAAAGAAGGGAAATTATCGCGTTCCTCAGGACAAGTGGACCGAAGGGGTGTTTAACGCGGCCCACGGTTCCTACTGGGATGCGGCGGGGAATCTGTTCGTGCAGGACTGGAACATCGATGGGCGGATCGTGAAACTCGCCCGGGTGAACCCGGGGCGGTAACGTTGGGTCTTCACCGTTGACCCGAGGTCGGCCAGCGCAGTGTCGCGTTGCGACGGGGTGAAGGTGCGTTTAGAATCAACGGCATGATCCTGCTGATCGACAACTACGATTCCTTCACCTACAACCTCGTCCAGCGGTTGGGGGAGATCGATTCGTCGCTCGATATCCAGGTTGTGCGGAACGATGAGCTAACGGTGGAAGAAGTTCTCGAGCGCAAGCCCGAGCGGCTGATTATCTCGCCAGGGCCTTGCACGCCGAGCGAAGCTGGCATCAGTGTCGCGTGTGTGCAGCGACTCACCGGCAAGTTTCCGATTTTGGGGGTGTGTCTCGGCCATCAATCGATTGGCCAAGCCCTTGGCGGCAAAGTCGTGCGGGCCAAGAATCTGATGCACGGCAAGACCGACATGATTCATCACGAGGCAAGCGAGCTTCTAAGCGGCCTCTCGAATCCCTTTCAAGCCACGCGCTACCACAGCCTGGTGATCGACCCCGCCACGACGCCGGCGGAACTGAAGGTGACCGCGTGGAGCATCGAACCCGATGGCCGCCGCGAGATCATGGCGGTGGAGCACCGCAGCGAACCGCTGTTCGGCGTGCAGTTTCACCCCGAGAGTTTTCTGACGCTGGAGGGGACGAAGCTGCTGGAGCGGTTTTTGGCGGTGAATTAAGGCTCGCTAACCTTGAAGAGCGAAGCCAGTTCTACCACGAACCCCGGCAACAATTTTGAAGCGGCTTGGTCGCCCGGGCGATACTTGCCGAGTTCGACGTAAGCGCCATTCTCAAGTGACAGCACCGTGATCACCTGCTGCTGCGGATCAACAATCCAATACTCTCTGATGCCGCCTTCAGCATAATCGCGGCGCTTGAGTTCATAGTCGCGCTCGACACTCTTTGAGTCTGCGCTGACGATCTCCATCACGAGGTCCGCGCCATGAAAATACTCGCCCTTCCAAGGCTGATGGTTTTCCGTGAATTGAAAGAGAATATCGGGCTCACGATACTTGCCTTCGGAGGTCCACATCGGCAGGGGTGAACTAAGCACCAAGCCAAGCTTGCGTGCCTCAACAAAGTCATCCAGCAACCTCAACAGCAGTTTAACGAGCGACTGATGTTTGATGTTCGGCATTTCCAAGAACTCGAGATGGCCGTGCGAAAACTCGATCAACCGGTTCGAAGATCGGGCAACATCCAAATATTCTTCTTCGCTCCAATCGCCTTGGCGTGGGTAGAGCAGCGCCATTTCCCATGTCGGTCCCCCAGTGGAACTAACGGGAAATGTCGCAAGGCTGGGTGATGGAGGGGCGATGGTCGCCATTGGAGAGCTCAAGAAATGCTTTTGTCGTCAGCTCTGATTATACGCGTCACGCCAATGATTGCAAACTAATCCAGCCAATCCTGCGCCTCTAGCCGCTCCGGCACATACACTTCCGTCACGTAGCTAATATCTTTCGAGATCAGCGATTCAACTTCGAGCTTGAAGTCGTTGTCGAGCATCTTCTTGATCTCGCGCTGCCACGGCGCCTTCTTTTCAAACCACGGATACTTGGCGACCTGCTTGGCCCGTTTGCGGTCGGTATCGTTCAGCGCAATCTTCACGCTGTCCGAAAGTTCGCAGCGATCGTAGTCGATGCTGCGGAGGCCGAGGTACTTGGCTTCGGGAATCGCCATGCGTTGCGACTCGAACGCGAGGTTGATCGAGCCTTGTTTGATAACGCTGTAGATGTAATATCCCCACGGATCGTTATCGAGGACGCAGTAGAGCGGCAGTTTTAGCTCATTGTGCAAGCGGTACAGCATCCGCCGCACGCCGCGCGGAGGCTGGCCGCTACCATGCGTGAGAATGCAGTTGTGCTTTTCCCAGAAGCGGTCTTCGTTGAAGCGTTGCCAGACCGTACCCTTTTCGACGTGCAGGATGAACTTTGCTTTGCACTTCTTGGGGTCGAACTCAATGACATCGGGCTCGCAAATTGAGGGAATCGCGTAGCCGCCGGAGCCCATGCGGGCGCAATTGATCTCATCACCCTTGTCAGTGAAGGTAATCGCGCCGACCATGGCGCCGCGATTCTCGGCGTACAGGTGCAGCTCTTCGCGGATCGAGTCCAAGAGCACTTCGACATCTTCGATGATCGTGTCGCACTCGCCTTGTTCGTCGAACGTGTTCTCTTTCGAGCCTTCGATCGTGTGCTTGAGCATGTAGAAGAGCCCCCGCAAGCTGGTGCTTTTGCCTTGGTCGATCAGCTTCTTGCACCCGCTCCCCACCAGCATCGTGCGCATGTACGCCTTCGCCTGCGACAGATCAAAAAGCTGCCGACGATTTTTGCCATTACCCATCTCCAGAATGCGTTTACGCGCCGAGTAGTGCACGTTCGCCAGCGTGCGGCTGGGGATATCAACGTACGGATCCCGCCGCGCGGCGGCTGCCTTGACCACGCCATCCGCAAGCTGCGTAATGTTGGAGAGGGTCTTCTTATCCCGCGGCGTGAGGACCACGGGGGCGGATTTGGTTTTCGTGGAGATGGAGGGTTTCTTGGCCATGATGTCCGTTCTTCAGTATCGAGTTCGTCGCGGTGATCGTTGTTGAGCGTTTCGGGGGAGTTAGCTCTCCTCTTCCACCCGCTCCACGCGGTTAATCGCCGCCGCGTGGGTGACCGGGTCAACAATCAGCACGTTCTCGCCGAGGTCGAGCTCATCGGTTTTGATTTTCCGGCCGCGGTCGTCGAGTTTCACGTCGGCGTCGGCGGTCACTTTCTTGGCGACCTTGACCAGTTGATCGTACAGCGCGGCGCGTTCAGCCCCGTTGATGTCGCTCACGGCGGTGGAGACTTCTTTCAAATACCTGAGGAAGATTTCGCGGCGGTCGGTTTGTTGCTTCGCTCGCAAGCGTTTGTTGAGAAACATCCCCAGCTTGCGGCCAACGGCTTGCAGGCCAAGGCGAATTTCTTTTTGAATCTCTGGATAGCTGGCGATGGCTTCCTTCGATTCGCTGGTGAACGGCACCCACACGCTGGCCATGTGGACCATCACGCTCACGGGGCCTTTCGGCAATGAGCCACGCGATTGGCTCAGGCCGTAGCTGCGCCAGTTGGTGCCGAGGATGGTTTGCGTCACCGCGCAAGCGCCTTGTTGGAACTGCAGCGGCACGCGGTTGGCGTAGCGCATCACTTCCATGCTTTGCCCTTCAGCGACGTTCACACCTTTCATCGCTTCGAACAGTTTGTCGCGCTCTTTGGGCTTCAGCTTGCTGGGGGAAGAACGCGTGCCGAGGCCGGAGGTTTTGACGATCTTATCGGCGGCTTCAGGCCCCAAGCCATTGAAAGTGTTGATGAGAAACTGCCGCACCGTGCGGGCGTCGGTCTCTTCCAGCAGCTCGGTCAGGAGTTCCTTGGTGATGTTTTGCGTGGGCGCCGTGCCGCCATAGGCGAGGCCGACCTCGATCACAAAGGGGTTGCCCCGATACACGGCAGGCGGGCGAGTGGCGGCCGCGTAAAACTCGCCGGGCACCACTTGATGTAATCCCTTCAAAATCAATTCTTCGCCGATGGGGCAGATGCAATCGGTCGCCGGCGGAGCGATCTTCGTCTTTTGAATCGCCGCGTAGAGTTTCTCAGCATCGGCGCGCGACAGTTTATGGATGTTTGCCCGAGCCGAGATGCTCGCATCTTTGCAGAGCTTCTGTGAAATTGGTCCGGTGACACGCGAGAACTTGGTCTTCAAAAACTCGCTGATGCTTTGCGAATCGCTCTCTTCCAGCATAGCCGCTAGTCGGCCGAGTTCCACGCCGTAGGGATGCGGTTTGATTTCCTTGGGCTCAGGGGGAAGTTTGTCGGTGCTGCGCTCGTAGTCGTACTGGTACTGCTCGGGGTCCAGATAATGCAGCGTGACGTGCGGATTGGCGATCGCGGTTTGCTGCAAGTACTCGCCCACGCTGCCGCGGCCACGGACAAACTTCGCTTCGAGCTCAATCGTCACCCGCGTGCCGTGCGGCTGGTCAATCCATTCGATGCCATGCTTTTGAATCGCCGCGGCGCCCTTGTCGCCGGGCGGAATGTCAACGCCATCGCCGCCGCCGTTGAGGATGCGCGGTTCGTTCTTCTTGGTGTCGATCTGAATTTCGTAGTAGTGCGCCGGTTGCTTGGCGGAGATGCGGCTGATGATTTTGACCGGCTTGCCGGTGGTCTGTACGCCGTACATGCCAGCCGCGCTGATGCCGATGCCTTGCTGCCCGCGACTTTGCCGCAAGCGATGGAACTTCGAACCGTACAGCAGCTTGCCGAAGATCAGCGGGATTTGCTTCTTGACGATGCCGGGGCCGTTGTCTTGGATGCCGACCTTGTATTTGCTTTCGGCGGTTTGCTCGATATGGACCCAAATCTCCGGCAGGATGCCCGCCTCTTCACACGCATCGAGCGAATTGTCGACCGCTTCCTTCACGGTGGTCAGCAGCGCTTTACGCGGATTATCGAACCCCAGCAGATGCCGGTTCTTGGCGAAGAATTCGGAGACCGAAATCTCCTTCTGCTTAGCCGCCATCTCCTTGGCCGAACTGCGCCGCTTCGGCGCCCCGTTGGTCGTGGCCTTGGTTTCCACTTCGTCGTCTTCCATCACCGTCGCCGCCAAGATGCTGTCTCCCTGGAAAAATTGTGGCCGCGCCGCGTTCCCTATTCTTTCGTCTGTAATTACAACGTCGGCCAGCCAATGTTAAACATTGCCGGCTGGGCAAATTGTAGCCAGCCGAACTGGCCATTCACAGGCGGCTCCGGCGGCACGGCCAGTACGATCCGGAAGACTGTTACGGCAGGCGCCGAAAGTTTCACCGCTACGGCTTTCCCAGGCCGAAGCAAATGGGCAGAGAATCGAGCGCCTCGTGAGTACGAGAAGTGGCCGATTTCGCATCACGCACGGGGGGAAACCAATGCGCACTGCCAGCAAACTGCTCGCGATGGCTACGCTCATCGCGCTCGCTTGCCAATCGATCGCCCAGGCCGACCACGGTTGGAAAGGCCGGCGGAAGATTAGCTATCAGCGGCCGAATGACCTGTTCTACAACTACTACGTTGGCCCGCAGCCGAGCGGCACGGCGGCCGAGATGTACGTCTCGCCTTTGCCGGTGCCGGAGCATGTCGGCCATACCTACACCACTTACCAACCTTTCATGCCGCACGAGTATCTGTACCACCACAAACGTTCCTACTACACGTACTACCCCGGCAGTGGATGGACCCGCGCGAAGGTGCGTTACGGCACCGCGGGCGCGTGGCTGCAGGATATCAAGTACGGGCTCTACTATTAGTCAGTAGGCCGTGGTCAGTCGTCAATGGCGAAGCGCTGACGATCTGACTTAGCTACTAACTACTGACAACTAACTACTGACCACTGACCAAGAAGGTTTCCCAATCATGACCGGTCGAATTCTCATAGCCACGGCGGTCCTGGCGATCGCTGGCGTAGCCGATGCCCATCCGCACATGTGGCCGCTTTATCGGGCGCAAAACTATAACTGGAACGCCAACTACGCCCATGTGCAGTACGGCCAACCGGTTGCGCTGGTGGTGCCGCCGACGGCCAACATGCAAACCCAATGGGGTTGGGGCGTGAGCAGCTCGCGCGTTTCGCGGCTCGATCACCAGTTCGGCCGCAACTACCCGGGCGCCGGCCCACACGGCGGTCCGTTCTACAACACGCCGTACTGGCCGCAGGATACCACGCAGTTTGGCGTTTATCACGTGCGCGGGCCTTGGTGAGCGTGCCGAATCGCGGCGGGTGAATAATGGTTGAGCAGCAAGTGCGCGCAGGCTGTGCGCGCCGCTGCCGTCGCCAACGACGCGCCGTCGGCTGCTGGGGTTTAAGTTCGGCGATCTTAAGCTTGGTTGGATTGGGTAGCGGGACTGTCTCTTTCTCGCTATTTCGTACGACGGAATTCCCGTCGGTTGTGCAACGCTTCAGGAGATACTCTTCGGAAATTCTTTAGGGGTCGCGGCTGCGCTTGTATGTTCTTTTGTACACTATCTGGTGGCTACTTTCAAGGGGCGCATCCAAATTTCAAATGCGACACAATTGTTGCGATGCTTCTCGATTGTTTTAAAAGGCCGCTAGCATTCGCGTCCGGGATTCTCGGGTGATTCCGAAAAGCAGTGCGAATTCTACCCAGAATTCCGGCGATGCATGTGTCGCAATTGAAGTTTGGATTCGCCAGTCGAATTCTCAAAAAACTTTTCCGCGGCGCGGGAGGGCTCAATTTGCCCCTGACAACGCCCGCGAGAATGCTGTGCGGTCGCGACTGGCTGCTCGACAGCCGGAGACGCCGTTAGCCTCGACTTCTGTCCAGACCGTCTCGGATCGCCATTGCGAGCTCGAACTCGCGACAGGGTTTAGTGAGAAACTTGAAGACGCCCCCGCGGTTGATAGCGGCGGCAACCGTGTCGACGTCCGCTTGACCGGTCAGCATGATGCGCACCACCTCCGGACACTTCTCAGCGATCCAGCTCAAAAGGTCCATGCCGGATCTTCCGGGCATGCGCTCGTCGCTCACGACGAGATCTACACTTTGCGTTTGCAGAACCCATTGAGCTTCAATCGCGTCGCGGGCGGTAAAGAGGCGGTAAGGCTGTTTGTGCAGACAGCGCGATAAGGTCCGCAGTAAGTGGGAATCGTCGTCGACGAGCAATACCGTGGGCTCTCTCATGCCTTTATTTCACCATAACGCCAATATAACGGAACGGTCATCGACTCTCGGCAAGGAGACCGCTGGGAAAGAGTTGATCCCTTCTCAGGATTCCATCGCCTTGCAACAAATGACGAAGCATCGGTTTGAAACGGATTCTCATTGTTCTGCGTGACTCTATTAACTTTGCGTAATAAAGCCACCGACGACCCAAATAGGTTCTCGCACCGCTCGATGGTGGCAATACTGCTTAAGCCTCGCCAGAAGTGGACTTGTCGCTTCGGTCTTTGCTGGAATAAGCAGCACTCCCTCGACATCGTAGACGTTCTCGGCGAACACCATGCCCTCAGACAATTCGTCAAAAGGAATGCTGACCGGGGCGCGTTCGTTGGAAAGCTCTAGCACGTCGAACAGCGCAGCGATAACCGCCGGATCATAAACGTCCGGTATTCGCACCATCTCTAATAGCGCGTCGGAAGGTTCTCGGCCTCGTTCGAGCGATGCAGCGAGGTCGATCGCCACTCGCAAGATGCGGGCCGCCAATGGAATTTGCTCTTGGTCGGAATGTTTTGTATTTCGAGGATTGAAATCGACATTCTGAAGCGAAACGATTGTTGCAATCTCTGCGAGTCGCGGAATATTGCCGATAAGTCGCCGAGCGGTTTCCGGGTGGGCATCCCACAACGCGCGCTCCTGCGGGGATAGCGGTTGACCACTCACTGCTTTGGCAAGGATCGGCTCGGGTACCGCAACGTATCCCAATCGGCAGAGCATTGCGGATAATTCGCACTGCCAGGCGTCTTCGACCTTGAGTTTTGCCGCCAAGGATCGAACATAATTTCGGACCACGGACAGTCCTCGAAAGGCAGCGGGATTTGACAATGCAAGCACGTCCGTCAGAACCTTGACGCTGCCGGTCAATGTCTGACTCACCAGTTCACGCTCAGCCGTCACCAGTCGGTATTGCGCGAAGCCGGCATTGATTGCTTTGGTTAAGTCGTGTTTGGAGCAAGGCTTGTTGAGGAAGCGAAAGATGTGCCCATCGTTGACCGCATCAGCGGCCGTCTTTTGATCGACGTTGCCCGTGAGCATGATTCGAACCGCGTCGCGATCGAGTTCGTGGAGTTGCACAAAAAACTCGACGCCATTCATCCCCGGCATTTGCATGTCGCTCATCACGACAGCAAAGGGGCCTCGTTCGCGGACCGCAATCAAACCTGCTTCAGGTCCTACAGCCAACTCGATGTCGAACTCGCGACGGAGCTGGCGACGAACACCCTGAAGAAGGTTGTCGTCATCGTCGACAAACAGAACCCGCGGCACGCCCGGACCAGAGGGAGCTGAGACCTGAGCCTGCGCCTGCGCGGTTGATACTTGGGAACTCGCCAGTACTGCGGTCATCGTAATGCTTCCTCTGCCCACAGGGAGTCAATAGCCTCTTGCCACGCGGCCACGTTTTCAAGCTCGCCTATTTGCGAAAGATATGCCTTGTCTACTTGATTGCGGTACGTCGGGCCACTTGCCGAATAGGCATCAGCTACGTGCACCAAGGAGAGTAGGCTCCAGTGGCTATCGCCGCTATCCGTCGGCGTATGGTGCCACGCCGCAGCAGCAACGACTTCTTGAGACAGTCCCCACAGAGAGAGAATGTATCCTCCCAGCTCGGCATGAGAGGTGCCGATGACTTCTCGCTCAATTTCACATTCGGGCTTCAATGACTGCTTAGCCATTTGACGAACGACGTTGTACTCATCCGTCAATCGGGTCATCAGAATCAGTTTGCCAACATTGTGCAACATTCCAGCCAAGAAGGCCTCTTCGCACACTCGCTCCTCAGCGCCTAAGCGTTCCGCGATCCGTTGAGCTGCTAGTCCCACCATCAGACTATGGTCTGTCAGCTCATCGAGCCACGGCAAAATCGCAGAAGCACTCGACAGCTGCGAGAAGATACAGGCCGAAAGCGCAAGTGGTCGTATTCGCTCAAGCCCTAAGTACGTTACCGCTTCGAGGGGACTCGAGAAGCGCTGGGACAGTCCGAAGAACGAAGAATTAACGAGTTGCATCACCTTTGCCGTCATCGCTATATCGTTGGAAATAAGCGATGCAATATAGGGCAAGTCGGGATCACAACGCTGCAACTCTTTAACCAATGTGCAGAACACATACGGGAGGCTAGGCAGAGATTCAATTCTCGAAGTGACTTCCACCAACCGCCGATCTCGGACAGCGCTTTGCAAGCGACAGACTGCTTCAATCTTCTCTTGGATCTCCTGTGAATCGCTAGGTTTTGAAAGAAACTGATGTGCTGGACCGACAACGCGCAGGACCCGCTCTTGATTCGACTGACCTGAAAGAATGATTCGAATCGTCGCGGGATAGTTTTTCGCAACTCGACTCAACAATTCGGCGCCGTCAATTCCCGGCATCCGCATGTCCGAGATCACAACGTCGAATTCGCGCTGCTGAAGCAAGGCCAGCGCTTGCTCCCCGCCAGAGGCGAACTCCATTTGCCATTGGTCGCGCAGGTGCCGGAGTGTCCGTCGCAGACCATCTAAGACATTGGGTTCATCATCGACGAACAGAACGCGTTTCATAGTGAACTTCTCCGGGTAGTGTTTTCGATGCCGCCCGCGATGGTGACGGGCAAGCGGATCGTGAAAGTGGTTCCCACGCCGACTTGACTTTCGACGTCAATTCGACCGCCGTGTTTTTCGACAATTGTCGTGTAGGCGATTGAGAGACCTTGTCCCGTGCCTCGTCCCACGCTTTTGGTTGTAAAGAACGGGTTAAAAATCTTTCCCAAATTTTCAGGAGCGATTCCGCAGCCGCTATCCGTAATTCGAATAGCGACGCCGCTCTCTTCGGCCGAAGTAGAGATTGTGATGGTTCCTTTGTTGAGTGCGTGTGGCCCATTTTTGTCGCCGATTGCATGGGCGGCATTCACAACGAGATTCAAGATCACCTGATTGAGTTCCCCTGGCAGGCAAGGGACGAGCGGCAGCGAGGGATCCAGTTGAAGTTTCATGTCAGCCACATACTTCCATTCATTGCGGCAGACTGTCACGGTGCTCTCGATTGCCCGATTGACATTGAGTGCTGTCTTTTCTTTGGTGCCAGGATGAGAGAAGTCTTTCATAGCTTGCACGATTTGTGCTACGCGCTCGGTGCCATCGATCGCTTGCCGAACGGCTTGTGGCGCTTCATCCCGAAGAAACGAGAGATCAATCTGTTCGGCGACAGTTGCCGCATCTTCCACCTGAGCCGCTGAGGCGCTATCAAGCTGCGACTGGCTAGCCCTCTCGTACGCATAGATCAAGCGGCAGAGGTCTCTGACAGCCTCTTCCAGAAAGCGGATATTGTCTCCCACATACTGAATTGGAGTATTGATTTCATGAGCGATACCTGCGGCAAGCTGCCCGACAGATTCCATTTTTTGGGCGTGAGCGAGTTGGGCTTGCATCGACTGTCTTTCGCTAATGTCATGGGCGAAAGCAGTGAACACAAATTGACCATCTCTAAGCATGGGAGAAATCGAGAACTCGACGGGCACCTCGGCTCCATCGCTCCGCCGTGCGTTGGTCGCAACGCGTCTGCCTTGGCGACTATCGCCCAGGAGCGATTGAAGAGGATTCACGGCGCCTGGTATTTCGGGAAGAATGGTCGCACGGAGATTTCGATTCAGGATGTCGCACTTCATCCAACCGAAGAGTTGCTCAGCCCGTGGGCTCCAATCTTTCACAGCTCCCGCGGCGTCAGTCATCAGAAAAGCATCGTTCGTGGTGGTGAGAATGCTATGGATCGTCTCTTCACCGCGAGACAGCTGGTCTGCCTGGCGAGTTAGGTCACAGTTCAACTGGTCGAGCTCTTTCGTTCTCAACTCCAAGAGCTTTTCAACTTGCCGTCGGGCGTGACGTTCGCGTTTAAGAGCTCGTTCTAGCATTTGAACAGTTTTGTCGGTGCTGGAATCCAAAAGTTTCATCTCGCAATCACGGTCCTCAAAGCGGGATCTCACAGAACGCTCCTCGACGAGGATACCTGGGACGTTCTGTCGGTGACAAAGAAATGACTCGCGGTAATTCCTGGAAGCTTTCGGTAGTTCTGGATGAACGAGGATTCCTGGTCCGAATCGGTTGTCCCTCAGTTTCAGATACACGATTGAGATCCCAGGTTGAATGTTTCCGAGTTCTGCCGCCAGGTAGCTCGACGCATTCGTAGAAGTCGACGAACTGCTGGATAGAGCACGTTGAATGATGTCGGTTTGCTGAAGAAGAACTTGGCCCCAAGCCGCCCAGCTCGCTGGTGCAGTTCGCCGTTACGCAGTCCAGTCAAGACAATGGTCGGGATATGTGCTGTGGAGGCATTTCGCTTAAGGGTTTCCAGCACAAAAGTGCCATCCCCCGAAGGCATGGAAAGGTCGGTGATGATGACGTCGGGTTTCTCTGTGCAAGCTAGCCAATACCCATGCATCCCGTGGTAAGCCTTGAGTACTTGCAGTCCTCGGCGCGAGAACTGTCGAGCCAGTGATTCGACCACTGCGAGGTCGTCGTCAATGCAGAGCACTTTCTGGCGCCGTATTGGGCGGCGGTGTTGCTCGCCGGACGTTCTGCCATTTAACACCGAAGAAGCAAGTGGAACTGACAATGCCGTGATTCCTTAAAACTGATACTGCCAAACGAAACGCCCGATCGGGCGCGACAAGGTCCAGCCGAAAGAGAGCCAACGCGGAATGCTCCAGCAGGTATCGACGACCTAGCTGAAAACCTGACAACGATCGCGTCGCGCACGGCCTCTTAACCTTCCCAATGCGTGAAGGCCACTAACCCGCTCGACGTCGTGACCGTGAGAGTGCGTCGAGCGAAGACGAATTGAAAAGCAAGGCGAACCGCCTGTTCACCTCAACTGTAGGTTACTTTTCGTAGGGAGGCGAGATTCTTCGTGAAATAAATCAGAAAAATTACATGTGACAATAATGACCGCGATGCAGCAATTCCGCCGAATGAGGCTCAAGCCCGTCAAACACTGGAGGCGCCCGGTAGCGTGGCTGTCTCGTTCTCGCTATTTCATAAGCCGTAACTCTGATCGTTTGTACCCACGACTCAGCAGATGTTTTCCGTACATCCCTGGGTCGCGGCCGTGCGGGAATGTTCTGTTGTACACTATTTGGTGGCTACTTTCAAGTAGCATTCTCAAAAAAACTTTTCCGCGGCGCGGGATGGCTCAATTTGCCCCTGACAACGCACGCGAGAATGCTGTGCGGTCGCGGCTGAGTGTGCGACAACCGGAGACGCCGTTAACCGCGCCGCTCTTGAGAGGGGCCGCGTCCCGCTTAACAAATCGGCCTGCAAATTAATCGGCCACCGGGGCGGTCACTGGCTGCGATCGGCGATCCCCGTCCGAAGGTGGAGGCGGCGGGAATCGAATCAGCACTCGCGATGGCGTAAGTCATTGAACGCCCGAGAGTTGCGACTTCACCACTGGTCCTGTCTGCATATTGTCTGCACCGGGGACGTCCTTGTGTGACAGCCGCTGTCGCGAAGCGGCAATCTCGCCTGCTCAGGTCGTCGGAGACCTCCTCGGCAAAGCGCTTCGACTAGAAGTGCAGCCGACAATCGTGGCGACAATCCCTATGACTCCGAATGGAATTATGGTGCCATAGATTAACCATCCTTCGGCGCATCGAAATTGCATCGCAGGGGGTGCATAGTCGTAGGGTGATAAGAACGGGCCTAGAATTCCAGGAAGTCCGCGGGGAGGAACCCGCAAAAAGTAGGCGCAAAGACAGAGGACGGACAACGGCGTCACGACAAAGGAACCCAGTACAACTAGCCGTCGTCGACAACGTTCATCCAGTTCCAGAAGCAACTGCTCATCACAGTTGGAGACTAAGACCGAGCGTGTTTTCTGAATGCTTCGTCCAAACAACCCGACCGAGACTGCACATAAGAAAAGCACAAAAGCGTAGGGCACGAACAAGAGAGCTAAGGGGGGACCGTGGATGAAATCGTAAATCACCTCACCTCGCACATACAGATACACATAGCATAAAAACAATAAGTAAGGCATGACAAATGACAACGCAATCGCGTAGCAAATGTGAACCATTGCTCTTGCGACGTCACCTGGACACTTTACTTTCGTCATTATAATCGTATGTTCGTTCAACGACCTTTTTCCAAAACGGCAATGTCGTTTGGACTTCGTATTGGAACGGGTAAGGGCAACAAAAAAGGGGTAGAACTATCTCTTCTCACCGCCGGTGCTTTCTTCGGTCGTCCGCGCGGGCGGCTAAATTAAAGGGGACGCAGTTCAAGAAATGAGCTGTGCCCGCCTTGTTTCCCTCTTCGCCAACAATTCCTGGGCCGGCGCTGCGCTCTGCCCCATCCCGACGATGAGGGTTGGCTTTCAGCCACCGTTCGAATCTTAGGCTCCGCAATTTAAGCCGAAGTTGTGATGGAAGTGATTCCTCCTCTACCGCGCTGCCGACAACGCCGTCGTATCAACATACCGATACCCACCGCCCGTCGCGTCGGACAGCTCCGTCAAGAAGTTGCGCCGCCCCTTCGACGGCCCCCGGCCGAACTCGATCGCTTGCACCGCGGTGGCGCTGCGCTGGAACCACTCGATCGACTTGTTCAGCTCGTAAGCCGTCATCGGATCGTCGGCATCGGTGAGGAAGAAGAGCACATCGGGCGCGAGATCGGCCGCGTGCTCGAGACTGGCGAAACGATCGGTGCCGCCATCGGCGTTAATCCGGCTGACGAAGTGCTCGGCGCGCGACTTGTTATCTTGCGATGCAAACGCTACGCGGCCTTGCCCGCCGGTGGCGTCGAACACGGTGAGCCGATGATTAAAGAAGAGAATCTGAAATTGGTTCACGGGCCGCAACAGCTCGAGGCTTCCCACCAATTGTGATTTCGCTGCGGCGAGTGGGCGCCCCGCCATGCTGATCGAGCGGTCGAACAGGTAGACAAACTTCGTGCCGGTTCCTTCGAGCCCGAAGACCCGCGTCGTCGTGTAGCCGTCGGGAATCCTTCCGCGCACGCTGCCGGAAGGTTGAGCTCGCGCGACGCGCTGTGAAGTGGGCGCGAAGATCGACCGGGGCGAACGGGCTTCCACCACAGGCGATGGCTTGGGTGTGATCGCCATCACCGGTTCGGGAGGTGGTTCCACGGGTGCTGGCGGATTGACTTCGGGCGTGAGCGTGAGCTCGCGCACCTCGGCGATCTCAACCGGCGATTCCAACGGTTCTTCGGGCGCTAGCTCTTCGCTCTCCGGCTGCGGGCTGAACGATAGTTCCAACGCGATCGATTCGGATGGCGAGTTGAGCCCCGAGAGCCCGCGAACCGCCACGTAACCCATCGCGCTGAGCACCGCCAAATGCAGCGCGAGCGAACCCGTCCACGATAGCAGATCAAGCTGCCGCTCGCGGTTCGTGATGGTGGGTTGGCTGTTCATTGATCTGCGAAATGCAGGAGAACTGCAAAGTCGGTTTTTTTGTAGTAGGCACGGTCCCCGTGCCGTTTCTTCACATTTGTTATCGCAGAGTTTATCACTCGGCTCAGACGGCACGGGCGGCTCAGACGGCACGGGGACCGTGCCTGCTACAATGCCGTTATGCTTGTCTGCGAAATGTCCCCGGTTCGCCCCGCGTGGGCTTTCCTCTATAATCCCCGCATTGGCGAATAAAGGCAACGCAAGTTTTCCTCCTTTAGTCTACTAGGTTCTCCGGTGCCGCTCGAAGTTATTCATTTTCCGCACCCCACGCTGCGGCACGTTTCCAAGCCCCTTAAGCGGGTTGACGCCGAGCTGCGCCGCTGGATCGACGAAATGTTCGAGCTGATGTACCAGCACGAAGGGATCGGGCTGGCGGCAAATCAGGTCGACCTGCCGTACCGGGTGTTCGTCATCAATCCGACGGGCGACATCGACAAAAAAGAAGCCGAGCGGGTCTTCATCAACCCCGTACTGAGCGGCGGCAAGGGCCAAGAGGAAGCCGAAGAAGGTTGCCTCAGCCTCCCCGGGATTCACGCCCCCGTGGTGCGCAATAGCACCATCCGGGTGCAGGCGTACGACTTACAAGGAAACGAGATCGACGAAGTTCTCACCGGCCTTCCCGCGCGCGTGGTGATGCACGAAACCGATCACCTCGATGGCGTGATGTTTATCGACAAGCTCACCCCCACCCAACGCGCCGAGATTTTAGAAGACATCGAAGAGTTTGAAATCGCGTTCCGCAGCCGACAGCAATCGGGTGAACGGCCGAGCGATAGCGCGATCGCCGCCCGCATTGCCGAACTCGAAGCGCTGCGAACGTAATTCATCATGCGCATCATTTGTCTTGGCACCGGACCGTTTGCTGTTCCCGCGCTGCGGGCGTTGGTTGGGGCTGGACATGACGTGTTGCAGGTCATCACGCGACCGCCGCGTGGTCGCAAGGGTGATCCACCGGCGCCGATGGCCGCGGCGGCGAGTGAGTTGGGTCTCCCGGTGTGGGCGCCGGAGAGCATTAACCTACCTGAATCGCAACAGCGACTGCGTGAGCTGAACGGCGAGCTGCTGGTCGTGTGCGACTACGGCGAAATCCTGAAAGACGCAACGCTTGCGCTCACCACTCACGGCGGCATCAACTTGCACGGTTCGCTGCTGCCCCGATATCGCGGAGCCGCCCCGGTGCAGTGGGCGGTGCTCAACGGCGATACACACACCGGCAATACTGTAATTCAAATGACGCCGGGACTCGACGCCGGGCCGATCCTCGGCCAACAGACGCTGGCGATTGATCCGGACGAAACCGCGGGCGAACTTGAGTCACGGCTCGCAACCGCCGGCGCTGAGCTCACACTGCAAGTGGTCGCGCAGCTAGCGAATGGAACCGCGGTGGGTCAGCCGCAGGACAAATCGCAAGCGACGAAAGCCCTGCGGCTCGACAAAGCGGCGGGACTGGTGGATTGGTCCGCGTCAGCAGAAGTCATCAAGAACCGCGTGCGAGGCTTGCATCCGTGGCCGCGGGCGTACACGTTTTGGCGCCGCGAGTCCCAGCCCGCAGTAAGGTTGGTGCTCGATCGTGTATCCATCGCCGACACATCCACTGCCGACCCCCCCGGAACCGTGCTCGAATCCGGCAAACACCTGTTAATCGCAACCGGCAGCGGTGTGATTGAAATCCATCAACTTCAACCCGCCGGCAAACGCAGCATGACAGCCGCCGAATACTTGCGCGGAGCTCCGATTGCGGTCGGCGATTCGTTTGGCAATGAGGTCGTCTAGACGCCATGCGACTGCTGCACCTCATCACCGATCTCGGCTACGGCGGCGCCTCGGGGCAACTCCTGCGGTTGGCGAAGCACTTGCCGCGCGAGCAGTTCGAACAGCGCGTGGTGGTGCTGCATCGGACCGGACCCGTAGTGAAGCAACTTGCGGAAGCGGGAATCGCGGTTGATTTTCTGCGGCAACGCTTCGCGGTTGATCCGATTGCGTTTGGCCGGCTGCGAAACCTCCAACGTTCGTGGCGGCCCGACAGTGTTCATGCGTGGGACTTCAATGCGGGTGATTACGCGGCGCCGCTAAAACGTGGACCGAATGCGCCGCGGCTGCTCCAAACGCTGCGGACGTTTCTGCCTCAGCGTAACGCTTGGCGAACTTGGCGGGATCGCAAGCTCGTCGCCGCCGCGGACCAACTACTCTGTAGTTGTGACACGGTCGCTGACTTGTGGCGAACAGCCGGTGCGCCGGCTGACAAACTCGCAATTTTGCCGACGATCATTGAACCTTCCGCTTCACAACTCACGCGCGCTGAACTACTCGCACAGTTGGGTTTGCCCGAAGATGCAAAGCTCCTCGGCGTTGTCGCGCGGCTTGTCCCGCGCAACCGCATCAAAGAACTCATTTGGGCCGCCGATATGGTTCGCGTGCTGCACGACAACATGCGGATGCTCATCATCGGCGCCGGGCCGCAGCGGGATGATCTGATGCGCTTCGCGCGGCTGGCGAGTGATCTGGAGCACATTCGTTTCCTCGGCCCGCGCGCGGATGTCGCCGACATTCTGCCCCACTGCGACGCGGTGTGGCACAATAGTGAGCTGCCCGGCGAGCCTGCGGCGGTGCTAGAAGCGATTGCCGCTGGGGCACCGGTGATCGTGGGCCGCGCCCCGGGACGCGAACAGATGATGTCCGACGACCGTGGCGTAATCGTGCCGCCCGATGGCCGGGCCGATTGGGCCCGCAAAACCGACGAATGGTTCCGCGACTCCCACGTAGACTCGACTCGTCTCCTGGAAAGCGGCCGAGACGCGAGCGCACGTCTCGGCCGCTTCTCAGAGAACGCGGCGTGCCTACGTAACGCGCTCGACATTTACATAGCGATGTCGGCGCAACGAACGGCACGAAGATAGCTCGTATCGATCACCGGCGGACGCCAGCGGAGGAACGGTTCCTCCGGTGGTTCGTCACCGACGAAGCGGCGGCGGCGTTCACTGAGTGTCCAGCTTTTTCGGATGATCGCGCACGCCTCGGTAATTTCCTGTTGCGTGGGCAGGTAATCAATCCGGCGCGAATCGAAGGGTAGCTCTTCGCAAGTTGGCCCTTCGCAAGTTGGGGAGTCAACAACCGCATCGGCGACGATCAACATAGTTCGGCAACCACTAACAGGTAAGAAAATGAGGGCCGCTCCGCCCTCTGCGGGCGGCGTTCGGACAACGGTGACAGGCGGAGCGGCCACTCGGGGGAAGTCACTTAGTGCTGGCATAATATGGCCCCGGGGTGTTGCGAGATTGTGAGCGCAAGGTGAGGATTGCGTTAAGAATTTTCCTTGTCCGGGCGCCTTCATTCGCGTGCCCAAAACCGCGATTCTTGGTGAAATATGCGACAAATCGTGCTCCTGTTGATCTCTGCGGCACTGGCGACCACCACCACATCGGCTCGCACCCTCTGGTTTGCCGAACCGGCCAAACGCTTCACCGAATCGTGCACGCTAGGAAACGGCCGACTTGGCGCGATGCTCTTCGGCGGCGTGGATGAAGAGAGAATCATCCTCAACGAAAGTGGCATGTGGTCGGGCTCGCACGAAGACGCCGATCGGCCGAACGCGCACGAAGCGCTGCCAGAAATCCGGCGGCTCTTGCTCGCGGGCAAGAACGCCGAAGCCGAATCGCTCGTCAACCGCAACTTCACGTGTGCAGGCCAGGGTTCGGGCCACGGACGCGGCAAGAGTGTGCCCTATGGTTCGTACCAAGTGCTGGGCGAATTGAAACTGAAGTTTGAGGGGACTCCTTCACAGCCGATTGAAAACTATCGCCGTGAGTTGGACTTAGCGACCGCCACCGCACGCACCACGTTTACGCGGGGGGATGTGCAGTTCACGCGTGAAGCGTTCGTCTCCGCGCCGGCGGAAGCGGCGGCCTTGCGCCTCCGTGCGAGTCGTCCTGGCGCGATCTCTTTTACCGCGAGCTTGAGTCGTCCGGAACGAGCGAAAGTCTCGCGATTAAGTGACCACACATTACAGATGACGGGCCAACTGGAAGATGGCGTCCAGGGCGAATCGGGCGTGAGCTTCGCGGCGCAGGTCACGGCTCGTGTGACCGGCGGCAGGATCACGGCGACAGAAAATGCACTTAAGATTGAAGCAGCCGACGAGGTGCTGCTCTTCGTCAGCGCCGCCACCGACATTCGCACCTTTGCCGGTCGCAAGGTCACGAGCGCAAGTGAAACCGCCGCTGCTGATCTCGAGCGCATCAAAGACCTGTCGTTCGACACACTGCGAGCCGCGCACGTGGCCGACTATCAGCGCTATTTTAACCGTGTTGAATTGACGTTACCGGGCGCTGAAAGTCCTGCTGCGAAACTCTCGACGCCCAAGCGAATCGTCGCGTACAGCAAGGGAAATTCCGATGACGACCTCGTCGCCACATTGTTCGATTACGGCCGCTATTTGCTGATTTCGTCTTCGCGCCCCGGCGGCTTGCCGGCGAATTTGCAGGGCATCTGGGCCGACAGTTTGCAAACGCCGTGGAATGGCGACTGGCATCTCGATGTCAACGTGCAGATGAACTACTGGCCGGCGGAGATAGTAAACCTGTCCGAGTGTCACGAGCCGATGTTCGCCCTGATTGATTCGCTCGTCGAACCCGGCAGCAAAACGGCCCGCTGCTACTACGGCGCCCGCGGGTGGGTGGCCCATGTGCTTGCCAACCCGTGGGGCTTCACCGCGCCGGGCGAGCACGCCAGTTGGGGCTCCTCGACCGGCAGCGCGTGGCTCTGCCAACATCTGTGGGATCACTACCTCTACACGGGTGATCGCGAGTTCCTTAAGAAACACTACCCCGCGCTGAAAGGCTGTGCGGAGTTCTATCTCGACATGCTCATTGAAGAACCAACCACCAAATGGCTTGTAACCGCTCCGTCGAACTCACCCGAAAACGCGTTTTACGATTCCGAGAATCGCTCCGTGCATACTTGCCTTGGGCCGACGATCGATCAGCAGATGATTCGCTATCTGTTCACCGCATGCGCGGCGGCAGCGTGTGAGCTGAACGTCGATCCCGATCTGCAAACCGAACTACGCGAAGCCGCGGAGCGGTTGGCGCCGACTCAGATTTCTTCTGACGGCCGCATTCAAGAATGGCTCACCGAGGTGCGCGAAGTCGATCCGCACCATCGGCACATTTCGCACTTGTGGGGGCTGTATCCTGGGCACGAAATCTCCCCGCATACTGCGCCGGAGTATGCTGTAGCAGCGCGGAAGTCACTCGACGTTCGCGGCGATGCTTCCACTGGTTGGAGCACCGCGTATAAAGCGTGCATGTGGGCTCGGCTCGGCGATGGCGACCGCACGCTCAAGGTGCTCGGTGCCTTGTTACGGCCCGCGGAATCGCTCGGCACCGACTACTCGCAAGGGGGCGGCGTGTATCCCAACTTGTTCGATGCGCACCCGCCCTTTCAGATTGATGGTAACTTCGGCGCCACTGCGGCGATTGCCGAAATGTTGGTGCAGAGCGAGTGGACGAGCGGGCAGTCGAGCGACGCAATCGACGTGTATCTATTGCCGGCGCTGCCGAAACGGTGGGAGAGCGGCGCTGTTCGCGGGTTGCGCACCCGCGGCGGGCTCGAAGTTAATCTGGAGTGGCAGGCGAGGAAGGTGAAGCGCGTGAAGCTGCGGAGTGATGGCGATGTTGCTGTGCGAATTCACGCGGCTGAAAACGTTGTGGAGCAGAACCTAAAAGCAGGCCAAAGCTTAACGCTCGGCGGAGCGCTAAGTCGCGAAGCACGGGACAGTGAATTAACGGAGTAACGGCGCGCCGTCCGCTTTGGCGATCACGACGATGCCGGATTCTGTCACGGTGAACCCGCGTTTGCGATCGGCGACGGGGTCGAACCCAATCTCGACTCCTTCGGGAATGTGAACGTCCTTGTCGATAATCGTGCGCCGAATGCGCGCATGGCGGCCGACGTTCACGCGCGAGAAGAGAATGGAATCCTCCAGGTGCGCGAAGCTGTTGATCCGTGAGCCCGGGCCCACCACGCAGCGCGAGGCGTGGCCACCCGAGAGGATGGCGCCGCTGCAAATAATGCTGTCGTGCGCTTCGCCGCGGCGCTTGCCATCTTGGTTATCGAACACAAACTTCGCCGGCGGCATGTTCGGCTGGTAAGTGCGCACCGGCCAGTGGTCGTCGTAGAGGTTGAGCTGCGGGTCGACATTGGTGAGTTCCAGGTTGGCTTGGAAGTAAGCATCGATCGTGCCAACATCCCGCCAATAAGCATCCGCTTTTCGGTTCTCGTCCTTGAACGGAAAGGCAAACACGCGTCGCGAGTTGATGATCGAGGGGATAATGTTCCGCCCGAAATCGTGCGCGCTCTCAGGAAGCGTGGCGTCTTTGCACAACTCGTCGAAGAGAAAATGCGAGTTGAACACGTAAATGCCCATCGAGGCGAGGCAACGATCAGGCTCGCCTGGAATCGGTTTGGGATTCTTGGGCTTTTCTTCAAAGCCAATGATACGGTTAGTGCTATCGACCTGCATGACGCCGAACTCGCGGGCTTCCTCCTTGCTGACCGGCAGCGCGGCGATGGTGAGATCGGCGTTGTTCGCTTCGTGGCTGTCGACCAGTTGGCCATAATCCATCTTGTAGATGTGATCGCCGGCCAGAATTACCACGTGCTGGGGACGCTCTTTTTCGAGCGTATAGATATTCTGATACACAGCATCGGCGGTGCCTTGGTACCATTTTTCATCGATGCGCTGCTGCGGCGGAACGACATCGATGAATTCGCCCAGCTCGCGGCACAAAAAACTGCGCCAGCCCAGCGTGATGTGGCGATCGAGGCTCATCGCTTTGTATTGCGTGAGCACCATGATCTTACGGATTCCGCTGTTGAGGCAGTTCGACAGCGTGAAATCGATAATCCGATAGCATCCGCCAAACGGCACGGCGGGTTTAGCACGATCGCGCGTCAGGGGCTCCAGCCGCGAGCCCTTGCCGCCGGCCAACACAACTGCCAACACGTTCTTCATCACCGACTCCGTGGCGCCTTAAATCTGAGGATGTCCCCTCCGAACTCAATTCTACCAGCGCGCAGCGGAAGACTCCTAGAGGAGCTTTTGCTCGGGATGGCTTCGCCTTTCGCACGATTGCCAAGAACCGACAGTGATGCCGCGAATCGCGCGAAATCGCCGCTAAATATGGGGCAAATCGCTCGCGCCACGCAGTTGCTTTTGCAGCTCCGCCAGCGCCGCGGCCGCAACGCCCGCGGCTTGTGTGCGCAGTTCCGGCACGGCGGTGCTCTCCCAATACCGCGCTTTTCGCAG
The DNA here is from genome assembly GCA_022841705.1 of Pirellulales bacterium. GTDB lineage: Bacteria > Planctomycetota > Planctomycetia > Pirellulales > Lacipirellulaceae. The sequence continues at coordinate 381,750 of JALHQZ010000003.1, forward strand.
CGTGCCGACGAGAAACAGATCATTCACTTCCGCTGCGTGCTGATCAATCGCGGCGCCGCGGTCCGAAGTGTCGAAGCCTAGCCCCAACGGGTCAACGCGTAGCGAACCATCCACCAAGAGCGCCCCAATCGCCGGGTTCGCGGCGGCGCTGTTCGAGGGCGCCGGCCCCGTGCAGTTGAGCACCCACGAATAGGTATTTTCCATCACCGAGTCGTCACGTCGCGCAATACTTACGTTGACACTGTTTCCTTCGCCATGCACGGCGATCACTCGGCCAGACACCACGTCCACCCACCCGCAATCGCGCAGTTCGCCGAAACGCTCGCCGATGCCAAGCGCCATCCGATGCCGATGCACTTCCCAGTACGGCCGCAGCCGGGCAACAAACTTCCGCTGTTCGGCCAGCGGCAGCGCTTGCCAAAGCTGCGCGGTAAAGGGCCGTACGCCATCGACCACGCTCCGCCAGTCAACGCCTTTCGCCGCTGCTTCCGCCACCGCGCGCCGCAAGCGCCGGCTAAGCTGCAGCGCGCGAACCCCATCTTCTTGTGCGAGCAACTCGTTTACCAACGGCGCGAGGTCCGTGGGCGCCACCGGCTTTGCGGCATGCGATTGCGGCAGCAGTCCGCGGCGAGAAAGCAGGGTGATCGGCGCCGTCCGCGGCTCTTTGCAGAGCGTCAGCACCGCGTCCACCGCGGTGAGCCCGGCGCCCAGGATGAGCACCGGTTGATCGGGCTCGATCACGTTCACCGCAAACGGCCGCCATGGATCTGCGATCCACCGCGTCCGCGTGCCGGTCCACATCCGCGCGAGCGGATCACTCGGCGGGCGATGGCCAATCGCGAGCACGGCGACGTCCGCCTTCAGCGATTCGCCGCGGCCTAAATGAATCAGCCACCCACCTTCGGGCCGCCGCGCGACGCGCCGCACTTCATCCAGCAGAATGTCGAGCTTGATTTCTTGCGACGCAAGTCGCGCTTCGGAGAGCAACGTTTCGCGGATGTACTGCCCGTACCATTCGCGCGAAACGAAATCGGTCGGCTTGGTCTGCGGAGCGCGCTCCTGGGCCCAGTTCAAAAAATCGGTGGGGCGATCAGGCCACGCGCTCATCCGACCGGCGGGAACGTTGAGCAGGTGATGCGGTTCGCGCGTGCCGTAGGCGATTCCTTCACCCACGGCGCCACGGCGTTCAATGAGCACCACGCGCAGCGGGGCGCCGTTGCGCTCGACGTGATCCATACTCGCGCGGCGAATCACCTGCGCCGCGGTCATGGCGCCGCTGAATCCGCCGCCGACGATGGCGATGGTCTGTGGCTCGTGCGGTAGAACTCTCGGCGCCGTTTCGGTGGGTCGGCGTCGGAAGCGGCGGAAGTTCGACAGCGGCGGCGAATAAACGTGGACGCTGACAAGCGGCCCTGTCGCCGACATCGGGTTGCGGATGGTATGGATGCCGATATCTTCGCCGGCGCTTATGGCGCCGCGCTCGAGCGGTTGTTCGTAGTCTTGCTCGACGTAACCATCGGGCGCAAGCCGAAACGCCGCTTCAACTGCGGCGCCCTCCAACACTTGCAGCACGCAGATCGAACCGGCGTGATCGTGCGGATCGCTCTCTTGCCCAGGGAGCCAGGTCATCACCAGCAGTTCGTACTGCTCGCGCAGAATCACCAGTGAGCGATGGTAATGGTCGGGATCATTGCGCACGTATTCGGCGACATCTTCGGGTCGCAGCGCGGCTTGCTGCAGGACTTCGGCGATGCCGACCAACGTCGGCGCAGGGCGAAGCGCGTCGAGCCGACGGACCACATCGAGCAAGGGACCAGTGAGCGCGTGCATGGCGCCCCTTTCGTAACGGGGGGCTACCGCCGGCGCGGCCCGCTGACGTTCATGACGGCGCGCTGAACGGTTTCGACGAATCGGTCAACTTCCAGCTTCGTGTTGTAGAGCGCTAGCGACGCCCGCAGTGAAGTCTCCAGACCGAAACGGCGGAGAATCGGCTGCGCGCAGTGATGGCCGACGCGAATCGCAAAGCCCTCGGCGGTGATCGCTGCGCCCAACTGATCGGCTGGCAGACCCGCGACGTCGAACGACAACACGCTCGCTTTGTGCGGCGCCTTGCCGATCATTCGTAGGCCAGGGATGCGCGACAATCCACTGGTGGCGTAGGCCAGCAGTTCGTGTTCGTAACGCTCGATGTTCTCCAGGCCGAGCGTTTCGAGATACTTGAGCGCGGCCGACAGACCGACCGCGTCCGCGATGCTGCCGGTGCCCGCTTCGAACTTGGCGGGCGCTGGTTGAAAGCGGGTGTGATCGAACGTGACGTCTTCGATCATGTTGCCGCCCCCTTGGTACGGCGGCATGTCGGCCAAGTGCTGGGCTTTGCCGTACAGCACGCCGATGCCGGTGGGCGCGAAGATTTTGTGGCCGGAGAAGACAACAAAGTCCGCGTCGAGCGCCTGAACGTTCTGCCTCAAGTGCGCGACCGACTGAGCGGCGTCCATCAGCGTCACGGCGCCAGCACGGTGCGCGAGGTCGATGATTTCCGCCGCGGGGTTGACGGTACCCAGCACGTTCGAAATCTGCGGAAACGCCACAAGTTTGGTGCGGGGGCCGAGCAGTTTGTGATACTCGCTGAGAATCAGCTCGCCGCGATCATCGACTGGCGCCACGCGCAGCACAGCGCCCACTTCGCGGGCCAGGAGTTGCCACGGCACAATGTTGGCATGGTGCTCCATGTGGGTGATGACAATCTCATCGCCCCGGCCAATCTGCTGCTTGCCGAAGGTTTGCGCAACAAGGTTGATCGCTTCCGTGGCGCCGCGGGTGAAGATGATCTCTTTGGCCGAACTCGCGCCGAGAAACCGCGCGACCGTGGTGCGCGACTCTTCATAGGCGTCGGTCGCGCGGGCCGCCAGCTCGTGCGCGGCCCGATGGATGTTCGAGTTCTCGTGCTGATAGAAGTAGGCGAGCCGATCGATCACCACCTGCGGCTTCTGCGTGGTTGCGGCGTTGTCGAGCCAGACGAGTGGTTTTCCGCCATTCACCTGCTCGGAAAGAATCGGAAAATCTCGCCGAACCGCGTCCACATTGAACGCGCGGTGCATTGAACCTGGAGCCGGTTTCAAATTGGGCGACAACACGCGCAGCGTGCTGGTGTCTTTGAGCGCCGCGGCGCACGGCATTTGTTCGTTGAGAAAATAGAACGGACTCATTGCCCGCAACGCTTCGGCCGGCCCCCCGCCGAATGCGTACGGCTGCGCGCCAGAATCGAAACTAGAAACTGGCAGTGTCGCTTGATTCTTCGGCGGACTGACGACCGCTGGGCCCACGACGCCCGGGGCCGGCGAACCGGCGGCGCCGGAGCGTTCCAACGTGTTCGCCGAACGATGACCTTCGATCACCGAATCGGGCGCCAGAGCGCCGGGCGCCAGTTTCAACCGTTGCGGCAATTCGGACTTCATCCGCTGCTCTTCCGAAACGCCGAACTGCGATGATGAGGCGGCTCCCGGCAAGCCCGATTGAGCCTGTGGACTCGGCACTACTTGCGATTGCGAAAACGACGGTGCGCTGACGCCCGGAGCGGAACGAGCGCTCGGGGCCGAGGCGCCTACCGGCGATGACTGCGCGAAGTAGCCGTTCAACAACTGGCCAAGCTCCGCCTCCGACGGGAAACCCGCCGCCGTGGGATCGCTGAAATCGCTCAGGCCCGAGCCTGTTGATGCGCTGGGAGCGTTACTTGGCATACTTATGGTCGTATTCGTGGTACTTGGTGATGTCGACATTGTCCAACACGCCGAGCGCGTCTTCGGTCATCACCACCAGCGAGCAGTAAAGTGAAATCAAATACGACGCAATCGCCTTGCGGCTGATCCCCATGAACCGCACGGCGAGGCCCATTCCTTGTTCGCCGGGGAGGCCTGGCTGGTAGAGTCCAATCACCCCTTGCCGCGATTCGCCCGTGCGCAACAGCAGGATGCTTGATTTGCCTCCTTCGACGCCGATCTTGTCGCACGGCACAATCGGTATGCCGCGCCAGGTGATGAACTGCGAGCCGAACATCGAGATCGTCGCCGGCGGCACACCGCGGCGGGTGCATTCGCGGCCAAACGCGGCGATGGCGAGCGGGTGCGCCAGGAAGAAGGCGGGCTCTTTCCACACCCGCGCGATGAGCTCGTCGAGATCGTCCGGCGTCGGCGGGCCGCTGCGCGCTTTCACACGCATGTTCGGCGCCGTGTTGCTCAACAGGCCATACTCTTTGTTGTAGATGAGCTCGCGCTCTTGGCGTTCTTTAATCGTCTCCACCGCCAGGCGAACTTGCTCGCCGATTTGATCGTGCGGCACGCTATAGAGGTCAGAGATTCGGGTGTGAACGTCGACGATGGTGGTCACCGCGCTGAGCATGTACTCGCGGGGGTTTTCGTCGTAATCAACATACGTTTCAGGCAAGTCGCGCTCGTCGCGCAGGGAGCAAGCGACTTCCACGCGCGAGGCATCCTTCACGCGGTTGAGACGAAAAATGCCCGCTTCCACCGGCACCCACGGCAATAAGTGCGTGAGCCACCGGGGCGTGATGGTGGACATCATCGGGACAGTTTTGGTGGCGTTGGCAAGTTGCCGCGCGGCCACGTCGGTCAGGGCCCGGTTACCCGCTGCTGGTTCAGCCATGGGGATAGTTCCTAAAGTTGCAAGGTGAGTGATCGAATATCGTTAATCGACGTCGGGCTAAATGCCGCTGCCCTCGTCGAAGGCTTCATTCCGTGTTTTGGCTTGGGTGATGTGACTGCCGGGGGGGATGCTGCGGGTGACCCATACGTTGCCGCCGATGGTGGAGCGGGCGCCGATGGTGATGCGGCCGAGGATGGTGGCGCCGGCGTAAATCACCACGTCGTCGCCGACGATCGGATGCCGGGGTTCGCCCTTAACTAGCTTGCCATCGGCGTCTTGCTCGAAGCGCTTGGCGCCCAGTGTGACCGCTTGATACACGCGCACCCGCTGGCCGATGATGCAGCTTTCACCAATCACCACGCCGGTGCCGTGATCGATAAAGAAGCTTTCTCCGATGGTAGCGCCCGGATGAATATCGATGCCCGTCGCCGAGTGGGCCAGCTCCGCGATGATCCGCCCTAGCAGAGGCGCGCCAAGATTGTGCAACACATGGGCGAGACGATGGTGCGTCATCGCGACGATGCCGGGGTAGCAGACCAGCACTTCATCCACACTGCGGGCCGCCGGATCGCCGTGGTAGGCGGCAAGAATATCCGTATCCGAAAGTCGGCGAACTTCCGGCAGCGCGAGCGCGAACTCGCGGGTGATCTTGCGCGATTGGCTCCGTACAGGCCGCGAATTGCTCAGCCCCGCCGCAAATGTCAGCTCGCGCAGCACTTGTTCGTGCAGGGCGCCGAGCATTTCGTCCAGTGTGGCGCCAACAAAATAATCGACCCCTTCTTCGCTGAGATCGGGCCGGCCGAGGCGATTAGGGAAGAGCGCTGAGGAAAGTCCTTCAACGACCCTGGCGAGCGATCGGGGCGAGGGCAACTTCACACTCGGCGGGGCCGGCATGCCGCCGCGGTTTGCCGAGCGGAGTTCGCGCAGCTCGTCCACAACGCCGTCGATCTCCCAACTGGGCGCCCAGTCGGATCGGCTTTTCACCGCCGGCAGGTCTGGCAAACTGGCCCGATCTCCATTCATTCCCTGCTGCGGCCTCATTCCCGGTTAAGGAACAGACTCCCTGCGCTCCTTCGTCAACTAGCTTGCAGCCATAAAAAAAGGCTCGCCACGCTCCCGCGAAGGGGAATGTGGCGAGCCTCTGGCAAGTGCAGTCAGCCCAATAAATTGTATGCAGCGCGGTTTTTATGCCGACGCTGGAAAGCAGTATTGCGAAGTGCCGAGGAATGTCAACCCCTTGCGGAACTTTTGGTGATCGAAGTCGAAGTGCGTAGCGGTCGCCGCGACTTTGGGCGAAACACCGCTGGGGCAGAGTTAGTCGCCAGCTGAGCATCGTCATCCGCTCGTTTGTCTCAGTTCTTAAGGATTCGCAGACGGGGATTGACGGTCGGCGGCGAGCCGTAAAGCTCTCGCAGGGACAGCTTCATCGACTCCCCGCCCACTTGGGCAACATGGCGCCTGGTCGCACGCCACAGCGGTTAAGGTTGATCCCGGAGAGTTGGAGTTCAGCTCCGACGACAGTAAAATCCCGCACATGGTGCTCTCGCGCATTCTCGAACCCGAGGTGATGGAAGACCCCGCTGAAGCCGCGCTCTACGATGCGATGGATCATCGCGAAGTGAATGAGCGGTTTGCGGTTGATCTGCTCGCCGCTGCGGCTGAAGCAGGAATCGTGTTGAATCGCATCATCGATTGGGGCACGGGGACGGCGCTCATTCCGATTGCGCTCTGCCGACTTAATGAACGCATCGCAGTAACGGCGGTGGAGCCCTCGGCGGCGATGCGGGCGATTGCCGAGCGGAATGTCGCGGCGGCGGGGTTAGCGGGGCGAATCGAAATTGTGGCGGGCGGTTTCGATTGCGCGCTTGGGCCGTTTGATGCGGTGGTGAGTAATAGTCTGGTGCACCATCTGGCTAAGCCGCAAACGGCATTCGAGCGGGCGCTCGAAGTGGTGCGTGAGGGTGGTCTGCTCTTTCACCGCGATTTAGTGCGGCCGGTATCGATGGCTGAACTCACAACTCTGGTGGAGCGTTACGTTCCTGCAAAGCCAGCGGTCGAGCGAAAGCTGCTCGCCGATTCACTGCATGCGGCGCTGACGCTGGAGGAGGTGCGGGAGGTCGTCGCCGGGCTCGGGTTCGCGGCGGAGAGTGTGCAGCGGACGAGTGATCGGCATTGGACGTGGAGTGCGGTGTCCGCGATTACCCGTCAGTTCTGATCAAATTGCCCGCTCAAACATCCCCAAATGCAGTTCGGCGTGGCGGAGGTTGAGTTTTTTCCACTCGTCGTGCGTCATCGGGCCGAAGACGGGATTGGGCATCGCGGGGTCGCGCTGGTCGATGCGCGTGAAGGCGGAGCGTAACCGCGCGAGGCCTTCGTGCGGCGGCATGTCGTCCGTGCCGTAAGTGCCGCCGGGGACGCCGGGCAACTTCACGCCCGTCGTCATGCCCACATTAAGGATGCGATTGCGAAGCAGTTTGATCAGCATGCGCATCGGCAGCGGGGGCTTCGGCAGCGCAGGGTAGCCATCGAACGGCGCGTTGGCCCAGTACGCCAGGTGGCCGAGCGCTTGGCCGAGGGACCAGTTGCCGCGCGAAGCAAGCGGGGCGCGTTCGGCGGCGGCGACGAGTTGTTCGGCGTAGGCAATTGCGGCGGAGAGGGTTTCGAAGCGGAGGCGGGGCATAGGGAGAGATTTAGGATATAGAATAGGAATTGAGATTTGGTGGATAAATCACTGCCGCCTTCCATTTTTGTCAGGTGAAGCAATCAATCCCACCCCGCTTCCTAAATCCCCAATCCTATCATCCCAAAAAAAATAACCGGCCGGTCAGGCGAAGCGCCCGACCAGCCGGTGTGAGTTGCTGGCCACTGAGAAAATTGTTCGGAGCCAAGAAGGCACCCGATGTGGCGGAGACCCTCAAAAAGGGGCTAAACAGCCAATTACCCGCTGCCAAAACTACTTAGCAGCCGGCGCCGGAGCGGCGGCCTTTTTGGCGGTCGACTTCTTGGCCGGAGCCTTCTTGGTCGACTTCTTAGCGGCCTTCTTGGTAGCCTTCTTGGCGGCCTTCTTCGGAGCGGCCTTCTTGGTCGACTTCTTGGCGGCCTTCTTCGCCGTCTTCTTGGCGACCTTCTTCTTCGTTGCCATGTGGAATGGCTCCTTCCCTGAGTGCGCCCTTGAGTACAACTAGCGTCTGGCCTCCCTGGGGCGCGAGTGAACAGGGAAGCGAGACGGAATTCCTAAACGCCCAATCTTTGGGATCTCAGCGATGTGAAGAGCGGCCTCACGGCGATCCTTCGCACCATGGCTTGCGGTGTAACCCACAACCCTTGCGCGCATTGAACCAAGTATCGCGGTAGTTCGTCAAGTCGAATCGGCACAAAATGCCAATTTGTTAGAACTTTTCTCGGCAGCACCACCCACGCATCTTGAGAAGTTCACCCGCGCAGCTCCATCGAACAGCGCGCAAATCAGGTCGATCAAGCGCGCCGCTACGACGTCTGCGCGACCCACTTCGCGAGCATTTGGAACTGCGCGAAGAAGTCACACGAAGCATCGCCGACGGGGCTCTTGAAGAAGCTCGCCAGTTCGCTGACGGCGCCTGTTTGGCCGCGCCGCGCGGCGAGGTCCATCAGCCGCGCGAGATCCAACAACAGGGGCGCCGCGAGGGCCGAATCGCAACCTTGCCAAGTGAACTGCAAAGTCATTGGAACCCCCAAAAAACCGCGGAAATGGACGTGATCCCACGCGGTTTTCCAGTCTCCTAGGCTCGCAATGTATTCGATGGAAACGAGCGTCTGGGGCAGGTAGCCAAGCAGCTCGCCGAGGACCTGATCCTTGCTGTCGACCTTCGATTTCTTGTGCGCCGGATGGTCGAGCACCCGGCCATCGAGGTTGCCAAAGATGTTGTGGCCGACCCAACTCTGAACTGCCAAATTCCGCGCCGCGAACATCGGCGCCAGAACCGTCTTCATGAGCGTCTCGCCGGTTCTGGCGTCGCGTCCTGCGTGGCAAGAATTTTTTTTGCGGGCCAGCTCTTCGATGGCCGCACAAGTGGCCCCCAGCGACGGTGTAAAGTTTACAAATGGCAGGCCGAGCTCCAGCGCAGCGATGGCGTAGAGGGAACTTGCGCGGAGCGCGCACGCGGGAGCGTTCAATTGCTTCTCCAAAGTCGTCCAGTCGCTCGGCAGGGCGCTGGTATCGGTCTCCGGCTCAGTGGAAGCAACGAAGACGACCACCACTTGCCGCAGCTGGTGCGTGGCTTGGAACTCGCGGAGGTCGGCCTGGATGGCGTCGATCGCGTTACGCGCGGACTTGGGGCGGCGGCTGACCGAATCGTCAGCCAGTTCTTCCGTGGCCGGACCGCTGGCGTAGAGGATGCCGGGGCGAATGCGAGCGTCAATTGCCGTGAGGGCCGCGGTGATTGGCGGCAGTAAATCTGCGGGAAGCACCCGCTCGGCTGCGAGCCGTTGGGCCGATTCGACCAGCGAGCCGGCGCGAATTTCGTGCCCGCCGACGAGCCATTCGCCCCACGAGGCGAGGTCCGCAGCGGCGAACTGCGGGAGCTCGGTGACCAGTCCCAGCGTTGGCGCGAGGCCGAGCCGTAAAGCTTCGAGCCCGACGATCGCCGTGGTCGCCACCCCGCCGCGAGCGCCGACGAGCCAAAGTCCAATCTTCTCGGGCATAAGTGGGTTACGCTATCTAGCCTGACGATTGTGGTTAACGACCTTTCCACTTCAAGTCAGGCTAGAAAGCCTAACCGAGACGGAAGCGAACATTCGCGGCGGGTTGGTGGTCGTGGGGGCGAGAGTCTATTATTGCAGGGCTGCGGGGGCGGGGCGAGGGATGAAGTTCGCTCGGCCACAACACAGTAAGCGCGGGGGCGAGCCCCGCGGATAACAACTTTTCCAACGCAATTTTTTCTCCACGACCCATGTTTCAGAATATCGAACTAGCGCCGCGGGATCCAATTTTGGGGCTCTCAGAGGCGTTTCGCGCGGACGCCAACCCGCAGAAGATTAACCTCGGCGTAGGGGTGTTCCAGGACGAAGCGGGAACGACGCCGATTTTGGCGACCGTGGCCGAGGCGAGTCGGCGAATCGTGGCGTCGCAGACCACCAAGAGCTATCTGCCAATCACGGGGGCGCCGGAGTACGCCGCCGCGGTGCAGGAGCTCACGTTTGGCGCTGGGCATGAAGTGCTCACCAGCAAGCGGGCCGCGACGGCGCACACGCCTGGCGGCACGGGTGCGCTGCGGGTAGCGGGCGACTTCATCGCGAATAATCTGCCCGGAGCCTCGTTGTGGCTGAGCCAGCCAACGTGGGAAAATCACGGCGCCGTCTTCGCCGCGGCGGGTGTGCCGACCAAGAACTATGCGTACTTCGACAAGGCGACCAACGGCCTCGCGATCGACGCACTGCTGGCGGACATTCGCACGATGCCCGCGGGCGATGTGATTCTGCTGCACGGCTGTTGCCATAACCCGACCGGGATCGACCCCACTTCGGCCGAGTGGAAGCAGATCGCCGCCGCCGTGCGGGAACGCGGCCTACTGCCGCTGTTGGACTTTGCCTACCAAGGCTTCGGCGTGGGGATCGTCGAGGACGCGGCGGGCCTGCGCGAGTTCTGCGCGCCCGGCGCGGAACTGCTGATATGCAGTTCGTTCTCCAAGAACTTCGGCCTCTACCGTGAGCGAGTCGGCGCTATTACGCTGGTGGCCGCCAATGCGAAGGAATGCGCCGCCGCCGAGAGTCAGCTCAAGCGCTGCATCCGCACAAACTACTCGAACCCGCCGGCGCACGGCGCCGAGATCGTTAAAACGATTCTCACCGATTCCGCGCTCCGCACTCAGTGGGAAGGGGAAGTCGCCGAGATGCGCCAGCGGATCCACGCGATGCGGTCGCTGCTGGTGAAAAAGCTGGCCGAGAAGGGCGCCCGCGGGAACTACGAGTTCATCAACCGCCAGCAAGGGATGTTCTCGTTCTCTGGCCTCACCCCGCCGCAAGTCGACCGGCTCAGAGACGAGTACGCCATCTACATGGTCGGTTCGGGGCGGATCAACGTGGCGGGGATCACGGCGAAGAATGTGGACCGGTTGTGTGAAGCGATTGTGGCAGTGACGCGGTAGATCGTCGCAAGGCGCGGCCGGCTAACGGTCGTATCACTTACACGAACTTTACCGCCCCTTGCCGCGTAAAGAGCAGGCTGGCAAGCTACATGGACTGCATAATATAGTTGGGGTGCGCCGATTCTCCTCTTGCGAAACCCCTTCGCAGTCGCCTTATCCCGCTCCACCCCCGCAAGCTCCGTAAAAAGATACGGCCGTATCCGTGAATATTCTGTTTGCAACCACCGAAGCGGCTCCCTTTTGCAAAACGGGCGGGCTGGGCGATGTGTGCGGCGCCTTGCCGATCGAACTGGCGAAGCTCGGCGTCAAACCGACGCTTATCATGCCTGGGTTTCGGCACGCGCTGGAGTCGGGCGTCAAGATTGAACCCACCGGTGTGATGTTCGAGATTCCCATCGGCCGCAAGAAGGTCCGGGGCGAATACCTGCGCAGCACACTCCCCGGCAGCGATGTGCCGGTGTATTTGATCGAGCAGCATAGCTACTTCAACCGCAACGAACTGTACCGCGAACGCGATACGGACTACCAAGACAACTGCGAGCGGTTTGTGTTCTTCAACCGGGCGGTGCTCGATGCGGTTGAGCGGCTTGAATTAGACACTGATCTCATCCATTGCCACGACTGGCCGACGGGATTGTTGCCGGCTTATTTGAAAACGATCTATGCCGATCGGCCAGGTTACAATCAAATCGCCACCCTCTTCACGATTCACAACCTCGCCTACCAGGGGAGTTTCTGGCACTGGGACATGGAGCTGACGGGCGTCGGCTGGGAATACTTCAATTGGCAGCAACTGGAGTTCTACGGCCAACTGAACTTCATGAAGAGCGCGCTGGTGTTTGCCGACGCACTGAGCACCGTGAGCCCGCGATATGCGGAAGAGATCAAGTCGCCGCCGATGAGCTGCGGGCTCGAAGGGGTGCTCAGGCATCGGCAGCACGATTTGTTCGGCGTGCTCAACGGCTGCGATTACGCGGTTTGGAACCCCGCGATTGACCCGCACCTGGCTCAGAATTTCGACGCCGCCAATTACGCCGCTGGCAAGGCAGCGTGCAAGGCGGCGCTGCAAGCCGAAATGGGCCTCCCCGTGCGGCCCGAAGTCCCCATGCTGGCGGCAATCGGCCGATTGGCGGAGCAGAAAGGGTTCGACTTGATCGCCGACGTCCTTGCGCGGATGGCCCAACAGCAAGACGCCCAGTGGGTGCTCTTGGGCAGCGGCGATAAGAAGTATCAGGACGCACTCGCCGGCATCGCGCGGGAGTACCCCGAGCGAGTAGCGCTGCGGCTCGGCTTCGATAACGCGCTCGCCCATCGGATCGAAGCCGGCGCCGACATGTTCCTCATGCCAAGCCGTTACGAACCGTGCGGGCTGAACCAGATGTACAGCCTAAAGTACGGCACCGTACCGATTGTGCGTGAAACGGGCGGGCTGGCTGACACGATCACCAACCTTAGCGAGAAGACTTTGTCCGACGGGTCCGCGAACGGCTTTTCATTTGCCGATGATTCGCCCTATGCCCTCTCGATGGCGATCGACCGGGCCTTGCGCGCGTACGGCCAACCCGAAGTGTGGCGGCAACTGGTGACCACCGGCATGAACCAAGACTGGAGTTGGTCCCGCAGCGCGAAGCGCTATGTGGAAATCTATGAGCACACGCTGGCGCGGGTGGAAGCGGGCGTGGGGGTGTAGCGCCTCGTAGCTTGGCCTCCTAGGCCGAGCGATCTTTGTGGTGAGCCGCTTTCTTTTTCGCTCGGGTCGAGGACCCATGCTACCTAACGACGCTAGCCCACCGCACCGTTCCATGCTGAAATAACCCGCATGAATGAACTACGGCGAGACGAGCTCACCGGGCGTAGCGTGTTGGTGGCGGAGAACCGTGCGCACCGACCGTTTGATGTCGGGTATCCGGGGGCGGTGATCACGGGGCAGTACGATCCCAACTGTCCGTTCTGTGCCGGCAACGAACACATCACGCCGCACGCGATTGATACGCTGCCGAGTGAAACGGACTGGCAAGTGCGTGTCGTGCCGAACAAGTATCCGGCGGTAGCGCCCGAGGCGCCCCATGCGGGCGTTCACGAAGTGCTGGTCGAATCGCCCCGGCACGTGGCGCGGCTCGGGGAGCTTTCGTGTGATGAAGTCACCGGCGTGCTAACGATGTACGGCCGGCGGCTGCGCTACTGGCGGCAGCAGGGGCGGTATCCGTATCAACTGCTCTTCAAAAACTGCGGCGGGGCGGGGGGGGCATCCCTGCAGCATGTGCATAGCCAACTGGTGGCGCTGGCCACGGTGCCGCCGCTGATTGTGCGGGAACGGACCGCGGCGGAGCGCCACTTCGCCGAACATGGGAGTTGCCTGATGTGCGACTCGATTCGGCGCGAACTCACCGAACAGCAACGAATCGTATGGCAATCGGCTGAACTCGTCGCGATTTGCCCGCCGGTTTCACGGCAGGCGCTGGAAACTTGGATCGTGCCGCGCGATCACTCGGCGACTTTCGACGAATGGCTAGATTCCCCAGCAGCGCTCGCCGAACTGGCCGAGGGATTGCTCCGCACGCTCCGCGAGATCGAACATCGCACGGCGGAGACGGGCTATAACCTAATGCTCTTCACACTCGGCGATTCGGCGGCGAATCCGGCGGCACACCACTGGCGGATTGAGATCGTGCCGCGATTGGCGTCGTTCGCGGGGTTTGAACTGGCGACCGGGTTGTACCTCAACGCCATCTCACCCGAGCGTGCCGCGGCTGAGTTGCGTGCTGCGCTCGAATCGGCATAATCGCGCGACTCGCGGATTTTTTAGCGCGGCGTGGCAAACTCTGCCGATTCAGCAAGCAGCACAACTTGCGACAGGCTTTCGCAATGATCCGTCATTAGCATTCGGCTTCTGCGGATTTCGGCCAGATTGCCATCCGTACGGCATGGACGCAACTTGCCGGCTGCGGGTACGATAGCGATCATGCCGATCGAGGCTGTTGGCTATTGGCTGTTGGCTCTTGGCCGAAAGTCAATAGCTCACCGCGTTCGCCAGTGATCCCCGACCCTGTTGCGACCAAAAACTCCGAGCCAACAGCCAATAGCTAATAGCGAACAGCCCCTTATGACTCCCCTTCGCCTGATTCTGATCCTGCACAATCACCAGCCGATCGGCAATTTCGATGGCGTATGCGAAGAGGCGTACCACGATAGCTATCGGCCGTTTTTGGATGTCTTCGAGCGGTTCGGCAACCTGAAGATCGCGCTCCACACCAGCGGCTCGCTGATGGAGTGGCTCTCCGACAAGCACCCCGAGTATCTTCACCGCTTGGCGCGGTTGGTGAACGAAGGGCGGATCGAGATTGTCGGTGGGCCGTTCTACGAACCGATTTTGACGATGATTCCGTCGCGCGATCGGGTGGGCCAAATCACGCGGTACAGCAAATGGCTCAGCGACAACCTGGGCGCCCGCATCCGCGGCATGTGGATGCCGGAGCGAGTGTGGGAGCAATCGCTCACGCGTGATCTGGCCGAAGCGGGCATGGAATACACGCTGCTCGACGATTTTCACTTTAAGAACGCCGGCTGGCGCGAAGAAGAACTGCACGGGTACTATGTGACCGAGGACGACACGCGCCTCTTGCGCGTCTTCCCCGGCAGCGAAAAGCTCCGGTACACCATTCCGTTTGCCGACCCGCAGGAGACGATCGACTACCTGCGCGGCGTCCATGAGCGGAAGCCGGGCGCTGTGGTTGTCTTCGGCGACGATGGCGAAAAGTTCGGCACGTGGCCCAACACCAAGCAGCATGTGTACGACAACGGCTGGCTGCACCGGTTCCTGGAGGCGCTGTCGAACAACAGCAGTTGGCTGCGTGTGACGACGCCCTCGGAAGCGCTGGACAACGTCCCGCCGCTCGGCAAGCTCTACATTCCTGAAGGTTCGTACCGCGAGATGACCGAGTGGGCGCTGCCCGCTGCGCAGCAGATCGCCTACGAAGACGAAAAGCATTCGCTCGAACACGATCAGCGCTGGACGAACATCGCCCCCTTCACGCGCGGCGGCTACTGGCGGAACTTTAAGGCCCGCTACCCCGAGACCGACGAAATGTACGCCCGCATGCAGCAGGTGAGCCGGCGACTGCATGCGCTGAAGGCCAACGGCGCGAACGGTGATCTCATCGACCACGCCACCACTGAACTCTACCGCGGCCAGTGCAATTGCAGCTACTGGCACGGCGCCTTTGGCGGTGTGTACCTGCCGCACCTGCGGAACGCGATCTACAACCACCTGATTGCCGCCGACAATCTGCTCGATCGCCACGATGGGCGCGGGCTTGACCATGGTCACGCGCCGTGGGTGGAACTCGACGCGCAGGATTACAACTTCGACGGTCGCCAAGAAGTGCGGCTCGCATCGAATCGCCTCGCCGCGCTACTGGCCCCGGCCGCCGGCGGCGTAATCTACGAGCTCGATGTGCGCACCATTTGCCACAACCTGCTCGCTACCCTTACCCGTCGCCCCGAAGCGTACCACCGCAAAGTGCTGGCCGGTCCGAGCGACAATAACGGCGTGGCCAGCATCCACGACCGCGTGGTCTTCAAGCAAGAAGGACTGAACGAACAGCTCCAGTACGACCAGTACGAACGCAAAGCGCTCGTGGATCACTTCTACGATCTCGGCGCCGACATCAATCAAGTCGCGCGCGGCGAAGCGCGGGAAGCGGGCGATTTTGTCGGCGGCGTGTACGAAACCAAACTCCGCCGCAGTAGCGAACGGATGCAAGCCCAAATGACCCGCGATGGCCACGTCGACGGCCACCCCGTCCGGCTCACCAAAGGGGTCACGCTGGAAGCGGGCGGATCCGAACTGGAAGTCTCGTACTACATCGAAGGCCTGCCAACCGATCGCCCGATCCACTTCGCGACCGAAATCAACCTCGCCGGCTTGCCCTCTGGAGCCGACGACCGCTACTTCCGCCTCCCGAGCGGCGAAGTCCGCGGCCAACTCGGCGCCCAACTCGACCTGCACGAAGTCGAAGGCGTCACCTTAGTCGACGAATGGCTCGGCATCGAAGTCGGTTTAACTGCCGACCGGCCGACCTCTATCTGGGCGTACCCCATCGCCACCGTTAGCCAAAGCGAAGGGGGCTTTGAACTGGTCCACCAATCGGTCGCCCTCACTCCGCACTGGATTCTGCAAGCGGATTCCGAAGGTCGGTGGAGCGTCACCCTGCGGCTCAATATGGATACCGCCCGCGCCGAATCGCGGATGGGTCAGCACGCGGTGGCGGCAGCGTATTGAGCGCTAGCGCGTTTTCAATAGCCGGGATCCAATCTGGTTGTTTACATTCGTCGGACCGCGTGATGGTCCGGCTATTGAAGAATTGAGTTCGCTTCAACTTCGCAGTCATAGCGCACTTCCACGATTGGCGCCGTTACCAGCCGCCGCAGTTCCGCCGCATTCGTCGCAGCGCTTTCGTCGAGCTTCGCCGCCACATCGCTCAGCACCACGCAGCGCACCTCAAGCCCGCGCGTAGCGGCGGCTTCGAGGGTGAGCAGCGTGTGGTTGATGGTGCCCAACCGATTCGCCGCCACTACAATTAGCGGCAGGCCCAGATCGCGGGCCAAATCGGCGTTGAGATCAACGTCCGAAATAGGCGAGAGCAGTCCGCCGGCGCCTTCGACGAGCGTCACGTCAAAACCGCTTCGCCAGATGTTGAAGGCCGAACGCAACAGCTTCGCATCGACCGTTTTGCCTTCCGCTCGCGCGGCGAGCGGCGGCGCCAGAGGCGCGGCGAAGCTCTGTGGGCAGACTTCATGTAGCGAAAGGGGCTCGCCGGCGGCTCGCCAGAGGGTCAGCGCATCTTCCGATTGCAACGCGCCGCTGACAAGCTCGCAACCACTTGCGACCGGCTTGTACACGCCGACCCGCTTACCCGCCGCGGTGAGCGCTCGCGCAATCGCGGCGCCGACGTAGGTTTTGCCGATGTTGGTGTCGGTGCCGGTGAGGAAGTAAGCCGTTGAACTCATATTGAAGTGATGCCGAACTCCGCCGAGAGTAGCTCGCCGGCTATTTTACCTTCACTGCCATCTGCCTGCTGCCTACTTCTCTCACCACCAGTGCCACTCCCCCGTCGTCACCACCCATACCCCAAGCAGCAGATTCGTCATCGCATGCGCGATCACGCAGTCCCACACATTCTTGGTCCGCAGCATCAACCACGTTACCAAGCTAAACCACGCGGCGGCGGCGAGCAGTTCCGCCGGGTGGGTGAGCATCCCGTACAGTGTGCCGGCGTAGATCGCGTTGCGTGACACGGCGCCCAGCGGCAACGTCCACCAGTTTTCGCTGGTCATGAACCGCATCAGGAACCCGCGGAGGAACATCTCTTCGATGATCGGCACCACCACGGCCAGCCCAATGAATCGCACCGCTAGGAAGGCGTAGCCAAGCGGAGTGGCGCCCAATTGCTCAAGCGGGTTGTAGGCGCTCCGCTCGCCGCCGAGCAGTTTCGCGAGGCCCAACATCTTTTCCAGCCCCAGCTTGCCGAGGCCGATCCAGACGAAAAAGCCAACCGCCCCCACGCCAATCGCGGCGAGCGACCATCGCGACAGAGAACCAAGCGATTCGTGCCGATACGCCTTCCACGCCCAAGCCAAGACGCCAATCACTGCCGCGATCTTTACCGTGTAAATCAGCGGGTATTGCTCGTATTTCAGCCCGAGCGAATTCGCCTCGGCCCCCGCTTTCGGCTCGAAATTGGTTATCAGCATGAACACCGCAAACGGCAGCACGAATGCCAGCCAGGGGCCGGGGAGGAACGGTTTCGGGGAGCTGGTTTCGGGCGAGTTATCAGACATATTTTGGTCATTTCTGCTTGGCGACTTGGTCATTGTTACCTTCATTCAATCTACACCAAACGGCCCGGTTCCGCCGGGAGTTTCCCCTAGCCCCACAGCTTAAAACGGCTAGAATGGGGGATTCCGGACAATTCCCTGGGAAGCTCCCTGCGCCGCTCGTCTGGCACGGGGCCCGCCCACGCTCCCGCTCCGCACCTGCGTTCACGCCGGAGAAGCTCCGGCAACTGGACCAAGGCAACCGAAAATGAACCTGAAACAAGTTCGCAACATTGGCATTTCCGCCCACATCGACTCGGGGAAAACCACCCTCAGCGAGCGGATTCTGTTCTACGCCGGCCGCATTCACAAAATTGAAGACGTCCGCGGCGGCGGCGATGGCGCCACCATGGACCACATGGAGCTCGAAAAAGAGCGCGGCATTACCATCACCAGCGCCGCCACCAGTGTCCAGTGGCAAGACCACAAGATCAACCTGATCGACACCCCGGGCCACGTCGACTTCACCGTGGAAGTCGAGCGGAGCTTGCGCGTGCTGGACGGCGCCATCCTGGTCCTCTGCTCGGTCGGCGGCGTGCAGTCGCAGTCGATGACGGTCGACCGCCAGATGAAGCGCTACCACGTGCCCCGGCTGGCGTTCATCAACAAGATGGACCGCACCGGCGCCAACCCGTTCAGCGTCACCAAGCAGATTAAGGAAAAGCTCGGCGCCGACTGCGTGCTGATGCAATTACCGATCGGCAAGGAAGAAAAGTTCGAAGGGATCATCGACCTCATCTCGATGAAGGCGCAGTATTTCGACGGTAAGAACGGCGAAAACGTGCGGATCGAAGAAATCCCCGCCGCCCTGAAGGCCGACGCTGAAAAGCACCGCCACGAAATGCTCGAAGCGCTCTCGATGTATAGCGACGAGCTAATGGAAAAGCTGCTGGGCGAAGAGGAAGTCTCCGAGGAGCTGATTCACGACATCACCCGTCACGCGGTGCTCGAGCAAGAGTTCACCCCGGTGTTCCTCGGCAGCGCGTTCAAGAACAAAGGCGTGCAGCCGCTGCTGGACGCGGTGATTCGCTACTTGCCCTCGCCGCCGGAAGTGGAGAACAAAGCGAACGACCCGGTTGAAGAAGGGAAGAAGATTGTCCTTGAATCGGACCCCAACAAGCCGTTCGTCGGTATGGCGTTCAAAATCGTCGACGACGAGTACGGCCAGCTCACCTACACCCGCATTTACCAAGGCACCATCAAGAAGGGCGAAGGTTATTACAACCAGCGCTCCGGCAAGAAGGATCGTTTTAGCCGCATCGTGCGGATGCACGCCGACAAGCGCGAAGAAATCGACTCCGCCAGCGCCGGCGACATTGTCGCCGTGATGGGGATCGACTGCGCCTCGGGCGATACGTATTGCTCGGAGCCGAAGATGTGCTCCTTGGAAAACATCTTCGTGGCGGCGCCGGTGATCAAGATGTCGATCCAGCCGCAATCGCGCGACAACGCCGACAAGCTGGGCAAAGCCCTGCAACGTTTCCGCAAGGAAGACCCCACGTTCCACGTGATGACCGACGAAGAGACCAGCGAAACGGTCATTGCCGGCATGGGCGAGTTGCACCTGGAAATCTACGTCGAACGGATTCGCCGCGAGTACAAGGTCGATGTCGAAGTGGGCGCCCCGAAGGTGAGCTACCGCGAGTCGGCCACGCAAACCTACAGCTTCGACCACAAGCGGAAGAAGCAAACCGGGGGCTCGGGTCAGTACGGCCACGTGGTCGGTAAGATGGGTCCAATGAGCGAAGAGGACAAAATCGCCGCCAACGGCGAGGAGTTCCTCTTCAACGACATGGTCACCGGTGGCCGCATCCCCAAGCAGTTCATCCCGGCGATTGAAAAAGGTTTCCGCGAAATGCTGGTAAAGGGCCCCGTGGCCGGCTTCCCCGTGGTGAACATGCGGATCGACCTGGAAGACGGTTCGTACCACGATGTGGACAGCTCGGAAATGTCGTTCAAGCTGACGGCCCACGAGTGCTTCCGCGAGTGCTTCCTGAAGTGCAAGCCTGTGCTCCTCGAGCCGATCATGCTGGTCGAAATCGAATGCCCCGACACCTTCCAAGGTTCGGTGGTGGGGAACATCAGCGCGAAGCGCGGCATCATCGTCGCCACGGATACCGAAGGAAAAACGTGCCGCATCCAGGCCCACGTCCCGCTGGCCGAAACGTTCGGCTACTCGACCGAACTCCGCAGCCAAACGCAAGGCCAAGGCACGTTCACGATGGAACTGTGCAAGTACGACCAAGTCCCGCCGAACATTCAGATGGAAATCGTGGCGGAGCGGAAGAAAGAAGACGGAAAGTAAGCAAGAACTCACATTAGATTTAGCCGCGGGGCCCTTTTCGTTGAGAAGGGCTCCGCGGTTTTTTTTTGCGCTGAGGGCGCCACTGTCCGGCTTGTCAGGCAGTGGCGCACAAAAAAAACCGCAGGCCGCTAGGTTCATCAGAAGAGAACCCGCGGCCCGCGGCGTGTATTCAAACTCCCGGTTGCTTGCGACGGAGTGGAGTCGCTCGAAGAATAGCGTAAATCGGACCACGCTACGCGCAGCCATGATATCGACTTAGGCCAATCGAAATTAATGGTCCTCCCGACGGAATGCAACCGGTAAGTTTGATTTGGTACGCGGCACAGTGCCTGTAAACACTGTGGCCGCTTGATAATTAACTGCTGTAAGTATCGTCTGCTTAAGCTTGCGACTGAAGCGCGTCGGCGAAGGGTACACCGCAATTGTAGTTCGCGGAAGGCCGATCGGCACGCCTCGGACACGCCATTTCGCGAAAACTTCACGGTGCAATTCGCGTGCCTACAGGCCGCATTGGCAGCGATCTTGCTGCGATTGGCCCATTCTGATATTCCCCCTCCAGTTCATCTGCCAAATTGACACTGCGGTTTCCAAAATGAGCCGATTCTTGCGAACTACGGCAACGTTGCTGATGGCGCTAGTGGCTTTGCGGAGCGGTGCCGAGCAGCTTGCACAAACCGCGGTCAAACGCCCGCCGCTGCGCGAGCGCCTGACCTTCGGCCTGCAAGCCCGGCTCGATTCCGAAGTGGCGTTCATCGACGCCGTGGTCGATACGGTGGGCCGTGGCGAACTGCCGGAATCGCTGGTGGACCGCACGTTCTTCTGGGCCCGTAAACGCGGCGCCGAGCAAACCGGCCTCCGTCGCCACCGCCGTCCAATCATCTACTTCCGCCCGGCGCTGTTGGCACAAACGACGAAGCTGGACATCGAAATCACACCTGATCCGTAGAATTTTAAGCTAACTACAGAGGGCACGGAGGAGAAACACATAAGCAGCGATTCAGGAAATCGCTCATTCGTCCCCTCCTCTGTTCCCTCTGTGATCTCTGTGGTTGATCTGATTTTTGGCGTTCCGAGTTGATTCAGGCCCGGTAGCCACGCGCGCGAAACTCCGCTAAAATGTGCCGTTCACGCGATCTAATTTACCGTACTTGCCCCTCATTAGGCGTCGTTCCGCATGGCCCGTAAAACCGTAAGTATCAAGGACAAGCGTGCTGAAGCGGAAGCAGCGGAAGCCCGCGGCGAGGGGAAGAAGGTTGTCAAGAAGAAGGCCCCGGTGAAGCGCAAAAGCCGGGCGAAAGCGGCCGCTGAGGTGCGTCTGAAGGCTTTTTGGGGTGTCTTCAACCAGTCGATGAAGCGGATCGCCCTCTACGAATACAGCCAAAAGAAAGACGCCGAAAAGAAGGCCGTCGAGCTGACCGAAAAGAGCAAATCGCCGCACTTCGTGCAACCGGTGAAAGAGATTATCCAAGAGGCGTAGTGGCTCCCTTTCGGGTGTCACTTTCGGGCCTTCTTTCGTGTGCCATTGTCCGGCTGGTCCTGCAGTTTAAGCCGGGTTGCCACTTCCCACTGCTGGATGAGCCAGCAGGGCCACCCCTCAAGAATCTGTTTAATATTACGTCTTGTCAAAAATTGACGAAGCGTCAACAATAGACGTATGGTCACAGAATCACGCCGAGAGACAGAATCCCGTCGGGAGCGGGAAATCCGCCAGCGCGAGTCGCAAATTCTCGACATCGCCCGGGGGCAGATTCTTACCGCCGGCTATCTGGGTCTCAATATGGACCGGATCGCCGCGGAGATGGAGTACTCCAAAGGGACCATCTACCAACACTTCCGCAACAAGGAAGAAATCCTACTGGCGCTCGCCAACGACGCCCAGCAGCAACGAATTCGCATGTTCCAGGCGGCGGCCGACTCAAGTGGTCGCCCGCGCGAACGGCTCTGCGCGATTGGCGCCGCCGCGGAGGCGTTTCTCGAACAGTATCCGCACTTCTTCATGGTCGAGCAGCTCGTCCGCTCGGTGAGCATCTGGGAGAAGACTTCGCCCGAGCGCCGTAAGTTGATGCGCAACTGCGAGCAGCGCTGCATGGCAATTGTGGTGAGCATCGTGCGCGACGGCATCAGCGTCGGCGATTTGGCGCTGCCGCCCGAAGTCACGCCCGAGGATGTCGTCTTCGGCTGCTGGAGCATGAACTGGGGCGGCATGATCATCGCCACCACGAGTGACTCGCTCGCCGATATCGGCATCGCGCACCCCGGTCTCGCGCTGCATCACAACATGAGCGCGCTCTTGGACGGCTACCATTGGCGCCCGCTCTCGACCGAACACGACTACGCGGCCCACGTGCAGCGGGTGAAACAAGAACTGTTTCCGGCGTTAGAGCCGCAGGCGAATTGAGAGGCGATGCAAATTTTTTTGACCAAGAATTGACGGTTCGTCAGTTTTCGACATAGCGCTAGAATCCCCCAAAAGCAACAAGCTTAACCACAGAGAGCACAGAGGACACAGAGAGAAAAGACAAGAGTCATTGGTCATTTCGGCTTGGTCATTGGTCATTCCTTTCCTTCCTCTGTGCTTCTTTGTGCTCTCTGTGTTGAATCGTTGACCCCGATTATCGAATGATCTGGCTGGCCTGGAAAATGCTGACCGGCGATCGCGCCAAGTTCCTGGGCATTGTGTTCGGGGTGGCGTTTGGCTCCGTGCTCATTGCGCAGCAGTCGTCGATCTTTGTCGGCCTCATGCGGCGCACTTCGAGCCAGATCATCGACATCACCTCGGCCGACATCTGGGTGATGGATAAACGCCAACAAAACATCGACGAAATCCGCCCGATGCCCGAGAACCGGCTCTACCAAGTGCGCGGCGTCGATGGCGTGGCGTGGGCGGTGCGGTTGTTCAAGGGAAACGTCCGCGCGAAGACGAGTGAAGGCAACTTTCGGCAGGCCATTATGGTGGGGATCGACGATGCCTCGCTCACCGGCGCGCCGCCGCTGATGACGCGTGGCGCCGTAGAAGACTTGCGCCGGCCCGATGGAGTGATCGTCGATGAAGATGGCTACCGCGTGCTCTTTCCGAATCAACCGATCGAGCTAGGTCGCACGCTGGACATGAACGATCGACGTGCGATCGTCGTGGGCACGTGCAAGAGCACGCCGCCGTTTCAAACCTTTCCCATCATCTATACCCGCTACAGCCAAGCGGTGCATTACATTCCGCGCGAACGCAACACGCTCTCGTTTGTGCTCGTCAAGGCGCAAGCTGGACAGTCGGTTGCCGAACTGTGCCGGCGGATCGCCCAGCAGACCAATCTCCTGGCAATGTCGTGGGTCGATTTTCTGATGTTCAACATCCAGTATTACCTCGAGAACACCGGCATCCCGATCAACTTTGGCATCACGGTCACACTGGGCTTCATCGTCGGCGGCGCCATCGCGGGGCAAACGTTCTATCTGTTTACGCTGGAGAACCTCAAGCACTTCGGTAGTTTGAAGGCGATGGGCGTCGATAACTGGCGGCTGATCGGAATGGTCATCTTCCAAGCGCTCACAGTCGGGCTGATGGGCTTCGGCATTGGCCTCGGGCTCGCCGCGACATTCTTTGAAGTGACAGAACGCTCGGGCCAAGGCGACCTGCGGGGCATGTTTATCCCCTGGCAGATCGTGGCGATTACCGCGACCGCCGTCACGTTCATCGTGCTGGCCGCCAGCCTGGCGAGTCTGCGAAAGGTGTTGTTCCTCGAACCCGCGGCGGTGTTCAAATGATTGGCCCCGCCGAACAGTTCGCTGCGACTTTAGCGCCGCCCGTCCCGCGTGCCCAGGCGGCCGTGCATTGCCGTGGCGTGACGAAGTTCTTTGGCGCGGACGAAACCAAAGTGACCGCGCTCGCCGGCGTGGATGTCGATATCCCCTACGGCGAACTCGCGCTGCTGGTAGGCCCCAGCGGTTGCGGCAAGACCACGCTCATCTCGATCGTCGCCGGGCTGCTCGACGCCACCGCCGGCGAAGTGGAAGTCCTTGGCGCCAACCTCGATACGCTCCGCGGCAGCAAACTGGTGCGGTTCCGCTCGGCCAACATCGGCTTCGTCTTCCAACAATACAATCTGCTGCCGGCGCTAACAGCGGAGGAGAATGTCGCCGTCCCGCTGCTTGTGCGGGGCGAGCCGCGCGCTCAGGCGGTCCGCAAAGGCGCCGAGATGCTCGCCGAAGTGGGCCTCGGTGATCGCCGCAAGAGCCGGCCATCGCATCTTTCTGGCGGCCAACAGCAGCGCGTGGCGATTGCCCGCGCCTTGGTCGGGGAACCACGCCTGTTGGTATGTGACGAACCAACCGCCGCGCTCGATGCGCGCAGTGGGCAAAATGTAATGCAACTCATTAAGCGGATTGCCGTGAAGAGCGACCGCGCGGTGATTGTGGTCACGCACGACAGCCGCGTGTACGCCTATGGCGATCGCGTGATCTCCATGTCCGATGGCAAGATTGAGCGTGTGGAACAACCCCTCGCCGCGACGGCGTGAAAAGAAAAAGATTCACCACAGAGGGCACAGAGAGCACGGAGAAAAAGCACAGAGAAAGAGGGAGATAACAGATTGGTCATTGCGGCTTAGTCATTCGTCATTACTTTCTTCCTCTGTGTTCTCTGTGCCCTCTGTGGTGAATCCTTAACCTTGCAGCAAACCAATCATGAAACGTCCCTGGATCCTGGTGCTGATCTCACTCGCCTTTGCCGGTTGGGCGACTTACCACGTCGTCACTCGGCAAGCGCCCTTGGTGCAGCACGACCCGCCGGTCACGCCGGCGACCGTGAACTTCGCCTCGCAAGTCGCAGGCGTCGGACTCGTCGAAGCGCGAACCGAGAATCTGAAAATTGGCGCTCCTTTTGCGGGGATTGTCGATGAAGTTTACGTGCGTGTTGGCCAAACGGTCAAACCGGGCGATCCGCTCTTTCGGCTGGATCCGCGGCAAGTCTCTTCGCATGTCGCCGTGGCCGAAGCCCGCCTTGCAGCCGCCACCGCTGAGCTCGCCCGCCTGAAGGCCCAACCCCGCGCTGAAGATGTGCCGCCGGTGGAAGCCAAGCGGCGCCGTTCCGAAGCGGCGATGGTTGAAACGAAAGACGCTTACGAACGAACCAAAGTCCTCTTCGAGCGTAGCGTGGCGACCGAGGAAAATCTCATCGCCGCCCGTTCGCAACTCAAAATGGCGGAAGCGCAATTGGAAGCGGACTTCGCTGAAGAAGCCAAGGTGAAAGCGGGCGCTTGGCAGCCGGACATCACCATCGCCGAGGCGACCGTTGCTCAAGCGAGCGCGGAACTCGGCCAGTACCGCACCGAACTCGCCCGGCACACTGTGCTCGCTCCCCAGCTCGCGCATATCGCTTCCGAGTCACCCCTCTTTGAAGTTCTGAAAGTGGACATCCGCCCTGGCGAGTCGGCACCCGCCACCAGCGACGCGGCACTGGTGGTGCTCGGCGACGTGCGCACCAAACACCTGCGCGTCGATATTGACGAGCACGACATCGCCCGCTTTCGCCCCACTTATCCGGCCGTGGCCTTGGTGCGCGGTGATTCGGAAGCGCGTTACGATTTATCGTTCGTCCGACTTGAACCCTACGTCATCCCCAAACGCTCCCTCACCGGCGACAGCACCGAGCGCGTTGATACGCGCGTGATGCAAGTGATCTACCAAATCGCCGAGGAGGGTAAGCAACCGGTGTACGTCGGCCAGCAGATGGATGTTTTTATCGAGTGTGCACCGAGTTCAGCTTCACCCGAAGAGCCCACCGCCGTCGCCGTAAAAGAGTAATAAGAAGATCGGAAACGCGGATCTTGGATCCTAAGCGACAGCGACGGGCGACCAGCAGATTTCGTCGAACGCGGATTGGACGATCTCGGCGTCGATCTCGTCAATGAGGAGCCCCGCGCCGGTGAGCAGCGCGAAGTCGGCGAGCCGAGCCACGTGCCGCGGGACGCCTTGCGTGAGCGCGTGGAGGTGGGTTAGCGCATCGTCCGTGAACACGGGCGACAACCGACCGGCGTCGACTAGCGCGGTTTGCACGTAGCCAATCGTATCGGCTTCGTCCCACGCATTGAGATCGATTCGCAGGTCCACCAGATGCAACAGCGTTTCGTCGAGCCGGGCCACATGGCCGGGCTCCAGAGCCAGCAGGGCGGTGAGCGCGGCGTCCGGTTCTAAGCGAATCAGCCGCGCGAGTTGCTGCTGCACTTCAGTCGGCAGTTGGCCTGCGTCGTCGATCGCCACGAGCAGCCGCCGGTTGCGCCAGCGCGCTTCGGTGACGACTTCTTCCACGCGGCGCCACAAGCGGTAGGGGTCGTCCGCCAGCTCGGGACTGCCGCCCCACTGCCGCGTGACTTGCCACAGGAGCTCGTGCACGCTGAGCGCCACCCCTTCGACGATCGCCACTCCCGCGCCTTGGCTCCGCTGCTGGTCCAGAATCGCCCGCAGGGTGGTGCTCTTGCCGCCGCCACGACTGCTGATCAGCACACCGAGCCGCCGCTGCTGCGAAAGGAGGTAATCAACCCGGGCCTCGGCCTCCTGATGCGCCGCGCTCGGGTAGCAGCCGCTCGCCCCGGGGCCGAACGGCGAGCGAGCGAGTTCCCAGTGAGCAAGGTACATGGCCGGGCGGTTGGTGCGATTTTGAATGGCGCCAGCGCACAGCGCGGGCTTGTCGTCATAATCGACCCGCAAGGGCGACAAACTTCATGCCGAAGCAGTGCTAGCAGCCCACAGCCTTCTACCGTCACTCCAGTGTGACCAGCAAATCCCCCGTCTCGATTTGCTTCCCTGCGGCGACATGCAGCACGGCGACTTTGCCGTCGGCTTCGGCAGTGATCGTGGTTTGCATCTTCATCGCTTCCAAGGTCAACAGCTTTTGGCCTTTCTTGATCTTGTCACCCGCCTGGACGGCGACCGTCACTACCATGCCGGGCATACTCGTGCCGATGTGCTTGGGGTTGGCGGGGTCGGCTTTTGGCGCGGCGCTCGATTCAATCTTCAGCGACTTATCGAGCACCGTTACATCGCGCGGCTGGCCGTTGAGTTCAAAGAAAACGCTGCGCGTGCCGTCGTCGTGCGGTTCGCCGAGTGTGAGGTATTTAATAATCAGCGTCTTGCCGGGGTCGATCTCCACCGCGATCTCTTCCTGCGGCTCCATGCCGTGGAAGAAGGTGGGCGTCGGCAGCACGCTCACATCGCTGTACTGCTTTTGATGCTGGGCGAATTTCTCGTACACCTGCGGGTAAAGTAGATGTGATATCACGTCGCGCTCGCTCGGCTCATGCTCGGTCAGCTTGGCGACTTTTTCTTTGGCGGCCGCGAAGTCGGCCGGCGGCATCGTCTCGCCGGGTCGGCCGGTGAGGGCCTTTTCGCTCCGCAAGATTTTTTTCTGCACGGCGGGTGGAAATCCACCAGGCGTTTGGCCCATGCGACCGCTGATGAGGTCGAGGACCGACTCGGGATACGCGAGCTCCCGGTCGCTCGCCATCAGCGAATCACAATCCAAATCGTTGGCCACCAGGAAGAGCGCCATATCACCCACCGCTTTGCTGGTGGGAGTCACTTTTACAATGTCGCCGAAGAGCTGGTTCACATCGGCGTACAGCCGGCAGACTTCGGTCCAGCGCGACGCGAGGCCGAGCGCGGTGGCTTGCTGGAACAAATTGGTGTACTGCCCGCCGGGCATTTCGTGCTGGTAGAGGTCGGCGCCAGCGGCGAGGACGGGGCTTTCAAACGGGGCATAAAACTCACGTACTTCGCGCCAGTATTCGGACAGCTGGTCGAGCACGCTCACGTCGAGGCCCGACGCCCGCGGTGAGAAGCGCAGCGATTCCACCAGCGTGTTGAGATTTGGCTGACTGGTGCCGCCCGACATCGAAGCCAGCGCCCCGTCGGCAATGTGCAGCCCAGCGCCCGCCGCTTGCAGGATGGCGGCCGACTGCACGCCCCCAGTGTCGTGCGTGTGGAAGTGAATGGGGATGCCGACTTCATCCTTCAGCGCTTTAACGAGCTGCGCCGCCGCGAACGGCTTACACAAACCGGCCATATCCTTGATGCCCAGGATGTGGGCGCCCATCTTCTCCAGCTCTTTCGCCAGCGCGACGTAGTACTTGAGGTCGTACTTGGTCCGCTGCGGGTTGAGGATATCGCCCGTGTAGCAGATGGCCGCCTCGCAGAGTGCGTCGGTCTTGTGGACCGCTTCCATGGCGACGCGCATGTTGGGGGTCCAATTGAGCGCGTCGAAAATGCGGAAGACATCCATCCCCGCGGCGGCCGATTCACGGACGAACGTTTGCACAATGTTGTCCGGGTAGTTCGCATAGCCCACGGCGCTCGAAGCCCGCACCAAACACTGGAACAGAATATTCGGAATCTTCTCCCGAAGGTTGGTGAGGCGATCCCACGGGCATTCACGCAGGAACCGCATGGTGGTGTCGAACGTGGCGCCCCCCCACATTTCCAGCGAGAAGAAATCGGCGCACTGCCGGGCGTACACTTCGGCGATGCGCAGCATGTCGTAGGTGCGCAGCCGCGTGGCGAGCAGCGATTGGTGGGCGTCCCGCATGGTGG
Organism: Pirellulales bacterium; assembly: GCA_022841705.1. Classification (GTDB taxonomy): domain Bacteria; phylum Planctomycetota; class Planctomycetia; order Pirellulales; family Lacipirellulaceae. The sequence goes on from JALHQZ010000003.1 coordinate 410,292, forward strand.
TGTCGGTCCACAACAGCGCGGGTTGGGCTTTGATCCAGTCCTGAAACTTCTTCACGCCAAGTTGCTTGAGGCGATCACGCGTGCCAGTCGGCAACAGGCCAACGCCCTTGTTCGTCGGCACGGCAGCCGGTTCCTTGCGTGGCTTCTTCACCTTCACGCTGACCGTGGGATTGCCGTTGACGATCACGTCGCCGATGTACTGCAACAGCTTGCTTGCCCGGTCCCGGCGGGTTTGGAAGTCGAAGAGTTCCGGCGTGTTGTCGATGAATCGCGTGGTGCAATCGCCCGCGATGAACGTGGGGTGCGTCACCAGTTTGATGAGGAACGGAATGTTGGTGCTCACGCCGCGGATGCGGAACTCCTGCAGGCATCGCTCCGTGCGGCGGGTCGCCTCGCCAAAGTTGCGGCCCCACGAACTGACCTTCACCAGCAGCGAGTCGTAATAGGGAAACACCACGGCGCCGCTAAAGGCCGTGCCACCATCAAGCCGAATGCCCATGCCGCTGGCCGAGCGGTAGTGCGTAATCCGCCCATAGTCGGGCATGAACTTGTTGGCGGCGTCCTCGGTAGTGACCCGGCACTGAATCGCGAAGCCGTTGGTTGAAACATCTGCTTGCGAGGCGATGCCAATCTCCGGCGAGTCAAGCCGTTCGCCTTGCGCGATGAGAATCTGTGACTTGACGATGTCGATGCCGGTGACTTCTTCAGTGACCGTGTGTTCGACCTGAATGCGCGGATTGATTTCGATGAAGTAGAATTGGTTGGTGTCCGCATCGACCAAAAACTCCACCGTGCCGGCATTGTCGTACCCGGCGCTCCGGCCGATCTCCACCGCGCAGTTGCACAGTTCTTCGCGCACCTTCGCTGTCAAGTTTGGCGCGGGGGCGATCTCTACCACCTTTTGATGCCGCCGCTGCACGCTGCAATCGCGCTCGAACAAATGCACCAGGTTACCGTGCTGATCGCCCAGGAGCTGCACTTCGATGTGCCGCGCCCGGCCGACGAACTTCTCGACAAAAATCTCGGGGCTGCCAAACGCGGTAAGCGATTCGCGTTGGGCTGCTTCAAAGGCGTCGGCAAATTCCGCCTCGGTATTCACAACCCGCATCCCGCGCCCGCCACCGCCGTGCGCGGCTTTCAAAATGATCGGGAATCCCTGCTCGCGTGCCGTGCGCAGGCCGTCCGCCACGCTAGCGATTGGTTCTTCGCTGCCGCCAAGCACCGGCGCCCCGACTTTGGCAGCCAGTTTGCGAGCCGAGATTTTGTCGCCCAGGTTCTCCAGCAGTTCAACCCGCGGGCCGACGAAAATGATCCCCGCTTCCCGGCACGCCGCCGCGAAGCGGGGGTTTTCGGAGAGGAAGCCGTAACCGGGGTGAATGGCGTCGATCTTCCGCTCTTTGGCCAGCGCCACGACGCCATCGATATTCAGGTAGGCTTGGAGGGGTTCGCCCGGCTTTCCCACCTCGTACGCTTCGTCCGCTTTAAAGCGGTGTAGGGCATAGCGGTCCTCGTGAGAGTACATGGCCACCGTGCGGATGCCCATTTCGTGGGCGCTCCGGAAGACCCGGATCGCGATTTCGCTTCGATTCGCAACCAGTAGCCGCTCGATTTTGGGCATAGAAGTTAAGTCCGCCAACAAATTCACTGAAAAAGTTCGTCGAAAAGCCCGTTTCGTAGGGGAAGTTGAATCGCGATCGTTTGAAAAAACTCTCGGATTAAGAGATTTTTTGGGAAGGGCTCTGACTTTGCTCAACCGGCTTCAAACCGCCGAGTATATCCGCCTCGGGGCGAGAAACCGAGTGTCGCCGTCGCAAAATTCGTCATTCCCGGGACGGAGAAAATGGGTTGTCAGCCGCTATCTACTGGGGGACAATAAAGTTTCTCGTTCAGTAGGGCTCATCCCCCACCTTCCAATGCAGGAGTCGCGCCTTGGAACTTGTCGGTTTAACTCATTGTTGGCGCCGCTACTTCGCCCAACTCTTAGCGCTCGTAGGGATGCTGGGGTCCATTCCAGGCCTGTGCGCGGCTGAGCCGCTGGCCTTCAATCGCGATGTCCGGCCGATCCTCAACGAGCATTGCCTGGCGTGTCACGGGCCGGATAGCGCCTCGCGACAAGCGGGCCTGCGGCTCGACCAGCGCGACCCGGCGATCACCGCCGGCGCAATCGCGCCGGGGAAGCTCGACGAAAGTTCCATCATCGAGCGGATCACCAGTACCGACCCGGATCTGGTGATGCCGCCGCCGGAGATCAAGAAACCACTCAAACCCGCGCAGATTGAAACGCTCAAGCGCTGGATTACCGAAGGCGCCGAGTATCAGCCCCACTGGTCGCTCATCGCCCCCACGAAGCCCACGCCGCCACAGGTGGCGAACTCTTGGTGGGTGCGAAACCCGATCGACCAGTTCATCGCCGCCAAGCTGGAACAAGCAAAGCTCACCCCCGCGCCGGAAGCCGATCGCCGTACGCTGGCCCGGCGGGTAAGCTTCGATCTCACCGGCCTTGCTTCCTCGCCTGAAGAAGTGGAAGCGTTTGTCAGTGATCCGCGGCCTGATGCCTATGAGCGGTTCGTCGAGCGGCTCTTGGCTTCGCCGCGGTGGGGCGAACACCGCGGCCGGTACTGGCTGGACGTCGCCCGCTACGCCGACACGCATGGCATCCACTTCGATAATTACCGCGAAATGTGGCGCTATCGGCAGTGGGTGATCGAAGCATTCAACCAAAATTTGTCGTACGACGACTTCACCATCAAGAACCTCGCCGGCGATTTGCTGCCGAATGCGACGCTGGAAGATAAGATCGCTTCGGGCTTCAACCGCTGCAACATCACCACCAACGAAGGAGGCGCGATCAACGAAGAGTACCAAGTGCTCTATACCCGCGACCGCACAGAGACCACTTCAATCGCCTGGATGGGCATCACCGCCGGCTGCGCGGTGTGCCACGACCATAAGTTTGACGCTATTTCTCAGCGCGAGTTTTACGAGCTTTCGGCCTTCTTCAACAACACCACCCAAGCGGCGATGGATGGCAACGTGAAAGACACGCCGCCGGTGGTTTTCGTGCCGGCGGAAGCGGACCGCGCAGCATGGGAAGCGTTGCCGAAGCAACTCGAACAAACCGAACAGCAGCTGGTCGCGCACCGCCAGCGGCACGAAGCGACACCGCCCGCCGAGTTCGTCGCCTGGCAGCAAACGGTATCCGCCGGCGAAATCATCAGCGATGACAAAGTCGCCCCGCCGGTATTCCACGCACCGCTGAACGAAGGCGATAAGTTCGTGAAGCTCAAGCTCGATGGCAAAGAGCAGACCGCCGAACTTTCCGACACCGTGAGATGGGAAACCGGCCCGCTTGGCAAACCCGCGGCCATCATCACCAAGGGGAGAATTCTGGCAAACCGCAACATCGGGGCGTTCACGGGCGCCGAACCGTACACCGTGGCCGCTTGGGTCAAACTCCCTGCGACGGCTGACTCGTACTGCATCGTCTCTCGACTCGACGACACCAAGGTCCATCAAGGTTGGGATATTTGGGTCGAAAACCGTCGGCTCGGCGGGCATCTGATTCACCGGTGGGACGATAACGCCGTGAAGGTGATGTCCACGGAACAACTGCCGACCAACGAGTGGATTCAAATTGTCTACACCTACGATGCGAGCCGCAAGGCGGCAGGTTTTCACCTCTACGTGAACGGGGCGGAGGTGAAGCTGGAAACGTTGAACGATCGCCTGACAGACACCACCGAAACGAAAACCGACTTTCGCATTGGCCAGCGTTCCTCGGGAGGCGCCGCCGAGAATGTCGGCATTACCGACCTGCGGCTCTACCAGCGTGAACTTTCCGCCGCAGAGGCCGCCGCACTCAACCGACCGGGGCTGCTCGACGCCGTGAGCAAACCTCCCGCCGAGCGGACGCCGGAAGAGCTCAGCGCGTTGCGCGCGTGGTGGCTAGAACATCACGATACGGAGTACCAAGCACTCTTCTCCCAGCGTGCAATGTTGAAGCAAGATTTACTGGACATGCGTAAGCGGGGAGCCAGCACCCATGTGATGCACGAGAAAGAATCGCCAGCAATGGCGCATGTGCTGAACCGTGGCGAATACGACCAGCGGCTCGACGAAGTGAAACCGAACACGCCCGCCATGTTCCCGCCCATGCCGAGCGATTTGCCGCGCAACCGGTTGGGCCTCGCCAAGTGGCTGCTGCGCGACGATCACCCGCTCACGGCGCGCGTCTCCGTCAATCGCTTCTGGCAAGAAGTCTTTGGCACGGGTCTGGTGCGCACGGCGGGCGACTTCGGCGTCACCGGCGAAACGCCTTCGCATCCCGAGCTCTTGGACTGGCTAGCCGTCACCTTCCGCGAACAAGGTTGGGATGTGAAACAGTTGTTCCGGCTGATGGTCACCAGCAGCACCTATCGCCAAGCCGCCATCTCGACGCCCGAGAAATTACTGAGCGACGCGGAGAATCGGCTGCTTTCGCGCGGTCCGCGGTTCCGGATGGACGCCGAAATGGTCCGCGATCATGCGCTCGCTGCGAGCAATCTGTTGGTGGAAAAAATTGGCGGGCCAAGTGTCAAGCCGTACCAGCCCCCCGGCGTGTGGGAAGCGGTGGCGATGATCGGCAGCAACACGCGCGACTACCGACCTGATGAAGGTGACGCCCTCTATCGCCGCAGCCTCTACACCTTTTGGAAACGCTCGGCGCCACCGGCGTCGCTCGACATCTTCAACGCCCCCAACCGCGAAAGCTGTGTGATGCTGCGCGAGCGGACCAACACGCCGATGCAAGCGCTGGTGACGCTGAACGACCCGCAATACGTCGAAGCAGCCCGCACGCTCGCCGAATCGCTCTGCGAAAATCGCGACAGCAGCACCGCCGAACGTCTCGCCGAAATTTCTGAGCGCCTGCTCAGCCGTCGGCTCACGCCTGATGAAACCGCGATCGTCGAGCGTAGTCTCACCGAATTGCAAAAACATTACGAAGCGAACGCGGCCGCCGCGCTCGAATTGATCGAAGTCGGCGAGCGGCCAACCAACATGAAACTCCCCCCCGCCGAAGTCGCCACCTGGACGATGATCGTCAGCGAACTGATGAACCTCGACGAAAACGTGAACAAGTAACTCGACCCGTAGCTTGGCCTCCTAGGCCGAACGCGCAACCTTTGTAGCTCGGCCTAGGAGGCCAAGCTACGATCCCCCCCGCCATGAACCAACACTTCGAAAACCTCCGCCTCGCCATCACCCGCCGCCATTTCTTCGCCGGCGGCGCGAACCTCATGGGCGCGGCGACCCTGGCGTCCCTCGGCGTGAGCGCCGCAAAGGCATCACCCACCACGCCGGCCGAAAAAGCCGCCGCGCTGGCGACGCACTACGCGCCCAAGGCGAAAAACGTCATCTACCTGCACATGGTCGGCGGCCCGTCGCAGATGGACCTGTACGACTACAAGCCGCAGATGGACGCGTGGTATGACAAGGACCTGCCCGACTCGGTCCGCCAAGGCCAGCGTCTCACCGGTATGACCAGCGGCCAAGCGCGGTTCCCCATCGCGCCGAGCATGTACAAGTTTGAGCGTTGCGGCCAATCGGGCATGTGGGTCAGCAACTTGCTGCCCTACATGCGGAAGATGGTGGACGACATCACCTTCGTTCGCAGCATGCACACTGAGGCGATCAACCACGAGCCTGCCATCACGCTCATGCAAACCGGCAACCAAGTCACGGGGCGACCCTGCTTGGGAGCGTGGGCTTCGTATGGGCTTGGCGCGCTCAACCAAAACTTGCCGACCTTCGTGGTGATGGTCGCGCGCAGCACCAATGTCGAGCAGGTGCAGGCAATTTCGGCCCGGCTCTGGTCGAGCGGCTTCCTACCAGGCCAACACGCCGGGGTGAGCTTCCGCACCGCGGGCGATCCGATTCTCTTCATCAACGATCCTCCCGGCGTCTCGCGCGATGTCCGACGCACCACGCTGAACGCGATCAACGAGCTCAACCAACTGCAGCATCAATCTCTCGGTGATCCCCAAACCGCCACGCGGATCGCGCAATACGAATTGGCCTACCGCATGCAAGCGAGCGTACCGGAACTGACCGATCTCGCCAGCGAGCCAGCGCTCACTTACGAAATGTACGGCGAAGCAGCCAAAAACCCCGGCACATTCGCCAACACGGCCCTCCTCGCGCGGCGGATGGTCGAACGTGGAGTGCGGTTCGTACAGATTTACCACAACAACTGGGACACCCACTCCAACGCCGCCGGCCGGCTGCCCGACCAGTGCAAAGACGTCGACCAACCCTGCTGGGCGCTGATCCAAGACCTTAAGCAGCGCGGCCTCCTCGACAGCACGCTGGTGATTTGGGGGGGCGAGTTCGGCCGCACCATCTACTCGCAAGGGGGCCTCACACGCGACAACTACGGCCGCGACCACCATCCGCGCTGCTTCACCATGTGGATGGCCGGCGGCGGCATGAAACCAGGCGTCATCCACGGCGAGACCGACGACTTTAGCTACAACATCGTGAAAGACCCGGTCCACATCCGCGACCTGCACGCCACCGTGCTGCAGCAACTCGGCTTCGACCACGACCGCCTCACGTTCAAGCACCAAGGCCTCGACCAGAAACTCACCGGCGTGCTTCCCGCGAAGGTGGTGAAAGAGCTGGTGGCGTAAAGTCGTCGCGTCGGTACCCTAAAATGGGCCGAGACACGCGAGTTTCGGAGAAACTCGCCTACGTAACATTTACGCCGCCAACCTGCGCGAGTACCGCTGCACAAACCGCGCATAATCCGTCGGCGTATCAATCCCGGCCGCGGCGTGCGGAATCACCCCTACCAAAATTGTCTCACCCGCTTCCAGCACACGCAGTTGCTCCAAGCGTTCGGCCAGTTCTAAACGCGAAGGCGGCAGCGTCGCCAACCGCAGCAGAAACTCCCGGCGGTACGCGTACAGCCCCACATGATGATGATACAACGGCGGCTCCGCCTCGAGCGCCGCTTCGGGTTCATCGCGCACGAAGGGAATCGGGCTGCGACTGAAATAAAGCGCCCGGCCGCTGGCGCCGAACACCACCTTCACGTTCGCCGGATCGCGCAGCCGCTCGGCGTCGCGAATCGGCGCAGCGAGTGTGCTCATCGCCGCGGTGCGGTTCTGTTCCAACAGTTCGATCGCACGATCAATCGCCGCCGGGTCGAGCTCTGGTTCATCGCCCTGCACATTCACAAACAGTTCGTATTGCGGCAACTTGCGAGCGACTTCCGCCACGCGATCGGTCCCGCTGGCGCAGTCGGGACTGGTGAGGACCGCCTCACCGCCGAAGTGCGCTACTTCCTCGGCGATCCGCTCATCGTCGGTCGCGACAATCACCCGCTTCGCCCGCCGAGCGCCGCACGCCGCGGCATGGGTATGCTCAATCAAACTTCGGCCCGTCTCTTTGAGCAACATCTTCCGCGGCAACCGGGTCGAAGCCATCCGCGCCGGAATCACAATGCAGGTGTTCATTGGTTTATTCGAATGTAGGATGGGTTATCCGCGGAGCGGTAACCCATCTGGCGCCAAAATCGGCCATCAATTCGATGGGTTACCGCTGACGCGGATAACCCATCCTACGATTGGTCTCAGACCCCCACTCTTAGCCCAAACTCCGCTCTCAGCAAAGGCCAATTTGGCAAGCTAGGAAGCCTGCGCGACCCACAAAACTTTGCCTTGGTAGTTTTTCCATTCAACTCTAAGATGGCGTTAGCACAGCCACCGTTAACGGGCAATTCGCTAGGCCGGACTCAATTGTCTTCCCTAGCCCCTAGCCCCTAACCCCTAGCCCCTTCCCCATGTGTGGAATTGTCGGATACGTCGGCCCCCGTCGCGCCGTGGATTTTTTGCTGGAAGGCCTCAGGCGATTGGAGTACCGCGGGTACGATAGCTCCGGCGTGGTGACGCAGGAAGCGACCGGCGAGCTCTCGATCACTAAGTCGGTCGGTCGAATCGATGATCTGGCCGAAGCCCTCAAAAGCGATTGCCACGTCGGCGGCGCCGGCGTCGGCCACACCCGCTGGGCTACGCACGGCCCGGCGACCCACGTCAACGCCCACCCGCACCTCGGCGGCGACGGGGTGCTGGCGCTGGTGCATAATGGGGTCATTGAAAACTTTCAGCCGCTGAAAACCAAGCTCATCGAGCAGGGCTGCGTCTTCAAAAGCGCCACCGATTCAGAAGTCATCGCGCATCTGTTGGCACTGGAGCTCGAGCAATTCGAAGCCGAACCGCGCGGCGCCGATCCCTTCGCGCCCCTCATCGGCGCCATGCAGGCGACCCTCTCCCAACTCCGCGGCGCCTACGGGCTCGCTGTCGTGTTCCGCGATTGGCCCGACGTGATCGTCGCCGCCCGGCTCGGCAGTCCGCTGGTGATCGGCGTCGGCCACGGCGAGCACTTCATCGCCAGTGATGGTTCCCCGCTCGCCGGCCATACTGACCAAATCGTCTACCTAGCCGATCACGAAATCGCCATCGTCACCGCCGATTCGCTGCGCGTGGTGCATCGCGATGCCGGCGAAGTGAAACATCACATCAAACTGCTGGAGCTGGACGCCGCCCAAGTGGAACTCGGCGGCTATGCCCACTTCATGCTCAAGGAAATCTACGAGCAGCCCGAGACCATCCGCAACGCCATGCGCGGCCGGCTCGACGTGGACGAAGCGACCGCCGTCTTCGGCGGCCTTAATCTCACTCCGCAAGAACTGCGCACCATCGATCGGCTGGTCCTCACCGCCTGCGGCACCAGTTGGCACTCGGCGCTGGTGGGCGAATACATGCTCGAAGCCTTCGCCCGGATCCCGGTAGAAGTCGAGTACGCCAGCGAGCTCCGCTACCGCAACCCGCCCCTCACGCCCAAAACGCTGCTCATCGCCATCACGCAAAGTGGCGAAACCATCGACACGCTAGCCGCCATGCGGGAAATGAAACGCAAAGGGCATCCGGTGCTCTCGATCTGCAACGTCGTCGGCAGTTCCATCGCCCGCGAAGCGCACGGCGGCGTCTACTTACACGCCGGGCCGGAAATCGGCGTTGCCTCCACCAAGGCATTCACTTCGCAGTGTGTGGTGCTGGCGATGCTTAGCCTCTACTTTGGCCGGATGCGGCATCTCAGTTACGAAGCGGGCCTACGAATCGTCAGCGAACTCGAAAAGCTCCCCGAACTCGTCGAGCGTTCCCTCGAATGCGACCGGGTGGTCAAACGCATCGCCGAAAAGTACGCCGACTGCAACAATTTTTTGTATCTCGGCCGACAGTACAATTTCCCGACCGCACTTGAGGGCGCCCTGAAGCTCAAGGAAATCAGCTACATTCACGCCGAAGGTTACCCCGCGGCCGAGATGAAGCACGGCCCCATCGCGCTAGTCGACAAACACACCCCCAGCGTCTTTATCGTGCCGCAGGGCGCCGTGTACGAGAAGGTGATCTCGAATATGGAAGAAATCCGCGCCCGCGGTGGCCCCGTGATCGCCATCGTCGACGATGGCGACACCCGAGCCGGAGACATCGCCGATGACGTGATCCACGTCCCCGCCGCCGCCGATTTCCTGCAGCCGATCGTCACGGCCCCACCGCTACAACTCTTGGCGTACCACATCGCCCTGTTGCGCGGCTGCGATGTCGATAAACCACGGAACTTGGCGAAGAGCGTGACAGTTGAATAGAAGTAACGTGAGCATAATAGCCGGGGAGCTACGCTCCGCGACGTCCCCTTCGGTAGTATTCTACCGCTGATTCGCTATGAAATTCCCAGCGACAAACCTAAGCCGACGAGTCTTGCTTTCTGCACTTGCAATAGTCTTATTCTGCGGTCTTGTTTCCATCTCGATATTATACTTCACATCGGAATTTGTGGTGTATCGAGGCGATGGGACATTCACAGATAGTTCGGGAATGAGAGGTCCTTTCTATGTTCGGGGTTATGAAATAGCCTTCCCGGATTTAAATCTAAATGATGATCAGGTCCAAGAAACTAGATACAAGTTGGCTGGCTTGCCCTCGATTGATAAAGTATGCGGAGTGTACTTGGCAATCAAAGACCGTGATTGGAAACTCAGGGGCGCCGATCGGGAGAAAATTGGCGGACGATTTGAATTCGAACTAACTAATTCGCAGAAGAAGGTAGTTGCTAAAGCTAGTGGCGCCCTTGCTGATTACATTTGGGCTGAGGGAGGAAAGTACGAATTGTATCAAATGGACAATTCATTTTTTACACCAAGTCCACAAGAAGAATACATTCTTCGATGTCGCTTCTTAACGGATGCGCAACTTAAGGGAATGCGCGGTTATGTATGGCTTCGATGTGGTGGTTCACTTTAGTTTGAAATACTTTTCTTTTCTCACCGCTCGCGGAGCGTAGCTCCCCGGCTATCATCGCATGTTCGCCCACTGCAGCAGCGTCACAATCGTCTTCGCATCCTCAATCTCCCCGCGCTGCACCATCGCGAGCGCTTCGTCAGCCGTCACCAGCAGGTTCTCGATCTCCTCCCCTTCTTCGCGGGCATGCTCGCCGGGGGTGAGGCCGGTGGCGACGTAGCACCACATCCGCTCGTTGAGGATGCCAGGGGACATCACGAAGCTCGGCAGCTCGGTCAGCTTCGCGGCGCGGTAACCGGTCTCTTCCAACAGCTCACGTTCGGCGGTGACGATCGGCGGCTCGTTCGGTTCGCGTGTGCCGGCGGGGGCTTCGATCAGCGTCTTCCCCACCGCGATGCGGAAGTTGCGAATGAGACACACGCGGCCATCGTCCAGCACCGGCAGAATCACCACCGCCCCGGGATGCTCGACAAACTGCCGCCGTACCGTCTTTCCGCTGGCGAGCTCGTGCTCCGCTTCCACCACCTGAAATCGGCCCGCATCATGCACAACTTTACGCGATGACATCACGCTTCTCCGTTGTCTCGATTGGTAACTCCACCACTTCCGCGACGCCAAGCGATGATTCAAGCACACTCCCCACGCCGTTCGACCCCCGCCGCACATACGCTAGCGCGAGCGGCGATTGCAGTCTCGGCGACCAACACGCCGATGTCACTTGCCCCACCACTTTGCCCTCGCGCGATAGCTCGGCGCCGCGTGAGGGAATCTCATCACCGCTGAACTTTACCCCCACAAGCGTGCGGTTGACATGCCCGAGCGCATCAATCCGCGCAACCGGCTCTTGCCCCAGATAGCACCCCTTGGTGAAGCTAATCGCGCGGCCGCTGCGATTCACTTCCTGCGGTAGGTTCGAGTCGTCCACATCGATCTTGTCGAGCGGCGACCCCAACTCAATCCGCAGTGAATTGACGGCCTCCCAACTTGCCCGAGTGAGTCCCGCCGCTTGCAACTGCGACTGCAGAATCGACACGCCGCGCGTTTGCGAGACGATCACCCTCCACTCGGCGCCCCAACTCACCAGCGGCAGTTGCTCACCGAGCGCATCGTCAAGTGAATTGGTGGCTTTACGCGGCACCAGGACCAGCGTCATCTCCTCACCCGGCGCCGCAAGCTGCACGTCTTCGCGAATAATGTACCGATCGAGCGCGCCCGCTAACTCGTGAGCAGTCGGACTCGATAACAGAATGAGCCACCGCTCACGACCGCGATGCACTTCGCCATACGCCACAATATGCGCTTTGGCGTTTGTGAAAAACGCTTCGCACGATTCGCCCACCGATAGTTTCAACACATCGTTCGTGCAAAAACTCTGCAAGAACTTCCCCGCATCGGCGCCCTGCACGCTCAGCACCGACCACCCATTGAGCACCGCATACGCGCGGCCGCCAACAAGTTCAGCGTATGTGGATGGCGTTGACATGAACGAAAGAATTCGGAACGCGGATTTGTGCGGATGAATATCATTGGCCAACGGCCAATCTCACCGTAGCCTAGGGCGTCGCCCTAGGTGCTGTTGAATGCTGAAAATTGTTTTGGCTGAAAGCCATATTCACACGTGCGGTGAACGGTGATTATGGCCTTCAGCCAAAGGCGCGTGATTTCATGCCACCGACCCCGTAGGGCGATGCCCAAGGCTACGGTGTGGGTTGGCCTTCAGCCAACACCTTTGGCGCAATCCGCGTCCACTATTCTCGATCCGTCACCCCGCCAGCGTCACATCCAGCTGCTGCGCGTCTTCCAACAACAAACACGATTTGCGCCGCTGCGCGAGCCGCGACAACTCCGCCGTTGAATGCAGTGGCGCTAGGCCCAACTCTTCCACCAAATCATCATCCAGCCGGCTCATCAAATACACCGGCCCGCGGTTGATGGCGGTGAGTAGCTCGTGTGCCGTCCAACTATCGGCGGCCGCGTCGCTGGCGATCTTCTTGGCGACGCGGTTCAAATCACCGGCGCCGATCAGTCGGCCGACCGAACGCCCCACCGGTTCCGCAAGTTGCGTGCAGAGCGCAATCGCGCCCCCTTCGGCCACCACCCGGCGCGCGGCGGCCAGCGCGCGGCCAACATTGCGCCAAGTTTGCTGTTCCTCAGCTCCACCCACCACAGCAATCACGAGGTCGGCCCGGCTCGGTGTCGTGCGGCGCCAACACTCGGCATGTTTGGCCACCGCGGCGGCGTGAACGGCCGCAGGTTCACCAGCGAACACCGCGCTCACGGCGCCCCGCGCCCCAGGCACCACTTGCACCACCAACGGGGCGCCAAGCAGCCACCCCGCTTCGTCGCTAGGTGACTTGTGTCCTTTGCGTTCGCGGTCGGCGCGCTGAACAGCTTCACTGCCAATCGCTTCGCGGCGATAGTGGGCAATCGTCGCCACATCGCTGAGCGCCGGAAAAATCCCGTCGTACACACCCGTCGAACCTTGCTCGCACACGCTGCCAATGCAACTCACCGGCAACACCACATCTGCTTGGCACACTTCGCGGTTAAGTTTCAGCTCGTGATGCCCCCGCATGAGACCCACAAACGACAGCGCGTTCTCATCGGCCGAGTCGTGCTGATGAATCTGTGCCGCGCCGCCGGAGAGTTCTTGGTTCACGGCGCTCAGCAAGTTGTAGTCCGCCTCCGCTGCGCAGACGATGCTCACTTCATGCGGCGCGACGCCCGCAGTTGTCAGCGCTGCGATCATCCCGGTGACGATCGCCAACAGTTCCGGCACGCCTTCGCCAATCGCCAGGCAGACATGATCGCCCGGCGCGAGCGACTTCGCGAGCGGCGGAAACTCCAGCGGCGCCTCCAGCGCGGCTTGCGTGGCGCGCGCAACATCAACCACCACGGCATTCTGTTTGTGCGCAGCGTCAAGCGGCGCCACTTTCGCGCCGCTCAAGTCGAGCGCTTGGCCATTCGGCAGAACAGCAGTTTCGGTAACAAACATCGCAGCAAAATCGGTCCGGGTAACAATAAAACTCCCCCAAAAATGGTATCCGCTCGGGCGCCCAATGGTCAAACGACAATCTCGTGCTGACTCTATTTTTAGCCACATCCTTGTGCTATATTACTGGGCTCCCTTGCACTTCGCTGCGCAGTCTCCCGCCCGTCGTTTCCTGCCCGTATGTCGTTCCGCCCGCTGCTACTGCTGGTGTTGCTCGCGCCGCTGTTGGCGGGTTGCGAACGTCCGGCCGGCGCTGTCGCCAATCAGGGTGAACAATCGGCTTCGGCGACCGACAGTGCGGCCACCGACAGTGCGGCCACTGAAGGCGAGACGATTGAGCAGCCAGCAGGTACGACCGCCGCCAAAGTGCTCGACGAAATGGTCGCCGCGTATCAAGGCGCCGAAACGTACTACGACAACGCCGAATACTGCGAACGGCACGTCTATCAAGCGGACGGCGTGGAAGTGCTGCCGCCGCCGCATGTGATGAGCGTCGCTTTCCGCCGGCCGAACTGTGTGCGGATTCAGCGGAACGTGCCCGCCGGCGATGGCCCGGGTCTCGAGGCAACCGTGGCGTGTGATGGCGAGCGTTATCGCGCTTTCATAAGCGATCTCGCTGACCAATCGCTCGACCGCGCGGCGGCTGAAACGTTGGGCTATGACAATCTCATGCCCGATGAAATCGTTGCGCGGGTGCTCACGCCGGTGCCGCTCGAGAATCTTTACCCGCAGCTCGATCTGTTGGTCTCCACCAAGTCGGCGCCGCCGAAACTACTGGCCGAGACCACGGCGAAACTGCTAACCGCCGCCGAACATAACGGCGTGAAGTGTCAGCGCGTCGAACTGAGTCGCGCGGGCCAAGCGTGGGTCTTGTGGATTGACCAAGACAATCATCTGCTCCGGCGGCTTGATATGCCGACCGCCGATGTTCGCGCCGCGCTCGATCCCAGCGGTAACCTGAAGGAACTTGCGCTATGGATCGACTTCCGCGACGCCACCATCGGCACGCCGCTGGCCGATAGCGCCTTCGCCGCGGAGTTTCCTGCGAGCGCGAAGCCGACTGAAAAACTCATTGCGCCCGGCGCCGAAACCGACACCAGCGAACCCGTCGATCTGCGGGCGATCAAAGCGCAAGCCGCCGAAGAATTGAACAAGCTCCGGACGAAAGCGGATGAGCAAAAACCAGAAGTAACCGAACCGTAGTACACAAATCTAAAGAATTTCACCACAGAGGACACAGAGAGCACAGAGAAGATTTGAGAAATAGAGGATTCTTTCCAGGCCTTCTCCTAAGTAATCCTAAAGCGAGTTGACGATTGAGCTCAGTTCTTGCTTCGTTCCTCTGTGGCCTCTGTGCTCTCTGTGGTAAATCTTTTTCAGAAGTTCAATCAAGACCAAACTTTCCATAGGAGTAATGACCATGGCCCTTACCACTGCTGACATGCAGAAGTTTATCGAAACCGTCCTCTCTGGCCGCAAGGCGGATCCCAGCGCCACGCTCAACGATTATCTCGCCCACATTCCGCGGCTGGAATCGCTCGCCGATGTGCCCAGCGGCACGCCGGTGCTCGTGCGCGGCGATGTCGACGCCAAGCCCGGCAAGGCGGTTGGCGAAGGAGACATTCGGCTCCGCTCGATGGTCGACACGCTTAAGTTCGGCCACCACAAAGGTTGGAAGCAAATCATCTTCGGTCACATCGGCCGCAAGCCGGAAGGTTCGCTCGATAAAGTCGCCAAGCGCATCGGCGAGCTCATGGGCTGCGAGGCGCCACTGATTAAAGATTGGTACGATCCCGCCACCGGCACAGTGACTTCCGCGGCGACCGCGGCGATCGCCGCCGCCAAGCCGGGCGCCATCTTGGTCCTCGAAAACACCCGCGCGTACGATATCGAGCGCGTGCTCTGGGACGCCAAGCCGGCCGACGCTGCGAAACACGCCGACAAGCTCGCCAAGTTCGCCACCGAAATGGCCACCAAGGTCGCCGATGTGTACGTGAACGAAGCGCTCTCGGCCGGTAGTCTCGATTCGTCCACGGTGGTCGTCCCCGCGGCGATGAAGCGCGTTGCCCTTGGCAAGTATGTGGCGGGCGAATTCTCCGGCCCGATGCAGCAATGTCTCAAGGCGCAAGTGGTGGTCTTCTCGGGCCTCAAGATCGACAAGCTCGATGACCTGGCCGCGATGATCGGCCGCGGCACCATCCGCCGCGTCTTCGCCGCTGGTTCCTTGGCCATGGCGCTCCGCAAAGCGATTGGCGAAATCGAAGGCAAAAACGTTTGCATCGGCGAAGCCGAAGACCCCGCCAACGCCAGCCAGCCGTACTACATTCCGCCGGAGCGCGTCGCCCAAGCGAAGCAAATGGTCACCGAAGGGCGCGAGAAGGGAATCGAGTTCATCGTCCCGTGCGATTCCATCATCGGCGATGGTTCGCAAAAGGACAATCTCGATCCGAACGATCAGCAGTTCGACATCGGCCCCAAGACTTCCGCTCTCTTCGAGCAGAAGATCGGCGAGTTTCTGGCGACCAAGCCGCAAGGCGCCGTCGCGTTCCACAACGGCGTCTTCGGCATGTTCGAAGACCCCCGGTTTGAAGAAGGGACCCGCCGCTTCATGGGCCAACTCAAACGCCTCAAAGACGCCGGCGTGGAAACCTACATCGGCGGCGGCGAAGGGGGCATCGCCCTCGAGAAATACGGCCAACCCGACTGGGTGAACCACGTCTTCACCGCCGGCGGCACGGTGCTCAACGCGCTGGGGAGCGAACCGGTGCCCTACCTGGTGGCGCTACGGTTGGCGGCGAAGAAGTAACCCGTCACCTTTCGAGCCGCGCCCGTCAAGAAGCGAAGTTTGGTGATCTGCAAGATGAGTTACCCACTTCTCAATCGCGGGCCGGACCATTGGATTGTGCAAGATGGCATCGACGCTAAGGGCAGGGATGAACTTCTTGCCAAGCGGAAATGCCGCTGCTTAGATTTCCGCTCGGTTCTTGAGTTTCCCCAGGATTTGCTGCGCGGCTTAACGCGTCTACCATCGCTCAAGTTTCTTTCGTTCACGAAATGCGCGCTGAATCGAGCAGACTTTCAAGCCATCAGTGAACTGGCCAAGCTCGAATCGCTGTGGATCGAGAATTGCACGGATGTGAGTGATGAAGGCATCGCATTACTCGCCGAACATCCGCAGCTAAAACGAGTGGTCTTGAGTGGAGCGGGAATCACCGATCAAAGCTTGGAATATCTGGCGACGATTCCGCAGCTTGAATGGCTCGGGCTCAATAACACTTCCATCACTGACCGAGGATTAGCGATCCTCGCCAGCTCAACCCGACTGAACGACTTATCATTGAGAGGGACAAACGTCAGCGATTCAGGCATCCTTCAACTCGCTCCGCTGGCTCAGCTTCAACTGACAACTGGTTCCGTGATTGATACGTCGGTGACGGAAGCCGGGCTCGATGCACTCTTCGCAGCTCAACAAGCCTTGCGTTTCGCACAGTCTGCTGCTCAGGCGCCAAGTGACGAGCTCATCACGTTGGTCACAGACACACTTTACAGGTTCTTCCATGCCATGCATGAATGGGAGTGCCGTTGCATGCAGCGCTTGCAGGAACTGAAGAAGACTTCGGACGGAGAACAGGAAACCGAAGTACTCTGGAACTTATGCCGTCAGGAGTGCCAAGCTATCTTTGCCAATTTTTGCACGACTAAAAAGCGCGCTTACGGCAAGCCCGACAATTTCTCGATCGGTGGAGTCGAATACCAAGCCGAGCGAGAAAAGGAGCCGATCACCGCGATTCGGTTAGCAACTCCTAGTAAAGTGCTGATCGAGACGAAACAGAATTTCGGCGTGGGCCACGTGAATTATCGGTGTCAGTATGTCTTGCTCAAGAAAGCAGGGAACTGGTTAATCGACAGCAAAAAAGTCTGGGGCAGGGGCTGGGAACCAACCCTGCTGTAACCTCATCGAGAACGGTCGCGAGATCAGGTTGGCGAAACGCGTTACGCACCGCCGGCCAACTTCCAAACTTCAGTTTTCCGTAGTCACTCACTTTTCAGATTACGAGGGGGACACCTTCCGCCCTCCGTCAACCCCAATTTGTGGCCACTGAGAATTCCCAAAATATTTCCGCACTTGCTCTAGAATGTGGCCACTCGGCACTATACAAAGAAACACGCATGCTTCGCGAGCGCTGCTCACGAGGGAAGTGCTGGAAGGTTCAGCGAATGCCGTCGCGGCCGCGATGGCGAACCACAATTCCGGCGCTTCAGGATCCAAGCGATCGCGACGCGTGTGGGATTGGGAGCAAACGGGTTAGGGCCTCCGCGCACGGATTTTGCCGTCGCGAAAGGTGCGGTTGACGCTGTCAACCAACCACGTCCCAATTCCGCGTTCGGGATTCGATGAGGCGCCTCATCTCCCTTTTTTGGGGAGCTGCGAAGCAGTCAGTGAGACCTACGTTTCGGGTGGAACTGTCCGGCTCGTCCGGCAATGGAAGCGGCGTCCACGCTTCCTCTGCCGGGCGAGCCGGGCAGGACCGCTAATAACTTAACCACAACCCCGAAGAGATCATTTCGAGCCAACCAAGAACACTCAACAAAGCCCATGATTACCGAACAGACTCACATCACAGCCGACGACGCACGTCGTCGGCCCGCTCACTCTGCGCGCGCACGGGACTGCGGTCCCGTGCTACGGCGCGTCCGCGGCGGCAAAGGCTTCAGCCGGCGGTTCGCCAGTGGCGAGACCGAGCGCGGCCAAATAGTCGGCCCGCGCGAGAAAGTATTCAAACTGGGCGGCGATCCGTTCCGTCGCGGCGTCGGCGGCCTGGACTTCGCGGATATTCAGGTTCAGCAGCGTGCTTTGACCTTCCTTGAACAGGGCGCCTTCGGCGGACTGCATTCGGCGGGCGAGTTCGAGGCTTTCCGTGGTGCGCTGGACCCGCTCGACGGCAGCAATCAGGGCGGTGCGGGCGACAGCCACTTCCGCGCCGATCTTTTCGCTGGTGAACTGCGTCTTCGCTTGCACCTGCGCCAGCTTGCCCTGCAGTTGCCGGATTTTTCCCCACGCTTTGCGGCGTTCGAGCGGGACCGACATCAACATGCCCGCTTCCAGTTCAAACGGCGACTTATCGCGGAGCGAACTGGCAGGCGCTCCGACAT
Organism: Pirellulales bacterium; assembly: GCA_022841705.1. Lineage (GTDB taxonomy): Bacteria > Planctomycetota > Planctomycetia > Pirellulales > Lacipirellulaceae. The sequence continues at coordinate 428,778 of JALHQZ010000003.1, forward strand.
CTTGCGAACCGGTGAGGCCGGCGTTCAGTTCGGGCCAAGTTTCGTTGCGCGCCTGGTTCAGCGCCACGTCGAGTTGGCGCCGCACGAGGCGCAGTTCGGAGAGCTCGGGGCGATTGAGTTGGGCCGCCAAGATGTCGCGCTCCGCGGCGTCGGCGGCAAGTGCATCGACCTCGGGAAACTCCGGGGGCGCGCCGGCGTTCGGCACGAACGGAGCGCCGATCGCATCGCGCAAAAAGAGCGACAGCTTCACGGCGGATTGATCGAGCTTGCGCCGGGCGTCGATCTGCTTCGCTTCACGCGAGACAATCAGGCGGCGGTTATCCACCAAGTCGATCTTCGCCTTTTCGCCCTCATTCACTTGCGATTCCAGGAATGTGGTGCGTTTGTTGGCAAGGTCCAAGAGCCCTTCGGCGATGCGAAAGTTCTCGCCCGCGGCGACCCATTCCCAATAGGTGGCGCTGCCATCGCGGACGAACAGAATGATCTGCGCGGCGATCTCCGGCTCCACGCGCTGGGTTTCCAGTTGCGCGCGCCACAGTTCGGCGCGGTTCGGATCGATCCAGCGATTCTGCAACAGCGGCGCCATGAAGCCCGCTTTGAACTCGCCGCCGTCGTTGGTTTCGCGCTCTTTATACCACGGTTCAAAACTGCCTCGACCGATCCGATAGCCGGCGAAGACTTGGCTGCCGTTGTAGAGATTGCGCTCCAGACCAGCCGCATGGCGATGCGTTTCGTAATAGCCGAGGGGCGTGTTGTACGCTTCGGCCTTAAGTTTATGGTCGAACGCGCCGGCGGCCGCCAGGACTTCGCCGGCCGCAATGGTGCGCTGCGCCGCGGCGGCTTGCACCAACGGGAAGTGTACGCGGACGGAAGTCACCACGTCGAGCAGTGTGATGTCAGCGGCCGACGGGCTGGGTGATGGAATTTCTTCAGCGGGAAGCGACGGAAGTTCAGCCGGTTGCGTTTCCGGAGCAGCGGGCGAGTCTTCAGCTTGCTGCGTGCTAGCATCGGGCGCAACGGCTTCGTCGTAGCGCACGGGACAGACGGCGGTCGACGCCACCGCCGGCGGCGGGGTTTTGAACCCGGCGCGATCGCGGGCGCAACCGACGATCAGCAAGCACAGAATGATTAAGCTCGAAACTCGCACGCTTCCCCCGCTGTTTTGCTCCGCGCGCAAGGTGAGCGCGCGGAAGACTATCGGGTTGCATCGGTTGTGACGAATGCGCCGCTAGAGGCGCGAACACGCGGGGAGCAGAATGCTAGCAGCCGCGGTGGCAGAGTTTGCCGACTGGGGGAAGTGATCGGTGACTGGTGATCGGGAATAGAAGACAATGACTTTCCCGATCACCGCTCAACCCCTTACACCTTCACCTTCGGCGGCTTCGCGGGTTTATCGTCCGACTTGGCGTCGTCCTTCGGAATCACCGGCGGGAAGCCGTTCATGCGGCGCCAGATTTCGAACCACAGCGGCACTTGCTTGAGCAGCACCCAACCGTTGGCGCGGACGCCTTGGCGAAGATACGGCGCTTCTGGCCAGGGTTGATCGCTGGGGTCGGGCGTGATGAGGACGCGGAACTTGCCGGCGCCGTCGTCCGTGGGATCCACCAGCGCGACGATGCCGCCGAAGGTCCCGACCGCCACGCTGGGCCAGCCAACAAACTGTACGGCGGGCCAACCTTCAAATTGCAAGCGAACGAGATCGCCTTGGCGAATGAGCGGGGCATCGTTGCCGGTGACCCAAATTTGGACCGCCGGGTTTTGCGTCTCGGGGACGATCTCGAACAGGGGATCGCCCGGTTTGACCTGAGTCGATTCGGCGTAAGCGACCAATCGATGGATCCGACCATTGAGCGGAGCCCGAACTTCTTGCTGCTGCTGGCGGGCGACATCGGTTTGCGATTTGAGGAGATCACTCTGCAGTTTGGCGAGCTCCTCGCTAGTTTTGGCGATATCGGCTTGAGCTTTGTTGACTTCCGCCTTGTAGCTGCCGATTTTTCCTGCTGCTTCGTTGATTTTGCTATCCCACTCACGCCGCTTGGAATCGCGTTCGCGCCGCTTGGCTTCAAGTTCCTGTGTCGCTTCCTGCACCTTTTGCACGGCCATCAGTCGCTTCTGTTCGCTTTGTTTGTACTTGAGCTCGGTCTCTTGAAACTTCAGGTCGGACTCGATCCCTTGTTCGCGCAAGCGCTGCTTACGATCAAAGTCGAGCTTGGTTTGCAGCACTTCCGCTTCAATGGCTTTGAGGCCTTCGCGTTCCGATTGCAGTTTATTCTGCCCGGCCGACACATAGGCATCGGCGGCGGCGATGGCCTCACGCCCTGCGGCTTCCAGAGCCGCCATCATCTGCTCGGTCGCTTCAACCACCGCTTGCTTTTGGATCAAGTGATCTTGGTAGGACTCTAACCGAGTGTGGGCAAGGTCGATCTCCCGTTGTTTGTTCTGCAGTTGCTGTTCGATGCGACCAAGATAATTGGGGTCTTGGTCGACGATGCGATAGATCAGTTGGCCTTTGGTGACGGCGGCGTTTTCGGCGATACCGGGGCCGATTTCCGCGATCACGCCCTTCACTTGCGCTTCAACAACTTGGGGGCGATTGAGCGGATCGAACTCGGTCACGCTGCCCGAACCAGAGAGCGACTGCTGCCACGGCGTGAAGAGGGCCATCGCCACGGCAAACACCATCGCCGCGCCGAGCCAGAAGGCGATCTTACGCACGACGCGACTGGTGCGAACCAACCGGAGCGCGGGGAAGTCTTCTTCGCGATAGGCGGATCGGCCGAGCGTGATGCCTTTGCGTTCGCTGAGATCCGGGGGCGCTGAGTGAGTGGTGGTCATGATGCGGTAGCCTCCAACACGCGGCCCGTGGGGCTGTTACCGGTCGGGCCAAGATCGAGCGTGCGCGAGAATTGCTTCGCGACATCGCGGCGGCCGGTGGCGACGATCAACGTCCAGGACCGATCGCGCTCGGTGATTGCTCGTGACACCACGTCGAAGTGTTCGTCACTAAGGCCATCGAGCAGCCCGTCAATCAGCAGCAGGCGCGGATTTCCGGCAATCGCGCGGGCGACCGACAATCGCAGTAATTGCCCCGTCGTTAGCGGCGAGCCGCCACCGGTCAGCAGCGTCTCGAGCCCTTGCGGCAGAAACAAGATTTCATCGAGCAGGCCGACCGCTTCGAGCGCTGCCCGCACATCGGTCGGCGTCACTTCCGGCCGGCGAAGGCTGACGTTCTCTAGAATGGATCCCTCGAACATCTCTGCCGTGCGCACCAGCGCCACTTGGGTGCGGAGGATATCGGGACGGATATCGCGCGGGTCCACGCCGGCGATCTCCAATCGACCGGCGACTGGCGCCCGCAGGCCGAAGAGCAAATCAAGCAACAGCGATTTACCACTGCCGCAGGGGCCGGTGACGGCGACGCGCTCGCCAGCGCGAATGACAGCGCTGATGCGTCGGCCACTTTCGTTAGCGCTGCGGGAAAGCGACACGCCCGCGAGCTCCACTTCGGCTCCGGGGCCGGCGGGGATGTGTAAGAGGCCATCTTGGCGTTCGACGGGGAGGTCGAACAGATGGCCGAGTTTATCGGTCGCCGCGATGGCGTCGTAGAAGTTTTCAATGTGTTTATTGAGCTTGACCATCGATCCGAGGATCGTCCCCACAATCAACTCCGCGGCGACGAGCTGGCCAAGCGTGAGCTCGCCGGTGACGACCAAGATGCCCCCAAACGCCAGCAGCGTGGTGGCGGCGATGGCTTCCAACCCCAGCAACAGGACCGATTGGCGAAAGAAAATTCGGAAATGATCGCGGCGCTCAGCCAAGTAACCGGCCGAGAGGTGATTGGCCCGGTCGACCGCAAACTCGGCTGCCCCGCCGAGTTTGAACGCCTGCGGGCAGCGAACCACATCTTCGAACCAACTGAGGAGACGATACTTTTGCCGCGACTCGGCAATGCTGGTGGCGAAGGCTCCGCGACCTAAAATCATCAGCCCGCCGACGACGAATGCAATGAGCAGCACGTCGAAGCCCAACAGCCACGGATGATAGAAGCCCAGCACGACCATCCCCACCAGCGTAGCGAGGATGATCGACAGGCCATCAAGGAACAAGCTGGCGGTGACCTTTTGCAGGGTCACCACGTCCAGGAAGCGGTTCAAAAGCTCGGGGCCGTAGTGCTGATCGAAGGCGACGGCCTGCACCCGCGGCAAGCGATGCGCAAGGTCGGCTGCGACGCGCACGAACATCCGTCGCTGCAGGACTTCCACCACCAGCGCCTGGAGTGCGCGGATTGCGGCAGCGAAGGCGAGGAACCCGAATAGCAAAATCGAAAGAATGATAATCGGCTGAAAGAACCGATTGAACGACACCGTATTGACCAGCGACTCAACCGCGATGGGCGACGCGAGACTGAGCACGCCCACGGCGAAGGCGAAGATCACGAGGATGCCGATGTCCGACTTTTCGGGCCGCCATAATGCGAGTAGACGCTTGAGCGGTGGAGTGTGATCGTGGTGGGCGTGGGCCGCGTGGGCGCCGCCGGCGGGACTGAGCTCGGGATGATCGGAAATGATCCAGCGCTGCGGATTGGCATCGTCTACCAGTTGTGCAAGTTCCGCGCGCGAGAGGAGTGTTTCATCCGCGACGCTGTTGCTGGCGATCCGTGCTTTGCCCTCCCGCACGCCGAGCACCAACAAGAGTTCCTTCCCGCCACTGGGCAGCGTGATGAGCTGGCCGCCATCTTCGGCGAGGTCGAGCGCTTCGGCGAGCGATAGTTCGACGACTTTACTGCGCAATCCCAAGCTGGCGCCGGCTTGAGAGATCCAGATCGGCCATTGTTCGGCAAACTCGCCGGGCCACGCCGCTTGGGCTTCGGCCAGTAGTTCGACGGCGCGCAGCCGCTCGACGTCCTCGCCCCGTTCGCGGGCGAGGCGGGCCAGGGAATCGGCCAGGTCGGTGGTGCGGAGTGAAATCGCGGGGGAGGACAAAGCGTCTTGGGGGCGGAAATAGCGGGAAAACGGCTGCGACGCCTGGCTGCAGCACTAGTGGTTTATACGTCAAATCGATCCATAGACAAGACAATTTATGTGCTACAATTGTATAGATTTTCTCTATGTTATGCTGGGGAGCTTCGGGGAATGGAACTCGACCAGCTCAATTTTAGCCATCTTTATTATTTCTGGACGGTCGCCCGGGAGGGAAGTGTCACGGCCGCCAGCCGGAAACTTCGGCTCGCGCAGCCAAGTGTCAGCGCGCAACTCCGTAAACTGGAAGAACGGCTCGGCACGCCGCTATTTCTGCGGGCGGGTCGGACTTTAACGCTCACCGAAGCAGGACAGGCGCTGCTGGTGGATGCCGAGGCGGTGTTTAGCGCTGGACAGCGACTGGTGGACCGGCTGCATGGGCAAGCTGGTCGGGGCCCACGAAGGCTTGCGGTCGGCGTTCCCGATGTGATGCCGAAGCTGATTACCTATCGGCTGCTAGCGGGCGTCTACTCGGGGGCGCAGCAAGTCGAGCTGCACTGCTATGAAGGGGGCTTTAACGATCTGGTTGGTCGGCTTGCCCTGGGGCAACTCGACGTGGTGCTGGCGGACAGCCCGGTGAGCTCGCGCTTGCATGTGCGAGCGTTCAATCACAAGCTGGGCGAGTGCGGGCTTAGTTTCTTTGGCGTGCCCGCGCTCGCGGATCAGTACCGGGCGCAATTCCCGGAGAGCTTGCACCGCGCGCCGCTGCTATTGCCGACGCCCGGGGCCGAGTTGCGGCGGTCGCTTGACCAGTGGTTCGAGCAGCAGGCGCTGACGCCGCGCATTGTGGGAGAGTTCGACGACAGCGCGCTGCTGAAGGAGTTCGGCCGCGCGGGCGTGGGGCTCTTCGCAATGCCAACCGTGATGGAGTCGGCCATCGTGCTGCACTTTGGCGTCGAGCTGGTGGGCCGCATCGCCGCGATTCGCGAGAGTTACTATGCGATCACCACCAAGCAGCGGATACGGCATCCGGGGGTGCTGGCGATTACGGAGACGGCGAAAGAGGTGTTTGGGGGATAGGGGCGCGCCGCGCTAAACGAGACCGAGCGAAAACTTCAAACCCACTTCCAAAGTTGCGATCACGTCTTTTCGCAACATTCGCACGCGCGTTAATAATTGAGATTTATCGATCGTGTAGAGCTGCGAAACATTCACCACCGAAACCTTCGGCAATCCCGTTTGAGAACTTGCCAACTCGAAATTGCCAGCAGCTTTTGCGAGCCGCCGATTGGATGTGATTACAACAACTACGACCGTCGAAATGCTGGAAGAATTGAACGCGTCGTCGGAGATCACAATGACCGGCCGACGGAAGCCGGGCGATGAGCCTCGCGGCGGTCCCAAATCAGCCCACCAGACTTCGCCACGCTGGACTACCACTCTTCGTGCCCCAGCGTGCGGCGCGACATCTCTTGCATGACCGGATCGGCCTTCGAGTCGATGTGGTCATAGACTTCGTTGAGCTGCCGCGTGATCACGCTTTTCGGGCGAGATAGTAAGTAGGCTTGAAGCGCTTTCGCATAGAGTTCGCTCCGTGAAACGGCCAAGCGACCTGCTTCTTCTTCGGCAGCTTCGTAAAGTGTATCGGGAATTGAGACTGCGACTTTCATATACGAAGTATAGCTCAGGGGGTAATGGCGAGCAAATTATTGTCGTTTGAAACGCGCGGGCCCGTTCTTCGAAAATCGGGCCCGCGGCTAAAACGTCTCTTCGATCACGGAATTCGTGAGCGTGCCGATGCCGTCGATCTCGACGGTCACTTCGTCGCCCGCTTTGAGCCACACGGGTGGGGTGCGCGCGAAGCCGACGCCGTGTGGCGTGCCCGTGAAGATCACCGTGCCAGGCTGAAGGGTCGTGCTGCCGCTTAAGAACTCAATCAAGGTCGGCACATCGAAGATCATGTCGGCCGTGGTCCAGTCCTGCAGCACTTCGCCATTGAGGCGCGTGCGGATGCCGAGGTTGTTGGGATTGGAGATTTCATCCGTCGTTACGAGACAAGGGCCCAGCGGCGCGAAGGTGTCGAACGTTTTGCCGCGGCACCACTGGCCGCCGCCCCACTCGGCTTGCCAATCGCGCGCCGAGACATCATTGCCGCAGGTGTAGCCGAGGACGTAGTCGAGCGCTTCGGCGCGCGAGACGTTCTTGCATGGCTTGCCGATGACCACCACCAGTTCGCATTCGTAATCGACTTTGTCGCTACGCAGCGCGCGTGGCAGCACGATGGGATCGGCCGGGTTGGTGACCGCGGTGGAGGTTTTCATGAACAGCACGGGGCGAGTGGGTATCGGTTTGCCCCCTTCTTCGGCGTGCTTGCGGTAGTTGAGGCCGATACACAGGATGTTGGTCACGGGCACAGGCGCGAGGAGCTTGCGCACCTCGGCCAGTTCGCCGGTATCGGCCAGTCCCCCCGTGTTGGTAGGGCCGGCGAAAGGATCACCCTCAGCGCGGGTGATCGCCCCGGCCGGATGGAGGATGCCGTAACAAGTTTGCGCTTGGGCGTTTGAGTAGCGAACGATCTTCATATGGTGGTTTCCTGGGGGGTCAACCCGTATACTTGAGGCCTATAGCTTACGAATCCGTCAGCTTCGGCGAGAGCCTCCGGTGAGGGTCCGCGAGACATGAACTCGAACTGGTCCCCTTATTTCTAATACGAGGCGTGCATGGCGGCAATTGACGGCGCAGAACCGCAGGGACTTGGCAAAAGTACGATCGCGGCCGACCTGATCGCGGGGCTGGTGGTGTTCTTGGTGGCACTGCCGCTCTGTTTGGGCATCGCGCTCGCTTCGAAAGCGACGGGCATTTCCGAAGATTTGAACGTCCCGCTATTTGCCGGATTGGTGTCGGGCATCGTTGGCGGCCTCGTCGTGGGAGTGCTGAGCGGTTCGCATACCAGCGTCTCGGGTCCCGCCGCGGGACTGACTGCGGTGATCGCCATGCAGATTGGCAAGCTCGGTTCGTTCGAGGCGTTCCTGCTGGCGGTGGCGATTGCGGGCATACTGCAAATCGCGATGGGGACCCTTAAGGCGGGATTCTTGGCCGAGTTCATCCCGTCGAGCGTGATTAATGGTCTATTGGCGGCCATTGGACTCATTCTCATCCTTAAACAATTGCCCCACCTGTTCGGGCATGACGCCGCATCCCAAGGGGAGTTTGGATTCTTCCAGCGCGACGATCAGAATACGTTCTCCGAACTGATGCAAGTGATTGGCGACTTGCATGTTGGCGCGATTGCGGTGGGCCTCACCTCGCTCGCGATTCTTATCGGCTGGGGGCAGGTAGCCTGGCTCAAAAAGTCGTTCATTCCGTCAGCGCTGGTGGTGGTGATTGTGGGCGTGCTGATGGGCATGCTGTTTGAAACGTGGGGCGACCCGTGGCGGATTGGCTCGGCGCACTTGGTGGATGTCCCGGTGGCGGAATCGGTGAAGCAGTTTGCCTCGTTCCTTACGCCACCGGATATCTCGCAGTGGCGGAACCCAGCGATCTACTTGGCGGCTGTGACCATTGCGCTGGTGGCTTCACTGGAAACGCTGCTCAACATTGAAGCGGTGGATCGCATCGATCCCCTGAAGCGGAGCACCCCGCCGAGTCGCGAATTGGTGGCCCAAGGAGTGGGAAACTTGTTGTGCGGATGTTTGGGCGGTTTGCCTGTGACCTCGGTGATCGTGCGGAGCAGCGTGAACATCCATGCCGGCGCCCGGACGCGGGCTTCGGCCATCTTTCACGGGTTGCTCTTGGCGGGGAGCGTCACCTTAGCGCCGCAATTGCTGAACCGCATTCCGCTCAGTGCGCTGGCGGCGATTCTGATTGTCACCGGTTTCAAACTCGCCAGCCCCAAACTCTTTCGCAGCATGTACAGCGAAGGGTGGTACCAGTTTCTGCCCTTCGTAGTGACGGTGGTGGCGATCGTACTGACCGATCTGCTGGTGGGGATTCTGATTGGGCTAGCAATCGGACTCGCCTTCATCCTGCGCAGTAACTTGCGCCGTCCGATTCGCAAGGTGGTGGAACGGTATGTCGCGGGAGAGGTGCTGCGGATCGAACTGGCGAATCAAGTCAGCTTTCTCAATCGCGCCTCGCTCGCGCGGACGCTCCGTGAAGTACCGCGTGGCGGGCATGTACTCATCGACGCCACGCACAGCGACTACATCGATCCCGATATTCTGCATCTGATCGCCGAGTTTCGGGACGAAACGGCGCCGGTCCACGGGGTGGAGCTCAGCTTGAAGGGGTTCCGCAAGAAGTACGACATGCCGGACGACATTCGGTACGTTGATTATGCCAATCGCGAAGTCCAAGCGAGCCTGAGCCCCAAGGATGTGCTGCAACTGCTGGAGGATGGCAATGAGCGGTTCCGCACCGGGAAGCAACTTTCACGCGATCTCACCCGGCAGCTCGACGCCACCAGTGCGGGGCAGTTTCCGCTGGCTGCGCTGCTCACTTGCATCGACTCCCGCACGCCGGCCGAGCTGATCTTCGATTTGGGGCTGGGCGATATCTTTACCGTCCGGATCGCCGGTAACGTGGCCAAAGAAAAGGTCTTCGGCAGTCTGGAGTACGCCTGTGCGGTGGCGGGCGCCAAACTGGTGGTGGTGATCGGCCACACCCGCTGCGGCGCGGTGGGCGCTGCGCTGAAATTTCATCTCGAACATCGGTCCGCAAAAGATGCAACGGGTTGCGACCACTTGGATGTGCTGCTGAAAGAGATTCAGAAATCGATTCCGAGTTTACCCCACCCGCTGCCGCACGCGCCGAATGATAAACAACGCGAAGCCCTGGTCGACAAACTGGCGGAAATTAACGTTCAGCACACTATGAACGAAATTCGCGACCACAGCCAGACGCTACGGGCGCTGGAAAAGGAGGGCCGCATCGCCATCGTCGGCGCCATTTACGAAGTGCAAACGGGACAGGTCCATTGGATCGATGTCTTCGCCGATTCGCAACACGCGGTGACGGTGTAGGCGCCCGTTTCGGCAAGTTGACACCCACGGCTAAACGCTGCCGCCCCTATCGGAGCTGGCTCGATCAATGTCCGCCGCTCGCGCCGAGATAATTCCCCAAGCCCACGACGATCGTCGAGATCACCAGCACGCCGATGCCCAACAGCAACAGCCGCCATGCTTTGCTGCTGGCGCCGCGCCATTCATGCAGGGCGATGCCCCACATGCTGCTGAAGATAATGATGCTGGCCATGTGCAGCGTCCAACTCGAAAAGGCGTACTTGCCCATTTGGGTTTCGCCCATCGAGTAGAAGAAGAACTGGAAGTACCACGTGATGCCGGCGAGCGCGGAGAAGAAATAGTTCCGCAACAACGGCACGGGTGTGGGATCGAGCCGGCCATCGAACTCGGCGGCGCTGTTGGCGGGGGCGCCTTCGCCGCCCGCCGCCACGGCGCTCGCCGGCGGAGATTTTTCACCGGGGGTCGCCGTGAAGTACTGGTAGCCGGTGCCATTCTTGAGATTCAGCATGACGCACCACAAGAAGTTGGTGGTGAATCCGCCGAGCAGCACGACGATTAACACGGGCAGGTTTTGCCAGAGGCTGTGCTTGCTGTGAATCGCCAGGAGATCACCACCGGCCGCATTGATCGCCAGCGAGGCTTCTTTCAGTTCGAGCGTAGCGTGGGAGAGAATGGTTGCGAGCAAATCGGGATTGCTCGTGGCGGTGCTCGATGCCAGCGATTGCAATTGCTGGCTGTAAGCGCTGAGTCGTGCGGCGAGCGGCGAGCCGGTTGCGGCAACGAGCTGTTCGCTCATCGCCGTGGCGGCGGCGCTGGCCGCGCTCTTTGCCTCGGCGGTTGAATTCGTGTCGAGCGACAGCCGATGCGGCTCTTCAATCGCGGCGAGCGCCTCGGCCAACTTCACTTGCGAATCATCAGCGGGCGTTGGCGCTGGCGCTTCGACCGTCAGCCCGGCCGCTTTCGCGCTATTGAGATAATCGCTCAGCAGCGTGCGGTGCTTGATGCTGCTGCCGGCATCGAGCCCGAACGCGAAGCAGGCGCTCATGATGCCGGAGAACGTAGCGACGAGGATGCCCTTTTTGAAGTCGAACTCTTTGACGGTGGTGCGCTTCTGTTCCTCCGACATTTCGTTCTCTTTGGTCTTCCCGGCGAGCCCCGCGATGGCGATGCCGACCAGGCAGATGATTACTCCCAAGAGCACGATCTTCCCGCCCGTGGGTTCGATGAGCTTCGCTACGAACTCGCCGTGGAAGAGCGGCGGAATGAGTGTGCCGAACGCCGCGCAGTAGCCGAGCGCCACCGCCATTCCCAGCGACATGCCGAGATAGCGCATGGTGAGCCCAAAGGTGAGCCCGCCGAAGCCCCAGAGCAGCCCGAACAGATAGGCCCAGAAGAGCGTGTCGCTGGGCGTTGTTTTCAGTACGCCGATGGGATCGGTTGTGTTGATGAGCGCCCCGGCCCACGGCGCGATGATCCAACTGAAGATCCCCCCCACCAGCCAGTAGGTTTCCCATGACCACCGCCGCACCGCGCGGTAGGGAACGTAAAACGATCCCGAAGCGAGACCGCCGAGCCAGTGAAAGAAGACGCCGAGAAAAGGATTCATCGATTTCGAGTTCTATGACGAACAAGTGAGAAGAAAAATGTACACAAGAGTGAGTAACAAACAACAACCGGTCGTTCACATTTCAGCACCGAGAACTTGCTGTGGTGAATCGTCATTTCCGACGTATTTCTAACGAGACTCCAGAGTTGTTCCGACGGTACCAACCAAATCGCCCGTTGACGAGGGTCACGATGGCAATTCCAGCAGCAAACGGAATCAGATGGTTCTTCAATTCCGCATTCCCAATTCCGCATTCCGCACTCCTAAAGCGCCACCTGCACCAGCACCATCAGCCCGAATCCCAACATGAACGACCACGCCGTCTGCCCGGGAGAGCGTGTTTTCAAGGCTTCGGGCAGCATCTCCATCACCACTAAAAACATCATCGCCCCGGCCGCAAAGCCTAACATGGGCGCCATCAGCGGTTCAAACAACCACACCGCCAAACTTGCCGGAATCGCGGCCAGTGGCTGCGGCAAGCTGGTAAGGAACGCCGCTAGGAAGCACGCCCTAATCGAAGCGCCCCGAGCGCGCATCGGAATCGCCACTGCAAGTCCTTCGGGAATGTTGTGAATTGCAATCGCCAATGCGATCGACAGGCCCAGGCCCTCGTAGTCGGCGCTGCGACCTTCCGCGCCGTAGCCCACGCCCACGGCCAGCCCTTCCGGAATCGAATGCACCGCCATCGCGATGAAGATTAGCAGCTCCCGCGGCGAATGGAGCCAGCGTCCGACGGTCGATTCCAACCGCTCAGGGGTGACATACCGTTCGACAACTGACAACGTCAGACAACCGAAGTACATGCCGCCCAGTGTCAACAACAGCTCCTGCCAAGAGACCGAGTCTTCGCCATTGCCACTGAGCGCCGGCATCAGCAAGTTGTAAAAACTGGCGGCAAACATCAGCCCGCCCGCGAAGGCGTAAGCGGCGCCCAACCGCCGCTCGACACCGAGGCCTTTGAACGCCAGCGGAAACGCCCCGCAGCCGCAAGCCACACTGGCCACCAGCCCCGCGATCACCGCCTGCCACATGAAGGAATAGTGGTCCATTCGCTCGCTCGCCGCTGGTCGATCTCCGAAGGTTCGTTTACCCGGCGTCACTCCCGTCAGCGCCGCGACTGCGGTATTCTAATCGAAAACCTGCCGCAGGTGGGGGCGCCACGTTTCCTAACGGGCGCGCTTGGAAATGCTGTCGCGGTGCGGCTCAAACTGAGAGATGGCGATGCTTCGATTCAACCCCACCGATGTGGTGCAATTGCTGCAAGACATGGTGCGGGTTGATACCGTGACCCCCACCGCTAGCGGCCGAGCCGACGCCGAAATGCCGCTGGCCGAAGCGCTGCTCGAACTGGCTCGAATCTGGGGCTTCTCCGCCGAGTTCCGCCAAGTCCCCGGCGCCGCGCCGAATGTGCTCATCACACACGAAGTTTCACCCACGGCGCCGTGGCTCCTCTTCGATAGTCATCTCGACACGGTCGGCGTGGAGGGCATGACGATCGATCCCTTCGCCGCCGAAGTGCGCGACGGACGACTCTACGGCCGAGGCGCCTGCGACACCAAAGGGACCGGCGCGGCCATGCTGTGGGCGCTGCGCGAAGTGCGCGGTGCGCGCTCGGCCACGCAGAACATCGCGCTGCTCTTCAGCGTGCGCGAAGAACATTCGCAACTCGGCGTGCGACATTTCCTTGCGCACGATTTGCCGGCGCTCGGTTGGCGCCCGGCGGCGGTAATTGTCGGCGAACCAACCGGGATGCAAGTCGTCGCGGCCAATAACGGCTTCGTTAAGTGGAAGATTCGTACGACCGGCGTCGCCGTCCACTCGAGTACGCCGCACCTCGGACGCAATGCAGTGAGTGATATGGCGCGGGTGTCGATTGCGCTCGAAGAAAACTATATCAACCGCATTCATGCCCCGCATCCGTTGACCGGCGGCGGAAGCTGTTGCATCACCCGCATTAGTGGCGGCACGCAGATCAACGTGGTGCCGGCACACTGCGTGCTCGACGTGAACCGGCGCCTCGCTCCCGGCGAATCGGCCGACGCGGAGCTCGCCCAGGTGGAAGCGCTGCTCGAAACGCTTCGCCAGCGCGACTCCGCGCTCTGCGTGCAGCAAGGCGAAGCTGATATCGTCACGCCGCTCGCCGCCGACGTGAACTTGCCCTACGCAGAGCTGACCGCCGCCACGCTCACCGCGAGGGGCATCCCGTCGCAAGTAACGGGGGCTCCATACACCACCAACGGCAACCACTTCGGCGCCGCGGACCTAGTGACGATCGTGCTCGGCCCCGGCGACATCGCCCAAGCCCACACCAAAGACGAATGGCTCAGCGTGGCCGAACTAACCCGCGGCGTGGCCGGCTACCGGGCTCTCATGGAGCACTCCGCCCGCAATTCACCCCCGGTTTAGCTGCGAACCGGCCCCGCGAGCGAAGCGTCCTCGGGTTGTTGGCAGACGGTGATTCTGGTAAGGTCAAAGATTCGCAATCGGCCAATATCGGTTGTCCGATTCCAAGAAACGGGCTGTAGCTCAGTTTGGCTAGAGCGCTGCGTTCGGGACGCAGAGGTCGAAGGTTCAAATCCTTTCAGCCCGACTCAACGTAAGTCCTGCCGATACAAGCACTTGTGATACCTGCCGAAGGTCGGCAGTGCGGCATTTCCTGAGAGCGCAAAACGGTACATACCGTTTTGTGCTTAATCTCATGGAGATTCCGCCGTGCCTAAGCTCGTTAATTCGGTTCCCAAGTATCGCAAGCATCGGGCCAGTGGTCAGGCCATCGTCACGCTCAGTGGCGTCGACCACTATCTGGGCCCCCACGGCACCAAAGCCAGCAAAGAGTTCTACGATCGGCTGATCGCCGAATGGCTCCAAAACGGACGCCAATCACAGCTCGGGGTGGATGACGGCATCACGCTCGTCGAGCTCTGCGCGAAGTACCTGCAGTTCGCCAAAGGCTACTACCAAAAGAATGGTGAATGCACCAAGGTGACGCCAGCGATTAAAGCGGCCCTTAAGTACGTGCTCGCCGGGCGAGCCGAAGAACCCGCCGCCTCGTTTGGGCCGCTAGCGCTCAAGACGATCCAATCCCAAATCGTCGCCGCCGGAAAATCACGCCGGTACGCCAACGATCACCTGGGCCGCATCAAGCGGATGTTCAAATGGGGGGTCAGTGAACAGCTCATCCCGCCGGAGGTCTACCAGTCGCTCGCCACCGTTAGCCAACTCCGGCGTGGCAAGACCATCGCACGGGAAACACCGCCCGTCATGCCGATCGACGAAGCTGTCGTGACCCAGACGCTCCCGCATCTGCCGCCAATTGTTGCGGACATGGTGCAATTGGAATTGTTGACCGGGATGCGTCCGGCCGAAGTATGCATCTTGCGACCCACGGATATTGATCGGAGCGGCGAGGTCTGGGCCTATCGGCCGTCGGCCCATAAGACCGAGCACCATGGGCGTGACCGCGTGGTGCCGCTGGGACCGCAAGCCCAAGCGATTCTCAACAAATATCTCGATCGGCCCGCCAAGACCTATTGTTTCTGTCCGGCAGAAAGTGAGTTGCTGCGGCGAAATAAGCAGCACGCGGCCCGTACAACCTCGATCAATTATGGCAACCGTCCCGGCACGAACCGTCGCTCAGAGCCGAAACGAAACGCCGGCGACCGGTATAAAGTGGCCAGCTACCGCCGAGCCATTCACAGGGGGTGCGACAAGGCGTTTCCGCCGCCGCCAGAAATCAAAGACAAAACTGAGCGGGCTGCTTGGCAGTCGCAGCACCGCTGGTCTCCCAACCGGCTTCGCCATACTGCTGCGACGCGTATCCGCCACGAGCACGGGCTGGAAGCAGCCCAGGTGATTTTGGGGCACAGCAAAGCCGATGTCACCCAGATTTACGCGGAGCGGGACTTGGGGAAGGCGATGGAAGTCGCGAAGGAAATCGGCTAGCGGCTTCTCCACGCTCCGCTTAACTGAGGTTGAACGAATCCCCGGCGAACACGGCCAAAGCCAAGTGGCAAGCGAAAAGTCTCGCCCTGCACGGCCGAAAACCGCCGGGAAAAAGGGGGTGTTTCCCCTCGGCGCCACTTCAATTTTCGAATCACGGCGTTAAACTTCAGGCGCACGACGAGTAAGCAGGTACGTCGTGTCCGCGTTTCTTCCTGCTGCTTTAACCGGGAGTTCAGATGTAAATCGCTTGAGGTTGGTCATTTGTATCAGCGGTAACCGAAATTTGACGGCGAAACGGCGTTCGAGAAATTTGGATAGCCATTTCAGCTAGCGAAGGAGCCCCGACAGCTTGTCTGGCAGGGCAGCATGTGCGGCCGGGCTGAAAAGCCCGATGCCGATCGGCTTGGCGGCGAGTAGTACGCTCGTCGCTATTCCTGACAAAAGATTGAGGTTTATTGTTGAAAAACAGTCCATCCTCGGCGCCCCGGACTCCGATCTGGGATGCCGAAAACGGTAATTTGCGACTTCAAAACGGAAGCGTATTGAAGATCGCACCGCAAGCGCGGCGACAGCGTCAGCTCATCGGACTTCTTGAGGAAAACAGCTGGCAAACACCCGTTGAAATAAGGGCTCAGGAAGAGAACCGTAGTGTTCGATTTCGCATTCATGGAACTGCATGGACCATCAAGAACTTTGTCGACGCGATTCGGGGCCTAAACGCCCGAAGCGAGTTGATACACTTTCAGCTCAATCAGTTTGCTGAAAAGGATCAACGAGTCGTACGAGTTCGGTGGTCCGTAGGTCCTGTGCAAGATCGGGCGTAACGGAGGCCAGTCGATCCGCTAGCTAAACGCATTCGTCATTGAACTCGGTTTGACGCAAGCCGTCCCTGCCGGATTTCCGGTGGGGGCGGCTCTATTTTTTTTGGCTAGCGATTCTTCGCTGGCTAATCCGCACGATCCGACGAAGCCTCAGCCGCTCGTGCGAACTGAGCAAACTTTTTTCTCACCGAGCTACCCCCTGAACGCCGCCGAACAATGTTCCCAGCTCGATCCGTTGAAACTCGCCCCCAGCGGATTTGTTTCGGCTCCGTCGACCATCTCACTTAGTGCGGCAGGTAGCGATTAACGCGAAATATCGACCCTATCGGTGACAAATTGACTCTACTTTTCGATGAACGCGGACGTTGCTCAACAGCCGAGAAGTCGGCGAACCAGACTGCGAAAGTTAATCGGGCTTTCGCGGCTTCGCAGTAGCCGCACCCGAACTGAATACGCCTGATTCGAAACGCCATCCGGCCTTCAAAGTGATCACCAATTCACTCCCGTTAACCGGCAGGATGAGAGGCGATAACCCGATTCGCTTCTAGTGTTGTGTCCGCCGCCAGGGGAGGCACGACACCATCAGTTTTGAAATGAAGTCGTCAGCCGCGGTACTTGATTCGTGTCGTGACGACAATTGCAAATCGCTATTTCGTTCGCAGACATCCGCGATACCGCTACGCTGCGTGTATTCCGAATCACGACCCAAGCTGGTCCGGCCGCGCGTTCCGATCGACTCGTCCAGATCAAGGTTAAATCTACTGCGGGCGAATACTTTCCGGCGTGCTGAAACCGCAAACGCCGGATGAACTTCAGTCAACACACGAGCACGATGTGGCAATTCTGGTCGTGATCGCGGTAGCGGGGCACGCCAGAATTTTGGATACCTGTTGGGCCGGAAGAACTTCTCAGAACTTCGCTCGAACCTCGTTAGAACTGCGCTTTGACCAAGCCGTTGTTGCCATCGAATACTACGAAGGCATTGAAATTCATCTCATTCAATAGCGCTGAATAGTGAGGAACAAATGGCGACGACGACTTTACTTGAGGAAACGCGACTCTCGATCACCAAGCTGGCGCATGAACAGGATGTGGCGGTCAGCACCGTTTGGCGCTGGGCCCAAAGAGGCGTACGCGGAGCAACACTCGAGACATTCGCGGTCGGGGGCAAGCGATTCACTACCCGCGAATCGTTTGCGAGGTTTGTCGAGAAAACAAACGCCGTCGCAGATCGGCGACCCCCGCCTAATCCGACACGCTCGAGAGCGATAGAGATTGCCGCGGCAAAGGAACAAGTTTTAGACCTGCTGGACTAATTTTTCAATCAACCCACCCCCTCGGCGCCACTTGCTTGGAAGGCGATCCGGCGCCGAGGGAATAAGGAGCTGACGATGACTCATTCTACTAACTATGCGAATGTAGCGCAAGCCGATATTCGCGAGCAACTGTTGAACGACGGCGAGATTAGCCCGATCGAACAAGTACCGCGGCCCGCGGCGCCCGATCCCTTCGACCCCGCTGGTTTGCGTTTGTCGCAAAACTTTGCAGCGAGCACCGGAGTGAAGAAGCTGCTGACCACGGTCCCCGTACGCAAGCCCGACAAGTCGTGGTTTGTACGGGTTCACCCGGACCCAAGCTATAGCTTGGAAACTGCGGTGATCGAGTTAAAGGAGGACCAAGAGACCTACTTGGTTGAGCGATCGCTTTGGGATCAACTCGCGTCAGAATCGACATTCTGCCCGCGCGGTTTTTCCACCAGCATCAATCGCCAGGGGGGGCTGTTCTTGTGGCAAGTAAAGCTGCCCGGCCCTGATGGAAAGCTCGACAATTGGGGTAGGTCAGCGCTGGAAGCTGTCGAGCTGGCGAAAACGCGATGGATCCGGGTTGGTTCCAACATGAGTCTCGGCGCTTACGAGATTTTTGCCGCCAACGGTGAGTTGAGTGAACCCGAATGGCCCGATCTACCCTTTCCTGAAATCTTGCGCATCGCGTTCAAGGACCGTTTCATCGATTCGATGGAGCACCCCGTGCTTCGCAAGCTGCGAGGCGAAATATGAGCCTTGCTGCACTTGCAGCGTTCACCGAAGTCTGGCTGGTCGATTTTGAATTCGGCCAGCCAGACGGTGAAACGCCGACCGTCAAGTGTATGGTCGGACATGAGCTGCGCTCCAGGCGGACCATCCGCTTGTTCCGCGAAGATATTGAACGGCTGTCCGAATCGCCAATCTCGACCGAGTCCCATGTTTTATTTGTGGCATATTACGCGAGCGCGGAGATCGGGTGCTACCGCAGCCTGGGCTGGCCACTGCCGGCGCGAGTTCTCGACCTTTACGCGGAATTCCGTTGCTTGACATCGGGACTCGGCTCAGCGCAAGGATACAATCTGCTCGGCGCCATGTGCTATTACGGTCTTCCGAGCATTGACGCGTGCGAAAAGGAAAGCATGCGGCAACTGGCCATGCGCGATGGGCCGTACACCGAGGACGAGCGGCGAGCCCTGCTCGAATATTGCCAATCCGATGTGATGGCCCTGGCCCAACTACTTCCAAAGATGCTGCCGCACATCGACCTCCCGCGAGCGCTGCTTCGCGGACGTTACATGATCGCTGCTGCTGCCATGGAAGCGACTGGAATTCCAATCGACACCGAAACGCACTCAGCTCTACGGGCCAACTGGGGGGCAGTCCAGCAGCAGCTGATCGAGCGGATCGACGAAGCCTACGGCGTATACGAAGGACGCACATTCAAGGCCGATCGATTTCAAAACTATCTCGTCCGGAATAATATCGCCTGGCCCCATACCGATCAGGGGAACCTTAAACTCGACGAAGACACCTTCGGTGACATGGCGAAATGCCATCCGGAGCTTCAAAACCTCAAACAGTTACGAAAGTCGCTTGCCGAAATGCGGAAGCTGTCGCTGGCTGTAGGAGCAGACGGCCGCAACCGGTGTCTCCTGTCCGCCTTCGGGAGCAAGACTGGGCGCAACCAGCCCAGCAGCGCCAAGTTTGTGTTCGGCCCCTCGGCGTGGTTCAGAGGGCTCATTAAACCCAA
>JALHQZ010000004.1 GCA_022841705.1 Pirellulales bacterium
CGAAACGAGCGGCGGCGAATGAAGTTTTTCCCTCAGTCGTCGTCGATTTAACTGTCAAAAGCTGACCGCGATGGCACTTGCGCAGCGTGGAAAAGCGGTCAACACTCCCTCCTCCGGTACTATTGATTGGGGCGGCCCCCAAAACCTGGACCGTCGATCAAGATCGAAACGCCCCTTGGTGGGGTGGTTGTCCAGGTGGATTCAAGATGGCAAAGCAAGCGGTCTCCGCGCTAAGGCTCGTCAGCCCGGTGACCATCGAGAAGGTGATCCCCGCCGACTGAGTAGGAGATCGCCCACGACACGGCGGCCGTTGGTCTCCGTTTCGTCCTAACCCCGCGGGACTAACCAAGAGCTTCGCCGTAACCGAACGGTGCAAGGAGATTTACGACGAGGCGAGAAAACAGAGCGGAGGGCATGGGATTCGAACCCACAATCCCGTGAGGGACACTTGATTTCGAGTCAAGCCGCTGGCCAATTCGCTTACCCTCCAGCGCTTTTTTTAGCAAAGCTCACATTCTACACCGGAAGACCGGCTCGCCTCAAGCGCGGCTCGCCCGGGTGCTCCGAGGCCGACCACGAGGCTGGAAACAGGCCAGAAAGCCGCTTGCGCTCGGGTGGCTGGGCGGCTAAGCTCTAAGGAAATCACAATCCTTTTCCGGTGGGACTCTTCGGGAGACAGAACATGTCGCGGCAACTTGGGTGGCGATCGGTGGGGTTGGTTCTGCTGGCGTTGAGCGGAGCGCGGCCCGAAGCGCGGGCTGAAGCGGATTGGCCGGTGGTGCTGAGCGAAGATTTTTCCGGCGGCCCCGAGCGGTGGGAAGTGCTCGATCCGGCGGGGTGGAAGATCGCAAAGAAAGACGGCAATGCGGTTTTCAGCCAGTTCACCAGCGAGAGCAAGTACGAACCGCCGTACCGCAGCCCCTGGCATGTGGCGCTGCTAAAGGAACCGGCCGTGGGCGATTTTCAGCTCACCGCCAAAGTCCACAGCACGAAGGCCGATTACCCACATCGCGATGCGTGCCTCTTCTTCGGCTACCAAGACCCGGCGCACTTTTACTACGTGCATTTCGGCAAGTCGATGGACCCCAACGCGAACCAGATTTTCATTGTGGATGGCGCGGCCCGACGGAAGATATCGCTCACCACCAGCGATGGCACGCCGTGGACGGATGAATGGCACACCGTGCGCGTGAAACGCAGCGCCGACGACATTGCGGTTTACTTCGACGATCTGGAAACCCCGATCATGACCGCCAAGGATGCGACGTTCGGCGCCGGCCGCGTGGGGATTGGATCATTCGACGATACGGCGGATTGGGATGAAGTGGAGCTGCGCGGCGTGGTGGCGAAATAGAACGCAGCGGGTGCGATCGCCGCTTTGGTACATTGCCAACCTCCTTTGGTATCCTGCTAACCCTCAAGCAGGGAGGACATTTGCCACAGGCGCCACATTGCCACCACCTCCTGCGGTTGACCGCAAATACTGGCTCATTTGTGAGAAGATCAGAAAGATTGCTGCCCCTCTTGGGACGGGTTAGGATGAGGCAGATCGTCCCCCCACCCTTCGCGGCGTCGGCCCCTGCGATCCGCGCATTGATCGCTTTCTTGCAATTGGACGAACCCTATGTCGCACTCTGCTCGCAATGATGGTCGGAATCGGAAGCTGCGCGTGGAGCGGTTGGAAAGCCGCGAGATGTTGGCGGGGGATTTGGAGTTTCTCCAGGACCTCAATCGACAAACGAATTTCGGTGGGTCGACCCCCGACCACCTGACTGCGGTTGGTAGTACGCTTTTCTTCACGGCCAACACGGAACCGCTCGGTGTAGAGCTTTGGAAAACCGATGGCACTGAAGCCGGCACGATGGTTGTCAAAGATATCGTTCCCGGAGTCAACGGCTCGGAACCGCTTG
This sequence comes from Pirellulales bacterium, assembly GCA_022841705.1. Lineage (GTDB taxonomy): Bacteria > Planctomycetota > Planctomycetia > Pirellulales > Lacipirellulaceae. The sequence goes on from JALHQZ010000004.1 coordinate 1,911, forward strand.
GACTAACCAATGTGAATGGAACTCTCTATTTTCGCGCTTACACACCAGAAGCTGGAGAATCGCTTTGGAAGAGCGATGGAACGGCTGCTGGGACGATTCGTGTTGACGTTCAGATTGGCTCCCACGCCCGCTATTTTCAGAACATTAACGGATTGCTGTATTTCGTTAGCGAACTCAGTGAGAGTGGCGCAGAGCTGTGGCGAAGTGATGGAACAGCGGCTGGCACAAAACTACTGAAAGATATCAATCCCGGCCCGGAAGGATCGTCGATACGTCAACTGGTGACCGTTGGCGCCAGCATCTACTTCAGCGCCCGCACCGGCGCTTATGGCGACGAGCTTTGGAAGAGTGATGGTACGGAAGCCGGCACGACGATGGTCGTTGATCTCTACCCGGGAAGTGCAAGCTCAAGCCCAGGTAACTTGGTCAATCTCAACGGCAATTTGCTCTTCGATGCGACCACCAACTTCGAGGGTCGAGAGCTCTGGAAGAGCAATGGAACCGCGGCTGGGACTGTCATCGTGAAAGACTTTCAACCACCTAGCGGAAGTGCGGGTACACTCGGCTCTGCTGCGGTTCTTGGCGGGAAGGTCTATTTCGCCGCCAATGACGGCGCCCATGGCTTTGAGCTTTGGAAAAGCGATGGCACGACCAGCGGCACCGTACTGGTTAAAGACATCGCACCAGGTCCCGAAGGAGGATTGAGTACTCGTTTCGCTGTAACGGCGGAGTTTACCGTTGTCGGGAACAGCCTATTCTTCAGCGCGCGAAGCGAATCGAGCAGTCAAGAACTCTGGAAGACCGATGGCACCACGGCGGGGACGGTACGCGTGCAGGCGTTTCCCGGAGACTCTTCTGGGTACGGACCTTCTTCGCTGACACCTGTGGGGAATACCCTGTATTTTCGCGCTCGGGACGACTCGACTGGATTCGAACTGTGGCGCAGCGACGGAACCACTACTGGAACGTACAGGGTCGTTGATCTGCGCGCCGGCAGCAGTGGCGGTTTGGGTCCCGTGCTGTTCAATCCGCAGCTTACCAATCTGAACGGTTCACTTTTCTTCCGCGGAAATGATGGTTTCACGGGAACGGAGATCTGGAAATCGAATGGCACCCAGGCGGGAACTGTGTGCGTAAGAGACATCGTCTCCGGCAATCACGGTTCGTATGTGTCCCGGTCGGACATCACGGAACTTAACGGCCAGCTTTTTTTCATTGCTAGTTCTTCCGACGGCAGTTATACCACCGTCTGGTCCTCCGACGGCACGGCCGACGGTACAGACACGATCACTCCGGGTCTCGCGATCAATCCCTCCTCGCTGGTCAAAATGGGGAATCACCTCTACTTTGTCGGGCGTGATTGGTTGAACCGTTACGGACTTTGGCGATCGAACGGAACGGGAGTCGGAACAATCTTGCTCCAAGAAGGAAATGTCGACACGCTTACGAGCACCGGCAATCGGTTGTACTTCCGGATGTCCGGAGGGCTGTGGACCAGCGATGGCATAAGTGCGGCCTACTCTTTATCGGGATCGCCTCAGAATCCGCGATTTCAAGCTGCCTCGAGTCTGACGAATATCTCGGGCTCGTTGTTTTTCACCGCGTTCGAGCCGGCGACTGGCGCTGAGCTCTGGATCTCTGACGGAACCGATGCCGGGACCAAGCGCGTCAAGGACGTCGTCCCGGGCGCAGGCAATATCTACGGGTCAATCAACAACATCGAACTCACGAACGTGAACGGTGTGGCCTATTTCAACGCAAAGACCGACTTCTTCAGCAATGAGTTATGGAGAAGCGATGGAACCGAAGTTGGCACCTACAAGGTCACGCACCCCTCGGGCGGAGAACCGTTCACAGGGCCAACTAGCCTCATTAACGTGCAGGGAAAATTGTATTTTGTCGGGACCTCGTACGATCGGCAAACAAGTACCTATCGCTCAGGATTATGGATTCACAATCCCACAACTGCGAGTGTTTCTTTCTTGCGTTCGCTCGAATTCCTGAGTGGACCGTGGATTAGCGACTCAATCGACATTTCGGGAACTTTATTCTTCGTTACCAACAGCACTGCGTTCGGAATTGAGTTGTGGAGAAGTGACGGCACACCTTCCGGAACTGGAATTGTTTTGGATTTGAGACCCGGAGCAATGAGCTCTGTGCCATCATCACTTACAAACGTCAACGGAGTTCTTTATTTCAGCGCTTCTACCTCTGCGACGGGGAATGAGTTATGGAAGTCCGACGGGACCGCGGCTGGAACTCTATTGGCTGTGGATGTGTTGCCCGGCGAGATTGGTAGCAACCCTGATGTGGTTGGAGCTGTTGGAAACACCCTCATTATTCATGCTTTGACGGAGTATTACGGGCGTGAATTGTGGTCCCTCGTAATCGGCCCTGGCGGCCAAGGCGACTACAACCGCGACAACGCCATCACCCCCGCCGACCGAACCTTCTGGCAAACCCACTTCGGCGCCACCACCGGCATCGGCCTGCAAGCCGACGGCAACAACAACGGCGTCGTCGACACCGCCGACTACACCGTCTGGCGGGACAACTACATTCCTCCCAACGCCGATTACAATCGCGACACCCTCGTCACCCCCGCCGACCGCACCTTCTGGGCCGCCAACTTCAACGCCACCACCGGCGCCGGCCTGCAAGCCGACGGCAACGCGAACAACATTGTCGACGCCGCCGATTACACCCTCTGGCGTGACGCCTACGTTCCCCCCGCAACCGTACTGCCCACCATCGCCATTGCTTCGGCGGCCGTGAGCGGTGAAGCGCCGGCGCAGGCGATCGCGGCGCGGCCGATTGCGAGCTCGCCGCCGCGGCGGACCGATCTGCTCATTGCCGCGCGGGACGCGGCGTTTGCGGAGCTCGGTGATAGTGAGGAGGCGCCGGTCGCCAGGCGTCGAGAGGATGCTCTGCGCTCGGGTCGAGGACCCAAGCTACAAATCCCGACCCGCCTGTGAACGACGCCCAACGACTTGTACTGCTCATCGGGATCGGCGTCCTTGGCGCCTGCCTGGGGAGTTTTTTGAACGTGGTGCTGCACCGCTGGCCGCGGGGGGAGAGCATCGTCTGGCCGGGTTCGCGGTGCCCCAAGTGCGGGCATGCGATTCGGGCGTGGCACAATCTGCCGGTGATCGGCTGGCTGCTGCTGCGGGGCAAATGCTACGACTGCCACGCCCCCATTTCGCCCAAGTATCCGCTCATCGAAGCGGCCGTGGGCGTGCTGTTCGTCCTCGCGGCGCTGGCGACACCGTGGTTGTAGACTATAAAGGCTGGTGGCTATTAGCTCTTGGCTAAGCGCTGCCAACAGCCGATCAGCCGCCGGGCGTTAGCCCTCGGCCGTTCCGAGTTGATTTTGTCGCGTCCGGGGGCTAGCGCCCGGCGGCTGATGCTTTCCCTTCACCACTTCTCAACATGCCCTCACTCACCTTCCACGGCGCGGCTCAAACGGTTACCGGCTCCAAGTATCTGCTCGAAGCGGGGGGCAAGCAGGTGCTCATCGACTGCGGGTTGTTTCAAGGCCTTAAAGCGCTGCGGGAACGCAACTGGGCCGGCACGCCGTTCGACGTGAAGACGCTCGACAAGGTGCTGCTCACGCACGCCCATCTCGATCACGTGGGCTACTTGCCGCGGGTGGTGCGCGAAGGTTTCGGTGGCGAAGTGCTGTGCAATTCGGCCACCAAAGAGCTGGCCGAGATCATCATGCGCGATTCGGCGAAGATTCAGGAAGCCGACGCCGAGTACGCCAACCGCAAAGGTTTTTCCAAACACAAGCCGGCCCTGCCGCTCTACACGGCCGACGATGTGACCGAAACCATGTCGCTCTTCCGCACGCTCGAGCGCGAAGAGTGGTTCCAAGTCACCGGGCCGATCTGGGCGCGGTTTCATGATGCGGGGCACCTGTTGGGATCGAACATGATCGAGGTCGAAGTTCGCGAAGGCGCGAGGCCGCTCCGGATTTTGTTCTCCGGTGATGTGGGCCGGTATGATGGCCCGCTGTACCACGATCCCTACACGGCAACCGAATGCGACTATCTCATCTGCGAAAGCACCTATGGCGATCGCGATCATCCCGAGACGGCGATTCTGGATGAACTTGAGGCGGTGGTGAACCGCGCGGTCGCCCGCGGCGGCGTGATGCTGATGGCGGTCTTCGCGGTCGGTCGTGCGCAGCAGTTGGTGTACCTCCTCAACGTACTGGAATGCGCGGGGCGAATTCCAAAGCTGCCGACCTTCATTGATAGCCCGATGGCGGTCGACGCTACGAAAGTGTTCCGCGCGCATGCGATTGACCACGATCTGACCGAAGGCGAGCTCTGTGGCGACAAGCACGTGCTCAGCGGGCGCAACGTGCAGCTCTCACGCACGGTGGATGAATCTAAAGCGATCAACCATGTGAAGGGTCCGGCGATCATTATGTCGTCGAGCGGCATGATGACGGGCGGGCGCATCCTGCATCATCTCAAGCAGCGGCTCCCCGACAAGCGGAATACCATCGTCATGGGGGGTTACATGGCCGAGGGGACCCGCGGCCGGCAACTGCAAGATGGGGCGCCCTACATCAAACTGCACGGGATGGAAATTGCGGTTCACGCGGCGATTGAAAAGGTACCCGGCCTCAGCGGCCACGCCGACCGCCGGGGCCTGCTCAGGTGGCTTTCGGCCCTCAAGACGGCGCCCAAGAAAACCTTCCTCACCCACGGCGAAATCCCCGCCATGACCGCTTTCGCCGAGACTTTACGGGCGGAAAAGGGCTGGAATGTCCATATTCCGGCGTTGGGCGAACGGGCCGAGCTAGAGTAAAGTTAGTGGAACACTGCAACTTCCGTATTTAGTGTCGCGCAGTTCGTAGCCCTCTCCCTCCGGGAGAGGGTTGGGTGAGGGCCGGCCCTTTAAAAGGAAGGGTTAGTACCTGCTTCACCCTCACCCCGGCCCTCTCCCGGAGGGAGAGGGAGGAATCGCGTCTTTGCAGTCTGACAACCCAACGCTCGACTGTCATCACAACTTGATCGTCAGGCTAGAAAGCCTGACCTACGTTCGCCATGAGTATCAACGAGTTCACCCTCGACGCCCACCACGACAATCTGCCCGCCAAGGTGGAAGCCAATCGCCAGGCGATTGTTGACTCGCCGAGCTATGTGCTGGCCGAAAGAGATGGCCTGTTCATGAAGCGGGCCGAGATGCGCCCCGTGCGGATGCAGCTTGAGCTGCAGAAGACCGAACTCCTCATGCGCGAGCAAGGAATCGAATCGACCGTGGTGGTATTCGGCGGCACGCAAATCGTCCCGCGGGCCGCGGCTGAAAGGCGGCTCGCCAAGGCGCAAGCGGCGCTCGCCAAGGAACCCAATAGCACTGCGATGAAGCGGGCCGTGGTGCGCGCTGAACGAGTCCTAGCCAAGAGTTACTATTACGATCACGCCCGGGAGTTCGCTAAGGTCGTCTCCAGCGCCTGCCAACTCAACGGCAAGTGCGAGTTCGTGATCACCACCGGTGGCGGGCCCGGCATTATGGAAGCGGCCAACCGGGGGGCGTACGAAATCGGCGCCAAGAATATCGGCCTCAACATCGAACTGCCGCACGAACAGGAACCGAACCCCTACATCACGCCGGAGTTGTGCTTTCAGTTCCACTACTTCGCGATGCGGAAGTTTCACTTCATCCTGCGCGCCGCGGCGCTGGTGGTCTTCCCCGGCGGTTACGGCACGCTCGACGAACTGTTCAACACGCTCTGCTTGCGCCAGACCGGCCGGATGCAATCAATCCCTATCATTCTCTACGGCCGACGGTACTGGGAATCGGTGATCGATTTCCAATTTCTCGCCGATGAAGGGGTGATCGCCGACGAGCATATCGACCTGGTGAGCTACGCTGAAACGCCCGAAGAAGCGTGGCAGACGATCGCCAAGTTTCATAATGTGGCGTAAGTGTTGGTAGCTTGGCCTCCTCGGCCGAGCGCGTAGTGAACTCGCTCGGCCGAGGAGGCCAAGCTACGAGAATTCAGGACTGGACGGTGTACAGCGCCTGCTTCGGTCCTTCCGGTGGCGGGGAGAACACTTTCAGCCCCACGATGCCCGCGACAATCAGCAGCACGCAAGCGACACGGGCGGCCTGGGCTGGCTCCTTGAACAGCAGCACCCCCGCGATGAAGGCGCCGACGGATCCGATCCCCGTCCAGACGGCGTAGGCCGTACCCATGGGGATCGTCCGCTGGGCTACGAACAAGAGAGCTCCGCTGGCGATCATCGAGACCAGCGCGCCGACCAGCGGCCAAACCCGCACCTCGTTCGCCTGCCACCCGTACTTCAGACCGAGTGGCCAGCCGATCTCCATCAGGCCAGCCAAGATCAGATAGATCCACGCCATACGTGTAGTTCCTTTAATGAGCGAACTGCCGGCAATGCTCTGCGCACTTCGAGCTTAATCTACCACAGCCCGGCCAATGGCCCGTCGTTCGCGGCCAGCGTTTCAATCCGGCGTGTGACCGCGGGGTCTTCTTCCAGCACCGGTGCATGGTGCGGTTTGATGCGGGCGTCGATCACCAGCGGCCCACGGCAGCCCCAGTGTTTGTGGTGCGTGAAGGCGTCCACGCCGTGCACATCCGCCGCCGGGTTCGCCCTGGTGAAGGTGGCCCACAAAAAGTTTTCAAAACTGGCCCCGATGAACGCCGGATCATCCGCCACAATGATGAGCCGAAACGCGCGCAACGCCGACTCCTTCGGCAGCGCACTACAAAACCGCTCCACCTCCGCTTGCGACTTAGTGCTCACCTCGCCAACAGCCTTCGACTCCATTCCTTCACCGGAGTCATCCCCACGTCTTACCGCATCATAATCAAAACTCGGCGCCGGACACTTCGGCCCCCGCACCGCCACAATCCCCGGCGCCACGACATGCGGATCACTAAAACCATCGGGTAGCGTAACCGAACCCTCAATGTGCGTCGCCAGCGCAAACCGGGGCGGACCCACCGCGGCGATGACCAGTTTCGAGCCCGCGTTGAACCCGCTGCCGGAATAGTCGAGCGTATCGATGGTCGTTTCGGTCTGGAAGTGCAGATCGCGCGTCCAATCAATGCGCTTCAGCAGATGCGCGAAGAGCGCCCGTTCATCGCTCACATCCAGGTGCGGGTCATCCTGTTCGGCGACGATCAGCAAAAACTTCGCCAGCGACAGTTGGCCTTGGCCGAGGATGGCGCTGGCCTGCGTGAGCAGTTCTTGCGGCCGCGGCGACTTGAGGAACGGCATGTAGCGCTCACTCCCGATGGCCAACAGCAGCGGATGGACGCCGGCGGCGTCGACCGCGTGAACGCCCTTCACGCCGGGGAGCACGGTGGGGATCACTGGGCCGGTTAGGTCGTGAATCAATTCGCCGAAAGCGGTGTCTTCCTGCGGCGGTCTGCCCACCACGGTGAAGGGCCAAATGGCATTCGTGCGATGGTAAACCGCCTGCACCTGGAGGACGGGGAACGGATGCTGCAGCGAGTAGTAGCCGAGGTGATCGCCAAAGGGGCCCTCGGGCAGGAGCGTGCCCGGGACGAGTCGCCCACAGAGTGCGAAGTCCGCGTCGGCGTGAACGGGAAGACCCTCCTTCCTGCGGACCATGCGGATGCGGCGGCCGGTCAGGGCGCCGGCGAAGGTTAATTCGCTCATCCCTTCGGGGAGCGGCATCACGGCGGCGAGGGTCATCGCGGGCGGACCCCCAACAAAGATGTTCACGTCGAACGGGCGCCCCGCACGCTCGGCCGCCGCTTGATGCACACCAATCGAGCGGTGAATCTGGTAGTGCAAGCCAATCTGCTGGTCGCGCTGGTACTCGTTGCCTGCTAACTGGACGCGGTACATGCCGAGGTTGGAGTTCATGAGCCCCGGTTTGCGCACATCCTCGGTATAAACCTGTGGCAGCGTGACGAATGGCCCGCCATCCTTCGGCCAGCAAGTGATTTGCGGCAGGTCGGTCAGCTTGCACTGGTTCGCCAGCACCGGCCCACGCCAAGCGTAGCGCGGCAACATCCGCAGCGCGGTGATGGGCGAGAGAGCGTACTTCAGCGGCTGCCGCAGCGCGCGGGTGGGATCGACCTTCAGGTCGATGAGCTTCTGAACCTGCGCGTAAGTGTCGCGGAAAATCCACCGCGCGCGGCTGAACGTGCCGAACAAATTGCTGACCGCAGGAAAGCGGCAGCCCTTGAGATTCGCAAACAACAGCGCCGGCCCCCCCGCCGCGTAAGTGCGCCGATGGATGGCCGCCGCTTCGAGATATCCGTCGATCGGAATGTTAATCCGCCGCAATTCCCCCTGCCGTTCAAGATCGGCAACACAGTCGGCAGTGCAGAGGTAGGTCATTCAGTTAACCACGCCGAATTACTTGGCAAAGGGCTGCAATGAATCGCGAAATCGAAGGGGCGAAGTAGTCCTCAATCCATGTGGAACACTGGCGCCAACTCCACGACGACCGGCGAGTTGTCGGCATTCGTGTCCATCAAATCCGCCATAAAAGCCCACCACTTTTTGACAATCGGGTTGTTAGGAAGGTCATCGACGGTGTGATTCGCATCCAAGTGCATCAGCGCGAAGAGATAGCCGGTGCTTTGGTCGAGCCAAATTGTATAGTCGGAGACGCCAGCTCGCTGAAGCTCCGCGACAAGCTCGGGCCAAATCTCGGCATGACGGCGTTCGTATTCGGCTTCCTGGCCTGCGTGCAGTTTCATCCGAAAGGCAAACCGGGGCATGCTGTTGTTCCTCTACTTTGGGGCTCGTCGGAAATCTTTTGGGGGTGATATCGGGCGGTCGCACTTTCGGTCAAGGGCCCGGCGATATCGCGCGACACGCTAAGGCCGTCGGGATGCGAGCCTGATGGATTTTAGAGGCCCAAGGGGTAACCGTCACTGGCTGGCCACAATTCACCGAATACGGCTCACCACTGCCAAACCAGATTCACCCCCTCGCCATCCGCCACCGGCCCGGCGACGAGCTCCATATTCGGCGGCAGCCCGAACGAATCGTCCACCGCGGAGGCCGACAGGTACGCGATCCACCACCCGAGCGCCACCTGCGAGAGGTAATGGTCGTCGTCGTTAAAACGCGAAAAGCCGGGCAAGATCGACAGGGTATAGAAGCCCCCCTTCAGCAGCGGCCGGTCGGTCATTTTGGCGGCCGTGATGAAAGGAATCGCCCCCATGAACGCATGGCCGCTCACCCCGTTGGAATCTTCGAAGGGCCGCCACTGCGAAGTGTGGTCGGTTTCGCCGGGGCGCGAGGCGCCAATCGCGTACTGCAACAGCAGCACCGGCGGCACGCCCACCGCGAAGGTCCGCAGCGACCGTTCGCCCCATTCGCTGGAGACATCCGCCACGCCGCTCTCAGGACACAGATACCGCGTGCCGAGCGCGGCGCCGTAGATGGGCAGCGCGAACGCTCCTTCGCCGAATGATTTGTTGCTATGAAAGAACTCGCTGATTTCGTCGGTCCCGGCGCCGCGCTGGCGCTCTTGGTACTCGCGGCGAATTGATTCATCAAGGTCGGTGTTCGCCAGAATTGCATGGGCCGCGACTCCTGCCGTTAGCGCCAGCAGCGTCCGTCGATCGTAGAAGTTTCGCGCGTCGGCCCACAGGCGATCGTCCACTGTCTGGAAATCCTCCCAGAAAGTTGGGTTGGCCGGTTCCGGATACAAGACTTGTGGATCGGCAAGCACTTCACTTTCAAGGGGCGGCAACAACCTGGGCTCGGGCTCGATGATGATCGGCGCCGCCTCCGGCGCCGCGACCACCGGCGGCCATGCCGCTTCGGGCGCGGCGAAGATCGGAGTCTGTCCCGCGCACGCGGTGGCGAGCAGCACTCCGCTGAAGAGTGACAGTGCGCGCAGCAAGTGGCGGGCGGGGTTGTGCGTCAAGCGACCGCCAAGGGGCGAAGCATTCTCGGGCCGGAGTGGCGGGCGGATGATACACGGTGCTGGCGGAGACGCCAACCAATCGCGGCATGACAAATCCGTAAGCGAGTTCGCGTGCACTGCTGGCGCCTGGGCCTTATTGCGGCGGCTTCACCGTACATACCACCCGCTTGAACTTGCTCTTTCCATCTTCGGGCATGAGCTTGTCCACTACTTCCACTTTCAGCGTGAGTGGCTCGTCGACACCGTGCTCGGTCAGATTCTTGCGCACCGCGGCTTCCACTTCGCCCGCTTCCAACTGGCCGCCATGCAGCGGCTCGACCCGAATCAAAATCTCCCCTGGTTCGTGCTGAACCAGCTGGTATTCACGCACCTCCACCAGTTGCTCGATCCCCATGTGCAACAGCAGCGGGGAGAGCGGCTGCGGTCCTTCCGGTGTGGCGAGCCACAGTTGATCGGTCGCGCGGCCCTCCACTCGGGCAATCTTCGGAAACGCGCTGCCGCAGTCGCACGGCGGGTCGGCCATCACCAGTCGATCGGTTATCTCGTAACGAATGAACGGCTGCACGTGGTTCGCCAGATTGGTGAGCAGCACCTTGGCGCCTGGCGTTCCCGGCGGAACGGGTTGGCCCGACTCATCGACATTCTCCAAGATCGCCCAGTCCGCGTTGACGTGCATCCCGGCGCCGTCCAGACACCCGTTCGACAGGAACAGGCACTCGCCCATTGCGTAGTCGTCCAGAACCTTGGCGCCAAATAGTTTCACGTAGTGTTTGCGCGCCGCGCCCGAGAGTCGTTCGCTGATATTGGTGATCTGCTGCAGCTCGCCGTTGAGTTTTAGTTCGCCTTGCTCCGCGCTCCGCGCGAGTTGGTGCAAGGTGCTGGCGTATGCCGTGAGATGCGTTGGTTTGAACTCGTTGAGCTGGGCGATCAGATCATCATCCGTCGACGAAACACGCAGCACATCGATAAACGTGTCCGCTCCGCGCGGCATGAAGTCAAACGCCACGCTCGACGGATAAAACCCGCGCTGCAGCGTGATCACCGCCAATCGCACATTCTCGGTAAGCCGGGTGGCGATCTCGCTCAGCGAGAGCTCACTCACATGCCCCCGCGCCGCCTGCAGCGCGAAAAGCAGCCGCACGTGCTCCGGCAATTGCACCAAAAACAGCGGCTGCCCCGTGCTGCCCGACGTGTGGCTCACCACGTACTTGTCGAGGTAAAGCTGCCCCAAATTGTCTGGCTGCTGGAAGAATTCCTCGAGCGCTTCTCGGCGCACATCATCAACCGTCAGCGTCTCGTCGAACCGCTCCATGAGCTGAGCCTTGTTGGTCGTCGGCAAATCGGCGAGCGAGAACTCTTCACCGACGCTGCCCAAATGCTCCCGCCAGAACGCGGAGCGGTCCCGCGCCGCCGCCACTAACTCTCGCAACCGCTTCGCCTGAACCTCGGCAAGCGCTTCGGGATCGCGCCCCGACGCCCACTGTTCGGTAAGCATTTGGGTGGTGTAACGAACTGTGTCGACGAGATCGATCACGTGCAAGCTCCCTTTAAGGAGGGTGGTGGAAAGGTGACGAAGCGGAAAGCATTCAGCGTGCCGGAAGCGCCGAGCGGGAAATTCGGATACTTTGTCGCCAGGCTGAGCATAGCTGAACCAGCCAGCGGTAGAAAATCGATCGCCTTTGCACCACTCGGGTCGCCATGCGGCCATAAATCGCCGTAGCTCCCTCATTTCGACATTGCCCCCACCCCCAACCCTCCGCTACTATCCGCCCGCGTTCTCGCCACACCCTTCAAATCACACACCCCTCAAATCCCTCCGACATCCCATGGCTACCGCTTATCGCACTGTCGTCATGCTCGGAATTCTGGTCGTCGGCTCGATGGGCTGGGCCGTTTATGGCCCGCCGCCGGAAAAATTAGGCCCCGCGATCGATCGTGTCGCCAACTGGGTGAAGCAAGCCGCCGGGGCCGACACACCCAATCCCGACGCCCTGCAGCCCCTCGGCGAAGCCCCGTTGCTAGCAGTCGCACCCCTTACGCCAGAGTTCACTTCAGAATTGGCCGCGCCAACCACTAGCTTGACCGGACCAGCCGCAACTGACCCCTTCGTCTCCGCCGCCAGTTTCACCGAAATCGCGCCCCCCAACAGTCAACCGATTCCGGCCGAATCGACAAGCAATTTGCAGCCGTTGGAGCTCGCCCCGACCCAATCCTTCGCTTCCCCCGTTTCGGCCGAAGCCGATCTGCTCGCTCAGCCGGAAATCGCCCCGCTCGTCGCCCAGCTCACGCAGACCGGCCTGACCGACTGCCAACTTCAGTCCTGGGGGGGCACCGAGCAGCTCTTCCGCTGCACCGGCAGCATCCCGGTGGGTGGCGATTCGGGCCTGCGGCAGCAATTCGAAGCGACCGCCGCCACCCCCGCCGAGGCGGTGAAACTCCTTGCACAGCAGATAGAAAGCTGGCGGAACGGCCAATTGCGGCCGATAAGCGAGTAGGTCCGGCCGGAGCAGGTCAGGAACGAAAGGTTGCAGAGAAAGAAACTGGTCATTTTGGATTGGTCATTGGTCATTCGAAGCATCTAAGACCAAGCCGAAATGACAAAATCTCTGTGTTCTTCCTCCGTGCTCTCTGTGCCCTCTGTGGTGAAAAATTTGCCTTGAAACCAGCGGCAATCCAACTTGGCAGCGTGGCGACTCGCTTTCGCCACCCCCTTGCTGGAACCACCGAATTGGGGGGCGCCCAGCGAATTCGCCTCGGGCAATTGGACGCCCATTCCGTCACTTCGACGAAAAAACCAGCCAGCCATCAGGCGAATCGCCTCGCCCGGCGGGCGCGGCTGGAAGCGGTGCTCCTGATGGCCCGGGAGCCGCTCACGCTGCGAAAACTGGCCGAAATGGCCAATTTGGCGGACGGAACCGAGGCCCGCTCCCTGGTCGAGGAGCTGCGAAAAGTGCACGCAGCCCGCGGATCGGCGTTTCAAATTGTGCGGGTCGCCGGTGGCCGGCAGCTGCTAACCCGGCCCGACTTGGCCCCGTGGCTCACCGCGGCGGCGCCCCCGGCCGACGACCTCCGGCTTTCGCCCCCCGCGCTCGAAACCTTGGCCGTGGTCGCCTATCGGCAGCCCGCGGTCCGGGCCGAAATCGAAGCCATCCGCGGCGTTCAGTGTGGCGACCTCCTGCGCCAGTTGATGGAACGCGAATTATTGCGTATCGTCGGACGTTCAGCCGACCTCGGCCGGCCCATTTTGTACGGCACCACCAAGAAATTTTTGCAAGTCTTTGGCCTTCAATCGCTGGACGATTTGCCGCGCGCGGCCGAGCTGCGTAAGGTAGTGCCTAGCGACCAATCGCCAAGGACTAGCGAAGTTTTCGCGGACGCGGCCTAATAGCACAGCGGCCAAGCCGACTTGAAACATCCGACTTGGAACATATTCGTACGATTCGTTTTCCTGTTACCACGATGCGAGGGGGGACTTCGGCCATGAAGTCGAGCATGTTGAGTTTGAATGACACCGATCTCGAAGTGACGAGTCAAGGCGCCTGGCTCTCCGAAGTCGCCGGCTTGTTCGGCCCCGCGCGCAGCGTTGGCGCCGCGGTGATGGCCCTCGACGAGGACGAAGACCTCGACGACGAGGATGACTACGAAGACGACGATGACGACGATCTCGACGACGAAGAAGAAGACTTCGAAGACGATGAAGAGGGGGACGACGACGACGAAGAGTGGGAAGAAGTCGAAGACGACGATGAGTTCGACGACGACTTCGACGACGAAGATGACTTCGACGACGAAGACGACGACGACTTCGACGACGACGAAGATGAGGATGAAGAATACGAAGACGACGAGGATTAACGCCCCGTCAAAGTGCGACTTAGCGCTCCGATAAAAAACAATACCGCGGCCGGTCCTGGTGATCGGCCGCGGTTTTTTCGTTGGTATGGACGGTCGCGAGTTCCTTGTTACGCTGGACTATGCTGGACCTGCCGAGCGTTCAACGCAAGCAGCATGATTTTGGGCCCCTCAAAGGAGGAGAATTCTCCATGGCGGATCCGTTTCGCGTGCCAAATCTCATCACGAATTATCTCGCGGCCCTCCTGCTCTTGGTCTGCGCGGCTCCTCTGCCCGGCCGCCAGAGAACATTCGCGGGACTCGGCGACCACACGCGGCCGATTTCCACCAAGTCGGCAGAAGCGCAGGCCCTCTTCAACCAAGGGTTGGCGTTTCTCTACAGCTTCAATCACGACGAAGCGATTCGGTCCTTCGAACAAGCTTTGCAGCACGATCCGAAGTCGACGCCCCTATACTGGGCGATCGCACTGGCGCACGGTCCCCACATCAACTTCCCGCTCGTCGACGAAGTTCATGCTCAAGCCGCGTGGAAGAATCTCCAAGCAGCCAAACACCACAGCGCTCAAGCGACTCCGGTCGAGCGCGACCTACTGGCCGCGCTCGAATCCCGGTATGCGAATCCCCAGCCCGAAGATCGCAAGCCACTCGACATCGCCTATGCCGAGTCGATGCGGAAGGTTTGGCGAAAGTATCCGACGGACCCCGATGTCGGCGCCCTCTTTGCTGAGGCGCTGATGGACCTTTGGCCGTGGGACTTGTGGACCGCCGAGGGAACGATGCAGCCAGATACGGCGGAGGTTCTCGAGACGCTGGAGAGGGTTCTCGGCCTACAACCCGATCATCCCCTAGCACTTCATCTTTACGTTCACGCCCTCGAGGCCTCTCCCTTTCCCGAGCGGGCCGCGCTCGCAGCGGAGCGACTGCGCGACTTACAACCGGGTTTGGGGCACATGGTTCACATGCCCTCGCATATTGATGTCCGGCTTGGCGCTTGGCGGCGAGCGATCGAAGCGAATGAGAAAGCGATTGAAGCCGACCGAGCGTATCGCTTGCTCTCTCCCGAGCAAGGCTTCTACCGCAATTACATGGCCCACAACCACCACATGCTCGCCTTTTCAGCAATGATGCAAGGCCAAAATCGCCGCGCGACTGACCAAATCAATCGCATGCTCGCCGAGATTCCCGAGACCTGGTTGGAACAGAACGCCGTGTTCGTGGATGGCATGTTCACCATGCCGTATGAGATGCACATTCGATTCGGCCGGTGGGAACAAATCCTCCAGGAACCCGAGCCTCCGGCTTATTTGCCCATCACCCAGGCGTTTCGCCATTTCGCGCGCGGCGTGGCGTACGCCGCCAAGCAAGAGGTTGCGTTGGCCCGCGCCGAGCAGCAGGCCTTTCGCACGGCCAAGGAGCAGCTTCCTGAGACGGCAATCTTCGTGCAGAACCCGGCCAGCAACGTGCTCGCAGTCGCAGATCAGATGCTCGAAGGCGAGATTCTATTCCGTGAGCACAACCCGGACGCCGCGCTCAACGCCCTCCGCCAAGCCGTGCAGCTCGAAGATCAACTCCGGTACATCGAACCTCCCGATTGGATTCAGCCGGTCCGCCACGTGTTGGGCGCCACCCTCATGGAAGTTAAACAGTACGAGGAAGCGGAACAGGTTTATCGCCAAGATCTGAAGCGCCATCCTCACAACGGTTGGTCTCTGCACGGCTTGGCCCGCAGCCTTCGGGCCCAAGGCCGGACCGCGGAGGCCAGCGCCGTCCAGATCGAGTTCGAACAAGCTTGGAGCAGCGCAGACACCAAGCTGACTTCGTCTTGCTTCTGCTTGCCTGGGCGAGAGTAATCGCACGGGTATGGTTTCTTCCGACGTAGCTTGGGTTCGCGCCCCGAGCTAAATACCAACTCAGCCTTCCAACTGGAACAATCGCTTCAGCGCCGTCAGCAGCCCGCGCGGCGAGCCGTTCTTCGATTCATCGCGCAGCGACTCCATCGGCGGGTGAAGCATTTTATTCACCAAGCGGTCGGCGAAGTACGCGATCTCCTGCCGAGCCTTGTCGTCGAGCTCGGGCAGCTTGTTGAAGAGGCGTTCGAGTTCGGCCTGCTTCGGCGCATCGAAACCTTGGCGCAGGCTGGCGATCACCGGGGCGGAAAGCCGGTGCCGCGCTTCGGCAAAGAACTTTTGGCATTCTTCGTGAATGATTCGCTCGGCGGCCGGAATCTCTTCACGCCGGGCGGCCCGATTGCGGTCGCACGCCGCGGCGAGGTCGTCAATCGAGTACAGGTACACGCCGAGCTCGTCCCCAATCGCGGGGTCGAAATCGCGCGGCATGGCGAGGTCGAGCACAAACAGCGGGCGCTGTTGGCGCGCGGGCGCCACCAGCTCGCGGAAGGTTTGGAGCGTGATGATCGGCTCGCCCGCGGCGGTGGTGCTGATGACAACATCCGCGGCGGCGAGTTCCAGGTGCAGCCGTTCCAAGGAGGCCGCTTTACCCGACCACTCGGCCGCCAAAGCGCGGGCCCGCTCCGCATTACGATTGACGATGGTGATCTTGCGAGCGCCCAGATCCACGAGGTACCGCAGCGTTTCATCCGCCATCTCGCCGGCGCCAATCACCAGCACTTGCTTCGCGCGGAAGTCTTCAAAAATCTGCCCGGCGAAATCGGCGATCGCCACGCTCGGGATGCTCACCCGATGACGATGAAGCATCGTTTCATTGGTAACTCGCCGCGCGACGCGGAGCGCCGTTTGAAAGCAGCCGTGGGTCAGCGGCCCCGCGGCGCCGAGCCGACTCGCCAGTTCGTACGCTTCCTTCACCTGCGCTAAAATCTGCGGCTCGCCGAGCACCATGCTGTCGAGACTCGCCGCCACGCGAAACAAATGCTCGACCGCCTGTTCATCGCGCAGTGTCACCAGTTGCGGGCGAACTTCATCCAGTTCCAAGTGGTGCGCATCCGCCAGATGCCGCGCTAGCAGACCGGGGCAGGGGGGGAGCGCATCGAAATCACTCGCCGCGTAAAACTCCACCCGGTTACAAGTTGACAGCAGCACTGCTTCGCACTGTGGATGCGCCGCTTTCCAAGTGGCCAGTGCCTCGGCCGCCTCCTCCGGCGTAAACGCAAGCTGTTCGCGCACCGCCACCGCCGAAGCATGGTGCGAACAACCTACCATCCGAAGTTTCATAATGACGCTAGCGTTAGCCGCGGGGCTCGCCCCCGCGCGTTGCCATAGTTAGTGGTCAGTTGTGAAGGAGTTTGCATTGCCACCGCTTGCGCTTGGCACCTGACCACTGACTACTGACAACTGACCCTCAGCTTGATGCACCGAACTCGTACGGAGCATCGCCCCCAGCGCGATAACCAAAAACCCAAACGACGCCAGCGTGAGATACGCGACCTTTCTCCCGCGCCGCGCCGAGGGATAAATCCACCGAAACACTTCCGCTGCCAACAGCCACAGTTGCATCGCCGCGAGGCCCAACACCACCGGATCCGCGAGCAACGAGTAATTCGCTTCCCCTTGATGCCGCAGCGACACCAGCGCCAGCCCTGAGGCAAATCCACCTGCCACGAGCGCGGTGGACAGCCCAAGCGAATGGCTGTTGATCCGTTCGAGCAGTTCTAAACTCGGCAGGCGAAACCGCGGTGAGGCGGCCAGCTTCTGTTTCAACCGCCAGCTTTGCACCAAGTACATCAGCCCCGCCGCGAAGCCGACGCACATCGTCACCGTGGCGAGGACCAAACTCCATGCGTGAACCTGACCCCACACCAGCGATGCTCGCTGCGCTGTGAAGGGTTCCCGGCTGGCGCCCCAACCCACGGCCACGAGCACAATCACGAGCGGCAAGAGAAAGATGCCCAACGTCAAATGGGGCCAGCGGAACGAACCCCACAGGTACAATCCAGCGAGCACCAGCGCCACCATCAAATACCACTCCGCCGGACTCGCCAGCGGCGTGACAGCCCCCTGCGCCAAGTTCACAAGGTAGACGAGGTGCAGCACCACCCCAATGGCCGCGAACACCAGCATCACCATCCGATGCCACCCAAACCGCCGGCGCAAGCTGGCCACCTCGAGCGCCAGCGAAACCGCATAGCTCGATGCGAAACAAGCAATGGTGACGCCAGAGAGGTTCATGGATTATTCACGGTAAGCGTCGCTGGGATATCGTGAGTCGAGAACTTGCAACTGACCACGGACAACAATCCCCGCCTCCCATTCTACGCACTCCTCCCGCTGGCGGCTCCCTCGCCGTCGAGGCCGTAATCTTTCAGCTTTTTATGCAGGGTATTGCGGTTGATTCCCAGCCGCTGGGCCGCTTTGATTTGCACGCCGTCGCACCGGGACAGAACCTGGGCGATCACTTCCCGCTCGACCTTGTCGACAATCCGGGCGTGCAAATCCTCGGCTTCTTCGTCGGCCGTGTTGAGGCCTTCCTGGACCAATTGGCAGGTGAGCGATTCGAAATCGTAGCGGCGGAAGGCGCGGGAAATCGTCTGGGTATCGCCGCGGACGACTTCGGGTAGGAGCTGGAAGTTCAACTCATCGCCGGTCGCCATTACCACGGCCCGTTCGATGTAGTTTTGCAGTTCGCGTACGTTGCCGGGCCAATCGTAATCCTGCAGCGCTTCGAGCGCCTTAGGCTCGATGTGCGCCACGTAGCGATCGTTCTGTTCGTTGTAGATGTTGAGGAAGTGACCGACGAGTGAAGGAATATCTTCACGCCGTTCGCGCAGCGGTGGCAAGTAAATTGGCACGACATTCAGCCGATAGTATAAGTCCTCGCGGAAGCGGCCTTCGGCGGACTCTTCCAAGAGGTCGCGATTACTTGCGGCGACCACTCGGGTATCAACGCGAATGGTCTGCGTATCGCCGACGCGTTCAAACTCTTGTTCTTGCAGCACGCGCAGCAGCTTCACCTGCAAGTGCGGCGTGGTGCTGTTGATTTCGTCGAGAAAAATCGTGCCGGTATGAGCCGCTTCAAATCGGCCGGTGCGATTGTCGATCGCGCCGGTGAAGGCGCCGCGAACGTGGCCGAACAGTTCGCTTTCCAAGAGACTTTCACTCAGTGCGCCGCAGTTCACTTTTATGAACGGCCGCTTGCGCCGCTCTGATAACTCATGCACCGCTTTGGCGATGACTTCCTTCCCGGTCCCCGTTTCACCCAACAGCAGCACGCTCGCTTTGCTGCGCGCCACCTGGCGCGTAACGCGATACACCTCCTGCATCGCAGAGCTTGCGCCAATTACGCCGGGGATGTTGAAGTCGAGGGACACAGGAATGTTAGTTAGCCGCGGGGCTTGTCCCCACGTGTTGTGCGCAAGTGAATGACCAAGCCGAAATGACCAATCGGTGCGGACATCGGATCGTATTCATTGGTCATTGGTCGTTGGGATTTGTGCATTC
Organism: Pirellulales bacterium; assembly: GCA_022841705.1. Taxonomy (GTDB): domain Bacteria; phylum Planctomycetota; class Planctomycetia; order Pirellulales; family Lacipirellulaceae. The sequence continues at coordinate 21,074 of JALHQZ010000004.1, forward strand.
GCGTTTGCTTCGCGGCGCTGGAGTTCGATCGTGTCGAGGATGTCGGCGAGCACTTTTTGTGTTGCTTCATCGCTGTTTTCACTCGCGTTGTAGCGATCGTATTGGGCCAGCAAGCTACCGGTAGTGATGCGCAGGCCGTGCGACTTTACGCTTTCGGAGAATGCCTTGGCGGCAGCTTGGCGATCGGCAATCGGCGCCGCGGATTGGCTGGCGATTTCCAGCAGTTGCTGTTGACTCGCGGGCGTCCCGAGTTGGACCAGCAGTTTCAAGAGTTGGGTTAAGTCGCCGGTTTGCTCGACGGCGGAGAGGACTTCGCCAGGACGCGAACGAAGATCGTAAAACTCGGGGCCATTCGCAAGAATATCGGCAATCCACTTTACGGCCTGCGCTGCTTGAGCGGTGCGATCTTCGGCGGTGGCAGAACCAAGCGGCGCCGCTTTGCGTAGTTGCTCGACGATGCTCGCGACCGACTCGGCTGAGTGCGGCCGAGGGAAAGCGAGCACGTTGCAGTGGTCATCGGCGATGCGCTGGGCTTCCTCGAGCCGACCTTCGCTGGCGACCAGCGCGATCGGCAGATTGCTTGACGCGGCTTGGCGCCGCAGGCGGAAGATCGTTTCGCGGATGGGTGGTTCTATCGTGGCGAGATCGATGATCACAAGTTCCACCCCGGGTTCAGCAGCGAGACGGACCGCTTCGAAGCCGTTGTTGGTCGCTTGGCCCGCTAAGCCGCTTGCGGCCAGAAGTCCGGCGATGTCGGCGGCGCGGACGGTGTTGGGATACGCCACAACAGCTCTTTGACCAACATTGCCACGGGCGAAGTCCGCGAGTAATGGCGGCACGCGATTGGCGCCAGGGAAAACGCTCGCTGGATGGATTTCCATCACCGCCTTGAGCGCGGCGAAGCGCACACGGCTTGCAGGCGAACTGAGTGCCGCAACTAATGGTGAAACATTTCCACCCGTCGGATACAAGGCGGCAACGTCACGTCGTGCACCGAGCAAATCGACGAGCACTTCCGCGGCGCCGTGGTAGTTCCCAGACAATGCTTCGTGAAGACTTTGGCTTAACTCCGCCGTTGGCATTGTCGCGGGTTGAAGCTCTTCGGCGAGCGAAGTGTTGATTTCACGCGCTGCGAAAATCGCTTGGCTTTCAAGCGAAAGCACCAACGCGCGGCGTAACGCGGCTTCGTCGCTCGGGTCGAGCTTGCTTCGCAATCGCGACAAGTGTGCCGCATAAACAATGCCTGCTTCGGCGGGCGGCAACGCGATGGTCTTACCCTTCGCGTCAATCGGCAAGACGATCAAGCCATCTCCCGTGGGCCGATTTGGCGGCAAACAGTTGAGCGTGGCTTGGATTTCACGATCGAGCGCGACGATCACTTCCCTCGAATCGGCTGGCTTACCGGTGAGATGTTGGTACGCCCAATGGGCGGCAACGCCGGCGACGGAATTGGCCGGCTCCGAAACGGCCAGCGCGCCAAGTCGGCCGACGGCGCGGACTTCGCGCAATTGGCCCAGGGCATAAGCGGCTTGGCGGCGGACCGATTCGCTGGGTGAATCGAGCGCGGCAACCAAACTTGGCGTGGCCATTTTGCCGATTCCAATCAGCACTTCCCGCAAGCGGTTTTGTTGGGCTTCGTCGTCGGTTTTCGCAATGGCGTCGAGCAACGCGGGAATGGCAAACTCGCCGGAAGAACGGAGGGCAGCGAAGGCTTCATAACGCGTTTGTTCCTGCTGGGAACCGAGGGCTTCAATCAGCTTTTCCAGCCGGGCCGGATCGGTGGCCATTTTGTTGGCCGCGGCGAAAGCTGCCTCGACAAATGGCGCCGCCGCGGCAGAAAGTTCGGGCGTATTGAGCAGTTTTTGCAAGGCGGCGGGGCCAACTTCGCGGACCAATTCGGCCTGTTGGGCGGCCGTGAGTTTTTGTTGGGCGAGTTCGCCAAAAACTTGGGCGGCTAATTCGGGCTCGCCGAGATCGATCAGCGCGGTCACCGTGGCTAAAAAATCAGCCGGCGTGTTCCGCGGCATTTCAAGGGCGGCGCGGACGGTCGGGTTGGCGATGGTGGCGGTATTGATTGGCGCCGGCGCGGGTGGTTCGTCTTGAGCCAGGCTGATGCTCGACAGACCGAGCAGCAGAGTGAAGACGAATCGAAATTGGCGCCCAGAGAATGTTCCACGTGGAACATTTTTCGGAGTCGAGTTAGTGGAAGAATGTTTCACGTGAAACATTTTTTGCCTGATGAGTTGGTAAAGGGAGTTCCGCCGTGAATTGTTCCACGTGGAACAATTCACGGCGGGCACATTACAAATTTCGGGTGGCTACAAATGCCTCTTGACAGACCACTCCTCAGCGGGGTGGCTACAATTTGGGGTTGACAACGAGCGCTCAGTCGAAAGGAAGGTTTAGGGTTCTCCTTCGAGGCGTTCTTTCCACTTCGCAACTTGATCGGCGACCATGTTGGGGTTCGTGCTGCCGAGGCTCTTGAAGGCGGCGATGCTGTTGGCGGCGCCGAGCACGCTTGGGGCGCTGGATGCGAGGCCGGGGTGCGCAGCGTTCAGTTCGGACGCGGTCAATTTGGCGAGGGGGATGTTCTGCTCCATCGCGCCGGCGACGAGTTTGCCGATGATTTCGTGGGCGGTGCGCTGGGGGACACCTTGGGTGATGAGGTGTTCCATCAGCGTGGTGGCGTCGAGATAGCCGTGCTCCAAGCGCGACGCGATGCTTTCACGCTTCAGTTCGGCGCCGGCTACCAGCGGAGCGGCGAGTTCCAGGCAAGCGCGCACTGTGTCGGCGGCGTCGAAGACTCGCTCTTTGTCTTCTTGCAGGTCGCGGTTGTAGGCGAGTGGCAGGCCTTTCACCAGCACCAAGAGCGCTTGCAGGTCGCCGATCACGCGGCCTGTTTTGCCGCGAGTCAGCTCCAGCACATCGGGGTTGATCTTCTGCGGCATGATCGACGAACCGGTGCAGAACGCCTGCGGGAGCTTGATGAAGTTGAACTCGCTGGTACTCCAGAGAATCCATTCTTCGGCCCACCCGCTCAAATGCAGCGCAATCAGGCTGAGGCACGCCACGAACTCGATGGCGAAGTCGCGGTCGCTAGAACTGTCGAGGCTGTTGGCCACCAAACCTTCGAAGCCGAGCTCGTCAGCGACCAGTTGGCGATCGATCGGAATTGTGGTGCCAGCCAGCGCGGCCGTGCCAAGCGGCAGTTGGTTCACGCGGCGTCGGCAGTCGGCCAAACGGGCGCGATCGCGCTCGAACTTTTCGCAGTACGCCAGCCAGTAGTGATTGGCGAGGACCGGTTGGGCGCGCTGGAGATGCGTGTAACCGGGGAGGATAATGTCGGCATCGGCGGCGCACCGGCCGACGAACGCCCGCTGGACATCCCGCAAGAGGCCCGTGAGCGCGTCGATTTCGTCCCGGACCCAGAGGCGAAAATCGGTCGAAACCTGGTCGTTCCGGCTGCGGCCCGTGTGCAGTTTGCGGCCCGCATCGCCGATGCGCTCGGTGAGGGTCCGCTCGATATTCATGTGGACGTCTTCCAGCTCGGGCCGGAAGACGAACGTGCCGGCGGAGATTTCGGCAGCGATTCTGGTTAGGCCGGCGACGATGTCGTCCCGCTCAGTGGGGGTGAGCACTCCCACGGCGGCCAGCATCCTAGCGTGGGCGACCGAGCCGCGAATGTCCTGCGCATAAAGGCGGCAGTCGTAGGAGACGCTTTCGCTGAATTTTTCGACACGGCCATCGGTGGCGGTGCTAAAGACGCCGCCCCAAGGTTTTTGGCCGCCCGAATTCGCGCCTGAAGGTGTCGCCACGGCTGGGCTAGTGAGGAAGGGCGGAGTGTGAAGCCGAAGTGGAGGCAGGGGCGGAGCGCCGTGCCGCGCGGTTGTGCCTTACAATTGGCCAACCTCGGCGGCAACGCCCAACTCCTCTACGCTAAACCACTTAGGGCCGAAAGTCAATTGCGGTGGGGCAGGGGGAGCCTAAAGTTTGGGCAGGAGCTAAGTGTTCTGAGCGAGCGAGAAGTAAGGATCTCCGCGTGGTGGACTCAACACGTTCGGGTGACTGCTGAAGGAATCAAGCCCTCAACTCCAGGCTCCTTTGCAAGATTCGCCGAGGAATGACGAACTCCTTACCGGATTAACGCTGAAATCCCTTAGAATAAGGTTAGCGGCGGTCCGCGGTCCGCGGGCCGCCTCGTGTTGGGAGTGCCAAATTATGTTGGAACTAATTCGTCTGATCGTTGCGATCCCCGCCCCGTTCAATATGATCACGGTCATTGGGCTAGGGTTCGCGGTCTCGTTGTGTCTCGCGGCGGTGGCGCGAGAAGTTCGCAAGTTTGCCGAAACTCGGCAGATCATCGCCTTCAAGCGAGAACTGGTCGATCGCGGCTTGGCGGTTGATGAGATTGAACGCGTCGCCAATCCCGTAACCACCCGCGAGCAATGCCGGTCCCAGCGCGTCACGGCGCCTTACTCGGGAGTGCGGTAGGGAATGCGCCTGCGTTCCGTCGCCCGACGGTCGGCAAAGCGCGCTCCACTAGCGTGAGCGCGGCTAAGCGGTCGGTTATGAATAGGGGCTGACGCATGACCAGTGTTGGCGACGGAGGCCAAGTTTCAGGGGGTTGTTCTCGACGTATTTGATGGCACGCAGGACGTCAGCACGCGTGTTCAGATAGACCTTCCATTGACCGCGGGCGAAGCATTTTGGGGGTCGGCGGGGCGAAACGCGCTCCGCTTGCGCGTCGCGGCTAAACGATTGGAACGGGTGGAGGTTTTCGGCGAGGAGTTCGCGCGTGGCGGCGCCTTTGAGTTGAGTGACGAGTTGCTCGGCATGCATTACTCCGGCCGAAACGATCAGATGGCAATGGCCGGGGAGAATTGCGCAGCCGAAGGCTTGCACTCGACTCTTTCGGAGGTAACTAGCGAATCCGCGGCCGATCGCGCGGGCTTGAGCGCCTGTGAAAGTTACCGGAGGGCGCTTAAGAAACTCTTTCGTGGCGATTCTTCGCGTGCTGTCGTGGGGCTGATGGGCGACAGAACGGGTGACGTTTGTTTTCGTCGCCCGCCCGAAGACGTACAAATCCCAGGCGCCGACAAAGTCGGACCATGAACCGCGAGGATCATTCGGCAGCCAGAAGCCGTACGCGGCGAAGATGACATGAGTGGCGAGCATGGCGAAATCCTCCACGCCCAACTTACATAATGAGTGTACGGATGTCAATGTCTTCAATTGAAGGATCGTTTAGCCGCGACGCGATAGCGGAGCGCTTTTTGCGAGGGTGACTCGGTACCCAACTCAAACGCGCTCCGCTATCGCGTCGCGGCTAAACGGAATTGCATTACCGGCGCTTCTTTGGCGGGCGCCAATCGCGGAGGGCGGCGACTTGCTCCGCCAGCTCCGGCGGGGCCGTACCCACATCGTTGGGATGGCGGCGCAGCCAACCTGCATTGATTGCCGCAGCGCTGAGTTCCGCCAGCGGCGCCGCTAACTCTGCGGTGAGCGGGGTCTTGTTCGCCTTCAGCACATCGGGGACCCAGCATTCTTTCCAGGGATAAAGCATCGTCTTCAGTTCCACCGGTGGCGCGAACTTAATCACTTGCGACAGTTCCTCAGTCAAGCCAATCACGCCGTACACCTGGTCGGGATTGCGCGCGGAGATGAAGACCGAGTAGTCCGACTGATGCGCGGTGAGATAGAACGTGTCGCACACCGCGTGGCGCCAGTTAACGAGAATCTTCAGCTCGTCGTCCGAGCAGCCAAAGGGATTGTCGCTTAGGAACGTGCGCAACAATTGCGGGTGCTTAAGGCCGGCGTCGCGGACTTTCGCGCGTTGGAGCTGGGTAAACCTCGGCATCTCGCCAGTGTCAGCGAAGGTTGGATACACGCGCAGATGTTCGTTGAGGTAGAAAATCCACAAGCCTTGGAGTTTGAAGAAGGCTTCGGCGTCGCGCGGGGAGAGGAGCATGGTGGCGGCAAGCAGCGAGAGCAGGAGGACCGCGAAATTGACTTTGCCATTCTTCTGGTCCTAACACATCGCCACGCTGGGTGCTAGCACCGCCAAATTCTTCTCAACCCGCAAACTCGCGCGGACCGATGAAGTGAACGAGGGTGCGCTTCCGCGCGCCCCCGTTCGCCTCACCCACCCCGCGAGTTCCCCGTGCGCCGCACCACCAGTTACGCCAGCATCGCGGCGCTCTTGGGGGGCGTGTACATGATGTACGGCGGGCAGATCGGCGAGCTGCTCGGGCAGTTCGGTATCGAGTTGCCGGGTGGCTTCGGTGGCGTCACGCAAAATGCGCCGTGGGCTGGCGCACAGTACCCGTCGGCCACTAACACCGGTTATGGTTCGCAGCCCTACAGTTCACCACCATTGGTGAATAGCGCTCCACCGGTGATTGGCCCGCCCGCCGCGGCGCAGCCGCCAATTCCCATCGCGGGTCGGCCGTCGCTCAAGATCGCCAGCTACAACATCCAGGTCTTCGGCGAATCAAAAGCGGCCAAACCGCAGGTGATGCAAGCGCTTGCGCACCTGGTGCGCATGTTCGACGTCATCGCGATTCAAGAAATCCGCACGCAGAACGATTATTTCATCGACAACTTTCTGCGCACCTACGTCAATCAACCAGGCTTACCACCGTACGATCGCCGCGTCGGCCGCCGGCTGGGCCGCACCAACAGCACCGAACAGTACGCCTTCCTCTACAACACGGCCACCGTGGAAGTGAACCCGCAGGTGGTCTTCACCATGGAAGACCCCAACGATCTGTTGCATCGCGAACCGATGGTCGCCATGTTCCGCGCGAAACAGGCGCCGCCGGAGCAAGCTTTCACGTTCATCCTGATGAATGTCCACACCGATCCCGACGAAGCGAAGCAGGAACTCGACGCGCTCGCCCAAGCCTACACCGCTGTGCAGCGGATGCCGATTGGCGGGGGCGTCGAAGACGATGTGATCTTGCTGGGCGATCTCAACACCAACGTCCCCGCGAAACCGAGCACCATGATCGGCGCCTCTTCCCGTCCGCTGCAACCGCGCGACTTCGGCCTGTTGGGCGACATCCCCGGCATCTACCCGGTGATTCAAACCGAGCCGACGAACACCGTGCAAACCAAGCTGCACGACAACATCGTGATCAACCGCTACGCCACCAGCGAGTTCACCGGCCAAGCCGGCGTGCTCGATCTGGTGCGGCAGTTCAACACGACGATCGAATTCGCCGGCGAGCTCTCCGACCACCTGCCCGTATGGGGCGAGTTCAGCATCTACGAAAGCGCCGCCCCCGGCCGCATCGCCGTGACGCCCGCGAGCAGCAGCCGTTAGGCGTTTAGCCGCGACGCGCTAGCGGAGCGCGTTTTAGGTCGAGCTGATCGCACTGCCCAATAGCCGGGGAGCTACGCTCCGCGGCGTACCGGTTTTCGGCTGAACTCCGCGGACCGTAGGTCCCCGGCTATTGTCCGCGTTCTCGCCAAGCTCTGCGAACGCCGCATCGCGCGCCGCGAGGGTGAGTAGATCCCGTCGCGCCGGTGAAGCCGCAATCGGCGCCGCAGAAGTCGCCGCGCTCGCAAGCGCAACCGTCGCTACGGGGGAAGTGGACGGTAAGGACGGCGTGCGGCGAGGAGGTGACGCGGCGAGCCGTTGCGTCGCGGCAACCGCTGCGAACGCCACGCTCACTGGAGGCGGAACGTACGCATCGCGCCACACCGAGTAGTCGGCTGCATCGACGATTCCGTTGTTGTTTCCGTCTGCCGCCAGATTTACCGCCGAACCGAAACTGCTCTGCCAGAGGTCACGATCAGCGAGGTCAACGACGCCGCTGCGGTCGTAGTCACCAATTAGCGGCGGGGGATCGGCAATACTTGCAGACCAAATCTCAACGCCGTAGGTCCAAGTGTTACTGACGACAAATACTCGGTCATTGACGGAAGTGATCCATTTCCTATTGTAAGAAAAAAAACTAAACGTAGACCACGAATCACCAAGGACAGACTGCGTTCCTGCCGCAGTTCCATCGCTCTTCCAGAGGAAGCGGTGATCTTGTGGGACGAAATAAAGCGTTCCCGCGACATTCAGCGCTGGAGTGACGGGAGAGCGGCCGAAAATCGGACCTGTAATCTGCGCTGTCCCTGCTTCTGTCCCGTCGCTTTTCCAAAGCTCGCCCTCGCCGCTGGTGGAATTGGCGACGAAGAATAAAGTTCCACCCACGTTAACGAGGCTGCGCGGGTTAGAGCTCGCTGTGCCGGGACGAATGTCTTTGACCCGCCCGGTCCCCTCTTCGGTCCCGTTGCTAGTCCACAATTCAATTTCTCCACCACTGCTGTAGCCACTGAAGAAAAGCATTCCCCCTACATTCGTCAAGTAGCGAATCGAGAAGCTACTTGAATTGGAGCTGAACTGACTAACCTTAAGTGTGCCGGCTTCCGTGCCATCACTTTTCCAAAGCTCAGTGGTATGTGGCGCAAAATTTGTGCGGAGGGAAAAATAGAGCATCTCCCCAACGGCAATTAGATTCGTAGGAGTCGAGCTAAGAGTTCCTAGGAAAATGTCTTTCACGCGAATGGTTCCAGATTCCGTACCATCGCTTTTCCAAAGTTCGCGGCCGCTCACACCATCGTTGGCAGTGAAGTAGAGAGCTCCCGCGACGTTAGTGAGATAGCGTGGATCCCCGCTCCCAATCCCTGGTAAGATATCTTTGACCCGCACGGTCGTCTCATCCGTGCCATTGGTTTTCCAAAGTTCGATCCCGCCAACACCATCATTGGCGGTGAAATACAGCGTGCCGGCAATGTTGAGCAGATTATTGGGATGGGAAGGGTAGATGCCCGGTCGGATATCCTTAACTCGCGTGGTCGTGGCTGCCGTGCCGTTGCTTCTCCAAAGTTCGGTCCCGCCAGTATCGTCGGCGGCGCTGAAATAGAGTTCTCCGTTGACTTCCGTGAGATAGCGCGGATTCGAGCTCAGCTCGCCTTGATAGATTTCCTTTACGAGCACCGTTCCCCCATCCGTGCCGTTGCTTTTCCAAAGCTCGACACCACCCGCGCCGTCGGTTGCGCCGAAGAACAGGAGACCACCAACATTGGTGAGATCGCGGGAGTAAGAATCACGAGTAGCGGCGCGCAGTTCTCGAATTTGAACGGTTCCTGAGGATGATCCATCGCTTTTCCAAAGCTCGTAGCCTGTAGTCCCGTCGTTGGCAGAGAAAAAGAGAGTTCCTCCAACGCTCGCGAGTCTTAGCTGCCGATCACGAAAATCCGAGCTGAAACTACCTTCTGGACCAGGGCGGATATCCTTTACCATCGCTGTGCCTACGTTTGTTCCGTCACTCTTCCACAGCTCGGCGCCGCCGTCGCTCTGCGAAACGAAGTAGAGAATTGAACCGATGCTCGTAAATCGACTCAAACCCGAGCCTGAACCAATCACAATCGTTCCGGCCGCTGAACCATCGCTCTTCCACAGCGCGCTGCCACCGGTGTTGTAATTGATGCCGAAGAACAGCGTCCCCCCAACGTTAGTTAGGTAGCTTGGCGAGTTGATATAATTGAAGGTGCCGAAATCCTTCACAAGTGCGGTACCCGCTTCGGAGCCATCGCTTCTCCAAAGTTGACTGCCTCCATTGGCGATGAAATAGATTGTGCCACTCACATTTGTAAGCGAGCGAAGTATCGGGCTCCCACCAAAAGGGGCAGGAATGTCCTTGACGCGCACAGTCCCCGTCTCGGTTCCATCGCTTTTCCACAGATCAAAGCCATCGCTGCCGTTGTCGGCTGTAAAGAAGAGTGAGCCCCCCACGTCCAAGAAACCGTAGGGCGAAGAACTTGCAGCGCCGGGTTGGATGTCTTTCACCGGAACGGTGCCCGCTGTCGAGCCATCGCTCTTCCAGAGTTCAATTCCGGTGACGCCATCATCAGCCCGGAAAAAAAGCGTCCCGGCCACGTTTGTAAGCTGGCTGATCTCGGGGTAGTTCCAGCCGGGCCGGAGATCCTTAACCTGTGCCGTCCCTACCTCGGTGCCATCGCTTTTCCATAGCTCGCTGCTACTACCGCCGCTGTTGGCGGTGAAGAACAGGGTTCCTCCCACATTCGTAAGCATCTGGGGATTCGAACCGATCGCACCGAGCTTGATGTCTTTCACTCGGACCGTACCGCCTTCGGTTCCATCACTTTTCCAGAGCTCGTAACCGGAGACGCCATCGGAGGCGACGAAGTAGAGCGTCCCTGCCACGTTGGTGAGGGATTGAGGGGAAAAGTTCACAGAACTGGGGCCGAGAGTCTTTACCAGGATTGTTCCCGCCTCAGTCCCATCCGTTCTCCAGAGTTGGTTTCTCGTACTGAAGTCAGCGGATGAGAAGAAGACCACGCCACCCACTTCGGTCAAGTTGTTGGGTGAGAAACTGAGCTGGGGATCGGAAATCGAATTAACATCCTTCAGCAGCTCAAAATCCCCGGCCAACATCTCCCTTCGCTCCAGCGCCTCCATGCGCAGCTTCCGTGACCGTCCATCGTGCGAACCAGAATTGCGTGCCATGCGAAGTGAACCTTCAAGATTGTGACAGACATCGGCCGGCGAGTGACCTCACCAGTGGTCTTCATCCTACCCCTCGCCACCGCCCCGAGCAACAAGATTCCGGAACGCGTGTTTCCGAAAAATCAACCCCAATTTGTAGCCACTAAGAATTCCAAAAATATTTTCTCAACAGCTCTAGAATGTAGCCACTCCCTCCGCTAACTTAGAAACCATCGACCGCGGCATTGCCGACGGAGCTTTACCAAGAAGCATCCCTCACAAGCCCGGCGCGGGAACCTCTCCCGCGCCGGGCTTTTTTTGCGCGCTTACTGAAAAACACACCACTATGTTCCGCACGCACATCAATTTGAAAACCGCCAAACGTTTCATTCGCGATGGCGATCTGCTGCTATTTCGCCGGCGGGGAATCATTGCCGCTTTCGGCCGCAGTGAATACTCGCACGCCGCGAAAGCGGCGTGGTGGGGCGATCAGCTGTTCTGCCTGGAAGTGCGCGAGTGGTGCGGCGGAAGAGCGGTGACGCTCGCGAGCCAGGTGCGCAAACATCCGAGCGCCATCGATGTACTTCGCCCCGGCGCACGCTGGCCGCAGTACGACTCGCACGAATCAACGCGCTACCTAAAAAACCTCGCCGGCAGCGATTACGGCTACAGCGCCGTGCTGCTTGCCGCCTTGCGACATCTGCCCTTCGTGCGGCTCTTCGTCAAACCGATTGACGATGCCGACGCCGAACTTCGCCCGCCGTTTTGCAGTCAAGCGTGCGCGCTGGCCGACCGCGTCGGCGGCGGAGTCGATCCCGTGCCGCACCTCGCCGATCGTTTAACAGAGCCCGCCGATTTGGCCCGCAGTCCGTTTTACGAATACCTGTTCACGCTCGCTGGAGAATAGTCATGAAAACCCTTGTCCTTGCTATTTCGCTGCTGCTGTTGTGGCAACAGCCAGTTTTTACGCAATGTCCCGGCGGCGTTTGCCCGGCGCCATCGAGTCCCGCGCCAAAAGTCGCGCCGCTGCCGGCCGTCGTGCGCATCACGAACGCCGGCACGTCCGGCGCAACGCTTGGCAGTGGCGCGCTGATCGCCACACGCAACGGCAAAAGTTACATCCTCACCTGTCATCATCTGTTTCGCGATGGGGTCGGCCGCATTTCTGTCATGTTTCCGCCGAGCCAACTCGCCACGGGCTCATCTCTCCGTGCGGAAATTGGCGCCGCGGACCCCGCGAACGATCTCGTGCTACTGGTCATCGAAGCTGTCGCCATTAAGCCGTTGGAGCTCGACATTGAACGAATTCCTTCAGGCACACTTGCAGCTTGCGGATACGGCAGCACGGGAGAGTTCGCCGCGGCGCGCGGCCCGGTGCGCGGCTGGTCAGCCGCCGCCGGTTCGCGGGCGCCGAGTCTCGTGATCGGCGCCCAAGTGCGGCAGGGCGACAGCGGTGGGCCGGTAATCAATTCGTATGGTCAGGTGGTCGCCGTGATTTGGGGCGCCTGCTACGGAGAAAGTTACGCCACCGCTGGCCGCCCGCTCGCCGAGTTTATCGACCGCAACTTGCCGCAGCCGATCGCGAACGACAAACCCGAAGTTCCACTCGTGCCCGTCGCGCCGAAGGAAACGGAGCCAAAAGAAGTACCGCCAAAAGCTGATGTCCTCGACCCCTGGCGCAACACGATTCAAAGCGAACTAAAGAAACTGAGAGAGCAACTGACCGAACTTACGCCGCGTAGCGAAACGCAGGCGCTCAATGAACGCCTTAAGCAACTCGCCGCCGGCGCCGCGAAGACGAGTCCCACTTGGCTGCCGTGGTTGTTGACCGGTCTCGGCGTCAGCAGTCCCGTCGGCGCCGCAATCGTCCTCGGCTGCTGGCTCCTAAAGCGCCGCTTCACGTCTAACAACTCGCGCGGCGCCGGAGGTCCGCGTACCGAACCCTTTCCCCAAGCAAGTCAGCGGGAAGCAGCCTGATTCATCAATCACCGTCGATTCGCCACCTACTCCGCAACAAATCGTTCCCGACCTGCGTTACATCACCGTCGAAGGCAACGCGTTCGCCCGCGCCTACGAGTGGTCCTGCGAACACACCGTGCGCAAATACCCCGGCGCAACCGAAGTCCTCGCGACGCTCGACTCGCTGATTCGGCAGCGGATGAATGCGGAATGATAAGCGTGGGTGGCACTGACTTTCGGCCGCGCAAGACGTTACCTGCAAGAAAGGACATCACCGGCCGATTGTCAGTGCGGCGCAGCCGTAAGAAGTGACCGAGCCACAAGCAACCCGCAAGCTTCCAACGGCCTACCGGCCGCACTGACAATCGGCCGACCAAACTACACCCGCCAAACAACCGCACTCCGGCCGAAAGTCAGTGCCACCCAACTCTGCTTTCACCCTTCCACCTTTACACCCTTCCACCTTCCAACCCCTTTCACTTCCATGCCCGTTACAAACACCGATGCTGTTCTCTGGTACAACGTGGGCGTCTTTGGCGACGCCGGTTACGCGGTGCCCAACTGGTCCAACGATGTGGGCAGTTTGAACCCGCAGATTCTCGACTGGGTCGAACTGGTGGGCCGCAATCTGTTTCACATCATGCACCACGAAGATGTCGATCTGCGTATTCCGCCGTCGATCAACACGTGCAAACGCATTCACAAACTTTATCTGCGGGCCGCCAATGTGCTCGCCGGGCGCAGCGTGGCGCCGGGCGAAGACAACATGGAAGTGCTCCACGCGCGGCCGGCGGGTGAAGTGTTTCGTGTGTATCCCGTGCCGTATTTTAAGGTGCGAAATCCCTTCCTGCGGCGCTGGGTCGGTCTGGTTTTGGTCTCGCTCTCCGAAGCGATGCAGCACACCGAGAACCGCAAGGAGCTGGAAATCTCCACCGCGTTCGCCGGCCAGGTCGGCCAGTATGTGAAGCGGGTTTACACGAACATGGCGATCGAACTGTTTGGCGTGCCGCGCGAAACTGCCATGGCGCCGGGTTTCGCGCTCAGCGACGACCAACTCCGCAGCTACAACCCCGCCGCGTTTTTCACTGGCACCGAAATGGTCGATACGGTGCCGCGCTTGGATCGCGTCTTCACGGAAGATCGCTTGGCTTTGCTGGCCGAGGGCATTCCGGTGACCGAGTTGCCGGCCGACCTCGCGCCGTGGCCAACGAATCTGTCGAACTTCTACGAATCGTCGCGCACCGATAGCACAATGCCCGGCCGCACTGGTTCGAGCAGCGTGACCGTTGCGCCGATCATCCCGCCGCCAATCGTGTAACCGTCCACCCGTTGATAAGGAACTTCCCATGACAATTCGTGACCGTATCACCGAACTCCGCCGCGTGCGGGCCAGCGAACTTCGCCCCCATCCGCACAACTGGCGCTCGCATCCGCAGCGGCAGCAGGACGCGCTCCGCGGCGTGCTCACCGAAATCGGCTACGCCGATGCGCTGCTGGCTCGTGAACTGTCCGACGGTTCGCTCCAACTCGTCGATGGCCACCTCCGCGCCGAAACCACGCCCGACGCCATCGTGCCTGTCTTGGTGCTCGATCTCGACGAATCGGAAGCCGACAAACTGCTGCTCACCTTCGATCCGCTCGCCGCGATGGCGGGCGTGAATGAAAGCGAACTCGCCGAACTGCTCGACCGCACGGTCAGCGACAACACCGCGGTGAATGAGCTGCTCGCTGGGTTGGCGAGCAAGTTGCCAAATCTCGACGCGGCGCTCAAACAGCCGGAAGTCGCAATTCCCGCGAGCTACCAAGTGGTGATCGACTGTGCGGACGAATCACAACAGGAGGAGTTATACGAACGGCTTACCAGCGAAGGGCTGAAATGCAAGGTGCTGACGTTGTAAAGCTGCGAGCAACGCTCGCGTGTTCTCCCTCTCCCGCTGGGAGAGGGCTGGGGTGAGGGAATGAAGCGAGTACCAACTTCACCCTCACCCAACCCTCTCCCAAAAGGGAGAGGGCTACGAATCACTTCAACTAGCCACTAATAGAAATGCTTCATCACACCATCACCGCTGAAACGCCGATTCACCCCTCGTTCCGCGTTGCGCAAGTCGCTGGAATGTTCGACGTGCCGCTCGCCGACAAGTCGGTCGTGCGGTTTGAGGTTGAACTCCCCGCGCTGGACGACGATTGGCAGATTGGCCTGATCGTCGGTCCTTCGGGCAGCGGCAAAAGCACCGTCGCGAAAGCAGCGTTCGGATCGCAGCTTTACCAAGGCGCCGAGTGGCCCGCCGATCGCGCGGTCGTCGATGCCTTCGGCGAAGTCCCCGTGCGGAAAGTGCTCGAGCTCTTCACCGCCGTCGGCTTTGGCTCGCCGCCGAGTTGGATCAAACCGTACGCCGTGCTCTCGAATGGTGAACGCTTTCGCTGCGACTTGGCGCGAGCGCTAAGTCAACAGCAAGACGTGATCGTGTTCGATGAGTTCACGAGCGTCGTCGATCGCACGGTGGCGAAGGTTTGTTCGGCAGCGATTGCGAAGGGCATTCGTCAGGGCAGAATCGATGGCCGATTCGTGGCGGTCACCTGTCACTACGATGTCGCCGAATGGCTCGAACCGGACTGGACGCTCGACATGGCGACCGGCGAACTTTCGCGGAGGCGGCTTAGGCGGCCCGAAGTGCGACTGGAAATCTCGCGCTGCGGCGTGGAAGCGTGGCGGCTGTTTGCACGTCATCACTATTTGAGTGGTTCGCTCAACCGCTCGGCGCGTTGTTACCTTGCCACGTGGGAAGGTGAACCCGTGATGTTCTGCGCCACGCTGCCGGTGATCGGCCGGCGTCACCACCGCCGCTTCACACGCATTGTCACGCTGCCCGATTACCAAGGCCTCGGCATTGGCATGCGCGTCGTCGCCGCCGTGGCCGAGCACGAACGGTCCGCCGGCGATCGCGTCAACGTCACCAGCAGTCATCCGGCGTTGATTGCCCACTGTCAGCGTTCGCCGCTGTGGCGCACGCGCAGCGTGCGGACCGCAGCGCGAGGTTCGCGCCGAAATGAAAGATTCGCCGGCTATCGCAGTTCGGCAGGAAGGTGTGTGGTGTCGTTTGAGTACGTCGGCGAAGGAAGCAAATTGGGTGGCACTGACTTTCGGCCGCCAGAGACTTTGCCATCAGAATGAAACTCAACCGGCCGATTGTCAGTGCGGCGCAGCCGTAGGAAGTAACCGACTCGCAAGCAACCTATCAGCTTCCCGCGGCCTACCGGCCGCACTGACAATCGGCCGACGAAGCCGCGTTTTCAAAACATCCGAACTCCGGCCGAAAGTCAGTGCCACCCAACCTTCCTAACTCTTCACTCACCAATGCTCACTTTCAACCAACAACAACTCGCGCTCGCCATCGTGTCGAACGGTGGACACGCGGAACTTGCCGCGGCGGCGATTGGCGTGTCGATCGGCGAGTTCGCAGCCGCCGCAAGTGGTGACGCCGAGTTCGCCTGCGAACTGCGAAAAGCAACAGCGCTCGCAGAGTTCGCGCACCTGAAAAACATTCACGCCGCCCGCGAAGACGTGAAAAACTGGCGGGCCAGCGTCTGGTGGCTCGAACAACAAAACCCGCAGCGTTACGCGCCGCGCAGCGGCGTGCCAGCGAAAGCCGTTGACGAACTGCTCGCGAACGTCGCCCGCATCATCGCCGAAACAATCCTCGACGACGACCAGCGCGCCGGCGTGCTCTCCCAGTTATCCGAACTCTCCCGATCTGGAGGAGGCCTCTCCGACGCCGATTTCGCGCGACCTCAGATTACCGATCACACTTATTTCGATGGTTGACCGAAATCGGGCTCACGAGAGCCCTCCTCCACTTTCGACCTTTCAATCCTTTGACCTTTCTACTCCTATGTCTCCCAATCCACTCGCTTCCCAACTCTCCGCGCGCTTGCAAGTGCAGTTCCTCGCGAATCCGTCGGCGGCTGAAATCACGGCGCGGCGCGGAGCCGATTTGCTCGCCTGGAGTCGGCGGTTCTTGCCTCAGCATTTCACGCGGCCGCCGTCGAGAATGCATACTTGGCTTGCGCAGCAGCTTGACGACGCCACCAACAATCGCGGCCAAAAGATCAACCTCATCGGCCCGCGCGGGTCGGCCAAGTCAACCGTTGGCACGCTGGCGTATGTGCTGCGGTCGGCGCTTGAAAACACCGAGTCGTATATCTGGATCGTCACCGATACCGAAGATCAAGCCTGCGCGCACTTCACGAATCTCAAAGCCGAGCTCGAACACAACCCGCTACTGAAAAAAGCTTATCCGGGCCTCACAACGAAAAAGCATCTCTGGCAGCGGACCGCGCTCACGCTCGCTAACGATGTGCGGATTGAAGCGTATGGCGCTGGGCAAAGTTTGCGCGGTCGCCGGCACGGCGCGCATCGGCCAACGCTCATTGTCTGCGACGACTTGCAAAACGACGGCCATATCGCCTCCGCGTATTTGCGGCAGCAATCGCGCGACTGGTTTCACAGCGCGCTAATGAAGGCGGGCAGTGCGCGCACCACGCTGCTCAACCTGGGCACGGCGCTGCATCGCGATGCGCTGGCGCTCGAACTTCACAGCGCGCCGGGCTGGAAGTCGAAACTCTTTAGCGCGATTGAAACATGGCCAACGCACATGGCGCTCTGGCAACAATGGGAAGCGATTTACAGCGATCTGCACAATCCGTCCGCCGCTGCTGACGCAGAGCAGTTCTACCACGATCACTACGCTGCGCTGCACGCCGGCGCGCAGGTGTTGTGGCCCGAAGTGGAAGACCTGCTGACCCTGATGAAAATGCGGGCCGAAAGTGGCGCCACAGCGTTCGAGCGCGAAAAGCAAGGTTCACCGGTCGATCCCGAACGGTGTGAATGGCCGGAGAGTTATTTTGATGACGCGATTTGGTTCGACGCGTGGCCGGATGACTTGCAACTGCGCACCATCGCGATCGACCCGAGCAAAGGGCGTGATGCGCGGCTGTGCGATTACTCGGCGATCGTGCGACTCGGAATTGATCCCAACGGCATGTTGTACGTGGATGCCGACCTCGCGCGCCGGCCGACGCCGCAGCTCGTGGCCGATGGCGTGCGGCATGTGTGTGAGTTCCGGCCCGACGTATTCGGCGTGGAGGCTAATCAGTACCAAGAGTTACTCGCTGGTGAGTTCATCGCCGAGTTCGTGCGGCAAAACGTACTCGGCGTCACGCCGTGGGAAATCACCAACACCAGCGCGAAAGCCCTGCGGATTCGCCGCCTCGGTCCCTATTTGTCACAACGCCGCATCCGCTTCAAACGCGGTTCGGCTGGCGCGAAGCTGCTGGTCGACCAACTTCGTGACTTCCCCATCAGCGCCCACGACGACGGGCCCGACGCGCTCGAGATGGCGCTGCGCCTCGCTGAAGAAGCGTGGCGTACACGCGACCGTGATGATGGATTAGGCGAACGATTGATCGCATGAGTAAAAGTTGGGTGGCCCCGACTTTCGGCCGCGCGGGACTTTGCCATCAAAATGAAACACAACCGGCCGATTGTCGGGGCGGCGTTCACGCCGTAGGAAGTAACCGAGCCGCAAGTAGCCCAGAGCTGCCAGCTTCCTACGGCCTAGCGGCCGCACTGACAATCGGCCGGCGCAGTCGCACTTGCAGCACAAGCCAACTCCGGCCGAAAGTCAGTGCCACCCAACTCCCACTAACTCTTTCCACCCTTTCACCTTTCGACCCTGTTTCCTCCCATGACTCTCGAAACCAAACTCACCGAAGCGCTCGACGCGTTTTGGAATGAACTTATTGATCCCACCGACGCGCTGCGCGGCGATAACGGCGAACTGTGGCAGCCGGTTGGCGTGTGGGGGCCGCACTCAGCGAGTGCGTTGGAACTGGGACCCGGCGCGCTTGAGACGATTCGCACCGAATGCCGGGCGCTGGCGCTGACGAACGAGTTCGCCATCAACGGGCATGAGAACCGCATCAGCTACATCGTTGGCGCAGGGCACAGGTATCACGCCACGCTGAAGCGTGACGCGTCCGGCAGCGCGGAACTCGCGCAAGGCGTCCAGCGGGTAATCGATGACTTCCGCCGGCTGAACCAGTGGCAATCGCGCCAGCAGGAAATTGTGCGGCGGCTCGATCGCGACGGCGAAGTTTTCTTGCGACTGTTTGCCGATGGCGCCGGCGACACGCGGGTCCGGTTCATCGAGCCCGACCAAATCGCCCCGCCTGCCGGCGCACTCGGCGATGCGGCGCACAACCAGGGCATCGTCACCGCGCGGCACGATGTCGAGACCGTGCTCGGCTACTATATCGATGGCGAACTGGTCGACGCGTCCCAAGTGCAGCACCGCAAAGCAAATGTCGATCGCAACGTGAAGCGCGGGTTGCCGCTCTTCACTTCGGTCCGTAAGAATCTCCGCCGCGCCGAAAAACTGCTGCGCAACATGAGCGTGGTGGCCGAGATTCAGTCCGCCATCGCGCTGATTCGCAAACACCGCAGCGCCACGCGAAATGGCGTCGAGCAGTTCGTCGCCACCTCGTCCACCGGCGCGGCGCTCGACTCCACCGGCCGTACGAAACGGCTCACGCAGTACGGACCCGGCACGATTCTCGACGCACCGGCGGGCCTAGAGTACGACTTCCCCGGCGCCAAGATCGATGCGGCCAGTTACGTCGCTGTGCTCCAGGCCGAACTGCGCGCCATCGCCGCGCGGCTGGTGATGCCGGAGTTCATGTTCACGAGCGATGCCTCGAACGCCAACTTCGCTTCAACGATGGTCGCCGAAGGCCCCGCGATGCGAATGTTCCAGCGCCAGCAAGCGGCCATGATTGAAGACGACCTCGCCGTATTGTGGCGTGCGGTCGATAACGCCATCACGGTCGGCCGACTGTCACCCGTTGTGCGAAGCGCTGTGGAGATTCAAGCGGTGGCGCCGTCGCTCGAACTGCGCGATCGTTTAAGCGAAGCCAAGGCCGACGAAATCGCGTACGAGCACCGCATCCTCTCGCCGCAAAGCTGGAGCCAACGCATCGGCGTCGACTACGACCAAGAACAACAGAACTGGCGGCTGCATAAGAACGCGGCATGACGCGAGTTGGGTGGCACTGACTTTCGGCCGCGCAGGACTCTGTCTGCATGAGAAACATCACCGGCCGATTGTCAGTGCGGCTGCAAGCCGTAGGAAGCTTGCGGCTCGATCACTTCCCACGGCCTCCCGGCCGCACTGACAATCGGCCGGTTGAGATTGTCCCGAAGCAGAGCGTTTCGCGGCCGAAAGTCAGTGCCACCCATCCCCAAAACAGCCACAAACGCCCAGAAAACCGCGTAAGAAGATTTTTCCAAG
Source organism: Pirellulales bacterium (assembly GCA_022841705.1). GTDB lineage: Bacteria > Planctomycetota > Planctomycetia > Pirellulales > Lacipirellulaceae. Next base: position 40,883 of record JALHQZ010000004.1, read on the forward strand.
TGGCCACAAACTGCTCTTGAAATACATGAACAAACGTATACATTTCAGAGAAGATTGAACGAATAGAAACGTCGGAGAAAGTGAGCCATGATCACCACCAGCAGCAAAGAACAGACCCGCCTGTCGAAGCACGACCGCGTGCAGATTGCCTTCGCCCAGATGCTGGCCGAAGCAACCCGCCGCGGCACCTTCGGCGCCGCGACGCTGAGTTTTAACGTTCAAGATGGTGCGATCCAGCAGATCCGCGTGGCGATTGAACGAAGTTTGCAGTGAAGAGAGGCTATCGGCTTTCGGCTATCAGCTATCGGCTGCGGATGAACGTGGCCCAGCTTAAGCCGACAGCTGATAGCCGATAGCTGACAGCCTTATAACTGGCATCGTCTTTCGAGCCGCACCGCGGCGTCGAGTTCGAGCCCGAGCTTTCGTTCCTCACGGAACGGATGCTCGGGCTTTTTTTGTTTCATCACGAAAGGAAATCCAGCATGTCGGAAGTGTTGCAAGAGTACATCGTCGCGAGCGGCCGGCCGCTCACCGTCGAGGACGACGGTAGTGTGCTACGGAGCGTGAAGCTGCTCGGCCTCACCTCGCGGAATGGCCGCGTATATCGGCCGGCGGCGCTCGAAGGGGCGATTCCGCTGTACGAAGGCGCCAAGGTGAATGTTAACCATCCCAAGGGCGATCCGCTGAGCCCGCGCGATTACCAGGATCGGCTCGGCTCGATCCGCGGCGTTGAGTTTCGCCCGCAAGAAGGGCTGTTTGGCGATTTGCACTTCAATCCCAAACACGCGCTCGCCGAGCAACTGGCGTGGGATGCGGCGCATGCGAGTGAGAACTTGGGCCTGTCGCATAACGTCGTCGCCCGCACCACGCGCAGCGGCGAGGAAGTGGTCGTCGAGGAAATCCTCAAGGTGCAAAGCATCGACGTGGTCGCCGATCCCGCGAGCACCCGCGGGTTGTTCGAGCATGAATCGGCCGAGCCGGTGAAGGAGAATACACAAGCCGAGACGCGGCGCTCGCAGATCGCTCAGGTGCTCGTCGAGTTCGGCCTGCCGAGCGTGTACGACGACCGCCCCGCCGCGCGCAAACTCACGAGCCCGCTGTTTTTGGGGCTGCTTGAAAGCGCCCCGTCGCTCGGCGATATGCGCCGACTGGCGGCCGACCGCGCGGCGCTCATGGAGCTTGGCCCGCTGCTGGAATCGCTCGCCCCGCCGCGCGCCACGGCGCGCGAGCAGCGGTGGTTCGATTTCGCCAGCGACCGCGCGGAGGACGCAAGGAGTTTTGTGAGCGCGATCCGGCGCTAACCGCGCGTTCATTCCATCAGCCGCCGGGCGCTGGGCCCCGGTCGCAACAAACAGAGCTGAACTGTATTTCACACGACCGGACCCGCGTAGCCCAATAGAGCGGCCGCGTGCCGGCCAATATTCACCACTTTCTTTCTGGAGAACTTCCCCATGGCTAACACCATGCGGTGGCGCTACGGCGACACCAACCCCATTATCGCCGCGGTTGATTCGGCGACGGTCGTCGAGATCGGCGATCTGGTGTATCTCGACACGGACGATGCGAAGCCAGCGTCGAGCCAAGCAGATCAAGGCACTTTGCTGCTCAACCAGCAGGTGTTTCAGGACAACTTTCTCGGCGTGGCGATGCAAGCGTCGGCCGCGGGCGACACCACGCCGCTGCGGATCGCAACGACCGGCGTGTTCGAGTTCGACTGCGCGAGCGCGACGTTCGAAATTGGCAAGCTGATCGGCGGCAGCGAGAACGCGGGCGGCACAGCGCTGGTGACGCAAAAGGTCGAAGGCGTGGCGGCGCACGCCGCCGCAATTGGCCGCTGTGCGAAACGCGTGAACCCGGCTGGCACGAAAGTGCTGGTGGACATTATCAGCACCGTCATGCGCGGCGGCCCGCAGGCGCCAGCGTAATTCAAATGCGGAATGCGGAATCAAAGGGAATGCGGAAGTGCGAATGCGGAATGCGGAATCACTTTCTTCATTCCGCATTCCGCCTTCCGAACTCCGCATTCGAATCATCAACATCGACTCACTATTGACCACTCACAACTCACCAAAAATTACTACCATGTCAACTCTCAACTATCGTGAACTGAAACGACGTTACGATCTGGATGGCCCGCGCAAAACGGTGCGGCATCTTTCGGAGGCGCTCGAGACCAAGCAACTGGCGCCGGAGGACTTTAGCATTCGCGATCTGGCCGAGGCGCTCGTGCCGGATGGCCGCGAATGGGTGCGGCTGTTGGATCCGCGCAGCGGTGGCGCAAACCTGCTGGAAGCGAGTGACGGCGTCGACGTCACCGCGTTTCAGAATCTCACGGGGCAAGTGATTCACGCCCAGGTGCTCGATGCGTACACGCAGGAAGCGTTTATCGCCTCGAAACTGGTGAGCACCATCCCGACGCGGCTCGATGGCGAAAAGATTCCGGGCGCCACGCGCATTGCCGATCAGGTGCAGGAAGTTCGGCCCGGAATGCCGTTCCCGCATTTGGGCTTTGGCGAAGAATACATCGAGACGCCCAACACCACCAAGCGCGGGTTCATCGTGCCGGTGACGCGGGAGGCGATTTTCTTCGACCGCACCAATCTCATCCTCACCCGCGCGGCGGAAGTGGGCGAAGTGTTGGGGCTGAGCAAGGAGAAGCGGCTGTTGGACCTGGTGCTCGGTGTGACCAACAACTACAAGTCGGGCGGCGTGAGTTACAACACGTACCAAACCGCCACGCCGTGGATCAACACGCTGGCCGGCAATGAGCTAGTGGACTGGACCGACATCGACGCCGCCGAGCAACTGCTGGCCGACATGCTCGACCCGGCGACCGGCGAACCGGTGCTGCTGCGCGGCACGACGGTGTTGGTGATGCCCGCGTATCGGCATGCAGCGCACCGCGTCTTTCACAGCACGGGTGTGAACTATGTTTCGCCGGACGGCGCCACGACGACGCTCGGGCCGAACCCGCTGGGGCCCGTTTTTCAGGAAACGTACACGGTCCAAGAGAGTCGGCTCGCCTATCGCCGAGTGGTTGCATCGGGGGTCGCCGCCGCGGATGCCAAGAAGTGGTGGTTCTTGGGCGATTTCAAACGCGCCTTCGCCTACATGGAAAACTGGCCGATCACGGTGACGCAAGCGCCCGCCGGTAGTGAGGCCGATTTCAATAGCGACATCGTGCTCCGCTTCAAAGCGAGCGAGCGCGGCGCCGCCGCGGTGCTGAATCCCCGCTATGTGGTGAAATGCACCGGCTAACCATTTCCCTTCCCTTCGCCCCGCTCCGCGCGTGAGTTTTGCGCGCTGGAGCGGGGACCGAAGGATTCTTGTTGTCTCTTTGTAGGATGGGTTATCCGCGTCAGCGGTAACCCATCTGGCGCCAGGTTTGATTCCACTCCCGATGGGTTACCGCTGACGCGGATAACCCATCCTACCTTGAGCGATCCCATGTCCGATATCGAACAACTCCAAACCATCCGCGCGCAAACGCTGGCGCAACTGCAAGAGGTGCGCGCGCAACTAAAACCAACGTACTGGGTCGACGGCCAACGCGTTCACTGGGAACAGTATGCCGACGCGCTGCAGCGCACCATCGACTGGTGCGATCAGAAACTGCACGATGCGGAGCCATTTGAAGTGGCGTCGCAAGCAGGGAGTTAGGATTTGGGAATTGGGATTTAGAGAGCGAGCTACAGGCCTATCGACAGATCGGTTCTTGCCTCTCCGATAGTCCCAAACTCCCCGTTCCTCATCCCAAGTTCTTTCCCCACATCCCAACCCCCAAATCCCTACCATGCCGCTGGATTGGAACGCGGACGATGATTTTGCCGCGGTGATTGATGGTCTTGAAGAGGTCTCTTGGCAACCGACGGTTGGTTCGCCGGTGACACTCGTGGCGTGGCGGCGTGAACAGGCTTGGACCGATAACGACGGTTCGCCCGGCGGCGCTTGGACGGCGCGAACGATTTGGGACCTGCCGTGGCCGAGCGGCTCGCTACCCAAGATCGGCGAAATGCTAACCGATAGCGCGAGCCGCGTGTGGAGCATTGTGAGCGTGGCGCCGCTGCGGAATGACACGCGCGTGCGCTGCGGGACTGTGCTGGTGTAGAGAGGATAGGGGTAAGAGGAGAGAGAATAGGGATTTGTCTTCCCTATCCTCTCACCTCTCCACCGCCGCGTCGTAGAGTGCTTCGATCACGCTCGCTAAGGCTTGGCCATGGCGAGTGTAGAGGACGAGTTTGGCTTTTTCGAGCAGTTCGCGCTGGGCGTTCTGTTGTTCGGCCAGTTCGAGGACCCCTTCTTCGGTGAGCGCACCGCCGACACCGAAGCGGCTGGCGAGCTCCGCGTGATCAGCGGTGGTCCATTCGGCGAAGAGCTGCGGATGCGCGGCCACGACGCTGGACACGGCGGCGTTGGTGGCGGCGTCGAACTCCGTTGAGTTTGCGCCCCAGCGCCGGCCGGCGGGGGCGAAGAGCTCGTCGACTTCCACGCCGAGCCCGGTCGCCAACCGGTGCAGCGTGCGGGCTTGCGGTTGGTGGCTGGCGCGGGCGATGCCGCGCAGCGTGCGTTCGTCGAGCCCGGTGGCAGTGACCACGTCGTCGTACGTCATCCCGAGCCGGGCCATCACGCGCCGCAAATTGGCGGCGACGAGCGCGGCCTGCGACATTCGGCCCGACGATTCCGGGAGCGAGGACGTTAAAGTAGATGGCATCGAACCGTACGACGGACTTCTCAGCCCGTCGGGAAGTAAGCACCCGCTTTCCAAAGGGCGGAGAAGCCCGTCGTACGCGGGAATGTGTACAAGAGTACACAATCGGGCGGGCGAGTGTCAAGCGGGAAACCGGCGATTTTTCGGCAAAAGTCGGTCGTGCGCAGCGGCGCGAGGCCCGTGCGCGAAGGGTCGGTTCGTGCCAACGCGGGTGCGGATATTGTAAAGGGATGAAACACCTCTTCACGCTGCTACTTACTTGTCTGTTAGCAACCGCTACGGTCGTCGCCGCGCCGCCCAAGCTGCCGCGGGAGTTTCGGGGGGCGTGGATTGCGACGGTGGCGAATATCGATTGGCCGTCGAAACCGGGGCTGAGCGCCGCGGAGCAGCAAGCCGAACTGGTGAAGCTGTTCGACACGGCCGTCGAGCTGAACCTCAACGCGATTGTGCTGCAAGTGCGGCCGGCTTGTGATGCGCTCTACAAGTCGGAACTCGAGCCGTGGAGTGAGTACCTCACGGGCGAAGCCGGCAAAGACCCGGGGTACGATCCGCTGGAGTTCGCCGTGAAGGAGGCGCACGCGCGCGGCTTGCAGTTACATGCGTGGCTAAATCCGTACCGGGCTTCGCATCCGACACAGAAGTCAGCGAAGCCAAAGGATCACATCGCCAAGCGCTTGCCGGAAAGTGTGGTGGAATACGGCGACTATTTGTGGCTTGATCCCGGCGATGAAGCGGCGGTTAAGCATTCCATCGCAGTGCTGGTGGATGTGGTAAAGCGGTACGACGTGGATGGCGTTCACTTCGACGATTATTTTTATCCGTACCCTGTGGCAGCGAAGGACGGAAAGGGGAATCAGCCCTTTCCGGATGACGGCTCATGGGCGTCGTATCAGAAGCGCACTCCGGAGCGGAAGCAACTGGCGCGAGACGATTGGCGGCGGGAAAATGTCAATCAGTTCATCAAGCGCGTGTCGCGCGAAGTTCGCCGCGCGAAACCAGATGTGCTGTTCGGGGTGAGTCCCTTCGGCATTTGGCGGCCAGGGCATCCGCCGGAGATTAAGGGGTTCGATCCCTATGTGAGTTTGTATGCCGACTCGAAGTTGTGGCTGGAACAGGGGTGGGTCGATTACTTCGCGCCGCAGTTGTATTGGCCGATTGCTTCGAGCGGGCAGAGTTATCCGGTGCTGCTGAAATGGTGGACGGAGCAGAACCCTAAGCGCAAACTGCTGTGGGCGGGGAATTATACTTCGATGGCGAACTCCAAGGGGTGGAGTGCACAGGAGATTGTTGATCAGATTGTGGCGACGCGGGCGCAAGACGGGGCGACGGGTAACATTCACTTTAGTATGAAGGCGCTGGCGAAGAATTACGGCGGGGTGGCGGTAGCGCTGCGCGAGGGGCCGTATGCGCAAGGCGCCCTTGTGCCGGTGAGCGGGAAGGCCAAGAAGTGGGGCGCTCAGTCTCCGGGAAAGGGGTCGCAAGCGAAGGGCAGGGGCGGGAAACTGGAATTGCGGATGGTGGGGGGTGAAGCGCCGTGGGTCTGGGCGATTCAAGCGCGCGACGGTAACGAATGGCGCACTCAAATTGTGCCGGGGGAGCAGAAGGAAATCGCGTGGCCGGGGGGCGACGTGGTGTTCGTAACGGCAATCAACCGCGCGGGGGCGGAGAGTGAACGGCTCGAGGTCGCGGCGCCATGACCGATGAACCTTCGCAACCGGAGCGCTGGCGGGCGTGGACCTGGGTGCCGAGTCTCTACTTCGCCCAAGGGTTGCCGTATGAAGTGGTGATGAGCGTGTCGGTGGCGCTCTACACCAATCTCAAGATTCCGAACGAGCAGACGGCGTTCGCGACGAGCCTCTTGTATCTGCCGTGGGTCATCAAACCGTTTTGGAGCCCGCTGATTGAAGTCGTCGGCACGGCGCGGCGGTGGATCGTGACGATGCAGTTGGCCTGCGCGTTGGCGATGGGAGGCGTCGCCTTCGCGCTCACGCAAAGCTGGTTTTTAGTGGCGTCGTTCGTCTGTTTGTGGGTGCTGGCGTTTGCGTCGGCGACGCACGACATTGCGGCCGACGGGTTTTACATGTCCGGCATGCCGCCGAAGGACCAGGCGTGGTTCGTGGGGATCCGGAGCACGTTTTATCGGATGGCGAAACTCGCCGGCGCCGGCCTCTTGCTGATCATCGCGGGGCGATTATCGGAGCGGATGAGCGTGCCGACCGCGTGGGCGTGGACCTTTTCGGCGGCGATGGGGGTGTTTGTGGCGCTCGCGCTCTATCATCAATTCGCCTTGCCACGCCCGCCGGCGCCGCCGCGCGATGAGAACGCTTCGCTCACGTTCGCGATGGCGGAAACGGTGCGAACGTTTTTCGCCAAGCCCAACATTGGGTGGGCGATTTTGTTCATGCTGCTGTACCGGTTTCCCGAATCGCAACTGGTGAAACTCGCGCAGCCGTTCTTGCTGGACGATCGCGCGAATGGCGGGCTCGGCCTCGTGACCGAGCAGGTCGGGTGGCTGCATGGCGTGCTGGGGGTGACGATGCTCACGATCGGCGGCATCCTGGGCGGGATCGTCGGTTCCAAGTACGGCCTACGGAAATGCCTGATGCCGATGGCTGTGGTGATGCACTTGCCGAACCTGGCGTATGTGGCTCTGGCGTTTATGCAACCGGAGACGTTGCCGCCGATTGGCGCCGCGATCGCCGTCGAACAATTCGGCTACGGCTTTGGTTTCGCGGCGTACCTGATGTACCTGTTGGAACTTTCGCGCGGTCCGTACCAAACGGCGCACTACGCGTTGTGTACGGGTTTCATGGCGCTCGGGATGATGTTGCCAGGGCTGGTATGTGGGTATATTCAGAAGTACTTGGGCTACGACTGGTTCTTCGTCTGGGTGATGCTGGCGGCGATCCCGAGTTTACTCGCCACGTGGTGGGCGCCGCTTAATCAAGAAGAAGAAATGGGGAACGCGGCCGATTTTCCAAAGTAGAACGGCGCGGGATGCGGCGGATGAACGCGGATCAGAAAATTTGGCTGAAGGCCAATCCTTCACCGTAGCCTAGGGCATCGCCCTAGGATGAAGTTTAGATAACATACCACCTTTGGCTGAAGGCCAAATACACCTGTTCACGATGGGTTATGTGAATATGGCTTTCAGCCAAAGAATGGCAATTGATGACCGCAACCTAGGGCGGCGCTGCGATTGCCCTAGGCTACGGTGAGATTGGTCGTTGGCCAATTGTTGTTTCCCCTGTTTGCTTTCTGATCCGCTGCATCCGCGCTCATCCGCGTCCCCTATCTCTTATGCCAACGCTACGCGAAAAGATTGCTCGGCTGATCATGGTGCGGTGTGGGTCGAATCTGCCGCCGATTCGGTTTGCGCATGAGGATGAACAGCGCATCGGCGAGTACGTTGACGCCGGGCTGATTGGCGGCGTGCTGCTGTTCAACGGTGTGTGGCCGGAGACGGCGGAAGCGCTGGCGCGGCTGAAGGCGCGGAGCGCGTGGCCGCTGTTGGTAGCGAGTGATTTGGAACGGGGCGCCGGGCAGCAGATGCGAGGGTTGTCGATCTTTCCGCACGCGCGCGGGGTGGCGGCTGCGAACAATCCGCTTAAGGCGGTCGCAGAGTTGGCGACCAGCACCGCGCGGGAAGCGCTGGCCGCGGGGATCGACATCGCGTTCGCGCCGGTGGCCGATGTGAACACCGATCCGCGGAATCCGATCATCGCGATTCGCGCGTTTGCCGATGAACCGGAGCGCGCGGCGGAGCTCGTCGAAGCGTACGTTCGCGCAGGTGAAGCGGCGGGGCTGCGGACCACGGCCAAGCATTTTCCGGGGCATGGCGATACGCACCAGGATTCGCACGAGTCGCTACCGAAGGTGGAGCAGTCGGCCGCCACGCTGCGCGAGCGGGAGCTCGTGCCGTTCCGCGCCGCCATTAGCGCCGGCGTGTCGCTCATTATGACGGCGCATGTGGCGTACCCCGCGCTCGATCCGACCGGGACGCCGGCGACGCTCTCGGCGCCGATTCTCACCACACTCTTGCGGGAAGAACTCGGCTTCACCGGCGTCTGCTGTAGCGACAGTTTGCTGATGGCGGGCGTGCGTGATTTGTTTGCTGATGAAGGCGCGCTCGCGGTGGCGACGCTGAAGGCGGGGGTCGATTTGCTGCTGGACATCGCCGACCCGCTGCTCGCGATCACGGCGATCGAGCGAGCCGTTGAAACGGGCGAGCTTTCACTGGCGAGAGTTGACGAAGCGTTCGCGCGCGTGGAAGCGCTCGCCCGCAATTCCCATGCAGAATACAACGCCGCGCTCGACGCCACGCCCGGGCGCGCTGCAGCCGAGCAGATCGCGCGGGAAGCGGTGAGCATCGTACCGAAGTCCTCGGGCGACGAGAAATTGCTTGGGTCGAACGAGAAGCTGCTTGCCGTGCTGTTCAAGCCGTTTCATCTGCCGAGCGATCCTGTGGAGCAACCCTTCGCGAGTGCCGTCCGCGAGTTGGGCCCGCAGGTGGAGTACATCGAGTTCGGTCCGGAACTACACGCCCACCAGCGCGCGCGGCTCGACAAGTTGGTGGCGTCCGCCGACCGGGTGGTGGTGGCGATGATCGTGAAACCCGCCGCGTGGCATGCGTTTGGACTCGCGCCGGAGCAGCGGGCGCTGGTGCAGCACTTGATTGCCCAGAAGCCAACGCTCGTCGCATCACTTGGCGTCGCGAAAGCGCTCGAGGAGTTTCCCAACGCCACCGCGTGGGTGAGTGTGCATAGCGATGTGGCGGCGTCGCAACGCGCACTGGCGGCAGCGCTGCGTAGCTTGGCCTCTTAGGCCGAGCGAATGCCTGTGTTTCGTCACGGAGGCTACGCTATGACCTCGGTTGCGCGAAATCACGAGTTTTTCTGCGCCAATTTCACTCTGTACACCGGCCCGGAGTTGTTACGCTAGAGGAAGGCAAACGTATTGATTTGGAACCGAGGAACCGGCATGTTGTGGCGTGGATTGAGTTTGGCGATGGGTTTGCTCGCGGCGTGTGGAGCCCAGGCGGCGTATATTCCGGGGATTGATGTTTCCAATTTTCAGGGAATGGTCAACTGGACCAGCGTGCGCAACGCGGGCTATAAGTTCGCCTTCTGCAAGGCGACCGAAGGGGTCGATTTTGTTGACGCCAAGTTCACCACTAATATGACGAACGCCAAGGCGGCGGGCGTGCCGATTGGGCCATACCACTTCGCGCGGCCCGATAGCAACGTCGCCAATCCGCTCGATGCGGCGAACGAAGCGAACGACTTTGTGGACGCCATCGCGCCGTACTATGCCCAAACTTCAGGGCACTTCTTGCGACCGGTACTCGATGTCGAGCGGCTCACCGGAGCGGCGACCATCGCGGCGGAGAAGGTAGCATTATCGCAATGGGTGCGCAACTTTGCCGCCGTGGTGAAGTCACGGCTAGGGATGGACCCCATCATCTATTGCAACGTGAACTACGCCACGACATATTTTGAGAGCGACATTGGCGCCTACGACTTATGGCTAGCGAAATGGACCTACAACACAGCGAACCCGCCCACCAGCGCTAACGACGGCGTCTTCAACGGCTGGGAGATTTGGCAGTGGAGCGACAACACGAGCGTCCCTGGAATTACCGGCGCCGTGGATGGCAACGTGTATGATGGCACACAGCAGCAACTCCTCGGCGAACTGAGCGCTAAGAACCCCGGCGACTTCAACCGCAACGGCGTGGTTGATGCGGCGGACTACACGCTCTATCGCGATACGCTGGGCTCGACGACTGATTTGCGCGCTGACGGCGACGTGAGCCTTGGTGTTACGTCGGCCGATTACCCCATCTGGAGCACGAACTTCAACATCGTGCAGTCGACAGTCACGATTGTGCGCCCGGCGAGCGCTGTGCCGGAACCGGCGGCGGTGGTTGTTGGTTTGGCGTTGCTAGCCGTGGGACGCGCTCCGCTAGCGCGTCGCGGCTAAACGGGCCTTTTTCCAGTATTGGCGCGGTGCCATGCCCACGGCTTTGCGTGGGCATGTGATCGACAACGATGGTTTGCGCTCATGCCCACCCCGAGCTGTGGGCATGGCACCCCAACGCTAGCGCCCCTTGCGCAACCGGAACTGGTCCGCCAATTTCTCGCCGGTGAAACCGAGTTCGAACGCGTGCAAACCGAAGCGCTCCGAGAGTTCTTCGCACACCTTGAGGCCGCGGACGCTGTTGCCGCGGGGGTCGAGCGGTGGCGAAAAGATGCCGATGCCGCACACCCCGGGGACCACAGCGCAGATGCCGCCGCCGACGCCGCTCTTTGCGGGCAGGCCCACGCGGTACGCCCACTCGCCGGCGTAGTCGTACATGCCGCAGGTGAGCATTACGCTCAGCACATCCTTCACATGCTGCTGCTTGATCGCCCGCTCCTTCGTCACGGGGTTCACGCCCGCATTGGCGAGCGTAGCGCCCATCACCGCTAGGTCATGGGCGGTGACCATGATTGAGCACTGCTGGAAGTAAAGTTCCAGCGAATCGGCAATCTGGTCGCTCACCATGCCGAAATTGAGCATCAGGTGGGCGATCGCTCGATTGCGGTGGCCAGTGGTGCGCTCGGACATAAAAATCGCATTGTCGATGTGCGGGCTCCGGCCGGTATAGCGCTCAAAGGTGGTCATCAAACGCTTGATGCGGTCGGCAAAATCTTTGCCGTGGATGAGATCGGCGGTGGCGATGGCGCCGGCGTTCACCAGCGGATTGAACGGGCGGTTGGACTCCTCGTCGAGCACAATCGCATTGAACGCTTCGCCGGTCGGCTCGACCCCCACCTTGGCCAGCACCGCGTCGCGGCCATGGTCGTCGAGCGCCTGGCCAAACACAAACGGCTTCGAGACCGACTGAATGCTAAAGGGCAGGGCATGATCGCCCACGTCATAGGCGTCGCCGTCAACCGTCACTAGGGAGAGACCGAACCATTCCGGCTTCGCGAGCGCGAGCTCCGGAATGTAATCGGCCACCGTGCCGTCACTGACGGACTTGTACTTCGCGTGCAGCTCTTGGAGCGTCGCGCGCATGGGCGACACAGAGCTTTTGAGGTTACCGAGCAGATCGTCGATGGGGTCGGGCATAAGGATTCTGAACCACGAAAGTCGCGAAAGGAACGCGAGAAAAACCGAACGCGAATAAAACGAATAAGCGCGAATGAAGAGAATCGATTGATCTTGTGGGCGTCAATTGAATGGCAAGCATTGAGACGATCCGGAGGTCAATTTAACGCTGTCCAAAGCTTCTTGAATCTCGCACTCATTTTTCTCCTTAGATTCGCGCTCATTCGTTTCATTCGCGTTCGCAAACTCTTATCTTCGCGTGTTTCGCGGTTAAGCCCTCCCCATCACGCGCTCGGCGACTTGTTTCAGGGCGAGGGTCATGGGGTGTTCGGGGAAGCGGTTGACAAAGATGCCGCCGCTGGCGACGCGGACGATTTCAAAATTCATCGGCAACAGCGCGGCGACAGGCGCCTGGTACAATTCTTCCACGCGCTGCCGGAGCAGCGTGGTGTCCATCCCGGGCGGGACTTTGTTGACCACGATTTGCATGTCGGGAATCTCCAGCCGCCGCGCGAGTTCCGCCGTCACACTGGTCCCCTGAAAATCTTGGCTGTCGGGGCGCATCACCAAGAGCAGCATGTCGGAGATGGCGATCGAGAGGAGCGTCTCTTCGTTCACGCCGGGGTGCGTGTCGATGAACAGGTAATCGAGCTTGAGCTCTTGCACCAAGCGCTGGAAGCCATCGTTCAGCCGGCCCACATCGTAGCCATCGCGGAGCACGCGGCTGATCTCTCCGGTTTTCACGCTCGAGGGAATCAGAAAAATCCGCGGGCGGTCTTTATTCTCATCGTAACTGCCAATCGACGACTCGGAAACGTCGTACGCCGCTTCCTCCACTTCGCAGTTGCCCCACAGATAATCGTTGAGGGCCAGCTTGAGCCGCGACTCGGGCAACTGGAACAGCACATGGATGCCGGGCGATTGGATGTCGGTGTCGATCACCCCGACCCGATGCCCCGCCTTCGCCACGAGGACCGCGATATTGGCGGTGGTGTTGCTCTTGCCGGTGCCGCCGCGGAACGAGTGGGTGGAAATGATCTTGGCCAAACGACAAACTCCCGGCGGGATGGGACGCGGCAACAACAGCTTGCGGCGAAAGGATTCACCACAGAGAGCACAGAGGAGACAGAGCAGAACAGAGGTGGAAGGGTCGAAAGGTTAAAACGTCGAAGAGTAAAGTTCGCATCGACAACTCTTCCGCTTTTTTACCCTCCTACCTTTTCACCTCACTCTCTTTCCTCTGTGCTCTCTGTGGTGAACCTTTTTTGCTAAAGTAGCGTTGACGCAATCTTAAGTTGTCGCCTGAGTTTGCCACGCTCCAACCAGCGCGGGGATCAGCTCTGGGCTATCGAATCTGGGTCTCTTCGGTCGCCCCCTCATCGCTTCGCATTTTGCTTGCCCGGACGCGCTCTTGCAACTCTCGAAAGAGGGCGTTCCCCGCAATATCGTCGACGTCCTGTTGCAATCGGTCGCGGTCGATCTCCAGCATATTGAGGAGTTCGGGCTGAAAGGCATCGATCGTTTCGGTCGGCCGTTTAGTGGAGACACCGGTCTCGAATCGCAGGACCGGGCCGCTGGGGCCAAGCCGGAATGTGGTGGACCTTTCAAGCGGGCACTCGGCGATCAGCCGGTCATTCACCAGCGTGCCGTGCCGGCCGGTAGAAAACAGCGTCCAGCCACCATTTTGCCACACCAGGCTGGCGTGGGAGCGCGAAACGTGGGCGTCGGCCAGCACCACATCACAATCGTCGGCCCGGCCGAGCGTAATCGCCCGCTTGTCACGGAAGAGCCAAGTTTGGACCGGGTGCCCTTGAGCCGAATCCAACAGGTGGAGCGTAATCGGTTCAGGCGGCTGGGACAAACTGGCCATGTGGCTGCAAACAGGACCAAAACGGACGGAGAAGCGTTCAGGTACTTTAATCCACAGCGGGGATGGTCGCAACTACGGGCGAAACGGGGAGAAGTGAAAGGAAGTAAGGGGGATGAAGGGCGGGGTTAGCCGGCCTCGCTCCGAGGCCGTGTTGTTTCGGCTGATTGCAGAGTGCAAATTGAAAAATGACAGGCGCCCTTGGCGCCCATTCTTCAACGTGCAATTCGCCCTTGGCAATTTGCAATCCTATCCCGCTTATCTCCGCTTCATCTCCATCACCACATTTTCTTCCTTCATCCAAAAACGAAGGGCGCCGTGCGATACCTGCGAACGGCGCCCCGGAAGTTTCTAGGATCCACAGTGGAACGAACGCTATTCTTCCTCGCGTTGTTCGTCGAGGAACTTCCGCTTGAGTTCCTGGAGCTGCTCTTCCATCTGCTGCATCCGCTGATTAATGGCGTCATCGTTTGGCGCCATTTCGGGCGGCAAGTTCCAGGGATTGAACTGCGGCATCTGCGGGCCGTTGAGGCCGGCGAGCATTTGAGCCACTGGCGGGCGGAGCTCTTCCGGCAACTGCTCGAGCGACGCGGGATCATCGCCTTCGATTTCCCACTTTTCATTGCCGCGTTGGACCGTGATTTTGGCGGGCTGATCATTCTGTTTTTGGATGCTCACACTCACGCCATTGGGAAGCGCTTGCATTTGCATCACGCCGCCACCGCCACCAGGCATCCCCCGCAGTCGGCCGAAGCCGGGGAAGCGGCGCATCAGCTCGCCTTCAATCGCGGCGGGATCTTGGGGATTAAAACCTTCGAACCCGCCAAAGCCTTCGGGCCCGCCAGGAGGAGTAAACTCACCACCGCGGCCACCGAGGCCGGCAACATTCTCCGGCCGCTTCTCGGGCGTGATGGTGATGACTTCCTGCTGGCCTTGCCGCACGATTTGCAAGTTGATGTCGGCGCCATCGTCGCCCGCCTTAGAGACGAGGTTCACCAGTTCGCGCATGTCGGCGAGTTCTTGGTCATCAGCGGCGACGATCACGTCGAAGTTCTTAATGCCGGCTTTCTCGGCGGGGCTGTTCGGCACGACTTCACGCACCAACAGGCCTTTGCCTTCGGGCAGCGTGAGATGGGCGCGCAGCTCGGGCGAGACTTCACCCGCGAGCAGTCCAATCCAGTAGGGTGAAGCGGGCGCTTGCGGTGGTTGGCCAAAACCACCACGGCCTAACGGTTGCCGACCGCGCGGCGGACGCGCCGCGGGAGCATCGGCTGGAGCCGATTGATCGGGGCCGATCTCGACGATGTTTTCGGTAGCCGCCGGTTCTTCAGTCGCCGGCGCGGCCAGAGCTTGAGTTCCCGCTACAAGCAGGCCAAAGCCCGCGGCGGTGAGCAGCCAGTAACGCGATGTCATCTTCTTTCAATCCTAAAACGGGAAAAGCATCTGCCGCCGGGTCGGCGGGACACTAGCCGCCATTGTGCCAGATTGGCGGCAGGGTTCAAATTCTGTCTACGCCGCCCGGTAAACGGGGGTTCGAAGGCTTACGGAAAAGCGAAATCCACACCGGGACCATCGCGGCCAAAATCACCAGGCTGACGTTTTGCGAAATGCTGAGCCCCGTGCCGAACACGGCCGATTCGTCCACGCGGATGATTTCCATCAGGAACCGGGTCACAGGGTAAATGGTCAGCAGCAGGGCCATCACCACCCCATCCCGCCGGCGGAAAGGATAGACGGCCCAGGTGAACCACGCTAAGAGGGCTCCGGTAATTGATTCATAAACTTGCGTCGGGTGAACCGGCAACGTGCGGGCGCGAATCGGCGCCGCCGGAAGTTTTACTGTCTTGCCGGTGGTGGTTTCGAGCGTAAGGGGGCGTTCGGCGAAGTACGCTTCGGAAAGGGCGGTGGCAGCTTCGTCGGCATTCGACACAGCGTGGCCGTTGATGCTGCGGAGGATGTCGCCGCGCTCGAGTCCCTCCGCGGGACGTTCGACACGCGCACCTTGGTCACTCGTACCGATCCGCAGGCCTTGCAGTTCGCCATGGGAAAGCTGATCGGCAAACGCGGGGCTGAGTTGTTCGCTCCGCGCGGTGTGCAGCCGCGGGAACGTGATTGCCCACGGCTTGTCGCACACGCCTCCGAAGCAGCAGCCGTTGAGCAGACAGCCGAGCCGTCCGCACGCGAGACCGATTACCAAACTTGGCGCGATGATATCGGCCAGTTTCAGCATCGGCAGCTTGTGCTTTCTGCAGTAAACGAGGAACGCCAGCCCCGCGCCGATGAGTGAGCCGTAAACGACCAGCCCCCCTTCCGTGAACTTGAGCACTTCGCGCACCACCTGCGGCCAAGTGCGTCCCGCGGTGAACTCATCCCAGTACTCGATCACGAAGAAGAGCCTCGCACCGAGGATGCCGTAGATGAAAACCCAGAACGCGAGGCCAGAGAGTTGATCCTGCGTGACTCCCGCCAAGTGAACTCGCTTCATCGCAAGTGCGAAACCACTCAGTACGCCGAGCAGCACCATAACGCCATAGCCCCGGATCGGCAGTCCCTCGGGAAACAATCGCGGCAGACTCCAGAAGAGTAACGCGCCGATGATGAAAAGCGGCAAGTAACCGTAGAACTCGCCGTCGATCCCCTTTGCCCGCCAGTGCCGCCCGAGCACGAAGAGCGCAACCGCCAGCCAGATCGCGAGCAGAATGCCCATCCCGAAGAGGGGCACACCGCCAAGCTGAATCGGGACGAGGAAGAGTTCACTACGCATAATGGAAACGATTTAACCGCGAAAGACTGGAACAATCTGCCCGCGAAGCGCGCGAATGGACGCGAATTGTAAATAGACCAAAGGCCTATCTCACCGTAGCCTAGGGCATCGCCCTAGGGATAGTCGTTGAGGAACAAGTATCTTGGCTGAAAGCCATGTTCACCGTGAACGCAATTGTGTGTTTGGCCTTCAGCCAAAACGATTCTTTGGTATCACCGTCACCTAGGGCGATGCCCTAGGCTACGGTGAAGGATTGGCCTTCAGCCAATTTGATTGTTGCTCTGCGTCGTGCACCATTCGCGCTAATTCGCTCCATTCGGGGGGTAGTTCTAGTCTCCCACGAGAGTGTTATCAATGAGCCGCGTAGCGCCCACTTTCGCGGCCAGCGCGATAACTGTGGGGCCGGCGATGCGATCAACGGATTCCATGGCGCCGTCGCGTAAGAACGCAATGTATTGGACGTGGTCAACATCCACCAAGACTGATTCCATTCTTGCTCGAATCACTTCGACATCGCTTTCACCAATAGCGACAAGTTCCTCGGCGGCCAGCAAACTGCGCCTCAGCGCTGTGGCGTGCTGGCGTTCGGTTGGTGACAGGTACGCATTGCGGCTGCTCATCGCCAAACCATCCGGCTCGCGAACCGTCGGACAGATAACGATGTCGATCGGCACGTTGAGGTCGCTGACCATCTGCCGCACCACCACGGTTTGCTGATAATCCTTACGGCCAAAATACGCGCGATTCGCCGGCGCCAAGTTGAACAGCTTCAGCACCACGGTGGCGACCCCGGCAAAGTGCGTAGGGCGAATGCGGCCCTCCCACTCGGCCGCCGCGGCGCCCACATGCACCATCGTGTCACTGCCGAGCGGGTACATTTCATCGGTGCTCGGCGCGAAGACCCAATCGCAGCCCGCTTCGGCCAAAAGCGCGCGATCGCGCTCGAGGTCGCGCGGATAGCGATTGAAATCTTCCTGCGGCCCGAATTGCGTGGGGTTCACAAACACGGTGGCGACGACGCGATCGCACTCGGCCTTGGCGGTTCGCACCAAACTCACATGCCCGGCGTGCAGGGCGCCCATCGTTGGCACGAGGCCAATTGTTTCACCGTTACTGCGCGCCGCAAGAATCGCCGCGCGAATTTCGGCGCCGGTCGAGAGCAGCAGCGGCGAGCTTGTTTCTGACATCAAAAATAGGGGACGCGGATGAGCGCGGATGCGGCGGATGAGCGCCGACAAGAAGAAAGATCAGCGTTGATCCGCCTCCCTCCGTGCTCATCCGCGTCCCCCTTCTTCGGGGAGTGCGATAGATTCTACCCGTCATTGGCCGGGGGGCCAAACGCATTCGATGGCGGCGTCGATCTCGGCCGCGAAGTGGGCGGGGTCGCAATCGGCCAGAGAAAGCCGCGGAATACCCGGCAAATACGATTCGTCGAGGCTGATTAGCAACCGGGATGGCTTGCCGAGCGGAAATGTGCGGTGCAGTTCAATCGCCAGCGAAGGGAGGTGCTCTTCCAGTGAAATGAACTCTGGAGCTACGCGCTGAATCTGCTGAGCCCAAGATTTTCTCTGTCGCATCGTACCCCCGACAATCAGAAGCGAATTGCCCCCGGAGCGCAACTGATTAAGCAGTTGTTCGAGTGTGGCATCGAGCACTGGATGATTCCAATCCCCCGCGATATCGCAAGCCGGAACGAGCACAAACGGCCGAAAGCTCATTCGCGGGTGGGGCACGGTCAGTTCTGGCGTGCGGAGCCGTTGATTGCCGTAGAGGAGTAAATCGAGATCAATCGTCCGCGCGTCCCAGCGTTCGTGGCGCTGCCGGCCGAGCGCTTGCTCGATGCGCTGGAGTTCGGCGAGCAGTTCGCGCGGTTTGAGCGTTGTCTCGACAATGGCGGCGCCGTTGAGGAACTCACCTTGACCCGACGGCCCGCCGACCGGCGCGGTGGCGTAGAAGGCGCTGTGCGCGACCACGCGAATGTGCGACGCTTCGCCCAGGAGTTCCACAGCGCGATTGAGCGTCGCGCGACGGTCGCCGATATTCGAGCCGAGCGAAAGGAGCGCGCGCGTCACGATGTGCTCACCCCTGACAAGAGTACAGCGAGCCGGGAGACGTCAGCCCCCGGAGAGCGCTAGCAAGGCCACTCCGGGGGCTGACGCCCTCCGGCTCGCGGGGAGAATCGTCTTCAATCAATATGCTTCAAAAAAATCTTGGGAGGGGACATCATTGCCCGAGACTAGGAAGTCGCCCATGGTCGATCCATCGGTTATGCCCCCCAAGTTGTATGAAGCTCCGTTATGTTCGCTGAGCCGGCACGCGGTTGCATCCGGTCGGTGCAATTCTAGGTGGTTGCTGTTTCCGGACGTACCCGCGCGAGTGCGTGCCGGCTGCAGTTCTATTTCTCAATCCCACCCTCTCTCATGGTCCAATTTTTCGCCCGACGGGTGTGGAATTATTTCACGATCTCGCTCTGACGTTGACAGCTCGGGGTTAGTTCCGCGGACTCAATTCAAGTTCGCTCCGCGCAGATCGCCAGACAAACGCCATGCTGAAATACTAGTTCACGCAGCTAGCAGTGGGCTCGCGGTTGCTTACCAACCAGCACACCCACACCTCTTGAGCGAACTGCGGCCGAGACGAATGAGCTTTCAATCAGCGCAGTTCAGGCGTACGACTCCCGTCGTTCGCCCCGCGTTCCCTGCCAGACATCGCCCAAGGAGACTCCGTCATCCTTGGGGCGCCAACGATTGTGACGCACACCGCCCTCCAACCTGCGCGCAAACGTCACTGAACGATCAGCGACGCTCCACGTGAGCAGCGCGTTAGCACGAGATAGCCCCGTTCGCAACGTCTATGAGCAGTGACTCACACACGTCGCGTCCGCAGTTTTGCGACTGGCGCGCGGAATGTCAAGCGACCTTTTTTTCTGGCGTCAATTTTCGCGCGAAAAAGTTTCTGCGCCGCGCGGCGCCGGAAGAAGTTTAGGTAAGGACGATTCACCACAGAGGGCACAGAGAGCGCAGAGGAGAGACACAGTGCAACGATTGATTGGTCATTTTCTCCTTTTCCTCTCTGTGCTCTCTGTGGTGAAGCTTCCTTTTACCTGCGCGAATCGTGCGTGCTGGCGCCTGACTCTTGCGGGGAACTTGGCCTAGAATAAGGCGAAGATTATTCGCACGCTGGAATCCCACGTTTCCGGGATTGACGCAACCGCTTTCAGTGAGCCGCTCGCTTCGGCAACATGCACGACTCAACTTCACTATCAACAGCGGACTTTGGCGGCCTGGTGGTCGCGGCGTTTGAGAGTCGGCGGTGCGAAGAGCTGGCGCGGATGATCGAGAAGTTCGGCGGCGTGGCGCGGGTCAGCCCGTCGATGCGGGAATCGAAACTCGCCGACAGTCGGCCCGCGGTGGAGTTCGCCCATCGCGTGCTCGCCGGGCAGATTGACGCGGTGATTTTTCTCACCGGCGTCGGCACGCAGATGCTGCTCGAACAGGTCGAACGGCATGTCGATCGCCAGCGGCTGCTCGATGCGCTCGCCGACATTCCCACGCTGGTGCGCGGGCCGAAGCCGGCCGCAGTACTGCAAAAGCTCGGTATCACGCCGACACTGCGGGCGCCTGAGCCGAACACCTGGCGGGAAGTTCTCAGCACACTCGATGCGAAATTGCCGCTGGCGAATCTGACCGTCGGCCTGCAAGAGTATGGCGTGACGAACCCCAGTTTGCTCGCCGGGCTTGAAGCGCGCGGCGCCACGGTCGAGCGCGTGCGGGTGTACGAGTGGGATCTGCCCGAAGACACGGCACCGCTGGAGGCAAACATCGACCGGCTACTCGCCGGCGAAGTGCAGGTGGCGATGTTCACTTCGGCCCAGCAGTTGAATAACCTGCTGCGACTGGCGGCGGGTCGTGGTCGCGCGGATGACCTCAAGCGCGCACTTCGGCGGGTGGTGATTGCTTCAATCGGGCCGACCACATCAGAACGCTTGCGCGATGAAGAGTTGCCGGTCGATATCGAAGCGAGCCACCCAAAGATGGGGCATCTGGTGCAAGACTCCGCGGCGCAGGCGGCCGAGATCATTGAGCGCAAGGCGCGCTTCAGCACGCCGCGCGCGTTGACGACTCCGGCTGGGTTGAGCTACGCGTTGCGTGAGAGCCCCTTCATGAAAGCGTGCCGCGGCGAACCAACGCCCTACACGCCGGTGTGGCTGATGCGTCAAGCGGGCCGGTACATGCCCGAGTACCGTGCGGTGCGCGAAAAGACGACATTTCTCGAACTGTGCCGCAACCCACAATTGTGCAGCGAGGTGATGTGTACCGCCGTCGAGTTTCTCGGCGTCGACGCAGCGATCATTTTCAGCGACCTGCTGCCGATTCTCGAACCGATGGGGATGGAGCTGGAGTTCGTTGCCGGCGATGGGCCGGTGATTCACAACCCGGTGCGCAGTGCCGAGGATGTCAACCGCGTGATCGATCTCGAAAGCATCGAAGCGCTGCACTACGTCATTGAGACTGTGTCGCAAACGCGCGCCGATCTGCCGGCGAACATTCCGCTGATCGGTTTCGCCGGCGCGCCGTTCACGCTAGCGAGTTACGCGATCGAAGGGGGCGGCAGCCGCAGTTACCTGCACACCAAGACGCTGATGTACCGCGATCGCGGCGCGTGGGATGCGCTGATGCAGCGGTTAGTGCGTGCAATTACGCTCTACCTCAACGCCCAAATCGCGGCGGGTGCCCAAGCGGTGCAGGTGTTCGATAGTTGGGTCGGCTGCCTCGGCCCCGAAGACTACCGCCAGTTCGTGTTGCCGCACATGCAAGCGCTCTTCGCGGGACTCGACCGCAGCGCCCCGGCGATTCATTTTGGTACGGGCAACCCTCAGCTTCTGCCGCTGATGGCTCAAGCGGGGGGCGATGTGATTGGCGTCGATTGGCGCATCGAACTGGCTGACGCGTGGCGAACGGTGGGTTACGATCGCGCCGTGCAAGGCAATCTCGACCCGCTGTGGCTCCTCGCGCCACTCGACGCGCTCCGCCAACAGGTGGGCCGCATTCTGGCGAGCACCGACCAACGCCCCGGCCACATCTTCAACCTCGGCCACGGCGTGCTGCCCCAAACACCCCCAGCGCATGCGAAAGCGCTGGTCGAAATGGTGCATGAACTGAGCGCCAGATAGGTAGGATGGGTTATCCGCGCAGCGGTAACCCATCGTGCGCCACGTTTTGTCTCACACCATGATGGGTTACCGCTGCGCGGATAACCCATCCTACAATCAGGCCACCGGGCAATTACGCTACCGGCCGGCGCAGATACTGATACGCCGAGAGCACCTCGTACAGATCGGCCGGGATGGTGATCTCATCGTGCGCGAAATCGCGCAGCCACGTGCGATTGCTATTCACCGCGTCTGCTAGCAACGGCAGCACTTCGGCCACCGAAAGGGTCACGCGTGAATCGTCGTCCGATTCGTGCTGAACAACGGTTTCCGGACCACGATAAAGACGAAGTCTGCTGGTGGGCATCGTGCGCATCCTTGCCAGTCGCACGGGCAGCGCACACCTCCTGTGGCGCAAAGACCCAGACGACCTTCTCCGGTGGTATCGGCTGTGCCTACGACGCGGGTTTAGCGCGAAACGCGTTTTCTGCGGAAGTTTCGGAGGACCGATGCTAGCTTGACAGCAACCCGTTAGCCCCCCGACAATGCCGAGTTGTGTTCGCGCCGACTCCAATCGGCGTGACGACTATTCGTACAAACCCCGTCACAACCAATTCGTCGCAGGTGTGGTTGTGAGAGTGCGGTGCTCGGAAGGCAGCCTTGAAAGGCGATCTTTCGGCGCTCCGCTCGACCTGCTCGTCGGACCATAGTATGACCTCCACCGAGTCCGAAGCGACCCCGGCCGCCAGTGAATCTGCCGCCAGTGAACCGGCCGCCACTGAACCAGTCGCCAGCGAACAGGCCC
This sequence comes from Pirellulales bacterium, assembly GCA_022841705.1. Lineage (GTDB taxonomy): Bacteria > Planctomycetota > Planctomycetia > Pirellulales > Lacipirellulaceae. The sequence goes on from JALHQZ010000004.1 coordinate 63,274, forward strand.
CCGTCGCACAGCCGCCCATTGCACCGGCCACTGTCGCGCGGCCCAGCGCCGCACCGTCCATCGCGGGGCAGGCCATCACGGGGCAGCCAATCTCAGCGCAGTTGGCCAAGTCGCTCAAACTTCCCGCTCAATCGATCGAGCGGACCATCGAACTGCTTGACGCCGGCAACACGTTGCCGTTCATCGCGCGCTACCGGCGCGACCGCACCGGCGGCCTCGATGAGGAGCAGATCGGCGCCATTCGCGAAGCGCTCGCGCACATTCGCCAAGTCGAGGACCGCCGCAGCACGATCCTCCGCTCGCTCGAATCGCAGGGCAAGCTGACCGATGAACTGAAGGAGCGGATCAATAACGCCCATTCGGTCCGCGAGCTGGACGATCTCTACTTACCCTTCAAGCCGAAGAAGCAAACGCTCGCTTCCCGCGCGCGGGAGCAGGGGCTCGACATTCTGGCGGACGAAATCTTTCGCGATGATGATGCGGCGGCGAACCTCGATCAGCGCGCCGCCGACTTCATCAACACCGATAAGGGAATCGATAGCGGCGCGCTCGCCATCACCGGCGCTGGGCACATTCTGGCGGAAAAGTTCAGCGAAGATTTTGCGTCACGCCAAGCGGCGCGAGACATCGTCTGGAAGACCGGGCAACTGACCAGCAGCAAGGTTGACGAGACGAACAAGAAGAACGACGTCTACAAAGACTACTTCGAGTTCCGCGAAAAGCTTTCCGCCCTGCCACCACACCGTGTGCTGGCGATCAACCGTGGCGAACGGGCCAAGGTGCTCAAAGTCGGGCTGGCGTGCGATAACGCCGCCATCGAACAAGGCGCCATCGAGCGTTTGGTTCCCGCCGAGCACCGCCATCGCGAGCTGCTCATCGGCTGCGTGAAAGACGCCATCAATCGCCTCGTGCTCCCAAGTCTTGAACGCGAAGCACGCCGCGAGCTGACCGAAAAAGCAGAGAACCACGGCGTGGTGGTCTTCGCCCGCAACCTCCGCAAACTGCTGCTCCAACCGCCCTTGGCGAGCAAGCGCGTGCTGGCGATTGACCCCGGCTACAAGAACGGCTGCAAGACGGCGGCGATCGATCAGTTCGGCCAAGTGCTCGAGACGGGCCTCTTCCATGTTGTCGGCAGTGATGATGCCATTGCGGCCGCCCGGCAGAAGATCGTCGAGATGTTCACCAAGCACGAGCTGCATCTCATCGCCATCGGCAACGGTTCGGCCTGCCGCGCGACGGAAGAACTGGTCGCCCAAGTGCTTGGCACGGAGCTGGCCGAGAAAGATGCCGCGTACATCATCGTCAACGAAGCAGGCGCGAGCGTTTATTCCACCAGCGCGATCGGCCGGGAAGAGTTTCCGGAACTCGAAGCGGTACAGCGGAGCGCCGTTTCGATTGGCCGCCGACTGCAAGACCCGCTGAGCGAACTGGTGAAGATTGACCCCGGCAGTATCGGCGTGGGGCTCTACCAGCACGACAACAAAGAAAAGCACCTGCGCGATTCGCTCGACGAAGTGGTGCAGTCGTGCGTCAGCTTCGTCGGCGTCGATGTCAACACCGCGAGCGCCGCGCTCCTGCGTTACGTGGCGGGGCTCAACCAGCTTACCGCGCGGCGCATCCTGGAGCATCGCGCCACCAATGGTCCGTTCCAAAAACGCGATCAGCTGAAAAGTGTCAGCGGCATCGGCGAAGCGACTTTCGTCCAAGCGGCCGGCTTCCTGAAGATCAGCGGCGGCGATGAACCGCTCGATTGCACGTGGGTCCACCCCGAAAGCTACGACGCGGCCCGCCGGCTGCTTGAGAAGTTGGGCGTTGATGCCGCCACGCTGCGCACCGCCGAGACCGCGGCGAAGTTTGAAGAAGAACTGGCGAAGCACTCGCTCGACGAGTTGGCGGCGCAACTCGAGATCGGCCGGCTCACGCTCGAACAGGTAATTGAATCGCTCCGCCGCCCGGGTCGCGACCCGCGCGAGGACTTGCCGCCGCCGCTCTTCCGCCGCGATGTCGTACGCTTCGAAGACTTAGCCGAGGGGATGCAACTCCGCGGCGTGGTGCTGAACGTGGTCGACTTCGGCGCCTTCGTCGATGTCGGCCTGTCGGACAGCGGCCTCGTGCATATCAGCCAGCTCAGCACCGGTTACGTCCGCGACCCGCACGATGTCGTGGCGGTCGGCGACCAAGTGGATGTGTGGGTGCAAACGATCGACAAAGAACGCCGTCGCGTGGCGCTCACCATGATCGCACCCGGCACGCCGCGCTCTGAGCCCCCGCGCCGAGAACGCGGCAATCGCGACAAGTCGGCGTCCGGCAGACCCCCGCGCCGCCGCCGACCCTCGAAGCAACCCGTCGCCGCCGGCGCTGCGCCCGCTATCGAAGGCACAGCACCCGCCGCGGAAGGCGCATCTGCAACCGCGCCGCGTACGGACCGTCCGCCGCGCGAAGCACGCCCCGCTGCTGCTTCTGGTCAGCAATCAAGTGGTCCCCCTCGCGACGGCCAACAGCGGGGTGGCCAACAGCGCGGCGGCCCCCCACGTAGCGGATCGTATGGCGGTGGCAATCGCCGCGGCGGCTCACGCATGGGAGGCGGCAAACCCCCCGAGCTCAGCAAGCGCGATCAGGCAGAACTCAAACGCTTGCAAGGCAAAAAGAAGCCGGCTAAACCGCTGCCGCCGATCACCAAAGAGATGGTCGAAGGCAAAGAAGCGATGCGCAGCTTTGGGGATTTGTTGCAGTTTGTGAAGCAGAAGAAAGATGGGGATTCGGCGGACCCGAAAGAATAACTGACGAAAGGCTACGAAGCGTTCGCCAATTCTTCGGCCGAGATGCCGATGTCTCGCGCGATCTTCCGCAGCAGGGTTGGCGAGATATCTTGGCCTCGATGAAAGGGAACGGTCGTCCCCCGACCATCCGGGTGTCGAAACTGCTTGTGCGATCCGCGCTGCCGCACTTCGACAAACCCCAACGATTCTAGGCGGGCGACGACTTCGTGAGGCTTGAGAACCGGAAGCTTGGACATCGTTAGGCGATTTCCAACTGCTGAGTTCCCACGAATTCTGATTCGATCAAGAGCTCGCCATCTTCCGCGAGCATTTCGAGCACTTCAATCAGATTCCGGTGCAGTTCCTCGGCGGTCGCGCCTTGCGAATGAGCGCCGGGGATGCCGGGGACGTAACCAACCAGCAATCCCGTTTCGGGACAACGTTCAACGACGGCGGTGAAGGTTCGCATGGATTGGCTTTCCAAGGGAGGAATAAGGTCCGCGCTCTTTAATTACTCTCCATTCTGCTTAGCGGTTGGTCAATCCGCAATCCGTGATCCATCGCTGCAAGAATTCTACGCTTATTGACAGCACTCTTAGAGGCGTAAACTAACCGGCGTCGCGTTTCCTTCATCGGAGCCCCCGTCGCATGTCCGCCCCCTCCCGCCGCTGGCCGCGCGTGCGCTTCCGGCTCTGGCACTTGCTGGCGCTGGTGACGCTGCTGTGCGGGTGGTTGGGGTATGAAACGAACAGGGCGCGCAGGATTGAAGCCGTCACCACAGCCGTTCGCAGCAAGCAAGGTTCCATTCAATACCGCCAGCGGTTCAACCAAGAGCCGTGGTGGAATGCATCGGATGCAGATCCGATAAATGCGCTGACCGCGTTGATGCTACGTGTTCAGCATCCCGAAGCGCCGGCCCCGGAGTGGCTGCTCAAGGTTATGGGTCCCTACTACTTTGTCAGTCCGACGAAAATCTCACTCTACCGTCACCACTATGCCGATGATTTGCTGCCCGCAATCTGTTCATTCACCAGCCTGAAGAGTCTTGCCATTCATTGCGCGAGCAGCAAAAACCTGGAACTCGTCGGAAACCTTACTCAGCTCGTCAATCTGAATCTCGCCGGAGAGGTCGGCGACGAGAGTGTGCCTCTCTTGGGCTCCCTCAAAAGTTTGGAACTGTTGTGGATCGTCGATACCAACATCTCGAAGGAAGGGGCCAATCACTTGCGGGAAAGTCTGCCCAATTGTCACGTGATTAGCGAAGAACCCAAATATCAGTTGCCGCAAGCTCGTTAACGGTTGGGAACTCCAGATGAAATTCACACTGCCGAATGAACTTACGACTTTTCTCGTTCTTCAGACTAGCTCCCATCGCCTGATGGTATAAAATGAGAGCTACCAAGTCACAAGCTGTCTGGAGCCCCCGCCATGTCCCCCATCCACGCCATCTACGACAACGGCGTTTTTCGACCGCTAGGTACGGTCGATTTGGTTGCGCCGTGCGAAGTGACCTTCATTCCGCAAGTCGTCGAAGATACTAAGCAGGATTCCGCGACGGCTTTCGCAGAGCTGAGCGGTTTCTATGCGCTATTAGGCAGCGGCCAAGAAACCGGCATCACCGATCTTGCCGCGCGCCATAACGAGCATCAGCCATGAAGCCGGTGTTTCTCGACACGGTCGGCATCCTCGCCACGCTGAATACTTCCGATCAGTGGCATGATGAAGCGCTCGAAGCTTACCAGTTGCTGCTGAAGGATCAGCGGGATTGCCTCTCGACGACATTCGTGTTCACCGAGATTGGCAACGCGACTTCTCGGACCACACTCCGGCCGGTTGTTTCCGCGATGATCGACGAACTGACCGCCAAAGGGCGTATGATCGAACCGACCAGCGACGATTGGCGTGAGGCTTGCCTCGCCTACAGTCAAGGCTACCCTGGCGCCGCGGGGTTGGTCGATTGCATCTCGTTCCAAGTGATGCGCCGGTTGGGACTCAAGGAAGTTTTCTCCAACGATCAGCACTTTGCAGCGGCCGGGTTCACGCTGTTGTTTTAGCCGCCGGCCCGTGGGTTATCACGCCCGCGGATAACCCACCCTACAATAAGTTGCCCCTTATCACTCCGCTTGAAATACCCCGGTTCGCAGAAAGTGCGCCACTTGCTCGGCGGTCTGGCGCCGCCAGAGCGAGCTTTCGTGCCAACCGCCGATGACTCGATGGTCCCGCTCGCCAGCGACATGGGTGCTGGGCTCAAGCACCAGGTGATCTTTCGCGGCTGCCAGCACGCCGACTTCCCGGCCCACGGGAATCGCCGGCAGTTGGTTCACAAAACTGTCCGGCGTGTCACGCAATTCTCGGAGCGTGGGAGAGAGCCACCCGAACAGGGGCGAAACCCGCGTGGCGATATGGGAACCGCGGTTCGGGGGGCCGATCATCACCACCCGGCCGAAGTTCTCGGGGAGCGCCTCTTGCAATGCGCAGCGAGTCACAATGCTCCCCATGCTGTGCGCCACAACATGCACCCGCTCGTATTTTGGCGCCACGCGGCGAAGCTGCTCAGCAAACCGCTCACCGTGCCGGCGGTTCGATGGACCCAATGTAAAATACGTGTAGAGCCGCGTTTCAAATCCGTGGCGCTCGAGTCGTTTCGCCAGCGGCCACATCAGCCACTTCGACGAAACGATGCCGTGGATGAGCAGGACAATCTCAGGTGCAGGGGGCAAGCGCAAGCGTCAACCTCGTCAAAGGACCGCTAGCAGTATACTCGCGATCGCGCTCAGGTTGTTAACCATTTTTCTGGTGAGTCAGCAGGAAGTCAGCGTCGCGCAAACTCTTCACCCCCGCGCTCTTCACCCCCCGCTGCGGCGCCCGCTCGCGGACCACGGGCGAATCGGCCTGCGCCTCTTCCGCGTCCCACTGCGCTCCCAATTGTGCAAACACCGCCTCCCGCGCGAGCAGCAGTCGCGCCTCATGGGCCCCTGGGTTGAGCGGGGGGAGCTCCTCACGCTGCGCCACCACATGCCCCTCCCTCCGCACCGGCGAAGCCGTAATCGGCTGCGGGACGATTACGCTCACCGCCGCCGAAGCGACCGCGACGGTGGAAGTTGTCGCGGCGGGAGTTGGGAGCGCGTCCCGCCAAATGGTGTAGTCGGCGGTGTCAACGACGCCATCGGCGGCGCCGAAGTTGGCGGTCCAGAAGGTGTGGTTGACTTAGTCAACGACTCCATCCACGGCCGCGAAGCGCAGCGTGATCGCGCACTCGGCAGATATTGGAGTTAGCCGCGATGCGTTCGGGAACGAACGTAATTCCAACTTATCGGACGGTGGCCAGACGTCACTTGGCAAACTCAATGCGCCGTTCAGGCCAACCGGCGGGGGTAGCCCATGATATTGGCAGCAAATGTCGGTTCGTCCTGGGTTGCTTCGGTACTGTCGTTTCTCTGTCCGCTCCAACCACAGGGGCGTTGCTGTCCATGCTTGAAGCAGCCTGAGGCCAAACGCTAAAATAGGTAAGCTGCATACTGAAGGTCTCCTTCAGTATGCAGGGCTTACTGAAGAAGTTCCTGTCTAATAACAAGTTAGGCCGCTTTCAGCCACATGACTTTCCTGCGCTTTGTAGTGTCAAAGAAGAACTCGGCTTCGGGCGTCGAGGATGGGCTATTCGGTGCAGCCCACTCGCTTTGTCGCAGCGACGACACGGCGCCGGAGGACCGCGAAGCGCTTCGTGCACTCTTGACTTGGTTCAACACAAACCTCGCTACTCCGGACCGCTTTAACCGAACCTCGTCGAAGGGCCATTACCGTCGGGCGCCCAAGGGCATATCCTGGTTTCGAGACTCCGCGACTGAGCACATCCGCAGAATGCGTGAACTCAAACGTATCGTTGAAGAGAACGGACACCTTGTCGCGACGATAGAAGAGGAGAAAATAGGCTATGTGGTTTACGAAGACGACGCTCAGGTAGTCGCGGAGCCTTTCGCTGACACACGGACCGGATCATGAACTTCACCGATTCGCGGCCTAACAAATCGCTGGAGCGGACGCGTGGAAGATAAAGTGCCAAGCTCGAACGTCTGCGCGCGCGCCGCTCAGCTCAACCGTTAGGCATCACATGAAGGTTCACGTAGACGTTGGGATAGTGCTCTCGCCATCGCGAGGCGCCACCATCTCGTTTGAGCCGGGCCTTGAGGTTTCTCTTGACTGCACTACATGTGGGCGCACCCACAGAACAGTAGTTTTTGACTCATCAGAGGCAGTCGGTCGCTGCACTCCTGACGGCCATACCTTCGATGGAATGATTGGCCATAAGAAAGTCGCGGTGAGCGGCCTCTGGCGTAAGACCTACTCGTGCGTTATCCCGCTCTCCTATGAGTATCAGCCTGTTACGGACAAGAAACATCCCGCTAGGGCTTCCTCGCCCACCCCTACCTGGGCGCGGGTGCACTTCGCTGTGACCTGCCCTAGCTGCGGACACTGCGGCAATCTCTCCACTCAAAACAACATCGTGCGGCCATACACTTGCAGCTGTTCGTGTGGCACGGTGCTTTACACGGAGACGGCGTCGCAACCTACTTTCACGGTGCGCGATGCCTAACAATTCATTCAAGCCGACGCCGCTTCGCGGCGCGGATTAATTCAGGCGTTATCTGCCCCAGGAGTGCGTGTCCTCAGTCGTCGATTTTTGCTAAATCCCTGCTCGCCAACGCGCCGAAATTATGTTACATAAAGGACGTTATGTGGCATAAAATCCGACCACTCCTAGCCCTGCGGCCTCTCCAGGAGTTGTCACACCGTTCCCCAATTGTCTGCTGCTGACTGGTCACAGCATCGCAAGCCGGCACGTTTTGATTCCTCAAGCTTAAGCGACCAGCGCGCTTGTAATCTATAACCGGGCCGCTCCGCCGCCGCAATCTTTTCTGGTGACACGACAGGAGATCAGCATTGTAGTAGGCACGGTCCTCGGGCCCTCTTTTGTGGCGAGTTGTTTACTTTGTGCAGACGGCACGCACGACCGTGCCGACTACAAAAACCGACTTTGCAGTCCTCCTGGGCGAGACGACTTCCCACCTCCGTGTCAACCCGAATTTGTAGCCACCCCCACCGCTCGCGACTCCCCGCCCGACCTCAAAAAAACTTCTAACTTTCTCCAAAATCGCTCTAGAATGTAGCCACCAAATAGTGTTCAATTGAACACATCACCGCGTGCGCCGCTCACGAGCGGGCAGCTCGATGGTTCAGCGAATGTGGTCGCGTCCGAGACCACGAACCGTTGGCACGAGCTCGCCTTGCGTTGCAAGCGAAGCGCGTGCGCGGTCGAGAGGTGAGGAAAGTCTAGCGCAGAACCGACGGTTCGCCGCGTCCACGCGTGCGCGCAGTTAACCGCGGGGATCGCACTTGCATGGTCGCCCGCGCAGGTCCTCGCCATCAGCGGAGAGAAGGGGCGCCCCGTCTCGTTTTTTTCGAGATGAGTTCGACAGCCACTACTCAAAAACAAGAGCTACCGCAACCAACCCCAGAACCCAACATGCCATCACCAACGATGCCCCCACAATCAAGGGCGCCAGCGCGGCGTTCCAGCGCAGAGGGTCTAAAACACCAGCCCCAACCCCTTCAGCCGCGACTCCGTCGCCGCCATCAGCGCGTCTTCTGCGGCTTCGTCGGCCGCTTCGTACGTCACGCTGAAGCGCAGGAAGGCGCCGGCGTCGTCCCACGGCACCGTGCAGATCGATTGCTGCGTGATGAGAAATTGGCTCGCCGCTTCGGCCGTTTCAAACTTCGTGCCGTCGGCGAGCGCCTTGGGCGAAGCGGTGTAAAGAAAATACGTGCCGCCGGGCATTTCGCATTGGAAGCCGCACCGCTTCAAGGTGGCGACGAGCTTTTCCATCCGCCGACGGTACTTGGCGCGCGTGCGCTTGGGAATCTCGGCGTCATCGAGCGCCGCGGCGGCCGCTTTTTGGATGGCGATGAACTGGCCACTGTCGCTGTTGTCTTTCACGTCCGCAAACGCGCGGACGATTCGCTCATGCCCGCAAATCCAACCCATCCGCCAGCCGATCATGTCGAAGCCTTTGGACATCGAATGAACTTCCACGCCGACATCCTTGGCGCCGGGGATGGAGAGGAAACTGTTCGGCTCGCGATCGAACGAGAGCATCGCGTGCGCCGCATCCTGCACGATCACAATTTCATGCTTCTTCGCGAATTGAATCGCCCGTTCGTAAAACTCCGGCGGCGCCGTGCGGCCCGTGGGACTGTTGGGGAAGCAGAGCACCAGCAGCTTGGCCTTCGCGCGCACGTCGGCGGGAATGCTTTCGAGGTCCGGCAGAAAATCGTTCTCCGCCTTCAGCGGCAACTTATGCACCACGCCGCCGTAGTACGCCGTGTGCGTAGCGGCGACCGGATAACCGGGCACGGTGATGAGCGTCACATCGCCCGGGTTGATGAACACCGCCGGCAACATGGCGTACACCGGCTTCGAACCAATCGCGTGGTTCACTTCCGTCACGGGGTCGAGCGTCACGCCGAACTCACGCTGCATGAACCGCGCCGCCGCCTCCTTGAACGCCGCCACGCCGTTGTCCGCATACCCGCGGTTCTCCGGCTTGTGGATTTCCTCCGCCATCACCCGCCGCACCATTTCGGGCGCCACGCCATCATTCTCGCCAATGCCAAAGTCCAGCAGCATTCGCTCCGGATGCTCGCTGAGCGCCTGCCGCTTGGCCCGCTTGATCTTCTCGAACTTGTAAATCGCCGTCCCCTTGCCGTACTGAGCCCCGCCAATGCGGTCGGCGAACATTGATTGAAAATAGGGATCGGACATGAGTCAGGGGTCAGAGGATAGGGGCGAGAGGTGAGGGAACGGCATGAGCCTCCGACGCCTCTGCAAAGAGATCGGCGGGGGAGGAAATCAAGCACAGAACCGCTACCCTATCGCACCGCGCCCCGCCCAACAAGACGGGCAAGATGGGGGCCGCGGATGGGCACGGATTTAGGTGAATGTTCTCTGCTTTGCGGGTGATATAATCAGTTTCACCATGCCTCGCCTTCGCAGAATCTTCTGGGTCACCGTGTTCGCTATCATCCTCGGCGCCGGTTGGCTCGTTTACAACGCGGTCTCTGTATCTCTAAAGGCGGAACACGCTCACCACGCGGGACGACTTACGCTCACGCTGCTCGCGGAGTACGTCGAGAGTCGCCAAGGCCAGTGGCCGAGTGGTTGGTCCGATCTCGAACAGCTTCCACCACGAGAGCACGCTGGGTTCCATTGGCCCGCAGATTCTGCCGAAGTTCAAAGTTATGTCTCAGTCGATTTCAAGGCCGACCCGCGCGAGCTCGCAAAAATCCCCGAGAAACTTTTTGAGATCGCGTTACCGATTGGGCCGTACTTCGAGTATCGCGATGTTGGAGGAAAGCAATTGCAAAAGAGCTTGCAGAAGTATTGGCGATGAGCCATTCGACGCGAGTCAACCGGCGCCAGCACCGGCGCTTCGCCGCAATTTGCGAGCTAACGTGTTGACACACCGCTGCCAGCGATTACAACTGGGAATCGTCAGGCGGACGCAAACCCTCCCCTGCCCAACGCGGTTCCCCACCGCAATTGAGGTTACCATGCGTCCAAAGTTGTGTATTGTTGCGCTCGTTGTTTGTTCCCCGTTTGCCGCTGCGCAGATGCCTCTGCTCATGGGGAGTGAGTTAAGACTCGACCTCTCGCCGCGATCGTTGCGGGCGCCCCTTTCGCGGGGGGCGATTGCCGAACTGCTGGCCCGTGACGCGGGCTTCTGCGAATACAGCGCTGAGCCCCTGGTATTGGAGTCGCTGGATCTCGCTCCGACCCTGACTCCCGAATCGAAGGCCTCCAGTTTGCCGCTGAGCGCGCCCGGAATCGTCCTGTCGGTGGTAAGCGAATCGGCCGCCGACGCGGAAATCCCGAGTGAAGTTTCGCTCGAATCGTCGCCACTGACGCAGCAGTTTTTGCAAATAATGGGGCGGTAGCCGATTGCACGATGGGCTTTCAGCCTGTTGCATCCAGTGATTTTTCAGATTTCTGTAGACAATCCGCCCGCCGGCGGGCATCCTACAGGCGTGGAGAACTCTGCGGATTTTCGCTGCCAGGTTGCGGAAGTGGCCCACCGGCTTACGGCGGACGGGGTCTGCGTGCTCGGTGCGCTCTTCGATCTCACGGCCCAACGGCTGGTCCGGTTGGCGGTCGCCATCACGCGGCACCAGCCCGATGCAGAGGATGCCGTGCAGACCGCGCTGGTGAAAGTCGCCCGGGCGCCGCAGCGTTTGGCCGGCGCCGATTGCCCATGGGCCTACCTGCTGCGAATGGTGCGGAACGAAGCGCTGATGATCGCCCGCCGCAAGCAGCGGTGGTTCAGCGCGCCGACCGGCACGGTTGATTTGTCCGACCTTACGACGTACTGCAAGGTCGATCGCCTCGAACAAGAAGAATCCTTCCGCGCGGCGCTCGCGGCGCTGCGCACCCTGCCGGCCGAGCAGGCGGAAGTGGTGGTGCTGAAGATTTGGGAAGGGCTCACCTTCGCCCAGATCGGCGAGCTTTTAGACATTTCACTCCACACTGCGGCGAGTCGTTACCAGTACGCGCTTGCGAAACTCGCGCGGCGGCTAGCGCCGCATCAGCCCGGCGAACGCATGACAGAGGTCCGGCATGGCTGAGCATGAAGACCTCTCCGCCGACAAGCTCGAAGCGCTGTTGCGTTTGACGGCCGACTACGTGCAACCTTCGCGCGATCTGCGGCCGCAGGTGCTTGAAGCGGCGCGCGAGCGGCAGACGGAACGCAAACTCCGCAGCCAACTGCTCTTGGTTTCCGCCGCGACGTTTTTAGTGGCGATCAGCGTGCAGTTTCTCGCGACCGAACCGCCGCGTCCGGCGCCCACACGCGACGCGCTGCTCGGCGCCACCTCTGGCGAGATGCTGGCGCTGGCTGAATCGCGCGTGGTGCAGCGCAGCGCCGGCTGGAACTGGGGGCTGGTGGATCTCTTCTTCCGCCTCCGCGCGCAGCAGGCGGATTCACTGCGGGCGAGTGAGCAAACGCCGTAGGTTAGACTTTCTTTGTAGCAGGCGCGATCGTAGCCCTCTCCCTCCGGGAGAGGGTTGGGTGAGGGTCATCCTGGTACCAACTACTCCCTCACCCCGGCCCTCTCCCGGAGGGAGAGGGAGGAACGGGTTAAACAAAACTCTCGGGTGGCGGCATCTCTCTTTCAGCAGCACAACTCCCCCGCCGTGTTTCCTTAAATGGGCGTCGGGGGCTCATGCACCAAATCCCAAATCCTACATCCCATTTCCCCCTCCATGCTCGACCTGTGGCTCGCTTGGCATCGGCAGCTCATCGCGCTCGCGGCGGCGGGGGCGCCGATTGACTTGGGTTCGAGCGAACCGATTGAAGCGACGTTGCAGCGGGCGGTGGCGATTGTTTCACCGCGCCTGCATTCAGGGGAACATGATCGGGGCGAATCACTTTCCGACGCGATTGCGGCCGAGCGAGCCAACCTGCCGAGCGCCTATGCGGCCGCGGCGGCGCTCGGCGTGGCGACCGGTGATTTCTCCCACGCGACCGATGAGTACCTGCTCCCGACTCCCGCCGCGGCTCCCCTTGAGCAACTGGGGCGCCGCGCGCTGGGGTATCCGCTGGTGGTGACGTCGTTTGCCTACCTGGGATTTTGTTTCTGGCTGTGGAAACTGGCGCCCGAACTCAGCGCGCAGTACGCCGATCTGCGGATCGCGCCGCAAGGTTGGTTAGCGTGGTTGATGAAACTACGCGAATCGTGGCAAGTGTGGATCGCGATTCCGCCGGTGCTTATGCTCTTCGGTTGGCTGCTGCGAAAGCCGATCGCTAAGTTCTTCGCACAACGGCTGCCGCTGGTGCGTTCGACGGAGCGATATGCTGACTACGCCGCGCTCGCCGATGACGCGGCCGAACGACTCGCTGCCGACAAGCCGTTGCCGACACGCAGCACGCCGTCGCGAGCCGATCCCGCGCTGCTTGAGTGGGCAATGTCCGACGCCGTACCGCCGGCCGAACGCCCCGCCGCGCTCACGCTCGCCGCCAACTCGTTTCGGCAAGTGGTCGAGCGCCGCGCGATTTGGCTCCGCCGCTGGACGCCGCTGGTGGCGTGCGTGGTGCTCGCCGGCGGGGCCACGCTGCTTTACGGCTTGGCGGTGTTTGTGCCGGTAATTGATTTAATGGCGACGCTGGCGAAACCGTAAAGGGGCTAGGGGTCAGGGGCTAGAGGCTAGGGATCTTGTATTCCGGCCTCACCCTAAATCCCTCGTCCCCAGCCTCTAGCCCCTGACCCCTAGCCCCTCCCCAATGCCCCGATTCCGCTACGAAGCCCGCACGCCCGACAACCGGCACGTCGCCGAGGAGCTCGACGCCGACTCAGCGGTAGCGGCGATCTCCGCGATTGAAGAGCGCGGCTGGGTGGTGCTGTCGATGGTGCGCATCGTTACCGATGAACAGGCAGAGGGCAGTGGGCAGCCGGCAGTAGTTGAGGTTTGCACGCTTAGTGATGTGGTGGAGGCCGCGCTACCGAAGCTGATGCCCCTTGTCGCTCCGCTCCGTGCCTATGCCGACGAACTGCCGCCGCGTCAGCGCACCGAATTGTTAGCCGTGACGGAGCTGTTAACTCAGAAAAACAGCGCAACGATTGCGAGCGACATCACCGCGCGGCCAACTTGGTGGCTACCGCTCTTGAGCGCGGCGGATGAACCGACGATCACGGCGCAGCTCACTCGCTTCACAAATGAATCGCAAGCGAACACAGTAAGTCGCCAGCGGTGGTGGTGGAGTTTGGCGTATCCGCTGGTGGTGCTGCTCCTTTCGATCTTGGTCCTTGTAATTTTAGGCCGCACGATTGTTCCCGGATTCGCGGAAATCTTTCGCGACTTTGGGCTGGAACTGCCGCTCGCCACGCGGTTGTCGCTCGCCTTTTCGAAGCTGTGCCAAGGCTGGGGGGTGTTCATTCCGCCGATCTTAACGCTGCTTGCAGTCATCATCGCGTGGTGGGGCGCACGACGAATTGAAAACCTGCCGATGATCGGCCCGACGCTAGCGACCATGCTTCCGCAAGCGGGTGTGCGCGCCGGGCGAGCACAGTTGGCCCGCTACCTCGCGCAACTGTTGGAGGCGGGACTGCCCATGAAATCGGCGCTCGCCACCGCCAGCGCGGCAACGGGTCACACCTCGATTCAAAGCGCTGGCGCAGAGCTTGCCAAGCGCGATGTACTCGATGCGCACAAACTTTGGAAACCAATCCGCGCGATCGGCCCGGTAAACTTCTGGGCGCTCACGGCGGACCTGCCTGAGACGGCGCAAACCCGCGTGCTCGCCGAAATCTCGGACTGCTACGGCGAACAGAATCATCCCGCCTATCGACGAATGTGGTTCGGCCCGCTGGCGATTGTGTGCGTGGGCCTAGTGGTCGGTTGGGTAGTGATCTCGCTCTTCCTGCCGCTGGTGAAACTGGTCGAGGGCTTGTCGTGAAGAGCAACTTCCCCACATTCCGACGGCTATTTGGGCTTGATCCTCCGCTCGAAAGCGGCGGCCTGCGCCGGTTTTCGTTCGCATCGTTCTGGCCCCAGTATACGACCGCGCCGCAACGGCGGGGGGTGTTACGCCTGATCGCCGTCGCCGCAGAAGAGAATGTGCCGCTCGCTCCGCTGCTAAGCGCGTGGGCGGAGAGCGAACGCGGCGTGCAGGTGCATCGTTTGCGAAGGCTGGTGCGGCTGCTCAGCAAAGGCCTGCCGCTGCCCGACGCGGTCGAGCAAGTCCGCGGGCTGGTGAGTGATGATGATGCGCTCGCCGTGCGTGTTGGCAGCCAAGCGGGAACCCTCGCAACCACGCTGCGGACGCATTTGGCGAACAACGATCAACGATTGTTCCTAGCGAACATGAAACTGCGACAAGCCTATTGGTACTTACTGCTGATTCTCTTCGTGGGCGGCAATATCGTGGCCTTCCTGCAACTGAAGATCATGCCGGAGTTACAGAAAGTCATGATTGAGTTCAGCATGGCGCCAAACAGCTTCTTTATAGCTTCGGTCACGGTTGCCGAGATCGTAATTCGGTACTGGCATTTCTTTGCCTTGATTTTGTTTCTCACGCTGGGGTTGTTCTTTAGTCGTAAGTCCGGGCGATTTGTTCGCACTTATCTCCTCAATCCGCTGTTTAAGCCGCTGCGAGATCTTCGTTCTGCCGAGATGCTCTCGCACCTCGCGGGAACAATTTCCGCGGGTCGCCCAGCGCTCGGCGCCGTCTCGACGTTGGCGCGCTACCACTACGACGCCATCGCCCGACAACAAATGCTCGTTGCCCGGAACGATGTCGAGCAAGGCACTGACCTGTGGACTAGCCTCGCGCGCAACAAGGTGCTAACGCCCGCCGATGTGCTCGCGCTCGGCACGTGCCTGCCACTAGGGAACGAAGCGTGGATGCTGCGTCAACTTGCGAACTTGAAGCGTTCGCGCGCCGCTGCGTGGTGCGAACGCATCGCCGGTTGGCTGTTGCCGCTGGTAGTGCTGGCGATGGGTTCGTTCGTACTCTTCCAAGCCCTCGCGGTCTTCGGCACGCTCAACCGCCTCATCTGGGGGCTCCGATCTTGATGACCCACACATCACTAACCCCTGTCGCCCGTTTGAGAACCCCCGACGTCAGTCGGGGGCGCTTCGCCGCTCGCCGTGGTCTCAACACCTTCGAAGCCCTTGTCGCCCTCGGCTTGCTGGCGGCGACAATCTCCGGCGCCGCGGTCGTCGCCGTGCGGCAGTTGCGGCTGCTGGAATCAGGCCGGCAATATCGGCTAGCGGTGGATGAAGTGACGAACCAACTTGAACTGCTCGCCGCCTTGCCATTGGACGAGCGCGCCGCCGCGATCGCCGCGTGCAAGCCGAGTGAGTTCGCGCAAGCACGCCTCACCAAACCACAGCTCACCGTCAAAACCGAAGCGATTGACGACGGCGAGCGATTGGAAGTCACGCTCAATTGGGGCTCGCAAGCCGGCGCACAACATCGCGTGATGCTCTTCACCTGGTGCGCCGCGGAGGAACAGCCATGACCACGCTTCCAAAACGACGGCGGCGTGGAGTTACGCTCGTTGAATCGCTGGTGATGATGTCCCTCTTGTCGGTGGTGCTCACACTCAGCACGGGCCTGATTCACACCGCAATGCACCGCCATCGGCAAACCCAGCGCGCGCTCACCATCGAACGCGACGCGTGGCGCCTCTCACACCAACTGCGCCGCGACGTGGCGAGCGCTACCCTCGCTCGGCTGGAAGGATCGACGTTGGAACTGGAACTGCCGATTCAGCGAACGGTTGTCTACAGGTGGCAAGACGATCGCGTCTTGCGGATTGAAGAGCGACCTGACGAATCTCCGCGAAACGAAGAGTTTAACTGGGGCGAGAATGGCGTGGCGACGGTGACGGAGCTCGACGCGCCACGGCGACTGGTGGTGAGCTTGCGACCCAAAGAAAGCGCGGGGACGAGCCCCGCGGCTAACGGCCAGCGCCTGCGATTGCCTCCAGCGCTGCTGCAACTCGAAATCTCCTTGTCGGCGGAGGTGCCATGACCACCAACCCCCGCCGCGGCACGCTCGCGCTCATCACGCTCGTTACGCTAACTGTGGTGATGGCGCTCGGCGCCTCGCTGCTCACCGGCACGCTGCAAGCCCATCGCCAACTGCGCCGTGAACGCGATGTGCGGCAGGCCGACCTGTTGGTGCGAGCCGGCTTCGCTCGCGCAGAACAGCAGTATGAAAAGTCCGCCGAATACCGCGGTGAAACGTGGGAGTTCGGCGGCGCTGAAATCACGATCAAAATAGATGGCGACAAACCGCCCCGCGCCGAAGTGAGCGTCACTTGGCCCGGCATCCACCCGCAACCGATCCGCCGCAGCGCGGAGTTCACACTATCAACCGGAGAATAATCATGTCCCAACCTAAACGATTCGGTTTCACGCTCGTTGAACTGTTGGTGGTGATCGCCATCATCGGCATTCTGGTAGCGCTCTTGTTGCCGGCAGTGCAGGCTGCGAGGGAGGCGGCGCGGCGGTGCAACTGCACCAACAACCTCACGCAATTGGGACTCGCCGTTCATAATTACGAGTTCACTTACGAAACGCTGCCGCCCGGTGTGCGGAACCCGGAAGGGCCCATTCGTCATGAACCGCGTGGCAATCATTTGAACTGGATCGTCGAGATTCTGCCGTATATGGAAGAGAACCGCATCAGCCAGCTCATCGATCGCGAAGCAGGCGCGTACGACCCGAAGAATGCGGCGATTCGGAGCACGGTTATTTCCGTGTTGCTCTGCCCATCGTATCCGGGCGATGAGCGGTATGGGAATGAGCAAGAGGGAGGTGAGCGAGTTGCCATCTCCACGTACGCGGGCTGTCATCATCACGAGGAAGCGCCAATCGACGCCGACAATCGCGGGCTCCTGTTTCTCAACAGCCGGATCAAGTACAGCGATATCTTTGATGGCTCTTCGCATACCTTGCTGCTTTCAGAAACGCGTGGGCAGAAGAACCTGCTGGGTTGGTTGTCGGGCACGCGCGATACGCTGCGGAATACGAGTCGAATCAACCATGACGCCGATGGGCGTAATGAATCGCTGCCAACCGACCCGGCCGACCCGCCGCAGGACCCCCTGTTCGTCGGCGGTTTTGCCAGCACTCACCCCGGGATCGTGATGGCGAACTACGCCGATGGCTCAACCCGCGCGCTGCGCCAAGATGTGAGCCCCGAATTTCTGCGGCAACTGGGGTGCAGGGATGATGCGGAATTGCCGGTGGATGAACGCGAGGAGTACTGATGGCGCGCGACGAATTGGTTATGGCTACTTAGTCATTAGTCATTCCTTCGCTGCAATCGCCTTGCCGTAAATCACCACATCCCGCCGCACGCCGTGAAAATTAGTCACCTTCGGCAGATGGCCCCAACGCGCAAAGCCGAGGCGTTCGAACATTCGCATGCTGCGGTGATTCTCGGCCATCACGATCGAGATGACGTTCTCCACGCCGAGCCGTGGGCACTCGGCGAGGAGCTTTCCTAGGAGCCACGAACCAAGCCCAAGCCCTTGCGATTTTGGGGCGACGTACAAGCTCACTTCGGCCGAGATGAAGTATGCCGGCCGGGAAAGAAAATCGCGCAGGCCGACCCAGGCGAGAATCTCACCCTTCTGTTCCGCGACCCACAGCGGCCGGCGGTTGGGCAAGTGGCTGCGGAACCATTCGCGCCGGCTTTCGACCGTTACCGGCGCCAGCTCCGCGTTCGACGTGTGCCCCGGCACCGAAGCGTTGAAGATCGCCACGATGGCCGGCAGATCGGCCTCAACAGCGTCACGCACGATGAGATCGGTAGGAGGGACGAACGGCATCGCAGCGGAAAATGTTGAGGGTCAGTGGGACAATCTCCACTCTAGCAGACCCATGTGGACGCGTCTCTCCGAGACGCGCGCTTTCAGCCAGAACTCGCGCCCACTTACAAAAAAACCGCAGGCCTTGGCGAACACGTCGCCGAGGCCTGCGGGTGAGTTTCAAGTTTCTCGCTTAAGAGCGAAAACTACTTGCAGCAGCAATCGTTCTTCTTAAACTTGCCGAACAGCTTCTTCAGGAAGCATTCCTTTTCGCAGCAAGCGGGTTCTTCGCAGCAAACCGGGGCTTCTTCACAGCACGGGGCCGGTTCTTCGCAGCAGGTCGGAGCGGCTTCGCAGCAAGGAGCCGGAGCGGCTTCTTCGCAGCACGGGGCGGGAGCTTCTTCACAAACCGGGGCGGCTTCGCAGCACGGGGCCGGCTCTTCGCAGCAGGTCGGCTCAGCTTCGCAGCAGACCGGCTCGCAGCAGCTCTTGTGCTTGCCGAACAGGCCACAACCGCCGAACAACTTGGCTTCGGCCGACGAGGCAACGAACATGGCAACGGCCAACAGGGCAAACAAACGGAACGACTTCATCACAACATTCTCCACAACGAGTTAAGTTGGGCTCCAGGCCCCACTCGGCCAAGCCGCCGAACAGACGCTTCGATTGTTCAGACGGCCGCCCGACCTACGATTGGCTGGCCTACGCGGGCGGGAGTATTGAGGGGGTTTACCGAACCACACGCTGAGGGACCCAAGCACCAATTGCACAGTGTCCAGGGACCTCGGGCGATTCAGTAAAACTTTAGCGATTGGGTAAACTGTGCTGTCCACCCAATCGGGCCCTTAGAGTAACACTCTCATTGAGAGTGTCAACCGGGGGGCAAGTCCAACAACCCTAGCTCATCCTGGCTGCGCAGCAAAAAGACCGTCGCGTCGGCCCCAGGGCCACGCCACGGTCTGAATCGTAAGTCATTACTATTTAATACCTTACGTCAAATTGACGGAGCGAGAATTACCGCGTTGGGGCCGCAAACGGGTCTTGGGCCGTGCGGGGAACCGCCGATGGACTCGGTTGTCCAGGCTGAGTGGCAAACTGCGGATTAGCGGCCGGCGAGACTGCTGGCGCCGTTGGGGGGGCGTCCGGTCGCTCGAAGTCAAGCACCTGCGGCGGCTGATTGGCGCCAACCTCAAATGCGATACCCGAAACGCGCCACGTGCCATCGACCATCCGCATCAGGCAGCACATTTCTTCTTGTCCACCCGCTTGGGAATCTGCCAACAGGCACTGTACAGCGGCTTGAGTATCGGAAGCCTTGCGAGTTTGCCCGATTTGGAATGTTGCGCTCCCCATCCCCGGAAAGGCGAACTGCTTTCCGGCCGCCGCAAACTGCTGCACCGCTTGCGGCGTGAGTAAACTGGTGGCGCGCTGGGTTTCACCCTGCACCACGGCGGAGATAAAGTCATAAGCCGCCGCGGCGATTGGTTCCGCGGGCCGCTGCTGCGGCGCGAGGGCTACTGGTTGCCCCGTTGCCGGTTGCCCCGTCGCCGCTTGTGGCGCGGGCGTATCCCCACCACCGCAACCGACCAAAGTTGCCAGACCAATCATCACACTCAAAGACAAACACCGCATGACGCACGCTTCCTGTGGTGGCTGAAGGAAAGATAACGCGGGCGGGAGTGTCGCAAAGCGCCGCGCGAGGGTCAAGAGCGAAGAGTGCTAGCACGTAGGTTCGGCTTTCCAGCCTGACATGCGTTTGCGTACCCAGCTTCCGTCAGGCTAGAAAGCCGAAACTACATAATGCCGCGCTTGGTCAGCTCTTCGGCAATTTGCTCGGCGGAGCGGAACAGTACCGCGTCAAAGCCCGCTTCCAAAGCGCCTTCGACATTTTCGGGCCGATCGTCGGTAAAAAAGATCTCGCGGTGTTTCACGCCGGCCTCGGCGGCGGCGTAGTCGTACACCGCGCGGGCCGGCTTCATGCTGCGGGCCTTGTAGCTGGTGGCGTGAATCTCGAAGCACTGGTTGAGGAACGGAAACCGCCCATCCATGAGGAATCGCCAGTGCAGGGGGTTGGTGTTCGACAATAGTCCCAGCCGATGACCCGCTGCGTGCAGCTTCTCCACCAACCGCTGGCTCTCGGGGACTGGCGAAAAGATGTCGCACGCTGCCGTGGTGAGGGCTGCGCGATCGGGGTTCGCCCCCGTCGCCCGGCAGAAGAACTCAAAGTACTCCTCTTCGTCGAGCTGCCCCGCTTCAAAGAGCCACTGTGGATCGCTTTCATCACCGCGCGGAAAGAGCGCCCGCTGCAAATCGGCCACGCTCACGCCGGCCACTTGCGCCACCTGTGCGAGCATCCGCTCGTTCGAAAAATCGAGCAGCACTTTGCCGAGATCGAAGTAGAGGAACTTTATCATCGAGTTTGCTGTGGTTGTTTTGTGTGCGCCGACGGACTTCATGAGCCTCCGACGCCCATTCTAAAGAGCGCAGTCGGGGGAGGGTTTCCGCGCACACGCTCCCCCGACTGACGTCGGCGGGTCATGAGGGGGACGGGCGCTCATGTGGAGTCGGTTAGTTCAACAGTGGATGCAGGATAACGCCTAGCAGCAGGCCGAGCCAAGTGAGCGTCAGCGCTAAACTCATCGCGGCGCCGAAGCGCGAGCGATTCACATCGCGGCCCGACCCTTGCCAGATGAGCCCGATCGCGAGCCAACCTAACATGACCCACAATCCGGCGCGGAACAGGGCGAACGCGTCGGCAAACTCCAATCGCGTCAATTGCCACGCTATCCCGAGTGACGCGAGCCCGGCGAGCACTTTCAGTAGCGTCGAGCTGCGCCTGCTCAGTACGGCGCGCATCCGGGGGGGCGTGTAGTCGCTGGATTCCAGCGGCATGACGGATAGCATGTGTTCGCCCGGCGCCATCAGTTCACGCACCACGCGCTCAGCGAAATCCACCGCTGCGTTCAGTTGGGCGGGATCGAGATTCTGGGCCGAATCGCTCGGCTGGTGATAGTGCTGCGAGACGCCAAGCTGCGGATCAACACATGCCAGGCACAGCGACTGGTACCCCGCCATGCGAAACGGTGTGGAGTCATCCATCCCCACCGGCGCATCCCAGCATCGCAGCGGCGCAATCCCGAGCCGCGAAGCAACACTTCGCACGGCGCGGAGAATCACCGGCGCCGGCTCGAGCGGCAAGACTTCACTCTGATACTTGAAGCATAACTCCCCACCGCTCAGGCAATCCAAGGCAAGTACAACGGTTTCGGATTGCGACCACCGCTCGCGCATCTGCTGCGCTAGCGCCGCCGAGCCTTGCGAGCCAGGTTCTTCAGCGGTGGTGATCACGAAGACCAACTCAACATCGGCCGGCTTGTCGGCGACCAGTCGTCGAGCGAGTTCCACCGTCGCCACGCAGCCGGAGAGATTATCACTCGCGCCGGGCGACAGCTTGCGGGCGATGAGCACTTGCAGGTTGAGCGCAAGCCCAACCGCCATCGCGCCGGTCGCACTCAAGTAGAAGAGTGGCAATCCAAGTCCCGTTTGCCAGCGCACCAGATCCAAGAGTCCAAGGCCGACACACGCCAGGATGAAGAACAACATCTGCCGCCGCATGAAGCCAAACGGCCAGGGCGGGGCCGAGTTGGCCGACAGTTGGGTGAACAGCGGCGTGAACATCCAGCCGGTGAGCGACGCATCAACGTGCCCGGCCACCATAATTCGCCGGCGTAGTGGCTCCGTCGCCGGGTGCGTCACCACCAAATTGCGCGACGCATGCCACGGCAACAACCGGCGCAGTATCGCGCACTTGTAAGTCGAGTCGAGCAGGTAGCTTCCCGCCGCTAAAGAATGAAGCGCTGCCGCCAACACCGGCGACGATCGCCATAGCAGCGAACCCAACACCGCGACGCCCAAATGCAGCGCAATGACACTGTAAATCGTGCGCGACGTACGAAACCGCGGCCGTTCGATGATCGCCCCGTCCGTCGCGAACTGCTTTTCAAAGTACCGAAGCGCCCGGCGTTCATCGCGCGAGCCAGCCAGCCGATTGGGAAACCGGCGAATCACCTCCGCCACCATCTGCTGCAAGCGCTCACCGACGGCAGGAGTTGGCGGAGGATCGAGGAGCATTGCGAATTAGCCGCGGGTCTCGTCCCCGCGCGTTTTGAAGTGGACAAAGTCTGTCTCTCCATTAACCTTGGGGAGCAGATGTGTTGCAAGTGGGAAGGCGTCTCGCGGAAAGCGCGGGGCCGAGCCCCTCGGCTAACGACCGAGCGACGGGAGCAATTCGTCAATGGCGGCGGCGGCTTTCGCCAGTTGCTCGTCCGTGCTGACCACTTCGCGATTCACTACAAATTGCAATCGCAGCAGCTTCGTCGGCCCCACCCGCCAGAGAGCAAACTGCGAAACGCGCTCCACTTCGCGCGGAGCGCCGGTTGGGCCGGGGACTTCAAACTTGCCCACCAGCGGAGCGCTGGCCCACACTTGGTCGTTCTCCGGCAACGGTTTAATCACGAGCAAATCGCTGAGCTTCGTGTGCTCCTCCACTTCGGCGGCGTAGGCGAACGCTTCATCGGTATTGGTGCGTTCGGCGGTGATCTCGCGTAGTTCCAGGCCGATCACCAACGCGTCTTGATGGGCGAGAAAATCGTAAACGATATACACCGCGCTTGTGACGGGATCGCCTTCATCCGGCGCCCGGCGGGCCGACTTCGGCAACCGCATCGACAGCGCTCCACCGAGCACCGGCTGCGGTGGGCCGAGTTCCAGAGCTTCAGCCGCGGGCGTTTCGGGCTGCCAGCGCCAATTGGCGGCCACTTCATCGGCGAGCGTGAGTTGGTCGTCTCGTTCGAGAATGAACAAAATTCGGTAAAGGTTCGAACCTCGCACCACCAAATAGATCGGCGAAACGCGCGGCGTCAACGCGTCGTGCTTCTGTTGGTGCGCTCCCGGCAGCGCGAGCCGCACCGCGGGAAGGCCATCGATCGTGATCGATGTTGACTCGTACCCCTTGGCGATGAACGGCTCCGCCAATCGCTTCGTCGTCTGGCCGCGCGCGGCGCTAACTTCCACGGTGAACTGCGACCAATCATCATCGCCTGCGCCATCCGGCAACCAACGCGCGAGAAATCCGGTCAGCGGCATTTCCGCCTCGGCGCTCCAGCTAGGCGGTGGAATCAGTCCCACGCCCGCCGTTGGAAATACCTCTTCGCGCGGCCGCAGCACCAGCGCTGGCGGTGGAGTTTCCGCCGCTTGCCGCTTAGCGGGTTGCGCAGCTTCTGACGGTTTCGGCGTTTCTGGCGGAGTCGAGGCGTCGCACCCCACCAGCGCACACAACAAGATCACGATGTGCCGGGCGTTCATTCAGATGCCAATCACCCGTTCACACGACTCGGCCGGCGAGATAAAGATTTTGCCGTCCCCCATCCGCCCGGTGCGCGCGACCTCCACCACCTTACGCGCAATCTCCTCGGCCCGCAAATCATCCACCAACAGCGTGATCATCACCTTCGGCAAGAAGGCATGCGAATACTCGCTGTCGCCGTACTGGTCGAGATAGCTTTTCTGTTTACCCATCCCCTTCACTTCGCTGACCCACAGCGCTTCGAGCGGCGCCCGCCGGAGCGCTTCAAGAATGCGCTCGACGAGGAAGGGTTTCACGATGGCGACGACTTGTTTCATGAGGAAGTGGCGGGTTGGTGCAAGCCTGTACGCTCTATGGTAGCTTGCCATCCGCCCCATTCTAACCCCATCGGCAGCCGCTGATCCGCGAATTCTAGGTGCAGCACGCGGCGGCGCCGTGGATTCTCGGCCCGCGACGAAGCGTGCAATAACAGCGGACGCATCAGCAGCACATCGCCAGCGCGGGCGGCACAGACGAATTCGGAGCCAGACTCGCGCAGCGATTCTATTTCTTCGGCGCTCCAACGGCCGCCAAGATGCGAACCGGACAGCACTCGCAGGGCGCCATTGTCGACAGGGGCGTCATCGAGGTGCAGCCGGGCAGTGAGCATTCGCTCCAGCAACGCTGTCGGCGGCTGCACGTGAGGTATGCCAGCTTTCCTGCTCCACGGACCGAAGTCGGGCACATCGCGCCGCTCGGCGATAGCGATTGTGAGGTCCTGATGCCACGTAACCGACCAATTCGCTTGCGGCGATTTGTCGAATGCAATCGCCCGCACCACGAATGGAGGCGCCATGAAGTGCGGCTGAAGCAGGTGTTGGAGCCATTCGGCTTCGGCAACCTGCCGCACCAGCGGATGCGCGATATTGATTCGATCGCCGGCGCCAGCGAATGCTTTAAATGCCAATTGAAGTTCAGCTAATGTCGCGGCAGGAATCGCCCGCGGTAGCAAACAGAAACCGTTCGTTGAAAGTAAACAATTGGTCGGCACGGCTTCAATATGCATAGAGCGTGAAAATCTTGCCGGCCGAGCAACCCGACTCGCAATCCAATTTCAATCATCATCGCTCATGAGCCACGCGACTTCTTTCCAAAAAGCGTCGAGATCGATCTCGAGTTCAGGCCGGGTGGGCGATTTGTACGCGGAGGCCGAGCCGGGGGTGAGTTGGTACTTGCCATCGGCGCCGAGTAGGAGGAACTCGAAAGTGCGGGCTTCGGGATCGACGAGCCACACTTCGGGCACGCCATGTTCGGCATAGAGCGTTAGCTTGTGAATGCGATCGCGACGGCGGTTGCTGGGAGAATGAATTTCGACCACGACATCAGGCGGACCTTCGACGCGCTGCCGCACAATTTTCTTCCGAGCGCGGGAGACGTACACCAAATCGGGCTGAACGATGGAATCATCCGAGAGCACGACATCAACCGGCGATGCAACCGATTTTCCTCGCCCCTTGCGTACGGCTCGCAGAAACACTTCCGAGAGCAATATCGAGATTGTTTGATGATAGAAATTCGGGGCAGGCGACATGACGAGGATTCCACGAATCAGTTCAACCGGTTCACCTTCGGGGAGCCGCCAATAGTCCTCCGCGCGATACGGTCCATAGGCGAGCGTTGTCCCCATTTCTTCGCAGGGAAGATACTCGCAGGCCGGGATGCGCTCGACAGTGCTCATAGCTCGATTATAGCATAAGGGGCTGGACGGACCAAACACGCCGCCGTTCCGCTGAACTTTCCATTGCCCTATGCTCGCCGCGCGCCTTCAACCACACGACCTCATCGCCCTCGTCGCCCCGGCGAGCGCGACCGAGCCCGACCTCGCCGCCAGCGCCATCACCAATCTTGAAAGTTTGGGCTACCGCACGCGCATCTTCGGCGAGCTAGCCACGCATCACGGCTATCTCTCGGCCAGCGATGTCGAGCGGGCGGCGCAGTTTCAGCGCGCGATCGAAGACCCCGAAGTAAAACTCATCCTTGCCGTGCGTGGCGGGTATGGCGTCGGGCGGATGCTCGAACACATCGACTTCACGCCGCTGCGCTGGGCGCCGAAACTCATCGCGGGGTTTAGCGACATCACCGCGCTGCACGCGGCGGTGTGGAAGACATGCGGGCTCATTTCGTTTCACAGCCCCAACGCTGTCGATGGGTTCGCAAATGGGCGCGGCGATGATGCGAGCCGGGCGGCGCTGATTTGCGCGCTCAGCGGCGAGTCGCTCGAATACACTGGTGGCAAAGCGCTTACGCCGGGCGTTGCGCGCGGACGGTTGCTCGGCGGCAACTTGGCGATTGTGGCGGCGCTGGTCGGCACGCCGTGGGAACTCGACCTGGGCGGCGCCATTCTGTTCATCGAAGACATCGGCGAGGCGCCCTACCGCATCGACCGCATGTTGTGGCAGCTTCGCGCCGCGGGTTGTTTGAGCGACCTCGCCGGCGTGGTGCTCGGCCACTTCACCGATTGCACGGACCGGCCCGGTAAGGCGACGCCCACCGGGGAGGAAGTGCTGGCCGAGTACCTCACCCCCCTCGGCGTGCCGGTGCTGGCTAGCTTTCCTTTCGGCCACGAATCGCCCAACTTCGCCTGGCCCCACGGCGCCCTCGTGGAACTCGACGCCACCGCCGGCCGTGTGACCGTGTTGGAGCCGGTGGTTGTATTGTAGTAGGCACGGTCCCCGTGCCGTCTGCCGCAAGCTTAGCCACGGTCACAAAAATCAAAAGACGTCGATCCCAATCTGTGGGCGACGGCACGGGGACCGTGCCAGCTACAATGCGCAGCCAGACGAATCACTTGCGCGACGTTATACTGTCCCCCAGCCGCGCCGCGGTTTAGCATCGAGTTCCGTTCCTGCCTGCTGCCCTCTGCCTGCTGCCCGCTATGAATACCCGCCGAATGGTGCTGCTAACCGAAGGTTACAGCGAACCGATTGCCGCCAAGACCGCGTCTTGCTTACTGCGCTACTGCACCGACCAAGTGGTGGCGATGTTCGATTCCACGCAGGTCGGCAAGACGGCGCAGGACCTCTTGGGCGTTGGCGGGGCAATCCCTGTGATCGGCAAACTCGAAGAAGCGCCCACCGCGAATGAATTGGTCATTGGCATTGCCCCGCCCGGCGGCCGAGCCCCGGCGGCGTGGAAGCCGGTGCTGCTGGCGGCCATCGAGCGCGGGATGAAAATCACCTCCGGCCTGCACGACTTTCTGGGCGATGACCCGGAGCTCGCCGCGGCGGCTGCCAAGCGCGGCGTGCAGATCGTCGACGTGCGGAAGAACGATGAGCGCGATGTCGCCACCCGCCAAGGACTGCACGACAAATGCCTGCGTCTGCTGACCATCGGGCAAGACTGTTCCGTCGGCAAGATGGTCGCGGCGCTCGAGCTGGCCAACGCGCTCAAGAAGCACGGCGTTGATGCGAAGTTCGTCGCCACCGGCCAAACTGGCATCATGATCGAAGGGGACGGTTGCCCGATCGATCGTGTCATTTCGGACTTCGTCAACGGCGCCGTCGAGAAACAAGTGCTCGCCAACCAACATCGGCAGGTGCTGGTGGTCGAGGGTCAAGCGACCATCAGCCATCCGCGGTACTCGGCCGTCTCGGCGGGCTTGCTGCACGGCTGCGTGCCGCACGGCATGGTGCTGGTGTACGAAGCGGGCCGCACACACTACAGCGGGATGCCCCACATGCCGTTGCCGCCGCTGAAGCGCGTGATTCAGGCGTACGAAGATTTAGCGCTCTTCGGCCAACCCGCGAAGGTGATCGCGGTGGCGATCAACAGCCGGCGTTTGAATGAGGCCGAAGCGGACGCCGAACGCAACCGCGTGCGCGATGAGTTGGGCTTACCGGCGGCTGATCCGATTCGTCACGGTTCGGATGAACTAGTCGCCGCGATTGAGAAGCTGCGCAAACAAGTGTGCGGGTAGAATGTAGCACGGGACCGAAGTCCCGTGCGCAAAGGGACGCCCAATATCCACGGGACTTCGGTCCCGTGCTACATCGAGAAAAAATGATCGAACTCGCCTACAAGCCGTTCCAACTCCCTCTGAAGCATGTCTTCACCATTTCGCGGGGCAGCGTGAAGGTGCAGGATACGCTCATCGTGCAGGTGCGCGAGGGGGAGCACTACGGCTACGGCGAAGCGACCACCAACTCCTATTACAACGCGTCGATCGACACGATGTCGGCGGCGCTTGAACGGGTTCGCTCGCAGCTTGTCGGCTCGACCGCTGCAAATCTCGACGCAAATCTTACGGCCGCTGCGGCGGCGATGCCCGATCAACCCTTCGCGCTCTGTGCGCTCGACATGGCGCTGCATGATTTGTGGGCGCGGCAACAAGGCCAACCGCTCTACAAATTGTGGGGGCTCGATCCGAATGCCGGGCCGCTGTCGAACTACACCATCGGCATCGACACGATCGAGGTAATGGTCCAAAAGCTGGCCGAGGTGGCGGATTGGCCGATCTACAAAATCAAACTCGGCACGGAGCACGATGTCGAAATCGTCCGCGAGTTGCGGAAGGCAACCGATAAACCGTTCCGCGTGGACGCCAATTGTGCGTGGAGCGCGAAGCAAGCGATTGAGTATTCGGGGCCACTGAAAGAGTTGGGTGTGGAGTTCATCGAACAACCCCTGCCGCGGCACGACCCCACGATGCGTGACGTCTTCCTCCACAGCGTGCTGCCGTGCGTGGCGGATGAAAGCTGCGCCAGTGAGTCCGATGTGGAAAAGTGCCACGGCATGTTCCACGGCATCAACATCAAACTGGTGAAGTGCGGCGGCCTCGCCCCCGCGCGGCGGATGATCGCCAAGGCGCGCGACTTCGGGATGCAGGTGATGTGCGGCTGCATGACCGAATCAACGGTCGGTATTTCCGCCCTGGCTCAAATCGTACCGCAGCTTGATTATGTCGACATGGACGGCGCCGCCTTGCTGGCGAGCGATATCGCCTCAGGCGTGCTGGTTGACGCCGGTGTGCGAAAGTATCCCGACCGCGCGGGAACGGGTGTCACACTGTTCGATGGGCCGATTTAATTGCGGTTCCAATTCTGAGGATTCAACGATGAGAATTCGTCCTGTAGCTGTGATGGGTCTGTTGGCGGTTGTGATGAATATCACCCAGGCGGCGGAGACTGAGCAGAAAATGTCGCTGGCCGAACTGCTAACGCCGATGCTCGACCAACACCGCGGCGTGGTGACTGCGGCGGTGAAACACCTCGAAACGGGCGAGTCGTTCGTGCGCGAGGGGGACAAGCCGATGCCGACGGCTAGCCTCATCAAACTGCCGTTGATGGTCACCGCCTACCAGCAAGTGGCCGACGGCAAGCTGTCGCTCGACGATCGCTGTGTGCTCACCAAAGAGGACCAAGTTCCCGGCTCCGGCGTCTTGACGACGCACTTCACGCCAGGCGCCGACATTTCGCTCCGCGATGCCATCGAGCTGATGATCGCTTACAGCGACAACACGGCCACCAATCTTGTCTCGCAGAAAACGGGGCTCGGCGCCACCGCCGCGTTCATGAAGAAGCTCGGCCTGCCCAACACCAAGCTCCATTCGTTCGTTTACAAGCCGGAGACGACCATCTTCCCCGAGCGCAGCAAGCAGTTCGGCCTCGGCAGCACCACCGCCAACGAAATGGTTAAGCTGCTGGAAATGATCCACGCCAACAAAGTGGTCGATGCGAAAGCATGCGAGCAGATGACCGGCCACTTGCTGCGAAATGAAGACCGCGAAATGACGCCGCGCGATCTGCCTACCGACGCGCGAGTTGCCCACAAAACGGGCGCCGTTTCGACCACGCGGACCGATGCCGGAATTATCTTCACGCCAAAGGGGCCAATCGCATTCGCGATCCTCACCACTGAGAACGCCGACAACAGTTGGACCGCCGATAATGAATCGCACGTGCTGTTCGGCCGGTTCGCTCGCACGATTTACGACCATTTTAACAAGCCGGGCGAGATCACCGGCCCGCCGGTGGCCCGCGTGCTGGCGATGGGCGCCGACGGCGATTTGGTCACCGCGCTGCAGCGGACACTCAACACGCATTTGAAAGGCGTGTT
The DNA here is from genome assembly GCA_022841705.1 of Pirellulales bacterium. Taxonomy (GTDB): domain Bacteria; phylum Planctomycetota; class Planctomycetia; order Pirellulales; family Lacipirellulaceae. The sequence continues at coordinate 92,860 of JALHQZ010000004.1, forward strand.
CGATGTGGGCGTGGATGGCGATTTTGGTCCGAACACCGAAACCGGCGTCAAGAAGTTTCAAGAGCTGAAAAAACTGCCCATCACCGGACAAGTTGACGCCGCCACCTGGAAGGCGCTTGGCCCTCTGGTTACCCAAGCGGAGCCGGTCGATGCGCCGGACGTTGTGAACGCCCAATTGCTGGAGAAGAATCCCGCCGACCAGCTCATCGGCCCGCCGATCGTCGCCTGCGCCGCGTACGCCATTGCCGATGGCCGCACGGGCAAACTACTGTTCGAACAGAACGGCGACGCAATCCGCGAACCGGCGAGCATTACCAAAATCATGACGGCGCTGCTCGTGGCACAAGCAGCCGAGAAAGACCCCAGAGTGCTGGAAGAAACGCTCATCGCTTCGGCTCGTGCCGCGAACACGAGTGGTTCAACCGCCGAACTGAAACCGGGGGACAAGGTCCCCGTCGGCGAACTCTTGTACGGCCTGATGTTGCCCTCGGGGAACGACGCCTCGGTCGCGCTCGGCGAACACTTTGGCGCCAAGCTCAAACCCGCTGACTCGAAAGACGATCCGCTTGAACTATTCGTCGCCGCGATGAACGCCGAAGCGCAATCACTCGGCATGAAGAATACCGTCTACAAAAACACGCACGGTTTGCCTGCCGAAGGACACGTCACCACCGCCGCCGACATGACCAAACTTGGCTTTGCCGCGATGCAATCACCACTGCTTCGCAAAGTGGTGAGCACCCGCCAGCGCGGCGCGCAGCTTGACTCCGTCGACGGCTACCAGCGCCGCGTGTTGTGGAAAAACACCAACGTGCTCTTGGGCATCGAAGGTTTCAACGGCGTAAAGACCGGCACCACCGGCGGCGCCGGCGCGTGCCTCGTGGCGAGCGGAACGCGCAACGACCAACCGCTGATCGTAGTAGTGCTCGGCGCCCCCTCGACCGAATCCCGCTACGTCGACAGCCGCAACTTGTTCCGCTGGGCGTGGAATGAGCTGAAGAAGTGAATGACGGACCATTTATTGCCCCAACGGGGCTGCACACGATAGCCCAGGGCATCGCCCTGGGGAACGCGACCGATAATTCAACGTCAACCAATCAGCCTTGCCCCAACGGGGCAACACACAATCGCGCGGTGTCTCGCCCCGATGGGGCGACGATTCTGCGCTCGATCCCCGTCCCCAGGGCGTTGCCCTGGGCTATCGTGTTCGGCCCCATTGGGGCCGTGATTTAGAGGCCCACAATGTCGATTCGGTGTCCGGTCCTGTTCTTGCTTGCCCTCTCCACCATCGCCTTGGCTGAGCGGCCGCCGATCGTTCTCACCGACGCCGCGCGCAAGCTGCACGCGGAGTGCGTGGTGATCGACGGCCACAACGACCTGCCGTGGGAGCTGCGCGATCTCGGCGGACAATCCAAAGTTGATCTCCGCGAGCCGCAGCCGAAACTACAAACCGATCTGCCGCGGCTGCGTGCCGGCGGGCTCGGCGCCCAGTTTTGGAGCGCCTGGGCGCCGGTCGATACCATCGAGAGCGGCACGGCCGTCGCCACGACGCTCGAACAGATCGCGCTCATCCATGAAATGGTCGAGCGCTACTCCAACGATTTCCAGTTCTGCGAAACAGTCGCCGAGATTCGCGCCGCGCATGCGGCTGGCAAGATCGCCTCGCTCATCGGGGTCGAAGGAGGGCACTCGATCAACAACTCGCTCCGCACGCTGCGCGAGCTGTACGATCGCGGCGCTCGCTACATGACACTCACCCACAGCGATTCGCTCGACTGGGTCGATTCGGCCACCGACGACTCCAACGTCCCCGGCGGGCTCAACGCGTTTGGCGAACAAGTGATCGCCGAAATGAATCGGCTCGGCATGATGGTGGACCTGTCACACGTATCGGCCGAAGCGATGCACGCGGCGATGAAAGCGTCGCAAGCGCCGGTGATTTTCTCGCACAGTTCGGCCCGGGCGCTGGCCGACCATCCGCGCAACGTCCCGGATGATGTGCTACGTGAACTGAAGTCTGATGGCGGGCTGGTGATGGTGAACTTCTTCTCCGGCTTCACCGTTCCGGAGGCGGCCGCCAACTACGCGGCGCAGTTTCCGCTGCAACGCAAGTTGCTCTCGGCCACCGGCGCCGAGAAGGATGCGCTGCAAAAGGAACTGAACGAGTACCGCGCCGCGCACCCGATGCCGCGGGGCGATATTCATGTGGTGCTCGATCACATCGAGCACATTATCCAGGTGGCAGGGATCGATCACGTCGGCCTCGGTTCCGATTACGACGGCGTAAGCGTGTTGCCGGCGCAGCTGGAGGACGTGAGCAGTTACCCGTATCTCACGCAGGGCCTCTTGGACCGCGGTTACTCAGCGGGGGACATTCGCAAAGTGCTGGGCGAAAATCTACTGCGGGTCTTCGCAGCGGTCGAGGCGAAGGGGGCCGAATTGCGAGCCGCTGCCGAGGCCGAAGCTGACGAGTGATTCAGCCGACCGTGGGTAAATTCTCGGTTTTGCGCAGCCTAAATGCCCCGATTGGTATGAAATCCTTGCGTTATTTCCAGCCTCGTTTTAGGCTGAGGGGATCGGGGGGAGAACTCTGCGCCCAGTGGGGGGCGCGTTTTCTCCCCGGCGGCTTCTTCGATTGTCACCGACGGTCCTCTCGGTTATCTCCCTCAACTACGGATTTGTAGCAACCATGTTTGGCAAGAATTTAGGCGTGCGGTTTGGGTTAGCGGCGCTGGGCGTTGCACTCGGCTCGGCAGTGGCGAGTGCGGTGGAGTTTAACGAGATCGCCCGGTTTAATGTGAGCTTCGCGTTCAATGCCGATATCAACAACGATGGAACCGCCGACAATCCTCAATACATCGGCACGAACCCGCTAGCGATTGCCTGGAATGGCTCGAAGCTCTATTTGGCTGGTTTTAATCAAGGCACGTTCCCGGGTGCCGGGATTATCGAAGTACTCAACGCAGGTTCGCAAACGGGTCTTCAAACTCCCACCGCCGCTGGCTTCAGCAGCGTGATCAGTTTACAGAATCCGCCCTTTGGTCGCGGTTACACGGGGCTGTCGATTAAGGGCAATCGTTTGGCCGCATCTTACGACGAAGGTTCGGCAAGTGTGAATGGCATCCAGTTGTTTGACACCGCGACCAACACCAAGTTGTGGGATCTTTCGGCTTCATCAGTCCCTGCAGGAGACCGAGGTGGCAGCGGAGTGGCGTTTGATCCGGGCTTTAATGGCAGCGCAGGCGGGCAAGGCGTAGCGTGGACCAAGTTTGGTTCCGGTCGGCGTGCGCTTCAAAACGCGTCCACCGGCGCAACAATCTACGGTTTCGCTGCCCCGGACACGCTCGGCATGCAGTGGCTGCCCGCTGGCACCGCCTCGAATACGGCTCGTGATATAGACTTCGATCCCGAGACCGGTGACATGTACGTCCGAAGAAGCAATGACCTCGATAAGGCGGTACGCAACGGCGACAATTCAATGACGTCGCAAGCGATTTTGGTTGACAACACCGACGCGGCTGCGAGCCTCGGTCAGAAACTCGCCTTCATGAACAACACGGTCGACGGCGATTTGCTCATCTATAACAATCGTCCTAACAATGCGACTGGGGTCGCCTTTTTGGATGCCGTTAAGGTCATTAACAAAAATGGTGTTGCTCAAACCGCGAATTTCAACTTGATTGGTGGTCAGACCGGGGCCGACATCGCCGCCGGCGCCGCCATCTATGATTTCGATTTCGATCAAGCTTCACAAACGTTGGCAGTGGCGGACTTCTTCAATCGCAACGTCTTCATCTTCAAGGTCGGTCCCGTGACTCCGCCCCCGTCGGGCGTTTTGGGTGACTACGACAACAACGGCACGGTGGGCGCGAGCGACTACAGCTTGTGGGCCGCCAATCTGGGTGGCGCCAGCACCACGTTGTTCAACGTGAATCCGGCGAAGGACGGAACGATTGTCGATGCTTCGGACTACACCATCTGGCGCGATCAGTTGCCCGTAATCAGTGCGGTCGCTGGAGCGGCAGTGCCTGAACCTGCCGCAATTGCAATCGTATCACTGGTAGTTGGCGCCGGCATTTTCGCTCGCCGCGGCAAGTAAACTCTTCTTGTTAGGAATCCGATTGATGAAGTCCCGTACTCGATCCGGTGGATTCACGCTCGTAGAACTGCTGGTGGTGATCGCCATCATCGGCATTTTGGTAGCGCTCTTGTTGCCTGCCGTGCAAAGCGCACGGGAAGCGGCGCGGCGGTCACAGTGCTCCAACAATCTGAAGCAAATGGGATTGGCCGCTCAAAACTACATGTCGACCTATAAGGATAAGCTGCCCTATGGGTACGCAGGAAGACTACCGAGTCCGCCAAATCGAAGTTTCCAAAAGCGCGGCGTGTTTACCGAACTGCTAAGGTTCTTGGAAGAAGGAACCGTGTATGACCAAATCCAGTGGGACTATGGGAATGGCGGTGTGCCAAACACCCCATTTGCGGATCCTGCCGCCAATATCGTGATTTCCGCTTTTATCTGTCCGACATGGGTTGATCCGCAAGTTCACGCAGGTGCATCCCCAGCATTCGGCTATCAAAACGGCGCACTAGTTACATACACCGGAAATGGTGGCGCTGTGTGGGTACGTCGGGATCAGAATGGCGCGGTAATTGAGCGGCTCGAGGTAAAGCTTATTGGAGGAAAATACCCTGACAATGGACCCTTCGCGCTACTAGAAGTTCCTAACGGTTCAAGTCGGCCGAATATCATGGCCAAGCGAAGAAAAGGCAGCGAGATCACCGACGGTCAAAGCAAAACAGTTCTTATTGGTGAATACATTCACCGAGACTGTGCCATTGCTCAGCCATGCGATGACGCCCCTGGGAATGTTAGACCGTGGTACCTTGCCGGTTTTCAACCTAGAGTGGATGAAGTTCCGGATGTCTACTCTTACAAGGAACTCGCATTTCCCCCTAATACTCAAACGACTCGATTGGTAGCTGGAGGGTGGAACAAACTGCCAATGGGAAGTTATCATCCTGGAATTACGCAATTCGTCTTCGTCGACGGAAGCGTTCGCAATCTTGCCGATGATATCGACCTGTACTTTTACCAAACGCTCGCGACAATCAATGGAGGAGAGGCGATTGGTGGTTAACCGGAGCACTGCGCACTTACTGTTGACCGCTGTGGTGGTTATTGCGGGGTGCTCGAAAGGCCCTGATCTTGTTCCTGTATCAGGCAAGATCACCCTTGACGGCAAACCATTGCCATTTGGTTTGGTGATTTTCCAGCCTTCCAATGGCCAACTCTCGCAAGGAGAAATCAACAACGGTGAGTTCGCGATGTCAACTCGCTCGCCTGGTGACGGGGCAACTGTTGGGTTACAGCTCGTAAGTATTGTTTGCTACGAAGCAAATGACCCCGCCAAAAAAGCACAATTTGCTGGACCACAGACCTCGCTGGGACGATGTCTCGTTCACGTTGATTACACGCGATCTGGCACGAGCGGGCTAAGCGTGGTCGTCCCTCCCGAAGGCAAAACCGACGTGGTGTTCGAGCTCTCCTCAAAAGGCCCGGGTCGATGAGCTATTCGCTGAGGGCGCTCCAGAGTTTCGCGTTCGCGCTAACCCTCGCTTGCGACTTAGCGCTCCCGCTGTCGCACGCCGCCGAACCGAACCCTCGCGTGGTCACGCAAATCACCGCTGACGTGGTGATCGCCGGCGGCAGCACTGCTGCCCTAGCCGCCGCATTCGCAGCGGCCGAAGAGGGCGCCACCGTCGCGCTCTTGGAGCCAACCGATTGGATCGGCGGGCAGCTTACTTCCTCCGCCGTCCCCGCGGTCGACGAAGCGTGGCACGCCATCGAAGGCAAGGACAATAAGGTCCGGCTCGATGTGGCTGCAATCGCCCGCGACCCGCGCAACATGACCCCCTTCTTCCGCGATGCGCTCAAAGAGATCGGCAATCCCGGCCGCGGCTGGGTCAGCCGATTTTGTTTCGAGCCGGAGAAGATTCTCACCGGCGCGCTCGAACCGCGGGCGAAAAAGCTTGCCGAACGACTCTCCATCTATCGCAACACCGTGGTGAAGCGCGCCGAAATGTCGGCCGACGGCCAGCGAATTGTGGCGCTCGAAGCCATCACCCGCACGCCGCGCGCTGGTCTCGCCGCCGCCGGGTACGATGTGCTTCCGTCGCAGGATTTGCCCCGGTGGTACTCGGCCAAGGACGACGAGCGGTTCACCAAGCAAACCCTGAAGTTCACGGCGCCGGTGTTCATCGACGCCACCGAGTGGGGCGAACTGTTGGTGCTCGCCCGTGCGCCGTACTTGCAAGGCGTGGATCGTGAAGAGCGGGCCGAAGTGGTAAACGACCAACTGGGCCAAGCGATTGTTTATTGCCTAGTGCAAAAGATCGAAGCGACTCCGGAACCCGATGCGAGCGTTGCCTACGGATGCGACAAGCTCGCTCTCGATAGCATGGGTTACGGCGGCTATGGGGATCGCGCTGATGCGTGGGAGCGGATTTGGACCTATCGCCGCATCCTGTCGACCGCCGAAGAGCCCCGCGTAGGTGACTTGTGCCTGCAAAACTGGGGCTATTCAGAAAGCGTGGGCGATGGCGGCAACGACTATCCGTTCGGCTATTTTCTCGTGTCGATGAAAGACGCCGCCGCCGAGTGCGCTGATTGGCAAGGGGGCGTCAATCGCGAGGTCCTCGCCGGCGCCGAGCAGCGGGCCTTGGCGTGGCATGAATGGTTCCGCCGGCAAGCGCCAAAGCCGTTCGATCCCGATCAAATCGTGCTCGCCCCCGAAGTGCTTGGCACTTCGCACGGCATCGCCAAGCAGCCGTACATTCGCGACACTCGCCGCAGCGTCGGGCTGGATGGATTTCGCTTAACCCTCGCCGACCTCACCGCCGACGGCGATGCGACAGCCCAAACCGGCACGGCGTTCCCGGACACCATCGCGCTGGGCGCCTACGCCGCGGACATCCATCCGCTGGTCGGCTATAAGTACCCGGACTTCGTGCTAGAGAATCACCCCACGCTGCCGTTCTGCATCCCGTTCCGCGCGCTCACAAACGAGAAAGTGGGCAATCTCTTGGTGGCGGGCAAGACGATGGCCCAAACGTTCTTGGCGAACAGCGCCACGCGGCTGCACCCGATTGAATGGTCCACCGGCACGGCCGCCGGCGTCGCCGCCGCTCGGATGAGCGCTCACGCCGAAACCACCAGCGATATCCTGCGCGACATCCAGCCGCTCCGCGCCGCCGTGAAGAAGCACACGCCGGTCGAGTGGACGATTGATGCGAAGAACGCCGGCCGCGCGAAGTAAGCGAAGTTCGGGTGGCACTGACTTTCGGCCGGAACAGATTCTTATTCTGAGATAATCTTCGCCGGCCGAATGTCAGTGCGGCGGCCACGCCGCCGGAAGTGAGACGGGCTACAGGAAAAGAACTTTCGGCCGGTTGAATTCCAACGGCCTGCCGGCCGCCCCGACAATCGGCCGGTTACGTTCGTTTTGCTGGTAAGGTTCTGCGCGGCCGACAGTCGGGGCCACCCAGTGTTGGTTACTTCGTTGCTTCATGCACCACGTGGGCCAGCTCCGGCAGGATGAGCTTCTCGCACGCCGTGCGGACCGCGTTCGTGCTGCCGGGCATCGTGAACAGCACCGTGCGGCCCACCACGCCGGCGATCGCGCGGCTGAGCATCGCCGCGGGGCCGACTTCGTGCCAACTGAGCATCCGAAAGAGCTCGCCGTAACCGGGAAGTGGTTTGGTGAGCAGCGCCGCGACCGTTTCGTAGGTGTTGTCGCGCGGCGCGATTCCGGTGCCCCCGGTGATGAGGATCGCTTCGACTTCCGCGTTCGCCTGGAAACGGGCAATGGTGGTCCGCATCCGCTCGGGATCGTCCGGCGTCAGATCACGTTCGAGCACCCGATGACCGTGCTGCGCCACGAGTTCGCAGAGCAATGCGCCACCCCGGTCGGTTTCGATTGTGCGCGTGTCACTAACGGTCAGCACGGCGACGCCAACCGATTTTTCGGCCGTTTGGCGATGCTCGGTGGTGGAGGGAGAGGAATTGGACATAATTTTTTCGCGCCCGGCGAGTTATAATGGTGCAGGGTATCTCGTTTCCCGCTTTGTCGCAATGTTCACGCGTACGCTGATCGCCGGCTCCGTTCTCCTTTGCGTGGCGTGCTGCGCGGCGGATGAGGTGGTGCTGAAAAGTGGCGCCGTGCTGCGCGGAGAAATCGTGCGGAGCGCGGAGGTCGAGCGGGATGTGCTCACGCTGAAACTCGAGGAAGGAACGATCACGCTGGCGCGCAACCTGGTGGCGCAGGTGAAGACCGACGGGCCAGCGTCGGCCGAGTATCGGCGGCGGGCGCCGAGCGCGCCGGATACGGTCGAGTCTCAATGGGCGCTCACCGAGTGGTGCCGGGACAATAATCTGGCCGACGAGTGCAAGCGGCACGCCCAGCGGGTGGTGGAACTGTCGCCGAATCATGAGGAAGCGCGCACGCTACTGGGCTATCAGCGCGAAGGCGAGCGGTGGGTCACGCGAGACGATATGCTTTCCAGCCGCGGCCTTGTGCGCTACGAAGGCGCTTTTCGCACGCAGCAAGAGATTGAACTTTTAGAACGGGCACGGCACTGGAAGCAGGTCGAAAACGACTGGCGCGAGAAGCTGGCTCGGTGGCGGCGGCACCTGACCCGCGGTTCTGCTGCGCAGCGCGAAGAGGCGGCCAATGAACTGCGCGCGCTGCGCGATCCTCTGGCCGGCGTGGGGCTAGCAAAGTGGCTCACCACCGAACAGAACATCGAGATTCTCCGCGGGCTGATTCAGATCGCGCTGCAGGTCCCCGCGCCGGGGCCGATTGAAGCCCTCGCCGAACTTTCGCTCCACCATCCGAATGAAGAGATTCGCCAAGAATGCTTGGAGCAACTGGTCACTCGGCCGAGCGCGGGGCTCACCTCACGGTATGTGAAGGGGCTCAAGAGTAACGACAATGCCGAAGTGAACCGGGCCGCGCACGCGCTGGGCTATTTGCGGGCCGAAGACGCGCTCGGTCCGCTGATCGAAGCCCTCACGACCGAGCACAAAGTTCCCACCGGCGCTCCGCAAGGGGGCGGCGATACCTACAGCTTCAGTCCCACCAGCGGCGGGTTTTCGATGGGGGGCAAGCAACCGGCGTTTATCGTGGTTCCGATGAACAACACCTTGGTGCTGAGCGCGCTGGTGGAGCTGACCCACAAGAACTTCCAGTACGACAAAGAACAGTGGAAGAACTGGCTGGCCGCCCAGGCGCAGCTCGAGCAGGTGAGCATCCGGCGTGATGAGTGAAGGAGTTGGGTGGCACTGACTTTCGGCCGGAGTTTGCTCTCCATCGGGCGAAACATTACCGGCCGAATGTCAGTGTGGCGCCAGCCATAGGAAGTGAAGCGGCCGCAAGTTCGAACACTTCTTACGGCCTTGCGGCCGCCCCGACAATCGGCCGGTAATGTTTGTTCTGCAGGCTAAGTCCAGCGCGGCCGACAGTCGGGGCCACCCACGTTTACGCACTTCATCATGCGGCTTTCGGAGTTGCAGCGCGGTCCCAGCGGGTGGGGCTGACCACATCCAGCGCCATGCGGTTCTCCAGGTTCGGCCGGAACACGGTCAGTAGCAGCACCGGCAGGTACCAGGCCAGGGCGAGGCCATCGCTGTGGGCGTGCCAGAACTGCACGCCGAGCATGAGAGCCGCCGTACCGCTGAGCAGCGTAGCCAAGTTCTTTTGGGCGGGCCAGAAGGCGAAGCTGATCGCTAGGCCTACGAACGCGGCAATCACCGGAATGCGGGACCATTCTTCCCAGTATTGCCACACGCCGGAGAGGTTCGCCAGTTGCGGCCAGTGCAGGCCGAACATCTGCCGCAGGTGGGCGACGAACGTTGCGGTATCGGCGCTGGTGAAGACGAGCGTCACTACCACCACGGCCAGCATCACCAAGAATCCGCCGAGGAAGCGGCCAAGCCCGCGGCGCCAGTAGAAGGAAATCCACAGCGGCAGCAGGGCGTAGGGATAATAAATCGTCGCGCACGCCAAACTCAGCAGCGCGCCCGCGGCGATCGGCCGGCGATACATCAGCACCGCCCACACCAGTAGCGCCCCGGGGAGCGCGTGCGTCACGCTGCCGGTCCACATGGCGGTGTAGGGCAGCATCAGGTAGAGCGTCGCCGCGGCGATGCCGAGCCGGGCGTTATCGAAGTGTCGCTTGGCCACCAGCACCATGCCCAGCACGATCAGTAGTTGGCAAAGCGTGGCCATCATCTTGGCTGTCATCCGCTGATTGACGGAGGCTGTTTCGCCCGATTCCGTCGTGGGGGGCTCATCGCCCTGCGGACCAAGAAGTTGTTGTGTGGAGATGTGCGGCAACAGAAACAGGAACGGGAAACCCGGGCCGTGCGTGGTAAGCGCGTCGGACTCCAGTTCACTCGCCACGCCGTGCTGCAAGTTGTCGGCCCGTTGGACTGCGCTCAAGTCGCCCGGCAGCGCGCTGCCGTTGAGCACGTTCGCTAGTAGAAACAGCAACAGCGAACCGGTGAGGAACCCCAGCCCGCCGGAGGTCATGTTCGGTTCCAAGAGCGGCCGGCGAACCATCGCGGAATCAATCAGCATCCGCACCAGCAACAGTCCGCTGACACTAAACAGCCAGATGTAGCCGAACTGCGCGAGACCGGCGACCTGTTCGGCGCGGTGGTCCAGCGCGTACTTCACGCACAACAGCCCCGGCGCCAGGAGCACCAGGAGCACCAGGTCTAAGTTCCGCACGCTAAAGAAGCGGTTGAACTTGAAGAAGAGCGCAATCGTGAGCAGCGACGACAGGTAGGCCCAGGTCGTGGGGTTAACGCGTTCGTAGTGGAAAAGGATTTCGGACACGCGGTGAATCCGGAGCGAGGAGTCCGGAGTCGGGAGGATGAAGGTGTAGTACCTCCATTATGCGCAGAGCCGCCGGAGAACTGGAGAGGAGTTTTTTTCCGCGGAAGTGGGCGTGTAGCCTGCCATGCAATCTTTTTTGCGGCGACACTGTCCGCTGGGTGGCCCCGACTTTCGGCCGCGTTGGACTTTGCCTCCAGAACAAACTCCACCGGCCGATTGTCGGGGCGGCCGGCAGGCCGTAGGAAGTAATCGAGCTTGCGGCCGTTTCACTTCCTACGGCGTGCCGCCGCACTGACATTCGGCCGGCAATGTCTGTTCTGAATGCTGAGTCCACTCCGGCCGAAAGTCAGTGCCACCCAGTCACTCACACTTCCGCTATCCCGCCCTACCGCGGAGCGAGAGCACCGCGCTCCGCCGCAACAACCGCTCGCATGCCGCGCGGACCTCTTCAAGGGTGATCGCGCACATCGCGGCATTATCCGCGGTCGGGCGTTTCATCGCGGTGGTTGCTTCGAGGGGGGATTGAATCGCGATGTTTCCATCGCCATACGCTCCGCACCACGCCGCGCGGCTTGGGCCGTGCAAACTAATCGCCGGAGTCCCCACGGCCACCGCCAGATGCAACGGGCCCGTGTCGGAACCGACAAACAATCGCGCCCGGCGCGTCACCGCGCCAAGTTGGCCCATCGTCGTCGGCGGAGCAAGCTGCGCCGCGCCACCGCTGTTCGCGACAATCGCTTCGGCCAGCGGCCGTTCATCGGGCGTGCCCCACACGGCCAAACTCGGCGCGCCGTGGGAATCGTAAAGCTGCCTCGCGAGTTCGCCGTAGCGCTCCGCGGGCCACAACTTGCTCGGCCAACCGGCGCCGGGGTTGAGGATCACAAACTCCTCGGCCGGCAACCGCTGCTCGGTCAGCAAGCGATCGGCGAAGAGCCCATCGCTCGGCGTCTCGGCTAAGTCAAACCGCACGTCGGGATCAATCACCCCCAACGGCCGCAAGAGGTTCAAATAATGTTCGATGACATGCGGCGCGTGCGATGGCGCCGCCTCATTGTTCAGCCACCCGGCCAGCTCGCGGCGATGCTCCGCCGCCGCCCCAATCCGCCGCGGCGCCCCGCTGAGCCACGCCATCAGCGCACTCTTGGTCAGATTCTGCAAATCAACCGTCGTGTCGAACCGATGCCGCGCGAGCTCGCACCGCAGCCGCCCGATCTCGCGCAGTGAGTAGTACCAATGCCGCGGCGCCTTGATGAGCGCATCGAGCGCCGGATGCCCGCTGAGCACATCCGCCCCGCGCCCCTCCGCCACCCACCCAATGTACGCCTGGGGGAAGGCCTCCCGCAGCGCGCACAGCACCGGCACGCCGTGAATCACATCGCCAATGGCGGTGAGCCGGACGATCAGAATCCGCTGCGGTGTGGCGGGCCGTTCGCTCATGCCGCGGATGATAGCGAGGGCGGGCGGCGGGAGGTAGAGAGAATTTGGGTGGGGTGCTAGCGGTGACTGCTGAGCGGGCTATTCCGGTTTTGTCGACGCAGAAGTCTCAGTTGTTCGACATTGCTGGTACACGAATACGGAGAGTAACCCGATTGCCGTCGCCGACGCGAGAAGAGTGATCAAAATAAACGTCGTTTGGATATTTGGAACGATCTGCCCACGAATTAGATTCATATTCATCGCGTTCTGTCCGCCGCCACCCGAAGGAGAGCCGTAAAGCCAATCCGCAAGTCTCATCGCAGTCATCGAGGTCCAGTTGAGTTTCATTCCGGATGTGCTGAATGTCGCGCGCGTTGACAGTAGCACCATAGCGCCGCAAAAACCGGCCCAAAACGCGCGTCCGCTGCCTCTGAGTGTCGCTGCAGCAATCCCCGACATGACGATGCTCGCCGTCCAAATGAACGCCAAGACATCCCTCGAGCCCTGATAGCCCGTCAGCGTTGAGAGCCACACGGCAATCACCGTGACCGCGATCAGCATCGTCTTGATTGAGAAGCGTGGCGGCCTCATTGTGCATCAAATCCCGTCGTGCAATTTGTCACTGAACCCCCGCCGCATTATCACAACCGCCTCTACGCCCGTCAATTTTCCGCGCGGCTCACACCACCCCCTGGCCTGAAAGGCCATCACACGATAGCCCAGGGCATCGCCCTGGGGATTCGGCGGTGAGGAAATCGTTGCCCCAACGGGGCAACACACGACCAGTCGCACGCCGTTGTGTTGCCCCGTTGGGGCGACGTGGTGGGTGTCGTCACGATTCCCCAGGGCGTTGCCCTGGGCTCTCGTGTGACAGCCCTTCAGGCTGTGGGGGCGAACACGCGAACCAAATTCGCCCACAAACCGCGCGGCTAAATTTTTGGCCACTGGCCAATTTTTCTCGCGCTTATTCGCGTTGTTTCGCGTCCTTCCCGGGCCACAAAAAAACTCGAAAATACTTTCTCGATTCGACTAGAAAGTAGCCACTCGTTATAGTATATTTATGTTCACTACTTGGCGCCGCCCCTTCGAAGGGGCGCGCTGGGAACTAGCGAATCGCGGTTGGGTTGCAACCAACCGCGAAGGTTCCCGAAATCGGCGCGTCCGGCCAACCACGGCGGCGCCAAGTGGGGACAAAGCTCACGCGTGCAAACCGAGTCATCCGCGCCAGTTTGGGGCGAAACCTCGTCGCGCCGCACCACCACGCCGCGGCTTGCGCAAGCAAACCGCGCTGCGGCGGGAGCTTCTGTCGCTGGCGGCTGATAGGGCGCCCTATCTTTTTTTCTTTAAAGCGAAATGCGGAGTTCCCAATGCGAAATCAAACAACAACCCAGATTTGAGTCGCGCCCGTCAGGAAGCGGAGCAGATTAAAACCAATATCAATCGCGACCGGACCCGCGTAACTCGATCAAGCGGCCGCGTGCCGGCTGATGAGGATGCGCATTGACCGTAGCGCGCCGTCACTCCTCGCCGGCGTCGTGCGTTCCCGTTGCGCGCAGTGTCGGCTTGTGCGGGCGATTGAACGGTAGCCGCACTGCGTCCGGCAGCGTGCGAATGTTGAGGTCGCGCTGCGGGAAGGCAATTTCGATCCCCGCTTCTTGGAATCGGTGGTCCACTTCGGTATGCAAATCATGAATCACACCCAAGCGATGATCCAAATTCGGCAAGTAGCAGCGCAGCACCAGGTTGAGCGTGCTGTCGCCAAAGCCTTCGAAGGTGGCCGTCGGCGCGGGATCGCGCAGCACCACGGGATGATCGAGCGCCACTTGCCGCAGAATCTCGCACGCCAGAGTCGTATCCACGCCGTACGCCACGCCCACATTCACCACCACGCGGTTCACCTGGTCGCTGAGCGTCCAGTTCAGCAGCCGCTCGGTCACCAAATCTTTGTTCGGCACGACGTACTCTTTGCGATCCGAATCGACAATCGTGGTCGCCCGAATGCGGATGCGATTCACCACGCCGGTCTTGTCGCCCAGCGTAATAATGTCGCCAATGCGAATCGGCCGTTCGAACAAGAGAATAATGCCCGACACGAAGTTCGCGAAAATCTCCTGCAAGCCGAAACCAAGCCCCACGCCCATCGCCGCGAGGAGCCACTGCGTGCTGCGCCAATCGAACTGCATCTGGCGCCCCGTAAAATAGACGCCGAGTGCTACCAACAAGTAGCGGCCAATTGTGGTGATCGCGTATCGCGCGCCGCTGTCGATCGGCAAGTGCTGCAGCACCACCAGTTCGAGCAGCGCCGGCACGTCTCGCACACAAACATACGTGATGACGACAACCGCAATCGCACAAATAACTCGCGACCATGTCAAACCAGCGCCGGTCACATAACCCGCGCCGAGGTAATCGAACGCCGGCAGCAGATCCCGCCACACAAACCACACGCCCGCGGCGCCGACACCCAAGAGAATAGCGCCCAGCAGTTTGCGCGTTTGTTCCGAGAGCGCGTTGAGGTCGACCGCTTCGTCGAGCACTTCGACCGCAGCAACCGCGCCCTCGACATCTTGCTCCGCCGCCGCCGCGGCGAGCTGCGCCCGGCGCTGCCGCGCTTGCTCGCGAGCCAACTTGCGGCGGTTGATCAGCACCCAGCGCGTGAGCAAGCCGCCAACCATCGCCACAGCCAGCAAGAGCGCAGCGGTTTGAATCATCGGCGCCGAGAGCCGCATTGCCGTGTAGTAGTAACCAACGCCGGCGACCAAAGCGAGCGCCAGCGGCGCGGAACTGGCCAGCGGAGTCCAGAACGGCCTGAGCAGTTCACTCGCACTCTTGGTGTGGTTTGCCGGCCGCGGCGCGTTTTTCAGTTCACCCAGCACGCGATAGACACTCCAGGCCAAGAGGAGTTGCACCGCGATGAACGCCATCCGGCCGAGCGAACTGCTCCACAGCGGTTGGCTTTGCGCATCGAGCCCAATTGCCAGCAGCGTGAGCGGCAAGCCCATGCTAATCAGCCATCGCAACTGATACCGCGCTCGCCGCAGAACTGTTTCCGGCCACGCAAAATGCTTTTCAGCCACGCCCCCGGCGCGACACACATGCCGCGCGACTTCCAACAAAAAGAAGCACGCTGCCGTGTTGCGGAACGCAGCCGAAAGGGCTCGCACGAATTCCGATTCAACGAACGGACTATCCAAGAGCCATCCAGCCAGCCATACCAGCAGCGGCCACGGCGCCGCGATCAGCAGCGTGTCCCACACGGCAATCAGCGTGGGCCGAAACCGCACGCAACTCCGCTTGCTGGCTTCGTCGCCCGCGGCGCGCAAGCGATGGCGTGTTTTGCGCTGCGTGACGATCAGCACGATCACCACCAGCCCAACCAGCATGGTTTTGCCGGTGGACGCGCGCACCCGGTCACCGAGCGATCGGCCGACATCGCGCCAGTTGCCGGCGTCGGTGGCCCAGCGAATGGCGTCCGTCGCCGGGCGCAGATCGGCCACTTGCAGCGGCAAACAGCTCCGCACCCACAGCACGCGCCCGGTGATGAACTCGTTGAAGTTTTCCGTTTCGTCGATGATCTTTTCTTCTTCGGCGTCGAGACTAATCAGCGCGAGCACATAGTTGGTGTAGTTGCTGTTGAGCTCGTCGAGCAGTTTCCGCTGATCGCCCAGCAGCGTCTCCACTTCATGCCGCCAGACTTCGCGCTGCATTGGTGGCAACTGGGCCAGCGTACGGGCCGTTTCATCGGTGATTTCGCCGAGTGTATTCCGGCGGTCTTGCACTTCATACTGGGCGAAGATCAGCGATTGCCGCGTCGACTGGCGCTTCGCCACCAAGCGGCGCAGTTCGCGCAGGTCGGGCAGATCGTCCCACTTGCGGCGCAACAGTTGGCCCGCTTGTTCGCTCAGTTCGTCGGCCCGGCTTTGGCTGGTTTCAAAGTCCGCACTCAGGCGCAGAAATTCCGCCTTGCGGGCGGAGAGTTGTTCGTCAGTTTGAGCGAGCTGCTCCACCAGCTCGGCCCGCCGCTGGGCCAGCTCCGCGTTACGCTGGGCGAGGGCGACCAGCGCTTCGGGCCGCGTCACTTCGGCGGCCTTCGCTTTTTCCTGCGCCGATTCGGCCGCTCGATTTGCTTCAGCAAGCCGCGTGGCATTGATCCGTTCGCGCAACTTTTCATGATACGCCTGATGAAGCTGCAGCTCCCGCGCCGCCACGTCGCGCTGCAGTTGCAACAGCTCGGCGCCGGTGGAGATGAGTTGCTGCTCCGCATCGAGCGCCACCAGTTGCAGTTCAAGCGCCCGCCGCTGCGCGCTGCGGCTATTGCGTTTGGTGACCGTCAGCTCCTGGGGTTCACCCGCCGGTGGTTCGATGGTCTCTTCCAGCTCCCGCTGCGCTGCCCGCGCCGCCGCCAGTTCCTGCGGAATCTTGCCGAGCCGCACGGGTCGCTCGGCGGCCCGCGATTCGAAGTATGCAAACCGCTCCTGCCGCTTTTGCAATTCGGGCGCATCCTGGGTAAGAATTGCTTCCAGTTCTTCCAGGCTCGTGTTCTCTTTGGGCCACGTCAGCGCTTCTTCCCCCAGCGATTTCCGCCGCGCGAGGTCCGCCATATGTTTCGGCCGATCGAACTGGTTCTTCCGCCGGCGGTAGACATCGGCGAGCGCTTCTTCAATCGCCAGCAGTGCTTTGAGCGTCACCTGCGATTCGGCCGTGATGGAGCTCTTGGCCACTTCATCGAGCGGCAACTGGGGCAGTTGTTCGAGCGAATGTGTCAACGCTTGCCGACAGCGCGCGACATCGGTCATTGCTTGGTCGTACTTCTTGCGCAGCTCTTCATCGAACGGCGTGGTCGGCGTCGGCTCGCTGCGCTCGTAATCCTGCTGGGTGAACTCAAGCAGCTCTTGGCCGAGTTGGTGAAAGCTCTCCTTGGCGTCGAACTCCGGCGATTGCGTAGCGGGTGGCGACGGAGATGCAACGACCGGCCCGGAAGTTGGCTGGGCAACAGGAGCCGAAGCCGCGGGAGCAAGCTCGGGCTGCGCACGGAGCGGCGCCGTGAATGCGAGAACTGCAAGCAGCGCAACGGCCAGCGTGGCAAAAGAATGGCGAATCAACATCGTGCGGCCTCCGTGCCGGCAAACGCGGTACGCAGGCGACTGCCGTTAGCAGCCGCCTGCGCGTGAGCTTTTCGCTTTCAAGCGCGACGCATCCTTGCTTCGCGTGCGGACCGCGTGGCGGTCCGGCTATTGAAACCTCATGAAACTATTGGACTTGAAACTATTGAACTATGCCCAAGAGTTCGATCGTGAACAGCAAATCTTGGTCGGGGCCAATCGGTCCGCCCGGAGTGCCACGCTTCCCGTAGGCGATTGCGCTGGGGAGATACACTTCCCACTTCTCGCCAACGCTCATCATTTGCAACGCTTCGGTCCAACCGGGGATCACTTGGTTCACGGGGAACTGCGCTGGTTCGCCACGCTTGTAGGAACTATCGAAGACTTCGCCATTCGGCAGTTTCCCGTCGTAATGGCACGCGACAACGCTCCGCCCGGTGGGCTTCGGGCCGTTGCCTTTCTTCACCACGCGATAACGCAGACCGCTGTCGGTCGTTTGCACGCTAGGGTCTTGCTTTTGAACAGCCGCCAGGAAGGCGACTTGCCAATCCTCGGCGGGGGCGGCATCTTTTGCGTTGGCGGCCATTTCAGCTTGGGCTTTCTGTTGCTGTTGTTGCATGAACTGCTGAATCCGGGCGACGGTGGCTTGGATTTGCGGTTCGGTAAGTTGGGGTTGGGCGCCCTGCAGGGCGTCGTTGATGCCGGCCATCAGACCGTTAATGTCCAGCTCCAGGCCATCGCTTTTCAGTTGCGCGCCGAGATTCAGACCAACCACGTAGCTGTTCTGTCCCACCTCAGTCGCCAGCGGACCTTGAGCCCCTGCTTGACCTGCCGGGACCTGAGTCGCCGCGGCCGGCGGGGCCGGCAAATTATCCTGGGCATGGGCGCCGGCGGCCAACACGGTCAGCGCCATCAGCGACCCGAAAAAACGAGAGTTCATCGACAATTTTTCCTTGTCAGGGGAAGTGAGCACCACGGCGGGCGAAAACTGCGGGGAAAAACGCTCCGCCAAACCAAGTGCCTTAGCCTATCACAATTCGGCGCCGCCAGAAACGCCGAAGCGAACTGAAAAGCGGCGGAAATGTGGCGATTCTCGGTTCGATCCCGTATATTGGGGAGAGGGTTTTGGACCAGAGTCGCTCGTCTCGTTAGTGCTAGCAATGCGTTTGGTTGGGATAACTTGTCGGAACGGGCGATTCCGCGGCGGTTTCACACTGGTGGAACTGCTGGTGGTAATCGCCGTGATCGGCGTGTTGGTTTCGCTGCTGCTCCCGGCCGTGCAGGCGGCACGCGAATCGGCCCGGCGGATGCAGTGCCAGAACCAAGTGAAGCAAATCGCGCTGGCGATTCACAATTACGAGAGCCACGCCAAGAAATTGCCTGCGGCGGGTTCGTTCGCGCCACCGGCCGAAGCGGTGAGCTTTTCCTACGCCGACTGGCGGGTGAACCTGCGCAGCGGCACGAACTTTAGTTGGCTGGTCGAAATTCTTCCCCAGCTCGAAGAGAGCGCGCTCCGCGACTCGCTCGATCGCAAGCAGCACATCACCGCGTCGCCAGCGGAGTCACTTGCAGCGCAACCCGCCACGCTGTTGTGTCCCAGTGACGAATCGCGTGGGCGGATGTTTCAATCGGCCGATACATTTGGCGTTGGCCCTGCGCGCTTCGGCAAGGGAAACTACGCGGCCTACACCAATCCGTTCCATGTTGATAGTTATTATCGCTCAGGACCAATCGCGCTGTACGGTATGAAACTGGGCAAAGCGACTGATGGCGCGTCGAAGACGATGATGGTGGCCGAAGTCCGCACCCGTGACCACGAGCAAGACCAGCGCGGCGCCTGGATGCTACCGTGGGCCGCTTCGTCACTGCTGGCGATGGACCTTCATCCTACATATTACGGCAAAGCGACCGAAGAAGAAGCGAACGCGCTTTCATTTGGACCCGACACCCGCTCGCTCGGCTTCACGCAAACGCCCAACAGCGCGATGCCCGATGTGCTGTACGAGTGCCCCGACTTGGCTGGCGCCCAGTTTGAAGCGCTGCCGTGCAACAGCGCATTTTACGGTTACATTTCGGCGGCGCCACGCAGCATGCATGTCGGCGGCGTAAATTTTGCGTTCCTCGATGGCCATGTCACCTTCTTGCCGAACGAGATCGACGAGCTGACCATGCACTATTTGATCTCGGTCGCCGATGGCGAAGTGGTGGAAGGTTCGTTCTAAAACCCTCGCGCGGTACGCATGGCACTGAAGCCGACTGAGCCCACAGAATGGACGAACCGCGCGGCTGCGTGGGGACCGTGGCTCCTACTGGTGACGGGGCTCGCGCTGACCGCTACGGGCCTCGGTTGGCAATGGCTTTCACCCCCCAGCGCGTACTGGCCCGAAGAAAAGGCCGAAGCGTTCGCCGAAGCGACCGCCTCGGCGCACTCCGCCACCATCCACGGTACGCCCAGTGAACTGCAAACCGCCCGCACGCGCTACATGGTACTGCGGGATGAGCTTGAAGCCGCCCGCCACCGGCGCGAAACCTGGGGCCGTTCGCTGGCGATCGGCGGCGTGCTGATGGCGGGAACGGGGGCGTGGCTCTTGCGGCGTTCAGGCGATGACCGTTAGCAACAACCGCTCGACCAGAAAGTGCATTGGTCATTTCGGCTTGGTCATTGGTCATTCGAATACCCAGTGACCAAGCCGAAATGACCAATGACGGAAGATCAGGCGGTTTCCTGCCTAATTTCGCCCGCACGCCTTACCCAGTCTGCCTAGGCGCTTCTCGCCAAAACGGGGATGATGGTCGGTTTACCCCCAACTTTGCTAGCTCCGTACGGCAATTTCCCGCCTATGTCTTCCTACAATCTCACGCACCTCAAGCAGCTTGAAGCGGAAAGCATCCACATCATTCGCGAGGTGGTCGCCGAGTTCGACAAGCCGGTGATGCTGTTCTCCATCGGCAAAGATTCGTGTGTGATGCTGCACCTGGCGCGCAAGGCGTTCTACCCCGCCAAGCCGCCGTTTCCGCTGCTGTTGGTGGACACCACCTGGAACTTTCAAAGCATGTACGAGTTCCGCGACCGGCACATCGTCGGCGAGCTCGGCATGGAGTGCCTGGTGCATATCAATGAAGAGGGCCTGAAGAGCGGCATCACACCGTTTAGCGCCGGCAGCAAAACGTTCACCGAAGTGATGAACCTCGGCGCCCTCCGGCAAGCGCTCGACAAGTACAAGTTCGACGCCGCGTTCGGTGGCGGCCGACGGGATGAAGAGAAGGCCCGCGCGAAAGAACGGGTCTACTCGTTCCGCAATAAGGACCATGGCTGGGAACCAAAAAACCAACGGCCCGAGTTGTGGAACATTTACAATGGCATGGTAAACAAGGGCGAACAGATTCGCGCGTTTCCGCTCTCCAACTGGACGGAGCTCGACATTTGGCAGTACATCCATTTGGAACAGATCCAAATCGTGCCGATCTACTTCGCCGAAGAGCGAGAAGTGGTGCAGTTCGAAGGAAACTGGATCGCCGTGGATGACGACCGCATGCCGAAGGAACTGCGCAAACAAGCCGTGCCCAAGTGGGTCCGCTTCCGCACCCTGGGCGATTACCCCTTGAGCGGCGCAACGTTCTCGCAGGCTCGCACACTGCCGGAAATCATCCAAGAAATGCTGCTGGCGACCCGCAGCGAACGCGAGGGCCGGACGATCGACCGTGATCCCGGGGCGAGCATGGAGGACAAGAAGCGCCGGGGGTACTACTGATCGAGGAAATAATGTCATGAATAAGACTTCACACCAACACATTGAACTGCGGCCCAGCGATACGCACGGTGAGTTGCCGTACATCGTGGGAACTAGGTTGCGCGTGCTGGATATTTACGTTTGGCACGTGCTGCAAGGAATGACTGCGAACGAGATTGTCGATCAACACCCGCAACTTACGATGGCCGATGTGTACGCTGCGATGACCTATTACTGGGATCATCGCGAAGAAGTACAGGAGCAACTGCGGCGAGCCAAAGAAGTTGCGGAGGCGAATCGACCTGCCGGGCGCTCGTTAACCTTGCCACTTCCTGGAACGATCGCAACCGATGTCAATCCGGTTTCATCTTGATGAACACATCGCACTCGCCGTCGCCAATGGACTTCGGCGACAAGGCCTTGATGTCACCACCAGCCATGAAGCGGGGCTCGTCGGGCATGACGATCACGAACAATTAGCATTCGCCATCGCCGAAGGGCGAGTCCTCGTGACCAATGATCATCACTTCACCATCCCCGAACGACATTCGCCGCCCCACGCCGGCATTTGTTATTGTCATCCCGACAAATACACAACTCGACAACTGCTCGAAGTGCTCGTGGTCGTCGCAGAATGCCTCTCATCCGAGGAGATGAAAGACCGGTTAGAGTACCTTTGAAACCGAACACCCACCCGCCACAAAACATTCTCGAACTGAAAGCAGGAGATAGAGACCAATTCGAGTTGAGGAGTTGAAGCAATCATCAACTGCTTTATTCCCCCATCTCCAACTTTATCCCCCTTATCTCCCAAAACATAACCGACTATGTCCCATAAATCCGAACTCATCGCCACCGACATTCACGCTTACCTCAAGGAGCATGAGCGCAAGGAGATGCTGCGGTTCCTCACCTGCGGCAGCGTGGACGATGGCAAGAGCACGCTCATCGGGCGGCTGTTGTTTGACGCCAAGATGGTGTACGAGGACCAACTCGCGGCGCTGGAGGTTGACTCCAAGCGCTTCGGCACCACGGGTGGGGCGTTCGATCCCGCGCTCTTGACCGATGGACTCAAAGCGGAGCGCGAGCAGGGGATCACCATCGACGTGGCGTACCGCTATTTCTCCACCCAGAAGCGCAAGTTCATCATCGCCGACTGCCCCGGGCACGAGCAGTACACGCGCAACATGGCCACCGGGGCGAGCACCTGTGACCTCGCCATCATCCTCATCGATGCCCGCTACGGTGTGCAAACGCAAACCAAGCGGCATTCGTTCATCGTCTCGCTACTGGGCATCAAGCACGTGCTGGTGGCGATCAACAAGATGGACCTGGTGAACTACTCGCAAGAACGGTTCGACGAAATCCGCGAGCAGTACAAAGAGTTCGCCACCCGGCTCGACATGGTCGATCAGCATTTCATTCCGATCGCCGCGCTGCATGGTGAGAACCTGATCGAAAAGAGCGAGCACATGCCGTGGTACGAAGGCTCCACGCTTATGCACCATTTAGAGAATGTGCATATCGCCAGCGACCGCAACCTCATCGACTTCCGGTTCCCGGTGCAGTTCGTCAATCGGCCGAACCTCAACTTCCGCGGCTTCTGCGGCACGGTCGCCTCGGGCCGCGTCGCCAAGGGGGATGAGATCATGACGCTCCCCTCGAAGAAGCGGAGCCGCGTGAAGTCGATCGTCACCTTCGATGGCGAGCTCACCGAAGCCTTCGCCCCGCAAGCGGTCACGCTAACGCTCGAAGATGAAATCGACATCAGCCGCGGCGACATGATCGTGCGGCCCGACAATCTGCCGAACATCACGCAGAGCTTCGAGGCGACCGTGGTGTGGATGAGCGAAGAACCACTCACCCCCGGCAAAGAGTACTGGTTCAAGCAGACGACCAAAACGGCCAGCGGCCGGATCAACACGCTGCGGCACCAGATTGATGTCAACACGCTGCACCGCAAACCGTCGGCCACGCTGGGCCTCAACGAGATCGGCCGCTGCCAGGTGAAACTCAACCAACCGCTGAGCGTGGATGGCTATCGCCGCAACCGCTCGACGGGTGGGTTCATTATCATCGATCGGCTGAGCAACGTGACCGTTGGCGCCGGGATGATTTTGGAAAGCACCAGCGCCGATGCTTCCGATCATTGGCGTGACGAAGCGACGACAAATTTGCAAGAGCGTCATAGCGCCGTGACCGCTGAAGAGCGCTCGGCCCGCTACGGCCAGCAGCCGGTGACGCTGTTGTTCACTGGCCTGGCGAACTCTGGCAAGTCAAGCATCGCCAATGCCGTCGAGCGTAAACTGTTCGACCAAGGTCGCGCGACGGCGGTCTTACATGGGCAAAGCATGCGGAAGGGCTTGAGCCGCGACTTGGGTTTTTCGGTCGATGACCGGAGCGAAAATCTGCGCCGCGCGGCGGAAGTTGCCAAGCTCTTCAACGACGCCGGGCTGATTGTACTCGCCGCGCTGGTGGCGCCGCACGAAGCGGTCCGGCAGAAGGCGGCCGAGGTCGTTGGCCGCGAGCGATTCTTAGTCGTACACGTTTCAGCGCCAGTCGAATACTGCCGCAAGCAGGATAAAGAAGGCGTGTACGCAAAAGCCGACTCCGGTGAGATCGCCGCGTTCCCCGGCGTCACGGGCGACTATGAAGCGCCTGTGAAACCAGACCTCGTGTTGCCGACGCATGAGCTTAGCCAAGCGGAGTGCGTCGAGCGGGTGCTGAAGCTCTTGCGGGAGCGTGAGATCGTGTAGCGCCAAATCTAGAATCCGTACAGCGCCCCGAACTTCGTCCGCAGATGTCGCACCAGTGCATCGTGGCTCAGCGGCTTGCCGGTCACACGCTGCACGAGCTCGGCGGCGCTGTAGCGCTGGCCGACGCTGTGAATGTGCATGCGAAGCCACTCACGGAGCGGCATGAACTCGCCGCGGCGGAATTGGGCATTGAGATCGCCCAGGTCGCGCTGCGCTTGCTCGAAGAACTGCGCCGCGTACAAGTTACCCAGCGCGTACGTGGGGAAGTAACCGAACAGCCCCGCGCTCCAGTGGACATCTTGCAGCACGCCGTTGGCTGCCGAGGGCGGTTCGATGCCCAAATACTGCCGGTACTTAGCGTTCCACGCGGCGGGCAACTCGGCGACCGGCAAGTCACCCGTCAGTAGTGCTTGCTCGAGTTCAAACCGCACAATGACGTGCAAGTTGTAAGTCGCTTCATCACTCTCGGTGCGAATGAGTGACGGCTTCGATTCATTGATCGCGAAGTACCAATCGTCAAGCGACACATCACCCAGCGCCGTCGGGAATGCCGCTTGCGTTTGCGGATAGAAGTAATCCCAAAACGCCCGACTGCGGCCGACGAGGTTTTCCCACATTCGCGATTGCGATTCGTGGATGCCCAGCGAAATGGCTTCACCCGTCGGCAGACCGTAATGCTCGGCGGGCAGACCCTGATCGTAAATCCCGTGGCCCGCTTCGTGCAGGATGCTGAAGAGGCCCCCTTCAAACTGCTGTTCGTTGTAGCGCGTGGTGAGGCGGACATCGCGCGGACCCACGCCGGCGCAGAAGGGATGCGCGGTGGTGTCGAGTCGGCCGGCGCTAAAATCAAACCCAATCGCCGCAGCCGCAACTTGGCCGAACTTCGCTTGCGCATCGCGGGGATAGGTCCGCTGCAGAATATCGCTCGGCGCGCGGCGTTTGCTCTCGGCGATCGCTTGCACAACTGGCGTGAGTTGATCGCGCAGCGCCCCGAGCACGCGCGTGACGTTGGCAGTCGTTTCGCCTGGTTCAAAATCATCGAGCAGCGGGTCGTACGGCGTGGCGTCGAACCCGTAAGCCGCCGCTTCGGCCCGCTTGAGCTCAATCATCTTCGCCAGATGCGGCTCGAACGACTTGAAATCGTCGGCTTTGCGCGCCGCTTCCCACGCATGTTGCGCGATGCTGCCGGTGCGAGTGAGCTCTTCAACGAGCGACTGCGGCAGCTTTTGCTTCTTGGCGAATTGCTTCGCGAGTTGCCGAATGACACAACCGCTGTCGCTCTGCGGATCAGCGGCGAGTGGACTTTCGGCTAGTTCGGCCAGCCACTGGCCCACCTGCGGCGCCGTGCGGCGTTGGTGAATCAGCCCGGCCAGATACGCCGACTGCTCGGCACGGTACTCGCCTCCCGCCGGCGGCATGTAAGTGCGCTCGTCCCATTCGAGCACATTCAGCACCGATCCAAGAATCGCCGTTTCCCGCGTGTGGGACAATAGTTGCTCGTAACTCATTTCGCCAAGTTACCGCCAAAATCGTTGCGCCGCAACTTTCTACTTCGCGGAGCTAAACGGGCTGACCACCGAATCGGGCTGTTTGCCTAACCGGTCGTCGATGTCCGCGGCCCGGTCGTCGCGCAGATGGCTGACGTCGAACTTGCGCGCAGCGAACTGCGAACAGCCGACGAAAGAGAGCAAGAGAAGTACGAGCGTAGTCCGGCGCATAGGAAACCTCCATCGCGATTCATAGAAAAAAACCTGCGGGCAGCCAAGGGCAGCGAGGTTGCAAATTGGCTCAAGGCAGTACACCATGAAGTGCTAGCTCTGAAAGGTAAATCGAAATGCTCGATGTCCTCGTAATCGCCCCGCATCCGGACGACGCCGAACTTGGCGCCGGCGGCGCTATTCTGAAAATGCTCGCCAGCGGGCTGCGCGTTGGCGTGCTCGATCTGACCAGTGGTGAACCAACACCGCATGGGTCGCTGGAACTTCGCGCGCAGGAAACCGCCGCAGCGAGCGCGGTGCTCGGACTCTCTTGGCGAGAGAACCTTGGGCTGCCGAATCGCAGTTTGGAAGCGAGCCTCGAAAATCGGGCGAAGCTCGCCGGAGTGATCCGCACCACGCGGCCGCGCTGGCTGCTGGCGCCATACTGGGAAGATGCCCATCCCGATCACACCGCCGCGACCAAGCTGGTTGATGATGCCCGCTTCTGGGCTAAGCTCACCAAGACCGACCTGCCGGGCGAACCGCACCATCCCGAGCGGATTTACAACTACTACTGCGTTCACTTGAAGATGGCGCCGCAGCCAGCGTTTGTGCTGGACATCTCCGCCGAGTGGGAACGCAAAGCGGCGGCGATCGCGTGCTATCACAGCCAGTTCGTCACCGGTCGGCCCACCGAACCGCCGACGTTTCTCGATCGCTTGCGCGATGAAGCGGCGTACTGGGGAAAAACGATCGGCGTCCGCTACGGCGAGCCGTTCGCCTGCCGCGAACCACTCGGCCTCCGCGGCTGGGGCGAGTTAGTGTAGCCGCGTCTCTCCGAGACGGGACTACTTTGCTAGCACCCCGCAAATTCTTCCTGGCTTGCCTAATGCGAACGCCACGAGTTGGCCGAAGCAAGTTGGTAAGGAACATTCTCGCGCAAGCGCGCGGTGGTAAGTGGCTGACGGAAGGAACCTCGCCATGTTGCGGTCGGTGAAGTACGCGGTAATGCTGGCGCTTGTTGGTTTGACGGCCAATGGTCAACAACCGGGCGTGAATTGGCGCACCGATTTGGACGCTGCGCGGGCCGAAGCGCGGCAGACCAATCGCTTGGTGCTGGTGCACTTTTGGACCGTCACCTGCGGGCCGTGCAAACTGCTCGACCGCGATGTCTTCTCGCAACCGCAAGTTGGCGCCACGCTCGAACAGAAGTATGTGCCGGTGAAAATTAACGCCGCCGATGCGCGGGTGCTAACTGAAGCACTCGGCATTACGCGGGTGCCGACCGATGTGGTGATGACACCCGAAGGGACGGTCATTGAACGCCTCGTGAGCCCCAATACGCCGATGGCGTACGTCGGCAAGATGCACGAAATCGCCACGAAGTTCGCTAGCCAACCGTCGCGGCCGTACAACGATGCGATCGCAAAAGCGGGTCAAGCGCCGCCTGTTCCACCGCAGGCCGCGAACACCACTTACTCGGGTCTCGCAATTCCCGCAGCCCCTGCAATGAATCAATCGCCGCAGGGCGTGGCGAATCCGTATGCCGCTGCGCTCGCCAAGCAACAAGCTCCGTCGAATCCCGCCACGCCGCCCGCTGTCCCAGCGCGCGTCGCCTCCGCGGTGACCGAAAACGCTTACGTGCAGTCACCGCCTGAGGTGAACACCGCCATTCCGGAACAAGCTACGGCGCAGCAGCCGGTCGCAACGCAACCCGCCCCGGTCGTCACACCGCAATTGCCGGCAGGTTCGCCGCCACTGGGCTTCGATGGCTTTTGCCCCGTCACCATGAAGCAACAGTGGAAGTGGGCCCGAGGCGATGTGCGCTACGGCGCCGTCCACCGCGGCCGGACGTACTTGTTCACCAGTCCTGAAGCGCAGGCCGAGTTTCTGAAGAGTCCCGATGCGTATAGCCCGGTCCTTTCCGGCGCCGACCCGGTGCTGGCAATGGACGCCAAGCAAAATGTC
This sequence comes from Pirellulales bacterium, assembly GCA_022841705.1. Lineage (GTDB taxonomy): Bacteria > Planctomycetota > Planctomycetia > Pirellulales > Lacipirellulaceae. The sequence continues at coordinate 120,431 of JALHQZ010000004.1, forward strand.
CCCGGCCAACGCGCGTTCGCCCTAGAGTACCGCGGGCAGTTCTACCTGTTCAGCAGCCAAGAAACGCTGACCAAGTTCCGCGACAATGCCGACGCGTATTCGCAAGGCGTGCAGCAAGCGATGAACCCGGCTGCTGGGAAGACGCTGCGGTAACATCAGCCGGCACGCGCTAGCGTCCGATTGGGCAGGATGGCGCTCAACTTCCAGCGACCGGGGGCTAGCGCCCGCCGGCTGATGCGGCTACTTTCCGGCTGAATTCGCGGCTGTTTGACCGCACTCCGCCGGGGGATAGAATAGAAGCAGGTGCGGGTGACGTTCGTTCGCCCGCGTTCTACCCGTGCTTCGAGAACCCCCGCGTGTCCCCTTTGCTCGCGCTACTTCCGCTTGCTCTGTTCGGCGCCCCCTGGCAAATGCTAGTGGTGCTGATGGTCATCCTGTTGCTCTTTGGCAACCGGTTGCCAACGCTGGCCCGGTCGCTAGGTCAGAGCATCAACGAGTTCAAGAAGGGCGTGAAAGAAATCGAAGATCACCGGGACGAGAAACCATAAGGTGTTGTGATGTTTGGGCTTGGTCCTTCGGAAATGATGATCGTCGGCATTATCGCCGTGCTGCTCTTTGGCAGCCGACTGCCGAGTGTTGCGCGCTCCGCCGGCAAGAGCTTGACCGAGTTCAAGAAGGGGATGCAAGACGTGCGGAGTGATTTCGACCGCGCGCTGGAGCACACCGACGAACCAGCGCCGACTGAGCATCTCGAACCAACCGCGCCGAAGTTTGAGCCGCCGAAGACGGCAGTTTAGTAGCCCCGCAATTTTCTTAGAGATGGGCCGAGACGCGAGTTCTAGGGGCCGGTTTCTCGTAAGCTGGCGAGTACCTCAAACCGAGTAAAAACACCGACCCTGCGGGTCGGCCGCGCGTCTCGGAGAGACGCGTCTACGTGTGCTAGCACTTCTGCAATTTCGCCTTGCAGCACATGGCGGTTTCTCATAATCTACTCGCCCTGCGCAGGCCTCATGGAATCGAGGCGCCGCGAATTCGTAAGCCAGCAAGGAAGCAGCGCCATGCTTTTCGATAGCCGCACTGTGGTGCGCCAAATTGCCGAACTGCAAACCGAAGCGGTTCGGCGGTGGCATCAGCAGGAACTCGATAATCCTTACACGGGTCTCTTGGCCGTGGTGTGTCGACAGCACCAGTACAACTATCTCTTGTGGCACGAAGAGGACATCGCCCGCAGTCCGCACGTTTCCGATGCGAAGATCGCCGGCGTGAAGCGCGCGATTGATGGCTACAACCAGCAACGGAACGACTGGATCGAACGGATCGACGAAACGCTGCTGCAAATGCTCACCGTTGGCGGCATCCTACCGAACGCCGAAGCCGTGCTGAACACTGAAACGCCCGGCAGCGCGATGGATCGCATCTCGATCATGGCGTTGCGCATCTATCACTTTGAAGAACAGCTTGAACGCAACGATGTCGACGCCGAGCACGTCACCATGGTCCGCGAAAAGCTCCGCCGCTGCTGCCAACAGCGCGAAGATTTAACCGAATCGCTCGGCGACTTGCTGCACGACATCTTCACCGGCCGCAAGCTGCTGAAGGTCTATCGGCAAATGAAAATGTATAACGACCCGGCGCTCAATCCGTATTTATACCAAGCACAAAAACTGGCCGGTTAAACTCATTCCTTCGTTTCAATCAACGATGCCCCCGAAAGCTGACCATCCGCGACGCATCTTGCAGGTGATTACGCCGTCGCATATGTCGGGGGCGGAGACGCAGCTCGTGCGGCTTACCCGGCGGATGGAAGCCCGCGGGCACGCCATGCCGATTGTGATCAAGCAGGATTCACCGGCGATTCCCGAGTTCGTGCATCACGGCATCGATCTCGACGAACGCAACATCGGCGGTAAGCTCAACCCACTGGCGGTGATGTCCCTAGCTCGCGCGGTGCGTGAGCATCGGGCTGAGGTTGTGCAATCAACGCTCTCCAGCGCCAGTTGGTGGTGCGGGTGGCTGGAGCGCATCGGCGGGCCCAAGTCAATCGGCCACGTGCAAGGTTTCACCTCGGCCACGTGGCATCGCAATCAATCGCACTTACTAGCCGTGTCGAACGCCGTGAAGCAGGACCTCGTGGAGCAAGGCATCGCGGCGGACAAAATCACTGTGCTGCACAATGCGCTGGCGCCGGAAGAGTTTGTACCGGTTCGTTCGCCGCAGGCGATGCGGGCGGAGTTTGGCGCCGATGCCCATACGCCAGTCGTCGGCACTTTCGGACATTTGTCAGAAAAGAAAGGCTACCGCGAATTGTTCCAAGCGATTCCGCGGGTCTTGAAACAATTCCCGGCGACGCAATTTTGGATCATCGGCCGCGGCCCACTGCGGGAAGAACTGGAACAGAAAGCCCGGCTGGAAGGCTTCTTCGAAAACCTGCGGTTTACGGGGTTCCGACGCGATGCGGCCGACCTCATGAACTCCATCGATCTCTTAGCGCTTCCCTCGCATCGGGAGCCGTGCGCCTTGGTATTTATCGAGGCAGCGCTCTTGGGCAAGCCGATTGTCGCCTGCCGGAGCGGCGGGGCGCCGGAGTCAATCGCCAACGGCGACACGGGCATCCTGTGCCCGGTAGGCCAGATCGAAGCCCTATCGGCCGCCATTTCCACATTGCTCGACAACCGCGAGGCGGCCCGCCAAATGGGCCAGCGGGGCCGGGAGCGGGCCCTCGACGTCTTTTCGTGGCAGCGGTTTATCGCCACGCTGGAAGGCGTGTACGACCGCGTCTACGGCCGCAGCCGAGCGCTGGCGGCGTAAAATCTTGGACCGCAGAACTGGCGGTCTCCCGCAGCCTTAGCGACTCTCCTCCGCGCTCCTTTCGTAGCAATTTGCCGATTATTCGGCCTCTGTCCGGAGTGGCGGATTTGTCACCGCCGCGAAATATTACAAATTGCCAACTAGCCCCCTATTTGTGGCGGGTTTGGCAGTCGTTGCCTAAGATGGATTCTGGCGCTAGCTGACGGACCACACGGCGATTCTCTTCCTTTGGTCGGTTTCAGACATTAGGGCTGTTCTATGATGTGGTTGGCGCTGGTTCAACGCGGGTTCGTCGGGTGGGGAATTGGTTGCACGCTAACGCTGATCAGCGCTGCGACGCACGCGATGACCAAGCCGAACATCATCGTCATGATGACCGACGATGCGGGCTACAACGAGTACGGCTTCGCCTCCGCGGCCGTCGGCGTACCGGCGCCTGGCCGTACTCCCAACATCGACGCGCTTGCCGCGCAAAGCACGGTGCTCCGACAAGGCTATGTTTCGGGGCCGGTGTGCGCGCCGTCGCGCGCAGCCCTACTCACGGGACAGTACGCGCAGCGGTTCGGCTTTGAGCAGAATCTAACGAATGGATCTGGCGCCGGCCCGTTCGGCTTGACGCCCGGCAAAGCAACCATCGCCACGCAACTCAAGTCGCTCGGCTACTCAACCGGCATCTTTGGCAAGTGGCATCAAGGCACTGTGCAGGGCGTCAACACGCCGAATCAGTTTGGCTTCGATTATTCCTACGTTTTTAATGGTGGTGACCGCTCATTGTTCAAGATGAATAGTCCGCCGGAAACCGTCGCTATCAGGCGCAACGGCGTGAACATCGAAAACGTCTGGGCGACTGAGGGCAACACGAGCAAGTACGATCCGGTGAATGGCCGCTATCTGACGGACGCCCTCGCTGAAGAAACCATTAACTTCATCAACACGAATGCCGATGCCAACACGCCGTTCTTCGCTTATGTGCCGTTCAACGCGCCACACACGCCGTGGGGCGCCAAGCAATCGGACCTTAATCAATTTCCGAACCTCGACCCCAGTCGCCAAATGGTGGCGGCGATGAACTACGGCATCGACCGCGGCGTGGGCGATATTCTTGCCGCGCTGGACGCCAAAGGGATCCGCGAGAACACCATCATTGTCTTCACCAACGATAACGGCGGGCCGTACTTCCTCGATAACAACGGCCAGCAGTTGCAAACCAACTCACCATTCTGGGGCCACAAAGGAAGCCTGCGTGAAGGGGGCATTCGCGTGCCGTTCCTCATCGACATGCCAGGCGTGGCACCGGGGATCTACAATCAGCCGGTTACAACCGTCGATTTGCTCCCCACATTCGTCGCCGCGGCAGGAGGGAACCTCGGCGCCATTGACACCGACGGCGTTAATCTGGCGCCCTTCCTCGCGAACAATCAACCGGCGCACGACACCTTGTTCTGGCGGCACGACCGACGATTTGCGGTGCGGCGAGGCGATTGGAAAATTGTTACCACCGACTACTCTGGCAATGTTCAGCTCTTCAACATCGCTAACGATCAAAGCGAGCTCAACAATCTCGCTGGCTCTAACCCCACCAAATTGAACGAGCTGTTGCGTGAGCTCACCTACTGGGAAGCCACCCTCGATAAGCCCGATTGGGCGAACAACGGCCAGCCCGTCACTACGTTCGATCACTTTGTGTTCAATAACCAGTTGGCCGCCAGCACCAACTTCACGGGCAATCTGGCGTGGCGCCAAGGGGGAATTGGAACGGTTAACAATGTCACCCTGCGACCCGAAGATGCGTACGCCAACGGGGTGTTCGAGTTCGGCACGCGGGACGACGCCAGCTACACCGCCGTGAACGACGCCCAGCGTCAAGTGCGGCAAACGTTCATGCTGAACGAAATGCGGCTCACCGGCGCTTTCGGCGGAGGGGCGAATCAAACGGGCACGATCAACGGCAACCCCATGCTCTTCACTAAGAATCTCTCGGGCAACGGGCCGAAGATTCGGCTCGACGCCACCGCCATTGGCGGCCAAAAGTTTGGCTTCACGATCGATCATCAAGTGCAACTGCTCGACGATTTAGAAATCACCGGCAATGGCACGCAGGACTTCACCATCAAGGGTTCGATTCGCGACTACTTTGCCGCGCGGAACGTCACCAAGACGGGAAGTAGCAGCGTGGTGTTGTCGGGGGACAACACCTTCGCGGGCGATTTGCTCATACAACAAGGCACTGTGCGCGTGAATGGCGCCTCGGCCGCGCTGCGCAATGTCGACGACTTGGTGGTGAGCGCCGGCGCCAGCCTCGCGATCACCTCCGGCAGTGTCACCTCGAATCGCTTGCAGTTCAATGCGGGCGCCGGGTTTACGTTTAGCGGCGGTCGGCTCACCACGAACGAAGTCATTGGCTCCTTGAGCCTGGGTGGCGGCACGTTCGCACCAGGCAAATCAACCCAGGAAGTTGGTATCTCGGTTAACTACAACCAGTCGGCCATCAGCACGCTGGAATTGACCTTGGCCGGCGGCGCTGAGACGGGCCTGTACGATCGACTCTTTGTGGCGGGGACGGTCTCGATGCTCGGGACACTTGATGTGGTGCTCGCCCCAGGATTCACGCCCGGCGTTGGCAGCTTGTTTACCGTCGTGACGGCGCCGACGATTCTCTCGAACAGCCTGTCGCTCAACGCTTCAGACGATGTGGTGTTTGATCTCTTGCGAGTCAACGGCGTCTCGAGTGATACGCTGGTGCTGCGCTACACCGGGACGTCATCGGGCCCCGTGATCCGCGGCGACTACAACGGTGACGGCACGGTCGACGCCGCCGACTACACCGTGTGGCGCGAGAACAACGGCGCGACCGGCGTCCCCGGCATCCCCGGCGATGGCGACAATGGCAGCGGCACCGGCGTGCCGGATGGCGTGGTGAATATCGCCGATTACAACTACTGGGTCGCGCGATTCGGCGCCACCTCGAACAGCACGCCAAACAATGTTGTTGCGAGCACCCCCGTCCCGGAGCCCGGTGCGATGGTGGTGCTTGTCTCGCTATTGACCGGCGCTGCTGTGCGACGACGTTACGTCGCCTAGCGAGCCTTCGTAGCTTGGGTCCTCGACCCGAGCGAGAACCACGAACACTAATCGCCCAAATACTTCGCCATCGCCGTGAGAATCCGCTCCGCCGCGTGGCCGTCGCCGTACGGGCTCACCGCTTCGGACATCGCTCGGTAGGCGGCTTCGTCGCCGAGCAGCCGTGAGACTTCGCTCACGATCCGTTCGCTGGTAGCGCCCACGAGCTTCACCACGCCAGCGGTCACGCCTTCGGGGCGCTCGGTGGTGTCACGCATCACGAGCACCGGTTTGCCGAGGCTGGGCGCTTCTTCTTGCACGCCGCCGGAGTCGGTCAGCACCACCGTACAGCGGGCCAGCAGCGCCTGGAACGCATCGTACGGCTGCGGCGCGATGAGGCGAATGTTTTCGATCTGCCCCAAGCGCTCCCCTACCACTTGTTGCACGTTCGGGTTGAGATGCACCGGATAGATGAACAAGTGTTTGGGGAACTGCTGCGCGAGCACCGCTAGCGCCCTGCAAATTTGCTCGAATCCATCACCAAAGTTTTCGCGGCGGTGTCCGGTGACCAACACAAACGGTCGCTCGCCAAAATCGGGACCAACGAACTTCGCCAGTCGCGATTCGAGTTCTTTCCCCACCGCTGGCTCCGCTTGCCGGCGAAGTTCTTGATGGAGCGCATCAACCACCGTGTTGCCAGTGACGAACACGCGTTCGGCCGGCACATGCTCGGCGAACAAGTTGGCGGCCGATTCTGGAGTGGGTGCGAAGTGCAGCGTCACCAGCGGCGTGGTGAGCCGGCGGTTGGCTTCTTCAGGGAAGGGCGCGAGCAGGTTGCCGGTGCGTAAGCCCGCTTCCACGTGCCCCACGGGAATCCGGCGATAAAAACTCGCCAGCGTGGCGGCCAGGACCGTGGTGGTGTCACCTTGCACCAAGGACATCTGCGGCTGAGTGTCGGCCAGCACGCTGTCGATCGCTGTGATCAGCCGCGCGGTGAGTCCAGCCAGCGACTGATTCGGCTGCATCACCTCCAGCCGGTGATGCACCGGCAGACCGAACAACTCGACGACTTGATCCAACAACTCACGGTGCTGCCCGGTGTTCACCACGATTGGTTCGAACCGCGCATCCGCCGCCAGCGCCGTAACGACGGGCGCCATTTTGATGGCCTCGGGACGCGTGCCAATAAAAACAGCAATGCGGTGTGGCATAGCGGGTGGGGGGAACTATGTGAGGGTCAGGACACTCTATAATAGTTCAAAACGACGCGGGGTGGCCCCGACTTTCGGCCGCGCAAAACTGACCACTGAAGAAAAACTTCGCCGGCCGATTGTCGGGGCGGCCGCAAGGCCGTAGGAAGTGAACCGCTTGCAAGCCGCATCACTTCCCATGGCGTTCCGCCACACTGACATTCGGCCGGCGAAATTTATCCTGCGAAATCAGTCCACTCCGGCCGAAAGTCAGTGCCACCCGATGATACCTCACAACAGCGGTATTTCGGAAACTCGGCCAATCGTTCATCATTCCTGCATGTCGAAACCCGCCGCCACCCCGGAATCAACACCTGCTGGGCCCACGGTCGGCCAGCGCGCCGCGCGGGGCGTGTTATGGATGTTTACCCAGGTGCTCGGCTCGAAGGTGCTCATTGCACTCGCGCAGGTGGCGCTCGGCTGGCTCTTGGTGAAAGAAGACTTTGGCCAGATTGGCCTCGCCTTCACGGTCACCACGTTCATCAACCTGCTCACGGCGCCAGGCATCGATACCGTGCTGGTGCAGCGACAGAAGAAAATTGGGTTGTGGATCACGCCCGCCGCATGGATGAGTTTAGCGCTTGGCGTGCTGGGCGGGCTGGTGACGTTGGCGACGGCACCGATTGCGGCGATGATTTATCAAACGCCCGGCGTGGCAGGTTTAGTCTCGGTGCTTGCTCTCGCGGCGCCGGCGGCGGCGCTCGCCGTTACGCCGAAGGCGATGCTCGAAGCGCAAATGCGTTACAAGCGGATTGCGGCGATCACGCTCACCGGTACGCTGGTCTCCAGCACGCTCTCGGTGCTGCTGGCCTATCTTGGCTGGGGCGCCTACAGCTTGGTGGCGCCGGTAGTGGTGGCGCAATTCCTCATGACCAGCCTCTACTGGTGGCAGGTTCGTCCGCCGATTCGCCTGCGTCCACATCTGCGCGCATGGCGGTTTATGATTGGCGATACTTCATATGTGTTTCTGACTCGGCTGGCGCTCACCATCGTCGGCCAAGCCGACTATATCGTCCTCGGCCTCATGTATACGGACGCCGTGGTGGGCGTGTACTTCTTCGCCTTCTGGTATGCCTCGCAAGGGGTGCGGCTGGTTGGGACGGCTTTCAGCGGCACGCTGTTTAGCGCGTTCAGCAAGCTGCAGAATGAACCGCAGCGCCAAGTTGACGCGGCGCTCCGCGCGGCGCGTACTGTGGCGTTGATCTGCGTGCCGGTGAGTTTGCTGCAAGTCACCACCGCCGGCCCGCTGTTTCATGCGCTATTTGGCAATCGTTGGGACGACGCGATCCCCTTGGTGCAGTTGCTGAGTTTGGGCTTCGCATCGGACGCTGTTACCTGGGCCGGCGGGGCGCTGTTGCAAGCGCAGCGGCGATTACGGCTGCTGGTGCAAATGTCGCTCTCGTTCATGGTGCTGTTTGTGACGATCGTCACCACCGGCGCGTGGTTCGGCGCTTCGCTGGGCGTAGCGCTCGGCGTGGCGGGGTATTACTTTTTCCTCGCGCCGGTAGCGTTTTATCTCACGGTGCGGCCCTCGGGGGTTTCCTGGTGGCGCTCAGTGCGGGTATACCTACGGCCGTGGCTGATGGGCCTGTTGGCGTTTGGACCCGCATGGGCCGCGGGCTGGTGGGTGCAGAACAACATCGCGCCGGCAGTGGTGGGTGGCGAGCGCTGGCTGGCGGCGCTCGAAGTGCTTGCGATCTCGCTCGTGGGGCTCAGCATGTACGCGATACTCGCCAAGAAGATGATGCCGATCGAGCTCGCGAATCTGCGGGCGAAACTCGCGCGCAAGGCGGGGTGAAGGGCGCCATGCCCACGAGCTGGTCCGTGGGCATGCTCGTTCGATTGGGTTACGTGAACTCGTCGGGTGGCGTGGGCATGGCACCCACGCACTCAACGTTAAAACGTGCCTTTCGCGTGCGGCGCTACCATAAACAAATTGCGGCCAATATGCCCGTACAGCGCGCGAGAGAGGTTGATCTCGTGCAGCTTGCCCCCCGCCAACCGATGCGGCGTGTAGCCAATGCTCACGAGCCGCTCAAGCTCGGCGACGAACTGGGGCCACTCGGCGCCAAACACTTCTTGGCTACATTCGAGCATGAGGAGGTCGATGCACTTCTGGTCGAACAGGCGCCTGGCCCCACGCAGGACATGATGCTCAAACCCCTCGACATCCATTTTCAACAGTCGAATGGGCAGGTCGACGGGGAACTCGGCGTCGAGCGTGGTGATGGGCGCCTCGGTTGAGGTTTCATTCCCCAGCGTACTCAACGTGTTCTGCAAGGTCCCCGCTTGCTGCTGATCTGCGAATGTAGCGCCGCCCAAGCAGTCGGGGCTAAACCGCAACGTGAGCATGCCGGGCGCGGAGCCGACGCCCATCTCGCGCAGCTTCACCCGTTCGTGCATCCAATTCATCGCGAGCGACCGCTTCAGAAGCGACGAACAAGTGGGGTTCGGTTCAAAGGCGTACACTCGTCCAAACGGACCAACCCGTTTCGCACATAAGAGCGTCATGATCCCCACGTTGGCGCCAACGTCGATCACCCAATCACCGCCGCGCACGGCGCTCTTAAGGAAGCATTCTTCGTCGAACTCGTAAGTTCCTTGATGGGCGATCTCCGGCGTGACCGAACCATCATCGCCGCGCAGATAGATTTTGAACCCATGGATGGTTTGCGCACAGATCACGCCCGTCGCGCTGAACGGGACCGGGTGATGGTTTTTACCCAATCGTGAAACGAGCAGCGCCTTTTGCTTCAGCCAGTTGCGACAGCGCTGCGCCCAGGTGTGCAGCTTCAATCGCACGGCGTGGTAAATCTCTTTGGCCGAGACTTTATTCTTCCACGAGTTGTCCCAGCAATGCACGCCGTAAGTCCACGGGTGGGCCTGCCGCGCTTTTTCATTCCAATTGTAAGGGTACAGCGTCTCGCGTGGCACTACCGTCAAGTCGTCGCGCCACTTAAGCTGCTTCGCGAAGAATTGCGGACCGGTGGACTGGTCGGGTGGAATCTTCCAATCGATCTCATCCGCTTCCAGCACGCCGATCAAGTGCTCCAGCGCCTGGCTCCCTTGCTCAGCGCCAAAAAACGCATTGGTCAGCGCATGGCCATCTTCGCTCCCCACCACAAACTGATATCCGCGCAACGGATCAAGATTCTTCTGCGCGACGAAATCCGAGTCGAGATAAAAGCCGCCATCGCGGTGCACCACCTCCAGCCGAATCATGTCGGCAAGTTGCGCGCCGGAATTCGCTTTGCTCCAGTACTTGGCCAGCCGAAAGCCCGTGGGATCGACCGGGTCCTGCCACACCTTCATCTGCCAGTCGGGGTGCATCCTTCGCGCGGTTTCGATGTTGGCAAGCTGTTGCGCGGTGGCATTCTTGGGAATAGTGAAGTGAATAATCTTGGGAATCATGCCTACTTAAGCCAAATAAATCTGCCAAGCCGAAAAGTTTTGTCGCCGAATTGGATAAAGCTGGCCGGGATGCTATTTTGAACGTACCCCTTAGCATACTCCACGCGGGGGCGTTTCGTCCCGTCACAACCCGGCACGTCGCAGCCGATTTTCCCCGCAAGACCTGCGAAATCGGCTCTTCGTGGGCCCTTCCTTCCGCTTATGCCAACTGGTTCGAAAATCCGCCGCCTGCTGGGGAAAATCCCCTTCGCCAAAAGCCTGAAAGAGCGACTCAAAAGGTACCGTGAAAACCGTCGCATTGCACAGCTCGGCGGGGCCAAAGAGGTGTTTACACACCACTACCAGCAGAACGAATGGGGCGACGAAGAGAGCATTTCCGGTCCTGGCTCCACGCTTGAATATACCGCCAATCTGCGCGAGAAGCTGCCCGAACTGTGCGAGCGACTCGGCGTGCGCACGCTGCTCGACGCGCCGTGTGGCGACTTCAATTGGTTTGGCGAAATCGCGTGGCGCGGCGAGTTGAGTTACATTGGTGGCGACATCGTTACCGCGCTGGTCCAGCGCAACACCCAGCGCCACTCCACGCCGCGCCGCACGTTTCGGGAACTCGATATCATAGGCGATCCCCTCCCCGCTGCCGACCTATGGATGCTGCGAGACTGCTTAATTCATCTTTCGCACGCCGACATTTTTGCCGTGGTCGCCAACTTTTTGCGGAGCGATATCAAGTACCTGCTGACCACTTCGCACCACGCAAGCGACGGCAATTTTGATATTGCAACCGGTTCGTTCCATCCCGTGCGGTTGCAAATCGCCCCGTACAATTTTGGCGAACCGCTGGAAGAAATTACCGACTGGATTGAAGGATTTCCACCACGCAGCATGGCGCTGTGGGATCGCCAGACCTTGGCCAAACGGATGGCCAACCACAAACAAGTGCAGTACGAGTTGACCAAACTATCAGCCGGAACGCGCTAGCGGGCGGTCGCGGCAGTGTGATTGAGTGCGGCTACCACTTCGCCACGACATCCACCAACTTTTGGGCCCCGCATTTCTTAATCTGCCGATGCAGCCGATAACGCTTCGCGCTCACGGGTCGGCGTAACTTCCAGGTCAGCGGCATCCGGTACAGCGCGCGGCACGAACCCACCAGCACCGGCCAAAAGGCGCCCTTTTTTACACCGCGCGCGAGGCCGCCGAACAGCGCCGCCGGCCAATGAATGGCGAGCCACGGCCACGGCACATTCCACCACGCGAAGAGGAGGCGATTGCGCTGGTCGAACTTCGCGATCTTCGCCAAGCTGCGCAGCGGTGATTCATGGTGCAAGATCGGCGGCGCGGTACCGAGCCGCACGACCGAACCGGCGTTGAACATTCGCAGGCAGAGGTCCATCTCTTCCACTTGATGGAACATCTCCACCCGGTAGCCGCCAAGTTGGTTGAACAGCTCCCGACGAATCGCGTGGGCAGTGCCGATGTACTGGTCGGTCACCCACACCTCGTCGGCCGTCGGCGCCGCTTGCTTCACTTGCGGGCCCTTCAGCACATCGATGAACGGAATCGCCACGGCGCCGATCCGCTGGTCGCAAAAATCGCGCAGCGTGTCGGCCACGACGGTCGGCGTGGAGAACTCGGCGTCGTCATCGATCGAGAAGATCACGTCACCTGATGCTTTTTCACCACCTTGATTCCGGCGCACAATGTAGCCGCGCGAGACGCCATCGTTTTCCACCCGCACGGTAGGAAACTCGCTGCGCAGCATTTCGGCGGTGCCATCGGTGGAGCCATCGTCGAACACCAGCACCTCGACCGCCGGCGTTTGCGCGAGACACGACACGAGCGCCCGCCGCAAATCTTCGCGGCGGTTCTTCGTGGCGATCACAATCGAAGCGGTTAACATTCGCTGAGTCTTACGCGATTCCCACAATAGCCGGACAGCCACGCGGTCCGGAGGCCCAAGTGTAGCTTGCGCACCGAATTCCCCACAGCAACCCCGAAACCTCGCATTTCCGCGGCGTTTTCTCTTCTGCCCACGAACAACCAGCCGCGTGACTCTTCCGTCTCTGCCGGTTGCGCAAACGCTAGCATTCGGCCTCTTCCGGTTGAACTCAGAATCCGGGGTGCACAAAGTACGCCTTCTATGCACAATTGGCCGTTGGGCGGCGTAGTACGCGAAGTAAGGCCCGCTGAATGGAGACACCGAACGAGCCATGCTGGAACTAACGACCTGTCCCGGTTGCCAAGCCGAACTAGCGGCGCCGGCCACCACCGAGAGCACCTCCACCAATTTGGCCCCGCCGCGGCTGGAATGCCCCCTCTGCGGGACGCATTTCGCGGCGCAGGGCGCCGGGCAACGCCGCATTCCCACCGCCAAGCTGGCAAAGCCGGCCGCGCCAGCCGTTCGCGCTGAAATTAAGCCCACCGGGACGGAGACCGTGGAACGGTCGCCGCTGCTGAAGGCGCCTGCCACAGAAGTTGAGACCAAATCTTCGCTGACGAAGCTGGCGGACCTGCTCGAGACGCCGCCACTGCGGCCGATTGTGGCACCAGCGAAAGCCGAAAGTTCCACTCCGCCTGCCGCCAAGCCCCAAGCGGCGACCCTTCCCGAGGTTGAGCTGCCAGAGATCACGCCGCCGCAGTTGAAGGATTTTATTCACTCGCTGGCGCCGCCGAAAGTTCCACCACCAACCGCTGCGCGGCCAGAGCTCGCCAAGACAGTTGAGTTTTCCGCGGCGGAAAGCGAAGCAATGCTCAAGCGTGATTTTGAGTTTGATCTTTCCACGCCGGAGGATTCAACGGGGTTCAATCCGTTTGCTTCCGGAGTGGCCGACGAACCAGTCGCCCATGTCGCGGCGAGCGAAGACGATCCGACGGAACTCGGCTGGCGGCTTACACGTCGGCTGCGCAATGCGGCGATTGTGTCGATGTTCACGGCGGCTTGCGGGCTCGGCTTTCTCGTGTTTCGCCCGGAGAGTTCGCCGCCGAGTGCGCCGAACAAGTTGGCGAGTGTGAGCGAATCGAACTTGCTCGCGGGCGCGACGGAGCTGCTCAGCCCCAGTGACGAACCGGCGCCGAAGAACGATTCTGCAATTGAGCCGGCAACGTTCGTCGCCGAAGAATCGCCGGAGCCGGTGAAGCCTATTAAAGGAAATCCAATACTTCGCGGCGCACCAACTTACGGCGCCGACGATTTGGTCGCCGCGCTCGAAGGCGCCGCCGAAGCGCGCAGTCATTTGCAAACTCATACGTTGGATGACGCGAAGGAAGTGGCCGCGCTCGGCCGCAATTACGCGCGGCTCTGTTACTTGGCCCAAGTCTACGCGCTCTTGAGCGACGAAGCCGCCGCCGATTCGTTGCGCCAGCGGATTGCAGCTCGGGACCAGTTTTCGCTCTTGTTTGAAAGCGCCCGGGCACGGAGCGAAGTGAGCAAAATTGCCGGGCCGTGGATCGCCTGGAAGAATAAACCGCATGGCGGCGTGTTTTTCTGCGGCAAACTGCCCGAACCAATTCGCCACGGCGAGCTTTTCGAGTACCCGTTCGAACTCGTTCCTGGCGAAGTCTTGCCGGTGCTACTGGACGAAGCCGCTGACCCTGAGCAGTTCGGCCGCGCCGGCAGCAATTTCGCGGCCGTGATCGGCGTCTTGGTGGAAAACCCGGCCGAGCGGCTGCCGGATTACACGGGTTCCGCGCCACAAGTGGTGTGGTGCCGGGAGCTGTTACCGCTGCGGGAACCGCGGCTGGAGTAAATTGTTTCACGTGAAACAATTCACGGCGGGCACATTACAAATTTCGGGTGGCTACAAAAGGTCCTTGACAAACCCCACGTTGGGTGGGTGGCTACAATTTGGCCTTGACACGCGGCGGTGGTTTGAAATGTTACGCTACGTTCAATCCCGCTCACCGCAGCTCCGCGAAGCGCTGCGGTGCGTACGCGACGCGCGGCGGCTGGGTTGAACTCGGGCGAGAGCTCGTTCGACTCAGGACGCGCTCGTGCGAAACTTGCTGCACTTCTCCTTGCTCCGGTTCGGTAACCAAAGCGCGCAGTTCACAGTAGCTATGCGGGGCGAGTCGCCGCACACGCCAGGTGAGCGAAGCGGGGCCCAGCGCGGCAGGTTGTTCGACGGCTAGTAGTTGCGCCTGCTCGGGCAGTTGCTGGCGAATCGAAAAGTCGCTTAGCACTTCATCCGTGGGGTTGGTTACCATCAGCGTAAGGCAGCGCTCGCCACGCGCGGCGCTGGGCGACTCTTTCACCCAACAGCAGAGTCGATCGCCATGCTGGTGGTCAATCGCTACGGCCGGGGCCGCAGCAGCTTCGGCAGCGCCCACGCTGAAGCAAACTTGGTCCAACAGTGGCAGTGACTCATCGCTGCCGACACGGCCATACTCTTCACCGTAATAGGTGCGGCATTCATTCACCAGTTGCGTGAAGTAAGTTTTCGAGCGTTTCCATGGCTCATTGCCGGCGTAGAGCGCGACGAGCTGGGCGGCATTTTGTTCGGCTTTGCGGCGCAGGTGATGGCGGAAGGTGAACTCGTAGTAGCAGGGGTTGAGCGCTTCGTCGAAGTGCGGGCAGAGGAGCATCGCCCAGTAGCTGCTCTCCCTGGCGGCGTGGGGGGCGAGGCGCCACTCGCCGTTGTCGAGCGTGAGCAGCGGCGGGTAATCGCAACCGCGCAGGCGCACCGGTTCGGTGAGGTTGATATAAAACTTCAGACCACAGTAGTTGGCCGCCATGTCGGCGTTCGAATAGAGCCCGCTAGGGATGCCGCCGAGCAAAGCCCATTCGGAAAGCGGGCCATACTGGCTCGCTTGCCGAGCGCGCTGGCACGCTTCATCTTGTGAGCAGCCGAGCGAGCGCGCGGCGGCGTAGGTTTGGTAGTTGAGATGGCCCATGCCGATGAAGTGGCCGACCTTGTCGGTTCCCAGATACACCCCGTGCATCTTCACCAAAGAACAGCGGAGCAGGGCGCCACGGATGAACTGCCGCGGATCGGGGACGTAGGGCAAGTGGTTGTACGCGCCGGTGAGGTGCGACGACTTATAGCGTACGAGCTGAGTCTCGTGATCAACTTGCGGTTTCGCCGGCCCGCCGGGGAGCAGTCCTTCCAGTTGTTCAATCGCCACGAACGACGACGGCAACTCGGCATGGACCCGGCTCGCCACCGTGCTGGGCCGCTGCAAGTGCGCGATCCGCGAATCTCGGATCGTTGCGACGGGAATCTTCTGCGCGAAGCGCAGATCGTCGTTGAGCTCCTCCACGGCGCGCGCAACGGCGCTCGACAGCAGTTCGTTCCAGTAATCGCCAAGATCAACCAGCTTGTCCGCTGCGGTGACTTGGTAGTGATCGACTTCATGCGCGCGGAGGGGCACACAGCTGAGGAGCCACACGCAGCCCAGCGTAATCCACCACCGCGAAATTGTGCCGATCGTTCGCATCGCGCGCAGGCTCTCCTGGCGGAGAGGATCGACATCGCGGAACCGTAGAGGCGTGGCGGAATGAACGTGATTGGTCGCTA
Source organism: Pirellulales bacterium (assembly GCA_022841705.1). Classification (GTDB taxonomy): domain Bacteria; phylum Planctomycetota; class Planctomycetia; order Pirellulales; family Lacipirellulaceae. The sequence continues at coordinate 136,473 of JALHQZ010000004.1, forward strand.
GCAGAACCGGCGCCAGCCGAGCGATCGGTAGAAACGGCAGGGTTTAACGGCCACGGAGCCTGCTGCAGAAAAATCGGCAGGAAGGTGCGGCGTTTACTGATGAGCTTGACTGCTCCCGCCCCTGTCGGCTTTGGTACATTGACAACCTGTTTTGGTATTCTGTTAACCTCAAAACAGGGCAGGACCGGCACCACAAGCGCCACATTGCAAGCAATTTTTGCGGCCTACCGCAAGCTGATGTCGAGATCGGTAGCGTGCTCGAAAAGATTGCCGCCGCCCGGTCGGGCGGGTTAGGATGAGGCGACCCCGAGAGTTTGTCGCCCGCGTCGACCCGCGCGATGCGTTCTTTCTTCTGCCGACGACCAAATGCCTCAACACCACCGCCACGATGGCCGCTATCGGAAGCTGCGCGTGGAGCGGCTGGAGGAGCGCGCGATGCTCGCGGGAGATTTGGAGTTGGTGAAGGATATCAACGACCTCTCGGAAGGGTCGAACCCTCAAGGCTTGGTCGCCGCTGGGGACTACTTCTATTTTTACGCCAAACAGGGTGAGCTGTGGCAAAGCAATGGAACCTCGGGCGGAACGCGGCCGGTGGTGGATGCGGCGGGGAGCGGGATGATTGCTGCCCCGGGCATAAATGTCAGCGGGGTGATGTATTTCACTCGTACGACCACCCAGCACGGCAACGAGCTGTGGCGGACCGATGGCACACCGGCGGGCACCATACTGGTCAAAGACATTCGGCCGGGGGCGGCAGACTCGTCAATTGGCGCCTTTGCCAACCTCAATGGAACGCTCTTTTTCACCGCCAATGATGGCGTGCATGGTCGCGAGTTGTGGAAGAGCGATGGAACGGAGCTCGGGACCACTTTAGTCAAGGATCTTCCAACAGGGACCGAGCACGCCTCTGTGCGCGGAATGACGGCGGCGGGCAATTACGTTTATTACATCGCGAAAGATTCTGTTGGCGAAGCATTGTGGCGAAGTGATGGGACCGCCAGCGGTACGCAGATGGTCACCACGTCGAGCGGCGCCGCAATGCGGGCAAATTTCAGCACCCACTATCTTTTCGACGCGCCACAGTTAGCAAGTGTGAACGGCCTCTTTTATTTTGCGGCTAATCACAATGCTTCCGGTTTTGAAATGTGGCGCACCGATGGGACAGAAGCCGGCACGTTCGCGCTAACGGACTTCCATTCCACTCTAGCGGGCGACCCGGCTTACAGTTCGACCAACGTGAATGGTGTGCTGTACTTCGTCACGGAATACAATTCAAACTCCGACAAACCGGCAGGACTCTGGAAGACGGACGGCACGATCGCGGGGACGCAGTTTGTACGGGCTTTTTTCCGCGAGTTCGCTTACGTTAACGGAAAGTTTTTCACTCGTGCCTACGATGCCCAGCACGGAGAAGAGCCGTGGGCCCTTGATCTCGCCACCAACCAAACGCAGTTGATACGAGATATCAGGTCCGGGCCCGAAGGTTCGTTGTTGATATCGTCAAGTTTTCTTGGGACGGTTCCACAGCTCACAACTGTCGACAATATGTGCTTTTTCTATGCGAATGAAGGCTCTACTGGGTTCGAATTGTGGAAAAGTGACGGCACAGTCGGTGGAACCGCTTTTGTTAAAGATATTAGGTCTGGCTCCGAGAGCGCCTTTCAAACCTTTGGTACGTCTTTCAATCCCCGGCATTCGCTCGCCTTCAAAGGCAAACTTTACGTCCGCGTGGATGACGGCCGCCACGGCTACGAACTCTGGACCAGCGACGGCACCGAGCAAGGCACCGTATTGCTGAAGGACATCGTCACGGGTGCAGGCGGTTCGGGCCCCGAGAATTTCTTGAGCACGGGGAGTGCGCTGTATTTCACCGCCAACGATGGCGTCACGAGTGAATGGTGGCGAAGCGACGGTTCAGCCGCCGAGACGAAGCCGTTCAAGGAGATTCACGCCGGACTTAACAACGTCAGTTTGCTCGCGAATGTTAACGGTCTGCTGTATTTCACGGCGACAAGCAGTTCCGGACAGCGTCAATTGTGGAAGTCCGATGGCACGCAAGCCGGCCTGCAACCCGTCACTCATCTCCTGCCCGTTGTTGGCGGCTTCGCCAATATCAACAACGTGCTCTATTTCACCGCCAACGATGGCGCCAGCGGCACGGAGTTGTGGAAAACGGATGGCTCGCCGAGCGGTACGAAGCTGGTCAAAGATATCGCGTCTGGTCCCGCGAGTTCGACCTTCGGTCAACTCGTCGCCGCGGGAAACTTGGTTTACTTCACGCTCAGTCAACCGGACACTGGCGCCGAGTTGTGGCGGACTGATGGCACTTCGCAAGGGACGTTCTTGGTGAAGGATATTCAGGTCGGCCCGCAAGGAAGCAAGGTTGGGGAGCCCATTAACGTGGGCGGAACTTTGTACTTTCGCGCTAACGACGGTTTCAACGGATATGAATTGTGGAAAAGCGATGGCACGGCGGCCGGCACGACAATGGTGCGAGACAGGAGCGGCGCGAACTCGCTGCCAGAATCGCTGACCGCGCTCGGATCGAATGTCTTTTTCAGCGCCTACGAATCCACCGGTGGCCGAGTCTTGTGGAAGAGTGATGGGACGGAAGGCGGAACGGTCATCGTCAAAGACTTTGGCTACACGCAATCCAATCGCACTGGTGGTCCCTATGAAATCATCAGCGTTGGAGATAAGCTGTTCTTCAGCCGCCTCACGTTATTCTTCGCAGGTTATGAGACGACGGAACTCTGGGTGAGCGATGGCACAACCAACGGCACGACGCTGCTAAAGCAATCGGCCGCACCAGGGTATTTCTTCCGTCCACGTTTTCTGCGCAATGGTGGCAGTCAACTTCTTTTTAATAGCGGCGTTGAGTCGGGGCCCAGTGAAGCGGTGTGGACAAGCGATGGCACCGTCGCCGGCACGAAACCGCTGCTAACCGCAGGCCAGTATATTGATGGTGGCCGTTCGAGCGCACTGGTGGGAGATCGCCTCTTCATTGCCGGCGGCTTGCCCGGCGTTGGCAGGGAATTGGCTTCTCTCAACACCCTCACCGCTCCGGCCCAGGTTGGCGACTTCGACCGCAATAACACCGTCAACCAGCTCGACTACAACCGCTGGTTCACTACGTTCGGTTCGATGACGACTCTCGCCGCCGACGCCAACGCGCTCGGCGGAGTCGACGCCGCCGATTACACGCTCTGGCGTGACAACCAAACGACCGCTGTACTCGATTACAATCGCGACGGAACCGTTTCAATCGTCGACCAAACCTTCTGGGCCGCCAACTTCGGCGCCACTACCGGCGTGGGACTGCAAGCCGACGGCGCACTGAACGGAACCGTGGACGCCGCCGACTACACCGTCTGGCGCGATGCAATCGTTCCGCCCGCAAGAACCGACTTCAACAGCAACGGCCGCAGTGATCTCGCCGATCTCGATATGTGGCAAGGCTACTTTGGCGCCACCACCGCTCCCGCCCTCCCAGCCGACGGCAACAATAACCACATCGTCGACGCCGCCGACTACACGCTCTGGCGGGACGCCTACGTTCCCCCCACGGCCGCAGCGCCGACCATCGCCATCGCTTCGGCGGCGGTGAGCGCCTCAGCAGCCCCCAGCGCCGAAGCTTCACGAGTCCCGCGCGTGAGCGGGGGGAGTTCGGCGCCGCTCCCCCGACTGACGTTGGGGGCTCATGATGCGCGTGGGGATCATGCTGCGCGGTTGCTGATGGCTCGCGACGCGGCGTTCGCGGAGCTTGGGGACGATGACAATCCATCAACTCGCGCAGAGAGTCCCCACATACGACGGGCTTCGCAGCCCGTCGGGCGAGTGAGAGTGGCGCTGAAGTTCAAAGGGCTCGGAGGCCCATCATACGGAGTGAAATCGACGGACTGAGAAGCCCGTCGTACCAGTGCTACGCCACCGTGATCGTCCCCCCCGTCACCGGCCGGCTACAGCCGGTGGTTTCGGGCACGGTGAGCGGCAAGCCTTTGAGATGCCGGACGGCGAGCCACGCGAAGCACTCGGCTTCCAGCGTGTCGGGGCTGAGTTTGCGATCTTCGACGCTGCGGACGTCGCCGAATAAATCGCCGAGCATCCGCATGATGACGGGGTGATGCACGCCGCCGCCGGTGACCCACAAGGTTTTCGGCATGGCGGGCAAGGTCTTCACCGCTTCGAACACCGCTTGGGAGGTGACGGCGCAGAGCGTGGCGGCGCCATCTTCCACGCTGAGCATCGAGACATCGATGTGGTCGAACTCGTAGCGGTCGGCGGAGCGCGGGAGCGTTTTTTTGAAGAACGGCGCGTTGAGCGCAGCCTTCACCAGTGCGGGTTGCGGCTGGCCCTTGGCGGCGAGGCGGCCATCGACATCGTGACTAAGGCCCGCCATTTCTTGAGTCCATTCGTCCAAGAGGCCACAGCCGGGGCCGGTGTCGCCGGCGATGATGCGGCCATCGGGGCCGAGCCAGGTGACGTTCGCCACGCCGCCGAGATTGAGCACCGCCAACGGTGGTTTTTCCCCGGCGAAGATCGCTTGATGGAACATTGCCGCGAGGGGCGCCCCTTGGCCGCCCGCCGCCACATCGCGCCGGCGGAAGTCGGACACCACGGGGATGCCAATCTGCTCGGCCAGCAACCAGGCGTTGCCAATTTGCATCGTCAAACTCTCGCCCGGAACATGCCGCACGGTGTGCCCGTGGAATCCCACGATGGTGGGGCTGGCGCTTCCGGGGGTAAGCGTGGCAAGAAACTTCTGCACCGCTTCGGCATGGCACAGCGTGATTTCGCGTTCGAGCCGCAGAAGCTCCACGATGGGAACATCGTGCTGCGAGGCTTCAATCAGCCGCCAGCGGAGGTCTTCTTCGTAGGCGCAGGTTAAGCCGCCGAGGAATTCGATGTCCGCTTCGCCATCGGTCCGCAAGAGCGCGACATCCACGCCATCGGCGCTGGTGCCGCTCATCAGGCCAATGGCGTCGATTCGCTTTTTGGAGGGCATGGGGAAGGGGCTAGGGGCTAGGGGTCAGGGGCTAGGGGAACTGAGAATGATCGAAAGTGCAAGTTGGAGCTTGTTGGCGCAGCCCCTGACCCCTAGCACCCAGTCTCTAGCCCCTATTGGAAAAAACGTGGTTTGGCACTCGCATTTGCGCAAGAGCTGGTCCATAATGCTGACTATAAGCCAGCCGCCGGTTGGTGCAAGTGTCGAAAGGTGGCGCCCAACACACGTTTTTGCGCATGCCCGCAACACGAGACGACAATTCGGTTCGCTCCACTGCGCCCTCGAAACTGGTGCCCGCGAATTTGGCGCGCACCCGGCCGCGCCAAGTGGCGGTGCTCATTGAAACCGACCACAGCTCCGGGTGCAGCATTATCCAGGGTGTGGCCAATTACGCGACCAAAAGTTGCGATTGGCATCTCTTGATCGATCCGCGCGATCACGAGCACCGTTCCGCGTTGCCGGAAGGGTGGCGCGGCGATGGCGTGGTGGCGCGGATCACCAATCGGATGCAACTGGAGCAAATTCGCCAGCGCAGTTTGCCGGTGGTGAATGTCGATGACATCTTCACCAGCCAAGCAGGGTGCGCGGCGGTGCTGAACGATGAGAGTCGCTTGGCCAAGATCGCGCTCGATCATTTGCTCGACCGCGGCTTTCGGGAGTTTGGCTACTTTGCGCCGCCGAGCACCAGCTACTCGAAGAGCCGCGGAGAGGCGTTTGCTAAAGCAGTGGAGGCGGCCGAGTACCAGTGCCGCGTATATCGGCCCGGCTATCGCGCGGGGCGCCGGCTAGGCTGGCTGGAACAGCAACGGCGCGTGGCGCGGTGGCTGGCGTCATTGCCGAAGCCGGTGGCGATTCTCACGATCGACGCTTACCACGCGCGGCAGCTGGCGGAGATTTGCCATTCGATTGAAGCCCGCGTGCCGGACGATGTGGCGATTCTCGCCGGCGACTCGAACGAGTTGATGTGCCAAGTCACCCCGCCGCCGATTTCGAGCATCTTGGTGGCGAGCGAACGGATTGGGTTTGAAGCGGCGCAATTGCTCGATGGCATGATGCGCGGCGAACCGGCGCCCAAAACGCCGCTGCTGATTCCGCCGCGCGGCGTGACGAGCCGGCAATCGACAGATCTCTTAGCGATTGAAGATCGCGCGGTGGTCCAGGCGCTGCGGTTCATTCGCAAGAGCGCGCATCTCGGCATTGTGGTGGAAGATATTCTGCGGGAAGTGCCGATCTCGCGCCGCAGTTTGGAGATTCAGTTCCGCAACTATTTGGGCCGCTCCCCCGTGGGTGAAATCCGCCGCGTGCAATTGGAACGAGGGCGGGAACTGCTCGCCCGGCAAGAGTACAGCATCACCGAAGTGGCGCTGGCGTGCGGCTTCGCCAACGCGACACGGTTCGGCGTGGCCCTGAAAAAAGAGACCGGTAAAACACCCCGCGCGTTTCGGCAGGAGTTGTTGTCCGGGAAGAAACGCGAATCGTTGGGGATTTAAATTGGTCAGTAGTCAGTGGTCCGTGGTCAGTAGTGTTTGGCTGGCCGACTCAACTTTTGGCTTCTGACCACAGACTACTGACAACTAACCACCCCCATGTTCACCTGGGAAGACGCCACCCGCCATTCGCGTATCGCTTGTCCCGCGGGGAATTGGCGGAGCGAGCTCGTGGGGCAAGCGATCGACGAAGTGGTGAAGCGAGCGCCGAAGCTGCTAAGCCGCAAGCGGCTGGGGGAATCGGTCGAGGGGCGGCCAATTGAACTGGTGACGCTGGGTTCGGGGCCGGAGCGGATTCTCGCGTGGTCGCAGATGCACGGTGACGAGCCGACGCATACCACGGTGCTACTGAACCTGCTGAACTTCATCGCGGCCGAGCCGGAGCATTCCGCAGTGAAGGCGATGCTTACCGGCTGCACGTTGGGGCTGGTGATTCTGCTGAACCCCGATGGCGCGTTGCGCACGAGCCGCTTCAATGCGTGGGGGATTGATCTCAATCGCGACGCGCGGCGCCTGGTGTGCCCCGAGTCCCGCATTCTGCGCGATGTCGTGAAGTCGTTCGCCCCGCAGTATGGGTTCAATCTCCACAACCAAAACCATCGCACGACAGTTGCGAGCCAGCGCACGCCGGCGTCGGTGGCGCTCCTGGTGCCGCCGCGCGATGCGGAGAATAGTGATTCACCGTCGGTGAAGCGCGCGGCGCAAGTCGCTGCAACGTTCCTCGCACACGTGGCGCCGCACTGTGACGGGCGCGTCTCGCGCTACGATGCCGACTACATGCCGACCGCCTTCGGCGAATGGGTGCAAACCCAAGGCGTTTCGACGGTGCTGGTGGAAGTCGGCGGCGCCCCGAAATTCGATTTCGCGTGGCTCGATCGGCTGCACCTGTTCGGTATGGTGAACACCTGGGCCGCAATTGGCGCCCAGCAGATCGCCACCGTCGATCCGGCGCCGTACTACGCGCTGCGGCGTTCCAGCGGGCTGCGGCTGTACGATTTGTTCATCCACGACGCAAAGCTATACGCCGACGGCCCGACGGTGGATTTTGGCGTGAACTTTCCCGGTTTCACCGCCGCGGGCGCCGTGCGGCGGCAGGGGATTGTCGAAGAGCTTGGCGATTTGGTGGGCGTCGGCGGCGTAGAAGAGTTGGAGGCCAACGGCGCCGTGGTGACGCCGGGGCTGGCCGCGTTTGTGCCGGAGCTTTCGCAACTGAATGTGAATGATGAAAAGTTGCTAGCGCCGTTGATTTCAGCGGGCGTGACGTCAGTCATCGGTCTGGTCGATTTGAATCACCGCGAACAAGTCGCCTCGCTGCTGAAGCGTGCGGGCACGCCGACGCTGAATACGGGTTTCGCTGCCGTATGGCCCGCGATGCCGGATGACCGGATGGACCCGCGCGAGTTCGCGCTCTTGGTATCGCGCCTCGGCGTGCTGCTGATCGTGACGGATGATCCGCGCTCCGTCGCCGGCACGCCGATCGAACAACTCGGCCTGCCGATCATCGCCCCCACCGCCGGCCAGCCACTCCCCGATCATCCGACCGCGCGACTGTTCACGCCGGAACTGCTCGCACTGCCGGGCCGCGGCCACATCACGCGCGGCGGAGTGGCAGACTTGGTGCTGACTGCTGCGAATGGCGAACGCACCGTGCTAATCGGCGGGCGCCGAATCGATCCGAACGAACCATGCGGCGCCTGGCTAACGAATCGGCGGAAGATTTTTTAACCGCGAAAGACGCAAAAGAAGAACAAGAAAGTAGAGAAGGGAACACTAATTTACACTAATCGCCACTAATCATTCGTTTTTTTCCTTTTTCTGATTAGCGCCGATTAGTGTTCCTTCCTTCTCTTCATTTTTCGCGTCGCTTCGCGCCGTTTCTCTGAGAAGCGGCGCGGTTCCATTTAATTTATCTGCATCATGCTCAATCACATTTGGTTCTGGCTCTTGGTGATCGGCATCGTCTACGGCGGCGCTAAAGCGATTGTCAGTCCGGAGGCTGTTTCGCAACCGACGGCGACGGCTTCGACAACTGCGGCTTCCGAATCATCAACTGAAGTCACCCGTGTCGCCGCTCTTCGCACGGCCGGTGGTAATCTCTCGACGGCAATGCTCGAAGCGGCCAAGGCGGCGGTGGAACTTTGCCTCGGCCTAGTCGGCGTGATGGCGCTCTGGCTCGGGATGCTGAAGATTGCCGAGGACGCCGGGATGGTGGCGGCGCTCGCCAAACTGCTGCGACCGGTTATGCGGTGGCTATTCCCCGACGTGCCGGATGGCCACCCGGCGCAGGGCGCCATGCTGATGAATCTGTCGGCCAACATGCTGGGGCTCGACAACGCCGCCACGCCGTTGGGCCTCGCTGCAATGCGCGAACTGCAAACGCTTAACCCGCACAAAGAGACCGCCACCAACGCGATGGCGATGTTCCTGGCGATCAACACCAGCAGCATCACCATCATTCCGATTTCGATCATCGCGCTCCGCGTGGCGGCCGGGAGTAAAAATGCCGCCGCCCCGCTCGGCGCGATCCTCATCGGCACGGTGCTGAGCACCGCGATCGCGATTGTCGTGGTGCGGTGGATGCAGAACCGGAAGCGCTACGCGCTTCCAACGGCCGTTACGGAAACCGAACAACCATAACTTTCCCCATTGGTCATTTCGGCTTGGTCATTGGTCATTCGAAGCACCAATAGCCAAGCCGAAATGACCAATGACCAAACACTCGGCGCTAACCATGGACAATTTCAAAGACCTGATGGACACCTTCAGCCAATGGACCCTGCCGGGCATTGTGCTGCTGATCCTTTGTTGGGGTTACGCGCGGAAGGTGCCGCTGTACGAATCGTTCATTACGGGCGCGAAAGAAGGGTTTGGGGTGGCGATCACGATCATCCCCTACGTCGTCGCCATTCTGTTTGCGATTCGCTTGTTCCTCGCCAGCGGCATCTTCGCCGACTTAAAGACCGGGCTGTTGTGGCTGGCCGCGCAGTTTGGCTTCACCGGCGCCGGCGATTCGTTGGAGCTGTTGCCGCTAGCGCTCATTCGCCCGTTAAGCGGTAGCGGCGCTCGCGGAGCGCTGGCCGAGGTGCTGCAAACGCATGGCCCCGATTCGTTCCTGGGCAACACCGCCTCGATCATGATGGGCAGCAGCGAGACGACGTTTTACATCCTCAGCGTGTACTACGGCGCCGTGCAGATCAAGAAGTTCCGCCATACCTTGCCGGCTTGTTTGATTGCCGACGCGTGCGGGCTGGTGATCGCGTTTGTGTTAGGGGTGGTGCTGTTCGGTTAGCGGGCGTGGGGCAGACTTTCTAGTCTGCCGATTTTCGATGCCGTCAGGCCAGTAAACCTAACCCACGTTACCGCCAGAACGAACCAACCCGCAGGCTGTTGCGACGGATGGTTGGAGCGGTGTAATACAACTCGGCGAACGCGATGTCGAGCGCCTCGGTGGGGTCGGTCAGTGGTGGGGCGTCTTCGATTTCCGGTTCGAAGAGGCCCGGTAGGTCTACCAGCAGCAGTCCGTCATCGTCGAAGACCGGCTCATCGGCAAACGCGAGGTCAATCAGTTCGATTTCGCTCGGGTCGAGCACTTCGCCATCGAAGGAACCTTCTTCCAGCGGCGGCAGTTCGGCCAGCAACTCATCATCAAATGACCAGTCCCAAATGAATTCATCGCCGAATTGAACGGAGAAGGTCACTTCTTCGGCGCCAAAATCGGCGGCCCCGTATTGAAGCTCATACTCCGTCAAAAACTCTTCTGGTCCCATCTCAGGCGTCAGCAGCGACATGCCGGACGCGAAGGCGAACGAACGGTGCGTGGCTGAGTTCGGTAGCTCGAATGCGCCAACACCCAGTCCAACGGTGAAACTGGAAATCACCTGATCGCCTTCGTTGGGGTTGAGATCGAAAATCGAATCTTCCCAGGTCGAGTAATCTCCTTTGAAGCGCATCCGAAACGTGTCGGCGCCAATTCCGCCGCGGATCAGATCGTTCTCACTGTCGTTCATCGCGACCTGGACATCGTACAGGTGGTCCGCGCCGCCATCGAGAAAATCTTCGCCATCGCCGCCCCACATGCGATCCAGTCCGCCGCCGGCGTCGAGGTAATCGTTGTCCGTGAACTCGCAGCTTGGGCGCATTTCGGGGCCGCCGATCAAATGATCGTCGAATTGGCTGCCCCGGATGTAGTCGTCGCCCAATCCCCCATCGAACCAGCCAGCGTCAATTCCCAACAGCGTGTCGTTGCCGAGGCCGCCGAAAAGGTTCCGCCCTCTCAGCGAATCATTGCCTTCGCCACCGTAAGCGCGGCCATCGTAGCAATAGAGATCGTCGTTACCAGAGCCGCCGACCAGAATACTGTTGGGACCATTCGCGAACAGATCATCGTTCTGATCTTCGCCGAAAAGTTTCGCTGTGCCGGCTCCGTCTGAACTCAGAGTGTCGTACCCCGCGCCTCCCCAAGCCACGCAAGCAAAGTCAGTGTTGTTGAAAAAAGTATCGTTGCCATTGCCGCCATTGAAGTAGATGACCGGTTGGCTGAGCGAACTAATCAGGACGTATTGGTAGCGGAACTCGCCGCGATTGGTGTTGGTCATGATCTTCAGATGATCGCCACTGCGCGTGACCAACACCGTATCAGCGCCCGAAGTGCCATCGAGATGCAAGCCCGGCGCGTTGGGGTTGTAATTCATCACCGGATCGCCCGCCATCATCCAGCGGGATTCCAGCGACTCCAGGCCCCACAACCGCATGTTGCCGCGACGAGCAGCCGGACGACGAGTAGCGGGACGAGTGGTTCGAACAGGAAGGCGAAATTTCCAGGCCATCGGAGCACCTACGGGTTAGGAAGCAAATTCATGGTGCTTAGTACGCAAGGTGCTTGGAGGTGTTACAGCAGGGAAGATCGCGCCGTTATCAGCGGCCAGGCGTGAAAGCCTAACCTGCGGGGTCTTATAACCCCGCAACAAAAGCGATAAAATGGAGGCGAAAATGATGACTTCGCTATCCACTTTTAGGAGAGACTTCCATGCCCCTGGTACCCATGCGACTGTTGCTCGATCACGCTGCCGAAAATGGCTACGGCCTGGCGGCGTTCAACGTGAACAATATGGAGCAAATCCAATCGATCATGGAGGCGGCTGAAAAGACCGAGTCGCCGGTGATCGTGCAAGCGTCACGCGGCGCCCGTAAGTATTCGCAGGACAACTACCTACGGCATCTGATGCTCGCCGCCGCGGAGTTGTATCCAAACATCCCGATTGTCATGCACCAGGACCACGGCAACGGCCCCGATACCTGCAAAAGCGCCATCGATAACGGCTTCACCAGCGTGATGATGGACGGTTCGCTGAAGGAAGATGGCAAAACGCCGGCCGACTACGCTTACAATGTGAAGGTCACACAGGAAGTGGTTAAGCTCGCGCATGCCAAGGGTGTAAGTGTCGAAGGCGAGCTCGGCTGCTTGGGTTCCCTCGAAAGCGGTGAAGGGGAGCAAGAAGATGGCCACGGCGCCACCGGCGCTTTGAGCCATGACCAACTGCTCACCGACCCCGAAGAAGCCGAACGCTTCGTCGCCGAAACGAAGGTCGATGCGCTGGCGGTGGCCATCGGCACCAGCCACGGCGCCTACAAGTTCACCCGCAAGCCGACCGGTGAAGTGCTCGCCATGAGCCGCATCGAAGAGATTCACCGCCGCTTGCCGAACTGCCACCTGGTGATGCACGGATCTAGCAGCGTGCCGCAGGAGCTGCAAGACATCATCAACAAGTACGGTGGGCAACTGAAGCAAACGTGGGGCGTGCCGGTGGAAGAAATCCAACGCGGCATCAAGCACGGCGTGCGGAAGGTGAACGTCGACACCGACAATCGCTTGGCGATCACCGGCGCCATTCGGCAAGTCTTCGCCACTTCGCCGGAAAAGTTCGACCCGCGTGATTACCTGAAGCCCGCCCGCGACGCGATGCGTGAAGTGTGCATCGCCCGGATGACTGCCTTCGGCCAAGCGGGCTACGCCAGCAAGATTAAGCCGGTAAGCTGCGAAAAGTTCGCGAGCTACTACGGGAAGTAGTGGTAAGTGCGTTAGCCGCGAGGCGGTAGCGGAGCGCGTTTTTATTAGAGTTACCCTTCACGAGGAGGGCGAGGTCGCATCGACTTCGCCCTCCTTTTTTACGCACGATGCCCCGCCCCGCTCGCCAACAGCCAATAGCCAACAGCCCACAGCTCGCGTCCGCGTGGAAACGTTCCTTCCGCACGAAACTCCTCGCGTGGTACGCCAACCACGCCCGTGATTTACCCTGGCGGAACAATCGCGATCCCTACCGCGTCTGGCTGAGCGAAGTGATGTTGCAGCAGACGACCGTGGCGGCGGTCAAGCCGTATTACGAACGTTTTACGGCGGCGTTTCCCACGGTTGAGGCACTGGCGAACGCCGACGAAGCCGACGTGCTGCGGTTGTGGGAAGGCCTCGGATATTACCGCCGAGCGCGCGGGCTGCACGCGGCGGCAAAGCAGATTGTCGCGGAGCACAACAGCCAAGTGCCGCGGGATGTGCCGACACTGCTCACCCTGCCGGGCATTGGCCGGTACACGGCGGGCGCTATCGTCTCGATCGCGTTCGATCAGCGCGCGCCGATTCTGGAAGCGAACACCATCCGCGTGTTCACTCGGCTCACTGCCTACCGTGGCGAACCGGTGAAGAGCGCGGGGCAGAAGTTTCTGTGGGGCGTGGCGGAAGAGGTGCTTCCGGAGCGCGACATCGCCCGCTTCAACCAAGCGCTGATGGAACTTGGTTCGCTCGTATGCACCCCCACGGCGCCGAAGTGCAGTACGTGTCCGGTGAACAAGTTGTGCGAGGCGCGCCGCGCGGGCGCCGTGGATGAACTCGCCGCAACCACCAAGAAGCTGAAGTTTGAAAGCGTGCAGGAAGCAGCGGTCATCGTGCGGAAGGGCAACAAGATTCTCGTGCGACAGTGTGGGCCGACCGAGCGCTGGAGCGGCCTGTGGGATTTTCCGCGCTTCGAGTGCGATTCGGCGAAGCAGATCGCGGTGAAACTCACCGCGCAGACCGGCGTGACGGCGGAACTTGGCGAAGTGCTCACCAGTTTCAAATATGGCGTGACACGGTTTCGCATTTCGCTCGACTGCTATACCGCGACGCACAAGAGCGGCCGCCTCGCCGGCCCACACTTGGTCTGGCGCACGGTTGAAGAAATCGCGGCGCTACCGCTGAGCGTCACCGGGCGACGGATCGTGAAGCTGCTCGAAAAGAAAGTGGAACGCGAATAATGCGAATCAGCGCGAATAAGTTCGACTCGGGCGCCATGCACACAGCCCGGCCTTCGCATCTACGCCGCTTTGCGTTGCTGCTGGTCGCTCGCCATTTCGCGCGGCAGCGAGCGCAAGTTGAGGTCCATTTGCGGGAACGGAATCTCAATGCCCGCGTCGTCGAGGCTGCGCTTCACGCTGCGGATGACTTCTTGTTTCACTGCGCCAAGGTCGGCCGTCCGCGCCCAGATTTGCACTTGCCAGTTGACGGCGCAATCGCCCAGCGACAGCAGCGTCACAGCGGGCGCCGGTTCACGCAGAGCGCCGCGGACGGAGTTCACAGCCTCGGTGAGCACGGCGCGCGTTTCGTCAATGTCGGCCGCATAACTCACCCCTACTAGCACATCGGCCCGGCGATGCGTATGGAACGTGGTATTCTCGATCACCGAACCGAAGATCGAATTGTTCGGGATGATGATCCGCCGGTTATCGCCGGTGTCGATGGTGGTGGTGAAGAGCTCGATTTCATCGACCACACCCGATTGACCGGCGACGACGACAGAATCCCCCACTTTGTAGGGACGGAAGACGAGCAGCATCGTTCCGGCGGCGAGATTCGACAGTGTTCCTTGAAAACCGAGGCCGATCGCGAGGCCAGCAGCCCCGATCACCGCGGCAAAGCTGGTCGTTTCGATCCCGAAGTAGCCGAGGCTGGTGAGTGTGGCCATGCAGAGAATTGACCACCACACCAGTTTGGCCACGAACTTTGTGAGCGTGGGATCGAACTTCACTCGCGCGAGACTCGTTTTGACGATCCGCGAGACCCAGCCGGCGGTGGTCAAGGCGATGATCAGGATGATGATTGCCAGTGTCACCTGCATGAAGAATGTCGTAACGTTGTAATGCTCGGCGATCATTCCCCAGTCGCTCATCGACAGGCTGAGATACTGCCGTTCGCTGAGTTTTTGTGCGACTTCTAACGGCAAGGTAGCGAGTGGCAACATGATCAATGTAGAGATTGGACCCGCGGACTGAATAGAATCAACGCGGATTGGTAGCAAACGGGCCCAGAAGCGGCAAGAGCGATGGTGGTAGCACGCTCGCCGACGTCCCGTGCGAGAAATTGTACGGGACTTCGGTCCCGTACTACGAGCGCGCTAGCAACCGATCCACAGCGGCGCCGATATCGGGCTCGCGCATCAGCGATTCGCCCACCAAGATGGCATGGACGCCCGCCGCTTGCAGCCGCTCAACATCCGCGTGGGTTTTGATGCCGCTTTCGCTCACGAAGACCACATCTTCCGGCGCCATCGCGCGCAGCTTGAGCGTGTGTTCCAGCCGGACTTCAAAGGTGTGCAGGTTGCGGTTGTTCACGCCGATCAGCCGGGCGCCACATGCTAGCACACGGGAGAGATTCTCTGGTTCGTACAATTCCACCAAGGGCGTGAGGCCGATGTCGACCGCGGCGTTGAAGAGGTCGCACAAACTGCGCTGGTCGAGGCACTCGGCGATCAAGAGCACCGCGTCGGCGCCAGCAGCGCGGGCTTCCGTGAGTTGATAGCGGTCGAGCACGAAATCTTTCCGCAGCACTGGCAGGCCGACCGCCGGTTTGATGGCGGTGAGAAAATCGAGATGCCCCTGAAAGTAATGCTCATCGGTGAGGACCGACAGGCAGGTGGCGCCGTGGCGTTCGTAGGTTTGGGCGATGGTCACTGGATCGAAATCGGCCCGAATTACCCCGGCGGAGGGGCTCGCCTTTTTCACTTCGGCGATCAGCTTAATGGGCCCCGGCGCGGCGAGGGCCTCGAAGAAGTCCCTGGGCGGCGGCGCAGCTTCGGCAATCCGCTCGAGCTTGTCGACCGGCCGGGCGGCTTTCGCAGCGGCGATC
Source organism: Pirellulales bacterium (assembly GCA_022841705.1). Classification (GTDB taxonomy): domain Bacteria; phylum Planctomycetota; class Planctomycetia; order Pirellulales; family Lacipirellulaceae. The sequence continues at coordinate 152,116 of JALHQZ010000004.1, forward strand.
TCCTGCCACTTGGTGGCGACGATTCTGTCGAGCACGGTCGGCATCAGGAAGGGGCTCGGGACGAGGGGTTGGGGGCTAGGGAAAGCCCCAGCATACCATTTTCCCGGCGAAACTCTATTTCCCGCCGGCCCGCTTCCAAGTACCATCCGCGACGAAAATCGGCCCGCGCCGCGTTAATTTGGGAACGGGCGCGAAAAGCGTGACGCCTGTCGTCGCTGCTCAATCCGACCCAACCAAGTTAAAATCTGGAAAGAACAACGCCCGCAAATTTCTTTCGCGTCTTTTCGCGTGTTTAGCGGGCATTCAACTTAGTCAGATTACCAAGCACCATGAGCGACTTCCGGATTGAACGCGACACGATGGGGGAGATGAAAGTCCCCGTCACGGCTTTGTACGGCGCCTCGACGGCGCGCGCGGTCGACAACTTTCCTGTGGCCTTCGAGCCGATTCCCGCGGCGGTGATTCAGGCCTTCGGGCATTTGAAGGCGGCGTGCGCGAAGGCGAATCTGGAGCTCGGTCGGCTTGATGCAGCTCGCGCGGCGGCGATCATTGCAGCATCCGAAGAGATCGCCGCGGGTGACCATGGCGAGCACTTCCCGGTGGACATCTACCAAACCGGTTCCGGCACCAGCACCAACATGAACGCGAACGAGGTGATCACCAACCTCGCGAACAAGGCGCTCGGCTTTGCGCTCGGATCGAAGGGGAGCGAAGGCGCCGTTCATCCGAACGACCATGTGAACATGGGGCAGTCGTCGAACGACACCTTCCCCACGGCGATGCACATTGCCGGCGCGCAGGTGATCGCCGAGCGGCTGATCCCCGCGCTCGAAAAGCTCACCCGCGATTTGGAAGGTAAAGCGAAAGAGTGGGACCACATTGTGAAGATTGGCCGCACGCACTTGATGGACGCCACGCCGATTCGCGTCGGCCAAGTGTTCGGCGGATACGCGGCACAGGCGCGGTACTCGGTCACACGTGCCGGTCGAGCGCTGGCGCGGCTGCTGGAGAATATGCCAATTGGCGGCACGGCAGTCGGCACCGGCATCAACACGCATCCCGACTTTGCCGCGAAAGTGTGTGCGAGCCTTACCAAGCGGCTCGGCTTAGAGTTCAAAGAAGCGGCGAATCATCCCGAAGCGCAGGCCGCTAAGGATTCGTTCGTCGAAGCCCACGGCGAGCTGAAGGCGATCGCGGTGGCCCTGTCGAAGATCGCGAACGACATTCGCCTCTTGGGCAGTGGGCCGCGCTGTTCGATTTTTGAACTTTCGCTCCCCGCCACGCAGCCGGGCTCGTCGATCATGCCGGGCAAAGTGAATCCGGTGATCGCGGAGTCGCTGATCCAAGTCGCCTGCCGGGTGATTGGCAACGACGCTGTGGTGACCACCGCGGGGTTGGGCGGCGTCGGGTCGCTGTTTGAACTGAACGTCGCCATGCCGGTGATGATCGATGCGTTTATGGAATCGATCAGGCTGCTGGCGAACGGCGCCGAGGTGTTTACCGACAAGCTGCTCGTGGGCCTGGAAGTGAACGAAGAGCGCTGCAAGGAGCTGATCGACCAATCGCTGATGATGGTCACCTCGCTGGCGCCGGAAGTTGGCTACGAAACGGCCGCGAAGATGGCAAAAGACGCGTTCAAGAGCGGCAAAACCATCCGGCAGTTGTGCCTCGATAACAAAGTCCTCCCGCCCGAACATTTGGCGGAACTGCTGGACCCGATGAGTATGACGAAACCAAGTTAGCCAGTTGATGTAGGATGGGTTATCCGCGGAGCGGTAACCCATCATGAAGTGAACTCAAACTTAACGCCCGATGGGGTCCCGCTAACGCGGATAACCCCTCCGACAATTGGACCATGCACATGGACGTGCGATACCTTACGCTCACCCTTCTTCTCGCCAGTTCGACATTCGCGGCGGAGCCGCGGCGGGATGAGCAAGTGCAGCAGGCGTTTGCGGGCCTGGAACCCGTGAGCGAAGAACCGACGCTTGCGCCGGTGCAGGAAAGCGACGTGCTGCTCGAGCCGCCGGCGCCAGGTGAACTGGGCGCGCCGGGAAAGCTGGGCGTGCCAAGTTGGCTCGCCGGCGAGAGCTCCGCAGCGCTGCCCGTGGAAGTGGAAGCGGCGTTTGAACTGGATCGCAATCCCGCGCCGCCGGCGGCGAAGTCGGTGCTGCCGAAGGCGAACGCGCCGGCCCCGCCGCTAGCGGCTTCCATCGCGCGGATCGAACGCTTGGCTCGCGATGCGAAAACGATGGGCGGGCTGAACGATCTGCTCGACGAATGCGCGAGCGCGAGTGAACTGAAGCTAACGGCCCCCGAAACCAAGCGGATCAAACTGGTGGAAGCGTGGGCGCTTGATCGCCGCGGGGAGCTGAAGTGTTCGGCGGGCGATGAGCATGGCGGCTTTAACGATTTTCAGGCGGCCATCGCCTGCGACGAGAACTGCTGGTCGGCCCGGCACAATCGCGGCGTGACTTTGGCGCAGTATGGCCGGAACGAGGAAGCGCTCGCCGACTTCAGCGCCGCGCTCGAAATCAAGCCTGACTTCACCACCGCCCGGCGCAACCGGGGCGAACTGCTCTTGCGCACCGGCGAAGCGGCCAAGGCGCTGGCTGATTTCACAATCGCGCGCGAAGAATCACCGCAGGATGCCGACCTGCACTCCCTCAGCGGCGAAGCACTGCAGCAACTGGGGCGCACCGCGGAAGCGGAGGTGATGTTCACCCAATCGCTCAAGCTGAAAGCCGAGCAGCCTGAAGTGCTGTCGCTGCGAGCGATGGCCCACGCTGCGCAAGGCGATTACAAATTAGCGCTCCTGGATTTCGACGCCGCGTTGAAGCTGAACCCCGAATGCGGCATGGCGTACCGCGATGTGGCGTGGCTGCTGTCAACGTGCCCCGACCCCAACTTCCGCAGCAATAGCAAAGCGCGCGAAGCGGCGCGACGGGCGAAGATCTTCTGCCCCCCCGGCGATCCACGGGTGCAAGAAGTGCTGGCGCGCGTCGGCGAAGACCCCCAGGTGCAAGCCGCGAGTCTCACACAAGAAAAATAGGTCCACGTTCTTCAACCTGGGTGACTGGGGTCGGCGGGTCAGCCGCCAGCAGCAGTGGTGAGGTTGAGTTTGACGCCGCTGGGGTCGCAACCCCAGCCATCTGGGCCGCGCACCAATCTTGGCAAGCTGGCGAATCTTTGCTGATCGCGTCAACTTTTCTGAAAGTTCTAGTTAGGAAAGCGAGTCGCTCTGGCCGATGAAGCCGGTGAGGGACGAAACGTTCGTTTCTCGGAGTGTGACTTATCGCGCACAAGCGCTGCGACACACGGCGGACACGGGTTCGGGTGAGTTCGCGGCCTCCTCGGCTTGGGAGTGGAACACGGCAACATGCGTGCTTTTTGCCTTCGCGGTTTACTGGCAGTCAGCGTGATCGGCACCGGGTCGGCCTTCGCCGAGCCGGCGGACGAGGCGGTCTTCGTGGAAGATACCCCGGCCGTGACGACGCAGGGTGCGCTTCCGGCGCGTCGCACGCAGGGTGCTCCAGCAATCCAATCACCGCGCACCCAGCAGCCGCTAGCGATGCGGCCTGCGGCGTCCGTGGCGATGCAACCGGCCCCCAGCGTCCAGCGGCCGTTCGTGGCGCCGCCGCAGAGCATTTCGCGCGACATGCTGAATGCGCCACCGCAAGCAGCGAAGAAACCGTCGATCTTCGCACGGCTCACCCCCAAGTGGCTCACCGGTGGTGAAGAATACGCTGATCCTTCGAGCGCCCAAGCCTCCAACATTCCGAACGGCTGGAAGGAAGGGCCTGGCGCCGTGCAGACGGCAGGCTATCAAGCGCCGCTGGGCCAGCCAGTGAAGCAACAAGGCATGCAACCGGCCGCTTACAACCAAGGCGCCATGCAGCAACCCCAACAGCGTTCGGGGGGGTTGCAAATGCGAACCTACACGCAACCGCGCGGGTTGTTCGATTCGGGACCGGAATCGGCCCGTACGCAACCCCAATCGACGCAATCGCGCTGGGCCCAGCAATTGAGGACGCAGCAGCCCACCCCGCAGCAAACCGCTACCAACGCCGGGCAAGTTAAGCCAGCTTCACAAACCGAGAAGCGTGGCATCTTCAGCGGGTGGATGGGAAGTTCGAAGTCGAGCACCCAATCGCAAGCTTCGGCTCCGGTGCGAGTCGCCAACGCTAAGCCGCAAGCGGCGACGAAGTCAAAGTCACCCGGCGAGATGCAAGCGCAAGCGATGGCACGGATGCAGGCCGCGCAGCACCGCGCCGCTTCGCAACCGCTCGCCATGCCGAAACAACCGGCTGTAACTCGCACGCCAAGCTTCGATGATGGCGATGCCGTCTTCGTGAGCGACAATCAGCCGGCCGCCCCGGCTCCGATTGCGATGCCGCAAGCCCCTTTGCCGACCAAGCCGACCGCCAAGCTCCCGATGGTAGAAACGCTGGGCCAAGTTCCTTTTGAATCATCGCAGCCGCAAGTGATCGAGAACCCGGCGCTCGGCCTTAAGGGGCCGGCGACCGATGCCAAAACTTCACCACAAAAATCATCGTTGGCGAAGCCGATGAACCTCCGCACCGAAGCGCCTCGTCCCACTCCGCTCCCCGCGGCTCCGCTGCCGGCGCCGGTAGCGACCACGCCGTCCGCCACGCCGAGTTATGTCGCTTCGGCCAATGCCGCGCCGCAAGCGCTCGGGCCGAACAGCATCACAACAGCCAAACCGCTACGCAACGCTACGCAGCCGGTCGCCAACCCGGCGCCCGCTCCGCTGGCGCCGAACGCGAAGCCGAGCCAACGCGCGATCGATTTGCTCGCCGAAGCCCGTAAGTTGGGCGAGTCGGCCAGCACTGAACAACAATACGCCGACATCATCGAGCGCTGCCACTATGTGCTGGCGATCGATCACTCGTCGGAAGCGGTCGAGTACGCCAATCAGCTCGCTTCGTGGGCACTCAACAAACGTGGCGAAGTGCGGGCCGATGGCGGCCGGCTGCCGGAAGCCTCGACCGATTTTAGCGATGCAATCCGCCTGCAAGCGAACAACTGGCGGGCCCACCACAACCAAGGGGTGCTCGCCGCGCAGACCGGTGACTTCGCCACCGCGCTCGCCGCTTTCAACCTGACGCTCGACATCAATCCGAAGTTCGCCAAAGCGTTTTCAAATCGCGCTTCGCTGCACGTGCAAGGCGGACGCTTTGAAGAGGCCCTTGCCGACTACAACCAGGCGATCGCGCTCGATCCGGACCTCGCCCCCGCGCACAAAGGCAAGGGCCGCGTGTGCCACATGCTGGGCCGGACCGAAGAGGCCCGCCAGCACTTCGACGCCGCCGCGGTGCTCTCGCCGACCGACGCCCAAGTGGCCCTCAGCCGCGCTGACCTACTGGTGGACATGGGCCGCTACGGCGAAGCCCAACAGGAATACAACCGCGCGATACAGCTCGATGGCAAACTGGCCAACGCCTTCCGCAACCTGGCATGGCTGGAAGCAACTTGCCCAGTGGCCGCCTATCGCAACGGCGCCGCCGCGGTTGAGCACGCCCAACAAGCGATTGCCATTTCGGGCCGCGAAGATGACGTGAACCTCGACACGCTGGCCGCCGCGTACGCAACCGCTGGCAAGTTCGCCGATGCGATTGCCACCGTCGAGCGGGCCATTAGCGCCGCGGGCGCCGGCCAAGTCGATGGCTATAAGTCACGCCTCGAACTCTACAAGCAAAACCAGCCGTTCCTCAGCCAACCCATGGCGGGCGAGGGGGGCGTGCAAGCGGCCGCCTATCAGCAGTAAGCCCGCATCCATACCAAACTATCGAGAGGCTTCGGCAGGCGTCCTTGTCTACACGCAGCGCGCTGCCGACTCGATGCGAAGGGGGGAAGCGAAGCCCGGTCCGCAAGGACCGGGCTTTCGTTGTTTTGGTGGAGGCTTCGAGTGCTAACGCTGAAGATCGCTGCGCCTCTGGATCATCCAAATTCCGCTGCAACGGCGACGCCCAGTTCCGGAATCTTGCGCGACGAAAAGGAAACGAAGCCAAAATAAAGAACTACCAAATGTTAGTTGTTCCAAAACTACAGCACCGCCAAAGGGTTCCTCGCCTGCTCCAACGGCCCCCGCGTCACCCCCACGCGATTCGCGGCTTTCAGTTCACGCCACACTTCGTGCCCGGTAATCTTGCCGGCGAGCAGTTGTTGGTACAATGAGATCAGCTTTGTCACCTCGGCGGCGGGGGAGTCGTTGAGGAGTTCGATGCGGAAGTGGCGCACGCCCTTCGCAATCAGCGGCGCCACCGCCTCCGCGCCGCTTTGGGCTTGGCTGTTGTACAGCGTGTTGCGGCAGCCGATGTCGGCGTGCAGCACGTGCTCGGCGCCGACGCGGTCACGAAGCTGCACGGCGTGGCGGTCGCAGGGACGGCCGCAGTCGGTTTTGTTCTTGCCGGGGCTCATCACCGCACAGAAGACGCAGTGCTCCATGTGGAACATCGGCATGTGTTGATGCACGACGACTTCCAGCCCGCTTGCCACAACTTGCGGCGGACAGTCCGCGACCAGTTCCAGCAGTTGATCGCGATTGAGATCGTACGATGCGGTGATGCGCTCAAACCCGCGCGCGAGGAGCCAGTCGGCGGTGAGCGGGTTGGTGACGTTCAGCGAAAAGTCGCCGATCATGCGGATGCCGAGCGCTCGGGCGTAATCGGCCGCCGCGAGATTCCGCACCAGCCACCCATCGGCGGCGTGCTTGGCGAGCGCGACGAACAGGCCATTCTCGCCCGGCTTGTGGATGCGCAGCGTGGCGAGGTGAATGGTTGCGCCCGCCGCGTGCGCTTGCTCGACCGCGGCGCGGTACTGGCGGAGGTCGTGGAACTCGGCGTAGACGTGCTTCACGCCGGTGGCGAGTACCGCATCGAGCTGTGTGAGCGAGCGAACGAGGACGGAGAGCTGAGGGGCTGGGAGCTGGGGGGCAGGGTTCGGGGGATCATGTCGCGCGAGTAGTCGCTGCGCGGCGCCGGGCTCCACGAGCGGACGTGACAGGGGAGCCGTGCGAATTTCGTCCAGCTTCGCGATCAATTCTTTCCGCAGGGCGCCGAGGACGCTGAGCGGAATCATCGGCTCGCCGGCGATCTTCGCGGTGAGCGTACGCAGTTCATACGCGCTGCCGCCAAGGCGACCGAGTTGCGTGCGGAGCACTTCTTCGGTCGCGGGATGCTTGGTCGCGGGGACCGGCGAAAAGTCGCTCGTAATAGTTGCGGCCACGCCATCGGCACAGCGCGCGGTGATTTGCAGCGGTTCGCCCACAATCGCGCGCACGGATAAGTCGATCGGCAACCGCCGCAAGGGATCGGCCGATTGGTAAGTGCTCCGTAACCGTTTGGTGAGTTGCGGGTCATCCGTCTGCCACACACCTTGGCCCGGCCAGACGACGGCGCTTGCAAGCAGCCCGTGCTGCAGCGCAAGTTGCACGCGACCAGCGGATGGCTGATCGAGTTCCTGCCGACCCCGAAAGATTTGGTAAATGCGCCCGCCAAGTTCTTCGCCCTTCGAGCGGTTCCCTTCCAGCACAATGCCGTCTCCTTTGGCCAGCGGCAGCGTAAGCTCCACTTCCAATCGCTCACCGTGCAGCGCAATCACTTTGCCGACCTGCACCCCACGCTTCGCGCTCGATTTGCCCGGCACCAGCGCGGGGTGATTCGCCCCCGCGAGCCAACCGGGCGAGAAGCCACGCGAGAAACTGAGCTCCATCTCTCGCCGATCGGCAGCCGACATCACAGGCCGTTCGCCTCCGCAAGCGGCATCAATCGCACGGCGATAGTGGCTCGTAATGTTCGCGACATACTCAGCCGTCTTCAGCCGCCCTTCGATCTTGAGCGACTTCACGCCGGCGGCGATGAGTTCGGGGATCAATTCGTACGCCGCCAAATCTTGCGGGCTGAGCAGATACTGCACATCGCCGAGCGGGCGGTCTTTACCATCCACCACTAGCTCGTAGTTCAGCCGACATGCCTGGGCGCATTGCCCACGGTTCGCGCTGCGCCCGCCGAGCGATTCGCTCGTCAAACACTGCCCGCTGTACGCCACGCAGAGGGCGCCGTGGACGAAGGTTTCGAGTTCCACGTTGGTGGCCGCGTGAATCCGGGCGACTTCTTTGAGGGACAGTTCCCGCGCGAGCACCACGCGCTCAATGCCGAGTTCTTCGATGGCGGCAATCGTTTCGGCGCAGGTCATCGTCATCTGCGTGCTGGCGTGCAGCGCTAGCTGCGGGCAGATTTCGCGGATGAGGCGCGCGGCGCCGATGTCCTGCACCAGCACCGCATCGACGCCGGCAGCCGCGATCGCGCGGATGTGCATTTCGAGCGCCGGCAGCTCATCGGTAAAGACCAGCGTGTTGAGCGTGACGTACCCCTTCACGCCGCGGCGATGGAGCAGGGCCATGAGCTCGGGGAGCGTGTCGAGCGAAAAGTTCGTCGCCCGCGCCCGGGCGTTGAACCCCGCTTCCAGGCCGAAGTAAATCGCATCGGCGCCGTTCTCGATCGCGGCCCGCGCGCAGTCCCAATCGCCCGCCGGGGCGAGAAGCTCCGGGCGATGCGGTAGTGCGGCGGTGGGGGCGATTTTCGTCATAAGCGGGTTAGCCGCGGAGCTTGCCTCCGCGCGTTTGTAAGTCGACTCGGTAGGAACGCGCGGGGGCGAGCCCCGCGGCTAACGATTTGCGCGGAGAGAACTTTCCATCCGCTCGTGCAATTCGTACACCGCTTGCTCGATGGTGGCGTTGTCTTTCGCGGCGGCGATTTCGGTGATAGATGGTTCCCACACGTCGGCGGGCACACTCGCCCGACCGGCGGCGCTGCGGAGCGACTTGGCGATCACTGGGGCGAACGTGCGGCGGTTTTCGTCCAGCCCCAAAAGCAGGTTCGACTTGACCGCCAGTTCCAAGAGCGCCGCCGCTCCGACTCCGTGCTTGGCCGCCAACTTCGCGCCGACTTTTTGCGACTCGGCCAGTAGTTGCGGGACGCGCTCGGCGGGGGGACCACTACCAGTGGCGGTTGGCGCGGCGAGGCCGAGCGCTTCGGCAAGTTTCGCGGTCTCGGTTTGCCATACGACCTGCTGGTCGGTGGTGGAATTCTTCTCGTTCGCCAAGAGTGACAAACTAAACTTGGCGCCGAACAGCCACGCCAAGTGCCGCGTGTTGGAGGGATCGACGGTGATCGACGTCGGCGGATCTGTTTCAGTCGGCGGCGCCGACGGCGCTGCGTCAGCCGTTGCTTCCGGCGCTGCTTCCTCATCCCTCATTTCGGGTGGAACGTCGGGTTGCGATTCAGCCGGGGCGGTTGGTTCGCTGCCGAAAAGTTCGTCGACATCCACGCCCCGATTCGCTGCCGGTGGTTCTTCCCGTGGCGCTGCGGGTTCAGCGGCTGGTGGATTTCCTTCAGCCGGTGCTTCAGATTCCGGTGCAGTCTGGGTGTTTTCGTTCTCCCAGGGCAGCTTCCACTCTTGTTCTCCGCTTGTCGCAGTGGACTGAGAAGTCTCCGGGGCCGATGGTTCAGCAGCGGGCGGCTCACTCTTTGGCGGTTCAGTCGTTGGCAGTTCAGCCGACTCGCTCGTCGCGTCTTCAGCCGAATTGTTTTCCTTGTTGCTCCCGCTGAGCATTTCGTTGAACAGCGCGCCAAAATCTCGCTCAGCCTGTTCGGGGGCTGCGCTGGGGGAGTCGGCCGGTTGGTCCGCCGTAGTTTCGCTGTTGGATTGCTCGGGCGGCGGTGCGGAGCTGACTCCCTCTGAAGTTGGCGGAGCAATCGGTTCGGCGGCGGCGTCCGTGGACGGTTCGCTCGCTGGTGCTGTTTCTTCCGCGGCGGGTTCTTCGGCGGCTGGCTCTTCGGCTGGCGGCATTTCCTCCGCTGGGGCCGCGGGGTTGAACGGCGGGGCTTCCGCTTCGGCAGGCGCTGCATTCTCGGTCGCTGTGGGATCGGTCGGCGGCGTGTTGTACGCCACTTCGGAACCGCAGCCAGCGAGCAGCAGGCAGACGGCCGCAAGCAGCAGACAGCGGTAGACCCGGGGGATCATCGATCCCCATTTCCAATCCGTAGACACACCGTCGCCCAATACCCTGACCATTCTTCTCATCCGCCGAGTATGTCCCCGTACAAATTGCCCGCCGCAGCGCCCTATTCTAACGACTCGCAGAGGTCGGTGTCTGCGGGCCCGCTTGTTTCGGCTGCTCCGCTAGCGTCCCGCGGGGAAATACCAAAATCGGCGCTGCCGATAATTGTGCCTCGCGATATTCTACCGGCCGATCGCTACCCGCTGTTCTTAGTTGGAGATTCCCCATGTCGGTTCTCGAAGTGCTACGTCGTCGCCGGCGTGACATTCCGCATCAGGTCTGGGGGACCGAACTGCGGCGGATTGATCTGCCGCGCGACGGGGCCATCCAGTGGGCCCAGTGGCAGCACCCGCTCGAAACGCCGACCAAGCTGTTGGAGCAGGCCGAGATCGATGGGGTGCGAACCATCGTAAAGCCCGGCGATTTTGTGATCGACATCGGCGCCTACACTGGCGACACTACCATTCCGTTGGGCCTCGCCGCGGGCAAGCAAGGCTGCGTGCTGGCGGTAGAAGCGAACCCCTTTGTCTACGCAGTGCTGGAGCGCAACGCCCAGCTCAACCCGGATCGCACCAACATCGCGCCGCGTTGTTTCGCCGCGGTCGAACAGCCGGGCAAGTACACGTTCCACTACGGCGACGCCTCGTTCTGCAACGGCGGCATGCCGGTCTCGCTGTGGCGCCGCCTGACCGGCCGGCTTCATCCGTTAGAAGTCGAAGGGGTGAACCTCGCCGACGTGCTGCGGGCCGAGTACGCCGAGTGGCTACCAAAGCTCTCGTTCATCAAGGTTGACGCCGAAGGGCACGACTACGAAGTGCTCCGCTCGCTGCGCGAGATCATCGCCGAGTATCGTCCGACGATCCGCGCGGAAGTGTTTCGCTACGCCCCGCGCGCGAAGCGGCGTGACCTCTACAACTTTCTCGATGGGCTGGGTTACGCCGTGTATCGCTTCGAACCCGGCGCGAATCCCCGCGGCCGCCGCTTAAGGCAAGCCGCCGAAATGTGGCGCGAGCGGCATTTTGATGTGCTGGCGGTGGCGGAGTAAAGCAAACTAATCGCCAACACCAACCGATGTTCGAACAGTGAATTTCTCGATATCCCATCTTGAAACTTTGGCTCGCAGGGAGTCGCTGCCCAATGCTTCGGAAGAGTGGTTTCCTTCGATCAATCACCTTCGACCTGGTATCGAGAAACTCCGTTCTCAATCGATATGGGAAGTTCGAATCGTGCAAGATGGAGAGGGTGGACTGAGTAACTATGTGGAGCTTCTCGTCCACCGAGCCTTAACAAAATCCGAGTTATCTTCGGCTCGGCATCATAAACCGCACGAAGGCGTGGGAGTTTCGGTCTACTTCAGTCTCCTCACGCCAATCGCAGTCATCGGCAGAACTCGGTTCGTGTTGTCATCACACCTGAATGGCTGCATTCCGCTTGATCTCGATAGTTTGCTTCCCATCGTGGGATCGACCGTCGAGGAGGTGAAAATCCTTCTTGAAGCATTTGCAGACTCTGGTTATCAGTTCGCATCACCAGCTGAAGTGGAAATGAGACTGCCTAATCACATCAAGCCCTACGAGTATTGCTTGTCCAAAGAGCCATGGGATAGGGTGTTTCACGTTCTGTTCGCCAACACTGACTGATCAACCGAATCGTCATCATACAGACCTTCGTATTCAGATGCGTGACTGTTCAGGAAGCCGAATAATGGCGCGCCGATCAGACGTCCTTTTGAACTCACTTTTCTGTCTGTTCTCTCTGTGTTACATCTAGAATATCGAAGTCTTTTTGACGGGCTGTTCAGCAAACCACCGAGTCTCAAGGAGCCTTTATCAATGGCCATTCTGAGGGCACATCCGGATGCGTCTCGCGCAGAATCTCGCCAATGGCTTGGCGGTCCGCCGCTGTGAGATGGGCAAACTTCGGCGACTGATCGGCGCCGCTCAGCACGGCCCCCAACCGGCGCCAAACCTCTAACCGCATTCTTTTCGGAAGCTGGCGAAAGGAATCGGAATAGATGAGGTAACTGCACGGGTGCTTGAACATCCGGGTGGTCAGATCGAAGTCGCGCAGCGATCGGCCCTCGGAATCGCGAGGGCCTTGCGCTTCGAACTGCTTGGTATAGTCCGTGCTTCCTACTAGGGGCGCAGTGAGACGGGCTTCATCGACAAACAGCAGCGCGTCGACCAATTTCTCGGCCGCCGCTTCCATTCGGTGGGTGACGCTTTCGAGCGGTGCATCGAGCGGCTCTTCCATCGCACGATTAATCACCAATTGATAGTGCCGGGCCGAACGGGCATCGAAATTCGCGAAAGTTAGTCGGTTATGCACCAGCACCTGATGCTCCAGCACCATGAGCGCCACAATGTCGCTATGTGGCGTGAGATAGTGCTCGGTGGCGAATCGATCGTCCAGTTTTAGCACGTTGTGCCCGTTGAGGGGCGGACGCTCGTGGTTTGGTTCAGGATCGTCGTCATCCTTGTAGATGACATTGCCCAAGTGGGTTTGGACGCCATGCGTGCCGGTGACGTACCACCCGCCCCACCGCTTCGCTAGCGGGGTCGTGTGATCGACCGCGATTGTTCCCTTGGAGAAAATCAATTCGCCTTCGGCATCGGGATAGACACTCCGCACCAAGTGCCCCGGCACTCCGCCAGTAAGGACCGAACTGTGACAGGCAAGACACGTGTCCGTTTGCCGCGCAAGCCGGGGCTTCTCCCGCCGCCGCTGGTCCACCGTATAGAACACCGCGCCCAATCGCGGGTCGGCTACCGAAATTTCCATTACTTCGCCCGCGCGACAATAACCGACATAGATGTCATCGTTGAAGTAAAGCGCTCGCGGTCGTTGCGGTTCAATCCGGCGGAACTGCAAGCTGGTCTTGGAGAAGACGAGGACTTGCGATTCCCGCGATACATGGAGCTGCTCGAGCACGGCCGGTAAATAGCCGAACTCTTGGTGGTAATCGAGCTTTAATTCGCCACTCGCCAGCTTCGCCAGTAAACTTTGCACCGCATTGTGAGGCGTGCTTTCTGTGTATTGGATTGGCGGGAGATCGAAATCATCAACGCCGAGCGCCGCACTCGGGCCCAGCACGCAAATGCCGAAGAAAAAAACAATCGGGGAAGCGAGGGCAAATCGCAGCATCGTCGAGAAAGAGAACCAGACCAGCGGGCGAGTCGCCGCGCTCAACTTGCGAGGGGTTAGGAAACGTAAGTATACCACACCTGCCCCTCCAACCTCGGGAGGGGGTTACTGCAAAACAAACCGCAACATCCTCTTTTTGCTCGGCAAAAATCGTTCGCAACGAACTCGGCGGGTTGAACGAACCCAACTTGCGCGGTTAGGCTGGGGCGATTTTACCCAGCTTGCGCACCCCGCCAATGGGGCCCTTCGATCGGTTTTATTAGCTGCCCACTGCCCGCTGCCCACTCCGCAATGCCCAAACGCACCGACATCCACAAGATTCTCATCCTCGGCTCCGGGCCCATCGTCATTGGCCAAGCGTGCGAGTTTGACTACTCCGGCACGCAGGCTTGCAAGGCGCTGCGTGAAGAGGGGTACGAGGTTGTGCTGGTCAACTCCAACCCGGCGACCATCATGACCGATCCGGCCACCGCGGATCGCACCTACATCGAACCGCTCACCTGGGAAGTGGTCGAGAAGGTGATCGCCGCCGAACGGCCCGACGCCCTGCTGCCGACGCTCGGCGGGCAGACGGCGCTCAACTTGGCGATGGCCCTTGAAGCGCACGGCGTGCTGGAAAAATACGGCGTCGAGATGATTGGCGCCAATGCGGATGTGATCGATAAAGCCGAAAGCCGGGAACGCTTCAAGCAAGCAATGCACAAGATCGGGCTCGAGGTCTGCCGGGGGCGGACGGTGAGCACCATCGAGGAAGCGCGCGAACTTGTAAAGGAGATCGGCGTGCCGGCCGTTGTGCGGCCGAGCTTCACGATGGGGGGGAGCGGCTCGGCGATTGCCTACAATCGGGCCGAGTACGACGACCTCGTGCGGCGCGGGCTCGACTTGTCGCCGGTGACGCAGGTGTTGATCGAAGAGTCGATCGTTGGCTGGAAAGAGTACGAGATGGAGGTGATGCGCGATGCGGATGATAACGTCGTCATCATCTGCTCGATCGAAAACTTCGACGCGATGGGCATCCATACCGGCGACTCAATCACCGTAGCGCCGGCACAAACGCTCTCCGACAAAGAGTACCAGCGGATGCGCGACGCCAGTCTCGCTGTGATTCGCGAAATCGGTGTGGAGACGGGGGGCTCCAACATTCAGTTCGCCATCAATCCCAAAGATGGGCGGATGATTGTCATCGAGATGAACCCGCGGGTAAGTCGCTCCAGTGCGCTGGCCTCCAAGGCGACCGGCTTCCCGATCGCCAAAATTGCCGCCAAGCTGGCCGTTGGCTACCGGCTGTACGAACTGCCGAACGACATCACCCGCGAAACGACCGCGTGCTTCGAGCCGAGCATCGACTATGTGGTGACCAAGATTCCGCGCTTCGCCTTCGAGAAATTTCCGGAAGCGGATAGCTCTCTCACCACGCAGATGAAAAGCGTCGGCGAGACGATGGCCATCGGCAGCACCTTTAAGGAGTCGTTCCAAAAAGCGCTGCGGGGTCTGGAAGTTGGCGCCGCCGGGTTCGGCTGCGACCGGATGGACCGCTGGTACACCGACGACCGCCCGAGCGAAGACGAAATCCGCGCCAAGCTGCAAAAGGCGGGCCCCGACCGCGTGTGGTACCTGCGGTACGCGATCAAGCAGGGAATGAGCACGCAGGAGATTTACGAGCTTTCCGGCATTGATCCGTGGTTCCTCGACAACCTGCTGGAGATTGTCGAGACAGAAGACTCGCTCCGCTCGCTCGAGGATTTGAAGCAGCTAACCGATTCGCAATTTCGCACAGCCAAAAGATTTGGTTTTTCGGATCGCCAACTCGCCACCATTTTTGGCCTGAGCGAACCGGACGTGCGGGCCGACCGACTGAAGCGCGGCATTCGTGCGGTGTACAAAAGCGTGGACACCTGTGCCGCGGAGTTTGCCGCCTACACGCCGTACTTTTATTCGACGTACGAAGATGAAGATGAAACACCGGCCAAGAAACCGGGCGGGAAGCGGGTGATGATTTTGGGCGGCGGGCCCAATCGCATCGGACAGGGAATCGAGTTCGATTACTGCTGCTGCCATGCCAGCTTCGCGCTGCGGGAGCTCGGCATCGAGTCGATCATGGTCAACTCGAACCCGGAGACAGTGAGCACCGATTACGACACGAGCGATCTGTTGTTCTTCGAACCGCTCACGGTGGAAGATGTGCTCAACATCTGCGACCGCGTGCAGCCCGACGGCGTGATCGTGCAGTTCGGCGGCCAGACGCCGCTGAACCTGGCGCGGGCGCTCAAGGAAGCAGGCGTGCCGATCATCGGCACTAGCGTTGACGCGATCGAAGACGCCGAGGACCGCGAAAAGTTTGCGGCCCTGCTCAATCGCTTGGGACTCAAACAAACGCCCAACGGCATCGCCCGCACGATGGACGAAGCCCGCCAAATCGTCCGCGACATCGGCTATCCGGTGCTCGTCCGCCCCAGTTTCGTGCTGGGCGGCCGAGCGATGGAAATCTGCTACGACGATTCGCAGCTCGACCAGTTCGTCGCCGCCGCGTTCCTCGCCGCGCAAGGCCAGCCGGTGCTGATCGATTCGTTCCTCGAAGGGGCCACCGAAGTCGATGTCGACGCTATTTGCGATGGCGAAACCGTGATCGTCCCCGGCATCATGGAGCACATCGAAGAAGCGGGCGTTCACTCCGGCGACTCCGCGTGTGCAATTCCCCCCTACAGTTTGCCGGGCCCGGTGGTGCAAGAGATTCGCGCCGCGACTGAATCGTTGGCCCGTGCGCTGGGCGTGGTAGGGCTAATGAACGTGCAGTTTGCCGTCAAATGGGAAGGCGAAGATCGCAAGCCGCAAGTGTATGTGTTAGAAGTCAACCCGCGCGCTAGCCGCACGGCGCCATTCGTTGCCAAGGCGACCGGTCTTCCCGTGGCGCGAGTCGCTGCGAAGGTGATGGTCGGCGTTTCGCTCAAACAGCAAGGCGTCACCACAGACCCGATTCCCGCGCATGTATCGGTGAAAGAATCGGTCTTCCCCTTCATCAAGTTCCGCGGCGTGGATATTGTGCTCGGCCCCGAGATGCGTTCAACCGGTGAAGTTATGGGCATCAGTCCCACCTTCAGCATGGCGTTCGCCAAAAGCCAACTTGCCGCCGGCACCGTGCTGCCAACCGAGGGAACGATTTTCCTCAGTGTGGCGCCGCGGCACAAAGAACGCATTCTGCCGATCGGCAAACAACTTCACGACATGGGTTTCAAACTGCTCGCCACCCGCGGCACGGCGGACGCGCTCGAAACAATCGGCGTCCCCAGCGTACGCATCAAGAAACTGATGGAAGGCCAACCAAACTTGCTCGACTATTTGTCGGACGGCCGAGTGGAGCTGGTCATCAACACGCCGGTTGGCAAAGGCGCCCGCACCGATGAAGGGATCATCCGGGCCGGCGCGGTGGCCGCCGGCATCCCGTGCGTCACCACCATGGAAGCTGCCGAAGCCGCGGTGCGCGCGATTAGCGCGCTCCGCAGCGAATCGATGGACGTGATGTGTTTGCAGGATCGGTTTGCGACATAAACGCTGCCAGCCGAAGCGATTCGTGAATCGCCCCGGCTGGCATAGTGAGTGGAGGAGTGCTCACACCAACTTTCAAGTTCTCTAACGCCGACGAATCCCTAAGCCGCCCAAGGCCAACAAGCCGATTGCAATTGTGCTCGGTTCCGGAACGACCGTGATGCCGGCGATCACCGCGGGGATCGAACCGATGCTGGTCGCGGCGCCGGTGGCCAGATTAATGCGGTAGAGCGTGCTGGTGGCTCCGCCGGCGTTGAAGGCGGCGAACGCGCCGCCGCCGGCGCCAATGTCGAAGCCCCCCACTTCGGTGGCGTCGACTCCTAGCGAGCCAATCGTGCCCAGCGTCCCGGCGTTGTTGGCTTGGGTCACCAAAATGTCCAGGTTGGTGTCAATCGCCCGCAGTTGCGAGGTCACGCCCCCCACAAAGTTGCGGTCGTAAGCGTGATGCACCACGTTCGGATTGGCGTTAGCGTTGGCGTCACCCGCCGGGTAGAAGACCGGTGTGGTAGTGGCGACGTTAGCGGCGCCGGTGATTGGGTGGGCGACAATGTTTTGGTCGGCATTGCTAACAATGCGGATGCGATCAATCGTGGGGTTGAAGTCGAAACCAAAGGTCGTGCCGCTCAGCGGAGTGGTGAAACCCGCGCCAACTTGTGACAGGGCACCGGTGGCGACGTTGATCGTGTACAGTTTGCTCGCGCTGGAGAGGCCGTAGATGGCGCCGCCGGCGGGGCGGGCGTCGATCGACAGCAGCGATTCGCCCGAGGCGAGGCCGGTCAGTGAGGCGCTAGAAAGAATCGTCCCCGGCGCGGCGGAGTCAAACACGACCACCCCTTGGGCGGCGCCGGGATTGTTCGTCAGGCCGATGATTTGCACCGCCTCGGCAGCGGTTGTACCGGCCAGCACTACAGCCAGGACGACGGCAAGATTTTTCAATCGGATTCGGTTCATTATCGCAACTCCAGGGTGAATGACGTTACCTTCGCACGGCCAGGCGCCGTCCGTCGGAAGAGTCTACGGACGAGGCATCGCCCTAGATTTGAAAAACTTGAAAGAATCTCCGCTCCACTTTTTCTGGCAGTTGTCGTTGACCGCCGCCGGCGCCGAGCCTAGGCTGGCATAGATGTGGTTCACGTTATCTCATTCGCCAAAGTTCGCCATGCAACCGGCTGAATCAGAGTTCCCGCCCGACGAACAACGCTCCCCCACGGATTTGAATTGGCTGCTGCTCGCGCTCTGTTTGATGAGCGGCATCGGCGCTGGAGCGGTGTATTTGTTTCCGTCGGTCAGCGCGAATCCCCTGATGGAACTGCCCGCCGACTTTGTGCCGCAGACCGAGCTCGCACCGCGCGACGTGGTGGAGTTGCAACTGGCGGCGATGAAAGAGTCTCGCACCAACCCTGATGCGATTGCCGATTGCTTCGCGCTCGCTTCGCCGGAGAATCGCGCGGTGACGGGGCCACTTGCGCACTTCGAAGAGCTGGTCCGTTCGCCCGCTTACTTGCCGTTGGTGGAGCAGCAAATCGCAACGATTGGCGCCGCCGTCGTGCGCGATGGGCACGCCACCGTGGTGGTGAACGTGATCGATCAGCATAACCGGGCCTGCATATTTCGCTTCTACCTGTCGCAACAGACGCTACGGAACGCGGGCGCCTGTTGGTTGACCGACGCGGTGGTTGGAGAGGGCAGCGTGGATGCCGGGTCTAGAGAAACCACGGTGCCAACCATTTGATTCGATTGATCATTGGGGATGTAAATGACCAAATGACAACACACTCCTGTCCAACGTGAATTGATCCCCGCCGCGCCCCCTGAACCACTGTCTGACGAAGAGCTGCTGGCGCTCATCCAGCGCCGGGAGCCGACGGCGCTGCGCGCGCTCTACGACCGGTATTCGGCGGAACTTTACGCGCTATGCCTCAAGTTTGTCAGCAGTCCGGCCGACGCCCAAGCGCTGCTGGCGGACGTGTTTTGCGAGTTCTGGCAGAAGGTGGAACGGTTCAATCCACAGCGGGCCGGCGTGCGTACCTATTTACGGGTGCTGTGCCGCAGTCGGGCGATCGATTACCAGCGGAGCCATGCCTGCCGGGTGGAGCATGAACAGGCCGCCGGCGCCCAGCGGGAAGTTGAGGCGGCGAACCAGTCGCAACGGACCGATCCGGCTTGGCAAGCGGTGCAAGGGGAAGAGGTTGAAGGGTTGCGGCGCGAACTGCAGGAACTTTCGGCGGCCCAGCGAGCCGCTTTAGAGCTCGCGTACTTTGAAGGATTATCCCACCAAGAGATCGCCGCGCGGCTGAGCGCTCCGCTCGGCACGGTGAAGACCAACATTCGCACCGGGCTGGCGCGGTTGCGGGCGGCCCTTCGCGGCCGTGAACACATTCGCTTGCATCCAGGGACGCCGAAGTGAATTGCCACGAGTGCCAAGACCGACTGGCCGAATACGCCCTGGGCCTGCTGCCCCCGGACGAAGCGCAGCGAGTCCATGCGCACTTAGCCCCTGGTTGCGATGTTTGCCAGCAGGAGCTCGCCGCGCTCACTGGCGCCGTTTCGATTCTGGGCGATGACTTGCCGCCCGTTGAGCCGCCCGCCGCGGTGTGGACGACGATCGAGCAACGCATCGCCGGTGATCGTCGAGAGCCTGTTCAACTCGCCACCACAACCAGCCCGCTCACAATCGGGCGCCTGCTGCGTTCGCTCGTTCCCTACCTCGCCGCCAGTCTGGCGGGCGTTCTGGTGGGTGGCGCGCTGGTGCGTTGGGATCCAAAGGCGGACGCGCGCGCCCAACTCGGTGCGAACATCCGTGAATCGCAAAGCGTATTCGGCGCCCCTCGCGCACAACTAGCTCGGCTTGGATCGGCACACGCGGGCGCGGGTGAAGCAGCGCTGCTTTCGTGCGATGCCGTGGCGGGCGAACTCCACTTCGTCGCCGCCGGCTGGCCCGCACCTGCCGAAGGCAAGCAGTATTGGCTGTGGGTGCAAGACGCCGCCGGCGAGCGCCGCGTGCGGATCCCGCTGGAAGTTTCGTCAGCAGGCGGCGTGTCGTTGGTCGCGCCGTTGCCGCCGGCGGGCTACGACCTGATGACCACGGTGGTGACGGAAGAATCGCTCCCCGTGGGGAAAGAACCGGCGGGCGAAGTGCGGTTCTCGGTGATTAGGTCGTCGGAGTGAGGTCGCCGCGGAGAACGAAGCCGCTCGCTCAACCCTCGCTTAAGTTTCGTAGTTCATCCCGCAAGCGGTCTTTCTCGACTTTGGCCAGGTCGCGCCAATCGACATCGCGCACCGCTCCTGCCAGCGCCCACAGCAAATTGAGCGAGGGCCGATAACCCGCCTGCTGCACCCGGAGAAATGCATTTACAGGGCCGAACCGCCGCAACTGCGCGCGGCTGGTAATGCCAACCGCCTGCAGCCAGCTCTGCGAAACGGGGCCCAGGTTGCGGAGTTTTTCCATGAGAACCACGCACTCGCGGTAGATTGCTACAGCGGTCGATCATACAACCGCCAGGTCTTATAACGCACAGCACCACCTTTCTCCAGCGTCTTGCGGGAGAGATCGTTCGACTCTAGCACCCAACTGAACTCGCACGCCGTCACGCCGTGGTCGAGGGCCGGTTGCAGCATCGCGCGGGCGAGGCACACGCCGACGCCCCAGTTTTGGTACTCAGGCAGCACATTGGTGCTCACGAGGCGAATCCGTTTGATGGCGTGTTTGTTGACTAACAGCCGAATGAACCCGAACGGAAAGAGCCGGCCATTGATTTGCTTAATGCGGGTGTTGTAGTCGAGGAGCCCGAACATCATGCCGATTGGCTTGCCCTCGACCTCGGCAATGCGGGCCAGCTCCGGAACGATCAAGTGTTTTAGTTCGCTGGCGAGTTGCAATACTTCTTTGCGCCCCATTGGCACGTAGCCCCAAGTTGCCGACAGCGCTTGGTTATAGATGTCCAGAAACATCTCCACTTCCGCGCGGAAGTTGCGGCGATTCATGGGCCGGATGGTGATGCCAAATCGCTCGCGGATTTGCTCATCCACGGTGCGAATCTTCTCGTCGGAGGTGAGCGTATGCACCATGCTGGTGTCGCCCCAGAAGCCGTACATATCTTGCGATTTGACGAATCCGGCCGACTCCCACAGCTGGGGATAGTAGCGCGGATTGTGGGTGAGCATGAAGAACGGCGGCGTCTCGAAGCCCTCCACCAAGAGGCCCCATTCGTAGTTGATCGAGGGATCCGCCGGCCCACGCAGCGACGTGAGCCCGCGTGCTTTCAGCCAGTCGCCCGCAGCGCCAAAGAGCGCGTCGGCTACCGTTTGGTCATCAATCGACTGAAAGAATCCGCAGAAGCCGATTTTGTCTTTGTGCCACTGGTTGTGCGCGCGATTCTCGATCGCCGCAATTCGGCCCACCGGTTTACCGCTGCGGTACGCCAGAAACGTTTGGATCGCCGCGTCGTCATAAAACGGGTGCGGCTTAAAGTTTAGCAGCCCCTTGTGATTGGCGATGAGGGGTGGAATCCATTGCGGATCGTGCTGGTTAACCTCCCACGCCAAATTGATAAAAGTCTTCTGGTCTCGCTTCGTGCGAACGGGAACTATTTCAAGCGGTGCGGACATCGGCGAAGAGGGAAAAAACGAGGCTTGTCGAACCGGCAATAACCTGCGAGTTTACCGATTCCACGCGAATTGCCCAATGTCAAAAGAGGGCGATAGGCCGTTAGCTCTTGGCTAAAGGCAAATGGCCAACAGCTCACAGCCAACAGCAAATAGCCAACAGCCTTGCCATGCCCACCACCCTCGTCACTGGTGCCAGTGGATTTATCGGGCCGATTTTGGTCGCGAGGCTGCAGCGCGCGGGGCGGGAGGTGGCGTGTTTGGTGCGCAAGTCGAGTGATGTTTCGCGGCTCTCGCCATTGGGTGTGGAGCTGCGGTACGGGGACGTGACCGACCCCGGTAGTTTGCCCGCAGCGCTCAGTGGCGTGAACGAAGTGTTTCATCTGGCCGGGCGGTTGCACGCGTGGTCGTACGACGATTTTCTGCGGGTGAATGAGGCGGGTGTGACGAACCTGCTCACCGCCGCGACGACCGGCGATTCACCGCCGACGATTGTGCTGGTCAGCTCGCAGGCCGCTGCGGGCCCCAGCACTGCGGATCGGCCGCGAACCGAAGCCGATCCGCCGCAGCCTGTGTCGAACTACGGCCGCAGTAAGCTGGCCGGCGAGCAAGCGGCCCGGCCCTTCGCGCATGCGGCACCGATCACCATCGTCCGCCCGCCGGTGGTGTTTGGCCCTGGCGATCGCGATGGGTTCGCACTGTTCCAAGCGATTAAGCGCACCGGCCTGCATGTGATTCCGAACAAGCAAGGCTTGCCGCTCTCGCTGATTCACGCCGAGGATTTGGCCGAAGCGCTGCTGCTGGCCGCCGAGCACGGTGAACGCCTGGAGTACGGCGCCGCGCGTCCCGAGCAAGGGGTTTACTTCGCTGCTGATCCCACGGTCTCTTCGTACGCGCAAATGGGCCAACTTGCGGCGCTGGCGATGAACGTGCCCGTGCGCGTGATCAAACTTCGCCGCTGGCCGTTCGTGCTACCGGCGCTAGTGATGGAAGGCATCGGCCGAATGCGCAACAAGCCGGCGCTCATTTCGCTCGACAAGCTGCGCGAGGCTTCGCAACCGGGCTGGGTCTGCGCGCCGGCCAAAGCCGAGCGGCAACTAGGGTTCCAAGTGGCGGTGCCGCTGGCGGAGCGGTATCGGCAGACGGCGGAGTGGTATCGGGCAAACAATTGGCTGTAAGTCGCTATGCCGTTTCACTCCGTCAGCTTCATCAGCTCGATCTTCCGAAACTCCACCGGATGGCTTTCGGCTTGCAGCGAGATCGTGCCAGCGGTGAGTTCTTTCGCGGCTCCGCTGGCGATGAGCTTTTTGGCGGCGGCGTCTTTCTCGTCGAGCACAGGCGCCTCGTACTCGAACACGACTTCGCCGTTAATGCGGTGGATGATCTTCTCCGCGCCGTGGACTTCCAGCTCGAGCTGCACCCACTCACCATCGGCGAACGTGGGACTAGTGCTGCTATTGCAGTGGGTGGTGATCAGCTTGCCCGCTTGGTGAAAGTGCGTGCCAGGGGTGCAGACGTTCGCCGTAGGGCGCGGTTGGCCATCGCCCTTGCCACCGAGAAGTTGCACCTCAATCGAAACGGGAAAATCTTGGTCGAGCGCCATCGTGGTGGGGTCTTGGCCAAAGATCATCACGCCGCTGTTGCGGTTGGCCCACTCCGGCCCCGCTTCGGCCTGTTCGCCCACGACGCGGTACTCCAGCCGCAGCCGGTAGTGCGACAGCGGTTCTTTGTAAAACAGGTGCCCAAACCGCCCGCGGAAGGGGCCGGTGTACTGGTCGTAACGCACCTTGAGCACGCCCTCCTCCACGCGGAAGGTATCGCCGAAGTTCTCGCCTAGCGGGTGGCCTTTGATTTTGGGGGTCCAGCCTGCGAGGTCTTTGCCGTTGAAAATGGAGACCCATTCCCCCGCGTCCGCGAAACTGCCCGCCAGCAAACTGACTGCTAATACAAACCCCCGCACCATGGCCTTCTGCTCCGAATCATGAAAAGTACTTGAAATCGAGGTGGGTTTATCTTACTCACTCGCGGGGACGGGTGCCTACTCGCCAGCGCACGGGAGGGGTAAATTAAAGCCCTGACGGAAGTGCAACTTTCCTCCTCCGGAGCGGCGCGAAAAATGTCCTGGGCAACCAATTCTCGGGCGACTTACCTGACAGTGGGGCTGGCGATCGGCTTGGTGATCGGGCTCAACTTCGCGGGCCTTTGGCCGACCACGCCGCTGCATGCCACGGCGTCGATGGGCGCCGATAACTTTGTGATCGCCACGGGGCCGGTCGACGACGGCGTCGAGGCGCTCTATTTCCTCGACTTTCTCACCGGCGATTTGCGGGCGGCGGTTCTCAACCAGCGCTCCCCCGGCTTCAGCGCGTTTTTCGAGTACAACATCGCCCAAGACTTCAACGCTGGCGGCGGTAACCCCAAGTATCTGATGGTCACTGGCGTTGCGAACATCCCGCGCGGGGCTGGCAATACCCAACTGGCGACCAGCGCCGTGTACGTCGCTGAAGCGACCACCGGCCAACTGGTCGCGTACATGTTGCCGTGGAACTCGTCGGTCTATCGCGCCGGCAAACCGTTGCCACGCGGCACGTTTTACAAGGTCGATACCATCCAACTCCGCACCGCGTTCGTGCGAGATCAGTGAGAGCGTTGACCCTCCCCGCAAACAGGGGAGGGGAGTAAAGAACACCACCCCCATGCACCTCCGCGTTAACGGCGAACTTCGCGAAGTCCCGGCCGGCTGCACGGTGGCGCAGCTGCTTGAGCTATTGGAAATTCGCGTGAGGCATGTCGCCGTGGAACGCAACGGCCTGATTGCCCCGCGCGCGACGCACGCCGAACTGGAACTCGCTGAAGGCGATGAACTGGAAGTCGTTACGTTGGTCGGTGGAGGATGAACGTGGGGCACGCTTTCTAGCCTGCCATGCTCGGACAGCTCGGTCGCTCACACCCCACGGCAGGCTGAAAAGCCTGCCCCACGTTAATTATGCCCGATTCGCTTCAAATTGGTACGCACACGCTCCGCAGCCGGCTGATCGTCGGCACGGGGAAGTACGCCACTTACGCGCAGATGGGTGAAGCGCTCGCCCGAACCGAGTGCGACTGCATCACGGTGGCTGTGCGGCGCGAACGGCTGATCGATTCGCAGGGAAAGAATCTGCTCGACTTCATCGATACCGCCAAGTACACGCTGCTGCCCAACACCGCCGGGTGCTTTAGCGCCGAAGATGCGGTGCGCGTCGCGCGGCTCGGCCGGGAGATTCTCTTGGGCCTGGAAAACCCCGGCGCCGATTGGGTGAAGCTGGAATGCCTGGCCGACAAGCGCACGCTGCTGCCCGATCCGGTCGAAACGCTCATCGCGACCGAGCAACTGGTGGCGGACGGCTTTCAAGTGCTCGTTTACACCACCGATGACCCGGTGATCGCCAAGCGCCTCAAGAACGCCGGCGCGACCAGCGTGATGCCCGCCGGCAGCCCGATTGGTTCCGGGCAGGGCATCCTCAACGCGAACAACATTCGAATCTGCTTAGAGTATCTCAAGGAGGATGACCCCACCTACCCGGTGATTGTCGACGCCGGCGTAGGCGCCGCCAGCGATGTCGCCGCTGCGATGGAGCTCGGCGTCGATGGTGTGCTGCTGAACACCGCCATCGCCCATGCCGAGGACCCGCTGCTCATGGCCGATGCCATGCGTCACGCCTGCCTCGCCGGTCGCCAAAGCTACCTCGCCGGCCGGATTCCGAAACGGTTGTACGCCACGGCATCGAGCCCCGATGAAGGGGTGGTGAAACTTAAGAAGGTGATCGGCAATCGGTGATCGGTGCTGTGACTGGCTTGGTTGCGCCACCGCGCGAATGACCAATGACCAAGCCGCAATGACCTATCGATCACGCGGCGCTGGTACCCTTCGCCTCTAGCCCCTAACCCCTCGTCCCTTACCCCCCATGCTCACCGCCGCCGATATCCTTGGCCCGCAAGGCGCCATCGCGCGGCGACTGACCAACTACGAAGACCGTCCGCAACAACTTGCCATGGCGGAAGCGGTGGCGAAGGCGATCGCCGCGAAGCGGCATCTGGTCGTCGAAGCGGGGACCGGCGTCGGCAAGAGTTTCGCCTACCTGGTGCCGGCGATTCTTGCCGCCACGGCCGATGAAGGCCGCGAAAAGAAGGAGGGCGAAGATGAAGAGCGCACAGGCCCGCGCCGCGTAGTGATTTCCACCCACACCATCGCGCTGCAGGAGCAACTGCTGCGCAAAGATTTGCCGCTGCTGAACAGCGTCATCCCGCGCGAATTCACCGCGGTCCTCGCCAAAGGTCGTCGCAACTATGTAAGTCTGCGGCGGTTGGAATCGGCTGCCGCGCGGGCCGGTTCGCTCTTCAGCGATTCCGAAGAACATGCCACGCTGCGCGAACTTTTGGCATGGTCGAAGGAGACACACGACGGCTCACTCGCCGACTTCGACCGCAAGCCGCTCGCCACCGTGTGGGATGAAGCCGCCAGCGACAGCGGCAACTGCCTCGGCCGCAAATGCCCTACCTACAACAAGTGTTTTTATTATGCGGCCCGGCGACGGATGCAGAATGCGCACCTGATCATTGTGAACCACGCGCTGCTCTTTAGCGACATCGCCCTGCGGCGCGTGGGCGTGAGTTTGCTCCCGGATTATGACGTGGTGGTGCTCGACGAAGCGCACACCGTCGAACAGGTCGCTGGCGATCACCTGGGCATCGCCATCAGCACCGGCGCGGTGGAGTACCAGCTTAACAAGCTCTACAACGATCGCACGCAGAAGGGGCTGCTGGTTGGCAAGAACCTCACCGACGCCATGCAGCAGGTTGATCGCTGTCGCGTGCGGGCCGACGAGTTCTTTGGCGATCTCTGGTCGTGGGGCCTTCAGCATGGCCCCAAGAATGGGCGGATAACGCAGGCCGAAATCGTCGGGCCGGAGCTTTCCACCGAGCTGCAAATCCTCGCCCGCAAAGTGCAAGCCGCCGCCAACGGCATCAAGAACGAAGTCGAAAAACAGGACTACACCGCCGCCCACGACCGTCTGTTGGGTATGGCGGGCGAACTGGAAGCGTGGCGCACGCAGGCCGATGAAGGCGCCGTCTACTGGATGGAAACCAGCGAATCCCGCCGCGGCGCCCCGCGCATGAAGCTGGTCGCGGCGCCGATTGACGTCGGTCCCGCGCTCCGCGAGCAGCTGTTCGAGCAAGTGCCGAGCGTCATTCTTACCAGCGCCACGCTCTGCACCGGCAAGCAGGCGAACTTCGATTACTTCCGCACCCGCGTCGGCCTCACGCAATGCGACACACTCCAGCTCGGCAGTCCGTTCAACTATCGCGAGCAAGCCAAACTCATCACCCATCGCGACATGCCCGACCCCACGCAGGAGAAGACCGCGTTCGAGAAGAAAAGTCTCGAATGGATCCAGCACTATGTGGCCCAAACCGATGGCCGGGCGTTTGTGCTCTTCACTAATTACGAAACCTTGCGCCGGGCAGCGACGGGCCTCACGCCGTGGCTTGCCAAGTGGAACCTGAAACTCCTCTCGCAAGCCGATGGTTCGCCGCGCACTAAAATGGTCGAAGACTTCATCGCCAACCCCCGCAGTGTGCTCTTGGGGACCGATAGTTTTTGGCAAGGCGTGGATGTGCCGGGCGACGCGCTGCAGATGGTCATCATCACCAAGCTGCCTTTCAGCGTTCCCGACCGCCCGCTCTTGGAAGCGCGGCTCGAATCGATCCGCACCCACGGCGGCAACCCGTTTAACGACTACCAGCTCCCCGAAGCGGTGCTGAAATTCAAACAAGGCTTCGGCCGGCTGATTCGCACGCAGCAAGACCGCGGCACGGTGGTGTGCCTCGACCCGCGGATCGAGACGAAGCCCTACGGGCGGTTGTTCAAGGAATCGCTGCCCGAGTGCGGCTAAAGCAACTTGAGCTGAACCTTACATCTGCTCCGCTTCAAACCCACAATGCTCGCAGGCCGGCAGCAGTGTGTGGCGCGTTGCGTTACATTTGGGGCACTTGTCGTAAAGCGGCGTGGCGCACGCGGGGCAGGTGTAGGGTTCGTCGCTCGCGGTTTCGAGGGGTTGCGACACGCGCTGCAGACTTTTGAGCGTCCACGCCATGTAACGCAGCGGGCCGCGGCGGATGGGGTAGCGGCACACGGGGCAGAGGAACGCTTCGTACGCTTCGCGGTAGAGTTTTAGCCGGGCGTCGCGGCCGGGGTGGGCGACCATCTGCAGCAGTTTCGCCAAGAGGGCGCCGATTACGCCGAGGGCCGAGAGGATCAGCACGTACCGAAAGTATTCGCGCGGGAAGTATTCGTGCATCACCACGAACGCCTTGGCCAGCACGGCGCCGCCGAACGCGTAGATCATCGGCGCGTAGGGTGAATTGCGATACCGGCCGAACAGCCAGCCCGCCACTACCAGCAGTGGCGCTAAGAACCCAATCTTGATCGCTGCCACACGCCAGCGATGCCGCCGCTCAAGCTCCGCAAACTCTTGCTGTAGTGGCGCCGAGGCTTTGGCAAGTTCCTCGTTGTTGAGTCGCTCTTCTTCCTTCAGCCGCGCTTGCCGGTCGAGCAGTTCCGCAAGCGATTCGCCCAGTTCCTGGTCCTTAGTTTGGTTCGCCAGGAACAGCCGCTGGCTCTCGGCGAAGGCGGCCTGCTGCTCTGGCGGCAGGTCGGACTTCTGTTCGAGACTCATCCGCTGCAGCTCGAGCAGTTGCCCCAGCGTTTTCTGCGACGTGGCGGTACTATCGCGCAGAAGCTGTTGCCGCCGCTGCTCGTTCTCCACCTGCCGGCCGATCTCCGCCAGCTCGGTGGTAAGCCGCTCGCGCGTCGCCGCAAATTTGGGATCGAGCTTCTCCGCCTGAAGCGCTCCCCAATCGGGCCCCTGCAACTGGCCGATGTCTTGCAGGACGAAGCCGATCAGCCAGTAGCACAACAGCGCGAGCGCGAGACTGAAGAGCGCGATGAGGAAGCGCTGCCACCAAGTGCCGCGGGACGTGCGCTCGGGAGTTGGGGAGACGGTAGGCGATGTCGACAAGTTACATCTCCCAAGAAAAGTGTTTACAGATCATCGCTCGACTTCACATTTTGGTGCAGCTTTTCGAAACACTTTCAATGCAGCATCCGATACGGGTGAGCCATTCAGGCGAATCTTTTCGACACGCGGACTACCGTGGGTGACGTATCCATTAAACGCGGGGACAAATGCCAGCAAGTCGGCATCGGTCACGTTGGCATTCTTGAAGAAGACGACCGCGTGGGAGAGGCCCCGCGCGAAGTTCATATCAACTTCCTTACTGCAGATAAGATCGATTGCCGCATCAGATTGTCTATACTGCCGAAGGATGTAGCTGTACCAGGCCAATCCAAGGCAAATTGGAATAAACAGTAAAAACAAGGTCCGAAGAGACCACTGCGGTAGGCGTCGGCGTGGTTGAGCGATCGTCATGGTTTCGATCCACAAATTGCCGCCAAAAGCGCTCCGCTACCGCGTCGCGGCTAACGCCTCACACATCCAGATTCTTCACATCCAGCGCATGCTTCTGAATAAAATCCCGCCGCGGTTCCACTTGGTCGCCCATCAGCACGCGGAACAGATCGTCCGCGGCGCCGGCGTCTTGCATGGTGACTTGCAGCAGGGTGCGGTTGTCGGGGTGGAGAGTGGTGTCGCGCAGTTCTTCGGCGTTCATTTCGCCGAGACCCTTAAACCGGGTGATCTGCAGGCCCTTTTCGCCGGCGGCGCGGATGGCGCCAGGGAGACCGCGCAGGTCCTCGAGGCCCGATTCGTTTTCGCCGCGGCGGATCGTGTAGCGGCTCCCCTCTTCACCGGTGCGGTCTTGGGGGATGAGCGAATCGATCTCGAAACCCATGCCTCGCAGGTCGCCCAGGAGCGTGTTGATGGTGCGCACTTCGTGCAGTTCGACGATCCGCAGACGATTCTCATCGGAGGCGCCGTTGGTCTCGTCCTTCGCGCCGGCGCCATCGACGACCAGTTCGCTGCCGCTCGCGGATTCTTGACTCTTGAGGAAGTTGTCGAGCTCGCTGCGGTCGACGAACCAATGTTCCTGGATGCCGACGAAGACGTTGTAGACCGGCAGTTTGCCGGTGACCGGGTCCTGCTTGAGAGCGTGAATCTTGAGCGCGATGCCGCGGCGCTCAAGGGCGATGATTGACTCTTCCAGCGCGGCGAGCGTGCGGACCAGTTTGATCATCGCTTCGCCTTCAATCACGCGGCCGTCGCCGGGGTCGAACGTGCTTTCCCCCAGGCCGAGGTCTAAGAGCTGCGACTTCATTTCCTCTTCGGTTTGCACGTACTCGACATGCTTTCCCTTGCGCACGCGGAAGAGCGGCGGCTGGGCGACGTAGACGTGGCCCTTGGCGACCAGGTCGTACATCTGGCGATAGAAAAACGTCAGCAGCAGCGTGCGAATGTGCGAGCCGTCGACGTCGGCGTCGGTCATGATGACAATCCGGCCGTAGCGACGGCGGGTGAGGTCTTGGTCGATGCCAAAGCCGATGCCGATGGCGGAGATCATGCTGCGGATTTCCTCGTTCGCCAGCACTTTGTCATCGCGCGATTTGTAAGCGTTGATGATTTTTCCGCGCAGCGGCAGAATCGCTTGGAACTCCCGCAGCCGGCCCCCTTCCGCGGAGCCGCCGGCCGAGTCACCTTCCACCAGGTACAGTTCGCAGCGATCAACATCGCGGCTCGAACAATCGCGCAGTTTGCCGGGCAGGCTACCGCCGGAGAGGGCGCCTTTGCGTTCGCGCACGAGTTGCCGCGCCTTGCGGGCGGACTCGCGCGCTTCAGCAGCGAGTAAGCCCTTCTTTGCAATCGCCTTGGCGGTCTTGGGATTCTCTTCCAGGAATTTCGAGAGGTAATCACCGAACAAACTGTTGACGATCCCTTCGACTTCGCTGTTGCCGAGTTTGGTCTTGGTTTGCCCTTCGAACTGCGGGTGCGGCACGCGGCAGGTGATCACCGCGGTCAGGCCTTCGCGGAAGTCATCGCCGGTCGGCACCAAGTCTTTGAAGAGCCCCTCCTTCTTGCCGTAGTTGTTGAGCGTGCGGGTGAGGGCCGCGCGGAAGCCGGAGAGGTGCGTCCCCCCTTCGGTGGTGTTGATGTTGTTCACATAAGTGTGAACGTTTTCGGTGTACTCGCCCGAATACTGCAGCGCGATTTCGATGCCCACGCCTTCCTGCTCATCGGCGATGTGCAGAATGTCGGGGTGGGCCGCTTCGCTGGCGCGGTTGAGGTGCGCGACAAACTGCCGAATGCCATCTTCGTATTGGAATGTTTCGCTATCGCCGGTGCGGGCGTCGGTAATGGTGATCTTCACGCCGCGGTTAAGGAACGCCAGCTCTTGCAGCCGCTTCACGAGGGTGGCGTAAACGTACTTGGTGGTCTGAAAAATCTGCGGATCGGGCTTGAAGGTGGTCTTCGTGCCGCGCCGGCTGGTGGCGCCCACGCGCCGCACAGGCCCCTTCGGCACGCCGCGCTCGTACTCTTGGTGATGGACGTGCCCGTCGCGCGAAACTTCCACCTCGGCCCATTCACTGAGGAAATTCACGACTGTCACGCCGACGCCGTGCAACCCCCCGGACGTTTGGTAGGCGCCCTTCGAAAACTTGCCGCCGAACTTTAGCACCGTCATCACGCCTTCGAGCGTGGAGACTTCCCGCCCCATCTGCTCCGAAAGTTGATCGTGCTTTTCAACCGGAATCCCGCGGCCATCATCTTCCACTGTGACCGACCCATCACCGTTGATGGTCACGGTCACCTCGGTGGCGAAGTCCGCCATCGCTTCGTCGATTGAGTTATCGACCACTTCGTAGACGAGATGGTGCAGCCCGCGCGCGGTGGTGTCGCCGATATACATACTCGGCCGCTCACGCACGTGCTCCAAATCGCTCAAATGCTCGAGGTCGCCTTGGCCATAGTCTTCGTTCCCCTTGCTTATGGAAGCTTTCTTAAGGGGCGTTTCGTCTTGCGGAAGTTCGTCGGACATGTTGTTGTTGTTAAAGGATTTACCACAGAGAGCACAGAGGACACAGAGAAGAAAGGAGGAATAAGAGAATAGAAAGGTGAAGTTCTCAATAATTTTTTTGGATTGATTAAGTAGTTCAATCTCTAGAATCTTCTCTATTCTTCTCTCTGTGTTTTTCTCCGCTGTGTACTCTGTGCTCTCTGTGGTGAAACTTATTGATCGACCCTGTGGTGAATTTTCCTAATTGACAGACCCCACGCGGAGTTTCAAATCGGTAATCTTCGCCTCTGGCAATGCCGCGCGGAGTTTGGTGATGATTTGCCGTTTCGTGAAGCCGAGTTCTTGCATGATGATGTTGCTGGCGACGGTCACTTCCAGTTTGCCGCGACTGACGCTGATGGGCGTGCTGTGGGCCGCGAGGCTGCCGGCGGCTTGGTTCCAGGCTTCAACCAACTGCGCTTGTGTTTCTAACGCTCCGTAACGTTTGCTGATGATTAGGTTCGAAAGGATATCGCCAATCTTCCGCGGCTTCCGCCCAAAGAACCGCCGCCGCAGGGCGTCCGCTTTCGTTTGCAGGTCGGTCAACTTTTCCGCGGCCCAAGATTCGTCCATAAGAAATTTCACCACAGAGGACACAGAGAGCACAGAGGAGTTTTTCTTCCAACTCTGTTTTGCACTTTCATCCTTTAACTTTATGAAAAGTGATTTTCTATTCTCTCTTTTCTTCCTTATCTTTGTGTCCTCTGTGCTCTCTGTGGTTAATCCTTCTCCGGTGCCGCGCTCCGCTATCGCGTCGCGGCTAAACGGTTTTCATTACCGATCACGAGCCAGCGGCATGATGACGTAGCCGAAGCCGTCGTCGGTGCTGCAGACCACCGCGGAGTCGCCGTCGAGGATGTCGATTGTGAACGAGCGTTCGCCATCGAGCACCTTGAGGAAGTCCATCAAGTAGCGGGGGTCGAGCGAACTGGTGATCGAGGGGCCGTCGTAGCTGATGGGGAGTTCCACATGCGATTCGCCCACTTCGGCCGCGCGGCCGGCGAGGGTGAGCGTGCCGTCGGCGAACGTGAAGTTCACGCCGCGGCTTTCGTCGCTGGTAACAATCGCCGCCTGCCGCACCGCCGAATAGAACGGGCCAACACTCAAGGTCACCTGCTGGGCGTTATTGCGGGTCGGGAAGACATCCCGCCAGCGCGGGAAGCGGCCTTCGAGGAGCCGCGTCGATAACATGCCACGCGAGGTGCGGACCAGGATTTCATTCTGCCGCACGGCGAGATGTACCTCGCCATCGTCATCGTGAATCGTGCGATCAATGAGCAGCAGCGCCTTGCTCGGCACGATGGTCGGTTCGCCGAACGCCGTCGGCTCCCCCACGGCGTTCATCGGCCCTTCCATTCGTGCGAGGCGCCGGCCGTCGGTGCCCACGCCGGTCAACTTGCCGTCGGCCCATTCCAGCTTCACGCCGCCGAGCGCGTAGCGGCTGCTTTCGTGATCGGTCGCGAATACGGTGCGGCGGATGAGTTCCTTCAGTAGCCGCGCGGAGGTTTCGTAATACGCCGCCTCTTCAAACTTGGCGATCGCCGGGAAGTCGAGCGGGTTCTCGGCCGGCAGGTTGAACTTGCTGCGCTCGCCGCGGATGACGGTGTTTTGGCCATCGGTGTCGAGTTTGAAGACCGAGTCAGTGCATTCCCGCAGGATCGAACCGAACCGCTGCACCGGCAGCACCACCGAGCCGGCGGAGTCAATCTCGACGCCATCGGTTTGGTAGCGAATGGAAATCTCTAGGTCGGTGGCCATCAGCGTGGCGATGCCGTCGGCGACTTCCATTTTCACGTTTTGCAGGATCGGCTTCGGACTGCGAGCCGGGGCGACCGGAGCAACCGTTTGGAAAGCCTGCAGCAGTTTGTCGCGATTGCAGGTGATCTTCATGGGTGAATGCTTTCGAGGTTAGTGGGCGAACCGATCCAAGGGACGGCCCGCCGGTAAGTAAGAGAAAGAGAATTTTTAATAATTGCTTTTGTAGTTAGGACCCACTCCAAAGTGTCAATTCACGCCGCCCAGCTCGTTGTAACTCCCTGCCCGCTTGCGACTTAGCACTCCGTTGGCCGCTGGGGATAACCTGTTGCCCAACCGTCGAGTTCCTGTCGGCGAACCGTCGGCGTTTGTCGATAATTTTTATCCCACCAACCATCGCCCTTGGTTCGTGAACACTAACCACTCCGTTTATTGACACTCCCTCAACACGTTGTCCCCATTCAGTTCTTCATTCGCGCCCTTTTGCATCTTTTGCGGTTAGACTCTTCCCGCTAAGCGGCACTCCAAATCCCGCAGCGCCGCCGCGATCAGCGGGTCGGTGTGTCGTTCACGCTCGATCCGCTGCTGGTTATGCATGATGGTGGTATGGTCGCGGCCGCCGAAGTAGCGGCCGATTTCTTCAAAGCTGAGCGGGGTGTGCTGCCGGGCGAGGTAAATGGTGAGCGCCCGGGCCAGCACCACCGTTTTGCGGCGGGAACTGCTGGTGAGCATTTTTAATGTCACGCCGCAGTAGCTGCCGACGATTCGCGCCAGTTCCGCCAGCGGCAAACTCGGCTCAGCGCTCCGCTCGGCGAGGATGTTGCGAACCAGCGTCACCGTCACCGGTTGCCGACCGCGGCACGCCGCCGTGAGCCGCGTGGCGACTTGGAAAATCTCACCCGCATCACCCGAAAGCTCCGCGGCCAACAGTTCCACCGCCGCCACTTCGTAGGGCCAGCCGATCGCTTGAAATGTCCGTACGATCAACTCCGCCCGCGCGGCGCGCTGAAGCCGGGCGAGTTCCACGGTTAGCCCACCCGCGAATCGGCTGAGTACCGGCCGCGTAAAGCCCACCGCTTGCACCAGCGGTTTGGTGGCGGTCGCCAGCAGCACGCCGCCCGCAGTCGCCAGCGCATCGAGCAGCATCGCCAGTTCGTGCTGGAGGTAGTCCGCCTGGGATAGCCGATCGAGGTCTTCGATCACCACCAGCTGGCAACTTCGAAGTTCATTCCGCACCGCGGCGGTGCGCTGATCGCCCATCGCATCAGAGAACTGGCGGTGGAAATCACTCGCCGT
This sequence comes from Pirellulales bacterium, assembly GCA_022841705.1. Classification (GTDB taxonomy): domain Bacteria; phylum Planctomycetota; class Planctomycetia; order Pirellulales; family Lacipirellulaceae. The sequence goes on from JALHQZ010000004.1 coordinate 186,590, forward strand.
CAGGTAGGCGACCTTGTCGGCGCCAAACTTCGCGTGCCACAGTTCGGCGACCCCGCGGGCCAAATGCGTTTTGCCGCAGCCGGTCGGGCCAAGCAGGAGCAGCGGCGCCCGACGGGCCAGCCATTCGCGCTCTTCTGGCGATTCGACGGCCGCGAGAAACTTGCCGATCACCCCGGCGACGAGCGTGTTCTCTTGGCCGGCGATAAAACCGTCGATGACCGGCCCTTGTGTTGGCTTTGGGGCCGACTTTTGAGCCCCCGCAAAGCGTCTTCCTCGCAGCGGCAGAGTGACGACGCCGGTGGGCATGAGGAGGCTCGAAATACGGGGAAAATCGCGGAAAACGGCCGCTTTTGGCCAGTCCCGGATTCTACCCGATTTGCCCCGCTTCCGTTAGCCGCCAAGCCCCTTTTTCTAGGGACTTTTCTCGCGTCGTAAGTGCTTGCAGGTCAACGAGATGCGCTTCGCGGCTTCCTCAATCTCCGCCGCTGTGGTGCCCGTCCCCAAACTGAACCGCAATGAGCCCTGAATTTGCGCCTCAGGCAGCCCCATCGCCAGCAGCACCGGCGACGGTTCGCTCGACCCGCTAGCGCACGCCGACCCGGTGGAACAGGCAATCCCGGCAAGATCGAGGGCCACATGCAACTGCTGCCGATCGAACCCCACGAAGGCAATGTTCGCCGTGTGCGGCAACCGCGGCGCCTCGCGGCCGATCACCACCGCTTCGGGCACGCTGGTGGTGATGCGCTGTTCGAACTCATCGCGCAGCGTTTGCAGTCGCACTTCGCGCTCGGAAGATTCGCCGTGCCACGCTTCGAGCGCCGCGCCCATTCCCACCGCGAGCGCTACCGCAGCGGTGCCGGGGCGTTCGTACCCCGCTTGCCCCACCAACAGCGGCGCGAGTTCAACGCCCCGCCGCACCACTAGCGCGCCGATCCCCACCGGCCCGTGGAATTTGTGCGCCGTGAAGGTCATCGCTGCGAGGCCAAGCTCGCGGAACGAGACGGGCAGTTTGCCCACCACCTGTGTGGCGTCGCTGTGCAGCGGCACGCCGTGGGCTGCGCACGCCGCCGCGATTTCCGAAATCGGTTGCAGCACGCCGGTTTCGTTGTTGCCGAGCATCACGCTGACCAGCCCGGCGCCGGCAATCATGGCATCCTGAAACTGGGTCCGCCCGGAGGAATCGACCGGCAACCGCTGAACGTCGTGCCCGGCAAGTTTAAGTTGATTCGCGACCGCTTCCACGCTTGGATGTTCGATCGATGAAATGACGAGCCGCTTCCGCTCGGCACCCAACAGCCCGCGGAGCGCCAGATTGTTCGACTCCGTCCCGCCACTGGTGAAAATCAACCGATCATCCGGCCCCGCGCCCACGAGTTCCAATAACCGTTCGCGCACCGCTTCGAGCTCCCGCCGCGCCGCCCGCCCCGCCGCATGTTGGCTCGCCGCGTTCCCCACGAGCCGCAGTTGGCAGTCGCGCATCGCGTCGGCCACCGCCGGTAGGATCGGCGTGGTGGCGTTGTGGTCGAGATAGATCGAAGCAGCGGGCATGTAGCCGATTATAAACCGCCAGCACCCAACGTGTGCTAGCAGTCGCTTTCCACCCATATTCCCTGCGGCGAACCAGTAACTTTTGCCGATTTATCGCAGAGGCCTAACTTTCTGCGCGGCGTCACGTCAATGGTGCCGATTAGGAAAGAGAGTCCACTTTTCTCGTCGGGAAGCTCATCATGCCGTCGCCGCTAGCAACCATCGCCTTCGTGCCGCGGGAAGTGTTTAGCACCACGCAGCGGTCGCTCGAACGCTTGCTCGCCGTCACAACCGAACCGTACGAACTCGTCGTGATCGACGGTGGTTCGCCCCCCGAAGTCGCCGCGTACCTGGCGACCCAATCGCGCCAGCACGGGTTCACGCTGCTCCGCACCGATCAAATTCTCACGCCCAACCAAGCCCGCAACTTGGCGCTCACGCAGGTGCGCACCAAGTACGTAGTGTTCGTTGATAACGACGTGCTGCCCACCGCCGGTTGGCTCGAAGCGCTTGTCACCTGCGCGGAAGAAACCGGCGCCTGGGTCGTTGGCCCCAAGTATTTCGAGCACGAACCCGAAGGGGTGAAGCTGCATATGTACGGCGGCGAGTGCCGGATCGATTTCGATAAGCGCGGCCGCCGCACCTACGTCGAACGGCATCACCTGGCCCACAAACTCGAAGCCGAAGTGGCCGAATCCCTTGAGCGCCGCGAGACGGAACTAATCGAATTCCACACTGTGCTCGTTGCGATGGACGCCTTCCGCACACTCGGCCCGCTTGACGAAAAGTTCCTCTCGAACGCCGAACATGGTGACCTCTGCCTCGCCGTCCGCGCCGCGGGGCACACTGTGTACCTCGAGCCAACGTCTGAAATCACCTACGTTCCGCCGCGCGAACTCACGGCCGCCGACCGGGCATATTTCAACCTGCGCTGGAGCCAAGCCTGGCAGCAGGCCACCCTCGACCGGATGAACGAAAAGTACGGCCTCGACCCCCGCGCCGTCCACAACCGCATCTCCCGCAGTTGGGTTTCGGGCCACCGCCGCTACGCGCTCGATTGGATGTGGAAGCTAAAACGAAAAGTCGGCGCCGGCCCAGCCCGCAAACTCGAAAAATGGGTGATCGGGCCCATTGAAAACCGCGTGAACCAGTGGCGTTATCCCCGCGCGAAGTACGGCTCCCCACAAGCGCCGACCGTGCGTGTCGTGAATCAAGCTGCATAAGTGTTTCGTTAGTTGTTAGTGGTCAGTTGCTAAGAATTTCTATTGCTGCATCCAGCTGCCAATTAACAACTAACCACTGACATTTAACCACCGCATGACCGCGCAAACCAACATCCAGCTTTACGCCCAGTTGATCGACGCCAACTGGTCGGCGGCCGAGTTGGCTCTCGTGCGCGCGGCGTACGATCAGGCGACACAGCTCTTTGCGGGCTGTTTTCGCGCGAGTGGCCGGCCGTTCGTCTGCCATCTGGTGGGCACGGCGAGTCTGCTGGCCGCGTGGCGCCAACCGCCAGCGGTGGTCGCGGCGGGGCTATTGCACTCGGCGTATTTGTATGGGGACTTCGCCGATGGTGCGAGGCGTACGAAATCTGCGCATCGCACGCGACTCACTGCCGCGGTGGGAGCGCCGACCGAATCGCTCGTATTTGACTTCTGCCAAGCGAGACGTGAAGACGGGTTCACGCGGTGGCTCGCCGAACCGCACAACGTCTCTAGCGCTGACCACCCCTCCGCAATTCTGCTGCTCGCCGATTTGGCCGACGACTGCGCCGGCGGCGAACCCTGTTACGCGCCGCATAAACAGTACGAAGCAGGTTTGCCGTGGGAACCGGCCGCGCGGGCGCAAGCGGTCGAGCTCGCCCAGGTCGTCCTTGGTTCCGTCGCTGCGAACGAACTGCAAGCGCGCTTCGCGGCGCTCGATACGCTCAAGATTCCAGCCGCTCTGCAATCGTCGCGCAGCGGGTTTCAGCGGATGGCGAAACCGTCAAAATGGCGGCGAATTACACAGCGCTTGGGCAATTTGTTACCACTAATTCAACCAGAATCAGGTGTGTGATGGGGCAGAACACTCGATTTACTCAGCATCGATTCGAGGCATTTGAGTCCGGCGTCGCTGTGGTGATTCCGGTCTACAATCGCCGGCGGACGCTGCTGGAAACGTTGCCGTACGTGCTGCGGCAATCGCTTGCCCCCGAGTGCGTGGTGGTGGTGGATGACGGCTCGACCGACGGCGGCGCCGAGGCGGCCGAGGCCTGGTTCGAGCGCAATTCGCCCGCGTTCGAGTGGCGCGTGCTGCGGCAGTCCCACGCTTCCGCGGCCAGTGCGCGTGACCGGGGATTCGCACAAATCAAGCACGTGCCGTTGGTGGCGTTCCTCGATTCGGACGATCACTGGCCCGTCGATTTCTTGGCTCGCACGGCGCGAGTGCTGCAGGAAAATCCGCATGCCGTGGCGGTGAGCGCCGATCGACTCTTCCTAACTGCAGACGAAGAACCGCTCGAGGCGGATGACCTGCGAGAGATGATCGCGCGCCCCGTGGAATGGTTCTTCGAACGTGGCGCGGGCGTGGCCTCCTGCTCGCTCTTTCGTACCGCGGCCATCGAGTTCGTCGGCGGCTGGAGCGGCCAGCGCACTACCAGCGAAGACACGTTTCTTTTCACCGCGATCGCGCAGGCCGGCGCTTGGCTGCACGCCCCCGGCGAACCGGTGCGCTTCTATCTCGGCTCGGCCGAAGCGCGTGACGAAGAGACCAACCTTAGCTGCCGCCACGCCGACCGGCACCTGCTGTGGGCCCGCGATTACGAAGAGCTGTACACCGAAATCGCCGCCCGCGACCCGCATTTTCCGCTGCCAAGTTTGCACGAAGCCCTCGCCTACCGCTGGACCGCCGCTGCGAAGCAGCTCCTCAAGCTGGGCCGCGCCGAAGAAGCCCGCGCCGCCGTCAACCGCGCGCTGTACTGGCGGCCCACTTCACTCCGCGCGTGGCGGCACCGAATTGGGATGTCGCTAAAAGCGCCGGGCGCTCGCGCTGCGGCGTGAAGCGCGGGACGGCGACGCTCCACGGAGCCCGTACTGGGATCAAGTGAAACGCTTCGCAACCGGACCAAACGCCAATTCGCTTAGCTGCCGAAGCGATTCGGGTTCTAAAGTAAACGATGGCTTGGGAGCAATAATCTTGCTTTGCCCACATTGTGGACAAACGGCGGTCTGTCCGGAACCGTCGTCATCTTCATCAGTCCACTGGATGATCTGAGACGGCGGAAAAATTGCACAACAATAGTAGCAGCCGCAGATTGGGGATTCGAGAAGCTCCTCGCGATGAAACTGCTCGGCGATGTAGGGGTCAACTTCTCCGTTGACTCCCCAGAGGTTTGCGCTGGCAGCGGCTACCACTGACTTGATGTCGTTGCATCCTGACATTGGGTGTCCAGTTACCATCAACTTGTCGCTGAAAACTATCAAGTATGCGAATCGGATGTTCTTGATCCCAATGCCCCAATTAGGAAAGTGACGAAGGACTTCCATCATGTCCTGAAACCATGCTGGGGAAAGAACTTTGCGATTGCAAATTTCCATGTAATGGTAGAGATCGTCATTGTATTGGTCATCGACCAAAAACATGTCGCACTCGAATGGGTTGGCGTCCGGGTATGGGTCGTCGTCTGGATAAGTGACGCCATGTTTTCGGCAAGCAGCGAGAATCGCTTGCCGGACTTTATTGAAAGTCTTGTAGGACGTTGCACCATGCGGATTCGGGTTGGGCACGCAATCCGCATTGTAGTGTTCGACAACGATCTTCATCGCAGCACGATCCGATTAGCAACAAAAACCAGGGGAACGATCTAGAAGATTGTATTTCGCAGCAGGGTTGGATGCTATGCTCATGGTAGTGCGCTCATTGCCCGCGAATTTGGCCTTCAGCCAGCGGCGTCTTCCTCCCCCAACAGCTTCCGCCGAAAGTAGCGAAACTGATGGTAGCTAAGCCCCAGCACGCGAGCCGCTTCCGCTTGGTTGCCGGCGGCGTGAGTGAGGGCGGTGCGTAACAGCTCACGGCTAAAAGCGTCGACGCGTTCGCGAAAACTTCCTTCGCGGATCGTGAGCTGGTCCTCACTGAGCATGCCGATGTCTTCGGGGGTGATCTCGTTGCCGACGTCGCGATAGGCGGCGCGTTCGATGATGTTTTTCAGTTCGCGAATATTGCCGGGGAACGAATAGCGGGCGAGAACGCGGAGCGCGGACTTGGCGAGTTTCTTCCCGCGGAACGCCGGGATTTCGGCGGCGAACTGTTCCAGAAAATGGTGGGCGAGCACCTCGACATCCCCCTCGCGTTCTCTCAACGGCGGCACATCGAGTACTTCAAACGCTAGCCGGTCATACAAGTCGGAGAGAAATTCGCCGCGGCGGATCCGCTGCTTCAGATCCGCATTCGTGGCGGCCAGCACCCGCACGTTCACTTGCAGTTCGCTGTGACCGCCCACGCGCGAAAAACTGCCGTACTCCACCACGCGCAAGATCTTCTGTTGAAAGGGCAGCGACATGTGGCCCACTTCATCGAGAAACAGCGTCCCGCCGTGGGCCTGTTCAAACTTGCCGATACGCACCTGGTCGGCGCCGGTGAACGCGCCGCGCTCGTGGCCGAAGAGCTCGCTTTCCAAGAGAGCATCCGAGAACGCCGCGCAGTTGGCGGTGATGAGGGGCGCCTTCGCGTGCGGGCCGGCCGAGTGCAGCGCCCGTGCGACCAGCTCCTTGCCGACGCCACGCTCGCCGGTGATGAGCACTGGCCGCGGAACGGCGGCCAAGCGATAGATGCGCGCGATGAGCGCGCGCACCTGCGGTGATTCCCCCACAATCCGCGTGGCGGCTTGCTGCGACGTAGTGAGCTCGGTGAGCTGCCGATCGCGCTGCTCAGCCAAGTCGAGCGCGGAGAGCAGCCCTTCGAGTTTCGCCAGCAGCGTGGCGGCCCGCTGCTGAAGCTGATCGCCCCGCACGAGAAAATCGTTCGCTCCCGCATCAATCGCCGCCGCCGCGCTGGCGACGCTTCCTTGCTGCGCAACGACCACGATCGGCAGATGTGGTGAAGCGGCGCGAAGTTGGCGAACAAGGCCCAGGCCATCAGCCACATCGGACAAACCTTCGTTGGGCACGACGGCTAATCGGTTCGGCGAACCGCTGGAAAGTTCCACCCGCCAGTGCGCAACGTCGTTCGTTCGCTCGACGGAGCACCCCGCCGGCGCGAGCGTTTGGAAGACGTGAGCGAGCTCGTCGTCGGGCTGGGTGGCCGATTCGAGGAGGTGGATGGATCGCAACATGCTGGGCGAACTCGAATATGGTGAATATTGCTAACCTGAGAAATTATATCACATTTCGGATCAGAATGCACATCACTCGAATCGCCGTAAATGATTGCATTATCAGCACTTACATCGCCTGGTCGAGCTTGGCATCGCCATTGCTTTAGAGGGGCCTTCCAAATTGAAGGCCCCTTCCACGTCAAAGCCGAGGTCATTCGATGTTCCCGCCTTCCTCCGAAGAATCCGCCGCCCGTTGGTTCCGTCCGATCGCCGCCTTGGCGATTGGAGTCGTGCTCTTCGCCGCCTGTTGGGTGTGGCTCGAAGAAATCGCCGCCCCACGGTTCAGCACCGACGCGGCGCTGCGGCAGTTCGACACGCCCAAGGCGAGCGAGTCCTTGCGGCTGGTCGATCGCGGCCGGCAGATGCTCGACCACGCGTGGTGGGCAGTCGGCGTAATCGGCGTCGTTGCGATCGGCATCGCGCTCCTTCGCGTCCTCCGTCTCCGCTAGTGAAATCAGCCGCAGGGCGCTAGCCCCCGGTTCAGCGCGCAAGAACCGGACGCTAGCGCGTGGCGGCGGATGTGCTTCCTCCGGCTTTAACCATTTGTGCGTTGGCGCCAAGCGCCAGAAAGGTTTCCCTCATGCACCGCTTACTCAACTACTCACTCGCTCTTCCGCTGCTTCTTGCCATCGGCTGTCGCCCTTACGACAAGCCGGAGTTTGAAGAGATCGACACCAGCGAGACCGGCTTCTTGATTCCACTGGAAGGGGACACCGCCGAGCAAACCACCTTTGAATCGGAAGCGTATCTCAACCAGCAGAAGGTGGCCGCCAAGCGCGTGCAGATTCCGCACCGCTGGGTGCAGCTTGGCCGCACGATTGGCAATGGCGAGTGGATCGACACCGTGCGGCTGGTGAAGGTGGACCGGTCGCCGGTGACGCGCGAGTGGACCGCCGACGCCAACACCGGCACCGCTTCGACCAACCAAGCGATTTGGATCGAAAGCCAAGATTCGGTCGGCTTCGCGGTGGGGTTCAACTGCACGGCCCACATCATCGAGCCCGACACAGCCAAGTTCCTCTACATGTATCGCAGCAAAAGTCTCGCGGAAATGATGGATAGCGAAGTTCGCGCTCGGGTGCAAAGCATCGCCGCCGAGGTGGCCGCTAAGTACCCGTTGGATGAGCTCCGCTCCCGCAAGCCGGAAATGATCGACGCGGTGCGGACTGGCGTGGTGCCGTTCTTCGCGGAGCGAGGAATTACTATCACTACCATCGGTATGTTCGGCGGGTTCACGTACCAGAACCCCAAGATTCAAGCCGCGATTGACGAAACGTTCGTCGCGCAGCAGCTCAAAGTAATCGCGGCCGCCAAACAGCAAGCCCAAGTGAAAGAGAATGAACGCCTGCAACTGGAGGCGGACGCCCAAGCCGCCAAGGTACGCACGATTGCCGAGGGGGAAGCGGACGCCATCGCCCAAGTGGCCAAAGCGACCGCCGCCGCCCAAGCCGACCCGTTGTTCATCGAGCTCCGCCGCTTGGAGGTCGAACAGCAGCGCGTACTGCGGTGGGACGGCAAGTACCCGTCGCACATCACGCAGTTCGGCGATGCCAAACCGAACCTGCTGCTGCAAATGGCGCCGCTGATGTCGCGCTAGTAAGCTCGCGCTCAGTTATAATGGGCTCATTAGCCGGCACGCGGCCGTTTTATCGGGTTACGCGGGTCCGGTCGCTACCAAACGACCGACCGGGGGCTAGCGCCCTGCGGCTGATCGAGAAGTCTGATGTCGAGCCCGCTCCGCACCCCGTCGCCGCCAGCCCGCATGTCGAAAGCAACCAAATGGCGTGCCGCCAGTTTGGTGGCGGTCCATCTGCTGATGGGCCTCCACCTGCTGCATTGGTGGCGCGCAGGCCGAACGCTGGCGCCGGTCGAGCCGAGCGAGATGTTCGATACGCTGCACCTGGGGATCATCACGGTCGGCTTTTTGTTCATGCTCGGCGCGGTATTGGCGACCGCGATTTTTGGCCGGTTCTTCTGCGGCTGGGGGTGCCACATTCTGGCGCTGCAAGACCTGAGCGCGGCGCTGCTGCGCAAGCTGCGTATTCCCACAGGGCCGGTCCGGTCGCGAACCCTAGTATGGGTTCCGGCGCTGGCGGCGGGGTACTTGTTCGCGTGGCCGCCGCTCAAGCGACTACTCACCGGCGAAGCGCTCCCCGCGCTGCATGTAGTGAGCGATCCGCAAGGCTGGTCGTCGTTCACCACCACCGATCTGTTGCGTAGCTTTCCCGGCCTCGGCATGTCGATCACCACCTTCGTGGTGTGCGGATTCCTACTGATTTACTTCATGGGTTCGCGCAGCTTTTGCAGTTACGCCTGTCCGTACGGCGCCATCTTCGCCGCGGCCGAGCGCATCTCTCCGCTGCGGATCATTGCCGGTCCGGGCGAGTGTTCACACTGCAATCTCTGCGTCACGTCGTGCAAGTCGAACGTGCGCGTAATTCACGAAGTCGCCAAGTACGGCGCCGTGATGGATGCGAATTGTTTTAAGGACCTCGACTGCGTGAGCGCCTGCCCCACCGGTGCTCTGAAGTACGGCGCGACTACGCCGCCGCTATTCAAGAGTGAAGTGGCGGAACGGTTACCGAAGAAACCATACGACTTCACCGTGGGCGAAGATATGTTGATGGCGGGCGTGTTCTTAATGACGCTGCCGATCGTACGCGGCTTGTACGATGCGGTCTCGTTCCTCCTGGCGCTTGCCTGCTGCGCGCTGTTGGCGTTCGGAAGTGTGCTCGCGCTGCGGTTGGTGCAAAACGCCGATGTGCTGCTGGCGGGTATTCCGCTCAAGAACAAAGGACAACTCACACGCAGAGGCCAATTTGCCGCGGCGGGGCTGACGATTCTCGCCGGCCTGATGCTGCACAGTGGATTCGTACGGTATCAGCTGCTTAAGGGCGAAATGGCTTTGGGTCGAGCAAGTTCAGCGGCCGAAGCGCCGGGCATTGGAGACGAGTCACTTTCCACCGCGCTTGCGCACTTCGAGCAGGCGCGGCGCTGGGGACTGGTGACGCCCGTCGGGTTGCAGCGCCAGATCGCGCTCGCGAAGTTGCAAGCCGGCGCCCCGAGCGCCGCCCGTGATGAGCTCAACGCGCTCCTGGCGGCCGATAGCGATGACTATCTTGCGAGATTGCTGCTCGCCCAAGCGTGGTTGCAAGAAGGGCGAACCGAACTCGCGCGCACGCAGGCCAACATGATCATCGCGGCCAGCGAACCGCAGCCCGACGTGTTTCCCTTCCGGCCACCCACGCGGCGATTGCAAGCGGAAGCGTTGTGTCTTTTGGGTGATCTGGAGTTCGCGTCCGGCAATCGGCAAGCCGCACTCGTTCAATTCGACACGGCGATCGCGCTCGACCCCGAGCACGCCAAGCCGTATGTTGCGAAGGGAGTAGTCCTCGCCGCGGCCGGTGAATGGTCCGCCGCCGCGCAAAGCTTGGAGGAAGGCCTTACGCGGGCGCCCGATTCGCTGCTGGCCCACAACAATCTCGCCGCCGTGCTGGTGAATCTCAATCGCGACGAAGAAGCACTCGAGCACTACCAGCGCTGCGTGGAGCTGTCACCCACCAATCCGCTGGCGCTCTCGAATGTGGCGGAACTGCTGGCGAAATTGCGGCGGTTCGACGAAGCCGAACAGGCGTACCAACGAGCGCTGGCGTTGCAGCCAGATTTTGCACCCGCGGTCGCCGGCCAGACCGAACTTGCGAACCTCCGTAACGAATCGGTCGGCCAGTAGGGTGCATCCTCCCGCAACGGGCGATGTTAATTTCTCGCGAATTGCAACTACACAGCCCCTTTTCTGCTTCAAGCCTCGGGAGAAAACCGCTAAACTAAGCAGCTCGGAAACAGAGCGCGTTTAGTTGCGGAGGCGTCATCATGCGAGTCCTATCTACTGCGGTTGTCTGTAGCGCCGTTGCGACGATGCTGTTAGCGTCGTGTGCTGGGCAAGCGCAGACAATGCTGTACCCCGACATGTTTCCCTATGTCGAGGAGAACGCCGCCGCCAATTTCAAGACTCTTCAAGCGTGGACACTCAGCGGCAACCAGATTCAGTTCTCGACGCTCTTCGCGAACAAAGGGCTGGGGCTTTTTGAAATTCGTAAGGGCTCGCCGGTCAGCGCGACGCATTACCAGCTTTTGCAGCGGGTGTACATCAACAACGATTTTGGCTCGCAGTTTGTCGACCTGCCGATCGGCACGGCGCCGATTCCCGGCACTGCGGCGAGCCCCGATCCTGCAGACCTCAACGCGATTTGGTTTGAAAGCTTTACGCGCTTCTCGCTCCTCCAAGCAAACGTGGTCGATGGACTCTTGACCGTCGGCAACGAAGTCGCGTTCACCGATAAAACAAGTTGGCGGCTAAGCGCGAACCGTGGTCCGCTCCCCGGCTTCTCGGGCCCCGCGTACAACAGTAACGATCAATCGATGCAGCAGCGCATCAGCGTGGGTTGGGCCGACCTCTACGGCGCCGGCTCGACGGGGCAGGCGATCAACATCACCGGCATCCCGCTCGGGCAGCGCTACTGGCTACGGCAGTCGGTTGATCCGCTTAATCGAATTACCGAAACGGATGAGACCAACAACTCGTATGAGATTCTGATCGACCTTACCAAGCCGGGAGAAGCGGTGATGTTTGCCGGCGATTTCGTTCAGCCAGGCGATCCCGTGCCGCCGGCACCGGGCGACCTGAACACCGATGGCTTGATCAACGTTAGTGATTGGTTGGCGCTCAAGGCGGGGGCGACGACCAGCCTCAGCGGGCTGTCGAATCGCGATGCGTATCTCTTGGGCGATCTCAACCTCGACGGTCGACATTCGCTCTCCGATGTCAACCTCTTCCGCCAATACTTCGACGCGGCCAACGGCGCCGGCGCTTTCGCCGCACTTCAAAGCGTGCCCGAGCCAAGCGCGTGGATTTTGTGGAGCGCTGGCGGTTTGCTCGGATGGTGTATCTTGCGAAAACTTCGCCGCCACGGCCGCACCGTTGTGAAACTCACTTTGGCGGCGCTTTGTTTTCTCGGTTCCCAGGGGGTGGAGTCTGTCTTCGCGAACGTCACCCTCTTCAGCGAGAACTTCGAGGGCCTCACGCTCGGTCCGAACGTCACTGAAGGATTGGCAAACACGCAGGCATGGACGCAAACGCCCCCTGCCGGCTGGAGCATGAACGATACCGGCGTGCCAACTGTTGGCATTCCCTCGCGCGGCGTGAAAGAGTGGGAAGGGTGGAGCTTCGCCAACAAGAACTGGTGGGTTCAAGCCGCCGGCGACCAGAATCGGGGCCAGTTCACGTTGGGTTCGGGGACGGTAGCGGTCGCCGACCCCGATGAATGGGACGACCGCGGCGCCCCGGTGAACGGAGGGAGCGGCCTCGCCGCGCTCGGATACTACAACGCGCTGATGCGAACTCCGGCGATTGCACTCGGCTCGACCCCCGCCAACACGGCTCGGCTCACCTTTGCATCGAGTTGGCAAGACGAGTGCTGCGACGATGGCGCTTCGCGCACAAACAATCAAACCGCCGTGGTGCGGGCCTCCTACAACGGAGGGAGCACGTTCAGCGAGGTGATGAAGTGGGATTCCATCGGCTCGAGCAGTACGTTCAAGAATGATGCGACGAACGAACAGGTGACGATCAATCTCAACAACCCCGTCGGTGCTACGAGTGTGATTCTGGAGTTTGGTCTGCTGAACGCCGGCAACGATTGGTGGTGGGCGATCGACAATGTCGAAGTCTTCGCCCCATCGACGTTGCACGTGGATCCCGCCACCGGGCAGATGACGATTACTGGCGCTGCAAACTTGGCGGGTTATGAGATCACGAGCGCGATGGGGTCACTCAACCCTACGAGTTGGACTGCAGGGAATCTCGACGCGCAAAACTTCGGCGCACCGCAACCGATGACGGCTGACTTCAACAATAACGCCGCGGTAGATGCGGCCGATTACAGCCGCTGGCGAGACAACGTTGGTGCAGGAGCCGCCGGTGACGCCAATGGCGATGGGCAAACCACCGCCGCCGATTATTCGCTGTGGACGGCACAGTTCGGCCGCACTGTCTCGTCGGGCCAATCGTGGGAGACGCTGATCGCCAGCGAATCGCAGCTCTTGGAGTATTTTCTTGACGGCAGCTCCACTTTCGCCAGTGCGAAAGTCGGCGCTGGGTTCGACGCGGTGCAAAACACGCGCGATCTACAGTTCCGCTATTCGCTCGCCGATGGCCGCGAGTTCACCGGCGCCGTGGTCTACGCTGCGGCGAGCGCTGCGAACTCGGCCGCCGTGCCCGAGCCAAAGTCGCTTGTGCTATTGGGGTTATTCAGTCTCGGCGGACTCGTTCTGCTTCGCTGGCCGCATAATCGTCACCACCGCACCTGATCGTGCGCGGGATTGGACAAGCGCTCTGGTGTAACGCATCTTTGCCGTGGCCGTAGCCCACTGCGGCGGTTCGCGCTACCTCTCAGATCGATTTTGCGCATGTCCGAACTACTCTTGGACGATTCCACCACCGACCTCTTAACGTCGTGGGCTCCGCCTGTGGCGACATCTGCGCCGGCGCCAAGTGCGGCCGAAGCGAGTGCGTTTCCACCGCCGCCACCGGAGCCTGAATCGCTCGAGAAGGCGGGCCTCACGGCCGACGAAGTTGAGAGCCTCGTGCTGAAGACATTGCTGCTGAGCGGGGCCTCCTCCGGCGCCGCGGTTGCGAACCAAGTCTGCTTGCCGCGCACGCTGGTGGGCGCTACGCTTTCGCAGCTGCGGGATGAGCTGCTGGTGTCGATCAAAACAGCGGCGGGCATGAACGATTTTATTTTTCAGCTTTCCGAAGCGGGTTTCGCGCGAGCTCGGCAGCATCATCAGCGCAGCAGTTACTGCGGCGCCGCGCCGGTGCCGCTGGCCGTGTATGACCGAGCCATTCGCCGGCAAGCGATCAGTCAAACGAAACTCTCGCTGCCGCAATTGCAGCGAGCGCTCGCTGACATGACGTTGCGGCCCGAGTTCGTAAGTCTCATCGCGCAAGCTATAAACGACGGCCGCGGGATGTTTCTGTACGGTTCACCCGGCAATGGGAAGACGACCATCGCTGAGCGGATCTGCGAAGCGTTCGGCCAAACGATTTGGATTCCGCGGATGATTGGCGTCGGCGGCGACATGCTGCGGCTGTACGACCCGAGTTGCCATCATGCCGTCGAACCGCCGCAACTGGCCGCCACGCGCCACGACCGCCGGTGGGTGCTGATCCGCCGACCCACAGTGGTGGTGGGGGGCGAACTCACCCTCGAACAACTCGACCCACGGTACAGCGCCGCCAGCGGCATCAGCGAAGCGCCGGTGCAAATGAAGGCGGGGGGCGGGGTCTTGGTGATCGACGACTTCGGCCGGCAGCGCGTCTCGAGCACGGAGATTCTCAACCGCTTGATTGTGCCGCTTGAAAAACAGTTCGACTTCCTCAGCCTCGCCAGCGGACGGCAAATTCAAACGCCGTTTGAGCTCTTGTTCGTTTTGTCCACGAACCTGGAGCCGAAGCAGTTGGTGGACGAAGCGTTTCTACGCCGCATTCCCTACAAGATTGAAGTCCACAACCCCACCGAAGACCAGTTCCGCGAAGTCTTCCGCAAAGAAGCGCAGAAGCTGCAGTACCAGGTGGAACCCGGCGCGCTGGATTATCTGATCGCCGAGCACTATTCTGACCTCAGTCGGCCATTGCGGTTCTGCCAACCGCGCGATCTGATGCGGCAGGTGAAGAACTACTGCGAAGTTTTGGGCCGACCGAAGGCGGTGGATCGCCACACGCTCGACATCGCGGTGCGCAACTACTTCGTGGGGATTTAGGGCGAGCTGGGTTGCAACGCAACCCACGGGGCAGTGGAGTTGACGCTGCTGGGGAGTTATTCTTCTCCACGCCGTGGACTCCGTTGGAGTCTGGCTCAGTTCATTGCCTGATAGCTGGGAAATCGGTGTACCCCTCCGCTCCAATCGGTGAGTACCACGCGGAGATCGGCGCCGGCTCGGCCCATGGCCAGTCGTTAGCGATCCGCGCTACCAGATCCGGATTGCTGATGAAGGGCCGGCCGAAGGCGATCATATCGGCAGCGCCATCGGCCACGGCTTTCTCGGCAGTTGCTAGATCGTAGCCGCAGTTGCCGATTAGCTTGCTGGTGAACTCTTCCCTGAACTCGCTGAGGGTCATTGCTTCGCCTAGGCCGTGAAAGCCGAAACCGAGACCATCCATCACATGCAAGTACGCAATGCCGTAAGGTTCAAGCAGCTTGGCGACGGTGAGGAATTGCTCGCGGTAGTCGGGCGAGCCCATGTCGTTGAAGGCGCCATTAGGCGAGATCCGCACGCCCACGCGGTTGGCTGGCCACTCCGTAGTGACTGCTTCGACAATCTCCACCAAGAACCGGCAGCGATTGGTCGCGGAACCGCCGTACTGGTCGGTGCGCTGATTGGTTTTGGATTGCAGGAAGGTATCGATCAAGTAGCCGTTAGCGCCGTGAATTTCCACGCCATCGAAACCCGCCGATTTCGCCGCTGCCGCCGCTCGGCCATAGTCTTTGACAACCTCACCCACTTCCGCAGTTTCGAGCGCCCGGGGAGTTTCGTACGGCTGCTTGCCGATTGGTGTGTGAACATACTCGCCATTGAGTTTAATCGCCGATGGCGCGACGGCCGGCGCTCCATCGTGAAAACTGCTGTGCGAGGCCCGTCCGCAGTGCCAAAGTTGTAAGAAGATTGTACCGCCCGCGGCGTGAACCGAATTGGTGGTCAGTTTCCAACCGGCGATCATCGCGTCGGTGTAGATGCCGGGCGATTCGTTCCAGCCGTTCCCTTGCGGCGAGATCGTGGTTGCCTCCGTGAGCAGCAGCCCAGCGCTACTCCGCTGGGTGTAATATTCCGCCATGATCGCGTTGGGCAAGCGTTCCTTGCCGGCGCGAGCGCGGGTCATGGGGGCCAGGGCGATGCGGTTTTTCAGCGTGAGGTCGCCAAGCGTCAGGGGAGTCAGCAGGGAAGAATTTGCGGCCATCTCGTTTGGGTCTCTCAGCTTGGATTCGCGCCTGTGGGTAACCGGGTATCAAGATCGTACGCTGGTTCACTCGACCGCTCAACTTGCGGAAAGCCGTCCATAAATCATTAACGCAAGTATCCTGCTAGCACCGCAACTGGCGTTGGTCGCTTGCGGCGACCCGGTTACACTGGCCCGTTGGTTTTAGGCGAAACGTTCCGCGCGAATAAAGCCTTCTCAACAGGAGGTGAGGGGCCCAACATGAGGTTAGGGGTTTTTCTGCCGAATTGGATTGGCGATGTGGCGATGGCGACGCCCGCGCTCCGTTCGCTGCGCCGCATGGTCGACAGTTCCGGTCAAGGTCCTGGCCAAATTATCGGCGTGCTGCGCCCCTATGTGAGTGAAACGCTCGCCGGCACCAATTTTCTCGATCAACAGATTCTGTTCGATCCGCGCAGCAGCGACCCCGTGCTGCAATCGGGCGGCGTGATTGAAGCGTTGCGCGTTGCGCAGCTCGATCGTGTGGTGCTGCTCACCAACTCGTGGCGCACCGCGTGGCTGGCGTGGCGGAGCGGCGCGAAGGAACGCCTCGGCTACGACCGCAACGGCCGCGGGATCTTGCTCACGACGCGGTTGTTTGAACCGCGCCGCGGACGGAAACTCGCGCCGTTGCCGACGATTGATTCCTACCTCAACTTGGCCTACGCGGCGGGCGGACCGTGGGAAACGCCCAAGCTTTGCCTCGCCACCACCCCAGCCGATGAAGCGGCCGCCGATGATGTCTGGTGGCGGTTGCGATTGCCGCATGGCGACCGGGTTGTGGTGCTGAACTCTGGCGGCGCGTTCGGCGGCGCCAAGCACTGGCCGGTGGAACACTTTGCGGCGCTTGCGCGCAAGATCGTCGAGAAGCTGGGCCTCGTGGTGCTGGTGAACTGCGGCCCTGCCGAACGGCAGATCGCGCGGGACATTGTGCAGCAAGCCAAGCGAAGTGAAGTCGTGAGCCTTGCGGATCTCGATGTGCCGCTGGGCCTGTCGAAAGCGATCATCCGCCGTGCGCGCTTGCTCGTCACCACCGATAGCGGCCCCCGGTACTTCGGCGTCGCGTTCGGCCGCCCGGTGGTGTCGCTCTTCGGCCCCACCGGCATCGCCGCCACGCGTACGCATTACGACCAGGAGCGCTGCTTGTCGCTCAACCTCGACTGTTCGCCCTGCATGGCGCGCACCTGCCCCTTAAGCCATCATCGTTGCATGCGCGATCTGTCGGTGGAGCAGGTGTTTGCATCGGTCCAAGAACTCTTGCAGCAGCGCGTCACATTAGCGGCTTAGTCCTGTAAGTAGGTTCTCCGAGGCCTATTTCGCTTAACATGCAAGTGCTCCTGACGGACAACACGAATCGGCCTCGGAGAGTCCTCCCACAAACCAGCGCCATCGATTGAAAGGAATCAATCATGAAAGTCAGCGGGTTCACGATCATTCGCGATGGCGTGCGGCTGGGGTATCCGTTCGAGGAGAGCATCAAATCGCTCTTGCCGCTGGTGGATGAACTGGTGGTGGCGGTGGGCGACTCGACCGATGAGACGGCCGAGCGATTGGCCGCGATTGACTCGCCGAAACTGAAAATGTTCGCAAGTCCGTGGGACGCCAAGCTGCTCGAAGGGGGCCGGGTGCTGGCCGTCGAGACCAACAAGGCGCTCGCGCGCTGCACCGGCGACTGGTGCTTCTACCTACAAGGGGATGAAGTGCTGCACGAGCAGGATTACGATCGGCTCTGCGCCGCGATGGAGCGGCACCTGCGCGATGACAGCGTGGAAGGTCTCACCTTTCGCTACCACCACTTCAAGGGCGATTTCAATTTGCGAGATCCGTTGCCTTACCGCAAGCAGGTGCGGATTGTGCGAAACAATATCGGCGTGCAGAGCGTGGGCGACGCTTGCGGGTTCGGCAAGCGAAGCGCGAGTCTTGCCACTCGCCCAACGGGCGCGTGGGTCTACCACTACGGTTGGGTCCGCCCGCCGCGGACGATGAAGCAAAAGATGGCGGAGTTTGAGCACCTGTACGACGCCCAGCGCGGCTTCGGCCAAGCGGAACAGCGCGTCGAGACCGATTACCAGTACGAAGTCGCCCGCTGCGAACACTTCACCGGCACGCACCCAGCCGTAATGCGCGAGGTGATCGCCCGCCAAGATTGGACGGTGCCGTTCACGCAGGTGCCTAAGTGGCGCAACACTGCGTGGTGGGATGGTTTTTTGCGCAAGAACTTTTCGCACCTGTACCGCCGCGCGAGTTGAGCCCTTGCTGGTTTATGGGACCGCTCAAGCGTGCGGCGAGAGCTTTCTACGCGGGCTGCAAGGGGCGTTTGAAGCCTCACGCTCACGCACTATTCGTAGTCGGAGAGCATTTTCGGCGCGAGGGCGGCACGTAACGCGTTCAACACGGCCAAGACGTCGATGACTTCTTGTGAGATTGCGCCGGCGACTGGCGGTAAGTATCCCGCCGCGGCGATGGACACGCCGATCAAGCTTAATCCCATTCCGCCCAGGGCGCTCTGTAAGGCAATCGTGCGCATGCGCCGGCCAATGTGTAGCAGCTCATCCACTCGTTGGAGTGAGCTTTCCATGATGACTGCTCCGGCAGCTTCCGCCGTGACATCGCTTCCCTGGCCAAAGGCGATTCCCACGGTTGCCGCAGTCAGCGCCGGGGCATCGTTGATTCCATCGCCCATAAAGACAGTATTTGCGAGGGCCGTTTCCTTCTGCACCAGAGCGAGCTTCTGCTCCGGGCTTTGGCTGGCGTAGACTTCGGTGATGCCAACTTTTTCCGCCAGATAACGCACCTCGGACTCGCGGTCGCCGGATACCAGCAGCACTCGTTGGAAACCATGCAAAGGCTTCAAGTGGTCAACGAATGATTTACCTTCCTCCCGCGGTTCGTCGCGGAATTGTAACGTCGCAGCGTAGCGACCAGCGATCAGCACGACGCATTCCAAGCCCCCGGCCAGCGGCGGGAGCAACTCCACCTGCGCCGGCCACAATCGGGAAATCGCCTTCCGGCTAGTTACTTGAATCGTCACGCCCCCGATCACTCCGCGTAACCCTTCGCCCGGTCGCTCAGCAACTTCCTCCGCTTCTTGCAGGGGTAGGTTCGCCTCGGCGGCGGCTTGAACGATGGCCCCTGCAAGCGGATGTCGCGAGTAGCGTTCGAGACTGGCGACCGCCGAGAGAACGTCGTTTCTCGAGAAATTGGCGGCGGGCAAGACATCAGCTAGTTGAGGCGAACCGTAGGTGAGCGTGCCCGTTTTGTCGAAGATAGCGATGCGGCATGTGTCAACTTTTTCGAGTACGGCCGGATCCTTGATGATGATTCCGCGTCGAGCGGCCAAGGAGATCGAACCGATAATCGCAACGGGAATCGCAATTAGCAGCGGACAAGGGGTCGCCACCACCAGCACGCTCAAGAATCGTACAGCGTCACCGCTGACGACCCAGGCGACGATGGCGATGGCGACGGCAAGCGGCGTGTAGACCGCTCCGATCTGATCGCCCAACCGGCGCAATTGGGGCCGGCGTTGTTCCGAATCGCGCATGACCTGCATGATCTTGGCGTAGCGAGAATCGGTCGCACTTTTCTCGGCCCGAATTGTCAAAGCCCCCTCGCCATTGATGGCTCCCGAAAGGACCGCCGACCCGATCGCCTTGGGCAGCAAATAGGGCTCCCCCGTAAGATACGATTCGTTCATGGTGCTGCGGCCTTCCAGCACCACGCCATCAACGGGACATGTTTCGTGGGGAAAAACCACGAGCGTATCGCCGACCGCAACCGCTGCGAGCGCGATGTCGTCGACCGTTCCCTGCTGCTGGCGGTGGGCGAGTGTCGGCATTCGTCGAGCCAGCGCCTCGAGGGCGAACGAAGCACGACGCACGGCAAACGCTTCCAGCGCCTGCCCCCCGGAAAGCATCAGCACAACCAGCGTTCCTGCCAAATACTCTCCCAACAGGATCGCCGTCACGATCGAAATTCCCGCGAGCAAATCGGAACTAAACTCCAGGCGCGCTAAATTCAAGAGCAGCCCGATCAGCAGGGGAGCGCTGCAAACCAGCGCGATCAACAGGGGAATATCCCAAGGGGCAAATCCGAACAGAGCGCCCGATGGTTTCACGCCAAATCGCAACACCACGTGAATCACAATCGCAGCCAAGGCGACAACAGCAATCATGATCTCCTTCGAGATCATCCAAACGGGCGTCTTCTTTGCGAGGGGATTCATTACGCGTCGGGCCGGAGCCATTTTACTGCGCGCCACGACAATCCTCGTGAAGCAGCGCCTCATCGTGCTCGCGATCAAAGTGCACAGCTTGCATTCTATCGCAATTCGAGCGCGCGTGCCCGATAACTCGAGTGAACGCCGAGAAAACTCATTCGAGCGCGGCGTACTTGAAGAAACGGCGCAATACCGCGTGGTAGGAAGATTCCCGTGCAAGAAATTCTCGCATCTCTACCGCCGAGAAGGCTGACCGTCAAATCGCTGACGGCAAGTCATTCCCGCCCCGGCGAAATCACCGCCATCAGCGTTGCGCGAATCTCCGCGAACCGCTCCTCCCCGTCCGGTTTCCCCCCATCGCGTTCGGCCACATAGAACACGTCGACCACTTGGTCGAGATACGTACCGATCTTCGCGAAGCGGATCACCAGTTTGAGTTCGTGCAGCGCGCGGGCGAGTTCGTACAAAAGCCCTCGGCGGTCGACGGTAAAAACTTCCACGATCAGGCACTCGCGCGATAGGTTGGTATCGATCCGCACGTCGTTCGGCAGATTGGTGAGCCGGGCGGCGGCGACATCTTGATCGGCGCCCCAGAGCCGTGGGAACGACGGCGGCGTCGGGTTATCGATCGCGGCGACCATTGCGCGGCAAATCTCTGTGAGCCGCTGCTCGTTTGCCCCGCTACCACTGCGATCTTCCACCATGTAGCGCTGCAGCAGCAAACCTTCTTCCAGCAGAATGGTTTCGGCCGAGAGAATCTGCAGCTGCTTGCTGCTGAGCGCGCCGGCCATGCTGGAGAAAATCCCCCGACCGGAGCCTTGGTCGACGCCCGCGGTCAGTTCGAGCGTTCTGCCGTCGCTGCGGTAGGCGCCCCACGCATCCCCTTGGCGACCCGTGAGTTTGCGCAGCCGCTGAAGGGTCTCGGCCAGTTGCTGGGGCGTGTGCGTGGCGACGTACGATTCCGGTAGCGCCGCCAGTTGGCGGGCGAACCACTCGTCGCTCGCCACCGCCTTCGGCAGCGCGGCCTGCACCGTTTGGGCGATCGCCGCGCGGCGCTCGGCGCGCTGGTCCGGTTGGACATCCACGATATCCATCATTCGCCGGTAGAGTTCGGTCAGCACCTCAACCTTCCAGTCGTTCAGCACGCCGGGGCCAACCGCGTCCATATCGGCGCAACTGATCAAGTACAGCAGCTTGAGTCCCTCGGGGCCACCGAGGTCCTCGACGAATTTCGCAAGCACCACCGGGTCGCTCGTGTCGCGGCGAAAGGCTAGGTGCGTGAGGTCGAGGTGCTTGAGCACGAGCGTCGCCAGCATCGTTGTCTGCGGCTCCGAGAGGTGCAGCCGCTCGGCTGTGCGGCGGGCGATCTCCTCACCTACAATACTGTGGTCGCGCTGCTGGCCTTTGCCGAGATCGTGGATCAGGAGCGCGAGGTGCAGTAGCCGTTTGTCGCGGAGGCCCCGATACGTTTGGCCGAGAAAATCGTCGCGCTCGGCAAACAACGTCGCCTTTTCGACCGCGCGAATGCAGTGCTCGTCCACCGTGTATTTGTGGTACTGGTTGAACTGCAACAAACAGCGGGCGGTGGCGTACTCGGGAATCACCTTTTCCAAAATCGCCAGTTCGTGCAACCGGCGCAACAGATCGCCAAGTTGCGCTGGATTGTCCAAAATCTCCAGAAACCGCGTGATTGTTTCGAGCGTGAGCTGGGACGAAAGATTCGGCGCCGCCCGATAAACAAAGTACCACGTCTCGTGCCCAATGCGACAGTCAAACAGGCGGGCCAAATCTACCAGCCGGAGCACTTCGTCCACGCGCTTCTGCAACTTGCCGCGGCCAAGCTGCGTGGCGGAAATCTCGGCGCCGGCGATGCGGTAGTCCTGCTCGATGTTGCGGCTGAGCAGCGAGCCGATCACCCGCTGCACGGTCGGTTTAGGGCGCGTGATCTCGCTCATCCGCGCCGCCATAAACCACACGTGCCCGGCGTGGCGGAAGTAATCACGCATGAACTGCTCGACGGGCAACAGCCCGTCGCGCCCGCGGTAGCCAAACTTCTCCGCGATCCGCAGTTGCTCGCCCCGGGTGAGTGAATCGCGCGCCGCATTCGCCTCAAAATGCAAGTCGTTGCGAACCCTGGTCAGAAAATCGCGCGAGGTTTGCAGCCGATGGTGGTCGAACTTGCTGAGCACCCCCATCGTGCGGAGCCGATCGAGATCGCTCACGCCGGAATGCAAAAACCACAACCACCGCAAGAGGTGCAAATCGCGGAGGCCGCCGCGCGACCGCTTGACGTTCGGCTCTAGGAGGTACACCGTTTCGCCGAACTTGTGCCGTTCTTCCCGCCGGGCATTGATAAACGCCTCGGCCGACGCCGCGCCGCGCCGGCGAATGACCTTTTCAAACGCCGGGTAGAACGATTCGAACAGATCCTGCGAACCGACCAGGGTGCGCGATTCGATGAGCGCCGTGCCGATCACGGCATCGGTTTTCGCCAACGAGATCGCCTCTTCCGGCGAGCGCAGACTTTGGCCAACATCCAGACCCACGTCGAACAGATCCTGAGTCATTCGCCGGGCGAGTTTCTCGGCCGGCCCGCGCGCGGCGGGGTCGTACAGGATCATCAGATCGACATCGGAAAAGGGCGCCATCTGCCGTCGGCCGTACCCGCCATGGGCCACCAACACGCTTTTATCGCGCAGGACTTCGCCTTCGCCGCCAAACTCGTCGAGCGCCGCCCGATGCAGGTCCAGCACCACCGAATCGATCAGCGAGGAGAGCTTCGTGCAAACCTGCGCGCTGGGGAGTCCCAAGTCGTGCTGCTGGCGGATGCGGGCGCGCTCGCTGGCAAGCCGCTGGCGGCATTCGCCCACCATCGCCCGCAGTCGCACGCCTGTTGTCGAAGTTTCCGCCATACGTGGGTCAGGCTTTCTGGCCTGACGAGCCCCAAGTTACCGCACTCTAAACGACGTTTGATTCCACCGCATGTAGGCCAGAAAGCCTGCCCCACAATGCAAAAGCGGGGGACTTTCGTCCCCCGCTTAGTATAGCTCAAAGCTTACAGCCAATCGCTCACAGCTTTCTACAACGCATCGCCGCCGGTTTCGCCGGTGCGGATGCGGACCGTGTCGACCAGATCGGAGACGAAAATCTTACCATCGCCGATTTGGCCGGTTTGGGCGGAGCGGATGATCGTGTCGATCGCCGTTTTCAGCCGCGTGTCATCCACGGCGACCTCAACTTTCACCTTGGGGACAAAGTCCACGGCATACTCGGTGCCGCGGTACATTTCGGTGTGACCTTTCTGGCGGCCGAACCCGCGGACTTCGGTGATCGTCATGCCGACGATCCCCGCTTCGCTGAGGGCGTTCTTCACGTCCTCCAGCTTGTAGTGCCGAATGATGGCTTCGATTTTCTTCATGAGAGTGTGCTCCAGTCCAGGAGAAAATATTCGGGAGATAATTTGTGCGAAGTGAAAAACTCGTTCGCCGCGCCCCATGGGACGCGGCGAACGAGGTCAGGATTTACGTCAACAGGTAGCCTTCTTCTTCGTGCTCGGCGATGTCCAAGCCGCGGCGTTCGGCTTCATCGCTCACTCGCAGGCCGACGATGGCATCTACCAATTTTAGCAGAATGAACGTCACCACAATGCTAAATATCCAAGTGGCGATGACGGCCGCGATTTGGCCCTTCAGCAGCGAGCTGCTGCCTTCGATCATCCCGAGCTTTTCGCCCGGGACGATCGCCAGATTCCCTTGGATCACGCCCGTGGCGAAGACCCCCGTTAGAATAGCCCCCAAGGTGCCGCCGATGCCGTGGACCCCGAAGGCGTCCAGCGCGTCGTCATACTTGAACTTGTTCTTCAGCGTGCCGCACGCCCAAGCGCAAACCACGCCGGCGACAGCGCCCATGATGAGCGCCGGCATCGGCTGCACGAATCCGGAAGCGGGGGTGATACAGACCAAACCCGCCACGGCGCCGGAGGCGGCGCCCAGCACGCTCGGCTTGCCGCGGTGGACCTTTTCGTACAACGCCCAGGCCAATGCCCCGGCCGCGGCGGCGAAATGCGTCGCCGCAAACGCGCTGGCGGCGATTCCATCGGAGGCAAGCTCGCTCCCCCCGTTGAAACCAAACCACCCGACCCACAGCATCCCGGCCCCGAGCGCGGTATAGGTGAGGTTATGCGGCCGCAAGTCGGCCGAGCCGTGGCCCATCCGCTTGCCGATGAGCAGCGCACAAATCAGCGCGGAGACGCCGGAGCTAATATGCACCACCGTGCCGCCCGCGAAGTCGAGCGCGCCACCGGCTAAGGCATCCACCCCCTCGGCACCATCCCAATTCGCGCGGAACGCAAGCCAGCCTCCCCCCCACACCCAGTGGCACAGCGGGCAGTACACCAGCGTTCCCCACAAGATGCTAAACAGCACCATCGCGCTGAACTTCATGCGTTCGGCAAAGGCGCCGCAGATGAGTGCGGGAGTGATGATAAAGAACATCCCCTGGAACAGCATGTGCGTGAGCCGCGGGATGCGAAAGCCCAGTTCCGGGCAGAACATAGGGGTCACTACCGTTTCGGCTGTCGCGTCCCATGAGAGTCCCACGTTTCGCATGAACAAATAATCGCTATTGCCGATCCACGGATTGTACTTGCCGCCGAGCGAAGCGTTGTCGCCACCAAAACTCAGCGTGTAACCGTACAGACCCCAAATCACCGTCATCAGCCCCATCAGCGTGATGCACTGCATCATCACACTCAGCACGTTCTTGCGCCGCACGAGACCGCCATAGAACATGGCCAGACCGGGCGCGGTCATGAAGAGCACGAGCGCACTCGAGGTGAGCATCCAAGCGTTGTGCCCGGGATCGACAGCCGGCGGAGGCTCGGCGGCCGGCGTGTCCTGAGCCCACGCCGGTGCGGCGCTCAGCGCTACGAATAACAACGGAATTGCTCCCCACAGGAGCCGGGACAAAGATGGTTTCATCGGCTGACTTTCCTTGCTAAGAACCCCCCGCACCAGACCGCGGGTATGGCAATTTGACCCCGAGTTTTGCGAACTGCCCGCCTGGGCACAGCACGCCAGCGTGACGTTAGAATAGGCCGACCTGACAAAGGCGTAAAGTGGCGGAAGGTGGGTTCTTTTACCGCTTGACCTCGATGGGTTGCCTGTGTTTCAGCAAGGTTCCGATATCCCGCGTTGTTGCACGATGACAACCCCGACGATGGCCCTTAGAATCAGCCTGTAAGCCGTTTGCTCCCGTTCTCTTACGGCTCTGCTGCGAAGACCCCCCGCGATGCCCGCCCTCCAAACCCCGCCCCGACCCGCGAACCCCCAAGGCTACGGCGCCGAGCCGTTGCACCACTACGGCCTGCTGACGCCCAAGTTTTGGCACGGCATGAGCCTGGGCGATTGGCTGCCGCTCTGGGCCGCGCACTGGAACAAGCTCTCGGCCCACGGCTACGTGACCGCCAGCACGATCGCCGGCGTGGCGGCGTTCAACAGTTTCTGGGCGCTGGTGCAATCGCTGGTCTACGGTCCGCGAATCAACGCGCTGCGGCTCGAACAACCACCGCTCTTTGTCCTCGGCCACTGGCGCAGTGGAACCACGCTACTGCACGAGCTGCTGATGCTCGACCAGCGGCATATCTCGCCGAACACGTACGAGTGCTTCGCGCCGCAACATTTCTTGGTGACCGAGACCGTTACCAAGCCGCTCACCCGCTGGCTGCTGCCGGCGAAGCGGCCAATGGACAACGTCGAAACCGGCTGGGACAAACCGCAAGAAGATGAGTTCGCGTTGTGTAGTCTCGGACTGCCGACCCCGTATCGCTGCTGGGCGTTCCCCAACGAAGGCCCCGTGCATGGCGAGTACCTCACGCTCGATGAAGTTCCCGCCGCTGATCGCGCCGAATGGCAACGCACGCTCGAACGCTTTGTTAAAGCGGTCACGCTACGGAATAAAGGCCGGATGATTCTGAAATCACCGCCGCACACGGCCCGCGTGAAAGCCCTGCTCGAAATCTTCCCCGACGCCCGCTTCGTCCACATCTGCCGCGACCCACTCACGCTCTATCCCTCAACCGTGCGGCTGTGGAAATCGCTGTGCGATACCCAAGGGCTCGAAGGCTACCGCGCCGAGTATGAGTGGATTGAACCCGAGGTGCTGAAGAACCTCGAAACGATGTACGCCGCGTTCGAGCGCGATCGCCCGCTGGTTCCGCCCGGCCGACTGGTGGATGTGAGGTACGAAGACCTCATCGCGCAGCCCCGCGCCGAAATGGAACGTGTGTACAAATCGCTCGGCCTCGACCGCTTCGCCGCCGTCGCACCGGCGATTGAGGGTTACTTTAGCGAGAAGCGCGATTACAAGACGAACCGGTATCAGTTGCCGACGGATATCGAAGCGAAAGTGCGGGAGCGCTGGGCGGGGTATTTTGAGCGGTATGGGTATTAGCGGCGTTCGCGGCTTAGCGCCCCATCCCGCTCGCCGCCTTCCGCTTCGCCCGATCCCGGAGCGCCGCGGCAAACAGCACCGGCGCGAGCACCGCCCCGCACCACCGTAGCGTGCGGCTGGGAGCGAGAATTTCGGTTGCGTTAGCAACGGGCTCTGTTTGCGGAGTGGTGCTGCCGAGCGATAATCCAACCTTCGTGGCAGTTTGCACGGAAGCCGTTTCGCCGCTGAGCGCGAGGAACAGCTCCGCATCATCGGCCGAGTTGGCGGCCGCCAACAGCACCAGGTCGTTCACCCAGTCGGCAGCCATGTAATCTTCGGGGTGGAGTTCGGAGGCGGAAGTTTGCGCAATGTGATTGGCCGCTCCCTTCACTTCGTGCGGCAGGCGGTGCGCGTCGAGCAGCTTCTGCACCTGTGCCGCTTCCTCGCGGGTGATTTCTAGCCACTGCGTTTCGGCGTACCCAGCGTAGGCGGCGTCACGCGCGGTGAGCGGTTCGTCAATCGCTGCTTCAACCGCCGAGACATCCCAACCACGATTTGCGGTGGCGATGAGCTGGGCAGTGGCGTCAACGATGGGTGCGGTCACGTTAGTGGGCGCCGTCGGCTGAGCTTGAGCGATACCCAGAGGGGGTGAAGTCAATTCGAGTTCGGCGCCAAGCAGTTCCAGTGCGGCGAGTGACAACGGCGTGTGCGTATCGCCCGGCTCACGCACTAGAACGAGATTAGGGATCGGCGCGTCGTTAGTTAGCGGGGGCGACAATTGCGAGCGCAATGGGCCGCCGCCGTTCGGTGTGGCGACCGGTGTTTCGTCGAAGGGTTGAGTGGTCGGGGCGAAAAGTACGTAGAGCGTGCCGGTCGACGGCTGCCACAACGCGGCGATGGGACGCAGCTTTGCCTCGCTGTGTTGGCTCGGTGAACGACTGAGAACTTCGGCGGCGCTGGCCTCATCACCATGCTCGGGCGAACCAGCGAAAGATTCGTGCGACCACTGTGCGAAGATCGGCCGCGGGCCAAAATCTTCCCAGTGTTCGTACGGAGTTAGGCCGAAATCGCCGCCAAACCCACCGAAGTTGGCGGACAAGGCGAGCCGCGATTCGAGCGGTTCGATCCGCGGGTGACGACTGCGCGGGGAGGCGGAATGATTATGGCGGGCGTTCATGATGGAATTAGTTCTTAACCGACGAGACTTGGTTATCGCTGACATTTAATTGGGCAACTGTACTTGATTGGGCTTCATGCCGCGTGCGAAACTCGGCCGAACTTGGAACGGCCGCCAGCGCGCTCTCCTGCAGCGTGAGCGCCGCGGTGGCGACCGTGCGCGCTCGTTCGAATTCGCCTTGCCGCCACAGCGTGAGCGCCAGGTTGTGGCCCACGCTGCCGGCGTCGCTTTTGGTCTGCTCGTCGTGCGGCGCCTTGGCCATGACGGTTCGATACTGCGCGAGCGAATCTTCAAACGCTCGGCTGGCGTTTGCGAAGCGGCCCTGCTGCGCGAGCGCAGCGCCTAGATTGCTTTGGCTGATCGCCAAATCGCGGCAGTGCCGCACCGCGTGGCGTGACGATGCGACCAGGTGCTCCTGCCACGTAATGGCCGTGCGGAACGCCGATTCAGCCGCCTGCCAGTCCCGTACGGCGCTGTGCGCGAGGCCCAGATTATTCCACGAGCGCGCGAGCGAACTCCGCGCGGTGGTGTCCAGCGGATCGGCTTCAACGAGTTGTTGTTCGAGCCGAATTGCTTCTTCAAGATCGCCAATTGCCTTGGGGTTGAGCGAGGCCGGCAACAGGCCGCGCAGATTGTAGGCGTCGGCGAGGCGCCGCGTGAGTTGGCAATCG
Source organism: Pirellulales bacterium (assembly GCA_022841705.1). Classification (GTDB taxonomy): domain Bacteria; phylum Planctomycetota; class Planctomycetia; order Pirellulales; family Lacipirellulaceae. Next base: position 214,997 of record JALHQZ010000004.1, read on the forward strand.
TTGGGCGTTGCCGTTTGCAGCGTTCGAAAGTGCTGGATGGCCAGCGAGGCGTGGCGGTCGGCTTCTGCAGCTTGGCCGAGCTCGCGCTCGGCGATCGCCAGATTCGCCGCCACTGAAGCAAGTTGCCGCTTGAGCGCTACGTCCTCCGGTGAACCGGCGAGCGTTTCTTCATTCAGCGCGAGCGCTTGCCGCAGCACATCGGCCGCAGCGACGTACTCGCGGCGCTCGCACAACAGCGCGCCGCGATACGCTTTGGTTAGCGCCAGCGTCGCCGCGCGTTCTGCCGCCGCTTGCGGCTTAGCTGGCGCCTTCGCTAGCGCCCCTTCGGCTTGATCCAACAGCGCCAGCGACTCGTCCGCTTGACCCAATTTACCCACCAGCACGCCCATCTTTGCGTACGCCTTGGCGACATCCACCGCCAGCGCCGGATCGGCGGCGGCTTCGCTCGCCAGCTGCGAATAAAAATCAAAACTCTCGGCGTAAATCTGTTTGCGAATTCCTTCAGCGCCGGGAATCGTGGCGAGTTGTTCCGCCGTATCGGCCGCGAACCGGTCGAGGACTTCCTGCGTTTTCTGCAGCCGTTCGGTGGCGACTTTGTTCTCCGCCAAATAGCGACGATTACTGGCCGATAGCAGCACCACGCTCACGATCAGTCCCGCGACGCCGAGCGCCGCAGCCCCCGCCACGCCGTACATCGTGCGGCGATGCCGCTGCGCCCACTTCGTCGCGCGCCGGCGCCAAGTGGTCGGCGCGGCCCACACGGGTTCGCCGCGGAGGAAGCGGCCGAGATCATCGGCCAGCGCTTGGGCCGACGAATACCGATCGGCCGGCGCCGCTTGCAGCGCTTTGTGAATCACCAGGGCGAAGTCGCGCGGGATCGCCGGGTTGCACGTGAGCATCGGCCGCGCCGGCGCCGCATGTTCGTTAAGCAATTGCGCAAGCGCCGACCGGCCATCGTGCGGATGCACGCCCGTCGCCAGTTCGTACAGCGTCACGCCGAGCGAATAAATGTCCGATCGCGCGTCGATCTCCGCATCCTGCCCGCGGGCTTGTTCGGGGCTCATGTAGCGCATGGTGCCCAGCACATCGCCGCTCTGTGTGAGCGCCGCCGCTTCGCGCCGCCGGGCGACGCCAAAGTCGGTGACCCACAGTTTGCCAGTTTCATCGATCAATAAGTTCGACGGCTTCACATCGCGATGCACGACGCCACAACCGTGTGCCGCATGAAGCGCCGCGGCCGCTTGTTGGCCCCACTCGGCAAGTTGACGAATGTGGGCAGCGAGATCGCGGGGAACTGGTTGCAAGAGCAGTGGACGAGGCACGCTTGGCTTCGTCGTAGCATCGAGCGCGGGTCCGGCGAGCGCAGCGCCGGTGGTGCTTGGCAAATCGGAATCGGTCGAGTTGCCGCGCGTAGAACTGGTTCCGCCCGCCGTGCCGGCAAGCCAATCAGCGAGCGAGTGTCCCGCGATGAGCTGCATCGCATAGTAATGCACGCCGTGATCTTCACCCACCGCGTACACCGGCACGATGTGCGGATGTTGCGCTTGGGCGGCGGCTTGGGCTTCGTTGCGAAACCGCGCGAGTTGCTTCTCACCGATCCCGGCGGTGCGCGGCAGCACTTTGAGCGCCACGCGCCGCCCGAGCGAAGTCTGCACCGCTTCGTACACCACGCCCATCCCGCCGCGGCCGATTTCCCTCTCCAGCGTGTACTCGCCGATCTGTTCACCGGTGTTCTCGGCAAAGCGTTTCACCGCCGAGTGCGGATCAGCCGCCGCCCGCAACAAATCGAGCCCGCTCAAATAAGTCGCCAGCCGCTCGGCATCTTCCGGATGTTGAGCCAAGAACTCCGCGCGTGCTGGCGCTTCGCCTCGTTCTTGGGAAACGAGGTACGCGTCGAGCAAACGCGCCAGGCGGTCTTGCTCGGTCGCTTGCAGGTCGAGGGTGTTGGTTACAGGTGGCATGCGGCCAAATATGTTACGTTCGTGCGTTTGGCGAGTTGGTTGCCTATCTGTTTATTTGTACAGTATCAGGTGGCCACTTTCCAGTCAAACTTTTGGAAAAGTTTCGGGAATTTTCCAACCGGGGGGTGGCCAAAAAATGGGTTGAATTCGCGAGAGTTGTTCACTTCAAACTCGAATCCTCCGTCGCATACGTCGCGCGCAACTTATCAATCGCCCGCAACCACAACATCCGGGCGGCGCTTGTGGTGCGGCCCATCTCTGCCGCCACTTCGTCGAAGCTCAGGCCTTTGAGGTTCCGCAGCAGCAGCACTTGGCGGTAATCCTCGGGCAGCGTGGCAAGCCGGTCTGCTAGCAGCACCGCCTCTTCGCGATGCTGGGCGATTTGGCTCGGCGATTCGTTCCGGCCCGGAATCATCGCCGCCAACTGAATTGTCGATTGCGTGAGCGATTGGGCCAAGTGATGGAGCGAAACTTCCCGCCGCACATCACGCCGGGCGGCCAGCAGATGTTGTTCAACGAAAGTCGCCAAGTTGTTCACCAAAATCTGTCGCAGCCACGCCAGCAGTTCCCCTTCGGAAGAGCCCCGGAATTGGGCGAAGTTAGCGTGCGCCCGCAGCATGGTCTCCTGCACAATGTCCGATGGGCTCAGCCGAGCGGCCAGCCGTCGATCGATCTGCGTCGCCGCCAACACTTGCAAATAGTTGCGGTAGAGCGTGAGCAGTTGGCCTACGTCGGCCTGAGCGCCGGACTGCGCCGCCAAGATCAGCGCCTGCACATCGGGTGCGCTGTGCGAACCTGAGGGGGGCGAACTAGGCATGCTGGCGACCATCGGTGTTGTCTCTTTACGTGGATTTGGGTGGCACTGACTTTCGGCCGCTTCTAAATCACCACCTGGAAAACTGCGACCGGCCGAATGTCAGTGTGGCGCCAGCCATAAGAAGTGCTGCGGCTTGCTACCTACGGCCTACCGGCCGCCCCGACAATCGGCCGGACATCTCTTCTCTCCGTGGCGAGTCGTTTGCGGCCGAAAGTCGGGGCCACCCTATTCACCACTCTGAAAGACGGATTTCGCGGCGGAATGTCATTCTCGCAAAGCAAAGTTTTTTATTCGCGCACCCGGCGTTGGGAATAAAACCCCGTTTCTCAATAAATGGCTCGCAAACCGTTGCGCCTGCCTCAATTTTCCCGTCTCTTACCGGGGGGAGGAGTGGTTCGGCAGCAAGCCGACGTGCCGTAAGTTGGATCATTTGGCGGCTTTAGGTAACTTTCCTCCCACCATCCAAGGCGTGGAACATGAGAACAGACAGGCAAGAATTTGGTCATCCCCTGGCGCTGGAAACCCTCGAATCGCGACGTTGCCTCACGGTGTCGGCGGTCGCCTCGGCGGGGGGTGACCTCTTGATCTCGGGTACGCCGGACGGGGCGGTGGAAATCGTCGCCGTCGCGGCCGACACCTACCGCGTGACCGATAATGGGGTGGTGATCGCGGACGAAACCACCCTCACCGGCGTGAATGATGACATCCGCATCAATCTCACCGCCCCTTCCTCCGGGACAGCGGCCTCCGGTACGGCGGCGACAGTGTCGCTCGATCTCTCCGCGGCAGTAGTGGACGAAGTCTACGCCAGCCTCGGCAAGAACGGCGGCAGCTTCGTGGTCACCGGCGGCACAATCGAACGGCTGAATTACCGCGGCAGTTCGGCAGCCGATAGCGTCACGCTCGCCACCACGATTGAAGAACTGGCGGCGATTGAGCTGCGCGGCGGCGACAACAGCCTAACCGTTTCCGGTGAAGTGGGTCGCCTGGCAATTGGCGCGGGCAGCGGCGCCGATGCAATCACGCTTACCGCGGATTCGACCGTTACCGGTGGCGTGCATGTCTACCTCGGCGATGGCGCGAACACTGTGACCGTCGGCGGTACGGTAGACGGCGCGCTGAGCATCGCTGCCGGGTCGGGCGACGATTCGGTAGTGATCGAAGCGGGCGCCGGCGTGGCGGAATCGGTCCGCGTGCTACTCGGCAGCGGGCTCAACAGCACGACTCTCGCCGGCAGCATTGGTGAGAATGCCCTCGTAAGTGGCGGATCGGGCGACGACACCGTGACGATCGCCGACACCGGCACGATTGGCGGCAAGTTCCTCGCCGTGCTTGGCGGTGGCGTGAACGCCGTCACGCACAACGGCGCTGTGACCGAAGACTTCACCGTTTACACCGCCACCGAGGAAGACATCGTGACGATCGCCGAAACGGCCACCGTCGGCGGCGAAACCACGCTCGCCGTCGGCGAACAGCCAACCAAAGGTCGCGGCCGTTTTGGCAGCTTCCGCTTCGCGGGCCGGGAGCGGTTCTTTGTGCAGTAGTTGTGTTTCTCTCCTCCGACATCAGTCGGGGGAGCGCGTCAACGGATGATTTCCATTCAACCCCTTCGAGTATCAACCATGCGTACCTGCGCTTTGCTCCTAATCCTTTCCCTCACCACAACCGGTTACGCCCACCGCGGCGGCGGTGGTTTGGGCGGCGACCTGTTCGGCCGCGGCGCCCACGGCGGCGGCTTCGGCGGGCACAGTTTTGATTTCGAAGCAATGCAATCCCGTTTCGAATCCAAGTTCACCAACCTGATGGGCGACTACGATACGGGGCTCGCCGAAGTGACCAACTTCTACACCACTGAAGATTACATGGACATTGTCAGCCGGATGGAACGGCTCACCGAACGGTACGACCTGTTCGTGCTGAAGTCGGAAAACTATCTCGAGTCGCTCGGCTCGTCGATCACCACGGTCACGGATCGCCAAACGTACTACGACGAACTGCTGGCGGAGTATCAAGCGCGGACCGATCTATCGGCGCGGCGACTCGAGCGCATCACCACCCAAATTGAAACGATTCAAACGAAGCTCGAAGACAAGCTCAACTTTCTGACAGAACAGCAAACTTCACTCACCACGCTGCTGCCGACTTACACGGCGTACCAAACGACACTCGGCGCCTATCTCGAAGAAATCATCGCGGCGGGCGGTGGCACGACAGAGACCACGGCGGAAGCGCTGGCACTATCGGCCCCAACGACGGCGCCCGTGATGGCAGCGTTCTACGCGGCGCCGGCCCAGGTCGCGAACGTCGCCGCCGCCGCACCGGTGCCGGAACCAAATACGCTCGTCATTCTGGTTGCGGTCTCTACGGTCATTTTGGGCCGCCAAGCGGTCCGCGACCGGCAAAATCAGCGCTAAATCGCCACCTTCAAGTAGAATAAGGCGTTAGCCGCGACGCGCAAGCGGATCGCGTGTTTTGAAGAATGCGGAATGCGGAGGTGCGAATGCGAAATAAGAAACGGCCGCACTCCACGTCTCCGATTCCGCACTTCGCATTCCGACTTCCACCTTCACCCACTCACGCGCTCCGCTCCGCGGTCGCGGCTTTCGGATAGCATGTTTCGAATTGTCTTCATCATCGGCATCTTCGCGAGCACGGCGACCGCTTATGTGCCGGCGACGACCACGTGGAACCAAACGAACGTTCGTCGGCCGGTAAACTTGTCGTGGAGCATTGTCCGCGATGGAACCACCACTCCCGACACGCGCGATGGGGTGAGCAATCTCATTTCGTATCTGGATGGCAAGTTTGGCGCCGGACCGGGCGGAACGAATCTCACCTTGCGGCCGTGGTTCCCGTTTTTCCAAGACTCGTTTGATCGCTGGGAAGAGTTGGGCGGCATTGATTTCACTTACTCCGCGCAAGATGACGGCAGCGCGCTTTCCGGCGCCTCCGGACAAGCGAATGTCCGCGGCGACATTCGCATCGGCGGCTCGTACGTGGATGGTCCCAGTAGCACGCTCGCTTACACCTATCTGCCGCGCGATGGAGATATGGTGTTCGACACCGGGGAAACGACTTTCTACTCCGACCCTGCGGACAATTACCGCCCGTTCCGCAATACCGTGATGCACGAACTGGGCCACGCGTTTGGGCTGTTGCATATTGAATCGTCGACCAGCAACCTGCTGATGGAACCGTTCAGCAACGATGTGTTCGATGGCCCGCAACTAGACGACGTGCGCGGCATCCACGGGTTGTACGGCGACGTGTACGAAAAGACCAATAACAACCTAGGGAACGGCACGGCTGCCCGGGCGACGCCGCTCGGCGGCTTGTCCAACGGCGGGAGCTTGGCGATCGGCACGAGCGCCATCACCAGTACGCAAGCCATCGCGGATGGCGCCGTCGATTTTGTGAGCATTGCCGATAATACCGACGCCGACGTGTTTTCGTTCACCATCACCGCGCCGCTCACCCTGAGCGCCACACTCACACCGCGCGGGGGGGTGTTCAATCAAGGGGTGGAGGGTGGTGCGCAGTCGAGTTTCAACGCCAACGCGCGGAACAATCTGGCGCTCACGCTCCTGGGCTCGAACGGCGTGACCCAACTGGGCTCGGCGGACTCCGCTACGGCAGGCGTCGCGGAAACGCTTACCAACATCGCGCTGGCTGCCGCTGGCACGTACTATGTGCGCGTTCAAGGCGCCGACGCGAACGTGCAGCTCTACGATTTGCTCCTCACCGCGCAGGCAAACGCCCCCCTCTTGGCCGGCGATTACAACGACGATGGCGTGGTGAACGCCGCCGACTACGCCGTCTGGCGCGATAACCTGGGCCTCGACGTGGTGCTGCCGGGTGACACCACGCCGGGCAACGTGAGTGGGGCGGACTACAACGTGTGGGTGAGCGCGTTTGGGAACTCGTCGGCGGCGACCGCGGTTGCGGCGACGGTTCCGGAGCCGAGTACGATGATGCTGGCGCTTGGCGCCATGATTTTCGGCAGCCGATTGATATTCTCGCGATCCCTGATTCCGGTAAAATGCCGACTTTCGCACCTGCCGGAGCTACCGCGTGCTGCAACTTCGTCAGCGAACTTCGCCATTGTGTGCGTCTCATCCGCTGTTGGCGGTTGATCCGTATTTGTTCGCGGAATCGCCCGATTATCTCACCAAGCAACTGCTCACCTACATCGGCAACAAGCGGTCGTTGCTCGGGCCCATTGGCGCCGCGGTTGCACAAGTCAAAGAGCGGCTCGGCAAAGCGAAGCTCCGCACGTTCGATCCCTTCAGCGGTTCGGGCGTAGTATCGCGATTCTTCAAGGCGCACTCGTCGCTCGTGGTGAGCAACGATCTGGAAGAATACGCCGCGGTGACAGGCCGCTGCTTTTTGCGGAATCGAAGCACGGTCGATTGGCGAGAGTTAACTCGCGGCATTGCCGAGCTGAACGCGCGCGTCGTGGAGGATCACTATCCGCCCGGATTCATCGAAGAACTGTACGCCCCGCGCAACGAAACGCAGATCACACCCGATGATCGCGTCTTCTACACGCGGGAGAACGCCCGGCGACTCGACAACTATCGCCGGCTGATCGATACGCACATTTCGGACGAGATGCGGGAACTTGTGCTCGGCCCCTTGCTCTCAAAAGCCTCAATCCACGCCAACACGGCCGGGGTTTTCAAAGGATTCTACAAGAACGGCGCCACGAAATTGGGCCAGTACGGTGGGCGCGGCGCCGATGCACTGTCCCGAATTCGTGGTCGGATTGAACTTGAAGCGCCCGTGCTCAGCCGATTCGAGTGTGAGTCACGCGTGCTGTGCGGCGATGCGCTGGAAGCGGCCCGGCAGTCGCTGGGTATGGACCTGGCGTATCTCGATCCGCCGTATAACCAGCATCCGTACGGTTCGAACTATTTCATGCTCAATCTGCTGGTCAGCTACCAGCGCCCGGCGGAGATCAGCCGCGTGTCGGGCATCCCGACCAACTGGCGCCGCAGCGGCTACAACGCCCGCGCGCAGTCGGCGGCGCTCTTGCGGAGTTTGATCAACGCAATCGACGCCCCGTTTCTCCTGGTGTCATTCAGCAACGAAGGCTTCATCGCGCCGGCCCAAATGCGCGCGCTGCTCGGCGAGTTCGGCTCGCTCACCGTCTTCGAGATTCCGCACAACGCGTTCCGCGGCAGCCGCAATTTCAACAACCGGCCGATTCACGTGACGGAGCAGTTGTTTTTGGTGGAGCGGAAGTAGGAGCAAAGCGATTCTTACAACGCCAACTCCGCCAGCGCCCACTCGATCGCCGCTTCCTCGGCGTCCACTTCATCTTGGCGGCAGTCACGCGCATCAGTCGAAGCCACTTCACGCTGCGTTAGCGGTTTCGCGGACATCAGCAGCAGCGCCTCATCCCGAGCACTCGGAGTCACGAACGCCCCGCGGCGTGCGGGCGCCGCAGCGAGTCGCACCGGCGTAATCGGCGCCGGGGCGGCGAACACGACGGCGGTCGTTGCGGGAGCGCTCGTGGCGAATGTCGCGATGGCCACCGATGCGGCTGGCGGGCTCATCGGCGCGGGTGACGCGATGGCGTTTGCGCTGCCGAACTTGTCGCGGGCCACGCTGTAATCGGCGGCGTCGACCACGCCATCGCCGTTGCCGTCGGCGGTACGGCTGGAGGTGCCGAAGGCGCTGCGCCACAGCACCACATCCTCGGTCCCCACGCGGCCATCGGCATTGTAGTCGCCGGCCTGCACGGTACGGCTCGCCAAGGCGGCGGTCACCGCGGGCTTCGGCGCGCGGTTGTCGGCCCAGATCGAGTAGTCGCCGGCGTCAACTTCACCATTGCCGTTGCCGTCGGCCATCAGGTCCGTGCGGGAGCCGAACGTGCCGGCCCATACAGCGCGGTCATTGCCGTCAACGGTGCCGTCGCGGTTGTAGTCACCAGCAATGCTCGCGGCGACGGCAACGCCGGTCGGCGCACTGGCCACTGGCGGGTCGAAGTTGCCGAAGATCGGCAGCGCCAGTTCATCGCCGAACTCGGCGTACAAATCTTCGCCAAATGGCACCGGCGTGTAGGGATGGTTGAGCGTCACCGCGCTCCCCGTCACGCGGCGCGTGCCGGCGGCGTCGTTCGAAATGAGAATGTACCACTCCGCCTGCGGCCGCGGCGTGGCCGACGAATTGCGCGGCACCCACAGGCCGATGTCATCGATGCCGTCGCGGTCGTAGTCGGCCGCCACGGGACGATCCAATACGCCGGGGTAACCCCACGTCATCACTTGGTCGGCCGCATCCGTCAGACCATCGTTCGCGAAGTTGAAGAAGAACTGGTTATTGTTGAACACGGCGGCGTCATCGAATCCGTCGCCATCGAAGTCGCCGACGATCGGGTGGCCGAGCAAGTTGTTGGTGATGAACGTGTCGCCCGCGTCAATCACGAAGTTCTTGTTCGTATCGAACGCCCAGTTGCCTGCGAAGTAGAGGCCGATCTCATCATCGCTGCCGGCGCCCCCCACAAAGTTGCCCGCCACCGGGATAGCGCCCGCCACGTTGAAGTTCGGCAGGTCGGGCTGCACGTTGAGAATGTCCCCCTGCGAGACGTTCACCACGCCGTCATGATTGCGGTCCACCAGCCAGCGCCGCACGCCCAGCTCGTTGGAGAAGCCGTAGGCCGCCAGCGTATCGAAGCCATCAGAAACGCCATTCGCCGGGCGGCGGCTGAACTTACCGGCGAAGAGCAAATCGTGCTCGTTGTAGCCGCCGAGGCCAATCGTGTTGGCGGCGCCCACGCCCACGGGGAGCGTGTACTGGATATCTTTATTAGTGAAATCCCCTCCAAGCTGACCATTCGCCGGATCCCACACGAAGTTGCCGTTGGTGTCGATGGAAATGTTTTGCTTGATGAAGGCGCCAATCTCGGGCCGCGTGTCCACCGTGAACCGCGCAACGAAGTCGCCGCCCGGGACGATGTTGCCACTCGGGAAGAGCGGAACTTCTTGCGGTTCGGCGGCGTTCGACTCGCCATCGAGCGCGTTACCGGCGTCGTCTTGCAGGCTATCTTCCAGCGTGAGCGTGTAGCGGTCATCCGGCAGCGGCTCGAAGAAGGTGAGCCGCACGGTGGTTCGGCCCACCGCGCCGACGGCGTTGTTCTCCACGAAGGTGATGGTTTGAATTGGAATGATTCCGACATGATCGCCCACCAGTTTGTACTGGCCGGGATCGGTGACGATCTGGTCGTTAACTGCGCCGTACACGAAGCCCGCCACACGCACGGGGAAGTCAATCAGGTCGATTTCAATTGCATTGACCAGCGGCGTGGGGCCATCGGTCGAGGGCTTGGGATCAAACAGATCGTACGTGCGGTTGTCGGCCACGAACACGCCGCTCACCTGCGGGCCTTGGGTATCGACGAAGATGTCGAGAATCGCTTGGGCATCGAGCGTTCCGTCGTTCGGCAAGTTGGTGTTGCCCGCCACATCCTGGGCAGTAACCAAGATGCGCCGCAGGCCATCACGCACGGCGAACAGCGCGGGGTCGTTCAGGTCGATCGATGAGTTGATCTCCCAATAGCCATCGGCAAATGACCGGTTGCCATCAAACGGCGTGGCGACCGCTTGGCCGAGCAGCACGTCACCGGCGTCGACCACACCATTGGTGTTTCTGTCGGCGAAGATGCGCACCACGGAATCAGCTTCGGCAATGCCCCAGAACGTGGGCGTGGAATCCTTCGTGATGCGGTCGTTGAGCGTGGTGGTATCGGCCAGCACGCCGGTGTCGCTATCGGCCTTCAGGCCATCGTTGGCGACGGCGGGGTCGCCGAACGAAACCGGCGGCGTGACGGTATCGACTTCAATCGGTAGCAGGAAGTCGTGGCTGATGTTGCCGGCGCGGTCTTCCACTTCCAGCTTGAAGTTGTGGATGCCGTCGGCCAGTCGGCCAACGCCCGCCACGTTGAGAATCGCCGCGTTCGCCGCGCCGAAGAGCGCGAAGAACTGCTGCGGCAGGGTTTCGCTAATGATCGTGCGGGCGGTGAACATGTCGCCCGCGGTATTGAATGCATCTTCCGCCGCGTCCTGGGCCGAATCGTACAGCAAGAACTCCGCGACCGAGGCGCCGCCGAAGCCTACGTAGCGGTCATAAATGCGGAACTTGAGGTTGTCGGTGAAGAGCGCTTGCGCGAGCGCGATATTGGGGTCGGTCGAGGTCATCGTTACCAGCGGCGTGTTTTGCAGCGTGATATCGTCCACGCCGTTGCGACCGGTGTCGCTAGCGCTGTTGAGGTCCAACAGCGGCGTGTTCGGCGCTTCGGTATCGATCACGATTCGCAGATCGTTCGCCGAGGCGTCAGCGAGACCGGTGAGGTTGCCCGCCGCATCTTCAAACCGCACGCTGATGTCGTACACGCCATCGATCAGCGGTTCGACAGTCACTTCCCAGCGGCCCAGGCCGTTAGCGGCGCTACCATCGGAGTTTTCACTACCGACCACCCCTTCGCCCACCAGTTCATCGGGGCCAATGGGATTTCCCGTCGTCGGGCTAATGCGCGTCGCATAGACAAACACCTTGGTGTTGATCTCCGCCACGCCGCTGAACGCGGGGCTCATCTTGTTGGTGACATTGTCGTTAATCACCATGCCACTGTCGCTGGCATCCAGCAGATTCGGCACAACGGCCGCGGGGGCGATGGTGTCCACGAACACTTCCAGCAGAAAATCGGGGCTGATGTTGCCGGCGCGGTCCTCGACTTCCAGCTTCAAGTTATGCACGCCGTTCGCCAGGTTGAGCGTCCGCGTGAGCTGCGTGAGCGAGGTGAACATATCGCCGGGCGTGGTGGTGGCGTCGGCCACGGCGTCCGCTGCCGAGTCGTAGATTAGCACTTCGGCGTTCGCTTCGAACCGATCGTAGATGCGGAACTTCAAATTGTCGGTGAAGAGCCGATTGGCGATCGCCGGGTCGGTGGTGGTCATCGAGACATCCGGCGTGTTGTCGCTGGTGATCTCATCGGCCAGATCGAACCCGGTATCGTTACGCAGATCCAACAGCGGCGTATTGGGCGTGTTGGTGTCGATCTCGAAATCAAAGTTCGAGCCGGGCGTGAGCACCGGTTCGATGCTGGTCACATTTCCGGAGCCGTCTTCAATTTCCAGCCGCAAGTTGTAAACCCCATCAGCCAGCGGTTCGGTGGTGATTTCCCACAGCCCCAAGCCATCGTCGGGGGCGCCGCCGAGGCCACCAATCGGGCCGACCGAATCATCGGACGCATCGCTGCCCGCGATGGTTTGCCCCACCAGCCGATTGTTCGCGTAGAGCCGCACAACGCGGCCGACAGGCGCCACGCCATCAAAGGCCGGCGACATCTTGTTCGTCACGTTGTCGGTGCTGAGCATCCCAGTGTCGCTCGACGGAATGAGATCCGCCGAGGCCTGCGCCGGCGCGCCGCCCGGGGCCTGGATGGTGATGATCAGCGGATCGGAAAGCTGCGCCCGACCCGTGGCCCGCTGCGTGCCGCCGACTCCGCCGTTGATGTCGGCCGCGTCGACCATTTGCACCGCGGTCGAGACGAACCAATCACCGCTGGTGAGCATTGAGGCGCCCGGCACGGTAAAGGTCCACAGGAAGCCGTTCGCCCCCACCGGGTTGGCAAAGCCCTGCACCTGCGCGCCGGTGCTGGTGTTGATGAGCGAGACATAGAGCCCAGCGCCATCGTCGGTGGCGTCATCAGAGACGCCGTTGTTGTCGGGGTCAATCGTCGCTTGGTTCAGGATCGTGATCCCTCGCGCGACGAAGTTCGAGAGGTCCGCTTGAATGAGGAATGTGGGCGTGGTGTCGCCGGTGATGTTGTCCGTACTCGATAAACCCGTGTCGCTGGCCGGCGTGAGATCAATGGACGTCGGCTGCGGCGCCGCCACGTTCAGCATCTCCACATTATACACGCCGCCGGAGCCGACGGCGCCGGTCTCCCGAACCGAAACGAAGTACGGCTGTCCCGCAACCACGGGTAGGGTGGTAATAACGCCCGAAGAAATTGGCGCGCCGATCAGCGTGTTGCCCAGCTCGTCGGTCACATCGAGGCGAATGCTGCCGCTGGTGGACGAGAAGCTGAGCGTCAGTCGGCCGCTCACGGCCGCTTGGTACCGAAAGTTATCAACGGGATCATCCCCCTCGACATCCCGATTCACACCAAAGTTGGTGAGCGTCATCACCGTGTCGGGTCCGATCAATTGGCCGGCTGGTGGCCCGTTATCGTTGAGCGATTCAATGTCGTCGCCACCACCGAATACCCCCCCGCCGATCAGCACCGCCATCATCCGCCGATCTTCCAGCGACTCCACATTCAGTCGCCGTGCGGTGCGGGTGCGGCGCTGCCGCTTGAACTCCAGCACGTGATCCAGAGAACGAGCACGACCAAGCAGCGAACGAAGTGGGCCAAACATGATGAAACCTCCGGAGTAGTCTGCCGGGGCCATCCGTGGCCTAAATAACTGGAACTTGCGAAGTGAGTGACGCGCATACCGGTAGAATCTCCCGACCTTCCTGGCGGGCAAGACCTTCGGCGAGCCGCATTATGCGTTAGTTAAGATGAAGCGGTCAAGTAGTCTGCGCTATTTAGCGAAAAGAAAAGGCCTTTGCAGGAACGTTCCTGCAAAGGCCAACTTTTGCGATTTCGATCGGTTTCAACAGCCGGACCGCCATGCGATCCAGGTATTCGCCAACAGCTAATTGTCAGCAGCCACCGTTACCACCGCGCTTCGATCCGCGCCGTTAGGCCATCGAAGCTGAGCGTGTCACCCAGATCGACGTAGTTGTCGTTCTGCACGGCATTGATGAACTCGCTGTTGGTGACCATGTTTCCCCAGTGCTGGAACAGGTAACCGCCACTCACGCGCCACCGCTGGTTGCAGGTGGTGTAGGCGGCGCCTAGTTCGTACTCGACCAGCGAGATCACGCGGTTGTCTTTCCAAATGGCGTTGGCGAGCTGCACATCGGTGCTGTCGTTTACTTGGTTGTAGCGCGATTGGAACCGGCCACTCACCGCTGCAGCGCTGGCCTTGCCGTAGAAGCTGATGCCATGGCCGAGGAAGCGTTCGTAATCGATCCCCGCCTTCAGACCGGCGCCATCGAAGTCGATGGTCGAATCGGTGCGGATGGCGCCACCTTGACCGCCCGAGAACGTGCCTAGTTGCTGGAAGTCTTGGTCGAAGCTGGTATAGACCCCGCCCAGCAAGTACTTCAGGCGCGAGTTGCACGTCGCCTTCCACAGATCGCGGAACAGGATGTCACCGATTTGGTACTCGAGATCGTTCGTGGCGGTCACGGGACCGGTCGAAGCGGTCAGCCCTGCGCCGGGATGCTGCACCAATGAACCCACCGCGCCGCTGCCACCCGGGATCACTGGCTGGGCGAGCGAATCGCTGCCGTCTCCTTCAAACCGCGTGTAGCTGACCACGATGCTGGAACATGCGTCGAGGCACACGCCCCCGCCAATACGGAAGCCGGGTTGGTTGTCCATATCCACCGTGCCGATGCGCCCAAACGGCACTGTGCCGGCGCCGCCGTTGCCATCCTGCTGCTGGGCGTGGGCGATGTCGCCCCCCGTCGGCCGCAGGTAGAGAAACTCGCCGTACACAAAGCCTGGCACGTGACCTTGGCAGCAGCCGCCGCACTGTTGGAGCCACGGCTCGCAGCACTCGCCGCAATCTCCGCATGTACCGTAAGCCGGCACGCCGCAGCTTGGCCCGCAGTCGATGGGCCCGCAGTCAGCGCCGAGATCACATGACGGTTCAGCGTAGCACGACGTTTGCTCGACCTGTTGGTCGATGACCTGTTCTTGCTCTTCAGCGAAGACTTCCATCTGATCGCTGACGAATGTCTGCGCAGCGCCGCTAGTGGCCAGCACGCAGAGCAGTCCCCCGGCGAACAAGGTCCGCCCCAGCGCGCAGCGTGCGCGCAGCTTGATAGCCATGAGAAAATCCCCCCTTTGTTTTTTAACAAACTCCCCCCCGCGGCGCGTGAGCGCACGGGCGGTGAAGAGTCCCCGAGAGAAGCATCGGCAGACCGCGGCGCGCGAATTGATGCCGATTCTAAGGAAAGCGCTGCTAGCATTGCCGCGAGTTTGCAGCTCGGGTCCCCCGACCCGATCGAGCACGGCGCTCCAACTCGCTCGGGTCGAGGACCCAAGCTACGATCGCGGCAGTCGGGCTCCCACCCCCAAGCCTGATCTCCCTTCCGGAACACAAATTCGCTGCCGCCGCGCAGCATTTCCCTCGGAGGTGTCTCATGACTCGCCAGTTTGCTTGCCAATTCGCCGCGTTACTCTTGATCGCCAACCAGGCGTCTGCGTTCAGCTTGATCCCCGCCAGTGGGGCGGGCCCAGCGGACCTGATCGCCCAACCGAACAATTACTACTCCTTCGATGAGCCGGTGATCACCTGGAAGATGGCGGGTAACTTCCTCAACGATTACAGCGATCCCCGCTTGCAACAGCAGGTGCGGCTGGCGTTCAGCGAATGGCAAACCGCCGGCAACAGTGCCGAGCGGAGTAGCTCGCCGCGGTGGGGGTGGACTCGCGACAACGGCCTCCAGGACACGATTGATCTCTACTCCGTGGTGCTGCACGAAATCGGCCATGCAATGGGGCTGCAACATCCCGATGCGTCGTACTTCAACCAAACCGGCCCGGGCAACACGGCGTGGCTGCGAAACTATCGTGTCAACGGTAGCGGTAATCTGTTTGTCGCGCCGCCGATTGGGGGTGAAGTGCTCAACGAAGGGAACGACGGCGTCTCGCTCCCCGATGCGAAGCCGCCCAAGGGCATCAGCGCCGGCGAATACTGGCGCACGCTCTCACGCGACGAAACGGTGGCGCTGGAGTATATGTACCCGAGCGGCTTCTCGTTCCAAGAAGTCGATCAAGACGAACCAGCGATGATCGTTGTCGAAACTTTCCAGGGCCAAGGAGGCAACAATCTCGGCTCCTCGGGACCTGAAAGTTGGCAGAACCGCGTGCTGAACGACGCCTCGCAGGGCCGCATCCTGCTGGGGTCAACCATCGGCATCAGCAATTTTTCCGGCACACCGATGGGCATCCTGCCGCGGGCGTCAAGCTGGAGCTTCACCAACAACACGGGCGAAGCGCTCACGCGCATCTCCGTCCGCGCCGATGGAACTGGCACCCGCACGCCACTCGATACTAACAGTTCGGGCAGCCACCGCTTCACCGACTATGACGAAGGCAACACGTTCCTGCTGCACGCGCTGGAGAACCGCGGGCATGTGTTTTCTGATCCCGTGGGCGGCTCGGTCCCCAACGGCAGCACGGTCGACTTCGGCGTCGAGCTCGATGTGTGGGATTGGACCGTCGATCGCGCTACCGCCGTAACGGTGGATGGCGAACCGGTGCCGCTGTCGCTCATCTCGCTGGTCGGCTGGAACAACGGTGGGTTTGCTGCTCCCCCATCCCCAGGCGCCGGACTCAACGACGATCACGACCACGGCGATGACTTGCACGGCCTGACCGAAATCGCCGGGGGCGTGGCGCCAACGGCGCACGGCTTCCGCATCGTGGCGGGCGACCTGCCGGCGACGCTCACCGAGCTGGCGTTCGCCTCGGTCGCTGGCCGCGGCTTCGGGCTCGAGGACCTCAACCCGCAAACGCTGGCGCAGCTCGAAACCTTGGGCGACCTCATTCGCCTGCCCCTGCCGCAAACCTCGCTCGCCCCGCGCCAGGATGTCATCGTGGAAATGACCGACCCCCGCTGGTTAGCCGCCCTCGAAGCGGGTGAAATCTTCCTGTACGCCCGCACCTTCGGCGCCGGAGGTTCCGTCGGCGCGTTCAGCCTGCTGAACGCCCCCGCAATCGTCGGCCGGCAAGTCCCCGAACCGCAGGCTCTGCTGCTAGTGGCGATCAGCGCCAGCACGTGCTTAACCGTCCGCCGACGGCGTACGGCGTTGGCCGCAACGCGGTAGCGCAAGGGCGCGACCCCGCGCAGAAACGGTTCCGCACACGTTGTTTGTGCGGTTTGACCGGGATATCCGGTTGCCGCTATGCAGCAAGGGTATTCGCATGCGAATTGAAGATGGCAAGAAATCGTCGCTCGACGACAGTAATGGCATGCCGTGTGCGTTGTCGACCCGTGCGTCTTAACGAGCCCTTTCAATTGAGGACCTACTAATGCCGTCTATTATCGCTTCCAGTCGCTGGCTATTTGCCGTACTGATGATTGTCGCTTGTACGGGAATTTCAGGATGTGCGCGAAAGGAGACAGTAATCGACGTGGAAACGCCCGCCCGTGAAGTTGAAGTCGAACGTAACATCGACACCGGAGAAGTCGATGTTGAAGTCAACAAAAAGTAACCCGCGGGATCGATCAAGGGACAGGTCCGACACTGTTCGGCACAGCCTACGCCCAGCCCTCTTGAGTTCGGGCGTTTAGAGTTTGCGTATCGGCATTGAGCCAAATCCGTTCGCCAACTGCGGTTGGGCGCCGAACTTGCGATAACGCCCAGCATGTCCGTAGATCAAATCACCACTGCCCTTGCCGCCGATTTCAGCGGTATGACCGATGTCGCCGATGTCACGCGCATCCTCTTCCGCCTTGGCCTCTCCGCCGCACTCGGCGCCCTGCTGGGCTACGAACGCGAATCGCTTGGCAAGAGCGCCGGGATTCGCACGCATGCCCTGGTGGCGCTCGGCGCAGCGCTGTTCGTTTTGGCGCCACTCGAGTCAAACAGCGACCAGAATGCTGTCTCGCGGGTCATCCAGGGACTCGTCGCCGGCATCGGCTTTCTCGGCGCTGGGGCCATCGTGAAGGGCCAACCGGGGGAGGAAATCCGCGGCCTCACCACCGCGGCGGGCATTTGGTGTACCGCCGCCGTGGGGATGACGGTAGCGCTCGGCCACGCGGCGCTGGCGATTGCCGTCACGCTGGTGGTGCTGGGGGTCCTGCGCGTGTTGCCAGTGGCGACACCCGATCCAGCCCCCAGCAAAAAATCTTAGCTTTTGACCAGTAGCTAACTAATTGGTCAGTGGCCAACTGAATGGCCCGTGGCTCATTAAATAACCACGTCCCGATTGGAATGTTTCACGTGAAACAATTTCGTCATGAGCCCCCAACGCCAGTTGGGGGAGCCAAAATTCGTCCACGTGGAACAATCTGGCGATCAAAGTTGCGATTTCGCCAATTGAACACATGCTTCCAAAGAATTGGGCGCCAAAATCACTTCGCGGGGCGGAAGTTCCTGTTCGATTTCCGCTACCACTGCGTCTCGAAGCAATTGACAGGCCAACACGACTCCGCCGGTGAGTTGCAATTTGTAGTCACCCGGCGGCAATTTGGCCCGTTCGCCGGCCAAAATCGCCCGTGTGGCTAAAAGTTTAGCCGCCGTGGAAACGAGGTTTCTCGCCGCTTCATCACCGGCGTTGGCGAGTTCACACAACGGCCGCGAGAGCGACGCAATCTTCGCCCGCGCGTGGGCCAAATCGCCATAGATGGCCGACTTCACCGCCGCCAAGTCCGGCACGTCGAGCGCTTTCAGCACTGCCGGTTCAAGTGATGCTCTTCCATCACTTTCCTGCGCCCTAACGCACTGCCGCAACATCTGTTGGCCTAACCAGAAGCCGCTGCCATCGTCGTCGATCAAATAACCCCACCCGCCGGCCGAAACGGTTGGTCCATCTACGGAATGCGCATAACACGCCGAGCCGGTGCCGGAGATCAGCACCATCGTTGCTTCACCCGCGCTGGCGGCGAGCAAAGCTTCCACATCCGACAGAACCTTCACTTTGCGGCCGAGTCCTGCGGCTTGCAGTCGCGCAGAAAGTTCGGCCGCAACACTTGGCGAACCAGCGCCGGCAATCCCAAAGACGGCTGATTGAATTCCATCAACCGCGATACCCGCTAAGCCGCAAGCGGCGAGAGTTGCCGCTTCGATCGCTTTAACAGAAGTTGCGAGTCCAAGACTGAGCGGATTACTTCCCGCCGCATGACCATCAGCGAGCGGCGTAAGTTCGCCGCTGGCTTCCACCCGCGCAAGGCGAGCGCGAGTATTCGTTCCACCGCCATCGACACCGAGAATAATCGCGCCTGTTTCCATCTTTCTGTGGTAACCGGCGGTTTCGCGAGATGCAAGCGTTACGATAGCGCCGTCGAAGTCACGCCGTTCGTGGGGGCGCCATTCGTAGTGGCGCTGTCGCGGCGGACAACGTGGCCGACGTGGCCATCGGCTTCATGCAGAAGTTGCCGGGCTTCGGCGGGCGAAACGCTGAGCAGTTCCGCCACGATGGCCGTCTTCACTTCACCATTGCAGCGGTCGAGAGCCTCTTTCGCTTCGTTCATATCGAGCCCCGTCGAGAGCGAAACAATCCGCCGCGAACGGATCACCAGCTTGTGGTTGGTCGGTTGCAAATCAACCATCAGGTTACCAAACGTTTTGCCCAGCTGAACCATCGCCCCGGTGCTGAGCATGTTGAGCACCATTTTGGTCGCCGTACCGGCCTTAAGCCGCGTTGAACCGCTCACCACTTCCGGCCCCACGACCGGCGTGATGGCCAAATCCGCCTTGGCGGCGATTTCGGCGCCGTGGTTACAGCTGAGCGCAATCGTAAAAGCGCCGGCCGCTCTGGCGTATTCCAGCCCGCCGATGACGTACGGCGTCCGGCCACTGGTGGCGATGCCCACGGCCACGTCGAGCGGGCCGAGATCGATGTTTTTAAGGTCTTCAATCGCTAATGCTGGGCTATCCTCGGCGCCTTCCACGGCCCGCAGAAGTGCCGCATAACCGCCGGCGATTATGCCCACAACTTGGCCATGCGGCGTGTTGAAGGTTGGCGGGCATTCCGCCGCGTCCAGGACGCCGAGTCGTCCCGATGTGCCGGCGCCAAAATAGACCAGTCGGCCACCGCGCCGCATCCGGTCGGCAATGACCTCAATCGCCTTGGCTATGGCGGCGCCTTCGGCTCCAACCGCCGCGGCAACCTGAGAGTCTTCGGCGTTGATCAGCCGGACGATTTCCAGGGGGGAAAGCGAGTCCAAATCGGTCGATGCCGGATTGGCCGCTTCGGTGGTAAGATGGTCGAGCATCATCGCCTTGTGCCGCAGGGTTGTTCGCGAGCGGCCCCTTAACCGCTCACCCGGTGAACGAGGCCACTACGAAACTGTTCGTTCATCGTACTCGCCGTCTTGCCGGGGGACACGAGCGCTGCGCGTTGGCGCTATAAACGTGCGCTACGCTCGTTTTTCCCGCCCGCGGGGCGGTTAATGTAATGCAAAGCGGGGAAACGACTTAGGGCAACTTACATGCTGGCGCCGGGGCCGGCATGACCGAGCTTGAAGGGTTCGTTGTGGGTGGATTCGACTTACTGGTGGTGGTGCTCTATCTCGGCGTGACCGTGGCCGCGGGGATGTGGCTGGGCCGAGGCGAAAGCGATTCCGGCTTCTTGGTTGCCGGCCGAAGTTTGGCCTGGCCGGCCTTGATGCTCTCGATCGTGGCGACCGAAACCAGCACGGTTACCTTCCTCAGTTTGCCTGGTAAATCGTTCGTTGAGGGGGGCAATTTTGGCTATTTACAATTGGCCATTGGCTATATTTTTGGCCGCCTAATCGTGGCGTGGTGGCTGCTGCCGGAATACTTTCGGGGCGAGTTGTTCACCGCGCACGAGGTGCTCCAGCGGCGGTTCGGGCCACGGGTTCGGCGAGCCGCTTCGCTGCTCTTTTTGGGGTTCCGCAATCTGGCCGATGGGCTGCGGCTGATGCTGACGGCATTCGTGATTCAAGAAGCCACCGGATGGAGCTTCACTCTCAGCGTGTTGGTGCTGGCCGGGGCGACGGCGGCGTACGCGGCGGTGGGGGGGGTGGCTTCGGTGATTTGGAATGACTGCGCTCAGTTCGCCGTTTACATGCTCGGGGCAATCGTGACGCTCATCATTCTCGCCGGCCGGTTGCCGGGCGGAGCGGAGCAAATGCTCGACTTCGCGCACAGCACGCAGCGCGACCAGTGGTTCCTGGGCGGGCTGGGGCTCGAGCGGGGAAGCATCACGTTTTGGTCGGGACTCATCGGGGGCGCGGTGCTGTCGCTCGCTTCGCATGGGGTCGATCATCTTATGGTGCAGCGGTATCTGTGTGCGAAAAACGAGCGGCAAGCGCGGATCGCTCTGGTGGTTAGCGGACCGGTGATTTTCGTGCAGTTTGCGATTTTTCTGGCGATTGGCGTGGCGCTCGCCGCGTGGCACACATCCACCGGCCGGGCGGTTGCCGACACGCCGGGCGACAAAGCGTTTCTCGAGTTCATAGCCGGAAGTTTACCCCCGGGTGTCACAGGACTCTTGGTCGCGGCCGTGTTGGCGGCTGCGATGAGTACGCTTTCCAGTTCGTTCAACGCCTCGGCAGGGGTGGCGGTGAAGGACCTCATTGAACCGCTGTGGCGGCCCCTTTCCCCGCAAGAAGGATTGCGCTGGGCCCGCGGCGCAACGGTGCTGATGGCGGTGGTCCAGGCCGGTGTAGCGATCGCCGCCGACCGCAGCGGGTACGATCGCGCGGTGATTGATTCCGTGCTCGAAATCGCTGGCATGGCGACGGGGCTGTTGGTGGGCCTCTTTGCGCTCGGCACGCTACGGGGGACGGCGCCGGAGTTGGCTGGCCTCGCCGCGCTCGCCGCGGGGTTCGCCGCGTGTGTGGCGATTCGGTTCACGACCGACACGAATTGGCCGTGGTTTCCATTGATTGGGGCGAGTGTTACGCTTGCGGTAGGCTGGCTGGTGGCGATGATGAGCGCTAAGTCGCAAGCGGTGTAATGGATTGGTCTCGACTTCTGTAATTGCAATGACGGTACTCAACAACGTATTACTTGTCGCGTTGATGGTTTTCCATTATCTCTCGAACGTTAGCGCCGCGGAGGGTCCCTGGGCTACTGAACTCGCCGCGTTCGCGGAACAAGATCGCATGCACACCTTTCCGCCCGATAACGTGGTATTCGTCGGCAGTTCGAGTATTCGGTTGTGGGATCTCGCGAAGTCGTTCCCGCAGTTCGATCCGCCGCCGCTCAATCGGGGGTTTGGTGGATCGCACCTAAGCGACACCGCCGAGCATTGGGCCGAACTGGTGGCCAAGCATCAGCCGCGCGCGGTGGTGATTTACGCGGGCGACAACGACCTCGCCGCCGGCAAAACGGCGGAGCGCGTAGCGCGCGATTTCGACCGCATCGTGAAGCAGTGGCAGCCGACCGCCAAGTCTTGCCAGCTATTCTACATTTCAATCAAGCCGAGCCCTTCGCGGTGGCATTTGGCGCCCGAAGCGCGGCGGGCCAACGAACTGATTCGCGCCAAGTGCCAGGCGACCGAAGGCGCTACGTTTGTGGACATTTGGACGCCAATGCTCGACCGTCATGGGCAGCCCCAGCGGAAGTTGTTCGTGGAGGACCGGTTGCACCTGAATGCGGAGGGGTACGCGGTGTGGACCGCCGCGGTGGGGCCGTTTCTGGGTTCTCCGTAGCACGCGCGCCGAAGTCCCGTGCGGCTGGCTAGTCGTGGCGTTGTCTTGTCAAAAGAACGCTGGGCGAAATTTTTCGCACGGGACTTCGGCGCGCGTGCTACGACAGAATCCGGTGCGTATGGTAATGTAAAGAGAGTCGCAATCGACCACTTTTCGCCGCGCCCGATGTCCGAAACCGCCTCCGCCCCGCCCGAAGCTCAGACGCCCGCTGCGCCGGCGCGTTGGAAGCTAGCGCTCGCGGCGCTCTTGGCGGGGTCGTCGAGTTGGCTGGTGAGTTTGGCATTGCATCTGGCCGTGGTCCTGGGCCTCGCGATCTGGCACTTCCCCGAACTGCCGCAACTGGCGGTCAACCTGCTGACGATTGCCGATTCGCCGGCGGATGAAGTCGAGGAGATCGAAGAGCTGTCGTTCAGTGAGCTGGAACTCGATCAGCCGGAGCCGGAGGAGCCGCAGCCGGAGACGACTCAGCTGGCGGAAGAAGTGAGCTTCTCCGAATTCGCCGACGCGACCGAAGCGCCCAGTTTGGTGGAACTTTCGGAAACGGGCCCCGCCACCGCGCCGCTGAGCGTCTCGACCGATGCGCTGGGGTTTGCGGGCGTGGGGACTTCAGGCCGAGGACAGATGGCGCGGACCGAATTAGTACGGCGGGGTGGGGGCAACGGTAAGAGCGAAGAAGCGGTCGCGCGGGCTCTCCAGTGGCTCGCCAATCACCAGAATCCCGACGGCACGTGGAGCCTCATTCACGATGGCGGCAAGTGCCAGGGGCGCTGCGATCATCCGGCGGCGATTCCGGGGGCGAAGGACCCGTTTGCCGAATCGCTCCGCAGCGGCACGGGACTAGCGCTGCTGCCGTTCCTCGGCGCTGGTCAAACGCATGAAGAGGGCAAGTATCAGCAGGTGGTGTTCAAGGGCCTGCAAGCGCTGGAGCGCCTCGCCAAGCGCGAACCGAAAGGGGGCTTCTCGTGGATGGACTCGGGCAACATGTACGCCCACGGGCTCAACAGCATCGTGCTGACCGAGGCCTACGGCATGACACACGATTCGCGGCTCATGGGGCCGGCCCAAAGCGCGCTCGATTTCATTGTTTACGCCCAAGACCCGCGCGGCGGTGGGTGGCGATACGAACCGCGGCAAGCGGGCGATACGTCGGTGGTCGGCTGGCAAGTGATGGCGCTCAAGAGCGGGCACTTGGCAGGGCTGAATGTGCCGGCGAGCACGGTGAAGGGGGCGAGCGCGTTTCTCGATTCAGCCGCAGTGGAAGATGGTTTCACCTATGACCCGGGGCGGCCGCCCCTCACGTATCGCCTCCCGACCAGTGCAGTGGGGTTATTGTGCCGCATGTATCTGGGCTGGCAGCGGGGGGATGAACGCCTGAAGCGGGGGGTCGAGAAAATTGCCGCCGCGGGGCCGAGTGAAAACGATTACTACTACAACTACTACGCTGCGCAAGTGCTGTTTCAATACACGGGCGGCGAAGGACCGATGTGGAAGGCGTGGAACGAGAAGCTGCGCGACCAACTGATCGCCGCCCAAGACAAACAAGGCCACGCCCGCGGCAGTTGGTACGTGGACGATGGCCACGGGGCCCGCGGCGGCCGACTGTATGTGACCTCTCTGGCCGCGATGACGCTGGAAGTCTACTACCGCTACATGCCGATCTACCAAACCGAAGCGGTGGTGAAAGAATTCCCGGAGTGATCTGCCGCCAAGCGGCTAAGCGCTAGTGTGAGTAACTGTTGGCTGAAGGCCAAGGAGCGTTGGTCGCCAGTTTGCTTCTCAAGGGGTCGGGCGTAGAATTACGGCTCCTTCCGCTCCCGATCCCTCTGGAGATGCCGCCATGCGTGCCCGAGTTCTGTTTGGTTTGTCGCTGTTTCTTGCGGTGCCCTGCTTTGCTGATGACTGGCCCCAGTGGCGGGGGCCCCAGCGGGACGGCGTGTGGCGGGAAGCGGGGGTAACAACGCAACTCGCCGATGACCTAGCGCCCACTTGGAAGACGGCGATCGGTCTGGGCTACGCGGGCCCCGCAGTGGTGGGCGGCAGGGTGCTGGTTTTCGACTATGAAAAGACCAGCGGCGAAATCACTAATAATCCGGGTGGTAAAGACAAGCTCGAGGGTAAGGAACGGCTGTTGTGTCTCGACGCGGCCAGCGGTCGAGAGGTGTGGAAGCACGAGTACGATTGCCCTTACGAGCTCTCTTACCCCAGCGGCCCGCGCTGCACACCCACCGTGGATGGCGAGCACGTTTATACGCTCGGCGCCATGGGCGATTTGCACTGCGTGAAGCTCGCCGATGGCGAAGTGGTGTGGCAGAAGAACTTTAAGGAAGCTTTCGGCGCCGAAGCGCCGGTGTGGGGTCACTCGGCCCACCCGCTGGTGGTGGGCGATTTGGTGATCTGCCTGGTCGGCGGCGAAGGAAGCATCGTCGTGGCCTTCAACAAAGAGACTGGCGAAGAAGCGTGGCGTGCGCTTTCGGCGTACGAGCCGGGGTACTGTCCGCCGTCGCTGGTGAATCACGCGGGTACGGACATGGTGATTATCTTCCACCCCAAGGGAGTCTCGGCGCTCGATCCGCTCGATGGCAAAGAACTCTGGAACGTACCGATGAATCCGCAGTACGGCATGTCGATCGCCGCCCCGCAAGTGCAGGGGAGCAGCATCTTCGTCAGTTGCTACGGTGACTCCGCGATGCTCAATCTCAATCGCGATCAACCGGCGGCCGACATCGCGTGGCGCTCAAAACCGAAAGAGTCGGTCTACTGTTCGAACTCGACGCCGTTCTTCGCCGCCGATGCGATTTACGGCTGCGACATCGAATCGAGTACGCTGGTAGCGGTGAACCCGGCGGATGGCCAGCGGTTGTGGGAATCGAACAAGCCGACGATTGGCGACGCCCGCGGCCGCCACGGAACGGCGTTCATCGTGCAGCACGAGCCGACGGGCAAGTACTGGCTGTTTAGCGAGAACGGCGATCTGGTGCTCGCCGACCTTTCGCCGCAGGAGTACAAGGAACTCGACCGCGTGCATGTACTCGACCCCACGAGCGACGCCTTCGGCCGCCCGGTGGTGTGGAGCCACCCCGCATTCGCGGAGCAAAGCGTCTTCGCGCGGAACGATAAAGAGATTGTCCGCGTCAGCTTGGCGGAGTAGTGGCTCTTGTTAGCACGGGACCGAAGTCCCGTGCGCGAATCGCCGCCCGTAGCACGGGACTTCGGTCCCGTGCTACGGGCGGCCGAAAAAACCCGCTCAACGCAGCATTCTCGCGGCTCTGCGCACGGCGGTTGCGAAACATTGGCCGAGTTTTGGCTCGCTCGGTACGATGGAGGTTCGGGGAACGACCCCGCCCCTCCTTCCGGAATAGACCCTTGGCCAATCGATTTCTCGCGCTGATTCTCTTGCTCTCGGTGCGCGCCGCCTGCGCTGCGCCCGCGGAATTGCGTGGCACGTGGCTCACCACCACGGGGGTGGACCACATTCGCACCGGTGGTTCCACCGCCACGGTGATGGCGGACCTGAAGAACATCGGGCTCAACGCCACTTATGTGGAGTCGTGGAAGAACGGCTACACGAACTATCCTTCGCCCACACTGAAGAATCTCACGGGCGGCGCTGATCGCTCTAGCTTCTTGGGAACGACGCGCGATTTGATGAAGGAGACGACGATCCACGCGCACCGGCAAGGTCTCACCCATACCGCGTGGTTCGAGTACGGTTTCTCGCCGCAGTATCTGGGTGGAACTTCCCCTCCGTCGAATCCGCTCGCGGTCTACATGCGCGATCAAGGCTGGTTGCTTAAGGATCAATCGGGCGCCTACAGCAATTCCACCAATCAATTCGCGTGGATGAATCCCGCCGTGCCGCAGGTGCGGCAGTTTCTGATCAACATCGTGCTCGAAGCGGTCAATCGGTACGACCTCGATGGCATTCAGTTCGACGATCGCTTGGCGTGGCCGCAGACGCTGGGGTGGGACTCGACCACGGCAGCGCTCTATCAGGCGCAGACGGGCCGCGCACTGCCGACGAGCATGAATGACACCAATTTCCGCAATTGGCGGCAGGACAAAGTGACCGAGTTCGCGCAGGAACTTAAAGCGGCGGTGAAGGCGGTGCGACCCGAACTGCGGATCTCGGTGAGTCCTTCGATCACCAATTTTTCGGACGTCAACTACAACGCCGAATGGCCGGTGTGGGTCGATCAAGGGATTTTTGATGAGTACATCCCCCAGATCTATCGCTCTGGCATCACGAGCTTTAACAACACGATCCCGGGACAGACGTCACAGTTCACGCCGAACGATCTCGACAAGTACTTGGTAGGAATCGCAATCAATACCAGCCCCCTCAACACGGCGGCCGACACGCAGGCGATGATCACTAAGTCGCGCACCGAGGGCGCCGCGGGGCATGTGCTGTGGTACTCGGCCGGCGTGCGGGATACTTATCCCACCCAACTCACCAGTTTCTACAACGTGGCAGGGCAGGGGCCGGCGCAGAATCCCTACTTCCCCACCGACTGGCGCCCGGCGCCAACCGTCGCGACCGCGGTCCCCGGCGTGGCGAACACTTGGGAAGCGACCGTCGCGGCCGCGGGCCGGTACACGGTGGTCGCCAAGATGGGGACTTCTGCCACCTCGCTGTGGCAAGAGTTCTACTCGCTGCTGCTGGACCCCAGCACGGCCGCGCGGGTAACGATCGCGGGTGCTTCGCAAGTCGAACTGCTCGTGGACCGCCGCACCAACGGCGTCTTGGTGGGCGATTTTAACGACGATGGCAAAGTCGATACCGCCGACTACACCGTCTGGCGTGACACCGTGGGTACCAACGTCTTCAGCGCCACCGGCGCCGATGGCGATGGCAACGGCGCCATCACCAATGCCGATCTCGACACCTGGCGCCGCAATTTTGGTCGGAGCCTTGCGAGCGCCGCAGTGGTGGTCGCGGTCCCCGAACCCGCCGCAATGTCGCTGCTCTTGGTTGCACTTCTAAGCCGCTGTTTCATTGAGAAATCGGTAACGAATCGCACGGGGCAGGGCAGATAAGCGACCAAGGGGTTTCTACTCCGCTGTGATCTGTGTCGTTGACACCGTGCGCCTGCTCAGCAGGTAAGCTGTTCGGCAATCGCCCCCGCGCTGACGCCACTGTGAAACCGCGCGGCGATTTTTTGGCGAGAGTTACGGCTGAGCCTCGCGCACAACTCGGGATCGTGCGCCAGCCGCGCGATCGCGCTGGCGAGCTCCCTTGCACTACCGGGGTTGACCATCAGGGCGTCGACTTCCGGATCCACCAGTTCATTCATCGCGGCGCAATCGGTCACGATCACCGGCAATTCGAGCGCCATCGCATCCATTGCCGAGACGGCGATCCCTTCGTCGAGACTGGGCAAGACGAAGAGGTGGGCGCGCTCCAGCCACGCTAGATGCTCATCCTCCGGGGTGGCGCCCAAGAGCTGCACGGCCCCGGTGACGCCATGTTCGCGGATCGCGGCTTCGGTCACCAGCCGATAGCCGGCGCCGGAGTGCTCATCTTCTCCCGCGATGAAGAGCTGCACATCCAGCCCTTGCGCCCGAAGCTGTGCGATCGCCTCGATCAAGTAGACGTGACCCTTCACCGGATTGAGCCGACCGCAGGTGTAAATCGTCAGTGGCCCGGCGCCTCGCCACGGTTGGTAAGGCGTCTTGCGCTGCGCGCGAGCGAGGTCTACACCGAGCGGCGCCACGCTGATTTCCGCTGGCGCCGCGGGGCCGAGTTGCTCGCGCAGTGCGCGGCGCAACCGCTGCGACATCACCAGTCCGAATTCGGCGTGGCCCCATTTCTGCGCTTGGTTGCCGCCAAAGTGCTCGAGTGGCCCGACGAGGTTGATGCTGTAGGGCAAGCCCGAGAGCAACGAACATAGGAGCGCTAGATTCGCCGAGTTGCCCGGGTTGAGCACATGCAAATGCCGCCACTGCCGCTGCTGGGCATGCGCCGCCAGCTTCGCCGCCGGCAGTGCGAGTGCCAGCAGCGTGAGCCGCTGTTTCGGTGTGACGTGCTCGGCGCGAAGCAATGTCTTCAGCAATCGCCACCACACCCCAGGCCCGGCGAAGAGCCACCTCCCGATCGCCCGCAGAATTTCGCCCCTCGCCATCGGCATGAGATACGTCGTTCGTTCGCGGGCCGACTGCGACCAGGCATGGCATAACTGATTGCCACCGGGCAACCGGGTGGAGACAAACTCGGCATCGATCCCCGCCTGGGTTAGCGCATGGAACTCGCGCCAGATCCAGGTGTGCGGCTGCGCCGGAAACTCGGGCACCAGATAGCCCATCCGCACGCGCTTGACCGCCAGGGGCGGAAGCGAAACTTCAGGCGCTGTCGCCAGCATCGGATACGCTCCAGTCGCTTGCGGTTAAGGTTGATCGCCGAGCCACCGCCAGGTGCGCTCGATGCCGGTCGCCAAGTCAACGCCAGCCGACCATCCTAAGGCGCGCTGAATTCGCTCGGTAGAAAGCAGCACATCGGTCGCGGGCGAGCGGGTGTCGCTTCGCATGACCAATCGCGCGCGCTTGCCGGTGACTTCTTCCGCCGTGCGAATGACTTCGAGAATGGTGTGGCTGGTTCCTGCCGCCACATTGTAGGCGCCGGTCGGCCCGTGCAGGGCGCGCCACACCGCTTCGGTGAAGTCGTCAATAAACAAATAGTCGCGGCGGTCGGCGCCATTTCGATAGACGGGGATTTCGCGATCGCGCGCGAGTCCTTCCAGCACGGTGCGAATGAGTCCAAACCCGGCGCGCAACCGCTGCTGGGGGCCGTACACATTCGACGGCCTGAGAATCGTAAGGGCCGCACCGCCCGCGTGCGCCCACGCATTCAGAAACGCTTCGGCCGCGATCTTGCCAGCGCCATACAAACTTTGGGCCGACAGCGGTGAGTCCTCAGAGAGCGGTTGGGATCCAGCGCCCTGTAAAGCGCCGGCCGAAGAGACATAGACCATTCGCCCCCAATCGAAGTTGGGCAAGCTATCGAGCACGATGGCCAGCGGCCGCAAGTTCTCTTCGCATTCGAAGGTGATGGTGTTGCCCGCGGAACTGGGCGTTGTTCGGCCGGCGACGTAAACGACCGCGTCGAACTCCGAGAGCACCATCTCGCGTTTCGCCGGGGTGATGCTCCAAAAATCGTGGTTGATGGCAATGCCTGCCGGCGCCACGGTGGTCGACGTCGCCGAAACGGCCCAGGTTATCGCCGCCCCTTCCCGCCGCAGCCGGGCCGAAACCGCCCGGCCCAGGAACCCGCTTCCGCCCACGACGAGGGCGCTACGAAGTGCGGGCAAGCGGGTCGGCGGAGTTTCGAAAACTGGCGGCATCCTTGCCAACAGGTACAAGTTTCGTTCCGCCGCAACGCACTAGCACCGCGAACGCGGGATTTGCGGTTCGGAGTTCCACCGCTGGTTATCCGCCGCCCGGTGCGAATTATCATAGAGAAACGGAAATGAGAATCGCGGTTGAGAAAATTCCCGCTTGGCGTGCGATTGGTGGGCGGAGCGCCGTCTGGGTACGCGGAATGCAGCACGTTCGCTCTGGCCGAAATGAGATCGCCGTGAACTTTAGCCCCCTCTCACGTATGTCGATGACCCTCGCCCCTCGTAAGCTCGTCAAATCGTTCCTCGGGCGCTACAACCGCCGGCTGGTGCAGGATCACTCCGACGGCCAAACCGCCACGGGGCTGGCGTTCTGGGACGATCTGAAACTCGTCATCGGCCGACCCGACCCGTTATGCCTGGACGTGGGCGCCAATCGCGGGCAGACGATCGAACTTTTGCAGACGCTCTTTCCAAGCCCGACGATTCATGCGTTTGAACCTTCCACCGCGATGTTCGAAACTCTGAAGTTGCGCCCGTGGGGCGAGCGCGTAACGCTGCACCCCCTAGCGCTGGGCAACGCGCCGGCCGAACGCGAGTTCATCAACTATGCCGACCCGCACTTGAGCTCGTTCCTGGAGATGGACCGCGGCGCCGACAATCCCTTTCGCAACACGGCCACCCTGACCCGCGAGATTGTGGCGATCCAAACGGCGGACGACTTCCTTGCGAGTCTCGGTCAGCCCCAAGTCGACCTTCTGAAGATCGACACGCAAGGTTTCGATCTGGAAGTGCTGCGCGGGGCCGAGCAATCGCTCGCCGAGGGAAAAATTGGCGCCGTGCTGGTGGAGCTCAATTTCTCCAAGCTGTACCGCGACCAGAGCACGGCGACCGACATCATCCGGTTTCTCGCCGACCACCGGCTGCAACTGGTGGACTTCTACGAAAAGATTCGCTCCGGCCACACGCTGAGTTGGTGTACGGCGCTGTTCGCGCGGCACGAGTAGCAAATGATGAGAGGCCGCTTTCTTTCGCCAAGAGAGCGGCCTCTCCCCTCTGCGTCCCGCAGCACGGGACTTCGGTCCCGTGCCACGTCGGTGAACTAATACCCGCGCTTAGCCCATTGCGTCGCGGGCAAAATTGTCGCTCACCGGCCGCTCCGCGATCCGGCCCATTTCGTCCTGCGTCCGGCGTTGGCCGACCGAATGCCAAGCGCTCACGTCTTTGAGCTCGGGCATGATCTCGCAGAGCTGTTCTTCCAGCATCGTCACCATCCGCCCGATCGATGGATTGGTGGTCGCTTCGCCAATTGCTTTGACGGTCTTCATCACTTTGAGCATCCGGGCGCGAGCCAAGACCGGGCTTGAAATCGGTGCGTCGAGATCGACCAGCAGATCCGCAATCGGCACATCGAGCGCCAGTTGCCAGCGGTAGAGGTCGGACAAAGTGAGATCGACGTTCGGCAACTCGCTGGTGCGAATGTACTCCATCGAGGTCCCCATTCGGCGAGCCGCACTGCGGACCGAAACACCTTGCTGGCGGCGCACTTCGGCGATGCGGTGCAGCGGCCGCTTGTCGGTCGTGAAGCTCTTCACGGGGCGATCATCTTCGTGATCAAAAGCGGTTTCAACACAAACGTCGTCGGCGATGGCCATAGCGCGTGCCTCCCAAGAGACTGTTCCGAGATGAGGGAAAAAACGAGCAAGCTCCGCGAAATACGCATAGCGAGCAACTCTTTCCCTGCGAGATTGACCCGCGGCTGCTTCAAACGCACAAGGTTAGTTGTACGCCCGAGAGTTGCCGCGGTTCACGCCAGAGGCTCATCTGCAATGCTGTCAAGGAAAAAGCAGGACAGGCCCCCGAACAGTACGGCCGCCACCGGCACGAGGGCGGGCGAACTTGGAGGGAACATCCTACTTTTTCTGGGTTCTCGCGTCTCCTGCGAGACCCGCGTTAGCGGGGTTTTCACCTGCCGCCGCTCGTATAATACGCATGTGGAATCGAGTTGTGCAATAGCTGCAAGCCCCTGCTGCGAAACGACTTACGAGTTCGGTCGAGTCGTCGTATCAGAACGCAACACGGGGGGGTTTTGCTCAAGCGCTTTTACTGCCGAATTGTTTCGCTTTGAGACGCTGGCTGTCTCAATTTTGAACGAAAGAATATTTTTACAAATTTTTTTCGTGCCCCCCGAATTTTGGGAACTTTTTCCATTCCGCCCAGCTTTTCGGGTTCCCGAGTGTTGTCCGGATACCTGTGGGGGCCTCTCCGCGGCCGATTTCGCGTCACTTGAAATGCGGGCGCGGCGGCCCCACCGAAATCGGCCTCGGAGAGGCCTCCGACAATTACAATGTCTCCATGATCCCGTCCCTGCTCGCCATCGATATCGGCAACACGCGCGTTAAGTTCGGCGTGTTCCCCAATGCCGCGGAGTGTATCGCGAAAGCACAACGCGGCGCGCTGCCTCTCGCTGCGCCGGTGTTGCCGGAACCAGCGGACGTGGCGAGTTTCGATCCCGCCGCCGCCAACCTTTCGGAACAAGTTGCGGAGTGGCTCGCGCAGCTCGGCCCCGCGCAGGTTGTGGCGGCAAGCGTCAACCGCACCACGGCCGCGGTGCTGGAGCAACTCCTTGCACGCCAAGAAACTGTGCCGTGCTGGCTGACGAATAGCGAACTTCCGATTGCGATTCGCGTTGATCAGCCGCAGCGTGTGGGCATCGACCGACTGCTCGCCGCGGTGGCGGCCAACGAGTTGCGGCGCCCGAACACGCCGGCGATTGTGGTCGATCTCGGCACGGCGCTCAAAGTTGATCTCATTTCCGCCGATGGAGCGTTCTGCGGCGGCGCCATCGCGCCGGGCATTCGCATGTCGGCCCGGGCGTTGTGTGAACAGACCGATGCGCTTCCCGAAAGCGAATTAGTGGAGCTGAACGAATCGCCGCCATCGGTGGGCACGAACACGCACGCCGCCATTCGCAGCGGATTGTATTGGGGCGCCGTGGGCGCAGTGCGAGAATTGATCGCTCGGCACCGCGATGGCCTCACCACGCCGCCACAGGTGTTTCTCACGGGTGGCGCGGCGCCAGCGGTCGCCAAACTCATCGGCTCCCCCGAGTACACCGTGCGGTACGTGCCGGACATGGTGCTGCGCGGGATCGCGGTCGTGGCGGAGAAGTTGAATGACCAATGATCAAGCCGCAATGACCAATGTAGTTTGTTCGGTGCTGACGGCCGCGGGCCGCGGCGCGATTGCGGTCGTGCGCGTCGGCGGCGCCGGCAGCGACAGAATCGTGGACGATTGTTTCACCGGCGCGAGCGGTCGACCGCTCTCCGCGGCGCCGCTTAATGCGATTCGCTTCGGCGTGTGGCGCAATTCTGGAGAGGAAGTGGTCGCGTGCCGTCGAGCGTCCGACGACATCGAGCTCCACTGCCACGGCGGCGCCGCGGCGGTGCGCGCGATTGTGCAAAGCCTTGTCCAGCGCGGCGCAACGGAATCGAACGACCAATCCACGCCCGGTTCGTGCGCTCAGCAGGCGTGGCGGCAACTTCCTCGGGCGCTCACACAGCGGACGGCGGGCATTCTGCTCGATCAGGCGAATGGTGCGCTCGATCGTGCGCTGGCCGAGATCGACGCCTTGGCCAAGCACGACGTCGCGGCCGCTCGAGCGCAGCGAGAACAACTGCTTAAGTTCGCGCCGCTCGGCGAGCATCTCACGAAACCGTGGCAGGTGGTGCTCGCCGGGCCGCCGAACGCGGGCAAGAGCTCGCTGGCCAACGCGCTGTTAGGTTACGGCCGGTCGATCGTGTTCAATGAACCCGGCACCACGCGCGAAGTGGTCACCACCACCACCGCCATCGATGGCTGGCCCGTTGCGATCAGCGATACCGCTGGCCTCCGCGAAACGAACGACCCGCTGGAAGCGGCCGGAGTCGAGCAAACCGTCGACAAACTAGCAGGCGCCGATTTGATAGTTCACGTTTCGCCGAGCGATGAACCAACGCCGCACTTCGTTGCGCCCGATTCGAAGCCGTGTCTGCGCGTCATTAGCAAGATTGATCTGCGTCGGCCACCCGTTGTGGACGGCGTGCTGGCGACGAGCGTTGTCACGGGGGAAGGCATCGCGGAACTCTTGGAGGCAATTTCGCGAGCGCTCGTGCCCGAAGCCCCGCCGGTCGGCGCGGCCGTGATGTTCACTCCGACGAGATCGTGAATCGCCCTGGAGTCCGCTGCGAAACTTTGCCGATTGTAACGACAGGGAAGCGCGCACCTGTGCGCCCAGGCTGTCATTGCTAGCAGGGACGAGAGCCATGCACGTTCGACTTTTCTCCGTGGCCGTTGTGTTCGCCAGCGCGGTGGCTTCGTTCGCCGGGGCGCAAAGCGATCCCTACACCTTGCGGCTGATGTTAGGGAACGACGCCTACGTATGGGAGCAAATGCCGGGCTACAACAATGCTCCGCAGCCGCCGCGCGATGTGCTTAATCCGGGCGCCCAGCAGAATGCAGGCCGCAACGCGAACCTGTCGGCCGGGGTGTCGATGCCCACCACGCAGCCGCCGCAGCTCAACAAGAGCGCCGAGAACGCACTTAACTTTTACGGCGGCAGCCAGCAGTCGCGCAACGTGCTGACCCAAATGCCACAGCGGCCCACATCGGCAGCCGCGGCCGCAGCGCCGGTGGCTCGGCCGATGGGCACGAAGCCCTTCAATAACGCCACCAACGGCACGACCATCTCGCCCTACCTCAACCTATTCCGTGAAGAGCGAGCGGAAAGCATCCCGAATTACTACGCATTCGTCCGTCCCCAGCAGCAGCAGATGGAGCAGAACCGCCAGCAGCAGCAGCAAACGCAACGGCTACAGCGGCAAGTGCAACAAGCGATGTACCAAGCTCCCGCGACCGGTAGCGGCGCCCCCGGTACCGGCCACGCGACCCGCTTCGGAAACACGGGTGGGTACTATCGTCGTTAAATCAGCTTCGCCGCTAGGGCGATTGCGGCCGTTTCGATCCGCAGGATGCGCGGGCCTAAGCTAACGCGCTGCCAGCCGGATTTTACGGCGAGTTCGACTTCGCTATCGCTAAACCCCCCTTCCGGGCCGATGGCCGCGATGCTCTCGACGCTCGGTGGGAGTTGTTCGCTGGAGTCGTCTACAGGATGGGCAATCACTCGCAGCGGCGCCGCTGCGCTAGCGACATACTCGGCCCATGCAAGTGGCTGCGTAATTTCCATTAGCCGATTTCGGCCACACTGTTTGCTCGCTTCGATCACTAGCCGGCGCAGCTTCTCCAGTCCGCCGGCTGACTTATCAGCGACGCTCCGCTCGGTCAGAAGTGGTACGAGCCGCGAGACGCCGAGCTCGGTCAGCTTTTCGACAAGCACCTTTTGTCGATCGCCCTTCGGCAAGGCCACGGCAAGCGTAAGCGGTGCGGCGCGTTCGCGATCAACTCGTTCTTCGGCGAGCACTTCGCACTCGAAATCGTTTCGCCCCAGCCGCGTGATGCGCGCCGGGAACTCGCTGCCGCGGCCATCGAACAGCGTCAGTTCAGCGCCAACCGCAGCCCGCATGACATGCAGCAGATGGTGCGCCTCTGGGCCGCTAAGCGTGATAGCGCCGAGCGTGAGTGGAGTGTCGGAGAAGAAGCGAGCGGACATGAAACGCGGAGGAAGCGAAAGAACGGTGGTCAGGACTGAATTGTTGCTGGGCCTCAGGGGCACGGGATGTAAGCGCTGCCTGCAGCGCACTGGCGCGGCTATCGCTGCGGGTTCTCCAGCTCAAGTCCTAGCGCCTGGGCCAGCCCGCTCACTTCATGCCCGCGATAAACGCTCATTCCGTCGCGGCCGAACAGAATCAGATCGGGGATGCCGCGCACACCGACCGCATCAAACATCACCCCGGCGCCGTAGCCAACGGGCCAATCGAAACCTTCGGTTTCGCTGATTAATTCTTCGAGCAGTGGTTTGTCTTTTTCGGATTCGTCGGTGAGGCTTACGAACACCACGTCTCGATTGTCCTTGTACTGCGCACGTAGCTTGGCGAGTTGCGGCAGCGCCGCCCGGCACGGGCCACACCAGGTGGCGAAGAAGTCGACCACCACCAACTTGCCGCGGAGGTCTTCGTCGTTTACAGAGGGACCAATCCACCCGGAGGCCATCATTGGCGGCAACGGCACCTGCGGTCCCGCGGGCTGAGCGCGCTTCAGCACCAACACCGCGGCGAAGAGCAGAATCAAAATCAGCGGCCAGCGGTTGTTTGATTTCATGACGATAGGGGGCGCGGATATGAAGAGATTCGCTAACTTTGAGAATCAGTAAATGGTCGATCGCAAAATTTTCTGAGGATGTAGAAACAAATCCACATCCCCTATTTCGAATCACGACCCGAGTTGCACCAACGTCTGCCGGCGTAACTGCCCGCAGGCGGCGTTGATCTTGTCTCCCTTGCGGTGGCGGAAGCGCACGGGGATGCCGGCGTCTTCGAGAATCTTTCTAAACGCGTGTTGGGCGGCGGCGCTCGGCGTGCGGTACGGCAATCCTTCCACGGGGTTGTAAGGAATCACGTTCAAAAGGCATTCGCGCCGGCCGAACAATCGCACCAGTTCGTGCGCATGTTCGGGGTGATCGTTGAGACCGGCGAGCAGCACGTATTCGAACGTTAGCCGCCGACCGGAGGCGGAGAAAAACTCGTCGGCTGCCGCCAATATCTCAGCGAGCCCGATCTTGCTATTGGTCGGCACGATTTGGTTGCGCAGTTCATCGTTCGGCGCATGGAGCGAAATGGCCAGCCGATAGTGAAAATCTTTGTTAGCGAGCCGGCGAATCGCTTTCGGCAGTCCAACCGTCGAAATGGTGATCCGCCGATGGCTGATGCCGAGGCCATCGGGCCGGCTGAGTTCATCGAGCGCGGGGAGCAGCGCATCGAGATTCGCCAGCGGTTCGCCCATTCCCATCACCACAATGTGGCTCAGCCGTTCGTCAGGCGTGAGCAGGTGTTGCAGCCGGAGGACTTGCTCGAGGATTTCTCCGGTGGAAAGATTTCGCTCGACGCCGTCGAGCCCACTGGCACAAAAGACGCACCCCATCCCGCAGCCCACCTGCGTGCTCAGGCAGAGCGTGCGGCGGACTTCATCGCGCAGCAGCACGCATTCAATCTGCCCGCCGCCGGCAAGCGTGAGGAGCAGTTTTTCCGTTCCATCCGGCGATTGGGTGTGCCGGGCGATCTGGGCGCGCCAGATCGGCGTTCTTTCGGCCAGCGCTTCCCGCGCCGCCTTGGGGAGATCGCTCATCGCGTCCCAGTCTTTGGCCCGCTTCTCGAGCAGCCATTTGCGCATCTGCTTCCGCCGATACGCAGGCAGCCCGAGCGCATCGCACTCGGCGGCGAGGTTGGCGTCGATGTTATCGAGCAGGTGCATGGAATTTTGACCGCAGAGGACGCGGAGAAAAAGAGTCTACCGCAGATGAACGCGGATTTTGCTGACAGGATTTACAGGGCCAACAGGATTCAGATTGACTTTTGATATCTTAATCCTGTTAATCCTTTAAATCTTGTCCTAGGAGTCACTTTTTCTCAATCTGCGATCATCAGCGTTCATCAGCGGCTCCAAAAACTCCGTGTCCTCCGTGTCCTCTGCGGTTCACAAGCTTTGCTTCCCGACCAAATGCTCGCGCCCCCAATCGCGACTAATCGAGCAGGAATCGGGCGGTGGGCTGTGGGGGGCAACCCCAGGGGGCCTCACTCGAACTCGATGAGCACCTGGCCCGCTTGAACTGAATCGCCGTTGTCGACCAGCACCTTAGCGATCTTGCCGGCGACCGGCGAGGGAATGGTGGTTTCCATTTTCATTGCTTCGAGCACCACCAGCACATCGTTAGCTTGAATCGCTTGGCCTGCTTGCGCCGAGACTTTCACGACGATCCCCGCAATCGGGCTGCGGCAGACCTTGGCCTCGTCCGCGACCGGAGCGCCGTTCGCTGGCTTCTGGACGCTTGGTGGCGGAACGGCGGCTGCGGGCGCGCCTGCGGCCGTACTGAAAGTGGGCCGCTCGGGCGGGGGCTCGGAAGCCTCGACCTCGACCTCATAGACTTTACCGTCGATCGTGACATTGAGTTTCACGGAAAGCTCCTGGAGACGCGCTTAGTCGTCGTGATGCGGCGCAATGTTGTGCGAAGCATGAATCGAAACGCGCCCCTGCTGGGCCCACGAACCGCCCCCCACGAGACCAATTTGACGAATGCGAGGCCGCACGCCTAGGTAGGCGGAGGTCGCGGCCACGATGGCGCCAAGCAACTCGTCGCTGATCTCTGCCGCGACCTCACGCGGTGCTGCAGCGCGTGATTCAAGCGCGGTGAGCCGGTCGCCCAGATGGGCGATTTCGAGCCGCAGCTCGGCGAGCGCTTGCAGCACTTCAGTCGATGACGCGGCGGTCGATTGAGGAGGAATGGAGGAAGCCATTGGCAGAGGGTGCACAGTCAACCACGGGGAAGCCCTACATCGGAATCAGGCCGTGCTTTTTGGGGGGACGGGTGTCGCGCTTCCGATGCAGGTATTCGAGCGCTCGAGCTAAATGGCGGCGCGTGTCCGCAGGTTCGATAACATCGTCCACGAGGCGTCGTCCCGCGGCGACGAAGGGGTTCGAAAATGTCGAACGATAGTCTTCAATCAGTTCTGAACGCCTTGCCGCTTTATTCTCGGCTTCTTGCATTTCCTTGCGGAAGACGATTTCGACCGCGCCCTCGGCGCCCATCACGGCCACTTCGGCCGTTGGCCAAGCCAAGCAGCAGTCGGCGCCCAGATCGCGCGAGCACATCGCCACGTGAGCCCCGCCATAGGATTTTCGCAAGATGACCTGAATCTTCGGCACGGTCGCCGCGGAGTAGGCGAACAGCAGCTTGGCGCCGTTGCGAATGATGCCGCCATGTTCTTGTTGGACGCCCGGCAAGAATCCGGGTACGTCGACA
This sequence comes from Pirellulales bacterium, assembly GCA_022841705.1. Classification (GTDB taxonomy): domain Bacteria; phylum Planctomycetota; class Planctomycetia; order Pirellulales; family Lacipirellulaceae. The sequence goes on from JALHQZ010000004.1 coordinate 253,531, forward strand.
AACGTTACCAAGGGGATGTTGAACGCGTTGCAGAACCGAATGAACCGGCTCGCTTTGATGGAAGCATCAATATCGATCGCGCCCGACAGATACGAGGGTTGATTCGCGATGACGCCCACTGAACGGCCAATGATGCGCGCAAAGCCGACCACCATGTTGCGCGCGTAGCCCGCTTGGATTTCCAGAAAGTCGCCGTTGTCGACCGTCAGTTGAATTACGTCGCGAATATCGTAGCCCTTCTTGGGATCGAGCGGCACTACGTCGTTCAGCGCCGGGTTCGGATCAACATTGCCATCGGACGGCAGACGAGGCGGCTCTTCAAGATTGTTGGCGGGTAAGAAACTCAGCAAGCGGCGGCATAACTCGGCGGCATGGAGGTCGTTCTCGGCGATCAAGTGAATCACTCCGGAATGCGCCATATGGGCATCGGCCCCGCCCAGTGCTTCCGCCGAAATCTGCTCCCCCGTAACCTGTTGAATCACCTGCGGACCGGTAATAAACATCTGCGCTTGCCGCGTTTGGATCACGAAGTCGGTTAGCGCGGGTGAGTAAGCCGCGCCCCCTGCGCAGGGTCCGCAGATGAGCGAAATCTGCGGCACGACCCCCGAGAGCAGCACGTTGTGGAAGAAGACTTGCCCGTAACCCGAGAGCGAGTCGATGCCTTCTTGCACCCGCGCGCCGCCCGAGTCGTTGATGAAGATGAACGGGCTGCCTGTCTTGAGCGCGCGGGCCATTGCATCGGCGACTTTGAGCGAATGCACTTCCCCTGCAGAACCGCCTAGGACGGTGAAGTCCTGGCTGGCGAGGTGGACCAAGCGGCCTTCGATCGTCGCCGCTGCGGTGACCACGCCATCCGCGGGGCAAACCTTGTTCGCCATGCCAAACTGCGTCTGGCGGTGCTGGGCAAACAGGCCGAACTCTTCCAGGCTGTGGGGATCAGTCACTGCGGCCAGCCGTTCGCGCGCGCTGAGTTTGCCTTGCTCGTGTTGCTTGGCAAGCCGCTCAGGGCCCCCTCCTTGTTGAATATCAGCACGCTTCTTCCGGAGCGCGTCAACAAGATCGGGCATCGACTTCGCCTTGGCTTTACTCATGGTCCTGTTCGCTTTCGCAGCATTTACTTGGCGGGTTCTACCAACACTTGCATCGTTTTGCCGCCGACTTTGACCTGATAGGAGACGGCCTCTTTGACGGGACTCTTGCCGCCGCTGGGGGGTGGCGGGCCGGCCGGCTTCCGACTGACGTTGCGCGGCCCCTCGGCGCGCGACGCGAAGAACTTCGGCGCTACCTGGGGGAACATCGCATGGGTGAGCACATCTTCGTCCGAGCCATTGCAGCCCTGCAGCGCGAGCGCTTGGGCGCGCAGTTCGTTCCACTCGGGCTTCAGTAAATCGGCAGGCCGTCCGGTAATTGCATCCTTCTTTGCGTGGGTCGCGGCGGCCTGGACGATCTCTGGGTTGCGCTCGCCCAAGGTCGAGCCGTAGTAGCCCAACATCAGGTCGGAGAACTCGCCGGTCAATGTCTTGTAGGGGCCCATTAGCACGTTCAGCACCGCTTGCGTGCCGACAATCTGGCTCGATGGCGTCACTAACGGCGGATAACCTGCGGCCTGGCGAACCCTGGGCACTTCCGCCAGCACTTCTTTCAGCCGATCGCCAGCGCCTTGCTGTTTCAGCTGGCTTTCCATGTTCGAAATCATGCCCCCCGGAATTTGACTGTCGAAGATCTCGGTCTCGACGCCGATAAACTGCGATTCAAACTCAGCGTACTTGGGGCGAATCTTGGCGAAGTGATCTTTAATTTTCAGTAGCCGCTGCTTATCGAGCTGGGTGACGTACCCCGTCCCTTCAAGCATTTCGACGACTGCCTCCGTGGGGTTGTGCCCGGACCCCAGGCTGAGTGACGAAATTGACGCATCAACGACATCGGCTCCCGCTTCAATCGCCTTCATCAAACTTACGAGGGTTACCCCCGTGGTGGCATGGACATGCACATGCACGCGGGTGTCGGGGCCGCATTTGGCTTTGATGCCCCGCACCAAATCGTAGGCGGGTTGCGGCCGCAATAGCGCGGCCATGTCCTTGATGCAGATCGAATCGCAACCCAGGTCGCGCAACTGCGCCGCCATTTCCACGAATCGCTCGATCGTATGTAACGGTGAGGTGGTGTAGCAGATCGTCCCCTGCGCATGTTTGCCAGTGCGCCGCACCGCCTTCAGAGCCCGCTGAATATTGCGGAGATCGTTGAGCGCGTCGAACACGCGGAAAACATCCATGCCATTCTCGGCCGATTTGTCGACAAACCGATCGACGACGGAGTCTTCGTAATGTCGGTACCCCAGCAGGTTCTGCCCCCGCAGCAGCATTTGCAATCGGCTGTTGGGCAGCAGTTTGCGGAAGGTGCGGAGCCGCTCCCAGGGGTCTTCATTGAGGAACCGAATGCATGCATCGTAGGTGGCGCCGCCCCAGCATTCGACACTCCAGTATCCGGCCTGATCGATATCTTCGCACGCGCCGACCATGTCCTCCAATGCCATGCGGGTAGCCAGCAAACTCTGGTGACCATCGCGTAGCACCAGTTCCGTGATGTCGACCAGACGTGTCATCACCAAGCTCCGTTGCGAGTAACCCACCGGCAGCGGGTTTTCGATCTTAGACGACTTCTCAGCATACTCGTTGAACGTCAAAAGCAAACGGTGTGCCACAAGCCGATTGGACGGTCAACAACCACTACTGCGCAGTGTATGCACTCGACAGGCGAGACTAATCAGGCACGCTTTTGGGAAGAGTGAGCTATTTCGCACACTTCAGGAAGATCTGCGTAAGCCAAAGTCGGCCTTTAGTTAGTCGTGCAGGTAGCGGTTACCTTTTTCACATCTTCCCAACCAAGTGCTCGCGCCCCAACGCGATTAGTTTTCGCAGTTCATCAGGCCGGGTCAAGATTTGCCATTCGTTGCGGGCGAGTTCGGCAATGCCTTCGGGCGCTTGCATGCCGCTCCGGTAATAGGTGCGGAAGACGCGGCCGATCCAGCGGGTCACGAGCGCCTGCACCACGCCTTGCAGGGCGCCGCCGGCGAGCGTGCCGACGCCGGGGATGGTTTTTAGGAAGCTGCCGACGGCGGCCCCGAGCGCCGGCGCGGCGGCGCTCGCGCCGAGCATCGCCAGCAGGTTCTTACCGAGTTGCGAGAGGATTTCGATCACCGTGTCGGCATCGATCTTTTGTTTGTACACCCCGGCCAAGTCGAGCACCATCTTCACGGTCACCGCGCTGCCGCCGGCCAAATCTAACAGCGGAACGGGGTTCACCGCCGCTACGCCGCCGGCGGCCCACATGTAACGATTGATCACGCGATCGGCTTCCTCATCAAGCGCCGAAAGAACCCGTTCACGCGCTTCATCCACCAGCCCTCGCGATTGCATCAGCAGATTGGCGAGGAGCAAATCAGCGCCCTCATCACGCACGATTTCGAGTAGGCGATCCGCGAGCGGCCCGATGTTCGGAGGCTCTTCGACTTCCACCGTCTCCTGCGAGCCATCCGCTCGCTGCCGCACTTGCGGCCGCAGCGTCGGGCGCGAACGAACCGCCACGATGTCCGCGCTCTTCACCACGCCCGTGGTTTGTTCGCGCAGTTGAGAGAGCAGTTCTTCGCGTTCGCGGCGATCGTACCAGTCCGCCTTGTTGAGGCAGAGCACGATTCGTTTTTCCATCTTGGCGAGCGGTGTGAGGAGCGCCCGCTCGAACTCCCGCATCGGGCCATCCACGACGAACAGCACGAGGTCCGCATCCTCCGCCGCGCCCGCCGCCTCTGCGCCGTGCTGTTCGCCCTGCACTTCGGCGATGCCGGGCGTATCAACCAGCCGCACTTCGTCCGCATCGGGCCAAGGCGCCCAGCACTCGCTGGTGGTGGTGCCGCCGATCACATCGGTGCGAAACGCTTCCCGCCCGGCAAGCGCATTAAGCAAACTCGACTTACCGCTGCTGATGCTGCCGAACGCGACGATCTCCAGCCGCTTGGCCGAACGCTTCGCTTCCAACTCCGCGATGGCCGACTCGATCTCGGATCGCAACCGCGGCGAACGAAACGCATCCTCGGCATGTTCTCGGCTGCGCTGCAAATTGTCGCCGAGTTCCGCGGTTCGCTCGGCCGAAGAAAGTTCACTAGGGTTGCGACTGCGCCGCTCGGTCTGGCGCGAGTTCTCCTTGGTATTCCGCCAGAGCCGATAGACCAGCCAACTCAGCACGCCGAAGAAGAGCATCCCGCCGAACGCGATCAGGCCCAAGTACGCATAACCGACGTACGGATTCATCTTTGCCGCTTCGCTGTACCCCGTAATGGCCGCCGGCGTGAGCGTGAGGACCAAATAGCCGATGCCGATCATCGCAACGAGCACCACCAAACCAAACATCGGACGGCGAGTGTTCATAGGAGGTGCAAACCTAGCTGGCGAAGGGACCCATCTATGGTATCCTGCAAACCAGTCAGACGTTAGACACGTTTACCTCCGGCTGACCGTTGAACGAGGACCACTGCAATGCTTGCCGCCTACATTCAGCAGCCGGGGCCGCCGGAATCAATTCTCATTGGCGAACTGCCAACCCCCGCTCCTGGCGCCGGACAGGTGCGGGTGCGGGTTGAAGCGGCGGCGGTGAATCCGATCGATACCTACATCCGCAGCGGCGTGGTGAAGATGAATCTGCCGACGCCGTTCATCGTTGGATGCGATTTGGCCGGGGTGGTGGATGCAGTTGGTCCTGATGTGGCGCTCTTTAAAGTCGGCGACCGCGTGTGGGGTTCCAACCAAGGGCTGCTCGGCCGGCAAGGAACTTGCGCCGAGTTTGCCGTTGTCGATGAAGAGTGGCTCTACGAGATTCCGGAGGGCGTGAGTTTTGAAGTCGCCGCGGCCGGCGCGCTCGTTGGCATCACCGCCCATCTGGGTCTAGTGCGTGACGCCAAACTGCAACCCGGCGAAGTGCTGTTCGTGAACGGCGGCGCCGGCGGCGTGGGGTCGGCCGTGGTGCAGTTGGCGAAGGCGATCGGGGCCACCGTCATCACCACCGCCGGCAGCGCTGAGCGGCTGGAGGCGTGTCGCGAACTCGGCGCCGACGTGGCGATCAATTACCGCACCGAAGATGTGGCGGCGTGGATTAAGGAAGCGGCGCCGAACGGAGTGAACGTGTGGTGGGAAACCCTGCGGATGCCGAACTTCGATGCGGTGGTGAGCGCCTTGGCGAGCCGTGGGCGAATGATCTTGATGGCGGGCCGCGACGCTCGCCCAGAGTTCCCTGTCGGCCCGTTCTATGTGAAGGGATGCAGCCTGCACGGCTTCGCGATGTTTAACGCCACGCCGGAGGAACAGCGGGTTGCAGCCGAGGACCTCAACCTCTACCTCGCCAGCGGCGCCTATCGCCCACGCATCGGCCGCACGTTCCCCCTCGCCGAAACCGCCGCCGCCCATGCGCTGCAAGAAGCGAACACGCTCCACGGCGCCGGCACGCTGAGCGGGAAGATCGTGATCGAGATTCCCCGTTAGCCGCGACGCGGTAGCGGAGCGAGTTGCCGTCGCACGCACCACATGTTGCCTTTTTGCAACACAGCAAACTGAGCAGGCAACCGCCAAAACACCCGGAAACTCGGCCGTTTCGCCAGTGTGCCGGGTTGGGCGTGAGCTTTGCATGGTGAAACTTCAACGCGACAGCTTTCGATTACAATCATAACGTACCGCTTTCCTCTTCTCGTTTGGAGTTTACCCCATGTTCCGCCGCTGTGTGATTGCGATGTTACTTGCCGCCAACTGTACTGTGGTCGTCGCGCTCTCGGGAAGTTCGTTCACTGCGGTGACGAGCGCGCCTACCGAAGTCGCGGCGCGGTGGTATCATCGCGCTCGCCAAGGTGGGCTGCACTATCGCTCGACGACGCGGGGTCGGTCGTGGGGTCACACGGCTGTGCCGCGTAGTGTTCAGCATTGGTAACGACAAGTGACAACGCGCTCCGCTAGCGCGTCGCGGCTAAACGAACGTGTTACAACGCCATTTGGAATCGCACGCCCACGGCCAGAGCATCGCGCTCTGTGCCGCTGGGGGTGGCGATGTACTGGATGTCGGGCTGCACTTGGACCCAAGGCAAGACTTCGGCCAAGTAGAACAACTCAACGGCCGTCTCGACCATCGCGCCATCCCCCGCAGCCAGCGGAACCAGCGTGTGCATTTGTCCGCGATGGATCGACTGCACCGAGAGCACGTTTGGGCTCAGAAGCTGCGGACTGAACCGCGCGTGCGCCACGGCCAGGCCGACATAGTCGTTATCGCGTCCGCGGAGTAGCCCTTTGTAGAGTAACCCGCCGCCGTAGTATTCAGAGATTTCGTTCCACTCTTCTGGCGCCCAACTCGCTTGGCCGAAGATCGCCAGCCCTTGGTCATCCTCGGGATCGGTCGATTCGTTCCATACGAACTGCTCGGCTAGCAGGTAAAAACCGTGGTTGCCAGAGTGCGGGGCGCCGGTGGCGATTCCATTTACCTCGGCGCTGTGATACCAAGCGCCCGCGTGATAGCCGCCTGGCAGCCGCCCCTCGGCAAACGCCGGGCGGTAGATCGCTTCGTAGAGTGAGAGCGCCCCGCCCCGCCCTAAGTCGGAGAAGCCCCACATCCGGCCGTCCGAGGCGCCGTCGAATACGCCGCAACCGAACCACCACTCGTCGTTAGGTGTGAGGTAAACGGCGCTCCCCAAGCCAGGGTTCGGGAACGTCGCCAGCGGAATATTTGGAGGAAATCCAAAAGAAGACTGAATGAAGCTCGACGCCGCATCCAGGGCCGCGAAATCGGCGTTGCAGTCTTGTTTGCCAATCTTGAAGGTCACCAGCCCGTCGGCCACCGGTTGCAGCCACCAGTATTCGCTCACTTGGGTGAAATTCGGCGCATCGATATTGCTGAGCGTTTGATAGTCCCCCACGAATTCGCCGGTGATGCCGCGGCCATGTCCCTCCTGGCCGTAAAGGAAGAAGATGCCGTCCTGCAGCCCCGCGATACGGTCGAGATCAAAAGTGAGAATCGTGTCGAGATTGCCCCGATAGCGCGTCGCGTCTTTGGTGCTGATGCCGCCGCGAGCGTTGTTGAAGACTTCGCCGGTGTAAACGAACTCGCCCGTTACACAGCCGTCCGCGTATTCGTGCCACTCCGGTGCGAACAGCGTGGGGAGCGGTTCTTCTTTCTCGATTTTCTCCTCTTCGTCGCTCGCTTCTTCTTCATCCTCTTCGGCCTCGTCACTGGTCTCATCGTTGGCAGCTTCATCGGCTGGGAAGTCCGATTCCGGACCATCCGCCAACGATTCAATTTCCTCTTCGGCAGCGATCTCCGTCGCGAAACTCAATTCCGCCGGATACGCCAGCGCGTTGGCCGACGGCGCTGCCCCTGCGCAAGTCGAGCCCAGCAGAGTCGCTAAAAAAGGCGCCAGCCAGATTCCCGTTCCTGGGACTCGCAGACTTAAGTGCTTTAGCATCCTGAAATTCCGCCTTTACCTCGGCTCGCCGCTGCCGCTCGTCGATTTCGTGCCAGCCACATCGGCCAGGTTGGCGACTGCAAGACCGACGCTACGCCGCCAAGTAAACCGGGCCGCGCCGGCTCAGCGTTTGACGGTATTCGCGTCCGGAAAATCCATCACCTCCCAATTCTATCGATCAATCGCGTTGCTACACTGTCCCGCCGAGCGCAAAAAAACAGCCCGCACGGTTTGTAGCGATAATGGTGGTTTGGTAAGGCATAGGGATTTCGGAGCCGCCTTTGGCCAAACTGACTCATTAACTCGCCAAAAGCGCGAACTTCATCACCTCGTAACCTATATTTTCGAGAAGCGGTGCGGGTTATCGAGGTTGCAAGTGGCAGCCTGATTCAAGGCGGTCCGTACCATCATAATTGAATATCGGATTGAACGATGAAGCTTAAGGTTGCGCAGCGACTGTACGCGTTGACGGCGATTGCCGTAGCGGTGGTCGTGACAGTGGGAGCTGTTGGCTGGTGGGGCGCGAATCAAATCGCCCAGCAGCTACGCCAGAATGTGGTGGTCGCGACGGCGCAGCACTGCTCTGATGTCGGCGACATGATGCACGATGGCATTCGGGCTGATGTGCTGGCCGCGTTCTTAGCCGAAACGCCAGCGCAAACAGCGACCGTCCAGTCCGATCTCACCGAACACGCCGGCGTCTTCCGCGAACAGATGCAGAGCCTCGCCGAACTAGCGCTGCCGACCGAGCTGGCTGAGGCGACCCACGCTTCGCAGGCGAGCGTCGAAAAATACATCCAAGCTGCCGAGGCGATCGTCGCCGCAGCGGGCGAAGACAAGCAAGCCGCCAAGACAGACCTACCGGAGTTCGAAGCAGCCTTCTCGGAACTGGAAGAACTACTCGGCGCGCAAGGCGAATTGCTGCTGGCGTTTTCCACCGAAAGCAGCGCCAAGTCCGACCGAGTTGTCGCGCTGGCCAACGGCGGAATCCTGGGCATTTCGCTCTTCGGCCTGGTGGGTCTGGCCATCTTCAACCAGTTTATTGCGCGCAGTATCCTGCTGCCTCTAAGAGCATGCATCGTTGGCTTGCACGACATTGCCGATGGCGACGGGGATCTCACTCAGCGCTTAGCCGAGAAGAGCTCTGACGAATTGGGAGAACTCGCCCGAGGGTTTAATCGCTTCGCTGCTAAGATGGAAGGCGTCGTGTCCGCCGTAATCGTGTCAATGGAAGCGGCCGGACGCAGAGATTATGGCCATCCCATCGCCGTAGCTGGCGAGGGAGGGCTGGGGCGGATGGCCACCGCCGTGAATGGCATGCTCGATGCCCTCACTCAATTCGAAAAACAGAAAGCCCTACACGACCAGCAGGCGGAAGTCGCCAAGGCAGCCGAGGCAACGTCAAAATTTCGCGATGAGAAGATTGCCGCCTACCAGGAGGCCGAGGTGGAAAACCTCTCACAAGTTCTTGAACAAATAGCGGCTGGCAATCTCCAGTCTCGCTACATTGTTGCAACGGGAGACGCCGAGACGACTCACGCACACGCGACATTCGCGACAATCGCCGCCGCGGTGAACGGCATGTGCCAGCGACTACGCGACGTCTTTGGGAATCTTACCGAAAATGCCGGTCAGTTGGCTCACACATCCTCCCAACTGACGAGCACAGCCACCCAACTTTCGGCCGGCGCTGATTCGACAACCTCGCAATCGGCAACGGTCGCTGCGGCGGCGGAGCAAATGTCCGCCAATATGGCGTCGATGTCGTTGTCCTCCCAGCAAATGACGGCTAGTATCCGCTCAGTGGTGACGGCAGTTCAACAGCTTACAAGTAACGTAAGCGAAATAGCCAAGTCGGCGGACCAAACGTCGGAGATCGCCAGTTCGGCCGCGCATCTTGCCGAATCAAGCAATCTAACGATCAGTCAATTGGGCGCTGCCGCCGATGAAATTGGCAAGGTGATCCAGGTGATTCAAGAGATTGCCGAGCAGACCAACCTGCTTGCCCTCAATGCGACGATCGAAGCCGCCCGGGCGGGCGAATCGGGCAAGGGCTTCGCTGTGGTCGCCACCGAAGTGAAAGAACTGGCGCGTCAGACCGCCTCGGCCACTCAAGATATCCGACAACGGATTGAAAGCATTCAAATCTCTAGCGGGGACGCAATTCGCGCGATTCGCGAAGTGGGCGAAGCAATTCAACGCGTCAATGTCGCTTCCACAACGATCGCGTCCGCAGTAGCGGAACAAAGTGACACCACGCAGACGATCTCCGTCAACGTGAACCAGACCTCGATCGCAGCGGAAACGGTCTCCGCCAACGTGGCTGAATCCGCCACTGCCTGCGCTGAGATTACGCGCAGCATCACGAGTGTTGATCGAGCGGCCCGCAACACCGCGGCGGGCGCTGCGGACACGCAGGTTGCCGGACGGGCCATGTCGGAACTGTCAAGCAAGCTCAGGGCCCTGGTGAGTCAATTTCAAGTGTAGCCAATTGCCACCAGCAGTGGAGCCAAAACGCCGCGGTTGACGATCACCGCGGCGTTTTCGTGCGCGCGTTTCGTGTAGACGCGATGCGCCAGCGGAGTGCGTTTCGATTTAATGCGAAAGTGGGGATGCGGAATCGAATTGGAACGCCTGAGATTCCACGTTCCCAACTCCGCATTCCGCATTCAACCCCAACGCGCTACGCTACCGCGTTGCGGCTAACGTTTTGTACGCTTCGCGCAGCAGCACATCGAGCCCTTCGCCGGTGACCGCGGAGAATCGTAGCACCGGTAGGCCAATCGCCGCGGCGAGTTCGGTTTGCATCGCCGCCGCTTCGGGGAGCTCCGCTTTGCTGATCGCGACGATCTCGGGGCGCTGGGCGAGTTCCGAATCGTGCTGCTCCAGTTCGGCGCGGATGGCGCGGTAGTTTTCCAGCGGGTCGGTGCCGTCGATCGGCGCCGGTTCCACCAGGTGAATCAGGACTCGGCAGCGCTCGACGTGCCGCAGGAACTCGTAGCCGAGGCCCGCGCCGTGGGCGGCGCCTTCGATCAGGCCCGGGATGTCCGCCATCACGAACTGGCGGTCGGCGTCGACCTGCACAATGCCGAGGTTGGGCGATTTGGTGGTGAATGGATAGTCGGCAATTTCGGGCCGAGCGCGCGACACCCGGCTCAGCAGAGTGCTCTTGCCGGCGTTCGGTTTGCCCAAGAGGCCGACGTCAGCGATCATTTTCAGCTCGAAGGTGAGCCGCCGCTGTTCGCCCTCTTCGCCAAGCGTGAACTCGCGCGGGGCTTGGTTCTGCGAGCTTTTGAATCGCATGTTCCCTTTGCCCCCCTTGCCGCCGTGGGCGACGACCACCTGGTCGCCATCGTTAACCAGATCGCGCACGGTGAGGTTGTGATTCGCATCCAATATCACCGTGCCGGGGGGGACGTGAATCGTCAGGTCGTCGGCGTTCGCGCCATGTCGGCCGGAGCCGGAACCGTTGGTGCCGCTCGCTGCGCGCCAGTGTTTGCGATGGGTGAGTTCGGAAAGGCTATCTACGCCGTGCCGCGCAACGACGATCACACTGCCGCCATCGCCGCCATCACCCCCATCCGGCCCGCCCCGCGGGACGTACTTCTCACGCCGGAAGCTGAGGCAGCCATCGCCCCCCTTTCCTGCGCGCACATCGATGGTGACACGATCAACGAACATGGTTGGTTAGTTGCTATTGGTCAGTGCTTAGGGAGTCGCAACACTTGCGCTTCACAATCAACAACTGACCACTAACAACTGACAAATAAAAAAGCCAAGCGCAGAGGGCGCAACCACCCACCACACTTGGCATCCAGTTGTAAAATCTCAAGCGCGAGCGCTTAGTTCGCGACCGCTTCGAGCGCCTTGATGTTTACGCGGCGGCCTTCTTGGTCGAACTCGACGGTGCCGTCGATCAGGGCGTACAGCGTGTAGTCGCCCCCTTGGCCGACGTTGCGGCCAGGGCGGAACTTGGTGCCGAGCTGGCGAACCAAAATGCTGCCGGCGGTGACTTCTTGGCCCCCAAACCGCTTGACGCCCCGCCGCTGAGCGTTGGAATCGCGACCGTTGCGGCTGGAACCTTGACCCTTCTTATGCGCCATGACCGATGGCTCCCGATATCTACGCTTTGAATTGGCTTTCGCCCCGTGGGAATTGCCCAGGCGGGGGCCGACGGGAAACTGCCCATCGGAGCCCCGTAGCTTACCGGTAGACCCACTGGTTGGCAACCCCTTCGCCGCTGCCGTATAGGTCGCCTTTGCCGGGGGCGGCGCCGAAGCGGATTTCGCCTTCGTGGGCCAAATACTCGTCGCCGGGGCGCCAGAAATTGAGTTGCAGGGTTTTCCGCACGAACTGCCGGCCGGTTCCGGGGGGATCGCCCGCTTGGAAGGCGCCTTCGGGGTCGGTCCATTGGTAGGCGTTTGAAAGGCCCCGGACGAAGACGCTAAAGAAATCGATGCCTGGATCGAGGCCCGTCCAAGTGACCACGCCCCATTTTTCTTCGCCCACTTTCAGTGGCTCTGCGGACAGCGACACGCTGTCATGCAGCACTCGGCCCGGCACTTCGCGCCGCCGAATTGGTTCGATCGCCGCGGGAATCACCCGGTCGAGATACGCCTTGGAAGCAGCGTTGCCGGCCGGGTCGCGCGTTTGCAGCACGAAGTGCGGCACGAACCGAACTGGGCCTGGTTTGCCTGGTTCGGTTTTCGAAGAGCCATCGCCTTGGTCGACGCTGCGGAGCGTCTCGCCGGTGTTCTTAACGCGGTACACCATGTACCACACGAGCGACCGGTTCACTTTGCCGCTGGTGGTGGGAATATCAACCCACATCATGCGCAGCGGCTTAAAGGCGAACTCCAGGCACCACACGTCGCGCCGAAAGCGCACGTCGCGGGCCATGTTGTGCAGCGTTTCGCCTTCGCTCAGGTAGTTGGGCGTCCATGCCAAATCCTCTTCGGCGCGGAGTTCCACGATGTCGTGAATGCTGACGGTCTCTTCCGGCTGCAAGTCAACGGGGATGATCGTCTCAACCCCCGGCGCAAACGGCTGCGGCTTGCGAGCGGCGGCCGGCGCTTGGCCGAGTCCGGCGCCTGCCATCACCAGCGCGAGGGAAACAGCGAACAGCGAGCGAACGTGAAGCAGCATCACGGTTGAGCCGACGGCGAAGGGAGTGCGAGTGCGGTCCGTCGGCGAATGAAAATTTCCATGCCGGCACCTTGGAAGCGCCTGCCGGAGTTCATTGTATTTACCCGCCCCACCGTGAGCAAACGACCCGAGCGGCGTCGGCCCAATACCGGCGCCGCTCAGGCGGGTTTTTCCGATTATCAGGGAGCGCTACAGCGGCACATCGGCCGAGGCGTCTTTGGCCGCCGGTTTCGAGGATTCTGCCGGCTGATCTTCCGCGGGACCACGCCGCCCGCGACGGCCTTCGGGACGACCTTCAGGCCGACCCCGTTCGCCACGCTCACCACCAGGTCGCCGGCCGATGCGGTCGCCGCCGGGACCACCCGGGCCGCCGCGCATTTCACGCATCCGCTCGAAGAACCCGGTGAACTCTTCGCGGCTCACCGAACCATCGCCGTCTTCATCGACCCGGTCGAATAGCCGACCTGGGTCCATCATCATTCCCGGGCCGCCGGGGCCGCCAGGACCACCGAAGCCCGGACCACCGGGACCGCCCGGTCCACGGCGGCGTGCTTCGCCACCACGTTCGCCCTTACCGCGTTCGCCGGCGCGTTCACGCCGGGCGTCGCGCATTTTGGTGCGCTCCTCATCGCTCAACTGGCCGTCACCATCAGCGTCGAACTCTTTGAGCATCTTCTGCCGAAAGTCCTCGCCGCGCTGCGGCTTGTCGCCTTTCGCTGGTTTGTTACCTTCTGCCGCAAAGACGGGAACTGCAAGCAGTGCCGCCAGACCCAACGCCAAACACCATGTGTTCTTCATACCGATTGTCCCGAAAAGTTGTGACCATCTTCCGCAGGGCCACGTTGGCCCGCTAATGAGTCAAACCCCAGGGACGGCGAGAGGGATCGAAAAAAGTTTTGGTCAGTGGTCCGTAGTTAGAGGTCAGTTGTAAAGCGTACGCCCGTTGTGCCGATCGCATCGCCGCACGACATGGCCCAACGGGCCATTACACGATAGCCCAGGGCAACGCCCTGGGGATACGGCGATGGAAGGACATATTTGCCCCAACGGGGCAACACACGCAAACGCCGCGCGTTGTCTCGCCCCGATGGGGCGACGAATCTGCGCTCGCCCCACATCCCCAGGGCGTTGCCCTGGGCTACCGTGTGACGGCCCTTCAGGCCGTGTAATCGTCAGCGCTTAGTCACTGACCACTGACCACCCTACAACAGCTCATCCAGCTCATTCACCAGCGACTCGAAATAATCGAGCGCTGTTTCCACCGGCGCCGGCTGCTCCATATCGACGCCGGCGTCGCGCAGCAAATCCAGCGGCCACTTCGAGCAGCCGCCGGAGAGGAACGACAGGTAATCTTTAAGCTCCTTGGCGCCGCCGTTCAGCACACGTTGGCTCAATGCGATCGCGGCCGATAGCCCCGTGGCGTACTTGTACACATAGAACGCCCGATAGAAGTGGGGGATGCGCAGGCATTCGAGTTCCAACTCGTTGTCAATCACCATCGCGTCGCCAAAATACGCTTCCAGCAGGCCGCGGTAGGTTTTGCGGAACTGTTCGACGGTCAGCGGTTCGCCCGCTTCGCACTGTTCGTGGATCAGCTTTTCAAACTCGGCGAACATCGTTTGGCGAATGATCGTGCCGCGGATGGCGTCGATATCGCGGTTGATGAGATAAGCCCGCTGCTGCTTGGTTTTTGCATTCTTCATCAGGTGCCGGCTGAGCAGTTGTTCGTTGAACGTGCTGGCGACTTCGGCCACGAAAATGGTGTAGTTGTAATACTCGAACGGCTGGTGCTTGGCCGACAGGTGGCTGTGCATCGAGTGGCCCGCTTCGTGGGCGAGTGTAAACACATCGTCCAGCACTTCGGGCTTGTAGTTCATCAGAATGTAGGGATCGCCATCGAACGCCCCGCAACTGAAGGCGCCCGACTGCTTGCCGGCGTTCGGATAGCGATCGCACCAGCGCCCTTTGAGCCCCGCTTCCAGCACTTGGCAATACTCGCTTCCCAAGGGCGCGAGCGCCGCCATGATCACCTTCACCGCCTGGTCCCAGGTGTGCTGCATGTCGATCTCCGAGAGAATCGGCACGTAGGTATCGTAGTGATGCAGCGCCTTGAGCTTCATCTTCCGTTTGCGCACGTCGAGGTAGCGGTGGACCGCCGGTAGTTTGGTCCGCACGGCGGCGATAAGGTTGTCGTACACGCTGGCCGGCACGTTATCGTGAAAGAGCGCGCCCGCGCGAGCGCTTTCATAACCCCGCGCTTTGGCGTAGTAGACATCGCCCTGCACGGAACCTTGCAGCGCCGCAGCGAGCGAGTTCTCGTGCCCCTTGTACTGCGCGTAGAACTGGTGGAACGCCGTCTTGCGAACCGAGCGCTTCGGCGAGTGAAGGAATTTACTCAGCGTGGCGTTCGAGAGCTCCACCTCATGGCCATGCTCATCGACCACGCTGCCGAACTTTAAATCCGCATCGGTCAGTTGCCGAAAGATTTTCCCCGCGGCCCCCGCCATTTCGCTCTGCATGGCGATGAGATTTTCTTCCGCCTTGCCGAGCGTGTGCGGCTGGTAGCGCACAATCCGCTCGAGCAGCAGCCGATACGGCGCGAGCGCTTTGTCGGCCAGAAACTTCTTGAGCTTCGCCGCGGGAATCTCCAAAATCTCGGGTCGAATAAAACTAGCCGCTTGGCTTGCCTTACTCGAAACATTGGTGAACCGCCCGAGCATCCGCTGCGATTCGCTATTGGCCTGGTCCTCGGTCGTCTTGAGGAATGCGTAATTCCCCAGCCGTTCGCCGAGGCGTTCCAAGCCGCTATCGAACTTCAGCAGCTTGGCGAGCTGCTCGGCCGAATCGCCCAGGGTGCCCTTAAATTTCTCGTATTTGGCGATTTCTTTCTCAAACTTCGTGAACGCCGCCTCCCAAGCGGTGTCCGATTCGTAGAGGCTGGACAAATCCCAGGTGTCGGCCGGTTTGACTTTGCTGCGGGGCGGAAGGCGTTTCATGGCGAATGCGGCTGAGTTGTCGGAATGAAAACGGTGAATGCGGAATACGGAATAGGCGGAGAGGCTAAGACCTTGCCGCCGGGCGGGCAATTTGTAATGCTAGGAAGCGGCTAGTATCGCAAATTAGCTGGCTTCCGCTATGGTGGGGCCGCGAACCGCGATCCTAACACTGGCGATTTATGGTGGCTGTAGCTCAATTGGTTAGAGCATCGGATTGTGATTCCGAAGGTCGCGGGTTCGAGCCCCGTCAGCCACCCCTTGAGAAACCCCGGAAAACGCTTGTTTTCTCGGGGTTTTTTGATTTCTTGTCGTAGGTGATTTCTTCACCGAATCGACTGGAGATTGCCCCAATTTGCCTGGTTGGCCAGAAGTTACTGCAACAGCTACTGCAACGGAGGGCAGTTGTGTGCCGGGATGCACGGTGGACTCCACGAGGCTTCCCTTAGGATGGTGCATTCCCGTTGTCGCCCAGCCATCAAGTTGAAGCTTGGGCAATCGAAGCAGCGCCGACGAAACATCCAGCAGCTTGGGATCGGTGTAGGTATTCATTGTCAGCCCAATATCCGAATGGCGTAACGCAGCCTGGGCGACCCGAGGTGCGGCGCCACCTACGGAGAGCAGTGTCGCAAAGCTGTGCCGCAGCGAGTGGACATCGAGTGTTCGACCTCGAGTATCTCGCTTGGCGATTCCGGCCACCGCGAGATCGCGATCAAGCGACTTCACGAGTTGTTGCGGTACAGAAAGAAGTGGTGAATCCCCCGCCTCGTCGGTCTGATTCTGATTGACCGACGAAACCGCCCAATCCGCCAGCCAGTTTTTGAGATCTTCAACCAAATCTTCGCGCAGAGGAATTTCCGCCGCCCGACGGTTTTTTGCAGCCCCCGCCTTCAGTTCCAGGAAGGGCGGTTTGGCTTCGTGGTGGAAATCTTTCACTTTCAGCGACGCCACCTCTCCTCGCCGGAGTCCTGTTAACGCCATAATCTTATAGGTCAAAGCTCGCTGCAGTCCGCGGCGTTCGAGCTCGCCGGCGAAGCTGGGATTGTCGTTCAAGACAACTCTAGCGGCGGTTACTGCTTCTTCGATCCGCCCGTATTCCAACGGTGATCGCAGCCAACGCCCAGCTCGACTCGATCCAATTTCCACGTCGGTGCGAACGACTTCGCGGCCAAACTCTGCCAGTGGCCGCCAGCGGGCGACATAAAGTAGCCGTTGCAGTTCGTCAGCCGTGAATGACCGCCGTTCCCGGCGCCGGTCGAGCCGTTCCACCGCCTTTTCAATCCGGCGGGTGGGATCTTCGTTGAGGCGACCCGCCATCACGCACCACCGACAGAAGCCCCTGACCGCTTGCAGGTAAGAATTGCGGGTCCGGGCCGACAAGTTCTTCTCCGCTTGTTTATGCAACCACTGCTGCAGGGGTTCGGGCTCCAAATCTCGCAAGACTGTAAATCGGCACTCGGTGAAGACCCGGGTGCTCAGCCGGCGGCAATCATCAAGATGAGTGGTCGAGCGTTTCTTCATTTTTAACTGCTGCAGGTATTCCTCGAGCAGTTCATCCAGTAACGTGTCGCGGTGGTCGGCGACCCGTTCATCAGCCAAACTCAACGCCCCAGAGCGCACCTTTTCTGCCCGAGACATTAACTCGTTCAGCCGAGCCAAAGCGGCATCGCGGGAGCGGCAGCCAGTGGCGACATCTTGAACTTCACCCGCCCCATCACGGTAGGTCGCAGTGTAGGTTCCCGCTTTGGTACGAACGCGACGTTCGCCGGCACTGCTCAAAATGACAATGCCTGTTTGCTTTTTGCCGTTGGCATCTCGCCACGTTGCAATCTGCTCACCGCCCTTCGTTGCGAGGGTTGCCTTTTTCGGCAGCGGCCGGGTGACAGTTTTTCGGTATACGGATCCCATCTCTCACTCCTGTAGTAGTCGCTAACGCAGCATGAATTAGCGGCCTCCGGCCACCAATTGTAACGAAATTCGATGACTATCGCGGCGGCTTGGCGCCGCAATCGTCGATAGCACAACGCAATTACGAGCAAGGGCTAGTTCATCGTGCCCCAGCATGTGCCACTCTTAATGCTTACTTCCAGCGGGAGCCACGAATCGACCGGTGGCTGACGCATTGCTTGCAGAAGCAAATCGCGAACCTCGGCCTCTCTTTCAACCGGGCACTCAATGAGCACCGAGTCGTGGACCGTCAGCACCAGATGACAGTCCTCTGGCAAAGAATTGTACAATCGAGCCAGGGCCAATTTCATGATTTCGGCGGCCGTTCCCTGAATGACCGCGTTGACAGCCTGCCGCTCCGCTTTAGCAACCTCCGCAGGATTGCCGGATGCGATCGCGGGCAAACGTCGGCGTCTACCAAACAGTGTCCGAACAAAGCCGTGTTCGCGAAGGTGGCTCACGATCGTTTGGCGCCACGGTTGGATCGCGGGATGAGCGGCATTAAACGCATCAATGTAGCGAATCGTTTCTGCCCGATTTGTGCCGAGCAATTTTGCGAGTCCGCGAACCCCACTCCCATAGCTCATCGCCAAATTGAACTTCTTCCCCAACTGACGGTCCTCATTCGAAATCGTGTCAATGGACTTGTTCAACAGGGTTGCCGCTGTTGTGCGATGGTAATCGACACCTTTGGAGAACTGTTCTATTGAGAAAGTATCGCCCGCAAGTTCGGCAAGCACCCTCGGGTCTTGCTGTGAGACATCTGCCTCAACCAGCACGTGGCCGGCTGGCGCCACGCCATACTGTTTGAGGGCGTTCGGATAGCCTTGAAGGTTCGGCCGAGAAGCCGTGATCCTGCCCGTCACGGCACTTGTGACACTGAATTCGCAGTGCACTCGCTCCGTCGCACGATTCGTCATCTTCAGAATGGAGTTTGCTGTTCCGACGACGGTGTCGGGGATTGTGCAGTTTGTGACTGCCGCTTGCAGCCCGGCGAGATCGACGAGTAAGCCGCGGTGCATCATCGCGGCTAAAGCGGGAATGCACGGCTTTTCGACTTCGCGATAAAGTCGCTCCAGCCCTTGTGCTTCAAGGTCGTGTAAGAGTTCCCCATCGGCCCAAATCGCACTTATCAATTCTGCCTGTGTCCCCAAGCAACTTGCTCGCGACAGCATCTGCGGCTGATCTTTCCCAGAACACTGAGCAAAAACATCGTCCAGATCGAGGGACTGCTGTTCATCGAGCAGGTGCAACGCAAGTTGTACATCATCAAATTCTGCCGGCGCGTCGTAACCGCGTTGTCGTTCGTGGGCCATACTTCTGACCCCGTCGAAATAGATCCTCCGCGGAGAACGACTGAGGAATCGTGCCGGTGGAGCGTGCAGAATGAACGGCGTTTTGGCCTCAATGGCGAACCCGGCTCGGCTGCCAACGAGAGTTTCTTCTTCATCAACAGCTGCATTGGGCGGATACGCCACCGCTACAACTGCGCTTGCATCTTCTTGAGTCTGATATGTGCCGCAGTAAACGTGCAACACATTTTGGGACGACACCACAATCCGCTGCTCTTCGAGCAGGTGCCACACCGTCTCGCATCCGCACTGTTGCGTGCATTCACCGAAATCCTTAGCGCCTTCGGGAGGCGGGCAGATCAGCACGGGAGCTGGGTCGCCTATTGCCGCTCGGGCCCTGCGGATCTTGCTTGCGGCAATCTGGGCCTTCTCGCTGACGTCGGGATCGTATCCGACCGTAATTGGGCGACCTCGAAATCGACATGTAAGAAGTTCAATCTGAGCTGGTGACAGTGTGCAGCCAAAACTTGCGACGGCGCCGACACCGAGGGACCAAGTGTCAGCCACCCCTTCCATCAGGACGACGGGCCCCGAACTCTGGGCCGCCTCATTTAGCCCGTATAAGTATTCCGATATTTGGAAGCCCGCCGAGTTTAAATATTTCTGTGAATCGCTTTGCTGATCGTCGATCCGTCGAGCCTGCCAACCTACAAGTGGACCCACTCGCCCCGGAGGTGATGGCCCAAAGACCGGGATGACGATCCTCCGATGAACCGGCGGCGATAAAGTGGTGTCGCGATCGATGTAGCCGACGCCCCATCGTTTACCAATCGTGCGCGGATCAAATCCTCGGTCTAGAAGGTACTGTGACGCTAAGTGATTGGTGGGCAGCTCTGACACGCAAATCATGCTCGGCGGAAGCTGCCCGGTCGAAGCCGGTAAGGCAGCCCGGGGTGCCTTAAAGATTGTCGCTGGCGGAACCACTGTGTTGCGAGGGAGTCGCGATAACATCGTGGTGAACCACTCCCGATTCTGGCGACTTGCGAAGCAGTTGTCGTTTTTACAGTGCAAAAGGTAGTCGATCCGGCGCCCAGATATCGGATGAGGAGTCGCATAGCGATGGGAGATCGAAAGGCGATGCCTTTTATCACCGCATACGGGGCAGTTCACATAATAGTGCTCACCTCCTTTGATTTCTGCGTCGACACGCAGCTTGCCGGACTCCCACCTCGTAACCTGTCTGACGATCGCCTGCACTCCAAGATTGGTAATTCCTACCGACCCCAGGTGCGATGCCAGCGAGTAATACAATGGGACGTTCAGCGGTTGCGTAATATCAACAGGTTCGGCTTCAATAGCTTCCATACTACTTTTCCTCACTTAGGGAATGCGATACACGTGTGTGGTTCGCGGGAAAACACTCGCGGTCTTGCAATGACACGCTTTAACTGACCAACTGCAGGCCGCTGTACGTCGTGCTGCGCACGCCCGACAACACCTGCCGACTGACTACGGCTCTTGGCTCCAATAACGGACGAATCTGCCTGCCAAATAATGCTATCGAGATCGGCCGATAACCAGATTCTTCCGCCCACGTTTGATACCGACGGTGCATTTCATTGGTCGTAACTTGTAAATGCTGACTTCCGGGAACTAAGATCACGTGTTCTTCGACGAACATCTGCACGGGGTCGGCTTCTGCGCGGTGATGTCGCAGCGCAGATTCACACACGGAACAATCGGTCAGGCGACCAGTTGATCGCACTCGCCGGGCGCCTTCGACGGCCCAATTGAAAATCCCGGGGTACTCGGGCCTCAAACGGGTAGCAAGCCCGGTGTCCCGCGCATTCTCCGCGAACGTCGTGAATAGCGGAATTAAGCACAATCTCCGCCAGATGCCGTTCGACCGGTCGCTGAAGCGTGGCAAGACGTTCGTAGCAAACGCGAACAAGCAGTTTGGTCGAATGTCGATTGGAGCTTTATACTTTATATCTACATTTATTCCATCGCCACTCACCAGTTGCTTGAAGATGCCTTCTTCAAGGCGGTCAATATGATCGATTTCGTTCGAAACATTGAGTCGCCGATTGCGGAGGGTTTGAACTTGAAAGTTACTGCTTAGGGCATTGAGTGACAGGTGCGAGACACTATCAGGTCCCAAAAGATTGCCCCACGTATTGAGTATTACCGACTTGCCGTTTGCTCCATTGCCAAACAGGATCAACACCATTTCCAGGATATTTCTGCGTTCCAGCAGCGAAAGGCCGAATAATTCTTGTATTCGTCTGATGCGGTTGTCGGCGGTGAAATCATAGAAATGAATGTCACTCTCGTTGGTCGGCGGTGCAAGTATCTGGGCCAACGTCTGCAACCACAGCTCGCACGACGCCTGTTCATCAAAACCAAACGGGAAGTGATTGGCGTAGATGTGGCGAGGGGAGTGCGGGATAATGTCGACGGAAGGCGGGTCGTTCAACAGTTGGTCCAAATCGATTAGGCCGTTTTCAAAATTAAGGAGGTGTGCCGGTCGTACGACTAGCGGGTCCCATGAATCGACAGTGAGCGGAAGCTCAGCAGCATCCATCCCCAGTCGGCACATTCCCCGCACGTTTAACAGCACATCCTTCACAAACCCCGTGGTAACGAACTCCCGCAACCCGGTTCGTTGTAAATATGCGGTAATCTCCACCATCAGATTCTCGTCACTACATGGCTTATACGTTGGAGCGTCGTATAACATGAGCGAACCGCGGTGAAGAACCATGTGGCGTTCCCCGCAGTCACTCTCGGGGGCTAGCGATGACAGGAACGAATGCGCAACCCCCTCGGGTGTGTTCGGCAGTTGCAGCTTTGAGTCCAGCAGCTTCTTAAAGTCAGACTGATTGAGTCTGGCGGTGTACCCTTGAAAGCCCGCTGTTTTTAACACCGAGGCGAGGTGTTTGCACGCCAATTCCAGATGCGGTGGGTCCCAATGGGTATATGACTCCAGCGCGGCTTGCCGGATTCGCTCGGCCTCAAAAGCCGTTAGGCCACTGCGAATTGCCGACGCGATCGCGTCTCCCGCCCATGTATCAACCCCGTCGACGCCACGCCACACAACGGTGGCCGGCACGTCAGTAAGTGATGCTAGAAGCTGCGAGCATTTCTCTGCGGGCAGGGTGTGGAACTCCCCCACTTGGACGTAAATTGGTCCGCTAGCGGCAGTGAAAATCTCGGGCGAGAAATCCTGGAGCGAGGTCACGAACTGCTCACGGTCGCCGGACGTGATGCGGCAAGCAAACCCGCTTGCAGGCGGGTTGGCTCGGTGCGGGGAGCTCGAATCGCCATTGGCGATAACATTTTCGCCGTGCGATGTGCGCTGGCAGCCGGAATCGGATTGCGGTAGCATAGAGATGTTCCTGGTCAATAAGTGAAAAACGGTCGGGAATCAGCTGGCCGGCGGGGCGACTGACATCGCCTCGCCGGCATTTTCAATGCGGGCGGGAGCTCACTCTGAGCTCTTCCTAACTGGTGCGCGGCAACCGCTCTCGATCCACGCGGTGAGCTGCGACTCAGGCCACTTCCTTAGGCGGCCAAGCCGAAGCGGCGGCGGGGCCTTACCTCGATCAACGAGCCGGCGCCAATGGGCGGTTGAAATGCCCAGCCGAAGTGAACAAGCTTCGGCGTCCAGAAGTTGAAGCTGGTGCGCGAACGTGTTAGCCACTTGATCAGTCGCGGATTTGTTCTTTGCCATAATTATCGCTGGGGTGTGCGGGGACGCTGGAAAGGTCAGAATATGCCCTGACCATACCCGCGGGAGCTGGGCTTGGAAACAGAAAAGACGTGTGGATGGCGTCGCATAGCGTCGCGACTTTTGCGACGCCTGTGCGACGGTTGAGCGAGGCTGTTGGATAGAAGTCCAAGCCCCAAGTAAAGAATGTTGCTACTTACAATTAAACGGCCGGAGGTCGGTGAAAATCCGCCTCACTCCACTTGCCGTAATACAGCAACCCCTCACGTTCTTCGATACTGTTCTGCTCAAAAATAAAGGACGGTTTAAAGTACCGATACTGCTTAGCTGCTGGGCAACGGAATATCCGGCGCATCTCGTCGATGCCAACTGTCTCGTCGGCACTGCGTTTACCTCGTCTTGCGCTACGATCGTCACGAAGTGATCGCCGGGTAGTTTCTTTGGATGAATCCATCTCGGCTCTCGGTTCTACCCACAGGTCCGGATGTGGTTCGTTGATTGGGGGGATGAGTGCAGCAATTTGATCGAACTCAGCGTCGCTCATCTTCGCGACTCTTGGATTATCGCGATGCAACGCTTTAATTTTCGCCAAGATCGACCGATTGTCGTCCGCCGATGGGGCTAGCTGTGGGCCGACCCTCCACGCGATCACCCGCTCAATCGCAACGGCATGCCACACTATCGCGGGGTGCGTGGAGTCGTCTGCAGCCCGATAACTCTGGAACGCGGCAGCAACTTGTTCCCGGAGTTTGCCACGATCATCGATGATAACGAGTTGAGCGCTTAGTTCGCGGGGCATTTCATCGGAAATGCTGTTGGCCGCTCCGCGGGTGCCTGGCAGAAGTAACCGCTCAATACGGTTACCCAATACCAGCAAATTCAGCGGTTGAGCTTGTGTCGGCGGGACATTCGTAGCTTCAACACGAACACGAACTTGACTTTCCAGGGATTGAAGTTCTTTAGTCACCAGTGTTGAGGCAGGCAGCCCTTCGGCAATCAGCGACGTTTCGCGGTCCCGATACCGATCCATCAACTCCACGTCGTTCGAGAATTCGGACCATAGTAGCTGGGCGTGCTCGCGAGCTTCGCCATCTGCTCTGGTAAAGGCGAGGGCAATGACTCGCCTAAAACTAAAGTCGTAGTAATCAGCCAGGGATTGTAGTTGTGATGCTTCATCGACGGGAGCAGCTTGCCCCGCCTCGTCGAGCAATCGCCTTAGGATTCGAGCAGCCTGATTAAGGACCGCTTCCGCTTCAACCAATAGGGCGTCAACGCCACCGCCCGTCGTGTTTTGCTCGGCGTCGTTCCAGGCCGATTCGATTAGCAAATGGGCTCGCGAGAAGCAGCGGCCGAGTGAGATTACGCACTCGGGGATTCCGGCCGGGACATCGCCCGTTATCAGGTTGTGGATCGTCGGTAGCGTCATCTTTTCCCTCTGCCCTGCCCAAGTCGCGGAGACCACAAAATAGAACCGCAAACTAACCAGCCGCATCCCACCTGGTAACCCAGATCAATGTGCAGCAAGCGTCAGAAGAAATCAACCGCATTCAGCAATCACCAGGGGCAAACTGCCCGGAGCTGGAAGACCAACGCCGGGTCAGCGGGGCCGGATTGCGTGACGGGGCTTAGGATTTACCGCAGCGGGGCGGCTTGGTGTGGATCGCGGCGCCAAATTGCGGGTTCCGGTCACGAATGGGTTTCACGGAAGTTCGGACCAGGTGGTAGCGAGTAGATGTGCTGGCTGCCAAGAGCGGTTCACGCGATAATCGGGAAGAGGTTACTCGCGTCTCGAACAGCCCCGTGATAAGAACAAATCCACGAGCATTTCCAAGGGGAAATCGCCGTGGATTGGTACGTAGAAACGCCGCTAATTCGCTTGATCCCATCCGGATCTCCGTCTGGGCTTCTTCAGAGTCGGCTTAGCAGTTTCAGGGGCGTGGATCAGTCCCTTTCTCTCAAGGTGTTCCCCAATCTTTAGCACGGCGTCGAGCAGTTTTGAATATTGCTCAACGCGAAGCGAGAGCCCCTTTGTCGTTGCGTAATTACCGCTTCCCTGCTTGGTGTTGTGAACCCACAGGTTCATCAATAGGTAACCGCCATACTCGTCGACCGAGACGCGCACCTCCTCCCACAAATTTTTGGTAAAGGACGCGACGATCGTTCCGCTGTTGTTTCTAGCCATAGGGCTGTCTCCGGGGGTGAAAAAAAACGTTTGACAAAGATTGTCGAGTGACGATACTGGCGCCCACTACTGGAGCGCGTATGTTTGAACATCATTACCCTTCGCGTCCAGCAACGGACGCGCCGCTGTCCGCACAAACAAGCCGCTCCCAAACCTTGCTCAGTGTGGATTTGCCGCATTCTGCGTCGCCGGGCAGAAGCAGCAGCTTATTTGACGGGGTTGTGCGATCGTGTATCCACAAGCCCCATACGCCGTTTAGTACCGGCGTGCAGCAATCGACCGAGTGGCGGCAGGAGCAGGCTTCCCCGCACTGAGTCGCGGATTGGGGATTAAAAGTAATTGTCCCAACGGGACAAACAGTTTTCAAATTGCAGCGGCTGGGAGTCGTTTTCGTCGGTGTGCTCATTTTGTGGCCCTATAAGAAGGATGTAGCTGAAGCGATCAGCAGATACCCTGACCATACCCGCGAGTGCTGTGTTGGGAAACAGAAAAGACGTGTGGATGGCGTCGCATAGCGTCGCGACTTTTGCGACGCCTGTGCGACGCTTGAAGAGTGCCGTGAGAATTGATTAACGGCAACACGCTGAGCTAGTGAATCGTTTCTGCCAAGCAGATCCTAAAAGTGATCGGCGGCATTTCTATTGCGATCGACAACGCGTCCGTGGCCACCATTTGCTCATCCCGCGAGCTTCTCACTAGCGCTGGCGAACAGAACCGCCAATAATTGCCATTGCTGGTGCGACACCGAAACCGACGACCGTGAGCAATTACGCCTTGCTCACGGCGGGGCTGCCGGGTTTCGATCACGGCGCCGAATCCGTTTTATCGGTCAGAACGGGGATGGCATGGGTGTTCGAGCCACGGGGCAGCGAACACACGGGATAATGAGACGGCTGTGGCAGGGCCAAATATCCGATTGCCAATTCACCGAGTACGCGGACTGCCAAAATGGCTGTCACCATTCTGTGCATTTTCAAAATTTGAGTGGGTGCGATTGCGGTGACCGGGCCCGCCTTACGACTCTTCTTCACCCATCGCCGCGGCGATGGTGTACCCTTCGACGTCTGCCTTTGCACATAGCCCCGCCTCAAAACTTACCACGGCGGCCAGAATCTTGTTTGCGATGACTTCAGGATCCGCCTTTAATTCCACCAACAGCATTTTTGCCTCGTCGAACCGGCTTGCTCGCCGCAGGATATCCACCAGCCGCACTCGGAGCGTCAGCTGTGCGTCACGATCAACTACGGGGAGTTTGGCCAACACATAATCCGCGGATTGGCTCCGAAATCGGGCGGCCCGCTCCCGATCATCCGCGTCGTCACACGCCCAAGCCGCTCGTAACGTCGCTTCGGCTGCCCCCATCGGATCTGCCCCTTCGACCAACAACGCGTAGCACGCAAAGCGTTTGGCGAGCTCGGGAATGCCGGCGTCATTGATAAGTTTGCGGTACGCTTCGGAGGCCAGCAGCTGATCGGCGGTGGCCAGCGGTTCGTTCAGATCGCTATTCACAAAATGGCAGTGGGGACACTGCTGCAGCCAAGTTCCCATCGTCGAGCGGGCCATTTCCGCGGGGCGAAGGTCAAGATCGGGACTGCCAAACTCGTTGGTGCTGTTCAGCACATCACATTTCACCTTGGCGCCACAGTGGGCACATTTTTTCGTCACCGTCGCGTACGTCGTCATGCGAATACCCCGTGATTGCCAATAGCGTGAGCGAACTACGCGACGCCGGTTTTATGTCCGGCCGGTGACCGGTTATTGGCTCGGCTGCAGCCCGGTACAATTGAGCGGGATTAAATAAGCATGCCCGGGCAGCGATCTTGGGATGTCAGTGCTCGGCCAGCCGTACGGACCGTACGCTGCGGCCCCCGCTCACCAACCCCCCCAACTAATTTCCGCCACCAACGCCGCACTACCGCCGTCCCGCACTGTCACCGACCCTAAACTGAATTAATCCCCGCTGTTCACGAACGCTCACAAGCAAATCCCGAAATGAATCGCCGCAGCACAGCTCAACGATCGCTGTCTAAAACCGCTGCGAATTATTGCCAAACAATTAATCAGCCCCCGCACACGAGGCATCTTTCCCCTTCATCCGCCGAACAAGGCCGGCCTAAATCGGTGTCCCCGTACCACCGACAGCTTTGGTTATGTCGCTTGTTGGTATCGGTATTGAGCCAGTGCGTGTGCTTGGCCTCGGGACGAACGGGTTTAGCGGCGGGTACGGGCGTGAGTGCTTGGGGCGTTGTACTAGGAGCAGCCCGCTCTGATTCCATCGCGTGGGGGATTGGCTCGAACTTAATTTTCGGGAGGAGCTCGTGAAGCAGGGCCGCCATCCGCTGCCCCGCGAGTTTTGCCCGGGCTTCTGCAATTTTGCGGGCGTTAACCGAGTATTCGGGCGGGGGATTGAGCGGGGGTAATTCCGCTTCTCCCGCAGCGGCGATGATTGCTCCGCGAATTGCGGCATCGTAAACGTGCTCCTTCGCGAGCTCGTAACTTTCCAGCAGCCATGTTTTGGGCGTGAGATCAATCTCGGTCGTCAGCGATTTGAGCGCGGGGTCTTGGGCGACGAGCCGCTGCACCTTACCCCGAACATCGTTGTAGCGACCCGTGTCGAGAATCGCGTTGTCCCAAAATGCGTGCAGCTTTAGTGAGCCCCGCACCAAAAGCTGATTTCCTCCCCGGTCACCTTGGGGAAAGCGGGTGGAGAGATACAGCGATGACGAGTGGCAGGGCTGGTGAGCGTCGCCGATTAAATGCAGCAGCCAGCACAACGCGACGGATTTTTTAGCGGGAGAAGTTTCGGGCTCTTTTAATATTGCCAGCGAACTCAGCGTCGCTTGCAAAATATTCTGGTGCGGCGAATTGGGGTCCGCAGTGGCGTCTGGGTTCGGTTGGCAGTCACACCGGCCGCCAGAATATCGCGGTCAGCGGGGGTCAGATAAATCGGTAAATTAATGTAGTGCCATTCCCCCTGATTAAATTCGGCGACGTCCTGCGCAGTCACTCCGGGCGAAGGACGGCGAACGATATCGGGCCACGTCGCTGCGAACGCGAATAACCACTGCTTTTTCTCTCCTTCGCTGCCCTTCCATATATTCGGGGGCATGCGGCCCTCGAAGTGCTCGGTGTAGCGGGGGTGCTGCTCGATCAACGCGGTGAGCTGGGCTCGCTCTTGTTTAGCGAGAGCTTCCCACGCCAATAAATCGATCGCCATGTGCCCCGCCGAATTCCACGCTTGGGCGGAGGGGACCGCTGACACGGATAGGATGAGAATCAGCAGCAGGCGGAGCAGCATTCGGGCGGTAGTTCAGTAAGAGCAGCGGGAAGAGAATTAAGCAATTTTAGCCGCGATCGATCGGGTCGGGACAGCAGCGATTACCGCGGTGGGCGCCAGGGTGCCAGGCAAGCCAGGGTAAAACTGGAAAACTCTCCCTATATATGTGTTTTTTATTCTCTTCTTCATTTTTCTTTCCTATATGAAACTTTTGGAAAAGACCCTGTCCACCCTGGCAGATCGTTGTAAGTCGTTTATAGAAAACGACTTACGCTGACGGGATGGATGCTTTCTGCCTGCCATCTGCCTGGCATGCCTGGCAGCAGCGGGCCCTAAAACGCCCCCGATCGTGCCGGTCGGGGGCCCATTGTGGTCAATTACGGCCTCGAGCGACCGCCAACATCGCCTTCTGCCAGGGTCGGCGCCAGGCAAATGCCGGGGAGCCTGGCAGGATCGTGGCCAGTTCTCACCCGCCCAACGTGAACATCCCGTCAATTAATACTGCTGCCCCACGGGGTGCTGCGGCAAGCGATCGACGACTTAATCGCAGCCGACAATTCCGAACGGAAGCAGAGTTCCCGTCTGATTTTTCGGTTGCGGGGAAGCCCGCTCAAATTACGGTTCACGTGGCACTCGCACAGCCCCAATTACCACCCGCAATTTCATCGCCTAGATTAATGACGTCACTCCGCGAGCAAACAACCCAGCCTTAATTCGGCCGCGAATAAATTCCCATGGGCCTTTTCAATTTCCTGCAGCGACCACTGACGCCCGAAAAATTCGCCCGGCTGATGTTGAAGCGAGTCCGGCAAGCGAAGCTTCCCGGAGATTACCGCATCGACAGCGAACGATTTGCGATCGTCCGGTCCGAAAAAGCCGGCGGCGATGGCGTTCATTGGTTCCTGAACTACGCGTACCAGGATTACCTGCGGGGTGACCATACCCAGCAGGAAGAAACGATCCGTAATTACCTCCGATCGTGGGCCAGCTGCGGCTATGAACCACCCGAAGATTTCGAAGATGCTAAACCCGATTTATTGCCACTGCTGCGGACCCGGAGCTACTACGAAATCGATCTGCAACTGGCCTCCCCCACGCTCGAAGCAACCGCATTCCCCCACGAGCAGATTAACGAGCACCTGACGGTCAGCGTGGGCTATGACCTGCCACAGTCGGTCATGACGGTGAACGACGAGCTCCTCGATAAATGGGGCGTCACACTTTACGAAGCGTTGGAAGCCGCCAAGCAGAACTTGCGGGAGCAGGGATTAAAGATCGCCCAGTTGGGCCCCGTCTACGTTGTCGCCCACGAAGACGCTTATGACGCCGCACGATTGGTTCTCACCGATCTGCTCGAACAACTCGAAGTGCGGGGCGATTTAATTGCGATGGTACCCAACCGCGAGCAATTAATTCTTACCGGGTCCGACGATCAGGAGGGGCTCGCCGCGATGGTCGCTCTGGCCGAACAAGGGCTGCAGCATGAGCGATATTTAACGGGCATCCCCTTCCGGCTGGTGGGCGGCGAATGGGAACCCTGGAAACCACCCGCTGGACACCCTTTGGCGAATAATTTCCGACGGCTGGAAATCGAGTCGCTCGCCCGGGATTATGACAACCAGAAACAATTGTTCGAGCAGCGGCACGCTGCAGCGGGGGAAGACGTATTCGTTGCGTCGTTCAGCGCTGCCCAAAATAACGACACCCAGAAAATCCACTCCTTCTGCGTCTGGAGCCAGGGAATCGAGTCGCTGCTACCCGTGACGGAGGAGATTTGGCTTGTGTCGTTGGGGCCGGATGGCAAGCCCGCTCCGGTGGCGAGAGCAAGTTGGGCCAGAGTGTTCGAGATCGCGGGTCAATTAATGACGCCCCAGGGCACTTATCCCGAGCGCTATCGCGTCTGTGATTTCCCCACGGCAGAAGAACTCGCGAAAATCGGGCTCCGACAGCTGAATTAAACTGCCGTAAGTCCGATGAATTAATTCCCCCGAATTAATCTCGGCAAATTAATCGCTGCAAGAATTCCGCGTGATGGGCGGGCCGTCATTGCTACGGCGGTAGAGGTAGAGATCGATTTTCCCCAGCACGAGAATAACCGCCCCAATTCTTTGGTTGGCAATTCTCGCAGTGATTCATTGCGGATAATTGTCGCCAATTTAATTTGCCTCAATTCCGCGGAATTAAATCGGCCGATTCCCCCCGAGAATGAGCCGATCAATTAATTCGTACACATAGGGAATTGATGTAGCCCCCAAGGTCGGCGAATGAATTCGAATTACGGCCGCCAATTTAATGCCGTAATTTCCTTGGCGAGAGCCAAGTCAGCGGTTGTAACCCCGATCGCTACCGTTCCAATTCACGCTAAACCGAGACTACCGTTGACACAGTCAGGATTTCGAGCCCTTCCTCCGAGCGTCGTTCCGACAACGATCGCTGCAAAAACGGACTTGTTCCCACACTTTTTCCCACTTCTTCCGCCACGCGAATGGTCGGAGGCATTGGGCACAGGTTTTCACGGGCAAGTTCGGTTTTCGGTGGGCCATGAAGCCGGCATTCGGTTGATTATGAATCGCATATCCGAGCTATGCCCTGACTGTAGCCGGGCGGTAAGGGGCGGCAATCTCAAGCGGTGGTGTGATGAGTCGGTTAATCCCCAGTGACATTAATGGTCCAATTCACCCCCGCTGAAACTGCCGATCCCCGTGCCGGGGAAAATTCGTCAGCAATTATTGTCGAGTAATTGACGCCAATTTAATTCGCAGCAATTACGCGAAATTAGCTCGGCCACTTCTCCCGAAAAGGCACGGCGATTTAATTCGTGCATTTACGGAATTAATCCCGCTCGCACCGATCACGAATTAATTCGATTTCGGTCGCCAATTAAATCGCGGTGGTCGTTCTGGCGGTGTGATCATCTTCCACCAACCCTGATCTCATGTGCGTGATCAACCGGCTGCGGCGGGGACTCGATGGCGCCGCAAATCATCGGCGTCGAGAAAATTATTTTTCTTTCGCGAGCAGCTCGAAGTTCGGTTGCGCTCCACGGTGAACTGCGCTCTAATGACCGGGCGCTGAAGAATTGTAGCACAACTGAGTTGGAGTAGAGGCGTCAAGCACCGTGCTGCAGCCCTCACCCGTCGTCGTGCCACTCGCAGCGGTTTTAACCGCGGCATTATTTGTTTGCCGCGGTCCACCCCAGACGCAAATGCGTCGCAAACTTGAAGGATGTGTTAAATGAGTACGAAAATGAAAGCTGGCGCCCTGCTGCAAGAGCGTCCCCCAGCGAAACGGCGGGCGAAAAAACTGCCGCCACACGCACGGCACGAGGCGCCAAAAGGCCGCAAACCGCGGAACCTGGAGGTCGACGAAAAGTACGCCAAGGTTTTCGACAAAATAATCCTGGCGAACGGAGGGGACCTCAAAGCGGAACGTTTCGTGGACGGTTATCTGCACGACGTCGCCCCTGCAAATCTGAACGAGGGGGAGCCCGAAGACATCAGTCTGCGAACTCTCGAACTCAGCCTGATCGAAACTGGGCCCGACATATTGCCCCCTGCTGACCGAGTGGCCAAGCATTTCGAACTCTGGGGGCAGCGGATCCACCGGTGCATCAAGGGACGCGTGGTGCCGGTGGCGATCATTACGCTGATATCCGATTATCCGTCACCGGGATATCGGGATTGGCTGAACGGCGCCGAGGTGTCCGGAGAAACCAATTCTCCCGCACCCGTGACGCGTGACGAAATGCGGCGCCGCCGCCTGTTACTGATGCTCCAAATCCTGCGACTGGTGGAAGACCTGGAGCTTCAAGGCGTCGACCCGTATGTAAACCAATAAGAGTTCTGCGCGGCGTTTTTCATTTCCTTACTTCTGGAGTCGTACTATGGCTGCTAGTTTTCCACAAACCACCATCACCACCATTCCCAAGAGTCGGTCTGAGGAGGTCCGGCTGTCCGTGGGCGAGTACAAAGGTAAAGTCCGGGTGGACATGCGGTCATTTGTGCTCGACGACGATGATGAATTCATCGCGACGAAAAAGGGCGTTTCGCTGACACTCGATCAGTATGTCCAATTCACTGCCGGCTATCGGCGACTTGATGACCTGCTGGTTGAGAAGGGCCTCATCCCACGACCGGTCGCTTGTTGAGCAGAGGCAAATTGACCCGTTGGTGGCTAGGGAATAGGCCGACCGGCGAGTCGATGCCCGCAGCGACATCCAATCGGACGTGCTGCGGATTTTTTTAGCGTCGCACAAACATATTGCTTGTCGCCGCTCAATGCTGTCGCTGTCGCTTTCGATCGGCGACCTTCTCACCCGCGGGCGTTCAGATGCTCCCTTCGCGTGGCTCATCGTGTGCGTGGTCAGTTTTGGGCTCTAAGTTCAGCCACCCAGCTCGAACATCGCCCTATCGCCCATTCCGCGTTCTTAGCCACAGTGCTAATTCATACGTCCCGTGGTCCGTTGAATTGATGACGGCCCAGTTCAGCGGTTCGCTGTGAGTGGGCCGCACTACCCGCGGTCGCAATCTGTCCCCCGGCCCTCCTCGCGGTGTAAGTCGGCACAACCCCGTTTGGGCAACGCGATTTTCTGTTTGGGATCCCTGCAAAAAAACGTGAGAATCTTTTCGAGCAGTAGGAAATGTGCTTGCGCTCCCGCTTGGTTCGCGCTCTAATACGGGGGCTGAACGGTTGTAGCACAACACCAGCGGTTCCCGCACACGCGATTTATTTCGTGCGGGCTCCGCAGGCTTGGTTGTGTGACAACCCAGCATTCGTTTCGTCTGCCGGTCTGTGAACACAATGTTTGCAGCGGCCCGTTGTACCCGGGCTTTTGTCGCCCCCTGTAACAAGGCTTGAACCTGAAATGAACGCTACTCTTTCACCCGAACTCGCTTCGGCCCCCGCCGTGACCCAGGGAATTGTCTCCAATGAGCAACGGGCGTATGCGGCAAGTTTTCCAACCACTCCCGCCTCTGATCGCCTTCAGGAATTGCTGAAGGATGCCCAGGGTGAGGACGAAATCGCAATCGTCAGCCGCCTGTTGTGCGAGGGCAACGCCGGCAACGCGGAGTCGCTCGAGCTCGCCAGAGAGTATTACGCCCGTGATCTGGAGAACATCAAGTATTTTGGCAGTTTGGGAGCCATGTCGCGGGGTTGGATCATGCAACTGAACCCCGACATCGATCCGTTCACTAAGGAGTATGCATTGCGTAATGCGGACGCCCTGGAGGTTGAGCTGCGGCGTCGCGGAGACTCGCCACTCATAAGAATGATGACCGATCGGTTGATGACCGCCTATGTTGCGGCGGGTGTCAATGACTTCTGGACGACCAAGAAGTTCCAAACAGACGGTTTGACAGCCGAACGTATGGCGGCACAGGAATCAGCGGAACGCCGGATTTTAATCGCCCTCCAATCGCTCGAGCTGGCCGAGCGGCTTGAAAAGCAGAATCCGCCCAGTAAGTCCCGGGGCAAGGCTGCATCGTAGTCGTCTGTTTCACAAAGTTCTCGTGACGCATGGAGTCGATAAGCATGATCGAATTTTTCACCGGAGCAACGATCGCGATCTTCGCTGAACTGGCTCACGCCGTTAGCTGGCTGCGGCGGTGCTACTTCAACCGGCGTGAGCGGCGTCCTTCGCTCGGCGGCGAAAAACCTCCACCCGGC
The DNA here is from genome assembly GCA_022841705.1 of Pirellulales bacterium. Classification (GTDB taxonomy): domain Bacteria; phylum Planctomycetota; class Planctomycetia; order Pirellulales; family Lacipirellulaceae. The sequence goes on from JALHQZ010000004.1 coordinate 287,253, forward strand.
TAGTGTCATCGGCGAAGTTGTTCGGCAGGGATCGTCGGCTCGAAATACCGTCAAAATAATCGCAGAAGATTTTACCCCGGAGTGCAAACTGTGCTTGCGCCCCTACAGGTTGTGCGCTCTACTTCGGGGGCTGGGGTGTTGTAGGACAACAAGCGGTGGTCCCGTCACTGGCTGCACCCAGCGGCGTCGTAGCACGTTTCGTTGTCTTACAACCCCAGCGTTTATTTCCCGCCGGTCTGTGATTTTTTGCAGCGGCAACCATTTGTCCGGGGCGCCCTGACCGCCCCTTAGTTTTAAGGATGACGAACCCATGAGCGACCAATCGACCCCGAAGCGATCCCCCCGCCGCAAGGCTCGGCCCAAGTTTTTCCAAGGCGTCGTTACCAACGAGATGCTGGCTCTGGAGCGGGACGGTCTCATTACGTCCGGCACTGAGCAACCCCCAGGATTCAGCCCCGATTTTCCGAATGCCGAAGATTGGAGATTGATTCGCCGGATCCTCAGCAAAAATAAGCCGCCGTCACTGCAACACGGGGCCGAGTCGGAGTCCAGCGGACACTGAATACACGTCGTCCGGCATCCGCGCTGCAGCGAGGCGCTCTCGCGCTCACAGCAGAGTGGTTGTGCCCCAGGACGGTTCGTCCAGGGTTGCTTCGGTACTGCTGTTTCTCTGTCCGCTCCAACGACAGGGGCCGATGCTTGAAGCAGCCCGAGGTCAAACGCTAAAATAGGTAAGCTGCATACTGAAGAAGTGTCTGTCTAATGACAAGTTAGGCGGCTATGGCCGACACCCCCGACAACGAGACGTGGCTGATCGACGCCGGGGACGCCGTCATCACCAAGCGGGCCAGCGGTAGCCAGCTCTCGTCCGTCGAACGCCTCATCTACTGCGTCTGGGTGGCGGACTACGGCATGCGAAACGCGGGCGACCTCGAAACGGCCGACGATCTCCACCCGGAGTTCCAAAGCGAGGCGGTCGGCCTCGCTGAGGAATTGGGCCTGCCGTTCACCCGCGATTCGTTCACTCTTCCGACCTTGGATCTCCAAGGCAGGTACTTCGAGCGATTCGACCGCGTCTGCTGCGAGATACGTGGCGCCTAACCTGGCGCTGCAGCGGACCCGGCCCGCCGCGGCGCTTTCCGGTACAATCGAAAAGTCACTCTCGGCGGGCCGGTCCGCTGAGCTTTGGCGTTAGGCGACGCCGACACGCCATGCCCAAATCGAAACCACAGTGGAATCTGGTCACTGAGTATCTGATTACCGAGTATCGGTGTGGCATCCGTGCTGGCGAGCGCGTCAAGTTGCGGCAGGAGCTTGTCGTTCGAGACCATCGCGGCAAGCCTACCCGCGTTCACCACGCTGGCGAGATTTGGACGGTGTTGAGTGGTTCAGCAGAGCCGCCGGTGGATGTCTGGTTGAGACAGCCCGACGGCGAGAGACACACATGGAGCGACGACGATGATTTTTGGATTTGGTTTGATAGAGTCACTGACAACGTGGCCTAACAATTAGCTGCAGTTGACCCTGCAGGCCGACGCGAGTTTGGCCCCGTCCCCTTCGTTCACGGTACAATCTGCGTTAAGCCCGCTCGACGTGAGCAGGGCAACTGAGCGTTAGCGTTAGGCGTCGCCGCATCACACCTGAATGAACACTGCACAGAAACTCAACGAATACGTCACAGCGGAACATGCGTTGAGGTATCTTTCTCTTGCCGATAGCATCCCGCATCGCACCGAAGGCGAAGCTGTCCTCCTCGATTTTGTTCCACGCGATGCACGGCGGATTCTCGACCTCGGCACTGGCGACGGGAGGCTACTGGCGTTGCTACGGATTGACCGACCCAATGCACATGGCGTGGCACTCGATTTTTCTCCCACGATGCTAGACGCCGCGCGCGAACGCTTTCGCGGAGACGAAAAGATTCAAGTCGTCGAACACAACCTCAACGATTCCTTGTCTCAGTTCGGTGAGTTCGACGTGATTGTATCGAGCTTCGCCATCCACCACACGCCTGACGAACGGAAGCGGACGCTCTACGCTGAGATATTTCAAGCGCTGACGCCGGGAGGAATCTTCTGCAACTTAGAGCATGTCTCGTCTGCGACACCCTCGCTGCACGCACGGTTTTACCAAGCACTCGGTCTCACAGAAGCCGATGAAGACCCATCCAACATTCTGGCCGGTGTCGAGGTGCAACTTCGCTGGCTTCGTGAGGTCGGATTTCAGGATGTGGACTGCTACTGGAAGTGGCTGGAGCTTGCGCTCCTTGGCGGAATCAAAACGAGATGAAGCGTCAATCCGCAATGACCGCAACGCCTAACCATGCGCTGCAGCGAACCCGGCCATCGCGTCGCGGTTGCCATCGTGGCGTCCCGCGGGCCGAGTCGCTGAGCTTGGGTCGTTCGTCGGACATAGAGACAGGACTGTGGTGATGCAAACTGATCCGCCGGTATTTCCAGTTGGCCCCTTTGCTCCGACCGTTGGAGTAACCGACGACATGCGTCGAGGGTGGATTAAGGATCTCTCGCAGCTTCCCATGCAGCTTCGGGAGGCCGTCGAAGGATTGTCAAACTCGCAACTCGACATGAAGTATCGCAATTGGACAATCCGGCAGATTGTGCATCACATCGCCGATAGCCACGTGAACAGCTACATACGCTTCAAATGGACGCTCACGGAAGACTCGCCAACAATCAAGGCTTACGATGAAGGACTATGGTCGGACCTGTCCGAATCCCGGACGGGACCTATCACTCCTTCGCTGCAGCTCCTGGATGGGCTCCACTCACGGTGGTGTCAATTATTGGCGACGCTCATGCCGCAAGATTTCGAGCGGGCATTCGTCCATCCCGAGACCGGCGCAACGATCACACTGAATTCGGCGTTGTCATACTACGCATGGCACGGGAAACATCACACGGGACAGATTCTCTGGTTGTGTGCTCGATCGTGAGGCTAACCTGGTACGGCCGACGCACAATCGGTTGAAGGTGAGCGACGTATCACGTTGGATCTTCAGGTCGGCGATTTCGTGCCGTCGCCACATTAACCGAATCGTTCGCAGCCCATGAGGGCGTGACATGTGTCATCAGTCACCAGTGCCTCAACCCGCTAAACGCCGAGACAACTCGAGCGCTCCTGATTGTGAACCGGCGGGGGGAGCGGGTTTTCTACGCAGCAGGCGCTCAAACACCCCAATCGCTTCCCTACATCGAGCCACTGAGCCAGAATCAGGTGATCCCGACTCTAACCGCGTACTGCCGTGGCCCCGATCCTCGTAACCCTTGCCCGCCGCCTCGAGCTCGTCAGCCGGACCTCCACCGGGGCCGTCGCTCCCTGGCAAGCTAGGCTTGCGAGATTTCACCCTGGCAATCGGAACTCGATCCGCGGCCGGTAAGAGCCGCTTCCGTGGCGATCATGTGAACAAGTACCTCGCCGCGAGCGCCGGAACTCGCACGGGCGAGCGCGACTGCATCGGCTGCGTCGGGATCTGAAGTGTGCGCAGCAACGCCGCGCTCAGCATATGCGGCAGCTGCATTGTCAGCCAAAAGTTAACCCAGTCCCCGGATGATCACCAATGGCGCCGCAATCAGTTGCCTCGCGGGGCTGAGAGCAAAAACGGGGTTGGAAAGAACTCTGTAATTTCGGGGCAGGTTAGGCGACTAATCTGCGAGGAACCGCAGGAACAGGGTGCGTCGCCTGTGAATATAGTGTGAAACTCTGGGCGCCCCGGGGGAACTCGGGCTGGCGTTCACGACGGCCGAGGACGAGGTTTTTGTCATCGAGACTCACACCAGTTGCGGCCTCAGTTTTATGAACAACGCTTCGAACATGCGACAGCCTCGGTCACTGGCAATGTGATTAAAAGCGAAGGCAAGTATCACTGGATCAAGGCGTTTGAGATTCACAGATGGTAACGGAGACACCCCCCCAAGACCTCTAGCCCGGTCGACGTTTGCTGGGTGTTTGGATGACGCCCCCGTGGCCGCTGACGGGCGGCGGAGTTGACGCTCCGCAGGTCGCACCGATACTCAAGATAACTTTCCCACGAGGTAGGCGCCGGATTTCGTGCCCAAGAACGTGAAAATTCCGATTGGTGAACCTCCGACAGGCGATCCCCCCACGAACGGCCAACATGGTGTTGACCCCGCCGATTGGGTCGATCAGTACGGCGATGCGTTGCTGGCGTTCGCGCTGGGGCGGGTGCGGAAGCGTGAAGTCGCCGAGGATTTGGTTCAAGACACCTTGCTGGCGGCCTGGGTCAATCGGGAACGTTTTGATGGCCGCGCGAAATTCGCCACCTGGCTGGTGAGCATTCTGCGACGAAAAATTGCCGATCACTACCGGCGTGACGCGCGAACGCTGACGGCCAGCTCGCTGGAAGAAAACGCACCCGACCCGTTCACTCCCAAAGGAATGTGGCGCAGGGCGCCGTGGAAGTGGAAAGCGGACCCCGCGCAGTTGGCCGAAGAAGCCGAGTTCCAGCGAGTGGCGACGAGCTGCATCGAGGAACTACCGCCGCACTTCCGGCAAGCGTTTCAACTACGTGATCTAGGCGATGCGTCACCAAAGGAGATTAGCGTGATTCTGAACATCTCACCTGAGAATCTGGCCGTGCGTTTGCATCGGGCCCGAGTATTGTTGCGGCAATGCTTGGAAAGTAAGTACTTCGGTCTGGCCGCACGGACCGCGAGTCCTCATAGAGGCTCGTCATGAAAGTTCGTCTGATGATGACCTGTCGCGAGGCGACCCAACTCTGCTCTGACCAGCACGAACGCACTCTTACTCGCCGCGAGCGCTGGATGCTGCGCGTGCATTTGTTTCTCTGCCACAAGTGCCGAAAGTTTGCCGCACAGTTAGCAATGATGCGGGATGCGCTCCAGCGCGTCGCCAATCTGCAGGCCGACTCTTCGCCTGCGAAGCTGTCGCCCGAACGGCGTGAAGCAATGAAGCACGAACTTCGGAAACTGGTTTGATAGTTTCTATCTTCTTGCTTAACTTGCTGTAATCTTCACAGCTCCCCTACGACTAACGACTTGAACAGCGGCTCGCCACCTGTCGGTGAGCCATCGAGTCGACGCCAAGCTGCGACTGTAGCGGTTGGCACTTCCCTAGAGTAGAGGAGCGAGTTATGCGCGTTTTCTTGTGGAGTTTGGTCGCGGCCGTGATGATCGCCGATTCGGCATCCGCCGCCACTGTGCAGGTGCGAGTGATGGTGGAGAATGTGGCGCCCACCAATAGTGTCGCGTTCGCGCCGCTGCGGGTTGGTTTCAACAACGGCACGTACGATGCGTTCAATGTGAATCAACCGGCTACGGCGCCAATTATCTCGATCGCGGAAGGGGGCAGCGGCGCCGATTGGTTCCCCGCGTTCATGGCGGCCCAGCCGAGTGCCACGCTCGGCACGGTCGTTCCCATGCCGGCGGGTCCCTTGGTTCCGGGCGCTACGGCGTCGGCGGTCTTTACGGTTGATTCGATGGTCAACCAATTTTTCACGTTCGGCTCGATGGTGGTGCCGAGCAACGATCACTTCATCGGCAATGATTCGCCCGCCCAATACCGGCTGTTCGACAATGTGGGCAATTTGCTCATCAGCACCATCAACCAATTCGGCCGCGATATTTGGGATGCCGGCTCGGAAGTGGAATCGGTCGCCGGCGCTGCATTCCTAGTGAATGGCACGAACAGTGTTCGCATTCCCGATACCGACGTGGTGACCTTCGACTTCCCTGGGTTGAACACCTTCAACGGCGAAACGACCGCTGCGGGCTACGTGTTCAACAATACCCTCTCAGCCGCGACCCCCATCTACCGCATTTCGTTCACCGCCGTACCAGAACCGGCGACGGTTGCGCTGGTGGCGATCGGCGCCGTGACGATGATCGGCCTCCGCCGAAAGAAGTAATCTGCAACGACGGGTGCTTCCAGAACCTCCCAAGCGAAGGGTTCGGAACAGTTCCCCGCGTACGGCGAGAAGCACGAATGAGCCCCGCGGGTTAGATTGACCGGCGGGGCTTCGTCGCTTTATCGGTTGCTCGCTAACGCTCATTTAGCGGCGCCATCTGCAGCAGTAGGCTCGGCTTCGCATCGGCAAACGTCGCGATGTGCGACGGGTAGCCAGGTGACTCGACATGCCCGTCGATCTTCTGGATTGTGCGGTAGTTGAGTTGTTAAACTTTCGATGCCTGGCGGCGGCACAGCCCGCCGGTCAGCATCCGGCGGCGGATCTCGGTCCAAAGCCCCATGTCTTGCAGCACTTTTTGCTCCTCGCTTCCTGATCGGCGATGGCGAAGAGTTTGAAATAAAGGGGGCGCTCCTTCTAAAAGCTGATTCTTCTAGGCTGCAGCGTTACCGAGTCGGATCGGGCAGGCGAGGCTCCAGCACATCACGCTCGACATAGCGCTCCGCGCGGCAAGTTCTGAGTTCACCACTCTGCTCCCTATCGCCCCCGACTGGAACGACCTCGTCGAAGCGGCTTATCAACGGCGCCGAGAGCTCGGCATTGATCCGGCAGTTGGGGGGTGGGGTGCCGCGTGCTAGGGCGGACCGGGGCGGTGCTCTGTCTCGTGGTGACCGATCGCAAGTGTGCGCATCCCACGGAGCCGGTGCGCCGGCCGGCGGCGTGTTTTCGGGGACTCGTGGCCCGCGCGGAGCGGGGAGAGTTACGGCTCGACCGGTCGGTTTTCGGCCTGCTTGATCGAGAATGTTTCTGATCGAAGGTGATAGCTGTGAAACGGCGACAACAGCGGAGGGGGGATACAAGTATGTTTAGGCAGCCTCTGCTACCCAAGTTCAAGCTCGCGTTGCGCACCTGCCGGCGATCTATCGGCTTGCGACCACGCCGCGCGGGCGGCGGAAAGGAGGGGCTTGAGAGTTCGCCATTGTTCATTCGTCACATCGCTGAGATACTGGCATTCGCCGTCCTTGCTGCGGCTCGAGCTTCCTTGACCTGAGAATCCCAAGAACCGGAGCCGTTGCCGGTTTCTTCAATTAAGACAATTTCAGAATACGGTCAAAGCAGTGGAGCCGGTGCGAAAGAATGACTTTGAAGTAATTTCAGCACCCTGCCCTAGCAACGAACCCTTCTAGTTCGGGTGAACTAGCCCCTGACTTACTACTCAGCGGAGTTTACGGATGGAAGAACAGCTCGTGGGCTTCCTGGTCGGTGCGCCTTTGTTAGGGTTTGTGGCCCAGTGGCTGGCGTGGCGATTGCGCATCCCAGCCATTCTGCTGCTGTTGCTAGCTGGAATCGGTCTGGGGTTTTGGATCGATCCCGATGCTCTCCTTGCGGAAGTCACAGGGGGAACCCGACAAAACGGTCCGCGGCTGCTGTTTCCGCTGGTGTCATTGTGTGTGGCGCTCATTTTGTTTGAAGGCGGGCTCAGTCTGCGTTTACGTGAATTACGCGCTAGCGGTACGGCGGTGCTCCGGTTAGTTACGCTCGGCGCGCTCGCCACCTGGGCGCTAACGACGGCGGCCGCGCAGTGGACTTTGCCCTTGGGACCCCGCATGGCAGCGCTGTTGGGCGCTCTCTTGGTGGTCACGGGACCAACGGTCGTGGGTCCGCTGCTGCGGCACATCCGTCCGAATCGCAAAGTGGGGTCGATTGCGAAGTGGGAGGGAATTGTGATTGACCCCGTCGGTGCAATTTTGGCCACCATTGTCTTTGAAGAGATTATCGCTGCGCGGCGATTTCCCACCACCGGAGGCGCGCTACTCGTGTTGCTGCGCTGCGGATTGATCGCCGTCGTGTTCGGGTTCGTTGGCACGCGGCTGCTGTTGGAAGTGATGAAACGGTTCTGGCTGCCCGACTACTTGCACGGCATGGCCTTCTTGGCGCTGGCGCTGGCGGCCTTTGCTACCTCCAATGCCGTACAGCCTGAGTCGGGGCTTGCCACCATCACGCTGATGGGCATTGTGTTGGCCAATCAGCGCGTGGTATCGATCCAGCACATTGTGGAGTTCAATGAAAATCTTGGGGTGCTCTTGATTTCGTGTCTGTTTGTGGTGCTTGGCGCCCGGCTGCAGTTCAATGAACTGGTGGGGTTAGGAGGGGGTGGGCTTGCATTTGTGGCCTTACTGATTTTCGTGATCCGTCCCCTGGCGGTGATGTTGGCTCTGGTGGGCTCGCCGACGAACTTGCGCGAGCGACTGTTTCTATCGTTCTTAGCGCCGCGGGGAATCGTCGCGGCAGCGGTGGCTTCCGTCTTCGCACTGAAGATTGCAACCGTCGCCGAACCAGGTGGGCGCCTGGCGCAGCAAGCCGCGATGTTGGCGCCGATCACATTCCTGGTGATTCTCGGCACCGTGACTTTCTATGCTTTGGTAGCGCCGCTACTTGCCCGGTGGCTCGGGCTTGCCGACCAAGACCCTCAGGGCGTGTTGATCGCTGGCGCAGGACGTTTCAGCCAAGCTTTGGCGAAAACCCTGAAGGGTGAAGGCATTACTGTCGCGATGATTGACTTGAATGAGACCTTGATATCCGCAGCCCAGGCAGCGGGCCTTGCAGCGTATCGGATGAATATTCTCTCCGAGGGCGTACTGGATGAGTTGGATCTCAGTGGAATTGGCAAACTGCTGGCGATGACGCCGAATAACGAAGTCAACACTCTTGCTGCGCGTGAGTTCGCGCCCCAGTTCGGCCGTGCCAATGTTTTTCAGGTGTCCCCGAACAATACGCCCAATTGGACGCTTGAAAGCGGCCATCACCTTGGGGGCCGCGTACTATTTTGGGATGACCTGCCGTTGCGAGAATTGGAGGCCCGCTTGCAAGCGGGCGCCGTCATTACAGCCGCAAGGTTGACGGAGAGTCTTACTTGGCGCCAATTTTGTGATCTATATGGGGCCAGCTATCGCTTGCTGGGAGTGATTCATGGACGATCGCTGACAATCTGCTCAGGAAAAATCGCCAATCCGCCTCAAGTGGGTCAGACTGTCGTTGCATTGGTCGAACGGGAATTAGCCGCCGGTAGTACTTCGTCGTCGAATGCCGAATAAATCGATTGTCGAGCAGTTTTTTCTGACTCGGATCCTGAAGTCGGCAGAGCATCAGCTCGCTTACTGGCTCTGTTTGACCATCAAGCCGAACTGCCCCACAATGCATTTGTGCGTACACGGAAGACCCAACCTTTCAGGAGTAGGCAGCTATGTCTCGGCCAATTCTGTTTGATGCCTCGGAGTATAGTCAGCTCACGGCGGAAGAGCGCTCCCTGTTGTTGGAGGGTTATCATCAAGCAGTGCTTGCGCTGAAGAAGAATATCACTCCGCTTGGTTTTTCCGCGTGCTCATTGGCGGACAATGTGGTTACTGGAACCGATGCTAATTATCGAGCCGTGTGGGCACGCGACGGAGCCAAGTGCGTCGCCTGGACAGCGAATCTCGTCGATGAAGAAGTACGCCAGTGTCAGGAACAAACCTTACGTTCCATACTCAGCAATCAAGGGCCGGCGGGGCAGCTTCCGGCGTACATCACCGTGGATGATGGGCTGGCCGAATACGGCGGCGTTGGGGGAATTACTTCAATCGATAGCGCCCTCTGGATCTTTGTCGCCGTTTGGGAATACTGCCACAGTCATAACGACTACGCGCTGCTGAAAGAATACGAGCCGGTGCTGTCGCGCACGATGGAGTGGCTCAGCGGGTTGGATTCCAACAATTGCGGATTGCTTGAGATCCCCGAAGCCGGTGACTGGACCGATCTGTTCGCCCGCAGCTATCACGTGCTGTACGACGAGGTTTTGTGGTTTCGCAGCCTCAATTACTTTGCCAAAATGCTGCGGAATCTGGGGTACGAGGAGCGCGCCGTGCAGCAGGAGACCAAAGCGAAACGAGTTCGCCGCGTCATCCTCGACAAATTCTGGCCGACCACATCGAGCGTCGAACCTGGCCACGGTCCTCACTTTAGCGACGTGCAGTTCGAGCTCGGCGACGTGCGGTATTTGGTCGCACAGGTCTCCCCGTTTAGTTACAGTTGGCGCTGCGACGTATACGGAAATCTGATGGCTTACCTAGCAAACGTGCTGGACAAAGATCGCGCAATGATGACGTTTCGGTTTCTCTGGGGCGTGGGAGCGAACGATCCAGCGCCCGTCAAGAATGTCTACCCTCCCATCCAGGCGGGCGATCCGGAGTGGCGTGATTACTTCACCGTCAATTTACTGAATCTTCCCAACCACTACCACAACGGAGGAATTTGGCCCTTTATTGGGGGATTGTGGGTTCGCTATCTGCACAAGCTGGGATTTCAAGACTTAGCCTGTCGCGAACTTGTGAAACTGACGGTGCTTAACTCGAAAGGCATTAGCCAAGAATGGGAGTTCAACGAATGGCATCACGGTGTCACCGGACGCCCCATGGGAAAGGCCTTTCAGGCATGGAGCGCGGCCAGCTATATTCGCGCTTGTCATGATCTGCATCTCGAGCCCGACGCCACCGATCACGCTTAACCACATGATCGGGTGAGTACGACAACTGCGAGTTTGTGCGAGTCAAGTTGGCTGTGATTGCTCAAGAGTCCTTGAGCTTGGTGGGCGAATCGACCGGAACTTTCTTAAGTTGCCGCATGGCAACGCCAGAAACCGCTCCGCCAGGGCGATCGCGATGAACCGCTAACGACCAGCACTTCCGCGCCATCGCTTCATTCCCGGCGGCTTCCAGCATGTTTCCCAACAACAAGCATAAAGTCGGGTACTCGCGATAGGTGTTGACGAGCTCCGACATGGCTTTCATCGCATCTTGGCGAACGCCAACGTGATACGATAAGAACGCGTCGTGAAGCGCGGCGGCGATTACGCGCTCCTCGCCCTGGAAGGCTTCAGCCAGGGACTGGCTGCACTTGTCGAAATGGCGAGCGGCCGCTTCGCAGAATGCCTGCATGATGAAGGCCCGCGGGCCCCGATCCGGAAACTCCTCCAGCCGCTCGAATAGTTTGGCGGCATAGGTTACGTCGCCCTTCTCCAGCAACGAACAGCCAAGGGAAAAAGCTTGCTCGTACGTCAGTTCTTGTGTCCGACCTCCAATCGATACTCCAATCTGCCGGGGCGTAGGAAACCACCATTCGGGCTTCGTATCGTCGAGATCATCGCGTTCCTCTGAACTCGCCATAACCAGCTGTCCTTTGTAAGAGCGTTCATGCTGTAATATCAATTGGCAGCTCGCATTGATCGTGGAACCAATAATTCAGTCCCTCAATCACTCCATCTGCGAACGAGCGTGAAGCGTGATAGGTATCCACCGAATCGAGAGACTTCAGATCCGCGTCCGCGTTGGCGACCACCACGCCCTGAAAGCCCCGTTGAAACATTGAAGCGTCGTTGCCCGTGTTTCCCGCGACACAGACTCGCCGCGGATCCAGTCTCCAACGACGGACGACATGGTCCGTCGCGGCGCCCTTGCTCACACCCGCCGGGACAATATCCAAGTCGCGGCGCGAACTGTACACGAGTTCGACAAGTTGGCCGTGCCGTTCTAACGTGTCGGACAGTCGCTCGAGCAGTTCCGGGTCAATATTCCACGCAAAATAGCTGATCTTGTAGTACGAAAGATACTCGCGCGGTTGAACCGTTAGTCCTTCGTACGATTCGCATAAGCTACGGACCAAAAAGGGATTCCAGTAGGTCGAAAGCGGGGGCCAGAGTGGCATTCTGCGCCTTCGCGAAACCTCGAAGATCTCCGTCCCCAACCCACCGATTATCGCGTCAGGCTGCGGTAATTGGGTGCGAGAAATTGATTCCAAAATCGAGGAGACGAAGCGCCCGGAAGCATATACCAACCGGTATTGACGCTTCATCGGTTCGTACCACTCGGCAAACCGACTCAGCGCCGCGTTATCGCCAAGTAAGGTCCCATCCAAGTCGCTGACCAAAACGTTCAGGCGCTCCATAGCGGTTCCTCCGTGATCAGGTCGTTGGGTGGCGCCTCTTCAATTCGGAACTCGGAATTGTAAAGCTCTCGCCGAGCCTCGAGCGCCAGCAACAGCTGCTGTGCAACGCCCGACCAGGTGTAGCTAGCGCGGGCCTTCCGCGGTCCAAACTTTGCTAATTGGGCGGAGATTCGAGGATGCTGTAAGACAATCGCGAGCGTGTGCCCGAAGGCTTCGTGGTCGAATGGGTTCGCGTAGAGGGCTTCAATGCCCCAGGCGACTTGTTCGCACAGTCCGCCTTCGGTGGTGGCGACCACTGGCGTCCCACAGGCCATTGCTTCGATGGCTGTCATGCCGAACGGCTCGTAACGGCTGCTGAGGGCGAACACATCCGCGGCTCGATAGTGGTCGGCCAGTTGATCGTCCGGAATGTAGTCTTTAAAGATCACCTGCTTGTCGATTTTCAGCTCGCGAGCCAAGTCGTGTAATCCGTTCAGAATTTGGCGTTCTGCTTCGTTGGGCTCGGACGAGCCAATCGCGAGGAGGAGCCGGGCCTCCGGTACACGCTGAAAGACAACCGGCATCGCGCGCAACAGCAGGTCGTAGCCTTTGTTTTTCGCCAACCGTCCCAAGGCGAGCACCAGCGGACCGCGAACGCCGAGATTCCGTTTCATGGCCGTTCGTGAAGCCAAGGAGACGGGGTAAAATCGCTGGTCGTCATAGCCTGGAGGAATAACGCGAATCTTGTCTCGGGGCACATCGTATTCGCTATCGATCAAGAGATCACGCTGCGTCGGCGTGGTTGCGACCACCAAATCGCACTCATCGTAGATGACCTTCTCCGTGCGAATTCGCTGGTGAAAGTTGTACCGCGCTTCAAGTTCCAAGGGGTCTCCATCCATGTTGTCGCGCTTCCAAGCACCGATCGAATGCGGCGTATGAATGTGCGAGGCGCCCAGCCGAGACGCCAGCAGATGACCCGCGAGACCAGCATCCCAGTAGTGGCTATTCAACAGTGTGTATTTCAGTCGTTCGACCTTAATCCAGCGCGCAGCGTTCTCGACCCATTCCGGGATTGAATCGCAGAGTGTCTCCTTGGGGATAAAATGCTCTCCGCCACACGGCAGACGCACAATCCGCACGCGCTTGTTGACGGTTTCGATCATCGGCTGGTCGTCGAATCGCCGCGTGAGAATGTCGACGCGATATCCCATCCGCGCCATACATTTTGACAATTCCAACACATACACCACTTGGCCGCCGGTATCAGGCATCCCGAATTCCGGTTCCGCCCCGACATAGCCGTGGGTGGTAATCATCATAATTCGGCGTGGATCGCGGGACTTCATGGCTAATTTCCTTCGGCTTCCTGCTGGGGGTGAGGGGCTGGCGTCGACGCGACACAACTGCGTAAACCATGCGCATCGGCAGCGCGCGTGAGCGCGCATACGAACGCTCAAACGGTGGTGTTCGCTCAGAGTTCAGGACCTTGCCGAGCAACAGAGGTGGCGAGGCGTAGTCGTTAGCCGCCAGAGACGACTGCGGGAGCCAGATTCAACGTGAACTCACTCCCGCCGAGGCAGTGAGAATCACCACCCGCCACCGTTCGTGATGAAGAGGCAGAGATAGAGCGCGTGCTCGAAAACCATCATCGCGTTGACAATTTGTCCCATCGCTTCAGCCATTTGAGGAAAGCAGGGAGTCAATACCGCTCACAACCACCGTAGACCTTTGCCAAGCCGTTGGCAACCCCACCTTAAGTGGGGTCCTAAACTCTCTGCATACACACGGAATCGATCACACGGGTGGAGTCAGTACGATCGGCAGCATTGCTAACAACCAAGTTTCCCGATGGGTACTCGACACTTGGGTAGGAGATAGAGCGCCACGCGACCGACAGGTGAAATAGGAGTTGTTGGTGCGTCCACGATCAGGTTTTTGACGTCTCCTCTGAGTCGCTGAAGGCGAATGATGCTCAGTCAACTACGGCGCACGCTTTGCGGACGAAGAGTGGCTGACGCACTGCTTGCACTATTCATCGACAGCAATTTCAGCGAATACGGCTTCTCCTACTCAAGGTGTAGTGGATAGGCCCAATTCGTGGAGAGGTAGAAAACTGTGATCGCAACCTCAAGCTGCAATTATTCGTCCACACGAAGGTCTTGCGAATACTGGGAGTTCGCTGGTCGCCGATCGATCAGCGTGAGCGTTTTCGACTCGAGCGTCCAATTTCTTGCCGGGCTTGTGGGGGCGAAATCCGTAGCTCCCCATCTGCACCTGACCGTGCCTCGACCCAACCCAAACCCGCTTCCCCCGGGTCCACCGAATCCACAACCGGAACCGTTACCACAGCCGAATCCCTTACCGCATCCCGTCCCACCCCCGATTCCAGGTCCGATCTAATGCACCCGCGATACTAGCTGCGTGACAAGGATTGAGTTGTGCCCATAACTGCAAGTCTAGCCAGTAGCGTGCGCGAAACGGTGGCAGGGCGTCGCAGTCAGTGCGAACGGGAACGCGGGATCAGGGTGAACGCTCAGCTTCGTTGCGGCACACGGTTGATGCTAGTTTTAACGACCATCTGCTTTGTCTCTGTTTCTCCCGCTTCGTCTCTAAGTGCGCAAGTAAAAATCGATGCAGCTGATGCGACACCTGAGGCGACCACTTCGGAAAAAGAAAACCCGGCCCCGGCGCCTGCGAAGGTCGACGTCACTCCTCAAGCGCACGATGATGAGATCAGTAAGCGGCTGCAGAGAGTTCTTGCGGCGACCAACTGGTTCAGTGATCCGCAAGTTGAGGTTCAAGAAGGAGTCGTGTTTCTAAGCGGCCAGACAGAGACCGCCGATCTCAAAAAATGGGCTGGAGACCTGGCACGCAATACTCAGGACGTTGTCGCCGTCGCCAACCGCATCGAGGTTTCCGAGCGGTCCTTCTGGGACTTTCAGCCAGCGTGGACGGGAGTGGGCGAACTCTGGCGCGACTTTATCCGCGCTCTCCCTTTGTTCGTCTTGGCGCTTCTAATCGTAATGCTTTCGGCGGGAGCGGGGGTGCTCGCCACCCGCACGGGGCGGGCATTGCTACGTGAACGCGTCCGAGCGACGCTGCTGAGAAATGTCGTGGCGCGCGCATTCGGGGTGATAGTGTTTCTGTTTGGCGTGTACCTCATTCTTAGAATTTCCGGGTTGACTCAACTGGCGCTAACCGTGGTTGGCGGCACGGGACTAATCGGACTGGCTGTCGGTATCGCGTTCCGGGACATCACCGAGAACTTTCTGGCCAGTATCTTCCTCAGCATGCAGCAGCCCTTCGAGACGCGCGATCTCGTTGAGGTGGCTGGTGTCACGGGATACGTGCAGCAATTGAACGTCCGCACCACAATTTTGATGACTCTCAACGGCAATCTTGTACAAATTCCCAACGCGACCGTTTATAAGAGCAACATCCGCAACTTCACCGTGAACGCCAACTTGCGCGAAGATTTTGTCGTTGGGATCGGCTATGACGACTCCGTTGATAAAGCGCAAGAGATTGCCCGGAAAGTCCTCGCGGATCATCCGGCAGTAATCAACGATCCCGAGCCGTCGGTGCTTGCGGACAGTTTTGGGACATCGACGGTCAACCTGCGGGTCTACTTTTGGCTCAACGGGCGCGAGCACAGCAGTCTGAAAGTGCGGTCATCGGTAATCCGGCTGGTGAAGATCGCCTTTCAGAATCATGGCATTTCCATGCCCGACCAGTCCCGTGAGGTCGTCTTTCCGCAGGGCATCCCTGTCACCCTGCTTAATGGTAATGCGGAAGTGATCAGTAAGGACCGAAAGAGTAAGCGGCCGGCGCAACACGATGTTGATGCCGCCTCCACGAAAGCCGAAGGTGGACTCGACAGTGAGGCCGCTGTCATCGGCGATCAGGCCCGACAAGTCAAACCGTTGAACGACGGAGAGAATCTCTTGAAGGCTACTCCCTTCTCTGACCCGCATGAGGACCGGGTGTTGGATTCCTAAGCTGCTTAAACCTAATCCGGCTTATGAATACCACACTAGATCGGTTGTAATACGAGGTGCCATCAAGTTTGCCCATCGATTCCGTCGCTCGCCTTATTGGGTTTTATGTTGAACAGTGCAAGATTGAGAGAATCGATTGGCCACGACAAGTTGCGGCGAACGAGAGCCGAAGGTCGACCTTACGCATCACTAGGATGAGAAGAGCATGTCCGACGCTGCTGAGGGAATGATACAGCTCGCAAAGCGAACTGCGACCATATGTGCGGTCGTTGCATTGATAATCGTTGTCTTGCTGGGGATCGGCAGCGCGATCGACGTGATCCTTATTCTCTTTAGCGGCTTGTTGGTCTCGATCTTTTTGCGCTCCCTAGCGCACCTACTCGGATGGTACACCAAGATGGGAGAACGATGGTCGCTGCTAGTCGTGGTGTTACTATTTCTGCTGCTGACGGTTGCAGGCGGATGGCTATTGGTTCCAAAAATTGCCGCGCAAATCGAGCAGTTTCAGCAGAAATGGCCGGAGTTCTTGGCCAGCTTTCGTGAGCAATTGAACGCGACCCCCTGGGGGAGCTGGCTCCTCAATCAGGAGCTTGGCGCGGGTCAATTCTTGCCAAAACCGCAGACGCTGTTGTCGGGCTCCGCCGGCGCTGCAACGTCCGCATTTGGTCTGGTTGGAGTGGTGGTCTTGATTGGTTTCGTGGGGTTGATGCTCGCGGCGCAACCGCAGGTCTACCAACAAGGATTATTGCGACTCATCCCCCCTTCACATCGTCCGCAAGCCAGAAGAATCCTCGATGAAAGTGGCGACGCGCTTCAATCGTTCCTGTCCGCGAAGATTATCGCGATGGTGTTGGTCGGATTTTTAACCTGGCTAGGGCTGCTTTTGCTGGAGATCGAACTGGCGGTAACACTCGCAATCGTTGCCGCACTGCTCACGTTCATTCCCAACTTCGGGCCTATCATTTCCGCCGTGCCTGCGGTGCTGCTAGGGCTGATGCAAGGTCCGATGACCGCCCTATGGGTGGTCTTGCTGTTCTTCGGCATTCAACTCATTGAAAGTTATCTGATCACGCCACTGATTCAGTACAGCGCTCTGTCACTGCCGCCGGTGCTTGTGATTGCAGCGCAGTTGGCCGCCAGTGTCTGGATGGGAGTCTTGGGTTTGGCCGTGGCGACGCCGCTGTTAATTGTGGTGATTGTCTTGGTCCGAAATCTCTACCTGGAGGGAGTATTGCAGGAAAAACCGGTAGCAAGCGAGTGAACGTGCGATGATCTCAGTCAACAAATCAACCTTAGTGCTCTGTCTAAGATGGGAGGCGCCAAATCGATGCCCGCAATTGTTTGGCAAATGATTCCGAAGCTGCGCCATTGGTGGCAGAATATTCAGTCAAGCTTCTGGTTCATACCGGCGGTCATCGTCCTCGGCGCAATGGGGCTTGCCAGTGGTCTGATCGCCTTGGACGCGACCGTGGATCTGCACTTTGAGAGGCAATGGCCGCTCCTGTTCGGATCTGGTGCGGATGGTGCGCGCGGGCTGCTGACAGCCGTCGCCAGCTCGATGATCACGTTGGCCGGGGTGGTATTCTCGATTACGATTGTTGCGCTTTCCCTGACCTCCAGTCAGTACACCTCGCGGGTTCTCCGCAACTTTATGCGTGACCGCATGAATCAGGTTGTACTCGGCGTGTTTGTCGGCATTTTCGCTTACTGCTTGATTGTGCTTCGGACCATCCGAGGTGGCGCGGAAGAAACATTTGTCCCGTCGCTGGCGGTGCTTGGCGGGTTGTCCCTGGCGTTAATCGGGATCGCATTCCTGATTTACTTTATTCACCATATCTCCTTGTCCATTCAGGCCTCAAACATCATCGCCGCGGCTGCGGAAGAGACCATCGCCGCCGTCGATCACTTGTTTCCGAGGGGGTTCGGCGACGACGCTGAAAATGATGTCGCCAGCCACCAACCGCTGTCGTTGGCGGAGTTGCGATGGTCCGTTGTTCCAGCATTGCGGACGGGCTACATCGAGAATATCGATGAGCACGCTCTACTGGAGTTCGCGGTGAGGCGCGGGACCATTGTGCGGATGGAACGTGGCATTGGAGAGTTCGTCGTCGAGCGCTCGACCCTGGCGTCGATGGCGGGACCATACGGTCCGGACGAAGAGACGACGGCGGAGCTAAACAGGGCATACATCGTCAGCCGCCAGCGCACGGTGCAACAGGATGCCGGCTTTGGTATTCGGCAGATTGTCGACATCGCCCTGAAAGCACTGTCGCCAGGCGTGAACGACACCACGACAGCGGTCATGTGCGTGGACTATCTGGGGGCGATCCTTGCTCGGCTCGCCGTCCGGGGGATTGCAACTCCCTACCGCCGAGACCAGGGGCAATTGCGCGTGATCGCTCGAGGCCCGAGTTTCGAGAGCCTCCTCGCTGAAGCGTTCGACCAAATCCGGCAAAACGCCGCAGGCAATGTCACGGTCCTGAGGCGCCAACTTGAGACACTGGAGATCATCGCCCACCAGACCCCGAACGCGCAGCGCAGGCAGGCGCTCCGACAACAGGCGGAATTAATAACCGCGGTGGCCGAGCGCACCGTTAACTCGCCGCAAGATGGAGAGGACGTCAAGGCCGCCTTCGTTCGCCTGTCCGCTGTACTCGACTGACCAAGTGGAGGACCGAGTCCTCCATCATCTGTTTAATCGAATTCGAGCACTCGGCGAGCGGCTTCCGGGGCGCGTATAAACTGGATGTGTTATTCGTCAGCAACCGAAACGTTGCAGGAGCATCGACGACGGCTACTCACACAGTGCGGCGGTCTTCCTGACGGAACAAATACAACAGAATTCCCAAACCCAGACCCGCGCTCAGCGCCGAACCGAGCAGCGTGCCGACCTTGGCAGCCGCAAGTAGATCGCCCGTCACGGCCAGCCCGGCGATAAACAACGACATAGTGAAACCGATACCGGCAAGACAACCAGCACCGAAGAGAATTTTCCAATTCACTCCCTCCGGAAGTCTCGCTAAACCAAGCGTCACAGCGACCCAGCTAAACGCCACGATCCCCAGGGGCTTGCCGAGGATGAGGCCAGCGGCGACTGCCATGGCAAGTGGGTCCGCAAGGGCGGACAGTTCCACCCTCACCCCAGCGTTCGCCAGGGCAAACAGGGGCATGATCCCGAATGCCACCCACGGGTGCAGACGCGTTTCTAATCGGTCGAGCGGTGAAATCGTTTCACGCGCGGTGAAGGTCAGGATCTCAACGGCCTCCTCATGGTGATCGATGTCCTCGGCTTCGCGGTCCTGTCGCAGCCTCTGGGCAACCCCTTCTGCTACCTTCACCAGACTTCCCCCCGTGAACCACGGCCTTGAAGGAGTGAGCAGGCCCAGGACGACTCCGGCGATGGTCGGATGGACTCCGGATTTTAAGAAGGCTAACCAAATCCCGGCCCCGAGAATCACGTAGACCGGTATCGACCGGACTCCGATCCAGCGGCAAAGGTAAATGACACCGAAGCCGGCTATCCCCATTGCCAGAATCGAAAGTGCGATCCCGTCGGTGTAGGCAACCGCGATGACAATCACGGCGCCGATGTCGTCCACAATTGCGAGGGTAAGCAGCAGAATCTTCAAACCAAACGGGACGCGCGAGCCGAGCAGCGCCAGGAATCCCACCACGAATGCAATATCAGTGGCCATTGGAATTCCCCAACCTCGCTGTCTGGGTCCTTCCTCTGCGATCAATAAATAGATGACCGCAGGCACAACCATGCCCCCTAAAGCTGCGGCTGCTGGCAACGCCGCCTTACGTGGATCGCGCAGCTCTCCCGAAACAATTTCGCGCTTGATCTCTAGTCCGACAACAAAGAAGAACAACGCCATCAATCCATCGTTGATCCAGAGCAGGAGTGGCTTGTCGAGTTCAAATGTTCCGATCCTGAAGCCGAGCCGCGTTTGCCACAATTCCACAAACCCTTCCGACCACGGCGAGTTTGCCAAGGTGAGGGCAAATAAAGTGCAAGCAAGCAACACTAAGCCGCCGGCAGCCTCGATGTGCAGAAATCGGACGACGGGATTTAGCCAAGGTTCAATCAAAGGCTTGCGAGGCTCTTGCTCCGGTCCTCTAGGGCGGTGAGCATCGGGTAGCCATTCAGGGATCTTCATAGCGCGGCACTTTCCCGACCTGCTCACTCCGCAGGGAGGTGGTTCATTGAAATGAGGTTCACTTTCTCCAGATCATACCAATCTGTCAGTGGGCCCATAACGGGTCTTGTTTTTTCTGGGTGAAGCGCCTGATGACAATCCAGTAACCCTCGTTCCGATAACCTTGCCAAGTATCTCTAGTGATACATTCCTAAGTATCTCTAGCGATACATATCACATAAGTACAGAAGCACGGCGGCCCGTGGTGCGTCGCACCGGCCGCCGCAGAAGTTGACTTTACTTAGCCACCAACATTCGAGTCGCATCCGGCAGCATGCGCTGTGGGGCGCTCAGACGCGCGCCCCCGCGCTCGGAGCCCTAGGGACGGCTCCCGGGGCCTGATCGGGTTACTGCGCGTGAGCGGGGCGCTCTCGCGCTCACAGCGCCGCTGCCGGCAACGTGAATATTTTCAGCCGCTTCGCGATAACTGTGGCATTGCTAATCACCTTTCAATTGCCGAAGTTCGGATTCAAGTTCAGCAATGCGGACTTGCATCTTCTCAATCACTGGGGCAACCTGCCTCTGCGAAAATCGCTGATGGATGTGCTGTGGGCAGTTCACGTCCCATGCTTCGATCTCAAATAGCATCGCCCGCTCGACTTTTCCGGGATAGGAGGGATCACGAAGCAGTTCGAGTAGCGACTGGTCCCCGTCGACAACGCGGATCGTCCCCCAAAGCTTAATGCGTCGGCTTTGCGCGTAATTCATCAGGAAAATGAACGCTTTCGAGTTTTCGGAAATGTTCCCGAGCGTGATGTACTGGCGATTACCGCCAAAATCAGCGAAGCCCAAGGTCTTGTTATTGACGACTCGGAGAAATCCTGGCGAACCGCCCCGATACTGGATGTAGGGCTGGCCTTCCGCATTGGCCGTTCCCAAATAGAACATGTCCAGTTCGGACAGGAATGCTTCGAGTTCTGGAGTGACCGTTGTCTGCCAACTTCCCCCAGCTTCCATACGGGCGTAGCCGGAGCGAGACCCTTTCTCGGACTGAATCGACTTGACTGCGGGCGTGAAAGCAACATCACTGGAGAATTGTCGCATGGCAGGAATCCTGTGTTCTTCGCGTTGAGGGACAGCTCCGCCGTGGCTTCGCTCAGCGCAAGCAAGTTGTTGTTATCGGACGGCAGGAATCCCGGCGTCGTTCGCCGGTCGTGGTCCGGATAGGGGCCAATGAAATTTTCGCTCGAATTCTTCTATGCCGACGTCGTTGATGCTCGCTTCCCGACGACACATGAGACCATCTTCGTCGAACTCCCACAGTTCATTTCCATAAGCCCGAAACCACTGACCGGCTGCGTTGTGATACTCGTACTGAAAACGAACGGCAATCCGATTTTCAGTGAAGCTCCACAGGGACTTGGTGAGGCGATAGTCGAGTTCTCGTTCCCATTTGCTGGTCAGGAATGCTCGAATCTGGTCCCGGCCGCGCAAGAACTGGTCCCGATTTCGCCACTCCGAGTCTTCGGAGTAGGCGAGGGAGACTCGCTGCGGATCACGACTGTTCCAAGCATCTTCAGCGGCCCGGACTTTAGCGGTGGCGGTGTCCAATTTGAACGGTGGTCGAATGGCGGACATGTTTTTCTCCTCCACTTGGTAAGTGGTTCAAAATTGTCGGGCGCCGCCCAGACGTCAGGCGGCGCCCGAAAGGGACTTCCCAAGTTTTAGTTCGCTACTTGATCACTTGCTTGCTGAGGAATTCTCGAATCAACGTCGCGATCGAGGCTCCATCTTCTTCCAGGGCGAAGTGGCCGGTATCGAGCAGGTGGAACTCCAGGTTCTTCAGGTCACGCTTGTAGGGGTGGGCCCCAGCGGCGGGAAAGATCGCGTCGTTCTGACCCCACACGATCAGGGTCGGCGGTTGGTGCTTGCGAAGGTATTCCTGCCACTGGGGATACAGCGCCGGGTTGCTGCCATAGCTGTAGAACAGCGCCAGTTGAATCTCCTGATTGCCGGGACGATCCAAGAGCGGCTGCACATGCCCCCAGGTGTCGGGGCTAATCGCTTCGATGTTGCGAACTCCATTCGTGTACTGCCATTTGGTCGCATCAAGAGTCAGCAGCGACCGCAGGCCATCACCCTGGGCGTCGGTTCGATCTTTCCAATAGGCCTTGATAGGCTTCCAGAAGTCGTTGTCGAGTCCTTCGTCGTAGGCGTTGCCGTTTTGCACGATCAGCGTTTCCACCCGCTCCGGATGCTTCACGGCCAAACGAAATCCGATCGGAGCACCGTAGTCCATCAGGTAAATTGAATATTTCTTCAGTCCGACCTGCTCAGTGAACTTCTCGATGATGTTCGCCAAGTTGTCGAAAGTGTAGTCGAACTCTTTGACCGAGGGCGCCGAACTGTTGCCGAAGCCGGGGTAGTCCGGGGCAACGACATGGTACTTGTCGGCCAGCGCCGGAATCAGATTGCGGAACATATGCGACGAAGTCGGGAAGCCATGCAACAACAGGATGGTGGGAGCATCTTTTGGCCCGGCTTCCCGGTAAAAGATCTCGAGCCCATCGATCTTCACCGTGCGGTGCAGGACCTGTGAGAGGGGGGCCTCAGGCTCGGCGGCTCTGGAGCTAAGACTCCATGCAGCGAGCATAATCAGCGCCATGGCAATGGTGGCGTTCTTCGGAATGGTCATGATATTTTCCTTAAGTGAATATGAACGATGGACGGTACAGAGTGAATGACGATGAGCGAGATCGCATCAGCGGGTTTGATCGCAGCCGGGAATGGAAGCGCAGACTTCGTGATGATCGACGATCGGTTCGGCCCGCGGGAAATCGATGTCGGTGTCAGCCACGTGGTTGAAATAGTTGGTGAAGATGTTCAGAGCCACGTTGGCGACGACTTCAGCAATGGCGCCGTCGTTCAATCCGGCAGCACGAACTTCGGCGAGATCAGCGTCGCTGACCTGCCCACGTTCATCGACGACTTTCCGAGCGAACCGAATCACAGCATCGCTCGTGGGATCAACGGCCGTCCCACGACGGCTGTCGAGGATCTGATCCGGAGTCAGGCCAACCATCTTGCCAATTGTCGAATGCGCTGCGAGGCAATAGTCGCAATGGTTGGCTTGCCCGACCGCCAACGCGATCTGTTCGCGGTTCTTCGCCGATAGATTGCCCTTACCCAATGCACCGCTCAAGCCGAGATAACCATCCAGCACAGCGGGGGAATTAGCCATTGCCCGAGTCATGTTGGGTACAAGCCCGAGTTTCCCGTTGACGGCCTCCAGCAATTCCTTGGCTTTTCCAGCAGCGGCTTCCGGGGCGATTTGATGAATACGAGACATTGTCAGCACCTTTCAAAAAACGATGTGTTCTTAACTTGAGATCGCACGAACCAATCACGCGACGAGCAATTGGAAATACACATCCTGTGCCAGAGTGATGCCGAAGTCGTAACTCGTATGCTCATATGAAGTTACGAAATATCGCCGCAAACTCCTCGCGTGACGGGATCTCGTTAATCAACGAAATTTCGTTGACTCCCAGCGAAATGTCGTCACACTGGGGCGATGGCAATCTCATTCCGATCAACCGGGCTCATCGGCGATCCCAAGCGGCTGTTGCTAGACTTGGCCGGACTTCATCACCTGTCCGAATTGCTGCCGTTGGCCGCGCAGCGACTTGCCGAGGGACCCGCCGTAGCGCTCGTACGTATCTGGCTCGTGCAACCGCCACTGCCGGATGACTGCGAAAAATGCCGACTGGCCGCCGAGTGCCAGAACCGAGATCGTTGCCTGCATCTGGTTGCCAGCGCTGGTCAATCGCTCAACAACTCGCTTGCCGCCTGGGAACGACTTGATGGCGCCTTTCGACGATTTCCCATCGGAACCCGTAAGGTCGGACAGATTGCCAAATCAGGGCGGTCACTCGAAGTCGCTGATGTCGCTCGCGACCAAGCCTGGGCTGCTGATCCCGCTTGGATTCGTGAAGAACGGATTGCCTCGTTTGCTGGCCACCCGCTGGTGCATCGCGGCGAAGTCCTCGGGGTGCTGGGGGTGTTTGCCCGAGAGGCGCCGGGTGAATCGTGCTTCGAATGGCTGCGAATGATTACCGATCACCTCGCGGCTGCGATTGCCAACGCTCGCGCGAGGGATGAGATCGAATCACTCAAGAGGCGACTTGAGCAGGAGAACGAGTACCTGCGCGAAGAAGTTCAGCAGTCCGCCGCTTTTGGCGACCTGATCGGGCAGGCTCCAGCGCTGCAGGCTGTGACTCGTCAAATCGAACTCGTCGCGCCAACCAACTCCGCCGTCTTGATTCTCGGTGAAAGTGGCACGGGCAAGGAAGTCGTTGCGCGTGAAATTCACCGTCACAGTCATCGCGCCGATCGTCCTCTCATCAAAGTCAACTGCGCTGCGGTGCCGCGTGAACTCTACGAAAGTGAATTCTTCGGTCACGCCAAAGGCGCGTTCACTGGCGCGCTGCGTGATCGAGCGGGGCGGTTCGAACTTGCCGATGGCGGTACGCTGTTCCTTGATGAAATCGGCGAAATCCCGCTCGACCTGCAAGCTAAGCTGTTACGGGTTCTGCAGGAAGGAGAGATCGAACGAATTGGTGAAGAGCGAACTCGACGAATCGATGTCCGTGTGATTGCGGCCACCAATCGAAACCTGCGCGCCGAAGCTGAGGCGGGCCGCTTTCGACAAGATTTGTACTACCGACTGAGCGTCTTCCCGATGGAGCTGCCTCCGCTGAGAAAGCGAATCGAGGATCTTCCGTTGCTCGCCGAACATTTCCTGAGCCGCTTCGCGCGACAACTGGGACGACCACGGCTGCGGTTAACGCTGGCCAACCTGCAGGTGCTGCAACGCTACGACTGGCCGGGCAACATCCGCGAACTGCAGCATGCTCTGGAACGAGCCTGCATCGTGGCGACCGATGGCCGCCTGCGATTCGATTTCCCTGCGGACACGTCGCAGCAGCGCGCAAAGCCGGTGGAATCAAACGCCCCCAAGCACATCCTAACTGAACCAGAAGTGCGAGCCTTCGAGGCCGAAAACATCAAAGCCGCCCTGGCCGAATGCAACGGCAAAATCTATGGCTCCCATGGCGCAGCAGCACTACTTGGCATGAAACCCACAACACTCAATTCTCGAATCAAAGCTCTGGGGATCAAAGATTGACCGCGGGGTCCAAGAGTCCTGCCCTCAGCCACCCAGGTGGGCGTGTCCTGGGGCAAGCCGCGAGCCACTATTACGCCACGATGACCCAGCACGACCGGATGCCACTGCTGGTGGGGCAGGAGATTTGAGCGGGGGCCGATGTCCCAGGAGACAACTAAACTGATCGGCTTGCTGTCGCGTGGAAATTCGGCTCCGCAACCACACGATCCCGCCCCCGTGCGCTGCAAGGGCGCTCACAGCGCTCGTAACGCGCAGTTGGTCGTGATGTGTCTCCTGGGCCCACGTGAACTACGCGTGCGCTAGCGCCCCTCCTGAGCGCTACTGTGCGGTGGGCGCCGCAGCGTGTTCCTTTCACGCTTTAGCACAGAGCTAAGCGATCAGAATTTCGAGGCTGATTTCAGTTGGCCGATTAATTCGGATGGGGTGCAAATAAGTTTAATTCCGAATCAGTTTGCCGACACATTCCGTGTGCCCCGTCATTAATCTCGCTGCGGTCCCCACCCTATTTCGCCAAGCAGAATCGGCACGGTGCTGGGAGCACTATTAAGATTTCTACACGATCTGGCAGAATTCGCCGCACGGTGACCAGCATCTCCCCTTTCTCGCCGTGCGAAATGCGGAGGCTCTGACCAACTTCGCGGGCGAGGGTTATCATGTCGCATAAAGCCCAGTTTTTCACAGATGGAGCAAAAATCGGGGAACGACGACAAATCTTGACCACCCTCAACAAGCAGCATCACAGCGGCCAGGTGAACCACATCGTCACTTCGTCGCCGGCGACTTGACTACCAACGGCCCCCCCGTGGCTTTCAACGATCTCTTTCACGATCGCCAAGCCGAGACCCGCGGCGCCTTGCTCTTCAACTCCCGCTGTTCCGGAGCGGTGGAATCTCTCGAACATCTTGTCGTCGTCGCTACTGAGTGGCGTCGCGGAGGTGTTGGTCAGGCGAACTTCGATGGCCATTGGTTGCTTACGAGTGACAATCATCAGAACTCCCCCCTGTGGTGAGTAGCGCCATGCATTCTCTAGCAGGTTGACGAGCACCTGCCGGAGCTTGCCGGAGTCGGCACGAATTGTCTCGGCGGCGGCGGCGAGGTCGTTATCAACCCGCAACCCTTTCTCGGCGAACTTGAGTTCAAAGAGTTGGAGCGTTTGGAGAATCACGTCGTCGAGCCGAACCGTGTCGATTCGCAAGGGGTTGAACTCCGCTTCGGCCCGCGCCAGTTGAAGCAGATTGTCCGCCAGGCTCACCAGGCGCAGTGATTCGTCGTGCAGCGAAGCGAAGATTTCTTTGCTGGGGGAAATCACTTCATCGGACAGAGCTTCCAAGTAGCCGCGGATGTTGGTGAGCGGCGTGCGAAGTTCGTGAGCGACGTTGGTGACCATGTCTTTGCGCATTTGTTCGGTGGCGACCAGGCTTTCGACCATGCGGTTGAAGACCTTGGCCAGATCGCTTACTTCGCCGCAGTTGGTCTCGCGCACCCGCACCGCATAGTTGCCTGCGGAGATTTGACGGGCGCCTTCCATAACCAGCGTGAGAGGCTCAAGCGACCGGCGCATCAGCCAGTAGCTCAGTCCCAACGAAATCAAACAGCCACCGAAGTAGGCGGCGAACAGATAACGCTCCACGGCCGCCAAGAACATTCCGTGCGCCTCGCGGGCGGGAACGTTGTATTTGTCGACGAGCGTGGTGAAATGCTCCGCCGCAATCATGCGGACCGCTAGATCCACCACTAACAGGACCACGAGCAAGCCGATGGCGTTGATGATCGCCAGCTTAACCAGGAGCGGAAGTCTCATTGAACAGCCTCCCCGGCGCCATCGGCAAAGCGGTAGCCGGCGCCACGGACCGTAATGATCAGTTCTGGTGCTGCTGGGTCGCGCTGAATCTTCTGCCGGAGTTTGCCGATGTGCACATCCACCACTCGGTCGATCACCACTTCGCCATCTGGGTACATCCGCTGGATCAATTCATCGCGCAGAAAGACTCGGCCTGGCGAGGACATTAGCGTGAGGAGCAACGTGTATTCCAGCGGCGTGAGCTCAACCGGATCGCCTGCGAGGCTGACGCGACGGCGCTGGCGGTCAAGTTCGAGCGGACCGTGGGTGAGCACGTCCGCTGAATCAGCCGAGCGTTTGGAGCGCCGCAGAATGTTCTTGATCCGCGCCACGACTTCGCGCGGGCTGAACGGCTTGACGACGTAGTCATCAGCGCCAAGTCCGAGCCCCAAGAGTCGATCACTTTCGTCGTCTCGCGCGGTGAGAAACAGCATCGGCGTCTCCTTCCGGCGGCGAATTTCGCGACACACTTCCCAGCCATCCATGAGTGGCAGCATCACGTCGAGCACCACAAACTGCGGTTGTCGATCGTGGAACAACTGCACCGCGCGGCGCCCGTCGAATGCGGCGATGGTCTCGAAACCTTCGCGTCTTAAATACAGGGTGAGCAGTTCCGACGTTTTGGGATCGTCTTCGGCAAGCAAGATGAGTGGGGGTGAGAGGGTTGGCATTGCGGGCTCGAAGAGATGTGGTGACGAATGACCCTGCTATTGTAGCCGCAAGTCGGCGCGATTTCCGAGCGGAAAGCTCAAAGTTGGCCGCTGTTTTCTCGGCTGCCGCGAATCTTTACCGAATCGTTACACAATCGGCGCCGAAGCGCAAAACAGCATTCGTAGAATCATCAAACGAAACTTGGGGCGGACCTGCCGGTGGTTGTGGTGACCGATTCGCGAGGCGCCTAAAGTTCAAACTTCCCCCCTACACAGGAGCGACGAGATGAAGATTTGGAATGTAGCCAAGGCCACCGCGGTGTTGTGTGCGGCGATCACGGTGACGGCGTGGAGCCAAACCTCCACCACAGCGCCAATGAAAGACAAGATGATGAAAGACAAAATGATGGCCGAGCCGATGGCCAAGGAAGGGATGATGATGGCGGAGAAAGAAATGCATGGCATGATGCAAGACGACAGCAAAATGACCGAGATGATGGCCCGCGAAATGATGATTCAGGCCATGTTGGCCGACGACGACATGATGATGACGATGGATAAAGGCATGATGATGAAGAAGCCGCAGCCTGCGGACGCCAAGAAGATGATGATGTCGAAAGTCGAATCGGCCAAGGCGAGCATGATGAAGGACAAGATGGCGATGATGAGCGTGATGAAGGAAGTGATGATGCGCCGGATGGTGATGCAGGAAATGAAAGCGATGCACGAAGAGATGATGACCAAGTAGGCTGAGGGGCTACTCCAGAGGCTGGTTTTCTCTAGAAGCTCAGCGGGTGGGGCGTCAGCCGCGGCGGCGCCAGAGATGCGCAGCGGCCTGCCAGGACGCCCGCTCGCTGAGCTTTCCTCACCATTCGGATTCGCACCTTTTTATTTCCTCTAACGGACGAGACGAAGCAATGAATCGATACGATCACGCAGGGTTGTGGAAACGCTTCGACGCGACTTCCGCAGCGATCATGCTGGTAACGTATTGGGCTGGGTTGGCAGCGGCGGCGCCAACTACCTATCGGGTCAACTTCGACGCGACCTGGAGCGCAACCACATTCCCTACAGCCTACCCCGGCGGAGCGCACTTTTCGGCGCTCATCGGCGGCGTTCACAATAGTCGTGTTAACTTTTGGAAGCCTGGCGATCTGGCCAGCCCCGGAATTGAACTCATGGCCGAGAGGGGAGGAACATCGCTGCTCCGAGGGGAAGTTCAAGCCGCCCTCAATGCTGGCCAAGCTTCGGCGATCATCAGTGGTGGGGGAGTCGGTTCGCCGGGGTCGGTCTCCACCACGTTTGAAGTAACGCCCGAGTTTCCGCTCGCGACACTGGTGACGATGGTGGCGCCGAGTCCCGATTGGTTCGTCGGCGTTCACGATCTGGATTTGCGGCAAGGTTCGGGATGGGTGAGCGAATTGGTGGTGAATCTTGCCGGGTACGACTCGGGTACGGACGACGGGCTCAACTTCACGTCGGCAGACATTGAAGCGACGCCGCATCAGCCGATCGCATTGCTTGGCGCGCCTTTCACCACCAATGGGCCGATCTTGGGCCGTTTCACTTTCACTCGGTTGACCGCCGTGCCTGAACCCGCAACAGTTTGCTTAGCCGTTGCCGCGGTGCTATTCTGCAGCGCAAGGCGGTTCCGGGATCATCAAGTGAGGGGCTCATTATGAGCGAGATTCCAACCGACAAGATTACGCCCCCCGAGGTCTACTTCAACCGACGTGAACTCCTGCGGGCGGGGATCCTCGCGGGGAGCATGGCAGGCACGGCGGCGCTGTACCGGCTGCTGAAAGCGCGGCCGATGGCGCCGCCCGAAACGCGGAAACTCGCGGTGGCGGCTCCGGCCCGCGATGCGGCGAACAGCGGGTTTGCGGTCGATGAACCGTTAACCTCGTTCGAATCAATCACAAGTTACAACAACTTCTACGAGTTTACCACCTCGAAGATGGATGTCGCCCGCGTGGCGGCGAACTTCAAAACGGATGGCTGGAAGTTAGAAGTCGGCGGGCTGGTGAAGAATCCACAGACCCTTTCAATCGACGAGCTCCGTGCGATCAGCCCGCCCGAAGAGCGCGTTTACCGAATGCGGTGCGTTGAGGCGTGGTCGATGGTGATTCCGTGGGCGGGGTTCTCGCTTTCGAAGCTGCTCGAGCAAGTCGAACCGCTCCCGGAAGCGAAGTACGTGGCATTTGAAACTTTGCTTGACCCCACGCGGATGCCGGGACAGAAGACGAGCGTGCTGGAGTGGCCTTATGTGGAAGGACTGCGGCTCGATGAAGCGCGGCATCCGCTCACGATTTTGGCGACGGGACTCTATGGTCGTGAACTTCCGCCGCAGGACGGAGCCCCCGTGCGATTGGTGGTGCCGTGGAAGTACGGGTTCAAAGGGATCAAGTCGATTGTGAAGATTACGCTGGTGGCCGACCAACCAGTGACGAGTTGGAATCGCTACGGCGCGGAGGAGTATGGTTTCTACGCCAACGTGAATCCTGAGGTGGATCATCCCCGCTGGAGTCAAGCGACTGAGCAGCGAATTGGCGAGACGGGCCGGCGCAAAACATTGCCCTTCAACGGCTACGCCGAGCAGGTCTCCCACTTATACGACGGGATGGATCTGCGCGTGAATTTTTAGCTCTTCGTAACTTTAGGAGGCGTCTCCGAGGCTGATTTTTCGTGACTTGGAAAGATGCGTCGTTCTGGAGGCAAGACAAAATCGGCCTCGGAGAGGCCTTCTACAACGAACGGAATACCTGACGGGTTACATAACTTTGCCGACCAATGTCAATGACGAAATCGCAGTTCCTCAAGTTGCTGGTGTGGATCAATGGCGCCGTCCCGGGCTTGATGTTGGGATGGGATGCGTATCGCGGTCAATTGGGCGCCAACTCGGTGAATGACGCCATTCGTACCACCGGTGTGCTCGCGTTGGTGATGCTGATACTCTCGCTCTGTGTGACCCCGCTGCGGCGGTTGGTCAATTGGCCGGAGCTGATCTCTGTGCGACGCGCGCTAGGATTGTGGGGATTCTTCTACGCGGCCATTCATCTGTCGATTTATGTTGGATTGGATCGGGCGCTGGACCTTGGGAGCGCGCTTGAGGAAGTCTTCACTCGACGCTATTTGCAAGTGGGAATCATCGCCGTGCTGCTAATGTTGCCGTTGGCGGTCACTTCCAACGATGCGATGGTTCGTCGACTCGGCGGCAAACGCTGGAAGCAGCTCCATCGCTTGGCATATCTCGCGATCGCCTTGGGAGTGCTGCACTACTACTTGCTCGTGAAGTCGGACGTGCGCCAGCCGCTGGCATTCGCGGGAGTGTTGGCGGTTTTACTGGGTTCACGCGTTGGATGGAGAACTCGCGACGGACGGAAGACTCCGGCGAAGTCCATGTTGGCGCCAACAACATTGAGCACCCCAGCAACGAAGCGAACCAGTTGGAAGGGCGAACTGCGGGTGGCCCGAATTTTCGTCGAGACCCCCGAGGTACGCACGTTTCGTCTCGTGCCCATCGACGGAGGCAAACTGCCGTTCGACTATTTGCCGGGCCAGTATCTGACCATTGAACAAGCGATTGATGGCGATCGGGTGACCCGCTGTTATACGCTGGCCTCATCGCCCTCGCGCACAGGCTACTGTGAGATCAGCGTGAAGCGCGAATCACAGGGCCGTTCTTCACGAAACCTGCACGACCACGTTCGCGAAGGAGACCGGGTGCTCGTTCGTGCGCCGGCCGGCAAGTTTGTATTCACCGGTAGCGAAGCGCAGCGGTTGGTGTTGATCGCTGGCGGCGTGGGAATTACGCCGATGATGGCGATCACGCGCTACCTGACCGACATTTGCTGGAGTGGGCCGATCGACTTCATCATTGCCGCACGAACGCGGGAGCATCTCATCTTTCATGACGAACTCAGGGCACTCGCCGCGCGATTTCCTAACCTCAAACTATGGATTGTGCTTTCGAATGCGGACAACGATCCGCAATGGACTGGGGAGCGAGGGCATCTTTCGCCGGAGCTGCTTCGCCGGTGGGTTGATGATTGGAACACGCCGCTCGTGTACCTCTGTGGCCCGCAGCCGATGATGGACGCGGTGACCAAACTGCTAATCGCGGTGGGAGCTGAGCCAGATCGGATCCGCACGGAAGCGTTCGTGTCGGCTGCGCGCGTTGTCGCCGAGGTACCCGCGGATGTTCCCCCCGCTGAAGCGGAGATTCAGTTCGCTCAATCCGGACGCTCGTGCATTGCCCCTCACGAGACTTCGGTGCTGGAAGCGGCCGAGCAGTTGGGGATTGAACTGCCGTTCGAGTGCCGAAGCGGAATCTGCGGGCAATGCAAATTGAAGCTAATAGCAGGCCGTGTGAAGATGCACGTGGAGGACGCGCTTTCACCCGCCGACAAGGCGGGGGGGTACATATTGGCCTGCCAGGCGCATGCGCTCTGTGACCTCGCGGTTGAAGCTTAACGATCGGCTCTGCATCCTTGTTGGTGGTGAGACAGACCTTGAACACGGATTCCCTATGAAAGACTGTTCGCGAACCGCCCCCCATCGCTGTGCCACTCGTATCACGCTCTATTCTAGTTTAGCGCTCGTGGTGATCGCTTTTTTGGTGGGCCGACTAATTGGCGGTGAGCCCAAGTCCCCGGTGCGACCGGCGCCGCCGCTGATCGGAATCGAAAAGTGGATCAATTCCGAGCCCCTGGTGCTCAAAAATCTCCGCGGCCAAGTTGTGGTTCTCCACTTTTGGACGTTTGGCTGCATCAACTGCCAGCGCAACTTGCCGTACTATAATCGGTGGCAAGACGATTATGCCGAGGAGCCGCTGCAGATCATCGGCGTTCACACGCCGGAATCGGCGGGCGAAGCGGTTGCTGAGAATGTCGCGGCCAAGGCTCAAGAGCTTGGCATCGAGTATCCAGTGGCGATTGATAACAACTTCGCAACCTGGAAGGCGTATAAGAATCGCTTTTGGCCCTGTATCTACTTGATCGACAAACGGGGACACCTGCGTTATCAATGGAAGGGCGAGTTGGAATACGATGACGCGGAAGGTGATGAAATCGTCCGCGAAAAAATCAAACAACTGTTGGCCGAACCGGAGCCCGCTGTCCGATGAACCCACGCCTGTTCAGCTTTGTTGGTGGCGCTAAGGGGCCTTGGCAAGTTACTTCAACGAGAACGATCGTGGGTGAACCACTCACTCCGGTCGAAAGGATCGCTGTGGTGAGTGGCGATCAGGCTCTCCCCTCCCACGCCAAGTGGATTCTGCGCGGCGTGACCAGCAATGAACGATACACAACGCACGCCGAGAAGCGGCAACTCAGCGAAAGGCAGGCGTCGCTGGGCCGCACCGAGGCTCGGCACGCGGCCCTGATCCCCCTTCGCAAAAACGCGGCGTGGTGGGCGCTGAGTCAGGACGACCGCCGCTCCCTGTTTGAAGAGCATTCAAAGCACATTGCCATTGGGCTGAAGTATCTGCCCGCCATTGCTCGGCGGCTGCATCATTGCCGCGATCTCGCTGAGCAGGAACCTTTTGACTTTTTGACCTTCTTCGATTTTGCGGACGTCGATTCGGTCGCCTTCGACGAGCTGCTCGCCGAATTGCGAAAGGGCGCAGAGTGGGAGTTTGTGGATCGGGAAGTGGAGATTCGGATGATTCGCGATTGATCGCCTGGAACGAGCGAACCTCTCTTGTTGGCTCAATCCCGCGACCTCCCCAGGTGAACACTCCGGCTGTTTGCCAGCTTTCTGCGCCGGCCCCCACAAAAAAAGCCAACCAGATCGCCTGCCCCGGCGACCCGATTGGCTTTAAATCAACTGCGGCCACGCAGTTAGTTCACGCGACAGTTAACTCACACGGCTAAGAGCGCGGCGAAGGACTTGCCGCAGACCACTCGCGGGAGTTTCGGCTTTGGCCGGCTTCGGTCGGTCGCAATCGTCGGCCGCGTCTGAAGTTTCGCTCGAAGCCGCTGCTTGGCGTGCCGAGAGCAACAGTTCGAAGCGATCGCTCACCGGCGATGCAGCAGCATTCATTGTGGGGGTAAAGCTGCTGCGACGGCGCGGGCTGGCGGCAATCAGGCCTTCATCAGCCACCGCGATGTCGGCCAGTGCGGCGTCGATTGCGGCGGCGGAAGTCGGCACGGCGCCCGCCACTGCTGCGGCGATGCTGCTACTGGCGGATTGGCCGAAGTTCGCCACCCAGGTGTCGTAATCGGCCTGGCTCACATTGCCGGTGTTCGCCGGAGCGCGATTCGGCAAGGCGAAGGCCGTGCCGAGGCTATCGCGATACACGGTGTAGTCGGCGGCGTCGACCGAACCATTGTTGTTATAGTCGCCAATCGGGTTGGTGACCGTCTTAGTGAAGGTGAAGGTTGAACTGCCACCGAACTGCGTTCCGTTGTTGGCGACATCCACCACGCGACCATTGCCGATGATGCTATTGCCAGCGAAGTTCAGGCGATAGGTTCCTGCCGGAAGCTGCCCACCGGTCACGGCCGAGCCGGTGAAGGAAAGAGTCAGCGAGTTGGTGAAGAGGCCCGCGATAACTGGCGAGGTATCAACGCCGGCGACCGCCGTCCCACTGGTGTTGGTAATCGTGATGCCGGTTCCATTAGCGCCGGTGAAGCTGAAGTTGCCATCGAGCACTTGGCTCACCGGACCGTTGAAGTTGACGGTCACTGTGCCAACGGGGTTGTTGGGCACAACACTGGTGAGTGCGACTAGCGGGCTGCTGGCGGCGGTGTTGATCTCGCCGGGCGAGAGCGCGGCGCCGGTCACCGGCAAACCTTGGCTGTTAGCCGCCAAGTAGCCGGCCGGATCGTCACCGTTGCCCAACAAGTCACCACCAAACCACGCGGCGCCGCTGTTGATGACGGTGTTGCCACGGACGCGGCTGATGGCGTCATGGACGACCACGGCCGAGCCGACCGAAAATGCGTTCACATCGTTAGGATTCACGAGCGCCGTGCTACCGGGGAAGTACGAGCGGTCGAGCGCCCCGCCATCCTTAATCGCGACCGAATCGATGAACACCGCGCCCGCGGGGAGTTCAAGCGTGCCGTTGTTGTCCCAGTCGTAGTCGAAGTTGCCAAGCGCCAAGTTGGTGTTCGGCGAGTAGATGAGCGCGTAGGTGGCGCTGTCGTTGGCCAGCGCTTCCACATTCATCGCGGCCACGTTCACCTTGGTGGTGTCGCTCGGCACGGAGAAGTCGAAGTCATTAGCGGCTCCGATCACGGTGTAGCCACTGGAGCCGTTTTGGAAAGCGCCCAGGTCAACCACCAAGTCGCCCACCCCTTCGAACTGTCCGGAGTCACCATCGATCGCAACGAAATACAGCGAACCCATCGCACTGCCGGCCGTGCCCGCAAGTTCCGCGAACTCCGAACCCCCGTCGTTGCCGGGCGAATTGATAAAGAACTCGTTGAGCAGCACTGAAGGACTGGCGGTGTTGAAGTCGTTATCGCGAATGGTAAGCGTGGCGGCCGCACGATCAATCGTCACGCCCGTGCCGGTGAGCGACAGCAGCAGCGTTTCGTTCCGCTCAAGCGCAGTATCGTTGTTGATCGGAATCGTAAAGGTCTTGGAGATTTCCGAGCCACTGAACGAAACGGTTCCGGTCGAGGGGCCGGTGATGTCGGAGAGATTCCCCGTACCGGCAGCGATCGACCAGTTCAAGGTCGCGGCGCCAGCGGTTCCACCAACACGTTCGACGGCGATGGTCGCCGTGCCGTTCTCGTTGACGGTGAAGCCCTCATCCGAGAAGCGGAATGAGCCGGGCCCGGTGGGATTGTTGTAAAGAATGGTCAGCTTGGGCGTTTGCCGCGCTTCGGCGCCGAAGTAGTCGGCCGAGGCGAAAGTCCAGTCGAGGCTTGAATCGCTGATGATCGACCAGCCGAAGTTTTCAAGCGTACCGTTTGCCCACGCTTGTAAGGTGTTGATGTCCAGCGGGATATCAACCAACCCGCGGAGACCCGGGGTGGTGACAATCGCATCGGGTTCGGCGGTGGCTTCGACATCATCGGGCGTGACGCCGTTCAGCAGATTGTCACCGACAGTCCCTTGCGGATCGACCCACGAAGCGGTGTCTTCATCCCAGTTTTGCAGCATCCGGAACAAGCGAACTTCGCTGTTCGAGGCAGTCGCGTTCACCACATCGACCGTGATGAAGCCGCCAAAGATTTGCGCCCCGGCGGGGACCTGATCGGGCCCACTCCCGAACAGATCATTGAACGCGAGCAAGCCTTGAGCGGGGCGAGCATCGACACCCGTGAAGGCGCCGAGTTGTTCGTCAACAACAATCGTCGCGGCGACACCCGGAGCGCCAAGACCACTGGTGGGCAAGCGGCTGTTGAGCGTCGAGTCCCGCACGCCCGTGTAACCGTTCACCCCTTCTTGGAAGGTCTTGGTCAGCACGTTCCCGTCGCGAACGGTCACCACCGTCGAGGCGGCGACGATTTGGTAGGGGCTGGTGCTTGAAGTCAGCAAGATCGTGAAAGTTTCAAAACCTTCAGAAACACTGTCAACAGTGATCGGAATAGTGATGGTCTGCTCGCTCACCTGATCGCCAAAGGTGAGCGTACTTCCCGGGGCTGGGGTGGTGAAGTCGAGACCGGCGACGGCGGTGCCGTTCGCGGTGGTGTAGCCCACCGTGATCGTGCCGCTCAGGTCACCGGTGCGAAGCACCTTCACGCTCACCGTGCCAGCCGCTTCGTCCACGGTGATTGCCTTCACTTCCAGGCCCACGTTGCGCAGGATGTTGGGGGCGCCAGGAGTGATGACCGCGCCGGCGGGCGAAACCACGCTGGCGGCGGTGGGATTGTTGGCGTCGGTGCGGTACTTGCCAGTGACCGCATCGGTAATGTCGCCGTTGAACCACACGCCGATCGAATTGGGATCACGCTGTCCGACGCGGCGGCTCACGGCATCGGAGGTCGTGTTGGAGCTGTTGATGCCGTCCGGCTGGTGAACGTGGGCGCCGGGCGAGCCGGTGACGTTTACTGTGCGGTCGCGGTCGCCACCGCCCCCTTCGTTCACGCCGACGTGATCGATGTACTGAGCGCCGGCGGGAAGCTGATCGAGCTTGCCGACTTCGCCCGGAATGTTTTCGACCGCCGTGGCGGCTGTGGTAAGGTAAGCGCCAACGGTGTCGTAGTCCGTGCCAACGGTCAGCAGCGAGCCGCCGCGGATCAGGGCGTAAGTTTGCGAGGAATCTTCGAGCTTGCCACCGGCGCCATCCAAGAGCGCGGTGGTCAGTTGGTTGGTCGCGGCATCCTTGGTGTACGCCCAGTTGGTGGGAGTGATCACCAACAGGCCGTTTGAACCAAATGTTTGCCCGGCGAGGTCAATCACGAAGTCGACCACCCCGATGCCGCCGGTCCCTTCTTCTTCTTCGCTTTCAAAGACCACAAACTGGTAGCCGTTCAGGCTGGCGCCGTGGGTGCCGATCAGCTCGATGTATTCGCGGTTGGTTTCGTCGAGCGTGCTGGACGAGATGTTGGCGAGGACTTCGTTGATGAGCGCGTCGTCATCGTCGATCGAGAGCGTGGCGGAGCCGGCGCCGGACTTGATCGCCGATCCACTGGTGGGATTCGAGAGGGTGACCGAGATGGTTTCGAAACCTTCCAGAGCGGTGTCGCCGAAGATCGTGACGGGGATTTCCTTGACCGTTTCGCCGGGGCCGAAGGTGAGTTGCCCCGTCGTGGCGGTGAAGTCGTCTCCCGCCGTGGCGCCGTTGGTGGTTCCGGTGGCGATGGTGTAGTGCACAGTGACCGTGCCGGTCGACCCGCCGAGTCGGGCGACGGGCAGCGAGGCAACGCTGGAGCCGGCGTTACCTTCAGTCGTGCTGGGATTAAGCGTCAAGAATTCAAAGGTGCCGGCGCCCGACGGGGGAGTGAAATCCACCGTCAGCAGCGGCCGGTCTGCAGGGGCCGCTTCGGAAGTATCGAAGTCCCAACCGTTGGTGGTGGCCGACTCAATCAGCCAGCCGAAGTTGGCTTCGCCGGAAGCCCAGTGCCGGAGCGACTTGGTGACGTCGAGCGTTTGCGGACCAGTGCGGGAATCAAACAGAATCGAATCGGGCGGCAAGCCCCGGACTTCGCCTTCGAACGCGGAGATGCCGCCGACCTGGCCGAAGGAGTTCCAGGACGCGGTTCCTTCGTTCCAATCGGTGAGCATCCGGTAGAAACTCATCTGCATGGCGGCGTTGGAGTCGTTGCCCACCCGCATGCGAAGCGACGCCGAGTTAATCGTCGACCCGAGCGGAATTTTGCCGGGTTCGTTGGTGCTGGTGAAGATGCTGTCGAACTTGAGGAGACCCTGCCGCACGCCGCCGACGTCTTGTTGGTCAACGCTGATCGACGTTTCGGTGCCGAAATTCACGCCGGGTAGTTGCGAGTAAAGGACCGTGTCCTGCGTGCCCGTGTAGAGCCCGGCGCCTTCTTGGAAGGTTTGCACGGTGAGTGCGATCCGCTCTTCAAGATTTTCGAGCGACCAAGTGCGACGCTGCGCAGAGAGCGACTTCCTAATCCGTTCGCGACGGGTGATTTTGGGGAAAGAGAGCGCCTTGAGCTTGTTGAACATACGAAGAATCCGCTTCCAAGGATGCGTAAGGGAGGGGTGCGTAATGAGCGACAGCGTGAACTCTGGCCCCATGGGGGCGATCAACCAACAAAACCGAAACTAACTAAAAAGTGTGAAGCTTTGACAATTAAAACGATGAAGAGCCGTTGAAGATTGGGGGCGGTTATCCGAATCGAACTACAGCCCGATCGACTCTCCTTCGCCGCGCGTGCAGGCGGCACGCCAGACGTCGTACTCGATGTCATCGGCGACGAACCGCACCGAGCCATCACCGAGCGCGGCGTTCACGCCGCCGGGATGCCGGCTCCGAGCGGCGGCATATTGCTGACCGTCTTGAACCTCTTCGCACGGCATATCGGGGGTGTCTTGAACGGTGAGGCCGTCGTTCGCACAAGCGGGAATGCGGTCGACAGCGGGATTTCCCGCCCCTTCGAACTTCGTGGGGATCGTGCCACCCTTGGTATTCGGTGGCAGATAGCCGGTGAAGGCGCTCGCGCCGATGCCTCCAACCATCCAGGCGCCGCGCCAGTCGCCGTTGCCCGGCACACCATCTTCTTCTTTGTTGGGGTCGGCTTCGTCCCACGTTAGCACTTCGCTGAGCATCACGGTCTTCGACATCCCATCCGTGACGCGGGCGATTTCGTAACCTTTGCCTACGCGCTGCGCTGGGGGATTTTTGCTAATGCGGTTGAAGCCGAACATGCCGCCACGGCCAGGGTTCGCGTTCCGGGGGAAGGTCGAACTTGTCGGGACCGCTTCGAGCGCGGTGTAACCGCCGTAGCAGACGACGTAGTTGGATTTCGACAAGTTGCCGAGCCCCATTCCGCTGGAATCCTCGTCACCGTCTTGGTAGTAAGAGAGGGCGCTTCCGGAACTGGGTGTGCCGGAACTCGGGCAGAACATAAACGCGTAAGCCTTGGCGCCGATCCCTCCTTCACCGCCAAACTCCTTGCGCTTGTAATCCCAGTTATCGGCGGGATTGGCTTCAACAAGATCTTCGGGAAAGTTCTTGAGTGCGTTCGCGACGAACCCTGCCATTGCGGGCTCTTCGATAAAGCCAAACAGTTGAATGGCCCAGTCTGGGCCGTAACATTTGCCCCCTTTCTGCGTGCCGGAAACCCACCAAGATGGCAGCCGCGTGCCATTTTGCGCCGCGTCGTCAACACAGGTCGGTTGACCGGGCGGCAAGAAGCCGAACGCAGACTCGAAGTTCATCACCGAGAGGGCGAGTTGCTTCTGACCATTCACGCAGCTATTCCGCCGCGCCGCCTCGCGCGCCGCTTGCACCGCGGGTAGCAACAGCGCCACCAAGATGCCGATGATGGCGATCACCACCAAGAGCTCGACCAAAGTGAAGGCCGGACGATAACGGCAGAATTCTTTGCGAAGTAACATCGAGAACTCGTTACAACTTGTTGAAGGAGGAAGGGCGCTCAGCCAGCACCAGCGAAGGTGCGATTGACGAAGCTGTTGTCGCCGTGAGCGCATAACGTAGCGATGCAATGCGCAGGCGGTCAATCAACTTCATCGAAGATTCACGGAAGCTTCA
Source organism: Pirellulales bacterium (assembly GCA_022841705.1). GTDB lineage: Bacteria > Planctomycetota > Planctomycetia > Pirellulales > Lacipirellulaceae. Next base: position 327,067 of record JALHQZ010000004.1, read on the forward strand.
CGAGCTTCATCGAAGCTTCATTCGTTCTTCACGCGCGGCGCGAGAATGCGCAAGCGTGGCGGCTTAAGGAGGCGCAGTGAAACACTGTGCCCCCTTGAAGCAGGGAGTTGTGAGACTTGATTCATCGCGGGATGTGGTCCTGTCACAGTCGTCGCGCAGCCTCCCGTGAGACCGCTGTGCTGCGAGAGCGGGCGCGTGGCCGATCTGTAATCAGTGCAGCGAGCGGTTGTTGCATGCCGCTGTCTTTAATATTCCTGACCGGTGGGGATAACCGCGAGATCGAGCAATCAATTGCTGCGATGTCACAGAAACTGACACGCTATTGCGCTGCTCTTCATCGATCATTAAATTCAGCTTTACGATTTCTTCACTCGATTGTGACAGAACTATCGCAGCGAATGCGCGCACTGCGAGAATCCAAACATGCTCCCGCTAATTCGCCGGATGTTGAAGCTCTGACTCACCTGCCAGAAATCAATTGCGGCCAGTGATGATGGTTTTAGTGATTGCGATTCGGGCCGTTTTCGCAGTTGTGATTTGCGGCTTGGTACAGATCGTCAGCGCGGCCGAGCAATCGCCCGCTGAACTCGTGGTGCTCAACGCAGCGGTAAAGACAATGGACGCCGAGGCGCCGTTGGCCGAGGCATTCGCCGTGCAGCACGGCCGATTCATGCGAGTGGGGAGCGCTGCGGAGGTTCGCCCGCACATTGGTCCGGATACCCGAGTCATAGACGCCGCTGGCAAAACAGTCTTACCCGGGTTTAACGACGCTCACATTCACCCCAGCCCGCGATTTAGCGAAGATTCTCCGCTCGGTTGGGTGCCATGCGGCCCAGATTCTGTGGCTAGCATCGAGGAATTGGTGGAGCGCTTGCGGGCGAAAGCCGTCCTTACGCCTGCTGGGCAATGGGTCAAGGGTGAACGATACCAAGATACCAAGCTCGGTCGGCATCCCACGCGGCAAGATCTTGACAAGGTCTCCAAGCTCCATCCGGTTTCGATCAGCCATTCAAGCGGTCACGTGGCGGTAGTTAACTCGTTCGCGCTGGAACTCGCCAACGTTGATCAGCGGACTCCCGATCCGCGTGGCGGGCGGTTCGATCGCGACGCGGCGGGAGTTCCCAACGGCATCTTGCGAGAATCGGCGAAAGGGATCGTTTTTTCCGCCGGCCCCAATGAGCCTGAACCCTCAACCGAAGAATGGATCTCAGGCATTCATCGACAGTTCGAGCGCTACCTAGAGCAGGGGATTACCAGTATTCAAATCGCGGGAACCGACCCTGAGACGCTTGAACTTTATCGCAAGGCCCAGGTGCATAAACCTCAGGTTCGCATCTATGCGATGTTGCGACGCGAGCACGTACCAAGATTGCGCGCCTTGATCGCCAGTTCGGAAGGGCCACGGGGTGATGAGTGGCTCAAGGTCGGCGCCATTAAAATGTTTCACGGCAATTCGCTCTCCGGGCAAACCTGCTGGCTGTACGAACCGTACGAGGGGCGGCCCGACTACTACGGCATCCCGCCTGTCGCCTCGCAGGCGGAGCTCAATCGCCAGGTGTTGGAAATCCACCAAGCAGGACTGCAAGTTTGCGTCCATTCCAACGGCGATCGCGAAATCGACATGGTGCTCAACGCGTACGAGGAAGCGCTTAAGACCTCGCCCCGAACCGATCACCGCCATCGCATCGAACACGCCAGTATCTGCAATGCCCAGATTCTCGAGCGCGTCAAAAGCTTGGGGGTTGTTCTGGCGCTGCATTCCTACATTTGGGAACACGGCGACAAGATGGAGGTCTACGGCCCACAGCGCTGGCCCTGGATGCATCCCGCCGCTGCGGCGCTAAGCAGCGGCATCTGGGTCGCCGGGAATAGCGATTCTCCGGTGAGTTCAGCAATTCCGCTGCTACAAATCCAAAGCATGGTCACGCGCGAGAGTGCTGAAGGTAAAGTGTACGGCCCTGAACAGAGAATTAGTCTCGATCAAGCGATCCATGCATGGACCCTTGGGAGCGCCTACGCATCTTTTGATGATCAGGAGAAAGGGTCGATCACAGTCGGCAAATTAGCAGACTTTGTGATTTTGGCCGACGATCCCGATCGCGTACCGCCGCAGAAACTCAAGGACATTCGAGTAGATTTGACGTTCGTGGACGGGAAGGTCGCCTACGACTCGCGTCAAAATAGCTCGAAATAGCGCATTGTTGCACTCTCGGCCAATTTGCTGTTTTCAGGTCAATCTTGCGGCGCGAAGCGCTGCATTGGTTCCGAGCACGAACGCTTCTTCTTGATTAGCACAGTGTATTCGTGGAGTGGACGAGCTCCCAACTGTGACCGCTGATCATCGCGAAGTCATTGCTCGATCTCCTCCCACAGCTCCTCCACTTTCACTTGCAGGAGTTGAGAGGAAAGAAGCAGGCCGCCCATCAGATTAAGACGAAATGAAGCTTCGATGAATTTAGCGGACCTTAGTACTGTCTTAACACACCGGCTTTAGAAATCGATCGTCGGTGGTTAGCGACCAGCCGAACATTGTTCTGCCTTTCGCCTATCGAGTTCCAATCGGAGGTTCACTGTGTTACGCAAAGCTCCCTTGAATCTGCTTCTCATGCTGTCTGCTTCTGTGGCAGTGGGCCAATCGCTCACCTTCCAGGATGGGGTCAACGGGTACGACTCGACCGTGGATACCGAGTTTCGCGCCGCCAATCCCACTGATCCTCAGGATGAAAAGGAATTTGTCTCGATCGATGAGTTCGATGGCGGTTTCCAGACCCAAGGGGCACTTCGCTTCGAGAATCTCTTCGGCGGCGCTAATGGCATCCCGAATGGGGTTGATATTCTATTCGCCGAATTGCAAGTCTTCGTAACCAGTAACACCGACGCGAATGCGGTGATTGGCTTCCATCGGGTGTTGGGTCCGGACCTCAATCGAGCGCAAGGTTCGGGCGTTTGGGGGAATGACGACACTTGGTTCTCTTTGGGCGGCGATTTGATTCCGGATGGCGCGGGACTGCTGGACGGTGACCCAATCTTCGCCGATGGATTGGAAGCATCGATCAATCCGGATTCCACGCTTCCAGCCGCTTCAAATACGCTCAGCAATCGTCTGCTGACGATTAATGTCACTTCATCGTTAGAGGCCTGGGCTGCCGCCGGTAGTGTTTCGGCTTCCAACGCCGCGAATCTGGGTTGGGCGATCAACAACAACACGGGAAATGGTTGGGACTTCCTCTCCGCAGAGTACGGCACGGCCGATCCGGTCGCCGCCCAGGCTTTTGCCGCGGCCCGTAGTTTCCCGTCGTTCTTGGATTTGCGGCCGAAGTTGACGGTCGTTTACGCGGGGGCCGCAGGCCAAGGGGACATCGACTTGGATGGGGACGTCGATCTCGCCGACTACCAAATCTTGCTCAACAACATGGCGATTGAACTTAACGGCGCCATCGATCCGGGGGATCCGGGCGACCTCGATTTTGACCGCGATGTCGATCTGGCCGACTTCAAGATTTTCAAGAACGTGTTCCCTGGTGGGGCGGCGGGCTTCGCGCGAGCGGTTGCCGTGCCGGAACCGGCCGGCGTGCTGCTCGCGCTGGTCGCGGTGGGAGGAGTTGTTGCTGCCCGGCGACGCTAACGAGCGCCGGTTGATGGCAACTTTGTGAGCTGGCGAATTGCCCGTTCGCCGTTACTTCCTCCGACGATCACCACCCGCCTTCCGTACAGGAACTTTTACCATGCGACTCGCTTTCCCAATCTTGCTCGGCGTGACCGCCGTCGCCCTCGGGGTGACGTCCGCACGCCTGCTTGCTGACGAAAACCTCTCCATTGTCGTCGATCCGCGCACGGGCGCCGCTTCACTTCGGAACGATTCCACAGCGCCACTCGCAATCGACGGTTACTTACTCCGCGCCTCGGCGCCGACGTTCAGCCCCCCGGGGTGGAGCAGCCTCGAAGGAGTGGTCGCTGGGTTCCGGGAAACCGCGGCCGGCAATAATCGGCTCGGCGAGCTCAATCTCACGGGATCGACCAGCCTCAATCCAGGGCAGTCTCTGAGTCTGGGATCCCCTTACGCTCCCTTCGCCCCCACGGAATTTGGCGCCTTCGAGCCGGCGTTCGACTTCACTTATAGCCTTGCAAGCGGCGGGTCGTTCACCGGCGATGTGGAGTTCAGCCGGCGCAACACAGTTGTGCTGGTCGTTGATCCTGCAACGGGCGCCGCTTCGCTGCAGAACCAATCGGCATTCAATATCCAGCTCGACGGCTATCTGCTGACGTCAGCAACGGGCAAGCTCGACACGGCTGGCTGGCAGAGTTTGCAAACGTCCTTGGGAGTCAGTGGCGGATGGCGGAGTGGAACCGGAGCGTCCAATCGCCTCGCCGAGGGGAACCTGCTCGGCTCAACCGCACTCAGCGCCAACGGGGGTTCGCTGTCCCTCGGCTTTCCTGTGAACGAAGCGTTGTTAACTGACGAAACCGATCTGTCGCTGGAGTTCACCATCGTCGGTGGGGGCTCCTTGCAGGGAGCGGTGCTCTTCCGTGCTGCGACGACGGTGCTGACCGGCGACTACAACCTGAATGGAGCCGTCGATGCGGCGGACTATTCGGTGTGGCGAGACACTCTCGGCTTGACCACCAATCTTGTCGCCGATGGCAGCGGCAATGGAGTGGTTGACGTCGCGGATTACAACTTGTGGAAGACCAACTTCGGGGCCTCTGGACCAGCGGCTGCGGTGGCTCAGTCGGCGGCTGTGCCCGAACCGACTGGTGTGATCGTCGCAGTACTGCTGGCGGTGGGGACCATCGCGACGAAAGCGACCGTGATTTCAGCGGGACAGAAGCGATAAGCCACGGCCTCCGTTGGGCGACGAGCGAGTGGGAGTTATCGCCCCGGAGGCCGTTTAATAAATTCTCAGGCGAGCGATGAGGAAAGGTATGGAAACTGCCAATAAGTTAGCGATTTCACGTCCGGCGTTTACGTTGGTGGAGCTCCTGGTGGTGATCGCCATCATCGGGATTCTGGTCGCGCTATTGTTGCCGGCAGTCCAGGCGGCTCGTGAGGCGGCTCGGCGGAGCCAATGTCAAAACAATTTGAAGAACGATGCCCTCGCGGTGATTGGTTATACCGACGTGAAGAAGGCTTATCCGATTGGCGTGACCGGGGGCGACCCCAGTAAACTGCCGTCGGGAGCCCCTGCGCCAGGTTTCTGTGATAAAGGATTCGGTTGGATCACATGGACTCTGCCCTACCTGGAAGAGCAAAACCTGCACGATCAAGTGTTCGACAAGTCGGGCCTTGCGCTCGGGCCGAATGATCCCTTTCCCTTCCCCAACATCTTGCAGTTTGGACCTCCTCAGATTGGCCGCAAAGTCTGGCGGGGCGCCGACAAGGTGCTCCCCACCTACCGCTGCCCCTCCACCCAGTTGCCCGACTTAGCCGAAGGAATGTCGAGCTCAAATAGCTGGATCAACGGCTACGCCACCAGCGACTACAAGGGAAACAATGGCATTGGTGACGGCGGGATCTTCCAGCACCTGTGCGATAATGCGAATGCTCGGCTGCGAAATCAAGGTATCGATGAAGCCGCCGCAGATACTTTTGTTGGCGTCCGACAGACATCGATCATCACCCCTGCCAAGGTCACCGATGGCTTGAGTAAGACCTTACTCATTGGGGAGTCCTCCTACTATCGACGGACCATGGAGGGGGGTTCCGGACACCCCGAACATTGGCCGGCTTGGATCGGCGGCCTGCGCAGCGACGAGTCGACGTTGTTCAAAACGGGCGAAGTTAACTCAGCGGGAAAGGTTACCTCGCCCATCAATTGCAATATCGCTCAGTCGCTGGACGCCTTTGATTACGGGACCCGCGCAGGAGTAAGTATCCTTGATACGCAAGGTGGCCCAACCGACGACGACTGTGCCTTTAGTTGGCACCCAGGTGGAGCGTTTTTTGCCTTCTGCGATGGATCGGTCCACTTCCTAAGCGATGACCTCGATAACCAAACTTACCAAAACTTGGGCAGCCGTCACGATGGAAATGTGATTGCCGAGTTCTAACCTGAGATAGCGAGCTTTCACCATCAGAGACTTCACTACGATCATGGTTCTTAATCCTTAGGCCTACGATCGTTGCGCTGCGTTACGGCATTCGCCAACATCGCCCTTGTTACTCAATTGTTTCCAAGAGGTCACGCTAATGATTCTTCAACTTCTGCCTCGCTTCCTGGCGCCTTGCTGCGTCATCGGATCTCTTATCTCCAGCTTCGCCCCCGATTCGGACGCGCAGGTGGTGTTCGATAACGGCGGCTCCAACACGCTGAGCGCCGCCAACGGGGATCCGTTGCAAGCGGCCATCGTCCGCAACTCAACCGGCGGCCTAGCAACCACCCTCAACGTTGTCGCGGGAGCGTCAATTGGCACGACCGGCGGGGGAACTGTCTCGGGCGGAGTCGAAGTTTCCAACAACCCCGTGAGTGTCAAGCTCGAAGGCGATTCCGTGCTCAATTATTCCGGTGGCGCCCGTGCCACGGGCGACCTTTTCGCGGCCGATAATTCTGTCGCCACTCTCTCGGTGTTGGCGTTCGACGACGCTGTCCTCAAGAACAACTCTCGGCTTAATCTCGTGCCGGGAGGTCGCATCGACGACGATATCGTGTTTCTGGACAACTCTCATCTGGAAATGACCGGGGGTCGGCTCGATGACGAGGTCGAGATTCGCAACAGTGCAACCGCCAACTTCAGTGGCGGCGTCATCAACGACGACTTGGTGGTGGTCAATAACGCCGTGGTGAATATCTCCTCGTTGCAGATTGATGACGACATCGAAGCGGCTGGTGACTCGGTGACGAATGTCTCTGGCGGAACGTTCGGGGGCGTCGTCGCTGCCGAGCGGAGCGTGGTGAATATCACGGGGGGTACGTTCTCGCAGCCGATCAATCCCGTGCAAGGGGGAACGGTGAATCTCCGTGGCGGGACGCTCGCCGCGGCAGATGGCGAAGAAATCACCGCCGCCCTCAATGCCAAGGTGCTGTTGGATGGTGTGACTGCGGGCGCCTTGGACATTGGCGTCCGAAACGCGGCCTCGCTCAAGATTGACAACTTTAACGCGGGCCCCCTAACCATCAGCTCGTTTTTAGGGAGTGTCGAGATTACCGGGGGCGTCTCGCCTTTTCTGGATCTCTTTGCGGAAGCCAACAGTGTGGCTAACATCCGCGGCGGCGACTTCGCCGGCGGTGACTTGGAGGCCGCGACCGGCAGCCGAATTCGGTTACTGGGAACATCGTTCCTCGTGAATGGCGCCAACATCGGGTTTGGAGTGGTTCCCTTCGTCGCCGGACGAATTACGGGGGTGCTCGCCGACGGGAATGACATTAACTTCGCTTTCCGGCGGCAGTTTACTCCCGTGGGGCAAGCGGCCGTCATTGAGCTGGTCAACGTGCCCGAACCGCGCGCCGAGCTTGTGGCGTTCGTTTTGGTCGGCGGCTTGCTCGTGATGTTTCGCCGCCAATAGCCCGTTGCGTGCTCGTGTTCCCCCCGACGATTATCATCCTCGAGAGGTTAGCCAGTGTTTGAAGGTTGTGTGCGGTCGGCGTCATCAGTCCTTTGCTCCGCGGGCTTAGTACTTGCGCTAGCGAGCCCTTGGCAGAGCGCAGGTGGACATGAGCACCACGCGCCGAAGATCAACTCGGACGTCTTCACCCTCACTAAACAGCACGCCCCCACTCCGCTGCCGGACCGCGTTGTGCTCACTTGGAGCGACGACCCGACCAAGACGGTGAACGTCACTTGGCGAACCGCCGCCGGCGTTTACGGCCCGCGGGCCGAGTATGCCCCCGCTGACAGTTTGAAAGGCAACTTAGTCACCGGCTATGTGCCGCATGCCGATAAGGTGGAAGGCAACACCAGCCCCTTCGCGTCGAATCTGGGAACCTACCTGGTGCATAGCGTGAAGCTGAAAGGCCTGAAGCCGGGGACGATGTATGCCTACCGGGTTGGCGATGGTCATCACTGGAGCGAGTGGCACCAGTTCCGCACCGCCAGTGAAAAGCCCGAGCCGTTTAGCTTCGTCTACTTCGGTGACGCCCAGAATGCGATCCGCTCGATGTGGTCGCGGGTGATCCGCGAAGCGAGCCAGCACGCGCCTCGTGCAGCGTTCATGCTGCACGCGGGGGATCTGGTGAACTCCGGCGATAATGATGCCGAATGGGGCGAGTGGTTCCAAGCAGGGGGCTGGCTCAACGGCATGATCCCGACCGTCGCGGCGCCCGGCAACCACGAGTACCCCGATTCGCCTGCGGGAACGGAAGAGCATCTCACCACGCACTGGCGCCCGCAGTTCGCGTTCCCTCTCAACGGGCCCGAAGGGCTGGAAGAAACAACCTACTGGTTCGACTATCAAGGAGCCCGCATCGTCTCGCTCAATTCGAACGAGCGGCAGGCAGAGCAAGCGGCGTGGTTGGATCAGCTGTTACAACACCAGGACCGGCCAAAGTGGACGATTGTCACGTTCCACCATCCGATCTACTCCGCGGCGAAAGAACGTGACAATCCCCAACTCCGTTCGCTGTGGGGGCCGATTCTCGAACGACATGGTGTCGACCTCGTTTTGCAAGGGCACGATCATGCGTATGCTCGTTCCGGTCTGGGCGGACCCAAGAACAATGTCGCCGAGGGAGTGCGCAACAAGGCGAGCAACACCGTCTATGTGGTGAGTGTTAGCGGGCCCAAAATGTACACGCTGCAGGAGAAGTGGGAGGTAAGCCGGGTGGCTTGCGGCATCCAGCTCTTTCAGGTGATTCATGTCGCTCCCGAAGGCATTCGCTACGAGGCTCGCACTGCCAGTGGTGAACGCTACGACGGCTTTACGCTTACGAAAGACGATGTGGGGGTGAGCACACTGACCGAGGAAATCCCTGCCACTGCCGAGGTCCGCGAATGACCCACGCGTTCGGACGCCGGCCTCGCAGTTGGCTGATAAGTCGCCTTGCGACGTGCCTCCCGATCGAGCTTGTGCAATACGGCAGGGCGATGGTGCTCTTCCTCGGGGCCGCGAGTCTCGCGGTCGCTGCTCCCGAGCCCGTGACCCCGCGGCGCGTCACGCAACCGGTTGAGCACGATTCCGACGATCCCGCGATCTGGGTCAATCGGCAATGCCCCGCCAAGAGTTTGGTGCTGGGCGTTGACAAAGACGTTGCAGGCGCGATTTATGTGTTCGACTTGCAGGGACAGAGCCTGCCTGATCGCACGGTGAAAGGCCTCAATCGTCCCAACAACGTTGATGTCATCTATGACGTGCCGTTGGCGGGTCAGCAAGTTGACCTAGCGGTGGTTACCGAACGTTACGCTCACCGACTGCGCATCTTCCGGCTCCCCGAGATGACGCCCGTCGACGGGGGTGGGGCCCCAGTGTTCGTCGACGACCGCGCCAACGAGCCGATGGGAATCGCCCTTTACCAGCGCAAGCGTGACGACGCGTGCGTGGCTTTCGTCAGTCGCAGCGAAGTTCACGCTCCGCGCGAAGGATACTTGCACCAGTACCGATTGGCCGAAGATGGTTCGGGGGTCATCCGCGCAAAGTTCGAACGCGCCTTCGGAACCTGGAGCGGCAAGAAAGAGATTGAAGCGGTTGCCGTCGATCCCGATCTCGGATTCGTGTACTACAGCGACGAAGGTGTGGGCGTACGAAAGTACCCCGCCGATCCTTCCGACTCTCAACCCGATCAACCATTGGCGCTTTTCGCCACAGCAGGATTCGCCGCCGACCAGGAAGGCATTTCGATCTATCGGACCGACAAGCGCCGCGGATACTTGCTCGTTTCGGATCAATCGGCCAATGCCGTGCATATCTTTCCGCGCGCAGGAACGGAGCAGTCTCCCCACGAACACCCCTGCCTCGCAGTGGCGCCGGTCGCCGCCATTCACAGCGATGGCAACGAGATCGCGGCGGAACTTGCCTCTTCCGTCTATCCCGGTGGGCTGTTGGTGATGATGTCGGATGACCGGACATTTCAGTACTATGCGTGGCAAGACCTCGCTAGCCGTTGCAAGCTGTTCCATCCGAAGCACTGATTTCGTTTGGCCACTCTGACCCGCGAAAAGCCGACCCCCCGACGCTAATTCTGCACGGCTCGATCGATAGGTTGGCGCCAACTTTACAGGCCAAAACAATCGTCGACCAATTCAACCTCGCCAAAGTCTCTCATGAGTACGATCCGATTGAAGGGTGGTCATACCAGAAATCGGCGGGGGAAGCGTGGCCGTGGGAAATGATCCGCTCGATCCGTACGTCGGCTGCACGGACGAGGGTTTCAACGACCTCTTGGGGCATGTGCTAGGGTAGGATATCGAGGATGTTGTTGGGGTTGTTCATGATGTCGGTGATTGCCGTACCAAATACTCAGCCACTCCCTGTTCCGGAGCGGCCTTTAGCCCGGCGAGGGGATTGGGCTCGGGGATCTTGGCAGTGGGTTTTTGGGACGGCCCCGATCCGTGCACCTTCGCCGTCCTGAGGGACCAAATTGGAGGTGGATTAACAGTCCTCGTGACATCGAGCGAGCCAACCATATAAAATACCTCTGGAGGGCAATCCATGGGTTACAAGAGTTTAGATAGTAGTTGGTGGGGCGAGATGCACCTGCAATGCGAGGAAGTTAGCGCTGTTGAGTTTTCGGCATTGTTATTAAGTCGACGCCACCTTGATCGAGGGCTGGTGAGGCACAATTGCGTGCTGATTGATCGCGTCACGGGTGAAGCGTTCTCGGTTTCAGATTCTGAAATACTTGGACTCGGCTCGTTGGCAATGCGCTAGAGTCAGGAGCGATTGCTACCCCACGATGACCAAGCACGACCGCATGCCGCTATTGGTGGGGCAGGAGATTTGAGCGGGGCGGTGCTGATTGAATTTGTTCAAGTGCCCGCGGAATTGATGGCGGCCCGAGCCAGCGGTTCGCGGAGCGGTGACCCAATGAGGTTCGACAAAATATCACCACGTAACCTTGCCAAGAATCTCTAGTGATACATATCCCATAAAAGACAGAAGCACGGCGGCCCGTGGTGCTTCGCACCGGCCGCCGCAGAAGTTGACTTTACTCCGCCACCAACATTCGGGTCGCATCCGGCAGCATCCGGCAGCATGCGCTGTGGGGCGCTCAGACGCGCGCTCCCGCGCTCGGAGCCCTACTGACGGCTACCAGGGCCTGATCGGGTTACTGCGCGTCGGTGAGGCGCTCTCACGCTCACAGTAGCAGGACCGCGAAAGCGGATTTTGTGGGTTCAGGGGGTGAAGGCCTGAGTACCTATCTTCGGGCTGGCAAGTCTCGGGCTTTAGACTGTCTATCGTGCGGCAGACGCTTGAACGGCACGAAAGCAAAGTGTTGTTGAACTAGGGCGTCTTGCCCAGCCGCGACTCGAAGTCAGCAATCCGCCCCTCGTAATACTCGATGACCGCTCGCAGGAGCGTCTGAAACTCAGGCGGCAACGAAGCCAATTGCTCGGCAGTGATCGGCCGTGGCAACGACATCCACTGGATGTCGCTCAAATCAACTGCCGCGCGAAGACCAGTTTTTCATCCCAGGGTGTGAACGGTTACGTCTTCCAATCAGTTGCAGAAATTCCCCTCCTCGGGGTGCTGCTTCACTTTGAGTTTGGATTCGCCGGAGCGGATGCTGCGGCATCTGCTGACTGAGGAGTGAACGCCTCAGGCGGCGTCAGCGATCAGCCCCTTTCTCCCGATTCGCGAAACGACGATTGCGAACCCCAGCAATCCTGTAATCATGCCGCCAAAGACTGCGGAGCTCGCTTCTGGAATCGGCACCGCGATGAGTTCGCTCAGCGCATAGATTCTTTGATGGCCGAATCCATTGATGAGATTGGACTCGCTCAGCCACGTTGAGTTTGTGGCGCCAAGCCGACCAAACTGAGGGTTGTTGAATCCTCCAAGGACGTTCAAGCCGGAGCCAGTAGCCGTTGAGCCGGTGTAGGCAGCTCCGCCCCCGGGGACGGCAGCGCCGTATTGGTCGGATAGCACAGGGGCGAGGACGGATCCCGAGTAGATCCCTGCTGTAGCGATCATGATTCCGGAAGTGGTGTAGACTGGATACGCGCCCGATGGGGCGTTGACGTTCGCGTTCGTTCCATCCGCCGTGGAAACGACGGCGCGCCAAGCCAGCCCTGGCGGCAGTCCCGACGCGACGCCAAGCGCCGCTTGGTTGGCGACGAATGTATTGTATGTCGCGATGCTTCCGTTGGTGCCAGTGATGCCGTTTGCAGTGACAAAGATTAATTGGTACTGAGAGCCAGGCGCTAGGCCCGAGGGCAATACCACACCGGCCTCAGCGATGTTTAACGGAAAGACGAAGGAGACGACGCTACTCAAGCAAAGCAACACGATGGACTTTCTCATGGTCGATTTCTCCCGCCGAAGATAAGGGGTTAAACACTGTAAATCCTTTCGTAAATATCCGCCCCAATCTCAGGCACTGTCAAGTCGCGCGATCCCCGGTGCGGGTGGCACTGACACCCGCGATGCAAATGGCTTGGGGAAAGTAAGAGGCTGCATTCGCTGTGGTGTGAGCGACGAATGGCACGTAGTTCTGGCTTAAAACCGGGATTTCCCATTGGGGTTGCGCCTGGAATCGCCCCAGGACTGCTGCGACGGTTATCGCTCGGCAGCTGTGATGGGTCCCAATATGCCGTGGGTCCTTACGGGGCACCTGATTTCGAGTCAGAAGGCCGATTTTCTTAACCCGGGATTCCTCAGATGGCTTGAGCCTGAAGACGAACCAAGCTCGGGATGCCGCTCATTTTAACAAGCTGCGTCCACCCCCGCGTCAATCGCGAGCGAATTTGTTGAGATTTTCCATGGCCCGTCCGATTCGAGCGTCTCCGTGAGTTGGGAATGAAAGTTTGCAGGCGGGTAAGTGGCGGTGGCTGCAGCCCGAGCTGGTGGAGATTCCCGCGAATTTTGGATTGGAGAAAGGGGTCTGGTTCCACATCACCGAGGGGCTGCAGGGGATCGTAGTGAAACGACGAACAACACCGCCCGCACGTGTATATGCTGACCCAAGCCGCGAGCCACCATTACGCGACGATGACCAAGCACGACCGCATGCCGCTGCGAGTGGGGCAGGAGATTTGGGGGGGGGCCGATGTCCGACGGGGTAAGTCAACCGAGCGGCCTGCTGTCGCTGGCAAGTTCTCCTCCGCAACCTCACCACTCCAACCCGTGCGCTGCAGGGGCGCTCACAGCGATCGTCACGCGCAGTTGGTCGTAACGTGGCTTCCGGGCCCACAAGAACTCCAAGTGCGCTAGCGCCCCTCCTGAGCGCTACTGTGCGGTGGGCACCGCAGCGTGTTCCTTTCACGCTTCAGCCTGGGATTGAGCAGCCAGATTTACGAGGCTGATTCGATTTGGCCGATTAATTCGGATGGGGTGCGAGTAACTTTTTATTCCGACTTAAATTGCCGACACGGTACTTGGCCCCGTCAGTCGTCTCGCGGCGGTCCCCCACCCTATTTCGCCAAGCAGAATCGGCACGGTGTTGGAGCGTCGATTTCGATTTCTACCCGCTCCCGTTCGATTTTCTTGACGGTGCCCAGCGGCTCCCCGATTTCTGGGTGCAAGATGCGGAGGCTCTGACCAACTTCGCGGGCGACGATCATCATGGCGGGCGTGGTTTAGCGGGTCGTGAGCTTAGTCAGCAGTCGGCAGCGTGGAAAACGGCTCAACGCGATCACCAGCAACATAATCGAAATGATTGCGGTCAGATGGGGTTCTGGAACAGTCGCCGCATTTGTCGCCGACGCGCCACCGGAGAAATTGTTCTGCCAAACAAGGTAGTCAGCCGCTGTGACGCTCCCCGGCGTTGAATCGTTAGGCAGAATGATGTTCGTGCCGAGGGCATCGCGATACACGGTATAGTCCGCCGCATCGACGCTTCCGTTCTGATTGTAGTCGCCGGGAATCCCGAGCGCATCGATCACCTCAATCCGCACCTGCTTAGCAAGATAGTCGTAGACCAAGTCGAGCGTATGACCATTGAACACAGGTGCATTTACTGCCGAGAAAGTTCCCGTGATGCTGCCGATTGCTCCTTCAAACAACTCGAAAGTCTGGCCCGGCAGCGGATTGAAGCCCGCGAGGATCGACAGGTCCAGCACTCCGCCAAGGGTGATACTTCCATTGTTGGTGACGACAATGCGGTCGCGGAGAGCGCCAAGTTCGTACGTGAGCGTCGAACCGTTCATCAGATGAAGGCCCCCCATTGTCATCGTCCCCGGCGAATTGCCGGGACCGATCACTCCCCCCATCTCGACCACAACATTCCCCATTCCGCCGACACCCTGCAACCTCCCTCCATTCTTGACGAGCACGGCGCCTGCAATCGAGCCGTCAACGACCAGTGTTCCTTCAGCAACGGTGGTGAGGCCCGAATAGTTGTTCGCACCGCTGAGCGTGAAAGTACCAGTCCCGACTTTCGTCAGCCTGCCACCGGTAGCATCCCGGTAGCCCCCTAAGTCAGCGATGCTTCCACTGACGGCGGTGCTCGTGTTGCGATTGCCGACCGTTAGCAGCGAGCCGCCGAGGTAAAATTTGCCGGCCCCTTCGATCGAGCCGACTTCTGTGCCGGTGTAAAAGATGTTGAGGCTAAAGTCGGCATTCGCGCCGGCGTTCACTACAAGGCGGGCGGAACCGCCGGTAGCCCCCGAACCAAACCGGATGAGGCCTCCGTTGATCGCACTCGCGCCGCCGTTGGCAATGAGTGTGGCGGCGCCGGCATGGCCACTGTTTTGGAATTGAATCAGGCCGCCCGGGGCACCGGCGACGGTTGAAGGCTGAGCAGTAATAGTGGCGTTGCCAGCGCTCCCTAGGAAATCGATCAGCGCTTGGCCAGCGACGGTTCCGGGGACGTTACCAGGCCTCGTGCTCCCCAGCACGGTGAGTGTCGAGGCGCCAGCCGTTCCCCCCGCAAAGATGACCCGCCCTCCGTCACCCCGAATGGTCATTGTGGCGTTACCGGCCGTCGAACTTTGGTAAAAATTGACGTCATTGGATGCATTGGTCGGCGGGTAGGTAAGGGGACCCACTTCAAAAGTCGCGTTGCTGGCGCTGGAACTTCCGTAGAAGTTCACCCGGCAGTTGGCTGACGACCGCAGGGTGAAGCTCGCCTCTCCGGCGTTTGAGTTGTTGTTAAACGTCACGAAGCCGCCAAACGAACCGCTGGTAAAATTTCCATTCCCTGCGGTTGAGAAATCTTTAAAGACGAATTCGCCGTTGTTGCCAGATAGTGCGGAGTCGTTGATGAACGTCCCGTCGCCAGCGGAGGATGAATCGTGAAAGGTGGTGATCCCCGCCAACGTATTATACGGCCCCGATTTGTTCGTGATCGTGGCGCTCCCGGCATCCGAGGTGTTGTAGAAGTCGGTCGTGGTCGGGCCGCCCGTGGAGGCCGCGTTCGTGATGTTCGAGAAGCCGGCGGAAGAGGAGCCATTGAAAATCGTCTTGCCAACATACGCGTAGAGTCCCGATGGGCCCAGGTTTGTGATCGTCGCAAACTCCGCGGTCGAGTCATCGTTAAATCGAGTCACGCCCCCGCCGCCGAAAATTGCCGTACCACCGTTGTTAATGAGGTTGCTGTTACCGGCGCTCGCGTGATCTTCGAACTGCGTCGTCCCGCCGAGGCGGTTTTCCTCTGCGGTTCCTAGATTGGTGTAAGTTTTGTTGTCGGCATCCGTGTTATCGCGATAAGTGATCTTGCCGTAGGGGCTCACCGTGTATTGCCCCACCACCTGGAGATTGCCTCCCGACTCGACGATGACCTCGCTGTTCACGCTGCTCGTGCCGCGGACGTTAAGGTTACCGGTAACGATCATCTGGCCTAGATTTTTGAGGGTGAGCGTTCCCCCGGTGGCGCCCGTCGGAGTTGTCGGACCGACGACGATATTTCCGTTGACATTCCACAGCGCATCATCAACTGTCGCGGTGAAGAATCCGCCTGACGGACTCGAGCCGACGTTGGTAGCGGCGGTCGTCAGTTCCCCTTTGTTAAGGACGTTCAAAGTTCCCTTCCGCGCGTCGAACGCGCCGGTCGTCCAGGTCGAGCCGCTATCGGTCAGATCGACATGCCCTAAGCCACCTCCCGCGTTACTCGAACCGATCGCTCCGGTCGCGCTCTGAAAGTCAACCCCCGCGCTAATCACCAGCTTCGCCGTCGCTGTGCTGTCTCCGATCGCGAGTTGCTCGGCGATGTTCCACGTCGCGATCGAGTTCGGTGTGAAGACCGGCGAAGGAATCGTAAGGGTCGCAAGCTTGTCGTAGCCAATCGAGACACTGCCATTGAAATTGGCGGAGGAGGAGATTGCAGAGTTATAACTGTTGAACCGAACAAGCGAACCCGCGGTGGTTACCAGCGTCCCCGGTGGCGTCGCACTGATGGCGGTCGAGTCGCTGATGCTATCCGCCGCGATCATTCCGCCGGCAGCGACCGAGATTGTGCCCCCTTGGAACGTTAACGCTCCTTTGACGCTAAGCTGATTGCCATCAACCGCAACGGAGTTGCCGCTCATGACGCGCAGTCCGCGAACCTGCTGGTTGGCGTTGAGCGTGGTCGTTCCGTTGTGATAAATGTACGCATCCTGGTTGACGTCCGGTACGTCACCACCAATCCATAGATTAGCGTCACTCCACAAACCGCTGGCAACGCTCCCGACTCGATTGAGGTGGACATTCGGAATTCCCTCATCCTCAGCAACGACCAAAATGTCCGTCGCCGAGGGAAGCCGGCGCACGCCGGCGACCCCGCAAGATTCGCACATCAGGAACGGCACATCGCCGTGGCCGGCCAAATGGCCACCCCCTTCGTCTTCCTGCACGAGAACGTTGTTTAATCCGCCGACATGCTGCGGCAAAATATTGAAATCACCTGGCTCCTCGCCACTGATTCCTAGGACGTGTCCAATCTCATGGACGATGGTGCTCAGCAAATCCTGACCATTATTTGCGTTGACGCCAGCAACACCCGAGCCGCTCGCCGTTGGGGCGCCGGTTGAATAATTGGCCAATCCCGACCCCCGATAACCGACTTCCAATGAATCGGGTGGGGTGGTCCCAGGAAAGTAGGACCGATTGGCGAGCGAAAGCTGGCCATAGAGGGTCTGGCCATTCGAGAGATCGAACTCGGCGTCATCTCCCGGGGTGGGGTCGGCGTACCAATTCCAATTCGGATTGATCTCGATAAACACATCCAACGCCCCCAAGTCGGTGGTCAGCCCCAAAGTCTCGGAGCCGATGTCGTTATCCCATTGGAAGTCGAACTGGAAAGACCCAGGGCCAGGCAGCAAAGCTTCCCAGATTTGCTTGGCGGCCTGAAAGTGGGATATAAGAATCGCGCCGTTTGAGTCCCATGCAGGACTTTCGTCGCCCCCGAAATCAGTGGAGTACTCAATGCTGATCGAGATGGCATGGGCCACCTGCTTTAGAGGAGCCAAAGAGAGCATCGCAGCGGCCAGAGGCAAAGCCCGCAGAAATCGAAGTTGTCCCGACATGAAAACACTTGCTCGTGGGTGAGAAATGTGCAGCCCGTAAGAATTTGAAAAGGAGGTTTTCAGTTGGAGCTGCGCGATTTTGACCGAACCGCAAGGACGACCAATCCCGTTACGCATATCGCGAACGTCCCCGGCTCAGGAACCGGCGACACCACATACCCATACACGCCGCCCCCCGCCGGCGGCCGCACCAATCCGACGAATTGCCCCACGTCGTTGAAACCTTGAATCGTGCTGAACGTGCCTGTTCCGAGTCCGTTGATGAACGGTGTAATGTCGGTCCAGGCGTTGGTCGCGGGATCGTACAACTGCACACCGCCGGCAATCGTCACGCCGACAATTTGCCCGAGGTTGTTCCGCTGCACCGTGGGGTAGCCTCCATAGCCTGCTGATTCAATTGGTTCCGCTGGAAGCGGGAGGGCCGGTAGAAGCGCCCCGGTGGGTCCCCATAACACCAACTGGCTGCCCGACCAGCCGAGGACCACGCCCGCTTCGTCGATGTCGACCGGACGAATTTCTTCGCCGACCGTCAGCGTTTCGAGCAAACTGTATCCCCCCAGGCCGTTGGAGATGTAAGCCTGGGTGAAAACATCCGCGAAAACATCATCGACCTCGTTGAGCGGATCCACCGGATCGAAGTCGCCCCGATGGATGCCGGCGGCGAACTGATTCGCATTGTTCAGAGGCGTCGAACTAAAGGTGTAGGAACTCGACGACGGACCGCTAAGAAAGTCCGCGGGGTCTGGCGGATTCGTATAGGGATAGAGCGGGTCGATGCCGGCAAGCGTATTCACTGCTCCTGGATTCCAGAGGGCAAGGTCCGAAGAGGCGTTGGGCGGCATGTCGACGGGGTCGTTGGGAAACGCGCCGACTAGCACGTCGCCGGAATCGTTGAGGCCGGCAAAGGCGCCTCCAACCGAAAGGGTAACGAAGTTGCCAGCGACTTCGATGGGCGTCACCGTGCCATTGGCAGCGATGAATTTGGGCTCAGAGCTGAAGTCTCCGACGGCGTCCCCCTGGCTGTTGATCGAGCGAATGGTCCCGGCGTCGCTTCCCAGCACCTCCACAGCGCCGTTGCGGTAAAGAATCGCCTTCCGCGCGAAGGATCCGGGCTGAGTGATGATGTATCCACTCGCTTGGCCCTGTTCGTTGATATCGAACAACCAACTGTCGACGATGTCGGGATGGAAGGGGTTGATGAGGATGTCGATCGAGTACGGGCCGGCGATCGCGTGTCCGCCTCCGGCCGACGCCACAGCGATCATCACGATGAAGAAGGCTTGAAGAAAATCTGGTTGTCGCATCATGGATTTGTCCTTCCGTGTTTGGTGTAGTTAGAGGGGGCGCACGCGCAACTTAGGTGCGACGATTGCATCTTGGAAATCGACATGCGAAGAAAGAAAACCCGATCAAGCAAATCGCGATGGCCGCCGGCTCAGGCACAGCCTGCAGCGAGGTAATCCGAAACTCCGCGACGGCGTAGTTCGGTTCCCCATTTCCATCTGCGATGAAGATGGACCCGACTGCCGACGTGAACCCCGAGAAGGGAGGCGGCGTTAGCGGGAGATTCGTCGAGTTCAAAAGGGTTCCGGTGGCATCAACGAACCTGAGCGACATCCCCAAAATTGGAAAGAAGTTTCCATCGGGGTCGACCACGGGGTCGCCGACCAAGTCGGTGAAGTGGGTCGGGAATTTCAGGGGACTTTGGACCTTGTATTCGTCCCCCCCGGGATTGTTCAAGCCGTCGCTATTGTTAACGACATCAATGCCATAGAAGAAAAATCCAGGCCCGGTTTCATAATTGTGTCCGCCGAGCGTCAGCTCCATTTTCGCCGGCAGCACGGGGAAGCCTGATCCGTTGGGCTGGAAAAAGTATTCGTAAAACACAGAGGAAGGGAGGCTATTCAATTGTTGGTACCCCGTGTCGAAGAAATTATAAGCTCCTTCGACCGCCATCCCGACCTGTATGGAATCGGTGAACCAGTTAAGTTCGTCCGTGACGCCGGTCACTTCCCCCGCGATTCGGACGCGATACTCCGCCGCGGTCGCGATGGGCGATGCGCTCGCCAAGGCGGCCACGATCGACAGCCCGCGTAACCAGCCGTTTTTAGAACGTGTCATTGAGGGGGATCTCCAGAGGTTAGTGGTATCAGGCGCGCAACAAAAAAAGCGTTCGCCTCTCCTCCCGGGACCGGCAACAAGTACCGGAACGTGGAAGAAGGGGCGAACGCCTTCTGGCAAATTGGGGCAGTGCTAGACGATTTCGTGCTGAGCGACCCAGGGCCGGGTTGCGAGCAACGGTTTTACCCTCGCCAATTGTGTGAAGGGAATAACGAACGACGACTGGCTACGGAACGAACACCCGCATTGTCACCTACTCAGCGATAGTGTCAATCATCAATTCCCCAGGAATTGCAATTTTATTCTCGCTTACTTGCCGAACTCGGTCGCGGGATGGAAACGCGCGTGCAAAGCAGTGCTATTAAACCGCTGAGCAGTCGAGTGGGGGGTTCTGGGTCCTGCTTCAGTCGGAGCTGGAAGCTCGGCGTGAGCGGTTAGCGAATGTTTCTCCGTTGTTTCTGTCACCTTTACTCGGAACTCGCAATAATCATCTTTGGCGAACGAATCGTCCTATAAGTCACTGCGAAAGCAAGCAAGCCCTGCTCCTTCTCTTTTTTGCGAGTTAACCAATGGCTGAAGAAGAACCCATGGCGAGTGCGGAACCACGTAAGGGCACGTCGGGAAGCGGAATTGGCGTTGGCGCCGCGATTGGAGTCGCCTTGGGGGCGGCTTATGGGGCCTCATCGGGAAACGTGGTTCCAAGTTTGGCTCTCGGCTTAGCTTTGGGCACAGCCCTCGGAGCGATCTTTGATTTCACGCAACGCGGAAGATCTAAGCCGAAGAATCCTAGTGCATGACCAATTCAAGACAGGCGGAAGACCGAGCCCGCCCTTCAAGACGCAGCACTTCCCGATTGATCCCCCGTTGCTGAATCCCCATACCGCACACCCAGCCACACGGTCGGTTCGTCGGGTGTTGTCCAATCGACCCGATGCTTTTTGTCGGCCGGTATGTTTAAGAAGTCGCCCACTTTCATTTCGATCGGGCCTTCTTCGAACTGCAATCTGGCTCCTCCCCTGAGCACGATGACCCACTCATGCTGAGGCTGGTCATACCAGAAGTTGGCAGGAGAAGCGTGGCCGTGAGAAATGATCCGCTCGATCCGTACGTCAGTTGCACGGACAAGGGTTTCAACAACCTCTTGGGGCATGTGGTGCGGAAGTTGGTCGTATAGGTTGGTGGGGTTGATCATGATGTCAGGAATTACTCTCCCACTCAAAATGTTCGGTCAGACCTTTATCGAGAGCGGCAATTGGCCTGGCTAGGGGATCGGGCTTGGGTAATGGGTTTTTGGGACGGCCCCGATCCGTGCACCTTCGCCGTCCTGAGGGACCAAATTGGAGGTGGATTAACAGCCCTCGTGACATCGAGCGAGCCAACCATATAAAATACCTCTGGAGGGCAATCCATGGGTTACAAGAGTTTAGATAGTAGTTGGTGGGGCGAGATGCACCTGCAATGCGAGGAAGTTAGCGCTGTTGAGTTTTCGGCATTGTTATTAAGTCGACGCCACCTTGATCGAGGGCTGGTGAGGCACAATTGCGTGCTGATTGATCGCGTCACGGGTGAAGCGTTCTCGGTTTCAGATTCTGAAATACTTGGACTCGGCTCGTTGGCAATGCGCTAGAGTCAGGAGCGATTGCTACCCTGACCTGCCCCCTTCAACCGCGTCCGCGTTTGGAGCGAGAATCCAGGCGTCAGGATGCAACCGAAGGAGGAGATTCGATGCCACGCGGAATGAAGTTCAAGCCGGAAGAGATCATCGCCAAGCTGGCTCAAAAATGCGAGTGCTCGAACGATCTCGCCATGTAGCGAGTTGTGGCACTGCTGCGTGTTGCCAAATGTCACGCCTTCTGGCATTCAGAGAGACAAGCCCCGGACTCGATCACAAGTGCGCTGGTACTGTAGAAACCGCTTTTTGCAGTGGCAGAGATCCAGCCCACCGCTAGCGGTCACATTAGACGGGTCCGAACCGCGTGTGGCCCGAAGTCTACCGCACTTCGTGTATCCCCATCGTCCCCTTGTTGCAAGAAAGGTAGTCGGCTTAATCTCCAGCAATCTATCGCATCTCCCGACGCGTCAATTGTTGCTGATGAACTACGCCCGCATCCCTGGCACACAATGCTGCTTTGGTAAGAGGCGCACCAGCATCGCTTTTAGCACGGGGCCTACTCTTTGGCGTCTCCCTTTTTCCGAATGACTTTCAGTTCCCGCTGGTGCTTCACAGCCCAGTCCGCTAAAGCCGTCACGGGTTGCAGGATGCTTTTGCCGAGCGCCGTCAAGCGATACTCCGTCCTTGGTGGCACGACAGGGTAGACTTTGCGTGAGACCAGGCCCGCCTGCTCCAGCCTTCTTAGCGTCTGCGTCAGCATCTTCTTGCTGACGCCGGGAATCTGTCGTTGGAGCTCGCTGTACCGTTTGACATCCTCGCCGATCACGAACAAAACACTGCTCGTCCAGCGATCGCCAACAAGATCGAACATTTGCCGAAGTGGACAGTCCTCATCGAGGATGCACAGCGGTTCGTGGACTTTGCCCATTGTTGGTCTCCGGTAAGTATCTTGGGCACCAAAAAGTTCCTACTTGCCACAATCCTCACAATAACGCACAACTGAGCTTTTGAGGAGTCTATCGTCTTAACGCAGCCTTAACGGAGTCCGTTGTGAGCAGTCTTTTAACCTCTCGCCGTCTTGGCGCCCTCGAACTGCCCAATCGCATGGTGATGTCACCGATGACCCGCTGCCGTTCTGGCGAACAGGGGATTCCTACGGAACTCAACGCAACATACTACCGACAGCGAGCCTCGGCGGGACTTATCGTGGCCGAGGGGACTCAAGTTTCCCCACAAGGTGTCGGCTATCCTGCTACTCCGGGGATTCATTCTGAGGAACAAGTCGCTGGCTGGAAGCGTGTGACCGACGCAGTACACGCCGCTGGCGGTCGCATCTTCCTGCAACTCTGGCACTGCGGGCGAGTCTCGCATTCATTTTTTCACAATGGCGCGTTGCCAGTCGCTCCATCGCCGGTTGCTATCAATGGAAAAACGCTTCAGTTCCGCGGCGACGGCGGAGTCCCCTTCGAGGTTCCTCGTCCTCTGGAGCTTTCCGAAATTCCCAGCGTTGTCGATCAGTACCGACAGGGAGCGAAAAACGCCCAGGCGGCAGGATTCGACGGCGTGGAGATTCACGGAGCCTTCGGCTATCTGCCAGACCAGTTCCTTCAAGATGGGACAAACCAGCGTCAAGACGATTACGGCGGATCAGTCGAAAACAGGGCCAGGTTCCTGCTGGAAGTGACCGCGGCCGCAGTGGAAGTCTGGAGAGCGGATCGTGTGGGAGTCAAGCTGTCTCCATCGAACACCTACAACGACATGCGTGACAGCGATCCCGTGAGGACTTTCTCGTACGCCGTGTCTGCCTTGAGCAAGATGGGCATCGGCTACGTTCACATCATGGAAGCGAGTGCTTCCGATCTCCGCCATGGCGGCAAGGCGATTCCTGTCTCGGCTTTCCGTCCGCACTTCGAGGGGACGCTGATCGTCAATCAGGATTACGATCAGTCGAAGGCCGAAGCCGTGCTGGCTCGTGGAGATGCCGATCTCGTGTCTTTTGCTCGGCTGTTCCTCGCCAACCCCGATTTGCCAACACGCTTCGCACGAGGAGCCTCCTTGAACGCTGCCGATCCTGCGACGTTCTATGGCGGCGGTGAGAAGGGGTACACCGACTACTCGTTTCTCGCATCGTAGCTCTCCACGCCCATTCTTAATCGAGACTCGACTCATGACTCGCCTTGATCCGACATTCAGCCCTTCCACGTCAGCATTGCTGCTCATCGATCATCAAGTGGGCACAATGCAACTCATCAAGAACCTCTCGGTCGAAATGGTTCGGCGAAACGCAATGGCACTGGCCAAGACGGCGAAACTTCTTGGAATGCCTGTGATTCTTACAAGCTCGCAGGAAGAAAACATTCAGGGGCCGCTGATGCCCGAGCTACAAGCAATCTTGCCCGTTGAATACGAACACCGTGTTCGACGCAAAGGAATTGTGAACGCATGGACTGACCCTGAATTTTTAAGCGCGGTGCGACAAACGAATCGTCAACACCTGATCATGGCTGGGGTGACGACCGATGTTTGCTTGGTGTTTCCGGCGATCAGTGCGGTGCGAGAGGGCTTTTTCGTTCAAGCCGTAATGGATGCATCGGGTTCGCCATTTGACTTGTCGGAAGAGATGTCTCGTCGTCGCATGGAGCGCGAAGGGGTCGTGCTGACGGCAACGAACACTCTGATGGCCGAACTTGCACAGGACTGGAGTCGGCCCGAAGGCGAGCAACTGCTTGGGATTCTGTTTGGCGATCTTTTGCCAAGCATCCGAAGATAGGAGCGGCGTATGCGTGAATCCAAGTCGGTTGCCGAAGCACTGAAAGCCAGCGAGGGGCGGCTTCGGAAGTGCTTGTATGTCGTCACTTCAACGGCGAATGAAGGATTTCATCTAGTCAAAGAACACATCCATGCTCATTTGGAGTACCTCGGAACACTGGAAGCTAGCGGAACGCTTTTCATGGCGGGGCCGCTATTTAACGAAGGACCGGATTCGTGGTCCGGGGATGGCCTATTGATTTACAACGCATCATCGGTTGAAGAAGCAACTCGAATCGCCGAGGCTGATCCCCTCCATTGCTCCGGCGCCAGATCGTTCGCAATTCGTCCATGGCTGCTGAACGACGGTTGCATGAGTTTCTCATTACGCTTGTCCGAGCAGAAAGTGGTTCTCGAATAGGAGCACACATTTTGACTAGCCGTCGGGATTTGCTAAAGCATACTACAAGCGGAATTGTCGCCGCCTCGATGCTGCCCCGCGTGGTCCTTGCTCGCGAAACAACGGCACTACCGTCAGGGCCCCCATTGGTCGTGGGAGATGGACAGGGCACTCAGGTATGGGCGATGGGCATCCTCGTCACGGTCAAGGTGACGGCTGCGGACACTGGCGGTTCTTACTCAGTATTTGAGGATTTTATCCCGCCCGAAGCGGGGCCGGTTCCGCATACCCATACGAGAGAGGACGAGACGATTTTCGTCCTTGAAGGTAAATTGAGGGCGTGGCTGGGCGGAAAGCAGTACGACGTGAAGGTTGGTGACTTCGTTCACATGCCGAGAGGCGTCCAACATTACTTCAAGAACGTATCAGATGAGCCGACACGAATGCTGCTGACGTACACGCCCGGAGGATTCGAGCAGTGGTTTCTCGACATCGGCAAGGTGGCCACGCCTTGTTCGAAGATCTCGCCACAAATCACCGAGGCTGATATCAAGAAAGCGGTGGCGCAAGCTCGAAAGTACGGGGTCCAATTTGAGAAGCTGTAGATGCGTAGTCGAAAAGCGCCACCGATTCTTCGGGCGGTCAGCCTGGCGAGCGCATCGGCCACGGCTTGCGGGGTTCGGGTTATCGGAGATCCCAAGGCGGTCCGCGAGTTGGTGTTTGCGACAGTCAACAACCTGCTCGGCGCTCAAACGACCGAGTTTGGAGACGCATACAAGCTCTAAACTAACAACCTTCCGCCCGTTCTTACTTTGACACTTTCCGCGGGCGGCAAGCTACTCGTCAGCTTCGATTTCCCGACGCCCGAGAACTATCTCTACGTCGGTCGCAATCACCCATTTGTCAAGCAACTCTGCCAATTCGTTCTCGCCAACACCCGGCAGACACGCGGCTTGGTCAGCGGTGATTGGCACGCTACCCAGCGACTTCGATTGCTGCTCCAAACAATATCCCTGCTCTCGGCTCTCGAACTTGAGAATCGATGCATAACTGACCTGCCCCCGGTTAGGGAACCAATCGATAAGTTAGAGTTGGAATGGACAGGATCCAGCGCAGGCCGATGAACCCGCCGCAGTGGTCCGCTGGTAATGGCTTCTAGCGAGGCAAGTCCACGCCGCGGAGATCGGAAGATTGTGCAGAACTCCGGCGACACGCCGGAATCATCAACAGAATTTATTGGTAACTGCTGGAGAAAATGACAACTCTGGGGCCGCTACCCGTATCTCCGATGGTTTTTCCGGATTCACCCATTCTGCCGGACCGTAGCATCTCGCCCGATCTCGGGTCATAGATTCGCCAGTTTTCTGGAATGTCATCGCGAAGCACGTGCAAGTCCCCTCCCTCTTCGAGATAGACAACGAGGAACTGGTACGGCAGAAACAGCGCGGGTCTGCCCAGAGTACAGGTGTTATCAGGTTGGGCGCCTTGTACGGGCAGCCCGTCCAGGATCTTTCCCAGGAGGCCCACGTACTTGGAACCTTCGAAGTCAAGAGCGTCGCGCCAACTGCAATTCGGCGCACGCGCCCAACCGTCGTTCTGTGTCGGTTCGCCCGGATGGATCCAGTTCCACAGGCTGCCAGCACCATACACGACGCCCATCGTGCCGCCGGCGCACAGGTTACGCCAAGCTTCATGGCCCTGCCACCAGCCTGCCGCACGGCCTTCTACCCCGATGTTTTCGTAAGTCGGCTCGCCATTCGCGATCGCCTTGGCCGGCAAGAGATGCCAGTGGAATGCGAGCCGATCCTGACGATGTTCGCCCTCGTGGCCGGTTTGAATCCATTGGAAATCCAGCCATTTTTCTGCTTGATGAGCTTGCGATTCGGCGTGAGGGGCATAGTGGAGTCCCGTGGGGTGGCGGTAAGCATCCCATTTTTCAACTTCGTGACCACCGGCGTGAATGCCAGGCTCGACGCCGGAGCCGTCCCCGAGCACGAGCCAAATGGCGGGAAAGGCGCCGTAACGGGCGATCAGGTAGCGGCAGTAACGGGCGTACTCTACAGCTGGAATCACCTGGCCCGCCGCGCCGAATCCACGCCAACCGTAACCGTGAAAAACGGGTTGCCAGACCGGGGCGATCCCGTGCTCAACGAGGATTTTTACGCTCGCGTCCAGGTGCTGAAAGTACTCCGGGATTAAGTCGTTGATATGGCCGCTTGGCAAGTCCTCAAATCCACGAGCGAAACCATGAGGTTGCGTGCGATCGCGGGGCCCATCCATCTGTCGATCGGGCATCACCGACATGAGTAGCGCCGCGTTGAAGCCCTTATCACGCCGATCGTTCGCATAAGACTCGACTTGTTCATGGGTCGCTCGCCAGGGAAGGGCCCAGGGGGTGTCTGCGACCATTACTGCCGGCGTGCCGTCGGCATACTGCATCCATCGGCTCCCAAAGGGAATTCGCCAGAAGCCATGCCGATCGAAGTGAGTCTCTGATGCCGGCGGCCTAGCGGCCAACGATCCTGATTGGGATTTCAGGCCGTTGTCCTCCACATTCGCGGAGCTTTCCCATTTCCACATACCTTCGGGCAAGGGTGACGCGAAACGAACTCTGAAGAACTGACCCCCGTCCCAGAAACCGGGGCGCTTCAGTCGAGTTCCGTTTTGGTGCTCGAAGTCGACCCACAATTCAACGTCGGTGTACGGTTTTTCGTATGCCTGCTGGGCTTCAAACACCAACTCGACCATCTGCCACTGAGGCGCCTCCGATTCACCGCCTTCCACGGTGTTGGACCCATTGAGGCAGGTCAGCAGCGCGCCAAGCAACGGAATCGTTGCCTTGGATCGACAAAGTTGCGTTAAACTGCGCCATTCGATTCGCACCATTGTGTTTGCCCTTCGTTGTACGGGGTAAAAAGCAATCGAGGCAAGAACTTCCGCTCGGAGGTCCGATCTTTCCGGTCCGAAAATTCGCAAGCACCTTGAAAGCTGCCCCGTCTTTGATGACCGCTACCTTCCTGCCAAATATGAGGCTCGGCCAGAAGCGAGTTCTGGAAATCGTTCGGACGACTTGATGAATCGACGTTGTCTGTCAAGATGAGTAATCAAGAGGTCTTCGGCATAATCGATTTGGAGTTCTTCCTATGGTACGCCCAGTTGTGATGTTACTTGTTCCGCTGGTCCTGGCACAGATCCTAGCCGTCAATGCAGCAAGTGTAGAACGTCACAAAGTGATTTTCGATTGCGACCTGGGAGGCGATGTCGACGACGCTTTCGCAGTCGCCCTGCTCTTGACGAGCGACGAATTTGAGGTCCTGGGGCTGGTTATGGACCACGGTAATACTCACAAGCGGGGTCAGGTGGCGGCCCGGATGCTCTTCGAAGTCGGCATGGAAAAGCAGATTCCAATCGTCATCGGCAAGCCCACGCCGGGAATTGTCGGCCAACACACCGAAATCGCTGCAGACTCGCATCAATTCACTTGGGCAGCAGGCTTCGACGCTTGGAAACCGGCGTCAAGCGATGCAGCCGATTTCATTATCAGTAGCCTCCGCAAACAACCGCACCAGATCACTCTGATCACAGTCGGACCGGTTTGCAATATTCAAGACGTACTACGGCGTGACCCCCATGCATTGAAACTCGCCCAGCAGGTTGTTGCCATGTTTGGCAGTTTTGAGATGGGCTACGGGGGACCGGGGACTCCACCCGAAGCAGAATGGAATGTAAGGGCAGATGTAGAAGCCGCTAAGGCGCTGCTCGCCAGCGGAGCCAAGCTGCGGCTCGCTGGCCTTGACACCACCACGATGGTCACGCTGGGTGAAGCTGAACGTCGCCGATTACTCTATCGAAAATCGCCTCTGACTGATGCCCTCTGCGGGCTCTACAGCTTATGGCTCAACGAAGATTACGCACGGCCCGATCCTACGCTGTTCGATGTAGTTCCGTTGGCCATGTTGCTTTGGCCGGATCTTTTTACGTCGCGAGCAGCTCACGTGCATGTCACCGATGGTGGCTTTACAGAGCTAGTAGCAGGTCAGGAGCCAAATTGTGAGATTGGGGTGTCCGTCGATAAAGAAGAACTAGTGAAGCGGGTGATGGAACGCTACATCAAGCAGAATCTGTCGCGACGATTCTAGATCGCTTCGGCGTCAAAAGATCATCTCTTTAGCTCATGAGCCCAGTGGTTAATCATCGAGGCTTGAGAAACTATCTTCCAGCTGCGGAATCCCCGCTTCTCCAGCGTTCGACGAGAAATCCCCTCCCTAAAAATGGCGCCCCGTGCCAAGATCCGAGCGGCCCCGCCGAACTACCAACATCAGGCTTCTTCTGCCGGGCTCAGCTACTGATCAGAGGAGAACGTTCGCCGATGTTTCAAAAAGTCACAAGGATACGGAATGCTGTTATCGGCGGGCTCTTCGGCGGAGCTGCAGCGACCAACTGGCTCGGCGAGGTTGGCCTGCTGGTCGGTCGAGTCTACCTGGGAACAACGATTTGTAAGGCGGGGGCATCGAAGTTTCCCACCGCCGACTGGTTTCAGGACCAAGTGGCGGGGCTTGGCTTCTCGGCGCCGGCAATAATGGCCTTCTTGGCGAGCACATCGGAATTCGTCGGTGGCGCGCTCCTGGTCGTCGGGCTTTGTACCCGGCCGGCCGCCTTCTTCGCAGCGGCAACAATGGGAGTTGCGACCTTCGGCTTTCACCGGAACTACATCGGCGAGATGCACATCGCTCAGTTGTATTTCTGGATGTTCGTCCTGTTCTCTTTAGTCGGGGCTGGCCGCCTATCGCTCGATGGACTCATCCGGCGTCAAGCCGAGGCCGGGGAACGTCAGGGGAACGTTCCAAGCGGCCCCCTGGCCCTGGCGTTGCTTGTTCCAGCGGCATTGCTGGGCATGGCTATCTGGCTCGAACAGCAGCCCCTCAAGCCGCCGGTGGATCCAAGAGCTAAGGTCGAGCAGGTCTCGCTGGCCGGGACTTTCAATAGTTGGAATGTCAATACGCATCCGATGACCTGCGATTCGGAATCGATATGGAAGACAACCCTCGAGATTGCGACGCCGGGGGAGGTGGAATTTAAGTTTGTGGTCAATCGCGATTGGAGGAGCAATCTGGGCGACGCCGACCAAATTGAAGTTGGTCTCCCGTCGTCAGGCATTGCCGAACTCGACAACGGCAACAACTCCACATCGAATATTCGCGCGTACATTCCCGCCGCTGGAACATACGATGTTACACTAGACACGAATTCCCGAGCCTACGAACTGCGTTCAGCAGCGGACCAAGGCGACTAGCTACACACGGCGGCCTGCGGTGCTTCGCACCGGCCGCCGCAGAAATTGCCTTTACTTAGTCACTGTCACCAACATTCGGGTCGCATCCGGCAACATGCGCTGTGGGGCGCTCAGGCGGGCGCTCCCGCGCTCGGAGCCCTACTGACGGCTCCCGGGGCCTGATTGAACAACTGCGCGTGAGCGGGGCGCTCTCGCGCTCCCAGCAGGGTGGTTGTGCCCCAGGGCAGTTCGACACTGGTCACGAGCGAGGACACTGCCAGTCCGCTCTGCGTCGTCAGACTAACGACGCTTCTTGCCTCTTCTTCCTGCGGTCGGTGAAGTCAATCGCTGCAGCTTCGCAGCCCCGCCGTCGGCGCCACGGTCAATGCATCCGCTGCGTTCTGTAGGACCATGCGCAGCTTTACGTCACGCGACTGAGATCACTCGAGTCGGTCAGAACTTGGAAGTGGTCAACGAGGCGCGCGGTGGGGGTGTCGTCCATGCTCAGGGCTCCAGGCAAATGCGCGCCCTCGTTAGCCTTTCTCACTCGTCAGCGAGCGTGTTGCCTAAGCATGGTAGAATACCCAGAATTGCTCAATCGCCCTGAGCTGATGCCCCCCCCGTTGAGTTGGGATCTCGGCGAAGGTTCGGCGATATCGTAGAAAGACGAAAATCGCGAAACCTGCCAATGTTTTGAGGGGACCTTGAGATGCTGGCCAATTCGACCCCCCATCTCCCGCCTACCGTAGGGCAGGATCCCGCCTAGGGGCATGTTGGTGCGCAAACAGGCGCTGGTGGGAGTGGCGGCGCAACGGCGACGGCCGTCGTATTTCGCCGGCAACAACAGCAACCTAAAGCACCGGCAATCACAAGCCCGGATGCTAATAGTAACAATGCGAAACGCATAGCTGGCTCTCGAGTTACCGATCCGGGTTATCAGAACGCTACCATCTGCGAAAACTTCGCAGTCGCGTGTGAACATGACACGCGCCGGCAACGTGAAAAGATACCCGATAAGTTGCGGACCGCGAATTTGCTGCCAGGCGTTTTGCCAACTTTCTGTTGACCGACGCTCGTACCAGCCGATCTGCCTGCAACTGCTTCGTCACCGGCAAGTCTTTCCCCGCAGTCACAGACCGCACTTTGGCAGTCGGGCGGCCAAATGCCAAATTGAAATGGAAACCCAACTACAGGTACCCATAACCAGCTCTTCCCTACATGCCCAATGGCGGGGTGTCTAAGACGGGAAGATTTAATCACCCCAATCGCTTCCCTACCTCGAGCCAGTGAGCCAGAATCAGGTGATCCCGACTCTAACCGCGTGCTGCCGTGGCCCCGATCATCGAAACCCTTGCCTCCCGCCTCGAGCTCGTCAGCCGGACCTGCACCGGGGCCGTCGCTCCCTGGCAAGCTTGGCTCGATGAGCCCCTCGGGATTTCACCCTGGCAGGCGTGGACGCTGTTGGGACTGGTTCGCCATCGCCCCCGCCAATAATTCGTCCATGACGTCGTGATCGAACGGTTGCAGGGAAGTCCCGTGGACTTAGCAATCAAGGGAGCCCTCGCTCACCCAAATATCCCCCAACAAGGAATCGTGCCGGGACTCCCCGCGTGGGAGTACTATTTTCACGGACGTGGCTGCTGCCTCACCCACCGCACGTCAGGCCAATCTGTTGATGTGGATTTTCACGACGCCACAAGCGACTGGATCGCCGACTACTTTTTCATTCGGTATTTGCAGTCGGTGAAGGTCCCCCGGTTTGTTGAGGACCGACTGCTCTGCCTGCATCCCTCGTTCGGCAGCATTCGGATTGCGATCCGAGATTTGGTGGAACTGGGGCTGCTCGATCAGGAGGGGGAAGGCAAAGTCGTCCGACTGGCGTTTGACGCGGACCCACTGAACCGGCTGTTGGAAACAATCGAACCCCATTGGACTAAGGTTTCCACCCAGCAAACACTGGCGGCGGCAGTGGGCGACTGGATGCTACTTAGTCAGTTGGAGGTTGGCGAATTAAGTGTGAGTGGCATTCGAAAAGTGCAGCGCCCGGCGGGGGCGATGGCGCCCGAAAAGTGCAGCGCGCGAGGGCGTGTTAAGCTGAGTGATTTGCGTAGCGCAGAGTTGGGAAGGTGCCCGC
>JALHQZ010000005.1 GCA_022841705.1 Pirellulales bacterium
GGACTTCCTCGACCGGCTCCCCATGCCCAAGAAAAGCGGCCCGCTGTAAGCCCCGCTGGCGCGTTCCAACGCTCCCCAACGATGCAAACCCCATCGGCCGAACCCGGCCCTTAAATCGCCCCGTAGGCGTTCCGTCTATCTGGCGCGATTCGGTGCGAATGAGTACGATCAAACAAGCAACCTCACAAGGAACTAACGATATGGCTTCAATCTCTGCCGACTCTCAAGGCCGCCGCCGGATTCAATTCACTGATCTTGAGGGTGAGCGTCAATCGCTATGGTTGGGCAAGCTCACAGTCCGCCAAGCAACCGACGTGCGGCTGCGGGTGGAAGAACTGCTCGCGGCGAAAGCGACCGGCACAATTCCCGATGCCGAAGTACAGAAGTGGCTCGCCAGCCGTAAAGATGCTTTCTACGCCAAGCTGGTGAAGTGCGGGCTGGCGGCGCCCCGCGCTAGGGAAGCGACCGTTACGCTAGGCGGGTGGCTCGATACCTACATCGCCAGCCGGAGTGACGTGAAGGGTTCCACGGCCACCGTTTATGGCCATACGCGCCGCTGTCTGGTGGACTACTTCGGCGCCGACAAGCCGTTGGCCGAGATCACCGCGGGCGACTGCGATGATTGGCGCCGCTGGCTGGCCGACCATGAAGAGCTGGCCCCCAATACCGTGCGCCGCCGCTGTTCCATCGCTCGCCAATTCTTCCGCGCGGCGGAGCGTAAGCGCCTGCTGACGGATAATCCGCTGGCCGATATGAAGGGCGTTGGCGTGAAGGCGAATCGCAGCCGGGATTACTTTGTAACCCGTGACGAAGCGGCCAAAGTGCTGGCGGTTTGCCCCACCAATGAGTGGCGGCTGCTGTTCGCGCTCGCACGGTTCGGCGGACTGCGCACCCCGAGTGAACCGCTGGCGTTGCGGTGGGGCGACATCGACTGGGCTGCTGGCCGGATGACGATTCACGCCGCCAAGACGGCTCACCACGAAGGCCACGCTACCCGTGTGCTGCCGATCTTCCCCGAGGTGCGCGTCTACCTTGAACAAGCTTGGGACGATGCCGAGCCGGGGGCCGAGTACGTTATCACCAAGACCCGTAATTCGGCGATCAATTTGCGGACGCGATTGCAAGCGTACATCGACAAGGCTGGCTTACCGGGCTGGCCGAAGCTGTGGCAAAACTTGCGAGCGACGTGCGAAACGGAATTGGCGGAACGGTTCCCATCGCACGTTGTTTGCGAATGGCTTGGTCATTCCCAATTGGTGGCGCAGAAACACTACCTGCAAACGACCGACGATCACTTCGCCGCGGCGGTGAAACCCGATTCAGTCACGCCGATTGAAGCGCAGAAAGTTGTCTCACATAGCGTGAAGCAACCCGCCGCACGGCCTAGCACAGAGCGCACAGAAGATCACTCACCCAACGCAAAACCCCGCGAAAAGCGGGGTTATGCGATTGCGTGCGATACTGTACGCAAGTATAGTGTGGGCGATGAGGGACTCGAACCCCCGACATCTTCGGTGTAAACGAAGCGCTCTAGCCGACTGAGCTAATCGCCCGGCGAAAGTCTGGAGTCCGGAGTCTGGAGAGAGGAGGAAGCCCGTGAGGCCGCACTTTTCTTCCTCCGGGCTCCAGACTCCAGACTTACCCCTACTCGGGATCCTTCACGAGCTCTTCCAGTTCGCCGCCCGGCAGTTTACCTTCGGCAATGCGGTCGGCGAAGGTGGGGCTGGTGTCGTCATCGGCCACGGAGGGGAGTTCGGCGACTTCCTTCAGGGCGGCGACGATCTTTTCCACATTCTTTTTATCTTTGGGGCCCAAGAGTTCGTGAACTTGGTGGCCGTATGGGTTGAGGTTTTCTTTGCTTTTGCCTTGATGGCACACCAGGCACTTGGCCTTGTTGGCGAGCTTGACCCAGTCGGCGTTTTCGGAGTCCTTGATGTACAGGTCCTTGAACTGCGCGTGGAACTGCGGAAAGGCTTGCGCGGCGAGCGGAAGTGAAACAATAGCCGAAGCGAACAACAAGCGGCAAAGCGGTGAAGTCATTGATTCAGGTTCCTGGGGTGACGAAGTCGAAATCGAAGCTGATTCGTAGTCCCTCCCCACGCGGGGGAGCGGAGGGAAGGTCGGTTTGATTATTTTGGTTCTTTCTTCAGCGCGGCGAGCTCCCCACCGGGGAGTTTACCTTCGGCGATGAGCTCGCCGTAGGTGGGTCCTTCTGTTTTATTACCGGCCGAATCATTGGCGACGGAGTGCCGCTCGGCGACTTCCTGAAGCGCGGCGAGGATTTTTTCTTTGTCCTTCTCGTTGGTTTCCAGCAGGTCAGTGAACTCGGCGCCGTAGGGGTTAAGGTTTTGCTTCTTCTTGCCTTGATGACAAACGAGGCACTTGGCCTCTTTCTTCACCAGCTTGACCCAGTCGGCGTTCGGCGAGTCCTTCACGTAAAGCTGTTGGAACGCCTTGTTGTGTGCGGGGTGGGCCGTGGCGACGGACGTCCCGGCAACTGTGGCGACCAGGGCAAGAGCAGTCGTCGCAACGGCAAAGCAGAGGCGGTCACTCATGAGGCGATATTCTTGAGGAATCAAGCGCAAGGCAGGCGGAATAAGTTACGGGAGTTGCACCGACACCAACCGCCAGTTTCGGAAAAACTGGCTCATTAATGCGGCATGCATCATGCTACGAATGGAATCCTTTCACCATGACGGGCAACTTGGCCATCATTGCCACTAAGCTGCGTTTGCCGCGACAACAGGCCATCTCAATCCAAGCAAGTAGGGATGACAGGAATCGAACCTGCACTCCTTTCGGAACTGGAACCTAAATCCAGCGCGTCTGCCAATTCCGCCACATCCCCATGAACGCCCTAGTTTAGCAGGCGAAAAGCGGGGGTGCCACTGGCGAGTTCGTGGGGCAGGTTTTCTGGCCTGTCGGCGGCGCAACTGATCGACGCACGACAGGCTAGAAAGCCTGTCCCACGATGAGTGGCAGGGGTCGAGACCCCAGCAACCTTAACATGGCTGGGGGCGGCTGACGCGCCGACCCCAGCCACCCAAGGGGTAGCACTTCCCGCAACGACGCGCCTGAGAAACCCGTCGTACGGAAAGCGACAGGCTAGAAAGCCTGTCCCAAGGTGGTTACAGCACGGTTTCTTGGCCGACTTTGGGGACGGGGTAGCGGCCTTCGGCATCGGGCATCACGGGCGGGTTGGCGTCGAACGCAAGGCGTTCGGGGGCAAGGCTGAGGTTCGAATTGAACGCGTCATCCCACTTGATCACCTTGCCGCTGTAGGTGGCCATACGGCCCATAATGGCGGTCATGGTGCTGTGGGCGCCAAACTCCACTTCGTCGGGCCGTTCGCCTTTGCGGAGCGAGGCGATCAGGTCGCGCTGCTCTTGGTGGTGGGCGTCGACGGGGCGGCCGCGGTACTTCCAGGTACGCTTGCCATCGGCGTCAAAAATTTCCTGCCGTGAACCGAGGTGGCAGTAGCCTTTGGTGCCGTGAGCATGCTCATCGACATCGCTCCAGGCGCCGTCGATGTGCCGGCATTGGCTGAGCATGGTGATGCCGCCCGGATAGGTGAACTCGCAGAAGTGATGGTCGAAGATTTGACCGAACTCCTTACCGACGCGCACTTGTCGGCCCCCCATGCCGTTGACTTCGATCGGGTGCGTGCCCGCGATCCAGTTGCTCACATCGATATTGTGGATGTGCTGCTCGACGATGTGATCGCCGCAGATCCAGTTGAAGTAGTACCAGTTATCGACTTGGTACTCCATTTCGGTGGCGTCGGTGCGGCGGGGGCGAACCCACAGGCCACCAGAGTTCCAGTAGACGCGGGTGTACTTGAGGTCGCCGATGGCGCCATCGTGCAGGCGCTTGACGGTTTCGATATAGCCGGGATCGTGATGACGCTGGAGGCCAACCGCGACGGCGAGATTTTTCTCTTTGGCTTTTTTACCCACTTCCAAAACTTTGCGGACGCCGGGGGCATCGACCGCGACGGGCTTCTCCATGAACACATGCTTGCCGGCATCGATGGCGGCTTCGAACTGGTCGGGCCGGAAACCAGGGGGAGTGGCCAGGACCACGAGATCGCAGTCCGACTCCATCACTTGCTTGTAGGCATCGAGCCCAACAAACTGCCGCTCTTTCGGCACGTTCAGATAATCTTCTTTCTTGAAGCCGGAGGTTTGGCTGAGCCGCTGGGCTTCGTCATTGAAGCGGCTGAGGGCTTCATCAACGCGGTACTGGAAGGCGTCGGCCATGGCGACGAGCTGCACCTTGCCGGTGGTGTCGAAGAGTTGCGACACGGCGCCGGTCCCACGACCACCGCAGCCCACGAGGCCGATTTTGATGGTGTCTTGGCCGAAGCTATGGGCGGCCCGGGCGATACTGGCTTGCGAAGCGATGGCCAGGCTTGCCGCCGCGGCGGAACCGGTGGCCAAGAATTGCCGGCGGGAGGCGCCAGCAGCGACACCAGTGGTGGAACGGGTGGTCGGGTGATCCATGATTCGATCCTTGCGAAAAGCGGTGGAAAATGCACCGGATAGAAGTTGTTAGCCTAGCTCATAACGTAACGGGGTGCAAACCTCGGGATGGGGCGCAAAAACTTACCAAATTCTCGCCTTTCCTTGGGCGCCGCCGGTTTGCTATTCTCCCCCCGCGATTGTCCCCGCTCTTGATCCCGATCTCTCCCCAGCGGAGTTCCCGCGATGAACATTAGGCGAATCCTACTGCTGCCTATCGTCCTCTTGGCTACCAATCTAACTCGGGCCGCGGAGTTTCGGATTGAAACCCGGGTCTTTGCCGCCGAGGAAAAAACGCCGGCTAGTGAAAGCGTGACGCTGTTTCGCAACGATGTGACATACGACATCCGCGACTCGGCGGGCCAAGTGACGATCTTTCGGCCGGGCATCGGCAACAAACCGGGGCGGTTTATTCTGCTTGATCGCAACCGCGAACTGAAGACAGAAATTGAAACGCCGCAGATCGCCAAACTTATGGAAAAGCTACGGCGCTGGACAGCAACACAAGAAGATCCGTTCCTGAAATTCACTGGCGCGCCGACGTTTGAAGAACGGTTCGACGCGGCGACGGGGACGCTCGATCTCACTAGCGATCAACTCACCTACAAACTAGTGACCGTGCCGGTAGCGAATCCGCAAGCGATGAAACAACTCAAAGAGTTTTTGGACTGGTTCGCACAGTTGCACACGCTGTTGGAAGCGGGCTTGCCGCCAGACCCGCGGCTAAAAGTGAACGAAGCGCTCGCCCGTCGCAACCTGGCGCCGGTGCAGATCGAACTGACTTCACGCGACGACGAAAAGCCGAGCCTGCGCGCCGAACACTTGGTAACGTGGATTCTTTCCAAACAGGACCAGTTGCGGATCGACGAGGTGAACGAACAGCTTGCCGTGTTTAAGGAAGTGACCAACGCGGAGTTTCAGAAAGGGCGCGAGGTGGCGAAGCGGTAAGATCGTATCGACGAAGACGTTGGTTTCAACGGTTGATTCAACGTCGCAAAGATTGGCCGAAATCCTTATTCACCATAGCCTAGGGCATCGCCCTAGGTGGGGTGGCGACCAACGCAACATTTTGGCTGAAGGCCAAACACAACACGTTGCAACGGGTGAGTATGGCTTTCAGCCAAAGATTGTTGATGAAATCTCACCACCTAGGGCGATGCCCTAGGCTACGGTGGGCTGAGGCCTTCGGCCCAAAAAAATGAAGCAAGCCTCGTGTGCGGCGTCTAACTCCGCACCGCTTCCGAGAACTTGCTCTTGAGGCTCTGCGTCACCGGCCCTGGTTTACCGTCGCCGATGATGCGGGCGTCGACTCTCACCACGGGAATGACTTCCGCGGCGGTGCCGGTGAGGAAGCACTCGTCGGCAATGTAGACGTCGTGCTTGGTGAGCGGCATTTCCTTCACGGTAATCCCCGTGGCCTGGGCGAGCTCGATCACGAAGTCACGCGTCACCCCTTCCAGGATGCCGGCGTCCAGGGGCGGGGTTTGCAGCACTCCTTTGCGCACGAGGAAAATGTTATCGCCCGTGCATTCGGCGACTTCGCCCTTGTGATTGAGCATCAGCGCTTCGATACAGCCCGCTTTGATGCCTTCGATCTTCGCCAGAATGTTGTTGAGATAATTGAGCGACTTGATCCGCGGGCTCACCGCCGCGGGGTGATTGCGGATGACGCTGGAAGTGATGATCTCCATGCCGTGCTCGTAGAACTCGGGCGGGTAGAGCGCGATTGAGTCGGCAATGATGATCACCTGGGGATTGGCGCACTTGCGGGGGTCGAGCCCCAGCGAGCCGGCGCCGCGGGTGACGATGAGCCGAATGTAGCCGTCGCCGATGCCGTTGGCTTTCACAGTTTCGTTCACCGCGTCCGCCATTGTCGTGCGGGCAAGCGGAATATCGAGCCAAATCGCCTTGGCGGAGTCGTACAGCCGGTCGATGTGCTCTGTGAGCCGGAAGACCTTGCCGCCGTAACTGCGGAGGCCTTCGAACACACCGTCGCCGTAGAGCAGGCCGTGGTCGAAGACGCTCACCGTCGCTTCGGCTTGGGGAACGAGCTTTCCGTTGACGTAAACCTGGCGACTCATGGCGACTGCTAGCGGTGCTGGTGTGTGGAAGTGTCGAAGCCTGAATTGTAAGCGATTCTTTTCGGGGTGCCACTGTCCGGCTTGTCCGGCAGTGGAAGCGGGTTCCCACTTCCCACTGCCGGACAAGCCGGACAGTGGCACAAGCCGAGCGAGTTTCTCTTGCTCCAATCCCGCCCCGCCTGTTATATGCATCCCCGAGCGCAAGGACTGCGCGCCGTAACTAAGGTTCACGCGGAAGGGATTTCGCTATGTTTTCCGTTTTCTTATGGCCGCTGCGGCAGATTGTGGCGGTGCTGACGGGGCATGATTCGCCGCGGCAGGTGGCCGCCGGGTTTGCGCTCGGGGTGGTGCTGGGGATGACGCCGAAGGGCAATTTTCTGGCGATTACCGTCGGCATTCTGCTGTGTGCGCTGCAAGTTAATCGTACGGCGGGGATCGCGGCGGCAGTGATTTTCAGTTGGCTCAGCGGGTACTTCGACGGTATTTCGCATCGGCTCGGCGAACGCATCCTCGAGATGCCTGCGCTGCAGAATTTCTACGCCACCATTTACGAGGCGCCGTTCGGGCCGCTATGGGGGTTCAACAACACGGTGGTGTTGGGCTCGATGCTGATGGGAATCTGGCTCACGCTGCCTTGTTACTTGATCGTCAAAGCGCTGGTGGCGAAGTATCAACCGATCGCGTTGGCGTGGATCAGCAAATACCGGCTGGCGAGGGTGCTGTTGGGGGCGGATTTGACGGCAAGATTTAGCATGGAGTAACCCTGCTCCGCTGGCGCGTCGCGGCTAACGACGGAAACTACTGACCACTGACTACGGACCACTGACCATTATGCTACGCATCTTTCGTTGGAGTTATCTGGCGCCGCGGTTGATTGTGCTGGCGCTGGTGGTGCTGCTGAGTGAATACGGCGTGGCGTGGCTGCTGCGCTGGCAACTTTCGGCGCAAGGTTCAAGCGCCGTCGGCGCCAAGGTGGATGTTGGCCAAGTGCGGGCGTCGGTCATCGGAGGGCGGCTGTCGATTGAGAACGTCGCGATCACCAATCCCGCCGCGCCGATGGAGAACCTTGTCGAGATTGGCCAGCTGGAGTTCGACCTCAGCACAGCCGAATTACTGCATAAAAGCGCGGTGATCGATGTCGGCGCCATCCGCGGATTGCAGTTCGGCACGGCTCGCACGGTGTCGGGCGAAATCGAACTTACCCCTGAAGAAGAAGCCGAAGCGGCGAGCGAACCGAGTTGGTTCAACGAGCAAGCCGCCAATTACGCCGCCAATTGGATGGACGATTTAGAGAAGCGCTTCACATCCGACGTGAACCAACAGTTTCAATCGATCGGCGTTGCGCAGGAACTCATCGAACGCTGGCCCGGCAAGTACAAAGAACTTGAAGTCGCTGCCAAAGAGCTGAAAGCAAAGGCGGAAGAACTCAAGGCCCAAGTGAAAGAGGCGAAGAAGAATCCGCTCCGCAATTCGGAGTTCTTGGCCCGCGTGCCGCAGGAAGCGGGCGCGCTTGATCGCCAGCTCAAGGCGCTGTACGTGCAGCTCGATAAGTTGCCGAAAGAAGCGGCGGCGGATCGGCTGCGGATCGAAGCGGCCCGAAAACACGATGAACAAGCGATCCGCGAAAAGCTGGCGATGAAGGGGCTCGATGCTGAATCGCTGACCGATTACTTGCTTGGTCAACAACTCACCGGCCCGCTGCGGCAGGTTGTCGGCTGGCTGAAGTGGGCGCGGAAGATGATGCCCTCCAAACCGGTGGTGAAAGCGCCGGAGCGCTGCCGCGGGGTGGATGTGCTGTTCGCCGGTGTGCGGCAGCGGCCCGATCTCCTCGTGCGGATGCTGCACCTCGATGGCAAAGCAAACCTGCTTGGCCAGCCGGTCGACCTGAAGGGCTTCGTTAGCGATTTCACCACGCAGCCCAAGCTCACTGGCAAGCCGGCGCAATTGGAACTACAGACCACCGGCTCGATGCCAATCAAGCTGACCGCTACGTGCGACCGCACACAGGACCAGCCGCACGATGTGCTATTCGCCGATTGCCGCGGCATCGTGGTGCCAAAAGTTCGCCTCGGCAGCAGCAAGAAATTGCGGCTCAGCGTGGAGCAAAGCACGGCGAGTGTGATCGTTAGTTTGCAACTGAACGGCGAAAAGCTTTCCGGCGATATTCAACTGGTGCAAGACAAAGTTCACATCACACCCGAAGTGGCGGTGAAGATCGGCGACCTGAGCATGGGCGAAACACTGGAAGCGCAGCTGCAGCAAAGTTTGGCGAACGTACCGCAACTCGCCACGCGGGTGACGCTTTCCGGGACGCTCAACAAGCCCCAGGCGAAGATTGAATCGAACCTCGGTCCGGTGGTCGCCACGGCGGTGGATGGCGCCATCCGGCAAGCGGCTAACGAGCAAGCGGAGAAGCTGATCGCCAAGTCGCAGGCCAAAATCGACGCCCAACTCGCCAAGTTTGACGAAACCATCACCACCGCCGCCGCGAAGGTGGCGCCGGAACTCGCGGGGCCCGCCAGTTCGCTTAAGACGCTGGTGGGCGGCAATGTTTCGGTCGAACAACTCGGTCGGCAGTTGCCGGTGGGATCGTTGTTCAAGTAAACGTTCCGGGAGGGCGACGCTCCGCGGAGCCCGTGCCCGAAAATATTCCGCGGTGCAAGTTTACTGGACTGGCTCCGCAGAGGGTCGCCCTCCCGCGGCAGTTGACGCGCCGCCGCGCCTGTGTGAGAACAGGGCGATGCACCTGAACGACCGCGCTCAACGACTCGTCAACAACCTGCTGGCCGACGCAGCGGCGCTTGGCGTTGCGCTACCCGGCGATGATCCCACGCCCGTAATCGATTGCGGTGTGCATGCTGTGGGCGGACTTGAGGCGGGCCGCCAACTCGCGGAAATCTGTCTCGCAGGACTTGGCCGCGTTGAATTCGGCGCCGGTCTGGCCGACGTGTGGCAAGGGCCGTGGGTCTCCGTGCAGACCGATCATCCGGTGGCCGCATGCCTCGCTTCGCAGTACGCCGGCTGGGCGATTGGCGGCAAGGATTACTTTGCGATGGGCTCCGGCCCGATGCGCGCCGCGTACGGTAAAGAAGAATTGTTCGGCAACATCGGCCTGCGTGAAACGCCAAGCGCTGCAGTGGGCATCTTGGAAGCGAGCGCGCTGCCGCCTCAAGAAGTCGCCACCGAAATAGCGACGAAGTGTGGCGTTAACGCGGAAGCGCTCACCCTGCTCGTCGCCCCCACCAAC
Source organism: Pirellulales bacterium (assembly GCA_022841705.1). Classification (GTDB taxonomy): domain Bacteria; phylum Planctomycetota; class Planctomycetia; order Pirellulales; family Lacipirellulaceae. Next base: position 9,849 of record JALHQZ010000005.1, read on the forward strand.
AGCCTCGCCGGTTGCGTGCAAATCGCAGCGCGGAGTGTCGAGACGGCGATGCACAAACTGCACGAGTTGAAGTTCGATCTCACGCGTGTGGTGAGTGGCTGGGGAACTGCCCCGCTACCGCCGGTGGCGAAGAACGCGCTCGCCGGCATCGGCCGCACCAACGACGCCATTCTCTACGGCGCCCATGCCGTGCTGTACGTCCGTGACGATGACGACACGCTTGCTAAAGTTGGCGCGGAGCTCCCCAGCAGCAGCAGCGCCGACCACGGCCGGCCCTTCGCCGAGATCTTCAAAGCGTACAATCACGATTTTTATAAGGTGGATAAGCTGCTGTTTAGTCCCGCGGTCGTTACGCTGAACAATCTCGACACCGGCCGCGTGCATCGCTTCGGCAGGTTTGAACCAGCCGTGCTGAAACAATCGTTCGGCGTTTGACGCATGCGTATCGCGGTTCTCTCTTCGCCGAACAGTTGGTACCTGAGCGATTTGCGGCGCGCAGCGGGGAATCGGCACATCATTGAATGTGTCGGTTTCCGCAATCTGCACTCGACGATTGTTTCGGGAGGGCGACGCTCCGCAGAGCCCGTGCGTTCGAATGGTAATCGGGACGGGCTCCGCGGAGCGTCGCCCTCCCCTTCGCTCGTCTGCGCTGGCGAAACGGCGCTCAATGAGTTCGACGCCGTGCTTGTGCGCTCGATGCCGCCGGGGTCGCTGGAACAGGTCGTCTTCCGCATGGATGCGCTCGCGCAGCTCGAAACGAGTGGCGTCCCGGTGCTTAATCCGCCCAAGGCGATTGAAGCAGCGGTCGACAAGTACCTAACCACCGCCCGGCTTGCTGCCGAAGGGCTGCGCGTGCCGAGCACAGCGGTCGCGCAAACGACCGACGAAGCGTGCGAACTGTTCGCCGAGTTAGGTGGTGACGTGGTGCTGAAACCACTCTTCGGCGGTGAAGGCCGGGGGCTCACCCGGCTAAGTGATCCCGACCTGGCTCGCCGCGCGTTCCGACTGCTCGAAGACCTGGGGGGCGTGATCTATCTGCAAGAATTCATTCCGCACGCCGGCCGCGATTTGCGGCTGCTGGTGGTTGGCGAGCGCGTGCTGGGGATGCAGCGCGTCTCTAACGGCGACTGGCGCACGAACATTAGTCGCGGCGCGCGGGCCGAGCCGCTGGAAGTCACCCTTCAACTCGCGGAGCTCGCCCACCGCTGCGCGGCGGCGATCGGCGCTCCACTCGCGGGTGTTGATCTGCTACCCGGACTCGACGGCGAGCTGTACGCGATTGAAGTGAACGCCGTGCCGGGTTGGCAGGCGCTGGCCCGCTGCACCGGGGTCGATGTCGCGCGGCTGGTGCTCGACTGCCTCGAAAAAGCTCGATTGAGCAGTTAGGGCGCCTTAGGGTTGCACTTCTCCACCGCCGCCACCATCTCCGCCGCCATCCCCTCCGCCTCCGCCGCCATTATCTCCGCCGTTGCCTCCATTCTGGTTGTCATCGGTCACAGCGGCGCCGGCGAATGTGAACGTCGACACGTTGCCGATGGTAGAGAAGAACGGCAGCGCCGTGATACGCACGTAGCGGCGGTCAGCGGAAATAACAGCCGTGGCGACCAGGTTGGTCCCTTCCGGCAGCGTTTGAATGACGGGTTGGAAGCCCACGGCGCCTTGCGCCGGTAACAGCGGCAAGCCCCGCCGGCGCGGATCGTTCGGCCGGAGAGGAATCGAACTCGGGTCGGTCAGGTCGCCAAGTTGCTGAGCCATCACCGCTTGCGAGACCGCTTGTTGCCGTTTCGCCGCGGTTGCCACCACTTGCTGATCCAGCGGTTCGGTGCGGCGGCCGGTGTCGAGTGCGAATTTTACCACCGAATCGCCTTCGGCATCTTCGCCCGAAAGCTGAATCTGCTGCCGCTGGTGCTGCTGCTCCGGCGTGCCGTAGTTCAGGTACACATCCACGGTCACCGTGTTAGCGGTGACTTGGCCCCACACGCGGCGAATGGCGATGCGGTAGTCGCCGCTGAACGCCCGGGGGCAGACATAGGTTTCGCTGTAACCCGCGGTTGTGGCGGTGATGTCCGGGGCAGCATTCTTATCAACCGCGTAGGTGTCGCCCAGAGTCACGCCCCCGCCGATGCTGCGGGGTTCAAGCGAACTGCAAATCGAACCACCCGGCTCTTCCACCGCGATGTCGACATCGGCGTCGCCGGTCCAGCTCACGCGGATCACACAGTCCCGCTGTTGGGCCGCCTTGAGTTCCGCCGCAAAGGCGTCGGCGGTCGCCAAGTCATTGGCCTTTTTTAGCCGCTCGATGGTCGCCAGCGCCAGACGGCGGGCGGTGTCTTCAATCGCTGCTTTTTGCTTCGGCCACGCTTGGTTGAGGATACCGATGGTGGCCCAGCGGATCCCCGCGACATCGTCCAGCCGCTGAGCGCTTCGCAATCCCAAGACATAGACTTCTTGTTGGAGCGGATCGAGTTTCACGATCTGCCGAAAGACTTGCAGGGCGCGCTTTTCAAATCCACTCTTGGAGAGATACTGACCGATCAGCAGCAATTGCTCCGGCGAGCGGGTAAAGTCGACCGCGGACATGAGCGCCCGCTCGACCTCGGCGGCCGGGCGGCCGTCAAGCTGCATGGCGATGCCGAGCGACTCGTACATCCACGGTTGCGGCTGGCTGTGCCGGAGCGCGGCCTGCACCAGCGCCACCACATGGTTGTACCGGCCCGATTTCAAGAGGTCTCGCGCCGCTTGCCGCACTGCGGCGCCATCGGCTTCGCCCTGCGCGAAATACGTGTCCCAGAATGCATTGGGGTCGCCTTTGTAGTTAAGCGCAATCGGCGCGCTCTTCTTCGCCGCCGGTTTGGCAACGGTCGCTTGCGGCTTGGCAGGCGCAGGCCAGACTTGAGCTGGCTTCGCGACCGGCGTCTTGGCATTGGTCAGCGTTAAGTCACCAGCGTTGTCGGGCACGGCAAACTGGCCCCCGCCCCCACCAAAACCGCCGCCGCCCATGCCGCCACCGCCCATGCCACCCATGCCGCCGCCCATACCGCCACCCATACCGCCACCCATGCCGCCGCCCATACCGCCACCCATGCCGCCGCCCATTCCCCCTAGGCCGCTAACGGCAGGGGTTTGAATCGGGATCACCAGGTCGGCCACCGGGTACACCCGTACGCTGAGCCGCGTTTCCGCTTCTTCCGCAGTGGTGATCAGCAGCACTTCGTCGGCGATGACATAGGTCAGGTCCAGTTTCTTGAGCATGATCCGCAGCGCAGAGCGGAGCGAAATGTTCCGCAGGCTCACGTTCACCGGTTCGCTGGAGTCGATCCCCAGATCGTCGAGCGCGGGGTCATCCAATTGGATTTCAATGTTGTACTCGTCCCGCAACAGGTTGATGACTTCTTCGAGCGGCGTTTCGGTGAACTCAAGACCTTCGCTGGAAAGGGGGCTATCTAGCGCGGAGTTAATTTTCTCTTCGTTGCCACCTTGCGCCTTGAGGTCCACCGCTGCATACTTCTTGCGGCGATTGGTCATCTCCTCCCACCACGTGGCGTCGGGGTAGATCACCGGGTTCTCGTCGGAGAACGGAATTGCACTGGTTTCCACTTGGTACATGGTCTCCACGAACGCCGCGGACTTGGCTCGGCGGACCGCCATGTTCAGATCGTCGTATTGCCGGTGCTGGGCGTAGAGCCGCGCCACCACGGGCGTGACGCCCTGCGGATCGACCTCGGCCAGGATGTCGGCCACCTCTTCCGCTTCTTGGTAGCGCCGTTCGTCGATGAGCGCGTTGAAACGATCAACCAGCTGCTTCTCGCGTTGCCGCTGCAGCTCCATCCGATCCAGCAGTAGCTTGCGCTCGCGCGAAGCGGCGACCGCTTCTTCCCGCTCGCGATCGATCGAATCCTTGTAGGTTGCGGCCCGCGACGCTTCGCGGAGCGCCGATTCCAACCGGTCCACGAGCGAAGCCCGCACATCGGCCAGCAATTCCGGCGCGCGGCGGACGTTTTCTAATGCGAGTTTCAAATCTTGAATCGCCACGTCCGGTTCGGTGGCGAACTTGTCGCGCGCTTGGGCAATGGCGTTCTGCGTTTCCTTCTCCAACATTTGGGCGAAGATGCGATTCTGCCGTTCAACCGAGTCGAGCAATTCGCTATCGGCCACGATGTCGGCCGAGGGATATTGTTCGCCAACGACCGAGTCAAAGTTTTCGAGCAATGAGGGCGCAGCGAACTCGCTTGCCGGCGGACCGGCGGCGGGGGCCGCTTGTTCGGGCGCCATGATGAGGTCGGACTCGACCGAATCGCCGGTGGTGATGGGCTCACCGGGAATGCCCGCTTCGCCTGGCACGGGCCGCTGGTTGGGCATCGAGTCACTAGGGACACTCGGCTCGCCAGGAATTCCCGCTTCGCCCGGCACTGGCCGGCGCGTGGGGACATTGGCTCTACCTGGCAGCGATTCCGCTTGCGCGAGCCGCAGCACCTGTGCGCCGGGCTTAGCCGGCTTGCTAACCACTTGCTGCACCGTTTGGGCGCGCACGTTGCCCGGCTCCCGCCGCAGCACGGCTTGGGCGATCTTGGCGGCCGATTCGCGGTCGCCGGTGGCGATGGCTCGCTCGGCCAAGTCCGTCATGCGATCGACTTCGGTATTCACTAGCCGGCCGGTTTCTTCCAGGCCGGCCGTCCCGAGCGTGGTAAGTGACAGCCCGCGATCTTCGCGGGCGCGTTCGACCAAATTGGCGAGATACGCATGGGCATCGTTCGGTGCGGCGAGATTCGCCTGCCACTCGAGTTTACCTGCCGGAGTGCTGGCGGTGAGCGCGAGGGGGCCGGTGTGATTCGGGGCGAGTTCGCCGATGACCACAGTCTCGCGATCGCTCCGAAGCGGAGGCAGCTCGGAGGGATACATATTCGTCACGCCGGCGCCCAGCTCGGCGGCGCTCGGCCACACAACGGTGGCGTGAGCCCAGTCGGCCAGGGTGCGGCCCACTTGGGCGCCGCGCCGCAGGTTTTCTTCGGTAGCGCGCTCGAGCGAAATGTCCTCGCGCTCGTCGGCCAGCACCATCCCGTCGTCAATGTACAGGTTACCGCCCGATTGGTTGGCGAGCGCAGCGAGGAGCGCTGCATCGCATTGCGGCCCAACCGCGTAGCTCGAGACGGCGATCTTCGCCGCGCGAAGTTTGCCAATCAGTTCGGCAAAGCTGCTGGTCCCGAGCACGTTGGCGGTGCTCACGCCATCGCCCACGTACAGCACACTGCGCTGCGCAGCGGATTGATTGCTTGCTTGCGGCGCGAAGCGCTCGATCACAGCGCTCAGCACGCCGGGCAGATCGGTGGAACCGAGTGGTGATTCCCGCTCGAGCGCGGCGAGCGCCGCAGCGGCTTCAGTCGAGTTGGGCGCGACGGCGCCCTTGGTGAGCGGCCGGGCTTCCAAATCGCACGCGATGATCTGCACACGGTCCGTCGGTTGAAGCTGCGCGAGGCACGCCTTCACCGCCGAGAGCGCCGTCTCGCGGAACATACCGGTTTGGCTGGCCGAGGTGTCGACCAGTAGCACCACTTCGCGCGGACCACTGTTGGCGGCCTGAGCAGTGGCGGCGTCGAGCGACAGACTTGCCGCATAGAAACTTGTGCCCGCTTCCGTTTGGTAGGTCCGAACATTGGCAGGGCCCGTGGCGCCCCACACCGTCGGCGCCAGAGCTAACATCGTAGCGCCCGCGAGACGAGCGCCCAACAATTCGAGCTTCAACATTCCAATCCTCTTCGCGAACGATTGTCCGTCGGGGATAAAAACAATCCGAGCGTTAAGCGCTCAGCGTTAAGTCATAGTTTCGCTAGGGTCGGGGCGATACGCGAACTCTGCGTAAACCGCCACTTATCCCCAGTTTATCCGGGGCGCCCTCCGGTTGCCACCAGATTCCTACGTTTTTGGCGGTCAGGCGGTGGCGAATGTACCGGTCCCAACGAGGCCCGGAACTAGAGGGCCCGCTGCACGGGAAAGCATTCGCTCGGCCTGGTAGCAGATATTCCAGGGGGATCAATTCGAGCCCAGGGAAACTCTACGTCGCGGCTTGGCTGCTTGGCAACTCCATGGGGGCGAGGAATCGGACCGCGTTTTGCAGGCGGAAATCGCGCGGGGACGCGCTGTGAAGGCGCCCCCCTGTTCGTTTACCGCAGCGCATTTCAGAATAGTCAGCATGGCGCAAAAATTGACGGATTACCAGGTTTTCCTTCGCGAATTTCGGGCCACCTTCAGCACGACTGGAGCCGTGCTCCCGACGGGGGGCGCCGCCAGCCGGGCCATGAGCCGGTTCGTCGCCGAGGATTGGCCCCAGGGACGCTCCTCGGAAACCAACGGAACCACCGCGAACGGCTCATCTGCGAAAGGGCCCCGGCAACTGCTGGAAGTCGGCCCCGGCACGGGGGCGATTACCGACCACGTGATCCGCCGGATGCGACCGGGCGACCAGTTGACTTTGGTGGAACTGAACGAGCGGTTCGTGGACGTTCTCCGTGGGAGGCTCGAAAAAGACGCCCGGTGGCAGGGAGTAGCGAGCCGCGTCTCGCTGTTTGCGGGTTCACTAGAAGATTTGCCCCGCGACAAAAAGTACGACGTGGTAGTTTCCGCCCTCCCGTTCAATAACTTTCAGCCCGACCTCGTGCGCCGGCTGCTGGCCGATTTGGTTTCCCGCCTGGCGCCGCACGGCACGCTCACGTTCATCGAGTACATTGCGATCCGCCGCTTCAAGGAACTCATGGCTAGCTCCGCGGAACGACAACGGCTGAACGAAGTGGGCGGGATCATCAATGAGTTCGTCGCTCAGCACGCGTTTGACCGCGACATGGTGTTGGCCAACGTCCCGCCGGCCTGGGTGCATCACGTGTCGCATGCGAAGACCGGTAACGGTGCTCACCACAGTGGGGGAGTGAGTAACGGCGTGGGCTCGCACGTTTAGCCCGCCATGCGCATTCTCACCATCGAGAGCACTTGCGACGAAACCGCCGCCGCGATTGTTGACGACCAGCTAAATGTTCTCTCCGCGGTGGTTGCTTCGCAGGACATGCTCCACCAGCGGTTTGGTGGCGTGGTGCCGGAGATTGCTTCCCGGGCGCACGTCGAACGGATTCTGCCGGTGATCGACGAAACGCTCCGCAAAGCGAGTCTTGCGCTCGCGGATCTCGATGCCATCGCCGTCGCCACCACGCCGGGTCTGGCCGGATCGCTGCTGATTGGCCTCTCGGCCGCCAAAGCGCTGTGTGTAGCGACGGGCCTGCCACTGGTCGCGGTGAATCATCTGCAAGCGCACATCTACGCCTGCAAGATCGCCAGCGGTGAAGAAGTTTTTCCGTGCGTGGGGCTGATCGTGAGCGGCGGGCACTCGAACATTTACCGCTGCGCCGGCCCGACTGATTTCACCCCGCTCGGCGGCACCATCGACGACGCCGCCGGCGAAGCGTTCGACAAAGTCGCGAGCCTCTTGAACTTGCCGTATCCCGGCGGGCCGTCGCTCTCGAAAGCAGCAGCGCAGGGCGATCCCCAGAGAATCCGCTTCCCGCGCCCGCTGCTAGATGATGATTCGCGGCTCGATTTTTCCTTCAGCGGCCTCAAGACCGCCGTGCGCTACAAATTGGTCGGCATCGGCAAACTGGCCGACGCCCCGGCGCCGCAGCTTTCGGACGAGGAACTGGCCGACGTGTGCGCTGGCTTCCAGGAGGCGGTAGTCGATTGCTTGGTGGGCAAAGCGGAGCTCGCATTGCGCCGCACGGGCTTCAATACGCTGTGCGTCGGCGGCGGCGTGGCCGCCAACGGCCGTCTACGCGAGCGGCTGCAAGAATCTTCTCAGCAGCACGGCTACCGGCTGTTCATCCCGCCGATGTCTCTCTGCACCGATAACGCCGTGATGGGCGCGATCGCGCTCGAACGGATCAAAGCAGGGGAGTACGCGACGCTAGAACTGGATATTTCGCCGGGGCAGGAGCGGGTGAGCAAGTAGGCTCTGAAGCCGAGCTGACCAGTCGGCTGCTTGATAGATGGGGAGAGTTGAGACGGCTGTGCCGAACTTCATGGGGGCGAGTCTGAAGCGAAGAGTTGCTGACCATTGCCATTGCTTCCGAAAACCTCCGTCAATTATAAATCCATCTCGGTAAGTTCCGGCATTTTCATCGAGTGCCTAGGGCTTGAATTGCTTCTCGCAAGGATGCAGAAGATAAATCCCGTCTCCCAAGGGCAGCTCCGCCAATGTGCTCAAAATTATTGGGCTTGTGTCTGCTGAATTGCAATCTCATTCTGGCCATGGCGTCATTGGCGTCAGCTGCGGCGTTCGTGGGTCTCGGGGATATCCCCGGTGGCGGTTATCAGAGCATCGCTCGCGGCATTTCTCGCGATGGTCAGACGGTTGTGGGTGTGGCAACCGCGTTTGGACTACCTTCGGACTATATGTTTTGAACCAGTCCGCTGGGATGCCACAACTTTGGCGATGTCTTTGCTGCGGACCACACCCGTCAATGATGGATTTGGCATCGACGCCTACGCCATTTCGAATGATGGCGACATCATTGTTGGCAACACCGCGAACCCCAACGGCAATTTTCCGATTGCCCCCTCGGGCTCTTATCGGTGGACGACCGGGGGTGGATTTGAAGCGGTCCCTATTTCGCCGGGTGAACCGGGCATCACGGGGGCCGCTGCTAGTCTTATTTCGGGGGATGGCAATGTCGTAGCGGGAACCGCTGCTTATGTCGGGCTCTCGCGTGCGTTCCGCTGGAATTCCCAAGAGGGCATGAAATTGATTCCGACGCTCCCGACAGTTACTGAAGTAACGCCCTACAATCTCGTACTCGGATTGTCGGATGATGGTACGGTACTCGTCGGACAGTCAACATCGGGCTTTAACATTGAAGCGTTTCGATGGACGGAGGACGAAGCGACCGTTGGCCTTGGGTTCTTACCAAACACAGTTACAAGCAGTGCGCGAGATATCACTGCCGATGGGAAGACGATAGTCGGCACGAGCGGCTCGGAGGCGTTTCGGTGGCGAGCGGATACCGGCATGATTGGACTTGGTACGGTCAATTCCAATCAATACTACAGTGCCGCGGAGTTCGCCTCAGCAAAGGGAGAACTTATCTTTGGTGAATACCAAACTCCGAGTGATTTTCGATTTTTCGTTTGGAGCCATTCCCAAGGCATGCGAGATTTCACGGATGTGCTCCTACAGGACTTCGGACTCGGCATACAGCTGAGCGGCTGGTCAAGGCTTCGACCTTCAGGAGTTTCTGGCGATTTATTGACCATCGTTGGGAGTGGCATCAATCCACAGGGTGACCAAGAGGCATGGCTGGTGCGATTGGACCGTCCGATTGGAGTTCCGGAGCCCACAGCAATCGCGCTTGCTACTTTCGCGCTCGGTTTATCAATCCTTGTTACCGGACGCAATAATGAATCCTCCGGGAGCCAGTGCTCTCCGCCTCGACAAACGACCAATTAACAACAAACCCCGGGCTGGAACTTGTCCAACCCGGGGCGGATGTCTGCTCTTAAGTTGATTTCACTTCGCCGCGATTAGTAGCCGCGTTGGCACTTGGCGCAGTAAGGCTTGGGCGAATAGTTCACCGTTGGCATGCTGAACTCGTCAGCGGGCGGGGTGTAGGTCATCGGCTCGGCGGCGGAGACTTCGCTCACCACCGGCTTGGCGACGACGTGCCGCGATTGGTTCACGCCCGCTTGGTACTGCTGGAGCGTGCTCTTCCAAGCGTTGGCGTCGATCGGGCCGGCGTGCCGATGGAGGATCGATTTGCCTTCGCGATCGATGATCGCCACGTGCGGGTAGCTCTTCACGTTGAACACCTTGGCGACCGCTTGGCCGTATTCGGTGCTGACATCCACGTGGCACAACTCGTAATTAGCGAGCAGCTTGGCCGAATCCTTGCCGGTGAGCAACGTGCGATCCACGCTTTGGTCTTCGCAAGCGGGATCGTCCAGTACCACCACCAGCGGGCGTTCTTCGCTACGGGTTTCAGCCAGGGCTTGGCCGTAGTCGGCTTGCCACTGCGGCTTAGTCGTTGCGGCGCCGCAATTGTGTGCGACGCTGGCATTGAGGGCAGCCACGCTGAGCACCAGCGCGAAGTTCATCCAATTCATAACCATTACAAAACACTCCTTTTAAGGACCGCTGCGGATTGCTCGGGGGACTTGCGCTTCAGCGAGGCAAACTGCCTCGCAGCCGGTAGCGAAATCACGCACGCGCAAGGCGCCAAACAAACATAGCGGTGGGACGGCAAGGGAAAGTTTGGGCAAAGTCAACGCTTGTCACCGATCGCGGTAACGGCAAACTTTCGGAACGTCTCAAACAGTAAAGGTGGGAAAAAAACTGCTACCGGCGGGGCCTCATGCCCTTCGAATCATCACGCAGCACGCATCAAAGGAGTCAATCTCGAAGCTGAGGTACGTAGCACCCTACCGGATTGAAATAAGATCGCAAGTGGGCACCGGGGTGAACCTAACGAAAATGCAAGTTTCAAGGTAAATCAAGATGCAGCGCAATCTCGACTTAAGTCGAAGGGCTGGCGCTCAATCACTGAATATCAAACGACTTACGACTACGCGCGCCGACGAAACTGCTTGAAATGCCGACGCTTCGCGCTTCACCGCAATTTTTTGATTTCGGGGCGCGTGTGAAAATAGGCAATCATCAAATTATCGCGAATTGGCTGATTGACAGAGCGCGCCGATTAGCGCAGACACGTACGACGGGCTTCTCAGCCCGTCGGCTTAGTGAGTGACCGCTGCGTGACGGGCTGAGAAGCCCTTCGTACCAGTAAGCTAAGCAGCGCCGAGGCGGAGCGCGACATCAAGCTGCTGGCCGTCGCGCAACACGGTCACGTTCACGGTATCGCCCGGTCGATGGTTTTCCATCACCCGTAGAAAGTCATCGCTCGTCTTCACCGGTTCGTTATCGATGGCGATGATGGTGTCGCTGTTGCGATCGACGGTGGTTTGCACGTAGACCACGGGGCCGGCGCGGCGTTCACTCCGTTTCAGACCCCACCCCTTTAAGCCCGCAAGTTCCGCAGGACCACCTTTACTGAGTTTGACGATTCGTAAACCCTCGGTGGTTTCAATCACGTTCACGATGCCGTGGTAGGGCCGAATCAGTTTGCCGTTCTGCACGAGTTCCGGAAGGTAGCGGCGAATGCGGTCGACCGGGATGGCGAAACCAACGCCCGCGCTCTGCCCGCTTTTGCTCGCAATCGCCACGTTCATGCCGATCATCCGACCACTGGAATCCAAGAGCGGGCCGCCGGAATTGCCGGGGTTCATCGCCGCGTCGGTTTGAATAAGGCCTTGCATATCCCGGCCGGAAACCCGGCTCGGGAGCGAACGATTCAGGCTCGATACAATGCCCGTTGTGAGTGTTCCGCCCAGCCCAAACGGGTTACCTAGCACATAGGTTTTCTGCCCCACCCGCAGACTTTCCGAATTGCCCAGCGTGATGGGCACCAGCTCTTCAGCGGGGGCTTCGATCTTGAGCACAGCAATATCGTACTCGGCGTCGGCGCCAACAACCTGCGCGTCATAAGTTTTGTTATTGAGCGTTACGTTCACATCCTGGGCCCCTTCCACCACGTGAAAGTTGGTGACGATGTGCCCCTGACGGTCCACCACCGAGCCCGAACCGGAGCCCGTGCTTTCATGCTCTAGCCCAAAGAACCGATCCACCTCGACCGCGCTGGTATCGATGCTCACCACGCTGCGGTTGGCGATTTCGTACGCCCGCATGTTCGCCATTTCCTCCGGAGTGTACTGCGCCGGCGGCAGAGCAGCCGGCGGAGCGGCAAGTTGGGCGAAGCCAGACGCCGCCAAGAGACATAGAGCACAAACCGAAGCAACCTGACGAACCATAAAGACTTGCTTGAGCGAGAGTTGAAGGATCAGGACGAACCGAACCAGTTGGCGTTCCCTACGATTCAACCGCAGCGAAGGTTCGCCGTAAAGCGGTCTGTTTCGAGCGACCGGGCGCTGGCGCGTGGCGGCTGATTGCCGAATCGCGGCGGGTCATTCATATTGGGCGATCTGCAACATTTGCTTCCCTCGCCCCAGACCTCTAGCCCCTAGTCCCTTCCAATGGCTGCTCAGATTTTCGCTGGGATCGATGTCGGCGGCCAAACCATTAAGCTCGGGCTGGTGACCGAGACCGGCCACACGCTGGTGACGGGCGTCATCCCCACCGAACCCGACACGGGGCCCGCCGCCGCCGCGGAACGTTCGGCCGAAAAACTGCGGAAGATGTGTGCCGAGGCCCAAGTTGGCTATGAGCAAATCGCGCGGGTAGGGTTGGCGACCCCCGGGCCGATGGACATTGCCCGGGGAATGCTGCTAAGCCCCGGCAACTTGCGGGCCTGGTGGCAATCGCCGGTGCGAGACCTGTTTTCGCTGGCGTGCCAAAAACCGGTGCGGTTCGCCAACGACGCCAATGCCGCCGCCTTCGGCGAGTACTGGGCGGGCGCCGCCCGCGAGTACCACAGCATGGTGATGGTGACGCTCGGCACCGGCGTGGGGGGGGGCATTGTGATTGGCGACCTATTGGTGGAAGGCGCCCACAGCAACGGCGCCGAGATTGGTCATAACCTGATTGACCTAGCCGACGACGCGCCGGTCAGCACGGCCAATGTGCGCGGCGCGTTGGAAGCATACGTTGGTTCCTACGGCGTGGTGCGCCGCGCGAAGGAAGCACTCGCGGATGCAATAACCGACGGACCGCTCCGGGCGATGGAGGCTAAGGAAGGGGAGCTCACCCCGCTGATGGTGGCCCAAGCGGCTGAAGCGGGCGATCCGCTGGCGTGGCAGGTGATCGCTGACACCGCCAAGTTTCTAGCAATCGGCATGGTAACGATGATTCACACCATCGATCCGGAAAGCGTGGTGATTGGCGGCGCGATGACGTTTGGCGGCGCGGGCCATCCGCTTGGTGAACGCTTCTTAGCGGCGGTCCGAGACGAAACCAATCGCCGCGTGCTGGCCGACTTAAGTGGGAAAGTTCACATCGACTTCGCGACGCTCGGCAGCGCTGCGGGTTATATCGGCGCCGCGGGGCTGGCGCGGCGCGACGCGCTCCGCCTTTAAAATCAGCGCTAGGCCGTAGAATCGTCACAACCGGACTTCCGGATGCGCAGGCCGAACGGTTGGCGCCGGCAAGTTTAACTGCCGCAGGCCCGAACTCCCTGGTTTTCCGCTTGGACCGCAGCCGCAGCCGACTACGCTGAAAACAACCCGGATCACGACAAATTGTTGCCGGCCAGCGATTACCGGCATAACATTGAGTAAGGTGAGATGGAGCTCTCGGATTCAACGTGGTCACTAGCGTGTGGAGTTGAACGATGGCTCGGTTACTCGTTTGTGTGTTCTTGCTGATTGCCGTTAGCACTGCGGCGGCGCAGCGCGCGTCCATCAATCGCAATCCGAGTTTGAACTCAAGTCCCGCAGCCAACCAATTCATGCGGCAGATTCAAACACAGTCGGTAGGAACGGGGTTTTCCGCCGAGAGCCAAAATGCGCTCGCGCTTTCTCAGGGCAATCCCGCGAACGTGTTTCAGAACTTAGGCCGCAACCCCAACGATTTTTTGACTGCTCGGCCCACCGCCAGCAGCGGTTCGATATTCGGCGGCGGCGGCGGCGCGCCGGCCCAGAAGCCGTTCGCCAACGCGAATCGCGGTCCAACGGTGAGCCCGTGGCTGGGGCTGTTTGGGAACGGCGTCACCAGCAGCGATTTCAATTACAACACCATCGTTCGGCCCATGCTGCAGCAACAAGAAACGAATCGGAATCTCCAGCGGCAACAACAAGAACTGGGGCAACGCTTCCAACAGCTTTCGGGGCAACCGGCGTTCGATCCGCGCGGTTCACAAACCCAGGCGCCAACCGGACACACCACGGTGTTTCAGTATTTCTCGCACTTCTATCCTTCGAAGGGCCAGCGTCCGCCCGCGCGACGCTAGATACTTCCTGCGGGCGCCACTGTCCGGCGTAAGTCAATCGCCCGCGCGGCTTTGCCGGAAGTACTTCAGCCCCGGCAGAAAGAACGCCGCCGCGGAGACAAGGCCGTACAGCGTGACGCCGTACTCGCAACCGGCGCGGTTCATCGACGCCATCAGCAGCGAACAGCCGAAGAGCGCTGCCGCTTGCAGGTAAAAGGCCCCGGAGAGGATGCCGGCTTTAACCGCGAAAGCCATCCCGCTGATGAGCCCCAGCACGGGCGAGAGGGAGAGCACGGGCAGGCGCAATTCCCACTCGACAAAGAACAGCAGCATCACCGCCGCGATGCTGCCCCCCCAGATGTGGGCGATCTGCCGTTCGACCGCGGTGACCGGTCCGGCGCGGTGACGCAACTTCCAAAAAATGGGCGACCACACCGCGAGCGCCCCGCCCCACAGCACCACGTAGGGAAGATGGGAATCCATCAGTGGCCAGCGCTCCCGCGCCAGATGCATGGCGTTGGTCACCACGCAAATCACCAGCAGCACCAGGGCGTGCCACATCCAGAGCAAACCCCAGTTCTCCAGAATCGCGGCGTGATGCGTTTCGCGAAACACCCGGGCCAGCACCTGGGTGAACTGGCCACTTCGGGCCGCGATCGGCTCGCTGCGCAAGTAAGCGTCCAAATCGTTTGCCAGCGCCTCTGCCGATTCGTAGCGCAACTCCGGCGGTTTTTGCAGCGAGCGGAGCAAAATCATCTCCAGGTCGCGATCGATCTTGCGGTTTAGCAGCCGCGGTGCCACGGGATCTTGCTCCAGGAGCATCAGCACCGTGTCTACCGGCGTCGGCCCTTGAAATGGTGCGCGGCCTGTCAGCAGTGCGTAGAGAATGGCGCCCAAGCTGTAAACATCGCTAAGCGGACCAACTTCACCTCGGCCACCGGAGGCTTGCTCCGGCGCCATGTAGCTCGGCGTGCCAAGTATAGCGCCCGTCTGCGTGAGCGTGTGGTGTGAAGCCTGGTCGGTTCGCAACCGTTTGGCTAAACCAAAATCGCTGACATGTACGCGGCCACCATCATCCACCAGCACGTTCGCGGGTTTCAGATCGCGATGGATGATGCCGCGCTGATGAGCGTAGTGAATCGCGCGGGCGATGTCACGCACCAACCGCGCCGCTTCACGATTCGACAACGGACCTTCCTGCAGCTTCTCTGCCAGTGTCTCGCCCACTACCAGGGGCATGCTGAAGTAGAGCCGGCCTTGGTGTTCGCCCACTTCGTAGATGGGAATGATGCCGGGATGTTCCAGCCGGGCCACCGCTTCAGCTTCGCTGCGAAAGCGGCGCTGCTCCTCTGGCGAGGCCAAGGCGCCTTGCAGCATCAGCTTCACCGCCACCTTACGACTGAGGCTTTTCTGCCGCGCGTGGTAGACAATGCCCATCCCGCCCCGGCCGATTTCGGACGTGAGCGTGTAGTCGCCCAATTCGCATGGTAGTCGCGGTTCATCGATCAGCGCCGCCGACCCCGAAGAATGCGTAATCGTGGCGGAGTAACTCGCCACCGCTTTAGTGACCAGCACGGCGCCCCACAAGTCGCGAATCTCCTCCGCCAGCTCTGGATGTTGCGCTTCAAGCTGCTGCCGGTGCGCATTGTCCCCCCGCTCCGCCGCCGCGGTGAGATCGTCGAGTAGCACGGCAAGTTGTGAATCGCGATCTTGCATTTTTTGAAGAATCAAAGTCAACCACAGAGTGCACAAAGAAGCACTGGGGAAAAAAGAAAGGAAGAGTTGGTGAGCAGGTTTTTGATTGTCACTGTACCACTCACTTCCTCCTCCTATTCCATTCCTGCGGTAACGTAGGAACTTCCTGCTACTCATCCTTTTCTCTGTGCTTCTCTGTGGTGAATCTTTTTCTCCGAAGTGAATAAGGTGCGACTTCTAGGTTTCTTCTTCACCGGCCAGCAGCACCCGCAGCCGCCGCATCGCACGTAAGTGCCGCATGCTGGCGGCTTGGGCGGAGAGGCCCAACGCTTCGGCCACCTCGGAATTGTTTAACCGCTCAAAATGCCGCATCACCACAATTTCTTGATCCTGCGGATCAAGTTGGCCGCATGCTTGCTCGAACCGGCGCTGGAGTTCGCTCCACGTGGCCGCCGCGGCGGGGGTTAACTGCTGGTCGGTAATCTGGCCGATCAAATCGAGCGCCGAGCCTTCGTCGTTGGCCGCCGAAAGCAGCGGCTGCTCGCGGTCCAAGCTGCGGCGGGCCGCCACGCGGTGCCGGCGATGAGCATCGATCAGCCGATCCTTGGCCATTTGCCGCAGCCACAGGTGAAACGGCATCAGCGGGTTGGCCAAATACTCGTTTAGCCGGCGATTGGCTTCCACTAGCACATCCTGGACGATGTCGCTGGCGTCCACCCGGCGACCGAGGACTTTGTCCATCCGGAGGTCGATCATCCGTCGAACGGCCTCCCGGTGGCGCTCGAGCAGGGCATTCCGGGCTGCGTCATCGCCCGATTTCACGCTGGAGAGCAGTTCTTGCGTGTCGTCGGCGGCAGGCCACATGAATGGTCTCTTGGAGCTAATGAGCCGCGTGCCATTTCAGCGGCGTTACGTGGGGAAGCACAACACTCTAGTATCTGACGGGAGCGGGGGGAGGGCAACTATCGCTCCGCGTGTCGTTTGAAGTGTTCGCGAAACTGGCTGAAAATGAGTCTGCTTTCCTGGGCGAGACTTTTCGTTTTTGGCCAAGCCGAAGTCGAGTTCGCGTTCGAATGGCCACTTTTCGCCCGACAGCGCGGACACCGGCGGCACGGCGTCCCGCGAATCCCTCCACCTGGGAGACATAATTGCGGTGTTTCGAGGGAGAGACGATAATTAGGGTTTCGACTGAGTGAGCCGAGATACTGAAAATGCGCGGTCGCTGGCACATCGCTGAAACGCTGCTCTTGGTGCTCGGTAGCGCGGCTGCGCCGGCAGCGGAACAGCCGATCGGCTTCAATCGCGACATTCGTCCATTGCTTTCGGATCGCTGTTTTGTGTGCCACGGGCCCGGTAAGCAGGAGGCGGGGTTGCGGCTCGATTCATTCGATGCGGCGATCGAGTCGGCGATTGTGCCAGGCGACATCGCGGCCAGCGAAGTGATTGCACGGATCACATCCGACGATCCGGAAGTGCGGATGCCGCCGCCGGACTCGCAGAAGCAACCGCTCACTCCCCCGCAGGTGGAAGTCTTCAAGCAGTGGGTGAAGCAAGGCGCCCAATACCAAAAACATTGGGCCTACTTACCGCTCGAGCGTAGTGCGGTTCCCACCGTGAAGAAAGAAGCATGGACGCGCAACGCGGTGGACCGCTTCGTCCTCGCGCGATTGGAGACTGAGCACTTGACGCCGGCCCCAGCAGCAGATCGCGTGACGCTGCTGCGGCGCATCACGATCGACCTCACGGGCCTGCCTCCTACGACTGCCGAAGTGGAGGCGTTCCTTCAGGATGAGCGGCCCGATGCGTACGAACAAGTCGTCGAGCGGCTGTTGGCTTCGCCGCGCCACGCGGAGCGGATGGCCACCTGGTGGTTCGATCTCGTGCGCTTCGCCGACACCGTGGGCTACCACGGCGACCAGGACCACTACATTCTGCCGTACCGCGATTACGTGCTGAAGTGCTTCGCGGAGAACAAACCGTTCGACAAGTTCACGATCGAACAACTCGCGGGCGATCTGCTGCCGAATCCCGATCTCTGGCAGCAAGTCGCCACGGGTTACAACCGCGTGCTGCAGACGTCGCACGAAGGGGGAATTCAAGATGCCGAGTACCGCGCCAAGATGCAAGCGGACCGCGTGCGAAACGTGAGCGAGGTTTGGCTGGGGGCCTCGATGGGTTGCGCGGAATGCCACAATCACAAATACGATCCCATCACCCAGGCCGACTTCTACAGCATGGGGGCGTTCTTCGCGGATGTCGATCACTACGGTTCGTTCCATGGACAGGCTGACAATTCGTTGCCAACGCGTCGGCCGCCCGAAATTTTGGCGTGGACGTTGCCGCAGGCAGAGGAGATTGGCCGGATCGATGCGGAGATCGCGGCGTTCGAGAAAACGTTGCGAGGGAAACTGCCAGGGGACTTCACAAAGTCGCAAGCAGCAATCGCGGAACTCAAGAAAAGGCGGGCCGATATTGAAGCGCAGTTCGTCCCAACGATGGTGACCCAAGCGACCACCCCGCGGGAGATTCGCATTCTGCCACGCGGCGACTGGCTGGATAACTCAGGCGCGGTAGTCCAGCCGCAGTGGCCGGAGGTGCTTGGCGGCCGGCCGGCCGCGACTGGCCGGCTCACACGGCTCGACCTCGCGCAGTGGATCACGTCGCGCGACAATCCGCTCACCTCCCGCGTGGTGACCAATCGGTTGTGGAAGATGTGCTTCGGAGCGGGGCTGTCGAAGACACTGCTCGATATTGGTTCACAAGGCGAACCCCCTTCGCATCCGGAACTGCTCGACCACTTGGCGGCGGACCTAGTGGACCACGGCTGGGATTTGCGGCGGCTCTTGCGCACGCTGGTCACCAGCAGCACGTACCGGCAATCGTCCGCTCCGCGCACCGACCTGATTCAGCGAGATCCGGAGAACCGGTTGCTCGCGCGGCAAGGCCGCTATCGGCTGGAAGCCGAAGCGGTTCGCGATTCGGCCCTCGCGCATGCGGGACTTCTTGTGCAGCGGTTCGGCGGCGACTATGCCTACCCTTACCAGCCTGCCGGGTATTACGCGCCCCTGAATTTCCCGGAGCGGGAGTACGTTTCGTCCACCGGCCCGACCCAGTATCGCCGGGGCGTGTACACGCACTGGCAGCGGCAGTTTTTGCACCCGTGGCTCTTGGCTTTTGACGCTCCGTCGCGCGAAGAATGCACCGCACAACGGCCAATCTCCAACACGCCCACCGCTGCGTTGGTGCTGCTGAACGACCCGAGTTTCGTCGAAGCCGCGCGCGGCTTAGCGACCCGCACCCTCACCGCCAACGAATCCGACGATGCCGACCGCTTGGCATGGGCATGGCGCGAAGTGACCTCTCGAACCGCGAAGCCTGAGGAACTCACCGAACTCAAGACTCTGCTCGCCGCGCAGCGCGTGCGATACGAGCATGACACCACCGCGGCCGAGCAGCTCATCTCGATCGGTCAATCGAAGGCGCCCGACGATATCCCGCCTGCCGAACTCGCATCGTGGACGGCGGTTTCCCGGGCGATCCTGAATACGCACGAGTTTTTATCCCGGAATTGATTGGCCAACGGCCATTGTGATCGTAGCGTCGGGCATCGCCCTAGGCTACGGTAAAGTTGGCCATTGGCCAACAGGTTCAACGCATCAACTAAGGAGTACCTTCATCTATTCGCGTCATTCGCGGGCCGATTGTTTCGCGCGCTTTAGCGTCTTTCGCGGTTGAAGAAAATGACCATGTTTGATTCACACGCACTCGATCGCCGCACGTTTCTTGGCAACGCTTCGCTGGGGATGGGGTCCGTTGCGCTCGCGGGGTTGATGGCGGAACACGCGCGCGGGGCGGTGGGGCAGGGGCTCGTGCATCCGCTGCATGTCGCGCCGAAGGCGAAGCGGGTTATCTTCCTCTGCATGGCGGGGGGGCCATCGCACCTGGAACTGTTCGACGAGAAGCCGACGCTCGCCAAGCTCGATGGCCAGCCGATGCCGGGGTCTTTTACCGCGGGGCAGCCCATTGCCCAACTGCAGGGCAAAGAGCTGGCATGCTGGGGGCCGCAGGCGAAGTTCGCCAGCCACGGCCACAGTGGCCAGCGGATCAGCAGTTTTCTGCCGAAGATGGCAGGCCTGGCCGATGAGCTGTGCATCATTCGGTCGATGCAAACGGAGCAGATCAATCACGACCCGGCCCACACCTTCATGAATACGGGCACGGCGATCTCCGGCCGGCCAAGTATGGGGGCGTGGGTCAACTACGGGCTCGGGAGCGAATGCGACAACCTGCCGGGCTTCGTGGTGATGGTCAGCACGATCGGCCGATCGCCGCAGCCGCTCTCGTCACGCCAATGGCACTCGGGATTTTTACCCAGCCAGCACCAGGGCGTGCGATTCTATTCAACGGGTGATCCGGTTCATTACGTCGCCAATCCCGCCGGGGTCTCCAGCACCGATCAACAAGCGGTGATCCAGACGATTAGCTCGCTCAATCGCCTGCGTGACGCCGAGGAGCAGAACCCCGAAATCAGCGGGCGCATCGCCCAGTACGAACTTGCGTATCGCATGCAGATGAGCGTTCCGGAGCTGACCGACATTCGCGATGAGCCGCAAAGCGTGCTCGACGCCTACGGCGTGAAAGGAGCAGACGGCTCGTTTGCGTACAACTGCTTGCTAGCGCGGCGGCTCGCTGAACGCGGCGTGCGGTTCATTCACCTCTATCACCGGGATTGGGACCATCACAACGATCTCTCGCACTTCATGCAAATTTCGTGCGACAGCGCCGACGGCCCCACAGCCGCGCTCCTCACCGATTTGAAGCAGCGCGGGATGCTCGACGAGACCCTGGTCATTTGGGGTGGTGAGTTCGGCCGCACACCGATGGCGCAAACCGATAAGGGAACCAGCCGCGGCCGCGACCACCACATCCGCGGCTTCTCGATGGTGCTGGCCGGGGGTGGCGTCAAGCGGGGGATTTCGTACGGCGAGACCGATGAGCTGGGCTATCACGCTGTCCACAACAAAGTCCACGTGCATGATTTGCATGCGACGATGCTGCACCTGTTGGGCGTGGACCATAAGCGGCTCACTTACCGCTACCAAGGTCGCGATTTCCGCTTGACGGATGTCGCGGGGAATGTGGTGAAAGACATCTTGGTGTAACCCTATCTGTAGCACGGGACCGAAGTCCCGTGCGAGCGAGCACCCGTTCACAGATGTGAGACATTTCTTACGGCATCGCGGTGCGCACGGGACTTCGGTCCCGTGCTACAAAGCGGCACAGCAATACCGCACAGACGAGCGCCACTGCACTGGTTGGTTCGGGTACGGCTTGCGAATTCGCGACGGCAAGCGTCCCTTGCAGATCTCGCCACGAGCGGCCGCGGTTATCGCGCCAGAGGCTGTAGTCGGCGGCGTCGACCAGGCCGTCGAGGTTGCCATCGGCGCTAAGCAGGGTGGTGGAGCCGAAGGATTCGAGCCATACGGAGTAGTCGTCGTCATCCACCACGCCGTCGGCGTTATAGTCGCCATCGAGCGTAACGAAGGGATTTGCGAAGATCGAGTTGGTGAGCAGGTCGGTATCGGTGAGCGTATTGAGGAATGCGATGAGATCGTTCACCTGGCCGGGCGTAAAGTTGAACCGCACCGGCTGGCCGTTCGGCGTCCGCAGAATCGGGTCGAGATCGGGATTGTTCTGAATACCGGTGGAGTAGTGGTTGATCACTTCGCGGAGCGAGGCAAAGCGGCCGTCGTGCATGAAAGTGCCGCGGACGGCGATGTTGCGGAGCGAGGGGACTTTCATTTCGCCATCGCCGGCGCCTTCGTCGGTGTTGGTGGCGTCGAGGCCAATATTGCGCGGTTGGTTGGCGATTTGGGCATCGGTTCCGTGGCAACTGCTACACCGCCCTCCCGGCCCCGTGCCGAAGAGTTGATGGCCGCGTTCCTCCTGCGCTGTGAAGGCGGCGACGAAGTTTGGCTGGCCCTGCGCGTTGAAGGCGCTATCGTACTTCGATTTATAGCTCGTCATCGAGCGCACGAACTGGGAGAGCGATCTGCTGATGCGGTCGGTCGTGATGGTGCGATCGCCGTAAGTCTTTTCAAAAAGGGCCGGGTAGTAGTCGGTCGCCTCCATCTTCGCCACGAGGTCCGTCAAGTTCATCCCCATTTCGACCGGGTCTTGGATCGGCTTGAGCACCTGGTCTTCCAAAGTGGCGGCGCGCTGATCCCAAAAAAAACTCCCCGGGGCATAGAACTTCGCGTTCGCCAACCCCATCGAGTGCCGCCCGGTGAGCCCCCCTTCGAACCCCACGCTCTTCGTGGCGGGATCGCTGAAGCCGTTCTCCTGCTTGTGGCATGACGCACAGCTGGTGCCGTTGTTATGCGACAGCCGTTGGTCGTAGAAGAGCACCCGACCGAGCTCGGCACCGGCGTTGGTGATGGGGTTGTCGGCCGGCGTGTTGTCGGCGGCGTTCAGAACCGGCGTGCGGAACTGCGCGGGCAAGTTGGTCACCGCGTAGCCGACGTAATTGTTCGGCGTGCTGGGAAGCACGGGCACGCCAGGCGACGCGGCAAGCGAAATCGCCGGCGGAGCCAGCGTGAAAATACCAAGCAAAGTGCGCGCAATCTGAGCCGTCACGGCGCTAATCCCCTGTTCCGGAGGAGAGGTGGCCCGCCGCCAAGACGGGCCGTCAACAGGGGTAAACGCGAATCGCGGCGGGGAATCTACAGCGGGGCCGAAGAATTTTTCACGCCCGCGGAGAATAGATGAGCCCCCGACGTCAGTCGGGGGAGCGCGCTGGGTACTACTCCCCCGACTGACGTCGGGGGCTCATGACGCGGCTAGCGGGGCGAGCGGTTACAGCGGCTGAGGGCTGCTGGTGCGGGGGCGGCGATCTTCGCGGCGACGTTCTTCGATCCGACGCTCTTCGATGCGACGTTCTTCATATCGACCTTGTTCGCGCGGACGCTCCGTCGACTCGCGTTGCTCCAATTCTTGCAGCCGTCGCTCCATTTGCTCGAAGCTTTGCTCGATCCGTTTGGTAGCTTCGGCTTGGTGCTGTAGGGTTTGATCGCGCAGCGCGTTGAGCACGCGTTCGGCTCGCGGCCCGGCGGCGGCGCCGCCGCTGGCTCTTTGGCGAAGTGCGGCGTTTTCGCGTTCGAGTTGGGCGATTCGCTCACGCGCCGTACGGAGCCCAGCAACATCAGTGTCAGATTGCCGCATCGACTGCCTCATCATATTCATGAATTCGCGAGCGCGGGTGCCCTCGGACGCTGATTGCCCTTCCGCCGAGCGCTGCCGCTTGAGTTTCTCAACCTCATCACGCAATTCACGCACTTGGTTCGTCAAGCGTGCGATCGCTGCATCGTTATGACCGCGACGCCGCCCGCCGCGGGCTGCGTGCTCCTCTCCCTCGTCTTCGGCTTCATCGTCTTCTTCCTCTTCCTCGTCATCGGCTTCATGTTCTTCATGCTCGGCCGATTCCTGATGGCCCGCCGTACGAATCATCCCGCGGTCGGCGAGTTGCTGGCGGAAGGTCCCTTCGAGGTTGTGCAAGATTTCCGTGAGCAGCCGGACTTGGGCGGATTCTTCGCCGTAGGTTTCCTTCGCGGCGGCGATTTCCTTGCGAACCGCGTCGAGCGAATGGGCCACTTCCAGCGGCGTGACCGGCGGGGATTCCAGCGCTGAGCTTTCGATCACGACCGCGTCGACGACCTGCGACTGCGCTTTGGCAGCAAGTGCTGAACAGGCTAGCAGCAGAAAGAAAGTGAAAATGTAACGCATGAAAAGTCTCCGCCGATTTGGGAAAGGAGCCAGATTTCGCAGTCCGCATTCTAACGCGCCGCCGATCCTCGGCCTACAGCGAGGGAAAAATAAGACTCCCTAGCCCGAACCGGAGTTCCAACCGATAATCGGCGTTTCGCAGTTCAACATTTTTCCAACTCACGGAGACTTTTCGCCATGTCACGCGCCGGCGCCGTCACTTTCAAAGGAACCCCCATGACTCTGGCCGGCTCTGCCGTTAAAGAAGGCCAAGCGGCGCCGGACTTCACCTTGCACTACTTCGAAGGCGGCCTGAAGCCGATCACCAAGGACAGCTTGAAGGGCAAGCCGACGCTGCTGAGCGTGGTGCCGTCGCTCGACACCGGCGTCTGCGCGATTCAAACCAAGAAGTTCAACGAATCGCTCGGCGCCCTGGGCGACAAGATCAACGCGGTGACCGTGAGCCTCGACCTCCCCTTCGCGATGAACCGCTTCTGCGGCGCCGAAGGGATCAAGAACATGAAGGTCGGCAGCGATTACCAAGACCGCAACTTCGGCAACAGCTACGGCACGCTCATCGAAGAGCTCAAGATTCTCAGTCGCGCGACGTTTGTGCTCGATAAGGATGGCAAACTCATCCACGTCGAGTATGTGCCGGAAGTGACCCAAGAGCCGAATTACGACGCCGCCCTAGCGGCGCTCAAGGGTGCGCTGTAACCGTCAGCCGCGAAGCTCGCTTTCGGCCAGCGCCATAATCGTGTTCGCATAGATCTCGGCGATATCGCCCACGTTGCGCGCATATCCGCCACCCATGACGGTGACGAGCGGCAGTGCGCGCTCGCGAACCCAGGTGAAGACCCGCCGATCGCGCTCCACGAGGCCCGCTTTGGTGAGCGCCATGCGTCCGTAACGGTCGTCAACATACGGATCGGCGCCGCTGATGTAGAAGACAAACGTCGGCGTGAAGCGACGTTCGATCTCGGCGAGCGTTGCATTGAGCAGCGGCAGGTATGTCGCGTCATCGCAGCCATCGTCGAGCGGCAAGTCCAGATCGCTCACCGCTTTCTTGAGCGGGAAGTTTTTCGCGCCGTGGATTGAGCAGGTGAATACGTTCGCATCGCCGGCGAAGATTTCCGCCGTGCCGTTGCCTTGGTGAACGTCGCAATCGAGCACAAGAAACTGGTGCTTGTAGTACTGCTGCATCTGGCGAATCGCGACGGCGATATCGTTGAAGACGCAGAATCCCTGGCCGCGATCGGCGGAGGCATGATGCGTGCCGCCCGCCAAGTGCGCCGCCCAAGCGTTTTCGTTCGCCGCAAAGTCCGCCGCGGCGATTGTGGCGCCAGTGGAGCGGAGGGAACGCTCGACGAACCCGGGCGACCACGGAAAGCCAATCGCCCGCTGCTCTTCGGCGGTGAGTTCGCCGGCGTGAACGCGACGGACATAGTCAGCGGTGTGAACTCGCAGGAGTTGCTCGTCGGTCGCCAGCGGCGCCGGTCGAAGTTCAATCGCCAGTTCTGCGGCAGAAAGTGCGACGAGTTCTCGCGCCAGCCGATACTTGTCCCGCGGAAAAACGTGCTTCTCGGGCAGCGGGAGTTCGACGAAATCACTGTAGTAGACGGGGAGCATGGCGGAACGGCGACTCGCAGCAGGAAATCCTCGCCAATCGACGAAGGACTATGCGAATCTTAGTCATTGCGTAGGGCGAATGACCAATGACCAAGCCGAAATGACCAATTCGGTGTTACGCGGCCCGGCGGCCAGCGTCTTGCATCCGGCCTTCGACGAGGGTTACCGTGCGGTGTGCGCGGGCGGCGATGGCGGAGTCGTGCGTGACCATCACAATCGTCAGGCCCGCTTGCTGGTTAAGCTCGCCGAGCAGGTCGAGGATGCCTTCGCCATTGGCTTGATCGAGATTGCCGGTCGGTTCGTCGGCCAGCAGCAGCTTGGGCGAGTTCATCAATGCGCGGGCAATGGCGGCCCGCTGCATTTCGCCGCCGGAGAGTTCGCGCGGTTTGTGGTGCAGCCGCTTGCCGAGGCCGACCCGTTCCAAGATCGCGGTGGCTTGGGCTTTGAGTTTGCGCGCTTGCGTCCAGTAGCTGAACACGCCGTAACGGATCATTGCCGGCAGCAGCACGTTTTCGAGCGCCGTCATTTCGGGCGTGAGGTGATACGCCTGAAAAATCATGCCAAAGTAGCGGTTGCGCAGCAGGTCGCGCCCGCTGGCGGGGAGATTGTCGATGCGGTGGCCTTCGAAATGCACCTCGCCGGCGTCGGGCTGATCGAGCGTGCCGAGCAGGTGCAATAACGTGCTTTTGCCGCTACCACTTTGGCCGATGATCGCCAGCATCTCGCCAGCGCGCACGGCGAGGTCCACGCCTTGCAGCACCGGCACACTGACCGGACCCTTGCGATAGGTCTTCAGCAGCCCGCGGCATGCGAGTAGCGTAGGCCGCTCGGTCGCAGAGCGCGGCATCAGTTCGGCGAGGGTGGGATTCGGTCGCATGATTTTTGATTACTCCCAACGCAAAGCCGACACCGGATGCAATCGCGCCGCGCGCCACGCCGGCAGGATGCTCGCCAGCACGGCGATCGCCATCGCGCCGAGGGCGATCCAGGTGACGGTGAACGGCTCAACGATCGTGGGAATGCGATAAAAATAGTAGATCGAAGGATCAAACACTTTTTGGCCGGTGAGTTTGCCCAGGCCGTCGGCGATTTCGTTGATGTACTTCACGAACAAGAGCCCGCCAAAGAGGCCCACGCCAGAACCCACCACGCCGAGCGTCAGACCGTAGCTGAGAAAGATGCCCATCACGCCGCGCGAGCTGGCGCCCAAGCTTTTGAGGATGCCAATGTCGCGGGTTTTTTCCACCACAATCATGAAGAAGATCGCCAGGATACCGAAGCCCGCGACGGCGATAATCATGAAGAGCAGCACGTTCAGCACAGCGGTTTCCATGCTCACCGCGGCCAGCAGCGGTCCCTGCTTGTCCATCCAAGTGCTCACCACGATGTACTCGGGCTGGAAGGTCGCTTGCAGTAGGTCGCGGACCATTGCCGGATCGACACCAGGTTTCACTTTGATTTGAATCGAGTTAAAGTTGCCGACCTGCGTGATGGGGTCAATCATCCCCCGGAGCTCTTGCATTTTCGCGAGCGGCACGAAGACGAACGACGCGTCGTACTCGTTCATTTTGCTTTCGTAAAAGTCGGTGACGGTGAACTTGGCCGACAGCGGCTTTGGCGGGCGACCGGCGGAGGGGTAGGTGATCTCCACATCGTCGCCCGGGAGAACCAGGAATTGATCAGCGCCACTCGCCGCGCGGTACGAGCCGATGGAAATCCCGAGCACGGCGCCGGTATGCTGTTCGGTTAGTGGATCGAAAACTTCCTGCGTGGCTGGCGTCGTAGCGAGGAATGGATCCGCGCTTGCCAGAGCGTTGGAATTTTCCGCACTGGGCGTAGTTGCGCCGGGAGGTGTGACCGTCGTGTCGATGGGCTTACGCCACTGCGAAATCTGCCGGCGCCATTTCCAGCCCGCGATTCGCATTTGCTCGCGCGCGGTCGCGAGCGCCGGATTCTCGGCTTGGTGATCGTACTGATCGTAACCTTGTTCTTTGAGTTTGAAATCGAGTTGTTTGCGGTTCTCAGGATGTTGGAGATACTGGCCGAAATCACTTACCGAGGAGTAAGTCGCTTCGTCGATGCCGATGAGCGTGATCTGCTTGTTGACATACTGGTCGCCCACTTGAAAGCCGAGCATCGCGGGGACATTCGCTGTCGGCGTCATGCCGGCGATGTACTGCCCCGCCACTTCACGAATCTTCGCCATGTGGCCGGGAGCGTCGGCGATGCCATCGAGACTCCGGCTCTCTACCACCAGGTCCGACAGGATGCCATGAATGCGGTCCTGCATCTCGTGCGCAAAGCCCGCCATCACGGCGTTTACCACAATCATCGTCGCCACGCCGAGCATCACGCTCACCACGCTCGCCAGCGCGATGTAGCGCGTGCGCAGATACCGCAGGCAGAGGATCAGCTTGTACATAGCGCGAGGGGGCAGCAGGCTGGAGGCAGAACGCGACCGGGCCGGAAGAATAGCGGGCCGCGCCGCGGGGGGCCAGAGAGAAACGCGGCGCTGGTGCTAGCAGTCGCCCCTCTACTTCTCGGGCCGCAGCAGCGGAAACAGAATCACATCCCGAATCGACTGCGAATTGGTGAGCAACATCACCAGTCGATCGATGCCCAAACCCAAGCCGCCGGCGGGGGGCATGCCGTGGCGCAGCGCGCGGATGAAATCGTGGTCCATCTTGGCCATCGAGTCTTCATCGTTGAGACCTTCGAGTTGCGTTTTGAACAGTTCTTCTTGCAGATCGGGGTCGTTCAGCTCCGTGTAGGCGTTGGCGACTTCCATCCCTTGGATGAACAATTCAAACCGCTCCGCAATCGCGGGGTTCGTGCGGCTGCGCTTGGTGAGGGGGCAGATACTCGCCGGGTAATCGGTCACGAAGATCGGGCCCACGAGCGAGTCTTCGACGGTCGCTTCAAAGACATCGTTCTTCACCACATCAGGATGCCGGCCGGCTGTTTCGATGTGCAGTTTCTTAGCGACTGCGGCGACGGCGGCGGCATCGGTCGGCTCACAACCGGCGTGCGTGGCGAAGAGCTCGTCGTAGGTTTTTCGTGCAAATGGAGGTGTAAAATTGATGCTCGTTTCGCCCCACGGCAGCACCATGCTCGCGTCGCAAACTCCGGCCGCTTTGATCGCATCGACAATTATCGCCTCCGTTAAATCCATCATCGAGCGGTAGTCGCCGTACGCTTGGTACGCTTCGAGCATGGTGAACTCGGGGTTGTGCTTTTGGCTGATCCCCTCGTTGCGATAGACGCGGCCGAGCTCGTAGACGCGCTCGATGCCGCCCACGAGCAGCCGCTTGAGATGCAGCTCGAGCGCGATCCGCATAAACAGATCGATATCGAGCGCATTGTGGTGCGTTTCGAACGGCCGAGCGGCGGCGCCGCCGGCGATCGAATGGAGCGTGGGGCCTTCCACTTCCACGAAGCCGCGCTGTGCGAGCGTTTCGCGCACGCTGCGGACGATGCGCGAGCGGGCAAGGAAGCGCTGCGTGACGCCATCGTTGTACGCCATGTCAACGTACCGCATCCGCTGCCGCAGTTCGGGGTCGGCGAGGCCGTGGTGCTTCTCCGGCGGCGGCTCAAGACTTTTCGTGAGAAAGTGAATCTTGGTGGCGAAAATCGACAGCTCACCCGTGTTCGTGAAGCCAAGCGTGCCATCGACGGCGATCAGGTCGCCGAGATCAAGCTGCTCGACCACGGCCCAGGTGTCGCCCACTTGTTGCTTGCCGACCATCAATTGCAGTCGGCCCGATTGATCCACGAGGTCAATGAAGACCAGCTTCCCCGCAGTGCGCAGCAGGCGAATGCGCCCCGCCGCGCGCACGGTGGGGCCGACGACTTCGCCCTTGCCGTTGTCCGCTTTCCACTGGCGGAAGTTGAAATCGGGGATGGAAAAATCGGGCAGCGGCAGTTCCGCGCCCGTTTCCAGCTTGTAGCGCACCTCGCCCGCGCGAGCCCGCAGCTCGCCGATGGCGGAATGACCGTCGATCCGCTGACCCCACGGGTCGAGCCCCAACTCGGCCAAGGCGTGCAATTTCTCCCGCCGGGCGACGAGCGGATCGGTGGCGCCAGCAGGGCTATCGGGGTTTTCAGACATGCGGGTTTTAGCCGCGGGCGTTCCGCCCGCGTTCTTTCGGAACCAAATAC
This sequence comes from Pirellulales bacterium, assembly GCA_022841705.1. Classification (GTDB taxonomy): domain Bacteria; phylum Planctomycetota; class Planctomycetia; order Pirellulales; family Lacipirellulaceae. The sequence goes on from JALHQZ010000005.1 coordinate 39,056, forward strand.
TGTACTCCGCCGACTATAAGTCGACAGCTATTGATGCGAACGAACCGCACATTGTGCCGGTCATTGTGCGGGCGAGTCAAGTTGACGCCGTTCGCGGGGCCGCGTAGCATTCGCTGCCCCAGTGTGAGGAACAGCCGGCATGAAGCGTTTTTACCAAATTGCGTTGCGTGCCGTTTTGGCGGGAGCGCTGCTGGTGGTACTCGGCCTCGCCGGCATGTACTGGGCGATTCGTTCTACACCGCCGCAGTACGCGGCCGCGGTGGCGGAGCAAGACCCGGCGAAGCTGGACGAAGATCGCCGCGAGCTCGAAAGCCAACTCGCCATCGCCTACAGCGATTCACAGCGGTCGGCGCCCTGGGCGGTTTGCGTTTCGGACGATCAGCTCAACGCCTGGCTCGCCACCCAATTGCCGCTTGATTACCCGGAGCTTGCCCAGCGGGGTTTGAGCGAACCGCGGATCATCTTCGCCCCGCAGTCGGCCCAACTGGCGTTCCGCGCCAAGTTCGGCAGCATCGACACGGTGGTCTCCGTCAACGGCAACGTCTTCGCCACCGAGACGGGTGAACTAGCGATTGAATTCCAAAACGCGGCGGCCGGCCGCGCGGCGATTCCGCTCACTTTTGTGGTGCAGGGGATCGACGAAGGCATTCGCCTACGGCAGTTGCCGTTCCACTGGGCGCCGGGCGAAAGCCGGCACGTGCTGCTGGTCGATTTCGAACGGCTGGCCTCTTCGCCCGAGCAAGCTCGGAAGCTGAGCGCGATCGAAGTGCGCGAGGGCGAAGTGTACGTCGCCGGGGTGACGACCGATCGCGATGAGCCGGAATACAGCACCGCGCAACGGCCGTAGCTTTTGTACGATGGGCTCCTAGCCCGTCGCGAATTGAGTACCCGCCGCCCGACGGGCTGAAAGCCCATCGTATAAATTACGCACGCCACAGCAGCCACCACTCGCCGACCGTGCGTACGAGTTCCAGTTCACCGGTGAGCGGTCCCGAAAGAATCCGCACCACCGCACGTTCTTCTTCACATATGCGCCATTCGAACTCTCCCGCGGCCACACGCTCGACATCACCGCGGTCACCCGAGAGCGGGCCTTCGTAATCGAGATACACAATGCGGTGATCGGCCAACCGATCGACGCTGAGTGTTATCGGCCCCTCCGCAGGCCATGGATTCTCTGGCAGCGACCATGTGCGCAGCACGCCGTCGCGCTCAAGCATCAAGTCCCAATGCGGACCAGACCGGTAGGTGGCGGGGCAACCGTGGTGGAGCAAAGCGTAGCGCGGCATGACCGCATTGTAGCAGGCATTCGCGACCACTATCAGCGCGGGGCGATAGAAATGACCTCTTCACGGAACTGTGCCTCCGGCATCGCTTCCGAGCGATACTCGACTCGCACTCGCGCCTCGCCCGCTTGGGCTGCGGTGACCACGACCACCACGGGAAGCGGTTCGTTCGGGCGGAGTTCTGCCACCTTGTCAAAAGTTAAGAAATAGCGCGTATCTGTGTTGAACTTGAGGTTCCGGGCGGAATTAGCGGTGGTGGTTGTTTGCAGATCGGGCGTGAATTGCGGGGGGATGCCGATGCGAAACTCGACGTTGCGCTCCGGCGTGAGGCCGGTGTTGGTGAGCGTCACGTACAGCGTCGTCCGTTTGCCCTCCTGGACCGCGGTGGTCGTGATGGCCGCCTGGATATTGCCGGGCGCCGGCGCCACGCCGCCGTCGTTCGGCGAGTTCAGCGGCCCCAGCACTTCCACATCCCAACTGGCCCGCGCTTCGCGCTGCATGTTGTCGGCCACGGCGGTGACGGAGACCGTCGCCACGGGATCAGGCTGAACGCATTTGAATTGCAATTGCAAGCTGGTTTGTGCGCCCGCTTCCAATCGACCTGCGGTGTACTGCAACACGCCGGGACGCTGGAGCGATTCCGTATTGACGGGGTCCAACGCGGGATCGTAGTTCACCGTCACCAGCATATTCGCGGCGGGGGTCGCGCCCGTGTTGCGAATCACAAAGGGGAACGTGGCAATTTCGCCCACGGTCCGCCGACGCTCGCCTTGAATGGTGATCTCGAGTTGCGGCGCCGCGGCCGATGCGGGCGGTATCACATTTACGCAGTAGCGGTCCGTTCCTTGCGTCACGCCGTTCAGGCTGGCCTCGGCCACAACGCACTGCTTACCGAGCGCGAGCGTACCGAAGTCGAGCACGGGAAGTGAAATCGATTCGCCCGCGCCCAAGTTGTACGTTTGCTCGGAATCAACTGCATAGACGCCCTGCCGCGCCGCGGCTTGCGAAAGCCCGCGGTCGAACTCCGCCCGAACTCTGACGCCTGTTGCCGGGGCATTCCCGGCGTTGCGAACCGTGATGAGCAGCTTCGCCGGTTTACCGAGCTCGACATCGGGGCTATCGGGCGAGGTGATCCGCACTTCCAAATCGGGCGCGCCGGTGGGCGGCGGCGGGGTGGTTGTGGGCGGAGTACTGGGCGGCAGGTACTGCGGCGGGATCGTCGTGCCGGTTCCTGGTTCCGGCGTCACCGGCAGCGCGGTGGGGGACCATGTAATCGCCGCAGCGCCAGTGCCGACTTCCACACGGGGGCTGGCCGCCACGCCCGCTTGTTCGGGGCGAATGACGGTGATCGCGACGTTCGTCGTGCCAGGGCCGTTGTCGGTGGGTGTGAGCTCCACACTCGCGCGGCCGCGGTTGTCGGTGGTCGCTTCGGTGGTTTGGCCCGCTTCATAGCCCAAACGAGCGCCGCTGCCCCCTTGAACCGTGTAACGCACGATCCAGCCGGCGATGGGGGCGCCGTCCGTCTTGCGCGTGATCGTGGTGGTGAGAATATGCTTCTGCCCCGCCGGCACCGTGACCGACGGCGGGAATTGCCATTGGGCATCAACCCAGTAGATGGTGGCGATCGCGCGGCGAGCAGGCCAGTTGCCCACGCTCGGTGCATACGCGGTGACGTAGCTGGTTCCTTCGGCTGCGCTGGTAACGGTGACCCACGCATCGCCAGGGGTGATTTGCAAATCGTCCGAAGTGTCGGCCGTGCCGCGGTCCAAGCACTTGTGAACCGGCGTGGAATAACTCACCGCGTAGGTGTTGTCGATCTTCTTCGACTTCTCCCACGGCAAGCGGAAGATATCGCTCTCACCCTCTTCACCGATTTCTACAAACTGTCCCGAGCCTTGCTGACCGAGCATCCATTCGACGCGGCGATTCGTGCGCGTGTAGCCGTCTTGGTTGCACACACCGGCTCGCAGCACCACTTCGCTGCCGACGGGCGCGAGCACCTTGCTGGGGGTGAGTGTAAGCCGTTCTTCGGGCACATCCACGACTTGGCCACTAGCTGGATCGACGGCCGTGGTGGAACGATCGCCGTGGAAGATTTGATCGAAGAGATCACCGCCACTGCTGGTACTAGCGGCGGGCGCAGTGCCGTCGCTGAAGACCGGGGGCGCAACCACGTTGCCCGCGCCGCCGGAGAACGTTGGCGCCGGAGCGGTCACCGTTCCCGCAGGAGCAGTGGCCTGTTGGTTCGGGAAAATCAAAAACCGTTCGCCCGAGGGATCAATCCGCGGCAGGCCAGCGCACCCGGGCAATAAGCACTGCGCAGCGAGGATCGCGGCGAGCGTGATTCGGGTGTGGGGAGTGGGGCGGAACATCGACCGGGACGGACTTCCTGTCTCTCGGGTGCCACTGTCCGGGTTGTCCGGCAGTGGACAACGGGTACACGCTTCCCACTGCCGGACAAGCCGGACAGTGGCACGCAAGCGCGCAGCACCGCTAGTCTGGGGAACTCTACCGCCTGGGCAGGGTGGATGAGGCGAAATCGCCACATTCTGGGGTGACTTTTCGCCTCATTCAGACCGGTCGGGCGGGTTATCCGGATTTGACGGGCGGATCAACGACTTGCGTCGATGGAGAGAGGTCCGATTTCGCCTAACCGCGCTGGTTTTCTTGCTTTACCCAGGCTGCCCGATTACGATCAGGAATATCCGAGCGCTGCTCGGCTGAACCATTGAGGGTCGATCCTGCGCATTGTGATCGACCTCAGCACACCTGCTGCAACACGCGACAACTCCCCATGAAACTCTCCTACCGCTCCGTACTCGTTGCTCTCTTGTTCACCTGGGCCTCGATGGCCCACGCCCAATTTGGCGGCGGTGGGGGCGGACTCGGCGGGGGGGGCGGCGGACTTGGCGGCGGGGGTGGGGGTCTCGGTGGTGGCCAACAAGGTGGCGCCGGCCCCTCGGGCGTTGCAGTCGACGCCAACGGAGTGCTGCGGCGTGTGATGTCGCAAGACGCCACCGGGCAGCTCGCGCGGCAACGTGCGAACGAAGCTTTGCAGCGCCTGGAAGGCAACCTTGCCAAGCCCAGCAAGCTCCGGAAGGTTTCGCTGACGCGACTCGAAAAATTGTTGGCCCAGAAACTCGCTGCAGGCAGCGGACCAGACGATACGATGAAAGCGCTCGCCGGGCTCACCCGGATCGATTACGTGTTTTGCTACCCTGACAGTGGTGATGTTGTTTTGGCGGGTCCCGCCGAACCGTGGGGCGAAGCGCCGGACAATCGGCTGCGTGGGGTGACGAGCGGCCGCCCGGTGCTCGAGCTGCAAGACCTGATCGTTGCGCTCCGGGCATTCGCGCCGGAAGCACGCAACAACAATCCGCTGATCTACTGCTCGATCGATCCCACGCCGGAAGGTCTGTCGCGCATGCAGCAGTTTCTCATTCAGTTCGGCCGGCAAGCCACGCCGAACGACACCCAATTCATTGTGAATGAGCTGCAGGAAAAACTCGGCCCGCAGGTGATTACTGTCGGCGGTGTGTCGCCCAAGACGCACTTCGCCCAAGTTCTAGTGGAAGCCGACTACCGGATGAAGCTCATCGGCATTGGCCTCGAACGCCCGCCGGTGCGGCTCACCAGCTACGTCGAACGGGCAAACCCCGCGATGGTCGGCCGCAACGCGCTGCAGCGGTGGTACTTCGTGCCTGATTACCAATGCCTGAAGGTGAGCGAAGATGGCCTGGCGATGGAAATCCTCGGCGAAGGGGTGAAGCTGATCGGCGAAGATGAACTGGTGCAACAAGATGGTTCGCGCAAGGGCGCCGGCAACTCCAACCGGGCGAGCCAAGGGTTCGTTGATTCGTTCACCAAGGTGTATCCCAAGCTGGCGGCCGTTTCGCCGGTGTACGCGCAGCTTCGCAATTGCATCGATCTCGCGGTTGCCGCGGCGTTCATTCAGCACCAAGACTTCTACGCCCAAACGGGGTGGGATTTGGCCATTTTCGGCGATGAGTCGAAGTACCCTGTGGAAACGCTCAACGCCCCGGAAAAGGTCGCCTCGGCCGTGAACAGCATTTGGAAGGGAAGCACGCTGATGACGCCCATCGGCGGCGGCGTGCAGATTCAGCCGACCATGGCGCTCGAATCGGCCAACCAGCAGCAGGATGAGGAGGGCGTGGTCACCGCGACCCGCGAACAGGTGCAGCCCAAAAATCTGGCTGACACCCAATGGTGGTGGGACTAGAGGAGGAGGGATTGGTGATCGGTGACTGGTGATCGGTAACTCGAAGCCTTTCCGATCACCGATCAGTGTTTCCCCACGACAACAACGCGTAAATCACACACGTTGGTTCCCGTCGGCCCCGTCTTCAACAGACCTCCGCAGTCGTCGAAAAACGTGTAGGCGTCGTTGCGGGCCAAATGGTCTCGAGCACTAAGCCGGGATCTTCGAGCGATTGCGGTGTCCAGAATCGCCCCAGCGGCGTCAGTGGGGCCGTCTTCGCCATCAGTGCCGGCACTTACGAGGGCGATGTCCTGGCAGTCGCCGAGCACCTCCAGCGCGGCGAGAGCGAGCTGCTGGTTGCGGCCGCCGCGACCGCGGAGGGCGGGATCAGCGAGTTTGACGGTCGTCTCTCCGCCGGAGATCAGGCAGTTGGGGTTGCCAGAACTGCGCATTCGAAGGGCCGTCTCAGCCAAATGCCGGCCGACTTCTTCGGCCGGCCCTTCTGTGGCCGTGGCGCAAAGCATCGCGTGGTTGTAGCCGAGGCGCTCCGCTTCGACGCCCGCCGCATCCACCGCGACGGCATTGTTGCCCAATATGCGATACTCCAGGGCAGCCGTCACCTCGGCTTCGCCCCGCGCTTCGCGACTTAGCGCCCCGATGGCCCCAGCGCACTCACTCCGCCCGGCCATGGCGTACCGCTGCAAAATCTCCAGCGCTGCGCCTGGCACCGGCGGCGCCGGAACCGTCGGCCCCGACGCGATGAGATGAACCGGATCGCCCAACACATCCGACAGCGTGAGGGTCACCAGCCGCCCAGCGCGACACGCCCGCGCCAGACCGCCGCGTTTGATGGCGCTGAGATTCGAGCGCACGAGATTGAGTTCTTCAATACTCGCGCCGGCGGCGCTGAGCAGCCGCGTGACGGCGATCTTGTCGGCAAGCGTTACGCCCGGCGCGGGCAGCGGAAGGAGCGCCGAACCGCCGCCGGAGAGGAGGCAGAGGCAGAGGTCGTTCGGTTGAGCGCTGGCCACGAGCTGCATCATCCGCCGGGCGGCGGTTTCGCCCTCGGGGCGGGGTTCGTTCACTCCGGCGGGGCGGCCGTGGATGAGCTCGATGTGCTCGAGCGGAACTTCGCTACCGGCGGGGATGGAGAGGAGGCCGGTGAGTTGTGGCGATGCGAAACGTGCGGGGGCCCGTTCAACAGGAGACGGGGCCGCGGCTAACGCCGCTTCGAGGCCGAGGGTCATTGCGGCGCTCGCTTTTCCGGCGCCGACGACGAGAACGCGGCCGATGGTGCGCAGGTCAAACTGCAAATCATCCACCAGCAGCCAGTGGCCATCAACCACCACCGCTTCCTGCACGAGCCGCTCTGGATCAACCGCGGCCACGCCGGCACGCCAGATTCGCAGCGCATCATCGCGGAGGGACATCTGTATTTCAGAAAAGATGGGGGACGCGGATTAACACGGATGCAGCGGATTAACGCGGATAACAAAAAGGGGAACGCTTATCTACACTAATTCCCACTAATCTGATTAGCGATGATTAGTGGAGATTAGTGTTCTTCTTTTCTCTCTATTCATCCGCGCGTATCCGCTGCATCCGCGCTCATCCGCGTCCACTATCTTCGTTTTTCAGCACACGCCGTTTTCGGTTTCGAGCTGCCCGATCTTTTCGACGCGGCGGGCGTGGCGGCCCCCTTCGAATTCGGTGGTGAGCCACACTTCGACCATCCGTTCGGCAACGCGGGCGCTGAGGAGTTCCGCGCCGAGGCACAGGACGTTGAGGTTGTTGTGACGGCGGCTGATTTCCGCGGTGACTTCGTCGCTGCACGGGGCGGCGCGGACGCCGCGGAACTTGTTGGCGGCGATTGACATGCCAATGCCGGTGCCGCAGATGAGGATGCCGCGGTCGATTTGGCCAGTGCTCACTTTGCGGGCGACGATCGACGCGAAGTCGGGGTAGTCGACGCTTTCGCTGCCGTTCGGGCCGACATCTTCTACGTCGTGCTCCTTACTGCGGAGCACGTTGAGCACAGCTTCTTTCAGGGCGACCCCACGATGGTCGCTGGCGACGGCGATACGCATAACTCGATTACTGGCCTGTTGTCGTGACGGTGCCCTCTCTTCCGCTCCGCCATCAATTTAGCGTCACCCGGCCGTTTGGGATACTGAGCTTAATTCCCCTCAGGAAAGCAGCAATTCGTAGCGGCGGGCGAGCACCAATTTCCGCATCCCAGGCAGAATTCCCGCAAACTCGGGTGGGAGTTCCGGCAAGCTGACCCGTGACAGCACTTGGTTCATCCGGTGGCAGAGCCGGCCATCGTCGGCGTAGTCGGCCAGGAACCGCACGTCCAAAAATCGGCCGATGAACCACGCCAGCTCGCCCGGCGATTGGCCGCAAAATTCTTCGATGGCTGTCGTGACCTTTGCCGCGTCGATCGTGGCGACCACTGCATAGTACCGGTCCAACAGTTCGGGCGAATCAGAAATCAGCGCCCAATCGAGCAGCAGTTCCACCAGCACGTGCCCCACGAACCACGGCCGCATGCCGGTGCTGTCGCCGAGCGCTTCGCGAATCTGGCGGGCGAACTCCAGCGACAGCTTGTTGAACGCGGGCAGTTCGTGAAATGCGCCGTCGTCGGCATGGTGCTGCCGCACGCCGCACGCCAAAGCGGCAAGCTGCGGGTCGGCGTGATTGACGTACGGCTCCGCATGACGCGAGCGGCACTTCACCCGCCGCGCGGTTACGCAGAGCCAATCGGGCGTAGCGAGCCCGGCCAGATAGTAGCCGTCCACTTGCGGCTGCTGGAGCGCGGCGTAAGCGTGAGCGAAGTAGTTCAAGAGGGTATTAGCTGTTGGCTGTTGGCGGTGGACAAGAGCCGGCGACCTACGGTCGGCGGAGTCCCGGTTCAGTCGGACTGTTTGCGAAGGAACTCCGTCGTCAGCATCCCGGCGTAGCCCCAGTTTTCGGGGTCGACTTCGTCGATGATGATATGGGTATGCTCCGGACGTTTTCCCAAGACGCGCACCAAGGTGTCGGTGATCTCCGCGACAATTTGCGATTTTTGCGCGGGGGTCACTCCGGTTTTCGTGATGCGGACGTTAACGTAGGGCATCGGTCGAACATCCTCAGCAGGCGAAATCTGCGGGCAGTGAGAGGTCAATATTAGAGATGGTAACACAATCGCAATTGCTCGTCCCTACGCTGGGGCCGTGCACAATTCCTTCGCCGCTCGCCAACCGGCACGCCAGCAAGCGGCGGTTCATGGCGGATGATACCCGCGTGCTGTTTGAAGTGGAGTACCGCGCGGGGGCGCCGATCGACGAGCGCTCGCTCGAAAAGTCCGGCCCGCGGGAAAAGATCTTCTTCGAGCCGGCCAAAACTAAAGCCGCCATTGTTACCTGCGGCGGGCTTTGTCCCGGCATCAACAACGTCATTCGCAATTTGTACTACACGCTCAAGGCGAATTACGGCGTGCAGTCGGTCATCGGCATTCGCAACGGGTACGAAGGGCTCAACCCGGCGCAGGGCGAGGCGCCCTGCGAACTGACCGATAGCATGGTCGAGCACATTCACCATCGCGGCGGGACGGTGCTGGGCACGTCGCGCGGGCCGCAGGACCCGGTGGTGACGGTGAACTTTCTGGAATCGATGGGCGTGGACATCTTGTTCACCATCGGCGGCGATGGCACGCAGCGCGGCGCCCACGCGATTGCCGCGGAAGTGACCCGCCGCGGCGCCAAAATCGCGGTGGTCGGAATCCCCAAGACCATCGATAACGACATCAAGTTCTGCTACCAAACCTTCGGCTTTCTCACCGCGGTGGCGGAAGCGGAGAAGGTGATCGATCGCGCGCACATTGAGGCGACCAGCATGGAAAATGGCGTGGGGCTGGTGAAACTGATGGGGCGTGAAGCGGGCTTCATTGCGGCAGCCGCCACCATCGCCAGCGGTGAAGTGAACTTTACCCTGATCCCTGAAGCGCCGTTTGAGCTGGCTGGACCACGCGGGTTCTTGCCGAAACTTGCGCATCGACTGCGCGAGCGCAAGCACGCAGTAGTGGTGGTGGCCGAAGGCGCCGGGCAAGAGCATTTGGCTGACGGACAGGAGGAGTATGACGCCTCGGGCAATCGCAAGCTCGACGACATTGGGCCGTTCCTCAAGGGGAAGATCGAAGCCTATTGCCGCGAGGTTTCACTGCCAGTGGGCGTGAAATACTTCGACCCCAGCTATTTCATTCGTAGCGCCCATGCCGACGCGGCCGACAGTTTGCTGACCGAGCAACTTTCGCGGCACGCCGTCCACGCGGCGATGGCGGGGAAGACCGATATGTTCGTCGGCCTGTGGCACAACCACACGGTTCACGTTCCGCTGGCGCTCAACACCGGCGAGAAGAAACGCTTAGAGACCGACCGCGACATGTGGGCGGCGGTGCTGGCGATTACGGGGCAGGAGGATTGGTAGAAGCAGGGGCTAGGGGCTGGGGGCTGGGGGCTAGGGAAAGGTTCACGATCGGCAAGCCCTGCGTGCGGAGTTCTTCTACCGCATTCGCAACGCCCAGGGGGTCGCGCGGGTCGAGTTGTTTCACCAGCGCGACCACTTCGTTCGCCTTGTCCGGTTGGCCGAGTTTTTCTAAGCACCAGGCGAGGCCCTGGGCGGCGGCGAAGAAGGGGGTGTTGGCGGGGTGATCGCCCGGCAAGGGGCCGCGGCATTCGGCGCGGCGGATCGCCTTCTCGCCCAGTTGGTACGCATAGCCGAAGTGGCCGCGAGCCAAGGGAATATCCTGCGAGAGTTCAAGCGCCAGTTCGCCGAGCAGGTTGTGCGCTTCGAGAAAGTCGCTGCAATCGGCCAAGAGCCAGCGGAGCTCATCGACCGCGATTTCGCCTTCGCCGGCGGCGATCATGGCGCGGACTTCTTCGAGGTCTTCGGCCATTTCCCGCACCGCCTTGGGGTGCGTGAAGACCCACGCCGACCCGCTGGCATTGCGATGCACCTGCACACTATTGGGTGACGACTTGGCGGGGCGTTTGGGCATTGATTCTACGAGACCAATTCCTTACCAAGCGCGTAGACCTCGGCGGCGTCGAGCAGGGCGTCGTTCCTGGTGAAAAGCTCTTGGATCGCGCGTTTGTGAAGTTTCATCTTCAGGCCGCCCACCGCTAGGGCGCCGTAGCAAGCGCAGCCGTGGAGCAGCACGCCTTTGTCGAACGAGCCCACGCCGCCGATGCCCACCGGCGGCGCAGCGTTCAAATCAATCGCCACTTGCGGCCCAACAGCCGACGAACAAGCGGCGGCGAGCACTTCCATCGGCAGCACTTCCACGCCTGCCGGTCCCGCCGCGAAGACCGACTGCACGCCGTCGAGTAGTTTCGCGAGTTCACTGTGGCCCGACGACCAGCCACTCACGAGGTTCGCATCGATCTCCGCCCCCACCTTGGCCGCTTTTGCCGGTGAACGCGAAGCCAGCCGCACATCCACCCCTTCGGCCGCCAGCAGCTTTGCGACGCGCCGGCCAACGGGCCCCGTACCGATGATCGCCGCCGTGGCGCCGTTCCACGTCACATGCTTCCCCGCCGTAAGTACGGCCGCGGCCGCCGTAGTGTTGGCGCCATTGGGATCGAGCAGCACCGAGTTGCGAATCGGCCCGAAGAAGGCCTTGGGCACTTCGCGAAATAACGCCTCCGCCGCGGTGATGTCCGACCCGCCAATAAAGATCGCCGTGTGCGCAAGCTCCTTTGGCCCCCGCGTGAACATCGCCCCGTGCACCAGCCCCTGCACATCGGCCGGCGTTACGCCACCGTGCCGGAGCAGATGATCGGCCCCCGCATCAATCGCCACCACCGCGTCGAAGACGCTGGGCTGCGGATCGGCGTCGAGACAGAGGAGGATTTTCGCGGGCATGGGAGGGGAGTGAGTCGTGAGTGGTGATTCGTGCATCGGCCAAGTGATAAAAAAACGCGGCGCGGCGAAAACTAGCCACGCCGCGTTCAAAGCCCTTATCTGGCCGACAGCCGATCGCCGACAGCCACTTTAGAACCCACGGAACGGATGCACCGAATCTTTACCGGCGATCATTTCGTCGGCGCTCGGCTTGTTACCCATTGCATTGGCGATCGCCATCTTGGTGGCGGTGTAGTTGTAGTCGTGAATCTTCTTGTCGTCGGTAGCGCCCGGGTGAATGAACACGCCGCACACGCAGACCAGGTCTTCCGCCTTGTTCTTCGGAATGACCCCTTCAGCCACAGAGTCGGCCACCGCCTTGGCGACGGCGGCTTGGGCTGGGCCGAACATTTGCACCGCTTGCTTCATACCCTTGATGGTCACTTTGGTGATCATCACGGTCGCCGGCTTCACGGCTAGGTTGGGGGTCAGCACGGCCAGCAGATTGGTGTGGCCTTCACTTTGGTTGGAGAGGGCGTTGGCGAAGGCGATGCCCACGGGGCCCGTCTTGTCGCCAATCATCAGGTCAATGTGGGCAATTTCGTTGCCGTCGCCCGCTAGGGCTTCGCCAATGTGCATCGACATAACGCTAAAACTCCGTAAAGAGACAGGATTGAAGGGCGCTTTGAGGCCGAAAGGGCCGCCCCGCGGAAAGCCCCGTGAGAGGAAACGGTCCGGTGGGGAAGATTATTGCCGCCGCCGGACGAAGCTACCAGTGGCGCTGGCCTTTTATCAGCCGCCGGGCGCTAGCCCCCGGTCGTTCAGATTGAGTTGACCAGTGTTTTGCACGACCGGGGGCTAGCGCCCGGCGGCTGATGACCAGGCGAAAACAGGGCCTTCAAACCGTTAAGTGGACAAACGCCCGCAATCCTGAGAGAATAAAAGCTCCGGGGCAGTTGCGGTATTATCGCCGTTCATAAGGACTTATCGATGAGGCACATGCGTACAAATCGGCTGGCGTTCACGCTGGTGGAACTGTTGGTGGTGATCGCGATTATCGGCACGCTGGTGGCGCTGCTACTGCCGGCGGTGCAATCCGCACGAGAGACGGCACGCAGCAATACCTGTCGGAACAATATCAAACAGTTCACCACCGCGCTCACCTTGTACGATACCAACCAGAAAAAGCTGCCGGGCTACGTGAACTCGATCGTTGATTCTTCAAGTCCCAAGAACTCTTCCAATCAGCAGCCCACCGTCGGTCGGCGGGCCAGTTGGGTGGTGCTGACTTTCCCCTACATTGAAGAACCAGCGCTATTTGATCGGTGGTCGAAAAACTTCAACACGCCAATTGGCAACGCATCCGCTGATAACCAGGACATGCCCGAGCTCTTGGGCGCCCAGTGCCCCAGCGACGCCCCCGATGGTCCGGGTACGCCGGCTCTCAGCTATGTCGTGAATGCCGGTCAGGCGATGCTTGATACCTCGCGGGGAAACAACAACACCCCGGCTGGCGCCATTGATGCGAATACCGAGTACATCGGTAACGGGGTCTTCTTCGATCTCAATCGCAATCCCAACATCAACAACGGCCGCCTCGATCTCCGCGAAAACGCACCTGCTTTGCAGTCCTCGATCAACTACATCAGCTCGGCAGACGGCACCAGCAAGACGATGATGGTTTCGGAGAACATCCACCCGCAAGCTTGGTCGTACTTGGGCGATACAGCCCAACAGCGCGATGCCAAACACCACTTCGGCTTCGTCTGGCACAACCAAGCCTCCGGAGCCGATGCCGCGATTCGAAAAATCAACGGCGCTAACCAAGCGGGCGCCGTTGATGGGACCGTCTTCTGGCCCACTAGTGGTTCAGCTCCCTTTGCCGATGGCGAATCGTATGGCTACCCTTCCAGCAACCATCCAGGGGGTGTGAACATGTCGTTCTGCGATAGTCATATCGTATTTCTCGCAGAGGATATTGATCAGCGGGTCTACGCTCAATCGATGACTTCCAATCGCAAGCGGTCGAAGTACTTCGACGCCTCGATCTCCACCACGAATCCCAACGCGGCAGATCGTAACTTGCCGCAGCCTTCGGATGCGGACTTCTAGGATTTTGCTTCGCAACAATCGCTTATCGGGCCGGCGCGATCACGCGCCGGCCCGTGTTATTTGTGCTCTATGCAGTGGCCCGACTACGAACTCTTGGACTTCGGCGCTGGCCGCCGGCTGGAACGCTTCCGCCAAGTGGTGGTTGATCGCCCGTGCCCCGCCGCGGATCATTCCCCGAAACAACGTGCCGCCATGTGGCGTGACGCGGCCGCGCGATATGACGGCGACCGCGCCGCCAGCGGTAAGTGGACCGGCGGCGGTTCCGTCGAGTGGCCCGACATCGATGTGCCGTTGAGTGAAAACCATCGATTTCGCTTGCGAGTTAGCGCTTCCCCCGCCGGACAGGTCGGCATCTTCCCCGAACAGTACCCCAACTGGCGCTGGCTGTGCGAACGCCTCCAACGCTTCACCACGCCACTGAAAATCCTCAACCTCTTCGCCTACACCGGTGGCAGCACGCTCGCCTGCGCCGTTGCCGGCGCGGAGGTCACGCACGTCGACGCCTCGAAACCGTCGGTCGCCATCGCCCGGCAGAACGCGGAGCTCTCGGGCCTCGCCGCCGCGCCGATCCGCTGGATTGTGGAAGACGCCCTGAAATACTGCGAGCGTGAAGTCCGCCGCGGCATGAAGTACGACGGCGTGATTCTCGACCCCCCCAGCTACGGCCACGGCCCGAAAGGGGAAGAGTGGAGCGTCCACCGCGACCTGCCGAAGCTGCTGACCCTGTGCGGCCAGCTCACCGGCGGCGCCCCGCGATTGCTGCTGGCCACCTGCCATACGCCGGGCATTGGCCCCGCAGAACTGTCGGCCCTGGTGAGCGACGGTCTCTTCGGCTCCTGCCGCCAACCACCGACGACCGGCGAGTTGTTCCTTGCGACCGCGAGTGGCCGCAAGCTGCCGAGCGGCGTCTTCGCGCGGTTGTGATTCGACGGCGGCTGCTTTTTTCCGTAGCATGGCCTCCTTGGCCGTGTGCGCTGAGGGCAACATGTCGCTAGACCTACCAACCTGAGTTCGGCTTACGTTTCTTGCGCTAAGCCGCAGCTTTGGAAGCCGAAAGGTTGACTTTGCCGAGAGCGACATTTGCCACAGGCGCCACATTGCCACACAAACCGCTAAAAAGCGCAAGCGATCAAGCCAGTGGGGGTATCTGTTTGCAATTGCTAATCTGAGCGTTGAACTCGGATGGCCGTCTTGATCAGTCACAACACGAGAATTGGCGACTTTGTCAGTCTGGGAACCAGAAAACAAGTAGGAAACTCGATTCCCTCTCCAGAACTCAGGTTAGCAGGCCAAGCTACATGCCCGAACCACGCTGCAACGTTGCCGATCGCCTGACCGCGCTCGCGGCTGCGCGGACGGAGTCGATTGCGGTGGTTGAAGCAAATCGGGGTGGGTATCGCACGATCACGTTCCGTGAATTGGAGCGAGACGCCACGCTGCTCGCGCGCGGGTTGGTGGCGATGGGCGTGAAGCCGGGCGACCGGATTGCCCTGCTCGTTCGACCGGGACTTGAGTTCGTGACGCTCGTCTTCGCGCTACTGCGCTCGGGCGCCACGTTGGTGCTGGTGGATGCGGGGCTCGGGCGGCAGAATATTTTGCGCTGTTTGGCCATGACCGAGCCGCAAGGCTTTGTGGCGATTCCGCTGGCGCATGCGCTGCGCATTGCCAGCCGCAAGTTTCCGTATGCGAAGCTGAATGTGACCGTTGGCCGGCGGTGGTTTTGGGGCGGGGAGACGCTCGACTCGCTGCGGAAGATAGGCGAACGCGCGAACGCCGAACTACCGCACACTTCGGCGGACGACCACGCGGCGATTGTCTTCACGTCCGGCAGCACCGGCCCGCCGAAGGGCGTTTTGTATCGGCACGAGACGTTCGCCACGCAGGCGGATGAGATTCAGCGGCAGTACGGCATCGAGCCCGGCGGCATCGATCTCGCGTGTTTTCCGCTGTTCGGGTTGTTCAACGTCTCGATGGGCGTCACCACCGTGCTGCCGGAGATGGATTTTAGTCGCCCCGCCGCCGCGGACCCAAAGAAACTGCTTCGGGCCGCCAACGATTGGAAAGTGACGCAGGCCTTTGCGTCGCCGGCCGTGTGGCGTAACTTGAGCACCCACTGCGAACGGACCGGCGAACGCATCCCCACGTTGCAAAATGTCTTCAGTTGCGGCGCCCCCGTGCCGGCGAAGGTCATCCGCCGCACGCTCGCTTGTGTTCATCCCAAAGCAAAGCTTCACACGCCGTACGGCGCCACCGAAGCGCTGCCGGTCGCCACCATCGAAGCCCAAGAGATTCTCACCGAAACCGCCGCCAAGACCGACCAGGGCGCCGGCGTCTGCGTGGGCCGGAAGTTTGATTCCATCGAGTGGCGCGTGATCCGCATTCGGGACGATGCGATTGCGACGATGGATGAAGCGGAAGAGTTGCCGACGGGCGAGATTGGCGAGCTCATCGTCCGCGGGCCGCAGGTGAGCCGCACTTACCTTGGTGACTTCAACAAAGCAGCGAAGATCATCGATGGTGAAACCGTGTGGCACCGTGTCGGCGATGTCGGATACTTCGATGACCAGCAGCGGTTTTGGTACTGCGGGCGGAAGTCGCAGCGCGTGCGGCATGGCAACGGAGATTTATTCACAGAGAAGGTTGAGAATGTCTTTGCCGACATTCCAGGTGTAAACCGAGTAGCGTTGGTTGGGGTGCCCGTAAACAATTTGCAACGACCGGCGCTCATTTTTGAGTTGGCGCCATCATCTTCCGCCTCGAATGAGGAGGAAGTTTGGGAGTTGTGCCGAAGCATCAATCCCAACATTGAAAATGTTTGGTACGGTCAACACGAAATAAAAGGTCAAGAATCGTTTACTGACTGGCCGTACTTACTCATTCACCCGAAACTTCCCACCGACATCCGCCACAACTCGAAAATTCAGCGCGAGAAGTTGGCGGTGTGGGCGGAGAAACAACTCGCCAAGCGAAAAACGCGCTCCGCTGCGCGTCGCGGCTAAACGGATACTTATGAAATACTTGGTCACCGGTCCCGGTGGTTTTCTGGGGCGTTACATCGTCGAACAACTAATCGCCCGCGGTGATGCGGTGCGCGGGCTCGCGCGCGGGAACTATCCGGAGCTGGCGGCGTTAGGGGTTGAACTGGTGCGGGGTGATCTCGCGGATCGCAAGACCGTCATGGCGGCTTGTGAAGGCATCGACTGCGTCTTCCATGTCGCGGGCCGGGTTGGAGTGTGGGGGAAGTGGAACGACTACGTGCGCGATAACGTGCGCGGGACGCTCAACCTCCTCGCGGGTTGCCAGCAACAAGGCGTCGAGCGGATGGTGTTTACTTCCAGCCCGAGCGTCACCTTCACCGGCGAGGATCAGTGCAACGTCGCTGAGTCGGCGCCGTACGCCACTAAGTGGCTGGCGCACTATCCGCACTCGAAGGCGCTCGCCGAGCAGTTCGTGCTGGCGATGAATGGCGAAGAGGTTCATGGCGGCGGCGTATTCCGCTGCTGCTCGCTCCGGCCGCACTTGGTGTGGGGGCCGAGGGATCATCACCTCACCGCGCGGCTGGTGCAGCGGGCGAAGTCGGGCCAACTGCGGCGCGTCGGCGAGGGGAAAAACTTGGTGGACATGATCTACGTCGAGAACGCGGCGACCGCGCACCTGCAAGCGGCCGATGCGCTCGCCGTCGCGCCCTACGCGCCGGCAGGTAAGGCGTACTTCATCAGCCAAGGCGCCCCGGTGAACTGCTGGCAATGGATCGACGAGATTCTCGCCCTGGTCAACCTGCCGCCGGTCACCAAAAGCATCTCGGCCTCGAGCGCTTACCGGGTCGGCGCCGCCTTGGAGTGGGCCCACCGGCTGACCCGCAACCGCACCGAACCCCGGATGACCCGCTTCGTCGCCCGGCAACTGGCGACCAGCCATTATTTCAACATCGCCGCCGCGAAGCGCGATTTCGGGTATGAACCCAAGGTCCCAACGGCCGAGGGGATGCGGCGGTTGGGTGAATGGCTGAATTCAAATGCGGAAGGCGGAATGCGGAATGCGGAATAAGATCAGCGAGCCGGCTCATCTTCTCGATTGTGAGGGGCGCAAGTACAATCCTGGATTCGGTTTACGCCGAAACACGGCGGCCCCACTCAGGATTACTGGCGGCCGGCTAGCAACGCAATTCCGCATTCCGCATTCCGCACTCCGACATCCGCATTCGCTATGCTTCGCACTCATACTTGTGGTGAACTTCGCTCTTCGCACGCTGGTGGCGTGGTCACGTTATGCGGGTGGGTCGATAGCTACCGCGACCACGGCGGCGGGCTGTTCGTCGACCTGCGCGACCGCTACGGCATCACCCAAGTGGTCTTCAACCCGCCCGACTCGTCGGCGGAACTAATCGAGCAATCGAAGCAACTCCGGGCCGAGTACGTGATTCAGGTCACCGGCAACGTCGCCCTGCGGCCCGAGGGGATGGCGAACCCGCGGCTTTCCAGCGGCGAGATTGAACTGCGGGCCACGAGCCTCAAGCTGCTGAACAAATCGCTCACGCCACCGGTCTCGCCGAGTGAAAGCATCACCGAACTGCCGAGCGAAGAGTTGCGGCTGAAGTACCGCTATCTCGACCTGCGACGGCAGAAGATGCAGAAGGCGCTGCTCTTGCGCGACAAGCTCATTAAGCTGATGCGGGACTACTTCGCCGAGCTCGATTTTATTGATGTCGAAACGCCGATCCTTGGCCGTAGCACGCCGGAAGGCGCCCGCGATTACTTGGTGCCGAGCCGCGTCCACCATGGGCACTTCTACGCGCTGCCTCAATCGCCACAGCTCTACAAACAGATTTTGATGATGGCGGGCTACGACCGCTACGTGCAGGTGGCCCGCTGCTTCCGCGACGAGGACCTGCGGGCGGACCGCCAACCGGAGTTCACGCAGCTCGACGTCGAGATGGCGTTCATCGACCACGAAGACATTATGGGCATCATCGATGGGCTAGTGGTTAAACTTGCGAAGGAAGTTCACAACCTTGACGTCAAGTTACCGCTGCCGCGGATGACGTACGACGAAGCGATGCGCCGCTTTGGCCACGATGCGCCCGACCTGCGGTTCGGGCTCGAGATCGTCGACTGCACCGACCTCGCCGCGAAGAGCGAGTTCCGCGTCTTTCAAACGGTGGCCCAAAGCGGCGGCTTCGTCCGGGCGATCAACGTCAAGAAAGGGACCGACACCTACAGCCGCCGCGGGATTGATAGCCTCACGGAGTTCGTCGCCAACTACGGCGCCAAGGGCCTCGCGTGGTTCCGCTGCGAAGAGGACGGTACGCTTGGCAGCACCATCGCCAAAAACTTCACACCCGAAACACTGAAGGAATTCGCCACGCGGCTGAACGCCGAACCGGGCGACCTAATTCTGTTCTCCGCCGACAAGTGGCCCGTCACCTGCAAAGTGCTGCACGCGCTGCGCACGAAAATCGGCGCCGAGATGAAACTGTACGACCCGGCCGCGATGAATTTTTCGTGGATCGTAGAGTTCCCCATGTTCGAGCACGACGCGGAAGAAGGCCGGTGGGTCGCCATGCACCATCCCTTCACGGCGCCTCTCGATGAGCACCTGCAGTACCTCGACACCGACCCCGGCCGTTGCCGGGCAAAGGCGTACGACCTAGTGATCAACGGCTACGAAGCGGGCGGCGGCACCATCCGGATTCACGACAATGTGGTGCAATCAAAAGTCTTTGGCCTGTTGGGTCTCTCTGCCGAGGTGGCCAAAGACCGCTTCGGTTTTCTGCTCGACGCGTTGCAGTACGGCGCCCCCCCGCACGGCGGCATCGCGCTCGGCATCGACCGCGTGGTGATGCTCTTCGGCGGCCTCGACAACATCCGCGACGTGATCGCCTTCCCCAAAACCCAGAAAGCAACCGACCTGATGACCGAAGCCCCCGGCACGGTCGACGCGAAGCAGTTGCGCGAGCTGGGCGTTAAAGTGGTGGAGTAACGTTAGCCGCGAGGCGATAGCGGAGCGCGTTTCGGGGTCGTCGTCCGAAAATCCCCCCATTTTCTCCATAGCCCTCAACCGCCACTTGCGGCTATACTCACCCCCACTCACATGGCCGGGTTTTCACGACTTCTGCTGAAAACAGCCCGAGTTTCTGGGGATGAGACATGCCAGCCGTAATCGACGAAGAAACCCAAGCCCTTATCGACGGCCCCATCGCCGAGCCCGTTCTCAAGCGGCACGCGATCGAAACGCATGCCCTGCCGCGGCCTGAGACGACCGTTGCGCCGGTTGCCGTGCGCTGGAAGTACGCCAT
This sequence comes from Pirellulales bacterium, assembly GCA_022841705.1. Taxonomy (GTDB): domain Bacteria; phylum Planctomycetota; class Planctomycetia; order Pirellulales; family Lacipirellulaceae. The sequence goes on from JALHQZ010000005.1 coordinate 58,851, forward strand.
CGGCATCCCGCTGATTCACCTGCTCGCATGTTTGGCGTTCGTGCCGTACTTCTTCAGTTGGACCGGCGTGGTGTGCGCGGTGCTGGGGTTTTATGTGTTTGGCACGCTCGGCATCAACTTATGTTATCACCGTCTGCTGACGCATCAGGGACTCACGCTGCCGAAGTGGCTCGAGCATACCTTCGCGGTGCTCGGGGTCTGCTGCCTACAAGACACGCCGGCGTGCTGGATCGCCATGCACCGAATCCATCATAAGCATTCGGACGAACAGCCCGACCCGCATAGCCCGCTGGTGAATTTCTTCTGGGGGCATTTTGGCTGGCTGATGGTTCACAATCGCGAGTTCCTCAACGTCAATTACTACCAGCGCTTCACGCGCGATATTCTCCGCGATCCGTTTTACATGACACTCGAACGCCGCGGCGTGTGGTTAAGGATTTACCTCGCCAGCATGTTGGTCTTCTTCCTCGCGGGCCTGGCCATCGGTTGGCCGCTGACCGGTTCGTACTGGACCGGCGTGCAGTTTGGGCTAAGCCTGCTGGTGTGGGGCGTGTTTGTCCGCACGGTGCTGGTGTGGCACATCACTTGGAGTGTGAATTCCATCACCCACATCTGGGGCTACCGCAATTACGAAACCACCGACAGCAGCCGAAATAACTGGCTGGTGGGCCTATGGTCGAACGGCGAAGGGTGGCACAACAACCACCACGCCGACCAACGCGCCGCCGCCCACGGGCACACTTGGTGGGAGTTCGATGTGACGTGGATCACCATCCGGGCACTCGAAAAACTCGGCCTCGCGACCGATGTGGTGCGTCCTCGCGCGTGGAAAAAGACGTAATCTCGATGGGTGCCACTGTCCGGTTTATAGCTTTCCGCCGTTCGGAACCGTCACTTTTGGCGCTCCGGGGCCATCGAGTTTTTCAAGTTCACCGAGCGGATCAGCGTTCAGGCGCAGAAACTTGAAGCCCACCAGCCGCGGCTTGCGAGCGGCGTCCCGCTCGGCGTGATCCGTCTTCATTCGGGCGATGTACGCCGCTAGCGGTTCTTCGCGCACCTTGGGTTCGCTGGAATGGATCATGGTGAGCGTGCCATCCTCAGCGCGGCCAATTAAGCCGACATGCCCGACGAACGCCCCCGCCGGCGGCTTGGTGGGGTCGAGCACCACGCCGCGGACCACATTCACGAAATCACCCGGCTGCAAAGCGGCGTCCGCTCGCGCCAGCTCATCCATCGGCAAATAAATGTCGTCCCATTTCTGCACCGGAATCTTGGCTTCGATTTTGTACCGATTGCGAAAGAACGCCGCCCGATCGATCGGCTGCGAGAACTTCATCGCTGCATCACCGGCAACCTCCGAAGTGATGTCCGTCACCAGCCAGCGATTGGAAATGTTCCAATCCGCTTCGGTGTAATGGTTGCGCGTGAGGACGCCGATTTGTCCATCGCGGTAGCGAATGCGCTGCAACAGCGCCATGAACCGCGGCCAACTGTCGGCCAGCGCCATCGCGTAGGTATGTTCGGCGAACACCACGCAATCGCTTTTGCCCAAGCAGTACAGCGGCTGCGGGTCGTAAGTTTCAAACGGCGCTTCGCCGAGCAAATACAACTCGTACGGCTGCCCCAAATTGCGGCGGGCGATTCGTACGACCCGCTTGCGCAAATCTGGCTCAGAGCTGTGGAGCTCGGCCAGGAATGCGCCCACCTCCGCTTCCGTGCATTGATAGAGCGGCTTCTCGGCGCCCACGCACTGTGCGCTCAGCGCGAAGAGTAAAAGCCAACAGCAGTAGCGATAAAGCATGACGGGTGATCTCTCGAATTGAAAATTAGCGGTGATTCCAACACCAACTGAACAGCGTCTCCCACTCCGCCTGCTGCCAATCGAGGCAGCGCTCGAGGTCTCGACCCGTGCGCACGGCGGTTTGGCAATCATCAACAAAGCGGTACGGGTCGAACTCAACACCCAAACGCTGCGACAGTTCATCGTACACCGGATGTGGCCCCGCTTGGCGGAACCAGTACTTGGCGTTGCCGAAGTCCCCCTCGCGCCGGTGCATGATGCCGTGCCACAAACTTCCCTCGGCGGTGTGAATCTCCTGGCTCACCACATGCGAAGCGTCAAGATCATCCACCAACAGCCACAATCCCGCCGCACAACATCGCGCGCAATCGCTGCTCCCCAAACTTTTCACGGCGCCGGCAATTCGAGCCCGGTCCGGGGTTTGCGCCTTAGCGCCCTCGAGCCCCCGCCGGCGATCCCCGCTGAGAACCGGCGCCAACTCAGTTCCAAACGACTGCGGATCAAAACTCATGGCTTAACCAGCGATTCCTACGGCTCGAAGGGCAAACTACAATGAGCACACTCAGCTCGGCCACCTGCCCGATTGTACGAACCTTTCGCTTCTAATGGAAACAAGTCGCCCGCAATGCAATTTCCTTACCGACTGAAATGGCCCATTCTCGTGCTCAGTCTCAGCAGCGCAGTCTTTTCCGGGGCCATCGCAGCAACGCCGCCACGGCCCAACATCCTGTACATTTTCGCCGATGACTTGGGTTGGGGCACCGGGCAGTTCAATAACCCCGATTCGCCGATCGTCACCCCCAACTTGAACGCTCTTGCTCAGCGGGGCCTCAACTTCACGCGGCACTACGCGGCCACGGTCTGCTCGCCGTCGCGCAGCATGTTGTACACCGGCTTCCACACCGGGCACGGCTCAAACGATCGAAATGCAAACATCAACTCCGGCCTGCGGCCGCAAGAAGTCACGGTGGGCGAAATCCTCCGCTCGGCTGGTTACGCCACCAGCGTGTGGGGGAAGTGGGGCTGGGGTGGCTCGCAGAGTAACGATCAATCCGACCTGCGTGCAAACCCGGTCATCCACCTTCCCGCCGCGCTCCCCACGCGCCAGGGGTTTGACACTTTCTATGGTTACTTGAATCACACCCGCGCCCATTCGTACTTCGTTGATTCGCTGTGGACCACCGTGGAACCTGCCGAGCAGAAAAAATATCACTCTGCGCCCGCCGAAGGGTTGTGGCTCGAACGCACCGGCAACACCGCTGAAACTCCGCACGCAGCTTACACCCATGATCTCGTTGCGGCCAAAGCGGAAGCGTACATCGCTTCGCGCGCTGGCCAGCCCGATCCGTTCCTGATGATGGTCTGCTTCACCACGCCTCACCAGCGACTCGATCATATCTCGCGCTCGCCAAACGGCCTTGGCCAGTACGCGAACCACCCCACCATGAGCCAACGCGAAAAAGAACACGCGGCGATGGTCACCCGAATGGATGCGAGCATCGGCGCGCTGATTGCTCGCCTCGCGGACCCCAACGCCGATGGCGATTCGGCCGACAGCCTGCTCGCCAACACGCTCATCCTGTTCAGCTCCGATAATGGCCCCACGCCGGAGACGGGCCTCGATAAGTCGGGCCTCATCAATCTCGACCTGACGGGCGGCCTGCGCGGTGGCAAGCGCGATCTCTACGAAGGGGGCATCCGCACGCCGCTGTTGGTCCGCTGGGATGCAGCGATCACGGCCGAACGTCGCGGGACAAAAATCTCTCGGCCCACCGAGCTTACGGACTTCATCTCGACCGCGGCCGACCTTGCAGGCGCTCAGGCGCCGCTTGGCATCGATGGCGTTTCGCTCGCGCCGACCATTACGAGCCGCGGCATGCAACGCCAGCGGCTCCCCTTGGTGTCCGAGAACTTCGAAATCAGTCAAACAGCTAACCCCAATTCCGATTGGTCTATCGTGGATGGCGACGACAAACTCATCAAGTTTCGCTCCGGCAAATTCGAACTGTACGATCTGGTGACCGACCCCGCTGAAAAAGCGCCGCTCGATCTCACGCTGGAAGCGAACCGCTCACGCCAACAACGGCTTAAAGCGATCGCACTTGCGGAAGGCGTTGGCCAGCCCGATAGCTACTGCGTGGAGTATGCACAGTGGATCGGCGCCGAGGGCGGCGAGCTGATTGACGCGGCGAATTGGAGTCTCAACGCTTACCCGCAACCGACTTGGATCACCGTGATTAGCAACAGCGCGACGACCCCTTCCACGGTTCACACCAACGGGCAAATCTCCACGTTAGCGCTTGAAGTCCGCGGCGAACACGGCTTACAGTCATTGCTAGTTGAAGGACGTGGCGAAGTGAGCGGCCGAAATGAAGTCCGCGTGAACCGCGGTGGGCGGATTATGCTTGCCGGTGGGCGCGTTGGCTCCTCACGTTGGATCGATGTCCTCCCCGGTGGTGAACTCCTCGGTAGCGGAGAGCTTCGCGGGGACGTATTCTGCGCCGGCCTTCTTTCGCCCGGCGACAAATCGCTCGGCGGAATTAGCTTTCGGGACGATGTGCATCTCCTCCCCGAGTCCATCGTGCAAATTCATCTGGATGACGAGGATAGCGATCGACTCACCGCCACCGGCGACTTGAAACTCGATGGCGAGTTAAAAATCGCGTTGATAGAGAACACTCGAATACAAGCGGGCCGAACGTTCGATGTGCTCGTCGCCGGAAGCGTAACCGGCAAGTTCCGCAAGGTTGAATTACCGCCGCTCGCCGACAATCTGACGCTGCGGCTGCGCTACCTGCCGGATCGCGTGCAATTGCTTGTGGAAACGCGTTAAAATCCAACTACGAAAGAGCAAAGGGCTCACCAAACACGTAAACTCGCAATTTAGTCCGTTTATCTTTGACTTAGCGGAACTAGGGCAGTTAGAATTAGGGCACGTCGGCGAGCAGCAACGACGAAACGTCTCACGAAGCCCACACCTTTTGAGAGCTTGAGGTCGCCATGACACGATTCGCAGATTTGCTGTCCGCAGTGATCGGGATGGTCGGTTGCAATTTCGCTCTCGCCGTTTCGGTCCCGCTGGTCGCGATGGATCCCAGGAACAGCAACTTTGCGGAGCCGCACTCAAATGGTACCTGGGGCTTCACCTTCACGCTCACCTCCCCAGTGGTCGCCACGCATGTCGGTTGGCACGACGAGGGGCAGAATGGGCTGTCTCATGCTCACCGCATCGGCTTGTGGTACGGTAGCTTTCCGGGGACGCAATTACTTGGGGAAGTCACCCCGACCGATGGATTGGGTGTTGAAGTTCCCGCTGGTACGAGCGCCGAGCTCGACGGTCCGTGGCGCAAGGTTCCAATCCTCGGTGGGCCGACCATCCTAGCGCCGGGTGATTACTGTCTCGCCGGTACCGATGCACTTACCTCGACGGACTCCGTCGTGTACACGCCGGCCTTAATCCCCATGCCCCCCGATTTTCTGGAAGTGATACTTGCGGAAGGTCGAGGAACCATTGGATCACCAGCTTTTTCAGAGGTGCCAGGCTTCAATCGACCTGCCTTTGAAATTCTCGTTTTCGGTGTCGCCACAGGTCCGATGCTTTTTGTCGAACCGATCCCCGAACCCTCCGCGGTGTTGACGGCGGTGGTGATCGGGGGAGGTCTGCTCGTCGCGGGCCGGATTCGGTCGACGCGCGCTCCGCTCGCGCGTCGCGGCTAACGCTACCGCGGCGCCTTCACCGGCCGCAGCGCTTCGCCATTCTCTTCAACCACCGGCGACTCCTTCGGCCCCGCGTTGCTCATCAGCGACGCTAAGCTCTCGGGGATATCCACGCCACCGATGTCCTTGAGCACCTGCATCATCGGGGGCAGCGTGCCGGCCATGCCGTGCAGGAAGTCGGCGGTGCTCGAGCGACCATTCTTGCCGCCGTTTTCCCACACCACCACTTTGTCGAACTTGATGTTGCTGATCGCCTTGGCGCTCGACTCGGCCAGGTTGTCGAGGTGTTCGAGCATCATCAGTTGGAACGCTTCGCGGGCGCCGCCGCACGCTTCGACGATTTGCTTGAGGCCCTCGCCCTTCTTCGCCAGAATCTCGTACTGGCCCTTCGCTTCGGCGGCCAGCTTGGCGTAGATGGCGGCCGCTTCGCCCTCGGCTTCCAGGCGCCGCTTTTGGGCTTCGGCTTCCGCTTCGACGATGATCCGCGCCTTGGCCGCTTTGGCCGGGGCTTCGAACTTGGCCCGCTGTTCCGCTTCGATCCGTTCGGCGTCGGCGAGCGCCGCCTTGGCCATCGCGATGTTCTGCGCTTCAATCACCGCCGCTTCGGCGGCCCGCTTGCGCGTTTCGCCCTTTTCGTACGCTTCGGCCTTTTGCACCAACAGCGTCGCTTGCGACTGGGCTACCTTCGCCTCAGCCACGTTTTCGCCATCCACCGCCGCGGCGTTCGCTTCGGCCACGCTCACGCGCTTCGCCTTCTCGGCTTCCTTCACCTGCACTTCGCGCTCGAAGGCGGCCTGCTGCTCCGCAACGGTTTGTTCCTTGAGCATTTGCGCCATGCGAATCGCTTGATCGCGCTCCGCTTCACGCTCGCCGAGGGTTTGTTCCTTGTTGAGCTCCGCCACGCGGACCGCTTGTTCGCGAGTTGCTTCCCGCGTGCCGATTTCGCGGAGCTTGGTGGCGTTGGCGACGCTGACCGTCTTTTCGCGGTCCGCCTCGGCCACGCGGATTTCCCCCTGTTTCACTTCGGTCGCCACATCGCCGCGGGCTTGTTGAATCGCTTGCGAAGCGGCCTTCTGGCCAATCGCATCGATGTAGCCGCTTTCGTCGGTGATGTCGGTAATGTTGACGTTAATCAGCACCAGGCCGATCTTCTTCAGCTCCGGCTCGACCGAGTTTTGAATGTGCTGCAGGAACGTGTCGCGTTCGCGGTTGATCTCCTCGATCTTCATCGAGGCGATTACCTGCCGCAGTTGCCCGAAGATAATTTCCTCGGCCTGCTTGCGAATGTCCTGGCTGGAAAGGTCGAGCAAACGAATCGCCGCGTTGCTCATTACATCCGGCGTGGTGCCGATGGCGACCGTGAACACACTCGGCACATTGACGCGGATGTTCTCGCTCGAGAGGGCTCCACGCAGCGGGATTTCGATTTGAATCGGTTCCAGGCTGAGATAGCGGTAGTCTTGAATGACAGGGAACACGAACGTCCCTCCGCCATGAACCGTCTTCGCCGTCCGATCTTTGCCGGTCATGGCGCCGAAGACCACCAGCACTTGGTTGCTGCTGCACCGCTTGTAAACGCTTTTGATGAAGCCGAGGATCACGAACAGCAGCAAGGTGCAGGCTACCGCAACGAGTGTCCATAAAACACCCGAAGGCAAGTCGCGCAGAGAAAATTCTGCCAGGATTCCGATTGGTGTCGTTGACATTGGTTGTCCTTTGACGATTGAAAGCAACTAACTTATTGAGGATGTTGCACGTACAACACGCACGGTGTCACTTGAAATAATTTCGACAACGACGACATCCTCGCCGGACGGCAGTCGCACATCTTCGTCGGTGATCGCTTGGTACTCGACAGTTCTTCCTTGCATGGAAAGTTGCACTTTTCCGCTACCCTGCGACTTGGCTGGTATCGCTACGTAGACTTTCGCTGGCTGATCGAGAGCGAGTTGAATGTTCTCATTGCCGGATGACTCGAGTCGGCCCAACTGTTTGAAGAGCCAGTAAACGGTGTAAAGCGCTGCGCCCCCGGCCGCTGTCGCGAAAGTCGCCGCGGTCGTCGAACTGGCGCCGTGCGATAAGGCAACAAGCCCGATCAATCCGAAGAAGGTCGCAGCCGCGCTCAAGGTGCGAATCGAAAGCAATTCATAAAACCAACCAAACGAACTGTCACCATCACTCGATAGGTCGGGTACGTCCAAGTCGTCGCTCGCGAAACCCAACAGCATCAGCCCCAACTGCACCACGAGTATCGTGCCGCCGATGATCGCCGAATACAGAAATAATGTGCTAAGCATGGGACGGGTGTGTCCAAGGACCTTTCGCAAGTTTATGCCGCCGAGCGGGCTGTTTCAGCTACATTTCGTCGGCCAACCGCAATTCTTGGCGAAAATCGCCGGGCCGATTAGTTCGAGAAGGAGGGTTGTGCCGCCATTGTAGCAGGCACGGTCCCCGTGCCGTTGCCCCGAGTTGGAGTCTACCCTCGCAGAAACGGCACGGGGACCGTGCCTGCTACTTTGGGCCGCATTGACGCCAACCGCCATGGCCGGGAAACTAAGGGGCGAATCGGACTCGCGTTCCCACGGAAGTTTCCCATGCTGAAGCCGCTGTTTGCCCTCGCCCTGCTCGTCGCCATCGCCCACGCCGCACCGCCGGCCGTGCAGCTTTCGGACGATCACCAGCAAATGTCCACCGTGAAAGTGGGCGACGCGTGGCCCGCGCTCGCGCTGAAAACCACCGCCGGCGCCGAAGCCAAGTGGGCCGAGCAGCAAGGCGCCAAAGCAACCGTGGTCGGCGTGACTACAGCGGGCGGCTGGATGTCGAAGGGCCTGCGGAAAGATTTGGCGGCAGACATCGCCACGCCGCTGGCCGACGAAGGCGTGAAAGCCGTGGCGATCACGGTTGGCCCCCCCGCGGGTGCGACCGAAGGTCTCACCACGCTTTCCGACACCGATGGCTCCGCCTTCGCCAAGCTCGGCACAGGCCGCCTGCCACGCGTCTATGTGCTCGATGCCGCTGGCAAGATCGTGTGGTTCGATCTCGAGTACACGAACTCCAGCCGCCGGGAACTTAAGGCGACGCTGGATGAGCTGTTGGCGAAGTAGTTGATCCTACGGAGCCCTTCGCCCGGCGCCACAGCGCCGAGAGCTCATTCCACAGCGACGTGCTCACTGTTTTGCGGTACGGCGAATCACTCGGCAAATCACGCATCAGTCGCCGGTGCGCCTCGGCCATCGCGTGGTACGGCATCGAGGGGAAGATGTGGTGCAGCGCGTGGAAGCGTAAACCCACCGGCGCCCAGAGCCCTGTGAGCAACGGCCGGCGGTCGTAGGTCACGCTATCGAGCATTTGCTCAACAAAACTCATCTCGCCGCCGTTGTTGAGCCAACGATGGGCGCCCAGCGTGCGGAGCGCGTTGATCGTCACCACGAACACGCCGGTCGCATACGCGTGCGGCAGAAACCACGGACCCAATCGGCCGGTGCCATAAGCCAAGCCGCGGAAGACGCCGATGCTCATCACCACGATGAATAAGAAGCACCCCAGCTCTTGCCAACGGATAATGCGGAGCGTTTGTTTGGTTGGCAGCGGCCGCAAATACATGGGATCGATAATCATGCTCGACGCATGGCGATGAACCCAATCGCGCGTCGGCGTGCTAAGCCACGTGAGCGGCGTGAGGATGCCAAACCGCACAATCGCGAGAATCGGAATCACAAAACTCTGCGCGAAATACCCAACAATCCACCACGGCGAACGGTTCGAAAGCGGCAGGTACTCACCATCTTCCTTGGTGCCGTAGTGCTTGCGGCGATGGTGGTCGACGTGAGTGTAGTACACGAAGCTCGGAATGAGGAACGGAATTCCACAGAGCAGATTCCACACCACCCGAAACGAGCGGAGCTTTTCCTCGGGGATGTGCATCAGCTCGTGGATGAACAACCCGCAGCGGTACATGAGGAGACTCGACACCAAAAAGCAGACCACTCGCCAGGGCCAATCGATGCCCGGCCCCCGGACCAACCCGAACGCGATGACGGCGACCGACCAGCTCACCAGGAAGTCGGTCCAATAGATCCACTCGACCGGGCGGAAGAACTCGCCGACGATGCTGCGGGCCTGGGCGAGCGAAAACTCGGGCCGGTGGTCGGTGGCGGCGGCGATTTTGGACGGTGCAATCGGCATGGCTGGCGCGGTTTTACTAACGCGAAATCCTTCACTTATTATTGGCGGCGCGGGGGCCGAATGTAAGTCGAAGGGGTGTTTCCCGCAAAAATCCCCCTGGGCGACGATTTGAGAACCACCGCCTCCCTAAGTACACTGCCACTGGGGGCATCACATTTGCTGGGCAGAGCGTACTTATTCCTTCGACTGCGCTCCGCTCGGGGGGCGAGTCGAGGGCCACTTGTAGCGATTAACACAGGCGTGCCTCTGCATCATAACAGGGTCACGGCGTGGTTGTGCCATCATGAGCGATGTCGTCATCACCGGCCTCGGCATCGTCTCCCCGCTCGGGGTTGGCGCCGATGTTGTGTGGCAGGCGATTCTCGCACGGCAGAGCGGCGTCCGGCCGATTCCCCGCTTCGCCGAGATGGGCTGGATCGCGCCGTTCGGCGCCGAAGTGCAGGGCTTTGATCCTAAGGAGTACGTCACCCCGCGCAAAAGCTTGAAGGTGATGGCGCCTGAAATTCAGTTCGCCTTCGCCGCCGCGGAGCAAGCGAGTCGAATGGCGGGGCTGGAAGAAGGCAGCGTGACGCCCGAACGTTTTGGCGTGGTCTGCGGCGGCGGGATGATGTACTGCGAGTTCGATGAACTCGAAGCGCCGTTCAAAGCGAGCATCAACGGCAAGGGCTTTGACATGCGCGCGTGGGGCGCCGAGGGAATGCGGCTCCTGTTCCCGCTGTGGATGCTGAAGTATCTGCCGAATATGTCGGCCTGCCATGTGGGGATTCATCGCGACGCGCGCGGACCGACGAACACGATTGCGCATGGCGATGTTTCGAGTCTCTTGAGCATCGGCGAAGCGGCCGACTGCATCCGCCGGGGTCATGCCGACGTGATGCTCGCCGGCGGCAGTGGTTCGCGATTGCATTTGACCGATCTGTTGTGGCGGCGTGGGGCCGGCCTCACGCTGGCCGGCGATGAACCCGCTGCGGCGAGTCGGCCCTTCGAACTTAATCGCCAAGGGATGGTGTGCGGCGAAGGCTGCGCGATGTTCGTGCTGGAAAGCGTTGCGCACGCCGAACGTCGCAAAGCCAAGCCAATCGCGAAAATTGCCGGATTTGGTTCACGATTTGAGCCGAGCGCTGCTTCGCGTCAACCAACTGGTCAAGCGATTGAAAACGCATTACGCTTCGCGCTGGAGCAAAGCGGCGAACCAAGGATTGCGTTCGTCAAAGCGCACGGCAACGCGATGCGCCATTCCGATCAGATTGAAGCCCAAGCGATTCACCGCGTGCTGGGCGACACACCCGTCACCGCGCCCACGAGTTACTTCGGCGAGCTCGGCGCCGGCGGCGGCGCGGTGGAACTTGCCGTTGCGCTGCTCGGTATACAGCACAACGTGATTCCACCAACGCTGAACTACGATGAGCCCGATCCGCAATGCCCGGTGAACGTCATCACCGCACCGCAACCGATTGGTGGGAACACGATTGTGGCGATTAATCACACGCCGACTGGACAGGCCGCGGCGCTGGTGCTGACGAAAGCATGAATCTATCAGCCGCCACGCTCTAGCGTCCGGTCGTTCAGAATGCGGCGCAAATCACTACCAGCGACCGGACGCTAGCGCGTGGCGGCTGATGTCGCGATTCGTCTACGGCAAGAACGGCCGCAGAGTGCGGACTTCGGTGGCGCCGTTGGCGGAGGCCAGTCGCTCAGCGGTCGCAACGCCGCGCTCGGTGTTGCGCGTTTGCAGCGCCACGACGAGGCCCACGATCCAGGCCAGCACAAAGCCGACCACTTCGCCACACAAAAACAGTTGCCGCCAGGAAACAGTTCGGAGAGACATTGTCTTACTTCGCCAATCACGCCCGCTTGCCTCTGATGCCCGAATCCTCCGGACATCCATCACAAGCGCAATTACACTGCAAATCTTCACAGTCGGCAAGGTCACTCGCTTTGCGGCGTGCTAGCGTGAGGCAGACTTTCTAGTCTGCCGGAAGTGGGTCCCAGCGTGGCCCAAAGATGGCTAGCCGAAATTGGCGGCGACGGCGGAATGTTTCGGGCGGCTGCCGCGTCTCAATTGGCAGGCTAGAAAGCCTGCCCTCCGGAAGGCCCGCAAAATCGGCCCAAAATGTCCGATCGCCAGGCTTTTCGCCGGAGTCAAAATCTATCCCCCCCGATTGCGGCATGGTATGATGCAAGGCTACGGCCCAGCCGCTAGTGCCGGCTAAGTTTGCTAGCACTCGCCGCTGGGTTCCCGCCGAATTGTCGCCCTTCCCCGGTGAAGCGGCTTTCCAAAAATTGTTCCTAAGTGATTGGTTCTGTTCGAGGTCGCAATGGCTAGTAAGAAACGCGTGGCTTTGGTTGGTGGCGGCGGCGGGTTTATCGGCGGGCATTTGATCGCCAAACTTCGCGATCTTGGGTACGACCAAATTCGCAGTGTCGACATCAAGCCGCTCGACGAGTGGTATCAAGTTCACGACGATGTCGAAAACATCCAGGCCGACCTGAAGCTCAAAGAAGCCTGCATGGATGCGGTGTCCGGCGTGACCGAAGTCTACAACCTAGCCGCCGACATGGGTGGCATGGGGTTCATCGAGAACAACCGCGCACTGTGCATGCTCAGCGTGCTCATCAACACGCATCTCTTGGAAGCGGCCAAGGAAATTGGCGGCGTCGATAAGTTCTTCTACGCTTCGAGCGCTTGCGTGTACAACGCCGATAAGCAGAAGTGCGAAGACGTGGTCCCCCTCAAAGAAGAAGACGCCTACCCCGCGATGCCGGAAGATGGCTACGGTTGGGAAAAGCTCTTTAGCGAACGGATGTGCCGCCACTTCCGCGAAGACTTTGGCCTGACGACCCGCGTGGCCCGGTTCCATAACGTCTACGGCCCTTACGGCACGTGGGATGGCGGCCGCGAAAAGGCGCCCGCCGCGGTTTGCCGGAAGGTCATCACCGCCAAGGAGAGCGGCAAGCACGAAATCGAAATCTGGGGCGACGGCAAACAAACCCGCAGCTTCATGTACATCGACGATTGTGTGGAAGGCATTCTGAAGATCACCAACTCGAACATCCTCGAGCCGATCAATCTGGGCAGCGACGAAGTGGTGACGATCAACGGGTTGGTCGACATCGTCGAAGAGATCGCCGGCATCAAGCTGAAGCGCAACTACAACCTGTCGGCACCCAAGGGCGTGAACGGCCGCAACAGCGACAACACCAAGATTCTCGATTACTTGGGTTGGGAACCAGGCATCAGCCTCCGCGAAGGAATGGCCAAAACCTACGACTGGATTTACGGCGAGTACAGCAAGACGCACGGGTTGGCTGTGGCGCGGTAAACGCTTGCTGGAATTCCACCAGACAAACCACGAAAGCGAATGTTTCACGTGAAACATTCGCTTTTTCATGCGCCGACTTGAAAAATGTTTCACGTGAAACAATTTGGTCACTCCGCTTCCTGACGGGCGCGGCTCGAAAAAATGTTTCACGTGAAACAATTTCCCCCTGAGGCCCGCCGTGAATTGTTTCACGTGAAACATTCCAAACGGGGGGTGGCCACAATTTGGGCTTGACAGGGGGTGGCTACAATTTGGGGTTGACGGGGCTTTTCCGCGGGCGAATGTTTGCCGCCAACGCGGCCGGCGGGTAGACTCAGAAGCTGTGCCTTCTTGACCGCCCGGCGCCTCCTTTCTCGCCTGCCAGCTCGATGCCCTCTCGCGATCACCACCACCGGAAGCTGCGCTTTGAGACGCTGGAATCCCGCGCGATGTTAGCGGGGGATTTGGAGTTGGTGAAGGATATTAACCCCAGTCCAACCGGCACAAGTAGTTCGCCGAGTAACCTGGTCGATGTGAGTGGGGTGCTCTTCTTCGTCGTCAATGATGGGGCCAACGGCGAAGAGTTGTGGAAGAGCGACGGCACCGAAGCCGGCACTGTGATGGTGAAGGACATTTTCCTGGGCGGACCTTCATCGCCGCGGTATTTGACTAATGTTGGTGGCATCTTGTACTTTTCCGCTAACGACGGAGTGCATGGGAGTGAACTTTGGAAGAGCGATGGCACGGAAGCCGGGACGGTGATGGTGAAGGACGTGCGCCCCGGTTTCGTAGGTTCCGGCCCGAGCCAACTAATCAATCTTGCAGGGCAACTCGTTTTCGCCGCCAGCGATGGAAGCGTTGGTCAAGAGTTATGGCGCTCGGACGGCAGCGAGACTGGTACAGTTCTCGTTCGCGATATTCGTGAAGGCTCATCAAGCAGTAATCCGCGTTATTTTGGTGAGTCGGGAGGCATCGTCTATTTTCGTGCGAACGATGGTCTAACTGGCGAAGAGCTTTGGAGAAGCGATGGAACTAGCGCTGGCACTGGGCTGGTGAAGGATATTCGCACCGGCTCGGCAAGCTCCGATCCCCGGCGATTCACGAGTCATCAAGGTGAAGTCTTTTTTGTCGCGAATGATGGGATGACTGGCGCTGAGCTTTGGAGAACCGATGGCACGGCTTCAGGAACGATGCTGGTTCGAGATGTGTTCGTTGGGTCTGGCGGCGCAGACATCACGAGTTTGGCTTCAGTAGGAACCACGTTGTTTTTTGCGGCTCGCGGGAACGGAACTGCTGGCAAAGAACTTTGGAAAACGGATGGCACTTCGACAGGGACTGTGCTCGTTAAAGACATCCAAAGTTTAGGATCTTCGTATCCTTCATCTCTGACGAATGTCTCTGGGGTGTTGTTTTTTCGAGCGACTGATAGCTTCGGAGACGCAGGACTCTGGAAAAGCGACGGCACTGAGTTGGGAACGCAAATTCTCACTCGCACAGATGCAAGCGCGTTCTTGAACTTCGCAGGTACTCTTTACTTCCGAGGCAATGGCGGTCAAGAAATCTGGAAATCTGACGGGACAGTAGCAGGAACAATCATTGTCAAAGCGAACGATGCGAGCTACTTCACAACGGCGCCTCAACCTCTGGTAGCGGTAGGTAGTGCGATATTCTTCCGTGCCCACGATGATAGTCATGGAGCAGAACTATGGACCAGCGATACCTCAAATGAGGGAACTAAACTGGTGCGAGATATTCGCACGGCGGGAGGCTCGGTAGGGACGGGCGTCGGTGACGCAAGTGTTCTCGATGGAGTAGTTTACTTTTTTGCAAATGATGGAGTTTCGGGCGGATTGTGGAGCAGTAATGGTTTCGAGGCAAACACTCTGAAAATTTCCCCTCCGGGAGTAACGGGCATCGGTGAAATCGAGGTCGCCGGCTCGGTGCTCTATTTTGTGGCGACTGTAGGCCAAGATTCCCAGTTATGGAAATCGGATGGCACCACTGCAGGCACTGTACTTGTCAAGGACATGACCCCCAGTTTCCGTCCGTCTTCAATCGGCGAGCTAACAAACGTCGAAGGTGTGCTCTACTTCACGGCCACTGACGAAGTATCTGGGTACGAATTATGGAAGAGCGATGGTACGACCACCGGTACGGTCCGCGTTCGGGACATCAATCCAGGATCAGCAGGTTCGTCGCCCCGATACCTCACGAACGTCAACGGAACGTTGTACTTCACAGCGAACAATGGCGTAACCGGCAGTGAGTTGTGGAGAAGTGATGGAACAGAGGCGGGAACTGCGCTCGTGAAGGAGATCGTTCCTGGCGCCAATGTTTTTGGACCAGCGTGGCTGACGAATCTCGGCGATGTGCTTTATTTTGTCGCGAATGATGGGACGAGCGGAACTGAGCTGTGGAAAAGCGATGGGACATCGGCAGGGACCAATATCGTGGTCGATATTCGCCCGGGGACACAGAGCGCTGTCCCCCAGTTCTTGACTGCTTCGGACCAAGGGCTTTTCTTCTCAGCTGATAATGGCTCACTAGGAGAAGAATTGTGGATCACGGATGGCACGGCCGTCGGGACACGGATGGTCAAAGATTTAACTCCCGGATTCGGCCGGGGGTTCTTGGGAGGATTGCAAAAAATCGGCAACTTCGTCGTCTTCCGAGGCCGTGATGGCTCAACGGGAGTTGAATTGTGGAAAAGCGATGGGACGGAAGTTGGAACCACTCTCGTCAAGGATATCTGGCAAGGCCCAGGAAGCTCGCTCAGCGAATCAGTCGGCATCATCAACGGCATTCCAAGTGACTTGACGCATTATGTAATGGCTAATGAACAGCTCTATTTTCGGGCGAGGAGTAGCGCGACCGGCACAGAGTTGTGGACCAGTGATGGCACCGAAACAGGCACGGTGATTGTAAGGGATTTGGTCGCGGGCTCTGGCGGCTCATACCCAACGGGACTCTTCGCTGCTGGGGACCGACTGTTTCTTGCTGCGCTCACGCCAGAGATCGGATCTGAACTCTACTCCCTCACCACCATCACCCCGCCGGCCCTCCCCGGCGATTACACCCGCAACAACATCGTCGATCAAGCGGACTACGATCTCTGGCGTTCGACCTTTGGATCGGCAGTGAATCTGGCGGCGGATGGGAATGATGATGGCATCATCGATGCCGCGGATTACACCGTGTGGCGAGACGCGCTACCGGCGCCGATTGCGGTGGCGACGACGGCCGTTAGTGCAATCGCCCCGCAGCCGATTGCACCGTCGCCGGAGCGGCGGGTGGCGGTGAAGACGGCGCCGACCGAAGCGCTCCCCCCGCTGACGCGAGGGGCTCATGAACGGAATTATGACGCGGCGCGGGAGGCGGTGTTTGCGGAGCTGGGTGAGGCGGAAACGGTGGCGCCGTCGCGGATGAGTGCGAATCCGAACAATAGCCGGGGAGCTACGCTCCGCGGAGCGCGGCTGTTGCTAAAACCGCACATTTCTCTGGAAACCGCACTCCGCGGAGCGTAGCTCCCCGGCTATTTGGCTCATCGCTAGCTTCTTGAGCGCTCTCGCCGCATTCCGGCAGTTCTTGCTAGAATGGGGGTCTTGCCTCGGAGGGCCTCGCACGATGAACGGACTCGACATTTGGGATACGCTGCTCGCCGTGGCGGCGGCGGTGATTGCGGTGTCGTCGCTGGTGACGCTCATGCGGCGGCGGCGGGACCAGCTCGTCGGCGAAGTGCAGCAGCAACTCGCGGCGGCGAAACAAAAAGCGGCGCAAGCTAAGAAGAAGGGCGCTGCTTAAACGGGGGTGGAAAGGTCGAAGGGTGAAAAGGTGGAAAGGTATTCTACGGTAACGTCCTGCCTTCACGATTCCCCGTCTGCTATCGCCACCTTTCTACCTTTCGACTCTTCCACCTTTTGACCTCTTTCATGCCTAAGCTCTACATCGAAACCGTCGGCTGCCAGATGAACTTGCTCGATAGCGAGCTGGTGGTGGCGAGCTTGCGCAAGGAGGGGTACGAGCTGACTTCCAGCAAAGCGGAAGCGGACACGATTCTGTTCAACACGTGCAGCGTGCGGCAACATGCGGAGGATAAGATCTACAGCGCGCTGGGCCGCCTGAAGGATGCGAAGAAAAAGAATCCGGAGAAGGTGATTGGGGTGATGGGCTGCATGGCCCAGAAAGACCAGAAGCTGATTTTTGACCGGGCGCCGTTTGTGGATATTGTCGTTGGGCCGGGGCAACTGCAACGCATTCCGGAGCTGATTCGCAACGCGCGGGGGAAGAACGAACATCAACTGGCGGTGAGTCTCGGTCGTAAAGAGGGGACGCGGGACACGATCGAGCGGAGCCACGAGAGTTTCGATCCGCTGCGCGACCCCACCATGCGACCGACGCCGTTTCAGGCGTATGTGCGGATCATGATTGGCTGCGATAAGTTCTGCACCTACTGCATCGTGCCAAGCGTGCGCGGGCCGGAGCAAAGTCGGCCGCCGGCGCATATCATCGCCGAGGCGAAGCAATTGGCCGCCGAGGGGTGCAAGGAAATCAACCTGCTCGGCCAAACGGTTAACAGCTACAAGGTTCGCGAAGGGGATCGTACGTGGCGGCTGAGCGATTTGCTCACGGCGCTACACGACATTGAAGGGATCGATCGCTTAAAGTTCGTCACCAGTTATCCGAAGGATATGACGGACGACCTCTTGGCCGCGGTGCGCGATCTGCCGAAGTGCGCGAAGTATCTGCATGTGCCGGTGCAGAGTGGCAGCGATGCGGTGCTGAAGCGGATGAAGCGCGGCTATACGGTGGCCGAGTATCGGGAGATGCTGGCCCGGGCGTACGAGTGGATTCCCGGCGTGGCGGTCACCAGCGATTTCATCGTCGGCTTCTGCGGCGAGACGGAAGAGGAATTCCAACTGACGATGGACATCGTCCGCGAAAGCCGCTTCAAAAACAGCTTTATTTTTAAGTACAGCGAACGGCCGGGCACGAAAGGCGCCGAGCTGTATCCGGACGATGTGCCGGAGGAAGTGAAGAAGCGGCGCAACAACGAGCTGCTCGCGCTGCAAAACGAAATCAGCGAGGAAGATAACCACGCATTCTTAGAACGCCGCGTGGAAGTGTTGGTGGAGGGACCGAGCAAGAGTGAAGAGCGCCGCGGCCATGACCATGACCACGAAGGCGGTGAAGGGCACACGCTCCAACTCACCGGCCGGACCATGTGCGACCGGATTGTGGTGTTCGACGGCAACCCCCGGCAGATCGGCCAAACGCTGCCGATCACCATTTACGACGCCAATGCCCACACGCTGTTCGGCGCTGTGGTGACAGAGCACGTGGGGATGGAGCTGTTTTCGCTGGGGGTTTAGCTCCCCGTACGATGGGCTCTTGTAGGATGGGTTATCCGCGCCAGCGGTAACCCATCGGACGCCAGAGTCGATCTCACCGCGTGATGGGTTACCGCCAAAGCGGATGACCCCTCCTACTTTTTGCGTCATCCCTCGCGATCGGCTAACGTAGCCTCTGGGGAGTTCTTGCACCTAGGCACGCGTGGATTGGTGATGCACCGGATACTTCGACGGATTTTGGCCGGAATTGTGCTCGCCCTTGCAACCACCGGGGCGTACGGCCAAGGGGCGCCGGTGACAACGAACTTCAACCCCACCAGCGACAAGATTCTCAACCCCGAGCGGGGGTTTATGCAGTTCAGCTTCCTCACGGATCCCTGGGAGTATGCGAATATCCGCAATCAGGGGCAGACCATGGTGTATGCGGGAGTGGTCGCCAGTAGCTATCGCAACGCGCCCCTCAGCACCACGTTTCTCAATCAGATTCAGGCGGGCTTTAACGCTGCGCGGACCAACGGTATCAAGGTGAAGTTTCGCCTCGCTTACAACAATGACGGCGGGGCGGACGCGCCGAAGAGTGTCATCCTGGGACACATTGCGCAGCTCGCGCCGCTATGGCAAGCGAACAAGGATGTGCTGTTTCACCTGGACGCGGGGTTCATCGGGGGGTGGGGCGAATGGCACAGCAGCACCAACGGCAACGACACGCCGGCAAACCGGGCCGAGATTTTGGGCGCCATTCTCGACGCGCTGCCAGTTGACCGGACGGTGGGCATCCGCACGCCGCACTTCAAGCGCGAAATCTTCGGGGGCTCACAATCGTCGGACACGGCGGTTATTACGGCGGCCAACGCGTTTGACGGGAGCGATTTGTCGCGGGTCGGACACCTCAACGATTGTTTCCTCTCTTCATCCACGGATTTTGGCACGTACATCAATCCTGGCGGCGTGTGGCCGCTCAGTCGAGAACTGGCCTACATTGGTGGCGAGAGCCGCTTCGTGCCGATGGGGGGCGAAACGTGCGCACCGCACTCGCGGAACGACGCCACCGCCGCGATCAACGAGATGACCACGCTGCATACTGATTATCTGAATCTTGATTACCATCCCGATGTGATTCAGAAATGGAAAACCCAGGGGGGCTTTGATGAGATTGATCGCCGGCTCGGCTATCGGCTTCAACTCAACAGCGCTGCGCTACCAACCACGGTGAAGCCGGGAGGGCTAATGCCAGTTAATATTAACTTGAGCAACGTGGGCTTCGGCGAGTTGTTCAATCCGCGCAATGTCGAGGTGGTGCTGCGCAACAACACCACGGGCGCGGTGGTCACCGCGGCGCTCGCGGCCGACCCGCGGTTTTGGTCGGGCGGAACCACGCAGACTCTGGCGACGCAACTGGTGCTGCCGAACGGCTTGGCGGAAGGGACTTACACTGTGGCGCTGTGGATGCCGGACAAGGAAGTCTCGCTCCGAAACGATGTGCGGTACGCGATTCGGTTCGCCAACACGGGGGTGTGGGAAGCGAGCACCGGGTACAACGTACTGACGAATTCGTTGATCGTCTCGAGCGCGGCGCCCGGGCCGAACATTGTGGGGGTGACAGTGCTGGCAGAAGCGGCAAACGTGGCGAATCTCACTTTGGCCGGCGACTTCAACCGGGATGGGGCCGTGGATGCGGCCGACTTCACCACCTGGCGAGATGCGTTAGGCGGTTCTGTGGTCACACCCTATGCCGGCGCCGATGGCAACGGGAATAGCCAAATCGACGCGGGTGATTTGGCGGTGTGGACTGCGAACTTTGGGACGACGATGCCAGCCAACTCGGTGGCGGCGAACGCCGTGCCAGAGCCGGCGGGGTTGATGCTGGTGCTTCTTGTAGGATGCGTATGTAAGATGGGGTATCCGCGTGTGCGGTAACCCATTGAACGCGACGCTTGACTCCACCGCCGATGGGTTACCGCTCCGCGGATAACCCATCCTACAAATCGAATCGCGGGCTGCTATACTAAAGCTATCGGTTACGCAGGCGATTCCTTCGGTTCTTCTCGGCCCTTCTTTCGGGCGCCGCTCCGCGCACATGGAACTCGACCTGCTGAAGCGTTACCTCGACGAGCCCACGGTGGCGACGCCGTGGCTGCAAACTCTGCGGCTCACCAAGACCAAGAGCGGGCACGACAACCTGCGCCGCATTGCGGAAGCGGGGGTCTCGCTCGATTTGGTCGATACGCTGTGCGAACAGTTTAAGGCCGCCGCGCCGACGCTCGCCGACGCCGACATGGCGTGGAACAATTTGGAGCGGTTCATCGTGGCGGCGCGGAGTCCCCTGGCCACGGTGGCGCTGTTCGAGCGCGATCGCTCGGCGCTGCCCAACTTGCTCTCCCTGTTTGCGTCGAGTCAGTACCTGAGCGATTTGTTGGTGCGCGATCAGGAATGTTACGACCTGCTGCGGATGACAGAGGGTCGGCCGGTGGCCCGCGACGTGCTGGTCGAAGAGATCACCGGCGAAGTTCTAGTGCATCACGATATCAACCAAGCGAGTCGCACACTGCGGCGTTGCAAGCGGCGCGAGACGCTGCGGATTGCCTATGGCGATATCGTGCGCGGGCAGGTGGTGAGCACGGTCGCGCGGCAGATCTCGTTTCTGGCGGACGCGCTGATCGAGGCGGCGCTCGCGTTTTTGCGGCGGCAACTGGTGGCCAGGTATGGCGAACCGCGCGACGCCAAGGGCGACCCCGTGCGATACTGCGTGCTGGCGCTCGGCAAATTGGGCGGGATCGAGCTGAACTACTCGAGCGATATCGATCTGGTATTGCTCTACGATCACGACGGTCAAACCTCCGGCCCGCGACCGATTGAGAATCGCGAGTTCTTTGATCGGCTGAGTCGCGAGCTGGTGAAGCTGCTCTCGGAACAAACCGAGTTCGGCGCCGTCTATCGGGTGGACTTGCGGCTACGGCCCGAGGGAACCCGCGGACCGCTCTGCCCGAATCTCGAGCAGATGATCGCCTACTACGACGTGAAGGGGCGCACTTGGGAGCGGCAAGCGTATGTGAAAGCGCGGGCCGTGGCGGGGGACATTTCGCTCGGCGATGAACTCTTGCGGCGATTGGAGCCGTGGGTGTATCGCCGGTACTTGAGTCTCGCGGATATCACGGGGATCAAATCGCTGAAGGCCCGCATCGAACATCGCACGCTGCTAGAAGAAGGGGGTGAACGGAATGTCAAGAACGGCCCCGGCGGGATTCGCGACATCGAGTTCGTGATCCAGTTCCTGCAACTGCTGAACGGTGGCACGCTGCCCGAGGTGCGCACCGGCAACACGCTGGAAGCGGTCGAGCGGCTCGCGAAGGCGGGGTGTCTCACGCATCAGGAGGCAACTCTGCTAAGCGATAACTACAGTTTTCTGCGAAAGGTCGAACACCGGCTGCAGATTATGTTCGATCTACAAACGCACACGCTCCCCGCTGAGCCGGACGAGCTGCGCAAGCTGGCCGTGCGGATGGGGTACGTCGGCACGCCGCACCGGCTGCCGCTGGATATGTTCCGCGGCGAATTGCGCGAGCGGACTGAAACGAACCGCAAGATGCTCGATCACCTGCTGAGCGATGCGTTCGGCGGCGACCCCACGGCGGAGCCCGAAGTTGACTTGGTGAATGATCCGAGCCCCAGCTTCGAGCGGATTGAAGAGGTCCTCGGCAAGTACCAGTTTGAAGACGCGCAAAATGCGTACGACAATCTGATGGAACTGGCGACCGAGCGGATTCGATTCCTCTCGACGCGGCGATGCCGGCATTTTTTGGCCTCGATCGCCCCGCGGCTGCTCACGGCGATTTCACGAACACCAGACCCCGACGGCACGCTGGTGAGTCTGTGTCGGGTGAGCGATTCGCTCGGCGGCAAAGCGGCGCTGTGGGAGCTGTTTAGTTCCAGCCAGGCGTCGCTGCAATTTTATGTGAAGCTGTGCGCGGCGTGTCCGTATCTTTCCAGCATCCTCACCAGCAACCCGGGGATGATCGACGAGTTGATGGACAGCCTGCTGGTGGAAAACCTGCCGACACTAGCGATGCTGGAAACCTCGCTGGCGGAACTGGTGCGCGGGGCGGAGGACTTATCACCAATTCTGCTCAGTTTCAAAAGCGCCCAGCATTTGCGTGTGGGCGTGCGGGACATTGTGGGCAAGGACGACATCCGCGACACGCATGCGGCGCTGTCGGACATAGCCGAGTGTTGCCTCAAGGCGATCATCGAGCGGGAGTACCAATGGCTGGTGGACAAGTTTGGCGAGCCGACGATTGGTGAAATGCCCGAACCGACCGCGGAGAACATGGCGTATCGCAGCCGATTTGCGGAGCGCGTTGGCGAACGCTCGGAACTGGTGGTGCTGGCGCTCGGCAAGCTGGGCGGGCGGGAACCGAACTATCACAGCGATCTCGATTTGATTTTTCTATACGAAGCGGAGGGGCAAACGTTCCATCGCAAGCGGGGAAAAACTTCGGGGCTCACCACCACCAACGGCCACTTCTTCAGCGAGCTCGGCCAGCGCATCATCAAGGTCGCCAACCAAATCGGCCCGCTCGGCCGGCTGTACGAAGTCGACATGCGGTTGCGTCCCGCCGGCAAGAGCAGTCCGCTGGCGGCGCCGATTGATAGTTTGGCCCGCTACTTCGCCAGTGGCCGCGGGCAGTTGTGGGAACGGCAAACGCTATGCAAAGCGCGGGTGATCTTCGGCGCCCACCGCGCGGCGGCATACGCGATGCACACGGTAGTCGAAGCAGCCTACGGCCCCGCGTGGAAGCCGGAAATGGCCCGCGAGATTCGTGAGATGCGCGCACGACTCGAAGAGTCCGCCACGCCAGCGAACCTGAAGCGTGGCCCCGGCGGCGCGGTGGATACCGAGTTCCTGGTGCAGATGCTGCAACTCAAACACGGTCACGAAAACCCCGCAGTGCGTGTGCCGGGGACGCTCGATGCGCTCACTGCACTCGAAGAACACAATTACCTCTCCAGCGGCGACGCCCAATTCTTTCGCCAAGCGTACCGCTTCCAGCGCAGCGTCGAAGCGCGCATCCGCCTGATGAACGCCGCCGGCCGGCATGAATTTCCGAGCGACCCCGCGGAACTGGCGAAGCTGGCGTACCTGCTGCGCGGGATTGACCCGACGCTGCTGCAGACCGAGGCGCTCGAGATCTTTGCGGAGACGCGGGAGCGGTTTGAGCGATTGTTCGCCGCAGCGGCGGAAAGCTAATCCCTTAAGAAAAGAAGCTTAACCACAGAGAAGACACAGAGAAAGGAAAAAGAGAAGGAAGGAAAAATTGGCAGATGCCTATTCTACCGTTCGATCGCTGGTAAGTTGGAAAGAAACTGCCCAAGGAGACCATCCCTCTCTTTCCCTCTGTCCGTCCTCCGTGATCTCTGTGGTTAAGCTTCTCTTTGGTCATTATCGCCGGTAAGTGCTAGCACCTCACGGCGGCTTCTCTTGTAACTTTCACCCGCTTCCGCTAAATCTCTCCCCGCTTGCGGGTGCGCGGATTTTGTGCGCCGGCTTGCCGACCTTGATGGGCCACTTTCCGAGAGATTTTGTGCCGCAAACTCTTCACAGACTGCTCTTCAGCTTAAGCCTGGTAGCACTTGTGCTTGCGCCGGCCGCGGGGCAAGCGCCGACGCCGGGGACTCCCTCGGCCCGGTCGCTCTTTGGCGATGAGGAACGGAAACCCATTGTGCCGGGGCCTTCGGAATTCGCCACCAACGAGCCGGTGATCGATGTGGTGATTGAAGGGAACAAAAGCGTTCCCACCAATCGCATTACAGCCCAGATGGGCACCCGCATCGGCCGGCCGTATGACCCCAAAATGGTGCAGCGCGACGTGCGGCTGCTCGCGGGGCTACCGTACTTTGTAAGCGTTCACCCCTTCACGCAGCAAACCAGCGAAGGGTGGATCGTCACGCTTCGAGTGGTCGAACGGCCCACCATTAAGTACGTCGAGTACCTCGGCAACAAGAAGGTCCGCAACAGTAAGCTCGCTAAGGAGACGGGCCTACAAGTCGGCGGGGCGGTGGATCCGTTTGCAGTGGAAGAGGGCCGGCGCAAAATCCAAGAGCTATACGAAAACAAGGGCTTCGCCCGCGTGCAGGTGGAGATTCTCGAAGGCCAAAAACCCCAGGACCAAGGGGTGGTCTATGTGATTAACGAAGGGGGCAAGCAAAAAGTTTGGGGCGTGGAGTTCGAAGGGAACGAGTTCGCCAGCGACGGCCAGCTTGAAACCAAAATCGAATCGAAACCCGGCTGGACGTGGCCCCTCTTCCCCGGCAAGTTCATTCGCGAAACGCTGGACGAAGACACCAACAAGCTAATTTCCTACTACCGCTCCTACGGTTTCTTCCAAGCGAAGGTGGGCCGCACGGTGGAATTCGGCGAGAGCGGCACATGGGCGACCATCAAGTTCGTCATTCACGAAGGGCCGCGCTACAACGTGCGGAATGTTACTTTCCAAGGCAACACAAAATTCGCCAGCGAGTCGATCGCCATGGGGATCGAACTCCCCGGCGGCAAGCCGTTCGAACAAGCGGTGATGAATGGCGACACCGAATGGATCAAGCAGCTTTACGGCAGCCAAGGGTACGTGTTTGCCGACATCCGCGCGGAGCCCGTCTTTTTGGAAGAGCCAGGGCAACTTGACCTGGTGTACCACATTGAAGAGGGCAAGCGCTGGCGCGTGGGCCGCATCTTCGTGAACATCAATGGCGAAAATCCTCACACGCGGATTCAAACCGTCTTGAATCGGCTTTCAATCACGCCGGGCGAGATTGTTGACACCCGCGAATTCCTGGCGAGCGAACGCCGGTTGCGCGCGAGCAGTCTGTTCCTTAGCGATCCGCAGCGCGGGGTGATGCCCAAAATCACGTACCGCATCCCGGAACTCAGCGACACCGAATTCACGGCCGACAGCGGCGGCTCGCCTAACTTCCGCGGCCAAAGCCCCGACCAAACGCCACAGGTACGACAACTGGCGGCCGGGCAGTACGAAGTCCATCGGCCGACGACGGAGAATATCGCCGACACCGCCGATCCGAACGACGAGTACGTGGACATCTATTTGGAAGATGCGCCGGGTGTGAATGCCGCGTCCGCTGCGCCAATCAACAGTGTGTATGCGGCGCTGCCTGTTCCGCCGGTTGATGCGCCGGCGCCGACAGTGCTCGACCGCATCCAGCGCGCGTTCTTTGGCGATGCCCCCGCGCCGCCGAGCGATCCGTTTCTGCAAACCGCCGCCGAAGGCGCCGCGCTGCAAGCGGCGCCGATCGCAACTACGAACACGCCCGCGGAACAACAGCGGTACATCGTCTACTATCCCCCAGCGGCGGGGGGAACGGGGTGGCAATCGGCGCCCCCTTCTCAACAGACGCTGGCGCAACAACCCACGTCGCAGCAACCGGTTCAACCGCAGCAACCATTCGTTCAGCAGCAACCGGTTCAACAACAGCCCGTGCAGCAATCGATCTACGGTGGCTTGCCGGTCGGAGCCGCTGGTCCGGGTGAAGGTTCCGCTCCGGTGCAGCCAGTGCAGTTCGCGGAACCGCTGCCTGTGCCGCCGGCCGGCGCCTATCCGGCAGCGCCCCCCACTTACGGCACGCCCTACAATCAACCTCCGCCGCAAATGATTCCAGCGCCGATGCCCAATGCCGGCGCGCCGCCAATCGCCAATTCAGGCGAACTGTTCCCCGGCCCGCAGTTTGGTTCGGCCGGCACGTACAACGATGACGCAGTGGACGTGATTGTCGATGTGGAAGAAACCCAAACCGGCCGCTTTATGGTGGGCGTGGGGGTGAACTCCAACGCCGGGGTGGTGGGGCAGATCGTGCTCGACGAACGGAACTTCGATTGGCGCCGCCCACCGACCAGTTTTCAAGAAGTGCTTGATGGCACCGCGTGGCGCGGCAACGGCGAAGGCTTTCGCTTGGAAGCGGCGCCCGGGACGCAAGTACAGCGGTACCTCGCGAGCTGGCAGAATCCGTACTTCCTCGATACACCCACCAGCTTAAGCCTGAGCGGTTCGTACTTCGACCGCATTTACGAAGATTGGAACGAAACCCGCGTCGGCGGCCGCGTGGGCTGGGGGTACCAGTGGACGGAGAACGATGTGAGCGGCTCGCTCACTTACCGCGGTGAGCAGGTTGAGATTCGCAACATCGATCAATCGCTCCCCGGCGCCCCGCAAGAACTGCTCGACACCGAAGGTTACAACGCGGTTCACGGCTTCGGCATCCGCGTGGCGAACGACACGCGCGACAACCCGTTCCTGGCGACCGAAGGTCATTTGCTCGACTTCACCGTTGAACAAGTGGTCGGCAGCTTCACCTATCCCCGCGCGACGATCGACGCCCACAAATACTTCCTCTTGCGTGAACGGCCCGACCACTCCGGCCGCCATGTGCTCACGCTCCGCTCGATGGTGGGTGTCACTGGCTCCAACACGCCGGTGTACGACAACTTCTTCGCCGGGGGCTTTAGCACGCTCCGCGGCTTCGACTTCCGCGGCGCCTCGCCCGTGAAAGGGAACTCCACCATCGGGGGCCAGTTCATGTGGATCAACACCGTCGAATACATGTTCCCGCTCACGGCGGACGACATGATTCACGGGGTGACGTTTGTCGACTTCGGCACCGTAGAAGAAAACGTGACGATTAACGATTTCCGCGTGGCGCCGGGGGTCGGTCTCCGCATCACCATCCCCGCGATGGGCCCCGCCCCGATCGCGCTGGACTTCGCGTGGCCCGTGCAAGACGCCGATTTCGACGACAATCAGGTGTTCACGTTTAACATCGGGTTTATGCGGTAGCTGTGGAGTTATGAATAGCGAGGTGCAAGGTGTGAGGACTTTACCTTCCGCTCACATCTAGCCGTTTTCACACTTCACCTTCTCGAGCACGACTTGCCGCTTACCACGGGGCTTGGCTCCGGAGCGAATCAGGGAGTGGCAAACGGGGGTTCCCAGGTTTCACGTCGGTGCGGATCACAAATTTGACAATCGATGGCGAAGCGGCAGGCCTCCATTCCTCACTCTCGGAGGCGCAAGGGACCGTTGAAAAACGTCAAGCAACTCTGCTGGCGCTTGACACATGAGATAAGCAGCGAGTCCAATAAATCGTACTCTCAGCTTGGATCGGTTCTAGGCTCCTTTCCTACGCGTTCTATCGGCCAAAGTGCTCCGTCATGGTGCTCTCTCTTTGTCGTGGGCGACTGTTGCTCGCCGCGCTGACTCTTCTCGCCGATGTTCACGCTTTGGCGGAATCGCCCCCGAGCGAGATCCGGCTGTCGCGATCTGCTTATCGCGAGCGACTTGCCGGGTTCTGGTTGGGCCAAACCATTGCCAACTGGACGGGGCTGGTGACCGAAAACAAACGGACCGATGCGCCGTTCTTCACCGACGCCGATTGGGGTGGCTACGCCACGTGGGAACGAGGGGCCTCGACCGAGGGCGCTCCTCGCATTGAGCTCGTCTTGGTCGGGCGCGGCAAGCCCTGGGGCGCTGATGACGACACCGACATCGAATACATGTACCAGCACCTGGTCGAGCATTCGCCGACCTTGGTTCTCTCGCCCGAGCAAATTCGCGCCGGTTGGCTTAAGCACATCTACTCGAACGATGACGCCCCGATTCCGCCTGGCGGTCAACAGCGCGAGAATTTCTTGTGGGTCTCGAACGAAAGCGCCTACGACCTGATGCGGGTCGACGGAATGCTGCCGCCTGAGACAAGCGAGCCCGCGAATAATCCCAACTACGACCAGATCGATGCGCAGTTGACGACCGAGATGTTTGGACTCCTCGCCCCCGGTCGGCCGGACGTGGCGCTGCGGTTAGGACATTTGCCCGTTCGCACCACCGCCAAGGACGACGCCGAGTGGATCGCCAAGTTCTACATCGAGATGCACTCGATCATCGCCAACAGCGACCCCGCCAAGCCGCTGGGCCCGCGCATGCGCGCTGCGGCAGAGCAGGCCCGCCGTCGGCTACCGCAGGGAAGCTATGCCGCGGCGATGTACGACTTCGTCAAGGAGTCGTACGACGCGAATCCTGACCACGAGAACTGGGAGTTGACCCGCGATGCGGTGTATGAACGGTACCAGCTCGCAGCGAGCGATGGCTACAAGTACCGCAATCCGTGGGACGCGGGCATCAACTTCGCGTCAAGTCTCATCAGCCTGTTCTATGGTGACGGCGACTACTTGCGAACAATCCAGATCGGCTCGCTGGCCGGATGGGATTCAGATAATCCCACCGCTACTTGGGGCGGATTGATTGGATTTGCGATCGGTCCGGACGGAATCGCACGCGCTGTCGGACGCAGCGATTTGTCGGGATCTTACTGGATCCATCGCACTCGCCGAGCATTCCCCGATCAAACTCCCGACGTAGAGGGTGAGGATACTTTCCCGCAAATGGCGGAGCGCGGCGTCTCAATCGTAGACCGAGTTGTCGTTGAGCTCGCCGGCGGCGCTATCGACCAGGCGACTGACGAGTGGCGGATTCCGACGTATGCCGAACGCCTCCCCTAGTATCGCCGCTGGCGATCCCAGCGGATCGTGTCGCCGTTGATGTCGCGGTGCCACTGGACCGTGGGATAGAAGTGCTCGGCGCCAAACCAACCCCAGCGGTACTGCGGGTTCACTTGCGCGTAGTTGGGCCAACCGGCAAAGGGCGCTGTTGCTTGTGTTGGTTGCTGCACCGGGAAGGGCCCGTTGGAGTACGGACCGGCGGAGAGCATGCTCGAAGCGGCGAGTAAACAACCGAGCGTCAGTGCGGTGCGAGTGATCATCTTTCGCTTCCTTGCGATCTGTTTATCAGCCGGCACGCGCTAGCGTCCGGTCGATGCGAGTTGGGTCAAACCCGCTTTGAACGACCGGGGGCTAGCGCCCGGCGGCTGATGAGGTGATTAGTTAATTCGCCAGCGCCTCGGCGGCGTTGAACATCGCTCCGCAGTGGGGACACTTCACTTGTTGGTTGGGCAGTTCGTACTGCAACGGCGGGCCATTCGGTTGCGGTGGAGCTTGTTGCGCCACATCGGGTGGCGCCGCGCCGTAAAACTGCGAAGCCACCGCCCCCGGCGTGCCATATAAGTTGCCGAAGTACGGGGCGTAACCGCCCCCGTACCGCATGCGGTAATAATCGAGGTGATACGGATAAGGTCTTTGGAATGAACCGGCCTGAACGTTCGGCGCCGGCCCGTTCCACACGTTGATTTGATTACCGCCCCAGCCGTTATTCCAACCGGGGCCCCAACCTTGGTTCCAGCCCGGACCCCAGTTGTTAGCCCAACCAGGCCCCCAACCAGCGCCCGCGTGCATCTGGTACACCGGTGCTTGGCCCCAAGCCACAGTCGCTAGCACGAAAAATGCTGGCGCAATCCACAACTTGGTAAACCCACTTCGTTTGGTAAACACTGTCGGTCCCGCAAAGAGTATCGAAGAGGTAAGTACCGTAACTTTCAGAATAGCCACGGCAATCGGGAAATGGGACAGCTAGCAGTGGAAACTCGGGCAGAGTGGGTGGGCCGGGGGGCCGGTTGTAGGGGTGGCCGGGGTCGGCGCGTCAGCCGCCCCCAGCCGGGGTGGAATGGCCCCTTGCGAATTCACGGTCACGAACCCGTTGCAGGGGACGCTCAGTCGGCACGGCTGAGGGCGGCGAAAGCGCCGACCCCAGCCACCCACCCTACTTCCTGAACGCGAAGTACACCGCGCCGCACAAGCAGAGCCCGGCCCACAAGAAATTCAGCCGCACCGACTGCTTCATAACCAAAATCGCGAACGGCACAAACACGGAGAGCGTGATGACTTCCTGCAGCACTTTGAGCTGCGTCAGATCGAGCCGCGAACTGCCCAAGCGGTTCGCCGGGACCATCAGCATGTATTCGAAAAACGCGATGCCCCAACTCACCAGCACCGCAACCCATAGCGGTCGGCCGTGTAAATACCTTAAATGCCCATACCACGCGAACGTCATGAACAAGTTCGATGCGACGAGCAGCAGAATTGTTTGCAACGCAATCGGCATGGCGAACGTTCGACCTCCCGTTAAGAGTTGGCGGGGATCATTTTCACGCAAAGTACTCCACCGCATTGCGAAAGACTTGCAGCCCGGCCCCTTCCTTACGCTCGGGCCCGCGGGTCCAACTGGGGTGCTGTTGCGGCGAGATAAAGCGTTCGGGGTGTGGCATCAAGCCGAAGATGCGGCCGGTCGAATCGCACAACCCGGCAAGGGCCGCTATTGAGCCGTTCGGATTCGCAGGAAACTGCGTCGCCACCTCACCGCGCTCGTTGACGTACTTAAGCACGCCGCGACCTGCGCCGAGAATCTGGTCTTGGGCCGCCGCGTCGCGGAACATGATCTTCCCTTCGGCGTGGGCGATCGGCAGTTCAAACTGCTCCATCCCCCGCAGGAACACGCACGCACTCGGCGCCGTGGAGACGCGCACCCAACGCGCTTCGTAGCGGCCGTGATCGTTCCAGGTGAGGGTCGCCTGCGGACCGCCCGCATCATCCACATCCAACAGCCCCGTCTTCATCAGCACTTGAAATCCGTTGCAAATGCCGAGCACCAGTTTGCCGGCAGCGCGAAATTCCTCAAGGGCATCGGTCAGCTTAAGCCGCAATTGGTTGCCGAGCACCCGGCCCGAGGCAATGTCATCGCCGTAGCTGAACCCGCCGGGGAGGCACAGGATTTGGAACCCGCCGAGCCGCGCCGGATGCGCAAGCAGTTCCTGCACATGCAGCCGCAGCGGCGTGGCGCCAGCCTGCGCGAACGCATACGCGGTCTCTTCATCGCAGTTCACGCCCGGAGCGCGAAGAACTAAAACTTTCGGCGACATGGTTTTCGTAAGTGGCACGCGACCGAAGTCCCGTGCGCAAAATTGTGCTCGCACGGGACTTCGGTCCCGTGCTACAAACGACTTCATCACGCAAACTTTAGCGGCGCCTGCCACGCTACTTTCGCGGCGGCGATGTTCACATCAATCACTTGCTTTCCTTCCGCGACGATTTGCAGGAGCGGTGATTCACTCACTACGCCAAGTTTGGCGTGCGGCGTGTCGACCATCCGCGCTTCGAACTCATCCACCAACTCGCGCGGCACTTCGCACACGAAGCGGCTGTTCGATTCACTGAACAGCTGCGTGGCGACGGTGAGCGAAGATTCGGGCAAATCGATCTCGGCGCCCCACCCGCCAGCGAAACACATCTCCGCCAGCGCCACCGCGAGGCCCCCTTCACTCAAGTCGTGGCAGGCGCGAATCTGGCCGGCTTGAATAGCGCCGTGCAGGGTGGTGAAGATTTGCTTTGCCGCTTCGGCTCGCACTTTCGGCGCAGCGCCGCCGGGTTGCCGATGGAGCAAAGCTAATTGCGAGCCGCCGAACTCCGCGTGGGTTTCACCAATCAGATACAGCACGTTGCCCGGCGTCTTGAGGTCCATCGTGACGCACTGCGTTACGTCCGCCACCTGGCCGAGCGCGGAGATCAATAGCGTCGGCGGAATGGCGATCGCCCGGCGTTCACCACTCGCGTCCGTGTATTTGAACTCGTTGTTGAGAGAATCCTTGCCGCTAATGAATGGCGTGCCAAGCACCAGCGCGACATCGTGGCACGCCAGCGCCGCGCGCACCAGCGAACCGAGTGTGGCCGGTTGCTCGCAGTCGCCCCAGCAGAAGTTATCCAAGACGGCGATACGGCTGGGGTCCGCGCCCACCGCCACACAATTGCGCACCGCTTCGTCGATGGCGCTCGCCGCCATGTCGTAGGGATCGGCATCGCCATAGCAAGGGTTGATGCCGCACGAAATCACCAGCCCCTGCGGCGAACCAAGCACAGGTTGCACCACGGCGGCGTCGCTCGGTCCATCATGCGCGAGGCCCACCAGCGGCTTCACCACACTGCCGCCCTGCACTTCATGATCGTACTGACGAATGATCCACTCCTTGCTGGCGACGTTCAGCGCGCCGAGAATCGCCAGTAATTCGGCCGTGTGATCGTCTTTCTTCGGCGGCGTGAAGGCTGGCGCCGGTCGCGGTTCGTAGGAGGCTTGCCGCACGACCGGCGGGCGACCGTTGTGCAGTAAATCCATCGGCAAATCGCCGACCGTTTGGCCATCGTAGGTGAGTGTTAGCCGGCCCGTCGGCGTAAACTTGCCGAGGACCGTCGCTTCGACTTCTTCTGCCGCGCACAACGCCTCGAGTTCCGGCCAGTGCTGCTCGGGCACAGAGAGCACCATCCGCTCTTGCGCTTCGGAAATCCAGATCTCCGTGTAGCTGAGTCCCGCGTACTTCAGCGGCGCCTTCTCCAGCCACACTTCGGCGCCAATCTTCTCGCCCATCTCGCCGACGGCTGAAGAAAATCCACCAGCCCCGCAGTCGGTCACCGCGCTGAAGAGTCCGCGGTCGCGCGCCTGCAAGAGCACATCTTGAACCTTCTTTTCTTCGATGGCGTTACCAATTTGCACAGCGCCGCCGCTGGCGGTTTCGCTTTCGCTGGTCAGTTCCGCGCTCGAGAACGTGGCGCCGTGGATGCCGTCACGGCCGGTGCGGCCGCCGATCGCCACGATGAAATCGTTCGGCTGAGGCTCTTTGAACGCTTTGTCCGGCGGGATGATCCCCACGTTCCCGCAGAAGACCAGCGGGTTGCCCAGGTACCGCTCGTCGAAACAAACGGCGCCATTGACGGTGGGAATGCCCATCCGATTGCCGTAGTCGCGGACCCCTTCGACCACCCCTTGTAGCACGCGCCGCGGATGCAAGACACCTTGTGGCAACGCATCGGCGGACGTGTTCGGCGGCGCGAAGCAGAAAACATCCGTGCTGCAGACCGGTTTGGCGCCGAGACCCGTGCCGAGCGTGTCGCGAATCACCCCGCCGAGACCCGTGTTGGCGCCGCCGTACGGTTCAAGCGCTGACGGGTGATTGTGCGTTTCCACCTTAAACGCCGCGTGAAACTCCGGGTGAAACTTCACCACCCCAGCGTTGTCTTTAAAGACGCTGACACACCAATCGTCGGCGCCCCATTGCTTGCGCAGCGTTTGCGTGGCGGCGAAGATGGTTTCTTTGAGCATGTTCTCGAACCGCCGCTCGCCGTGTTCATCGCGATATGCAATCCGTCCCGCGAGCGTTTTGTGGCTGCAATGCTCGCTCCACGTTTGGGCGATGGTTTCAAGTTCGATATCCGTGGGCTCGCGACCGAGATCGCCAAAATACTTTTGGATCGTTTGCATCTCGGCCAGTTGCAGGTAAAACTGCCCGCTCTTGCTCAGGTGCATCAGCCCCGCGTCATCCAGCCCAGCGAGTGGCGTGGTGCGGAGCTTGAGCGTGTACGGCGTACCAGCATCGAGCGATTTGATTGTGAGCGGCCCGAACTGCACTTGCTCGATGGCGTCGTTTGCCAGCAATTGCTTGGCGATGTTTTTCGCGGTAGCGACATCGATTCCGCCCAGCCAGTACTTGTGCAGTGTTCGCACCAGCGGCTTGGCGAGCCCGAGATCGGCAATCGCCCGCTCGGCGCTCAGGGCAACCGGGTCCATCACGCCCGTCTTCGGCAGCACCTGAACGAGGTGCGATTCGCCAAATCCTGCAGGCGGATTCGTCAGCACCGGATCATCGACTGGCGCAACAACGAAGCCTTCGACGACCCGATCGCAGAGCACTTCGGCGGCGATGCGCTCGACGGCAGCGCGATCAAAGCTGGCCGACTCGATTAAAAACCCGCGCGCCGTGGCCGCGGTGAGATTGGGCGTCAGCCCGCGTTCGCAGGCCGTCTGCGCGAGTCGTTCGGCAGCGCGATCGGCGTGCCCCGGTCGAGGCGTGATATCAACTTCCCACAGCATCGCGGCGTTCTTTCCCGGTTCGCAAAAGTTGTTCGAGCACTGGTCCCTCATTCGCCACGAGCGCCGCCCGGTACTCAGCCAGTTTCGCTTCGAGTTCATCAAGCGCCATCAACACTTCAGCGCTGTTTGCTAGGTAAATGTCTCGCCACAGCGCGGCGTCTCCGGCGGCGACACGGGTGGTGTCAGCCCAACCGGTCGCGGTCAGCGGCAAGAGTTCCGGCGGAGTGGCAGCAGCGAGCGCGGCAGCCACCAGATGGGGCAGATGACTGGTGCGGGCTAGCGCAGCATCATGTTCCGTGGGGCTCATCCGCCGTGTTTTAGCGCCCACGGTTTGCCACATTCGTTCGACGGTTTCCAGTGCGTGAGCCGACGTACTTGCGGTGGGCGTGATCACCACCGTCCGGCCGGCGAACAAATCGGCCCGCGCAGCTTCGGGTCCCCGGCGGTGATCCCCGGCCAGCGGATGGGCGCCAACAAAGTTCGCCGCGCCGCCAGGATCTTTCGCAAGCGCGGCTTCAATTGTGGCCACCAAGCTTGCCTTCGTGCTACCGGCGTCGGTAATGACGGCGCCCGGTTGCAGGTTGGCTAAAGATTTCGCCAACCCGTCCGCAATTTCGCCGACCGGCGTGCAGAAGACCATCACGTCGGCCCACCCGGCGGCTTCGGCCAAGTCGGTTGTGGCCCGCTCAACGACCGCCGATTTGATCACCCGCTGGACCGATTCCGCCGATCGGCACACGCCCAGCACTTCAAATCCTCCCCGCTTTCGCAGCGCCAAGCCTAGCGAACCGCCAATCAGGCCGACGCCGACAATTGCGATTCGCTGCTGGCGAGGTGGGTTCAAAGGACTGCGATGTTGAAGGCGAGATTCGTTCGGCGAACTGGCCAGTCTAGCAAACGGCCGCCCCATTGTGGCGGGGGCCGATTGGGACGACTATTCCATGCCCGTCAAAAAAAGTTGGCGCCAATTTGCCAGCAGCGCCGTGAGCAATTGGCGATAAATATCCGATACTTTCCAGACCCGCCCCCCACGCTTGCCGCGCGGGAAAGGTCGCTGTAACCGGAATCCTTCACCAAATTTCGGCGCAGGACTTCCCCAATTGACGGCCTAACGGCAACAATACAGTTAGGCCAAACCAGGGTTTGTTCCGCCCTTAGCTCTCTCGCTGACTCGACGACGATGACACGTTTTCTCGCCCCGCAAACCGGTTGGATTCTCTGCGCCTTGCTCTGCTGCTGGGTGCCGGCTGCTGATGCGCAGCAATGGGCGCTGAAGATGCTCAACAAAACCGACCATGATTTCGGCTTGGTGGCCCGTGGTTCGGACACGGTTTACAAGTTCGAAGTGAAGAACATCTACAAAGAAGACATCGTGCTGGACAGCGTCCGCTCGAGCTGCGGTTGCACTTCGCCCTCGATTGAAGGCAATGTCCTGAAGACGTACGAAAAAGGGTATATCGTCGCCAAGTTCAACACCCGCACGTTCACCGGGATTCATAGCGCCACGCTCACCTTGACAATTTCCAAGCCGTATCCCGCGCAGGTTCAGCTTCGCGTGCATGGCAACATCCGCGGCGATGTGGTGTTTGAACCGGGCATGATTGACTTCGGCACAGTCAAGCAAGGCGAAGCGCAGCAAAAGTCGGTTAACGTCGCCTATGCCGGCCGGAGCGATTGGCGCATTGACGATGTGCGCAGCGAAAGCAAAGCGCTGGCCGTGGAGCTTATCGAACGGGGCCGCACTGGCGGCAAGGTGAACTACGAACTGGCCGTGAAGCTGCTTCCCGATGCGCCGGCCGGATTTTTGAAGGAGCAACTCTTCCTGGTGACCGGCGATCTGAATGCGCAGCGGATTTCACTGGATGTCGCGGGGCGAGTGCTACCGGAAGTTTCGGTGCAGCCAGAGAATCTGGTGCTGGGCGAAGTTGCTTACAACCAACCGGTCACCAAGCGACTGATGGTGAAGGCGAGCAAACCGTTCAAGATTCTGTCCGTCGAATGTGCGGACAAGAGCTTCACTTTCAAGCACGATGACACGGAAAAGGCCCGGCACATTGTGACCGTCACCTTTGATGGCCAGCGGGATCTCGGTGCGTTCAAATCGCCAATTCTCATCAAGACGAGTTTGGGCGAAACCTTCACCGCCACGTGCAATTGCTACGCCACGGTGGTGAAAACACCAACGGAACCCGCCACCGCGGATGGCAGCTCGACCGCCGCGGGCGAAGAAAAGACGGCCCAGGTGCCGTAAGTCGAGGGGGGCGTCAGGCGGGGCGCTCAAGAAAGTTGCTAAGTCCCGGGTGACTATCTTTAACTAGCATCGTACTTGATGCGGCGCAATCGCTCTTCCAACGCTGTCGGCGATCAATGTCGGCAGAGGCGCAGAAGTCGTTGAAGGCGCTGATACTTTGGAGGGTGGGGGAGAAATCGGGACTTTGCAGTTCCCTCACTTCTAACCCTTCAAGCATCGCCCCAGATGTGGCAATGTGGCGCCTGCGGCAAATGTCCTCTCCCAAAAGTAGCCACCCCCTGGCGCAAAAACCTGCGGAGTTGCGCAACTTTTAGCCACTTCGCCCGCACGCTGCGTCGCCCGCGCCGTTTTGCTACGATGGCTGCGTACCGCCGCATTCAGCACTCCGCCGTCCGCATTCCCCTATGTCCGCCGTCATCGAAGTCACCAATCTCCGCACGCAGTTCCGCACCGAGGACGAAGTGGTCCGGGCGGTGGACGATATTTCGTTCCGCATCGAGCCCGGCCGCGTGCTGGGGATCGTCGGCGAAAGCGGTTCGGGCAAAAGCGTCACGTCGCTGTCGATCATGCGGCTGCTCGCGTCCACGGCAAAAATCGAAACCGGCAAGATCGCGCTATTTGGCAAGGACCTGGTCAGCCTGCCCGAACCCGAACTGCGCAAAATCCGCGGCTCGCAGATCAGCATGATCTTCCAGGAGCCGATGACTTCGCTCAACCCGGTCTTCACCTGCGGCGAACAGGTGATGGAAGCACTCATCCTTCATCAAAAAATGTCGCGGGCCGACGCGCGCAATCGCACCATTGAGCTCTTCCGCGAAGTCGGCATCCCCAACCCGGAACAGCGCGTCGACCAGTACCCGCACCAAATGTCGGGCGGACAGAAGCAGCGGGTGATGATCGCGATGGCCTTGTCGTGCGATCCGGAACTCCTCATCGCCGACGAACCAACCACCGCGCTCGACGTCACCATCCAAGCGCAGATTCTCGACATCCTCCGCAAGCTACGCGACACGCGCGGGATGGCGATCATGTTCATCACGCACGATCTGGGCGTGATTGCCGAGATCGCCGACGAAGTGTTGGTGATGTACCGCGGCAAAATGGTCGAGTACGGACCGGTGCTCGACATCTTCGCCGCACCAAAGCACCCGTACACCAAAGGTCTCTTGGCTTGCCGGCCGCGGCTCGATACGCCCTACCGCCTGCTGCCGACCGTGCAAGATTTTATGGAGGAGCGTACGGTCAACGGAACGGTGGAGATCATCGAGAAGAAACTCGATGACGTGCGACTTAAGGCGCTGCGCGAAACGGGCCGGGGACGGCTGTTGCATCCAAAATCCGAACTCGCCGCGATGGGCCACCCGTGGGAGCAAGGCAACCAACAGGCCGACGCCCAGGCCGTGCCGGAAGGTACGGCGCCGCTGCTCGCCGTGAAGGAGTTGAAAGTCTATTTCCCCGTGCGCCGCGGCGTCTTCGCGCGCGTTCACGATTACGTGAAAGCGGTGGATGGCGTTTCGTTCAACGTCTATCGCGGCCAAACGCTGGGCCTCGTGGGCGAGAGCGGCTGCGGCAAAACCACGGCCGGGCGCGCGATCCTCCGGCTCATCGAACCCACCGATGGCCAAGTGATCTACAACAACGTCGATCTCGCAAAGCTCGGCGATCACGATCTCCGCAAGATGCGCAGGCATTTGCAGATCATCTTCCAAGACCCTTACGGTTCGCTCAACCCGCGGATGACGGTCGAATCAACGCTGCTCGAACCGATGAACATCCATCGCATCGGCAGCAGCGCCCAACAACGCCGCGACCGCGCCGCTGCGCTACTGACCGAAGTCGGCCTCGGCCCCGAACACCTGCGCCGCTACCCCCATGAGTTCTCCGGCGGCCAGCGCCAACGCATCTGCATCGCCCGCGCGCTCGCCGTCGAACCCGATTTTATTATTTGCGACGAATCGGTCAGCGCGCTCGATGTTTCCGTGCAAGCCCAGGTGCTCAACCTGCTGAAAGAACTACAAGCCAAACGCGGCCTCACGTACATCTTCATCAGCCACGACCTGAGCGTGGTGAAGTTCATGGCCGACATGATGGCGGTGATGAACCAGGGGAAAATCGTCGAGTTCGGCCCGTCGGAAGCGATCTACGCGAACCCGATGGAAGAGTACACCCGCCGGCTGATTAGCGCAACGCCGAAGGATGATTTGGAGCACATCCGGCAGCACGTGGCGGAGCGGGAGCGCGTGCGGAAGAGCAAGTAAGCGAAGTTCCCGTTGCCCCGTTTGTTTGGTCCACCTAACCTGAATAGCATGAGCACCGTCGAAAAACTCGAGGCCGCCGTCCAGCAACTCTCACCCGAAGAGCGGGCCGAATTCCGCGCGTGGTTCACCGAGTTCGATGCGGACGAGTGGGATCGCCAAATTGCTGAAGATGCGGCCGCGGGGCGACTCGATTGGTTGATCGCTGAGGCGAAAGGGGATGATGCGGCGCAATTAGAAAAACCCCCTCGCCACAGTCCGAAAGTTCTGGGCTACCGCAAAGAGGCAGTCTAATGAGTAAGTTTGCTTGCACCTGCGGCAACGTTATTTCCGACGTTCAATGCCCGAACGAGGTAACTGGCTTGCTACTATCCGATAAGAGCCTTGAAGCGTTTTCGAACGCTATGACCGATACGATACGCGATTATTTTCAACTTGCATTTTCTGGGCAAATCGATACTTGGCGCGACAAACACTTTAACAAAGCTTACCCAAACGACTTATCTCCAGCGGATATGATTGACGATGTACTGTCCTCCAAGTTATTTGAACTTACATTACGAGTAATGGAATGTGATGTCTGCGGACGGTTGTGGGTTCAGGAGAAACCTGATGTGAATTTTTATCACGGATATCATCCAGATGACGCAGCCGACGCGCGCCGATAGAAACTAGGATACAATTGCTCTGATGAGTAGCCGGCCTTCGATCCGAGCTACGCGAACACCTCCGCCGCCGGCGCATAAATCCCCTTTTCAATCAGCGCCTGCGCATCTTCCGTCGGCCGCCAGCCGAGAACCTCTTTCGCCTTCGTGCAATCAAACCGCCCCTGTTGGGTACGGGATTCCCAGTCGCGGTAGCTTGGCAGGCGGCGTTCGGGGTGGCGGACCACGGTTTTAACCACCCACTTCGCCATGTCGGTGGCGTAGAACTTCCAAATCGGCGTGGGAATGACATCGATCGATACGCCGAGCCGTTCTTGCAGGGCGTCGAGATACTCGCGGGCGGTGAGCGACGTGTCGGCCACCAGATTGAACGATTCGCCTTCGATGCCGGGAGTGGTCATCGCGCGGATCAACCCGTCGGCCACATCCTCGGCCAGCACCAGCGGCAGCGGGTTGCGGCCATCGCCCCACACCTGCACGGCCGAGTCGCTATTCCACATGCCGATGCCCCAGTGAAACGGACTGCCGCCCGAGCCAATCACAATGCCGGGCCGCACAATCACTAGCGGCAACTGACGTTCGGCGTGCAACTGCAAGAGGTCTTGTTCGATGACTTGCTTCGCGCGGGCGTACAGATTACGGCGCTCGATGCGGCGATCAAGCCCGGTCGATTCTGCAATCTCGCCCGCGTGTTTGCCGGCGTAGTAGGAATCAATCGTGCCGGTATACACCAGCCGCGGCACGCCCGCTTCGAGACACAACTCAGCCAACTGGCGCGAGGGCTCAATGTCGAGCCGCTGATACTCAGCCCAGCGTTTCACTTGCGCGCGGGCCAAATGAAACACGCCGGCCACCCCTTCTAACGCGCCGCGCAGTTCATGTGGTTTGGTCAGGCAGCCGCGAATAATCTCGACGCCCGCTTGGCGGAACGCATCGTCCACATTCGCCGGCCGCCGCGCGACGAGCCGCACCTTGTGGCCACCTGCCAGAAGCTGCGCGACCAAACGCCGGCCGATAAATCCCGTACCGCCGAAGACCAAATAGGGCTCCGCGGCATCGGACGATATGACCGAAGCAGTTATTGGCTGTGAGTGAACTGTTATCGGCGAACTCACTTCCGAAGTGACCTCCCTATTCGCCGTGGCGTGTTTTGTCGCGTCAGCAATTCGTTCGCACACATGAATCGCCTGCCGAGCGGCAGCGAGCGTTTGCCGTGGTTCGGGTGTGGTGGCGAGCGATTCGTAAAATGTTTCGATGCTCTCCGCGATGCTCGCTCCGTACGCGTTGCCATGCTTGGCGACGCCGAACTTGGAGCCCATATAACGGAGCAGATTCGCCTGAGCTTGCCTGCGGACTTTCTTCCCTACTTCGCGGCCGCGCTTGAAGCGATCGTAGTCAGGGCCGAACCGCGTGGGGCGGTCGAGTGTAAAAATGTTGCTTTCGAAATCGACCTCGGCCCGGCCATGGGTACCGCGGACGTGGAGATAGTGCTCGCTCACGCCGGGGCCAAACGAGAACAAGAGTTGCGCGACCGCCCGTTCGTATTGCGCCGTGGCGGACCACTGGCGATAAGCGAATCGGCCGCCGGGGATCGCCTTCGCACTGCCGCGCGACGCGAACACCTCGGGCGGTTCGCCTAGCAGATCGACCAAGATTGAAGCTGAGTGCGGGCCGACTTCCATCAGCAAATGCTCGGGCTGCGCGAGCATCCAAGAATCGAACGGCCCGAGATTGATCTGCGGCATCGGTTTGCGCCACGCGATAACGAGCGACTCGATCGGACCCAGTTGCCCGCCTTGCACCGCGGCGCGAAGTTCTTGGTAGGCGCTTTGAAACAAGAAGTTGTGGTTCACGCCGATGGCCGACTTAGCTGTCGCGGCAAGCGCATCGCACTCCGCCGTCGAGGTGACCGCGGGCTTCTCCAGAAAACACGCTTTGCCAGCGGCGAGCACTTCTTGAGCAGCGGCGAGATGATGGTTCGGCGGCGTGAGAATGTGGACGACATCAATCGCCGGATTGGCCAGCATGGCGCCGAGCGAATCGTACACGGCCGCCGCGCCATACTGTTGCGCGAGATCGTTCGCACGACCGCGATCAAGATCGGCGATCGCTGTCACTTTCGCGAGCTTGCTCTTGGCAAGCGCTTTGAGATGCCACTCGGCAATGTAACCGGCTCCCAACAGGCCAACGTTGTATTTATGCATGTTTTGTTTTCGACTATTTGTATTCGATGATCCGCGGGCCCGACCGTCGCCAGCGGCGCCAATAGTAGGTCAGGGCGCCCCAAGCGCCGGCGAACTTCGCCGCCACGCAGTTAAGTGCATACGCCCGAGCCGTGCGCTTGGGCACCCCTTGCCGTCGCAAGCGCAGAGAAACTCTTCCCCACTGCAACAAGTAAAACCCGGCCATCACCAACAGGTTGAGTCCGCGTGTCGGCCATAAGAGGCCAATCGCGATTGCGGGAAACGCCAGTCCTTGCACGAGCGCGCTCCGCAACTCTCTAGCAAAATGTCGTTCGGGCGGAGCGCCGTGCATCGCGAAGCCTTGCGCAAAGCCATGCCCGGCACGCACCGCGCGGCGCCACCATTGCTTAAGCGTGTGCATGTTGGCGTCGTGCCAAGTCATATCGTGTTCAAGCCGCACCACCCTGCCGCCGTTCTGCCGCAACCGCACGCAGAGCTCATCATCTTCCGCGGCGATGACCGCTTCGTTGTAACCGCCGACCGCCCGAACGGCCGCCACGCGCATCAGCGCATCGCCGCCGCAACTGCGCGCTTCACCAACCGGCGTGTTCCATTCGACATCGCACAACTGATTGAAGATTGAAGCCTGCGGCGCGCGTTCACGCCGGCGGCCGCAAACGACCGTCACCTCGGGATGTGATTCGAGATATTCTGTCGCGGCTTCCAACCAGCCGTCGGCGAACGAGCAATCGCCATCGACAAACTGGACGTACTCGACATCCGGCGCCACTTCCAAGAGCCGCGCAAAGCCGGCGTTCCGTGCGCGGGCCGCAGTGAACGGGATATCGGTCGCGAGTTGAACCACTTCCGCGCCAAGCGATTCGGCCAAGGCAACGCTGCCATCGGTCGAACCCGAATCAACGTAGACCATCGCCACCGCCTCGGCGCCGATCGATTTTAGACACGCTTCGAGCCGCGGTTCTTCGTTCCGCCCAATGGCGACCACGCCGTAAGTGGCCGTGGCCACCGCGCGGAGTTTTGTGCGAGCTGGTTCGAGTTGCACCATGGTGGGGGGTGGAGCAAACTCCGCGCCCGTAGCTAGGCTTCCGAGTCCGAGCGAAATCCAGCGTTTTTCGCCTGCTCGGCCTCCTAGGCCAAGCTACGGGCAAACGCACCAGTGATAAAGTCTTATCAAAGCGATAATCACTCGGGCGGTGAAAGGAGTTTCAACGGCTGACCCCAGTCGTTCGCCGTGCGGACGACAGCCCGATACCGCGGGTAATCAGCGGGGTCGGAATCATCAAATTCCGTGATTCCCCACCGGCCCCACTTGCTCCATGAACTGGGCGAGGCGAAGTAGCAAAACAGCCCGCCGCCGGCTTTACGCCATGCGGCGAAGTAGTCGTCGTAAAGCTGCTCCATCTGCGGATGGTGATTTACGTCGTCCAGCAGTTTGGTGAGCGCCTCGTTATTCTCTGCGCCTTGGAAGCCGATGAAGTGCTGGCCGCCTTCATATGCCAATAACTGCAGCTTGAACTTCTTCGCCACGGCCGCTTGGGTGGCCATCCATTTTTTCGCATCGGGTAACGCGGTCGTGCGAACTTTCTCTAACACTTGCTCCGAACTCCACGTAGCGACATCAGCGGCTGATGGTTTGCCGTCAGGACTAATATTGAAAGAAATGTATGGCGCGATCGCCAGCGCATCGGCTTCACGATACACATCGTTGGGCGTAAGTATGATGTTCTCACTCCACCACGCGTCCGCCGCCTGCCAGGCAAGGACTCGCACGAGACCCGGTCGGTCAGCGAACTCCGTCTTCCAGATGCGGAAGATCTCCACAGCGCGCTGGCCGTAGAAGTAACCAGCGCTTTCCCAGGGACGTTCCTTCGGTCCCAAGCCCAGCTTCACGCCTTGTTCCTGGGCATAATGCTGCTGCTGGAACATGCCGTTCCACACTTCGTTCGAGTACTCGAGATACACCTTGCGCTCCGGCTCCAGCCGCTGCTTAACTAGTCGCGCGAACTGCCGCACATAGTCGTCATCCGCCAAATGCGGGATGCAGAACCAGGCGTCGGCATCGAGCTCGTTGCAAAGGTCGATCATCACCTCAATCGGCACGCCGCGGCGTAGGTAGCTGGCGTCTGTCAGGAGCGAGCGATCGGCCCAAGTGCGCTGGGTATTGTTATTCGTTTGCTGCCAATCCATGAAGCGCAGCGCTGCGATGCCCCGCCAACGATCGAGAAAACGGCGGCGAAACACGGCGTCTTTTGGCGTGTTGGGATCGATCTTCGCGAGCCGAATGTTGCGCACATAATCGGCGGGGTTCGTTTCCTCCAACCGGATCGCGATCCCACCCTTCGCCGCATCAACTGCGAGCTTGATCCGTCCCGGCGAGCGCTCGACGACACTCGCCGCCCCGCGCACCTCCAGTTTCCCTTCGCCCTCGTACAAGAGTTCATACCCGCCGCTTGGATAGTGATCGCCCTCGATCGTCAGCACCAGCGCGTCGGCGGAGCAACCGGGGTCCAACTTGCGGACCCAGCCATGTCCATCGAGTTCCAGCTTCGGTCCCCCTTCCCACGGTTTTCCTTCCTGCTGGCTGATCCAGGTGCGCGCGAAGCGAAAGTGGTCGACGAATGGTTGTTCGGTGCTCCAATCGCCGGGGCCGGTGAGGTTGATGCCCATCGCCGCGGCGGTTGGCGTTACTGGCGTGCGATTCGCGCTTGCTTCTGCCGCCACGCTGACAAGCGGCGGGAGCCACAGAAAGAACGCAAGCAGTGTGAAGCTGTAATGGCAAGGCAGCATGCAGATCAAGTCCTCACAGTTAAATGGCGGCACGATCAGACGACGGTACATCTGCGCCAACCGGCAAGCTTTGCCAAAGTCGCTCGGTCGCGGGGAGGTGCTAGCAGTTTATCACACTCCCAGGCACAAGTTGTCTACGCGGGAAGGTC
Organism: Pirellulales bacterium; assembly: GCA_022841705.1. Taxonomy (GTDB): domain Bacteria; phylum Planctomycetota; class Planctomycetia; order Pirellulales; family Lacipirellulaceae. Next base: position 103,375 of record JALHQZ010000005.1, read on the forward strand.
GATGCTCCCCTACGGCTCCCTTACACGGTGGAGTCTGCGACTGCGCCGCTGCTGCTTCAATTAATTACCGCTTAAGTTTATGACGCGAGCCGCTCGGCAACCTGCTCAACACCCGCGAGATTGGCAGCAAACCCTGCGCCGATCGTTCGCGGCGCGGTGTTTGATGACGGTGAGTTGTTGTTGGCTCGGGATGGCTGAAACGGTCGTTGCCCAGACGGGTGGACTGCAATCGCCGGAGTTGGGTTATCCAGAACCCTCGGCAGTTCGGCACCGGCTGACGGATCGTGGGGCGGAGTTACCGCAACCCGTCGCGATGGGTTCGGAGTTCCCCCAGCCGAAGTTGCAGCCGCTGCCGGCAGCCGCGGCGCCATTAATACCGCTCACCAACCCAAATCAAACCGCTCTCCAACAGCCAATGCAATTCGCGGGCGCTCACCGCCCCCCGCAACAGGCCGCGACCCGTGCGTGGCGCTCGGCGGAAATCGGGGAAGCACCACTCGCCTTGCCGAGCGGGTACATCTCTACCAGCGGAGCTGCGGCGCAACTAACCCTCCCGTCGCTCGACGGCCCAGCGCCGACTCAGAGCCCCACGTTCCAGCGGCCGCTTACGCTGCCAGCGATGGTGGCCGACGGCGGCCGCCCTGTGGCTCCGTCCGTTGCCGCGCGGACGCCGCCGATCATGCCGGCGCCCGTTGCGCTGAGTCAACCGAACTTCACCCAGCCGCTGGCCATACCGCTTGCCACGCAACCAGTACAGCCGGCGCCAATCGCCACGATTCAACCGACGCCGATCCCGCAGCCGCCAATCGCGCAGCAAATGGCGCCGCGGCCAAAGCCGATTGTCGCTGCACCGGTGGTCGCTGCTCCGGTTGCTACGGCGCCGATTGTTGCGGCGCCGGTTGTGGGCGCACCCGTCACTCCGCTACCGCAACTTGCCGTGCGGCCGGAATCGACGAAGTCGTTCTTGCCGCTCGTCACGCTGCCAAGTGTTGTTGCCGCGTCGCCAGCAGCCGCGCCACCAGTCGCTAAAGAACAAGTCGCGAAGCAACCCGCCACAGCGCCCGTCGAGCCACACACGAGCGCGCCGATGGTCACCGCGCAGCCGGCGCTGCAACTACCAGCCCGTGTGCCGCAAGAGGTGCGGGCGCCGATGTATGTCGCGGCAATCGAACCCGCGCTCGCCGCCCCTGTCACCGAGTCAACGGAATCGACGGCGACCAACACCGCGCCGACCGCTCAATCGTCTGCGGCAACGAAACCTGCGGACGAACAAGCGGGCGCCCAGCAAGTGGCCACCACACCGCCGGTGCAGAAGGAAACCGCCGAGAAGCTGCCGAGCATCCCCCCGGCGCCTTCGATTTTGGGCGCCATTCCCCCGGCGCCGAGCCTCTTGGGTTCAACGATTGAAACACCGCTCGAGCTGCGCGACGCGATCGTCATGGCGCTCAGCCAGAACAAGGAAATCCGCGTCATTCAGCAAACTCCGCAAGCGGTCGCCAACGATGTGACCATTGCCAACGCCTACTTCGATACGAAGTTTGGTGTGGGCGTGTACGGCGGGCAGGACTTCCGGCAACTCGCCGACCAATTGCAATCGTTCGGCGCGGTGATCAACGAAAACCGCTACGACTATCTGCTGAACCCCGAGCGCATCAACAACATTTACTTGGCGAAAGAGTTGCACACGGGGGGGAGTGTCGAGATCGGCGTGGGTACCATTTATGAGCGGTACGACCAGTTTGGCGCCTTCCGCACGGTGAATCCCGCTTGGAACTCGGGCCTCAACCTCCATGCCGAGCAGCCGCTCGGCGCCGGTCGCGGCCGGGCGATCGCCGACCTGCCGATCCAAATTGCGTACACGAACTACGTTAGCCAATCATTCGCCGTGCAAGGCCAGATCAACCGCGTGATCCGCGATGTGGAGCTGGCGTACTGGGTCACCGTGCTGCAAGAACTTCGCTTGCGCCGGATTCTGTCGTCCGTGGAGCGGGCTGCGCGATTGGTGCAGGCGGAAGACAAACGGCTGGACCTGGGCGATGGCACACTGCCCGATGTACTGGGCGCTAAGGAACAGTTGTTCCGCTTCCAACAATTAGCGCAAGAAGCAACCCTTCAGGCCGTCACCGCGCGGGTGGAACTTAATCGCCTGTTGGGCGCGCCGCTCGATAGCCAAGCGTACTTTACCCCGGTTACCGAGCCTGACTTCTCCGAGCCACAACTCGAATGGGAAACGGCCTGTGTACGGGCCATCGGCCGGCCCGAAGTTCGCGCTCAAACGGCCGCCTACCGCACGGCGACCTTGCTTCTGGCGAAAGCGAATAACGAATTGCTGCCGAACGTGCGGGCTGAAGCCGACTACCGTGCTCAAGGCCTGGAAGATCGGCTCGATAGCTCGTTCGATACGGCCGGCAACTTTGAATACTACCGCTGGGGCGCCGGGGTGTTCTACGAAACGCCGATCGGTCGCCGCGCCGCCCACGCCGGCGCCAACAAAGCGAAGTGGATCGTCTCACAACAGCGAGCCCGCATCGACGAAGTGCGGCAAACCATCTTCGCGGAGCTAGCATCTGCCTACCAACAGGTGGCGCTCTCCTACCAAAACCTGAGCATCTCACGGCAGCGCACCGCCGCCGCCAACGAGCGGGTGGTCGGGCTGGTGAAATTGCAGGAGAACGGGAAAGTCAATATCGACACCATTTTGTTCGCCGAGCTGCGCTCGATTGAAGCGGACCTCGCTGAAGCGGACGCGATGTTGGTGTACGAACGAGCCCGCGTGCTGTGGGAATACGCCCAAGGCCGCCTGCTGGAGCGCTGGACGCTGTTCGTGGAACCGGGCGCCTGTCCGCCGGGCTTCACCGACACCGAGCTTCAAGGCCAGGAGTCGCAAGACGCACAGCTTGCCACGTATGCCGCGCTGACGCCGAGCGAAACCGCGAAACCGCTTGACGCCGCGCCCGCGAAGGTTGAAGAAGTCGCGGCGCTGCCTGCCGATGAGTTCCGGTTACTGCCGACCGTGCAGTAGCTTCGTACGATGGGCTTTCTAGCCTGTCGGGCAGTGAGTACCACCACTTCCCAGAATTTTGGACGACGGACTGAAAGTCCATCGTTCGAAGAATTACCCCACCATCGGCTCTCGCGCCACCATCCGCAAATACTCGCCGTACGCGTTATTGTACTTGTCGGCGAGTTTATTGAGCGCCTCACCGCTCAGCCAGCCGCGCCGAAACGCCACTTCTTCGGGGCAGCCAATCTTCAGGCCTTGCCGTTTTTCGACCGCCTGGACGAAACTGCTCGACTCGGCCAAGGAATCATGCGTGCCGGCGTCCAGCCAGGCGAAGCCACGCGAGAAGAGATTCACGTACAGGGTATCTTGCTCCAGATACTTCCGGTTGACATCGGTGATTTCCAGTTCTCCACGCGGAGAGCGCTCCAGCTTGGCGGCAATGTCGCAGACCTGGTTGTCGTAAAAGTACAGACCGGGCACGGCGTAACGTGATTTGGGCTGTTTGGGTTTCTCCTCAATCGAGACCACCTTGCCCGCTTGATTGAATTCCACCACTCCGTAGCGTTCGGGGTCCTGCACGGGGTAACCAAAGATCGTGGCGCCAGTGGTGCGGGCCGTCGCTTCGTTCAGCAGTTTTTGGAAGCCTTGGCCGTAGAAGACGTTGTCACCGAGCACAAGTGCTACCGGATCATTGGCGACAAACTCTCGGCCGATGAGAAACGCTTCGGCCAGCCCGCCGGGGTTTTTCTGCTGCGCGTACTGGAACGAGACGCCCCAGTCGCCACCGTCGCCGAGCAAGCGCTGGAAGAGCGGCAAGTCGTGCGGCGTGGAGATCACCAGAATCTCGCGAATGCCCGCGAGCATCAAACAGGTGAGCGGGTAGTAAATCATCGGCTTGTCGTACACCGGCAGCAATTGCTTACTGACCGACATGGTCAGCGGATGCAGCCGCGTGCCGGAGCCGCCAGCGAGGATGATGCCTTTGCGTGTGATAGTTTTGCTCATGTATCAGCTCGTCGGGGTGACATTCATCAGCCGCCGGGCGCTAGCACCCGGTCATCTTCGAACGGATCAGCGATTCCATGATCGACCGGGGGCTAGCGCCCGGCGGCTGATTATTCTTTGCCGCATTAAACTCCCAGCCCAATTCGCTCGCGCCCATACTTGCCAGCGGAGACGGCCGAGACCCACTCCATGTTTTCGAGGTACCACAGCACCGTGCGGCGCAGGCCTTCTTCAAACGTGACGGTTGGTTTCCAGCCGAGCTCGGTCTTGAGCTTGGTGGCGTCGATCGCGTAGCGGCGGTCGTGGCCGGGGCGATCTCGGACGAACGTAATCAACTCGCGGCAGGGCTTCTCGGGGCCGACGAGTTCATCCACCAAATCGCAGATGGTGTGGACCACCGTCAAGTTATCCCGTTCACTATCGCCGCCGACATTGTACGTTTCGCCCAACCGGCCGCGCTCGAGCACCGCATCAATCGCCGCGCAGTGGTCTTCCACAAACAACCAGTCGCGAATGTTGAGCCCATCGCCGTAAATGGGTAATGGTTTTCCCTCCAGGGCGTTCATTAGCACCAGCGGGATGAGCTTCTCCGGATACTGCCGCGGGCCGTAATTGTTGGAGCAGTTGGTGATGAGCACCGGCAGCCCGTAAGTGTGACCGTACGCGCGCACGAACATGTCGGACGCGGCTTTGGAGGCCGAGTACGGCGAGTTGGGGGCGTATGGCGTGGTTTCGAGAAACTTGCCAGTTTCGCCGAGCGAACCGAAGACTTCGTCCGTCGAAACGTGTAAGAAGCGGAACTTCTGCTGTTCGGCTGACGAAAGTGTTTTGTAGTACGCCAACGCGGTTTCGAGCAGCGAGCACGTTCCTACCACGTTGGTGTTCACGAACTCTGCGGGGCCATCGATCGAACGATCGACGTGCGATTCGGCGGCGAAGTTGACGATTGCGGTCGGCTTCCATTGGGCCAGCAGTTCGCTGGTGAGCGTTTGGTCGCCGATATCACCCCGGACGAACTTGTGCCGCCCCGCGACCTCTTCCGGCAGCGACTCTTGATGGCCGGCGTAGGTGAGCTTATCGAGCGTGACGATGTGGGCGTCCTCGGCTTCAAAATGCCGCTGCACATAGCAAGAGCCAATAAAGCCCGCGCCGCCAGTGACCAAAATTGTTTGCATACTGCTTGTCATCAGGGGTGATGGAAATTTTTCAAACAGCCGCTAAGGCCGCTTCGGGGATCCAGTTGCGGAGCGCCCGCTCGATGGCGTCCTCAATCGGCGGCATCCCGATGCCCGCCTGAGTGGCTTTCGTGGTATCGAGGACACAATTCGAGCGCGGTGTGGAAGCGGCAACGGCCATGAACTCCGCCTCATCTGCGAAGAAATCGAACTCCTTGCCCGGCGCCACCGTTTGCGAAATCAGCTCGCACACTTCGCGGGTGGTGATGCTACCAGGGTTGGTGAGGTTGTACACGCCGTACGGCACGCGCTTCAGCCAACTCGCCAAACATGCTTTGGCGAAGTCGCCCAGGTGCGACAAGCTATTCCGCACGTCGAGCAGCCGCGGATAACGCTGAACCTTTGAGAGGTAATTGCGGGCGCCATCGTGTTCGCTGAACGGAATCCGCAGCCGCCACTGGTAACATTCCTCCGCATCGGCCAGTACTTCTTCGCCAAGGGCTTTGGAGCCGGAATAAAAACTACAGTTATTGGTGCGGAACGAAAAATTGGGGGGATCGTATTCGCGGAACCCGCCGCCGCCGGGCCGCTCGCCGGTATAGACGCAACCACTGGAAACATGCCCCCACGGGATCCCCACCCGCTGGCAGGCGTCGTTGATTCGCCCGGGCAGCACGGCGTTGCCCAAGAGGCAATCGGTCTTGCGCAACTCGCAGGCATCGACATTCGGTCGGCCGGTGTAGCCCGCGGCGTTGATGACAAAATCGGCGCCAATTCCGCGTAGCACTTCGGCCAGAGCCGCTGGGTTGTAGTAATCGACAATCCGGCGCGACAGCGGCGCCACTTCTAATCCGGCGAGATGAATCTCACGCCGAATGGCGGAACCGACAAAACCACTGGCGCCGAGGAGGGCTATCAACGTCTCAATCTCCACACAATTCGGGCTACAAAAACTTTGGATGAACGTGAAGCAATCGCAGCGCCAAACCTCGGGTGACGGGACAAAACCGCCGCCAACGGGGCCCAACTGGGGACAACTCGGGTGAAAAGGGCGGAAAATCCCCCCGTTCTCATTATCACTGTGATAATTTCCCGCTGCAAGAACGCGGAAAACTGGGGAAAGGCTCGGGCGCATAGGTGGCTGAGCTTGGCGCGCTCGCCGCCCCCAGCAGTTGTGGAGTCGGTGCTGCGATTGCTGGGGTCTCGACCCCCCCCACCCAACATCGCACGGGCGACTCTTTACGGCAAACAGAACGGACAGGCAGTCGGGGCGCCGCCCTCGGCCGTTAGAAACGCCATCCCGCGTGCAATCGTAAGGAGCCCCGTCACAACCAGCGACCACGACCCGACGCGCAAGAGCCAGGTTCGCGCCGCAAGACCGAGTTGCCCACCGGTCATCCCCGCGGCGACCATCATCGGCGCCGTCCCCGCGCCGAAGGCGGACATTCTCACAAAGGACTCGAGCGGTTGGCCGGTGCTGGCGCACAGCGTGAGAAACGCGTAGACCAACCCGCAGGGCAAGAACCCGGTGAGAACCCCAGCGAGCAGCACACTCGCGCGATCGCGCGAGCGCAGGAACGTCATCAAGGGCGACACGCCGCAGCCGGCGGGCATCAATTGGGGGAAGGGGAAGCGAACAACTCCCGCGGTGGCGAGACCAATCGCAGTGAGGCCTAACCCGGCAACGAGCGCTAGTGCCGCTTGAAGGTTGATGACGGCCGCTTGCTGTTCGCGCAGCAAGAATCCGAAGAAGCCGGCGGCGACACCCAAACAGCCGTAAGTGAAGAGGCGCCCGCTGCTGAAGAGCAATTGCCGCCGGAGGTTTGCGCTGCGACTCGGTTGATTCAGCCCTAGCGCCAGCGCCAGCGGGCCGCACATTCCCAAGCAGTGGGTCGAGCCGACCATCCCGCCGAGAAAAATTAGCACGAGGTCGGTCATGGCGCTGGAACAAGGGAGGAATGATCGCGGGGGGCGATGGACGGCAAACTTGGCTCGAGTGAATCGCCGCGATTGCTCGACACAAGCGGTCCTGGTAGCCGCGCGAGCCGCAGCGAATTGGCAACCACCACCGCGCTGCTGAGGACCATCGCCGCCGCGGCGAAAATGGGGGTGAGCCAACCTGCGATGGCCAGCCCCACGCCAATCAGATTGTAAGCGAACGACCAAGCCAGGTTCTGGCGGATAACGCGGACCGTGCTTCTGGCCAACTCGACCGACCACGGAAACCGGGCCAGATCGTCCGACATCAAGCAGACCGCCGCCGTATTCCGCGCAAGATCAACGCCGCAGGCGAGCGCCACGCCCACATCCGCCGCGGCCAAAGCGGGGGCATCGTTCAGACCATCGCCCACCATCGCCACCCTGCCAACGCCCCCGCGCGCTGCGGAGATGTGGGCCACCTTGTCTGCCGGAGAGAGCCCGCCGCGGACCGTCGTTCCCAACTGGACGGCCAGCCAAGGGGCGCGCTGGGGGCGATCGCCTGTAAGAACTTCAACATTTAGTTGCAGCTCTCGGCAGTGCGCGATGGCGCTCGCCGCCCGACTGCGCAGGGACTCAGCGAACATCAGCACAGCCAGGATTTCATCATCACACCCGACGAAAGCGACGGCCAACTCGGCGTCGAGCGAGCTTGCCAGCAAGTCCTCCAGGTCGGGGCTTAGCTCACACCCGTAATCCCGCATCAGTTGCCAGCTGCCGAGCGCATAGGTTTGCCCTGTGTCGGCGAACTTACCCACGATGCCGCGCCCGGAGCAAGTTTCAATCTCCACCAGGGGCATCGTTGGCAATTGCCGCTGCAATGCAGCCTGGACAAGCGCGCGCGAGTACTCGTGCCGTGAGTGGGTGGCGAGCGAGGCAGCGATCCCCAGCACCTGCGCTTCAGTTGTTTGACCGCTGGTTTGGCAATGGGCGAGCACAGCTTCGCCCGTGGTGAGCGTGCCGGTTTTATCGAACCGCACGGCGCGAATTGCCGCGAGTTGCTCGACCGCCGCGCCGCTGCGGAAGAGCACCTGTTCGCGTGACGCGCGATCGAGGGTGAGGGAAATCGCCAGCGGCGTCGCCAGCCCCAGCGCGCAGGGGCAAGCGATCAGCAGCACCGACAGGCTCCGCATGAGTCCCGCATCGAATCCTGCGCTCCGGCCGTGCCGCACGCCCACCAGCAGCGCCAGCAAACAAACCGCCGGCACGAACCAGGTCACCACGCGATCGGCCAGCCGCGCGTAGCGGCCTTTCGCGCGCCGCGCGGCGTGCATAAGGTTCAGCATCCGGGAGATTGTTTCGTCGCCGGCCGCCGCGGTCACCGTGACCTGCAAATGGCCATCGAGGTTGAGCGAGCCGCTCCACACTTCGTCGCCCACGCCGCGCGCCTGCGGGGTACTTTCACCGGTCAGCACGCTTTGGTCGACGAACGCGGCGCCGGCGGAAATCACGCCGTCGATCGCAAAGCGTTCACCGGGGCCCATCTGCACCACTTCGCCCACCGCGACGTGGGAGCGCGGCGTGGTGGTCGTAACGCCGTCACGCAGCACTTCCACGTTCTCCGGCAAGAGCCCGGCCAGTGCGTCGAGCGCCTCGTTCGCCGCGCTCTGGCAGCGCGCGTCGAGCCACCGGCCAAGCGACATGAAGACCAAAATCATGGTCGGCACTTCAAAGTAAATATGCCCCTCGCCGCGGAGCATCGACAGCACTGAGTAGGCGTAGGCCGAGGCGATGCCAATCAGAATTAAGAGGTCCGTAGTGATGACGCCGCTGGCGAGTGCTCCCAGAGAACGCCGCGCGATCGGTTCGCCCAGCAGCACCACAACTCCCGAAGCAAAGAGCAGCGTCAGATAGCGAAACAAACTGAACACCGCTGCCGCGAGTGATTGGTGGTCGGCCGGCTCAACGTACAGGTCTTTCGTCCAGAGTGCGATGGTGAAGACCATCACGTTCATCGCCAAGACGACCGCGATGCCCAGGCGGGCAAGTTCCGAGCGAACTTCCGCCGGGGCGACCGGTGAAGTAAGCGCTGCGTCGACCAGCGAACAGCCGAAGCAGCGAAAAGCGAGCCGACCGAGCGCGGATGTTTCGGCTTGCATGCTCATGGGGATTCGTCGCTGGCGGCTAGCTCAAAACGATTGCTAAGTAAGTGACGGCGCCGACGAAGTACAGCCCCCACAGGGCTTTGATCGCCCAGGGCACTTTGGAACTCGCATAGCCCAGTTGCGCCGGGTTGAGTTCTTCAACGCGAGTTGGCTGTTGGTCACGCATTGTTCGATCGCCCGTCGCGAATGCTCGACCCCTGAAGCTCGTTAAGCAGCTTTTCGCGCTCGAGCATCACATACTTGGGCGCCTCCAGATCGTGAAACACGCCCTGCGACGCGCCCCATAAGCATAACAGTAAGAAGCCGAAACTGGCGAGCAAGTAGTTGGCGATCGGCGTGAGGGCGAAAACCCCTTCGACATCGCCCCGTACGATCTGCACCAGCTCCCAAAACTTGCCGCCAAAACCGAACAGGCAGGGACCCAGGACAATGATCGCCGCGGCAATGCGCCGCCACGGCCAGCGATTAGGTTCAGCTGATTGTGAAGTCATCGTTCACTCCGCGGGGTTGGCGAGTTGTTGTTTGAGCGGCACGTAGTCTTCGTACGCCGGGTAACTCTCCAGCCACGAGCCCAGCCACTGGACGTAGAGGATCAGCCCCAGCCCACGGCGATTGGGCTTGTCGGGCGACCCGTCGAAGAGCCAAGGGTACCGCGGCATCCGGGTGTGGGGTGACACGGTATTGGGCTGCCAAAAATGCACCGCGTGCCAGTCATTGCTCCGGCGGCCCCCTTCACGGCTGAGGTCGGGGCCGACGCGCCGCGTGCCGAACATCACGGGACGCTGGAGCTCATTCTGGTACTCGGGCGAATTGGGGACCGGCCCCCAGCGGAGCGGTTCGTTGGAAACCGGCCGCACCATTTGACTGTGGCAATGCCAACATCCTTCGGCAACGTAAACTTGCCGGCCAGTTTTTAAGAGCTCCGCGCAGGTCTCGTTCGTCGCCTGGCCGACGTGCTGCTCAAACGGCTCACGGTACCGCAGCCGCAGGTCTTCAAGCTGATAGAGCGTGTTTTGATTGACAACCTCAAGCGCCGTTTGCTCCGGCAGATCGCGGTACATCACCAGCGGCACGATCGCGTTCGAAGCGAACGCCAGCACAAACATGCCGAGGCCAGCGCCCAGCAAAACTGCCGATCGTTTCTCCAGCACGCTCATCATCAACCCATTATGCATCGTGACTATCTACACGGGCCGCACCGGCTCGACCGTCGCGCCACGTAAAGAATAAGTTCCCCAGGAAACACAACTGCCCCGCAATGATCACGACACCCGCGATGAGCCGCACCATCCAAAAAGGGTGCGAAGCCTCGACCGCCGTATCCCATGGCTTGAGCGCGCCCCACAGAAAACCTTGAATCACGCCGGCGGCGGTCAGATCGATCACCATCACGGCGATGCCGACAAACGACAGCCAGAAATGCCACTCGCAAAGCGCAGTGCTCCGCCAGGGAACGCCGAGCAGAATTGGGAACAGGTACGTCATAATGCCGAAGAGCCAAAAGCTAAACACCCCGAACATCACTAAGTGCGCGTGTCCCACGACCCAATCGGTGAAGTGAATCAGTTGCTGAAACGTGAGCGTCACCTGAATTGCGCACTGCACGCAGGTCAGAAAGTACAGCACCATTCCCACGTAAAACCAGCGCAGCGGCAAGACGCGGTACCACGTGGCGCCCGTCCCCCACACCGTGGCGAAGAAGTTGACGATGACCGTGGTGACCACCATCTCCACCGCGATGGTCGCCACGATGGCGCCATGTTGCAAAAACATCGGGATCGGCGAATACAAGAAATGGTGGATGCCGTTGAGCGGGTAGAAAAACGCGAGTCCCCAGAAGCCAATCAGCGAGAGACTATGGCTCCATATGGGCTTCTTTAACAGGATCGGCACGAAGTAGTACATCAGCCCCCAGCCGAACGGCGTGATGAACAAACCCACCAAATCGTGCAGAAAGAGTCCTTGGATGGCGCCGCCGTTGGTTCCCGCCACGAAGTATTCGGGCAAAAAGTTGCCCATCGCCGTGGTGAGGAACATCCACACATACGCCGCCAGAAAGTACCACAGCGAAACGTACATGGCGCCGCCCGTTCGCAGGATCGGCGCCGCGGCGTTCACCGCCAAGAGTAGCCACACCACCAGCACGAGCGGATCGATCCAGGTGGGCGATTCCCCCAGCTCAACGCCTTGGGCGTGGCCATGCAGGATGCCCACCACCGTGCCGAGGGCAATCACTTGCCAAGCGTAGAACACGAAGTAAGAGAGCGTGCGGCTGAGGAACGGCCGCAGGAGCAACCGCGGAATCGCCCAGTGAACGGCGCCGAAAATGCCGTTCGCTAGGAAGCCGTAGACAACCGTGTTGGTATGCACCATCCGCCACCGGCCGGGCGAGAGCCATTCGGCCGCTGGTAGCGGATTGCCATCAACCAGTTGCAGCCCGATCAATAGCCCCGCGGCCAGCGCGAGCCACAGGTACGCCAGCGAAGCGTAAAAGTACCACGCCACCAACCGCGTCTCGACGAGCGGGCCCTCGAAAGCAGCGGGCTGTGCGGTGGGGGCGTCGCTCATCGCAAGTCCCCCGATTGCGGCGGTCGATTGAGTCGTCTCTGCTCGCCAACATCGAGTACGAAATGCACGAGCCGCCACATCGCGTCGGGGTCTTGCTGGAAGACGTTGGCGAACGACGGCATCGGCGTGCCGTTGATGCCGCTGGAGATGCGGCGATAGATATCGATCGGCCGCTCGCCGCCACGGAACATGCCGGAGGTCAAATCCGCGGCGGGATCGGTGTGGCCCCACACATCCTTGCCGACATCAATTCCCCCGGCCAAGCCGCCGCGCCCGTCCGCGCCATGGCACTTGCTGCACCCATGCTGGAGGAATAGGGCTCGCCCCTCGGCGACCGATTCGGCGGTCATCGGGAGCATTGGCGTGACGGGTTTCACCGGCGGTTGCGCTGTGCTCCACTCGGCAACGATTTCGTCGGCGATCTCTGCGACGTACTCGGCGTCGAGTTCCTCTTCATCTTCGGCGAGGAACACCAGCTCCGATTCGAACTTCCCGCGCTGGGCCAGTGCGATCACGTAGTCCACCACCGCTTCGATCTCTTCCTTGGCGAGCAACTTAAAGGATGGCATCGAAGCTCCCGGCACGCCGCGCTGCACGGTGCGGATGAGGTCCGCACGCAACGGCTTGGCGCCGTAGGGGGTGGAAGTGAACTTAAATACTCCCTTGCGAAAGTCTCGCGGCCGCGGCGTCAAGTACTCGGCGACGACACCTGCTCCGTCGCCCGTCGCGCCGTGGCAACCGCTGCAGCGCAGGTTGTAGACCTTGGCGCCGAAGGCCAAGCTGGACGCAGGCTCTTCATTCTCGCCGAGCGCTCGCGGCGCCTGCGGTGTGCCACAGCGCTCGGCGATCGTCATTGCAATCTCCGCACGCAACTCCGCCCACAACTCGCGCTCCTCGTCAGTCTCGGCATCGGCGCCGAGCTGCGTCAGCTCGCGTGAGGGAACATACACGACCGGCTCCTTGCGCTGACAGCCAGCCGTCAAGGCGAGCGAGCCAACTGCGCCGAGCAGCAGTGCCAACCCGAACCGGAGTGGAGGCGATAGTCGAAGTTGGGCGGAGGTTTCCGACACGGCGACGAATCAATTGTGGCGTCAACGGGGACAGCAGGAATAGGAACCGCCGCAAAGCGACCGAGATTAACCTCACCATGCTTTCACAAAAAACGCAACCTGGCAAGCGACGGTCAATGAAGATCTTCCTCCGGGGCCTGTCGGCCACCGAATCGCGCGCTCAAGATTAGCGGGCGAAGTTCAGCGGCAAGGAAGAACGAACCCGTCGCTACGATCATGCCATCTTTCGGCGTGATCTCCTGTGCGAGGCGCCAAGCGCTCGCCGGATCGGGCGATGTGTGAATGCGCTCGCTCGGCACGCCGTGGTTTTCGACAATTTCCGCCAGTTCCGCTGCCGCGATCGCACGGGGATTGTTCACGAAATTGGTGATGATGAACTGCTCGAAGCTGCTCTTGAGCGCTTCGACGACGGCACCCGCGTCTTTATCGCGGCTGATGGCGAGAATGAGCGTGCGCTGATGGTGGGGGAAATCGGCGGCGAGCGTAGCGGCGAGCGCCGCTGCGCTGGTGTCGTTGTGGGCGGCGTCGATGATGACCGCGGGTTGGCCGGGGACGAGCTCGATGCGCGCAGGGATGGAGGCGGTGGTAAGGCCGGTGCGGATGGCGTTGTTGGGGATGTTCGCGCCTTGATAGATGAGCTGGTCGATTACGGCGAGGGCGACCGCCGCGTTGGCGCGTTGATGATCCCCACGCAGAGATAGCGCTAAGTCGCGAAGCGCGGGGTGGGGGGCCTCTTGGAAGTTGAGTTGGGTGAGCAGTGCGCCAACTTCATCTGCCTTGACTGCGATGACCGATTGCGGGCCGCGTTGGGTGACGCCGCTCACCACCGGGACGCCCGGTTTGATGATGCCCGACTTTTCGCTGGCGATTGCGACCAACGTGTTGCCGAGCTGCTTCATGTGGTCCATACCGATGCTGGTGATTGCGCACACCACCGGCGTGCAGGCGTTGGTCGAGTCGAGCCGCCCGCCGAGGCCCACTTCCACCACGGCGTAGTCAACTTGCTGTTCCGCAAAATGGACGAAGCCCATCGCGGTGACGATGTCGAAAAACGTTGGCCCGCGCTCTGATCCGCCGCAGAGCGAATCGACCTCTTCAGCGACGGGTCGCAACCGCTCGACGAGCCGCACTACGTCAGCCGGCGAGCACGCGGCGCCGTTGACGGCAATGCGTTCTTCAAACCGTTCGAGGTGCGGCGAAGTGTATAGCCCCGTTTTATAACCCGCCGCGCGGAGGATGCTCTCGATGAGCGCACAGGTTGAACCTTTGCCTTTGGTGCCCGCCACATGCACGATCTTCAGCCGTGCTTCGGGGTTGCCGAGCCGATCCAACACTTGGCGAATGCGGTCGAGCTTCACCTCCCGTAGCCCGCGTGGCACGCCGCTCCGCTCGAAGTTGATGCGGCTCCAGAGCCACGCGATCGCTTGATCGTAGCTTGTGGAATCGGCAGGGCTGGGGGGAGTGCTGGGCAATCACGAACGGGGGGGTTAATGTGCGAAAGTTGGCTTAAGGCCTGGTGTCGATTGTAGCTGGCGCCGAGTGAAAGAGTCAGGCGATTGGGGGCTTTTCGCCCGGGCGCCACTGTCCGGCTGGTCCGGCAGTGGGAAGTGGGCACCGGGTTCCCGTTGAAAGCTCAGGGGTCGAACCGTGTACCGCAGCCCCACTGCCGGACCAGCCGGTCAGTGTCGCCCCTCATTCGCTCGCCGGAGCTACTCTTCCGTGCTTCCCGGGGCTTTGGTAAGATTCAGGGCTTGGTTCCACGGCGGATTGCGGAGGGTGGTGTCACTCTCCCCGCACGAGGACGTTCCTCTAACCTTCTGCAAGGGCGCCCCGTTTTTCTCAAGTGGCGTCCGGTTGCTTCCTTCGGAAGTGATTTTTGGCGCCACTCCGGGTGCTAACGCATTCCGGCTCGCTGTCAATCACAGTGTTACAGGAAGCGCCGCGTAAAGGTCTCAAGTTTTCTTATGGTCAATCGTAACCTGATCCGCGAGTTCGATGTTTCCGATTCCGACTGGGAAGACGCCTTCGGCGTCGCGACGGTCGACGAGAGCGAATGGCTCTTGGGCGAAGACATCAACATCAATCAAATCATCGAAGGCACCATCGTGCGGGTCGATGAAGAGATGGTCATTGTCGACGTCGGCTACAAAAGCGAAGGTCTCGTTCCCCGCAGCGAATGGGAAGAGGACCTGGAGACGGGCGACCCCGCCGATCCGCCGCCGGAAATTGGCCAGGTCATCCGCGTGCTGGTAGAAGACGTGGAAGACGTCGCCGGCCGACATGACGATCGCGGCATGATTGTGCTCAGCAAGCGCAAGGCGGAGAAGATCGAAAAGTGGATGAACGTCACCGACAACCTCAAAGAGGGTGACGTGGTGACGGGCAAAGTGACCCGCAAGATCAAGGGCGGTTTGCTGGTTGATATCGGCGTGAACGTCTTCCTGCCGGCCAGCCAGGTGGACATCCGACGGCCGCACGATATTGGCGAGTACATCGACAAAGAAATTCAGTGCATGGTGCTGAAGATCGACGAAACTCGCCGCAACATCGTGGTCAGCCGCCGCAGCCTGATCGAAGCGGAACGGGCCACCAAGAAGACCACGCTGCTGAAGGAACTGGAGGTTGGCCAAGTCCGCAAGGGCGTGGTGAAGAACATCGCCGACTTCGGCGCGTTCGTGGACCTGGGCGGGATCGACGGCCTGCTCCACATCACCGACATGAGCTGGGGTCGCATCAACCATCCCTCGGAGATGGTCAAGATCGACGACGAGCTCGAAGTGATGGTGCTGCACATCGACTACGAAAAAGAAAAAATCGCCCTCGGCATCAAGCAAAAGCAGCCCAGCCCGTGGGACCATGTGCCGGCCAAGTACCCGGTTGGTTCGCGCATCACCGGCAACGTGGTGAACGTGATGAGCTACGGCGCCTTCGTCAAGCTGGAAGATGGCATCGAAGGGTTGGTGCACATCAGCGAAATGAGCTGGACCAAGCGCGTAAGCCATCCCAGCGAACTGGTGCAGATCGACGACAAGGTGGAAGTGGTGGTCCTGGGCATCAATACCGAGAAGCAAGAGATTTCGCTCGGCATGAAGCAGACCCAGGACAATCCTTGGGACCGCGTCTCCGAAAAGTACCCGCCCGGCGCGATGGTCACCGGCAAGGTGCGGAACCTCACTAACTACGGCGCCTTCATCGAAATCGAAGAAGGTATCGACGGCCTGTTGCACGTTAGCGACATGTCGTGGACGCGCAAGATCAGCCACCCGAGCGAAGTAGTGGAAAAGGGCCAAGAGGTCTCGTGCAAGGTGATCAACATCGACACCGAGCGCCGCCGCATCGCCCTGGGCCTCAAGCAGCTCGACGACGATCCGTGGGCGACCGACATCCCCAACCGCTACCAATCGGGCCAAGTGGTGCAGGGCAAGGTGACCAAGATCACCAATTTTGGTGTGTTCGTGGGCCTGGAAGATGGGCTCGAAGGCCTGCTGCATATCTCAGAGCTGTCCGAGCAGAAGATTGAAAACCCCGAAGACATCTGCAAAGTGGGTGATGAGATTGAGGTGAAGATTCTGCGCGTCGATATCGATGAGCGCAAGATCGGCCTCTCCCGCAAGCGCGTCGAATGGACCGACGAGCAGCACGAAGCCGAGGAAGCCGCCGCAGCGGCTGCCGCGGCGACCAGTGGCCCGCCGGCCGAGCTGAAGGGCGGCATCGGCGGTGACGCCGGCCCGCTGTTCAAGGCGCCGGAAGCGAGCTAACCATAGCGAGCTTAATGTAGGATGGGTTACCGCTAGCGCGGATAACCCATCCTACTCTCAACATCGTTACAACCCACCGGCGTCGCGAGCTACAGCCCGCGACGCCGGTTTTTTTGTCATGCCCCGCAAGCGCCGCACAACTTGCGCACGGCATCCAGTTTCCAGTGGGTTGCAGAACGCGGCGGGAGAGGTCGATGAAGACGCTAGCATCGCCCTCCACCCGCACTACGCCCGCGCCACGCCATCATGCCAGCCACTCCCCGCAAACGTCGTCTCAGCGGCAGCGTGCAAACGCCGCTGGAAACCTACTTGCGCGAAATCAACGAGACCGCGCTACTGTCAGCCGCCCAAGAGCGGGAGCTTGCCGTCAAGATCGGCAATGGGGACACCGCGGCCCGCGACCGGATGGTGCGCGCTAATCTTCGGCTGGTGGTGAATATCGCCCGTGGCTACTCGGGCAAAGGCTTGGGTTTGCAAGACCTAATTGAAGAAGGCAACCTTGGCCTGCTGCGGGCCGTGGAAGGGTTCGACCCCGCGATGGGCACCCGCTTCAGCACCTACGCCAGCTACTGGATCAAGCAGTCGATCAAGCGGGCCCTCATCAACACCGGCAAGACGATCCGCATTCCGGCGTACATGGTGGAGCTGCTGTCCAAATGGCGCCGGGCCACCGCGCGGCTGACCGAAGAGCTGGACCGTTCGCCCACGCCGGAAGAAGTTGCTCGCGTCTTGGGCCTCCCTAAGAAAAAGCTGCCGATCATCAAGAAGGCGATCAAAATCTACAACGCCACGCCGCAGACGGACCAAGCCGACTCCGGCTGGACGCTGGGCGACACCGTGACCGATGAGAACCAGCTTAGCCCCGATGAAGCGCTGCTGGAGAACGACTCCATGCGGCATGTGCTCGAGATGCTCAAGACGATGGACGACCGCGAAGCCACCGTACTACGGCTCCGCTTCGGCCTCGACAACGCCGAGCCCAAAACGCTGAAAGAAATCGGCGAGCAACTGGGCTTAACGCGCGAACGTGTCCGCCAAATCGAAACCGAAGCGCTCAACCGCATGGCGGATAGCTTGGAGAGCACAAACCCGCTGGCGGGCTTACTCGTCTAGGAGCCCGCAAAGAGGGTCGACGGGTCGACGAAGCCGCCGACAAAGCCTTTGACCGGCGCCAAACAACCGCGCATGATAGGGGCTTGGCGTCACCCGATTTGGGGGTTGCGGGCGATTGATCCTCTTCAGCGAAGCTTACTTCTCCGATGCGCTCCTCAATCCTCCTGAACCCAACCCCTCCGAGCGCTCAATCGGCGGCGGCTACGCTCGTCGCCCGCTTTGAGTACTGTGCCGCCGCAACGCCCGGTGCGCCAGCCGTGAGTTGTGCAGCGCACCGCTGGACGTATGCCGAACTGAATGAGCGGGCGAATTTCATCGCGCAGCGGCTGATCGCGGCGGGGGTGCAGCGGGATGAAGTGATCGTGATGAGCTTGCATCGCTCGTCGTGGATTGCCGCGGTGTGGTTGGGCATCTTGAAGGCGGGCGCCGCGTTTGCGCCGCTTGATCCGTTCCTCCCGGCGGAGCGAATCAGGACGATACTCGCGCATCTCCAAAGCCGGCTCTTCATCACGGAATCGGAGGTGCTGCGTTCACTCAGCGCGGCCGGCGTAGCGCCGCCGACCGCAACCCAAACATTACTGCTCGATCTCGCGACGGATGGCCTCGTTGGCGAGTCTTCGGAAAACGTAAGCCGCGAAGCACAGCCGAGCGATCGCTGCTACGTCATCTACACATCCGGTTCCACCGGCGCGCCGAAAGGAGTCGAAGTTTTGCACGGCGGAGTGCTGAACGCGGTCGAGGCGACGGCCAAAGCCACCCGTTTCGACCAACAGAGCATTTGCTGTGCAGTGACGACGATTGGCTTCGATATCGCCGTGATGGAGCATTTGCTGCCGCTGACGACCGGGGGGGCAGTTCGCATGGTTGACAAAGAAGTAGCGCTCAACCCGGCCGCGCTGATGAAGGAGCTCCACCAGCAAGGCGCGACGCATTTGATGACGGTCCCCAGCAGTTGGCGCCGGCTGTCTGATTACGCGCAGCAGCACGCCTTCCCGGCGAACTTCGTCGGCGTGTGTGGTGGCGATGTGCTGCCGCAATCGCTGGCCGACCAGATTCGCGGCCAGCAGGTCGATTTCCTCACGGTCTACGGCCCGACAGAAGTGACGATCTGGTCGACAATCAAACACCTCACGCCGCGCGATCCGCAAGTCAGTTTGGGCTGGCCAATCGACGGCACCTCGCTGGTGGTGCTCGACTCAGAGCGACGGCCCGTTCCCGAGGGCGAGCCGGGGGAAGCGTACATCGGCGGCGTTTGCCTGGCGCGCGGCTACTTGGGGCAACCGGAGCTCACGGCGGAGCGGTTCGTGATGCTAGCCGGCGAGCGCGTCTACCGCACCGGCGACCGCGTGCGAAAACTGGCGAGCGGCGAGATCGAGTTCCTGGGACGCATCGATACGCAGCTTAAAGTCCGCGGGTTTCGCGTGGAACTCGAAGAAATCGAACGGGCCCTGCGCAATGCCGCGCCGGCGACCGAGTGGGCGGTGATCGCGCGGGCTACTGGCGAAGAAGATGTGCAGTTGGTCGCATTCTGGTCGGGCGGCCCGGCGGACCTCTCGCAAGTGCGCGCACACTTGGCGAAGAGTTTGCCGCCGTACATGCTGCCGGCGAAGTACGAACAGCTCGCGACGTTTCCGCTGAACGAAAATGGTAAGGTCGATCGCGCCGCTCTGGCGAAGCTGGCGCCAATGAGTACCTGTGTGTCGCCCGGAGCGGCGGACAACGCCGCCGGCGCCGGCGCGCCCAACGATAGCGAAACGATTGTCCTCGGCGTATTTCAGCGGCGGCTTGGCAATCGAGAACTTGGTGTCACCGACAATTTCTTTACCCACGGCGGCGATTCGCTCCGAGCGCTCGAAGCTGTGGTCGAGCTCAATCGGCTCTGCCACAGTACGCTGGGCATTGGCGAGCTGCTGCGAAATCCTACCGCGGCTAAGCTGGCGAAAGTGCTGCGTTCCCAGCCGGAGCATGACCGAGCGCTGGTGGTCCCGCTCGGCAATTCTTCGGCGGAGGCAAAGATCTTCTGCGTGTTCGGCGCGTCACTCTATCAGGCGCTGGCGGCGGAACTGGCCAATCGATACCAACTGCTGGCGGTGTTGACCCCGCAAGAGACGGCGCTGATGCAATCGTTGGCTGAAGGCGCGCAGCCCGCCCCCTTGCCCACCATCGCGGCGCTCGCCACATCGTACACCGGCGCAATTCTGGAATCGCAGCCAACTGGTCCCTACCGCATCGTGGGGCTGTCGTTTGGCGGCATTATGGCGTTCGAGGTCGCGCGGCAACTGAGCGCCGCGGGCCACCGCGTAGAACTGCTCGGACTGTTTGATCCGATTCTTCCCACCGCACGCCGGCGCTCGTGGACGCGCTGGCTTAAGCGTCGGGGAGCGGATCTGTTGCGTGTTCTGCGGGGGGGCGATCGTTCCGCAGCGAACAAGCTGCCAGCCTCGGAAATTCGCGCCCAGCAGTTGCAGGATTTGCGCGACGCCCAGTTCGCCGCCGCGATCTTGGATTGGACCAAGTCGCCCGTCGTTTATAGCGGGCCCGTGACGCTGTTTCGCGCCTCCGACAACGCCCACGACCCCAACTTTATCACGCGGGCCGACTACGGCTGGGCCAACCATGCCATCGGCCCGCTGCACGTGTACGACGTGCCGGGCGGGCATCTTTCGATGCTACAGCCGCCCAATGTAAGCGAACTGGCGCGGCAATTATCGGCCGCAATCGATGGGACTCCGCACGGGTCGTGAGGTCACGGTATAATCCAAGGTGAACTTTGACTTTCACTCCCGCGGCTACGCTGTCCCCTCGCCGAACATGACCAAGCCTGAACTCATCGCCGCGTTGGAACAACTGACCGTTGAGCTCGCAGCGCTCAAGGAAGTTGACGAGCGTTCCAAGCAATCGCTGGTGGAACTGGCGGCGGATGTCCGGCGGCAACTTTCCGAAGCCCAGGCGCCCAGCGCGGAAGCAGCGCCAGCGCACGAGTCGTTCCGCGATTCGGTCTCACGGTTTGAAGCCGAGCACCCGCAGTTGGCGGAGACGATCGGCATGATCGCGGACGGCCTAGCGCGGTTGGGGATTTAGCGCGGGCGCCATTGACGTGTCGCTGGTGAGAAGTGGAGAGAGTCTTGACCCAAGCTCTCCTGGCGACAAGCCAGTGGCGCCCGAGAATCAAGTGTTCTACGCCGCTACGGTGTAGGGCACGCTCCCGCGCCGCAACCAAATCTCGCCGAATGACGTAGGTTGTTCGGCAAGCGCATTAGATTGACGCGTCAGTTCGAGCACCGCGAGAAACATGCCGATCAGCGTCGACTTGTGAACCGCTCCCGAAAACAAGTCGCTGAACGCCACGCCGGACTCTGATTCCATCAACCGCGCGTAGATGCGCTCCATAAAGACATGAACCGGCGTGTCGTCGTAGCGGATGTTCGTGGCGGCTTGGTTCGCGTCGAGCTTCTCGCGCATCACCCGGCCGAAGGCGCTCACCAGATCCCAGAGCTCGACGCCGGTGATCGGTTGATCGGCGGCGGTGATGTGCCGAGCCGGTAGATCCCGCGCGATGCGGGGGAACTGTTGCCGCCATTCGTGGGCATGCTCTTCCAGTTGCGCCGCCGCGTCGCGGTACTTTTTGAACTCCAGCAATTTGCGTACGAAATCTTGCCGTGGGCTTTCAATCTCTTCCTCCAGCTCTTCCACCTGCGGCAGCACATCGCGGCTTTTGAGCTCCAATAGCGTGCTGGCGGCGTCCAGAAATTCGCCGACGGCATCGACATCGAGCACCGCCAAAACGGCGACGAATTCCAAAAACTGCTCCGCGATCCGCGCGAGAGGCAGTTCGACCGCTTCGAGTTCTTGCTTCCGCACCAAGTACAGCAGCAGGTCCACGGGGCCGTGGTAGCTATCGAGTTGCACGCGAAATTCCATACGCCGTCCGGTGGGAAAGTCAGCGCGAATGGTAGCGAACTCCGCAGGCCCGAGCGAGACGAACGTGCGGGCCCAAAAAAAGGCTGGCCATTCGCAGGGAATGACCAGCCTTGTCGGCTTTGCTAGCAATCGGAACGATTAGGAGCCGGCAGCGTCGGTCGCAGCGCCGGCCGCATCAGCCGCAGCGCCGGCAGCGTCTTTCGCGGCTTCCACAGCAGGAGCGGCCGCAGCGGACGCCGCCGCTTCGGTGGTGGCAGCAGCCTCCGTGGTGGCGGCTTCGGTGGTCGCCGGAGTTTCGGCCGGCGGGGCGGTTTCAGCCGGGGCTTCCGGAGCAGGTTCGACGGCCGTTTCAGCTGGCGGGGCCGGGGCAGCGTCGCCGGGCGAAACTTCCGTCGGCATCGCACTCGTCGCTTCGCAGCCGCAGTCGCTCGGGGCGGCTTCCACGGCGGCGCCACAGCCGCAGTCTGCAGCGGGAGCGGCTTCGCAACCGCAATCGGCCGGAGCCGCTTCTTCGCAGCCGCAGGTGAGCTCGGCTTCACAGCCGCAAGCGGGTTCCGCTTCGCAGACCGGTTCGGCTTCGCAGCAAACGGGTTCGGCTTCGCAACAGGTCGGCTTCGCTTCGCAGCAGGCTGGCTTGCAGCAGCCGTGGCCGCCGAACAGCTTGCTGAACAGCCCTGCCTGGGCCGAGTTGGCCGACAGGCTCATGGTCGCCACGGCGACCAACAACAGTCCAAAGTGCTTCAGCATGGTAGGGTTCCTCGCAACCTAAACAGGGGTGTAAACACTCTCCGGACCGCCGCCTCAAACTTTTCTGAGGCCACTGAGGCCGGAGAACAGACCTCGGATGACCCTTCCTGGGTACGCTCAACAGTAGGCAAGCTGGGCAAATGAGTCAAGAACCGAGGAGCTGAGGGCCGTTTTCGGGCCGAATTAGTGCCCTTCCCGGCCATAAACGGCCACGGGATCGAAGACTTTCTCCGCGATAATCTCCAGCCCCGTGGGGGTCACTTGGCGGAAGAAGCAGGAAGCGTACCCCTGGTGGCAGGCGGCTCCGCCGAGCTGTTCGACCCGCAGCAGGATGGTGTCCCGGTCGCAATCCAGCAGCAACTGCCGCACGAGTTGCTCGTTTCCGCTCTCTTCCCCCTTTCGCCAGAGCCGCCCTTTGCTGCGGCTGAAGAAGACCGCTTTGCCGGTCCGCAGCGTTTCGGCGTACGCCTCGCGATTCATGTAGGCGAGCATGAGCACCTGCCCCGTGGCGGCGTCTTGAACTATCGCGGGGAGAAGCGTGGCGTCGTCGATGAAGGCGGGTGATTGATCAGGGGTGCTCATAAGGGAAATTATCGCAGGGGGGGAGTCAGTTGTCAGTGGTCTGTGATCGGTGATCAGTGATCGGAGCGGGGCCGGAACTCGCGTGCTATGCGACTCACGATTCACGACTCCCCACTGACCATCCCGCGCAACCGTTCCAACCGGCCACCGCGCGATCCTCACGAACGGCAAGGACGGGCGTTCGCCGGGCCGTTTGATTTTTTCCGCGGCGGCCACCGATTCAAGAGTGCTAGCAGCGCGCGATGGTTCGCCTCGCGGCTGCGCCACCCACTCCGCCGCCACGGCGGGCATTCGCAAGGAACTGCGCGCATGAACAAATCGCTCACGGTCGTGTTACCCATTCACAACGCGGAACATTCCTTGCGGCGGAGCGTGGCGGACGTGCTCGATGCGTCGGCGGACCTGTCGGGACAGATTCAGGTGCTGATTGTCGACGATGGTTCGACGGACGATTCCTTTGATATCGCGTGCGAACTGGCCACCCGCTACCCGCAGGTGCGTGTGCTGCGGCAAGCCCAACAGCGCGGCCTTGGTCCCACATTGCAGGCGGTGCGCCGGCGCGTCACCACCGATGTGGTGATGGTTCACGACGGCGTGACGCCGATTCGCAGTGAACAACTCCTCGCCCTGTGGCGACAACAAGTGGCGCATCATCCCGCCGGTACGCGTGCGAACGAAGCCGCAACCTTGGCCGACCTGCGCCGTCCAGCGCAGATCCACCCCGCGATGGCCGACGCCCATCGCCGCGTGATGGGGTTCCAAATGCTGCGTGTGAACGGCGAGGAGGCCCCCGCCGCCCCAATGGAAACTCGCACCCGCCGCAACGGCGTGGGCGGCATCCCTCAACTGCCGCGGCCGAATTTCCTCTCATCCCTGGCGAACTTTGCGCTGGGTGAGTAGGTCCGAAATCAGCCGCCGACCGACAGGCAATTGGTCATTTCGGCTTGGTCATTGGGACTTCGAATGACCAATTACCAAGCCGAAATGACCAATGTCCCGTATTGAACTCGGTTCGGCGGGCCGGTTGACGCAGTTTAGGCGGCGGTTAAACTGCGTAATCCAGCGTGACTGCCTATAAACGCTGGTTCTTTGTGGGCTCGTGGCGGAATTGGCAGACGCGCAAGGTTGAGGGCCTTGTGCCCGCAAGGGCGTGCTGGTTCGACTCCAGTCGGGCCCACTTTAACAACAAACCGGGGACGCGAAGCGATGGGCTTCACGTCCCCGGTTTTGTTTTATCAGCCGCCGGGCGCTAGCCCCCGGTTCTGTCGTGACGCTCGTACCCAACGCGAACCGGGGGCTAGCGCCCGCCGGCTGATACGTTCTACGGCGCCGACAAACGGCTATACTCGAGCCACATCAGCAGCGAGCCGATCGCCATGCACAGCGTCGAGATCATCAACATCACGGTGTAGATGTTGGTCTTCGGTTTAACAATCAGCACGCCGCGGGGCCTAGCTGAGCTTAAGTCGGGTTGCGACACGATCTCCCTCCTGAATGGGGCCTTGTTGGTAGTTCACGTCCACGCGGCCCACCGCTTTATCGGGGCTGGTCTTAAGAATCTCGACGCGGCCGAGGTATTTCGATTTGTTGAACACTTCGACCGTGTGCCCCGGCTTCAGGCCATCGTCACTGCCAATCGAGACGGCGACCAAGAGCATGCCGTTGCGGCGCTGGGTGGCGATGACCATCCCATCCACCTTCGGTTTGATGTCTTCCACCGGGGTGGCGGGGTTGAGGCCGTTCTCACGCAGCACGCTGGTCATCCGGCTGTTATCCTGGACGAGGTCTTTGTTGCGTTCAGTGGCCGATTCCAACTCGCCCAACATTTGCTGCGCCATTTCGGTTTTCTCCAGCGAAACGGCGAACGCCTTGTCACGGGCCAATTGGTTCGTGCGAATTTCTCCGCGCAGGCCTTGCACTTCGGTCGCCAGCGTTTCGTTATTCGCTTCGGTGGCGCTAACGGCGGCCACCGCTTCACGGCTGGCTTGGCGAAGTTGGTCGAGCTCTTGCTGGATGCGGGTGTTGCCATCAATGAGCGCGACGCGTTCCGTCTCCAGCTTGCGGGCCTGCTGCGCGGCGGCATCCTTGAGCGCGGTCAGCTCACTCATCCGGCGGTTGTAGTCCGCCTTTTCGATATCGAGTTGCGAGTTCGCCTGGGTGAGCGCGGCCTGCGCTTGGGCGACTTTCGCCTTGAGGTCGCGGTGCGTGCCGTACACGCTCACAGCGGCGCCCATGAAGAGCACGCTCATGATGAAGAGCAGCACGATAAAGATTTTGCCCAGAAAGTTCATCGGATTCCTACGTCGCTCGGGGAGCTGGCTTCGGGCCATCGTGCCCTACTCGCACTTACGCTCGCAATTGGTTCACGGTTCAGAGGCGATCCGTGCCAGAAGCGGCGCCGCAACCGGCGCCGAATGACGCCGTTTCCTACTCGGCATCCACCCCCGCAGACAAGTATCCGGAGGTTCTTGCAGTATAGTCAGCCGCGAAAATGCTTGTCAATTTCCGCGTTTTTCGTAACCCGAAGGCCCACAACGGTTTGGGGGCCGGTTGTAGGGGCTGTGGCGGAAGGGGCTAGAGGTTAGAGGCTGGGGGCTCGGGAAATCTGGGCGCTTGTGTGCTGTACTCGATCCAACAATCCCTAGCCCCTAGCTTCCCCTTCTCAATGGCACGCACATCCGCCCCCGCAGGGGCCGGAACGCGGCGGACCGGAGGCTGACGAGCTGCTCGCGGCACCGTGGGGGGCGGCCGGAACGCTCAGCAGCCTCATCAGGTGATCGCCGCCGCACTGGGGGCAGACCTGGGTTTCGGTGCTGGAGCGGACCAACAATTCCGACTGCGTTTCGCAGTCGCGGCAGAGGAAATCGTAGAGGGGCATGAGTCAATCGCGGAATGTGTAAAAATAAAAGATTAACCACAGAGAGCACACAGAGAGAAGAAAGTCGAGGGGAGATATTAGTCATTTCGGGTTGGTCATTGAGCATTTGAATGACCAATGACCAAGCCGAAATGACCAAATAAAATCCTCTTCTGTTCCTCCTTCTTACCTCCGCTGTGTCCTCTGTGCTCTCCTTGGTGAATTCTTCCTTCATCACCAATCATCGCTGGGGCGTTTCATAATCTCGCCTAAGACAATGGCGTTGCGCATGGAATCGGGGCGGGCGAGCATCGCGGCAATTTCTTGGGCAGGGGACCTATAGACTGGCGTGGCGCCAGGGTTTTTGGCAAGCGTGCCCGTCGCGAGCGTGCCAATTTGGTGGTCGAACTTTTGTTGCAAGCGCTGCTCAAGCCGCTCGTCCGTTTGGGCTAACTCGGCCCCGAGGCGAGCCGCTTGCTCCGCAAGTTGGCTTTCGCGCAGATGGCCAACGTGCTGCTGCACATGCTCGGCCACCGTGGCGCCACGGCTGACGCTCGGTTCACCGCCCGTTCTGGGCTGACGGGTTGCTTCGCTGCGCGGTGCAACTCGTTTGCGCTTCTCTGGCTCGCGCCGCTTGGGGGGTTCCGGCCTTGGGGGCGGCGGCGCCTCCGGCGCTTGACGCATTTCCCCAACTCGCCGCAAGAAGTCCTCCACTTCGCTCCGCAGATCACCCGCCGCCGGCCGGCCCTGGTTGGGGCCCATAACGATCACTTCTGGCTCGCGCGGCCGGCGCTCTTGTTTTGGTAGTCGCGGCGGCTCGTCATCCGGCTCCAGGATCACCGGGGGCTGCTTCTTCTGCTCCTTTTCCGCCATGAACGCGCGCAGCAGCCAAAAGACCACTAAAATCAGTGGCCCAACCGCTTCAATCCAGCCGGCGGCGAGGAGCATTAAGGGGATTTGGGGTTGGGGAGAATAACCCGCTCGCGGGCTGTCACGGACGGCAGACTACGCAGGGGTTCTCGGCGGGGCGCCACTGCCACCGGCGATGGATTCCCGCATGTGGGTGTCAGCCTGCACGTTCTGCATCTTGTAATAGTCAATTATACCCAGCTTGCCTGTGGCGAACGCTTCGGCAATTGCCTTGGGGATTTCTGCTTCCGCGGAGACCAGCTTGGCCCGGCTCTCTTGAATCGCGGCGATGTTTTCTTGTTCTTGTGAGACGGCCATCGCGCGGCGGCCTTCGGCTTGGGCGCGGGCCACTCGAGTGTCGGCTTCCGCTTGGTCCGCCTGCAGGCGAGCGCCAACATTGTCTCCAACGTCAATATCGGCAATGTCGATCGACACTATCTCGAACGCGGTTTGCGAATCGAGCCGGCGGCCCAGCACCGCTTTGGAAATCCGGTCGGGGTTTTCCAGCACTTCCTTGTGGCTCTCTGCGCTGCCGATGGCGCTGACGATCCCTTCACCCACCCGCGCAATGATAGTCTCCTCCGTGGCCCCGCCGATGAGCTGATCGAGATTCGCCCGCACGGTAACCCGCGCCTTCACTTGCAACTGAATGCCGTCTTTGGCGATCGCGTCGAGCGAAGGTTTCTTCGAATTCTTCGGGGGGCAGTCGATCACCTTGGGGTACACGCTGGTCTGCACCGCTTCCAGAATGTTTCGGCCGGCAAGGTCGATGGCCGTTGCGCGCTTGAAATCGAGATCGATAATTTTCGCCTTGCGGGCGGCGATCATCGAGCGAATGACCAGCGGCACGTTCCCCTTGGACATGTAATGCGCTTCGAGCGCTTTGGCGGTGACGCCATCTTCATCTGTAATGCCCGCCTGCACGGCCATGATTTTGCTGCGCACGATGACCGTGGGGTTCACCTTGCGGAAGGTCATCCGTAACAGATCAAGGATGCCGATGCCGGCGCCGGTGGCCTTCGACTGAATCCACAGCCGGAAGTACCGCGCCATGATGAGAAACAGCACGACAACGAAGAAAATCCCGACGAAACTCAGCACCAGGATGAGCTGGGAAGAAGACATGAAGCCCCCACGGACGGACCACTCCTGGACGCGAACCCATTCGCGCCCCTGCTACCGTTGTAAGGTGGGGCCGCCGCGGATTCAAGCACGTACGACGGGCTTCTCTGCCCGTCGAGCCGCCGGGTGGCACTGTACGGCTTGTCCGGCAGTGCATGCCGGGCACCAATTTCCACCGCCGGACAAGTCGGACAGTGGCGCCCGCCAATCGGTAATCCGACGGGCTGAGAAGCCCGTCGTACGACGTTACCGCACCATGTTGTTATTGGTCCGACGGCGGGCGACGCTCACGTTCGGGCGGGCCGATTTGGCGGCGGTGCGATTGCGGACCACGGCCGGGGCGGTCGGTTGCGGCGGGGTGGTGACATTGCTGCCACCGGCCGGTTTCTGTACTTGCGGACGGTCGCCGCTCGGCTGGGCGCCGACCACTCGGCTCGGCGCTGTGGTCGAAGTCTTGGCCGGGGCGACCGCCACTGCCACGGCCCCGCGCGCACCGCGGGCCAAGTTGGCGTAGCGGGTGGCTTCGGCGTTGTCGCCCAATTCTTTCTGCATCGTCGCAAGGTTACCGTAAGGCACGGCTAGCGAGCCTTCATCCAGCACTCCGGCGGCGACGGCCGATTCCATCAGCTTCGCTCCCGAGGCAGTCAGTTCCACAGCCCGCGGCTTTTGGTTCTGCTGCCAGTACGAAACCGCCATGCTGACCAGCGTTTCGCCAGCGCGGCGCGGGGCGATGAGGTCGCTCTTGCGTTCATCATTCACGAGCAGCGGATACGCTTTGTCGTACCAAGCGACCGCTTCGGTGTGATCTTGTTTGTGAACGGCATTCACAGCGCCCAGATAGAAATAGAGTTGTCCCACAGTGCGCTGCGAATGGGGATCGGTGGTACGCGGCTCCGCTCCAGCAGAGAGGTGCTCAATCGCCAGCGTGCCGTAACCAAGGGCTTGATCCGCTTCTTGCCGCGAGTGGCTGGCGCGAACGGCTTGGTAATAGGTTTCGCCGAGGTCCCATTCAATGCGAGCCTTCACTAAGGGATCGCTGTGTTCTTTCAGCAGCGCATCGGCCGTCTCTTGGGCTTCTTTCACCCACGGCTTGGGATCGAGCGCTGGCTTAATGTCGGCGATGGCCGCCATCGCATCGCGGGCCACCTGCAGGCGCAAAAGCAAACTGCCGCCATCGCGCTCAATCGCTTCCTCGGCGATGCCCGAGGCGCGGCCAACCCATTCGCCCACCACCACGTTCTTACGAGCATAATCGCGGCGGGCAATTTCCTTCGCGACGCAGAGGTGCGAATCGACCAAAATTTGCTTCGCCAGCCGGCGTTCGGTGGCGTCAGTGCTGCGGGTGAGCCGATCGGCGATCTCAATCGCTTTGGTGTGGAAACCGATGGACTTTTCGGCGATTTGGGCGTCTCCCAGCGACGCGAGCCGGCCCATTTGGCTGAACGCCGCAGCGCGGACCACATCGGGCGCCGAAGCGTCATCGATCACTGCGCGAGTTTCCAGCACGGCGGGATCAAACTCGCCTTGCACTTCGAGCGCGTGCGCCCAGCAGAGGCGATACGCGGTATTGGTCGGATCCAGGTCGACGGCTTGTTTGGCGGTTGTTGCGGCGAGTTGCGCTTGGCCACTGGCGAGGAACGCTTGGGCGCTCAGCCACTGCACGTGGGCGTTCTCGGGAGCAATCCGGCGGGCCCGCGCGAGGTCGCGGTTGTTGCTCGTCATGCCAACGGGACCGCGGTTCTCGGCGCGGAGCGCGAACGCCTCGGCGTCGAGCGGTTGCAGCACGAGGTGTGTCGCCAGCAGCTGCGCATTCGGCGTTTCGTCGGCGGGCGTCACAAGCAGCAGCATTCCCTTCTCGGGATACGCGATCGCCGCGACCTGATCCGCAGTGGGGTCGAGAATCTCCACGGCTTCAAGTTCACCCGCTTTGAGTTTCTGCGCGAGTTGGGTGGCGATCTGTGGTTCACTAAGCTCGGCTCTTACCACGCGGACGATATTCTCGGCGACCAGCAGTTCCACGCTCTTGAAGGGCGGAATGTCGTAGGTGGCGACGGTTCCGCTGGGAGTGGTTCGCTCGCTTTGCGCAGATCCCCACGCCGCCTGTAGTTCCGCGCGGGTGGTCAGCCCCGGCGTCACGCCGCGAAAGCTGGAGGGTTGATCGGGGTTCGCAACCGGCTTGACTGGCGCTTCACCGGCGGGTTGTGCGGCGGCGGTGTCACTGGCCGGTGCAGCCGTGGCAGATTGCTGGTCGGGGGCCGATTCGGCCGCCGGACTGTTGGTTGATACTTTCGGCGGCGCAACTGGCTCGGGGTCGGCGAGCTCCGGCTCTTCCTCGGAGTACTGCGAGATCGGTTCCAGGGCGCCGCTACTTGGCGCCGCATCCGCTTGGGGTTCCTGACGCTTGGAGACGACAACCGAAGAGCCCTGATCAGCAGCGGGCGTGAGGTTGACAGTGGGCGTTTGCCCACCGCTGAAATCGAGCTCAATCGCGCCTGCAATGGGGGCGGCCAACACGCTGCTGACTACCAGCGCGGCGACCCTCCACTTTCGGGGGGACAAGCTCCGCCGCAGGCACAGGTGCGACAACAATCCCACGATGTTTAGCGACCGATCCATCGATCTCACTCCCAAAAACCTGTCCGTGAGGGGGGTCTCCAACAGGGCGCAACCGTCGCGCAGCAGTGAGAGACGAGACCTCTTCACTCGGGAATATCGGCGCGGCACGACCCGCATCCGCAGCAGAATCCGCAAAATTGGCGCAAGCGGTCGCTTGCGGCTTAACGGTGAAGGCCGTTTCCATGGCGCCGCCGCACTAGCAGCGCTAGCAGGCCCGCCGCCGCGAGGCCCAGCGTAGCGGGTTCCGGAATCGCCGTGCTGCTGGGCGTGGACGAGGGCAGCCCCGCCACCACGCTGGGGATCATGCCGGGCCCACCGAGCTGGTCGATGATCACCACCAGGTCGTCACCATCCACATCGCCATCGGCGTCGGCATCGCCTTGAAGAACCGAAGCACCAGAGGTGATACCGAAAAAGATCTGCCAGATGCCAAGGTCGGTGGCGTCGACAATGCCGTCGCCATTAAAGTCGGCACCGATAACGGAGGTCAGATCCAAGAGCCGCAGGGTCACGGTATCCTGTGCGTAGTTGTAGTCGACGAACCAATCGCTGCCGACGGGCGTCGGCGGCAAGAGTTGGGTGTTGAAGATGCCGGTCAGCTCTCCCGCGGCGCTGAAGAGTTCAAACGCATCGCCCAATTGCGGTTGCAGGGGAATCGTGCCCGTCACACCCGGGTCGAAAATGCTGACGTCCAGCGTGCCCGTCAGGCTGAGGTCTTCACCAACGGCAACGTGGCCGTTACCACTTTGCCGACCGCCGAGGGTCAGGCTGACGGTGCCGAGCGTGTTCATGTCTCCCAAGAAATGCACGATGGAACTTTCGGGCGAGATATCCACCAAGCCCGCGTTCTCGAAGTCATCTGTGAAAGCGACACTCGTGCCGTTGCCGCCGACGAAAACCGTTCCGCTTGCCTGATTGAACACTCGGCCAGTCACCAAGTTTTCACCGCCGATGAATTGCAAATCGGCTGTATTTTCGAGATCGCTGCCAAACCGTAAGGTTCCACCGTTCGAGACGATCTGCCCGCGGGTAGAAATGGTGGGGTCACCTGGATTCGGACCCGTTTGCAAAAAGATTGCATTCTGAAAGCGGTCAATCGCGAGGTTGGTGGCGCGATCAAACTCTAGTTCGCCATCCACAACTTCCATATAACCTACGTTTCCGTAACGCAGCGCGGGCGTAACATTGCTATGGTCGTCTGACCCATAGCTGACGATTTTCAGCGACTCGCCGGCGCCGACGCGAACTTCGCCAGGGATGCGATTGATGAAGGTGCCGACATCAATCCGCCCCGCGCCATGAATGGTGCCTTGCACGCCAACAGCGATTTCGCCGATGCCACTGGTCTTGATGACGCCGTCGTTGGTGAGCTCATCAAGCACGCTCAGTCGACCGCCGGGGAGCGATAACTCGCCAAACCGGCCGATGACCACGTCGTCGGCGTTATCGTCATCGTAACTCGAGACCGTCACAGCGGCGCCCGGTCCAATGGTGAGCCCGCCGCGGCCGTAGTTTAGCGGATACGCAGCGTTCGCGTCTGGCAGAAATTCGCCGATCGCTAACCCCCCTTCTTCGTCTCCCGAGATGGTCATCCGCGAACCGACGCCCGAGACATACACCTGCCCACTTTGGATCGCGAATTCGGTGATATCGTTACCCCCTTCTTGGGCGCCGACCGAATCGGTGTTAACTCCTGTCGCAGCCCAGGCGCCGATCGCCAAGCCATTCCGAAAGTCCGCCGCCGCGCCGTTGATGACCCGCAAAATTCCGGTGCCGTAACCGCCCACAACCGAGGGGAACTCCCCACGCGTTCCGGCGGTGGTGTTATCGCGAACGCCCTCGGTAACGCCATTGGCCAGCAGCGATGAGCTCAGCCCGTCGACAATCACCAAACCGTTGGAGCGAGGACCAAGCCCCACAAAGAGCGAGTCTTGGATTTCGACCGAACCCCCGGTGTTCACCAGCAATTCGCCGCGACCGGTGAAACCAACGAACACGTCGTGGCCAACGTCTTTGTCACGCGGAGTAATATCGGGCGGGTTGTCAGGGTCTTGGCCGCTGATGGATAACGCCACCCGATAGATTTCCGCCACAATCGCGGGATCGTTGTTGAAAACCGTGCCAAAACCTTCCACTCGCACGGTGCCGTACCCCGTGATGGGCTCGGCTTCCAACAGCGACCTTGTCGCCGGGTCGTCGATCGGCTGGCCGTTCGTCGTCTGCGTTGCAGAGGGATACCCCGGAAACGGCAGTAGTTGTCCGCCGATCATGAGCGTATGGTACCGCAGCGTTGAACCACCGTTGAGCGAAAGCTGGCCTCGGCTTGTGTTGCCAACTCGAATATTGGCGGGTGTTTCGTAGAACTGCCACGCCAACGGATCGGTCACCAGCAACGTGGTGCGAACGAAGTTGCCGTCGCCGTTGATCCCCTCGTTGGCTGAAGTAAAGGGACTATCCGCAGGCGCCATGTCGCCAGTGAAGCTGACGATGCCGAGCGCCGGCGTCGAGAGAATCGAGCTCGTCGCAAGCGCGGCGAGAAACAAGCGAAGCGAGTGTTGCTGGAGCGTCATCGAGATTGCTCAGAGGGGGGTTGCGCCAGAGACAGCCGCCCCCGAGCGGCCGCAACTTTCGCGCGACCGCTTGTGGCTGCCAACTGGGAAAGACTCTGTTCCTAGGGTGTGCGCGGGGACTGGCTCTTCAAGAGCGCGCCGCTCCCCGGCATCTTCCCTATCTTCGCTAGCGAAAGGCAGAACTGCAACCATTTTGCAGTCGAAAGAGCGAAAACTGGCCTATTTCGGCAGCGCGAGGGCGATCAGCTCCGTCCCGGCAGCGTACTGGTGATCGCCGGGCGGGAACGTCAGCAGCACCTCCGCCCCCACCAATCCGGATAAATCCCCCGAACTGCGCCAGCGGGTGGGCGTGGCGCCGGTTATAGAAAGCTTGGCCGGAACGTAGGTCTCCCGCTCGCCGCGGAAGTCATACGCCATCGCCAATTCGACGCGCTGCGGAACGAGGCCCTGAAAGCCCCCGCCGGAGAGCCCCGACAGTAGCGGCCGGACGAACAACTGAAAGCAGACGAAACTGCTCGCCGGATTACCGGGGAGCCCGAACACTAGTGGCCTGCGACCGTTTGGATTGGCCGGGCCCCGCCCAAACCACAACGGCTTGCCCGGCCGCATGGCGATCTTGTGGAAGATCTGTTCGACGCCGAGTTCCACAAGCAGCCCCGGCGCAAGGTCCTTATCTCCCGCCGAAACGCCGCCGGAGACCAGCAGCACATCAGCGGTGAGTCCTTCGAGCAGCTTTTCGCGCAAGTGCGCCGGCTCATCCCGCCCCACGCCGAGATCAATTGGCGCCGCGCCCGCTTCCCGCACCGCAGCGCACAGCATCGGCCCGTTCGAGTTGCGAATTTGACCCGCAGCCGGAACTTGGTTCGGCGAAACCAGCTCGTCCCCCGTCGCCAGCACCGCCACGCGCGGCTCCGGAAAGCATCGCGGCTCCGCAACTCCAATTTCAGCGAGCGCCGCAATCTCTGCCGAACGCAGCGGTTGTCCCGCGCGCACGATCGCGTCACCCCGCCGAAAATTATCGCCCCGCCGCTGCATGTGCTTGCCAACCACCGGCGCCGAATGCGGCGTGACGAACAACTCGTCCCGCAAAGTCACCACCTCAATCGGCACAACGGCATCGGCGCCCACGGGCAACGGCGCCCCAGTCATGATGCGCGAGGCTTCATCCATTCCAACGGCCACCGTCGGCACGGTGCCCGCGAATATCGTCTCCACGATTCGCCGTTGATTTACGCCGTCCGCTACGCGCACCGCAAACCCATCCATCATCGCCTTGTCATGCGGAGGAGAATCGCAGTCGGCGAGCGCATCCTCCGCCAGTACGCGGCCAAGCGCTTCGCCCAACAGAATTGATTCCGCTGGCAGAGGAAGCGAGTACTTCTCAATCGCGGCAAGTGCTTCAATGACGGTAAGCATAAGGCAATGGGCTGACGGTTACGGCAAGTCCGCGGAGCCGGTAGAATCGGCCGCACGCATTATGGTCAATAATCTCCCCGTTCGCACCGTGCAGCATGGCGATCTAACGATCGAAGGCTATTCGCGCGCCGCGGTGCAAAGCTATTGGCGGATTCCGGAATTGTCCCTCGGGTTCGATCTGGGCGCCCAGCCGTGGAACTTTATGGGGACCGAAACGTGGTTCGTGACCCACGCGCATCTCGACCACATTGCCGCTCTGCCGGTGTATGTCGCCCGGCGGCGGATGATGAAAATGGAGCCGCCCGTCATCTACCTGCCGCAGCAAAACTTGGCCGATGTGCAGGCGCTACTGAAAGCTTTCACCCGGCTCGACCGTGGCCGCTTGCCGTGCGAGTTGCGCGGCATTGGCCCCGGCGAAGAAATCGAACTCTCGCGCGAACTGGTGGTGACCACCAGCGCCACCACGCACACGGTGCCGTCGCTCGGCTACGTGGTTTGGGACCGCCGCCGCAAGCTGAAGGACGAATATCAAGGCCTTGCCGGCGAGCAGATTCGCGACATTCGCCTCTCGGGCGTGGATGTCACCCGCGAAGTGCGTTCGCCACTGGTCGCCTACCTGGGAGATAGTTCTCCGCCGGGCCTCGACGCCTGCCCGGCGATGTTCGAAGCCAAAATTCTCATCTGCGAGATGACCTTCGTAGCGCCCGAGCACCGCAAAGAAAAAATCCACAAGTTCGGCCACCTGCACCTCGACGACTTCTTGGATCGCCGCGACCGGTTCCAGAACGAACTGATCATCGCCGCCCACCTCAGCACACGGTATCATCCGAAGCAAGCGGAAAGCATCCTCGCGAAGAGGCTGCCGGATATGCTCGGCGGGCGGTTGCAGTTGTGGACTTGAGCGAAGTCCGGAGTCCGGAGAAGGGAGTCTGGAGGAAGCCTTTTTTACTGCCCTCTACCTACTGCCCACTGCCTACTATGAACATCGAACAGCGCCTCATCGAACTTGGTCTTGAACTTCCGCCCGCGCCGAAAGTGCTGGGCCTCTACAAACCGGTGCTGGTGGTGGGGCAGTTCGCCTACACTTCTGGCCATGGGCCGCTGGGGAGTGACGGCAAGTTCACCACCGGCTGCTTGGGCGCCGAGCTCGACGCCGCCGCCGGCAAAGCCGCCGCGCGGCAAACGGGTTTAGCAATGCTCTCCAGCTTGCGCGCGACGCTCGGCACGCTTGACCGGATTCAACGCCTCGTGAAAACCATGGGCCTCGTACGCTGCACGCCCGACTTCACCGATCACCCCGTCGTCATCAACGGATTCAGCGAACTGATGCGCGATGTCTTCGGCGAAGAACACGGCCTCGGCGCCCGTAGCGCGTTTGGTTGTGTCTCGCTCCCCGCCGGTTGGCCCGTGGAGATCGAAGCGGTCTTCGAACTGCGTTAAACCAGCACCGTTTGCGGTTCGACTTTCACTTCGGCGGGCGGCAGGGGAGTGGGAAAGGCGCCGTCGTGGTGGTAGGTGCGGTTGGCGCCCAGGCGCATCCGTTCCTTGAAGGCTTCGTCGAGCAGCGTGAGCATCTCGCCGGGTGTTTTACGTTCGGTAGTCTCGGCGATCGCGCAGCTTACGGTCGCTTGCAACGGGACGCCGTCGACCACAAACTCCGATGCCTCGACCAGTTGGCGGATGTGTTCAATGCGTTGCGTCATCTGCTCGAGCCGATCACCGGGGAACATACACAGCAGTTGCCCCTTGGCTTCGTCGGCGCTCAGGTGGCTCGGATCGACATGGCTACCGAGCACCGCCGGCAGCTTTTCCATGATCCGCTGTTCCAGCTTCGCATTCGCTTCATCACCGGCGAGCGGATCGAGCCGAATCGCCGCGATCAGTGCAGGGGCGTCGACCGTTGCTTCGCCGCAGAGATCGAACAGTTGGTCGACCAAGTCTTCCACCGTCGCGAGCGTGCTGAGCGGGTCGAACGTGGCGACCGGCTCGGGTGTCAGCTCGACTTCCAAGCGATCGGCGGCGATGGAGATCTGATCGCTCTTCTCGAGCAGTTGCTCGCGTGTCTCAGGGGTTAGGCCCGGGGCAATGAGCTCGTCGAATTCGGTGCTTAGCGTGACAATCTCTGCCGTACCGGTGCGGAGCGCTTCGTGCGCTGGTTTTGCTTCAGCGGGAACACCATGCCTATCCGCCGTTTCGAGCGATTGAGTGGCGCCATCCAGATACGTGTGGTTCGCCTCCTGCATGCGCGCGGCGCACGCATCGAACGCTTGTTCATTGGCGGTTGAATCGCGCAGTTCACGGCCCATCGCCGCCAACTGCTCGCGGAACGCGGCGAGGTTCGCCAGCATATCGGGCGATTCGGTCTCTTCGGCAGCGACTTCCTCAACCGCAACCACCGGTTCCGCCACCGCAACTTCCGGTTCCGCGACCGCAACCTCCGCCGGTGGCGGCTTAATGGCTTCGACCGGCTTGACCTTCTCCTTCTTCGGCTTCGTAACCTTCGGCAGCGGCGGCAACTCATCGTGCGCGTGCGGACCGTCACCAAACGGCGAACCCAACCACACGCCGAGCGCGTAGCCGGCGCAGAGATTGATCGTCGCCATCACCGTGAAATACAGCAGCATCGCGTTAGCCCCTCAACCTACAACCGCTGAACATTGCGTTCGGCATTGCAAGGTTAGGCCGTGGCGCTGCACGCGGAAGTGAGAAGAGGAGTCGCTGTATGCGGGTTGTAGCGGTTAACCTGCCGGCGAACGCTGTCTGTAGCACGGGACCGAAGTCCCGTGCGAATTTTCGGCCTTGGTCGGTGTGATTGTCAGATCGTGTTGCAGTGGGCACGGGACTTCGGTCCCGTGCTACGGGTTCGGGTTCGGGTTCAGCGTCGGGTTTGCATCGCCTGCAGCGCCTGCAAGAACTGCGGCGAAACACTATCGAGCGTCAGAATCTCGCTCTTTCCGCCGGGCGTCTTCGGGCGAATCACCAGCACCACTTCCGAGTCCGCCGCCCGGGTGGCGATCTCGCTGAGCGCCGCCCGTTCCACATTGCTCATTGCGGCGGGGTCCCATGCGGCCGAAGCGGTAGCAGCGGCCGGCGCTTCGCTGCCCCAGGCATTTTGACCCCGCATCACAGGCGCCGCTTCTTCGCTGCGCGGAGCGGTCACCGGTACGAGTTGCGAAGGATCAGCCATCGGTGCTACGGCGACAAGCGGCGCGGGCGCCGGTGTTGTCGCAGCTGGCAGCGCCGTCGTCGCGCTTGCCAGCGTCATCGGCGAAGTATTGCCGCGATAGATGTCGCTCAGGTTGAGTTTATCGAGCTGCGCGTGGACCGATTCCAGCGTCGCGTACAGCCCTTCGTTCGCTTTCTCATCGGAGCCGAAGCAGACACCGATCAGTTCGCCGCGACTATTAAAGATGCCGCCCCCGCTGCGGCCTTGGATCGGCGCGCCGGTCGCCACAATGTTCGCCGGCCGATGCGTCGGGTTGTGCGAAACCAGTTGCCCCGTGCGGACCGAAGGATTCGCGCCGAGATCGCAGCCGACGGTGGAAATGGCGTCACCCACCACAATGCTCGCCGTGCTTCCGGCGACCTTTACCGCGGGAACGGGCGACTGCGGCCGCACGCTCACCAGCGCCACATCGGAATCAAAATCGTACGACAACAGCACCACGCCCGATTGCTGCGTCACCTGCGGGCCGTTGGGCGAGGGGGCGTAAAACTCCGCCTTCATTCGGCTGGTATCGGTCTGCGGTTGACCTTGTTCGTTGCGAAACAAGTGGGCGCAAGTCACCACGAGTGCTTCGCCTTCGCGGGCGTCGATCACCGTGCCCGTGCCGAACGATCGGCCGGCTGGGTCTTCAACCGTCAGGCGCACCGCCGCGCCCACCAGCGCGAGTTGCTCAGCAGTTGGCGGCGCCGCTTGCCCGGGGCCGAGGTCACCGCCAACGGTTCGGGGCTCAAGAGTCCTAACTGCAGGCACGACATCGTTCACGCGCGAAAACGTCGGCCCACTCGGTGGCCCAACGAGCCGCGCCAGGTCATCATAACTCGTCGCGCCAACGACACGGCCCACTTCCTGCCCATCGCGCACTGCGATGAACGTGGGGTAACTCGTCACGTTGAACCGCTGCGCGAGTTGCGGTTCCGCTTGGCCATCCACCTTGCGAACGGCAACACCCGTGGCCGCGAGGCGCTCGACCGTCGGCGCCATCGCGCGGCACGGGCCACAAGTCGGCAGATAGAAATCTAACAGCGTGACCTGCTGGGCGGCGGCAATCGTAGCGCACGCCACTAGCGACAAGAAGAGCCCAACTCGTTTCGCGAGCATGTTGATATCCTTCCGTGGATGTGTGGTTCACTTGCCGCGCTCGCGCGCCGCCGAGTGATTTCGCAGCAAGGTTTGTGTCGGGCCCGCCGTCACACCTCCTGTGTGTTGGCGAAGCACCCCACTGCGAAGGGCCAATGTGTTCCGCTTTAGTAATTCCTACAAGGTCAGCCGGAAAAGTTTTCGCAAGTTATCAGTTGCTATCGCTGCTGGCGCCAAGTCGGTTGTCTTTTCGCCGTAACGACTTGGGTCGAATTGAGCCGCTGCAACGATTTCCGCCGGTAGCGTGCGAAGA
This sequence comes from Pirellulales bacterium, assembly GCA_022841705.1. Taxonomy (GTDB): domain Bacteria; phylum Planctomycetota; class Planctomycetia; order Pirellulales; family Lacipirellulaceae. The sequence goes on from JALHQZ010000005.1 coordinate 142,506, forward strand.
AGAAGAAGATGCACACGCGATGCCGAAAACAAAGCAGCGGAGAGTGGTGCTGTTGCAAGCACGCTGCAAAGTAGCACAAGCTACAATCCGCCGCGCCCCAACAACTCGAACACGCCGTCGCGCGCAGCTTGCTCAGTGTCATCACTCTCCGAGCCGTGGGCCAACGGACCACACGGGGCGCTGTCAGAAGACTGCAACTCGACAAAGGCCGCATCGCGCGCCGCGATGAGCAGCGCCTCCCGCCGCTGCGGCGACTCAGCGACCCGCGCCACGCCACCCAATAGCCGGGGAGCTACGCTCCGCGACGAACTCGGTTGAGGGAGCAACGTCATGTCTACCGCGCTCACCGCGCTGCTCGCCACCGCCACCGCCGGCGGCGGCGTGTAGTTATCACGCCAAACGTTGTAATCAGCGGCGTCGACGACGCCATTGTTGTTGCCGTCGGCTTGCAGGCCGACGCCGCTGGTGGCGCCGAAGTTGGCGGCCCAGAAGGTGTGATCGGCGGGGGTGATGAGGGTGTCGCGGTTGTAGTCGCCATAATCGAAGAGTTTAGAGACCCAAATCTCGCGGCCGTAGTCTTGAGTATTGGCGACAACGTACAGTCGATTCCCGACCTGGATAATCGAGTCTGGATTGCTACCCGAACTTCCTGGAATAAACTCCTTTACCAGCACCGTGCCAGTCTCAGTTCCGTCGCTTCTCCAAAGCTCATATCCACCAATTCCGTCGGACGCCCGAAAGTAGAGTGTACCCTCGCCCTCGCCAATGTAACCCGCCGTTCCTGGTGTGGACGGACCGAAGGAAGTCGAACTCGCTGATCCTGGATTAATGTCTTTGACGAGACTTGTTCCTACACTGGAGCCGTCGGACTTCCAAACTTCGATGCCATGTACGCCATCGTCCGCTCTGAAGTAGAGCGTGTCGCCCACCACGATCAGATTTCGAGGCGAGGACTGCGGCGCCCCAGCGCGAATATCTTTAACGAGAACTGTTCCTGCCGTTGTACCGTCGCTTTTCCACAACTCGTTACCACTTACACCGTCACTGGCCGTAAAGTACAGCGTAACGTCAGCAGGTGTGAGCAATCCCGGATTCGATAGAGTTGTGCCCTGGCGGATATCCTTGACCAAGACCGTTCCCTCGTTTGTGCCGTCGCTTTTCCAGAGTTCATACCCAGTCGAAGGTTCATTTGCCGTGAAGAAGAGGATGCCACCTACGTTCACGAGATTGCTTGGGAATGATATATTGATTTGATCTTGACGAAGGTCTTTTACCAGCATTGTTCCTGTGGCAGTTCCATCGCTCCGCCAAAGTTCTCGACCGGTAACTCCGTCATCCGCGGTGAAATAGAGCACACCACCAACGTCGACCATCACGGCGGGAAAAGATCCACTCCCGCCCGGGCGAATATCCTTCACCAAAACCGTGCCGTTGGCTGTCCCGTCGCTCTTCCATAGTTCACCGCCGTGAATCCCGTCGGTGCCCTGAAAGTAGAGGACCCCGCCAACATTCGCGAAGAAACTCTGAGGGAAGGCGTTTCCGATCGGAATGGTGCCAATCTCGGTTCCGTCGCTCTTCCACAATTGACCAGCGCCGATGTTGAAGCCGATGTGAAAAAAGAGAGTGCCGTTGACGTTGGTGAGCCTGCTAATTGATGAGCTTCCCGATCCCGGAGTTATATCCTTAACGAGCACGGTTCCATTGGCGGTGCCATCACTCCTCCAAAGTTCTGTTCCCAAAGTGTTGGTATAGGCGGTAAAGAAAACAACTCCTCCCACTTCGACCAGTTCGGAAGGAGAAGAACCAACTCCGCCGACGTTGATATCCTTCAGCAACTCAAAATCCCCCGCCAGCACCGCCCGTTCCTCCAGCGCCTCAAAGCGCAGCTTCCGCCCGCGAGAATCGCCGTCGTGAGAGTGGTTGCGTCGCGCCATAGGGGATCAGCGGGGGAGTACTATGAGCGGTTCGATTCGCTCATTCTACCCATCGCGAGCACGGCGTCGAGCATTTTTCGGTGGAAATCCGGGGCTCGCGTCATTTCTCGTCACCCCGCGCTGGCGTTCGCCGAAACACCAAAATCCCCCCCGTCAACCCCAATTTGTAGCCACTCAATATTCTCAGAATATTTTCCCGTTTGCTCTAGAATGTGGCCACTCGCCACTATACAAATAAACACGCATGTCGCGTGAGCGCAGCTCATGAGCGAAGTGCGGGAGGGTTCAGCGAATGCCGTCACGGCCGTGACGGCGAACCACCACTCCCACGCTTCGGAAATTCACGCACTCGCGTGACATGTGCGGGACGGGAAATTAACTGGCCAGGGCCTCCGCGCACGTAACCATCCGCTGCGCGAAAGGTGGGGCGTTGTTTGCCCAGCCGGTTCCCGTCCCCGCGCGAGCGTTTCGATGAGGCGCCTCATCTGTTTTTTATTGCGGAGTTCGGAATGCAAAATCAAAAGTAACGGAACGCAACGTTCGAGCCGCGCCCATCAGGACGCGGAGCATCGAACCAACGCTCCCTTCATCCTGTCGAATAAATCAACCACCCCCAATTCACCACACCAACTCGGCTCGCCACGTTTCCGGCGAACCGGTAGAATCAGCGCTTTTAGCGTCCACGGCCCCCGCTGCGCACATGCCCCGTCAACTGCTCGTTACCTCCGCCCTGCCTTACGCTAATGGCCACATTCATTTGGGCCATCTGGTGGAATATTTGCAGACCGACATGTGGGTGCGGTTTCAAAAACTCCGCGGCAATCGCTGTATTTACGTCTGCGCGGACGACACGCACGGCACGGCGATTATGATTCGCGCCCGGCAAGAAGGGCGGAGCGAAGTGGAAGTGATCGCCGACATGCAGGCGGCCCACGAACGGGACTTTGCCGACTTCGGCATCGCGTTCGACAACTACGGCAGCACCAATAGCGAAGAGAATCGCACGCTGTGCCATGCGATTTGGAAATCAATCCGCGCGGCCGGGTTGGTGACGGAGCGCGAAATCGAACAACTATACGATCCCGAAGCGAAGACGTTTCTGGCCGATCGGTTCGTGAAAGGAACGTGCCCCAAGTGCAATTCGCCCAATCAGTATGGCGACAACTGCGATAAGTGCGGCAGCACCTATTCGCCCACCGAGTTGATCAATCCGCAGAGCACGCTCAGCGGCGCAGCGCCGGTGATGAAGAAGGCGGTGCATGAGTTCATCGTGCTGGAAAAACTACGGCCGTTCCTCACGGAGTGGTCGCAGAATAGCGGTGCGCTGCAACCCGAAATCGCCAACTACTTGGCGGGCCATTTCTTGGGCGATGCGCTCCGCGATTGGGACGTTTCACGCCCGGCGCCTTACTTTGGGTTTGAGATCCCCGACTCGCCCGGCAACTATTGGTACGTGTGGTTCGATGCGCCGATCGGCTACATGGCTTCCACCCAACAGTGGTGCGACCGCAACGGCTCGCAATTGAATGATTGGTGGAAAAACACCAATTGCGAAGTCCATCACTTCATCGGCAAGGATATTACTTACTTCCACACGCTGTTCTGGCCCGGGATGCTCAAGACCGCCGGCTACAGTTTGCCGACGAAGGTTCACATCCACGGATTTTTGACGGTCGATGGCGAGAAGATGAGTAAGAGCAAGGGCACCTTCGTGATGGCCCGCACGTACCTCAACCATCTCGACCCGTCGTACCTGCGTTACTACTACGCCACCAAGCTGACCAGCGGCGTGGGTGACTTGGATTTGTCGCTGGAAGAGTTCACCAACAAGTTCAATAGCGATATTGTCGGCAAGGTGGTGAACCTGGCGAGCCGCTCAGCGAAGTTCGTCGAGCAAACGGGCCTCGCGAAAACGTACCCCGACGATGGCGGATTGTTTGCGAATGCCGCCGCCGCGGGCGCCGAGATTGCCGACGCCTACGAAGCGTGCGACTTCAGCCGTGCGATGCGCACCATCATGGCGCTCGCCGACGCGGCCAATCCGTTCGTCGAAGAAAACAAACCGTGGGAGTTGAAGAAAGACCCCGCACAAGCCGAACGTTTGCAGCAGGTTTGCACAATTGCGCTCAACCTCTTCCGGCAACTGGCGATTTACCTTGCGCCGGTGCTGCCGAAGCTGGCCGAGCAAACGGGCGAACTGTTGAACGACCCGATTCAAAATTGGGACCAAAGCCAAACGCCGCTCTTGGGCACAAAAGTTAACAAGTTCAAACACATGACCACGCGCGTGGAACCGGAGAAACTAACCGCGATGATTGAAGAAAGCAAAGTCGAAGCCCCTGCTGCCACACCGACTTGGGATGACTCGCCCGAACCGTTCGCCGCCGAGCCCTTGGCGCCCGAATGCACAATTGACGATTTCACCAAGGTCGACCTGCGCGTTGCGCGGGTGGTGGAAGCCAAAGCGGTGCCCGAAGCGAACAAACTGGTGCAGCTCACCTTGAGCCTCGGCGGCGAGCACCGCCGCAATGTGTTCGCCGGCATCAAGGCCGCGTACAAGCCGGAAGATTTGGTGGGCCGACTCGTGATCTGCGTCGCCAACCTTGCCCCCCGTAAAATGAAGTTCGGCCTGAGCGAAGGAATGGTCGTCGCCAGCGGTCCCGGCGGCGCGGAGGTGTACGTCCTCTCGCCGGATGAAGGCGCCAAGCCGGGCCAACGCGTGCATTGACGCAACCAGTTGGCCCGCCGCACCCGAGGATTGGCAATTATTGCCGAATCTCTCGCCGGTGCGCCGCCGCCAGTTCCGTTTCGCCGGTCGCTTCGTACGCTTCGGCTAACCCGCGGTGGACTTCCGCTGAATCGGGCATGCCGTTGACGGCGAACTCCAGGTCTTCGATGGTTTCGGGCCAGTGCTTGAGCTTGCGATGAATTTGTCCACGGGTTTCGCGGAAGCGGGCTTCATCGGGCGAAAGTTTAACGGCGCTGTTGGCTGCCGCGAGGGCTTCTTCCAGTTCGCCAGCGGTGGGTTCCGGTTTTTCCGAGAGCGCCCACGCCAGGTTGTTCCAGGCAATCGGGTCTTGGGGGTCCATCGTCGCGCCGCGTCGCAGATAGTCGATCGCCTTGGCTGATTCCTTCGAGAGCGCGAGGAACGTGCCAATACTCACCAGTACTGGCTGGTCAAGTTCGCTCTGTTCCATGAGCCGGGTGACCATGTGCGCGGCGCGCGGGTACTGCGAGCGAAGTTGGAAGAACTGTCCGACTTGAGCGTCAATCCAACTGCGATCCGGGTGAGTTTTCATCACCTCCATGAAGGCGGCAAAGGTGGCGTCCGCGTCGGCCAGTGGATCGCGGAACAGGCGGGCGAACTCCTGCTGCTGCAGCGCGGCCAGCGCCAAGCGCGGCGGCTGGGCTTCGGGGTTGAGTTCAATCCACCCTTCCAAGGCGCGCCGAAGCTGAGGAATATCCTGCCGAAGTTCGGCGGCCATACTCCAAAACTGGTATTCGGATTCCTCGAGTTTTTCGTCTTTGTCCGCGCGAGTGGAGAGGTAAGTGCAAACCCGCTGAGCCTGCGTTTTGGCGCCGATGAGATCGTTGCTGGCCAGCGCGAGCCGCAGCAGTTCTAAATGGATCTGCGGGTTTTCGTCCGCCAGCGGTTTCAGCAGGGCCGCGGCCTCGTTGTATTTCTTCTGCCGCGCGCGAACGGCGGCCCGCATGATTTTTAGGCTCGGATCGCGGACCTGAGCCTTCTCCAAGATGTCGAGATGCGTTTCAACGAGTTTATTGATCTGATCGGCGGGTTCGGGCAGCCGCTCGGCCAGGAGATTTTGGGCGATCCAGTGGTGGGCGGGCAAATAGCGCCGGCTGGTGAGGGGCGCCATCGGCTTAACCATTTCGTACGCTTCGTTGTACTTGCCTTCATCGGCGAGTTTCAGCGCGCTGCGGAAACGCGTGTCGTCCGTCGCCACGCCCAGTTGTCCCAGTTTGGCTTGAATGAGATTGAGCTTTTCATAGTCGCCGCTCTCTTCCGCCAGCTTGGAGGCCAATTGGTAGCGCGTCTCCACGCTTTTGCCCCCCAAGAACCGAGCGCTGACGAAGATAAACGCAAACGGCAGAAACAGCATCACCACCGGCAGCCCCCACAGCATGTGGCGCCAGTTGCGCGTGGTGAGCCATGCATTCAGAAACCCCAGTAGCGATGCAATCGGAACCCACAACGGTTGGGTGAGCCAGATGCCCCACTGCACGAAGATATCGAGATTGAGCGCGTCGGCCAGCCATTGTGCGACGGCGCCGATCCGGCCGGGAATTGCGCCGAACCGATTGGCGACCGATTCGGGCACGATCATCCGGCCGAGAGCTGCCAGCATTCGCCAGAGCGCCACGAAGGGCCAGGCGAGCAGTTTGCCAACGCCGATCGCGAAGTCATCGAACCGGTCGACTCCTTCAAACAATTTCAGCAGCGGGCGAAACAGCGTGGCGAAAAAACGCTCCACCCCGCCCAAAACGCGGTCCGAGAGGTGCGAGAAGAACCCCCCAATCCGGCCGAAGAAGCGGGCGATGGCGTCGGTAATACGGTACCAAAGTTCCATGGTGGGCAGCACGATTTCCAGCGGCGAAAAAACGGCAGGTGACTCACCGGCGCCGAACCACTTGCCCCTGGCGTCCGTACCAGCGGGGGCGCCACACGCGAGAGAAGTGACCCAGAGCTCCGGGACCCGAACCTTCAGCTTACACCCTTCGGTGGAACTCTCAATTGGCGGGGGGCTGAATTGGGAATCTTCGGGGTTTTGGGGTGGTTTAACCCCCCTACTCCCTATGACCGGCGGGGAAAACGACAAACTTGCCCTAGATTTCAGCCGCTTAATTGTGCGCTCGGGAGCAGGCGGTTAAAACGGAGGAAGGCTCCAAAGCGTCCCGCCCCCGAGGCGGTTCCGCCGGAACCCGCGGAAATCCGTAACGAGACAGCGAACCCCTTTTAACCGAACGACCGCGATGTCCTCTCTCGTAGAAATCGATTCGTATCCGCTCGCCGGAGGTGAGGCGCCGCAGCCCACGTTGCACGCGGCAGGCGAAAAGAACCTGCTCGCCCTGGCCTGGGCCAACCGCTGGTTGGTGCTGCTGGGCATGTTGCTCGGCGCCGGCGGAGCGTTTCTGGCCGTGCAAAAGGTGACCAAGCAGTACACCTCTGTCGCGCGCATCTTTGTTGATATCTCCACGCCCACGCTGCTCGACGACGGCGGACGGATGATGCAGTCCTCTAAGTACCTCTACACGCAAGCCCAGCTCATTCAATCGACGCCGGTGCTCTCGGCGGCGGTTGAGCGGCCGGAAATTAAGGAGCTGGAGACCTTTCGCGATGAAGAAAATCCCGTCGCCTTTCTGCGCGACGAAATGAAGGTGATGGTGGGGGCCGACGACGACATCATCAACGTGATTCTCGAACTGCCCAATGCCAATGACGCGGCGCAGATCGTCAACGCGGTGGTGGATGCCTACGTGGAAAAGTACGCCGCCAACAATACCGAAAAGGCGGGCGATGTGCTCACCATCTTCCGCAAAGATAAGGAACGCCGCGACCGCGAATTGGAGGAATGTGCTAAAAAGCTCAATACTTACCTGCGCGCGCATCCAGCGCTCTCCGTGCAGGTCTCAGGGAACGAGAATGTGGTGGTTCGGCGGTTTTCGAAGTTAGCGGAAGAACTCTCCACCAATGAGATTGAATTGCTGCAGGCGACGGCCCGCTTCAATCGGGCCCTGCAGATGTACAAGTCCCCCACGCAACGGACGTTCCTTTTGGATATGGCCAACGCCGACTCGCAAAGTCGGCGGGATATGGAGCTCGAGGGCCAAGTTCGGCAAGTCGAGCAAGCGCTCATCACCCAACGTTCCGAATGGGGCGATGGCCACCCGCGCGTCAAGTTGCTGGAAGATTCGCTCAAAGAAATGAAAGAGCGGCTAGCGAAATTGCAGTCCGACACGGTCAAGGGTTTCATCTCGCATCTGAAGACCGAGCGCGATTTGCTGCAAAGCAAACGCGATGAATTGCAGCGCTACTATGATTCGCAGTTCAAGCTGGCCACCGATGTGAGCCAACAGCGCAATGAACTGCTCATGCTGCAAGCTGCCTACGAACGGGCCTCGAAGGCGTGCGAAGCGGTGGACGACCTGATTAAGGAAGCCAGCCGCAAAGAAGAAGTTAAGGCGATGAATGTGGACATCATGGACGCCGCCATCCCGGCCATCATTCCCAGCTTCCCCAGCAAACCGAAATTTTTGGGCTTGGGCGTGATCTTGGGCGGATTGGTCGGCTTCGGGCTGGCTTGGCTCCGAGACCTGCTCGATACCCGGCTGAAGAGCGTGGACGAAATTGCCGCGGCGCTCCAGCTTCCGGTAATTGGTTCCATGCCGCAAACGGGCGTCGGCAAAGGTCGGGCCGAGCTCGGCTGCCTTGTTGCCCGGGAGCCCCGCTCGCAAACTGCCGAAGCCGTGCGGACCCTTCGCACATCGCTGCATTTCGGGCTCGCCGGGCCAGAGTCCCAACTGTTCCTCGTCACCTCGCCCACGCCGGGGGATGGCAAAAGCACCGTCGCCAGCAACCTGGCCATCGCGATGGCTCAAGCTGGACAGCGCGTTCTGCTTATCGACGCCGACATGCGCAAGCCGCGGCAGCATCAAGCGTTTGAAGTAAATCCTGAGCAAGGGCTCGCCACCGTGTTGGCCGATCGCCGACCCGTGGAGGAAGCGATTTTGAAGACCGCAGTCGTGGGGCTCGATCTACTTCCGTGCGGTCAGTTGCCTTCCAATCCGGTGGAATTGCTGAATAACGGATTCATGGAGGAGATTTTGCTCGCGCTCCGCGGCAAGTACGATCGCGTGGTGATCGATTCGCCGCCGGTGATTCCCGTGGCCGACGCCCGCGTGCTGGCCACCATGGCCGATTGCACGCTGCTGGTGCTGCGGGCCGAACGCACGACCCGCCGGGTGGCGCTGGCCGCGCGAAACGAATTGTGGCAAGTCCGTGTGAAGCGGTTGGGCGTCATCGTGAACGCTGTACCGCAACGCCGCAGCGCCGCCTACGGCTACGGTGGTTACGGGGGCGAGTATGGTAGCTACGGTGAGAAGCCCTATGGCTACAGCGATGAAGTGCTCGAGCAACCGCGCCGCAAGAGCCGCTCGCTGCCGAGCCCGAAGCCGGCCGCCGCGACCACCGAAGCGTCCGAGATTTAACATCGCTCCGGCTGTCGGCGGACTGCCTCGTCCGCAGGGAACATGACCGACGCTTCACTGCCGCCGTGGACCGCTGCGCAAACGGCGCGGCTCGCGCGCTGGGGGGGCGAGCGCGCGGTGGACGTTCACTGCCATTGCTTGCCTGGGCTGGATGACGGCCCGCGTGATTTATCCGAAGCGCTCGCACTTTGCGCGGCCTTGGTGGACGATGGATTCACCACGGTCGTAGCAACGCCGCACCAACTGGGGCGGTATGATCTTCCCGAGCGCGCCGCCGCCATTCGCGCCGCGGTTGCGGAGCTCAACGCGGTACTACGACAGGAAGCCCTACCGCTGGTAATTGTGTGTGGCGCGGATGTGCGAATTGATGAGCGGATCACGCAGCTGATTTCCTCCGGCGACGTGCTGACGGTCGCCGATCAGCGGAAACATCTTTTGTTAGAATTGCCCCACTCGCAATTCGTTGATCCCTTGCCGCTGATTAAGCAGCTTTCCGCGCTGGGGGTGCAAACGATCCTGACTCATCCCGAACGGCACCGCTATCTGGCCGCAGACCTTGGGCGGCCCCAGGCGTGGATCGCTGCGGGCGCTCGGCTGCAAATCACCGCCGGCAGTTTGCTGGGCGCTTTCGGTTCTGCCGCTCACGATTACGCTTGGAAGTTAGTGGAAGCGGGACTGGTGAGTTTGCTCGCAACCGATGCCCATAGTGCTGCCGAGCGCCCCCCCTGCATGACGGCGGCGCTCGACCTCGTCGCCCAAGCGCACAGCCACCCGTTCGCGCAGCGGCTTGGCGCCGTGGCGCCCTCCGCCGTCCTTCGCGGCGAATGGTTAGCCGAACCCCAGGAGTTTTGATTCGCCATGCCTTCCGCCAATCCCGCCTTCCGGCTAGCAGAGGTTCATAGCGCGCGGTGGTCCCGGATAACGCTTTGGTTCGTGCTAGGCGTCCTGGTGCTGCTCCCCGCTGCGTACGGCGGGGTGGAAGCGTGGAGCCAACTGGTGGCGCTCGCGGCGGCAACGCTGCTGGCGGGCTTAGTGCTTGCGCGGGCCGCATTTGACCCGCTGTTTCAGTTTCCGCGCGCCCCGGCGGCGTTGGCGCTGGCGCTCGGTTGGCTGGCGCTGATCGCCGTGCAACTGATCCCGTTGTCGCCCGATCTCCACGCGACCGTGCATCCGCGCGCCCAAGCAGCGCGGGACGAACTGCGCGCTCTGCCGCCCCTTGCGCAAGACGCCACCCCCACGCAGGAGACCGTCACTTGGCACGCGCCCGCAACCGAGCATGGTTTGCGGATGGCGCTTTTGGCGGTGGTGCTGCTGGGGGTATGCGCGTGCAGCGTGCAACGGGAGCCAGACGCCCAGTTCTTGCTGTGGGGGATTTTTTTGATTGGCGTTGCGGAAGCTATACTCGGCCTCGCGCAGCACGCCACCGGCGCACGGGCGATTTACTGGCTCGATGCGCCCGCCACAGGCCGGGCCGTCACCGCGGGCAGCTTCGTCAACTACAGCCACTTCTGCCAGTTCGTGAACTTGGCCCTCGGGTGCGGCGTGGGGCTGCTGCTGTGGCAGCTTGAGCGCGATCGCCGGGGGTACTCAGTCCAGATGTGGGATCGCTGGACGGCGCTCACCACGTCGCGCGAAGCGCGCTATCTTCTGGGCGGCGGCATCTGCTTGGCGGCGGTGGCAGTGCTCACCTCGATGGGCCGCAATGGCGCGCTCTCGCTGTTAGCCACCGCAATGGTGGGGGGCCTCCTATTATCGCTGCGCGAATCGCTCAGTTGGCGGCGGTGGCTGCTGGTGGCGCTGCCGCTGTTGGTGCTGGGCGTGCTCCTGTTGTCCGGGTTCGATTTGGTCTACGCGCGGCTCGCTACGCTGCAAGAACAGGATCCGCTGGGGGATCGCTGGCAGTTGACGCAGGGGGTGCTGCAAAGTTGGCGGCGCAATCCGGTGCTGGGCGCAGGACTCTCGACGCACCAGTATGTGTTCCCCCAGTTCGATCGCACGGCCACGCTCGCCTTGGCCGAACATGCCGATAACGACTACGCGCAATTGCTCGAGGAAACCGGAGTGGTGGGGTTCGGGCTGGTGGGGCTGGCGGTGTGTCTGTTGGGCTGGCGAATCTATCGGCTCATCCGCTATGGCCAAACGGCGGCGTCGATCGCTGCGTATGGGCTGCTGATGGGGCTCTTGGCAATTTTGGTGCAGTCCGCCACCGATTTCGGCCAACACTTGCCCGCGATCTTTGGGCTCACCGCGGCGGTAGCGGGGCTGGTGTTGGGACTGACGCACTTGGAAGAGCGCCATGCCGCTGCCGCAGCGCCGCTGCCAAGTTTAATTATCTCGGTGCGGCGACGCCTGCTGCTGGCGCTCCTGGCGCTGCCGCTGTTCGCAGCGCTCGGCTGGGCGGTGCATGGCGCCTACCGCAATTACTTGGGTGAAAGTTGGGATGCGCTCACCGGCGCCGTCGCCGAGCGCATTGAAGCCGAGCCCGCGAAAGCGACCGATGACGACTACTACGATCTGCTAGCCGCTGCGGAAGGAGCTGTCGAGATTGATCCACGCCAGTTGCGGCGACAGTTCGTGCTGCAGTCGGCGCGCTGGCGTAGTCTCAGCCGCTTTCGCGATCCAGACACCGGCGAACTGCTGGTGCATCCGGATGCGGTCCCTTTTGTCGCGAAGATTGCTGACGATATCGCCGCCCTGCGTCAGCAAGCGCCCACCTATGGACCCTTCTATGGCTTGGAAGGCGAGTTGCGTTACTTCGTACTGGAGGAGCCCGCCGGCAAGACGCTGATCCAAACTGCCGCGAGACTGGCGCCGAACGATGCCGAAGTGAACTTCCGCGCCGGCGATCTGGCGGCGGATGACGCGCGGGCGGCGGAAGGAGCAAACGCCGGCGAAGCGCGCACGCTCGCGCTCAAGTTCCTCCGTCGGGCGGCACTGCTCGACCCACGCTTGTTCGTGCCGGCGGCGGACGTGCTCGTGAATCGGCTTAGTGGTTTGGCGGAAGCGAAAGAACTTGCCCAGAACGATTTCGGCCGCTTGGTAGAGTTGGCGAAGCTGTGCGCCGCGAAGCCACCGCTGGCCACGGAAGCTGACGGACTGCGAGCGGCGGCGACAGCGCTTCTGCAGCAACGCATCGAACAGAACCTTGCCGCCTCGTGGGAGTTCGCCGAGCTGGCCCGGCTGACCGCCGATGCGGGTGATCGACCGGCCGCCATCTCGCTCTATAGCAAAGCCCTCACACGCGAATACGGCCGGGCCGATTGGCGCTACAACTTGGCGCTATTGCTGCGCGAAGAGGGCCGGCTCAAAGACGCGCTGCGGGAGGCACGGCTCTGCCTCCGCACCCGACCCGGTTTCGCCGAAGCCCAGAAATTGGCCGACGAACTGGCGGTAGAAATTCCCCCGGAATGATAACGGTGTCAGAAACCGTTTCTAGCGACGGGTCAAGAAGCCCATCGCACATGCCCCCGCGAGCAGCGCCAGCATGCCCGCCATCGGTTCCGGCACGGCATTCGCCGCCGCCACCGCGGCCGCGCCGGTTTGGCCGAAGCGTTCGCGCCAATAGGTTTGATCGAGGCTCGTCACCAGCCCATCGCCGTCGCCATCACCGGGGAGCATGAAACCGGTCCGGCCGTTGTTGTCACGCCACAGCGAATAGTCGGCGGCGTCAACGATGCCGTTGGCATTGTAGTCCGCCATCAACATCGTGCTGACCACGCCATTGTTGCGGCCGAAGTCCGTGATCCATTCCGTCCGATCGGCGGCGTTCACCGTACCGTCGCCGTTTGAATCGGCGGCGAGGCCCCAGCCAGTTTGGCCTTGCTGATCACGCCACACCGAGTAGTCCGCAGCGTCGACGATGCCGTTGTGATTGAAATCGCTCGGCAAGCCGTCGCGGACGATGACGTTGTCGAAGTAGGCGAAGCCGGTGTTGCTTTGAGCGTTGAAGTCCGCGGCGCCGGCGACCGTCACCACATCGGCGTCGTAAAACATGCTGGGCGAGCCGTCAATAAATCCGGCATTGGTCACAATTCGCGCGCTGTTGTAGTACACGTCGTACGTTTTGCTCACGAAGTCCATCTGCACCCGGAAGTGCCGCCACGTGTTCTCGGGCACAAATTGGTTGGTCTGCGCCAGCGTGCCGTTGCTTGCTTTGGTTTGAACCAACACTTCCCCGGTGGTGGCGTCAACCACTACGCCCGTGGTCTGCGTAAAACCGCCGCTCGGGTTGGAGTACGTTTGCATGCCGAAGGCCGGCGCTTCGCCGGAGGTGGCGGCGCGGGGCGGACGGTACTGGTCCCAATCAATCGTCACATAGCGGCTGGGGGTGTATTCCATTCCGTCCGTGATGCGGGTCCAGTTGGCGTCGTTGAGGGCGCCCTTGTTGATGCGCAGGCTTTGCGTGCCGCCAATCCCCGTCGCGGCTTCAACCACTCCGGAACTGGTCGAGAGCGGGGAAGCGACCCAGCGATCTTGCGAAGACGGTGGCGGGGTCTGTTTGGTGATAAGTCCGGGCGAGAACAGCGGGGACTCGAACCCGCGTGCGGCCCAAATCACTTTGCCCGCCAGCGCGCTGTCCGACAGGCCCCCGACAAGGCCGCAGGCGGCGAGCATCAGCGCAGGCAACACACGCCGAGAAGCGAAGCAAAGGGGCAGTCGAGTCACAAAGCGAATCCCTTAAGAAACCAGCCCGGTGGGGGGTTAGGTAAAATACGCGGCTTTATCAGCCAGTTTCGAGTTTAATCGCCCCACCTTGTTCTTGGCAACAATTGCGCGGTGCCTGTCACGCGGTTTCGCCCTTTTTGCGGCAATCAGTGCCCTTTCCCACCTGTTTGGGGCCAATTGCTGGCGCCACTCCGCGCGTTAAAGTCGGCTTAAGTTCTCCAGTCATCACAACCGATACTTTCTTCCGAGGGGTGTGGTAGCACGCTGCCGCCGCGCCATGAATGTGGGCTTTGGATTCGAAGCGGGAAGTCGGATGACTGGGCGTGCCTTACCACTGCTGACGATGCTGCTCTCGATGAGCTTGCAGTCTGGCTGCACGATTTGGCAAAGCGCTCGCCGCACCCTTCGCCAGGAGCCGCACGAGTTCTCCTGGGAACACGACCGCGGCACCAGCAAGACGCTTTATCTCTCCTGGGCAGACACCGCCTGGCAAGAGGCTCGCGGCTACGCCGCACCAGAAAATCAATCGTCCTACGATTACGAATGGGGCTTCCGCGAAGGCTTTGCGGAGTACTGCTACGGCGGCGGCAATGGCGAACCACCCGGTGCTCCGCCACGCCCCTACTGGCATGCGTTCAAACGGATGAGCCCCGAACGCAACACGGTCGATCAGTGGTATAGCGGCTACCGCCATGGCGCGAAGGTCGCCCGCACCGGCGGCTATCGCGAGCAAGCGATCCTGCGCAGCCCACTGGTGAATTGCAACTGCGAGTTGCCCGCAGCCGCCACGACGACCATCAGCGAAGTCTCGCCGGTGATGAGCACTCCGGTCACAGCACCATCGGTCACAGTGCCGACAGTCGTCGCGCCTGAAGTCATCGCCGCGCCGCAACTCAATTCCACGCCACCTACCAAGCCAGCCCCCGCTTCGGCACCACCTGCTCCGGCGGACAAGATGCCGCTTAAGTTGGACTCACCCGCAGCGCGGCCTACCGCAGTGCCTCCGGTTAAGGCGCCCCGAAATGCGCTGCCCGAAGCCGCCCCGCAAAGCTCGGCGCCGCCGATCAGAATCATCAAACCGCTCGACCTAGCGCCAACCAGCGTTCCAACACTCGCCCCGGCGCCAGCCAAACTCACAACGCCGCCGGCGCCCACGCCGATGCACTTCCCGCTGGAACTGGCCACCGAGCGCTCCGCAACGAAACCAGCGCCCAGCGCGACGCTCACGATCCCGGCCGAGACTGTGCTTGAAGCTCAAAGAAATGCTGCTCCCGCGGCCGCGCCGCAGGGTTGGTTTGTGCGTTAGAAAATCCCCCATGACGTGTTCTGCTAACAACCCGAACCACGCCCCCCGCTCGCAGCGCGGAGTCCTCGCCCTGTTGGGCGTGCTGGCCGCGCTCACGCTGAGTGGTTGTGCAGCGATCACCAACCCGCTCGCCAACGGCGTGCCGGTTCACATGGTGCCGGACGAATTGCTCACCACCTCGAAGGAAGATTTCGAGCAGACCGATCTCACCAAACTCCGCCAAGCGCCGGTCGACGTGTTCAAACTCGCCCCCGGCGACACGCTCGGCGTGTACGTCGAAGGGGTTATCGGCAACGCCGAAGTCCCCCCGCCGGTGAACCTGCCCGACACAGCCGACTTGCCGCCATCGATTGGCTATCCCTTCCCTATCCGCAGCGATGGCACGATTTCGCTGCCGTTCGTGGGCTCGGTGAAAGTCGCCGGCCTGACGATTGAAGAAGCCGAATCCAAGGTTGTCGATATGTTCTTGCAAAAGGCCATCTTGCGGCCCAAGGACTATCGCATCGTGGTCACCCTCATGCGGCCCCGGCATGTGCGGGTGCTGGTCATTCGCGAAGATTCGCCGCAGAGTCAAATTTCGCTCCGCAACGAATCGTTCATTGGCCTCGGCTCCACGCAAACCACCATCGGCGGAGGGCAGCGCGCCACCGGCCAGGTGCTGGAGCTGCCCGCGTACGAAAACGATGTGCTCAACGCGCTCGCGCGCTCCGGCGGCTTGCCCGGTTTGGAATCCACCCAAGAGATCATCATCTACCGTGGCATCTGGGATGCGGCGGGCGATGGCGCGGCCGCTGCGGCGATCGCCAGTAGTGGCGACGAACAGGTGCGGAACCTCAAGGGCTCGCGGATCGTGCGGATCCCGCTGCGGTCCAAGAAAGGCCAGCCGGTGAGCGTCAACCCGGAAGACGTCATTCTCCAAACTGGCGACATTGTGACCATTCGCGGCCGCAAGCCCGAGTTCTACTACACCGGTGGTTTGCTGCCGGCCAGCGAAACGCCGATGCCCGCCAACTACGATCTCACCGTGGTGGAAGCGGTCCTCAAGGCGCGCGGCCCGCTGCTGAACGGTGGTTTCAACGCCAGCAATTTGAACGGGGCCGTTATCGGCGCGGGCGTGGGTAACCCTTCGCCCAGCCAACTGAACGTGCTGCGCAAGCTGCCCAACGGC
Organism: Pirellulales bacterium; assembly: GCA_022841705.1. GTDB lineage: Bacteria > Planctomycetota > Planctomycetia > Pirellulales > Lacipirellulaceae. The sequence continues at coordinate 158,806 of JALHQZ010000005.1, forward strand.
CAGCAGATCAACATCCGCATCGATCTGAACGATGCAGTTCGCGATCCGCGACAAAACATTCTGGTGCAGTCCGAAGACGTGCTCGTGCTGCAAGAAAACACCGACGAAGCCATCAGCCGCTGGTTCTCGCAACAGTTCCGGTGGAACTTCTTCGGCCGCTATCTCAACAGCACCGATGCCCAAGGGACGTTCAACACCAATTTGCCGTAACGGTGAATTGCTAAGCGCAGAAGCGTGAGCCTCCGACGTCAGTCGGGGGAGTTTGCAACGGCTGCGGGTTCGAACGGCGGTGACACGGCGGTGGGCAAGTGTTCGGCAATGACCAACTCGCCCAGCCGACGCGCGACATTGATGGTGTTCCGATCGCCAGTGATGTGGCGCGTCACATAAGCGCCTTCGATGATTAAGCAGAGCTCACGCGCCAGGCCGCGCGGATTGCGCGCCTGTCCGCGCTCGGCGATTTCGCAGACCACATCCTCAAAGGCCTGCTTCGCTTTCACTGCCGCGATATGCGCGGGATCGTGTGACAATGGGAATTCCATCGTCACGTTGACAAAAATGCAGCCGTGAAAGTCGTCGCTTTCGATGATCTGCTCCACCAGATCGAAGAGCGCCCGAAACTGGCCCTGGGCGGAATCGCCTCCTCGCGATCCAATCAAACCGCGCAGCGTTTCTTCGAGCCACCGCGTCTGCTCCGCCAGCACGGCGAGCATCAGTTCGTCCTTGCTCTCGAAGTGCTTGTAGAAGGCGGTCTTGCTAATCCCCACGTCGGAGTAGATTTGATCGATCCCCACGTTGCGAAACCCGTCGCGATAGAATCGTCGCACGGCCGCTTCGATCAGGCGCTGCCGAGTTGACTTGGCGTTGGTTTTCATGTCGCTGGTCTTCATGATCGGGGGGCCACGGTGGACCGGCCGTCAACCGACAAGTGTACCACAAGTCAACTTGCTTGCTGCGTGCCCCGTTTCGATACTTGAGCCGTCCGATGTTAGTGCGGGCTGGTTGGTCCGTCCGCTGCGTCTCGATGTCGTTGCAAACAGGGAACAGAGGAGCAAACGATGAAGCGCTGGTTGTTCTTGGCTTACGGGGTCGCTGGCCATGCGACTTTTCTGGTCATGTATCTCTACATGGTGGGATTCGTCGGAAACTTGGTCGTTCCCCGGACCATTGATGCTCCCGTCGGCAGCCCGATGGGAGCGGCGTTGGCGATCAATTTGCTGCTCGTGGCGATTTTCGCCCTGCAGCATTCGGTCATGGCGCGGCCAGCGTTCAAGCGGTACTGGACCCGGCTGGTCCCGCAACCCATCGAGCGGGCAACCTACGTGTGGCTGGCGAACGCGGCAACAATTCTGCTCATGTGGCAGTGGCGGCCGATGGACGCCATCGTCTGGCACGCGGAACACCCGGCCCTGCGCGGACTGCTGTGGCTACTGTTTGCGGTTGGTTGGCTGGCCGTACCGCTGGTGAGCCTGTTGATCAATCATTTCGATCTATTTGGCACGCGGCAGGTGTGGTTATTCTGGCGGAACCAACCCTACACAAACCTCCCGTTTCGCACGCCAGCAGCCTACGGTTGGATCCGCCACCCGCTGTACGTTGCATGGGGTTTCGCGTTCTGGGCGATCCCCACGATGACCGTTGGCCATTTGTTGTTTGCCACTTCGCTGACCTGCTACATGCTCGCCGCAGCAGTCATTGAGGAGCGCGACCTAGTGCAGCACTTTGGAAAGCAATATGAAGAGTATCGGCAGCGCGTGCCAATGTTTATCCCCCGCTGGTGCATGAAGTCGCCCGTTGCGACCGCTTTTAGCGAACCCCAAACTGTTGCCGAGATCGGAGAATAGCGCAGATCTCGATCTTCTGCGGGGACCGCCAACGCTCATGGAAGTCTCCGCCAACGGGATAGTGGTCGCATCACGCGCTCGCGACGTAAACATGAGGCTCCCGAGCGAATTTGGCGGAGTTGCAGCGACAAGTGCGCCGATCCGCCAACGCTGCTATTCGCAAAACCGCAATTCCAAAAGTCGAATTTGCTGCGCATAATAACCCGATTGCCGATCAAGATTGCAACGATTCGGCGGAAGTTGTGCCCCGCGAAGTGAGTGTTGATGCGATGAGCAGCGTAAGCGTGATGCGGTGGGTGGTGGTGTGTGCGGCGCTGGCGATTGGCGGCAAGAATGCCTCAGCGGCGGCGATTTTCACAGAAACCTGGGCCAATCCCGGCGATTCGCGCGGCTGGTTCATCGGCGCCCTCGGCGGCAGTGGGACACCCAGCTATGTGGGCGGGCAGGTAAACTGGTCGCTCAGTGCGCAGCAAAGCAATAATTTTTTAACCGGCTTTCAGGCCCAGGGCCAATCGAGCGCCTCGGGAGGTAACTTTGCCGGCAATTATCCGGCGGCGGGGATTACTGGGTTCGCCTTCGACTTTGCCCTCGATAGCGACTCGCTCGGCAACGCTGGCCCACCAACGCTGCGGATTTTGTTCACTTCAACTGTGGGCGGGTTCAACAGCTACTGGCGCCACGATTTCGGGCCGGTGGCATTGGGCGGTGGTTTGCAGCGGTATGTCGTGCCGCTGGAAGAGTCGAGCTGGACGCAGTACTTGGGTAATTTTGCCTTTGCCGACGCGATCAAGAACATCGGCACGGTGGAAGTCGATTACTTCCGCCTGGGCAATTTCTCGGCCTACAGCCAAAGCGGCCGCTTCGCGAATTTTTCCACCATTCCCGAGCCAACGGGGATTTTCCTCGCTGGGCTGGGGCTCATTTCCGGACTTGCGGCAGGGCGGGACAATCGCCGCTTTCGGGCCGCCCGGGTGTGATCGGCCAGCGGTAAATCGCGGTCATATAGCGATTGACCGGCCCCCGACTCGGCCCCCTGCGCGCTGCTTGGAAACAATCGGCCGCCAGACCCGAGTCCGCCGTTTCCGTAGTTTTCGCCGGTTTTGCGGAAAAAATGGTTGACGGACGATAGATCGTCGCTTAGTGTAACGGCTGGGGCTAACTGCGCGATGGGCGCGAGGGCCAAGGGGGGTGCCATTGTTGGCGGCTCCCCCTCACAAACTGATATTTCCGACACCTGCGCTCAGTAAGGGGAACGCTAATGATCATGACACGCATCCGACTCACTGCGGCAGCGCTCAGCGCGCTGTTGGCGGCTGGTTTACAGCCGCTGCACGCGACCACCTTGCCGGTGGTTGATTCTTTGGGTTTTGAAACCCCCTTCACCACCACGTTCGCCCCCATGGGCGGCGGTGGTTACGCTGGCCAGCTCGAAGGCCAGATTCCCGGACCGGTTCCTCCCACTGCGGGCGGCACTTGGCTCCAAACCAGCAACGCCGGCACCAGCACCGCCACCATCCAAACCGCGGTGGTTGACACGGGCGCTCAAGCCGTGCGTGTGAACCACACCTCCGGCAGCGAAAACCGCTGGGGCGTCCCCGTGAGCGGTTGGCCGAACTTCGGTCCGCAGACCGCGCCCGGCTCGCCACCATTGCGATACATCTGCATTGATTGGTCGATGAACGTCACCCCGACGACGGCTTCGCAACTTGGTCCGTTCTTCGGCATCGATGCGAATGACGATGACTTCAATCCCGTTTCACGCCTCGGCTTTGCGGGCGTGAACTCCGCCAATGGCGAAGTCGTCTATGACACCCAGGTGGGCCTCTTTGCTTCCGGCGTATTCGCTCCCCTGGGAGTGTGGAACGATTACCGCATGGTGCTCGACTACGCCACCGATTCCTACGGCTTCATGGTGAACGGCATTCTGGCCACTCCGGGCTGGGTTCCGTTCGTAGATGGCCTGCTGACCACTGACCTCAACGAGTTCAGCGACGCGAACATCTACTCCACCAACGCGGGCGTCGGGACGGCTCCGGGCACGGCCTACTACGACAATTTCACGATTGTCAATACTGATGTCGACTGCCTGATTCCGGAACCGTCAACCGTGGTTCTGGGCCTGCTGGCAGTGGCCGGGCTGGTTTATCGCCGCCACCGGAGCTAAACCGGGCCGCGGAAGGGCGGTTCGAGAGTGCCTCGAAACGTTCAATTTCGGCCTCATTTCAGACAAATCCTGCGGGAAGGGTGGCCTTTTCGGCCGCCCTTCCACGCTAGGGCTGCGTTAAAGTGAAAAACAATTGGTTGCAATAACTTTTGCGGCTGGCTATACTACGTTGCAGCGTTCCGAAGCTGGAAACAACTGGGGCTAACTTATGAGACTTCTTCCTCTGACATTGGGCCTGCTGCTGGCGGGGTTCGTGGTCTCCGCCACGGCGCCCGAATCGCAAGCTGCCGGGCGGGTCGCCAGCCGACGGATTGTCGGCGCGGGGTCCAACTACTTTAATCCGTTCAGTACCGCTCGCATCGGCCGATTTGCTTTGAGTCGCACGGGGACCTTCACGGCTTCCACCGTGTCGGCATCAGGTGATGGCGGAAGCGCGGGAAGCTCCTCGGCCGCGTTGGTCGTTCCGGTCGGCACGCCGACCGTGGGGCCAATCGCTCCGTCGCCTCCGCGTCGCAGCCCCTATCGTCCGCCGCCACGGGCTCCGTTCATCATTCCGTAAGCAATCTTCAAGGAAGCCGACGCAAGTCGGCTTCTTTTTTTGCGTCGTACGATGGGCTCGTCGTACGATGGGCTATCACCGGCCTTCATCTTGCAGTTGCCGCTGCAGTGAGTCCCAGCTCAACAGCACCTGTTCGCCCCATCCGCTTGATTCCTCGGCCGGCTGTTGGTGCCGCCACAGTTGCCGCACGGCGGTGACTTCTTCCTCAATCGCCGAGATCCAATCGGGGATATCGAGCCCCGCGCCGCTCGGTTGGCTCATCAAACTATCAACTTCGTCCTCGAGCACGGCGAAGTGCGGGTTTAGTTCCCCCGCGCCGTTGTGAGCGGCTTGCATCACCTGCGGCGCGAGGGCGCGCAGGCGATCAATCACCAGGGGTCGAACGAACCGCTCGGCCAGGCGCTCAGCGATGGTCGGCAGGCGCATACCGTAGCGCTGGACGATTTCGTTCAGCCGCAGCAGGTGGGCGTCGGCCGCCTCGCTGGTGCGCTCCGCCACCGCTTGCCGCCACAACTCCGCGGCGGCGGGGCGGTTCTGGCGCACCAAGATTTTGTGCGCCAGAAACACCGGTTTCAGGTTCCAGGCCACGCGGTCGTAATTATTCCGCACCCGGAGGAAATCGATCAGCGTGTACAGCAGTTCGCCGCGATCGCTTTGGCTGGTGGTGCTGTTGTAGTCGCGGTACTCGCGGTAGTTTTCCACCACCGCTTCGATGGCGACGGAGAGCATTTCCACCGCCTCTTCGCGCGGGCCACCGGCGGCCAGTTCCTGCACGAGCCGGATTTCCGAATCTTCGCCCTCTTCCTCGACCAGGTTGCTCAGCCACACGCCCACCCGCTGATGCAGAATCGCCCGTAGGTTGCCGAGCGCCAAAAACTTCTGCGTGAACAGGTCGTGCCCGTACTTCTGAACAAAGTGAACGAACCGCTCCCACTCCGCCTTGCCGGAAAGTTTCTCGACCACGCTCAGCCGCACGGTGCGGCTATGCTGCAACCACCGGCCAAGCTGCGATTCCGTGAGGTCCTGCAGCGCCTGGACTAGCATCTCGTCCGAGGGCCGGGCGTCCGCATGCGGGTCTTCATCCGGCGGTGCGTGATCCCAGGTCGAGGAGGAAGCCACCAGGCACTGCACGATCGCCTGATACCCGCTCTCGAACAGCCGGTCGTATTCCGTGACGGCGCCGTTGCCCACCGGCCGCTCGATTTCCATCTGCTGCGCCAGGTCCAACAGTTCGCACGCTTGCCGAACCAAGCCGAGTCGGGGCAGCCAAGCGAGCAAATCGCCGATGAGTTGATGCAGCGACCGGGCCGTGGCGATTTTGCGCGGGGCGCCCCCCTTCACCAGCGGAATGTACAGGAGTTCGCGCTTGGCGAGCTCCCGCACGAACGCCGGCCAGTGCTTCCGCACGCCGTCAGCGGACCCGGCGAGCGCAGAAGCAAGCACGCCACTCAGCGCCTCATCAAACGGGTTCTCGCGCTTCGCCTCGCGCGCAGACGCCGCTTCTTCCGATGCCGCCGCCAGCAGCCGCTGCGCCCCCACCATGTCCACGTACGCCGCGATGGTCGATTCCAAAATCCCATCTCGCAGCATCCGCTGGCGGTCGTACTCCATCATGGCGGCATGGTCGCCGCCGGGGGTGGCGACTTCGTATTCTTGCACCGCGTCGAGCAGTTGCTCCAGTTGCGCACAGCACCGGCCCGCTTCGCTCCGCCACGCGCTGAACCGCTCGCGATAATTTTTCGTATTGGTTCGCGGCCCGCCCCACACGAGGGCCGTGCGCTTCCACAACTGCGCCGCAGTTTTCAGAAACGCCAGCCGCGCTTCGAGTCGTTTTGATTCGTACTCCAGTTCCTGGTTGGTCACGGCGTCGGGGTCGTAAACGGCGCTCTCCATGCCGTCGTCGGTGGAGTCCTCGAACGAATCGGCGAACTCATCGACGAACTCTTCGTCGTCATCGTCCTCCGGCGAGTATCCTTCGTAATCGCTCTCTCCGGTCTGGAACGGGTTGCCGTCTTCATCCGATTCCTCGTCGAACTCGCCCTCCAGTTCATCGTCGAAGTCGTCGTCATCGTCGCCGAATGGTAGCGCCCCCGCTTCGAACCGCGGGGCGTGCCAATACTCTTCCGCATTCGCTTCCAGCCGCTCCAGGAACGCCATCACGCGCGGGAAGACATCGCCGCCGCCCGCGCGCTGCTTCGCTTCCAGCGATCGCAGCCACCGCTCGGCCAACAGCGCGAACGACGCGTCCCCTGCCTCCAGCGGTGTCCAGGCGGCCTGCCCTACCCATTGAATCAAGAGCGCCATCGAGGCTTCAAAATCGCCGCGATCCAGCAGCGCTTCGATCACCAGTTGAAACGCCTTGGGCGTATCGAACTGGTCGACGAACAACTTCCAAAACCCAATATCACCCGCCGCCGCCCCCGCTTTGTGCCACGCGTTGAGGGCCCCGGCCACGAAGTTCGTCGAGACTTCGATCTCCTTCGCCACCAACCTCTCCACGCCGCTCACCGTGCTGCTGGCGTACCGGTCCCACCACGTGCTCAGTTCGGCCAGGTGCTTCGAAAACACCTTCTCAAGCTCGGCATTATCAATCGCCGCCGCCTCGGTCCATGCGCGGCTGCACAAATCGAGCACCTGTTCCACAAGCTGAATCAGGTCGTCCACCCGATAGTCATGCACCGTGTTTTCCAGCGCCGGGAACAAACTGTAATTCCCGCCGAAGCCGACAATCGTCCACGGGTCCACCAGCGCTCCGCACTGGATGCCGCGCTGCAAGAGGTCGTCAATTTGCGGCAGAATCTCGGCGACCGCTTCGTACCGCCGATTGTCGATCGCTTGATGCCCGCTCGAAAGCAAACAGTAAATCTGCGTGAGCATCCGGGCCGACGCCACCTGCACCACGGCGGCGCGGCGCTGCGCTGCTTCGGGATAGCCCATCCGCGCGTGAAGCTGGGCTAAATGCACCTGCTGCAACTGTTCCGCGCGGCGGTGCGCAAGCTCTTGATTCAAATGCTGCCGCGCGTTGGCGAAGGGTTGCCGCATCTGCTGGCTCTCGGCTCGCAAGCGCTTGCCGTGGGGGCCCTCCGCGGAAGCCAACAGCTCCGTGTAAAACCGATCGCGATACTCGGCAATTTGCGGCAACAGCGTCGAGAGGGTCACTTCCGAATTGTGGCACCCTGGCCCATTGCCGCTGGTGCCGGAGGCCATCAACATCGTCCCGGCGAGCACTGCGGCCGCTTCGAACACCAGTTCATCGTGGTGATAACTTCCATCGGGCCGATCCCCCGCCGCTTGCGAAATGCGCGACACCAGCGCGTCGAGCGTCACCGGTTGCAGCACAAAGCGGCGGTAGAACCCTTTGCCATCAATTCGGTTCGGGTCCCATTGGCCGAAGTGGTAGTTGGGCCGCTTGTTCACCGGATGATCGAAATCGTAAGCTCGCGGATCGAGTGCGATCTCTTCCACGTGCGACAAGTCAAACCACGCGTCGCGTAAGAGGTCGGGGTCCGCTTGCCGCAGAATCTCGATCGCCCGACTCAGCACCGCGGCGTAGGGACCATGCGCCACGCCGGCGCCAGCAATGTAGAGCGGAATGGGCCGCACCCACTCGTGCGGATACGGTTCGATGCGCTGCTCCGTCTCCAGGACCGGCAGCGGGCGATAGCCAACGAAGTCGTCGAGCTGCTCGCGTGCCGCCGGAATGATCCGCTCGACTTCGTCCCACGGTCCCCCCTGCGCCAGCACTGCTTCCGCTACTCGACCGTAAAAGAACGCGTTCCACACTTCACTCTGATCGCGATGCCACAACAAATCGCGATGGAACTCGTGATAGATTCCGCGGAACTTTTCATTGACCAGTCGCACCACGGCAGCGGCCTGACTGCAATCGGCAAAAGCGCCACCGGCGTGCTCTAATTCGGCCGCCCGCGTGAGGAGCCATTCCGAAACAATGGCCGGCGTTTCACCTTCCGGCTCGGCGGCTTCCGCTTCGATCCAAAGCTGGTTCAAGTTGGCCAGGAACTTAGCGTCCGGCGTGCCGCTGGAAAAGTTCAGGTAGCCCACCACTTCCTGGCTCAGCAACTGACGGGGGGGTTGCTGGCGAGGGGCTTGCTGCCGGGCGGGCGACGGATTGGCGCGGTCGTGCGGCATGAAGGGGAACGCGGGGGCCTGCGAGCGGGGCAAAAATCAGGGCTGCGAATCAAGCTGGAACTGCTGGCAGCGTAACACTTTCCGTCGAAACCGACGCCCGTCATGGTACGCCACCACGGGGCGAATGGTCCAGCCGCCAAGAGGCCCGCGACCCCCTTCGCCAAGCCGCCCCACTTTCCTGCGTTCTCAAGTAGAATGGGGAAAGACCAACTTCCGAAAAGACGGATTCACCACAGAACGCACAGAGGACACAGAGGAGTTAACCAGAAGAAGAAACCAAGTGGATCAATCACTTTAAGAGGATTTGCCGCTCAGCTCTTAATCCGTGTTTGACTTCAAACTCCCATTTCGCTCTTTCGTCCTCCGTGCTCTCCGTGCTCCCTGTGGTGAATCGTCTTTCTAACGCTCAAAGATTTTAATCGACAATCGATCAATGGCCCTGCTCTCCCGCGTGCTGATTTTCTCATTGCTTCCCGCTACGCTGTTCGGGGCGAACTTGATTCCCGCCGAGATCGCGCGGAAGCAGGGCCTCGCACGGGCATGGTACACCCAAGTGCAGCTCGATCCCGCGCGCAACGAGCTCGACCACGTGCGGCTCTTCGGCGATCGCTTAGTGACGATCACCACCGCTGGCGTGGTGCAACTGCTCGACGCCGCCACCGGCACGACCGTATGGACCGCGCGCGTCGGCAACCCCAACTATCCCACCAGCGGTCCGGCTCTCGACACCAAGCATGTCGCGATGGTCAACGGCTCCACGCTCTACGTGCTAAGCGCCACCAATGGTGGCGAAGTGCTCCACCAACGACTCGGCGGGGCAGCCAGCAGTTCGCCCGCGTTGGCGGCGGAGCATGCCTTTGTGCCTCTGTTCAGCGGCCGGGTCGAAGCGATTCCCTTCCCCACCACCAAGGACCCCATCCCGTGGTACTACTCGTCCACCGGCCGGGTGTTCGGGCAGCCGGGTCTCGCGGGTGAAAGCATCGTCTGGTCCACCGACCGCGGCTACCTCTACAACGCGGCTGCTGATGCGGGAGGCGTGCGGTACCGGTTTCAAACCACCGCCCCCTTCGTCAGCCCCGTCGCCTATCGCGACCAAACCATCTACGCCCTCACAGCTACCGGCTATCTCTACGCGATTGACGAACTGACTGGGCTGCAAAAGTGGCGTTACTCCAGCGGCGCCGAAGCGGAGTTCCCCCCGGCCGTGGTGGGCGACCGCGTGTACTTCAGCACCGATGAACCCGCCTTGTACTGCGTCACCACCGCGGGTGAACTGCAATGGATCGCGCCGGGCGTGCAGCAGTTTGTCTCCGCAGGCACATCGCACATCTTCGGCGCCGGCGCGCTGGGCGCCCTGCATGTCCTCGACAAAGAAACTGGCTCGCTGGTTTCTAAGTCCCAAGGTCAAGGCGATTTCTTCCCCGTGCTGAACGACCAAAACACTTGGCTGTACGTCTATACGCGCGATGGCTTGGTGCAGTGCTTCAAAGAGATCGGCTCGAAGGCGCCGATCGCCCACAACACGCTTCCCGCCGCGCCTGCTGACAAACCGGCCGCCGAAGGATCAACCGACGAACAACCTGCAGGCGAACCGGCGATGGACGAAGAAGCGCCGGCCGATGAACCCACCGACGAACCCACCGATGAGAGCGATCCCTTCGGTCCGGGCGAAGAAGAACCCGCTGGCGATGACCCCGCGCCGGCCGCGGAGGGCGATGACCCGTTCGGCGGCGAAGCGCCGGCGGAAGAAGCACCACCCGCCGATGGTGGCGATCCGTTTGCAGAACCATTCAATTGAACGAGCATCAACCGTTATTGGCGACATGCTGACGGAGCGCGTCTCCCACGGCATACGATGCCCTACTAAGCACCAATTCCAACCATAACCCAGCTCACCCCCCTCACAGCCAGCAACGGGTAAGCTTGCTGCCCGCTGTGGGAAAACTTAGGGTCAAAGTGGGGAAGTATCGCGATTCTTGCTAGAGAGCATCCTGCCGGCAGGCGGGCGACAGCGGACGAAGGTCAGCGGTTCTCAACGCGTGTCGGACAACACCAGCTCCTGCGACGTTCGATTCTGGCACGTCCCGGCACACTGTTTGCTTTTAGCCCCATCGGCGAAGGCTTGGCATCTCGTCACGCTGCGGGCTAGATGAGCATGTATCCCATTGTTGAAGCTCGGTTCCTAGCTCCCGATGTCAAATGGCTGGCGATTGAAGCTCCACGCATTGCGCGCAAGCATCAGGCGGGGCAGTTCGTTATTGTTCGCGCGCATGAGCATGGTGAGCGGATTCCGCTCACTATTGCGCACGCCAGTGCCAAAAACGGCACAGTTGCCATCATCGTGCAGGGGGTGGGCAAGACCACCAAGCTAATCAATACGCTCGAAGCAGGCGATTCGCTGGTCGACATTGTCGGACCCTTGGGCAAACCCACCGAGATCGAAAACTACGGCGTCGTCGCCGTCATCGGCGGCGGCGTCGGCGCGGCGATCGCCTATCCGAGCGCTGTTGCGTTGCGGCAGGCCGGCAACGCGGTGCTGAGCATCGTTGGCGCTCGGACGAAGCAGCTTGTCATCCTTGAAAACGAAATGCGAGCCGCCACCAGCGAGCTCTTCGTGATGACCGACGACGGCTCGTACGGCGAGCAGGGTTTCGTCACTCATAAACTCCAGCAGTTGATTGATGAGCGGCGCATCGACCGGGTGCTGGCGATTGGTCCGACGACGATGATGCAGGCGGTCGCCGAGTTAACCAGGCCACATGGCATCCCAACGATCGTGAGCCTCAATCCGATCATGGTCGACGGCACCGGCATGTGTGGCGGTTGCCGCGTGCTGGTGGGAGGCGAAAACCGCTTTGCGTGTGTCGACGGTCCGGAGTTTGACGCCCACGCAGTTGACTTCCGGTCGCTGATCCAGCGCAACCGGGTGTATCGCCAGCGCGAACAAGCCGCCCTCGATAAGTTCCACGAGACACACACCTGCCGACTCTTCACGACGCCCGGATCCCAGTGATGCGCGAAGCACTACCTCCCAAGGAACGAACTAAGATCCCGCGCCAGGAGATGCCCGAGCGCGACGCCTGCGAGCGGGCCCACGACTTTGGCGAAGTCAACTTGGGCTTCAATGCAGCCCTGGCTGAGCACGAGTCGCAGCGGTGCCTAACGTGCGTCGACCCCAAGTGCACGCGCGGTTGTCCTGTGGGCGTGAAGGTCCGCGAAGTAGTAGAGCTGGTCCTTGCCGGCGAGTACCTGAAAGCGGGCGCCAAGTTGCGTGAAGACAACGTCCTCCCCGCCGTGACGGGGCGGGTGTGTCCACAAGAAACGCAGTGCGAAGGCGCGTGCGTGCTGGGCAAGCGATTCGCTCCCGTAGCCATTGGGCATATCGAGCGCTTCGTGGCCGACTACGAACGGGCGGCTGGCGCGGCTGGACTTCCCGAGCGAGCACCAGCGACGGGCAAGAAGGTCGCCATCGTTGGCAGCGGTCCTGCGGGGTTAAGTTGCGCCGGCGACCTCATCCTACGGGGGCACGAAGTCACCGTGTTCGAAGCACTTCACGAACTTGGCGGGGTTCTCGTCTACGGCATTCCTGAGTTCCGCTTGCCCAAGGAGATTGTCCGTAACGAGATCGACAACATGCGGCGAATGGGGGTGAATTTCGAGACGAATGTCGTGATCGGTAAGACAATTACCATCGACGAGCTGTTGACTGAAGAGGGGTGCCAAGCGGTCTTCGTCGCCACCGGCGCGGGGTTACCGAAATTCCTCAACCTTCCTGGCGAGCACTTAGGGGGGGTCTACTCTGCCAACGAGTTTCTGACCCGAGTCAACCTGATGCGGGCCTACGACGCCGAGCACTACGACTCGCCGATCTACGACTGCCGCAACCGCAGCGTCGCCGTCATCGGAGGGGGCAATACGGCAATGGACGCAGTCCGCTCGGCGGTGCGATTAGGGGCGGCCCAAGCCATGATCGTCTACCGTCGCGGCGAACAAGAGTTACCCGCCCGGCAGGAAGAAGTTCACCACGCTAAGAGCGAGGGGGTGCAGTTTCTAACGCTGCACAATCCGCTCGAGTTCCTCGGCGACGACCGCGGAATGCTCACCGGAATGAGGCTGCAGAAAATGGAACTTGGCGAGCCCGACGAATCGGGCCGACGTCGCCCGGCGCCGATCGTCGGATCTGAGTTTGTCTTGCCGATTGATGTGGCGGTGGTGGCGGTCGGCTCCGCCGCCAACCCGCTGGTGCAATCGACAACACCCGATTTGGCGACCAATCCGTGGGGCTACATCGTGGCCGACCCGTATTCGTTTCGCACCAGCAAGCAGGGCGTTTTCGCGGGGGGCGACATTGTGAGTGGCGCGGCGACTGTCATTCTGGCGATGGGCAGCGGACGTAAAGCAGCCGCGTCGATCCACGAGTACCTCACCACCAATGCGTGGTAAACGCCAGGGGGGCAGAGCAGATTTCCAAGCCGCGAGGTGCTTCTTGAAAGAGTTAATTCCCTGGTAACAGTAACCCAGCCAATCATCCTCGCTTTCGGCCCAACCTTCTCGCACCGTCCGTTACCACACAACATGCTGGCGGACGTAACTTCATTCAAGATAGCGATTGAGCACTTGCTAGGCCGCCTTCTTTCCCCAGCGGCCGCAGCTTTTTTGAACAAGTTATAGGTAGGTGGCAGAAAAAACTTACCGCCTCTCAATGAAGCGCCGCCCGCCGTTGGTGGCGATCCGTTCGCGGGACCGTACAATGAACGGCGACCCGGCAATGAACCGTGTAGCCGCGCTCACGCTAGCGGAGCGCGTTGCGCCGTGGGTACAATCGCGTCATCACCGCCGCGTCTCCTGAAGAACGCGATTCTCCCGATATCTTTTCCGAACCGCTGCCGTGCGTGGTCGAGTTGCTGCAGAGAAGTCACTCCTGGCGCGGGGTGTTGGCGAATCTGCCGGATGCGACTCCGGAAATGATGCGGAGGGAATCGGTTAGTGCGATCTTTCACCATTCCAGATGAGAGCAAACTCAGTTGGCAAAAGTAGGTTTGATCGAACTGCTCTATCAAGGCAATGTCCCTGCGCTCATCAAGCGGTTGGAAGCTGGTGACGATCCGAACGTGTCGGAGGGATGTGAGTCACTTCTCTACTGTGCGGTTGATAAAGAGCAATGGACTCTGATTGAATTGCTTCTTCAATGCGGCGCATCGCCGAATGTTCCGGATTGCTTCGCGCCGCTCGCGTTGGCGGCGACCAAAGGGCAGGAGGAGATTGTCGAAGCATTGCTACAAGCTGGCGCAGTGGTTGATGTCCGCGATGAGGAAGGGGGAACACCTCTTATGGATGCGGCAGCATGTGGGCATGCAAACATCGTTTCACGACTACTCGAAGCTGGCGCCAACGCGAAAGCGAAGGATGCCCAAGGTCGAACGGCCATTCTTTACGCAGCAGAGAGGAAACATCAATCAGTTATCGAACTTTTGCTGCCCCGATCCAGAAAAGCGGATCAAGCAATGGTCAAGAAACTGCTGTCCACCGCTCGCCCACAGGCGACCGATCCTGAAGATGTCAAAAGGCTGCTTCGAGCGGCACGCACAGGCGCAACCGGTTATGTCAAAGAGCTCCTTGATGAAGGAGTACCGGTCGATGTGCTCGATGGCGAAGGATCGACACCCTTAATGGAAGCCGCTACCTCCGGCAGACTGAAAGCTGTTAAGCTGCTAGTTGAGCGGGGAGCTAACGTGAATTGCACAAACAAGTACCGAGAGGGGCCATTGACCTACGCGGCCATGGCTGGCTATTCGACAATTTATGACTACCTTCTTCCGCTGACAACAATGAAGCAGCTTGTAAAGCGAGCAGCTAAGATGAGGGAAGTAATGATCGAACGAGAACAGTGGAAGTTGCCCGAGGAGTGGGAGCTTGACGATTGATGCGTGAACGTTGCGTCAAACGCAACAATAGCTTCTGGGAAAGTAACGGGTTTCCATCCGCCTTTCTCCCTGGGTACAATCTCCGGTTGCACTTTCACCCCTGCATCCGGCGAGGCGACCCCATGCGGCGCGGCATTTCTGCTCTACTACTTGGCCTGATTCTCTTCACCGCCAGCGCCCCCGCCGCGGAGCTCCTCGAGCTCGCCAGCGAGAACTGGGACGCCGTCGCGCCGCAGGGCAAAGAGGTGGACGCCATCTACGGCGACTATGTGCTGCGGAATGACAAGATCGTCGCGGTCATCGCCAAACCTGGGCCGGAGCGCGATGCGAATCTTACGGTCCATGATGTCGGCGGGGCGGTGATTGATCTCACCAGCCGGACCGAATCCAACGATCAGTTGAGCGCGTATTTTCCGCTGGCCGAGCGGTTTCACTTCACGGGGCGCGCCGAGTGGCCGATCGCCAGCCAAGCCAGTACCGCCGGCGATGCAGCGATTGTGTTCCAAGGGGAACCGCGGGCATCGCAGGATGATTCACCGGAGCCCAAGCTCACGGCGTTCGTGCGCTACAACGTGTGGGATGGCGAAGATTATGTGACCATCGAAACCGCGGTGCGGAACGATTCATCGGAGCCAATCGAGTGGTCACTCTCCGACACGGCCCGCGTCGATGGCGGCGACTTTGCGTCGGGCTACGATCCGGTCCTCGCCATGTGGTGGGCCCACGACGCATTTTGGCGCCAAGCGTACGGCGTGCAATCGGCCGGAAGCGGGCCCAGTGTGATGCGCGTCGCGGGCAAGCAGCCGTGTCGGATTGATTTTGGCAAGGGCGAGGAGAATAAGCACACTATCAAGCCGGGTGAGTTTTTAACGTGCGAGCGGCGGCTCTTTGTGACGAACGATAGTGTGGCACTGCGTGGATCGGTCCGCACCTGGAACAAAACGCCGCAAGGTCAAGTGAACTTCACCGCAACTGATCCGGCTGGTCCTGTTGCCGACGCAGCGATTGAACTCACCAGCACGGCGAACAGCAGCCCTGCCGGTTCGGGAGTCATGGACGCCGAGGGCGAGTACGAGTGCCAACTGGCGCCGGGAAAATATGGATACACGCTCCGCGCGCCAGGGAGCGTTGAAGCAAAGGGTGAAATCACAGTCGCCGCCGATCAGACAGCTCAAACGGAAGTCAAGCTGAGCGAACCCGGCTACGTCAATGTAAAAGTCACAGGTAAAGCGGGCGAACCGCTGGCGTGCAAAGTCGCCTTCCACGGGCGCGACGGCACGCCCGATCCCAACTTCGGCCCCGAAAGCGCGATCTATGGCGTGAAGAACCTGCAGTACACGCCGACGGGTGAGTTCCGCGTACCGCTGCTCCCCGGCGTGTACGAAGTGGTCGCCAGCCACGGGCCGGAGTTCGATGCGGTGATCGAGCGGATCACTATTACCGCTGGCGAAGAGACCAAGTGGGACGCCAAGCTCATTCGCACCGTCGACACCACCGGCTACCTCAGCACGGAGTACCACAGCCACTCAACCCCCTCGGGTGACAACACCGCCAGCCAGCGCGGCCGGGTGCTTAACCTGCTCGCCGAGCATTTGGAGTTCGCCCCCTGCACCGAACATCAGCGCATCACCACTTACGACGAACATCTTGATTTCTTCGACGCGCGGCAAAAGTTATTGTCCTGTCCCGGCATGGAGCTCACGGGCAAGCCGTTACCGATCAACCACCAAAACGCGTTTCCGCTGGTGGAACATCGCCACCAACAAGACGGTGGCGGTCCACAGACCGACATCAATCCCATCAAACAGATTGAACGCCTCGCGATGTGGGACAACGGTTCGGACAAAGTGGTGCAGACCAACCACCCGAACATCGCTCAGATGATTGGCGACAAGGACCTCAACGGCCAGCCGGACGGAGGCTTTGAGAAAATGTTTGCCTACATGGATGTGGTGGAAATCCATCCGCCCGAGATGCTGTTCGACGCGCTCGAAGTTGGCTCCGGTGGCTGGGACGATCGGGGCACGCCGATTCACAATTGGTTGCAGCTCCTCAACCTCGGCTACCGCATCCCCGGCGTGGTTAATAGCGACGCCCACTACAACTTCCACGGCAGCGGCTGGATCCGCAATTGGGTAAAAAGCACCACCGACGATCCGGGCGAAGCTTCGGTCGTGGAGCTTTGTCACGAGACCGAGCATGGCCACGTGATCTGCTCGAACGGCCCCTTCATGACAGTCTCGGCGAACAGCGGTAAAGGCGAATCCGTTCTGCCCGGCGATGATCTCGAAGCGCCGAGCAAAGAAGTGCGTCTGAAAGTAAAAGTCCAGTGCCCCAACTGGTTAGAAGTGAACCGCGTGCAGCTCTTCGTCAATGGCCGGCCGAGCAAAGAGCACAACTACACCCGCCGCACGCATGCCGACATGTTTGGGGTGAGCCCTGTGATGTTTGATGAAGAGCTGACAGTGAAACTTGAAAGCGACGCCCACCTGGTCGTCGCCGCTTGCGGCGAAGGCCAGAAGCTGGGCATCGTCTATGGCGAAGCGGCCGGCGCCGCGATGCCCACCGTCGTCGCCAACCCCATCTTCGTGGATGTTGATGGCGACGGTTTCGAGCCGAACGGCGACGACTTAGGCATCGCCTTGCCGGTAAAGCCGGACCATGTGCCATCGCATGGCCATCAACATCCGCACCGTTGATATTGAAATGTCAGCCCAACACTTTTCGCAACCGACCACTGACTACTAACAACTCACTGCCATATGAACATCCTCGTCACCGGCGGCGCCGGGTATGTTGGTTCCCACGCGGTAAAGCATCTCGTTGGCAAAGGCCACAACGTCTGGGTTTTTGACAACTTGGTCTATGGCCATCGCGGCGCCGCCGATCCCAAGCGGTTTGTCCAGGGTGATTTGCACGAGAAAGACAAGCTCGCCAAACTATTTCGCGAGCATAAGATCGAAGCCGTGATGCACTTCGCCGCGTACGCCTTGGTAGGCGAATCGGTCACCGATCCGGCCAAGTATTACCAGAACAACATCGTCGGCACGCTGGCATTACTGGATACGATGCGTGAGTGTGGCGTCGGCAAGATTGTCTTCTCCAGCACCTGTGCGACCTATGGTGTGCCGCAGATTGTGCCGATTCCAGAAGATCATCCGCAAGCGCCCATCAATCCGTACGGCTACACCAAACTTGTCATTGAGCGAGCCCTAGAAGACTACGCCCATGCTTACAAGCTCGGCTTCGCGGCATTGCGTTACTTCAACGCCTCCGGCGCCGCGGCGGATGGTTCGATTGGCGAAGACCACACGCCGGAATCGCATCTGATACCACTCGTGCTGCAAGTCGCGCTAGGTCAGCGCGAGCATATCACCATTTTTGGAACCGACTATCCCACGCCCGACGGCACCTGCATTCGCGATTACATTCACGTTGATGATTTGGCAACTGCACACCTCAAGGCGCTCGAGAAACTTGGCCCCGGCGTGGCGATCAAATGCAACCTCGGCACCGGCGTTGGCCAAAGCGTGCGCGAAGTGATCACCGCGTGCGAAGAGGTCACGGGTAAGAGGATTAAAACTGTGGAAGGTCCACGCCGTGAAGGAGACCCGCCGGAACTGGTCTGCAACCCCGCCGGCGCGAAGCGAATGCTCGACTGGCAAGCCCAGCACACCGACATCAAAGAGACCATCGCCTCCGCGTGGAAATGGCACTCGGCCCATCCCAACGGCTTTGGCGATTGATGGACTCCCATCAATCGCGCACCCACATCCTTACGGGTTCGCCGCGGACGCAGGGCAAGGTCGAGATAATCGCACACGCTTTCGCGGCGGCCCCTTCGGTGGTTTCGTGGGTCATGATGACCATGTTCGCGGCGCTGGCGTCTTCGACTTCGTGCTGCAAGAACGCGGCGATCGAGATGTCGTGATTGCCCAGCACCGTGGCAATTTGCGCTAAGACACCCGGCTTGTCGTCGACCGAAACGCGGAGGTAAAACCGGCCCTCGGCTTCGGCATAGTCGGCCGATGAAACCCGCGCGGGGCGGTTCGACCACAGTTCCAGCGTCTTGAACGTGAGCGCCGTGCGTCCGACGCAGGTATCGATTAAGTCCGCCACCACCGCCGAAGCGGTTGGCATTTGCCCGGCGCCTTGGCCGTGGAAGAAGAGCGGGCCGACCGCGTCGCCCACCACGCGGATGGCGTTGAACGGGCCGGAGACTTCAGCGAGTGGCGAGCCTTCTTTCACCAGG
Organism: Pirellulales bacterium; assembly: GCA_022841705.1. GTDB lineage: Bacteria > Planctomycetota > Planctomycetia > Pirellulales > Lacipirellulaceae. Next base: position 177,698 of record JALHQZ010000005.1, read on the forward strand.
GTTGGCGTGACGTGCAGTTCCAACTCATGGCCTTCGTAAAGTTCGGCCACCGCCAGCAGCTTGATTGTGTAACCCATTTTCTGCGCGTAGCGAACGTCGACGAGATCAAGCTTGTCGATCCCCGTCCGCGGAATGTCTTTCCAATCCACGCGGGCGCCGAACGCTAAGTGGGCGAGGATCGCCAGCTTCTGCGCCGCGTCGGAACCGTTCACATCAAACGTTGGATCCGCTTCGGCGTAACCAAGCCGCTGCGCTTCAGCCAAGACGGCGGCGTAGCTGGCGCCCTCTTGGTGCATCTTGGTCAGAATAAAATTCGTCGTGCCGTTCAGGATGCCGGCGATGGAATCAATCTCGTTCGCGTTGAGACATTGGCTCAGGTTCGTGATGATCGGAATCCCGCCGGCGACAGAGGCTTCAAACGCAATCGAGCGGCCCAGTTCCCGGGCGCGGTCACAAAGTTCGGGGCCATGTTCGGCGATCAGCGCTTTATTCGCGGTGACCACGTCCTTCCCCGCTTCCAAGCAGCGCAGCATCTGCGTGCGGGCCGGTTCGAGCCCGCCGACCAAGTGGACGACCACTTCGATTTCTGGGTGGTTGATCACCTCGTCGACATCATCGGTCAGCACGCCGGCGGGTAATTCGCAGTACCGTGGCTTCTTGATATTCCGCACTACGGCCTTTTCGAGCCACAAAATTCGGCCCGCGTGCCGAGCGGTGCGGTCGCCGTGATCCAACAGAATCCGCGCCACGCCACTGCCGACGGTGCCGAGACCGATGATGCCAACTTTGGTTTTTTCCACACAAGCCTCGGAGAAATAGGGGACGCGGATGGGCGCGGATGCGGCGGATTTGCGCGGATTTCTGGATTGTCGCCTACGTCCATCGTAGTTGGTGGATCGACGGAAGGTCAATCGCAGCCAAGGTTTGCGCGAATCAGTTGCGCCGGTAGAATGAGGGCCGCACCGCTTATTCCGCATTCCGCAATCTGACTTCCGCCTTTTCCCAATGCCCCGATACAACCCTGCGACGATCGAGCCGAAGTGGCAAGCCTATTGGGAGCAGCACCGCACCTTTGCGGCCCCCAGAATGCCGGCGGCGGGGAAGCCGAAGCTCTACGCGCTCGATATGTTTCCGTACCCCAGTGGCGATGGGTTGCATGTGGGGCATCCGGAGGGGTACACGGCGACGGATATTGTCTGCCGGGCAAAGCGGATGCAAGGGGTGAGCGTGGTGCATCCGATGGGGTTCGATGCGTTCGGGCTGCCGGCGGAGGAGCATGCGATCAAGACGGGCGAGCATCCGCGCGTGCAGACGGAAAAGAACATCGCCACGTTCCGCCGGCAATTGAAGATGCTCGGCTTTAGCTACGACTGGTCGCGCGAACTAGCGACGACCGATGTGGCGTACTTCACCTGGACGCAGTGGATTTTCCTCACTATCTATGACACGTGGTTCGACCGCGAGCAGCAGAAGGGCCGGCCGATTAGCGAGTTGCCGATTCCTTCGCACATTGCCGATCAAGGCGCGGCGGCGATTCATGCGTATCAAGATGAACATCGGCTGGCGTATCAGACCGAGGCGCCGGTGAACTGGTGCCCGGCGCTCGGCACGGTGCTGGCCAACGAAGAGGTCAAGGATGGCAAAAGCGAGCGTGGCGACCATCCCGTGGTGCGGATGCCGCTGCGGCAGTGGATGATGCGCATCACGGCGTACGCGGACCGGTTGGAGAAGGAACTCGAACCGCTCGATTGGCCGGAAGGGGTGAAGGCGCTGCAGCGGAATTGGATTGGACGGAGTCTCGGGGCAGAAGTCGATTTTGCAATCCGAGGGGGCGCTAAGTTGCCAGCGCGGGACTCGCTCCGCGTTTACACCACGCGCCCGGATACGTTGTTCGGCGCCACGTACATGGTGATCTCGCCGGAACATGCGATGGTGTCGACGCTCACGACGCCGGAACACAAGGCGGTGGTGAAGGCGTACTGCGAACAGGCGGCGATGAAGAGCGACCTCGATCGCACCGAACTCGCCAAAGACAAAACGGGCGTCTTCACCGGCAGCTACGCGATCAACCCTGTGAATGGCGAAGCGATTCCCATTTGGGTCGCTGACTATGTGCTTGCTACGTACGGCACGGGCGCCATCATGGCGGTTCCGGCGCATGATGAACGGGATTTTGAGTTCGCGACGAAGTACAACATTCCCATCAAGCAGGTTGTCGCGTCTAAGGATGGCGAAGAAGTCACGCTGCCGTTCTGCGAACAAGGCGTGGCGGTGAACTCCGAGAAGTTCGATGGGCTGCCCACCGCGGAGTTCAAGAAGAAAATTACCGCGTGGCTGGCCGAGCAAGGTCTTGGTCGTGAAGCGGTCAACTACAAATTGCGCGATTGGCTCTTCAGTCGCCAGCGATTTTGGGGTGAGCCGTTCCCGCTGCTGCATGAATTGGATGCGGCGGGCAACAAAACGGGCCGCGTGGTTGCCGTTCCGAAAGAATCGTTGCCGGTCGACTTGCCGCATCTCGATGACTTCAAACCGCACGGTCGGCCCGAGCCGCCACTCGACAAGGCGCCGGAGGAATGGCTCTACCCCGTGATTGATGGTGTGCGCTACAAGCGCGAGACGAACACCATGCCGCAGTGGGCGGGGAGTTGTTGGTACTACTTGCGGTTCCTCGACAATAAGAACTCGCACGCGGTGATCGACCACGAAATCGAAAAAGCGTGGATGCCGGTGGACCTCTACATCGGCGGCGCTGAACATGCGGTGCTGCATTTGTTGTACTCCCGCTTCTGGCACAAGGTGCTGTACGACCGCGGGGTGGTGAGCACGCCGGAGCCGTTTCAGAAGTTAGTCAACCAAGGGATGATTCTCGGCGAGAATGGCGAGAAGATGTCCAAAAGCCGCGGCAACGTGGTGAACCCCGATGAAGTGGTCCGCGAATACGGCGCCGATTCCTTAAGATTGTACGAAATGTTCATGGGCCCGCTGCCGGACAGTAAGCCGTGGAGCATGGAAGGAGTCTCCGGCGTGCGGAACTTCTTGGGCCGCGTGTGGCGATTGATCATCGACGAGAAAGCGGACGAGCTGTGTTTGAGCGAAGCGCTCGTTGACGATGCGCCGAGCGACGAAGACTTGCGGATGCTGCACGCCACGATTCGCGCGGTGACGGAGGACATTGATCGCCTCAGCTTCAACACGGCCATCGCCCGGATGATGGAGTTCGTGAACCATTTTACCCGACTCGACCGCCGCCCGTGGGCCTGTCTCCAACCGTTCGTGCTGCTGCTCTCCCCGTTCGCCCCGCACGCGGCCGAGGAACTGTGGCAGGTATTGGGCCACGCCACAACACTCGCGTACGAGCCGTGGCCCGAGTACGATGAGGCGTACCTGAAGAGCGACACGATCGAACTGCCGGTGCAGGTAAACGGCAAGGTACGGGGCAAAGTGACCGTCGCCGCGGACGCGGACCAACTGACGGTCCTCGCCGTCGCGAAAGCCGACGGCCGCATCGCGGAATACCTGACCGGCAAAAAGCTCGTCAAAGAAATCGTCGTGCCAGGACGGATGGTGAACTTCGTCGTGGCAGGATAAGCGAATAGGGGGCGCGGATGAACGCGGATGCGGCGGATAGACGCGGATTTTTGGAACACTGATTGACATTAATCAGATTCGTGGGAATTAGTGTAGATTTGTGTTCTGACTTCTTTTTTCTCTTCTTTTATCCGCGTTAATCCGCCGCATCCGCGCTCATCCGCGTCCCCCCTTTTTTCATTCAATAAACGCTGCACCTATGAAAAACGTCGTCGCAATCGTGCTGGGTGGTGGGCGTGGCACGCGGCTGATGCCACTGACTTCTTATCGGTCGAAGCCGGCGGTGCCGCTGGCGGGGAAGTATCGGCTGATTGATATTCCGATCTCCAACTGCATCAACAGTGGCGTGAATCACGTCTATGTGTTGACGCAGTTCCTCTCGGTTAGCTTGCACCAACACATTCGCGGCACGTATCGGTTCGATGCGTTCAGCGGCGGGTTCGTCGAGATTCTCGCGGCGCAGCAGACGATCGACTCTGAAGAGGACGCGCTAAAGGATTGGTATCAAGGCACAGCCGACGCGGTTCGCAAGAACATGCGGTACTTTCTGCAGGAGGGTTTCGACTATGTGCTGATCCTCTCGGGCGATCAGCTGTACCGGATGGACTTCGCCAAGATGATGGCGGACCACGAGCGCTCTGGCGCCGACGTGACCATTGCCGCGAAGCCGGTGAGTCGCGCGGAAGCAAGCTCGCTGGGGATCATGCGGGTGGATGATTCTGGCCGAGTGGTGGGATTTATCGAAAAGCCGAAGACGCAGGCGGAGCTGGCTGACGTAGCGATGGACCCAGCGTGGATTGATGCCCACGGTGTGGAAAGCCACGGCCGCGATTGTTTGGCGAGCATGGGGATCTATCTCTTCAGCCGGCAGACGCTGCTCGACGCGCTCGAGAAAACCAACTACCAGGATTTCGGCCGCGAGGTGTTCCCCGCTTCCATCCGCAGCCGCAAAGTGCAGGTCCATTTGTTCGACGGCTACTGGGAAGACATCGGCACGATCAAATCGTTCTTCGAAGCGAACTTGCAGATGGCGAAGCCCGATCCGCCCTTTTCGCTCTCGTCGGCCCGCTCACCGATTTATACTCGCGCGCGATTCTTACCGCCGACGCGGTGCGATGATGCGATCATTAAATCGTCGCTGGTGGCGGACGGGTGCGTGATTGAACCCGGCGCGCGAATCGAGAACAGCATCGTTGGTTTACGCTGCCGGATTGGCCGAGATTCGGTGATTCGCAACACGGTGCTGATGGGCGCCGACTATTACGAAACGCCGGGGGACATTCAGCGCAACACGGCCGCGGGCATCCCGCGGATTGGCATCGGCGGCGGCACGATTATCGAAGGCGCCATCGTGGATAAGAACTGCCGCATCGGCGAGAACGTGCGAATCGTCAACGATGGCGGCCATCAGGAACACGAGGTGTGCGAAGAGTGCATGATTCACGATGGCATTTTGGTGGTGCCGAAACACGCGGTGCTGCCAACGGGCTGGCGGTTGGAGTCGTAGCGCGTTAGCCCCGGCAGGGGCGGCAGCGTTTCGCCGGGGGTTCACACCCCCGGCTAGGCGCTGCGGCCCGTATCGGGGCTGAAAAACGCGGGCCGTCGCCATTTGCCAACCGGTGGCGAACTCGCCGCAAAAATGCGATACTCAGGGCTTCCGCTTTCGTCATTGTCCAACGCGTAGGGTCTGTCGCCATGCGATCGCTTGTTCGTTTTGCTCAGTCTGTTGCTATCGTTTCGGCTCTTTGCACGGGTTCGCTGTTCGCCCAAGGCGGCGCTGAAGTCACCGTGGAACCCTACAAGGGCCCCGCCGTGTATCTGCCCGAGCCCGCCGCGCCGCCGCCAGCCAGTGAAGTGGGTGGCCGCGAAATGGTTTCGCAGAAGTACGAGGGCTCGGAGCAAATTCACGTGGAGCGGGGAGTGCTGAAGTTCTCCGACGATACATTTGTGAACGATGGTCCTTATCGCGAGTTCTACGCCGATGGCCAGCTCTTTGTGGAAGGAGAGTTCGAGCGCGGCAAGCAAATTGGCGAGTGGACCTATCATCATCCCAACGGCAAGGTCGCCAAGAAGGTCACTTACGTCGCTGGCGCGCCCGATGGCATGGTGGAATTGTACGATCCTGAAGGGAAACTCAAAGCGAAGCGTTCGTACAAGGCGGGCAATCGCGATGGCGCTTGGGTGGTGTATAACGTCGCCACCGGCAAGCCGCTGCGCGAAGAGAACTTTGTTGATGGCGAGCGGGACGGCGCGTGGATGAGTTACTTCGACGACGGCTCGAAATGGCAAGAAGGAACTTTCAAGGCGGGCAAGCCGGAAGGGATCGCCAAGGAGTGGGACCGCGAAGGCAAGCTGCGGGCGGAAGTGAATTTTGTGGATGGTCTACGCGATGGAAAAACAACCATCTACACCAGCGACGGCAAGGAAGTGGTGCAGGAGTTCGCCAAGGGCAAGCCGGTGGTGAAGGCGGCTAAGTGAAGAAAAAAAGATTTCACCACAGACAGCATAGAGATTTCAGAGGATGAAAAGAGAGAAGGAATTGCTTGAAGTAACATCGTGTACTTTGGCCAGTGTCGCGAAGTTTGCTTAACAGCATCTCCGAATTCTTCCTCTCTGTGTCCTCTGTGCTCTCTGTGGTTAGCCTTTGTTTCTCGGCCCTGCGTTTGAAAGTATTCTCTAAAGCTCCTGATTGACCGCCCCATGCCTGCTACGGACCCGACTTCTTCGCCGCCGCGCGGTGACTCGAATGCCGCGGGCGATAAGTCGCCGACCAAGCGCGTTCCGGCCAATTGGACGCTGCTGGTACTGTTTGGGCTGCTCGCCATGGCGCTCGCCTCGCACTTCATGCCGCAGCCGGTGGAGCTGGATTACTCCACGTTTCACAACCAAGTGACGAGTGACAATGTGAAGTCGGTGGTTATCACCGGCACGGCGGCGCAGGGGGAGCTTTACGATCCGGCGAAACTTGTCGCCTATCTGGAAGAACGCAACGCGAAGATCGCAGCGCGCGAAGCGGCCGTTGCGAAGCCGGCGGACAAAGCGAAGTCAGCCGACAAAGCAGAACCGAAGGCGGAAGTGAAAGCCGCCGAAAAAACCGAAGCGGGCCCAGCGAGCAAATTCATCGTCCAACTGCCGGTGAGCCAGAACTTTGATGTCACGCTCGACTCGCTACTGAAAGAACACAACGTCGCGGTGACGTATGACAACACCGATTACTCGGCGCTCATCTGGAACGCGATTCTGATCGCGGCGATGTTTGGGTCGATCTTCTTCTTGTGGTGGATGATGAGCCGCTCGCGGGACCAAATGTTCGGTGGCGGCGGAATTGGCGGCATCATCAAAAGCCCGGCCCGGCAGTACAACAAGGAGTCGGACCACAAGATCACGTTCGACGACGTTGCGGGCCTGAAAAACGTCAAACGCGATCTCAAGGAGATCGTCGAGTACCTGCGCGACCCAGCAAAGTTCCAGCGGCTCGGCGCCCAGGCGCCGAAGGGGGTGCTGCTGGTCGGCCCGCCCGGCACCGGTAAAACGTTGCTCGCCAAAGCGGTGGCGGGGGAAGCGGGCGTGCCGTTTTATTCGATCAACGGCTCGGAGTTCATTCAGCTCTTCGTCGGCGTTGGCGCCAGCCGGGTTCGCGACTTGTTTCGCACCGCGAAGAAAAGCGCCCCGGCGATTCTGTTCATTGACGAGATCGACGCCATCGGTCGGCAGCGCGGCGCGGGGCTCGGTGGCGGGCACGACGAGCGCGAGCAAACGCTCAACCAAATCCTGAGTGAGATGGATGGCTTCACGCCGAGCGAGACGGTGATCGTGATCGCCGCCACGAATCGGCCCGACGTGCTCGACCCCGCGCTTCTCCGGCCGGGCCGGTTTGATCGCCACGTGACGGTGGATCGTCCCACGATTGAAGGCCGGAAGCAGTTGTTCGAGGTGCATTCGCGCAAGACGCCGCTCTCGGAGAATGTCGACTTCGACAAGCTGGCCCGCGCGACGGTGGGCATGACGGGCGCCGACATTAAGAATCTGGTGAACGAAGCGGCATTGTGGGCCACGCGGCACGACCGGGGCGTGGTGACGATGGACGATTTCGAGTACGCCCGCGACAAGGTGCTGATGGGCGACCGCCGCGAGGATGTGCTCACCGAACATGAGAAGCGCGTGACCGCCTATCACGAAGCGGGGCACACGCTGGTGGCGTGGCGCATCCCGTGCGGCACGAAGGTGCATAAGGTGACCATCATGCCGCGCGGCCGAGCGCTCGGCGTCACGCAGCTTGTGCCCGAAGAAGACCGCCACAACATGGGCCAGCACGAAATGCACGCGCGGCTGGCGATGCTGCTGGCCGGTCGGGCGGCGGAGAAGATTGCCTTCGAAGAGCTTTCGGCGGGCGCCGAAAGCGATCTCAAGGAAGCGACCAAGCTAGCTCGGCGGATGGTCACCCACTGGGGCATGAGCGAACGCCTCGGCCCCGTGGCGTATCACACGAGCGAAGACCACCCGTTCCTCGGCCGCGAGATCGTGCAAGAGCATCGCACGTTCAGCGAACACACGGCGCAGATGATTGACGATGAAGTCTCGAAGCTACTGCATAGCGCCGCCGATCGCGCGAAGCGTTTATTGCTGGAGTATCGCTCGCAGCTTGAAGCGATCACGCAGGCGCTGCTCACGCACGAAGAGCTTGACGAGTCCGAGTTGATCGCCATCCTCGGGCCGCCCGTCGCCACGAGCGAACGCGCGATTCTCAATGGCGTTCCCTCTTCCATTTCCTAAACTTGGCGCGGAGTAACTTGCCATGTCGAACGACGGTTCCCCGAGTCTCGCCCACATGGTCTTCTTCACAATGAAGGAGCGCACGGAAGCGGCGCGGACGAAGCTCGTCGAAGCGTGCCACGAATTTCTCACCGATCACCCCGGCACCGAGTATTTTTCCGCCGGCGAACGGGCAGAAGAGTTTGACCGCGAAGTGAATGACCAGGATTACGACGTCGCCCTGCATGTGGTGTTCGAGTCGAAGGCGGCCCACGATGCCTACCAAATCGCCCCTCGCCACAAACAGTTCGTCGCCGAGAATAGCGCCACCTGGGCGAAAGTGCGCGTCTTCGATTCGTGGGTGTAATTGAGAAAAGTAGATTCACCACAGAGAGCACGGAGAGCACAGAGGAAGAGAGAATGGTCGATAGGTGAAAAGGTGGAAGGGGAGAAGAGTTGTTGCTGAGAACTCTTCTCTTCAACCCTTCGACCTTTTTTCCTCTCTGTGTCCTCTGTGCTCTCTGTGGCGAAACCCTTTTCTTTCAGATCGCCGAACCTGTATAACCAGCACAATCGGACTATAATCGAGTGCAGGGAGGCTTGCTCAGTCGGCCGCGCCAAAGCGTTCAGCAGGGCGTGGTAGACTCCCCAAGAGGTTCTGCGCACCATGTCCACCGCCACTTTTTTGCCCGAGCATTTCATCAATCGCGAGCTCAGTTGGCTCGAGTTCAACTCGCGCGTGCTCGAGGAGGCGCAAGACCCAGCCAACCCGCTGCTCGAGCGGCTCAAGTTCCTGGCGATTTTCGCGTCGAACCTCGATGAGTTCTTCATGGTCCGCGTCGCCGGGCTGCGCGAGCAATCGTTTGGCGCCATCGCGCCGCAGGACCCGCCGAGTGATGGGCTCTCGCCGCTGGCTGTGCTGCAAAAGATTTCGGCCCGGGTGCGGACGCTGGTTGAGCAGCAGTACCAGTGCTGGGGCGAAGCGATTCTGCCCGCCCTTGCTGAGCAAAACATTCGCGTGCTGAAAGAGGCCGAGCTGTCGGCCGACCAACGTCGCGGCGTTGACAAGTATTTTCGGCAGCGGATTTTTCCGGTCCTCACGCCGATGGCGATCGACCCCAGCCATCCCAGCCCGAGGTTTCACAACAAGGCGCTCTACCTCGCCGCGCGGCTCACGCGCAAGCTCGGCATCGGGCCGGAACGGCTCTACGCCGTGGTGCAGTTGCCCCAAGTGCTGCCGCGGTTTGTGCCGGTCGAACAAGGCAACCACAGCGAGTTTCTGCTGCTGGAAGACATCGTCTCCGCGCGGCTTACTGAGCTGTTTGGCGGCTACGAGATCATCACCACTGGCACGTTCCGCATCACACGGGACATGGACTACGACCTGTTGGATGAAGAGGGTGACGACATGCTCCGCGTGATCGAATCGCAGATTCGTGCGCGGGTGCGGAGTGAAGCGGTGCGACTGGAAGTCTCTTCCAACTTGGAGAGCGACATTCTGGACATGCTGGTCACCGAGGAAGATGTCCGCCGCCCCCGGCTTGGCGACACCGATTCGTACGACGAAGTCTACGAAGCGCCGGGGCCGATCGACATGACGAGTTTCTTCGAGCTGATCGCGAGCATTGGCCGGAAGGATTTGCAGGATCCGCCGTTTACGCCGCGAACGCCGCCGGCGCTCGCGCCGGGTGACAATCTGTTCGCGGCCATCAGCGAAGCGGACATTCTCCTGCATCACCCGTTCGATTCCTTCACGCCGGTGGTGCAGTTCGTCCAACAGGCGGCCCGCGATCCGCATGTGCTCGCCATCAAGCAAACGCTTTACCGCACCAGTGGTGACAGCCCCATCGTGAGCGCGCTGATCGAAGCGGCCGAAGCAGGCAAGCACGTCACGGCGCTAGTGGAACTGAAAGCCCGGTTCGACGAAGCGAACAACATCTCTTGGGCCCGCCGGATGGAACGCGCCGGCGTGCACGTGGTGTTCGGGTTCATGGACCTCAAGACGCACTGCAAGCTAGCGCTAGTGGTGCGACAAGAAGACCACAAGGTCAAACGGTACGCCCACCTGGGCACCGGCAACTACAACCCCAGCACGGCGAAAATTTACACCGATGTGGGCCTGTTCACGGCCGACCGGGTAATGACGGAAGATGTCTCCGCGCTGTTCAACTTCTTAACGGGCTACTCGCAAAATCACGATTGGCAAAAGCTGATCGTCGCGCCACAGGACATGCATGACGCCACGATTCGGCTAATTGACGAACAAACCGAGCGCGCCCGCCGCGGCAAACGCTCGCGCGTGTTTGCGAAGATGAACGCGCTGGTGGATCCCAGCACCATCGAGGCGCTCTATCGAGCCAGTCAGGCGGGCGTGCCAATTGACCTCGTCATCCGCGGGATTTGCGCGCTGCGACCGGGAATCGTGGCACTTTCGGAGAACATCCGCGTGCGGAGCGTGGTGGATCGGTTTCTCGAACACAGCCGCATCTACATTTTCGGCGAGGGCCCGCGGCAGATGGTGTACCTGTCCAGTGCCGATTGGATGCCCCGCAATTTTGATCGGCGGGTGGAAGTGATGTTCCCCGTGGAGGCGCCCGAACTGCGGCGGCGGATACTGCAGGAGATCATCCCCACATACCTGCGCGACAATGTGAAAGCGCGAGAGTTGGCGTCCGATGGAATTTACACCCGACTAACGCCCCCCGCCGGCGGGCCGGTGCATCGCAGCCAGTTGGAACTCATCGCGGTAGCAGAGGGTCGCTCGCCGCTCCCCGCTGGACCCGCAATTGCCAAAGAAACCCTGCCCCCGGCGAGGGCCCCCGCGAAACGCATCCCCCGCGAAAAGCCGGTGGTGGACAAGAACGGCGTGACAAAACCGAATGCGAAACGTCGAGTGACGTAGTTTCGATACGACCTCGGCATCATTGGCCAACGGCCAATCTCACCGTAGCCTAGGGCATCGCCCTAGGTGCTGTGAAGAGACTTTGTATTTTGTTGGCTGAAGGCTAACCGCACCGATTCGCTGATGAGGGTGAGTTTGGCCTTCAGCCAAACATATCTTCCGACCGTGTGCTTAGGGCGTTGCCCTAGGCTACGGTGAGAGTTGGCTTTCAGCCAACGGTTGCGAGTTGATTCTACTTCTGATCCGCAAACTTCGCTGCAGCTGGCGGCGGCAACGGTTGTGGCGGATCGCTCTTGAGAATCTTGTTCAGCACGCGGCGCATGCGGTCGGTGTGTTCTTGTTCGATTGATTTGTGCAGCGCTTTGAGATACTCGGCCATCAGGTGATCGGTGAAGTGGTCGACTCGCCATTCGCTTAAGCCCCGGATGAACCCGTGAAACCGGTCGCGCATTCGCAGCCAACCGCCCAGCGTGCTGATTCGGCCGTAGCGATCAATGTACACCTGCTTGCCGCCGTGCCGATAACCAAACCATAGCGGCGGCACGCGCGGGACGATGTCGTTATTGTTGACGAAGCGGTAATACTCGATCCGCGCGTAGTTCACATACCGCCGGTTGCCAATACGGGGGCTGCCGAATGTGTAGACGGCGCGGGGATTGGTGCGAATCTCGGAGAGCTTGCAGCGGCCGGCGCAGATCGCCGCCATCGCGCCGCCAAGCGAATGGCCGGTAAACCACAGCGTTTTCTCGTTGGTCACCAGCGCCTGTTCAAGCCGCGGCCACAGGTCGTCCACTTCGCGCTTGAATCCGCGATGCACTCGGCCCACCGACTCGGCGAGCGCGGTCGCCGCGTCGAGATCGGCCCGAATGTCGTTCCATTCGTTCGGCTCGGTGCCGCGGCAGGCGATCACCGCGTCGGTCTCGTTGGCGAACATATACGCCTGGGCGCCGTCGCGATCATAGAAGCGAATCTCGGGGAAGCCGATGAGGTTGGCGAGCTCCCCCGCTTCCGCCCGCGCTTGGTAGGAAATCTTCGAGAGTTCGGCGAAGAGGAGCGCCTTCTGTAAGAAGCCGAGCCGTTCGACGGGGCCGGTCAATCGCGAAGCCACCTCGTTCGGCTTGGTGGGCTGCTCTTGTTCGCGCTGGTCCAGTTTTTCCGCTAGCACGGTGGCCTCCTGCAAATTATTGTCCGCCTGCCGAGTAGTTTATCGCACGCCGTCGAGCTGGCCAACTCATCGCTGGGTGGCACGGACTTTCGGCCGGTTAACGCCTGACTTCAAAATCAACCTCAACCGGCCGAATGTCCGTGCGGCCGCAAGGCCGTAGGAAGTGCGGGGGTCGCAAGCGAAAGTCATCCGCGTCACGTCCTACGGCCTCTCGGCCGCCCCGACAATCGGCCGGGGAAGTTTGTTTTTGTTGTGAACTCTTGCGCGGCCGACAGTCGGGGCCACCCACCGATCGAGCGCCGCCTACTAAAACCGTCCCCGCTGCACTACAACAGCAGCATGAGCACCCGACACGATGGCCGCACGCCGGATCAATCTCGCCCGCTTTCGATCACCCGCGGGTTCACCGGCGCCGCGCCGGGGAGCGTGCTGGTGAAGGCCGGGCGCACCACGGTGCTGTGTACGGCGAGCGTTGCCACCGACCTGCCGCCGTGGATGAAGGGGCAGGGCAAAGGGTGGGTCACCGCCGAGTACAACATGCTCCCCGGCAGCACGGCACCTCGCAAGCAGCGCGATCGGCTGAAAGTCGATGGCCGCACCACCGAAATTCAGCGGCTCATCGGCCGCAGCCTGCGCGCGGTGGTTGATTTGGTCGCGCTCGGCGAACGGCAGATCACCGTCGATTGCGATGTGCTGGAAGCGGACGGCGGCACGCGCACGGCCAGCATCACCGCCGGCTGGGTCGCACTGGTCGATGCCGTGAAGTGGATCAACGCTCAAACGCCGCTCGCCACAAGCCCGCTGATCGACAGCATCGCCGCCGTGAGCGTGGGGATGGTCGACGGCCGAGCGGTGCTCGATCTCGACTATCATGAAGACTCCGCCGCCGAAGTTGACATGAACGTCGTCCTCACCGGCGCCGGCCGCTTCGTGGAACTCCAAGGCAGCGGCGAAGAAGCAACCTTCGGCGATGACGACCTCGCCGCGCTCCTAGCCTTGGCGAAAACAGGCGCCGCGCAATCCCGTCTCGCCCAAAAACAAGCCCTCGGCGTTGACTGGCCGTTCTGACGAAGAGAAGGAACGCGGATCAGCACGGATGCGGCGGATGAGCGCGGATAAAGCTAGAATCACAATCCTTCCCAGGAACAATAGAACAAGTAGAGGAGCACTAATCAGCACTAGTTCCCACTAATCTGATTAGCGTTGATTAGTGGAGATTAGTGTTCCCTTTCTTTCTTATCCGCGCGTATCCGCCGCATCCGCGCCTATCCGCGTCCCCCATTTTTATTCAGCTATGAGCCCCGCGGACGTAATTGGCCAATGCGGCTTTTGGGTGCTCGGCTTCGGCGCCCCGGTGCTCGGGTATGCGCTGGCCGTGATCGACTATCGCAAGGCGCTCCGCAGTTTGGGTCGGGCGCTGGTGATCGTGCGTGGCTATCGCACCGAGCTACCCGAGTGGGTCCGCCGCACGCAGCCGGAGTGCCTCAAGGCGCTCGGCCTGTCGCTCCCCTGCACTAAGGGCGAAGTGCTCGCCGCCTATCGCGCCCGGGTGAAAGAAGTCCACCCCGACGTCGGCGGCAGTCGGAAAGAGTTTGAACGCTTGCAGCGGTATTTGGAGCAGGCGTTGGAGTTGGCTTCGTAGGGTTGACGGCCGTTCAATATCTCTCTGCCTGCATCCTCTACTCTGTGGTTAGGAAACCCCATCCGAATTCCTCGGAGAACCAATTCGCTGCGGTCTCTCGGTCGAGTTCAAAATATGCTTGAGCGAACCATCTTTGGCCGCGAGCTGCAGCAATGCACGCTGCTGCCGACTGCATTACTTGATCGTTCCACTCACGATCAGGATGAGTTACGAGAAGTTCAGGAAGCAATTCCATCGCCGCATAGTATCCTGAGATCAGTTCTGGGTTGATCGGGGGATTGTTGCATTTGTCGCGTGCGAGTTCGATGGTTGCAATAAGCGCCAGCGGGTTCCAATCAAGCTTTGTGGTTGACCTTAGGTACTCGATCAACCATGGTACAGACGCATAAGATGCCTGGTCAATGTCGCCCTGGTGATGCAACTCGTTCCACAACTCCGCCCAAAGTTCCTTATCTGGACCGTTTGTGAAAAGTTGCTTGATCGCTCGTGATGCATCGTAGACTACGCGATATCCGCCTTTGTACGTCTTCCACTGAGGATCATCGATTGGGAGCATTTAGAATGTGCCCTCAAGAAACGAACTGCGGAATTCGCTCACCGTGCTTCGCGAGACTTTCGAGGTAGCATGCGATCGCTTCCTTGAAATTGCTGATCGCTTCTGCGCGTGTAGCGCCCTGTGAAATGCACCCCGGGAGCGATGGCACTTCGGCGACAAACATCCCGTCTTCACCGGGTTCGATTAACACACGGTATTGCATGGAAGGCCGCGGATTCTTTCTATAGCCGCCGCGTGTGCAACAGCTCACCGGCCGCAAGACCCCGAACTTCGTCAGCAGGCAAAGTTAAGAGGGCGACCGTTGAGCCGTTTCCTTGGACGAACTCGACTTCGTAGGCTCGACCTTCGCTGTAAGCACGAACGACGGTGCCGACATCGCCGGCCAACAAGGAGTCAGCGGGATGATCCGAATTCAGAACGACGATGGCGTGTTCGTTGAACATGATGTGCATTGTAGCACCATCGGCCGCTTGGCTTGGCCCACAGGGCCAATACACGGCAGCCCAGGGCAACGCCCTGGGTGCCGCGTGTGGGTAGAAAACTCTTTGCCCCAACGGGGCAAAACACGCGGTGAGGGTATTGGGTGTGTTGCCCCGTTGGGGCAAAAGGCTCGGTTCGTAACAATCTCCCAGGGCGTTGCCCTGGGCTGCCTTGTGACAGCCTTACAGGCTGCGGTTCCGAACGCAAAACGTAGTCTGCATTTGACCACACATTATATGGATTGACTCAAACCTGCTAGCACCCGCCCCACGCTGACCTTGCCCCCCGCCGCCGGTCGCTGCTACGATCGCCCCGGCCTGGGCTTGCGCCCGTAAATGCTTCGCTTTTCGCCGCTCGCAAGGATGCGCACCGTGAATCACTTCTCGCGTCAATCTTCCGGCAATTTGGCTCCCGTCACTTTGGCCGAACTAGCTGCTCTGGTGGGGGGCGAAGTGCGGGGCGACGGGGCGACGAAGATCTGCGGTGCGGCGCCGCTGGATGATGCGGCGGCCGGGATGATTACGCTGGTCGATCAGCCCGAGCGGATGAAACAATTTTTGGCGAGCGGCGCCGCGGCAGTGGTGCTGCCGCGAGCGATGGCGCCTCCCGAGGGAGTGCCCGCGATTCTGGTCGACGATTTACACGCGGCGTTCATCACAATCGTCAGCGCGATTCGGCCGGCGGTGAAGCGGCGCGTGGCGGGGATTCATCCGACGGCTTGCGTAGCGGCCACCGCAACGCTTGGCGCCGATGTTTCGCTCGGTCCCGGCGTGGTGATTGGCGAATACGCGACCGTTGGCGCCGGCTGCACGCTGCACGCCAATGTGGTGCTGCTGGACCACTGCCGCGTGGGGGCGAATGTGACCCTCTTCCCCAACGTCACACTCTACGAACAAACGGTCATCGGCGACGACACTACCATTCACTCTGGCGCCACCATCGGCAGTTACGGTTTTGGCTATCGCACCACCGGCGGCCGGCATGAACGGGCCGCGCAGCTGGGGTGGGTTGAAATCGGCAGCGATGTCGAGATCGGCGCCAACGTGGCCATCGATCGCGGCGCGTACGGCGCCACGCGGATTGGCAGTGGCACAAAGATCGATAACCTGGTGCAGATCGCCCACAACTGCCAAATCGGGCCGCACAATCTCATCTGTTCGCAGGTGGGGATCGCGGGGAGCACCTCGACCGGCGAGTACGTGGTGATGGCGGGCCAAGTGGGCGTGCGGGACCATGTGAAAATCGGCCGCGGCGCAATGATTGGCGCGATGGCGGGGATCGTCAACGATGTCCCCGATGGCGCCTCGATGCTGGGTGCCCCCGCCAAGCCCGAACGCGAACAAAAGCTACAATTCGCCGCGATGGCAAAACTGCCGGAGATGCGGAAGGAATTTAAACAACTGCGGGCCGAAGTGGCGGAGTTGAAACGATTGCTTTCACTCTCCACTGAAAACCGCGCGGCATAAGGAAGGCGAACACTAATTCCCTTCACCACCTGAACTTAACTCTTACGAGTCCAGCTAAGACATTCGCGAAGATGAATTTAGTTGTTGATCCGCCGTCTGTTGGACTCCTCGCTGCGTGGGGGCGGTTCCCCGTGCAGGTGGCGGAGGCGATGAAGGCAAGTGGATTTCGGGTGTGCTGTTTGGGCCTCCGCGATTTGGCGGATCCCCAGCTTGCCAAGATCGCCGATGAGTTCTCGTGGATGAATGCCGCTCGGCTCGGTTACGCGATGCGGTTCTTTCACAAGCATGGCGTGACGCAAGCCACCATGGCGGGCAAGTTTCACAAGGTCGATCTCTACAAGCCATGGCTGCTGACTCGCTACATCCCCGACTTCACTTTTCTGCGCACGTTCTATCACCACTTCGTCACGGGTTCAGCGGATCGCAAGGACGACACGCTCCTCGGCGCTTTGGCCCAGGCGTTCGATGACCGTGGCGTGAAGATGCTTCCGGCGACCGACTTCGCGCCACAGCTTCTCGTGCCGGCGGGTGTGCTGGCGGGCAAACCGCTCACGCCGAGTGAGCAGAGCGACGTCGAGTTCGGCTGGCGACTGGCAAAAGAAATGGGCCGGCTGGATGTCGGCCAAAGCGTGTGCGTGAAGGAGCGCGCGGTGCTGGCTGTTGAAGCGATCGAGGGGACCGACCTATGCATCCGCCGCGCCGGCGAGCTTTGCCGAAAGGGTGGTTTCACCGTGGTAAAAGTCGCCAAGCCGCAGCAGGATATGCGGTTCGATGTCCCCACCATCGGCCCCGGAACGCTGGAAACCATGCGGGCCGCGGGGGCCAAAGTTTTGGCCGTGGAGGCCGGAATGACCATTCTGCTGGACGAAGCCGAATTCCGGGCCACCGCCCGCCGACTAGGGATTTCGGTGGTCGCGGTGGCCGGAAACCAGGTCACCCAGGCTGCCTAGCCTGCTCAAATTGCGGGCCAAAACTGGCAAAACAGCCGCCTTCTCGGCCTTTTTCTCGCAAAATCGGCCTCGGCACAGAGTTTCGGCTACCCGCCGGGTGGGGGCTCGATACAATTGCGACAACCCGAAATCAGACCGGTGCCAGCAAAACTTTCCCTACTGACTCCGCCAATTTCGTTGAGTTGACCGTCGTGAACGATTAGCATGGAGGGAGGTCGTGTGGAGCCGCAAGCTGCGGTTTCATAGTGTTTTATTTCCGAACTCGTTGCACTGGATCGCTAGTGAAGCGGAACTAAAAATTGCTCGGCACGAGCCGCCAGATGTTCTGGCGTCAGGCTAAGTGTGCGGGCAGGCACACACGCAGGTGTCACCTAATTTGGCCGGGGAGGCTGGTGGCGCGGACCGTGTGCGCTTGAAGAGGCACGTTCGTAGGATGGCATTGTCGTCCGTACAACCTTCGATTGAATCGCTGCTCGCGCAGTCCCCGGAACACCCGCACAGTTGGGTGCTGGGTTCTCATCCGCGCGTGCGCCAAATCGCCCGCCACGCCGAGAAGGCGGCGGAGGTGCAATGCACCGTCTTGGTGACCGGCGAGACCGGCACCGGCAAAGAAGTGTGGGCCCGCTCGCTGCATCAACTGGGCCCGCGGAATGCCAAACCGTTTGTCCCCGTGAACTGCGCGGCACTCACCGCCACGCTTGCCGAGAGCCAACTCTTCGGCCACGAACGAGGCGCGTTCACCGGCG
Source organism: Pirellulales bacterium (assembly GCA_022841705.1). Taxonomy (GTDB): domain Bacteria; phylum Planctomycetota; class Planctomycetia; order Pirellulales; family Lacipirellulaceae. Next base: position 195,945 of record JALHQZ010000005.1, read on the forward strand.
CCGCCGGCCGTAGCTTGGGTGTGTTCCGTGCGGCGCAAGGCGGCGTGATCTTCCTCGACGAAGTGGGCGAAATGCCGCTCGAATTGCAGCCCAAACTCTTGCGTGTGTTGCAAGAACGCGAAGTGACACCCGTCGGCGCGTCGAAGCCCGTGCCGATTGATGCGCAAATCATCGCCGCCACCAACCGCGATCTCGAAGCCGAAGTCGCCGCCGGCCGCTTCCGCGAAGATTTGCTCTATCGGCTCAACATGGTCGAGCTGCAAGTCCCCGCGCTGCGCGAGCGGCGCGAAGACATTCCGCAGTTCATCGAGTTCTTCTCCGAGCGATTCTCCCTGCGTTATGGCCGCCAAAAATGGCAGCCCACCGCGGACCGCCTGCGGGAATTTACCGAGTACCATTGGCCCGGCAACGTGCGGCAGTTGTCGCATGTGATCGAGCAAGCGTATGTGCTCGACTGCGAACCAATGTTGCCAAACCGCATTGCGAAGGCCTCCTCTCCGCAGCGATTGCCGTTCGTGAATCTCGACCGCCTCCGCGACGCCGCCGTCAAGCAGGCCCTGCACACGACCGGCGGCCACAAGGGCCGCGCGGCGGAAATGCTGGGCGTGCATCCGAACACGATGACGCGGCTGTTAGGGCAATTGCCGGATGACTCGGCCGACGCTTAATCCTGCTCCCGATACAATTTACCGAAGTGTGCCCTGCCCACGTCCGCGTGGGCATTTTCGTTGATAACCTGAGTTCGGCTTAAGTTACTTGCGATGAGCCGCAGCTTTTTAAGCCGAAAGGTGGACAGCGCCGAGCGCGACATTTGCCACAGGCGCCACATTGCCACACAAACAGCGAAAAACGCAAGCGATCAAGCCAGTGGAGGCATCTGTTTGCAATCGCTACAGTAAGGGCTTATCTCGGATTGCCGTCTTGATCAGCCGCGACCCGAGAATTGGCGACTTTTAAACTCGGGAACAAGAAATCAAGGAGAACACTCGATTTTCTCTCCCGAACTAAGGTTGATAGCCGGCGTTTCCCCGCACAGGTGAGCCGTCCCAACTTCGGTGACTGCTCCCCACTTTAGTGAACGGCCACCACAAGTCTTTACTCCACAACGACTTACGACTGCCGTCTCTCTCGGCCCCTCACCAAACCAGTGAGTCCTGCCCCCTCGCTTGCGACTTAGCGCACACCTCCGAGTGATCGCAACTCCCGCCGTGGCAACAACTTACGCGCAGCCCTTCGCTTTCCGTCCGTTTCGGCACGCCGCTCGCTTTCTCAATTGGTCGAATGTTTTCCCGATTTCCTCGGCGGCTTTGGGCCAATGATGCGGTAAGTGAGTGGTACTTGCCACCAGTGCAACTGGGGAACGGGACCAACGTGGAGCGAGAGCAATGAGTAGCGAGAACTACTACGAGCAGAACGAATTCCGGTATGGGGAATCACGGTTCGAATCGATCGAACGGCGCGAATCGAGTTCACGGAAGCGGCCGACCATGAGCCGCAAGCGTGGCAAGAGTCCGCAATCGGTCAACGGCATTCATCGTCGTCGTAAACGGAAAATGGCCTGGTAGTCTCGCTTAGCTGCTTCGCACACCGGCGCCGCCGGTGTGCTTCGCGTCTCGCGCCAACGGACGTTGGCGTGCTGAATTGGTTCGTAGCAGGTCCGACGGCCGGAGGTCGTCCCCTTCGCTAATTCTTTGTTTGTTGGTTCCATGCACCGCTCAGGTCCCTTCCTCGAACTTCCGCGCCCGAGTGGCCGCTCGAAGTCGCGCAACCCAACTCGCACCGCTAGTGCGCTGTGGAGCTGCCTTGTCCTTTCCCCCAGCGATGAGCGACTTCGGGAGTTCGCCCGCTCCGCCGAAGAGGCCGAGTGGTATGTGCTCGCTGCAACGCGCGCAGCCGAAGCCGCCGTGCTCGCCGCGCGGACGAGCTTTCGGCTCGGGATTTTCGATTTTGCCCGAGGCGTTAGCCCTGAAGAGCGCCGTGAGATTCAAGCGCTTATCGAGCGTCTGCCGAGCACCGAAACGCTCTCCGCCGTGTGCGGCGGTGACGATCCGGAACTGGAAACCTGGGCGCGCCAAGCGGGCATCTGGCTGTTTGCCCCCGAGGTGGAACATCCGAGCGATTTGGTGGGCGTGTGGGATGAAGCCCGGCGTGTGGCGCTGAAGCTGCATCCCGAATGGGCCGCCGCTGATGCTCGGTCCCTGTAGACAAACAACAAGACTTTTTCCTTTTACTTCACGGAGTCAGAAGATGGCTATCGATATTCGCGATTACGAAGAAAGTGACGACGCTCCGCGCGGCGGCCGCGTGAACAAAGCCCCGCAGGCGAAGAACAGCACTCCGCGTCGCCGGGCCACCACGGCCAAACGGGGCGCCACCAAGGTGGGCGGCATCCACCAGCGCCGGCCGAAGCGCATCAACTGGTAAGCTGCGCTGGGCCACTTGCGATTGGTGGCAGGTGCGCGATAATTGGCAGCGTTGCGGGCGTAACTCAGTGGTAGAGTGCTAGCTTCCCAAGCTGGACGTCGCGCGTTCGAATCGCGTCGCCCGCTCTTTGTGAACGGACTGAAAGAACCTCGACGGAATTTCCGTTGAGGTTTTTTCGTGCGCTCGGTTGAAGAAGCAGCGCCGACTAAGAAACCAAAAGTTGCCAAAGCGGTGAAGCAAGCGTGGCCAAAGGAACTGGCCGAGCAAGCCACCGCGGTGCAAGCGGCGCTCGAGGCGATTGCCGCCCCCGCCGACGCAGCGGAGATTGAGAAGCGTTTCACCCGCGCGAACAAGCAGCGAATCGCGGAACTGTTGGAGACGCTGGAGTCACTCGGCAAAGCGCGCGAAGTGGCGGAGGAGTAGTACGTGGCGGTGTAACTTTTTGGCAGCTCGGGACCGAAGTCCCGTGCTACGGAGCGTTACTCCGCTGCCCCGTGCGATGCGGTTATCCGGCGGCTCGGTTCGTTACTCACCCTCCAAACGTGGCATAGACCACTTGCGGAAATCGGGCATAATGGGCGGGTCGAAGGAGAGGGGGCCGCACGATGTTCTCTCTTCGAGCGGAAGGCAGCTCGAAAGCGTGCGGTTAGGCGGTGGGGCGGGACCAGTCGGGTCGCGCTTCGCTCTCGCGGGGGATCGACTCGGACCACCGGAACGGTCCGATGGCTTGGCGTGGTGGTCAACCGCAGGGTTGGCGGCGGCGCTGAATGCAACCTCCAGGCGAAGTGGGAGTCGAGAAGATGCCCTGGCTAGTTCGAGTTACGCGCACTTGCTGCGCGCTGTCTGTTGGTCTGTTCACAGTTTTGTCGGCGATCGCGGCGCCGCGGCTGGGGATGAATCTGGGCGGGCTGACCTACTATGGGCGGGAGGCGCCCTTCATCGACGGCCTCAAGCATTCGCAGCCCTTCTTCGCCCAGAAGAAAAATGCCGATTGGCAAGTCGCTGATCCCGGCGCCGTGGTGTTTCGGCCTGATGGATATCCATCACAGATCGCGGCTGACCACACGGTTGGCGGGTTATGGGACATTCCCATCAATTACCCCGGCGGCCCGCACGTGCTGCAGTGGGAGGGCCAAGGAGCGGTGTCGATTCGGTTGGCCAGCGACCCCGTGATTTCTTCGGCGCCGGGGCGAATGGTCATTGATCTCCCCGCATCGGGTTCGCAACCTCAGCGGCGGTTGTTCCAGATTGATTCCACGAATCCAGCGGACCCCGTGCGCAACATGCGGTTCGTGCCGCTGGCCGTGGAATCGCAGTTCACAGGGGGCGAGCCGGCCAATCCGTTCCGCGCAAACTTCACCGATCGCTATCGCAACTTCAGCGCGTTCCGCTACATGGACTGGAGCGGCGTGAACAATAGCACGCTGGCCAACTGGAGCGATCGGGCGAAACCCAGCGACCAAACGCAAACCGATAACGGAGTGGCGCTGGAGTATCAAATCGCCCACGCCAATTTGACGCGCAGTCAACCGTGGTTCACGCTGCCGCACTTGGCGACAGACGACTTTATCCGCAATGCCGCCGTGATGATTCGCGACTCGCTTGCGCCGGATCTGACTGCGCGGATCGAGCTTTCGAACGAAGTGTGGAACGGGCAGTTTGCCCAAGCCCAGTATGCTTTGTCACAGGCGAGCAATTTTCCGGGGGAAGGGGGCCAGTTCGGCGGCGCGCTGCGGTGGTACTCGCAGCGGTCGGTGGAGATGTTCGAGATTTTTAGTGAGGTCTTCACCCGCGGCGGAACCGACCCCGCGGGGCAGCAACGGCTGGTGCGCGTGCTTTCAGCGCAAGCGGCCAACCCCTGGACGGCGCAGCAGATTCTCAATCACGAGAACGCGTTTCAGAAAGCCGACGCCCTCGCCATCGCGCCGTATTTTGGCGAAGTGCCGAACGTTGGTCCGGAAGCTGACGCGTGGAAGAACGCCACTTGGCCGCAGCGGATAGGGTTTGTGGAAGAGTCGCTGCAGGAATCGTTCACCTGGATGGATAATTACGCCACGTTGCTGGCGGACAACCCAGCGTACAGCAACTTAAAACTCTTCGCGTACGAAGCGGGCCAGCACTTTGTGGGCGCCGGCAATACATTGAGCGACAACACGCTCGCCGCAGTGCTGACCGAGCTCAACCGCCGGCCGGAGATGCGCGGGTTTTACCAGCGCTACTTGCAGCATTGGGCTTCCGTCGGGGGCGATGACCTGATGATCTTCTCTTCGCTGGGTGAGTTCACCAAGTACGGCAGTTGGGGGCATTTGGAGTACGAAGGCCAACCCCTTTCGACGGCGCCCAAACTGCTGGGTGTGCTCGACTACCTGGCCGCCTCTTCTCGCGCGGGCGATTACAATGGCGACGGCGCGGTGAATCTGTTGGACTATTACGCGTGGCGCGCCGCGTTCGGCACAACGAACCCCGCCTCAGACGGCAACCGCAACGGCTCCGTCGATGCCGGTGACTACGCCCGCTGGCGGGATAACTTGCCGCCGAATCTTGTGGGGGTGGAGCTTCCGGCGACGCCGGTGCCTGAACCTGCGGCGGTGGTGCTGCTGGTTGGGCTGATGCTAATGCTCTGTCACAGTCGAAAATTCGGATGCCACTGGCGTGCCGCCAGTGGAATTTAGGGTGAGGTTTGTATCACTTCCCACTGGCGGCATGCCAGTGGCGCCCGAATGATTTGCAAGAGCACGAGTCCCACCAGAAGCGCTCCGGCGCTCGGTTCTGGTACCGCGCTCCCCGCGGCTGCGATTGCACCGAAGTTGTTCCGCCAGATGAGTTCATCTGCCGAATTGACAACGAAGTCGCCGTTGCCATCGGCGGCCAGCAGGTTGCCAATGGCGCCTACCGAATCACGCCAGACCGTGTAGTCCGCCGCATCGACCATGCCGTTCTGGTTGTAATCGCCGGCGAGGTTCGAGACGGGCGTCACTAGCACTTCAAACATCAGCCCCGACGCCCCGCTCACCGCACCCGGCACGCCGCGCACGTGCGGCGCGTTGGCGAAGAGCCCGCCGAACACGTAGCCGATGGTGGTGGGGGTAGTGATCGAATCGAGATTCAAAATCCCTTCGTGAAGTTCGGTGATGCCGGGAGCGGGGAAAAACTCCGCGTTGGCGCCGAAGCGGAGCCGCATGTTCGTGTTGTCGAGGATCACGGGAAACTCGCCCACCAAACTTTGCTGGTACTGGCCGCTGGCGTCGATGGTGACGGCGGTGATGTCGTTCGTAAAGGGAAACGCATTGTCGGTGACAAACGTGTTGGTGGCCGCGTTATAGTACTGCAGCGTGATGCCCCCCAAGAGCAGCTCGTGCATCACCCCCTTCGAAGGTGAGTACAGCCCTACCTTGGCCGAATGGTAGTTGTTCATAGCTTGCTTGAACGTGCCGGGCGCGTTGGGGTCGGCCATGGTCGGCTGGCCGCTGGAGTCAATCTCCACCGGCACGGTCCAGGCGCCATCGGTCAGCGTGAAGACGCCGGAGAGGGCCACCAGTTCTACATCGGCCCCCCCGCTGCCATCTGGCTTGAGGACCGGGAACACGTTCAGATCGCGGCGGCGATAGTCGGGGTTCACCGGCGTGGTGGTGAGGTTGGCGATCGAGAGTGTCACTCCATCATCGACAATGTTGAAGCTCCGCACGTTCTGCGCATAAGTTCCGTTCCGACCGGGCGTGTAGCCGCCGGCGAAATCGTGGCCGAACACTTGGTGGAAGCGGCCATCGATCTCGTACATCGCCCCGCCGGTGATGGCGAAGGTTTCCCCGGTGAGCTGGCGCAGGTGCTGCGCGGCTGTGCCGGTTCCATTCACCACCCAATCCACGAGCCCCGGCAAGTCAATCGCCGAAAGCGTGCTGAAGGTGTCGAAACCACCCGTCGGCGTCGTGGCGCCATAGCCGCCAGTCAGGTAGAGCCGATTGCCAAGCTGCGTGAACTGATTGTTGGTGGGCGTAAGCGACGCCATTTGCGCAGAAGTCAGCCCCGACGAAGCCAGATTCGACAGCGACCGCGACCAAGTTTGCTTGGTGACCGGGTCGATCACCCACACGTCCCGATTCTGAAAGGCGACCGGAAAGTTAGCCGCGGCAGAGGTCTCAAATCCATGCAGCCCATTGGTGCGGCCGGACATCAGCACCCACTTGCCGTTGTACTCGGCCGCCGCGTACGACTGCAGCGAGGGGAGCGTGGCCGAGCCGAAATCGTACTCGCGCAGCTCCACCCGGTACGGCAAACGCGAACCCGAGACGACCGGTGTGACGGAGTCCGTTTGGTTAGCGGCGTGCAGGGCGCTTGCGAAGCCGCAGAGCAGCGCCCCCACGAGCGCTGAATACCATGTTACAGCTCGAAGAAGCTGCTTGAAATGATGCCTCATCATCGAATCCCGTTCGCTGGTGGCCCGCATTGCGGGTCGTCGTTATCGGATCTCCGCAACTGGATTGGTGGCGAACACGCTCCGTGGAGAAACCAAGTCCTCTTAGTATAGCCAAAACTGCTAAACCCGCCCGCGATTCACCCGGATTTGCTATACTACGGCGGTAACGCGGCTCACGGCCGCACATCGCGGGCCCGATCGGGTCCGTCTCACGAGGAGATTTCATATGGCGACTCTGGTTGTGATTGGCTATGAAAGCGAACTGAAGGCCGAAGAGGTGCGGATTGCGCTCCTCAAAATGCAAAAGGATTACCTGATTGACTTGGCCGATGCGGTGGTCGCCGTCCGGGAGCCGAACGGCAAAGTAAAGCTGCGGCAAATTGTGAACATGACCGCGGCCGGCGCCGCAAGCGGCGGCTTTTGGGGCGCTTTAGTTGGCATCCTGTTTCTCAACCCGCTATTTGGCTTTGCCCTGGGCGCGAGCGCCGGGGCGCTGTCCGGCGCGCTGACCGACATCGGCATCGACGACGCGATGATGAAGAAGCTGGCCGAGACGCTCACGCCTGGTTCCGCCGCACTGTGCGTGCTGATTCGTTCGATGACCGACGACAAAGTGCTGGAAGAAATCAAGCCGTTCGGCGGGACCGTTATTAAGACCAGCCTCTGCCACGAGAACGAAACGAAGCTCCGCGAAGCGCTGGAAGCGGCGCACAAGTCGGCGTAGTCATGACTTCATCAGCCGCCGAAGGCTAGAGCTCGGCGGCTGATTATGTTGCGCGCTCGAACTTGGCGCCCAACCACTTCGAGAGCGATTCGCCCACCAGCGTGCCGAGCGCGATGGCGGTGAACGCCAGCACCACCGTGATGATGCCATCGAGCCCGGCGGAACCGCTCAGCAGTCGCTTCACGCTGGAGAGCCCCAAGGCGCCCGGGACCAGCAGCCAGAAGCTCGGCAAGAACGTGACCATCGATGGGGGTCCCCGGAAGCGGTACTGAATTAGGTTCCCCAGCGGCGTGGCAGCCAACATGCCGAAAAAACCACTGATCTCTGAACCGACAAAGATTGCCGCAATCGACTGGGCCGTGAACGCCACCAGCAGCACGAGCAGCAGCCATCCCAGAGAACCGCGCGGCGCGGAGTAGTGCATCGACACGCCCGCGCCGAACAGCAGCACCCCCGCGGCCGATTTCCACAGCGGGATCGCCTGCTCCTGTGAACCATCGAGTAGGTTCTCTACTTTGTAACCTACCAAGAGCGCGCCCGCCACTAAGCCAAATGCCAGCAGCAGCAGTTGCACAATGCCTGTGCTGAGTCGGCTGGAACCGCTGACCATATCGCCGTAGGTCAATTCAACCAACCCGAACGCGAGCATCGCCCCCGGCAGAAACGTCACCAGCGGCGGCACGAGCGCATACCGCGGTTCCACGGGCAAACCGTACTTCACCGCCAGAAAGACCAGCGCCGAAATCAGCCCCGCGGCGACCACTGAGAGCGGCGCCGCGAGAATTGGTTGATCGCGGTTGATCACCTTCAGTACGCCGACAATGATTCCCAGGACGGCGGCGGCCGCGATGTTCGCCTGCGTTGGCATCAGCACGATCGCCAGCCCCATGGTCAGCAGTGCGTGACCGATTACCACCCCCACAGCGCCGAATCGAGAGACCATCCCAAAAATCTCATCGAGCTGTTCGAGTCCCTCCTTCGGCCCGATGCTTCCGCGCTGCGCTGCTTCGCCCAACTGATAAACGGCGGCGACTTGATCGAGCCGCACGCGCCGCGTGGCGCCTTCGGAGAGCGTCACGTGTTCCTGGGTTCCGTCGTGAACGGAAATAAATATGGCGGTGGGGAACGTCACCACCCGCACGCGGCGCAATCCGCGGGCGGTGGCGACGCGTTGCAGATACAATTCCACCACGGCAGTTTGCTCGCCGCACGACAGATAGGCCTGCCCCAGCCGCAGCAGAAATTGCAGCAAGGGGCCGGTCGAAATCGGTGCGTTTTCGCTGGACATTGACTCGTAGAGTAGAGGTGCGGCCGCGACTGCCGGAGCTCGCATCTTGATCGGCGGCGGGGCTCTCTGCAACCTCACTTCTGCAGAAACGAAAGCTAATCGGGCGAAGTCGGGCAAAATCCGCCCCTCATTCGGACACATGATACGCGAAGTATCGACAGTGGCCGTCGGCAACCGTACAACGGGAACTTGCTCCGCTCCCCTTCGATCTTCGCTGATCATCATGGCCGCGTACGATCCCCCCCCTCCGCCGTTGCGAACCGCTTGGCTGGTCGTTCTGCTGCTCATGCCAGTGGCATTTTTGAATTATCTCGATCGGCAGATGCTGGCGTCGATGAAGTTCTCGGTCATGGCGGATATCCCCTCTATCGGTAGCGAACAGAACTGGGGGTATATGCTGGGGCAGTTCAAGTGGATCTACGCGCTCTGCAGTCCCTTGGGCGGGTACTTGGCCGATCGCTTCAGCCGCCGGCTATGCATCTGCGCAAGTCTCTTCGTGTGGTCCGCCGTCACGTGGTGGACGGGGCAGACGACCACCTACAGCGAACTGCTTACCGCGCGGTCGCTGATGGGGCTGAGCGAATCGATCTACATTCCGGCAGCGCTCGCGCTGATTGCCGACTATCACTTGGGCTCCACCCGCTCGCGCGCGATTAGCCTGCACGCGCTGGCGATTTATCTGGGCGTGATTGCGGGCGGCTTTGGCGGGCATGTGGCGGAAGCGCCGAATCTCGGCTGGCGCTGGGCATTCGCGGTCAGCGGTTACGCCGGCATGCTGTACGCGATTCCGCTCGTGCTGCTGCTCAAAGATTGGCGGCCCCAGGGCCCGCAAGAACGTCAAGCAAGCGGTTCGCCCCTCAACACACTCAGCGCGCTCGTCACCAATGTGTCGTTCCTGCTATTGGTCGGCTACTTCACGCTGCCCGCCTTGGCTGGATGGGTCGTGCGCGATTGGATGCCGGCGATCCTGAAAGAGCAGTTTGGCATTGGCCAAGGGACCGCCGGCGTCGCAGCGACGCTGTATTGGCAAAGCGCCGCCATCGTTGGCGCACTTGTCGGCGGGTGGCTTGCCGACTATTGGATGAACTTCAATCACCGTGGACGCATCTACGTGAGCGCCCTCGGCATGGCATGCATCGCTCCCGCAATCTTCGGCGTGGGCCAAGCGAGCACACTCGGCATGGCGATCGCGTTCCTCATTCTCTTCGGCATCGGCTGGGGCTTCTTCGATGGCAACAACATGCCGATTCTCTCGCAAATCGTCGCGCCGGCACACCGCGCAACGGGTTATGGAATTATGAACTGCGTGAGCATCAGTTGCGGCGGGCTTGCCGACTGGGGATTCGGAATCCTGCGCGACCGCAACGTCCCGCTCAGCGTGAGTTTCGGCGTTTTTGCGGGGTTGGCGATCTTGTCGATCGGGCTGGTGCTGCTGATCCGCCCGCGCACTGAGTAACCGCCCGTTCTCGTGGTTTGTCACAGACGAAAAAGTCGTTGCGAGAACTCACTTAACGTACAACGCCTCTGTCGCCCGTTTTTTGACAAAATCTTAACACGCCGGCGTGCGATCTTGACGCCCGTTTAATACCCCCCTCGCGATAATTCCAGTAGCGAACAACCGCCGCACGTGTGCACCGGATCGCTATTAAGGAAGGAGTCGCGATGAACGATATTCTCTTACTTGGAACCGTAGGACTTTTGGCCGCGGCGTCGTATTTCCTGATTGCCGCTTGCGCGCGACTGATGGGAGGCCAGCTATGACCGGGATGTCTGTGGTCTCGCTCGCGATTGTGGGCGGACTGACGATTTATCTCACGATTGCCCTCTTGTGGCCGGAGTGGTTCGAATGACCGCCAATTCGTTAATTCAGTTAAGTTTATATCTGGCCGTGTTGCTCGCCCTCGCGAAACCGCTGGGGGTGTTCATTGCGCGCGTGCTTGAAGGACCTGCGAGCGGTGGTGGTCCGCGCATCGGTCTCCTCGAGCGCGGCATCTATCAACTCGCAGGCATTACGCCGGATCGAGAAATGAGCTGGCGCGAATACGCCGGCGCCGTGATGGCGCTGAATCTACTCGGCATCCTCGCGGTTTACGCCATTTTGCGATTGCAAGGGACCTTGCCGCTCAACCCCCAGGGACTTGCGGGCGCTCCGCCAGACCTTGCGTTCAACACCGCAATTAGCTTCGCCAGCAATACCAATTGGCAAAGCTACGGCGGCGAAACAACGCTCAGCTACTTGTCGCAAATGTTGGCGCTCACGGTGCAGAACTTTCTGTCGGCCGCCACGGGCATCGGCGTGTTGGCGGCGCTCGTGCGCGGGATCGTGCGTAAGACATCCACCACCCTCGGCAATTTTTGGGTCGATGCCGTACGGATCACGCTCTACGTGCTGCTGCCGCTATCGATTCTCCTCGCCGTGCTGCTCGTCTCGCAGGGCGTGATCCAGAACTTTCGCGCTTACGAAACGGTGCAGCTCGTCGAACCGCTGACCGACGCTGATGGCCAACCGGTCACGACCCAAACACTGGCGATGGGTCCTGTCGCGTCGCAACTGGCGATTAAGCAGCTCGGCACCAACGGCGGCGGTTTTTTTAACGTGAACTCCGCGCATCCGTTTGAGAATCCCACACCGCTGTCGAACTTCCTCGAGCTGCTGGCGATTCTGCTCATCCCCGCGGCGCTGTGTCACACCTTCGGCGTCATGGTGAAAGACGCGCGGCAAGGGTGGGCGCTGCTCGCGGCGATGGTGGTGATCTTTGTCCCCTTGGCCATCGCAACCATTGTTGCAGAACAGCAAGGCGTGCCGCAGGTGGCTGCAATGGGAGTGGACGCTGCACCGAGTGCGGCGCAAGCGGGTGGCAACATGGAAGGCAAAGAAGTGCGCTTCGGCATTGTGAACTCCGCGCTCTGGGCCACGGCGACCACCGCCGCTTCGAACGGCAGCGTCAACTCGATGCATGACTCGTTCACGCCTTTGGGCGGCCTGATTCCCATGTGGCTCATGCAGCTTGGTGAAGTCATCTTCGGCGGCGTTGGCAGCGGACTCTACGGCATGCTGATGTTCGCCATCGTGGCGGTCTTCATTGCCGGGCTGATGGTGGGCCGCACGCCCGAATACCTCGGCAAGAAGATTGAAGCGTTTGAAATGAAAATGGCGTCGATCGTGATTCTCATTCCGCCGCTGCTGGTGCTGATCGGCACGGCGCTCGCCGTCGCGGGACCGGGGCTCACGTACGTCGCTGGCGAGGAGACAAAAGGCAACCTCAACAATCCGGGCGCTCACGGGTTCTCGGAAGTGCTCTATGCGTTTTCCTCTGCCGGCAACAACAACGGCAGCGCGTTTGCGGGGCTCACCGCCAACGAGCCCTTTTACAACATCGCGCTGGGGCTCGCGATGTTCGCGGCCCGCTACTGGCTGATTATTCCGGTGCTGGCCATCGCAGGCTCGCTGGCTCGCAAGAAATACTCACCCCCCAGTGCTGGCACGCTTCCCACGCACCAACCGCTCTTCGTGGTGATGCTGGTAAGCACCGTGCTGCTGGTCGGCGCGCTCACATTCGTGCCGGCGCTCGCCTTGGGGCCAATCGCCGAACACCTGCAAATGATTGCTCCAAAGTAGTGTGACCTTCACACATCCATCTCGCATCGCTCATTTGGTCGCCAATATTTTCGCAATACTCCGATGACCACGCTCCCCAAAGCTCGCCCGCTGTTCGACCCGCCCATTGTGTTGCGAGCGATTCGTGAATCGTTTCTCAAACTCGATCCGCGGCGACAACTCCGTAATCCGGTGATGTTCACCGTGTTCGTCGGTTCGGTGCTCACCACGGTCCTCGGGTTCCTAGCAATCGGCCAGGACCAAGGCGAATCGCCCGCGTTTGTGTTTGCCGTTTCGATTTGGCTATGGTTCACGGTGCTCTTCGCCAATTTTGCCGAAGCTATGGCAGAAGGTCGTGGGAAAGCGCAAGCCGATTCGCTCCGATCCACACGCCGCGATGTGCAGGCCAAGAAACTTGCCGAGCCGCGGTATGGCGCCCCGCACCAAATCGTTTCCGCCGCTACGCTGCGGAAGAACGATGTGCTGCTGGTGGAAGCAGGCGAAGTCATTCCCAGCGACGGCGAAGTGGTGGAAGGAGTCGCCTCCGTTGATGAGAGCGCGATTACCGGCGAAAGCGCGCCGGTCATCCGCGAAAGTGGCGGCGACCGCAGTAGCGTCACCGGCGGCACGCGCGTGCTCTCCGATTGGCTGGTGATCCGCGTTACCGCTAATCCCGGCGAAACTTTTCTGGATCGGATGATCGGGCTCGTCGAAGGCGCCAAGCGCCAAAAGACCCCCAACGAGATTGCGCTCAACATTTTGCTCGCGGCCATGACGATTATCTTTCTGATCGTCTGCTCCACGCTGCTGCCGTACTCGCAGTACAGTGTGACTGCTGCGGGGCAGGGGAGTGTCATCACTATCACAGTGCTCGCCGCGCTGCTGGTGTGCCTGATCCCCACCACCATCGGCGGACTGCTCTCCGCGATTGGCATCGCCGGGATGGACCGCATGATTCAGGCCAATGTGATTGCCATGTCGGGCCGCGCGGTGGAAGCGGCCGGCGATGTTGATGTGTTGCTGCTCGACAAGACCGGCACCATCACCATGGGCAATCGACAAGCGGTCGAGCTCGTGCCGGCGCCCGGGGTGGAAATGTCCGCCCTGGCTGATGCCGCCCAATTGGCGTCGCTCGCGGACGAAACCCCTGAAGGCCGCAGCGTGGTGGTGCTCGCTAAAGAAAAGTATGGCCTCCGCGGCCGCAATGTGCAGGACCTGCATCCGACCTTCATACCGTTCACCGCGCAAACGCGAGTGAGCGGCGTTAATCTTGACGGCCGCAAGATTCGCAAAGGTGCGACCGAAAGCGTCGCTCGCTTTGTGGGAGAGAATGGCGGGATGATGCCGCCGGAAGTGTGCAGTTCGGTAGAGCAAATCGCCAAGCAAGGGGGCACGCCCCTAGTGGTAGCCGACGGGCCGCGGGCGCTCGGTGTGATCTACTTGAAAGACATCGTCAAAGGGGGCATCAAAGAGCGCTTCGCGGAACTGCGCCGCATGGGCATCACAACGGTGATGATCACCGGCGACAATCCGCTCACCGCGACCGCCATTGCGGCCGAAGCGGGCGTCGATGATTTTCTCGCAGAAGCGACGCCTGAAGCAAAACTGAAAATGATCCGCGAGTACCAAGCGGGCGGACGGCTGGTCGCCATGACGGGCGACGGCACGAACGATTCGCCGGCGCTCGCGCAGGCCGACGTGGCGGTCGCCATGAACTCCGGCACGCAAGCCGCTAAAGAAGCGGGGAACATGGTCGATCTCGATTCGAATCCCACCAAACTGATCGAAATTGTTGAGATCGGCAAGCAACTGCTGATGACGCGCGGGGCGCTCACCACGTTTAGTCTGGCGAACGATGTGGCGAAGTACTTCGCGATTATCCCCGCGGCGTTCGCCACCACTTATCCCGTGCTCGATCGGCTGAACGTGATGGGGCTGGCAACGCCTTCGAGCGCCATACTCTCGGCGGTCATCTTCAACGCGCTGATTATTGTGTTTTTGGTCCCGCTCGCACTGCGCGGCGTTCCCTACCGAGCCGTCGGCGCCGCCCGGCTGCTGCGTGACAATTTGGTGATCTATGGCCTCGGCGGATTGATCGTGCCGTTTATTGGCATCAAAGCGATTGACGTGCTGCTGGTGGCGTGCGGACTGGCTTAAGGAATTATTCAAATGAAAACTCTCGTACGTCCAGCAATCGTGGTATTCGTGGCGCTCACGCTGCTGACCGGGGTCGCGTACCCGTTGCTCGTGACCGTGGCGGGTCGCGCGCTCTTCCCGCGCCAAGCGAGCGGCAGTTTGTTTTACACTTCACAAACGCCCGATAAACCAATTGGCTCCGAACTCATCGGCCAGGCATTCTCAGCGCCCAAGTATTTTTGGGGCCGGCCTTCAGCGACGGCACCCGTTCCGTGCAACGCCGCCGCGTCCACAGGCAGCAACCTCGGGCCAACAAATCCGGCGCAGTTGGCGGCGGTGGAAGCGAACGTCCAACGGTTTCGCCAAGCGAGCGGAGATCAAACGGCTAAGATCCCGGTGGACCTCGCTACCGCTTCGGCCAGCGGGCTCGATCCGCACATCACCCCCGCTGCGGCAGAGTATCAAGTGGAACGCATCGCCTCGGCTCGTGGGCTCAGTGCGAACGAGGTGCGCCAGCTCGTCGCCGCACACGTTGAAGGGCGATTGCTCGGTGTGCTTGGCGAGCCGCGAGTGAATGTGCTCACACTCAATCTGGCGCTCGACGCCAGCGCTTCCACGAAGTGATATAATTGAGAACAGTACGCGAACTGTTCGCTCCGCACTTGGGACTTGAAGTTGACCACCGCCGAACGCCCCAACCCCGACCAATTGCTGGCGCGCGTGCGGGCCGAAGAAACGCGCGCCGGCCGCGGTAAACTCCGCATCTTCTTGGGCTACGCTGCCGGTGTCGGCAAGACCTACGCGATGCTTTCCGCCGCGCAGCGGGAACGCTCGGCGGGCGTGGAAGTGGTGGTGGGTTATGTCGAACCGCACGGCCGGGTCGAGACCGAAGCCCTGCTCGCGGGGCTCGAAGCGCTACCGATGCTGAAGGTGCCCTACCGCGGCGTGGAGCTGCGGGAGTTCAATCTCGACGCGGCGCTCGTGCGTCGGCCCAATTTGCTGCTCGTCGATGAGCTAGCCCACACCAATGCCGAAGGCCTCCGCCACGCCAAGCGCTGGCAAGACGTGGTTGAGCTGTTGGAAGCGGGGATCAACGTCTGGACCACGCTGAATGTCCAGCATCTCGAAAGCCTGAACGACATTATCACCCAAATCACCGGCGTGCTAGTGCGCGAGACGCTGCCCGACTCGGTGCTGGAGCAAGCCGACGAGATTGAACTGGTTGACCTCACGCCGGCCGAACTGGTCGAGCGGCTCAAGGCGGGCAAAGTCTATTTGCCCACGCAGGCCAGTCGCGCGATCGATAGTTTCTTCCGCAAGAGCAACCTCGTAGCGCTGCGTGAGTTGTCGCTCCGACAGGCGGCTAATCGGTTGCAGCGCGATGTCGAAGCGGCCCGCAACGAAACCTCCGCCGCCACGCCGTGGCTCACTACGGAGCGGCTGCTGGTGTGCGTTGGCCCCAGCCCCAACAGCGCCCGCACGATCCGCTCCGCGAAGCGCCTCGCAATTTCGCTTGGCGCCGAATGGATTGCCGTGGCCGTGGAAACGGGCAGTCCGGCGAGCGCAAGTCGCGCGGAAGCGACGGGGCGAAATCTGCGACTTGCCGAACAGCTTGGCGCCGAGACTCACACGCTGATCGGCCAATCGGTTGCGGACACGCTGCTCGACTTTGCCCGTCAGCGGAACGTGTCCAAAATTGTCGTCGGCAAAACGGCGCTGTCCTGGTGGCGGCAGAAGCTGTACGGCACGGTGGTCGACGACTTGGTGAAAGCCTGTGGACCGATTGATGTCTACGTGGTTTCCGGCGAAGAACATGTTGAAGCCCCCGCGCCTTCGAGTGGTCCTTCGCAGCCGATTCCTTGGCGAGACTATGGGCTGGCCGCCGCCGTGGTGACGTGCTGTGGCGGGCTGGGGTTCTTTGCCGACGCCTTCGACCTCGCCGAAACCAACATCATCATGTTTTTTCTCGCGGGGGTGGCGATTGCCTCCACGCGACTCAGTCGCGGGGCATCGATCGCGCTGGCAGTCGCGAGCGTGCTGGTGTTCGATTTCTGTTTCGTTTCACCGCGCTTAACGTTCTCGGTGAGCGATGGCGAGTACCTAATCACTTTCGCGGTGATGCTGGGCATCGGCCTGTTGATTGGCGAGCTCACCACGCGCCGGCGGGCGCAGCTCGTGGCGTCCCAACAACAAGAACGCCGCACCGGGCAACTCTTTCGCTTGACCCGACAATTGAGCGAGCTCTCGGGCGCTGAGTTCCTCATTCGCACCGCGGGCCGGCAACTGCAAGAGATATTTGACGCGGAAGTTGTTTTGTACGTGCGCCAATCCGACGATCGCCTCTCCTTACGGTTTGGGGAATCTTCCCCGATCGCCAAGGAATCGATCAACGGCGATGTAGCGCGGTGGGTGACCGACCATGGCAAAATGGCGGGCGCCCAAACCGACACCTTGCCCAACGCCACCGCCACCTTCTTTCCGCTCATCGGTTCGCAGCAGACGGTCGGGTCTGCGGGCGTCCGGCCGCGCGCCGCGAATCGCTTTCTCGATCCCGAACAGCAGCGCCTACTTGAAACGTGCGCCAGTTTGCTAGCGCTGGCGATTGAGCGCGATGAATCGGTCCTGAATGCACAGGAGTCGCAGATTCGCGCGGAAACGGAGCATTTGCGCAGTTCGCTGCTGAGCGCCGTTTCGCACGACATTCGCACCCCGCTCGCCGGCATCGCCGGCGCCAGCAGCACGCTGGCCGCCGCGATTGACTCGCTCGACAAAACGACTCGTAATGAGCTGCTTGCTACGATCACCGAGGAATCGGAAGCTCTCTCGCGGCTGGTAGATAATCTGCTGCACATGACCCGGCTCTCCAGCGGCCAGCTGGTGATCGACCGCCAGTGGCACTGCGTGGAAGAGGTAGTCGGTTCAGCGCTCAACCGGTTGGAGCGGCAGCTTGGCAGTCGGCGGATCACTACGACGCTGGCTGAGAATTTACCGATGGTGCAGATCGATGCCGCACTCGTCGAACAGCTTTTGATTAACCTCGTTGAGAACGCCGCCAAGTATTCGCCCGAATCGACGGTCATTGAATTGTCGGCTCGGGCGGTTGTCGAAACGATCGAGTTCGAAGTTGCCGATCGCGGCCCCGGGTTTGTAGCGGGCGATGAACAAAAAGTGTTTGACCTGTTCTACCGCGGCGAGGGCGCACGGCCCGATCAACGCGGCACCGGCATCGGACTGGCGATCTGCCGCGCGGTGGCTGACGTGCATGGCGGGCGCATCACGGCTGCGAATCGCACCGGCGGCGGCGCCGTGGTCCGTGTGACGCTCCCCACCGGCGGTGCGCCGCCGGCCATCGCCGCGCAGCTTACCGGAGAGGCGGAAACATGAGCAGCAGCCCGCCGCTGATTGTGGTGATCGAAGACGAAGCCCCCATCCGTCGATTCCTGCGGGCGTCGCTCAGCGTCGAAGGATTCGACGTGCTCGAGTCGACCACCGCCAAGGAAGGCCTCCGCGCGATCACGCAGCAGCATCCGGCCCTTGTGCTCTTGGATTTGGGACTGCCTGACGCCGACGGACTCGACATCATCCGCCAAGTGCGCGAGTGGTCCGCGCTGCCGATCATCGTGATTTCGGCACGCGGTGAAGAAACGTCCAAGATCGCAGCGCTCGACGCGGGCGCCGACGACTATCTGACCAAGCCGTTCGGCGTCGGTGAACTCTTGGCCCGCGCGCGCGTGGCTTTACGACACGGCGCACAACGAGCAGGGTTCGAAGCCGCGCCGGCGCGCGTCACGTTGGGCGAGATTGTCATCGATCTTGCGTTGCGCACGGTCACGAAGGAGGGCGAAGAGGTGAAACTCACCAAAATCGAGTTCGATCTGCTCGCCGCGCTCGCGCGCAACGTCGGCAAGGTGGTGACTCATCGCCAATTGCTGAAAGAAGTATGGGGCCCGCATGCGGTTCAGGAATCGCACTATGTGCGAGTCTTCATGGCCAATCTGCGTAAAAAGCTCGAAGCCGACCCCGCCCGGCCGCAGTGGCTGATCACCGAGCAAGGCGTCGGTTATCGGCTGAAAGAGTCTGCGCCCGGATGAGTTTTGCTCTTGCATCGATGCAACTCCCGCCGATAATGACAATTGTATGATGCGGCTCACCACCTACCTGCTGCTGGCGGCGTTCCTGCGATTGCAGGCCGAGTGCTGCCACTGCGCGCATGACGTTTCCCATCACGGGGCTGAGCATTCGGCTGCGAACGTCGCTGTCCATCAACACGAGCACTCTGGCCACCACGCGCCGTGCGATGAGTGCCACCTGTGCCGGCTTTCGCAGCAGAGTTATTTGAGCTCGGCCGATCTACCGGCGCTCGATCCCCCTGCCGTTGTGGAAGTGATCGCGCCCCAGACTTGGGTGCTCGACTTTCCGGCGCGCATCGCTGTGACTCATTCAAGCTCGCTGGTCGAACCGAGCTTAATCGGCTGCGGTTCGCTGCTGCGCATTTGACGAAGTTTTCTGAGGCACTCTGCCTCCGTCGAAACGACAACGCTTGCCGGCAACGTCTTGCTGGTCTTGGCGACTGCTGTTTGTTCTCCACCTTTTTGCCCTAGTGCGATCATGAGCGCTGCCACGAACTCTCCCAAGAATTATCTTGCTGTCGCCATCGCGCTCGCTGCGATGTTCGCGCTGGGTGCCTTCGCCCGCGATCGCAACTGGGTGCCGACGCGCTGGCTCAGCACGGTGGCCCAGTCCTCGGAGGACCAAGCCGATGACGAACACGGTTCCGAGGAGGAGCACGCAGCCGACGAACATGCCGAGCACGCCGAGCACGATGAGCACGCCGAGCATGACGACCACGCCGAAGAGGCCATGCTCGAACTCTCCGCGGAGGCGCAAGCCAATCTTGGTTTGACCCCGGAGTTTCTGCAGCCGCTCACGACGTCGACGTTCGTGCGAACCGTCACAGTGCCCGCGATGGTGGTCGAACGTCCCGGCCGCACTCTCCTGCCGGTGAGCACCTGTCTGACGGGCGTCATCACCAAGGTTGAAGCGGTAACTGGGGAAGCGGTCAAGCCCGGCGAACTGCTGTTTCAACTTCGGCTCACGCACGAAGATTTGGTGAACTCACAGAAGGAGTTTTTGAAGACTGTCGGCGATCTGGAAGTCGAACTCAAGGAGCTTGCGCGGATTGAATCCGCCAGCCAAAGCGGCGCCTTGCCGGCGAAAATACTGCTCGAGCGGCAGTACGCCGTCGCCAAGCTGCGCGCTTCGCTCACCTCGCAGCGTGAAGCGCTCCGGCTACACGGGCTGTCCACGGCGCAAGTTGACCGCATTGAACAAGAGCGCCGCTTGCTCACGGAACTCCGTATTTACGCCCCGTTGCGTGATGGCCATGTGCATGAAGGGGAACTTCAATTGAGTGGCGGCTCGCCGATTCGCCCGGCGGCTTACGAGACGCCCGTGCCTGGCGAGCCACCGCTCGAGCCGGTTGATGACGAGTTAGTGCTGGTGATGAAATCTCTCAGAGTTCATGTCGGTGACACCGTTTCGACAGGCGATCAGTTGTGCGTGCTTGCGGACTACAGCGAACTGTATCTCGAAGGCCAAGCGTTCGAGACGGACGCCGCGGCGATTGCGGACGCCAAAGGGAAGAATTGGCGCGCCACCGCGGTGCTCGAACACGCGGGAAGCGAACAACGGGTAACCGATTTGGAGATAGCGTTTCTCGCCAGTGAAATCGACCCCGCTGCGCGAACGCTGCCATTCTTCGTGACGCTCAAAAACGAACTGCTTGAAGATTCGCAGCAAGAGGAAGAGCGGCGGTTCGTCACGTGGCGGTTTCGCCCCGGCCAACGCATGCAGCTGGAAGTCCCCGTGGAAGAATGGAAGGATCAACTGGTGCTCCCAGTGGCGGCGGTGGTGAAAGAAGGCCCCGATAGTTTTATCTTTGAGCACCATGGCGATCACGTCGACCGCATTGCCATTCACGAGCGCTATCGCGATCGCAACACGGTGGTTGTCGCCAATGATGGAGCAGTTCATCCGGGCGATGTGGTGGCGCTCAAAGGCGCGCATCAAATGCAACTGGCGCTCAAGAACAAGGCGGGCGGCGGAGTTGATGCCCACCACCATCACGACCATTAGCGCGCGTCGTCCTTCCCCCGACGTTTCTTTTAGAAACGGCGTCGGGGGCTCATGATTTTCTCTCTGCTTTACCATGAGCCCCCGACATCAGTCGGGGGCGCGTTTTCACGAGTCACCTCGCTCATGCTCAACGCGGTCATACGCTTCTCGCTGCAGAATCGCCTCCTGGTGCTGGGACTGGCAATCGCCGTCTTGGTGCTTGGAGCATGGTCGGCGCTCACGATGCCGATTGATGTCTTCCCAGACCTTGATCGCCCGCGTGTGGTCATCATGACCGAAGCACCGGGCATGGCGCCCGAGGAAGTCGAAACGCGGGTGAGCTTTCCCATCGAAACCGCGCTCAACGGCGCGAACGGCGTGCTGGCGGTCCGCAGTACTTCGAGCGCCGGCATCTCGGTGGTGTACGTCGAGTTCGATTACGGCACCGATATTTACATCGACCGACAGATCGTCACCGAACGACTCGCCGTGGTGACCGAACGCTTGCCCGCCGGCATCCGGCCGCAGCTCGCGCCGATCTCGTCGATCATGGGGCAAATTCTTGTGCTCGGCATGTGGAGCGAATCGGGCCAAACCGACCCCGTCGAGGTCCGCACCCGCGCCGATTGGATTTTGCGGCAACGCTTGCTCACGATTCCAGGTGTCGCCCAGGTCTTCAACATGGGAGGCGGCCGCAAGCAGTTCCAGGTGCTGGTCGACTCCGCCGCGCAGCGCCGCTACGGCGTGACGCTCGCGCAGATTCGCGATGCCCTCACGCGCAGCAATCAAAACGCGACCGGCGGGTATCTCGATCAGCAAGGTCCGAACGAGCTGTTGGTTCGCTCGATCGGCAATCTGCAAGGAATCGAAGATTTAAAGCGCGTACCGATTGCCGGCGCCGGCGGGCGGCCGATCACGCTCGACCAAGTGGCGCGCGTGGTCGAAGCGCCGCAGGCCAAGCGGGGCGATGCGGCCGCTTACGTGCGTAAATCGCCTGAAAGTTTCTCCGGGGGGCCTGCGGTGGTGCTGACCATTACCAAACAGTCCGGGGCGGATACGCGCGCCATCACCACCGCGGTGATGAAAGCGGTCGAAGAAATGCAGGCGTCCCTCGGCGAGGACATCCGTGTGCTGCCGCTGTACGCCCAGCGCGACTTCATCGATCGTGCGCTGCATAATGTGCTGGAAGCGCTGCGGGACGGCTGCATCCTGGTGGTGATCATCTTGTTCCTCTTCCTGATGAACTTTCGCACCACGTTCATTTCCCTCACCGCGATTCCGCTCTCGCTGGCCGCCACCGCGCTCACGTTTCACTGGCTGGGGATGTCGATCAACACGATGACTCTCGGCGGACTGGCGGTGGCGATTGGCGAACTGGTGGACGATGCGATTGTGGATGTCGAGAACATCTTCCGCCGGCTGAAACAGAATCGCGCCTTGGCCGAACCCTTGCCCGCGCTGCGGGTGGTGTACGACGCCAGCCGCGAAGTGCGCACGTCCATCGTCTTCAGCACGATCATCGTGTGCCTTGTGTTCCTACCACTCTTCGCGCTGACCGGTATGGAAGGCCGGCTCTTTGCCCCGCTCGGTGTCGCCTACGTGGTTTCAATCGCCGCATCGCTGCTGGTATCGCTCACCGTGACGCCCGTTCTGTCCTATTTACTGCTCCCGCAGTCGAATGCGACCGCTCACGAACAGGATGGCCCGCTGCTCAGGTGGCTGAAGCGCGTGGCGGCCAAAGTTATTCGGTTCAGTCTGGCTTACCCCAACTTCAATCTGCTCGCGGTCGCGATCGGCGTGGCGATTGCCCTGGGGGCTCTGCTGGGGCTCGAACGAGATTTTCTGCCGCCGTTCAATGAAGGTTCCATTCAGCTCAACGTGCTGCTGCCGCCGGGGACTTCACTGGCCACCACCAACGCCATTAATCGGCAGATCGAAGTCCGCCTGCAGCAGAATCCCGACGTGATCAACTTCGTGCGTCGCACCGGTCGGGCCGAGCTCGACGAACACGCGGAGCCTGTGAGCGCCAGTGAATACATCGTTGACCTCGATCCGGCATCGCCTCGCACGCGCGAAGCACAACTGGAAGCAATTCGGCACACCATGGAGGAGTTTCCCGGCGTGGTGTCGTCGGTCGAACAACCGATTTCGCACCTCATCTCGCACATGCTCTCCGGCGTGAAAGCGCAGATCGGCATCAAAATCTTTGGCGATGATCTCGATGTGCTCCGCCGCACTGCGGACGAGGCCCGCGGCATCATGAGCGCCGTTCCCGGCGTGACGGACCTCATTGTCGAACAGCAAACCTTGGTGCCGCAACTGCGGATCGAACTCGATCGTCAGCAATTGCAGGCCAACGGCCTCGCGGTGCAGGACGTGAATGAAGTGATCGAAACCGCGATGCACGGACATCTGGTCTCCGAAGTGCTGATCGGCCAGCGGACGTTCGACCTGGTAGTTCGCTTGGAAGAAGCCGCGCGAGAGAACCTTGAAGAACTGCGTCGACTACCAATTCAAACGCCAAGCGGCGGGACAATTCCGCTGGAAGAAGTCGCCACCATTTACGAGTCGGCCGGCCCCAATACGGTGCAGCGCGAAGAGGTCCGGCGGCGAATCGTCGTCCAGTGCAACGTCGCGGGCCGCGGACTGGTGGATGTGGTCGAGGAAGTAAAAGCCAGACTCACCACGCTGCAAGCCAAGCTGCCGCCGGGATACTACTTCGAGTTTAGCGGCCAATTCGAAAGCCAGCAGACAGCGTCCCGACTGATCGGGTGGTTGTTCCTGGGGTCGCTGGTCGGGGTGTTCATGGTGCTTTTCACCATGTTCAAGTCGGTGAACCTGTCGCTGCAAGTAATGGCCGCCATTCCGATGGCGTTCATCGGCTCGGTCGCGGCGCTGGTGCTCACCGGCCAAACGCTCACCATCGCTAGCATGGTCGGGTTCATTTCGCTCGCCGGCATCGCGTCGCGGAACGGAATATTACTCTTGCAGCACTATCTGCATCTGGTGAAGTACGAAGGCGAATCGTGGTCGCATGAGATGATCCTCCGCGCCGGACTGGAGCGTCTGGCCCCCGTGCTAATGACTGCGCTGACCGCCGGCATCGCGCTGGTGCCCTTGGTCCTCGCCGCCGGGCAGCCGGGCAAGGAAATCCTCTACCCCGTGGCAACCGTGATTCTCGGCGGCGTGATTAGTAGCACGCTCTTGGATTTCTTCGTCCACCCCGCCTTGTTCTGGTTGTTTGGACGAAGTGAAGGAGCGCGCGTCGTTGAGCTTTCAGGGGAATCGTTGTAGCGCCTGAGTAAGGGACGTGCCACTCGCGTAACACAAGTGCGCACGACCTGCATCCTGACTGTGGATAACAGTTCGGGGAACTTATTCCCGCGCGAATCATAATGGCTTGACTCGCTCCAAGCCGACAGCGCGATGGTCCGAATCGATTACCATCTGCAAAACGATGAATCATCTCGCCAGATGGCCTCGATCAACTTCGCTCACCGCCCGTCGCGGATTGTCCGGCGCCGGCCAAACAGAGTTGGAACCGTTAGCGAAGGACGCCCCGTTTCTCAACTAACGGGGCTCAGCGGGAGCAGCGCGAGTGAAAGACGCAATTTTGTCCAACTTTTGTCCCAGTCACCTGGGACAAGATTTGGGGTGAGTCGTAAATAGCTGAGAGATAACGACTAACGACGAGGCAAAAAATTGGAACGGAGAGGACAGGAGATTTTTGAGCCGATTTCCTATACGCTTGCGTGGAATACACTTACGACACTTAAGTCACTTACTAGCAAGTGCTTACGGTTAGACAGGTGTTGCCACCTATTACCAAGCAAAGACTTTGTTTCTCAGGCATTTTGTTACACCGTAACAAGCTGTAAGCCGACCCTGGGGGGCCTCCATTATCTTCATGGAGGTTCCCATGCGGAACTTGGCTTGGGAGTGGGCCGTTTTTCTCGGCCAGCTCCTTCCGCTTTGTTTACCACTTCTCGCAATGGCCAACAACCGGCCGCTGCCGCGGCCGGTGCGACGCCAACGCCGAGCGGCCCACGACAAAGGTCTGCCGGACGATGATGAGCTGCGGTCCCTCGCTCGCGTCTTCCTGACGAAGTCGCGGGCGACTTGGCCGGAGTTGGTGGTGGCGGGAGTTTTTCCCGAACCGACCGACGAGGTCGTCACGACGTACGTGGAGAATTTCAAACGGCGCCATCGCGGCGGCCCGGTCGGGCAGATCGATCTCCGGCCCTTCACGACGCGCGATCTGCTGTTGGCCGCCAACTATCCGCGGTTCAGCGATTCAAAAAGCCAGGCCAAGAGCATCACCGACCAGGTGAGCTTGGCGATCGACTTCGGTAAATCTCGGAACTGCGTCGTCCACTGGGAACTGTTGTTCGCCGATTACGCCTGCTCCGCCAGTAGCGGCCGGCGGCAAGGTTTCGAAAGCTTGCTCAAGATGATCGCGAGTAAGCCACCCCAGATGGATTTCGTGCTCATCGACGACTTCGCCCGCGGAAGCCGGAATGAGTATGAATCCTGGAAGCTCGCCGGGCTGTGTAAAACGTCTGATATTCGGTTGATGGGCGTGAGTGATGGGTTCCATCTCGATGATCCTGATTGGGATTTGAAAGTCCGTTTGTTCAATCTGTTTCACGAGATGGAAGCCAAGTACCGGCGTCAACGCGTGCTTCGCGGGCAGTTGAGCACCGCCAATTCGAAGGCGGCAATTGGGCGGCTCCCCTTGGGCTACACTCGGAAGCATCAAGTCAATGCCCACGGCAACGTCATCTACAAACCGAACGGGGTTGCTCGCACCGAACGCTGGATTGACCCTGAAGCGAGTGTCTGGGTGAAAGAAATCTTCGAGCTCTTCATCGTCAAGAAGTTGTCCACCTACAAGATCGCCAAGGAGTTCAGTCGCCGCGGTGTGGATGGGTGTGATTACTGGTCCGACGTGATGATCGACAAGTTGTTGATCAATCCCGCCTACATCGGGCTATTTATCTTGAATCGGAAGTCCGAAGTCTACGATTGGACCCTTGGCAAGAAAGTCTGGAAGAAGAACCCGTGGCAGAAGTGGAAGCAGTACTACGATCCCGACTTGGCGCTGGTGCCGAAAGCCTGGCATGTCGAAGCTCGGAAGCGGCTGGAGAAACCTCGGAACGCCCCTGGCAAAACGAAGCGGCGTCAACCGCAGCGGCTCGCAAGCACGCTCTTCTCGGGCACGCTCTTCTGCGGCAGTTGTGGGACGGAGCTTACTTTGCACCGTTCCACACCCAAGTACAAGCACTTGGGTTGTAAGCATGGGCTGTTCGAGCGGAAGGGCTGCAAACTGACGTGTTCGAAGTCGGCCCGAGCCATCGAGTCGGCATTGCTGGGAGTGATCGCGAAGGACGTGTTAACCGAGGAGCGGATCGCCGACTTGGTGGTGCGGGCGAACCAGCACTTGGCGGAGTTGCGAGCGAAGCCGCGGCAGGACCTCCGGCCGATGCAGCGGAGCTGCGCCAAGCTGCGTCAGAAGATCGACACGCTGCTGGGACGGCTAGCGGGCACGCTCTCCGAAGCGCTTGTCACCGAGTACGAAGCGGCGATTGAAAAACTCCAGCAGGAGTTCAAACTCGCCGCCGAAGCGCTGCACCTCGCCCAGCGGGCAAACGAACCGCCGCCGGCGGAGCTCGATCTGGAGCGGGTGAAAGGTTACCTGAGCGACCTGCGGGCACTCTTGAACCAAGAGATTCCGGCTGCCGCGGTGGCGATCCGGGCGTTGACCGGACCGATCTCGATCACCCAGAAGCCGTACGCCCATAGGCTGCGGCGCAGCGGCAGGGTGCGCGGATCGCCACTCCATTCTGTCGTATGGAAGCCAGCACTCTGCTGCGTCGCCGCTGGTCCAGCTGCTGGGAGTTGACGGGGTTCAAAGGCTAGGTGATGCGCCAGTTTGTTCGTGCGGCCGGAATAGTCGAGCCCCGCATCAGCAACACGCGACAGAACTTGTAGGGGGCGGCCCCCGATGGTCGCCCGCAGATTGCAGTAAACTACAGGGTTCGAAGTGATACGCTCATCACCTGAGATTTGCCGGTAGCCGCTGGGCTCGGCCTGGGAAGATGACGCTTACGATTTCGCCCAGTACGAACGGGATTACGCCTGGCAGCGAGAATACGAGCATCAGCTCGCGCAAAAGTTTGATTTCGAATCGCCGTGGCCTAATCCTTCTGCCCAACAAGGAAACTTTGAATGGTGGTAACTCTTGACCGGTTTGTGCGGCAGCGGGATCTCGTACCGCGGGAGAAATTGCAGACCCTGTCGGCAAGTGTAATTGGCGTGGGCGCCATTGGCCGACAGGTGGCGTTGCAATTGGCGACGCTTGGTGTGGGGCAGCTGCAAATGGTCGACTTCGATGTCGTTGAATTGTCGAACGTGACAACGCAGGGATACGGCGTTGCAGACGTTGGTCGGCGGAAGGTAGAAGCCACCGCCGCCGATATTCGACGACTCGATCCGGACCTCGATATCGAGTGGCTCCCGGTTCGGTATCGACCGCGAATAGAATTAGCGGATGTGCTCTTCTGCTGCGTCGATTCGATCTCCACTCGGAGTGTCATTTGGAGAGGCACCGGTTCAAAATGCCGGTTCTGGGCCGATGGGCGGATGAAGGGTGAGAACTTGCGGGTGCTGACGGCGGTCGATGACGTGACTCGCGAGCAGTACTCGCAGTCACTCTTCGATCCCGCGGAATCCCAGACCGGTGGCTGCACGAATGGCGGAACCTTCTACGCGGCAACGATTGCGGCGGGGCTAATGGTAACGCAGCTCGTACGTTGGCTGCGAGGGGAGCCCGTAGTGGGAGATCAGACGGTGAATCTCTTGGCGGGTGAGTGGTGCTTTAGCAATTGAAAACCTTGAAGAAATTGGAAGCCCGGGCCGTCCGAAAGGGCGGCCCGGGTATGATTTTTTACCTATCATCAATAGTGAAAACCAAATCCCGGCGCAATTGGGCTGTGCCCCAGACCCTGGAACTTTTATCAGGCATAACTCAGTGTCCGAAGGATGTAGAAACGGCCCCCCAGCCGACTAACCGGTGAGGGAACTCGCGCGCTTCGGCGCACCTTCGATCCGGCTATTACTTGTTCGGTTGCGTTCCCGCAGAGCCGAACTCCGCTTCACCGGACGATGACATCATCGCAAAGTTCACAAAACGGAGTGACACTGCTTGACATGTTCAGAGGTAGGTATTCTCAATCTTGTTTCTACGAATATGCATTTGACAGAGTGGGGCGGCATAGGACAATCGCGAGACTACACCGAGTGCCGCCACTTCAAACATTCGAATCGAACAAGGCTCAGTCCACAAGTTGTTGACATTTACTGAGACGCCGTTCGGAGCTAAGTGACAATCGGAATTGCAGCAACCGAACAACTAGGTCGAAGGGCTCCCCGCTCTCCCGTCGGGCGCTGGACTCTTCGAGAATACGACTCCCATTGCGCTAGGTGATCTACCGCAGCACCCGGCCGTCAGTTCCACTTCGAGCGAGCAAAGCGACCTCGTCGAACGACGCGAGGCAAAAGTCGCCATGCACGGTGTGCTTCAAGCACCCCGCGGCTGCCGCAAACTCAACGGTCTGCGCGGAGTCCCAGCGCATTAGCAACCCGAAGATAAGACCGGCAGTGAAGGCGTCACCCGCTCCGATCCGATCGACGACGTTGATGTCATAGATGCGTGATCGATGCAACTCCTGGCCATCGTCAAGCAATGCGGCGAAGGACGTTTGGTCGGCCACTGATCCGCTTCGCATGGTCAGGGCGATTTCGCGAAATCCGTATTGCTCGCGAAGCCACCTCGTTGCCGCGCCGTAGGACTCCGCCGCAAAGACGTCGACAGGCCCCGTCGACGAGACGGATGGCGAATTCAATAGCAGCCGAGCATGCTCCTCGTTGGCGATAAGGACATCAATGAACGGTGCGAGTTTCATCATCACCGGTCGCGCCTCTTCAACGGTCCACAACGCACTTCGATAGTTGAGATCGCAGCTCACGGTTCGTCCCATCGCGCGGGCGATCTGGCAACCTTGTAAGGTGAGTTCCGCTAGTTCGCCAGATAGTCCAGGAGCAGTCCCCGTGAAATGCAGCCAATCCGCGTCGCGAAGAATCTCTTCCCAAGGTACGTCGCCAATCTTAAGCTGTGAGAACGAACTTCCGGCCCGATCATAAATGACCTTAGTTTGACGCTGGGCGGCCCCCTGTTCCAAATAGTAAATCCCTAGTCGCGGTCCTCGCCGCTGAACATTTCGTGTATCGAGGCCAAATCTTCGCATCCAGTTGATGCACGCTTGCCCC
Source organism: Pirellulales bacterium (assembly GCA_022841705.1). Lineage (GTDB taxonomy): Bacteria > Planctomycetota > Planctomycetia > Pirellulales > Lacipirellulaceae. The sequence continues at coordinate 224,971 of JALHQZ010000005.1, forward strand.
AGATCGCTATCCGGCACCGCTGAGACAAGGGAGGCTTCGATTCCAAAGTTGGCTAGTAGTACGCCAGTATTCGCTTCACCGCCGCTGTAGCCAATATCGAAGTGTTCGCACTGAACGAACCGCTTGTGCAGCGGCGCTGCTAGTCGCTGAAGCAGTTCTCCGAAAAGCGCTACTCGTCTTGGCATGGTTTTCAGACAATCCTAAAGGATGTGGTTTACCTACGCGTTTCTACTGGCTTGCGCGCCTGAGCTACTGTTGAAACGAACCGCTCGGCGTTGTCGCGAATTTCCGCCATGGCGTTGTCGCGAGTCGGGTCCCGACCGATGACAACGCCCCCGACCGCCACCGCAAAGGCTCCCGCCGCAAGATACTGCGGCGCAGATTCGAAATCGACTCCGCCGCTGGGAATTAAACGAATCCCGGGCATCGGTCCAAGGAGGTCACGGAAGTATCCTGGCCCACCAATATTGGCTGGGAAGACCTTGACAATGTCAGCTCCCGACTGCCATGCAAGTTGAATCTCACTAGGAGTAAATGCACCAGGTATAACAACTACCGCTCGCTGGTTGCAGTACTGAATGACATCGAGACTTAACGTGGGAGCGACAATGTACTGCGCGCCTGCATCACAAGCGGTGGCCGCTTGGCTGGGTGAAACAACGGTTCCGGCGCCGACCAATACGTTTTGGTCTGCGAACTGAGTGGCGATCCTCTGGATTAAGTCCCCGGAATTGGGGGTTGTCATGGTGATCTCGATCGCCCTCATTCCACCAGCAAGCAGCGCCGAGGCGACACTCAACACTGGTGCGGACGAGTTAAATCGCAGCACGGCCACGACCCCTTCTCGGTGCAGAGCGTCGAGGATCTTCATTTTGGAGTCTGTCATTGCAATACTTCGCGAAGCAGAGGCCATTGCTTTTCAAGAAACACAAGTGCTGCGATTGAGAGGTAAAATAGACCGCAAGCCACTAGACCTAGACGTTGAAACCAGTTCGGTCGTATGTCCTTCGGTAGCCAGCGGCAATTTATCCATAGGATATGAAACGACGTGACCCCGAGGGCTAGGTTCCCCAAGTTTGCGATGACTAGCGTCATTAAGCGCGGTGTGCCATAGACACCGAATAGGTAGAGGCTAGAAACGCACCATACAAAATACAATGCGACCAGACTGTAATAGATTTGCCCGACTTGATCTTCTTGATAGTTTCCGCGGACATACTTGCTTGCTGTCCAAATCACGTCGGTCCATCTCCGACTGACTTCGTCAACGACCGAGACTTGACTTGGCATGAGGACGAGCAACCCCGCGCCAAGGCCGCAGAGCCAAAGCGTCTGACCCACAAGCGGTGAGAATCGCGGATCGTAACGCATTCCATCCGCCGTAATCATGGCGTTGGCCCATTCACCTTGCGTTACCGAGCTGGCTGGTCCGGACTTTGGCGCAAATAACGAGGAATGCTGCGCGAACTCCAGCGAAAGCAAGGCGGGCAACGCCATACCCACAACGCAACCAGGCGCCCACAAGACGAGTTGGTCGATCGAGATAACCCGCCACCAGCCTGACCAGCGCTGTAAGTTGTCCTTGGTAAGGGGAAAAATCTTGCCAAAATGCGACAGTCTAACTTGTCGTCCGCCAATGGCGCTGGGGATCGCCCCCACGCGCATCCCCATACCCCAGCCTTTGTCGCGCACAAAGTTCCCGTAAAGTGAGTTCCCTAGGCCACCCCCGCCAGCAAAACCAACGAACGCTCCAATGATCGCGACATCGGCCCACTCGAGCGTTGGGAATCGTCCTTCAGACAATCGGTGCGATACGAAGTTCGTCAGGCGTTCACCAGGCATGCAATTCGAGCAGGGGAGCCCTCCAAAATTAAAGAAACCCCAGACTACGTCCGCCCAGTGAGTCCAACTCACGAGCGTAACCGCAATGATCAGGCAGAACGACAACACTCCGACGATTTTCACCGTCATGATCGTTTGCAGCGTGTTGTAAACTTTGCCGCCGAACAGAACTGGTACGAAGCTTACCACCAGACATAGGTATGCTAGCGCAAGCACGAAAGTGCGATCAGAAGCGAATGGTGGGTGATTTAGGATGATTGCCGCGAACACCGATCCTGCATGGAACGCCAGCCCGGGAACGATAGCTCCTAGGCTTAGCAGTACAAAAAAGGGCGCCCAAAACCTTGGTCCTGGCCGGGTCCGGAGAAAGCCCGTAAAGATAGGTTCGCCGCAAAACAGCGCGTAGCGGCCGACCTCAAGGTTGTAGAAGACTTGCAACGCAATCGCAACCAATGCGAGCCACAACAGCCCACCGCCAAACCGAGCTGTAACCTCAGGTCCGAACAACCATTCGCCCCCGCCGATCTGAACTCCCATCATGACCAAGCCTGGGCCAATAAAGCTGCTCCATGTGCAGGAGGTAGGCGGTTCTGGCAGGTCATCAACCCCCCACATCGGAAGACAGGTGCTCGGTGGGCTCCATTCGCTCTCGAGTAACGAACCGGAAGCTGGCTGGAGAATAGCTGAAGAATCCTGCATCTTGTTCCACCTTCAGCGCCCCAAAAAAGTCCGTTTGAGCCGAGTTGATGAGTCTAGATTCTCGGCAGACCCAGTCGTCAAGACGACAATCTGCCGACTGAACCCTTGCATTCTCAGACGCGAGACGTAATTATATTACAAATCCCGATCGTCGCAATGCGATGACGGGCTATTGGCGATCTTTTCTTTTTTGTCCTTTCATGGCTTGGACTCGAACTGAGCGGCGGTGATCACATGAGGGAGGCGCAGCGTCTACGTGGCAAACGAGTGCTAGTGACCGGAGCCGGTACGGGCATAGGACGCGGGATAGCGATGGAGTGCGCACTTGAAGGGGCGCAAGTGGCCCTTCATTACTCTCGAAGCGCCGACGACGCCAACCGAGTTGTTAGTTCCATCGAAGGTTTTGGCGGGCGGGCTCATGCCTTGAGGGCGGACTTCAATAGCCTTGAGGACGTGGCTGCAATGTCGAAGGAGGCGATCGCGTTCCTGGGAGGAATCGACCTGCTCGTCAACAACGCCGGCATTACCTTCAATATTCCCTTTAATCGTGTGACCCCAGAACAGTTCGACACGCTGTACCATGTGAACGTGCGGGCCGCCTTTTTCCTGACTCAACACCTTTTACCTGCATTGATCGAAAGCCGTGGAGCCGTTGTCAACATCACGTCGATCCACGCCTTCGCAGGAATGCGAGAACATAGCGTCTATGCGGGCACCAAGGGCGCCATCGTTGCGTCGACCCGCTCGTTAGCCATCGAACTGGCCCCACTCGGCGTTCGCGTCAATGCAATCGCACCCGGCTGCGTTCCCGTAGCAAATTATGAGAAAGCAGTCGGTAAATACGATGTCGACAAAATTGGACGCAATATCCCCAGCGGTTACGTCGGTACACCGGAAGACATCGGTAAAGCGGTGGTGTTTTTGGCTTCCCCAGATGGCCGCTTTGTGTTGGGACAAACGCTCATTATCGACGGCGGTACGACATCGTGGATGCCATTCGGCGAACAGTTTCGAGACCCCATTGCCGACTCGGGAGTGCAGTTCGGGCGAGGGTATGTTCCCGGTTTATAGTCACTTCGGAAATCCAATTTCCTAATCCGAGCAATAGCTTTTTATTCGTGGCGGATTGACCGAGCCAGTACTCACTTGCGTTGGTTAACTCCTGAGGCGAATTGAGGATTCGAGCGCACTATCGGCGCTTCTCAATAAGGCGAAGAACAATGACTGAGTCGATCGTTAAGCGAGGGAATGGGAGTACGAACACATTCGGAATGGCCTTCGTGGCCTCAATTGGTGGTTTCTTGTTCGGCTATGACCTTGGACTCATCAGTGCCGCCAATGTCTACCTGCGAGATCAATTCAACTTAAGTGACGCCGAATTTGGCTTCGCGACGGCGAGCGCGGTGCTGGGTTGTGTCGTGGGGCCGACTTTCGGCTTCTGGCTCTGCGACGCAATCAGTCGCAAGCGCACCATGCTCATCGCAGCAGCGCTTCTGGCGATCAGCGCGGTCTTTACCGCTTTCCCAGATTGGTTAAGCGATGGTTCGCGGGATTCCGTTCTCCTGATGTTCAACCTGTTTCGTTTCGTGGGTGGCGTCGGGGTGGGGCTCTGCTCGGTCGCTTCGCCGCTCTACATCGCCGAGATCGCCCCAGCTTCCAAGCGGGGAAAACTGGGCTTGATGTACCAACTTGCCATCGTGCTCGGAAATGCCGTGGCGCCCTTAATTGCTTATGCCATCGTGTACTTCCTGCGAGTCCAGTACAACGTGACCGACTCGGCGATTCCAGAAAATCATTGGCTCCAAGCGTGGAGGTGGATGTTCTTCTCGGAAATGCTCTGTATTCTGCCGTTCGTGATGTTCGTTGTGGGATTGCCATTCAGCCCACGTTGGCTCGCCGAGAAGGGTCGCTTTGATGAAGCTCGCGCAGTGCTCACCAGTGTAGATGGCCCGGAGCACGCAGAGCGAGAGCTTCTAGAAATCAAGGCGAATCTTCAGCTGGAGCAGGGGTCCTGGAAGGAACTGTTCTCGCCTGGCATTCGCTACGCGCTATTGATCGGGATTCTACTTACCTTCTTCAACAATTGGACCGGATGGAGCGTCATCGGCGGATACGTACCACGACTACTTGAGCTTGCCGGCTTCAGTCGTGAATCCGCGATTGGAAACTATGTTTTCGTCTATGGCGCCATGGGCGTAACCACCATTCTGTCGATGATGCTGACAGATCGGGTTGGCCGTCGCCCGCTGTGGCAGTTTGCATCAGTGCTAATGGCGATTATTACGGGCGTGATGGGTTACATGTTCTATCGCGAAGTCAGCGGGTGGCCAGTTCTGATCCTGCTTGGCTTAGTGACGATTCCCCACGGAATCGCGCTCGGAGGGCTTCCATGGGTCATGATGTCGGAGATCTTCCCGACGCGCATCCGGGCCAAAGCCGTCAGCATAACCACGACTTGTCTCTGGATATTCATCTTCTGTGGGGCATACCTATTCCCCTTGCTAACGGGTTTCTCGCAAAGGCACTTCCTTACTCACCGCCATGCCATTGTGACTGGAAAAACGATCTCAATAGTCGATACCGACCCGCCGACGATCAACGATTCCGAGGCTCGGTTTTTGCAGGCTGGATTTCGACCGGGTGATCAGATTTCGGTGTTTGGCGGCGACAGCGTGCAAGGACATGGTGAATTTGTCGTCGCCGATGTCGCGCCTGGAACCCTGACGCTCGAAGGCAATACTACGATTACCCCAGAAGAACCGGGCTCCGAGATCACCGTGCAAGTCGGTTCCGTCGGCGGCGCGTTTTGGCTGTTTTCTTTAGTTTGCTTGCTCTCATTCCTGTTTGGCGTGACGATCATGCCTGAGACTAAAGGACGAAGTTTGGAAGAGATTGGCAGTTCTTGGAGTAAGCGGCAATCCTCGCCTGCGCCGTGACATGCCACCCAAAGTATTCGTCGAGGCTCAGCGCTTCACGATTTCTTCCATCATCCCCCGAGGGAGACGAGATCATGATTCGCTGCGTCTACTTAGCAGCCGCTATGCTGGGCCTCTTTGTCGAGGTCAGTACAGCCGATCTTGCCCGAACTCCTCCGCAGGCGTCGATCAAAGAGTCCCCTGATTGGGACTCGGCTAACAATTGGATCGAAGCGCACTTGGGCGACCAAGGTGCGCCGCCGATAAGCTTTCGTTATGGCGGAGCGCGATCCGTTGACTTTCTCCCCCAATGGAAGCGTTCCTGTGAATCGGAGTCGTTGGACGAGAACCGACTTCGACGCCAGGTTGTTTACCGCGATCCGGAGACGAAGCTCGAGGTCCGTTGCGAAGCGACCGTCTATAAGGACCTACCTGCCGTCGATTGGGTCGTTAAGGTCAAGAATGGCGGAACGTCGGACGCGCCGCTGCTCGCCGATTTATGCGCCATCGATGTCGCTTTGCCGTGCGGACGGACCACGAGCACCGTCCACTATGCGAAGGGAGTGCAAGAAGGTGTCGACGCTCAACTGGACGACTTCGCGCCTCGCTCGAGTCGGCTCGACCTAAATGATGAGTTCGAAGTCGCCCCGAAGCACGGGCGTTCCTCCTGGGGCGACAGCCTGCCGTTCTTCAACCTGGAGTTCGTTGGCGCAGAACGGCCCGACCGTGGCGTTGTGCTCGCAGTCGGCTGGACGGGGCAGTGGTTCGTGCACATGCGGCGCAACGCCTCGCATGTTGCGGTCCGCGCTGGCATGGAGAACGTTAGTTTAGTGCTCCATCCGGGCGAAGAGATCCGATCGCCGAAGATCATGCTTCTCTTCTGGCAGGTTGATCGCCAGTACGGCCAAAATCTCCTTCGCCGACAAATCTTGCGGCGCTACCATCCGCAACGCGACGGCAAGCCGCTCCCCATGCCATTCCTGGCCAGCTCAGCCGGACTCTATCACGAGGCGATGGAAGCCACCGACGAGAATCAACGTGAGTACGGCGATGCACTAGCAAAACTTGGCATCGAGTATCTGTGGCTGGATGTCGGCTGGCACGTCATGAATCCAAGTTCCCACATTGGTCCGACGGATGCCACGCGATTTCCCAAGGGTCTGCGGTCGCTTTCCGACTACTTGCAACCGAAGGGAATAGGCGTTCTCGCTTGGTTTGCACCGGAGTTTCAAGGGGGCGCCTCGTGGATGGAGCGGGAGCATCCGGAACTCTTTCTGAGGCTTAAGGATCCGGCGGTTCGCGACCTCGGCCATTTCGCCATTCTCAATTTTGGCGACGCACGAGCACTCAAGCTCGTTTCTCAATACATGGCCGAATTCCTCCAAAAGGAAGGGATCGGAATTTATCGACAAGACGGTCCGATCGGCGCCAACCTTGAAACGACACCGGGGCGACCCTACCCAGACAAACAACCGCTGCGGTGGTGGCGCGACGCGGATCCCTCAGAACGACGTGGGATTACAGAGATTCGCTATGTGGAAGGGCTGTACGCTTTTTGGGACGAACTGCTGAGGCAGAATCCTAAGCTGATCATTGATCACTGCGGAGGCGGGGCGACGAGAATCGACATCGAGGCGATGTCGCGAGGCGTCTATCTCTGGAGAAGCGACTACAATCATCCAGGATTCGACCCGACAACTCACCAAGTCCACACATATGGATTGAGCGCTTGGGTTCCATCGACCGGAACCGCCAGCGGATATCCCGAAACCTACTCCTTCCGCAGTTCCATTGGCAACGGAATCGCGCTCTGTTGGAATCCGTTCCAGCCGAAGATCCAGCAGACATGGCCATTGGCCTTTCCCGTTTCGGTCAAAGCTCCGTACCGCCTGACGCGTGCGCCACGCACAACTGTCGACGGCGTCGTCCGAGAAGGCTATGTGGTCGACGAGCCTTTCCCGTGGCAGGTCGCCGAGCGACTGGCTGCCGAGTTCAAAGGGGTGCGACGATTTTTCTACGGCGACTTCTATCCCTTGACGCCATACAACACTGCCGAGGATAGCTGGATGGCCTACCAGTTTCACGATGAAGGCGCGAACGAGGGCATTGCCCTAGCTTTTCGCCGGGCTAATGCCGAAGCAGCGCATGTGACCGTCAACCTATGGGGACTCGACGCCGAAGCTAAATACGAAGTCACGTTTACTGACGCACGCAGGAGCGTTACGCGGTTCGGACGCGACCTGGCCTCTGGATTGGAAGTCGCCGTTGTCGGGCGCCCTGGATCCGAACTCGTCACCTATCGAAAAGCTCCTTGAATCGTCGTTCTGGTCGCCGGCGGGAAAAAGGAGTGGTGCGACGACCGGAGCCTCGCCTAAATTTTGGCACTCCTCTGCATCACGCTTGTTGGAGCCCGCTCGCTGAATTGAGATCCTCATCAGCTAACATCACGCTATACCAAACCTAGCTCATCCTAAACAATTGATGCTGTTGTTCGACTGATAGCCGAACAATAGCGTGCCGAAACCACAAACAGGAGCGTGCTGCCATGTTAGTGATCTTTGAATCGCGAGCGTGTGACTCGCTTGTGCGCCGATGCTTGTGGGCTACGGCCACCCTCTTAGCGGTTGCGCCGTTGGCATCCTACGCCGACAACCGACCATCTCCGGCCGAGGTCAAGGAGAAATCCGACTGGTTGCAAAGCAATTTTATGAGCGAGACAAAGTCGCCTCCATTCTCCTTTTCACTCGGGGCAGTTCGCTCGGCGGCTTTCTTGCGGTCCTGTAAGCGAACAGCCACTGTGCAACCACTCGATTCCCAACGGACTAAGCACGTCGTGACCTGGAAAAATTTACGGACCGGTCTAGAAGTGCGCAGCGAAATCGTGGACTACCGTGACTTCCCAGCAGTGGAGTGGACCGTTTACCTCAGGAATACTGGCTCGAAAGATACGCCTATCGTGGATAGTCTTCAGGCGCTTGACATGTCACTACAGCGGAAATCGGCCGGTAGCTTCAAGCTGAAGGGAATTAGGGGAGACTGGTGCACTGCCGACAGCTATGAGCCCTTTGAGCTCGAATTAACACCCGGGATCACGAAAGGTTTCGCGCCTCCGCAGTCGGGAAAATCATCCGATGGCCCCGAAGGTTGGCCTTATCACAACCTACAAATGTCTGATCGGGGACTCATCATCGCTGTGGGCTGGCCCGGCCAATGGGCAAGCACGTTCTCGCACAAGGCTGAGAAGTCCCTCCGGATTCAGGCGGGTCAACAGCTCACGCATTGTCGCCTCAAGCCTAGTGAAGAGATCCGTACACCCCTCATTGCGCTTTTATTCTGGCAGGGCAAGGATTATGTAAGGTCCCAGAATCTGTGGCGCAGATGGTATCTTTCGCATGTCCTGCCAACTATTGATGGCAAGCCGCTAGGACCCCAGTTGCAAATTCAAGTGGGCGGAGATCAGACCGCCCCGGTTCAAAAATTTCTCGACGCTGGAATCAAGCCTGACATCTGCTGGCGCGATGCCGGTGGAGCGAACACCTGGTATCCAAGTGATGACGGTCCGTATAGCGTAGGGGGAAATCCGCCACAGCCGACTCTCGCCAACACGCCCTGGCTCAATACCGGAACTTGGGAAGTTGATCCCAAGAAGTACCCGCGGGGTTTCAAACCGTTCAGTGACTGGGTCCGCGCGCGGGGCATGAAATTTCTACTTTGGTTTGAACCCGAACGAGTCGGTGATCCGAACTCGTGGCTCGGCAAAAATCATCCAGAATGGCTGCTGCCTGCGACCGACACCACCGTCGGCGCGATTCTTGACCTAGGCAACCCCCAAGCCCTCGCTTGGTTAATCGATCACATCGACGGAATGGTCAAAAGCCAGGGACTGGATTGGTATCGAGAAGACATGAATGGGGGCGGACCGCTGCCGACTTGGCGAAACAATGACGCCGAAGATCGCCAGGGCATCACCGAGAATTTTTATGTACAAGGCCACCTAAAGTTCTGGGACGAACTGAAGCGTCGAAATCCCAAATTGCAGATTGATTCGTGCGCATCGGGTGGCCGGCGGAATGACTTGGAGTCGATGCGCCGTGCGGTGCCCTTACTCCGCAGCGATTTTCAATTTCCCGACTCCCAGTCCGGAGTCTTCGAAGCCAATCAGTGCCATACTCATGGCCTTTCCTTTTGGCTGCCGTTCCAGGGTACGGGAGTGTATCGCTACGACTCGTACTCGTTCCGCAGCTTTTATTTGCCTTCATTCGGGATGGGCGGGTTATCTCCCGAAAACACCGAGGCGCAACAACAAGCATACGCTGAATGTGCGAAAATCGCTCCCAGCATGCTCTTCGGCGATTACTATCCACTTACTCCTTACAGCTTGGCGAATGACGTCTGGATCGGTTGGCAGTTCGACCAGCCCGAAGCCGGCGAAGGATGTGTGCAAGTCTTTCGCCGAGCCGAGAATCCGACGGAATCGATGACCTTTAGGCTTCAAGGACTTGATCCCAAGAAGCAATATCAAGTCGAGAATTTCGACTCGGAGGGCGTCGAGGTGTTTTCCGGCAGCGAGTTAATGGCAAGTGGTTTGAAGGTCAAATTGCAGCCGCTAGCCGCCGCCGTGTTCAGATACGAGCTTGCCGCGCCGCCGACTGGAACAACGATTGAACTGCCATGACGAACTTTGCACGCCTCGTTTTTGGAGCATGTGCGAGGGGGCGCGCCCTCGTGCCGATTGGCCTGTGGTTGGCCGTCTGCGTTGCTACTACGCAATCAGCGGAAAAGTGGCCGCCATCGGACGCAGCGCAAGCAGTCTGGAATAGAACGTTGTCGTTGGATGGCGAAGAGTGGTTGCTGGCGATCGATCCGAAGAATGTCGGAAAGACAGAGCGGTGGTTCACCGAGCCTCAGGACGACGCTCGACCAACTCGCGTTCCCTGGGTGATCCAAGACGCTTTCCCTGACTACCATGGGGTCGTTTGGTACTGGCGCGAGTTTGCATGCCCGAGGAATCCAGATCCGGCCGGCCGAACTTGGCTGCGGTTCTGGAATGTGGATTACTTGGGCGAAGTCTGGGTGAACGACAGGTTCGTAGGCAGTCACGAAGGAGCCGAGGGAGCGTTCGAACTGGACATCACCGAAGCCCTCTTGCCAGGTAAGCAAAACCGTCTTGCCGTGCGGGTCCTCAATCCGCGGGACGAGCCTATTGACGGCGTTGCACTCGCAGAAACTCCGCATCGCAACAAGACAACAAGTTACACTTTTGGATGTGACTACAATCACGGCGGCATCGAAGATTCCGTTGAATTGCTGATCGCAGCGGCGGTTAGGATCGTCGACATTCATGCCCAGCCGGAACCAAGTAGCGGCGCTGTGCGGATTGACGTTACGGTGCAAAATGCACTCGATGGGCCCGTCGGAGCGCAGTTGGAAATCGAGTTAGCGCCGGCTCGAAACGGCGAGACGCTCGCGACTGCCAGAATGGATCAGCGGCTCAAGCCGGGCACGACACAGCTAACGGCCGTGATTCCCATCGAGCGGCCAACACGCTGGGATCTGGACAATCCTTATCTCTATCGAGTGTCCGCAGCGGTGCGCCGTGAAGGGCAGCATTTCGCGGATGGACGATCGGTTCGCTTTGGCTTCCGTGATTTTCGCATCGACAAGGGCTACTTTACTCTTAACGGACGGAGGATTTTCTTACGCTCGTCACATACGGGCAATATGGCCCCCATCGGTATTCACTTGCCCTGGGAACGTGATTGGTTTCGCCAGGATATCCTCTCTACGAAGGCGCTGGGATTCAACATGATTCGTTTCATCGCCGGTCTGCCCAATCGAGAACAGCTCGAGATGTGCGATGAGCTGGGGATGCTTGTGTATGAAGAACCCTCTTCCGCGTGGTTGTTAAAGGATTCGCCCAGTATGGCGGAGCGTTTTAACCGCTCTGTTTCAGAAATGCTGGCGCGCGATCGCAATCATCCAAGCGTAGTGATGTGGGGACTGCTGAATGAAACACACAATGGACCGGTGTTTCGGCATGCTGTCGAGCAGTTGTCTGCTGTTCGAAAGCTGGATCAAAGTCGCATTGTGATGCTCAACAGTGGACGTTTTGACTGCGACCTGGGAATCGGTTCGGTCGCCAACCCTGGCTCAGCGGAATGGCAATTGCTGTTGGGGGCTGAGGGCGTGAAGCCCGCGAAAGCCCTGACAACGATCTACCCCTCGTGCGTAGGATCAGGCGATGCGCACATTTACCCACAAGTTCCTCATTCACCCGAAGCCATCAACTTGCTGCAAACGTACGGAATTGGCCACAATCCGTTCTTCCTTTCGGAATACGGCGTCGCTAGTCCCGTCGATCTGATTCGAGTGGTGCGGCAATACGAACAACGCGGCAAAGGGTCGTGCGGCGAGGCACTGTTCTATCAAGCGGCGCTGGAGAAGTTCCAGGCCGACTGGAAACGCTGGAATATGGACTCCCTGTTCGGACGTCCAGAGGAGTTCTTTGCGGCGGCCCAAGCCCGTGTAGCCAGTCAACGTTTGCTCGGTATCAATGCGGTTCGCGCAAATCCGCGTTGCAACGGCTACAATCTGACGGGCACCGTGGATCAAGGATACAGTGGCGAAGGTTTGACAACTCCGTTTCGCGAACTAAAGCCGGGAACCAGCGATGCACTGTTTGAGGCGCTAGCACCCCTGCGGCTTTGCACGTTTGTCGAGCCATATCATGTCTATCGAGACGCGAATTTGCGTCTGAGAATCGTGCTCGCTAACGAAGACCGGTTGCCGCCGGGGACCTATCCCCTACGAGTTGATATTCTCAATGAACGTTCGAAAGTCGTCTTTTCGCGACAACACGAAGTGAATCTTCCGCGATCCTTAGGTGGTAACCCAAACCCTTTCGCTTTCAACATTTACGATGACGCCATCGCCGCGAGTTGGCCTGAGGGGAAATATCGTGTGCGAGCGACTTTCGAGCGATCTGCGGCAGCGACGGGTGGCAATGCAGAGTTCTATGTGAGCGATCCACCAACCGGCATTAATCCAACAATGGAAGTTATGTTGCTGGGAGATGACGCGACGATTCGTCCCTGGCTGGAAGCTCGGGGGGCTACTGTTCGAGACAAACTTCAAAGCGATCGGCGGCAAGTCATTTTAGTCAGCGGCCGACTGCCATCCCGCGAGGCAAAATCAAAGTACCGCCAAACACTCACGCGCGTTGCCTGCGGATCAACCGCTATTTTTCTTTCGCCCGAGACGCTTGCTCAAGATGGGCTTCAACTTCCCTGCAAGGGAAAGGTCGTTGGACTACCGAGCGGAGTGTATCACAAAGAGGAATGGAACTACCGACACGCGGTTTTCGCCGGGATGCCGACTGGTGGGCTGATGGACTACGTGTACTATCGCACGCTCATTCCGAGCATCGGCTGGCAGCGCGACGGCGCCGCCCCCGCTACAGTCTTGGCGGGCGCTATTCAGCCGGCGCCCGGTAGCGGTTATGCCAGCGGTCTGCTGCTCTTTGCCGATGGCTTTGGAGCAGGGGAGTGCTTTGTGAACACGCTAAGAGTTCGAGAGAACTTGGATAAAGACCCGGCGGCGGATCGTCTGCTCTCTAATTTGCTCACCTGCGCCACCCGTCATCTTGACGCTCCACCTTTACCACCGCCCGCAGACCTGGAAGAACAACTCGCCGAATTGGCGCCATGAGGCGGGCTGCGATCCGATGAGCGAAGAAGGCGCGGAGCCACGCGCGACCCTGCATCCAGAGCGGCCAGCTTGGATCCACACTGCGTCGTTCCGCAGTCGTGTTTCACGAGGAGTTGCGGCGCCTCGTAGGGATAGTTCCTGACCGCCCTCTGGACGTTGACCAGAAAAAGCAATTCAGCTTCGTTGACAGCAATCTACCCCGGTAATTATAATACAATACCTTGTCGGATTAGGCCTCTGCCATGCTGGCACCTTTTCCACGAGTTCTCATCAATGACGCTCAACACGCTTACCGCCGACATCTTGTCGTTGCGCTAACGCTTCGCGCTTCAATACGACAACGAGAGTTAGATCGTTAGTAACGGATAGCGTTGAGCGGAGCCAGGAAGTTTTGACTTATGAATTCACTCGCGTGGTCGTCGATCCCAGGACATCTGCTGCAGTTGACGTGCCAGCATCCTCTTCGGGCTTGCTTCTCCCGGTTAATAGGGGTCGCTGCGCTGTTGTTGGTCGGTTTAAATCCGTCCTCGGTGATCGCGGTGGTGGCCCCCACCTCAACCGAACTGCAGATGACCGCGACTTGGGTGCGCGAGAACTTCCTTACCTCGCGCGTGCCGCCCTTCTCGTTTCGGTGGGGCGGGACGCCATCGGTGGCCGTTTTAGGCAACTGGCCTCGACAAGTGACGACCCGGCAACTGAGCCTGGAGAAGACGGAGCATGTGATCGTCTGGACCGGCGTTCAAGCGGGTCTTGAAGTGCGGTGCGTGCTCGTTGAGTATCACACCCATCCCGTCGCCGAATGGACAGTGTATATCAAGAACATCGGCGCCCAGAACTCGACCGTACTACGAGACATTCTGGGATTGGACATGACACTGACACGCACCAATCGATTCGAATACAGCCTGTTCGGCATTCAGGGTGATGTCAATAGCGCCGAAAGCTACCGTCCATTTGAACTCGTACTCGGCCCAGGCGCCTCGAAGGTATTCTCGCCTCCGGCTGTGTCTGGAAAGTCCTCGGACGGCCCCGATGGCTGGCCGTACCACAACCTTCGCATGCCCGGAGGCGGCATCATGATTGCCGTGGGCTGGCCGGGACAATGGGCAACTTCATTCACTCGCGTTGGCACGCGGCGTCTCGAAATTAAATCTGGACAACAACTAACCAATCTCTATCTAAAGCCTGGCGAAGAGATCCGGACTCCATTGATGGCCATGCTGTTTTGGCGGGGAGCCGACACAGTTCGTTCACAAAATCTATGGCGTCATTGGTACCTCGACCATGTGCTCCCAAGTTGGGCTGGTCCCGTCCAGCAGATTCAGGTCAGTGGTAATGATCGTGCCCGCGTGAACTTCTTCATCAGTAAAGGAATCGTGCCCGACATTGCCTGGCGGGATGCCGGAGGGACGGCTACTTGGTATCCCAGCAGCATGGGACCCTATACGGGTGATCTCGTGTGGCTCAATACGGGCACCTGGGAAGTTGATCCCGCCAGACATCCGTTTGGTTTTAGGCCGTTCAGCGACCACTGTCACTCGCTAGGAGTTGATTTTCTGTTGTGGTTTGAACCGGAACGAGTCGGCTCGCCCGCGACCTTTCTCGGAAGTCGCCCTGAATGGTTGTTACCAGGAACGGCTTCGACCGTTGGAGCCATTCTCAATCTCGGGCATCCCGATGCGTATAACTGGCTGGTGAATCACTACGACAACCTGATCAAATCGCAGGGGGTCGACTGGTATCGCGAGGACATGAACGGAGAAGGTCCACTTCCCGCGTGGCGAAACTACGACGCTTCGAATCGTCAGGGCATCACCGAGAATTTCTATGTGCAAGCTCATCTCAGGTTGTGGGACGAGCTCAAGAGCCGAAACCCACACTTGCGAATTGACTCCTGTGCTTCCGGAGGGCGCCGTAACGATCTCGAGACGATGCGTCGCGCCGTCCCCCTTTTGCGGAGTGATTTCCAGTTCGCCGATCAAGCGGGAGTGGTCGAAGGCAATCAGTGCCACATCTACGGACTCTCGTATTGGTTGCCGTTTCATGGCACAGGCTGCTACATCTACGATCCCTACTCATTCCGGAGCTTCAACGGAGCTTGCTTCGGCATGGGCGGGCTCGATGGCGCTAACGAAGCTGCTCAGCAACAGGCCTACTCCGAAAACAAGCAGATTGCCCCCATCATGGTGTTTGGCGACTACTACCCTCTTACGCCTTATTCTCTCGCCAACAATGTCTGGATCGGGTGGCAGTTCGACCAGCCGTTAAAAGGCGATGGATTGGTGCAGGTGTTTCGCCGCGCAGGCGCCACGAGCAACACCATCACACTTAAGCTGCAAGGGCTCGTAGCAGCAGGGACGTACCAAGTCAAAAATTTCGACCAACCGACCATGGTCCAGAATCTCACCGGCCAAAGCCTAATGACGAATGGTCTGGTGGTCCAGTTGCCAGCACGCGGCTCAGCCATCTTCTCCTACAAATTAGCGGGAAGTAGCAATTAGCTTCTCGTTTGAGGCTATTGGAGTCGAGGCGAGAGCAACCACCTTCCTGCTGCCCGCCTTGGAACTCCCAGAGCAGCTTAGTGAAATGGACCTTAGTTAATCGAGACTTTTAAATGACACGATTCATACTCAGCATCTCCCTGATCTGCGCCGCTTTTTTGTCGACAGCAAACGCGCAACTGCCTACGGATGGCTTACGGCTCTGGCTCAAAGCGGATTCTTTAGCCCTTACGGAAGATGCACGGGTGACACAATGGGTCGATTCTTCTCCGTACGGAACGATCTTTGCTCCGCGGGTGACCTCGGAGCCTGACGGCCCGCTGGGGGGATCGCCCATCGAGGAGTACCCGCATTTTCAGACGGTGATCCTCAACGGAAGCTCCATTCCAACCGTGGCGTTCGAGCGGAACGGCTCTGTAACGGTGACTGGAAATCCGAGCGTTGATCGCTCCGGCAGTACTGATCGGCTGTTTCAGGTCAACAACCGCACTCCGGGCAGCGATCCGTTAGCAATCGGAGATGGCACGAGCGTGACATCATTCACCGTCTTCATGCCGAACGTTACCACCGCGGGCACACTCGGCTTTCAGTCGATCTGGGCCAAACGAGGTAACAGTGCGTCACTGTTGGAGCTGGGCATTCGCTCGTCCGGTCACTTCAATTATGTCACATACGATTCGGTGACAGACTACCGAACGACCAATCCAGGCGTAGCGAACAAGTGGCATCTACTCGCACAGACAATTACCGAGGCGGGCGCCAATGATCCGCTCGCATTCCTGATCAACGACACCGAGGATCCAAACTCTCCTTTCGTGCTCAATCCCGTCTTCAATACTAGCGGTGGGGTCATTTTGGATCGCAACGACAGCATCAACAACGACCCCGTTGGACTGGTCGAGCCGTTTGCCATTGGCTCCCACGCCCAGGATTGCTGCGGCGAGGGCGAAACGTTTGCCGGAAATATTGCTGAGATCATTATCTATGCCCGCGAACTTTCGACGACAGAGTTCGATCAAGTGACGTCCTACCTGACCACCAAGTACCTGGGGGCCCCGACCATTGTTCTGGGGGACTATAGCAATAACGACCTCATCGACGCGGCTGACTATACTGTGTGGCGAGACAATTTTGGCCAGTTCTTCGCGCTTGATAACGAAGACCCTGCGGCGACTACGGAAGGCTTCGTCGACATGGAGGATTACGACTTCTGGCGCTCGAAATTCGGAAGCTCTCCTAGCGGCGCGGCCATCGTTAGCGTGCCCGAGCCCGCCACACGACTGATTGCAGCGATAGGGGCAGCAATCATGATCACTGCCTTCGGCCGCGGACCAACGACCCGGCAAGTTGCGGTAAATTCTGTTCTCAATTTCACTGACCGCTAGTTCGGCATGGATGAGGGAGTCCAGCAAACTGGAACTGTCCGGCCCGCAGGACTCTCAATTGGCCACAGCTCTTTCGCAGGAAATATGATCCTTTTCGAAGGTCTCGTCCTCACCGGGGTGACTCGTAAAACTACCTCACTGCGGGGTGAGAAATCAGGAGCGCAACGGGTCTTTTCGCGAATTTGAGGTCAGCGATGTTCCTACTAGCTAGCCGAGGTCTCGCTTGGTCTTCAATCGGTTGCACATTGGCTGTCGCGCTGGCGTTCTGCAAATCTGGTCTTAGCGACGACTCCAGGGGGTGGATTCCGGCGCAAACCTTTCTCATGGGCGATGCGTCCGGCGAGGGCCGAGCGGACGAACGCCCTGCGCATTACGTAACGCTCAGTCGCTATTGGATTGCGCCGCGAATGGTGACTGCTGTGGAATACTGCAAGTTTCTCAACGACTCGGAGCAATTCGTCGTCGTTGACGACTTTTTGGTTCCGCGCCAGCGGGCCGACGCTGCGGATCGCACGTGGGGTGTCTTAGTAAATCTGCCCTATTCGCCGATCGAGCGAAGGAACGGCCAATACATCCCGCGTGAGGGTCAAGCCGACAGTCCCATGTACTACGTAACTTGGGAGGGCGCGGCCTACTACTGCAACTGGCTCAGCGAGCAGGAAGGGCTTTCGCCTTGTTACATCCCAGATGTTCAGTGGACGGGTGATCTGTTCTCGGGCGGTTATCATCTTCCGACCGAGGCCCAGTGGGAGTGCGCCGCGCGGGAGGCGCCGACGGTCAATCTTGGAAAGCCAGTGAAGACTGATGATTCGTTCAAAAGCGCAGAAGCGGGCATTCCAGGGGTTGCTACCATCAACGGTGCAATATCAAGCGACAATGAAAGCGGCGTGGCTATCGGCATTCTCTCTGAGTGGTGTCACGATTGGTATGAGTCGGACGCTTATCTTCGCTTGCCCAGCGGCGTGCAAAACCCGTCCGGGCCGCCCGACGTCGCGAACGATGCCATGCAAATGCGTTCGCTCCGCGGCGCCGCCCACTATCAACCTGCAGCGCATCGACGGGTCTCGAGGCGATACGGAACCAGCGATACAAAAGGGTGCTTCAGCTACAACGGATTTCGCGTCGTCCGCGAAGACCAGAGTTCCGTCGAATCTTTTACTGGGTGGCAGAGCACCTCGTTCGGATCCAAGGAGGAACTCGAGCTCGCGGAGCGCGAGTTCGCTCGATTATTCCTGGAATCCCCAGGACCAATGAGTTTCACTTTGGGCGGCCGGCGCTCGACGGACGTGTTGCGTGACTGCAGGACTGAACGAACGGAAGCGAACTCTGACGGGGAGCGGCGCGTTGTCCGCACCACGACTTATGACCCGGAGTCCGGCGTCGAGTTCGTCTGCACCGCCACGTTGTATGAACGGTTTCCCGCGATCGACTGGGTGGTGACGATCTCCAACCGGTCGTCGACGGAATCTGGCGTTTTGGAAGCCCTTTGCGGGGCCAACTTTGAATTGGAACTCCCCGCGAATGAACAGCGAGATTTTATTCTACGACATTCAAGGGGAAGTCGCGCGCTCGCAGCGGATTTTATGCCGACCGACAATCTGATTCGACCTGCCGAGGTCTTGACGTTCGGCGGTCACGGCGGTCGTTCTTCCGATCAGGACCTGCCGTTCTTCAATCTGCAACGTGGCAGTTCCGGGGCCCTGATCGGTGTCGGGTGGACTGGTCAGTGGATCGCTAGGTTTACGCGCGATGGTGGGCGCCGCCTGCGAGTTTGCACGGGACACGAATACTTGAGTACTCGCCTCGAGCCCGGCGAAAGCGTCCGCACGCCTCGGACCGTCGTCTGCTTCTGGAATGGTGAAGACATGCTCCGCGGACACAACTTGTTCAGGCAGTTGATCCTCGCGCACTATGCCCCGCGGGTCGACGGCCAGCTCGTTAGACCGCCAATTGCGGCGTCGACCGCTGGACTGAACGGTTACACGGAAGAGAATCAACTCCAGTCGATCTCCAAGCTGAAGGAGTGTGGCGTCGAAACATTGTGGATGGACGCGGGATGGTTCCTCGGCGGGTGGCCAAACGGCGCGGGAACGTGGACCCCGAAGCCGGAGGCGTTCCCTCGCGGGCTCGCGCCCGTGGGTCGAGCCGCCCACTCCGCAGGCTTGGATTTTCTCCTGTGGTTTGAGCTCGAACGCGTTTCTCGCGGCAGCCTGATCGCCAGGGAATACCCTCAGTGGACGATCGGCCCAATTACGGAATACGGCGGACTTTTTAATTGGGGCGACGAAGAGGCTCGCCGTTGGATGATCGAGCACGTACTCAAACAGCTCAATGAAGGCGAGGTCGACGTCTTGCGGCAAGACATGAACATGGAGCCCCTGGGCTATTGGCTTAGGAACGATGAACCCGACCGCCGAGGGATGACGGAAGTGCGATTTGTCGAGGGGATGTACCAAATCTTCGACGAATTGCGCAAGCGTAGGCCAGGTCTGTGGATTGACAATTGCGCCAGCGGCGGCCGCAACATCGATCTCGAAATGACCATGCGCAGCGTGCCGCTATGGCAGAGCGACGCCCAGTGTCTGCCGTTTCCTGGAGAAACCGCCCAGTTGCAGAACCACGGCCTCAACCTCTACTTACCGTTTCACGCCGGAGGCACCAATTCTGTTGACGGGTGGTACGAACCGTCGTACGGATTTCGCAGCACGATGTCGGTGGGTAGCCCTCTCACGGGGGTTGCCAAGGCGTCGAAGGAGGATATCAACAGAACTGTCAATGCCATCCTGCGAGCGAGGCGCAATTTCGAGGGCGACTATTACCCATTGTTTGAAGCGTCGCCCAGGCTCGACTGGTGGTTCGGATACCAGTTGCATCGAAGCGATCAGAATTCCGGGATGATACTCCTTTTCCGGCGACAGAACTGCGCCCGGTCAGAGACGGTTGCGTTCCTCCGCGCGATTAACCCCGCAGCGCTCTACGAAATGACGGATTGCGACGCCAACCAACAGTCCATCGTGACGGGGCAAGAACTTATGCGACTGCGAGTCACATGCGAAAAAGCACCGGGGTCACGGCTTATTTTCTACCGAGAGACTTCGCCATGACGAGGCGACTTGCACCGAAGATTAACCCAACGATTGCTTCTGGCAGAACGCTTCTAGTTCGCGTGCGTGTCCTTTGATCCTAGGCGATTCGAGAATCAGCAGTCACGAGATGTGCGATTGTGAAGAGGCCTAATCGTGGGTCGCTTCATCCCGCATGCGGTCGCGGTGGCTATTAATGTGCTTCGTCAACTCGACGGCCGCGGCTTCACAATCGCCCCTCCGCAAAGCGTCCATAATTACCTGGTGGCTTTCGACGCCTTTGCTCCATTCCCTCTTCGGAAAGTCTTCCCGGAATCGACGGAAAAAGTTCTGCACTAACTCATTGAGCGTAGCCAAACCTCGCAAGTTGGTGGAAGCAACCAGTTCGCAATGAAACTGCATGTCGAGACCAACCCAGTCGACAAGCTCCTTGGTCTCCCGCATTCGCGCATTAAGGTCATTTAATCGCTCGTAAATGGACGGATCCTGCCGCATAGCGCGGGCGACATGCGGCAGGCCGCCGACCTCCAAGATGATGCGTGTGTCGAGCAGTTCCTCGGCCGGATAATTGCAGATATTGAAATGGAAGCTCAAGTAGCCAGAGAGCTTCTCCATACTGAAATCACCCACGGTCAGCCCCCGACGGGGGGCTGCGTCGATCACACCGAGAAAGGCGAGCACCTTGGTTGCTTCCCGTACAGCAACTCGGCTAACCCCAAATTGAGTGGAAAAGTCGGCCTCCGTCGGCAAGCGATCGCCAGGCTTCAAGCCCTCTTTCGTGATGTATTCGCGGATTGAAGCGGCTACGAACTCGCTCTTGGATACTTTTGGGCGCACCTCAGACGACGTCATGACTTTCGTACTTCCACTTCGGATTGCGCGTACTGAGGGGGCCCGCTAAGCCAGACAAATTAAAGGCGAACGCAACAGCAAAAGCCGCTTAAAGATCAAAAAGGAGGCTGATTCTTCGTCGTTAGTCCATTATTGCTTCGACTTCTTGAATCTCCACAGTTGCCAAACTTCCTCTAGATTTGCCACCTCAAAAAAATAGAGGGAACCCTATTCAAATCTGAATTGCTCCATATTATAATACAAATCAGCTGCCGTCCCGACGTCGGATACTTGTAGGATCGCGGCGACCGCCTTTTCGCGCTAAATTAAAGGTCAGATTCGCATGAGTCAAGTTGCCGTCACTGACTACACCTTTGGGAATCTCGAGATTGAGAGAGGAATCTTGGGCCCGCTGGGCTTAGAAATCGTCAGTTCTCAGTGTCGCAGTCCGGCAGAATTATTGGATTTCCTGCCTGGATCACCCTATATCATCACACAATTTGCACCTCTGAACGCAGAGGTTATCTCCTCCCTACGCGACGTTCGAGTCATCGTACGGTATGGGATCGGCGTCGATAATGTTGATCTTGCAGCCGCCCGGGAGGTGGGCATACCGGTCTGCAATGTGCCGGACTTTTGCCTGGATGAGGTCTCCGACCACACGTTGGCCCTCATCCTCGCTGCGACGCGGCAGGTTGTCGCCAATGCCGAGCATGTGCGGAAAGGAGAATGGGGTCTGGCTACTCCGCTTGGCTCGATGCGGTGCCTGAACAACATGACCGTTGGAGTTGTGGGCTACGGTCGCATTGGCCGCGAGGTTGCAGCACGACTTCGGCCGTTTAAATGTCGTGTGGTTGTGCATGACCCTGTGGCCTCCGATGCAGAGATCAAGGCTGCTGGTTTCGATTCAGCGACCTTCGATGACTTACTATCGGCTTGCGATGTAATCACGCTGCATTGCCCCGCCAGCGAGTCGACGCGACGACTTATCTCGGAGAAATCGATCTCGAAGATGAAGAGGGGGGTGATTCTCGTCAATGTCGCTCGTGGCGCTGTGGTCTGCACGAACAGTCTGTTGGAGGGCTTGCGGGGCGGTCAAATTGGATTCGCAGCGCTCGACGTGCTGGAGTCGGAACCCATCGTCGCCGATCATCCATTGCTGGCGCTTGAGAACGTCATCATTCATAGCCACATCGCTTCAGCAAGCGAAGCTGCAGTAACGAAGCTTCGCCGGGAGGCCGCGTCCTTGGTCGCACTCGCCGCACAAGGCATGCCGCTTCGCAACGTCGTTAACGGTGTTAGTTCGCCAATGTCACTCTCGCATTCAGGTTAAGGACGACCAGCCATGGTATCTGAACAGCGTACGGCTGTGGTTATCTCGGTGGAGTCCCTGAACGCTTTCTGCCTGCGCGTCTTGGGCAAGCTGGGAGTGTCCTCCGAGGACGCTCGCACCACTACTGAAGTGCTAGTGACCACCGACACCTGGGGAGTGTTTACTCACGGCACGAAGCTATTGGCGGGTTACGCGAAGCGATTGCAGGGCGGTGGACTTCGAGTTGATTGCTCGCCGAGAGTTGCAATCGAAGGGCCCGCTTGGGCGATTGTTGATGGCCAATCCACGCTCGGACAGGTCGCCTCGACCTTCGCAATGAAATGCGCAATTGAAAAGGCTCGGAAGTGTGGTGTCGCCTATGTTGGCGTACGCAATAGTTGTCATTTCGGCGCAGCGGGGTACTACGCATGGCTAGCGGCTCGTGAAAACATGATCGGTTTGGCAATGGCCAATGATGTTCCTAGTGTTGCGGCGCCGGGATCGCGCGGAGCCGTTATTGGTAGCAATCCAATTGCCTATGCCATACCTGCTGGCGATCGTGACCCCTTACTACTTGATATCTCAATTGCCACGGTCGCTGGTGGCAGAGTTTACGCCCGAAGCAAGCGTGGGGAATCGATCCCCGAAGGTTGGTTGATCGGTCCAGACGGCAGGCCAACAACCGACGGCGGCTTGTATCCTGGCCAGGCCTCTTTGGCGCCAATGAGTGGTCACAAAGGCTACGGAATTGGACTCCTTATCGAATCGCTATCAGGCGTCATTACCGGTGCGGCGGTTACGAAACAAGTTGGGAGCTGGCTGTTCGACGACCCTGCGCTCCCCACTGATCATGGCGCCGCGTTTATTGTCATTGATCACCAACAAATGATGCAGGCTCCGGTGTTCGCCCAGCGAATGGCGGCGCTCATTGACGAGATCCATCAATCGCCCGTAGCGGATTCCAGCGATCGGATTCTGATGCCCGGCGAGAGGGAGTGGGAGCACCGACGTCGGGTTTTGAAAAACGGCATCAGCTTGCCGGAAGACGTGATCGGCAAGCTCGAGGAAGTCGCTACTGAAGTAGGGATTGATCTACCCCTCAGATGAATTGCCTCCAACCTTAGTTTGATTCTCACCAAAGAAGCCCGATGCGATCCACCAGATCGACTAGCCTGACTAACTTACATGAAGATCATTCGCTTTAGCGACTCTGATGGTCAGATTCATCTCGGGCGTCTGCACGACGATGGCTCGGCGACACTCCTGGAGGGGGTTCTTTTCGGTAGCTTTCGTGATTCGGGAAAGCCTGCGCAAGTGGCAAAGCTGCTTGCGCCCGTCATGCCGACGACGATTTACTGCATCGGCTTGAATTATGTGCGCCATGCGCAAGAGGGGAACCTACCGATCCCGCAGCACCCCGTCGTTTTCATGAAGTCCCCTGCCGCAGCACAAAATCCTGGCGACCCCATCGAATTGCCCAGGAGTTTGCGGAGCGACGAAGTTGACTACGAATGCGAGCTCGCTGTGGTCATTGGCAAAACCTGTAAAAACGCGACCAAAGCGAACGCGCTCAGTTACGTTCTCGGTTACACCTGCGCAAACGACGTTAGCGCTCGCGATTGGCAAGGAAAATGGGGGGGCGGACAATGGTGCCGCGGCAAGACCTTTGATACGTTCGCGCCGCTCGGCCCGTGCTTGGTAACCACCGACGAGATACCGAATCCCAATGACCTGCAACTACGCACAATCTTGAACGGCGAGGTGATGCAAGATTGGAATACCAACGACATGATCTTTAGTGTGCCAGCGCTGATTGAGTTTCTGAGCGGAAGCACGACTTTGTTGGCGGGAACCGTAATTCTGACCGGAACCCCCCATGGCATCGGTGCTGCCCGGAAACCACCCGTGTTTCTTAAGGATGGTGATACGGTTTCGATAGAGAGCGACAAGATCGGCGTACTTACCAACCCGGTTATTAGAGAGAGCGTGTAGCTTGCTATTACAGGTGTGTTCTACGCCGCTGGGTAGATTGGAGTTTTGAGTGATGGCGACCGTTGAGGCTACCGGGATTGATAAACGACTATTACTGCGTCTCTTTCGCGAGATGCTGGTAGTGCGCAAATGTGAGCTACTCTTGGCGAAGTCGCATCAACAGGGGCTAGTCCATGGCGCCTGCCACACTTACGTCGGTCAAGAGGCAGTCGCGGCGGGCGTTTGTGCGAATTTGAGCGCAGAGGATGTCGTATTCAGTACGCATCGCGGCCACGGTCATGCCTTGTCAAAAGGCGTCTCGCCAGAACAGCTCATCGCCGAACTTTATGGCCGGGAAACCGGGTGTTCCCATGGGCGTGGAGGCAGCATGCATTTGTTCGCCCCGGAGGTAGGTATGATGGGGACCAGCGGGATCGTTGGCCCCTGCATCTTACAGGCAGCAGGAGCGGGTTACAGCTTTAAGCTTCGCCGTCAGGGCCACGTTGCGGTGGCGTTCTTTGGCGATGGCGCCGTGAACAATGGGGCGTTCCATGAAGGTCTCAACATGGCCGCGATCTGGAAGTTGCCGGTCTTGTTTGTCTGCGAGAACAATCAATACGCAACGGAGGTTCCGTTCAGCTACTCTAGCGGCAATCCCCACGTCGCAAATCGAGGCTCCGCATATGGACTGCCAAGCATTGAGGTCGACGGCAATGACGCACTTGCTGTTTACGAGGCGGCTCGAATTGCAGTTGAGCGCGCACGCCGAGGGAAAGGGGCTACGCTGATCGAGTGCCGGACCTATCGTGTTCGGCCCCATGCCGAAGGCATGGGAGACTTTACATACCGTACACGGGAAGAAGTTAACGAATGGAAAAAACTTTGCCCACTGAATCGATTGAAGTCGATGCTTCTTGAGGAGGCTAGCGATTCAGCAATCGAGGACGAAATCGGTGCGATCGAGGCAGAAGTAACCGAGCAGATCGGTCAAGCTTACGAGCGCGCCAAAGCTGCTCCCTATCCGTCGCCGCAGTCGGCAGCAACTCATGTGTACGCGGAGGTTCGGCACGTAGCTCGTAGCCATCATGAAAGCAAGACTCCGCCCCCGGCGCAACTGACTAGTTCGTCCTCGTCATCTCCGACAAGCATCCGAGAAATCACGTTTGCGGAGGCGACGCTGGAGTCGCTACGTCATGCGATGGAGTTAGATCCGAACGTGTTCGTGATGGGCGAGGGGATTGGCGAACGCGGCGGAAACTTCAATACGACCACAGGTTTGTACGAACGCTTTGGGGCCGAGCGGCTTTGCGATACGCCGATCTGTGAACGCGGTTTTGTGGGCCTTAGCGTCGGGGCCGCGATGACGGGCTCGCGCCCGGTGATTGATTTTATGTTTGCGGATTTTGTACTGGACTCAGTGGGCGAGATCATCAATCAGCTCGCTAAGGTCCAGTACATGTCCAGCGGTCGGCTTCGGATGCCGGTTGTGCTGCGCGGCTGTATCGGTATCGGTCATTCTGCGGCGACGCATCACTCGGGCAATTACTATCCGATGTTCGCCCATTTCCCGGGACTACGGGTGGTCGTTCCGTCTCAGCCTTACGACGCCAAGGGATTGTTCGCCACGGCACTGGCCTCAGACGATCCCGTACTCTTCCTTGAGCATCGCGAGCTTCTGGGGATTCGTGGTCGTGTGCCAGAAGAGCCGTATAAAGTTCCGTTCGGAGAAGCGGCGATAGTTCGCACCGGTTCGGACGTCACCGTCGTTGCACTCGCGCAAATGGTCCATCATTCGCTGGCGGCGTCCGAGATTCTCGCTCGGGAAGGGATTTCTGTAGAGCTTATTGACCCCAGAACCGTTTCGCCTCTCGATACAGATACCATCCTGCGGTCTGTGAAGAAGACGGGCCGGCTGTTAATCGCTGACGAGGCGTTTGCGCCTTTCGGCGTGGGAGCCGAGATCAGTGCGAGAATCGTGGAAACTGGATTCGACGAGCTTGATGCGCCGATTCGCCGGCTGAATGGAGTCCATACTCCGACTCCGTACAGTCCCACGCTTGAGAAAGCGATTGTGCCCAATGTCGAAGATATCGCCGTTGCCGTCAGGCAACTCTTCGCAGAATAGTCGACTGTCGGCAGGGGTTGGCTAGGTTATCCTCAGATTCTCTTTTCATCGAGACTTTTACAGGCGTTGGGATATGGCTATTGAGATTACAGTACCTCGCCTTGGCTGGTCGATGGACGAAGGCACCTTCAGTCAATGGCTGAAGCAAGATGGCGACGATGTTCAAGAGGGTGACCCGCTGTTTGAGTTGGAAAGCGACAAAGCGGTGCAACCCGTAGAGTCGTTTGACGCGGGGACCCTCCGCATTCCTGCGAACGGCCCCCAGCCTGGTGATACGGTAAAGGTGGGACAATCGATCGGCTATCTCTGCAAGCCTGGTGAGTCGATACCTAAAGACGACGTCAAGCCAGGAAGTTCATCGGCGGAGGTTCCCCAGGACGAAGCGAAAGACTTCACGCCAGATACATTTCCCCTAGTGTCAGCGGCTCCAGAGATCGAGGAGTCCAACGGACGTAGGCAGGCCGACAGCGAAGTTCGTCATATTGCAAGTCCTAGCGTGCGCCGTCTGGCGAGAGAGCTCGGCGTCGATCTACAGTCGATCCCAACTGACAATCCATTGGGACGAGTTACGCAAGAGCAAGTGTTAGCGTCAGTCAATCTCGGAAACGTCAACTCCAGCGCTAGGCTCGAAACACCTGGTACGGAGGGAGTTGCCGTGAGTCCTCGGGCCGGACGAGCGGCTGCAAGAATTGGCGTGAGCCTTGCTGACATCGTCGGCTCGGGCTCGGGGGGACGCGTACGTGAGCGAGATGTCTTGGCTGCTGCCAATCGCAAAAGGGTTCCAAACAGCGACCCTTTGGTTACGCCAATAGCCGAGCGTCCAGCAGTAGCGGCCCCCTCTGGAGCTCGAGAAATCAAATTAAACTCGACGCGGCGAACGATCGCCAGTCGGATGCTCGCGGCCTCACAACAGACAGCTTCCGTGACTCTGTGCACCATTGCGCAGGCTACCGAATTGACGAATCTCCGCGGCCAGTTCAAGGCCGCTACAGCCAACGGTGGCGCTCGCACTCCTAGTTACACGGCCATGTTCATAAAGCTTGTCGCAGCCGCACTCGAACAGCATCCAACGCTGTTGGGTCAATGGACAGACGAAAAAGTTCTCGTACCTGATGGCATACATATTGCCGTTGCAGTCGATACACCCTACGGCCTTTTTACGCCTGTGCTGCGTGACGTAACGACCATGTCGCTGTCCGATGTGACCGACGGGCTAGCAGGACTTGTCGCGCGAGCGCACGCGCGTCGCCTCTCGGCGAATGAGCTAGTCGGCGGGACATTTACGTTGTCCAATCTCGGTGGCTACCGGGTTGACGCCTTTACTCCGCTCCTGAACATGCCGCAGTCCGGCATCTTGGGGGTCGGCCGCATCAGTCCTCAGCCGACCGCCGTGGGGGGACAGATCGCCGTGCGTGACTGTGTAACGCTGAGCCTGACATTCGATCATCGCGTGGCGGACGGCGCAACGGCTGCGGCTCTGTTGACCAGGATCTGCGAACTTATGGAAAGTCCGTTGCAGACGCTCTTTGGCTGATCGCTTGAACTCGGTGGATGCTTCACGCGTTTCCCCTACAAGTTGTGCCGAAGAATCTCTGCGATGAGTTACGAAGCGACGAGATACCGGTAGTTAAGCCACACGGGTGAAGGTGCGCTACTGGTCTTTGAACGACGTCGCGCTCTTCGCAAGCTGATAAACGTAGATCGCTGACCCCGGCTGAGTATCGATCACAACGGGCAGTCCCTTGTTCATTAGGTCGCGACCAATCGCGATTTCGGTCACCTCCGTGTCAAGGTTGATTACCTCATATTGAGAATCCGGGGTCAGTCCGCGCAGTTTGAATCGAACCTGTGATTCGGAGTTCTGCGAACGGCGAAAGGCTTGAACCATCCCATCGCTAGATTCAGGTCGATCAAACTGCCAAGCGATCCAGTCGCTAAGCTTCAGGCTATAGGGCGTCAGCGGATAAAAATCACCCAGCATGAAGGGGGCTACGCGGCGACATTCGGCGTACGCGTGCCGTTGGGCTGCGGTATTGTCCGGAGTCAATTTGCCCATGCCGAACAAAGGCATATAGAACGAGCGATAGGAATATTGGTCGTAGAAGTAGCACCCACTGCCATAGAAGGGCAGCCAAGACGAAATCCCGTAGGTATGGCCCTGATTGCCCTCGACAACTCCCTCCATGTACGCAAACTGAAAGTCGCTTCGCGTCAGCGGCACCGCGCGGCGCATAGTTTCGAGATCATTGCGACGTCCGCCCGAGGCGCACGAATCGATCCGTAGCCGAGGATTTCGGCGTCGCAGCTCATCCCAAAACTCGAGATGCCCTTGGATGTAGAGATTCTCGGTAATCCCGACTCGATCGGCGCTGTCGTTCATTCGCCACCCTGGGTGAGGGCCATCGCCGTTCATGTCTTCTCGGTACCAATCGATACCTTGAGACTTAATAAGTTTGTCGACATGGTTAATTAGCCAAGCTCGCGCCGCTGGATCACCCTCATTGAGCATTCCCCCCTGAGCGTTGCATGGCAAGACCCAGTCGGCATGATTCGTTGGTAACCACGACTTCGGGTCGCCAACTCGCTCCGGCTCAAACCACAGCAAAAACTGCATGCCTTGAGAATGCACCCAATCACTGAAGGGTTTAAATCCCTTCGGATATCGCACGGGGTCAATCTCCCAAGTGCCTGTATTTAGCCAAGAAAGCTCGCCGTCAAACGGTCCCCGGTCGCTTGGATACCAACCAGCATCGCGCCAACAGACATCGGGCTGAATACCTGCCTTTAGGAACGCCGCAACATCTTTTATGTTCTGCTCCGAACCGCCTACTTGAACCTGGGTGATTGGCTGCTGGACACGTCCATCGATTCGGGGCATATTGTGCGCGATAAACCATCGTCTCCACAAATTCTGCGCGGACACGATGTCTTGCCCCTTCCAGAACAGCAGCGCGGTGAGCGGCGTACGAATCTCTTCACCGGGCTTCAGATACAAATGTGTCTGTGCTTGACCGGCGACGACTCGCAGGCTACGCGAGGCCGTACGAGTGAAGGAGCTTGCCCATTGGCCTGGCCAACCGACGGCGAGCATAACCCCCCCCTCGGGCATTTGAAGATTGAAGTAGGGCCAGCCTTCCGGGCCGGAAGTCGACTTTCCCAGGTGTTGCGAGGGGGCAAATTTCCGTTGAGCCCCTGGGCTGAGCGGCACACAATAGGGCTGATAGCTTTCTGCTGCGGTCCAATCTCCCTGGATTCCGTTGAGTACGAACTCACCCGAGGCTCCTCGCCGAAATACGACATCGATTCCTTGAACATCTTGAAGAATCGGCGAATTTTCCTTGCCTTTGTTCTTGAAGTAGACGGTCCACTCGACTGCCGGGAAGTCACTGTAGACAACCGAAACGCAGCGCACCTCCAGTCCAGACTGCGGGTCGGCCCAAGTAAGAGTCGTCTGAGAGCGCGATTTGTCGAGGCGAATGATCTCTCGGTGGCTTGGCCAGACGGCTAGCACGTCCCGCGATTGTCGGCCTCTGTAGACAAAAGAAAATGGCTCCTTGGCTTGGTCGGACGCCAAGTGCCTCATTATCCATTCATCGCGTGCGGGCGATCCATCCACCATCGCATTACGAACTTCGTCCGACATTGCGAAGCCGAGGCCCAAGGAACCCCAACTAAGTGCGATCGTGGCCCATACGACTCCGTTCCACAGGGGTGTGAGCCACTTAGAACCTTCAGTGACGAGGCGATTCAGGTTGCCTCGACGCATCGTTCCAAACTCTGCCGCAGAGCGAGACTGACATTCAACCACAAAACGCTTCACCACGATGACAATTCTCCCATCTTGCGATGAGTAAGGCAGCGCGACCCAACCGACTATTGGGGTTGGGAAGCCGACACACGGTCGGCGACGAGTTGCATTGTCGACCGACTGCCTTGGCCAGGAGGTCGACAAATTAGACTGCGAAATCAACCGTATCTCAGTCACCAGGCGCCATGGCAACTATCCCGCAGGGAGTCATGGCCTGTTCGTTTCGTTGAAGGCGACTTAAGAGAAGTCCATTTCGCAGTGCTCGAAAACTCCTCTCAAGCCCACGTTCAACTAGACTCGTCGGTCTTGAACACTCCCTCTTGCTACCGTCTCGATCCGGCCGAAGCACCAACAAAATCAAGTTAGCGAGCCCCAGTTGTATTCAGCCGAATACTCCACAGTGAGCGAGTCGCGCCAATAAACAGCGTTTGCAGATCCGACATCCCGAACGAGCAGTTCCCGGCGGTCTCTGGCGTCAGGATCTTACCAAGAAGTTGCCCACGGGGAGAAAACACTTGAATGCCGTCTCCACAGGTAACGAACAAATTGCCCTGATCGTCGACTCGGAACCCATCCGGAACCCACGGTTCGATAACCGTAAAAATCCGCCCGTTCTTGAGGACGCTCCCCTCGGCGGCGACATCAAACGCCACGATTTGGTGCGGGCGGAACGCCCCGTGCGTGAAGCCTGTGTCGCCAACGTAGAGAACCGACTCATCCGGGGAGAAGGCAATGCCATTGGGTTTGTCGAATTCCTCACTTGCCACGGAAACCTCGTGAGTATCCGGCGCAACGCGATAGACTCGATTACGGTCTTGCTCCGGTTTCTCTCCATGCCCAAACGCGGGCGGAGGGCACAAGAAGCCGTAGTCCGGATCCGTAAACCATATCGAACCGTCGGACTTGACGACGATATCATTCGGCGAAGTAAACCGCCGGCCATCGTACCGATCGGCGATTGTCGTCAATGTCCCATCATGTTCTTGGCGAACGATCGAGCGCGCACGAGTTAAGCAAGAGAGAACGCGACCCTCGGCATCGACAGTGTTTCCATTGGCTGTATTGGCGGGTTGGCGAAATACGCTCAGCCCTTCTTGCTCCGACCACTTCATGATTCGGTCGTTTGGAAAGTCACTGACGACGAGAAACTGGCCGCGCGGGACCCAGCAAACCCCCTCAGCGAAAGTGAAATCGCTCGAGAGGAGATTCAGCTTGGGCGCGGGCCCCAGCATTCGACGAAACTCGTCCGACAGAATCACGAATGGCGAAGTCATGAGGCGCTCCAGTACCCATCGAAAAGTGAAGTCCACATTTGCAGCGATTTAGAAGTCGCGGAAAAAACCTCCCGCAGTCCATCCGCCATCGACACAGAGCGTTTGGCCAGTGATGTAGCCGCTCTCGGGAGCGGCGAAGAACAACACGGCGTGGGCCATATCTTCTACTGTCGCAGGTTTTCCGAGCGGAACATGACTCAGCAACCGCTGAGCGCGTTCTTTTTCCGCGGCGTTATCACTGTAAAAAAGACTCTTGGTCCCTTCAGTAAGAGTTGATCCCGGAGCCACACAATTAACAGTAATGCCGTTCTCTGCCAGCTCCAACGCCGTCGCCCTGGTCAGCCCCACGATGCCCGACTTCGCAGCAATAAACGCACATTGCAGCCGAGCCGGAACAACGCCAAGCACCGACGAGATATTGATGATCTTGCCCGATCGCCTCGGAATCATGGTTTGGGCTACTTCCTTAGTGACTAAGTAAGTGCCCGTAAGGTCAATATCCACAATCCGGCGCCACTCTTCAATTGGAAATTGATCAATATTGACGCGATGCTTGGCTGTGTTCACACCAGCATTGTTCACGAGGATATCGATGCGTCCTAACTGCCTAACGACCTGGGCCACCCCCGATCGGACTTGGGATTCGTCGCTAATGTCCATCTCAATGGCCAGCGCGCCGTTCGCCTCGGTGGCAGAGTTCTGGACGGCGGGGCCGTTGATGTCAGCATAGGCAACCTGAGCCCCGTTAGCGGTAAGCGCTTTCGCAATCGCTTGCCCGATGCCTTGTGCCGCCCCCGTTACCAAGGCGGTTTGTCCTTGAAGGTCAACTCTCATAGGATTTGGGGAATCTTGTTAGATGGAAGGACTAATGTACTGAAACCAGCTTCGCTATCAACTCGGCCGATCCGAGGCGAGTGCCGCGAGTATCTTTCGCGGGGGCTGATAAGGCTTGCGACCATGGGAAACCAGCTTATTATCGCAGAGGAGCAGGTCGCTGCTCCTCCAATCAAACATGACGGTTGTTTCGTCGATCACGCGTCGAATACATTCAAGATCGGAGGCCAGAATTTCAGTTCCGTCCGCGTGCGTTGAATGGAAGTAGAAGCGATGACTCAGGCGGTCACGCTGGCGCTCCGCTTCGAGTCGTTGGTGGGGTTCAGGACCCAAGAAATCACCGGTCCAAGGTGCGTAGGCTTTATGTAAAAGGTGGGCTTGATTGAACCAGACCGTTTCACCCGTGACGCGATGCCGCATCACAACCGGCGAAGGATTGTGGTAGACGCAAGCGCCCCCATCGGCCGTCCACTCGACTCGCCACCCGCGCTTCGCCGCGAAAGCTTCGGCCTCACTGCGGGTTGTGGCCCCCAGGACTGATTGCCAGGTGACTTCGTAGCCGGCTTCCTTTGTCTCCGGAAGTTGACGGACGAGCCTCAAGCCTCGGTCTTCAAAGCGCCGGACAAGATCGGACGGTAGGCGACGATACACGACACGCATATCGCACAACGGCGTCTGTCCACCACTGCCTGGCTCAACTTCACAGAAGAACGCGACCTTATCGGGGGTCGGGTCAGGGAAGTGGGTCGAGGGCTCCAGGTAACTCATTTCCTGATGCTGACCGATCGTGAGATGACAGGGCGCGTCGGTTGACGTGACGATCTTGCCCTGAACCGCGCTTCGAGGAGTGTTTCCTCCGGCGTAATCCAGAAGTCGCTCCGAAAGCGCCAACATGACAGCTTCAAAGTCCTCGGCTGTCCTTAAAGATTTAAGTCCGCGGAAGAGAACGGCGCCGCATTGATGAAGCTTACTCTCAATCCACTCTCGATTCGTTGTGACCCACTTGAGAATCTCGTCTCGACTCGCAGTTGCAAGTGGTTCCTCGGCCACCCACAAAAACGGCAGCGAGTCTCCTAACGAAGGTTCGCTTGTGGCATGGGGGTTGGTCGCTAGACTCTTTGGAACTTCTAACATGGCTTTTTGACCCTCAACTCAGAAAGGGCTTGATCAAAGGCCCTCGTGACGTGCAGGCAACGTCCGAAAAGAAACGGGTGGACAACCAGTAGTTGGTTGATTTATATTACAATTCACCTCCGGATGCAATATGTCGGCAAAATAGCCGAAAAGGTACCCTCCTCCCCGCTTCCAAAAAGTTTTATCCCAAGGCTACTGTGCGACGAAGACGTCGCTCTATCACCCGATCATGCATCAGGCGACGGAATCCAGCTTTAATCTCATGCCTTGGAATCTCCTCTTCGACCAGCAACAGAAAACACCCTCCTCTCCCTTTTCCACGCTTCCCCAGCGACTTTTTGTCTCAAGAACGATTGAGCCATCCGAAGATCGCGTTATCCAATTTGACTTTCTCCGTGATACCGAAATGGCAGCGTTGAACGCCAATGGCTTGGATCGGCAAGGAAAGCAAAGCAGCAGCCGACGTTGTCGCATACAACTTCATTCGCGATATGTCGACCAGATAAATGTGCGAGGCGAGATCTTCATCGGCGAAAGAATCAAGGACGGGACATCGCGCTTGTTCGCTGGCAAGCGAATTGGTTTTTGGGAAGCTGGCGCTCATCGACGCCTTGTGATCACCAACCCCTGTTCTGGAAGAGACGCTCGCTGCGGTCGAGTGCTTAGGTCCTCTGACTACGTCTGAAGGTGTCGTTCTCGGCAACAAAACCAAATCCTCACGATGGCTCATCGATGAAAATCTCGAAGATCGAAACGATCTATTTCCCGCCGCTGAACTCTGCCGAATGGCGCCAGCAAGCTGGCCCTACGCGCCAGGCGATGCCCAATAACCTTTGGGTGCGGATCCATACGGATGATGGTCTGGTTGGGTTGGGCGAAACATACTACGTGCCGCGGGCGATTGCGGCGATCATTCATGACGTCTACGCGCCGTTGCTCCTTGGTCGGAACGCGATGGATATCGAGAACCATTGGAACAATATGTTCTCGCTCGTGAATTTCTGTGGTTCGTCGGGGGCTGAAATGAGGGCCCTGTCGGCGATTGACATCGCGTTGTGGGATGTTGTAGGGCAGGCGGTGGGACAACCCATTTTTAATTTGCTCGGCGGACGCAGTCGCGATCGAGTCGAAATTTACAATACCTGTGTTAGTTCAGGTAAGTACGATGATTTAAATATGCTGATGAATGGTCGCGCCGATCAGGTGGCGAAGGAGCTGGTTGCGGACGGAATTCGCGCGATGAAGATTTGGCCATTCGATCGATTTGGCTCAACACTTGCGGGACCCTACGACCCCTTTGGCAAGTTCTACATCTGGGGAGGCGAGACAGCGGCCGGTACGCTGTCCCACTCCATCAGCAATGCCGGGCTTCGCGAAGGCCTTGCGATGATAGAAGCGATCAGAGGTGCGGTCGGCGACAAGATCGCGATCGCAATCGAAGGACATGCTCGATGGGATTTGCCAACGGCGACACGCATCGCTCGCGCACTGGAGCCGTTTGACATCATGTGGCTCGAGGAAATCATGCCTCCCGATAATGTTGAGGCATATGTTCGCCTCAAGGGCGAAACTTCCATTCCTATTTGCCAAAGCGAACGGATCTTCACGCGATACGGATATCGACCGTGGATCGAACGCAATGCGGTTGATATCGTGATGCCCGATTTATCCTGGGGGGGCGGAATCACCGAAGGCCGCAAAATCGCTAGCCTCGCGGACACTTACTTCCTGCCTGTAACATGTCACGACACCATCGGCCCTGTAGCGCTGTGGGCCGCTGCTCATCTTCTGCTCAATATCCCTAACGCGCTCAACATGGAGACCGTAAGGGGGTACCTCGAGGGTTGGTACCGAGAAGTTGTCACAGATGTGCTGCCCGTGGCGGACGGCTTCCTAACGCTGCCGGAAGCACCCGGATTGGGCACCAAGTTGCGCGATGACTTCGTGGCTCGTCCCGAAGCACTGGTGGAGACGACGACAGCTCGAAATCTGCAAAAGAACTAGAACCTATGCAACCATTTCATGTCAATTACACCGGCGACTATCTCACCGAGTCAGGCGGCCTTGCCGTCCCGGACCTCGCGGTCGATCTTTTTGAAGATGTGCCGTGGTTGCAGTATGGATTTCTCCTCGACCAGGCTCCGAAGCCTGGCCAGACGGACTACTGGGATCGCTTGTACTCACTGGAGATCACGCCACCGCATGTAGCCGAAGCCGACGGGATCGTCATCTTCCGGCCGTGGGTCAAAGCCCAGGCATTCGCCAACGGCGCAGAGCGATTGGTCGTGATCGCTCGCGCCGGCGCAGGGTGTGACAAGATTGATCTCGCCGCATGCACCGCGAATGACGTGGCCGTCTTCAACGCGCCCGACACGCTTACTCATTCCACGGCTTCTGCGGCGTTCGTTTTCATCATCGCGCTTGCCAAACGACTTATTCAGCAGCAACGCCTCGTGCCTACAGGCCGCTGGGATCAACAGCCCTTGGTGATGGGGGATGATTTGCCCGGGAAGACTCTCGGAATCATCGGGCTCGGAGCAACGGGACGCGAGCTTGCAAGGTTGTTGACACCCTTTCAGATGCGTATTATCGCCTATTCGCCACGAGCCAACCCAGAAGCCGCCAGATCGTTGGGAGTGACGCTCGTGGACCGACTCGACGACGTCATGCAACAGTCCGATTTCTTGAGCCTTCACTGCCGTCTGGAAAGTCATACCCGCGACATGATCGGTGAACGAGAGATTGGCCTCATGAAGCCGACTGCGTACTTCATCAATGTTGGTCGAGGCGAATTGGTTGATCAACGGGCGCTAGTGCGTGCACTGGCGGAGCGGCGTATCGCCGGAGCGGGACTGGACGTGTTTCAGCACGAACCGCTGCCCCCGGATGACCCCTTAGTGGCTCTAGACAACGTAATTCTGACGCCCCATTGGCTCCCGTCGACGCATCAGGCGGCGCGACTGACCATGGAAGCAATGTCACGTGGCCTGCTGGAAGTCTCAAGAGGTCGGATTCCCGAGAATGTCGTCAACCGCGATGTGCTGGAACGCGCAGAGTTTCGACGAAAACTTGCGCGGTTTTCTGGGAACGGCTCCACAGTCGTCAACTGATTGGCATGACCATGTGCTCCCTTCATCAAGGCTTAGAGTTTTCCAGGAACACGCAAATGCTGTACGGAGCATCGCGGTTGTTCGCATGGGCGTTGATTTCGGCGTTATGCGTCGGGGCGCTCGCCGGCCGTTCCGCCGGCGACGAGGCCAAGCCCCAACCGGCGGGCCCACGGACGTTGCGCGTTGTCGAGCAACTTACCCTTCCTCCCCAGTTTCTACGGACAGCACAGACGCTGGATCCGGAGGAAGTCGTACGGACTTCGCTCGATGGTTGGATGGTGAAGAGGGGCATCCCCTGGGGAACACAGCCAGACGGTCGACCCACGATCCGGCTCAGCTTCGATTGCCGCGCGCTTCCCTGGCCATCAATCAAGCAACATTCCGTCGATGGCCCAGATAACAACATGCGGAGCCTGGCCGCATTCGCCGCAGCCCGCGAGATGCTGCCGCAAGAGAGGTCCTGCAGCGACTCCGAAGACGGCATTGTTGCCTATCTTCTCGGTTGTACCGACCCGCAGCTCGGATTGCCCTATAGCCCCGATTCGCCAGTGCGCCAATGCGCAGTGGGGCACGGCGAGCTTACGAAGAACCTGATCCTGATGTGGAGCAGTGGCGCCGGCGACCAATATAGAGTTTGGTCCCAAAAAGCCCTGGCTGCGTTACGCTCGCTGGCCGTAGTCGAATCGCGTCCGAACGTAGGAGAAGTCGCTTATTATCCGGTCGGCATGATCACGCCTGGCGAGTCGCCGCCCAGCGGGCCGGACACGCCCCTCGGCGGCTGGCAACACCTGGCCGTCGGCTGGAACTGTTGGGCCTTCGCCCAGTGGCATAAGGCGACTGAGGACCGCGAATCGCTCGACTTCGCCGTCTGTTTGGCCAATCGCCTCACACACTCGACCAGCGCTGACGGCGACGATGGCAGCTTGAGACCAGACGGTTCATTCGGAGGAACGTCGAAGGAGTCGATCGCCAGTTGTCATATGCACGGGCATACCCACGGCTTGCCGGGGCTGGTGCTGCTGGGCGAAGAGCTAATCGGCGCTGGCCGTCAGAAAGAGGGACTTGCGTTTATTGAACAGGCCCGTCGGTCCTTCGAATGGCTCTACAATCCCGCGAAGAACCCCGACGCCGGCAGCGTTACCGGTTGGTTGGGCGAATGGCTCGTAATCCGGCCTGGCACGGACAAGCTGACGGATTGCGAGGGCTGCACTATGGGGGACGTCGTCGAGACGGCCGTGCTGCTCGGCGCCACTGCTCGACTCGACGAGTCGCTGCGTAGCAACGCTGACTACTATGATCGCGCCGACGAGATTTTTCGCAACCAGTGCATCGAACAGATGTTTACTCTCCGTCCGGACTACCTTAAGGCGCTAAAGACTTGCCTTCAGAAACGACTTGAGAAGCAAGCCCGCGACGAAGGCGGACGACACAAGCCGGACGCCACCGCGAGTAGCAATCGCACGACGAACATCGGCGAGCAACGGATCGTCGACCAAGCAGAGTTGGAGCAGGGATATCGTGATGCCGTCGTCGTCGCAGAGAAAATGGTCGGCCAGCAACTCGGCATTTGCGGATTCGGCGACTGGGTAAATCGACTCCCCTCGGACTTGGATGCCGAGCTACCGGGGATCCACATGCAGGGCTGCTGCGCAGACGCGACGGTGCGTGCGGCACACGCCATCTGGCGCGAGACGGTGACGGGCGATTCGGATCACGCTTACGTCAACATGGCGTTCAATCGTTCAACGCTTTTGGTCGAAGTCGTGTCATCGCTGCCCCATCGTGGTGAGATCAACGTGATCGTCGGCAAAGCCCGCAAAGTATCCATTCGCATTCCTTCATGGGCTAACCGTAAGGAAGTCGTTGCGTACGTCGACAAAGTTCGCGTGCCCACTGTCTTATGTGACGGATACGTCGAATTCACGAACTTAAAACCACAACAACAACTCACGGCGACGTTTCCGATGCGTATTGCGGAGATCAAGGAAACCCCTGGTGGTCTCGATGGGGTGCAGTACACGGAGAAATGGCGTGGGCCGGCCATCGTCGACATCGAGCCCCGCGGGAAGTGGATCCCACTCTTCGTTCGCCCAAGCCTTGATACCGACCAAGTGCCTTAAATCAGAACGAGGTAGACTGCCGCCTACCGCGTTGATTCAATTGGCCTATGACATCCTGCACTTGAATTAAGTTGCACTCGCTGCCTCGTCGATCAGCAGGACCCTCGTAATGCGCTTGCGGTGGGCCTGTCCGACTTCTCGCGTTAAATGTGGTCGTCGAATCGGCCAACAGTCCAGTACGCCAGCAGCAGCAATGCCACGACGCCATACGCAGTCGGCTCAGGAACGACCGTGTACTCGATTTCCAGCGAAGGTCGGTTAGCTACGGTGGGATGTTCGCGGGAATCGAATCGCTTTGCCGAACGGTCGATGGTCTCGTCGCCTTTCAACAACCAGCCATAGTTCGATGTTGGATTGTCGAGCCAGCTTTGCACATCCGCAACCAATTGCGGAGTGGAGCCCCAGGTGTAAACGCCGATCCCGCCGACTGATTGGACCGCGCTGGTGGAGGAAGAAAAGTCGCCGCCTAGTTCGGCCCACGCAGTCATAGGCGAAATCGCGTGTGTCCAAGTAGCATCGCCCTGAGTTGGCGTCACGCCTGTGAGTGGCATTCGAAAAGTGCAGCGCCCGGCGGGGGCGATGGCGCCCGAAAAGTGCAGCGCGCGAGGGCGTGTTAAGCTGAGTGATTTGCGTAGCGCAGAGTTGGGAAGGTGCCCGC
>JALHQZ010000006.1 GCA_022841705.1 Pirellulales bacterium
GGCCTGGGGGTGGGGGCTAGGGAAATTGCGACCGAAGGTCGCCTTGACCCTAGCCCCTAGTCCCCAGCCCCTAGCCCCTCCTATCCTTGACGGCTCGGCCGGCCACTTTTACCATCAAACCCCGTTCCACCGCACGTTTTCGCTAGGAAGCGTGCGGTGGTTTTTTAGGGGGAGGGGTACCTTCGATGCTTACCGTTGGCGCTCGGCCGCGGAACCTGAAATGGTTCCATGCGGGGCCAATGCTGTTTGGCGACTGGGGCACCAGCCGGCTCTACGTGCTGGGGCTGGCGCTCCTGTACACGCAGTACGCCAGTTTCTATTTCATGCTCGCGATGAGCGTGATTCTGCTGGCGGTCGGCTGGGCCTACACGGTGGTGTGCCGGTTGTACCCCGATGGCGGTGGGGTTTATTCTTCGGCGAAGGAGCGCTCGCAAACGCTCGCTGTGGTTGGCGCGTTCTTGCTCTGCGCGGACTACGTGGTGACCGCCGCCATTAGTGCGGTCGAAGCGTTTCACTACGCCGGGTTTCATCACGAGGCGTGGTGGGCGGCCGGGGCGATTCTGCTCATCGGGGTGCTCAATTATTTTGGGCCGACCAAAGCGGGCTCGGCGGCGCTGTACGTCGCAATCGCCACCATGATCATTAGTTTGATCGTGAGCGTGGCGGCAATTCCGTATTTGGGCGAGGCGCGCCTGGAACCTGCCCGCGGAAATCCTGGCGAATGGTGGGTAAGCCTGACGCACTTAATTCTGGCGATCTCCGGAGTCGAGGCGATCGCCAACATGACCAGTATTATGGTCACGCCGGTGCAGCGCACGGCGAGCCGCGCGATTTGGCCGGTCCTGTTGGAAATTGTCGTCCTCAACGTCGTGTTGACGGCTGCGATGCTGGCGCTGCCGCACGACAAGCTACACCAGGGTGATTCATTCGCTCCGCTTCCCGAGGGTGATCGCACTACCGCGGTGGAAGAGTTCCGGGATCGAAATAACCTGCACGATTCGTCGGTGGTCATCGCCCCGAGTGAACAGGGCGAAATCGTTACGGCCTACGACGGCAACAAAGAAACGATGATGAAGGTGCTGGCCGACTACTATGTCGGGCCAACCTTCGCGCAGATTTCGGCCATCGTGTTCGCGCTGCTGCTGCTCTCGGCGGTGAACACGGCAATCACGGGACTGGTGAGTGTGCTCTTCACGCTCTCCGAGGATAACGAACTGCCGCGGGCGTTTGGAGGTCTTAATATCTGGGGGATGCCGGTGCTGCCACTGATTATCGGCACGGTCCTGCCGACGATCACGGTGCTGATGGTTCCCCGCGTCGCGGATCTCGCCGACCTCTACGCGATCGGCGTGGTGGGCGCCGTGGCGGTGAATCTGGGGTCGATCTCCACGAACTTCAAGAAGAAACTGCCCGGTTACGAGCGCTGGCCGATGTTGATCTTGGCCATCGTGATGGTGGCGATTTGGTTCACCATCGCCCTCACCAAGTTCAACGCCCTGCTGTTCGCTACCAGCGTGATGGGCTTCGGCTTCGGCGCCCGCTACCTGGGCCACCACCGTGAAGAGGTGTTCGACTGGGTGAAGGAAGCGGTCCCGGGACTGCCGACTGCGGCCGAGGCGGTGGGGCGGAGCGTGTCGAGCTTCCTTAAACCTGGGGCCAAGTATGGCGCCGCCAACGCCCCGGACAAGACGCGCATCCTCATCGCCACCACCGGCAATCCCAAGCTGGTTGAGTTCGCACTCGAAGAATGCAAACTGCGACAAGGTTCGCTGTATGTGCTGTTCGTCCGGCACATCGCGGTGGGCCGCTTCGCTCCGGTCGGTACGCCAAACGTCGATTCCGACTTCACCGCCGCCGCACTGTTCGAAGGCATCGCCGCGAAAGCGGAGGAGAAGGGCGTGGCGGTTCACTTCCTGTACGCCGTGAGCTACGACATCGCCGACACGATTCTCGAGATGGCGGTGACCCACGCGGTCGATTTCGTGATCCTCGGCGCCACCCAACGCGGCGCCCTGTGGCGCACGATGAAGGGAGATGTCATCCGCCAAGTCGCGCAAGATTTGCCGCCGCGCATCAGTTTGTTGTTGCACGGGTAGCACGGGACCGTAGTCCCGTGCGGTTGAAGAAATGCGTTTAGTTGCACGGGACTACGGTCCCGTGCTACTTCAATTCTCCACGCTCTCGCCGCGCATTTGAAAGATGGCGAGCGGCCGGCCTTCGGGCCCGGCGAACTCCTCAATGCGGAACGTCCCTGTTACCGTGACGGGCCGAACGGAGAAATCGGCGCTTTCGCCCGGCGCCATCTCGACCAGGATGCAATCGAAGAGCGCCGCCCCGGGCCCGAAGCAGCACTCTTGGTTGTCGCGCACCAGCACGAACGAGGTAAGCCGCTTCTGCGCCGTCGGCAGGATGTACCCGCGGATGCGGATCGCCTCGCCCGCGAGTTTTTCGATCTCCGGCGTCAACATGTCGCGTTTGAATTCGCCATCGGGCTCGATGTCGAACTTCAAGTCATCGAACGACTTATCGAGCAGCCGGGGCTCCGCTGCCTTCGCCGGTGGCGCCGCAGCGGGTAGCGCTTCAGCAGGTGGCGTCGCATCGGGCGCCACCTGTTGGTTTAGCGGCGCGCTGGCGAGCGTCTCCGGCGCGGGTAGCGGTGGATCGCTCGGCTTCGGCGCACACCCCGCAATCGCCCAGAGAACAAGCCAGATTGCAAGCGGGCGCATCACCGAATGTAATCCGCTTCCAAACTAAAAGTCACCGGCGTTCCCAGCTCGGGGTTGCCGGGGCCAAGTTTCAACACGCCCCCCACGCGGAACAATTTGCTCGAGGCATCCGTCGTCACGCCTTTGCCGAGGGCCACCTGCACCTGATCGAAATATTGGACCTTCGACAAGTCGCCGAAGCAGCACTGGTTGTTGTCCCGCACGAGCAAAAAATTCTTGATGTTCTTAGTGACCGGCGTGGAGTCGGGCCGGATGTACCCCTTGATGAAGACGCGCTTGCCAAGCAAATCCATCACGGCTTCGGAGGTGATCCGGCTGGCAGTCAGATCCGCTTCGGTGGGTTTCATCTCGAGAAACGAAGTTCGCGTATAACCCTCGGGCACTTCAGTGGCATGAACGACGCCCGCGTAACCAACCCCGCCAATCAAAAACACCGCTGACAGCACGGCCCCAACCAACGCCAAGTTCGCGCCGGTGTAGCGATCGCTGTTGGCTCGCACGAAGCTCCATGCCCGCAGCGACAAGACGAGCCCAATTAGCGGAATCGGCGCCAGCATCAGCGTCGATTCCAAACTGCTCCCCGCCGTCGTCAGCACCGCTGCGGAGACCAGCCCCAACAATAGCGCCAAAATCGAGCCGGTATGAATCGCCCGATAGGCGAGGGCATCGTCTTCACTGGCGGCGGAAAGTTGCGGGTCGTACGCGGTCGCGGTGGACATGCCGATTCGTGAATTTGAGGGAACAGGAACAATCACGCTTTATTCTACGCGATGCGGTTCGCGCCGGCACCACCAAACCGACGAGGGGGTGGCTAGGGTTAAGACCCCAGCAGCATTGGGAACCAACTCTCACACGGCTGGGGGCGGCTGACGCGCCGACCCCAGCCACCCCTTTGGGAGCCTACGCTGGGCCTCGGAGGATAATCCAAAACAATCCGCAAAAAATCGCTGCGGCCCCCAAGGGGACGCCAATTCGCACCGCCGGGCTGGGAATGGCCGGGGCGACGGGGGGCGCCGACCGCACCACGGGGGCCACTTCGCTCGCCGGGGGCGTTTCGGCCGGGGTCGCAGGTGCAGCGGCCGCCGGTTCGGCTTCTGCCGCCGGCTGCCCAACCGCCGGCACCTCAGCCGCTGGCTGCTCTGCCGACGACTGGCCCGTCGGCGCCGCTACTTCGAGAGGAGACTGCCAACTCGCCTTCTCCGCCGTTGCCGCGACGGGGTTCGGCGGCTCGACGCTGTCGTCCGCCGGTGCTGCTTTCTCACCCGCTGCTTGCGGCTTAGCGCCCACTTTCCCTGCTTTTGGGTCCTCCGC
Source organism: Pirellulales bacterium (assembly GCA_022841705.1). Taxonomy (GTDB): domain Bacteria; phylum Planctomycetota; class Planctomycetia; order Pirellulales; family Lacipirellulaceae. The sequence goes on from JALHQZ010000006.1 coordinate 4,038, forward strand.
TTTTAAATCATCCGGTTTCTTCTTCAGTTGCGCTGTTCCCAAGAATCCAAACGCCCGCAAACTCCGCGCGCGTTTGAACGCTGCGGGATCGACTTCCTCTGCTTGCTTCAGCCCGGCGAGCGCGCGATCCGCGAGTTCACCTTCCTGTTCTGCCGCCACGTCGAGATACGTCACAATCGGTTCACGCACGAACTTTTGGTAGCCGAGCTCGTCGGTCTTCACGTACATCTCCACTAGCCGATCGAGCACCGACCAATCTTCCCACCTGGCAAGGTCGGGAATCACTTGGTCGGCGAAGTCGGGGCTGTCGAGTAGCAGCCGGGCCGATTGCAGAATGCGCGTGCGTGGAATATCCACGCTCTCTTCTTCCGCCAGAAAGCGAATCGCTTGCAGCACGGAGTACACATGCGAATAGTCGGCAGTCTTATCCTGTAGGAACCGCGCGTCGATCTTGTCCATCCCCGCTTCGCCGACCAGCGTCAGGTAGCACGCCACCATCGCGTCGAGCCCCAGCTTCTCCTGCCGTTCGGCGATGCTGAGCGTTTCCGAGAGCAGCGTGCCGCCGAGCGGTCCACCCACCAGCAGGTTCGCCGCCGTGAGCGCCTGGGCCGCAGGTTCAATCGTCCGGACATCGGAGAGCAGCATCCTTTCGATCAGCGGCACGTCGCGCTCGTCGCCGCACACGCCCAGCATCGTGAAGAAGAGCCGCCGCCGGCTGGGGCTGGTCTGCGGATTCTGCAGCAGCGTCACGATCCGATCATGCTGCATTCGCGGCTTCAAATCCTTGAGCGCTTGATAACTGGCCCGGGCGAACTCGTCGTATGCATCTTGCGCTAGCAATGGTTCTTCGTGTTCCAAGAAGTCTTGAAAAAACGCCAGCCGATCGGCGCCTTCAGCCGGTAGCTTGTCGAGCTCGTCGACATACTTGACCGCCGTCGGCGAGAGCGCAATCGGAATCGCCCATTCCGGAGGCGAACCCACCCCGCGCACGAAGTACTTGTCTCCCGGCCTCGGCTCGCCGAAGAAAATCGCGGTGATCGTCTTCGCGTCTTTCAGTTGTTCACCGCCGCGCAGTGCGCGTTCGATGCGAAACCGCGCTTCCCCCGTCTCCGGATCAATCGTCGGCCGCTTACTCTCCGGCGGCGCCTCGACGAGTGTGGCGAGCACCACCACATCGCTATCGGCAAGCTCTTCGGAGAGCGTGCGCGTCTCGGCCGAACAGAACGGGCAAGCCCGCGCTCTCGGCGATGAAACCGAAGTGCAAATCGCGGCCGCCAACAACAATCGAAACGTGGTCTTCATTCCTTCAGAATAGCGAATGGCCCGGTTGAAACGTAGGTTAGGCTTTCTAGCCTGACCGGCGCCGGTGAAGTTTTTGCGAGCGGAACGATCGCTCCGCGAATGTCAGACTGGAAAGTCTAACCTACGTGCCCTTCAGGCTAGAAAGCCCGCCCCAAGCGCACAAAAAAACCCCGCCGAACAACCGAAGTTGAAGCGACGGGGCCGGAACAGAGAAGAGGCCGATGTGTCAGGGTCAGGGGGATGATCAGAATGAGGCAATCGCTGCTTTCGGCCAATCGACCGCAAACGGGATACCTCCCCAACACCTCGCTCGCTCTGTAACTCCATTCGCTATGATACCGAATCTGATTCCCATGTCCATACTTTTGTGAAGATTTTTTTAAGGCGTTCTGGAGTGAGTGAGGCAAAAATGAACACTTACCCGGCGAGCGAAACCCTCGTCCCGCAATTACAGGAGGCAGCCGAGCAGGCCGCCCGGCGGGGGGGCGAGGTCCTGCAAGAGTGGCGAGGCAAGTTCGCTACCCGTGCGAAAGGCCCGCAGGATTTAGTGACCGATGCCGATTTGGCCGCCCAAGCCGCCGTGCGGGAAATCCTGCTGAAAGCGTTTCCAACCCACGCTTTTCTGGGGGAAGAGTCGCCCAATTTGGCCCTGCTGGCCGACCCTGAGCGATTGACCTGGGTTGTGGATCCGCTGGATGGCACCACCAACTACGTCCACGGTTTCCCCTGCTACGCCACTAGCGTGGCGGTGACCCAAGGGGGCAGGGTGCTCGCCGGGGCGATGTTCGACCCCAGCGCCAACGAACTTTTCTCCGCCGGGCTCGGTTTGGGCGCGACACTCAACGGCCAACCCATTGGGGTTACCCACGCCGCCCGATTGGACGAAGCCCTCGTCGCGGTGAGCCTGCCGCCGCAATGCACGGCCGCCTCGCCCGACGTGCAAGACCTGCTGGCCGTCATCCCCCGCGCCCAAGCGATCCGCCGCACTGGTTCCGCCGCGCTCAACCTCGCCTACGTCGCCTGCGGCCGACTGGACGCCCACTGGGCCAGCCACATCCACCCCTGGGACGTGGCTGCCGGCCTGCTCATGATCGCCGAAGCTGGCGGCGTAGTGACGGCGCACGACGGCGGGCCGTTCAATTTGGCGAAGGCAAACTTCTTGGCGGCGAGTAGTGCGGCATTGCACCAAGATTTGTTGCGCACACTTACGCGGCGGGAATAAGACGAAGCACCGCGAACGAACCCCGACCACGGCGAGCACACTTTCGCTTGTGAGGGATGAGAAGATGGAACGCGTTTGGCCAGTTGTAATTGTTCTTTTCGGTTCGTTATGTGGCGTGAGGGCTCAGGAAGCGGCGCCATCTCAAGCGGCGGATCCATTCGCCCCCACTTCATCCGATTGCACAGCGCTTGACCAGCCTGAGATCGCTCCGCCAAAGCAGGTTTGCTATTTCGCTGTCCGCGATCCTGCTGCCGATCAAAAGGTGCGGGACGTTCTTGCCACACAATTACCGAGCGAAGGGTTGGAGTTCACCGAAACACCACTGGATGAAGTCGTCAACTTGCTGCGTGAAGAATACAACGTCGAGATCCAAATGGACGATGCCGCGCTGGATGACTTGGGCATCGATCACAATGAGCCTGTTACCTGTTCGTTGCGAAATATGAGGCTCAATGGAGCACTGGATCTGCTGCTCAAAAAATTGGATTTGACTTATGTGATTGAAGATGGTGTCTTGGTGATCACAACGAACGAAGAAGCAGAAACCAAATTAGTTGAAGCCGTTTACCCGATTGGTGATTTACGCTCGAAACCTAAGCTGTTTTTCGGTGGGGCGTCAGCATCCGCCGAGGCTGCCGGTTACGACAATATAGTGGGAATTCTGACTGACCTTGTCGCAACCGACACCTGGAATGAAAACGGCGGAGGCGAGGCATCGATTCGCCCACTGGGCTGGGATTTAATCATCGTTACACAGACTCAAAAGGTCCACGAAGAGATCGCCCGGGTTCTCAACACCATTCGACTCGCCCGGTCGGAGAACCCAGTTCCGCCGGAATCTGACATTTCACAAGGAAGTGTGGGAGAAGGCAACTCTGGTTCCCCTAAACCTGCCGGTGGTGGCGGATATGGCGGCGGCAACGGCACCCACGACGGAAACCCCAAAGCCGTCGAGAAAAAAGGTTAACCGTTTAGCCGCGACGCGCTAGCGGAGCGTGCTTCGCGTCGCCGTGCTAGCACTGCACAGATTTCTCTTGTCGCGTGACGGCCCTTCGTGCTAGTCTGCCGGCCCCGTAAAAAGTCGGCGCACCCGAGTAAGCCAACGATTGGCCGCGCCGCGCTAGTCCCGCCCCTCGGTTGATGGAGTAACCGAAACCATGACCCAATCTGAAATTCGTTCCCCTCGGCGCCGGGCGATGGCGCTAACTCTACTTGCCGTGATCGCGATTGGCCTCGTGATTCGCCTCTCGCAAGGCACGCCGACGGCGCAAGCGCAAGTTCCGAGCAATACACAACCCGTTTCGTCGAAGCCGACGAAGCCGGAGGGGCCATCGCATGATGTGATGGCGATTGTCAACGGACAGGACATCAGCCGGCCGGCGCTGGCCGAGGCGTGCGTCGAGCGGTTTGGCGAAGATGTGCTCGAAAGCATGGTCAACAAGCGGCTCATCGAACATCACTGTGCGAATCGCGGCATCACCATCACCACGCAAGACTTAGAAGTGGAGATTGATCGCCTCGCCAAGCGGTTCAAGATCAGCCGCGATCAGTGGCTCGAACTGCTCGAACAAGAACGTGGGGTGAAAGCGGAAGAGTACAAACGCGACATTCTGTGGCCGACGATCGCGCTCCGCAAACTGGCAGCGGCCGACTTGGTGGTCAGCGATGAAGAACTTCGTCGCGCGCACGAATCGCAGTACGGCGCCAGCGTGCGGGTGCGGCTGATTGTCGTCTCGGACCAAAAGCTCGCACAGGACTTGAGCGGGCAGCTCACCGCACAACCAGAGAACTTCGCGCGACTGGCGATGCAGCATTCGGAAGACGTGAACTCGGCGAGCATCGGCGGGCTCATTCAACCGATTCGGCGGCACCTCGGCGAGCCGGCAATCGAACGGGCCGCGTTCCAGTTGGAGCCGGGCCAAGTCTCGGCGGTCATTCCGGTGAACAACCAGTTCGCCATTCTCAAATGCGAAGGAAAAGTTCCCCCGCGCGGCGTAACGCTCGAAAGCGTGCAGGAAGACCTGACCGAGCGCATTAAGGAAGAAAAGCTTCGCCAGGTGGCCGCCGATTTGTTTGGCAAGCTGCAAGCGGCCGCGACGATCCAAAATGTCTACAACGACCCCACGCTGAGGAACGCCATGCCGGGCGTGGTCGCTACCGTGAACGGCAACCAAATCACCATGAAAGAGCTGGGCGTCGAGTGCCTCGCCCGCCACGGTGAAGCGGTGCTCGAAATGGAAATCTCGCACCTTCTGTTGCAGCAAGAGCTGAAGAAGGCCAACACGGCGGTTAGCGAAGCGGACCTGCAAGCGGAAATGACCCACGCCGCGGAACTGTCTGGCGTGCTCGACGCGGCCGGCAAGCCGGACCTCGCCCAGTGGGTGAAAATGGCAACCCAGGACCAAGGCATCACCTACGAAATGTATGTGCGTGATTCGGTGTGGCCTTCGGTGGCGCTGAAGAAACTCACCAGCAGCAAGGTGCAAGTTACGCCCGAAGACATGCAGAAAGGTTTCGCGGCGAACTACGGTGAAAAGGTCCGCTGCCGGGCGATTGTGCTCTCGGACATGCGCCGCGCTCAAGAAGTGTGGGACAAGGCGCGATCGAACGACAGCATCGAATACTTCGGCGATCTAGCGGCCGAGTATTCGATCGAGCCGACCAGCAAAGCGCTTCGCGGCGAAGTCCCCCCCGTGCGGCAACATGGCGGGCAGCCTCAACTGGAAACGGTCGCCTTCAAGCTGCAGCCGGGTGAACTTTCCGGCGTGGTGCAGGTGGGCGACAAGTACATCATCCTCAAGTGCGAAGGCCGCACCGAGCCGGTGCAGGTGAACCCCGCCGAGGTGCAAACGGTCCTGCAGCAAGACATCCACGAAAAGAAGCTGCGGCTGGCGATGGGCGAAGAGTTCGAAGCCATTCGCCGCCGGGCCCGCATCGACAACTACCTCGCCGGCACCAGCACCGCGCCGGCCGACAATCAAGCGAAGTCGCCACGGACCGATACCGCCGTGCAACCGACGGGCGGCGTGCGGTAACGGGTTGTTGTTGACATGCGTACGGAAATACCCAGCCGTGGCGAAGCGTTCGCCTCGGCTGGGTTTGTTTTGGGTAGGAAAGTTCGGGACTGAGGATTAGAATATCGGCGGTGCTCGCGACGGGATCATTTGTACAAGGCTGATCGCGATGATGCTCCTTAGCCAAGATTAAGACAATCTTCATGTCCACCCCCAATTTCCAAATCCAACTCGCCGAGCGCGTCAAGCGTTTGCCTCCTTACTTGTTTGGGCGCATCAACACGATGCTCTACAACAAGCGCCGCGCTGGCGAAGATGTCATCGATATGGGGATGGGCAACCCCAGCGATCCACCGCAGAACCTGGTGATCGAGAAGCTCGCCGAGGCGGCGCACGATCCCACCAATCACGGCTATTCCAAAAGCAACGGCATCGCCAACTTGCGGCGAGAAGTGGCCGCCAAGTACAACCGCAAGTACGGGGTGACGCTCGACCAGGACGCCGAGGTGCTGGTTTGCCTCGGCTCGAAGGAAGGCTTTAGCCACATGTGCCTGGCGGTGATGGGCCCCGGCGATACGGCGATCGTCCCCGCGCCGTACTTCCCGATTCACGTTCACTCGGTCGCCTTGGCGAGCGGCAACGTGATCTCGCTGGAAGTGGCCAACAGCGAAAAGTTTTTGTCGAACATCGCCTACACATGCGAGACGCTGTTCCCCAAACCCAAACTGCTGATCCTCAACTACCCGCACAATCCGTCGAGCGTGGTGGTCGAGCAGGCGTTCTTTGATGAGGTGGTGAAACTCGCGAAGAAGTACGGCCTGATGGTCATCAGCGATTTTGCCTACGCGGATGTGGCGTACGATGGCTACCAGCCCCCCAGCTTCTTGGCCTCGCCTGGCGCGAAGGATGTGGGCGTCGAGTTCACCACCATGAGCAAGGGCTACAACATGGCGGGCTGGCGCGTGGGCTACTGCTGCGGCAACCGGGAAATGGTTTCGGCCCTCGCCACCATCAAAGGCTACTACGACTACGGCATGTTCCAAGCGGTGCAAATCGCCGCGATCATGGCGCTCCGCCACACGGATGCGGCCGTTCTGGAACAATCTCGCATTTACCAAGGCCGCCGCAACGCGCTGTGCGAAGGCCTGCAGCGACTCGGCTGGGAAATGAACATCCCCAAAGCGGGCATGTTCGTCTGGCAGAAGGTCCCCGAACCGTGGCGCACCCGCATGAGCACGCTCGACTTCGCCATGCTGTTGCTAGAGAAGGGCAACGTCGCCGTGAGCCCCGGTAGTGGCTTCGGCCCGGTGGGCGAAGGTTGGCTGCGGATGAGCCTTGTTGAAAACGAGGAACGTTTACGGCAAGCAGTTCGTCAGATTAAGCAGTGCCTGAAGGACGCCGAAGTGCAGTACAGTGGCGCGCCGGCTGTGGCGGCGTCGTAGCGAACCGTAGCTTGGGTCCTCCGACCCGAGCGAGCAACACATATAAGCAGACGAAAGTTCACGGCATTTGGGTAAGCGAGTGGAACTAGCCGAAGCTGAAACTCGTCTCGGAATCGTGTTACCTGACACTCATCGTCGAGCGATGCTTGACCCCACGGATGCTATTCACGAAGCATGTGATTTTCTAGTTCCTGAATCGCCCTACGAATTGGCGCGATGGGTCGAGGTTAACGAGTCCCTTCACGCTGCGGACCATTGGAACCGCTGGCCTTCATACTTGGTTGCGTTTGCTTCAAACGGATGCGGTGACTATTTCGCGTACAACCTTCTGCATACTCCGCCGCGTATAGTCTATTTGGATCCGGATTACACTGTCACAGAGAATCTTGAGGCGGCTGATCGACTGGAATACATTTCCTTCGATGAGTGGTATGAAAGCCGAATATCGAGACAGAGGAATAAAACGTAGATTCAGCTGGCCGAAAGTCAGCGCTACGTAGCTTAGTCGATGGTTTACCACCAGCTCAGCGAACTGCCGTCAATCCTCGACCAAATCGAATCCCATCGATTGCTGGTGGTGGCTGACGACGGGGCACTGGCCGCAACGGGCATTGAAGAGCAGTTGGTCGCGCTGCTCAATGGGAAGGATTGGCGGAAGTTCACAGGTTTTGCCGCGAATCCCGCTTTATCCGAAGTCGACCGCGGCATGGCCGAGTTGGGCGAGTGGCGGCCAGCGGCCGTTGTCGCCATCGGCGGCGGCGCCGCGATTGATCTGGCGAAGCTGCTCGCCGCAGCCTGCACGAACTCAGGTGATCGGCGGCAACTCTTTCAGCACGGTCCGCTCCACCACGATGCGCTGCCAGTGGTAGCGATTCCCACGACCGCGGGAACGGGGAGCGAGGCCACGCCGTTTGCCGTGCTGTACATCGACGGCGAAAAGCATTCAGTGGAACATGCTTCACTGTTGCCCCAGAAGGTGGTGCTTGATCCCCGCCTCTCGAGCACCATGCCGCCGCGGCTTACGGCAGCCACGGGCTTGGATGCGTTTTGCCAAGGCGTTGAAGCTTGGTGGGGCGTGCGCTCAACTCCGGAGTCCGATGCCCATGCGGCCGCGGCGATCACTCTTGCGTGGCGCCATTTGCCCGCCGCCGTGCATGACCCAACCCCCGCTGTCCGGGCTGAGATGTGCGCCGCCGCCCATCGCTCGGGCCAAGCGATTTGCTTAACGCGAACCTCGGCGCCGCACGCCCTTAGTTACCATCTGACGAGCTACTATGGCGTCCCGCACGGCTTCGCCGTCGCCCTGACGCTGCCCCAAGTCTGGCGTTGGAATCAGGGCGTTGAGCAGGCCGATTGCGCCGATCCCCGCGGCCCCGACTTTGTTCGAGCGCGACTATCGCGGCTAGCCGGAATGCTCGACATCGATGAACAACACGCCGCCGCTGCTGTGCGAGCATGGATCGCCCACCTTGGGGCGCCGACGGAGCTCGCGGAGATCGGCCTAGTTACGCCCAACCAGTTTTCAAAGTGGCAGTCCAGCGTCAACCAGCAGCGGCTGGCCAACAATCCCCGCCGCTTAACCTGTCCGCTGGACGAGCTTGTGCGCCCTTAACCAATTGTCTGCCACAATACTGCGACCCCATCATGCGGTTCAGCCTCAAAACCTTCCTGCTCACCATCACACTCTTCGGGGCGGGATGCGGGTTGTTTGTGCATTTTAAGAACAACAATCCCACGGCGCTCTTCGACTTCCTTAACCTCTGCATCACCATTTTTCCGCTTGGCCTCGCCAGCGCGACTTTGCTATGGATTGCATGGAGCGGTAGCAAGCCGATGAGCGGAAAGTTGGCGATCTTTGCGGTTCTGCTAGTCGTTGTTCCCGCGGCCACGTACGGCTTCTTGCAAGCCTTCGAGAATCCTTATGCCGTCGTGGCGGACGAGTTCTTAGTTCGCCACCAATTCGCTGGACAGGTGAGAAATCCGGATGTCTGGCAGGAATTGCTGCGACGCCTTCGCTCGGGTCGCCTCAGCAAGTCCGAAGCACTCATCGCCATGGAAACGCTTATCCTCCGGTTGAACAATGTTTCGGTTCATAATCGCACGAACGTTTGGGGAAATCGATTTGGGTTTGGGTTGGGGTGGCCTGATGTCTTCATCAAGGAAGTTCACGAAAAGTATCCCCTCAAACCCCAGCACATCGAATCGATTCTGGACGCTTACCACGGCCGACCAGAAGTGACGGCAGAACAAGTTGAAGGCGGTGGACCAACAGAACAACTCGTAACTCTTAAATGTCAATACGGTTGTGGTCACACGCCGCAACTGGAGCTGCTTCTAAGTTGGACCCCGCAAGTTTACGTCGATGGCCAACCAGCCGAAATTGTTACAATGCCGGGCGAATCTCCAACCGATCCAACCATGCGGCTCGCTAAGCCCGGCGAGCATCTTGTGCGTGTTGACTTCGTGAGCGGCTACTCGACTGACATGCACGGCGGCTATACGGTTAATTGGAAAGACGCACCCAGTTCTTGGAAACTCGGCAAGGGACACAAGCTTCGAACAATCTCAGTCAACTTGAAAGTAAAAGTCGACGAGTGAACACAGCGCACCAAACGTTGGCTGAAAGCCAACCCCCACCGTAGCCTAGGGCATCGCCCTAGGTGGTCGGTTTGCCCCACATAATTTTCGGCTGAAAGCCAAACTCACTCCGCAACTCAATCAACGGTGCCTTTGGCCTTCAGCCAAAATATTGTGCGCGTCATCACCACGTCCCTAGGGCGATGCCCTAGGCTACGGTGAGGTTGGCCGTTGGCCAACGTTCGGCCGGTTTCTCGCCCCTCGCCCCGCGCTTCTCGCCCCGGTAAACTAAAGCCTGGCACACCACATCGCTAGGAGCACACCGCGTGGCAAAGCATATTTTCGTAACCGGGGGGGTCGTCAGTTCACTCGGCAAGGGGCTGACCAGTGCGTCGATCGGCATGCTGCTGGAAAAGCGTGGCCTCTCCGTACGGATGCAGAAGCTCGATCCCTACATCAATGTCGATCCGGGGACGATGAGCCCCTACCAGCACGGCGAAGTTTACGTGCTGGACGATGGCAGCGAGACCGATCTTGATTTGGGCCACTACGAGCGCTTCACTAACGGCCCGCTGTCGCGCAAGAGCAACTACACCACCGGGCAGATTTACCAAGAGGTCATCAACAAAGAACGCCGCGGCGAATTCTTGGGCAAGACCGTGCAGGTGATTCCGCACATCACCAACCAAATCAAAAGTGTCATTGCAGGGATTGCTGACGATCCACACGAAGCGGTCGACGTGGTCATCACCGAAATCGGCGGCACCGTGGGCGATATTGAAAGCCTTCCCTTCTTGGAAGCGATCCGCCAATTCCCGCTCGATGTCGGTCGGCAGAACTGTTTGTTCATCCACTTGGTGCTGGTGCCTTACCTGAAAGCGGCGCGCGAGCTCAAGACGAAACCGGCGCAGCACTCGGTCGGCCAGTTGCGGCAGATCGGCATCCAGCCAGATATTTTGATTTGCCGCACTGAGCAGCCTATTGCGCGCGAAGACCGAGAGAAGATCGCGCTCTTCTGCAACGTGGCGGTCGACGCGGTGATTGAAGAGCGGGACAAAGATTTTTCGATCTACGAAGTGCCGCTCAGTTTGGTCGAGAACAAACTCGATAAGCAAATTTGCGATAAGCTGGGCCTCAACACACCGGAGCCGAACATTGACGATTGGCGCGAGCTGCTCCAGCGGCTGCGACATCCCGATCACGAAGTGAGCATCGCCGTGGTGGGCAAGTATGCCGAGCATCGCGATGCGTACAAAAGCATTTACGAAGCGATCGACCACGCGGGCATCGCCCACAAGGCGCAAATTCGCATCGGTCAAATCCAAAGCGAAGAGATCGAGCACGACGGGCCGGAGCGGTTGCTCAGCGGGTACGACGCGATCCTGGTCCCCGGCGGATTCGGCGAACGCGGCATCGAAGGAAAAATCGCCGCGATCAAGTATGCCCGCGAAAAGGGGATCCCCTTCTTCGGCATTTGCCTCGGCATGCAGTGCGCCGCGATCGAGTTCGCCCGCAATGTCTGCCAGTTGAAGGACGCCCACTCGACCGAGTTCGACAAAAACACCCCGCACGGCGTGATTTGTTTGCTCGACGAACAGCGCTCCATCACTGACAAGGGAGGCACCATGCGGCTTGGCGCCCAGCCGGCGAAACTCGCCTCCGGCAGTTTGGTCGCGCAATGCTACGGCGCCGAGGAAATCGAGGAACGGCACCGCCACCGGTACGAGTTCAACAACCGCTACCGCGACCAGTTCATCGCCCACGGCCTGGCGTTTAGTGGCCTGAGCCCCGACGGCACCCTGGTGGAAGTGATCGAACTGCCGAGCCATCCGTGGTTCCTGGCCGTGCAGTACCACCCCGAGTTCAAAAGCAAACCGACCGCCGCCCAACCACTGTTCGCCGGCTTCGTCGGCGCCGCCATCCACCACCGCCGCCGGAAGAGCGACCGCCTCGCCGAGAAACCGCAGCCAACTGTCGAGAAGGCGACGGTTTAACAAGGCAGAAAAATCCGCGGCCCCCTTCTTCCCTTAGTATCGGCGCATTAAAAATCCGCCGTGCTCGAAGAGCGCCCCCACTGCCGCTTTGACTTGCATCCCCGCGCCGGGTGACAACGGACGGGAAACGCGGTAGTTGTGGGTTCGTCGCCGAGCACGGCGGCAATTTAGCTATTAGCTTTTGGTTGTTAGCGATTGGCTTTCTTGGATTCGTCAACAGCCAATAGCTAACAGCCTATTTCGTTAATTCATCAAACAGCTCTCTAAATCCCGGCATCTGCTCGCCGAGGAATTCGGTCCACGCGTCTGGCCGCCAAATCTCCACGCAGACGGCGGCACCGACGATCATCACGCTTCCCCCCGGCTCGACGCCGAGGAACTCGCGGAAGCCTTCGGGAATCACCAGCCGACTGCGGCCGGCCAACGCGACCCGCCGCTGGCGAGTGGAGAGGAGCCGTCCCAAAGCCTGCACTTCCCCTACACGTCCATCAAGCCGGCCGGCCCGGATTTTTCCGCGAACTAAGTCCATTCCCTCCTGGAGTTTGTGCTCCCACTGGGCGGGCGCCCACAAGCTCAGGGCGCCGGGGCGTTCCTTCGCCAGCAGAGACTCGCCATTTTCGTCGCTCACCGCCGCCGCCAGTTCGGGCGGCAGGGCCAGCCGAAATCGGTCGTCGATTGTCCGGGAAACTTCCCCTACAATCAGCGGCTCAGAATCGGCGATCGCCATAGCTAGCAAAATAAGGGATTGTTGCCCAATTAAGCAAAAATAATGACTTAATTGTGGGTAATCATCCCTGATTGCTGGTTGAGATTGTATCGGGGCGAGTCCGAAATGCAAGTGCCGTAGGTCAAACTTTCCAATCTGACGGCCGTGCCGGGTGCCTTCGCCTTCGGTGAGCGATTATCGGCGGCCTGTCAGGCTAGAAAGCCTAACCCACGGCGCTTACGCTTAGGGCGGTTGGATTATTTGCCCCGTTTGCCCGTTGGTTTGCCCATGTTGGATAAGCGTTTGATTCTGGAAAATGTCGCCATCGTGCAGCGAAATTGTGATATTCGCGGTGCGAAGGCGGATGTCGCCCGCTTCGCGGAACTGGAACTTGCCCGCCGCACGTTGCAGCAAGAAGTCGAAGAGCTCGCCCGGCAAGCGAACTTGGTGAGCAAATCGATCGGCGCCGCCAAGACCGATGCCGAACGCGAAGCCCGTAAGGAAGAAGGGCGGCAATTGCGCGAAGCGCGCGAAGCGAAGCAGAAGCAAATCGAAACGCTCTCGGCGGAAGCGGACGCGATTCATCGCAGCTTGCCAAACATGACGCACCCGCTGGCGCCGATCGGCGATGAAACCGCCAGCACCGAAGTGAAGCGGGGCGTCACGCCGATTCGCAAGTTTTCGTTCCCCGTGCAGGATCACGTGGCGCTCGCCGCGCAGCATGACCTGGTGGACTTCGAAGGTGGCGGCCGCGTCTCGGGCCACGGTTTTTACTTCCTCAAGAACGAAGCGGTGCTGCTCGAGCTCGCGCTGCAGCAGTACGCGGTGAATCTGTTGGTGCGTGAAGGTTTTACCCCCATGATCACGCCGGACCTAGCGCGCGGCGACATCCTGCAAGGGATCGGCTTCATTCCGCGCGGGCCGGAGACACAGATTTACAGCATCGAGAATTTTGATTTGAATCTGGTGGCAACGGCAGAGATCACGCTTGGCGGGTTGTACGCCGGGCAAGTGATCGACGCCGATTTGCTGCCGCTAAAATTCTGCGGCATCAGCCACTGCTTCCGCACCGAAGCGGGCGCCGCCGGGCGGGCGTCGCGCGGGCTCTACCGCGTGCATCAATTCACCAAGGTCGAAATGTTCGGCTTCACGCTGCCCGACCAAAGCGACGCGCTGCATGAAGAGTTCTGTGACCTGGAGTGCCGCATCTTCGATGGCCTGGGGATTCCCTACCACGTGATCGACACCGCCACCGGCGACCTCGGCGGCCCTGCGTACCGCAAGTACGATCTGGAAGCGTGGATGCCCGGCCGCGGCGAACATGGTGAGTACGGCGAAGTGACCAGCGCCTCGAACTGCACCGACTATCAAGCCCGCCGGCTCGACATTCGTTACAAACGCAAAGGCGAGAAGGGGACGGAGTTCGTCCACACGCTCAACGGCACCGCCGTGGCGATTAGCCGCGCGATCATCGCGATTCTGGAAAACTACCAGCAGGCCGACGGCTCGATTCTCGTGCCGGAAGTGCTGCGGCCGTTCGTCGGCAAAGAACGCATCGGCGCGGCGGATGATGTCGAAGCTTAACTCCGAAGATTAAGTTTTTCGGTTGAGAATTATGAGCGTATCCTTTCCTCTAAATCGCTACGACGGAAAGGAATTCACAGAAGCCTTCAAACGTGCGGCGATCATTAATCACCCGGACGGCAGCGTCTTTAAAAACTTCGCCTATGGGGAAGATGAGATCGAAGTTTATTTCTCTGATTGCGAATCGCTGCCTCCTGATTGGGATCCGATACCTGTACCCGATAGCCTCTATGAGTTTGCGATCCACGCTTGCCAGTCGATTCAGCAACTCGACAATCTAGCTCAGCAGTCATGCGAGGCCGCCGCGAAAGGTTCTTCATTTAGAGAGACACATTACATTTTCAGGATCGCCTATCTCAAGGTCTACGCTCGACGGGTTCATGTGGGATATTGGGCAGTTGATTCATGCAATCAATGGGAAGCGAAATTCGAGTGGGATTCGGTGATGGAAGACTGGGTTCCATTAAACTTCTAGCGACTGCTATTTCTCCGGCAGCGTTTGCTCCACTTCCCCTTGGGTTGCGGTTGCAACCCGGCTCCGTCTGAGTGAAGTCGGACAACCCTGATTACCGTCCTAATCCCTCTCCGCTGGCGCCGCCAGCATTCTCGGATTATTCCGCACGGGAAAACGGGGAAACTTGAGGAAAATTGCGCGGTTGGTGAAGTCTGTTCGATTGGGTCGTCGATATCGATCTCCAGCGGGAGTGCTATCACTGCCGCCAGTGATTAAGTCCGACGAGGTCGAAGACGCCGCGAAGCCCTGTGTGGGGCCGTGACCGCGGCGCCGCACAGTGTGTGGCTCGTAGGTGTTTCCCCTCCCCCCATTTTTCAGGAGTGTATTGAGATGTTCCGTCGTATCGCGTTGTCTATCGTCTGTTTGAGCGCCTTCGCGGCCAACGCCAGTGCGTTCGGTTGCATGGGCCTGTTCGGTGGCGGCTGCGGTAGCTGCTGCGAACCCGTTTGCTGCGAGCCGGTCTGCTGCGAACCCGTCTGCTGCGATCCTTGCAGCTGCGGCCCCCGCTGCGGTCTGCTGAGCGGCCTGAAGGGCTTGTTCCATCGCCACCACGGCTGCGGCTGCTGCGAAGCTTCTTGCGGTTGCGAAGCCTCGTGCGGTTGTGCGGCTGAACCCAGCTGCGCTGCCGAACCGAGCTGCTGCGCTGCTGAGCCCTCGTGCGGTTGTGAAGCTCCGGCTTGCTGCGAACCGTGCTGCGCTCCTCGCAAGTGCTGCATCCTGGGCAAGCTGAAGGGCTTGTTCCATCGCCACAGCTGCGGCTGCTGCGAAGCTTCGTGCGGTTGCGAAGCCTCGTGCGGTTGCGAAGCTGCCCCCTCGTGCGGCTGCGGTGGCTGAGCTGAATTGAAGTAAACAGGCGGTTCGGCCAGACCCCGAATCGCCGCTGAATAACGGCACACGGCCGTCGCTTCCCGGGCGAAGCGACGGCCGGTGTTGTTTGTAGCGGGGAGAGGGGAGTCTGGAGAGAGGAGGACGAGTAAGTTCGCTCGCTTTACTTCCTCCTTACTCCAGACTCCTCCCTCTCCCCTTCTTGCAATATCTCCCCGCCGCACGGGCGAAGATGTTACCCTACGAGTTGAATCTTTACTCGGTGGGGAACTTTTCATGCGATCTTGGCTTTTCGCTCTGTTGGCTTGCTACTTCAGCGTGGCGGCGTTTGGGCAAGACCCGGGCGTTTCGGACGATCCAGCGGGGGCAAGTGCGGCGGCAGGGCAGGGAGGCCGCGCAAGCCAGGGTGGAGGGGCGAATGCGGATTTCGATTCGCTGATCGATTTGATCGTCTCGACGGTCGCTTCCGAAAGTTGGGCCGAGAATGGGGGCGGGGAGGCGGAGATTCGGCCGTTTCCGAGTGGCGTGTATGTTGATGCCGAGGGTGTGCTGCAAACGACCGGAGTGAAGCCGAGCGTTGTCACAAGCAAACTGCCGATGCGCCACCAGGGCCCCTCGAAGGATGTGCGAAAGTCTGCCGATTTGCGCTGCGTTTCGCTCGTCCGGTTGGAACGTGAAATGGCCCGCCGCTTAAAGGAAGGTGAACCGCTGGAAGAAGCGATGCTCACGCTCGCAGGATTGCAGCGCGTGAAGTATGTCTTCGCTCAGCCAGCGAGCGGCGACGAATCGGGCGATGTTGTCATCGCCGGGCCTGCGGGCGATTGGCAGGCCGATGGCGCCGGGCGACTGCTGAACACCGATGGCGAAGCGATTCTGCGGCTCGACGATTTACTCACGCTGCTGCGGCAAGACCACGCGGCGCCCGGCAGCACGTTTGGTTGTTCGATCACGCCGCGGCAGGAATCGCTCGCGGAGATTCAAGCGTACATCGCGCGAACTGGCCAGCGCGACTTACCGCCGGGGGGCCGGGCGCAATGGCTCGCTGGATTGCGCGAAAGTGTTGGCCGGCAGGATATCGAAGTGTGGGGCATGCCGCCCACCTCGCGCGTAGCGAAGGTGCTCGTCGAAGCGGACCATCACATGAAACTGATCGGCATGGGCCTGCGCGACGGCGTGCCGGGCGTGGAGAGTTATCTTTCGACGGTCGAACTCGACGCGGCCGGCAATCCGCCGCCCATGAACGTGCTGCGATGGTGGTTCACGCTCAACTACCAACCCGTCGCCGCCAACGCGGATCGCACCCTGTTTGAACTGGCAGGCCCTGGCGCGAAGGTGCTCAGCGAAAACGAGCTGCTGACCCAGCGCGGTGAGCGGGTTCATACCAATGCGTCTGATGAACCGACGGCCCGATTCGCTCGCCTGTTTACCACACACTTTAACGAGCTTTGCCGCAGATACCCGGTGTACGGTGAGCTGCGAAGCATTTTCGACCTCACGCTGGCCGTGGCGATCATGCGGCGTGAATCGCTGCTGCAACAAGCGGCTTGGACGCCCACGTTATTTCGTAGCGACGAATCACTCCCGCTACCAAAATACGTGGCGCCCAAGACGGTGGAAACGGTGGTGAATCACCGCATGATCCCAGCGAAAAAGAACCGCCGCGTGAAGCACATCGTCGCCGGGGTGAGCGGCGGTGTGTGGGCGGCGAGTGACGAAGTGCTCAGTAAGCGGAGCGAACGCGAAGCTGCGGTTGAGCTCAAAGCGACGCCAAACGCAACGCAGTGGTGGTGGGATGTGAAGTAGAACTGAGCACCCGCAGCAGCCGGACTTCAACGAAGTCCACGGCGCTGTGAAGAAAAACTTTCCATCGACGAAGACTTACCCACTCCCCCCTGGACTTCGTTGCCCGTTTATCCCAGAAAACGCGGGGCTCCTTCGGGCATTCTCTACGCCGAAATCTTCGGTTCCTTCGGCCGTTCTTCCGCCGGTGGCGGAGCCGGTAAGCCATCGCCATCGATGTCGCCGATCAACTTTTCCATCTTGCGGGTGGTCGTCTTTTGGCTCTTGCGATAGAGGATATAACCGACCACGCCCACGACGGTGAGCACGATCGCCGTTATATAATACTCCGCTTCCCGAATGAACCGGAGCACGCGCTCGCCGAAAAAATACGCCAACCAAAACACGATGCTCACCACAATCGTGGCGGCGATGAGGTCCCAGAGCAGAAACTTCAGGTACGGCACGCGCGCGGCGCCGGCAGCGTAGTACACAGGGCCGCGAACGCCCACCAAGAATCGCGACAAAAACAACACCTTGAAGCCGTGGTCCTGCACCGCTTGCTCAAACTGCGATTCTTGGTCGGCATGCACCAGTTTCGCGAAGCGGGGGTGCTTGGTGAGCCACGAGTGGCCGAAGAAGCGGCCGATACCGTACATGATGGTGTCGCCGAGCACCGCTCCTATGAGACAGGCCCCAAACGCCAGCCACGGTTCTTCGAGCACGCCGTTGGAGCTGAGGACCCCGGCGAGCACCAGCGCCACCTCTTCAGGAATGGGGATGCCACAGCCGCTCACCGCTAAGAAGGCGATGATGCCCAGGTAGCTCCATTTGCTAAAGAACGCACTTAGCACGCCAGATTTTTACACATGCGGTGGTAAACGATCGGCCGATTGCCCCGCCTTGGCAACTGGCAGCTTGTATTAGCCGGCGGGCGATCGCCCGCCGGTTGATGATGCGACTACGCTCCGCATTGTAGCCGCTGGCGAGCGAACGCTGTACGGGGCTAAACCGCATGATCGGCGAGCAGGAATTGTGAAGACTGGAGGTTGATCGGCACGCACTCTGCATCCGCCCCGGCTGGGACGACAAAAAATGCGGCTATTTCCGCATGTTTCTCGCAGAAAGCCGCACTCGCTTGGGCGCCCATGACGAAGAACGCGGTCGAGAGTGCGTCGGCCTGCATCGCGGTCGGCGCCAGCACGGAGACGGAATAAGCGCTCTCGACGGGCTGACCGGTGCGCGGATCGATCAGGTGTCCGTATCGCCTGCCGCGATGATAAAAGTACTGTGTCCCCGAACCACTGGTGGAAAAACCTTGGTTGTGCAGCGTAAAGGTGGCCAGCCGCTGCTGCGGGCGAAGTGGATGCGTGAGGGCCACTTGCCAACCGCCGTCCGTGAGTGCCGGATTATCGCCACTCGCTAGCAGTGAACTCCGTCCACCGTGAAACAAGAAGTTCTGCGCTGATTGTTCGCGCAACAGATTTGCCGCCGCATCGAGCGCGAAGCCTTTGCCGCTGCTGTTGAAGTTGAGTTCCACCTCTGGATGCGTAAACGTCAACTCACGAGTCTCCTCATTCCACTGGACTTGATTCCAGCCAACCCGCTGCCGAGCGCGATCCAGCTCGTCGGCCGTGGGGATGCGGCCTTCGCGCCGCGCGAATCCCCACACTTGTGAAAGTGGGCCGCTGGTGATGTCGTAGGCGCCATGTGACTCGCGGCACAATTCGGCGGCAAAGTGGAGGAGCGTGGCGATTTCAGGCGGCACTTCTGTTGGGCCCCGTCGCGCGGCGCGGTTGAGTTGCGAGATACCGCTGTCGGGCCGATAGACGCTCAGCAGTTGTTCGAGTTCATCGATGCGGTCGAGCGCGGCCAGCGCTGCTTCGGCCGCTTGATCAGCTTCGTTCGCCGGGATGCGCAGCTCGAACTGGCACGCCATCGCCCGCCGGCCGTAGGTGACCAGCGGCATCGCGGGTGGTGGAAGCTGGCGGTCAACCTCTTCGCGGAAGGCGTCAATCGCCGCGGCCGCCGAACGCTGCACCACCCGCGCAACGGCGGCCCCCGTAATCAATTCTCGCCGGTGGGGTTGGAGTTCGTCGGCCATCGTGACATTATAAGTGGCTGTTGGCTATTGGCTATTAGCTTTTGGCCAGCAACTCCTGCCAATAGCCAATAGCCAACAGCTAAGAGCCAAGAGCTTTGTCCGAACCGATTATTAGTGTCTCGGGGTTGCGTGGAATCGTGGGCGAGTCGCTCACGCCGGAGGTAGTGCGGCGTTACGTGGGGGCGTTCGCGCTCGAACTGCCGCCGGGGGCCGTGGTCTTGGGGCGAGATGGACGTACCTCGGGGCCGGAGATTTCACGCGTTGTTGCCGATGCGCTCACAGCGGCGGGGCGGGATGTTTTGGACGCCGATGTCGCCGCGACACCAACCATTGGCGTCCTCGTACGCCAACACCGAGCTGCCGGCGGCGTGCAGATTTCGGCGAGCCATAATCCGGCAGAATACAACGGGCTGAAACTCTTTGGCGATGATGGTCGGGTGATTCCGGCCGCGCGCGGCGAGCGGGTGCTCGCTAACTACCGCGCCGTCAAATGTGCGACTTCGCAATCTTCGGGAGCTGTAAACGACATCGAGGACACCAGTTCCGCCCACTTAAAATTGATTCGCACGGTTGTTGATTTCGATTCAATCCGAAGACGCAAGTTCCGGGTGCTCCTTGACGCTAATCGCGGATCAGGGAGTGTGCTCGGAGTTCCTTTGCTACAAGCGCTTGGCTGCAAAGGGATCACGCTCGGCGAAACACCGGACGGCCACTTCGAGCATCTGCCGGAACCGACCGCCGAGAATCTCCGCGGCGTGGCTGCGCAAGTCGCCAGCGGCGGGTATGACGTCGGTTTTTGCCAAGACCCGGACGCCGATCGGCTGGCGCTGATCGACGAGCGCGGCCGGTATATCGGCGAAGAGTTAACGCTGGCGATTTGCGTCGAACACCAATTGCGGCACGCGGTGGGGCCGATTGTGACCAACTGTTCCACCAGCCGGGTGAATCAAGACTTGGCCGAGCGCGCGGGGGCGCCGTTTAGCACCTCGGCCGTGGGTGAAGCGAATGTGGTGGATGAGATGCTGCGGGTTGGCGCCGTACTCGGTGGCGAGGGGAATGGCGGGGTGATTCATCCGCGCGTGGGGTATGTGCGCGATAGTTTCGTGGGGATGGCGATGGTGCTGGCGGCGCTCGCCGAGCGCGGATTGCCACTGAGCGCCGCGGCTGATGCGCTGCCGCGGTACGAACTCTTTAAGGGGAAGGTGGCGCTAAGTCGAGAGCGGTTGGAGGGGGCGATGGAGGGGCTGATCGCGGCGTTTCCCGAGGGCCTTGTGAGTCGTCCCGATGGAGTGCGGCTCGATTTTCCTGATGGGTGGCTCCTGGTGCGCGGGAGCAACACCGAACCGATCGTCCGGATCTTCGCCGAAGCGCCGACAGCGGAACTCGCCAATGAGCGCGGTGCGCGTGCAATCGGAATACTCGGATACGCCTGATTGCCGCTTGCGCCCTGGCCCCTAAGTTTTAGCGCGCCCGTACAATTCCGAAAACGCGGCGAGTCGCGCGGCGGTATCGCCCACCGCGTAATCGGCCGGCAACCGCCAGCTCCAATTTTCCGGCCCAATCACACCCGGCAGATTCATCCGCGCTTCCGTGCCGAGGTTCAGCACATCCTGCATCGGCGCCACGGCCAGTCGGCAGACGCTGGCCCACGCGGTGCGGATCAGCTCCCAAGCCACTGACTCTTCGCTGCAAGTGCGGCCCAGGTACTGGTCGACACGCTGCCGCTCCGCTTCCGTTCGGGCGGCGTACCAGCCACGGGTGGTGTCGTTATCGTGCGTGCCGGTGTAGACCACGGAGTTTGGTTCGTGGTTGTGCGGCAAGTACATGAGGTTGCGGCCCTCTTCGGCATCGAAGGCGAACTGCAAGATGCGCATGCCGGGCAGGCCGAACGCTTCACGCAGTTCATCAACATCGGCCGTGATTTCGCCTAAGTCCTCGGCGATGATCGGTACGTTCACACCCTGGTCCCGAAGCGCGGTGAAGAGCGCGTGCCCCGGCGCACCGTCCCATTGGCCAACCTGTGCGGTTGGTTCGGAAGCGGGGACGGACCAGTTCGCCGCGAAGCCGCGGAAGTGGTCCACCCGCACCCAATCGACCATCCGGCCGATGCCCCGAAAACGCTCGACCCACCAGCGGAAGCCGCTCGCTTGCATTCGCGGCCAATCGTATAGCGGATTGCCCCAGCGCTGACCCGTTTTGGCGAAGTAGTCAGGCGGCACCCCGGCGATGTGCGTCGGCTGCAAGTTTTGGTCGAGCCGGAACTCGTGCGGCGCCGCCCAGACGTCGGCGCTATCCAGGGCTACGAAAATCGGCAGGTCGCCAATGACATGGATGCCGCGCTCATTGGCGTAGCGTTTCACGTCGAGCCATTGCTCGAAGAACCAGAATTGCCAGACGCGGTGAATCGCCGCCGTGTGACCTTGCTCGTGCCGCCAGCGCTCAAGCGCCTCGGGCTGGCGCGAACGAATGTCCGCATCCCAAAAATTGCACCAGGTGGCGCCCTCAAAATTCGCTTCGCGAGCGCGCTGGTCAAAGACTTCCTTGATCGCCATGAAAAGCGCGTAATCGTCCAGCCACGCCGCTTCACGCTGGCAGAACTCGTGGAAAGCGTGGTGGCGCTCATCGCTGGCGTGCCGGAGAAAGTGGTCGGCAGCCCCGCGCAGGCGGGGCAGCTTCCATTCAATTACGGGGCCGTAATTCACGCGCTCGGCGCTGAACTCGGCGGGCGGCTGCAGTTCACCTTCATTGAGGTGGCCTTCATGCGCGAGGCGTTCGAGGCTGATTAGCAGATGGTTTCCGGCGAAGGTGGAAAACGAGGCGTACGGCGAATCGCCGTAACCTGTCGGTCCTAGGGGTAAAATCTGCCAACGGGTGAGCTTCGCATCAGCCAGATAATCGACAAAAGCGTAGGCCTGCGTGCCGAGGTCGCCCATGCCCAGAGGGCCAGGGAGCGAGGTGGGATGCAACAACAATCCGGCGGCACGGTGCGACAACATAGGGGAGACTCTCTTCGCTGGGGAACTAGCGAAGTATGCCCTGCAATTTGCGCAAAGGGAACTGTCTGCCGGCAGATTTTTCCCAACCCCTCGAGCCTATCTGGCCATCCGCCGCTAATCCAACATCACGAAATCCACCACAATTTCGTAAAGATGGTTCAATGGCCGGCAAGACTGAACTTGGGCAATGGCGTGACGCCAGCTTTTGGCTTCTGTAAGACTTGGCCACCGGAGCGCCAGGTATTCCTTCTTTTGGCGCGTATGCAAGAGCCGCATACTGCTCGCGGATACCTCAATTCCTAGCATCTTAAATGGCGAGCCAACGGGAAGCGATTGACGGTTCACCGGTAAGCATGTTACCGGACTAAGAATCTCAAGCCCGCTGCTGAGGTGGTGTTGTTTATCCGCACCGCGCTTCCGCAATCGACAGACATAACTGCTAAGCTCATCGGAGGGATTAGGGATCGCTTCACCCGCTGACTTTAGCAAGTCCCGGATTGAATCGGAAACACAAAGTGACAACGGTTCCAATTCAGCTTCTAACTGCCGCGCCCGCACGCTCTCGTCGGACATCAACAAGGAACCTGATGGCCCGGCCTGCTTCCGTTGCTCGCATTCGGTTAGTGCCGTCATCTTTGCGGCGAAGAAGTTCAAGTCACACGGCTTGGTGATGACATCGTCGACGCCGCGCATAAGCAAATCGCGTACAATTGCTGGCTCCGATACACCGGTGAGCACCACTAGCAGTGGACGGGGCGAAACATTCAGCAGCTCCGTCGCCAGAGTATAGCCGTTCATGTTCGGCATTCGAAGGTCGGTCACCACCAATTGGTGATGGCCTCTATGGAACCGCTGCAGCGCTTCCGCGCCATCCGCCGCTGAGTCACACGCAAAACCTTTGGCCTGGAGCGCGCGGGAGAGTTGGGCGCGAATGGATGGGTCGTCATCCACAATCAAGGCTTGCTGCAGTTCTTCGGACATCTTGGAATCCCTCAAATCGGAATTCGATCAACCGAGTTAGAATTCGTTGCGCCAAACAGCGAGTACTGTGATCTCACGTACCCAAGTCACTTCAAGTAGCTATTCCTTTCTGCACAGGCGATAAGGAAGTGTGGATCGCAGTTTCGGAAATTGCAGTGATTGTCGAGAGAATTTCGGGAATTGAGGGGATTCCATCAATGTTTTGGGGAAGAGTGCAGAGCAGATGATCGGCCAGCGGCGTGGCGCCGATTCGCGCAAAGGAGAAGTGCTGGATATGCAGCTTCTTTCTGGACAATCCTAGGCGGAAGGCGCCCGTTAAGCAGCGTTAGAAATTTCCGCTGGAAATGGGAGTCTTTCAGCGGATTTCGTGGGGACGTGGGACGATGTCCGTGAAGTTGTCGTGCTCGGTGTAATTCTCGTCAACCGCGCCAGCGGGCCGAAGAGCATTCCGGGATAGCCTGCAACTTGCGTCTGATAGGTGCGATAATCTTCACCAAGATAGAACGCTAACCGCTTGTCCTTCAGCCAACTGCCGACGAACAGATACAACGTCCAAATGCCGGTGAGCACCGCGTGGTCGGCGGTCATGGTGGGTGTGAACCACACCAGCCCCATGAAGGTGAGATACACCGGATGCCGCATGATCTTGTAGGCGCCACGCGGGGTGAAGTCGCGGCGTGGAATTGCCTCGCCGCGAAACCAGTAGAGCCATGGTGTGAGTCCCGTTTGGTAGCCGAGGCCCGTGAGACTAAGGCTGTAAAATAGCCCCGCCCACGAAGCGTAGAACCCCACTGAGATGAGGGTGGTCGTCCAACCGCTGGCCTGCCATAGCAAGGGCCCGCAGCCGCGCCAGTAGTGGAAAACCACTAACAGTGAAATGCAGGTGCTCGCGCAATAAAACAGGCCGTAGAAGGCGGGCGAAATCCACTGGCCTAGCACCTTCTTCACCCGTGGGTGCAAAAGCGCGCTGTGCGGAAACGCGAAACCGAGCGCCAAGAGCGAGTTCACAAGCCAACTGCCGTGCTCGCTGGCCGGACGGCCGTCGCGCAAGAAGAAGAACAATCGCCACACCAGCACCGCGAAAAGCGCATGCGTCGCCACGGCTACCGCGATGCCGAGGGCAAGTTTCGTTCTGGACCGCCTGACCATCACCAATCACTCCGGTTTGCGGGCAACGAAAGCGCCGTACTCCATCGCCCGGGTGCGATAGGCGTCGAGCAGCGTGTCGAACCGATCCAAAAAGATGTGTTGCCCGCGGTCGATGAAATCAGCAACTCGGTGCATCCCAAACCGCCGAATTCGCTCGCCACAGATTTCCCAGGTGCGGGCGACGTTGTCGGTCCAATTTTCCACACGCGTAATTTCAAGCCCTGCATCGTGCATCCAAGACTGATAATCCGCGCTGCTGCCGAGCGAGGGGCAAAAGAATCCTTCACACACGTCGTATACTGCCTGCCGAGCTTCGGGTCGCTGCAGGTTTTCAGCATCGCCGGCAAGCCATGCGCAAATGGAAACCCGCCCGCCGGGCCGCAGCCACTCGGCCACCCGCCGGAAGAACGCCGGCTTATCGAACAAGTGCTCGGTGCATTCGATGCTCCAGACGTTGTTGTAGGTGCGTGAGCCTAGTTCAACCGTTTCGGCATCCGCACAGTGAAACTGGGTCTGCCCTGCCGAGCGCCGGAACCGCGTGGACATCGCCGCCCAGCGTCGCTGAAAGGGGCTCAGAGTGATGCCCGTCACGTGGCAACCAAGTTCGTCGGCAAGGTAGCGCGATGAACCCCCCATCCCGCAGCCGACATCCAAGACTTTCGCGCCGCGCTCGATCTGCGCCGCTTCCACCAGCCGCTCGATCAGTTGCCGCTGCGCGACTTTGGGCGATTCATCCGCTTCCCAATAACCGTGGTGGATATGCTCGCCCCATAGCAGCCGGTAGAACAACGTCGACACGTTGTAATGGTCGCGGATGACGTCTTTGCGAACAGTGGGGCAGGAGATCATGAGAGGGGCTGGGGGCTAGGGGGCAGGGCTGGGGGCGATTACCGGCGGACTCCGGACTCCGGACTTTCTTTCTGCTGCGCCATGCCGGCGCTGGGGGCGACCCAGATGTCGCCCCACACTTGGACGGTGTCGGCCACGCCGATCGCGCCAAACGCTTTCGAAAACGGCGTGATGCCGAAGTTCGTTTGCTTCAGCGGCAATCCGCCGCGGACATGATGCCAACCATTCTTGGGCTGCACCTCCACCAGAAACCGGACCGGGACAGTGGCGCCGTGGAGTTCTAACGACCCAATCAGTTCGTACTGGGGATGGCCGTCACGGCTTGGCTGCGCCGCGGGCAAAGCGGAATCAATCGTGAACGTCGCGGTGGCGAATCGCTCGACGTTGAGAATCTTCTCGCCGAGCATGTTGGCGGTGACTTCGCTTTGGGTCGCTTCGCTGGTCTCCCCTTCGAGCCCCACATACTTGCGGGCGGCGGGGGTATCGGCGCGGAATGTGGTCATGTCGAAGACCACTTGCCCCGCGTGCTCGGCAGCGCCGAGCTGAAGATTTCCACTGGCGATTCGGCCCACCACGCCGTGGAAGTGTCCGAAGCCTTTTTTATCGACCTTCACGTACACGCGGCTGGCGTCGAGATAGACATCCCCCGCCGCATAGCTCGGCGCCGCTTGTGAATTCTGAATGGCGCCAAGCGCTGGACCTTGCGCGATCGCGTTCACGCAACAGCCGCTGAGAATCGCACACGCGAAGAACAAGTTTCTCATGACTATCGGAATCCTTTCCGTGAGACTCACGCTCGCCACCATGGCGCCAAGCAAGGTGATACCGCAGGGCTCTCCGGTTCGCCTAGCCCAATTCCCCTTACAAGTTTGAAAGCTGGCAGGTTTGTAAGCTGGTCCGCACTTGCCCCGCTGTGCGCCGCCGCTCCATAATGAACAGTTCAGCGAAGTCACTGCGATCAAGCTAGCAGTTCGCAAGATTGTTTAGGATTCCAGGGAAGGGGCCATGCAGCAGCGCGAGCGGAAACGAGTCGCCGAGTGGATGGACCAGCCTGACCTTTGTCCGCGCCTCCACGCCCAAGCGCTCGCCGGCCTGCGGCGGATCAACGCGTGGAGTGGCACGGCCCGGCATTTGTGGCGAGCCATCGAGCGGATCGCCCGACAGCGGAAGTTACTACGATTGCGGATTCTCGATGTCGCATGCGGCGGTGGCGAATTGGTGCAAGCGCTCTCCCGCAAAGCTCACCAGTCGCAATTCGCTGCCGAAGTGCATGGCTGCGATCTGAGCCAAACCGCCGTGGAACTGGCCAATGCGGCCGCTGCGCGGGCGGGAGTCTCACACTGTCTATTCTTCACGCACGACGCCGTTCGCAATCCGTTACCAGCCGGCTACGATTTTGTGATCAGCACGTTGTTTTTGCATCATCTGGCGGAATCTGAAGCGATCGCACTCCTGCAAAACATGGCTCAAGCGGCCCAGCAGGCGGTCGTCGTGGACGATCTTGTCCGCAACCAACGTGGCTATTGGCTGGCTTGGGCCGGATGCCGATTGCTCAGCCGTTCCCCGGTAGTGCATTTCGATGGCCCGGTTTCCGTCGCTGCTGCTTTCCGGGTAAGTGAAGTGGAGCATCTGTGCGACGCAGCGGGTCTGGCAGGCGCCAAGATCCGCACGCACTGGCCGGAACGCTTTTTGCTAACCTGGGAGAAGCCCGTTAGTGGCAGAGGTTGAAGTTGCCCCCATCACCACCACAATTCGATGCGCTCGTCATTGGCGCCGGCCCTGCGGGAGCCGTGGCCTCAACCCTGCTGGTCCGCGCGGGGCTGCGAACGTTGCTGATCGATGCAAAGCGCTTTCCTCGGGCAAAAGTGTGTGGTGGCTGTTTGAGCGCGCGGGCGCTGGCGGCGATTGAACGTGCGGGACTTGCGCATGACGTTGCAGCGTGCCATGGCGCCGAGTTCGATGCGCTCGAAGTTTCGCACGCCGGCAAGAGGTTGCGGGCGGGTGTTCCCCGTGGCGTAGCGCTAAGTCGCGAGCGGATGGATGCGGCGCTCGTCGGGGCGGCGGTGCGAGCGGGCGTGACGTTTTGGGACCACGCAACCGCGCAGGTGTCGCCGAACTCCGAGCACGAATCGCGGCGAGTGCGAATCGTGCGCGAAGGACATGCAGAACAGATTAGCGCGAGGGTCGTGCTGGTGTGCGACGGCTTGGGGCATCCGTCGCTTGCCGCGTTGCCGGAGTTCCGCTGCCAAGTGTCGCCGGGTTCACGTGTGGGACTTGGCGTCGTTGTCGACAAGGCTGCTACAGAGATTCAACCGAGCGTCATTCACATGGCGGTGGGAAAAAATGGTTATGTTGGCGTTGTGCGCGCTGAGCACGATCGAGTGTGCTTGGCAGCGGCAGTCGATCGCAAGGCGCTCGCGGCAGGTTCGCCCCAGCGAGTGTTGGCCGAGATTCTGCGAGAAGCGCAAGTTCCTTGGGCGTCCGTGCTTGTCGGCAGCGAGCTTTGTGGGACGCGACCGTTGACTCAACGCGCGATAAAGTTCGCCGGCGAACGTTTGTTTGTCGTTGGCGATTCGGCGGGCTACGTGGAACCCTTCACCGGCGAAGGGATGGCGGTCGCCCTCGAAAGCGCACTGGCCGTCGCACCGCTCGCAATTCACACGTGTGATTCTTGGCGGCCGGAGCTAGCCGCGCAGTGGTCGGCGGACGTTCGCCGGATCAGCGCCCAGCGGCAAGGCGTCATCCGCAGCTTGGCCTGGTTCTTGCGCCGGCCGAGACTTCTGCGCTCAGGACTGGCGCTCGCGGGATTGTCGCCGGGCGTGGTGAAGATGGTAACTCGACGGATGAATCGGCCGACGGCCGCAAGGAGCACTTGAATGAGCATCGTGATCGCGGGCCTCGGTATCGCCGTACCCGAGCATTTTATCGAGCAAGACGACGCCGCAGCTCGCGCCCACACGCTGGTTACCAGTAGCGCGAAGGAGCAGCAGATGACGGCGGTGCTCTATCGCCGCTCCGGCGTGAAAACTCGCCACAGCGTGCTGCTCCGCGCATCGACCAACGGCGAACCTGCCAAGCAAGATTTTTTTCTCCCGGCGACCGGGCTGACGGAAAATGGCCCGAGCACCGCGACACGGATGCAGGCCTACGAAGAAACGGCGCTCGAACTCGCCACTAACGCGGCCGAGGCGGCGCTCAACGACGCCAACGCCAATCGCGATGCCATCACGCACTTGGTGACCGTTTCATGCAGCGGGTTCTCCGCGCCGGGCGTGGATCTGGGGCTCATCGAACAACTCGGCTTGCCGCCGAGCGTGGCACGCACGAATGTCGGCTTCATGGGCTGCCACGGCGCGCTCAATGGCTTGCGTGTCGCCCGGGCGTTTGCGGCGGCGGACCCCAATGCCGTCGTCTTGCTGATGGCGGTGGAACTTTGCAGTCTGCATTACCAGTATTCGGCCGACCCACAGCAACTGGTGGCTAATTCGCTCTTCGCCGACGGAGCCGGGGCGCTCGTGATTCGCACGGCGAGAACGCAAGCGCCGCAAGTGCTCGGCAGTGGCTCGCACGTCGTCCCGGACACCCGCGATCTGATGAGTTGGCGAATCGGCGATCATGGGTTTGAAATGACCCTTTCGCCCAAAGTGCCCGAGGTGATCCGCAGCGAGCTCCACCCGTGGATTGAAGGTTGGCTCGCACAATACAACCTCACGCTCGAAGACATCGCCCACTGGGCAGTGCATCCCGGCGGCCCGCGAATCGTTGATGCGTGCGAAACGGCGCTCGGCCTCGAGCGCGGCGGGCTTGACCGGTCGCGTGAAATCCTCGCCCGCTACGGCAACATGAGCTCGCCGACGGTGCTGTTCGTGCTCGACGAACTCCGCCGCCAATCGCAACGTGGCCCGTGCGTGCTGCTGGGCTTCGGCCCGGGGTTAGCGATTGAAGCGGCACTGGTGCAGTTGTAGTTACTCCAACGCTTTCAGCGCCGCGATCACCTGCTCATCGTGCCCGTCAACGCTTACTTTCTTCCACACTTTGGCCACTTTGCCGTTGGCGCCAATGAGGAACGTTGAGCGCTGGATGCCCATCGACTTCTTGCCGTACATGTTCTTCTCGCGCCAGGCGCCGTACTTTTCGGCGACTTTGTGATCGAGGTCCGCCAGCAAGGGGAAGTTGAGCGTGTACTTGTCCCGGAATTTGGCATGGCTGGCGGCATCGTCGGGGCTCACACCGAGCACCTTGGCGCCCAGCTTGGCCAGTTCCTTGCTGCGATCGCGGAAGGCGCACGCCTCTTTGGTGCAGCCCGGCGTGTCATCCTTCGGATAAAAATACAGCACCACTGGGGCGCCTCTCAGGTCCGCGAGGCGAACCTTCGACCCATCGTCAGCGGTCAGCGTAAAGGCGGGGGCCGCTTGGCCCTCTTCGATCCAAGTTTCGTCCGGCATGGCGTAATTCGGGGTTGAACATGAAAACCAAGATTTCCCGCAGTGTAGGTCCGCCCGCCAAAACTGACCATCGCCCCCGACCGATTCCGCGGGTAGAATACGAAGCTTCGTTAGCCGCGCTCGCGTCAGCGGAGCGTGTTGTATCCTGAGGAGAAACCGAAATTTCCACAACGATTCCACCAGTGGCCGACACGACAGAACGAGACCGCCGCAGTTTGCAACTCGCGCTCGCCGCTGCGCGCACTGCGGAGGATAACCGGGCCGAAGAGATTGCGGTACTCGACATGCGCGAGATTACCCCGGTCTTCGACTACTTCGTCATCGCCACCGGCAACAGCCGGCGGCAGTTGCATGCGATTAGCGAGGAAATCGACCATCATTTAGAAGATGAACTCGGCGACCATCGGATGGGGATTGAAGGGTATAGCGATAGCCGCTGGATTCTGTTGGACTACGGTTCGGTGGTGATTCACCTCTTCGATGCCGAAACGCGGGAGTTCTACGCCCTTGAGGACCTGTGGAGCGAAGCCCCGCGGGTCGATCTGCCGTGGCGAGCTTCCGATCAAGCCGCCGCGGGTGCGGGGTAATTTCTGTACGACGGGCTTCTCAGCCCGTCGCGCCTTTCTCGACGGGCTGAGAAGCCCGTCGTACATGTATGAATATCCTCGCGGAACTCCGCCGCCGATTCGCCACTGCGATTGCAGCGCTCGCACCGGATAGCGGCGAACTCGTGGAACTCGTCCTGCCGAGCCAAGACGCCAAGTTCGGCGACTATCAAGCCAACTGCGCGATGCCCTTGGGTAAGAAGCTCGGCGCCCCGCCGCGGCAGATTGCCGAGCGACTCATCGCGGCGCTCGATGTGGCGGACCTGTGCGAGCCGCCGGAGATCGCCGGGCCGGGGTTCATCAATTTGCGGCTGCGCGCTGAGTGGCTGCTAACGAAGCTGCAAGTAGCCAGCGCCGATGTCGAACGGCGCGGAATTGAACTGGCCGCGGCGCCGCGGACGTTCGTAGTTGATTACTCCTCGCCTAACGTCGCCAAGCCGATGCACGTGGGGCATATCCGCTCGACAGTCATCGGCGACGCGCTCTGCCGGGTGCTCAAGTTCCTTGGGCACCGGGTCATTAGTGACAACCACATCGGCGACTGGGGCACCCAGTTCGGGATGATCATCTACGGCTACAAACACTTTGTGGACGACGCGGCGCTCGCCCAAGCGCCGGTCCCCGAACTGAGCCGGCTCTACAAGTTGGTTAATCGGCTGATTGAGCACGAAGACCAGCGCGATAACCAGTTGCCCGCGTTGCGAACGAAGCTCGCGGAGCAAATGGAGCGGGCCCAATCGCTCTCCGCCCCGCCCGCCACCGGCGATGAGAAAGCCGACAAACAGCACGCCAAAAAAGTCCGCCAAGCGGAAGCGGTGGTGAGCGAACTACGCACGGAGTTGGCCGAACTCGAAGCGAAACTTGCCGCCTTTGCCGCCGACCCCGAACAGTCCAGGCTTGCTAAGGCGCACCCGCGAATCGGCGCCGCGGCGCTGGCGGAAACCGCCAAACTCCACGCTGGGGATGCCGAAAACGTCGCCCTCTGGCGGCGATTTCTGCCGGCGTGTTTGGAGGAAATCGACGAGACGTACCAAATGCTCGGCGTCACCTTCGATCATGCACTCGGCGAAAGTTTCTATCACGATCAGTTAGCCGGCGTCGTTGAGAAGCTGCAATCACAAGGAATCGCCGTCGAAGATGGCGGCGCCGTCTGCGTATTCCTTGATGGGCACGAGGCGCCGTTCATCGTCCGCAAGAAAGATGGCGCGTTCCTCTATGCGACGACGGACCTAGCGACCATCCACTATCGCCTCCGCGAGTGGCAGCCCGACGCGATTCTCTATGTGGTGGACCATCGCCAGTCGCTCCACTTTGAGCAGTTATTCTCCACCGCGCGCAAAATGGGCTGCGGCGAGATGGAGCTCGTCCACGTGAGCTTCGGCACGGTGCTGGGCGAAGATGGCAAACCGTACAAAACGCGCAGCGGTTCGGCGGTGGGGCTGAAGGGGCTGCTCGATGAAGCGGTCGAGCGGGCGTATGAGATCGCCGCCAAAAGTCCCCAGATTACCTCCGAGGACGAGCGTCGCACCGCCGCCAAAAAAATTGGGATCGGGGCCATCAAGTACGCGGACCTCGCCCACAATCGCACGAGCGATTACGTCTTCAGCTATGACAAAATGCTGGCGATGAACGGCAACACAGCCGCCTACATGCAGTACAGCAATGCCCGGGTGAAAAGCATCTTCGCCCGCGGCGAGGTGAATATCGCCGCCCTCCGCACCAGCGGCGCCAAGATTCAGTTCAGCGCACCGGCGGAACGAGCGCTCGGCCTCGCGCTGTTGCAGTTCACCGAAGCGCTCGCGCGAGTAGCGAGCGACTATCGGCCCAACCACCTAACGGCATACTTGTTTGAGCTGGCGAGCCGTTATTCCGAGTTTTTCGAGCAGTGCCCCGTGCTGAAGGCGGAAGACGCCGCGCTCCGCGACAGCCGGCTGCTGCTGTGCGATCTCACCGCACGGACGATTGAGCAAGGGCTCGCACTGTTGGGGATTGAGACGGTCGAGCGGATGTAAGCGTTCGTACGACGGGCTAGGAGCCTATCGTACAGTTACGCCGCCTTATCAAATCGTCCGAACACCATCCGCCCAGCGCTCGTTTGTAGCACGCTGGTCACGGTGGCGGCGACGTTTTCGCCCACATGGTCGCGGCCCCCTTCGATGACCACCATCGTGCCATCTTCGAGATAGCCGACCCCCTGCCCTGCTTCTTCGCCGGGACGAATGATCCGCACCACAATGTTTTCGCCCGGCAAGAAGACCTGTTTCAGCGCGTTCGATAAATCGTTGAGGTTGATCACACCGACGTTCTGCAGCTTGGCCACTTTGTTGAGGTTGTAATCGTTGGTGACGACCTTGCCTTCGAGGTGCTTGGCCAAGAGCACCAGTTTTTGATCGACCGATTGGTTGACGAACTCCGGTAAGTCGCGATCAAAAATCACCAGCTCCACCTGCGGATCGTTTCGTAGTCGATTCAAAATATCGAGCCCGCGCCGCCCGCGCGTGCGCTTCAGCTTATCACTGGAGTCGGCAATCGCTTGCAGTTCCGCGATCACGAACTGCGGCATCACCAGTTGGTTGTCGAGGATGCGGGCCTCCACTACGTCGGCAATGCGGCCATCGATCACCACGCTGGTGTCCAGCACCAACGGCTTGAGGCCTTTGATTTGTTTGGCGAATTCCACATAGGGAATAATGAACCGAAAGTCATCCTTCGTTTGCAACAGTACGCTGATGCAGGAGTAGCACACGACCGACGCCAGCGCAAGCTGCAGCCAATTGCTCAGCCAGCTGTTGCTCCCCGGCAAGACGGGCGTTAGGGCAACTTGCAGCACATAGGTGAGGAACAGCCCAATGATCAGTCCGAAGTAGACCGCGGTGATGATTTCGAGCCGCTTGCGACTAATGGCGATATCCGCCGCCAGCACGCCCCCTGCGACCAGCAGCACGCCGGCGAAACTAAGGATCGGTTTCCACCACTCCTCGCCCGTCGCCAAATCGGAGTTGGCAAAACGGAACCCCAGCGCAATCGCGACCATCAGAAAGACGAGGCGCAGAATGATTAAGGGCATGTTCGCAGAGCCTTGATGCGCGAGGCAGGCGATTCAAGCGCGCGGCGCGCACTCCGAACCTCTAATTGCCTGTGGACGGCCCCCCGACCGATCCAGCCTTCATTCTATCCGCGGATGGCCGCTATACCAGCAGCGGCAGCAGTCGCAGCACATTCCCGAATTGACCCTGCCCGGTGCAATCGGCACAACCGGCGCGGGCGCCACTGGCGTGCCGCCAGTGGGGTTGAGGGTACAAGCCCCATCCCTCATTCCACTGGCGGCACGCCAGTGGCGCCCACACTCGAACGAAGCGTCAGCCGGACTCTCGTTGAGCGCGCCGCCACGGCGCCAGAACGGCGCGATCCGTAAAACTGGAAAGGTAATCCGCCACCGCCCGCTCCGGTCCCGCCTCCTGTGCGATCTCCCGGTAAGGCAGCGGCAGATCATCCGCGGCGAGCAGATGCCGCTGATACAGCTCATCGAGCGCTGCAATCGCTTCAGTGCGATGCGTGAGCACCCGCGGATGGCGGTACACCTGGCGAAACAGGAGGGCTTGAAACTCGCGTTTGAGTTCCGCCATTTCGCGCGACGGCGCCGCGAGTAACGGCGCTTGCTGCACATCGGTGAGTGATTTGATCCCCTGCTCGGCGATTCTCGCTGTAGTGGCCGCGTGCAAATCACTCGCTTGCCAGTCGAGGAGTTCGTGGATCACACACCGCCGGTGGGCGTCAGCTGACAAGTTGGTGTAGCGCTGCGCGACGCGCGCCGTCGCCCGGCGCCATTTCTCGGTTTGCGAAAGTTCCGCCGGCGTGATCATTCCCAGCACCAGTGCGTCGTCCGCATCGTGCGCATCATATGCTACGCTATCCGCCGCATCCACGACTTGCACCTCCAGTGGTGGCTGCTCGGCCGCGGCGCCCTTCTCCGCTCGCCGGCGCTGCCCTGCCAGCACTTCGTGCGAAAGATTGAGACCAGGAAACTCCGGATAGCGTTCTTCCAGCCGCGTGAAGATGCGCAGCGCTTGGGCGTTGTGATTGAACCCGCCAACGTGCCGCAACCGCTCGTTCAGGAGCTCCTCTCCGGCGTGGCCGAACGGCGGATGGCCGACATCGTGTGCCAGTGCAAGCGCTTCGACCAAATCCTCGTTCAGCGCGAGCGCCCGTGCGAGTGTCCTGGCGACTGACGCCACTTCCAGCGTATGAGTGAGCCGTGTGCGGTGGTAATCGCCCAGATCGCCCGTGAAGACCTGCGTCTTGTGCGCCAGCCGCCGGTACGCCGCGCTGTGGATGATCCGGTCCCGATCGCGCTGGAATGGCGAGCGCCAGGGATGTGCCGGTTCCGGATGTGTGCGTCCCGCCGACGCCGCGCTCGCCAGCGCGTACGGCGCCAAGATCAATCGCTCCCGCTCTACGTAATTCATCATCAGCCGTCGGGCGCCCATGTTTTCAGGTACGTGGCCCGGTCGATAGAGACGGTTGCACCATTCAATCATGACCGGGGCCGTTTGAAACCAGAACTGCCGCCCGGCGGCTGATGGTTGTTACACCATTGTCTACTTCGCCGCGCGGTCGAGTGAATCCAGCATTTCCGTAAACTTCTCGCGGTGCGCCTCGACCAGCTTCGCCGGACCGGTCAGCTTGATGAAATAATCGCCGAACAATTTCGTTTCGATGATCGCGCCGAGCAGCGCGTGCTCCGGCAGTTCCACCTTCGGTCCGAACGGGCCGCGCGGAGTGTCGAGATACGTGCCAGCGATTTCGACCGTGTGAACCGGCATGGCGTCGACTTCGCGCTCGTCCAGCTTGGCTTGTTCGAGCGGGATGGCGCCCTCGGGGCCGCGGAACTGGGCCAGCCAGCGGGCGATGTTACCTTCCACACCGCCGCCGGAAGGCATGATGGTTAAGCGCCCGGGCGACTTTTCGTCATCCGCGTTCGGCACGGCGAACTCCGCTTCGATGATGTTGTTCCGCGGTTTCACCTGCTTCCATTCGCCAGGCATCTGGGCCGTGAGCTTGCCGTCGGCAAGCGAAACCTCGTACGGCTGCGGCTCCTCGGCGGCTTCCGTTGCTGGAGCGGCGGGTTCGGCGATGGCCGAATCCTGGGCCTTAGTCGGTTCAGCGGGCATCAGGAAACCTCCCAGGAAGATCGGAATGTAAACGGCTGGAAATCGCATGGTCTTCGCCTCCGCGGATGGATTCTGGCCGTAAATCGGCCGCACGTTGAATCCTACCCGGCCCGTCCCGCGTGCCAAGCGGCGGCGGTAATTCGAGCCGCAAATCGTGTTCCGATCCGCCCTTCCAAGCGCGCCCCAATTTGCTACAATGCGGGGCTACCAATCCGAACACAACTCCAAGCGGGGCCAGCGGCCCTAAGCGAGCCCATCATGCCCAAGATGAAGACCCACAAAGGGACCAAAAAGCGTTTCCGCCTGTCGGCCAAGGGCAAGGCGATGCACCGCAGTGCCGGCACCGGCCACTTGGCTTCGCGAACCAGCTCAAAGCGCAAGCGCCAGTTGCGCGGCACCAAGAGCGCCGACAGCAGCGACTTGAAGGTCATCGTGCGAGCGCTGGCCGGTAACAGCTACTAAGGGGTGAGTCGTGAGTGGTGATTCGTGAATCGACTCACCACTCACGAATTACGACTCACCCACACGGCTCGCCGGGTTCCCCAACTGCGAAGAAGTCACTTCGACTTCCGCGACCTGGGCGATGCACTTCTGAAGGATTTTTTGCGATGAGGACCACCGTTGGCGCCGCTCGGCGGCGTAAAAAGAATCGGCTCTTCAAGAGCGCTAAGGGTTACACGGGCGGCCGGGGCAGTCTGCTCCGCAGCATGAAGGAAACGGTCGTTCGGGCCGGGGCCTTCTCGTTCCGCGACCGCAAGGTTCGCGCCCGGGAGTTCCGCAAGCTGTGGATCATCCGCATCAACGCCGCCGCTCGCGAGCGCGGCCTGCGCTACAGCGAGTTCATCGCCGGCCTCACCAAAGCGAACTTGCAGCTCGACCGCAAGACGCTTTCCGAAATGGCGATCCACGACCCGGCGGGCTTCGACGCGGTCTTCGCCAAGGTGAAGCAAGCGCTCGGCGCATAGGTCAGAGGAGTAACGACCTCGTGGCCCTTTCGGACTTTATTGCTCAGCTCGATGTCCTCGAAGCCGAAGCGACGCGCGCGTTTGGCGCCGTCGCCGATGCCGCCGCGCTTGAAGCAGCGCGGGTCGAGTACGTCGGAGCCAAAGCGGGCAAGCTAAAGGAAGCCCAGCAAGGGCTCGGCAAAGTTGACAAGGCCGACAAGCCCGCGGCCGGCAAGAAGTTCAACGAAGCGAAGACGGCCATCGAAGCGGCGCTCGCCGCGGCGCAGGAACGCCTCGCCGTCGGCGCCGAGACTTCCGCCCAAGCCGCGTTCGACATTACCCGCCCTGGCCGGCCGCTGCGGCTTGGCAAACTCCATCCGATCACACAAACGATCGAGCGGATGAAGGAAATCATGGGCCGGCTGGGCTTCACCGCCGTCGAAGGCCCGGAGATCGAGGACAACTGGCACAACTTCGAAGCGCTCAACATTCCGCTCTCGCACCCGGCCCGCGACCCGCTTGATAATTTTTATTTGGCGACCGCCGCGGCTTCGGGTGAACTGAATGAAGCGACCGGTCCCGATGGCAAGCCGCTGCTCCTGCGCAGCCAAACCAGCACCGTGCAAATCCGGGTGATGGAAAAGACCCCACCGCCGGTGCGCATCGTGTCGCTCGGCCGGGTCTACCGCCCCGACACGGCCGACGCCACGCACTACCCGATGTTCCACCAGATCGAAGGTCTCTTGGTCGATCGCGGCGTGACAATGGCGGAACTTAAAAGCACGCTGCGGATGTTCTGCCAAGCGTACTTCGGCGGTGACGACGATGTGCACATTCGCTTCCGCACCAGCTTCTTCCCTTTCACCGAGCCGAGCGTGGAAGTGGACATGAACTGGCCCAAGAAAGCAGGCGGCACCGGTGGCTGGATGGAAATGGGGGGCGCCGGCATGGTCGACCCCAACGTCCTCCGCGCCGTCGGCTACGACCCCGAGCAGGTGACCGGCTTCGCCTTCGGCCTCGGCGTCGAACGCATCTGCATGCGGCAACATAAAGTGCGCGACATCCGCGATTTGTACACGAACGACGTGCGGTTCCTGGCGCAGTTCTAGGTTATTGCTCACAACCTCATTGGTCATTTCGGCTTGGTCATTGGTGCTTCGAATGACCAATGACCAAGCCGAAATGACCAATGAACGAAGAATCCCTCGCGGTTCCCAACTCCCATGATCGTCTCCACCAACTGGCTTGCCGATTACATCCCGCTGCCGAAGTCGCTTGATGCGCTGACCGATCGGCTCACCATCACGGGGCTGAATCTCGAAGGGGTCGAACAAGTCGGCGCCGACACCGCGATTGATCTCGAGGTCACCAGCAATCGTCCTGATTGCTTGGGCCACATCGGCGTCGCGCGGGAAATCGCCGTCATCTTTGGTGGCCAGTTGTGCAAACCCGACCCCCAACCTAAAGCCACCGGCCCCGCCGCCAAATCCCTGGTCTCGGTCGACCTTCGCGCTTCGCGACTTAGCGCCCGCTACACGGCGCGCCTGATCCGCGGCGTGAAGATAGCCCCCAGTCCCGATTGGCTTGCCAATCGACTCCGTAGCGTCGGCATCGCCACCATCAACAACGTGGTCGACGCGACCAACTATGTGATGCTCGAAATCGGCCAACCGCTGCATGCCTTCGATTTTGCCAAACTTAAGGGCGGGAAAATCATCGTCCGCGAGGCGAACCCCGCCGAAGAGTTCACCGCCATCGATCACAAGACGTATACCCTCACGCCTGGAACGTGCGTCATCGCTGACGCCGAGCGGGCCGTCGCCCTCGGCGGAGTGATGGGGGGCGCCGATACGGAAGTTTCGGACGCCACGACCGACGTGCTCATCGAAGCGGCCGACTTCGATGCCCTCGCCATCCGCGGCGCCGCCCGGCGGTTCAACTTGCACAGCCCGTCGTCCTACCGATTCGAGCGCGGGGTCGATCCCGAGGGGATCGATTGGGCGAGCCGCCGCGCGTGTGAACTCATCTTGCAGCTTGCCGGCGGCACGTTGTGCGAGGGGGTTGTTGAAGCGGGGCCCGCTAGGCCGCAAGCGGCGGCGATTTCGCTTCGCTTCGCCCAAGTCCCGCGGCTGTTGGGTGTGGAAGTGGCGCCGAGTGAATGCCGCCGCATCCTCACGGCGCTCGGTTGCCGCGAAACGAAAGCGACGGCCGACACCGTGGAAACCATTCCGCCCACATGGCGAGCGGACCTCTTGCGCGAGATCGACCTCATCGAAGAGATCGCCCGCATTCACGGCTACGATCAGATTCCCGAAGATGCCCGTGTGCCGATGGCGCCCTCGAGCCGCAGCCGCGAGGATGTGGTGCTCGAAAAAGTCCGCCACGCTATGACCGCGTTCGGCTTCGATGAAGCGTACACGCTGAGCGCGGTGGAACCGGAACTCGTCACCGCCTTTCGGCCGTGGGGCGAAGCCGCGCCGCTCGCGACGCGCACGCCGGTGCTTCGTCGTGCAAGCGCCTTGCGGCAAAGCATCGTGCCAAGCCTGCTCGGCTGCCGACGCACCAACGAAACACTTTCGAACGCCATGATCGAGCTGTTCGAAATCGCCAAGGTCTACCTGCCGCGAGCGGGCGATTTACCACTCGAAAAGCGTTTTCTTGCGCTCACCAGCGGCGGCGGGTTTGTCGAAGTGAAAGGCGTGGTCGAAGCCGTGCTGCGGCAGATCGCGCCGGAACTTGCCGTGCAGGTGAAACCCGCCAAGCACCCGCTGCTCGACGCTGTGCGAAGCTGCACGCTCGAAGTGAACGGCCAGCCGCTTGGCGTACTCGGCGAGCTCAGCAAAGCGGGCCGGCAGCAGTTTGAACTCCGCGGCGCGGCGAGCATCGCCGAGCTCGACCTCGGGCCCGTGGTTGCCGCCGCCCGGCTCGTCCCCACCGCCGGCGTCTTGAATCCCTATCCTCCGGTATCCCGCGACCTGAACGTGGTGTTCGACGAAGCTGTCCGCTGGGCCGATGTGGAAGCAATCGCCCGCGGCGTCGCCGGCAATGTGCTCGACGCGATCGAGTTCCAAAGCGACGATTTCCGCGACGCTAAGTATCTGGGCGAAGGCAAAAAGAGCGTGCTCTTCAGCATTACGCTGCGTTCTCCCGACGGTACGCTCACCAGCGAAGCCGCCGACGCGGTGCGTGACAAAATCGTCGCGGAATTAGCCGCAAAACTCGCCGGTTCCTTGCGCGCCTAACCAAGCGAGCCGGAAGCGGCAGCGCCCGGAGCATCGTTCAAACTCCGGGCGCTGACGCTTCCGGCTCGCTGGGCTAACATCACGGCATGGCCGCCGAACGTCCTCTCTACGAACTCTTCGCACGCTGGGCAACTGATCGGCCCAACGAAGCGGCGCTCGGCGAGATCATCGGCGGCTCGATTAAGTGGAGCACTTGGGACCAACTTGCAGCGGAAGTCAGTCGCTGGGGCGAACTTGCGGCGTATAGGTCCGGCGAGCTTACCCTCCATCAGGGGACCAACTCGCCTGTCTGGATTTTCACCGATCTGTCCATTGCGGGCTTTGGAGGAGTTCATGTCCCTTTGTCAAACAATTTGTCTAGGGAGCGAACCGCGGCGCTACTGCAATGCTTGGAAGGAGCGGAAGAAAACTTCACACCCGACCTCTTCACCATCGTCTTCACCTCCGGCACCGGCGCGGAGCCGCGCGGGGTGATGCTCTCACAGGAAAACCTCGCGGCCAACGCCATCGCGCTCAGCGAAGCGGTCGGCGGCAGTCGGCAGGAAGTGCGGCTCTCGTTCCTGCCCTTCAGCCATCTCTACGGCCGCACGGCCGATCTCTATACGTGGCTGGTGCGCGGCTCGAAGCTGGTTCTGGCTGAAAGCCGCGAGAAGATTTTTCGCGATTTGCAGTTGGTGAAACCTACCGCCATCAGCGGCGTGCCGTACTTTTACGAGAAGGCACTCGATATCGCCGCCCAGCAAAACTGCTCACTTCCCCAACTCTTCGGCGGCCAGATGAAGCGCTGCTACAGCGGCGGCGCGGCGATGGCCCCCGCCGTCGAAGCGGCGTTCACCGCCGCGGGCATGCCGGTCCTCTCGGGCTACGGCCTCAGCGAAGCGGCGCCGGTGGTGACGGCAACGCGGAGTGAAGAACCATGCGACGGCGCCATCGGCCGCCCGCTCTCGGGCGTCGAAGTCCGCTTGGCCGATGATGGCGAACTGCTCGTGCGTGGCCCCAACGTGATGCTTGGTTACTGGCAAGACCCTGCCGCGACGGCTGAAGTGCTACGGGACGGTTGGCTTCACACCGGGGACCTCGCCACGCAAGATGACTCTGGCCGGCTACGAATTGTCGGCCGCAAGAAGGAACTCATCGCGCTCGCCACGGGCAAGAAGGTGTTTCCTTCGCGCGTCGAAGCGCTGCTCTGCGGTTCACCCTGGATCGAGCAAGCCGCCGTCCTCGGCGAAGGCGAAAAGTGCCTGCGGGCGGTGATCGTACCCAACCGCGAGCGGTTGAAAGCATTCATCCGCGAACGCCGCCTGTGGGTTTGGTCCAAACGCCGGGCCGTGACGCACCGAGAGGTTCGCGCTCACTACGCCACCGAAATCGCCCGCTGTTTGGCAGACGCCCCCCGCGAAGAACAGATTGGGGAGTTCGCAATCCTCGATCGCCCGTTTAGCATAGAATCCGGCGAACTGACCACTAAGTTGAGCTTACGCCGCAACGTGATCGCCACCCATTTCCCCCGTTAGCCGCGAATCCATCAGCCGCCGGGCGCCCGTATTCTCTGGTATCTGGCCCGGTCGTGCAGAGCAGAGCATAAACCAACAGTTACCGGACGCGAGCGCGTGCCGGCTGATGAATCCATGCCCACCGCCTTCTACACCGATTATCCTTGGCCCGACGTGGAAATCGAGCGCTCGCTGCTGGCCGTGGCCGATTGCGAACTGCGGCTGGCGAGCGACAACCGGGAAGAGACCCTCATCCGGGAAGTGGGCGATGCCGACGTGATCATCACCTGCTGGGCGCCGACGACGGCCCGCGTCATCGCGGCGGCGAAGAAGTGTAAGCACGTCGCCCGCACGGGCATCGGTCTCGATAACATCGATGTCCCCGCTGCCACGCGGGCTGGGATGGTGGTGACCAACGTCCCCGACTACTGCATGCGCGAAGTGGCCGAGCACGCGCTGGCGATGATTTTTGCCCTCGGCCGGAAGATCGCTTACAGCCATCTTTCGACCAAGCAGGGCCGGTACAGTTTGGTGGGCGATCTGCCGATCGAGCGGATCGAAGGGACCACGCTCGGCATCATCGGCCTTGGCCAAACTGGCACGCTGCTCGCCCAGAAAGCGCTCGCCGTGGGAATGCGGGTGATCGGCACGAATCGCTCGCAACGCGTGCCGAACGGCGTGACTTGGAAATCACTGGAATCACTGCTGGCCGAGAGCGATTACGTCTCGGTCAACTGCCCGCTGACCGACGAAACGCGACACCTCATCAACTCTACGACGCTGCGGCAAATGAAACCCTCGGCGTTTCTCATCAATACGTCGCGCGGCGGCTTGGTCGATCACCCCGCACTCGCGGCGGCGCTCGATGTGGGTTGGCTCGCCGGTGCGGCGCTCGATGTGCAGGATCGCGAACCGCCCGATCTCTCACAGCCGCCGTACAACGATCCGCGGGTGATTGTCACGCCGCATTCGGCCTTCGTTTCAACGCTCGCGGTGAACGAACTTCGGGAGCGCGTGGGCCGGCAGGTGGTGGATGTGCTCCAGGGGCGGACGCCGGAAAATGTTGTAAATCCGAGGTGAAACACGCTCCGCTACCGCGTCGCGGCGATGCGTCGGATGCGTCGCGCCCGCGTCACCCCACCATTCCGCACAATCGGTCCGCGGACAACCGGGAAATGGGTCCGACTGTTGCGTGGCGCCCCCTGCAAACTATAAATCCTTGGAACATTGCCCCCGGTCACATAACGATGGCCGGCGGGCCGCGCTCCCCGTGCATGAAGTTGCCACCTTGAAGAATTGGAAACGCGCTTGGGCATGGACCCCGCTCGCCCCGAATCCGCTGATCTGCTGCCCCTCGCCGAGCTGGCCGAAAGCTCGCGCGAGCGACTGCGCCGCGCCCGGGCTCAACTGGCGTCCCGCGCGAGCGGCCGGACTGATGACCTCGCCCGTCTTCAGCAGCGGCTCGTCGAACACATCGAGCAGTTGCAGAGCCAAGTCGCAACGGAACTCGAGCGCGATCGCACCACGCTGCACGAAGAACGGCAGTCCGCATTGGCCACAATTACCGCAGAGCAGCAAGCGCTCCGCGACGCCTTTGCCGCGGAGCAAGAAGCGGCTCGCACCGTGCTGGCCGAAGAACTCGCCGCGCTGCGGCTTGAACTCGAGGCCGAACGCACCCAACACAGCGCCGCGCTCGAAGCGGAAGTCTCGCAATGGACCGAACTGCGCAACGAAGTCGAAGCGGGCCTGGCCGCACGCGACGCGGATTTGGCCACGCGAACGGC
Organism: Pirellulales bacterium; assembly: GCA_022841705.1. Classification (GTDB taxonomy): domain Bacteria; phylum Planctomycetota; class Planctomycetia; order Pirellulales; family Lacipirellulaceae. Next base: position 46,760 of record JALHQZ010000006.1, read on the forward strand.
CCAACTTGAAGAACAACTTGCTGCTGTTGCCGCGCAGCGTAGTACCTTGCAAGAACTACTGGCCACCGCCGCCGCCGAGCACACCCGGCTCGAAAAGCTGGCCGCCGATGTGCAGCGTTCGCCCAGTTCTTCAGCCGCGACCGAAGAGAGCGCCGCCGCGCTCCGCTTGCGCAGCGAAGTGTTGCAGCTCAAGACTGAGTGCGAAGCGCTCCGCAGCACGCTCGCCGAGCGCGACCGAGAACTTCAGCAAGTTCAGCTTCAGCTTAACACAGCGACTGAGCTAACCCGCCAACTTGCGGAGCAGCTTGAAGCCGCCAAACAGACCGCTCGCGACTTAGAAACCGAACGCGATGAGTCCGCAAAACTCGTCAGCGAGTTGCGATCACAACTCGAATCGCTCCGCTCCGCGCCCGCGGCAGTTCCCGTTGCTGAACCGCGGGTGGCGGAAGTTGATTCCGCCGAGCTGGACGAGCTGCGCGCCCGGTTTGAAATGGCGGTCGAAGACATCCGCACGCTCAAGGCCGAGAAGCGCGAACTCGAATCACGACTCGCGAGCTCCTCGCCCGCGCCCAAGCAGAGCAGCGGCGGCAGCAACGATTGGGAAGCCCGCAAGCGGCAGCTGCTCGCCAGTCTCGAAGACGAACTCGGTTTCAATGAAGAGCGGGCCGAAGAAAGGGCGACGATCGAAGGGACCATCCGCATCACCGACGAAGTGCTCGCCGAGAAGCAGCGCGAAATCGACGCCTTGCGAGCCGAACGTACGGCGGAAGCCACACAAGCCGTCGCCGCCGTCAACACCGAGCTGATCGACGCAGACGAAGTGATCGCCGCCGAACGACAGCGGATCTCTACACTCCGCGCCGAGTGGGAAGAAAAACTTCGCGCTGCGGAACTGGAGCTTTCCATCGAACGCGCGAAAATAGCCCGCGAGCAATCCGAACTCGCTCAGTGGCGAATGGAACTGGAGACACTGCGCGACGCCGTCGGTGGCGCGTCGTCCTCCTCCACCGCCCAGAAGCAGCGCCGCTGGCGCGACAAACTCGGCCTCGGCGGGCATGAGTGAGTTGTAGGATGGGTTATCCGCGCAGCGGTAACCCATCAGTAGTGAAGTCAATGCCAGTGCTTGATGGGTTACCGCTGCGCGGATAACCCATCCTGCTTTTAGCCTTCTGAAACTTCCGCCTCTTTCGCCTTCGCCAAGTCGCTCGCTTGGTTTTCGAACTTCTTGGTCAGTTCTTGCACCTCTTCTTTGGCGGCTTTGCTGTCGTCTTCGGAGATTGCCTTGTCTTTCTCGAGTTGGTCGATCGCCTTGTTCGCGTCGCGGCGGACGTTGCGCACGGCGACCTTCGCTTCTTCGGTCAGCTCCTTAGTGCGGGCGATCATTTTCTTCCGCACTTCGCCGGAGAGGGCCGGGATGTTGAGGCGAATCACTTTGCCGTCGTTCTGCGGGGCAAGGCCCAGATCGCTGGCGATGATTCCCTTTTCGATATCCTTGATGGTCGATGGATCGAACGGCCGAATCACCAGTTGCTGCGGCTCTGGCGCGCTGACGCTGGCGATCGCCTTGATCGGCGTGGGCGAGCCATAAACTTCCACACGCAGCGAATCGACCATCCCGGGGTTTGCCCGCCCGGTCCGAATGCCCGTCAAATCGCCCTTCAGCTTGCCAAGCGCCTTCTCCATCCGCTCCTCAGCGTCCATCGAAATTTCATCAAGATTCATGATGGTCAGTCGTCAGTTGTTAGTGGTCAGTTGTTTAATCTGCCCGCGCCGCTTCTCGGAGAAACGTCGCGAAAAGACGCGAAACGAAGAATGTGACAGGATCAACAAGATTTATAGGATTCGAGGCGACATACACGAGTAGAAGGCCGGCTAACACCTTTAACCTTATCCTGTCGATCCCGTCATAGTTTACTTCTTTCGCGGCTAGCTCTTTGCATTGGTGACGCGCGTGCCGATGGCCTCGCCGCGGACGGCGCGTTCGATGTTGCCGTCGGTGCGGTAATTGAACACCAGAATATCGAGACTATGGGTCATGCAGTGGGCGATCGCGGTGGGGTCCATGACGCGCAAACCTTTGGCGAGCACCTCTTCAAACGACAGGCTCTTGAACTGCACCGCAGAGGGGTCCTGCTCGGGGTCGGCGTTGTAGACGCCATCCACGCGAGTCGCTTTCATCAGGATATCGCAGTCGAGTTCCAGCGCCTTCTGGGCGGCGGCGGTGTCTGTGGTGACGAACGGCGCCCCGGTCCCCGCGGCCAAAATCACGATTCGCCCCTTCTCCATGTGCCGCACAGCGCGGCGGCGGATGAACGGCTCGGCCACGCCATCCATTTTAATGGCCGACATCAGCCGCGTGGGAGCGCCGAGTGACTCGAGCGCATCTTGCAGCGCAAGGCCGTTGATCACGGTGGCGAGCATCCCCATGTAGTGAGCGGTTGCTTCCTGGATGCTGGTGTTCCCCGCTTTGAACTGCCCGCCGCGCAGAATGTTCCCACCCCCAATCACAATCCCCACCTGCACGCCCAGCTCCCGCGCCTTAACCGTTTGCCTAGCGATATGCACCACCTCTGCCATATTGATGCCCCGCTCCCCCTGAGGAGCAAAGCTCTCGCCGGACAGTTTCAGAATGATCCGCTTATAAGGTGATGACATGAGGGTATGTAGCACGGGACCGTCGTCCCGTGCGCTATTGAACCTACAGCTGCACGGGACGATGGTCCCGTGCTACAAAAAAAGCCCCGAGGACCAATGCGGCCCTCGGGGCTTTGTTGTACTAGGCGGGCGAGGTTTCGCCCAGTCGCCAGCGGGTGAAGCCTTTGATGGTCATGCCGGCGGCTTTCGCCACTTGGCCAACCGTTTGCTTGTCGTCCTTGACGAAGGGTTGCTCTTGGAGCACCTGCTCGGCGTAGAAGTTCTTCATCCGGCCATCCACCATTTTGTCGATGATGTTCGCCGGCTTGCCTTCCGCCTTGGCCGCTTCGGTCAGGATCGCCCGTTCTTTGGCGACGACCGCCGGGTCAAGATCCGCCGTCGAGTTGGCGCTCGGCCGCATGGCGACGATGTGCATCGAGATGTCCTTAGCGAGCGTCTCGTTGCCACCCTCGATTTGCAATAGCACACCGGTTTTGCCATCGAAGTGAACGTAGCCGCCGCAGGGGGCATCAATCCGATGAATCCGCGCGAGCCGGAAGACTTCGCGGATTTTATTTTCCAGTTCATCCTTGATGTCTTTGAGCGTCTTGCCCTTCTGGCTGGGCGAAGGTTGAGCCCACAGCTCATCGGCGGTTTTGGCGCCGGGACCAGTGGCGAGTTGCTTCGCGAGATCGTTCACCAGTTGGACGACTTCTTCGTTGTTAGCGACCGGCGCCGACTCGACTTGCAGTTCGACGATGGCGCCCACACCCGGCTTTTGGCTGGTGTAGATCGCCAGTCGCCCTTCTTCAGTCGCTCGGTCTCCTCGGCCATCCATGAACTTAAGGCCCTTCTCGCGCAGCGCTTGTTTGGCGGCTTCCATATCGCCATTCGCTTCGGTGAGCGCCTTCTTACAGTCCATCATCGGAAGCTGCGTCTCGTCCCGCAGCTTCTTCACCATTGCCGCAGAAATTTCTGCCATCGTAAACTCCTATTCTTTCACCCGAAAATGAGGTGATTGATTCATGTAGGATGGGCTATCCGCGATAGCAGTAGCCCATCATGGAAATGTCATCAAACTCGGCGCCTGATGGGTTACGGCTGACGCCGATAACCCATCCTGCGGTTGCGCCCTTAATCCTTATCCGCGCCTTCGCTGGCGATTTGTTGCTTGACGGTGGCTTGGTTCTTCCCGGCGAGCACCGCGTCGGCCAGGATTTTCACGATCAGTTCGATCGAGCGCATCGAGTCGTCGTTGCCGGGGATCGGCAGGTCCACCTTGTCCGGATCGCAATCGGTATCGATCAGGCTCACCACGGTCACGCCCAGCTTTTGGGCTTCTTTCACCGCATTGTGTTCCTTCTTCGGATCGACAATCACCATGCACTCGGGGATGCGCGTCATGGTGCGCATGCCGTTGAGGTTGCGGTGAATCTTGCGGTACTCGCGCGAGAGGGTCGATTGCATCTTCTTCGAGTAACTCTTGATGCCTTCGCCCGCGCGGATGACTTCGAGGTCTTCCAGCCGGCTGAGCCGATCGCGAATCGTGCGGAAGTTGGTCAGCGTGCCGCCGAGCCAGCGCTCCGAAACGAAGGGCATGCCGCAGCGCAGAGCTTCGCGTTCGATGGTGTCCGCCGCTTGCCGCTTGGTGCCAACGAATAGAATGAGGCCGTTGCCACTGGCCACCTGCGACAAGTACTTCTTGGCCCGCAAAAGTCCCCGAATGGTTTCGCGGACGTCGATAATGTGGATGAGGTTCCGGCGGGCGTAAATGTACGGCCGCATCTTGGGGTTCCAGCGGCTAGCGCGGTGGCCGAAGTGGCAGCCGGCTTCCACCAGATCCTTCACGAGGGTTGCAGACACAGATTTCTCTCCGAGTGGCACACCGACAATGTCCCCATGATTAAGCTGAGCACGAAGCTCAGCGGGGCGTCCGGCGTTAGGCGTAACATTCGGCCAGGATTGTACTTACGGCAAAGAGAAGCGGGCCGATCGCCCTCCGCCGAGCCCTACAGACTAAGGCAGTTCCACTCGGCCGACAAGGGGCGATTGGGGTGGCTGGGGTCGGCGCGTCGGCCGCCCCCCGTCGATGTGGAGTTGGCGCCCAACGCCGCTGGGGTCTCGACCCCAGCCACCCATCACCCGCCGGGTCGTGCGATTGTCGGTCGATTTCTATTCCTGAATGCGATAATCGGGTATTTTGCTGGCAATGTGGCGCTTGTGGCGCGGGTCCCCAATTTTGTAGCCACCGACAGGCCGGGGTGGAGATGGCTTTCAACGCTGCTGGGGTTCCGAAACCAGCCACCCTAAACGAGCCCAATTGTCCGTTCGCCCCGCACCCGTTATACTCCGGGGCTTGGTAGGATTTGCTCTCGCCGCATTCGTGCGCAGACAACGCAGCCTGAGATACCATCAGGGCAGGAACTCGACCGATGACCATCGATAAAACGCTGAAAGTCAAACGCGGCGCAACCGGCAACCGCAGTGTGCTCACCCGGGTCGAGCGAGTCGAAAAGCTCAAGGAACTCGAGCGCTGGACCGAAACCTCCACCGCCTTGGGCATGCCCAAAGTGCGGGTGCGCAAGCTCACGATGAAGAAAAAGAAGAAGACCAAGGAAGAAGAAGCTGGCGCCGCTGCTGGCGGTAAGGACGCCAAAGCCCCCGCCGCCAAGGGCAAGAAGTAACCGCGATTTGGTAGCACGGGACCGAAGTCCCGTGCGAAATAATCCGCGCTACTTCAATTTTCAGCGCCCGCACGGGACTACGGTCCCGTGCTACCAGCGTCGTCGAGATCACCGCGAATCTCCACGAGCACATCGTGCTCCCACGAACCGGCGAACTCGTCCGAATCGATTCGCTCATCCAGCTTGGTGCGAATTTCATCAGCCAGCGTTTCAATTGCTTGCAGTTCGGGCAGCGTTTCAAGATCGCTCGCGCTGAGGTTATCGAGATACAACTCGAGGAACGAGCGGCGCGAACGCAACTGAATCGCCTCGCGCACCAAGCGTGCGAAGAACGCCGCGTCGGGATTCTTTTCGCTCACCAGTTCGCCGCGGATCGATTGCACGGCCGAGTTGTAGCCGCGGACATTCACGGCGAGTTCATGCAGGTCAACCCGTACGGAGGATTCGTTCACCGGCCGCGCGGCGCGATAATTTGTTGGCTCGGCAGGTAACGGATCATCAACGAACGGGTTGCCTTCGTCAGCGGGCTTAGCGGCGACAACTTCGAGGGGCGGCGATGCTTCAACCGCTTCAACAACCGCAGGTTTTGTGGACTCAGTTTCCGCCGGCCATGTCAGAGGCGCCGCGGCGGGGGCCATTGCGAGATCCTGAAGCTGGACTTCGGCGGGCTCCGGCGATGCGACGATTGGTTCGACGACCGACTCGACCTGAGCGGGTTCTGTCGTCGCCGTGACTGGCGGCTCTTCCTTCACCGCCGCCGGGAGTGCTTCTTCAACGGCCGTGGGCGTAGTGACAACGGGCTCGGCAATCGGGCCAGCGGCCAGCACCGGCGCAGAGGGCGGGCTTTTTGCGCCGCCGGGCATCGAAGCCTCCAGCGCCTCGGCAAACCACGCGCTCATCTGTTCGTATTCTCTCGCCCCACGGTTCGAGCCATTCCACGCAACCAGGGCTTCCGCCAGCACACCCCGCCACTGCTGCCGCTTGTAAGGTTCCGTTGCAAACCGCAATTCCACTTGCTGCCAAAGCTGCTCGACCTGCTGTTGCAATTCGGCTGTTTCGGCAGTGGATACGCTCGCTTCCTGCGCCGCGGTCGGCGGTGCAGTGGGGAGCGCGACGAGCAGCAGGCAGGCGAGCAGCGCTGCGGAAAAAGGGGCGCGAGCCATTCGGTGGGCGAGCATAGCGACGACTCAGAGGGAAGGGCGGGGCCGAACGCCAATGTACACAATTCAAGGTCATGAAGAGTAGAATCTAACTTCGCAAAGTCAAACTCCCGCCGCCCGTCGAGAATCATCTTCCCCCCGAACTCATGCGGACCCTGCTGATTATAACGCTTACTCTTGCGCTCCTCGCGACGCCGTTTCTGCTTTTCGGCGAGCTCGGCGCCAACCAGCTCGCTGCATGGCGAGAGCATCCACCCTCCAGAACAACCATTGCGTGGGCCACCTTTGCGCTCTTGGCAAGCGACATCGTGCTCCCCGTACCCTCGGGTCCGGTCGCCACGTTCGCGGGCGCCCAGCTCGGTTGGCCGCTGTCGACAGTCGTCGCGTGGGCCGGTATGACGGTCGGGTGCGTTGCGGCGTTCGCCGCCGCTAAGCGTTGGGGGCCGCCGCTCGCCGAGCGACTGAGCTCCCCCGCCGAACTCACCGCCGCTCGCGGCTTAGCGGAAACTCAAGGCGTCGGCGTCCTGCTCGCGACCCGCCCGATACCGATCCTCGCCGAAGCGGCCGTGCTAACGCTCGGCCTGTTAGGCGCCCCGTGGCGGAAGTTTCTACCGACGGTCGCCGGAGCGAATCTTGTGATCGCGGCGTTTTACGCGATCGTCGGCGAACAGGCGGCCGAGCGTGAGTGGTTGTTGCCGACATTGTTCGTGGTGGCGGCGCTGCCCTTGCCAATCGCGTGGTTAGTACGCCGCCAGCGCGCTCCGCTATCGCGTCGCGGCTAAACGGATCACTATCTTTCACCAATCACGATTCACCACTCACTCCCTCAAAACAACCACCCCTGCCCTGCCCCACTCTTTGGCGGGCGGAAATTGGCGGCACTCAACGGCGGAATCTTGCGGTCGAGGCCATGCTTCTTTGCGAAGGCGCGGAACGTCGCGGCGAGTTGCTCGGCGTACGGGCCGGCGCCACGCATTCGCTCGCCGAACTTCGCGGTGTTGAGGCGGCCATCGCGCATTTCGCGGATCAGCGTGAGGACTTTCGGGGCGTGGTTGGGGCGGAAACGTTCGAGCCATTCCACAAAAATGTGTTGCAAAGTCGTCGGCAACCGCAGCACGGTGAAACTGGCCGAAGCGGCCCCCGCTTCGGCGGCGGCGGCGAGAATCGCCGGGACTTCGCTGTCGTTCAGGCCGGGGATGATCGGCGCCACCATCACGTGCACCGGCACGCTGGCCGCCGAAAGCTCCCGCACCGCGCGCAGCCGGGCCTGCGGAGCGCTCGTACGGGGTTCCAGCACGCGCGTGAGTTCTTGGTCGAGACTGGTGATCGAAATCGCCACGCTCACCGCTTGGTGTGAAGCCAAATCGGTGAGCAAATCGAGATCGCGCGTCACCAGCGCGTTCTTCGTGATCATCGCAATCGGCTGCCGGCACTCAGCCGCCACCTGCAAACACTGGCGGGTCAGTTCGAACTGTCGTTCGGCGGGCTGGTAGCAGTCGGTCACGCCCGAAAAGACGATCTGCTCCGGCTGCCACTTCGGCCGGGCAAGCCACTCGCGGAACAGCTGGGCGGCACGCAGCTTCACGAAGATTTTGGTTTCGAAATCGACCCCCGCGCTCAGCCCCAAATACTCGTGGTACGGCCGGGCGTAACAGTAACTACACCCATGCGCACAGCCGCGATAGGGGTTAACGCCATAGCGGTACGGAATGTCCGGGCTGTCGTTCTCGGTGACGATGGTTTGCGAGGTGTCCTCAAAATACCGCGTTACCGGCCGCTGAAGTTGGGCGAGGAGTTCCTCGTCCTCGGCACAGGCGGCGAGGTCGAGCTCCAACTGTGTACTGAGATAAGGGTTCGCCGGCTGAGATTGGGCGCCCCGACCGGGCAAGTTGAGCATCGGGCCCTCGCTGGCATGGGAGAGGTGTACGCATTGCCACTGTAGCGGCCCCCAAACGCCGCGGCAACCGGCCTACGACGAATCGGGCCCTTTGCGGTACAATACTGGATTGCCCCCAGAAACTTGGGGCCGTCAAAGCAGTTTCGACAAGGAAGTTTCACCACAGAGAGCACAGAGGACACCGAGAAAGAAAACACAGCGGGGAGAAACTTATTGGTCATTACGGCTTGGTCAATGGTTATTCCAACCATTGATTGACCAAGCCGAAGTGACCAATCGAAAAGCTTTCCCTCTCTGTGTCCTCTGTGCTCTCTGTGGTGAATCTTAAAACTTAAAAATCTATGGCCAGCGTTCCTCCCCCCTCCCCTGCCCCGCAGCCCGCCAAGAAGAAAAAGGGCGTCGAGGGCCCGCGCGATCCCAAGTTCATTCGCAACTTTTCGATCGTCGCACACATCGACCACGGCAAGAGCACCCTCGCCGACCGCCTGCTGGAACTGACCGGCACCTACAGCAAGCGGGAAATGAAGGAGCAAATGCTCGACGACATGGAGCTCGAGCGCCAGCGCGGCATCACGATCAAGGCCCGCGCGGTGTCGATGAAGTACGTCTACCAGGGCCAAGAGTTCGAACTGAACCTGATCGACACGCCCGGCCACGTGGACTTTCAATACGAGGTTTCCCGCTCGCTTGCCTGCTGCGAAGGCGCCGTGCTACTGGTCGATGCGTTTCAGGGGGTTGAAGCGCAAACCATGGCGAATGCCTACCAGGCGATCGAGCACGATCTGGAAATTGTGCCGGTCATCAACAAGATCGATCTCGTCCACGCGCGGATCGACGAAGTCAAACAGGAAATGGAGCAAACGCTGGGCATCGATCCTGACATCGTGCTCGGCTGCAGCGGTAAGACCGGGCTGAAGTGCGATGAAGTGCTGGCCGCCGTGATCGACCGCGTGCCGGCGCCCGCTGGCGATCCCAACGCCCCCCTGCAAGCGATGGTGTTCGACTCTGTGTATGACGAGTTCCGCGGCGCGGTGACCTACGTGCGGATCATGAACGGCACGGTGAAAAAGGGCCAGCGCATCCGCTTCTTGCAGGCAGGCACCACGCACGATGTCGTCGAGCTCGGCCAGCTCGCCCCGCAGCGCACCCAGCGAGAGTTTCTTTCAGCGGGCCAAGTCGGTTATCTGATCTGCAACATCAAGTCACTCGGGCACGTTCACATCGGCGACACGGTGACCGTGGCCGATGGCGAGCAGGCCGAGCCGCTGCCGGGTTATCACGAACCGCAGCGGATGGTGTTTTGCGGCCTCTACCCCAGCGACGGCCAGGACTTCGAGCAACTGCGCGAAGCTTTGGGCAAGCTCTCAATCAACGACCCCAGCTTTGACTTTGAGCCCGAAACGTCCGACGCCCTCGGCTTCGGCTTCCGCTGCGGGTTCTTGGGCCTCTTGCACATGGAGATCATCCAGCAGCGGCTGGAAGGCGAAGCGGATATCGACCTCGTGCAGACGGCGCCGAACGTCACCTACCGCATCACCAAGCACGACGGTGAGGAAATCGAAGTCCACACGCCGCAGCGCGTGCCGGACTTGGGCGAAATCGCTGAGTTCCGGCAACCCATTGTGCGGGTGAACTTTGTGTTGCCCACCGATTACATCGGCGGCATCATGAAACTGTGCAGCGACCGTCGCGGTACGTTCGTTCGCCAAGAGTACCTGTCGCCCACCCGCGCGATGCTGGTGTACGACCTGGCGCTCGCCGACGTGGTGTACGACATGCACGACAAACTCAAAAGCATCACCCGTGGCTACGGCACGATGGACTACGAGCTGCGTGGCTACGAACCAGGCGAGCTGGTGCGGCTCGACATTCTAGTGAAGAACGAACGGATCGACGCCCTCTCGATCGTGTGCGATAAGCGAGACGCCGAAACCCGCGGCCGAGCGGTGATTAAAAAGCTGAAGACCGAAATCCCCCGGCACATGTTCGAAGTGCCGCTGCAAGCGGCCATCGGCACCCGCGTGATCGCCCGCGAAACCATCAGCGCGATGCGCAAGAACGTCATCGCCAAATGCTACGGCGGCGACATCAGCCGCAAACGTAAGCTGATGGAGAAGCAGAAGGAAGGCAAAAAGCGGATGAAGTCCATCGGCAGCGTCGACATCCCGCAGAAAGCATTCCTCGCGGTGCTTGAAACGGGTGAAGACGACAAGCGTTAGCCGCGACGCGATAGCGGAGTGTGTTCTCACGATTGCCGATTGAGGACGTTGCAACACGCCTTAATCTTTGCAGCAAAACCATCGTCGACACCATACTCGCTCATTTTCTTTATTGCCCAGTGGAAAACTGGAATTGAAGTGCCTGTCTTTGGGTGAAAAAGCGAGCTTTCCCAGTACGGCCATGAGTAAATCCACTGTAGATTGGGCTCATGGTCGCAAAGAACTTTTCCCATAACTGCGCCGAATTGACAGCAGCTTACCACGTATCCGTTCGCGAAGTCGTCGGGTTCGGATTCGGAAATCAGCTTGCTTATCTCAGCGCGATCATAGAATCGATCCCACGCGTCGATCCACGAGATATCAACTGGGGCTTTCACCTTCAAAAAGGTGACCCAGTCATTGACGGCTGACTCGTAGATCCTTTCGATCAACGAAGCCGATTCGGACTGACCATCGGCATTTAGTGGACTAAAGTCACGTGCATCGTATTCGGAATCGCCCTCGATTTGGTATAGATCCGGTCGCGTCGCCTCAGTACCTCGTACGTCTCTCCAGGTATCATCGTACCAACAATCAAAGAATTTTATGAATAAGTCATCACAATGAGGCAGAGACATACTGGCCGTTCCGATAGAAAGATAGCTGCTGCGTTTAGCTTTAGAGTTTCCTCGGCTACTCGGCCGCGGAGCGCCGCCGGCTAACAACTACGCTGCCTTCTTCGCTTGCTTGCCACTTGCTTCAACCGCCGCCTTCGCGGCGGCCTCCTCTTCAGCCGAAACTTCCGGGTTCGGTGTGGCGTCCCCTTCCTCTTGGCCCAGTAACCAGCGAATGCCGCCCAGCAGCGATTCTTGGTACGTGGGGTTGCTCCACACATCTTCGCGGTGGCCCAGGCTCATGTGCATTACGCGGCCGGCGCCGTAGTTTTTGACCCATAGGATCGGGACTTGATACGGCGCCTGAATATCGGCCTTCGCTTCGGGCAGGCTCTTGGCGACATCCATGCTCATCAGCACGCGAACCTTTTCGGGCTGCCAGTTTTTGAACTGGTAGATTTCATCGGTGATGGTGAACGGCTGCGTCCCCCACGGCTGCGACGCGGGGTGATCGGGATCGTTCACTTTGATTGTGACGGTGCTTTCCGAAGTCCATGGATGCCCGTTGAACGTGCCGCCGATCATGTCCCAAAACGGCTGGTAGTTGTGATAGGTGTCCGCCGCCGCATGGACCCCTAGAAAAGCGTGCCCCTTGGTCTTGAGCCAGTCGTTCAAGAACCACTCCCGCGTTGCTTCCGGAATCGGTAAATCACCGGTCGTGAAGAACATCACCACATCGTAATTCTTCACGAGTTCGGGCGTAAAATCGTTGGCGACATCCTGCGTGCAGTCGAGCCGAAAGGCGCGGCTCTTGAGGGCGAGTTCATTCATCACCCGCTCGCAGTGCGAAAGTTCGCCCGGTTTACGCGTGACGGTGGAATGCTGGAACCCCGCGCTTTGGGTGACCAGCAAAATCCGCGGCGTGGTAGCGCTGGCCTGCGGTTCGCTCGCCGCTTCACCGTCGAGGTTGGTGATCTTGAGATTGCGATACCAAACTTGGGCGCCGTGATCTTGCAGTGCGATGTGCCCTTTGAGCAGCGTGCCGAACTTCTTCCACGCGGCAAACTTGGTGGGCGCCACGCGGGCGTTCCAGTCATCGCTGCCGAGCTCGGCGGTGAGCAGTTTTTGGCCGTTGAGCCAATGTTCCACCACGCGATCGTGAATCACAATCCGGCCCGTGTTCCACTCGCCTGCAGGTTTGGCGGCGTCGACTTCCGGTTTGTAAAGTTCATACAGCGCGCCGGCTGCAGTGTTGGCGGTGTTTTCCAGCTTCCACCCCGGGTTATCGATTACCTGGTACTCCGGCCCGGTCATGAAGGAGTGGTCTTCTTCTTCGTTGCAGAGATAAATCACCCCGCTATTGCCGCCGGGCGAGATCTTCCACTCGAACTCGAAATCAAAATTTTGGTAGGGCGTCTTGGTGATGAGATCGCCTCCGTCGCCGGTGCGCGTAAGCACTCCCTCTTCAACCTTCCAGTTCGCCGGCGCCCCTTCTTGCTTGTAGCCTCGCCACGCATCGAGCTTGCCATCAGCCAGCAAATCGACGGCCTCACCGGCAATCGCCGCGGAAAACCCACTGACCACCACACACAACACAGCTAAAAAAGTACGCATAAGAACCTCAATTTTGTTCGTTGCCATACGTTTGCTTCCGGCCAACAGCCAATAGCTAATAGCCAACAGCCCCTAAAATTCATCCGCTGCCCGATACGCGTCAATCACCGCCTGATCACCTTCCTTGCCGCCGATGCTATTGCCGTGCTCCATGCCCATCACGCCGTCGAAACCTTTTTGGTAGATGTGCCGGAAGACGTTGCGGTAGTTGATCTCGCCTGTGCCCGGTTCGTTCCGGCCTGGATTATCACCGCACTGGAAATACGCGATTTCCGACCACGCGCGATCGATATTCGGAATGAGATTCCCCTCTTGAATCTGCTGATGATACAAGTCGAACAGAATCTTGCACGACGGGCTATCCACCGCCCGGCAAATTTCAAACGCCTGCGGAATCTTCGCCAGAAACAGCCCCGGGTGGTTCGCCCACCAATTGAGCGGCTCCAGCACCATGACGAGGCCGTGCGGTTCGCACACTTCCGCGCACTTACGCAAGAGGTCGATGCAGTTGGCCGTTTGGTAGCCCCACTCGAGGTTGTTGGCGTACGCGTCGCACACCACAGTCATCCACTTGGCGTTCACGCGCTTGGCGACGTCCACGCTCTCCTTGATGTCCTCCACCACTCGCGCGCGGGCATTGTCATCGTTACCGGCAAACGACACCTTGCGAAAATCGCCGTGGGCGACGAACACCCCCATCGTCATGCCGAGGTCGGCCATCGCCTTGGCGATTCGCTCCTGTTCCGCCACGCTGCGGCCCTTCATGCCGTTGTCTTCCCAGGCGGTGAACCCTTGGTCGGCGGCGAACTTGAGCTGATCGACCGGATCACCCCCGGCGAGATTCTGGAACATCCCGAAGTGTGGGGCGTACTTGAGTTTGAACTTCGCCGCCCCTTCGGCCGCCGAACTTTGCGACGCGAGCGCCCCGAGAGCTGCCGCCCCCACGCTCGCCGCTAGAAAATCACGCCGCTGCATCGGTTGGCCCTCGCTGAAAAGTGTCTCGGTAAGATAATCTCGGTGATCCGTAATCCTACCCCGGCGAGCGGCAGCCCGTCGAGTAGGATAGAGGTTGGGCTTTTCACACCTTCCCGAACTTTAGCCATTTCGCAATGTCTCGCTTTTTTGGCTGGTTGCTCTCGGCTTTTATCACAGCGTCGGCGTTCGGTGAATTGAAAGTCATCGAGACCGCGGAGAACTCTGCGTACACTTACCAGCTCACCATCACCCCGGCGCCGGAGCCCGATCCGATCTTCACGCATCGATTGGTGCTGCAGGACATCGATTCAATGGAGGGAAATGCGGCATCCGATTACTACCGGGTATTTGAGGACATCAAGGGCGAAATCACCGCGGCAGAAAAGGAGTTCGGCGAAGACGAGTTCCATAACTGGCAAGATCCTCAGCTCACTCCGCTTGACAAGCTTCGTCGAGAACCGGTCAGGATTGCTATCGAGAAGTTCGACCTGAACTTGCTCGAGCGCGCCACGCGGAAGCGAACTTGCGATTGGGGTCTCGATATCTATTCACTCAAAGGGGTTGAGTATCTTGATGTGCCCCTCGGTGACTATCGAGAAAACTCGCGCGCGATGGGGCAAGCGTTGGGACTGCGGACCCGGCTCGCAATTGCGGACAATCGCTATAAAGACGCTCTAGAAGATATTCGGCGAATCTACAGGATTGCCCAAGATGTGGCCCAAACCCCGCTAGTCGTCTGCGCGCTGTTCGCAAGTGCAGAGGCTCGGAACGCAACCAATCACGCAACCGAGCTGATCGCGCAGCCCGGGGCCCCCAACCTTTATTGGGCGCTGAGTGAATTACCCGATCCGCTTGTCGACTATCGTCCCGCAGCGAAGCTGGAGCTTGATTTTGGTTGGAAGTTGGCGCCTTTCTTGCGAGACGCGGAACACGCTGAACGCGAGCCAGAAGAATGGAACGCACTTTGGAGGTCGCTCGCTCAATCGGACCTCCAACAATTCATTTACGACCCACCGGCAATTTTGAGTGGTGGCGAGCTTGGCATGGCCGCGCTCGGCGTGGCCGGCTATTCGCACGCGAAACAACGACTGATCGCATGGGGATTCGACCCCGGCCGAGTTGAGAAAATGGCGGTGGGACAAGTGCTTGCGATCTACTCGGCTCGCGCCTATCGGCGACAAGCTGACTTTGTTGAACGGGCCTACTATGTTCCGTGGCCAGAAGCCCAGAAAATAATCGCCGAATTGGAAGCCAGCGAACAATCAGAGGCGATCTGGAACCACCCGGATCGTGAAATCTATCCGTTGGCAGCGGAGCTGTTGCGGGGAGCACGATTCAGTCGCTCATTTCACGAGCATGTTCCTCGCCAAATCGCCGCTCTCCGAGTGATCGAGGCCCTCCGCATGCACGCCACGGAGAACGACGGCCAGCTCCCCGCCGCACTCGCCGACGTGACGTGCGTTCCCGTCCCCGAGAACCCCGCCACTGGCGAACCGTTTCTGTACCACCTCGACGGCGCCACCGCGGTCCTCGAACTCCCGGCGAGCGATGGACTTAACAACTCCGCCCGGTATGAAATCACTGTCGGGCGTTAACGTCTACTTTCACATCGAACTAATAATGCGATTCAATCATTTCATTTGCGGAATCATGGCGATACTGTCCGCCACCACTAACGCCGCCGAAATTGACCGTTACGTCAACAATGAAACGCTCCTCGTCGCGTCGGCTAAGATCGAGACAGGGCAGGGGACTGCGCTTCGCAATTTGCTCATGCTACTGCCGAGCGCTTCGCCGACGGACCTCCAGTTCGCGGAATCACTTGGCGGGCTCGACGAGCTGCTCACCGGCGTCACCGACGCGTCGCTCATCCTCAGTACAGCCGACCTGTTCGACCGCAGCGGGCCGATTGTCGTGCTGGAGCTGACAGAGGGGACCGACGCCCAAGCGCTCGCCAAACAGCTGCGCACGATTTTCAAACACGGCGCCCCGCTGGAAGAAGTCGCCAAGCTCAAGGGCCAGCGGCTTGCCCTGGTCAACAACCCCACCCTCCGCCGCACACAGCGCCTGACAGCTACCCCGCGGCCCGACCTCACCGAACCACTCGCCAAACTGCGAACCAATAACAGCGCCGCCGCGGTGCTGTCGCCCGGCCCCGACGCCCGCCGCGCCCTCCGCGAACTCTGGCCCGGTTTGCCGGTGCCCTTCGCGGACCTCACCGGGCCGATGGTCGCCGACGGGGTGCGCTCGATCACCCTCGCGGGGACGAAGGAGCGGGTGGAAGTGCAAGTAGAAGCGGCGGATACAGCGGTGGCGGAAAAGTTGGAAAAACTGGCGAACAGGGGTCTCCAGCTTGCGGTCGCCACGGATTCACTGGCCGAGCTGTTCAGCAATTTTGATCGCATTCAGCGCGAGAGGAAGAATGTGATGCTGCCAATCGACTTAGCGTTATTGCAATCAGTGATAGAAAAACATCAACCCCGCGAGTAGCCAATAGCCGGGGAGCTATGCTCCGCGGAGTTACTATTGCTTGCGGCCGCCCTCCGCGGAGCGTAGCTCCCCGGCTACTGTTGCTGCTGCGATTGCTGCGCCGCCCGATCCACATGCCCCAAATCGCGCCCCGGCGCGATGCGGTCGCGGACCAGCGATTTCAGCTCTTTGATCTCCGGAAACCCGCCGTCGCGTTCGCGGGACCAGATTAGTTCCTCGCCGACGCGGATCTCAAACACCCCGCCGCTGCCCGGCAGGAGCGCCACTTCGCCCAGCTCTTTCTCAAACGTTGAGAGCAGTTCCTGCGCCATCCACCCCGCCCGCAACAGCCACTTGCAACCGGTGCAATAGGTGATCGAAATGCGTGGCATTCTGGTGCTTACCACTTCAGCCCAAAACGGTCACCGCCCGAAGGATTGGTGATGCCGCCTTTCAAATTCTTCGGGCTTTTGCGCTCGACGGCCACAGGTTCCGGCTCGGGCGCTTCCTCTTCTTTCTTCGCTTCTTCCTTCACCGGTTTCGCCTGCAAGGCTTTCAGCGAGAGCGAAATGCGCTGCTTCTCGCGGTCGAATGACAATACTTTCGTTTCTACCGCTTGGCCTTCACTCACCACGTCGCTGGTACGGAAGACACGGCCATGGGCGAGCTCGGAGATGTGGATGAGGCCCTCAACGCCCGGTTCCAACTTCACAAAGGCGCCAAAGTCCATGATCTTCGAGACGGCGCCTTTCACCGTGGCGCCCACATAGTATTTCTTCTCCGCGGAGTCCCATGGGTTCTCGCCCATGTCGCGGTAGGAGAGCGAAATCTTGCCGGTGTCCGGATCGATCCGCTCGATTTTTACTTTCACCGCTTGCCCTTCGGTGAGCACTTCGCTGGGGTGATTGATCCGGGCCCAACTCATCTTGCTCACATGAATCATGCCATCCACGCCGCCGAGATCGACGAAGGCGCCGAAGTCGCGCAAGCTGCGGACGGTTCCTTCCACCACTTGCCCCGGCGCGAGCGCCGCCATCAGCTTCTCTTTATTCTCGGCCCGCTCGCGCTCCATCACCGCGCGGTGGCTCAGCACCAAATTGCGGCGGTCGCGGTTTGCTTCGGTCACCACGCACGCGATTTTCTGGTTGAGGTAATCCTCGGGCTGCTCGACGCGGTAGATCGAAATCTGCCCCATCGGCATGAAGCCCCGGATGCCGGCGACTTGGCATTCGAGCCCACCTTTGTTCACGCCGGTCACCGTGACTTCAACGACTTGCCCCACTTCCACTTCGTCCCAATTGCCGATCTGCACGGCGGCGTGCGGGAGCGAAAGTTCGTACAGGCCATCCTCCGCGTTGTGCCGCACGACCAAGAGGTCGATCTCGGCGCCTTCCTCTGGCAGCGGCAAGTCGCCGAACTGCTTTCCGGCGATTACGCCTTGGCGATGATTGCCAAGGTCTACGAAGATGTTGTCAGCATGAAACTTCGAGACACGCCCTTTGACGCGCGACTCCGGCGCCAGCTCAACCGGCGTCTCACCGGCGGCGCCCGCCATCAGCTGATCGATCGACTGCTCGCCCAGCGCCGCTTGCAGTTCGGCTTCCAGCTCAGGCGGCAGTTCCGAACGAATGTTCGGCGGCGGATAGTGCTTAACTGTTCTTTCGGCCGGCTTGGCGTCCTTCACCGGCATCGTCGGCTTCGGCGCCGTCTCGATGGGTGCGCTGGGCTCGTCACGTTGTGACCCAATCTTGATCCGCTCGCTAGGCCGGGATTCTTCAGTCGCCGTTTCGACAGGCGGCTCCAAAACTTCATTCTCGACAGACATCACAACTCAAACCTTCGCCGCCATAAAACCGGTCCCCCCAACATGGGAACCTCAACCCGAAAAGTCTACCAGCAGCGGGCAGCGGTGGCTACGTAGCCGCGTCTCGCTGGGGGTGGCACTGACTTTCGGCCGGTTATCGCTTCCCTCTAAATTCACGCGTTGCCGGCCGAATGTCAGTGCGGCGTTCCACGCCGTAGGAGGCAACACGCGTCACCTCCCACGGCTAGCGCCGCACTGACAATCGGCCGAGTAAGCGTGAATTGCAAAAAAAGTCACGCGCGGCCGAAAGTCAGTGCCACCCAGCTTCAGCTAACCCACTTTCCAATCGCCAGCCCCACCAGCACTGCTCCGCACCCGAGCACCACATTCGCCCCGATATTCAGCGCCGCAACACGGTATTCCGCCGCCTGCAAGTAGCGGACCGTCTCGTAGCCGAACGCCGAAAACGTGGTCAAACCGCCCAAAAAACCCACGGTCAGAGTGGTCAGCAGCAGGTGATTTACCCTCGCCGCGAGGGCCATCAACACCCCCATCAACAGGCAGCCGACCACATTCACCCCGAGCGTGCCGAAGGCGAAGCTGGAACCCAACCACCGCGTGGCGGCGATCCCGGCCAGGTAGCGGCAGATGGCGCCCAGGCCGCCGCCGAAGCCGATCAGGGCGAGTCGGATCACGTCGTTCATGTGGTAAGCCGCTGTTTTTTACGCCGTCGCGCCGCAGGCGACGCCTGTTCGGATTAGTCGGGCCGGGTCCTCTTTCAATTCGCCCCGCACGGCGTCCGGCGCTCAATTATTCTGCCCAGGCCTCCGATGCTACTCATACTAGTAATTTTATGTAACCGCTCCACTTTCACAAATCGGAGCGAGTGCAGCTGGTTGATTGGAACATTAGGCGGAACCTCCCACCACCGGACGGTGAGAGATCACAGGCGGCTGCGTGATAGCGGCCGGGCAAAGGCGGCAGGCATGGACGCAGGGCGGGGACAACACGCACCGAAATGGCTGGTCGGACTGGCGCTCGCGGCGCTCGGCCTGAGTGCCATCGCCACCAGATTCTGGGACGAAGCGAACTCGCATTCGCAGCGCTACGCGGCGCAGCCGCGTCGTTTCACGGCGACCGAAATCGGCGCGCCGCACTTCACGCTTAGAACTGTTCGACCAAGCGTTGATTCCGCCGAGTTGGTGCAGCGCGCCCTCGCCGCGCTGCGGCCGCAGCTGTCGCTGCTCGAGCAGCACTGGTTCGCAGAATCGGCCGTGAAGCTCACGATCGATCCGCCGGCGATTGATCTGCTGGCCGATGCGAACTGGCGGCAATACTTGCTCGAGGCCCGCGTGATCTGCCCGCCGCGCCGGGCGCCAGAGTTTCTGGTTCTGTTGCCGACAGCGCGCGTCGGTGAGCCAAAACTCTTCGATCCCGACGACCAGCCACGGGTGGCTAAACTTTTCGCCATCCAAAGTCAAATCGAGCAGGCACTGCTGTCCGCTGGCTACTTTTTTGGCCACGAACGCACAGCTCAATTGGCGGCTAACTTTATCGCCGCGCCACCGGTGACGAATCCGCGTACGCCGTACGGGCCGATGCCGGCTAACGCCGCCTCCGCGGCGCAAAACTTCCGCGACTGGCTCTCCCAAGCGGGTGATGACTCACCGACCCGCGTGCCGCCGGCGCTCTTCAAGCAACTCGATCGGCTCACTTACGAACCGACCACTGCTGCGTGGGCTCGGCAGACCATCACCGAAGTTCATGGCTACGTGGCTACTTTTTTGGCCAGCCAACAACAGGGGCGCCTGGCCAGAATTTTAGCCGCCAGCCAAAGCGCGGTGCAGATGGCCGATGCAACCACCTCGCCCCGGCTCGCCACGCTGCTGCGGCAAGCCCACTATGGTTTGGAACGCCGGTTGGCCGTATGGCAATCGACGAACATGCTCGCCGCCCGTAAGGAGCAACTGTTGGCCGAAGAACGCGGCCAAATCATCGCCCGCATCGCCAGCCGTAGTTTTGATCTGCGTGGATTGGGGTCCGACTTGTTTAGTTCTGCTGATGCCGACATCACGCCCGAGATTCCGCTCGCTGTGACCGAACTGCAAAACCCGCTCGCGATTTCCGGCGAACTGGAGAAGTACGAATCAAACGCTTCGCCAACGCATGGTGTGCGAATCGCGCAAGAGCAAAAGCAGTTCGCCTCGGCCAACGATCCCGTGGTGCGCGACTTGGCGGGCGCGATGGAAGTGAACTATCGCAACGCGAACCTGCGAGTGGCGATCGCCGCGGAACTCGTCGAACGCCTATTACCCCAACCGGCCAAGCAAACCGAACCCGTACGGCAGCGGATTGCTGGCGCTAGTGTGTCCGGTTGGTCCACCGCAAGCACGAAACTCGCGCTCCAGTTATCGCCAGATAGCCAAGCGTGGCGCGGTGATTTCCTCGCTCGCGGCGTGGTCACTTCGACCACCTCCGCCCGCGGCGGTCCGGCTGTCGTTCGCAACGCTGGCACTGCCAACTACACGGCCCGCAAGCCCGTGGTAATGACTTCCGCCGGCATCAAAGCTGAAGCGGCGCAGGCCGAAATCGCCAGTCAAACCCGGCTCGTGGGCATGTCCACCAATTATGACGGAGTGCCGCTCCTCGGCGCCTATGTCCGCGGCCGAGTCCGCGAAGAATACGCCGCCAAACGCGGTGTTGCTCGCGTGCAAACCGAAAACCAAATCCGTCAGCGCGTTTGCCAGCAATTCGATGCGCAACTCGCCGAGGCGATTCAAAGGGGTGAAGATAAATATTCAACCCAAATCGCGACGCGCCTTGAAAAACTCGGCCTCACCATGACGCCGGTCGAACTGAGCACCAGCCAGTCGCGGCTGGTGGCCCGAGTTCGCGTGGCGGCCGACAACCAGCTTGCCGCCCACACGCCGCGCATCATCGCGCCGGGCGATAGCGTTCTTAGCATGCAACTGCACGAATCAGTGCTCAACAATCTAGCGCACGGTTTGGCCCTGTCCGGGGAACAATTCACC
This sequence comes from Pirellulales bacterium, assembly GCA_022841705.1. Lineage (GTDB taxonomy): Bacteria > Planctomycetota > Planctomycetia > Pirellulales > Lacipirellulaceae. The sequence continues at coordinate 67,841 of JALHQZ010000006.1, forward strand.
ATGGACGAACTTCAGGCCCGACTGGTAGACCGACTGCAACTGGCTCCGGTGTCTGAGGACGCGGAACGTTGCACCCTTCGCTTCGCCGCCCACGATGCGGTGCGAATTGAGTTTCGCGACGGGTTCGCTCGGTTGACGCTGGCCATTGCCGAAATGCGAGTCCGCGGCGCATCGGCACGGGACTTCAAGGTGCATGCCTTGTATCGCCCGCACACCGCTGGAATGGTGGCTTGGTTAGCGCAAGAGGGGCCGCTCCAAATCGAGGGCGCTCTACGCAACGGCCAACGGCTCCGAATGCATGCCGCGTTTGGCAAGGCCCTGAATTCGGAACGCCCGATCTACCTGGTGCGGCAAGCACAGGCCGAGGATGCTCGGCTTCAGGGCCTGACGGTAACCCAACTAGTGCTCGATAACGGCTGGCTCGGGCTGGCGGTTGGCCCGCAGCGCGGGGATCGCGTAGCGCAAGTGGGGGTGTATGTGAAATAAAAGAAAGGTTGAAGAGTAGAAATGTCGAAAGGTCGAAGAGGTAGAACGGCGCAAATGTTGGCTGAAGGCCAACACGTCACCGTAGCCTAGGGCATCGCCCTAGGGACGGGATGAAACATAGTGCAGTTTGGCTGAAAGCCATACTCGCCCATTTACTCCAACCCGCTCCCCAATAGCGCAAAGGCGGCATCGAGCGCTGCCAGCTCATCATCTTGCAATTCCGCGGCCCTCGTCGATGCGACGAACACCGGACCACTCGCCGGCGGTTCGTTCCGAAGAACCGTCGATTGCTGAGCGCCGACGAGCAGTAAATCACTCCGCCGTGGCGGCGAAGCGGCGATCTGGCGTAGCTCTTTGATCGCGGTTGGCGTGGCCACTGCGGGCGGTGTGATGATGGTGACCGAAGCACTCACCGCGCTACTGGCGACCGCGACGGTTGTGGCAGCCGGCGCCGGCAGCGCGTCCCGCCAGACGGTGTAGTCCGCGGCGTCGATGACGCCGTTCGAGTTGCCGTCGCCTTGCAGACCGACGCCGCTGGTGGCGCCAAAGTTGGCGGCCCAGAACGTGTGATCGAGCGAGTTGACAACGCTGTTGCGGTTGTAGTCTCCCGAACGGCGCCCTAAGTTGTCGCGCCACACGTTGTAGTCGGCGGTGTCGACGACGCCATCGCCGTTGCCGTCGGCGCGGAGACTGGTGCCGGAGCCGAAGCTCGATTGCCAAAGCTGGTGGTCGCTCTGGTCAACGATTCCGTTGCGGTCGTAGTCGCCGGCGAGGATCGGCGGATCGATGAGGACTTTAGTGAAGAGTTCTTGGCCGGTCTCAAAGGTTGAGCCGACGACGTAGAGGCGGTCGCCGACGCCAAGGATGGATGTGGGATAGGCAAGCGACCGATTATCGGAAAAAAGCACCGGCACAGTGCCGGTGGCGCTGCCATCGCTCTGCCAGAGTTGGGAAGACGACACACCGTCGGACGCTGAGAAGTAAAGTCTACCGGCTACGTTTGTGAGATTGCTGATAAAGGCTCCGCCGGCACCCGCATTGAGGTCTTTAACTCGGAGAGTTCCCGCCGCTGTGCCATCGCTCTTCCACAATTCCTTACCGCTAATCCCATCGTTGGCGACGAAGTAAAGGGTATCTCCAACTGGATTGATTTGGATCGCTAGATTGATATCGAAAGCACTTTCTGCACCCGCCGCGATGTCGCTGATCCGAGTCGTACCCGCGGAAGTACCATCGCTCTTCCAGAGCTCGTAGCCACTCACTCCATCGTTAGCGACGAAGTACAGTTTGCCAGTAAAGTTGGTCATCGCAGTGGATGAGTAACGTCCAAGGCTCAGGGGCAGGTCGCGCACCCGCACGGTTCCCGCCTCCGAGCCATCGCTTTTCCACAGTGCCCGACCGCTACCAAGGGTATTGACCGTGAAGAACAGCACGCCGTCGACGTTGATCAGGTCGTAGATGCGCGCCTCGACGGGACCGGAATCAATTTCCTTGACGCGGAGAGTTCCGGCTTCGGTACCATCGCTCTTCCACAGCTCACGGCCACTCACTCCATCGTCGGCAGTGAAATACAGCACACCACCCACATTCACCAGCCACGTTGGTTCAGCCGATTGGTTGCTAGGAAAGATATCTTTAACTAAGACCGTACCCGCCGCGGTTCCGTCGCTTTTCCATAGCTCGTTCCCACTCGCCTCCTGAGTTGCCCGAAAATAGACCGTCCCATTAACATTCGTGAATGAGTAAGGAAAACTACCGTAGGCGCCTGAAAAAACATCCTTCAATAGCAGCGTGCCGGCGTTCGTCCCGTCGCTCACCCACAATTCTTCGCCGGCAGAACCATCATTCGTGTTGAAAAACAGTTTGCCTCCCACGTTGGTGAGTGCTTGTGGATAAAGTCCTTGGTTGAAACGATCGATATCCTTGACCAGCGAAGCGCCCGTAGCGGCGCCATCGCTGCGCCAGACCTCGAAACCCGAGACACCGTCGTTCGCGGTGAAATAGAGCGTGCCCGCAACATTCACTAAATGTTCAATCTGGGAGCTGATGCCGGCGCGGTTAATGTCCTTAACGCGCTGCGTACTAGCGACGGCGCCGTTGCTGCTCCACAGTTCTCGACCAGTCGCAAACTCACTGGCGGCGAAAAACAAGACGCCCCCAACATTGGTCAGCTCGGCAGAATATTGGCGATTGGCGTAACTCAGGTTAGAAGACCAGGGACCAGTCATACTCAGGGTACCGGCCGTTGTTCCATCGGTTACCAAAAGATTGTGCGTGCCGATAGAGCTGTGCTGCGCTAGATAGACCCGATCGTCGATACGCTTAAGGCTCCGGTAAACGGAAGTGATCAATAAACCTGTAGTTGGGGGTGCTATGTTGGCGATCCGCACCGTACCCGCTTCCGTCCCATCACTCTTCCACAAATCAAGCGCCCGGTTAGAATCCCGAGCGGTGAAGAGGAGAGTTCCGCCGATATTGGCCCAGCCATCCGAGGCTCGGAGGTAACTCAGTGAGGTGGCTGCACCGGGGGCAATGTCCTTGACCCGTAGCGTGCCGTTTGGCGTGCCGTTACTCTTCCACAACTCGTAGCCGGACAATCCATCATTCGCAGCAAAGAAGAGGGCGCCGTTCACGTTCGTGAATGACTTTGGACTCGAACCAGCACTTCCCGTGTTGATATCGTTGACGAGCGTTGTACCGGCCTCGGTTCCATTGCTCTTCCAGAGCTCAGGACCGCTTAAGCCATCGTTAGCTTGAAAGTACAGCTCGCCGTTAACGTTGGTGAGATGCGAATCAAAAGTCTGAGCAAGCCCGCCTTCCGCGCCGATTCGAATGTCCTTCACTCGGATGGTTCCGGCAGTCGTTCCATCGCTCTTCCAGAGCTCGTCACCGCTCACGCCGTCAGTGGCGATGAAGTACAGTTGGCCACCCAGTTCGGTAAGCTGGCGGACATAAGCATTAGCTAGTCCAGGGCGGATGTCCTTCACGAGCACCGTGCCGGCCGCCGTGCCATCGCTTTTCCAAAGCTCGTAGCCGCTCACACCATCGTTGGCGACGAAGTAAAGCACGCCGCCGATGTTTGTTAGTTCGCGTGGTGTCGAGCCGAGTGGGCCGCCATACGGCGAAGTTCCCAACCGGATGTCCTTGACGAGCACCGTGCCGGCGGTCGTCCCATCGCTCTTCCACAACTCGGCGCCTGTTGCGCTGTTCCGCGCATAGAAAAACAGAGTGCCCGAGACATTCGTTAATTCACCCAGTAAGCTGGTCGCGATGCCGTAAGAAACAAACTCCGATTGATAGGTGTCTTTAACGAGCACTGTGCCGGCCGCCGTTCCATCGCTCTTCCACAGCGCCGCTGCTTTCATCCCGTCGCTGGCGGCGAAGTAGAGCGTCCCGTTGAGATTAACGAGACTTGAAACGCCCGAGCCACGATTGGCCGCGTAGATGTCCTCGACCAGCTCCAAATCCCCCGCCAACATCTCGCGGGATTCGAGCGCTTCAAACCCCAAGCGGCGGCGGCGAGGATCGCGGGCGGGCATCGTGAAATCGTAACGATTGGGAGGGCGAGTGAAAGCTAATCGCAGCATAACTGCCGCTTCATTCACTGGCAATTAAGCGGTGAGCTCGAGCAAAAAAGCCAAGAAAATGGGGTTTGGAAAAACGCGGTCAACCCCAAATTGTAGCCACCCCTGTCAACCCCAAATCGTAGCCACCCCCCGATTGGAAAATTGTTTCACGTGAAACAATCAACGGCGGACCAAATTGTTTCACGTGAAACAACTCCCCGATAGCCGCGACGCGTGGCGGAGCGCGTTTCGGTTCTACTCACCCCGCGAAAATTGTTTCACGTGAAACAAATTCTCGAGCCACGCCCGTCAGCCGCTTTTTTAAGAAAACGGGGAGCCAGGCGAAATTGTTTCACGTGAAACAATTCACGGCGCGCGCATTACGAATGCGCGATGGCCACAGAAAACGTTTGACACGGCTAAAAATCGTGTGCAAAAAGCGGGCGACTTACACCACCTCCGGCACCACGTACGGCGCCCGGTACTGCCGCGTGAGATACTGGTCCGCTTCCGAATCGTTCACGAACGTTTCGCTCTCGGGGTTGAACTTCAGCCTTCGGCCCAAGCGGTACGAGATGTTGCCTAGGTGCGCGAGTGCGGAACTCGTATGCGCCGTTTCCACGGGGCCGTGAAGAGACTTGGCGTCGCGACTGCGGACGGCAGAGATAAAGTTCTGGAAGTGGCGATTGAGGGGTTCGCCGCTGGAACCCTTCGGGCCGGGTTCGCGGTTGGGGCCGAGGTAGGTTTCAAACGTGTTGTAGTTACGGACCAGCATGTAGCCTTCTTTGCCGTAGAAGATGTTGCCGACGCCGATCCCTTCTTCGGTGTTCGTGCGCCACGGGCGGACTTCGAACTCGATCATCTTCTGCTGTTCGGGGTAGACGAACGCTGATGACAAAACCTCAGGCACTTCTTTGTCATCGTCCCACAGGAACTTGCCCCCCATCGCGGAGACTTCGCTCGGCAGGGTGTCAACGCCCAGGCCCCAGAGGCACATGTCGGTCTCGTGGACCCCTTGATTGCCGATGTCGCCGTTGCCAAAGTCCCAGTGCCAGTGCCAGTTGTAGTGGAAATACTTGGTGGAAAACTCCCGCGCCTGCGCCGGGCCTTGCCACATGTCCCAGTTCAACGTCTTCGGCGGCTGCGCGTTCGGTTTGTGGCCGAGGTCGCCCCGTTCGCGGAACACCAAGCCGCGAGCCATGTAGACATCGCCAATGATTCCTTCACGCAGCAGTTCCACCGCGCGGCGGAGTTCGGGGTTCGAGCGCAGCTGCACGCCGTGCTGCACGATGCGGTTGTACTTCTTCGCCGCTTCAACCATCTTGCGGCCTTCAAACACGTTATGCGAACCGGGCTTCTCGACGTAGACATCCTTGCCCGCTTGGCACGCCCAGATGGTGGCGAGCGCGTGCCAGTGGTTCGGCGTGGCGATGCCGACGACATCGATATCCTTGCGGTCGAACACTTGCCGCATGTCGGTCGAAGTTTCGACCTTGTAGCCGTACTTCTTCTCGAACTGCGCGGCGCGTTCGGCGAGGACTTTCTCATCGACATCGCACAGCACGGCGACTTTCACATTGTCGGCGGAAGTAAAACCTTCCATGTGTGACGTGCCGCGGCCGTTCACGCCAATGATGGCGGCGCGAAGCTGGTTGTTTACGTCCGCAGCGCGAACGGCGCCGGTGATAGTGGTGGCTGCCGCAGCAGCACTGGAAGAGAAGAGAAAGTTCCGACGAGTCGTTGACATGAGATTAAGCAATCGATGGGCATCGGCTAGAGGCCACACTGAAGCCGCCAACCGCGGGAAGGGGTGAAGCGTGTATGATAAGCGGGTGCGATTGGATTTGCGACCCAGTTGAGTGCATCGCTACTAACGAATGTCCGCTCGCGGCGAAATTTAGCGGGAAATCTTGCCCGCCTCGCTAAGTTTTCCCGAACAGCGTAGCAAGCTGGTAGACCGTGAGCGCCGCCACGTACGCCATCACGCTCATCGAGACAAGCTGAAAGGTCGGCCAACGCCAACCGCCCGTTTCGCGGCGGGTGACGGCTTGGGTCGGCAGGCATTGCATCGCGAGGACGTAGAAGACGAGCAAACTCAGGCAGGTGGCGGAGGTGAAGACGAGACTGCCGTCAGAATGGGTTGCCGTGCGGAGTGAATCGTAGAGCGAGCCATTCTCGGCGCCCTCTTCGCCGACTCCGTACAGCACCGCCAGCGTGGAGACGATGACTTCCCGTGCAGCGAACGACGTGACCACGCCGACACTCATCTTCCAATCGAACCCCAGCGGGGCGAAGACCGGCGCGATGACTTGGCCGATTCGTCCGGCGAAGGAGCGTTCGAGTTGCGCTTGCGCGAGGAGCGCATCGGCGTTGTCACCCGCGGCGTTGATCGCGGCTTGGCGTTCGGCGGGCAGGTCGGCGAGGTCCGTGTGCGGATAGGTCGCGAGCGCCCACAGGATGAGCGAGATCACCAGAATCGTGGTGCCAGCGTTCTTGATGAACACCCACGCGCGATCGACGGTGGTGATGAGCGCATTGCGGAGCGACGGCACGCGGTAGTTCGGCAGTTCAATCAACAGCGGCGTTGATTCACCCGGAAGCAGCGTGCGCTTGAGCAGCCACCCAAGCCCGAGTGCGGCGACGATGCCGAGGACATAAGCGCCGGCGAAGAGCAGCGCTGCGCGGACCGGATCATGGGGGAAGAGCAATGCGACCACCAGCGCGTAGACCGGTACGCGGGCGGAGCAACTCATCAGCGGGACGATTAAAATGGTGGCCAGCCGATCGCGGCGGTCTTCGATCATACGGGTGGACATGATCGCCGGAATGGCGCAGGCGTGGGCCGAGAGCATCGGCACGAACGCTTTGCCGGGGAGGCCGACTTTGCGCATCAGCCGGTCCATCACGAACGCCGCGCGGGCGAGGTAGCCGGAATCTTCCAAAAGTGCGATGAGCAGAAATAGCAGGCAAATCTGCGGTAGAAACACCAGCATCCCGCCGACGCCGCCGATCACGCCGTCCGCCACCAAACTGCGCAAGTCGCCGGCGGGGAGCCAGCCGCCGACCGTTTCGCCGAGGCTGGCGAAGGCGCCGTCGATCAGGTCCATCGGCAGTTGAGCGGCCCAAAAAATCAGCATGAACGTGAGCAGCATCACCACGCCGAACACGCCGAGTCCCCACCACCGATGGGCCAGTACGCGGTCGAGGGCGTCGGTCAACGGCGAGTGTGGTTCGTCGGCGCCTTGCACGGAGGAGAGCCGCACTTGCTTTGCCCAGTCGTATCGCGCGGCGTAGCTGCATCCGTGACAGGCGTCGCACGCGCAGCCGGCGGCGTCGAACGTGGGCGCCGTGGGTGTGGCGAGCACCGCGCCGATTTTTTCGGTGAGCTGTTCAATCCCCTGCCCGGTGCGCGCCGACACGGCCACAACCGGCGCGCAGAGTTTCGCGCTGAGCGCGGCGAGATCGACGGTGAGGCCTTGCTGCTCGGCGGCGTCGATTTGGTTGAGCGCTACCAGCGTCGGCCGTTTGAGTTCCAGCACTTGGCTGGCGAGGTAGAGATTGCGTTCGAGATTGGTCGCATCGAGCACAAGCACCAACAGATCGGGCGCCGGGTGGCGCGTGATTTCGCCCACGATCGCCGCGCGGGCGACTTGCTCATCGGGGGTGAGCGCATCGAGCGAATATAAACCCGGCAGGTCGATCAGTTCGATCGATTGCTCGCCAGCGTGAATCCGCCCGCGGCGATGCTCGACCGTGGTCCCTGGGAAGTTGGCCGTGTGCGCCCGTAGTCCGGTGAGGCGATTGAAGAGGGACGTCTTCCCCGCGTTGGGATTGCCTACCAGCGCGACGCTCGGGACGTGGTGTGGCTTCTCCGTAAGGATGGGAAGCTGCGCGAGTTCGGAGGAGGTGGCCATCGCCTGACGGGCCGAATGTTAAACGCGAGCCGTTTGCGTGGGGCAGGTTTCGGTGCAAACGATGACGCTGTCGGCCAGCCGGTGCGAGAGGCCAACCTTTGACCCGACAACCCGCACGATCAAGGGATCACCCGCCTGCATCATTTCCACGCGGCGACCTTGGCAGACGCCCAGCGCTTGAAGCCGGGAAATGTCACCGGCGGCGCCCCGAACTTCGGACACCACGGCAGCGGTTCCGGAGCGGAGTTGGCTGAGCGTGAGGCCCCGGGCTTCAAGGGGATCGGCGATCTTGACCATTTGCGACATCCTGCGATTGCTTTTGAGAATGAGTCTCAATCAAGCTGTCCCTTAAGAGTATCGGCAAGCTGGGGAGATTTCAATCCGCAGAACTTACTCCAGTAATGAGAATTTCGAACGTCGAACTCACGGAATATTACAAATCTGCGGTAAGCCGCAGGTTGCGGCATTTGTGACCTAAACTTTCCCGATTCCCTCGAATTGGTTTACCGCTTGGCGGCCGGCATGTACGACGTAACCCTTCTAAACGATTTCGCAGAACTTCAGCCGCTCGCCGCCGATTGGAATCGGCTCGCGGGGCCACATCCGTTCCGGGGATGGAGTTGGGCCGCGGCCTGGTGGCAGGCGTTCGGCGGCGGGAAGCGACTCGCCGTCCGCGTGGTGCGGGATGCGGCCGGAGCAGTGGTGGGCATCGCGCCGTTCTATGCAGTTCAATCCGCTTCCCAGGGTCGCGTGCTACGACTGTTGGGCGACGATTTAGCGTGCGGCGACAATCTTTCGCTGCTGGTTGATCAAGCTCGTTCAACCGGCGTGATCATGGCGATCGCTTCGTCCTTGCTCTCCGATCGCGATGCGGGCCGTTGGGATCAGATTCTGTTCGAGGGAGTGACCGCTGGCGATGCAAACATCAGCGCGCTCACGGCCGCACTTCAAGCCCAAGGTTCGCGCTGCGATGAGTTTACCGACCTATCGCGGTGGAGCGTGACGCTCGGCGCGAGTTACGATGAGTGGACCAACCGGCTGGGCCAAAGCAACAAGCGCAAAGCGCGCACCTTCCCGAAGAAACGTCGCGATCCGAACAATGGTTGGACGCTGCGGCAGCCGCAATCACTGGACGAATGTCGCGAGTTGTATCAGCAGATCGTGCGACTGCACGAGCTGCGTTGGCAAGACGCCCCGCACGGCGGCAGCTTCGCCAGGCCAGGGTTCGGCGCGTTTCTCTCCGCAGCGGTCGAGAGTTGGTTCGCTGAGGGCGTGCTGCAACTGGTGGTGCTGGAACAAGGGGGCGTGCCGGCCGCCGGCGCCATCAACGTTGGCGCCGGTTCGAAACTGAAGGTTTATTTGGTCGGCCGCGATCCACAGTTCGACCGGTTGCAAGCGGGCTGGATGCTGTCGTTCACGCTCATCGAGCAAGCCTTCGCCGCCGGCTGCACCGAGGTCGATTTCCTTCGCGGTGACGAGCCCTACAAGCAGCAGCTGCGCGCCGAGCCAATTCCGCAGGTGCGCGTTAAGATCACGGGCCGGGGGCTGGTGAACAAAGTTCGCGCGCTGGCCAGCGGCGGGCGGTACTGGGCGCGGTGGGTTAAACGTCGGTGGCTGATGCGATAACCGCTTCTTAACCGGTCACTCCTCTTGAGATTCACACCTGCCGCACTTCACACAACCGGCTCGCTTGCGAGAAAGCGCATTTCTTTGCTTCTGGATGGTCATTCCAACTCACTCTTCTACAGTTCGCATGGCCAGTGGGCCGGAACAGAACTTGGTTGGAGAGGCATAACGATGGCGATGATCGCGGAACCAGCACGCGCTGCGGGAACATGTAGCTGTCACGAAGACCGGCAGCGTGAAGTCACGTCGATCCTTTCCACGCGATCGGGTCGTAAAGTTGAGGTTGACTTAACCGCCATCGAGGGCGCCGTTCGGACGATCCTGCGGGCGGTTGGTGAAGACCCTGAGCGGGCTGGGCTGCTCGATACGCCGCGGCGCGTGGCGAAAATGTACGCCGAAATGTTCGCCGGGTTGCAGGTCGATCCGGCTCGGCACTTGCAGGTCGTCTTCCCCGAGGACTACGACGAAGTGGTGTTGGTGCGAGACATTTCTTTCACCAGCATGTGCGAGCATCACCTGCTGCCGTTCCGCGGCAAGTGCCACGTGGCGTACTTGCCCAATGGCCGAGTGACCGGGCTCAGCAAGCTGGCGCGAGTGGTGGAAGATGTCGCCCGCCGACCGCAGGTGCAAGAGCGGATGACGCGGACCATCGCCGGACTGATCGAATCAGAACTGGCGACCAGCGGGGTGGCCGTGGTTGTGGAAGCCGAGCATTCGTGCATGAGCATCCGCGGAGTGAAGAGTCCCGGCGCGTCGACCATCACCAGTTCGCTTCGAGGAGTATTCAAGAGCGATCCCGCTGCTCGCGCTGAAATCCTCGCCCTGATCAACAAGCCGAACTAGGGGTCGCGATGATTATTCACAAGCAGTACAAATTCTACGCGGCCCATCGCAACGAAGAGTTGGCCGACAAGTGCCGCAACCTGCATGGCCATCGCTACGGCATTGATTGCTATTTCGAGGTTGAGCGCGGCGAAGGTTCAACGAGCACGTTGTTTGGGGACTTCGACGCGTCGGTGGAGCCGCACCTGAAGCGGCACTACGATCACGGGCTGCTGATCAACCGGCACGATCCGTTGTTCGCAACGCTTCAGGATCACATGCAGCGGACCGGGGAAGACCTGATGCTGTGTGTGTTCGACGAACCCACCAGCGTTGAGAACTTAGCGTACAAACTTTTTGGCGAAATCACTGCGATGGGTTTCACACTCAGTCGGTTGGAAGTTCGCGAAACCGACACTTCGGTGCTCATCTACACGCACTCCGATTGGGTGGCTGATGAGCGGCGCCGGGCGGAGCGAATCCGGACGGAGTCACTCGCGACAATTTCTTAGGCCGATGAGCTCGCCGCTAACTCCCAACTACTAGTCCGATTGCGATTAACGCCAAAGTAATACCAAGGGCGATCGGAGTGGACCTCTGAACGGGCGCCCCCGATTCTCCTCTAAATTGTGGCCCTAGGCCGCTCCAGAGCCAAAAACCCAGTGCGATTGCGGGCACACCGAATGCCCACAGTTGCCAAAACGGTGCGCCGTGCCGCAGCAGGTCTCCGCAATCACCGACGCGTTTAAATGATCCCGCGGTGAGATAGAGTCCATTGGCAACAAGACAGAACCCGGCAAAAAACCGCAGGAGGAACGCTTGCGCCCAACGCAGCCATGCGGCGATTGCCCAGATCGCCAGTGGCGCCAAACCGCCGAAGAGCGGGCCGCCCCAGGCGACGATCAGCGGGTGCGGATTCGGCGCCACATCGGTGCGTGAGATGCCCAGGGGATGCAGTGCGACGTTAGTCACCACGCCATCGGTGGCTTTCGCGGCAAGCACGTGACCCAATTCATGGATTGCTTGCATGCCAAGCCAGGAGGCAAGTAGCGTGGCGGCGATGAGCGGGAGCGATCGGTAGGGTACGATCGGCATCGCAAGTAGAGCCATTGGTGCTCTCCGCGGAGCGAAGCTCCCCGGCTATTTGGTCGTTCAGCAGCGACCGCTACCGCAACTGCGTTTCTTTCGCCTTCTCTGCCAATTCGTTGAACTTCACTTCGCCCGTGAACTTCGTCCAGATGCGGGTATTGCGGCGGATCTTGGCGATCGAGGATTTCACGCCGGCGCTGAAGCGTTCGTTGCGGATGCGGTCGGCGATTTGGTTTTGCACCTCGGCGAACGGCGTGCGGCCCGCGTCCGAGCGCTTCACCACGCGGATGATGTGGAAGCCGCGGTCTCCTTCGATGATGCCGCTCATTTGGCCGAGCGGGGTCTCGAAGATCGCCGTGTTGAGTTTCTCGTCGGCCAGCGCGCCTTGCGTGGTGCTCCGCGTGAGGCCCCCTTGCGCGGCGGTGAAGCCTTGCGATTTTTGCTTGGCGATTGGTGCGAACACGGGTACTGAAGGATCGGGCTGAGCAGCCACCAGCGCGAACGCTTCGTTGCCCATCGTGGCCACCATGCCATAGGCTGCTTCGCGGCTCGGCGCTTGGTCGTAGCGCACCATCAGTTCTTCCCAGTCGGCCTTGGCGGGAAAGTCGTAATCGGGGGCGTGTTCGGCGTAGAACTCGAGCATCTGTTCGTGCGTGACTTCCCGGTCGATCTTCACGCTTTCGGTCACCCAGCCGCGGGCGATGGTTTGCACCCGGAAATCTTTCAGGCGTTCTTCGCGCGAGGTGCCGAGGGAGTAGAGTTTTTGGTCGAGTTCGGCCAGCGAGCTCACCTTGAGGTTTTTCATCAGTTTCGGCAGTTCTTTCTTCTCCCACTCCTCGTCGATCTTGACGTAGATGCCTTCCAGGTTGGCCTGCGGCACGCGGCGGCGGAAGTCGCCATAGATCATGCGAATTTCGACGACCGACATGAGGTTGTTTTGCATAATCTGCTGCCGCAGTTGCTCGACTTTCTCCGGCGTCACCTCGGCCTGCATTTCGGGCGGGATTTTGGCGAGACGCTCTTGGAGCATGAATTGCGCTTCCCACGAGAGATCGCTGGCGAGGATCACTTCGTCATTCACGCGGGCGAGGACTTCGCATTCGGCCATTGGTTGGACGGTCGGCGCTGCTGGTTCCTGCGCCGAAAGGCTAACCACAGAGAGCACAGAGAGGACGGAGGAGAAGAGGAGGATTGCGCGCGGTTGTCGCGCGATCAATGAGTGAGTGCGTGATGAGAAGGGAGTGTTCATTGTGATTGGTTCACGGCGACCGCTGCATTCTCTGCGCGGGTGCCACTGGCGTGCCGCCAGTGGGATGTGGTGCAAACCTTACCATTAGTTCCACTGGCGGCACGCCAGTGGCACCCCCCGAAACGCTAGCAGAGAGGGAAGGGCGGGGGATTCTAGGCGGCGTCGGTGGCGCCCCGCAAGAGCGATCGGGCGGTTTCCACCAGTTCTGTCGCCGAGGCACGAGGATTAGGCAGCGGCAAGTAGGCACTGTGCTCGTCCGCAATGCGGAGGGCGCCGCGGGAAAGCTCCGCTAGCTGGCGGATTTTCACCCGGCTGGCGTAGCCGAACACGAGGTAATTGTCCTCGCGGCGGATGCTATCAATCCCCCATTGGTGCGCCCAAATTCGCAGGCGCGCGAGTTCCACCAGCCGGGAAACGCTTGCTGGCAGGGCGCCGAAGCGGTCGGTCAGTTCGGCGGCGAAGTCGTCTACGGCCCGTTCTTCGGTCAGCCGGGCGAGGCGGCGGTAGAGGTCGATCTTCGTGCGGACATCGGGGATGTAACTGCCGGGGAGATACGCATCGACCGGCAGATCGACGTTTACATCGACCGATTCCTTCGGCGGCATCTTTTTCAAGATGCGGACCGCTTTCTCGAGTAGCGCGCAGTACATTTCGTACCCCACGGTGGCGATGTGCCCGCTTTGCTGAGTGCCGAGCAGGGCGCCGGCGCCGCGGATCTCTAAGTCACGCATTGAGAGGGCGAAGCCGGCGCCCATTTGGCTGAACTCTTCGATCGCCCGTAGCCGACGGGCCGCTTCGGGGTTGAGGTGTTTGTTTTCGTCCACCAACAGGTAACAGTACGATCGCCGCACATCTCGGCCCACGCGACCGCGCAGTTGGTGCAGGTCGGCGAGGCCGTAGCGGTCGGCGTCGTCGATGAACATGGTGTTCGCGTTGGGGATGTCGAGCCCGCTTTCGATGATGGTGGTCGCCAGCAGAATGTCGAACTCATGGCGCACGAAGCGGGTCATCACTTCTTCGAGCTGATGCTCCGCCATTTGTCCGTGTCCAACGCCGATGCGCGCCTCGGGCACAATCTCTTGCAATCGCTGCGCAACGCTGTGAATATCCTGAATCCGGTTGTGAACGAAGTACGCCTGCCCATCGCGGTTGAGCTCCCGCATAATGGCGTGGCGAATCATCTCCGCGTTGAAGCGGGTGACGCGGGTCTCGACGGCGATGCGATTTGCCGGCGGCGTTTCGAGGTTGGAAATGTTACGCACGCCGAGGAGCGCCATGTGCAGCGTGCGCGGAATTGGCGTGGCGGTCATCGTAAGCACGTCGACCGTGGCGCGCACCGCTTTGAGCCGTTCTTTGATCTCGACGCCGAAGCGCTGCTCTTCATCGATGATCAGCAGGCCGAGATTGGCGAACCCGACATCGGGCGAGGCCACGCGGTGCGTGCCGATGACGATATCGACGTCCCCCGATGCGGCCCGCTCCAGAATCTGGCGTTCCTCCTTCGCCGTGCAGAAGCGGCTGAGGCACGCGATTTGGAACGGAAACTCCGCCATCCGCGCGGTGAAGGTGCGGCGGTGCTGTTCGGCCAGTACGGTAGTCGGAACCAGCACGGCCACTTGGTAACCGGCGTCGACCGCTTTAAACGCGGCGCGAATGGCCAGCTCCGTTTTGCCGAAGCCAACGTCGCCGCATAGCAGGCGATCCATTGGTTTGGGGAGCTGCATGTCCGCTTTAATCGCGGCGATGGCGGTGAGTTGATCGGGTGTTTCATCGTACGGGAAGGAGGCGTCGAACTCTGCCTGCCACTGCGTATCTTCCGGAAAGCGGATGCCGGGCCGAGCGTCGCGTCGGGCTTGCAGTTCGAGCATGTCGGAGGCGAGGTCGGAGACCGCCGCCTCGGCCGCCTGCTTCTGCCGGACCCAGCTTTTGCCGCCGATTTTGGCGAGTGTCGGCTTGGTCTTCTTGCCGCCAACGTACTTTTGCACCAGCTCGATCTTGGTGGCCGGCACGTAGATGCGCGTGCCGCCGTCGTATTCGATTTCCAGATGCTCTTCGCCGGCGCCCTCTTTCTCAATGAGCTTCATCCCGCGATAGCGGCCGATGCCGTGGGCGATGTGGACCACCAGATCGCCTTCGCGCAGCTCGAGGAAGCTATCGATCGCCCGGCCGGCGAACTGGCGCACGCTGCCGCGGACGACATCGTGCCGATTGAAAAGTTCACCGCTGGAAAGAATCAGCGTTTTCGACGAAACGATTCGAAAGCCGCCGGAGAGTTGGCCGAGGACGTAGTGGAAGGGTAACGCCTCCCCCGACTGACGACTCTTTCGATAGTTTGTAGCTTGGCTCCCCGAGCCGAGCGTAGCTGTCGTTTGCTCGGGTCGAGGACCTAAGCTACTGCCCCCGACATCAGTCTGCGGCGGAGCGTCGAGGATCTCTTTCAGCCGCGTCACCTCCGCTTCCGTGGGGCAGACCAAATGCACCTGTTGCCCCAGCGCAACGGCCAGTAGTTCCTCGCGCACGCGGTGAACATCGCCGCTAAAGCGCTCGACCGATTCAAACCCTAAGTGCGCCGTCTCTTCCATCGAACCGGTTGGCACACCGGAGGCGGTGACCGACGGGAACTTGTAAACTTCGGCGAGGGTGGTGCGGATGCTGTGGAACTGCTCCGGCTTGTCGGCCCGTTCGTGATAGAACTTGCCTTCTTCGGCGAGGTCGCTCGGCTCGACCAGCAGGAACCAACTTCCTTCGGGCAAGTACGCCGTGAAGTGCGAGCGGTCGCTCGTCGCGGGCCTCAGCATGGTGATGTCCACAGCCGTGAGTGCTCCCAAGCTGCGCTGCGTGGCCAAATCAAACGCGCGGATCGATTCGATTTCGTCGCCGAAGAGTTCCACCCGCACTGGCGCGAGGGCATCAGGCGGGAAGATGTCGACGATTCCGCCGCGCACGGCGAACTCGCCCGGCAACTCCACCGCCGACGTGCCGTGGCAACCGCGGTCGACCAACCAGTGAGCGAGCTCTTGTTCATCGAGCGCTTGGCCTACCTTCAGCCGGCGCGTTGCGCTGCCGATGGAATCGCGCGCGGGGACCGGTTGCAGCAAACTTTGGATGCTGGTGATGACGAGCTTCGGCGCGGTCTCTATTCCCGGGGCATCGGCGGGGCCGGTGAGCAGCTTGAGCACCCGTAAGCGCTGGCCGTAGACGTGGTCGTGGACCACCCGCTCGCCGGGGGCCGATTCCCACGCGGGAAATGTTTCCATCGCCGCGGTGGTGAAGAGCGTGGCATCGAGCCGGAACCGTTCGACATCCGCCAGATGCGGCAGGACCACCACGATGGGCCCGGGTGATTGTTCGGCGAGCGCTGCCGCAACGAGGGCGCGAGAAGCACCCCAGACTCCGCCGAGCGCGCCGCCATGTCCCGCCAACAGGCTTTGGGTGACGCGGGCGAAGTCGCTCTGCCTACCCAGTTGTGCGGCCAGCTCAACAAGCGGAGCCGCCGGCGAGGCGTCCTTCACGGAGGAAAATTGTAGCAGGCAGAGGGCAGCAGGCAGAGGGCAGTAAAATGCCGAGCTTTGCTCACAGAAAGCCTTACTGCCTACTGCCCTCTGCCAGCTGCCTACTTCTTCTCATCCGCATCGAACAAGAACCGGTCGATACACGCCAGCACGCCGATGGCGAGCGCGAAACCGACGAAGGCGCCGGCCGCTTTGGTGCTCGAACGCAACAATTCGTAGTCGGGCTCTTCGAGCCCCGCCGTGCCGAGGAAGTGGTACATCCAGTAGGCGGACAGCGCGAGCGAAATCCACGCGACGACCAAGGCGACCCAAGCGGCCAGTTCCACCGTGCGTTCGAAGAGCCATGCCATAACAGAAGTCCTCTGAAGAGTTTATGCCGAGCAGTTGGCCAACAGTTCATCCTTACCGACGCGAAAACAAAAATCGCCGAACGATTCGCCATTCTGCCGGGCTGATTTGAAGTAGCGGAGCACGGGGGTGAGCGTGGCGGCCACTTGGTCTTGCGGTACGAGGTCTTGGTAAATCCAGTTGAGGCGGTGGCCCAGTCGGCTGCCGCCCAACAGCACGGTGTACTTGCCTTTGGTCTTGCCGACCAGCCCCACCTCAGCGTTGTAGGGCCGGGCGCAACCGTTCGGGCAGCCGGTCATGCGAGTTGTGAAGATTTCATCTTCAAGCCCCAGTGCTGTAAGTTCCGCTTCGAGTTGCGTGATGATGGTGGGCAGATAGCGTTCGCTTTCCGTGACCGCCAAGCCGCAGTAGGGGAGGGCAGGGCAGGCGATTGACCATCGCCGCACATTAGTAAAATCCTCGGTCAGCGGCACACCGTGCGCGCGAAGGATGCCTTCGAGTTTCGGGCGATCTTCGGCCGCGAGATCGCAGAACAAAATGCTCTGGTGCGGGGTCAGGCGCAGCGGCGGCGCCAGTTGCGTGCAAACTTCGCGGAGCGCCGTTTTCAGCCGATAATCGCCCTCATCTTTGATCCGGCCGTTTTCGACGTTCAGGCCGTAGAACCAGCGGCCGTCGCCTTGTTCATGCCAGCCCATGCCATCGTTGTAAGCGGTGACTGGCGCATCGCGCAAGGGTTCGAGCTCGCCGCCAAAGTACTCTTCCACCTTTTGGCGGAATCGGTCGAGGCCCCAATCGTGAATGAGGTATTTAAGCCGGGCCGTCTTACGGTCGGCGCGGTTGCCGAAATCGCGCTGCACTTTCACGATGGCGGTCACCACGTCGATCACGTCCGCCGCCGAGGCGTAGCACATTTCCTGGCCGACCGCGACGAAGGTTTTGGCGGCGCTCGGCGTGACGCCGAAGCCCCCGCCGACGATGACGTTGTAGCCGACGACTTGGTGGTTCTCGCAGACGGCCACCAGGCCCACATCTTGCGCGTAGACATCGGCCGAATTATCGCCGGGGATGCCGATCGCGATCTTGAACTTGCGCGGCAAGTAGGCGGCGCCATAAATCGGTTCGATCTCAAAGGGATCGGCCGGCGCTCCGCCACCCGCCAAAGTTTTCTCGCCGGTTTCGTCGTTCGTTAACCACAGTTCATAGTACGCCGGCGTTTTGGGCCGGAGGTGAACGGCAATACGATCGGCGAGCGCGTGAATTTCGTCATACACGCCGTCGTGCTTCATCGGCACGGGCGAGGCCATCACGTTTCGGTTCACATCGCCACAAGCGGCGAGCGTGGTCATTTTGGCGTGATTGATCCGCGCAATGGTCTCTTTGAGATTGCTTTTCAGCACTCCATGTAATTGCAAACCTTGGCGGGTTGTAATGCGGAGCGTGCCGTTGCCGAGCTGGTCGCACAGGTCGAGCTCGGTGAGCAGTTGATCGCTGCTGAGCCGACCGCCAGGGAGAGCGGTGCGGATCATCATGCTGAAATACTTGCCGCCGGGGGCGCCCGCTTTCTTGGCGTCGGCCCGATGGTCGCGGTCGTCCTGTTCGTAGGTGCCGTGGTGCTTCAGCAGCGCGATGGCGTCCTTACTCCAAAACGGATCGCCGTTGGCCAGCTCCGTGGGAATTTCTCCCTTCAAGAACCCGCTGGCCAGCTTGGCGGCTTCCACCGCATTGACTTCAACTTCTTCCGCGACGTCGCTCATGCGAACTGTGCCTTCCACTAAGACCGCAAAATCAGGCCGAATACCCTAGTTTACCGTAGTTGACCGGGTGCGGCCAAGATGGATTGGAAGCGGAGAGGGCAGCGGGCAGCAGGCAGTAGGCGGGACGAAGTGGTGTTATACTCCGCCAAATGAAGAAGTCGGTGTATTTGGCGACCGGTTTTGGGGTTGGCCTGAATGGCCCCGCGCCAGGGACTTTGGGTGCTTTGTGGGGCTTGCCGTTGGCGTGGGGGCTCGTGCAGTTGCCGGGACCGTGGGGGTTAGTGGCTTGCATCGGTTTGGTGCTCATTGGCGGGCCGCTTTGTACTGCGGCGGCGCTGGAGTTAGGGAGCACGAAAGACCCGCAGGCGATCGTATGGGATGAGCTTACCACCGTGGCACTGGTGATTCTCACCGCCGCCGGACCGGTGAGCTGGTGGTGGCTCGTGGCGTTTGGACTGCATCGGCTGTTCGACATCACCAAACCGTGGCCGTGCCGAGCGCTCGAAAAACTGCCAGATGGTTGGGGCGTCATGGCGGACGATGTGATGGCCGCAGGTTACGCGTCACTTTTGCTTATGGGTTTGCGATATCTATGTTAGCCGGCCGCGCTCCGCGGCCGTGTTTTGTCGTTGGGCCACAAGAAACGCGCGGCCGGCCATTGCCAGATGCGTGGCCGCGGCTAACGAACATTCACGACTTCGATTACACTTCGGGTCATGGCACAGATCATCGACGGCAAAAAAATCGCGGCGGAGATTCGGGCGGGACTTTCCGCTCAGGTGGCGGAGTTCAGCGCGAGATCGGGCGTGGTTCCGTGTCTCGCGGCGGTGCTGGTGGGCGATGACCCCGCGAGCGCGGTCTATGTGCGCAACAAAGAGAAAGCGTGCGCCGATGTTGGCATGCAGAGCCAACTCTTCCGACTGCCGGCAAACACTACGGAAGCAGAACTGCTCGCGCTGATCGAACGGCTGAACGCGGATCCGGTAGTACATGGCATCTTGGTGCAACTTCCCGTACCTAAGCAGATCGATCCCGATCGCGTGCTGCAAGCGGTTTCGCCGGCGAAGGATGTCGATGCGTTTCATCCCGAGAACGTGGGGCTACTGGTCCAAGGCCGACCACGGTTTTTACCCTGCACGCCGCACGGGGTTTTGAAACTGCTCGAGCGGAGCGGGGTCGCCACGGCCGGGGCGCATGTGGTGGTGGTGGGGCGGAGCAACATCGTGGGGAAGCCATTGGCGATTATGCTCGGGCAAAAAGGGTGCGACGCGACGGTCACGCTGTGCCACAGCCGGACTCGCGATTTACCCGCGATTACCCGGCAGGCGGACATTCTGGTGGCGGCGATCGGCCAGCCGGGGTTCATTACCGCGGAAATGGTGAAACCGGGCGCCACGGTGATTGATGTCGGCACGAATCGCACTGACGCGGGGCTGGTGGGGGACGCCGATTTCGCGAGTGTGTCGGCGGTCGCAGGGCGAATGACCCCCGTGCCCGGGGGTGTGGGGCCGATGACCATCACCATGCTGCTGGCCAACACACTCTTGGCGGCGGGTCAGTTGGCGGCGAAAAAATGATTGGCCCGGCGGTACGGGTGTGATATTCTGTGCTGCGGCGGTGTTGATTTTTCCTGAACAGGTAAGCAAGAGATGTCGAATTCTACCCCAGCTGCTGGTTCCCCTGAATCAGGTTCGCTTTCGCTGTCGCGGGTCTTGAAGTTGGTGCTGCCGCTCGCGCTGATTCTCATCGGCTTGTCGCTGTTCAGTAACGCTTCGGTGCAGAAGCAAGCGCAGGCCGAGCTCGAACGCGATATCTTGCAGCGGCTGCTCGATGATGTCGTCAAGCCGCCGAGCACGACCGTGGCCTTCGTTGATGCCGACGGCGATTTGGTGTGCGATTCGCCCGCCGCTGAGAAGTGCGTTGATCCGGCGACGATTAAGTTCTGTTATATTCCGAGCGAAGATCCTGCTCGCGAAGCAGCTAACTGGGCTGACTTCTGCAAGCACCTGAGCGAAAAGCTTGGCAAGCCGGTGGAGTATAGCACGGGGCCCACGTCGATCTCGGAGCAGCTCAGTGCCCTCGCCGCTGGTGAGCTGCACATCACTGGGTTGAGCACGGGCACGGCGCCCACGGCGGTGCAGAGTTGTGGCTTTGTGCCAGTGTGCACGTTCGGCCGAGCCGATGGGACCGTGGGTTACACGATGAAGATCATCGTTCCCGCCGGCAGCGGCATTAAGTCGGTGGAAGATTTGAAGCCCGCGGCGCAAAAGCGGCCCCGGGTAACCTTTACCAGCCCCGATTCGAATTCCGGCTTTAAGGCCGCCCTGGTGATGCTGATGGAACAGCGCGGGCTACTCCCCGAGCGCGATTATGAGTGGGGCTTCTCGCTGGGGCACGATACTTCCATCAAGGATATCGTCGCCAAGGAAGCCGATCTCGCGCCGGTGGCCAGCGACGTGCTCGACGGAATGATCGCTAAAGGGGAGGTCGCGGCTGACGCGATTGAAACGGTGTACGAATCGGAACGCTTTCCGCCCGCGGTTTTGGGGTACGCTTACAATTTGAAGCCGGAGCTACAGACCGCGATTCGGGACGCACTCCTGGCGTTTGATTGGAACGGCACCAGCGTGGCCAACGAGTACGCCACCGTCGGCAACGCCAAATTTGTGGCGGTGAATTATAAGGACGATTGGGCCAACACGCGGCGAATCGACGACATTGTGCGGAAAGCGCGCGAGCAGAAGTAGGGCGAGATGAAATCGGGTGCCACTGGCACCCGCGACCCGCTAAAGCTACTCGTACTGGTGTTCCGGGCCCGGGAACTTTTTGGTTCGCACTTCATCGCGGAAGGCAGTCACGGCGCGGGTGATCTCGCCATCAAGTTTGGCGTACGCTTTGACGAACTTCGGCACATAGCCGCTCGAGATGCCGAGCACATCGTTGATGACGAGCACCTGGCCGTCACAGTCCGGCCCGGCACCAATGCCGATCGTGGGGATTTTGACCTTCTTGGTGATGGCGGCAGCAATGGCGCTGGGCACGCACTCGACCACCACCGCAAAGGCGCCGGCGTTTTCGGCGGCCACGGCGTCGGCGAGCAGTTGCTTTTTGTCGCGCTGCACACGGTAGCCGCCGAGTTGGTGGATGCTTTGCGGGCGAAGGCCGACGTGTGCCATCACCGGGATGCCGGCCGACGTGAGCGCCGCGATGGTGGGCGCCTGATCGACGCCCCCTTCCAGCTTCACCGCTTGGCAACGCGTTTCTTTGAGGATTCGCCCCGCGTTTTCAATCGCCTTGTGCAGCCCCAAGTGGTAGCTGGGAAAGGGCATATCGACCACCACCAGCGCGTGCTGCACGGCGCGGCCCACCATTTCGGCATGGTAGATCATTTCGTCCAGCGAGACGGGGAGCGTGTTCGAGTGGCCCTGGACGACCATCGACAGGCTGTCGCCCACCAGAATCGCCTCGACCCCGGCCTGATCGATCAGCCGCGCGGTTGGGTAGTCGTAAGCCGTGAGGACCGTGATGCGTCGACCCTCGCCCTTCATGGCGGCAAACTGAGGGACGGTGAGCTGTTTAGGCGGGTTGGGCATAGCGATTATTTGTGGGGCAGGTTTTCTATCCTGCCTCGTTCGTAGGTTAGGCTTTATAGCCTGAACGCGGGCGTTGTTGGCGACTTTGGCAGGCTAGAAAGCCTGCCCCACGCGTGAACTGGCGGCTGGGGCTCGGGCGGGGTACTCTGAATGTGCGGGGAGCAGTGTGATTATCGAGGTCGATCATGATTAGGCGAATCTACATTGTAGTCGCAATTACGCTCGCGATGGGAGGCTCTTTGGCATGGGCCCAGCGCGACGGGGCGCCACCCAATCCCCGGGGTGAAGCCGGCCCGCCGCGAAATGCTGATGAAGCGATGGAGCGTGAGCGGATGAATCGCCGCGGCCCGGGCGGGGTGGCCCGCATCCCCGGCTGGGTGGGCGAAGGAGTGATCCATTCGCTCAGCGGCGCCCAAATCAACATGCTGGTCAGCGGGAACCAGCCGTGGCGGGTGCGGATGGAAAATAACGCCCAGCTTTCCACCAAAGGTGAAGTGAGCCCAACGCTGCTGCGGCCGCGGACCGTGGTGCGGTTCAAAGCACTGCTGACAGCGCGCGATGTCGCGCTCGAGCCGATCACGGAACTGGAAGTCTTCACTCCGCGCGCCGGGTTTGTGCCGGGTAAAGAGATTCCGGCGCCCGAAGAAGAAGCAGCCGCCGACCAGCCGGAAGACTTCGCACCTAAGAACACAGCGAAGGAAGCGGGTGAAGCCGTGGGCGAGGAGCTCATGGAAGAAGAGGGCTCGCCGCTCAGCCGTCGGCCCCCGCCTCGCGCACGGCAACGCGGACGTGACAAAGATAAAGACGAAGCGTCCGCAGCGCAGGAGTTTGAAGTGACCGGCATGGTGGTCAGTTTCAAACGCGGTCGACTGCTGGTGGACGCAGGCGATGGCGGCAAGATTCGGGGCGAGCTGGCGGAGGATGCGCATGTAAAAGTGAACTTGCAATCGCTCGACCTGGCCCAACCTGGCGCGAAGATTAAGGTCAGCGGACTGGCGATGCCCAGCTTCAACGGCGTGGGGGGTGATGTGGTCGCCCGTTCCGTGGAGGTGACGCTCGTTCCCCCACCCCCCACCACCGATCCCGGTGAACGGCCCAGGCGGCGGCGGTAGAACGACCTGCCGTTTCTCGTTTATCCGCAACGAACTCCGGCTTTTCCGCACCGAGCGGCAGGAATCGCTGTTAACCCTGGATAAGTTCGGTGAGAATGTAAGCTTAACTTGGTCGGGTGTTGGACGAGGAACTAAGTGCATGTCGCTGAGCAATCTATCCGCCAAATTAGGGATGGTGCTTTGTTTATCGTTGGCGCCGCTAACGGCGTTGGCGGTGAGTTTCTCGCAGCAGAACGCGGCGATCTTCGGGACGATTCCGAATTACGATTCCCGCAGCGCTTCGCTGGGCGATTACGACAACGACGGCGATTTGGATCTTTTGTTTCTCGGCGGAACAACGACACCCGGTCGGCTGTGGCGGAACAATTTTGTCGGGTCCGGCGTGCTGACGATGACCAACGTCACCTCGACGCTCCTCCCCACTGGCGGCAACGCCATTGGTTCGGCGTGGAGCTCCGCCTGGGGTGATTACGATAGCGATGGCCGGGTGGATGTGTTCGTTGGCTCGACCAACGCGGCTCCCGCGGTCGGAGATGTGTTCCGCAACACCACCACCGGCTTTGTAAATACAAGTGCGGCCACAGGTCTCGCCGACCCTGGTTTTCATCAGAATGTCGCGTGGGCGGACATCGATCAAGATCGTGATCTTGATCTCTTGATCGCGATGGAAGGGCCCACGGAGAAGCACGAGATTTACATCCAAGGCGCAAGTGGCACGTTTTCACCCGTTGGCGCGGCGGCCGGGTTTCAAGTTGCGGTCGGCATTAAAGCGTACGGCATGGCGGTCGGCGACACCGATGGCGATGGTGATCTCGACGTGTTCATCTCCACCTGCCGGGTCGACAACAACATTCGTAACAACTTCTTCCGCAACAATCTGGCCGAAACCGGTTCGCTCACGTTCACCGACATCGCGGACACGAACGGCACGCAAAACTTCCGCAACACGTATAACGCCGAGTTCCACGATTTCGATAATGACGGCCGGCTCGACCTGTTTGTGGTGGGCGCCGACGGTGAGGCTTCGAAAATCTATCGCAACAATGGCAGTAACAATTTTACGGATGTCGATACCATCACCGGCCACACGCTGATTTCCGATACCGGCGGAGACCTCAATGGCGGTCGGGTGATCGACTACGACAACGACGGCGACCTCGACCTCTTTTTCCACGACCACTTGGTGGAACCGGGCGTCAGCGATAGCGCTCGCAAACTCTACCGCAATGATGGCAATTGGAACTTCACCGACGTGACGACGAGCGTGGGCCTCAGCGAATCGAATCAAGGCGCCTATGACAGCACCTGGGGCGATTTGGATCGCGACGGCGACCTGGATTTGGTGGCGCCTACCGACAATGTCTGGAACGAACGGATTTTCATCAGTGACGCCTCCACCAACGGTAACCGCTGGCTGCACGTCGCATTGAATGGCCCGACTGGCAACACCACCGGCATCGGCGCCGAACTAACCGCCAAGATTAATGCCGGCACGCCGCAGGAAGTGAATCTTCGGCGTGAAGCCAACACCAACGCCGGCACGTTTAACCAAAGCGATCTGCCCGTGCATTTCGGCCTGGGCGCCGCCACAGTGATCGATGAGCTAATCATCCGCTGGCGTGACGGCCGGATTCAGAAGCTAACCAATGTCGCGACGAACCAGTATCTCACCGTGAACTACACCGCTGGCGTGGCGGGTGATTACAACCAAGATGGCGTGGTGAACGCGGCCGACTACACGCTGTACCGCGATCGGGTGGGGAGCGGCGTGGCGCTGGCGACCGATGCCACTGCTGGCGTGGCGGGGGATGATTATGCCCGGTGGCTGGAGAACTTCGGTGCGAGTGCGCCGAGCGAGAGTAGCGCGGTTCCGGAACCAGCCGCTCTGGTGCTGCTGATCTCCCTGGGAATGTTCGCGAAGTCAGCTCGATTTACGCGCACTAGAGCACGCTGATAGCGCCCCCAGCAGTGCGAGCACCGCCGTCGCCGGCTCCGGCACGGCCGTCCCGTTCACCGCTGCCGCACCTGGCACAGAGCCGAATGTATCGCGCCAAATCGTGTAGTCGGCCGCATTGGTCAGTTGGTCGCCATTGCCATCGCCCAGAGAAGTTAATCCGAAAGCTTCTTGCCACATCCCGTAGTCGAAGTCATCAACCGATCCGCTGTGGTTGAAGTCTCCCGGCATGGGGGCGACGACCGAGAAGGGAACAATCGCGGTCCCGCGCCCCCACACGATTGGCGCCCCACCGCCGTATATAATGACCAGTTCGACTTGCGAGTGAATCGCAGTGATCGACCAGTTCCCCAAGGCCTTGCTTGCCGCCCAAGTCGCTGCGGGGGGAGTGAACCACAGTTTGTCGTCGATGGCGGATGTGTAGTAATCCATTCGAAACGAAGCACCCGTGGGACTCCGCCAAGTGCTACTCGCCCCCGAGAACCAGTAATCCCAACTGGTGCCCGCAGGCATATCGACCAGCAGCGAAGGGGGCGCACCATCCAGTGAGAAGCTGGTCAGGGGAGTCGTCTCGCCAGGACCAGCCACCATATAGGCTGCGTCGAACGGCATGTTGAGCGGCGGGGCTTGATTCCCCTGCGCAGCCGCGACCGCGACAAATCCGGCAAGAATTGAACCGATAAGCAAGGCGCGCATGACAAAACCCCAGGGGAGGACAGAACTTCGAAAAAACTCCTTTGAGGGGAGCCAAATTTGTGTCCGTCATCCGCCTGGGGATTCCGCGATTATTTACCCGCGATTTGACCTCGAACTGCGGGCTCCCAAAAACAGCCCTAAGGCCAGGATTACCCAGGCCGCGGGCTCCGGCACCGCCGCCCCGTTCACGACTGCTGCGCCCGGCACGGAGCCATTCGTATCGCGCCAAATTGTGTAATCCGCCGCATCCGAGATGTTGTCGCCGTTGGCATCGCCCAGTTGGTTAAGGCCGAAGGCGCCTTTCCAGATGTTGTAGTCGGTTAGGTCTACGTCGCCATCGTCATCGAAGTCTGCGGCGTAGATTGGCTTTGTGACGACCTCAAGCTGCACGGCGTTCGTCAGATAGTTGAGGCGGAAGGCGAGTCCCGCGGGCATCCCAGAGACATCCTTGTAGTCGAAGGCCCCCGTAACGGTGTTGCCGGTGATAATGTTAAACGTCTGGCCAAGCGAGGGGACAAACGCGCCGTCAATATCAATGCTTAGGAAGCCATCGAGCACCACGTCGCCGCTCGCCACCAACCGGTCGAAGGCGTTGAGCGCCGTGCCGGTGAGCTCGACGAAGAGTTCACCCGTATTGGCTTGCTGGTAGTCAAACAGATCGACACGGCCAATCCCTTCCGAATTGCCGGGGCGAAACGCGCCTTGCATGTCGAGCAATACGCCGATGTTCGCCAGGTTCTCGGCGACCATGTGGCTGCCGTCGGGGATGACAAGCGCGCCGTTGCCGCTGAACGAGGCGCCTTGTTCGATGATGATGTTGTTGTTCTGCACGTGCAGATTTGCGTTGAGCGTGCTGCTACTGCCCGTCTCGAACGTCAGAAAGAAGTTGTTCTTCACCTTGATTGTCGACGGACTCACCCCGCTCAGTGTAAGGGAGCCGCCGATATCTGTGCTGGAGGTGGATTCGTAGGTTCCTTCCACGAGCTCAATGGTCGATCCGGGATTGAAGTCCAGCGCGAAGCCGTTGGCGAAAACGCGTCCGCCCTGTTCGGCGCGCACCTTTCCGGTGAAACCAAACGCGGCGCCAACATCACGGAGCTCGAGCGTGTGGTTCTGTTCGGCCAGGAGTGTGCCGGCGCCGGCGCCATCCCAGTCGTTATCGTTGCCGACCGTTTGGAAGACGTGCGTTCCTGAGTCGCCTACAAAATGTCGGGTCGCACCGATTCTCGTGTTGTTGATCACGCGGGCGGAAGTCAATCCTTTACCAATGAGACCATTGGGATTGTCGACGGTGATTGTTCCGCCGCGGATCTCCCCGCCGAACTCGTTGAGCACTGTAATGGCCACGCTCGTGTTCCACGGATTGACGACATTGAGAATCGCATCAGAACCAAGAGCGCCGATGACGCTTACATCGACAATGGAGCCGTTCACGGTGAGCATTCCATTGTCAGCCAACAAATTTGCGAATCCGTCAAAATCAACAGTCGCATTGATCGTTCCAAAGCCGTGAAGGTCTTGCCCTTCGGCTCCCAAGATTCCAGGCCCATTAATCGTACCGCCGGCGATCGTATTCGGATCGCTGGAGCTACCGCCGGCGAGGCGTAGTGGCTCCGCGGCCGTGTTGATGTTCACGACTCCTGCAACATCAAGCCTCGCCGTCGTGCGGACATCGCCGGTCACGTTCACCGTTCCGTTGATGTTCACATCGCTGCCAGCGAGCAGCGTTGCCGGGGAGTTGTCGTTGACGAGGTTCATCACGCCGGGGCCGTTGAGTGTCCACTCGGCGGCGGGATCATCAAGCGTCACGGTGAGCACGCCTGTGCCGACGCTGTTATTGACGTCGAGCGTGTTGACTCCGCCACCGCCGTTGACGCGACCGAAACTGCTCATTGTCGCGGCGTTGATCGTGAGCGGGGCGTCGACATTGATGAAATCGCCTACTGCATCGACGCCATCGAGATCGACCGTGCCGCCGACCATGTTGAGAGTGGCCGCCTCGTTGACGTTCACCTGACCGTTGAAGAGCAGCGCGCCGCCGCCCGTGAACTCGGCGTTGTTGACCCCGTTGACAGTGTCGAAGTTCACGAGCGCGCCGAACTGAAGTTCTCCGCCGGCGGCGACGTTCACGTCCGCGTCGGAGTTAAAGTCCACTTGCGCCGAGATCCGCGACACATGCGGCCCGCTCACGTTGATGTCTGCGTCCAGCGCACCCGCATCGTTGCCGATATCGATGGGTTCGCCGCTCCACGCCGTGACCAGCCCGTTCGTCGGAGCGTTCATGTTGAGCGTGCCGTCCATGACGAACTCGGCGTCGGCCGTGTTGACGCTGATATCGCCGCTGTTGAGCGTTATCACGCCGTCGAAATCATCCGTGATCGTGTCGGGGTCGTAATCGCTTACGTTGATCGTGAGCAGACCACCGCTATTGACGGTGATCTGCGTTGCGTTCGCAAGGCCGCCATCCATATTGAAGTTTGTTTGATTGATCGTCACGTTTCTTCCAGCTTCTACGGTGTAGTCCGCTCCCGAGCCGATGACGAAGTTCGCCCCAACGGCGATCGTGGCATTGCTGTTGAAGATCACAAGGCCATTGTTGGTCAGCGTGCCCCCGTTCATTGTGAAAGGGGCGTCGAATTGCAGCGTGCCATCAGGGTCGACCACGTTGATCACCCCACCGGTTTGCGTGAGCGTTCCCCCGGCGATCGTCGCAACCCCGGCGGGGATGTCAGACAAGATGCCGCCATCGACAAACCCATCGTCAATGACAAGCGACCCTCCCAACCCCAGTGCCCAGCCGCTGGCCGAATCGAAGATCGAGTTGTGAAACAGATTCATTGTGCCGTTGAACGAATCTGACATGGCCGGACTTAGATCGAGTGTCTGATTGCGATTGATATTCACCACCCCTGCTTCGCCTGCCCCATCCAAGTCCACGCGGGAGAGACCTGCCGAAGGAATCGAAAGAGTTCCTACCGGTGGAGGTGAAAAGATTGTCAATCCGCGAGACAAGGCCGTTAGCGTGCCGTCGTTAACAAGAACCGTGGTCGCCACGCCGGGAAGGTCGACAAAATCAATGACACCGTGGCCTTGCAAGGTCCCGCCGGAGTTGATGTCGAGGAGCGCCGTCCCCACTTCTTCGTCCATCGCGAGCGTCCCGCCCGCTAGCTCGATGACACCGCTGGAGTTGATCGTCACATCGTCGGAGTCGATACTCCCCGCCGCGCCGCCGATGAACAGGTTGGTGCTCGCACCGCCAATCTCAACGAGCCCATCAACCGTTAGGTCGAAGCCGTTGGTGTTGAGATCAATCCCGCCCGAGAGGGCCAAACCGTTGACGGTGTTATTCGACCCGAGGTTAACCCCGTTCGCCGAATTGAAAATCGCCCGGTCGTCGGCGTCGGGCTCATCGTTGGGGTTCCAGTTAGTTGCCGCGCCGGCGTCGACCCAATCGACGTTGCCGCCGATCCAGGTGCGGTCGAGGCCATAGCCGCTCTCCAAACCGAGCAATACCAGTACGCAAATACCAATCCCTCGCAGCAGAGAGCGTCTCATCGCAGCATCTCCCAGGTGAGCCGAAAGAAGAGAATCAGGCCGCGTCGCCCGTCGCTTGAAAGAAGTCTCAAGCGTTAGGCTAACGACGCGGGGTGCGAGATGCAACCAGATTTCCCCGGATCGGAAATCAGAAGCGGTGCGGCGGGGCCGACATCCGCCGTAACGCGCTAGCGTCCGGTCTTTTAAAATTACGCGTTGCCTGCAGCGACCGGACGCTAGCGCGTGCCGGCTGATAAGACGCTACTTCGGCGCGAAGATCACCACAATCCGCTTGCCCATCATTTGCGGTTGTTGTTCGAGCTTGGCGATTTCGCCCAACTCTTTCATTAAGCGGTCGACCAGCTTATAGCCTTCGTCGACGTGGGCGTTCTCGCGGCCGCGGAAGATGACGGAGAAGATCACCTTGTCCTTATCTTCCAAGAACTTGCGGGCGTGGTTCACCTTGGTCATGAAGTCGTGGTCGCCGATCTTCGGGCGCAGGCGGACTTCTTTGTTTTGACTTTGGTGAACGTGCGCTTTGTGCTGCTTCTTCTTCTGCGAATACTTGAACTTGCCATAGTCCATAATCCGGCAGACGGGCGGCTTATCGGTGGGGGCGACTTCGACCAAGTCGAGCCCGGACTCCCGCGCAAGTTGCAGCGCCTGCTCGGTGGGGATGACGCCCAACTGCTCACCGGTGGCGGAGATCACCCGAATCGGGGTGATGCGAATTTGTTCGTTGATCCGCTGTTGATTTTTGCGATCGACTTCCGGCGCACGAAAACGGGACAAGGCAGTTGTTCACTCTTCAAGGAAGATAACGCTTCACCGGCCACACCCGCAGGCGGGCGACACGCAACCACAGCGGCCGCCACCGGTAGCTCCTAAAGTATCCGTCACAATGGCCCTGCGCGTCAACTCCGCGGGAAAAAATGGTTCGGCGGGTTGTAGCGATGGCGCCACCACGGGGCGTCAGCAGCGGGGCTCGTTCCCGCGTTTTTTGGGATCAAGATGGGGGACGCGGATTCACATGGATGCGGTGGATGAGCGCGGATCTCTTGTATCGACTTCTCTGATCCGCGCTTTATCCGCCGCATCCGCGCCGATCCGCGTTCCCCATCTGAACCGCAAACGCGCGGGGACGAGCCCCGCGACTAACGCCTAGTATTCGTTCTGGGCCCCGCGGTCGGCGGCGATGCGGGCCATCGGTTTCAGGCCGCGGACGGTTTTTTCGGCGATTTCGGCCTGCAACTTGGCGATGGCGGCGGTGAGGGGCATGGCGCCCAGATCCCCGTCGATGCGGTCGCGCACGGCCACGCTGCCGCTATCGCGGTCCTTTTCACCCACCACGAGCATATAGGGGATCAGCTCCGTTTGGGCGTCGCGGATTTTGGCGCCGAGCTTGGCGCCGCGGTAATCGCCGGTGACGCGCAGGTTGGCTTTCTTGAGTTCCGCCTCGACTTGCCTGCCGTACTCTTCGCTCTTTTCGCTGACGGTCACCACGCGCACCTGCTCGGGGGCCAGCCACAGCGGGAAGGCGCCGGCGAAGTGCTCGATCAGCACGCCCATGAAGCGTTCCATCGAGCCCAAGGGCGCCCGGTGGATCATCACCGGCCGGTGCATGGCGTTGTCGGCCCCAACGTACTCAAGCGCGAATCGCTCGGCGCTCGGCAGGTTGTAGTCGAGCTGCACGGTGCCGAGCTGCCACTCGCGGCCGATGCAGTCGGTCACCACAAAGTCCGCCTTCGGACCGTAAAACGCTGCTTCGCCTGGCTCGATGCTCATCTCCGGCAGGTCCATCGATTCGCACACCGCTTTGAGTTCCGCCTCGGCCCGATCCCACACCTCAGCGCCGCCGACGTATTTGGAGCTATCGGGGTCGCGGAACCCCAGCCGCACGCGATAGTTGTCCATGCCGAGTGAACGGAGCACGGTTTGGGTCATCTCCAAACAGCCGCGGAATTCGTCCGCCACTTGGTCGGGGGTGCAGAAGAGGTGGGCATCGTCCTGGGTGAAGCCGCGCACCCGGGTCATGCCGCTCAGTTCGCCCGATTGCTCGTAGCGGTAGACGGTGCCGAACTCGGCCAGCCGCACGGGCAGATCGCGGTAGCTGCGCGGCTTGGACTTGTAAATCATGATGTGGTGCGGGCAGTTCATCGGCTTGAGCAGATAGCGCTCGTGCTGATGCGCCCAGTGATCGAGCGCCGCCGCTTTCTCGGCCGCGGGGAGCGACGCGTCGTACTTGCCGTCGAAGCCGAGCACCTTGGCCGCTTCCAGCAGCTTGGCTTCGCCGGCCGCGTCAAGCTCGCCCGCCTTGAGCTTTTCCAGCCACTGGTCGACCAACTGCCCGGCGGAATGATCGCAAATCGGCGCGAATTGCGATTCGCGATAGTACGGAAAATGCCCGCTGGTTTCGTACAGCTCCACGCGGCCAATGTTCGGCGTGTAGACCGCTTCGTATCCGCGGCGGCGCAGTTCATCCTTCAAATAATCTTCCAGAGTTTGCCGGACGATAGCGCCTTTCGGCAACCATAGAATCAGCCCCGAGCCGACCTTCTGATCGATGGTAAAGAGCTCGAGCTGTTTGCCCAGCGTGCGGTGATCGCGTTTCTTGGCTTCTTCGATGCGGGTGAGGTGCTCTTCCAGTTCTTGCTTGTCGAAGAATGCGGTGGCGTACAGGCGTTGCAGTTGTTCGCGCGCGGCGTCACCCTTCCAGTAAGCGCCAGCTATGCTCAGCAGTTTGAACGCCTTGCCGATGTGCCCGGTGCTTGGGACATGCACGCCGCGGCAGAGATCGATGAATTCCCCTTGGCGATAGAACGACACATGGCTCTCGGCGCCGAGGCCGGTAGCGATGTGTTCGACCTTGAACTGCTGGCCGAGTTCACTAACAAGTTGCGTTGCTTCGTCGCGCGGTGTGTCCAGTCGTTCGAACGCCAGGTCTTCTTTCACGATCTTCGCCATCTCGGCTTCAATCTTCGGGAAGTCCTCTTCGGTCAACTGCTTCGGCAGCATGAAGTCGTAATAAAAACCGCTGCCGGTGGTGGGACCGAATGCTAGCTGCACTCCCTTATGTAGTCGCATCACCGCTTGGG
The DNA here is from genome assembly GCA_022841705.1 of Pirellulales bacterium. Lineage (GTDB taxonomy): Bacteria > Planctomycetota > Planctomycetia > Pirellulales > Lacipirellulaceae. The sequence continues at coordinate 100,191 of JALHQZ010000006.1, forward strand.
CCATCACATGGGCACACGAATGCCGCATGATTGCTAACGACTCGGCGTCCCGCTTGGTGAACAGGCGGAGATTGACCTCCCCCGAGGCTGGCAGCGGGGCCGATAAATCCCGCGGCTGGCCGTCGACTTCCGCCGCGATGGCACTTTTGGCGAGCCCGGGCCCGATGGCCGCGGCGACCTCCCGGCAGGTAACCGAACCGGGGAATTCCTTTCGACTGCCATCCGGCAGAATCACGTTTAACATGTTATCTGGCATAGACTTACGGGCGGTGGAAACATCCGTACAAAGGACGTTTCCCGCAGTATAGGGGTTCGGCCGGTTCCCTGAAACAGTCGTTTCCAGAGGTGGCAAGTTGGGTAAATATGAAGATTAAGAAATTTTTGCAGTTTACCGAAGAAAAGGCTTGCAATTTCGGTCGCGGCTCGGCATCATGTAGCGAGGGGTCAGAGTACTGCCCCCGCGGAGCACTGACCGCTCCGTTAAAATTACCTTTTCGGGACGGGCAGGTCCCACGGCTACATAACCTTTTCGCCTAATGAAGCGGAACAATTTCTGGAGTGCCTCATGAAGTCTGCAACGTGTTTGCGCGCATTGGTTGGCATGTTTTTCTGTGCGGCTGCGTTGGTCGGTCCGGCCAGCATCTCCCAAGCCGGTTTTATTCAGAACTACGGGAATGTTGATGACATTCCGCCGGGTACCATCATGTACCAGAACGTGACGGAATCGACCGTCACCGACAACAACGCTCTGTATGGTCCGCCGGAAGTTCAAGGGAACACGATGGACTTCGACCCCGCGGCGTTCGGGGCTTTCGGTGCGAATGGCACGATCGACTTTACGGATGGATTCCTGTCGTTCCGCATGATGGCCATTCCGGGCACTGCGATCCAAGGTTTCGCGGTTAACGAAGGTGGCGCCTTCACCACATTCGGCGGTGGGCCGACCTGGGTGCAAGCGGGGCTACTGGCAATCGTCAAGATTTTTGAAGTTGACGGTGTCGCTCTCAACACACCGCTGACGCTGCCTACCTTTACCGCCAACTTCAATCACTCGGTTGCGGATGGCCAAGCCGTCTTGCAGCCATGGTCGCTGAACATGCCGATTAACCTCGTTGCGGCCCTGGTGAACAACGGTATCCCCTTCACCCGAGGCGTGACGAAACTGGAAGTTGCGGTCGACAACGGTTTGCTCGCAAACTCAGCCGCGCCGAACGACGGCGCTCCTGGCGGCATCGCCTTCATCGACAAGAAGGACTTCCAAATCATCACCCGGATTCCGGATCAGAATGAAATCCCGGAACCGGCCACCCTGGTGCTGGTCGCCTTGGCCGCCGCTGGTTTCGCCGGCCTGCGTGCTCGACGCTAGTCGCGACGAATGCAATCAATTCCGAAAGCGGCTCTCGATTGCGAGAGCCGCTTTTTTTTGTACGCTGAACGACTCCTCTCCGAGGCTGATTTCGTTCTCGATTGGAGCCAGCGTCCAGTTGGCAATGCGAGATCGGCCTCGGAGAGGCCTCCTGCAGTCAATCGGTTCAACCCGGCAAATGGTTCAACCCGCTTTGGCGACTGGCGGCGAAAGCTGCACATCGCGCAGCCGCCCGCCTGATTCGTACCAGCCGAGTTGGCAGAAGCGGCACCACGCCAGTTCCACTTCCAAACTGAGCGTACCGATCCGCGGGTCACTGAGTGTGAGCTTCGCCTGCCGCATGGCGAGTGGCTGTTGATGGAAGAATCCGATCCCAGCTGAGGAGATATCTTTGCCCACGACCGTAATCGCTTCGCTGCCGGCCGCTTCCAGCCGCAGCAGAAACGGCAGGGCGATCCGCTGCGATTGACGGCGTTCGAGGCCCCGTTCGGGCCTCAGCAGGGAAACAAACGCCGCGATCCGCCGCAGAGTTTCTTGGTCGCTGGGAGTGGGCGCATTGAGCGCAGGCATCGCGGGAACCTTTCGCTAGAGGAGGGGGGCCGATGGCGAGAGGAGAATCGGCGACTCATTGCCCAGCGGTTTCCGTCCCGCGAGCGTACGCGCAGCCGACACCCAAGCCTATCCTACGATTGGGGATGCGGTCGGATTTGCCCAAGAAATTTTCGCGAAAACTGTTGACCGTCGGCCACTGTCCGGGATGTCCGCAGTGGGAAGCGGGTACCGGGCACCCGCTGCGGAGCTAGCCGCACAGTGGCGCCGCCATTTTCACTGAGCGGGCTAAGCCCCAAATCGCCACTGCCACAACCACGCGAGGGACATTGCCACGCTTGCCAGGCTGCCCGCGACGATCAAGAGCGCAGCGATTTCCCGCCAACCGGCCGCTTCAGCCAGAGGGTCCTTGGCAATGAGCCGCTGCTGGGCTCGCAGCGGCGCCAAACGGGCCTGGGCGGCCAATCCCACCACGCTGCCAGCGACCCGGCCCGAAGCGGAAGGGAACCCGAGACTCGGCCCGCCCCAATAACCTGGCAGATCACGACCTTCCGAAGGAGAAATCGCTTCGTGGAACACATCGCCTGCGGGCCGCAGCGCTTCGGCAAGCTGCCAACAATCGGGGCAACCTTCGAGATGCTGTTGAACTTGCCAGTCCTCGGGCGCCCCCGACGGAAAGGGACCCCGCGTAAGAACCATGAATGCTCGATTGCAATCCATTGCGCACCCCTTGCACAAGAAAAGTTTGCCACGCTGTGCGCGACAATCGGGGTCACATCCGCCAGTGTAACCCTCACCGCAGGCCGAAAAGCTAAGCCATCAGATGAAGTATCGGAGAAGATAAGCGAAAGAATAACGCCAAATCGCGAACCGGCAAACCCCACAAATGGGCGGTGCGCAACACTGAGGCCAGTTTCGGAGAAACTAGCCTAAATAGCTGCGTCCACGTGCAGCACCGCAGGCAATTCGATCACCCGCATCGAGCGCCATTTGCCTTGCCGAAAGCGGAGGAAGAATGTGATCGCCGCGATCCAAATCCAGGCGGTAATCAGCAGCCAGCACTCATTGAGCCCGCTTTGCCAAACTTCCACGCACTGATAACTCAGCGTCGCCAGTGCGATCGCTAGCACCAGGCTCACGTAGAACACAAACCGCGTATCGCCGGCCCCTTTGATCGCGCTGCTAAAGATGATGAAGGTCGCATCAAACAGGTTGTACGCCGCCACAAACTTCATCAAATGGGCGGCCAGTTCGCGGACTTCGGTCCCCGATTCGGCCGCCTGCTTCGTGGCGAAAAACCCTTCGAGCAGCAGTTGCGGAGTGAACAAATACAAGAGGGAAATGAGCGCCATGTACCCCCACGCTAGATAGGCGGCGCTGTAGGTGCTGCGGGCGGCAAGGTGATCGTTGTTCTCCCCCAAATGCTGGCCGACCAGAATGCTGGCGCCGATTCCGATGCCGATGATCGGCATGAAAGCCAGCGTTCCAACGCTAAACGCAATGCTGGTCGCTTGCGATTCAACTGATCCCAAACGCCCCACCAGCAGCGTGAAGATTGTGAACCCCGCTACATCAAGCAGCATTTGCAGCCCGCTCGGTCCGCCAAAGTAGAATAGTCGGCCAAACAAGTCGCGATCGAACCTTAGTCCGCTGTGCGTGCCGTAAATGGCGGCGTACTTTCGCTGCCACATGAGCGCGAGATAGATGATGGCTTTCACCCAAATGCTCGCCACCGTGGCCCATCCAGCGCCGGCTACGCCGTATGCCTTGAGCCCCAGCCCGCCAAAGATCCACCAGTAGTCAAGCACCACGTTTAGCAGCGCCGTGCCGGCGTCCACCAGCATGACGACTTTGGTTTCACCCCGTCCGCTGTAGAAGCAACACGCCGCCGCTGCAATCAAGAGAGGCGGCCCGCCCCACAACAGAATCTGGAAGTACTCAATCTCGTAGGCCAGCACTTGCGGCGGATGCTCGGCCAACCCGAAGAACGTTGGCGCGAGTGGAATGAACAGTAGCACCACCGGCGAACAGACAATCGCCACCCACACCGCCTGCCAGACGGCGACGCCGATCTTGTCGAGTTCCTTAGCGCCGTAGTACTGCGCGACGAAGGTGTTGGCGTAGCCGCACAACCCCATCGGCAAGCAGACCACAGCCCACCACGCGACCGACGCGGTGAAGGCGGCCGCCAGCGCCTCGCCGCTCCACCAGTTAAGGTACATCCGGTCGACAAACGTCATGATCGTCCAGCTCAAGCTGGAGATCACCAGCGGCGCCGACACTTGGGCGACTTCCCGACCGCCGCCGCGCCGCGACCACCATGAAGTCTCTCCCGAAGAATCCGCCGCTGTTTCCGCCTGGGCCGCCATCTCGGGCCTCCTTGTTGCTCGTTGCCCTAAAGCGACCGCACACCAGCGTGAAAGGTTCACGCGTGGGGCAGGCTTTCTAGCCTGCCAAGCGTCGAGTCCACAGCCTGGCAGGCTAGAAAGCCTGCCACACGGTAGCGGACGGGGAGGGATTCGAACCCCCGTTACCTTGCGGTAAGCCGGTTTTCAAGACCGGTGCAATCGACCACTCTGCCACCCGTCCGGCGAACCACCCAGTGTACGCAGCGCGGGCCGCGTTGACGAGGTTCCCCGCAACCGGGTATCCTACAGGACCGTTAAGCACCCGATTTGTTCGAGGAGAATATCCCCCGATGGCTTCCGCAGTTGAACGTGTTCGTGAACTTCGCCGCCGCCGCTCCCGGAAAGAGAAGCTCGCCAAGTTGAAGGCGAAGCTGCCAAAGGCGACCGCTTCCGAAAAGGTCGAAATCGCCCGCCGCTTGCGCTCGCTCACTCCCGGCGCCGAGACGCTCATCGCGAATTGGAAGCTGGTGGAAGTCGACCGCTAAGCTGCAAGCCGCCGCTCGCGGCTTAGCGCTCAATCGTGAACGCGAACTCCTCGTTCGCATAATCGACCTTCACCGTGGAACCTTCCGGTGCCGTCGCGCGCAATAACTCTGCGGCCAGCGGGTTCTGCAACTGCTGCTGAATCACCCGTTTCAGCGGCCGCGCGCCGTAGACGGGATCGTACCCGCGGTTGGCCAGTTCTTGTCGCGCAGCGTCGCTCACTTCGAGCGTGAGGCCATTCTTCGCTAGCAGCTTCGCCAAGTGCGCGAGTTGGAAGTCCACGATCCGCCGAATCTCCGCGCGTTTGAGCGGGTGGAAGACAATCGTCTCATCGATGCGGTTGAGGAACTCGGGTAAGAATCGAGCTTCAAGCGCCCCGAGCACTGCTTCGCGCATCGCGGCTTCATCACCTCCTTCGGCCGTGATCTGCTGGATGACTTGGCTGCCGACGTTCGAGGTCATCACGATAATCGTGTTGGTAAAATCAACCGTGTGGCCGTGGTTGTCGGTCAGCCGGCCGTCGTCCAGCACTTGCAGCAGAATATTAAACACATCGCGGTGCGCCTTTTCGATTTCATCGAGCAGCACCACGGCATACGGCCGGCGGCGAATCGCCTCGGTCAACTTGCCCCCTTCTTCGTAACCGACGTAGCCGGGAGGCGCCCCAATGAGCCGGCTCACCGTGTGTTTCTCCATGAACTCGCTCATGTCGATCCGCACCATCGCGTGTTCATCATCGAACAACACGGCGGCGAGCGCTTTGCACAGCTCGGTTTTGCCAACGCCGGTGGGACCGCAGAAAATGAAGCTGCCGATGGGCCGATTGGGGTCTTGCAGCCCGCTGCGGCTCCGCCGCACGGCGTTCGCCACGGCGGTGACCGCTTCGTCTTGACCGACGACGCGCTGGTGCAGGCGTTCTTCCAGCACCAGTAGTTTCGCCCGCTCGGTCTCCATCATCCGCGTGACCGGGATGCCGGTCCACGCGCTCACGACTTCGGCAATCTCTTCGGGGCCAACTTCTTGCCGCAGCAGCTTGCGGGTGGTTTTCTTGTCGCCGGAAGCTTGGGCCGCTTCGGCCGAGTCGAGTTGCTTTTGCAGTTTCTGCGTAGCGACATCGAGCTCGTACAGCTTTTGGTACGCCGCTTCGTCGATCAGTTCGCCCGCCGCTTGCCGCTGTTTCACGGCGGCCGCTTGTTGGGCGTATTCCAGCTTGGCCGCTTCCAGTTTGCGGCGGACTTCCACGACATCGCCCACGCCCAGCTTCTCGGCTTCCCACTGTTCGCGCAGGCTGGCGAGCTCGCGCTTCAGCTCCACCATGTCGGCGTTGATTTCGGCGAGCCGTTCTTGGGCGTGCTCTTCGGTTTCATCGGCGAGTTGCCGGGCGGCGAGTTCGAGCTGCAATAGCTTGCGCTGCACTTCGTCGATGGCGGTCGGCACGCTTTCGAGTTCCATCGCGAGTCGGCTCATCGCTTCGTCGACCAGGTCGATCGCTTTGTCGGGCAGTTGGCGATCGGCGATGTAGCGGCTCGACAGTTCCGCTGCCGCGACGAGCGCGCTGTCTTTGACCTTGACCCCTTTGTGATGCGCTTCGTATCGCGGCTTGAGTCCCCGCAGAATCGCGAGCGTGTCTTCAACGCTCGGTTCGCCGACGTACACCGGCTGGAACCGGCGTTCGAGGGCGGCGTCTTTTTCGATGTACTTGCGGTACTCGTCGAGCGTGGTGGCGCCGATGCAGCGCAGATCGCCGCGGGCGAGGGCGGGCTTGAGCAGGTTGGCCGCATCGGCGGCGCCTTCGGCCGCGCCGGCGCCGATGACGGTGTGCAGTTCATCGATAAACAGAATCACGCCGCCGGCCGCATCCTGCACTTCGCGCAGCACGGCTTTGAGGCGTTCTTCAAACTCACCCCGGTACTTGGCTCCGGCCACCAGCGCGCCCATGTCGAGCGCGATGACCCGCCGATCCTTGAGACTCTGCGGCACATCCCCTTCGACAATCCGCAGCGCGAGCCCTTCGGCGATCGCCGTCTTGCCGACACCCGGTTCGCCGATCAGCACGGGGTTGTTCTTGCGGCGGCGCGACAGCACCTGAATCACCCGGCGGATTTCTTGATCGCGTCCGATCACCGGATCGAGCTTGCCCTGCTTGGCCCGCTCGACCAAATCGATGCCGTACTTTTCGAGCGCCTGAAATTTGCCTTCGGGTTCTTGGTCAACGACCCGCGCAGAACCGCGCACCTTTTGCAACGCGGCGAGCAAATCGCGATCGGTGATCGCATTGAGCTGGAGCGTCTCCTTCGCCTTCGACGGCGTCTTGGCGAGCGCGAGCAAGAGGTGCTCGGTCGAAACGAACTCATCCTTCATCGCCCCCGCTTCCGCCTGGGCGTTGTCGAGCACCGCTTGCAGTTCGCGCGAAATGCCGGGCGGCGATCCACCCGAAGACTTCGGCAAATGCTTCAGCTCCGCCTGCGTGATCTGCACGAGCTGCCCAACATTCGCCCCCATCTTCTCCAGCACCGGCCGCACAACGCCGTCCGTCTCCGCCAGCAGCGCCGAGAGCACATGCAGCGGTTCAATCTGCGGATTGCCCGCTTGCGCAGCAAGCTCCTGCGCGGTCTGGATGGCCGCCTGGGCTTTGTGGGTCAGTTTGTCGAAACGGAAGGGCATGAATCGGAGTTGAAAAACGGCAATCCAGTGAAAGTGCGCATCGACGTGGTAATAGAGTGGGAATAATCAACATCGACGCAAAATATCTTGTACTTACCCTACGGCAAAAGCTCATCACGAGCTTCCTCTTCTGAGCTGTAAACGAGAGTGACGTAGGCACGGCCATCCTTTGAAACATTCGTAGCAACGCGATAAAAGTGTGGCTGAGGCGGACTCAGTCCGGAGATTTTCACGTTACCACTCTCGTCGCGACTAACCGCACCGGGAAGTTTGTCCATCCATCCTGAAGAATGAGCGAAACGGTATTCACCGACTTTTCCTCCGAAGGTTTGGATCCAAATAGCACCAGCTTCGGTAAAGTCGGAACTACTTCCTGATACGGTTAGATGCTCGCAGGCCACAACATTCCCATCTTCCGGTCCTCCAACGAACATGAACTCAACTCCGTGCGGAGGGAGTTTCGGAAATGTGATCTCGTCACCGTCCATAGCTGGGGCTCGTTTACTCCTCTGTCTAGTAAACGCGTTAGCTCTTCACCTCAAACTCCGCATCAATCGTATCATCATCCGCGGTTGCGGTTGACGACGCGGCGCCCGCATCGGCCGTCGTGCCTTCACCGGGGGCGGCGTTCTTGTAGAGCGCGGCGCTCATCGCGTGCGACGCGGCTTCAAGTTCGCCCACCGCACTCTTGATCTTCGCGGCGTCGTCGGTCTTGGCGACTTCGCGGACTTTGGCGATGGCGTCTTCGAGCGGCTTGCGGTCGCTTTCGGCCAGCTTATCGCCTTGCTCCTTGAGCGTTTTTTCGAGTTGGTAGCACATCGAGTCCGCTTGGTTGCGGGCTTCGACCAGTTCGCGTTTCTTCTTGTCTTCGGCCGCGTGCGATTCGGCGTCTTTGCGCATCGCTTCGATTTCGGTCTCCGACAGGCCGCTCGATTGCTCGATCTTGACGGTCGCTTGCTTGCCGGTGCCGAGATCGCGAGCCGAGACATTCAAAATGCCGTTGGCGTCGATGTCGAACTTCACTTCGATTTGCGGCACGCCGCGCGGCGCCGGCGGGATCCCTTCCAGGTTGAACTGGCCGAGCAGCCGGTTGTCGCTGGCCATTTCGCGTTCGCCTTGGAAGACGCGCACGGTGACCGCGGTTTGGTTGTCGTCGGCGGTGCTGAAAACCTGCTTCCGTTCCGCGGGAATCGTGGTGTTCCGCTCGACGAGCTTGGTCATCACGCCGCCGAGGGTTTCGATGCCCAGCGACAGCGGCGTCACGTCCAAGAGCAGAATGTCCTGCACTTCGCCGGCCAAGACGCCCCCTTGAATCGCGGCGCCAACAGCGACCACTTCGTCGGGATTGACACCCTTGTGCGGGTCTTTGCCGAAGATGGCTTTGACCATCTCTTGCACTTTGGGGATGCGCGTCGAACCACCCACCAGCACGACTTCATCAATCTTGCTGGGGTCGAGCTTCGCGTCCTTGAGCGCTTGCATCACGGGACCGCGGCAGCGCTCCACGAGCCCGTCGACCAGTTGTTCGAACTTGGCTCGGGTGAGGTTCATCTGCAAGTGCTTCGGCCCGCTGGCGTCGGCGGTGATGAACGGCAGGTTGATGTCGGTATTCTGGGTCGTGGAAAGTTCCTTCTTCGCCTTCTCGCACGCTTCTTGCAGCCGCTGCAGGGCCATCGTGTCCTTGCGCAGGTCGATCCCTTGTTCCTTCTTGAACTCGTCGGCCACAAAGTGAATGAGCGCTTGGTCGAAGTCGTCACCGCCCAGGTGCGTATCGCCATTGGTGCTGATAACCCGGAAGACGCCGTCAGCGACTTCGAGAATCGAGACGTCGAACGTGCCGCCGCCGAGGTCGAAGACGCAGATCGTCTCTTGGCCCTTCTTATCGAGGCCGTAGGCGAGCGACGCGGCGGTTGGTTCGTTGATGATGCGCGCGACTTCAAGGCCCGCGATCTGGCCGGCATCTTTGGTCGCTTGGCGCTGGGCGTCATTAAAGTACGCCGGGACGGTGATGACCGCTTTGTTGACCTTGTGACCGAGGTACGCTTCGGCCGACTCTTTCAGTTTGCGCAGAACCTTCGCCGAAACTTCGGGCGGGGTGAGCTCCTGATCGCCGACCTTCACCTTCACGTAGTCCTCGGCGCCGCCGACGACTTGGTAGGGGACCATCTTCTCTTCGCCAGCGACTTCGCTGTGGCGACGGCCCATGAACCGTTTGATCGAGTAGACGGTTTTGGTGGGGTTGGTGACTGCTTGGCGCCGCGCGAGCTCGCCGACCAGGACTTCGCCCTTGTCGGTGAACGCGACCACGCTGGAGGTAAGGCGGTGGCCCTCGGCGTTGGCGATGACCTTTGCTTCTTTGCCTTCCATCACGGCGACGACCGAGTTGGTGGTGCCGAGGTCGATGCCGATGATTTTTTCGCCTGCTGCCATGGGTTAGGTTCCTTGATTGCTAGATCGACGCTGCCGAAATGTGCCGGTTCTTGTTGAGGTTGTGGGTAGGGAATGGCGGTGAAAGCTACCTTCCCCTCCTAGGAAGCAAAGCCCGTGCCAGCAGTAAAGGCGGCGAGTTGATTTTCTTAAGTTGTTTCTCAGAAATAACTTGCGTCGATCTAGCGACTGCCGAAAGACGACGAAGCGCGCCGAGACTGTCAAAATGGCGTTCCGTCTTTGACGGTGCGGGAGGAGCGAAGTTCCACAGGGCGCCATTTTGGCGGCCGACTGGGCGTAACGCTTGGCGGGGTAATGACTTAGAATTGCTGCATGGCCGGGAAAAAGGAACGCAAACAGGAATCTGTCGCTAAGCCCCAAGCGGCCAGTCGCAAGGAACTGGCGGCGGTGGACCGTGCGCTCGTCGAATCGCTCAAGCAGCGTGGCGAACTCGTTTCCGGAGCGCCATTGCCAAAGGCGGCGGTCGAATCGCTGCTGCGGGAAATCGTCGGCGTGTGTCAGGCGCAGGTTTCGCCGTTGCGGGTGGCGTACCTGGGGCCGGAGCATAGTTTCAGCCATGCGGCGGCACTGCATCGGTTTGGGCATGGTCCCGAGCTCGTGCCGGTGGCCACCATCGGCGCCGTGTTCGCGGAAGTCGAACACGGCAACTGCGCCTTCGGCATGGCGCCGCTGGAGAACTCCAACCACGGCCGGGTGACCGACACGCTCGATTGTTTCTCGCGCAGCGCGGTGCGCATTTGTGGAGAACTGCCACTGCGGATTCACCATTGCCTCTTGGGCGTGGGCGAACGTCGGCAGGTGCGCGTCGTATGCAGTAAACCCCAAGCGCTCGACCAGTGCCGCAACTGGATTGCCGAGCACCTGCCCGGCGCCGAACAGCGCGCGATGGCGAGCACCAGCGAAGCGGCCAAGCTGGCGAAGGGCGACCCCACGATCGCCGCGATCGCCAGCGAACAGGCGGGCCGCGAGTTGGGGCTAAGTTTGCTGGCGCGCAACATCGAAGACCATGCCGAGAACATCACCCGCTTCGCGGTGCTAAGCCGAGAAAGCGGCCCGAAGACGGGCAAAGACAAAACCGCGCTGATGATCGAACTGCCGCACGAGCCCGGCGCGCTCGCCGACGCGATGGTCATCTTCAAACGCCAGCGGCTCAACCTCACCTGGATCGAATCGTTCCCGATCCCTGGCAGCCGCGGGCGGTATCTGTTCTTCATCGAGTTCGTCGGCCACGCCGCCGAACTGCGACCCCGGCGGGCGATCGCGGCGCTCGAAAAGCGCGCGGTGAAGGTAGTGGTGCTGGGGTCGTACGCCGAAGCGGCGGTGGTGGAGTAAAGAGCAGTCAGCAGACAGAGGGCAGCAGGCAGCGTACGCCGAGCTTCCCTCGGCTCTTCGTTGCTGCCTACTGCCTGCTGCCCTCTGCCTACTCAATCCGAACTTTTACTTCATCGCTGTTGCCGCGGAGTTCGGGGGCGTACATGGCGGCGATTCGCGTCGGCAATGCCGAAAACTGGCCCGGGGTTTCGGCGCGGAGGCGGTAGGTAACGCTTCGTTCGCCACGCGGTAGCGAGCGAACGAAGAGGTTCACGCTTTTGTCGCGGAACTCCATGTAGGCGCCGAGCGCGTTGCCGTTGTAGCCGCTTTGCAAATCCACTGACTCGCAGCCGGCCGGTTTGGGGTCGGTGATGAGGAGGTACTCGTAGTCGTTCTTGCTGGTGATGAGGAGCTCCACCTCGACCAAATCGCCGCTTTGAATGGTGGCGAGATTGGTGATCTCCGCGCGGTCGTACTTTTCGACGGCTTGCTCGACGACTTGTCCGCGGGCGCCGCTGACGTCGGCTTTTGCATCTTTGGACGTGAGCTTGAACAGCTTGCGGGCGACCTTTACTTCCAGGCCGGCGGCGCGGATGTCGTCTTCCTTGGTGAAGACTTCCAGATAGCCGTTGTAGTACAGCCTGCCGGCGCCGGTTCTGCGAAGTTCGAACTCGTGCCGGCCCGACTTCACTTCTTCGCCGGCGAGGACGAAACGATTCTCGAAGGTGAACAGGTTCTCTTTATTGATCGCCACCGTTTGGCGCTTCGCGCCATCGAGCCACACTTCCACCGTCATCTCGGGCGATTCTTCGCCGCTCGCCCGCATGTAATCGGCCAAAGCTTCGATCACGAGCGCCGTGTCGCGGGTGCTGTTCCAATAGGTGGAGTTCTTGCGGTTGTTGAGCAGATACTTCACGAACTGCGAAGCAAGATCTCCTTTCGGATCGGTCGCGGCGAGCAACTTCAAATAGTAGGCGTGCGCTTCGAACTCACTGCCATACCAGAACCACCAGTAAGTGCGCGGCAGGTTGAGGTACGCGGTTTGGTTCTCGGCGTCGCGAACGACGAACTGCGAGAGGTTGCGGATGACCATGTCGCACTGGGCTGTGAGCGCGTCCGCCGGCGCCGCGGTGAGCTGCGTTTGCAGCGCGATGCCGAACATCGCGAGACTATACGGGGAAAGCTGGGTGCGATCGGTGTAGAGCCGCTCGCGCATCGTGGCATTGAATTCGCCCGCTTCGGCGAGCGTGAGGTAGACGAGCGCGTCGAGATTGTCCGCGTATTGCTTGGCGCGGCGGTTTTCGTCGATCCGTTTGCCATCTTTGCCAAAGTTCGCCAGCGCGGCGAGCTCTTCTTCCTGATACTTGCGCAGCCACGCCAAACCGCGCGGCAGCGTTTCGGGCAGTAGCGCGGCGCCGTTCTTTTGGGCGACTTGCAGGCCGCGGACCACAGTCGCTGTGGTGTGGGCGCTCGAGTGCTCGCCGAAGCCGCTGAACCAGCCCCAACCGCCGTCGGAAAGTTGCATATCGCTCAGCCGCCGGACGCCAGTGGTGACGATCTTCTGCATTTCGGCTTCGTCGAAGACCGGATTCACATCGAAGCGTTTCCACTGTTTGGCGCGCTCGTCGGGGTCGCCGAGTTCCTGAGCGTTCAGGTTGGTCCGCTTCTTGGCGATGTCGGCCAGGTTGACCCCCATTCGCCGCAGCGTGTTTTGGGTGATTACCGCCGGCACGAAACGGTTGAGCGTTTGCTCGGTGCAGCCGTGGGGGTAGTCGAGCAGGTACGGCAGTGCGTCGATCATCGCTCCGGCGAGCGTCGGCGAGAACTGCACGGTGAGCGTGGTTTGCTCGGGCCGACGCTTGTCGGGGACCACGAACTCCATCCGGCCCGAGTTATCAGCGCTCGCAATCACGCCACTGCGCGATTCTAGTTTCTCGATGCCGTGGACAACGACCGGCAGTTTGAGCTGCATCGCGTCGCTCTCGGCATCGGTGAGCGCAATGGCCCGCACGGTGGCGAGGCCTTCGGCGGTGGCTTTGACGCGCCAATCGACACGCTGTTCGCCGCCGGCGGGGACTTCGATGGTTTGTTCGAGGTTGCCAAGTGGGGTGAGGAGTTGCGCTGCTTCGCTTCCTGACCTGCCCGGCTCGAGTTCTAGTTTGACGGTGACCTGTTTCGCTTCGGGCAGGTAGTTGTGGACGATGCCGGAGAGGATGACTTCGTCGGTTTCGACAAGGAATCGTGGCGTTTGCAGGCGGATGAGCAGGTTCTTGCGGGCGATGACTTCGCTCGCGCCTTCGCCGACGCGGGCGCCGCTGCCGAGGCTCCAGACACGGATTTTCCAGGTGGTGAGGCTGTCGGGGAGCGTGAGTTTCACTTCGCCGACGCCCTCTTTGTCGGTCTCCAGCGAGCCGACCCAGAGCGCAGTGTCGGCGAAGTTTTCGCGCACAGTGGGCTGCACCAATGGCGCCGCTTCGCCCCCTGCCGATTTTTCTTCGGCCATTTCCGACTTCGACATCGCCATCATCGGGGCCGCGGCGGGCATCGGCATGGCGCCATCAGCCATCGCAAACAGTTCGCGCCGCACGCCGCCGAAACCACCACGGCCGATCGCACGGCCGCCGCGCATCATCAGTTGCAGTTCATCGCCGAAAACGCCGAGCGATTGCATCCCCTCTTGGTTCGGCGGGACTAGATTGTAACCGACGCGGCCCAGCGAATGCTCGGTGTTGGGATTGTGGGTGCGTTTCCAGTCCCAGAAAGCCTTGCGGATGTCGGGCACATTCGAGCCGCCGCTGATGTACTCGACGCTCTTGTCGTAAATCGCCACGACGGTGTCGCCCATGAAGCCTTGGTGGTTGTCGTCCGTGACACGCAGTTTCACGGTTGCTTCAGCGCCCGGTTTGTAAGCGGTGGCTGATGGCAAAACATCAACCTTCAGTACTCGGGAGCGCGGCGGGACGACGACTTGCTTCGCCACAACATGCACTTTGCCATCGGCGATGGTGACCGCTTCGATGAAGAAATTCGGCTGGTCGGCCGTGGTGATGGGGATTTCAAGTTCGCTCGACTTGGCCTTGGAGCGCAGCACCTGCGGCGCGGGGTACACCCCTTCGCTGGGGCGCACGAAGAGTAGCACGGCCCCGCCGGGACGATTGCGGCTCACGAGCAGTTTCGCCGTGTCGCCAACTTTGTGCTCAGGTTTGTCGAGTGTGACTTCGAGGTCATCGAATCTGAAATCGCCCCCAGCGAACTCGGGGCCGAGAATATTGAGCACGGTGGCGCCTTCCACCTTCTCGCCATTCGAGTCGGAGAGTGAGTAGCTGAGCCGATATTGGCCTTCCGCACTCGCTTTGAAGGCGAGGTCCGCTTCGCCGTTGTCTCCAATCACCAGGTCCCAATGCTGAACTTCGGTTTCAGTTGGCTCACCCGAGTCGGCATTCTCGAAGGTGATTTTTTTGAGCGTCAGCACGCCCGCGCCGGTGATTGGTTTGCCATCGGGCCGGCGGGCGGCGACGTGCGCTGTGACGGTGTCACCCGTGCGGACGTAACCGCGATTGATCCAGACGAACACTTCAAACGGCTTGCGAGCGGCGACGACGCTCCCCGCGCCGACGATGGTGCGGCGGGAAGCATCGACGACTTGTGCTTCGATCGAGTATTCGTGATCCGTATCGCCGTGCAGCTCCTTGGCGAGCGCGGTGTCGAGTTCAATCGCTAGCTTGCCGTCGGCGTCGAGCGGGGCTTCGCCTTGGGCGACAATTTCCGGCGGCTGCAAATTTTGCGGCCACCACCACGGCGGCGGTGGCAAGCAACCCCACCGGCGCCAACCGGGATGCCAGGAAGAATTGCCGCCCATCCAGCCGTAGCCTTCGCCGTAGAGCCAATCCCACGGCCGCGGCGGGAACCAGCGGTTCGTGCGCGACTGCCGCGTGACTTTGTACTTCACCGTCGCTTTGGTCACCGGCGAACCAAAGTAGTATTTCGCGGCGACGGTCGCCTTGAACTTGTCGCCAAGCTTCACCGGTTCGCTCGGTGCCTCGACGCTCACTTCGTACTCGGGCTTCTTGTATTCTTCAACGCGAAAGCTGCCGCTGCCGTGGCCGAGGATTTGCAGCGAGTAACTGCCGAGCGCGGCTTCGCTGGGGAGTTTGTACTCTCCTTCGATCCCGCCGAACGCGTTAGAAGTGAGATTGTAAGTCTCACGTTTTTCGCCCTTAGCATCGTGCAGTTCTGCTTGGAAGGCAACTTGCGCGAAGGGCGTCCCTTCTGCGTCAAACTTGGCTTGCCCAACCCACGCTTTCCACTTCACCGTGTCGCCGGGGCGGTAGACGGGGCGATCCGTGATGACGATGGTGCGCGGCTGATCGTAAATCGGCTGCGACCAGTGCGGCCGCCACACGTAACTGAAGCCGAGGAAGGCGAAGCGTCCGGTCGGAGTGGTGGCGGTGGCGAGCCACTGTTTGTCCGGCGCGAAATTGGCTTCCTCAACGGGGACTTCGGCGATTCCGTCGGCGGTGGTGTTGGCGGCAAAGCGGCGGGTCTCGAGCCGGAAGCGGTTGGGGCGAGCATCGTCGTGAAGCTGCTGGTAACCGAACAGGTCGAGCGTGGCACCTGCGACCGGTTCGCCACTGGCGGCGTCAGCGACGTAGTAGAGCATCTTGTCGGCGAGCGGCTTCCGCACGATTGCCGTGTCGGCAACCCACACAATAACATTCGCCGTGTTGCCCTCTTTCACTTTGGCGGTGAGCAGATATGCGCCCGGTTGTTGCAGTGGCGAAGTGACCGTCTCCAGCGCATCGAAGTGATCTGCCGGCGACTTAAGCGGAGTCGTCCACCGGGCCGTCTCGGCGCCGAGATACTTTTGCTGGTTGCCTTGGACGAGTTGGTAGCCGATGTTTTCGATGTCGAGCTTTTGCCAATCGAGTTGTTTGGGGTTCGACTCTAGATATTCGCGCAGGTCGGCCAGCAGCTTTTTGGTGTCGATCGGTTGGGCGATGAACTCCACTTCTGCGGCGTTGCGGAAGCGGAACTCAAACTGAGCACCGCGCTCGGGCGTTTGCGTTTGGACGCTGCCGAACTGGCCCCAGGGAAGCACGATCTGGTTGAGCTGTTGCCGTTGGGATTCGGCGACAGCACTGGTTTCATGGAATGTGATCGCTTTGCGCAGCCATTCAGCGGCGCGGGGGAATTGGCGGCGATTGCGGTATATGTCGGCGACCGTTCCGGCCGCCAGTTGCGCATTGAGCGGATCGTTGCCCGTGGCGTAAGCTGCGACGATGGCCTGGTGGATCTTCAGCGGATTATGCTCATCGGGCAGCGTGAACCGTTGCACTCCCGTGGCGAGGCGGGCGGTCGTTTCATCATCCTTCAGCGATGAGAGCGCAAGGATGCTGCCGGTGTTGTCGGCGGCGCCATCATCACGCAGCATGATGCCGTACTCACGCAGCGTTTCGACGCCAAACTGCGAGCGGCAGAAGTCGGCCCATGTTCGCTGCGCGTTGTACCACTCCGCGGATTGGGGCTTAGCGGCCAACTGCCCCAGCACCCAGCGCCAACGCTCGCCATCGTTTTTGGCAGCGTCCCAACTTGCCGGCGTGGAGTAGAAGACGGGGCGATTCTCGGCGTCAACTGGCGCGGCGGTTTGATCGCCGCCGTAGCTCCAGCCCTCGTCGTAGTCAGGAAGCGTGGTGAAGTCGGTTTTTTGTTGCAGCCGCCAAGCGAGGCCGCCACGCTTATCCAGCGCGTTGCTCAGCTTTTCGAGCACGCGCGGGCGTAGTTCGGCATTGGCGAGCGGCAGCGCTTTGAGCAACAGTTGCACCGAGCGGACTTCATCGCGGCGATGGGCGTTCACCACATTGCCGGCGCCGTCGGGATTGCCCCGCACAAACTTGCCGGCGACGAGCGCGCCGTGCTGCACGAGCCCGAGATATTCGGTCGCCGCTTGCAGCAGCATCTCCGCGCGGCCGCCATGCTGGGCGATGACGGCTTCCAGTACTGCGTCCGTTTCATTCGTCCGGTTGAGCTGGTTGAGGCATTGGATCGCCTGCTGCAGCTCGACCGGTTTCGCATCGGGCGCCTTGAGCCGCGTGGCGAGTTGGTCGTAGGCCTCTTTGTAATTGCCGCTCTTCATTAGCTCTTCAGGCGAATTGGGGCCGGTGGTCGCGACCGCCCCGAACACCGAGGCGAGTAGCGCGGGGAGCAGCAAGAACCGAAGTCCGATCATGCGGTTTACAGCGTTGGAGGAGTAACAATTGCGAGCGATCAGCCGTCAGAATACGCCATTTCGCACCCGTTCGACCAGATGGAAGAACCCCTCCGGCCGTTGGGGTGACCTAGACTTGTGGCGCCCCGTCCATGATCGCCTTGCAGAAGTAGTGCTCCGCGACCGGGATAAGGGTGCAAAAAATACCAACAAACTTCCCCACCTAGCTTCGCACCCAATGTCGTCGATTTCTCAAGGCATCCGCCAGCACGATTCCCGCTGGCACAGTGTTCACCGGTTGGTCGATGGCGCGGCCATTCTCGCCGTGCTCTACGGGGCATTACGCTTCACCCCGCTGGGTGGTTCGGCGGGGCACACGCTCACCAACGAGTGGCTCATCGTCTCGCTGCTAGCGGCGATTGTGTTTCACGCCACCGCCGAGTTCACCGGCCTCTACCGCAGTTGGCGCGGCGCCCGGCTCCATTTGGAAGTGGGCTGCATCCTGCTCACCTGGGGTTACACGGTGGCGATTTTGCTCGGCGTGGGGCTCGTGACGACGTATAACGTGCGGTTCACCTACACCACAAAGGTCTGCTGGCTGCTGCTCACGCCGGCGCTGATGCTCAGTATTCGCGTTACCATGCGAATGGTTCTACGGCGGTTGCGCGCCTCGGGGGTGAACACACGCAAGGTGGCGATCTGCGGGGTTAACCCGTTGGCGATTCAGCTGGCGAGGAACATCGAAGCGTCACCCGAACTCGGCTTGCGTTTGGGCGGGTTCTTTGACGACCGGCCGGCGCATCGGCTGAGTGACATTCCGGCTGAACTCGGTGGGAACGCTGGCAACATTGAACAGCTCGTGCAGCTAGCGCGGAGCGGCGAGATTGAGATCGTCTATCTCACCTTCCCGATGCGTGCCGAGGAACGGCTTAAACGGGTGCTCGCACAACTGAGCGACACCACTGCCAGCGTGTACATTGTGCCGGATTTTTTCGTGTTCGAACTACTCCACGCGCGATGGAGCACCATCGATGGGCTGCCGGTGGTGAGCGTTCACGAAAATCCGCTGATGGGTGTCGACGGACTCGCCAAACGCATTTTTGATTTGTGCGGCGCGGTGGGATTGCTCGCTCTGCTTGGCCTCCCGATGGCCGTAATTGCGGCGCTCGTCAAGTTCACCAGTCCTGGCCCGGTGTTCTTCCGCCAGAAGCGGTACGGGCTCGATGGACGGGAAATTCGCGTGTGGAAATTCCGCTCGATGCGCACCCAAGAAAATGGCGCCGTGGTGAAACAGGCGACCAAGGATGACGACCGGATCACTCCGATCGGGAAGATTCTCCGGAAGACCAGTCTCGACGAGTTGCCGCAGCTCTTCAACGTGCTGCAAGGAACGATGAGCCTCGTGGGCCCGCGCCCGCACGCCACCGCCCATAATGAGCAGTACCGCAGCCTGATCGACGGTTACATGCTGCGCCACAAAGTGAAGCCCGGGATTACAGGCCTCGCTCAAGTGATGGGTTTCCGGGGCGAGACCGAAACCCTCGACAAAATGCAGGGCCGCGTGCGGTACGACCACCAGTACATCCGCGAATGGAGTTTATGGATGGACCTCAAAATTTTGTTCCGGACTGTGCTCGTGGTGCTGAAGCAGGAAAATGCTTACTGATGCGCGTTAGCCGCGGGGCTCGCCCCCGCGCGCGGTGTGCGGCCGAGCGAAAAACGCGGCAGCCAGTTCATTTGGGGAATCGGGCCGCCGGTTAGCGCCGGGTGCTAGCAGTGGAACTCGACTAGGTGATTTCTGTGCGCTGCGGTAAACTACGGCGAAATCCCCGGCGCTAGGATGGCGTGCTGAGCGGGCTCGAGGAGCGAGCCTTTCTTCTCAGGCGATATCCGCCGCGCCCTTTAGCCCGTGTGAAAAGTCATGCGAATTGCATTGACGCTGGTGTTGTCGCTCTTCGTGGGTAATTCGGTCGAGGCGAAAACTTCGGGCTGGAAGTCGGCCGATGATGTTCCTCAGGCGACCGCACCGATTCAGGTGACGAGCCACACCACGCTTGTCCCGCGGCGGCACACGGTGTATCAGGCGAATTCCGCAGCCGCCAATTCAGGTTTCAATACCCAGCAATTGCAACAAGGTTTCCAAGCGGCCGATCAGTGGGTGCAGACCGCCGCCGCTCAGCCGCAGACCACGATCGGGGGTGAAATCTACAAAGGGGTCGATAGTTTAGCGAAAGGAACCACTCAGGTTCTGCAGAACGCGGGGGAAGCAATCCAAGGCACCGGTCAGAATCTGGCGCAGACCGTAGAGCGCGGCCTTGGCCTCAACCAACCCGCGCAACCGCCAGCGCCCGCGGGGAGCGGCCGCTACAATCAGTGGTCGTACAACTATCCCAACCCGCAACAGCCCGCGGCGACAACCACCGCGACCGCTTCGCAGTGGACGAACCCACCCGCCCAATCACAATCGCCAGCGCAATCGCAGTGGCCGGCGACCACCGCTGCCACGCAACCACCCGTCTCGCCACAGCCCACGGCAGCGGCCAATCCGAGTACCTGGACTAACACCGGCTGGGGTGGCGCGCAGCCGACAAGCGTTGCGACTCAGTCGAACAATGGTTGGAATAATGCCACGCCCGCGATGCCGGCCGCTCAAACTCAACCCAGCGGCGGATTAACGGCGCCCAGCTTTAACGATAGCCAATGGGCGAGGAATGATTCGGTCCTCGTGCCGCGGGGGGGCACTACGCAGCCGAGCGCGCCCTCGTTGGGAACCGCCTCGGGCGGCGCCTTGCCACCGAATCCGCAAAGCAATTGGCCTTCCTCCACGCCCGCGAACAATAGCTGGAGCAATACACAGCCAGCGAATACGAACCCCGCTTCCCCGAGCGAGACGCCGTGGTGGCAGGATCCGCAGTGGAACAATAACACGGCCAACACTCCGCAGCCGAATCCCCAATCGGTCAACACGGGTTTTGGCGACCGCGCGGGGGCCGACTATATTCCTCCGGCCATCGGCTCAAATCCCGTCATGGCAACGTCCCCCGGTACGCAGCAAGTAGTAAACTCACCGCTCAACGACAGCAAAGCCCGCACGGCTTGGCTCCTGCTGATCCCCTCGTTCGCCTTGAACGTCTACGTGTGGTGGAGCTATTTGGAGATTCGCAGCAAGTACTTGGGTTCATTGCGGCGGGGCGGGGCGGGGTACACAGCCTGAATTGGTATCGCCGATTGCGTTTGTCGTGCGTGATCACCGGCGGTCCGAAGTCACTTCCGCAGTCGTGACTTTTTCTTGACCCGTTTCGCCAACGTCTTTCGCCCCGTCTTAATGCGAGCCACTTTTTTCGGGGCGATTTCTGGCGTTTCACCCGTCGCTTTTCTAGCGAAGCGATTTCGGCTTCAATCTGCTCCACCGTTGGTAGGGCCGATTTGAAGTCATTGGGCGATGAGCGAGTGAGGTCATAAGTCGATACGCCGATGGGTTTGTCGATGTCCGTGAACGCATCCTGGGCGAGGATATTGTTTCTTGATTGGCACTGGATGATTCCAATCGTGGGCTGATCGTCCGGGCCGCGAAGCTGATTGTTGATGAAGTTGCAGTAGACTTTAAGCTTGGCCGCGTATTGCAGAGCGGGGAAACCTTGCTGCGAAGGTTGGTGCGAGCCGCATTTTTCTTGGCCAGATGGTGCGAAGGCGGTGCGAGTGGAAGAACGGACGAAGGCGAAACTTCCCTCATTCCACCAGCGAGACGCTAGCTTCGCACTTCGGCCCACACAGGTTCCATGACGGTCTGCCATGGCTCCGATTCGGGCTCTGTGCCGTTATAAGACGGTTCCGGGAGGTACTCCGTCTCCCAGCGCTCATCACGTTGCGGTCGCCAAGCGTATTCGACTTCACTGGCAACCGGTGCGTACTCGCTTGGCGGAGTGAAATCGTACTCAACGAAATCCGAGACAGGCGGAACTTCAACCGTTTCTTCAATCACCTGCTCAATAGTCCGCGGCGCGAGCTCGCCGTAGCTGGCGTAGACGAGCGGAGCGGGTTCTTCGATTTCTTCGATTACTTCCATCACAGGATCTTCAATCACGTCGGCAACGGGCTCTTCCTCCACGATCTCCACTACGGCTACCGGCGTGGGCAGGGGCTCTTCTTCCACTTCCTCGCCGAATCGGCTCGGCAGGCGGCGGACATCAGCGTTCAGCTCTTTGAACATCTCCCACACATGTTCGTGGCAGGTGAAGACAAGCAGTTGGTGCCCTTGCTGGGCGAAGTCGCGGAGCACTTTAGCGGCGAGGGCGGCGCGCTTGGCGTCAAAATTCACCAGCACGTCGTCGAGCACCATCGGCAGCAGCACGCCGCGGCGGGCCAGCATAGCGACCAGCGCCATCCGCACGCTCAGGAATAGCTGCTCGCGGGTGCCCCGACTCAGCACATCCACCGGCACACTCTTGCCGTCGCGGTCGTCGACCAGCAGCACGTCGTGGGCAAGCGGAGTCCAAACCCGCACGTAACGGCCGGCGGTGAGCGCGCTCATGTAGTTCGAGGCTTCCAGCAGCGTTTCGGGCTGGCGGTTGGCTTCATAATCGCTGCGGATCAGTTCCAACAGGTGACCCACCATCGCCCGTTCGCGCCAGCGTTCACGGGCCTCGGCGAGCTGCACTTCGCAGCAGTCGAGTTCGATTTGCTTGTCGCCCAGAGACGTGTCCTCGGCCATCAGCCGCTGCTGTTCGGCCAACCCGCCGCGGCGGGCGAGGGCTTGCTGCAACTGCTTGTCGAGTGTGTCGCACTGGGTGGTAAGGGTTTCCCACTGCCGGTCGAGCTTGCTGATCTCGCTCGGCGCCAAGAGGGCGACAAAGTCTGCTTCGGTCCCCGCCTTGCCGATGGCGGCGGTGATTTCACGGGTCAGTCGGGCGACTTGGTCCCGCAGTTGTTCCCGATGTTCCAAATCCTTGGCGAGTTGGCGATACGCTTTTTCGTCCGCCACGCCGGCCGAGCGAAATAGGCCGTCGCGGCGATTCTCCAGCGCCGTAGCCGCCTTGTGGTGTTTGAGGCTCCGCTCTTTCAGGTCACGGGTTTTTTCGCGCAATTTCTTCCGCTGGTCGATCCGCGATTGCTGCAAGCGGCGTTCGGCCAGCAAGTGTTCAAGTTGATGCAGCGGCTCCGCGTCCTTGAGTTCCAGACCCGCTTCTTGAGCGAGCGAATGGATGCGTTGCACCACCTTGGCAAGTTCGCGCTCGCGGACGCCAATTTCATCGCGGCGCTGATCGGTCTTTGATTTCATCGCCGCAAGCTGGGCGTACTGGTCGGCGAGCGAATTGAGCTCGGCCGGCGACAAATCTTCGGAGAGTCCGAGTGCGCGCAGCCGTGATTTCCAAGTCTTGCGGGCGGATTCGAGTTCTTGCTGGGCCGACTGATAGGTTTCTTCGGCGCTGCTGACGTGCTGCCCGGCGCGGCGGCGTTCGGACTCGACTGGTAGCATTTTTTCGAGTTCCGCCAAGTGTCGCTCGGCGGTTTGCAGCCGCAGAACCACAGAGCCCTCCGTCACCGGAATCTCAGCATCGATCGCTTGCAAATCACGCTCGGCATCGGCCACTTGTTTGGCGACGACTTCCAGTTGCCGTTCGCAGGCGTCGAGTTGCTCCGTGGCGTGCTCCTCCGCCAGGTAGCGAATGAAGAACGTCGCGAAGACGCCGAGGAGACCCAACAGGCCGATGTGCCCTTGGACATTGCCGAACACGCTGCCCGGTATTGCTTGGCCGATGACATACGCCACCAGCGCTGTGGAACTGCCCATGAAGAGGGCACAGAGCAGCAAAAACCATTCGAGCGGCAGCACTTGGCGGTCGAGCAGATTGTGGCTTTCGTCTTCCAATTCCAGCGATTGCCGTTTGGCTTGCTCTAAGCGCTGGTCGGCCTGCAAGCGTTTCCGCAAGCGGCCCACCAGGTCGGTTGCTTCTTTGATATCGGTCGGCAGGCCGTACTTGTCGCCGGCCAACGTGGCCATTTCGAGTTTTGATTGGTACGTGCGTTCGTCGCCGCGCTTGGCGTCGAGCTCGCGCTTCGCCTCGGTCAGATACTGCTCCGCCGCGAGCATCGCCTCAGCCTGTGGCTCCAGGTCGAGCACCATTTTTTGGGTGAGCTCCGCGCCGTGGGCGTCCCCTTCGCGGCGCCACAGCCGGCCAAGGCGTTTGC
This sequence comes from Pirellulales bacterium, assembly GCA_022841705.1. Taxonomy (GTDB): domain Bacteria; phylum Planctomycetota; class Planctomycetia; order Pirellulales; family Lacipirellulaceae. Next base: position 123,814 of record JALHQZ010000006.1, read on the forward strand.
GTTCGGCGGCCAGCCGATCTTCAAGTCCCTTCACTTCGCCAGTTAGTTCGGTGGCCTGCCGACCGAGCGAAGCGAGCCACTCTTGCTGTTCGGCGAGCGCATCGAGCCGGCAGCCGTTCCGCACCAGCGCATCGTTGATACCGAGTTCCTGCGATTCTTCGATGAGCTGCTTTCGCTGCCCGCGCAGAATGTCCCGCTGGCGGCGATGCTCTTCGAGAGATGACTTGAGTTCATCAAGCTCGCTGAGCGCATTGGCGGAGAGTTGGTGGAGCCCCGCGAGCGCATCGACTTGGGCTTCAACGCGTAACCGTTCCGTCCAGTGCGGTTTGAGGTTGATTGCCACTTCCAGCCGCCGCGCTTCACGCTCGGCCGTCTTGAGTTCCGCGCGAAGCTGCGTGATCTGCCGATCCACCTCTTCAATCTCAACCGAGAGCTTCGACCACCGCCGGTTCGAAACCCCCAGCTCGTTGATCTCGTGTTCCAGCCGATCGCGCTTGGCGAGCAGGTCGCCAATGATCGAGCTATTGTCCGGCGTGCTGAGCAGTTTGGTGCGGGATTGATCGAGCCCTTGGATCACGTCGTACAGCGAAACGCGGTCCAATCCAGAGGTAAGCCGATAGATCGACTTGGCCGCCTCGGCGCCGCCGAGCGAACCGAGCTCGTGGATTTCGTCGAGGCCGATGGCGAAGACGTTGTTAAAAGTCGCTTCGTCGATGTGCTCAAGCGAATCGCGCAGCAAGCGATCGCCTTGCGTTTGCCCATCGGGAAGCGTGACGGTCACGCGGCCGAGATCGTCGTCGCCGCGGTCGGCATAGCGAGTCAGCTCGAACTCGCCGCCGTCGGTGGCGATTCCCAGCCGGCCCCCCGGTTTGCCCCCTTCGAGCGGCGGCAAGTAGTGCGCGCGGCGCTCGGGCGTCACGCCGTACAGCATCGACCGCAGGAACTGCATCAGCGTGGTCTTGCCCGCTTCGTTGTCGCCGTAGAAGACGGTCAGCTCGGGCGACAGCCGCCGCAAGCGCAAGTCGCGCCACACGCCAAAACCGTCAACATGCAGGTCAGTGATTCGCATGGGAGTGAGTCGTGAAGGGTGAATCGTGATTCTTGTTAGCCGTGGACGTTCCGTCCACGTGTTTGGCGGTCGCTCTACTCCGCCATCAGCGCAATACCAAGTTTCGCCGCCCGGTCGAGCAGTTCGACTTTCTCGGCGTGGCTATTGATCTCGCCGATGTCGCTGGCCGCCGGATGCGCGAGCGGTTTCGGCACGGCGCCGCGGATGTCCAGCATCACCGCTTCGTTGCGGCGGAAGACCTCAATCTGCCGCAGCAGGTCGCCGAGGATGGTTTCTTGGTCCAGCAGCTCCTGCGGCAGTTCGAACGGATCGAGGCATCGCACCGTGTAACTCCAGCACGCCGGCGATTGTCGGCCGTCATGCTTCTGCAGATCGTGCAGCAGTTCGTCGCATAAGCCTTCGGGCCTCAGTTTGCCGATGAGCGGGCCGGCGCCGCGCAAGTTCCAGGCGACCAGTTGATCGACATCCTTGGTTTTCTGCCGTAGCTTGTCGTGCCGTTCACGCAGCCGAGCGCGAAGCTGATCGACTGTTGTCGATGCGGTAAACTCCAGTGTCTCCTCGACGAACCGCACGACATCGGTCGAAACGAACCGCGTCTTGGTGGTGCCCTCTTCATCGACTTGCACGACCGTGCAACCCGAAGGCCCCGCCTCCGCCGGGCAACGGCCCTGCGGCGTGCCGGGGTAGTGCGCGATGCCGGGCTCCGCATCCACCGTCGCCCGGCGCTTGCGGCCGCCGAGCGCCATGTAATCCACGCGGTCCCCTTCCTTGCCTGCCGAATCGCTAGTCGCATACGCCACGCCGACAGTAAAAATATCGTGCGCGTCGCGATGGAAGCCGCTCATGTTCACTTGGCCGTCGCTGCCGAGGCTCACGCCTTGCACTCGGCAGACCACTTTGCCATCGCGCACCACATCGTGCTCTTCGATCCGGCCGATGGGAAACACCGTCACATTCTCCGGCAGCGGCGTGGCGCGGGGCCACACGTCGGGCGGATCAACGGCGCCGCCGGCCCAGAAGACCGGGATCCCACGCATCTCCAATCGTTTGAATTGCTCAACAAGAAACACCACCGCGCGCGGACCGGCGCGCAGCGGATCAATCACATCGCCGGAGAGCAGTACCGCGTCGGCGGCTTCGGTGAGCGCCGTTTCAAACACCGCTTCGGCGGCGCGCAGCGGCGCATCGCGTACCAGCTCGCGCAAATGTTGCGGAACCTCGGAGAGTCCATACAACGGACGCTCGAGGTGAAGATTACTGGCGTGAACGAGCCGAACGGGCGAACGTGCCACAAACGCCTCCCTGCGCTGGGTCTTGTGCTCTAAGCTCGCGGCGTACGCAAAGTGCGCAGCCTACCGGGCCGGAGTGTTTGCTCAATTTACCCAGAAGCGGGAAATTGACCAACTTCAGATCGAGGAGATTTTCCTTCGCGAAAGGGTGCTAGCATCGCTACTGTAAGAGGCCTTTTACAGGATTATGTCGCCGGCGGAATCTGCTCGGGCACAACGGTAATCGGCGTATCCGCTGGGATTTGCACTTCGATCACGGGCCCTGGTTCAGCGTTTTCCATACTATCGAGCTCCTTTCGAAGCATTCCGAGAAGGGCTTGGAGGAACGCGATGAGCATGGGGCCAACCAAAATTCCGATGGGGCCCAGCACTTGCACGCCGCCCAAAACGCTCAGCAAAGCCAAGAGGGGATGCAGCTTCGATTGGCCATGCAGAACCCACGGCTTAATAATGTTGTCCACTCCAGAAACGACTACGGCGCCGTAGATCGCAAAGAAGAACGCCACCCATGGCTTGCCGAACATTGGTTCGTTGGCGGCGTCAACTCCGTTCGGTTGTAACACCGCAATCCAAATCGCGACGGGAATCCAGACTGCGGTCGCTCCAACAAACGGGACGATTGCCAGCAACATAGTGAGCAGGGTCAAAAGGAACAGCGGTGCTCCTTCGGGCAAAACCACATAATACCCCAGACCTCCCAGCAATCCTTGCACAACTGCGGAAACTAGCGAGGCCACCACGACGGCGCGGCTCACCTCGGTGAACTTCTCCAACAGTTGTTTTTCCTGTTCGTCATCAAGCGGTGAGAGGTGCATAAGAGTTTGCACCATCGCCGGACCGTCGGCGAGAAAATAGAACAGCGCGAAAATCATGATCACCGTGCCAATCAACAACAGCACAGTGCCCCACGAAATAGCAAGACCTGCCGAAATGATCCACTCGCCAACTTTGGGAGAGTACACATCAAGATCGGGACAAAAACCAAACCTCTCGCGTATTTTTTCTTCAAACGGGTCCAACGGCTTGCTGTCAGGATCAAGGGTATTTGATCCGATGTTCAGCTTCGCAAACAATCGCTGAATAACGGTTTCTTCCCGAGTGATCGTTTTTCCACTGGGACTTTCCCGTTCCACCTTTTCAACTTTGGTCAGGTAGTCGTAAAGGTGACTTACCTCAGCCGCCGCTTTCCATCCTAGCACGCTGAACGGCAGCAGCACCAGAAACACAATCAGCGTGGTCGTCACCCCCGCCGCAATGTTGGGCCTGCCGGGAATCCGCGAAGTCACCCACTTATGCAGGGGCTCGAACACCACCACCAGCACCGCGGCCAGAAACAGCGGCACGATGAAGCTGGCGATCACGCGAAAAAAGAGCGCCGCGACGAGCATCACCACCGCGATCAGCACCAGCACGGAAATGACCCGTGGAAACCCCCGCCAGCCGCCGCTCGGCAGCGCGTAGGTCGTCTGAGACGGTTTGGGCGGTTTTTGCGGGGGAGCAGCAGGTTTCTTGCGAGCCATAAGGTTCCTTCCAACGGGAGATTTTCGCAGTTTAGCAGACCGGCGGGAAAATCTCAGCGCCGGGGGTCAGCAACCACCGGGGGTCGCGGGTGTTATGATAGAGAGACCCGCTTAGCCGCGACGCGCCAGCGGAGCGCGGACGGCGACGCTTCCACCTGCAGTGTTTTCTTCATGCCGCGACCTATCAGCATCATCGTCCCCCTGAAGGATGAAGAGGGTAGCCTGCGCGAACTCTACGCGGAGCTCGCCGGGGTGGCCGCGCGTAACGACTACGAGCTGCAAGTGATTTTCGTGGACGATGGCTCCCGCGATTCATCATGGCGAATCGTCCAAAGCATCGCCCGGGAAGATGCGCGGGTGACCGGCATTCGCTTCCGCCGGAACTTCGGCAAGGCGGCGGCGCTCAGCGCCGGGTTCGATGTGACGGAACATCCGGTGGTCATCACCATGGATGCCGACCTGCAGGATGACCCGCACGAGATTCCGACTTTGCTGGCCAAGCTCGACGCAGGGTTCGACGTGGTCAGCGGTTGGAAACTCCAGCGGCACGACCCATGGCACAAGCGCTGGCCCTCGAAAGTTTTTAATTCGCTGGTGAGTACGCTCACTGGTGTGCAACTGCACGACCATAACTGCGGCCTCAAAGCGTACCAGCGCGAAGTGCTGCAAGAAGTGCGGCTCTACGGCGAACTGCACCGCTTCATCCCCGTGCTCGCCGCGGCGCGGGGGTTCAAGGCGAGCGAGGTGATTGTGAACCATCGAGCGCGGCAGTTTGGCCAATCGAAGTACGGCGTCACGCGGATCGCCAAGGGTCTCGTCGATTTGCTCACCGTCAAGTTCATCACCGGCTACGGCGACCGGCCGCAGCACTTTTTGGGCATCATCGGGCTGTTGTCGTTCTTGTTCGGTGCGTTCGGCCTTGGTTATCTCGCGCTGTTGTGGGTTGGCTCACGACTGCTGCCGGGGTACGAACCGGTGCATCTGCACGAGACGGCGGCGCTCTTCTATTCGCTGGCGGCGTGTTTAGTTGGTGCGCAGTTTTTGGCGGTGGGACTGTTGGGCGAAATGATCACGTCATTCCTCGCCCGGGATACCGATAACTACTCGATTGCCGAGTACGCCACCGCCGCCGAAAATCCCCCCGGCCCAGCGGTCATCCGCCCGCACATCGCTTCGCCCGGGGCGAGGTAACGCGGCATGGCGAACGCATCCGCTCCCACCGATCCGAACCGTGCCCTGCGCTGGCTCGTGTACGCGCTCTTGATCGCACTGTCCGTTGGCAATGCCGCGGGAAGAATTTTGGCAGTTAATTCCGTTGATAAGCTGGCGCTCGACAAGGAGCGACTCGCTGAGGGAAAGCGGACCTCGATTCAACGGCCGTTTCTGAGCGCGAACGACCGCAGCCGCTGGCTGGCGGTTCGTGCGCTCGTGGAAGAGGGCCGCTGGGAGATCGACAACATCACCGCCCAGCCGAATTGGGACACCATCGACATGGTCCAACACCGCGGCCGCGATGGCGAACTGCACCTGTATTCCAGCAAACCGCCGCTGATGGAGCTGGTCTACGCGGCGCCATACTGGGTGGTTCACAAAGCGACCGGCAAGACACTCGGCTCGCATCCGTACGAAATCGGTCGCGGGCTCCTCGTGCTGTTCAATCTGCTGCCGTGGGCGCTCTTGCTGGGGCTGATCGCGGCGCTGGCCGAGCGCTTGTCCACCAGCGACGGCGCCAAACTCTTTGCCGTGGCCGCGGCCGCGTTTGGCACGCTGCTCTCGCCATTCTTGGTGGTGCTCAACAATCATCTCCATGCCGCAGTCTGCACGGCGATGGCCGTTTACGCGATGGTGCGAATCAAAGAACAACCCGCAGCGAAGTGGTTCGTGCTCGCTGGGCTGGCGACCAGCATGGCCGCGGTGAACGAACTCCCAGCGCTGGCGATCGTCGCAGCGACCGGCCTTTTGCTGTTGCGGCAACATCCCCGGCTCGCCCTCACCGCGTTCGCACTGCCGGTAGCTATCGTCGTCGCCGCGTTCTTCGCCGCCAACTACTCGGCTCACAACAGTTTGCGGCCACCGTACGCGCATCGCAGCAAGACCGACCCCGCCGACAACTGGTATGAGTTCGAATACACCGTAAACGGTGTGCAGCGCGATAGCTATTGGAAGAACCCCCAGGGGATCGACCGAGGCGAACCGTCGAAAGCCCGCTATGCCTTCCACTGTTTGATCGGGGGCCACGGCTTGTTTTCACTCACGCCGATTTGGCTGCTAAGCCTGTACGGCGGTTGGTGCTGGCTCCATCGCGGCAACTACTCGCAGCGCGAACTCGCCCTGCTCGGCTTGGGCTTGATGGCGGTCTGTCTGGTGTTCTACATCGGTCTGCGTCCACAGGTCGATCGCAACTATGGCGGCTGGACCAGCGGTTTGCGGTGGCTCTTCTGGCTCATCCCGCTGTGGCTGCTAATGCTCCTGCCGGCGTGGGAACGGATCGAGCATTCCCGTTCGGGCCGCGCTTTTGCGCTGTTGCTGCTGGCGATGTCGTGCCTCTCCGCCGCGTATCCCACGTGGAATCCGTGGACGCATCCGTGGATCTACAATTGGCTTACGTAGGCTAGGCATTCCAGCCTGTCATGCGCGTAAGTGGACATCGCCAACTGCTTGGTAGCTGGTGCCAGGGGCTCGTCAGGCTAGAAAGCCTAACCTAAGTAACGCTCGCCCACACCTTTGGCAACGGCGCGGTGATCACTACCTGCTCATCACGCATCGGATGCCGAAAGCCCAGCGTCCGGGCGTGCAGGGCGATGGGGCGCAGCCGCTCATCCTCGAGGTGCGGACCGAAGGAACTCGTGGAACCATACTGCGAATCCCCGAGCACCGCATGGCCGCGCGAAGCGGCTTGAACCCGGATTTGATGCGTGCGGCCGGTTTCGAGTTCAATCTCGAGTTGCGTACCCAACGGCGTGCGGGCCATCACGCGGTAGTGCAAGATCGCGATCTTGCCGCGCGGATCATCCGCCGGCACCACAATCGCCTGCGCCATGCCGTGCCGTTTGTGCAGGTGATCGGTCCAGGTTCCTTCGTCCGCTTCGACTTGGCCTTCGACGAACGCCCAGTAACTCTTGCTTACCGTGCGCTGTTCAAATTGCGCGGCTAGTCGCTGCGCAGCACGCAGATTGCGGGCAAACAGAATGGCGCCCGACACCGGTCGATCGAGCCGATGAATCGTTGCGAGATAAATGCCCGCATCGCGCGAGTCCGGCCCGTACTCTGCCGCGCGCCGCTCCAAATAAAACTGCCGCACCTGCACCTCGAGACTATCAATCCCCCGCGGCGCCTGCGTCAGCAGCCCACTCGGCTTGTTGAGCACCAGGCAGGGGCCATCGTCGTAGAGAATTTCGAGCATGGGCGGGGGGCAATTGGCTGTTAGCTGTTGGCTATTGGCAAGAGGAACTGTGGCGGCTGCAAGTTTATCGCTTCTTGCCAACACCCAATAGCCAAGAGCCAATAGCCTTCTTCTCACCCCATCCGCGATACGATCCGGTCCACAATCCGCGGGAACAAGCGGTTCATCCGCCACATCCAGCGTGCCGCCACGCCCACGATAATCTCTCGGCGGCGGTTTTGCATCGCCATGCAGGTGCGCCAGGCGACGCGCTCGGCGGAGACGCCTTGCCGGCCGAACCACGGTGGTTTGCTGCGGATTTCGAGCAGGTGTTCGAAGAATCCCGTGTCCACCGTGCCAGGCGAAACTAGCAGCAGGTCGATTCCCTTTATTCGCAGTTCGCCCCGCAGACCTTCGGTCAAACCGCGCAGCGCGAACTTGCTCGCGCAGTATTCACTCATGTGCGGCACGCCTCGGTGGCCGAGGACCGAGCCGATGTTCACTACCAAAGGATCAACGCCGTTCGCCAAGTGGGGCAGGGCAGCGCGAATGAGCTCCGCTGGGGCGAAGTAGTTCACTTCCATGATCCGCCGATTGCGTTCTTCGTCGGCATCGGCGAAGTGCCCGAGCGCGCTCACGCCGGCGTTGTTGATGAGGATGTCCAGCCCACCGAACTGGTGCAGCGCCGCGTCGATGGCCGCTTGGCGCGTGCTTGGCAGGGTGATGTCATCCACCACGATCGCCGTTTCGCTACCCGCTGCGGCGCAGGCAGCAACCGTTTCGAGCAGCGCGTCTCGCGATCGCGCCACCAGCACGAGTTTCACGCCACGCTTCGCGAGCTCAATCGCCAGCACTCGGCCGATCCCCGCCGACGCACCGGTGACAATCGCCCGCTTCCCCGCGAGTTTCCGCCGACCTTTGGTGAGAAGTTCGAACATGCTACGTAGCCGCGTCTCTCCGAGACACGAGGTGATATCGAAGCGCGCGTCTCGGAGAGACGCGCCTACGTAGCTACGCCACTTCGCTGGCGACCGCGGCTTCGGCGAGCAGCGGCGGTTCCACCGGCGTGCGGTGGGTGACCTGCGCTTCGCGGGGGTCAATCGGCCCCAGGTACTTGCGCGGCATCCGGCAATGGATCACCACCTTGTCGTTCGAGAACGTGCGGCTTAGCACTTCGCCGTACTTGGAGACGTACGCCAACATCCGGCCATTGCCGACCGACGTTTCGATGTCCACTTCCTGGAAGCTACGGCTGAGGGCGTCGCTCACCGCTTGGGCCAACTGCGGCAGGCCTTCGCGGGTGATGGCGCTAATCGCCACGGCGCCGGGGTAGCGCTGGGTCAGTTGGTCGAGCTGCTGCGGGTCGGCTTGGTCCGCCTTGTTCAGCACCAGCAGAGTGTCCTTCTGGTCGATCTCCAGCTCTTCCAGCACACCGAACACGGCCCGCACTTGCTCCAGTCCCGCCGGACTGCTGGCGTCGGCCACATGCAAAAGCAAGTCGGCTTGGCGCGCTTCTTCCAGCGTCGCCTTGAAACTGGCGATCAATTTGTGCGGCAGGTCGCGGATGAAGCCCACCGTGTCGCTCAACAGCACCGGGCCCCAGCCCGGCAGTTGCCAGCGGCGGGTGCGCGTATCAAGCGTGGCGAAGAGCATATCCTTGGCCATCACGTCGCTCGAGGTGAGCGCGTTCAGCAGCGTGCTCTTGCCGGCGTTGGTGTAGCCGACCAGCGAGACGGTCATGCGGTCGCTCCGCGCGGCGACTTCGCGCTCTCGGCGCTTCAGAACTTTGCCCAATTCGCCGCGCAGTTCCTGGATGCGGCGCTCCACCAACCGGCGGTCCGTTTCCAATTGCTTTTCACCCGGGCCCCGCATGCCGACGCCCATTTTCAGGCGCGACAAGTGCGTCCACATCCGCTTGAGCCGCGGCAGCGAGTATTCGAGCTGCGCCAGTTCCACCGCCAACCGGGCTTCGTAAGTCTGCGCGCGGGTGGAGAAAATATCGAGAATCAACTCGGTTCGATCGAGCACTTTCACGCCGGTCGCTTCTTCCAGATTGCGCACCTGGCTGGGGGCGAGCTCGTTGTCGAAGACGACAACGTCCGCCTCGGCGGCGCCGACCATCTGTTTGAGTTGGTCGAGCTTCCCCTTGCCGACGTAGGTGGCTACGTCGGGGACATCGCGCTTCTGGGTCAGCCGGCCGACCACTTGAGCACCCGCCGATTCGACGAGCCCCGAGAGTTCCGTAAGCGGCTCTTCCGTAAAAGACTGTTCCGGGAGTTGAACGCCAACGAGCACAGCCGTTTCGCTCGTCACGCTTTGCTTGCGATTGATTTCCATCCTGAGGGGAGGTTTCTCCAAGGTGAGTTGTTCCAGCCACGTGGGCTGACACATCAATTATACGTCAAATCGGCGGTTTGCCTATGTTTTACGAGGGGGGAGTCCGGAGTCTGGAGTGCGGAGGAAAACACAGAAAAGACGGCAAATCGCCGTCTTCTCCCTATTCGCTTCCTCCAGACTCCAGACTCCAGACTCCGGACTCCTATCCTGCGTTAATACGCAGAAAAGGCGACCAGAGGTCGCCTTTCCCGTGACTTTTGCCTCCAGACTCCAGACTCCGGACTCCCCGCTTAGGTTCACCAGACGTACTCGATTCCCGCATGGAAACCGTGGAACAGCGCCTCGCCGTCGTTGTTGAGGAACGGGGTGCGGGTCGCCAGGTTGGGAACGCCGTACGGCTGGGTGCGATTGAAGTTCTCGCCCGCCAGGATCAGGTCGCTGATGTAGAGGAGCTCGTAACCACCCTTCAGGGATAAGCTCGGCAGTACGTCCACCACCACCGAGGCTTTCGCTTCACCCAAGAACGCGACCTGGTTGTTGCTGAAGCTTTCGCTGATGTTGGGGTTGCCATCGCTGGCCAAAACTCGGGTGCTTAAGTCGTAGTTGTTGTTGTAGACGCCCGCTTTGATTTCCGAGCCCACCCGCAAGCCTTGCCGCAGAGTGACCCAGCCATCGCCCCCAAACTGGAAGCCGGTCAGCACGTTGGCGGCGGCCACGTCGTAAGTGAGACTGCCGTTGCCCAGCGAGAAGAAGCGGAAGTCTTCATCCAGCTGCGTCCACCGGAAACCAGCCAGCAGCGTTCCACTTACCCGCGGGTTGAAGCCAACCCAGTAGCGGCGGTAGGTCGCTTCGGCCGATTGCAGATTGGCGTTGAAGTCGATGCTGTGGGTGATCGCCCGGTCGGTCTCTTCGAAGTCAGCGGTCGGGGGCGAGTTCGGATTGTTGGGGTCCGAAGGAACGATACCCCCCGGCGGATTTCGGCCGAACTCGGTGAAGATCGAGAACAGGTTCCCTTGCGTGGCGCTCACGGGATTGGGATCGGTGAAAGAGGCAAACCCATCGCCATCGAAGAAGCCCGTATACGTCGCTTCAAATACGCTCAGCGCGCCGAGGTCATATCGACCAATCACCCTGAAGCCATTCAAGTCGTCCGCGTTCAGGTCGTTGCTGGTGAGCCGGACGTCATCGTTCGCCGGGTTCTGGGCAAAGTTCAGCGTGGTGAACGTGGTGTCGGGGTTGAAGAACTTATCCCGGTAGTAGTGGACGTACTCCACGCCGATGTCGAAGTAGTGCGGCCCGCACTGTTCCACATTCAAACCAGCGCCGCCGAAGGGATCGAACGCCGGATCGTTATAGCCGTAGGGCGGATTCCGCGGAGTGATTCCGCACACGCCGCACTGGCCGCCGGGCAGACCGTAGCCACCGCACGCCGGGCAACCGCTTTGCGGCATTTGGCCATCCATGATGCAGCCTTCCTGTCCGCCGGGTCCACCGAAGCAGGGGCCACCGGGGCCGCACGGTCCGCCCATACAGGGGCCGCTCATACCGGGTCCCCCGGGGCTGTAACCGCCGGGGCCGTAACCCACGCTGTCGCCGCAGTTGTAGCCGGCCGGCATAACGGCGGGGTCGCCGTGGGCGTCCATGTAGTCGGCGCTCCGCACGTTGCCGTAGCGGCCGATGCCCTGGGCCAATAGCCCTGTGGAAAGGCCCGTGGACCCCGTCAAAACGAGCGCCAGTCCCCACACCGGCAGCCCCCGATAAGCTTGCATCCGCATTGGTTTCCCCCCTCAAGCGGCCTAATGCGGCGCCCGAGGGGCGCCACGAATGTGTTGTGCCGAACGCCTTGCCCCCGCTCGCGCAGGGCAAAGTGCTCGGAAGTGACTATCGGACCGTCAGGACCGGAGAAATCAGAACTTCCGGAACAATCCGCAAACTTTGCCACGGGGAAGTGGGCAGAGGGCAGCAGGCAGTGGCCAGTAAGCGACATGAGCCCCCGACCTCAGTCGCGCGGAGCCGCCACGCTAGCGGCCGATGGTTGCCAACTGCCGCGGCGGCGCTTAGAACCACAGACGGGAGGGCGACGCTCCGCGGAGCCCTTGAAGGGGAAAGCAATTTTTCCCACAGTTGGCTCCGCGGAGCGTCGCCCTCCCTATTCCTGTGCAGCCCACTCTTCCACCTTTTGACCTTTCCACTTTTCCACCTCCTATGTCCACCACCAAAGTTGGCATCATCGGCACCGGTTTCATTGGCCCCGCGCACGTGGAGGCGCTCCGGCGATTGGGGTCAGTTGAAGTCCTCGCTGTCGCCGAGCGTGGTGATGAACTCGCCGCTGCCAAGGCCGCGCAGCTTTCGATCCCCAAGTCGTATGGCGATTACAAGGCACTGCTCGCCGACCCGGAGATCGAAGTCGTTCACAACTGCACGCCCAATCATTTGCACTTCGAGGTGAATCGCGACATTCTGGCCGCGGGCAAGCATGTGGTCAGCGAAAAGCCGCTGGCCATGAACAGCACCGAATCGCGCGAACTGGTGCGCCTCGCCCAAGCCGCGGGTGTGACGCACGCCATCAACTTCAACTACCGCTTCATGCCGCTGGTGCAGCAAGCGCGGCAGATGTGCGCGAAGGGCGATCTTGGCCGCGTGCTCGCCGTGCATGGCAGCTACCTGCAAGACTGGCTGCTGTTGGCGACCGACTGGAACTGGCGATTGGTACCGGAAATGTCCGGCGATTCCCGCGCCGTGGCGGACATCGGTTCGCACCTGTGCGACATCGTGCAGCACATCACCGGCCTTAAAATCGTGCGTCTGATGGCCGACCTGCAAACGATTCATCCGCAGCGCATGCGGCCCAAAGTGCAAGTGGAAACCTACGGCGGCAAAATGCTCACGCCCGACCAGTTGGAAGCGGTGGATATCAAGACCGAAGATTACGCTTCGATCCTGGTCGAGTTCGACAATGGCTGCCACGGCGTGCTCACCGTGAACCAGTGCGCCGCCGGCCGAAAGAACCGGCTCTTCTACGAAATCGATGGCGAAAAGTGCGCCCTCTCGTGGGACCAAGAACGCCCCAACGAATTGTGGATTGGCCGCCGCGACGCCCCCAACCAAGTGCTGATGAAAGACCCCAGCCTGCTTTATCCAGAGGTTCGAGAGTACGCGCATTACCCCGGCGGCCATAATGAAGCGTATCCCGATGGCCCCAAAAATCTGTTCCGCAACGTGTACGGTTTCATCCGCGGCGAACGCCCCGGCGGCGACTTCAGCACCTTCGTCGATGGCCACAACGAGATCGCCATCTGCGATGCAGTGCTAGCAAGCGGCCGCGCCAAACAGTGGGTCGACGTGACGTATTAAGGCGAAAGCGGCCTGTAGGAGGGGCTCCAATCCCGTTCGCGTGGGTACCTCCCCGCCAAACATCGAGGGCGGACGGGCTGAGAAGCCCTTCGTACGGTTTGGCGTTGGCCACCCCGGCGCGATGTGCTACTGTTCCCCCCTCTCGATTCGAGAAGCGACCGCAACCAGGAAGTTTTGCGATGGCGGCTGGCCTTACCGTCCTCATCACCTGCAAGAACGAAAGCCGCCATTTGGCCGGCGCGATCGAAGCTGCGCGGCTAGTGGCGGACGAAGTGCTGGTCGCCGATTCCGGTTCCGATGATGGCTCCATAGAAATCGCGCACTCCCTGGGAGCCCGCGTCATTCAGCGCGAGTACCGCTCCGCCGGGGATTTCAAAAACTGGGCCATCCCACAAGCCAAACATCCGTGGGTCTTTACCGTCGATTCGGACGAAACGGTGACCCCCGAACTGGCGGCCGAAATTCGCCGCCGGGTGCTTGTTCCCAATTCGTTTGATGGATTTTGGGTCAAGCGGGTTAACTACTTCTTCGGCAAGCCCATGCGCTACGGCGGGTGGGGGCCGAGCCACTTGCTCAGGGTTGTGCGCCGAGACGTGGGTCGCTACGTCGGCCCGACCGATCATGCGGAAGTCGTGCTCCCTGCGGAGCGCGTGGGGAAACTTCAGCAACCGCTGCTGCACGACGCCGTGTGGTGTTACGACCGCTACCTAGGCAAACTCAATCGCTACGCCGCGATGCAGGCCCGACTGTGGCACGCGGCCGGAAAACGCTCCAGCTTCGCCCAACTGGCGCTCCGCGGACCCTTGCGGTTCCTTAACGATTACCTGCTGCGAGGGGCCATTCTCGATGGCGCTGAAGGACTTCAATGCTCCTTCCTGGTCGCCTACGCTTCGTATCTGAAGCAGGTCAAGTTGTGGGAGCTGGATCAGGCTCGTCAGCCGAGCTCCGAACCGGCAACCTCCCAACGGGCCGCATAAAGAGATTCCTTCAAGATCGGCCAGAAAACCGTTGACGCTCCCCGCACGCGCTGCGTAAAATCTGGGGATGAAACGCCCCACCTTAACAGCTTTGTTGCGCGATGCCCTGTGGAACGATCCGCGGAACTGGCTGGAGCTCAGCCGTCAGACCGGCATCAGCCATACGGTGCTGATGCACTTCGCGAAGGGCTTCAACTCCATCCGTTTAGAAACCGCCGATACCCTGGCGCAGTTTTATGGCATTGAGCACGTCGCCAAGCCGCCGGGGAAGAAGGGGAAGGCGAAGTAATTCCGAGCTCGGCGCCGAACGCTGCGCGCCGTGCGACTTCGCCGCTCGGTTTTCTTCGGGGCCAAGAGAACCGCGAACTCCCGTTCGCGGAAGCCGACGTGCTCTGGGCTGCGGACTAGCAAGCGTCCCCTGCAGCAAGGGGAGAGCAAAGTAACAAATCTGGTAACAGTGACGAATCCGGCGATTCTGGCGACCCCTCTCCGTCGCTGCCAAGCCTTGCAAGACAAGGCTTATAAGAAAGCGCACCCCGCAGGAGTCGAACCTGCAACCTTCGGATTCGTAGTCCGATGCTCTATCCAGTTGAGCTAGGGGTGCTCGATAGACCCCACAGAATACCTCAGCGGGCGCCCTGGCGGGAGGGGCCCGCCTAGCGGCGGATTCGCTCCGAAAAATCGTCCCTTCCCGCTGCCAGTTGGGCTTTCGCGGTGATCTTGGCGTTGGCCTGAGCCTGTTCGAACGGCAGCTTCGTAGCCAGCAGGCCCGCTTCGTACGCTTTGCGGTCGCTGTAACCTGGCAGCAAAATTCGCCAGTCGTACAGCACGCGGTCGGGCTGCAGGCGGTTGATGTGGGCGGCGATGTTGGTGGTGCAGTTGTTGGTAATCGTGTCGTAGAACTCTGGCTCCTTGGCCAGCTTGTTGGCCCGCTGCATCACATCGACAAAAAGTTTGCGCGCGCCGCTCGGCGTCGCCACCGTGCGGTACAGGTAAACTTGGTCGTTGCGAAAATTGGTGCGAAGTTGCACCGCGTCCCGTTCGTCGGCCACCACGTAGATCAGTTCGAACTGCCGCGCACTTCCCGCCAGCGGTGAATAGCGTTCGCCCACTTCTTTGCGGGTCTCGACGCTGACCACCACGTGATCACTTTCACCGCTGCGTTTGTTGGAATCAGCGGCGGTCTCAAACTCAAACGACAGCATCGTGTGCGCGAGTGCAGGCGCCACGGGGAAGGGCACCATCAGGAAATCAACGCCGCGGATTTTGTTCAGGTCGTAGGTGCGGTCGTTGTAGTCCACAACGTACGTGCTGGTGTCGAAGTACTTGCAGTACCGCACGTTCTGTACGGTCACGGTGTCGCCTTTGAACTTGGCGGTGGGAACGACCGCTTGATCGGGCGACCAATTGCGGTTGTTTGAAGGCGCGAGCGGGTCGGGCGCCGATTGGCAACCACTCCAAGCGACTAGCAGTAGAAACCACGCTAGCAGGCGTCCGGGCATATTGTTGCAGAATAGGAAAGCCACTGCATGCGAGCAAGAGACGCTTGCCGTCCGCTAGCAGTGCGAAAAGCGCCGTTTGCGTTGCCTGGATTCCTCGATCTTTGTACTCTCTGCACCCCCTCCCGACTCCAGACTCCGGACTTCCTTCTCAACCATGCGAACCGTCACCGTCACGCCCGCTGGCCGCCGCCGATATTTGGAGATTCTCGCCAACTACCTGCTCCGGAATCGGCAGGTGATTGATGAGCACCATTGGTGGCTCAACACGCGGGAGCCGGGCGATGTGGCGTTTCTACATCGGCTGGTGGATCAGTACCCGAAGTTCTTTAAGATCGTCTCGCGGCCAATGCGGGGGTCGGACCTCATCGGCTATTCCATTTGGCCCTACCTGCGAAGTTGCGAGGCGGCGGACACGCTCTACATTCGGCTCGACGATGACATCTGCTTCGTTGAAGACGGCGCCATCGCCGCCATGCGGGACTTTCGGCTCGCCCATCCCGAACCGTTCCTGGTGCTCGGCAACGTGGTGAACAACGCCATTTGCACGCACCTGCATCAAGCAGCGGGGCTCACACCGCTCGAGTGGGGTCGCGTGGGACTCGAGTGCATGGATCCCCTCGGTTGGCAGAGTGGTGAGTTCGCGGCCCGGTTGCATCAGCGGTTTCTGAAAGAAATTGTCCGCGGCCGACTGGCCCCGTGGAAGCAAGTGGATCTGCCGTTTGATGGCGTGCGTAGGTTTTCCATCAACGCGATCAGTTGGTTCGGCGCCGACATGGCCGCCGTCGCCGAGGGCCCCACCATGCCGGTGGATGAGGAGCCCTTCGTGACCGTCGATCTGCCACGGCGATTAGGTCGACCCAACGTGATTTGTCCTGAGGCGCTGTTCGGGCACTATGCCTTCTACACGCAGCGGGAATACCTCGACATCATTCGACCGGAAATCTTGCTCCGCTACAAACGCATTTCGCAATCGGCCGACACGAGCCAAGCGTACGTCCTGCCGCTCAGCTCGGCGACGCAGATCGGCGTGCTCAAGGTCTTCGGCGCGACGCGACATGTGGTACGCCATTCCACCAGCGAAGTGAAAGCCCTGGCCAAGCGGGCCAAACAGTGGTGGCGCGGGAAGGCGGCGTAAGTTCGTAGCACGGGACCGAAGTCCAGTGCGCGGACGATTCTCGAAGCACGACTTAATGTGCCACTGTCCGACTTGTCCGGCAGAGGGACGTGGGTACCCTGCCCCACTGCCGGACAAGCCGGACAGTGGCGCCCGGTCGCACGGGACTTCGGTCCCGTGCCACGAAAACGATTTACGCCGCGCAGCGGGGGCGCCATTTGCGTGGCAAGAATTGCGTCCAACGCGGTTGCGTCCAGACAAGTTCGCCGGTCTTTGTCACGCCGCGCCAGCGACCAATGCCGCGCACCGCTTCTTTGTGGCGCACGTCAATCGCCAGTTCAAACCGCTGGACAATCTGCCGATGATCCGCCTCCGGTTCAATCCCTAGCTGCGCTAGCCGGGTATGAACGCCCCCTTTCCGCAACGGCCGCAAGTGATCCACCGCCGCCGCGTCGAGCACGGCCACCTGATCTTCGGCGAACATTGACGACCACAACCAATCGAGCCCCCACCCACTCTTATTGAGCGCGAACAGCGGCGCGACTCGCTCCATGGCCGAGCGCGAAAACAGGGGGCACTGCATTTCCACGAAGCGCACGTAACGCAGGCGATAGCCAGGTTGCGCGCGGAGCGCGCGGAACGAAATCTCGCCGTGGTGAATCGCAGGTTGTGCGACCTCGAGACCATACTCGGCCGCCAGGGCAAAGAGCCGATTGATGGTCGTTGGATCAGCGGCCAAATCGTCATCCGGTAGCCACACGGCGTCGTATTGTTGCCACAGCCCGGCCAGGTCGGTGTGAAACAGCCGATTCAACAGCGCATACTTAATCCCCTTCGCCGCCACGTAATGCTCGGCGTCACCGGCGAACCGCCCCGGCTGCTGGCCGAAGTACACCAGACAAACGTCGTACGAGCGCTCGGCGCCCAGCGCATTGCTACCGAGCCAAGTCGAGTGATGCGATTCATCGCCGACGACGCCGATGACAAGGTTTTTGCGTGGCATATCGTTTTCGAGGCTGAGTCATTTCGTAGCCCTCTCCTTCCGGGAGAGGGTTGGGTGAGGGCGAACCGGCTTCTCGCTTCCCCCTTCATTCGGCCCTCTCCCGGAGGGAGAGGGAGTTTACGCAGCGCGGCGCACTTCACTTCGTGCTTCAAATAACCGGTCGGCCATCGCGAGCGCTTGGCCCGCCACTTGGTGCATGTCGTAGTACTGATAAGTCCCCAATCGGCCGCCGAAGAGGACCGGCGCCGCATCGGAAAGTTTGCGGTAGCGCTCGTAAATCGCGGCATTTCGCTCATCGCGCACCGGATAGTACGCTTCGCTCCCCGCGGTGTATTTCTGCGGATACTCGTACGTGATGACCGTTGGTTCGCACGTTTGCAGCGCGAAATGTTTGTGCTCCACGACCCGCGTGTACGGCACATCCGCGGCGCCGTAATTCACAATCGCCGCCCCTTGAAAATCGCCCGTCAGTGATTTCGTTTCAAACCGCAAGGAGCGGTATTCTAATTCGCCAAATCGGTAGTCGAAGTACTCGTCAATCTTGCCGGTATAGACCGTGAGCGCCGCGACTTTCGCCAGCTCTTTCCGGTACGCGAAGAAATCGACGTCGGTTTCCACGCGAATCAAATCGTGGTCGAGCAAATTCTCGAACATTCGCGTGTAGCCGCCCACGGGGATGCCTTGAAACGCATCGTCAAAGTAAAAGTCGTTCCACGTCCAGCGGATGGGAATCCGCCGCACAATCGCCGCCGGCAGTTCCGCCGGATCACGGCCCCACTGTTTGGTGGTGTAACCGCGGACGAAAATGTCGTACAGTTCTTCACCGACCTGGCTGACGACCCAGTCTCGCACATTGTCGGCAGCAGCGTGGGGTTGGCGCACCGAATCAAGCTTCGCCTGCGCCTCGGCGGGGGTCTTCACGCCCCACAGTTGGTGCAGAGTGCAGAGGTTAATTGGAAACGAGAAAAGCCGCTGGTCGTACCGCACCAGTCCCCGATGCCGATAGTGGTTGAACTCGGTGAAGCGACTCAAGAATTCCCACACCCGCGGGCTGTTGGTGTGAAAGATATGCGGCCCGTAACGATGCACCTCAATGCCGCTCACCGGTTCGCTGTAGCAGTTGCCCGCAATGTGCGACCGGCGATCGATCACCAGCACATTCCGGCCCGCCTCGGCTGCTCGGCGCGCGAAGACCGAGCCGAACATTCCGGCGCCAACGATCACGTAATCGAGCGGCCTACGCATCATCTACCTGCTGGAGTTGCCCATCCCTCTGAACGGCCCCGGACTGTAGCGGAAAGCCTCCTCGCAACGCAAGTTCCACTCCCCGCCAGCAGTGCTGGCATTTATCGCAGTCGACGTAAGGAAGATTACAAATTGAAAGCCCAGGCACCGTGGTTTATCTCAATATCCGATACTAACCACAGTACCAGCAAGGATGTTGGCGTAAGACAGCAAGGGAGGGCAACCCAATGCGACCATTCTTAACCGCAAGTCGATGGAGCCGGCTGGCAGTGATTGCCGCAGTCGGGGCATTGGGAACCATCTGTCAGGCAGAAGAGCCGCTCGCCGACGACATTCGCCAGCTTCCCCCTGTCGAAGCCGGATACCCCGTTACTGCAGGCGAGGAAATTACGATCGCCACGGCCGAGCCGAGGCTGCTCTCCAAAGAGGCAGCGAGTGGTTGGTTTTACGACGATGGGGTGGTGCTCACCGGCGGTCACTTGTTCGGTCACTGCTACGGCAAGTCCGCGTCAGGTGATCCCGACTTTCCGACAATTAAGGTTTCGGGGCTCATGCAAATCGACGCCCTCTTTTTCTCCCAAGACGACACGAGCAAGGCAGTTGTGGGCAACGTGCAGGATGTGGCCGACTTCCGCCGCGCTCGGCTCGGCGTGAAAGGCGATGTTGCCGAGAATGTCAGTTACCAAATGGAGTACGACTTCGGCTTTCCTGGCCGACCGAACTTCACCAACGTCTTTTTGGACATCAAGGATTTTGGCCCCGGCCACTTCCGCGTTGGGCAGTGGAAGCAGCCATTTGGCATGGAGTCGGCCACCAGCATCCGGGAAGTGATGTTCCTCGAACGGTCGCTCGCTTTCTCCTTGGTTCCATTTCGCCAAATCGGCGCCGGTTTCTATAACACGATGCTCGAAGAGCGCGGCACTTGGGCCGTCTCGGGGTACCGGTTTCCGACCGACTTCTTTGGCGACGTGGCGGGTGACTCGGGTTACGGCATGACGACGCGTGAAACGCTGCTGCTCTGGGACAACACGGCCCACGGCGAGGCGCTGCATGTCGGCGGAAGTTACAGTTTTAACTCGCCCGCCACCAATAACGTGCGCTTACGCACCACGCCGGAAGTAGGGTTCAATCAACTTGATTTCCGCAACGCGACGTTCCCAGTGCCGTTCTTTGTGGATAGCGGTTTGGTGCCGACTGAAGATTACCAACTCGCCGGTGTGGAGTTCGCCGGAAACACCGGCCCGCTGCTCTTTCAATCCGAGTTTATTTGGGCCGCCATCAATCAAACAGGCGGTCCACAAGTGTACGTCCCCGCCGCTTACACCCAAGTGGCGTACGTCCTCACTGGCGAATACCACCCCTACAACAAGCAATCAGGCGCTTACACCCGAATCATACCTAAACACGCATTCGGTCCTTGCGGAAACGGCGCCTGGGAACTCGCAGGCCGATGGAGTTATCTCGACCTCAACGACGCCAACATCGCCGGCGGACGCATTCAAGATGGCACGCTGGGTGTTAACTGGTATCTCAACCAATTCACGAAGATGCAGTTCAACTACATCCACTCGTGGCTGGAACGCCCCCTCGGCACGAACAGCGACGCCGATATTTTTGCGGTGCGAGCCCAGTTGGATTTCTAGCAGCGCGAAGCCGCGAATAGCCGCTTGCGGCTGAACCATCCATTCTACCTACCCTGCAACCTACCTATCCTACAACTGCGGTCCCTATTCTAGATTCGGCCCGTCCTCTCTTGCCGCCCTAGCCCGCCTCCGCCATCATAGGCCGACATGCACGTTGGCCCCACTTTGATCGTCGACACGTTTGCCGAAGCGTTTCGCATGCGCTACGGGCGGCTCGTCGTCACGGCGGCGGATGACTATTGGCTCCACGCAGCGCTGCAAGCACTCTGCGGTTACGGCACGAGTGTCATCGCGTGCGATGCGGAGGTCGGCGTTGAACAACATCTAAGTGGGGTGGCTGACGCGCCCGCCCCAGCCACCCCGGATGGGCGCCCCGGCGCCGCCGTGCTGCTCTTCGGCTTCTCGACCGATCAACTCTCCAAAGCCGCGCCCAACCGCGTGGGCCAGTGCCTGCTCACCTGCCCCACCACCGCCGTGTTCAACGGACTGTCGAACAGCGAAGAGCAAGTCCCGCTCGGCAAGAAACTCCGTTTCTTCGGCGATGGGTATCAGAAGAGCAAATTGCTGAGCGGCCGGCGCTACTGGCGCATCCCGGTGATGGATGGCGAGTTCTTGGTGGAAGAACAGCTCGGCGTCGAGAAAGGCATCGCTGGCGGAAATCTCATCATCCAGGGGGTCGACCAATCGACCACGCTCGCCGCCGCGCGGCGCGCGGTCGAAGCAATCGCGGAAATCCCCGGCGTGATCGCCCCCTTCCCCGGCGGCGTCGTGCGCAGCGGCAGTAAAGTAGGCGCCCGCTACAAAGGGATGATCGCCAGCACCAACGACGCCTTCTGCCCCACGCTCCGCGGTCGTGTCCCCAGTGAACTGGTCGAAGGCGCCAACTGCGCTTACGAGATTGTCATCAACGGCATCGATGAACAATCAGTCGCCACGGCCATGCGCTCCGCCCTCCACGCCGCGGCCGCCCCCGGCATCCCCGCGATCAGCGCCGGCAACTACGGCGGCAAACTCGGCAAGTTCCATTTCAAGTTGCGGGAGGTGCTCGCGTAGGATGGGTTATCCGCAGTGCGGTAACCCATCGGCGCCAGGAATGAGCCTTCGGCGTGAAGGGTAAACGCTGTGCGGTTAACCCATCCTACAAAAGCAGCCCATCCTACCTCAGCCCACCAGTCCAGTTACAATACGGATATGCTACTCGTTGAAAATATCCGCAAGAGCTACCGCGATGCGTCGGGCGAAGAGCTAGTGATTCTCGATGTCCCGCGCTTTGGTGTGGCGGCCGGGGAGCAAGTGGTCGTGCGCGGCCGCAGCGGGTGCGGCAAGACCACGCTGCTGAATTCCATCGCCGGGCTTTCAACCGTTGACTCGGGCCGGATTGAAATCGCCGGGGTCGATGTCACCAAACTCCCCGAGGCGGGCCGCGACCGGTTTCGCGCTCGCAAACTCGGCTACGTCTTTCAAACATTCAATTTGCTCAGCGCCTTCACCGCGCTCGAAAACGTGATGCTCGGCATGAGCTTCACCGGCCAGCCGGTCGATCGCCAGCGCGCGACGACACTGCTTGATCGCGTTGGCCTGTCGAGCCGCCTGCACCACAAACCCGCCGCGCTGAGCGTCGGCCAACAGCAGCGCGTCGCGGTGGCCCGCGCCCTGGCCAACAAACCTGTGCTGCTACTGGCCGATGAACCCACCGCCAACATCGACCCCGCCCACCAACAACAAGTGATCGACCTCCTGCGTGAAGTTTGCCGTGCCGAAAACGTCGCCATGCTGCTGGTAACTCATTCGCCCGAAGTCGCCGGCCAGTTTGACCGCGTGGAGCAACTTGAAAACATCAATAAAGCGTAACCCCGATCAGCCGCCGGGCGCTAGCCCCCGGGCGTACAAAACAGATTTTCCGCATCGCAACTACTCGAATGACCGGGGCCCTTCCGCTTCAAAAACTGCCGCCCAGCGGCTAATAACCACCCATGTCCTACTGGAAAATCGCCCTCCGCAATACGCTCGACCGGCGCCTCGCGTCGGCGCTTACGGCGTTGTCGATGGCGCTCGGCGTGGCCGCGATGATCTGCGTGCTGGTGGTGCACGCGGTCGCCGTGCGGCAGTTTTCGCAGGACGCGCAAGGGTATCATCTGATTGTTGGCCGCAAGGGGAGCGACTTGCAGCTTGTCCTCAACACGGTGTTTCACATTGGGCAAACGCCGCAACTAATGCCGTACGCGCTCTACCGCGAATTCACCGACGGCCGCTTTGCCGAACTGGTCGAGGTGGCCGTGCCATACTGCTTGGGCGATAGTTTTGTCGCCGGCGAACGGCTTTATCGCGTCGTCGGCACCACGCCGGACCTGTTCGATAAAATCCCCTACCGCACCAACGACGACGGCACGCCCCGCAATTATGCATTCAGGAGCGGCCGCAACTTCAAGACCGAGAACTGTTTTGAAGCGGTGATCGGCTCGATGGTCGCCAGCCAAGCGGGCCTCAAGGTGGGCGACCACTTTAATCCCACGCATGGCATCGGCTTCAGCGGCGACAAGCACGAAGAGTTCGAAGTCGTCGGCATCCTCGAACCAACCGAAACCGCCAACGACCGCGCGGTCTTTGTGAACCTTGAAGGCTTCTTGCTGCTCGATGGCCATGCACTCACGGCGAAGAAAGCTGAGCCGCTAAGCATGAACTCGGTGATCGCCTGGATTCATGAGATCACCGGGCCGTCGGCCGGAATCTCGCCATCATCGCAGACCAAATACACTGGACCTCTCAAAGGAACCATTCCGCCTAAGATCGGTCACGACGCCACCGGCGCCGAGATTACCCCGCTTCCCGAAGTGCAGCGCGAGGTGAGCGCGATCCTGGTGCGCGTCGCTGACCAATTCGGCGTCGGCGCCACCGTGCTCAGCTCGAAAATCAACAAAGACTTCTCCGGCCTCACGCAAGCCGTCGCCCCAGCGGGCGTGGTGACGCGGCTGCTCGAACAAATCGTCGGCCCCGTACAGCTCATCCTGCTGGTGCTCACGGTGCTGATCATCATCGTCGCCGCCATTGGCATCTTGGTGAGCATTTACAACTCGATGAACGAACGCAGCCACGACATCGCCGTGATGCGCGCCCTCGGCGCCAGCCGCGTCGCCGTGATGCTGATTGTGCTGTTCGAGTCGATCCTCATCGCACTGGCCGGTGGCCTGTTGGGCATCCTCCTCGGCCATGGCCTAGTTGGCCTCGCCGCCCCCTACATCGAAGCCCAAGCCGGCGTGCGCCTCAATCCGCTTGAGTTCGACCCGTGGGAATTGATCGTCGTCCCGGCGCTGATCGCCCTGGCCGCCATCGCCGGCCTGATGCCCGCGCTGACCGCCTATCGCACCGACGTAGCGAAACAACTCAGTGGTTCGCGATAAAGGGGACGGTTATGTCGCAGTGGCGTAAGTTTCAAGATCGATTACTTCGAGGATCATCTGATAACGGGATTGATTTCAACGAATTGCGTACTTATCTGAGACGAATTGGTTTTGCCGAACGTACCAAAGGCGGTCATCACATCTTTACTCGTGATGATGTGGAAGAGATACTGAACTTGCAGCCCAAAGGTCGTCTCGCCAAGGCGTACCAAGTGAAGCAAGTCCGCAATGTTGTATTACGGTATGGTTTGCAAGAGGATGACGATGCCTAAATCACGCTACGAGATGATCATTTACTGGAGCGAACAGGATCAGGCATTCATCGCCGAGGTTCCTGAACTCGCGGGCTGTACAGCGGATGGTGCAACGTATGCAGAAGCAGTAGCTGCCGCTGAGGTTGTCATCAACCAATGGATTGAAACTGCAACCGAACTTGGTCGGCCCATTCCACAGCCCAAGGGCCGATTGGTCTTCGCGTAAACATAATGCGATGTCGTTATCTAATTCACCCTGGCGACTCACCGCCAACACCGCCGACCTAACGTGTGGCCCCCTCACCGGCCGGGTTGATCTCGCAGCGCCGCAACTCGGCCTCACATCGCTCAGGTGGAACAAGAACGATCAAATCGGCGCGATCTGGCAGTTCACACCCGTTGAACCAGCGGCGCGGATCGGCGGCCTCGAAGACGCCTACATCCGCGGCGCAGACTTGGTCGCTACCTACCGCCCTGGCCCGAACTTCCCCTACCGCTTGGAAGTCTACTGGAGTGCCGCACAACACGATTCAGCCGTACTGCTCCGCGGCCTCGTCTCGATCCAAACCCCGCTTCTCGACACGAACCCGGAAGTGGAAGTGGCTAGCTACATGGCCACCAGTAGCAGCGCCTTTCGCGAAGCTATTCACCCCGACGACGCAGCGCACGGGACCGAAGAAGATAGCGGTAAACACAAACTCTTCGCCCACTTCATGGAAAAAGGCGTCATCCGCCGCGTGCGTTTGTTCGCGGCCTTCGCCCCCTCTGCCGACGAGCTCGACGCACTCTACGCCGACTTCTTGTCAGCGCCCCTGCCACTCACAAAGTAAATCCGCGATTCGGAAAACGGCAGTCAAGGGCAATTTGTACCCACCCCGCGTCAAGGGCAAATTGTGGCCACCCCCCGATTGGGAAATTGTTCCACGTGGAACAATTCACGGCGGACTTACTTCGACGGCCGCCGCGCCGCCGGCCGATGCGTCTTGATCCTGCCGGCAACCCGACTGGTGTCCTTCGCAGCAGGTTCTTCACCCGCGACTTGCGACCAAAGCGCCGGCAAGTCTTCGAACTCGACGATTTCCGCGATTCCCGCCGCGGCCAGCTCACGGCCCGTGACATAGCGCCCGGGATTGATCCACGAGCTCATCAGTTGAGCATTGACATTGAAAAGTTTTGCGAGCAACTGATCCATATCGCGTTCGAGCTGGCCGAAATGCCGCGCCCACTCCGCGGCTTCGGCCAACCCGACGTTCTCTTCGCTTTGCCACCGCATCGGGTGGAACAGCAGCACACTGTACGGCGTAACGATCCGCCGCTGACAAGCGGCAAACGGCCAGAGCGTGGCGCTAGAACATTCGCCGGTGACGATTCCCGTGCAGCGCAGCCGGCGCAGTTTGATCAGCGTCATCAGCGACATCGCACAGTACGGACTTCCGCCCGGCGAATCGAAGTAGATGGTGCACTCTTCGCCCGGCTCAACGGCCAAGAGACGATCGGTCAAATCGCCTTCGGCATCGGTCAAGTCACCAACCATCGCGATTTCGATGGGGCCTTCCGACTCGTGTTCGTCACTGGTGTCCATCAAAGTTGGTCTCCCCCGGAAAAAGTTGGGCGCCCGCGGAGCGGTTACTGAGGGGCTTCGCGGTCCTCCGCGGCCCCTCTTCTAGTGTAAAGAAATCTACGTTTCTGCAATAGTTTCGCTGCCAGGGGAGAAGAGCCCTTTTTCGGCCAGGAATTGGCTCAGCCGCTACAATCGGCCCAAAAGGGTTGCGTCTACCCCGGGAAATTAAGGCCGCAAGCGATTACAATAAAAGCTCGGCAACCCAGCACAATCCCCGTTATTTGGCGGCTCTTTCGGCATTATGGGCATTCGCTTCGCCTGTCCCAACGGGCACAATTTGAATGTGAAAGCGGACCTGGCCGGAAAGCGCGGGAAATGCCCCCAATGCGGCGTAAAGATTGAGATTCCTCAGGCCGAATCCGCCGACACGGAGAACTTGGCCAGCGGCGCTTCGATGATTATCGAGGCGGTTACCGCGGCGCCCGAGATTGCCGCCAAGTCGCCCATTTCGCCACCTGTGGCGCCGGCAATGACGCCGCCCCCCGTCCCGCCACCGCCACCGCCGTTGCCGGCTGAAAACTGGTATCTGCGAACCGCATCCGGCGAACAACTCGGCCCCGCCGGCCGCGAGGCGTTGGACCTCTGGAAAGCCGCCGGCCAAATGGCCGGCGAGGCGTTCGTCTGGCGGGAAGGTTGGCCCGATTGGCGCCGGGTGAGCGAAGTTCCCGAACTGAGAATGTCCGCATTCGCAGCCACCCAGGAACCGACGCTTGCTAACGAACCCACTGGCGCCGCGGCCGCTTACTTGCGCCGGAAACAACGGGCCGCCAAGCTGCGAATGTTTGCTGCGATAGGACTTATTGTCTTGGTTTTGGCGCTGTTGGTCGTGTTCCTACTGGTCGTGTTGCGCGGCGGGGAACCCGCGGCCGAGCGCAGTCCAACAGCGGCCGCTCGGCCTGTTAGAACGACTTTGAACTTCCCTTCAATTGCCAGCCGCACGACGAGAGATTATCGTCAAGGTTGGCCAAATCCAGTGTACTGACTTCTGTGGAGAGAAATGCTTTGATTCGCCATCTCGGTATCGCCTGTGGACTCGTCGCGATTTTTCTCACTCAAGCGACGGCCATCACCATCACGATTGAGCCCGCGAAGGACACCACACTGTATGCTGAATCCGACTTAACACTCGGCAATAGCCTGGGCGACTTCCTGTTCATCGGCACGACCTTACAAGCTGTGCCGCGCCGTGCGCTCCTGGCGTTTGATATTGCGGGCAGCGTACCGGCGGGCGCCGTGATTACGGGCGTCGAGCTGAAACTCACGAATACCCGCATCCAGTCGGCGTCGGGGTTCGATGCGTCTCTGCATAAAGTCACTAAGCTGTGGGGCGAGGGGACTTCCAACGCGCCGGGCCAAGAAGGGGGCGGCATCAACGCCGAAGCGGGTGACGCCACTTGGCAAGAAACCGTGCTAGCCGGCTTGGACTGGGATTCGCCCGGCGGAGATTTCGTCGCGCTGACCAGCACGGCTCAGGTGGTGGCTGGACTGGGCGATTACGTCTGGCCCTCCACGCCGGAAGCCGTGGCGGATGTGCAGAATTGGCTCGACAGTCCCGCCACCAACTTTGGTTGGGTGCTGATCGGTAGCGAATCGGGCGATGGCACGGCGAGGCGGTTCAACTCCCGCCATCATCCCGATCTTGCCACGCGCCCGGCGCTGTCGATTACCTACAGCGTGGTGCCCGAACCGGCGAGCATCGTCGTGATGAGCATGCTGCTGACCGCGGGCTTGAGCATTAAGCGACGGCGCCGTTAGAGAGCCGCGTCGCCACCGATGGAAAGCATCCGCACGCTGGCGCGATACTTGGCGGGGGTCATGTCGAGCCGATTGCGGAAGACCTGCACCATGTAACTGGCGGAACTGTAGCCCGCGTGTTCCGCGACATGCGGAATGGGGTAGTCGGTTTCTTCCAGCAGCCGTTTGGCGTGCTCCAGTCGCACGCGCTGAATCTCGGTCAGCACGGTGCGTCCTACTCCGGGACCAAACCGCGCATCGAGTTCGCGGCGCGAAAGTTTGGCGTGTCGCGCCACGTCTTCCACCTTGATGCCCCGGCCTTTGGTTTGCTGAATGAACTCCAGCGCCGTGGCAATGGCGCGATCGTCGGACACCACGGCATCGGTCGAGGTGCGCTGCACCACGCGCAGCGCTTCAACGTTCAGCACCGTATTCCGCGGAGTTTTGCCGCGCATGAGGCGCTCGAGATGCGCTGCCGCTCGATACCCGCCCATCACTGCGTTCAGGGCTACGCTCGACAGCGCAGGGTTCGCAAGCTCGCACAACAGTTCGTCATTATCAACCCCGACGACGGCTATTTCCTTCGGTACTTTAATGTTCGCCAGGCGGCACGCATCGAGCACTTGCAACCCCCGCTCGTCGTTGCAAGCCATGATGCCGACCGGTTTCGGCAAGCCTGCGAGCCACTCGGCGAGCGCCGGCCGCTCGTGCTCCCAGCTCTGCTTGGCCGGCGGCCCGGGAGGGACGAACGTTTGCGCTACGAAGCCCGCTTTCTTGATCCGCGTCAGGAAGGCGACCTCGCGCCGCTGGGACCACACCTTGCCAGCGATGCCGACAAAAGCGTAGTGCGGATACATTCGCTCCAGCAAGTGCTCGGCTGCTAAGTGAGCCGCGGCGACGCCATCGACGCGCAAATCGGTGAAGCGCGAGGTCGGACTTTTGCGCGCCAGTTGTTCCTCGGTCATCTCGAGCGCAATCGTCGGCAACTTCGCTGCAACTAAGCCAGCGCACAACTTCGGTGAATCGAGCCGCGCGAACATTCCATCGCCACGCCAGTAACGCAGCTCGGGCAAGAACTGCTCAAAGTCCCCCGGGTTGATGTAAAAACTCCACGGCCCGTACAGTCGAGCGTAGCGAGCGACTCCCGTGGCAATTTGCCGGCCATAGCCGCGCGAGGTTTCAATCAAGAGCGCGACTTGCGGAGTGGGATTGGGAGAACTCATCGATCGACTAGTCGGGATCCCGGGACGCGCGTGCGCGATTCGTCTGGTCCGGGATTCCAGTTCCAAACCCGTATGGCGCGAGTGAACACGATGCCCAGGTTGTCAGATGACGTGCTCAAAAACTTGAAAGGTTGGCGCAGCACAAAGTCTTTCCGAGACGAACTCTGCATCCCGAACCCAGAGAAAGTTGCCGCTCGATACCAAGGACTCAGCCAATTGGAGCGTTCGCGTGAAGGCCTCATAGCTGGCCCGCTGAAAACCGTGCCGCTGCATGGTGCTGACAATCTCGGCGCTTCCGCCTTCGAGCAGAACCACTTTCAGCAGCGGATTGGCAAGGCTCTGTTCGGCGCCGCGCAGGACTTCCGTTTCGTAGCCTTCAACATCGACTTTCCATATCTGCGCCGTGTGATTCAAGTGCGAGCGAAGCAGATCATCGGCAGAGCTCACGGGCACGCGAATCGTAGCACCACGATAGTTGGGCGGGGCGACTTGGTTGGTGGTGTCCGTATCGGCCGTGAAGACGATCTCACCTGGCGCCGCACCCACCGCCATGCAATGAGCTTCGACCTTGGTGTCGAGTTGGTTGTAGCGAATGTTACGTTCGAGCCGCTTGAAGGTCGCGGGCACGGGTTCGAACGAAACTGTTCGCGCGCCAATGGCGCCGGAAGCCAGAACTGTGTAGCTGCCAACATTCGCGCCGATGTCGACGAACAAATCGTCCGGCCGCAAGAAATGCAACAGCAGCGCCATGTCGGCGAACTCATGCAGGCCAACGTACACGTTACCCGTGGCGCCGGTCATGCCGGGTTCGACAATCAGCGAGGTCCCGTTAGCGAAGGGAGTGACGATCGGATACGGCAAGGTGCGTGAGACCACTTGCCACCGGATCCACCGCGACAAACTCGCGCGCATGCTGCGGCTTCCGATCGGATGCGAGCGGATGAACCGCCAGGTACGAAGGGCGGAGCGAATCACGAGTTATTGGCCTGACCTGCCGAATCCTCACTCGCCGGCTGCGAGTCCGCGGCGGCTGTTTGGGGGGGGGCGGACAATCAGTGTGTGGAATCGATTGCGGGCCTCGCGGAGCAAGCGGTGGGCCGTTTCGCGTTCCGCCGGCGTGACTTGTCCAGGACCCGCAGTGAAGACTTGAATTTGGAACACCTGCTTGGAAGGTAGAAACAGACTCCGTCGCACAAGGCGCTCCCAAATCCGCGCGCTCCAGTCGGCTCCGGGTGGAGCAAAGGGCTGACCTTGATCGTCGAACATGGTCCAAGCGAGAAACCCTTGATTGCCGTCGCGATTGGACATCTTAGTTTCGACAAACGACCAGCTTTCCTCACTGTCATTGTTCACGGGCACGAGGTTTCGGGACGCGTGATCGATGTCCCAACCAACGCTCAGGTAACAGACTGTCAGCTCATGCCACCCGCCAGTGAAGGGGAAGTCACACGAAATTTGGTAGACGCGACCTCCTTCGTCCTTGTAAATGTAGGTGCGTGAGAATTCGCCGTTAATGTCATCGCGCTCGCGCTGCGACGGATTGAACGCCGAACAGCGGACGGCGCCAAACTCGGTCGGCAAAGATTCCTTGTTGAGCGCCCGAGCATTGGCGACATTGGCAACCGCTTTGGTCGGCGCGAACGCTGAATAGCCCATCAGCCCAAGTTGCGTGACGCCGAGCACACCAAACGCGATCATCCAGCCGCGGGGAAAGTTGACGGGTGGCGGATCGGACACCGGCGTCGGAGCGGGCTCCGCCAGCGCGTGCGCGAGTTCTGGATTCTTCCACGTCGTGAGGAAGTCAAACAACTTGGCAAAGCGATATCCGTAGTTCGGAGCGTCGCCCGCACGGGCCGCGTACTCCTCGAGCACCGGTTCAAGCGAGCTAGCGAGAAACATATCGGTGGCGAGCAAGGCGCCAAACGTAATTATGAACACCGCCAGCCCCAGCATTTCGTGCGAGAACCCTTTGGTCCAATCGACATCGTACCAGTCGAGCATTACGGCAATCGTGCTGATCCGCAGCACGTTCATCATCGTCGCCCAGAAGATGCCCGAAAGCGTGAGCAAGACAAGATGCAGTGGCGTGCGGTTGCGCCACACGCCATAAATCACGGCGCAAGCGATGATCGACATCACCGAGGTAATGCCGCTACACGCCTCATCAACAAACAATTGCCGGGCACCGTCGATCAGCGTCATGCGATTGCCTTCCAACAAGTGCTGCACGCCGAACACATCAAGGAACCGGCTACTGAGCTTCGAGCTCAAGAGTTGCAGTTTCGTGATCAGTTGCTGGTCGTAGCCGAGCGGCAGTGGCATTACGAGCCACAACAGCGCGTAGATCCCCCAGAGATAGGTAATGCGCCGCCGCTGGGCGATCAGGATGGTCACGCCTGCCATAAAGATATTGAACGATGCGGCGGCGAGCCACGGATTATAGAATGCCGCCGCGGCAAGGAGCGAAAGCCACGCGAGGCCAAAACAGACCCAAGACCAGGGCGACACACGGCCATCATGTGGCAGCGCTTCCCCTTCGCCCCACCGCCACCACAGCAGACCGCAATACGCAGCGATCACGAACGGAAAGAACTGCGATTGCGGCTGCAACCATTGCTGCCGGTAGAACGCGAAGAGCATGGGCGCGTAGGCGATTGCCACGACCAGCGAAGCGACGCCAATCCGCCGGAGATTATTCATTGACCGTTAATCGTTGTCAGCTGAGTTACCAAAAGTTTTCAACCGGACGCCGACCTGGGCGGACGATTCCAAAATTATAGCTCGTTCCGGTCGTCCCGGCCGGACGCCCGCCAATCTTGCGGCTAAGCAATCCGCTTGCGTTTATCCGCGGGGAAATCGGGGTGATGGCGATTGATCAGGCAGTTACCCAGGACGAGTGCGTCCATATCGGTCCGAAGAAAGCAGGAAATCGCCTCGGCGGGAGTGCGAACGATCGGTTCGTTTTCATTGAGCGAGGTGTTAAGCACAATCGGCACCCCCGTTTTTCGATGAAAAGTCGAGATGAGGGCGTGATACCGAGGATTGGCTAGTCGCGAGACGGTTTGTAATCGCCCGCTTCCATCCACGTGCGTGACCGCCGGGATCACGGCGTGTTTCTCGGGTCGAATTGGAAAGACCTTTTCCATGTAGGGAGTCGGCTCGTCAATCTCGAACCACTCGCCGACATGTTCCTCCAGGATGCTGGGCGCGAAGGGACGGAATTTCTCGCGAAACTTGATGCGCAGGTTGATGATGTCGCGCATGTCCGTACGCCGCGGATCGGCAATCAGCGACCGATTCCCCAGCGCCCGGGCGCCAAACTCCATGCGCCCTTGAAACCAGCCGACGACGTTGCCGTCGATCATTAAGTCCGTGATCCGGTCGAAGAGGTCCGGCTCATCCAGCACCTCGCTCGGCAAACCGGCAGCAACGGCGGCGAGTTGGCAATCGGCGTCACTGCTGTCGCAACCCCAGAAGGCGTGCGACTGCACAAACGTGCGCGGTTTCTTGAGCACGCGATTCCACACCTGAAACGCACTTCCGAAGGACGTTCCGTTATCGGCGGCGCCGGCCGGGATGTAGACGTTCTCGAAGGGCGTCCGCGAAGTGATCTTTCCATTGGCGACACTATTCATCGCGACGCCCCCGGTCATACAAATGTTCTTCGACGGGCATTTGCGATGCAGCCGGTTGAGCAGATGCACAATGATCTCTTCGGTCACCACCTGCAGACTCTTGGCGATGTTCTCTTCCCGCTTGGTCATGGGTTCTTTGGGATTTCGCGCCGGCCCCAGCTCGTTCACCAAGCGCTGACTGTAGAAGGGCGCGATGATTGGCGCCCCGTCGTTCCATGTCATCTGCACCCCAGAGCGGTGGTGGGTAAAGTAGTCGAGATCTAGACGAAACGTATCGCCGTGGGGGAAGATCAGTTTGCGGAAGAAGTCGGCGAACTCGGGTTCACCGTAGGGGGCCAGGCCCATCACTTTGTATTCGTCCCCGAAGTACGGGAAGCCCAGATACATGGTGATGCAGGTGTACAGGAAGCCAATCGAGTGCGGAAAGAAGACCCGATCGAGGTCCTGCCACGAGAGCCCTTGGGCGGCGGCGGTGAGGGTGCTGGTGAAGTCGCCCATGCCATCGATGGAGAGTACGGCCGCTTCCTCAAAGGGAGAGATCAAAAACCCCGCAGCGACGTGAGTTTGGTGATGCTCCAGGCGATGAAACTGTGCACGAATCTGCGCGCGGTCAACACCTAAGCCCCTGGCAAGTTGATCTTCCAAGCCGAGGGTTTTTCCCTGTCGCTTGAGGCGGTCGATCACAGCGCTGAACTTGGGCCGATGGCTGGCGACGAAGGCGACCCGGCGCCAAAAATTGGCCTTCGGATTGAAGGAGACCGCAACATGATCGACATCCTGCACGCGAATGCCGGCATGTTCCAAACAATAGCGAATCGACTGGCTGGGAAAACCGGCCCAGTGCTTGATGCGATTGAAGCGTTCTTCTTCCACCGCGGCCACCAGTTGGCCATCGACGACAAGCGCGGCCGAAGCATCGCCGTGGTATGCGTTGATCCCGAGAATGTTCATTTCAAATCGCGAGGAGCGAGGGTGGTGCGGAGTTGGCGATCGAGTAGCTCGAGCGAGAGCAGGAGTTCGGCATAAGTTCGTTGCAGCGCGTAATAGATCCCGGGCCAGCCGTTGAGGATGAGACCCTTCGCGAAGAGGCAATAGAGGATTGTCAGCGGCGCGGCGGGGAGAATAAGTTTTCTGATCTTATCCTTCCACGAGAGCTGTGTGCGCGGGGTGGTGTGGAGCTTGTCGGCTTCTTTCGCGGCATACTTGACTTGTGCTTCAAGCCACACGCGGAGCGGTTTGCGGTCGTCGTGGTAGAGGGGGGTGGTCAAGTCCCCCAGCGGCCCGGCGATCGTTACGCGATGAGCGTGTCCATCGGTGAGATACTGGGCGCCTGCTTTCTGGTACAGAACCGTCCGCGGAGGATACAGCGAGCTCCGCAGCGGACGCCCAAAGATCGAATAGACAAACTTTGCCCGATATCCAGCATGACTTGGACTCGCGGGGAAGCTGACCAGTTCTTGCTCGAAAGCAGCCGGACAAACGTAGTCCGCGTCAAGCGACAAGACCCACGGCGTGGTGATGTGGGTGAGCCCAAAATTGCATTGGGCGGCGAACGAGTCGAACTTCCGGTGTACTAACTTGACCTGCGGGAACTCGGCCGCGATTTCGCACGTACGGTCGGTGCTTCCGCTGTCGATCAGCACAATTTGGCGGGCCCATTTGACTCCTTCCAAAGTGGCGCGGAGATTTGCCTCTTCGTTCAGAGTGATGATCAGTGGAGTGACTTGGGAGAGATCCATGGCTTCAGTTCAGCGGCGACTCAGGTCGCAACGGGGCGGCGTGTTTCCTGATCAGAACTTGCTTGTAAAAACCCAACAGCTGCTCGGCAGCACGCACCCAACTGAAGTTCTGCATGGCGTAAGCCTGACCGCGTTTCCCCATCGCTTGCAGCTGTTCCGCCGGCAGCGAGAATGCTTGTCGCAAAGCTTGACTGAGCGCTGGTAGCGAGGGCTCAACCCACCACCCGTACTCTTGTTGCGACAGCACTGCCCACGGCGTGCCGGTGGTTGTTAGCACTGGGAGTCCGGCCGCTAACGCCTCTGCGATCACGATGCCAAAGTTCTCGTTGAATGAGGGCAAAATGAACAGGTCACTATCGACATACCATTGCCATTTATCGCTGTCTGAGAGCGGGCCGAGCAACTCGATTTGGTTCCCCAACCCCAATCGCTCGATTTCTTGCCCGACTTCGGCTCGATGGCCACCTTCATCGGGACCCGCGATTACCAACCGCCACGAAGCCGCGGGGCTTGCGCTGGCGGCCTCTTTCCAGGCCTGCACCAGCGAGAGTAAGCCTTTTTTGGGATGAAGTCGGGACAAGAACAAAGCTTGTCGCGGGGCCTCTGAAGTTCGTCGCGCCGGCAGTTGAGCGGGAACGTCGATCCCGTTCGGAACGACGACGATGGGCTGAGTGAACCCGCACCGGCGAATCTCCTCCGCCTCTTGCTGGCTTGTCGCGTGAAAAGCATCAGCGGTGGCAAGTGCTCGCCTCTGAAAGAGTTTCCACGCCAGCCACTTTCTCCAAGCATGGTGTCGCACTGACCAGTCGCCCAGCATTCCCCGGGGGCTGACGATCCGCGCGATGTGTAGCCGATTGGCATACCGCCCCACAGCTCGGTTCGAGGGAAGCCACAGGCCGTGATCATGCAGGATCGTGAGCCCTGGGGCTTGAACTAACTTGGCGAGTTGCAGTTCGAACTGCCGACCGACAAAGCAGCGGCCCGTCCAAGCTGATTCCGAAATGGTGGTTAATCGCTCACGATCGCGAGGAAAACTCGACGTGCAGCTTGGGTCGGCGGGGATGGCCGTTAACAAATGCACGTCGCATCCCTGGTCCGCGAGCGCGTTGATCGTTGCCGGTACGCTGCGTGAGGTGCCGCCATGATCGACTTGCACTCCCGCGATTGTGTGAAGAACCTTCATCGGATGAACGCTTGGCTCTTTGGAGCCCATGGTATCATATCAACGACCACCGAGCGGCTTCCGGCCTTCGAGTAACAAGGTATGCGGGCGTTCCCAACACGATTCGCTTTCGAGACTGAGGCAGGGCGCGAACAATTCCATTGCGCTGGACGACTTAACAGGCAGATGAGGGCCAATGTCGACGAACCCGGCAGCCTCCATGACCTCTCGCAGAAACGACTCCGTCAAAATGGTGAGATGTTCCTGCCGACAGAAGATGAAGTTCTCGAATCGGCCGCCAAGACTTTTGCGCGAGTCCGGAAAGTCGGAAAACCAGGCGCTATCGTTCTTCGCGAAAGCGTCGATCGCCGAATCGCCGTTGGGGCCACCAACGCGGTAGATTCCTCCCGGCTGCAAGCAGCGGAAGACATCGACAAAATGCCCCCACAAATCGGGCAAGTGTTCGACCACATGGTGCGAGTACATTGCGACCGCGCTGTTGTCGCGAAACGGCAACCGATTTCGCAAGTCAGCCCACACATCGCACTTGCCAGTGAAGGCATTGGCGTCGACATTGATCCAGCCAGGCAAATAGTTGCGTTGCCCCGGCCCAAGGTGAACCTTAAGATTTGGTGTACGCGGAGCGCGCACCCAACGATAAATCCAACCGTTGAGCTTCATCAGCGGGCCAGCCGCCTGATAGTAAGCGGCCTTGGCCGCGCGAGACATCATGGGCAATCACCAGAAATTCGTTGAGAATTGAGAGTTTCGGTTCGCGTTTTCGGTATGACGAGCCAGTTGGCGCCTGGTTGTTCGCACGGGCTAATTGAATTGACTAACGGGATTGTTTAGGCGGCGGTCGTCAATAACGGGCAATCGACCTTGTTCGAGCGCAGAAAGTGTTCGAGGGTCAGCAGGCACCAGCGGCGATACCACGTGACGAGCGGCACGGGGCTCCGCTGGTCGAGCTCGCCGAAAACCTGCTTCCAACCTTCGCCAATCCATTCTTCGAACGGGAAAGCGAACCCGCGTTTGGGCCGATTGGCGACCCATTCCGGGACTTCAGGCACCGCATCAAGCAGCAATTGCTTGCCGTTAGCGAGCCGGTACCTGGCCGGCGTTTTGCCGACCGAATCGACCAGCCAGCTATCGACGAACGGCACACGGAGCTCCAGTCCCCAGGCCATGCTCATCACATCGCTGTCGCGGAGCAATTGATTCACCATGTAGCGGTTGATTTCCACTTCGCTGATTTCATCTGCGAGAGTCGGCTGGTGGAAATGCGAATCAGAACTGTGCAGGGGAGGCGCCGCGGCTGATTGGCCAACGTAGGCCTGCGCGATTCGCCATCCATTACGTTGGGTGAAGAAGCCCCGTTTGGCTTGGTGGGCCGCCAGCACACTTCCGTCCGAGGCCAAGAAAGCCCCCAGCCGTTTCAGCCGTGGATCTCGCGCGCTGCTCTCGATAACTCGGCCAGCGGAGCCGCGTAGGGGCCCGAGTAGCCGCGCGCCTTTGTGTAAGTTGAGAAACTGAGGGATCGAACGGAACGAGGCATAGCCGCCGAACAGTTCATCGCCCCCAAGCCCTGAGAGCACGACTTTGAGTCCCGATTCGTGCGCGAGTTTCGAGATGCAGTAGGTATTGAATCCATCGCAGGTGGGTTGATCGATACTTTCCAAATAGCCGTGCAGTAAATCGCGGCCCATCTCGGGCGTCATTCTCCAGTCGTGATGGTCGGTTCCGAATGCTTTCGCCGTGCGGGCCGCCAAATCGCCTTCATTCCACCGCTGGTCGTCGAACGAAATGCAGAAGGTTTTCAGTTCGCGATACCCTGCTTCGCGCGCGAGCGCCACGATCGCAGTCGAGTCGATCCCCCCGCTGAGGAAAACCCCCACGGGTACATCGCTGATGAAGTGCCGGCGCACCGAATCGAGCAGCGCGTGCCGGGCGCGCTCAATCGCTACCGATTCGGGCATCGGTTGATCGACGAGTTCCAATCGCCAAAAACACGTTTCGGGCAGCGGATGGTGGCCGAAACGCACCGAGTGGGCGGCCGGCAGCATCCGCACATTTTCGATCAGCGTTTCTGGCTCCTGAACCGTGCCGTAGAGCAGATAACCCATTAGCGCACTTTGGCAGAGGTGCCGGGGCCCCAATTCCGCCGCGAGTAGTGCACGAATTTCGGAGGCGAATGCAATTGAGTCGCCGACGCGCCACACATACAGCGGCTTGACGCCCATGGGTCCGCGCGCCAGAAACAAATCCTGCTCCACGCGATCCCAAATCGCCAGCGCGAACATGCCGTTCAGTTCGCTGACGCACTCCACTCCATGCCGCTCGTAAAGCCGCAGAATCACTTCCGTATCGCTGGAACTGTTGAACTTGACGCCTTGTCGCTGCAACTCTGTTCGCAGTTCGAGGAAGTTGTAAATCTCGCCATTGAAGACGATCGTGTAACGGCCGTCGGCGGTCGTCATTGGTTGATGACCGGCTGAGCTGAGATCGAGGATCGACAGTCGCGTGTGGGCGAACCCTAATCCAGCCGCGTCGTCGAAGTACTCGCCGCAACTGTCGGGCCCACGATGCGCGAGCTTCGCGCGCATCGCCGTGGTCCGCTTCCGCAGTTCGGCAGGCGATAGTTGGGGAGCCAAGATGCCAGCGATGCCGCACATCAGGTCTTTACAGCGACACAGGTTCCAAAACGGGAGGCCGCGGGAGGTTGCCCGGGGCGACTTGATTGTAGAGTTCGATGTACTGCCGCGCGACCGCATTGGGGGCAAAGCGTTGGCAGTTCTCCCGCCCCGCGGCGATGAGGTCGTCCCGCAGCGCCCGATCGGTGAGTAACCGGCTCAACCCGCGGCGAATTGAGCCCACGTCGTATGGATCCACCAGCAGCGCGCCCGCGCCGGCCACCTCCGGCATCGAGGAGCAATTGCTGGTGAGCACGGGCCGCTCAACCGTCTGCCCTTCGATAATGGGCATGCCAAAACCTTCGTACAGCGAGGCGAAACTCACCAGATCGCAGTCCCGGTAAGCCTCGAATACTTGCTGGTCGGTCAAATTTGAGGTGTTGAAGTAGTCGATCCGATTCTCGGCGAGCTGGGCGCGCAACTCGGGTGTCAACACCCCGACGATATGCAAGCGGCAGCGCAAGCCGCGAAGCGCCAGGATTAAGCGTTCCAGGTTCTTGTTCGACTTGGTTCCGACATGCAAGATCAGGGGCAGCTCTTCACGAAAGGCTTGCGGCACGGGTTCGAATTGCGGACCGACGATGTCCGGAATTACCACCAGATTTGCCCGAGGCGCCGCGACATGTCGCAGGAGCTCGCGCTTGGTCGCCTCGGAGATGAGCGTGACGAACTTCGCTTGCCGCACGGGAATGTCGAACCATAACTGCTTGTAGAGCCGTCGGCGAATTCCCTGCAGGCGATCAAACAGAAACAGGTCGTGGATCGTGAGAATCGTCCGCGCGGGATCAAGCCCATTGGTGAGGTAATGCACATCGCCGGTGATGTGGTTGACATCCCCTTGGTGACGCCGGGCCCACAACGCATTCTGCACGCGTGGCCACACTCCTTTGCTATAGTGGGGCGCCTGCTGCACCTCGGGAACCACGCCTTGCTGCGCCATAGCGATGCGGAGCGACGCGAACAGCGTCTCGATGCTGAACGTGTCGGTAAAGGGGCGGCGGTGGAAGTGGACGACTTTCATCGACCCGGAGTTCGTCCTGCGGCTTCAAGTTCGCGGTACAGCTTTGTGACGGTTTCCACGGTGTGCCGCAAGTGATGGGTCTCGGCGACGGCCTGAAGCTGCTCGGCGGAGAAGGGCGTCCGGCGGGCAAAGTCGATCGCGCGCGCCAGGTCCGCCACATCTCCGCAGCGGAAGACAAGTTCGGGGTGCAATTTTGCGGGCAAGTCTTCGGCACAACCGCACTGATCGCTGACGATTGCGGGCAGCCCGCTGGCTAACGCTTCGTTGACGACCAGCCCCCAGGTTTCGCCAAAGTCGCTGGGCAGCACCAGCACATCGGCGGCGGCGTAGGCGGCGGGGATTTCCGTTTGATTCAGGAAGCCCACGAAGGACGCGGTCGGGCGAGGATCGGTGGAAATGGCGGATCCAGCGCCGGGACCCCACACGACCTGACACAGGGATTGCAACTTCGCGCCCAGCTTTCCGCTGCCAACCAGCAGCAAGTGCAGCGGTCGATCAGCGTGAAGAGCGGCAAGTTGCTGGGCGGCGGCAACCAAATCTAACGGTCGTTTCTTGGAGATGAACTTACCACAAAACAGGACACAGTAGGCGTTCTCGGGAATGTTCCATTTCTGGCGGAGCTCTGCCCGCCGTGGGGCAAACTCTTTGGCGGCGGCGGCGAAGCGATCGTTATCCACGCAGTACGGAGTCGGCGTTATCTTTTCCGGGGCCATTCCATAACCTTCGTACAGTCGCCGATTGGCGGAGCCGATCGCGAGAAACCGATCGACCTCTTGAAAGAATCGGCAGAGCAAGGGTCTCTTCAGCAAACACTTCAGCCACGATTCGCGCTTGAGATCGTTACTCTCTCCGCGCATCCAGACTTTCACTCCCGCGCGGCGGGCGGCGCGGATGGCCTGCCAATGAGCCTTGAAACGCCATCCTTCCACCCACAGCGCCTGGATTTGTTGTTGCCGTAATCGGTGCTCCAGCGACTCGATGAGCTGCACGCCCCGGTAGGATCGCATCGACCAGTTCGGGTTGACCTCAAGATAGCGTGAAGGATAGCCCTCCAACAGGTTGAGGTCCCACGCGAACGCTTGGCCGAATTGTTGATCGAGCGATCCGGACACTCCATGGTTGGTGAGGAACCACACTTCAAACGGAACTTCGGCTGCTTTGGCGAGCGCTTGCCACAGAGGAGCTTGGTACTGGATGGGGTGGCTGGTGAGGATCGCCAGCGCGGGCGCGCACGCCGTTACGGCGGGTGAAGGCAATCCTCGATCGACAATCGCCGGAGGATTTGGCTCCTCGAGCAAGTCGAGTAGGCATTGGCAGACTTGTTGGTGCCCGATGCCGAGCGTGCGTATCTTCAGCGATCCCGCCGCTTGAATTCGCCGCCGTAGCGGCTCATCCCGCAGTAGTTCATGGCAAACTTCAGCGCACTCGTCGGCATTTTCCCAGAAAACTGCTTCTTCGCCTTCAGCAAACATGGCGCGATGCTCGGAGGTTCTCATCCCGCAGAAGAGCCCGCCGGCGTAGGGGATTTCGCTGGAGCGCGTGGTGTGCAAATCGCGATTCTTACTCGACAAGAGTCCCAGGCAGATCTTCGAGCGCTGCATCGCGGCGACATACTCGGCTCCCACCACTGCTGGTCCGCGATAACTGTTCTTGAGGGTTTTCCATCCGGGACAGTTCTTCCAGCGGTCTCCCCAAATTGAAAGGGGCACACCGCGTTCGACAAGTCGTACCATGAACTCGTGTCGATCTTCCATTCGCGTGCCGATGAAACTCACCTCACTGCGAAACTCAGCGGCTGCTACTGTAGCTGCCCGCTCGGGGGCATGGGCGATTTCGTCGTAGCTTCGCCAAATGCGAACGACACGCTGAGCACCCAGTTGGTGGAATTCGTGCGCTGTTTCCCACCGCACAACTGCGCACAAGTTAAACAGCGGCAGCGCCTGCAGTAAGCTCCGCCAGTGGCTCGGTTCGCGGGGACCAGTAGGATCGTCGAGGTTGAGCAGCACCAACTTCTCAACGTGCGCTGCGAGCAATTTGGCCACCGGGGGGCCGCACCACCAACCGGCATCGACCCAGCCGACATCATACTTCCCCTCCCCGATCATCCGTTCCAGTCGATTGACAATGGCCGCTTGTTGGAACGCATGCCCCGTGAGAAAGTTCACTTTTCCATGAATTCGTCCCTGCGGTGGGTAGAACTCTTCGGAGCTCAGCGCGACGATATGGTGGCCGAGCCGACGCAGTGCTTCCGCTCGCTGGAGCGAGGTACTCCCGTGTGACAAGTCGCCGAGATAGAGAATCTTTGCCATTAATTGAGGAGGAATCGCCGCTAGGTCGCATGCAAACGCGAGACGACCGACCTACGCGTCGACGAGTGGGCGACAAACGAACTGAAGAAATAGAGTGCGATGAAAA
The DNA here is from genome assembly GCA_022841705.1 of Pirellulales bacterium. Classification (GTDB taxonomy): domain Bacteria; phylum Planctomycetota; class Planctomycetia; order Pirellulales; family Lacipirellulaceae. The sequence goes on from JALHQZ010000006.1 coordinate 165,141, forward strand.
TCGGAATGTTGCCGACGAATGCCATCACGATCCACTTGTCAATCGAACGCGCGGTGTTGATGGCATACAGAAAGCAAAAGATGAAAGCCATGAAGTCGCCGCGCTGCTCATGCAGAAAAACGAGGTTTGAGAAGATCGCCATTTGCAGTCCGATCAGAATCGTGACTATGAGCACGCCCCACCATCCTCCCAGCCAGTAGCCTTCGCCAAAAATGCCGATTCCGATTGAGGTGCGATTGTCAAACCATCGCCCCGTGTAAAGTTGCTGAAACTCAATGCCCAGCATTGCGGTAACGGGCTTATTGGGCCACAAAGCCCGGGGGACAAATGTCGCCAAAGCATCGCGCAGCGAATTGCCAGGGCTGCCGGCATCGTACTGACTCATGGCAAAGGCCTGGACATTGTTGTAGCAAAGCCGGGACCACCAGATTTGATACTTACTTTCGGTCGTGACGATTTGCGTGTTCGAGAACCATTTCGTCTCAACCGCCTGGGTGAAAATTTCCCAACGCTGATCGAGCGGAACGCCAAACTGTCCGACGACTTCACGTTCGCGGGCAGACATCTGTCTCCGCCCTTCGCCCACCACAGGAACCAAAAACACAAACACTGCTGCGCACATGACTCCGCCCCACGCCAATCGGGAGAGCTTTCGGCACGCCAGGTACGAGCCCAAAAAGGGCATCATCGTAACCATAATGACGGCCTCCTTGGCGAAGGTCAGGAGTTCAATCACCAAAAGTAAGGGGATCAGGATCGCCAGGACCGAGCGTGCTCCCTGGCGCCCCTGCTCGGCCAGATAGCTAAAGATAATTAATGAGACCTGCACGAATGTCGCCAACTGCATAATTGACGAAGGAACGAAGAACGAAAACATCCCGAGCTGCTGGGGCACTCGCACAAACAACAGCACTGGCAGGCCTACAAGTAGCGACAACTTACCTAAGCGCGTAATTGTGTTGAGATCGAGCTTGATTTTCGAGGTGGAATCCGCGGGCCGATTTCGCGTGCGGCGCAGGGCATGTCCCAGCAAGATACCTACGCTGATCCCCACGAATCCCACCAAATTGAGGGTGGCCGTTTGATGCAGTCGGTCCTCCGTCAGCAGAAAACTATCGTTGATGTAATCGCGTGTAGCGCGATTCGCAAAAATCGGCGCTAGTGAGCCGAACCCGTGAAACAGACCAATCGCCAGCAAGAGCCAGGGATAGCAGGTGAGAGTTGTTATGGGTCGGCGGCGAATCAACTTGTACACGCCCCACAGACAAGTTGCCAACAACGCGGAAGGAATAGCCACATTGGCGAAGGGGCGATCAAACACGTCGAATAAATTGACACCCAGCAGAATGACCGCGAATACGATCAAATTGCTAAACACGGTGACAATTACATCGCTCCCGCCCCGAGCAGGTATTGGCGAAGCGGGACTCACCGACGGCCGCGAGATGGATGGTGTGGAAGTCATGAGGAGTCTCGCGCTGCGAGTCAGTGAACGCTAGTGACCACTTGGGGCGGTAAAGTTGCTGGCGCTGTGCTCGACATGCCACTGAGCTGCTCCAAGCAGCTCCGATAACTTGCACCGTACTCATGCCAGCCACCGATCGCTTTAACACGCGCCAGCGCCGCCGCCGACATTTGCTCCCGCAGCGTAGGATCTTCAGCCAACTGGGTGAGCCGCTGGGCGATGGCGTCGGGATCGCGGATCGGCACAATGAATCCTTCGCGTCCGTCGGTGAAGAGGTCGCTTCCACCGGTGTTATCGGTGGCGATCACCGGGCAGCCGCACGCCAGCGCCTCGCCCTGCACCACCGCGAGGCCTTCTTCGACCGATGGCAGCACCAGCGCTTGGGCTCGCGAGTAGCGCTCCGCCAACTCATCGTGGTTGAGTTGGCCGAGAAACCTTGCCCGGGACAGATCGAACTGTTTTAGCACTTGCTGAATGTGGGCTTGGGGAGTGCCGGCCAGCCACAACTCTCTCCGCGGATGAGCGAACTTCTCGAACGCTTGCAGCAGATACGGGATTCCCTTATGCAGACTAAGATGTCCGACAAACAGCACCACGAACTTGTTGGGATCAGGACCTCCGCGCGGCTGAAACCGCGCGACATTGGCGCCGTACGGGATTTTGCGGATTTTCTGGGGCGAGATTCCGTGCGCCACGAACGACTGCACGTTGAACTCCGAGGGGACGGTGATGAGGTCCGCCGTGGCATACTCGGCTTCTTCGCGCTCGATGATGCGGGGGTCGATGCCCAACCACGGCACTCCCCACCGGTCGTACTCTTCCTGCAGGAGGGCTGCTTGGGTGCGAATATGCGTGGAGCCACGGTCGCAGACATACTTTCCGCCGCGAGACTGAACGCGTTTCCCGGCTTCGAGCCCCATGCCGGAGAGGGCCACCACCGCATCACACTCCGGCAGGGTGCGCGCCGCGTATCGATCGAGCGTCGAGCGCGCTTGCCATTCCCATTGGCGCACGGTTCGCGGGAACGAACCCAGCCCAAACCGCATCGCCGCCATAAAGGGCGCTTGCAAGTAAGGATAAGTCCGCACGATTTCCCGCGCGACTCCTTCCCGCTTGAGCCGGGACCACGGATAACCGGAGTAAACGGCGGTGAGTTCTCCCCTTGCCGCCAAATATCGCGCCAGATGGAAATGATGGAATATACCCAGGCAAATCTGCGTGACCCGCAGCGGTTGGCTTTCGGACGGTCGTTCAGGTCCCATCGAGTTCTGACGTTCGGTGGTGGTGACCATCGTCAAGCGAAACCGATGACTGTCGGGTTGTCCGAGCGCGAGACCGAAGCGGCGCTGGTTGCTTGCGTGCGAACTCGATGGAAGAGTTGCGCGTACTGCTGGGCCACTGGCGTTGGTGCGAACAATTCTCGACTGCGCTGCAGAAGTTGGGCGGCAATCGTCGCGAGTTCTGGCCCCCTTTCCACAAGTTGAATTAAGGTCTGGGCGATCTCTTCAGGTCGGGTGGGATCGGTCGTCAAGCGAGGCGCCAGTGGTCCGAGAATTTCTTGGCGCGGCAAATCGTCGTCGGCCAGCACCACGCAGCCGGCGGCCATGGCTTCCACAAATACCAACCCAAACGTATCGCGCTGCGAAGGCATCGCAAAAAGGTGCGAACTCCGCATGAGTTCTTGAACTTGTTCCCGCGGCAAGGAACGATGGTGCGTAATCTTCGTAAACTTGCGACAGGTGGGCGGCTCTGGACTCACGACCGTTAGCTGCGCGCCGGCGTGATTCAGCTGCGCGGCAGCCAGGTCGAGTGCTCCGCACAGTTGGGGCAGTCCCTTGCGGGTTGCTTGACGCCCGACGAACAGGATCCGCAGTGGCGATTGCGAATAGCGGTCGGCCAACGTGGACTCCTCCACGAACGACAGGTACGGCATAAAGAACGGAATTGTGCAGCAGCGATCAGCCAGCTCGGGCCGACGCCGGGTTAACTCCAGCCGCGAGCAGGTGGTGTGAAAATGGATCGCGGCGGCGCCCTCCAGCAGTTTGGCGAAATGACTGGCCTCGGCTTGGAGTTGCTTCTCCGGGCGCTCGCGATCCTGCCGGGTGATCGCGAAGCCCGTGGTCACGATGACAGGCGTCCCCGGGGAATGACGTTTCCAGCGGCCGTGATCCAAGCCGTATTGGTACAAAACATCGGCCCCTTGCAGATCGGGGCGCGGTTGTGCGGGGACTTGCCACTCGCGACCTGTCAGGCGTTGCAGCGCAATTTCCAGGCTGAAATGAGCGTTGTGCCAAAAGTTAGTTGCGAGACTCACCGAGATCTCGGGAGCGAAGCGATCTAGCGATAAGAAGTCGCGCACCACTTTCAGATCGGAGTTATTCCGCGCGATGGTGTTCACCGGTGTGAGAACTTTCACGCGTACCATGCCTTACTTCGCCCTACGAAGCGCGCCCTAAACTTCGTCCTAAGCGGAGCCACTGCTCCAGCGGCGGTCGCAGGAGGCTGCGGAGGTACGGCCGAGCCGAGTCGTTCGTTAGCCGGAGCGCAATCCGCAGCACGCAGAAGGCCATCACCAATTCCGCGCAAAAGAGACTGACTCCCGCTCCGGTGAGACCCCACCACGGGGTGACCACATAGGTCAGGGCCAGCGACAGCCCCATCGCGGCAATGAACAATAGCGAAACGACTCCATTTCGGTTGGTCGCCATCGGCACCACCGCGCTGGAACCCCACAGCGCCCGACAGACAGATGCCGCCAAGCAGCCTAGCAGCAATCCATAGTGCGTGGCGACATCTCCCGTGGACCAGAACGGAATAATCCAGCCTGCCGTCGCCAAGAGACCCAGGCTGCCCAAGAGTGTCATCCACAACGTGGCCGCGCCAGCATGATGGTGCAGGCGTCGCGTGAGGGCGAAGTCACCGGCGCCGAAGGCTCGAGAGACTTCCGGCCAGATGGCGTGATTCGCGAGGGACATCATTTGAATCAGAAAGTTGCACAGCGACCGGTGAACGTTGAGCACGGTCACTGCGGCGGGGCCTAGCAGGTAGCCCACAAGTTGCACCATTCCTTGCAAACTAAGGGCAGTGCCCAGCGGCATCCCAAAAAACCCGAGCGCCGGCCCCGCCAGTTTCTTGATACGCGGCCAACTTGCGTCGCGCCAACTAATGGTGATCCACGGCGAAAACTTGTGAAGCAACAGTCGTTGCACGAGGAGCGTGAGAAGTTTTACGATCAATCCTGCTACAACGAACTTGATCATCGATCGCGTCACCAGCAGCGTGCTCATTTGCGCCACGAACTCGACCAAGCGGGCGGTGGAGGAAATCATCACGCCCAGTGAAAATCGGCTATCCGCGCGAAAGCAAGCGTCATACGCTCCGGTTTGAAAGCTCAACAGCACGTAAGCGCTCAGCAAAGTTAGCAGCCATTGGGCATCGGTCAGCGGAATTAACGTGAGATTCCAACTCCAGCCCACCAGCGGTGTCAACCACACGAGGACAACTGTCAGTGGCCAAATCACCAGGCTCATGCCGGTGAGCGCCAGCCAAGTGCTGTGGAGCGTGCAGAGCGCGTCTTCGCGATCACCTTTTCCAATCCGCATGGCCATATCGTTGGCGGCTGCATGAAAGAGGCCGACATCACTCATCGCCAGTAGCTGCGCCGCGGAGGAAAGCAGCAGCCATTCACCGTACTTTTCTTTACCCCACAAGCCGATCAGAATCGGCAAGCCCGCCACTTGAATGACGATGTTGACAAACTGACCGAACGCGGAGGCGCCGACCCCTTTAACGATCCGACTGGTGACCGATTGCGACATTCGTATTTTGTTGCCGCCGAGCGCCTACCGCTTCACAACCGCCAGCAAATTGCGGCTAAACACGTGCCCATCTGCGGAGCCGGTTTCGATAATCGTGATTGCCGCCAGCATCGCTCGCACGGCTTTCCATAACAGCCACCGGACGCTGCTCTTCAGCCCGTGCGGCACAGGTGTTTCTTCGTAACACTCAACCCCGGAGAAGCCGCGCGCCAGTGCGAGTTGTTTTAGGTTGCCGGGCGTGAAGGCTTGCTCGTGGGTGTAATCGCCATACCGGACGGCGCCGAAGAAGGGTGAAGCGCCATTCGGGGCGTGAATTAACCAACTGCCGGTCGGTGAGAGTACACGTCGCACTTCGTCGGCCAGCTCCAAGAGCTCGCTTTTGGTGAGATGTTCGATGACATCGAAGGTAATCACCAACTCGATCGATTGCTCGGCCGTCGCTTTCAAGGTTCCGAGAACGTCTCCCTCGGTGACGCCGGCAATACCCATCGCCGCGGCTGCCGCCACTTGTTCCGCAGAGACATCGACCCCCGTGCAGTTGGCATAACCCGCTTGCCGCGCGAAATGCACCAGCGCCCCGTGTCCGCAGCCGAGATCCAAAATCTTGGCGGATTTGTCGGTCGGAAAATGATGAGCAATGACTTGCTGCAGATACGGCCGTCGCGGCGTCAGCGCCGCCCGCGATGCCTGCGCATCGAGCGTTAAGTGGCTACTGACGTAACGATCGTAAAGTTGCTGACGATAGTCGGACATACAAACTCTTGAAAAACGCTAAGCGGCCAAGGGGCGGTAGGCGACTAACAAAACTTCCGGCGCCAACAAGTTTTTGAGCCGATGATGACCAAACCAGACGCGAGATTCCAACGCGAACTGCAGCTTGCGCGTCCAGAACGGCGCCCCGGGGACGAGACGCAACAGCGCGCGTAAGGGACCGAAGACGGCCCGACAGAGAATCTCGCCGGTTTTTCGGCGCTGCTGGATTTCATCTCTGTCTCCGGGGCATAGGCGGGACAAATGATCTGGGCGCTCGAACATTTTCACGTCCACATACCCCGCCGCACCGAGCGTGTGCAGTAAGTCCGCGAGGTTTGTTTTCCACGGGTGGCCAAGGTCGATCCGATCGAGCTCCAGTAGCGACACCGATTCGCGTTTGGAGATCAATTGCAGCATTTCGCCGACGAACGGACGATCAGGGTCCGCGTCCAGTGGCAAGGCGGACACGAGCACCCCCCCCGGAGCGAGCCACTGCCGCAATTGGCGGAGTGTTTCGTCAGGGTTGAAAAGATGCTCGATCACATGGTTGGAAAAGATCGCGTCGTACTGCCGCGATTCGGTGGCCACCGTATCGACAAAATTGGCGATTTCGTAGGTGACGCCGAGCTCCTCTTGGGCGGTTGGTGAGAGCTGGCATTCCCAGTCAATCGCATGCAGCTCGGCCGTGGGAAAGGCGGCGCGAATCACCGCCAGTTCGCTGCCGTCGCCGCAGCCAATCGACAGAATCCGCTGTGAGTCCGCGGGGATTGCGCTCACTTTCCAGTCGTAGTCCGCCCAAATGTTCTCGATTTCCGCTGCGCGTCGGCCCAAAATCTCGAACAGGTGGCCGCTGCGATCTTGCCACCCGGTTGGCAGGCTGACTTGGCCCGGCAGTACGGACGGCGGGACTTCGGTGATCGAGCGAAATTGAATAGCCGAACCCAGCTCGATGGCGCAACGGCGGTTGAGCGCTTCATCCGGCCCCGTGCCGAACGGGTGCTTCTGAACGTAGCGCTGGAGGACGGGGTCCTTGAGACTGATCAAAACGGCCGAGGACATGGCTACGGGTTCACCTGCCCGATCAACAGCAAGGTGCTATGGTTGAGTTCCGATCGCTCGAGCGCCGCGAACTCCGCAAAGTCGGCGGGTGTGAAATCGTCTTTCGAGATTGTCCACACACGACTGAACAGTTGAGTGCGGCGCCAGAACTCGGCCGTCAACAGCACGGGATGAACGAAGCCCCACAACCGGTGATAGAGAGCCGCAGCCCGCTGCTGGTGTTCAGGCGAGCCGTTGGGAGTCACCGCGATGACATACCCGCCCGGTGCGGTAAGCCGCGCCATGTCACGCAGCACTTCGCGCGGGTTGAGGACGTGTTCCAGCACGTGGCTACTGAAGACCACGTCGAAGGGCGGACTCAGATCGGCCAGATTTGTGTTGATGGTCAAACCGAGGTGCTTGCCGAACGCGGCGCGCGGCGCAGAGATTTCGAGCCCTTGTGTGCGATAACCGGCCGCCAGTAGTTGCCACGTATAGTAGCCCCACGAGGCCCCGTAATCGAGTACTCGCTTGCCGGGGAGGACATTCAATATCTTCAATAGCGCAAGCAGATAGGCGCCATCCCGCTGTGTGCCCGCAAACCGGGTCGCCATCAATTGCTCAAGCTCGGCGGGCGTGGGCAAGTCGGTTGTAAGTCCCGCTTGGTGATAATCGTACTGGTAGAACCGCTCCATTTGAGCGGCAGTTTCTGCAGGGAAGCGATACCTCAGCCGACAGCTCTCGCAATCGCAAAACGAATGAAAACCTTTGCGATCGACAGTCCGTCCCCGCGATTCCCCACAGGCCGGGCACTGTCTCCTGCGCCGCAAGCGATTGGTCAAACCGGACAGCAAATATCCCACAGTCTTCATGAAATCTAAGTAGCGAGCGCCGGTTCGAGCCGGCGATTGGTGACGGGTTCGACGATCGTCAGTTGGTTCCGCAGCATCTGGTCCCACCGATCAAGTACAATCCGCTTCGAAAAATGTTCGTGATAGACGCGGTGGCAATGCTCGCGCAGCTCGGCCAGCTCATGCGGCGCGTGCGTCAGGCGGCGAAGCAGCGTGGCGACTTCGGCGACGTTGTCCTGCGTTAGCACCCAGCCGACTTCGTGTTGGCGAATCCACTGGGCGATTGCCGACTCGGGGCTGCCGGCGAACAGTACCGGCCGGCCCGCGGCGAGGGCGCCGAAGAACTTCGAGGGAACCACCGTGCCCGTCCATTCGGGCCGCAGGCTCACCAGGTGGATGTCGGCCGCGGTCAGCCGGCGTTCGAGTTCCGCTTCCGGAGCGAAGCCGGCGAAGTGAATATTGACGTCCGCGGCGGTGACTTCGGCTTGGAGTTCTTCCATGCGATTGCCGCGGCCCGCGAAGCAGAAGCCGACCGACTCGCCGCGAAGTTCGCGGGCCAACGACAGAAACTCGCTACTCGTGTGCGCGCGACCGAATGTGCCGGAGTACAAGAGTCCCAGTTCAGCGCTGCCGAACAATTCGCGGCGGACAGCGGGATCGCTCGCCGGTACTTCGCTTGGTTCCACCAGCGCCCACGGGGTGAGTGTGACAGTCCGCACGCCGGGGGCGGCCGCATCCAACCGTCGCGCCATGCAGGCGCCGAGATCGGCAATGAACGTGCAGCGGCGATAAGCGGCCGCGGTGAGTTTGGTGAGCACGCGATTGAGCCACGAATCGGCCGACAAGAGCCCATCCGCCACGGCGGCATCGGGATACAAATCAAAACACCAGTGGGCGATCGTCGCACTCGGCCTCCGTAGTCGCCACGGCAGGACGGCGAGCACACTGAGGATGGGGTCGGTCCCCACGATCATCGCTTCGCGCTGGAACTTGCGGCTAAAGAGTCCGATGCGCGACCAGTTTTTCACCATCCACATCGCGTTGAGCAGGCGCCCGCGGTTGGAGGCTTGCGACCAATCGGGCCGCCAGACGCGCTCAATCTCCACGCCGTTCCAAGTTTCCCGCTTCGCAAAGCAGGCCTGCCCCGAGCGGCATGCCCGGTTGCTTGGCCGCACGATCACCCGCCACCCGCGCTCGGCGAGCCCGGTGGCCAAATCGTCAAAATGCCGGGCGCTCACCACGTCATCCGGGTGGAAGAAGTGGTAGAGAATGGTGACGGTGGGTCGAGGATCGGCAGATGCCATCGTCACTTCCCCACGAACGCGGCGTTGTGCAGTTCGCGCTCCGCCAGGTCGAGGTCGTGCTCCACCATCAATCGCACCAATTCGGGCAGGCTCGTCGTCGGCTGCCAACCGAACGCGGCGCGGGCCTTCGACGCATCGCCCACCAACCGGTCCACTTCTGCCGGACGGAAGTAGCGCGGGTCCACCTCGACAAACTCTTGCCAGTCGAGATCTAACAGCCCGAACGCTTGCTCCAAGAAGTAGCGGATCGCGTGCGTCTCGCCGGTAGCGATCACATAGTCTTCGGGCGTGGGCTGCTGCAGCATTTGCCACATCGCGTGGACGTAGTCTTTGGCGTAGCCCCAATCGCGCTCGGCGTCGAGATTGCCCAGGTACAATTTCGGTTGCAGGCCCAGTTTGATTCGCGTCGCTGCGCGGGTGATCTTGCGGGTTACGAACGTTTCGCCGCGGCGGGGCGATTCGTGATTGAACAAAATGCCGCTCACCGCGAACAGGCCGTAGCTGCGGCGGTAGTTGATGGTTTGATGATGGGCGAACGCCTTCGCGCAGGCATACGGGCTCTGCGGATTGAGCGGCGTGGTTTCGCGCTGCGGTTGTTCAGCCGCCTTGCCGAACATTTCGGAACTGCTCGCTTGGTAGAACCGCACCGGCTGGCGCTGGGCGAGCAACCGCGCCGCTTCAAGCACATGCAGTGCTCCGGCGCCGGCGGTCGCCAGCGTGTAAGCGGGCTGATCGAACGACACCCGCACGTGGCTTTGGGCGGCCAGGTTGTAGATTTCGCTCGGCGCCAGTTCCAGCACCAAGTTGGTGAGCGCCTGCGGATCGGTCACATCGCCGTAGTGCAGCCGCAAGCGCGGGGCTTCGTGAGGATCGTGGTACAAGTGATCGAGCCGCGCGGTGCCAAAACTGCTGGTGCGGCGGATGAGGCCGTGAACCGCGTAGCCCTTCTCCAGTAATAGTTCCGCTAAATAGGAACCATCCTGCCCCGTGATGCCGGTGATGAAGGCGACCTTTTCAGGCACTGCGCAACACTCCTGCGGCAAGTTGGGCTTGGAAGTCCGCGTAAGTCGCTTTCAGCCCAACGACAAAATCGGTCCGTGCTTTCCAGCCCGTGGCGGCCAGTTGTGAAACATCGCACAGCTTTCGCTTCGGTCCATCGGGTCGGGTGGGATCGGTGTGGATCTGGCCTTCGTAACCAATGACCCGCGCGACGGTTTGGGCGATCTCAAGAATCGTCAAATCCTCGCCTGTGCCGACGTTCACCCAGTCAGGCGGATTGGGGAGTTCGATCAGGTGCGCCACGGCGTTCGCCAAATCATCCACAAATAGCAGCTCGCGCCGAGGCGTGCCGCTGCCCCAGATTCTTACTTCCGGCAGGCGCTGCATCTTGGCTTCGTGAAACCGCCGCACCATCGCCGGCAGCACGTGGCTCCGCTCGGGATGGTAGTTATCGCCGGGGCCATAGAGATTGGTTGGCGCGACCGAATGAAACATCACTCCAAACTGCCGGCGGTAGTACGAGCACAACTTCATCCCCGCGATTTTTGCCAGCGTGTACGCTTCGTTCGTTTGCTCCGGGGCCGCAGTGAGCAGATGTTCCTCTCGCATTGGTTGCGGGCAAGTTGGGGGATAGACGCACGAACTGCTGAGAAACATCAGCCGCTGGCAGCCCGCTTCGTACGCCGCGGTGATGGTATTCGTCGCGATCTGCAAGTTCTCAACTAAGAACTCCACCGGCTGAGAACGGTTCGCTTCGATCCCGCCCACGCGCGCGGCAGCGATCACAACAACGTCTGGCCGCTGTGAATTGAAGAAGTCGCGCGTCGCCGCTTGGTTCGTCAGGTCAAGCTCTTGCCGCGTACGCAGCACTAACTCGTAGCGAGACTCGATTTGGAAGCGCCGGACGAGCGCGCTGCCCACCATCCCGCGATGGCCAGCGATAAACAGGCGTTGAGGTTTTTCCGTCACTTCCGTTACAGCGGCGCCACGAGGTCCGCGTGAATTTCCACCGTCACGCCGGCGCCGAGCGCGATAATTGCCAGCAGCAATTTGTGTTTGCGGTCCGCGTCAACCACTGTTCCTTCACTCCCCTTCAGCGGCCCGCCGATCACCACTGCGCGGGCCCCCGGAATCAGTCGCGGTGAAAGTTCCAGCGAGTCGGGACAGCAGCGTAAAGCAAGCTCAAGTTGCTGAAGTTCTTGCTGCAGCCGCGGTTGCTCGGCGTCATCGACCGGCACGAAGCTGACGATCCGCTCGGTCCGCAGCGCGGTCAGCCGAGCGGTTTCATCGCCGGCGAGAAAAATGTACGAAGCGAACAGCGGGTAGAGGTTCTTCCGCCGCCGACCGCCGGAGGAGGTTTCTTTCAGCGCCATCGGCAAGAAATAGGTGACCCCGAGTTTGTGCAGTTCCCATGCGAGTGCCTTTTCCTGCCGCGGCTTGCAGTAGGCCACTTGCCACGGCAGTTGCCACTCATCGGGGCCAAGATTTTCGGCCCTGGTCAGGGCGGAAAACGTGGCGGGCGGGTTTTGGCTGAGTTGTAACATCGACAGCTAGGAAAGCGCGGACTCCGTCCACGTCGGTGCACGCATGCGCTGCGGCCCGAGGTGGGAACCTTTAGGATACCCTTTCTCTCCAAACCCTCAACCATTTCCGTATCCCAGGCGGGTGGCAACTTCCGCTTTATCCGGCCAAGTGGCTGCCGGCGGTCGGGTTGGGTAGACTGCGCTGGCTGTAGGCCCCGATCGGCCGGCGGGAACGCCAAGTTTGGCTGTTAGGACGCCGTGTTTCGAGGCAGTTTCAACCACCACCAGAGGAACTTGCTGTGACCCGCAATCGAGTGTTGAAAACAGCGCTCTTCGCCGCGAAAGTCGTGATGAGCTGGACCGTGATGAGTGGGGCCACATCGCTACTCGCCAACGAGCCGCTCAAGGTCAGCGAGCCCGTCGAACTTGGCGCACTGGAAGTTCCGCTGGCCGCCATTCAGCCGCTTGTTGAACAAGGCATCGCGCGAGGCGAATTCGCCGGTTGCGTGATCGCGCTCGGACGCTCGTCAGGTCTCTTTTATCTACAAGCCTACGGTGATCGGCAGATCGAGCCCAAACGCAATGCCATGACCACCGAAACACTCTTCGATCTTGCCTCGCTCACCAAACCGGTCGCCACCGCCACCAGCGTGATGCGGCTGGTCGAGCAGGGCAAAGTCCGGCTAAGCGATCCCGTCGCGATGTACCTTCCTGAGTTCGCCGCGAACGGCAAAGAGGCAATCACCATCGACCAGCTCCTCGTCCATGCCGGCGGGCTGATTCCCGACAATTCGCTTGACGACTATTTCGGCACGCGTGAAGAAATGCTCACCCGCACACTCGCCGAGAAGCCCACCGTTCCCCCCGGCACGCAGTTTCAATACACCGACGTCGGCTTCATGGCGCTCGGCGCGTTGGTTGAAAAGGTGAGCGGCCAATCGTTGAAAGGCTTTGCGGCCGAGCAGATTTTTAAGCCGCTCGAAATGGAGGAGACCGGTTTTCTGCCGCCGCCAGAACTTGCCGCTCGTGCCGCCGCGACCGAGCAGTGCGACGGCCGCTGGCTCGTCGGCGAAGTCCACGATCCGCGCGCGGCAAAACTCGGCGGCATCGCCGGTCACGCGGGGCTCTTCAGCACCGCTGAGGATTTAGCGCGCTACGCGATGGCGCTGCTCAAGCGCGATGAGTTTCCACTTGGCCCCGCCACGCTCCGCGAGATGACCCGCCCGCGTGAGATCAGTGGTGTGCAGCGCTGTCTCGGCTGGGACAGCCGCAGCCGCTACAGCATCAACCGCCCCGACCTGATGACTCCCGCTGCCTTTGGCCATAGCGGCTTTACTGGAACGTCGATGTGGATCGACCCAGAACTCGACCTGTTCGTGATTTTCCTCTCGACCCGCTTGCACCCCGACGGCGTTGGCAACGTCAACGACCTTGCCGGCCGGATCGGCAACATCGCCGCTGGCGCGATTCGGTCACTGCCGTAGCTTGGAACCGAAACCCGGAGCGAGCCGGAGGGCGTTAGCCCCCGGATTTTGTTGGCGCATCACGCCGGGGGCTAACGCCCTCCGGCTCGCAACAAATGCGCGATCACTCACGCCGAGTTATTGGCGAAGTGTCTTCTCGATATCACCCCCACGATTCCAATCGCCGCCAGCAACACCGTCGTCGGCTCCGGCACGCGTGAGATCCGCACGTTGTCGATAAACAGCCCGTTGTTGTCGCCCCCTTGGTGATCGAACACCAGCGGCAGCGCACTGAGCGACGGCACATTGATCGTGCGTGTGATCTTGTTGAACGTGGGCGAGGTTCCAGCGCTCGCTTCGGAGAAGACTTCAGAGTAGGCGGCGCCCAAGCTAACCGTCATCGTGTTGCCGCTTGAAATCGTGCCGAGATCGAACTCCAACAGATACGAAGTTGGCGCCAGCGCGATGGGCGTCGAAGTAATCACCCCCGCATCGCCTGTCGTGCCATCGAGATCGAGGTAGAGCCCGTTGCCGGGGAAGAAGTCGAAGAAGCCGTTGCCCGCGAGATCGACCGATCCATTCGAGACGGTCCAAGCCGCGAAGCCGGTGTAGTTCAGTACGCCGACGCCGCCATTCTCGCTATCGAAATTGTCGCTGAACACCACTTGGGCACGGCTCGGGGTGACGACGCCAAGGCACGCCACCAAGGCAGCACACGCGATCCAGAATTTGGTCATTAGTCATTACTCCTGCTGCAAGGTTCGAGTGGTTCGTTTCGGGTAAGCGGGTCTACGTAGTTATAAAGCCGTCGCGGCGGTCTTCCAGAGCAGTTTTCGGAATTTTTTCTGTCGGAGGTCCTTGATTGGAGGTGGCCCTCCCGGGAGCGGCACCCCCTCGAATGCAAGATTTCCGTGCGCAATCGGGGGCCCAAATCTTCGGCTTTTTCGGGAATCCTAAGTACCATGAAGGGAGGTGGCGCCCCCGGTGCGCGCCGCCAGGAACGGAACACGAGAGAGGCGGACGAGTTATGTCGCGAACAGGATCGGCGGGCCGTCGGGGGACCGTGCTTAGCTTGGAGGTGCTCGAACAACGGCTCGCGCTGAGCGGCGTGCCGTTGGAAGGGGTCGGTTCCCAGCCCTCGGGGGGGCTCGACGGCAAAATCGTCTATGTTCATGGCGGCCACGGCTACACTGCTGCGAATGAAGGCTCCGGCGCCTGGGGTTTTCAACGACCACTCCTGCTGAACATGGTCGAGGACCTGGGCAACAAGGACCAGATGGACTTTCTGGTCGAATATCTGTTCCGCGCCGGAGCCACCGTCGCCGCCCTTCGGCCGATCGGCTTCCAACCGAACGAAGTGGTGCTGGACAACGATTCGGCCGGCGTCTCCTTTACCGGAACTTGGAGCAACTCGAGTTCCAGTGTGTTCTTCGGCTCGGCCGGCGATGTGCCGTTCCGCTTCGCCACCAGCAGCCTCACCGAAACGGCCGTGGCGCGGTACCAACCAACGATCACCACGGCGGGTTACTATCCGGTCTACACGTGGGCGCTTGCTGGTTCGAACCGGGCCGCTGACCAGCTTTACCGAGTGGTCCACAGCGGCGGAGCAACCGAGGTAACGATCAACCACCAACGCGTTGGTGGCGGGCCCGTGTATCTGGGCACTTACTATTTCAATGCCGGGTCGAGCGGCTACGTTGAAATCAGCAACAAATCGGCCACGGCAGGGCAAGTGATCGTGGCGGACATGATCCGCTTCGGCAACGGACTGGGGGACATCAATCGCGGTGGCGGCATCTCGGGTCGAGAGCGGGGCGACGAAGCGGGACTCTACTGGGTGCAGTGGCACGTCGATCGGTCGCAAGGCATCCCCACCAGTGAATATCGAGCTTCGACTGACGACGGCACCGCGACAGTAGGCCTCTCGCCACGCTACGCCGAGTTTATGAACCAACAATCGTCCGGCGTGCTTTCGGACCGCGTCTTCGTCAGTTTCCACTCGAACGCGGGCAGCGGTTCGAACCGCGGCACCCTGGGGCTCTACAACGGCAACAACACGCCCTCGTCCGCCACGCCGAATCAGTTCCTGCTGGCCAACACGCTGGCCCGGCAAGTGAATGACGACCTGGTGGCACAAAATGGCCAGTTCGAGTTCAACTGGTTCGACCGCGGCGCTACTGTGACGCTCGACCGCAGCGACATCGAGTTCGGCGAAATTAACAATAGCGTCATCAACAACGAGTTCGACGCCACGATCATCGAAACCGCCTTCCACGACAACTCGTCTGACGCTGCCCTGATGCGGGACCCCAAAGTGCGGGACGCCATCGCCAAAGCGACTTACCAGGGAATCGTGCAATATTTCCGCGCGCTCGATGGCGTGACCCCCGCGGCCAACGCGCCCGGCAAAGTGGGCGATGTCCGCGCCACCACTGGCGGGGCAGGGGAAGTCACGCTGAATTGGACGGCGCCGGTCTCGAATGCCTTTAACGGCGGCGCGGCGACGGGTTACCGGGTTTACACTTCGCTCAACGGCTACGGCTTCGATGCCGGGGTGGATGTCGCCAATCCTAACACCAGTGTGACCTTTACCAACCTCGATCCCACGAAAACGTACTACTTCCGACTTGTCGCGACGAACGCGGGTGGTGAATCCCCAATGTCCGAACTGGTCGCCGCTTCGCCCGCCGCTGGTGCGAAGGTGCTGATTGTCAACGGCTTCGACCGCCTCGAAAAATCGCTTAATCCAACGCAAAGCGTCCCTGGTGGTCTCGCCGACCGTGTGCGGCCGCGGCAAAGCAACGCCTTCGACTACGCTGTGCAGCACGCCGCGGCGATTAAACTCGCCCGACCTGACCTGGCGATTGAAACGACTTCGAACCAACTCGTCGTGAGCGGCGCGGTGAACCTCTCCGACTATGCCGCCGTCTTCTGGATTCTCGGCGAAGAATCAACCGCTGACGACACGTTCAACGCCACCGAACAAACCAAGGTGACCGACTACCTAGCGGCCGGCGGTAAGCTGTTCCTCTCCGGTAGCGAAATTGGCTGGGACCTCGACCAAAGCAACAACGGCCGCACGTTCTACAACAATTCGCTGAAAGCGGATTATGTGAGCGACGACGCGAACTCATACCTCGCCAATGGCGCCGCGGGCTCCATCTTCGCCGGCGTCTCGCTGCAGTTCGATAATGGCAGCGCGTCGACGTACGACGTGACGTTCCCCGATGTGATTACGCCGCTCGGCGGCGCGACGTCGGTGATGACTTACCAAGGGGGCACGGGAGGCACGGCAGGCATCGCGTACGATGGCGGCTTGGGCGGTTCAAAGCTAGTGATGCTCGCGTTTCCGTTCGAGACCATTCTCGACCCCGCCGACCGCACCGATGTGATGACCCGCGTGCTGAACTTCTTCGCGATCAATTCGCCGAGCGCCGACTTCAACGACGATAACATGGTCGACGCCGCCGACTACACGATCTGGCGCGATTCCAATGGCACGAGCGTCCCCGCCGGTACGCAAGGTGACGCTGATTTCAACGGCGCCGTGAATGCGGCCGACTACGCAATTTGGGTCGCGCAGTTTGGCACGGACCCGGCGGCGAGTGCGAGCGTTGCTGTGGCGTCGGCGGCGACTTCGGCGGTGGCGATTTCACCCGACGGATTGGCGGGCATTACTCGTCCGGCACGCACCTTGCGGGGCGTGGTCGCCGACGTTCAACCGCAGAGTTCACCCCTTCGGACGTGGCTCGATTGGCGGCGAGCTGCGGTTCGCAGCCTTAACTCGGATTCCATACTGGCCAGCTCACACGATCGCGCCAGTATCGAGCCCGCAGAACTCGACGCTGCTCTGGCGGATTGGCCCGAACCAATGACGCGGGCTTTATCTCGACTTTGGTAGGCGTTGAGCGTTTGAGAACTTCGACGAAAATAGCCCGGGAGGGACTCGAACCCCTGGCCGAATCCTCGGGGAATATGGGGGTAGCGCCGGAAAGCGGCGCAGAATCCGGCGCACTTGGCGCACAATCGGGCGCACTCGACCCCGACTTGCAGGCGATCATCGCGGCATGGGCCAAGCTCACCCCGACCGACAAGCGGGTGCTGCGGACGATGGTCCGGCGGGCCAACAATCGGGACGAGGCCTAGACCCGTTGCCTTACGTTGCCCCTGGCCGCGTACAATTGGCTGTGTCGCGTTCTACGTTCACGGAGGGCATTCGATGAGTCGGCCGACAATCAGCAGTAAGGGGCGGTTCCTGGAAGCCTTTCGGGAGTGTGGCGGTATCACCAAAGCGGCGGAGTTGGTGGGCATCAACCGGGTGACCGTGTTCAAGTGGCGCCGGGATGACCCCAAGTTCGCCGCCGCGTTTGCTGACGCCCAAGTGGAAGCTGCCCACAATCTTGAGGATGAGGCTCGGCGCCGCGCGGTTGAGGGCTCGCGCCGGTATCGGTTCAAGGCGGATGGCTCGCCGCTGCTACATCCTGAAACGGGCCTGCCGTACTTTGAGGAAGTCTACTCCGATGCGCTCTTGGTGCTGTTGCTCAAGGCGCACTCGCCGAAGTTCCGTGCGCTGGAACCCGCGATCACCACGGGGGCCGCTACGGTGGCGGTGTATCTGCCGGAGAATCACCGCGATGGGGAGGGGGCCTGAAATCCTACCGACCTTCAACGCCCAAGCCGATGCGTTCAGTCTCGCGCGCATTTTGTTGAAAATGAGAGGTTGCAAAATGAGAGGCGGGGGC
>JALHQZ010000007.1 GCA_022841705.1 Pirellulales bacterium
TACGGACGCAACGAGTTGCCAACCTGGGTGCAAGAGATCTTTGGCTGGGTCTTGCAAACCGTCCTTCGTCCCGTGGGCAGGAAGGGTTTTGTGGTGCTGCCCAAGCGCTGGATCGTCGAGCGCACCTTTGCCTGGATCAGTCGATGTCGTCGGAATGCGCGAGACTATGAGCGAAAACCAGAAAACAGCGAAGCCATCATTCATCTCACCATGATCGCGCTGATGTGTCGGCGACTCGGAAACATCAATTTGTGAATTTCAAAACACTCTCTAAGGGGATTCCCTTCGTACTTGAAGTGAGACGGATACGTCAGCTTGCCTTTGACGGTCGCATCATTCGTCGATTTCGGCTTGGTGACCGCGGTCACCTCTGGCCGAGCCACAGCGGTTAACCAAACTGCGATGAAGAACGTGATTGCTGTTTTTATAGTTCGCTATTCGAGTGCGGGTAAGGCAAGATTATGATCGACACCGACGCTGATTCACCACGAAGGGTTACGGTTGAGTGTGGGGGCCGTCGTTACCGATTTCTCCAATCGATGCCCGACAGTCTAGCGAGGACAAGCTGCAATCCGTGGATGCCTAGGCGGCCGTCTCCCTGCGCCTCCATCGCGGTGAAGAGTTGCTGAGCCAGCGCTAGACCTGGCAAGGCGAGCTTCATACGTGCTGCTTCTTGGAGCGCGATGCGCATGTCTTTCACAAAGTGTTCGACATAAAATCCCGGGTCGAAATTGTTAGCCAAGAGTCGCGGCCCGTAGTTTGTTAACGACCAACTACCAGCGGCTCCCCCTGAAACAGACTTCAGCACGGCTTCAATATCCAATCCGGCCTTGTACGCGTAGAGCAGCGCTTCGCAGACACCGATGATTCCCGTTGCGACCAGGGTCTGATTCACCATCTTGGTGTGTTGCCCTGCTCCCGCCGGGCCTTGGTGAATGAAGGTTTTACCCATCGCTTCCCAACAGGGGGTCAGTGCTTCGACGACCTCGGCATCCCCTCCGATCATGATCGAAAGCGCGGCATTGCGAGCGCCGACATCGCCGCCTGAAACAGGCGCATCGATGCTATGTACCCCTTTCTGCTTCGCTTGCTGGTAGATCTCCTTCGCCAAGGCAGGCTCGCTGGTCGTCATGTCAACAACCACACCCCCTGTTCGCAGCCGGCTCAGCACGCCCGTTTCACCGAGGATGACTTCCCTAACGTCTGCTGGAAATCCAACGATCGAAAAGACCACGTCGGACTTCTCGGCCACCGCAGCAGGAGAATCGGCCCAGGCCGCACCAGCGTCGAGCAGACCCTGTGCTTTTTCCTTGGTGCGACTGTAGACCGTTAGCGGGTAGCCAGCTTTCCGTAGATGTCCGGCCATGCTGGCGCCCATCACACCAATGCCGACCCAACCAATGCGGGTTTCTTTAGGGCTGACCTGAGTGAGTTGCATCAATATTCGTCTGCTTGAGCTGTAATAAGACTTGGTTGTTTTATGGGGAGCCAATGGCGATCATCGACGGGTTCTCAAGGATTGGTGGACTGTGGGGCTATTGTGTACCTGCCCTACGAGACATCGAATCTAGGAGTCTAACCAGGCCAGAAAGTGATCGATCCCGGCTTGCGCGCACTCCATATCCTGTTGAGGAGATCCGGAGCTGATGCCGATGCCGCCCACAACCTCACCCCCCACTGCGACAGGAAGCCCGCCCCCTACGACGCACATCCGACCACCGATGGCGGTGTGGATGCCGAAGACGAGGTTGCCGGGTTTACAAGCCTCATTGTATTCGTGCGTTGCCTTGCGTGCGCCGGCCGCGGTGAACGCCTTGTCTTGTGCGATGGTAACGCTCGTGATTTTGCCACCGTTCATCCGCTCGAAGGAAATCAGGTTGCCCGATTCATCGGTAATTGCGATGCACATGGGAACGCCAATCTCCAGCGCCTTGGCTCGTGCGCCATCGGTTAGCACTTTGGCGTCATCAATCGATAGCCGGTTAACTTGAATCATATCTGCCCTTGTCAGAAGGAGTTTACTGGGAACTGGAACTGAGACTTTGCTGATGCTTAAGCTCGCGGCGGCGCGAATGCAGGATCGGTTCGGTGTAGCCGTTAGGTTGCGTTTCGCCCTTAAACACCAAGTCACAGGCGGCCTGAAACGCGAGACTCGCGTCGAAGTCAGGCGCCATGTTCTGATACGTAGGATCGCTCGCGTTTTGGTTGTCAACGATCTCCGCCATCCGCCGCATCGTGGAGAGCACCTGCTCTTTGGTGCAGACCTTATGCCGCAACCAATTGGCAATGTGCTGGCTGGAAATACGCAGTGTCGCCCGGTCTTCCATCAGCGCCACATTGTTAATGTCGGGCACTTTAGAACATCCGATCCCTTGATTGATCCAACGAACGACGTAACCAAGGATCCCCTGAACGTTGTTATCAAGCTCGGCCTGAATCTCTGCGGGCGAAAGGTTCTTCTCTTTCATCAGGGGAATGGTGAGAAGATCATCCAGCTTCGCGCGACTGCGTTTGGCGATCTCGACTTGAACACTCCGAACATCGACCGCGTGATAGTGCATGGCATGCAGCGTGGCAGCTGTTGGCGAGGGGACCCACGCCGTGTTGGCTCCTGCCTCGGGATGCGCCTGTTTGGTGGCCACCATCTGTTTCATGTCATCCGGCTTCGGCCACATGCCCTTGCCAATTTGGGCTTTGCCACTCAAACCGCACTCAAGACCGATGTCAACGTTTTGATTCTCATAGGCCATAATCCACGGCTGGCTTTTAATCGCATCTTTCCTTAAGAAGGGACCGGCCTGCATGCTGGTATGGATTTCGTCCCCCGTGCGGTCAAGAAAGCCGGTATTGATGAACACAATTCGCTCCCTCACCGCTCGGATGCACTCTTTCAGATTCAGTGTGGTCCGGCGCTCCTCGTCCATCACCCCAATCTTGACGGTGTTACGAGGCAGGCCGAGGCCCTCTTCAACGAGCTGAAACAAGTCCGCTGTGAGTTGGACCTCGTCCGGGCCGTGCATCTTCGGCTTCACGACATAGACACTTCCGGTTCGGCTGTTGGAACTCGCGGCGCCTCGCTTCTGCAAGTCGTGCATCGCGGAGGCGGTTGTGACGAGCGCATCGAGGAAGCCTTCCGAGATTTCGTCTCCGGCGGCATCGAGTACCGCGTCGGTCGTCATCAAGTGACCAACATTGCGGACCAGCATCAGACTCCTTCCCGGAAGAGTTAGCTTGCCACCAACCGGATCGGTGAAGACGCGATCTTTCTCCAGCCGCCGGGTAACCTTCCGACCACCTTTTTCGAAAGTTGCTTCAAGGTCACCTTTCATCAACCGGAGCCAATTGCTGTAGACCAGGATTTTGTCATCCACGTCCACCGCAGCCACCGAGTCCTCACAGTCTTGAATCGTCGTCACCGCGGATTCGAGGATGATGTCCTTGACCTTGCCGGGCGACGTGGCGCCAATCTTGTCGTCGGGGTCGATCTTCAGTTCGACATGCAAGCCGTGATTGCGCAAGAGAACGGACTTCAGTCCCGCCGGATCGTGGAAACCCACGAATTGCTCGGGCTTTTGCAGCTTTGTCGACTCGCCCCCGGTGAGCAACGCCGTGAGCCGTTTGACCCCGGCGTCATCCACCAAGTCGTAACGCGTTACATCCGCATGGCTGCCGACAACCAGCGGAAAGACCCGATCGAGGAACTGACAGGCGTAGGCAATTACTGCTGCCCCGCGCTTGGAATCATAGCCGCCGGGGGCAGGCTTGCCGTCGATCACGTCGGTCCCGTAGAGCGCGTCATACAGGCTTCCCCACCGAGCGTTCGCTGCGTTGAGCGCGAACCGAGCGTTCATCACGGGCACAACCAACTGCGGACCCGCCAACTCGCGGATCTCGGAATCGACGCCCGCAGTTGTGACTTCGAAATCGCCTTGCTCAGGTACGAGGTAGCCGATCTCTTGCAAGAACTTCTGATACTCGATGACGCTGAATGGCTGCTCTTGATGGTCGAGATGCCATGCATCGATGCGTGCCTGCAGAGTATCGCGTACCGCTAGCAACTCACCACGACGCGGCTCCAGATGCTCGACAACGCGCGCTAGCGTCGCCCAGAATGTTTCCGGCTTGCATTCCAGCCCCGGCAGGACATCCTGTTCGATGAACTCGACGAGTTGTTGCGAGATCTGTAGCCCAGAGCGGATTGTTCTGACCGTTGTCATATTCTATCTCATGCCAGATTCATGGCGTCCAAGCCGTTTGTGACCACAGCTCTTCAAGCCGTGCTCAAATTACGTATATCCCAACCGAGCGGAGATCTCATCGGCAGCTCCCCGCACCTCACGCGCGTATGGGGCCATGAGCTTTTTGGGGAGCCGCTCCGCTGGCGCAGACACGCTGAGCGCCGCGACCACTTCCCCGCGGGCATTTCGGACGGGAGCGGTCACGCATCGCACGCCAAGTTCTCGCTCCTCATCATCCACCGCGTAGCCTTGGCGCTGAACTTTCGTAAGCTCGCTTAAGAAACCGGTGAGCGTTCGGATGGTATTAGTGGTGAAGGCCTCGAACTTTACGCCCGCAAGCAACTGCTTGACCCGGTCGGGGGGAGACCACGCCAGCAGAACTTTGCCCACGCCGGTGCAATACACCGGGGCTCGTGCGCCCAATTGCGTGAACATTCGCACCGAGCGCGGTGACTCAACTTGATGGACATAGACAACTTGCACGCCACTGAGCACCGCCAGATTGGAGGTCTCACCCGTGGCCGCAACCAATCGCTGCATCGCGGCCACCCCCAAGCCTACGAAGGGCAGGTTCGAAAAGTAGGAAGCGCCGATACTGAGCGCGCCCGCGCCCAGCCGATAACGGCCGGTCTGTTCGTCTTGGTCAACATATCCACGCCCCCGCAGCGTCTCGAGCAGCCGCAGTGTCGTGCTGCAAGTAAGCTTAGTCTGCCTCGCGATGTCGCTGAGTGCGCGGCCTTCGCCTTCGCTGAGCGTTTCAAGAACCAGCAGCCCCCGTTCCAAAGCACGCACGGAGGGAATGTCGCTCCGTGTTCGCTTGCGTCCGCGCTTGGCTGTTGTACTGATCATGGCCGCATTGTCGCCGCGAGTCATTTTGTTGTCAAGCAGAAATATATTTTCATCAGGCGATAAATTTATTGACACCGTTATACGGCCGGAGTAGATTGCTGAAGACATTTCTCGACCACCCTTTCAATTCACGCGCGTGACATCGTCCACAGAGCTCGCTACGCCAGATGACAGGCTCCGCTCTATTGTGAGCCGGCTGCGCCAGTCCTTGCCACCCGATCGCGTTCTGACAAGTCGAGCCGCCACGACCTCGTTTGAGTCGGACGGTCTGACCGCTTATCGGGAGAAACCAGGCGTGATTGTCCTGGTCGAATCGACGAGCGAAGTGGTCGATGTGGTTAAGCTCTGCCACGAGTTCGGCGTCCCATTCGTCGCCCGCGGGAGCGGCACCAGTCTCAGCGGAGGATCTTTGCCAATTGCTAACGGAGTGGTGATCAGTCTCAATCGCCTGAATAAGATTATTGACTACTCGGCGGAACAGCGCACGATCACGGTCGAACCAGGGTTCATTAATCTGGAGGTCTCGAAGCACGTCGCAGGTGACCGACTGTACTACTCTCCCGACCCTTCGAGTGGGCCGGTTTGCACCATTGGAGGAAACGTCGCCTTCAATTCCGGGGGAGCGCATTGCTTAAAGTACGGGATGACGGCGAATCACGTCCTCGGCATCAAGGCCGTGTTACCAGACGGCGAAGTTGTCGAATTTGGTGGGGAGAGTCTGGAACACGTTGGACCCGACCTCTGCGGAATGTTTGTGGGTAGTGAGGGGCTGTTCGGCGTGGCGCTAGAAATCACACTGCGCGTCCTTCCACAGCCGGAGCGTTTTCACACCGTACTGGCGGCGTACGACACTCTGGCGGGGGCGGGAGACGCGGTTGCAATGATCGTCGCCTCCGGGCTGTTGCCAGGCGCAATGGAGATCATGGACCGGTTGGCGATCGAAGCCTCGGAAGCGGCGGTTCACGCCGGCTATCCGACGACTGCCGCGGCCGCCCTGCTGGTGGAATTGGAAGGTCCCAGCGAGGAGCTGGACGCAGAGATTCCGCTGCTCGAACAAGTCATCCGGGATTCAGGCGCGTATGAAGTAAGAGTCGCGGCGAACAAAGAAGAGCGGAGTCGCATTTGGGTCGGCCGAAAGTGTGCGTTCAGCGCAATTGGCCGACTCAGCCCGGATTATCTTGTGCAAGACGGCGTGGTCCCTCGCACTGAACTGGGCAATGCTCTGTCAGCCATCGAAGCACTCTCAGAGCAATATGGCCTGCGGGTCGCCAATGTCTTTCACGCGGGAGATGGGAACCTGCATCCGTTGATTCTCTTCGACGGGCGGATCCCAGGTGAATTTGAACAAGCCGAACACTTAGCCGGTGAGATTCTAATGATGTGCCTGCGACTCGGCGGATCGATAACCGGGGAGCACGGGGTTGGGGTTGAAAAAATTGCGTATCTCCCTGAGATGTACACAGAAAATGAAATGAACTTGATGCGACTGATACGCCAAGCCGTCGATCCTGCTGAAATCGCCAACCGCGGCAAGATGCTACAAGCCTCAGCGCTAGGCAAGGGGGGGTGATTGGTGGTCGTTGTCGAAAAGCCTGAAGAGCTACAGGAGCTCGTGCGGAGTCAGCCCCGACTGAGGGTGACCGGTGGAGGTACGAAACCTGCGTTGAGCCACTCGGCGAATGCCTCCCTCGCTAAGCTTTCGGGAGTTCGCAAGTACAACCCGGCTGAATTCACCTTCACCGCGATGGCAGGGACGCGCATTGATGAGGTGGAGACGATTTTGGCGGAACGGCAGCAGTACCTGCCGTTTGAACCGCCGTTCTCTGCGTCGGGAGCAACCCTGGGAGGAACTGTCGCCGCAGGCCTCTCGGGTTCTGGTCGACTAAGGTTTGGCGGCGTGAGAGACTTCCTGCTTGGTGCCAAGATAGTTACTGGCGAGGGCATCTCCGTCGCAACCGGAAGTCAGGTCGTAAAGAACGCCGCAGGTTTTGACCTCCCCAAACTGATGGTCGGCGGACAAGGATGTTATGGGGTGATGACGGAGTTGACCTTTAAGGTCTTTCCCAAGCCGCAGCACTCCGCAACGGTCGTCTTCGAAGCCGAAACTGTTGGTCAGGCCGTTGCACTGTTGCGAAAACTCGCAGGGTCAGGGCTGGATCTCGCGGCGCTTGATCTGGACGCTGATAATCGACTCTGGGCGCGAGTCTGTGGATTCCGGAGCGCGGTTCTGCGCAGGACTGAAAGAGTTCGTCAATCGGCGCCGACACCGGGGCGAATTCTCACTGACGATGAGGATGCGCAGTTTTGGAATGACTGCCAAGAATTCCGCTGGCTGCCGGACGGAAGAGACCTCGTCAAAGTCGCGATTACTCCCAAGTGCATTGAGAAGCTCGCCTTGCTGTTGCCTCACGTTGCGCGCAGGTTTTCCGTCGGCGGTAATCTCGCCTGGATTGGCTGGCCCACCGGCGAAAACCCAGCGCAACTCCGTCATGTGTTGTGCGAGCTCGAATGTCCGGGACTCTTCGTGACCGGAACGCCTTCGACGCCGTACGTTGGCCCCCGCGTCGACAATTTGTTCGCTCAGCGACTCCGTGCGGCGATCGACCCGCATGGTAAGTTTGCAGTTTCGTAGTCCGCACTGGAGAGCACGCGTGCAGCACAACATTCCAGCCGAGGAGCTTGGCCCGCTCGGACCGTTGATGGCCGACGCGGTGTCGAAGTGCGTCCACTGCGGGTTTTGTCTGCAAGCCTGCCCGACTTATCAAGTGATGGGCGAAGAAATGGACTCGCCGCGAGGCCGCATTTACTTGCTGAAGGAAGTTCTGGAAGGAAGTCTGCCGCTCGACGAGGCCACACCCTACATCGACCGCTGCTTGGGCTGCCTGAGTTGCGAGCCAGCGTGCCCCTCAGGAGTGCCGTATCGAAATCTCATCACGCCTTTCCGCATTCTCGCCGAGCCGATCCGCGCCCGAACGCGGTTCGATCGATTTCTGCGGTGGGTCATTCTACAGACGCTGCCCTACCCAAATCGATTTCGGTTGAGTGCGATCTTGGGCGGATTGGGGAAGCGCTTCGCCTCCGCCATGCCGCGTCGCATGAAAGAAATGACCGCCTTGCTGCCTACAAAGCTCCCCGCAGCACGGCCATTGCCGGAATTAACCCCCGCCGTTGGAACACGACGAGCACGGGTCGCGCTGCTCGCCGGTTGTGCTCAGCAAGTTCTCGCACCCGACATTAACCACGCTGCAATCCGGGTGCTCTCGAACAGCGGCGTGGAAGTTGTCGTGCCCAAGAACCAAGTTTGCTGCGGCGCCATTGCTGCGCATACTGGGGCCGGCGAGTTAGCGTGCAAGCTAGCTCGGCAGAATCTCGTCGCATTCCCGCAAGATGTCGATTGCATCATCACCACCGCGGCGGGTTGCGGATCGGGAATGCATGAGTACCCAGTCTGGCTTAAAAATGACTCAAAAGAAGGTGAAGCGAAGAAGCTTGCCGTTCTCGTTAAAGACGTGAGCGCTTTCTTATTGGAGCTCGGACCGCTCAACCTCGTGCCTCTGGAACGGCCAACTCGCATCGCCTATCACGACGCGTGCCATCTTGCGAATGGGCAGGGAATTACCTCGCAACCTCGCGCGTTATTGCAGCAAATCGGCAATCTGGAAGTTGTCGAAGTTAAGGGTGGACAAAACTGCTGCGGCTCAGCGGGCACCTACAACATCGAACAACCCGAAGCCGCGCACCTCCTGGGCCAGCAGAAAGCCGAAGCCATTTTGGCCACCGGGGCCGTAGCCGTTGCGAGCGGCAACATCGGGTGCATCGTTCAGCTTCAGCATCACCTCGAAACCCTCGGAAGCGGGGTGCGCGTGCGCCACACGGTTGAGTGGCTGGCTGATTCTATCCGTGCGTAGCACAAAATCGCGTGAGTTCAGAGAGTTTACAGTTGAACCACCTGCAACTCATGTTTGGCCTTGCTGCCGACGTCCGTTCATCGTCAACGAACGGTAACTCTCCTTCGCCATTGCGCAACCGTATTGCAGGCGAGGTAGGAAGAGGCTTGATTCAAATCGCTTACTCGCTGAACATCCCTCACTCGCTAAAAGTAAGGCACCTCATTAAGTTTCGCCGGAATAGTAATCGTCCGAGGTCCTTCGATTTCTTCCCACGTGTAGATGATCCATCGACCGGGTGGAATCTGGACTTCTTGTTCCTGCCCCCCCATTTTTACCACGGGCGTTACCAAGAGGTTCGTACCGATGAGGAAGTGATCGCTTACTTTTCAAATGCCACTCACACTTTGGCTTTATCACCTTCGATCCGGTGAACAAGACCTATGCCATTGACTCGTTTCGCTTTCTCATCCATTCCACTGATGGAGAGGCTTCCAACCAGTTTCCTGGTTGGCCAGTGACGATCCACCAAGCGGAGAATCGCGGCGAGAATAGCAACGACAGATGATACAATGCTGAGTGATTGCTGACACCGATGACAGTGTGTGTGGTTGGACTCTCAGGCCTTTTGGAAAGAATCTTGCTCCTTAATTGTCAATGCAGGCGGTCGGCGAATTGTCGACTAAGTGCGCTCCGCATAAGTCCCGGACCAGCATCGCCCCCATCGCTATCAGTAGCACCGGGCCGGCAGCGATTTCGGGGACCGCTTGCGCTGCGGCAGTGACGGTCGGCCACGTGGCGCCGAAGTTTACCCGCCACACATCGTACTGCGCAGGGGTGAAGAGCGTTCCAAGGCCATCGCGCCAAACCGTGTAATCACGGGCGTCCACTAAGCCGTCGTCGTTAAAATCACCCGCCAGGGGAGTGCGCGTGAGGACCAGCATCGACACGCTGTAGGCTGGCATTTGGTAGACCAAAGCGTTCAAGGCGGTGAGCGGGATGTCGGGTTGCTGGACGGGTTGGGCGGTAGCGCTGGTGAGCTGATAAACCTCCGCGACCGAAAACGGTTTGTCGTGCGTTACCCGAAGCGCGGCCGACTGGGCGATCCCCGAGCGATTGATGGCGATGATCGTCATGCGATTCGGGTCCGCGGGGTCGATGCTCGCGTGAATCGCGGAATTGGCGATGTTGTTCGTGCTTGACGCAACGCTAGTGGAGCCGAACTTGGCGCCGGCGCCGTCGTAGTTGCGGTACATGTCGAACGCGCCTTGGACGAACTGGTCGCTCCCCGAAGTGAGGTCCCACCATGCCGCGGCGTACACTCCTTCGCGGCCGAAAATCCCGAGCACGTCGGCTTGGGCGATACCGCCCGAGATGTGCTGGCTGGCGCCATAGTTGTATTCGGTGATAGCGAGTTTCGTGCCGGGGTAGAACTGCGTGATGTCTTCGTTAACGCGGGTGAGCATCTTGATGGGACCGCTCGTGCTCCACTGGGAGATCCACGATTTTTCCGTATAGGTGGGATCCCACAGTGAGCGCGGGGCTTGCACGCGGGCGGTCACGGAATCGGCGTCGGTTTGGCCTTCGGTGATACGCACGCCCGCGGTGCTTTGCGCTTCGGGATACCAATGAATATCGAGGGCATCCAGCAGCCGCCGCCCGCCGGTAGTCTCGGCCTGTTTCATCGCAGCCAAGAAGTACTCATGAAAATCTCGCCCTGCGCGATCGGGCGCATCTTGCAGTGTCCGATAGCCTTGCCAACCGTAATTGACGGCGCCGAGCACCAGCGCGTCCGACTTCACATCCTTGATGCCCCCCGCGTAAGCGAGCGTGCGATCGACCAATTCTTGATAGGTGGTTTTCTGCGGATGAATGCGGGCGTGCGTTTCGGACCAAAGATCGGGCTCGTTATCGAGGGCGTACAGAATCTGCTGCTGGGGCGAGACGCGCGCGGAGGTTTCGACCCAGTTCACAAACTCGTCGCTGTAGACGTAAGCGTCGCTAGTACTTGGCGCGAGGGTGAAGGGAGCGCCCTTCTTGGGAACAAGTTGCTTGAACCGGGTTTGCAAGTAGTTGGGGGTGTTGGCCACATCGCCGCCGCCATTCTTGTCGGCAGCGACATAACCCGCCATCGGCGCGGTGACAATAATCGCTTGGCCCGCGTTGCCGGCTTGCTGGATTGCGGGTCGCACGGCCGCACCGGGAGTGTTCGAACTACTCAGGTAAGCGTCGTTCTGATGAAAATAATCCGACCCGGCGTTCGAGGCGTTATTCTCCCAGTTGTAGGCGGTGTAGCGATTGCCGCCGAGGCGCGTGAGTGCGGTGTTTCCAATGCGATTGAAATTGCTGCCGTAAATGAGCGGCGAAATTGGGCGCTGGTTCAGCCCGGAGTCTACGGTGAACGAAATGTTGGCGGGCCCCGGATCGCCCGGTTCAATCGCCCCGAGCTGCGAGCAGCCAAGAAAGCACAGAATGAGTGCGATGGTGAGAATCATCTTAGGACGCCAAGTTGAAACGCGACACGCGCAGGGACTATCATCCTAGCCCCCCGCCAGTTCCTTGGCCAGCAATTTGAGCAGGAACGTTGGTTTCTTGAGGTGAAAGTGCCGCTACCCCGCCGCATTTGCTCTTCGAGGCGTTCGCGCCGCTCTCCGAGCGCGGCTTGCACCTACGTGAGCTTCTCCAGTTCCCTCTGAGCCGCGTTGGAATCCTCTCGGTAGCGTTTGGACATGTCCCGACGGCCATCTCGTTCGTCTTGGCAGGACTTCGCCAACCGGTGCAATCTGCTTCGACGAAACCCGTTGGCTGACAGGCGAGCACGGCCTGAATGAACCACCGTTA
This sequence comes from Pirellulales bacterium, assembly GCA_022841705.1. Classification (GTDB taxonomy): domain Bacteria; phylum Planctomycetota; class Planctomycetia; order Pirellulales; family Lacipirellulaceae. The sequence goes on from JALHQZ010000007.1 coordinate 11,816, forward strand.
GTCGCGCGCAGATTGATCAGTCGGCGCCGCCGGTGCTCATTTCGGCCCATTCTTCGCCGAGCCCCCTTGCCAGTTCTTGGCGCAGCGAACTGACCACTTCCGGATTCTTGGCGGCCAGATTGTTCGTTTCACTCGCATCAACCGTCAGATCGTAGAGCGCATCGGCATACACGGGCACATCGACGTGGCGCCGGTCTTGGCGATCGGCATTTCGCTGGGCGGCTGAGCGCCGGTCTTGGTGCGTGGCCGGCAGGAACTTCCACCGCGGGCCGACAATCGCGCGACCGGGGCCGACCCCTTGCAAGATCACGTGTTGCCGCGGCGCAGTTGCCTTTTCGCCAAGCAACACGGGCGATAGGTCCAGCGCGTCGGCCCCCAAGTTGGCGGGTAAGTTCTTCACGCCAGCGAGTCGTGGTAATGTCGCCGGTAAATCAACGAGCGCGAACAATTCTTCGCTCTCTCCCAGTGCAACTTTGCCCGGCCAGTGAACGATCCCTGGCACGCGGCAGCCCCCTTCGTACACATGGTACTTACCGCCGCGTAGCGGTCCGGCAGGGCGATGCTCGCCAACCGTCTCCAGGGCGCCGTCATCGTAGCCATCATGCAACACGGGGCCGTTGTCGCTGGTGATGAAGATCAGCGTCTCGTCGAGAATGTTTGCCGCTTTTAACGCCGCGACGACTTCGCCCACCAACGCATCGAACTGCACAATGCAATCGCCCCGCCGACCGCAGCCAGATTTACCGACATAGCGCGGATGGGGAAGCCGGGGAACATGCGGATCGTGAGCGCCCAGCAACAAAAAGAATGGCTTTTCGCGGGGAGCTGCGATTACTTGCTTGGCCCGGTTGGCAAGCACATCGCTGATGTCCTCATCGGTCCACCGCGCTGCCTGGCCGCCGGTCATGTAGCCAATCCGCGAGATGCCGTTGATGATGGTATCGCTGTGCTGCTTGTCACCTCGATACTTGAGAAGCTCGGGATGATCGCGACCAGTCGGCTCCGTACCAACGGGTTTGGTGTAGCTGATCGAAATCGGATCCTGCGGATCCAGCTTAGCGACCGCGTGGTTCTCGATGAACACACACGGCACGCGGTCCACGGTGGCCGGGATGTAAAACGCTTCGTCGAAGCCAATCTCCAGCGGCCCGGGACCCACGAACTGGTTAAGGTCCACGCGCTTCACGCCATCGCCAATGCCAAGATGCCATTTGCCAACCAGCGCCGTGTGATAGCCTGCTTCGCGCAAGATCGAAGGCAGCGTCGGCCGGGCGGGGTCAATCGCCAGCGGGGAATCACCATCGAGAATCGAGGTCTTGCGAACGCGCTCACGGAAAGCATACTCACCGGTCAGCATCGAGTAGCGAGTTGGCGTGCAGGTCGAGGCGGTCGCATAGCAGCGGTTGAGCTTCAGCCCGGATCGACAAAGCTGATCGATGTTCGGCGTGGGAATCGCGCTCGCGCCGTAGCAGCCCAGGTCGCCATAACCCAAGTCGTCCGCGATAATGATCACAATATTCGGCCGACGAGTGTTCGACTCCTCGATGGCCGCCCAGGCGGTGGTCTCCCACACGGAAACGACTCCCGCGATCGCCGAAAATAGCCAGTGCAAAACCGACTTTCTAAGAAATATAAGAGGCATCCGAAGACTCGATTGGTGATAGCTGCTTGGCGAAGGGGAAGGGGAAGGGGCGACAATCAGTCGAAGACACTGCACAGGACACTAGAGTAATCGATGGCAAGTCATCTGGAGATTATTTCTCGAGTTCCGTTGATCTCAGGCTGGTTCTTGATAACGCTGCGTAGAACAGGCTGGATTTCGATGCCGCTAGTCAAATTACCGCTGCTGCTGTTCGTTCTGTGCGCGCTAGCCACGGGCCAAGCTCGCGCCGCTTCCCGCCCCAATATCGTGCTGTTTCTCGTGGACGATCTGGGCTGGACCGACTGGCAGCAAGACCCCAAGTTCAATCCCACCGGCAGTGTGGTGTACGAAACGCCGAACCTGCTGCGGCTCGCGAAATCGGGGCAAGTATTCCGGAGCGCTTACGCGGCATGCCCGGTTTGCTCGCCGACGCGGGCCGCCATCATGACGGGCAAGAACCCGGCCCGCCTGCGGCTGACCGACTGGATCCCGGGGCCAAACGTCGGCACGGCCAAGCTGACGAAGCCCAAGTGGCGGAAGAATCTTGCAGCCACGGAAGTGACGCTAGCCGAAGCACTGCGGGCCGGCGGGTACGCCACAGGTTTCTTCGGCAAGTGGCATCTCGGCGAGCGGGGTGGCGCTGCCGATCCGAAGCAGAACGGGTTTGACGTGAACATCGGTGGCGGCCCCTTCGGCAGCCCCACGTCCGCCGGCGGTTACTTCGCGGCCGCCGATGGATGCTGGACTGGCCTGCCCGGTCTCGATACCCCCGGCGCCTACCCGGCCGACAAGTATCTCTCGGAGGCGCTCACCGAGCGAGCGGGCGAATTCATCCAGCAGAGCACCCAGCAGCCGTTTTTCTTGATGCTTTCCCACTACCACGTTCACACGCCGCTTGAGGCGCCAGCCGATCTGGAAGTGAAGTACCAGCAGAAGATTGATCGGCTCCAGTCACAAGGCATTGAACTCAAAGACCATACCAACGCCACCTATGCCGCGATGGTGGAGAAAATGGACCAGTCGCTCGGCGCGCTGCTCGATCGACTCGAAGACCCCAACGGCGACGGTGATCGCCGCGATTCGGTGCGCGCGAACACGCTGATCTGCTTCGCTTCGGACAACGGTGGCCTATGGTCGGCGGAGGGTTCGCCGACGCGCAACTTGCCGCTCCGCGAAGGCAAGGGGAGCATGTACGAAGGAGGCATCCGCACACCGCTGGTGATAAGTTGGCCGGGCAACACGGCCATTGCCCCAGGGGTGGTGACGCAGGCGCTCACCGCCTCGCCCGATCTCTTCGCGACCGCGCTCGATGTCGCCGGACTGTCGGACTCAGCGCCCACTGCGATCGACGGCGTAAGCCTTCGCACCGCGCTCGAAGGCCACCCCTTCGACCGCGGCGAGCTCTACTGGCACTATCCCCACTTGAGCAATCAGGACAAAGGTTCCAAGAAGATTTCTGGCGGCGCCTTCGTCAGCGCCGTCCGGAAAGCGAACTGGAAGTTGATTTATTTCTACGAGAACCAGGGGTATGAGTTGTACAACCTCGCGACTGACGAGGGTGAAACGACCAATGTGTTGGCGGCCGAGCCTGCGATTGCCGCCGAACTAAGCCAAGCGCTGCGCCATTATTTGCTCCGGGTGGATGCTCAGCTTCCCGTGAGCAGAGCCACCGGATTGCCGGTCGCAGCGCCACAATAAATTGATAATCTGATTTCGGCGGCGCTACGCCGCGAGAAGTTGACTACTTCGCGGCGGGGAGGTGCTTCGCGAGGTACTCGCGGAACTCGGCCAGGGATTCCTTCTTAACTGCTGTTGGGGTAACGCCGAGCGTGCTCGACCAACCTTTAACAGGGCGCAGGGTTTCGTCGCCCCGGGCGTATTCGGCCAACAGCCGCACCGATTGGAAACCGTACTCGTAGGGATCCTGCACCACTGAGCCGATGATGTTGCCCGCTTCGATGCCATCGAGTGTGGCGGCGTCTTCATCGAAAGCCACCAGGGCGACTTTGCCAAGTAGATTTTCCGCCTTCAAAGTCTCCACCATGATTGGCCCATGCTGGGCGTTCATCCCCACAAAGCACTTGAGATCGGGATGCTCGGTGAGAGTTTGCTTCATGACTTCGCGACACCGCTCTTCACTTCCTTCGTTTACTAGCTGCGCGACGACTTCGTACTTGGGGGCATCGGCCGGCGCACCCTCCGCCAATTCGCGCATGGCTTCTTCGAAGCCACGTTTACGTTCCAACAAGTTGTCTTTGGTGAGATTGGCGAAGATCACGGCGAGCTTGCCACCTTCGGGTAGAGCTTCCCGCACTAGTTCCGCGGCCAGCCGGCCGGCCCGCGCATTATTCATGCCGATGTAGCTCAGCCGAGGCGATTCAGGGGCGTCGGAATCGAAAGTGACCATGTGGGCCTGGCCGGCGATTTTGGCGAGCAGTTCCGTTTGCCCTTGGGCATCGAGTGGGCTAATCGCCACGCCATCGAATTTGGCAGCGGAGAGTTTCTCGAGCAGTTCCGTTTGTTCGGCAACGTTCTCGTCTTCCTTAGGGAGGGCGAGCTCGACTGTGACATCATTCTTCTTGGCGGCGTCCCGGGCTCCGCTCGCCACCAGTTGCCAGAAGGGCCCCGAGCCGCCCGTCACGAGCGCCACCTTGACCGGCTTCGCAGGGGGCTCCTGAGTGCTTCGCAGTCGATACCAACCGGCAGCCAACAGCGCGATGACGGCAAGCGAGAGCAACCCTTTTTTCGACGAGGACATGTTCGCAACCCTATGGTAGCAAGAGAAGAAAAGCGGCTCGCTAGCACACCCATCTGCGAGCGACATCGCCCCCATTGTGTCATGCTCGGCGCCAGAAAGATACGCCTTCCCGCAAGACCGCCGGTAGAATTCCAGACCTGGTTTCGGGCACTGCAAAGGGAGGAATCGTCGACTCGTATCAGCCGATCTCCGGCCGGATTGCTTGTACGCCGGAGCCTGGGTGTTTCGGGAACACCGACGAGCCCATCGCCTGAAACCGAGAGCTAACGCCCGCCGACTGATCGAGCTGTGCTAGCAACCGAAACTGATCTTGACCCCTTTTCGGCCGGCATGATATTCTCTCGCCGCGTTGTTGGATGGCCGGAATGTAGGCCATCCGCCCCGCCCACGCCTCTGAGGCAGGGAGCGGGGCTCGTGCCAACGGGATGTTGCAGCAACGGGTATGGAAATCAATCCTTCTGGAATGGAGTCAACCGATGCTCATTCTCTCTCGCAAACCGAACCAAAAAATTGTTCTACCCAATCTGGGCGTCGCGATTGAAATCGTCCGCGTCGCCGGCCGCACGGTGAGTGTGGGGATCGAAGCTCCCGACTCCGTGAAGGTTTTGCGTGGCGAACTCGCCGCCCACCTGCCGCCGCAGGTGGAAACCCCCAGCGTTCCCGAACGGCATCGCCTGCGGAACGATCTCAACCGCGTGAGCCTTGCGCTCGAGCTGGTGCGGAAGCAACTGGAACTCGGCCGCTCCACTGAGGCCGAACAAACGCTCCAGCGCGCGATCGAGTGGCTCGAACAACTCGATAGTGGCATGCAAACCCCTTCGATCAATAAGTCCGCTCAACCCGGCCGCGCCGTCAAACAAGCGCTGCTGGTGGAAGACGACGCCAACGAACGAGAACTTCTGGCCGGCTATCTGCGCCTGAGCGGTTACGAAGTCCGCCAGGCGAGCAATGGCGCCGACGCGCTACAGCTTCTGCACCAACATCCGGTGGATTTGGTGGTGATGGACATGCAAATGCCGCGGATGAACGGCCTCGAGACGCTGCAAGAAATCCGCAAGGCGCCCCACCTGAAGGATTTGGAAGTGGTGGTCGTCAGCGGTGCCGAGCAGCGCGAATTGCAAGCCGTTTCGCAAGAGTGCGGCGTCAAGCAGGTGTACCAAAAGCCGCTCAACCCGGCCGATTTAGTGCGCTACCTTAACGACTCGCTCAAAAGCACGGCCGTGTAGATTGGCGGCGGGCAACTATCGTTTTGCGAGTGCTTCGTGCAGTCGGCCGAGATCCACCGGCTTCACCAAATGCACATCGAACCCGGCGGCGAGCGCCGCGTCGATGTCCCCCTGCTGGCCGTTGCCGGTGAGCGCCACCAGCCGCGTCTGCTGCGAATCGACCTGCGTGCGCACGCCCTGCGCCACTTGATAACCGTTCAGGCCAGGCAGGCCGATATCAACAATCGCCACATCGGGTCGATGTTCGAGAATCAGCGCGAGCCCCGCCTCGCCGGTACGCGCGGTAAGCACCTTATGGCCGTCGATCTCTAGCAGCCGGCGCAGCATTTCGAGATTGTCACTCAGGTCTTCGATGATCGCGATTCGCAGCGGCGCTGCGGGGACCGCTCCGTTAGAGTGGGCGTGCTTGTCGCCAATATCCAGCCGCTCGACGACGGGCAGCCACACCGCGAACGTGCTGCCGTGGCCGATGCCGGCGCTTTCGGCAACAACTCGGCCGCCATGCCGTTCGACGAGTGCTTTCACCAAGGTGAGCCCCACACCCAACCCCCCTTCGCTATGATCGCGGGACTCGGCAAGCTGCGTGAAGGGTTCAAAAATCTGCTCCAGCTTATCGGCGGGGATGCCGATCCCTTCGTCCGTCACGGTGGTGACCACCTGCCCCGCTTGCCGCTCCATCCGCAGGCGAATAACTTTGTCACGGGCCGAGTACTTCGCCGCATTATGCACCAGATTCACATACACCTGAATCAGTCGGGTGGGGTCGGCGTCCACCCACAACGGCTCGTCGGGGCACTCCACTTCCAGCGTGCAACCATGGCGCTGGAGTTCAGGCTCGGCCGTTTCGCGAATCATATTCACTAGGTCGCGCTGATCGAGCAACTTCCGCTTGAGGACAATTCGGTTCTCGGCGATGCGGGCCACATCCAACAGGTCGATCAGCAGGTGGCTCATAATCGCTACCTGCCGCTGGATGGCCTCCGCCGCGACGGCCCGCGTTTCGTCCGAAGAGCGCGGGTCGGCCAGCAAACTGCTCGCGCTGCTGGTGGCGTTCAGCGGGTTGCGCAGTTCGTGCGAGAGCATGGCGAGGAACTGCTCGCGCTGGCGAATCTCCTTACGGATGGTGCGCTCCATCTCGACCCGCTGGCTAATGTCCCGGGCGATTTTTGAGATGCCGATCATCTGCCCGTCGGCGCCAAACACCGGTGAGACGGTCAGCGAAACTTGTAGCTCTCGCCCACTGCGGTGTAGCCGCACGGTATCGACAGCGTGCAGCCGTTCGCCGTTTTCGAGTTTGGCGCGATAGAGGTCGATCTCGTGCTGCAACTTTGGCGGGATCAAAATTGAAACGGGGCGCCCAATCGCTTCAGCAGCCGTATAACCGTACAGCCGCTCAGCGCCCGAGTTCCAACTGGTGATGATGCCTTCAAGATTTTGGCCGATAATGGCGTCGTCCGTCGAATCCACAATCGCCGAAAGCCACCGCAACCGCCCGCGCAGGGCCTCCATCGACGAGACATCCACCCATAACATCACCACGCCCTGCACTTCATCGCGCACGCGGTACGGCAACAGCCGCATCAGGTAACAGCGGCCGTCACTGGCGGTAGTTTCACATTCGAAAACTTTGCCCGTTGTCAGCACGCCCCGCAGATGCTCGCCAAGACTGGTGAAGCGCAGCTTCGATGAGAAATTGAGAATCGGCCGACCAACGTCCTGGTCGATCAGTTCAAAGATATCGCGCACTCGCGAAGTGAACCGCCGGATCCGCAGGTCAGCGTCGAGGAACACCGTGGCGACGTCGGTATTCTCCAGCAGGTGGTGCATGTCGCGGTTCACCTCCGCCAGCTCTTCGATCTTGCGCTGATGCTCCGCGTTGACGGTATGCAGCTCTTCGTTCAGCGAGTGCAGCTCTTCGTTCGTGCTTTGCAGTTCTTCGTTCGAAGCGATCAGCTCTTCATTGGTCGCCTGGAGCTCTTCGTTGCTGGTTTCGAGTTCTTCGATCGTGGCCTGCAGGTTCTCGCGCGACGAGCGGAGATCGGTCTCGAGCTGCACGATCTGCGCCCGCGAAGCGTCCAGCTCGCCGGGGGCCGGTTCCGCGGGAGCTTCCGTTGATGGAATGAACTTCGTCGGCTCGAAGGCGATCAGGTAGTGTTTGTCCGTCGCTTGCGGAGGGCCGAGCGGGGTCACCGTCAGATTAAACGCCGCAACGCCCTGGTCCTGGGCCACCTGCACGTCGCCAAAACGTACGACGGAGTGCTCCTTCATCGCTCGGCCGAGCGCGCCGGAGAGCGTAGTGCGAATCTCCCGATGCACCAATTCCAGCACGTCGACCGAAGGTTGCCGCGCCGGAAACCGGAGTAGTTTTTCGGCGCCGCCGAAAGTATCGACCACCGCTCGATTGTGATCCACCAGCAAACTTGGTGGCATGAACCGCGACAGCAGTTCGTCGTACGGCGCGCTCGGCGAATAGTTGCTACGCACCACGGCGGGGCGAAGCGGCGCCACGCCTGTTGCCATCGGGATGCCCAGACTCGCCGCCAGCGGGGGCCGCAGGTTCGAAACCAACCGCACATTCCGTTTCTTGACAAACAGCCGGGCCCGTTCGTGCAGCACGTCGAACTCGGTTCCCAACTCGCCGAGCGACTCGCTGCCGCCCAACAGCAGCACACCATTCACCCGCAACCCATAGTGGAACATCGAAATCGCCCGCATCTGCGCCGCGGGTTGCAAGTAAATCAGCAAGTTACGGCAGGAGATGAAGTCGAGCTCCGTGAACGGCGCATCACGCAGCAAGTTATGCGGCGCGAAGACAATCGCCTTGCGAATCTCTGGTACAATTTGATACCCGCCACTGCGAGAGATAAAGTACCGCTGGCGAATCTCGGCGTCGAGCTGATCAATCGCTTCGCTGCGAAAGAAGCCGCGGCTCGCTTGATCGATCGATCCTTTGTGGGCGTCGGTCGCGAAGATTTTCAGCGGCGCCGTGACGTTAGTAGCGCGCATCGCCTCGTGGAAGGCGATCGCCAGTGAATACGCTTCCTCGCCCGTTGCGCACCCCGCTACCCACGCCCGGATGCCGCCGCTCCGCGCGGGATCACTCACCATGTCGCGCAGGACTTGGCCCGTCAGCAGTCTGAAGACTTCCGGATCGCGGAAAAACTCCGTCACGCCGATGAGTAAGTCGCAGTAGAGCGCTTGCAGTTCCGTTGGATTCTCCGCCACCATTTCGGCATAGTGGTCGATGTTCTCCGCGCCCACCATGTTCATCCGCCGCAAGATGCGGCGGCGGACAGTGGTTTCACGATAAGCGGAGAAATCGAAGTCAAACTGCTTTTGAAAGCACTCGAAAATCAGTTCCATCCCCTTCAGTTTCGAACCCGGTTTCGCGTCCCGCGGCCCACGTGCGGACCGCTCAATGAACGGGGTGTTGCGATACTGCTCGAGTGCGGCGCCCATTTCTTCCGGTTTGAGGATCAGATCAACGATGCCTGTCGCCTGGGCGCTAGAAGGCATCCCGTCGAACTTGGCCGACTCAAGTGACTCGCTGATCACCAGCCCGCCCCGCCGCGCGATCTCACACACGCCGCGCGAGCCGTCTGAACCACTGCCGGAGAGGATAATCGCCACCGCCGCTTCGCCGCATTCGCGGGCGAGCGATTCAAAGAATAAATCGATCGGCAATGCGAGGCCCTTGGCGAGATTCTTTTCCGCCAGGTGGAGCTGCCCCCCGGCGATGATCATTTCCTTTTTCGGCGGCAAGAGATAAATGGTGTTGGCCTGCACCTCCATGCCATCTTCCACCACATGAATCGGCAATTTTGTATCGCGACCCAACAGTTCGAACATCATGCTCTTGAAGTCGGGCGACAAGTGCTGCACCACGACGAACGCCATGCCCAGATCGCCGGGCAGGTTGCGGAAGAACTGCTCCAGCGATTCCAGCCCACCCGCAGAGGCCCCGATCCCCACGATGTGCGTGGGAGCTCGGAGCTCGGAGACGATGGTGGGTGGAGCTGGGTTTGGTGTCATGACTCGCTCAGTCGACATTCATTCTTGGCGGTCACGCATTCTTAGCGGTCACGGTTTTCCACCGCAATGCAACTACTGGTCCAATTCTCCCCGGCCTTTACGAGTACGCGTTGCAGCCGGTTTGAGTTTGCGATCCACTTGACGACTTACGGCGTGAGCCGCCCGATCGGCAACCCGGTGCAACAAGGCGCCGAGATTCTCGTCGCGATCACTAATCACCAAGGTGGGTAAGCCCTGAAGCTTAAGGACACACCTACACTCTTTGTCGACCCCACCTTTCGGACCATTGGCGTCAATGACGGAGAGCTGAATGGCGGCGATTCGCGATTCGAATCGGACCAGTGCGCTCTCCAGTAATGCAGGAGGGTCCAATTCGTCCAGCTCGGCCGCCAAAGCCTCATCGCAAGTTACTTGAATCTTCATCGCTTGGCTCCGGGGGAGGGGAAGTTACCACTTGATTGTACGAGTTGATAGCAGTTAAGTTCATATAAGGAAAATGCATTTTTGTTTAATATTGTTTAATTATTAATTCCCGCTCCATGGACCCGCTCAACTACCATCATCTCCTAAATTTCTGGCACGTTTCGCGCGAAGGAAGCCTCCAGCGGGCGAGCGAAGTCCTGGGCGTCACGCCGGCCAGCGTAAGCATTCAAGTTTCCCGCCTGGAACGCGAGTTAGGCGTCAAACTCTTGGCCCGGCGTGGGCGGGGAATCGTACTTACCGAGCTCGGCCAGCAGGTGGCCGAGTACGCCACAGAGATTTTCTCAACCGGCCGCGAATTGCTGGAACAGGTTCAGGGTCGCACCGCTGGCCGGCAACGGGAGCTCCGAATCGGCGTGCTCGATGCCATGCCCAAGTTGCTCGCCTTTCAGTTACTTGAACCGGCGCTCACTGCGGCCGCCGATCCATGGCGGCTGATTTGTTACGAAGGTGAAATGACGCAACTGGTCGCGGACCTGGCCGTCTACAAAGTTGACGTGGTCTTGAGCGACGCGCCACTCGAAGCGTCGTTCAAACTCCGCGCGTATTCGCATCTCCTGGGCGAGTCAGACCTCGTGGTCCTCGGGGCGCCGGCATTGGTCGAGCAATATCAAACGAACTTTCCACTGTCGCTCTCGGGTGCTCCGCTATTACTTCCGACCAGCACCTGCGGGTTACGCCGCACGGTCGATCACTGGTTGAGCGAACATGGTCTGACGCCGCAGATCCGCGGTGAGTTCGCCGATAGCGCAATGCTGAAGATCGCCGCCCAACGCGGCTTGGGGCTGTTCATGGCGCCCGCGGCGATCGCGGCTGAGGTGATCGCGATGTATCGGGTCGAGTCGCTCGGCGTGCTCGCAGGATTACGCGAGCGCTACTATGCCATCACGCTCGAACGCAAACTCAAGCACCCCGCCGTGATTGCGATTCGTAACTCGGCGGCGAATTGGCAGCCGCCGCCAGCCGCGAGCACCTAGCGCTGCGCGAATCGCGCAGCCTGCGCGGCGACATTGAGCCCAACGCGCTCGTTCCATGCAGCGAGGAACCGGCCATACATCGGCCCCGCAGCGCCGCTGCCGATGGGCCGGCCATCGAGCTCGACCACCGGCAACTGGCAGACGCTGGTGCTGGAGAGCCACACTTCATCCGCGGCCGTGAACTCGGCCGGGGTGATGTCGCGCTCGATGAACGGCACGCCCAGCTCGGCGGCGATTTCACGCACCACGGCCACGCTTACGCCTGGCAACACCTTTTCCATGCGCGGCGAAAGGACACCTTCGTTAGCGCAGTACGCCACTACGTTTGCGGTGGAAGCTTCGCCGATGAAACCTTCTTGGTCCAAGAGCAGCGCACGAGCCTGCGGATCGCGCCGCCGCGCTTCTTGATCGGCCAAATAATAGTGCATCCGACTGCGGCACTTGAGTTCCGCCGGCCAGCAGTTCGGTGGCGTTTGACGGACGCTGGAGGTGATGAGCTTCACGCCCGCTTGAAACTGGTGCGCCCACCCCCCAAACGGTAATGGAAATCCATGCACACAGCGGAGCGGCGGGCTCTGACCATCGCCCGGCGTGGCAAACGCAACGATCGCCCAATCATCGCCGCTCACCCGCTGCGACTGATGATGCTGCACGTACTCGCCGATCACACGATCCAGCTCCGCCGCAATCGCCCGGTCGAGCCCGATGATCTCCAGCGAGTTGGCCAGCCGGGCAATGTGCTCTGCTTGCCGCCACACCGCGCCGTTAAAAGTACGAAGCCGTTCGGTCACCGTCACGCCGAGCGCGAAGCCCAGATCACCGACGGGGATGACGAGGTCCCGTTCGCTGATCCAAGCGCCGTTGAGATACGCACTTCGCATGGTGGCCAGTATAACTACCGGCTCGCCAGCGCGGGAACCGTCGCCGCGTCATCGGCAAAGGTGAGCGACCGCCACGTGCGGGCCATCAGCCCCGACACGCAGACATACGTTTCAAACGCATGCGTTCGGCCAACCGCTTGGGTCACGTTGCGGCAGGTAATCTGCTGCCGCCGCGCTTCGTCCAAACAGCACGGCCCGGCGTAGCCAAGCGGCGTGGGATCGCTCGTCGTCGAGACATACTTGTAGTAGGTCATCGCGGGATCGAGTCGATTCGTGGAGAGCAGCATCCGGTCGATCTGCGTCAGCGCACGGCCGTAGTAGCGTCCTTCAGCGAGCCATTCGCAATCGAGCGCTGCGGCGAAGAAGACGGCGTGAATCGGCCGGTCCGCCGCGGACGCATTCGACAGGGCGAGGCGTCCGAGCGAGCCCCCCGCCATCATGTGGGCAGCGCCGCTCGCCACCCGGGCGCCATAGCTGTAACCCCACCAGCCCATTGGCACGTTAGCCGGCACGTGTTCTACCAACCACGCGAATTGCCAGGCGACTGGTTTGGTGCGCGCCGCTTTTTCACGATAGTCACGCAAAAGCCCTGGCACTTTTTCCGAGGGCCATGAGAAAATCAGGAAGTGAATCGGCCGCTCATCCTGTGCGTAAGCGATCAGCCGTTTGTACGCTAAGAGCCCCGTTGGTATCGCCTGATATGGTTCGATCTGGTTGCCGTGAATATAGATCACCAGCGGCATATCGGGCGTAGCGCTGGCGAGTAGGGTCACGGCGTCGGCCGAAACCCACTTGCGGCAACCTTCTTCGTCGGTCGCCATATACTCCGACGCCCGCACGCCGGCTGCCAAGCGTTCAACATTGGTCGTACATCCCACCGGCCGAGTGTTCACCAGCGTGATGCGGTCCTGCGGCCGTACGCCGCACGGCCGACCGGCCAGCAGCTCCGTCGCCATCCCCACCAGTGTGAGGGCGATGATTGTTCCGGAACGTACAACTTGCTTCAGTTGGGGTCGCACAGTCATCACAATCGCTACAGATGTCGAGGATGAATGGCCGGTGCGCGCAGTTACAGCACTAGCCGTTGCGAATTTTCGACACTTGGCCGCTAGCAGCGTGAAAAAAATCGACGGATGCAGTTGCACATCACCCGCCGCGAGGTAGAGTTGCACGGCCTCACCGCCCCGCCGTCCGAACGGGGCCCCCTCCCGCCGATACAATTCCCCCCTTCGCACCGGCTCGTTCGGACCCCCGAGCCACGCGAACTGCGAACGTCGCCCACCTGCTACGACTTTCGCCCCAAGGAGACCCGTAATGAGGAAGCTGCTGGTCTTGCTCGCTGTGACAACAATTATTGCCAACACCGTCGGCTGTGGAATCTGCCGCCGGACGCGTGATGCACTCTGCCGTGGTTCGATTTGTGCGACACCCGCTCCGCGGCCCGTCGCTGTGGCGCCGGTGGTGGTGCAACCTTCGTATGCCGTGGCCGACCCAGGCTGCAGCTTCGATCCGGGTTGCGGCTTCTCCGGCGTGCAAAGCATGGGCTATGGCGGCGCGGAACTCGACTGCGCCTATCAAAGTGGTGGCGTGATGTCGAGTGGCGGCGTCATCAGCGGCGGCACGATGGACCTGCCTTCGCCCGGACCAATGACGACCACGCCGTAGCGAGATTTGACAAACCCAACTCGCCGCGGGGATTCCCCCTCCCCAACCTCCCCGCAGCGTTATCGAAACCCCGTCTGGTGCGCCGATCCTGAGCGCGCCGGGCGGGGTTTTTATTTTGTTAAGGGTGAGTAGCCCGTCGCCCCGCGCTTCGCGACTTTGCGCTCAGCCGGCGCTCTTTTCGGCACACACCTTGTCGGGAACGTAGAATGGAGGTGATTGGTTTCCACCATTTTTGGTTTGCCGCCGTTATGCCGCGCTCACTATACAAGTCGATTGTTGCGCTCATTATCGCGCTGGTATGTCCTTTACCGCTTTGCGCGCAACTCAAGAAAGAAGTCCCCGCCGCCACAGAATCTCCTAGTGGAACAGGCCAGCGCTTCGGCGAACCGACGACGATTCGCTTCCAAGTCGGCGCCGAGATTACCGCTCGCGGTGGCGCGTGCCGCAACATTCGCGCGATGGTCGCCGTGCCGTTTGAATGTCCCGAGCAGCAAGTGCGCATTGTGGAAGAAGATTTTTCTTCCGAGGTCGAGCAAGTGAACTATCGCGATGTGCAAGGCGGTGCGCAGCAGATGGTCATCACCATTCCGTTCCTCCAGGCGAATGTCACCGCGCGGGCGGTGGTCACCTATGAAGTAAAAACCTCACCCGTGTTGCCGCCGGATAAAGCGCTGGCCGAAACGCTCGTGCTCCCGAAGCGCTTGCCGGCCGAAGTGCGAAGGTACACCAATCCCAGTCCGTACATTGAAGCCCGCCACGCGAAGATTCGTTCACTCGCTCGCGAAGCGCTCGCCGATGTGCCCGAAGACGCGCCGATGTGGCGCAAGATTGAAAAGTTGTACGACTACGTGCTCGACCACATCGAGTACATCGAACAGCCCGAAGACACGAGCGCCCTCACCACACTCCGCGATGAACAAGCGGACTGCCATGGCCGGAGCGCGCTGTTCATCGCGCTCTGCCGTTCGCAAGGCGTTCCGGCCCGGGTGGTGTGGGTCAATAACCACGCCTACGCCGAGTTCTATTTGGAAGACCCCGCCGGCCACGGCGCCTGGTACCCGGTGGAAAGCGCCGGCGAACGGTTGTTTGGCGAAATGAAACTGACCCGCACGATCTTGCAGAAGGGCGATAACTTCACGCTGCCCGAACGCCGCGGTGAGCGCCTGCGCTACGCTACGGATTTTCTGACCGGCTTGCCAACTCCCGGCGCCAGCAAACCGCGGGTGAAATACATCCGCGAGGTGTTGTAACAGCGAGTTCGCATTGACTCCGCGACACTGATCCTCTATTCCCCGCGATATGAGCCATGCTCCGGGGAACACGGTCCGCGCGCGTGCCAGCATTGCTGGCGGGGTGGCGCTGTGTCTCGTGTTTGTCGGATGCCGGGGGGCGCAGCTCGAACGCGATGTTTATCAGCGCGAACTGCGGCTGCAAGAGGATGAAATCTACAAACTGGAAGATTATCTTGGCGAGTACCAGCAGATGGTTCGCCAAATCCGCTGCGAGAATGCCGAGCTGAAAAAGCGGCTCGATGAACTCGAAACGGCGTCGCTCAGCACGCCCAGCGCTGCGAGTGAAGAGGATGCGGAAGAGAGTTTGCTCGATCGCCGCCGTCGCCGCGGCACTAGCGGCGCCTCGAAGTACGATCCTAAACCGGCGGCCGAACCGGAAGAGGAGTCGCCCGCGATTCCGGATATCGAGTTCGGCGCTCCGTCACAAACACTAACGCCCGAGACTGATCCGACGGCTATCGATGCGCCGGACGCTGCGGAAATTCCACTACCCGAAGCGGCCGAAGAACCACCGCCGTTCAAACCCACTGACGCACCTGCAACAAGTGGGCAGCCCGAAGCCGAAGCGCCACCATTTCAACCGGAAAAGAGCCAATCGCAGACGGGCCCGCGCTTGTTGCGATTGAGCCAAGCACCCGCGGCGCAGCCGATCACGCTCGCGACGACCATCGAACCGGCGCCGCTGCCGCTTACGTCCGCAACGCCGATTACACCGCCGCCAATCGTCCCGACGCTCGACCGTGTCACCTTCACATTCGAATCGGCCGGCATTGACGCAACCGGCGTATCGACATTGAAGTTGCGCGTGCAACCGCGCGATGCGCAGGGCAAACTCCTTTCGCTCAGCGGCACGGCAGCCGTGCTGGTGGTTGATCCGAACGCTCCGCCCGAGAGTGAAAAGCTCGCCCGCTGGGATTTTGCCCAGCACGAACTGGCCGCCGCTTGGCAAGCGAGCGGCGATGAGCGGCATCTCGAACTCTGGGTCGGCCTGCCGGCCGACTTACCGCGCGATCGGCCGCTCGAACTCTGGGTCCGCGTGGTCGATGGCGCTGGCCACCGAGCGATCGATCATCAACCTCTTCAGCAGGACGAACCCGAGTTGCAAGTCGCGGCGCCGGCTGCCGAGAGCGAGAGTGCCGGCTGGCGCGCTTCCGGCCCTCAAGCTGACGGCGATTCCGAGATTCGCTTGGTGACGCATGAGGAAGCGGTGAAGTAATTCCTTCAATCGCGTCCTGAGCCCCCGACTGACGTCGGGGGTTCAGGGAGCAGTTGCGAACCAAAATCGGCCGCGGCAAACTTGCGTTCACCGCGGCCGATTGGATGTTTATCGGACGGAATCGTTTACAACAGCTTGCCGAGCTTCGCGATCAGGTCGGCGGTACGGGCGCTGTAGCCGGCTTCGTTGTCGTACCACGAGACGACCTTCAGCAAGTTGCCGCCGATGACTTGCGTCCAGGCGGGCACGAAGATCGAGCTGTGGGGATCGCCGATGATGTCCGTCGAGACAATCGGGTCGGGTTGGTACATCAAGATACCCTTCAGCGGGCCTTCGGCGGCGGCCTTCATCGCGGCATTCACTTCATCGGCGGTGACGGGCTTGGCCATCTCGCAGGTCAGGTCAACCACGCTGCCGGTCGGCACGGGCACGCGGAGGGCGATGCCGGTCAGCTTGCCTTGCAGTTCGGGAATCACCAAACCCACCGCCTTCGCAGCGCCGGTGCTGGTGGGGATGATGTTCTGCGCAGCGCTGCGGGCCCGATACGGATCCTTGTGCGGCATGTCCTGCACGCGCTGGTCGTTGGTGTAAGCATGCACGGTCGTCATCAAACCCTTGATGATGCCAAACTTTTCGTGCAGCACCTTCGCGACCGGCGCCAAGCAATTGGTGGTGCAGCTCGCGTTCGAGATGCACTTCATGTCCTTGGTGAGCTTGTCATCATTCACACCGAGCACGCAGGTGAGGTCGGCGCCGTCGTCGGCCGGGGCGCTGAGGACCACCTTCTTGGCGCCCGCTTGAATGTGGGTGTCGTACCCGGCGGCGCCTTCCTTCGAGCGCTTGGTGAAGATGCCGGTGCTTTCGATCACCACGTCAACGTTCATCTTGCCCCACGGCAATTCGGCCGGGTTCTTCACCGCCATCGCGGCGATCTTCTTGCCGTTGACGATCAGGTGCTCGGCGTCCGAATCAACGGTGCCGTTAAAGCGACCGTGGGTGCTGTCGTACTTCAGCAGCGTGGCGAGCATTTTGTTGTCGGTGAGATCATTGATGCCGACGACTTCGAACTGGTCCGGCTTGGTGAGCAAGTTGCGGAAAGTCAACCGCCCGATACGGCCAAAGCCGTTGATGGCGACACGAATAGCCATGAGAATTCTCCTAGAAAGAACGTTACTGAGTGCGAAATGTCCGCTCTGAAAACGGCTCCATTTTACTGCCATTGGCAGCCAGCAGGGAGGGAGGGCAAAGCGGTGGTTCCGGCTGGCGGCGGGCGGGAAAATGTTCCACGTGGAACATTTTTGGAGGCGGCGAGGAACGCTAAGTCGCAAGCGAAGGGGAAAATTGTTTCACGTGAAACAATTTTCGGGGGGTGAGTAAAAATGTTTCACGTGAAACAATTCACGGCGGGCACATTACAAATTTCAGGTGGCTACAAAAGCCTCTTGACAAGCCCCTCTTCAGGCGGGTGGCCACAATTTGGGCTTGACAGCGCGGCCGGTCGCGTTCGGCGTCACGCGACTGCAATTCGACCGGCAGGCTGCCAACTTGGACGAGTCGCTCTCCTCGGCCATTCGATGCGTGGAGCGCGCGAGGTTGGCGGTGGCGCGGGTGGAGATTGATCGGGACGAGGCGCCGATGTCGGCGTGAATTGGCTGGAAGT
The DNA here is from genome assembly GCA_022841705.1 of Pirellulales bacterium. Classification (GTDB taxonomy): domain Bacteria; phylum Planctomycetota; class Planctomycetia; order Pirellulales; family Lacipirellulaceae. Next base: position 29,645 of record JALHQZ010000007.1, read on the forward strand.
ACGATCCAGAATTCAGCGATTCTTGTCGAGGAATTTTGTTGCCGCTCCGTCGCCGGCAGGTTAGATTGAGCACTGCGGCGCGAACCGAGCTTCGGTTCTGAAGGTTTCCATTCGCCGATCGCGCCAACGAATACATTAATTTTCGAAAGGCCGTTCTAATGGTTAGAAAGTATCTACTTCTGGCGTGTCTCTGCGTTCTTAGTCGTTCGGCCTCGGCAGCGATTTCACTTTACGTCGATGGGGGCACCAACACCCAAAATCTTCAAGGATTCAAAACGTATCAGATCTACATCACGGACTCTTTGGCACGCGAAATTACGGCCTTGGATTTACATGGGGACGGTTCGACTGGTCCGTTCGGTGGTAACGGGATATTTGGACCCATGAATCAAGTTAATCCGGCGGGGCTGCCGACGATTTTCAACGACAACAACTCATTCTTCGCATCGATTGGAGCATTTACTTCCCAAGATTCGCAATTCAAGTTCAGCACCTCGAACGTTCTTCACATTGCCAACTACTCAAGAGAGTCTGCCAACCAGCTTCAAAGTGTTTTTGGAATACCAAGTGGAATATTCACGAATAACACTAATTTGGCGCAAATCGTTGTACCAAACCAACGTGCGAGTCGAGTCACCTACGCTGGCGCCGTAGCATTTCGAACTGGAGAGATTGAAAGATTCGAGGGGACGCTTTTAGAAGCGATCCCGGAACCTAGTACGTTTGTGTTAGCTATCATGGTCGGTGGAGTTGTGGCACTGCTAACTACTCGTCGCCGGCGAGTTAGCGCGGAACTTGATCCTATTGGGCAATAGTGTCGCCATTAGCTCAGTCATCTACTGAGGCTCGCTCGGGTCGGAGGACCCAATCTACACCACTGGCGCTAACACCGCGTCTAAATGCTCGCGCACAAACTCACGGAACTCGACGGTGTTGAGCTGTTCCGCGCTCGTGAAGCGGATGCGCACCCGGTCGCGGGTGCTGCTGGTGGCGTCGAGTTGCCGGTCGATACCAAAATCGGCGAAGCGGCCGAGGGGGAAGGCGCCTTTGGGGCCGTTGAGGACCAGTTCGACATTTTCAGCACGCTTGGTCACCACGGTCGCCCACGGTTCGCGCTGGCCGGGGGCCATGCAGTGGACTAGCACTTTGTTGTTCCACAGGAACTCGCCGTCGGGGGCCGTTTCGCCGAGTAGTTCGAACAGTTCTTCTAGCAGCTCCGGCTCCCACATCACTTTCTTGCCGGGGGCGAAGCCGCGGCGCAGCAGGTGCCACTTTTGGCCGAGGGCTTTCCACGGCATCAAGTCTTCGGGCTTCTTGCTGGCGACGCGCTCGCCGAATTGTTTGAAACCCTGCACCGCCTTCGAGACAAAATCCCAGAAGGCGGGCGTGTCGATCTCTTGCCAACTGTGGGCGTGGACCTGCACCTCTTGCCACGGGCCTTGCAGGTTCTTGCATTTGACGCGATCGCCGGCGCCGTAGGCTTCGATGTCGTCGAGGGCGTCGAGCGGTTTGAGATCGAGAGCGGCTTGCAGGTCATCGCGGTTGAAGGTGCGCTTGGCGGTGCGGAACTTGAGTTTAATGAGCCATTTCTCGCCGGTGAGCGCGTGGAGGAACCAGCCATCGCTCTTTTTCTCGCCGGTGATTTCGACGATCGAGCGGTGATTCCAGTTGGTCTCGGCAAACTCGCCGAGCTCGTGAATTTTTTGTTCGAGCATGTCGAGAATCTTGCCGTCCCACCGCACCGCGCTGCCGTCGCGAGCAACCCGATCGCGCGTGTGCCACGCGCGGCCATCCTCTTCCCACGGCATCTTGATGTCGCGGCCGACCTCTTCGAGTTCGAGGTCGCCTTTCTGTTTTGCATCGAGTTCGGCGGGGTTGTAGAGCTTGCGTTCAACCAGCGGCCCGGCGGCGAGAACGGGGGCGAGGGCGCTCGCAGTGTGCGAGAGTCCGGAGTCTGGAGTCTGGAGAGGGGAGGACGCGCTCGCCGCCGCTCTGCGGCGACTCTTTTTTCCTCCAGACTCCGGACTCCGGACTCCGGACTGCACAACAACATCCTCCGGCGTTCCGCACGCCACCACTTGTCCACCCGCGGCGCCGGCCTCTGGCCCAATATCAATGATCCAGTCGGCGGTTTTGATAACGTCGAGATTGTGTTCGATCACCAGCACAGTGTTGCCGAGATCCACCAGGCGGTTCAGCACGTCGAGTAGTTTCACCAGGTCATCGAAGTGGAGACCGGTGGTGGGTTCGTCGAGCAGGTAGAGCGTGGCGCCGGTGTCGGGGCGGGAGAGTTCGGCGGCAAGCTTGACACGCTGCGCTTCGCCGCCCGAGAGCGTGGGGGCGCTTTGACCGAGCGTGACGTAGCCGAGGCCGACATCGCACAAGGTTTGTAAGGTGCGCCGAATCTTGGGGATGTTGGCGAAGAGCTCGAGCGCTTCGCTGCAACTCATGGCGAGCACTTCGGCAATGCTTTGGCCGCGGTACTTCACGCCGAGCGTCTCGGGGTTGTAGCGCTGGCCATTGCACGTTTCGCACTTGATCCACACGTCGGGTAAAAAATGCATCTCGACGCGCACTTCGCCGGCGCCTTCGCACGCATCGCACCGGCCGCCGGCGACGTTGAAGCTGAACCGCCGCGGTGAGTAGCCACGCAGTTTCGCTTCGGGGAGTTGGGCGAAGAGTTCGCGAATCAAATCGAACACGCCGGTGTAGGTAGCGGGGTTCGACGTGGGCGAATTGCCGAGCGGCGTTTGATCGACGCGGATCACCTTGTTGATGCGCTCGATGCCGAGGATGTCATCATGCGCGCCGGCGGTGAGGTTGGCCCGATGCAATTGCCGCGCGAGCTGGTTGTAGAGGACATCGTTCACCAGCGAACTTTTGCCGGACCCCGACACGCCGGTGACCGCGACGAAACAGCCGAGCGGAATATCGACCGTGATGTTTTTGAGGTTGTTGTGCCGCGCTCCGCTGACGCGGAGCGTCGGCGGGGCTGGGGGTTGGGGGCTGGGGGCTGGGGAAGTGGACGAGGCTGCGCCTCGTTTGGTTTTCTTCGCTGCCTGCTCTTTCTTTCCCTGGTCCCCAGCCCCCAGCCCCCAGCCCCCCGCGGCGATTCTTCGCCGCTTCGGCACTCCAATCGCCTTCTTACCGCTGAGATACGGTCCGGTGATGCTCGACTTGTTTTTGGAGACTTGTGCGGGGGAACCTTCGGCGACCACTTGGCCGCCGAAGCGGCCGGCGGCGGGGCCGAAGTCGAGCAGTTTGTCGGCGCTGGCGACTACCTCCTTATCGTGCTCCACCACCAGCAGCGTGTTGCCGAGATCGCGCAGCTTGTGCAGCGCGGAGATCAGGCGGGCGTTGTCGCGCGGGTGGAGGCCGATGGTAGGTTCATCGAGCACGTACAGCACACCCACCAGGCCGCTGCCGACCTGGCTCGCCAGCCGAATCCGCTGCGATTCGCCCCCGGAGAGCGTCGGCGCGCTGCGGCCGATGGTGAGGTACTCGAGGCCGACTTCCACCAGGAACGTTAGCCGGTTGATGATTTCGCGCACCAGCTCACCGGCGATTTTCTTCTCGCGCACGGTGAGTTTCCAGCTTTGCATCTCGGCGAGCAGATCGGAGAGCGGCGTGCGGCTGACTTGTTCGAGCGTGGCGTCGCGGAACTTCACGGCGGACGCATCATCGCGCAGCCGACTGCCGCCGCACTCGCTGCATTCGATTTCGTCGACGAGGTGATCGAGCGCGGCACGCAAGCGCGGGGAGAGTTTGGAGGCTTCTTCGAGGGCGGGGTAAAGGCCTTTGAATTGGAAGCGGAGGGGGGGAGAGGATTTGGGATTTGGGATTTGGGATTTGGCTTTCTTGGGATCCTCCCCAACTCCTAAATCCCAATTCCCAACTCCCACACCGATCCACTCCTCACCCGTGCCGTACATCAGGATGCGGCGTTGACGGGCGGAGAGTTTGAAGTACGGGGTGTCGAGTGGGAGGCCGGTGTGGGTGGAGAGCGCGACCAACAGTTGCTGGGCGAGGTCGTTGGTGAGGGTGGGCCACAGCAACAGAGCGCCTTGGCGGAGGGTAAGCTGAGAATCGCGCACCAGGGCGGCGGGGTTGGCGCCGGTTTGGGTGCCGAGGCCTTCGCAACTGGGGCACCAACCGAGCGAACTGTTGAACGAAAAGTTGTGCGGCGAGAGGGCGTCGAAACTGCGGCCGCACTCTTCGCACGCTAGGTGTTGGCTGTGCGTGCGCACCTGCCAGCGCGCTTCGGGCTGGCCCTCGGCGGGATACACCACCTGCATCACGCCGCGGCCCATCGAAAGTGCCGACTCCACCGCTTCGGCGATTCGCGCGCGGGCGTTGTTCCGCACGGTGATGCGGTCGATCACCACCGCCACCTCATGCTTGCGGCGGCGATCAATCGTGGGCGGCGTTTCGAGTTCGTAGATTTGGCCATCGACCCGCACGCGCAAGTAGCCCGACTCTTTAAGGGTGGTCCAGAGCGTGTCGTACTGCTCGCCGACGGCGACTTCCACCGGCGCGAGCAGAAACAGCTTCGTGCCATCCGGCTCGTCGAGAATCTTATCGACCACTTGATCGGACGTTTGCGTGCCGATCGCCACGTCGCACTCGGGGCAATGGGGCTGGCCAAGCCGAGCGTAGAGCACGCGGAAATAGTCGTAGATTTCGGTCACGGTGCCGACGGTCGAGCGCGGCGTGTGGCCACTGTTGCGCTGCTCGATGGCGATCGCCGGCGAGAGCCCTTCGATGTGGTCGAGCGCCGGCTTCTGCATCTGGCCGACGAACTGCCGGGCGTAACTCGAGAGGCTTTCAACGTACCGCCGCTGCCCCTCGGCATAGATAGTGTCCATCGCCAGCGACGTTTTGCCCGACCCGCTCGGCCCGCAGCAGACGGTGAACTCGTCGCGCGGAATTTTCACGTCGACGCCGCGCAAGTTGTGCTGCCGGGCGCCGCGGACTTCGATGAACTTCGCTTCGGGGACGTGGGCGCGCTTGGCGCGTTTAACGGCGGCGGAGTGCTCGCCGGCGAGGACGGGGGATAATGCGATTGCAGTGTGGGAAATGAGTTGGGGGCCCGAACGCGCGGTCCCATTCGTCGGAGAAGAGGGGACCGCGGCTAACTTTTTACTGCCCACTGCCTTCTGCCCACTGCCTACTTTCGCGACGACTTCTTCCGGCGTGCCGCACACCACGAGCTCGCCGCCGCCGGCGCCACCTTCGGGGCCGATGTCGATCAGCCAGTCGGCGGTTTTGATGACGTCGAGATTGTGTTCGACCACCAGCACCGTGTTGCCCGCATCGACGAAGGCGTGCAGCACCTTGAGCAGCATTTCGATGTCGGCGAAGTGCAAGCCGGTCGTTGGTTCATCGAGCACGTACAGCGTTTTGCCGGTGCTCTTTTTCACCAGTTCGCGGGCGAGTTTAATCCGCTGGGCTTCACCACCGGAGAGCGTGGGCGACGGTTGGCCGATCTTGAGATAATCGAGCCCCACCGCGTGCAGCGTGGAGAGCTTGTGATGGATTGAAGGAATTGATTCAAAGTGGTGGAGCGCCTGCTGGATGTCCATCTCCAGCACTTCGGCAATGCTTTTACCTTTGAAGAGAACTTGCAGCGTTTCGCGGTTAAAGCGGTGGCCTTGGCACACGGGGCAGGTGACCCAAATGTCGGCCAGAAAATCCATCTCCAGCTTGTTGGCGCCGTTCCCTTCGCACGCTTCGCACCGCCCGCCCGCCACGTTAAAGCTAAACCGCCCCGGCTTGTACCCGCGGCGTTTCGACTCGGGAAGCTGCGCGTAGAGATCGCGAATGTCGTCAAACAGTTTGATGTACGTGCCGGGGTTCGAGCGCGGCGTGCGACCGATCGGCGTTTGGTCGATGGCGATCACCTTGTCGAGACTCGCGAGGCCTTCGATGGCGTCATGCTCGCCCGGTGTTCCTTCACCCCCCATCAGATCGCGCCGCAGCGCTTCCATCAGGATGTCGTTCACGAGCGAGCTTTTGCCGGAGCCCGACACGCCGGTGACGCACACAAACGCGCCGAGCGGAATGTCGACGGTGATGTTTTTGAGGTTGTTGTGCTTGGCGCCGACTACGCGGAGCGACGGGAAGGCGGAGTTCGGAAGGCGGAATGTGGAATCTTCTAAGGGGACTTCGACTTTCTTTGCTGCTTTGCCACGCTTCTTAACCGGTGCCTCGAACTTGCGAACTTCGCCTTGCTGCGGCGCGAGTTCGGCGCTCGCGGGAAGCCGGCGGGTGGCGGGAATTTCAATCTTCCGTTTGCCGCCGAGGAATGCGCCGGTTTGGCTTTTTGGTTCTTTCGCAATCTGGTCGGCCGTACCGGTCGCCACCACATAACCCCCGCGGACGCCGGGGCCGGGACCGAAATCGATCAACAAATCGGCGGCGCGCATGGTGTCTTCATCGTGCTCGACAACCACCACGGTGTTGCCGAGATCGCGCAGCCGTTCGAGCGTGGCCAAGAGTTGTTCGTTGTCGCGCGGGTGGAGGCCGATCGAGGGTTCATCAAGAATGTACAGCACGCCGACCAAGCCGCAGCCGATCTGCCCCGCCAGACGAATGCGCTGCGATTCGCCGCCAGAGAGCGTGGGGGCGGTGCGCTCGAGCGTGAGGTAATCGAGCCCCACATTGCTGAGGAACCCTAAGCGGCCGCGGATTTCCTTGAGCACTTCCGTGGCGATCAGCTCTTGCGAGGGCGTGAGCACAAGCTCGCCGAAGAACTGCGTGGCGGCGGCGATCGGCAGCGCGCAGATTTCTGGTAGCGTGAGCGCGGGCCGTTCACCAAACAGCGGCGTGGCGGTGGTGAGTTTCACCGCGCGGGCCTGCGCATTGAGCCGGGCGCCGCTGCAATCAGGGCACCCGATCTGCCGCATGTACTTCTCGAAGTACCTCACCTGCATCGCGCTTTGGCTGGTGCGGTATTTTTCGAGGAGCTCGGGAATGATCCCCGCGAACTTGCCGCCGTACTTTTGGCTCGACCGGCCCGTGCGCCAGGTGAACGTGATGTGCTCGTCGCCGGTGCCCCACAGCCACAGGTTGCGCTCTGCGTCTGTCAACTCCTTCCACGGCGTTTCTAGTAGATATGCTTCGGCGATTCCGAGCTTGCGCTCCATCGTGTCCGCGACGCCTTGGAAGATGTGCCGCTTCCATCGGCCTAAATCTTTCCACTGGCCGACCAGTTCGATGGCGCCCTTCGCGAACGATCGGTCGTCCGAGGAGATAATCTTCTCTGGATCGAACGAGAAGAACTCGCCGAGGCCCATGCAGGTGAGGCACATCCCCTGCGGACTGTTGAAGCTGAAGAGCTGCGGTGTGGGCGCCGCGAAGCTGATGCCGCACGCGTTGCAGGCGAAGTCGGCCGAGAGGTTGATGTCCCCCGGTTGGCCGCCCCCCTTGGAACTCTTCTTGCGCGGGGCGTCGGCGTCTTCTTCACCATCCATGACCAGCGCTTCATCGGCCAGCGCGACCACCACAGCGCCCTTGCCGATCTTCAGCGCAAGATCAACCGCTTCGCTCAGCCGTGCCCGAATCGCTGGTCCCGCCACCAAGCGGTCGATCACCACTTCAATATCGTGCCGCATCTGGCGATCGAGCGCCGGCACATCGGCCAGCGAATGGATCACGCCGTCCACGCGCGCTCGGACAAAACCTTGCCGCAAGAGGTCTTCAAACGTGTCGCGGAACTCCCCCTTCTGCCGGCGGGCGATTGGCGCCAGCAGGCTGAACTTGGTTCCCTCGGCCAGAGTCAGGATGCGGCCGATGATCTGCTCACGCGATTGGGCCGTGATCGCTTCGCCACATTGCGGGCAGTGCCCCTGGCCGACTCGCGCGTAAAGCACCCGCAGGAAATCGTAAATCTCCGTGATGGTGCCAACCGTCGACCGTGGGTTGTTGCCCGAGGACTTTTGCGAGATGGAGATCGAAGGACTCAGCCCGCTGATGTGATCGACATCGGGCTTCGGCATCTGCCCCAAGAATTGCCGGGCGAAGGTCGAAAGACTTTCGATGTAGCGCCGCTGCCCTTCGGCGAAGAGGGTGTCGAACGCCAGCGAACTTTTGCCGCTGCCCGACACGCCAGTAAGGCAGATGAGTTGGTTGCGGGGGAGCGAAACATCGACGTTCCGCAAGTTATGCTCGCGGGCGCCCTTGATGACAATCTCGGCGGCACTCATCACGCAAATCCGTTCGCAGCGGGGAAATCAGCGGGGCGATATTTTTGGGCAAACGGTTCATTGTAGGGGGCCGGGGGAGGGGGGGGAACCGGCGATTCTGTGGTGCCTTAGGAATGCCACTTCCTTGGCGAATTTGCGGAACATTGCGGCGTTCACGGGGTTTCAGCTTAATCGGTGGACCGCGTGTTGCCTGTCTACCTTACGCTTCTAGAATACCCCGGCGCATTTGATTTGAATTCGATCCCGCGAGGAACATCCCATGCATCGGCGTGGCTTTACGTTGGTTGAACTGTTGGTGGTGATCGCCATCATCGGCGTGCTGGTGGCGCTGCTGTTGCCGGCCGTTCAGGCCGCGCGCGAAGCGGCTCGGCGCAAACAGTGCAGCAACCACTTGCGGCAACTGGGGTTGGCGCTGACGATGGCGCACGACACGCGAAATCGTTATCCGGCCGGTCGGAATGGGGACGACCAGTTTAGCGTCTCGTGGGCTTTTGAACTGCTGCCCTACTTGGAAGAACGCGCGATTCATGATGCGTTCGTAGAGGGTCAACGTGTCGATTCGCAGCAGAATGCCACCGCGATGCGCACTCCGGTTGCCACCTTCTACTGCCCCAGCCGACGCGGCCCGGTCGCCGACCGCGATTTCGATAATGACGATCAGGACTCGCAGGTGCAAGGCGTTGCGGCGGGAGGCGACTATGCGGGAAACTCGGGCCTCAGCACGCGCATCAATGTGCCGGAGTTCACGCAACCTGGTCCGCTTGATCGCGCCGAGATCGGGCCCCTCTTCACGCGCTCGAAAGTTTCGGCGCGACAGGTGACTGATGGGTTATCGCAAACGCTGGCGATCGGCGAAAAGCACCTGCCGCCCGTGCGAGACGACGTTCCCGCCACGCGACAACATGCGGCCCAGGGGGACTCCGCTTTTTTCTCGGGCGATCAACGGCATACCTGCTTTCGCCGTTCGTCGGCTGGGTTCCCTACCCGCTGGGATGAACCGTACCCTGGCCACTATGGCAGCGAGCATCCGCAGGTGGCGCAGTTTTGTTTTCTCGATGGTTCCGTCCACACGCTGAGTTATGATGTGGAGCAGATCATTCTCAATCGGTTGGCCGCGATTGGTGATGGATACGACGTGCCCAGCACCGTGTATACCGATTGACGCACGCTAGGATTTCAAGCGCGAGGGGATGACCGAAGGTCATCGTGCGGCATAATCGATTGGCATTCGCGCGCTGCGACATGCCGGAAACCATAACATCCCCATTCTCTCTGGCCCGCCGAGTCGCTGCGTGAGCGCGAACTTTGAAATTCTTGACGCGGCATGAAGCTACTGGTCGACAATGCGTTGTCGCCGGTCCTAGCCGATTGTCTCTCATTCGCCGGGTAGGGAGACTTTCAAGACCAAGATTCACGTTTAGCGGCGGCAAGCGACGAAGAAATCTTCGCACTCGCCGCCGCTGAAGATCGCGCAGTCAGTTTAGCCGATTCTCATTTTGATGCTTTGTTTGCGATATCGAAGCAATCAAAGCCATCCTGAGTTTGTGCTGCGCAGGGCGGCACCGCGCAGGCCGGCAAATCAAGCCGACCTTTCGATCGTGCATCTCCCGGCGCTGCTCGAGATAGCTGACTTGGTTTTAGCGCTAGGTCGGATTCGCATCCAAATACTTCCGATTAGCGACGAATAAAGTAACACACGCTCACATCTCGGAGAGACGCGTCTACGTATCAGCCGCCGAGTTTCGCGGTATCGACCACCTCACCATCGCCAACGGTCGAGAGCAGCTCGAGCACGCGCTGTTCGATGCTGGTCGAGAGGCCTTGCACGTGGCCATCGAGGAACGCGAATTGGCAGATACCTGGGTGGACGCTGCCGTACTTTTCGCGGTCGGGGTCCTGGGTATCGGCGGCGATGCCGTGCGAACTGGCGCGGAAAATCGTCGTGGGGTTATCGCCGGCGAAGAACGCGGTGTCGCCGGTGTAATAGTCAACCGTTTCCGGCGACGGCGAAACCGTCTCTGGGGGCAGGTGCTTCTCGCCAATCGCGGTGGTCTTCGAAAGTCCATCGGTCACATGCTTCGCGCTCATGCGCGAGTAGGTAAACATCGGCCCCGCTTCGCTCCGGTCCACGCCGCGAATCGGCGCACGGCTGCCCTCTTCCATGCCGTACAACAATTGCTTACCGGGGTTGGCGACATAATCGCCGCCCGCCGCGACATCCTTCACCAAGGGGGGTTGATCGTTGTTGTCGAAGTCTCGATCGGCCGCGGGCGACCGGCGGCTGGGGCAATAGTAAGTTGCGACAGGGTGCCGCATGGCCGTGGCGTTCACCGGATCATCCACGCGTTTTTGCTTGTTGTGCGATTTGTAGATCTCCTGCTCTTCCATGTACGGCAGCAATTGAAACGACCACGCGACCGATTCTTGCGTGGTGGTGGTGCGACCGGGGGGAAAGGCGCGCTGGGCATCGTGCCGGGTTTGCAACGTGGTCGCTTGTTGCTTGAGATTGTTGGTGCAAGAGTTTCGCCGTGCCGATTCGCGCGCCGCTTGAATCGCTGGCAAGAGCAGCGCCACCAAAATGCCAATGATGGCGATCACCACCAACAGCTCGACTAGCGTGAACCCTCGCCGAGAGTTCGGACCACAAACATTCTTTCGCATCGCAAACCTCCTTCGCTACGTGAGTTGGCGAGCCCGCACGCCGCGGGACTCGTTACCAAAACGGGCGTTGTGAAGCACCACCTTTCGCATTGCGGGTGGTCAAGTCAACCCGCAGTGCGCAGATCGCGCGCAAAAAGACCGCAATCTGCTGATTGAAGACTTTCCTTAAATGCCTATTTTCCACCAAATGTCACGAAACTTGCCTATTTTCCCCTGAGTTTTTCACGCGGTCGGACATCTTACTGTTGACCCCTGAGGAGGAAGATTGTGCCCAGTTTGTTCTATTGCGGATTCTTTGCGTTGCTGCTCCTCGCGCCGGCGATCAGAGCCGACGGCCCCTACGAACTGGTGTGGGCGGACGAGTTCGATATCGACGGCCCGCCCGACAGTACGAAATGGAACTTCGAGCGAGGCTTCGAGCGCAACCACGAAGCGCAGTGGTACCAACCGGAGAATGCCTTTTGCACCGCGGGCAAGCTGGTGATCGAAGCGCGCCGTGAAAAGAAACCGGTACCACAGGGCGCGCAGCGCTGGGGCCGCAGCGTGGCGGAGTACACTTCGGCGAGTCTTACCACGCGCGGAGTTTCGAGTTGGCTCTACGGCCGCTTTGAAATGCGCGCGAAGATCGATGTGCGTCCCGGCCTCTGGCCCGCGTTCTGGACGCTTGGTTCCGCGCGCCGCTGGCCCGGCTGTGGCGAGATCGACATCATGGAGTTCTACCGCGGCAAGCTGCTGGCGAATGTGGGCTACGCTAGCGCCAGGCACACGATCAAATGGGACTCAACCAGAACGCCACTCGCCGAACTGGGCGGCGCGAAGTGGGCCGATGAGTTTCACACCTGGCGCATGGATTGGGACGCCGAGCAAATCTCGCTGTATGTGGATGACCGGCTACTGAACGTAACGGATGTCACCAAATCCCAGAACGCCACGCCCGACGGCGCCAATCCCTTCCGCGAACCGCACTACCTGATCGTGAACCTTGCGGTCGGCGGCAAGCAAGGTGGTGACCCGAGCGCGACCGAGTTTCCCGCGCGGATGGAAGTCGATTACGTGCGCGTGTGGCAGAAGAAATAGCGCGAGTTCGCTCTCGAGAATGTAGGGTGGGTTATCCGCGGAGCGGTAACCCCCCGGGTTGAGGAACACGCTCTCCGACGCTCGATGGGTTACCGCTATCGCGGATAACCCATCCTACTTCCACGGTTTGAGTTCGTGCGCCGGCAACGTTGAATCATCCCGGGCGAAGAAGAGCACATGCTGCCACGGCAGCTCATCGAATTGCCCGACCAGCTTGAACCCGTTCGCCGCATACTCCTTCAGGCACTGCCGCTGGCTCATCTTGTGTAGCCGTTTGATCGGCACGGCGGGGTCTTCGGCGCGGAACTCCACCAGCGCCACGCGGCCGGTGGGGGAGAGACTCGTGCGCATCGCGGCGAGCATTTCCTCGGGGTGGGAGAACTCGTGGTACACATCCACCAGCAGCACCAGGTCTACCGCGCCGGCGGGGAGGTGCGGATCATCCACCTCGCCGAGCACTGGTTCGATGTTCGGAAAGTTGCGGGCCTCCGCGCGGTCCCGCAGCAGGTCGAGCATCTCCGGCTGAATGTCAACCGCGAGCACCTTGCCGCGCGGGCCAACCTTCTCGGCGAGCGAAAACGTATAGAACCCGTTGCCGCAACCAAGGTCGCACACGGTCTGGCCAGTTTGAATCTCGAGCGCTTTGAGCAACTTGGCGGGCTCTTCTTCACGCTCGCGCGAGTCCCGCACTAACCACGGGGCGCCGAGGTAGTGCATCGTCCGGGCGATAGCGCGGCCCATATACTTGGTGCGCGGGCCCTCGGCGTGGAGCGGCGTGGCTGTCAGCAGCAGCAGTAAGAGGAACCGCAGATGGACGCAGATGAACGCGGATGGAGACATGATGCTGAATTGTAGCAGAATCGCCCGCTCCTGAATTCTTACGAATTTAGCTACAATCTTCTCATGCCCGACACCACCACCCAGCTCAACACGCTGCTCTCGCCGCGGTTTCTGTTTCAGTTTGCCGTGCCGCTCAAACGGCATGCGCTCACGGGGCCGAACTCGGGGGCGAAGCTCGATGAATCGTTCCGGCTGCCGGACCTGGCGGCGCTCGATGCGCAAACGCCAGCGGCCGAACGGCAGTTCGCGGACGTGCGGATGGCGTGGGCGCCGGAGGGATTAGCGCTCACCGTGCAGGTGACCGGCAAGAAACAACCGGTGTGGTGCCGCGATTCACGACTGGAAGATAGCGACGGCGTGCAGGTGTGGCTCGACACCCGCGCAACGCACAATGTCCACCGGGCGACCAAGTTCTGCCACCGCTTCGTTTTTCTCCCCGCCGGCGCGGGGCGGGACAATACCGAAGCGGTGGCCGATCAACTGCTCATCAACCGGGCTCGTGAAAACGCCCGGCCCGTGCGACCGCGAGAACTTCAAGTCGCCGGCCGCGTGAGCGCCACCGGCTGGAGCCTGGCCGCGTTCATTTCCGCTGCGGCGCTCGGCGGGTACGATCCCGAGCAGCACAAGAAACTCGGCTTCAACTACGCCGTCTCGGACCGCGAGCTCGGTGTGCAAACCTTTTCTAACGGAATGACAGTGCCGTTTACGGAAGACCCCAGTTGTTGGGCGACGCTAGAGTTAGGTTCGTAGCTTGGCCTTCTAGGCCGAGCGAACCCTTGATTCCATGTGCTCGGCCTAGGAGGCCAAGCTACGAATCAGCCAATCGCATCTAGGCGCGAGAGGTCGAGCTTCAACTGTGAACCGGCGGCCGCGGTCGTTCCCCGGCCTGTTTCCTGCCGGACTTCGTCTTGCAGCTTCCGCACAAGGCCGGCGATGTACGGGTCGGCCCAGGGCAACAAGTCGCTGGGGCGGATACGCGATGCGCTAAGACCACTCATGCGACCTTCTTCGGCGTCAACTTCGACCACCATGCAGCGAATTTGGCGAGCAGTAACCATGTGAGACCCTTTCAATGTTCCGGTGAGAGGAGATGCAGTGATGAGGAGTACGCCTCAACTTCAGCTACAGATCGTTGCCTCGACGATCTGAGTAGCTGTGCCGCCCAAACCGTTTCGGAGGACCGACCCGCGGCGGGTCGTTAGTTTCCTCGTTGTTCGAAAGTCGGTTGTGGCAGGAGGCGGCGACGTCCCTCGGCGCGTCGCACGGAACAACCTTAATGCACGCGGCGTGCCAATTGTGCCGAAAGCGCCGAAGAATGGGGGTTAGCCGCCGATTGCCACGGTTTTACGTGGTTGGCCCGAGTGATAGCAGCCGGCGACAGGCCAGGGTGGTTGAAGTTTTAGCAAATCCGCTGGTCGATTTTGCAACGCGCTCCGCTAGCGCGTCGCGGCTAAACGGGCTTTGCGCCAGAGGCGGAGGACGCTTTCTTCTTGGGTGGCGGCGAAGAGTTCGGCTTCGGTGAACCACCGCACCGCGTGCGATTCGTCACTGACGATCGGCGTGGCGCCATTGGCAGCAATGAAGTGGAAGCGGATATCGTGGTGCTCGTGCTCCGGGTCAGCCCCGCGCGCAGGGATGAGATGCACGTCGACATCCAGCGGCGTCGGATCGGCGAGCTGCAAATCGGTGAGCCCGGTTTCTTCCTGCGCTTCCCGCAGCGCGACTTCCGCGATATCGGTTTGCCCATCGGCATGGCCGCCGGGCTGGAGCCATTTGTCGAGTTTGCGGTGATGTACGAGGAGCGCCCGCTCGCCATCGGCCGACGTAATCCACGCCGAACCGGTAAGGTGCCCCGGATAGCAGCTCCGCACGAAGCAATCGGCATGCGCCCTAACAAGCTCCTCCACCCGCGCAACCATCCCCGCCTCGTCCGGATAACGGCGAAGGTACTCGGCAAGGAGATTCAGCAGTGGTTGTCTTTGCATGAAATCGTTTAACCGCGCCGCTTTTTCGGAGAAACGGCGCAAAAGGCCGCAAAAAAGAAAAGAAGAAGTCTCGACGCGAATGAAGCGAATCAAAGCGAATGATTAACGAAAAGGAGACGCATTTCTCCTCCTTGCTTATTCACGCTTATTCGTTCCATTCGCGTTCGCTCTTTCTTTTTTCGCGTCTTTTCGCGCCTTTCGGGGTTAGATTCTTAAACTTCCCAAATCTTCTTAACAGCTTCCTCGATCTCAATTCGACGCGCCGGAAAGTTCGTCAAGAACTGGCGGTGAGTCCGTTCGGCCCGGTAAACGGGTTGGCGGACGGGGGGTTTTAGCAGGCCCTCGACCAGGTCGAGATCGAAATCGTACAGCAGCGTGCCGTGGTAGAGGAGGTGCGTCCGCTTGAGCCTGAGCGCGTTGCCGGAAAACTTGCGGGGTGGATCACCGGTGAGCACCAAATCGCTCGTGCCCGCAATCTCGATATTCGGCGCGAGTGGCCGCAGTGCGGCGAGCATTCGGCCGAGCACAAACTGGTGCGCGCGATCAATCGCCACAAGTTCCGGCCGAATTTGCAGGTCGAGCACCACCGCATACATCAGACACCCCGGCCCGATCAGCACCGTTTGCCCGCCGCTCGGCCGCCGCACCACCGGCACGCCGGCCGCCGCGCACGCCGCCGCGTTGACTTCGCGCTCGATTGGCGCTGACCGTCCCAGCACCACCACCGGCGAGGGCGATTCCCACAGCCGCAGGTATTCGCCGTCGGCGCGCTCGAGCAGCGCTTCATCGAGCGCCACGTTCGCCGCGGGATCAGCGTGGATGTCGGTACAAAGTTGCATTCGTAGGGCCGTTTCTCCGAAACTGCCGGGTGCGTAAGAGTCAGGTCGCAATTTCGAAGCGCCAGTTTCGGAGAAACTGGCCTACACGGCGCCGATTGTAACGATTGTATCACCACCCCCCTCTCCCGGCGGCCCTGTCGACCGCTGGCGCCGGCTCGCTACAGCTTCTCCAACCGCAAAATCTCGCCGGGAGAATGAATTATTTTTCTAATTGCCGGTCCTAACGAAGAAAAATGATTTGCCGACGGGGCGTTTATCCCCCACACTTCACTGAGGTTGCTCCGCGCGCATTTCAGCAGGGGTCTGCGCCGCGCAGAGTAAGGGGTTTACGCGATCACGATGGGGTCAAATCAGATGACAACTCTTCTTCGGCCGTTTTGGGCGGGCGTGTTCAGCATGGCGGTAGCTTTGCAGCCGTGCATCGTGCAGGCGCAAGCACTCGACCCTGCCGCGGAAGCTGCCGCCAATGATCCGGCGCCGCTGGGCCAAACTGCGGAAGAATCGCCGGCAGACGATTCGCCCACCGCCGAAACCACGGAGGCGGAAAAGCCCGCTACCATGGATGACAAACTCGAACCGACGCCGGCAACGGTCGAGCAATCCCAGTACGGCGCTCCGGTTACCGTCGAGTCGAGCGTTGCGCCGGCGATTGTCGCCCAGCCGTGCGAGTCGTGCGCAGCGCCGGTAGCATGTGGCCAAGAATACCGTGTCGAGTGCCAAACGGTCTACGAAGAACGCCAAGTCACCGGCTACCGCAACGTCTGCGAAACCGTCTACGAAACGCGGCAAGTCTCGCGGCAAGTCCCCGTGTACGAAACCCAAGAACGGCAGCGCACCGTCGTCGTCCTGCGCCCCGTGCAAGAAACATCGATGCGTGAAGAACGCTTCGTCGTGCAGCGCCCGGTGTGGGAAACCTCCATGCGGGACGCCAGCTACAACCGAATTCGCAATGTGACCGAAACGCAAATGCGGCAGGAAAGTTTTGTGGTGCAGCGGCCCGTCGTCGAAACGGTCGAACGCCAAGAAGCGTATTGGGTGCAGCGCCCGGTGGTGGAAACCGTCGCCACCCAGCAATGCCGCACGGTGATGCGTCCCGTGACCACGATGCAGACCAACTTCGTCGACCAAGGGGGGCCGGTCGATCATGTCTCCATTACGCCGGGCACGACAAGCTGGCCGCGGCTCCGCTGGGCGCCTGCCACCACGGCGATTGATCCCATGACCGGCGCCATGCAAACCGTCCGGCCGGGCCTGTCGTGGGTCACCAACCAAACGCCGCCGACTCAAACAGTGCAGCGCGTTTGGCGGCCGAACATCGTCGCCGTGCAAACGCCCGTCACCACGATGGTGCCCCAGCAAATCACCGAAACCGTCCCGGTGCAAGTCACCCGGATGGTCGCCGAGCAATGCGTCCGCAAAGTGCCGGTGCAAGTGACCCGCATGGTGGCCGAAACGCAGGTTCGCCAAGTCCCCGTGCAAGTCTGCCGCCAAGTGGTGGAGCGCGTCGAGCAGCAAGTCCCCGTAAAGACCTGCCGCTGGGTGGCCGAAACGCAGGTCCGCCAAGTGCCGGTGACCACCTGCAAGATCGTGCGTGAAGAACGCGTCGAACCGTACCAAGTCCGCGTGTGCAAACTGGTGACGGAAACCTCGAGCGTCCAGGTGCCGGTCACAGTAACGAAGCAAGTCCCGGTGACTTACACCTACCGCGTGCCGCGCACTGTGGTGATGCGCGTACCGGTGGAACCGGTGTGCGATGCGTGTGCAGGGTAGTTGACGCAACGCTCCCCCGACTGACGTCGCGGGAGTTCGCACCGCGTTGACATTCCTACCTCCGCGCGTGACACTCACGCGAATGCTCGCCGTCGCGCCTTCCACCGCGCTCCTCACCCCCGCCATGCTTGCGGAGCTGGCGCGCGTGCCGCTCGCGGCGGTGCGACGGTGGCGCCGACGCGGGTATCTTGTCTCGCAAGGC
The DNA here is from genome assembly GCA_022841705.1 of Pirellulales bacterium. Classification (GTDB taxonomy): domain Bacteria; phylum Planctomycetota; class Planctomycetia; order Pirellulales; family Lacipirellulaceae. The sequence goes on from JALHQZ010000007.1 coordinate 47,223, forward strand.
GAGGTGCATCGGCTCGATCACTTTGCGATGAGCGAAGTGCATGTCGCGCGGCTGCTCGGCGAACTTCTGGCGGCGGGCGTGTCGCTTGCGCGAATTGATGCGCTGGTGGATCGGCTGGCCGCGCAATTGCCCGAGTACCGCCGGCCGCTCGCCGAGGCGCCGCTGGTGGTGAGTGATGGACGGCTGCTCATTCGTGACGGCGCTGAACTGCGCGAGCTTACAGGCCAACGGCAACTGGAGTTCGACGCGGAAGAAAATCCGGCGATTCTGCCGTTCGCGCGCTGTGCCGATCTGGAAAGGGCCGAGCCGGAAAGCGCAAGCGATCTCGCCGCCGAGCTCGACGCGGCGGGCGATCTGCCGGGCGCTATCGAAGCGTGCCGGGCGCTGCTGCTCGAAAGTGGCGGAGCGGCGGAGGATCACTTTCTGCTTGCCGAACTTCTGTATCGCGCGGGAGACCGCACCGCGGCGCGCGAACGCTACTACGCCGCACTCGAAGTGGATGAAACCTACGTCGAAGCGCGGGCCAACTTGGGTTGCCTGCTGTTAGAACTGGGCGAAGCGGAACTCGGCGTGGCGGCGCTTGCAGGGGCAATCGAGTTCCATTCCGAATTTCCGGACGCCCACTATCACTTGGCCCGAGCGCTCGACGATGTCGGCCGACAAACCGAAGCAGCCGAGCATTGGCGCCGCGTGCTGGAGCTTGCGCCGGAGAGTCCCTGGGGTGACGAGGCGGCGGAGCGATTGGGTTAGCCGTGCCCACGCCACATTCGATCTCAGCGGCGTGCTGCCGCCCGCAACTGCCTCCACCCCGCCGGGTTCATTTTGAAAGCGCCCCCCAACGGTGAAAGGCCAGGCAGGGCAGCTCCGACTGTGCTGTCTCATCGAAGGCTGATTCAAACGTCGACGATCTGCACGCCGTTCTCTGAGAGGGAGTCACTGGGGCGGCAGCTCAAAGTTGGCGACTCCGATAGAGCCGGGGTGAAAGACATTTCCGTGGATCTTGAAGGTCCGACGATCATCGTCATCGTATTGAACCATCAGTGCGAATTCGTAGCGCGGGGAGACCTCTTGCGGTTGGCCATCGACAATCACTTTATCTCGGCCCGTGTCGTACACCACATTGTTGGCAATAATCACATCGCGGAGCGGTGGATCGTCGGCCTCTTGCCCTCTTTCGAGTGAAATCGCATAGAGTGACGCGCCAGGAGAGCTACCGGTACTCCAGTATTGGTCCCCAAAGCCGTAATCGCTAATGATATTGCCCATCACCACGGTACCGCTGTCGACATTGGGACCTTGAGCAGGCTGCTCACCGTTGCTTTCGACCGCGGGGTGGGCCGCGGCCCCGGGCATGACCAGCACGCCGTACAGGTCGATCCGGCTGAATTGGTTGTTGCTAATGATCACATGTTTGGAGCCGTGCATCGCTTTCGCGCCCACGAGCGCGCCGTTGACGACATTTCCCGTGACCGTGACGTAGTCGGAGTGAATGTCGAAGGCCTGCCCCGCATTCTCGATGTAGTTGCCGCTGATCACTGAGTAGTTCCCCTGCTCGCCGAAGAAGATCGCCGAACCCTGGTGCCAATTGGTTGTAAATCGGTTCTTCTTGATAATCTCGGGAAGGGGTCGCTCTGGCTTCTCCGAGATGGCGGTGACTTTGCCCAATTCGTACTTGTCTCGATTCTCCTTCGTGGCACGGAAGGTGGTTTCAATGATTCGGTTATTGATGATTTGCGATCCACTGCAGTCCATGAACTTCATGCCGTTGCCATCAACGCACTGAAACGCATATCCGGCAGATTCGGTCCGATCGTCGATCGCGAGCGCCTTATAGTCCCGCACGAAACAGTTCCGCACCACGAGGCGCGCGCAGTGTTCGATCTTCAGACCGGCGTTTTCGCCGCAGTTGTTGAATACCGAGACACCGTCGATCGTAAGACTATCGCACCACGCGGCGAAAATGCCATTGCGGCCGCCATCATGTTTGCCTCGCTCACGAAACAACTTCAGGTCACGAATCGTGACATTATCCGCATGGAGTACATTAACTATGTCTTTCGACGCATCGGTCATCACCAATCGACCGGGACCGCACAACCCGGTGCCCGCCGTTTTGATCATCACGGTTTCGGTCAGCAGATGATCGCCGTTAGGCACATAGATCATGCAGCCGGGATTTGCGTCGATCGCGGCCTGAAGTGACGGGTAGTCCGAAGACTGAATGTCTGCCCGCACCAGGGACGCCCACATCACTGCGGAGCTGAAAGCGAAAAAACTCGCCAAAGCGGTAAGAGAGAGTCTCATGACATACCTCATTGATGCACAACGTGTGGCGCACGCTGACGCCGCTTCACCGCGAACGCCTGCAAGACACGTGCGCTGTCCAAGTGTTTGTCGAAGACGCCCAGCATTAAAAGCGACTTGTGCGGCACAATCAAAGAATCAGTCCCGTCGCGCGCTGGCGTGGGAGTAGACGCCTTCGATGCCCGTTGACTTGACTCTTCACGGCCAAGCGTGGATCTATCGGGGCGGCCGAGAGAACGCCAACCAGGTTCTCAGGACGCGCGCTCGCACCACTCACCGCACTTTCGCCATGAACTTGCGGAAGTGGGCGTCCAGCAAACTCAGATCGTCGCCAAACGCGGTGGAGAAGTCCCACAGGCGCCCTTGGGCGGAGTAGTCGCTGAACATCGGCCGGGCGGCGGTGGCGGCAAGGTACGCGCTGTATTCGCGCGGGCGGGTTTCACACAGGAAAAAGCTGAGCGCCCAGGCGTGGGCGTAGGCGGCGGCGAGGTCGTCGCGGAACGCATCATCGGTGGCGATGAACTTCTCCAGCGTTGGTAACGCCCCTTGCGCAGCGAAGGCTTGGTAGTCGGCGAAGCGCCCGCGGTTCACGCGGTCTTCACGACGGTCGTAGCTGCGGGTGTCGTGCACCCCGCGGGCTTCGAACATGGTGGCCAGACCTTCGGTCACCCACCGCGGCGTAGTGGTGAAGCGGCTATGCACGCCCACATTGAACGCAGTTTGGTGCGTTGCTTCGTGAATCACCGTGGCGGCGCTGTCGGTCCAGTTGTCGCCATCATTCGCAGGCGTGTCGAACAGATAGACGCGGTTGGTTTGTGGTTCATAATGCCCCAGCGCGCCAGCGGGGGCGCCGACCGCGGAGACCTGCACGTACTGGTCGTACGCGGCGCGGTTGGGGAAGACGACCGCCACCAGCGGGTAGGCGGGTTCTTGCGGCGTGAAGCCACGCACGCGGAAGTAACCGGTGAACGAGCGGTAGAGGTCTTCGAAGCGATCGGCCCACTGCGATTGTTCGCCGGCCGGATGGACCACCAGGTAGTGGTTGGTCGAGGTAAATTCGTACGCGTCACTAAACTCGTGGTAGAGCCGCTGGCGCATCTCTTCCATCGTGTACGGCGCGAAGGTCGGCGCCGTTTTGTGCGCTTGTTTCGCGCGTTTCGGATGGAACTGGTGGAGCTGGCCATCGCGCGCCAGCAGCGCCATGGTGGAATCGCTCCAGGTTAGCGGGCGGCCTTCCAGTTCGACACCGTCCACCTGGGTGACGAACATGAACTCGGCGCCCACTAAGCCGCGAGCGGCGAGCGTGAGGGCAACGATTGCAGCGGTGAAGGGGCGGAGCGTCACGCTCAAAATTTAGCTTAAAGTTGGTGAAATAAGGGTGGCTGAATAATCGGCTTGAGTGATACAGGTGGATAATTGGGTGGCACTGACTTTCGGCCGGAAAACGCTTCACTTCAGAGCAAACGTGACCGGCCGATTGTCAGTGCGGCGTTCCACGCCGTAGGAAGCAAGACGGCTGCAAGCTCGATCACCTCCTAAGGCCTGCCGGCCGCACTGACAATCGGCCGGTTGAGTTCCTTTTGATGGTGAGTCTTGCGCGGCCGAAAGTCAGTGCCACCCATCTTGTGCGGGTTCGCCAAAAAGCGCTGGCCTGTAATAATGCCATCATGAGCCGCACCGCCACCGCTGTTCCGCCGCCAATTCTGGGGGAGACGGTCTTTGCTGCGCGGGGGGTGACGAAGACCTATCACATGGGCGAAGTCGATGTCCACGCGTTGCGGGGGATCGACATGGAGCTGTTTGCCGGCGAGTTTGTGGTGCTGCTGGGGCCGTCGGGCAGTGGCAAGAGCACGCTGCTGAATATTCTTGGGGGGCTCGATGTGCCGTCGGCGGGGTCGGTGCATTACCGCGATAAGGAGCTCACGAACTTCGATGACGCGGGGCTCACGCAATATCGCCGGAACCATGTGGGGTTTGTGTTTCAGTTTTACAATTTGATTCCCAGCCTCACCGCGCGCGAGAACGTGGCGCTCATTACGGACATCGCCAAAAACCCGATGGACCCCGCCGAGGCGCTCGCACTGGTGGACATGACGCATCGGCTCGATCACTTCCCGGCGCAACTTTCCGGCGGCGAGCAGCAGCGGGTGGCCATCGCGCGGGCCGTGGCGAAGCGGCCCGATGTGCTGCTGTGCGATGAACCAACGGGGGCGCTCGATGTGCACACCGGCATTTTGGTGCTCGACGCGATTCAAAAAATTAACAGCGAGCTGGGTACCACCACGGCGGTGATCACCCACAACGCCGTGATCGCCGAGATGGCCGACCGCGTGATCAGCATGTCCGACGGCCGCATCCACGGCGTGCAGGTGAATAAGACGAAACGCACGGCGAGCGAGTTGGAATGGTGATGTTTAGCCGCGACGCGGTAGCGGAGCGTGGAGTCACGGGAGATCAACACATCCATTTCTTTTTCGAGGCGTTGGCAAAAATGGCCGACAAGCAGAACCGTAAAGCCGCACTTGCTGCGTGGAAGTCGCAACAACGAACCAGTGCTCGATCAAAGTTTCCTCTTCCAGAGGAGCACTTACGGATGATGTTCGATGCGATCGATCATGCATTAACTCACAACACTTGCGACCACATACTTCGTCATGTTCGTGAGTGGTGTAATCAAAATGGGATCGAGTCGTGGCCAATTGAAACCTGGCTGCAAGGCAACGGTGGATATTGTGACTGCGAAGTATTGGCGAATACAGAGCAGTCGTTTCAAGAGGCGTGCAATCCTCGAGATGACGTTCAGGAATGAAATGTTCCCGAAACGCACTCCGCTAGCGCGTCGCGGCTAAACAAAACATGCTCACCTCCCTTGACCGCAAGCTCGTTCGCGATCTGACCCAGCGACTGGGGCAGGTGACGATGATTGCGCTGGTGGTGTCGGCGGGGGTGGCGACGTTTATTAACTCGCGGACGATGTTGTTCTCGTTGGAGAACACGCGAGCCGCATTCTACGAGCGGCATAATTTTGCGCATGTGTTCGCAACTCTGAAGCGGGCGCCCGATGCACTCGCCGAGCGGTTGGCCGAAATCCCGGGCGTGCAGCGGTTGGAGACGCGCATCGTCGAGGCGGTGAATCTCGATGTGCCGGGGCTCGACCAGCCGGCAGTGGGGCAAATCATTTCGCTGCCGGTGAATCGCCGGCCACTGGTGAACCAAATCTATTTGCGGCGCGGGCGGTGGCTGGCGCCGGGCCGGAGCGACGAGGTGCTGGTGATCGAGAAGTTTGTGCAGGAGAACAAGCTTGATCTCGGCGATAAGGTGACCGCCATCATCAACGGCCGCCGCAAGGACTTGCAGATTGTGGGCGTGGTGCTATCGCCCGAGTTTGTGTTTCAGATGAAGCCGGGCGATATGGTGCCGGACGCTAAGCACTTTGGCGTGTTTTGGATGGATCACGAAGCGCTGTCGATGGCGTTTGACATGGAGGGCGCCTTCAACCACGCGGCCGCCACGCTGATGCGCGGGGCGAGTGAAGCGGACGTTATTCAGCGGTTCGACCAACTGATCGACCCCTACGGCGGAACCGGCGCCTACGGCCGGCGCGACCAGCTTTCGCACCTGCTGCTGGAGAGCGACATCCAAGGCCTGCGCAGCACCGGGCTCATCGCGCCGACGATTTTCCTCGGCGTCGCGGCATTTTTGCTGAACGTGGTGCTCGCGCGGCTACTGAGTTTGCAGCGGGACCAGATTGCGGCGCTCAAGGCGTTTGGGTACTCGAACTTCGCCATCGGCTGGCACTATCTAAAGTTCGTGCTGCTGATTGTGATTGTCGGCTCGATTCTCGGTTCGTTTATGGGCGCCCGGCTGGGGTACATCTTCACGGAGATGATCGCGCGGGTGTACCAATATCCGGAGCTGCTGATTCAAGTGCGGCCGAGTGTAATTGCCTCGGCGGTGTCGGTCGCTGGCGGGGCGTCGATTTTGGGTGCACTCGGCGCCGTGGTGCGGGCCGTACGCGTGCCGCCGGCGGAAGCGATGCGCCCCGAACCGCCGTCGAGTTACGGCCCAACGATTCTGGAACGCCTCGGTTTTGGCCGCTTCTTGCCAGCAGTGGCGCGCATGGTGCTGCGGCATCTTGAACGCCGGCCGGTGAAGACGAGCGTTTCAATTCTGGCGATTGGGCTGTCGATTGGCATCGTGGTGGTCGGCAATTTCATTGAGGATGCGATCGACTTCGTGCTGCACACGCAGTTCCATCGGGTGCAGCAGTACGATATGGCGGTCACTTCGGTTGAGCCGCTTTCGACGGACGTGGCGTATGAACTTGCCAACATGCCGGGCGTGATGCAGGCTCAGCCGATGCGTACGGTGAGCACGCGGATTCGCAGCGGGCACCGCACCCGACGGGTGGGACTGACGGGGCTGCCGACAGGTGGCGACCTGCAGCGGTTGATCGATCACCACGGCTCGGTGTACCCGATGCCACCGGGCGGCTTGGTCGTTTCCCGCAAGTTGGCCGACGTGCTACGGATTGAAGTGGGTGACGTGTTGCGGGTGGAAGTACTGGAAGACAAGCGGCCCGTGCTGGAGTTGCCAGTGGTGTCTCTGCTCGACGATGTGCAGGGGCTCAACGCGTACATTTCGCTCGACGAACTGAACCGCGCGATGATGCAAGGCCCTCGCGCCAGTGGGGTGCTGCTAACGGTTGATCCCGCGAAGCGGACCGAGGTGTATCACGCCCTCAAGCAAATTCCCAAACTCGCCGGAGTGACAGTGAAGGACAACGCGATTGAAAGTTTCAAAAACACGCTCGCCAAGAACTTGGGCGAGATGAAGAAGATCAACCTGTTCTTCGCGATCGTGATCGCCGTCGGCGTGGTCTACAACGGCGCTCAGATTTCACTCTCCGAACGGAGCCGCGAACTCGCCACGCTGCGCGTGATTGGCTTCACCCGCGGCGAAATCTCCGCGATTCTGCTCGGCGAGCTCGGGACGATGACGCTGATCGCGATCCCGTTTGGAATCATCATGGGCTACTGGTTCAGCGCGTTCCTGGCGCTCTTCATGGACCAAGAGGTGTTCCGCTTCCCGCTGATTATCGAGCGGAGTACGTTTGGGATGGCCGTGTCTGTGGTGCTGGCGGCGAGTGTGGTTTCCGGCCTGATCGTACGGCGAGAACTGGACCACTTGGATTTGATCGCGGTGCTGAAGAGTCGAGAGTGAGTTGCGCTGCGGTAGGCGACTGCATGCAACGCAATCGAATCGAGAGCAGGCGGCAGAATCGTTAAAGTCACTCTACGCACGGGGCCGATGAGAGTGACGAGGCGCGCCATCCGTGCGCTTCAGTTTGCTAGCAGGGGGGCCTGCTATCACACGCTTTTCACAGTGACTTCTCGCGGCCCTCGGTTCCTGATGCTTCTGCTCGCGGCGGCGGTGTTCGCTGCGCAGACGGGGTGCCATTTGGTGCTACCGGAAGTTTCTGTGCAGCCGATTGTCCACAACCCGTTCCCGCAGCTCAGCCGGGTGGCGGTGGCGCCCTTTTTCAACCACAGCGATGAGCCGACCGTGGATGGCCGGCAATTCGCAATGGCCTATTTCGCCGAACTGCAAGAGACGCAGGGGTACGAAGTGGTGCCGGTGAGTGTGGTGGAAGCGGCGATGGTGCATCACCAGATTCGTATCGATGGGCCCGAGTCGGCGCGCCGGCTGGCGCAGGTGCTGGGCGTCGATGCGATTGTCGTTGGCACGGTCACCGACTTCTCGCCCTACTATCCGCCGCGGTGTGGGATGCGGATCGAATGGTACGCCGCGAACCCCGGGTTTCACGAAATTCCAGCCGGTTACGGCCTCCCGTGGGGGACACCCGAGGAGGAGTTCATCCCCAGCGAATTGGTGTTTGAATCGGAAATGGCTTTGGCTCGCGCGCAGATGGCCACGCAATCACCCGATTGCAGCGGCATGCCGGCGACGCTGGAGGAGCTTGCGCCGACGAATGAAATTCCGCCGCTGGAATCACCTGCTGCTGAATCACCAGTCGTTGAGCAACCCGAAGCACTGCCTCCGCCCGTAGAAGAAGCCGCGGAGAGCGCGGAAGGCGCTGAAGATGCGGTTGAAGAACCAAGCGATGATAGCGCTGAGAGCGATGCTCCCACAACTAGCGCTGCCGCCGCTGCTCGCGCCGCGCGCGGCAAAGTGCAACCCGCGATGCTCGACGCGCCGCTGCATAACGACGATCCGACTGGCACTGCCAGCGGCGGCGCAACCGGTTCGATGGGGCCAGGCGGCATGAGCGCCCAAGAGGCCGCAGATGCTACAGGCCCGATGTTGCCGCCCGATTGGCCCGATGCCCGCGGATTTGTCCCCGCTGGCCCATCGCCCGTGCGGCCAGCCTGCGTGCCGAACAACGGTCCGGTTATGACGCATACGAAAATCTACCGGGGGAGCGACCCCGAATTTACGGCGGCCCTTGCCAGTTATGTCGAGTTTCGGGACGACGCGCGGTTCGGGGGCTGGCGGGGCTATCTTGAGCGCAGCGATGACTTCATTCGCTTCTGCTGTCACTTGCACATCGTGGAAATGCTGTCGGCCCGCGGCGGCGGCGATGAATCGCAAGTAGTGCGTCGTTGGTCGGAAAGCCGATAAGCGACAAAGAGATGCGAGCGCTGGCCCCCCGACGATGCCGCGCGCTTGGGCATCGACCCACCCCCCGCAGTGCCGCATGGAGGCGCGACCCGTGAACGATGAAATCAACGTCCTCGCATTGGTCAAAGGCAAAGAACGTTACATCTTTCTGTACGACGACACCCAACAAGCCGAAGCGCTCCGCACGCTCGGCCGCTTCGCCTCGAACCCCGAACTGAGCTTTAGCTGGTACGACGCCGCCGTCTTGAGCAAAAAGATCCGCAGCGAGGCTCGCCGGCACAGCCCCCGCATCAGCGCGCCGGCGCCGCTGCAGGAAGATTAGATTGAGAGGAGAGAGGTTAGAGGAAAGAGGATAGAGAGCGGGGTGCTTGAATAGAACTGCACTCCGTTGTTACTCCAATTGAACAGCAAACCTTGTTGTTCTGCTGAGATTTCCTCTCACTCCCTAACCTCCATTCTTTAACCCCTATCCTCTCCCCGCCATGCTCCGCGAAACGGGCCAGTTCCTGCGTTACCTCCAGGGCGAGCGCGGAGCGAGCGAGCATACCATCAAGAGCTATCGCGAAGATTTGGCGATGCTCTCGGACTACTTGGCCGACGACGATGGCAAAACGCCCGCCCCCGCGGCGGTGACGCCGCAGGATTTGCGCTCGTACGTTTCGGCGATGCACGAAGCGGGGTACGCCAAATCGTCAATCGCCCGGCGGCTCGCTTCGGCGCGCAGCTTCTTTCGCTTCGGCCAGCGCGAAGGGTGGATCGCCACCAACCCGGCGACGCCGATTCGTAACCCGCGCAAATCGCATAAGTTGCCGCACTATCTGTCGACCGATGACATCGGCCGACTGCTCGCCGCTCCGCCCGCGACCGGCGCGATGGGGCTGCGCGATCGTGCGCTGTTGGAGACCGTGTACTCCGCCGGCTTGCGTGTGAGCGAACTGGTCGGCCTGAACGATGGCGATCTCGATTTGACGCAAGGCATCGCGCGCGTTCGCGGCAAGGGGAAGAAGGAACGCTTGGCGCCGATTGGCTCGTTCGCTTCCAAGGCGCTTAAAGCCTGGCTCGCGGCGCGGCAGCTTTCGCCTAAGATTCCCGCCGGCAAAGGGGCGCCCGTGTTCACCAACCGCTTCGGCACCCGGCTGACCACGCGCAGCGTGGCGCGGATGCTCGAAAAGTATCTCGCCGAAACGGGGCTCGACCAGCGCACGTCGCCCCACACGCTGCGGCACAGTTTCGCGACGCATCTGCTCGACCGCGGGGCCGACATTCGCAGCGTGCAGGAACTGCTCGGCCATAAGAGTTTGGTGACGACGCAGATTTACACGCACGTGAGCGCCGCCAGCCTCCGCGCCGCATACGAGCAAGCGCATCCACGAGCCCGCTAGGGGTGACTGGGGTCGGCGCGTCAGCCGCCCCCAGCCGAGGTGGAGTCGGTGCCACTACCGCTGGGGTCTCGACCCCAGCCACCCTCGGCGTTGGCGGTTACAATTGGCGACGACTAGGCGGTTAGGCCCCAGGAGAATACCAAGTATGCCCAGCACAACTCCGCATCGCGTGGTGATCGTCGGCGGCGGTTTCGCGGGGCTCAATACGGCGCGGGCTTTGCGGCGGGCGCCGGTCGAGATCACGCTCGTCGATAAACGGAACTTTCACCTCTTTCAGCCGCTGTTGTATCAGGTGGCGACCGGCGCGCTTTCGCCGGCGAACATCGCGGCGCCGCTGCGGAGCATTTTGTCGAAGCAGCGCAACTGCCAGGTGCTGATGGGCGATGTGCAAGGTTTCGATCTCGCCGCTCGCAAGGTATTGTTCACGGATGGCGAGTGCCCCTACGACACGCTGGTGGTGGCCGCCGGCGCGCGGCACAGCTACTTCGGCCATGCCGAGTGGGAGCGCGTGGCGCCGGGCCTCAAAACGGTGGAGGACGCCACCGAGATTCGCCGCCGCGTGCTCTCGGCGTTTGAAGAAGCCGAACGGACCGACGATTCGGCCGAGCGGCGCGAATGGCTCACCTTCGTGATCGTCGGCGCGGGGCCCACGGGCGTTGAGCTGGCCGGCGCCATCGCCGAGATTGCGACGCACAGCCTGAAGCACGACTTCCGCGAGATCAACCCCAGCGACGCCCGCGTGGTACTGGTGGAAGCGGGCCCGCGGGTGCTTGCCGCGTTTCCGGAAGACTTGTCGGCCAAAGCGCAAGCGTCGCTCGAACGGCTCGGAGTGCAGGTGCGCGTGAGCACCAAAGTCGAAGCAATCAACGAGCGCTGCGTCACCCTGCAGAGCGCGAGTGGCGCAGAGACGCTCGCCACGCGCACTGCGCTGTGGGGCGCTGGCGTGCAGGCGTCACCACTCGCCAAACTTTTGGGCGATGCGACCGGCGCCGAGGTTGATCGCGCCGGCCGCGTAACCGTGCTGCCCGATCTCACGTTGCCAGGCCATCCCGAAATCTTCGTGGTAGGCGACATGGCCCTGGCGCGGGACCCCGCCGGCAAGCCGCTCCCCGGCGTCGCGCCCGTGGCAATGCAGCAAGGAAAGTTCGTCGCGAAGCGTATCCGCGACCGCCTGCGTGGCAAACAAACCGACGCCCCGTTCCGCTACTTCAACAAAGGCAACCTCGCCACCATCGGCAAAAGCGCCGCCGTGGCCGAGCTCGGCAAATTAAAGTTCTCCGGCTTCTGGGCGTGGGTGCTATGGCTGTTCGTCCACCTGATGTACATCGTCAGCTTCCGCAACCGGCTACTGGTGCTCACGCAGTGGAGCTGGAGTTATTTTACGTACGATCGGTCGGCACGGTTGATCACGGGGGAGGCGAAGAAGGACGGTCAGTCAAGCAGCAGCTAAGATTTGAGATCGGATTATTCCGCCTATACCGCCCGAATTCGCCCCATATCCGCCGCCCCGCCCCGCAAACCGCCGGTTTTCGTTGACCCTTCGCCCCCGGCCGTTTAAGATCAGAGAAGTTACCCAAACTACCGAACCCGACCTCCGCACGACTCGCCCCCGAGCTTCCGTTGACCCTAGTGATCCAAATCCTGCTCGGCCTGATGGTGCTGGGCACGCTGGTGGTCGCCTATTTGGCGAGCAAATACTGGCACTGGGGGCATGTGCTCACCGGGGTGCTGCTCTTTTTCTTGTCGGTGGGGTACGCGTTTCTGGCGGCCCAAACGCTCAAGATTCGCAACGAGTTTTTGAAGGCGGAAGAAGACGCGCTCAACAATCTTGATTTACGAACCGCCGAGCTTAACGCATTGCGGCACGGCACGCGGGATGGCGCGGTGATCGGCCGACTCATCAGCAGCGAAGTTCGCATCCCCGAGGCGGCCGAAGAGATTTCCGGCATCGGCGATCTCGAGCACGAATTGCAACTCGCTAACCGGGTGCAAGGCCGCGTGTGGAAGAATGCCCAACGTGCGGCTGCCGTGGACCCCAACACGGGCCGCGTGCAACTGACGATTGAAGACCCCAAGCCGCTTGGTTTGGAGAAGGGCGCCATCCTGTACATCTTTGAACAAGATGGCCGCCGGGCGAAACTTGAAACAAGCCAAACACAGTACATCGGCGAGTTCCGCGTGGTCGAGGCGGCCGATCAAACGGTCACGCTCGAACCGGTCCTCTCGCTCGACCAACGGCAAGGCCAACGGCTCATCAACAGCCAGGCGCCCTGGATATTGTACGACACCATGCCCGCCGCCCCGCGCGAAGTGTTCGCCGGCTTGAAGAAAAGCGTGCTGCAAAAGATTCTGCCCGCCGCGAGTGTGCAATCGTTCCTGCGCGATGGCCAAGCGGTCACCAAGGATGGCAAGTTCGTGGGCGACAAGACCGGCGCCACGTTGAGCCCGGATGAACTGCAGTGGCATGTCGTCGGGTTCGATGCCGAGGGCAATCTGCTTGGCCCCGATGATTTTGCCAAAGCCGAGAAGTTCGAGTACCGCCGCCCGCTGGTCGATTACTCACTCGCCTTCACCACGCTCGCCAAAGAGCGGGCCAAAATGGTGGCCGACGTGCAGGCGGTGCAGCAAGACACCGCCAAGCTGGAAGCTGCCTTGGTGAGCGCGAAGAAAATTCAGCAATACCGCACGAACGAACAACGCAAGCTGGGTAGCGACCTGAAGAATCTCACCCGCGACCGGAAGCGGATTGAAAGCTACGCCGCCCAGTTGGCCCAACAGGTCACTAAGGCCGAGCAATTGCTGGCCGCCACCCTCTCCTCGAGCCGGGAACTGGCCCAAGAGCTGACCGCCACCCAAGGCGCCAGCGCCGCCGCCACCGAGCCCAACCCCGCCGACGCCCGCCCAGCGACGGATATCGACGCCTTGTAGGGGCTGTTGGCTGTCGGCGGTCATCAGTCGGCCAAAGTGATCCGAGCGAAACCCTCTCTCCTGTTTCGCCGATAAGTGACAGCCGATAGCCGAAAGCCCCTCAGCACTGCACTTTTCCGCCGCTGCGCCCTACGATAGAGGAGGTGAAGCGCTCCGCGGATTTCTTTTGAGGCAGCACGGACGAATGGGCATCTACGATCGCGATTACGAACGGGCGGACGACCGCTATGGCGAATACGGTCGCCCACCGGGCTTGCGCCTCGCACCGCCGCGCACGCTGGTGGGGCAGATTATCGTCGTGACCGTGGCGCTGTACTTCGTACAGATTCTTCTGGGCGAGCCTTACGAACGGCTCTTCGCGCTGCACGATGATTGGTGGCGCGAGCCCTGGAAAGTGTTTCAGCTGGTCACCTACGGCTTTTTGCACAGCCCCCAATCAGCCTCGCACGTGGCGTTCAACATGCTGGGCCTTTACTTCTTCGGCCGCGAGGTCGAGCGGATGCGCGGCTACCGCGAGTTCGCGCTTTTCTATTTGGCCGCGATTGCGCTGGGTGGAATCGTGTGGACGCTGTTGGAACTTCCGGGTGATGGTCGGTCGATCGTGATCGGCGCCTCCGGCGCTGTCGTGGCCTGCACGATTTACTGCGCACTCTACTTCCCTAACCGCATTGTGCTGCTCTTTATGGTGATTCCCGTTCCCCTGTGGCTGGTGGGAACGCTGATTGTGCTACTCGACTTGCACGGCGCCATCACGCAGAACGGTGTGACTGCCTGTACGGTGCATCTCACCGGCGCTGCGTTTGCCTATCTCTACGTCACCTACGGTTGGCGGCTGGAAGATTGGCTTCCCTTCAGTGGCCGATTGCCAAGTTTCAAACGCCGCCCCAAACTGCGCGTGCTGGTTGACGATGACGAGGACGAAACCGACACACTCGAAGCCCAAATGGACAAGATTCTCGACAAGATCAAAGAGAAAGGCCAAGCGAGCCTCACCCGCCAAGAGCGACGCATTCTCGAGGAAGCGAGCAAAAAGTTTCGGGATCGCACCAATCGTTAGGGTGGCTAGGGTCGGCGCGTCAGCCGCCCCCAGCCAAGGTGGAGTCGGCGCCACTGCTGCTGGGGTCTCGACCCCAGCCACCCACTGACCACTAACAACCAACCACTGACAATGTCCACCATCGCAATCACCGGCGCCTCCGGCATGGTGGGCCAAGCGCTCGCCAAATCCCTCGAAGCGGATGGCCACGCCGTCCGCCGTTTCGTCCGCGGCAAGTCGGCCACCACGGCTAGTGAAATCGCCTGGGACCCGGCGAGTGGCTTGATCGAAGCGGACAAGCTCGAAGGGGTGGATGCCGTGGTCAACCTCGCTGGTGAGAACATCGCTGGCGCGCGCTGGAACGCTAAAGTTAAGGAGCGGATTGTTTCGAGCCGAGTCGATTCCACCCGCACGCTCTGCCAGGCGCTGGCCAAGCTTGAGCGCAAGCCGAGCGTGCTGGTGAGCGCCAGCGCCACCGGCTTCTACGGCGACCGCGGCGCCGAACGGCTGTCGGAAGAATCCCCCGCTGGCGTTGGCTACTTGCCCGAGACGTGCGTCCGCTGGGAAGCCGAAACCCGACCCGCATGGGAAGCGGGCATCCGGGTGGTGCAACTGCGCATTGGCGTCGTGCTGAGCACCGCAGGCGGGGCGCTGGCCAAAATGCTCACGCCCTTCAAACTGGGCGCCGGCGGTGTGCTCGGCAGCGGCGAGCAATACATGAGCTGGATCACACTCACCGATTTGGTGGCCGCCATCCGCTTTGCGATCGATAACCCTACGTTGCACGGCGCCGTGAACGCTGTCTCGCCGCAGCCCGTCACGAATGCGGAGTTCACGAAGTCGCTCGGCGCCGCGCTGAATCGGCCGACGATTCTGCCGGCGCCCGCGTTCGCTCTGCGGTTAGCGATGGGTGAAATGGCCGATGCGCTCTTACTGGCGAGCACGCGAGTGGAACCGGCGCGGCTCAGCCAGGCGGGCTTCAACTTTCAGCATCCGGAGTTGAAGACGGCCTTGGCGGCATGCTTGGGGTGATATTGTGCCGGTTTTTCCGCCGAAATCGCCCGACCCAATCAGTGCAGTTCTTTACTCCGCTGATTAAACTGGGGAGTGCCGCTGCGGCTAGTGCGCAGCGCTTGTTTTCAGAGTGACTTGGGAACCGCATCAATGAGTTCGCTTCTACGCGCGAGGGGGTTGGGGGCAATTAGTCTGGTTGTGGTGCTCGCATCGGCTGTCCAAGCGGCGGTCTACACCGCGACGATCCTGCATCCGGTTGGGTTTCAAGGTTCGGTGGGGTATGCCGCGACGGCCGGGACTCAGATTGGCTTCGCGGAAGTCCCTGGTCCTAGTGGCGAGCATCACGCCATGTGGTGGAACGATACAGCGGCGAGCGCCGTTGAACTTCATCCGGCAGGCTTCGCCGATTCCTACGCGCTCGGCGGTTCGGGCAACGCCCAAGTCGGCTACGGCTCCACCACGCTTGGAGGGCCCTCGCAGGCATTATTGTGGAGTGGAACGGCCGGAAGTGTCGTCAATCTGCATCCCCCCGGTTACAACGACTCCGTCGCAAGCGGCGCCGCGGGTAATACCCAAGTCGGTCAAGCGCGCGGCCCTGCCACGGGCAACCAATCACACGCATTCCTGTGGACAGGCTCAGCCGCGAGCGCTGTTGATCTGCATCCCGTAGGTTACACACGCAGTCAAGCAAATGGCGCTGCAACCGGAAGCCAAGTAGGGATGGGCCAGGACCTAGCTGGCGAACCCCATGCCTTGCTTTGGTACGGAGATGCCAGCACGGTGGTGGACCTGCATCCTGTTGGGTTCTTTAGTTCGCAGGCGAACGGCGCTTCCGGGACACAACAAGTTGGTTACGGGGCGGGAACGGCGACGGGTTTCGCGACGCATGCTCTGTTATGGGAAGGAATCGCAAGCTCCTACATCGATCTCAACCCCTCTGGCTTTAGCTATTCTTATGGCATCGCCATCGCGGGCAAGCAACAAGTCGGATACGGCGGTGGCCCGGCTACAGGTGGCCAAGGGCACGCGCTGTTGTGGAACAACTCGGCCAGCAATTACGTCGATCTGCACCAAGCTCTCCTTGCGCTTAACGCCAACTTCAATTTTTCGGTCGCCAACGGCATCGATAGCCAAGGTAACATCGTGGGATACGCATCGGATGGTGGTTACCCTGTCGCTGTGCTGTGGACCGCCGTTCCCGAAGCTCGCAGCTGGATACTGATGAGCTTTGCCGGTATCATCGGTACGGGAATCGCCCTTCGCTGTCGCCGCCCAATCGATGGCTAGCCCGCCGTGCAACTGTTCCCATCCCCCGCCGCTGAGCACCGCGCCCGGTTGGCCCGCTGGACCCTCTCCGCATTCCTCCTCACTTTCCTCCTCTCACGAGTGCTCGTGCTGCTCATCATGAGCCGCCGCATCCCGGACTTCTTTTTGTTCGTTGGGCAAACGCACGTTCATCATTTGAACTACGGAATTTTTCTGTTGGTGGCGGTCGGTGGATGGCTGCTCTTCGTTCCACCGTCGAGCAATCATCTCCAACGGCGGGCGGCGATTTTGTATGGCGTGGGTCTCGGCCTCACCTTCGATGAGTTCGGCATGTGGCTACACCTGGGTGGCAGCTACTGGCAGCGTACCAGTTACGACGCCGTGGTGATCGTCGCAGTCGTGCTCGGCCTGTTGGCGTTCGGCGGCAGTTGGCGCCGGCTGCATCTGCGCGGTTGGCTCTGGCTGAGCGTCACGATCCTGGCCCTCGCGGCGCTAGGCTATCTCACTTTCGAGCGCGTGCAAAAGTGGTCGCCGCAGTTGGAGCAGCTGGAAGAGGGGTTCCCGCACTAGGGGAAAATCGGATTGATTGTGCCAAACAGCGGAGCCGCCCACGCTCGGGTCTCAGTCGCCCGTTCCGCAAAAAACCGCCCAAATTAAACATTTCGGCGCCAGCAAGAGGACCTCACATGCGGCTTTTCCGACCAAAAGGCGATTCCGCCCGCCCATTTTCTTGGGTATCATGAACCGATTACGCCTGAAACGGTCCTAAAGGATACCGGTTTTGGGCTAGAGTTGGGGTGCGCGCTCAAGTTGCGACGTTCCCTCCCCGGAGTGTGCCTTTTGGAAAGGGCGTCCGGGGCCCATGTCAAACTCCCTTACCCCGATCCTCTTACACCTCACCCCTTCCCACATGGCCACTGCGACCAAACCCCGTACGAAGACTGAGCTCACCTCTGGCGCCGATATTTTGGTGCAGTCGTTGATGAAGCATGGGGTCGATACAATCTTCGCCTACCCCGGTGGCTGTTCGATGCCGCTGCACCAAGCGCTCACGCGCGCGGGTGATAAGCTGCGCACCATTCTGCCGCGGCACGAACAGGGTGGCGCCTTCGCCGCGCAAGGCGTCGCGCGCAGCACCGGTAAGGTGGGCGTTTGCATGGCGACCAGCGGGCCGGGCGCCACGAACCTGGTGACCGCCATCGCCGATGCGAAGCTCGATAGCGTGCCGCTGATTGCCATCACCGGGCAGGTTCCCACTGCAGTCATCGGCACCGATGCGTTTCAGGAAACGCCCATCGTGGAAGTTTGTCGCGGCATCACCAAGCATCACTACCTGGTGACCGACGTGAACGATGTCGCCCGCGTGGTAAAGGAAGCGTTCATCATCGCGTCAACCGGTCGGCCGGGGCCGGTGCTGATCGACATGCCGAAGGATGTTCAGCTAGCGATGTGCGTGCCGGACTACGATTGCGACGTGAATCTTCCCGGCTACAACCCCGAGAAGCCGCACGCGCATATTGAGCAAATCAAGCAGGCGGCCGCGGCGATCAAGCGCGCCAAAAAACCCATCATCTACGCCGGCGGTGGGGTCATCACGGCCGAAGCACACGAAGAAGTCCGCCAGCTGGTCGCCAAGACCGGCATCCCGATCACCATGACGGTCATGGGCCTCGGCATCTGCCCGGCGAGCGATCCCCTCTCACTCGACATGCTCGGCATGCACGGCAGCGTGTACGCCAACTACGCGGTTGATGAAGCGGACCTGCTGATCGCCCTCGGCGTGCGGTTCGACGATCGCGTGACCGGCAAGGTGGATGAGTTCTGTAAGCACGGCAAGATCATTCACATCGATATCGACGCGGCCGAGCTCAACAAGAACAAGCCGGCGCACATTCCGGTCTGCAGCGATGTGAAGTTCGCCCTGCAAGAACTGAACAAAATCGTCGAAGCGCCCGAAGATATTTCCGACTGGGTCGCCAAGTGCCAGAAGTGGAAAAAGGACGAACCCTTCAAATACAACGAGCAGTACCCCGGCATCCTGCAACAGCACGCCATCCGCACACTGTGGGAGATGACGCGGGAACTGGATCCCATTGTCACGGTCGGCGTCGGTCAGCACCAAATGTGGGCCGCCCAGTTCTATAAGTTCGAGAAGCCGCGCACGTGGCTCAGCTCCAGCGGCCTCGGCACGATGGGCTTTGGGCTCCCCGCTGCAATGGGCGTGCAGAGCCAATTCCCCGGCCGACTGGTGATCGACATCGATGGCGACGGCAGCATCCTGATGAACATTCAAGAGCTCGCCACGCTGGTGTGCGAAAAGCTGCCGGTGAAGGTGCTGCTGCTGAACAACCAGCACCTGGGAATGGTTGTGCAGTGGGAAGACCGCTTCATGCAAGGCAACCGCGCCCACACGTACTTGGGCCCCATCGATAACCCCGAATGGAGCGGCCAAGGGGACGGCATCGGCCCGACCGATCCCAAAGAGCGCTACCCCAACTTCGTGCAAATCGCCAAAGGTTTCGGCTGCGGCGCCGCGTACGTTGAGAAGAAGTCCGACCTCAAAGCCGCCATCGCCGAAATGCTCGCCTACGACGGGCCGTACGTGCTCGACGTGGCGACCCCGTACCAAGAGCATGTCCTGCCGATGATCCCGGGCGGGAAGACGGTGAAGGATATGATTAAGGAGTAGGGGCATTAGCAGCGGTCGCTCCGCCCGCGCGTTTTTTGCTGACGCGACAAGTTTTCCATTGCCGTGAGCTACTACACTCGATTCCGCTTGCGTTCACTATTCGCCGTTACCACGGTGATAGCGCTGTTACTCACTGCGGGCATTTTGGCGAAGCGCCGGTTCGATGCCGCTTGGGGATACGGCCCGATTGTGGAGCAGTCGGAGTGGCCGCGTGCACTTCAGGCTCTGGGCCAGCACGATCCTGAGTTGCTAAAGGGCGTATCGGTCATCGGGCTGGGGCGGTTTATTGATGAGTTCTCGCTCTGGCACGCGCAGCCCGGTTCAGCGCTAGCGGCACATCTCATCCAAGAAGGCGCTTTGGAGAAAACTTCGCAGCGGCACCCCAAGGCCTCCAAACTCACAGGGGCAGTGCCGAATGGGTGGAAACCTTTAAACTGGGCGAAATGTGAATGGTACGCTTCCCCGGGGTTCGGATACCGGCACATTGAAGGTACCGACCTGTACCTGATCGCAATCGATCCCATCACTAACGATGCGATAGCCTTACACGAATGGTACTTCTAGATGCAAACAGCATATTCCATCGATTCTCTTGCCTGTTGTCGAGAATGCTAGGTTATCTGAACCCACTCACCCAAACGCCTCCCTCAGCATCGCCAAGCTCTTCGGAATCGCCGTCTCCCACGCTTCGTTCCCTTCAAACTCCAGCGACACGTATCCGTGGTAGTTGTGGTCGGCCAGCAGTTTGGCGATCCTCGCATAATCGAGATCGAGCGAGTACCACACGCCGCCGCCGTAGTAGGTTTTGGCTTGCACGAAAACCGTGTGCGGCGCCATCAGGGCGAGTCGGTCGTACGGGTCCTCAAGAAAGTTGCCCGTATCGAGCGTGCAGCGGAACCACGGGGACTTGATCGCATCGACAATCCGCAGCACGCCTTGCGGGGTGAGGCCGAGGCCCCAGTGGTTTTCGAGGCCCAAGGTGACGCCGCACTTCTCGGCGGTCGGCAGGCACTGTTCGAACGAGTCGATCACCCACTTGAAACCGTCGTCGTCGGTGTACCCTTCCAGCCGCGGTTCAACGCCGCGGTTCGCCATGAGTTCATCGAATTCTTTCGACGTACCCCAGCGGCCGGTGTTCACGCGCATGGTGGGGATGCCGAGGGCGTAGGCGAGCTCGATCGAGCGCTTGGTGATGTCGATATTCTTCTGCCGCACTTCGGCGTCCGGCGAGACGAAGCCTTGATGCGTTGAGAGCCCGCACAGTGCCACGCCGTTCAACAGCGCGCACTGCTTAAGCCGCTGCAAGTACGCAGGCTCTTCGCTCTCCATCTGCATCTGGAGGATCTCGACCGCATCGAACCCCATCTCCGCCGCTTCGGTGATGCAGCGCTCGATCGGCAGTTTGCAGTCGTCCTTGAATCGCCAGAAGGAATACGTTGAAACGGCGATTGGTTGGCGACGCTTCCAAGTTGGTGACTGGGCGGTTTGCACGGCCTCCTCGGCGGATGCGCTCGTCGCCGAAGCGGCAAGCAATGTAGCAGCGGATGCGGCAATGAGTTCGCGGCGGTTGAGGGGCATGGAAGGATTTCTGATGAGAGCCGGGAAAATGCTACGCAAGAGAATACCAAACTCTCCCCGCACCGTTACAAGACACTCCACTAGGCCCGTTACGCAGTCCCCGAAATCGCCCCGAATTGCTCTTCAATCGCCGCTTTTTCCAGCTAGAATGTGAATCAACTCCGCTGGCTGTTCCCCACGGAGTTGCGAACAGATTCGCGTTGTGGGAGGAGGAAGCCGTGCCCGTTGTGACTGTTTGCACTCACTGCCAGGCGCGATTCAGCGCGCCCGAGGCGGTGCTCAACAAGCGGGTTAAGTGCAGCAAATGTCAGCAGCCGTTCGTGGTGACGGCGGCGCCTGCCAAACCTGCGGCGCCCGGTGCGCCCCAACAACCAGTGGCGGTGAACCGATCGGCGCCGCCGGCCAAGGCCGCCGGCGCCACGGCTTCGGCGTCCACGAAACAGCCGTCCGCCAAGCAGCCTTCTGCTAATCAGGCGCCTGCTCCCGTCGCGTCGACTGCAAAGGTCGCCAAGCCGCTCAGCCTCGCCGAACTGAACGCTTCCTTCAGTGGTGAAATGCCCCGCATACGCACGCCACTGGCGTATCAGTTGGGGGTGCTGCTCTCCGCGGTGGTGATGGTCGCGCTGGTGGTGGTGTATCTGCTATTGATCGCGGCGGCCTGCTACGGCGTGTACTATCACTACACGCACCATACCGGAATGCTGGGCGCTGGCGGCAGTGGTCGTGGCCGGGCGGTGGTGTTCCTCGCGTATCTGGCGCCGGGCGTTGTCGGCAGCATCATGATCTTTTTCATGCTCAAGCCGCTGCTGGCCCGGCCTGCAAAGCACAATCGGTCGCGTTCCCTCACCCGCACCAGTGAGCCGCTGCTCTTCGCGTTCGTCGAGCGAATCTGCAATGAAGTCGGCGCCCCCATGCCGAAGCGGATTGATGTCGATTGCCAGGTCAACGCATCGGCCAGTTTTCGGCGGGGATTCTTGAGTTTTCTCGGCCGCGATTTGGTGCTGACGATCGGCTTGCCGCTGATGGCGGGGCTCTCGCTGCGCGAGTTTGGCGGCGTGCTGGCCCACGAGTTCGGCCACTTCAGTCAAGGCATTGGCATGCGGATGACGTATCTTGTGCGCTCGATCTCCGGGTGGTTCATGCGCGTGGTGTACGAGCGCGACGCGTGGGACGAATGGCTGGAAGAGTCAACCAACGATCTCGATTTGCGGATTGGCTGGATTCTACTTCTCGCGCAGTTCGCGGTCTGGCTGAGCCGTCGCGTGCTCTGGCTTCTAATGCACATCGGCCTGTTGGTGAGCGGATTGTTGTTGCGGCAGATGGAGTTCGACGCCGATCGGTACCAAGCGGGTTTTGTTGGCGCAGGAACCTTCGCCGACATCTTCGCCAAGTTGCGAACTCTGGCGGTTTCCTCCGATTTGGCTTCCGCACAAACTATGGAACATCTGCAAGAGCGGCGATTGGTGGATGACTACCCCGCGCTCATTGTGCTCAACGCGAAGATGATGCCCCCTAAAGCAGCCGAAGAAATTCACCAGAGTGCGAAAGCGGAAACGACCGGCTGGTTCGACACGCATCCCAGCGACAGCGACCGCATCGCGGCCGCCAAACGCCGCGGAGGCGAGGGCATCTTCCGCTCCGAGCGCCGCGCGAGCGAACTCCTGGCCAATTTCGGCGCTCAAGCTAAGGCGACCACGTGGGATTGGTACATGTCCGTGTTCGGACCGAAGGTGCCGAAAGAAGCTTTGGTGCCTGCCATCGAGTTTGCCCAGGCCAGCAAGAGCAGTTGGAAGTAAGGGCGGTGGCGCTACGGCATTTTCTGAAACCCCTCCGCCTTCACTTCCCACCCCGCATCGCGAGTCGGAAACCCCGGCGCTGGCGATTCAGGCCCGTCCTCCCAACCGCCGGCCATCATCGCGACGGCGGCCAGCAAGCCGCCGTTGCCGGGGAGGTAAAGGGTGAGCCGCTCGTCTTGATAGTTGTGTCCGTTCGGCAGGTAGGTATTTTTCTGCACCGGCATGAGGAGCGCTTCGATGGCGTCGGCGGGGCGGCCGAGCCGGGCGGCGGTCATGGCGAGCGTGGGGTAATCCCAACCCCAGGTGGTCGGCCACTCCCAATTGTCACGCACGTCGTCGAACGTGCGATTCATTATGGCGCGATCGATGAGCGGAGTGGAAGGTGTTACTCCCAGCGCGCACAGTAGCGAAGGATGATCGTGCCGATTGGTGAAGGGCGGCGTGCTGATCGCGGTGTACACGCCATCGCGAACGGTGGGCCGCGCGAGCATCTGTTGCAATTCGTCCCAGCGCGGTTCGCGGGTTAGGCCGGCGCGCAAGCGCCACTGTTGCGCGGTTTCAAGTCCCCACCACCACGCCGCGAGTTCGTACGTCGGGTTCAGCGTGGTGCGAGGATCGTAACACTCCTGTGCGGGGATCAGCGCCGGGCCCAAATCGTAGCGACCAGTTCGCGAATTGAGCAGGGGAAAAGACGCCATGAACTCGGCGGATTCGGCGACCAGCGCTTGGTAACGATTCAACGTCTCGGGTGTCGGCTCGGCGCGATAACACAACTCGGCGAAATAGATCGGGTGCGTTTGCTGCCAAATCAAAAACGGCGCGATTTTTGACGGTGATTCAGCGCCATCGGGCCCCACCATCTTCGGCCACCTGGCGCCGTTAAACCCTTGCCGCTCCGCAAGCGCTTGAGCGACAGGCAAGGTGCGTTCATACCAACCGAGACTGCGCTCGAGCAGTTCACACCGGCCCCACAGAGCAAAATGCGCCGCGTGCCACCAATGCATTTCGAGGTGCGATTTGCCGAACCAACTATTGTAGGTAAGCCCCGTCTCCTGCGGCGGCATGGTTCCCGCGCATTGGATCGCGGTAAGATACTGCGACAACACCACCCGGCGCTCAAGTTCTTTCGCGCGTGGGTCGCGACTGGCGGAGAGGTCAAGCGCAGCGCCGCTCTTCCAGAACGGCTCCCATTTCGCCGAGGTCGAATCAAAAATCTCTGCACATGCCAGCGGTTTTGATTCCGCTGCGAAGGCCTCCGGAGCGAATTCGCAAGTGAAGGCGAGCGAATTCTTGGTGGTTGCGCTCAATTCAAAATGATGCGGTTCCGTTTCGGTGACATTCGCCGTGGAATCAGCGCTCGCGAGTCGCACGAAGTACCGCGTGTCATTAAGTCGCCGCGCGAACGTCCAGCTACCGCGCTTGCCTGAGAGAGTTGTCTGATGCGCATTGGGTGTCGTCCAATCGGCGCACTGCTTCCAATCCGCCTTCGCTCCGGGAAACGAAAGTTCGACGGAGAGCTGTTTCTTGCCCACCAGCGGCGAAACGACTTCTACCGCTAAACCCGCGCGCTCTGGATGGCACGCCGTCCGCACCGTGACCGGCTCGCCGGCGCACTTGAACTTGCTCACAATCACGCCGCGCCACAGATCGAGCGATTGATGGATTTCAGTCAACTCGCTCGCCGTAACGGCTGAGCCATCCGCGTTGCGTAACCGGAATCCCAGCCGGCCGAGATCGATCCGATGCGGATTCGCCCGCAGCCAATCCGCCGCCGGGCCCGACTGCTGGCTGGCGTACGAAACTTGCCGATCGCCGACCGCATACTCCTCCAAACAATCGGCGAGTTTGTAGTTCGCCGGGTTGGGAAACGAATGCCAGCCCCATTCGGCTTGCGTGTGCAGCGGAATGCCAGCCTGGTACTCCTCGGGAAACGTTTGGAGCCCGGTGATGTCCGCGGTGAACGCAAACGTCCCATTGCCGAGCGAGAGCGCTGCGAGCGGATCGAGCTTCGTCACCACCGGATCGTGCCGCCGCACCATCGCCGCGCGATCAATCTCGACGGCGCCCGCTAAACCGGCGCTAAACCACATCGCAAACGCGATGATGAATCGATGTGATATCTTCGCGTTCATCGTGAAATCGTTAGCCGCGCTCACGGTAGCGGAGCGCGTCGCCCCGCGATCAATATCATGAATAATAACCATCAACCCACAAAAAAACCGCCCGCCGAGGAAAATCCTCCGGCGGGCGGCGTGATTGTCAGGTTATCGAAGAGCCAACTCTAGTTGAGCACCTTCACGTTTTCAGCGCGGGGACCCTTCGGGCCCCGGCCTTCGCTGTATTCCACAGCTTGGCCTTCGCGGAGGTTATCGTAACCGCCACCTTCCACGCTCGAGTGATGGAAGAAAATATCTCCCCGCTCACCCTGGATGAAACCAAAACCCTTGTCAGTCAGCTTCTTAATCGTACCTTGGGCCACAGTCGTAGCTCTCCTGGCGCGCAAGTAAGTAAAAAACGCAGATTCCGGCGCCGCGCCGAACGCATGGAATCCAAGTAACGAACCCCCGCGCACGGCCCTCGGTAACAAACAACTGGGCGCGTGCGGAGTACACCCAAGGGGAGCAGCAAACCACTCGAAAGATCCCGCCGCCTGCTGCAGATGAACAACAAAGCGGATTTGGAACGTCGACGGGGCCGAGTGCGAGAAAAGAAGGGCGCCAATCCCACCCAAACAACGGGCGGCTTCCACGCGAATCATCTTCACAAACACCATCGCTCCCTTTGAGCGATTCATCAATTGGAGCATACTTGGCGCGGAATGTCAATGCGAAAAATAGGGGGTTTGGAGGTTGCTTTGGCACAAAAGGGCAGTCAGCAGGCTCGATCCGAGCCGCCGTCCGGTTATGCCGATTGTATCGTGGCCCGCAGGGCGTTTTTGACCGGCCGCCGCGCATGACGTAGATATTTGGCGACAGACCTTCGTGCGCGCGCACACCGTGTGGTGTTCGTTCGACACCTCAACTGTCGTCCTTCTACCTCGATGCGCTCCATGTCCTACGGCAGCATGCTTCTGGTTGACGATGATCGCCAAGTGCTGGAGGCGATGACCGACTGGCTCATCGAGCAAGGGATCGAAGTCGATCCGTGCGTCGGCTATGTCGATGCCCTCAGCCGGCTCGGGCAGAAGCAGTACGACCTAATGCTCGCCGATATTCGTCTGCAGGATGGTGATGGGTTCGACCTGTTGGAACAATCCATCCGCCGCTGGCCCACGATGCAGGTTATTCTGATGACCGGCTACGGCACAGCCGACTCGGCGATCGACGCGATTCGCGCCGGCGCGTTCGATTATCTCACCAAGCCGCTGATCGATGATGAGCTCTTGATGTCGATCGAACGGGCGATGGCGCAGCGGCAAGTGATCGATGAAAATACAAAGCTAAAAGCCGAGCTTGATCGCAAGCACGGCATGGGCAACATCGTCGGCCAAGACCCGCGAATGCTGCGGGTGTTCGACGTGATTGAAAGCGTGGCCGACACCCGCGCGACGATTTTGGTGACCGGCGAAAGCGGCACTGGGAAGAGCATGATCGCCCGGGCGATCCATCGCCGCAGTGAACGCCGGGGCGGGCCCTTCGTGGAAGTCGCCTGCGGAGCGCTGCCGGAGAATCTCTTAGAGAGTGAACTGTTCGGGCACGTCGCGGGCGCGTTCACCGGCGCGGTGAAAGACAAGGCGGGCAAGTTTCTGCAAGCGAACGGTGGCACGATCTTCCTCGACGAAATCGGCACCGCCACTCCGGCGATGCAAGTGAAACTGTTGCGCGTGCTGCAAGAACTGGCGTTTGAACCGGTCGGCGGCAGTGAAACGTTTAAGGTTGACGTGCGGGTGATTCTCGCCACGAACGAGAACCTCGCGAAGAACGTGGCCGAAGGAAAGTTCCGCCAAGATTTGTATTACCGGATTAACGTTATCAACTTGGAGCTGCCCCCCTTGCGCGGCCGGGTGAGTGATATCCCCACGCTGGCCCAAAAGTTTTTGGAAGAAGTGCGGGAAGACGCCAATCGGCCGCACATGAAAGGGTTTACGGACGATGCGCTGACCGCGATGCAAAAGTACCCGTGGCCTGGCAACGTGCGCGAGTTGCAAAACGTGGTCGAACGGGCTGTGCTGCTGGGGAAGCAAGAGTACATCGGCGTGAACGACTTGCCGCTCGAACTGCGGTCGCCCGGGGGGTTCACGATCGCCCCGCTCGCCACTGGCAGTTCGCTCAAAGGCGCCCTGAAAGCCCCTGAACGGCAATTGATTCTCGAAGTGCTCGAAGCCAACGGCTGGAGCCGCACCGCCACCGCGAACGCCCTCGGCATCAACCGCACCACGCTTTACAAGAAAATGAAGCGGCTGGGGCTGGAAGATCAAGCGGGCGTAAAGTAACTCTCTGCGACGCCAAGATTCCAGCGTGATCGCACTTTTGACAACCTGTTGATAACAGGGTTTGTCAACGCCACGCATTTCTTTTCGACCCCCAAAACCTTTTAGGGGGGTTTCAATTCAGCGCCTGATTGCGCAAGATAGGCAACTTGTTGGCGGCAGCGGCGACATCGATGTGAGTTGACTGCAAGTTTCTTGGGGGCCGCCATGTGCTTGGTATTGATTTGTAAGGAGTGCTTCAGTGGCTCGCAAGAAAGTTAACAACAGTCAAAAGATTCGTGATTTCATCACCGCCAATCCCGACGCCCGCGTGCGCGATATCGTCGCCGGCCTGAAAGAGCAAAAGGTCGCGGTTTCCGCAGCGCTCGTCAGTAACGTGCGGATGCGGATGAAAGGCGCCCCCGCCAAGAAAAAGAAACCCGGCCGCCCCGCCGGCAAACCGGGCCGCAAGCCTGGCGCCAAGAGCGTTGCGAAGGCGAACGACATGGTGAGCATGTCCGCCTTGATCGATGCCAAAGCCTTTGTCGCCAAAGTCGGCGGGATCGAAACAGCCCACGAGCTTCTCAAGACGCTCGCGAAGTTGGGTTAATCAGTTTTTATTTCACCACAGAGAGCACAGAGTTCACAGAGAGTAAGAATCATCACCTCCTTTCTCTCTGTGCTCTCTGTGGTGAATCTTTCTTGCTTTTGAGTTGTAAGATGCCACTCACGCGCTGCACTTGGGCCGAGAAGGGCGACCTCAACTATCTCGCCTATCACGACACCGAGTGGGGCGTTCCCGTGCGCGACGACCGCACGCAATTCGAGTTTCTTACGCTCGAAAGCGCGCAAGCCGGTTTAAGTTGGGCGACGGTCCTCAAGAAGCGCGAACACTACCGCCGCGCCTTCGCCGAGTTCGACCCGGTGAAAGTCGCTCGCTTCACGCCCGCGCGCATCGAAAAGCTGCTCACGAACCCGGGCCTCATTCGCAATCGGCTGAAGATCAGCTCCGCGGTGACCAACGCCCAGCTCTTCCTGGAAGTGCAAGCCGAGTTCGGCAGCTTTAGCGACTACATCTGGAACTTCGTGGACGGCCGCCCGATCGTCAACAAATGGCGCGACATGAAACAAGTCCCCGCCACGTCACCCGAGTCCGACGCGCTCAGCAAAGACCTCAAACGCCGCGGCTTCAAGTTCGTCGGCAGCACCATCATGTACGCCCACATGCAAGCGGTGGGGATGGTGAACGATCACTTGGTGGGGTGCTTTCGGCATGGAGAGTGTGGGAAGCTGGGGAAGCGATTGAGTAGCGACTGATCGCCAGTTCCGCAGGGATTTACCGTCTCTCTACAACTTCCGTGTAACTGTAGTCATAGGGAAACAAATCGGAACCATCTGCGCGACTGCGTATCAGGCAGCGATTCGTGACCAGTTCGATCATCGCATCCAGCGTTAGGTCCTCTACAATGCATTTCTGATCGTTTAATGAGTGTCGACCATCGACATTGAAATGATATCCATTTGAGGTGCAATAGTCGCGACGGTGTGCTGTACGCCATTGCGAATTGTGGCCCCAACCATGAGATAGATCGTCACAAGGGCGGTCTCTCCTGCGAAACGTCCAGTAAAGCGTGCTGGATTCCGCGATTTCTTTTACTACGTGTGAGATGCCGCCCGTAACAGAGCAGCCAGCACGGCAGAAGAGCATATCGCCAAGCATCAAGCACGGCCACGCGATTCCAGAGATGCGAATAGGTGAATCAGAAGGTGCGGGCGTGACGGAAACAATTTCGTGATAGAACGGATGATAATCGACAATTTTGGGGACGCGAAACCCTAGTTGCTCGTGGAACAGGTTGAAGCCCTTTTCTGTGATGGAGACACCTTCGTATTCCGAATCTCCTGAGGGTCCTGATTGGCGTCGGAGCAACAAGACCGACGTTACCCGAAAAAGGGCGTATAGGTGGCAGAGATCCTCGTCACTTGCCTTACTCCAGTCGTCGTTTGTGCGTTGCGCAAACTCCGCAAACCAGCGACATTCGTCGGAATTGTGTTTCAGCCAACCATCGAGCACATCGATGAACGCGTCATGCCCACTATATGCAAGCAAAGAACGATAGAGTTCAACGTAGGGCACTTGGGAACTGAACATACTGCACGCAACGCTGCGCGAATAGCCTAAAGTAAGTTGTTGCTCACCCCGACACTTTTGGGCTGAGGCTTTTCGGCCTCACCCGCATCATGTCCTTAATGGCGGGTTCTTCATTGCAACCCGCAGAAGTTAATTGCCCGAGCCCAACCGATCCCGCCACTAAAGACAGTGTGATCTAGACACAAAATCTCTTATTGCTCGACGGGATCAAAGCCCGTCGTACAAAACACCTCACAACTTCCCCGCCACCAGCGTGATATTCTGCCCGCCGAACCCGAAGCTGTTCGAGGCGATGGTGGTGATCTTCGTGTCGCGCGGGGCGTTGGGGACGTAGTCGAGGTCGCACTCGGGGTCCGGCGTTTCGTAGTTGATCGTGGGTGGGGCGATGTTGTGGCGGATGGCCAGCAGCGAGATGATCAGCTCCGTCGCGCCGGCGGCGGCGATCAGGTGGCCGGTCATGCTTTTGGTGCTACTCACGGGAATCTTGTACGCCACTTCGCCGAGCGCTTGCTTGATGGCGAGCGATTCGACTTTGTCGTTGACCGAAGTGCTGGTGCCGTGGGCGTTGATGTAGTGCAGGTCGGTCGGGTTCTTGCCGGCGTCGGCCAGCGCCATTTTGAGACACGTCGTGGCGCCGCGGCCTTCGGGGTGCGTGTCGGTAATGCGGAAGGCGTCCGCCGTGGTGCCGTAGCCTAAAATTTCGCCGTAGATTTGGGCGCCGCGCTTGCGGGCGTGTTCGTACTCTTCCAGCACCAGCATGGCGGCGCCTTCGCCCAGCACGAAGCCATCGCGGTGCATATCGAAGGGGCGTGACGCGCGGGTCGGTTCATCGTTCCGTTCGCTCAGCGCGGTGAGCAAATTGAAGCCTGTGACGCCGAAGGGGTGAATCATGCTGTGGGCGCCGCCAGAGAGCATCACGTCCGCTTCGCCGCGACGGATGATTTCGGTCGCCTCGCCAATCGCTTGGCTGCTCGCCGCGCACGCGGTGAGGCAATTGCAGTTGGGGCCTTGGGCATTGAACATCGCGGCCACATAGCCGGCCGGCATGTTCGGTTCTTGTTCGAGTTCCAATTGCGGATCGAGCTCGTCGAGCCCCGCTTGCACAAACTTCGCCAGGTCGAGTTGGCCCCCTTCCAGCGCGGTGACCATCATCCGGCTGAAGGAATCGAAATCTTGCTGCCCTTCGCCGGCGCCGAGATACACGCCGAACCGCGTGGGCGTGACCGAGCCGATGACGCCCGAATCAACAACCGCTTGCTTCGCCGCCCCCGCCGCAAAGCGCGTATGCCGCCCACGCTTCTCCCATTCAGCCGGGTCTTCGCCGACCGACGCAACGGACCAATCGCGCACCTCCGCCGCGATACGCGTCGGAAAATTGCTTGCATCAAAGAGCGTCGTCGGCCCCACGCCACTCTTGCACGCCATCAGGTTGCCCCACAACTCGGTGGGCGAATGCCCCAGCGGCGTGACACAACCCATCCCGGTGACGACGACACGCGTTCTCATGATTTAGTCCTTTGTAGGGTGGGTTGTTCCGCCGGTGAGGGGCGTTGCGAATACGATTAACGCACCACCGGCGGATCAAC
Organism: Pirellulales bacterium; assembly: GCA_022841705.1. Classification (GTDB taxonomy): domain Bacteria; phylum Planctomycetota; class Planctomycetia; order Pirellulales; family Lacipirellulaceae. The sequence goes on from JALHQZ010000007.1 coordinate 78,004, forward strand.
CCACCATCGGCCGCAAGCTGAAAAGGTGGGTAAACCCGCCGGCGATGAAGTTTTCATTCACCATCATATCAACGCTCGCCGACGGGTTTACCCACCCTACAAATTCGCGCTATGCACCGGCAAGCCGTAGTCGCTCGGTTTCATCCGCGAGCCATCGGGGTGAACACCGACGGTGAAGATGCCAGTGGTGTGCAGCCAGTGAGCCAGGTCGTCCGGGTCGAACAGTCGCGCCGGCAGGTGCGTTTTCTCGGGGTCGGGTTGGAGGCGGCCAAAGAAGATTTCGGCGTACGCTTGGCGGCGTTCGCCCACCATGCCAGTGACGGTACACTGGGCGCCAACGTCCATCTTGCGGCCGATTTCCGCACGGTAAGCGATCACGTCGCCGGGCCGCACTTCGCCGGTGAACTCCAGCGTGGTGAACTTCGCCAGCACGACCAGTTCCTTGAACTCGTACATCTCGCTCACCAACAGGCCGGCCGTTTGGGCCATCCCTTCGGCAATCAGCGAGTTCGGCATCACCGGGTAGCAATCCCAGTGATCGTGCAGGTACTCATCGCTGAGCGCAACACCTTTCACCCCCGCAGCATGCGAGCCGGCGACAAATTCGGTGAAGCGATCAACCCAGAACCAACGCATGAGAGAGGTGAGTGGTGATTGGTAAATGGTGATCGGTAGTGGCTATCAGCTCACAGCCATTAGCCATAAGCTACATTTTCGCCAGCTTGTGGGCGACGAATTGGCACATGTCTTGGACGGTGAGTTGCTTGCCGAGGTTTTGGACCTGCGGGTTCGCTTCGAACTTCGAGAGGTTCGCGAACGGCATCCGCTCTTTCAGCTTGGCGATGCCCGTGGCGTTCACCTTGCCGTCGGCGACGTACTCGGTGTTGGTGAGAATGTCTTCGGGGAAGAGCTCACCCCGTTCGATTTTGATGCCGAACGCTTTCTCTAGCCGGAAGACAATGTCGAGGAAGTCAATGCTTTCAGCGTCGAGATCGCCTTGCAGGGTCGCTTCGGGCGTAACCTCATCCTCTTCCACGCCGAGCGCGTCGACGAGCGATTCTTGAACCTTGGCGAAGATTTCTTCCGTGGTGGGCATGGTGGGTTGCGAGCCTCCGAAACAAATTGAATGCGAAAAAGTTGGGCGTGATGTCAGCCGGCGAGCGGCAGGGTAGGGTGGCGAAAAAGCGTTAAGTGGTTGATGTCGTTCGCAGAATTGCTTGCTGCGCTTTGCGTAGGTATTTCAGCACGCGGGCGTCCATCTCCGCTTGCAGCGGGTCGGCGTCGGCGAGGTTGTAACGTTCAACAGTAATTTTCCCCGTGAGGCTGGTACGATCGCCCACGCCGCCTTGAACTTTGAAGGTCGCAAGCCGTTCATCATGCTTCACCAACTCGACATTCAGTTCGAGCTTGTGGCCCGGCGCGACGAAGTCGGCGTACTTGATATTCTTCGCTTCCTTCAGCGTAATGATGCTGTGCTTAAAGTCTTCGCTTAGCCGTAGGAGCCACGCGGAAGCTTGGGTCGCCGCTTCCAACATGAAGACCCCCGGCAGGACCGGAAACTCCGGAAAGTGATCCTGCAGGTACTCTTCGCTGAAGGCGACGTTCTTGGTGGCCGTGAGTTGTTTGTAAGGTTCAAACGACTCGATGGCGTCGAGCAGCCAAAATCGCATGGCGGATGCTAGCTCCCGGCGAACCTGTTCGAGCGCGTTGAAGGACGGTTGGTGTTTGGACCCGCATGTTTACCCGCTGGCGTAAAACTGGGCGAGATCAAGTTCGCCAAGTTCGCCTCCGCGAGTGTCAAATTAGGGCGATTGGGCAGCCCTGCGTGGGACCTCGGATTATAAGTTGTGGGCAAGGGGGCCACAACTCAGGGGTGAACCCGGAATCGTCCCCTTCCGCGGCCCGAAATCTCCGGAATTCTACGCCCGGCGGCGTTTCCGCCCCGTCGGCTTGAATCGGTCCCGCACATCCCGCACGGCGGCGATCAGGGCGTCGACTTCGCCCACGGTGTTGTACAGGTAAAAACTCGCTCTGGTGCTGGCGGTGATGCCGAGGTGGTCGTGCAGCGGTTGGGTGCAGTGATGGCCGGCGCGGACGGCGATTCCTTCGCGGTCCAGGAGCTGGGCGATGTCGTGAGCGTGCGGGCGATCAAGCACAAAGCTTACCAGCCCAGCACGCAGTTCGGGCCGCGGGCCAAGCAGGCGAATGCCTTCGACTTGCGACAATCCTTCCCACGCGCGTTCGACGAGCGCCTGCTCGTGCGCGTGGATGCGGTCGAGGCCAATCGCTTCCAAGTAATCGATCGCGGCGCCGAGGCCGATGGCGCCAACGATTGGCGGCGTCCCTGCTTCGAACTTCGCCGGCAAGTCAGCCGATGTGAAGCGGTCGGCGTAGACGCGGTTGATCATGCTGCCGCCGCCGAACATCGGCGGCATCGCTTCCAGCAGTTCCGCGCGACCGTACAGCACGCCGATACCCGTTGGCCCGCACATTTTGTGGCCGCTGAGCGCCAGGAAATCGACATCGAGTTCCTGCACATCGGTCCGCAAATGCGGGGCGCTTTGGGCGGCGTCGACCAGCACCACGGCGCCAACATCGTGGGCGGCGCGGGCCAGTTCGCGCACAGGATTGATTGTGCCGAGCGTGTTGGAAACCGCGGTGACCGCCACGATCCGCGTGCGCGGCGTGAGGTACTCGTCGAGGTCGTACAAATCGAGCCGGCCATCTTCCGTGAGCGGAATGTGCCGCACGACGGCGCCGGTTCGCTCGGCCAACTGAAACCACGGCACCAGGTTCGAGTGATGCTCCATCAGATTGAGCAGAATCTCGTCCCCGGCGCGCAGGTTCGCATCGCCCCAACTGCGCGCAACCAAATTGATGCCCGCCGTTGTGCCCGAAGTGAAAATGATCTCGTGTTCGTAAGCGGCGCCCAGAAAGGCGCGCACTTTGCTGCGGGCGAGTTCGTACGCGTCGGTGCTGCGCTCGCTCAATACGTGGATGCCGCGATGGACGTTGGCATAGTCGCAGGCATAGGACTCGACCATCGCCTTGATGACCGCTTCCGGCCGCTGGCTGCTGGCGGCGTTGTCGAGAAACACGAGCGGCTTATCGCCATGCACGTGCTGCGCCAGGATCGGGAAATCCTGGCGAAGCGATTCGGGCAGTAAGGCGGATGCGGTCATGGGGGCGAGCGATAACGGAAGCGGCAGAGTAATCACGGGTCGATGATGATTGCAACCTCAATCGGAGGAATGCGAAGCGCTTGACCTACGCACCAACCGGCGAGTAGAGCGCTTGTTGCACCACGCGCCACGACAGCAAACAGCACTTCTGCCGATTCGGCGTCAGCCGCGCGCCGTACAATTTAAGCATGTCCTCGGCCGAAAACTCTTTCACTTCGTCGACTGTTTTACCCACCAGCGCTTCGAGCAGCATCGAGGCGGACGCTTGGCTAATCACGCAGCCATCGCCGCTAAAGTAGGCGTCACTCACGCGGCCGTCCCGGTCGAGCTGGAGTTCGATCCGCACCACGTCTCCACAGAGCGGGTTTTTATCTTCGTGCGCATGCGTCGCCGTCGGCAACTTGCCGCGGTGGAACGGGTCCTCGTAATGGTCGAGGATGTGGTCTTGGTAGATTTCCTCTTCGCTGGGCATGGGAAGCGGAGGTTTAAGGGGTTGAGCTGGGAAAAATAGGGGGTTCTCCACTTGAGTCTACGCAGCTGAGCAGGGTGCGACAACGCGCCCTGAGAAAACTCGCCGGTTTGATGCAGCCATCGCAAAAAAGCGATGAGGCGCCTCATCGTACGCTAGCCCCAGCGTAAGAGACGGGAAATTGGTCGGGCGCTGGAAAGCAACCCCTCACCTTACAGCACGGGACTTTCGTGCCGGGAAGGAGCTCACCTAATTTCTTAATTCGTTGAAAACCGTCTTGCTCGCCGACTTGGCGCCCAGTTCTAGGGACGCTCGTGATAAGGTTCGCCGGCGTTGCAACACCGGCATTCGCTGAACCTTCGAGCGCCCCGCTCTTGAGCGGCGCCGCCTCGCGTGCATGATTCTTTGTACAGTGGCTGGTGGCTACAAGCTAGTCGAAGTGGGAGAATTTTTTCGGAATCTTTTTGGGTGGGAGGTGGCTACATTTTGGCCTTGACAACTGCCGAAAATTGCCATCCCTAGGCGACGAGGAGCAACGTTCTCGCAGGAGGACGGAGCACAGGTGAACATCCCGCGGTTTGGCCAAAGAATTACCTCGGCGTTTTGCAATTGGCGCCCGGTGTTTAAAACGCAGCTTCTCCGGCAGAAATATCCTGAAGGGATTTCATCAGTTAGCCCAGGGTTGGCCGCGCAGCAGCCTACCCTGGGTTCACGGTCGCAAGATTGTCCTCGTCCGAGCGAGCGGCCCCAAATTCCAGCGGCGGTTTGCCGAGGACGAAATCGATTCGCCCAACCTCCGTCTGCGGAGCATTTCGGCCTCGGTCCACCGCCGATCGCGATTAACGTCGTTCGCTCGGCCGACGTTCGTTGGCGATGCTCGACCCAGGGTAGCTCGCTTTGCTCGCAACCCTGGGCTGACTGATGGAATCCCTTCAGGATTCTTTTCAGACCCGCATCCCGCCGGCGGCGATCAGCAATGTCCTCGCGGGTCGGCGGAGCATCAGCCAACAGAACGCGGTTCGGTTGGAGGATTACTTTGGAGTCTCGCCGGTGGCGTTTTTGGTGGCGGGCGGCGGCAAAGCAATCTAACGAGCAATACCCGGTGATATCCAGTCCGCATCGCGCGCTTCTAACTTGTTAGCTGACATTCTGGCCTGCGTAGGCATCGGCAGCCTCCTCGAAACCGCCGTTCTCAGAATCGATTAAGTCGAAAAACTGGTCATCCAGTTCTTCGAATGGATTCGACTCTTCAGGATGACTCGCTTCGAACACCGCAAGTCTATCCATACGCTCTTCTCGGTTGCGCAGATACTCGGGACCGAACCACTGCATGGCGTTCGCAATGACGGCTGCTATCTGCGGCATGCCAATCGCCCGAAAAGCAAGCACAGCCTCGGGAGCTAAAACACCCGTTGAGTTGTCGAAGAACTGTTGCAGGCCGCCATTGTTTACCTCTGATTGGCACCAATGGGCAGCGAACAGTATTCGCGCTACTTCTGGCGCGCTGTTGAATTGCTCGAGAAAAACCTGGGGACCATCGTAGATGGAAATTTCATCCCAAACCTTGTCGACAACCGACCAGTAGAGTTCGCCTGTGCTCATGTCTTCGATTAAAAACTGGTAAGCGAGGGCAAATGTCGCCGCTGCGCGGCTATTTCCCCAACTGCCACACCACCACCGCCACGCCGAGCGGAATCAAATACCACGCAAACAAACTGAGCTTCCCGCGCTGCACGAACTTCACCAGCAGCCGCAGCGCGCCGAGGCCCACCACGAACGACACCGCGAAGCCGAGCAGGAGCGTCGGCAGCGGGGTGCTGGTCGTGCCGGCCTTCATCACGTCCAGCAGTTCTAATAGGCCGGCGCCGGCCACCGCGGGGATGCTCATCAGGAATGAGAAACTGGTGGCGGCCAGCGGAGTAAATCCCAAGCCGAGCGCCGTGGGAATCGTACTGCCGCTGCGCGAGGCGCCGGGCAGAATCGCAAACGCTTGCGCGAGGCCGATGAGGAGCGATTGCTTCCAGTTCGCTTGCGGATAATCGGTTGTGCCGCTTAGCCGGCGTGAACCGTAGATCAAAAACGCGGCGGTGACGGGGAACATTAGCCCGGCGATGAGCACGTTCTCCAGCACATGGTGTTGAATCCAATCTTCCCACGGCCCTTTCTTGATGGTGAGTCCCACGATTGCTGCCGGAATCGAGCCGACCAGAATCAGCGGAATCACGTTGCGATCGGCCCCCAACAGCCGTACGATTTCGCGCCGGTAGTGCCACAGCACCGCGGCCAAGGTGCCCATGTGCAGAGCGATGGTCACCTCCATCAGGTCCTTCGCTGGCGGCGAGCCGAAGGCTTCCAAGAGCGCGTTCGCCACCACCAAGTGCCCATCGGAACTAATCGGCAAGAACTCGGTGAGCCCTTGGACGATGGCAAGGACGATGATCTTCAGAACTTCCATTGGGCAAATCAATCGCCGAGGGGAGCGGACTCACGGTGGACGATAGTTTAGCATTGAGCGGGCAGCAGGCGGAGGGCAGCGAGGGAAATGACCAATGACCAAGCCGAAATGACCAATTCAGCAAGCAGTGGGCGGCAGACAGAGGGCAGTGGACAAAGTGCCGCCAAAACGAGCGAATGATCGGTAGCGACCGTGGAGTCCACTTGGTCATTGGTCATTGCGGCTTGGTCATTCCCTTCAACTGCCTGCTGCCCTCTGCCTGCTGCCTGCTCTCCCCTCATGTACCACTACGACGACGGCTTGTTTCTGACCACCGCGCGGCTCGCGGTCGACGTGCGCCGGCGGCAGCCGCGGGGGTTTGTGTCGCATGCGCATGCGGACCACATGGCGCGGCACGAGGTTGCCTTCTGCACGCCGGCCACCGGGCGGATGTATCGGCATCGGTTGGGGCCGACGCTGCGGCGGGTGGTCGAGATGCCGTTCGGCCAGCCGCTCGCGCTAGGCGATTGCCAAGTGACGGCGCACCCCGCGGGGCACTGCTTCGGTTCGGCGATGCTGCTCGCGGACAATGGGCGTGAGCGGCTCCTCTACACGGGCGACTTTCGGTTGGGCGAAGCGCTCACCGCCGAACGTTGCGAGCCGCCGCGGGCTGACCTCTTGGTGATGGAATCAACCTTCGGCAAGCCGCGCTATGTGATGCCGCCGCGGAGTGAAGTGATCGAACGGTTGTTGGAACTGATACACGGCGCGTTCGCCGCGGGCCGCACACCGGTGATTCACGCTTACGCGCTCGGCAAATCGCAGGAGCTAACGAAAGTGCTCACCACTGCCGGCGTGCCAGTGCTTCAGCATCCTGATATCTTCGCGATCAGCCGGCTGTACGAAGCGTGCGGGATGCGGCTTGATTCGCCCACGGCCGCGGTGCGGGTGTACCCCGGCCGCGCGCTGCCGGGGCATGTGGTGCTCACCACGCCGCGCGGCATGAAGGGTTTTCGGCTAGCGAATCTCGGCGAGACGGTCTCGTTCGCCATGACCGGCTGGGCGATTGATGAGGCGACGAAGTACCGCTGGGGCGTGGATCACGCGCTGCCGTTTTCCGACCACGCCGACTTCAACGAACTGCTGGAACTGATCGAGCGCGTCGCCCCGCGCAAAGTCCTCTGCACGCACGGCCCACGCGAGTTTGTCGAAACACTCAAAGGCCGCGGCATCAATGCCGAACCACTGGCGCCGGATAAACAGCGGCGGTTGTTTTGAAGTTGTAGGGTGGGTCAAACCGTCGGCAAACGCGATTCTGTACTTAACAGCCGTTTACCGCCGGCGGTTTAACCCACCGTTTCGCGCGGCGTCAACTGGTGGGTTACCCGCCGAGAAAGTTTGATCGTCAGGCAACGGTTATTGGCGGCGGGATAACCCACCCTACTTCATTCGCCTGCGAACAATTTCGTCTTCGGCGGTTCGGCGAGGCGAATCAGAATTGCTTTGCGGCGGCCGGGCTCTGCGGCATCGGCTTGGTGGAAGTAATGGCCGAGTCGACCGCCGGAATCGGGCAGGCTGGTGACCAGCAGCATTTCGCCCGCCACGAGCGGCGCGGCGATTTGTAGTTCGCTAAAGAGTTTTACATCGCGCGTCGGCGACTGCTGGCTGAACATGCCGGTTTCATCCACCGCCATCCGCCACTTGGGCGTGCCGTAGTGCAGTTCCGGCGTGAGCTGCACTTCGATGCGGCCATCAGTCGTCGAGCTGGTTCGCAACCGATAGATCGGCTGCACGTTGCGATACGTTGCGCCCGAAAGTCCGTCCGCACCGCCCACCAGCAATGGCATTTCCGGCAGCACTTCCGCCGCTTGCAGTTCCACCGAATCGCCCGGTTTGATTTGCCGCGTACGGCGCTTAACGCCCGTGGCGGCGGTGAGTGGCGCGCTGGCGGCTGTGGTGCTTTGCACGACATCCGTCCGCTGAGGGTCCAACAGATCGCGAATCTTCTCCGGCGGCGCGCCGCCAACGATTCCGCCGCGCAAGCCATTCTGCATCAGCCGCCGCCGTAACTCGGCCGGCAAGCGATCTTCTTGCACGTAACTCCACAGCGCGTGCTCATCGGTTTCCAGGTCCGCCGGCAAGGTCGCCCAGTAGATATCAAATGTCACCGCATCGGGCGAGCTCTGCGCGAGCGCGAGCAGCGACTTCGCCGCCGGCGTCGGCGCCGCGACAAACATCTGGCACCCAGCAAGGAGCGCTAGCAGTAGTGCGAATAACCTTCGCATAGAAGTGACGATTGGATGAGCGCTGTTCACAATTGGTCATTTCGGCTTGATCATTGGTCATTCGATTGCAGAATGACCAAGCCGAAATGACCAACGCCCGAAGGTATTTGGGCCGCGTACGCTAGCGTTTTACCTGTTGAGGGTCAAGGCGAACTGGCACCAGTTTGGGGGTCGAGTATTTGGCCCCCACAATCCGCCCGTACTCCGCTTCAAGCTGCGGCGTTCGGTACTGCAAGAAACCATACAGGCCCAGCGGCGGATCGAGTGCTAGCCACCTGCGCGCCAGCTCCGTGGCGGTTTGATGAAAGCCATCCTTCGAGTTCCCATGCGCGAAGTTCTTGCCGGCGAAGCGGCGGATGTCCCCATCGAACTGCGGGCTAATATGCCACAACTCATGCACAGTCGTGGCGAGCTTTTCTTCAAACGGCTCGTCGGTGAAGCGCGGCAGATAGAACTGGAGCAAGTACAAGCACTCGGCGCCATCCACCCGCAGTACCTTCTGCGTGGTCATCAGTTGCCCGCGCATCTTCTTGGTGAGTGTCCCGCCTTGAAACCGCAGCGGCGTGAGCGACGCATGCACGCCATAATGCCCCGCTTGGCGCGTTTGCCGAAAGCCCACGCCGACGCGGCCCATGTCAATATGCGCGAGCTCCGGCAGCCGCCGCACCATGTCGCGACAGAGCCGATCCATGGCGGTGGTGAAGTTGAACATGCGGGGGGAGTTGATTCGAGTCAGTTCCGTTGTTGCGAGCGGCGCATTCTAATGAGGACGCTGGAAGAATTCACCTGGGAATAGTCGGCGCGACTTCCACCGTCATGGGGCAGAAGCCCCGCAAACTCTGCCGATCATGCCGAAAGCGCACTGCAGGCCGAAGGTTCCAGCGCCCAACACTGCCGCAAAGATCGTTTGCTAGCAGTGCCGATACTCTCTTCGGACCGTGGAGTCCGACCTCCTGGAGATTTGGCGAATATGTGGCGCGCGCTGTTCCTCGCCCTCGGGGCGTATAGCTGCATCCTCGGCGTGGAAGCCCTGGCGGTTGATCGCGCCGTGCTCAAAGAACAAGTTCGCAACGGCCAGGTGGTGCGGGCGGCTCGGGTAGTTGATCCCCCCGACTGGGCGCCCTGGAGTTTGCTCTCAGCCGGCGCGGTGGTGGTGCTGTATTCGTTCACGCTGCCGAAACGGGCGCAGGGCTAAGTCCCGCTTTCTCCCCTCCCCAACCCCTCCCCACGAGTGGGAGGGGCTACGGCATCACCCCGCCTTCAGCACCGCTTCGTACGTCGACCACACCGCCAGCCCCGCGATCGCCAGCACGCTTAGCCAAAACGCGGCGCGATACGGCGCGCTCGGCCGCAGCTCCACCGGTGTGCCGAAGCAGTGGAAGTACACCGCCGCGTAGGCGGAGACCAGCAGAATCACACTCGTCGCGGCGCCGCCCCACAGCACCATCACGAGTGGTTGTTTCACGTAGAGGAACAGCACTGCCCACAGTAGCATTGTTCCCCACGCCGAGAGCGCGATCGCCCGCCGGCGGCTGTGCAGTTCGCGAAAGTTGATCCAGCCGAACTTGTCGTAAGTGTCCGCGAACATTCGGCACCACGCCGCCATCGCCGAGAAGACGCTCGAGTACAGCACCACGAACGCCCCCGCCAAGAAGACGTAGCGGCTCCACGCTCCCAAGCTTTCGGTATACATGGCGCCGAGCGCTTCAACGAGCGCGTACCCTTCGGGAATCTCCGGTTGTTTGTGCAGCACCGCGGCGCCCAAACAATAAAACGCCGCCGTGACCGCTGTGTAGGCGACCATCGACAAGAGCGCATCGAACTGCATCACCTTCATCCAGCCCCGAGCGCGTTCGGCCCAGGCGGGATCGTGCGGATCGCGCGGGCCGGTCTTTTTGGCGTAGCCCTTTTCCAACAGCCAGTAGGTGTAGTGCAGAATCTCATCTCCCCCAACGCCGGTGAGCCCGAACGCGCCAATCACCAAGAGCCAACCGCCAGCCGGAATTTTGCCCGTTAACCCGGAGGCAACATCGCTAAGGTTGAATGCGTACGGCGTCCACTGCAGCGCCACCAGACAAATGAGGGTGGTGAGCGTGAAGCCGCCGATCATCGCCAGGCAAATCTTCTCAACGCTTTGGTAACGCCCCACGCTCACCAAAATCGCGGCGCTCGTACCAATGCCCCACACCCACCCGGCGAGCGGAACGGTGGGCGCCACCATGTGCATCACGATCGCCGCGCCTCCCAAAATGCCCGCCAGCTGCATGAACTTCGCCGGCTGCAAGATAATCCACAGCCAAATGGAAGAGTGAACCCCTTTGAACTTCGGGCCCGGCAGCCGGTTGAGCGCTTCGACGCACGTTTCACCCGAGAGTATGGTATGCCGCCCGAACTCAAGCTGCACGGCGACCTTCACCAAACAGCTCACCAAAATCACCCACAGCGCCGTGTACCCCGCCTTCGCGCCCAGCACCGTGGTCGCGATCAGCTCGCCCGCGCCCACAATCGAAGCCGATAGAATGAACCCCGGTCCGCAGCACGCCAGTTTGCCGAGTAAGGTGGTCGGCGGGTCGGCGATCACCCGCGGATCGGCGCGGTAGGGGTCAACTTCAGTGGTCGATTCGGACATGCGCACGTTGCCGATCGGAATGGCGAGAGGAGGCGTCTAGCAGAGTAGATTAACCGCAATCGCTGCGACAGGGCCGCCGGGACCCCCGAATTCTCGGTCGATCTCGACCCAATCAATCCCGGCAAAAACCCCAGAAGTGCCCATTGGTTGTGGCCACCCAATCCGGTAAACTTGGGAGGTTCTGCCGATTTACCCGGCGGTCCACCCAAGCGGGCGGTTGTTTGCCGCCCCGACAATTCGGTTTCCCCCCGTATTACCGCTCCCCGACCCCTTTCACGTCGGTGGCAGTCCAAACAGCTAGGGCGTTATGCACTCACAGGTGGTCGTACTCGGTGGCGGTCCCGGCGGTTACGCGGCGGCGTTCATGGCGGCCGACTTGGGCCTGGAAGTGACCATCGTCGAGGCCGACCCACGCCTCGGCGGCACCTGCTTGCTGCGCGGCTGCATCCCCTCGAAGGCTCTGCTGCATGTCGCCAAGATCATCAGCGAAGCGAGTGAGATGGCCGAGTGGGGTGTCGACTTCGCGCCCCCCAAGGTTTCGATCGACAAACTCCGCGCCCGCAAAGAGCAGGTGATTGAAACGCTCTCCGGCGGCCTCGCCCAACTCGCCAAGCGCCGCAAGGTGCGGCGGGTTCACGCTCGCGGCATCTTCGTCGACTCCACGACGCTGCAACTGGAAGGGGGCGACGCCAGCACGTACGACAGCGAGCGCCTGACGTTCGACCACTGCATCATCGCGACGGGCAGTGTTCCAGCGATGCCGAAGATGTTCGACATCAAAAGCCCGCGCGTCGTTGATTCCACCGGCGCGCTCGCGCTGGCCGACATTCCTGAAACCATGCTGGTCGTGGGTGGCGGTTACATTGGCCTCGAAATGGGCACCGTCTACAACGAGCTCGGCAGCCAGGTCTCGGTGGTTGAACTTACCGACGGGTTGCTCCCCGGCGCCGACCGCGATTTGGTCAAGCCGCTAGAAGCCCGCGTGCGTGAGCGCTTTCATGCCGTGCATCTCGGTACGAAGGTGGTCAGTCTCGCCGAGGATGGCGACAAAGTAGCCGTCGAGATGGACGGCCCCGAAATGAAAGGCAAGCACTACTACGACCGGGTGTTGATTTCCATCGGCCGGCGACCGGTAAGTAACGGCCTCGGCCTGGAGAATACCAAGGCCGTGGTCAACAGCCGCGGGTTCATTGAAGTCGATGACAAGCAGCGCACCGCCGACCCGCACCTGTTTGCCATCGGCGATGTGGCGGGCGACCCGATGCTCGCCCACAAAGCGGCGCACGAAGGCAAGATCGCCGCTGAAGTGATCGCCGGCCACCCAGCCGCGTTTGATGTGGAAGCGATTCCCGCCGTCGTCTTTACCGACCCCGAAATCGCCTGGGCGGGCCTGACCGTCGACGAAGCGAAGAAAGCGGGCCGCGATGTGGAAGTCGCCCAGTATCCGTGGCAAGCGAGCGGCCGGGCCATCGCCAACGGCCGCACTGATGGCCTGACCAAGTGGATTATCGAACCCGGCACTGACCGGGTCCTCGGCTGCGGTATCGTCGGCTCCGGCGCCGGCGAGCTAATCTCCGAAGCGGTCCTCGCCATTGAAATGGGCTGCACCATCCGTGACATCGCCGAGTCCATTCACCCGCACCCAACCTTAAGCGAAACCATCGCCTTCGCCGGCGAAGTCCACCTCGGCACCGCGACCGAAGTGTATCGGCCGAAACGGAGCAAGGCCGGAGTGTAGATGAGGCTATCGGCTGTCAGCTTTCGGCTGTCGGCTGGAGCAAGTTGTTCTCGAACCAAAAATCATCCAATTCAAATTGAAAGCCCCTTCTTCGTCTTTCAAAAAGTTTAGTGACGAAGGCGGAAACGCCGATAGCCAACAGCCGATAGCCGATAGCCCAAATGAGCACCGCTTCCTCCCCTCGCCTGCACTCCCAGATTCCCAACGATATCGACCCGGCGGAAACCGCTGAGTGGTTGGAATCGCTCGACTACGTGCTCGATAGCAAAGGGCCGGAGCGCGTTAAAGAACTGCTCTCCGTACTCGAGGAGTCGGCGCATCGCAACGGAGTCGAGCTGCCGTTCACGGCGACCACGCCGTATGTCAATACGATTCCCCACGAGGATCAAGTGCCGTTTCCCGGCAATCGCGAGCTCGAACGGCGCATCAAAAGCTTCGTCCGCTGGAATGCGATGGCGATGGTCACCCGCGCGAACCGCGACCCCGCTTCACCGGGCGGGCACATCAGCACGTTCGCTTCATCCGCCACACTCTACGAAATAGCGTTCAATCACTTCTTCAAAGGGCGTGGAGCCGATGGCTTCAGCGGCGACCAGGTTTACTATCAAGGTCACGCGGCCCCGGGGATTTACGCCCGCGCTTTCCTCGAAGGTCGGCTCACCGAGCAGCAACTGGTGAACTTCCGCCGTGAGTTGGGATCGGGTGGCGGCCTGAGCTCCTATCCGCACCCGTGGCTGATGCCCGAGTTTTGGGAGTTCCCCACCGTGTCCATGGGCCTCGCGCCGATCATGGCCATCTACCAAGCCCGCTTCAACGAATACCTTACCGATCGCGGCATCAAGGATTGTCGCGGCCAGCATGTGTGGGCCTTTTTGGGCGACGGCGAATGCGACGAGCCTGAAACGCTCGGGGCCATTACGCTCGCTTCGCGCGAGCAGCTCGAAAACCTGATCTTCGTCATCAACTGCAACTTGCAGCGGCTCGATGGCCCCGTGCGTGGCAACGGCAAAATCATTCAAGAGCTGGAAGGCTCCTTCCGCGGCGCCGGATGGAATGTCATCAAGGTCGTCTGGGGCAGCGATTGGGATCCGCTCTTGGACCAAGACGACGATGGCCTGCTCGCGCAGCGCATGATGGAGGTGGTCGACGGCCAGTATCAAAAGTACGTGGTCAGTGATGGTTCGTTCATCCGCGAAGACTTCTTCGGCAAGTACCCCGAGCTGTTGCCGCTGGTGAAGAACTACTCGGACGACAAGCTCCGCAAGATGAAGCGCGGCGGGCACGATCCTGAGAAGGTATTCGCCGCCTACCACCAAGCCGTCACCAAGAAGAACGGCAAGCCGACCGTTATCATTGCCAAAACGATTAAGGGCTACGGCTTGGGCGAAGGGGGCGAGGGTCGCAACAAGACCCACAATCAAAAGAAACTTGACGAAGTAGAGCTACGCGAGTTCCGTACGCGATTCGGCATCCCGATCAGCGACGAGCGCGTTGCCGAAGCGCCCTTCTACAAACCGCCGGCGGACAGTCCAGAGATGATCTACCTCAAGCAGCGCCGTGAAGCGCTCGGCGGCAGCGTCCCGGTTCGCTCAACTAAGCCGATCACGATGGAAGTGCCGCGGCTGGCCGACTTTGAAAAGACGCTCAAAGGCAAACTGGTGAGCGCCGGTCCCGGCAAAGAGTTCTCCACCACCAATGGCTTCGTGCGTTTGCTTGGCGATCTCTTGCGCGACGACAAAATCGGCAAGTACATCGTGCCGATTGTACCCGACGAATCGCGGACTTTCGGCATGGAAGGGCTCTTCCGCCAAATCGGCATCTACGCCCACGCCGGCCAGTTGTACGAACCGGTCGACGCGAAGGACATCGCCTTCTACAAGGAAGCGCGCGATGGCCAGTTGCTGGAAGAGGGTATTACCGAAGCGGGCAGTATGAGCAGCTTCAATGCCGCGGGTACGGCTTACTCGTCGCACGGCGTGAACATGATCCCCATGTTCATCTACTACTCGATGTTCGGCTTTCAGCGCATCGGCGACTTGATTTGGGCAGCCGCCGACATGCGGGCCAAAGGTTTCTTGCTCGGCGGGACCGCGGGCCGCACTACGCTCAACGGCGAAGGGTTGCAGCACCAAGATGGCCATAGCCTACTGAATGCCATGGCCTTCCCCACGGTGCGCGCCTACGACCCGGCGTATGCCTACGAGACAGCCGTGATTGTGTTCGATGGGCTCAAGCGGATGTACGAAGATAACGAAACGGCCATCTACTACATCACGCTCGAAAACGAAAACTACGAAATGCCGCCGATGCCCGCGGGCTGCGAAGAAGGCATTATCCGCGGGATGTACAAGGTCCGCAGTGTCGAAGCCCAAGGCCAGCGCGTGCAACTCTTCGGCTCCGGTGCGATTTTGCGAGAAGCCTTGCGGGCGGCCGACATCCTCGCCGAGAAGTACAACATCGCCAGCGACATTTGGAGCGTTACCAGCTACACCGAACTCCGGCGGGACGCCCAGGAGTGCGAACGCTGGAATATGCTCAACCCGCTTGCCCCGCCCAAGACGCCGTACGTGGTCCAAGCGCTTGCCGGCGCGACCGGCCCCTGTATCGCCGCCAGCGACTACATGCGGGCGCTCGCCGAGCAAATCGCCCCGTGGTGCCCCGGCGGCCTGTTCGCCCTCGGCACCGACGGCATGGGTCGCAGCGAAAGCCGCGAGAACCTGCGCCGCCACTTCGAAGTCGACGCCGAGTGCATCACCATCGCCACCCTACACACCCTTAAACGCCAAGGCCTGTGCGACGCCAACCAAGTCGCCGCCGCGATCAAAGATTTGGGCGTGAACCCCGAAAAGATTTCCGCACTGTACGCATAAGGGGTGGAAAGGCCGGAAGGTGAAAGGGTCGAAGAGTAAAGAGTAACAACACAACTTTTCACTCGTCACCGCAATTCCCTTTCGACCTTTCTACCTTTCCACCTTTCGACCCCCTTCCAATGGCCACACAAATTACTCTCCCCAGTTTGGGCGAAAATATCTCTTCGGGCGACGTGCTCTCGATCCTCGTCAAAGCGGGGGACGTCGTGAAGAAGGATCAAGACCTGTTGGAGGTTGAGACCGACAAGGCGACGCTACCGATCCCCAGCCCGAGCGCCGGTAAGATCATCAAGATTTTGGTGAGCGAAGGCCAAACCGTCGCCATCGGCGGCCCACTGTTTGAACTCGAAGCCGGCGCCGACGCTGCCGCCGCACCTGCACCGGCCCCCGCCGCGCCGGCCGCCCCCACTTCAGCTGCGCCGGCCGCCCAACCAACTCCGCCCCCCGCTCGCGACTTAGCGCCTCCTCCGCAACCCGCCGCCGCCGCGCCCCAACCCGCCCCGCCGCAAGCACCACCCGAACCCGCGAAGCCTCAAGCGGCGCCCGCAGCGCCTCAGCAACACACCGACTCTGCTGGTGACGGCCACGCCTCCTCCGCCGCCGGCCCCGCCGTGCGGCGGCTCGCACGCGAGCTCGGCGTCGACCTGCGCCGCGTACGCCCGAGCGGTTCCGCTGGTCGGATTACCGAAGACGACGTCCGTGCCCACGTTCGCCAAGCGAACGAACACGCCAAGGCGTCCGCTTCGCCTAGCGTTACCCCGCCGGGCCAGCCAAACAGCGATAGCCAAGGCGCCGTGCGGATCGAAAAAATGTCTCGCATGCGGCAGACGATCGCCAATAACATGGTGCTCTCGTACACCACCATTCCGCAGCTCACCAACTTCGACGACGTCGATGTCACCGAGCTCGAAGAGATGCGCATCCAAAGCAAAGAGGACTACGCCAAACGCGGCCTCAAACTCACGCAGATGCCGTTTCTCATCAAGGCGCTCGCAAGCAGTTTGAAACTGCACCCGATTGTGAACGCCTCGGTCGATATGGCCGCCGGGCAAATTATCTACAAGGAGTATGTGAACATCGGCGTGGCGGTCGATACCGACCGCGGCCTCACGGTGCCCGTCATCCGCGACGCCGATCGGTTAAGCATCTCGCAAGTCGCCCGTGAGCTGGATCGGCTCGTGGCCAAAGCCCGCGAAGGAAGTTTGGCGATCGACGAAATGCGCGGCGGCACGTTCACCATCAGTAACCTCGGCGCGGTGGGCGGCGTTTACTCCACGCCCATCATCAACCCGCCCGAAGTGGCGATTCTGCTGGTTGGCCGGAGCCGCATGATGCCGGTTTACGTCGAAGACGAGTTGCAAGCGCGACTCTTAATGCCGTTGTCGCTGACGTACGACCACCGCATCGTCGATGGCGCCGCCGCGGCGCGGTTCCTGAACGAAGTGAAAGGCTTTCTCGCAGCGCCGGGCCGACTGCTGCTCGCTCCCTAATCAATAGCCGGACCGCCACGCGGTCCGCTTCGAGGCCACGACCATGAGCGCCACCATCGACCTCGTCCAAAACTGGCGTGCGACAATCGACCAAGCCGGCGACTGGCGCACGGTGCGGCTGCAGCAACCCCAAGACGGCGCCACAGTGGTGTACGATTTGGCCGACGCCCTCTGGCGCCAACTCGGTTCACCACCGCCCACGAAGCTGCTGCTCGAATTGGACGAGGTCCATTTCCTTGCCAGTAGCGTGATGGGAGAGCTCGTGCGATTGCACAAGCGAATGGCGGTGCAAGGCGGCTTACTCCATCTCTGCGGCCTACGCCCGGTATGCCGGGAAGCCCTTCGCATCACCCGCCTCGACCGCGTGCTGCCGACGTTTGACTCGCGCGACGAG
Source organism: Pirellulales bacterium (assembly GCA_022841705.1). Lineage (GTDB taxonomy): Bacteria > Planctomycetota > Planctomycetia > Pirellulales > Lacipirellulaceae. Next base: position 95,495 of record JALHQZ010000007.1, read on the forward strand.
GCGCTGCGGAGCACGGCCGTCTAACTGCGAGCTATTCCGTAGCGAGGCGGAGCGCGTTAGCCCTGATGAGCTGTTGGCCACTTCGCTCCGGGGGCTGACGCCCCCCCGGCCCATCAATCGCTCCTTGGTGGTTGCGTTCTTTGCGTAAGCAAGCATGATGGAGAGAACACCCAAGTTTCTCTCATGCCCAGCCGAATCGCCTTCCTGACTTCCAGCGATCCCGCCGCATCAGCAATTGGCGTTGGTTTGCTGCTGGTGCTGCTGCGGATGCTCGAACTTCCGGCGCCCGCGCTCACCGGCCTAGCGCTGATTGCTTACGGCGCGACTCTCGTCGTTCACAGACTGGCGGCACGAAGCCCACAAGGTTGGCTGCTCATCGCCCTTCAAGCGATGGTTTACGCCATCCTGGGGATCGTCATGCTCGGCGCTCTCGTTGATCGCGCGGGAACGGTTGTCGAACGCCTCGCAGTTCTGACAGATGTCGCCTTCGCGCTGCTAATTGCTCCATCGCTCTGGAAGCGGCTCCGCGCCTCACTTCCCGTCCGATGAGGCGCCAGTTCGCTCCAGCGACTTGTAACGCCGGTCGCTGACAAGTGCGCTAGGTTGTTAACGCCGCCCCACTCGCAACAAACGCCGCTTCCAGCACGGCCAGCACAAACGCATACATCCCCGGCGATTGCGATTCGCGCGGCCCGGCGATGTTTAGCCGGCCGATGCCGTGGATGGAGACGAACCCGCGGAGCGCCGCCGCATTAGCGGCAATGCGTTCGGGCGTCGCTTTACCTTTGAGCAGGTGCAGCACCGGTTTGCCGGCGCGCTCAGCAAGCTCGAGCGTCAAACTCGTGCCGCCGCTCACCACCCGCTTCGCGCTGAAGACAATCGTCGCGTCGCTATCACGAATATTCCACGCGGTTCGCTCGGCATACTCCCAGTTCGGCGTCTCGCGCAGATTGTAGCGCGAATCAATCACCCCATCCTCGGCTCGCCGTCCGCGGGGCGCCCAACCTTCATGCGGCCACCCATACCGGAGCGCGAAGTCGAGTGCCGCGCGATCCGCACCCGTCTGCCCGCCGGAGATGATGGTGAGATGTGGCATAAACGAAAGAATAGGGGACGCGGATGAGCGCGCATGCACATGGATTTAAGAACTCTGTGACAGGATCAACACGATTGACAGGAATGTAAATTGTGAACGATTCTCGTTCGTCAATTGGGAATTCTCGCTGCGAACAACTCTTGATCTTGTCGATCCTGTAAATCCTGTCCCACCATTTTCTAATCCGCGCAATACCGCTGCATCCGCGCCGATCCGCGTCTCCCTTCTTTTTACGGCCTTAGCCCTGGCGGGATGCCTTGCGGAAACTCTTGCTTCAGCACGCCTTCAATGTACTTCACGCGGTTGGCCGGTTTGGGATGGGTGCTCATCATTTCCGGCGGGCCGCCGCCACCGCCGGTCGCTTCATCGAGAATCTGCATGACGCCGAACATCGCGCGGGGATCGTACCCGGCCATCGCGCAGAGTCGCACGCCCCACTTATCGCTTTCAAGTTCATCATCGCGGCCGTATTTCATGCTGAGGAAGTTGGTGACCATTTGCGACATCTGCGCGCTTTGCATATCGCCACCGAACACCCCGCCGGCGGTGGCCAGTCCGCTAAAGAGTTTTTGCTTCGCCATCCGTTTGTTGCCGTGGCGTTCCAGGACGTGGCCGATCTCGTGGCCCAGCACCCCGGCGAGTTGGCCATCGGTTTGCAGGCGATCGTACAGTGCTTCGGTGATAAAGACTTGCCCACCCGGCAGCGCGAAGGCGTTCACCGTCTGTGGATCCGCGAGCAGCGTGAATTGGAACTGATACGGATTCTGCCGCGGCGGGTTCATCTGACGCAATGCGTTGTCGAGGCCGGCGAGCAACTGCTGCCCCATCTGCTGTACCTTCACGCGGCCTGGCTGATTGCCGCTGACGCCACCGAACTGCCGCGCGGTCTCCGGCGCCGCTTGTCGGCCGAGGGCCATCTCTTCGTTTTCATCGGCGATGGCGACCCGCTCCAGGGCGCCCGTAATCGGGTTCTCATCCTTAGGCGCCGAAAGATATGAAAACAGCGCGAACGCGGCAATCGCGAGGGCCATCAGCAGCCGCATCTTCAGCCCGCTCATGCCGCTCGCCGACCGCCTCCCGCCATCACCGATGCCAAACATTGGCCGCGCGCGCGACGCCGACCGGCGTGATGTGCTGCGACCCGGACTCGGAAACGGAAAGGGAAACCCGGCCATTGGTGAACCTACGTGCGGAGGGGCGAAAACTTAGCTGGCCAAATTATAACCGCGGGCGGGAAAAAGGAGAGACGGGGGATGAAGCGGCAACTTCCAAGTGCGATTCCAGTAGTTCCAAACTGAGAAACGACCCGAAAACACCGGACCTGTTTTTCTCGGGATAAACGGCGCTTTACCCGGGGACCTGATGAGTGAACGCCTCGCTTCCGGTCGCAGCAAAGAAAGCGACCAGCAAGGCGCGGCGAGGCAGCATCACCTGAGAGACTCTGTCACAGCTGACAGTTACGTGCGGAGCTCATGAGGAGCCCGCCGAGGAGCGAAAACGCCGCAAACGTCGGTTCGGGAACCGCCAGGGCGCTCGCCAGGGACGCGACTTGATTGCCGAAGTTATTGCGCCACACATCATAATCGAGGAGGGTCACTTGCCCATCGCCGTTACCATCGGCGCCCGTTAGCAAAGAGACACCTTGTCCGAGCGCATCGCGCCAGACAGTAAAATCGGCAGCGCTCACGGCTCCGTCGCCGTTGTAGTCTCCCGCGATGGTCACCACGAGCTGGAGTGACGTCGCGTTGTAGCGAAGTTGCCACATCAGTCCGTCTGGCAGCGATGGCAAGTCGGCTTCTGCAAACTCTCCCTGTAAAGTCGTGGCCGAAATAACTTCAAACATTTCACCGGCGGCAAATGCAGTGTTCGCGGCCGCAGAGACGACGAGCGAACCATTGAGGTGCGCGGCGCCGGAAGATTGCACTTTGTCGTGCGTCGTGGGGCTCGCGACATCAAGCTCGAGCGTGGTTTGCGGTTCGAGCGTGAAATCGCCGGTGATCGCAAGCGTAACTGGCGGCTGCAACAGCGAGTTCGGCGCGGATTGCAAGAGCCACTGATGATTCTGCGCGACCTCGGCGGGAGTGAACGCCGTGTTGGCATAATAGCGCGCCACGGCGATCTCGCCGTGGAAGGGAGAACCGGGCTCGGGAGTGACGCCGGTGACGGAGCTCGCTCCGGCGCCGAGTCCCGCCGTGTTGCCGCCCGACCAATCGCCAATTGTTTGTCCGGAGAGCGTCCCCGCCAGTTGATTGTCGACATAGAGGTAAACGGACTCGGCGCCGGCGGAATTCACATCAATCACCCCCACCGCATGATGCCAGCCGGCGGTGAGCGGCGAGTTAAGATTGATGTCGCTCGCATTCCCATCGACGTTGAAGGTGAGCGTTTGGTTGTTCACCACGAAGGCGACACCCCGCGTTGCACCACCGACTTCAAAGAGGACTTGGTTCGTGCCAGCGGCCAGATTGCTAGCGTTGAACACCACTTCAAAGGTGGCATCCTGCTGACTGCGCGGACCGCTGGACTCGAAATAGTTATTGAGGCCGGAAGCCCCGCCCGAGGTGGGGATCGAATACGCTTTGGTGAGATAGGGAAACGTACTGGTCGCCACATTCACGCTCGACGCCGAGCCGCCGAACGCTAGGTTGTCGGCGGGGCTGACGGCGTCAGTCCACGCAGCGTCGCCGGAAATGTCGAGTGCGGCGTCGTAGTTCAACTCCAATCCCGGTTGCACGATCGCAACCGGAGGTCCACCGCCGCCACTTGTCACGATGCCGCGTTGGCCGACAATAACCGCCACGCCACTGCGGGCGATGAGATCACCTCGCACGGAGCCCTGGTAAAAGCTAACTTTGCCCCCTTGCAGATCGACCGCCTCGGAAACGTCAATCTTCCCGGCGAAGGTCACGTCAGCCGAGCCCTCTTTCACAAGTTTCCGGCCCGGGCGAAACTCGCGCAAATCGCCAGCGAACTCGAAGTTTTGGTTGCCATTGCCGGCAATCGTCAGGTCGTCGTACAGTTCTAAATCTTGCTCCACGCGGAAGGTAAAGGCTTGCGGGCGAACGTCGGTGGCGGTGAGGTTGATCCGCGGCAGCACACCGGCGCGGGTGGCCGTCATCATCAGCCCGGCTCCGTTAATCGTGGCGGTGCGGTTGCCCACGAGCGCCGCGGGACTACTGGCGAGATTGAGTTCGTTGGTGATATACGCGAACCCGCCCACCGAACCAAGGTCGTTGGTGAGTGTGTAATCGCCATTCGATTTGGCTCGCAACGTGATGCGATTGTCTGCATAGCCATCGAGACTCGACGCGGTGAAAGTTCCTCCCGCACTCTCGGCATTCACCCAAGCGCCAGCCGTTGAGAATGACGCCGTGGTGAAGGCATCTTCCCGGAAGCGGAAATGATCAAACTGATTCGTCGCAGGCGCTTGGTTATCATAGCGCGGCTTGTCCATCTGCACATGGTAACCCGCCAGCCGCAATCGTAGGTCCGTCAACAACGCGGCGTTCGCGGGGACATCGACCACATCGTCCGACTCGTCGGGGTCCGTCGCCAGATTGTAGAGCTGGTAACCCGTATTGGTCTGGTACATCAACTTCCAATCGCCCCGCCGAATCGCGGATTGATCAGCGCTGAAGCGCGGATAAAACAGTTCTTCGTGGGCGACGCCGCTCAACGTATCGTTGATGTACGGCAAGAGATTCACGCCATCGAACATTTCACTCCCGGAGAGCGCGCCTTCACCCGCCCCCAGGAACGCGGTCGGCAACATGTCGATCACGGATACGATTTCGCTCGAAACCGTCCCCCGCTTGCCCGGCACAACCCCCGCCCCGGCGACGATAAAGGGGACGCGATAGCCGCCCTCGAATTGGCTTCCTTTGCCGTTACGCAAGACGCCATTACTGCTGGCGTTGGGATCGACATCGCAACAATCGCCGCCGTTGTCATTCACGAACATGATGAGCGTGTTTTCGGCGATGCTGTCGGCCGGATTACCATCGCCGTTGGGATCGTCAAGCGAAGTGAGAATCTTGCCAACGTTGCGGTCGAGCGCGTACTGCATGGCGGCCTGGGTGCGGCGAGTGCCCGTGAACCCCGCGATGCCGAGCGAATCGATGTAGGCCAGATCGGCGGCAGTCGCCTGCAGCGGCGTGTGAGGCGCGGTGAAGGAAGAGTACAAGAAGAACGGATCACCGCCGGCTGCGGCCTGATTACGGATATACAGCGATGAGCGATCGCCTAACACATCCGTGACGTACTGCCCATTGAAATCGGATTCAATGGCTACGGTAGAAGCGACTGTCCCGGCGCCATCGGAAATTGTCCGCCGCAAGATCTGCGCGACACCTGTTTCGTTACCGACGGTGTAGTTACGCGAACCACCTAACAGGCCTTCAAAGAATTCGACCCCTTGATTCTCGGGCCGATTGCCCAGTTGCCCGCCGCCATTGGCATGTTGCCCCAAATGCCATTTGCCGACCGCGGCCGTGTTGTAGCCAACACTCTGCATCCGCTCCCAGATGGTATTGGCGGCGAGCGGGAGCCCCTGCACGATGGACACCGTGTTGATCGCCGTTGAATCGTCGAGGATGTTGTTGTTGAAGCCGAAGCGATTGCCGTAGACGCCGGTGGTTAGCATCGCGCGAGAGATGGCGCACACGCTCGCCCCATAGGCGTTGGTAAACGCGACTCCCCGGCTTGCCAGTTGGTCGAGGTTGGGAGTTGGGATCGCTCCTCGGTTGCCGGGATTGGCCTGAGAAGTGGCGGCCCGGTTGAAGCCGAAGTCCGCCCAGCCGGCGTCGTCCGAAATAATAACGATCACGTTGGGCTTCGCGCACGCCGAAAGAGCGGCAGTCAGGCCAACACCAAACGCGCACAAAGAGCATAAAAGTCGCACCAAACTTACCTCAACTAAAAACGCCCCCGCAGTGCGCTACTCTTGTAGCGCAGCGGGGATGAAGGTGTGCCACTGTCGAGCAGGCTCGACAGTGGCGCCCGGTGCGTCCTCCGTCTGCACAGAATAACAACTCGTTACGTTAGCCGCGTGAGCGAAACACTCCTGCCACGCCCATCGCCAGCACTGCCGAAAGTAGGAGCGTTGAAGGCTCCGGCACTGCCGCCGCGGCTGCCGCTGAGGCCGTGCGAATTGCCGAGTTGCGAGTCGCAACTTCAGTCGCGGTCCACGCGGTCGGGGCGTATTCGAAGATGGCGATCTGACCTTTGAAATCAAAGTTCACGCTGCCGTCGCCCGGATCGACGATTGGCCCGCCAGTGGCGATTACACCGCCAATCTGCCCGAGTCCCGCATCGTTGCCGCCGGCCCAGTCGTTGACGTCAGTCGGGGTGCTCTGAGTGCTGATCGCGAGCGCACCATTGACATAGAGATCGACGTAATCGTCCGCGGAGACTCCGGTTGCGGCGTAGGTGTTATGGATGACCGCCACCACTTGAGTCCAATTCGTGTTCGTCAGCGTGGTGGTGAGCGTTTGGTCGTTGCCGGCAAACTGGCTCTTCACGAAGACTTTGAGCTCGTTGTTGTGCAGCGAAATGTAGGAACCAGCACCCGTACCGCCCGCTTCGTACAACACCTGATCACCGCCGGCGAGACTATCGGGCTTGAACCACAGTTCGAAGGAACCGTTTTGACGGCTCGCTTGGGTAGAGCCAACCGTTTGCTCGAAGATATTGGCTTGCCCTCTCGAGCCGATGTTAAACGCTTGCGTGATGCCAGGAACGGCTGGGTCGTTCACCGCGACCGTGGCAGGTTGGCCATAGTTAGCGGCCCAGTACGCCCGGTCGGCATCGTTTACGTTGCCCGTCGCGCCGAATGGGCGGCTGCCGGCGGGCAGGGTGACCGAACCGTCGGTATCAACATTGTCACGCCACACGGTGTAGTCGGCCGTGTTCGTGAAGCCGTCGTTGTTGTAGTCCCCTTTTTGCGGACGATCGAACCCAAACTGCTCTTGCGAAGGGGAAACAGGATTCCAGTTGGTGTTGCCGGGCACATCCGAAGAGGCCACGAAGCGGTGGGCCAAGGTGGGCGGCGGCAAAGCGACCGGCGTTCCCGCTAGCGTTGCCGCGAAGTTCGGGTTGGCCCCGCCTTGCGCAACACCATCCGACAGATTCACCCGCACGCCGCGTCGGGTCGCACCGGCAGTGTTGATTTTTACCCGCGCCGTGTTGGTGCTCCACATGTGGAACGCGACGCCTGTGCTCTGCGCCGTGAACTCAATCGGGGTGTCGAACTTCACGAAGTACTCATCGGTGGAGTTCGGCAGGGCGACAAAGTCGGGAGCGAACGTCGCGGTCTTGGCGCCGAGAACTGTCTCCCCCGTCATCGTTGCGAAATTATAGCCATCGAAAGCGTTCGGGTTGGCGCCGCCATTGAGTTCGAAGAAGGTGAACGTCCAGTTGCCCGCTTGCGAAGTCATTTCGATTGGGACCGTGGTGGACAAGGCGTGAATCGGAATCGCAAGCCCTGTGATCGAGACTTGCTGGCCAACCGTCCAAATGTTGTTGTACTGCGTGACCCAGTTGAAGAAGCCGGGGGCGGTGGCAACGGTCGAGTCCCCCCCCCCAGTCACTGCTTGGTCAATAATAAAGCTACTTCCCAGTTGCTCCGGAAGATTCTGGCCGGTCTTGTAATCTCTCACGAGATCAAGCGCGCTGGCGTGAGTACTGGCCAATAATCCTAACGCCAACGCGAGCGTCAAACGGCCAAAATGTTGCCTGTTCATATTCATCATCCGAAGGAGATTAAGAAAGTAACATTAACGAAGAGAAAACAGCCGCGCCACGCTGCCCCGCGTGGCGCGGTAAGCCACAAACTACGACCGACGGCGTGCGCCGCGGTACAGCCGTGAGGAAAAGCCAACGCCTAAGGTTGCGAGTCCACCGAACAAGAACGCGCCCGGTTCTGGAACGGCAACGGAGGTGCCGGCGATGGAGATTTTCATCGCCGAGATCGCCGTTCCCGTTGTCGTCTTGAAACGCAATCCGGTAGGAGAAGTCAGCGTGATGCGGAATTTGTTGCTAAGACCGTTGATCAACTGCGTGAACGGAGTATCGAACACGCCGCGATACGTGCTGCCCGGCGTAGTAAGGTAGGTCAGGTCCAAATTGCTATCTGTGCCAATGACGACGTCACTGTCGAGTCCTGTGCCGCCTACGACACCGTTTTGACCCAGATAGGTGATCGTTACGCTCATATTGTCCACAAAATTGCCCGGCACGACTTGGGACGCGCCCATTGCCCACCCAATCCCCGTGACGTTGACCAACGAACCGTTAGGACCAACGTTCAGCGTAAAATCGCGATCGAGGGTCCACGAGGTTAAACCGGGATTCGTGTCCCCGCCACCCGTGGAGGCGGTATTGATTAGGAACGAAGTTCCGAGATCCGAGACGGGCCCCGCGGTCACGAGGGTTCCTTCTGCCGTCCCCGCGCAACCGATCGCCACGCAGAGCGCCAGCAGCTTAACTGCCAATTGTTTCGCAATAGCTTTCATGTGTCGTTCTCCCGAGATGCAGACAAACTTTATAGAAAAGGTTTTCCTGGCGGATCACTTACTCGTTAATTCAAACTTCGCATCACTCAACCCATCGTCCGGGACGTCGACTCTTAGTTCCGAGGGCGCCCGGTACCGACTTGGCACGCGTTCTTTCGACACTACTTTCACGGCGTCGGAGTTTTTTGGGTCCACCATCTTCGACTCGAACGTCGAGATGCTCACCACATGCGGCGCCACCACGGCGCCCTCATCGCCTTTGTGCGACCGGAGCGTGAACTCGCCTTGGCTATTCGTGACGCCGACTGAGCCAGGTCCCACGAGCACACTCTCGCCGGTGCGTTGGGGTTGAAACTGTACCGTGGCGTTCTCGAGCGGGGCGCCATCGAGCGTCACTTTGCCGGTGACCTGCGCAAACTCGTAAGGCGAGCCGCCGCAGCCAGCAAAGGTGAGCGTGAGGAGCAGCAACGCGAAAACTAATCCCTGTTGTGTTAGCAACTTGGTCATTCGATTTCACCTCCAGCAATCGTCCCTAAGGCGAGGTAATAGTCATCGTCGACTGAGTCGGAAATCACCTGAACCGACCCATCGCAGAACGCGAATTGAATCACGCCGCCCGCATGAGCGCTGGCAAAGCCGCGGTAGCAGAGGTTAGGATCTCCGCCGCCGCCTGGTGGAATCTCGCGGGCCGACGCGGCGCAGTAGTTCTGGTCGTTCAGTCGGTACAGCGAACTGTTGCTATTGGCGTCGCGAATGAAGTGACCTTTGTTGTGGTAGCGCCAGCCGGAAGCCCACACGGTCTTGCGCAGCGGTTCGGTGACGGTGACCGATTCGCCGATCATCGCCGTTTTCGAGGTTCCGTCGGTCACTTGCGCCATCTTCGTCGCCTTCTGCTGGATGCGATCACTGGCTGCGACGAGCGCCCCACGCAACTCCGCCCATTGCTTGCGGGCGGCAATAGGGGCTGCACCTGCGACCAGCCGATCCCAGAAGACCAGATTGGTCGTACGAGGGAGATCAATCGTCCCCGAAGCGGCTTTGTAAGAGCTCGGAGCCCAATTGTTGCCGAACGCCGCGAAGGGAACCGTTGAAAACTCATCTGTGGGGCAATTCAGTTCTGGCAATTTCGTTTGCCCCAGCTCGGCGTTCGAGTAACCGGACGCATTCTTTACGGTGGAGTTGAAATGCAGAGTTCCTGAAAAATCGAATTGCTCCGCCAGTTGGGCTTGCTCCAGGTAGGGCAGGATTGAAATCACCCAGGACTCGCCCACTTCCGGCTTGTCACCCCCCGGCACATCGTCGTCGTTGAAGCGATTCTTGCCGATACAACCCGCGGGGAGCCGACCTTTGGCGGATTCGTAGTTGAGGCAAGCCAAGCCGACTTGCTTGAGTTGGTTCTGGCACTGGCTGCGCCGCGCTGCTTCGCGCGCCGATTGAACCGCTGGTAAAAGCAGCGCCACAAGAATGCCGATGATGGCGATCACCACCAGCAGCTCTACGAGCGTAAATGCGCGGTTCGAGCGCCGAGCGATTCGATCAGGCCACGCTGCCGATAATTTCAACATGCGAAACTCGCGTCCTTAAAAGATTGCTTTGGAGTGGGCCGCGCCGCCGACGGAAGTCGTCGATTCTTCCGTCTCCAGCTCGCGGACCACGCTAAAACTCCAGCGAAACCGGTCCGAGTGGTCCACGCCGTTCGGGCCCACGCCGACATAAATCACGTCACCCGCTTTCAAGTCGCCCAGGGAACCGCGGAACCGCATAAATTGCGTGTGACTGCAAGTCTCGCGCAAGACAACTGGTTGATCGTTGACATGCACGGCGACATCGAGCACGTCATCCAGGTCCCACCGATTTGCCTCTTTGCGTTCCAGCCAACCCGCTTCCAGGCGGTAGACACCATCTTCCGGCACAATAAAGCCGGTGATGCTGTAGTGATCGAGGCCGTCAACGGACTGTTCGCGACCTTTGCCGGGGTGCCCACCACTGCGGTGGACTTTCACATAGCCCTCGCGGTCCGCCTGCCGCTGGTCGAGCGGAGGCAAATAGCAGTCCTCTTCCTCATTCCACACCAGTTCCGTGTATCCCGCAGGCTCGCCAAAGGGCGCGGCGCTATTGGTGAAATGTCGCCAGGCGCCGTCGCGCTGCGGCGCACCATCGAAACCTGCGGTCCAATCGTGCCATCGATCGCCCACCACCACCGACGGATTGAGGTTGCGTTGCTCCGGCAGCTTGGCGGTTAATTTGCGCGCTTCAAGATCATCCTCGGCATTGGCCAACTCGCCCGTCGAACGAACCCCCTCGCCCGCGCGAAGCCGATGGCCCGGCTCGAAATGCTCCGACTCGACAACTTCAACTTCCCCCTCCGTAACCACCAGATTCACCAGGGGATCGGCGCCGCTGTGATCCACACTCACGGAGAACTCCGTGCCGTGGTCCACCACATCGAACTTCGGCGTCGCCACGCGGAAGCCAAGAGCCCATGGCGGCGCCACCGCGGCCAGCTTCCCGGCGTTGAGTGTGCCGTGATTGGGGTCTTCGCACACGAAGTCGGCCGGGCCCTCGAGCACTACCACGGCGCCTTGATGAAATTCCACTTCGACCACGCCGGAGTCGAACCGGAGCGCTTCACCCGCTTGAAGGATCTGATCAACTTTTCGCACGGGGGCATCGGTAGACCACTTCACCGCTTCAATGCGGCTAACAACGGCCACGGACCCGGGCCAGGGGGTGAACTCTTCGCCGGAAGTCCGCTTGCCGCGATTGTTGGCGACCACCAGAGCGATGGCGACACTAGCCGCCAACGCGAAGGGGGCGACAAGTCGCGACCAGCGCCGGGCCGCGGCTTTCTTCTCGGCTGGTGTGGAGCGGTCAGCGATCTCTACGAGCAGTTTCTCGCGAATCCGTGACAACCGCACCGCCGAGTGCAGATCGGCATGGAGCGCCGCATAGGCCAAGTACTGCTGCCGAGCGGAGGGCGAAGTGCGCAACAGTTCGGCCAACTGCGCATCATCGTTAGGGGAAAGCTCGCCCGCACACGCGCGGTCGAACAGCGGCCAGTGTTCTTGATTCAAGGGTGTCATGGGACCATTCCTTCTTGAGCAACGGTCGCCTGGATGCATCGAAAGAGAGTGGCGCGTATCCGCGCCAGCGAGTTATAAACGCCGCTGGCGGTACGGCCCCTTTCGCTGGCGAGCAGTTTGATGTTTGCTTCACCGCTGTAGGCCGATTGAATGAGCGCCCGATCCGATTCTCGCAGCTTGCCCAAACAATGGGTGAGCGCCCGACGCCGTGCGAGCCGGTTCTCGGGCTCTTCTTCCTGTTGGGTATCAATGAGCAGTTGCAGCACGTCGTTATCCAGGAACGAAGGCCGCCGGGCCTTCAGCATGTTCATCGCCTTGTAACGGGTAATCTGGCAGCCCCAGCCGATGAAGCTGGTTCCTGGTTCGAACTCGCCAAACTTTTGCCACATGGTCAGCACGGTTTGCTGAAACAGGTCTTCGGCATCCTGAAAGTTCGGCACAATCGCGCACGCAAACCCTAGGAGCTGCGCTTCATGCCGGGCAAGCAACTCCAAAAATTCTTCGCGAGAGTGACCGCTGGGTAAGTTCGACACGCGCCAAAAACCCGACGAAAAGTGGACGATGGGGGGCGACAAGGGAAGCGGCTGAATGCGGAACAGCGGCTCTTCAGATATCGTATGTGCCTTCGGTAGGCGATCTCAGGAAGATTTCCCAAGATTATGAGAAACTTCCGGCGAATTTCGGGTTAGCGCACGTTTCCTTGCTTGCGAAAAGCAGCCACCAGCAGCCCTGCGAGCACCGCAGCAACGCGAACAGAGGTTAGTTCAGGGACGGCCGCAGCATTCACCGCGCTGGGTGGCCCCAATTGCCGGCCAAAATTCGCGGCCCAGATGCCGTAATCCGCGGCGTCAACGAGCCGATCGCCATTGGCGTCGGCTGATGTCCAAGCAACAGCCGCCGTGGGGCTAGCGTCCCGCCACAGCGTGTAGTCGGCGCTATCGACGGCGCCATCGGCATTGAAGTCCCCGGCGAGCGTGGTGCTGATGGTTCCATCCACAAGCAGGCGATCGGTCCGCCACATCAGCCCCGGGGTGAGCGTGGGGAGCGTTAGGGTCGAAATCGTGCCGGAGATCGAAGCGGCGTCGATCAGATTGAACGACTCTCCCCCCACCAGCGGGTTGGTTCCCACAAAACCAACTTCAATGATCGCGCCTGCAAGCGTGAGGGCTTGAGAAATGTCGAGCCGATCGGCGGAATTGTTGCCCCCGAGATCCAGTTTCAGTCGACTACCGGCTGAGAGGTTGAGATTGCCATTAATCTCGAACGTGGTCGCCTGCGAGTCCGCCACCGTGGCAAGCGCGTTGTAGTTTTGCTGCACGGACGCCAGATTGAAAGCCGTGTTGGCATAATAGCGGGCCAGTGCAATGTCGGCATGATAGGCAGCCGCGGTCCCCGTCGTGCCGGTCATCACGTCGCCAACTTTGCCCAGGCCAGTGAGGTTGCCGCCGGACCAATCGCCGATCACTTGACCAGCCAGCGTCCCCGCCAAAGCTCCATTGACGTACAGAGAAACCGTATCGTTACCCGAGTTGAGATCAACCACGCCCACCGCATGGTGCCAACCCGGCGTAAGCGTTTGGGTGAGATTGAGATCGCCGCCCGTGCCATCCACGTTAAAGAGCAGCGAATCGCCGTTCAGCACAAACGCCACGCCGCTGTTCGTGCCGCCCACTTCCAACAGCACTTGATTAGCGGCGGTCGAGTTACTCGCCACTCGAAACGCCACTTCAAACGTGGCGTCTTGCGTGCTGCGCGGACCGTTCGCCTCAAAATAACCATTAAGCCCCGTCGCGCCGCCGCTGGTGGGAATCGAATACGCGGCGGTTAGCCCGGGAAGCGCCGTTGAACTGACTGCAATCGGGCTGGCGTTGGCGGCAAACTGGAGCGAATCGGTTCCAACAGCGCTCGACCACACGTTGTCGCCCGGCGTATCCAGGGCGGCGTCGAACTCGAGCTGGAGGTTGGTGCGAATCGGCAGCAATCCAGGCCCCGCTTCATTGAAACCGTCACCACCGATGTTCAAAGTCGCGTTCGTGAAAGTCAAGTTGCCGTTTGCTATCGCCGTGCTCGAAGTGACTTCGAGCACGGCATTCGCCGAGAAATTCGCCGCACCCAGCAGTTGCCCACTGAGCCGCACCGGGTGATTGGTGAATGCCGTCGGCGAAGCATTGAGCGCGGTATCGAGCGTGGCGCCCGCATCAATGATAGTGGTCCCAGGGCCATCGAGCGCAGTGGTCAAAAGTTGCAACGTCCCGCCGCTTACGCGTAAAGTCCCCGAGTTCTCCAGATTTAACGCGTCCAAAGTGACGGTGTTCACGCCGGTTTTGGTGAGCGTCGCGCCTGCCCGGACCCGCACGAAGCTGCCGCCGCTGCGGGCGCCGCCGCCGACCTTCCAGTTCCCCGCCCCACCAAAGCTGCTGGAGTTCGAAAGCGCGTCGATCGCCCGCATCGCATTGCCCAGCGCGGCGCCGCTGTTGGTGATCGCTCCGCCACGCATGTACGTCACATCCGTACCGAGCGAAACGCCATTCAGTTCCAGCGTCTCACCCGACATCTTGGTGTCGACGTAGACATCGCCAATTTCGGTCGGCGTGACCGGCGTGCCGCTGATGAGCGGCGCATCGGAGAAGTGGTGATAGAACGCATAACCCTCGACATAGCTGCGGCTTTCCAGCGCGGGGATCACGGTCTCGAGAAAAATTCGGTTCGCCGTGATCATCTCCGCATCGGTGTCATCGCCTTCCCAATCGTGCATCGCAAACTCGGTAATCCACACCGGTTTATTGTAGGTGTTGTGATAGAAGTCCACCCGACTGAGGAACGAATTGGCCGTCGCCACAGGATTGCTGGGATTGCTGCCGCCGTACCAATGAAAGGCAATCGCGTCGACGCGAATGTCGTCTGAGGAATTGCCATTACCGTTGAGCGTGTTCACTTGGCCCATGAAGTCGGCCAGCCACGCGCGGCCCGCGGGATCGTCCGAAACGCCCGGTGCTACCAGTTTCACGGTGGGCAGCGTGGTTTGAATTTCGGGCCAAATGGCGAGGGCCTCCGCAACCGTCGTATCCGATTGATCAACCCGCTCCGGCTCGTTCAGCACCAGCAGCGTATCCACTCCGCCGGAATACGACTGAATCGTGTTGAGCTTCGCCGTGATACTATTGGGGTACTTGATGAGCGGAATCCACTCGCCGTTCGAGCTGGCGTCGCCGTCCGGTGGCGTGTGCCACCAGTTGTAGTGCCAACTGGCGTTCATGCCGTTAATGTGGCTCACATCGCTCCCCGCCCAACCCCGCTTGGGACTGGCTGCAGCGCTAGGGGATGCAGTGCCGAGACTCAGAACCAGGGCCCACGTCAATACGCCGACCCATGAGGGGAAAGCGCACGCGGGCACCCGTAAGTCGATGAAAGCGGCTCGGCGGTCCATGCGGGTGGGACGTTGATTTTTGCGGAGGAGAGGGTGTTCCGCAGCAGGATTTGCCGGCGCCGAACAATCTCAGGGAGAATCCGTCCGTTCTCAAAAAAATGCGGCAATTTGCGGCGACTACCGCTTCAAACTGCCGGACAAGCAGGACAGGGGCACACTGGAGATGGAGCCCTACTTCGCGTTTGGACCCACCACCCACACCGGCGTGGAAATCCGCCACGGCCGCGCCGCGCCAATTTCGTACTCCGCCTGTGCAAAGTAGGCCGTCCAGCCCCGCGCTGGTTTTGGCGCTGAAACCACATACTCGCCCTTGGCGCTCGCGGAAAGCGCCTCCGGATGAAACGCCGAGCCGATTTCCTCATGCCGGAAGTCTCGCTTGGTCGGGTTATTCGCGCTCCACAGCACCACGCTGCGCGGCGGCGCGCTGCTGGCAAGTCGCCACTCGCCGTCGGCGCCGGAAGTCCATGCGAGCGTGGGCCGCTCTGTTTTGTACAGCACGCTATGGTGGAACGCGATCAGTGTATCGAGCGCATCTGTACCCTTGAGCGAATGCCCCGTGTTCGGCACGTAACACAAGTGCTTCTCACGTGGCAGGGTATGGAAATAGAACTGCGATGAATCGGGGACGAAAAACTCATCCCCTGAGGCGTTGATGATGCACTTCGGCATGGTAAAGCGGTCACGATACACGTTGGGATCGACGATCGCTAGCAAATCCCGGCATTCCTTCCGATCGAGCTCGTCGGCGAGCCCCGCGCGTTCGTAATCGCCAATCGCCGGGGCCCAGAAGCCGTACACCTCGTGATGATGTCGCAACGAGCGGCGCACATTCAGCACGTCGATCACTATTGGCGCGATTGCCACCACCCGCGGGTCAACCGCCGCGGTGAGCCAAGTGGTCCAGCCGCGCTTTGAAGCGCCCGCCACCACAAAGTGCTCAATCTTATGCCCGCTGGTCTCGGTCCCGATCACTTGCTGGGCGACATCCATCGCCCGGACCGCCGATTTGGTCATCGGCAGTTGCGCGGGCCAAGTCTCGTCGCCCGTCTCGATGAACTTCCGCCAAGTGTAGCTGATGAGGTCGTCTTCGTACCGCTGCTGGCCATCGTTGTGAAACACGAGCGGCTGATTGGGAACCTGCCCCAACGCAACCACGATCGATTTGGTCGCCAAGGCCACCAGCCGCATCCGCTCGTCGGCGCCGATGGGCGCTTCACCCTCGTTGGAACCGCCGCTGATGAAGAGCATCGCCGTATCACGGTGCGCTTCGGGCGGAATTACGATTGAAAGCCAATGCTTCCACAGCGTGCGATCGACATCGGCCGTAGTGCGCCACGTTTGCGAGGTGAACTCGACGACGATTTCGCGCAGTCCCTCACGCGTATTGTCGCTCACGACGTGGTGGGTGAATGACTCGTCCGGCGCCGCCACATAGCGATCGAGCGCGGTGGGCTTAACGGGCGGGGCGGCGCGCAGCGAGGTCGCAGCCAGGGCGGAGGCAGCCAACAGACTAATCGCGATCAAACTCTTCGTCATCTTCATCTTCCGTTACGTTGATGGCCCAGGTGGGATAAGGCGCCGCGCTGCCCCGCATCGCCCGCCACAGAATGCGGTTGAGCACATCCTCCGGCGCCCGATCGACCTGACGAAAATTGAGCGTAGCCGAAACTTCCGCATCGCGCCGCAGTACGGGATCGCGAATCGCTTGCGAATTGGGGTTCAGTTCATCGAGCGCCACCAAGTTGGGCAGCGTGGTGTACGGCGTGAGGTTGGGCGTATCGGTAAAGCAGTCGAACATGGGCGTTGCGGAGGCGTCGAACTGGTTCATCGGCGCCATTCCAAGAATCTGCTCCATCGTGCGGATGAGACTGGTCGTGTTGTACTGCGTGCTAACCACCGCGCCGCGCTTGGCGTAGGGACTTACGCAGAACGAGATGGTCCGGTACCCGCTGACATGGTCCCAGCCCGCTTGCGGATCGTCCTCGATCGCAAAGATCGCCATCTTTGGCCAGAACTTACTATGGCTCAGCGCTTCCACGATTCGGCCTAACGCCAGATCGTTGTCGGCGATGCATGCCCGCGGCGTTGGACAGTGGGGGCTCGTACCGCTGGTGTGGTCTTGCGGCAAGCAGATGATGGTGAGCGCTGGGTACTCACCCCGCTCTTCGTACTGCTTGAGCTCGCGCAGAATGTAGTCGGCCCGCCAGCCGTCGGGCACATCCATCTCCCAGCCCACGAAGTCCGTCGGCGAAAATGGCCGCATGTTCTCCACACTTGGCCAGCTTTCGAAAATGACCGAATCGTCGCCGCTCTTCCACGCCCGGTAGCAGTCCATAAACGTTGGCTCGCCCTTGCGTTTGGCATCGCGATAACGCACCTCGGGGCCCATGAACTCGCCGTAGTTACGCACCGTTTTCTGGTGCTTCAGCGCATTGTCCCAAATGAATCCGCTCGGCGCGTACGCGAGCGCATCGTTCTCGTCCACACCCATGCCATCGGGATAACTGCGGGGGAACCCGGCGAAGCTTTTCTCCATGTAATCCGTCGAGTACGCCGTGGTGCTCCACTGGTGGCCATCGGCGCTGAGGATGCCGCAGCAATAGGTGTTGTCGAGCAGCACGAACTGCTCTGCGAGCGCATGATGATTCGGCGTGATGTCCCGCCCAAAGATGCACAGCGCTGGATCGCCATTCCCCTGCGGTAGGGCGCCGAAGACTTGGTCATAAGTGCGATTCTCTTTGACGATGTAGACGACATGCTCGATGAGACTCGGTTCGCCAATCCGCTCCGGCACCGCACGCGGCGGTTGGTTCGGCCGGGCGGGAAGGAGCGACTGTTCAATCCACGGCCGCCGCATGTTCCGCGCGACGCGCTCCGACAGTGCCGGAAGTTCTTCGTCCTTCGGCAGAGGCACGAACGAGAGTGAACCGGAATACTGGTGGGAATTGTACCCTGGCTTGCCGGTCTCCTCATCCGCTTCCGGCTTCCTGGGGAGCCCCTTGATGTTGGCGATCACGAGCCGGTTGCGCGCCGCATCGAGCGCAATGGCGCCGGGATACCAGCCGACGGGAATCAGCCCGACGAGTTTCGATTCCTGCGGTTCGGCCGCATCGAAGTCAATCACCGCCACCGCATTTTGCGACCCGTTCGCCACGTACAGCCGATCACCCTCCGCACTAAACGTCACAGCATTGGGCGCCGCACCCAGCAGTTCCGCTGCGTTCCGCTTGGTCCAAATGGTGGCGACGACTTTCGCGGCGGCGATGTCAACGACGCTGAGATTATCACTCGCCGCATTGCAGCAAATGACGTGCTTGCCGTCGGGCGAAGCGACGAGGCCCGACGCGTGCAACCCGGTGAGCACTTCGCGTGGTTGGCCCGCTGTGCCCAGCGGGATGATGCTTACCGAACCTTCGTTGGCGATGTTCATCACGGGATCCACCCGTACCGTTGTGCCCCGGCCAGCAGGCCCTGTGAGATCCCCTTCGCCGGGCCGCCGGCCGCCCCAATTGCTCACGACGGCATATTGCCCCGTGAGCACCACATCGTACGGCGCCACCCCGACCGCAAACTTACGCAGCACTTTGCCGCTGGTGGAATCGAGTTCGAGGAGTTGATTGGAAAGGTTACCGCACACGTACAACCGCGAGCCATCGGCGCTCATCGCCAGCCCGCTGGGAATCTCTTGCTTACGGCGGGGCGCGTTGGCGTTCGGCAAGCGCCACGCTCCCACCGGCTTCACATCACCCGACTCATCCACGCCAAAAACTTTGATCGAGCCTTCCACATCGCTCATGAAGATTCGCCGACCATCGGGCGCAAAGATCAGCCCGGTGAAACTGAGCTGGCCCTCGTCGTCGGGCTTAAGAATCTGCTCCGAGACAGCCTCCAAACTATCGAGCCCCGCGGAGGGCAGGGCGACGCGCTGCCGAATCTGGCGGCTTTCAGCATCCACCACAATCAGCTCGCTCGTCTTCCCCGCCGTGAGCAGCAAGTTGCCATCGGGCGAAATCGCAACGGCTTGCGGCCGCAAGCCCGGCAACTCGAGCACGTCGCCAAACGGCGTCACAACTTGATTCACCGGCGTCATCATCGCGCCCGCCGAATCGTAGCCGACGGGTTTTTGAGTGCCGGAGGTTTCAGCGGCGCTCGCCGTGCGAAGCGCAACCAGGACGACAACGAAAGCGAACCAGCGCATGGCAACCTCAGCGTGAATTGTTGCAAGCCAGAACTGTCCCCGTGTTTACCGCCGCGCCGTTAAGGTTTCGCGAAGGGACGCGCCAAAATACGCCCGCCGCGCACTTCGCCGCCGATCACATTGATAAATGTGCCCACTTCCTTCGGCGTGGCATCCAGTTCCACCGGCGCGTAGCGGCAACTCGTGCCGACGTAGCGTTCACCCCCCAGCGGGGTTTCCACCAGCACCTCCAGCGACCCGCCCAAGAGTTTTGCGAAGTAGGCGTCGCGCAGTTCGGCCTCCACCGCGGCGAGGCGCTCCACCCGCTCCGCTTTCAGTTCCGGCGAGATCTGTTCCGCCATGCTCCACGCCGGCGTACCGCGGCGCGCGCTGAAGGGGAAGATGTGAATCTTCGAGAAGCCCACCTCGCGGCAGACGGCGAGCGTTTCCTGGAACTCGGCCTCCGTTTCGCCGGGGAAGCCGACGATGATGTCGGTGGTGATCGCGGGCAGGTCCAAGGCTTGCTGGAACAACCGGCAACGATCAACAAACCGCTTCGCTCCCCAGCGGCGTTTCATGCGGCGCAGCACGCCGTCGCTGCCGCTTTGCATGGAGATGTGCAGGTGCGGGGCGATCCGCTGCGGGCCGATTTGCTGCGAAGGGGCGGCGAGCGCATCGATCAGTTCGCGCGTCACTTCAGTTGCTTCGATGCTGGAGAGCCGCAGGCGAAAATCGCCCGGCAGCGCGGCCAGTTGCCGCACGAGTCCCGCGAGGCGCGTCCACTCTGCCTTCGCACGGCCGCGGTTCAGCTCCACACCATAATGCCCCAAGTGAATGCCGGTGAGCACCACTTCGCGATAGCCGTTCGCCACCAGTCGCTCAACTTCGGCGATGATGTGCTCCGCCGGGCGACTGGTCAGTTCCGGTCTAACATGGGGGATGATACAAAAGCTGCAGCGCAGTAGGCAGCCATCCTGCACCTTCACGTACGCGCGATGCCGGGCACCAAACCCGCTGATGCCGGTCGGCACATCGGTTACGCCAAACCGGCCGAGCAAGTCGGGCAGTTCGCGCTTGTCGGTCAGCACTTCGGTTACGTTCGGCAGCACCGCCACCTCGTCCGGCGCCCGCGTGGCGTAACACCCCATCACCACAATTTTCGCCGCCGGATTCTGCCGCGCCAGCCGCCGAATCTCCTTGCGACTCTTGGCGTCCCCCTCACCCGTGACCGTGCAAGTGTTCACGATGCACAGGTCCGCCTCCTCGCCGCCGACTGCGTCGGCATAGCCAATCGTGGCGAGCCCTTCGCGAACGTACTCAGTTTCGTACTGATTGACCTTGCAACCGAGGGTGAGAGTGCGGAGCTTCATGCCGCGTATCTTACCCGGGCTGGAAGGAGGTGGGCAGTGGTGTGAAATCAACCAACTTGAGCGTTTCCAGTGCAACTTTGAGCGGCGACACGACGGCATCCCTCGCTCGAGTCCTCGAATCAAGTTCGCAGTAACCGCTTGCCATTTTTTCCTGTTCAGCCCAACGAGTCGGCGGTCCAGAATTGCAACGTGATTGGCCCCTCATCAATCTACCAATCGCCACCGGCCACGGAAGCGACGCCCCGAAACTTCTCGGGATTTTTTGTTATCGGCGCCCCCGCTCATGCACCTCCGCACTGGTTACAATGTGCGGAGACTCTGTCTCACCGTTTCGGCGCTGATCGGCCGAAACCCCTGGAAGTGCTGCCGCATGTACGAGTTCTGGTCGCGACTATTGGACACTTCCGACTTCCCTCCGCGCTGGAACTGCGGGCATTGGACGGAAGGGCATGGTTGGCTGCATATTCTGTCGGACATCGGCATTTGGTCCGCGTACTTTGCCATTCCGGCGATGCTGGCGTACTTCATGGTTCGCCGAAAGGACCTACCGTTTCGCAAAGTGTTTCTGCTCTTCGCGGCATTTATTCTGTTGTGCGGCACAACGCATTTGATGGAAGCGATCATCTTTTGGTGGCCGGGGTACCGACTGGCCGGCGTGATCAAGCTGACAACCGCGCTGGTCTCCTGGACCACGGTCCTCGCACTGGTGGGCGTGGTGCCCAACTTTCTCCGCATGCGGTCGCCGGAAGAACTGGAGCGCGAGATTGCCGCCCGGCAGCGCGCCGAGGATACTCTGCAGCAAACCAACGCAGCGCTCGAGCACCGCGTGCAGCAGCGCACTTCGGAACTCGCGGCCGCCAACTCGGTGTTGCAGGCCGAGCGAGAATGGTTTCGTACCACCCTGGCCAGTATTGGCGACGCGGTGATCACAACCGATACCGAGGGCAGGGTAACCTCCCTCAACGCCGTCGCCGAGCAGCTCACGGGTTGGAAACAAAGCGCGGCGGCGGGCCAGGAGTTAACGACCGTCTTCCGCATCGTGAACGACGCCACTCGAGAGCCCGTCCCCAACCCCGCCGCGAGGGCGCTCGAACAAGGCATGATCGTGGGGTTGGCGAATCATACGCTGCTCATCGCCAAGGATGGAGCCGAGCGGTTTATCGACGACAGCGCCGCGCCGATTAAGAGCGAATCAGGAGAAGTGCTCGGCGCCGTGCTGATCTTTCGCGATATCAGCGAGCGCTACAAAGCGGATCAAGCCCTGCGTGAAAGCGAGGCCCGCTTCCTGCAACTCGCGGACGCGATTCCACAACTCGCCTGGATGGCCCAGCCCGATGGACACATCGACTGGTACAACAGCCGGTGGTACGAGTACACGGGTAAGTCGGTCGCCGAGATGGAGGGCTGGGGCTGGCAATCTGTCCACGACCCCCAAGTGCTCCCCGCCGTGAACCAGCGGTGGAAGGAATCACTCGCGACCGGCAATCCCTTCGAGATGGTGTTTCCGCTGCGCGGCGCCGATGGCAAGTTCCGCCACTTCTTGACCCGCGTCATGCCCTTCCGCGACGCCCACGGCAAGCTCACGCGCTGGTTCGGCACGAATACCGACATTAGCGCGCAGCTGCAAACTCAAGAAGAACTGCGGCAAGTCGCTGCGAAACTGTCCGAAGCCGACCGCCGCAAGGACGAATTCCTCGCGACCCTCGCGCACGAACTTCGCAATCCGCTAGCGCCGATTCGCACCGGTTTGGAACTGATGAAGGTGGTGAAGGATGATTCCGCCCTGCTGGATGAAATCCGCAGCGCGATGGAACGGCAAACCGATCAGTTGGTGAGGCTGGTGGACGATCTGCTCGACGTGTCACGCATTACTCACGGCAAGTTGGAATTGCGCACCTGCCGGGTGAAGCTGGCGGATGTCATGAAGAGCGCGATCGAGGCCTCCCGGCCGATGATTGATGACGCTCATCATCATCTAACGGTCAAGCTCCCGGATCAGCCGATTGAGTTCGATGCGGATCCGCATCGACTCGCCCAGATTCTGTCGAACCTGCTGAACAATTCCGCCAAGTACACGCCCGATGGCGGACAAATTAGCCTCACCGCCGAAAGGCGCGGCGCCCAGGTCATGCTAACGGTCGCGGACAACGGGATTGGCATTCCGGCCGATATGCTGGACCGCGTCTTCCAAATGTTTACGCAAATCCAGCGCCCGGTGGAGACAGGGTCCCCGGGGTTAGGCATCGGGCTGACGCTGGTGAAGTCTTTGGTCACCATGCATGGCGGCAGCATCGAGGTCCACAGCGACGGCCACAACCAAGGGAGCGAGTTCCGCATCTGCTTGCCCATTCTCGAGGACGTTCATTCGGAATCCATGGGAACCCCGGATCGCAACGCTCCCCCAAATGGCGCCAAACCGCGGCGCGTACTGGTGGTGGACGATAACGTTGACGCCGCGCGCACCTTGAGCCTGATCATCAATGTCTTGGGCGCCGAAGTGCGGGTCGCCAACGACGGGCAACGGGCAATCGAGGCCGCCGCCGAGTTTTTGCCCGACCTTATTTTAATGGACATCGGCATGCCCATCATGAACGGGTACGATGCCGCCCGGCGCATCCGTCAGGAATCGTGGGGAAAAACCATCACACTGGTGGCCCTCACAGGTTGGGGCCAAGAAGAGGACCGCGCCCGCACCAAGGAAGCCGGTTTTGATCATCACCTTGTCAAACCCGCCGACCCCGCGGGAATTCGAAAGTTGCTCACGCAATAAACGCGCGCCCAATCGTTGAGGATGCCGAGAGTCGCAGTGATCGCTACTTGAATCACGCTGAACATTCTGCCAATTAAATCCCTTAATGAACAACCGATCTTTCGCCCTGGGAGCGTGGCTTGCGGCCACCCTCCTGCTTTCCGAATTACCTGCCGCGCCGAAGAACATCGTACTCATCGTGGCCGATGATCACGGGGTTGATCTGGGGTGTTACGGCAATTCCGTCATCAAGACGCCGAACATCGACGCGTTGGCGGCGGAGGGGGTGGTGATGGACCGCGCCTTTTGCACCACCGCCAGTTGCAGCGCCAGCCGGTCGGTCATTCTCACCGGCTTGCATAATCACGCCAACGGTCAGTACGGCCATCAACACGATTTCCACAAGTTCAGCGCTTGGGCAAACGCCCCCAGCTTGCCCGCTTATCTGCGCGCGGCCGGTTATCGCACGGCGCGTTGTGGCAAGTTTCACGTCGCGCCGGAAAGCGCCTTTCATTTCTCGCGGGTGCTTCCCGAGCGCAACACGCAAGGTTCCCTCCAACAACAGTTGGACCGCAATCCAGTGGCTCAGGCCGACGCCTGTCGCGACTTCATAGCCGAGCAGTCCGAACAACCCTTCTTTCTGTACTTTTGCACCAATGATCCCCATCGTAGCGAAGAGGTGGACGAGACCTCGCCGCTGGAGCTGAAACCGAACAGGTTTGGCAATCAAGCCGACCTGCCGGGTGGTGAGGTCGTCACCTACCAACCGGCGGAGGTGATCGTTCCGCCGTTCCTGCCTGACACTCCCGAGTGCCGAGCGGAGCTGGCCCAGTATTACCAAGCGGTCTCGCGCGTGGATCAGGGCGTCGGCAGACTCATTAAGCATCTCCAGGATGCCGGGGTGTATGACGAAACGCTGGTGATGTACATCTCGGACCATGGCATCGCCATGCCCGGCGCCAAGACCACGCTCTACGAACCGGGTATGCGCATCCCCTGCATCATCCGCAATCCGCGGGCCGCCAAACGCGGTCTACACAGCAGCGCCATGGTTAGCTTGGTCGACCTTACTCCCACGCTCGTGGAGTTCGCCGGCGCCACGGATCGGGCGGGAATCGTAAAGCCCGAGGTGCTTCAAAAGGTCTCTGCAGAAATCGCCCGTCAACCGGGCGAGGCCCGAAACCCCAAGCTGACGCCAGCCCAGTTCCACGGCCGTTCCTTTTTGAGCGCCCTCGAAGAACCGGTACCCGCCGAGTGGAATGAAGTGAATGCTTCGCACACTTTCCACGAGATTACCATGTACTATCCGATGCGGGTGGTGCGGGAAACTCGCTACAAGCTGATTTGGAATCTCGCCGCGCCCCTCCCGTTTCCGTTTGCCAGTGATCTGTGGGTTGCTTCCACTTGGCAGGCGCAGTATCGGCAAGGCCTCTCCGCCCGTTACGGTCAACGAAGCGTGGGGAGTTACCTCCAGCGCTCTCCCTTCGAGCTGTACGATTTGCAGACGGACCCCGATGAATCGCACAATTTGGCGAATGATCCCGCGCAGGCGAAGAACTTAGCGCGTCTGAAGCAGAAGCTACGCGCGTTCCAAGTTAAAACTCGGGACCCGTGGGTGCTGAAGTGGGATTACGAGTAGGCGGCTAAGGCAGCGCATCCGGTGCTAAGAACTTAAACGCCTCTGCCAAAAAAATTCTTGGTTCAATTCCCCACTAAGTCGCGTGATACCCAGCGTCGCAGTGGACGTGTTTTTTTGGTCGACCGCTTGTTCTCCTCCAGCTTCGCACCTATTGCTGCGATGTCGGGGCGAACACAGTCTGCCAGTCCCGCTTCATATCGACCACCACCCAGCCACGTTTAGGCGCCTCGGCCAGCGCTGTGATGAGTTTGCCGCTGCTTTTCGGTTGGGCGTCGTAGGCGTATTCGCGGTCCGCGTCGGTGTGGTGGACGAACAGGCCGAAGCTGGGGCGCGGATTGCCGATGGTGGTGTACTCGAGCATCGCTTGATCGCCATCGGAGTTGCCGAAGCACATCGCCGGGCGGCGGCCGATGAACTGGTGAATGCCGACCGGCTTGCCCGCTTTGTCGTCGACGAACAGATGTTCGCTGGTTTTCACCAACGTGGGAATACCGCTACGCATTTCAAACTTGGTTTGCGAGTTCGAGCCGACCACCTGCTCGGGCGGAATGCCGTAGACGCGCTCGGACCACACCCGCATGAAGTCCGCTCCGCCGCCGGAGACGATGTAGGTTTTGAAACCGTTTGAGCGCAAGTAAGCGAGCACTTCGAGCATCGGCTGGTAAACACATTCGTCGTACGGCCGATTGAAGCGCGGATGTTGCGCCGTTTTCAGCCAAGCGGCCACGCTGGCGGCGAACTCATCGGTCGTCATACCGGCGTGCGTTAGGTCCAGAACGTGAAACAACCCCTTATCGTGGTCGGCCAACAAGGCGCCCAAATCGCCCTTGAGGGCTGCTTGCACAATCGGGTCCGATTTCCAGGCCGGGTTGGCCGGCAGCCGCTCCTTCAAACTATCGAGCGCAAACGCCACCTGAAACGGCAGCGGGTTCTCGGGCCAGAGCGTGCCGTCGTTATCGAACACGGCGATGCGTTCGGCCGGCGGGATGAATTCGGCGCTCCCTGCGGTGGTGGTCTTGGCAACGAACGCCAGAATCGCCGTCTTCGCGGGGCTCTCGTTCCATGAGGGCAACGGATCGGCGGCGGCGCTCACACTCGCCAAAAGGGCAGCAAGTAACGTGGCCTGCCACATCGAACGATCCTCCACAAAACTCGTCTACTTGGTGAGCGCAAACGACACCTGTTTGATCTCTCCCGTGAAGGGAAACGTCCCCTGATCACTGTACGCCGGATCAACCGCGGTGATCGAATCTCGCCCAATTTCAAACGGCTCCAGCCCGTGGCGGAACGCGCTCCGCTGAAGCTTCCCCTCGCCAGCAGGTTGGCCGTTCACGAACAGCCGCAAAGTTCCGCCGCCGGTTTGAGAGCCATCGGGCGTGAACTCGGTTTTCAGCGTGACATCGCCGGAGGGTAACTCCATCGTGCCGGGAATGGTGACATCGGCGATCTCGAAAAATGTGTAGCGAAAGATCGGTATACGCTCTTTCACGTACAGTGACCAGCCGGCGGAGAACGCGCCGGCGCAGGCGACGACTCCTTCGGCTCCCGCTGCGGGAATCGTTATCTCGGCGGTGATCGAGTGTGCCCGCGGGAAAATCTGCGGGCCGATCGGTTCCGGCAACCAGACGTTGTTGCCAAAATAGTTCCACTTGGTCGGTGGCGTCCCCGCGATGCGCAGGCTGGGGTTCATTCGCTCGCTAAAGCGTGGGTCGAGCGGAAAGACTTCGTACTTGGTTGCTTCAGCGATGAACTTCGCTTGCAGCTCATTCAGCTTGTCGGGATGTCTTGCCGCTAAGTTTTCCGCTTGGCTGAAATCGTTTTCAACGTGGTACAGCTCCCACGGAGCGGTGAGGAAACCATCGCCGCGGCCCATTGTCTCCCACGGCAAACCATACCGGCTGCACGCGACCCAGCCGTTATCGTACAGCGCGCGGTTGGTGGCGAGTTCGAAGTACTGTGTGGTGCGGCGGTCGGCCGCGTCGTCGTCATCGAAGGAGTAGAGCATCGATGTCCCTTCGATCGGTTTCTGTGCAATTCCGTTCACGACCTTGGGCTCCGGCACCCTGCACGCTTCGAGGATGGTGGGGACCACATCGATCACATGATGAAACTGCGTGCGAATTTCGCCCTTCGCTTTAATGCCCTTCGGCCAGTGGACCACCATCGGATTGCGTGTGCCTCCGAAGTGGCTGGCGACTTGCTTGGTCCATTGGAACGGCGCATCCATCGCCCACGCCCAGCCAACGGGCACGTGCGGTTCGCTGGTCGGGCCGCCGATTTCATCGAGCCGCTTAACGGTGCTTTCGAGGCCAAGTTGCACGCCGATGAGACTGGCGATTTCGCTAAAGGTTCCTTCGAGCCCCCCTTCGGCGCTCGCGCCGTTGTCGCCCACTACGTACATCACCAGCGTGTTATCGAGCTCGCCCGAATCGCGCAGGCTATCGATCAGCCGGCCGACTTGGTAATCCGTGTAAGCCATGTACGCGGCGTAGTTTTCCATCAGTCGGGTGTAAACCTTCTTCGCTTCGGGCGATTGCGAATCCCACGCCGGGATTTCGGCGGGCCGCGGGGTAAGTTTGGTGCCGGCGGGAATCACGCCCGCGGCTAGTTGCTGGGCGTGCGTCATTTCACGCTGCTTATCCCAACCGTGATCGAACTTGCCGCGGAACTTTTCGCGCCATTCGGGTGGGGCATGGTGCGGCGCGTGAACGCCTGCCGTGCTGAAGTAATTGAACCACGGCTTGCCGGGATCGGCGGCGCGGACGTTGCGCGTCCATGCGATCGCTTCGTCGGTCATGTCGGCGGAGAAGTGGTAGCCTTGTTCCGGCGATTTGGGCTGCGGCGTCCACGTGGTGTTACGGTAAATGGTGGGATAATACTGATGCGTTTCGCCTTGGTTGAAGCCGTAGAAGTACTCGAACCCCAGGCCGGTCGGCCAGCGATCGAACGGCCCCGCAGGGCTGATGTCCGGCTCCGGCGTGTTGTGCCATTTGCCGAACATGCCAGTTGCGTATCCGTTATCGCGCAGCATCTGCGATACCAGCGCCGTGCTGCGCGGAATGATGCCGGTATAGCCGGGGAAACCGGTCCCCATCTCAATAATCACCCCCGTGCCGCACGAATGGTGATTGCGGCCGGTAAGCAGCGCGGCGCGCGTGGGGCTGCAGAGCGCCGTAGTGTGGAAGCGCGTGTAGCGCAGGCCGTTGCTCGCGAGCTCCTCCATCTTCGGCGTTGGCACCGGCCCGCCGAAGGGCGAACACATGCCGAAGCCGACATCATCGAGCAAGATCAGCAGCACGTTTGGCGCGCCGGCCGGCGCACGCACCGGCTGCGGGAAACTCGCGGTCGAGTCTTTGTACGTCTTGCCGATTTTGCCGGTAAACGGCGGATCGGGCTGCGGGAGTTGCCGGCCTGGGCTGGCTGCCGCCGTTTCCGCTGCTGAGCAAATAGCTCCGCCGAGCAGGCTTAACGCAAGGGCGAGGACAAAAGAATGGGATCGCATAATTTAGTTTCTGGTCGTGAGTACTGGCGATTAGTCGACCTCGTCGTGCGCCCGCGTGTTAGCAACGTGGCTGGCATGTGTTCAATTGAATAGTATTTGGTGGCTACTTTCAAGCGTTGTTTTCAAGAATCTTTTTCCGGGCCAAGTGGCCACAAATTGCACTTGACACAGCGCGCCGGAGGCCACGCGTATTACCCTGCCACACCGTGTTGAGATCGATGAGAAGAACGACCGATTCGCGCCGACATCGGCTGATTGGCTAAAGGCGGCGCTGGTCGATGAGCCGTTACCTGCCGGCCTCAGTCATCCCTTTCACCTGCTTCTCCAGCGAATCAAGACTCCAGTCGCCGGGCTTCTGGCTGGGAGGGAATTCCTTCAATGTCATGAGAAATCTGCTAGCGACCGCTTGCAGCGGCACCAACACGAAGGCGCGATCAATCATCCAGTCGTGATAGGTGTTCGAATTGTGCTGCGACTTCTCGAACGGATCACGCCGCAAGTTGAACAGCAGTGGTAGGCGCAGGTGAACGAAGGGTTCGCGCCACACTTGGAGTTGCTCGGCGCGGTTCTCTAAGTACACGGCCTTCCAGTCGTTCACGCGGATGGCCACCACTTCGGCAGCGTCGTTCAGATAGATGAACTCCTGCCGCGGCGAATCCTTTGTTTTGCCGCTAAGGTAGTCGAGCTGGTTGTAGCCGTCGACATAGTTCTTGTAGGTGCGGCCGTTGAGTTCCACACCCTTCAGCAGCTTTTCCTTGATGTCCGGCGCACCGGCGGCGGCGGCGAAGGTGGGCAGCCAGTCTTCGTGCGAAACGATGCCGTTGAGCGTCTTGCCGGCGGGAAACTTGCCGGGCCATTTGATGAAGCACGGCACGCGGAAGGCGCCTTCCCAGTTCGAGTTCTTTTCGCCCCGGAACGGTGTGGTGCCGGCGTCGGGCCAGGTGTTGTAGTGGGGACCGTTGTCGGTGGAGTACTGCACGATGGTGTTGTCGGCGAGGCCTAAATCGTCGATCAGTTTGAGCAGTTCGCCCACGTGCAGGTCATGCTCGACCATGCCATCATGGTACTCATCGCCGCTTGGGCCGGAGAGGCCTTTGTGTTCGGGCTTCACGTGCGTGCGGAAGTGCATCCGCGTACCGTTCCACCAGCAGAAGAAGGGTTGGCCCGCTTTTGCCTGCCGCGTGATGAAATCCTTGGCGGCGGCGATCGATTCATCGTCGATGACCTCCATGCGCTTCTTGGTCAGCGGGCCAAGGTTCTCGACGGTCTGACCACCCCGCCCGTCGGCCTTCGATTTGATCACACCGCGTGGGCCAAATTGCTCGAAGAAGGTCTTGCCATTGGCGAGCTTCATGTCTCTCGGGTAATCGCGATTCTCCGGCTCTTCCTCGGCGTTGAGGTGGTAGAGGCTACCGAAGAATTCGTCGAAGCCGTGCATCGTCGGCAGGTGCTCATCGCGGTCCCCTTGGTGATTCTTGCCGAACTGGCCCGTAGCGTAACCTTGGCTCTTGAGCACGGTGGCCATAGTAACATCGGTTTTTTGCCACCCCTCTTTCGCGCCCGGCAATCCGACTTTGGTCATTCCCGAGCGCACCGGCGCCGCGCCGCTGATGAACGCCGCACGCCCCGCGGTGCAGCTTTGCTGCGCGTAGTAGTCGGTAAAGCCGACCCCTTCGCTGGCGATGCGGTCAATGTTGGGCGTCATATAGCCCATCATGCCGCGATTGTTGTGACTGATATTCCAGGTGCCGATGTCATCGCCCCAGATCACCAAGATGTTGGGTTTATCGGCGGCTGTGGAGAATCCGGCAACCAACATCAACGCCGCCAAGACCGAACAGAATGTGCGGACCATCGAAACGCCCTCTGTTTTGTAGATAGAGAGAAGAGTGAATGAAGTGCTTGCAGAGCAAGATGCCAAAAAATCACTAAAAACCACCAGTGCGATCTTCGGCCGTAGTATAGACCACCCGCGCCATGTTGCAACGATGGTGACCTCACTTTAGCCAAATGTTTCGGTCGCCTGAAAAAACTTCCTCGCTTTCGCAGCACAACCGACAAAGGGTGGCGAGATTGCAAACCAATCGGATCGCCGGACGATGGCGACAAAGGTCGACTCTTTTTCGGACCGACATTCCGGAGCAAGGATGCTGCCGTGACTAGTAAAATGATCGCCGTTCTTACGATTTTGGGGCTGGGCTGCGCCACGGCGGTTAGCCAAACTTTACCTGGCTATCCAGAATCGCCCCTCACCGGTGATTGGTGGGGAAACCGCACCTACCTAGCCGACAACGGCATCACGTTCGAAGGGGACGTCGCCCACTTTTATAACGGCGTCGCCTCGGGCGGGCTCGACCAGCGCTTCGCCTACGGCGGGCACGGCGACTATGTCACCACCGCCGACATGCACAAATTGGGCGGGCCCCAAGGGCTGTTTCTGAAAGTTCGGGCCGAACATCGGTTTGGCGAAACCATCAACGAGGATACCGGCGCCTTTCTGCCCGCCACCCTGCTGAGCGATATACCGCGTCGTGGTAACGAAGACCTCCTCCTGACCAACGTGCTGTTTACCCAGATGTTTTCCGAGACCCAGGGGGTCTTCTTCGGCAAGCTCGATACGCTCGATGGTGACCTGAACGCGTTTGCCCACGGCCGCGGGAAGCGGCAGTTCAGTAACGTTGCGTTTATTGCGACGCCGATTGGGCTCCGCACGATTCCCTACTCCACCTTGGGCTGCGGCTTCTTCGTGCTGGGGGAAGAAGGGACCCCGCTGTGGACGGTGAGCGTGCTCAACGCGACCGATACGGTCACCTCCTCGGGCTTCGATGAACTGTTTAACGATGGAGCCGTCATTAGTTCTGAATTGCGGTTGCCGACGAACTTCTTCGAGATGCCAGGTCACCAACTGGTCGGCGGCACCTGGAGCAGCCGGAACTATGTCTCTCTCGGCCAAGACCCCCGCGTGATTTTCCCCGACATTCCCATCGAACGGCAGAGCGACTCTTGGTCGCTCTTTTGGAACTGCGATCAGTATCTCGTGACGTACGGCGGCCAGCCAAACCGCGGTTGGGGATTGTTCGCCCGCGCCGGGGTGGCTGATGAGCAGACGAACCCCATCGATTGGTTCTGGAGCGCCGGCATTGGCGGCGATAGTCCGCTCCGCGGGCGAACCGCGGACACCTTTGGCGTCGGTTATTTCTACTCTCACACCAGCGACCAGATTGGCCCGATTTTAGAAACCGTGCTCGGCCCGCTTAGCGCCGGCCAAGGCGTTGAGCTCTACTACAACGCCGCCGTTCGTAAGTGGCTCAACGTGACGCCCGACCTGCAGGTGTTACTCCCCGCTCGCGACAATGTCGAAACGGCGGTGGTGGTGGGCATCCGCGCGGTGATGCGGTTGTAGAAACGTGGGTGAATGGTGAACAGTGATCGGTTATTCCCTACGGCCCACTTATCGGTGCAGGTGACACGTTCCCCCGTCGCACTCCACCCGCTTTCCGGCGATACGGTAGCGGTTGCGCGCCACCAATCCATACAGCCATCGCCACAGCGGCATGGTGAACGGAATGTGCAACAGCGGCGCCAGCCACCACAGCCGGCGCAGCCGGCGGCTGAGATAGCGAACCGCGTCGGCGCCCCAGTGCCGGTGCTCTTCTCGATCGACGATGCACATCTCCCGCATCAGGCGCTCGAACGGCAAGTCGGGCCAGCGCTGGGCCACCTCGGGATCGTGAATCGACAGGTACGCCAAGTGATTGCAGCAGTCCCACCACACCAAATTGTTGACCCCCGCGCGGCAAAAATTGCACTGCCCATCGTAGAGCACAATATCCGCGTCGGGACGCTCCGCGGGGGTCGGTAATTGAATGGTGTCGGTCATTTTTCATATACGACGGTCTTCTCAGCCCGTCGGCCGTTGACGCACTTATTGACGGACGGAGCAGCCTGTCGTACTTTTCTCGCCGCGATCGGCTATAATTCCCTTGGGCTTCCTCAACATCTTCCCGGAGCACTTCGATCATGGACCAATTGGTGCAGCAAGTCGAGCGGGCGCGCTGGCGGTTGTGGGGCGCCCTGTTTCTTAACCGGCTCAATTGGTGCTGGTTCACCGGACTCCTGATCGCTTTAGCAGCAATCGCTGCGCCGAAGGTGATGTATTTAGGGACTTTGCCCCCGTGGTGGAACGCCGCGTGGGTCGGCGGCGCGCTCGGCGGCGGACTGCTGGTCGCCTTGGTGTGGTCGCTCATCAAGCGGCACTCCCAACTCGAAGCGGCCCAGGAAGTTGACCGCCGCTTCAACCTGCGCGAACGGCTGGCGAGCAGTCTGTCACTCGCCCCCGATGACGCCGAAACGCCGGCCGGCGCTGCGCTGGTGAAAGATGCCGTGCGCGCCGCCGAGCGGATCGATATTGGCGAGCACTTCCGCGTCTCGCTTGATCGCCGCGCGTGGTGGCCGCTGGTCCCGGGAGCGCTGGCGTTTGTGCTGGCAATGTTCGTCGCCAATCAGCCGGCGCCGACTAGTGCGAACCCGCTCGTCGCGACCGCTTCGCCCGAAGCGGTCAAGAAGTCCATCGAGCAGGCCCGCAAAGAGCTCGCCAAGCGCGCCGCCGAAGCGGAGAAGAAGGGTCTCAAGGACGCTGCCGATCTCTTGAAGGAAATCGACCGTGGCACCAAGGAACTCGACAAGGAAACGAACGCCGACCAGAAGAAGGCGGCCGTCAAGCTCAACGATCTCGCCAAACAACTCGAAGAACGCAAACAGGAACTCGGCAGCAAACAAGCGCTCAGCGAACAACTCAACAAAATGAAAGACTTTGGCAAAGGCCCCGCCGACAAGGCGGCCAACGCCATTCAGCAAGGGGACTTCCAAAAGGCGCTCGAAGAGATCAACAAACTCCAGCAGCAACTCGCCAAAGGCGAAATGTCGAAGGAAGCCAAGCAGCAGCTTGCGAATCAACTACAAAAAATGCAGCAGCAGCTAAAGGCAGCCGCCGATCAAAACAAACAGCAGCAGGCCGACCTGAAGAAGCAACTCGAACAAGCCCAAAAGAACGGCGACCTCGCCACCGCCAATAAGCTGCAGCAAAAGCTCGATCAATTGAAGCAGCAGGCGCCGCAGATGAACAAGCTGAACCAACTGGCGCAAAAGCTCGGCCAAGCGCAACAAGCGATGCAGCAAGGCGACAACGCCAAGGCGGCTGAAGCGATGGCCCAAATGGCCCAAGAACTGGCGCAGATGCAGCAAGACGCCGAGTCGATGGAGATGCTCGATCAAGCGATGAGCGACATCGAAATGGCCAAAGCCCAAATGGGATGTAAAGCGTGCAATGGCGATGGATGCCAAGCCTGCCAAGGTCTGGGCATGGGCCAAGGTAAAGGCAACCCCGATGGCAAGCCTGGCCGCGGCATGGGTGAAGGCCGTGGCGAAGGCCCCCGCCCCGATGAAAAGAACCCCACCAGCTTCCGCGACACGCAGGTGAAACAAAACGTCGGCCGCGGCGCCAGCACCTTCGGCGGTCTCGTCAGCGGCCCCAACATGAAGGGCCAAGTGGTGCAGTCAATCAAAGAAGAGATGACCGCAGAAAGCGTCGCCCCAGCCGACCCGCTGGCCAACGAACGCCTCCCCAAAAGCCGCCGCGAACACGCGGAGGAGTATTTTAAGAAACTCCGCGAGGAGTTGTAGCACGGGACCGAAGTCCCGTGTGATTCGTGTGTTGCGTGCGAGTTCTAATCCGCTGCATGGGACTTCGGTCCTATGCTACTTAGTGACTGTCCCCTCTCCACTCGCCCCGTCATACCCCGCCGTCATCACCGGCTGCGCCAGCGGCGGGCCGCTGAGCGGAGTTAAGCTGCGGTGAATCTCCGCCTCCTTCGGTTTCCACGCGGCGCCGGTGTAGCCATCCACGCCGAGACCAATCACGCCGCCAAACACCACGTTGCCCAACAGCCACGGGTCGAGTTGCTGTTCGATCGGCGCCTTGGTTGGTTGGTAGCCCGGTGCGGCGATGGTGGCTGTGTAGCGCTCGGGGGTAAAGAACCCGTACTTGCGTTTGAGTGAGACGGTCGCCGGAGTTTGCACCGTGGTCACATGCTCGCCGCTGCGGTTGTGAACCATTACCGTCGCGTTACTCGGCATCGAGGTAATCCGCACATCCGCGGTCCGGCCGTTGATAATCGACGCGCAGCCGGTGGAAAGGAGGCAGCTGGCAACGGGCAGTACGCAGTACGTCGCGCGGATGATCCAAGCGGGCATAGCGGAGCCTCCGAAGGAAATTGGGCGGCGGAGAATACGCACTTTCCCGCGGCGAGAACAGAGCAACCGGCGGAAACCGGCCGCAAGGCGCCCGAGCCGCCCGATTTACGCTGCTTCGCGGGCTGCGTAGACTGGGGTAACTTTGCGGGCTGTGTATTCAGTCCATTTCTCGGTTGGTTCGACCAGAATAAGGGTCTTCGAAATGACGGCAAATAACGGATTGTGGCTCGGGTTGGTGATGTTTTTCGCGAGCTCAGCGCTGGCGCAGGGCCCGGAACTTTCACCGACGGTGGAACAATTGAGGTTAGTCGTTGCCGAAACCGAAAAACTTCCGACCGGCAAATTTCCTCCGGGACTCATTCAGGCGGCAAACGACGCCAAAGCTAATTTCCGCCCGCTCACCACGGATGACGTCGAAGCCGCCCGCAGCGCGCTCGCCGAGCGCAGCAGAGCGCTCGAAAACCGCGTCGGCCCGACCAGCAGCCACGGCGCCGCGTGGCTCGAGTTCCTCAAGTGGAACGGCGTGCAGAAACAACTCGCCCCGAACAGCGAAGTGGACCTGCCTGCCGCGCGCACCGCGCTCAAGCAACTGATGTCCGGCGCGGCGGGGCTCGAAGTCCCCGAAGCGCAAGCCGCGGCGTTAGCGCTCGAAAAGTATATCGACATCGCCTCGTTCCAAGCGGCCAAAGATCAAGGCGCCGTCTATAACAAGCTGATCGATGACCTGCTGGCGAACCTCGAGCAGAACCCCGCCCAAAGCGCCCGTACGCTGCACGAAGTCGAACGCCGGCTCGATTACCTCACGTCGCTCGGCCAAGCGCCGCAGCTGATTTCCGAGCTCAACACCCAGTGGGGCCAAACCAATTTCTTCGCCGACGCGTCGGCCAATCTGCTCAACCGGCTGATGGCCCGCCCCGTGAGCGAAGTCGGCCCCGTCACCGATTGCATTTTGGGCACCAGCATTTCCGGCACCGGTTGCACCAACGGCCAGATCACCGTCACGCCGCTCGATTCGTCCGGCGTCGCGCGAATTCGCTTCAACTTTACCGGCAATACGCAAACCAGCACTGTCGGCCGCAACGGCCCCGTCGCCATCCGCAGCAGCGGCAACACCAGTTTCAGTGCTGCGAAGGTGGCGGAGCTCAGTGACGAATACTTCCGGATCTATCCTGCGGACGTGAATGCGACCACGCGCTCGAAGACCAAAAGCGTCACTAAGGTTGGTGGCGGCTTAGGCGCAGGGCTCATCGAGCGCATCGCCCGCAAGAAGGTGGCCGAATCGAAAAATCAGGCCGACGCGATCGCGTCGGACCATGCCGAAGATCGCATCGCCGCCGAGTTCAACGAACAACTCCTCGAGCGCCTCACTGACGCCCGCCGCCGGTACGACGACCGCCTGCGCCGGAAACTGCGCGCCCGCTTCGCCACGCCGCAGGATCTGGTGTACTCTTCGAACGCCAGTGGCGTGCAGATTCAGGGCCGCATCGCCCGCCGCGGTCAGGTTGGCGCCAACTCAGCGCCCCCCGCGCCCATCGGCGCCGCGGACCTCATGACGCGGATG
Organism: Pirellulales bacterium; assembly: GCA_022841705.1. Taxonomy (GTDB): domain Bacteria; phylum Planctomycetota; class Planctomycetia; order Pirellulales; family Lacipirellulaceae. The sequence goes on from JALHQZ010000007.1 coordinate 131,862, forward strand.
CACCAAACGGCAGCCAACAATTTTGCGACGCGCTATCTGGGCGGCGCCAAGTTCTCGCAGTCCGCCGTGGATGCCGACATTAAAATGACCCCCGCCCCGCCGGAAGGTCTCGCCGAGCGGCTGAAGTACGATCCCAACGATCCGCCGTCCGACAAGCGCCGCGCCGATTTCAAGCCGTGGTCCGTCGAATTGCGCGAGAGCCGCCCCGTCTCGTTCACGTTCCGTGATAACGAGATCGAGATCATCACCCATGCCACCAAAATCACCAGCGGGGACGAAAGCTTCTTGAACTGGGACCTGGTGACCAAGCTCGTCCCTGAGCGGAGTGACAAGGGTTGGACCCTCGTCCGGCAAGGCGACATCGAGCTCTTCCCCGCCGACTTCGACCCCGATAGCGGCAAGCGGCTCAACAACCGCCAGCTAGCATTGCGCTCGAACCTCAATAAGGCGATCAACAACGCCCAAGAAGAAATGGGGAAGGTAATCGAAATCGACCGCATCGAAATCACCAACCCCGAGTCCAGCCTTAATGCTCTCCGCACGCAAGATTTGGCCGTCGGCGCCGGCTGGCTCGTCGGTGGTTGGAACGCGGAGTGATTGTAGATTGTCGGAGGGGTTATCCGCGCAGCGGGAACCCATCATGCGGTGAACTTCACCTCACATCAGATGGGTTACCGCTGCGCGGATCACCCATCCTACCCTCTGTCGCGGCTAAACATTCTCGCTTGGTAAAGTTTGCCGATTACGCAGCCGATACCACTAAAGCTGATTCTCCCTACTAAGGGTGCGCGGAGTGCTTGCACCCACGCACCAAGGCGGGAAGGCGGCCCGGGGGGGCCCGGCTTTGCTAGCGCTGCTGGCGGCCAAGCGACAACAACTTATCGAGGTGCGCCGCACGACGCGGGCGCGCAAGCTGTACGTTACCCCCTGAGCAGGGACGCTCGCCATGACTCGTCAGGCCCGCGCTTGTTGGTCGATTTTGCTGTGCGGCTCGATTCTGTCGACCGGCTGCCAGCCAACGCAGCCCTTCTACTTCATGGAAGATGGCGATCTGTCGCACTACATGGATGTGGCGACGCAGATCGAGTACCCCGACGTCGAAGAACCCTCGCTCGAAGAAGTGACCGGCGCCCAAGCGCCGCTCACCCTCAAGAATGCCGAGAACTATCAGCTCTGGGATCTCTCGCTCGAAGAGGCCACCCGCATCACGCTGTGCAATAGCCAGGTGATGCGGCAACTCGGCGGGCTGGTGCAATCCGCGGCGCCCGAAAGCATTTCGCGCACGCTGGTCAACAGTGTTTCGACGGTCACCACCTACGATCCCGCGCTGGTGGAAAGCGCTACCGGCACCTCGTTCGGTTCACAGTTCAGCGGCACCGGCGTGGAAGCGGCGCTCAGCGAGTTCGATGCCCAGCTCGACTCCGCCATCACCTGGCAGAAGAACGACCGACAACAGAACTTCTTCTTACCCGGCGTGGACTTCTTGGCCCGCAACTTCCAGCAAGACACGGGCCAGGGCAATCTCGGCGTGAGCAAGCTCACCGCAACCGGTGGTCAGTTCGCGTTCCGCAACATCACTGCGTACGACCAAAACAACAACCCGAACCGCGCTCAGCCGAGCGATTGGACCACGCAATTCGAAACCTTCTTCAGCCAACCGTTGTTCCAAGGCGCCGGCGCCCAGTACAACCGCATCGCCGGGCCGCTCTCGTTCGAGCAGTACGCCACCAATAGTAGCACGCCGTTCAACGGGGTGGTGCTCGCGCGGATTCGGGCCGACCAATCGCTGGCCGACTTTGAAGGGGGCGTGCGAAACGTGATGCGGGACGTGGAGCAAGCGTACTGGAATCTCTACTTCGCCTATCGTGATTTGGATGCAAGAAAGCTCGGCCGCGATAGCGCGCTCGAAACCTGGAAGAAAGTGGCCGCACTCTACCGCGAAGGCGCCCGCGGCGGCAGTGCCGACCGTGAAGCCCAATCGCGGGCTCAATACTACCAGTTCAAAGCGCAGGTCGAGCAAGGCCTCACGGAACTGTTCCGCGCCGAAACCCGGCTGCGGTATGTGATGGGACTTAGTGTCTCCGACGGCCGGCTGATTCGCCCGATGGACGAACCGACCACCGCGCTCGTGGGTTTCGACTGGACCGCCATCCATGCCGAGGCGATGAGCCGCCGCGTGGAAGTGCGCAAACAGAAGTGGGAAATCAAGCGCCGCGAGCTGGAACTCATCGCCGCCCGCAACTTCCTATTGCCCCGCGTGGACGCGTTCGGCACCTATCGCTGGCGTGGCGCCGGCGATGAACTGTTCGGCGACAACGCCAACCCTGGATTCGGGCCCGACTCCGGCGCGTTCGACGTGCTCACCACTGGCAACTACCAAGAGTGGGAACTCGGCCTGCGGGGCAGTATCCCCATTGGCTTCCGCCGGCAACTTTCCACCGTGCGGCACCATCAACTGGCGCTCGCCCGCGAACGCGCCTTGCTGCAAGACCTGGAATTGGAAGTCTCGCACCAACTCGCCAACTCGGTCCGCGATGTGGACCTCAATCACGGGCTGATGGAAACCAACTTCAACCGCCGCGCCGCCGCGCAGCGGGAAGTCGAAGCGGTTCAAGCGCAGTACGAACAAGACCGTGTGACGCTCGACCTGCTCTTGGACGCGCAGCGCCGCCGGGCCGATGCGGAGACGGCCTACTACCGCTCGCTGATCGATTACAACCTGGCGATTGTCGACGTTCACTACCGCAAGGAATCGCTCCTCGATTACGACGGCGTCTACCTGGCCGAAGGCCCGTGGCCCGGCAAGGCGTACTTCGACGCGCTCCGCGCGGCGCGCAAGCGTGATGCGGGCCTCTACCTCGACTACGGTTACACTCGCCCGAATGTGTTCAGCCGCGGCCCCGTGCCGCAGGGCGTGAACACCTGTGTGTCGCCGGATGGTTCGCCGGTGCCGACCGAGGCGCCAATGATGGAAGGCCCCGTCATGGACGAGGGTGCCCCCGTGTACGAGCAGCAAATGCCGGCCGAAGGCGGAATGGAGATGGTCCCCATGCCGGCGACCTCCTCACCGACCAGTCAAACGCCTCCGCAACCCACCCCCGCCGACTTCTCCCAAGCCGCCCGCCACGAAGCGGTGCAGCAAGTGAGCTACCCGGCGACAGGGGAGTGAAGCAGTCTGGAGGGGAGAGTCCGGAATCTGGAGGAAGCGCTCGCGACATGCGGTCGCGGCCCTTAGCGTCCTCCAGACTCCGGACTCCAGACTCCCCTCTTCTCCTGCTATACTCCACCGCATGTTCATCACCTTGGATGGCGTCGATGGTGGCGGCAAGAGCACGCAGATCAAACTGCTGGTCGACTGGCTCGCCGCGCGCGGCCTCAAGGTAACCATCTGCCGCGATCCCGGCAGCACACCGCTCGGTGAACGCGTGCGGGACATTCTGCTACACGGCGGGCCCGAGTTGCCGATTGATCGCCGCGCCGAAATGCTGCTCTACATGGCGGCCCGCGCGCAGCTCGTGGAGCAAATCATTCGCCCCGCGCTCGCCGCTGGCGAAGTCGTGGTGAGCGACCGCTTCCTGCTGGCAAACGTCGTCTACCAAGCGCATGCCGGCGGACTCGATCCGGCGGAGGTGTGGCAAATCGGCGCGGCCGCAATCGCCGGTATCTCGCCCGATTGCACGCTTTTGCTCGATGTTGACTCCGCCACCGCCGACGCCCGGATGCAGCGCGCCCACGACCGCATGGAACAACAAGGCGCCGACTTCCGCCGCCGGTTGCGCGCCGGTTTTCTATTGGAAGCCGAGCGCGATCCCAAGCGGATTCATGTGATCGATGCAAATCGTTCGGTGGACGAGGTTCATGTAGCGATTCGCGAGATCGTTGAACCACTGCTTTAGAAATGCACCTGTTCGCCTACGGCACACTGCAATTCGACGAAGTCCTCCAGCGCGTGGTGGGCCGCACGTTCGAGCGCATCGCCGGCGTGGCCCACGGCTACGCCAACCGGCGCGTGCAGGGCGCACTTTATCCCGGGATGTTTGCCGCGTCAGGCGAAGTCACCACCGGCGTGGTGCTGCTGGATGTGGATGCCGATTCGCTGGCTGTACTCGACGACTTCGAAGCGACCGGTTTCTACTCGCGCGAGTCCATCCCGGTCATGTGCGCGGATGGCGAAGAGCGCAATTGCGAAGCGTACCTCGTCCTAGCTAAAGATTTAGCCGCGCTAACGAGCGAACCGTGGAGTGCGGCCAAGTTTTTAGCCAGTGGCGATTTGTCCCGATTTCTCAGCGGCTATCCAGGATTTTCATCGCATGAGTAACCGACTGACCGCCGCCGACGTGATCGCGCATTTGGGCCTCGCGCCGTTGCCACAAGAGGGTGGCTATTTCCGCGAGACCTATCGCTCGGCTTGCACCATCCCGGCCGGCGCGCTCCCCAGCGCCTACGAAGGCGAGCGGAACGTCGCCACCGCGATTTACTTTCTCATCACGCCCGACGAATGCTCCGCGATGCACATTTTACCGAGCGATGAGGTGTTTCATTTCTACGCCGGCGATGCGGTGGAAATGTTGCTGCTCCACGCGAATGGCGCCGCCGAGGTGAGTAAGATTGGCATCGATCTCGCCGCCGGCGAACTTCCGCAAGTGGTCGTCCCCGGCGGCGTATGGCAAGGTTGTCGAGTGGCGCCTGGTGGCGAGTGGGCGCTGCTCGGCTGCACGGTGGGCCCCGGGTTCGACTTCCGCGATTTCCACGTCGCTACCCCCGCCGACATTGGGGAGTTACAAACGCAGTTTCCAGAGTACAGTAGGATGATTGAAAGTTTATCGCCCCGTTGAATTATGCGAACGCACCAATGGAACCTTACCTCGCCGTTGAGAATCGTTACAGCTCCATCGCCTATCGTCGCTGTGGCCGCAGTGGTTTGCACTTGCCGGCGGTGTCGCTTGGCTTGTGGCACAACTTCGGCGGCGTCGATGCCTACGAGAACGGTCGAGCGATTGTGCGCCGCGCGTTCGATTTGGGCGTGACGCATTTCGACTTGGCCAACAACTACGGCCCGCCACCGGGCAGCGCGGAAGAGAACTTTGGCCAAATGCTGCGAGATGACTTGGCGCCGTACCGCGATGAGATCATCGTCTCCACGAAGGCGGGCTACACCATGTGGCCGGGGCCCTACGGCGATTGGGGCTCACGTAAATATCTGCTGGCGAGTCTCGACCAAAGCCTGAAGCGTATGGGGCTCGACTACGTTGATATTTTTTATTCACACCGCCCCGATTACGACACGCCACTCGAAGAAACGATGGGCGCCGTCGCCCAGGCGGTTAAACAAGGCAAGGCGCTCTACGCCGGCATCTCGAACTACCCCGCCGATCGCACCCGCGAAGCGTGCCGATTGCTGCGCGAGATGGGCGCGCCGTGCGTGATTCATCAACCGAAATACTCGATGTTCGAACGCTGGGTCGAAGCGGAGTTGCTCACCACGCTTGAGCAAGAAGGCGTCGGCTGCATTCCGTTTTCACCACTCGCGCAAGGGTTGCTGACCGATCGCTACCTGCACGGCGTGCCGGCCGACTCCCGTGTCGCCAAGCCGCACGGGTTCTTGAAGAGTGATCAGTTGACCGACGACACGCTCAGCAAGATTCGCCGCCTGAACGAAATCGCCCAGCGCCGCGGCCAATCCCTCGCCCAGATGGCCCTCGCCTGGGTGCTACGCGACGGCCGCATCACGACGGTTTTGATCGGCGCGAGCAGTGTGACCCAGCTCGAACAGAATCTCGCGTGCCAACAGCGTGCCGACTTTAGCGGCGAAGAGCTAGCGGAGATCGATTCGATCTTGGGTTAAGTTCACTCGACGCTCGCGGTCGAAGCAATATGCACCCTGCGCTCGCCCATACCGCTCATCGTCCGTGGCCAATCCCGACCACGCCTTGGACGTGGCGGCAATCGTGGTGCGACTTGCTCTTCGCGCACTGGCCGATTGACGCGGCGCTCTTGCGTCCGCTCGTGCCCAAAGAACTCACGGTGCAAGAGTTCGACGGCACAAGTTGGGTGGGCGTCGTGCCATTCCGCATGGAAGGCGTGATGCGCCGGCCGCTCCCCGACTTGCCGTGGATCTCGGCTTTCCCAGAACTCAACCTGCGGATCTATGTTGAGCACCAAGAACAACCGGGCGTGTGGTTCCTATCGCTCGACGCCTCCAACCCACTGGCCGTCTGGGGCGCGCGGACCTGGTTTCACCTGCCCTACTGGCGCGCCAAGATCGACATTCAACAGCAAGGAGAACGTTTCGATTATCATTCGCAGCGGTTGGACGGAACTCGGGCAGCGCTTGATGTTGAGTTCGGACCGACTGGACCGGTTTCACTCGCCCAGCCCGGTTCGCTCGATCACTGGCTGACCGAACGGTACTGCCTGTACGCCCAATCGCCACGGGGCCAACTCTACCGGGCGGAAGTGCATCACCCGCCCTGGCCGCTGCAACCGGCGAAGGCGTACTTCACGCATAATACGCTGAATATCGGCCACTTTCCGCCATTGGCAGGGCCACCGACCACCCTCCATTTCGCCCGCCGGGTGGAGGTGGTGGTATGGAACCCCGAGCGGGTGACCTGATGGTGTCCGCCGCCAGCACTTTGGCGATTATGCCGGTTTTTCGGCGAGATGGCGGTTATCTGGGCAGCGACTTGCGCGGCAGGCCGCACAATTATTGACCGATCACCGGGGAGGATGCTTATAATCAGCTACGGCGGCCTGCCAGGCGCCAGAGCGCCAGTTAGAACCCACCCCCAAGACGAGCAACCACGGTTTCGGCAACCTTTGGCCGCGATAAGCTGGCCCAGGGCAAGTCGAAACGGAGTCGCCGCGGAATGCCCCCCCTGTTTGGAATTGTCGTCGCTTGCGCATTGGGGTGCGTCCTCGCATTGCTGGGCGCGCCGCTGCTCGCCCGGCTCGCTCACTGGTGTGGTGCGGTAGATTTACCCGACGGCCATCGCAAGCACCACGAACACGCCATCCCCCGTTGCGGGGGCGTGACGATGGCGCTCGCCGGAGTGTTGGCATTCATTGCCGCACTGGCGTACTTCACCGATCCTGTCGCCACACTCTCCGAAGAAGCATGGCTGGTGCGCGGACTGGTGCCGGCGGCGCTGGTGTTGCTCTTGATTGGCATCCTGGACGATGTCTTTTCGCTGACCGGGATCTATAAACTGATCGGCCAATTTTTGGCGGTGTCGATTCTGGTGGCCAGCGATCGGGCGGTCGAATCAATCAGCCTTGCCGGCATCGACATTCCGCTGGGCGGGTTGGCGTTGCCCTTTGTGGTTTTCTTCTACCTTGGCGCCGTCAATTCGTTCAACTTGATTGATGGGATTGATGGCCTCGCCTCGTCACTGGGCGCACTTGTGCTGGCGACGCTCGGCTGCATGGCGGCGGCCCAAGGTTACACGGCGACCGCGCTGTTGTGCTTCGCTCTGGTTGGCGGCTTGGTGGGTTTTCTGCGATTCAACTTGCCGCCGGCGCGAATGTACTTGGGCGATACCGGCAGTATGCTCATTGGCCTCGTCGTCGGCGCCGTGGCGGTGCATTGCTCGATCAAGACCCAAGCCGCGTTTGCGTTGGGGGCGCCGCTGGCCGTATGCGCGCTGCCGATTCTCGACGCCTGCGCCGCGATTATCCGCCGCATCACCACGGGGCAAAGCGTTTTCACGGCGGACCGGGGGCATTTGCATCATGCGTTCCTCCAGCGCGGGTTGTCGGTTGGCCAAACGGTCGCGACATTATCGGCGCTCACCGCGGCAACTTGCGGCAGCGCCCTCTTGAGTTACTTCACGAACAACGATGTCTTCGCGCTGATGTTCTCGGCGAGCATCATTGCTTCCCTCGCGGTTTCGCGGACGTTTGGGCACAGCGAATGTGCCTTGGTGGCGGGGCGAGTCAGGTCGTTATTTTCACGGTTCGGGCGTGGCGGTCACTCGCCATCGCAACGCGGTGTCGAAAGCACCGTGCGGTTGCAAGGTCATGCCCAATGGCGGGACGTGTGGAAGATGTTGCGCGAGAACGCGCCGAAGTTCGGCGTGGTCGGCGTGCAGATGCAGGTCACCATTCCGCGGCTGCATGAGTCATTCTTCGCCACCTGGCAAGATTCGGCCGACGCCGCGCCCGACTTTGCGCCGTGGCGGATCACCACGCCGATTCGCTTCGGCGACCGCACCGTTGGCCGACTCGCCGTTACGGGCCGCAGCGAAGCCGATTCCACCACGAGCGACATGCAGCAATTTCTCGAGTTCGCCGAAGTGGTGAACGCCGAGATCGTGCGGATGCTCGCCAGCCCGCAACCGGCAATCGCGACTTCCATGCCGCTGCCGGAGAAATCTTCCGGCGAGATCAGCGCGGCGCCGATTGCAGTTCGGCCGGGTGAAATTGAATCGACGTCGGTGGCGAATTGAGTCTTGGCGCTCGCTCAGCGCGGGCCTGACCGCTGCCGAGAAAAGCCACTTACATGCGAAGCCGATGTTCGGCAAGTTGTTCGAAGAGCGCGTTGCACTCGGCAAGCAGTGGTCGTAACTCACTAGCCAACTCAACCACCTTGCGGCGGTAAGGACCGAACGAAGTGGTCAGCGCGACCTTATCATAGAAGAAGGGCGCCCAAGCGCCATCGGTCTCGCGCAGGCCTGGTGGCCAAGCGAGCATTTCTTCGTAGAAGGGAATGTCGAGCGAATCGCAAATCGCCAACAGCATCCCGCGCGGGTTTTCGAGCACATCTTGCGCATCAATTACTAATGGAAATCCACCAGTTGCAATCCGTAGCGATTGAAATAATTCCACCTGCTGTGGCAGACCTGTATCGGCCAGCGTCGGTGACGGAATAAACTCAATCAACGATGTGAGCATTTCCCACGGATCGCGAATCAGAAAGCAGTTGGTCAAGTCGTTAATCCACTCGCGGCCCACGTTAGGCAGCAAGTGATGCGCCATCTGCTTTTGATAGAAGAGCGTGGCGCCATTGGGCACGGGACCGGTCAGCCAGTTGGTTACGCGACGCCAATCGGCATCGTGACGGGCGAGCGTTTCATCAAACCCGGGATGGCGACGATCTTGCGTGACCTGCAAGTAGTGTGCGTAGAGGGGTTCATCACACACGAAGGCATCCGGGCGGGCGCCAAACGAACGCATCATCGCCGTGGAGATATTCCGCGGGCCGGACCACATGGCGAGGCGGACAGTTGGGGCAGTCGTGGTCGGCATACGGCCAAGAACTCTGGAAATTGTTCCACGTGGAACAATTTGTCCGCCGTGAAATGTTCCACGTGGAACATTCCAATCGGGGGGTGGCTACAATTTGGCCTCAACAGCGACGCAGTTTAACGTGGCCACAATTACGGGTTGACGCCTACCGTTCGGGGAGCTTCTCGAACTTGTACTCGTGGCCCCGGTCGCGGATGACTTCGGCTTTGACGATCTTGTCGGGCTGCATCGGGCCGCGTTTTTCGGGATCGATCTTTTGCAGTTCGCCCAGGACTTCGAAGCCTTCGATCACTCGGCCGAAAGCGGTGTGGCGGCCGTCGAGGTGCCCGGTCGGGACGAAGGTGAGGAAGAACTGCGAGCCGCCGGTGTCGCGACCGGCGTGGGCCATGCTGAGGGTGCCGCGGAAGTGATGGCGGGCGTTGGGCTCATAGCATTCGCAGGCAATGGAGTAGCCGGGGCCGCCGCTACCGGTGCCGGTGGGGTCGCCCCCTTGAGCCATGAAGTGGGGGAGGACGCGATGGAAGGTCAGCCCATCGTAGTAGCCCTTCTTCACCAGTGTGATGAAGTTAGCCGTGGCGATGGGCGCTTCGTTCTCGAACAGCTCGATGACAATGTCCCCTTTGCTTGTGGAAAGCTTCACACGCGGCAAGTCGTCGGCCTCCGCTTCAGCCGCGCGAATCTTTTGTTCGTCGGCCCACAACTGCTTGTACTTTTCAAGCTGCGCGGCGAAACCCATCGCTAGACCAAAGGCTTCTTGCGCGGGGCCTTCTTTCGTGGGCGGCTTGTCCAGCGCGCCACTCGCTTTGGCTTGGTCGAGATACTTTTGCGCCAGATCGAAATCGTTGGTGGCGAACGCGGCAAGGATTCCCCATACTGGCAACTCGGGCGTCGCATCACCGCCGGCCAAAAGCGCGGCGATCAGCGGCAGCGCGCGTTCGTAACTATCACCTCCATCTTGAGCGGCGCCGTTCGGAAAGACCCGGCCGACAACGCTGTGCTCGACGATCGCCACCAACAGTTTCCCGATGTTGGGGTCCGCTTTCGGATCAAGCTTGTAGAGCTCAACCGCGCGATCGACCATCGTGTTGACGAGCTTACCGGCCGCGGAGACTTTGGCGCCGAGCGCGGCGTTAATTTCGGCTTGCCGCTCGGGGTTGGCGGTTTGGTATTCACCGCGGAGCGTTTCGATTTCGGTGATCGCGGCCTTGTAGTCAGCCTGCGACTGCGTATAGGCCGCTTGCGCTTCGGCGAACGTGGGTTGCGGCGGCGCCGTTTCCTGGGCGGCAAGGTGCGAAGTGCAGAACAGCAGCAGGGTGGCGAGAAGAATTCGGCTCATAATGCTGGTGAAATTCGAGTGGAGGGGTCGAGGGGTAGGAGCGTTCAGCGTACCATAAGAGCCGGTGAGTTGAGAACCTGTACGACGGGCTCCCCACCACGTACGACGGGCTTCTCAGCCCGTCGGGAAGAATGCTCGGCGGGCTGAGAAGCCCGTCGTACATGTGTGATGCCGAAGAAACCTGCCACGCCTGAACCGCTGCGGAATGATTCCGAGCTAAAAATCATCGGCGGGACGATGCGCGGGCGGAAGCTTAACTACCACGGCGACCCCGTCACCCGGCCGATGAAGCACCGCGTGCGCGAGGCGATTTTCAATCTCATCGGCGTGGAGGCGAAGGGCCGGCATGCGTTCGATCTGTTCGCGGGGACCGGCGCGCTGGGCATCGAAGCCCTCAGCCGCGGCGCCGAGCGGCTCACACTGATCGAGCGGCACATTCCCACGTCGCGCGTCATTCGCCAGAACCTCGCCGAGCTCGGCGTCATTGAGCAGAGCGAACTGTTGGAGACGAGCGCCTTGTTGTGGGGCCAGCGCGATCTGCCGGCGCTCGCCGCATCGCTCGGCTCGCGGCCCTGGCTGGTGTTCATCAGCCCGCCGTATTCGTTCTTCGTGGATCGCGTGGCCGAGATGCTTGCGCTGATCACCGCGCTGCAAACGCATGCGCCCGAGCAAAGCACGCTGGTGGTGGAAACCGATCAGCGGTTCGACTTCACGCCACTGGGCGACGCATGGGATGTGCGCGAATACCCGCCGGCCCGCGTGGGGCTGTGGCGGAAGAGTTGAATGGCACCGCCCCATTTGAGTGTCACCTGATCCGAGTAAAATCGCAAACAGAAAAAATCGGCCTTTTCGCTTGACTTTGCGGGGGAGTTTTGATTATCGTGATGGCAGTTTGATTTTTCTTCTCGCAGCGGAGGTGTGGTGACAGGAACATTGCGTCGTTCTTAGGACGCAAAATAACGCGGAGCTCAAGGACGATGTTCGTCGGCCTCGCTCCAAGGTCAAGCTGGTTTTTGCCGCTTGGCCACACTCGTTTTTCCTTGTTCCATCACCCCACGCGAGATCTTCTCATGCCAGCCACTTCGTTTCGTTTTTTCCAATTCTGCTGCGCTCCCGCGGCAGTTCTGCTGTCGTCCCTGCTGGGCCCCGCCGCCTCGGGCGTTCAATTCTCGTTTCTCGATCCCGCCTACACCCAACAGATTTACGCGGGGCCCAATGTTGGGATTCCTGGCGCCTGGACCTCCACGAACCAGCTTATCGCGCGCAAGAGCGGCATTCCCGACATCGTGGAGTACAACGCCACTCCCAACACGGTCTACCAAGGGACCAACCTCCATGGCGTGACGGTCACGCACACCATTGCTGGGCTCGCCAGTGGGGCGAATATCACGCGGGGCACCAATGGGTTCCTCTACTTGCCCACGCAAGCCGGCTTGCAGCGCGTTGACCCCAGCAACTGGGCCACGCCCGCAGCGACCGTCACTACCGCGGGGGGGCCGGGGTACGGGGTGAACGCCTTGCCCAATGGCAACATCGTCTACGCGGCGGGTGGCGGCAGCACCGACATTCGCATCTACAATCCCACGGCCAACACCGATGTGTCGGTCTTCACTGCTCCCGCGCTGATTGACGACATTGAAACGAGCCTCACCGGCCTGATCGCGCTCGCGGGGCAAGGGAACAACACGATCACCCTTCTCAACAGCGCGGGAGGTTTGATTCAAACGTTTCCCACGACCAACTTCCCCGATGGCTTGGCGTTCGCCACCATGGCCTCGCCCCCCGCGCTCTACAGCAACGACAATCGTGGCACGATTACGCGGTACGACTTTGCGAGTGGCTACACCGCAGCTCCGACCAACGTTCAGGTGATCGCCTCCGGCGGTTCGTACGGCGACATTGCGACCCCGGGTCCAGACTGCGCGTTCTATGTCACGCAGTTTTTCAACAATGGCATCAATGGATCCGCGCTGTTCGGCACAACGTGGGACAACAATGTCGTGAACAACGATTCCTCGATCATCCGCATCGGCGCGAAGCAGGGCTGCCTCTTTGATCCGCCGGTCGGCTTTAGTGTTCCTGAACCGAACAGCTTGGCGATCCTTGCGCTCGCCTTGAGCTTGGTCACTGGAGTCCGGCAGCACTGGAACCGGCGTTAGCGACCGCTGAACACCCGTCGCCAACATGAAGGTTGGCGGCGGTGACCGTCGAGGCCTTGTCGGACAGAGCCTTGTCGAGGAAGCCGATTCACCGAGAAGACTCGTGAACGGGCCTCGGTGCGGATTGATTTGTCGGCCACCCGACCTAGTGTCAACGCCGGGCAAATTAAGCCGCTGCGCGGCGGAAGACCAGCTCGACTCGCCATTCTAACCGACTCCACCGGCCGAAAGTCGCGCGCGGACGCCAGTCCGTAGGAACTGAACGCACTTCGCTTGCGGCAGCCTCACTTCCTACGGCGCGGACGCCGCACTGACATTCGGCCGGTGGAGATTCTTCTCCTGGTGAGAGGGAACCGGCCGAAAGTCAGTGCCACCCAGGTCACTACATCACTCCTAAGTGCTAGCACGCCTCAAGATTTTCATCTTGACCCAGCGCGGCTATGCCGGGCATCATGCTGCTCCGCCCGATCCCCGAACGTTGATCGGCGCGTGAGGACAACTAAGACCCGTGTGAATGGAGTTACACATCATGCAACGAGATTTGGATCTCGCCCGACAGATTCTGTTTGACCTGGAGGCCCACGGGCCAGAGACTTCGCTTGCGAACTTGCGGCCCCATCAACTCGGCGAGCCGCGCAGCAATAACGAACTCGATGAACGGGTGCGCTATCACCTGCGGCTACTGGTCGATGCGGGGTTGGTGAAGGAAGTCGAACGCACCACGGCCGGCGTGGCGAGTGTGCGGCTGACCAACTCCGGCCACGAGCTGCTGGAACTGGCCCGAAGCGAGCCCAACTGGCGCGAAGCGAAGCGGATTTGCCGGGAGCGGACGGGCGGGCTGTCGCTCGCGGTGGTGCGCACCCTGCTGGTGAAGTGGGCCGTGCAGGCGACGGCCGGCGAGTTTGATGCCCCGGCTGGTCGGCGCTATCGTCGGCCGGTGCGGAGCTACCGTGAGACGCCGCCGCTGGTGCCCTCGGTGTGGGAACAGGAAGTGGATGAAGCGGCACCGGGCTGGCGCTTGGCGGGGCATCGGCCGACCCGATATGGGGCGTCAGAGTATCGGCCCGATTATCGCGAGACATTCGCCTGGACGGATGCCTCCGACACCCGGCCGCGATATGTGGAAGAAGGTTACTATCGCGCCCCGGCGGAGGAGATTGGGGTGACGTTGCCGATTTATGTGGTGTAGTTAGATGTGGAGGACGGGCTCCGTGGAGCGTCGCCCTCCCGATGTGTTGAACGTTGAGAACGCGGGGCTGGCCTCGAAAGCCAGTCCCGCGTTTTTGTTGGTGGCGATTGTGCCGATTCGATGAATCGCGCGGGCGTTTGTTGACACTGCCGGTGGCCGCCGTTAGGGTAGGTGAAAGAGGGACTTTGCGCCCTTTTCGTGCCTATTTCTGTGCTCTCACCGCCAACTCACCGCGCCATGTCCCGCCTGCTCCAGTTCCTGATCAAAAAAGGGGTCATCGGCAAGGACCAAGCGGCGGAGGCGCTGAATGTCGCCAAAGCGAAAAACATCAAGGATCACGAAGCCCTGATCCAGCTTGGCTACGCGAGTAGCGAGCAGGTGATGCAGGCGATGGCGGACCTCGAAGGGTACGAGTTCGTCGACCTGCGCGGCGTGCCGATTCCCCCGAGCGTGGTGGAACTGGTGCCGGAGTCGGTCGCCCGGGAAAACGCGGTCATCCCCATCGCCGAGAGCGACGGCGGGCTGCGGGTCTGCGTGAGCGATCCGTCGGACTTCGATACCTTCGAAAAATTGCAGTTCATTCTGAACCGCAAGATCGACATCGCACTGGCGACCCGGGAGCAGATTCTCGAGGCAATCAACCGCAACTACGGCCAGAATATGGACGAGTCGGCCGACTCGATGTTGCAGGAATTTACCGACACGGCGATCGACTTCACCGAAACCGAAAACGACAACGACGACGATTCGGGCGACGTGGACGAGGCGAGCGCCCCGGTCGTGCGGCTGGTGCAACTGATGATTGCCGAGGCGGTGCAGTTGCGGGCGTCCGATATTCATGTCGAGCCGTTCGAGGACCGGGTGCGGATTCGCTACCGGATCGACGGGGTGCTGGTGGAGCGGGACAGCCCCCCGCGGCGGCTGCTCGGCGCCTTGCTTTCCCGCATCAAAATCTTGTCGAAAATGGACATCGCCGAACGACGGCGATGCCAGGACGGGCGGATCAAAATCACGGCCGGCGGAAAAGAGCTCGACCTGCGGGTTTCCATGCTCCCCACCAACCACGGCCAAAGCTGCGTCATGCGGCTGCTGGATAAGGACAACATTAAAGTTGGAGTGCGGCAGCTGGGCCTTTCGGAACGCGATTTTCGGGTCTTCAACAATATCATCCGCCGGCCGAACGGGATTTTCCTCGTCACGGGGCCGACCGGTTCCGGCAAGACGACCACCCTCTACGCGGCGATGAACGAGCTGAACCGGCCCGACCGGAAGATCATCACGGCCGAGGACCCGGTGGAATACTACCTGCCGGGGATCAACCAGGTGGAGGTGAAGCACTCAATCGGGCTCGACTTTGCCAAGATCATTAAGGCGATGTTGCGGCAAGCCCCCAACGTGATTCTGGTTGGGGAGATGCGCGATTATGAAACAGCATCGATGGGTATTCAGGCGAGTTTAACTGGACACTTGGTTTTCAGTACTCTACATACGAACGATGCGCCCGGCGCCGTTACACGAATGGTGGATATGGGCGTGCCTGCCTATCTTGTCGCGGGGAGCGTGGTGGGGATTTTGGCCCAGCGGTTGGTGCGGGTGAATTGCTCGAAATGCAAGCAGCCGCACACCTACAGCCCGGCCGAGTTGGAGACCGCCGGCATCACCCCCGAGCAGGCCGCCAGCGCGAGCTTTATGCGAGGTCGCGGGTGCAACAATTGCGGCGGAAGTGGCTACCGCGGCCGACTGGGTGTGTTCGAACTGATGACAATGAGCTCCCGAATTCGGGAGCTGGCGTTCCAAGGCGCCTCGACCCAGGAGATTCGCAAAGAGGCGATAAAGCTTGGCATGACAACGCTTTACGACGATGCGATTCGGAAGACAATCAGTGGGATCACGACGCTGGATGAGGTGTTCCGGGTGACGCGACGGGATTGAGCCAAGTGATCGGTCTAGTTGGTGTCGATTTCGCGGCGCTTTGAGGGGGCGATAAGTCGCAATCGCGGGGCGCGGCGGGGGTGAATTGGAGCCGACTCGGTGGGGCTGCGGCGGCCGGTTTTGCCGGCATTCTGCGGGGAAATGCCCCGGCAATCGCCCAATTGGGGCGCGCGAAATGCTTGAGAATTTCGCCACTTCTGCGAATAATGGGTTAACCGACCAGCGGGTGCCGTCCGGAGTGCAACTTACTCCCCAAATCTTCCGCCGGTCGCGGGCGATCTCAACGGTAGACGTGCGGGGGCGCGTGGCTGCCGAGTGACGCCAAGGAGCAGAGGTTTCCTGCACAGATCGTTGACACCGCTGGTCGCGCTCGCGACGTGCGGGTGCAATGCGCTCGAGTGTTCATTGTGCGGCAGGCGCGTCTGCCACCATTAACAACTCAAGCGACCTTCTCACACGCGTGCGGGAGATTTTCGGTATGGGCACAATTCTCATCGACAAACTGCTCTCGGCAGTGGTGAAGCAAGGCGCGAGCGACTTGCACATTACGGTCGGTCAACCACCGGTGCTGCGCATCGGCGGGCGGATGCAGAAGCTCAAGACCAAGGTGCTGGAGGACAGCGACACCATGGCGCTGATGAAAAGCATCACGCCGGACCGCTGCCAGCAAGAGTTCCAAGAGAAGGGGGGCTGCGACTTTGGCTTCGCGTTCGGCGACCAAGCCCGGTTCCGCGTGTCGGTCTTCCGGCAGCGCGGCAAGGTGGCCATGGTGCTGCGGCAGATTCCGGTTGATCTGTGGACGATGGATCAACTGAAGATCCCCGAAATTTTCAAGAAGCTAATCATTCGCCCGCGCGGTCTGGTGCTGGTCACCGGGCCGACCGGGTCCGGCAAGAGTACTTCGCTGGCCGCAATGGTCGATTATCTCAACGACAACTGCGACCACCACATCATCACCATCGAAGACCCCATCGAGTTCCAGCACAACCACAAGAAGAGCACGATCAATCAGCGCGAAGTCGGCACCGATGTGACCAGCTTTAGTGAAGCGATCCGCCGCGCATTGCGGCAGGACCCGGACGTGATTCTGGTGGGCGAAATGCGCGACCTCGAAACGATTGAAGCCGCCATCACGGCGGCCGAAACGGGGCACATTGTGTTCGGCACGCTCCACACCTCGAGCGCTGCCGGCACGATCAACCGCATTATTGACGTGTTCCCCACCAACCAGCAGGACCAAATTCGCACGCAGCTCGCTTCGGCGATCATCGGCATTTTGTCGCAACAGTTGCTCAAGAAGGTCGGCGGCGGCCGGGTGGGCGCGTTTGAGACCCTGGTGGTGACGCCGGGCATTGCAAACTTGATCCGCGAGAACAAGATTTTCCGCATCACGTCGGCCATTCAAACCGGCTCGAAGTTCGGAATGCAACTATTGGACGACCACATCTTCCACCACTGGAAGAACGGCGACATCACCGAAGAAGCAGCGATCGAAAAGTGCAACAGCCCGGACGATCTGGCCAAACGCTTCGCCAACGCCAAACGCGGCGTGTTCGATGACGAACCCAAAGAAGGCGATCAACAATAAGAGTGGGCAGCAGGCAGAGGGCAGTGGGCAGTCAATGACCAATGACCAAGCCGAAATGACCAATTAAGAAGAGTGCGTCGTGATTCGCGAGTAGTTGGTCGAATCACAATTCATTAGTCACGACTCACCACTCACTAACCACATCCCAAATCCCCTTTCCCAAATCCCACACCTATGGCAATGCGGCGGATCGGACAGATCATGGTCGACATGGGGTTCATCGATGATGACCAGCGCGACCTGTTGCTTGACGAGCAGAAGCAGCACCCGGGTCAGCTTTTTGGTCGGGTGGCGATGGACATGGGGCTCATCAGCGACGATCAGCTAGCGCAATCGCTGGCGGAGCAGTTGTCGCTGGGGGTGACATCGCCGCACGAAGTGCATATCGAAAAGTCGACGCTCGCGCTGGTGACCGAGCCGATGGCGCAGATGTATCGGGTGATTCCCATCGCCTTCGCCGATAACGAGCTGACCGTGGCGATGAGCGAGCCGCAAAACATTAGCGTGCAGGATGAGCTGCGCACGTTTTTGGGGTACGACATCCGCGTGATGGTGGCCACCGAAGCGAGCATCAACGCGGCGCTCGAACGCTACTACGGCGAGAATACCGAAAGCGTCGAGAGCATCGTGCAGGGTTTGGAGGATGACGCCGAGCTGGCGGCCGCCGCCCGGGCGCTCGACCAAGAAGGGCCGATCGACCTGACCAGCGTGGAAGCGCTCGCTGACAGCGCCCCGGTTCGCAAGCTGCTGAACATGGTGCTGCTGCTGGCGATCAAGGACCACGCGAGCGACTTGCACTTCGAGCCGTTTGAAGACGAGTTCCGCATCCGCATCAAGGCCGACGGCGTGCTGTACGAAATGGTGCCCCCGCCACGGCACTTGGCGTTTGCAATCACCACGCGCATCAAGGTGATGGCGAACCTCGACATCGCCGAACGCCGCCTGCCGCAAGACGGCCGGATCGAACTAACCGTTGGCGGTCACCCAGTGGACCTCCGCGTGAGCGTGCTCCCCACCATGTTCGGCGAGAGTGTGGTCATGCGGGTGCTCGACCGCAGCGTGGTGTCGCTCGACTTGGGCAACGTGGGGATGAACGCGGACACGATGAAGAAGTTCCGCGATGTCATCAAGCGGCCCAACGGGATCGTGCTGGTGACGGGGCCGACCGGTTCCGGCAAGACGACCACGCTCTACTCGGCGCTCAACGAGCTGAACCACATCGAAGACAAGATCATCACCACCGAGGATCCGGTGGAGTACGACATTGAAGGAATCATCCAAGTGCCGATCGATGCGTCGATCGGCAACACGTTTGCCGCGTGCCTACGGGCGATTTTGCGGCAGGACCCGGACAAGATTTTGGTGGGCGAGATTCGCGATTTGGAGACGGCGGAAATTGCGGTGCAGGCGTCGCTCACAGGGCACTTGGTGTTCAGCACGCTCCACACCAACGATGCGCCGAGCACCATCACGCGGCTCAAAGATATGGGGGTGCCGACGTTCCTCATCGCGGCCACGGTGCAGGCGATTTTGGCCCAGCGGCTGGTGCGGCGGATCTGCAAAAACTGCCGCGAGGAGTTCACCCCCAGCAAGGAAATTTTGGATGATCTAGAACTCACCGCCGACCAATTGCGTGGTAAGAAGTTCTACCGCGGCGCCGGCTGCGAAATCTGCAACAACACCGGTTACAAGGGGCGCGTGGGGCTCTTTGAACTGATGAAGATGAGCAACGAAATCGGCGAGAAGATCATGGAGAACGCCCAAACGGAAGAGCTGCGTAACCTGGCCGAGAAGCAAGGGATGGTCACCCTGCGCAGCGCCGGTATCGCGGCGATGTTTGAAGGGACCACCACGCCGGAAGAAGTGGTGCGCGAGACGATTTTGGAAGCGTAGAAGGAGGAATTGGGATTTGGGAATTAGGATTTGGCCGAGACGGAGTCCCTCGTTTGCCTTCCAATAACCGATTACCAACCACTCAACAATTGCTGTTTCAGCACCTTACCGCATTACGTCGCAGCTCACCCAAATCCTAAATCCCAAATCCTAAATCCCTCCTCCACCCATGCCAACTTTTCAATTCGAGGCCATGGACGCCACGGGCGCTGAGATCAAAGATGTGATCGACGCCCAAACCGAAGAAGAAGCTCAGGCTACCATCCGCCAGATGGGCTACTTCGTCACCAAAATTACGGTGAAGAAGAGCCGCAAGAAGGCGGAGGCCGCGGGCCCGGCGAAGAAGAAGCGCGGCTTCACGTTCGGCGGCGTGAAGAGCAAGGACCTGACGGCGTTCACGCGGCAATTGTCCATCCTGCAAGACGCTGGTCTCCCGATTTTGCGAAGCTTGCGCATCCTGGCGTCGCAGGCGAAACCGGGGCGGCTCAAATATTCGCTCGAGGACACGTGCGACGAAATCGAAGCGGGGGGGACCCTCTCCGAGGCGATGGCCAAAAGCCCCAAGTGCTTCAACCGCTTGTATGTGAACATGATCAAAGCGGGGGAAGCGGGGGGCGCCCTCGAGCTCATCCTGCAGCGCTTGGCCGACTTCCAAGAACGGGCCGAGTCGCTCAAACGCAAGGTGAAAGGGGCGATGATCTACCCGATTGTGGTGGTCAGCGTCGCGGTCGGTATCTTGACGTTCATCATGATCAAGATCGTGCCGGAGTTCGAAAAGATCTTCACCGAGTTCGGCCTCGAACTGCCGCCGATGACCTTGATGCTGGTGGGCATCTCGCAGTGGACCGTGAAGTACTGGTACATGATCCCGGGGATTCCGATCAGTATTTGGCTACTGATTAAACTCATCCGCAAGTTCAAACATGGGCGGATCGGGTGGGACCAGTTCGCCATCAAGGTGCCAATCTTCGGGCAGCTTGTCGAGAAGAACATCTTGGCCCGCACCACGCGAACCCTCGGCACGCTGGTGGCGAGCGGCGTGCCGATCCTCGAGGCCCTCACCATCACGCGCGATACGGCGGGCAACGCCATCTTCGAGCGGATGTACAACAAGGTCTCCGAAGCGATTCGCGAAGGGGAGGCGATCGCCAAGCCGATGAAGGAGAACTCCGTGGTGGGTTTCCACCCGATGGGGCTCTTCTTCTTCACGTTCTGTTTGCCGATCGTTGGGGCCTTGGTCTACCTGCTGAAGTACAAGCAGCGGGTGGTGGACGACATCGTGATCAACATGGTCGACGTGGGCGAAGAAACCGGTGAGCTGGACACCATGCTCTACAAAGTGGCCGACGTGTACGACGAAGAAGTGGCGGTGCTGACCGACGGCCTCACCAAGCTGATGGAACCGCTGCTGATTATCTTCCTCGGCGGGGCGGTGGGCTTCATCGTCATCGCGCTCTTCATTCCGCTGGTGAAGTTGATTGAAGGGTTGTCGTAAAGGAGGGGTTAGGGGTCAGGGGCCAGAGGTGAGGGAACAGCAGCCGGCGACCTACGGTCGGCGGAGACGCGTAAATAACGACAAGTCATTAACACGCGGACGGAGCGTCCGCGGCCAACGCAAATACTTAACTGAGAACGGACGTTTCCATGACAACTTCTCGCAATTCCGCATTCCGCACTCCGCACTCCGCTTTCACGTTAGTGGAGCTGCTGGTGGTGATTACGATCATCGGCATTTTGGCGGCGCTGTTGTTGGTGGCGGCGACGGGGGCGCTTAAGGCCGGTAATCGCGCGCGGATCAAGGCGGAAATCGACAACCTGTCGCAAGCGGTCGAGACCTATCGCAACGATGTCGGCGGCGGTTCCTATCCGCCTAGTTGCATGACGGGTGCGGCTGGCAATCCATGGAATGGAACCCGGTCCAATGCCGACAACATCTACAACAACACCACCGTGCTGAACGATTTGCGCCGGCACCTGAAGAAGGTTTCTCCCCGGCATCGGGAGCCTGAGAAATTGCTCGACCGCATCTGCGGCGAGGACGAAACGGGCTCCGGTCCTGGCGCAGGGCCAGGGCTCAAAGGGGGGATGTCGGCGGCCGAAGCGCTGGTGTTCTGGCTGGGTGGTTTCAGTAGCGATCCCACGGCGCCCCTCACCGGCCCGGGAGGACTTTCTTACGACAGATCGACTCTCGGCGTGAATGGCGGACTCGAAGGGCGCTCCAACATTGGCATCTTCGATGTCGGCCGCATGGGCCCACGCGACGACGATGGCAACTTCATCGGCCGGTTCCTGGAGTACGATGTCAACGGCACGACCTGGCGGATCAACTTCTGGCAGTATTACCCGCCGAAGTCCACCAAGCCCTACATGTACTTCGACGCCTCGCGGCAGGCGCCGCTCGAACAAAGCTTGTCGGCTTACGATCCGGGCGACACGGTCGATCCCAACGCGGCGAAGGATGTGGTCTACCCGATCCTGCAACTTCAGCCCGGCGCCACGGTTCCGCAGTATGCGAACAAAGACAAGTTTCAAATCCTACATGCCGGGATCGATGACGAGTGGGGCAACATGAGCGTTTTCGCGCCACGCTTTGGCGGAAACACCCCTAATCCGAGTTTTCTCTCGTACCCGACCGGCCCCTTTACCGGTGAAATTGCCGACACCATCGTCAACTTCTCCACCGGCACGCTCGAGGATGCGCAAGAGCAATGATCACGAGGCCGCTGACAACTCGAACCTCGCGCAGCGCCTTCACGCTGGTGGAACTGCTGGTGACGATCACCATCATTTCCATCTTGGCGTCACTGATCCTCGGCGTGGCCGCGGTGGCGGGGGAGACGGCCCGCGAAGCGCGCACCAAGCAGCTCATCACCCGTCTGCATACGCTGCTGATGGATCATTACGATTCGTTTCGCAATCGGCGGGTGGAGGTTTATGCAACCAGCAACACCGTCTCGCCGCTGGCTGGAAAGCAATTGGCTGCCGCTCGACTTGATGCGACGCGAAACATCCTGCGCATGGAATTGCCCGATCAGTGGAGCGATTTCATCGGCGGGCCAATTGAATCGAATGCGCCCAATCGAAACCTTTCGCCGCCCACGCGATTGACACTCCGCCGAACTGATGCTGGCCGAGTTGGTTCCGATCAAATCCGTCCAGTTCCCTACGGCGAGATTCAAGTTGACTTTCCCGCCATGGCAAGAACGTATTTTCGCCGCTATCACGCTGGAATCAAACCGAGCGCAACCGCGGAAGAGATTCGCGCGAACGAAGGCGCCGAATGCTTGTATCTCATTGTCACTCTCGCTTGTGCCGATGGCGAAGCGCGTTCGCAGTTCAACCAGAATGAGATTGGCGACACCGACGGCGATGGCGCTCCAGAGTTCATTGATGGGTGGGGCAAGCCTGTGGAGTTTGTGCGCTGGCCGTTGGGTTCGATCTCGCCAATTCAGTACTGTGCGAATTACTTCAGCAGAATCTGGAGCGATACCTCAGCAACAGCGGAATGGATTGCGGTGGCTGATAAGGATCACGATCCCTTCGATATGTTCCGCGTGGATCGGATTGCGTACCGCCTGACTCCGTTGATTGTTTCGCGCGGGCGCGATGAGGAATTGGGGCAGTTCCCCGATGTCAGCGGGAGAGTTCGCGATACGAGAGATTGGACCGAGCAACTCGACCCGTTTTCCAAAGCCGAATGGCCGCAGCAATCAGGCACCGACCTCGTTCTGTTCGCTGGCTCTCCGATTGCGAAGGATGGTCAGCGGCATCAACTTGATCCGAAGCAAGCCGAAGCAGTTGATAACATCACCAACCACCTGATCGAATACGAAAAACGACGGTAGGCTCGTTGCCCTTCGTGAAAAAATGCTGAAATTCGCGTAAACGCCCGGGAATTTACAACCCACCCCCCACGCGGCGGGTGGCCACAAAAAGCTATTTACTTCCCACTTTGAAGGTGTACATTCAACCACCGTGCGACAACCAATCCCGTCCTTGCGAGGCAAGCGCGAAGACATTTCGAGAACGAACGCGATGGCGACAAACTTAACAGCCCGAACAACCCAACTTCGGAATGCCCGGCGCGGCATGACCCTGGTGGAACTGCTGGTGGTGGTGGTGATTATCACCACGCTGGTCGCCACGGCGATTCCGATCCTTAACCCGACCACCGACAATCGGCGGATGCGGGAAGCGTCGCGCGCGGTGAACGGGTTCATCGCCGCCGCCCAAACCCGCGCCACGCAAATCGGCCGGCCGTTCGGCGTGGCGCTCAAGCGGCTCTCCCAAGACACCGGCAATGTGGAAGACCGCGCGAAGTGCATCGAATTGTACTATGTCGAACAACCGGCGCCCTTTGCGGGGTTTGATGACGCGTCGTTCGTACGGGTGGCGCTCGACTTCGATCGCAGCGGCGGGCGCGAAGTTCTGCTGCCCGGACAAGTGGTGTTGCAATTCGTCCGGCGCCAAGCGGGCGTGACGGGCCAGGTGCTCGGCAATTCCACTTTACCACCGGGTTGGGCCGCCGATCCGCTCCCTGTTGGGCTATTTAAGCAAGGCGATGTGGTTGAAGTGGGCGGCAAAGCCTTTCAGCTCATCGACACTGGTTTTCCCGTGCAGCCCCTGCCTAACAATAAGCTCGATGCGAACGGCTACTACAAGGATCAGGTGAACGGCCTCATCGCCCGCGCGGTGGATGGCGTGCAGCCGGAAGTGTATCCGCGGCACGACAACGTCGGTAATGAGCTGTCGTCGGCGGTGAGCAATCAGTCCCCTTACTGGAGCGGGCCGCAGACCTTCCTGATTCGCCGTCAACCTGCGCCCACATCACTCTCGCCGTTGCAACTGCCGCCGGGCACGGCGATTGATTTGCAGGCCTCGGGTCTGATGGGTGTGAGTGCATTCTATTTGCCGTGGAGTTCCAATACCGAAGCGTTCATCGATAACGATCAACCGGTGGTGATGATGTTCGCGCCGGAAGGGCCGGTGAGTCGCATTCACATCAGTCAGCAATTGGGCAATAGAAATAATCCGAGTTCGTCCACGATCGAGCAAATCCCTAGCGGGCAAATCGCGCTGCTGATCGGCCGAGGCGATACGCCCCCGGCGGTGACGGTTGGCCCCTTGGGTGACCAAGTTGACCTCAAGGATTGGTCGACCAATTCGCAAGACCAACTAAAGAAAGTGCGGGCCGATCACAACTGGCTCAATGGCGATTCACGCTGGGTGGTGGTCGGTTCGTCAACGGGCGCGGTCGGCACCGTGGAGAATGCGCTCTTGGATCCCACGAAGTGGCAGACTTACGACCGCGACAACAGCGGCGATGTCCCGTTCGCCGAGCAAATCTGGGCCGCCACCGAGTTCGTCCGGCAAAGTTCACGCGTGGGAGGCCGGTAGTTTAATCATGCAGACTTTGCTTCCCCCACCGATAGCCGACAGCCGACAGCCGACAGCCCGTCGCCACGGCCTCTCGCTCGTCGAAGTCCTCATCGCGATGGGCGTGATGGCGCTCGGCCTGCTGGGCGCTGCGGCGCTCTTCCCGGTTGGCGGCTACTACATGCAAACCGGCGACGTGGCGGACCGCTCCGACGCCATCGCGCAAGCGGCGCTCAACGATGCGGTGACGCGCGGGTGGCTGAATCCGAAGAATTGGGCGGCGTATGACTACAACACCAACGGACAAGGTCGGTTGAGGTTCCGCCGCACGATCGCGAACCGCGCAAGCGAGTTGGTTACCGCCAATGCGTCGGTGCAGGTCGCTAGTACCGATTTGGGTTACGCCTACGTGATCGATCCGGTCGGCGTGGCCTCCTGCGCTACCGACCTGAACCTCATGGGAGAGAATGGGTACGTCGGCTACTTTCCAATTACTGCATTCGCGCCTTATTTCCAATCGCTCGATACGACTATTCCCGGGGCGGCTAGTTGGTCGCCGTGGAATGGCCCGAGTCCGTGGCCCGTACGGCGGGTGACGGTGCGGCAGCGCAGCCAGCAGGTCGCTAACTCGGCGGTGCGCTGGCCGATTCCGCTCATGGGTGAACTCGCTTTCCAGTCCGCGATGACGTCGGACGATCTGGCGATCGATTTGCCCTCGAAAGCGGACTTGCCGGGTCAGCAGCGCTACATAAATCGCAGCGGCACGCCGGTGCGCCGCTTGGCGCAGCAAAACCTATCGTGGGCGATTTCGGTCGTACCCACCAATTACGAGGCGTTTCGGGGGCTAACCAGTTCGCCCGAGTCGTTCGCGTACGACGTTTCGGCGGTCATCTTCAACAAACGGGTCACGCCGGCGCCGCTGTCAACTTCCGCCCCGGGACCTGCAACAACCGATCTCGACACCAATCAATCGCTACTCGCCGGCGGTGAGCGCACCGTGCGGGCGAAGGTCGTCAGCACCGGTGTTAACGGGGGAGAATTGCTCCTGGAAGCGATGAACGACTGGCGCGATCCCCAGTGGGGCGCTAGTCCCGAAAGCCCCTTCAAGGAACTCAAAGCGGGTCAGTGGGTCATGCTGTGCGGGCCGCATGTGCTGAGTTCGAATGTGCGCCCGATGTTGTTTTTGCAGTGGTACAAAGTGCTGAGCGTTGAAGAAACGAGCTCGGCCAATGAGCGGCTGGTCTCCCTCCGCGGGCCTGATTGGCCTTGGCAACCAGCAAACAACCTTACCACCAACACAATCCTCTCCAACGATCTCCGCGTCGGCATCTTCCCCAGCATCGTCGCCGTGCATACCAAAACCATGCGGCTCGAAGCGGGGAGCGAGTGGAGCGTCGAATAATTGCGGAATGCGGAGGTCGGAACGCGGAAGTGAGTTATCGATTCCGCACTCCGCCTTCCGCATTCCGAACTTGAATCAACTCGTCGTCATCGGGCAAGGTGTCGGCGTTAATCACTAGGTTACTGCTATGTCGCGTCAAAGTTATTTCAAAACCAGTCGCCGGCGGCTTCGCGCGCGGCGGCGCGGGGTGTTGCTGCTGGTGGTGCTCAGCGTGCTGGTGCTGTTCATGCTCATCGGCACGGCGTTTTTGGTCACGTCGAGCCAGTACCGCACCAGCGCGAAGGTGCTGGAAAAAGCGAACCGCACCACGTTCCAGCCGGGCGACTTGGTCGAGCGCGCGCTGATGGATGTGCTGCGCGACACCAACAACCCCTACTCGGCGATTCGGTATCACAGTTTGCTGCGCGATGCGTACGGGACCGATGGCTTCGTGGCGCGGGTCTACGCGCCCTCGCAGATCGAGGCGACGAATTATGGAACGGGCGCGAATCTCACGCGGCCCAACTTTGCCCCACGGTTTGCGAGTCCCTTGTACGGCCCTGCGACCGATCTCTCCCGCGGGCAGTTGATCGACATCTACATTGCCGAACAAACACCCGCGGTTGCGCCGGTCGCGCCCACGGCCGACAATGTCGTCGCGCTGGAACCCAGCGCCAGTGGCGTGGCGGTAGATACGACGCTCTCCAAAACCAATGGCTACTACAACGGCCGCCTGCTGACGATGCTCACCGGCCCCTGCCGCGGGCAAACGACGCGCGTGCTCGATTCGGTGTACGAGCCGGGCGTGAGCACTGCGCTGCGCAGTATCTACCGTTTACGCGTGCTGACGATGGCGCGGGCTGATGGCGGCGCGCTCACGCCCAGCGGGCGGCAGGGGGGGGAAATCAACGAGCTGGTGACCCGCACCACCACCGCGGCGACGCCGTACGAAGGCCACACCTTCATGGTCAGCGGCAAGCCCTACAACGGCACCGGCGTCGGCTTCAATGCGCTGGCGAACATCGGCGGGCCACGGCTCAGTGCGGTGGAGACGTTTACCGAACCCCAAAACAGCACGCTCGCCGGCATCGAAACGGCGCTCTTGCCGAACGCCGTTTACTACAATCCCGGCGCGACCAGCATCCAGTCGCCGAACCCCGTCGCCGCGCTCAATCCGTTCATCGGCTTCGACGCCAGCGTGAACCCCTTCGCCAGCCTCGGCCCCGCCTACACCAGCTACGAAGGCCCCGGCGGCAGTGATGAATCGTACGACGCGGCCGACTACCAGAACATGTTCCTGGCGATGCAAAGCGTGGCCCCGCGCGCTCGCGGCCGGGTGGTCGATGGTGGCTCCAGCGAAAATGTGGAAGACCACTATTCCCACGGCGGCGCCGTGCCCGATCGGATCGATCTGGAGGATGTTACGATCCCTTCGTTTCATCGGCCCGACCTGGTGAACTTCTGGTATCACCGGCTGCTGAACGCGCCGTGGCTGCAACAGTTGATTAGCGATAACGAACAGCGAGCGAAGGCGATCTTGCAGCCTTACAATCCAACCACGGGGGCGCCTCAATATGGGTTGAACGCGCAGATGGCCGCGATCATCACCGGCATCAAGCGGCGGATTATGCTCCGCCCGCTCTCAGAAGATCACCCCGAGTTCGACGGCTCGAACCCGCTGTCGCGCTACGCTAACACGGCGGCGATTCCCGCGAACTTCGAGGTTGCCAACACCACTACTGGCCAAATCACCTTCCCCTATTGGGAAGCGGCCGGCCCGTGGGATGTGGACAACGACAACGACGGCATCCCCGACAGCGTGTGGGTCGACATCGGCCTCCCCGTCCAAAAGACCGAAGATGGCCGGTTCTACAAACCGCTGGTCGCGTATCTCATCCAGGATATGGATGGGCGGCTGAATCTCAACGCGCACGGGACGGCGGAGCATTTCGCGGGGATGAACCTCGACTCGTCCAACCTGAATGGCAATCTCAACAATCTCCTGAACGCGAATCTTGCCGGGGTCAATTACACGGGGGGACCACAATCCACGCAAGTTCTGTCATCCAACCGCTTGCCCACGGGCATCGGCTTCGGGCCGGCGGAAATCAGCTTGCGGTCGGTGCTGTCGCCCGTGGGCTTGCCGTACAACAACGGACTCACCGTGGGTGATCCCGCGTCGGACGATTACGCCCGGCTGCTCTATGGCCGCCCCGCGACCAACGTCGCCGTGAACGGAACGTACCGCGCGATTGAAGAAACGTGGGGCCGCTACGGCAGCTCGCCCATGAACTTGCAGATGCAGGTCGCGGGGGTGATGGAAGACCCGGTCACGAATGCCGCGATTGGCGTTGCGCCGGGGATTACGTTCTCCGCACCGCCGGATCGCAATCCGGCGACGGTCAATCGCAGTATTGCCACCATCGAACGGCATCTCCCTTATGAAAAGTTCGATTACCCCGCGTACGATCGCCAGCTCACGCAGCGACTCGCAAACTTCTTTCCGCTGGCCGATCCGCGGCGCGCCGCCGCGGAGGTGTTTGGCGGTTTCAACCACACCGGCTTCGGCGTGTCGCCCGACCTGAAGGCGAGCTATGCGGTGGGCCTCGACTTCCGCGGGCAACTGGTGCATGAAGAAGCGAGCGACGTGGTGCGGGCGCCTTCGGTGCTGCACGATTCGCCCTATGAACTGAACATCATGTCCGCCGCGCGGCGCGACAACGTCGCCAATATGCTCAGCGCGGCCACCAGTTACGGCACCGCGGCCAGCGTGGATGATGACGCCCCCTTCGCCCCGGCGGAACTGGAGAAGGTGCTGCGCGCGTTTGACCCGGACGCCAGCCGGCTGCCCAGCCGGCTCACGAATCTCGTCGATGCGTTCGACTCGAAGAAGCTGGTCGCCAGTATCGCCGCCGATCCCCAAAATCCCACCAGCGCCGAGCTGGCCCAAGCCGACCTGCAAGCCGCCATCAACCGCCGGCAAGTGACCACCGATAGCTTCAGCGTGCCGGCGCCGAATGATAACTGGTCGAAGCGGTTGCTCTTGGGAGCCGATGGCTTGCCGGGAGTAGCGGCAGGATCGACGGTCGCTGACCCCGATGATGACGGAGATGGAATTGTCGATGAAGGGGATGAGGTGGTGATTGTGCCTCCCGCAGCGGACGCGGCCATTCAAACCCTGTTCGACAATGGTTGCGACGACTACGCGGTCATCATGCGCGCGTCGGCTCCGACCAATGGTAGTCTTGTCGATTTCTTGCGGTATCGCATTGTGTTGCAACTGAAGAAGCAAGGCGTTGTGCCGGCGATCGCGTTTGGGAATGCGCCATCGGTCGAACTGCTCGTGAACCGTTGTATCCACGGCGACAACTCCGTGCGGGCGCGAAACTCCAGTAGCCCCTTGCCGGCGACGTTCGACCCCACCAGCCTTGTGGCCACCGATAACCGCGGCAGTCTCTACAGCTTCGGCGGCCTGCTGTCGCAAGAAACGCTCGCCGGGCTGAAGATGGACCTCAACCGGCCATTTGGCGATGGGCGTGATAACAACGGCAACGGCGTGGTGGATGAAGAGCTCGAAGCGGCGGAGCCGTGGATTGATCTCAATGGAAATGGGCAGTGGGATGGCCCGAATAATGGCGCCATCAATGGCCCGGGCGCAGAACCCGCGCTCGATCTCGATGGCGATGGCTATTACAACGTGGAAGTCGTACGGAACGCAAACGGAGCGATCACCAATCGAGACGGTGTGATCGCAGGCGATGCGGCGATTGATAACACCGATGATTGGCACGACTACGACGGCGATGGTGTGGAATCTCCGGTTATCGACACCTTATGGCAACAGCAAAACGGCGGCACGCCGGTCGCCTTCGACCATGTCCGCGGTCAAGACGCCAGCGCAAGCGGCGCCGTAACCCCCGCCAATGCCCGCATCCGCGACGACGCCCGTCTCGCACGGCAACTTTACGCCCGGCATCTCTACTGCCTGATGCTACTGTTGGTGGATGAGAACTATCTGGCGCCATACGACCCGAGCGATCCGCAGATGGTGCTGTATTTGGATCCGACGGCGGGGCAATTGGTCGGTACGGGCGCCAACCGTCTGCCGGCGCCAACTTCGAGCATGGCATTTCAACTGGCCCACGCGTTGGCTCGGCGCAATCGTCCCGCCGAAAACCCTAGCAGTCCCAATCCCGCCGAGCAGGCTGAGGCCAAACGGTTGGCGATGCGGAAACTCACCTGCCGGCAGATTGCTCAATGGGCGGTGAACTGTGCTGATATGCGCGACCCGGACGTCATCATGACGCCGTTTGAGTACGACGAAAACCCGTGGGACGGGTGGGGCGTCGTCGATAGCAAACATAACTCAATCTATCCGCTCGATGGCGATCTCTGCACGGATGAGAATCTCACTCAAGTTCGAAACCCTGGGTTGTTGACGACCACAACCACTCCACCTCAACCCACCTGGAGTCGACCTGGCGCTACGTTCTATGTGGACGCTGCCGGAACTGGGTTCCGACCTGTAGGACAAACTGCGGCGAACTACTCCAAAGACGCCAACAATAATTTCATTCTCGATCCCGCCAGTGTGCTCGACCAAACCCGCGGTGTGGTGTGGGGTGCGGAACGGCCGGAACTGTTGATGACGGAGAGCTTGGCGTGGCATGATCGGCGGGTGGAGGATTTAACGTCCAATCCGCCGCCACCGCCCCCTGGTCCAGGCAATAGTCTGAAGCCAGGTGAACATCTGAAGATTGCGGATGAGCCGGTCCCCGATCTCGACCAGCGCTTACGACCACTCGGTGCGTGCTTTGTCGAACTTTATAACCCGTGGTCGGAAGACACACAGCATCCTGCTGAACTGTACAAACCTGTTGATCTTAATGGCGACGGACTACCTGATACCTCCGGCGTCAATCTCGACCGAATGAATCCCCAAAGCAGCCCGACTACTCCAACGAGTCCCGTCTGGCGGATTTCTGTCATCTGCGAGCATCCTTCTATTCGCAATGATTCAGAAATTGTTGATAGCAACTTGGTCGCGACCGAATACGAACGCAATTCCGTTGCGATCGATAGTACAGGTATCAAGTCAACGAACACCAACAGTTCGGCGATCATCTATCAGCCGCTGCTTAGTATTTCTAAGTCGCTCGATGATTTGGTTAAGGCGCGTGATTCGTATGTTCCTGAGAATCTATTCGTCGCGTCATCGCAGCCATTTCGCATGCCCGATACAACATTCCCAGGATTCCCCTTCGATGCAAAGGTAGGCCCTTTGTCGCCTGCCGCTCCCCCTATTGATGCGCCAACAAATAAGAGAATTCCAGATCCTACGAATCCCGGCGGTGAGATTTCTGTTACGTTTAAGCGAGTCCAGCTAGTAGCGCCAAGTTTACCGTGCTATGAGGAACGCGCATTTTTTATGGTTCGTCCAGGCAGTCGCGATGATCACACCGACGATCCTGCGACCGACGCCGATAATAACCTTGTCTATGACAACCTCGGAATGCGTATTCCACTTCCTCGCACTGAAGTCTACGAGAGCAATTTACGTCAGGCGTCAACAGCTGCCTGGGACCGAATCGCTACAAAGTACAATAATGACGCGGACTACCTCAATGAAGGTCTGAGGATTTACAACGATCCCGTAAATACCCAGAATCCAACCGTTCTTCGGTTCCATGGCAGTCGGTTTGTTCCGCCCGATGTCACGATAGCGCCGATCCTACCGGGTCGCTATGGCGTAGTTGGCACAGCAGGACGAAAACTGGATTCTAGTCCCGATACTTTTGCAGTAAGTGTGGGTAGAAATAGGAGTTTTGGTGCTGCGGAGCCAAGCAGCGGTAATGACTACGATCGCGAAGCAGGCATATTGGATCCACCCGGTAATCTCTCCTACCGACGGATTGAGTTGCACCCCTCTGCGAATCCAACGCGACACCAAGTCGGGATTATGAACAATGGCGGTCCGGAAGTTTTCCGAGTTCCCGGGCAGAACGTTTCTGATCCTGGCATTGCGGAGGCAACGCGCTCCATTCAGCCGGCGGTGGCCATTCCTGTCGAAGATATGTCGGTTTCGACCCCTGTCGATAACTATATACTGCGGCGCGCGGAGATTGAGGCACTCAGTGATCCCTACCGGCCATTAGACTGGAACCCATATGGAGCTGGCGGTTTCAATTCCGGCGGAGTTAAACGCAAGGGTGACGGCCAATACGAGCGTACGATCGATGGCGCGCCGAAGGAAGATTCGTACGACATCCCGTTTGATACCGCTCCTGAGCTTATCATGAACCAAACCACGGCCAACTATAAGACGCTGCATCTCCAGCGACTGGCGAATCCATTGCTGCCGTGGAATCCGCCCCAAGGGCAAGAGGGGCACGATTCCGAATTACAAGTGAATCCCTATCTCGCAATCGATACGATTTCCGTCGACTTGACGGCAATGAACGGTGCGAGTTCTTTGGAAAAGGACCTGGATGAATCGCCAAGCACCCCCGAGGACTTGCAGCGGGCAAAGCGATTGTTGCCGAACAGTGCTGGTGTAAATGATGATAATCGACCTCGACTAGCGCTTCGCTCTCATGAGCGGATTTCTCACGAACCACAACAGTCGTTCGCTAATGGACCGACCACAGTAGCCGCTTTGCAAAGCGCAAATAAGGTCTCGGGATACGGGGCTCGAAACATTTGGCAGCAGCGGAGCCCGCGGTTGAGCTTGCAGATCGATGATGATCGGTTCGATGTTGAGTCCAATGGCGCATCGTTTCTTTATGACCGGGTTTACGACGATCTCGGTACGTTTAATGACGATCGGTACGTCGGACTAGAAGCAGAATTGAGGGTTCGAAACTATGTCGATTATCCTGCAATTTGTACGCTTGGCTTCGGCGCAAGAGAAGAACAAATAGCTTTTCGTGCAGATGGAGACCAGTCGACACTCAAGAAAGCTCGGGATCCCATGAACCCGACTGCTCCGGTCCGCGCCAAGGCCATCGGTCGCGTTGGCACCGATCGACCCATTCCGTACAACCCTGTTCGTTCTCACCTGGATGCTTCCCTTCGCCCCTACGACCTCAACGGCGACGGCCTCTCCGGCGAAGCCGCGGGTGCTCCGGCGATTGTCACCAACGATAACAACACCACCCAGCCAGAAAAGGCCATCAACGATTCCACCTACCCCTACTTCACCTGGAACAACCGCCCCTTCGCCAACGAAGGGGAACTGCTGCAAGTCCCGGCGGCTAGTTCGTCGCGGATGCTGACGTATTACTCCACGTTCAACGCGAACGCGCAGACGCAGCCGAATGCGTATACCGCCGATGATACCAACGCAGCCAACCCGGCGGCCGCCAATAAGGCCCGTTGGGACCGTCAACATGCGCCGTTCGGGCACTTGCTGAATGCGATGCAAACCTCATCGCAGCCCTGCCGCGTGACCGTGGCGGGGACCGATGTCGTCGCCACCGGCGCTCCGAACTTCGCGCGCATCCTCGATTACGTCCACGTCCCCAGCAAGTTTGTGCAGACCGATCTGATGCTTTCGCCTGGCACGTTCCAAGGGGAAGCGCTGCCGCCCACCGATCCGCGGGTCAACTTCTCGGCGCCCTTCAACCGGGTGGCCGAGTATCGTGAACCGGGGAAGGTGAATCTGAACACCATCGTCGGCCGACGGACCGATCCGGTGAACTCGTGGTCCGAAGTGTACGACGGCCTGATGCACCGCATTCAGGATGGCAACTACACACCCGGCAATGTGCTGCAAGCGATGGGCCATTTGGGTCCCGCGTGGCGTGATGTGGTGCTGAGTCGCAAGGGCTATGCCGATCCGCGGATCGTGTCGGCCGAGATCTATGACTCATCACCGATGACGCTCAACCCGAACTTCCCGTCGGTCATCTCGAATCCCTTCCGCAACGCGGATGCAGGGGATCTCGTCCCCTTGGAACAACTGCGGCAAACAGGAGCGGAGGCTTCGATCTTGCGGCCGCATCCGTGGTCTCCAGGTGAAGATGGTGCGTGGGGGTTCCGGCGTGATTTGGCGCGCGGATTCGACGGCGATGACACG
The DNA here is from genome assembly GCA_022841705.1 of Pirellulales bacterium. Classification (GTDB taxonomy): domain Bacteria; phylum Planctomycetota; class Planctomycetia; order Pirellulales; family Lacipirellulaceae. The sequence continues at coordinate 166,039 of JALHQZ010000007.1, forward strand.
CTACGAAATCCCGCAAACGACGCGGTGATTCGACCCCGGAGTTCCGTGGCCGATGACGCCGACGAAGCGGGCGCCTACGCGACCAATCCTGTTACGAATGCGTTCGCATTTAGCGACGATGTGCTAATGCGCGACAATACGAACGGCAAGCTTCTTTCCGCCGAGGTCACCCCGACACCCAAGGCAACCCGGGTGCCACTCTTCTCCGGCGCCACATTGGAACCTGCGCTCGACACCGAACGCAACCCCGCGTTCCGCTACGGCCCGATCCAGCGCCTGAGCAGCATGACCACCACTCGCAGCGGCGTCTTCGCGGTGTGGATTACGGTCGGGTTCTTCGAGGTGAAGCCGGTCGCCAACGATTCGCGGATCATGAGCCGGTACGCCAACATGAATTCTGACGTCGCCCAACGCGCGTTGTTCGACCGCATCTATCCCGAAGGTTATACCCTCGGCAAAGAGCTCGGCAGCGACACCGGCGACATTCACCGCCACCGCGCGTTCTACCTGGTCGACCGCACCTTGCCGGTGGCGTTCAAACCGGGCGAAGATTTGAACGTCGACAAAGCGGTGCTGGTGCGGCGGCGGATCGAGTGACGAGGGGAATTGGGATTTAGGATTTGGGAATTGGTTATATTCCCGATTACCGATCACCTGTCACCGATCACCTTATGTACGACACCATCGTCATCGGCGCCGGGGCGGCAGGGCTGCTCGCGGCGACGATGGCCGCGGAGCGCGGGCGGCGGACGCTGCTGCTCGAGAAGAACTCCCGGCCCGGCGTGAAGATTCTGATGTCCGGTGGCACGCGCTGCAATCTCACGCACGCGACGGATCGGCGCGGGATTGTGGAAGCGTTCGGTTCGCAGGGGCCGTTCTTGCACTCGGCGCTTGCGCGGTTGTCACCCGATGATGTGGTCGATTTGGTGGAAGCCGAGGGGGTCGCAACAAAGGTCGAACCGGGCGGCAAGATTTTTCCGGTGAGCAATCGGGCCGACGATGTGCTCGCGGCGCTAGTGGCGCGGCTTCAGCGCAGTGGCGCCGAGTTGCACTTGAACGCCGGCGTGAAAGCGATCACGCATTCGAGCGCCGGCTTCCAAGTAGAGTCCACTGCCGACTGCCCACCGCCCACTGCCCACTCCCTGATCATCACTACCGGCGGCCTCTCCTATCCCGGTTGCGGCACCACGGGTGATGGGTACGCCTGGGCCGAACAGTTCGGGCATAGCATCGTGCCAACGCGGCCGGCGCTCACGCCGCTTACCACTAACGCTGATTGGGTGCGGCGGTTAATGGGCGTGACGATTGACGATGTCGGCCTCACGCTCTTCGAGGGCGAACAATTTCGCGAGCGCAAGCGCGGGTCGACGCTGCTCACGCACTTCGGGTTGTCGGGGCCGCCGGTGCTCGATCTCTCGCGCAACGTGAGCGCTCAGCCGCGAGCGGCGTGGAAGTTGGTGTGCGACTTTCTGCCGAGCGTTAGTGATGAGCAGCTCCTCGAGCGCTTCACGCGCGATGTTGGCAAGCGGACGCTTTCGCTCGCGCTCGCCGAGTTGTTGCCGCGGCGATTGGCGGAAGAGTTGTTAGCGCTCGCCCAGCTTCCACCAGAAAGGAAACTTGCAGAGCTTTCCAAAACGGAGCGGGCGCGCGTGCTGAGCGCTGTGAAGCAGACGCCCATCTCGATCAGCGGCGCGCTCGGTTACAAGAAGGCCGAAGTAACGGCGGGGGGAGTAACGCTCGAGGAAGTCAATTCCCGCACGATGCAGAGCAAACTTCATCCTGGCCTCTTCTTCGCCGGCGAAGTGCTCGATCTCGATGGCCCCATTGGTGGCTACAATTTTCAAGCCGCGTTCAGCACGGGAGCGCTGGCGGGGGACAATTCGTAGCCGCGTAGCACGGGACCGAAGTCCCGTGCGCATAATCTTTCGCACGGGGCTTCGGTCCCGTACTACCTAGCTAGTACCGCAGTTCGAGCGCCATGTCGAACCCATGCGCCACAATCGTGCGGCCTTGAATGCCGGGGAACCGCGGGTTGTCGGTGGCGCCGGTGGTGCTCTCGGCGCCGGGCAGATTCCGCGGATCAACGGCGAGATTCGGCGGCAAATGATCGGCCGCTCGGACCGCATCGGGCCAAATGATCGCCGAGTAGCCGCTCCGCAAACTGAGCCGCGGAGTGAGCTGGCAACCCACGCCGCCGCGCAGCCGCGGGATGATGGTGGCTTGGGTATCGGAGTAGCGGCCCGCGTTGGTCTCTTCGTTAACCAGCAGGCCGGAGTTTATGACGGTGGGGGCTCCGCCCGCGGTGGCGTTGGCGTCGGAAGTTTGGCCTTCGAGCGTCACAACGCGCCGATTGCCACCGATGGAGAATGTCGTCAGTCCTTCCAACCACCAACCCCATCGTTCAACACGGGCTGTGAGACCGAGTTCGGCGCCGTGAAAGTTGTTCGAAGCAATGAATCGATCGAACGTATTGTCAATGAACACCAAGTTCTGATCTGCCGGACTGGTCGGATTGTTGTTCGGGTTGGTATCGCTGTCGGTGATTACAACGTTAATGTTGCGTTCCGTTGTGGAGTTTGTGTTGATGCCGAGGAAGGAGTCGTCGTGATAGTGACGATACCCCACAATCCACGACATCTGCCCGCTATGCCCCTGTTCGCAATGGTTGCTGAGCTCCCGGAAGCGATGCTGGAACGCCACACCGGTGGTGTAGAAATCTTCGTAGGCTTGGACTCGTGATGAGCCGGTGATGACGTCCGTGGTGGTGGTGGTCGTGGTGATGACGGGGTTCGTCCCCGCCGTCGTCACTTCTCGCTCTTGCGTAACGCCGCTAACCAACTGCACCCCTTGTTGGCCCGTCTGCACATTGAAAAACGGACGGGTTAAGTAGAACGCGGGATCGGTATCCGGGGAGCCGACGTTATCGATGAGGTCCGCCGCGTTGGACTCGAAGGTGTCTCGACCGACTTGCAGATAATCCCAAATCAGGGCGGTCCGGCGGCAATCATCAACCCACAGTCCGCCCGAAATTCCCCAGCCAGCGCGCCAATCATCGTTGACCACGTTGCTGCCCGTCAGGATGGTCGTGTTGGGACTATCAAGCCGGCCCGCTTCGTTGAGATCCGTACCAATCGGACTGAAGGTCAGCAGCGCCGGCAGCACCTGGCCTTCGAGTTGCCAAATCAGCGCCTCGCCGCGGACCCAGAAGCGTTCGGTGTGCGGGGCGCCGTCGAGGCAGACGCCCATGGCGTCGCCACAGCCGCAGATGTCGTTGGGAAGTCGGTAGTTGCCATTGCCGGGGGGCTGCGCGATGGCGGCGCCAGCGACCAACATCGCTAAACCGCAAGCGGCCCATGTTGCTGCGCCGCAAGCGGCGGTGATTCGTGTTCGACGAGCAAGCAGCATGATAGTCCCACCCCTAAAACGGCGCGCAGTGTTAAGGCGCACAAGTTGGCGCAGTCGTAGCGGCTACGCCAACTTTACTATCGGCCAGGGACATGCTCCGGCTGAGCAGCTTTGGCAAAATGTGCCGATTGCTGCGAGCTGCACGCTAGCGATGCTGGCTTGGGTTAGACTTTCTAGTCTGACAGGCAGTTGAAAAACGCTTGTTAGGCGCACACGCCTTTCACCGCAAAAAGTCAGACTAGAAAGTCTGACCTACGCCGGTGGTTTGCCTTTCCCCGTGCGAATGTGCTCGCCACGTCCGGCGGCGTGCTGGGTGGAATCAGGCAGGTCGAGCGTTTCCAAATCTTCGCGCTGGCGCTGGGCGTCGAACAGTTTCTCGAGAATCGGCCGGCACCAGCCGCACCCCGTACCGGCGCCGCCGCACTCCGAAAGCTGCGAAGCGGTCTGCGGCCGTTCGATCCGCAGATAATTTACCACTTTGCGCTTGGTGACGTGAAAGCAGAGGCAAAGTTCGTCGTCGGGTTGCATGGCGAGGGAGTGATCGGTGAGTAGTGATTAGTGAGTGGTGACTATTAGGGTGGATTGCTCGCCAGTTCCGACTCACGATTCACGAATCACTACTCACCAGTGCGAGCGCCACACGACGGGCGAGTTGGAACTCGGCGATGTCGAGTTGCTCGCTCACGGTGTGGATGTTGCGCTGGCCGCAGCCGAGGGTGACCGTGGGCACGCCGTGGCGGGTGAGCCAGTTGGCGTCGAGGCCGCCATTGGTGACGTACAGTTCGGGGGTCAAGCCGCAGCCGGCAACCGCGGCGCTGGCGGCCTGCACGCACGGGGCGTCATCGGGGAGGCGAAACGCTTCGTAATCGAGCCGACCATCGATCGCCACACTGCCGACGGCGCCACTAGCGCTGCGGACTTCACTCACGGCACGATTGAACGCAGCTTCGATCTCGTTCACGATGCGCTGGCGGAACTCGGCGTTGTGGCTGCGGGCTTCCACCTTCAGTCGCACTTTGTCGGTCACCACGTTCGTCGCTTCGCCGCCAAGGATCACGCCGACGTTGCTCGTGCCGTGCTGGCCGTCGCGCTCCACTCGGCCATGCCAACCGTTCCGCTGCAAATCCGCGATGGCGAGCGAAGCGATCGCGATCGCGCTCACGCCCTGCTCCGGCGCGTTGCCGGCGTGGGCGGCGAGGCCGGTGATGTCGACGGTCATTCGATAGCCGCCGGTGGCGCCGAGCGTGATTTTGGCGGGCGAACCGCCATCGAAGTTGGCCGCCCACGCGGGCTTACCAAGTTTCGCCAGCGCCACATGCCGAGCGCCAAAGAGGCCGACTTCTTCCTGCACGGTCCACAACAGCGTGAGCGGCGGATAGGGGCGTTCGCTCCGCACGAGTTCCAAGAGCGTGAGCAGCACCACCGCGGCGCCGGCGCGATCGTCGCCACCGAGCCCAGTGTTCTTGTCGGCCGACACGATCAGCCCGCCCCGCTTCACCGGCTTCGCGCCGACGCAAATCGGCACGGTGTCGACATGCGCGGAGAGCATCCGCCGCGCGCCCTTCAGCGTGCCGGGCAGCTTCACGATGAGGTTGCCGACCTGCCCCCCGTGCGGACTTTTCTTGTGGGCGGTATCGAACGTGATGAACGCTTCGCTGATTCCCGCTTGCCGCAGGCGATCCGTGAGGAACTCCATCACCAGTTGTTCTTGGCCACTACGCCCCGGAATGGCGAGCAGCTCGAGCAGCACGGTAAGGGCTTCGGCGTCGGAAATCGCAAGTGCGGAAATTTTCGCGGGCATGGCGATATTGGAACATGCCTCCGCGTAAAGTAGTAGGCACACTCGTGCGTAGCCCTCTCCCTCCGGGAGAGGGTTGGGTGAGGGCGAAGCGAGTACCCGCGTTACCCTCACCCCGGCCCTCTCCCGGAGGGAGAGGGAGAAATGGCTAGCGAATCCCGCCGCCGGCGCCCGGCGGGCGAATCGCAGCGGGGGCGGTGCTGGGGTTGGTGACATCGACATTGCGGATGCCTTCCACACGCGCTTCTTCGGTCTCAATATTGTACGAGAGCTTCTGCGCGACCATCGTCTGCGGCGGCTCGCCAGGGTTGCGGGTGATCCAGAGTTTGGAATCGAGCACGCCGTCTCCTTCGAGCATGAAGATTTTTTTCAGCTGAGTGTAACTCGCCACCGCGGCTTCGGCGACGAACGACGTGTACTTCTTCGTGGCCCCTTCGATCCGTACTTCGCCGCGCGCTTGTAATTCCAGTGGGCCGAGCTTGCTGCCCAGGAGCGCGCCGGCAGGTGTGGCGTAGCGGCCGGCGGGGTCTTCCAGCACCGTGAGTTGTCGGCAGGTGAGCACTGCAGTGTCAGGCAGCGGGCCTTCGGGCCGGAGGATCGGCAGTTCTTGTTCCCACGCCAGGATTGGGCCGTGAACTGCTTGGACGCGTTCTTCGAACGACAGAATTTTTTGATGCAGGTTGCCCGCGACGCCGCGTTGGAAGTTCACCCGTAAGAACTGCAAGCGCGGACCGGTGTCGTCGGCAGGCGGGGCGTTTTGGTTGTTGTTCAAATTGCCCAGGTCAAACACCGGTTTGCCGTTCGAGAGCCGCACGCTGCGCACGGTGCCGGGGCCATCGCCTTGGATCAGCCCGGTGATCTGATTGAGCGACAGAGTTTCGAGCTGGCCATGCTCGTGTGATGTTCGGCCTTCAGAGTCCATCGTCACATGATCGATCGTCACGCCGCCGTTGCAATCGACTTGGGCGATGTCGATCTTCTGCCCGCCGCTCGATTCACCAAACACCACGCGCTGGTTGAGCTTCGCCACCAACTCGCGGCAGTGGAGCCAATCGTTCGTCGCCTCGGCAAACACGTCGCCCTTGAGCCGCAGACGGAGGCCATCGAACACGAGACCCTCCTTCCACCGCAGGTGCACCGGCACGCCGGCCGGATCACTGGCGCCGAGGAGCGACTGCTTGGTGCGAAGTTGGGCGTTGCCCGGGCCATCGCTCCAAAGCCGGTTCTTCGCCTGATCGACATGCAACTGCTTCGCCCACATCTGCATCCCGCGGGCGGTAATGGCAGCGCGGGCCGCTTCGCCAGCGTTCGGGGCATCGCTGCCGGAAACATCAATCCGCACCGCTTCGAGGTGAATATCTTCCACCCGAAGTTTATCACCCGTCACCACCAGCGGTTCATCGCCCGGCGAGCTGAGTTTCGTCTCGCGGAACTGCACGCCGCCAACGCACTCGAGCGCCATCGGCTTGGTACGCCGGCCAAAGTAGCCCACTTCGAGCAGCATCTTCGGCGAGCGAATCGCGTACACCTGCTTCGGCGGACCGTCATCGCGCTGTGGCGTCGGCGCCGCGACGTTCGGTTCACCCTGTGAAATTGCAATCGTCGAAACTTCATCGGCCGCTTGCGGCTTAGCCGCTTCGATTATGTTGAGCATCGCCACCAACTCTTCCGTCTCACCGGAAAGTTCCCGCGACGCAATCTGCACCCGCCCTAGCGCATCGATCCGCTCCGGCAGAATCGCCGGCGAATTCGGCCCACGGTTTAGTTCAATCGCCGGCCCTTCCGGCCCATCGCTCGCCAGATCAGCGAGTTGAATTCGCATCTTCTCCGCACGGATGCGGCCCACCTTCGACGCGGTTACTTCCGGCGCCGCATGGATGATGAGCGTCGGCGGTTTGCCCGCCACACGGGTGAGCTCCACCGCGTGCTTGCGCTGTGGCGCCGCTTGCCAGCGGGCTTCGATCCAGCGATCGGGCTCTTCTTCTTTCGGAACTGCGCGCAGCCAACCGGGCCCCGCCATCCATAATTCACCGACGGCGATGTTCTCGGTCGGCAGCGGATGGCGGTAGCGAATTCGCGGCGCTTGAACTTCGTTCGGTCCGTACACCATCTGCGCCGGCGAACCTTCCACGTTGAACGTGCGGTCGGGGATGCGGAACTCCAGCTTCACGCCGCGGACCATAGCCCCGCGCGCGGGGGAATCAATCCGCACGGGATCGCCCACAGCCTCAAGCAAGTACGGCCGCAACTTGCTGAGCACCGCGCGCTGCCGGCGACCGAGCTCGACATCTTCCTCCGGCGACAAGTCTGCCGCATCACCGCGCTCATCACCCAAGTGCAACCGCAGTTCGCGGCAAGTGAGCTGATCGCTTTGCCCCTGGAGGTTGAGCTGCGAAACGCGCACATCTTGCTGAAACGCCACCAGGAACTTGAGCAAGTCGAAGCGGAACGCGCCGCTGCAGGTGATTTGCACCGGGGGTTCGGCTGGGGTGATTGATGACTGGGGATCGGTGATCGGGGGAGCAGCGTTGATGTCAAGCTGTGGGCCCGTGAGCGGCTCATGCGCAGCGGTGAGATAGATTGAGCGATTCGCGTCCACATTCACAACTTTGTCGCGGGCCTCATCACGCAGCGGATTAAGCTTGCCAAGTTCAAGTTCAGCCCGCACATCTTCCAAGATTTCGAGCCACTCGACGCCCGCCACCGCGAGTCCGCTGGTTGGTGAGCTCGGCGTCGACTCGCGCAGCAGTTTCATTTCCAGCCGGCGGCCGTGGCCACGGTTGGCGCCGAGGCGGAGATCGACCTCGGCATCGGTCACCAGCAGCAAATCGTTGAGCTGCAAGTCACGTGTGGTGATTAGCAAATCATCCTGCGGCCCGGGCTCGCGCATGTCGCTGCGAATGGTGATTTCCCCGGGAAACATCCCCGCCACCGGCCGGCCGATCTTCCCCTGTGTGAAGTTGAGATTGGAATCGAACTGCAACCGCGCGCCGCCCGGCGCTTCTAGCACCACTGCGTTGCGCGGAATCGGCTCCCCTTCGGCCCGCGGTTTAGAGAACATCACAATCGCACAGCGCGAGAGGTCCAGCCGCCCGCGATCGTCCCGTTTGTAGTCCTCCAGCACAAGCATCGTCGTGCCGGTTTCGATAATCTTCGGCGTGCCCGAGAAGCACCAATGGTCCGGAGGGAAGCAGGTCGCAAGCACCCGGCGAAACTTTTCGAGCGAATCGTAGACGGTCCCCGGCTCAGGTTGTCCACCCAGCGGCACCGCTTGCGCCACGAGCTTCGGTTCAAACAACGGCGCCACCCCCAGCGCGTAGAGCTGATACGCCACAATCGTGGCGATGAATGCAATCAGCGTGCGGGTGAAGCGGGCGAACATACGTGGTGACGATGGGGAACGCGGATTAACGCGGATGCGGCGGATTAACGCAGATAAGTGTTTGGGTACATGTCATCGCATTTGACGACCGGAAGATTTCCCTCTGTTTGAGTTGGCTTATCGTCGCTACGGAGTCGGAGCTGCCTCCAGTAGCTCTGGGTTTCCACGTAGGCTTCTTCCAAGAAAAATCGCTCGAACCAACCGGGCTGCGCGCCAAAACTTTTGCCAGCCATTGCAAGGACGGCCACCACCAAAAGAATCCGCGCTTTATCCGCCGCATCCGCGTACATCCGCGTCCCCTCTTCCGTTAGAACTGCAAAACGGTCTCATCCCACCGGTCGCTGTTTTTCAGAATCACTTCCACCAGTTCGCGCACCGCGCCGCGGCCGCCGGGTTGGCTGGTGATGTAGGCGGCCGCTTGGCGAAGTTCTTCGGCGCCGTCGTTTACGGTGACGCCGAGGCCCACCGCGCGCACCACCGGCAAGTCGGGCAGGTCGTCGCCGATGTACGCGATCTCCGCCAAGCTCACACCGCACTCGGCGGCAATTTCGTTTACCACCGGTAGTTTGTCGTCGATCCCTTGCCGCAAAATCGCCACCTTTAGTTCCGCGGCGCGGCGTTCGACGATTTCACTCCGCCGGCCGGTGACGATGCCAAACAGTCCACCCGAGCGCTGCCACAGCTTCACGCCGAGGCCGTCGCGGATGTTGAACGTCTTGAGTTCCAGGCCGCCGGAGCCAAATGTCACCGCGCCGTCGGTCATCACGCCGTCAACATCCGACAGGATGAGTTTGATCCGGCGGCAGGTGGTGGTGAGGGACACGGTTGCGGTGGAGGGTTCGAATTGCGTGGTGAGAAATGCGGAAGTGGGAATACGGAATCAATTGCAAGGTGAATTCATTGATTCCGCATTCCGCACTCCGACTTCCGCATTCGCGTCAGCCGGCGGCGTACACATCCTCGCCGGGGAAGATTTTCATGTTGCGTAGCGATGCCGCTTTCGCCACCGCGCCGAGGGGTTTCTCTTCGGGGATGCTCCAACCAATGAGGTCGGTCACGTCGATCATCCCCACCGGCCGGCCATCGCGATCAACCACCGGCAGTTCGCTAATCTTGCGCTTGGCGAGCAACCGAACCGCTTCGCTCATCCGGGCGCCGTGGGTGACGGTCATCGGGCCGGAGATCATCACGTCGGCGATGGGGCGATCGAGCGCCCGTTCATCGCGCTTCTCGAACAGCCGGGCGAGGTCGCTATCGGTGAAGATGCCCGTCAGCTTGCCGGCGGCGCCAACAAGCATCACGGCGCCCGTGCGCCGGCCCGGTTTGCCACAGCCGACGATCACTTCCCGCACCGTGTTCGACTCCGGCGCCACGCGGCACTGCTCCAGCGGCCGCATGCAATCGTCCACTTTGCTGAGCTGCTTACCGAGCGCGCCGCCCGGGTGGTATCGCGCGAAATCCTCGGCGCCAAAACCTTTCAGTTTGCTGAGCACCAGCGCCAGCGCATCGCCAAGCGCGAGCATCGCCGTGGTGGTGGTGCTGGGCGCGAGGCCCAGCGAGCACGCTTCTTCCAGCCGGCCGAGTTCGAGCACCACCTTCGAGTTGCGGCCCACAGTGCTGTGATCGCTGGCGGTGATGCCGATGATCGGGGCGCCGATACTACGAATGCAGGGCAGCAGCTGCACCACTTCGCTTGTCTCGCCGCTTTGCGAGAGCATCAGCACCACGTCGTCGCCATGCAGTCGGCCAAGGTCGCCGTGAAACGCTTCCGCCGGATGCAGAAAATGGCTGCGCGTGCCGGTGGAGGCGAGCGTGGCGGCGATCTTCTGACCGATGATCCCCGCTTTGCCCATGCCGGTGACGATGACACTTCCTTTCACGTTGTGGACCAGGTCCACCGCCTCGGCAAACGACTCGCCGAGTTGATTGGAAACCTTCCACAGCGCGACCGCTTCCATCCGCATGATCTCGCGCGCCGCGCGCACTTGTTCCGCCGCGGTCATCGTCGGCTCCACCGATCCTTCGCGGGCCGTACTCCCAGGGGCACTCATCTTCGCAATTCTCCTCGCACAAAACTCGCCTGTCGCCTTCCTAGCGCAGAGCATCAGCGGGGCGAAGAGTAGCAAGATTCCCGTTTCGCGGCGAGACGGATTAGGTAACCCGTGTAGGAGGTCTCCTACACGCAAGTTCGCAGTGCGCGCAAAAAAAGCTCCCAGAAAAGCACTCATCCCAGGGGGGCAGAGGATGAAGCGGCTCTTCCGGGAGCGATTGGACGCTTACTGGCCGAGTTGCCCAGGGGGGACCAAGCAAACTGGCCGAGGCGTCAACGTGTTTCGGTGTCTCGCTGAAGTCGCGCCACAGAGCGAAAAGATTCACTGCCCTTGTGGCTCGCCTCGCGATGGGCGGGAGATTACGGCACGCCCGAAAGAGGGTCAAGGGCGATTTCCTACGAAATCGGAAGTGCGAAGGCGGAGTGCGGAATATTCGGAAAATCTCGCCTCGGAGCGTTTCATTCCGCATTCCGAAGTCCGCATTCCGACTTTCACACTGTGGCTTGTGATAGCACCACCATCACCCCCAGCACCCACCCCGGGAGCACCAGCCACGGGGCATCGCACACCGCTTTGCAGTGGGTACACCAACTCGCGGAACCCGTTCGTTCGGAATCCAAGACGGCAGCGCAGCGGGAACAGAACATCATGGGTAGTGGTCCTCGCAGAAGCGGTGGAGAAGAGTTTGCTCAGGCAAGTCTACGCCAGAATGCGTGGCGAAAGGGCAACGCGCGTGAAGTCAGTGGGCGTTGCGTTTGGGCAACGATGAGGAGCGGAAAGCCCTAAGAAATGTGATCCCGGAGGTGATTTCGCTCCCGCGTCACGGGCTGGAATTCGCCCCCTATCCCGCCTAAACTAAGGGTCCGCACAACCAAGCCGGAGTGGCGGAATGGCAGACGCGCTGGACTCAAAATCCAGTGCCCGCAAGGGCGTGAGGGTTCGACTCCCTCCTCCGGTATTGATAGATTTGGATTGTAGGGGGTGGAACGTGGAAATCATTGGTGAATTGTTTGGGCGGTACGCGTTACCAGCGAGTTTAGCGGGCGGGGCAATCGGCGCCG
>JALHQZ010000008.1 GCA_022841705.1 Pirellulales bacterium
ACGCGGAATCGTTGTGCGAGTAGCGTGTCACTAATCCGCGATTTTTAGCGATACGCTTTGACCCTTAATGCCGGAAAAAATCTGTAATTTTTGAGTAAACCAACATTCCACCCCGCCAGACTCGCCGCATCACGCTGGCGGCCATTTTACTTTTTCCAAAGGGAACCACTTTTCGAGGTAAACTCACCGCACGGCGCTTGCGGTGAATTGAACATTTTGGAAAAAATTTGAACTCGCTGCGAGCGCGGTGCGGCGAGTCTGGCGGGGTCGATTTTCTGTTTACTCGAAAATTACCGATTTTTTTCGGCATTAAGGGTCGAAGCGTATCGCTAAAAATCGCGGATTAGTCACACGTTATTCGCACGACGATTCCGCGTAAATTGAGGTTGGGTCAAATTTTGAAAAACCGATTTAGGGAAAAAATATTCGAGAGGGCCTCCACTTTTTTTGGCGAGTTTTCACTTTTTCATTTTCAAACTGCCAAGAATTATTTTATTTTTGCCTATCGCTCGAGAATCGCCCGGCTAACGTTTCACTCAACGGCAGCTAGGGTCGGTGTTCAGTGATTTCGCGAGTTAGAACAAAAATGAAGTTTGAAAAGTGTCCGTTAAATTTTTTTGAATTGGCACAAATCTCCCATTTGCTCTAACTCGAGAAATCGCTTAACACCGACCCTACCTTCCGTTGAGTGAAATGTTCGCCAGGTGATTCCCGAACGATAGGCAAAAATAAAAAAATTCTTGGCAGTTTGAAAATGAAAAAGTGAAAACTCGCCAAAAAAAGTGGAGGCCCTCTCGAATATTTTTTCCCTAAATCGGTTTTTCAAAATTTGACCCAAGCTCAATTTACGCGGAATCGTCGTGCGAATAACGTGTGACTAATCCGCGATTTTTAGCGATACGCTTCGATCCTTAATGCCGAAAAAAATCGGTAATTTTAGAGTAAACCGAAAATCGACCCCGCCAGACTCGCCGCACCGCGCTGGCGGCCACTTTACTTTTTCCAAAGGGAAACACTTTTCGAGGTAATCTCACCGCACCGCGCTTGCGGTGAATATGGATTTTACCAATATCCATTTTTTGTCTTGGTCCAAATCGCAGCAAAGAAAAAAAAGAGTGACCTGGTTCAGACGTGCGAAAATGCGTCGCGAAAACGAGAAATGCTGCGTGTAAATAACAAAGAAAGCGAAAAAGAGCTTTACGTTTGTGATATGCGCGCGAAGCGGCGCGTTAGTTTTCCAAAGACCGCCAATGTAAGCGGGTCTTCGTCGGCGACGAATGTGACAACGACTGCTTTGTTGTGTTGCGCGGCGCGCACGTTTTCCGGTTTGCACGCATTGCTGTCGCAGAGTAGTTGTACGTCGGCGCTCTCGAGCGGCATGGTAGCGTTTTCGAGCGTTGCGAAAATGTCGGGCTGCTTGGTGAGCGCCGGCACGGTTTTGTCGAAGAACGTATCAATGTCGTCCACAGTTGGCAGCTGAACGCGGGTGGTCAGGCGCAGCTTGTTTCTGGTGTGCACGTAGAGCGCTGCCAACAGCTCTGCCCGCTCTGCAGCTGTGCCTGTGTAGCCAACGATGCACAGTGCTTGACCAGCGAGCCGCGCGGCCTTTAGCGCCTCATCGAGCGCTGTGATGACCGTGGCCGCGTTTGCACTTTCACTCTTTGTCTTCTCGATTTCGGCCAGCATACGCGTTTGTTCGGCCAAATAGGCGTCGAGTGCATCGCGACTCATTTGTTGGTGGCGTTGTTTAGTTTGAGAATCTTTTCCACTTCGGCCTGGCCGTCAAACCAAGGGTACGGGTCGGCGTCCGGCGTGCCGGGCAGCGGCGGCCGGTTTCGAGTGGCGGCACTTTTCGCCAGCAGATCGGCGGCTTCGTTGCCCGGGACGCCAGAGTGTGCGTTGACCCAAACGACGGTAATTGGTTGTAAGTTGCATTGCACGCGCAACTGGAGCGCTGCCCACATCCACTCCCACAGATCGCGGTTGGCGACGGTCGTTTTGGCCTTTGTGCGCCAGCCATTGCGCACCCAGAACTCGAGGCGCGACTTCTCGACAATGCCCAGTTGAACATACTCGCTATCAGTGCGCAGCTCGAACAAATTGCTGCCGCGCGCCAGCGCCACTGCGGCCACAGCTGCGTAGAGCTCGGCGCGCTGATTCGTCTGTTTGCCGGGGCACACGCAGCACCACTCGTAGCCGCCGCGCGGCTCGACAATGGCGCAGCCAGCGCGCGCACCTTGTGTGCCGTTGCCGAGCGACGAGCCGTCGCTGTAGACAATAAACGGTTGTTCGGGCGGCGTCGATAGTGGCACTGCTTCCACGGCTTCCTCGGCCGATTGAATGCGGCGCTTTTTGACTGCGAGGCTTGACCTTAGACACAACACATCTTGCTGCAGCGTTTCGATTGTGGCCAACATTCGATCTAGTTCTGCGCGCGACAGCGCCAGCCGTCTCTCTGCCAACAACACCTCATGCTCAAGACTGTCGGTCATAGTTTCTGGAAAAATGAATGCTCGCAAGTTTGTTTACCTCCTTAGCCTGCCCATGCCAGTTGACGTTGGCGACGCGTGTCCGCTGAAGAGTGTGCGCGGCGTCGATGAGCGGCGCATCAAAGTGTGGTGGGAAGCGCGCGGCCTGCTGGCGTCGCGCGTCAGAGTAGCACAGAATGCAGCGTGGCAACTACGCTCGCATGCCGACGCAGGCGGTGCGCAGGCGAGGGTTGCCGTTGACGATCTTGAGCTGGTGCTGCAGCAGGCAAATGTGACATTGAGACTATGGCGCGCTCTGTTCGCCGACTTTGTTGCGCTGGGCAGTGCGCGCGCCGCGCTCGGCGAGCTGGCGTTTCAATGGCAGACAGTCGCGCAGCACGCAGTCTATGAGATTGGTGGCGGCGGCTGCGGAGCGGGTGGCGCCAAAGCCGCGCATCATCTGGAGGCGTCTTTGGTTTTCGAACTCGTCTGCCTGTCGCTGCTCGTCGTCTGCTGTCGGCAGCAGCTAGCCGCGCTCGTGCCTCTCTGCGCAGATGGCGATAGCACGTACTCGAGCAGCCAGCTGCGCGCCGCCGAGTCCGAATGCAAGATTCTGCGTACCGAACTGCTGCCGCTGCACTTTGGCGATCGGAGCGGCACCGAGAGCTGGCTGCTGGCGCCTCAGTTTCACGCAGCCTTTGTAGCTCCGCTGCTGCGCGCGCAGCGCATGTATGCCAGCGGCGTCGAGTACCGCACCAACGAGTGTATGGTTGAGGCGACGGCGTGCTTTGAGTGTGCGGCAACTGAGCTGAAGAGCAGTGCGCGCAGCGGCTTTGCGGAGCAGTGCGAACTCGGTGCGCTGGCGGCACACCGGCACGGTCTTGCGCTGCTGTCGCTGGCGCAGGCGCTCGACGAGCAGTCGCGCGGCGGCGGCGCCGAGGGCGACGAAGATGAGAAGCGGGCGCATGCTATCGAAGCGGTGGTGTGCGCGCGCGCCGCTGCCGATCTCCTCGGCGAAATGTGCAGCGAGTTGATGCAGAAACTGTGGAAGCGCGCTCAGACGCTCTACGGCTTTTTCGTCGACCAGAGCCTGCTCGCCGAGGTCGATGGCGCGCGCCACTCGGTCCGGATCGAGCTCGTCGCCGACGGCGGCTTCAGCGTCGGGCGAATGCACGCGATTTCGCCGACGAACAAAGTCATCGACTTGAATGCCAAGTACCATTTTAAACTCTTGCTACCACTATGAGTGTTTCTCAACAACCAACCTCTGTCTGCTCTCCGCCCTCGTCGCCGGTTGCTGCAGCAACAACGCTGCCTAGCTTGCGAGCAAAGCGCCGCGGTCCTAGCAGCAGCAGCGCGACGCCAGAGATGGCGCTCTTTGACGCGGTCTCGGAGAGTGATGCGACTCGGAAGCGAGTGCGTGGTGCGCCACGCACAGAGTCGGTGACAGTGGAAAATCGCAGGCTGGGCGAGTGCGCCGCACAGTACCAGAGTCATCTGCGTACAAATGACTACTGTCTGAACTCGGCGGCGCTGGTGCTGGCCATTGGCGCCTGCGAAGACTTTTTCAACGAAACCTACTTTGGTGCGCTGCGACGCGCGCTCGGTGTGCCCGCGAAAGCGTCGCAGCTGACGCGCGCCCTTGCGCTGGTGGAGCGCATCGACGCGTGTATTGTAGCGGCTGAAAAGCTGGCCGAGTGTCATAGGGGCGAGATTAGCGCCGCTCAGGCGAGCAGTGGCTGCGTTTCAGGCCTGCTGCTGGTGCGCCAGAGCAAGCTGGACAGCACTGTCGACACACTGCGCCTAGTGCGCCGGCTAAAGGCGACGCGCGCCACACGGCCGACGGCGCACGTGCAGCTGCTGCGCGGCGTCTACGAGGAGATGTCGGCGAATTTCTGCGATGCATTCGACGTCGAGCGCTTCGGCACCATTACGGCACCCGCTGTGCCTGGAGAAGAGTGCCGCGTGTGCTGCGAGCCATTCGACCCGCAACTCGCGCACCGCGCACGCCTGACACTCGACTGCTGCAGCCAGAAGCAGTCGATCTGCGTCGCGTGCCTCATGCAGCACGCCTACACCAAAACCAATGTCGCGCAAAAGACTTTTTTCAGCTGCCCATTCTGTAACCACGAGCACACCATTGAAACGCCGCAAGTATGAGCGCCGACACTTTTTATCAGAGACTTAGAGAGGTTCCAGAAGCTACTCCTGCCAAGCGTCTTCGTCGACAGCTGGCGGCCGACATTCGAGACGGCAAACTGACGCCAAGTGCGAAACATTTTGGCACTCTTTTCAATCGCATTGGCTGTCTCGAGAAAACACGCGTCGAGGATCGAGAGATATTTGAAGCGCTGTTGCAGCTACCAGCGTTTGCAGAGGCGCTTCGGGGCTACCGTGCCGGCATTTTCTGCGCCAGTGCTGTTGTCTACCTCGAAATGGCGACAGAGCTGTGGGCCGTGGTGGAAAAGCACAACCTCGACATGTTTTGGAGCGAGTTTGTCGGTGACTGCAGAAAATACGTCGAATTTCATTTGGACAACAAGCAACCGAGTTTGTTACGCATGCCATTCGCTCAGATGTACGGAGCGACAGTTTTTGATCCCAAGAATATCGGCGAGCTCAATCCAGATGTTGCCGCGTGGATGCTGCGGTGCTACAATCGCCAGCCCGCTCATGTTCGTTATACGACATACGGTTCTCCAAAAAGTTGGTGGCGCCTTGTCCACCACAGTCAAGGCGAGCGATTTAGCACTGAGTGTATGTTGACGGCTGTGGCTGCTTACGTCTGCCCAAATGGCAAATGGCCGCTTGACAGCTTGCCTCTGAAAGGACAGAATTTGCTCGATTTTGTCACCGGCTATCGCGAGAAGCTTGCGTATTTGGAAAGCCTTATTTCGGCGCTCGACAGCATGGGTCGCTTGCCTCACGAAGCGTCTGAACGTATCAGCAGAGCGCATGCTTACTACGTTGGGCAAAGCTTTCTCAAATATTTGCATGGCACGGAGCCCGTCGAAGACTTTGTTTTGCTTGCAAACTTCAAGGAGAGAATGGTTCAGGACTGCAATCGCGTATTTGCGCGGGTCTGGGCCGACGCCTGCGACACCATTGTCGCCATTCAGCAAAGTGCGCTGGGCGTTTGCGGCAAGGCTCTGCCGCACTACATTGTTCTCGACCTGCTCCGCCTGACGCAGGACGGTGTTACGACACTCGTCGCCGACGAAGAGCGCTTGATTGCTCTCATCGAAGACCGCACAAAGCGCGTCAAAGCAATTCGCGACGCTGCACTGGCGCGATTGGAGGAAGAAGCAGCCGTAGCCAACATTCGGCATCACTATTTTCTAGAGCGCGCAATCGCGACGGCAAAAAACAAGCGCAAGTTTGCCGCGGTGAGCAATGAATAAGACTGAGCAATTTTCGAATTGCGACGGCCGCATCTCATGTTTTACTGAGAAGTGAAAATGCTGCGCGCGCGTGCACGAACACATTCGCGAATCTCTGGATTCGACAATTCTTTCGACTCGAGCTGTTCTGTGTTTTCGCATCCATGTTCGCTGCATAGCAAGGCTCGAGCTTTCGCCCAAGCTTCGGTAATCGGCACTGAAAAGTCGGCGGTGTTGGCATCGAAAATCGAACCGAGAACAAATTCGGCTCGCTTAATGCTCTGTTCTTCTTCTTCTCGTTGCAACAGGTCAAGTTGCGACGTCAGCGACAACCCGGTCTCACCAAACGTAAACCACTTTGTACCGGCGGCCCAGTTTATGAAAGCAAAAGAATCTTGCACTCGCGACATAGTTATTTTTTGAAAGTTAACGAGACCCAAAAAAAAGTGAACTGAGCACATTGCCGCACCTCACAAGTAATCGATGTGCCTCGCGTGCCTCATGCAACACGCCTACACCAAAAACCAATGTCGCGCAAAAGACCTTTTTCCAGTTGCCCGTTCTTCAACCACGAGCACACCATCGAAACACCGCTAGCGCAGTGATGAGTGCCATCAAAGAGTTTCATGAAAACATCAAAGAGAGCCCCGAGAGTGTTTTGGAAGTCTACACCGTGACGTCCGAGCCCAGCAGCAAACCGATTCAGACAAATGCCATGGTTGAATCTCTGCAGACCGACGGCAAAGGTGCACGCGAGATTAAAGTGACCAATGCACCCACGACGGCGCCGCCAAAGCACCCTCTCGAGTTTACGGTCACGTTGACCCCCTCTCTTGAGGAAGGCGAGATGGCATTCTTCAATGCACTCACCAAGACGCCGTCGGTGTACGCGGAATGGGAAGCTCGGAACCGCAAACAAAAGTGAACTGAACGCATTGCCGCAACTATGAGTGAGCCAAATGACGCGTTTTACAATCGAGTCTGCGACATCCGCGATGGCTACCCCGTTCGCAAGCGTCGCGAGCAGCTGGCCGCCGACATCTACACTGGTGTGCTTACTCCCACTCAAAAGGGTTGCGCTCTTCTCTTTGAACGCATTGGTCTTTTGAGTAGTGTGCAAGATGTCGACGGCGACATTCTCAAGGCGCTGCTGGCCCACCCGTCGGTGTTTGCCATGCTTGACGACTATGTGGTCTCGGTCCAATGCGCCAAAGCATTTGTTCACCTCCGAATGACGCAGGAGCTCCAGACTCTGGCATACGAAGCGCCCGGAGGCCTGGCGTTCTGGCGCCAGTTTATCAGCCGACTGGAGAGCGATGTCGTTTTCAATTTGGACGTTCTAGAGGGTTGTAGCCTGTCTTTTGCACCGCGTCGGTATTTGAAGCGTGTCACCGTCTACGATCCTGTGGCAGTCACTGGTACCGATTTTGAGATTGCAGCATTCATTGTGAAGCTCTGCAGCGGCGTCACGTTTGTTCCGCGCACGGACGAAAAAGTGTCGTGGTGGCGGGTCGGACATGCAGAAGAGGCTTTGCAAACCAATGATTTGCTGATTGCAATGGCAGCTTATACCCACCCTTCTGGTCGCTGGCCACTGGCCGAGCTGCCGTTGAGTGGAGAGACGGTTTCGCTGTTTCGAGCCAACTATCTTACAAAGCGAGCGCATTTCAGAATTCTCCACACTGAGCTTAAGAACGAGGAAGCTGTGCTTTCCAACAGCAGGTCGTCTTTGATACACCTAGACAGCCACCTCTTGGCGCCCAGAGTTCACGGGCAGTCGGCCACGCTGCGAAATACTATGTTGAATAGTATTGAGGCCGTCGGCTTTTTGTACGCTCACCTGGAATTCGATTGCACCCGCGTGTTTGACCGCGTCTGGGCCGACGCTTGCGACACAATTGTCGCCATTCAGCAAAGTGCGCTGGGCGTCTGCGGCCAGGCTCTGCCAAACTACATCGTGCTCGACCTACTCCACCTGACGCAAGACGGCGTCACGGGTCTCGTCACCAACCAGGCGCGGCTGATTGCTTTGATCGAAGAGCGCACAAAACGCGTGTGTGCAGTTCGCGAGGAAAAGGAGCGGCAGCGAGAGCTGCTCCAGAAAGCGGTCGAACGAGCAAACAAGTATGCGGTGGTTCATGTCAAGCGTACGACGACACCGACGAACAAGCGCAAGCTTGACGACATGAGTGCAGCCGACAAGGAGCCGGATTACTTTTCTTGAGTGAACCATTTTTTTTGGCTCAAAGGTCCGAGGTTCAATTCGACCAGCGGTTTATTTGCCGCGCGTTTGTCAACACGAACTAGAACTAAACCCGCATTCATTCATGTTTGAGAATGTTTGCACAAGACAAGGACTCAAAAGATGAATAATATTCGCAGACTATGCCTAACAATCCGCGATAATTGCGCCGATTTGGAGCACCGCCGAGCGCTGGCCGAGTGTATCTTGAAAGAAGACCTTTTGGCTCCGGACATTACCGAAATTTTAGGAAAGCTCGGTAAAATCAAGACGGCCGCTGACGCCGATCGCGCCATTTTGGACGCACTCATGCGACGACCAGTCTTCTTCGAGACCGCTTATCGTATGCCTGATGAGGACCAGATTGCACTGTTTTCGAAGCTGATCAAACTGAGCGCTTTTGCGAGTCTGCGGCCGCGAAACAACAACAGTGTTGGGCAGCGCCTGTTGTGGCAGCGGTTCATTACTTATCTGAGCTTTGAAACGGACGAAGAGCGCTACACAGACGAGCTTGCAAATGCCACAATTCTCAATGCTCGTTATCTCCGGCGTTTTCTTGTGCGAAGCCATTTGCAAACGCGCGCCTCGCCGCCGCGACCATTTCTCGATGCGCTGATTGCCTTTTGCAATGCCACCAAGCTCGTGCCAGAGTTTGATGTGTCGCTCGGGCCGCCGCAATGGTGGACGGTCAACGAAGAAGAACCCACGCCGTCATCCTGTACGAGCCCCATGTGCTATTTTTTAACTGTGCTGGCGCGCTGGATGTACCGCGAGCCATGGCCACTCGAGCACTTTGCTCTCGACAACGCGTCCGCAGCTAAGGTTCTGTGTCACTACTCGCAGCTGCGCCAGTCGCTTGGCGGCGAGCTGCGAGCCCTAGAGCTCGGCTTCCGCGCGTGCGAGGCCTTTCAAGAAACGATCCGGCCTGTCGTGAACCACCGTCAACTACAGGAGGTGGCAAACAGTGTCGCATATTCGCGCGGCGTTCTCCAGGCGAAAGTTGCCACTAGCCGTCGGATAATCGAAACTATGGACGTAGATTTCGGACGCCTTTTTCAGAAAATCTGGCAGGATGCTGCGCTGATGATTGTGGCGCTGCAGCAGAGTGCGCTGGGCGTCATTGGCGCGACACTGCCGCCCTACGTCGTGCTCGATCTGATTCGCATCAACAAAGAAGGTGCTGTGGGTCTGGTGCGGAACGAGCAGCGCCTGCTCGACTTGATCAACCGCTGCACGGCGCGCGCCAACGCTTTGCGCACCAAACATCTCGAAAGTGTGAAGCGGCGCCATTGAAGAGAGTCAAAAAAAACTGATTCAGTAGAACACAGTGAGCGCCGAGGTGATTGATCCGCGGCACATTGGGCATGCGTAGGGCTTGGGCAAGCGTTTGGCGCACGCTATGCAGAGGCAAACGTGGCCGCACGGCACCATGGCCACACGCTTCTCGTTTTCTGAGCACGCCGCGCATTGCGAGGGCGAACCTTCTGCCGCCTTCGAATCGACGCCAGACAAATTGTTCATGTCAAATATCAAGCTCCTGACTGCTGCGATTGGTACCGGAGCGAGTGCCTGTAAAAACGCGGCCGCGGCCGCGTCGTCGCGTCGGTTCACAAGCGTTCGAAGCACGTCTTCTTTCAACTCTCCTGAAAAAAGCGTGGTAATTCTGGCAATGTCTTCGTCGCTCCAAATCTTAAAGTACGAAAGATAATGACGGAAAATGCTGTGGCGCTTTGATTCAGAGGCAAATGTCGCAAGCACACGAGACAGATTTTCTGCATCAATGTAGTTTGGAAAGAAAAGTGAAACGGCTGCATAGCGTCCTTTGTCTTCGTCCATTGCGCTGCAAACTTCAACAACTATCGCCCAGACGCCCGAGTCGGCAAGCTGACGCGGATTGCAACGACGGACGCACGCTAGTGCGGTGCGCAATGCCGTCAGACGGCTGTCGTCAGAGTCAAATGAGGTCATTAACTGGCGCATTTCATCGGCAGTCGGCGCAACACGGCTGTTACTGAAAAAATATTGTGCCGCAGCCAGTCGTCTCGTGTCTGAAAGTGATGGGTCCATCATCTCCCCAGCAGCGAAAACACTCATCACTTCTCAATTTCTAGCGAATGAGGAAAGAAATCCCACTCACTGCCAAAGATGATTGAGCATATGATGGCGCATTTCAAGGAGTGGATTGCACACACATTGGCGCCGTTTTACATCCAGCGGCAGGAAACAGGAATTCTTTGGCCACACACGAACAACGAGCACGACGAATATGTCGTGCTGGATTCTGAAGCGGCGCCCTGTGGCGAAACGAAAGCCAGAAACGTCAACCAGATCGACATTCTTGGTTACTGCTGTCCGAATTTCAAGATCGAAGATCGCAACTGCCTCTGCGGCCGGCCTGACGCCGGCCTACAAGATTACTCTGGAAGCATTTGCACTGAGGAATGTGATGCGAATGGCGTAGAGACCGAACAGAGTTTTTTGGATCGGCACAACGCCAAGCTCTCGCAGAATGAGCGAGAAGAATGGAAGAAACTTTTTCGCCCACAGACCGCTGCCGAGGCCTATATAAGTTTTTACAGATATCACATGCGTGGATATCGGCTCGCGGACCGTTGCGAGCGTGTTCAACTCGCCACCTCGCTAAAGGCGCTCACGGTAGAGATTTGCCGTGCCAACCCAGATAGCTACGAGCATTTGTCGGCTCTCTTGACGCTGTCGCCGACAAGCAGCTATTCGCGCGCAGAAACGCTTCAGTTTCGCAAAGCTGCGCGTTCGCTCAAGCAGATTATCGATCTGCACTATGCGTACGAAGGTGTCGGCGGACAGCAAGCGGCTGCCAACTTCCACGAAGTTGCCGCGCAATCCGCCTACTACAAAGCAAAACTGGAGAACGCCGCCGAAAACACACAGGCTGCGAACGAGCTGGCGCAGGCGGCTTGGACCATTGCGAAAACCACAAATGCCATGAACGAGACCGTCATCGAGATGGCGCGCGGTTCGGAAAACGTTACGGATGAGATGGCCGGGCTCAGAAGCGTTCTCTCGGAGTTGTCGTCTGTTGTTCAAGAAATGCCGCACACTAGTCTCATCGATATTGAGTGTGGGTTGGAGGATCTTGCCACAAGTATTGATGGCGCCAGCAAGCAATTGGGTAGTGTCGTTTCGCGAATCGACGATTTTTGCGACAAATTCCCTGAACAACCTCGCAAGAAATCGCGCACAGCGCTACAGTAAAAAGAAATTTGCCAGGCAGATTTGTTCCTCGGATTATTTTGCATTAGAAATGAGTAGTAGTCTCTTTGGCCTTTTGCTGCTTGGCACCACCGGCGAAGACGCGCAGCGATGGTCGCTGATTTCGCCCGACGCCGACCGGCTCGTTCGTGTGGCTCGCGCGTGTCTCGAATTCAATCCTCCGCACCTCGAAACGATCGAACAGCTCGGCATTGGTGCGCTGAAGCGCACGACGTCGGCGTATGCGGCAGCGGTGCGTGCTCTGGCGCACTATGCGCAGGAGACGGTGCCATATGAAGTGGACCGCGGTCATGCTGAAATGGAGCGCCTGCTCTATAATGCACCGGCGCCCGAGCGCAACCACGAAACCGCAGCCTACTGCCTGCTGGCGCTGATCGAGGCTCGAGCGGGCGTGCTTTTCCGCCGGCAGTTGCGCCTGGCTGCCGTCAACTACAATGCCGGCGCCGAGAGTGCCGCCGACCTCTCCGATCGTGCCATTTTCCTGCTCTTCTCTCAGCGCTGCGAACAGCTGCCCGTATTCCACACCGACTCTGGCACCAAGGCGTGGCTGTTGAATGTGGCGAGTGCGCTGCTGCGCGCCGCGCTGCGCAGCCAGGCGTACGACTGCATTGCGGCGCTGCTCGATGAGCCAATGTTCATGGCAGCGCTGCCGTGCAGCGAGTTGGACCAGCTGCAGGAGACGTGCTGCAAGTCGCTGTTGAGCATTCGGAGCGTGCAGCGCTCGTCGCCGCAGGACACGCTGCTGTTTCTGTCGGAGTCGCAGGCCGAGCGCATTCACGCGCTGACGAGCGAGGCGCGCGAAGTGGCGCAGACGTCGCGCGAACTCCTCATTACGCTCAAGTCGGTCGAGCAGCTGATGCGAATGCGCGAGTCGGCCGAAGCGAGCGCGCCCGGCAAAGGCCGCGAACAGCTCGTCGAACAGCTGCCCGACGTGCACGTGCAGCGTACGGCGGCGCTGCTCGAAATTGCTGCCGATCGCCGCACGCAGGTGGCTGGTGCCATTCAAGCACTCGGTTCGCGGCTTCAGCAGGCGCTTGCGGCGCTGCCGCCAACCGACAAGCTGACAGAGGCGCTGCGCGCCACCGAGGCCTACGCCAAGCAGCTTTTCGATCGCATTCCTCTCGATCAGCCGCTCGAGCCCAGCGCCGATTTTGTGCTGCAAAAGGACGCACCGGACCCGCGCTGGCCTTTTGGCCAGGCGATGACCGCGCTTCACGAGCTGCTCGGCTCGGGCCAGTGTTCGGCCGAAGAGGGCGCGCCGCTGTGGCTGCATATCTCGGTACTGCAGACACTCTATCGCTACTACGCCTTGATTGCACACCCCGAAGAGTACGCCGCGCGCCATCAACTGAGCGAAGCGCGCGGCGCCGCGAAAGCGCGCAAGTACGAAGAGAGCGACCGCGCGCTCGAGGAAATCGCCGGTCGCATTCGCGCCATCAGCTTTGCCGCCTACATTGGCGACGACGACGACGACGACAACTGAACACACGCTCTTTCACTCGTTCCGGTGCCTAAACTCATCCGCCAGTCTGTGCGCAATGCGCACAGTTTCAATCGTGTCGTGCGCGAGCGCTGTGGTAGCTGCGAATGCCGCCTTTAGCCTGTGTGTGGCCAGTAGTGTGCTAAAGAGGCTGATGAAGAAGACCAGCAGCGCCATGACTGCCAGCGCACGCTGCAGTTTAATTGGACAGCAGAGGCCGCAGAAGCAGCAGCTGAACCACGACGTGCAGCAGAACAGCAGTGCGAGCAGCCAGAGTGCGGCGAGAAGATAGACGAGTGGCTCCATAGCAATTGGAAAAAAGTGATCGTTAGTTTTTCTTCACCGCCATCGCGCTGAGCGCGCTAGGCGTGGCGACGTGCCGCGCCAACTGATGCGCCGGCCTCTGTCGCATCGGCGTCGACGCTGGCGCCAGCTGCGCCGCGCTCGATGTTGCTTGCTGTTGCTGCTGCAGAGGGCGCGCCTCTTCGTCAAACTCGCGCACCTCGGCCGACCTGCCTACGACAACGAGGTCGTCTACTGTCCAAAAGCTGTAGTGTGCGTAGGCTTCGATGCGCCACCAATAATAGGCGCCGAATCCGATACCCACCAACCCCAGCACCACCGCAGTAACGACAACCGTTGGTAAAACGGCGTCAGAGTCTGATACCGCGAGCGCAATGCCGGTGGCGGCGTAAAGGACCGCCGGTATGAGCCAGACAAAGAACCAGCGCAACGCAACACTGGTGGCGCTACATTGGCTCGGCGCAGCGCGCACATCGTCGGCAAACAACTGACGCTGCGCTGCATTGGCGGACCAATAAATGCGCAGCTGCAGTATGGCGCCTAGGACAGCGAGAAAAAACAGCGCCGCCTGTAGTAAAAGCTGCCGCAGCACTGAATCAGGCGTTTCTCCCGTATTGATCAGTGTTGCGGCGAGCAGCGCTGTGATGATGACGGCGGTCGTGAGCGTGAGCCAGCTCGAAGGCGTGTCCGAGGTGAACCAGAGAAACGCAATGTAGAGCGCGCTCGAAACGCCCAGTGCAATGAGCAAAAAGGCGAGCAGCTGGGCGCCGGTGGTCGCGGCAATGCTCACCAAAACGCCGCCGAGCCACACGAGGGCGACGGCGAGCGCATAGAGAGTTGTGCGGCGGTCGTGAATAAAGACCGGAACGCGTGCGGCGCCCGTGGGATCGTCCACCAGAGCACCGGTGGCGTCGCGCGGCAAATAGCGCCAGCCGACGCGCCACAGGTCCCAGCGCAGCAGCGGAACGAAGCGAAACGCCCAGGAGTAGATGAGACCGAGCGCAATACCGAGCACGAGCGAGCCAGAGCGCTGGACTTCTATGTCAAAAAGCCATACGGCAAGTAGGCCGGCGCTGGCGCCGGCACCAATTGTGTGCGTCGCAAAAGCCAGCTCAAAGCCAACGAGTGCCAGTGCCGGAATGGCAAAAATAGACATTTGTTATTCTTGCTCTCCGATGGAAAACTCGGCCCAAAGCTTCTCCTTCTGTTGCAAACAAATGTCGGTGGCAGCCGACAGAAGCTGCGCAATGCTCGGGTGATCGCGTGCCGCCAGCTCGAGCAGTGTGCCAAAGAGACAGATGAAGACGAGCGCCGGCACCGCAATACTGAGACCGGCGCAAATGGCCGATAGCACCGCAGCGGTGCTGCTGGCAAACTCTCGAATCGAGCCGAATAGGCGGCGCCACATGCGTGCCGCAAAGAACCCCAGTAGCGCCAGTAGCACGAGATCGACTGCCAGCAGCCACTGCGCCGCTCCGTGGCCAGCAAGCGTCGCAACGAGCCGTTCGCGCTGCCGCACCAGCAGCACCTCGAGCGCATCGTAGAACCACCACGCCAACATCACGACCGTTTGCGCAACAACGAACGCGGCGCTGGCCCACGTATGCAGCATCGTTGCGGCCGGGCTCATAGTTGTTTGTTGAGTCGCGCTAGCCAACGGGCGTGCGCTGCAGCCATAATGTCGCGCGGCGAAACGTAGAGCGGTGCGCACATGAGGACCACAATCGCCACCAGAGACAGCAGAACCGTATACTTGACATCCTCGAGGGCGCCGCCGCAGTGCAGTGTGACCGTGCAGCGCTGCGGCGTACATGCAATCGAATGCACCTCAAACGTCTTGTTAAAGTCTGAGACACAGTCGCGCTCATTGCACCAGAGCTGCGGCGGTGTCAGCATGTGCTCAAACATTGCCGCATCGGCCTCGGCGCAGCCAATCCTATCGCCGCCTTCGCCATCGAGTCCGACGCACGAGTGTCGGTGTACGAAGCGCCGCACGCGCACAGGCGCCATACTAAGATTACTGCTTTCGCGCGACAGCTCACGCACGTCGGCCTCGGCGGCGGCGACGGCGTTGAGGAAAAGCAAAGCAACCGCAATCATCATTCTTTCGGATGGCGGAAAACGATGACTGGGCGACGGCCGAACGCGCTGGCGTCGGCTACTTTTTGCGCGAGATCGAGTTTTTCACGCTGATGATGTGCCAGCCGTATCCGGCGAGCTGGTTCAGCGCCTTTTTGTCGCTGGCGCGCTACACTCCGCTGCTGATCACACTGACACTGTATATTGGTGGCTGGCGCTATGGCGAGCTCTATCTGCTGCTCTTTGCCATCGGACTGACGGGCGACGGCATTCTCAATTTTACGGTCAACTATTTCGCGCCCGGTACGCCGCGCCTCGCCGGTTGTCTGCCCGTCTACGGCAGCACACTCGCCTACCAGGTGCAGCACGCCAGCTTCTTTGTCACGTTTGTGCTCGGCTACGTGAGCCTCTACAGGCCGAGGCGCGCCACTGCACTGCAGCTTTTCCTCCTGTTTGGCTTCTACGCGTGGGTCGTTGCTGGCGCGCACTTTCTCAACTACCACACCGCAGCCTCGGTGCTGGCCGGCGCCGCGGTCGGCACGCTTGGCGCCTATGTCTACCAGTCGCTCCTGCACTGGTTTGTAGTGCCACACTCGCGCTGGATCGTATCGACGCTGCCCGCGCGCTACTTTGAGTACCAGGACACGCTGACCGCCAATTATCCACGGATACCACTGGACGAGGAACAGAAGAGAAACTAGCCGAGGAAAAAAGGATGAGTACGAGCGGCGTGCGTCGAACGCTTTTTCCAGACGCCGAGGACGAGCCGCCGACGCCGCGCGACTTTGCCAGCTTTGCGTCGACGGTCGAAGAGCGAATGGCGGCAGCATCGCGCTTTCGTGATCTCCGCGCAATGATTCAGACGTCGCCAGCCGTTGCCTATCGCGTGGGCGGCTTTGGCACTCCGCGCAAGCAAGCGGCGGCGCCCATACCGGAGCTGTTTCGCGAGCTGCTGCGGCTCGACTTTGGCATTTCGGCTACGCCTGACCAATGCGCGGGCGCGAGCGGTTTTTTGCGCCAACTGGTTGCAGAGTCGTTTCGTCGCATCATTCCGCTTGTGGACGATGAGACGCTGAGCAAGCGCAGCGCACTGAACCTGACGATTGCCTATCGTGCACTCTACACGCGCCTCTACGACACCGTTCGTCGGCCATTCGACGCACGCCAGCTCGATACGGCGGCGACGCGAGGCTTTTGGCGAGGCTACTCGCACGGCGGCATGGCGGTGGTCGAGATTGAGACGCGCCAGCGACGCATTTTGGCGCTCGTCAGTATTCTGTCAATCTATCGTGCGCTGGCGTCTCGCGGCACCTTTGAGCAGCTTATGAATGGCAACTATGGCGGCTTTCTGACGCTTGTCGATGGCGAGCTGGTCGTCGATGGTGACGACGACCAGCTCGACATTGACACGAGCATGGCGCCGATTTATCTGGCAAACTGGCTGCCAGACGGACGCGCTGATACGACGCGTCGCGCAATCTACTTTGCGCACGACGACGGCGTACTCGCAGTCGACCTGAACAAAGTTCTGCGAGAGTTTGCGGGCCAGACCGGCTTTTGGCCAACGGAAGACTCGTTTGCGCTTGCCAGTGTTGCGCGCGGCTCGCAACAAGACTCGCTTCTGATCGGCGTGGTTGCCGATGGAATGCCGGTGGAGCGCCGGTTTTTCGAAATTGATCGCGCCGGCACGGCGACGCCTTTCGAGCCAGCGACGCCGCTGGCCGGCAGCTTTGAGCTACTGTTGGCCCGACCCGACGTTTCGTTTGCATCGATTGTCGATAGTGACAGCAAATGGGTGCTTGTGGTTCAGTACGGCGCTCGGTCGGCTCGGCGCACGGACCGCATCGACTTGGCGCGACACCTCGCAGAGCGCGGCTACGTTCCAGAGGACGCCGAGTGGCAAATTAGCATTTACGGCAGCTCGTTTGCCAATCGGTCGTCCGACAACCGACTGCGCTTGTTCGCAATGCTGACGATCACTTGGCACCTCGCCGACGAACCCGCCGCCGACTTTATCACAAGTGTGCTCGTGCGAGTCGACTGCCGCGCCAACGGCAGCATTTCCTCCGCAGTGGCCTTTTTACTGCCGCCAGCTTTTACCGAGACAACGCTGCCGCCCAACAGCGTCTTCAACGGCAGCACCGTCATCATGCGCCGAAAGGCTGGCGACAGCGAGAGACTGCTGACGTTTGACACTGTTTCGGGCGAAGCGGTGGTACTGCCTGCATTTGTGCGCTACGATTGGCTGGTGGATGCCGAGCGTCAGTCGACAACGCTGCTCAGCATTCTCAACGACGAGTTTGACAACAGCGCCGGCGTCGCCAGCGCGCGCGACTACACCGAGCGACAGCGCTACGAAGCGAGTGTCCTCGAGGTGCAGAGAGATTCACGAACGTGATGATTTAAGGGCAAGCAACGAAAAACGACTCGCGTTGACATGCCAGGTCGGGGCACGTGCACTGATTGTCAACGCATGCCTGTGTAACGCAGCGGCGCAATTCTTCGGCGCCATCTCTCGCTACAGTAATTCGGTATTCACAAATACCGCCGGCTTGAGTGCACGTGCCCGGAATTTCAAGGCCGAGTTGGCACGGCTGAGACTCTTCTAAAGTTGGAAAGGCGTCAATCCCCGGGCACTGGCGCTCGTCGCGGCACTGAAAGTTCGTTTGGCCAATCTGCCCGGTTTCGCGCACACATATCTGAACCGTCGGCTCGGCACCGAGTCCAGTGCAGGTGCAGCTCTCATCGCCATTAACGCAAACGGAAGAATCGCAGGTAAATAGGTCGCGCAAAAGGTTGGCCGTCGAAACGTCGCTAAGCTGAACCAAAGTCGTGCACTGTCCAGGGGCGCTGCAAAATCCTGGAACCGTTGTCGAGCACTCCAGCCGTGGCTGCAAGCCTTCTGGCAAGTCGATAAAGCCAAAGCAGGCGGGCAGCGGCGGCGGAGGCGGTGGCTCTTCGGCCGCGGCGCCCGTCAGCGAAAAGATCAGGACCAGGAAGATGGCGATGACCGAGAGGAAGACGAGTGTTCCGCATGCCACAATCAGCAGCTGTCCCTCGGGTACGTCGAAGATTGGTCGCGTGTCGACGTCGCGCTCAAACTCTTCGACATCGTCGTCGTCGCGGTCGCGCGCGCGGCTTGCGCGACGCTGGCGCGCTTCGGAACTACTCATAGCTCACCGACAACTTCCGATTGATTTTTTTTGTTTCAATCTACGCCCCATCAACGCCATCTCTACACACAGGCCATCGTGAAGACAAAGCCAGTGTCTGCAGCGCGCGTGCAGGCCAAGTCGGGGCAGGAGCATGGGTTGAGGGGAGTGCAATCTATGAGTCGACACGAGCGCGACTCGAATTCCGCGTTGTCAGTTGTGCCACCAACTATCAGCCGATAGTTGCACGTCTCGCCATCATTTGCGCAAAAGCCCTCCTCGACCTGGAAGCCGAGTGTGCACGGCGCCTGCTGTTGCAGATCGACGTCGGAGAAACTTGTGCAGGTGCGCGGCGCGCGGCAAGGAAACGCGATTGGAACAGGAAACTCAATAGAGATGGTCCTTTGGCAAAACCTATCGGAGCTCGTAATCGGGCAGTCGCAGCGAGTTTCTGAATCGCCAGTGCAGACCGACGCCTCGCAAACCGAGAATGTCGATTCAAAACTATTATCGAGCGGTACGTCGCCTCGCACTGCCTGAATTACTTCGCACCGCTGCTGTACAGTGCGTGAGCACCGCCCAGGCAGCGAATTGGCACAAACACGTGTTTCCGGTTGCAATGATTCGACCGCGCTTGTAAACGCCGAACATGTGTTGAGCGGCGGCGGTGGCGTGGGCGCCGGTGTCACAAAAACGGTGGTTGTGGTGGTCGTGTCGCCAAAGGCCTCGGGTGCGACGACGGTGAGTGTGAAGACTCCGATAAGTGCGAGCACGGAGAGGCAAAGGAGCGCAATACAGGTTCCCCAGAGCAGCTGATTCTCGGAAATATCGAGCACCGGGTCGCGGCGCGATTGGCGGCGACCACTCATGTTTCAAGATGAGGAGCGGTGGTGGTGTTGTTGAAAGCTCTGAACCCTCTTTCACATCGCCAAAGATGAGTAATCGAAACTTGATTGATCGTGAGGGTCGCAACGGATCGGTGGTCTATCTGGTCGGCGGCTGCTGCGTTTGCATTGGCTTTGCCGTCACGATTGGCCTGCTGATTGCTGTTTTGGTTGAAGTCAACCACCTCACACCGTCGACGCCGCCGGTCGAAGCTGTCGGAAGTCTCAAAGTGGCCTCGTCGCCGTACAGTGCGGCGAATCGCGTCAAAGCTGCGCAGGCGATTGCCGGCGTCGGCGCGCTGCAGCAACAGCAGAAGCGCGACATCCTCAACGTGCCACACCTTGCCGCTGCCGCCAACTTTGCCAACGCCGCCGCCGAAAACAACAACGACGACGAGTTGCCCGAGTTGCTCGAGGCCAAGGCGGCGCCGGCGAAGAAGGCCGGTCTGTCGCTGGCGGAGCAGGCGCGCGCTCGTGCCGCCGGTCTCAAAGCCTGATTGAACAAAAAACTGCTTTTTACTTACCACGCACCGCACAAAAAACCAAAAAAAAACGATGTCTCGTGCCCTGATGAATCTTGCGCTCGACTGTATTGGCAGCGATCGCGTCGATTTGTCAGCTTCGAACACCGCCGGCGACACGCCGCCCGTGGTGCTCGATAGCGAGACGGGCCGGCGTGTCGATGCGGTGGCGTGTGATTTGTTTCCAGACGAAACGCCGGTGCTGGTGCGTGAAATGGACGCGCTGTTGAAAGCAGCGGCGCTGGTCGGCTCGGCCGTCGACAAGGCGCGCATCGGCTATGCGATTCTGCGCGCCGAGTTTGACGTGAGCGAGAGCGATATTCGACGCGGTCAGCTCGAGCTCGAGTGCCCGATGCGCGTCTCGTTCATTGGCAATGCGCCGAATCACATCGGCATCGACACCGCTCTTGCAGGTACGAAGCCGTACGCGCTCTCGGCGGCGCTGGTCGGCTACGACACGCGTGCGCTGCCGTTTGACGTGCAGGTGGCGCTGACGGGCGTCAGCGATGCCGACTCCCTGCGCGACTGCATTCTCCTCGGTCGCGACCTGGCCGAGCGCGGCAGCAAGACGTGCAAGCCGCACGCGCTGCTCACGCGACCGCTCGTCTGCCACGAACCGCTCACGGGCTCGTCGTTTGGCTCGATTGAAGCGATCGGCTTTGACGCGCAACAGCTGCGCAGCAACGTGCTCGAGCACGTGACGGCCGCCGACCAGCCCGAACGCGCGCAGCGCTTCGCACAGCTCTTTGGGCAGCGGCAGGCGGCGCTGGCGAACCTCGGCGTGCTGCTCGACGCCACGCTGAGCTGCGCGGGCGGCGGTGGCGGCTCGGGCGCCTCGCAGCTGCTGCGCAGCTTCTACCTGGTGCCGACCGTCTACGAGTTCACAAAGCTGCTGGTGCGCGTGCACCTATTTTTGACGATGCGCGCCGTGCGCATTGCGCGAATCAGTTCGCCCGCCATCGACATGTCGCTCTACGAGGTGCCGTATTCGCGCGGACACATGGTTTTTCCGGCCGCCGAACTCGACGAAGTGATTGACTTTATCAACACGCACCTGGTCGGCGCGCACCCGAGCTTCCTCGCCGGCAGTCTGAGTGCGCGCATTTCGCCCTTTAACTATGCCAGCTGGAGCGACGCCTGGTCAAACGTCGTCGCGCCGCACGACCCGGCCGTGCCGCTCGACGAGCGGCGTCTCTCGTGCGCGGCCGAATTCGTCATCTTCTACGTTTCGTTTGCGCGCGGCACTGTTGCCGGCGACGCACAGCTTCTCCAAAAGCAATCCGCGTCGCTCAAAGCGCGCGCCGTCGGCGCACTGCCGGCGCACAAGCCCTCGCTGTCATCGTTCGCCTACTACGGCCAGCTGACAGACGACGAGGACGATGACGACGACGACTCGGTTGTGTTTGGCGCCGAAGCTGTCGAGCGGTCGGTGTCTTCTGCGGGCACCGACTTTTCGCCGATGCCGCAGCCGCCCAGCAATATGCCGTTTCCGCTCGACATTTGCACGCCGCGCGCGCAAGAGCCAGAGTCGCCCGACACCTTTCGGCTCTCGGGCATCATGAAAGGCTCGCCCTCTATCTATGCGGTGGCGCGCAAGCGTCTGTACGAGAAGAAGCCGGCGTCGAGCGATGACAGTGCCACTCTGTCATCGAGCGACAGTGCTGCTGCTCATGATACGCCGCCACCAACGATGCCGCGCAGCGCGGTGATACCGATTCACCGCGAAGAGACGTGTGCGCGCGAGGCCTACTCGGCCGACACGGTGCCCGACTCTTTCGAGCCGCAGACGATGGAGTTGGCCACCACCGTCTTCCAGCTCGACGAACAGGCAGTTTAAAAAGTCCCCCTCAATACACTGCACCCCAGACTGATTTGTGGTGCACCGACACTGGCTTTGGTCCGGCGAGATTCTGCGGGCGCGCGCCAGTGCTGCGAATGGCGCGTGGATCGCTGCTCGGCGCGACAGCAGTGACCGGCTGCTGAGCGCGTCTGCCGCTGCCGCAGCACGAGAGCTCGATAAACGCGGCAAGAATCACAATGGAAAAGGCGATAAAGAGCGGAATAAACGTGACGAACCAGTCGTTCTGCGCGACGTCGTCTTGTGCCAGCAGCGCCTGTTGTGCGATGAGCAGGGCGGCGACGCTGATGACAATGACGGCCTCGTAGAACTTGGCGCCGAGACTCTTGCGCCCCGCTGGTCGCTTGTTGCCCGCATTGCGCCACAGGCACAGGCTGAGCAGGAGCAGGAGACTGGTGGCAATCAGCAGGCCTTCGACCACGTACAGGCCGGCAAAGACCTGGTCGAGCGTCGCCGTGCCGAGCTGGCCGTCGATCAGCAGGCCGACGACGACGAGTGTGAGCAGGAAGCCGACGAGAAAGACGTAGAGGAGCCAGGCGAGCAGAATGTCGGCTACACCGTAGGTCATGCTGGGCGTAAACATAAACACGCACGGCAGCTCGTGGTAGGCGCCATCGGCAATGTAGTCGGCGCGCTTCTCGCGCTGCTGCCACTCGGCCTGCGCGGCATAGTCGCTGTCGAGCGGACAGCAGACGAGCACGCCCGACATTGCGGCACCCAGGTACTCGCCATTGCCCAACGACCGCTGATACGTCGCCTCGCCGCACACGCGGAATGCGGCAAGCAGCAGCACGACCGCGGCGACGCCAAACACCACCTCGAGCGGTATCAACACCAGTGACCACGGACGCTCATTGCCCACCGTCGCATCATCGATGCGACAGAGTTGGTCGATCAGCAGGCCGAGGAAGACCGCGGCGGGCACGAGCAGCGCCAGGTCAATCAGCGCATTCCAAAAGTAAACCAGCGCAATGCGTCGTTTGAGGTCCGATTTCACGAGCCGCTGCGCGCCGCCATACTGCTGCTGCGAGGAAGAGGCAGCCGAGCCATCGGCGCTCGCTTCGTCGTCGGTCTCTGCCGCGCCGCCTTGGTCGCCTCTGATGCACCAGTTCCGCGCCGACGACACCAGCGTGATCAGATTGTACAGAACTGCCGCCACCAGATAGATGATCAGCGGCGTAAACTCTGACACCCACGCCGTAGTCTCGAGCGGCTCCTCGCGCCGCTCATTCAGCTCGTCGGCAATAATCAGCAGCTGAACGAGCAGGAAAATGGCTAGCGGCGCCAGGCGCAGCACAATCATTCTTTCACTCAAAGTTTTTTTTTGTCGAATCAAGTCAGCGCACGCAGGCCGCAGCGGCGTTGGTAGATTTGCGTGGCGTCGTTTTCCGGGTTGTGATCGTGAGGCGCCGTGATAAACGCCTCGACAAACTCGTGCTGCGCGGCGCTGAGAAACGCCTCCTGCTCCGTCGGATCGTCGGTCGGCACGTAGCCGGCACTGAACATCTCGGCCATTGGCTTTGCTTCGTCGCCAAAAAGCTTGTAGAACTCGAGGTTGATGACGCCAATGTCATACGCCGGATTGTCGCTCACCAAGCGCGCCTTGACCTTGCCGACATTGTCGCGTCCAAACGGACCCCACACACGGTCGAGCTCGAGCAGCCACGCGTGAAACTTGCGAATATGGTCGGGCTCCGCGTGGTTGTTGATGTGCTGCAGCACATCGGGGAACTGCTGCCACCAGTCGTAGGTGCGCGGTTCGAAGCCTTCTTTCGGCGGCACCTTGCTGGCAAACATGCGCTTCTCGATGATCACGCCATTCGAAAAGCCGACGCAGGCGCCAATCGCCAAAATGCCGTACTTGAACGAGGCACCAACGCGCTCGATATCGACGGCGATGTAGATTTCTTTCGGCGCGTCTGCGGAAGGCTCGATTTTTGCTTTCTTTTCAGCACCGCCGCCTTCGCGCTCCTCGTTGTCACTCATTCTTCTTTCAATTGTGATGTCTCACGCACACGAGTAACGAATGTGGTTCAAATGGGAGATCGCCAAAACAGTGAAACACTTTCGCCAGCGATGAGCACAAACAATCAGACGCGCCGCGCACTCGGCGATGCGCTGGTGCGCGAACACGGCCTCTCCAAGGTCATCAAAATGGCAGAGCGCGTTGTGGCCTCGGACGAGTGTCTCCACCTCGAAACGACGCTGGTCCCACTTCTTTTGTGCGCAACACGCGCCGCGGTGCAGCGAGGTACCATGACCGTGCTGAGCCGGGTGAGGTTTCTGCGCGATGAGAGTTACAAGCAGGCGCGGGAAACGCAATGCATAATTGCAAGAATGCTGGCGTCACTTGTCGACGTCGAAGAAGAATGTCCGGCGCTTCTCGCGCCCATTCTCGACGAAATCTATCAGGTCATTTGCTTTGCCTGCACCTCGGACCCCGATCTCTGCATATCTCTGGCGCAACTTCTTTGCGATACCGCGCGCAGTCACGCGCCTCACAACTATCGCTCCGAATGCCTGGACACGATGGTGGGTATCATGCCATTGCGGTTCGATCGACCACTCATGTGCGATGCACTGATCACAGCCGGCGCGCTCGAGGCGCTGGCAGCCACAAATCGTTTTCTTTGGCAAACGTCGCACATCGTGGGGCGCGCAAGCGCAGCGGCTCTGAAAATGCACAGACCCGCTCTGCAGGCTTTTTGCAAGCGAATTT
Organism: Pirellulales bacterium; assembly: GCA_022841705.1. Classification (GTDB taxonomy): domain Bacteria; phylum Planctomycetota; class Planctomycetia; order Pirellulales; family Lacipirellulaceae. The sequence goes on from JALHQZ010000008.1 coordinate 24,339, forward strand.
TTGCGCAAGACAATTGGTATCTTTTATCAACCGCATTTGTGCAGCAGATGGGCGGCGCGATGCTAGAGTACAACAACTCGGCGTCGCTTCGTGGCATCAAATCCCAGAGCCGCCACCACTACAGCGAACATGGCGAGGCTGCGCGCGTCGCTCACAAACGCGTCTTTCGCTACCTCGTCACGACCACGTGCATTGCGCTGCAGTCGCTCGGCCTACCGGCGCTGATGACGCTAGGTATTGTTGACGAGCAGTACGAGAACGACTACACCATGTTTTTCAAGTGGAACGTGATTGCCAAGGTGAAGCACTTTAAACAGCGCGATTGAAGCATTGAAGAGTGGTCGCCATTTCATTCTCGGTTCTGAGGAGCTTGCGACAAACGTTGACCCAAGCCAACCGCCGCCAAGTGAGCACCATAGACCATGTGGAACGCGATGCTCGCATAGAAAATGAATCTTGCGTACGGCAGCTCCATCGGTGCTATTGTATTTCCAGAACCGACCGATCTGAAAGCAACAAATATAAGAGCCAGCGCGCTGCCTAACAGCCCAAACAGCAGCGCACCAAGCACCGCGCCGGCGATCTTTCCAAGTGTCTTGACGTCGTAAATCATCTGTTTGTCTTTTGTTTGTGACAGACTTTGTAACAACAGCGATGAGCGCTGCGGTCGTGTTTACGAGCCTTTCCAAGGAGGGATTTGGTAAAGCACTTTAAACAAAAGTCGTAGATGCGGGAAAACCAACGGTCCGTTTACTGAGAAAAAACAATAGCGTCGATATAACACGCTGAGCGTTCTGATGACGTCGACATTTTTCTGTAGCTATGTTGGCGCTTAAAATGACTTTTTTGCAAGTTTTGCAGGCGCTGGCGCTCGATCAGGCACCGAATAAACCGCTGGCCGTTCTGGCACAGACTGCGGCGCCGCTTTTCGACGCGGAGACGCAAAGCACGACCTCGCGCTCGGCTCAAGTTGCGCGCAAATAGATTGCATTGCAGTGTGTATTGTTTACGTTATCAATACTGCTGCCCGTATGCGCGCGCGAGCTGCACGTTTACCATGGCAGCGGCATGGTAAACGGACTGGTCAAGGCAGTGGTACCAGTGGTGTGCTTGCTTGCCACACGACGGCCGACGCCGCGTCTCTGCGCGGCAGTTGCGATCGCATGCGTTGGTTTTGCGGTAGCGGCGCTACCGCGCGACGGCAAGTGGCGGGCGCCAATGTTTGGTGCCATGGCACTACTCTTTGTCGGAGCGCTAAGCGGCGTCCTACTTACCAAGGCGCAGCAGACATACGGCTACCGGCCGACTGAAATTGTTGTCGGCGCCGTCCTTCTGTCGTGCGTTTCGCTGGCTATGCGCGGCGTCGGTATTATTACAAAGCAATCGCTCGTTGCCGCTTTTGTGTACGATGTGCTGTCCTTTTGTGTGCAACGCGTCGTTCATCAGTACGCCGAGAGCGTTGGCCGCGATGCACTGATGTTCAACCTGGCGCTCAGCCAGGGACGCGCGGGTGCTGTGCTTATGCGCGTCTTTGAGACCAAAGCGCCGTACTGGTTACTTTTTGGCTCTTTGCTGACTCTCGGCGGCGCGCTGGTGGCGGCGGCGGCGGCGGCAGAAGAAAACAACCCGCTGGATGGCGCAAAGAAGTGTTTGAAAACAAAGGCCAAATGAACGTCAGGTGTGATTGTTCTTTTTCATTGCAGCTTGGTGTAGGCACTTGCCCGCTAAACTGGGCCGGCTGCGCGTGGTGCTCGGCGATTGTGAAAATGTTTGACTGCAACTACCAGATTCCATAGCAAATGAAAAGCGATGAGCCCAGAGTATACAAAACCTTCTTGGATAATGTACACCATTTGAAGCGCGGGAATACTGGCACTCTGCAACCCAATGCACATTTTCAGAGCTTGGCGTCGTATGACGCGCCAGCGCCCGCGCGCAATTTCAGTTCTCTTACTGGTAACGAAATTCCAGAGACGCGGTGTTGACCTGTAGCAGCGTGCTTTGAGCTCATCGCTGATCATCTTCTTGCCGCCCTGAATGTAAAATTCGTGACCAAGCGCCGCGAGACAGGCCAGCGATTCGAAATCGATGTAGTAAAAAACTCTGTAGTGATCAAGCCATTCCGCACCGTATTCAAGGCACAGTTGAAACTTTTCTGGTCTAGGCGTAAACGTGGCAAGTGCAGCCGCGCCGAAATTGTTGACTACTGATGTAGAAATACCTCTTTCGAGCAAAAGTTGCAACACAGAAATGTCGATACCTTCGTGAAAAAGCGCATTGTTGCCAAATCGACCAACCGTATCGATTTTCACACCGCGTTCGATAAGATACTTAAGGATCCGAGGCCCATACTTGTACGCTCCCAAGAGACACATAAAAGGCGGATTGCCGTTCTGGTCCACGGCGTCAAAGTCGGCGCCATAGTCAAACAAAAGGTCCAGCCATTCTCTGTATTTGGAACAAGAATCTGCAGACAAAAGAAAGCCTTTGACGCCTTCTTCTTTCCACAAAGTGCTCGCCAAAAAACAATGAAGAATTTCTAGACTATCAGGACGCGGTTCGACCGGGAAAGCGAGATGCGAGACACTGCGACAAAGTCGGCAATTGCAACCTTCAGAAATAGACATTGTTTGTGGTTTTTTTTAGGCGTTCAGCTGCATTTGAAAAAAAAAGGCCGAATGAACTTTGAGTCCGAGTGTGTTTTCATTGGAGTGTGGCGCAGTCGGCCCGTGCTGAGCTGGGCCGACTGCGCGAGGTGGACAGCAAGTTTTGTGAGACCCTTTGGCCGCGCACGATTCTACAAGCGTGTTGGCAAAACCTGGTCCTACGAAACTCCAAAGCACGCGCGAAGCAGGTCGCTCATTCGCGAGGTGGCCAAGACTCGAGCTTATACTATTGTGCGAGGCGAAAACGATTGCCTTTTCGTGCTTTTGCCCGACTTGGTGAAAACCACAGAGTAAAATGTCTTTTTTTTGTGTCAATCATGAGTGTTTTTGAGTCTGCGGACATGGTGCGCAGCGAAGTCGCGCGACTTTTTGTCGTTGCAGAGTCGCACAACCCATTGTTTACTGGCGCAGAGATTGAGTTTCTCGAGCGTCAGATGCGCACCAGAAATGCCGACAACCAAAAAAGTGTCATTGAGTTGATTGGCGCAGCGGTTCACCAAAAATCCAATCTGTGCCTTGAGTTGCAGGAGCTGAAAGACACGCCGGTCACTCGCCAGCTGTGCGACTTACTGGCGCGTACGGCGCCAGAGATGTTCTACGACTATCGCAAGGAGGAGCGAAAGTGTTTGGCATATTACATTTTGGCAAAGGCATTCCGATTGTGGCCCAAAGCATATGAGAAAGACATTGGCGAGCATTTGGAGTCTGTTGCGCTTTACGGTCGTCGCGGTACGAAGTTTGCAGCAACGGCGGCGCACTCTGCTTATTATGGTGATAGCCGATCAAAGGGTTCTTTTGCCGATTTGCTTGTGCAGAATGGGTTTTTTCACATCTGCACCATTGACAACGACGTACCGACCTGTTTTATTTCTGAAGTTGTTCAGCTGATGACACCGGCGAGCCAGAGCGTGCTGTTTCAATCACAGGTACTCAAAGACTTTATCAAAAGTCTGAACCGAGCGCAAAATCGACACGGTCCCGAGATCACTGGGCTCCTCCTGCAGCGGCTTGGCTCCGTTATGGGCGGCGCGGTCAACAGGCCATGTTATGAGGTTTTGTGTCTACTTGGCATCTACAATTACAGTGCAGCCGCTTGCGCTTTGTTTCAGCCGTACGCCAAGCGGCTCTTTGCACAGCAGGCGGCGACGCTCTGCTTTGGGCTCGAAGACCTCGGGTTGCCGGCGCTGCTTACGCTCGGTATCATTGACGAGCTGTTGCCGAATGAGGAGCGAATGTGGTTCAAATGGGAGCTTGCCACCAAAGTGAAGCACTTTCACGACAAGCGATGAGTCGCGCACTCACTTTGCGTTGGCACGAATGCCTGCTCTGGACTGCGACAAAACTGCGGCCGTTTGGCCAGCCGGCTTGGCGTCGACGCCCGCAGCCAGTCTTGCCTCCACGACCCGTCCCTGGCGGCGGCGGCATCAGCAGCAGGTCGAAGCGAGTTGTGAAGCCGAAGCGGCGTCACGCTATCTCTCTGCTGTCCTTTTGGTTTGGTCCAACGTCTTTGATTCGAGCAGCCTGCTCGTATCATTGAAAGCCAAAAAGAAGCCTGGTGGTTACACCACTGTCAGAATTTTCCCGAGGCACACCAACGATGATTGAGCTAGTCGTTTTGCTGGCTCTGAGCGCATTGATTGGCGCCCAAGAGGTACCGTGCGCAGCGTGCGTGGGAGAGGCGTGCCAAGTGATGGACAATGTACGCGTGAACAAGCTGTGTGCCAGCGAGCTGTGTGTCAACGGCGATGCGGTCGTGGTTGGCGACGGCGACCCGTGCACCAGCGATGACGTGGTTGGCGGTGTGCGCGTGAGCGTGCCGATCAAAGACTGCTGTGCCACACCGGCAGACTGCGAGCAGTGGATGCCCGACTCGTGCTACACTTCGGTGTGCATGAAGATTCCAGATGGCGGCAGTCATGGTGTTTGTGTCCACACGCCAATCGCCAACTGCTGCGCGTCGAAAGAAGACTGCACTCCGGGCCCGTGCGAGGTGGCCGAGTGCCGCCAGACCGAGGGCGCGAACCAGGTCACCTTTACCAAACTGGCGCCGAGCGACGAGCACTTTACGCGCCTTGACAAACGACAGCAGACGCTGAGCTCGCCCGGTCAGTGTGTGCTGACGCCCACCGAGGAAGAGGGTTGCTGCACCAAGTCGGAGGACTGCGCGGCGCAGGCCGAGCCGGGCAAAGAGTGCTTCTGCGACGCCGGCAACAAGTGCGTCTGCCTGGCATCGACGCAGTTTGAGTGCCTCAAAGACATCGACTGCCAGGCGCCGTCGATGGAGCTGGACAAGTGCCGCGCCAAGGGCCGCTGCTTCGATCAGCTGTGCGACCGCGGCTTCTGCGCCTGCAAGCCCGACTTTGACAAGGACTCGGACGGCGACGGCGTCTGCTGCCGCGACGATTGCGACGACCTCGACGAGCTGATTCAGGAGTCGATCTTCTGCACGGTGCTCAACGGCACCGTGATCAACAAGGACAACGACACGTTTGTGCAGTGCGGCGCGGCGGTCGAGGAAATCTGCGCCACCGAGTGCCCGCCCGGACGCGTCGAGGTCAACGAGACGCAGCTCGACTCGTCATCGGCACACGGCAAGAAGAACGAGTTGTTTGTGCGCTGGGACTGCGACTGCTGCGACGCCAACCAGAACAACACGCGACCCGACGAGTTTCTCGTCTGCGCCAAAGACGCCGATGGCGATCAGGTCTGGGACCCGGTCAACGTCACCGACCTCGCCGGCCTGCCGCCTGGCGCCATCATCACCGAAATCGATCTGCTGCCGCTCGGCTGCTACGACAAGGTCTGCGTGCTGCAGCCGGCCAACAACAAGCACAACAAGTCGCCGAAAAAGGGCGGCAAGGGCTGGGATGTCGTTGTCACCGACGAGCTGCGCAGCGCGCAGTGCGCCGAGTTCTTCAACAACAACACCGAGTTTGTCTTTGTGCCCGAGGAGCTGCGCGTCGAGGATGCGCAGTGCGACCAGTGCCCGGCAAACGCCGAGCTGCAGACAGCCGATGACCAGTGCCCAAAGACGGTCGAGTTTGCCGGCGCCACTGTTGCCGCGTGCAGCGGCGATGCGGAGGGTACAACCCTCGCCGCATGCTGCGGAGAGTTGCTCGCGATTCCGACCGAAACTTCGGGTCTGGCGCCCGAAGTGGCCAAGTGGCGTGCCTGCTGCGCCTCGTTGGGCGGCGTCTTCCCGGCGGTGCCGACCGGAAACGAGTGCGAGAATGTCACCGCTGCCACGTTCCCGCTCGAACTCGAGCAGTGCGGCTGCAACCCCACCGAGCCGCCGTGCGAGCACCCGATCACGTGCGTGCCCGACAAGGACCACGACTGGTACTACGACTGCGAGGCGCCCGAGACGTTTTGCGCCGACGCCGAGTGGTGGAAGCTCGTCAAGAACCTCGAGCCGGCCGAGGCCGAGGACAAGCTTTGCCGCAAGATGTTCAAGGATCAGGGCAACTTTGGCGGCCTCAAGAAGGCGCTCCGCGGCCAGCCAAACGACCCGGCCAACTTTGGCAAGGAGACGTTTTGCGACTGCAACGATGGCGATGCCCACACGTTTGAGCAGATTATCTGCTTCAAGGACGAGGACGGCGACGGCTTTCCGGCCGAGAAACCGAAAACCCAGTGCGATGACGCGGGCGAGGTCAAGTGCGAGGCCAAGTGCGCCAAAAAGTGCCCCAAGGGTTACTTGGGCATCGACCACAAAATCGGCAGCGCCGACGGACCCAACTGCCGGGTGGAGCAGGATGGCGGTGGCGGCAAGGGTCGTAAGCGCTACTCGGAGCAGCTGCGCGAGGCGGTCGCCAAGAGCTGCGGCAGCAAGTGCAAAGACAACGACCACCACGACGACGAGCAGACGTGGTACGTCGACGACGAAGACGATGAGAGCGAGCACTCGAAGACCTCGCGCTCCACCAGCAAGGACTCAGAGCACTCGAACTCTGAGACTCGCACTGACAAGCCGCACCGACCGCGCGTCGATCAGACGTGCGAAAATGTCGAATGCGACGAGCTCGATTGCTGCGACAAAGACAAGTGGACGCACCCGAGCGCGCCGGGCGTCAGCGACTACAATTCAGCCGATCTCAACGCCTGCGGCAACCTCGACTACAGCTGCGATTGCAAAGAGGACCCCGTGATTGTTTGCGGAGCAACGCCCATCTCAGACGTCGCAGGCACCCAGATCTTTGTCACACGTTTGCGCGTCGACAATGACGATTTGGCGGACCAGATGTTCATTCCCGGCGTAGGACCGACGCCGGGCGGCTCCGATCTTGTTGTTGGCAAGTGCTCAGTCAACCCAGCCGATGACTGCTTTCACCAGGCAGGCTGGTCGCTCGAGTCGGCTGGCGGTTTGCACAAGCGCGCACTGAGCGTGCCGCTGATGAGCGCGTGCACTAGTCTTGTCAAAGTCAAGCTGGTCGGAGGCGAGGTGAAGGTGTACAATGCGACCACGCCTTTGATCACGCGCGACTTTGAGACTGGCGACTGTGCCGAGTGGGTCGAAGGCTGCACCAAGTTTGACGGCATGTGCAGCCCCGACTGCGAAATCTGTCTGCAGAGCTTCTTTTAAACGCGCTCGAGAAAAGAAACATTCACTCTTCGTCTGGGTAGCGCGGCGCGATCCAGGTTTTGACGATAAACTCACCCGGCTCGCCCAGCCGCATGTAGTAGGTGAGACAGATTGGCATTTCGCGGTACTCGCTCGGCGCGTCGTCGAGCGGCCGCACGCCCATGTCGATCGAGATGCGCGAGCAGGCCGACTGTGCGGCGACGAGCGCGGCGCTGCGAATGTACTTGCAGCCAATGCGAAAGCCGCGCATGTGCGAGATGTTGATTTTCGGATCAGCCGTGGCGCTGCGCTGCACCACGCACATGCCGCGCGCCAGCGCACCGCGAATGCCCGCTTCGACCTGCTCCTTCTCAGCGTCTCCGGCGACGCTCTCGAGCGTTTCGATGGCGTTGAGCGAGTGAATGAGCGTGTTGGTGCCGACTTTGGAGATTGATGCAAACTCGAAACACTTGTCGCCGATCAGGATCGAAATGGAGCCGGCGTCGGTGGCGACGTCGCGCACCTTCTCGACAAACTCCTGGCGTGTCATGAAGACGCGGTACTGATAGACGGGCTCGAATGCGACCTCTTCGGCGTCGACATTGCTCTGCTTGAAGCTGGCGACAGTCGACGACTCGTCTTTGTACTGCGCGAGGCGCGGGTAGAGCTGAATATGCAGCTCGGCATCGGGGTCGCCCGAGCGATCGTACAGGAAGGAGATTGTGCGGCGGTCGGTGCACGAACGCGTCAGCGCCTTGAGGCTCTTGGAGGCCAGCGTGACGCTGACGGGCTCGGTGGCGGCGACGTCGTCGTACTCGACAAAGGCGGCGCGCGGCACGTGCATGTAGATTTTCATCACCGAGTTGACTTCGAGCGCCGACAGCACCAACCCGGTGGCGTCGAATGTCAGCGGACAAAACTCGAAGAAGCGCGTCAGATTGGTGATCGTCTGAATGAGCGTCGAGCAGTCGTAGGTCCAGCGCATCAGCTGGCCCTCGATGCGCCGCGCACCCACGGTACCCTGCATGCGCGGTGGCAGCAAAATCTGTGGTCGCTCATTCGCCTCGCTCGCCGTCCGCTTCTTTGACGCCAGTGGTGGTGCCGCCGCCGCCACCACTAGCACTGTGGTGGTGCTGTTGTTGTTGCGCTGATCTTGCGCTTGCTCGTCGAGCATAATGGCGTCGAGTGCCGCCAGTTCGTCGTCTAGCTCCTGCCGCTTCTGCATTTCGCGCTGCGCCTCGTCAGAGAACGGGTCTTGTTCTTCTACCGCCTTTTGCGAGCGACTGGCGGCGACGCCACCGCCACCCGACATGCGCGCACGAATCGAACGAAAACTCATTTTTTGTCGGGCAATAATGAATGGTGGACCAACTGCGCAAGAGCTGCTCGGCGCGACGTCTCAGAGCAGCATTGACGAGCAGCTGGAGCGGCTGAGGCGCTGTGTGCGCTGCGGCATGATGTATCGCGAGTCGCAGAATATGGGCGCGTGGTCGTGCCGCGCCTACCACGCCATGGAGGCCTATCGCACGCCGCACCAGCCAACCTATCAGTGCTGCGGGCGCGCGATTGGTATGCGCGGCTGCGTGCCGGCTGATCACACTGAAGCGTACGAGTACGATGCCGAGGCCGAACTGGTTGGCGAAGCGATCGCCGAAACGCTGACGACTCGCAACGCGCGCTGGCACTACGACGAAAAGAGCCGCCGTTGGTATGTGCGCCGGCTCGATGCTGTGGCGCTCGAGCGCTGCTTTGACCAGGCACACAAATTCAACTCGGAACCATTGAACAGACCAGTGACCAGTTAAGTCGGTTCGACAGCAGGCGCCGCCTCGGCCGCCTGCTCCTTGGCAAGCTCTGCCTTGATGATTTCGTTCTTCTTGCGCAAAAGGGCGTAGGGGATCGTGAGTGCAAAGAGCATGTCGATGTCGGAGCCAGCGTCTTGCCCGTAGCCCTTCTCAAAGACGTGCAGTAGCACCTGGCGGTCGCCGTGCACCGTGGCCAGCGCATCGACGAGCTGACGAGCGCGTGTGGCGGCCAGATTGTCGTGCTCGTACTTTTGGCGCGCCGCCTGGATCGCTGCGCGGTCTTTGTTTTCGGCGGCCAGCAGTTCTTTCAGAGCGACGATGCTCGCCTGCGCCACGCGGACAAACTCTGCGAGCGTCTGGTGCATGTCGCTTTCGGTCGCGCTGACGACGCTGTCGAGATCGATGACGCAGCCGCCGCGCTCGACCGGCAGACGTATGATGGTGCGCTCGGGCGTATGCGGCTTGGCGGCATCGATCGCCTTGAGCAAGCTGAGGCCAAAGAGCAGAATGACAAACTCGGAAATCATCGGCATGTTGGCGGCGAGCAGGCGGTCGCGCTGCTGGCGGCGCTTGTTCATGTAGCGCGTGTGCGCGTCGTCAAGCGCCTCCAGCTTCAGGCGGCGCTTCTGAACGCATTCGGCGTCGTCGGTCGCAGTCGCCTTGTCGTCAAAGCCGGTCAGCCCATAGGCAATGTGCGAAAAGACGATGCTCTTGCGCGTCAGCGTCAGCCGCGCGCTGGCAGACACTTGCTGCGTCGAACTGGCGGCGTCGTAGAGCGAAAAGAATGCAAACGCGCGCTGCATCACAAAGAGCTGCAGCTGCTCGGAGAAGAAGGCGTTTTCGAGCACCAGAACGCGCACGCCGCTCTCGCCCGGTTCCAGCTGCTCGTAGTGCGCCAGCACCTCCTGGTGATACTTTTTCTTGTCTTCGGCATCATTCATGTTGCGAATAACAGGCTCGCCCCACTCGCCATTCTTCAGATTGCGCGTCTGTCGCACATAGCGCAAATCAGCGTCGCCGCTCGCCGCTTGCATCTCGACAAACAAGCGGTACAATGGCGACTCATCGCCATCGTCGTCGGCTTCCACCAGGTGCTTCAGCTCGGCTTCGCAGTCGTTGTAGGCCTTGGTCAGCGATGCCACTACCGCCGCCTCTTCAGCGCTTCCTTCGTCATTCTCTGCCGCTCCTGATGGCTCGACCGCCTTTGCCTGCACCAGAGCCTTGTCGCTGTAGATAGCCATATCGCGCAGCTCGCCGTCGCGAATATAGTAGACTGTGCGCACTTCGCGCGCCACACTCGCATCGCTCATCTTTGCAGAGAGTGAATCGGTTTTTTTTTCGCATTAAAAAAAAAACAAATGGAAATGAAAAGATGGCTCAAGCCGACAACAAAAAAAAAGCAACGATGACAGTTAGCACAGTCCTGCTGGCGTGCTTTGCCGCCACCGCAATTTGCAGCCCCGCACTCACCACTGCCATTATCAATGGCGAAACCGTAAACGTTCGTTTTGTTGGCTATTCGGACAATCCGGCCATTGCGCTGATCGCGACGGCGGTGATGCCGCCGTTTGTAGTAGCAATGTCGATCGCCGACATTGCATGTTGCGCTGTGCGGCTGGGCTCTGGCGGCGACTTTCCGTGTCCGAAGAGCTGGGCTCCGAGTGAATTGCCAGTGAACAAGCAGCTCGTCGAGCTCACCACAGAGACTTTTATCACTATTCTGCTGGCTCTGCTCTACACGATAACCGCCTACCTGACTCTGCGCGCATGCCGCCTGGCGTGGGCCATTTCTTCTGAACTGATGGTGTTGTTGGACAAGCGCAAAAACGCTGACCAAGACACCCCTGTTGTTGCTGCTGCTGCTGCTGCGGTAAAGGCAGAGCCGCGTCGCGCATCGATGCGCCTGCGCACTCGGGCGAGTGTGCGCGCGGCAACCCCATCGGCGGCGCCAGTCGCCGACACCAGTCTGTCTTCAACTAGCGCCGAGAGACGCCGAGGAGGTAGTTGATTGAAAAAGAGTGCAAAGATGACTGACCGTTCGTACCGTTTTGGCTTCCATGGCGAAGGACGCAGTCTCGGCTATGGGCAGGGCAAGAAGGTGGCGGTTGGCGCGATTACGTCGGCGTTTCAGGTCGACACGATTTCGCTGGCCGACAGCGAGGCGATGTTTGCGCAGCAGGGCGGGCACAAGGGTTTTATGCCGCGACCCGACGAAGGCGGCTATCGGCTGCTCGAAGGCGAAATGGCGTTTACGGTGCGCGGCTCTGGCGGCCGCGTGCGCACTGCTCTGAACGGGCTCGACGCAAAGCTGGCGGCCGACTATCCGAACGATCCGGAGATGGTGCGGCAGCTGCTGTACGAGATGATTCAGCCGATCGGCTTTGTCGAAGAGGACGCCGAGACCGGCAAGCCCGAGCCGCTCGTCACGCTGCGCATCGGCGGCACGCATCCGTGCGGCGCGCCCGGCACGTACAACTTTGGCGACAAGAACGCGTCGTCGCCGCACATCGTGGCCGGCGCCACGGTGGTGTTTGATGTGCCGAATCTGAAGAATCCGATTCAGTTTGGCAATCCGGCCAGCGGCGTCACTGCGGGCAAAGTGCGCCTGCAGCCGCGCGCGCTCGACAAGCGCAGCGCCGCCACGCGCATCATGACGCTGATGGGCGGCATCAACCGCAATCCGGAAAAGTTCAAAGCGGCGCTGCGCGATGCGCCCGGCGTGGCGCACACGTGGATCGCGACGGCGAAGAAAATCAACCGCTCCTACAAGACGGCGGCGCTGCTCGCCGTCGAGACGCTTCTGCGCAACGGCGTGCTGCAGATCAATCCGGCGCTCGCTGAATTCAAGCAGGCCAATGGCACGGCGCTGGCAACAGACGACGCCATCGTGCGCATGGCCGAGTACATTGACCTCGTCAGCCAGAGCAGCACGGCATCGGCGGCACTTACGCCGGCGCAGCGCACCAACTGGAAGCAGATCGAGTTTGAGCTGCGCAATCGCATGCTCGCGACGCCCGACCCGCAGTCTGGCGCACTCAACGCCGCCTACCAGTTTGGCTTTGTCGTCCAGGACGGCGTCGGCTCGTCAAAGGCGCGCGTCAACGGCAACGGCGCCGTCAGAGACGACTCGATCGGCAAGTTCTTCAAGCTCACCGTCACGCACTTTCAAGAGTCGCTCGAGGCCATCGCCGCCGCCGTCTACCACGAGCGCAAAAACGCCATGGGCGTCGCGCTCACCGAGCCGTCGCTCCGCGAAACCAGCCAGTTCCAGATGTACGTGCAGCCGCACGGCGGCATGTCCGATCGCAATTGAAGACAACGAGCTTTTTGTTGATTTACCATTATCACGACCAAAAAACGGCTCGCGGCGTGCTGCGAATCGTCAGATAGCCCAGCCGCTTCTTCTGCGAATTGTAGTCGGTGTGTGATTCAAACCGAAACTTTGGGAACAGCAAGTGCAATGCTGGCAGCACCGTGGTGGTCAGTGCGTCCAGGTGCACCTGCAGTTCGTAGCGATCGCGGACCTTGATCTTTTTCTTGCGCGCTTCTGTCAGTGTAAGAGCGGCGCGCGGATCATCAAATTCGGAAACAAATGTCCGCCAACAACACCATATTCCCAACTCAGCGCGCGGTGACTTTTGTAAAGTGTCGGCAAAATTGTTCGCCGACACTACAACGCGCTGCTTCAGAAGCGGATCGTCGATTGCCAGCGCTTCGATCCGATCTGCCAAACTATCGTTGCTCTTCTGGCGCTTTTTCAACTCTTCTGCGACGTCGGCGTCGTCGGTGTCGACAAAGTCGGCAAGCGCACGAATCGTCGAGAATGGCGCGCGGCATTTGGGACAGAGAGCCTTGTTCTGCGCCTTCATTTCAGTCAGGCATTTGCTGCACGCCACGTGCGCAAACGGCGTGCAGCCATTCATCACTGCCGGCACGCAGCCTTCATCGATCGTCTCGAGGCACACCGGGCACGCCCACTCTTGCATCACTTTGCGCTTGCGCTCAGCGCCAGCGTTCATCTTTTAGTAAAGATTGAAAATCTTTGAGTAACGGTCCGAACGTTCCAGCAGCTCGTTTGTGCTGCGCTCGGCTGGCCGGAGGCGAGCGACTTGGAACGCGAGGTGCGCCGCGCCATCAAACAGCAGCGGTGAAAGCGAGAGGTCGATGTCGGGCGAGGGCTCGAGCGCACTTTGAATGATCAGCGACTCGACCGCCAAAAGTGCCGACTCGACTGCCGCCGCCGCACCGCCGCCCAACTCTGCAGCAAGCGTGGCGACAAAAGCGTCGGTAGCACTGGCAAGTTGCTGCAGGCTGGCGGCAATATCGCCGCTAAAGTAGCCGATGTTGGCGCGGTGCTCGCGCTCATCAAACGTCGCGAAAAAGTTGCGACGCTCTCGCTCAAACGCAACCACGGCACTGACAGTCGCATCTTCGTTGGTCAGAAGGAATGTCGCGAATTGCTGCAACTGAGCCGCCGCTTTGATGAGCGCCTTGGTCAATGGCGCCAACGCGCGCTTGTGCTTGTTGGCCATCGCTCCTGCGTCGGCACCGGTTGGATCAACCATGGCCGCTAGAGAGCCGAAACTCTGCGTGTAGTGAGCGGCAGCGATCGCAATGCTGTCGCTGGATTTCGAGCCACTGGCGAGCAGCGACGCGAAAAGGGTCGTCACTGCGACCGACGCCCGCGTCGCCAGCAACACCGAGGGCGCAGGCAAACTCATCGGTAGAGTTTACTTTTTCCGTTTCGACGAGTTGCGCGCACTCGAGAGCGCAATTGCGAGCGCCTGATCGCGACTCGTGACCTTTTTGCCGCCCGAGCGCAGCGCGCCCATTTTGTACTCGTGCATCACCTGGTGCACTTTTGCTTCACCGCGTGCCTTGGCGCCTTTTGTCATCGTTGGTACCTACACTTTTTTTTGAGGTGGGTGGGTGCAAAAGTATGAGTGTTCGCGAGCAAACGGCGCAGCTGATCGGCGGTCTGAGCGTGGCTGTTTTTACGAACCTCTACTGGCTGACGCTGTACGCCGCCGATGCGCGCGTCAAAGAGCAAGCGCGTGTCAGAAACACGGGAGCCGTGCCGCTGGCCATACAGCTCACTGCTCTGATGCGCCTCGGTGGCAATCGCACCGAATCAGAGGATTGGCGACCGGTGGAAACGGCGCTAAACGCGTTCATCAAACGTGCGCAAGAGTTTGGCGCCGCTATAGATGCCGCAGGGGAGTTTGCAAAGCCGAGTATTCGTCAGTTTGTCGAGGAGGTGTTTGAGAGCGACGAGTCACTCGGCACGTTTGCCGCCACTCTGCCGTCTGGCGAACAGCTGCGCAGCGAACTGTACAGTCTGACGCTGGCGACGCGCGAGCTTGCCAGCGCAATCAACGGCAGCACGCTGTCGGCATCGCCTCCGGTGCGAGAGATCATCTACAGTCTGCTGGCGCAGATTCAGCGTGGAATTGTCAAGGTGTTGGTGGCGGATGAAAACAAGCGCGCTGGCGATGCCGTGATTTTCTGGGAGCAGTTTCTTTACGAAGAGTCTCTGCTCGCGATCGAAACACTGGGTGCGATACCGGAACCGGACGAGTTTCGCGCGGTAGCGCAGCGCTTTGGCGAGTATTTGGCCTTGTGAACGCCCTTAAACCATCACATCTGTGGAACCGGGCGGCCAACCGCAGAGTTTGTCGTCGAGCAGGTCGGCAGCCGACTCGTGTGCGCGCATCACATAGACGAGCCACCACTGCGTGCGTTGGTACATCAGATTCAGCGTCTCGTCGCTCGGCGGCGCCCAGATCACTTTGAACTTGCCGCGCCAGCAGTCAAACACCTCGGCGCAGGTCATCTGCGCCGCCGGCTTCTTCGGTTTGTTCGCGGTGCTGTTCTTGTGTTTGTTCGTTAGCGCGTGCCAGTAGCAGTGCTTGATGTAGTCGGTGTAGCGTTCGGGCACCAGCACGCAGAGCTTCTGTCGCTCGTCGTAGCGCACCAGCGACGAGCCGCATGCGACAAACGCCTGCCACATATCGGCGCGATTGATGCCCGTGAGGCCGGCCAGGTAGTCGTTGCCGCAGCTCGCCGCAAAGGTGGCAAACGAGGCGGCGCGCTCCAGGTACCAGCGCGCGCCAATCGTTTCATCGGAGCTCGCGTCGCGCGCCTCGGCCAACCGACGCACCTTGAATGCCATTTTCGCCACGTCCCACAGTTCGTTGGCGACAAAGTGCAGCGGTTCCTCTGCCGGCGCCTTGCCTTCGTCTTCGCGCTTGCGCTTGGCGGCCGCCGTCGGCGCCACATAGTAGTCGGCCGGGCCGCTCAGCCACCCGGTGCGCATGACTTTGCATTCGCCAATCGACAGGAGCATCGAGTTTTCGACGCACCACTGCAGCGGGCGATCTTCGAGTTCGGCTTCGTAGGCGAGCTGCGCAAACGAGAGCGGCAGCAGCGAGAGAAAGTCGGTGTCGCTCGATAGCACGCAGCCGACATTGGCGCGCCCGGGCCGACACGGATTCTGCGCGCCGTTTGGCTGCAGCAGGCGGTGTGCAAGCTCGAGCCGCGGATCGTCAAAGTAGGCCTCTACCGCACGAATCTTCTCAAGCACTGGCGCATTGACGTCCTGAAGCACCGCCTGATGCCGCTCCATATAGGCGGTGGCCCAGGCGCACTGCTCGGCCGGTGTCAGCGGCGAAGTGTCGATGGGTGCCGCGGCACGCTGGCGCTCGATCTCAGCCAAGTCGGCAGCCGTGTAGTATTCGCGCACCGAGTCGTGAATGGGTGCCGGTATGACCCGGCGGCAGCCGCGCAGAGTTGTCGCAACCCGATCGTCGCACATGGCGCGCCACCAGAACGAGACGCCGACGTCGGCCTCGCCGCACATGTTGGCGGCGTTGCGCAGCAGAAACGGCGTGTAGCGCGTGCCATCGAGCGACGTCTCGACACAGATTGGCACCGAATGCACGTGGCCGCCGTGGCCCAGCGCACTGACAATTTCGGCCGCTCTCTCGCGCCAATCGGCACGCTTGCGCAGCAGCTCGCGCGCCTTTTCGATTGTCTCGCTTGCATAGGCATCGACTAGCAGGCGCTCGCTGCACATCCAGTCGTCGAGCGTGTCGGGCGAGCTTGCCGCCCGATCCATAAAGTCGAAAATGATGCGCCGGCCGGGCGGCGGCACCACAGAGTCGAGCGCCAGCTCGAGCAGCTCCGCGGTTGCGTGCCGGTAGATGGTGCGATTGGCGCGCACCGCGATCCAGGGCGGCAGCGGTACGCCACGCGCTACAATGCGCGGCAGAGCGCCATTCGCACTCACTTCTTCGATTGGCATTACGCCTTTTTGCTCCATTGTATCCACGATGCTGCTGGAGCGGTGCGCCTGCACGTAGTGCTTGGGGCGCGGCATGTAGGCGCCTTTGTCCATGAGCAGAACAAAGGTATGAATGTTGGGATGTGTGCGAAACGTCTCTTTCGCCTGCAGCATCAGATAGGCAGCGAGCGCGTCGCCGGTCGCACCCGTTGTCTTGTAGCCAGAGTCTTCGTTGCGCGCCGATGCGCGCACCAGATTGTCGTAGCCGTGCAGCAGAATGCCAGCGTCCTGAATCACATAGCGCACGTTGACCAGCGTGTCACTCGCGTCATCGGGCTCAGCGCGCGGAATGAAATTGTGCTTGGCGGCCAGCGGCGCCTTGGCAACCGCGCGCACACAGTCGCCAAACTGCGCACGAAACACCTCGGGTTTAATCTCAGACTTGCCACTCATCGGTCGTCCTTTGCGTGTCGAATGCGAATTGTCGCAATAATGCTCTCGACCGACACACGCGCACGCTCCGTCACCGAACTCACATTCGATCGAATGTGGACGACGCCAATCACGCCCTTTGCTCCTCGCTGCTCCGGAAACTCTGGCTGCTCGGTCTCCTCGAAACGAATGCGCAGACCTCTGCCGTCGTCGAGCAGCTCTTTCAGGTGGCCAAAGCTCTTGATCAGCAGACCGACTTGGTAGCGGCGCATCGGTTCGTTGATTTCGACTTGCGCGCAATGGCGAGTTTTTTGAAAAGACATCCTTCTTCTTCTTTTGTTTTACGCGGTAGCGAGCAGCGTCGCCATTGTGGCCAATTTCGCCTCGTCGCTCTGATCCTGCAGCAGTGCATTGAAGCGCTTGCAAAAGGGCACCGACAAAACAGCTGCGTCAATGTGCGCCAGCAAACCGACGCACAGCACCACTTCTTCGAGCGTGAGCTGCTCGGCGCATTGCGTCAGAGCATCGTCGACCTCTTGCAGCCAGTCGCGGTTCAGCTGCTGCCGACCCTCAAACTCGACCTGCAGGTTCGCCAGCTCGTACGTGCCCGCCTGCAGCGGCAGCCGGAAGAGGCCGGTGCTGCGCGACCACAGACGCTGCTCAAATGCCTCTTTCATGTTAGAAAGCGACTGCAGCACAACGTACAGCTTCTCGGCAACGGGGCCGCACTGCGGTATCACGGCAACGGCCAGGCTAATCGCTGGCAGAATCCGGTCGTCAGACGGTTCCGCGCTCATTCTTGCTGCCAAAAGAAAAAAATGAATATCGATGAGATCAACGACCGCACCGTCTACACGGTCGTCTGCCGCAGGATGGCGGTTCTAGTCTCCTTTGTGACGACTGATACACGCGTGGTGGTGCTCGCCGTGTCGCCGTTTTGCCAAATACAACCGATTTCATTCGCCATTTACAGGCACTCGGTCGAGCTGCGCAGTGAAATGAATGCGCTGCGTGACTGCCGCTTTCTCGTTGTCTTTGAGCAGGAGGCCGAGGCGTTGGACGAAAATTACTCTGACATTGTGGCGTACGCCTATGGCGCCGCGTGGCTGGCCGAGTCTCTCGTGTTGCGCTACGGGACTGCCGACTCGGCGCCTGGTTCTGGCAATTTGGCAGAGTGCGTCGCGCGCCTGGCGCTTGCCACCAACGACAGCTCGCAAGAAATCGCTACGTTGGAACAGCGAATGGAGCATATCTGCATAGCTTCATAAAAACAGCCGAAACTATGTCTTCTGCACCACCACCACCGCTCGATAGGCGACAACCACGCTCGCGCCCGCGCGGCTACAGTGCTCGGGCGCGCGAAACTTTCGAACTTTTGAGGCATGTTCGCATTGGGCCCGGCGGCGAACTCTCACTGGTGGCTGTGCCCAGCGAAGATGAGAGTTTCCCGCGGTCCGATGGCAGCGAGAATCCGCCACTGCCGCTGCGACCCAGCTTTGCCGCGCTCCAGCTGTATTTGCTGAATGACACCGAGTACGGCGTCTACTATATCAAGAACCCGCTGCGCAAGCTGGCGCTCGGCGACGTCGACGTCGTCGCCTCGCTGCCGAGCGCCTCTGTTGCTGTCGAGAACATTCTCGTGGCGAGTCTGGTTGTGGGCGATGTGTCGGCAAATGCTACGGCGGCCGAGCTGTTAGTGCCGTCGGCGTTTGAGCGCCGCTTTCCGCAGGTGTTTGCGCTTCTACGCCACATTGTTCTGCTGCGCCTCGGCGGTCTCACGCCGGCGCCACCGCTCAACAAAGCTCAGCAGAACATCATGTTCAATCGGCTGCTCATCAACGACTTTCAGCGGCGCCTCACTGTGCTCGAAAACAATTTGCTCGAGCTGCGCGCCAAACTGCTGCGCGGCTACCAGCTCACTAGCAACGCGGCAACCGACCGCCTCAGGGAGCTCGTGAGAGCCGTCAATAACGAGGTCTTTTCTGCCTGGCAGAGCGCGCGCGACCCACCGCCTCAAATCCAGATCAAAAGAGAACCTGAGAGATTGCAAAGTGAACCCTATTAACTCATTTCTCTGCATTCGTTGTCGCTGTCCAGCTGCGTTCGCTGTGCGCCTGTCGATTCGTACAGCAGCGGGTCGTCGTAGGTGTTCGTACCGCTCACCAGGTCGAGCGCCGAAACGAGCGTGTCTCGCATCGCGGCCTGGCTATCAGAGAAAAAGGCGCGCGGCTCGACAATGAGAACACGGCGCGCCTCTGCGACATCTTTTTTGCCAAGAACAGTGAGCTCGAGAGCGTAGCCGTACAGAACGCGGCCACTGCGCGCGCCAAGCTTCTGCCCGCGCACAACAATGCGAACGCCATGGGCGCGCCCAATGCAACGGTGGTGCACAGCGACAAAGTCGATCAGCGTGCGAGTCGTGTATTCGCTCGACACCGAGTGCGCGCGAACTCGCACCGGGTGCCACACGCTCATCTGGTTGCCAAACGGTCGCAGCGTCTGATTGTGCAGCGGCGCAATACCAATGTCAGCCAACGCCATTCGAGCCAGCCGCTCCAAAAGCACCACTCGGCATTCATTTCCACCGCCCGCAAGGTGGACTTGGTACTGCGGCAGTCCGGGTGCAATCAGCGTCGCCCACTCGTACGACACCTCAACATCGACTCGCCGATCAATGTATCGCTCAAGCACCTCCACCGGATTCACAAACATCACCTCGGGCCGGGCGACAACCTCTTCACGCACTCGCGGTCCGCGCAGCGCCATCTCTTTGTTAATCAGCTTGCAGGCTTCTGAAACACTAAGCATAGTTAGCTTTCAATCTTTTTTTTTATTTTTGTCATTTGCTTTTTCGATCGAAAAATTGGCATTTTGAAAATGCTTCGGTTACATTTTTCGTGGGGAAAACTACCTTGATAAACTCACCGCACCACGCTTGCGGTGAAATGAACTTTTCTGAAAAACTTTGAACTCGCGGCGAGCGTGGTGCGGCGAGTCTGGCGAGGTGGAATGTCGAATTACTCAAAAATTACAGATTTTTTCCGGCATTAAGGGTCGAAGCGTATCGCTAAAAATCGCGGATTAGTGACACGCTACTCGCACAACGATTCCGCGTAAACTGAGCTTGGGTCAAATTTTGAAAAACCGATTTAGGGGAAAAATATTCGAGAGGGCCTCCACTTTTTTTGGCGAGTTTTCACTTTTTCATTTTCAACCTGCCAAGAATTCTTTTATTTTTGCCTATCGCTCGAGAATCGCCCGGCGTTCATTTCACTCAACGGAAGGTAGGGTCGGTGTTAAGCGATTTCTCGAGTTAGAGCAAGTGGGAGATTTGTGCCAATTCAAAAAAATTTAACGGACACTTTTTCAAACTTCATTTTGTCTCTAGCTCGCGAAATCTCTTAACACCGACCCTACCTTCCGTTGAGTGAAATGATCGCCAGACGATTCTCGAGCGATAGGCAAAAATAAAAGAATTCTTGGCAGGTTGAAAATGAAAAAGTGAAAACTCGCCAAAAAAAGTGGAGGCCCTCTCGAATATTTTTTCCCTAAATCGGTTTTTCAAAATTTGACCCAAGCTCAATTTACGCGGAATCGTCGTGCGAGTAGCGTGTCACTAATCCGCGATTTTTAGCGATACGCTTCGACCCTTAATGCCGGAAAAATCGGTAATTTTTGAGTAAACCGAAAATTGACTCACCGCACCGCGCTCGCCGCGAGTTCAAAGTTTTTCCAAAATGTTCAATTCACCGCAAGCGCCGTGCGGTGAGATTACCTCGAAAAGTGTTTTCCTTCGGAAAAAGTAAAATGGCCGCCAGCGTGGTGCGGCGAGTCTGGCGGGGTGGAATGTCGAATTACTCAAAAATTACCTATTTTTTCCGGCATTAAGGGTCGAAGCGTATCGCTAAAAATCGCGGATTAGTCACACGTTACTCGCACAACGATTCCGCGTAAATTGAGCTTGGGTCAAATTTTGAAAAACCGATTTAGGGAAAAAATATTCGAGAGGGCCTCCACTTTTTTTTGGCGAGTTTTCACTTTTTCATTTTCAACCTGCCAAGAATTCTTTTATTTTTGCCTATCGCTCGAGAATCGCCAGGCGATCATTTCACTCAACGGCAGCTAGGGTCGGTGTTCAGTGATTTCCCGAGTTAGAACAAAAATCAAGTTTGAAAAAAAGTGTCCGTTAAATTTTTTTTGAATTGGCACAAATCTCCCATTTGCTCTAACTCGAGAAATCGCTTAACACCGACCCTACCTTCCGTTGAGTAAAATGTTCGCCGGGCGATTCTCGAGCGATAGGCAAAAATAAAAAAAGTTCTTGGCAGGTTGAAAATTAAAAAGTGAAAACTCGCCAAAAAAAGTGGAGGCCCTCTCGAATATTTTTTCCCTAAATCGGTTTTTCAAAATTTGACCCAAGCTCAATTTACGCGGAATCGTTGTGCGAATAACGTGTCACTAATCCGCGATTTTTAGCGATACGCTTCGACCCTTAATGCCGGAAAAATTTGTTAATTTTTGAGTAATTCGACATTCCACCCCGCCAGACTCGCCGCACCACGCTCGCCGCGAGTTCAAAGTTTTTCAAAAAAGTTCATTTCGCCGCAATCGCCGTGCGGTGCGTTTACCAATATCTTTAGTTTTTCAAAAATGGCGTCGACATATGTGCTGGTAGAGGAGAAAGCGTTTGAAATGGAGTTTTTCGAATGGCAATTTTTAGTATCATGGAGCTTTTTGCGTTGTGCTCGCCAAGGCATTCTCTGTGCCCGAAATAGCCGCTGTGGCCGAGATGGCGTGTTGACAGTTCCAGCAGCTAGCAGCAGAAAGGCTTTCAGTAACATGAAAAAGGCCCCAGTGGCATTTTCCGCAAATCGCTGTCCACGGAAGACATTGCATGCACACCGCGCGGGGCCCTACAGATCGAATGTGCGCCTCGCAGTGCTCCCGCCGACAAAATGAGCAGAGGACTACTGGTATTTCGGTTTCGTCTGAACATCGGCAACAGCGATTTCTCCGATCTGATGCAAAAAGACGTGCTCTCTCTTTCCACTCCTCCTCTGTGAACCGCCGTTCAATCGACTTTGCCAAAATCATTAGAAGACTCAAAGGTTCTTTTTTTTCTGCTTAGACGGGCAGAGGTGGCGACTTGGCGTTAGCAGGTGTGACTTTAGGTGCGGTGTTGAAGCGGTGCGCGGCGAATGCGAGAAGATGTTGGTTGGTGACGAGGTCGAATGTGTGCATGGACGTGCGCGCAAAGTCGGCGAAAATGGCGCCTGCCAGATCAGTGCAGGCGAATGCCAGTGCGAGCGCGAGCCTCACGAGCTCGGCGAAAAAGAGTCGCTCTTGCGCGTGGATGAGAAATGCGCAGCGTGCGACGGCGACGGCAATGTCGGCGACGAGTGCGATCAAGTAGAAGAGCACGAGCATTCGGAGCACGTCGGCGGCCGCGCTCGAGAAGTGTACGCTGACGTAGGCAATTGCGATAGTCAGGAGGTGCGGCAGATGCAGCATGAGCAGGAGCGTGTCGATGGGCTCGAATTCGCTCAGCAGCAGTGTGGTGATGGCGACGAGCGACAACGTCGCGTCCAGACTAACGACCATGGCGAGCTGCTGGCGTGCGTGTAGTCGCGCACGTCTCTCGCTCGGCGTCTCAGGGCGCAGAGACACAGCAGCAACACCCTTTGCATTTGTCACCGCCGCAGCTGCCTGCACCTGTAGGCCGAGTCCGGGTGCTACCGGAGGTGCAGTTGATGGAAGCTGTGCAGTGGTGGCGAGAGCAGTCAAAGATGCCTGTTGCGTTTGTTGATCGCGGGTCGACGTCGATTCTGGGCGAGATTATTCGCAGCGAAGAGGCGCCGCCGACGGTGAACAGCTATGAGGGCCGTGTGAACCGCGCGCACAACTGCTTCGAGCGCGCGCAGCAACACGTGCTGACGTCGCTGCTGCCGAGTTCGTTGCGCGAGCAGGCGAGCCAGTTTGACTCTGGCGCGCAGGTGCGTGTGACCGGACCGCAGCGGCTCGAGCGCATTCGCTACGCGCTGCGCGCGATTGGCTTGACGTACAGCGACGACCAGCGCGAGTTCATCAATCGCATGATTGCGGCGGCGGCGCGACTGATCTTCAAGGACGACCTGCAGCAGCACGTCGAGGACCTGCTCGCCGAACTCGGCATCAAGGAGCTCCAGCAGGAGCTCATGGCAATCATGCCGCGCCGTTTCGGTAAGACGTTCTCGTGCTCGGCGTTTGTCGTCGCGCTCCTCTTTGCCATCGAGGGCATCGAGATCGGCATCTTTTCCACAGGGCGCCGCGCGTCGCAGAAGTTTCTCGAGCTCGTCTACTGGTTCCTCACCAAGCTCGGCGGCATGAACATCATCAAGCACAACGTCGAGACGATCTGGATTCAGGGCCCATACGGCAAGTCGGACGTGCGCAAGGTGTCGTCGTACCCGTCAAACGTTCGGATAAGTCCTCTCTTTCTTTTCTTTTTTTTCTTTTGGTGTGTGTTTGAGTGGCGGCGGGCGGGCGAGCGTTGAACAAGAGTGACGGTAAGTGATGAGTAAGTTACCACCACCACCAAGCGAAGCTGCAGAGCTTTTGGACGAGATTTTGAAACAGCCGGTTGAGATTGGTGTTGGCGAGCGCAGCCTGGAGCAGTGCGAGAAGGCGCAGCGCGACGCTTTGCGTGCCGATATTTTGAAGCGCGGCGGGTTTCCGGTGATTGGCGTCTACAACAATCGGCCTCTTGACAGCAGCGCGGAGAAGTGATTCGGGTTTACTCGCCAGTTCGCGGATCGATGAAGATGCAGCCGACGCAAAAGATGCAGAGCGTGATTAGGAGATAAAACACAATGAATGGCAGTGTTGCATCGCTCTCTGCTGCCTGGCTCGTGTCGTCGGCTGCAGCAGCAGGCCACCGTGGCCAGTACCACGCCGTCTCTGATGGCGGCGGGCAGTGCGTCGCGCTCTGGCGCAGCTCGGTGACGAGTGGCGGCCACTTTTCGTCGCCGCCAACCAGCTCTATTTCTAGCGGCAGTGTGCTAGAGTTGCCATTGGCACAGCTGGTGTAGTTGAACACCACCTCGAACCATGTGAGTTCGGTAACAGGCGTATCGATTGCCGACTGAATCAGGCGCACTTGATCGGCACTCGCTTGCGCCTGGGCGACGCGCTGAATGCGAGCTTTGTCGTACAGCATCGTGAGATCGCCAGCTCTGTAGCCGGCCAGTTTGATGGCAATGGCAGACGACGCAACTCGCCACGAAAACATGCACGCAACTGTCTGTTCCGACGCCACAGTCAACAGGCGGTCTTTGACTGGACCGTTTCTGTCACGGCAGCTGACGAATTCAACTGCCGCCAGTCGGCTGCCGGCTGCGTCGGTACCGATTGCAGCAAGCGCAATGGTGGCGGCGAAAAAAAGAGTCGGAAAACTCATTTATTGATGCGCTGGTGTGGAGTGGTGTGCGCGCAGAAGTTTTCTCTGCAGCGAGAGGTCGATCGGTACGGCGCCAGTGACGCTGATTGAGGCGCGGCGCCGCGCCGCAATGCACAGCCGGCCAATGTAGCCAAAGAGCAGCAGTGCGGCGACAACCGCGGCAACGCGCGTCAGCGACGGCTGATCGATTTGATCGGCGACCACTTTGACAACGCTGTCCAGCGTAATGGGCTCGTGCCGTTCAACTACCACAGCAGCAGCAGTGTCGTTGTCTTCCGCAGACGCGACCTCTGCGGCAATAGCATGCAGTGCTTCGCCAGAGCGCGCCGCGTCGAGCAGCGTTGCAGGATCAAAGGTGGCGAGGTTGGCAATGACAAACGTGACCATTGTCAAAACACCTACTGCGCTTCTCATCTCTGTGGAAAAAAACAATAAACTTGTAGACCAACGATGTCGACCCGGCGGCGCAGTGAACGAAAGCAGAAGCGACCGGTCTCACCGGTGCCGGCAGACGATGCAGACTCGCTATCTGCTTTGCCGCCGCGCGTCGCTGTCACTAGCGGTCGGTTTGCGCGCGGTGGTGACGATGGCAGCGGGGCCGAGACCTTTAGGGTCGAGAAGGCGGTGCCGACGCCATCTCGCCCTCTGCCTCCTGCAAACGACTTTTCGTCAGACAGTGAATCGTCAGAGGAGGTGTTTGTGCGGAGTGCGGCTCGACCCGCTGCCTCGGCTACCGCGCCTGCCTTTGTGACTGATGCGAGCGAAGCCGACACCTTTCGCTTTGAATCAAAGCCCGCCGCGGCGCCGCCGCCGCCTATTTTGAAGCGAAAGAGCGAAGGCGGCAGCGGTGGCGGTGTGCGCTCGGAGCAGGAGAAGCGGCGCAATGTTGCGTTTGCTGAAATGGATGCGATTCGACAGACGGGCGCGCGGATTCAAAACTACAACGATACGGCGGAGCTGGCCGACAGGCGCGAGAGCGAGCGCGACGTGGTGATTGACGAGAAGCTGTTTGATACGCTGCTGAAGGACACACCGGGCGAGTATCAAAACGCCAACAAGCCCCCTTGGGCGCCGCGCTTGCCGCCGCACATTTTGGCCGAACTGCAGACGTGGGAGGCGATCGAAGTGCTCTCTGAGCTCGAGCAGCGCAAAAAGGACTGGTACACAATGGTCGAAAAAGTCGCCGGTCTGCTCTTTCTGCCCGTCAGCTCGCTCGTACGCTTTGTGCCGACAACGCAATCGAGCGACGCAGTCGCGCCATCGCGCAGTGCCGTCTCTGGCAACTATGGCGGCGGTGGCGACCTCGAGTCTGGCCCCGCCACTGCCGACCGCGCGCTCGCCGCTCTCACCGGTTTTACACCGGCACGCCCCGTCGAGCCCGATGAACCGATGCCATTTTTTGGTGCCGCTGCTGGTGGTGGTGGTGGTGGTGGCCTACCACCAGAACCGGATCCACGGCGCGACGAAGAAGACGGCAATGTTTTGCTCGAGCCTCTCGAGACCGGCCAGCTTAATTCGGTGCTGTTTTCGATCGTCGAAAGTGTTTTTCAGGAAGATGTGGCGCGTGATGGCCCGCAGATTGCGCAGAGTGGCGCGAGGCAGCAGGAGCTGCGCAAGGCGGCCGAAGCGCGCGCGCCCGAGCGACCGTACTATGCAGGCGACGTCAACACGGACGAGGCGCGCCTCCTCAACCAACGAGTGCGCTCGCAAGCGGCTTTGGCGCGTGCGTGGGTTGGCCGGTCGCTGGCAACGGGCGTGTTCTACTTGGCGCCCGAGTACACGGCGGCGCGCGACGCGGCGTATGCCGACATTCTATCGCGCGCACCGCAGCTCGGCGAAGCGCAGCTCTATCACTTTATCCGCAATGGACCGACGACGAATTCGGTGCAGAGTCTGGTGAGGCAGCGGTTTGCGCGCATGATTCAGCACACGTACAATTTGGCGCGTCACAACTCGGGTCGCGCCGCCAAGCTCGCCGGCGACGCCGCCAACATTAGCCGCGCCGCCGAAGACACGCTGCGCTGGTTTGCGAGCAAAGTCGCCTTTGACGATGGCGAATTTTCCGAGCTGCAGCAGCAGCAGCGGTCAGTGGGCGGCCGCTTTGCACCAATCTTTCTGCCGCCAGTACGAAGTGACTCGCGCCAGCCGCTGTTCGATCCGCGCAGCGATCAACCGGCGCTGCTGAATCCGCTGCTCTACACGCCGGGCACGATGTTGAACCGGCGCCGCTTCTAGAAAGGTGGGTTGTACAGTCCTTAAATCCACCAAAGCCGAATCAAGTTTGAGCGATTGTTTGCAAGTTGCGATGTCGACCGTTCCGATTCCGCACCAAAACGACCACGGCGGCGACGGCGGCGAGGAGTACACTTACGAGCCGCAGGGACGCTTTTCTGCGTACGACTACGATAACACTCGTGGTCCGTCCATCACCGACACCGGCCGTCGCATGACCGGTGTGCCGATTGCGCCGTTTTCTCCGCCGCTTGGCGGCGGCGGCAGCGGCAGCGATGCCGCCAGCAAGAACAATGTGCGCGTGATTGGCGTGCCGATGACATTTCAGTGGTCTGGACCGCAGAAGGAGAAGCTGGCGGCAGGCGAAAAGCCGGCGGCGCCCAACGTCACGCAGCACACGCCGCTGCCAAAGGCGCTGATTTCAAATGGCTTGTCGCCCGACGAAAACATCAACTTGGCCGAGGTGCGCGTGCTCAAGGCGACCAACGCGTCGAAGCAAAAGGTCGGTGTGCAGTTTCTCAACGTCAACGGCGAAGACCTCAACCACTTTGTGACGGCCGACGGCACAAAGGTGGCGCTGGTGCTGCACCCGGGCGAGTCGGTCGACTACTCGCACCACGACGGCGGCAAGGGCAAGCTGCTGGCGTCGAACCCGCTCGACCCGGTCGACCAGATCAACGTCAACATGGCGCCTTCGGAGATGATGAAGGCGGCGCGTGCGCACCCCGACAAGCCGGGCATGGTCGTGACCGAGCTCGACCTGTCGGGCTACCTCGACAGCCGCGACGAAACCGAGCAGCTGAAGAAGCTCTCGCCGCTCGGTCTGCTGGTGCTCGCCAACGCCAAGGGCGAGATCAAGTCGAGCCGCGTCGTCGACCCGGCCATCCGCGCCAAGCTGCCGATGCCGAGCCCCGATGAGGAGACGCCGATTCTGCCCGGCATGGAGCTGGCGCCGACGCCGTTCAAGCACGGCTCCTACGACGCGCTGATCGACAAACAGCACCTCGAGGAGCTGGTGCGCAACTACACCAACGGCAACGCGGCGAAAGCACAGCCGACGTCGGCCAAGGACCACCTCATTCGCGTCGTGCCGCTCGACGGCCGCGGACCGGGCGCTCACATTGGCGACCTGAGCGGCGCAATCGGTCTCTCGCAGCGCGAAATCGATCTGGCGCACGCGACCCGCCAGGGCGTGCACCTCGACGTCGCCTACACCATTCAGCACAACGGCAAAAAGTACGACGTCACCAATGGCAAATGAAAAGTTTTCATGTCTCAACTTTTTAAGAGATCACTCGACGCACACGGCACAGGAACCGAGTTCCTTTGGCTGCGCGACGTTGCACGTGTCGCGATAGATCGTAATTCCTTTGCACTGCGATCGCAGCGCCTCTTCAAAGACGGCGCGCACCAGC
Organism: Pirellulales bacterium; assembly: GCA_022841705.1. Taxonomy (GTDB): domain Bacteria; phylum Planctomycetota; class Planctomycetia; order Pirellulales; family Lacipirellulaceae. The sequence goes on from JALHQZ010000008.1 coordinate 52,167, forward strand.
TCGACTGTGGCGCTCGCCGGCAGATTGACCGTCTTGCTGACGGCATTGTGCATTCCCGATTGCCACGCCTCCTGCATTGCAATATGGGTCTTATAGTCGTATGAGAGCGCCTCGGCAAACGCCGGCTCGATCGCATAGCCGACGTTTTCTGTAAGGCCTGTGATACCGCCAGTCGGCGCGATGCACGTGACTGAGATGTTCCGATAGCGTCCGCCGGCCACAGCGGCGCCGTACTTTTCAGCCAGACGCCGACTCTCGTCCTCGGCAATCTCCGTGATTGTCGCCGACAGGCGCTCGGCAAGACGCAGCGCCTCTTCGCTGGCGTACGAGATGTTGATGCGCTTGAGGTAGTCGGCCCAGCCCATCACACCGAGACCGATGCGGCGCATGCGTTTCGACGTTTCGCGCATGTGCGCGTCGACAAACGAAAGGCGATCGACGACAGTGTCGAGAAAACGGACGCCGACGCGCACTGCGTGCTCGAGCAGCACGTGGTCGAGCTCGCCGTTGTTTGGCTTGCACATGAGCGCTTCAGCGTTGAGATTTATCGATCCGAGATTGCACGTCTCGTTGGCATGCATGAACTGTTCGCCGCACGGCACACAGGTGACGATCGGCTCGATACCCGGGTCGATGTCGCGCGCATCGTTTGGTCCGTAGCGCGCGCCGCGACTCAGCACGACTAGTCCTGGATCGCCCGACTGCCACGCCGCCTTTGAAATCCACTCGGCGAGCCGCCCGCGAAAGGCTGCCGGCTCGACGGCGACTGAAATATTGAAATTGGTAATAGTATTGTCTTTTGCCATTTTGCAAAAGATGAAATCCTTGATTTTGGGATGCGACGCGTTGAGCACCGCCATGTTGCCGCGACTCGGTCGATGACCCAGGTTAATAGAATGATTGATATCGGATAGTTGGCGAAGCGCCGCGACTGGATCGGCCAGGCCGCTCAGGTTGACGCCCACGCCCGTCTTCGCCTTCCAAAGGCGCGACGCCATTTCCTTCTTATCTGCCAGATTGTCGTCGCTGAGCATGCCAATCACACAGCAATTCGGTGCAATCGTCTCATCGGCGCCGGCCAGCAGCGTGTTGCCGGCCGGAATGAATGTTTTTGCCGCGAGCTCGGCGTAAAACTCGCCCTCGTCTTTAGGTGTACGTGCAATTGCCGCGCAGACACGCGCAACAAGCGCGCTATACGTCGTCGCTTTGTAGCGCTTGGCGTAGTGGTCGGGAAGTTTGTCACAAGTCATCTTTTATATTTTTTTTTAAAAATTGAGTGCATGAGCGCGCCGCGCATTATCATCTTTACCACTTTCGCACCGCCTACTTCGCTGCAGCAGCACAAGCGTGTGCTGACTGCAGCACAGCGGCACGCAGAGGTGGTGAAGTTTTCGCGCAGCTTCATGGCGTACTGCGGCAGCGACGATCGCAACAAGATTCTCATTTTCGCACACCCCGTTGGATCAGTGGCACCTGTGGCAAAGAAGACGCTAAAACAAAGACTCTACCAACGATGAATGAAAAAGAAGAGAAAGTGCGCATTTTGCTTCTGACCATTACGACTCGCATTATGCGCGCCATTGATCTGATGATGGCTCAGAGCGAGCAGGCGCCGCTCGTTCTGCAAGTCACCATCGATTCGCTGGCCAATCTGAGCATAGAGCTGGAAGAGGTGCGAGGCGACCCTTCAGACTACTTTTCGCAGTACTTGAAAGAACTCTTCAGCGCCCTCGCACTCGTCAAGTCGCTCGCTGGCGCCGGCGTCAAAGTCGAACTGCTGATGAATCGCACCGTCGATCCGAAAACGTTTGCCGTTAACATGCAGGAGTTTGCGAACGCGGGCGCATCGTACGAAGATCAGCGCAGTGACGTGCTGATAGAGCTGTTCGTGCGGCGCGCGCCTCTGGTGGACTTTACGTGGGGGTTGGAAAAGCGAACCGCAAGCGTCTTGGCGCGCGCCCTGCTCATCTATGCGAGCCAGGTCGGCACCGCTCGCTTTTTCGAAAAGTACGCGTCTGGTATCGAGACGCCCGAGCAAAAAGTGCGCGAGGCAGAGTTTTTGGTCAAAACTCTCGACGATGCGGCAGTCGATTCAACGCGGCTCGTGCTTGCCACCGTACTCAAAATCACAAAGCAGCAGACTCCGCTTTTTTACAAACAGGCGAACAAAAAAGATGAGTGAAAATCGCAAACGTAGATTTGAAGGTGACGCATTGACAGCTGCGCTGATTGCCATAAACTCGGCGCCTCGCCGCGAAGCCGGTGAGGACGAGATGGACGAGCCCGACTTTGTCATTCGAAAGCGCATTTTCGACTCTGGTCACGCGGTGGTGGCTGCGCGCGACTGTTTCATCTTTCACTCGTACACCGCTGCCGAGTGCGAACGGTTTGGCGAGGCCTTTAAGCCGCTCGTGTCGTACATTTGCAACAATCGCAACATGACGCTTGTGCGATTCACCGCCAAGCGCGTGCACGGCACGCCAATGCCAACGTCGGCCGACATTGCCGTCATGGTGCTGTACGACCTGTCGGTGCGCACAGGGCGCGACGAACAGAAGCGCATTCGGCCGAGCCCTGGCGAGCTGCTGCGGCAGCTGGAGAGCGAGCCGCACGTGGTGTTGGTGCGAGCGTCGTTTGTGCCGCACATGTCGGCCGTCTATCTGATTCAGCGCTCGCTGGCGCCGTGGATCATTGGCGGCCTGGCGGCGCGATTCGCCGGACCGCTGCAAATGCCCGAAGTGCTCGAGCCAATGTTTCTGCTCGCCGAATGCGCGCGCGGTGAGTACCTCCTACATCTGCACAACACGCGCGTTTCTGGCGTCAGAGTGGCGTTTGTCGAGGCGGCGCTCGATATGCAACTGATCGAGCGGCTCGCCGCGCTGCGCTGGCTCTTCTTCGACAAGCGCCTGGCCGAGAATCTGCTCTCTGAACTCAAGAAGCCCGACGAATACCTGGCAGCGGACCTGAAACGCATCGAAGCCTACGCCAGTGTGGTGCGCGATAGCATGCCGGCGCGCACTCAACAGGCACCCGGCGGCGGCGACGACGGCGACGACAATTGTGGCATTGGTGGTGCTGGTGGAGCAGCCGAGTACGCTGTCCTGAGCGATCCCGACGACGAGATCAAGTGTGCCGCGCTGGTGAACACTACAGGTCACTGGCGCGGCTCGCAGCGCCACGAGTACTGGCACCGCCTGTCGGCGCCAGGCGCCAACGATTTACTGCGCATTTCGTGGGGCTACATTGTGTCGCTGGCGTACCACATCTTTCATCGCTTCTCTCACTATCGGCAAGACAGAGTCTTCTTCCAGACATGGCTGCACGTGGCGCACCAGCTGATGCGCTGCGAAATCGATCGCAACCACGTCGAAGTGATGGCGTCGAGTCGTGCGTGGGACTGGCTGCGACCGGAGCAAGTAGCCGATGCGCCGGACATCGCACAGCCGCGTCTTTTGCATATTGCAAAAGATGCGGACGAGGTGGTGCGAAATGTGCCGCAGGCATTCGCAGGCATCGATGGCGCCGCCGAGCACCTCGCGCTCTGCGTGTACAAAACTCTCTACGGCTACAGCCGCGCGCAGATCGATCTGCGCGAGTCGTTTGAGCGCTTTGACATTGCGATGCTGGTCGCCAACGACCAGCAGTCCAACACGCACTATCTCGTGCGCCACCACAGCGCCGTGCCGGTGGTTTCGGCCGCGATTAGCGATCGCGCGTGGTTCGACGGCTATCTGCGCAAGACCGGCCAGCTGATGGTGGCGCAGCGCATCGACGCGGCGCGGGCGGCTGCGGGGGCGGGTGTCGAAGAGCTGGTTCTGCGCCTGCCGCTGAATTGCCGGCGCGGCGAGATTGGCACGCGGCCAGTCGATCCGCCGCGCCAGTGGCGGCACGACACTGAGCTGAGCGAGCGGTTCCACCAGAGAATCGCCAACGCTCTGACGCCACAGGCGGTGCAGAGTTCGATTATGGCGCTGCTGCCTCATGCGCGCGACGGCGTCGACTTTTTCGTGTGCTACAGTCCGCTGTCGTTTACGCCGGCGCTACCGAGCGAAACGCGCGGGCGAACCGCCAACGCCGCCTTTGTCGCGAAGCAAAGCTGGTCTGCCGTCAAGCACCGCGGCGGCGAGCCGCTGCCAACGACCCACGCGCGAGGGCGGCCGCCAAAGCGTCGGTCGGTCGACACCGAGCCTCTGCGCTCGGCGCTCGACGACCGGCAATCGGCGCCGAGCGCCGATGGTTTGACGCGGCCGATCGCCGACGCGTCGATTGTCGTGTGGCTAAGCGACCGCGGCATGGCGCGCGCGCTTGGCAGCGGCGTGGCGAGCACGGTGCTGTGGCGCCGCGTGTCTGGTACGGCCGAGCGCGTCGCGCACATGCCACTGGTCGGGCCGGCAGTTGCGCGCCTGCTCGCCGAAGAGACGGCGCCCGGGCCGCTCTGCCAGGCGCTCAATGCCATCAGCGGCATGTTTGGCCTGTCGCTGACCGAATGGGACTCGGAGACGTTTCGCGGCACCGTCGTGGCTGAGCGCGCAGCGCGCCTCGTCGCACCTGTGCTCGATATTTACGCGCGCGCGTGCGGCGGCGCGTTTACGGGCGGTGGTGCGTATTTTATGAGGACGTCCACGCTGGAGAGCTGGGAGATCGACCGCTCTTTCAAAACCGACATGCCGCGCGCCAGAACCGCCGCCAAGCAGCGCAACACGCTCAGCGGTGCAGTCGGATCGGCGCTGAGTGTGCTGCTCAATGCCGCGACGCTGCCGGTGACGTGCGACGTCGACGCGTTCGAGTGGCTTTCCGACGTCGTGTTTGCGGCCGACGTCGACGACGACGACGACGAAGAGGATAGCAGCAGCAGCAGAAAGATCGCGATTGCCAAGCACCTGGCCGATATGGCGCGCCTGATGCGCGAGCGCAGGTTGGACGAAAGGTGGCAGAAGCCGATGTTGGCGTGTGCGCGTGGCAAGAGCGAGCAGTGGCAAGTTCGCAAGCGTCTCAAGCCGAGCGATGTGCCGCAGAATGCAGAAGAGTGGCTCGACGATGCGCTGCGTGCGTTCAGCGAGCGGCCGCCCGACGAGTGTCGCGCCGGCGCGCGCAAGCAAGACCAAGAGTTTTACCCGCGTTTGGCGCGCGTCTGCCGGTGCGGCGCGGCGACGATCGAAACCTGCACGCGCATGGCGCGCGCCATGGCGGTGCGCGACTACTACGATTGGATGTGCTGTTTGTGTGCCGAAGGTAGTGGCGTTGGCGAGGACGCCGAAGACGCTAGCGAACTGTCCAATTTGAGCCTGCGCTTTATGCACCGCCACTGCAGCAGCTGCCGCGCGCGCGTCTGCTGGCGCCACCACGACGCCGACGAGCTGATGATGCCTAACAACGTCCAGCTGTTTGAGCCGGTGCCGGCCTGCGCGGCCGATGGCAGCATCGACGCCGTCTCGGACTACCAGGCGGCGATGGTCGACGACAACTACATTTCGCCGTACACCATTATCGAAGGCGTGATCGAGTTTGTGCGCGCCGGCGGCTACGACCAGGACGACGTTGTCGCAGCGGCGCGCTTTTTCGACTCGCTGCGCTTTCGCATATTCCGCTACTGCACGGCTCCGCCTGTGCCGACCCAAAATCAACCGCACTCGGAGCGCGACGCCGAGCACTTTTACAAGATGGCGGGGCGCTTTGGCGACATTGCTGCCAAACAGGTGCAGAAGAGCGGCGGAGCACCGCTCAGCGCCGCCGATCGCGCGCGGGTCGAGGCCAGCTGGGAGATGACTGCCGAGAAAATCTACGGTGTGCCCGTCGGCAACACAACCGCCACACTCTCGCGCAGTCTGCTGCGCGATGGTCTGCTCGCTGACAACGACGACGACGACGATGAGCTGCAGCAGCCGACCGACGCTGCCGCGGTGTGGCTGGCGTCGATGGAAATGGCGCAGATACAGCCGCTCGAAAACGTCGCGTTTCTCGCCGACGGCGTTTTTCTTACGCGCAAGCTCGCAGAGCCGCAGATGGCAGCGGTGAAGGAGAGCGCCTTGATCGAGACGTGGCGCTTCTTTGTGGCGCCAATTGCGCCCGACGCCCGCTCGCTGCACCGCTATCAGCGGCAACTCGCCGCTCTCGTCACCAATGGCGCAAACTACTTCCCGCTGTGCGCCAGCGTGCTGGCCGAGAGCACGGCATTGGGCGCAGCTGGCGCCAGCAGTGTGATGAGCGAAGATCGACGCGACCTGGCGAGCAAGCTCAGCGACATCCTCTACAACAGCTGCGGCGCCGTTCCGCGCCCGCTCGCCACCGCACTGCCGCTGCTGGCAGAACTGTCGTTTATAAATGCGTACCAGTGAGCACCGAATTTTTTTTCGTCATTTGATAGAGAGGCGCAAAGTGGAAGAAGAAAAAAGGGCAACTATGTCTATTGCCGACGGTTTTATTACTGCGTACGGTGTCGTGAATCAGCAGGCAGATGACGACAGCGGCGACGTCTATGTCACCGATGTGCGCGGCGTTGCGCACCCGCGTCACAAGGAGTTTGGCGCCGAGCTGGAGCGCATGCTGCACGCGTTTCAGCCGATGGTCGTTCATGCGTCAGCAGCGCCCAACTTTACGGCAACTCCGCTCGTCGCCGCGCCCGATCTGCAGCGCGCGTTTGACATTGAGTCGCACTTTGCCGCCGCCGCCTCTGGCACGCAGCAGCAAGAGCAGCATCTGGTGCCGAGTGGCTACAGCCTGAAGATCGATGGTGCGCTGCCGATCGACAGTCGTGAGCGCGTCGAGTATCTGCTGCCGCGCTGGAACATCGGACTCGGCATCAGCGCCTACAACATCGAAGAGCTGCCCGATGTGCTCAAGGGCGCGAGCAACGACGACGCAATTGCGCTGCTGACGCAAAAGGCGCGCGAGTCAATGCCGCATCTGATCTCGCCGTCGCACAGCGTCGTGGTGGGCCGCACACAGTCGACGTTTGGCGGCGACAGCTATGTGCTGTTTGTGACGGCCAACGATGTGGCGGCGGCGCGGCGCCTCTATCACTACGTGGCGGCGCGCGCCGCCAGCAAGACGCCGCTGACGCTCGAAGAGCTCGCCAACTCAAACGAGTACGCGTCAGTGCTGCAACAGAGTCAGGTGGCGCGCAACGAAATCGCGCGCCAGTACGCTGCCGCGCACGACATTCGGCTGCAGCAGCCGATCAAAGCCTTCCACACGACGCTGACGCACGTCATCACGCCAGCGGTCGACTCGGCGCACGGCGCGCACAAGTCGCTGCCCATCTACCGAACGCGCGCGTCGCGCTTCTACATTGTGCGCAACGACACCGCCGACGCGAGCCACGCGCTCGATGGCATGGTCGCCGTCCACCACGGCATCATGGGCGGCGTCACGCTGCTCGTCAACCCGGCCGGCGGGCCGTGGCACCAGGCGCCGTTTCTGTCGGCACTGCCGAGCAGCTCCGTCCAGGCGCACAGCGAACACACGCGCGCCACCGCTCTACACGCCGAAGACTCGATCGAGTATCGGCGCACGCTGGCGGCGCGCGTCGTCTGGCACTCGGACCTCGGCGACAAGCTCGCGCACACTGGCACGCTGCCGCGCTACTACTCGATGGCCGATCCGTACACCACACGCTGGCTTCACCAGCTCGGTCCCTACGGCACGGCGCCGCTGACGCAGAAGCACTACTCGTTCGTCATCGGCCAGCTGCCCAACATCTCCACTCTGCACGCCACACACGACGAGCTGGCGCGCCTCGCACGCTACAGTGGCACGCCGGCCAACTTGCCGGTCGCGCTCGACAACCCGATCGTCTCGCGCATCGTCGCGCTCTATGACCCCGTCATCAGCGTCTCAGACTACGCCAAGAAGAACGCCGTCACGCTCGACGCCATTTTTCGCAATGTCTTTGACATTGACGCGCCGCCCGGCAGCTTTGGCCTGCTCTACACGCACTCGACTTTCGACACTGCGCCCGACAACCCGGCGCTCTACGCCGACGCCGCTCAGTACGGTCTGGTCCGCGAGACCGGCTGCCAGGCGCGCTCGGGCACCAACGCTGCGCGCACCTGGCTGCCCGTCACCGACGACGAGCTCGTCATCCTCATTGCACAGGCGACGGGCAGCTCTGAGCCGCCCAAGCACCGCCAGCGCAGCGCGATCAACCTCCACAAGGAAATCATTCGGCTGATCACAATCGCGCCGCCCAAGGCAAAGTGAAAAAAAAGAAGTGTTTCTTTGAAACTATGAGTGTGCGAGTCTCACCATCGATGTTTGTCACGAGTGCGACGACATGCGCTTTCCTATGGCTGCGTCAAACTTTGTTGACAGCCACGGGCCTGCCTCATGAATTCACAGCCACATTCAGCGCTGAGCCGTTTGGAGAGCTGGTCGTCATGGTTGCTGAAGAGGCGCCTCAACCTGGCCCCGACAGTCGGGCCAACTACAATTTCACCCGACTGATTCCAAACACGATGCGCAGCCGGCTTCCGGAGAAGATGCAAAGCGTTCTGCGCCGTTTTGCCGACCTCCGAAGCGCTGTTCGCCAGTGGCGAAGCGTTCGTGCCCGCGGCGAGGCTACGGCGTTGCTACAAGAATTTGATTTTTCAGAGTATCGGCACCGCGAAACCTACCGATTTGTGGGCAGCGCCGGTCCGCTTCTCTATGAAAAGTTGCAAGGCGTGGCTTCGGCCATGGACGCGTTTTCAGAGTACTTGGCACAACAGTTTGCCAGTGAGGACCTGGAGATCAAATCAGCCCTGCGCAAAGCGTTTATGCGCCTGGAAGGCGAGGTCTTGTACTACATCCTTGCCGAACAACCAATCGAAGACGGAGCGCGTTCAATGTATTTAGAGTACGACGCGCTTATGGTTGCCGCAGAGCTCGTTCGAATCAAGCCGGCTGATCGCGGCGCACAAGAGATGAACGAACGGCGCATCGAATACCGCCGCCGACGGCCTGAATAATAAAAATTCCTTTCACTGCTCGTTCTCTTTCGCCAGGCTGCGGCGGCGCACTGCCATGAAGACGCGGTCAGGCAGATAGCGCGGCAGGTAGCGGCGGATGAGCGCCGGTGCCAGCGCTTTGGCAATCTTGTGAAAGCACTCGTCGGGCAGGCGCATCGAGCGAAACGCCGTCGCGATCTGAAAGCAGCGCTCGCGCCAAATGCGGCGCCACATCTCGATTGTGCGGCGCCGCGCCTCTTCGAGCGACGGTGCTGGTAGAGATGGAGGTGGCTCAATGTCCGAGTGGGTGATGTAGGCCCGCGCTAGTTCTAGTACTTTTGTCGGGTAAAGATTCGCCGGCATTCGAGGCGGCGTTGCGGGTGCGCCGGCAGGCAGGTAGATTGAAAAAGTTTTGTAAAAAGCGCAGTACAAGTTGAATGCGTCGTCGGCGTCGTGTTTGCTGAGCGCCCAGATTTGCAGTACGTGCGCGAGCGTGTGTATATAATTATCGCATTCCACTAAATTCGTCCACGCCACAGCGTCTTCGGCAACATCGTACCCGTGCCAGATCAGTTCAAACAGAATCATGCCGCTTTCAGGTGCCCAGCAAAGTTCCGGATCGAAACCATACTGAAGGAGCGTGCGAACGAGGCCATCAGTGTCTCTATCGTAGAATTTCGGAGTTTTGTAGATGGCGCTGTAGAGTTCTTCGCCTAGAAGAGAGTTGCGCTGCAAATCGATGTGACCCGCAGAGAATAACTCAGTCAAAAATTCGGCAGTCGAGCTGCCTGTTGCCCGAGCACTCAAAAGTATCTTGATTGCCGGCAACCAGGTTGTGCAAACGGCGACTTCGATCTCTTTCGGTTGCATTCCGCGCATTGTGCGAAAAAACCAACTTCGAGCACCGGGATGCGAACCTCTGTACACAAGCGTCTCGAGAATCTCAACGTCACCGCTACCGAGCCTGGCAAGCGTCATTGCTGCCTCATGGAGGAAATAGCCATAACCCATGACGCACATCTGCGCGAGATATGTCCGCGCGGCATCTTCATCGATCTTGATGTGATAGCACCGAATGAATTTGAGCATGTGATGCACAGCGTAGTCGTTCGCTTCTGCGCAAGCAATCTCGAGCCACGCCTGGCAAAAAAAGGCACCCATCAAACTGTAGTGGCTGAGAAAACGAAAGCGTTCTTGCAAATCGTAATCGTTCACCACGCAGTGATGGCTGGTGCCTCCTTGGCATGTTCGATAGAACAACTCCACATCCATTGCCGGGTTGGCGCGCAGAATCTTCACCATTCTACGCACGCGAAAGCAGTTGCGTTTTTTGATCGAAAATGCCCAGATAGCACAGTGGATCGAAAACACGTCCTTGCTCAGCAACTCTGGGCACGCCTCGATGAATGCATCGAGAAACGCCGGCCGATGCTCTTCCAACGCCAGATCAAGCAGCCAACATTCGCTCGCGTGCTCGCACCGGCAGAGTTTTGTCGACAGAAAATCTGGACATTCGCGGTGCTCGCGTGCGTACTGCACAAGTGCGTCGTGATTCATGCCGCACAGCGACTCGATCAGCTCGGCTCTCAAACGCTCACAGTTGCGCTGAAAACTCATTCGTAAAGTTTCAATGTCGCTTCGAAATATCTGCTAAAACGAGATCGAGAAACCTGCGCGCTTTTGAAAGGACGACCGGACGGCTGTCGTCATCATGCCAAATGTTAACAGCGTCTGGTTGCAGCACTTCCGTGTACAATGCTTTTGCTTCTTCCAAGCAACCGGTAGAAAAAAGGGACGACGCAAAATTGACTTTGGTGGCCAAAGTCCCTGTGCACCTTTCGCCAAGAGCAATGGTTCGGACCTCAAGTACCTCGCGCAGCAGTGGTATAGCTTCAGCAAAATTTCCTTGCTTCATCATTGCGATAGCGCGGCTGTGCTTCTCTTCAAGAGCCTCTTTTGCGCGAGCCAAACCCCGATCTTGTGTTTTTCGACATCGCGCGAGAAGATCGCCGTGCTGCGGGGCAGGCGCGTGTCGACGCATCCTAAAGTGCCTGATTGCAACAACAGAGTCCCACAAATAGTGGTACGGCAACCGCGAAGCAAACGGCTCGCAGGCAAACTCGACAATCAGAGTCAGAATTGGCGTCGGTAAATCTGCATCGTGAAGGCCAACACAGATTTCCAACAGGCGATCGCGAATCTCGCCAAAGCCAACAAGCTCCAGTTCCTTTGCGGCAATCGTGCGATGGGTTGCCAGAGCACAAACCATCGCCGAATCGGTAAATCGATGTAGCGAAGGTATTTCCCACGGAGCACCGGCCGCAAGAAGTAGCGCGGCAGCAGTGTAGTTGTCGCAAATCAATGCGTACACCAAACACGATTCAAGTAATTCGTCGTCGTCTTCACGCGAGACGCCAGCAGCCAACAACAACCCTAGAACATGGCGACGACAATGATCTTTCTTCTCGTCTTCGTCTTCGTCTTCGTCTTCGTCTTGTATTGCAATGTCTAACGCCTCTTTCGTTGGGGTGGCGCCGGCGCGAAGCAAAAAACTGACAGTTGCGGACGAATTTCTTATGACCGCCCAATGCAGCGCAGTCAAGCCTCTTGTCGGCTCTGTGTTCACGTCCACGTCACTGCTATCCAGAATCACTTTGATCATGTCCGCGTTTGACTTTCTGGCAAAATAAACCACGCTATTTGCGATCGCAGTTTTGCCGCTGAATTTGCACATCAAAAACGCAATTGTACGGTACCAAAACTCATACATCGAGCAAACAAATACCTGATGCGCCATTCCCAGTGTTTAATGCAAGAAAAATAGAAAACAGCAGTACCAAGCTACTCTGCCACCAAAATCGTCGACGATGAGACACCTGGCATCCGTGTCACGGTGCGCGGAAAAGCGCAAACCTTTCGCACATCGTCGCCGCCGAAATCAAACCAAATTCTTTCGTTCGAATTGAATGCGGCAATGCGCACTCGCAACTCGTGCGGCGTAGCAGGATCGAGGAAAAGCGCCAGCACGCGTCTTGCATCATGAGCACTGTTGGCAATCAGCGCGATGTCGGCGCGAGGTGTTGTGCTCAGTTCTGCCACCATTTTGTTAAGCAAAACGCGGCGGTCGGCGTCTGTAGCAACCGAAAATGTTTCGATTGTCCGACCAGGGAGAGATTCCATCCGCATGCGTGCAACCTCATCGGTAATATCATCAATTTTAGACTCCATTTTTTTTTTGCACAAGGCACTCAAAGCTGTTCTGAGATAACGATGTTTAGCGAATTGCGCGGATCGAATGGCGTCGGCAGAGCACTGGTGCGCTACTCCCTTACTCTTTGTATGGTGGCAATCGTCAACGATCTGGCTGAAATGCGCGGCGCTCTTTTGCCGCCAAACTCGGCCGTGCTACCCGATATTGGGCATAGTCTGCTGCCGTTTATACCGGAAATGGCGAAACTGAGCGACAGCTGTTTGCTACTCCTCTGCCTGGTGTTGATTGTGCTGATAGCTGCAAGGCAGCATTCGCGCTGCAATCTCATCTGCGAATTTGTCGATTTGCACACTTTCCTCATGCTGGTGCGCTGCTTTACTATACCTCTGACGACACTGCCAGGCGCACAAGCCGCCTGCAATGCAGAGCATACACTATCCCCTGAGTCGCTGACCACCCGCGTGCTGCAGCCCGATTTTCTGACCGCCTGGTGCCACGATTTGATTTACTCTGGGCACACTGTCTTCTATACCTTAGCAGCCTTATTTATCTTTGATTTGCAACGGCCACACCACGCGCTCTCCGCGGCAATGTTGCTGGTGGCGCTTGGTGGCTCGCTTTGCCTGCTGGTGTCACGCGTGCACTACACCGTAGACGTCGCACTCGCAGCAATCATCACAACTCTAGCCTACGCTGTAAGGAGGCCGGTGATACTGCAGTGCATTGGCGGCGCAACAGAGAAAACGGCTGATCCAAGAGGCACCAATGTCGAACATTTGGTTTGAAAGAAAAAGGTTTCATTCGTTCAGCGCTCGCTTAAAGTCGGCCAGACTCGGCTTGCCACCGGCGGCAATCTGCGCCAGGAGCGCCGCTTCGTCTGGACCCACCAGAGGGTCGGAGCCGCTCTCCAAACGCGGTCCCACAGCAGCGGCAAACTGGCGAATGGAAGCAGCCTTGGCGTCGGCTTCATCGGCAGTCTCGGCCTTGCGTTTCTTCGCGGCGCGCTTGGCGTTCTCGTCGCCAATGATCGCCGCCGCACAGATCGTGTCCTTGGCGTCCTGCAGCTTGTCGACAAACGCAATCACACGACCCACGTCGGCATTCTTTGGGCGCGCGGCGCAGATTGCTTTGGCGGAGCGAGAGAGTTCTTCACGAACAAAGCGCATAAAGTCGATTGTCTCTTTGTCGAGTTCGAAACTGCCATTCAGCAGATCGCAGCGCAACTCCACGACCGGATTTTCACTCATTTTTTAGGGTTGTAAATGTGTGCATTCATTTGCTCTCGTCGTCGTCGTCTTTCTTGACCAACCAAGCATTCGGCAAAGATTGTGGAAAAGAAATCTGTGTGACTGGCCTGCTGGCGCGCAACAGTAACTGGTCGGAAACCGTCGCCCGGCTCTGCTCGGCACTCTGCGACGTTTGGGTACGCTTGCGCAGTTTGGCACGTCGACCGAATGCGACGCTATTTGAGCTTTCGGCGCTCTTGCTGCGCTTGGCGTTTTCGGCGAGTTTGGTACTTTCGGCGCGCTTGGCGCTTTCGTCACCAATAATCGCCGCTGCGCACACCGTGTCCTTTGCGTCCTGCAATTTGTCCAAAAATGCAATCATGCGTCCAATGTCAGCATTCTGTGGCTGGGCGGCGCAGATTGCGTTGGCGGCTCGCGACAACTCTTCGCGAGCAAAGCGCATAAAGGCGACCGTTTCTTTGTCGAGCTCGAAATTGCCATTCAGCAAATCGCAGCGCAGCTTAATGACCGGATTTTCATTCATCTTTGCAAGTCAATTCTTCTTCTCCACTTTGCCATTCTCTTCGTCGTCGCTGTCCTCGGCTTTTTCGAGCAGAATTTCCATGATTCTCACAAACCGCGAATGTCGGCACAAATAGCCCTTGGTAAATGCGACAACGCTGCACGCCCAGAGCGCCGCCGCGATTACGATCGCCACGGTAACAGTGCATAAAACGGAGACTATAACTGTAAGAACGCTGTCCGTGCAGACCGCTGAGCATTCGTCGTAGAGCTTCTGTGCAGCAATGCGCTTTTGCGTGTTGGCGTCGTGCTGAAAAGTGTAGACCAGCGAACACGTCTCTGCATCAAGCACGTTTTCGCACTTGATTTCGAGCTTGGTAAACTCGAGGCTTTGCTTCGACAGAAGCCGTGTGCGATCCTCATGGCTCTTGCAAAGCCAGTTGATAGCCTGGCCACCGACAAGCCCTTGCAGCTGCAATTCTTCCGCATCGCGCGTGCACTCTACAACGCGAACGTGCAATTGCGCGCAGCCATCAACAGGTTCGGTGTTCTTGCAAACGAGCTGCGGCACCGGTCGCGCACCGTTCGTCAGAGAAAACTCGCGAAAATAGAGCGCCTGCGCCGGGCCTGCATACTCCTGGCTTTTGGCAGCCAGCACCAGTGCAATGAAGAATGAGAGAAAACAAATCATTCTTTTGTTGGTGTGTTTGGAACAGTCTATGCTTCCACGGCCGCCTTTGGCTCTTCTTTTTTCGTGGGGTTTGCTACCACCACCGCCTCTTTCTTGATTTCGTACTCATCCAGCGCGTGCTTTTGAATGGTCAGCACCGCCTTGGCCGCACTCTCCTCGTACTTCAGCCGGCCCGCGATAGCCAATGCCACAAAACCCACGGCGGTGAACACAAATGCACAAAATGCAAAAGTGAGGGCAAACTGGACTGTATCGCGCAGCGCCGTAAACACCCACGGTCGGTATTTTGCGCCCTTTTCGGTGGTATATCGGAGCGTGTAGAGAAGGTGGCACGTTTCCGAGCGCTTCGCATCAAAGCACTCAATGTCTTGCTTTTGAAAAACGAGGGCGTTTGCAACCTCGGCGTTGGACCAGTGCGGAGTGCATTCCCACTGCGAAGTCCAGCCCCAATTCAGGTGTTCCGACACCACCTTCGTGTGGCATTCGACCATTTCGACGGGGTGCTGTTTGCAAACGTCATAGTCTTTGTCGTCATTCACGCATCGAAGCGCGCCGCCAGTAGTCGCCAGTCGACTAAAGTACACTGAAGTTGTCGGCAGCCATGGCGGCGCCGAAAGCTGCCCAAGCCAAATAACATCCAACAATCCGAAAAGTACGCATGCAATCAAATGCGCAAACTGAGCAATCATAGTTTTCACGAAGAATTGTTGCTTTCTCTCCAATGCTTCACACGCGTCACCAGCACCCAGACCGAATGGAGGCGCGCTAGCTCGCCAAACGGCTGCGTTGCCTCAATCACAATCTGCGTCGTACACCACGCCGGCAACCCCAAGTCTTGCAACCCGACACAGTACGTGAGCATTCGGTCGCGCACGGTAGCAAACGACGCTTTCTGAATGCCGCGCGGAGAAACCGCGTCTTCAAATAATGCGCGGACCTTTAGCTCGTCAGACTCTGTCAAAGGGTACATCCGTGCCAAATGACCGTCTCGCCAGGCGTAGTCGTCGGGAGCAGGCCAGGCGAAAGAATGACCGCTTAGAGATGCGAGCGCGGCGCAGAGAGCAAGATAGTTTGTACGAAGAGTGGCGCCAGCTGGACCAAAACAGCGCATTTGTGGAAACAACTTCGCGGCATTTTTTTTCAACTCTGGCAGCGGAACACTGCCAGTCTCCATAGCAGTAGAAATAAGATACTCTTCCTGCTGTTTGACAAAATTATACACAGAGTCACAGCGTCCGTATGCGTTCATCTTTCTAGAGATATTTCTTTTTTTTAAACAAACACCAAAGTTGACCGCGCGAGAAAACAAAAATGAATGTCGAGATACTGCGCGTGCTTTACCCGCCGCGGTTTTCGCGCGCGATTCTGCGCGCCGGCGCGCGCGGCGTTGATCGCCAGATTGTTGATTTGACTGCACTGGGCCGCGACGCCTTGGAGTTTCAAGAAAGCGGTCTGTATTTGGCCGCGGCTGATGACAGCGAGAGCTCGACGTCGGATGGTAGCGATAACAGTGGCAGCGACGACGATGAATCTGAGGAGATGGTCGAGGAAGCGACGAGTGTGGCGCTGGTGAAGCGGCTGAGTCGTGTCGAGGCGGCGCATCTAAACGATGGCACGCTGGCGTCTCGCAAGACGCTTCTGAAGACGCTGGTGGAGAATAGTGGCGCGCGCGAGCTGAAACCGCTCTTTGAACCGTCGTACGACTTTGCCGGGCACATGCACCAGACGACCGAGGTGGTGTGGCGGCAGGAGCAAGTGATGGCAATCGAGGAGATTCAGCGCCAGTCGCCCACTGTGGCCGCGTGTATCGAGACGCTGCGCAATCAGGTGATGCGCGATGGCATCAAGTTTTTGCGCGGCAACGTCGAGCTGGTGCCGTCGGCCGACTTTGCCGAGTTTAAGCAGTCGCGCTTCGAGCCGTTTGCGGCGCAGTGTCTGCTAGCGCTGCTGCAGATCGGCATTGTGCCGATTGTGTACGAGTGGGACCCGGTGACGGGCCAGCGCTGGCCCTATGTGCCGGCGCTCGGCACCTACTCGATTCGCATGTACCGCGTGCGTGGTGCGACGCGCTATCGCTTCTTTTGGATCGACGAACAGGCCTACAGATACAGCTGGCACAGGCAAGCGGTGCGCGTGCCGGATCGGCGCGGCGCCGTAGAGTGGGTGCCTCGCAGTTCGATGGGCGCGTGTGGCGAGCTGGGCGATGGCGGTGGTATCGAGGACCCGACAGTCGAGATTCTGCACAATCTCGGTCACGACTTGGCCGCCGACGGCTCGATCAATAGCAAGTGCGCGTCGGCGCTCGGCATTGTGCGCGAGTCCGCCTATGCGGCGCGCAATCGAACCATTGCCGATACGCTTTCGGCGATGCCGCCGATTGCGACCGAGTACAACCATGCCGCAGAGGCGCAGCAGGCGCGCAACTTGCAGCAGGGCTACTACGTTGGTTCGCTGTCGGCGCCGGCCGACACGCAGCTCGCCGGCGATCTGCTGACGGCCGGTGGCTTGGGCGACAGCACCTATGTGCGTGACGTGGGCGCGCAGCAGGCGCTCGCGGCCAGCCTGCGCAACATTGAGGCGCAGTCGGGCCGTGATGTATCAAACGAGTTTGGCATTCCGCGCGCCAGCTACACGGCCGACATTGGTGGTACGAGCGCCGTGCAGCCGTCGGCGCGCGTGCTGGGTCAGGTGCCGGCACCCTACTCGAGCCAGTACCACGTCACGGCGTCGCGGCAGCTCGTGCCGCTGCCGCAGGCGCGCATGGCGGGCGACTATGTCGCCTATATCGAGCAGCAGGACAGGCGGATTTGCGCCCTCTTTGGCGTACCCAAGACGATTATTGATGGCGACGCGATCAAAGCGGGCACCGATCTGGCGACGCAGCGGCTCGGGCAAGAGGTGGCAGCGCTGCGGCGCCTGATCAGCGACATTCTGACGCACGTCTACAACACTCTGTTTTTGGCCGCCGACACTGATCGGCTGGCGAGCGTCGTCGACAATCGCAAGCGCGCTCTTCAGATCAGCGACTCGGCGAGCCTACAGCACGCACTGTTGACAGAGGAGGAGTTTTTCGTCGCCGAGGCGATTCGGCGCGTCAAGGTCACGTTTGCCAAGCCGCCGGCCGAGACGACTGAGCAGCTCAAGGAGCTGTTTGGCTTTGGCGCACTCGACCAGGAGGGCCTCTGCAAAGAGCTGCTGCGCAACGCCGGCTTTGAGGCGGAGCAGAGTTGCGCCATCAAACGCAAGCTGCCCGAAGAGGCGCGCCTCTTCATGGTGCCCGAACTCGCCGCCTACGCGCAGCACAAGGCGCAGAAGCAGCAGGCCGAAGAAGCCGCCTCGCTCGCCCGCGAGACGGCCGCCGCAGCGGCGGCAGGAGGTGGGGGCGCGGCGAAACCGAGCGCCAAGCGCAAGAAGCCCGCACCGAGCAAGAAGAAAGTGAAAAGATGAATGGCACGCCGGGACGACTCTACAATCTGTGCTCAAACGACATTATCTATCGGCGACCGAGCACAGAAACGCATATTCCGCGCTACGGTGCGACGCCCACTTTGGAGCAGGAGGCGCCTCCGGGAGAAGCGCCGCCCGACTTTGTCTTTGGTGCCGAGACGCAGCTATGGCGTCTGATGCGACACAGCTCGGTCCGCTGCACTGTTACGTGGCCAAAGCTGCCCGACGACGCTGCCGTCGTTGTTGTAGACCCTATCTTTGCCAAGCTGATTGCGGCCGAAAAAGACCTCGTCTTTCCATTTCATGTGTGGACGCCGATCATTGTCGAACGCGACACTGAAATGCGTACGGTTGTCGTCGAGTCGTTTGCGCTCGTCTCGCCGACAGCAATTTGAAGGGAGAATGAAAAGAAAGCAAGTTCACTTTTGACAGCAGCCAACTGTGCGCACGCTCGCCCTTCGATTGTCAATGAGAACGGTTGTGCGCGTCGAGGCGCCCGTGTAGGCCTTGGCGGGCCTGAGGTGTTGCTGTACTGTGCCGTTGCGCGCGTAGCGCTCGAAAATGCGCACAGCCGCTTCGCTCATCAGATCGTGAATGACTTTGCGAACGAGGCAAGTCGTTTCAACATAGATCATTGTGTGTTTGAGTGCAAACTCTACCGCCGCAACCTCGGAAACGGCGCGCATCTCTTTCAAGTCGCTCTTGTTACCAACGAGAAACACGACGATGTGTTCTCTGCCACACACGTTCCTGTGCGTGTCGACAAGCTGGAGCCAGCGCGTTTTCAGCGAATCAAATGAACTTTGGCTCGTGATGTCGTAGACGAGAAAAATGATTTCCGTCTCGCGAATGTAGCTCGGCATAATCGTCGCAAACCGCTCCTGGCCCGCTGTATCCCAGAGCAAAATGCGAGCGACGGTCTCGCTGCTCACTATTCTCGTGACGACGGCAAAGTCTACTCCAACCGTCGCTTCGTGCCGCGGCAGTTCGGCCTCTTTCTTCAACACCTCGTCTTCTTCATAGTTGCGCACCGCCAGCATCATCTGCGTCTTGCCGACACCGCTGTCGCCCAGCAGTATTGCTTTGCAATGAAACGAAGAAGTCACTTTTGACATTTAGTACCCAAGAATGACTAGTAGTGGCGAGTGCTCGATCTGCAAGCAGCGACTGGCCGGCGACTATTTTCACCGCGGCGGCTGCGGTCATCACGAGTGTGTCGCGTGCGCGCTGCCCAAGATACGCGCCGGCAAAATGTTTTGCGCTGGCTGTCCGCGGCCGCAGCGGCCGACCGACGCCGCGCTCGGCAACCTGGTGCTCGGTAGCGACGGCGAGCAGAATCTGCGTGTCGCCACTCAACTCAAAGCCGAGCGCCTGAAACTCGGTGCGTAGAAAAAAGCCCGCTTGAATGAAACAACCTGAGTCTTTTTTTCTTTCGTAGCAAAGCCTCTCGGCGAGCGCCCGCCGCTGGTGAGAATGGGTGATTGTGTGCTAATGCTTCCAGAGTGCGCCGGTGGCGTCATGTGCATGCACGACTGCTATCGAGACTTGACGTGCGATGCGATGCGCGCCGGCGTGCTGTATGCGCGCAGCGCTGTGGCGCCAGCTGACTGGTGCCAGAGACTAGAAAGACTCATCGAGGCGCAGATTCACCCGGCCATGCTCGCTGACTGCGGCGTAACGGCCGAACTGCTCGCCTACTGCGGCTTTACGCTCAACAAGCTCGTGCTACCGCGCGCCTCGTCGCACCGAACAATGTCGCACTACTACCTCGAGCACTTGATCGACGGCCTGACACTTTCCTACGACGATCTGCTGCTGCTCGGCCTGACTCTGAAGCACTTTGCGCAGCCGGTGCACTTTCCGCTGATTGTGCTGCAGCAGCTGTGCGCGTTTGGCGCCGAGCAGCTCTTTGCATTTCACATGTCGTTTGCCGACCTCGAGCACTGCGTGCTCAAAGTCGACGCGCGCTACGCCGTGCTGCTCCGACTCAATCTCGACTACTGGCGCGCCGTACTCTAAAAAAAAAAGCGGTGTGACAAACTAGTGAACCATGGAAGTAGCGCCCTATTTTAACAGCGCAAAGTTGCGTTTGAGGTCAAGAACAGATTGCGCGTGGCGCTCGTGCAGAGCGGGTACCAGAATCGAGCCGCCGACAGGAACAAAAGCGCGCACGATTGCGCGCTGAAAACACGATCGCAAGCCAAAGAGTGTGGGCGCGGCACAAAGCGTCTCGTCACTGTGGGTGCAGTGTCCCCACACGTCTGACGGATTCTTGCCGAGCGGATTGCCACTGAATTCGCCTGTTCTAGCCGATCTCTTTCCAGGATACTTGGCAGCAATGCGCACAGCGTCCAGGTCGAAATGGTAGTCGCGCACGTCGCAAACAAACCAAAGCACAGTGAGATAATCCTGCTGCACGCAAACAATGCGATTGAGCATGGTCATTTTCAGGCGCGCGAGGCAGTCGCGGTAGACGGCATACTCGTCTTCAGGCGCGCGAACCACCACACAAACAGCACGACATGCCGTGGCAACAGCCGTTGGTATGCTTGTGAGCTCTGGCGCTGAAACGAGCAGGAGATCGTGAGCGCCGTCATCAGCCCGCTCGAAGACGCGAACTTGGTCGCCAAAGCAAGATTCGGCCAAAAGAGACGAATTCTCCACGCTGTCAAAGTGCGACGGGCGGCGCGCCACGGCGTCGCCAGCTGATGGAACGTGAATGGCAGTACCTAACATGCGTCGCTTCAGAGAACCGGCTCCCAGAGCAGCGAGGCGGGCGCGCGCAGCTTCGACGTACTTTGCCTCTATCTCAATACACACAGCAGGGCGACCGTGCAGGTTCGCTGCGATACCGGTCGTACCGACTCCTGCAAACGGGTCCAGAATCGTGTCGCCATCAGACGAGTACTTCAGCACAAAGCGTTCGACCAGCTCAACGGGGAACTGGCACGGGTGGTCGACCTTCTCGACGTGGTTCGACTTGACGTTTGGCGCGGCGTCGATGACGCCGCAACGCCACTCCTTCTCGATCAAAGGGTTATCAGTATCGTGTTCGACTGGTTGACCGCGGGAAAACAGCGCAATCGTTTCGTAGCGCCCCGATAGGCGTTTGGTGCTGTGCAGCCCGTGGCCAAAAGTCCACACGAATCGTCGGCGCAGCAAAAATCCGAAGCGAGCAAAGAGCGGCTCAAATTCAAGGTCGAGGGGACGAATCGTGCCGCGGACTACGTGATTTCCAACCTGCCAGCAAATCACACCATCGGGCGCAGTGACGCGGCAAAGTTGCTCGACAACGCGACTGTGAAACGCGAGATAGGCATCGAGACTGCTCGCCTTTTCGTACTCCTTTCCGACATTGTACGGCGGCGAAGAAAAAACCATACGAACGCTACCATTCGGAATGGCCGTCAAGGCCGCAAGGCAATCGCCAGTCACAAAGTTCACGGCTGGCGCCGGGACACCCTTCCGCTTCGACATTTTTGTTTGTAAACGAAAAAAAAGACTCAATAATAATCCACAAGTTCTTCACGACAAAAACGACCAGCACAAATGGCAATGGTGGAAGAATACAAAAGGAAAAACAGATGTCTCTTGCCGCGGCGGCAGCCGTGCAGCTGAGTCCGCGTTCACACTCGCGCGCTCAGTCGCAGCTTGCGCGCGCCAACACCGTGACGGGCCAAAAGGGTATTGGCAGTACGCCGATCGCGCAAGCTGCGACCATATTTCTGGTGCATTCGCTGCTGGAGCGGCGTGAGTTGTACAAGCTTCTGTTTCTCGTGCGCCGGCAGCGCATCACGGTGCCGATGCTGGACGATGCGCTGGCGTGCGCGAGCAAGCGCTCCGATGTCCTGCGGCATATGACGACGCATGTCGACAACACCACCAGCACAATTGCGCACGAGCTAGCGCGCAGTGGCACGCGAGCGCACCTCGAATGGGTCTGCAACAATATGCCAGAGCTGCTGTACGCGCGCGAGCCGCTGACCGAGATGAATTTTCTGCACGTCTGCGCGGTGGCACGCGAAGACAATGACTCGAGCGAAGTGGTTCGCCTGCTGTGGTGCAATGCCGATCCGAAGCTGCTGGCGCAGCTCGATTCCGCCGGCTACACGCCCGTGCACTACTTGGCCATGTGCAATAGGCGCGAGGCGTCTGCGGCAGCTGTGGCGCGAGCAGGCGCGCGTCTGCCGGCGTCGCGCGCTGGCGAAACTGTTGATCAGCTGCTGATTGTGAATCTGGAGCGCACCGTTGCGGTGCTCGAGACGGAGAACAGGCGCCATGCGTTTAACATTCAGGCCGCCGAAGGCACGTCGCTGATGCTGACGAAGATGCACGAGGCGCTCGACCAAGGTCTGAATGAGCGCGACGCCGAGCTGGCACGCTTGCGCGCTCAGCTGGCCTTGGCGGCCGAAGAGTGCGACAAGCTGCGCGATGCGCAGGCAGAGCTGGCGGCGCGCGGCACGCAGAGCGATAGTGCGATTGTCGCTCTACAGAGCGATGTGACGGCGGCCAACGAAAAGGCGCAGCGCGCCCACACCGCCTTTCACGAGGCTCTCGAAAACATGCGCGTCAGCCAAGCGACTGCGCGCACGCTGGCCGATGAGCGCGAGAGGCTGAGGGACGAACTGAAGGAGGCCGAACAGCAGTTGCGCATTGCGCAGCAGGCCAGCGTGCCAGACACCAAGGCGCTCGAGCTCGCGGTCGCGGAGGCACAGGCGCAGGCGAGCGCGGCTGCTGAAACCCTGGCATCGCACCAGGACGCGCAGCTCTATCTCGAAACCGAGTACTCAGAGGCCAAGAGCGAGCTCGAATCTCTGCGGCACGATTTGGCGCGCACGCAGGAAAACTACACCGCTGCGCAGTGCGAGTCGTACGCGCTGCGCGAAGAAATGCGCGTGCTGCAAACGGCGCTGCAGGAGCGCGGTGAGCAGCTACAGCAGCTGCGCTCCGAGCGAGATGTGATGCGAGCCACGCGAGCCGAGAAGAGCGCGCGGCGCGGCGCCGCCACCACCACAGACGGAGGAGATAGCAGCGACACAGAGCGACAATCGCTGGCGCAGATGCAGAAGCAGCTCGACGAGCGCGAGCAGCAGATTGCGCTGCTGCAGAATCGCCTGAGCGACAGCTTGCGCGAGCCGGTCGCTGCCGCCGCAATTGTGCTTCCGCCGCCACCGCCGCCCCTGCCAACGGCTCCGAATGGCGCCAGCAGAGATTTGGACGCGATTGTGCGGCGCAACCACCGCCTGAACAGCGAATTCTACAACAAGCTGATGGCGGCGATTTCGCGCGGCGACGCGGCCAAAGTGCGCGCATACCTCGAGCTGGGCGTGAGTGCAAACACGCGCAATTTTGTCGGTGATGGTCAGACACTGCTGCAGATTGCAGTGCTGTCGGCGCGCGAAACTCACAGCGCCGTTGCGCTGATGAATGCCAAGGACCACAAGGCGCTGATGACGCGACTCGAAGAGACAATTCGCGTGATTATCGAGACTGGCGGCGACTGGGACGCGCTGGACGAGTTTCTCGACCGGCACAGCGGCGCCGAGCGCATGCCGCCGCGCATCGAGAAGCTGTTGCGCGCACGCGATGACATTGCGCCATTTTGCAAGGCGCTGATTGAGAAGCGCGACGAAGAGGCGGCTCTGGCAGCACTGGACGGCGTCGAGGACCTAATGCGCGTGCCGAGCAAGTATGCCGCCGAGCGCCACACCTATCTGCACCTCGCGGCAGCGTTTGGATTTGCGCGTCTGATCGAACGCATGGTACTCGACGGTCTGCGCATCGACGCCAATCGGCGCGACGCCGCCGATCGCGCCCCGCTGCATCTGGCACTGCAGGCGTGCGCGCCCGCCAAGCGGCGCGTCGTGGTAGAGGCGCTGCTCGCGGCTGGCGCCAGCCCGACGCTGCCGTGCAAAAACGAAGATTTGACAAACGAGACGCGCCGCCGACTCAAAAAACGCGGCCTCATTCCGGCGCACACCGCCGCATCGAGCAGCGCCGACTCGGTTCGCTACGGCATGCCGCTGGCACAGGCAGAGTCTCTGGGCGACGCCGAGCTGGTTGAATGCATGCGCAACCGGCGCCACTTGCGCGTCAGCATCGAACCGAGCGACGAAAAGGAGTTTGGCGCACCTCTGCTGCAGGACTATGTGATCATGTGCGTCTCGCTGCACGTGCAGGTGCGCCAGCTGCTCGATGCAGCTGTCATCGGCCCCGAGAGCTCGGTGCACCGGCTCTTTCTGCGCTACGGAAACGTTTTTCACTGCTTCAATCCGCACTTTGGCGGCTTTGCCGGCTATGGCGGTAGCGTGCTCGATCAGCTCTACCGCGACGCCGGCGCCGCCGACGACCGCCACGGAGCGCCGTTTAGCGCAGTTGCCAAGCTGGTCGACAACGATCAAGTGGTGCTCGCCACGCTTCGAATGCCGCCCGCTGGTGGCGCGACGCTATCGGCCGCCGACAATTTGGTTCGGAGCGTCTGCACGCTGCTCTTCCGCTGCACCGAAGCCATTCGCATGCGCTGGTTCGAAGTTGCGACAATGATCGAGCAACCAGCGCGCGACCTCTACGACCGCGCTGCCGCCGTCGCGCTGCGGCACTTTGTGCTGGAGAATCGTGTTGCCGAGATCGACTTTATGCTCAATCGCACCGATGGCCTGTTTGGCGCGCTCGACGTCAATAGCGTCGTCGACGCCAAGCGCCGCTACACGCCGATTGAGCTGGCGACGTGGCGCGGCTGCGCCGATACGCTCGAGTACTTTCTCGAGCGCCAGCGACAGCGCATCGACGCCGCCGACGCCAGCAAGGGCACGCTGGTACAGATTGCGCGCGACGCACGCCGCTCGATTTCAATCGTTCTCATCGACTACTTCAAGTACCGTGCGCACCTGTCGCGCGAGCGCCACCCGAACGCGCCGCACTACGATATGACGACGGCTGACGAAGGCAACACGGTGGTGGCCGAGTGCGCGCGCCAGCATCGCATCGATCTGCTGCGCTTCTGCGTCGATCGGGTCGCGTTTCAGCTCGAAAAGCCAAACAACAATGGCGAGACGCCGCTGCGCATTATCGATACGATGCTAAAGGTGCAGCAGGTCAGCGAACTGGCATCGCAGCAGTGGCGCGAGTGCAACGACCTGATTCGCCGACGCATCGCTGGCGAACATTCGGACGAAGAGCGCGTGCCGAGCGCCAGCGTCTCGGTCGCAGCCACGCCGCGGCTCGCCGCCGAGGAGCAGTGGCGCACAATCGACTTGCGCGCGGTGCAGCGGCTCACAGAGGGGTCGGAATCGAGCACAGCCGAGGCGACGCCGCGCTCGCACCGCCATCGTCGCCGGCGCCACAAAAAGGACGAGGAGGAAGAGACTTAGCATGAACAGGTTTTCCGAACCGTAATATTATTGCCAATCAGGACCAGACCGTCGCGCCGCTGTCTGCTCTCAGAGACGGCGGCGTACTGCTGGCGCTCCTCATCAATCGACGCGTCCACCATTTGCACCACCATGGCATCGACGTGCTGCCCGGTGACGGCCGAAACGATGTGAAAGCCGCCCTTGCAGTCGAGCTGCTCGGCCTGCGCGCGCATGTCAATTGCGTCCATCCAGCGCTGTTCGGGCGGCAGCGCCTGGTACAAATCGAATTTGGTCGCCACCAGCGCCATCAAGCAATACGGGTTGAACTTGCGCACCATTGGCGCCCAGACGCTGCACAGCAGCTCAAACGTCTTTTCGCGTGTGCTGTCGAAAACCAAAAACACTCCATTGGCAGAGTTGAAAACGCTGGGCGCAACAGAGCGATACCGCTCCTGGCCGGCCGTATCAACCAGCTGCAGGCGCGTGGTTTCGTTGTAGTTTGGATGCATGCTCTTTAGCCACAGGTGCGCAAAATCCGGACACACTGTCACCAGAGTCGGCGCCGACTTTCGATCTGCGTCCATTTCACAGAAGCGCTTCATCAGCGCAGTTTTGCCAACAGCACTCTCGCCCAGAAACGTCAGCTTCACAATATTGTGCGTCGCCGCATCGCCCGCCACCTCTTTCGGCTTCTTGGCGCGCACCAGCTTCCAAGTGTGCCCGTTCGGATCGACATCGCTCGTGTACGTCAGCAGCGCTCGGCTGCCGCTACGACTCATTATTCGCCGTCTTTCTTTCGTTGGCTATGGTTTTAAAACACCATTTTCAAATCTCATCTGGAAACGTCGGCGCGGCGGGTTTGCAACCGACTGGTAGGTAGCGGGCGACTGTCGCATGTAGGCATTCCATTTGCAAATAAACCACCACACAAGCGCAAACGGTAGCGTGCAGACGAGCCCGACTAAGACCAGAAACAGTTGTTCTGAGCGTACCGCATGCTCGGCGCGATCTTTGCACGAACACAGTCCATCGAGAGCAAGCGCTGAGAAAAGCGACGCGATGCCGAGCAAGAATATGGATGCCAGCGAAATCAATAGAGCACCGGTGGCGCAAACAAATTTGGTTTTTTCAAAGCTCATCATTCGGCGGCTCCTTTTCAAATCAATCGAAACTGGGCAGGGTCACTTCAATATTGTGCACGGCGCCGTCTAGCGCACAAGCGTTGCTGATTTCAAAGCGCACCTGCCCGCTGGGCGTGTGGTGGAGCCTAAAGTTCATGCTTGGCGCGCTGTGCGAATGCAGCAGTGTGAAGAAGCGCTCGAGCGAAATCGGCTTGCCCTTTGGGTCGGCGTCTGACCAAATATCAATGCGCGCCGACTGCAGCCAGAGTTCCGATCGGTCGCAACAGGCGCGCGTCATTGGCCTGCCGTGCGCCGCATTTGCAATTGCCAGCAAACAGTGGCGGTTGACGCGCTCCTCTTCGCGCGCGCTCGTGCACGCCGACCACTCGGCCTCACTCATCAGCGGTGGAAAAAACACTGATATTTGCAACTGCGCTCACTATGAGGATTACGCAACAGATGAGTGGTACCGAGGTTGCGAGCATTTGTGATCAAAACGATCGCATCATCGATCTGCAGTGGAAAACGCCGACAAATGGGCTGCTCACCTGGTACAGGCTGAAGCCGAGTGACGTCGGTTTCTCAGACGCATTGGCGCTGATTCACAAAATTGAATTCTTGCGTCTCGAATACACAATGTCCAACGGCAGCATTTATCTGCTCACGTTCCAGGCGCGCTCGGGCGGCAGGTGCGTGACGGCATCGTCGCAGAGCGAACTAGTTGCCGTCGTACTCTGTTCACTATTGAAATGAGATGACGCGCTCCGAGCCAAACTGATAGTCGGCGGCCAGTTGACTCGCCAGAGCCTTCTCATGCCTCTCCTGTAGCAGCTGCGCAGCATCAATGGCGCGCGGCGCTACCCTGAGCACTTGCGCCGCATACAGCGTCTGTAGCGCCGTGTACGAAACGCTCGCACGCATTAGCGCCAG
Organism: Pirellulales bacterium; assembly: GCA_022841705.1. Classification (GTDB taxonomy): domain Bacteria; phylum Planctomycetota; class Planctomycetia; order Pirellulales; family Lacipirellulaceae. Next base: position 79,591 of record JALHQZ010000008.1, read on the forward strand.
CTGCGCATCATTGCTCAGCGGCCCAGCGCTGCTGCTATTCGGACCGCTAGAGTCTGGTGGCAGTCCGCGGTAGGAGAGTGCCGACGCAACTGCCCAATCGATGGCCTGCGGTGCGCGACGCTGCGACTGCGCCGCCAGATGGCGCTGAAAGTTGCCAATGCGTTCGCTGAGTTGCGCGCGGCGCTGCGAAAAGAGGCGGCCAATATCGCCATTACTGGCGCACAATTCGTCGTGAATCATTAGGTGCCGCACGGCACCCAGTTGCCTACCGGTGCCGAGGCTCGCCACAAATGCATCCAGAGGTGTGAGGCGGAAAACACCATCTTCGCCCGGCACAAACACGTGCGCCTTGGGCGGTGTACCAACGCACGTCACCAGCGCCACATCTGTCCACTGTTGCACATCAATCGGCAACACACTCGCCCTACCATCTTCACGATTGCGGTCATCAGCATCATCGTCTTCACAAGAACTATTGAGCGCATCGTCGTCGCATGCAAGAGACGCGTAGGCCGAACAAGGCAGGAGCGCCAGTAGTCGCGCTAGCAGTAGTGTGACAGCAAATTTGCCGCGCTGCTCTGGCGTCTGCGCTGTCGCAACAGAATTGTAAAGAAAAAGGTCGCCAGTGCGCATGCTAGCGCTCAATTCTGCACAGGTGCCGTCGGCAAATCGACCAAACGGCACCGCAAGGTCCGAAAAGCGCGCAAAGAGCGCCTCGTTCATTCTTTAAATAGAAAAAAAAATGATATTTTCCACCAGTTTGATTGGTGACAAACAGGTATCACACCTTATTGCTACAAAACGAGGGGTCAAAGGTTCAACTCCTTTATCAAACGCCATCAACGTTCCTTTAGTCTAGTCGGCAGTATGCGTGCCTCTCACGCACGCGGCGGCGGTTCGATTCCGCCAGGGAACAATTTTTTTTGCTTCGATTCAAAGTTTTTTTAATTTTTTAGCGAGTCTTGTGCGCAGCGCTTTTTCAAGACGAGATTGAGCTGGTCGTCAGACTGCGAGACCCGAACTCCTTCGGAGCGACGACGGCGGTCTTAGCGGCGCACTCGCCGCTGCCTTGCGCAACACGAGGCTTGTACTCGCTGTCGTCACCGTTGTTGTTCACCGTAACGTCGACGTCGATGTCAACACTTCCAATCCAACTCATTTTTTTTGCTTTTGTTCAGGTTTTTACAAGGAAAATCACTTGGGTGGAAACGGGTTTGGCGAGAGGTTGTCGGTGAAGAAGACGATGAGCGGCAGCCAAGTGGTGACGAGCAGGTAGACGATGATGATGATGTAGAGGATAAAGTCGCGCCAGAAAATCTCACCGATCAAGACGCCACTGAAACCGAGGACAACGACGAGCGGCACAAGCAGGTAGAGCGCGAGTCCGACAATAGGGATTAGTGAGAGCGAAAACGGCGTGGCAAAGGTCGGCGCGGCGCCGTCAAACGGCGCAGTAGCATCGGAAAGCGCCGCCACAATTCCGATGATTTGGACGACGGCAACGACGAGGAAGAAACCGACCGAGATTATGATCGGAATCCAACTGTAGCCGCGCGCGCCGTACTGCTCCAAAGCGCGCGCATATGTGTGGCGGATGGCGTAGGCGTTCATGTAGTCGCTGGCGTACCAGGCGAAAATCCACGCCAGAGCGACCGCCGGCACCAGGATCAGGACGGCGAGCGGCGGCTGGACGACGGCGGCGTACAGGAGCCAGGCCGGGACGTGCCAGATGGCCATATTGAGCCAGATGTAGGGATTGCCGCCGTTTTCAAGCTGCGATATCTCAGCATCGTGGACAAAGACCGAAACCAGAAACGCCACAAAGCCGGCAAACGAGGTCAGGCCAGCAATCAAGCCAATGTCGAACAGACCGGCGCTTGTCTGCGTCACAACAAGCGCCTCGCCTGCCGCGCTCGGCAAATTGCGCCGCGCGTTCAGCGTCTGAACGCGCAACGTAAAATCAACATCCACCAAAACGACCGTAATCACGGCAATCGTGTTGATGAAGAGCAGGATGGTGCCAAACAGTGTCAAATAGCACAGCCAATCTGTCTTCCACTTTGCAATTCGCTTAGGATGGCGCTTGTCGTTGGCGTCGCTTTCGACGCTATTGAAACTGTCGTCGTCGAATTCGACCGCTTCATCATTTTCGTCGCCGCCAATTCTCAGATCGTTGAGACTCATATTTCGGTCTTTGAGCGATGTCTTTTTGGCTCGCCGTTTTATTTACTTTTCCGCGCGCGCAGTCCTTCTACGAGGCGCAGTTTCCTGGCGCGCGTCTGAGCGCCGACAGTGTGGCGCGCCTCGATCGGCTCTTTGGTCGCGACGGGCAGTGGTGGTTTGAGCCGCCCAACGGCGCTGTGGTCTGGCTCGACAACGACGAGGCTGCGATTCGCGAATTTGAAACTGCTTTTGCGCCGCTCCACTCTCTCAAAAAACTGGCACCCGCCAGGCGCCGCGGTGAAGTCGGTGCGCTGATCAATCGCATTGCAATGCAGCACCGGCAGATGCGCAGTGCATCCGTGGCAAGCGACGGTGGCGCTAGCTTGTTTGAGGCAGCCGAGAGCTTTGAGCACGCGGGCGACGATGGCGCCACGGTTGTTCGCCTGCGCATCGAAGGCCGCCGACTCAATGCGAGCGAGGTGGTGGAGCAGGCACAAGGCGCCTGCCGCACACCGGTGCGTCTGATTGCCAGCGCACTCGACGCCGGTGTGCTGCTGCTCGGCGGCGTGCACTGCGACGATGCCGAGGCGGTGGCCGAGCGGCTCGTGCAGAGAAGCGAGCGTATTGGCTGGGTCGATCTGCAAGCAGCCTACTATACGCTGAATCGCTGGGGCGGCGTAACGGTGCGCGCCGGCGCCAATTTGACCGCGGTCTCTTCGTCGGTCGCGCAGCTCGACGGCGCCGGTCAGATTCTGGCTCTGAGCGACACTGGTGTGGAGATGGGCGGCTGCTTTTTCAGAGACACGCGCGCTCTGCCGACGACGCTGGTGCAGGCGGTGCCGGCCGACACTGGTCATCGCAAACTGCGCGCCTACTGGAGCGGCTCGGGCGGCGATTTGCGCGATGCGCCGCCGGGCGGCGGTCACGGCACGCATGTGGCTGGGACGGCGCTCGGCGAAGCCGCATCGGGCGCCAGTGCGCTGGTGGCGCGCTTCAATGGCGTGGCGCCGAGCGCTCGGCTCGCCGTCATCGATCTGCTGCCAGCGAGCGGCAGCGGTGGCTTTCTGCAGGTGCCGCTCGTCATCAGCTCGACACTGATGCGCTGGTCGATCGATGCTGGTGCCAGCGTTCATACGGCTTCGTGGGGCGCCGACGCCGGCTCGCGCTACACGGCCGACGAAGCCGATCTGGATCTGTTCGCGTATCGCAATCGGCGCTTTCTGATGGTGTTTGCGGCCGGCAACGCCGGGCCCTTTGCGCCGTCGATCTCATCGCCTTCGTACGCGAAAAACGTTCTGAGCGTCGGCGCGACGATGAACGGCATCGAGTCGATTGCGCTGGCGCAGCGGCCGACGCGGCCGGCGGCCGACTATACGCCCGAGTGGGTGTCAGAGTTTTCGTCGCGCGGCACCGCGGCACTCGCTATTCGCAAGCCGGACCTCGTAGCGCCCGGCGGGCCGTTTGTGTGGTCGGCGGCGAGCGGCGGCACATCGTGCACATCGACCGATAATGCGCTCGACGGCTTTGCCGGAACGTCGATGGCCACGCCGGCCGTTGCCGGCGCCGCTCTGCTTTTGCGGCAGTACTTTGCTCAACAGCAGCCGCCCATCGACCCAACGGCATCACTGCTGCGCGCAGTGCTGGTGGCGTCGGCGCAGCCGATGCTCGGTGTGTTTCCGCGCCAGCGCTTTGCGACGACGCAGGCGCGCATCGATGCCAGCGGACACGGCCGCATTGCGCTGAGCTCAGTGCTCGACTCGCCAACTGTTCAGCTCGCAGTGCTGGCCAACGAGGATCGGAGCGTTTCCGAAGAGAAGCTGGTGCAGAGCTGGTGTGTTTCGGTGGTCGGCGGCGGTAGTGGCGGCGCCGTGCGCACTGTGGTGGCGCTGAGCTACGCCGACTTTCCGGGCGACAAGATTCTCAACGATATTCGCCTGCGCGTCGTCGAAGATGACACTGGCGTCGAGCCGCTGGTCAACGAGCGCGCAGAGCCGGAGCGGCGCAGCACAAACGAGCGCACCGCGACCTCGTCGCGGCGCTTTTCGGTCTTTGTGGTTTTGGACCGACTCGCTGTCGACGATCGCGTCGACTTTTCACTCGTTCTCGCGCTGCAACGCTCGAGTGCCGAAACGCGCCTCGAAGTTGACAGCGGTGGTGAGTGTGCTGCGCTGCCGGTCGATGATGAGGAGGTCCGGCCGTGCGAGGCGCCTCTATTGGCGTGCTCTGGTCATGGCGCCCTCTTGGGCGGCGAGTGTGTCTGCCTCGACGGCTGGACCGGCGACGCGTGCCAACTCTGCTCGGTGCCAGCTGACGTCGCACGCACCGCACGCCACTGCCTCGGTGTTCCGCGGCGCCTGCTCGGCACTGGCGCAGTCGCGCAGCGCGTGCCAGTGGTCGTTCAGCGCAACAGTGTGGCGGCGCGCCTCACCGGCACCTTCTACAATCGCACAGTTGCCAAAACGTCCGATGGCGTGCCGGGTGTGGGCGGTCTCGACTGCTGGTGCCTCGCGGTCGCAGAGCGGTTGGTTTCGGAGCGCTTTAGCTCGCACGCCGACCTGCTCGCAGCCGCAATTGCACAGAGATCGGCACTCGAGGCGCTCGCAACCAACTCGCAAACCGTGCTCGCCGGTCAGCCGCTGGCGTCTGCTGCCGCAGCACCAAAGTCGGCCGCAGCAGCGGTGCGCACGCCTCTGTTGATTCTTGTTCTTCTACCATTACGGTTTCTCTGAGTAAACCGAAACCCAAACCCACGCCAAAACCCAACGATTGAGGCAAAAACCCAAAAGTTTCACAAACCTCAAAAAAAAACAAACCAACTATGAGTGAGTCGTTGCCGTTTTCAGTGGCGGTGGCGCAACAACGTCTTGCCGTTTATAAAGAAACGTTCCCGTCGTGCGAACCGGACTTTACACCGAGCTTCAAAGTAATCGTCAACTCTGGCGGTGACGTGCCGCCGGATTTCAAGGGCAAGGTTTATCGGTGCAAGTGCTACCGCCCGTCCGGTCTGTATGGCAAAGGAGGCGGCGAGTTTTCCGCCATCTCCGCGCGCGTCAAGTTTGCCAAGCACGAGCGATACGGTCACCAATCGGCCGCCAGTGTTGCGCGCGCGCAGATAGCGCAGCAGCTGCCGCAGGTGCCGGTGACGCGCGAAGCACTGGCGACCGCACTGGCTGGAGCATCGGCGCCGGCGGCAGTGCCTAAGAGCGGCAAAAAGCGTTCGGCACAAGAGGCGCAGATTGCAAGCGAGTCGCGTCTCCAAAACGCCGTGCTCGACAGTCAAATCGTTGACGAACGTCAGCGCGAAATCAAGCTGTCTAACAGCATCGCGCGCGCGGTTCGCGCATTTCTGACCACAGTCGAAGAGATTGTGCAGGCGCGAGGTCAGGCGGCGGAGTGGCCCGAAGAGCGCGACGAGCAGCTCTCGGCACTGCAAATCGAGCGTTTGGTGTCTCAGAGCCGCTTGAAGAGACTCGAGGAGCGGCGCCAGAAAGGCTCGCAGACAGAAGAGAGCCAGCGCCTCAAAAATCTCGCCGAGCGCGAAAGTCGGATTTCGGCGCGCCTGACCGCCTACACTGGCGCCATCGAACGCGTTGCGCGCGCGATCAAACGCTTTTTCCCGATCGGCACCCCGCCACCAAAGTGGGAAGAACGCGTCGCTGTGCTGCGAGTCGCGCGCGAGACCCTCGCCTCCGACTACCAAGAGGCCCTCGTGTCGCTGCGCGATGAAGAAAAGGCCGCTGCTGCACTCGTCATGCTGACAGACGACAACGACGACGACATCGAGATTCTGCCGCCGCGCGCAAAACTAGCGTCCCCGCTGGTAGCGCGCGAACTCTCGCCGCAGCGCGCGGCACGCGCACCTCCTGCGCTCTCGCCGCAGCGCGCGGCACGCGCACCTCCTGCGCTCTCGCCGCAGCGCGCGGCACCGGCACCGGCGGCTCGTGTTGCCGAGCCTCTGGCGGCCGCTGACAAAAGTCCGGCCCAGATCGTGAACGACGCGCTCAGCATCGTTTTCATCGACGATCTGAAGCCGTTTTTCATCGCCTTCCGCGCACCCGGCGCCGACGCCTTTTCTCTCGAAAGTGATTATCAGGCTTTGGGAATGATGGCGGCCGGACTTCAGTCAATCGAGGACTTTTGCAACCGCGTCTTCTGGAAAACGACGCGGCGCACGCCGGCGCAGATTCAGAGAGCGGTGGCGGCAAACTTCGACTACAAAAACCTTGCGACGACGGCTCGGCTCGGACGCGCATGGGCGCGCACTTTGGACCGCGAAGACCCACGCGCGCTCCACATTCTCACTCTGGCGCGGCTGCTCGAGGCGTTTGTGGTCGCCACAGAAGCTCTGCCGCAACCGGTGCCGGCGTCGCTCGAGCGACTGGCAGAGCGCGCCAAACTCATCTGCGTCCCACTGCTCTTCTTCAATGCCGTCTATCGCATCGACGGCGACTGGTACACACAGTCCAGCTACCCGCTGCTCTACGCCGCTGCGCAAGTCGCCATTTTCTCGCCGCCAACGCCGGCTTTGAGCGAAGCCGTGCTCAACGCCGAACCACTGGTGTCACAAGTCACGCCGCCTGGCGAACTTCTGCCGGAGGTTATCAGCGACTATTTCGGCGCGCCCCGGAAAGCAGACGTTGTCGTCCAAGGCTTGCAGGCATACCTCCAAGTTCCGGTGCCAGGCACCGACAAAGCGGCACAAATTCAACTGCCAGTACGCAACGCACCAACCTTTATCCAGAAGTCCTTTGGACCCGAACTCGCGCTACTTCAGCTTGGCGCCTTCTGGATCGTCGACGACTCAGGCACCGAGAAGCTGGTGTTTGTCAAACCCGATTTCACACTTGGCTCTTCCGACGACCGGGCCTTTTTGCGAGACGAAAACTAAAAAGAAACTCTGTACCAACTTCATTCGCGCGTTTCAAGGCGCTATGAGCTCAGCGTAGACCACAAGATCGTCGCGCTCCGGTAAATTGGCAACAAACACGTTGGAGTACACTGGTCCTCTCTCCACATCGTCGTCGTTGTCGTCAAAGCTTCTTGGCTCGACGACATAAGTTGACATGTAGACTGATCGGAACCAAAGAAAACTGCCGGGCACGAAGCCTCTTGCGTTCTCTTTGTTGTATGTGGTCCACTGGATATCGGAAATGGCGCGCTCATCTGGACCCTGCACAAAAATCATGAGCTCGACCTCTGGCTGCATGCAAACGGTGCCATCGTCCTTGTCCGGAATGGAGATTTTTAACCGCGGCAGCTCGTTGCGATCGCGCACCAACACGCCTGTAGTGGCCGCGTAGAGAATCTGAGACGGCGCGCCTTCCGGATTGGGCGAATCCACCACTCGATTTTTTTCAATTATTCGCAGCCTAGCGGTCCAATTGCCCGGCTCCGAGCGCAAGCGGCGAATGAGCTCTGTCAGCTGTTTGCTTGCTCTGGGCAGGTTTTCAAACCATGATTCAGGCAGCGTTTCTAGCCACTGGTTGTGCCGCTCGAGCGCCGCGAAGATTTCGTTTTGGCGCGACTCTGACTCATCCTTCTTTTTGAAAGACATTTCTTCTCCTTCGCTTTCATTCCTCCGACTTTTTGGTGCCGGTGCGCACGCGCAGCGCAGCCAGTGTCGAATGAGGTTCGGCGCCGACCGCATACGCCTCGTCTTGTGCCACTGGCGCGCGCGGCTGCGCTCGAGACGCCACCAGCGCACTGGTGGTGCGAGACGCCGCGACTGCTGAGCGGTTGGCCGAGTACAGCACGCAGGCAGCGAGCAAGCAGAGAAGGACAATGCCGCCGATCGCCAGGCCGACAATGAGCAGCGTGTCAGAGCTCGACGTGTTGTCATCGTGTGGCAGAATCGGCTTGCGCAACTTGGTGCGCGGTGACTCGGCCACCTGCTGCTGCTCCTCGGCAATGGGGCCGGAATCTGCGCAGCCGCACGATCCGTGCTCAACTCGCGTAATCTGCGCCTTGCAGAGGACGAGGGTGGCGTCGGAGCGACGCCAGTAGTGCTGCGCAGTGCGCTGGCGCTGCTCGACCGCTCGCAGCACCAGAGTAGAGCCGAGCTTGATCGACGAGTGCACCAGATCGATGCCGGCGGCCGAGAGCTCAAAGTCGGCGCACGGCTTGTCGATGTTGAGCGACGCGCCAATATCTTCAAACACGACGTCGCGCAGGATCGCGGCGCCGTTGGCGTTGAGCACCGACGCGGCATCGAGGCGCAGATTCACCAGAGTCGGCGAGCCGACCAGCTCAACCAGCGCCTCGCGCAGAGCCGTGTTCGAGGCCAGCGTACCAAAGAGCGTGTCGCCGCTGTGCAGCTGAATGCCGACGCCCTGAGCAAAGGTGTTGTCGCCAGCCGAAACCTGCACTTTGCCCTCGCTCGTCAGCTTCGCGAGCTCTTTGTTCGCAATCACGCGCACTGCAGCCGAGGCGCCGCTCGCCGCCACGCCACCACCGTTAAAGTGATTGCGGTTGATTTCGACCACTTCGCCGCTGTTGCCGCCACCAGCCACCACCACAACGCTGCCGGCGCCAATAAAGGCATTGGCTTCGACCAGAACCGGTTCGGCGGCGACGCGCGTCTCTTCGCGCGGCAGCTTAATCACAATGTCGCCGTCAATGTCGTTGTTGAAGTAGCGGCCGCCGCTGCGCTCGTCGACCGCCAGACTGCCACCAATAGTCGAGAAAATGACACTCGGTCCGAGCTGCGCGGCACTGCCGGTCACGTGCACGTCGCCGCCAACGGCATTGATGTAGCGCAGCGATGCCTTGGCCGCGCGCTCCGTAAACTCGACCAGCGGGCCGCTGCACGTGGACAAACGACGGAGCGTGCCGCGCTCAATCTCCGACACGCCTTCGATGTGCTCGTTCTGATCGATTCGGACGGTGCAAAGGCGCTCGAGCTGGCACTCGCCAAAGACGAGCAGACCGAGCGGCTCGCGACGCGGCGCCCCGCTGCCCGAGCCGAGGCCGAGCTCTTCGTAGGCGTCGTCAAACGAGGCGCGCACATTGGCGTTGGAGCCTCCGCAAGCATCATCGAGCACGTGCGACGGCAGCTCGCGCTTGCCGCACACCACGCACAGGCGACGCGAAGCGGTGCGCGAAGGGTCGTTGGCCACCAGCGCGGCGCCACTCTCAATCGCCGCCTCGAGCGCTTCGGCCAGCAACTGCTGCGCCACAACGACCAGTCGATGCTGATGGCGCTCGTCGGCGCTGCGCGTCTTCAGAGTCGCCTCGAGAGTCGTGTCGGCGTTGCTGCTGCTGCTAAAGACAGTGGTCTGAGCGGGCAGCCAGGAGACGCGCGCTGTTCCGAGCGACGAGACGCCGTAGATTTTTGATGGCGGCAGCTGGCTGTCGGCGGCTACGCGGAAGCGCACGCCGAGCGACGTGCACTGGTGAAGAAGCGAGTCGGAGCGCACCTCGAGCACGTCGCTGACAACGGTGGCCTGCTGCGAGCCGACTGCGGCGCTGTTGCTCGGCACCAGACACTCGGCACGCACCGGCGCATAGCTGGCGACGAGAAACTGCGCCGCTGTGTCGCCGACCAGCGCACCGCTGGCCCAGCTCAGACGGCCCTGGCTGTCCGAGAGAGAAAAGTGCTTTGGTGCACCGGCGTAAACGTAGTCGGCGATCGGACGCTCGTGCTCGACGTGGTTCGAGCCCTGCGCCAGCGCGCGCGACTCGGCGTCGTCCTGCGCCGCGTCGCCGCTCACGATCGTGTTGTAGCGCACGTTGGCGGCGCAGAAAGTCGACTTGCGCGCGCAGTCGTGCACATCGATCGGCACGCGACGCTTGTTGAACAGAAACGTCGAACAGGTGATGCTGAATTCGCGCAGCGCCACGGCGGCGCTGACACTGGAGCCAACCTCGATCGCTGTCGCCGAGCTGATAAACGTCGAGCCGCTGACCACCAGGCCGGCCTGGCGCGTCGAGGTTTCGACGCGAATCGCCGCCACCGCCGAGCCGACAAAGGTGGCATCGAGCGTCACGAGCACACCGCGCTGCACCACGACACCGCGCTCGACACGCACCACCAGCGTATCCTCGAGCTCGACGCGCACGCCGGCGGCATTCAGGCGCACCGCCACCTGCCCGCTGCTGCCGTCGCCCAGCACACTGACGCCATCAAACAGCGCCAGCGACTCTTTGCCGTCGCCGCGATCCTCAAACTCAAACGCCACCGCATCGGGACCGCCGAGCGCCACGCGCAAATTGCGCACACCGACCAGCGCGCCGGCGTCGCGCGACACCACGCCCGAACCGCGGCGCACCGTAACGAGCGGCGCGCCATCGCAGCCCTCGCCGCCCTCGATTGTCGTTCCGAGCGCCTGCACAGCACTCACGCTGCCCGATGCCAACTCAATGTCGTCGGTGACACGAATGCGCTGCACGCCGGCCTCAAAGGCGGCGCCGAGCGACTCGTACGCCACTGATGGCCGGTCGCCGTCGACCACGGGACCAAAGCGCGTGCACTCGGCATCGATGCAGTAGGTCTCGGCCACGCGCTTGTTGCCGCCAACAAACACTGGCGCGCGCGAACCGCCAACGCTCCAGAAGTTCTGGCCAATCGAGCGCGCCTCTGTCGTCGCCGAACCGAGCAGCACATGCGCCTCGCCCACAAACGTGTTGCGGTGCACGTTCAGCGCCGCAAACTCGGCACTCGCCACCGCCACCACCGCATTGATGTAGGCGGCACCGGTGCGACCAAACGCGCAGCGGTCGATGGTCACGTCGGCATAGGCGCCACGCGCAAACGCCACATTTGTGCCCGAAAGCGAGCGCGTAAAATCGACGTTGCTCAGGCGCAGCTGATTGAGCGCGCGGTTCTCAGTCTTTGGCGCCACCGCGGCCTGCGAGCCCGATTTTTGCTGAATAGCGCGCGCGGAAAGAATTTCGCCGCGCGACGTCAGCGTCTGCACCGCCTGACCGTTGTAGCGCGCGCGCTCGCTCGACGGCACAGCTTGTGTGCCAGAGCCCAAGTAGACGTCGATCGAGCGCTCGTCGCCGCCGCTCACCTGCTTGCCAACAACCAGATCGGCCAGCGTCACACCAGACGAAGTGATGGCAAACAGCACCGCGGCACTGTCACCGCGCAGCACTGCGCGACGGCGCGAGTCGCGCGAACGAATCGTAATGGGTCGATCTAGATGGATCGCAGGCGACTCGGGCGTCGCAGATCGGAACAGATACTCGCCAGGCTCCAGCTCGACACTGTCGCCCGCTTCGGCATGCTGCACTGCCACCAAAAGCGCAGCACTGCTGTCGGCGGGCCAAACGCGCGCCAAACTGGCAGAAACCAAAAACACGAGGTGCAGCAGCATCTCAACTTTGAAAGCACTCGAGGATTTTTTTTCTGAAACACCGAACAAAGGATGACTGATGACGAGCAAGAAATGAACGAGTACGGCGAGCTCTACAATTCGCTGCTGGGGCGCGAGGAGAGAATACAATTGATTGCAGCCGGAACGATCGATTCTATTGCCCGGCGCTGCTACGGCGATCGGAAGACAGCGTTTACTTTGTGCGGCTTTGGCTTTGAAACCACGGCTGTGGAGCTTGGCAGGATTGTGCACACGCTCTACAAGCCGGTCCGGCGCACCTTTCGCGAAATAGTGTCGCTGAAACTGCCAGAGTTTGACCCGCAGTCGGCGCCGGTTGCGAAAATTTTCGATGACGATGTGCTGCCCGAAATCTGGTCGAAGTTGATTGAGCGCGCTTTTGGTCTTTCAGCCGAGCCGGCAAACTGTGTTGCCTTTTCAGAGTTTGAGAGAATGGTTGTGGCGCGCTCGATGCGCCAGTTTCTTGCAAATGCCACTAACAATCTGGTGCGCTTGCGACGGTTGCGCTACCTCTACCAACAACTTCTGCGACTTTTTACAACGAACCGCGCTGTGGATACCCCCGATTACTACAAAACTCTCTACTGCAAAGATGGAATTCTGATCCAGCAGCGTGGCGATGGCGTCTTTATGCGATCAATCGTCAGCCGGATTTACAACAATCTTCCCAATCTAAGCTTTGCAAAGAAATACAAATTCTTCGACGCCATCGACCCAGTGCCGTACGACGACACGGAAGAAGAGCCGCAGGACCAATGGACTGCTTTGCTGCCTGGCGTCAGAGCGAGCAGCTTTGCCGCCAGAAACACCGAAAGCGGAGTTTTTGTCATCGCGGTCGACGGTCGTCGTTACACCGTCGCACTGTTCAACGACGGCAGTACGTTTGCTACGCTATCTCCAACCGGAAATTTTAGCCCGCACACCGACCCTCTCGTCCCCAACTTGGCTCTGCTGGCGGTTTCTGCAACCGCCAGCGCCACGGGCAACCCGGTCGTCCGCCAATACCGCTTCGAGTGCGCCGATCTTGCATCGGGCGCCACGACGACTGCGCTGGTCGGTTTTCCCAACGTTCCTTTAGGTGTGGCCGCATCCGCACCTTTGCAACTGGCGCGAGTGACAAGACCGCTGGTTGGACGACTCGAAGAAATTTTCTACGCGACAGAGTTTCTGGCTCTTACCGATTACCGAAATGATTCGCACTACATCATTTCAAAAGCAGCCGTCGACCGAGTGCGGCCTGTGTTCGAGACCCCGAGAGCAGCATACACGCAACCTCTGTACAAGCTGCGCACACCGAGCGCCCAAGAACAGTTGGACCGATTCGAATACGTGCGTATGCTGGTTTTATTCAAATCGCCATACGAGGAGACCACTAGCCTTCTTGTCGAGCGGATCACACCTGACGGGCGCATGGCACCGCTGCCGGTTTTGTTCAGGATTCCGCAGGCGCCTAACCAATATGGCGCGCCTGACGCGTACTACACCACTTTTATTGATGCCAGCAGCACCGCTATTCTGTTGCGGTCAGAAGACGACGAGAAGTTCTTGTGGTTCGATGTCGAAACCGGCTTTGCGCAAAGCCTCGACGCGTCGTTCATTGGGCAGCGATTTGCAGAGCCACGCGCGCAGCGGCCGTACGTCAATAGGTGGATGCTGCCGCGCGATCTGCGCGACATACCATCTCAGGCCTTGGTTGGCGAACCGTTTCGCGTCGTGGGCGAAGTTTTGCCGATTGAATCAATCACTTTGTAGAAGTTTCACTTTTTAGGGTTTTCGCTCAAATAAGTTATGGTTTTTGGGTTTAAAATTGAGGTTTTAGGGTTTTATTAATGGTTTAGGTTTAAATAAAGAAAGTTTTTGGGTTAAACTCAACTTTTAACTCAAGAATAAAGTATGAAGAAGACGTGCGTGGATCTCTTTGCGAAGGAAACTGCCGATGGATCGATGTCGCTGACGAACAGCGACGATGGCGAGCAGTCGCCGAGCGTGTTTGAGCGCGTTATGGCGTTCCACAAGAGCGCTCCGAAGACCGTCGACGACGGCATTTTGGACTCTGAGTCGTCCATTTGCCCGGCCAATAAGAAGAAGAAGTGGACGATTGCTGCGCCACCTGCGCAGATCAACCGCATCACGGTCGCCCTCGGAGCGAATCCGGCTGGTGATGGTGGTGATGATAGTGGCGAGGCGACGCCGATCATCGAGACGCTGCCGCACGGCAGCGTTGAAGAGAAGCAACCTGAGTGCTCGTGGGAATGGCTGAAGGCGTGGCTCGCCACCGCCGACGTTGCCTGTGCCGGCACAATCGACTGGGCGCCTTGGGGCGAGCGCCTGCGCTGCGCACCGCCGTGCCAAGAGTGGCACTTGCCCGTGCTCTGCGCGCAGCTGCTCGAGCACCACCTGAGCTTTGGTCCTGGCGCGTTTGAGCTCCAAGTCATTCTCCAAGGCGTCGCCAATCAGGTCGGCGCGTACCGTCTGCTCAAGGACTACTTTCGCGCGTTCTTTGCCGAAGCCATGAACGAGTTCGACTCTCGCAAGCAGCAGACGCGCATCGACATCTTCAAGGCGCTCTACAAAGACACCAAGCGAGGCCGTACGTTTGTCAACAGCGACGGCACCGCTCGCTTCCTGTCGTTTGCAAACCGCTCCGAGGCCTTTTGAAGAAACAAAAATTTGCGCGAGCGTGCCCGCCCGCAAGAATTAAAAAGAACCTCTCATTTTTTTAAAAAAAGAAACGAACAATGATTGTCTGTTTGCATCTCGCCCAGGCACCGCTGCACTCTGCGCAGCAGCCAGACTAGGCGGCTGGCAATTTCGCGGCGCGCATAGTCATCGAAAGAGTCACGCCGCGAGCGTGGCGCGCGGTCGTACTCGTCGCGCAGAACGTCGAGCGCCGTCTCTCGGTCGAGGAAAAACTGCAGCTCGCCGCCATCGAACAGCTCGAGGTGCCAAAAGTCCCGCTCGCCTCGGCGCGACTCGCAGAATAGCATACACCGATCGCCCGGCGCCGCGCGCATAGCACGCGTTTGCTGGCCCTTGGCGCCCAGCCGAACAAACAACATCCGCATCAGTTCCCGCGGCAGCCACGGACCAAACTCAATTGTCACACTGCTTGCATAGCGGCTTGTGAGACCCGGTAGCAAATAGATGTTGTTGTAGAGAGCGAGATCGATGACAACGCGCGGCCTCAGTACGCCACTGTGCTGATGCTTTGGCACTGGTCGTAGCTGGGCGGCTGTAAAACAAAGCATCTTTGGCCAGTTTTTGTGAGCAGGTGCAACTATGAGCGGTGTGCGTGCCGGCCCGAGCAGAGGTGTGAGAGTGAAACAGACTCAGTTTGTCGATAGCGTGATGCAGATGGCACCCGACGAGCGCTTTAGGCGCGTGAGCGAAGGCCGCATTCGGTTTCGCGACGTCGATGTACCGGGCGATGGCTACAAGAGCCTGCAGGCGACGCAGTGTCGCGTGAGCGGCAGCAAACTGACGTGCTTTGGTAGCGACAACGAGTTTTTCGGCGACCACGTCGTGGCATTTGGCGACCGGAATCTTTTCCACGGCAAGCATTGCAAGGCATTTGGCGAAGATTGCATCGGCATTGACGCGAGCAATCTCTTCTTCACTCTCGACGGCGAGCGCTATAATGTGCCGGCGCCGCCCGAGCCGGTCGACGAGCGAGTGGAGCGAGAAATCATGCCAGTGGTTGGCGTCGACGCGCGCACCAACCGCTGGAAGGCGTCGGCGCACGACGTCGAGGGTTCGAGCAAGCCGTCGCCAGCGCCGCGGCTCGACTGCACCGTTTGCCAGACGAATGCGCGCGACGTAATCTTTGAACCGTGCGGCCACATGGCCTGCTGTCGCGACTGCACACGCCACATGGCCAACACAGCGCTCGCTGGCAAGTGTCCCGAATGCCGCGCGCCGATCAAATACTACTTGGCCATTTACTACTGAAAAAAAAAAGGAAACGAGTGCATTTTGAAACTATGAGTTCGCGGCGTGCCGACCTTGGTGCGTGCAAGTTGGACGTAGCAGCGGTCCAGCACGCACTAGACCTACTGCTAGAGACCGGCCGGCTGACAGACTACTATCGACAACAATTTGCAGCAGGACCACTTTTTGTATCGATGTGCATCAGCGCGTCTCAAATGCAGAGTTTGTTGACATCAGAGTACGAAGAGCCGCGTGCTCTCGGCATCGGCTTCTTGTGCCAGAGCTTTCCAAGTTTCATGGCGACAAAATACTTCAACAAAGACGCCTCCGCAATGGCAGAGGCAGTGTGCGCTGCCGCAATGCCGGTGTCGCTCCAAAGCGAATCTTTGCTTGATTTCGCATTGCACTTTTTTGAAGATACGATACCGTCTCAAGATCGCATTTGCAAAGCAGACGGCGTGCATTCATTTATTGCACATGTTCTCACACGCCGTACCGAACCCTCGCTTTTGAAGCGGGCTCTGAGACTGGTGGAAAAAACCGGCCATTTCACTGGCGCGACAGGACTTTTGCTCGACGCCATGTACAACGAAGATGCCACTGTTGCAAACACGGCGCTCGATGTGTTTCACAAGAGCTTGCCATGGCTGCGCAAACACGAAAGTGCATCGTATGCTCTAGCCGACCATTTTCTCTCCGATCGGTTTCCCGCGCTTTTGGCGCGATTAGATGAGAAAGCCTTCTGGAAAACCGGCCTATGCTCTCTGCTCATTGTCATGTCATGCGTCACTGCTGCGTTTCTCACCGACGGCGCGCTGCAGTCGAATCTGTTTCAAAGTCGGCAGATTCTGGCCTTTGACACGCTTGCTCACTTCTTCGACTCGTCGGATATCGAGAACCTGGCTGCGTTTCCTGCCGCTTTCGCAGCGATTTCTGCAATCTTAAGCCACGAATTCCGCATCATCGCATGCCGCAGCGACTTTTCTGTCGACCGTGCCGCTTTCAAAGCTCTCCTCTGCGTGATACGCACACGTCCGTGGACATGGCTGCCTCTGATCAATCAACACGGACAGCTGGGCTCCGAGATGGCCGTTCTTTCGCTTGTGGTGCGGCTGAGAACCCCATTGGCAGAAGTTAGCGCGTCAAAGGTGCTGTCCGACGCCAGCCTAAAGTTGCTCGTCGCGCTCTGCTTGAAATGCGCCAAAGCCGACATGGACAGGCAGTTTTTGCTGGATCTTGCCGACAACGCAGACGCGCTCGAGAAAGACTTCTTCGAGCACCGCCTCGCCGACGTCTGCATCGGCTTGCAGACGCAGGAGCTGCCGGCGCTGATCACGCTCGAAATCATCGACGCACTCGAGCCCAATCTCTACACGATGTTTCGCAAGTGGAAGCTCATCGCGTTCGTGAAGCACTGGCTAGAGAAGCGCCCTGCGGTGCAACTCTGACACCTGGTTGTTGTCTCTTTTTACAATTGAACGATACTGGCGCAGCTGGCACTCAACTCATCGTCGCTAAGGTCGCGCAACACGCCGTCTTTGCTATCGGCAATCACGAGCACATCGCCGCGCACCAGGCTGCCAGAGTACTGGCGATAGTTGGTGTTCACTGGCCTCTGTTTGAGAAAGTTCTCCTCGTCGACCACGAGATAAATCTCGTCGACCAGCTGCACACACTCGAATATCTTGCACTGCAACAATTCACTGAGTTGCTCGCACGTGTCGGCGTCAGCACCGCTGTCTATCTCGACCCAGTCGGGGCCGAGGCCATTTGCGCGGAATAATGCGGCTCGCACCATTCGCTTCTCCGCACCACCATCACTCATTCCTCACAAAAAAAAGTGCAGAAAATCCTGCTTTTTCTGCGAGGACAAGGCACACCAAAGGGAAAAAAAGTTTTTATCCGCACAAAAGATGTCATTTGTCTACTTTAACTCGGCTGCCGCGCCGCCGCTGAATCTACTGAGCAATTTGAACCATGCGCCAGTGCAGCTGACGCGCAACACACTCACGCCGGCGCTGCTGGCCGTGAATGAGAAGTTGGCCGAGTGGCTCGGCGCAGACGAGACGTGGCATTTCGAGACGATTGAGCACCTGTGGCATGCGCTGAAAGCCACCGATCGCGCGACGTTTATGCAGTTCACGACTGGCGGTCGCTTTGGCAGGTTTGACGCCGAAGCATTCGAGTTGTTTTTTCCGGGCAATGGCGAAGCAAAGTACGCCTACTGGTCGAAGAAGCGCAACAGCGGCATCATTCCAAAGCTGGCGTCGAATGGGAAGAAGTATGGTGCCAAACTTGGCATCGGAAAGTCTATGCGCTACGCGCGTGAGCGCAACGAAGACGGTGTGCAGAGAGCAGTGTGGAAAGACTTGCTTTCGCGCAAGTACATTGCGAATCGCGCGCATCGCGACGCGCTGCTCGCAACTGGCAAGCAGACGCTGATTGAGTTTGCGCGCAGCTCCACCTCTGAACGACCAGACTACTGGGGCGGCTGCATGAGAGACGGCGCGCTCGTGGGCACTAATTTCATGGGCCAGATGATGGAGGCGGTGCGAGAGAGTCTGCAAGCGGAATGAAACGGTTTTACCACCGACCTCGCGTCCCATCAATCAATTCGCCAGAGCGCTCGGCGTCGTCAATCGATGTCAGAGAAATTCCGTCGCGCGGCGAGTCCAGCTTCTGCTTGCGCTTTGGCTTCCGCTTGCTGTTCTTGGGCAGACGTATCGTTGGTACGTGCGGCCGTAAAGTGGGCGCCTGCGAGTAGCGAGTCGAAAACGTACTCGGCTCCTGCAAAGTCGAGTATTTGTATGGATTATCAGCGTTGTCGTCGTCGGGCGGTGGAGGCGACTGCGCATCCATTGGGCCGCGGCGCGTGACAGGCGCCAGAGAGGTAGGGTCTAGAATGTGCTTTTCCATGACAAGGATGTGGCTGACGAGCATGCGCCGGTGCGCATTTGCAATCTGAAATGTGCAGAGTTTGGCGACGGCAATGGCGACGTAGAGTGCGATCGAGGCCGGTGCGTCCCATGGTATGTGATAGGTGGCCCATGTGGAGACGATAAACATCACCGAGGAGGTGCTGAGCAGCGGCTGCATCGCCTGCCGCAGCTGCCAGAATGCGTTGCCAGCATAGGCGCTCTGTTTGCGCTGCAGCGAATAGCGCACCTGCACAGCAATGGCGGCAATCAGCAGCACTGATGTGACACAGGTGCCAGCGAGCACGAGCCAGCGATTCGGATCGCTCTGCGCAAAGAGCGGCGTGAGCGTTTCGGCGTAGACCCATAGCACAATGGCGACGCAGGCGAGATCGATTGCAATCATCAAGTAGCCGGGCAAGGCGCTCTGATCGGCCGTTGTGACGAGTACGCGCGATACAGCGCGCGGCCGCCGCTCGATCGGCGCGCAGCATTGCGCACAAGACATTGTTTGTTTAGAAGTCAGAGAGTGCGTTCCATTCTCGCCTTGAGCTGCTGCTCACCAAAGACCTCGTAGAGAAACGTACTCAGGTTGACGTTGGGCGCGACGCGGCCGCCCGAAACGCACATCGTCCACAGGGCCCAGAGCGCCAGTGCATCGAAGATGTCGGCGCAGTCGTAGATGCGCTGCTCGGCGTAGCGACCGTGCGCCGGCACGACGAGCGAGTAGTGCGCAAACTGCTGCACGATGATGGCAAACTTGGTACCGATGCGCGCCTTGACGATGCTGGCCTCGAATGCCGGATCGCGCTGGCACATGAAACAGTGCGCCTTGAAATCAAAGTGGAATTTTCCGAGGAGAAACTGGTGCCACGTGAAGAGCACCGCCAGTTCCGAGAGGAGGCGCTGCACGCCGAGTGATGAGGAGCGCGTGTGGCGCGGTTCGCCGTCGCGCCACTGCAGCGCCTCGCACACATACTCGTTGACGGCGCGCTCAAAGTGCACGTGGTAGAGGTAAGCCTGCGCCACGTCGCTCGTGTGATCGAAGCGGTGCGTGCGCACCGACGCAATCGACACTTCGTTCATGTGATTGGTGACGCGGTACAAATCCATGTCGCACGGACGCAGTTGAAATTGGCGCAGAAAGTCGCGCAGCGATGCGCGATAGACTTCGTCGACCATGTGGTCAAACGAGTAGCGGCAGAGAAATGCGGCAAGTCCGCGCATCGATGTCACCCCGGGGAACCACGGCTGTGCCGCCGCGCACACCGGCATACGATGCGGTCCATCGAGCGAGCGATAGTTGTCGGCATAGTCGCGCAGCGTCGAAAACCACACCACACAGCTCGTTAGAAAGCGCTCGGAAACGCGCAGCTTCTTGCTGTCAGCGGTGGTGGTGGTGGTAGTGGTAGATGCGGGCGCACACCACTCGGCGGCATTCAGCGTGCGCGCGTCGTACTCGAGGCAGGCGAGCGTCGACGCGCAGTGTTCGAGCGCTGCGACGAAGCGAACGTAGTCGGGCTCGAGGCCGCCCTCGAGCGTGTCGAGGCGCTCGACAAAGTTCTCAATCGTCATTACGAGCGTGCGCAGCGGATAGTCGATGACGTGCGGCGTGTCGAGTACGAGCCTGTTGCGCGACAGGTAGGCGCTCGACGGCGGATGAAAACGACCGAGCTCCACCAGAGCACCGCCCTGCTGCAGAATCACGTTGGCGTGTGCCACCAGCAACCAGAGCTGCGCGCACAGCGAGTAGTTGGTCGTGCTGCCGCCCGACAGCGGCGGCGCGTGCCAGAGGCCGTACTTGAATGAGCGCAGCTGTTCGTCCCACTGCGAGCGCCGCTGCATCAGCGCAGCACTCTCGCTGGCGCTGAGTAGCGCCGAGGCCGGCGTACCGCTCCTGAAGCCGGTGGTGCGCACCAGACCGCCAATGACTCGCGCCATCAGCTCGAGCGACTTGCGACAGTACTCGGCCAGCAGAAATGCGTCGTCGGCCTCGCTGTGGCGCACGTCGGGCATTGGAGCGCCGACAAACTCGGCAAACGACTGAAACTGCGTCGTGGCGACGTTGTTCTGCGTACGCACCTGCAGCAGATCGGCCAGCGCCGGCGCTGCATCCACGCCCTTTTTCTTCGCTTTCTTCTGGAACACCGCGAAGCGCCGTCGCTCCGTTCTGCTCATCATCTTTTCACTTTCGAATAATGAGTTTTGCCAGCGTTCGTGCCGCCATTGAGGCGCGCCAGAGGCGCGAGCTCGACGAGTTCGCTACGCAGAGCGACGGGTCTTCCGACTCCTCGGCGTCGACGGCCGAATATCCGCCCGAGCTCGCAGCGCTGATTGGCGGTGGCAGTGGGCTCGGAAACGAAGCTCGCGGCGTCGTGCGCGAGGAGCTCAGCTCAGGACCCGCGGCGGCACCACCTCCCGCCATCGCACCGACCCCAGCGGTGCCAGCAGACGAACTTCGCGCTCGCCTTGCGCAATACGAACAGCAGCTGCGCCAACCACAGCTGCCGGCGCCGATGCGCCAGATGCTGACGGCGCGCGCCGATGATTTGCGCGCGCGTCTCGGCGGCGGTGCAGCGGCGCTGCCTGCCGCTGTTGCTGCTGCGCCAGTTCTTCCGCTGCCAGTGGTGCCCGTGCCACAGCAGATGCGCGAGTGCGTCATTTGCTCAGAGTCCTATAGGCTCGAATTTGCGCGGCGAGCTGCCGCTGCCGCTCAGGCTGGCGGAGGCGGCGAGGGCGGTGAAGAGGGAGAAGGAGCGGCTGCTGCGGCGCCGCCGAGGAAAAAATCGAAAAAGACTCTGCAGGCGACGTCGGCGGCCGTGTCAGTGGTGGTCGACCGGTATCGCTACATCTTCCAGTTTGAGGAGCAGGCGCGCGGCGTGATGAACGACGATTTTATCTTCCCCGAAATGGTATGGATGCACCGCGATTTCATCGAGGCACCGCTCGAGCGCCTCGGCTTTCCGTTTCTGCGGTGGACCGAGGCAGCGCTGCGCGAACACTACGATCCGGTCAACGGCCACGTGTTTGACAAGGTGCGCGAGGTGCGCAACGATCTGACGCAGCTGCGCGCGCTGCAGAACCTGCTCTACAACAGCTGCACCAAGCCCGACCCGGGCAACGCGGCTCTGCGCACCATTGACCACAAGGCGGTGGAGAGCTACGAGAAGATTCGCAAGAGCAAGCAGCAGTGCATCGATGCGCTCGATCACTATCAGAGCGAGCGCGCCTGCGTCGTCAAGACACAGACGCGCGAACTCGCCATTGTGCTCGGTCGCAACCGCCTGCAAGAGTCGGTGTCGATCAATCCGCAGGTGGCCGCCGGTACCATGCGGAGTGGCGGCGACACGCTGCGCACAGCGGGCTCAAACGGCGGCGGCGACGCAAATGGCCAGCAGACGCTGCTGACTTTTGGCGGCTTTTAACGCGCACACACACACAACAGTAGTGAAAACGAGGCAGTGATGAGTTTCATGGACGGTATCCCCGGTCTGAGCGACAATCCGATCGCAAGCTCGATGCGCGCCATCTACGGCAACATCTTTCCAGAGCAGACGCCGCAGCGCACCGAGATGAGCATCCCGCTGTTCAGTCAATCAAACGACCCGACGATGGACCTGTTCAACAACGGTGTGATGCCAGCGCTCGCGGCCAACGGCAGCGCCGGTGTGGTGCCGTACAACGGCTTTATTGCCGGAAACTTTGGCACAATGTTCACGGAGCCCGCCGGCGGCAACATTGCGTTTACCGACACGAGCCAGTACAGCACCATGGAACAGTTGGCCGACCAGCCGGTCGACAATCCGGTGCTGTGCCAGCCGTACGCCGACGGCACACAGAATCAGTTTGGCATCTACATGCCGCTGTTCAATTTGCGCGGCTCGTACACCGGCAAAGACGACACATCGCACATTGACCGCGCGCCCGGCTTTCACACGCTGGCGACGCACGTGCTGATCAATCAGATTCAGGCGAATCTGGTGCAGGCAGAGCGCGACGCTGACCTGCTGCAGCGCACTGGCGCTCTCAGACAGCAGGCGCGCGGCGCCGTGATCTACGACGGCGGTCGCGAGGCGCTGGCGGGCGACGGCAGTCAGGCGGCAAAGCGGCGCGCGCTGCCAGCAACGAGCAGCGCCAGCGGCTACTCGAATGGGCGCGGCAGCACCAACGCGCGCGTACTCAAGGTGCTGCGTGAACTCGGCGCCTTGAGCGCGGCGGAGCTCTACAAGAAAATTGAGTACCTCGGCCCGATCGCCAAGGCAGAAGACAGCAACAATGGCGCCACGGCGACGGCTGGGTATATGGCGCTCGTCACTGATCGCCAGTTCAACTACACGCTGTACTCGCGCGGCAAAATTCACAACATTTTCGCAACGGCGCCGCGCGAGGGCGACTCGCTCTACTTCTCGATTGCCAACTTCAGCCGCGATCAGCTGCAGGCGCTCGGCGCCGCCACCGGCTTTGCGCTCGTGCCAGGCAGCAGCTCGTCGCTCAAGCGCTCGTACGGCGGCTCAGGCTTTGTCGGAGGCGCCGGTCGCGCCGCCAGCAGCGATGAGTTTGCGCAGGTGCGCGGCTGGGCCGACAGCGAGTCGCTGCACTTTATGAAGCCGACGGCAGCCACCGAGCACCTCGACGCACACCAGGCCGATCGCTTCTTTGTCGAGCGAGAGCACCGCGTCGCACTCGAGTACCGAAAGTACCGGTACAACCCTGACACCGATCGCATGGAGCCGGAGCGCGACCTCGTCGCCGAGGAGGGCGAACAGGAGGCGCTCGCCAACATTCCCGACCTCGTCATCGAAGAGTACACCAGCGCCGCCAGCATCATTCCGGTCGGACGCATCAAAACGCCAATCATCCCGCGCACAACCGCCGCCGCCATCCTCAACGCACACTACGATCACGCTGCTTGCGCCGCCATGGATCACTTTGACATTTATCAAAACTGCGCCTGAGACACTTTCACAATTGTCATTTTCTTTCTGTCGTTGTTGCCGCGCGGCCAAAATCGGATGCATCGCAAAGAGTGACTCTTACAGAAAAAAAAGGTAGCGATGCCGACATCAGTCGCGATAAAACCATCGCCTCGCGAAATAGCCTACTACAGGACAGCGTGGCCGTTATTCGGCATAACTACGCCGGCAATTGTTGTGATTCTGCTCATCAGCGCTGCGTTTGGCAGCATAGCGATGTGGGCGCGGCTGTTTTCGATTGTTTTTGATTTGGTTGCTGTTGCGATAGGCTTTATTAATATCGGCTGGCTCACGTATCTGGTGTTCAATACACTGGGTCGCGGTCACTATATTATCACCACGTGGCAGATTGCAGATACGATATTCGGCTACTTGCTCGCTCAGACCGCAGTCAACGTGTTTGTGTGGAAGACAAGTGTCTTTGCAAACGTGTTCTCGAATACACCAGCCACGGCCTCTGTGTTTTTCGCACTCTATGACCTATTCATCTACACATTCCTCCTGCTAACGAGCGGCGGCGTCATTGACAATTTTCCCGTCAGCGAAGCTACACGCGTGCTGGCGGCACTCCAGTGTGGCCTAGGCTACGCCGTCGGAATCGTCCTGCTCTCTGCTGCAGTCGCCACGTTGACAACACACACCGATGAACCCACGGCAAACTGACTGCCTCAACAATTGAACATTGTCGCCCTCGAAAAGAAAAAGAAAAATGGCACCCAAAAATTTGTTTCTCGAGACGCACCGCCCAACGCTCGCCGCTAGTCAAGAATTTTGCGCTGTAAACTTTTTTTTTTACAAATGTCGGCAAGCGCCGTGCGGTGAGATTACCTCGAAAGGTGTTTCCCTTTGGAAAAAGACAAGTGGCCGCCAGCGCGGTGCGGCGAGCCTGATGGGGTCGAATGTCGGTTTACTCGAAATTTACCGATTTTTTCCGGCATTAAGGGTCGAAGCGTATCGCTAAAAATCGCGGATTAGTCACACGTTACTCGCACGACGATTCCGCGTAAACTGAGCGTGGGTCAAATTTTGAAAAACCGATTTAGGGAAAAAATATTCGAGAGGGCCTCCACTTTTTTTGGCGAGTTTTCACTTTTTCATTTTCAACCTGCCAAGAATTATTTTATTTTTGCCTATCGCTCGAGAATCGCCCGGCGATCATTTCACTCAACGGACGGTAGGGTCGGTGTTAAGAGATTTCGCGAGCTAGAGACAAAATGAAGTTTGAAAAAAAGTGTCCGTTAAATTTTTTTGAATTGGCACAAATCTCCCATTTGCTCTAACTCGAGAAATCGCTTAACACCGACCCTAGCTGCCGTTGAGTGAAATGATCGCCAGACGATTCTCGAGCGATAGGCAAAAATAAAATAATTCTTGGCAGGTTGAAAATGAAAAAGTGAAAACTCGCCAAAAAAAGTGGAGGCCCTCTCGAATATTTTTTCCCTAAATCGGTTTTTCAAAATTTGACCCACGCTCAGTTTACGCGGAATCGTCATGCGAGTAGCGTGTCACTAATCCGCGATTTTTAGCGATACGCTTCGACCCTTAATGCCGGAAAAAATCTGTAATTTTTGAGTAAACCGACATTCGACCCCATCAGACTCGCCGCACCACGCTGGCGGCCACTTGACTTTTTCCAAAGGGAAACACTTTTCGAGGTAATCTCACCGCACCGCGCTTGCCGCGATTTCTATTTTTCCAGAATGTTTTCGCTGTTTTACTTTTTCAAAATGGAGCTCGGATCGCATTCGTGCACTGACCCCAGATCGTTGTAGAAGCCTTTGATTGCAGCCACCATTGCGTCAATGTCGACAAACTGCTCGTAGCGAACGCGCATCACGGGAATGGTGCGGCTGATGTCGCGGAGGAACACTTCGTAGGCGGAATGAAGCGCCGTGAGGTACTCGATGGTGATTCCAGATTCAACGGTGCGACCGCGCATGCCAATGCGTAGAAGAGCCTCCTGCGGACTGACGTCGAGGTAGACAATGAACGTCGGACGCTGCATGAAGTTGGTCATGTGGCGAAAGAGCGCCGTGTACGTCTGAAAGTCGAGCTCCGACATCAGACCCGAATCGGCCAGCATGCGCGCAAACACCGAGTCTTCGTAGATCGATCGATCCTGAACTGCGCCTGTGCCGTTCCACACAATCTGCTGTTGCTGTTTGAATCGCTCGCTCAGCAGATACACCTGCATCGGAAACGCGTGCGCTTTCATGTCCGCGTAGAACTTGGCCAAGTACGGATTCTCTTGCACTGGCTCGTGGTATACGGGCAGACCCATTTGAGGCGCCAGCTGGTCGGCCAGCGTGCTCTTGCCAGCACCGATCAGACCCGAAATTGCAATGTACAACTGAGGCGGGAGGCAGTTGGTCATTTTTGATGCGCGAAAAGTCGCTTGTTACTTTTTGGCATTACTCTGCGCTTTGGTACATGCAAAAGGGTAGATTTATGCTTTTTGGAAAAATTCGTTTGCCATTGCATTGCGGAATGGAAACCGGTTTGCCAAAGTGAAAATTTTCCGATAGTTGTCCAATCTACCTGGTTTTGTATCAGGAGTCTAGTGGCGGTGCCGAAATTTTCGAAAAACTTTGTAGGTAGGGTCATCGGCAGCACTAGGCTTGATTTTACGTATGAAAAATAGAGTTTCTTTACTTTTGGCAGCGCGGCGCTCTTGTGCAGATAGAAACCTATAGATTTGACGCTTGTTCGAGAAAAGAATTTGCAGACAGAGATTTTGGACACCGGTGGGACGGAAAATACAAATAAAAAAAAAGTGTTAAATTTATTTTATTTTACATGGCAATCGCTGTGCCGATGGCAAATTCGTGCTTTTACACTTCACTACAACAATAAAGTGGAAAACGGACACTTTTTGCAAGCCATCTTTTTAAAAAATTTGATTTTGCGTGTTTTGACAGCGGCGCTGCACATCCCACTAAAAATAGCATAAAATTGACACGTGTTTAAGAAATTATTTTTTATGACCGAAACCAGTTAGCGATAACCGAAATCTCTTTTGCAAAAATATTTTCCACTTTTGCAGCGAATCTATGTTATTTTATGCTAGCAGCGCGATGGCAGTGGCAAATTTTGCAAAATCGGGGTTTGAGACCACCACCAAGCAAGTTAAAAAGGCATTTTCGGGGAAAAAGAACTTATTGGGTCATGAATATCTTTTTCCTGAGCGCGCTTGTCAAGCTGGCAGCGCAGTATCATAACAATCGACATGTTGTGAAGATGATTTCGGAGACGTGTCATCTGCTGTCGACAGCGTGGTGGGCGCTGAATGCGCAGGATGCCGAGGTGCTTTTCAAGCAGGGTTTGATCTGGAAGAGTACGCACGCGCAGCATCCGTGTGCTGTGTGGGCTCGCGCCTACGTCAACAACTACGTTTGGCTGGCGTCGCTCGGCATTGCACTTTGCGACGAGTTTGAGCTGCGTTTCAGCGGCGCACCGCACGCTGCGCGCGCCAAGCTCGAGTGGCTCAGCGCCAACGCACCTCGCTCCATTCCGTGCACGCCGCCGTCGTCGCTCCACTTTCAATGCCAGGTGACGCTGCCGCCGCAATGCATGCCCGAGGCGTACGTTGTTCCCGGCGATCCTGTTGCAGGCTACCGCCAGTACTATCAGTGCGCAGACAAGGCCAAGCTGCGCTGGTGGGCGCCACGCAGCTCCGCGCAGCTCGACGGCAGCGAGAGCGGCGAGCGTTTTGTACCCGAATGGTTCGAGGCGCGCCCATTGGCGGCGCCAAAGTACTTTGCGGGCAAGCGCAGAGTCGTCGCCGTCGCCACCTGCTACGATAGAGACGAAACAGCTGGTAGCCGCGGCAAGCGATCGCGCATTGCCTCGGGAGAGTTGTTACCAATTGAAGTGGCGCAAACATGAGTTCTGTGCCGCTTTGGGCCGATCCAGAGATGATGACCGCTACGTATGCGCTGCTCTACAACGTGCATGTGTGCTGCGGTGCGCCGTACCTGCCGTCTCTAATGGAGGAGCGAGTTTGGCGTCTGGTGTACGGCGATGCTGCGGTGCGACCGCGGAATCTCTGCTGGGCCTATGCGTCTGGCGATGCCGATAGTGAGATGGAGACCGCTGCATTTGTGTATAAGAAGCAGCGCTCGACGCCCGATGAGCGCAGTCGAATGCGCTCGCTTCGCACTCTCATTGGCGAGCTGCGCAGCAACGGTGCCGATCTTGAGGCGCGCGCCCTGCAGCATCAGATTACTCGCGCACAGCGCGAGTTGGCGCAGCTCGAAAAGGGCGGCGACACAGAGTTTTTTCTGCGGCCAGCGCGCACCATTGAGCGCAAGTTTGCCGGTGGCCAGCGCGCCTTTGAGGCACAGGTGCACGACGGCTATCTGTGCGCGCTGCACGCATTCAACAATGTTGCCAACAGTGTTGTGCTGTCGCCGCCCGATCTGCTGCAGTCGATCGAGCTGCTGCGCTCGCTCACCACGCGCTTTGCGTCGACCGAAGAGCTGATGCTGGCGGCGCTGCGCGAGGGCGTCTTTCTGCTGCCTCTGAAAGTGAGTACGGCGGCCGAGCTCGGTGCGCTCGATCGCGACCAGCCGTTTCCGCGGCGCAAATATGCGCTCGAGCTCATTGAGCGTGCCGGCGGCATGATCATACTGCAGAAGCGGCCCGAGCCGAATCCGGGTCACTTTGTCGCACTGGTGCACGACAGCGCCGCTGCCACCGCCGACGAAGAGAATGACTACGAATGGGCCGTCTACAGCTATGATCGAATTGTGGCGCATGGGCCGACGGCGGCCGATGCGATCGACGAGTTTGTGTTTGGCGTGCTCGCAGAGGCGTGTGAAGACGACGATGCGGTCGAGCGCGCCTATGCGTTGCCGACTCGCGAAGAGCGACGGCGCGCTCTGGAGAAGGGTCGCGGTGGCGGCGACAGCCAGGCAACTTTCTTCATTGGTCTGCTGCCGGTGTGCCTCGAGGCGCTCTGCGAGGACTCGCAGCAGTCGGTGCGGTTCGAAAACCTCGACGCCGACGCAGCCGCATGGCGCTATATGCTGCGTTCGATCGTGCGCCGCTCGCTCAGCGAAATGTCCGTCGTCTCTTATGGCGACGCGGACGAGTGCGATCTGAAAGTGGCAGAGCCGGTGTCGCCGGCGACACTCGATGCGATCTGGATGCTCTTTTCCGACAGCGCTCGCGCGCGCGTACCGGAGCAGCTGCGCTTTGACGGCATGGACGGCGTCAATGCGGCGTCGGCGATCGCGGTGCGCCTATCGGTCGACGAACAACTGAATGCGGTTGCTGAGCAGTTGGCGCGCGCCGTTCTAGTGGCAGACGCCGACGCGGCGCGAGATGTGCTGACGCAGACGCGCTCGATGCTGCGCGAACTACCGGCGCTCGGCCTGCTCTTTACGATGCGCGATAACTTTCGCAAGTTTTGCCGGCTCGTCGACAACACGCATTGGTTTCGCCTGCTCGCACTCTCGCTCAGCACGACCTCGATTCTCAGCGTGCTCGCCGCCGCCGCCGGTGCTGGCAGCACCTCTAGAGACTCTTGGCGCAGCCTCACCGTGCTCTTTGTGCGGCTGGCGCACAGCGATCTGCGCACGCTCGGCGTCAACATGAGCAGCACGCCGGCTACGAGCAAGCTCTACGACCGCTCGCTCGACACCTATGATCTGGCGCTCGATTTGCTGCGCCAGTGCGCGACTGTGGGCCGCGCGCCTCTGCCGTCGCTAGAGCTTTTTGAGCGTGGCGAAAGCGACGACGGCGACACGAGCAGCGAGGCGACGTTTGTCGCTCTGTTGCGCCAGACTCTCTTCTCGATGCCGTTTGAGAACAACAGTTTCGGAATCATCGAAAGGATTGCGCCCGAGCAGCCGCACAACGCACCGACGCGCGCAGCAATCGCCGCCCACTTTTCCAGCACTGCGCGACACTTTGTCGGCGCAGTCTATAGGCGCGACATGGCGCTGGCGCTTGTCGACGCGCTCGCGTTTGATCCGCGGTTTGCCGGCACGCCAGAGGAGCTCGACGAGGCGACGCGCGAAACGCACGAAACGCACCGCCTCGACGACGACTGGCGACCGCGCTTTGTCGAGCGCATGGTGCAGATTGGCATACCGACCGTCCACCGGT
This sequence comes from Pirellulales bacterium, assembly GCA_022841705.1. Classification (GTDB taxonomy): domain Bacteria; phylum Planctomycetota; class Planctomycetia; order Pirellulales; family Lacipirellulaceae. Next base: position 109,015 of record JALHQZ010000008.1, read on the forward strand.
ACACCTTTGGCGCTCTGATCACGCAGCCAGACGAGCGTGCGCCGATTCTGACAAACATCGAACGCCTGCCGCTGCCGTCGCTGCCGGGTCGCTGGATGTCGACGCGGCCTCTGCTGACGCCAGAGGTGTTTCTGGAAACTGCGCCGCTGACCGTTTTGCCCGATTTGCGAGAGGCTGGGCGCGAGTCGCTGCGACGTTCGAATGCAGTGAAGCGCAGGCGCGAGGCTACCGCACTCGACCGCCAAGATTAATTCGGCGGAAAAAGAATGACGGCGCTTTGCACAACTCTACTGATGCTGTTTGCCGATCGCGCGTGGCTGCCCGCGACCGAGTTGCTAGTGGGCGAGTGGCGACGCGCGAACCGTCCCTCGCCCGTGTGCATCAGGCTCGGTCTGTGGTGGTCGGTTGGCGAGGCGCCGCTGCCGGCTCTGTGTAGCGAGGCGGGCGTCGAGTGTCGATTGCTGGCGGAGCGGCGGCAGAGCTTTTTGGAGCGCATCGGCGAGCGTTTGCCGACAATTCTCACCGAGCTTCGGAGACGCGACCAAACGCTCGACATTCTCGTACTCGACTCTGATGTTGTTTTGCAGCGCAACGCTGGCGCCTGGATACAGCGGCTGCAGCCCGGCAGGCGGCTCGTGTTTCAGCAAGAGTGGCCGTGCCAAACGGCGCCGCACCAGCTCTGCGTCAACGGTGGCGTCTGGTGGGCACAGCGGTCCAACGCCACCGTCGCTCTGCTCGAAGAGGCCGTCGGCCTAATGACGCGCCTCAGACTACCGGACCAAGACGCGCTTCAAATTGTCGCCGCGCGCCACGCGCACAAAATCGGCTTTTTGCCGCTCGATCGCTATCCAAACGGCTACGCGTTTCTACAACCGCACCTGTCGCTGGTGCGAGGTTTTGGCAGCCTGCATCTGATTCACGCCAACTGGCTGCGGACGCTCGAGTGCAAGTTGGATGCGATGGCGCGCGCAAGGCGGCGCCAAAACGCGTTGCTGGCGAGCAATTGTTCGCTTTTTTGATTGAAGCAGCGAAACGGTACTTTCAGTTCAATCATGAGTGACCTGACACCTCTTCTGCCCGGAGGCTTTGAAACGATTGCAGCCGCGTTCCTCAATCCGATTGGCTGGATTGCGCTGCTCGCAATCTTTGTGGTGGTCGCCACGCCGTGGGCGCGCTTCACGACGTTTGGCAACGTCGGTGCCATGAACCGCGCCGCCTACGACGATCTCGAGAAGGCAGCATCACAGACGTGGCTCGGCTGGTTTGTCGGCGGCGCGCCGCTGATCCTGTTCTTGCTGCAGGTTGTGCGCAACGTGGTGCTGTGGCTCTCGTGGACCTTCTACCTGGTCCTCGGCCCCGCGCTGACGGTCAGCGCCAACTTCTATCTGGCGGTCAACTCGCTGATTCTGGCCGGCGCCGTGTTTCACACGATTGCCGAGGAGTCGTTCTGGAATCTGCGCATGTTTGCGCTCGCCACCTTCCTGCGCTTCCTCGAGTGGGCCGTGTTCGTCGGCGCCTTCATCGCCGCTTTGATCGAGTTCATCAACATCGACTCGGCCAACGAGGAGGTCGGCACCAACCTCTTCCTGGTGATTGTGCTCGGCATCATCGTCGTGCACACGACGTGGCTGTTTGTGCGCAACATCGCCTTTCAGTGGGCGGCCGGCGCCATCGCCTCGCCCGAATGCGGCAACGAGATTCTCGTCGGCTCCGCCAGCTCGCTGCAGTCGATCAACAACGCCGCCGCCAAGCAGCGCGCCGCTCAGGGTGCGCTCGGCCCCAAGTTCAAGTGATCGCGCGCGCTACAGTCACTAAAAACAAAGAAAATTTACTCCAAACCTTCGCGCGACTTTCGCCGATCGAAGCGATCCGAGTGCACCAGAGTGCCGTCGAGCGCGTACAGCTCCAGGGCAACACTGCCGCCCGGCAGCAAGCGCAGCGCCATCGGAACGGCGCTAAAGAGCCAAAAGCACGTGCCCCTGTCGGTCTGCGAGTCGATGCGGTACGCGAACCGGCCCGCCGTCGACAGCTGACGCGTCCGCTCGCACCAGTAGTCGATGAAAACGTGGTCGTCGCTAAAGTGCAGCGTTCCACGCTCGCCGGCGACAAAGACGTAGTGCTCGAGCGCATCGCTCGTGACGAAGCGATGGCCGATTGCGCGCGAAAAATCGACACCAATCGCATCGCACACCAGCTCCATTGCACACATTTGCGTGCGCGACACTACAAGCGATTCGAGCAGCGTCGCCGTGGCAGTCGAGTCGTTTAGTGCTCGCAGCACCATTTCCACAGCAGTCTTATCGAGCCAGCCCAAGTGGCTCCAGTCTTCGGTTGTGGTGGTGGTGGTGGTTTCGAATGTTTTGCGCGACACAACTCCCCTGTTCGCGGTCGTCGATGAGACGTTTTCCTCTTGTGGCAGCAGGCAACTTGGCGATCCGAGCTGCCTCTGATTGATTGCAAATGCCGCGCGTTCGTAGTCGCCCGAGGTCGTCAGTGCAGTCATATTCTGCTTTTTTGGTGTTTGTTCTGAAGTTTCTTCATTCGTCGTCGGTGCCACTCAGAATGACGTCGGCGAGCGCGCGCGCCGGGTGATACAAAAGGTCGGCGGCACCCGCGTGTCGGTACCACTCGAGAACGAGCGCGTCGCAGCAGCTGTTTCCGGCGCAGCTCGCGTCACTTTCGCACGCGGCGCGCGAGTTGCAGCGCGAGCACGCAAAGTAGCGCGCCGCATACTCGTACGGCACGCCGGCAGTGCGCGGTGCGGCGGCACACTCGCCACCGCTCGACTCGCACACGCCACCGGCGGCCGCCGAGCTGCACTCGAGAATGCCGCCCTCGGTGCCGCCGCGGCACTGCTGCGCGTCAGAGCGCACGTCCTCGATCAGCGGCACGCCTTCGGCCGACCAGCGCCAGCTCGCACAGGCGGCCGCTGGCACACGAACGGCCAGCGGGTTAGGCGAAACGTCGCCGAGCACAACGGCGGCGCCGCAGTCGTGGTTGCGCAGCGCAAAGCGCAACGAGTTGTCGGCGCTGACGACAGTGTCGCGCGCGCCCTCGGGCAGCGTCAGAACCGCCGACGCGCCATAGAGCGGTGCGTAGCGGCGCGTCTCTCGCCGCGTGTTGATCGAGCTGTCGTAGTTGGACACGCCCACGAGCTCGTCGTACAGGCTCGTCTCGGTCGCCGGCGGCAGAGTCGAGCGTGTGTTGTCAAACAGCGCCACGTCGCCCGCCGCCTGCGCGCGGCAGTAGGCTGGCACATCGGCGCCGCCGCCGTCGGTCAGCGTGACACAGAAGGACTCGCTGACGCCCGCCGGCAGCAGGTGCGCGTCGGCGCTCTCGGCCGCCAGCACGTGGTGGAAGACGGCGACGCGCACGCCGTCGGCCAGCGGCACGCGTCGCTCGAGTTCGCTTCTGATGGCGGCCGGATCAAACGTCGCATCGAGCACGGCTCGCGCGCGCTCTGAGCAGCCGGCATTGGCGCCCGCGCCCAGAGAGGAGATTTCGAGGCCGCGCGCCGACAGCGCATACGAGGCCGTGTAGCCGCCACCGCGCGCCAACGGCACCACGTGCACGTTGATGGCGCGCAGTTCGCCGTTGGCCGCGCGCACCTCGACCACGCGCTGCTCGGCAACCCAGTCGTTGATGTCGCGATCGCGGTGACCGTCGTCAAACGCCACGCAGTCGGCACCCACAGCCTCGCGCACCACGCGCGCGCCGCTCAGCTGCCAGTGGTCGGCATCGGCGCCCGAGCGGCCGCACCAGCGCGCCAGAGCACCGTAGTAGAGCTGCGCACAGCACGCGCTGACCAGAGCGCGTCGCGATGTCGGCTGTCGCTGCGCATGCCGGCTCGCGGCATCGAGCGATCTCCACGCGCGGTCGAACCACTGGTGGCCCAGAGCACTCGTCGCCGCCGACTGGCCATCGAGGCACTCTTGAGCCGCATCGACCGCCTCGCACTCGCCACCGCTCGCCGCCTGCTGAGCGGAGGCGCTGTCGATCTCAATGGTGCGCTCCTCCACATCGCTGGCGCACAGCGGACTGCCAGCTGCGCTGTTGTCGCCGTAGACGTCGAAAACGGCCGCAGTGTACGCCAGCTCGGCGCGATCCAGAGCCAGGCGCACACTCGCTTCCGACACGCGCTCATCGGCGTCGGCAGAAACCACTGCAGCGCGCTGCACACTCGGCTCCGGAGGCTCGGGCACCACTTGGCAGAGAAGAGCCGACAGGGTCGCAGGCTGGCCAGACGAGCGGATGCAAACTGCCTGCGGAAACACGCTGCAGATGCAGCCAGTACCAGCGTCGACACACGGCTCTGAAGTGCCGAGGCAAGTCTGCTGGACTGTACCACCTGCATCGCCGCCCAGCTCAAGCGAGACCGTGCACGTGCCGTTGCTTTCGCATACGCCAGCAACCGAATTCGCCGTCAGCGTAGTCGTGCAATTCTCTGCAACAGTGCTTGGAATGTCAAAAGGCGGGCAAAAGAGTTCGCCCGGAGTCGGAGTCGGCTCCGGCGTCGGCGGGCGCGCGCGATTCAGGCAGACGCCGCGCTCCGGTTCGCACAGGTCGATCGTCTTGGGGTCGTGGTCGTCGCAGTCGAGATACGAGTCGCACTCGCGCGGGCACACGCAGTCGCAGTTGAAAACGGGCAAGTGCACGTCGGTCTTGCATGCGCCACTTTGGCACGTCGTCTGCTGGCACTGATCGCCAATAACCCCGATGCACGGCGCACCGTCGGGCTGATACGCGCACACGCCGCTCTTCTTCGACTTCTTCTGCCGCGAATCCTTGGTCGACGAAGACTCTTTGCTGCTGCTGCTGCTGCTGCTGTGGTCATCGTCGTCGTCCCAGTCCGGGTTGGCGATAATGTCGCGCCAGCGGTCGTGGGAACGATCCTCGCTCGTGCGGCCGTCGAGGCGCGTCTCCGAGAGAATGCAGCGACCATAGTCGGCAGCGCACGTAAAGTCGGTGCACTTTTCGGCGTCGCAGTCGCGCGCATCGCGGCACGTTTCCAGCTCGCAGAGCTCTGCTGGGCAAATCTGATCCTTCGCCTCGAATTTGATGCGATAGTCGACGCAGCGCAGCTGCTGCCGGTCTTCCTCTGGAATTCGCGTCTGGTTGGCAAATGCCACGTGCTCAAACGACGTCACCACGAGCAGATAGTGACCGGTCGTCGGTGCGCGAAAGTCAATCTTGGTCGTCTGCACATCGCCGCCCTTGGGATGCGGTGTGCAGGTGACAGCGTGCAGATCGGCGCGCACCGGCAGCGCCTTGGAACACCAGTCGTTGGCGCTGATCAAGTACGCTACTTCGGTGCTCGACGGCGGCGTCGACGAAGAACAGTCGGCAACGCGCGTCTCGAGCACAACCGACACGAGGCGCTGCGCCGCAAAGATGCGGTAGATGTCATACGCGATCTTGTCAAACTCGACCGGGTCGACGCACGCTTCTCCCACGACAACGTGCGGTTCGATCGTCGCGTGGCGCCACTCGCCAGCGGCCAGCGTGCACGATTTCTTCACCGCCGTGCGGCAAAAATCTTCGTCCAAACGGCGGCCGGCGCTGGGCGTCGTGCATTGGTCGAAAAAGTCGAACCCCGACACAATCGATAGCACCGGCGCGCTCGGCAGCGGCACCGCGAACCAGTCGGCCGGCAGCAGCGTGTCGTTGCCATCAAAGTTGTGATCGCACTCGTCCGAGCACTTGCCGCACGAGCAGTCGAGTCGCGGGCGGCAGCTGCCGCCCGACCAGATGTCGTCTGCGCACTCGCCTTGCTTCGGCTTCTTGAAGAAGCTGCGGTCGTCGGGCGTCTGGAACTGCGCGCCGATAAAAGTAGGGGCAGTGGGTTCCCCCACCGGAGTGACCACAAATGCTTCGCTAAGCGGCCGGTTGAAAACGTCTTTGTAGTCCTCAAAAGAGAGGCATGTTTCGACACCGAGTGCCTGCGCACTGGTTTCGAGTGTCTCCATGGTCCGCAGCTGCACAAAAGCAATACCTCGTGGCAACGAGACTGTCGATTTGGTGACCTTGAAGCAGAACAACCCTTCTTCGTCGAGCGTCGCGACAACCGTCATTGAGCCATTTCTGGCTGCCGGAAATTGCAAACCAAACTGCGTAAAGTTGGCCGGTACGAGCTCGGCGCGCAGCTTGATCTTGTCGAGAAACGGGCAGCACGGCAGGCCGTAGGCGGTGTGGTTGTTGCCGTCGTCGCGGCGCTCCTCGGCGCTGCAGAAGCGGCACGGGCCGCACTGGTGCGCACGCTTGTCGTCGCCGTCTTCGTTGCAATCCTGGCACGGCGCGTCGTTGCGGCACGCGCAGTCGGTCGGCACACACTTGTAGCCGCCCACGCAGTCCTCTAGCGTACGGCACATCAAACCATCGTGCACGCCGCCGTAGCAGCCAGGTCGCTCGCCACAGCGCTGTTCGGATTCGCACGTGGGCTGCGATGGTGTTGAAGTCGGCGTTGAAGTGGGTGTTGAAGTCGGCGGTAAAGTAGGGGTTGGTGTGGGCGACACTGTGGTAGACGGCGTGCTTGTCGTAGACGGAATGGCTGTCATTGTCGGACACATGACCAACACGAAGTTGTCGAACACGTTTTTTCCAACACACTGCTGAAGGTCGCAGCAATCCGCCCCAATAACGTGCGACGTAGCCGCCGTCGAACTAAAGCATCGACCTTCTGTCGTGTTTTGCACACAAGCGTTGTCGCCAACAGTTCTAATGCAGCAACCGCGCTGGCACGTAGTGGCACCGCAGGTTGCTCCCACAGGAAAATCGGGTAAAACGGTGCCACCAATGCCAACGCACTCGGCGTCGGTAACGTCCGAGCAAATTTGATCTTTGCAGCAGCGAAACGTTAAGAGGCTTGGCGTCGATGTCGGAGTGGATGTCGGAGTCGAGGTCGGAGTCAAGGTCGGCGTCGCCTCGGGAGTAGAGGTCGGCGCCTCTGAAGTGGTCGCCGGTGGCATCGCTGTTGTACCAATCGGTGGGGTTTCGCACGCGGTGAACAACGTAAACGTGCCTCCGTTTGTTGCACTACCAACGGCCTTACACGAACACGTAGGAATGCACACACAATCACTGCCTACCGCACCCACGCAGTAAGTCTCGTCGTTTCCACTACCACCAAGGCTGCAAACCGAGGTCTGCACGCCGTTGATTGAAATGCTTGCAGTGGTGCCATTTCCTGTGTCGGGGATCACGCACTCCTGTTGGCTGTTAACAAGAACTGTTTCCTGTCCCACAAGCAGAACGTAGTTTGCGCATCTGACGGCCGGACACTCTGTCGGAGTTGATGTGGGTGTGGCGGTCGGAGTAGCGGTCACCGGCATCGGCGTGGGTTCCGCCGTTGGCGTCGACGTCGGAGTCGACGTTGGCGTCGAAGTGGGCGTCGAAGTCGGCGTCGAAGTGGGCGTCGAAGTGGGCGTCGAAGTCGGCGTCGAAGTCGACGTCGAGGTCTTGGTGCTCATGGTTGCCGGCGGCTTTGGCACGCACGCCTTTTTCGGGTCGTTTTTGCAGACGCACGGTCCGTCTTTGTCGCCCTTGCATGGCGTGTGGTTGTTGTTCTCGCAACGACCGCGTCCGCGCCCGCCCTCGGTCCAGTCGAGCTTTTTGCAGCGATCGTGCACGCATGGCGTGTGCGGCGAGTTCGGGCACACAAGGTCAGTGTCGCAGGGCTCCGGTTCGTCGCGCTGCTTCTTGCAGACGCCAATTTCGACGATGGCGAGCGGCTCGGCAAACCAGAAGCCGAGCTTGCCGACGAGTTCGTCGGCGTCGAGATTCAGCGTCGAGCGGCCGTTTTCTTTGCCGGCGGCGGGCGCCGGAAAGCGTTCCTTAAACTTCTCATCGCCACCCGCATAGCCGCTGAGCATCGCGGCGCGGTTCTCGCCCTTTTGCACATTGAGCACGGTGGCAAAGCGCACGTAGACCGGCTCTTTGAAGGTGAGAACCAGGTCGGTGCCTTGCGCGCACTGTCCCTGCTGCTCATCGAAAACCACGAGCGTGTTGTCAATTGGCTCGCAGTTGGCAAACGGATTCGGCTTTCCATCGCGAGTCGGAGTGCCGCCATCGCCGACGCCCGCGCCAAAGTTGGGGCAGTGTTCGTTAGGCGAGAGCCACTCGGCAAACTCTGTGTTGTCGCCATCGCTGTCAAAGAGCCAGAGGTTGTCGAGCGACTTTGAGCCGCCGTAGCAGTTGGTGTTGAGCGAGACGCGCGAGACACAGTCACCAAAAACCGCCGGCACGCGACCCTCGACAACGCCGGCGGCCAGGCCGTCATTAAAGTCAATCAGCTCTGGTTTGTAGCCGCGCGGGCACTTTTTGACGTGATTGTACGACTTTTCGCTGTCGCTGTCCTCATCCGAGGCGTGGCGCTGCGCATTGTGCTTTTCGCGCACGTCGCGCCACAGCGACGACTTCTTCAGTGTCGTGCCGTCGGCTTCGAAAAACGACGCGGCCACACCGGGCAGCGCACCAGCGGGCGGCACGCCACCGTAGCGATCGCAAATGTCGAGGCCGGCGCAGCGGTCGTTGCGCCCATCGGTGCAAAAGGCCGATTTTGTGAAGCAGTCGGCCCGAAAGCCGCCGCAATTGAAGAAACAGCACAGACACCAGTCAGTCGTGCCAACGTTGGGCGATCGCGCTGGCCAGCAGCGATCGCAGCTGAAGCGCGCCGCCAGCAGCGGTGATAGTGGCTCCGCGTCGACTACCACTGCCGCAAGTCCCGCGACCAGTAGCAGTAGGCAGCTAATCATCGTTCCAGTTCTCTGCTGTTTTATGACCAAACCTGCTCTTTCCGCTTTTTCGGCCGTTTGGCGCGCGAAACTGTCGGCTTTCGCCTGCGCGCTGCCAGAAGGGCTAGCAAGTCAGGCACCTCGGCCGCTGGCTCTTCGGCCGCTGGCTCTTCGGCAGTGGCGGGAGTTGGCACCAAAGTGGCGCTGTTCAGCAGTGGGTAAGAGTTGGCAAAGTAGTCGCGCGCCAAATCGTCGAGCGGATGCGGCCGCGGGATTCCTTCTTCGGAATTGACTCGCACGACGTAGGCGTCAATCTCCTCCGTACCGGCAAGCTCAGTCAGACGTGCGTGCATCCAGCCGAGCTGCATCTGGTGCTGATTGTAGGCAGTGTGTTCGATTGGCCCGCCGCCACCCAGCGTCAGTACGTCGGTGTAGTGGTAAGCGTAGCCGGTCTTCAGCTCAATCAGCACGAGGCGCCGCTCCTCCAGACTGTAGCAGACGACATCGGCCCACGTGCGCACGGTGCGCTGATCGGCCGACCAGAGCGGCAGCTGAGCATCGAGTGGCAGCCAGCGCCTCTGATAGAGGTACATGAAGAACCACTTGCTGTAGCGGTGCAGCGAGCTGGCCAGCGGCGCTACCTGATCGTTGATTGTTGCAATGATTTCGCGGTCGGCGCGCTTGCCGAGCTCTTTGTTGGAGCGCGCACGTTCGCCCTTTTCGCGCTCACGCGGCATCGTGTTGCCGCTGGCAACCACTGCCTTCCATTCGGCATCGGTGACTGGCCAGCCCAACAGCAGACCGAGGTGTCGCAGTAGGCCGCTCGCGCCCCAACTGTCGCTGTTGATGCGGTGCGTTTCGTGAAGACGAGCGGCCAATTTCTCGTACTCGACGAGCAACGGATGCGCACCAAAGAGTTCGCGTGCCTCGTCGGTGCCTGGGTTGGCACGCGCGCGGCGCATCGTTCGCGCAAACAACTGCGCCGCGCGACTCTGAATCGGCTCTGGCGGCGGCGGCAAATGCGAGCGGTACTCGTAGCTGCCGCCAACCTGCGTGCTGCGAATCATTCTTTCTTTCTATCCTAAAAATACGAGCGCCAGCAGTACGTTGACAGCGACGAGTGCAAAGAATGCCAAGCGGAAGCGCGCGGGGCGCGAGCGCGGAAAGCCGATTGATTCGAGGAAAAAGTGCTGGCGTGTGCGGTAGGTGCGCGGCGCGGCGTCGCTCAGCTGATCGGCACTGGCATCAATGCGCACTTCGGCTCGATAGACGTTGCGCTCTAAAATGTCGAGCTTGTCACCGTGCTCGGCCACCATTTCCAGTACGCTCGCAAAGAGCTCGCTGACGCGCGCCAGCTGCGCCTGCACACCCGCCAATTGCACATCTCTCAGTGGTGGTTGCGAGTGTTGTGGAATGCGGCGCTCGAGCCATTCGGTCTGACGCCGAATCAGCATTTGCTCGACGAGACAAAAGTGCAGACGCTGTTGGTCGTTGCCGTCTTGTGCGCGGCGCACGGCGTGCAGCGCCACGCCAAAGGCCTGCTCGGCCGGCAGACGCGTTTGTGCGCCGGCAAGCGTCTGCTCTGCGAGCTCGAGCGCCGCCAGTCGCGCCGCCTGCTCTCTATTGGGCACCTGAGCGCACCGCGACTCGTTAGCGCGCGCTGTTAGCTGGCGAAATTCGGCAGTTCTGTCGCGCGAGCAACTCGTGAGAAACTTTGTCGTAACGCAAGAGGCAAAGTTGATCGAAAAAGAAAAAGCACAACGATGTCTAGTTGGCTACCAGCGCTTCTGCTTCTGCTGCTTTCGATCGAGCGGGTGCGCGGTACGCCGCCTTCGTGCGCCATTCTCTTCTGCGGCGAAGGAGAGGCGTGCGCCGAGCCGTTTGCCAACGTGTGGCTGGCGGCGGCGCAGGACGAAGCGGTGCGCGTCTATCACACGCTCAACGGCGGTCAGCTGAAAGGCGGCTGCACCGTCGCCATCGCCGACCCGGATCGCTTCATTGCGCCGCTCGACGTGCCTGTCGATACGCTGATTTGTTTGGACGCGAAAGTGGCGCCAACCGACTGTGCGTTTAAGAAGTGCAAGTACGAAGATCATCCGGAGCTCTTCGAAGACGATCCGTGCAAAGAGGGCGAAAAGGCCGAGAAGCACAAGCGCGCCGAACTCGACCACTCGGCGTGCCGACCGTTTTCCTCGTGGCTCGCCATTGCAATCGCCAAGCTGACGCGCGCGCTCGACCTGGCCGAGGCGGGCCAGTTTGACGAAGCGGCCTCGTACGCGTGCGTCGCCGAGTACCTCTTCTCACAGCTCTCGCTGCGCATCGACCATCTGTTCGCAGACAGCAAACTGACGTTTCTCAATGCGTTTGCGCGCCAAAATCACCGCTACCGCCACGTTGTCGGCGGCTCGCAGACGGCGATGTTTGAGGGCGAACTCAGTGTCGTCGTGCGTGCCGTGCAGTCGCTGCGCTCTTGCGGCGCCGAAGAGGCGCCTGGCGTCTCCTCTGTCCTCCTCTACTCGTCGTTTGACGGCGGCGCTGAGGACGAAAAAGTGGTGCCGGCGACACAGCTGCTCTGGGCGATCACGGGCACACTGGGTCCCTTCAGCACAACGCTGCCGCCGAGCAATCTGTGCGCGAAAAACGACGAGCCGACCGACCAGGAGCTGGTGTTTGATGCGGCGCGCCGCTTCCCTGAGCTGACGCTCAAGGATCGCGTGGCAGTGCTTGGCGACGGCAGGCAGCGCTTCTACATCGATCTGCGCCCGCTCGCCGGCGCACCAAACGTCGTTTTGTTCGAAGGTCTGCAGACGGCGAAAGCCGCCGTCTCTGTTGCGCAGCTCGATTTGCGCGTGCCGTTTGTGGAGCGCACCGAGCTCGAAAGCTCAATTCACCCGGCTCTCTATCTGCGGCTGGCCGACGGCGACGTGTGCAGCGATGTCGAGGCGCTCATCGTGCCGCCGCCCGCCGAAGGCGACGAGGCAACTGTCGAGGCGCTCGCCAGCGCTAGCAAAGTGCCACTGACGCTGGCGCCCGGCGCATCGCAGTGCGTCGGCGGCTCGCGCGCCGGTCAGAGCTGCACGCAGCTGAGCGAGTGCGGCGCGGGCTTGGCTTGCCGCCGCAAACCGTTTGGTCCGCGCAACATTGCCTTTTGCTACGACGGAGTCGCCTGGGACGAAACACGCGCCTGCGCATTCGCCGACGCCGACGATCAGTGCCCGTACGGCGAGTGTATCGGGCTCGTCAGTGGCTTGGAGGGCGGTGCCTTTCCGTTTCTGTATTTCTACAAGAGCAGCAACTGCGGCAGCGATGCGCGCGACGCGGCAACGTGTGGCGAGCCGCGCGTCGCCGACTGGCACGCCTACCCGAATGAAAACCTGCGCACCGAACTCTGATCGGCCATTCACTTTTCACGAGGTTGCCTGTGGCTGCTGCTTTCTTCGCCGCACTTTCACACCGTGGTGCGCGGGCACGTTTTCCGAAGACTGGTGAAGTGGATTGGAAATGCTGAGACTCGAGGAGCGTCGGCGTTCGGTCAGCGCCGCCGCCTGCTTCACGCCAAGGCGCGAGAAGGCGTCGATCCGCAACAGACCGTGAATAGCTGCGCGCCACGATGCAGTGTGTTTCGGTAGTCCGGCGAGCTCGTGCTCAATAGCGAATTGCCAGCGCAAATCCTGATCAAAACCGCGGCGCGCTGCCTCGGCCGCGACTTCGACAAGCTTGACCTTGGCACGGCGGTCTTGTAGGCGAGCCGAGGCTATTTCCAGTAGCACCACACCAACGGACCAGGCGTCGGCGGCGAAACTGGGCCGCACCGGCTCACGGCCCGCATTGTAGAGCTCTGGCGGCAAATAGATTGTACTGCCGACAACTCGCTGCGCATGTGCCGCGTGGCTGTGAATCATTACGGCGCAGCCAAAGTCACAGAGCACGAGCGCTTCGTTGCTGCGAATCAGCAAATTCTCCGGCTTGATGTCGCGGTGCACAATATTGAGTGTGTGTAGCGCATCGACTGCCGCACACAGCTCCGTGCACCAGCGCAGCAGAGGCAGATTCGCGAGTGCGTCGGTGGCACTGAGAGAGCCGAGTTTGCGCAGCAGATCGCCGCCGCCACCAATAAACTCCTGTGCGATTGCAAAGTCGTAGAAGCGGTTGCCGCTATCGAGTTTCTCATCAACCAGCGAGTCGATAAACTCTGGAAAGTGCTGTGAACAGAGCGTCGATGCGCGCGCCATCATAAGCGCCTCCTCTATCGCATCTTGCAGCTCTGCGACTGTGTTGCAGTGCCGCTGCTTGACCGCCACAGGTCGCTCGCAATCGCGCAAATCGATTGCCATCACCACGGTGCCATCACCACCCCGACCAATCTCTGCGCCGAGTCGAAAGCGGCCACCGAGCAACAACGCCGCATCACTGTGAGCCGCCGATGACGAGGTCGATTCATCAGACGTAAAACTGCTCTCGCGTCTCAGTCGGTTCTCGCGCGTTGCTTGCTCCTGCGCCGCGCTATTTAGCGCATCAATCAGAGGTGCATTCGACTCTGGCGTAGGCAGAGAAAGCATTCCCAGAACACCGCGGTCGATTCGCACTGCACCAGAGAGAGAAAAAAAAGTTTGGGAAAACGGATATAGTTTTTGGAAAAACACGCAATATTATTATAGCTACGTTTCTTCTCCTTAGTTCTCGCTTGCGCGTCGCTCAAGCTGCGCTGCAGTAATGGCGATGCGCGTTTTTCAATTGGCGTCGATGTAGTCATCAGAGGCAATTACAAATCATTCCTTTTTCATTCCCATTTTTCACGGTGCAGTACCAGTGTCCCACTCGCACACGCGCGCCTCACACATCTGTTTGACAATGATAGGGTAATTCGGACCGGCGAGCTCGCGCAGCGTCTGATCGATGACCCAGTGCAGATTTCGAGCGTCTTTGTTGTCGCCAAGCATCACCAGCGTCGTCAGAGCTCTCAGAATACGACCTCTGGCGTCTTCGAGGTCACTAATGCTCTCGGCCGCTTCCACGCGCGCACACTTTTCACTCATTCTTGTTGCTCGAATCAAACTCCATTTTCAATGCGTTTCCGGGAGAACTTTCAAAACCAGAGACAAGTAGCACAGAACGGCGATCCAAACCCCGCCAAAAATCACGGCTCCCTCAGCTAGCGTCGCTGGTGTCGTTTGCCCCACTGGCAGCGCCATCAGAACCATGCCGCATTGAAGAGCCAGCGGTGCAGTCATGATAGACGCCCACACGCATGCGAAAGTCACATTACTGATGCAGCTCTTGCACACAGTCATTCTTTTTTTTTAGAGCCAGAAAAAGATTCTAAATTTGTACTCGTGAGTAACGAGCGCGCGCCTCTTCTCGATCTCGGCAGCGGTAGCAGCACCCTCGACCACCTTGTACTTTTTCCACTCGCCCGGCGTGCCGAGCAGCTTTCGCGCCGCGTAGTCGCGTATGAGCTCGCGCACTGTTTGATCAAAACTTCTCTCGACTGCCTCGCAGAGCATGTAGGAGCCGAAAAACTTGGCCACCGTGTCGGGCAGCGCGTGCTGCGTACACTTTTTGCCCTCGCGCGCCAAACACTGGCACTGGCGATGCGGATCGAGGTCTTCACTTTGGTGCGCCGCCGATAGCGCAGTGTGCATGCTGAGTGTAATTTTGCTGTTGGGTATGACAAATATCTCCCATTCGCTCATGGCTAGCGGGTCGGCGGTGAACGTGATCTGTGTGTAGGTAAGCGCACCCAAAAGTCGCCGCTGAGTTTTCTTGCGCACCAGAGGCGCGTGCTCTGGCACAGTCTGCAGGCGCCGTCTCAGTTCGTCGACCGACGAATGCGAGCGCACGCGCATCAGCGGTTCATATGTCACTGGGTCGAGCTCTAGCTGCATTGAGGCGCCGCAGCTCGTAGAGCCGCCGCTCGTCGCCCTTGACAATGCCCGCGTGCGCGTGCGCTTTATCGTCTGCAGCCGTGTGCCGTCTGCAGACGCCGAAAGTAAAATTGTTTCATCCGACAGCTCGGCGTCGCTCGAGCTGTCGCCAACGCTGGCCGCTTTCAACAGCTTGCCAGAGGTCGATACGCAGTCGATCGTTTCGCTCACCACTGTCGATAGGCTCTCGAGTGGGTGCCGCGGCACGCCCGGGTCGCTCGACGACAGGGCGCCGGCCGAGAGTGAGCGAAGCGCCTGCAGTGGCTGGTCGAGGCTGTGGCGAAACGAGTGGTTGCGCGACACCTTTTTGGGCGTCGCCGGAGGAGTTTCGCGCGGACTCTCGGCGGCAGCAGCAGACGATCTGTGCGAGTGCGGCGTGCGCGGCGAAGACAGTCGTGCGCTTTGTGTGAAAAGAGCCAGTGGCGTCAGCGGCGGCAAGCGGAGCGCAGGAATGTCGCAAGGCTCGCTCTCTTTGCACGGGCGCGCAGATGATGAATGCCTGCGCGGAAGGACCTGAGAGACGAAAAGAGGTCTCGGCGACACGAGCGGTGATGGTGGTGGCGTGCTCATTCTTGACGCCGTCTAAAAGCGTTCAATCAAACCACTCTTGCGCGCAATTTCGGCGGCCGCCTTGAGCTTGGTGGCGACCGTGCGCTCGGAGCGCTGGTTGTTCTGGCGCTGCCAGTAGACCGGGCAGTCGCTGTTGGCGCACGTGATGTAGGTTGGCGATGTGGCGCAGCCCATGCACGTGTGGCAGGTGTGCGCAATCTCGGCGCGCTCGCAGCGCAGGTCTTCGATATCGCGCAGATAACCAAACACCTCGTCGGCCACCGCAACTGGCGCCTTGTGCATGCAGGCGGCGCAAACGACGCCGATCGATGCGCCCGCTTGGAACGCGCGGCACATGCGGCAGCGCGCGCCCACCACGCCAAAGTCGCCCAGGCGACTCTGAGTCTTCTTCTGCGCAGTCGTAGTAGAACTCTCTCCTGCCGCCTCATCGGCGCGCAGACGCGCCGCCGCATAGCGCACCTGTTCTATTTTGGCGCCAGTGTGCGAATTGCGCACGGGCACGATTCCGATGCGCCCCTCCTTGATGCGCTTCTCGGTCTCCTTCGCCTTGTGCAGCACTGTTGCCGGCACAATCGGCACGCCGGCAAATTCGCGCTGGCCCGGGTCGCGGTACTCTTTTGCGTGGCCAAACAGATATTCGGTGGCGAGCTCTTCGCGCTCCTTTTCGTTCGCTTCGATCGGCGCGCGCGTTTCGCCCGAGAACGAGAGGTCGTTGAGGCGCGACTGGCCCAGACGGCGGCGAAATGCGGGCGCAAAGAGACGTACAAAGACGCTGCGAATGTGCTTCTCGAGGTAGTACTCGTAGTCGATCGGCAGCGCGTGTTCGAGCATGTAGACGGGGTCCTCGGCGCGCTCCGACACCTTCTGGTCCGGCTCGCCCTTGGCGACGACGTAGGCGAGTCGATCGCCGGCGCGTGGCGCATTCGGCTTGTCTTCACCGCCGGCGCGCACGATCATGCGCTGCGCCATCTGCACGTGAATCGGCAGCGCGGCACCGGGCTCCTTCGATTTGGCATAGTCGGCCGGCAGCATGCGCAGCTGCTTGGTGATAGCGAGCATCTGAAGATTGATGCGATTCTCGCGTATCGGCCGCACCATTTCGCGCCAAATGTACTCACGTGCGCGCGCCAAGTTGGCCGCCGTGGAGTGGTGGTAGTCGACCATGAGCGAAATGACGTTGGTCACTTCGTTCTTGATCAGCAGCGTCACGTCGCGCCGATTCGAGTCGAGACCGCTAATCGACGGCAGGCAGTCGCCCGGATCGGCGCGCAGATCGGCGTCGGCGCCCTCGTAGACGTACTTTAGGCCCGCGTAGCGCTTCTTGGCAATCAGCAGCAGCACGCGGAACACCTTCTCAAACTCCAGCTGCAGAATGCAGTAGTGCGCCGGCTCCGTCTTGTAGGCGCTCTTCATGTGCGCCGTAATGTGCGCCGCCATGCGCACGCCGATCGCCGCTGCCTCCTCGACCGTCTTGCACAGAGGCATGTGCACAAACACCGAGTCGGTGTCTCCGTAGATCACCGCCGGCCGGTGCTCGGCAAAGTCGCGCTTCACAATTGCCGCCGTGCACCAGAGCATGGCGCGACCGCGCGCAGTCACCGACGCCGACACCGGCTGGCAGTAGAAGCGCGACGAGGTGGCGCCAAATGCGCCGTAGAGCGAGTTGCAGAGAAGCTTGATCTGCGTCTGGCGCTCGTTCAGCAGCGCGGCGAGCTCCTTGTCGCCAGCGGCCTTGGCTGCCGCCATCTCTTTCTTGACGCGCTTGCGCCAAGCGAGCAGCTTCATCTCGGTGTGAACGGCGAGGCCGACTTTGATGTGGTGTCGCAGAAAGCGATGCGCGCCGGGTCGCGGTCCTTCAACAAACGGGTCGGCGGTGATCAGCTCCTCGACCGTATAGATGGCGGCCGCGGCGCGCCGCTGGCGCTCCTCCAGCGTCAGCTCGGTAAGCGGGTTGCCCTCGCACTGCATAATGTGCCGGTCGGCGTGCACGTCGTAGTCGGGCGCCACATAGGTCGAGAAGCAAAAGTTGAACGAGCACATGATCG
This sequence comes from Pirellulales bacterium, assembly GCA_022841705.1. Lineage (GTDB taxonomy): Bacteria > Planctomycetota > Planctomycetia > Pirellulales > Lacipirellulaceae. The sequence continues at coordinate 126,283 of JALHQZ010000008.1, forward strand.
ACGGGTAGAGCGAGGCGAAATCGAGCGTAGACACAGGCTCGCCGTACAAACCGACTTGTGGATCGACGACGTTGGCGCCCTCGAATGTCTCGTTTTTCTGCAGCGCGCGCTCGGCTTCGGTGCGCGTGTATGGGAAATGGCGCGGCTCAAACACGGCCGCCTCGCGATACAGGCCGAACATCGAGCGAATCTGCTGGCCGCGCTTGAGCAGCTGCTCCATCGTGCAGCCGTTGATGCGCGACATCTCGATCATTGAGCCGATCATCTGCTGGCGCGCAATGATCATCAGCGGCAGCAGCGTGTCTTTTTCGCAGTACAGGCGCAGCTTTTCGCGCCCGCTCGCCGTCTGCGAGAGGCCGTTGATGAGCGAGTAGGCGACATCCTCCTTCTGCTCGTCGAGATAGTGCGCCGAGACCGAGTTGAGCGCCAGCGAGCGCAGCTTCACCATCGGATCCTTCTTCAGCTTCAGAAACAAGTCCATAAACACGACGCCCTCGGCGCGCACGTCCTGGTACTCGATCGCGCCGACCGCCGTCGACTCGAATTGGCGCTTGACGATGCGCAGCTGCGACGAGTAGGCCGAACGGCCCCACGCCTTCATGAATTCGGTGCCGGCACCGACCTCGCGCGAACGATCGCGCATATACGGCAGATCGAAGCCGTCGGTGTTGTAGCCAGTGACGATGCTGGCGCCAACCAGCTGCACAAAGCGCGCCATTGCCGCATACAGAACCGCCTCCTCTTCGAAACAGAGCACAAAGCGCTCCCAGCAGCCGACGCGCGGCTCCGTCTCGCAGGCAACAGAGCCGAGAACAAACGAGATTGAGCGGTACCAGAAGCTGTCGAGCCGCTCCGTGGGCCGTGGCGGCCGTCCTTCGATTCGGCGGTCGTCGCGCACCAGAAACACGCACATCAGCATGCGCTCGGTCGCCGGCGCCGGGAATGCGCCCTTTTCGCCCGTCTCCATCTCGCAGTCGAGCGACATGAGCAGGTGCTTGGGCAGCGTATTCTGAATCGGATCGTCGGCCTTGTACGCCAGCGCGCTGTAGTTGCAGCGCAGTTCGATCTGCGCGCGCGTTTCGCGCCGCTGCTCGTAGACCGGGCTCGACTCGGGCAGCCACTGCACAGCTTTGTCGCCAGTCGCCGACAGATCGAGCTCGAGCCAGTGCTCGTAGGAGAAGCCGCAGTCGAGCGCAAAGCGCAGCACGAAATCGACGTCGGCCTCGTAGACGTCAAACGTGTGCTCGGCCAGAATGCAGCGCTCGCCCAGCGTCGCCTCGAGCCGTCGCTTCACGCGACGCTGAAAGCGCGCCTCGATACGCTGCTCGAGGCGCGTCGACGTCGCATCGCTGACCGCATACTTCTTGCCGCTCTCGGCGCTGCGCCCAAAGTCTTCGCTGTCCTCGGTCGCGTCTTCGTGCGCCTCTTGCAGAGCGCGGTACTGGTCCTCGTTGCCTTCGTAGTCGACTGCCGCCGAATTCCAGCCAATCTCGAGGCCGTCAACTAGAGCCACCAGCTCATCCTCCTCATCCGCCTCTGTAACCTCCTCATCCTCGTCGCTCTCGCCGCCCTCCTCTTCCTCCTGGCGCTCGGGTTGGTAGAGCGCCGGCGATGGCGCGCTCGACACTGGCGGCGCCGCAGCGGCCGGCGGAAAGCGTGGTGCTGCGAGCTCGCGTGCCTGTGCGCTGGCGCCAAGGCGCGCGTGTTCGCCCTGCAGAATGGCACGGCATTTCGGCACGAGTGTTGGTGCGTAAAAGTAGAGCTTGAGAAAGCGCGTCTGGTCCATTCCACGATAGCCGCATCCAGGCCCAGAGCCGCGCACCGGCATTCCACTGACAATCTCCCAGCCGACAATGGGCGCGCAGTGGTTGCGTGCCTGCTCGAGCCACACCGAATGGCCGCTCGACTTGACGCGGCCGGCAAACGACTCGCGAAATGCGTGCCGCTCCGGCGCCCAGCCGCTGCTGTCGGCCGCCGCCACCGCGAGCAGACGCGCCTGCAGTTCCTCAATGAGCTGGGCGATCAGAGTCTCGCGCACATTGGCATCTGGCGTCGCGGCGTCAATCGACGCCAGAGAGACGAACAGGTAGGGTGAAAAGCCTTCGACACGCACACAGACCGAGTGGCCCAGCTCGCCCGTGCCGTACAGATAGATGTAGGTGCCGGCGCCAGAGCGCTGGATTTTGTAGGTCGGACTCGAAGGTGCGAACCGAAAGCGCTTGGGCAGCTGGTCTGGAACCGGTGGTCGGAGGCCGGTGGCTGCAGCATCGATCGCGGCATCGTCGGCCTGCTCAATGCTAAACACACCTCGGCGATTCATCATATTTGATTTCTTTCCAACGCGCGAACACCGAAAGAATGAGTATTTCGGCGCCATTCGACACGCAGGCGCTCGATCTTCGAGAGCAAACGCTCGAGAACAATGCCTACCGGCGCGTGCCGCTGACGACAGCGCAGGCGCAGATCGCACTCATGGCGATTCCGGTGCGTTCCAAACCCGAAGAAGAGGTGCACTACTACTCGACGCAGGTGATCACGGTGGTTGAAGGTCTGGCACAGGTCGTGCTTCGGCAACCGCAAATGTCGGCAAACCAGCGCCGCATTGTGCCCGGGCCGCCCCAGACGTACCTGGTAAAGTGCGGCGAGACGTTTGTGGTGCCAGCCAACACCGTGCACTCGCTCGCAAACGTCGGTGACAAGACGCTGCGCCTCTGGACCGTTTACGCGCCACCAGTGCACCTTCCGGACCGCTTCGATGCCGCAGACCCGGAAGGCCTGCGCGTTGAAGACGACGAAGACTACTCGGCCTGAGCCGCCGCGTTCATTTGGTTGTTGTGGTGGTGCTTGATGCACACGATCGCATTCCACGATAAATACATCGGTATGGGCGTTTCGTACGACCACATCTGCTCGAAAATCGTTTGCAGAACAAGCGCGGGCAAACCGAGTTCCTGCAAGCCGAGTGCCATCTCGGCGAGCGGGCGCCTGTAGCGAGGCCAGTTGGTTCGCACACAAGCCTGTTTGTAGGCGCTGTGCATCAGGCGCAAGTGCTTGGCCACCGTCTGCTTGAAAACGCTCGGCGTCGATTGGCGCAGCTCGTCGAGGCGCGCCGGTTGGCCGAGCATCTGCAGCAGATGAGAAAGTGGCGGCGTCGGCTGCGCACCGAGCACAAGCAGCAGCCGACACCGCTGGGCCAAGGCGGGCAGCTGCAAATCCATGAAGAGAAAGTCGCTGAGCACGCACGTATAGCCGCTGGCAGCAATCAAATAGTAGATGTACTCGCGACCAGACAAGTGTATGCCGTCGATTGTCAGCTGCTCGAAAGTCGAAAAGTTTGGATCGAGGTTCCACGCGAAAACGCGCAGCACCGTTTCGCTGAGCACCGGGCGTTTGTTGTGCCAGATGCACCACGCACCGGTGCGAAACGGCACGCGTACGCCGCGCTCGAGCAGCAGCATTAGAAACTCGATGTTGCCACGCATGATAGCCATGTGCGCAGTGGTGATGCCCACCGGACTCGAGTCGAGCGAGCAGCCGGCCTCAAACAGAAGGCGCGCCACTTCTGTATGTCCGTTGCGCAAAGCGTTGTCGAGGGCGCTCATGCACCGACCATTGCATCCTCGATAGTTGAAAAAAACTTCAAGCGTTTCTCGGCCAAATTTTCGGAGAAACGTTTTCACAGCGCCTACGTTGCCCGACTCTGCTGCGGTGTAGAACTCGAATGCAAGGTAGTCGAGCAAGCACCGCTTTAGAAAGCTCAGCATTAGCGCTGTTCAGTGAAAAACGACCTCGAGCCCGTTGGCTTTGCCCAGCGCCTGCAATGCGGCGTAGTAGTCGCGAGCCAGTTCGCTCACACGCCCCGCATACTTGCTGGCATCAATCGGCTCGCCAACCAGCACGCGCATTGGTCGTCTTACGCCGCCGAGCAACCAGCTCTCGCGCATCGGCACCAGCCACCACGGCAGCGGGCGCCAGTTCATGCCGAATAGCGGCTCGTAGACACTGGCTTCATCTGGCACCAACACAGGCGTAAGGTAGGCGCTGCGAGCGACGGCCAGCTTGGCAAAGCCAAAACGCTCATTCGGGCGCATCACAACGTAGACGTGGTCGGCGCGCCTCGGCTGGACAGCGGCTTCTTTGCCGAGCAAGCCGCTCGGCACAATCACCAGATTGCGACCGCAGCGCAGCTGCGCCTCCATCAGCAAGCGGTCGTTTTCGATTGCACCAAAGACGCTGAAGATGTTGCCGACCAGTGGCATCATGAATGCCACCTGAGTAGCGACAACACGCGTCTTTTCCATAAAAGCGCTGCCGTAGCGCTCCAGCAGCGCATTGTCGCGGCTGCCGTAGCCGCAGAAGAGCAGCATAATCGCCGTGCACTGATAGCCATGCGGCTCCAGCGCAAAGATCACGGGCCGATCAAAAACACGCCGCTCGCCAGCAAACTCGACGCGCATTCGATACACATTTTCGCGCAGCCAATTCGAAAGACGAGTGCTGCGGAAATAGGCGCGGCATCGCGGCTGGAAGGCAATGCTGATGATACAAAAGGCGGTGGCCAAGAACCAACCGCCGCCGATCCAGCGCAACAGTAGTGCCAGCAAAATCAGCGCACTTGCTGCAATCATTCGTGAACCGAGGACAAAACGTGTCTGCTTACTTTTTCAAATTTTCGACAGTACAGGCTCAAGAATGCGCGCGTCGACACGAAAAAGAGGCCTGTCAGACCGCAGTCGCGCCGCAAAAACGGTATGCGGGCGCAGCCAGGGCACGCTGGTGAAATAGCGCAACTGACCGACCGCAGAGGGCAGATAAAATGCCTCACCTGTACGCCAGTCGAACACGAGATGAAGATTCTGGCTCTGCGCGCCAATGTAGAGCGCAGACGGGCCAACGAGTCGCGCCTCGACCGACGCAACATCGGCAGCTACGCCAATTTCGTACAAAAGCGCAGGCCGTGCCGTTGGTGAAAAGCGCTCGAGGTACAGTACAAAAACGCGAATTGTCTTTGGTCCAATCTGCCCGCTTGGCCCAAGCACGGCGACGTACTCGGCATCGAAGCGATCGGATGGTGCAGTCGCTGCTTCGTTCTTGAGCACTGGCACGACCCATTGCAGCCGTCGCAGTGAAGGGTAGTGGCCCGGTACGGGGTATATTTCGCGTATCGGGCCGGGCTCGGCACTGGAGCGCCGAGCAATAACGTAGGAGAGGTCGCCTGTTTGCGGATATTCGACCACAACTCTGGCGTACGGAGCAACCTCTTGTGCAATCTCGGCCGAAATGCTTTCCAACTCGTTGCGTTGCACTTGCGTCTGCAAATCCTCGTATGTCGAAACGACTGCAAACGCGCGCTCTGCCGGATCGACAGGCGGTCGATAGACCACCGTGGTTTCGGAAGTGCCAGTGTCGATTGTCATTTCGTACAGACCCGGGCCTTTGCCGATCGGCAAAAAGCTGCTTGAGCCCGGCAGCGTTGCCAAAACTGCTCGGTTGAAAAGTGCGAAAAGTTTTTGAAATGGGTTCGCCTCGCCAAGAATGAACCGCAAGACAGCTGGTTCGGCGAGCGAGCACAGTGCAATTAGATCAACAATTGCGAAAACAATCGTATTTTCGACGTCGCGGGCGGTATTGTACTCTGGAGGCATGACGGCAAAAACGAGCCCGTTGGAAAAGTGCCGCACACAATATTCCATGAACAGCAGCAGAGTCCGGTCGATCAGCGTCAGTCGCTCGCTGCCGTTTGCCTCTGGCGAGAGTAAATAGACCTCTTTGCTTCGCAGCAACACACCTCGGACCGAGACGGTTTGCGCTTTTTCGGCCAGTGACAGATTGAACAGCTGCATGTAGAGACCGCGCAGGCGGCGCAGGCGCATGAGTTGGTCGACGTCGTAGCCGTCGAGGTACCGGCGCATCGAGGCGGCAACGTTTTCGCGCTCCCAGCTCGTGTAGGCCGAGCACTCGTTTGCGCTAGGCGAAACGCCATAGTCGCGCTTGAGAAATCCGAGCCAGAGCTCAGGAATCAATTCGGTATCTGCGACAACTTCAACCGGCAGCCTGTCGTCTGGCTGCGCGTACAGGCCCCACGAAAGCGGGCCTGTACGCGCAACGCGGTACTCTTGCGCATTTCCAATCCCGCAAAGAGTAAGCGCAAGGCGCCGGTTGGACCGGCACACGGCCGCAAGTTCTGGCGCACTCAAATTCAACAGCAGTTCGATTTTTGTCAAGCGAGGCGCGTCTAGAAGCTCCGAGGCAAGCAACTCTGGTGTGCTGCGCGACTGCTCAGCGGCGCCGCTGTCAGATGAAGAAGAAAAACTCATAGTTTGCAAGTAAATATTTTGCTGTGTCAATTAGTTGTACTGAGTACGCAGCACCTGGGAGAAAAGGCTGTGGAACGGCGTTTTGATAAAGTCGAGCTCGTCGTGCGGCGGCGCAAGCGGGCTCGACTGGAGCGTTGTCGTCGTCAATGGCGACGCATAGGTGTTGTCAAACGGCGGCGCCGCCGCCGAGACGTGCTCGCTCATAAAGTCGGATTCAAACTGCGGCCCGTCGCTGGCGAGATAGGGCGTGTCGCCGCGCCACTTGATGCAGCGACCCGGCACTTCGACGCCGGTACGCGACGGCCACAGATAGTCCATGAAACTGACGCTCGCCGCCGGACGTCGCAGCAGAGCGCATAGGCGCTCTTCGCCCTGCTCGAGCGTCAGCGTCTGCTCGCGCATGTCGGTGATAATGACGCGCGTCGCTTGCTGCACTGCCAGCGACAGATCGAGACAGAGATGCGTCTCTGGGTTGCTCTGGCGCTGCGTCATGTAGTGAAAGCACTCGTTGAGCACTTTCGAGGCGCGCGGATTGTTCGCGCCGAGGCGCGTCGACAGCGCCCACAGCATCACGTCGTCGTTTCTCAGCTCGGCGTACTCGCGCTCCAACGAACGCAAAGTATCGTGTCCATGCGCCACCGTGCGCCGCCGATACGCCAGTTCGTAGACGTAGACTGTGGTCGGGCGTATCGCCAGCTTGAAGAAGACGCGCTCGTCGACGCCGCGCGCACCGAGCAGAAACAGAGCAACCTCCTCCAGCAGCCAGTCGACGCTCGGGCAAATCGCGGGCCAGTCGCGATTATAGACGCTACTGGGCTCAATGTCGCTGGTGTAGTTGTCGACAAACGGCGCTCTCAGACCATCGTTGAGCTCTTCGCCGTCTGCCGCAATGCCCACCGACGCCAGCGCTGCAGCGACTTCCGCCTGCGCCGCCGCACCGCCGCGCAGCGGCGCCTTGAGCAGAGAGATGGCGTAGAGCTTCTTCCACACCTTGCGCATGCTGAAAAGCACATGAACCAGGCCGCGCCACTCACTGCCTTCGGTCGTCACCAAATCGGCCACCGAGCAGCACGCGCAGGCGGCGCGCCGCACCGTCGTCATTTGATGCAGACGCGCGGCGAGCTCCTCTTTCGAAACGCTCTCTGGAACCTCTCCATCGTCGTCGCTGGTTTCGCCACCCTGCACGCGCAGCACAGGCGCACTCGAGCGCAATGTCGCCGCGCTCGTCTGGCGGCGTCTCTTCTTCTTCGAGCGCTCTCCATTGGCAGCTGCGTCGCTCGCGGTCGACGCACCTGCCAATGGAGACGGAAGCAGAGTCGGAACGACCATTGGTGGTGGCGGAAGCACAACCAGAGGCTCGTCCACAAACGCCAATGATGAATGGGCTGCCGCTGGTGCCTCTACTGGCGGCGGAGGCGGCGGGCGCGCCTGTGGAGGCGCAGGCGCGGCGCGCTCGCGAGGCGGCGGCCGGCTCGGCTCGGGTGCCAGAGCAGCTTTGAGAAAAAGCGACTCTACCGGCGGGCGTGGCGGCGGGCGCTTGCGCCGCGCATCTTTCGACGCGGGCGGCGGCGCCTGCTGCCGCTGCTGGAGTTTTGCGCGCGCTTGCGCAAGGATCTGCTGTGACACCGAACTCATAGTTTGACGGAAATCACAGAAATGCGAAGCATTTTCGCTCAGAGCTTTTTTTTTCACTTCTTGGCATTGGTGGTCGGCTTCTTTCGACGCCGACGCCTGGCCTTGCTGTCAGCCGCGGCAACAGCTCGGCCGCGCAAATTGGTCTCGTGCGACTCGCTGCGCTGCAGTGCCTGCGCCAGCAATGCCGGGTCAAACGACGACGACGAGCTCGACTGCGAAGAGTCGGCGCCACCGCCAAGCTCTCTGTGAGTTTGCGCGCGCGGCGTCGCGCCAGTGCTGCTCTGTGTGGTGGCGTGCGCTGAAAATGGACCCGCCGACACACCGTCGCCGCCAGTGTCGTAGTTTGTACAGCAACGACCGTAGAGCCGGTTGTCGGCGCCGCGCGCCCTGTTGTTGTCGCCGCGCACAACGTTGCGGTTGCCAATCACCAGCAGATTGTCGCCAAGCAACTCATTGTTGTCGCCAAACACGACGCAGTTGTCGACACGCGTCTGCCGCACACCATTCAAAATCACTTGACCGGCGCGATTCTGCCGCGCCTCTTCGTGCTCGCTCAGCGCCAGTAGCGAATGCTCATAGAGCACGTGCTGAAACAGAGCCTCGTCAAACACCACCGAATTAGAGCTGGTGCTGGTGAGCGAGCTGCGCCGGCGCCGCGCCGGTAGAGAAGGAGGTGCCGGAGGCGGCGCGCGCTGTGGCACCAGTGGAATCGCATAAATCGGCATCGCAAACGTAGATACTTCCACTTCGCTCATCGCATCGCGCCTCTCAAACGTCGCCAGTACCGCATCGGTGCGCGCACCCAACTGATTGTAGTAGGAGAAAGAGCCCGATGGAGCGGTGCCAGAGCGCTGCCGATGCTTCAGCGTGCTCGAGCCAACAGGCGGTGCTGGCAGCGGCGGCGTAGAGCTCGAGTGCGCGCTGTCAAAATCGCTGCTGTCACTCAAGTCATCATCATTGGCGCCGCCGTTTAAAAATAAACTCGCTTGCAGCGGTGGTGGTGCCGCGAGCACAACGACGCTGCCACTCGGCATCGAGCGACCGAAAGGGCTCAACCTTGCAGTTGTAAGTAAACTCTCCTGTTTTTTGTTGTTCGTTTAGAGATCGAGGAACGAACGGAAGCCGGCCTTGGTGGCGTTGCAGTAGTCGAGCGGCGTGTTGAAGCCGGCAAAGTTGCGCGGCCACCAGTGCTCATTCGAGAGCATGAAGCTCGAGTTGGGGTTGGTGTACAGCGGCGGCGTGTACGCAAAGTTGCTGAAAACCGAGGCATCGCTGACACTGCCGTCGAGCTCTTTGAAGATGTCGAAGAGGTCCTCGTAAACAGCATCGATTGCAGCCGCCAGCGGCGCGCTGGTTGTCGACGAATCGCGCAGTGCCTGCAACGCAAGCTGAGCCGAGCGGAAAGCGCCTTCCATCCAGCCCGAGAACGAGGTTGCGTAGGCTTCGCCAATCAACGAAATCGGTTCGCCGGCGCCAAGCGGCTGCGCTGCTTTCTTCGTGACGTCCATGTTCTCGAACTTGCTGTCGTAGGCGCGCTTGACGTAGTGCCAGCCCGACGGGAAGTACTCGGTTTCGATCAGAATCGGGTTGGTGATGTTGTCGGCCAGGTCGGGGAAGCTCGTCTTGAACTCATCAACAACGCGCTGCATCAGCTTGGCGCTGTCGTTGGTGCGGCGAAACTCTTCAAAGTGGCCGAGCCAGATGCGCTCGCACTCGTCGTCCGAGTACACTGGCACGACGTGGTTGGTGCAGCGGTGGTAGGGCGTGTCGAGAAACTCGGTGCGCGAAAAGCACCCAGTGTCGCCAAACTGGCGGAACGACCAGTTGCCTTGCTGCACGTCAAAACGATTCCAGAACCACGCCGGCTCACCGGGCGGCCACTGCGCCAGAATGCGGACGACGTCCTGAGGATCGGGCGCCTTCAGCTCCTCGACCTTGCGCAGCTCGTCAATGACGGTGCCTTTCAGGAAGCGGCCGACCCACGGCAAGTCGGTGGCAACGTCGCGCTCCTGCAGAAAGAACGGCGGCAGATTGAGGAACAGATGCTTCTTGATGAGAACGATCTGCTTGTCGGTCTCGAGGCGGTACTTGAACGGACCCTTGGTCACAAAGTCGATGCGGCGCACCGGCTCGCCCATGAACGTGCGCATGCCGGCGTCGCTGGCATTCTTCCACATGCGACCAACCAAACGACGCATGCCGCCGGGAATGTAGCCGGTGATCGAGTTGGTCTGATACTCGCGCAGATTGTAGTCGCTCAGCGAGCGCGCACCAGCTTCGCGGCGGAAATCGCCCAGAAAGCCGACGTTGTCCGCCATCGCATACATCGAGTAGTTGTAGTTGAGCAGCGGGTACGAGGAGTTGACCGGGCGGGCGCTGAGCTGGCGCGCCCAGTGCGTGCGCCAGTCGTCATTTGTCGTCTTCGCCAGATCATACGGGCAATTGGTGCCAGGAGTGCACACTTGGCAAGTCACCGGGTTGCCTGGCTGCGGGTCGCCAAACATAATTCCGTTGTCGTAGTTGTAGCTGGTTCCGTCGCCAAGATCGCTAAACGTGTCGACTGCACTGAACTCCATGCCCGCCAAAATCCAAGCGTAGCCGTAAAAGCCGCGGCCACCAAAGTTGAGGTCGGTGTTGGAACACTGACTGCAATCAGGGTTATACAAGCCGCGGTAGAGCGCGTTTTCTTCGTCTCCGCAATTGCCGATGATTCGCGGATCGCTTTCGGCGCACGTCGAGCCAAATGCGTATGCGGTTCCACTCGAATCAGTAGTGTCGCCGTCGTTGGTTTGCTCAACAAACGGCGGATCGCAGCGCACAACCATACCGCGCAGGTGGTGTTCGTTGCGCCAGTTTGTGTACGCCATGTCGAGGCCGAGACGGTGCACTTCTCGGCGCTCAATACCCAGCGTAATCGGGATGACGCGCTGCGGTCCTTCGTCGCCGTACATCTCGCGTCCGTACGCATGCCCACCGGCCACCAGCGTCGAGTAGTTGTCGGGCTTCACCAGCTTGGCGTAGCGCACGTTGCCGCCAATCTGCGTGTCGGCTTCAAACGCAACAACGCTGATGCGCTCGCCGGCGCGCGTGAGCGAATCGACAAGTTTTTCGGCGAGATTGACGCCGCCGGCGCCGAGGCCAACGATGCCGTAGTCGTAGGTGGTCGTTTTCTTCACGGGACAGGGTTTGGGTGTCTTCTTCCCACTGCTGCACTCGTCGTCATCGTCGCTGCTTTCGGAGCGAAACTTCTCCTCGTACTTGCGCCGCGAGCTGGCGCCGGTGCTGTCGATCAAGATCAGCGCCAGCAAACTAGCCAGAATCAAACTCGTGGTCATCGTTGATTCCAGTTAAAGCAATTGATCTGTCTACTTTTCACCGACCGATCGCGCTCGCGCCCAGCACCGCCACCGCAGCGCCGCCGACCAAGCGCGCAGGCGCCTCGCTCTCAAACGCCGTCAGCACAATCGTGAGCGCGCGGCGTTCGTTTAGCGCCAGACTCATGCGCAGCGGGTCCCAACCAACGTCGCGGCTGTGCTGCCTGACGAGTCGCTGAACGACAAACGACAAAACGCCGTACGATGCCGCGTCGATTAGCGCCTCTTTCGAGCTCCAGGCGGAAGGTGGGTTGTAGGCGAGTGCCAGTGCACAAAAGAGTGCGCTTCCCAGAGACATTTCGTACCAGCAGTCGCCCGTTTTCTTCTGCAGTCGACCGAGAAAAACGCCCGCCAGCGTGCCGCCGAAAAGCAGCGCGCTCGCGAGCACGGCCGACCACTCGATTGCGCCAGAGCTCGGATAGCTGGCCAGCAGAAAGCCGGCGTAGGACACAAACGCCGCCGCCCAATGAGTCGCGTTTTGCGAGCGATCGAGTGCCAGACAGAGCACCGGTGCGAGCGATTTGACCAGCGCATTCATACCGCTGCCGCCGTGGTAGGGGTCGACTAACTGCGCCGCATTCGAAAGAAGTAGCGAAAGCGCAAACAGAATGCTTTGGCCCACGACTGCCGTGCGCGGTACGCGGCTGCGCTTCACGTCGGGATCGAAGAGCGGCGCGAGCGACTGCGCAACCAGCAGCAGTTGTTTGTTGGGCGATCGCGCCAGCACCAGCGCCTGCAGGCAGCAGACCAGAGACATTGTTAGGGGCATTTTTATATTGCGCGCACGCGCAGAGTGGTGGTTGGTGGAAAGGATGACAGAGAGGCTTGACGTCGAAGAGCTGCGCGCGTCAAACGAGCGGCGTATTGCGCAGCTGAGCCAGGCGTTTTACACTGCCGCAGCGCTGCTGACCGAACAGGAGATTCGCATGGACGGCCTCAGGCGTCAGATTGTGACACTGGACAATCTTGCCGCAGACTTTAAGCTGCCCAATGGCGTTGACGAAGAGCTCGCCGACGATTGGCAGCGAATACTGGTTCTGGTGTCGGAGATGCACAGCGCGCTCTTTTGCGACTTTGAAGAGTAAATTTGCAAATTGTTTCATTTTTTCCTCTACTTGCGCGAGCGCTCGTAGAGGCCGGCGCTGACGTCGGGCGCCAGGTACCAGGTGCTCGGCGCCGCCAGGTCGAGGAAGTCGGCGAGCTTCGGGTAGGCACCGCGCTCGGTCGCGCGACTGTAGCCGTAGCAGCGGCCGTACGGGCACTGCGAGCGGCGCGAGCACAGCGCGTCGAGGTTGACGCCCGGCGCCGGCGCGTCGACGCAGTGGTAGGCCGCGGCGCCGTCGAGCTGGCAGTAGCCGCCGGCGCACTCTTGCGCCTCGGAGCAGCGCGCCGCAGCCGAGTCGCCGCCGACGCAGATGCCGCCCGCGGCCGCCAGTGTGCCGTTGAAGAACGCCGGCACGCCCTCGAGCGGGTGGCGGAACGGCGCCGGCGCAATCACGCCAAAGCCGCGCTCGCGGTCGGCGCTGGCAAAGCGGCGCGTCTGCACGACGCAGGAGGAGGCGCGGTCGCGCAGCTCGAATGCGAGCGCGAGCGACGGCGACTGGTGCAGGTGGCGCGGCAGCGTCACAAACACCGACGTGAGGTGCGACGGCGTCGCCTGCGGCAGGTCCGCGAGCGTGTTGACGTACGGCGTGCCGGCGGCCGCTTCGTGCTGCGGCAGCGAGGCGCGCACCGAGCGGAAGACACGCACCGAGTTGGCCGACGGGCACTCGAGCGTCTCGTCGGCGAGCGAGTTGACCGTGTAGCACGTCTCGCTCGCACCGAGGCCGTAGTGAACGACGCGCACGCGAGCGCCCGCCGGCAGCCCAGCGTCGGCAAAGCGCAGATCGAGCGAGAAGTCTCGCAGCGATCCGAGCGCCACCGGCGCCAAGTGCAGCGTCGACGCCAGCCACGCGCCGCCCGCGCGAGCCTCCACGATCGACGAGGCGGCGACGGCAAAGACGGCGTCGTTGAGGTCGTTGTCGGGCATGTGAGCGCCGCTCGGCGACTCGCACTCTTCAAACGCCACCACAAACTCGCCCGCCGCCGCATCCTGCTGCGCATTCGCCACGCGCGCCAACTCGTACTTTTCGTCGTCGGCATCGCTCGCCGAATAGTCGCCGCTCGCGTCGTCGCTGCTCACCTCGGCCTGACGCTTGCGGCGGCTGTCGTCGTCCTGCTGCGAACCCTCGGACGACAGAAGCGCGGCGTAGGCCTGGATCGAGCCGGCACCCGGATAGATCGACGCGAGCGAGCAGTGCGTCTCGCCGCACGAGTAGCGCTCCAGCACCGCGTGCACCGCCGCCTCGGCGCAGCACGACGACTGACGCGCCTGCTTGTAGCGGCCGTTCGAGTAGAACTGACGCGCGGCCAGCGACAACTCGGCCGCGCGCGCCAGCACTTCGCTGACGGTCTGCGGCGCGCGGTTGTTCGTCAGCGCACTCGCGGCATCCAACGAGGCGCGGCATTGAACGTAGTTGCACGAGAACAGATCGTGCGTCGGCAGCTCCACCACCTGGCGCTCCTGCGAGGCGACCGCAGACGGCTGGCAGTCCATCAGAGCAATCAGATGCGCCTCGACTGCGTTGGCCCACGCGCGCGCCGCCACACGCTCGTCGCTCGCGCTCGTGTGCTCGCGCACCCACGCCGACGAAGGAGTCGAGCACACGCCCAGCGACGCTGCGTCGGCGCCCTGCACCGCCAGCGTCGCCACGCGATCGCCACCGCCGCCCGCGCTCTTGTCGGCCGACGATGACGAATGCTTCTTCGAGCCGCTGCTCTTCTTCGAGCCGCTGCTCTCCTTCTCGGAATGCCACTTCTCCGAGCTCTCCTTCTCCGAGCCCCACTTCTCCGTGTCAGCGGAGCACGGCCAGCCGCCACAAGGCGCCTCTGGCGGCTCGGCGCAGCGCGGCACCGGCAGCTTGAGCTCGCAGAGCGTCTCGCAGTTGGTGACGCCCGGCTTGCGCAGCCAGACCGTCTCGTAGACAATCTCAAAGTGGCGCGGCACGTGCAGCTCGACGCCGCGGTGCGCCGCGCTCAGCGGCAGCACAAGACGCGGCTCGTGCTGGCCGCAGTGGTGCTTGGTCACACGGCACTGCGGGTAGCGCGAAGAAGTCGAGGAGGAGGAGCTCGAGGACGAGCTCTTTTCGTCCTCGGACAAGTCGATGTAGCCGGCGCCCGTCGGCGCCACGAAGCCGCAGCGCGCATCTTCGCAGTCGAGCTCGCAGTACTCGGCGTGCGGACCACCGCCAATGTGGCGGCGCGAATTGAACACGATCGCATCGATCTGCGGGCCGGCGCCGTCGCAGCCGGTCACAAAGTACTCGATCACCTGCTCGCCATTGCTCAGCGGCTTCACAAACGCCGACACCTTGCAGTCGCCGCACGCCAGGCGGCACGGCTGGCTGTCCACGCAGCCGCTCTCGCCCTCGGCGTACGGCGTGAAGACGGCAAACGTGCTCTTCTGCTCGCACTGCTTGCGCAGAAGATCGGGCGTGCAGTCGGACGGCGGATGCACGACCGTCGGCTTGGGCGTGGCCGGCGCCTTGGTCGTCGTCGGATGAGGCGTCGGGCGGGGAGTGGGGGCGGGGCTCGGCCGAGGAGTGGGGGCGGGGCTCGGTCGAGGCGTCGGGCGAGGCGTGGGCGCGGGGCTCGGCGCCGGGCTCGGTTTGGGCGTCGGACGAGGCGTCGGGCGGGGCGTCGGACGAGGCGTCGGGCGAGGCGTCGGCGCCGGGCTCGGCTTGGGCGTCGTCGTCGGCGTCGGCGTCGTGGTCATCGGACACTTGCAGTTGGCCCAGTCATCGCACTTGCCGTAGTCGCCGCAGTCCTCATGCCAGCAGTCGCTGCCGCGCGGCTTCTTCGCCTTCTCGCACCAGCCATTCTGGCACACGAACTTGTAGCAGTCGCCCGCAACGTCGTCGTGGCAGTCCGAGTTTTTCTTGCAGCGGTAGCCGTTGCGCTTGCGCAGCTCGCTCGCTTCGTCGCTGCTCTCTTCGTTGTAGCTGTTGTAGTCGTCATCTTCCTCAACCTCGAGCAGCTTGCGCCCGCCGAGCCACGAGAGCCACGACTTGTTCGGAGCTTCTTCGACAGGCGTCTCCTCCTCGGCGGCCACAGAGCGCTTTTGAGAGCCTGGTTGGAGGGTCGCGCACGTGCACACGGGAGTTTCGGCGGCAAAGCAAATTTGGGTTGGTGTGGGGAAGCACGGGAAAAGTGTCGAGCCGTCGCGACACGCACACTTGCAGGAAGCACCGTTAGCCGGGCACGCGCCCGCGCAGGTTCCTTGTGCCGATGGGTTAAAATCCTCGCACAACAGCGGCGCCTGCGTCGGTGCCGATTCGGTGGGTTGCGGCGTCGTGATCTGCGTAGTGGTTGCCGGCGGAGGAATGGTGCCCGGGCACGCGCACACGGCCGTTTCGCCAATGTCGCACAGGCCCACGAGGCACTTGCTCCACCAAGTCGCCCAGCGACCTTGAGTGTTGGCCGGAGCGACGGAATTCCGAACAATTGGGTACGGACCAAACGCCCAAAGAGCCTCCGTGTCAACTGGGTCGGCGGCCATCGACGTGTACGGACCCCATTGTGCAGTCTGCAATATCGTTCGCGTGTAGGCGTCTTCTCCGGGTTTGAGCAGTGCCACATTGCTCTGAAACTGCGACACAGCAACAAGCGACAGATACACCAGATCGCCGGCAACGACCATTTGGATCTTGGTATCGCCGTCCGAATTAACGGCCATCGACGGATAAAACACTGAAACTTCCTGGCTCTTGTAGTCGTACAACTCGAGGTCTGCCGGCGTCGGCGTACCAGCACCCACAGCAAAAGTTCCAGAGAGCACGCCAGTATAGCCAGAACCCACGTTGCAAGTCGCAACAAACTTCAGCTGTCCGTTTCGCCAAACGCTCGAAAGCACGCGAGAGTCTCCGGTCGACACCAGTTCTGGAACAGCCGGTTGCAGGCTATGCGGCAGCGCGACATTGACGTCGTTGGCATCGAATTCTCCGGTCGTGAACGTTCCACTATAGGCGACCGCCACACCAGCATTCCAGCCATTTGTGACCCGAATGACCTGAATCTCCTCAACGCCCGTACTGCTCGGCACGTACGCCGTGAGAAACACGCCACCTCCAGGAACTGCGTCAAACACGTCTGATGGAGACCAATGCGTGTCCGCTCGAAGGCTGGCGCTCGCCGCGATTTCCGAGCTCCACACCGTGGGCGTCGGTGATGTGTACAGTGTCGCGCGATCAAAGCTTGCAAGCACCATGCTTCGAAGAGGCGACTCGTTCTGAAAGTTTGTGACCAGGCCCGTAACGTACAGAGCATCTGCATCAACAGCCAGCTGCGGGAAGCTAAAGTAGTTGCTCGCGAACGACGCCGGCGTTCGCACGCACCCAACGTCGCCGGTGGTGTCGTTAAAGTGAATGAAATGGAGTGTTGCGTTGTCGTCAACACCACCATTCGCCACGCCAAAGTCATTGATTTCGAGAAATGAAATCAAAAACCTTCCGGCATAGCGATCGTAGATCACTCGCGTGTCGGTGATATCGCCTGTTGGGCGAGATGCATTGCATTCCATTTGAACCACATTGCGCAATGTAGGTTGAGCAAGAAGCGCGCCCGACCTCGAGCGAATTTCGAAGTAGGCGTCGACAACAGCGACAGCATACTGTACGCCAACCGCACCAGATGCGCTGGGCGGAGACTGGCCCGTGTACGCCGGTCCGGAAAAGTTGGCAATATTGCGAATCGCCGGGGCGCGCTTCGACAGCGAGCCTCGGTCGCCGAGCAGCGACGCAGAGCTGTTTGAACGATAGCTCACCGCGTGCCAAAGCTCGCTCTTGAGAGCAGCTGGGCGGCCTTGCGTACTGAATCGGCCAGTCGGACGCTGACGGGCAGCACTGAGCGCAATCTTGCGCGGCTTGATTGCGCGCAGCTTCTGCTCGAGCGAGTCTTCCTCCACATTGCGCTTGCGACCGTCCTGCGACGAGCACGGGCCCTGAATGTCGCCCGCCTCGTCCTTGCAGGCACACTCGCACTGAGCATCGGCAAGTGCGCCGCCGCACTTGCCAGCTTCGCAGATTCCGTCGGGCGTCGGCGTCTTCGTCTCGCACGTGTTGCAAAGAGAAGCGTAAACGGTGTTGGAAATGGTAGCTTCGCAAAAGCAAATTGGTCCTGACATCGGATCGCAGTCACACCGGGTGCCTTCTGCAGAACATCCTACTTCGCTGCACGACACAGGGGCAAGTGATGGGTTGGTTCGCAACAATCTGCAACCACCGGCTTGGCAGGTTCCTTGAACTATACTTTGCGCGGTTTTGCAAGGCAGACTTTCGACATCCCCTGCGAAAGGCGTCAAAGGACACGAACCGCATGGCGGAGCGGGCGTCGAAGTCGGTGCGGGCGTCGCGGTCGGTGCCTGCGTTGTCGAGGGCGTTGTCAGGACTGCGCACTGGCTCGGCTCGCGAACGCCGCCGGGATTGAGACCGCTGCAAAAGCATTCGTCGCAGACGCAATCGATGCCATCAAGCGCGTCTTGCGCTGTGCACATACCATTGCTGCAGGGGCTGGTTGTACCGGGTACAACGCATCCTGGCGGGGCACCTTCGGGACCCAGAAACGCGCACTTTCCAACCCGGCTGCAAGATGTGATGTCGTTGTAGTTGGCAGGAAGGCCGCACACCAAAGTCGAACAGTCCACGGGCGTCGGCTCGGGCGTCGCCGTCGGTTCGGGAGTCGAAGTAGGCTCGGGCGTCGCCGTCGGCTCGGGAGTCGACGTGGGCTCGGGAGTCGCCGTAGGCTCGGGAGTCGCCGTAGGCTCGGGCGTCGCCGTCGGCTCGGGAGTCGCCGTAGGCTCGGGAGTCGCCGTAGGCTCGGGCGTCGCCGTCGGCTCGGGCGTCGCCGTCGGCTCGGGAGTCGCCGTCGGCTCGGGAGTCGCCGTAGGCTCGGGCGTCGCCGTAGGCTCAGGCGTTGCCGTCGGCTCGGGCGTCGCCGTCGGCTCGGGAGTCGCCGTAGGCTCGGGCGTCGCCGTAGGCTCAGGCGTTGCCGTAGGCTCAGGCGTCGCCGTCGGTTCGGGAGTCGAAGTAGGCTCAGGCGTTGCCGTCGGCTCAGGCGTCGCCGTGGGCTCGGGAGTCGCCGTAGGCTCGGGAGTCGCCGTCGGTTCGGGCGTCGAAGTAGGCTCGGGCGTCGACGTGGGCGCGGGCGTAGTCGTGGTGGTTGGCGCGGGCGTCGTCACCGCGGTAGGCGCGGGCGTCGGCGGCACGTCGTCGATCTCGCAGCACTGACCGCGCCGGCAGCGATCGACGCCGGTGTCGCGGCAGTAGGCGCGCGGAAAGTGCAAAAAGCCAAGAGAACGGCACAGGCCGTCAGGC
Source organism: Pirellulales bacterium (assembly GCA_022841705.1). GTDB lineage: Bacteria > Planctomycetota > Planctomycetia > Pirellulales > Lacipirellulaceae. The sequence continues at coordinate 145,018 of JALHQZ010000008.1, forward strand.
ACGCCGTCCTGGCACTCCCCGTTATTGGTGCAGCAAGCGCCAAATTCTGAATTGGGCTCGCAAAACCAATTATCGCGCGCTGATTGCCCGAGCCGAAGGCACTCGTGAACTGGCCGCATATCAGCAGGGCCAACGTTTTCGCGGCGGTCGTTGACGGGGCAGCAGAGCGGTTGCAAGAAGGATTCGCACTGGAGCTGAGCATTGTCGAGCACGCATGATTCCACGGTGTCTGGCACAAAGACCGCGCCGCTCGCGCACTCTGCTCGATTGGCGACACACTGAGACTGTCCAGCTGGGTCGTTGGCTGGGAAGCAGCATGTGCCGGCGCAATCGCTGATGCACTCGCTGCGGCCGAGCGTGGTCAGAGTGTACTCGAGGTCGTCGACGCAAGTTGCGCCCGTCAGCTGCAGCACCACGCGCGACACCGGTTCGCCGTGGCAGTGCGCCAGAGTCCAGGCGTCGCTCGGATACGAATGGATGTCGTAGAGAGTCGCGTCGCCGATCGTCAGCGGTCCGGTGGTGTGCTTGGCGTTGTCGCCCCAGTACGGCACGTGGTACGGCTCGGCGCACTCGACGCCAAACTCGTCAAAGAAAGTGATCTTGCTGCCCTTTTGCGCGTTGAGCAGCGTGAGCGACTGCACGCGTGCCGGCGCGCAAAACTCAAACACCATCTGGCCGCCGGCGGTCGACGGGCACGAACCGGGCGCCGAGTCGCAGTCGTGCGTCAGCGCCAGGCACTGCTTGCGCGCCGGCTCGCAGTTCTCGCCCTTGCGACCGGGCGCACCGCCGTGACCCCAGCCTTCGCCGCCGCAGTGCTCGTTGGGCGAGCCGAGCGCAAACGCGCCGCACGCCGGGCGCGTCGAATTGAACACCGACACCACCTGGCGCGACGAAGTTGGCGAAATTGCCGCGACGGCCACGCCGCGCTTCTCAAGCCACTGGTTCAGCTGGTGCTCCTGCGTGCCGGTCGGAATCTCGTCGGCGCTCACCGAGAAGACCTGCGCGTCGCGAGCGGCGCAAGGCGTCGCAGAGAGCGACGGGCAGACGGCCGAGCAAGTGGCGGCGCCAAAGTCGCACGAGGCATCGATAACCTTGGTGCGGCACTCGCAGTCGGTCGACAGCTCAAAGTCGACCGTGATGTTGGGTCGAGCCGGATTGCCATTCGACACAAACAACACCAGGCCGGAGCCGTAGTTTGAACAAATGCGATTTCCACCGCGTGTCGTGGAAACCAGATTTTCGGACGTGGTAGCAAAGAAATCCGTAGCGACACCATCGTTGATAGACAGGCCTGATTCGTCGAAGATGCGAAGGCGACCATTTGAAGTCGTTGCCAACACGTCTGTGCTGGGATCAAACTTTTCGTCAAACGAAACGATCGTGACGCAAATCTTGCATTCCACATTGGTGGGGCTCGACGCAACTGCAAGAGGCAGCTGCGGTCGAACTGTCATTCGCTCGAAGCCGCGAACAAACGTCCCAGGAACGCCAGAGCCCGGGACACTCGGAACAAATGCAACGGTCTGATTACCCTCCAAGCCACCGCTATCGGTGATTGTAGCGCAGCAGGTTTCTGCGACAGTGTCGTTTGCAAACGCAATGCGGTTCGGAAATCCACGACTGTTTTCGTTGCACGGTCGGAGAACGTCAGAACGCGGCTGGCATTCGCAGCGAGTAACGGCTTCAAAGTCGAGCAGCAACGGAGGACTGGCGAGCGTGTAGACATAAAATCCAAGACCTCCGCCATACGGAGAGCAAAACTCCAAACCCGACGAAACGGGCACGCCGGCGATCGAGACGCCCAACAAGCTCGCCGAAAATTCTCGAATGTACATCTGCGCTGCAAAACCTGTTCCGGAGCTGTTGTAGAAATTGAATTTGACGCAAATTCGACATTCGCGGCTCGGCAGCAAGCCGGGAAAGCCGTTGTTCGGCGGTGTTGGCGGGACAAGAACCATCAATTCTGAAGTTCCGTCTCCTCGATCGGGGAACGCGGTCGGACCGGCCGGGTTGCCATCAGTAAAAAGCCCACAGCATTGCTCAGACTTGTTGAAGCCAAGCATACCAACTGTTGCTGGAGCATTGACAAATGCCGAAGCAAAGGTGTTGGTCGCCGACCACACGAGCAAGTTGGCCGGATCGTCGGTGCACGTCAGCGGTGGCGTGGGCACCGGCGTCGGTTTCTCCTCGCATTCGCACTTGAACGAAATGTCAAAGTCGATCGTCCCGGCTTGACCGGTGATACCAACAAGTACGGAAATCGTCGTTGTGGCGCCAAAGCCGCCGCAAATCACTTTGCCAACGTCGGCGTTGGTAAGTGAAAAAGGCGCTGTTCCACTAGAATCCAAGTCGATAAGCAGCTCCGCATCGCCAGTCTTCTCCAATTTGCGTATCTCAAAGCATCGCTTGCAATGCGTTGTCTCGGAGAAACTCAATGGAGTGAGTTGGAACGTTGTCAAGAGGAATTCGTCGAATGACTGAGTTCGGTTCGGGCCACCGGCATCAAACAGAGCACCGCAGCAGCGGTTGTCCGACGCAAGCTTGCCATCCAAAATGAGAAAGTTGGCCGGGTCGCAGTCGCAATCCACCGGGCAGCCAGGGCACGGCGTCGGCGCCGGTGTTGGAGTGCCCGACGGGGTGCTTGTCGGAGTCGAAGTCGGAGTCGACGTGGGCTCGGGAGTCGACGTGGGCTCGGGCGTTGCCGTGGGTTCGGGCGTTGCCGTCGGTTCGGGCGTCGACGTGGGCTCGGGCGTCGACGTCGGTTCGGGAGTCGACGTGGGCTCGGGAGTCGACGTGGGCTCGGGAGTCGACGTCGGCTCGGGCGTTGCCGTCGGCTCGGGCGTTGACGTCGGCTCGGGCGTTGACGTCGGCTCGGGCGTTGCCGTCGGCTCGGGCGTTGACGTCGGCTCGGGCGTGGACGTGGGCTCGGGCGTTGACGTGGGCTCGGGAGTCGACGTGGGCTCGGGCGTGGACGTGGGCTCGGGCGTTGACGTGGGCTCGGGCGTTGACGTCGGCTCGGGCGTTGACGTCGGCTCGGGTGTTGACGTCGGCTCGGGCGTCGAAGTCGGCTCGGGCGTTGACGTCGGCTCGGGCGTCGCCGTCGGCGCGGGCGTTGTCGAGATCGGTCTGCAGCAGGTGTAGATTTCGACCTTGGAACTTTCCGCGCCCGTAAACGTTCCGTTGATGAAGAGGTTGGCCGTCACGTTGAGGCCGGTGTTGAGGAGGCTAGCGGGCGACACCAGCAGCTGCACGTTAAAGCTCTGGCCATTGACTGCGTTGATGTCTGCATTGCCGGCCACGCCACTGACGAGGATGTTCTCCAGACGCACGGTTGTGCCGGTCTGAGCGGTCACAAGAACGCGGAGTTCCGCGATACTCTCGGGCGTGCATCCAGTGCGATTGAACATGAATGCCGTCAGCATCGGAGTGGTGAGAGGCGCCACCGTGTTGACCTGCGAACTCTGAGAATCGAGCGTAAAGTCGTACGCGTAGACGATCGAGTTGTTTGAAGGCTTGATCCAGGTGATGTGCTGCGCAGTGCGATTGCCAGGCCCGCCCAGATCAGCAACGCCCAGATAATGCTCTTGCTGGTCGGCACTCGCACGAAAGTTGCGGAAGCGAACAGCGGTCGCTGTTTTGCAAGGTCCTGGTGGGCTGGTGGGCGCGGGCGTTGTGGTCACCGTAATCGACGTCGGCTCGGGCGTCGACGTGGGTTCAGGCGTCGAAGTGGGCTCGGGCGTCGCCGTCGGCTCGGGCGTCGACGTGGGCTCGGGCGTTGCCGTCGGCTCGGGCGTTGCCGTCGGCTCGGGCGTTGCCGTCGGCTCGGGCGTCGACGTCGGCTCGGGCGTCGCTGGCGGATCGCAAATGTCGCCAATACCGTCGCCGTCGGTGTCCAGCTGAAACGGCACCCACGTCAAACCGTTGAGATCGGCAAAGCCAGCTGAGCCTACCAGCATTGGGTTGCCGTTGGGTCCGTCCAAAAGCTTGAAGAGCGCCGATGCCACTAGCGGAGCGGTTGCCGATGCAGATGTCGTAGCGTACCACGTGCCGTCTGCATTTTCGAAAGAGGCAAAGCCAGTCACGTTTTGCGATTCGTACTCCACAATGGCACCGGGCAAGATCGCAGTGCCGGCGAGCAGGTCGATTTCGACAATCAACGTAGAGGCCGTGTAGTCTCCATACGCCTCAGTGATGCCGTAGAGTTTTCCGGACACAGCGTCCACTGCAATACCGCCGAAACGCGCATCTGGCAGAATTGCCACACCAGACACCGGGACGACAACTGTCGCTGCAGAGGGATACAGCTGAACAAGAATCGAGTCTGCGTTCTCTCCGATGTTGCCCGCGCCATAAAGCACATTGTCAACGTAAACCGTGGCGTCGATTCGCCACGGATCGTTGTTGGCATCACGCGCAAATACAACTGTTTCGCGCGGGGCACGCGGCGGCAGTGTAGGAAACACTTGAACAAGGAGAGTGCCAAGTCCAATTGTCGAAACCCACGCCTCTCCGGAAAACTTGTTGTAGGCAATCGACAGCGACTCCAGCGACTCGAGACCAAACGCTTCCGGACCAAAAGGCAGCGAGCCCAGACCAGTTGTCAGATTGTACTTGACAACGGCAGAGAAATCTCCCGATGAATTGGTTCGCGACACAACGCCAAACAGCTCGCCGCCGTTGGGCTGTCTCGGGCAGTTGTCGCAGCTGTCCGGCACGCCGTCGCCGTCAGTGTCGACGTCGTCGAGCACGCAGCCGCCTGCGGTCTCGTCGCACTTGCCGCACAGCACGGTGCGATTGGCGCCGCCCAGAGGAAAGCCGGGCAGAGTGCATGGCGAGCCAGTCAAAGTCGGGTTAAAAGTCCCCTGGCATCCGCCGTTCGCGTCGCAAATTGGCAACTTGCAAGTGTCTGCGGGCGGCGAGCAGAGAGAGCTGTCACCGGCCACAGTACAGAGGCTAGCGTCACTGCAAACGGGCACAAGGCAGTCCTCGGTGTTTTGGTCCGGCGGGCAGTCCTCATCCACCTCGCACTCGCAGTGCGGATCAGGATCGTTGGGGCACGGGTCGCAGAGGTTGGAGATCGTGTCTTTGTCCGTGTCAAAGTCGCCCAGCGAGCCTGGGTCGTTGAGCTGGACGCAGCCGTTGAACTCGTCGCGGCAAGCCTGAATCAGCGTCGAGTTGGCGGTGGAATTGAGCATCTTCACCTGCCACTCGGCCTGGTCGTTTTCGCCCGTGTTGCTCAGCAAATCCATGCAGATTTGCTGAGCAAACAAGTGGCAATAGGTGACGTTCACCAGCGGATTGCCGTCGTTGGTTGTGATGCAGCACGCGGCCGCCTTGTCGGCGAGCACGTTGCCGAACGCAACGCGCACGCCACAAAGCACCGTGGCTGCTACAAACACGTTGGTCCACATCATACTTGTTTCTCGTTGTGTTTGTGTACTGCTTTCTTCTTTCGGAATCAGCGTTTGGACCGGCACTTGAAAAACGCCATATCAATTGTCGGCTGATTCTTGGGCGGCAGCGGCGGCAGCGCTTTGGCGCGCTTTTTCGGCGTCGTGGCTGATGCTGCCTTGGGTGTGGTGGCGCGCTTTCTCGGTGTGGTGGGCGGCGCTTTCTTCGGTGCAGTGGCTTCGGCCACGACTGCCGCGAGCTCGGTTTTCGAAATTGCGCGCTCTTTCGGCGCCGCATCGGGTGCGCGGCGCGCCACCTGCGCACCCGAGTGCTTAAAGTGCGCCTCGATTGTGCTGTCGGCCAACTGCGTGTCGGCCGCCGGCAATGCGCGCATTTCATGCCGGCAGAGAAAGACAAAGTCACCCTGCTCCAGGCCGGCGCTCGCGCAGCGCTGCGCCACCTCCAAGAGACGCGGATCGCTCTTACCGCGCACTCGCAGCAAGTCGTGCAGTTCGGCGCCGCTGTCGTGCAGCTCGCCAAAGAGCACGGCGGCGTACTGATCGACGCGCAGCGCCGCATCGCTCTGCTGCTGACGCGTGTGCGTCTTTTCCGAAAAGAGTTTCTCGTCGTCGAGGCAGGCGCGGTACTCGGCCGCCTGCTCAAACGTCAGACCGGTGGTGGCGGTGGTCATTCGACCAAACGCCTCGATGTGGTGCGCCACGCGCGCATAGTGCGGCGCCTCTCCATTGGCGGCGAAGAAGATGCGGCTCGCCGGAAACTCAAACGCCAGCTTGTGCTCGAGCGCCTCTGTTTCGACGACGCGCCCCAGCCACGCCGCCGGCGTCGCCACAGCCAAATCAAAGTGAATCGCCTTGTCCGTATCGAGCCCGTCGCGGCCAGCGTAGCCAGTCTCGCGCCGCTCGTCGTCGTAGAGAGCGGCAATCGAGAGCGAGTCGAGCGCATCGGCGAGCGCCGCCATCACCGGCCGTCGCACGCGCACATCGCCGTCGACGACGCGCGGCGCATTCGCATGCAGCAGCTCACCGAGAGTCTCGGCGTCGCTGCGTGCGTCAAAGCGCGCTTCGCACTCGGCGCGCGGATCAATGGCACGCACGCACTCGAGCAGCGAATAGTTCAGCGCCTGTCGCTCGCAGAAATCTCTCGATTCGCCACCGCCGACATACGCCGAGAGAACGGCGGCGCGCACGTCGCCGTGCGCCCCTATAGCAATATGCATCGCCATCTTTTGCGTGAGATCGGGGAACGTTGCTGCGAGGTGCGCGGCAAACTCCTCGCGCGTAGCAAAGTCGTCGCGCGACTCTGTCTCCACTCGCGCTGCCAACTGCGCACCTAGAATCTCGGCGTCGGCCAGCGTCACCGCTTCGTACTGGTAGATGTGCGCCGAAACACGCTGCGCCAGCGTGGCGCCGAGATTCGGAAAGGCGGCGGCCAGGTGTGCAGCAAGCGCTTGCGCGTGCACGCCATTCGCTTTCAACTGCCGAAACTTGCGCTCATCGCGGCCAAAGAGCCAGCTGTTGTCGCGCGCATAGAAATCGTCGCACACCAGAATGCGCGGGCAGCGCAGCTCGCACAGCGCATCGACCAACAGACGCTTTTCGGCCGGCTGCAAAACATCAAAGTCATCGACGCACACCAGCAGTCGCTCGCGCGCCTCCCGATCCAGAAGACGCGCGAGCCGCTCGCGCCACACCTCGGCATCGGTCGCCTCGTCGCACAGCTTCGCTTCTTTCTTGTCACTATAGCCGCTCCATTCGGTGTCGGCGCACGAAAATCGCATCACGCGCCGGCCACACACCGCCTCGCTGCCGCTCGCCGCCGCCAGTTCGTTCAGCGCCAGCGTCTTGCCGCACCCGGACCGGCCCCACAGCACCAGACAGGGCGGCGCGGCGCCAAATGAGTCGGGCGCCGCCACATACTCATCCAGCTTGCTCTTCCACGCACGCTCGCCACGCTGCACCCAGCCGCTGCCATCGCACTGCGAACCCGACGGCAGAAATGCACTCGGATAGAAACGCCTCCATTCATCAACACCAGCGCGACCCATTTCAACATTCTCCACTACCGCGCCGCCGCCAAGAAGGCTCGCTAGCTTGGTAAGTACGCGCACACTCGTCACCTGCACTTGCGCGCCAATAGCGCCGCGCAAGTGAGCAACAACGTCATCGACTTGCGACTGGTCTTCAAATGCATCGCGAACCACCCAGTACACGCCACCCAAATCGCTTGTCTGGAGAGCGACGCTAGGGCGCATCAGACGACGGCCGCGCGCCGGCGCCTCCACTAGGTGCCAAAAGTCGCTAACAATCACATCGTTCATTTTTCACCGCCGCTGCCCACACCAATGACAAATGCCTCCCTCAATGTTGCATGCACATCTCGCTCAGCCACCCCGCCTCATTTGTCTCTTCTAAACAAACTTGCACAGACCGCCAGTCGAAAACAACGAGCGAATCTACGTCCAACGCGTATCTCGCGCAAGCTCTGTCCGACAGAAAGACGGCAGCGTAATTCTGTGCAACGCGATACCAGTCAACTAGTAGAGTACCACGTGGAACAGCTGTGGTTGATCGGTATTCGTCTTCAAAAGCATAGCGCTCGGCCCGCGTCTCGATTACACGAATCGGTTTGTCGACGCAAACCGAAACAAGGCGATACTTGTACTTGTATTTACCAAGCTTCAAACACGAGCCTCTGCAGTAGTTGAGCCACGCGTCACCAACGGCAAACCAGCGCACGTCTCCCAGCGGCTTATCGCCCCATTCGTCCAACGGTAAGTTTGCAAATGTGGGTATCCAAGGCTCTGAAATCGACCACTCCGACTCCTTGTAGTGTACAAAGTCGCGCAGCTCAAAGCTCATGATTTACACAACTGAATCCTAAAAAACCAATGAAACTTTTTCTGACAAGAGCGCCGACTCGGTAGCATTGGTGTGTCAAAATCCAGATTCACCGCAAGCGCCGTGCGGTGAGATTACCTCGAAAAGTGTTTTCCCTTGGAAAAAGTAAAATGGCCGCCAGCGTGATGCGGCGAGACTGGCGGGGTGGAATGTTGGTTTACTCAAAAATTACAGATTTTTTCCGGCATTAAGGGTCAAAGCGTATCGCTAAAAATCGCGGATTAGTGACACGCTACTCGCACAACGATTCCGCGT
>JALHQZ010000009.1 GCA_022841705.1 Pirellulales bacterium
GGAACGGGGTTTGATGGTAAAAGTGGCCGGCCGAGCCGTCAAGGATAGGAGGGGCTAGGGGCTGGGGACTAGGGGCTAGGGTCAAGGCGACCTTCGGTCGCAATTTCCCTAGCCCCCAGCCCCTGACCCCCAGCCCCTCACTTTAGATCGCCGTTGCACCCGCTTCACCCGTGCGGATGCGGATCACGTCGGCCAAATCGGTGACGATGATCTTCCCGTCGCCCACCTGACCGGTGCGGGCAGCCGTGACGATGGCGTTCAGGGCGGCTTGCAACTGCGGGGCGTCGACCAGCACGTCGATCCTGATCTTAGGCACGAAGTCCACCGTGTACTCGGCGCCGCGGTAGGTTTCGGTTTGACCCTTTTGACGGCCGAAGCCGCGGACCTCGGTGATCGTCATACCGTGGATGCCGGCCGTAATGAGCGCTGACTTAATGTCATCGATCTTGTGATGACGGACGATCGCTTCGATTTTTTTCATGGAAGCACCAATTTATTGTGAGAATGAATCCGCCCGCGGAGCCCCAGGTATTCTAGGGCCCCGCGGCGGACAAGTGTTAAGGAAAACTTTGGTTGACAGTACGCACGAGCTCAACTGTGCCCTGCTCAGCTGTGAGGGGCAGGCATAAAGTCGGGGTAGCCGTGGGCGCCCATTTCGGGGATGTCTAGGCCCGCGATCTCATGTTCTGGCTTCACCCGAATCGGCGTGATCAGGTTGCTCACCTTGAACCACACGTAGGCCATGATGAACCCGAACACAATCACGGTCGCGGCGCTCAGCAGTTGCGCCATGAGTTGCGAACTGTCGCCGTAGAAGAGGCCCCGCACGCCGTCGGCGATCAGGCCATCTTCCAGTAGGTTCTCGTCGAACTCCTTGCGCACCACACCGTTCCAGCCCATGCCGTACTTGCCGTTGGCGAACAGCCCCAAGGCAATCACACCCCAGATGCCGTTCACGCCGTGAACGCTGATGGCGCCCACCGGGTCGTCGATGCCGATGCGATCCCAGAAGAAGACGCTAATCACCACCAGCACCCCGGCGATCGCACCGATCAGGGCCGCGATGTGGGTATCGACAAACGCACAAGGCGCCGTGATCGCCACCAAGCCGGCCAACATGCCGTTGCAAATCATCGAGGGGTCCGGCTTCAGTCCGGTCAGCATCAAGTACAACATGCAGCTCGTAGCGCCCGCCACGCTGGCGAGCATCGTATTGACAATCACCGTGGCGATGCGGAGGTCAGTTCCTGACAACGTCGAGCCGGCGTTGAAGCCGAACCAACCAAACGCCAGGATGAACGTCCCCGCGACGACCATGGGGATGTTGTGGCCCGGCATCGCTTGGGGCTTGCCGTTGATGTACTTGCCAATCCGCGGGCCAGCAACGATGCCCCCGGCCAAGGCGATGATCCCGCCCATGGCATGCACCACGCCGGAGCCCGCAAAGTCGACGGCCCCGTGGCCCAGCCCCCAGTTGAGGCCCGATTGGGCAAGCCACCCTCCACCCCACACCCAGTGGGCATACAGACAGTAGGGTAGCGCTACCCATAACCCAAAGAGCACAAAGTTCTTCCACGCCCACCTTTCCGCTAACGTACCGGTAGGAATGGTGGCGGTGGTGTCCATAAACACCATCATGAAGAAGAAGAGCGCCAGCACGCTCACGTCGTCACAACCGCTCAGGAAGAAACCCTTCGTGCCGAACAGGCTGAAGGTTTTTGCCGCGTCACCTTCCCCTGTGGTGATGGTGTAGTTGCTGTCGAGAATCACCGTGCCCGGACCGACGGGCGAGTACCAACCCGAGGGGACCGGAGCATTCCACCAGCCCCCCCAGCCAATCGCAAAACCGTAGGCCCAGAAGGCCAAGCAGCCCAGCGGGTAAACCATCAAGTTCATCGCCGAAGTGTGGGCAGCGTTCTTGGCGCGGCACAAGCCGGTTTCCACCATCATGAAACCCGCTTGCATGAACATGACCAAGGCGCCGGCGAGCAGCACCCACATCATGTTGATCGAAAACAAATTTCGGGCGATGCGATCGTAGAGATTACCCGGCGTTTTGGTTGAGGGATCTCCATCACCCACAGGACCATCCGAGGGGGTGGTCCAGTAACCGGCGTTGCCACCGGCAGAATCGGGCCACAGGCCAGAGTCGCCAGTCGGGGCAAAGTAGGGGGGAAGAACTGGCCCCTCTTCAGCAGCAGACTCTTCTGCGGGAGCTACAGCCGCCGCCGCAGCCGGAGCCTCCGCCGCGGGCACCGCCGCTTCTTGTGCAACAGCGAGTCGCGCGCCAGGGCCGGCCCACAGAACCATTCCTGCCACCAGGCAGGGCGCTAACCACAGCGCTAGACGAATTCGGGACTTAGACATTCTCAAGACACCTCTCGTAAGGTAAAGGTGGGAGCCCCACGACAATCGCGGAGCCTAAGGGCGGATGGAAAGGGACGCGGCGACCATCGACTGGCCCGAAGGACCAAGCGACTCGACACACATCAACATTTCCGCCTGAGAATGCAGCGTAGGTAGGACGAACATCCCTCAAATCAGCCGCGGAGCGAGCAGCAAAGTCCAACCCTTCGCTACTGTCCTGCCAAGTTCGGCCGGAGGAACGCACGTGCCGGCGAAAACGCGGGAAAGCCCTGCGTTATTGCTAGCTTTTCCACCGTATCCACGCCACGAAGCGATTGCAAGCCCTATTGGCAGCGATTTTTGAGGTTTTTTTCGGGCGTGGGGGTGAGTTTGACGGCAGGTGGAAGCCGCTCGCGGCTTAGCGAGCCAATTCTCAATTGAGGGTCACTACTCTTCGGCTGCGGCTTTTTCTCCGGCTCTCCGCTGTCGATCGGTCCCTACCACGCTCTCTTGCTCCCATTTCGACATCAGATCGTTGGGCTCCCCAAAAGAGTCCCACCCTTGATCGTGAATGTGCGGCGATTCCCGACTCCAATACACTGGTCGCCATTGGTAGGGCGATAAGGTTATCCCTTCTAGGGTCTTGAGCTGTTCAGTGTACATGTAGAGAGAGACTCCCTTTGCATCGTGTAGAGCTAGCCATCCGCTATTTGCCGAGCGCTTCGACCACCCGATTGACAGTGGTCCCGCGTTAAGCCTGTCCCCGTAACCTTCTCCCAGTGATCCTTCGCCTGACGCCTGCGTCTCGTCAGGATTAGCCATGGCGATTGAAGCATTAGCCAACTGTTCTGATGTGGCATTGCTTGTTAGAGCAGATTGTGGGACCACAGCCCACTTGTATGAATGGCAATTACTGAACTCACCATCGGCTGATTTCCTCTGCGGGCTGATTTTGACAATAATCATCGTTTCATCTTTTAGTCGAAACAGCAGGTATCGTCCGTACTCAACCAGCACGGTTGTCTCGAAGTCAAGGGTCGTGCGAAGTTGCTGTGCAACATCCAGCAGCTTAATACTTTGCTGTCGCTGCTGAAAAACCACAATCACGAGTGACACAACTGTGAAGAGTGCCAAGAGGTCAACAATGCGGTAGCGCAGAAAAAGGCGAGGCCTGGAAGTCATGCCGACTTCCCCCGAGATTTCTTGACCGCCGTTTGGAGCGCCTTAATTTCCGCCGTTGTGATCTGCCCTGACTCGACCAAGTGCGAAACCAGCCGCTTGGCCGACCCCGCGAAGACCGTCTCGACCAGCTTGCCCACCATCCCCTTGGCCGCCGCCTGATGGGTAAGCTTTGCCTTCCACACCGCCGTCTTGGCGGAGCCTTCACGCACCACCAGATTTTTGTCGAGCATCATCCTGAGCATCGTCGCCACCGTCGTGAGCGCAACTTCCCGCTCCTCACAAATCGCGCGGTGAATCACGCTTAGCTGTGTCGGTCCGCGCTCCCACAGGACGCGTAGGATTTCGAGTTCGCCATCAGTCGGTTGCGTCGAAGCAGGTCGCGGCATAGTGGAAGGTCCTCCGTGTGGCTGGCGATTTACGCTTATACTAACGAAATAGAGTATTGTGTCAAGCAGATTATTTCTCCCTCTCCCTCCGGGAGATGGCCGGGGTGAGGGAGCGTCACATGGGAGCTTGGAGATAGGAAGCCCTCACCCAACCCTCTCCCGGAGGGAGAGGGCTACGCGCGGGAGCGTCCTCGCTATCCTTTCCGCATCCGCTCATTAATCCATGCTTCGAGTTCCGCCAAATCGACCGGAGGCGCTTTGCACAGATCGGGCCGCAATTTCACGGCGTCCCGTTCGTAGACATGCTGAATCTCGCGCTGGCTCTTGGTGGTGTTCCAATGCACCAAAATGCGGATGCACCGCGGCAGCGAGCCCGGCACGGAGATCTCGTACCCACACAACAGCGGTACATCGAGCCACCCCAATTGCCGGGCCGCCAGCGCAGGAAACTCGGCGTCCAAATCCTCCGTCACGGTGAAGACCGCGCTCGCCACGTCGGCCGGATCGATTTCGTTCCGCCGAATCAAGAGCGCCAGCATCTGCCGCGTGGCAGTGAGGATTTCTTCCCGATTATTCGACGCCACCGTGGTGGCGCCGCGAACGCCACGGCACAGCATAAGAGAAACTCCGCGTTAGGAACGAGTGGAAAGTGCAGTCTAAAGTGGGCCGTCGGCAGTGGGCAGTGGGCGTTAGCCGCGGGCGTTCCGCCCCTGCGTTTCTGTGCGAGGGGCTCCTAGCCCGTCGCGAAGCTGGTACCCGCGACACTGACGGGCTGGGGAGCCCATTGAACAACCACCACCCGACCGGCTGAAAAAACCCCTCGTACAATTTCGCTCACCCCACCAGTTTCCCACATTCCGCCCGTCCTGAAACCGAAATTCACGAAATCCACATAGTCCAGTTGACAGCCCACGGCCGATCAGTACAATTCCGAATCCCACCTGCGGTGGTGGGGTTCGCCCTTCGGAAGTCTCTGGCCTCCATCAGGGCGCATCGCAAGATTTGACAGGCGGAATCTCTTACCAGGGATTTCTGTCGAATCCAAAAAATCTCCAATTCAGCCCCTTGCACGGGCGCCGCTTGTCGGTAATATTGGAGGGCTCGACGGTTATTAGTCGGGTCGGCAGGCAACTGCCTCAAAGTGATCTTTGACAATTTGGTAAGTGACCTCCTTGAGTTAGCCAAGACCGTGCTTTTATTAATTTGAAGCAGGTCTTTGCTCGGAGTGAAGTTCACGATTCGTAACGGTCCAGCAATGGGTCGGTGCGGTGAAGGAACGTAGCTCCAAAGCGAAGCCAAAATAGCCATCAGGCTACTTCGAAAAATGGGCTCATAGCTGCAAGCCGCAAGGCGAGTAGTTCATGCATACATCAATTGAAGGGTTTGATTCTGGCTCAGAATGAACGTTGGCGGCGTGGATTAGGCATGCAAGTCGAGCGTGATCAGTTTGGTGCTTGCATTAAACTGTGAAAGCGGCGAAAGGGAGAGTAACGCGTAGTTACCTGCCTCAGGGTTCAGAATAGCCACGGGAAACTGTGGGTAATGCTGAATAACATCTCCGGATCAAAGGTGTGATTCCGCCCTGAGAGGGGACTGCGTCCTACTAGTTTGTTGGTGGGGTAATGGCCTACCAAGACTTTGATGGGTAGCGGGTGTGAGAGCATGACCCGTCTCACTGGGACTGAGACACTGCCCAGACACCTACGGGTGGCTGCAGTCGAGAATCTTCGGCAATGCGCGAAAGCGTGACCGAGCGACGCCGCGTGCGGGATGAAGGCCTTCGGGTTGTAAACCGCTGTCGTAGGGGAGGAAGGCTCCATGAAGAATGGGGTTTGACCTATCCTAGGAGGAAGGACGGGCTAAGTTCGTGCCAGCAGCCGCGGTAAGACGAACCGTCCAAACGTTATTCGGAATTATTGGGCTTAAAGGGTGCGTAGGCTGTGCAGTAAGTTAGGTGTGAAATCCCTCGGCTCAACCGAGGAACTGCGCTTAATACTGCTGTGCTTGAGGGAGACAGGGGTAAGCGGAACAGATGGTGGAGCGGTGAAATGCGTTGATATCATCTGGAACACCGGTGGCGAAAGCGGCTTACTGGGTCTCTTCTGACGCTGAGGCACGAAAGCTAGGGTAGCGAACGGGATTAGATACCCCGGTAGTCCTAGCTGTAAACGTTGAGTACTTGGTCGGGGATCCTCCCATAGGTTCCTGGCCGTAGCGAAAGTGTTAAGTACTCCGCCTGGGGAGTATGGTCGCAAGGCTGAAACTCAAAGAAATTGACGGGGGCTCACACAAGCGGTGGAGGATGTGGCTTAATTCGAGGCTACGCGAAAAACCTTATCCAAGTCTTGACATGTACGGATTAACTCCCTGAAAGGGGAGCCACGCCTTCGGGTGGAACGTGCACAGGTGCTGCATGGCTGTCGTCAGCTCGTGTCGTGAGATGTCGGGTTAAGTCCCTTAACGAGCGAAACCCTTGTCTCTAGTTGCCAGCGAGTAATGTCGGGGACTCTAGAGAGACTGCCGGTGTTAAACCGGAGGAAGGCGGGGATGACGTCAAGTCCTCATGGCCCTTATGACTTGGGCCGCACACGTCCTACAATGCAACGTACAAAGGGAAGCAAGCTCGCGAGAGTAAGCAAATCCCAAAAAGCGTTGCCCAGTTCGGATTGCAGGCTGCAACTCGCCTGCATGAAGCCGGAATCGCTAGTAATCGTGGGTCAGCATACCACGGTGAATATGTTCCTGAGCCTTGTACACACCGCCCGTCAAGCCACGAAAGTGGGGGGGACCTAAAGCCGCTGCGCTAACCGTAAGGAGGCAGGCGTCTAGGGTCAACTCTGTGATTGGGACTAAGTCGTAACAAGGTAGCCGTAGGGGAACCTGCGGCTGGATCACCTCCTTTCTAAGGATTCTTAGAATTCATAATTCGGTGACGAATTATGTGACAACATGGGATCGGTCCTTGGTTAACCAAGAGGTCGCTACTTCGAGTAGCAAACTTACCAAAATGTTTCTGATAGACCCGGTCTGGGGATTAGCCTCCCTGGACCGGGTTTTTTTGTTGCGCTTTCGTTTGACCGTTAGCCGCAGGCGAACTCGTCTCGCCATCAGCGCCGCTAAAGCGCCCCCGTACACCTCCGGCTGACGGTTAAGCGAGCTGCCGCGAAAACCGCTTCTTTTCCGCCAAAAAATCTGCTCGACCCCACTCCCGCAGCGGCTACAATCACTCTCCAGCGGCGGGGTTTCTTCTCTTTCTTCCTGCAGTGGCGAAAACTCCCATGGCTCGTTCACATCGCAGACGTTTGCACGACGGTCGCGCTCGCCGACTGCGGTTTGAACCGCTTGAAGAGCGCCAGTTGCTTGTGGTTGATTTTTCGCTGCTTAAGGACATTAACCCTCCCTCCCCGTCGGCAAGCTCAAATCCTCAGGGCATTGTCGAGGTTGGCTCCATCGCCTTCTTCTCGGCGACCACAGCGGTTGGCGCCGAGCTGTGGAAAAGCGATGGAACCGCCGCCGGGACGGTCCTCGTGAAGGACATTTTTCTCGGGTCTTTCGGCTCATCTCCCCGCTATCTCACAAATGTGGGTGGGACACTCTATTTCCGCGCATTCAGCAGTCCGGCCGCTTACTTGACCGACGGCGTCGAGTTGTGGAAAAGCGACGGGACCGAAGCGGGAACAGTGATTGTAAGAGACATCTTTCCCGGGACAGGCAGTTCTAATCCAAGCAACCTTACGAACAATGAGGGATTGCTCTACTTCACTGCCGACGGCGGAAACGGCCGGGAGCTTTGGAAGAGCGATGGGACCGCGGCCGGGACCGTCCGCGTGAAAGATATCTTTGTTGGGTCGGGCAGCTCGAGCCCCCTCGCGCTCACGAACGTGGGAGGGACGCTCTACTTCAGTGCCAACGATGGAGTAACGGGCTTCGAGTTGTGGAAAAGCGACGGGACCGAAGCGGGAACCCTCCGTGTCAAAGATACTTTCGTCGGGGCGAGCGGTTCGTACCCGCGCTTCCTCACCAATGTGGGCGGGATGCTATACTTTGTCGCCAACGACGGGACGAGTGGCGTCGAGTTGTGGAAGAGCGACGGGACCGCCGCGGGAACTGTCCTGGTAAAGGAAGTTAACGCTGGGACTTACGCTTCGAATCCCAGCGCTCTCACCACGGTGGGTGGAACACTCTATTTCACCGCCAACGATGGGAGTACCGGCTACGAGCTGTGGAAAAGCGATGGAACCGCCGTCGGGACAATCCGGGTCAAAGACATCCTCAATGGTTCGATCGGCTCATCCCCCCGCAGCCTTGCGAACGTGGGTGGGCTGCTTTACTTCAACGCCCGTGAATCGGCGACCGGCTACGAACTGTGGAAGAGCAATGGAACTGACGCCGGGACAGTGCGCGTCAAAGACATCAACTTCGGAACAAGCGGCTCGTTTCCCAGCCTCCTCACGAACGTGGGTGGAACGCTCTTTTTCATTGCCAACGACGGCACGACCGGCTACGAGCTATGGAAGAGCGACGGAACCGAGATCGGGACCATCGCGGTGAAAGACTTGCATCCGGGAGCGAACAGTTCTAACCCAAGTCTCCTGACGAATGTGTTGGGAACGCTCTATTTCACCGCCAACGAGGGGGCTTCCGGCTACGAACTATGGAAGAGCGAGGGGTCCGCCAGCGGGCCCCGCCTCGTGAGAGACCTTGATGGTGGGCTGAACAGTTCGAATCCCGACCACCTCACAAACTTGTTGGGAACGCTCTACTTTGTCGCTAACGACGGGTCCACGGGGAGTGAAGTGTGGAAGAGCGACGGCACCAGTGCTGGAACCAGCCGGTTAAGAGACATCCGTGCGGGAACCGTCGGCTCTACCCCCCGCGACCTAACCGTTCTAGGACTAACGCTCTTCTTTGTTGCCAACGACGGGACGAGCGGCTACGAACTATGGAAGAGCGATGGGACTTTTACCGGGACCGTCCGGGTGAAAGACATCCTGGCCGGAGCCAGCGGCTCTAACCCGAGCTACCTGACCACCGTGGGAGGAACGCTCTATTTTACCGCCAACGACGGGACCAATGGCATTGAGCTCTGGAAAAGTGACGGGACCTCGACCGGGACCGTCCGCGTAAAGGATATTCGCGGCGGAACTAGCGGCTCCAACCCCCGCGACCTGCTAAACGTCGGGGGAACACTTTACTTCAGCGCCGATGACGGCCTCGGCGGTCGTGAGTTATGGAGGAGCAATGGAACTGATCTCGGAACCTTCCGCGTTAGAGACATCTTTGTCGGGTCGGTCGGCTCGGACCCCGACGATTTCGCGAACGTCGGAGGGCTGCTCTTTTTCTCCGCCAGCGACAACACGACCGGCAACGAACTGTGGAAAAGCGACGGAACCTTCGCCGGGACCGTGCTCGTCAAGGAGATTCGCCCCGGGGCCGGCAGTAATTACGGCTCAAATCCCAGCAACCTCACGAACGTGGGGGGAAAACTCTACTTTAGCGCCAACGACGGAACGACGGGCTTCGAGTTGTGGAAGAGCGACGGTACCGTCTCGGGGACTGTCCGCGTTAAAGACATCTACAACGCCGGATTGCTCCTGAGAAGTTCTTTTCCGTCTAACCTCACAAACGTGGCGGGAATACTTTACTTAAGTGCCAACGGCGGGAGCGGCGTCGAGTTGTGGACGAGCGACGGGACGGAAGCCGGCACTGTTCGCGTGAAAGACATTTTCCCAGGGGTTTACACTAACAGTTCATCTCCTGGTGCTCTCACGAACGTAGGAGGAACGCTCTATTTCAGCGCGAATGACGGCGCCAGTGGTCGTGAGCTGTGGAAGAGCGATGGGACTGAAGCCGGGACGGTGCTCGTCCAAGACTTCATTCTCGGTAATGTTGGTGGCGATCCAACAAGAATTACACAAGTCAACGACCTGCTCTTCATTGTGACGACCACATTCGATTTTGGCAGAGAGCTGATGGTCGCCGACTTGACGCCACCTCTCCCTGGCGATTACGACCGCAACGGCCTCATCCAAGTCGCCGACCACACTTTCTGGGCCGCCAACTTCGGCGCCACCACCGGCCTCGGCCTCCAAGCCGACGGCAATAGCGACGGCGTCGTCGACGCCGCCGACTACAACATCTGGCGCGACAACTACCCCCCGCCCACAGCGGTCGCCACCGCCACCACCGCCGTCAGCGATACAGCGTTCGTTCCGCCCCTCGCTCGCGACTTAGCGCCCCCGTCGCCGAGACTGGCCCGGCTGATCGCCGCATCGCCCCCCCGCCGCGCTGATCTTTTGCTCGCCGCCAAAGACGCTGCCTTCGCCGAACTCGGCGCTGAAGAAATTCCATCAACCATCCCGGCCCACAAAGTGGCGCGGAAAATCGCCCCCGTGAAATCCACTGTCAAGGCCAAATTGTAGCCACCCGCCTGAAGAGGGGTCATCAAGGATAAGTCCAGAGACTTTTGTAGCCACCCGAGATTTGTAATGTGTCCGCCGTGAATTGTTTCACGTGAAACAATTCACGGCGTCTGGCTTGCGACAATGTTTCGTCATGCTCTCACTAATTTCTTCTGTCACCGTTAGTTCTCACCCCACGTCGCCCAGTTCCAGCACTTCGCCGTAGCGCTGGAGCATTTGTTTCCGCAGCTTGTGGTTCTCGGGCGATTTGAGCCCTGGGTCGGCGGCGTAGAGTTTGCGGGCGGCGTCGCGGGCTTCTTCCACCACTTCGCGGTCGCGCACCAAGTTGGCGTACCACAGCGGGGGGAGGCCACTCTGCTTGTCGCCGAACAGGTCTCCGGGGCCGCGCATCGAGAAGTCGAGCTCGGCGATTTTGAATCCGTCGGTCGTGCCGCCGAAGGCTTCGAGCCGCTGGCGTGCGACGTCGGAGAGTTCGGCGGGCGCGAGTAGGCCGCAGAAGCCAGGGTGCGAACCGCGGCCGATGCGGCCGCGCAACTGGTGGAGTTGGCTCAGGCCGAACCGCTCGGGCGAGGCGATAATCATCACCGAGGCGTTCGCGACATCCACGCCGACTTCGATCACGGTGGTGCTCACTAAGACTTGAACTTCGCCCTTGCGGAAGCGGTTCATCACCACTTCTTTCTCCGCATGCGACATCCGGCCGTGCAGCAGCTCGATCTTGTGGCCCGCAAGTTCACCGTGGGTGAGCTCATCGAACGCCGCCTTCACGCTGGCGGCGGAGACACTTTCGGACTCTTCCACTAGCGGCGCTACGAAGTACGCTTGCCGACCTTCGGCCAGCTTGTCGCGAACGAACTTCCACCACCGCGCCTGCTGATCGGGCTCGACGAGGTAGGTGCTGATCGGTTGCCTACCCGGCGGCATGTCGCGGAGGATCGAAACATCAAGATCGCCGAACTGCGTCATGCTCAAGGTGCGGGGGATCGGCGTGGCGGTCATAACCAGATAGTGTGGCGATTGGTCGCCCCGCCGTAGAGCAGCGCGCTGGCGGACGCCGAACTTGTGCTGCTCGTCGATCACCACCAAGCCAAGGCGTTTGAACTCGACCGAGTCTTGCAACAACGCGTGCGTGCCGATGACCAAATCGATTTCGCCGCTCGCGAGCCCACGCAAAATTTCTTCGCGTTCACTGGTCGAAAGCCCGCCGACGAGCAGCCGGTACTCGACGCGGCTTTGCTTCAGCAGTTTTTCCAGAGTCGCCGCGTGCTGCCTCGCGAGGATTTCAGTGGGCGCCATCAGCGCGGCTTGGGCGCCGTTCGCGACACAGCAGAGCAGGGCGTAGACCGCGACGACCGTTTTGCCGCTGCCGACATCGCCTTGCAGCAGGCGATTCATTGGCGTGTCGAGCGCGATATCTTGACTGACATCGGCAATCGCCGCGTTCTGGCCGGCGGTCAGTTCAAACGGAAAGAGTCGGCGGATGCGGGCATCGATCTGCGCGGTGGCGGGTAATTCCGGCGCCTTGAAACTCACCCGCTGTTGGAAGCGCCGTGCGGCAAGCGCGAGTTGCAGCACAAAGAGCTCTTGAAACGTGAACCGCCGCCGCGCCGCGTTCAGCGCGGCATGATCGAGTGGTTCATGAATCGCGGGGAGCGCATCGGCCAGCGGCGCGAGGTCGTACTCTTCGAGCAGATGTTCGCTGAGCACTTCATCGAGCATCCCGCCGTACTGCTGAAGTCCCGCGTGAATGAGCCGGCGGGCGTAATACTGCGTTAGTCCTTCGGTCAGCGGATAAACAGCCAGCAGTTTGCCGGTGGGCACCGTCTCTTCCGCGTCGAGGTACACCACGTTCGGGTGGGCCATTTCCCAGCGGCCCCCTTTTTTGCGCGGCCGGGCCGACATTTGCACCCGCTGGCCCACGAAAAACTTGTCTCGCATGAACGGCTGATTGAACCACATCGCACGGAGGTAATCACTTTCATCTTGCACCAACACGCCGACGCGACTGCGTGCAAATCCGCTTGATGAGCCGTCAATTTCTCGCACCGTGCCGCGGATCGTTTGCACTTTGTCTTCCTCAAGCTGCCGGATGGGCCGCAGGTCGGAGAGATCGGCGTAGTCCCGCGGGAAGAAGAACAGCAGGTCGCGAATCGTCTCGATCCCCAGCCGCCGAAGCTGTTCGATCCGCTGCGGCGTAGCGTCGCGCAGCACGCTCACCGGCGCGAAGAGCGCGCGTTTGGGATCGGGGGCGGCAGCGGCGGGGTCCATGCTGGCATTGTAGCAAGCGCAATTCTGGGGTGGCAGCAGAAGTGAGGGTGGCACCGACTTTCGGCCGGAGTGGACTTACTTGAGGAGCAAGACTTTGCCGGCCGATTGTCGGTGCGGCGTTCACGCCGTGGGAGGTGAACCGGCCTCACTTCCCACGTGCTATCGGCCGCACTGACAATCGGCCGGCGGAGTGTGTTTCTGATGGTGAGGTGTGCGCGGCCGAAAGTCAGTGCCACCCAATCGCCCATCAGACATTTCAACTCACTGCGACGCTTCAAACAACTCCAACCACTCGTGCTCCAGCGATTCAATCTCGGCGGAGAGGGCGGCGAGTTGGTCGTGGACCTGTTTTGCGCGGCGGGCGTCGGTGATGGTGTTTTGTTCCACTTGTAACGCTTTGCGCTCGTCGTCGAGCTTGGCGATTTTGCGTTCGACGGCTTTCTGGCGCTTTTGCGTGTCGCGATCGTTTTTGGCTTGGGCTTTGCGATCGGCGGCAGAATTGTCTAGCGGCGGATGCTTGGCGGCTTCGCTGCGGAGGCCGTCGTCGATTTCTTTTTCGGTGCGGTAGACGTAGTCGTCGTAACTGCCGGGGTAGATCACTACCCGGCCGTCGCGGACTTCGATCACATCGGTGGCCACTTCCCGCATGAAGTAGCGGTCGTGGCTGGTGAAGACCACCGTCCCGGCGTACGACTTGAGCGCGCGGGCAAGGGCTTCCACGGTTTCGACGTCGAGGTGGTTGCCAGGTTCGTCGAGCACCAGCACATTATGCTGCTTGAGCAACAGGCCGGCGAGCACGAGCCGAGCGCGTTCGCCCCCGCTAAGGACTTTGATCTTTTTGTCGGCCAAGTCGCCGCTGAAGAGAAAGCTGCCGGCGACATCCTTCAGTTGTTGGTCTTTCGTGCCGGGGGTAGCTTGGTGTTCGAGGTAGCCGAGGACCGACTCGTTCTCGGGGAGCGTAGTGTAAACGTGCTGCGCGTAGACGCCCACTTGGCAGCCGTAGCCCCACTTCATCGTGCCGGCCTTTGGCGGGAGCGATTGGCAGATCGTGCGGAGGAACGTGGTCTTTCCTTGGCCGTTATCGCCGACGATGCCGACGCGCGTGCCGTGCTCGATTTCAAGCTGCACATCGGTGGCGATGGTGCGATCGGGGTAGCCGATGGACATGCCTTCGGTGCGGAGCGCGGGGCCTTGCCGTGGCTCAACCTTCGGAAAACTAAAGTTGACTTCCGCCTCAGCGCCGGCGACTTCGATAAGTTGCAAGCGGTCGAGTTGTTTCGCTTTGCTGCGCGCTTGGCTCGCCGTGCTGGCTCGCGCGCGATTTTTGGCGACGAACGTTTCGAGCTGCTTGCGCTTCGAGAGCGTAGCGGCATTCACACGTTCATCGTGCAGGCGCCGCTCGGCGAGGTTCTCAAGGTAGCTATCGACATCGCCGGGGAACATAGTGAGCTGCCCGCGAGAGATTTCCAGCGTGTGCGTGCAGGTTTTTTTGAGGAACGCTCGGTCGTGCGAAACCACAAGGATGCCTGCTTTGAAGTGCTGCAAGAAGTGCTCGAGCAGCATCTGCGTGCGCAGGTCCAGGAAGTTCGTCGGCTCGTCGAGCACCAGCAGGTTGGGATCGTGCAACAGCAGCGCGGCGAGCTTCACGCGCGTTTGCCAACCGCCAGAGAGTTCCTTCACCGGCCGGGCGAGCATTTCATCGGAGAGCGCAAATTGCCACGCGACTTCGCCGCAGCGCCAGTCGGGCTGGCCGCTGTCGCGCATGAGGAAGTCCATCACCGTTTCGCCGGGATGGAAGGGGTCGTGCTGCCGCAAGTAGCCGAGCCGAAGTTTCTTGCTGCGGACGACTTCGCCGGCATCGAGCTCTTCTTCACCGATAAGAATGCGGCAGAGCGTTGACTTACCCGCGCCGTTGCGGCCGATCAGCCCGACCTTCTGGTCATCCGTGAGCGCGCAGCCGGCGCCGTCCAAAAGTTCCTGGGCAGCGTAGCGCTTGTGGGCGTCCTGAAGGGTGAGAACGACGGGCATCGGCGGGCGAGTAAAGGCGGGAAACGGTCGATCCGCCAGTATACGAAATCGCCGCGTTGCAGACGAGACTCCGGGCAGAATCATTGGTTATTTCGGCTTGGTCAGTGGTGCTTTGAATGACCAATGACCAAGCCGAAATTTCCAATGATACGGTGGAAAATACTTCCTCAAGCCACTGGCGCCACGTCGACGCTGACTGATAGCGTGTGCTGGCCGCCGCCGATGAAGACGCCTTTGAGCGGGGGGACGTCGCCGTAGTCCCGTCCCATAGCGACGCGAATGTAGTCTTCACCCACCAGCACATTGTTAGTGGGGTCGATGTCGATCCACCCCGCGGCGCCAGTGAAGACGCTGACCCAGGCGTGCGAGGCGTCGGTCCCCACCAACCGCGGTTTGCCGGGCGGCGGATTGGTGCGCAGATAACCACTCACATACGCGGCAGCGAGGCCTTGTGAACGGAGACACGCGATCATCAGATGCGCGAAATCTTGACACACGCCGCGGCGGAGCTCGAGCACTTCTTCCACGGGCGTTGAAACGGTCGTCGCGGTGGGATCGTATTTGAACTCTTTGAAGATGCGCGCCGCCAGTTCGCGCACGCCGGCGAGCAACGGCGCGCCGGGCGGAAAACTTTTGGCGGCAAAAGCGCGGATTGGTTCACTTGGCCTGACGCGCGGGGACTCGAACACAAACTCGAGCGCTTTGAGATGTTGCGCATCGGGCGCCATGCGGAGGGCGTCTCGAACTTGTTCCCACGGCGCGCTGGCGGCGCCGTTGAGCGCGAGTGGCGCTGCGACATCGACTTCGCTTTGCGCGGTGATTTCGAGGTTGTCATACCCTTCGTAAAAGGCGAAGACGGCGACTTTGTTGCCGAAGTAGTCGATGCGGTCCGCAATGAGCGACGGCTTCGGTGAAACTTCGAGCTTATACTCGAGCACCGCCTGCCGCGGGGTGGTCGGCGGCGCAAGCCACGCCTCATTGTGCCCCACCGACACCCGGCAGTCGCCCGTGTAACGTGTGATGTGGGTGATACGGTAACGCATGGCGAAGGGGAGGTCGAAAGGTGGAAGGGTCGAAAGGTGAAAAGGTGAAGTTGCTCCGGGTCTCGCTTACTTTTCGACCATTTGACCTTTGGACCCCTACGGTTGTACTGGTGGTTCGGTGATTTGCTGTGGCACACCGCTGTGAACAAGGTATGTGCGGGTCAGGACGTCGCTAAAACGATTGAGGTTGGATTCGATTTCGCCGAGCATCGCGTGAATCTTCTTCGGCGGCGATTCGGAAAGTTCATCAAGGTTGAGCATGCGGACGCGGTGGAGGCAGGCCATGACGAGTTGCTCTTCGTCGGTCCGCAGCGGGTTGCTCGCGCGGCTCGGCAGAGCATCAACGTGCTTCGCGAGCTCCGACAACCGGAAGGCGAGCGAGTGGGGATTGGTGTCGTCGGCGATCATCAGGTCCAAAATTGCGTGCTGTTGCAGCCGGTCGAAGTACCGAATGCGGTACGTCATTTGGCAATCGAGCACTTCCAGGATCGCCCGCAGCGCAAGCGGCTCTTTGAGCGACTTGCCGGCGATGGCGGTGCGGAGCAAACTCGACACATCGCGAACACCTTCCAACCGGCGGCCGAGATCAACAAATCGCCACGACGGGCCGCGGGTCATGCCATCCTGAATGAGCCCAATCGCCGCGGCGAGGTCGGCCAGCAGGGCGTTGATGTCGTTGAGAAATTCACCCAAGTCGTGCTGCGAGCGCTGCACACGCTGAAGGAAATCCTTCGATCCGTGGTGCAGGCGACGCCAGGTGTCGGGGCTGAGCCAGTCGCGCACCAGCGAGGAGAGCCGCCGCATTTCTTCCACGGCGCCGGCGAGGCCGCGCGTTTCAGTGCGGTCGGCGGCGGCTTTAGGGGCGGCTTCGGTGAGCGAAGGGAGTTGATCGTCGAAACCCTTGAGCGCGTAGCCAGGTTCGAGCATCCCTTGCTCGGCCAGCAGCCGCGCAAGGAAGCCGATATCAGGCGATTCGTCATTCGATTCGGCCAGCAGCCGTTCGGCAAGCGAGCGCATTACGCGCCCCAGAAAATCGCTCCGCTCGATGGCTTGACCGAGCCAAAAGAGATTGTCCGCCACGCGGCTGGGGAACAAAGCGCCGGTGCGGCGCAGAGGGACAAGGTGATCTTCGGGTTGCAGCAGGGTGACGTGATCGACATGCCCATCGGCCAGCACCCACAGGTCTTTGCACAAATCGCCGGCGGTGATGGCGAGTTCGAGAGGGTCGGTCGTTGCCGCCACGCGCACCAGTCCGCCGGGCATGACGTGGAAGCTGCCCGCTTCCGCAACGGCGAACGCTCGCAGGGCGATGTGGCCCTGGCCGAGCTTGCCGTGCTTCCAGACCGGGGCGGCAGAGCGGGCGACAAGCTCCTGGGCGACATACGCGCCGGGGTTTTTTCGTAACCGCTCGCGAAGCGCTTCACGCTGATCAGGCGACAGCCTGGCGACGATAATCTCTTCGCCACCGCTAGGTATGTACGCCGGCTTGATGACCAACTCTTGCAGATGATCGAGCACGTACTCGAGCGCCTCGGGCTGGCCGCACCACCAGGTCGCGATCGAGGGAAGTTTCAAATCCTGCTTGAGGAAATATTGGCACAAGCTCGGCAGGAAGGGCATAAACACGGGCGCTTCGATGATCCCGCAACCCGGCGTGTTGGCGAGCGACACGTTGCCGGCCCGCACCGCTTGCAGCAGCCCGGGCACGCCGTGGCCCCACGCGCCGCCGAGTTCTAGCGGATCAACGCCCCGTTCGCTGCCGCGGCAGTAAATCACGTCCACGGGCAGCAATCCTTCGAGCGTTTTCAAAAACACCCGATCGTTGCGAACCGCTAGGTCACCCCCTTCCACCAGCGTGTAGCCGAGGTAGCGCGCGAGGAACACATCCTCAAAATAAAACGTCGCTTGCGGGCCCGGCGAGAGGAGCACAATCCGCGGGTCTTCCACCCGGTGCGACGCTCGCGCTCGCAGCGCGTTCCGCAGCCGCGCGAAAAAACTGGCCAAGCGTTCGACGTGCGAGTGTTGAAACAGCGCCGATAGACACTGGTTGGTGATGAGCCGATTCTCCAGCGCGTAGCCGGCGCCGGCGGGGCTATCGGCTCGGTCGGCCATCACCCACCACTGGCCGCTGGCAGTGCGGGCCAGCTCCGCCGCATAGAGCGTGACGCGCTGTTCCTCCCCCATGCGCAAGTTGTGCAGCGTGCGAAAGAAGCCTGGGTGCCGCAGCACCGCTTCCGGTGGCAACACGCGCTCGTGGAGCAGCGTTTGCGGGCCGTAGAGATCACGCACCGTAAGTTCCAGCACATGCGCCCGTTGCGCAAGCGCCGTTTCTAGCGCGCTCCAATCGTCCGCCGGCTGCACCAGCGGCAGCAGGTCGAGCCGCATGGTGGCGGACGCGGCCGGGTCTTCGGCGAAGATGTTGAAGGTAACGCCGTTCTCACGCAGCAATTCATCGGCGCGCGCCGCGCGGGCATCGAACTCACCCGGCGGCAAGCGCTCCAAGAATTCGTAGACGCCGCGCCAATGCGAACGAGGCGTGCCGCGATCGTTCGTTGCTTCCGAATAGAACGCCGGGCCGCTCGACGGAATCGGGGGCGCGGCGACCAGCGGCGGCCCAGTTGGAGGCAGAAATGTGGCGGGCGGTTCGTTCATCCTTGTAATTCTACTCTACCGGTGGTGTTTGTCCGCGTCTTGCGCGACCACTTTACCCGCGGTTAAAGCCTCCGCAGGTCAAGCGTGCAGGGATAGAGCGGATGCGGCGGTAAGGTGCGGGGTTCAAACGCGCCGGGCGTGTGGCCGATGTCCGAAAACCGCGCGGCGCGGCGGCTTTCGGCCTCCAGCGCGTTGACCGGAAAACCGGCCGAGTTCACGCCGCCGGGATGATCGACATAATACCGGCAGCCCCCCAAGGAGCGATGGTTCACCGGATCGTACAGATCGAACGTGAGCGGCGTGTGAACACCAATCGTCGGATGCAAACAGCTCGGAGGCTGCCACGCGCGGTAGCGTATGCCGGCGACAAACTGCCCGGGCTGCGAGGTGGCTTGCAATGGCAGCCGGACGCCGTTGCAGAGCACTTCGTGCCGACCTTCGGTGAGGCCCGTGGCAAGCAGCTCCATCCGCTCGACCGACGAATCGACATAACGCGCCGTGCCGCCGCCGCCCGGTTCTTCGCCCAACACGTACCACGGTTCGAGCGCCGTTCGGAGTTTGAAGTTGACGCCGCTGTGTTCCACTTCGCCAATCAGGGGGCAGCGGAACTCGAAGTGCGGGGCGAACCAATCGGCGCTCATCGGCAGCCCCGCCGAGTTAAGGTCGGCGAGCACCGCGTTGAAGTCCGCCTGCAAGTAATGCGGCAACATGAAGCGGTCATGAATCGCGGTGTTCCAGTGGACCACCGGCTCGCGATACGGCCGATCCCAAAACACAGCCACCAGTGAGCGAAGCAAGAGCTGCTGCACCAAGCTCATTCGGCTATGCGGCGGCATCTCGAAGCCGCGGAACTCAACCAGGCCTAGCCGGCCGTTCGCGCTATCGGGCGAGTAAAGTTTATCGATGCAGAACTCGGCCCGATGCGTGTTACCGGCCAGGTCGACCAGCAAGTTGCGGAACACGCGGTCCACCAGCCACGGCGGCGTGTTGGCGTACGCCGGGACTTGCTCGAGCGCGATCTCGAGCTCGTACATCGCATCGCGACGGCCTTCGTCGACGCGCGGCGCTTGGCTGGTCGGCCCGATAAAGAGCCCGCTGAACAGGTACGACAGCGACGGATGGTTGTTCCAGTAGCGCACCAGACTGCCGAGCAAATCGGGCCGACGGAGGAACGGACTGTCGGCGGGCGTCGCGCCGCCGAGCACCACGTGATTGCCGCCGCCGGTGCCACTATGGCGACCATCGAGCTGGAACTTCTCCGTACCCAGTCGCGATAGACGTGCTTCCTCGTACACACCGGTGGTAACGTTCTTGAGTTCCTCCCAGTTGGCAGCGGGCTGAACGTTCACCTCGATCACGCCGGGATCAGGCGTCACCTTCAGCACTTGCAAACGGTAATCTACCGGCGGCAAGTAGCCTTCGATCACTACCGGTAGCTCGAGCGCTTCGGCAGTATCTTCGACCGCGGCGACCAGTTCCAAGTAATCCTCAAGTGTCGCGGTCGGCGGCATAAAAATGTGCAAGCGGCCGTCGCGTGGTTCGATGCAGAGCGCCGTCCGCACGACGTTGTAAGAAACCAAGTCGGGCGGCGTGTGCAGTTCTTCGTGCTCGGCCAGAATCTGTTCGTAGCGCTGCCCGCGATGCTGCTGGGCGATTGTGGGCCCCGTCGCGGTGAACGTCTCACGTACTTGCTGGCGGATGCGCTGGTATTCCGGCAACCGCGGCCGGCGGGCGAGTGGATCGCGTGGGTAGAGCCGTGTCAAATCATTCCGTCCTGCGGTTGGCAACCCGCCAAGTGGCAGACGCAGACCGATGGGCGAATCGCCGGGGATCAGCACCAGCCGATCCGCGCGATACGGCCAAGGTCCGCTTGTCCACTTCGCGCGGGCCTGCCACCATGCTTTGGTGAGCGGCAACACGTAGCCCACCGGCGTTTGGATGCCACGCTGCAGAGCGCGGGCCAAACGGCGGCGGTCTTCATCGGCGTCCAGTTTGTAATCGCTCGGCTGCACATCGAAAGGCAGCTGCTGTTCGATGGACAACAGATGCAACGCATCTTCATACGCCGGGCATACGAAGCGGTCGTCAACTTCCATTCGGCGGCAGAGCTCGCCGAGGAACTCGGTGGCGCGGTCGAGATTGCCGCCGCAGCTGACACCGGCGTCGGCCAGTAGCTGGGGATTGCTCCACACCGGTTCGCCATCGGTCCGCCACAAGCAGCTGTACGCCCACCGCGGCAGTGACTCGCCGGGATACCATTTGCCTTGGCCGAAGTGCAACAGTGCGCCGGGCGCAAAGCGATTCCGCAAGCGCCGAATGAGCGTGTCGCTGAGCTGCTGCTTCATCGGGCCGACCGCGGCGGTGTTCCACTCGGCGCCCTCTTGGTCGTCGATGGAGACGAACGTCGGCTCGCCCCCCATCGTCAGTCGCACATCGCGACTTGAGAGCAATTGATCGACCTGTTTGCCACAAGCATCAATCGCGTCCCACTGGGCATCGCTGTACGGCTTAGTCACACGCGGGTCTTCATGCACCCGGGTGACCTTCATTTGAAAATCGAACTCGACCTCGCACGGTTCGACCCCGCCGGAAATCGGTGCGGCCGACTGTGGCATCGGCGTCGCCGCGAGCGGAATGTGCCCTTCGCCGGCAAGGAGTCCCGACGTGGGATCGAGCCCGACCCAGCCAGCTCCAGGCAGATACACTTCGGTCCACGCATGCAGGTCTGTGAAATCGACCTCCGTGCCCGATGGCCCATCAAGCGATTTTTGATCGGGGGCGAGCTGAATCAAATAGCCCGAGACGAATCGGCTCGCCAGCCCCAGGCGCCGGAGTACTTGTGCCAGCAGCCACGCCGAATCGCGGCACGATCCGCTGCGCTTGGTGAGCGTTTCTGCTGGCGTTTGCACGCCCGGTTCGAGCCGAATGAGGTAACTGATGTCTTGTTGCAGGCGGCGGTTGAGATCGACCAGAAAATCAATCGTCTTCCGCGGATGCGTGGCGAGCGTAGCGACGTACTCCGCGAGCAGCGGCGAGTCGTCCACCACCTTGCGGTACGGCGACAGATCGTGCGCGAGGTCCGGATCATATCCAAACGGATACTCGTTAGCATGGTCCTCAATAAAGAACTCGAATGGATTGATGACGGTCATCTCCGCCACCAAATCAACAGTTACCCGAAACAGTTCGGCTGGCTTGTGAAACACCAGCCGCGCTAGGAAGTTTCCGTACGGATCGTTCTGCCAGTTGATGAAGTGCTGCTCCGGTTCGACGCGCAGCGAATAACTCAGCACGGGGGTTCGACAGTGCGCGGCGGGCCGCAGTCGCACGACTTGCGGCCCAAGCGTGACGGGCCGCTCGTAGCGATAGGAAGTTTGATGATGCAGCGCAACGCGAAGCGGCATGTTGAAATGTGGCAAAAGGTGTCGGATCGATTGAGGTGAGAAATCTCACGCTTCGGGCTGGAAGAAAATCTTGCTCACTTCGCCGCCAATTTCATTGATCTGCTGTTGGAAACTATCCACGAACTCATGCAGGCCATTGTTCACGATGTCGTCGATGTTGGCGTAATTCATCCGGGAGTTGAGCATTCCCATCTGTTGCTCCGCGCTGTTCGAGAACATGCCGGGCGCCGTGCCCGTGAGCGCCCGCAGGCATTCTTCACCCAGCGAAACACAGAACCGCATCGAGCGCGGAAAGTCGCGGTCCAGGACCAGGAACTCCGCGACTTGTTTGGGTTCAATCTTGCCAAACCGCTTGCGGTACATGTGCAGCGCGCTGGTTGATTCCAACAGCGCCGACCATTGGACGATGTCGAGCGTTGAGCCTACCAGCGACAAATCGGGCAGAAGCGTGAAATACTTCACATCGAGGATGCGCGATGTTTTGTCGGCGCGCTCCAGCACCCGCCCAAGCATCGCGAAGTTCCACGCCTCACCGTGCGACATGGTGGCGACCACCACGCCGACAATGGTGTGACTGGAACGCTTGACCCGCTCCAGGAAGCGGTGCGGATTTTCGACAATCGTCCCCGCCGCCACGCGCGCTTCCGTGACCCGCAGATAAAACCGGTTGATCGCTTCCCACAGCGCCGTGCTCAGCTCTCCGCGGATCGAGCGGGCATTTTCGCGGGCCGAACGAACGCAGGAAAAAATCGAGTTGGGGTTCTGCTCGTCGAAAATCGCGAAGTGCAGCACGCGCTGCTGTGAAAAGTCATCGCCAAACCGCTCGCGAAACGCGGCTTCGTCGCCACTGGCATAAATCAGCGGCGCCCACTGCGCATCGCGAATCGCCCGGCCGCCGAGCGAAGACATCTGGCTCACATCGATAAACCGCGCAATATTCTCCGCCCGCTCAATGTAGCGGCTCAGCCAGTAAATCGAATCCGCGACGCGACAGATCATAAGGAGTTCGGAATGCGGAATGCGGTATGCGGAATCATGAATGCGCAGGTGCTGGTTGGTAGCAGTGATTTGGAAACAATGGATTCGAGTATTTGATCGTTATGCAGGCGGTGATTGCACTCTCGCAGATTCCGCATTCCGCACTCCGACTTCCGCATCCCGTTTATCCATCAATCACCCACGTATCCTTACTCCCGCCGCCTTGCGAGGAGTTGACGATCATCGAGCCTTCCACCAGCGCCACACGGGTCAGTCCGCCGGGGAGGACGAAGATGTCGCTCCCGTACAGGATAAACGGGCGCAGGTCGACGTGTCGCGGAGCCAAATGACCGTTGACCACCGTCGGCACGGTGGACAGCGTCAAAAACGGTTGGGCGACATAATTGCGCGGATCGCTACGAATGCTTTCGGCGCACTTGGCGAGCTCTGCTTTCGAGGCTCGCGGGCCGAGGGTAATGCCGTAACCGCCCGAGGCGTTGGTTGGTTTCACCACCAGTTCCGGCAGGTGCGCGAGAACGTAATCGAGTTGGTCCCCTTCGCCGCACAAGTAGGTCGGCACGTTGGCGAGAATGGCGTCCTCCTCAAGATAGTATTTGATAATCTTCGGGACGTACGCGTACACCGCCTTATCGTCGGCGATTCCCGCGCCCGGAGCGTTGGCAAGTGTCACTCCGCCGTTGCGATAGACTTCCATCAGGCCCGGCACGCCGAGCACGGAGTCAGGCCGGAAACATTCGGGGTCCAAGAAGTCATCATCGATGCGGCGGTAGATCACATCCACTCGTTCGGGTCCTTGGGTTGTTTTAACCCAGACGCGGCCATCTTTCACCACTAAATCCGTCGCCAGGACCAAGTCGATCCCCATATGCTGCGCGAGAAACGTGTGCTCGAAGTAGGCCGAGTTGAAGACGCCCGGCGTGAGGAGCACCACCTTCGGCGCCGCGACATCGGCGGGAGCCGTTTGCGTGAGGGTGCTAAGGAGCCGCTCCGGATAATCTTCGATTGCCGCGATCGAAGCGCCTTGGAACACCTCGGGCAGCACGCGCTTCATCAGCTCGCGATTCTCGATGACGTAGGACACGCCAGAAGGGCAGCGCAGGTTGTCTTCCAAAACATAGACTTCGCCATCGTTGTGCCGCACCAAATCGGTGCCGACGATGTGGGTCCAAACGCCGCCGGGCGGCTTGAGTCCTTCACATTGCGGCCGGTAGGAGTCGGCCGACATGATCAGCTCGCGCGGCACGGTGCCGTCGTTGAGAATGTGCTTGGGGCCATAAACATCGTCGAGAAACAAGTTCAACGCACGAATGCGCTGCTTGAGACCCGCCTCGATGCGGTTCCATTCATCCCGCAAGATGGGCCGCGGCACAATGTCGAAAGGCCAAACTTTTTCAGCCCCATCGCCGTGGCCATAGACAGCAAAGGTGACGCCGCGCTCGCGCAGTTCCTCTTCGGCGGCTTTCTGTCGTTTCGAGAGTTCTTCGTCGGGAATGGCGCCGAAACTGCGGGCCAAGAGGGGATGCCGGGTTTCGCTTTCAACGAGCCGCAATTCGTCGTACGCGACAACTCCGCAGGCGACCTGCACTGGCCCCCCGGCGACCTGGCTCTGAACCTGGGAGGGAATGGGCGTCTGCGCGCCTTGAATTTGCGATTGCGTCTGTGTCGATTCCATAGCACCGCCTAGCGAAAAGCTGTCCTGCGGCGACCGTCTACGCCGCACGAACCCTGCTAGCAGAGCAAGTTGCGTTCCATTCCAGGATTCGGAAAACATCCCCAGAATACGCTTTATTTCCACGGAGACAACCCGGATTGCCCAAATTGCAGTCTTACCTCTGCCTAGAAACGGGGCGAGCCAAGGCCGTTCGGAAGGCTTTCTGTTGACCGAATTCGGCCAGGCTTGTAGTCTCCGGCCGCTTGCGCGGTGTGGCACTGTCCGGCTTGCGCGGCAATGTGAACCGGCCGGATCAAAAAAGCTCGGCGGCGCACACTACCGGACCAGCCCGACAGTGGCACACAACTTAATCTCGCTCCTCAAAATCCTCGCCGTTTGAACATTCGCCGCTCATCGCTGCTTGCGCTACTACTCATTCTGGGAGTCTCGCGCTGCGCGCTTGCGCAGACATTGAGCGCTCCGCCATCGGCGCCGTTTGATGCGCCGCCATCAAATCAAGCCCTTGCGCCGGCCGACCAATTTGCACCTGCTTGTGATAGCTGCGGCGATGAAGTCGGCAGCGGCATTTGGAACGAATCCGCGGGCTTCGGCACGCCATGGTTCATCGATCAGTGGAAGAATATTCGCTCGTCGAAAACGCACGGCCGCGCGATGGGGTTTGGCGAGCCGCTGCGCGGCACCAGTTGGCTCAATCGCCCCTACTGGGTCTCGCTGGACGTTGGCGCGCTGGTGATGGCAAACTCGCCCGCCGCCAACGTGCGCGAGAATAACGACTTGTTCGCCGCGATTGGCGTCGGTTGGGATTGGGATCACTACTGGGGCACACAGGTGCGCGTTGGCTGGGCTACGCCATCGCTCGAAAACACCGCGCTCGCCGCCAACGCGGGGCCGAATGACACGCTGACCATCGCCGACGCTTCGCTCCTCTACTACCCGTGGGGCGACTCCCGCGTGCGGCCGTACTGGCGCGTCGGCCTCGGCATCACCGACATCGAGTACCCGTTGGCCGACGGCACGCACCGCAACGACAATTTGCTCACCACGCCGCTCGGCTTTGGCGTGAAATACCAAGCCCGCCGCTGGCTCATCTGGCGAGCCGAAGTGATCGACAACTTAGCCTGGGGCGAAAACGGCACGAGCACGTTGAATAATTTCACGTTCACACTCGGCGCCGAATGGCGCTTCGGCGGCCGGCCAACAGGTTCGTACGCGTGGCATCAACGCGGGCATCATTGGTAGGAAAGGGGCTAGGGGCTAAGTGGCAGGGGCAAGTAAGATAGGGTTTCCCTCTCAATTTGCTTTAAGCCGTGTCGAATCCGACAACCCCACCCTCGTTCCAATCGCTTCCCATCGCCATCATCGGTGGCGGTATCACGGGGCTCGCGGCTGCGCAGCGGTTGCATTCAAGGGGCAAGGCATTTCGGCTCTTCGAAGCGGCGCCGCGGCTTGGCGGAGTGCTGGAAACGGTCGAGCGTGATGACTATCTCGTCGAGCGCAGCGCGGATAATTTTCTGATCAAAACTCCGCATGCCCGCGCGCTGTGCGAAGAGTTGGGCCTCGGCGATCAGCTCGTGCCGACGAATGCTGATCGTCGCGGGGCGATGGTGGTGTGCCGCGGCCGATTACTGCCAGTGCCGGAGGGTTTCGTCCTCGCGGCGCCGCAGCGTCTTGTCCCGATCATCACATCATCCGTGCTCAGCGTGCCTGGACGATTGCGGCTAGCGTGTGAACCCTTCATCAAACAGCGCACTTCCACGGATGATGAAAGCGTGGCGGACTTCGCGCGGCGGCGATTAGGGCGCGAAGCCTACGAGCGGTTGGTGCAGCCGCTGATCGGTGGCATTTATGCGGGGGATGCGGAGCGGCTGAGCATGCTCGCCACAACGTCGCAGTTTGTCGAACAAGAACGCGAGTTCGGCAGTTTGTGGCGCGCGGCGCGGAAGAAACAATTGGCCGAACAGCGCGAACGTGGAGCCCGGTATAGCGCATTCATGGCGCCGCGCGGTGGCATGAAACAGTTGATCGAGCGATTGATTGCGACTCTGCCGCGTGAAGCGATGCGGGTTGGCGTCGCCGTGCAAGCGATCGAGCGTGGCCCGCAGCACTGGCGACTGCGCGGGACGAACGGCGGTTCGCTCGGCGAGTTCGATGCCGTGATTGTCACCACGCCCGCCTATCACGCGGCGGAGCTGGTCGCGAAAGTCGATGCGCTGCTCGCTCGGGAATTGTGCGGGATCGAATACTCGGGAACTTCGGTTGTCTGCCTGGGGCTACACGAATCGCAACTCAAACGGCCGGTGAGCGCTTTCGGCATCGTGGCGCCCGCGATGGAACGGCGCGAAGCGATTGCGATCAGCTTTGGGAGCTACAAGTATCCAGGGCGCGCCCCCGAAGGCGAACTGCTCGTGCGGGTCTTTATCGGCGGCGCACTACAACCGCAACTCGCCGAGCGTGACGACGCGGAACTGCTCGCCATCGCTCAGCGTGAACTGTCGCAGCTCGTCGGCCTCGCCGGCGAACCGCGCGTGATGGAGATCGCGCGCTGGCCGCAGCGCATGCCGCAGTACAATGTGGGGCACCTCCACCGCATCGCCCGGATTGAAGCGCGCGTAGCGGCGCACCCTGGGTTGCAACTCGCCGGCGCCGCGTATCGAGGCGTCGGCATACCGCAGTGCATCGCCGATGGCCAGCGCGCCGCGGAGGCGTGTAACGACAGCGCTCCGCGGCGTGCGCCCTAGGCTAACGGCGGAACGATTAGCGAGCCGCGGTTTTCAGCGAATCGCTCGCACTCTTCGCAGCGGCTTGGCGGTTGACGAAGTTCAGATCCGCTTCGCTCAAGCGGCGCATCGCGACGGTCGAGGTGCGGCCGTTGTCCTTTAGCAGTTTGACCGTGCCGTCGCCGACGTTCAGCATCCGGCCGGTGCAGGAGTAACGGCCGGTGTTGTCGGTCCAGGCGCGCAGTTCGCTACTAGCCAACCCGCCCGCTTCGCGGAGGGTGTCGAGCATAGTTGAGGGTTCGCCGAACAAATCATCTTCCGCGGCGGATTCTGCCGCTTCTTCGGAAGCTTCTTCTTCCGGGGTTTCTTCGGCCGGCGCTTCGTCGGTGGCAGGATCTTCGCCGAACAGATCGTCGGTCGATTCCGCGGCCGGTTCTTCAGTCATTTCTTCTTCATTGGCGGGCGCTTCCGTCGCATCTGTTTCGGTAGCGGGATCGCCAAAGAGCGAATCGTCGGTCGCTGGTTCTTCGGTCATCGCATCATCAGCGGCCGGGGTCTCGGTCGCGGATTCCTCTGCCATCGCTGCATCGGTAGCGGGTTCATCGAACAGGCCGCCGTCATCGGTGGTCGCTTCTTCACCCGCGGGTTGTTCCGTCGTGGAGGAGTCGGTGGCGGGTTCTTCCATCGCTTCATCGAAGAGCGAATCGGTGTCGTCGGCCGGGGCTTCTTCGACAGCCTCTTCCGTCGCCGGCATTTCGGCCGCGGCGCCTTCTTCAGCGGTGGCCCCATCGGTGGCAGCGGCGTCATCGAATAAGCCCCCATCGTCCGCGGGAACTGTCTCCGCAGGCGCCGCGTCAGCGGGCGCTTCTTCGGCAGGAACGGTATCGGTGGCAGGTTCGTCAAACAATCCACCATCATCCGTCGCGGGCGTATCGGTCGCCGGAGCGTCCGTGGCAGGCGTGGTCGCGGGTTCGTCGAACAATCCAACCTCATCCGTCGCCGGCACATCGGTGGCAGGCGTGGTCGTAGCAGGCGTAGTTGTGGGGGGTTCATCGAACAAACCTCCGCCATTTGTGGCGGGAGCTTCCGTTGCCGGTGCTTCGGTCGCGGGGGCTTCTTCGAAGAGCGGATCGGCCGCCGATTCTTCGGTCAGCGCTTGGTCAGTGGCCGGTTCTTCAGTTGCGGGAGTGCTCGGCAACGGCTCGACGACGTTCGGAGTCAAAGGCTCAAAAGGGGGTTCGGCCGGCGTATCCAACGTGGCAGGCATCGGCGCTGCCTCAGCAGGAGGTGCTTCGGCAGGCGCTTCAGGCGCGGCTTCGATCAGCGGCGCCGGCGTTGGTTCGGACGGAGTCGGTTCGCTCTCCATTGGCTCCGCGGGGGTATCGCTGAAAGGCATTTCGCTTTCGACGGGCTGGCTAACGGTCCCTTCGCTGCAACCGCAGTCGCTTCCCACTTCGGTCGACGTAACCACTTCGCCGGCGCAGCCTGAGCAGTCGTCGGCTACCACTTCCATGCACTCGCCACACGGCATGTCACACGGCGTGTAGTCCACCGTGCAGGCGGGGGCCGGGCACGCGGGCAGGCAATGGCCGCCCATCATGCCGCCCAGCCAATGGCAAGCAGCCGCCGAGTTAAAACAGAGGGCCACCGACAACGCGACCGACAACGCGGCCTTGAATAGCTTCTTCATAGTTTGACCCGAATTTGAAAGCAGATGGTTGAATGGACGCCCGGCGAGCACCCCCGCGCGGGGACAGTCAAAATGTTGATTTGGGAGGGATAGCGAAAATCTATGTTAGTCCCGGCAAGCTTAGGTGGCAATCAGTTTCGGTAGTTGGACGAGGGGCTTTCAGTCCGTCGTGCATGATTCCCCGAAGGGGTGGTTTCCGCTGCCCGACGGACTGAAAGCCCATCTTATAAGGGGAACTTACAACCCCAGATTCGGAAAATCTGCCGCGTAGCGAAGGGCCAACAAACTCCCCACGGCGGCCGACTTTTCTCGCAGGAACTCGGCCTCTTTCAGGTGTTGCCGCTGAAGGGCGTCCCACCGCTGGTCGCTCGCCGTGGATTTACCCTGCTGCCGACCGTTCCACAGGTCGCTGGCCTCTTGGTACATCGCCGAGCCGTGTTCAAACCACTCGGCAATCCGCACGCCGACTTCTTGAGCCTCTTGATCGACGTTCTCGGCAATAATCGCTTTAATCGACCGGTGGCCATAGTGGAACGCCCGCAAGCGAACGTTGAGCACCAGCGCCGCATTCTGCTTGGAGAGACTTTGCTCCGCTTCCGCCTGGAGCGCCGCGACTTCGCTAATCACGCCGCGGACCTGCAGCCAGTAGTCGAGTGTAGCTTGACGGCGCTGGTCGTCGGGGTGATTGGTCGCCTCTTCTTTCACTGAGGGGAGCGTGAGCGCAACGACGTCTTGCCGTAGCCGCACGAGTTCGGTCCGTAATAGTCGACGCCGCTCTTCAGGCGAGAGGTTTACTTCCGAGCAATCGCCATTGGGACACTCGGGATTGGTCGGCCGAAACTGCTCAGGAATCTGCGTGAGCAGTTCGGACTCATCGAGCGCCGTGTACGCCACTCGATGCACGTCGACGTTAAAATACTGACTGGAAATCCACACGCCCCCCGCAACGGCGCCAAGGCAACCGATGAATTCGTTGAGCGTGAGACCACGGCGCGAGCGCACAAACCGGGACATCGACATGAGCGGAGCCACTTAACATCAGATGCGGGAAATGAACGCAACTGTGAAAGTTTAGGTCACACCCGCAAAGGTGGCGCGACCCGGAACTGACATTGGGCGCTACTTAATGCGCCGGTTGTAGGGGCTGCAACCGCCACAAATCCCGGGATAGATACCTCTTTGCGGCCGATTCAAAAATCGCCGCGGGCGTGACCCACACTGCAGTTCAGGGAGTGTTAGCTAAGCGACTTGCGCGATGCACGGCATGAAACCAAACCACCTAATGCCGCTGTTGAATCCAGAACATGGCCTTACTGCCTTGTGCTTCGTCTGGCTTGCGTCCCGCTTCCCTATTCCGTGTGTTCCCCAAGTCGGTACGATACAGTGCTGTTCTGGACACTGGCGAATCTTAGTTATTGCCAACGAGGTCGCCGAAAGAGGGGCGGACCTGGATCTGAAACGCGGAGCATCGAATGCCGACCTGATCGCCCGGGACTTCGAGGTCCACGGGGCTGAGAAAACCATGGCAAGAACAAGACTCTGAATCCAAACCTCCAATGAAGTTTACGACCGCACTCTTGATGCTTGCCTCGCTTACCCCGCTTCTGCAGGCGAACCAAAGTAAGGGCAACCCCAACATCATCGTCATTCTCGGCGACGATATCGGCTGGGGTGACATCGGCTGCTACGGCGCGACCCGCATCAAGACGCCCCATATTGACGGACTCGCCCGCGATGGCTTGCGCTTCACGGACGCCCATGCGTCCGCCGCCGTTTGCACCCCCACGCGCTATTCCACCCTAACGGGCCAGTACTCTTGGCGCCGCAACGCGCCGGGTCTCAACAAAGGAGTCGCCAATGCTGATTCCCCGCTGCTCATTCCCACGGACATGGAAACCCTTCCCAAGATCCTCCAGCAGGCGGGCTATCGCACCGGGGCCATTGGCAAGTGGCACCTCGGATTTGGATTGTCCAAACCGGACTACAACCAGGACCTCCGACCAGGCCCCCTAGAAATCGGTTTCGACGAGTTCTTCGGCTTCCCGGCGACTAACGATCGCGTCCCCACCGTCTATGTGCGAGATCACCGCGTCATCAACCTCGATCCCGCCGATCCCATCGCCTACAGCTACGAAAAACCGCCCGCCGGATCGCCCCTGAGCCGGTTCGTCGCCAGCCGGAATCGTATCGGCTGGATGAGCGGCGGCAAAGCCGCTAGGTGGAAGGACGAGGAACTCGCCGACACTTTAACCCACGAAGCCGTTTCGTTCATCGAGCACAACCAGGAGTCGCCGTTCTTCCTGTACTTCGCCCCTCACGACGCGCATGCCCCGACAATTCCCCATCAACGTTTCAAGGGTCGTACCGGACTCGGAGGCCGTGCCGACATGGTGGAAGAGCTGGATTGGTCGGTCGGCGAGATTCTGAGGACGCTCGATCGCTTGAAACTTGCCGACGAAACACTCGTCATCTTCTCCAGCGACAACGGCGCTTCCAAGGCCAAGGAACAAAACCATCGGCCGAATGGTCCGTATCGGGGCGTCAAGTCGCAGCTCTGGGAGGGGGGGCACCGCGTGCCCTTCATCGCCCGCTGGCCCGGTTACATTACCCCGGGTGCTTCCTCCTCGCTAATCGGTCTGGTGGATCTCCCCGCCACTGCCGCGGCGATTGTGAGCGTGGAACTGTCAGACGGAGCAGCCCCGGACAGCTTCAACATCCTGCCGGATCTTCTGGGGAAACCCAATCCTAACCCGCGCGACCACCTTGTCGTCATGAGCGGCAAGGGAGACCTTGCGATTCTTCAGGGGCCGTGGAAATACATTCCCGATCTCTCAGTCGCCGACGGCTGGTCATCCTGGAGTAAGAAAGCACCGCATCGGAACGCCACGAAGCTAATCGGCGCGGGACTCTACAATCTCGCCGAAGATCCAGGAGAAAACACTAACCTTGCCGGCGAAAATCCTGAAACTGTGCAAAGACTTGTGACCCTGCTTGATTCCGTCCAATCAAACCCGACCACCCGAAGTCCCAGGCCTTGAACCTGGGCGAATACAGTGGACGCAGCCAGCACTCATTCGCGCGGCGCAGGCGCGCAGTTAATGCTCGTTAGCTGATCGTACGCCCGGCGGCCGCGATTGCATCTACAAGCTCATGGCCGCCGAGAAACCACAACTTGGTGACCGCGGCTTTCAAAGGCGGTTCGAAAGATGGCCGGCAACATGTCGACGAGCACAGCAGGTTAATGGAGGACTATTTCTCCAGAACTGCCGATCGCGCACCAGTACCAACCCGGGTATAAATCGCCAGTTTGGGAGAAATTGGCCTACGCCATCGCCGCTTCGCGGCGAGATTCGCGGCGGCGGTCCGATTCCTTCAGGCGCATTTTGCGGATGCGCACAATCTTCGGCGTTACTTCCACCAGTTCATCTTCGTCGATGTACTCGAGGCACTCCTCGAGGGACATTTGGCGCGGGGGGCGGATTTGGGCATTGTCGTCTTTGCCGCTGGCGCGCACGTTGGTGAGCTTCTTGCCGCGGACCACGTTCACCACCAGGTCGCCCGCCTTGCAGTTCTCGCCGACCACTTGGCCTTCGTACACTTCGTCGCCCGGTTTGACGAAGAAGATGCCGCGGTCGTACAGGCCGTCGAGGGCGTAGGCGGTCACAGGGCCCGACTCGTTCGAGATCAGTACGCCGTTCACGCGCGGCGGCGCCGGGCCGCGGTACGGTTCAAAACCCATAACGGTGTGGTGCAGAATCGCGTTGCCGGCGGTGGCGGTGAGCATCCGGCTGCGCAGGCCGATGAGCGAGCGCGAGGGGATGGAAAACTCAAGGTGAACAAAGCCCGAGGTCCCCGCCTTTTGGCCGATTTTGAGCAGTTGCGCGCGGCGATCACCCACCAGCGCCATCACGGCGCTTTGGAACTCTTCCGGCACATCGACCACCAGCAGTTCGACCGGTTCTTCCTTGCCATTCTCGCCGTCGCGGATGACCACTTGCGGCTTTCCCACGCTCAGTTCGAAACCTTCGCGGCGAAGGTTTTCGATGAGGATGCCAAGGTGCATCAGCCCGCGGCCACTCACCTTGAATTGTTCCAGTGTGTCGCCCGGTTCGACTTTGAGCGCCACGTTACTGCGGAGTTCCTTCTGCAACCGCTCGCTGATTTGCCGGCTGGTGACGTACTTGCCATCGCGGCCGCACAGGGGTCCATCGTTGACGCGGAAGGTCATTTGCAGCGTGGGCTTATCGACTTCAATCGACGGGAGCGCCACGGGGGTATCGGCATGGGCGATGGTGTCGCCAATGTTGATGGGGTCCATCCCCACCACGGCGCACACATCGCCCGCTTCCACACGCTGCGTTTCGCGGCGGTCGAGGCCGTCGAACGTGAAGAGCTGCGCCACTTGCTGGCTGGTCATCGTGCCGGTGCGGTCGATCACCTTCACATTCTGCCGGTTGTTAATGTTGCCGGCAAAGACCCGGCCGATGGCGATCCGGCCGACAAACTCCGAAAAGTCGATGGTGGTGACTAGCATTTGCACAGGGTCATTCGGCCGAACGCGCGGCTCGGGCACCTTGGCGACGATGGTCTCAAGCAGCGGAATCATGTTCTCGCCGGTGTGGTTCAACTCAAGCTTTGACCAGCCTTGCTTGCCGGAGGAGTAGACCACGGGGAAGTCGAGCGTCTCATCGTCGGCGCCCAAGTCCACCAGCAGGTCAAAAACTTCGGTCAGCACATCGTCGGGCCGGGCATCGGGGCGATCGATTTTATTCACTACGACAATTGGCCTCAGCCCGCACGCAAGCGCTTTTTGCAATACGAACCGCGTTTGCGGCATGGGGCCTTCGTAGGCGTCGACCAGCAACAGCACGCCGTCGGTCATGGTGAGGACGCGTTCGACTTCGCCGCCGAAGTCGGCGTGACCCGGCGTATCGACGAGGTTGATGCGGAACATCTGCCCGGCGGCGCTGCGGTAATTGATCGCACAGTTCTTGCTGAAGATGGTGATCCCGCGCTCGCGCTCGAGATCGTTCGAGTCGAACACCAACCCATGCTGCCCGCCGGCAA
This sequence comes from Pirellulales bacterium, assembly GCA_022841705.1. Taxonomy (GTDB): domain Bacteria; phylum Planctomycetota; class Planctomycetia; order Pirellulales; family Lacipirellulaceae. The sequence goes on from JALHQZ010000009.1 coordinate 33,877, forward strand.
GTTTATCGAGTTGTTCGCTCCGATACCGGCCCGACTGGTACAGCAGTTGGTCGACGAGCGTGGTTTTGCCGTGGTCAACGTGAGCGATGATCGCAACGTTGCGGATTTGCTCTGCGGTGGCGTCGGCGGAGGTCGCGTCGGATTTTGTCGTGTCGGCAGGCATGTCGGGCGGGGCGCCTTGGGCGGAAGGTGAACCCCAGCTGAAACTGGGACTTGCGGGCGAGCCCTGTAGTTTACCGCGAATAGCCGCTGCAGACTACGGCGCAAATTACGGAGAATCTGGGCTATTGCTGACGGGAAATGTTGCTATTTGCTGATTGCCGCAGTATTCTAGGCACTTGCGATGCGAGCGACCTAGCGGGCGACGATTTTTCTTCTCAGTTGGCACCCGGGAGTTGCTGCGATGGCTGTTTGTTCTGCGCGCGGGCTGCGCTGGTTGGTTGTAGCGGTTTTCTTGTTGGCTTCCGTCTCCGGTTCCTTCGCTTTGGACCGCACTTGGATTGGCGGGAACGTCGATTGGGTCGACGCCGGCGCGGCGACCAACTGGAACCCCAACGACGAACCCGATTCTGACGACCGGGCGATTTTCAATTCGGCGAACGGGGTTAACCTCGGGTCGAATAACACCGTCAACGGTTTGGCCCTCTCGGGCGGGATTGATCTCAACACCAACGGCTTCGATCTAACGGTTGATGGGCTAGTTGAGGTTGGCGGCGCGAGCACCAACCTGTTCATCGGCGGCGCGGCGGGGAGTATCGACGCCGACGATGTGACGATCAACGCCAGTGGCGTCATCGAGCTAGCGGGCGGGACGCTCGCGATGAACGAAGAAGTCGGCACGTCGCTGCTCGACATCAACGTCGGCGGTGTGTTGCAGGGGAACGGCTTAATCTCATTCGCGGATGATCCCGCCGTGCCAACGACGATGTTGGTGAACGATGGCGTATTAACGGGACTTTCGCGCGGCGTGACAATTTTTTCACCCCCGCCGATAGGAATGCTGCAGATCACGGGCTTGGGCGCCAACGCCCGCCTGGACCTGGATGGAGCAACCGAAACCGGAGTGGTGAATATTAATCGCAATCAAACGATCGCCACGGATATGCCGCTCTCGGACACGTTTAACGGCACGCTGAATCTCTTCCATAATTCAGAGTACCAGGCCGGCCAAATTTTCACCTTAGGCGCCGGCGGATCGATTGTTGCGAACAACGGATTTGTTGCAGGTGGCCTGGGCTTCCCAGACGTTCCCGCGGATGTCGCCATCATCGATGTCGCGTCCCTTGTCCAAACGGGCGGCACGATCAATGTTGCGGATACCGACGGCACCTTGAATATCGATTCACAATTCACGATGTCCGGCGGAACTTTCACCAACTTCGGCACAGTCATCTTCAATGGTGTGACGAACATCACGACTGCCGCCGGATACGATCCTAGCGATGTTAACTCACAAACCATTGTCAATGCCAACGTGACGATTAGCGACGCGGCTGGCAACTTCAACTGGGACGGCAACGGCGCGGCGGACACAACGGTCAACGGCACGTCAGTCCTTTCGATTACGGCCAATCAGATCGACGCAGGGGACGACGTTTTCGGCGGAACGCTTACCCTTAACGAAGGCGCCGACGCCTCGGTCAACGTCGCCGCCACAAGTTGGACCGCAGCGGGAAGCATCGTCAAGAATGGCGAGTTCGCAACTTCCACGATTAGCGGCGACCGAGTCAACGTCACCGGCAGCGTCACCGTCAACAGCGGCGCGCTCGACATGCCCGCGACGACGCTCGCCTCGACTGCTAGCGTCACGACAAACGCTCTGCTCACCCTCGGCTCCGCTTCAGAGTTTTCCGGACCGACGACGCTTGCCGGCACGGGGATATTGCGCATGGAAGGGACTTCGACGGTGTTGGCCAACACGACCGTCAACGTCGCCACGTTCGACTGGGACGGCCTCGGCACGGGAACGGGGCATACGATCAACAGCGGCGTGACATTCACAATCAACTCGATTACCCTCGACTCCGACGGCGACATGGACGATCCCCTCATCCTGGCAGGCAACCTGTCCCAGTTGGTCGTCAATAATGCGAACGGGCTGACGCAGTGGACGATGAACGGCGTCGTCACTGGGAACGCCTCGACCGCCGGGACGGCGACGATCGGCGGAACGAGCCGAATGATCGTCGCAAACGTGATCAACGTCGACGGCAACACGACCATCAACGCGCCAGTCACGCTCAATCGCGCAGGACTAGTCGCCGACATCGACGCGGGGATGACGCTCGACGTCACCAGTAGCGCGACGACCTACGTCAGCGGGACGATCGACGGCGCTGGAACCTTCGATCCGGGAACGAGTAACACCGTCACCGGCGACTTCGCGATCAATGCCGACCGCTTCGACTTCGACGGCGGGACTTGGACCGTTGAGAGCGGGGCGACGCTGACGTTCAACGCCGCGGTCGACTACGAACCCGATTCCGTCACCAATTCCTTTGAAAGCACAATCGTCCTTAACAACGGAGCCATCTTCGCCAACGTCGCTGACCCAGCAGTCGTAATGAACGGCACGCTCAATATGAACGCCAGCGGCGGCTTCAACGCGGCCGAATGGCAAGGAGATGCGATCGATATCGGCAATGACGCCGGACTCCTCGACGCCAATCTCAACGTCACCGGCGACGGAAACGCCAATTCACAAGCCCGATTCTTCGCGCCGGTCACCTTTATGTCCGACGCCGACGTCGACGTCCCCGCAGGGGCCTCGCTCGTCTTCAACCGACCCGTGACGTTCAATTCGGTCAACGCCGCCAACAACGCGGAGTTCACCGGCGCGGGGACGATGATCTTTAGCGACGACGTCGTCGTCAATGAAACGACGATTCTCAACATGGTCGGCGGCACGGTCGACCTCGACGGCAATGACGCGGTCGGCGACTTCGTCAACATTGACGCCCCGCTGACGATTAACGCCGCGACACTCTCCGGTTTCGGTCGCGTGAATGGCGGCGGCGGGGTCAACACGCTGGACGTGAACAACAGCGTCGGCACGGGCGTACTCACCGTGAACCTGGACAGCTCGACCGCCGAGTGGACCCTCAACGGTCCCGGCGTCATGAACCTCGTCAACGACAACGTCGACGCCACGCTGCTGGCCGGCAGCGATGTGAACATCAACGGTCAGCTCATCGTCGTCGGAGACGTTCGCACGACGGCTCGGCTGGACGTCGCGGGCGTCGTCAACATCAACACAGCGGGTCAGCCGCTGCGGCTCGCCGGGGGAACGACGAGCGACCCCAACATGCTTCTCGGCGGCACGATCGGCGGAGCGGGAATCCTCGGCGCCGACACGGGCAGTGCACTGCACGGCTTCGGCACGATCAACACCGACATCGACTTCGACGGCGCGTCGAACCTCTTTGCCGACGACGGCACGTTGACCATCACTGGCGCCATTGTCGACGTTGCCCGAATCGGCACGAATGACGTCGATGGCGTATTGAACGTCGTCAATGCTTGGAATACGCTCCCCGCCTCGTTCGTGACGCTTAATGGTGGGACCATCCAGGGCGGAACGATGACCATCGACAATGCCAACGCGGTGAGTGGATTTGGCACAATCGCATCGCGCGTGATCAACAACACGGGCATTCGCGCGTCCGGCGGCACGTTGGTGGTGCAGACCGCCGGCAACGACAACGATTGGGACGGCGCGGCCAACAACGCTTCCTTGCACGCGCAAAGTAATTCAACTCTCGAACTTCGCGACAACGCCACCTTCGGGTTTACTGGGGCTGTCTCCATGTTCTCCGGCGGCAAGGTTTTCGCGAATGGATTCGCGCTTGATTTCAATCCAGGATCGTCCTTGTCCCTCAATTCCAATGGTACGTACGAATCGACAAGTTCCACCGACCTTGGCGGCGTCGTAACGACCAGCGCTGGCTCAGCCTCGACGATCAAGGTTCAGAACAACTTTTTTCTCACGTTTGAGTCGACCAATATGACTTCATTGGTGGCTGACCTTCGATTGCAGAACAACAACATCATCATCGAACAAGGCGCCGCCTTCAGCGGCGGAGGAGCGCTCGTAATCCCTGACGGCAGCCACATGGTGGCCGAGAATTTAGCGAACATCGGCGTGCTGCTCGACATGCAAGGCGCCTTCCGCCCCGGCAATTCGGAGGGGATCGGCCGCGTGGACCTATTTGATTACCAGCAAGCGAATACAGGCGAATTATTCGTCGAGCTCACCGGCACGGCGCTCAACGCCTTCGACCGGTTGGTGGCGAGCGGCGACGTGGTGCTCGATGGCTTCCTAAGCATAGATATTGACGGAGCGTTTGTCCCCTCGCTTGGCCAGACATTCAACATCATTACCGGCAACACCGTAACGGGGGCCTTCGATTACAAGGATGTCTCCGGGATGCCCGCGGGACTCGCCTTCCGCATCAATTATCTGTCGAACGCCGTGCAGCTTGAGGTCGTCACGAAGCCCACCTACGCCGCCGACTTCGACGACGACGGCGACGTGGACCAAACAGACTACGCCATCTGGGAAGGCGCCTTCAACCTTAACCAACTCGGCGACGCCAATGGCGACAACATCTCCGACGCGTCCGACTACACGATTTGGCGCGATACATTCGGCTCCGTGCCGGGGGCGGCGGTCGTGAATGGGGCGGCCGTGCCGGAACCGGCGGGAGTGGTCATAGTGGCGGTTGTTGCGATCCTGGCCGCCGCGTCGAAACTCAGCCGACTCACTCGCCGCAGGCGAGCTCTGTAGCAAATTGCCGCCAAAACCAAATTCCAGAAATGGCCCCGGATCGATGATATTGGGCGAAGCGCTTCCGAATCACTGAATTCGCTTGCATGCAACTTGAGTGAATTATGCACTCTACCTTGTCGCGCCAGTCGCATAAACCTTCCCGATTCCGAGGATATCCACACGCGCTCTCTTCGAGCGGAAGTTTGCGCGGAGGGTGAACCGATCATGGGTCGGGTGCTCATCGGCCCGCGGCGTGATAGGTGGACCGGCGAGACAACGCAGACGTTCTAAATTACCAAACCGTTCAAAGTTCGCGCACCACACCGCCGATACTTTCAGTGCCAGCAGTTGAGTGAGTCATGTGGCCAACACCCACACGACCCACTCGGCCTCGCAATGCACGATAAGTAGCAAGCGGGGCATGAGGTACTCCGATGCAGGAAGCTGACGAGCGAATCCCGGATGTTGACGCACTACGGTCGTACGTCAACCACACGCTTTGCCAGTACGACAATTTGGAAGTGGGAAGTTTCTCGCTGAGCGAGCGGCCCGTGTGGGTCGCCGGCCGGCTGGGGGCGCTGCACTTCTGCTTGCACGGACCCCGCATGCTTCGCTTGATGGCGATTTGGGATCTCGCCGCCAACCGGATTCTGTTTTACGGTTCGCGGGGCGAACGATTCTTAGTGACGCAATTGGCCGAAAGTCCGGCGATGGCGGCTTGAGAATCTTTTCCAAGATACGGATTCACCACAGAGAGCACGGAGGGCACAGAGGAGGGAAGAGAAAGTGACGGGGGATTCGATTGGTCATTTCGGCTTGGTCATGGCGGAGAGAAATGACCAATGTCCAAGCCGAAATGACCAATAATCTCGCGAGCTTTTTCTCTCTGTGTCCTCTGTGCTCTCTGTGGTGAATCTTAGGCTTGGAACTCAAAATCGGGCTCGTGTTGTAAGACGAAGAGGCTGCTGGCACCGCGAAACGAAAAGTTTCGCGTTCGTGGTTGACCAGTGTACAAGGGCATGGTATACAGGCGATCAGTCACGCCATTCCCCTTGGCCTTCGCATAGAACAACTCTCACGCAGGAGCCCCGCGATGCTCGTTCTTTCTCGCAAGGAATCTCAGCGAATTCGGTTGGGTGAGTCGATTGTGATCACCGTCGTAAAATTGGGTGGTGATAAGGTGCGGATCGGGATTGAAGCCCCCAGCGACGTGCTGGTGCTGCGGGATGAACTAGAGACCTGGGATTCGGCCGCGGCGCCGGCGCGACTGGCGCACTCGGCTTAGCGCTAGGCTGGGTGGCACTGACTTTCGGCCGGTTCTCGGTGACCAACAGGAAAAACCCTGTCGGCCGAATGTCAGTGCGGCCCCGGTCTCCAACTAACGCAGCGCCGTGGGCAGCGAAACGGCCGCAGGTGAACCTATCCCTTTCCCACGGACTTGCGTCCGCCCCGACATTTGGCCGGCGGAATCTGTTCTGCTGACAAAGTCTAACCCGGCGGAAAGTCGGGGCCGCCCCTAAAACTCCTCTCAAATATCCCAAAATACGCATTTTCTCCGGCGAAAATTGGCCGTTCGTGCGCAAAATCGCGTAATTCGGACGCAGAGATTTTTTGACATCCGCTAGCGGTTGCATTACATTCGCGCTTGTCGGTTTGGCGCCTCGATTGGGGGAGCCGGGCCGAATCGAGTGTTTTGTTACTCGTTCCTTGTAGAGCGGATTGGCGTCCGCCGCCGAATTTCCCTCACCGGCTACTGGTGAGCCTGCCCCCGACCGCCGGTATACAATAGCCGCGGCGGGAACCTTTCCTGCCAACTCCCTGCCGTGCAAGCGGCGACACGTTTCCAACATGCTGTCGCCGCTATGCGGCGGCAACCCTCCCGGCGGTCTCATTTCTTACAGCATTCCCGATGCGCTGCGAGAACGGAAACCGCTCACACGAACACGAGGAGTACCTGCGATGGCTCGTCACGGTGGATCGAAGTATTCGCGGCGTGGATTTTTACAAGCGGGCGCCGCCGCGGGGCTGGGCGTTTCGCTCGCCGAGTTTTTGGCGATTGAAAAAGCCCAGGCGGCCAGCAATCTGTTCGCCCAGCCGAAGCAGATCGCCAAAAGCATGATTCACATCACGCTCGAAGGGGGTATGGCGTCACAGGAGTCGTTCGACCCCAAGCCGTTCGCGCCGATTGAGTATCGCGGCGAACTCAAGAGCATCGCCACCAAGATTCCAGGCGAACAGTTCAGCGAACTCTTGGGCAACACGGCGAACGTGGCGGATAAGCTCACCATTGTGCGCTCGCTCACGCACGGCGAAGCGGCGCACGAGCGCGGGCAGCACTCAATGCTCACGGGTTATCGCCCCAGCCCGGCGCTGCAGTACCCCAGCTACGGCAGCGTGGTCAGCCACGAGTTCGGCCCCCGTAAAAACTTGCCGGCTTACATTTGTATTCCGGGCGAGCCGAATCCCTACGCCGGTTCGGGTTACTTGAGTTCCGCTTACGGTCCGTTTAGCGTGGGCGACGATCCGGCCCGCGATGGTTTCCAGGTGCGCGACCTCAGCCTGCCCGGCGGCGTGGATGAGGCACGCTTCGCACGCCGGAAACAGGCGCTCGACATCGTGAACCACGAGTTCACTTCGGCGACAACGGCGGACTCCGTCAACGCGATGGGGACCTTCTACGAACGGGCGTTCGACTTGGTGAACTCACCCGCGGCGCGAGAAGCGTTCAACATCGCGGCGGAAGCGCCGGAAGTGCGCGATCGCTATGGACGAAACCAAGCAGGTCAGCGAATGCTACTGGCGCGGCGGCTGGTTGAGGCGGGCGCTCGGTTCATCACCCTCAGCTACGGCGGGTGGGATCATCACCAGAACATCACCGGCAACATGCGGGCGCAATTGCCCGCGTTCGACCAGGCGTTCGCCACGCTGATCAACGATCTCGACGAGCGCGGCCTGTTGGCTGAAACGTTGGTGGTCGTAACGACCGAGTTCGGCCGGACGCCCAAGATCAACAAAGATGGGGGCCGCGATCACTGGGCAAAAGTGTTTAGCGTGGCGCTCGCCGGCGGCGGCATCAAACGCGGCGCGATTGTCGGCAACTCCGGCCCCACCGCCAGCGAGCCGGAAGATATGCCGATCACACCCGAAGATTTGGCGACCACGCTCTACCACCAACTGGGCATCGCAGCGGAGAAGGAACTGATGGCGCCAGGCGATCGGCCGATTGAAATCGTGAAGGGTGGCCGCGTGGTGACGGAACTGTTGGGTTAGCGAATTCTTATGCTCGGACCAGGAGGCCGAGCGAACAGATTGAACCTCGAGCGCTCGGCCTAGGAGGCCAAGCTACAACCGATGTTAAGAATAACTTTTCTCCTCCTCGCTCTCACGCCGCTCGCCGGCTTAGCGGCAGAGGCGCGCCTGCAAGTCTTGGAACCGCAAGGCGCCCAACGCGGCACGGAGGTGCAGGTCACGCTGCGTGGCCCGCGGATCGGCCAAGAACCGCAGCAGATTTTGTGCGAACGGCCCGGCCTCGAAGTGCTGGAACTCAAGGCGGAGAACAACGACACGGTCCTCGCCAAGTTCAAGCTCGCGCCCGACGCAGCGCTCGGGCCGATCCCGCTCCGCATTCGCACCACCACCGGCCTGTCGAACGTGTTTCCGTTTATGGTCGGCAACCTGCCAGAGCAGAAGGAGGCCGAACCGAATAACGATCTCGAACACGCCCAAGCGGTTCCGCTCGGCGCGACTGTGAACGGCCTGGTGCAGTACGAAGATGTTGATTATTTCGTGATTGAAGCTGCGGAAGGGGATCGCATTTCGGTGGAGCTGGAAGGCCTTCGGCTCGCGCGCACGTTCTTCGACGCCGCCGTCGCCGTTCTCGATGAGAAAAAGTTCGAGCTGGCCGCTTGCGACGACACGCCGGCTACGCGGCAAGACCCGTCGCTCAGCGTCATCGCGCCGAAAGCCGGCAAATACTATGTACAGTTGCGTGAAGCGGCCTACCAAGGCAACGACGCCTGCACCTATCGGCTGCACATCGGCAAGTTCCCGCGGCCGCTGGCGGCGTTCCCTCCGGGCGGTAAGCCAGGCGAAACGCTGCAAGTGAAGTGGCTCGGTCCCGGCGCGCCAGCGGAAACGCAGGCCGTCACACTCCCCACGGCGGCGACCGAAAGTTTCATCGCTACGCCGACCGATGCGAATGGCGCCGCGCCCACTGGATTGCCGCTGCGAGTGAACGACCTCACGGTCGTCACCGAAGCCGAGCCAAATAATTCGCTTGACCAAGGCAACTCTTGCGAAGCGAGCGGCGCTTGCCACGGTGTCATCGGCGAGCCGGGCGACTACGACCACTATAAATTCACCGCCAAGCAGGGCCAAGTAATTGACATCCGCGTCTTTGCTCGGCGATTGCGTTCGCCACTTGACCCGATTCTGCGGGTCTTCAACGCCAAGAACGAATGGGTCGCCGGCAACGATGACGATGCGGGCCAACCCGACAGCTATATCCGCTTCACCGCGCCGGCCGACGGCGAGTACCGGTTGCAACTGGAAGACCAATTGAAAGCTGGGGGTGAAGCGTATGTGTACCGGATTGAAATGACGGCGCCCTTTGCCGCGGCCGACCTGCGCGTGGAAGACCGCCGCTATTATGAGCCGACCACAATCGAAGTGCCGCAGGGGGGCAAAACGGCGGCGATGTTCACCATCGGCCGGCGCGATGTCGGCGGCGACATGCAGCTTGACCTCCCCGAATTGCCCGCCGGCGTGACCGTGGAAGTCCCACCGCTGGCCGGCGACTTCTATCGTGTGCCGGTGATCTTCTCAGCCACCCCGGATGCAGCGCTCACCAGTGCTTATGTGCCCGTCACCGCAAAACTGATCGGCGAAGGCCCCGCGGTCGCCACGAACTTTATGCAGCCAACCTTGTGGGTTCGCGGCGCCAACGAGCGCAACGTCTGGAGCAACTACGCCGAACGGCTGCCGGTGGCCGTCACGCCCGCTCGGCCCTTCACGCTGGAACTCGTGCCGCCGAAGTCACCGCTCGCGCGCACCGGCTCGAAAGATTTGAAAGTGATTGCGCATCGGGCGGAAGGCTTCACCAATCGCATCGCGGTCTACACGCTGTACGATCCGCCAGGCGTTTCGTCGAATCGTTCGCTCGGAATCGAAGCGGAAACGAGTGAAGCGAATGTTCCCGTCACTGCAAACGGCGACGCGTGGACGCGCGACTGGCCGATTTGCGTGGTGGGCGAAGTGAATGTCGACGGCGTTTACTTCACCAGCACGCAGTTCGCGCCGCTGAAGGTGGTGGAGCCGTACTTCAATCTTACCTTCCCCAGCGTCGCCGCTGTGCAAGGAAACTCTGTTGAGTATGTGGTGGCGATTGAACAGCGCACTCGCTTTACCGGCGCCGCGAAGGTCGAGCTTCAAGGCTTGCCGCCGGGAGCCACCGCGACCGCCGCCGAATTCACAGCGGAGTCCAAAGAAGTGAAGTTCCAAATCACCCTGACCGCTGACGCTCGTGTCGGCCGGCACAAGTCGCTCTTCTGCCACATCACCCATGATGAAGCAGGCGAAGCGGTCACCCACAACCTGGGCACGGGCGAATTGTGTATCGACCCCGTCCCGCAACCGGCTGCAGCACAAACGGCGAGCAAATAAATATGAAACTCGGCACGCTGTTCGTTCTGATGATCACCGGCTCCGTCCTCGCCGATGCGCCGGCGTGGGTGAAGCTGGAGTTGTATCCGCCGCGGGTGGGCCTCTACTATCGCGATGATTACCAGCGGGTGCTCGCCGTGGCGACGCGCGCGGATGGGGTGACGCGGGATGTCACCGGCGAAGCGAACTGGAATGTTGATGAAGCGGCGGCGAAGGTGTTTGCGCGGGATGAGGTGGGCGTCGTGCGAGTGGCAGGCGATGGGCACGCGGCGCTGAAGTGCGAATTCGCGGGGCTCAGCGCGCAGCTCGATGTGGAAGTCACTGGCGCTGGGGTGCAAAAGCCTGTTAGCTACCGGCACGATGTGCTGCCGATTTTCATGCGTTGCGGTTGTAACACGGGAGGCTGCCACGGGGCGTCGCTCGGGAAGGATGGTTTTCGACTTTCACTCTTCGGCTTCGACCCCGCCGCTGATTACTTTCGCATCACGCAGGAGCTGCCCGGACGTCGGCTCAACTTGGCCTTGCCGCAAGATAGTTTGCTGCTGACGAAGGCGATCAACTCCGCCCCGCACACGGGGGGCAAGCGGATGGAGCCGGACAGCGTCTATTACCAGCGGTTGCGGCAATGGATCGACGCCGGCGCCCCGAATGATTTGGCAGCCGCGCCCACCGTCACGAATCTCGCGATCTATCCGCCGAACGCGGTACTGGAGGGAACCGGCGTGAAGCAACCGTTCATCGCGGTAGCCGAGTACTCGGACGGCTCCACGCGCGATGTCTCCAACCTCGTGGTGTTTCAATCGAACAACCCCGTCACCGCCGACATTTCGGCCGATGGGCTCACAACGTCGGGGGCCCGCGGTGAAGCATTCGTGATGGCCCGATTCGACACGCACACCGTCGGCAGCCAGGTGCTGGTGCTGCCGGCGGATGCGATGTACGAACCTCGCGACGAAAAACCTGCCAATTACATCGACGAGCTGGTGGTGGCCAAGCTCGCGAAGCTGCGGATTACGCCGAGTGACCGCTGCACCGATGAAGAGTTCTTGCGCCGCGTGACGCTCGATATCGTCGGCTGCCTGCCGACGGTGGAAGAGCACGCCGCGTTTATGGCGGACCAAGCCCCCGAAAAGCGAGCCGCCAAGATCGACGAACTGCTGGCCCGCAAGGAATTTGCCGACATCTGGACGATGAAGCTCGCGCAACTGCTGATGGTTCGCACTGAGCAGAATCGCGTCGAGTACAAGCCAATGTTCTTGTACTTCCAGTGGCTCTCGCGGCGGATCGCCGATGGGATGCCGCTGAACGAAATCGTGCAGGAATTATTGTCAGCCAGCGGCGGGTCGTTTACCACGCCGGCGGTCAATTTTTACCAAGTGGAGCCGGACCCTAAGAAAATCGCCGAGAATGTCGCGCAAGCATTTCTTGGTTTGCGGATTCAGTGCGCTCAGTGCCACAACCATCCGTTTGACCGCTGGACAATGGACGACTACTACGCCTTCAGCGCGTTCTTCGAGCAAATCGGCCGCAAAGAAGGCGAAGATTATCGCGAGACAATTGTGTTCAACTCCGGCGCGGGCGACTCAAATCATCCTGTCGATGGGCGGGCAGTGCCTCCCAAGTTTTTAGGAGGTGATGCGCCCGACCTGAAAGGTCGTGACCGACGGCAAGTGGCGGCGGAGTGGATCGCCTCGGCGGAGAATCCGTACTTCGCGCCGAGCATCGCCAACCGGGTGTGGGCCCATTTCTTCGGCATCGGGATCATCGAACCGGTCGACGACATCCGCGTGAGCAACCCGGCGAGCAACCCCGAGCTCTTCGCCGAGCTCGGCGCCAAACTCATTAGCTACAAGTATGACCTCAAAGCGCTCGTGCGGGATATTTGCAACTCCAACGCCTATCAGCGCAGCGGCGTGGCGAACGATTCTAACCGCGATGACTTGCGCAATTTTTCGCACGCCCAGCCACGGCGAATCCCGGCCGAGACGTTGCTGGACTGCGTCTGCCAAGCGGCCGCGGCGCCCGAAAAATTTGGCGGCCTGCCACTAGGCGCTAGGGCGACACAGATCGCCGATGGCCGCGGCGGAAACTATTTCCTCACCACGTTCGGCCGCTCGAAGCGCGAAACCGTGTGCGCCTGCGAAGCAAAGGCCGACCCCACGCTCTCACAAGCACTGCACCTCCTGAACGGCCCGACCATCCATGAGAAAATCTCGCAGGGTAAGCAGATCGAGAAGTGGCTTGACGCCGGCAAGACTCCGCCGGAGGTGATTGACTCGATCTACGTCGCCTGCGTCAGCCGCACGCCGACCGCTGAGGAACGCGACAAGCTGCTCGCGCTGTTGCCGAAAGAGAACCCGCGGCCGGTGGCGGAGCTCGAGGACATCTTCTGGGCGATGCTCAATAGCCGGGAGTTTGTGTTTAATCATTAGAGCGGGCGGAGAGCGGTGGGCAGAAGGCAGTTAGAGGGTACAGCCCCTGCCGGGGCTGGTTGATACAGGCGCCATCCACGATTTCTCAACAGATGAAATTCATTCCACCTCTTTTTACGATCTTCGCGGCGATCAGCGCTACCGTCTGCGCTGATGACAAGGTCACGTTCGACGCCCACGTCAAGCCGATCTTTCGCGAGCACTGCGCGGCATGTCACAGCGCGGAGGGCGCGACGAGCAACTTGGCGCTCGATAATTTTCAGGCGTCGCTCAGTGGCGGGGCGAGTGGCAAGGTGCTGGCCGCGGGTGATCCAGGTGGATCGCGCCTTTGGCGGATGATCAATCATGAAGAGACTCCGGTCATGCCGCCGGGGAAAAAGATTCCCGGCGAGCAACTTGCGGTGGTCAAAAAATGGATCGAAGGCGGTTTGCTACAAAACGGCGACTCGAAGCCGATGGCCGCCGCTAAACCGGCGCTCGCCGAGGTGGCGGTCGATGCTTCGGGCCGGCCTGAAGGTGAACCGGCGATGCCGCAGGGCGTAAGCCGCGAGCCGGTGATCTACACGCCGCACGCGGGGCCGATTGGCGCTGTGGCGGGCAGTCCCTGGGCGCCGTTGGTGGCGGTCGCGGGCCAACGGCAGGTGGCGATGTATCACGCGGAATCCGGCGCGCATCTGGCGATCCTTCCCTTCCCCGAAGGGCAAGTGCGCGTGGTGCGGTTCAGTCGCGATGGCAGCGTGCTGCTGGTGGCCGGCGGACAAGATGCGGCCCGCGGGATCGCCGCGCTCTACGACGTGAAATCGGGCGATCGCCTCACCACAATTGGCGATGAGCTCGACACGGTGCTTGCCGCTGATCTGTCGGCGGACCGTTCGCTGATAGCGCTCGGGGGGCCGCGCAAGCGGGTGCGGGTATACCGCGTGGCGGATGGTTCGCTTGTATACGAAATTACCAAGCACACCGATTGGGTCACCGCGGTGGCGTTTAGTCCCGATGGTAAACTGCTCGCCAGTGCCGACCGCGTGGGGGGACTGCTCACCTGGGACGCCGCCACCGGCAACCCGCGCGGCGATCTGCGCGGTCATGCCGAGCGCATCACCGGCGTCGATTGGCGGGCCGATTCACAGGCGCTCGCGTCGGTGAGCGAAGACGATACGCTGCGGCTATGGAAGCCCGATGGCACGGCGATCAAAAGCGTCGGCGCTCACGGCGCCGGCGCGCTGGGCGTGGCGTTCGCGCCCGATGGCCGGCTCGCCACCACCGGCCGCGACAACCAGGTGAAGCTGTGGAAGCCGGATGGCGAAGCGCTCAGCACGCTCCCCGCCCTGCCGGGGATGGGGCTCGCCATTGCGTTTGTTCACGAAGGCCAGCGCGTGGTGGCGAGCGACTTTAGCGGTGTCGCCGCGCTGTACGATTCAGCCGGCCAGGAAACCGCGAAACTCACGGCGAATCCGCCAACCATCGCCATGCGGCTCGCGGCCGTGGAAGCCGAACTCTCTCAACTCTCGCCCGCTGCCGAAGCGGCCCGCACGGCGCTAACGGAGGCGCGCCAGCGATCCGCAGACGCCGTGGTCATCCGAACCGCGCACGAAGCGAAAGTCGCGGAAACGCTCGCCGCTGTCGAATCGCAGAAACAAGGGGTCGCCACTACCGAAGCTGCGCTAGCCACCGCAACGAAAGCAGTCGCCGACGCTACGGCCGCGAAAACCGCTCCGTCGGAAGCGCTGAAGGTCGCTCAAACCGCGCATGCCGAAGCGCAGCGCGACCTCGACGATTTGCCGGAATCGCCCCCCGCAGGAGTCGACGCGGCTGAGCACCAAACCAAGCGCGCGAAAGCGGCCGAAGTTCTCGCCGCCCGCCAACAAGCGGTGGCCGACGCCCAAGTGCAACTCACTGCCGTTGAGAACAGCATGATGGAAGCGGAAAAATCGCGCGCGTCCGCCGAAGCGAATCTCGCCACGCAGCGCACCGCCGTCGACGCGGCAACCAAGGCGCTCACTGAACTCCAGCAGGCGTCGCTGCCGAACCTTGATGAGCTCGCGGCTGAAGTCGCCAAGCTCACCGCCCAAGCTGCCGATTCACTCTCCGCTGCTGCGGCCAAACAAAGTGAACTTGCTGCGCTGGTGGCCGAACGCGCGGCCGCGGAAGCCCGCGCGGCACAGCTTGCTTCAGCTCTGGCCGCTCAGCAGGTGCAAGTCGCCGCCGCTGAAGCCGCCGCCAAAAGCGCCGCCGACGCGCTTGCCGCCGCTCAAGCGAACCAGGCGACTGCTGAAGCAAGTTCGAAGGAGCTCGCCCAGCAGCTTGCCGCCCTCCGTAAGCAACTCGCCGAACGGAGCAAAGCTGAAGCCGCGGCCAAAGAAGCAGCCCAGTTGGCCGCCGCTGCTGCCGAAGCAGCTGCCAAGAAACTTGCCGACGACCAAGCTGCCACCGCCCGCGCTGCGGCGCGGCAGGCGCTAGAGCAGGAGGTGGAGCGGGTGCGGAAGGAACTTGCAAAATAGCCAAACTTTTTCGAGCCGCATTTTGATGCATTGCACGGAGCAGTGAATCACAGACTCCTCACCACTTCTCTCTTGGATTCCGTCGGAAACCGGCTCGAAGTGAGTGGCGATTCGGCTGCTCGATCGCGTGGCTAGAAAGTCGGCGAAAACAGCTTAGCCAATAGCGCTAAGCCAATACCTGCAAGTATCACCGCAGCGCCAACGCCCAACGCCGAGGGGCTGAATTGCCACGGTTCACCCCGTCGCAGCCGACGCATCACCAATACGTGCTGGCCAGCCGCGAGCAGCATCACGGCGACCCCCAGCAGTAATAGTCCCGCGCCGATTCCTAATGAAAGTCCTGAACCCGGTTGGGGAACCTTGTCCTGTATTGCCGCCAGCTCTTGCAGAAAAAGGCCGAACCGGGCGACCACGAACCCAAACCCCATCAGCGCCAGCCCGGTGCGAATCCAAGCCAGTAGCGTTCGCTCCGCAGCAAAGGCGACGCGCGGATCGGCGGCGGGGAGATCAGAAGTGGGAGCGGGAGCAGACATGAGAAGTCCAATCACCGTAATGCAGTGCTCGGTGGCTGTCGAGATCACATGACCACGGCAAACGAACCTTTGAAGCTTGGGCTGCTAGCGCGTTCTTGATGAAGAGTGGCGTGAACCTCTATCGCACAGCGACGGTCCGCCCTGAATGTCACGAGTTTCCGATACTCCGAAATCCCCTCCTGCTCCGCAGGCGACGAGCTCCGTTCGTCGCCTCGCGCCGGAGGACGTTGCGCGCGGCGATTACCTGGCGGTGCTTCACGAGGTTTACGAAATCATGCCGTTCGGCTGCTTCGATGAAGCCCCGCTGCGCACTGAACGCGCCCCGTTGCGGCTGGCGTTTATCCCGCGCGAACCCCGGGCGCTGCTGAAGGTGATCAGCGTTTGCGTTCCGTTCGTGGTGGTGCGGAACCCGGCCGGCGAACACAGCACGCTCGACCTGCGGCTGTGCGCAGTGGGGCGGGTGGATCGAGAGCACGCCGGACGCGTCTGGAAGGTGTTTCGCCGAAAGTCTCGCAAAAGCACAGCGAAGTAGTCGTGGTTAGAGCCGGGATACGGTGTAACGCAAATTCTCGCCGGTGCGCATAAACATCTAAAAAATGTCTATAATTTCGCATTCTTGTGGTGAAAATACGCTGCGGCTGCTTAGAATAGCCTGAGTTTCGCAAACCTAAATTGCGAATGCATGACCGCTTGCCGAGTGTTTTGTAGGGGATTTTCTCGATGCGTACTTTCCGTGTTGCATTGGTGCTGGGTGTAATTTCGTTAGGAAATTCGTTCGCTTCAGGAGCGGAAGTCTATGCGGCCCTCAATCAGCCATCTGCCAGCGATACGATTGAATCAGCCAACTTGAATGGCACCGGATACAATCCCGCGTTTATCAACCTTGGTGTCGGCTTCGCTCCGCAGGGGATTGTTGTTACCCCCGATAACTTGACTCTCTATTGGTCCGACAACAATTCGAATGCTTCGCTTTCTGGCATTTACAGCCGGGCAGTAAGTGGAGGTACTCCAACGCGAATTGTGGCGCTCCCTCTAGGAAGCACGGCCACTGGCATGGCAATCGATTCAGCAGGGCAAAAGCTCTACTGGACAAATTCAACGGCCGACACGATCTCACGCGTCAATATCGACGGCAATCCGCTGAATGTCGAAGTGTTGGTAAGTACGTCGAACGTACCCGAAATTTCTAATCCCTTCGGACTAACCCTCGACGTGCCTGCAGGCAAGATGTTTTGGACCGATCAGACAACGGACTTTATTCACTCTGCGAATCTTGACGGGTCGATGCCCGCTACCGTCTTCAACACCCGCGATCTGAACGGCGGTGCTGGTACAAATCCGAGAGGACTCGCAACGACTGGTGGGAAGCTGTACTGGGTCGACTCGACCACTGACAAGCTCTACAGCGTTAATCAAAATGGCTCCAGCCCAGCGACTGTGCTTAACTTACTCTCGATTCCCTCGCAAGCAAGCGCTAGCACTGCCAACGGACTCACCATTGCGAACAACAAGCTGCTGTGGACGGACGCGTCGTCGACCGAAGGGGTCTACAGTGCGAACATTGATGGATCAAATGCCGGGCTACTCTTTGCGACCACGGCCTCCGGTACACCCGTCGGTATCACCGCTGTGCCGGACCCTAGTTCGCTGCATCTGCTGACCCTCGCCAGTGGATTGGGCGGGGTGCTAGTGTGGTGGAAGCGGCGCTGAAGCTTAATCGCGCCCCGCTACCGCGTCGCGGTTAAACTCTGATTCTCGGTCGATCAGTTCTTGCACATGGACCGCAGCACTCGCCGCGAGCGCATCGAGGTTGTATCCCCCCTCGAGCACGCTCACCACCCGGCCGTTGGCGTGGGCGGCGGCGATGTCGAGAACCGCGACGGTGAGGTACGCAAAGTCTTCGGTCTCGAGGCCGAGTGAGCCAACGGGGTCGAGGCGATGGGCGTCGAACCCGGCGCTCACGAGCACCAGCTGCGGTTTGATGCGGTCGGCGAAGTCCCCCAGTTCCCGCGCGAACTGGCTGAGAATGCGATCGCGTGACGTGCCGAACGGAATCGGCAGATTGTGCGTGGCGCCGAGACCGGGGCCAGTGCCAGTTTCATCTGCGGCGCCGCTACCGGGCCAGAAGGGGTAGCGGTGCGCGGAGAAGAATCCTACCTGCTCGTCGGCATAGAAAAAATCTTGCGTGCCGTTACCGTGGTGAACGTCCCAATCGACGATCAAGACGCGGTCGAGTTCTAGCTCATCGACCGCCAGCTTGGCGCCAAGCGCGACGTTGCCGAACAGACAAAAACCCATCGCGTTATTGGCCAGCGCATGGTGTCCCGGCGGCCGACACGCGACGAAGGCGGTGGACGCTTCACCTGCCACTACGCGGCGCACGGCGTCCTGGACTGCCCCGGCTGCTAGGGCCGCCGCCGCGTAGCTCTGCTCGGAAACGGCCGTGTCGGCATCAAGCCGGCCGCCGCCGCGTTGGCAGAAACGGTCGAGGTGGGCGACGTAATCGGCCCCATGTAGCCGGCCGAGTTCGGTTGGCGTCGCGGGCTGCCATTCTGGCTGGATGCACTTGGCGGTGAGTCCCGCAGTGGCGAACCCCTCCAGCACCGCCCGCAACCGGGCGGGCTGCTCGGGGTGAGGGCCCGTTTTATGCTGCTCGAATAACGGGTGGGAATAAAGCAGAGTCATCGGGCTGAAGCTTGTTGAGGGGGCGATGTCGGCAGTTTGTACAATACTTGCAGGCGGCGCAAATGCTGGCTACTGTGGAGTTTACGGCTATTAGTCCCTGCATTCAGCGCCTCATTGTAACGCCCTAGTGCGAATCCCGATGTTCAGCATCCTCTCCCCATCCGTTCGTCGCGCCCAGCCGCTCTTCGCTTTGCTGTTGAGCCTCTGCTGCGCTCAAGGTTTCGCCCAGGGTTACAAGTCCGATCCCGTCGACACAAAGCTATCACGCTTTGGCCTCACCGCGCGAAAGTATGCGGCGGATCCCAGCGATACCAGCAAAGCGGCTGAGTTCCGCGGTTACTTCGAGAAGTTTTACTTCCCCAGCATGACCAGCGCAGCGCCGGAAAAGCTAGAAGAGGTTGGCAAACTTCAGCAAGACCTGTTTCGCAACTACATTTGGAAGGCCGATCCGAGGATTCAAAAAGAACTCTCGGCCCAGGTGCTCGATTACGCCAAGCGCGTGATCTCGGGCCCCTACGCTCCGGCTGTGCGGTACAACGCGGTTCTGGCGCTCGGCAAGCTGGACGACGCGTACTCGACCGGCACACAACCGCCGAAGGTAAGCGTGGCGGCGAACAATATGCTGTGCAGCCTGGTGGCGGCTTCGCTCAAGAGCCCCAAGTGGCCGCGCAATCTGCTGGCCGGATCGCTTGTGGGGCTCGATCGGCACACCAAGTACTTCGCCTCCCTGCCGCGCGCGGAGCAAGACAAAACCATCGCCACGCTCTTGGCCGTCCTGAAAACGAAAGATTTGGGCGGTGATGCGTCGGCGGAAGTGACGGAATGGATTCGGCTGCGGGCGGCAAGCGCCCTGGCGAATCTGGGAACCACGGGCGAACAGAACGCGATCCTCGCGGGAATTACGCAGCTGATCGCGGAGAAGGAGTTGTCGCAAACTGGCCGCTGCGCCGCCGCCGGACTGCTGCCCAAGCTCAAGCTCGATCCGGCTGCAACAGAAGCCGCCAAGCCAACCGTTGCCGCGTTGCAAGCACTTGCCGCGGACTTTGCGCGCTCAGAAGCTAAGTTCTGCGAAGAGTTTGAGGATTTGAATCTCGGCGGGGGGGGCGGTGGACTTGTGAGCGCCGTCGATCAGCGCTCGATCCTCAAGTCGCGAATCAAGTACACGGAAACCGGCGTCGAGCTCATTCGCAGCGGCATTGTGGCGAAGCTCAAGGGCCTGCGGGACGGAATGACAGCCATTAAGCCGGCGGCTGGCGACGCGAGCGATGCTCTGGGGACTGCGATTGGCGCAATCACCGGCCTCATCGAAACGGCGAGCAACAAAGAATCGCTCGACCTGGACGTGATCGATGAACTCAAGGGCCTAGAGTCGATTTTGACCGCTTCTGCACCGGCTGCTGATGAGCCGGCTGAACCGAGCGGCGATGGCTTGTTCTAGCCGTGAAATCTACTGTGCCGATCGCGCCGGCTCGCTGGTGCTGGGAGCCCAAACTACCAACGTCAGCGTAGCTGCCAGCACGCCCACGTAGAACAGATCGCCCACGAGCATTTTCACGAGGAACGGAACAGCGGCGGCGTAGCACTGCACGAGGCCCGCGACAGTCGGCTGGTAGTAGCTTGACCACAGCCACACCGCGAAGTTCACCGTCACGAAGAAGACCAGCGCGGGGGCCACAGCGCCGGTCACCCACCGCAGCGCGGTTTGGGAAACTTGTTCGCTGCGACCGATCCACTTCCCGAGAAGCACCGGCCACGCGAGGGCGGCATACACCACGGCGGCGACACCCAAGTGTCCATAACTGGGCAAATAGAGATCGCTCAGCAGCATCGCCAGAAGTGGCGCCGCGGCGGCAGTGAGCGGATTGCGGAACCACCACCCGGCGGCGATGCCCACGGCAGCCAGCGGGGTCATACACCAATCGGGTTGCCCGAGCCGACCGGCAAGGCCGATGGCGACCAACAAGGCGAAGACAACGAAATCCTTCCAGCGAGCAGCAGTCATCAACGGGACCTTCCCTGTTCGATCAAAAATTGAAATCGTAAGCCGAGGGGCTTGTCCCCTCGCGTGTCACCGCTTTGCCGACACGAAAAACGCCGGGACGAGCCGGCGGCTAACGGACCCCATTCTATTGAAACGGGGCGAACTTCCACAAGACACGGTCATCCGGCTTGACGGTCGTGACGCCGGCGCTTTTTGTGCCGTACTGGCCGTTTAGCTCGAATTGCCAATTCAGACCTCCCGCTCCTTCATTCGTGCGGCCGGCTGCGGCGGTCACCAGCGCGGAGGCGCCCCTCCCAACCACGCTGAGCGGCTCCTCTGGGTGTTGGGCGGAGTAGGTTTCCAGCACGCCAAGGACGGTCAGTCCCGAACTCCAGCCGATGTGGTGCGTTTCCACAGCGGCGCCATCTCCGCGGTCAATTGACAGGCTAACGGTTTCGTCCGTGCTCGGCTGCGCAGTGGGGGCGGAGGTATCCCCCGCGGGGAGCCAACGGCGCTGGGCGAGCACGAGGCCGAGCAGCACCACGAGCGCAATAATGAAACGCCAACTCCGCTGCATTGAACTTGGTTCGGGCATGGAAATTAGAATCGACTCAGCATTCGCCGGTGTCAACTGCCATGCGCTGGCCGCTCGGTTGTTACGGAGGTATTCTGAAAGTAGGCGTCATGGCGGCGCCCTCAGCCGACCGTAGGTCGCCTGCTGTTGTTCCCGTGATATTCGAGGACTTGCGATGGCGGCGGCTGTGACGATTCGCCGAATGACACCGACTATCGCCGCGGTGGTGATCGACGATCCTACGCGCTCGCTGAACGTGCTGTCTCCCGAAGTGCTCGCCGAGTTGGCGGAAGCGCTGGCAACAATCGCGGCGGATGTGAAGCTGGAAGGGCTCATCATCGCCTCGACCAAGCCCAGTGGATTTCTGGCTGGTGCTGACATCGGCAGTTTTTCCACACGACTCGCTGAACCCGGCATTGATGCGGCCGGCCTGTGTCGGCAGGGTCAAGCGCTGTTTGGCCAACTCGCGAAATTGCCGCTGGTGACGGTCGCGGCGGTGCATGGACCGTGCCTCGGTGGCGGGATGGAACTGGCGATCTGGTGCGATCGCCGCATTGCCGCCGACCTGCCGCACACTCAACTTGGATTTCCCGAGGCGAAGTTGGGCCTCTGCCCCGGTTGGGGCGGCACAGCGCGCACGCCACGAATGATCGGTTTGGCCAACGCGGTCGAGCTGATCACCACCGGTGAACCCGTGAGCGCAACCGCGGCGTTCCGCTTGGGGCTAGTGGATGATGTAATCCCGCGATCCACGCCGCCCGAAAAACTGGCCGACGAATTGCTCGCCGCCGCGGTGCGCATGATCGTCGCCGAGCGTGCGAGTGGACAGTACCTGCGCGACCGCCAGCGCTGGTCGCAACCCATCGCCCAAAGCGAAACGGAACTGATGTTCCTCGGCGCCACTGCCGGCGCGATGATCCAGCAGAAAACGGGCGGCCACTACCCGGCCCCGGCCGCCACATTGGAACTGATGCTCGAAGCCGCCAGCGCCGACCTGCCCAGCGCCTGCGAACTGGAAGCCGAACGTTTCGCTACTCTCTTCGGCACCTCGGTCAACCGCGCGCTACTCAACGTCTTCCACCTCCAACAACGCACAAAGCAACCGTTAGCCGCAACGCAGAGCGGTGCGCATCCCAGTCGACAGTCGACAGCCGACAGCCGACGGCCGACAGTCGCCATCCTCGGCGCCGGCACGATGGGCCGAGGCATCGCCGCCGCCAATGTCCGCCGGGGACACCGCACACTGCTCGCCGACACTCGCCCCGACGCGCTCACCGCCGCGATTCCCGCCATCCTCCGCGAAGCGGCCTACGACAAAGAAGCCAAGGGTCCCACGCTCGAGAAAACAACCGCAGCGGCCGCGCTGCTGACCCGCGTTGATACCGACGCCCAACTCGGCAGCGCTGACATGGTGGTCGAAGCGATCGTTGAAGAACTCGCCGCCAAGCACGCGCTGTATGAACGACTCGAAGCGGTCGTCACGCCGCAGACGATTCTTTGCTCGAATACTTCGACCCTGCCAATCACACGGTTGGCGGCGAAATTAAAACATCCCGAGCGATTCTGCGGGCTGCACTTCTTCAACCCGGTGCGGAAGATGCAGCTTGTCGAGGTGATCCGTGGCGAGCAGACTTCCGACGAAACGCTTGCAATGGTCACATCGTACGCGCGAGCGCTCGGCAAAACGCCGGTGGTGGTGCGCGACAGCCCCGGCTTCTTGGTCAATCGGCTGTTGATGCCGTACATGAACGAAGCGCTCGTGCTGTTGACCGAGGGCGTGCCGATCAAAGCGATTGAATCAGCGGCGAAAGCATTCGGCATGCCGATGGGTCCGCTCACGCTGCACGACGTCGTGGGGCTCGATATTTGCCAACACGCCGGCCGTGTACTGCACGCGGCGTACGCCGACCGCGTGGTCGAGACACCGGTGCTCTCGACGCTCATCGCCGCCGACCGGTTGGGGCAAAAGAACGGACGCGGGTTTTTTGACTATCCTCCGAGTAAAAGCGACGGGCCGCCGAAAGGGAAACCAAGCGCGGAAGCTGAAACGCTGCTCGCACCGCTGCGCCAACCGGCCGCTGCTCGGACCGACGTGACCGATCGGTTGCTCTTGCCAATGCTGCTAGAAGCGATTCGAGCGGTGGAGGAAGGGGTCGCCGCCGATCCGCGGGATGTAGATCTCGCGTTAATTTTGGGGATTGGTTTCCCGCCGTTTCGTGGTGGGCTGTTTTACTGGGCCGATACGGTGGGGGCCGAAGAATTGGTGCGTAAGGTGGAATCTTTCTCAGAGTTAGGGGCGCGATACGAACCGCCAACCGCGCTCACAAAAGCGGCGGCCCAATCCTCGGCGATAGAGCGCCGTCGGCTAACGGATGTGTTGAAACATGAGTGACGCCGTCATCATCGATGCTTGTCGAACGCCGATCGGCCGCGCCCATGCGGAGCGTGGGGCGTTTCGCGATGTGCGCGGGGATGATCTTGTGGCGGCGGTGATTGCAGCGCTGGTCGAGCGGACGGGCATCGATCCGGCAGTAATTGAAGATGTCGCGGTCGGTTGCACACAGCAGCGAGGCGAACTGGGGCTGAACGTCGGGCGGATGGCGGCGCTGTTGGCGGGGCTCCCGGTCACGGCGGCGGGGGCGACGATCAATCGGCTCTGCGGCAGCAGTTTACAGGCGCTCACGTCTGCGGCCCACGCGATTGTCGCCGGAGCCGAGCAGGTTCACATCGTCGCCGGGGTGGAGCACATGCAGCACCAGCCGATGGACGCCGATGTCGATCTCAACCCGCGGCTTTTTGCCCGCACCAGCAAGGGCGCCATGCTGATGGGTGTCACCGCGGAGTTCCTCGCCCAAACGCAGGGGATCAGCCGAGAGGAGCAGGATCGATTCGCACTGCAAAGCCACCAGCGCGCGATTGCGGCCCAAGATGCCGGCGAGTTCACGCGTGAAATCGTACCGGTTTACGGGCGTGACGAGGCAGGCCAGCGCGTGTTGGTTACCGCTGACCAGTGCGTCCGACGAGATTCGAACGCTGCCGCGCTCGCGGAATTGAAGCCGGTCTTCATGCCTGGGCTCGGCACGGTGACCGCGGGAAATAGTTCGCCGCTGAACGACGGCGCCGCCGCGCTGCTTGTCATGAGCGCTGACCGCGCGAAAGAGTTGGGGCTCAAGCCGCTCGCCAAGGTGCGCGCGACCGCCGTCGCGGGGGTTGATCCGTGCGTCATGGGGACTGGCCCCGTTCCTGCCACAACTTTGGCCCTTAAGCGCGCCGGGCTAACGCTCGCCGATATCGATCTGGTGGAGCTGAACGAAGCATTTGCCGCGCAAGCGCTCGCGTGTGTACGAATGCTTGGGCTCGACGAAGCGAAAGTGAATGTCCGCGGCGGCGCGATCGCGCTCGGCCATCCGCTCGGCGCGAGTGGCGCCCGAATCGCCACGACGCTCTTACATGCCATGCTCGACCGCAACGCCACGCTCGGCCTCGCCACGATGTGTATCGGCGGCGGGCAGGGAATCGCGACTGTGCTGGAGCGGGTGTAGCTACAGGGAGCGTCCTTAATAACCGCTTGTGCCGTAGTAGGCTCGAGCGCTGAGCTTCGTACGGCGCTTCACGAGATCAACAATCGCGTCAACCTCTTCATCGGCCAGCGCTCCGACATAAGACTCGGCAGGTTTACGGGCGACGGTGTAGACCTGCACCAGCTTTAGTTTGCCGCCGGCGCGGGTGATCTCATCCAGCCGTTCGCAGAACGCTTCGAGCTCGGCTTGCGATGGCGGCTCGCCCCCCACGCGCATGAAGAGGGCTTGAATCACCAGCGGCCGGAGTTTTGCGGCGGCGGTGATATTGTCCAAAATCTGACGGAACGGAATAACGGTCCGCTCAATCAACTTGTAATACTCTTCGGTCCCCGCTTCGAGCTTGGCCCAAATCTCGCCGTTGTTCGCGTCGAGCACCTCCAGCCCCCGCTGTACATGCGGGCGATGGAACATACTGGCGTTGGTGATGAGCACCAGTTTGACATCATCGAGCCCGAGGGCCGCTTTCACGTCGGCGCACGCTGCCATCAACTCGTCAAAATTCTTGTAGGTGGTCGGTTCGCCATCACCGCTGAAGGCGATGTCGTTCAGCCGCCGCAACTCGGCCGGCACATCGCGAAACTTTTCGTGGGCGTAAATCGCTCCGCTGGCGACCGTTTCCAGCACGCTCCGCAGTTCGTCCAGCAGTTGGTCGAACTCCACGAACCGCGTTTCACTCGTGGTGGTGCGATCGACCTGGCAATAGATGCAATCGAAATTGCATACCTTGTCCGGGTTAAGATTCACGCCGACAGAAATGCCGTTCGACCGCCGGCTCAGCACCGGGTAGACAAACCGGTTGCTCTCGAACGAACGCTGGTGCTGGGTGTGGAGGTGATGGGTCGCCATGCCCCTATTCTAGCACCCCCGATTGCCGGCGACCTATGGTCCGCGGAGTCCACAGCCGATATCCGCTTGCCGCGGACCGTAGGTCCCCGGCTATTGGGCGACGCTACATCTACGCGCTTTCGCGGTAGCCTAAATGGCATAGCCGGCGGAAGAGTTCGCAGCGCTGGGTGAGTTCGTCCGGCGTGCCGATGTCGAGAATCTTGCCGTGGTCCATCACCAGCACCCGGTCGGCGAGCACCAGGGTGCTCATGCGGTGGGTAATGACCAGCGTCGTGCGGTTCTTGGTGAACTCCTCGAGCACTTGGTGGATGAGCTGCTCGCTTTCGAGATCGATCTGGCTGGTGGCTTCGTCGAGAATCAAAATCTCGGGGTCGCGCAAAATCGCGCGGGCCAGCGCGATGCGTTGCCGCTGCCCCCCCGATAACTGCCCGCCGCCGGGGCCGACTTTCGTGTCGTAACCGTCGGCCAGTTTGTCCACGATGAAGCTGTGGGCGTACGCTTTGCGGGCAGCCCGTTCGATTTCGAGCGGCGTGGCGTCCGGCTTGCCGTAGGCGATGTTGGCGGCCACCGTGTCGTTCATCATCAGCGCGGTTTGGGCCACCACGCCAATGCGTTGCCGCAAGTCTTCCACGCGCACGTCGCGCAAATCAACGCCGTCGAGCGTGATCGTGCCCGCGCAGGGATCGTAGAACCGCGGAATGAGATCCAAGAGCGTGCTTTTACCGCAGCCATTGGGGCCGACGATCGCCAGCGTTTCGCCCGCGCGGATTTCAAGATTGATTCCCTCGAGCACCGGCGCGTCGGGGACGTAGCGGAACGAGACGTTGTCGTACCGAATACTGCGGGTGAGTTTCGGCAACACCACGGGATGCTCGGCGTCGAGCACGCGCGGCTGGCGGTCGAGCACTTGGTACACCCGGTCAGCGGAGGCGCTGGCCCGCTGGATTTCGTTGAAGACCCCGGACAGCCGCTTGGCGGGATCGCTCATGCCGGCGAGCATCGCGAAAAAGACGCTCATCCGGCCGTGGGTAAGCGGCGTATCACTAATCGGAATACCGAACAGGTGCGTCTCTTGATTCAGCACGAGGTAGCCCCCCGCCATCGCAGCCAAGAGCACCATGATCACGCCGAGGTTTTCGGTAATCGGGCTCACCAGCGAATTGTAGAAGGCGATCTTCATCGACTTGCTGTAGTAACCCTTCGAGATATCGTGGAACGCGGCCCGCTCCGTCGCTTCCATCGTGAAGGCTTTAATCAGCTTGATGCCGGAGAGGGTTTCGGTGAGCGTTTCAAAGATGCTCGAGAGCTCTTCCATCGCTTTGCGATTGGCCCGCTTGAGCGCTTTGGCGAGATAACGAATCGAGAGCGCCGCCATTGGTGCGACGATGATCGTCAGCAACAGTAGCCGCCAACTGACCATCGCGGCACCCACCAAGCAGGCGATCATCTTTAGCGGCTCGCGCACCGCATCGCCGAAGAGTTGCGTTGCGCCATTCGACATCGAGTTGATGTCGGTCGTACAGCGGTTCATTAAATCGCCGCGGCCTTGGTCCGAAAAATCGGCGAGGTCCAGCCGCAACATTTGCCGATAGAACCGGTTCCGCATTTCGTGGTTCAGCACACAGCCGAGCCGGGACACGAGCAGCGTGTTAATGATCCGCGCGCCATTCTTCACTAGCGTGCTGGCGAGCACAAAGAGGCAGACATAGCCGAGCGTTTTAAACGGTGTATCGGGCAACCAGCGTTCGGCAAGCGGTAAGTATCCCCGAACCCGGTCGAGACTCGCTTGATAGACGGCCGACGTGCGCTGGCTGTCTTCAATCTGCGCGAGAAGCTGCGGCACTTTCGTTGGCGAAGCGTGCGGCACCTGAAGCGCCAGACTCCGGCGGTCGGCTCGCATCTGCTCGATGGCCGTCTGCCGCGTGGAGACTTCTTCGGTAAGCCACTCGGGGATGGTCATGTCGCGCATGATCGCGTCGACCACGGGCCAGATCGCCACGAGGCTCACCGCCCACAGAACGGCCACCAGCACCGAGCTTGCCAGACACCCCGCGACCATCAGCCGCTGGCGCAAAGCCAAACGGAGTACGCGGCCGTAGTTACTCATGCGTCGTCCGTGAGGCAAAAGCGAGGGGGTGGATGCTAGCAGTTCCTTCGCTCGCGGCCGCCTGCCACGCCAGAAGGGAGGCATTTTGTAGCACAACGGGGCAAAGGGACCAAGATCGACGTACGGTGGCAATTCGAACTTGGGTGGCTGGGGTCAGCGCGTCAGCCGACCCCAGCAGCAGTGGAGTTGGTTCTCACCTCAACTGGGGGCAACTAAAGCGCCGACCCCAACCACCCGTTCGGAGGGGAGATGGCTACTTTTTTTGGCCAGACTGAGGGCAGGACCTTTGCCACAGGCGCCACATTGCCACAAAAACCCTCTTGTGGGTGGTTTGATAGATGTGGCTGGGGGGCGGCTGACGCGTCGACCCCAGCCACCTTAAGTCACCGTTTGCGGCGACGCTGCTTGGCAAGGAACTGCGCCGCGCCCAGGACAATCATCGCCACGAGCGGCGCTGAAGCCGTTAGCAGCACGAAGAAGGGGAGATCATCCCCACCGCGCAGCATCCCGCTGGCGCCACCCAAAGCGAAAGCTACCACGGTCATCACCAGAAACATCATCTTCAGCCCGAACTGGGGCGGCCGGCGGCCGCGGGGGCTAGGGGCTGGGGGCTGGGGGCTGGGGGGTCGGGGGGTCGGGGAGCTTTTTTGTGGCATGGCTGACACTCTGAATGGCTAGCGTTTTACATCTCCCCCGGAAAGTCGCCGGCAAACTCTGCCTCAATTCCCTAGCCCCTATCCCCTAGCCTCCAGCCCCTCTCGCGCGCTTCCGTTTTTCTCGATTCTGCCGATTATACCGCCGATATGTCAGTGGGGATTGAGCCCGATTCGCGCTCACGCCGAGGAACGTCCTTTGGCAGCGCGGACTGCAGCGCTCAAAACATGGGGGGAATCATGAAAACTTTGCTAGCACTGGTGGGCGCTGCGCTCGCCGCGAGCAGCATTGGCTGTTGCGCCAATCGCTGCGGTAATTCCTGCGGTTGCGGGAACTCTTGCAACGTAGCGGTCTCGCAGCATGCGCCGCGCATCGGCCAGATGCAGGGCAACGCTTGCCCGTGCGACCAAGGCCTCTTGGACGCCAGCTGCAACAACGGTCACTGCGGCCATCGTGGGGGCCTGTTGGGCGCTGGCGGTTACCATGGCGGCGAGCAGGGCCTGGTGAATTCGGCGGTGAGCCAAACGCTCGACTGCTGCCCGACCGACAACAACTACAACTTTCAATCGGGCCCGCCCACCGGCCAAGTGGCGTATCCGTACTACACGACCCGCGGCCCGCGCGATTTCCTCGCCCGCAAGCCGAACAACATCGGACCGTATTAGAAGGCTGTCAGCTTTCGGCCATCGGCTATCAGCTGAACTCGAATGGGCCGAGAGCCAACAGCCAACAGCCGACAACAGCTATCACCGCTTGTATGCCGGAAAAAAACTCCGGTTGCCGGATAGCGCGCATCGCGTTTAGAATCCGGCCGCGTGAAGGGATTCACGCCTGGCGAGCCGCCAATGGGTGCACGGACGCACCTTCGGGCGGCTCGCTTTTTTTATGCGCGCTCGTTTCCCACCTAAACGGCCGGCTCAGATATCGCGACTCCGCCCAGCCGAAACGCCATGGCGTTTCGGCCCCACGGGTGATGCCAATGCGTGGCCCTACGATAACGGGCGGCGATTCGCTCGCGGGCCGCAATTCAAACGGCGCCGCATGTAGCGCCAAGCTATTATGCTCCCCTGTGATGCCGAGCGCTTGCGTCAATCGCCCGGGCCCCGCGCACAGCAGCGTTTCCGCTTCGAGTCCGCGGCGCTCACGCATGATCTCCAGTCCCCATCGCGGCTCGAGCGCGCGAATGAGCACGGCCCCTCCCGGTTCCACTCCGCACACGAAGTTCAGGCACCAGTGGACGCCGTAGGAGCGGTAAACATAGGCGTGACCCACGGGCCCGAACATCGCCGCGTTACGGGGCGTCGGCCCCCGGAAACTGTGCGACGCTGGATCGGTGCGATCATAGGCTTCGATCTCGACGATCAGCCCGCCGACGCCATCAACGAGCAGCGATGCGCCGATGAGCTCACGTGCGACGATTTCAGCTGGCCGCTGGAGATACGACCTTGGAAGTCGAGTTGATGCCATGGAACGAAAAAGCCCGCTGCGAGCGAGTCGCAGCGGGCTTCAAATTACCGTTAGAGTTTAGGTCTGTTAGCTGCGGGCGAACATCCGCCGGCCGACGGCGACGCCGCCACCGAGCATTGACGCAAAGGCACCGAAGAGGTAAGCGGTGGGCTCGGGGACTGATGAAAAGCGGAAATTGTCCACTGCAAGACCGTGGTCGTTGCCGAAATCATTCCGTTCAATCCAGCGAATCCAAAGTGTGCTTCCAGGGGCCCAGCTAACACCGTTCACTGTGCCACCGAGACCAGCAGCCAACCCAGCTACGTTGCCAACGACTGCGGCACCAGCAGCGGTATTAGTAAACACTGGCGATGTGAAGTTGAAACTCCCACCTGGCGCTGTCCACGTGGAGACCGCACCAAATGTCGCTCCAAAACCATATTCAAGCACCATTGTCTGAGCAGCAGGTACTGTAGGTACTGCAGCCCCACCATCCCGCCACTGTTCACCGTCGAATCCAACAGTGAAAGTTCCGAGGTTTACACCGAGGTTATTCACAATTCCTACTGCAATGTACCCAGCGACAGTGCCAGCGGCCGGCGAACCGAAATAGGCCCCACCGGATGCAACTCCGCCGAGTGCTCGTTCGGGAGTTGTTGTAGCTCCAAAGCTGTAGAACGATCCGGTGTTCACAGAACCCGTGCCAACAAGGTAGGTTGAAGAAATCGCGGTACCGGCACCATTGAAGAGATACCAGCCTGGAAGCGTGGTATTGTTTGACCAAGCCGGGGTTCCCGCTGACGATGACAGGGTATCAAAGTTTTGCGTCAGCGTTGAGAACCCTGTGCTGTAAGATAACGTGGCGCTAGCCGTTCGCCCAACGCCGCAAGCAGCCACTAAAAAAGCCAAAATTGTGAGCTTCTTCATCTTCTCTCTTCTCCGTTCTGATCCAACCCGTGATGCGCCTGCGTTTCGCCATCCCGCCGCTTCTTCAGCAGCCCCGAAGATGGCAATCTTGTTGTCGTTCGTGAGGCACCCAGCCGAGTTCGGCCGCCATGGACACCGTGCTGCAGTGTGTCCGGAAAGGGGGCAGGCGTCAAGCATTAAAGCCATAAAATCGCCAAAACTTCACATTTCTGGCGGGAAAAGGGTTTGCGGCAATGAACGACAAAAGCCCCCCAGAACCAGCGTTCTGGGGGGCTTTTTTGATTGTCTTGAAACCGAGACCGGGTTACTTCCGGCGGCGGTAAGCAACCGCGGCCAAGATCGAGGCGACGCCACCGAACAAGAACGCTGCCGGCTCCGGCACGGAAACGAACTGGTTGTAATCGGCGTAAGTATAGCTTGTTCCGGCGGAACCAAAACCCGGGTTTGCGCTGCCATTCAGGGCGGGACTCGCCGGCAAGGATTCGTTTGAATTGAACATAGTGCCCGACGAATAGGCGATGAAGTAGTTAATCACTAGAGGGTTGCCTAAGCTGCTCCGCGAAAGGCTAATTTCACGAACCAACGTGTCGGAAGCCCCTGCTTGGTCGCCTTGGAATGCCACAAATCCCAAGTGATTTGGCGTGCTGCCAGCATTAAGCTGAAACACAACCGTTCCAAAATTCCCAAAAACAATCGCGAAATCGGGGGAAATTGGGAAGATGTCATTACTATCCCGGGTCAGATTCGAAGTTGCCGCCCGACCTCCATCACCGGTGTCGTTCATTTGGCTATCCGAAAAGCCTCCTGAGACCGTGTCAAGGTAAAGTACTGCGTTATCGTTCAAGCTAGCGCCTGGATCGAATCCAAAGTAGAAATTCGTCGAGTCGCCATCGAGATACAGAGTCGAACCTCCTACGGCTCCAGCGCCGCCGAAACCAGCCCCACCGCCGTTGGAGTACGAGGCCGCATACTCACCCGTCCCGACACTACCATTATCGACAAATCCGCTCGTTGTCGGACTCGAGTCTGTTTGAGTGAGAGCCAGAGCCCCGAACGAACTAGTCAAACCGCTCAAGACAGTGGCGCAGATCGCCATCACGAAAAGCCTACGCATCGGACTCCCCATCCAAGAAGTAAGGAAGAATAAGTTCAATATCTGATTCGCTGTGTCTCGCCGCGCGCAAAGGTCACAGACGCGAAGAACGGCTACTGCGGAGTTGGGGCTCCCCGCAGCTTTTCCCATTGAAGTCGCGGCCGGCCGAAGCGTCAAGGGGTTGTCACCAAAAACGCGGGAATATTCAAAAATTCACCTGCTGCCCGGCAAGTCTCTGCGTACACAAC
Organism: Pirellulales bacterium; assembly: GCA_022841705.1. Lineage (GTDB taxonomy): Bacteria > Planctomycetota > Planctomycetia > Pirellulales > Lacipirellulaceae. The sequence goes on from JALHQZ010000009.1 coordinate 65,911, forward strand.
AGGACCGTGCCCATGTGGGTCGACTCCCGCGATTTTGGGGAGGCGACATAACTCCCTAGTGCGAGTAGACTTAGGGGTTCTCGCCCCGGCCAATTCGTGAAGCTTGGCCTGCGGCGTACCAATCCCCCCGATTGAACTACCCTCCTCCAACCCGTAACTCCTGCGATGCGTCTGGTCCCTCTTGCGGTTTGTCTTGGTTTCGTCTTCGGTCGCGCGGAAGTTGCGCAGGGGGAGCTGAAACCCACAGAAATCGCGATTATCGCCGCCTCCGGTGACCGGGAGTCCGAGGGGCTCGCTAATTACTACGCCAAACAGCGGGGCATTCCGGAGAACAACATTTGCCGCGTGGTGGTGCCCAAAGGGGAGCAAATCACCCACAAGGATTGGAAGTGGAGCGTCCGGCCAGAGATCCAAAAATGGATTCTGGAAAACGATCCCCAGTCCGAACTGAAATGCCTGGTCACCACCTGGGGCGTGCCGCTGAACATCGGCGCCGCCGACAAGAACGAAGATGCTGACTCCGTGCGATACCGCAATTACCTGCGGGGCGAGCGGACAAACCGGCTAAAACTGGTGGGGCAGATCGCCGAACAGCTTCATAACCTGGCTCCCGACGGACTGGTGGTTGAAAAGCCTGTGCCGGCCGCCGGAGCCCCGCCGCAGACGGAAGTCGCCAAACGTCAAGCCGAGTTGGAGGCCGAACTTCAGGCGGCTCAGAAGCGCATCGCTTCGCTCAGTGATCCGAACGAGCGGAACGCTGGCGCCGCGCGGCTGCAACAACTGGCGCTCGCGGCTGGCGGTCCGCGGGTCATTCTGCAAAGTATGGAGCAGCAGCTTGCGAAAACGCCGGATCCTCCGGCGGAACTGCGCTCGCAATTCGACGTGCTGCGGGGCCGCGCGACCGCCTACGCCGAACTGAAGGGCGCGCTAGATGGCCAGCCGCCCAGCATCGACCGCGACTCGCTGCTGCTCAGCGTGCTGGAACAAAACGGCGGCCTGCTCGCGAGCATCGCGTGGCTCGACGAGCAAATCGGCGTGGCGGAAGCCAACGATACCGGCGCCGGGTTCGATAACGAACTGGCGCTGGTGATGTGGCCCGAAAATTACGAACTATTGCGCTGGCAGCCGAACTACCTCCGGCCCGGCTACGATAACTCGATGCTCCGCGACACGCATCGCACCTTTATGGTCTCGCGGCTGGATGGTCCCACGCTGCCGATCGTCAAGAAAATGATCGACGACGCGGTGGCGACGGAGGAAAAAGGCCTCACCGGCAAGGTGTACATCGATGGCCGGGGCTTGGCGAAGGTCGATTCGCCCCCGTCGCCCCCCGGATCGTACGAAGACTACGACCGGGCGCTGATGCTAACCGCCAAGGGGATTGAAGACCAAACCGATTTGGAAGTGGTCGTCGACTCCAAGGCGGACCTCTTCAAAGAGGGCGCTTGCCCTGACGCCGCGCTCTACTGTGGGTGGTATAGCGTGGGCAAATACAAGGATGCGTTCGATTGGAAGCCGGGCGCCGTCGCGTATCACCTCGCGAGCAGCGAATGCACCACGCTGAAGGATCCCAAGAGCCAAGTGTGGTGCAAGAAGTTGCTGGAAGACGGGGTCTGCGCGACCATCGGCCCCACTTCGGAGCCTTACTTGATGTCGTTCCCGCGGCCGGAAGAATTCTTCGCGCTGCTGCTCCAAGGCGATTTGACGCTGGCCGAATGCTACTGGCGGACGATGCCGTTTACCAGTTGGCGGATGGCGCTGGTGGGCGATCCGCTCTACCGCCCCTACAAGGCCAACCCGGCGATCAAGAAACCTGTCGCCACTGCCGCTCCCGTGGCCCCGCCCGCGATCCCCCTCAAGGAAGAAACCCCGCCCGCCACGGAAACACCCGCCGAATAGCAACCCGTTTAGCCGCGACGCGCTAGCGGAGCGTGTTGCCAACTCCGATCGCCGCGCGGTTCAGTTAGGCCCCCGCACGCAATGCCGCCCCGCCTGCTTTGCCGCGTACAACTGCACGTCCGCCTGATGAATCAGTTCCGTTGTTTCGACGGCGGTTGTCCCCGCGAAGCATGCAATTCCAAAGCTCGACGTAATCGCTAGCGCCCCCGCCGCGGTTGTAAACGGAGTTGCAGCGACCGTTTGCCGAAAGTGCTCGGCTTTGGCCCGCGCTTCTTCGGAAGTCGCTTCCGCCAGGACCAGCGCAAACTCTTCACCCCCGTAGCGGGCAAAGAGATCATCCCCGCCTCGACATTCGCGCGCGATTCGCTGGCCAAACTCACGGAGCACTTCGTCGCCCACTAAGTGGCCGTATGTGTCGTTGATGGACTTGAACTTGTCGATGTCCATCATCACCAGCGACAGCGGCCGGCCGTGGCGCGTCGCCCTTGCGATTTCCCGCTGCAAGTTCTCGAGCAGGTACCGCTTGTTGAAGGCGCCGGTCAGCGCGTCGCAGGTCATCACGGAGTAAACGGTTTCCAAGTACTGGGATTCCACCGACCCCGCCGCCAAGAACTTGAAGATGTAGCTGCCAATTTTCACGCAGTCACCCGCGCTGAGCCGCTGCTGCTCGACGCGCACGCCGTTCACCAGCGTGCCATTGGTGCTGCCGAGATCGACGATCGTGTAGTCAATACCCGTACGCCGCAGTTCCGCATGACGCCGCGAGACGCTCGAATCGGCTAAATGCAAATCGCACAATTCGTCTCGGCCGACAATCAGCGAATCCGCTTCCAGCAGAATCATGCCATCAATCACGTCGGCAGGATAAATCTGCACGAGGCAGATTTCTTGCTGCTTGCCGTTCGATTCTTCGGCGTCAAACTTTTCGAGCAGTGTTGCTTCATCGTGGGAAATGGTCGCAGGCATCGGAGTTCTTCGTGGGTTAGGCTTTCTAGCCTGACGGTCGCAGGTACAAAGCGTGCGATAGGCACTGGCTCCTTCAAAGATTGGTCACGCGGAGAAATCCGCAGAGATTCGCGGTGCAGCAGAACTGGAATGCCGCGCCGATTGTAACGGTTAGAGCAATAGCGGGACCGCCCCGCCCCGTTTCCAAAAAGTCGGGGGCGGAGCGCGTGTGGCCCTCCGGCTATTGAAAGGAGCCGCTAGTACGCGACTTCCAGTCCCGTGTAAAAATTGATCCCCGGGCGGAAGACGCCGAGGCCCGCGCGGTAGTCGATGTGCTCGCGATAGAACTTGTCGGTCAGATTCTCCACGCCCGCGGTTAGCAGCCAACTTCCTTTGCGCGCATACGTTCGAATGTCGTACGTCGTGAAGCCGGGGGTGGTGATCTCTTCGAGCGTGGCGGCGATGCGGTCCTGGTCGTCCACGATGCGGGCTGACAACTCAACGCCCCACTTCTGTCGTGGCGACGGGTCTTGAATCAAGAACCCCACCCGCGATTCCAGCGGCGAAATGCCCGGCAGCGCTTCTTTGTCCGGCACGGCGGTTCCACTGCGGGGATCGGTCCCTTGCCGGTGCGCATTGGTGCGGCTGTGGTCGGTCCCTTCCACATAACTCAGCGCGCCAAACATCGCCCACTCGCGGGTGAGTTGGCACTGGCCGTAAGTCTCGGCGCCGGTGAGCGTGGCGAGGTCGGTATTCACAAACGCGGCGCCCTGCGGAAAGCCAAAGTCAGGGTCCGCCGGTGAGTAGAGATCGTATGTGATGTAGTCTTTGATCCAGGCGTGGTAACCGTGGACGCCCCCTTTCCACACCCCATAATCGGCCCGCAGCCCTAAGTCGAGCTGCAAACACTGCTCTTGGTTGAGCTGGGGATCGCCCAACAAAAACGTTTGCCCGCGCTGTAAGGAGCCGATGAACGAATCGTTCACGTAGAGTTCCGTGAGCGTCGGCGGCCGCTGCGCGTAGCCAACCCCGGAGGTGGCGGTCCAGTTGCAATCGAGATCGAGTTCGGTCGCGAAGAAGGTGGACCACAGCGGGAACTGCTGATCCAGCTCCGAATCGAACTCATCGGAAATCGTGTTCGGCACGCCAGGGACGTTCTCCACTGCATCGGTAAAGATCATATCGCCGCGTACGCCAGTGGTCACGCGGAAGGCCTCGGTCACGGGGCGAATCCGCTCGGCATAGAAGCCAATGTCGGTCGAGTAGGAACGCGGCAGCGGAAAGTTGTTATTGTTGGCCGGGGCGAGGGGCTCGATATCGTTCAGCTCTTGGTTTTGGAAGATCACGTCCGTGCCGAGCGACAGCACGCTATCGTCGCACAGTTCGTAGGTGCTCTCCGCGCGATGGCCGGCCGAAAGGCCATCGCCATCGGTAATCGCGAAGCCATCGTTGCCGCTTGGCGAAAACAAATCGTTCACTAGAAACGGCAACTGGCGATTTTTGCCGGGCCGCAGCGTGTCACCATCGAACCGCGTGCGGTTGTACCACACCTCTTCGACGAAGTGGTCGGCGAAACCGGGGTCGGTGTCCGTGTAGGTGACTTCGTAACCGTCGGTCACCAGATAGTTGAGGTCAAACACGAGGCCGGGGAACTCGACATCCGTTTGGTCGAGCCGCAGCACGTTCACTTCAATCGACTGGTGGCTGGACATATCCCAACCGGCGGCGATGAAGACGTCTCGCGATTTGTAGCTGGTCGGCAGGAAGAAACCGCTTTGGCCGGTTTCGTAATCGTTGCCGGTGCGATGGCCGTAGCTCACATTGAAGCCGTAGGTGTCGGAGCCGCCCCAAATCGTCTGGCGGCCATACCACTGCTCGCCATTAGTTTGATAGGTGGCGCTGCTGTGACCGTGCGCCTCGAAGCCCCCGGCGTATCGCGGCGAATGAATGAAATCCATATCGACGAAGCGAAAGCCCGGCCCGTAGCGCGTGCTATACGGACCCTTAACGAGAATGACATCGTCGATGAGTCGCGAGTCGATTTTGTTGACCATCGTATCGAGGTCCATCCGCACCGGCGCCCAGTACGAGCCGGAAGCGAGGACTTGGCCAACACGCTGGCCGCGGATGCGGGTTTCATTCACCAACGGCGCCCGGTTCTGGTTCGAAACCCCATGCGCGGAGTTGGCTTCCTTGAGCAGGTTGCCCACGTCGCTCGTTTGCCGGCCGGTCGCCTGAGCGCCAAACACCGCGTCGGCCGCCGGTGAACGGGCGTGAATGCGACGCGTTTCGGAGAGGCCGGAGACATCGTCCACCGAGCCGAACAGATCATTGACCCGCGAGTCGACAATTGCCTGCTCAGGAGCTGGATTGTTTCCCCCCGCTGCTTGCCGCTTAGCGGGCAGCGCTTGCGGCGCATTTAGCTGCACCGGTTGAATCGCATCGACCTCCGGCGCCACCTGATCGGAGATAAAGACCACCTCTTGGGCGACCGCTGAGATACTAGCAAACCAACCGGCCGCCAACAGCGCGAATCGACAAGAAAATAAGCGCAGGCGGGCCATCTTGATCCATCAATTCCGCCGCACGGCAATCCTTGCCGCGATGGGGCCAACGTTCGGTGAGCGCACAGCACTTCGCTGTCATCGACCGGTGAATACCCCCCGTTTGAGTTTCATGAGCGAAAAAGGTGAAGAATCCGTCGGCCACCAACCAGTTTAGCGGCGGATTTCGCTCCAACGTCGCTGTTGCACCGGCGAAATGTGGCCGTGATCGCTCAAGAGCTGATAACACTTCTCCGCCGAATCGAAATGCCGCTCCGCCTCCGCGGCATCATTCGCGAGTTCACCGAGCGTCTGGTAGCACTCGGCGAGTGAAGCAACGACGCTTGGCAGGGCGCCTTCGACTCGGATCGCCTGTTGTAACTTGTCCACCGCCCCGACCAGATGCTCCGTCGCTTGCGTGCGCTGATTGATGGCCGCGAGCGCGCGGCCGAGATTCGCTTCCGCGAGCGCGCTGTTTTGGCGGTAGAACGAATCTGCATCGCACAGGAGCCACGCCTGCTGGAGATCGGCGAGCGCGTCGCGATAGAGCTCAGCGGCTACTTCGAACTTCTGTTGCTCCAGTTCCAGTTCGCCGGCTTGCATGCGGGCATAAGCGCGGCTTTGGAGTAGGTCGGGACGAGCAGGTGAATCTTGGATGCGAACTGCGAGTGCGGCGATGACGCTCTGCCACACATCGCTCGCCTCCGCTAAGCGGCGATCGGCCTGGAGTGCGGCGGCGCGATCGCTTTGGACAGTTTCGTACAATTGGTGATCGCGGGGCGCTCCGCGGTGCTGGGTAAGCCAAGCTGCCCAGGCGGCCGCTTGGGCGAGCACAGCGGTCGGTTGCTCGCTCGTGCCACTGCGCGTGGCAGCCAACTGCCAACGCGCCAGTGTGTTAGCGGCTTGCAGGGTGAGGTCATTCACCGGCGCGGTACGAATATCGCCCAGCAGTTGCGTCAAAAATTTGTGATCGTCCGCGATGAGAGCTTTGGGGGCTGATTTATCCGACGATTCACTCCGCAGTAGTTCTAAACCGATGCGCGCATGAATCCGTTCCAGCCGAGCTTCCGGTGAATTTTTCGTCTCAGCGGCATTCAGCCACCGGGCGCCAAGTTCGTACTGTTCGTTGGCAATGTCGAACTCTTGCTGCAACCGCGCTAGATCCCCGAGTCGCAGGTAGCACTTGGCGACTTCCAGCCGGGTGGGCAGGTCAGCCGTTTGGAGATCGATTGTTCGGTAATCCGCCAGTAGCGACTGATAGTGCTGCACGCCCTGCTCCAACAGTTCGGCACGCACCCCGCCGAGGCCGGGGAAGAACTGTAAACTGCCGCTTAAATCCACCAGCCACGCATCGCCCGCTTGCCGCGCTTGGCCGAGCCGTTCGAGCGATTGCGCGTGGGCCGCCCGCTCGGCGTCATATGCGCGCTGAATCACGAGCCCGAAAATGACAGACGAAATTGTCAGCACGACCAAGGCGCCCAGCACACTGGTCACCAGCGTGCGATGCCGTTTGCACCACCGGGCAGCGCGTTCCCACCACGGTTCGGCATACACGCTGACTGCCTCGCCGGCGAGAAACCGTGCGAGGTCGGCGATGAGTTCTTGCGCGGACGCATAGCGCTGCGCCGGATCGCGCGCCATCGCGTGGGTGCAGATCGCCGCGAGTGCCCCCGGTATAGAGCGATTCAGCGCGCGCGGCGGCCGATACTCGCCCGTTTTCACTCGGCTGAGCGTGGCGCCAACATCTTCACTGCGGAACGGATTGTGCCCCGTGAGCACTTCGTACAGCATCACCCCCAGAGCGTAGATGTCAGAGGCTTGAGTGATCGTGTGGGGATCGCCCGCCGCCTGCTCCGGTGACATATAAGAGGGTGTGCCAATGACCGAGCCCATGCCGGTTGAAAATGGGGACAGGTCCATTTTGTTAACTGCATGTTCGTCACCCCCTTCGTCCGAATAAATGGACCTGTCCCTTTTTTCATCGGAGCCAACTTTCTTCGCGAGGCCCCAGTCGACGACGATTGTCTCGCCGAACCTGCCGACCATCACGTTGGAAGGTTTCAAATCGCGATGAATGACGCCGCGCTCGTGGGCGTACGCCACGGCGTTGGCAACTTGGGTGAAGCGTTGGAGGAGTTCCAGTGAGTAGCCCCCGGCTAGCGACTTTTGGGGCGCGCTATGAACGTGATCGATTAGCTCGCGGAGGGTTTCTCCTTCGAGTAACTTCATCACATAGTACGGGGCGCCATCCGCCGCGACGCCGAGTTCATGCACCGGCACAATGCCGGGGTGCTGCAACTGACTGGTAATCTTGGCTTCGTGCAGAAAGCGCTGATGGAGCGCCTCGTTAGTGGCGACCTCGGCATGAATCTGCTTGATCGCAATCTCGCGTTCAAGCTGCCGGTCGCGCGCTTGCACGACGAAGCCCCATCCCCCACGACCGAGCTCGCCGAGCCGTTCGTAGCGCTCAGCTTGCTCGGCTGTGCGCGGCGCCGTGCGCTGGTTATTCTTCTTGCCGCGATTCGACTTTGACTTTTCCTCGTTCGCCGTGTCGACGAACCCGCCCAGTCCAGTCGCGTCCGGCGACGGCGGAGAAACACCTCCGTCACCTTGCCCGATCGGGCTGGTGACCTCAAGCAAATTCGCGTGAGACATCCGGCACGTCGCTGTGAAGAGTGACCCGCGTTCGCCTCCGCGAAGGTGAACGCAGTAAAAAGAGGAGACCCGCAAGACAAGGAGGGAAGGCCGCGCCGACGAGTGAGCACCTCCACAATCGGCGCAAGGCTTCCTACTGGAAAGCTAGGTTGCAGGAGCGATATTGCAACGGAGCGCGATGAAACTCGCAGCTCAGCGCGCAATTCGATTGGCCCCTACAACCGCTGCAATCGGCGCTACGGCAAAAAAATAGCGGGCGAGACTCCGAAGAATCTCGCCCGCTCGGGGAGGGGAGAACGGGTTGGTAGTTCGCTTGTGTCGCTTACTTGTCGAGCGAATCGAGATCAAAGTCGTCGAGTTCGGTCACTTCGTCCTCGGCAACGGCCGTCGCCGCTCCGCCGGCTGCGGCGGTCGTGGCTGACGCGGCGGCGATTTGCTTCGTCGATTGCTTCGGTGGGGTGACTTGCAAGTGCGTCACGCGGCGGTCAGCCCGGGTCTTCACGCCATTCACCACGGCGCCAATCATCCGCACGCCTACGCTCGTAAGCAGATCAGCCGCTTGCTGAATCTTATGCACCTGCGAGAAGTCCCGCAGGACCGAGAGGATGGCGCCATCCACGTGCTGGCCGAAGAGCAGTGAGTCCGAGAGGCCCAAGACCGGGGCCCCGTCGATGATAATGAAATCATAGTCGGCCCGCAGTTTGGCGAAGATTGGTTGCACCTGATCGGTCGCCAAGGCATGCACGGCGCCCGCATCGCAGTAGCCCGCGGTCAAGAGCCACAAGCCTTCGGTGTAGGTGGGGCGAATCACGTCGGCCACGTCGATCTCGGCTCTCAGCACTTCGCTGAAGCCATCTTCCAGCGGCACTTCGAACAGTTCATGCAGCGAGGGGCTCCGTAAGTCACCATCCACCAGCAGCGTCCGGCGACCGGCGCGAGCGAGGCTCGCCGCCAGTTGGCTAGCGACCGTGGTGCGGCCTTCGAGCGTTGCGGGGCTGGTGATCAGCACGATCTGCCGTTTCTTGGTAGTCGATTCGTGCATCAGCGCGGTCCGCACGCTATCGATCCCTTCGGTCAATTGGGCGACAATCGGCTGCGACGGATCGAGCGCTCCCCGGCCGGAGAGTGACGGCAGCGTCCCGACAACGCGGATACCGAGCCCTTCGTCCATTTGCTCGGGTCCATTGAGGCGGCGGTTGGTGAACTCCATGTAGGCGATGCCAAGCGCCGCCAGCAAAAAGCCGCCGAGGCCACCGATGGTGGTGATGGCGTATCGCATGACTTCGTTCATCCCCGGGATGATCTGCACATCCGCCACGCCTTCGGTCACGCCGATGGGGCGAATTCGTTCAGGGGCGTTAGACTCGACTTGCAGCTTTTGAATGTTGATCGCGATATCCTTCTGAACTTCTTGCAGCCGTTCGAGTTCGGTCTCCTTAATCATCAGATCGGTATCGATATTCGCTTTTTCCAAGAGTTCATCCTGCAATTCACCCATCCGCTGTTCGTAGCCCGCAATTTTGTTCTTGAGCATGCCTTGGGTGATGCCAAACTCGCTGACGATCCGAGTCATCATCGGATTCGGCGCGTTGGCTTGGGCGCCGGCGAGTTGGCCTTTCATCTGCTGTTTGTACTGCGCGATCTGCTGCGAGACTTGGTCCCGCATCCGCTCATACCGCTTGATCTCCGGCGACTGACCATTCTTAACTGTGCTCCGCAACGTGCTGACATACGATTCATACGCCATTTGCTGCTGCAACAATTGGTTCATCTGCGGATCATTCTGCAGTTGCTCCTCGATCATTTGATCCACCAACGCGGGATCGAGCAGTTGTTGCTGCATGATCTGGAACTGCATTTGCGCCTGGGCCAATTGCGTTTCGGCATCCGTCTTGGACTTTTGAAGGTTGGTCACCTCGTCGAGCATGAGCTTCGTCTCGGGGTCGAAGCCTTCGTAAGCTTTCGAGCTGCCGGAATCCTTCAGCAAAGTTTGATACGTTGTTAGTTTGCCACGGATTTCCGCGTCGAGCGCCGTGAGCGCGGTCTTGAGGAGGCCCATCGGCCGGAGTTGTTCGGTCTGCTCCCGGAACACGACCTCCTGGTTGTACGCCTTGCTGACCGCGTCGACGATGGCTTTAAGTTCTTCGGGGTCTTCATCGCCGGAGAGCGAAATCTGCAGCAGCTCCCCGTTTTCTGGGAAGTTCGCCCGCAGCCGTTCGGCCAGGTACTGCAAGCGATCGTCTTCATCCACGCCGCTGAAGAACGAGGAGTTGAACGCCCGGCGATTATCGGCGCCGAGGGCGGCGTTCAGCACATAAGGGCTTTTGATGTACGCGATTTGGGTCGCCTTAAAAATGTCGAACGTGCGGGCTTCCATGGGGTTGGCCGCCTGCATGAGCGTAGATTGCGAGCTCTTCACTTCGTACTGCGCTACCGCACGGTTGGTCTCCGGGACGACGAGGAAGTACAACAGCGCCGCCAGGGTGCTACCAACCAGCAGACCCATACACGTCGCCAGCAGCCAGCGGCGGCGGAGCGAGTTGAGCAGCCACGTCTTGTCCATCCCGCCCCGCACGATATCGGTGGGCGGCGAGGTGACGCCGACGCCAAACGGATTGGTGACGGGAACATTCGAGCCGACCGTCATCAGGGCGCGGCGCGATCCGCTTTCCTCAGGGTTGTCAGGGTACGAGTTTGGATTGCGATCAAATTGCGACATTGGTAGCGTTCTCCCGGGGGAAAAGTTTTCGGGCGCCACTGTCCGGCTTGTCCGGCAGTGGAAAGCGTCCACTACGAAACGAGCACGGCGGCGTCCACTGCGAGCAAGCTCGACAGTGGCACCCGAAAATCGTGGTGTGCCGAACCTCTAGGCAAGTGCCGGTCCGGCGCCTCGTCCCTGAGAGCAGAATTGCCGCAAGTCGTTTGCGGCCAAGGAGTTTTAGCAACTTAGACGTTCGTGCGGGCGGAAAGTTCCCCGTTGCTTCGCAGCAACATGTTTCTTTCTGGCAACGCGGAGAGAGGGTTCGCGCGTTCCCCTCCGCCGCACAATGGTCACAACCGGACCAGGCATCGGCGAGCGATTTAGCTCGGGTACCACTGGCGTGCCGCCAGTGGAGAGTGCGGGTCGACACCGTCCTTAGTTCCCACTGGCGGCAGGCCAGTGGCGCCCAAAAAATCGTGTTGAGACCAAACACTACCGCACGCCGGCGAAGCCCGCGCCGCGCAAGTTGACTGCTTCCTCCTGCACACTCAGTTTCTCGAGGATCTTGATGAGCAGGAGGAGCAGCCCCATCGCTACCAAGATCATCACATAACCTGGCAAATCGTGATAAAGTTTTTCTTTCCAGTACTCGCTCATGCCGGGGAAATTCCCCATCAGGAAACAGGTCACCACGATTCGCAAGATGTTCACGCCCAAGGCGATCGGCAGCGTGGTGAGCAGCACCACGACTTTGTCCCACCACGGGCGCCGGATCAGCAGGGCTACGGCAATGCCCATTGCGCCAAAGATGGTCACCATCCGCAGGCCGCTACACTCGTCCGCTACGCTCATCTGCTGCCCGGCAATGGTGAGCATGTTGCCATCGCGCATGACATCCTGCCCCATGATCGTGAGGATGATTTCGCTGATAATCGATGCGAACGTCCGGAGCTTCATCATCACGCTGTTTTCGATGAACGCCGGCAACGGAAACATAAAGAGCAAAAACCCACAAGCGGGGCCGGTCCACTTCAGCAGCTCCCACCCTCCAAAGGTGACCAGCAGCCCAAACACCGCCAACACCATGCTCAGGTGGTCCATCCAGCCTTTATCCTGCATGGCCGCCAACACCCGAATGCCGATCGCTGCGCCGCAAATCGCCACGCCGATCCACCGCTCCAGCGCGCTGGCATCCACCAAGGGTTGGCCGTAAAAAACGTAGAGCAAATAGGACAGGAACAACCCGGACAGCCCGAGCCCCCCCATCCAAGTTTGATTTTGCAGCCCGGGGACTTCAAAAAAGTGCGTTGCTCCCAAGAGCGCCGATGGAACTGCGATCATTTGGCAGAATTTCGCCAGCGGAATGCCGAAGACTTCCCGCTTATCGAGCTCATCGCTTTGATTCGGCCGCATGGTGTACATGATGTACAACGCCAAGAGCGGCACGATCCAGCCGTGCGAATACTGGTCCGTATCCCAGGCGACTTCGACCAAGTCGCTAAAGGTATTCCAGTAGGCGTAAATGAAGGCCGCCAGCATCGCCAGCAGCGCGAACAGTAGCGGCCGGCCGACGGGATCGTCAACCGAGATTTCGTGTTGTGGCTTAGTGAAGCGGGCATCACGCCGCAGCGGAGTGCCGCTAACGGGAGCGGCCGGACTTGGGGGAAGTGGCGCCGCGGGACGAACGGGGATCGACATGGACTTGGAAACCGATTCCGGGGTGGAGCAAAACCAAGCGGCACCGGCCGCAGAACCGGGGCGCTGCGCTCCTACATTGAGACGCTGTCCGCCGCCGCGTTGTTCCGCAAAAACGCCCACCCGAGGATGAGCCCGACCGAGCAAAAATTGCCGTGCCTACCGTGAGAATAAGGCCCGCTTAGGAAGCTGTCAAACAACGTTTAGCGGGATCTCCGACACCCCCTGAGGGGCCCCCAAAAACGGCCTCAAACGGTGGCAAGAGCGATAATTTGGCTCAACGGGGGGCAATGCGATGAGGCGATACCACGGTCGTCCCCGAGTTGGGGACCTGGGGTGACCCCCAGACAGGCTTCGCAGGGGCGAAAATAGGCTCCAAGATTCTCAAGGAGGCTGCGAATATTGAAGTAAACTTCCCCATAAGCCCCCGACGAACGTCGGGGGCTCATGAAACGCGAGTATTCCACCTCCCTATCCTCGATCCTCTCACCCCTCCACTCTCGCCATGCCCACCTGTCACGAACTTGACTACGAAATCCTCGGCGATGACTTGCAGATCGTGGAGATCGAGCTCGATCCGGGCGAGACGGTCATCGCCGAAGCGGGGGCGATGAATTACATCGAGGACGGCATCGAGTTTGAAAGCTGCATGGGCGATGGCTCGGCGCCGGAGAAGGGGATGTTCGGCAAACTGCTCGACGCCGGCAAGCGCAAGCTGATGGGCGAATCGCTCTTCATGACGCATTTCACCAACTACGCCAACACCAAACGCCGCGTGGCGTTTGGGGCGCCGTTCCCCGGCAAGGTGGTGGCGATCGATTTGGCGAAGGTCGGCGGGTCGCTGTTGTGCCAGAAGGACTCGTTCCTCTGCGCGGCCAAGGGGACCGAAGTGGGCATCGCGTTTCACCAAAAGCTGGGCGCCGGCTTCTTTGGTGGCGAAGGGTTCATCCTCCAGCGCCTGCGTGGCGACGGCAAAGCCTTCATCCACGCCGGCGGCATGGTGGTGAAGAAACAATTGCAAGGCGAAACCCTACGCGTCGACACCGGCTGCCTGGTCGCCTTCACCGAGGGGGTCGATTACGACATCCAGCGCGCCGGCAATTTGAAGAGCATGTTCTTCGGCGGCGAAGGCTTGTTCCTCGCCACGTTGCGTGGCCACGGCGGCGTGATTCTGCAAAGCCTACCGTTCTCGCGCTTGGCCGACCGCATCCTGGCGCACGCGCCGTCGATGGGTGGGAGTCGGAGTGAGCAGGGGAGTATTATCGGCGGGTTGGGGAATCTGTTTGGGGATTGATGAGGCGAGATTACCTCGTTCGAGCCGCATTGGCCAACGGCCAATCCCACCGTAGCCTGGGGCAAAGCGCAGCGCCGCCCGAGGGACACGGCCGCAAGAAAACTCTTTTGGCTGAAGGCCAGACACATCCGCCGCGGCGAAGGGTGAGTATGGCCTTCACCCAAAAAATGATTGATGGATTTCCACCACCTAGGGCGATGCCCTAGGCTACGGTGAAGTTGGCCGTTGGCCAACGCGAATAGCGACAGTCATCGCTATGGCCTAGTCGTCATCGGCCCGGGTGTCGGCCGATCATTCGGCAACGTGATCTGCACCTTCACATCCGGCACTTGTTCGCGCAGTTTATCGGCGATCGCCTTCTCTGCTTCTTCAAGCGACATTCCGGCGACCTTCACGCGGCCGTACTTGGCGCCGAACGCGATGGTGCCCATTGGTTCGATGGTAAGACTTCGCGTAGAATTCGAATTGTTGGGACGCTCCATCATTCCCATTTCACCGCTGGGATTCATGCTGGGATCCGGCAGGTCCGCCGACGCGGATTCGGAGTAGATTTCGATTTGAATCGTTTGTCCCGCCGCGAGCATTCCCGGTTTTGACGCTTCCCAAGCGGATCGGACCGATGCCTCCATCGCACGCTCCATTGCTTTCCTGGCGAAGGTAGGCGGAGACGGCGGCTGGGGTGGCGCCGGAACTTGGATCTCACTGTAACTGATCTGCGGCTGCATCCGCACCTTCACTGGCGTTGGAGCCGGCGTCCACGCAGCCGGAATCAGCACGTCCGGCGGCATTTCAAGTTGCAACAGTTCCTGTTCAATCCTTAGCGCCTCGGCTTCAGCGCGGAGGGCTTCGCTTTCAAACTGCAGCGCCTTCGCTTCGGCTTCAATTTTCGCCCGCTCGCTCTCAGCGACGGCCAGGGCCTCCGCTTGTTTGCGAAGCGCTTTGACTTGCATTTCGAACTGTTCGCGCTGGCGAGCCAATCGCTTGCGTTGCAATTCAACTACCGCCTTGTTGGCATTCACGCGCTCTTTCACTTCCAACACGCGGCGCTCGATTAACTCCACCGGTTTCTTAATGCGACGTTCTTCCACCCGCGGTTTCTCCACTGGGCGTTCTTCCATCACCGGTTTCTCCAGCGGTCGCTCCTCCAGCACCGCTCCTTCACCCTCCGCCGGCGCCTCTGCCGCCGTCAATTGAATCACCCCCGCATCCTCTCCACCAGCAACTTCCGCTGACAACACCACCCCTTCCTGCGGCGCGCCGCCCCCCGGCGATTGGCTCGCCGTCACGCCGGCGGCGGCGAACGCCACCGCCACCCACACCACTGGTTTGGCCATCATGGTAGACAAGAACATGCTTCGGGCTCCTTGATCGACGAGTTGTAAAGTAGGGGTTGAAATCTTCGCGAGCGCCCCGGCGGCGCCGCTGGCCACCGCGGCGCCAAGGGTAATGTTCGTCGCCACCAGCGCGGCCGGCGCAGCGGTGGCGGCTTGCGTAGTAGTGAGCATCGCCATGCCGGTCGACAGCAGCACGCCCCGCCGCAGCAGCCGGCCGCGGAGCAGCTGCTTGCCGCGCGCCAAATAGCCTTGCACCGCGGCAACGGTGAGATCGGTTTGATCGGCAATCTCGCGGCGACTGCGCCCTTCGAGATACCGCAGCACCAGCGCCCGCTGGTACTTCTGCGGCAACAGCGACAGCTCTTCCAGCAGGATGCCGGTGATGTACCGGCTTTCGAGATCGGGATATTCCACTTCCGGCGCCGGCGGTTCACCAGTGAGTGGTTCGGTCTTGCGCTTGTGCCCGCGCCGCCGCGCCGCGAGCGCCGTGCGATAGGCCACCCGGTAGAGCCACGCCGCCACGCTATCGCTCGCCCGAATCGCCGCCGCACGCCGCAGCAAAATCAAAAACGTCGCCTGAAACGCATCCTCGGCATCCGCCTCGCGCCACAGCACCTGCTGGCAGACGTGCCACACCATGTCCGCATGCCGGGCGAACAGCTCTTCCAGCGCCGCCGAATCATTCCGCTTGGTGGCTAGGTACAACAGTTCGCCATCGGTCGATACGATTCCTCTGCTGCTATCTGAAGCGGACGCACGAGCACGGTCAGTCGTACCAAATGAGGGCGGCATAGGGATATAGTGTGCGCGAATCGCCGGATGAACCGCAAATTCTGGAAAGAATTTGTGGGAGGGGCCCCTTCTCGATAAGTCAGCCGCGATCGCGGATAACCGATCATGTGCTGGCGTGAACCTTGTCGCCGATGGGTTACCGCTCCGCGGATAACCCAACCTACTGGGTTTTCTCGCTGGCCGTGGAGCCAACCGACGTTCCGCCGCATGCAATGAATGCAAGGAGCGCTTCGCGGAGGCACCGCACCTCATGCACGCGGAGAACCTGTACTCCTTGGCGAGCGAGGCTCAGCGCGGAGCCGAGCGTTGCTGCATCGCGGTCGAGCGTGGAATCGCCGAGCAGTTTGCCGAGGAAACCTTTGCGCGAATGGCCGACCAAAATCGGACAGCCGAGGTTCAAAAACTGCTGGCAAGTCTGCATCAGTTCCAGGTTATGCTCGTGCGTTTTTCCAAAGCCAATGCCGGGGTCAAGGCAGATCCGCTCCCGCGCCACGCCGGCGGCCAAAAGTACGTCGCGCCGGCGGCGCAAGTAGTCGTAAATCTCGGTCACCACATTCACGTAGTGCGGATGATCCTGCATCGTCTGCGGCGTGCCCTGCATGTGCATCGCGCAGAGCCCGGCGCCACTTTCGACGGCCAGCGGCAACATGTCCGGATCGCCGGCGAGGCCGGTGACATCATTGATGATCTCCGCCCCCGCGGCGAGCGCCTCGCGCGCCACGATGGCTTTACTGGTGTCGATCGAAATCGGCACGCTGATCTTCGCTGCCAGCGCTTCGATCACCGGCAACACCCGGCGGCGCTCTTCGTCCGCGGCTACCGCCTGAGAATAGGGTCGCGTGCTCTCGCCGCCAATGTCGACCAGATCGGCGCCGTCTTCAACCAGCCGCACGGCTTGATCGACCGCGGCCTGCGTTTCGAGAAATCGCCCCCCGTCCGAAAAGCTATCAGGCGTAACGTTCACGATCCCCATCAGCAGCGGCTGCTCGGCACAGGTAAGCGTGCGGGTTCGCAGTCGCCAGACGGTCGCGCGGTGGGGATGGTCGGAATTTCCCATGGTTTTAGGGTACCGCGTCTCGTAGCACGGGACCATAGTCCCGTGCGTTGTACGATGGGCTTTCAGCCCGTTGTGAAGCTGGTACCCGCTGCCCGACGGGCTGAAATCCCATCGTACAAAGTGCCGGCCGCGTCACTTACTTTGAGCCGCACGGGACTATGGTCCCGTGCTACCAGCAGGGTAAACTAACCGCATGAAATTCATCGTGGCGGTCATCCAGCCGACCAAGCTGGAAGCGGTGCAGCAGGCCTTAGCGGCAATCGGCGTGACGCGAATCACCATCGGTGATTCGATGGGGTACGCGCGCCAGCGCGGGCACATTGAAACGTATCGTGGGCACGAGTACCAAGTAAAATTGCTCCGCAAGGTAGAGCTGCACATCGCGGTGAACGACGACTTTTTGGACCGCACGCTGGAGTGCCTCGCCGAGCACGCTCGCACCAGCAGCGAAGGGCACATCGGCGATGGCAAGGCGTTCGTCCTGCCGATGGAGCAGGCGATTCAAATCAACGATGGCTTCCGCGGCCCCGGTGCGATTTAAGCGTGGCTGGGGTCGGCGCGTCAGCCGACCCCAGCCACCCCACGGGTTAAATGATGAATGTCCTCTTGGTCTCCGGCGATTTGATGATCCACTCGATGGTCGAAGGCGCCGTGCGCGCGATTGGCGCCGAGCTGGTGGTCGCAAGTGGCGCGACGTGCGTAACGCAGGCGACAACGCACGCGCCGCAATTCGTTCTCTTGGACCTTGGTGGCAATCTACCGGAACTCGCCGAACTCGTTCCGCAACTTCGCACTGCCGCGCCGGTTGCGAAACTCATCGCATTCGGCCCGCATGTTCACGCCGCCAAACTCACCGCCGCCCGCGCCGCGGGTTGTGACGAAGTTCTCACCCGCGGCCAATTCCACGCGGGGATTGGAGAGTTGTTGAAGTTTGGAGTCCGGGGTCTGGAGTCCGGAGGAAGTCATCCAACGTAAGAATGTTGGGAGAAAGCGTCGTTTACCTTTCTCCAGACTCTTTCCACACCTCATCGAGTTGTCTCTCATCAACATCGCGCCGCAGGAGGAGAAACACCGCCGTGCTCGCCACGAATGCGTACGACCAGAAGAAACTCGACTTGAGAATGGCGAAGGCGTGGAACCAGAAGTCGATCAGCCGCGCGAGTTGCGGCGATTCGACATTCGTGAAGCTCAGTTGTTCAATGGCGCCGCCGATCAGTTCCACGACACAGCCGCTGATCCAACCAAGTGCCAGCGCCATGCCCGCATAGAACGCATACCGCAGCGGGCGTTGCCAGACATAGGCGTAAGTGCAACTGACGGCGTCAAAGGCGTCGTTCGCTTCGGTGGCGATCGCCGCGGGCAACAGCGTCCACGCGATGACCAGCACCCCGCCCAGCAGCACCGCGAGGAGTGCGAGCGCCACCGCAATCGGCAGCGTGAGCGCAGCTGGCCACGCGAGCCACTCGCCAGCAAGCGCCCACCGCCACGCTCCGAGTGGCAGCGTTACGAGCAGCGTGAGCCCGAGCATAATCGCCGGCGCCGCCAGGAGGCTTCCTTTTCGCTGGGTGACGAAGCTGAGCGCCTCACGCAGCGGCAGTCGTTCACCGCGCGTGAGTTCAATCACGGCGAGACGGCAGATGACGCCGCCGACAAGCATCGCGATTGCTAACCGCCAAGTCAGCAGCGCCGCTTTCGGCCACGTCCACGGTTGGAGGCTGGCGAGCATTGTCTGCCATGGCATTAGGACTTGCTGCTGGGCGCGCTCGGTGAAGAATGATCTCCAAGGGCGGAACAGTGTTGGTTCAGTGGTCGCACGTTCGCTTAGATAGACGCCGTCCGGCGCCGTGGAAGCGAGGCCCAGCCACTCCGGCACGAGAATGAGCAGGAGCCCCACGAACGCCACCGCCCAGCAGCCCGGCCGCACGGCAATCGCCGGCGCCCGCAGGAGCAAGAGCCAGGGCAAGCTGTCGGACCAGGAGAAAGGGGGCGGGTGACTCAAAACGGTGGTTGTTGCAGGGAGGGCGGGATCGTAAGTTGCGGGATTATACAACTAACCAAATGCGCTCCGCTACCGCAAGCTCGGCCAACGGGAATCCACCAATGTTGCCAACCATTCAACCACGCCTCGCTATCACGGGGATGTCGGCGATTCTGCTGCCGTTTACGGCGGAGGGGCATGTCGATTGGCCCTCGTTCGCGGCGCACGCTAAGCGGATCTTCGAAGCGGGGCTCGCGCCGGCGGTAAACATAGACGAACGTCATCGACGAGGCGCATCCCGCAATCGGGCCCTTGCCGACACGCACAAGCTCGCAGCTGGGCGGAGGTAAGTAGCGGGTGCGTTCATCGCGGATCAGCCCGGCGAAGGATACGCGCCGATTTACGTCATGCGCGGTCGATATTCTCCGGCTCTTCGTCCGCCTCAGGATCAGGCACATGCGGCAGGGCGTTCGCTTCGTCAAGCCAGCGGCCCAAATCGATCGTACGGCAACGCTCGCTGCAGAACGGTGGCGCGGTGGTCGCTTCGGCTTTGAACGTCACATCGCACACGGGGCAACGCATAGAGAGATTCCCCTTATTTCATTTCCCCCATAGCCGGGCCGCTACGCGGGCCAGGGCGCCGCCGAACCGCGCTGCGTCGTCACAACGCGCTCTGCTAGCGCGTCGCGGCTAAACGTTACTTGTTGGGTTTCTTCTTCGCCGGTTTGGATTCGGTCGTTGATTCGCTTTTGGTTTCCGATTTCGGTTCGCTCTTCGCGGTGTCGGCGGGTTTGGAGTCCTTTTCGGCTGCTTTCTTATAAGAATCGCTACGGTAGTCGGTGGTGTAGAAACCGGAGCCTTTGAAGACCACGGCGGCGCCGGTGCCGAACAGCCGGCGCAGCTTGGGCTTTCCGCACTCGGGGCACTTCTTCTTCACCGGCTCCGATATCGACTGAAATAGTTCAAATGCGTGGTGACAACCGTCGCACTGGTAATCGTAAGTTGGCATGGTACGTGGTCAGTAGTCCGTGGTCAGTAGTGGTTTAGCCGCAACACGCTAGCAGAGCGCGTTACACTTATCCTGCCGACACAATTACCTGCGCCGGCCGCACCACGCGGTCGTGCAGTTTGTAGCCCGCTTGGGCGCACAGCACGATATGGCCCGCTGGCACGTCGGCACTCGGTTGTTGCAGGATCGCGGCGTGGAACTCGGGGTTAAACACTTCGCCTGCGGTGGGAATCGTTTCACAGTGCTGGTGGGTGAGCACGGTGAGCAATTGTTGCCGCACCAGTTCGAAACCTTGCAGTAAGCTCGCCGGGTCGGGCGATTTCTGGGCCGCTTCAATCGCTCGGTCGATGTTGTCCAGCACCGGCAGGATGTCACGCACCACCGGCAACGCGGCGTAGCGGCGTTCTTCGGCCAGTTCGCGCGACTTGCGGTTCAGCACGTTTTGCAGTTCGGCCTGCAGGCGTAGTGACTTGTCACGCTCGGCGTCGAGCTGCGCTTGCAGGTCGGTTGTGGAATCGTCCGCGGGCGACGAGGCCGCCAGCTCTTCGGCCAGGGCGTCGAAATCGTCGGTGGGGAAATCGTCAGGGTCAGCCATCACACGTTACTCCACTACTCTTTCTCGGCCGCAACCGACGTTTCATCGGCCGCCACGAAATACTCTTTAACAGTTTGAAAGAAACTCTTGCGCTCGGGGGCGACGTGCTTCTGCTCGAGCTTCGCTAGTTCGCGCAGCAACTTATCTTCTTCGGTGGAAAGTTTCTTGGGGACTTCAATCGTTACTTGCACTAAGAGGTCGCCCAATCCGCGGCGGCGCGGGTCGGGCATCCCTTTGCCGCCCAGCTTGAACACCGCGCCCGTTTGCGTGCCGGCAGGCAGCACTAGTTCGCCGCGACCATCGAGCGTGGGCACTTCCAATGTGCAGCCGAGCGCCGCCTGCGAGTACGTGATCGGCACGCGGCAGATGAGGTTCTGCCCATCGCGCTCGAACAGTTTGTGCGGCATCAGCGAGACGAAGCAGTAGCAGTCCCCAGCGGGGCCGCCGTTGGGGCTCGGTTCGCCTTGGCCGGTGATACGCACCCGCATGCCGTCATCGACACCGGGGGGAATTTGCACGTCAGTCTCGACGCGCTTGAGCTTTTGCCCGGCTCCGCGACAATTGCCGCATGGTTTGGAGATCGTCGCGCCGGCGCCATGGCACGCGGGGCAGGTGGTTTGCATCCGCACAATGCCGGCCGACTGAATCACGCGCCCCGCTCCGCCGCAGTAGCCGCACGTTTCCCGCTTGCTATCGCGCGCGGCGCCACTGCCGCCGCAATCTTCGCACTTCTCGTGTCGCTGAAACTGCACGCGCTTGGTGACGCCGCTGGCCGCTTCGTGCAAGGTGAGCGTCACGTCGCAGCGCACGTCGCGCCCTTTCTGCACGCGGTTCCGGCCGCCGCCGAACAGGTCGCCAAAAATATCTCCGAACGCGGAGAAGATGTCCTCAACATCATGAAAATGCCCGCCGCCTCGATTGCCATTCACTCCCGCGTGGCCGAACTGATCGTACCGCGAGCGCTTCTGCGGATCGTTCAGCACCTCGAACGCTTCGGCCGCCTCTTTGAACTTGGCGATCGCCTCGTCATCTCCCTGGTTCTTATCGGGGTGATACTTGATCGCGAGCTTACGATACGCCGTCGCAATATCGCCATTACTGGCGGTGCGTTCGACGCCCAGGATCTCGTAATAGTCGCGCGGCATACGTAGGTCAGACTTTCAAGTCTGAGGGGAGCCCGTAGGTTAGACTTTTAAGTCCGACGGAAGTGAAGAAGACTCTCTGTCGCTTTATTTTCCCTTATTCGCCCAGTCGTTCTGTGCGCCACGTCAGGCTGGAAAGCCTGACCCACAACGCGTCAGGCTAGAAAGCCTAACCTACGACAAACGGGCCACCCGCCGTGGTGACGAGTGGCCCGCTCGGTGGGTTTTCTAAATCATCTGAATCGATTAACGAACACTGCCGACCACGCCGCGCTTGTCTTGTTCCTTCGGGTCGAAGGTGGTGACCAAGGCTTCGGTGGTGAGCATGAGGCCGGCGATGCTGGCGGCGTTCGACAGGGCGGTCTTCACCACCTTGGTGGGGTCGATGATTCCCGCCTTGTACATGTCAACATACTCGCCCTTGTTCGCATCGAAGCCGATGTTCTGCCCCTTCTGCGAAACTTCGTCGGCGATCACGCTGCCGGCGAGGCCACCGTTGGCGGCGATTTGCTTCAGCGGAGCCGAGAGCACACCGAGGACAATGTCCACGCCGATCTTCTCATCACCCTTGGCCGCCTTCTTGGCGTCTTCCACGGCAGACTCGCAGCGGAGCAGGGCCACGCCGCCACCGGGAAGGATGCCTTCTTCCACCGCCGCACGAGTGGCGTGCAGGGCGTCTTCCACGCGGGCCTTCTTTTGCTTCATGTCCGCTTCGCTCGAAGCCCCCACCGAGACAATTGCTACGCCGCCGGTCAGTTTGGCGAGCCGCTCTTGCAGCTTCTCGCGATCGTAATCGCTGGTGGTTGTTTCGATCCCCTTGCGGATCTGTTCGATCCGCTTTTGCACATCCGCATTCGAACCGGCTCCTTGGACGATGGTGGTGGCATCCTTGGTGACGGTGATCTTCTTGGCCCGGCCGAGCTCGTTAAGCGTGACGTTCTCGAGCTTCTTGCCGAGGTCTTCACTGATGACCACCCCACCGGTGAGGGTGGCGATGTCGCCGAGCATCGCCTTGCGGCGGTCGCCGAAGCCAGGGGCCTTCACCGCACAGGCGTTGAGCACACCGCGGAGCTTGTTAACCACAAGCGCGGCGAGGGCTTCGCCTTCGACATCTTCGGCAATGATCAAAATCGGTTTGCCCTTCTGAATCACCTGCTCGAGGAGCGGCAGCAAATCGCGGAGGCTGCTGATCTTCTTTTCGTGGATCAGAATGTAGGCGTCTTCCAGCAGGCACTCCATGGTGGCGGGCTGATTCATAAAGTAGGGCGATTGGTAGCCCTTATCGAACTGCATCCCTTCGACGAACTCGAGCGTGGTGTCGGTGCTCTTGCCTTCTTCGACGGTGATGACGCCGTCTTTGCCCACCTTTTCCATTGCATCCGCGAGCAGGTCACCGATCACGCGGTCGTTATTGGCGCTGATGGCGCCGACCTGGGCGATTTCTTCTTTGCTGGAGACCTTCTTCGAGATGGAATCGAGATGGGCACACGCAGCGGCGGCCGCCTTCTCGATGCCGCGCCGGACGGCGGTGGGGTTGCTCCCCGCCACGATGTTGCGTTGGCCTTCCTTGAGAATTGCGCGGGCCAGTACGGTGGCGGTAGTCGTGCCGTCGCCTGCCAGCGTGGAAGTCTTGTCGGCCACTTCGTGCACGAGCTTCGCGCCCATGTTTTCGAAGGGGTCTTCCAGCTCGATTTCCTTGCTGACCGTCACGCCGTCTTTGGTGACGGTCGGGCTGCCGAAGGACTTTTTGATGATGACGTTACGACCGGTCGGGCCCATGGTCACCGCCACGGCATCCGCCAGCTTGTCGACCCCCGCGAGCATTTTGGCCCGTGCGGCGTCGTCGAACATGAGTTGTTTAGCCATTGGGAGGCTCCTGAGTGTGTATTGAATGAGCCCCCAACGTAAGTTGGGGGAGGTTTGCTCGACTTCACTCCCCCGACTGTTCCTGTTTGAAGGGGCGTCGGGGGCTCATGCGGTTGCTTGATTACGCTACGACTTTGGCGAGAATGTCGCTCTCGCGCAAGATCTTGAACTCGTCGCCGTCGACTTCCACTTCGCTGCCGCCGTACTTGCCGAAGATGACTTCGTCGCCGACCGCGACCGACAGTTCGCCGCGGTTGCCGCTATCGAGCAGCTTGCCGACGCCGACCGCCACCACTTTGCCGCGCTGCGGCTTTTCCCGAGCAGCGTCCGGCAGCACAATACCGCCAGCCGTCACTTCTTCCGCATCGAGCGGCTTCACCACGATACGATCATCCAGCGGACGCAGTTTAATTTTGGCCATGTGTGAGTTCCTGATTTGTGATTTTGGTTGAGCCGCGGGCTTGTCCCCGCGTATTTTGTTGAGTTTGCCGTTGTTCAAAAGCGCGGGAGGGAGTCCCGCGGCTACGACGGGGATTACATCATCCCGCCCATGCCGCCCATTCCCATGCCACCCATGCCGCCCATGCCACCCATTCCGCCGTGGTCATGGTGATGGCCGCCGCCGGCAGGTTCTTCTTCATCCTTGGGGGCGTCGGTGATGAGCGATTCGGTGGTCAGCAGCAATGCAGCGACACTGGCCGCGTTTTGCAGGCTAGTGCGAACGACTTTCGCGGGATCGACCACGCCCGCCGCGACCAAGTCGCAGTACTCGTCCTTGTCGGCGTTGTAGCCTTCGGTTTTACCCTTCATCTGGCGGACGCGATTGACGACCACTTCGCCGTCAACGCCTGCGTTCTCGGCTATGTAGCGGAGCGGATAGGGCAACACGTTCTTGACGATTTGGGCGCCAAGCTTTTCGTCTCCTTCGAGCCCGAGCTTGTCGATCGCCTTTTCGCTGCGAAGCAAAGCGACACCGCCGCCGGCGACGATCCCTTCCTCAAGTGCTGCATGGGTCGCCGCGCGAGCGTCGTCAAACAGCGCCTTCTTTTCTTTCATTTCACTTTCGGTCGCGGCGCCCACCTTGATTTGGGCCACGCCGCCAGCGAGCTTCGCAAGGCGTTCTTGCAGCTTCTCGCGATCGTAATCGCTATCGGTTGCGTCGATCTCGCGGCGGATTTGTTCCGCCCGGCCGAGGATGGCGTCCTTCCCGCCGGCGCCACCGACGATGGTGGTGTTTTCGCTACCGACGATCACCTTCTTTGCTTTGCCAAGATCAGTAATTTGGACGCCGTCGAGCTTAATGCCCAGGTCCTTGAAGATCGCCGTGCCACCGCACAGCGTGGCGATGTCGCCGAGCATCGCCTTGCGACGATCACCGTAACCGGGGGCCTTCACCGCACACACGCTCACCGTGCCGCGCAGTTTGTTGACCACTAGCGTGGCGAGCGCTTCGCCATCAACATCTTCCGCGATGATCAGCAGCGGCTTGTTCGCCTTAGCGATTGCTTCCAAGAGCGGCACCATGTTCTTGGCGCTCGAAATCTTTTCTTCGAAGATCAGCACCAGGCAGCCTTCGAGGACCGCTTCCATGTCGTCTTCGTTCGTGACGAAATGGGGCGATAGATAGCCGCGATCGAATTGCATCCCCTCGACCACATCGACGGTCGTCTCGTTGCCGCGGCCTTCTTCCACGGTGATGACGCCATCTTTGCCCACCTTGGTGAAGGCGTCGGCCAAGACGTTGCCGATGGCAGGGTCATTATTGCCTGCAATCGTGGCGATTTGCTGCAAGCTCTTCTTATTTTTCACATCCACCGGGTCGGCGCTCTTGAGCACTGCTTCGCTCACAGCGGCAACCGCCTTTTGGATGCCCCGACCCAGAGCCATCGGGTCCGCCCCGGCGGCGATCATCTTGAGGCCTTCACGGAAAATGCCGTCGGCCAGCACGGTGGCGGTGGTGGTGCCATCGCCTGCGATGTCGTTGGTCTTACTGGCAGCTTCCTTGACGAGCTGGGCGCCGAGGTTCTCGTACGGATCGGAAAGCTCGATATCCTCCGCCACTGTCACGCCGTCCTTGGTCACCTTGGGAGAACCCCAACCCTTATCGAGCACCGCGTTGCGACCCCGCGGGCCGAGAGTGCTGCGGACCGCCCGGGCCAACTTTTCGACCCCGGCCGCCAGCGGCCGGCGGGCTTCGTCGTCGAAGACCATTTGCTTTGCCACCGATGATTCTCCTGCTAAGTGGAAGGGAGGCGGATCGAAATCCGCCGGTATGTGCTACTGGGCTCGCATAAGAGTCCAGCGGGAAATTGCGTCGACGATGATTCGGCGAAGGCCGATCAGCCGAGGCCAACCATGCCAACGAGGGGCCCGCCGTCGCCTTTGGCAGCCGCGGAGGTTTGTGACCCCAGGGAAGCAAGCAGCGTGCCAAAGCTGGTCGGCGGCGGGAGACCCGCTAGTTTAAGGGCGAAGTGATGGGGGGCATAGGTGGCGAGCAGTGTGCGACTGCCACATTGGCAGGACATCCGATAAAACTGGGTCAGTACCGACTCAGAAAGAATGTCGAGGTGGCAATCCTTGTCTTGGCCAACTCCCCGCCTATAATCGTTAATGTCCTAACGATTTCTCTTCGCATCATTTTACGGCGGCGGTTTCTCGCGTGATTCCCTACGATTTTGAGCGCAGTATCGGCTTTTGGCTCTATTCCACCCACCAGGCATACACCCGGCAGGTGAGTTTGCTGCTGGCCGAGCAGGGGGTGACGTTTCGGCAGGCGCAGGTGCTAGGGCTGATTGCGATGGAGGGGCCGCTCACCCAGGCCGATCTCGCTGAGCGGATGCTCATCGAGCCGCCGAGCTTGGTGGGGGTACTCGACCGGATGGAGGCGATGGGACTGGTGGAGCGGCGGACCAGTGCCCACGACCGCCGCAAGAAGTTCGTCCACCCGCTGCCAGCAGCCGACGTGGTCTGGGAGCGAATTATCGAGGTCGGGCGACAGATGCGCATGGCGGCCGCCAAAGGGCTGACCGACACCGAACTTATTACGCTCGAACGGCTCCTCGCTAAGGTGCGGGCGAACGTCGCTCTGAATCTGGAACCGAATCTCGAACCGGAACTCGAACATGCGTCCGCAAGTTAGTTATGTTACGCTCGCTCTGTTGGGATTGGCCGCCGTGCTGCGCGCACAGCCGCCGGCGTCGCCGGTGGTTGCTGTTGCACTCGTCGAAGAAAACGTCGTCGCCACGCAAACGTTCGTCGGCAGCGTGATGCCGGTGCGGACCGCAACGATCGGCAGCGCGGTGGATGGTCGCGTGATTGAGTTCGCCGTGGAAGAAGGGGACCGGGTCGAAGCGAATCAGCCCGTCGCCCAACTGCTCACCGAAACGATTGAGCTGGAAATCGCCGCCGCGGAGGCAGAACTCGACGACCGCCGACAGCAACTGGCCGAACTCGAAAACGGCCTGCGGCCTGAAGAAGTGGAGCAGTGCCGCGCTCGCATGGCCGCCGCCCAAGCGCGGCACGAGTTTTTGGAAGCGCGGCGTGAACGTGTCGCTCTCGTCTCTCGCACCCAGGGCGCGGCGACAGAAGACGAATTACAAGAAAGTGCATCCGCGGCGCTGGAAGCTGAGGAGCTGTATCGCGAAGCGGTCGCCGCGCACGAGCTGGCCCGGCAAGGCGCTCGCAAGGAAGTAATCGCCCAAACTCGAGCGCAAGTCGCGCTGCAAGAAGCGGTTGTCCAGCAACTGCGCGATCGCCTCAAGAAGCACACGCTTGTCTCGCGATTCGCCGGTTACGTGGTCTCCAAGCACACAGAAGTCGGCGCGTGGGTCACACAGGGTGGGCCGGTCGCGGATGTGGTGGCGATCGACGAAGTCGATGTGGTGGTGCAGGTCGACGAGCAGAGCATTCCGTTCGTCAGGCCCGGCCAGGATGCCGAGGTGGAAATCCCCGCGCTGCCAGGTGAGCGCTTCATGGGCAAAGTCTTCGCCGTCGTGCCGCGGGCCGACGCTCGCTCGCGCACGCTGCCGGTGAAAATACGCATCGCCAATAAAATCGACGAGAGCGGTCCCCTGCTGAAAGCGGGCATGTATGCCCGCGCGCTGCTGCCGGTGGGCGCCTTGCAGGCGGCGATCCTTGCGCCGAAAGACGCGGTAGTCCTCGGCGGCCAAAGCCCCATGGTCTACGTACTGCCTACGGGTACCAAAGTTGGCGCCCCCGCCACGCCACAACCGGTGTCGGTGGAACTCGGCGTCTCAAAAGGCGCCCTCATCCAACTCCGCGGCGACTTACAGCCCGGCCAATTGGTCATCACCCGCGGCAACGAACGCATCCGCCCCGGCTTACCAGTTACGCTGGCTGAGATCGAGACCGCGAATCGTTCCATTCCCTAATAATCAGCGTCCCATGGCACTCATCGACGGATTTGTCCACAACCCAATCAAGGTCGCCGTGGCGGTGCTACTTGTGGCGCTGTTCGGGGTGATTGCGCTCGACAGCATGCCGATGCAGCTCACGCCGGAGGTGCAGACGCCCACGATCACCATCACCACCTCCTGGCCGGGAGCAAGTCCCGAAGAGGTCGAACAGGAGATCGTCATCGAGCAGGAAGAACAGCTCAAAGGGGTCGAGGGCGCCACCAAGCTCTCTTCCGAAAGCACCGATTCGCAAGGGACGATCACCATCGAGTTCGCCGTGGGGACCGACATGGACCAGGCGCTGCTCAAAGTCAACAGCCGCTTGCAGCAGGTGCGCGAGTACCCGCTCGATGCCGATCAGCCGGTGATCACCACCGCTAACGCATCGGGCCGACCGATTGCGTGGTTCATCCTTACCGCCCGGCCGCCATCGAGCGAACAGCTGGAGAAGTTTGCCGCCGCGCATCCCGAAACGGCTGACGGGCTCACGCGGGTGAAAAGCGCCACGAACGAAGGTGTCGCCATGCTGCGGCTGCGCTTGCTGGCGGAGAAGTATCCGGTCGTGAAGGAACTACTGCCGCCTACAGAGCTGAACGTCCCCGAGTTCCGCCGCTTTGCCGAGGATGAAATCGAAGCCCGCTTCGAGCGCGTGCCGGGCGTGTCGCAATCGAATGTGCTCGGCGGATTGGAAGACGAACTGCAAGTGATCGTCGATCCCGAAAAGCTGGCCGCCCGGCAGCTCACGCTGACCGACGTGCGGCAAGTGCTGCAAACGCAAAATAAAGACACCTCGGCGGGCGACTTTTGGGAGGGCAAACGCCGCTATGTGGTGCGGGCCCGGGGCGAATTTACGGCGCCGCAGCAGGTGGAAGAGCAGTTGCTGGCGATTCGCGACGGCGCCCCCGTTTTTGTGCGCGACGTCGCCAGCGTGCAGCTTGACTTTAAGAAACCCGATGGCTTGGTGCGGCGATTTGGCCAATCGAGCATCGCCCTCAACTGCATCCGCGAGACCGGCGCCAACGTGCTCGACGTGATGGCGGGGCTCAAGGCAGTGCGCATCGAAATCGACCGCGACATCCTGGCTCCCAAGGGATTGCAGCTCTTGCAGGTGTACGACGAAACGGAGTACATCGACTCGTCGATCAATCTGGTGCAAGAAAATATCTTCATCGGCGGCGCGCTCACCATGATCGTGCTGATGGTTTTTCTCCACCCCGGGGTGCGCACCACTCTGGCGATTCCGGTGATCTTCGCGACCGCGCTCGCGGCCGCGTATCTTTCGCCGTGGTGGTTTGCGGTGTCGCTCGCGGTGATGATCGGCTGCGGCTTTTGGTTCGCCCGTGGGGCGCTGGCCGTGGGGCTGGCGATTCCCATCAGTATCGTGGGCACATTCTTAGTGCTCGGCTTACTGGGCAGGTCGCTCAACGTGATTAGTCTGGCCGGCCTCGCGTTCGCGGTGGGGATGCTGGTCGACAACGCGGTGGTGGTGCTGGAGAACATTTACCGCCACTATGACGAGCTCCGCGAACCTCCCTTCACCGCCGCCGTGCGCGGGGCCCAGGAAGTGTGGGGCGCCGTGGTTGCCTCGACGCTGACCACGCTGGCCGTGTTCATTCCGGTGATCTTCGTCGAAGAAGAAGCAGGTCAATTGTTCCGCGATATTGCGCTGGCGATCAGTGCGTCGGTCGGCTTGTCGCTACTGGTGTCGATCGTCGTAATTCCCCCCGCCGCCGCGCGACTGTTTAAGCACGAACGCCCTGGTGATGGCAAGCAGACTTCGCTCGCCAAGCCGACCGATTGGGCCAGCCGCTTCGGGGCTTGGTTCGTAAGCAGCGTGGTGGGCATCAATCGCTGGTTGCAAGCGAGCGCGGTGCGAAGCGTGGTCGTGGTGCTGGCGATGGTCGGCGTTTCAGTCGGCGTCTCGTACGCGCTGTGGCCTAAGGTCGAATATCTGCCGACAGGTAATCGCAACCTCGTGTTCGGTATCCTGCTGCCGCCGCCGGGCTATAACATCGACGAGCTCATGCGCCTCGGCGAGGTGGTAGAGGAGAAACTCCGCCCGTACTGGGATGTCGACGCCGGTTCGCCCGAAGCGCTGGCGCTCGATGCTCCCGCCATCGGAGACTTTTTCTTTGTCGCCCGCGGCCGCAGCGTATTCATCGGCGTTCGGGCGCAAGATCCACTGCGCGCGGCCGAACTGCCGCCGCTGGTGCAGCGTGTGGGCGCTTCGCTCCCCGGCGCGTTTGCCGTGGCGAAGCAGTCGAGCCTGTTTGAAGATGGCCTCACCGCGGGGCGTACGATTGATATCGAAATCACGGGCCCCGACATCCGCAAGCTGGTCGGCCTCGGCGGGCAAGTCATCGGCCAGGTGATGCAGGTCATCCCCAACACGCAAGCGCGGCCCGTGCCGAGTCTCGACCTGTCGAGCCCCGAAGTTCACATCAATCCCAAGTTGGTGCAGGCGGCTGACCTGCAGGTCACCTCCTCTGATCTCGGCTTCTTGGTTGACGCGCTTGTTGATGGCGCCTACGTGGGCGATTACTTTCTCGATGGCAAGAAGATCGACCTCACGCTCAAAGGCGAACTCAAGTATGCCGATCAAACCCATCTGATCGGCGCCCTGCCAGTGGCCACGCCCGGCGGCCAACTCGTGCCGCTCAATTCGCTCGCCGAAGTGAAACTTGCCAGCGGGCCAGAGCAGCTCAATCACCGCGAGCGGGTCCGCTCGATCACCATCGAAGTCTCGCCGCCGCCCGAGATGGCGCTCGATGACGCGATGCAGAAAATCGATTCGCAGATCGTCTCCCCCTTGCGCGCTAGCGGGCAACTCACCGGGGGCTACCGCGTGAACCTTGCCGGTACCGCTGACAAGCTGCGGGCCACGTGGGAAGCCTTGCGATTCAACGTGCTGCTGGCGCTGCTCATTACCTACCTGCTGATGGCGGCGCTCTTCGAGTCGTGGCTCTACCCGCTGGTGATTATCATGACCGTACCGCTGGGCGCCGTCGGCGGCATCGCGGCGCTCTGGCTGCTGAACCTGTTCATCTTGCAGCCGCTCGACGTACTCACAATGCTCGGCTTCGTCGTGCTCATTGGAACCGTGGTCAACAACCCGATCCTTATTGTCCACCAAGCGCTCAACCACATGCGCGAGGATGGCATGACTAACCGTGAAGGGGTGCTTGAAAGCGTCCGCACCCGGGTGCGGCCAATCTTCGCCACCACGATCACCACGGTGCTTGGTCTTGCCCCGCTCGTGGTGTTCCCCGGAGCCGGTAGCGAGCTCTACCGCGGCCTCGGCGCGGTGGTGCTCGGCGGGTTGTTAATTTCGACTTTGTTCACATTGTTCCTGGCGCCCGCGCTCTTCGTGCTGGCAACCGACGCCCGCGCCGCCCTCGGCCGCATGTTCCGTCGCGAAGCCGAAACAACCGGCACGATCCCCGCCGAAGAGGCCAATCCGCGCCCGAATCGCCAGCCAGTGGCCGTTTAGGCTTGCAGTTTCGCCCCGCATTTCCGCGGCCTAAGAACTTTGTTTGCCAATTTTCGGCAGCACGGTTACGATAGGAAGAAGTCGGCACACTCCTTCTTTTCCGCGACCGGTTATTCTGGCGCTAGCAGCAACTATGGCCGTTCCATCTGCCATTCGGTGGAGCTTTGGGCTCGGCTCCTGGTGGGGAGTGCCGGTGAAACTGCATCTCTTCTTGGTGCTGTTCTGCGTGGCCCTGGTGAGTTTAACGTTACCGGCGATGCCCGCTGAAGCTCTCCTGACGCTCGCCGTTATACTTATCAGTCTTCTACTGCATGAAGCCGCACATGCCTTGGCCGCAGTGAAGCTGGGCGGCGAAGTGGACGCGATCGTCCTCGGCCCCGTGGGCGGACTGCTGGCGCCACGCGTGCCGAACGAACCCGAACCGCAATTCTTCGTGTCGTTCGCCGGCCCGATTGTGAATCTCGCGCTCGCGGTTTCGGCTGCGGCGATTCTAGTGTTTCGCGGTCAGCCCAACACCGTCGAACTGATCATGCAGGTCGCCCCGGCAAGTTTGGCGGAAGGCGACTGGCTGCTCTCCACCGCGCGGCTGCTGGTGTGGTGGAATTGTTGGGTTTTTGTCCTGAATCTCATCCCGGTTTTTCCGTTCGACTTTGGCCCTGCCCTGCGCGCCATGCTGTGGCCGCTCCTCGGCAAGCGGACTGCGGGGGAAGTCGCCGGGCAACTTGGCCGGTTGGTGGCGCTGGGGCTCTTACTCGTCGCTGTCAGTTTCAGCCGCGCCGAAGAGCCCGCCGCTGTCAGCAATTGGGGTAGCCACTGGCTTCCCCTCTCGCTCCTCGCAGTGTTTGTGTTCTTCAGTGCACAGCATGATCTGGCGCTTTTGCGGCGCGAGTCGAATCATCCGCTCCTGCTTACTGGCCCCACGCGGAACTCGCTGTGGGATGAAGATGACGAAGGCTTAGTGCTCGTTGAACATTCTGCGCTCACTTCACAACAAGAACCGGCCGACGAACGCCGCCGGTGGGACGAAGCGGGCGAAGACGCCCGCGTGGACGACATCCTCGCCCGCCTCCATTCCGGCGGCATTGAGCAACTCTCCACCGAGGACCGCGACATCCTCCAGCGCGCTAGCCGCCGCTACCGCCGCCGCCGTGACGGCGAGCGGTTGTAGCGAATCACGCACCACCTGCTTCTCAGCCCTTCTTGCAGCGGGCGCCAACTCATCGACGGGCTCGCAACCCCTCGTACAAATCGGGAAACCCTTCGTACCAAACTGGCCCCTCTAACCGGCGCCTTCCGCGCAACCGCTCCCTCCCGCGCAATTGCTTTCCAGAATGTGGAAATCCTCAACCTACCTCCCGCGTTTGCAGGGGTAGGTTTGTAAGTTCGTTCACTGAGGAAAGTATTCGGCGTAACACCCACGTGCGCGCAGCTCCCGAGTCAACCACCGCTCACTCCGGCCCCTGGTCGCAGGAAGGGCTGCCGACAGCACTCAGCACGCGCACGGCGGCCGGACGACTGTTGCGCCGCTTGGAAGCCGCGTTCCGGCAGCCCTTTGCGGTGCTGGATGTTTCCACCGCACGGCTGGAACGAGTCGATAGCGATTGGCTGCCGTGCGATTTCTTTTCGCGCGTGGGGTTGTGCGCCGAAGTCGCCCGTCGCGGCAAGGCGGAAGTCGTCGAAGACTTCGCCCCGCTGCTCACGCTGGCCGTGCCGCTCCGCGATGACGAAACGTCGCAAAATTTAGTCGCCGTCTCCACGTTTCTCACCGCACCGACCGAAACGGAAGACGATATCGCCGCCGCCGCCGAGACGCTGGGGGTGGATCCCACCGTCGCCCTTCGCTGGGCTGGCGCGCGGATTGTTTGGCCGCCGTTCGCCGTGGTCGAACTCGCCCGCAGCTTGGTCGCCGAAAGTGAAGCCAATCTGCAACTCGCCACGGCAAAAGTCCAACTCTCCGTTGTGTCGAGCAACCTGCTTGCCACGTTCGAAGAATTGAGCTT
Organism: Pirellulales bacterium; assembly: GCA_022841705.1. Taxonomy (GTDB): domain Bacteria; phylum Planctomycetota; class Planctomycetia; order Pirellulales; family Lacipirellulaceae. Next base: position 99,321 of record JALHQZ010000009.1, read on the forward strand.
GCTGCATCGGCTAACCGAACACCTGTCGCTCTCGATCAGCGAAAGCGAACTGTGCGAACGCGCGCTCGGCTGGCTCACCGAAGTCCTCCCCGCGCGCTGCTTGGCAATTCGGCTGCTCCCCTCCGCCGCCAGTCCTACCGCCACTGGAAATCAAGAAACGCTCGTCGTTGGCCAGTGCCCCATCGACGAACAAGAGTTCGGCCCGCTCATCGATCGGCTGGGCCCGCAAGTTGACCGGGCGCCGGTGGTGCTCAATCGAAATCGCACGAGCTCGCCGACATGGCACTACCCCCAGATTCGCGAACTCGTGAGCGTTCCCATCCGCGGTGGTGACCAACTCATCGGCTACCTGCTGGCGATCAACTTCAAACCCAGCGGTTCGAGCGCCGGCGAGAGCGAGTTCAGCACCGTCGAAACGAGCATGCTCGCCAGCGTTGCCGCCATCCTGGGCATCCACGCCGACAACCTGCGATTCTACAGTCGACAGAGCGACCTGTTCGCCAGTTCAATCCGCGCGATGTCGTCGGCCATCGACGCCAAAGACCCCTACACCAGCGGTCACAGCGACCGGGTGGCCCGCATCGCGGTGACGCTGGCGCGCAAACTCAACTGCACGGCCGACGAGCTGAACACCATTTACTTGGGTGGCCTCCTGCACGATGTCGGTAAGATTGGCATCGAGGATCAGGTCCTCCGCAAGCCCGGCAAGCTCACCCCGGAAGAGTACGACCACATCAAGACCCATCCCGAGTTGGGCGAACGCATCCTGCACGATGTGGCCGAGCTGCGCAACATCCTGCCGATCGTGCTGCACCACCACGAAGCGTGGGATGGCAGCGGATATCCGGCCAAGATGGTGGGCGATCAAACGCCGCGTCTCGCGCGCATCACCGCCGTGGCCGACTCGATCGACGCGATGTCGAGCGACCGCCCCTACCGCAAAGGAATGCCGCAGGAGAAGCTCGAGGTCATCCTCCGTGAAGGCGCCGGGCGGCAGTGGGACCCCGAGGTGGTCGCCGCCTACTTCCAAGTCCGCGACGAAGTGCGCGACATCTGCAACACCGACCGGCAACTCTTGGATCTGGACGTCGGCCGCTGGAATCGCGAAGCGGCGTCCGAACCTGTTTAGCCGCGCGCACAGAATCTCTTCCATGATGCACAGCTGCCCAGTTACCGTGATGGCGATGGGTCCACGCCATGAGAATTAATCTTCCGGCTGAACCGATCGCCTTAGCCCAGCAAATCGCCGCTCGGAAGCACGACCCGACCGACCTTTTGAGCGAAGCGCTCGCCACGTTACGGTTGGAACGCGGCAAATTCAGCTCAATGCTTTAAGCCATTCATTCCCCCACATACTCCACCCGCCAAATCGTGCCGGAGGCGTCGTCGGTCACCACCAGCGCCCCGGTGCTCGTGACTGCTACGCCGACGGGGCGGCCCCACACGTCGCCGTCGGGGGTGACGAAACCGGTCAGAAAATCTTCGTACTCGCCGGTCGCCACGCCTTGTTTCAACGGGATGCGGATCACCTTGTAGCCCACACGGCGGGCGCGGTTCCAAGAACCGTGTTGGCAGGCGAAAGCGTCGTGCTTGTAGTTCGACGGGAAGTTGGCGCCGTCGTAGAACGCAAGGTCCAGCGACGCCATGTGCGACTGCAACAACACATCGGGGAGAATCGACTTCGCCTTCAGTTCCGGGTGTTTGCCTTTGTGCCGCGGGTCTTGGTTGGGGCCCAGATAGTACCAGGGCCAACCGTAGAAGCCTCCCGGTTCCACATGCGTGATGTAATCGGGCACGAGATTGTCACCCAACCCATCGCGTTCATTCACACTCGTCCAGAGCGCGCCAGTCTCGGGATGGGTCGCCAGGCCGACGGGGTTACGAATACCGGCGGCGAAGACGCGTTCATTGCCCCCGTCGGGATCGAACGCCAAAATCATCGCGCGGCGCGTCTCGCTGGCGTCGTCGGTGGCATTCGAGCGCGAGCCGATGGCGACATACAATGTCTTGCCGTCGGGCGAAAACTCCAGGTCCCGTGTCCAGTGTCCGCCGCCGCCGACACTCTCATTGCCACTGGGGATGTTGGAAACAATGGTCTCCGCTGGACCAGTCGCCTGCGTGGCGCCAAGGATGTAAGGAAACCGCACCACCGAATCGGTGTTGCCGATGTACAAAAACTGTGGATTGGCGCCCAGCGGAAAGAACGCGATGCCAAAGGGGCGATTGAGGTTCGTCGCGAAGACCTTGTTAAGTTCCGGTTCGCCATCGCCGTCAGCATCGCGCAGCACGCGAATCTGGTTGGCCGCGCTCTCCGCGACGAACAGATCGCCATTGGGCGCACGGGTGATGACGCGCGGCTGGGTGAGGCCGGTGGCGAACTGGGTCACTTTGAAACCGGCCGGGGCTTGGGGCCAGACGCCCTCGGGACGAGGAACAATTTTGGGGTGGTTCTCGGCTGACGGCGAATGATACGGCTGTGCGACATCATCCACGGTAATCCTGCGCCGCACGCCCGGGGCGTCTGTCGTCCAGTCGCCCAAAGCCGCGGGACCGGTGAGCACTTCTGTGGCAGGTGGCGGCGCCTCACCGCGCCCCTGTGCGACAGCAATTCCCATCAGCAGCAGAGCGAATAAGATCGTTCGAGACATGATCGTTTGGGGGTTGAGGTTGTTTGCTGACGATGCGAAGAACGCGCAATGGCTGGGCGATTTAGCTCAGGATGTCGCGCCGACTAGCCGGCTTGCCGGTTGCGTTAGACAATAGGGAGGGTATCATCCTGACCCGGCGTGATTTTACAGTGGAAGAGCGCTGAAACTCAACCGAGTGCCGCGTGGCCCTAAACCTCGCCTTCGAGGTACGGAAAAGTGTGAATGCAGAAGAATGGGATCACTTGATTGCTGCTGCGGCGCCAAGTCCGCTCGGAGATCAGCTTACACGCTCGTTGAGTTGCTGGTGACGATCGCCATTCTAGGCACACTGATTGCGCTGCTGCTGCCGGCGATTCAGCAGGCTCGGGAAGCAAGCCGGCGCCTGGCCTGCGTGAACAACCTGCGGCAAATAGGCATGGCGCTGCACAATTACCACGGCGTTCAGCAACGCTTTCCACCGGGCCGGGGCGATCCACTCCCCAGCGTGTTTTCCACGCACGCTTTTTTGCTGCCGTACCTGGAGCAAGGGGCCCTGCGGCAGAGCATCGACTTTCAGCAGGCGCCCACTACGTTCAGCGTGGCGGGGGGCGTGGTGCACAGCGGCGCGGCGAATCTGTCTGCAGCGACTGCTCGGCTGGAGGTGTTTGAGTGCCCCGCAGAGAGCGCTGGCCCGGGCGTGGCGGGTTCCGAGTTCGGGGCAACGAACTACGCAGCCAACGCTGGTAGTGGACTTGACCAATGGGGTTCGCTCACCGCCGCAGATGGCGTCTTCTTCAAAGGCTCGCGAATCGCCATGCGCGATTTGCTCGATGGCTCTACATCGACAGTAGCGATGAGCGAACGGCTCCTTGGCCCCGGCACGAATGGACCGAGCGCTGTCGAGGTTGAGCCGTCGCGGGTAATGCTGGAGATTGCGGGCGGCAAAGATCCCACGTCAGCGGCGTGCAGCGCGCCGAACGGTGGCAATGCGTACCGTGAGCGGGGCGCGAAATGGATCCTCGGCAATTACGGCAACACGCTTTACAACCACTACTATCCGCCGAACGCGGCGACTTGGGATTGCCTGAACTTGCAACAGCAAAAGGGGCTCTTGGCCGCGCGTAGTATGCATCCCGATATTGTGGTGACACTCTACTGCGATGGCGGCGTGCGATGCGTGTCGAGCGCGATCGACCTCGCGCTGTGGCGCGCCGCGGCAACGCGGAGCGGTGGCGAATTGGATGACGCGTGGTGACGCGGCGTCGAGACGTGTTGGGCGTACGGCCCGATACGTCATGGTCGAGGGACTTGCGCCGCGCGAACCGACGCCGGCACGCTGAGTTTCCTGAGCATCACGCCATCGATCTCCGCCGTGCAAACGCCTTCCACGGCGAATGTGATCGCTACTTGGGTTGCTTGGTCCGCGCGGCGGTAGAGATAGAAAGGCGCCCACTGTGTTACATTGTTCTGGGGCGTGGAACTCACCACCAATCCCAGCGCCTGCCCGCCGAGCGAATCACGCACTTCCAGGGCGCCATCTTCGCTACTGACTTTCAACCAGCCGGAGATTTCGATCAGGTCGCCGGCGGCGAGTTCCACCGGCGGGGAATCGATGCGTGCGGAACTGCCGAGGTCGCTGTGCATCAACAGCCGCCGCGCGCCATGTTTGTTGGGGCCGACGGCGAGTTCCACCGTGGCGCCGGCTGATTCCGATTTTTGGCGCCAACCGAACTGCCGCAGCTCGGCGAGGTCTTCAAAGCTGCCGCCGTAGAGTTGGTTGGCGCCCCGGGTGAGCGAAGCTAACAACTGCGCGAAGAACGCTTCTTGCCGCCGGGTGCTGGGCAGGGCGCCAAGCGGCGAGCTCACGAGCGCCGGCGCAATTTTGTACGGCGGTTGAGCTTGGGCCGCTTCTAGCAACAGTTGGCCATCGGCCGCGAGGTCGTAGGCCTGAAAGTAATCGTCAGGCGCCAGCGCGAGTTTGCTTCGCTCGAACAGCCGAGTTGCTTGTTGCAGAACCTCTGCCGCCACGCCGCCGGCGGTGGCTTCACGCATCGTTGCGGCTGCGAGTTCGGCTTGCAGTTGGCAAACCCTTGGCGCAACACGTTGAAGGAACTTACCCACCGACTGCGGCGCCTGCGAGTTGTCGGCCAGCAGCATGGCGTTGTGGCTCGGCAGCGGCGGTAAGCGCAAGCCACCGGTGACGCGTTCGGCGAGGATCTCTTCCATGCCAGCCAGATTCATGCGGTAAGCCTGCGAAGCTGAAGTGACGCCGGGTAGAATCCAGGCCTCGCGATTCGGTTGCTGGCCGCTCGGCAGGAGAATCAATTTTGCTTGTGGCCGTTCAAACAAAGTCACGGCACGATTCGATTCCACCGCTCGCAGTGCTCTTCCGCCCACCAGCCACGGCTCGAAGAGCGTGAGTTTTAGATTTGCTAGTTCCAGCGAAGCGGCCAGAGCGCGAGCTTCTTCGCCCGAACTTGTCAGCCGCTCGGACCCGGCAAAAATCACCCCACGACAACCGCTCGAAATCGCCGCCGTGAGTTCCGCTTGAATCGCCGCGGAAGGAACGCTTGCCGGCGACCGGCCGCTGGAATCGAGCAGCGAAATCTGCCGCCGACAAAGCCGATCGGGCGCTGTGCTGATCCACGCGAAGAGCGGCGCATCGGGCCGCAGACCCCGTTGGACCTGCCGCCAATGCCGGGCGAGTTGCGGCTCGCGCGGCGAGACGGCGCTGAAAGTTTTGCGCACCACCACGCCATCGGCGAGCCGGCTCCACAGCGGCCACTCGTCGGCCGTTTCCACCAGCATCGGCCGGCGCAGGTGGCGATCCTGCCCGCGTAGGCGTTCGAGTTCCACTTGCAGGGTATCGACCGTCGCCGCTTCATCGTCAGCCAACAGCCGCCAGGCGATCACCGGCGCCCACACGGCCGCCGCGGCGCGATCGGTCAGTACGGCATCGGGTGGCGCAGGGCACACGAGCGCAAGGTGATTCTGCGCCGCATGCACGAGCAACTTGCGAGATGGCGACTTGTTGAGCCACAGCACGTTGAACCCGCGTTGGGCGAGTTCATCGAGCGGTTCATCGTGGTAGAGCCAGGCCCGTGGAAAAAGCCGGCGCTCGCCGATGCGAAAACCTTCGCTGTTGAGCGTCACGATCGCCAAATCGGTTGAGGGTTTTTCGGCAGGACTCTCCGGCGTGCGCGGTCCGGCGGAAACATCCGGCGCGGGAGTATCGTCGCGAAGCACCCGGCCGGTGAGGCGAAGTTCATCGAACTTCACTTCCGCGCCTTCGGGCCCGCCCGGGACGATCACCACCACGCGGTCGATGTACGCCTCACGTTCATCGAGCGAAGAGGTTTCGCGTTGGGCTCGCAGTGCTCGCAGTTGCCGTTTCACCAGCACTGGCGTGTTGGTGATTTTTAGCGTAGCCCATTGCTCCGCAGCATCGAGCCGATCTTCGCCGCGCACGACTAAACGCCACGGGGCGTTCGTTTGCGGATTAATCGAGCGCGGCAGCACCACCTCCACGGCAAGTTGAACACCGGGATTTGTGGCTTCAACATCCAGTTCCAGTTGGAGTTCAGCGATCACTTGCAGCGGTTCGAGCGAAAACTCGAAGAGCGCGCTTTCGCCCGCGGGGCAAGTGAAGCGCAGGGCTTCGACAGCAACCTGATTGCCATCGCGCGCGGCTTGCGTGCGATCTTGCGAAACGAGCTTGGCCGCACGCGAATCGCTGTGTAACTGCCAGGCGAGGGACGTATCATCGAACGATTCCGTCAGCGCTTGCGAGGTCGCCCGCAGCGGAACTAGCGCTCCGGCGAGCAGCACAAACACGAGCAGTTGAAGCCGCCTAGGCACAGGTGCGTCCGTGCTTTCGATGCAGAGGTTAACTGTTGCCAAACCGCCACAGTTTCGCGCCCCCCCGGGACGCGACGTAAGTGCCGCTTGTAGCAGGGTTTACGCCGCAAAGCCAGACAGACTTGTGGCGTTCGGGCGACAGTTTCCCGAAAAATCCGCGCGAAGGGCGCCAACCGCTTGCTGCGGCGTAAGTGCTTTGCATAGAATGGGTTAAGTCGCTCTCCACTGGGGCTGAGTTGGGGGCTGGCGCGCCGCCTGCATTAAGGCTGGGCATCACCCCCGGAGATTTAACACCATGCCCGAGACCCAAACTTCTTCCCGTAACGCCGCCCTGGAATTGCCAGCCGACCTGCGTCAATTGGCCGCCGCCATCCGGGCTCTGCCCGCCGAACAAGGCGCCGAGTTGGTTCCGCTGTTGGACCGCGTGGTGGAAAGCACCACTCGCCGCCGCCGCATCCTCACCTTGGTGCAAGAAGCCCTCAGCCAACTGCGGCTCGACATGAAGTACCTCATGTTCGATCTGGAAGCGACCCGCCGCGAACGCGACGAGTTCCGCGCCAAGCTAGAAGATTCTGAAAGTTAATTGCGGCCTGTTTGCACTCCGGATTAACCACAGAGATCACAGTGAGGACAGAGGAATAGAGTGAATTTCCGCCGCCGAATTCTGCGAGAAACGAGTCCTAACTCATCAGTCAATAAAACCTGAACCATTTATTCATCAATTGAGTTCCTAGTTTCTCTTTGTTTTCTCTGTGCTTTCTCCGTCCCCCCTGTGGTAAATTCTTTCTTGCCATCTGCGGTAAATTGAAAAGTCGGAAGTCGTTTTCGACGCAACAACACGCTTAGGCGCCCAACGGTCAACGATGATGACTGCCGAGGAACTTGCTCAGCGTGCGATTGATGTCGGCATCTTAAGCGACAGCGAACTGCAACAGATTTGGAACGAACTCGGTTCGCGCGCGGTGACCGTCGGCGAGATGTCGGCCGCGATGGTCCGCAGCGGGTTCATCACCAATTATCAGCTCGACCGGTTGGTCAAGGGCCTGCGCGACGGCTATTTCTACGGCGACTACAAGGTACTCTACAACGTCGGCTCGGGAACCTTCGCCCGGGTGTTCCGCGCTTCGCACAAGGTGACAGGCGAGCTGTTTGCGGTGAAGGTGCTCCGGAGCCGCCATAGCCGTGACCCGGCCGAGGCGGAGCGCTTCCGCCGCGAGGGCGAATTGTGCCAATCGCTGAAGCACGAAAACATCGTGCCGATTCACGAAGTGGTTTCCAAAGGAGGCGTCCATTACATTGTGATGGACTTTATCGAAGGGCGCAACCTGCGCGAGTTCTACAAGGTTCGAAAAAAGTTCGATCCGATGGAGGCGGCCGAGATCGTCTCCGGCATGGTGGCGGGGCTGAACTACGCGTTTCGCCAAGGGGTGACGCATCGCGATCTCAAAATGTCGAACGTGCTGGTCGCCAGCGATGGTTCAGCAAAGCTGGTGGATTTCGGCCTCGCGGGACTCGATTCGGAAATCTCCGAAGGGGAATCCGCCAACGCCCGGTCGATTGACTACGCCGGCCTCGAACGCGCTACTGGCGTGCGCAAAGACGACACCCGCAGCGACATCTTTTTCGCGGGCTGCATTTTCTATCAGCTCATCACTGGTGAATCGCCGCTGGGGCCGGAAACTCGGGACCGCATGCAACGGCTCTCCAAGGCGCGGTTCCAAAACATTCGGCCGATCCTCGATCTTGAACCGAAAACACCCTTGCCGCTGGCGCTGGTGATTGGCAAGGCGACGGAGTTTGATCCCCAGCGCCGCTATCAAACGCCGGGCGATATGCTGGCGGATCTGAAGATTGCCATCCGGCGCGTGAAAGAGGGCGCCGACAACGAAGGCGCCAAGCAATCGCTGGAAAGCCAAGAAGGCTTGGGAGACGATGGCCAGCCGCGCAAGATTATGGTGGTTGAGGCGGATGTGAAGCGGCAAGATTTGCTCCGAGATCTGTTCAAGAAGAATGGCTACCGCGTGTTGGTCTCAAGTGATCCACAGCGCGCGATCGAGCGGTTTCGGTCCGACGCCAAAGCGGCGGAACTGGTGGTGTTCTGCAGCGGCGCGTTTGGGCGCGATGCCGTGGACATGTTCAATCAGTTCGGCGAAGACAAACTGACTAGCAGCTTGCCGGCGGTGCTACTGCTCGACGAAGCGCACGGCCAATGGTCGGGCGACGCCAAGATTTCTCCGCGCCGCCAAGTGGTAGTGATGCCGGTCAAGCTGAAAGAATTGCGGCACGCAATTCGGCAGGTAATCACGGCGTGAATTGGCGAATGTAGCACGGGACCGAAGTCCCGTGCAAATGAAATTGCCCTAATCTGCACGGGACTTCGGTCCCGTGCTACGAACGCGCGTTGCTAGCATTCCGCGCTTTCTCTCTGGCCGTGTTCGCCCCCGCTTGCTACCGTGCGGCCGATTTCTTCGCCACCCCCTTTCGCCGAATGGGACCAGCCATGCGCCGAACTTTCGCTTTTACACTTCTACTCCTCGCCATCGTCGACACGCCCGCGAGCGCCCAGTTTTGGAAGCGGTTCGTGCCGGTCGAGCGTGTCGCCGCATCCGTCGATCACGACTTTCGCGTCGCCGAAGCGAATGGGCCGTGGATGGTGATGGCGACCACCTTCACGGGTGAAGGCGCCGAGTCGCAGGCGCGCGAACTCGCCGGCGAGTTCCGCACGCGCTACAACCTGCCCGCGTACGTGCATGAGATGACGTTCGACTTCACCGGCGAAGTCGATGGCCGCGGCGTGGACAAGTACGGCGCCCCGGTGAAAATGAAGTACCGCAATGGCGAGCGCTCGCAGCAGTGGGCGGTGCTGGTGGGTGATTTTCCTTCAATTGACGATCCACAAGCGCAGGCTCTGTTGGGGCGAGTCAAGCGGATGCAGCCGCAAGCGCTCGTCCCCAGCGAAGATGGCGCCACCGCGCAGAGTTACGCCAGTATTCGCGCCTTTCAGCGCACCGTCGTGGAACGCCTCAGCTTGAGCAAGGAGTTGGGGCCGATGCGCACCGCGTTCATGACCCGCAACCCCATCCTGCCGCAGGAGTATTTCACGCCGAAGGGAGTCGATAAGTTTGTCGAGAAGATGAACAGCGGCGTCGATCACAGTCTGCTCGACTGTCCCCAGCGGTACACCGTGCGGGTGGCGACCTTCCGCGGTAAGGCAATTCTCCAAGGCGCCTCGAGCGCCATGTCCAGCCGCATTCGCGGCGTGAAGAAGCAGGAGCAAGATCCCTTAATGGAAGCGGCCGAAAACGCCCACCTGTTGTGCGAAGAGCTGCGCGCCAAAGGCTGGGAAGCGTACGAGTTTCACGATGTCGAAGAGAGCTACGTCACCATTGGCGCCTTCGCTGAAGTGGGCCAGGCCGACGCCGCAGGTGGCCAGCACGCGATTCCTGAAGTCGATCGCATCGTGCGCACTTTCGGCGCCGCGTACAACACCCCTTCCGACCCGCTTGAACAAGCGCAGTTGCCATTGACCGTGAACTCGCAAGCTGAAGAGCGTCGCCAGGTGTTCGATCAGCTCTTCAGCAGCGAAGTGGGCCAAGCCGCCAAGGGCCTCAACCCCAAGTTCGCCCGCGTGCCCCCCGGTTCGCCCAAGGCGCGGATCATCCCGTTCGACATCCACCCCTTCGTGATCGAAGCGCCGAAGAGATCCGTTAGCAGCAGCTTCGCCTGGCGGAACTAGATTCCGTACGATGGGCTTTCAGCCCGTCTTCCGTAATTTTGTGCGGGGGGTGTACCCACCGCCCATCGTGCGAAGCTGGTTGCCGTTCTGCGCCGCGACGTCATAATTGCGGCATGGACACCCGCCCCGATTTCATGGTGACGCTCGGCCTCGCGCCGCCGTACGTTAAGGAAGACATCAAGAAGGCGTATCTCGAAAAAGCCAAGCTCGCGCATCCCGATCGAGGCGGCACGGTCGAAGCCTTCAATGCGCTGCACGAAGCTTTCGAGCGGGCCGAGGAGTTTGTGAAGTTTCGCGGTGATCGCCGGGCGTGGATTGCGGCGCGGATGGAACGTTACGTCGCCCTCGAGCGCGCCATTGAGCGGCTCCGCGATCGACATGTCGCCGTCAGTACTTTCACGCCCGACTGGCTGGCTAACTCGTTCGGCGATTTCGCGCAGCTCACCGAAAGCGCGGAACTAGCCCGCGCGCTCGAGCCAGATCGAGGTGATGAATTGATCGACGCCCTCGTCGCCGAAAGCGAAGGGGTGCGGGGCCTGATGGCGATTGAGCTCGTCGGCTGCCGTATCTCTGACGCTGGCGTTTTGCGGCTGGGTGTATTCCGCTCGCTCAAGCGACTGAATCTGGCGAACACTCCGATTACTTCCGCGGCGCTCGCGGTGATTGACGAGTTGCCCTCGCTCGAATGGATTGGCCTCGCCGGTACGCGGGTTGGCTGGTGGGCAAAGTATCGCGCCGAGGCGCGGCTGAAGAAACGGGTACGGCACTGAGCTGGCTGCTTGTGGCCGCTCCCTTCCACGGACGAAGCACACCTGGCGAAATCGGGGAACGCGGCTTTGGCAATTCACGGATGGATTTCGCCGCGCGAACCAAGATCACAATCTGCCCGTACGAATCTCGCGAACCGCCGTCGGTTACGTCGTTGCATTTCACCGCTGAGCTCAATGTGTTGACCCCTGCGACCGATAGCGCCAACTCCAGCTCAACCGATTGTGCGATTGTCGGCGCGAGCTTTGCCGGGTTGGCCTGCGCTACCGTTCTGGCTCGCCGAGGACTGCGGGTCCGCATCGTGGAACGGAAGGACGATCCCGGCGAAAAGCTCCATACCACGGGCATCATTGTCAAGGAGGTCGTCGACCACATCGCCCTCTTCGATGCGTTGCCTGTCGACCTGGTTCGCTCGATTCCGGGCGTTCGACTCTACGCACCGAATATGCGTTATGTCGACCTCGATGCACCCGGTTACTACTTTCTCGCGACGGACACGCCCAACGTTATCCGCTGGCTCGCGGGTCGCGTTCAGCAGGTAGGCGCTCAACTCTCTTGTGGACGGTCATTCAACGGCGCCACAAAAGTCCGCGGCGGCTACCACCTTGGCGACCTTGGCGAGACGCGCTATCTGATCGGCGCCGACGGCCCGAACTCGCAGGTTGCCCGATCCTTAAATCTCGGTCAAAACGCGAAATTCCTCTTCGGCGTCGAGTACGAATTCGCCGGCCTCTCACTAGCAGTTGATGATCGCCTGCACTGTTTCCTCGACCGCAAACTTGCTCCCGGCTACCTCGGGTGGATGGTTCCCGGCGTGGGAGTTACGCAAATCGGCCTCGCGCGTCGCATGCGCCACGACCCCGATGCGATCAAACGGGTGATGGAACGGTTTCTCGACAAGATCGCGCCTGTTGTGGATGTCCGCGACCGTGAGGCGACTTCGATTCGCGCCGGCATGATCCCCTGCGGCGGCGTTGTGCGACCCGTGGCAACGCAGCGCGCGCTACTCGTGGGTGATGCGGCTGGGATGGTCTCGCCCGTCACGGCGGGCGGCATCCACACCGCGCTTAAGCATGGCTTGGCCGCGGGACACGCCGTGGCCGAATTCCTGGAAGGCAAGTGCGAGGACCCTGCCCAGTGGTTTTCTGCTAGCTATCCCAAGTTCCGCACCAAGCGGCTGCTCCGTTTGTTGTTCGATACATTCCAGAGCGACTTGTTCTTCAACGTCATGCTCGCTTCGCGACCGATGCGAATGGCCGCGAGTTACGTCTACTTTCATCGCCAGGGCGTCATGAAAAGCGCTCGACGAGAGGTGACCTCGGTTCAACCCGGGCTGTGAAGTTTGGCGGCGACCAGTCGATGCGCCACTCCGCCGCCCCGTGGGTTCCGTTGGAACCCGGCTCCCGTCTAAGATACCAGCATGACACAAGATTCGCCGCTGCTCGTAATCGGCACACACAACTCGAAGAAGGGGATCGAGCTCGCCGAGCTGCTGGCGCCGTTCGGCATTCGCACGGCCACGCTGAAGGATTTCCATCAAGCGCTCGAAGTGGTTGAAGATGGCAATTCCTTCGCCGCCAACGCGCGGCTGAAAGCCACCCAACAGGCCCGGCATCTGGCGGAGTGGGTACTCGCCGATGATAGCGGAGTCGAAGTCGATGCGCTCAACGGCGCCCCCGGAATCTATTCGGCCCGGTTCGCCGGCCCCAGCGCGACCGATGCGGACAACAATCGCTTGCTCTTGGAAAAACTCGCGGGGCTGCCGCCCGAAAGGCGGGGGGCCCAGTACCATTGCCACGTCACGCTGGCCGACCCGACCGGCGCGGTGCGGGCCGAAGCACACGGCGTCTGCCGCGGACGCCTGCGGACCGAACACCACGGCGGCCACGGGTTTGGTTACGACCCCCTGTTTGAAGTGGTCGAATACCATCGCACATTCGGCGAGCTCGGCCCCGCGGTGAAACGGGCGCTCAGTCACCGCGCCCGCGCGATGCGCTTGATTCTCCCCAAAATCGTCACCCTCCTTTTGAGTAGCCCTGCTATCACCACGAACCGTTCGAGCCGCGCCCATCAGGAAGCGGAGTCGCCAACATGAAGACTTCCATAGTTCTCGCATGCTTCTTAACCAGCTCAGCGACGCTCCTCGCGGCGCCCCCCATAAAGTGGATCGGCGCAGAGCTGCCCGTGCTGGTGGAACTCTACAAAGAACTGCACGCCGCGCCGGAGTTGTCGCATGCTGAACACAACACGGCAGCGAAGCTCGCCAAGGTTCTTGCAGCAACCGGCTGTGAAGTGACCACCGGTGTCGGCGGCACGGGCGTCGTGGCCGTGCTCAAGAATGGCGCCGGCAAAACGCTCATGCTCCGGGCGGATATGGACGCGCTGCCGGTCGCCGAGGAAACGGGCTTGCCGTACGCCTCGAAGGTCCGCGCTACCGATGAGCGCGGGACAACCGTTGGCGTGATGCACGCCTGCGGGCACGATATTCATATGGCCAATCTCATGGGCGTGGCGAAGTTCCTGGCCACGCATCGCGACGCCTGGCAAGGAACCGCGGTCTTCATCTGCCAGCCGGCGGAAGAGCGTGGCGCCGGGGCGGAGAAGCTGCTCGCCGATGGGCTCTTCAAGCGTTTTCCCCGCCCGGACTTCGCCATCGCGCTGCACGTGGCGGCCGACTATCCGTGCGGCAAGGTGGGGTACTGTGCCGGGTACTCGCAAGCGAATGTCGATAGTGTGGACATTGTGGTGAAGGGCCGCGGGGGACACGGGGCCTATCCTGAAACCACGATCGACCCCATCGTCATCGCTGCGAAGTTGGTGCTCGATTTGCAAACGATTGTGAGTCGCGAGCTCAAGCCGATTGAGCCGGCGGTCATTACCGTTGGTTCCATCCACGGCGGCGCCAAGCACAACGTCATCAGCGACGACTGCACGCTCCAACTCACGGTGCGCAGTTATTCGCAAGCGGTGCGCGACCAAATCGCCGCCGCCATTCGCCGCAAAGCTGACGCCGCAGCGCAGAGCGCTGGCGCCCCGCCGCCAGAGGTAAAAATTTCCGAAGGAACGCCCTCGCTGTACAACGATCCCGAGCTCACCCAGCGCGTGGCGGCCGCGATGCGTCAGGAACTGGGCGAAGCGAATGTCGCGGCCACCGAACCGAGCATGGGGGGTGAAGACTTTAGCCAGTACGGCCTGGCCGGCGTGCCGATCTGCATGTTCAAAGTCGGCGGCGTGACCCAGCCGCGGCTCGATGTGTATCAGAAGAATGGCGGCGTGGCGCCTTCGCTGCATTCGGCAAAGTTTTATCCCGATCCGGAGCAAACCCTCACCACCAGCGTCCGCGCGATGAGCGCGGTGGCAGTGGAACTGCTGAAACATTAGCCGCCGGGCAAGAGTCGTGTGTCACCCTTTTTTTGTGCGGGGCGCCACTGTCCGGCCGCTTGGGGGCCAGATGGTGTTCGATTGACCGCCGTTATCGAAGCCGATGATTGAGAGATCATTCGGGAGAGGGCGAAGAACGTCGAACACTACCTGCCCTTGGTCGTCAAGCTTGGGTGTCGAAATGGGTAAGAAACTTGTGGGTACTTGAAAGGTTGATCGAACGGACAAGTGCGAACATCTCGCTTCGAAAACGTGTGCCCCTCCACTTGCAAGCCCTGGGTTACAATAAAAAAGCGTTTGCCCGCCTTCGCAGTGGCGGACAAACGCAATTGGAAACTCAATTTATCAAAAGCAGACTACTTGCTACGGCGACGCAGAGCGAAGATCGCAACGCCCGCCAAGCCAGCCAGACACAAAGCAGCCGGTTCGGGAACAGCGGTGAAGCTCACATCGTCAACCAAAACGTTTTGGGGAGCCGAAGCGCCGAAGCTCTGGATCGCATAAACGGCGCGAGCAATTGTCGCGTTCGCAGGTGCAGTGGCCTGGAGGCTGAACTGCGTGTAAGCTGCGGTCGTCGCTGCAACCAAGTTCGGGGTGCGACCAACTTCCGAAGTAGCGTCACGCCATTCAATGCGGACTTCGGTGCCGCCCGAATTACCATCTAGCAACTTGTGCCAGCCACTGAAGATGTAGGGAACACCACCGACAACACCGACATCTTGAAAGGCGCCTGCGAAGGTATTGGCGCCGGTGACCGACAGGTCCAACGATTGGGCGCCCGTGCGCGGCATCGCGGTGCTGTTGGCAGACGAAGCGCTACCGCCGGCGAAACCTTCCCAGGACCCGACGAAGGGAGGGCCATCCATCGTAATGGGGTCTTCAAAACCGGGATTGACGAGAGAATTAGCCGCTGCAGACAGCGAGCTAACGGCCGTGATGGTCAACGCCGCCACGGCAACCAAAGTCATCTTGAAGCAACTCATGAGCAATCCTCCAACGAACACGATATGAGCAGAAACCAACCGTCTCCCCAAACACTTGGAAAAACAACAAAACTTTCAAGGCACCGATCCCACTGCGATGCTGCGAACTTACGCAAGCAAGACGTTGCCGCTGAGTCTTCCTATACAGGATGAGAAGGAAACTAAGGAAAAGCGAAGGTTAAACCTTCTGACACAGGAAACAGACTAGTAACAGTTTCTAGCGTACTCGACTTCGAAGGTAAGTCAATGGTTTTTCGCTGATTAATTTGGGATTCTTTGGTTTTCTGCTTGAGAGAACAAGCACCTAAATAAACTCTCGCTCGTCAAATTTCCTGGAAATAACGGACTATCTCCCCTGTTTTCTCGACGCAAATCCCCCAGAAAACCCGCAGAAGCGCGCTTTAAGAAACTGTTTCCCAACGAGGGGGAGACTTTGTCGAGAGGAGCTCCTGTCGCGAGCGGGAGATTCTGCTCTCAATCGAGGGTTTCAGCTACTCCCTCCGGAAAAGCTTAAACACCGGAAATGAGAAGTTCGTAAGGACAGCAAGGCAAAATAGTAACGACGTTGCTGGTTCTGGGATTGTGATCAAATGGCCAGAAGAGCTTGTTCCCGCTATGCCAAAATTGGTTGACCACACAACATAGTCGGATTGGGTGACACTCCCAAGAGTTTCGTCACCGGGCAGATTAGCATTCGTTCCTAGTTTGTCTCGCCAGACTGAGTAATCCGCCGCATCAACCAAGCCATCGCCATTGTAATCGCCCGAACGCTGAAGGGTTTCAGTTACGACCAGCGTTTGGTCTGCAGGAACATCGTACAGATGTTGAATGATTCCGCTGGACCACTGAATCGTAATCTGATCGACGGTGTCTCCTGACGCCCCAAGTCCAAAATGGGCAATTCGTTCATTCTGACTGTGGTACCCACTTCCGCCATCAATCTCCCAGACCATTTTGTGTTGCGGGTCGGTTAAGTCGGGAGTCACAGTGATCCAGGCGCCGATGCCTTGAGGATTTGAGACGGTCCCACGAGGATCGATCCTCAAATAGTGGTTGGCATTCCCGCCGTCATTACGATATAGAATCGGAGCCGCGGCATTATTCACGATCAAGAGGTCTAAGTCCCCATCGCTGTCATAGTCCAAATGAACGGTGCTTCGGCCTTGTAAAGTATCCGTGACGCCAAGGTCATCAGAGACGTCGGTAAAGACGCCATTGTCATTTCTCCAGAGGAAAGTCTGATCGTTGAGCCAGCCTGGCCCGTTGTAGCCATTGGTGGCAGTCAGATCGAGATCGCCATCGTTGTCGTAATCGAAAAAGGTCGTTCCCCATGACCAGCGCGAGTCTCGCACACCCGCTGCTTGGGTGACATCCGTGAAAGTGCGGTTTCCGTCGTTGCGATAGAGTCGATTCCAACCACCGAAGGGTCCAGGAAATTCAGGAGCGTTGGTGATGTTGGTAATAAACCAATCCAAGTCTCCATCGTTGTCATAATCTCCAAAAGTAGAACCCATCCCGTTGAGATCCGTTCCGGTTCCGGAAGCAATCGTTCCATCCGTAAACGTTCCGTTTCCGTTGCTCCAAAATATCTGGCTCGTGACGAAATCAGCGGCAAACGTAATGTCGAGGTTTCCATCCCGGTCGAGATCGACAAAACGGGGAGCATATCGAAAGCTGCGGTCTTTGCGATAAGTATTAATTCCGGAAGCTACCGTAACGTCTTGAAAGCTGCCTGGTTGCGTAGCTCCCAGATTCCTGAGCAATCGTGATTGCGAGGAAGCCACGAAATTTCCCCAATCCCCCGTCACTAAATCTAAATATCCATCCTTATCAAAATCCCCAAAACTCGCTCCCTGTCCACTTCGAGTGACGCCATTGGCCAGAGTAGCAGGATGGCTTAGACCGGCATCGACGAAATAGCCACTACCGTTATTGAGATAAAGGTAGTTGCGCGTCGTGTGGACCGAGGTCATGTACAAGTCCAGATCACCGTCGTTGTCGACATCCCCTGAGATCACGCCATCGGTGTAGGTTGGAAATATGAAACCCGCGGAAGCTGAGCGCGCCTCGAAAGTTCCATTTCCGAGATTGCGATACAACAGGTCTGTGTCGTTGAGCCGAGTGAAGACTAAATCAACAAGTCCGTCTCCATCGAAATCGCCCGCAGCAGCGCCTCCCGAAAAGAACGCGGTCGAAGGAAGTTGCTCGATGATCTCAGGGTAGGAGTGAACGTGATTGATGCCTGCGCTGAGTGTCACATCGGTAAAGACAACCGCCGACACTTGCCCCGCGGTCAAGAGCGACCAGACGCCAGCAAACATCATTCGGCGAAACTGATCGAATGGCCACATGCGCATTATCGGATTCCCATCAGGAAGTAGGTCTTGGGGCGTTTGAGAAGTCACCATGCCGCCTATTTCAAGTATCACGCGTCCCAACAGAACTTACTTCTGTCGCTGTTTCCAGCAAGAACGCTTCGCGCAACCAATCAACACTCCACTTAGTATTAGCCAAATACTTGCTGGCTCTGGCACGGGATTGTTGCCGAAATACGTAAGTGCTTTTTGCCAAGCGACGTTCCCAATGAGTTGCCCGATTCTTCGGCCAGCAAAATCATCCGCAGGAGGATGGATGCCGCCGCTCAGTCGGGACATCGAAGCTTGGTCGGAAGCGTCGAAGTAGGTCGCAAACTGAAGTTGTACGGGAGAAACTGGGCCGTATTCGAAATCGAGGCCAGTGCCGACTGGAATATCGAACGAATACAGGCCGCCTGGAAAGTACTCGCTCCCTGTAAGTCGCGTTAGTATTTCAGCACCTGATCGACTAAATGTTGAATGCCCAGACACGAAGCCGGGAAATGGTGGGGTGACAAAGCTGCTAAGTTGGTAAGGGAGCCAGTTTTCCGCCAGGATCCATTCTACACCTGCGATCTCAGCGGGATCATCAAACGGAGCCGTTCCGGAAATGGGACCCGACCAAGCCTTGATAGCAATCTTGCCTTCCTTCCCGGCTAGGTGCTCATGACGCCCGCCAACTGCCGTGGTTTCGCTTGTTACGACTTCGACGAGTCCTGATTCAAGCGGGAGTCCATCGGGATGATAGGACAGACCTCCTGGATCAGAAGACTGCCCCAGTTGGCCCATATAGCGAATGAATGACACTGGTCGCGAACTATCATAAACTCCTTTGTGGTTCCAAGCAGCAATTGCCGCATCATGCAATCCACCATTGAGCGCGAACATGCTCTTTACGTCCCATTCCAGGTCGTTAAGAACTGGGCCATTTCCGCCGATTCGCTTTGGGATTGCAAGTTGGTCCATGCGGTCACTGATTTCATTTCGAATTTCGTTCCAGTGCCCAGGAGGGGCTGTGGAGTGAGGGCCATCTGCCCAATATTCCGAGATGATTCGGTAGAAGTCGCCGCGCCGGATGAGCTCGGGCGCGTAAGCTTGGCCAGTCCAGGGATTCAACGCATGTCCGACTTGATCATAGCTTTCGGTTTGCGGAGCATTCGGCGTATTTCCCCGCGAGGCTGGGGAGATATCGATCGTAACTCCATCGTTGGGGTCCAGATAGGAAGAGAGCCGAATAACGGTCAATGCATCGTTCTTAAAATCCGCTTCATCGACGCGGTTGAGCCCAGGGGGCAATCCCTGATCGAAGTAGACATTGTTGCCACTCCGATCGGATGAGGTCATCGAGAAAGGGGTCACGGCGCCCCAGAAGGGAGTCAGATTCCGCTGTGTTGATTCAAAGATCGGGGTGCCGAACTGATCGATGCGATTTCCAAGAAAGTGGAGCGCTTGCCAACGGTTGGGATCCACCATCACGGTTCCAGGGTTTTCAAAAGTCAAAGGCGCATTGATCGGCGTGAAGCCAGGCGGATTGGAATAGCGATTCTGCTCATTCGCCCCATCCGCCAGCCCGTGATTGATGATCGAGCGCGCAATGCGATTTCCAAGTGCAGCCGGGGAACTCCCGACTATGGAAGTGAAATCAGGATCGTACCCGAGGTCCGTCATTTGCTGACGTAAGTCCACTACGGTGGCAGCCTTGCCAGGACCAACACCAGCTGGCCCTGTCACGAAACGATGCAAAATGACGTTGTACGCGGCATAGCTAATCGCCTCGTTCCGTGCGGCAGTTAAGTCCAGCGCAGTGCTCTTTTCCTGGTGCAGATACTGCTGGGATGCTGGATCAAAGGCAGACCACGCATCATACATCGCGGCAGAGACATGAAATAAGTTACGGGCATGGACTGTCGGACGCGCCGTGTCGATGCTGATGGCATGTAGCAACTCCTCGTTCCAAAGCCGAGCAACAGTCTCACTGGCAGAGATGTGCTGTGGAACAAACATCCACAAGAGACCGATCAGAAGCCATCGGGACAGAATGAAGCGCGAAGTGATCATAGGATGACAGGCTCTGGGTGCTACCGCGACAAAATTAGAATGAGATTGAATGCTGTCAGACAAGAGTTGCGGCACGGTGGATTAGCTCCAGCGAACTAAGCCACGCGCTACTAGCTAGGGCGCGGAAATCAGCAAATCACGAACCAAGCGAAATCCGCGATTTCAATTGATTGCGAACCCAGGGGGGTTCCACCTTTTCCGATCATCCTTCAGCCGCACTGCCACTAGTATAGATGTCGCCCCTTCAGCATGCAATTTTCTGGTAAAAGTGGCGGGACAACTGTTGCTAACCACTGGGGCCGAGGCGGGGCGGGAAGCGGTGCTGTACTGGTAGATAACCCGATCAGCAGAATTGAGATTTTCATGTTGGCGACTCCGCTTCCCGGCGGGCGTCACTTGAATGGTTGGTGACGAATTTGGGGATAATCAATCGTATCGCCGGGGGGCGGCGACTTAAGGCACTTTTCAACGCGGGGCCAAACCCGCTCGTTTTTCGAACAGTAAGCGATTGTTGTCGGCCTCGGTCGCCTTCGGTTCGGGGAACCGAGCCGAATAGTTCCCGGGGGTGCCGTTGAGCGCATCGACTTCGATCCCGCTGTCATCGGCGAGCACCCATTGCTTCAGATGCCGGGCATGTTGGGTTGCTTTGAGCCGGGTGTTGGCAGGCAGCGAAGGAATCGCCATCTTCAACCCCTTCCCATGCATGGGGACAATCCTTCAGCTTGGCCATGCGAATGCCAGCCAGCACTAACAGTTCGGCGAACTCGATCCCAACCGGTGGGGGAAAACTCGTCCCCTGCGTTGACCGCTGGCGGGTTCATTCCTCAGCCCGAGCCGCTGACCCGCGCGTCTGCAGCTGACCGGAGGCTTGGCCTTGGCGAGCATTCTTATTTACAACCGGCACTTGCCCGAGCTCGGGCGTTTAGCGCGCAAGCGGTCAAGTGATTCAAGAATCGATCAACCTTAGCGCACGGCAAGTCGCCCGCCGTTTGGCATGATCCGATGCAAATCTGCCGGAGGCGGACCAGTCGTCTCGCCGATGTCGAGCCATGCCGATTGGCGAGACGCCACGCCATCGACGGCGTGCGTGTCGGCCGCCAGCTGCACGGCCTGCATGAAAGCGAGTTTGCCGAGCGCCCGAGCGTCTTGGCAGACCGCCGTCATTCGCGGCCAGATCGTGCTGGATTGATCGCCGTCATCAAAGCCAATGATGGAAAGATCGGTGGGCAGCCGGAGCCCCAACTCATGGGATTCGATAATGGCGCCATTCGCCACGTGCGGGTCGGCAATGAAAATGGCCGTCGCGCGGTTGGGCATGCCAACCAGATTGCGCAGCATTTGCCGGCCATTCGCGCGATGCGGCGGCACGCGGCAGATCAGACGCTCATCGAGCAGGTCATGGTCAGCGAGCACATGACGGTACGCTTCAAGACGATCGAGATGGTCGCCGTCATCGCGATCGCACGCGGCAAACGCGATTCGTTTGTGACCGAGCGAGACCAAGTACTCGACCGCTTGCAGGCTGGCCGACTTCGATTCGGCGTAAACGAACGGTAAGTTCTCGCATTCAAAGTGATCGCCAAGCACAACTACTGGTAACCGTTCGGCAGCGATCTCTTGGGCGATCTCGCGTTGGGCGGTGGTGCAGCGCAGTACGGCGGCGCCGAGACCCTTCCGCGCAAAGAACTGCCGAAACGATTCGCCCGGCGCGCGGTCGCGATGCAAATCAATCAGCTTGAGATCGAACGAGGATTCACGCATCGCCTCGACCATGCCATCGATGCACGCCGAGTCGTACGGGCCACCCGTAGTGAAGGGGCCGAGGTAGATGAGCGCTACGCAATCCGCTTCACGGCGGCGGACCTGCGGTGAGTAATCACACGCTTCGACAGCCTGCAACACGCTGTTACGCAACTGCGGGTCGACATTCTCAGCGCCGTTGATCACGCGGGATACAGTGGCGATAGAAACCCCGGCTGTTCTGGCGACTTCGCGAATCGAGGGCATGGAAATTGGTCTTCCGGAGAAACAAGGACGAGTAACTGTTTCTTACTATGCTTGATCTGTTGAATTGCGTCAAGATGTCGGTTCAAGTTTCATCGAACTCCATAATTCTCCGGCAATTCTGGGGTCTTCAGGTGAATCTGGCGTTTGAGAAATATTCAGAAATTTCGTCACAATCGGCTTGACGTCGAGAAACAAGTGATTACTATGGATAACAGTTACTTACACACTTTTCCGTAACCTTTTCGAACCGTTCTGCTGTGCTCCCGGCCATGCCGAGTTCAGGCCGGTGGTCGACATTGAGGCAGGCTCGTTGAACAGCTTGCCGCCAAGCAAAGTCGGTTCAGATCTAACACTAGTTCTCAAGATCAGCGGGCTGGATTCAAAACGGAACATCAAGACGGAACAATTAGCGATGAATGCATTTCAACTTTTGAGTGGCCGCATGCGGACAGCATCCTTGATAATTCTCCTGGTGGGGACACCTTTTGCTGCAGGCCAAACTTTATTGGTGGACGAGTTCGATGGCACCCGGGGTGGCGCGACTGTTCATCCTGGTGGAGTCGTTGACGTCACTACCTATCGCGTGCCGTTCGGTGGCGAGGACTTTGTGGGCCGGACGAACTTCCGCTTCACGCTGCCGCAAGATGGTGTAACGACCGCTGCCGCTGGAAGCACCGACGGCAAGGTCGCCGTTTTGAATCTCGATACCTTCAATCCTGACGCTCCCGGAGCCAGTTTTCTTGGAACCGACGTGCTCACCAAGCGTAACTTCGCGGTCGGCGGCGGACTGCGCATGACGTCGCGGATGCGAGTGGCTGGACCAATTCCAGGCGGACTGGTTGCCGCGGCCTTTCTCTATGACGTGCAGCGTGAGTCGGCGCCCGGCGTGCTAGTGCGGGACGAAATCGATCACGAGATTCTCACCAACTACGCCCAGACAGCAGGGCCGGACAACACGCTCACCAACGTGTGGAATGATGGCGACTTTTCGACCGCTGGTTCGCCCGTGACAATCAGCAACCCCGCAGGTTTCGATGTCACCCAATTTAACGATTACACCACCGAGTGGACCCCCACCAGTGTGAAGTGGTACATCAACAATACGCTCGTTCGCACCGAGAATACGGTGGTGCCCAATGATCCGATGAAGGCGCATTTCAATTTCTGGGCGCCGGATAACACCTTCACAGACGCCTTCAACGCAGGGCTAACGCCCACCGCGACAGGCCCCGGAACGACCTACCGCATGGAAGTCGATCGTCTGCAGATTGATCGGTTCAACACAACGGTAAGCAGCAATCTGCTGGCTGACCCCAGTTTTGAGACTGCCGCCATCCCCGCATCTAACGGCACCGGCGGGTGGACGATTTTTAACAACTCCTTTCGGGAGACGGGCCCGGTAGTACCCCAAGATGGCCTGACAGCCCTCAAAAACTTTGGTCCGTTTTCGGGGACACCCAACGCAAGCGGCGCTTTTCAGAATGTCCCCGCTGCACCAGGTCAACAATTCGAGGGCTCGGTGTGGGCGTATTCCCCCAGCGACGATTCGATTCTGGGGCAAGAGAATTTCACCAACGTCACGCTGCAATTCTTGAATACGGCTGGCAGTGTGATCGGCTCCGTGAACTTCAGCCCGGGAACCAACCAAAAGGACACGCCGATTTTTGATGGTCGCGATCCGAACATGGTGCAGGACCAGTGGATTCAGTATACGGTCAACGCCGTGGCGCCCGCCGGGACAGCGTTTGTGCGCCAAAGCCTGTTCTTCATCCAACTTAACAATCAGGGGGGAGCTGCTTGGTTCGACAACGCGTCGTTGGTCCGGCTTACAGCAGCGGCGCCTGTCGTTGCAGGTGATTACAACAACAACGGCGTCGTAGATGCCGCTGACTACACGCGATGGCGGGATGGTGGACCGCTGCAGAACGAAGGGGTGACGATTGGCTTCAACACCCCAGAAGACTACACCTTTTGGAAATCGCGATTTGGCGCCACTTCGGGCTCGGCAGCGGTATCGAGTGCTGCCGTTCCTGAACCCTCCACCTGGACTTTGGGCATCTTGGCCGCCCTGGCAATTGCAGCCGGGTCTCAAAATCGCAGAAGTTAAGGCTTTCTCGTGATTGAAGTTGAGCGAACACTAAACGTCCTCTTCACACCGATAGCGTGATTCCTCACGCGGAGTATTGAACTATGAAGCGAGCACTTGGTTATTCACTCCTGGGCACTCTGATGCTCGCCGCAACAGCGCTCCGCGCTTCGGCGGTAACGTTTGGCGTCGATCCCAGCTATTCGTGGGTGGGCTATATGAACCGCTTTGAACTTCCGGAGAATGGCGGAGGCTATGCGGGCGGCGAAGTCTGGACAACAGCAGATTTAAGAGCGAATTTTACTGGGGCAACTCTTAAGCTCGAGGCAGCTCCCATCCCCACGGGCGATAGCTTCTGGTACGTCAACGGTGTGGGTGGCCCCGGGGCGGCGGGCAATAAGAATATGGAGGCCATTTTCTACGTCGAACAAGATGGTACCCTCGGAGGTCAAACAGTTACCTTCACGGGCAATGTGCTCGCGAATACGTTGGTGAGTCCCTATGTTGCCAAGGCGCTTATCAGAGATTTCGCCCCCGACTATTCCTCGTTTACCGAAACAACCGTGGATCTAACGCCCGGAGTTTTTAGCGTAACCGCGACGACCGACCCGGGCGCTGGACGGCATGTGCAGTACGGCTTCTCGGTGTTCGGCCCCAACGTGTGGCCGACCGATGTCGAAAGTAAGGGATTCGTGACTGTCACAGCGCTAAGCGCGGCGGGCGTCACCGGCGACTACAGCAACAACGGCACGATCGACGCCGCCGACTACACCGCGTGGAAAAATGCGTTCAACGGTAGCACGCTGCCGAATCTGTCGCCGACGAAAGTGGGCACGACGATTGACGCCTCGGATTACACAGTGTGGCGTGATGTTTTGCCGGTTGCGGTTGCGAATTCTGCGGCAGTTCCCGAACCAAGTTTGTGGGCTTGGATAGTGGTGGCAGGCGTGGTGCTGGTCGGAACCCGGCGGCGCAGCGCCAGCTAGCCGCAGGTGACCGCGGCGCGTTTCGTCGCGCCTCGGTTACTCGGCGCTGAAGAAGCGATAAACTGTTAAGACTTTGGGACTCGAGGGGCGTAGTGGGGCGTCCCGCTGTTGGCGCCGAAAAGTTTTTGTCTAACAGCGGCGATTTTTTGATGCTGCGAAGCGACTGAGTCGGTTACCAGCCGAAAGCGTTGGAGATTGAGCGAAAACTAAACGTCATCCTTGCGCCCACGGCGCGACTCATCACGCGGAGTATTGCACTATGAAGCGAGCATTGGTTTATTCACTCCTTGGGAGTCTGCTGCTCTCTGCCAACGCGTCGGCCCAAAATCTGCTCACAAATCCCAATTTCGAGACGGGCGACTTGACGGGTTGGCACCTTTTAGGTCCAGGTGGAAGCCAAACCATCGGCGCTCCTGGAATTGGGGCCCAAAGTGGAAGTTTTGCGGTCAAACTGAACGCTCCTTCAGATGGCGTACCGGAAGTTGGCCAAGGGATCTTCGGCAGCCCGACGTCGTTTCCAGCGAGTGCTGGCCAGGAGTTTAAGTTCTCTGGTTACATGTTGACCGAGGTCGCATTGCCAGCGGTTGGGACCGGAGCAACTTTTGGCCTTTTCAAGATCGTGTTTGAAGACGCGGCTGGCGTTGACCTTGTGCCTGCCTCGGCCAGCATTGGCCTTATCAACACGGCCTTTCCAGGTGTCGAATCCCAACCGTTCTTGGATGGCAACAGCGCACCTAACACGTGGATCTTCAGTGAGGCCCAGGGAGTGGCGCCTGCCGGCACCGCTTCCGTTGCTTTCCTGGTGCTGAATGTGGACTTCGCTAACGGGGCCAATCATCCGATGTGGTTCGACAACATTTCCGCCACGAAAGTTACCGGCGCCTCCGGATTGGTGGGCGACTATAGCAACAACGGTACAATCGACGCCGCCGACTACACTGCTTGGAAAAATGCGTTCAACGGTAGTACGCTGCCGAACCTTTCGCCGACGAAAGTCGGCACAACGATCGACGCCTCCGATTACACCGTGTGGCGAGACAAGCTGCCGCCGGCAGTGGCGGCTGCCGCGGCGGTTCCGGAACCAAGTTTGTGGGCTTGGATGGTGGTGGCAGGCGTGACGGTTGTCGGATCCCGACGCCGGAGCGCCCGCTAACCGCCGGTGACCGCGGCGCGAGCACGTCGCGCCGCGGTCTCTATTCACTTTCGTCCTGCGGGCAGCAGGTTCAGTCATAACGTGGGTCGGGCGTCGAGTCTGTAGGGCAATCTCTCGGTCAGGAAGTCTCTTCGGGAAAATCCAGTAAAAATGTCAGCCAAACTATTTCGCCAATCGTCACCCCTCAAGTCGGCCGGGTTCACCCTTGTGGAGCTGCTGGTGGTCATCGCGATCAT
The DNA here is from genome assembly GCA_022841705.1 of Pirellulales bacterium. GTDB lineage: Bacteria > Planctomycetota > Planctomycetia > Pirellulales > Lacipirellulaceae. The sequence goes on from JALHQZ010000009.1 coordinate 125,554, forward strand.
CGGCATCCTCGTCGCGCTTTTGCTCCCCGCCGTGCAAGCGGCGCGCGAAGCAGCGCGACGTTCGCAGTGCATTAACAACATGCGGCAGATCGGACTGGCTTGCCATTTGGTCGAGTCGGCGACGAAAAAGTTCCCGACAGCTGGGGGCGCGGTTGAACAGTTCACCAACCAAGCCGAGTTGGTTAAGCCGCTCTATGGCTTTGAGAATGCGGGTTGGATGTATCAAATTCTCCCTTCAATCGAAGAGCAGAGCCTCGCCGACATGCGGAAAGGCACTTCCCCCGCAACTGCTGGATTTATCGAAAGCGGAATGATTGAGATTCCCGTGGCGATGTTCAACTGTCCTTCCCGAAGCGGCCGCTTCGCCACGATCGGAACCGACGTATATATGCTGCCTGATTACGCGGGCGTGATGGCTAGCCATAACGATGTCAACTGGCTGCCTGGTTTTGCGTGGCAGCGGACGGTGAATCCCCAGCCCAATGAACAGACCGCCGTTTGGACCGGAATCCTTGTCAAAGGAGGACAAATTAATGCTTCCAGTAATCCCCCCAAGGTTGTCAAGTTCAAGCGCGTGGGATTCAAAGACATTGAAGACGGTGCTTCGAAAACAATCCTAGCCGCTGAGAAGGCCGTCCCAGTCACCGCCTACACAATCAACGGCTCCAACCCATGGCCCTATTGGGAAGTCTATGGATACTATGTCGGCGCCGACTGGCCGCACATGCGAATGTTCGGCGCGCTGACGCGTGCCTCAGGCAACCCGGCCCCGGAAATCCCGGTTCGCGCCGACCAAGAAGATCGTCCGCCCGGCACCTTCGACGAGAAAGGGTTTGGTTCCGCCCACCCGGGAGTGATCATCTCCGTGTTCGGCGACGCTTCCACCCGGGTCATCTCGAATTCGGCCAACTTGGTGCTGCTCGACCAGTTGGGCAAGCGGGCTGATCAAACTGTCGTTTCTTTGGATAGCCTCTAACGGCTGCTTACGTTCTAATACCAGGCGAGACGTCGCTCAAAAATTAGATCCTTATCTCGGAGTAAGCAGATGTTCGGTTGTGCAAAGTCGCGAAGTTTGGCCCCAGTTTATCGTGTCATGATGGGTCTTGTCGCGCTCACTTTGTTGAGCGGGTGCGGTTCAGCCGACCCAAATGACTCGCTTGCTGCGGTGAACTCCAACAACATTCAACGCTTGGCGAATCTTTATTTCACTTACCAGTCACGGCACGATTGGCGTGGGCCCGCCAACGAAACTCAGTTCAAAGAGTTTCTCAAGAATTACAATCCTGAGAAGCTCAAGCGCATCGGCCTCGAAGCCAGTACAATTGACCAACTGTTCGTCAACGAGCGCGACGGCCAGCCCTTTAAGATCCGCTACGGCGTACCCGGCAGCGCGATGGGGTCGTCCGAACCAGTGATCTTCGAAGCTGAAGGCGTCGATGGCGTGCGGCTCGTTGGTCGCTTGAATATGACCCAAGAAGAAACCGACGCCGCCAAGTACGAAGAGTTATGGGGCAGCAAAGTTAATAAGGTCGCCGTCCCCGATCGCGCGACTGCCGGTAGTTAGTTAGTTCCGCTTACCGCCAGAGAGGCGCAAGTTGACGATGGTTTTCCACCAATTTCTTACGCGCGCTTGCGACCGCTGGCTGGCGTTCTCATTCGTCTTCTTGATGGGGATCACCTCGGCATCCGCCGCCGATCCGCCGGGTTGGAATCTCGCCTGGAGTGATGACTTCAACACCTTCGACACCACGCGCTGGCGGAAAGAAACCAGCACGAGTCCCACAAACAATTCGCGGCACGCTTACTTGCCGTCGCAGGTGACCACTTCGGGCGGCAATCTGCTCATTAAGAGCGAGAACGTTCCCTACCAAAACTTGCCGTACCGCAGCGGGCAAATCTTCTCGCTCGAATCACGCAAGCTCGGCCGGTGGGAAGTGCGGGCGAAACTCCCTGCCACGCGCGGCATGTGGCCCGCAATTTGGCTGTTGCCCGATACGCAGCAATATCCGTGGCCCAGCGGCGGCGAGATCGACATCATGGAGAACCGCGGCAACCAGCCGAACCGCACCAGCAGCGCGTTTCATTACGGCACGAACCCGCCATACAATCATCAGTTCGTCTTTTCCGAACAGCAAACCAGCATCAATGGCGCCCTGGTGAACTACACGGCCGACTACCACACCTACGCAGTGGAGTGGCGGGATAGCGGCGTGCGGTTCTTTGTGGATGATGTGAACTATTACAATATCTACGACCAAGACGTTGGCAATTTCTTCTCACAGAAAGCGAAGCCGATGCAACTGGTCATCAACACTGCGGTCGGCGGCGATTTTCTGCCGAACCCGGACGCCACCACCGTTTGGCCGCAAACGTTTAGTGTGGATTGGGTGAAGGTTTACAGCATCGACCCCACGCCCGAACCAATCACCAGTCGCAATCCCGGCTTCGACGAAAACAACTCGCTCGCCGGTTGGACGGTCTTCGGCAACGGCAACGCGCTTGCAGGCAATCCAAATGTCTCGGCGAGCAACACCGTAGTGCGTAACGGAGTGGCCGCGCTGAAGCTGTTTGGCGCTTTCAACGGTGATCAGTACAGTGGCGTGTCGCAAGGGATCACCGTGCAAGGGGGCCAAACGGTTGAAGCGGCGCTCGAGTCGTACATTCGCTCGACCGATAGCCTCGCCGGCACGGGCAATCGCGTCTTTCTGAAGCTGGAGTTTTACTCGGAGTTCGGCGCCAAGTACGGCTCGAACAAAATGCTAGGCGAACAAGAAACCCTCATCGCCGATTCAACCTCGCCGACCAACACTTGGCGTTCGCATTCCATTTCTTTCCAAGCCCCGGCCGGCGCTGTCGAAGCGCGGCTCGCGCTGGTGTTCAATCAGCCCAACAACCAGGGCGGCTCCGTTTACGTCGACGCCGCTTCGTTTGGCATCGTGAACCCCGGGGCCGCCATGGGCGATTTCAACAACGATGGCCTGGTGAACGCCGCCGATTACTCCGTGTGGCGTGACTCCAATGGCCAAACCGGCGCCGCCCTGGCCGCCGATGCGGACCGCAATCGGGTGGTGAACCAGCTCGATTACAACATCTGGGCCCAGCGCTTTGGCGCTGCCGCGAGTGCGGCGACTTCAATTGCGGCGCCCGAGCCGTCAACGCAAGCGCTCGCGGTCTTGGTGGGGCTGGCCTTGCGTCGCTGTCGACAGTTGTAAGCAGCCCGAGCAACGCAAATTCAAACCAAACAATCAGCCCTCTCGATTCTTCTGCGCGAGGCATTGTACAGTTCTCCCCGACGGTGATGACCGTTTGATCGGGCCCTCGTGAGTTGCTTATCTTGTCGGAATTGGGCATCAACTCACCACGCTCGAGAGGCTCTGAATGTCGATCCGCCATGCGGTCACAATTTGTCAGTTGGTCGTGATTCTACAGCTAACCAGCGGGGTTGCACCTGCTGGCCAGCGGACGCTGCGCTCGCTGGGCGCAGTGGGGGATGGCGTGACCGATGACCGCGCGGCGATCGAAGCTGCGCTGATTCAAGCCGCGGGTGCCGAGATCGATGGCGAACACGCCACCTACGCGGTGCACGGAACGATTGTCGTCCCCAACGATGTGCAGCTACGCAACGCGAAGTTTGTGCAAACGATGGAGCCGGTCGATGTAAGTGAATATATTCCATCAACGCGGGGCGCTGGTGAGCTGCAGGTGGAGCCACCGGATGCCCTGCGCGGAATGGTCGGTTCGCTGCCAAGATTGCGGCCGGATGGCGTGGCGATTTCTTCCGCCGATGTGGTGCTCAGCGCGGAACAGGCGGAGAATCTGTTGCGCTCAGTGAGCTTGAATACGCTTGAAATCACCGGCGCCCCAAACAACCCCGTTTCCGTTCGCTTAGAGCAGGTCACAATCAATCGTGGCAAACATCCGCAAACAGGCCACGATAACTGCGCCGGAATCTTCATTATGCACGCCAGTCCGGTGGTCATGAATGAGATTGAAGTCACCGGCAATGGCAAGGGTTGCGGCGTTTCGCTTCGCAATTGTTCGCAGGTTCAACTGCGGCGGCTGAACATTCACGATATGAATTGGGCCCCGTACTTGGGCGACCCGGTCTTCGAGCTGGCTTCGGCCAAAAGCATCAAGGAAGATTTTGGCTGGAACGACTTCCCGCTCTACAGTTTCGACCGCGGGCTTGGCACGTTCGTTCGGCGCCGCGTGCGGGAGCAAATCGCCGGTTTGTTCGTCACGGATTCGACCGATGTGCAGCTTCTCGATTCCAAGATCGAACGCTTGCAAACCAAAATTGGCGACCAGCTTTATCCGCTGCAAGCCGACGGCGTGACGATGACCGACATCACCAACCTGGTGGTGAAAAACTGTCAATTCTCAACCGTGTGGGAAGGGATCGATCTAACCGGCGGCATGTGTGACGGCATCGTAGTTGAAAATTGCACGGCGACCGATACGCTCACATTTGGTTTCAAGCTTGCCCATCCCAAACGCAACGCCAAGCTGATTAATTGCACCGCGTCCCGCGCTGGACTCGCGGGGTTTGTCATGGAACCGGAAGTGGAGAATATCGAGTTCATCGATTGCCGGGCCTTGGAAACGGGCGCCAGCGGCTATTGGATTCGCGAGGATGGCCAGCCCCAGGCCGGCATTCAAGGGTTCCGCCTCGGGACGAACCCCGCGTTGTCAACGCCCAACCGGGTGACGTTCCAGCGCTGCGCCGCGCTCAACACCAGTTTCCCAAACACGATGGCGATTGGCTTTTGCTGCGAAGGGGGCATCGATCCGGCCGAAAGACAGATTCGCGCGGTGAACTGCACCGTGGTGGGAGCAGCGGAGCGGGATTTTCAGGGGTTGGTGGTGGAATAACCACCGGTGGCCGTTGGTCCGCCGTGAAATGTTTCACGTGAAACAATTCACGGCGGGCACATTACAAATTCCGGGTGGCTACAATTTGCTCTTGACAATCCCCTATCAGGGCGGGTGGCTAAAATATGCGGTTGACAGGGTTTTCGGTAAGGCGAATTCCCAAGCGATTTCAGCCGTCGCGCGACGCTTTCGGCTTTCCGGGATCTCTCGTGGCACAAGCGCGGGCCGGCCGCACACTTGCGCAACGCTTATCCTTGGCGTTCCACGTGACACTTCACCGTGCGGCGGTCGAGGCCGAGCACGCGGGCAGCCGGTTCGTAGCCCCCCGTTTGCGTGAAGACCAACCGGCAGTACGCGCTGAGCAGTTCGTTTGCGGAGAGCTCCCCGCGCTCGGCGGCGATGAGCCAGGTGGGCCTCGACGGAGGGGGAACCGTCGCGCTCGGTGGTTGATATTCATGCCGGACCAGGACGCTGCGAACGCACTGCTCGAGTTCGCGAATGTTGCCGGGCCACCCATAGTTGGCTGGCAACCGCAAAGTGATCCAACCCTCCACCTCGGCGGCGAGCTGTTCCACTTCCCCCTCGTCGGCCACCGGATCGCCCAGCACTTTGCGCGCGAGGTAACGCACCAATCCCCCGAGCGCGGCAGGACGATCAGCCAATTGTTCGACCAGCGCTGGCGCCTGAACTCGATCGCTGCACAGCCGATAGTACAGGTCTTCGCGAAACCGACCGCCGTGCATTTCGCTGGCCAGATCGCGATTAGTGGCGGCCAACAGCTTGCCCGCAAACCGACGCGGCGTGCTCTCGCCTAGCCGGCTGTAGTCTCGCGACTGCGTCACGCGCAGTAGCTTGACCTGGAGCGCCAGGTCGAGCTCGCCGATTTCATCGAGAAACACCGCGCCGCTCGCAGGACAGCGTTCTAACCAGCCGACGTGATCGGCGATCGCGCCAGTGAAGGCGCCCTTGCGATGGCCGAATAGCTCCGACTCGATCAGGGTTGGAGACAACGCCGCCAGATTGACTGCGATAAAACGCTCCTCAGCGCCAACGGCGATTTCGAATCGCTGCCGCTTGGGATCGAAGGGGACGTACTGCGAGCGACCTATCGCCTGCGCGATCAGCTCCTTTCCACTGCCGCTTGGGCCAGTGATTAGCGTGGCAAGTTCAGTCATCCGATTGTAGAGCGTTCGCCGATAGCGGCGCAGATCATGAGTGAAGAGCGACTGCCACACGCTGGCGCGCAGTCGGGTTGCTGGGGCCGACTCGCCGATGAGGAAGTCAAAGATATTCGTAAACGCCCTGCGCACCTGATGCAAACAGGCGAATAAGTGCGCATCGCTGGGGAGCGCCTGGGCAGCGGGGCCGAGCGGTTCGAGAAGCGAGCGGCGCTGCTGCTGAAAGGCGCGCCACACTTGGGCCAGTCGGTCACCTTCACCCGTGAAAGCGAGGAGAGGGCGGCTCATCGGAGCCAGATGCTGATAATACAGCAGGTAGGTGACGAGATCGTCGTACAGCGCGGCATCGACTGCGGCGAGCGGTCCCGCTCGGAGCTGACGTTCGTGCAGTTCGGCCGCCAGCGCCGTGGCCCACTCGTTGATGCGCACCACGTTCACGCGCTCCTGCCGGTCGGTCGCTTCAGTGCGGCTCCACGCGTTGACATTTTCCTCCACGAATCGATCGCCGAGCACTTGCTGTTCGAGTTCGATCCGGCGCGGCTCGAACGGATTGCAGTAACTCAGTTCGGAGAGCGAAACCAACTGGCGGCGTTCGGTTGGGATGAGGGTCGGCATGTTTAGCGGATGAGGGTGTGTACAAAAAATGTCACATGCGTGTTCACTGAATGTACCCTGAAGCCGGCCGGAATACAGCGCGGCGGGGGATCGCTTCGGTCCGAAGAATCTCTAAACCGTTTTCTCACAAGCACTTACGATTCGCTATTCGGTTGGGCGCGGAAGTTGCCTTACAGCGGGAGTTCGGTCCCGACACCGTAGTCTCCCCCTTCCCTTCTGGAAAAACGCCATGAACCCCGCCCCCCAGCCTTTCGAAACGGTTCCCCCTGAATGTCCTCCGCCGGTGGCTGAGGTCAGCCCAACCTTCATTCAGAAACTGCTCGATCCCAAAAGTTTGCAAATCCTCATGGGCGCCGGCGGCGGCTTGGTGGCGCTCGGCGTGGTGCTGTGGCTCGCCGTGATTGGCGTCTTCGATAACCCTGTCTACGCAGCGGCAGGCCTGGCCACGGCAAACTTCGCGCTGCTCGCAGGCGGGATGCAACTCGCCCTACGCACCCGCCACCAGCTGGCCGGCCGGGCGACTGCGATGCTCGCCTGTCTGCTGTTGCCGCTTAATCTGTGGTTCTACGATGCGCAGGGGCTCATCACGCTCGATCAAGGTGGGAACCTCTGGGCGCCGGCGCTCATCTGCTGCGTGGTCTACGCGCTGGTGGCGCAGCGGCTGAAAGATTCGCTCTTCGTCTATGCCTTCACAGCGGGCGTTGCGATGACGGGTCTGTTATTCCTGGCGGATGGTGAAGTCGGGCGGTTCTGGGAAGTGCTCGCCCCCAGCACGCTGCTGATCGCGCTCGGCATCGGCGCGGTGCATGTTCAGCGCGCTTTCCCTGTGTCGGCCGCGACTCCTGAACAAAGCGCTTTCACGCGCGGCGATTTCGGCCAAGCGTTCTTCCGCGCCGGACAGATTCTGCTGGCGCTCGGTCTCATGCTACTGCTCGGGGGCCGACTCACTGGCCGGCTGTACGACGTGTGGTTCGCGGAGCTCGGCTGGTTCGCGCAAGCTGAAGTCGCCACGGTGCTGAAGATGAAACTCGCAGCGCTCGGGCTGGTGCTCGCCGGGGTTTACGCCTACGGATATTCACGCCTCATCACCGGCAGCAAAACCTACACGTTCGCCGCGGCGCTGCTGACGATCTGGGCCGGGTTCATCGGTTGCGACTTGCTGGGAATCGTCCTCACCCCGAATCTGCTGATGGCGCTTCTCGGCGGCCTCAGCGTGCTGGGGATGCTGGCCATCTTGGCCGAGAATCTGCTGACCGGGCGGCCCGATCAAGCGGCGGTGTGCGGGCGGATCGGCGCGGTGCTCGTGCCGCTCGCCGGCGCTGCGGGAAGTTTGCTCGCCACCACGCGGCTCGTCGCAGGCGAAACCACTTGGACGCTGCTGGCGATGCTCGTCGTGCAAGTCGTCGCGGCCGCCGGGGCGGCCTGGTCGGCGAGCGCCACTCGCGGCCGGGCGCTCTTCGTCTCCACCTTGGTCTTGCAATTGGGCCTCGCAGCGCTCACCCTCAATGCGCTCAGCTCGCTAACAATCTGGCAACGGAGCGAGTTGTTCGCCACCGCCGCTGGCGCCGTGCTGCTAACGTTCGGCCACCTCGGCTGGCGGCGGGAAGTCGACGCCGCCGACACGAAAGCACAACGCACATCGCTCGTCGATGAACAACTGTGGTTCGGCAGTTTGCTCGCCACGATTCCCTTGGCGCTCGGCCTCATCTCAGTGCGGCTGCACGGGGGTTCGCTCGGCTGGATCGCCCTGCATGAAATCGGTGTGCTCAGCGTCGGCCTGTTGCTCCTCAGTAGCGGTCTCTTGTGCCGGCTGCGTTCGACCACGCTGAGCGGCGCCGCGGTGCTCGGCCTTTACCTCCTCAGCCTCGTCACGCTGATTGATGTCCCCGACCAACTGCAATCGGTAGCGGTGTACCTGATGGCGGGCGGCGGGGTGCTCTTCGCCAGCGCCGTGCTGCTAAGCATCTACCGCGATCGGCTCCTCGCGCTGCCGGGCCGGATTCGCGAAGGGGAAGGAGTCTTCGCGGTGCTGAAGTGGCGATAGTAATGAGTGACGAATGGCGTCGGGCAGGTTGTCGGGACCGGCAGACGCTCCGCCGGCGTGCGTAGCAGCCGCTGCGCACGCCGGAGTGGAGCTTAGTGTGCCGTCCCGCTCTCGCCTATCACAGCGGCAGCGGCCCGCTGCTCTCGGCGAGATTACCGCGAATCGCAACTCCGTCCGCCTACGCTTGACGGTTAAACCAACTGGGCGATGAGGGACTCGAATCTTCGCCAATTTCCCCGGAAATTGAAGGGGTCGCGCAAGAGTTGTCTCACATAAGGGGTAAATCGGCCCCTCAAGACCCGGAGCTGGCCAAGGTGGTTGCGGCATGGCCGAAGCTCACCAAGACCACCCAACGGACGATCTTGGCGATGGTCCGGCGGACTGCGAATCGGGATGATGCCTAGACCCGTTGCCTTACGTTGCCCCCTGACCGCGTACAATTGGCTGTGTCGCGTTCTACATCCACGGAGGGCATACGATGTCTCGGCCGACCATCACCCGCAAGGCGGCGTTCCTGGAATCCTTCCGGGAGTGTGGCGGTATCGCCAGAGCGGCGGATTTGGTGGGAGTCCACCGCGCGACCGTGTTCAAGTGGCGCCGGGATGACCCCAAGTTCGCCGCCGCGTTTGCTGACGCCCAAGTGGAAGCTGCCCACAATCTTGAGGATGAGGCTCGGCGCCGCGCGATTGAGGGCTCGCGCCGGTATCGGTTCAAGGCGGATGGCTCGCCACTTCTACATCCCGAAACGGGCCTGCCGTACTTTGAGGAAGTCTACTCCGATGCGCTCTTGATGCTGTTGCTCAAGGCGCACTCGCCGAAGTTCCGCGCGGTGGAAACCACGATCAACGCGGGGGCCGCTACGGTGGCGGTGTATCTGCCAGAGAATCAGCGCGATGGGGAGGGGGCCTGAAATCCTACCGACCTTCAACGCCCAAGCCGATGCGTTCAGTCTCGCGCGCATTTTGTTGAAAATGAGAGGTTGCAAAATGAGAGGCGGGGGCGGCGGTACCACGGAGAAAACGTAGGTACTTCCTGGGGAATCAACGGAAGAGACCACGGGGAAAAGCCGAAGT
>JALHQZ010000010.1 GCA_022841705.1 Pirellulales bacterium
GCTTGCGACCACGACGCGCGGGCCGCGGAAGGAGCCGCTTGAGAATTCGCCATTGTTCGTTCGTCACATCACGGGGATACTGGCATTCGCTGTCCATGCTGCGGCTCCGGCTTCCTTGACCTGAGAATCCAACGAACCGGTGCCGTAGCTGGTTTTTCAACTTGAAGCAATTTCAAAACACGGTCTTAGCGCGTTGCCAGCCCTCCCTCGCGATGGCTCGCCGTTCGACGGGCGGCGGGAAGCCAAGGCCAACGCACTTCGCCAAGCACTGCGTGTGTGAGGCGACTGAGATCCGGGGGCCAAGAAAAAAAGACAAGGCTTTCATTCGTCGGTTTGCCAACGATGGCACGCGGCGCTGTTCTCTCCAGATTCACGCGGGGGCCGCTGACTGATTCGATAGTTCACCGGACCGTTCCTGCTTAGCTTGGCACGCGCTCGAATGCTGAAATGAAAAGCGACAGCGCCAACAAGCGCTACCGGACGGAATGGATTTCGAGCGTTGCGACTACTCTCGATGTTCGACGGCAAGCTTGTAGATCACCACTTCACCGTATGACTCGGCCGCATCGCCCTTACTCGGATTCGACTGCGTGTAACAGCCCGCTTTGAAGTAGCAGCCTTGCTTCGCCACTTTCCAATCCATTGTCTGCTGGCCATTGTACCACACCTTGACGCGGCCCTGACCCGCTTCGATCTTCAGGTCCACCACGTCGCCAAGCTGGTACTTGCGTTCAAGCATCACAGCTTCGAGATCGTTCCGCTCCACGAACAGTTTTTGTCCTTCCAGGCGGACCATCATCAGATCATCCTCCGCGTCGTGAATCTGTGCGCACACGACATGCTTCTTCACGGGGGGGTGCGCGTGATGGCGACTTGCAAAGTCAGCACATGGGCGCTTGGCGAGTCAGTATCCCAGGACGCGAGGACGGGTTCTTCCTCAAATGGTTGCATTTCGCGCAACTCACTGCGAGGGAACTTGGAGCTTCTGGTGGTGGCTCCGCCGCACGGGGCCCGCAACGCATGACCTGCCCCCTTTAACCGGGGGCAGGTCAGTGATCCCAAGCGCGCGAACCCTCTCGCCTGTTAGTCGGGGGGGCCATTCTTTGTGTCCTGCGGATAACGAGTTAAGCCGGATAGAATTCCCGGAACTGGCGCAAAGCACGAGTTGAGCCGGGATTTGGTTTTCACCATTGCTGATAGGTAAAAAGATATCCCGGGCCGCCCTCTCGGACGGCCCGGGCTTCCCATCTCCAAGATCTTTCAGTTCGCCACGCTCCACTCCCCCGCGGGCAGGTTCACTATCTGATCCCCCACCACCGGTTTGCTAATGCTTGCTAAGCGTTCGGTCGTGTGCTCCACGAGCACCATCGTTTCGACCGTCTTGAAGTCGAGCCACCGGCTCACAAGCCGGACCGCGAAGAAGGCGGCGATTAGCGTCAGCAGCACCGGCACCAATTTCACGACGAGCGATTCGGTGCGGCGTTCTGAGATGACCGTCTGCTGCTCGCTGTGCAGGTCTTGCCAGCCTTCGGACAGCGACTGGCGTTCGGTCTGCACTTGCTGGTGGAGCTCCACAAGCTCCTTTCGTGCAGAAGCGTGCTCGCGATCAAGGCGGGCCAGTTCCTCGTTCTGCAGGGCCTGCCGATTGGCGGCGTCGATCGCCACTTGGGTGGCGCGGTCGTCGCAGCCGGGGCAAGAGAAGACGGCCAGAAGTGGAAGCAATACAAGAAGATGTAGAGGTTGATTCACACAACATCCTCCGAAGGGGGAAAACACGTAGAAAGGCGTGCCGACAAAAGCTATGTCGGTAGCACTGTCTTATGCCACGCTATTGGCAAGAATGAAGCGATCCGGTGAGCACATCTTCCCCGCGTTTGCCGCATGGAGGGGCAGCGTAACGGCCTACCGTTTTGTTACCGTTTTGCGCTTCTGGCAGATGCGAGATACCGCCAATAACTGGGCGAAGATGCTAATGAATGCAACGGATTGCAATACTCCAAATAGCTGCTAGGATCGCACTTTTCCTCGGGAAATACGACGAATTCGCAAGTTTGCTGAACCGGTTTCACACCGTAGAGGTCACAGGTTCGAGTCCTGTGCCGCCAACTCTGATCTTTTGTACACCACCGCAACGGGGTGCAAGGAGTGGAAAATCCCGGGGGTTTCTGACTTCTCTCCTCGGTTGAGGTAACGGCTTGCGAGCCGTTGCCGACGCTTGCTGCGCCGCTTTTTGCGCCGCCTCCGGAGCCGCCGGTTGCACCGCAGCCGCGAAGTGATCTTCAGTCACCTGCAGGTAATGTTGCTGTGCGACCCGGGCCGAATGTCTGATCCAGGCACAGACAACGTGGGAGGGAAACCGCTCGGCCCACTCCGTTTCGCAGGTCGCCCGGAGGTTCGCCCACAACTTTGGCCAACCAGCGAGGCCAGCGTTGACCACCTTCTCACGAGCATGCGAGTCCGCTGGTACCTGCGCAGTGACAATGGCTCCGAGTTTACCGCGACCAAGGTTCGAGAGTGGCTCTCTCGAGTCGGCGTGAAAGCGCTCTTCATCGAGCCGGGCAGCCCGTGGGAGAACGGCGACGTCGAGAGCTTTAACGGGAAGCTCCGCGACGAGCTGTTGGCTCGGGAGCAGTTCGACACGCTCTTGGAGGCGAAGGTGCTAATCGAGCGCTGGCGTCGGCATGACAACGCCGTCCGACCTCACAGCTCGCTGGGCGATCGGGCTCCGGCGCCGGAGGCGGTTCAACCTGCTCCGCTCGCTTCGGCTACGCCTCAGCGAGCGGAGCAGGTTGGCGTTGGGATAGACCCAACTCTAACTTAAGGATTGGTTTCCTAACCGGGGGCAGCTCAAGTTTGGGCCTGTCTCGGTGCCGAGAGTTACCACAAAGGCAAGCCGAGCGGGAAAGTCGAGCCGGTGGATGTTGATGTCTAAGTCCGCAAGTTGTCTCAATTCGAGCGGTATTTCGCGATCGTTTCGCTTCGCTGGGGCGGTAGTCTGAAAGTTTAGAGCATTTTGGGTGCCACAGACGAATCAACAGCAGAGCAGGCGGTGAAACGAAACCAGAGACGCCTTGGATATGAAGTCCTCGAACCACGTCTGGCGATGGCGGTGGTCATTAGCGAGTTTCTCGCGAGCAACGACAGCGGCCTGCGCGACTATCAAGGAGCCCGCACCGATTGGATTGAGCTCTACAATACCGATGTCGGTGGTTCCGCGGTTGATCTTGGCGGGTGGTATCTCTCGGACAACTCGGCGAACCCCACGCAGTGGCAGTTTCCAGCGGGGACGACGCTCGCGGGCGGACAGTATCTGATAGTGCGCGCTTCGGGAAAGAATATCATCACACCGGAACTGCACACCAACTTCTCACTCAACGCCGATGGTGAAGATGTCGTGCTCACCGCAGCGGATGGCGTGGCGACTATCGATGCGGTGCTCGACTATGCCCCACAGCGGGCCGATGTCTCGTTCGGCCAAGGGAAAGACCCCACGCTTACCGCGACGACGACGCTTGTCGGTGCCACTTCACCGCTAACCGTGATCTCGCCAGCCGCCGAGAACGCCGCGGTCGATGACTATTGGCGCGAGCGAGCCTTCGATGATTCTGCTTGGTTAACCGGTACTCGCTCGGTGGGATTCGATCGCGATGGTACCAATGATTTTGCGCCATACATCGGCCGGACGATCACAACGACCGAGATGCCCTCGACCACCTCGCCGCGCTACTCAGCCTACGTTCGATATGCGTTCAACGAGTCGGCGCCGGCGGAGTTCACTTCGCTATCGCTAACCGTCCGGTTCGACGATGGCTTCATCGCTTATCTCAACGGGCGGGAAGTGCAGCGTGTCAACTTCGGCGAGGATTTCGTGCGTCCGCAGCCGCAGTGGGATTCGCGTGCGGGGTATCAACTCGGTTCCAGTTCCACGCTCGGCGCAACGAATCGCACGGCCGATGCACTTACTCCGATCACGTTTGATCTGTCCGCTTATCGCGAGCTCCTACAGCCTGGGGCCAATGTGCTGGCGTTCCATGTGGTCAACAGCGGCAGCACTTCGGCCAGCGGCGGCGCCCAAGATTTCTTGCTCGAACCTGTGCTCACCGCTTCGCGCAGCAGCGGCGTCGCGACGGGCTTCATGGCGATTCCATCACCCGGAGCGCCGAACGGTGCAGCGGCAGCGGGGGTCGTGGGCGACACGCACTTCTCGGTCGATCGCGGCTACTTCACAAGCTCGTTCCCGGTCGCGATCACCACATCCACACCCGGAGCTTCGATCCGCTATACTCTCGATGGAAGTTTACCAACGGCAGCGAGTGGTACGCTCTATACTGGGCCAATCTCCATTACCACTACGACCATTCTGCGGGCGCTTGCCTACCAGGCGGGTTCGCTCTCCTCGAACGTCGACACGCAAACGTACATCTTCCCCGCTGACGTCGCCACGCAGATCGCCACTGACGTAACTTTGCCCTACGCGCCATGGGGGCATGATAAAGAGGATGGCGACACCGCCAGTGGGTATGATCTCGATAACGAAGCGGATTGGGAGGTTGATCCCGACATTGTCGCCGCCAACGCCGCCACATTCGCGGATGATCTCAAGAGTCTCCCGACTGTCTCGCTCGTGCTAGATTGGGACGATCTTTTCGGCGGTGACCCACTCCCCGGCACGCCGGCGGGCGGATCCAAATCGGCGCCCGCACCACAAGGCATCTACATTCACGGCACGAGCAGTGAACGCGCAGCGTCGTTTGAGTATTTCGATCCATTGAATCTCGCTGATCAGACGCATCTCGATGTTGCGGTGGAAACCCAAGGTCATTCCAGCACCTTGCGCTGGAATGCCGACAAGCTGTCGTTTCAAGTAAAGTTCAAGTCGCCGTACGGGCCGAACGAGCTCAACTATCCGCTGTTTGCCGACACGCTCGATGGGGCAAGCGCCGCGAACGAGTTCGACACCTTTATTCTCGATGCCGGTTTCAATTACGCGTGGCATCACGCCAACGCCCAGCAGCGCGATTACGCAAGGTTTGTCACCGATCAAGTTACTGCCGATCTCCAGAACCTCGCCAGCGGTGGCGGCGTGGCCCCGCATGGCAAGTACGTGCATCTGTATTTGAATGGCCTGTACTGGGGCCTCTACAATTTGCACGAACGGCCCGACGAGTCGTTTGCGGCTGAGATGTTCGGCGGAGATAAGGATGACTATGATGTGATCAAGCACGCCAATGCCGACATAGCGCACGAATACACCTGGGTCGAAGGGGGCGTTTCCGCTGAAAAGAACTTCGCGAACTTTATCACGGCGACACGCGCGGTTGAATCGAATCCAACCAGCGTGGCAGCTTATCAAACCGTGCAGTCGCAACTCGATATCGATCAGTTCCTCGATTACATGATCGTGCACTACTACGCTGGCGGCGGGGCGGACTGGTCGCACAACAATTGGTACGCGACCCGCAACAGAGTCGAAGGCCTGTGGCGATTCCACGCGTGGGATCAGGAACACGCCTTCCCGACGAATGATAATGGCGACGCCTGGGATCAGAACTCCAATCTCACGACGAAGGATGATCTTGAAGCGCCGACCGAGATCCATCGCAATCTGCTAGTGAATGCCGAGTACCGGCTCCGCTTCGCGGACCGAGTGCAGCAGCTCCTCTACAACGACGGCGTACTGACGCCGACCGCGGCGCGAGCGACGTATACGGCCCGCGCGCAGGAGATCGACCGCGCGATCATCGGCGAGTCAGCCCGGTGGGGCGACAATCGCCTGCCGACGGATCCCTACACTCGGGCCGATTTTCTCTCGGTCACCAATAATGTGCTCAACACATTCTTCCCCGTGCGGACCGGCGTGCTACTTGGGCAGTTCGATGCGGCGGGGTGGATTCCGACGCTCGATGCCCCGCTGCTGAATCAGTACGGCGGTCAAGTGTCGCCGGGGTTCGATGTGACACTGTCACTCCCCGTAGGTTCGCCCAGCGGGGCTGCAATCTACTACACCACTGATGGCAGCGATCCGCGTCTCGCCGGCGGCAGTGTTCGCTCCACTGCACAGCTCTACACAGGTGCGATTGATTTGCCGGCATCGGCGCGAATTAAATCGCGGGTGTTCTTCGATGCGACGGGCGTGGCGAATGACTGGAGCCCGCTGCTTGATAGAACCTTCATCGTGCCGGCGCCCATGTCGCTGCGCATTGTAGAGCTGAACTACAACCCAGCGCCGCAGGCGGGGGTCACGAGTGCTGAAGACCTGGAATATCTTGAACTGCTCAATTTCGGCGCCACGCCGATCAGTTTGGATGGTGTGAAGCTCGGTGGGTTCATCGCCGGGGCAACCTACGACGTGCCCGCCGGTAGCACGCTGGCCGCGGGCGAGCGGCTCATCATCGCTCGCAACCCGACGGTCTTCACGCAGGTCTATGGCGGCAATTTCAATCTTTCGCCGCTCGGTTATTCTGCAAATCTCGGCAACGGCGGTGAGCAAGTGACGCTCATCGACCCCTTCGGCACGATGTTGCAAGAATTTACCTACGATGACGCCGCGCCATGGCCCACCGCCGCCGATGGTAATGGCTTCACGCTCGTTTACACCGGCCCCCTGAATATGGATCCGCCGAACGTCATCGGTACGGCGGGCGATCCCTACGATAACGGCGCTAACTGGCGCGCGAGCGTCGCGCGGGGCGGTTCGCCCGGCCGGGACGACTTCCTGCATGGCGATTATGACCGTAACGGCGCCGTGGAGTCGGCCGACCACACGCTATGGCAGAGTACCTTCGGCGCAAGCGTTCCACAATTCACGGCCGCCGATGGCAATGGAGACCGCGTTGTCGATGCGGCGGACTACACCGTCTGGCGAGACCGCCTCACAGCGCCGGTGGCAGTCGCCAGCACGGCAGTTTCCTATCTTGCCGTCTGGCCCATCACCACAACAACGATTCGAAGCTTTGCGATGCCACCGAAAACGGCAAATCATACTGCGGCAATTGATGAAGCGCTGTTGGAGTTGAAGTGGCCCCGCCAGGGCGAAGCGTACAGCGATAGCATCGCACCACCAAAGAAACGAACCCGGGCAACCGTTAGCCGCGACGCGCTTGCGGCGTGTGTTCCACCATCTGCACGCCTAGCAATCCGCGTGCAGCGAAATCACCTGCTCGATTGCAATAGAGTCCTGCCGAATTTTGCTGCGCAGATTTCCCCGGGTGATCCCCAAAATCCTAACCGCCGCTGATTGGTTGCCCTGCGTGTGCCGCAGGATGATGCGCAGCAGCGTGCGTTCCATGCGATGCGACGTCTCTTCGTACAGCGGGGTACTCCCGCTGGCGAGCTGCAATTCGAATAAACTCGCCAGATCTCTCAGCTGTTTCCCACTTTCGGTTGAGTCTGGTAGGCTGACAGCGCATCGATGGCGACGACAGCAACTGCAAGATCAAGCAGCTTCACCAACTCGCGGACGGCGGAAATCTCATTGCTTATTTCGTCCCCTGACAGTTGTCCGAGGGGCAGGTGGAAGTCCGCTGACCGCGCGCTCACCACAAGGAGCGGAGATTGGCCGACGCCCCCGCGTAGCATCTTGCCGTCGATGGCGATCTGTCGGCCCACGGCGGCCTGCAAGCCCAAGACTCGGTAGGGCAGGCACTTCAGACCCTCCATAGTCGAGCACAGAAAAAACCCATCCGAACGTGTCGTCCGTTGGTATGCCGTGCTCCAGTTCGCAAAAATTCCCGAACCACAGTTGCGTGAATAGGGCAAACCGTTCGACATCGCCCCACGTGTCGGCTCCGACCAAAACCGAGCAGTTGGCGATGATGAGGAGCTTTTGAAGATCATTCCGCGTGGCGTTGCCCGAGCGGGGATCGGTAATCTTTTCGAGCGGGCGAAAACTTGGTTTCGACGAAATGCCATCCTGAGCCGCGCTCCTGAGAAAGCGTCAGCGCCGCCCAAGCCGCTTGACTTTAGGTAGTACGACGCAACGATGCTTAGTCATTCAGGCTCATACGATTCACCTGCCCGTGCGCTGCGTCGATCGTGCCAAGTCGAGAAGCCGCCGGATGGTAGCGGCGGGCGAACAAGATTCGGCGAGTTCCCGGCGAGGTTCTCTGTTATAATCGCATTTTGTGCATGCATGCTCTTCCGAACCTTGGCGCTAGATGTTCCGAATCTTTTCCATATCCCCAGGTGATCGTGTCAGCATGGTGAGGGCGCGGTTGGCGCTGCTGCTGGGATGGTGTGCGCTACTAAGCGCTCAACCTACGGCTGCACAACTCCGCGCATTCCCTGAGGCGGAAGGCTTTGGCGCGTACGCTTCCGGTGGCCGTGGTGGGGCGGTCTATCACGTTACCAATCTGAACGACTCCGGTGCGGGCAGCTTCCGCGATGCCGTGAGCGCAGGCAATCGAACGGTGGTGTTCGATGTGGGAGGGTGGATCGAGCTCGCGTCACCCGTGAGCGTGCAAGACAACATCACCATCGCGGGGCAAACGGCTCCGGGAGAGGGAATTGGCGTGAAGAACTACGGCGTGAGTTTCTCGAACGCCGACAACGTCATCGCCCGGCATTTTCGCGTGCGGCAAGGACCGTACGTTGATTCGGTCGGCCGCGATGCGGTGGGTGCGACCACCGCCAGCAACATCATTTTTGATCACCTCTCGGTCTCGTGGGGCCGTGACGAGAACTTTAGTATCACTTCCAGCAGCAATATCACGATTCAGAATTCCATCATCGCTGAAGGCCTTCTGAACCATTCGATGGGGGGCCTGATCGAATGGAACAACGGCATAAGCATCCATCACAGCCTTTATATCTCCAATAACGACCGCAATCCGAAGACCAAGGGCATTTTGGATTTCACCAACAACGTGGTCTACAACTGGGGTTCGTTCGTGTATGTGGGCGAGTCGGCGGGGCTCAGTTACGGCAACGTGGTGAATAACTACTTCATCGCGGGGCCCAGCAGCAGCCAAGTGAACGACCCCATCTCCCGTGGCAACCGCAACTACAGCATCTATATCGAGGGCAATTATTTCGATGGAAATTTGAATGGTCAGCTTGATGGTTCGCTGGTCACAGCCGCGACGATCGATGATGAGTTGACCTACGTCCCGCAGCGGTTTCCTTACCCGCCGGTCGCTGCCGACACGGCGCAGCGGGCGTACGACAAGGTGCTGAACAAAGTCGGCGCTTCGCTTTCGCGCGACGCTGTCGATACGCGGCTGGTGAATCATGTCCGCAATCAAGCGGGGCAACTGATTAGCGACCCCGCCGATGTCGGCGGCTGGGGCTTGCTCCCCGGCGGAGTGGCACCGCTCGATACCGATCAAGATGGCATGCCCGATGCTTGGGAAGTAAGCCGCGGGCTTAATCCCGCCGACGCCGCCGACCGCAACAACCTCAATCTGTTTGGTTATACGCGGCTGGAAGAATACCTGAACGATCTTGGCGGGGCCCATACGCCAAAAATTCGCAGCGCCATAAGCGGCGATTGGAGTAGCGCAGGCAGTTGGACCGAACCGGGAGTTCCAACGGACGACGATAACGTCTTCCTGCGGGGCCACAACCTCGGCTCCAGCTCGACGACGATCTCCGCGCCCGGCGCTGCGGCGTGGGATGTGCGAATCGGCGGCGAAGGTGCTGCGGCGCTGAACGTAGCAAGCGGCGGAGCACTCGCCGTGAAGAACACGCTGCTGGTGGGAGATGCGGGAGGTGGAACGCTCGCCATCAATGGCGGTTCGGTCTCCGCGACGAATGTGGTGCTGGGCTCCTACAGCCACGGCGGTTCGATCTTGGTGGAGAACGGCGGCACGCTCGCCAGCAGCTTTGTTGCGCCCGATGGCGTTGGCGGGTCTGTCACCTTGCTGGGCGGCAAGCTCGCGGCGCTAGATAACCTACGGGTCAGCGCGCCGGTGAATCTTGTTGGCGCCGGGAGCATCGACTCGGCGGGGAATGACGCCACGGTGTCGTCGGTCATCTCGGGCGGGCAGTTGACGAAATCGGGCGAGGGCCTGCTGACGCTCACCGGGACCAACACCTACAGTGGTGGAACCGTGTTGGCGGGAGGCGTGCTGTCGATTGTTTCAAGCGCGAATATTGGCGGTGAGGGGACACCGCTGGACTTCCAGGGCGGAACGCTCCGCGTGACGGGCACGGCAGTCGCCGACCTGACCGGTCATTCCGTGAACTGGAGCAGCTTCAATGGCGGGATCGATGTTGCCACTGCAGGACACACGCTGCGATTTTATGCGCCGTTGAGCGGCAGCGGCACGCTCACCAAAAGCGGCGCGGGAGTGCTGCTGGTCGACATTCCCAATAGTCACGGCGGCACGGTTGTGGCGGGGGGTGTGCTCCAGGTGCTCGATGATCGGAATCTCGGCGCGCCGATTGCTCCCTTGGGTTTGGCCGGCGGAACGCTCGAGATTCTGACCGACATCCCCACAACTGTTGCTCGGGCGGTCACCGTTTCCAACGCGAGCACCGTTGATATCGGCACAGGTGGGATCGTCACATTTGCCGAACCCGTAGTTGGAATCGGCGCGCTGGCGAAAGCGGGGTCGGGAACGCTCATCCTCAGCGCCGCCAATACTTACAGTGGTTCAACCACGATCGCCGCCGGTTCGCTGCAGATTACGCATCCGCTCGCCCTGCAGAATAGCAACGTGAATCTCGCCGGGGGAACGCTCGACCTTGGTGGCCTCGCGGCGTCAGTCGGCGGGCTCGAGGGCTCAGGCACGATCGATCTCCAAGGGCAACTCCTCACTCTCGGCGGCAGCAATCAAGATTCCACATTCGCGGGGAACCTTATCAGCTCCGCTGGCGTGGCGTCGGTCGAGAAGGTTGGCTCCGGCGTCAACAATCTCACCGGCACCAACACTTACACCGGCGGAACCGTGTTGCGAAGCGGCGCGCTGGGAATCACTACTTCGGCAAACATCGGTGGCTCTACGAGCGCCATCACTTTTAGCGGCGGGCTCCTGCGGATCAACGGCACAAGCATGACAACCATGGGTGGCCACGTCGTTAACTGGTCCTCGTTTGATGGCGGGTTTGACATTGACGCCAGCGGCAATACTTTTACCGTGAGCCAAGCGATTAGCGGCGGCTCAGTAATCAAACAAGGCGCCGGCCGACTTGTCCTGAGCAGCGCTAGCAACAGCTACACCGGCGGCACGCGATTGGAAGCCGGTTCGCTGCAAATCTCATCGCTGGCGAGCATCGGCGGCGCGACGGCTGCGCTTACTTTCGACGGTGGTATCTTGCGCACGAGTGGAACGACCATCACTTCGCTCGCCACCAACAACGTCAACTGGGCGACGTTTGACGGCGGATTCGACATTTCAACGTCCGGCGCTACGCTCACCCTCACCAATCCGATCGCGGGCGCCGGTTCACTTACCAAGCTTGGCGCCGGCGCACTGCGGATTAATGTCGCCAATACCTATACGGGCGATACGAACCTCACCGCCGGAACGCTGCTCGTGGCGCATCAAGACGCGCTCGCGCAAACCAATCTTGTGCCCGGGGGTGGAACGCTCGCTGTGACGGGAGTGACCTCGCTGAACATCGGCGGGCTGAAAGGCTCCGGCGCGCTCGCCCTTGGCGCTTACACAGTGAGTGTTGGTGGCAACGATCAAGATGGAACCTATTCGGGCGTGCTCAGCACCAGTTCAACTTCCAGCCAGTTCAATAAAGTGGGCGCCGGTACGCTCGCGCTTACCGGCAGCAGTTCCTACAATCGGCCGATTGTGATTCAGCAAGGGGCAATCGCGGTCAGCAGTGTAGCGTTGGCAGGGTCAAATAGTTCGCTCGGCACGGGCGCTTCGGCGTCAATGCTGGTATTCGATGGCGGCCGACTCGTCTACACCGGAACCTCAACCGGCACCACCGATCGCCTTTTCACGGTCACGGCCAACGGCGGCACGATCGAAGCGGCGGGCACCGGCAAACTGGCCCTCACCGGCGCCGGAAGCATCACGCAAAGTGGCGCCGGCGACCGCACCTTCACATTGATGGGAGTCAACGCCGATTGCGAATTCCGCTTCGCGTTGGGCGATCCCACCAGCGGGAAAACGACTTTCCGCAAAGATGAAGGGGGCCGCTGGATCATGAGCGGTGCCGCGAACACGCTCACCTACTCGGGCGACACGGTGATCGATGCCGGCATTTTGATTCTCAACGGCAACGCGCGCCTGCCGTTTGGCGCCGGCAAGGGGAACTTGGTCATCAACGCGGGCCAGTTTGAAATGAATGGCCGCGATATGTCGATTAACGGCCTGTACGGCGCCGGCAACATTCAAAATCGCACCAGCACCAAAACGCTCACACTCGGCAACGCCAACGCGAATGGAGACTTTAGTGGCGTGGTGAGCAACACCGGGGGCGGCGCCAGTACGCAGCTTCTTAACGTCACCAAAGTGGGCTCCGGCACGCAAGTCTTCCGCGGGTTTAACACCTACGGCGGCGTTACCGATGTGCAAGCGGGAACCTTAGTGCTGTCCAGTCACTCGGCCGCCGGTTTTAGTTCGCTTTTGGCCAGCGCGGGAACGCTGCGAGTTGATCCAGGGGAAAACTCGGCGCTACAGCTCTTTAAGACAATCGGCATCGGCGGAACCCCGACCGCGCCGACCGGCGTGATCGACATTGTGAGCGGCGGCTTCATTGCATCGAAACTCGCAGGCGCTTCCGCGGCGACGTTCCTCGCGTGGCAGGACGCCGGGCGGGCGCCGGGCGGCAGGGGCTTGGTCAGTAGTTGGGTGACTTCTCATCCGACGTTCGGACTAGCGATCGTGGATAACGCTAGCTTGGGGTTAACAAGTTTTCATGGCCGCAGCGTCACGGCCGATTCGCTGATCGTGTCGCCAGCAATCCACGGCGACGCCAATCTCGACGACGTCGTGAGCTTTGCCGATCTGCTGCAAGTTGCCACGCACTACGGTGCGTCGAGCGGATTGTGGAATCAAGGCGACTTCAATGCGGACCGCTTGATTGACAGTCGCGACCTTGCGCTACTCGAGCAGCAGTCGGGATTGTCGCCCGAAGATTTCTCCGCCTCGTGGACAATGGCCCGTAACATGGCGCCGCTGAACGGCGATTACAATTCGAATGGCGCCGTCGACGCCGCCGACTACACGCTGTGGCGCGATGCATTCGGCGCCGCGGCGGGGACGCTGATCAACGATCCCAACGTGGCAGCACCGATTGGCCCCGCACAGCTCACGACCTGGCGTGTGAACTACGGCGCCGCTCGCACTGTCGGTGCGAGCGTGAAGGCAGTTGCCGAACCAGCCTCGGCATTGCTCGGGCTGGGCTTTTTCTCGCTGGCGCCGGGGAGCTTCGCGAGCCGTTGGCGCAGCCGGACTCGAAGCCGCAATTGAACAGGAAGAAGTTGCGATTTGTCGGCGCCAAGCGCGGACTAACAGCGAATCGCGGGAGGAGGGAATCGAACCCCGACGAATTCACCGAGGAAGCCGTCGCTTTCCAATGTAGGCGACGCAAAATGCAGCACACTTTGGAGCTCTCTCATCCAAGACCTCGGATTTGCCGTAATAGCAACAGCGTGGGATAAGCTCTCAAAAGCCACAAAGGAAACTCGTTCGACTGGCTAGCGGGGACTCGAGCCGAACCTCAAAGAAGTCCGAGTTGATCTCCGTCAAGCCGGCGACCTGGGCGTCGCCGAGTGGTCGCAAGTCCGCGCTGTCGACCAACGACCAAGCCTGATCACGGTTAATGGCGCCAACCTTGAAGCGTTTGTCGAGGCGATCCGGAGATCGCTCACAGCCGAAGACCTGAGACGGCTGATCGAGTTGTTGGCGGGTCGTGGCTGATCAAATTTGCGTACGCCGGGAAGTCTTAGGATTGCTTCGCGGAAGCGACTGCTTTCCTCCACACGCCCCACAGCTTGATCGCCGCGAACCCACCCGCGACCAATAAACCGATCGTGACGAAACCGTACAGAGCGTATGTAAGTTTGGAAGGAGCATCAAGAGGGCGATCATGCTGTCGTCGATGTGACCGCGCAGACTGCTGAGGTGGCCAACATCGCCCACTGTTCTGGAAAGGCGCTACCAGCTGGTGTTCGTCCCACTGACGCTAGTCGCAGCTGGCAGTTCCCTGCCGCCTCAATCAGAAGATTTTGCGGACATCCGGTGGCAAGGCCACTACTCACTGGCCACCGACGTGTGCCTCCGCGGCGAACCAGTCGGCAGGCAGTGGTTTCTCGTCTTGCAGGCTCAAGGTGATCCGGCATGGAATCGGACTACCTTGGACCTTGGCGTCGTCGAACACAATTCGATGCGGCACGCCTGTCTCGGCGTCGGCCCAGATGTCGATGGTTTTTGGCCCTTTGACCCATCGCGAATTTCGGCTAGCCAGAATGTTCATCTGGTGGCCATCATGTTTGAACTCCGAGTCGGAGTCGCTTTGTTCTACTCGATAGTCACTGCGGATTCGTTCGAGAGTTCCCCGAAGATCGGTGAACGGCACGTCGGCCATCAGCGGCGGCATGGAGATTCGGCCGGCCCCTAGTCCGTCCCGCACTTCCTCGACGCGACCTCGGCGGACCCGCCAGCTTTGGCGACCGTTAAACCCGTCGTAGGCCCATCCGCCGTGCGGATCGCGTCGAGCCAGGACGTACTGATTGCCATCTCGCAAGTAGAGCACTGCCTCATCGAGTCCCGGACGCGGAGCGGTTCCGAGGTCTTGCGGAGCGTGAGGTCCGCGCGACTTCGGAAGCTCTTGTAGCGAAATGCGATAGGTACGGTCGCCTGGCGCGCCAAGCGTAGCCAGTATTCTGTTGATCGAAGCGGCGGCCGTGGACGGAGTGGAGGTCAGCGCCCAGAGACCGATAATGATGCAAACTGCCGCCGCCATCATGCTGAGCGGACGAACCCAGCGAATTCCCGTGCGAGTGCGCCGGACGACGGACAGAAGTTGCTGACCGGCTTGACCTTCGGTACTCGACTGGCGACCAACTTCTGCGATCACTCGTTGAATGCGATCGTCCCGACGCTGAATCGCATGCTCTTCGTAGACATGCGAAAGCAGCGCATGAACTAACCGATCATCGCCTTCGAGCGACGACTTTTCAAACGGGAAGTCATTTTGATCGTCGGGGGTCATGCCGCCCTCTCCGTTTCAGGGAAGACTCCCTTGCTTGAGAGACAGTCCGCCAATTGCCGTCGAGCTCGTTGGAGCCTCTTTTGCACGGCGCTGGTCGAGGCGTGGAGTCGTTTGGCGATTGTTTCGGCCGAGTAAGATTGTCGGTAGTGGAGGTCCACTGGTTCGCGGTAAAGCGGATCGAGTCTTTCGATGCATTCCAGGAGCGCAGCAATCTTATCGTCGAACGTGTCCCCCGGACGCCGTTCAAGATGCGTCAGTCGCCGGTCGAGTAGCTCCAAAACCTCGTTCGACACAACGACTTGCCTCGATGCTAAGCGACCGTGAGCCAGCACAACATTGCGGGCAATGCCCCGAAGCCAAGCCCCGAACGGAAGCTGTCGGTCGTAGTCGCCGATTCGTCGCCAAGCTACAAGCATGGTTTCCTGGAATAAGTCGTCGACTGCCGAACGGTCGTCGACCGCGGCGCGCAGATAGGCGGTCAGGGCATCGGCATTCTCCCGAGCCAGGATTTCAAACAGCGAGAGTGAACTAGCGGCGGATTCAATTGCCAAATCTGGTTCCCCGTGAATTCAACGCATTTCACCTCCCTATTGTCATGAAATTCAGCTCCAAGGACAAGAAAATCAGAAAACGCGAAAAAAAGTTGTCCACATTGACTCGCGGCGGCGCAAAGAGGGGGGAAACAAACCCTGCCTGTGCCCTTCTACTCCAGAGAGTGTCCGCAAAGATAAACTTCGACATGCAGCAGCTCATTTTGTTTAACGTCGGTCTCGTTCTGGCATGTATGCCGCAATTGCACGCGGCTGACTTATCGCGGCTCAATGTCGTGATCATTGTCACCGACGACCACGGGTTCGGCGACATTGGCTGGAACAACCCGGAGGTAAAGAGCCCGCATCTCGACGCGCTTGCCCGCGACGGCGTGCGGCTGGACCGCTACTATGCCAATCCGATTTGCAGCGTCACGCGAGCGGCGCTGATGACCGGCATCGCCTCGGCGAAGACCGGCGTGGGGAACTCGACTGGGCTCGACCTCAAATATCGCATTCTGCCGCAAGCCTTCCATGACGCCGGCTACCAGACGTGGATGTGCGGAAAGTGGCATCTCGGCGGACCCGCCGATAGCCAGCGGAGCGGCGTTGAATACTACCCACACTCTCGCGGGTTCGAGCAGTTCTACGGACACCTCGGCGGCGCGATTGACTACTTCACGCACATCCGCAAAGACACCGGCGAACTTGACTGGCAACGCAACGGCAGGAACGTCGAGGAAGTGGGCTTTTCAACCGATCTGCTCGTCGAGGATGCCGTCCGCCATATTCGCGAGCGAGACTCCCAGCGGCCGTTCTTGCTGTACCTGGCGTTCAATGCGGTCCACGGTCCGCTGCAGCCTCCCCCTTCGGCGCCGGAGTTGTCGAAACGCGATCGTCGAGCCGTCTTGCTGGCGAATCTCGCCCATATGGACGCGGCGGTGGGGAGGCTGATGTCATGCCTCGACGATGAGGGCCTGCATAACGACACGCTTGTACTCTTTTGCGGCGACAACGGAGGCCAGCTCAATCAAGGCGCTAACAACGGCCCCCTGCGAGGAGAAAAGGGCGCCACGTTTGAAGGGGGAATTCGCGTGCCAGCCGCAATACGACTACCCGGCGTCCTGCCGAAGGGCGTTACGACCCAACAGTTTCTCTGCGCCATGGACGTCTTCCCCACGCTCTGCGCCGCCGCGGGAATCCCGACGGGCGTCGACGAGCCGCTGGACGGCGTCGATCTGTGGGAGGCACTCTCGCAAAACGAGGAGCAGGAACGCCCCTCCTTCCTGATGGGAAACAAGGACGTCGCGTGCTTCGCTCCGCCGTGGAAACTCATTGTTCCCGGGCGCGGCGAGACTCCGCTCTTGTTCAACATTGTCGACGATCCGAAGGAACAGCGCGACGAGGCCGCTGCACATCCGGAGATTGTCGCCGCCTTAACCAAGGAAATCCCAGAGATGAAGCGTGGGGGAGGCGGCGGAAAGAACCGCCGAGACCCTGGTAGCAAAGGTCGCCAGAAACAGGGAGAGGGCAAGCAGCGAAAGAATCAGCGGGAGGTACTTCCATGAAGCGGTCGCTCGCACCCTATATCGTCGTGTGTTGCGGCGTGCTCGCGCTGGCAGTCGTGGGCGCCTACGGGCAGCGTCCCCGCCCCGGGGGCGTTCGCAAACCGACGATTGCCGACACGGTGCGGGCCAACATCTATGCCGACAATTGGTTCGTCCTCTACGTCAACGGCGAGATGGTCGCCGTCGACTCGATCAAGTTCATTCCGCATAACGTCGTCGCAGTCGACCTGCTTCCACAATACCCCATGACGATCGCGGTCCTCGCCCGAGACAATGCTGATCCCAAGACCGGCATGGAATACGCAAACACCTCGATCGGCGACGGAGGGTTCATCCTCAAATTCGGCGACGGAACAGTGACCAACGCCACTTGGAAAGCGAAGCGATTCTCCTGGGGGCCGGTCGGGGGCGACGTTACACGCCCGCAGGTTCGCGATGAAGCGCTGCCTGATAATTGGTTTGCCGTGGATTTTGACGACCGCGAATGGGGCCAAGCAACCGAGTATTCCGAGCGCGACGTCGACCCCAAGGAGCCGTTTTACGACCACGACTTTACCGGGGCGAAGTTCATCTGGACGGAGGACCTTGCGCTCGACAACGCCGTGGTCTTTCGCACGCGCGTTAGTGCGTCCCCGGATGGCAAGCAGCGCTCGGACTTTTCCAACCTCAAT
Source organism: Pirellulales bacterium (assembly GCA_022841705.1). Lineage (GTDB taxonomy): Bacteria > Planctomycetota > Planctomycetia > Pirellulales > Lacipirellulaceae. Next base: position 17,887 of record JALHQZ010000010.1, read on the forward strand.
AACGTTGTGCCTGACGGGCCGCCGAGGCGGCCGCGTCGCTAATCATTGCAAGGTGAGATTATGGGTACTTGGCAACGACTGCTCGCATTCGGGTTGATTTGGAATGTAGCGTGCGTTTCGGCTTACGCTCATCCCGGGCATGCAACTGATCAAGAAGAAAGTGGCAGTGTCTCGGGCCGCACTTGGACGGACAAGGCGGGGGCGTTCCACTTACACGGTAGCTTTGTGGCGGTCAAAGCAGGCAAGGTGCAGATTCGCCGCCAAGACGATTCCCTTGTGACCTTGGAAGTAGACCGATTGAGCCCGGACGATCGGGCGTGGATCGACGCTCGCGCGGCGCGAATCGCTGCTGGGAACCGGCAATTGTTGAAGAGAGAGCCATCAGTGAACGCCGTGCTTGTATCGACCAAGGCGACTCCCCCCGCCATTGCTAAAGCCTTCAGCGCCTTCGTGAAGACGAAGGAAATTCAAACGCGCTGGGATGACCGGTTCTTCTACGTGGAATCACGGGGTATTCCGGCTCATCCGATGATGGTCGGAATCCGGGCCTGGCAACAACAGGTGCCGATCCCGCAGTCCTATTTCGGCGACAACGCGTGGCGAATTCCCTTGACGCCGATCCCGGCTAAGGACCCTCGCACCGCGAATGGGGAGTTCCTTCGGGGAGCGATCGCGCTGGCCGTAAACGGCATCCCGATCTTCAACCCGCTCAACAATCGGGGCGATGACGCCTACCTGTTCGGCGAACTTGACGAGTACGGCGGGCATTGCGGTCGAGCCGACGACTACCACTACCATATTGCGCCGGTCCATTTGCAGAAGATCGTCGGTCCCGAGACGCCGATCGCCTACGCCCTCGACGGCTATCCGATTTTTGGCGTCACCGAGCCCGATGGTTCGCCGGTCAAGGGATTGGATGAGTTCAACGGACATGAAGATGCTTCCGTCAACTATCACTACCATGCGTCGAAGAAATACCCCTATGTGAACGGGGGATTTCACGGCGAGGTGACGGAGCGCGACGGCCAAGTCGATCCTCAGCCGCGGGCGAATCCGTTGCGTCCCGCGCTGCCGCCGCTCCGCGGTGCGAAGATCGTCGGATGCGAAGCGACGAAGCCGAACGGGTATCGGGTGACCTATGAAGTCGGCAACCGACAGGGGAGCGTCGCTTACATGCTGGCGGAAGACGGAAGTGCGCGGTTTGAGTTCGTCGAGCCTGGCGGTCGCACGACGACGGAAACGTACTCCCCGCGGCGTAGGGGTCCGGGCCGGCCGGAGGGCCCGCCTCCCCGAGACGAAGGAAGGCTCCCTCGCAATAAAGTTCGACCGCCGCGTGAGGAAGGGGGACTATCTCGCACCAGTCGATCAACTTCGACGATCGCCGAGACACGCCGCGTCCCGACACTGGAGGTAAGCAGTTCCTCAGTCGACGACCACGGCCGTATTGATGTCGATTGCACATGTGACGGGGCTGGACAAACGCCGGATGTTTCTTGGAAGGGTGCGCCAGCTGGCGCGCAGTTCTTCGCCCTTAGTCTCTGGCATACAGCGCCCGATCAAGAGAAGTCTTACTGGTTGGTCTACAACATTCCCGGAGACTTAACCTCACTCAGCAGAGACGCTCGCCAGGTCGGTAAGTGGGGACTCAACGACAAGCGTCGCACCGACTACGACCCGATGTGCTCCAAGGGTCCCGGCGTGAAGACTTATCACCTCACCGTTTACGCCCTTGCCGATCCAGTAATGCTCGATTCGCGGCAGGCGACCCGAGCAGGGCTCTTGAACGCCATCAAAGACATCACCCTTGCTGAGGGAACGTTGGATTTCACGTATGAACGCAGTCGGTAGCATGTCCTTGCGAGAGATTATGAGATTCGCCGTTGCAGCCCGCTTGCAGGCGATGCATTGTCGCTTGGCTTTCCTGCTTTTCGGTGCGATCGGCATCGCCGGTGCGGCATCCGAAGCGGAATCTGCAGCGGCCCCGAGGCCCAACCGTCCGCCGAATGTCATCGTCATCTTGATGGACGACATGGGCTGGCGCGACGTGGGATTCATGGGCAACGAGTTCGTCGAGACGCCGCATCTGGATCAGCTGGCCAAGCAAGGACTCGTCTTCTCTCAGGCGTACGCCAGTGCACCCAATTGCGCGCCGACGCGGGCCTGCCTAATGTCCGGCCAATACACACCCCGCCACGGCATTTATACGGTCGTCGATCCGCGGCAGCCGCCCGGCTCGCCGTGGCACAAGCTCATGGCGGCCGACAGCAAAGCAGAGTTGTCGCCAGGAGTGACCACCGTTGCGGAATCGCTGCAAGCGCGCGGATACTCAACAGGCTTCTTCGGCATGTGGAATCTCGGCCGCGGTCGGCGCGGGCCGATCACGCCTGGCGGGCAGGGCTTTGAGACGGTCGTGTTTCCGGAGAACCTGGGCTTCGCCAAGGATGCCTATTTCAACCCGCGAGGCGATTACCTCTCCGACTCACTGACGGACGCGGTCCTGGAGTTCATTGATCAAAATCAAAACTCGCCGTTTTTCGTCTACTTAGCCGACCATGCCGTTCACGCCCCTTACGAACCGAAGCCTGCGCTTCGCGACAGATATGCAGCCAAAGCCGCCCGCTCACGCGATGAGCGGAATGATCCGTCGCTGGCCGCAAGCGTCGAAGCTGTCGACGAGAACGTTGGCCGCGTCATGAATCACCTGAGGCGGTTGAACCTCGCCGACAATACGCTCATCGTGTTCACTTCGGATAACGGCGGCACGCACCAATACACCGCCCCGCTGCGCGGGGGAAAAGGCGAACTCTACGAGGGCGGGGTGAGAGTGCCGCTCGTTGTTTGGTGGTCGGCCCTCAAGAATCCAGGAAGGGTGTGCGACAGTCCCGTCGCCAGCATCGACCTTTACCCAACGTTGCTCGAATTCGCAGCAGCGACGCCGCCGAGCAAGCAAACGTTGGACGGTGTCAGTTGGGCGCCTTTGATTGCCGGCGAAGAAGCCTTACCCTCGCGCAGATTATTCTGGCATTTCCCGTGCTATGTGGGCCGATCGACTCCAGCGAGCGCCATCCGCGACGGCGACTTCAAGCTAATTCAATTCTTCGAGGACGGCGGACGGCACGAACTGTACAACCTCGAAACTGACCCGCATGAAGAGAGAAACCTCGCACAGTCAAATCCTGCGAAGGCCGACGCGTTGCAGGCGGCGCTAACATCATGGCAGGAAGCAACGGGTGCATTGCTTCCGTCGCAGCCCAACCCCGCCTTCGATCCTGCTGCTGATCGCCCTCGGGGTGGTCAACAGTTCTCGCCGTTTGATGCGACGCGACGAAGAGGCCGAAGCAGGGATCGAGTGCAATAATGGCCGCTGGGGGGATGCAACGGAATCCTATGGCGGCAGCGGCCTCGTTTCGCCGCTAATAGCATAGAGCGTTGGGCGGCAGGTAGGTTCCTCTGGTACGAACCGCTCGGCAAAACGATACAAACAAGCAACACAAATAGGAAATTCCAAAATTATTGCCTTAATTGTTGTCATAAATAGGCATTCGCGCGGGTTGATCTCTAGCCCAGCATCACCGCCAGCTAAATCCCTTCGGGAAGCTTTGTTCATCAGAATAGTTGGGATGATTCCTTTAGATAGCCAGAATCCAGGTCCAAGTATGAATCCAATTCTCGAAGTTGTGCGGGGCTACCTAAATGCTGAAGACGAAGTCATGAGCATAAGGCTTTGGGGAGAAAACGCCCAAGCGAAATTTGATGTTACTTTGCGGGATGGGCACGTGGAGTGCCACGAAATTGTATTCCCATCCGCAAGAAAGGTCCGTCAGGCATGGACTGAAATGCTAGCCGTGCAACGAATCAAGTGGCAGGATGACTTTGGCCCTTAGTAGTGCCGATTAAAGTCTCAACTCACAGAGCAAGTGGGCTCGAACGAGACGCCGACGTGAAACTCCGACGAAAGTTAATAACTGCACAATGAGGGCGTGTCCTGGGCGAGAAAGTGGGAGCGGCGGACTTTCTGCAAACCTGCCGGCCGCACGAGTGAAGGTGCTGGCCGCTTGACCGAGGCTCGCCGCGACCACCAAGCCGACCATGCTGGCGATGGTACGCAAAGCGGCTCGTCGGGAACGATAGCACACTGGTAGCGCAACTTGGCTTCCACAATCCGCGATGGAAGCTCGGCGTCGGCAACTTGGCGCCGACGGGGCCAGACGTCTTTCCCGACCCGCAGTCGGCCTTGACGGTCAACAACAGCCTGATCGGCACAGGGGTCGCGCCGACCGCCGGCGGGAACAACGTCGTGACCAACAACCCGCTGCTGGGCCCGTTGGCCGACAACGGCGGCCCCACTCTGACCCAAGCCCCGCTGCTGGGCAGCCTCGCAGTCGGTGCGGGGGACCCGGCGATCGTCTTCAACCCGGCGGAGTTCGACCAACGCGGAGGGCCGTTCTACGTGCGCGTCGTCGGCGGCCGTGTCGACGTCGGCGCGATCGAGTCCGGTCAGCCCGGCCAACTGGTGGTCGGCACCGCGCTGGACGAACAGGACGGCGCATACGGGCTCGGCGACCTGTCGCTGCGCGAGGCGCTGCAAATCGCCAACGCCCGTCTCGGCGCCGACACGATCACCTTCGCCCCGTGGCTGAGCGGTCAGACGATCACGCTCGGCGGGACACAGCTCGAAGTCACCGACGCCGTGACAGTCGACGCGCGGCCGCTCGCGCATAACGTGACGGTCGACGCCAACCTGCTGTCCCGCGCGCTGCGTGTCGACGACCCCAGCACGGCGACCGAGAGCTTCGCCGTCACGCTCGCGGGGCTGAACTTCGTGAACGGCCGGACCGCGGGCCCGTCATCGACACCACGCTCCGGCTGTACGGCGTCGACGGGACGACCTCCCTGGCCTTCGACGACGACAGCGGCGCCGGCGGCGCGTCGCGGATCGTCTGGACCGCTCCCGCCAGCGGGACCTACTTCCTCGAAGTCCGCGACTTTGAGGACAACAGTTCGGGGACCTACACGCTCGCCGTAGCCCCGCTCTTGACGGGGGATTACAACCGCGACGGCGCCGTCACGACCGACGCCCAAGACTTCTGGGCCACCAACTTTGGAGCCACCACCAGCCTCGGCCTGCAAGCCGACGGCAACAACGACGGCGCAGTCGACGCCGCCGACTACACCATCTGGCGGGATGTGTACATTCCGCCCGCCAGCGCTGCCATCGCGACGGCCGCTGTGAGCAACGCCGTGATCAGCTTGCCCTCACCAACCGAAACGCTCGCCAAGCCAACCGCTCCACGGCAGATCGCGAGTTCCCCCGCGCGCCGCACTGAGTTGTTGCTCGCCGCCCGCCAAGCCGCATTCGCGGAACTCGGCGAAGAAGTCTCCGCAACACGCCCGCGGATGAACAATAGCCGCGCGAGCATGCTCCGCGGAGAGCGTGCGGTGCTTAATCCGCTCGGTTTCTTGCAAGCCGCAGGCCGCGGTCTGTGAGTCGCACGGCTCACCGGCACGACGACTTGCTCCTTAATCAATCGCTGTAGCTGCTGGGTGAAGTGGCCCCTAAAACCTGGACGGCGTGTTAAGATCGAAACGCCCCTCATCGGGACATGGCCCGACGTCAGTTAACCGCTGAAGCCCGACGAAGAGATCCTCTGCATCGAATCGCTCGGCGGGATTCTTAAACGCTACGAACGACGCGCTGCTTGAAGTCTGCGTCGCTTCACCTTCTCGAGGTCGCTCGCCAAGCCGCGAGTGACGGGCACCGCTGCGCTCGTTGGTCGAAACTCGCTTCAGAGCTGGATTGGACGGCGACATCGATGGTTAGGCGGCGACAATTGTAAAGGTTTTTCTTGGGTGATTAAGGTTAATTACAGATTGGGATTGCCGAGGTTTCTGGTGACGCGACTTTTTGCACCACACACGTTGGCCCGACGCAGAGATCGTCTGTATTGAATCGCTCGGCGGAATCTTGAATTGCTACGAGCGACGCGCCGCCTACGCTTCGCGCCGATTGACCGTCTCGACGATTCTCCCCACGCCGCGAGCGGCGGGCGCTGCTGCACTCGTTGGTCGCTTCTCGCTTCAGGGCTGGTGTGGGCGGCGGCATTGGTGGTTGGGCGGCGGCAATTGAAAAGGGTGTTCTTGGATGGTTCAGGTTGATTTCAGGCTGGGAATGTCGAAGTTCTTGGTGACACGACTTTTTGCACCACACCCATCACGGCATTATTCATTAATGCGATGGTTGGGATTGAACGACCGTGTGGTCGATCGGTAAGGCCCGTGTCGTGAGTCCGACGATACTCAACAGTCCACCGATTGCAGTCGGCAAGCCATGCGGTTCGGGGACGCTCAAGGGGAATGAGCTACTTGAAATCAATGCTGACTCGAGACTGTCCCGCCAAATGGTGTAGTCAGCCACATCGACGACACCATCGCGGTTGCCATCGGCCAAGAGTTGGATTGCCGAACCAAAATCGTGCAACCACAAGTTATAGTCGGCTTCGTTGACGACTTGATTCGAGTCATAGTCGCCCGGCAAAGTGATTGCATTGGTAAGCCCGAATAACACGCTATCGATGTGCACCGCACCTGTTTGGTTGCTGGGTTGGTTGAATTGTAGAACCAGTCGCGCTTCCACCGCTCCGACCGGCACAATGCTCGTAAGTTGCTTTAGGCGCCAAACATCTGTGGTGGTTGTCGCGTCGGCAATGAGGAGTCGCTCCTCGCCAAGAAAGCTCGCTGAGCCAGCCGCAGCGCCGTGTTGGCTGTAATACTCAAGCTTCATCTCCGCCGAATTGCTCGTGCCAGCGATCGTGTCGGCCGACCGAATCATTGCATTCAGCGACGCGGTGAGCTCTTGGCCCGGCTGAACGGTAATCCCCTGCGAAACACCGGACACGTTCGGAGTTCCGACAAACTGCCCGAACAGCTTCAGCGACTTATCTCCAGCGAGCACCGCCTCGCCTTGCACCGAGACATTGCCGGTTGTGTCGCCGAATCGGGTCCAGGCATCGAGTGATCCGCCACCTTGCTGGTACCCTCCGTCGTCGAAGCCGCCGTTGTCGAAGTCTGCCCCCTGCTCATCCCACTGAAATGTGGCGACCGATTTGCCGGGGATCTGGAAACTAAAGTTCTTGCCATTGTTAACAACGCGCACTGTCGTCACCGCTGAACTCGGGTTGAGCGCTACCAAGACTTGCGATCCGTCGGGGTTCTTGTACGCCACGGTGTCAATGCCGCCGGGATAAGTCGTAGCGCCAATACGAACGGCATTGGGTTGCACGGCTTTGGTGACTTGTCCCAATGCGTAAAACTCTTCGTTAAAGGTTACGTCCCCTGTGGCAGTATTGATGGTGACGACGCCCCGGCAATCAGCGCAACCATTTAAATGTGGACCGTTATTCTGGTCGAGCGCTAGATTCCACATCAGGGCCGTTTTCGACCAATTTCTCACACTGCCGTTGAGAATGTTCTGGAAGTACCACACCAAATTATCGCTAAAGTTAGGCGCGTAGTCGCCGCCAGTGATTTCGGTGAAATAAATGTCCTTGTCGGGGTAAGCGTTGCGCACCGTGGTCTGCGCGCCGACAGAGCCTGCATAAGCATGGAAAGCGGTCCCCGCGACATAAGGCCGTGCGGCCGGATCGTTGAGCACCGCGAGCGGATAACTGGTGTTGTCCCAGTTGTGATCATAAGCGACGATTTTTGTCCCGATCCCGTGGGTGGCGAAAAGTGGCCCCAAGTGATTCTTAATGATGTTGGCTTGCTGAGTCGCCGACATCGACATCGTGGGATAGTTGGTCGTGTGCAAGGGTTCATTCTGCAGTGTCAAGGTATCGAACGGCAACTCGGCGGCCGCAAACGCTTGCACCGCCTTGGTGAGGTAGAGTGCATAGGATGCTTCCCATTGAGCCTTAAGCGCCCCTCCTGCGCCAGTCATCGAGCCGTTGGTCTTCATCCAGCCCGGCGCGCTCCAGGGAGACCCCATCAACTTCAGGTCTGGATTGAGGGCTTTCGCTTGTTGCAGTTGCGGAATGATGTAAGCCTCGTCGTGCGCAATGGAAAACTGCTGCTGAAACTCGTCTGTACCGCCCGCCGGATTGCTGTTGTAACTGTAGTAGCCCGAGGCGGTGAAGTCGGACGCGCCGAGCGGAACACGCACGTAATTGATGCCGATTCCCGTAGTTGGCGAGAACAGTTGTCGCATCAACTTGTCACGCTGGGTGGCGGTAAGTTCGTTCTCGATGAGCCACGCCGAGGAGTCGGTCAGGGCTGCTCCGAAACCCGAGATGGTTTGGAAAGTGGTGGTGGGGACGACGCTCACCGGAGTTCCCCCTGAGCCGACGCCCGACTGAAACAAGAGATCCGTTTGTTGCCGCAATAGTTGGCTCTTGTCGCCCGTTGTCACCCACACGTTGACTGCTTCTGCGGATCGCAATGCGCCCAGGCTCGCCGCAAGCGCGAGGGATAACTTGATGTAAGTGGTCGTGGTCATACGTCGTCTCCGGCGCTACGCAAGCCGATCGTTGCTGACCTGCAGGCGAACCTTATGAAGTGAGATGCTCCTACAAGTAGAATTAACTTAGAGCTGTTCGGCTCAGGCACGCTCGTAAAAGGCGCTGCGTGGGCCGGGTTCGAAACCTGGGCCAAGGGACTCCAAGTTCGCCCGAAATTCGCTCGCCAGGAGGAAAGATCTAGGACATCGACAACTCCATCGGGAAGTCCAGTTGATCCTGCTCCATCAGCCGCCAGTCCCGCGCCAACTTGTCCCGAGCTATCACGCCACGCCACGTAGTCAGCTGCATCGACGGCGCCATCGGCGTTGAAATCGCCCAGCAAGCGTTCGCGCGCGAAGAGGGGCCCGTCGGCAGGCACGTTGACATACCTCTGTTTCAGTCCGCTCATAGGCCATTCGACATCCACGATATCGATCGGCCCCCCCGCCGTCCCAAGGCCAAAATGCGCTGCCATCTCGCTTTGGCTAAGGTAGCTGCTGCCGCTGGAAATCTCTGCCACTTGAAACTGAGTGAGCTGCTCGCTGTTGGGAATAACCGTAATGAACGCGCCGATTCCATCGCGATTTGAAACTGTTCCTTCCGTCTCGACGCGCAGCCAATGTGAGCCGCTATCGGTATTGTTGCGGTACACGATTGGTGTCGCACCATAGTTGGCGATGACAATGTCCAAGTCGCCATCGCGGTCATAGTCCAAGTGAACCAGTCCTCTTCCTTGCCCGGTGTCAACAATTCCCGAGGCGACGGAAACATCGGTGTACGTACCGTTGGCGTTATTGCTCCACAAAGTCGTACGGTCACCGCTGTAACCAGCAGGAAATCCATCGGTGGCAATGAGGTCCAGATCAGAGTCGTTGTCGGAGTCGAAAAACGTGGTGCCCCACCCCCAAGATAACCCGGGTCCTGTGTTCCTTACCCCTGCGGCATTGGTGACATCGGTAAAGGTCCGATTTCCGTTATTGCGATAGAGTCGATTTCCCGGATTGGCGCCGGCGAATGTGGTGTCGTAGATTGCCGTCACAAACCAGTCGAAATCGCCATCGCGGTCGTAGTCACCCAGGGTCGTGCCCATCCCAGATTTGTCGGTCCCCACACCAGCGGCGACCGTGCCATCCCTAAAAGTGCCGTCGCCATTGTTCCAAAAGAGTTGGCTCGTTCGGGAATCGGCTGAGATGACAATATCGAGGCGACCGTCTCGATCCAGATCGCTAAACTGTGGCTGAAATCGGTACGCATTGGGCGGATTGGTCACCGCCAGCGCGGTCCGAAACACGTTCAGCCCGGCCGACTGGGTCACGTCTTCGAAGTGCCCTGGATTGGCTGCGCCCAAATTTCGGAGCAAGCGAGAACCGTTATTGTTGGTGGGACGGCTGTGATCAGATGTCATGAGGTCGAGATAGCCATCAGCGTCATAGTCACCGAAAGCCACGCCCATGCCGCGCCAGGTCGTCGCACCGGTGACCGTCACCGCGGCGCCACGGGCGGCGGCTTGTTCGGTGAAGTTCCCTGCGCCGTCGTTCACGTACAAATAAAAGCGTTCGTGCGAACTGGCCGAAAGATACAGATCAAGATCGCCATCGTTGTCGATATCGCCGGATGCGACACCGTTGGTTGGCAAAGATTGCGTGAATCCGGCAGTGGCGGAGACATCGACAAATCCGCTGCCTGTATTTCGGTAGAGCACATCGGGGGCGTCGACCCGAGTGAAGAACAAGTCGACGAGGCCATCGCCATCAAAATCGCCCGCCGCTACGCCCCCCGTCATCGCTTCAATTCCGGGAGTCGAATTCTGTACATGGGTAATCCCGAGCTCCGCGGCGACATTGGTGAATGTTGTCACCGCAATGGAGATTGTTGGGGCGAGCAATAGAACCAGAGTTCCCCGAGCGACCAACAAGCAATAATCGCCCCAACGCCTTGCGCTAGGCACGGCGTTGTGCCTCTTTCGTGGGGATATATGGTGGGCGCTAAACACGGTCTTAGCTTTTGCTCTCCCGCAAGCGTCGCGCGCACCCAGCGCCCGCAAGTACGATTGTCAACAGCGCGCAGCCCCCCGGTTCGGGAACCGCTTGGCCCGCAAAATACTTTTGAGACAGCGCCCATGCGCTGGGACCCACGACATGGCCAATCATTCTGCCTGGAATGTCGTCCCCTGGAGGGTGAATTCCCCCCCAGATGCGTGATAACGCTGCTTGGTCCGCCGCATCGAAGTACGTCGCCCACTGCAGATCAATTGGCGTGGTCGGGCCGTATTCAAAATCAAGTCCGCTTCCCATCGGGACGGAGAACTCGCCCAGTCCGCCAGGAAAGTAGGGCGACCCCATCATTAATGTCAGAATCTCCGCCCCCGTACGACTGTAGGTGGAGTGCCCCGAAACATAGCCGGGAAAAGGGGGAGTCACAAAGCCGCTCAACTGATACGGCATCCAGTTCTCGGCAAGTTGCCAATCAACACCCGAAATCTCGCTCGGATCATCAAACGGGGCAGTCCCTTGAACAGCACCTTGCCAGGCGCGAACGGCGACCTTTCCGATGGAGCTTGCAAGATGCGCATGCCGCTCGCCAGGCGCCGCGGATTCGGCCGTTATGATTTCGATGAGCCCGGGTTCGAGCGGCAACCCGTCGGGATCGTATGCGGGACCATTGGAGTCAGACGACTGTCCGCGTTGCCCCATATACCGAATGAAAGTAATCGGCCGCGAGGTATCGTAAACGCCCTTATGATTCCATGCCGCGATCGCTGCATCGTGCAGCCCGCCGTTCAAGGCGAACATACTCTTGATATCCCACTCCAAGTCGCTCATGACTGGGCCAACGCCTTCGAACCTCTTCGGGATCCCCAAGCTTTCCATCCGATCGGTGACGTAGTTCCGCAACTCGTTCCAGTGGCCCGGTGGTGCCGTGGAGCTAGGACCATCTGCCCAGAACTCGGCCATTACCCGCGCAAAGTCGGCGCGGTTCACCACCTGGGGCGCATAGGGTTGGCCCGTAGCAGGGTTGACGCTGTAACCAAATTGGTCGTAGCTTCCCAAGGGACTATTGCCGCGCGATGCGGGCGAGATATCGATCATTACTGCTTCGCGAGGGTCGAGTTGCGAGGAGTATCGAATCATCTCGAGCGCGTCTTGCTTAAATGCGGCATCAGTGAATGCTGAACCGAGTTGGCTGGGCGGGCCCTGATCGTGATAGACGCCGTTGGCGCTGCGATCGGCCGCCGTCATCGCAAAGGGGGTGACTTCACCCCAAAAAGGAGTCAGGCTCCTTTGGGTCCCTTCATTGATCGGCCGCCCGAACTGGTCGATCCGTCCACCAACAAAGTGGAGCGGCTGCCAGCGATTGGGATCGGACGCCTGCGTCCCGGAATTGTCGAACGTCAGCGGCGGATTCACAGGCAGAAATTCCCCGGGGGGATTGGCATAATTCCCCGCTTCGTTGGCGCCATCCGCCATGAAATGGGCGATAACGGATTGCGCAATCCGGTTTCCCAAAGCCGCGGGAGAATCGCCGATCGTCGACGTGAAATCCGGGTTGTAACCCAGGTCGAGCATCTGCGAGCGAGTATCGAGGTCGGTTTCATTTCTCCCTGGACCAACTCCGGCGGGCCCCGTAACGAATCGATGCTGTAAGATTCTGAAAGCCGCGTAGCTGATCGCTTCGCTGCGCGCGGCGCTCACGTCAGCGAGTCCCAAAACCTTTTCACGATGTAAGTACTGGTCTGCGGTAGGATCAAACGCAGCCCACGCGTCGTACATCGAGGTTGACAACGTGAAGAGATTGCGCGCGTGAACGGTTGGCCGAGCAGTGTCGATGCTGATGGCGTGCAACAAGTGCTCGTTCCAAAGTCGGGCGGTCGTCAATTCGGCCTGAGAGCTACTCACCGTAGACAAGCACGCGATTGCCACGAGGAAGCGGCGGAGAGCTCGTTCACAGGACAGAAGAAAATGGGGACACACGTTCCAGCTCGAAATTCAAGGGTGCAATTCGTTGATATCTCTTGTTAACTCAGGATCCCTCCCTCAGGGCGTTACTGTAGCCCTCAATCATAGACCTTTTGACTCCGACTCGGTTGAGCTGAGGTCAAAATCAAATACATTTCCACCGGGTTGCACATCGGCCCGCAGGTCGGATTGTTTAGGGTCTGAGTACCTCAGCGGCGTCACCAACCGTTTGCCCTGGGCGGAAGTCTCGGTTCCAGCAAGCGTGACAACATACTTTCCCGGAGCCAGCCCGGACTTGGCCCCTGACGATAGCGCATAGCGGCCTGACTCGTCAGCCACGGCAGCGGCCGGAACACCATTGCCTGATTCAGGGAAGAACATCACGGTAATTTGGACGTTCTCGGTTTTGGCCAGCGGCTTGCCATCCAGGGTCAACTTGCCGCTCACTGAAGAGCGCCCATCGTTGCAGCCTACAACCAGTAAAGCCAACAACAGCGCTGTTCCGTAAGAACTCACCCCAACCAAGCGGAAGAGTGGTCGAGTCGATCCGGTGTCGGATTCTCGCGGGCTTGCAAAAACCATCCGCTTGAGTGCTTTACTGGGGCCAGGGAAAATTGAAAACCAGCGATTTTGTCCAGCCGCGTGATACTGCAACCGCGCAAATGCTACGACGGCTCGAAGTCGAATTACAGAGATTCGGAGACGGTCTCGCCCCCATCGCGAGTACAATGGCTGCGAAAAGCGGTGTTGTCGGACGAATCGGCGATGAATCGAACCGAGCCATCGCACGCGCAGAAATGCACGCCCCCTGGATGCCGGCTACGAAATCCTTGTTGTGGTCCCCAGTTGTTGTCGCCGACAACGTCTTCAACGTTGAGGTTCATCAGGTGGTTGAGCGGCACGTTGCACGAACACCAATCGCCATTCGAATAGAAGGCGGCCGAGTGGCGGTTGTAGCCAGGCACGTCTTCACCAATCATAAACGTCTTGCTTGTTCCATCGGTGATCTGACCCATCTTGATCGGCTTGAGCCACGTGTTGCGGAAGAAGATGCCGGCGCAGCGGGTCCCACGATGGCAATCCCGATTGCCCGCATTCACCGGATCGGGCTTGTCTCGTGAACCGCTGGGATAGATTGACAAATCGTTCCCCAGGAGCGGCTCTTCTTCGAGCCAGGTGTCGCCCAACACTCCAGTGTAGCTGGTGCGAGCTACGCCAAAGCCTGGCCACTGAAAATGCGTGGTATTGAGTTGCCGCACTGTCTCATCGGAGGGGCACTGCAAAACGGTGAGCTGCGTCTTCATCAGATCCGGGACGCGAATCGATCCATCAGCGCTCATCGAAGTCAAGCCAAAACCTGGCTTGGGGCTGTTGATGAACCCTTGTCGGAAGGGACCTTTTCGGTCAAACGCCCCGCCCGCCTTAAACCGATCGTAGAGACCACCCTCTTCAAGCTGTGGCAAGATGGTCAAAATCCAACCCTTGCCGCTCAGAATCTTGCCGCCGGTATTGCTACCCGAGTAGGTGGCGGCCTGCACGTTCTTCTCGTCAGCCGAAGTGTTATCCCATCCCTCGCTCGTGGGGAAAATCTTCTGCGAACTTTCGTAGTTGAGCACTCCCAGCCCCAAATTTTTGAGATTGTTCGAGCACTGCGACCGGCGCGCCGCCTCCCGCGCCGCCTGCACGGCTGGCAGCAATAACGCCACCAGAATGCCGATGATGGCGATCACCACCAGTAACTCGACCAGCGTAAACCCGGCTCTCGCAATTCGACGACTCATCATCGTGCTCCTAATTCCCAAAAGCCCCGAGAAACTCTCCGCCTGAAATGCAACGATCCATCGCACACATCAAAGTCACCAAGGTGGCCCGCGCGGGAGACTCCTTGGCCAACCGGATTGAGCACCCACGCCTGATCGTGTGATTGATCTTTCCGCTTAGGCGATTTTCAGAAGCCGAGCCGCGAAGCAACCGATTCCAAGAACCACAATCATCCCTGCGGCTGGTTCAGGTACTGCCGCCCCGCTTGCGATGCCGCTACCTGCTACGACAACTGAAAAGTCCTTGAAAATAACGCCGTCGTCCCCTCCAAAGAAAATGCGCGACGGTTCGCTAGGCCAACCACCCGATTGGGCTTGACCGAAGTTCAGAACCCAGTAGTCGTAGTCAGCTTGGTTGACGGTGGTAAGTCCGTCTTGGTTAGTGAAGTTTGCGCGGAGGTCCGTTGTCGAGCCCAGCGTGTCTCGCCAAACGGTGTAGTCAGCGGCGTCGAACACGCCCGAGTCGGCGAACAGCGTATTGACTTGCAGAGTGGGCGCCGCTTGATCCTGCACAAAGGGCCCGCCGGCGTAATTGTAGTCCATCGCGAAAACGACGCTTTGGTTCGTCACGTCGTACGTCATCCGAATGCGATTCGTTCCGCTCATCAAGCTGGGCGCCGCTGTGTTGGCAAAGACCGGAGTATCGTTGGTGGTGAACATCGTTGTGAATTGTGCGACGCCTGAATCGGTGATCTCTGGGGTAAAAATGACGGAAGAGAGCTGCGTGCTCCAGTCGGGCCAACCAAATAGCGCGGTATCACCCGATCCCATTCCGATGAAGGCATCTTGTCCCGCGAGATTCGTGGTGACAAAGGTTACCTCAGCCACAAAGCTGGTCGTGACGTAATCGCTCTCAATCGTGCGGACATAGTTTCGCCCACCATCACCGCCAAACAACGAGCCAAAGGTCGCGCCGTTGGTGTCGAAGACGACGGTGGGATCCGACGTAAAGTCAGGGTCGTTTAATCCCGCGGTGCTGAAAAAATTGAAGCCCGCGCTCCCCACGGCGCCTTGGGTCGCCGCCTGAGTAGAATTCCCCGAAAATCCGGTGAAAGAATTGGTGATCGACGTTGCTGCCGGTGCGGAGCCCATAACCGCCAGCAAGACCCCGCCGCCTGCCGCTAGTATCAATGCGAATCGTGAATTCATAGGGAAGTTGACCTCAATGCAAGTGTGCAAAAATCAAGTGCTCAAGACAGTAGCTGCCCGCGCCATCCACTGACTGACGCTGGGGCAGCTACTGTTTGAACCGATCAAATAGACTAAGCAATAGTCAGGCCGTGCTGAGCAACTGCACAGACCAATAGGCCTCTCCAACGAGCTGCAGGATGATTGCCTAGCTTCTCCTCCGGCGGACGGCGACGACTGCCATTGCGACGCCCATTGCCGCCAGCGCCACCGAAGCAGGTTCGGGAACAACACGAATCGACAAGTCTCTAAAAACAGCCCCGTCGTCACCTCCAAAGAAGATGCGTGAAGGCTCCGTCGGCCATCCATCGGCGGCGAACAAAGTCGCCGTCGAAATAGGAAAATTGGTCGTTGTCGCGTCCGCCACAAACGGGCCGCCCGCGTAGTTGGTGTCAATTTGGGCAAACAGTTGGCTGGCAACGGGATTAAAAGTCATTCGCATGCGATGGGTGCCAGCCGAAAACCCCGGGACGCCGGTGTCGGCGAATGCATTGACATCATTCTGAGTGCGGAACCGCGTGAACTTATCGTTGTTGGTTTCCGGCCAAAATGAAGCGGAGGAGAGTTGCGTACTCCAGTCAGGCGTGCCAAACAACGCCCGATCACCGCTGCCCAACCCGAAGTACACCGCTTGGCCATCGCCCGCATCAAAAGTGATCTCGGCCACGAACGCCGTGGTGGCGTAATCGCTTTCATTAGTACGAACGTAATTGCGCCCGCCATCACCCGCGAATCGACTCCCCAGGTGGGCTCCGTTGGCATCAAACACCACCGTGTCGTCGTTCGAGAGTTCCTGGAAGTCGTCCGAGGGGTCATCCGGGGAGCCGTTATTGTTCGTTGAAAACTGCGGTCCGGCGGTGCTAAAGAAGTTCAGTCCCGCTGCCCCGACCGCCATCTGGGTCGCGACCTGATTCGAGTCGCCCGAGAACCCCGTCAACGACAGTGACAGCGAGGACGCCGCCTCCGTCACTGGAAGACTCGTTATCAACAACCCTCCAATCAAACCAACCAAGCCGATTCGTGTCCTCGTCATTAGTCACTTCCTCCACCTAGATGAAACACCAGAAAAGTACGACTACTCCGCGAAGAGCAATTCAGCGACGAGCAAGAATTGAGGAGTTTCCGCGAAAAGCAAGGTTTTGCAGGAATCGCCCGCGAACGATCTGCATTACCGCACCGATGGTCAAAACAGCACTTTCACCATCCAAACCCCATCCGGATGCCGGATGTGAACCAAAAAACTCAGCGGCGAAAGATTTTCTTAAATTTAGCGATCTTCAATGCGGCCACCTGCCAAACGGATGTTGGGGCCGAATGGGTCGATCTCGTGCCGAATGTTGGGTATCAACCAGATTTCTCCGGCTGCCGTCCCAATCCACTGTGCGCGAATCTCCGGTTGCGGAATCGCGAATTGGCCAAAATTACGAATCTGAGAGTCATATTTCTGTTGGTCGCCGGATAATTTACTTTGAGAGGGAGTGTCTTGCTCCTGAAACAGGCGTTCGAGGTGCTGGGGTCGCAGTTAGCCGGCTCCCAATTCTGATTGGCCGGAGCAGAGTTCGGGGTTCGCTGGAAAATTCATGGCCAAGTATCACGCTTTCGACGAACAATCTTCCGAAGCACACGATGATCGGGTTGCTGAGTTTCTGAGCCTCTACTCCAGCCACTACTCGCGACTTCGGTTCTATATTACTGCCTTGCTGCCGACTGGCAGTGATGCGGGGGATGTCTTGCAGGAGACCAGTTTGGTGTTGTGGCGAAAGTTTGACTCGTTCGAGCTGGGCACCAACTTCTACAGCTGGGCCTGCAAGGTCGCTAGGTTTCAAGTGATGAAGTTTCGCGAACGGCAAAGTCGCACGGCGCGATTGCTCGACACGAGCTTGTTAGAGACGCTCGCTGAAGAAGCCATCGACGAGAGCTTAAGCTACGGAGTCTCCCGTTCTTCGCTGGAGCATTGTCTCGACAAACTTTCGGAAGCAGATCGAACCCTCATTCGGCGCCGATATCAACCGGGCGCTTCAGTCCAGCGGCTGGCGAACGATCTCGGTCGCTCGGCCAATTCGCTCTCGAAGTCGCTCGGAAGGATTCGGCGGGCCTTGCTCGAGTGCCTAAATCGAACACTCGTGCAGGAGGTTCAAGAGTAGAATGTCGCAAGCTAGAGCACGACTGGCTGTTAGATCTCTGTTGTGGGCACCGCAGAGCGGGAGTCGTACGCCGAGGCAGTTCGCCCAGGCGCCTAGCGTTGAGGAGCTAGTGACAGATCGATGCTTGCAGCGTACGGTTTCGCAAGGAGGCAAATCATGACGCACGACGACAACCTCGCAGCCAAGCGGGCCTTCGACCCCAATGCGTTGCCCCCCCAAGTGACCGACGAACTGGCGATCTTGGTGGGATTGCTCTGCGAAGGTGAATTGCTGCCCACGGAAAGCCTTCGACTCAATCAACTCTTGAGTGAGAACCCCGCAGCGCGACGATACTACTTGCGATATTTGGCGGTGCACAGTGCGCTCGACGTAAGTGGCGGCTGCCCCCCGGGCTATTCAGAGGTGGATGCAGAAATTGCTATTGAGCGCTTAGCGCTGGCGCAGTTATCTGGCCAGGCCGAACTGGTGGTGCGGCGACGCGAAGCGGCGCTTCCCGCAATCCGCCAGTCTACGTTCATGCGAAGTGCTTCGCGTTGGGTCGCAGCATTAGCGGCCTGCATTCTGCTGTCGGCCTACGCTTTCTACCGGTTGGGAGGCGGCAATCATCCAACCATCCCGCACCGACCGCAAATCGCTTCCGGTTCGCCACAGTCTCATGGGGCGGCAGCGGCCAAATCGGAAGCGGAGCCCACTGCTCCCCCCAACGCCAATGATCCTCTGCATCTTGTCGCCGAGGTAACTTTTGTCTCCAAGGCGGCGATTTGGCGAGATCCCAACAGCTCTTATGTCGTCAATTCAAGAGTTCGCGAGGATCAAAGGTTGGCTCTTGAGTATGGCCAAGTGGAATTGACCTATCTCTCAGGGGCGAAACTCTTGCTGACGGGGCCTTCCGAATTTCTGGTTCGGCCGACAGGTGGCAAACTAAGCAGAGGCGAATTGATGGCGCAGGTGCCGAAGGCAGGCTATGGATTCACGATCGAGACGCCGCACGGTACCGTGGTCGACCTTGGCACTGAGTTTGGCGTGGTGGTCGACGACTTCGGCGTGTCTCAAGTGAGCGTTTTCGAGGGGAAGGTCGAGACGATGCCCACGCTCAACACAGGAAAAACGCAAGACAAAATCGAGCTAACTTCGGGCCGTGCGATTCAGTGGTCGGGCAGCTCCATCAAGCCAATTCAAGTTCAAGGCCAGCCCTATCGGCTCGCAGCCGCACAGGTGGCGACACGCCGCGAAGACTCCATTCGCAACGCTTCACTGGAGGCTGACTTTCTCAATCATTCCTGGAACCCTGCCCCGTGGAAGACCCTGGGTTCTGTAGTTCCTTCGAAAGCTGGCCTGAGAATGGCGCCCGTTGCGGGCGACGCGAAACGGCCTTACTTGATTTCCACTCAGGAATTCTCGCCTTCCGACGGTGCAATTTCCGTTGTATGTGATTTGCGATTCGAGAATATCGTCGAAACTAACCAGGCTTCATTTGCAATCCTAACTCGCAGCACCGATGAGCTCAGCAAGCCAGGGGAAGTTTGGCAAGATTTGGTGGCCCGCTCGGTGCGGTGTCGGTTCAATACCGACGCCTTTTCTGGCGAAGGCAAGCTAGAAGCTGGCACAAAGTACGAAGCAGACCGTGAGCCGACGAATATCTCTTGGGGAGGCTTCTCCCGGCCCTTACCCGATACCCGATATCGACTAGAAATGCGCGATGACGGACTCAACGTCTCGCTGACCGTTTCGCTGATTGACAACCCAACCGTTCGCAAAACGATTACATGCCGCTCACTGTTCCGGAACAACGAAAACTTTGTTGCGATGGAAGGTTCGAGTGCTGGAACCACCATTATCGAACGACTCGTTATTTCCCAAGAATTCGCGGCGGACTCTGAAGATTCCACGCGAAATGTTCCCCTTACGAGCGCCCAAGCGACGACCCCAACCGTACGCGACGATGCTCGCCATCTCCGGGAGCTCGCGCCAGCAGGCGCAGAACTACTGCTCGCGGATAGTTTTGACGAAGCCGAACTGAATCAGACTCTGTGGACGACACTAGGAGATGTCTTACTCCGGAAGGGCCAAGTGCAACTCGGCCTCCCGAATGACGAAGGGCACATCGACACCTGGAAAGCCCGGCCCTATCTCCTCACCAAACAGAGCTTCGATTGCGAAGAGCTCGATCTCCTAATCCTCGGCAAGGTGACATTTGCCGACAACTTCCTGAACGGCTATGGCGGTTCTTTTGCTGTAATGACTCGTGCGGAGGGAGCTCACGGCGGCGGACCAGGGTGGGAGAATTCGATCCTGCGCCGGGGACTGCGCGCCAATTTCTGGCCTTCAGCGATCGGATTTGATCACAGTCTGGAGATTCATGAAAAACCACAACCCAACACCATCAGCCTTTTGACCGCCGAAGGGTTCCCCATCTCGCCGCATTCACGCTGCTATCTGTTCAAGATTGTTGATGATGGCCAGTCGGCACAACTGACGTTTATCGACGCCAGCAACCCAACCGTTCGCAAAACAGTGTCGCACGCAACCTCTTCCCTAATGTCCACCACTGGCCAAATCGGCTTCGAAGGATGCTGGGGGTCGCCGGTGCTGGTGGATGACATTCGAATCTATCGAACCAGCGGCAAGCGATCTCCGTAGGGTACTGCGCTTTCCCCAGGAGCCGGCAGCAAGCCGGTGCTGTTCGACAATCTTCTGGTGCCCCGGGACGCGCCTTGTCACCGCACTAACAGGTTCTTGGCTTCGGCGGTGATCGCGAGCACTCCTGGGTGCTTCACGCGGCGTTCGACGGAGATCGCAAAGTACCGCTCGCGTATCGTGTCGATCCGGCCGACAACGTTCACGTCAAACTGGCGGCAGACATCCCCTTCCACCGCCGTTGGAGCTACGAACAGCGCGGCGCCTTCGCGACCGAATGACTTCATGAGGGCGCTATCCTCGAACTCGGCGCAGATCTTCGGGCGGATGCCATGCGCGTCGAACCAGTCGTCGAGCGAGCGGCGCAGGGCGGTGTTCGCGGTTGGTAAGTAGAACGGCGCCCCGCCAAGCGACGCGGGGAAATTACCCGCGTACTTCTCAGCCAGCGCCGCTACTCCAAAAAAGGAGATGCCGCTTTCGCCCAGTAGATGATTGTAGGCGCGAACATTGAGCACCGCGGCGAGCGGTGCATCGGAGAGGACCACATCCAGGTGATGGAGCGACAACTCCGCCACAAGCTGCTCAAACTTGCCTTCCCTGCAGACGACCCGCACGTCGGGAAAGGCAAGCGCTGGTTGCAACAACCGGTAGGCGACGGTCTTCGGCAACACATCAGCAACGCCGACAATCAGTCGTAGCGGGTGCTCGGCTGCCTGGCTGCCGACGCTTTGTATTAACTCGTGCCCCAGCAGGAAGATTTCATCGGCGTAGCGATAGACATGGTCCCCTGCCTCGGTGAGTTTCAAGCCACGGCCAACGCGGGTGAACAGCTTCTGCCCGAGCGTTTTCTCCAATGCGGCGAGTTGCCCACTGACAGTGGACTGTGCTAGCAGTAACTTCACACACGCCCGAGCAATGCTGCCTTCGCGGACCACGGTCCGAAACGACAACAAGTAATGGAAATTGAGTTGATCCAGTGACATTCAATCGGAGTTTCCGATGGTTCAGGCTGAGATATTCGATGAGTTGGAAGTACGTTTTCGCCGTATCATAGGATTGTACGGGCGGGCACTCGCAGTGGCGAATCCCCAACCCCTCAGTCTGTTATCAAGGAAAGAGGCTGAAAGTGAAAATCTCCATCCGTTTTCAGGGTCTCGAATCGTCGGCCGAAATGCTCGCCTACATTGAGCGTCGGCTCAGCTTCGCGGTGGGTCGGTTCGCGACGCGGATCACCCAAGTCGCGGTGAAGATTACCGATCTCAACGGTAGCCGGGGCGGCGTCGACAAGCGGTGTCGGCTGTTGGCACGCCTCTCCGGCTACGGCGACCTGGTGGTCGAAGACAATGACGCCAATCTCCTGGTTGTCATCGACCGCGCCACCGAACGACTGGGGCGTGTTGTCAGCCGGCGTTGCGAGCGGCAGCGTAGCGGCCGGGACCAGATCGCTTTCGATGGCACTCACCCTTCCAGCCGAGAACACCTCATTGGGACGGCAGCTAACCTAGAATTTCAACTGAAAGAGTTCGATCACTCATGAGATGTCCCATTCATACTGTCAATCTACTCGTTTCAGAGCGACAGGGGTCGAAATTAACCATTGCCCGACCCGCCGTGGGGGGGGGCTCGATCGAGGAGAACTCGACAAAATTGTCGATCGTGCTGCGGCCTCGATCATTCCATCGGCTGCCGTGGCCCGCCCCGCTCACGAAGCCCCCACCCATCAATCAACTTAGATCGACGACTCTAACGAAAGTTATCTTTCACCGAACCAGCCCAGATGCGGTAGGCGCCACGAACAGGATTACCCCCACGTAAGGTTCCTTTTCTCGGCGACCTGTTCGACCTCGGACGATTCCTAAGTTTTCCAGCAAAGCAAATGGTTTCGAGGTCTCTCCCCGCCCCGTCGGGCGTTGCCGATTGTTGGCGACGCTCGGCGGCGCTGTTTTTGCGGCTGCTGGTAATACGCATCCCATTCTGCACGTGCAGCTTGCAATTTGAGAAAGCGTCTTGTTCTCCAGGCTCGCATTACGCACTCTCTGCACTTCCCATCTTGAAGCGATCATTGGCCTGGTCGCGACGGCTAGCGAACAGGGGGAAATCTTCCTGCGTAAGCGGGAACTGCTCACGCGGATTGTAAGGCTCGTCTCAGCGGATCACTGGTTATGGTTTCATGGTGTGGTTGATGCGCAGGGTGCATCATGCGCTGCCGAGGGAGCGCTCGACGGCATCGAAGGACAATGGCTAAGCCAAACACAGCGCATGGGAGTGCTGCCGTGTTGGGGGCCAGCGGTGTTGCCAGTCCGTTCTGACTCGCGCTTTGGCGATCACGAACGCTGTGGGTCGGCCGACCGTGTGGCGGCTCGAATTGGAACCGAGCGATTCCGCACTCGGCGCAGAATGGCGTTCCGTCGGGCCGGAGGACTTTGTGCTCACGCTCGTTCCGGTCGCGGGGGGGTAACGTCATTTTACAAACAACGCAACTTGCAAGCGAACAAAGAGATTCAATGGTGAACATTCTGGAAAAGCAACAGGCCGCGGCTAGCCCGCATTGGGACTCTGACGAATTGCACGAACTGATTCGAGAGCTACTCGTCGTGCATGCAGCCATGCTTGATTTAGAGGAACGAGGCAGGGTTTATGTGGAGCAGTTGCACCCGTCGTACATGAATAGCGCCCGCAACCTCCTCCATTACTTGGCCCTGCGACAGCATGACATTCGGGCTTTGCAACCGCGTCTCGCGGCGTTAGGGCTCTCGTCCCTGGGCCGCGCGGAAGCGTCGGTCCTCGGCAGCGTCGAGGCGGTCTTGAATGGCCTGCACGGCATGGCCAATCGGACCTGGACGCGTACTCGGTCGCTGGCACCAATCACCTTCGATGATGGTTCGGCGCTGCTGGAAAAGCATACAGAAGCATTGTTGGGCAGCGCACCGTCCAACCGTCAGGTGCGAATTATGGTGACCATGCCGAGCGACGCAGCCCACGATTACGCCCTGGTTCACGAGTTGGTGGAAAGCGGCATGAACTGCATGCGCATCAATTGCGCCCACGACGATGCCGCTGTGTGGGAGCGGATGATCCAGAACCTGCGGCAGGCAGAAGCGTCGGTTGGGCGGAAGTGCCGAGTTCTCATGGACCTCGCTGGCCCCAAACTGCGAACCGGCCCGATTGAGCCAGGAATAGGTGTCATCAAGTGGCGACCGCAGCGCGATCAGTTTGGCCGAGTCCTCGTCCCCGCCCGCGTCTGGCTCACCTGCGAGGATCGACCCGTCCCGCCGCCCGCTCCTGCTGACGCCTGTCTGCCCGTTTGCGGCGACTGGCTGACCTCCCTGGAATCTGGGCAACAAATCCATTTTCGGGACAGCCGCAAAGCGAGGCGTCGGCTTCGGGTCGTGGACGTAACGGGTACCGGATGCTGGGCCGAATGTCGGCGGACCGCTTATGTAACGATGGGAACTACTCTTCGCGCCCGAGGCCGCGACAAAACGCTCCGAAAGTCAGTGGTTGGCAATTTGTCGCCGCAAGAACAATCCATCACATTATGTCCGGACGACACCTTGATCCTCACCCCTAACACAGTGCCGGGCCGACCCCCGGTTCACGATTCGCAGGGCGTGTTGCTGACTCCTGCCCGAATCGGTTGTACCTTGCCAAGCATCTTCGCCGACGTTCGGCCCGGTGAACGCATCTGGCTAGACGACGGCAAGATCGGCGGCCTAATCAGCACCGTCGAGGCCGAGGAAATTCAGATCAAGATCACTCACACCCGGGCCGGCGGTGACAAGCTGCGCGCTGATAAGGGCATCAATCTGCCCGATAGTACCCTACGGGCACCTTCACTGACTGCGAAGGATCTGGCAGACCTCCCGTTCATAGCCGCCAATGCCGATATGGTCGGGTTCTCCTTCGTGCGAACCGCGGACGACGTTGAGGGCCTGGAGGAACGCCTAGCCGCGCTCGGCGCGTCACGCCTCGGCATCGTTCTGAAAATCGAGACTCGACAAGCCTTTGAGAATCTGCCCAGCTTGCTCTTGGCGTCGATGAAATCGCCCGGTGATGGAGTCATGATCGCCCGTGGTGACCTAGCGGTCGAGTGCGGCTACGAACGGCTAGCCGAGGTGCAAGAGCAAATTCTGTGGGTCTGTGAAGCCGCGCACGTCCCGGTCATTTGGGCCACTCAAGTGCTGGAGAATTTGGCCAAGAGAGGGCTGCCAAGTCGCGCCGAGATCACTGATGCCTCCCTGGGCCAACGAGCAGAGTGCGTCATGCTCAACAAGGGACCACATATTATCGCCGCGGTCCGCGTCCTTGACGACATTTTGCACCGCATGGCGGGCCACCAGAGCAAGAAAAGCCCCATGTTGAGGCCGCTCGAACTGGCCAGAGGTTTTACGGAGAACTTTCCGCGAACTCAAAGCGAAGTTCAGCAATGATGCGGGTTCTAATCTTAAATAGCGCGTTGCTAGCGCGCGACTGTGCGGAAAAACCCGGTCTTTGATGAAAGTGCTAGCCGTCGGTTCCGATTGGGATGCGTATGAGAGGAGACTTCGTAATTCCAACTGAAACCCAACCACTCTGCTGTGAGCGCGAGAGCGCCCCGCTTACGCGCAGTAGCCCGATCAGACACAGGGAGCCGTCAGCAACGCTCCGAGCGCGGGTGTGAGTGGCATTCGAAAAGGGTTCTTCCTCACTCTTGGTGAATGTTTTGGGGCGGTAGTCGACAGATGTGCGGGGCGCGCTGGGATCTTTGCTGGGGAGATCGCTTGCGGAGCAACTTCGTCAAGCTCGCCGCCAGCAGCGTCTCGAACGGTACGAACAGGCTCGGCAACTGCATCGTGATGGCTGGGATTATCGTCGGATTGGCCGAAAACTGGGTGTTCATGCCAATACCGTGCGTAAGTTCGTTGAAGCCGGCTCATTTCCCGAGCGAGTTGTTCCCCATCGCGCTCGAGCGACGGCCCCTTATGTTGGATATCTGAAGCAGCGCTGGGAGTCGGGCATCCGTAGCGCCCGTGCCTTGCACGATGAAGCCAAACAGCAAGGCTTTCAAGGATCTTATGACGCCGTCTGCGATTGTGTCGCGGCTTGGCGGCCTCAACCAGACAAGTCGCGGGGGCCAGCCCCTCGTTCCCAGCGATATTCGGCCGACCAATTAGCTTGGCTGATTGTGCAACAGCCCGGGCTGCAAAGCGATGAGCAAGGGCGGGCAGTAAGTATCCTCGCCGGCCTGGGGGCCTCTTGGGCACAAGGAATTGAACTGGCTCGGCAATTCGCCGCCGCCCTGCGGCGCGAAATCACGGTGGATCTGGACGAATGGGTCGCTGTCGCGGTGGCCGCCGCACCACGCGAGTTGAAACGACTCGCCCAGAGTCTCCTCCGTGATCGAGAAGCGGTTGCCAACGCGCTGACGTCATTTTGGAGCAATGGACCGACCGAGGGGAATGTTAACCGACTGAAGCTGATCAAACGTCAGATGTAGGGACGGGCGGGCTTTGACCTGCTTCGCATCCGTTTTCTAGAATCGGCGTAAGCATCGACTGCCCAATTGAATCGTCTCAGCATGCCCATAACGCTGGGAACGCGTCTTTCAAACTAGCTGACTCGCTCGCGGCCAAGATACCAAGACTTACACCATATTCTTTGCTCAACGCTCAAGAATGCGCCACCAAGAGCGAGGAAGAACCTTTTTCGGTTGCCAATTCTCCTCGCCAGGTGCTCTGATTTTCAAATTGCCATTTACAATCAAACGGCAGAGGGATGGCAGGGCGAGTTTCGACTTGCTTCGTATTCGCATTCTCGGATTGGCCTGAGCTGACCACCACGAATCACCGCGATCGGGGCATCGAGCATCAGCACAAGACGCGTCGGCTATCCCCAGCAAAGATCCCAGCGCGCCCCGCACATCTGTCGACTACCGCCCCAAAACATTCACCAGGCGAATCCAAACTTCAAATGCGACAGAATTGATTCGGTGATTTTCGAGGCTCTCGCGCTGTCACTAGCGTTCGAGCCTCGAAATGTCGAACCGTTTTGATAGCAGCGCGAAAATACCCGCGTTTTCTCGTTACTTCAGGTGTCGCGTTTGGTTTTTGGATGCGCCCCAAGAGTGAGGAAGAACCCTTTTCAAATGCCACTCACATCTTCGCTCGGCGGCGAAAAGCCGCCACCCTATTAGCGTCATTGGCGACGATGGTCGCCAGTGATCATCGGTTCGAAACACCGTCGAAACAATCGCAGAAGATTCTACCCCGGAGTGCAAACTGTGCTTGCCCCCTACAGGTTCTGCGCTCTACTTGGGGTGCTGGGGAACAAGCGGTGGTTCCGGCACTGGCTACACCCCGCGGGGTCGTAGCCCGTTTCATTGCCTTACACCCCCCGCGATTACTTCCCGTCGGGCTGTGAAGAGTGTATTCGCACCGGCAACCCATTAACCGGGGCAATTATCGCCCCCTACCTGTGAGGCTAACGAAAACGATGTGTACTCAACCGAAACCCAAGCGATCCACCCGTCGCCCGGATAAGCCCAAGCTTTACAGCGGGATCATTACAGAAGAAGTATTGGCTCTCGAGCGGGCCGGTGTGATTACGTTCAGCATCCCCGCATCAGAAGATCTGGATGAGAAAGTGCCTCCCGTCGATCCAGACTTCATTCGCCGGTTCCTCCGCAAACAGTCCTCGACGTCTCCGGAACCCGGGGCCGCGTTGGCGTCCAGCGAACACTGAATACACATCGCCTGGCAAGCACCATCACTGACTAGAGGCTCGAACAAGCGGGTGGGTAAGCGACCAAGCGGGCAGCCAATTCGCCTCTTTATCCACTCACGGTGAACACTTCGGGATGTAAAGCGTACGCGACCCGTCGGCATTCGTCTCATCGTCGGCAGCATTGGCGAGTTGATGAGGTCGCGGTTAATCGGGTTAAGTTGGTCCGCGGCGCGATTGAATGTGGGAATGGCCGAACGGACTCATCGATATCGGACGAGAACGGCAAAGAAAACTCGCAAAGCAAATCGGAATAGCAAGGACGGCGATGCCGGCCGGCTCCGGCACCGCCGCTGCTGTCGCTGCCCCCGGCAGCAGGTCTCGCCAGAAGGTGTAATCTGACGCGTCGATCACGGTTCCAACTTTGACCGGGTTGATGTTTACCAAGCCTGCCGAAGCAACCGGCTGGCCGAACTTGCTGGCCCAGAGTGCATAGTCGGCAGCGTTTACGGCGCCGTCGTTGTTGTAATCACCTCCGACAGCGGCCGACGGCGCGGTGAGCGTCACATTATCAATTCGGTACCGACCCGTCCCCACGCCAAAGCCTGGGTCTTGCGGGGTGAATAGGATTCGAGCGACATTGGCGCCAACGGGTTTAGTTACCGTGAAGCTCTGTGTCTGCCAAGTAGGACTTGAATAGAAGGCGAACCCGCTCGCCAGGATCGCACCCGATTCGGAACTCGGTAACAGATACATTTGCGAAGCGATCCAGGCATCGAACTCGGGCTGGAATTGACGGACCTCGCGAACTGCCGCGGAAAGAGTGAGCTCGGTGCCTGTTGGCAAGGACGAGATGTCAACATCCTGGATGAGCCAAGGAAGTCCGAGCGCTTCGACGATATCTAGGTCGGCGGAGTTTCCGCTCCCTGACGGGGTATCGGTGGATGTCGTGGCGACGTTCCCTATCGCTGTAATGCCAAACCATTGCCAGTTATTGATTCCGTCCTCAAAGTCTCCATTAACCACGAGGTTTTGCGCCATTGCAGCGGCGCCAAACGACATGGCGAGAATTTGCGCGAACACAGCCTTAATACAACGACGGCTAAACATAGGTGGCTCCGTGGCTTGTGAAAGGACCGATCATTCGGTCCAGGGTGGTACTGATCCAGAGATCCGCCGTAATCGATTGAGACAACAATTGGCGCAAATCAGACTCTTTGAGGTCGCCAAGAACGCCAGCGCCATGACAATCCGAGTGCAGCGATGCCGAGGAGCACAACGCCGGCAGGCTCAGAGACGACAAGGCTCACATTGTCAATTCGATACTGGCCACGCCCGACACCGAATCCTGGATTCTGGGGAGTGAAAAGAACACGAGCAACTGTCGCTCCCGCTGGAACGGTGATCATCGAGGACTGTGTCTCCCACTGCGGGTTCGAGAAAAAGAGCGCGGTCGAGCTGAGGATGGTTGCGAGACTTGGTGGCAACATCCACACTTGGCCAGCGATCCACGCATCGGTCGGGTCGTTTGGCACGACCTCTCGCACTGAGGCAGTAAAGATGAGAGACATGCCGGGTGAGACGGCTACGTCCTGAATTAACCAGGGGAGACCGGTACCCGTGTTGATGTCAAGATCCGCTGAACTGCCAGTGCCGCTCGGGGTGTCGGTTGAAATGGTTGCGATGTCGGTCGTCCCATTGCCGGTGAAGATCCAGCCAGTAAGTCCATTCTCGAAGTCGCCGTTTGTCAGAAGACTCGCACGGGCGATTTCGGGACGGCTAAGTGAAGAAAGCACCGCGAAAGCCAATATCAAGTAGCGATGGAAGGTCATAGTTTTTCGCGTACACATTAGCTCACCTCTTGCTGAAAGAATTTAGGTGGGATACCTGGAAATCACCTTGCATACAAGTTGACGACATACATCCTTTGTGGTAGCTTAAGCATTAAGCGATTGGTTGTCAAATAATTTCTCGCGAACTTAGCTGCATTCTGGCGGGCAAGGATTGGAATCCGGTCGAGAAGCTGTAGCGACGCATCAATCCCGGTTGCTGGACAATAAAGATATGGATACCAACCTTAAGCCTGTTTCTGTCGCGTTTCGCCCCCATCGTTACCCCGCGTTGCAATCCATCCTGGAGGCCGACGCAGACGCTACTCAGACGCTGTCAGATCGGGTTGGTGAACAAATCCTTCGCCGGATCATTAGCGGCGACTTTCCGGCAGGCACCCCGCTTAACAGTTCGGATCTCGCCGAGGCCCTTGGCGTGAGTCGGACACCGCTTGCCAAAGCACTTACCAAGCTGACTGCCGACGGAATTCTGATTCAACCACGCAAGCAGCCTGCGATCGTGAGCACGGCGGCGGTTGATTGGTTGCGGCAGACCCGCGAGTTCCGGCGATTGCTTGAGCCCGACGCCGCTGCACGAGCAGCGGGGCAGATCGACGTAGAAGCGCTCAACGACCTCTGGGCACTCGCGCGAGAGGCAAGCCCTGCCAACGCCGATAGCTGGGAAGTCGCGGCGAAGTACTTCGATTTCGCCCTTCACTTAACGATTGCTGAGTACTGCGGCAATCAGCCCATGAAGGTCGCAATCCGCAAGTGTTTCGCCTATCGGCGGCTCGCTTATGCGGTTGCCGAGACTCGTGAGGTGGGGCTCGCTAAGGACTACGAGGAGCATCTGGCGATCCTCGAGGCCGTTTCGAATGGCCAATCGGAGTTGGCCCGGGCGAGCATGGCTAAGCACCTCGATCGGGCGTTGAACTTGAACACGTGATCGACCTAGGCGGCCCGCCTCGGCGGGTTGCAAACCCACCGAGGCGAGGGAGTTCTCCAATGACCTTTGTTGACTTCGGCCGCAGTCCAACCACAACTCGAGCGCGAGGCCTGGCCTTCACCTTGGTGGAGTTGCTTGTCGTCATTGCGATCATCGGCATCCTCATCGCACTGCTGCTGCCGGCGGTGCAGGCAGCTCGCGAAGCGGCGCGACGCAGTCAATGCGCAAGTAACTCCAAGCAGATGGGACTCGCGTTTCATAACTACCACGCCGCTTTCAATCGCTTTCCTCCTGGGTGGGACGAAGACAACGTAGCCGACCCTAAGAAACGCGGGCCCTTCGCAGGGTGGGGCCTTCTAATCCTTCCCTACATGGAGGAAGACCCCCTCTACGGACAATTCAACTTTGAAAAGCCAATTAACGATGGAGTCCCGGGCGGGGCTGTTGACAATATCGACTTAATCGGCCAACGGCTGTCGGTCTACCGATGCCCATCGGACGACGGGCCCGATTCGGATAGCTGGGCGGCGTACTCGGGGTACTACCCCGACATCCCCGCGCTGGGAGTGTCAAATTATGTTGCCAGCGGTCTCAACTGCGACCAGTGTTCGTCGGGGCATCTCCTCAGGGGCCAGAAGACCTTCTCGTGTCCGAATGGCCCGACGGGCGTGCTGTACCGCAACAGTATGACCCGGGTGGCCGACATTGCTGATGGAACCTCGAAAACCTTTCTGGTTGGTGAGCGGTCTTATGCTTCCCGGCACGGCGTAACGTCGGCCGCTTACTGGCCCGGACCACCCGGAGCAGTTAGTAACGGACTCGCTTGCTTCTCTGCAACCATGATTGCTGGGACGATCACCAACTGGGGGACGTCAGACCACCGGCAGATGATCAATGGGCATGGGTTCGGCTTCCACAGCGTTCATCCGGGAGGTGTCCACACGACGCTCGCCGACGGCTCGACGCGGTTTGTTAGCGACAGCATCCAGCAGATCATTGCAGTTCAGCTGGTCGACATAGCCGACGGCGCAGTCTTGGAAGGCTTTTGATGAGCGCTCTTCGGAATGAGGCCGCTCCGACAAATTTTCTCGAGGGTTCCAACGTGGCGCTGGTAAGTCGTAGCTTGGACACAACAGACTGCCCGATGAGACAGCGACGAAGGATTGTGCGAAAGTGCGCATCGCCTGCTTGGGTTTTGGCGCTTGTCGTTGTCGCTGGTTGCGGACCTTCCGAGCCTGCTCGAATAAGCGTCGGGGGACAGGTGAGCTATAGGGGGAAACCGGTTGATGATGGTATTGTGTCGTTCCTCCCCATGGTTGGGACATTCGGACCAACGGTCAGCGCGCCGATCAGAGAAGGGGGCTATCGACTCACTCAAGAGGAAGGACTCTACGTCGGCGATTATCGCGTCGAAATCGAGGCCTTCCGGAAAACAGGCAGAAAGGTCCGCGACCTTGTTGGGCCGGATCGCCGACTATCCGAGCCGCCGATGATTGAAGAACGCCAAATGTTTCTCCCCCCAAAGTTTAATCTCGATAGCACGCTTGCAATCAGCGTTACGCCAGAGTCGACCATTTTCGATTTCCCGCTCGAAGACTAGCCTCCCTTCATGTGACGAGACCGATGCAGTCACCAAATACAATTCGACTGTCCTTTCCTGACTGCAATGTCCATGCCGTTGCGCGGCTGCTCTGGGACGTTGCGCCAGAGACTTGCACAGCAATTAGCCGCCTACTTCCTACCCGTGGAGTATCGCACCACGCGATCTACTCTGGGAGTGAGTGTGTCTACATTCTTCCCGAGGTTTTGCGGATCCCCCCCGAGAACGCGACGTCGCAGGTGCGTAAGGGGCAGGTTGCCTTCACCTGGATGGCGGCTGGCGCGGCGTATGGAGTACATCACGATTTCGCGGAAGTCTGCTGGTTCTACGACCTGGACGCGGAACCACGGATGTGGGGCGGCCCTGTCGCGGTGAGCATCTTCGCCGAAATCATCGAGCCAGCCCACGAATTCTACGCCATGTGCTTTCGGATGCGGCGTGAGGGGGTCAAGCCCTTTGCGATCGAGTGGGGCGAGTTGAACGGGAGGCGTTCATGAGCATCCTGCAAGCGCCGAGCGACGTCGACTTGGCTGCGTTCTGCACCGAATTATATGGACTCGAGAATGTTGAATTGCTCGGCGAGTTGTCGGGGGGAATGTTCGCTCGGCCGCTACTCATTGGCTCGAGCCAAGGGCGCTTCGTGCTCCGCACTCATCGGTTCCGAGCGACATCGGCTCAGTTCCGATTTCAGGCTGAAACGATAGACCGAGCGTCGCGCACTCCGGGGTTCTGTCCTCCGGTGCTGCGGACGCTGAGTGGGGAGTGGTGCGTTACTGCGCCTACCGAAGGCGGTGTCATTGCGCTCCACGGATTCGCCGAGGGGACGATCGTCGAATGGCCCGACTGGCGTGCCCAACTCGATCGTAATCCCCGCTTTCTGGTCTCTCTTGGCGAACGCGTTGCAGAGCTTCACAACCGGCTCGCGGAACTTCGGCCAGCGGGAGACGCCGAACTCGACATCGACTTGCCGCCGATACAATTTCACCGACTCGCTGAGGCCTCCGCTGCATCGCGTCGATCGATTGACGAGCTTCAGGTGCTAGGCCCGATCGCGTGCGAACGATCGCGGACCCTGCTCATCGCTCTACGCGGGCGACTCGATGACTACTGGGGAAGTCTGCTCGATTCCGTCCGGGCTGCACCGGGGGACGATGTGACGCGGCAAGTGGTGCATGGAGATATTTCACCGGTCAATCTCGTGTGGAACTCGCAGGGTGACGCGATGTTCATCGACTGGGATGCGACGCACCTGGGGCATCGTCTATACGATGCGCTTGGCGATGTACTCCACCGAGCGCCCGAAGAGCCTGCTGCCGCCAATCGGCTGTGCCTCGATCACTTGCGTGACTACCTGGCAGGTTACAGGCGTGCGCTTCAGACGCCGCTGACGGATCGCGAACTCGCACTCGTCCCCTCGTACACCCTCGCTCGGCAGCTTGAAGACCTTCGGCAACGCGTTGCGACTCTGCCATCGCTACCGCCGTCAAGAGACGAGAGCTACGAGCGTTTGATTCTTCGACGCATCTCGATGATCGACCAAATCATCGAGACTAAGCCGGAAGCCTTCTACGATTGCCTTTCCCCCCGCTGACTTTAAGGAGGATTCACTCCATGCTAACAATTAACATGCGGAGCGATACCCAGACGCTCCCGACCCGAGCGATGCGAGAGGCGATCTTCAACGCGCCGCTCGGAGACGATACTTATGGAGAAGATCCAACCGTCAAGGAATTCGAGGCCCTGGCAGCCGAGATGACGGGCATGGAGGCTGCGCTCCTGGTCCTCAGCGGGAATATGGGAAATCTGGTCTGCTTAATGGCGCATGGCGGTCACGGGGACGAGGTGATCATCGACCCGGACAGCCACATCTACTATTACGAAGTTGGCGGCCTAGCGAATATTGCTGGGCTGATGCCGATGCCAGTCCCAAGTCACGCGGGGATGCTTGATCCGAAAGAAGTCTCGGCTGCGATCCGCGCACCGAACCTGCACTACCCCACGCCGAAGCTATTGTGTCTCGAAAACACTCACAATCGTAGCGGTGGCCGAGTCGTGCCGCTTGACCTGCACCGCGACCTGTGCCAAGTAGCGAAGGGTCGCGGCTTGGCTGTGCACCTCGATGGGGCCCGGATCTTTAACGCCGCGATCGCCGCGGGCGTCGAGGTCACTGAATACACTGCCAATGTCGACTCAATCCAAGTCTGTCTGACCAAAGGGCTCGGCTGTCCGCTCGGGTCTTTTGTCGCCGGCAGCCGTGAATTCATCGCGAGGGCGGATCGAGCTCGCAAGCGACTTGGGGGTGGGATGCGCCAAGCCGGGATCATTGCGGCGGCCGGACTCTATGCCCTGAAGAACAACGTCAACCGCCTTGCAGACGACCATCGCCGAGCCCGAGTGCTCGCCGAACGACTCAACGACTTGCCCAACCTTTCGGTCGATCTCCGTTACGTCGAGTCGAATATGGTTTATGTGGATCACTCAGCGACTGGCAAATCGACTGCCGAGTTTACGAAGTTGCTCAGAGAGGCCGGCGTCATCGTGAGCACCCGCCCCCCGCGACAAGTTCGGCTCTGCACCAACCTGCACCATGACGACGCCACGATCGACGAAGTCGTTGAGCGCGTCGCTGCCGTCGTGCGTGGTGAACGCGTCCATAAAGGAGAGCCCACATGCGCATGACGGCCACGAGCGATGCGGCAACACAGGCGATCGAGTTGCTTACTGCGCTCGTACGCGTCGATTCCATTAACCCGATGGGTCGCCCACGATCGGCACGCTATCCGGTCGAGCGTAAGGCGATTGAAGTCATTGAGGACTGGTTGACGCCTTATCGCCACCGGCTGACACTGGAGCGGCAATCGTGTAGCCCAGAGCACGAGAATCTTGTGATTCGCCTTGCCGGATTGTCCGACCGACCGGTGGGACTGTTTGAAGCGCACCTCGATACCGTGCCCGCTGACGACTGGGCTGAGCGCGCCCTGTGCCCGGTGCTCGACGGCGAAGACCTCGTCGGCCGCGGGGCCTGTGACGATAAGGGAAGCGTGGTTGCGATGGTCCTCGCATTGACGCGGTTAGTCGAGACGGACACAGTTCCGCCACGTCCAATCGTGCTTGTTTGTGCCGGCGACGAGGAGTATGCCCAAACCGGGATCAAGCACTTTCGCACAGCGCTCCGCGAAGAGATCGGCTATGGCATATTTGGCGAGCCGACACGGCTGCACCCCGTGGTGCAGCATAAGGGGACTATTCGGTGGGACCTCACGGTGCATGGGGCGAGCGCCCATACCTCGCGGCCCGAACTCGGGTTCAATGCCGTGCTTGGCATGGTGCAAGTGATCGCTGCGCTGGGCCGCTACCAGGAGAAGCTGCAAAGGGAATGGCGTAACCCGTACATGACGGGTCCATTGGTGACGGTCACCATGATTCACGGGGGCCGCACGCGTAACGCGACACCGGACGAATGCACCATCGCGATCGATTTTCGGGTGCTGCCGGACATGAACCCAGACTCGGAGAAAAACGCGCTGATCGACTATCTGTCCGAAGTCACGGATCTCCGAATCACACACGGCGCTAATCAACTAATGACTCCCCCCTTGAACACCAATCCCGCGTCTCCATTCTGTGAGCGGGTGCTGGCAGCGTGCCGCCAGGTCGCCGGGGATGGGATTGAACTTCGCGGGGCGCCCTATGGAACGGACGCCGCTTGGGTCAGCGACCTCTGTCCAGCAGTCGTTCTTGGCCCAGGGGACATTGCCTCTGCGCACGCCGTCGACGAGCGGATCTCGATCCGGGAGGTCGTCGACGCGGCAAAAATTTACCAACGGATTATGCTGGATTTGCACACTCTCTGAATAGCACCCCCATTTTTGCGAGCCACTATGAGCGGCGCCTCCAACGCTCGGTCGGTCCTATTGACCAAGACGCTATCCGCGTTGGCAATCGGCTTTGCCCTGATGATGTGCGCCACGCGCGTCGACGCGTTCGACGTGAGCATGACCCTGATCGCACCGGGCATGATCACGGATCGAACCCGAGCCGAAGCTAGGGTCTCGATCCGAAATCCACTCCCAACGGCGCAAACGTACAACCTCGAACTTTACGTCGATACGGCCGCTGGCAGGCAGACGCTTGCAACGACACCGATCAACGTCCCAGCGGGTGGACAACAGCTCCACTCGTCGTGGTTCTCGACAACCGGTATCGCCGGCGCCAACAAGGTCAGCTACCGCGTGACGGCGCCAAACCAAGCGCAGCTCGCGGGAGAAACACCGCTGACCGTGGTTGCGAGCCCAACCCGCGCCGTACCGCTTATTACCGCCGCATGGTTCGACCCGGGGGCGGTGCTGCCGGGAGTTTACCCCTCGGCTCGATCGATGAACGCCCAGGATGTCCGCAACGAGTTGAACTCCGCCCACGCGGTGGGAGTCGACACGATCATCATCAGCTACTCCGAATACGTTCTCAACAATTGGGGCTCGTTCTACCCGAGTCCGAGCTTCCCCAGCGTCGCCTCGTTCGACGTGGTGGGAACGATCTTGAACCAGGCCTCGATCAACGGCCAGAAGGTTTACGTCGGCCTCGGACGGGGCAACGACTTGAACCTCACGTTCAACGGATTCAACGACACGGCGAGAAATGCCGCGGCCCTCGCTCACGACACACTCGTTGCCAGCGAGCTTTGGAGCCGCTACAGCAACGAACCGTCGTTCTACGGCTGGTACCTGTCCCACGAGGCCAACGAGATCGGACCGGCAAGCACCGCCTACTACAACAACACGGTCGATATGCTGCGTACTTTCGAGGCTGACAAGCCGGTCCTCATCTCGCCCTCGGGGACGCCGGTAATCTCGTCGTCGATTCTGTCGAACTCGAAAGTCGACGTGTTCGCGTACCAAGATGCGGTCGGCGCCGGTTATGTGCCCTACGTCTATACCTATGACCCGCAGCAGCGGATCAACCAGTTGAACTCGGTCTATGCGTCATACGCGGCCGCCCACAACGGAGTCAACAAACACTTGTGGACGAACCTCGAGAACTGGCAAATGAACGGGCCGACATACTCGGGCGCCTACCCCGCTGACATCTCACGCGTGCTTCAGCAGCTCAACATCGAGAAGAACTACGTTGACGTGATCTCGAGCTACGAGTGGTTCGGCTTCATGGAAGACCCGGCGAGCACTGTGGGAATGTGGGGCAATCGCGCACGAAACCTCTATAGCGGTTACCGCAATCACTACAACCAGACGATGGCGACGCTGAAGACCGTCAACTTCGTCAAGAACTCGGGTTTCGAGCAGGGAACGATCGCCCCGGGGGTCGTTCCTACGGGATGGGCGTTCGGCGGCGACGGCGCCACCCAGCGCATCGCCTATTCAACCAGCACTCCAAGCTTGACCGCCGCCTCGATCAACCTGCAAGTGGATCAAGCCTCGGGACTTCCGTGGCTGACACAGGACGTCGTGGTCACGCCTGGCGCTGAGTACCAGTTCTCGGCGTGGGCCCAGAGACTCATCGCCGACCCGTCGGGAGGGCGGCTCGCGGCCCAGGTATGGATGCTGTCCGACAGCGCGTCGCCAACCATCCTGGGGAGCACGGCGCTGCTCTTCACGAGCGGGAGCTGGACCTACCAATCGTCGCTAATCACGGCTCCCGCTGGAGCAAGGATCGCCCGGATCATCCTGGGTCTGCAAAACTCGACGTTCGGCGTGGGAACCGGCAGCTACCTCATCGACGGTGTGTCGCTTGTGGGAGTTGCGATCGCAGGAGACTACAACAGCGACGGGCTCGTGGACGGGGCGGACTACGATGTGTGGGCCGCGACTTTCGGTTCGCCCACGGACCTTCGCGCCGATGGTAACTTCGACGGGGTCGTCAACGTCGCCGACTACACGTTCTGGCGTGATCGGGCGGGCGCCGTTGTCGGGCCACCATCCTCTAGCGGCGTGGCAGTCCCCGAGCCGCCCGGGCTAGCGATTGTCGCGGTGTTCTTGCTTCTCTATGTACCCGCGCGAGCTCGTCCGTGAGCACCATATCTTTCTTGAAATGGGGTCGGAGTCTTGCTCTCGCGACGCTTGCCGCGGTGGTTGTGGCCCTCCCTGGTGGAGCGGCCGGCTCTGGACCGATCAAGCACGCCTCCAGCATGACCGTGGTGCCGCCTGCGGCCGTCACGCAGTACGTCGAGGTTGAGGCGCGGGTCGCCCTCCGAAACAACACGCCTGAGAAGTCGACGTATCGGGTGATCCTGGAAGTCAGGGCGGGTGGCGTTGTCAGACCGATCTACGATCAACGGATTGAAGTTGCGGCGCTTGACCAGGAGCTCGTTTCGGCGCGTTTCGCAACGGCTGACCTCGTCGGGGACGGCGTCGTCCACTGCTTGGTCACTCCGATCGGCGGAGTCGCTACCGAGCATGTGTGGCCTCTGAAGGTTGTCGAGGCCGACTCGCGGGCGGCGCCGCTTCTGCAATTGGGCTGGTTCGAGCCGGGGACCTACTCCAATTTCGGATACCCTCATGACGCTCCGCCCGACGAAGCGTACCTCCGTGCCGCAATCGACCAGTACAACAAGATCGGCGTTCGTGGGTTCTTGATCGCCTACCCGGAATCGATCTACCGCGGTGGGGGTGTCTACTACCCGAGCAAGGCATTGCGTGAGTTCGAACCGAGGTGCGACTTCGATGTGGTGGGGACAATCCTCAACCAGGCCTCGAAGAACGGCCAGCACGTGTTCGTGGGATTGGGTCGAGGCGCCGACCTGAATCTGACCTGGACTGGTTTCGACGACCCCGCGCGCAACGAAGCAGCGATCGCCCATAGCATAAAGGTGGCGACTGAGCTTTGGGCGCTGTACGGACACGAGCCGTCATTCTACGGCTGGTATCTGAGTCACGAGGCGAACGAGATCGAGCGGGCGAGCAAGTCGTACTACAACCCCGTCACACGATTCTTGCGGACATTCGAGGCGGACAAGCCGGTGTTGATCTCGCCGTCAGGAACGCCCGTCCTCTCCACCGCAGCGCTTCGCCAATCGGAAGTCGACATCTTTGCCTACCAGGACGCTGTTGGTTCTGGGTATCTGCCTTACCAGAACACATTCGACCCGGAACGTCGCATCGCGATGCTCGACGAAGCATTCGCCAAGTACGCCGCCGCTCATCGCGACGCCGGGAAACACAATTGGGGCAATCTCGAGACCTGGCAGATGTCCGGGCCCGATTACAACAACGCGTTCCCTGCGGATTTCTCGCGCGTGCAACGGCAGATCGACATCCAGTGCCGGCATGTCGACGTGATCACGGCCTACGCGCTCGGCGGTTTCATGGAACCGCCGAACTCCTCCGTCCGGCTTGGAGGTGAGCGAGCAGTTAAGCTTTTCAACGACTACCGCAGATACCTTTCGCAGCAAGCTGAATCCCGCACCGCCAATGCGAGCGAATCACCTCCCTAGCCGGTTGGCTACGGCAGGGTACGCCATCTCAGCAATCAAGGCTCCGCTGGTAGACGCCACGTTTCAGCCCAGGCGAGGCACGCGGATGTACAGGGCTGGCCGTCTCGTAGCAGCTGCCACGGCGAGCCAGACCCGGCGGCCGTCGTCCCGCTCCAGCCGGCCTGCCTCGCCGGGATAAACGTTGTCTGAAGCCCGATCGGGCGACCATCGTCCCCCGGCTCCGTCGCAAAATTGAACGGCCTCAGAAAGTCAAGCCACTCGAGTAAAATCTCCCCACCACGAAATCGTACGATCTCACGATAGGTGGATGGCGGAGCGCCGTCACGCTCAAACGAGGATGAGACGATCGAGAGACTCACATCACCGAACGGCTTGTAGAGGTAGCACTCGACGGCAGTCTGCAAGTACCTGGCAAGCTCCACGCTATCGGCGTACAACTCAATCGGGCGGCTCCGGCCAGGGTCGATGAACAACGCATGGCCGACTCCAGCGGGACTCCAGTACACTCGCCAATGGCTTGCGCGCGCCGCGATCGTTGCGCCCTCATCCTCACTCAGCCGAATGAAGGAGTTTTCTCCAATAACCACTAGGGGATTGGTAGAGGAGCGAGGTTTCATCGGAGACATCCATCGCCCGTTTTAGGGCGCTTCGTGGTGCAGGTTGGATTGATCACAATTGCGATCTTTCGACTCTTGATCGCCCGTGCCGTGGCGACTAACTGTCGGCAGGCGTTGCAGCAAACTCCGGTCCGCCCGCCAGCAGGGCTTCAACGGTCCACGACATCATCCACATCAGATTCTCGGGGGGCTTGGTTGTGGTTGAACCAGTGACCTTGATGTAGCCGTCCGCCGGGAACGTGTCAGGGCCGGTGTTGGCGAGCATCCAGCGCCACGATTGGCTGATCTTCGGTCGGTAAGTCGTTTCGATATCAGCGGGGAGCAGATCCATTTCTTTCAGCTTGACGTAGAGCAGGATCGCCGCGGCTGTTTGCCCCACCCATTTGTCGTCGCGACCGAACATGCCGTGGGCGCCATCTTCAAACTGGCATTCGTCAAGACACCACTGGAAGGCTCGCACACAGCGATCGTCGATCCGGCGGCGCAGGTTTTCATCGTCGGTGAGCTTACGAAGTTCGAGCAGAAACTCACCGACGACGTAGCAGGACCATCCCCACCCCACTTTGTCGTACTGTTGGCCCGTGAAGTGCTCAGCCCCTCCCCCGGGCCACGGGCCAACGAGCCATGTTCCCAGCTTCGAGGACCAGACCCCCTTCGCCGTGCCCGGTTGGTGCTCAGTCAGGAAATACTCAGCAAGTCCAAAGGCGTCGTTGAGGGCGCCCGGGTGCCCCGTCGCCTTGTGGAACCCGACGAGCCCGGTCCCCACTTCACCTAAGTCGCAAGAGAACTGAGCGTCGGCGAAGCCGCTGTTAGGGTACCCGACACCGAAGTAGCTGTCATCGCGCCGGTGCCGCTGGAGCCAGCGATAGATTGCGTGGGCTTTCAGGTCGAGCAAGTCCTCGCGGGGATTATTGGCGACGAACCACTCGTAGCAAGGTGAGAGCGACTTGCCGTAAACCCACGCTGACGAGTTCGTGTCCACCGTTTTTCCCTCGATCTCGATCTTATTCGTGAGGGGGGTCGGAGGATCGTGGAGCGTGCTCAGCACGAACACCGCGTACCTGTCGGCAGCCTGCTTGTAGCGCGCGTCGCCCGTCACACTGAACAGTTTGTAGAGCGCGCGAGTTTGTGGGCCGATTCCCTGAACCACGCCGATCGTCGCTGTTCCCGGTGGACTGCGATGCGGGCACTTCTCGAGGTCCGTCGAGCCGTAGGGCGATTGCCAGGCGACGAAGCGGTCACCGAGGAATCTTGCGTTGGTGAGCCACTGCGAAGATCCATCGACGGCAAGCGAGCGTGGCGCTAGAACCGCAAGGGTCACGATGATTGCAAAGCCCCAACTGGACCAGCGAATCAAAGACGGGATTGAGTCGGGCGAATTATGGGTCGTTCGTCGCATGCGGGAACTCCTCGATAAACGATGTAGACTGAAAATTCCTAAATGTTACTCGCCCCGCCGCCGAACAGTGTTGCGATGCCGACGACTTGCAAGGCGATACCCGCGATCATGGTCAGGAAAGCCGTCCACGACGACTCACGCCACTCGCCGGTCAGCCATCCCCAGAAGTTGTTACCGATAATCAGTGAGGACAAGTACACCGGCCAACCGATCGCCGGCCCCAGGGCGCCCATCGCCGAGGCGCCCATGCCATATCCGACGGTCGCCGTAATGAAGAAGGTCGCCATCCCAACGCACAGGAGCGAGTTCCACATGCCCGAAGAATCACCGAAGCTTTTCCAGGTCGCGTTGCGCGTCAACAAAATGATGCAGAAAACGAGGCTGGGGACTGCACCCGCCGAAACCGCCAGCCCCCACACGGCGTTATTGGATTGCTGCAGAGTGGCACCGTACTCAATCGCCAACCGCGTCACTTCTCCCCCCCGAGCGAGTGCAATGTTGAGCAAGGTGGTTAGTATTCCGGCCACAAAGCAGAGAGCGATGCCCGTGCCGCCCGACATCGGCCGACTGACGTCGACTGTCTGTACTCTCTCTCGCTGATAGCCGGCACGCGCGCACGAAATCACCCCTGCCAAGATGATCGCATCGGCCAACAAAACGCGCGTACCCGCATCGGTGCTGATCTCTCCCGGCTTGAGCCACAGCAGCGGGATTAGCGAGCCGAGGGCGATTGAACTCCCCATGATGATGCCGGTGCTGACAGAAAGCCCCACCGCCGCCACCGCGAGCCCCAGCATGACTACGCTGATCCCCCAGCCGAAACCGAAGAGGGCAACAGGCGCTGTGCTGGCGATGCCAGCATCAGCGTACACCTCGCCGAGTCGCGGAATCGTGAGCCAAGCGACCAGCAACGGAGCTACCAAGTAGGCAAGCGACGCGTAGACCAGCCAAGAGTTTTCCCACCTCCAGTTCTTGACAAACTTCATCGGCAACAGGGTCGCTGAGCCGATTGCTCCTGCCACGAGGATCATCGCCATGCCGAAGACCATGTCGCTCATCGCCGTAAGCTCTTGAGGGGGTGAGAATCGGATTAAATCATTCCGGCTTAGTCGCAGCGTTCTCGGCCAGCGCGACAGCGACGCGCATCGACTCCATGGCCTCTTCCGGAGTAGTGCCACGGTAGTGCGCCTCGCCACGCAGGCACTGAATAAAATGCCGCAACATGGCGCCAAAGGCCCCTCGCGGTTCGCCGTGGATCGTAGCCCACCCTGTCTGATCGAGTACGACTTGACCAAAGCTCTCGGTATTCGCGCGGAAGCCGTCGCTATCAGACCGCACCTCGAGCACGCCCCGGTCCCCCATCACCTGGACCCCCGTGTTCCACTGGAGAACGTCATGTCGCTGGGGCGGGTAGAGCCAAGACGTATGGATGACCGCGATGGCGTCGTTCTCGAACTCCAGCACGCCCCAGTTCACGTCGGGGTTCTCGCGGCCTTGCGTATTGCGACAGAACCCGTGCACTCGCTTGACCTTGCTGCCCACGTACCATAGCACCAAGTCGATGTCGTGAATGGCGTTTTCGATAAAGCTGTGCGTGCGGCTGTAGAGCGCAAACAGACTGCGGTCAAAATTTCGATAAGCGTAGACGTTCCGAACCTTACCGACTTCTTCAATCCGTTCCTTCAACTGAGCGTAGCGATAGTCGAAACGGAGCAGAAACGCGGTCATCAGGAGCCGGTTGGTCTCTTTTGCGGCCCGCATCATGGCCTCTGCATCCTCAGGGGTCGTAGCAAGTGGCTTCTCCACGATCACGTGCTTGCCCGCTCGGAGCGCTGGCTCGGCTACGACTCGATGAAGATGCTCCGGAGTCACAACGATCACGGCATCGATTGAAGGGTCGTCGCAGACCTGCTGGATGTCGGTCGCCACCCGGACACCCGGGAGCGAGGCGGCAGCACCTTCTGCTTTCGCCCGATCGCGGTCGCAAATACATCCGATATGGACTCCTGCCACCGATCGAAGCGCGTTCAGGTAACGCGTGCCAAACTCCCCTGCACCGACGACTGCGAGTGTGACCTTATTCACGGATGTGCCTTGGATTCTATGTCATATCTTGTATACTTTCTATTTCATAGATCCTATACGGCACAGCAGTTGTCGTCAACTAGTGCCTCAAAATTGGCTCCCGAAATTTGGACAGTTAGATAAGGCTGATTTTTCCTGAAGTGGGTCAGAGTTTAGGGCCGGGAAGCAGCGGAGGTGTGGCTCGGCGATCAATACGAAGGTGGCGAAAGCTTCGTGCTGCGTAGACAAGACGACGGCGCATTTGTTTGTGCATTATTGAAGTCCAGGCGGGTCAGATTCATCACTCCACACGCGCAGGCACCCGATATGAAGCCGAAGGGGCCTTTAGTCTGTCGTTGGTCCGGGATCAGCGTTTAACGCCACCGACGATTCTCGCCATCAAGGCCCAGCAGCTTGAGCAGTCGAATCTGGTGACGATGCACGATGGCCACGAACGGTTTAGTTATCTCGGTGGGCTGGCTGCCCTCAAGGCGTTCTGCCTGCGAGCGCTCCGGCCCCGGCCCCACGATTCGCCGGTGCAGCCCAAAGGCGTACTTTTGTTATCCCCCCCGGCTGCGGCAAGAGTGCCATCGCCAAGGCGCTCGGGAACGAAGTGAATCGGCCCACACTCCGACTCGATCTCGGCGCCCCGATGGGTTCGCTCGTTGGTCTCCTCTGACCCCTAACCCCTTCTTCCAATGTCCATGACCTTAGAACGCCCTCGCATCCGGGCGGCGCCAACGATTGAAACTCAGCCCGCTGATTGCTTACGCCACACGATGACGAGCGTGCGATTGTCGTTTTCGTGGTTCGGCTTACGGCGATCCCTCACACCAGGGCAGCGTTCGCAAGCGGCCAAAGCGAGCCGATTTTTGTCGGCAAA
Source organism: Pirellulales bacterium (assembly GCA_022841705.1). Taxonomy (GTDB): domain Bacteria; phylum Planctomycetota; class Planctomycetia; order Pirellulales; family Lacipirellulaceae. The sequence continues at coordinate 61,608 of JALHQZ010000010.1, forward strand.
GCTGCTGGCATGCCGAGCTGTGGCGGCTTAAAATCCATGTATGGCCACCGTAACCAACATTCTGCATTCTCTTGAGGAAGGCGCCTCAAGCGCCTCGACGGAGCTCTTGCCTTTGGTCTACGAAGAACTCCGGCGCCTTGCCGCCGTTCGTCTTGCTAAGGAACCGGCGGGCCAAACGCTCGATGCCACGGGACTTGTTCACGAGGCGTATCTGCGCCTCGTTGCGGGTGCGCGCGAGTCGTCGGTTGAGAAGTCTGACGGAGAAATCCCCTCGCAAGCCGTTCCGACTTGGGAGAATCGGGGCCATTTTTTCGCCGCGGCAGCGGAGGCGATGCGCAGAATCTTGGTCGAAAATGCCCGGCGGAAAGGGGCCATCAAGCGCGGCGGAAATCGGGTGCGCGAAGCGGTGGCTTCTGATCAACTTGTAGCACCCATCGCCAGTGACGACATTCTGGCGGTAGATGAAGCGCTTCAAAGGTTGTTTGCGGTGGATCGGCAGGCGGCTGAGCTGGTGAACCTGCGATTCTTCGCAGGGCTGTCTAACTCTGATATTGCCGAGACTCTAGGCATGTCGTTGCGCTCCGTTGATCGCTTGTGGGCTTACGCGAGGTCTTGGATTCATCGCGAGCTGGCTGGTTCTCAGGCTGGAGCTCTGTAACCCGATGCGCGAGCGTGATATTTTTCTCGCGGCGCTCGATATTGGAAATCTCGCTGAACGCTCAGCCTTCTTGGCGAAAGCTTGCGGATCAGACCACGCGCTTTACGCTCGGATCACGGAACTGTTTGTTTCGCACGACAACGGCGGTGAATTTTTGGCGCGTCCGGCGCAGGTCGATGCCGCCGTAGTGGACGCCCTCAATCAGTTTGTCGAGCAGCAAAATGGGAGCTCAAAGAGCGCTGCCCCCATGCCAGAACAGATTGGCGACTATCGCTTGGTGAGGCTGATTGGAAGAGGTGGAATGGGGAGTGTTTACGAAGCGATTCAGCAATCGCTTGGACGGCGCGTAGCGCTCAAGGTAATGGACGCTGCCGCCACGCACGACCCGCGAGCGCTCACGCGCTTTGAACGTGAAGCCCGCGCCGCAGCCCGACTGCATCACACCAACATTGTGCCCGTTTACGAAGTCAACATCGCCGATGGAATTCACTTCTATGCGATGCAGTACATTTCTGGGGAAGCGCTCGACGAACTAATCGGCCGACTTCGCGCAACCTCAGCGTGCCCCACGAGCACCGCCCGGCTCGCCCGCTGGGATCGAGCACCAACTTCGGCGCCCACCGATCCTCTACGGGCGGACCGAGAAACCGCATCATATCGGCTGCAAACGTATTGGGGCGATGCGGCGCGAATCGGCTGGCAATTGGCAGACGCGTTGGCTTACGCGCATCGAGAGCGCGTGCTCCATCGGGATGTCAAGCCGGCGAACGTCCTGCTCGATGGACAAGGCACGGCGTGGATTACCGACTTCGGGGTCGCGAAGTCGGAGGAGAGCAACCTGACCCGCACGGGCGATGTAATCGGCACCATGCGATTCATGGCGCCCGAGCGATTTCGCGGCGTCTCCGACGCCCGGACCGACGTCTACGGCTTGGGCATGACGCTGTACGAGCTGGCCACTTGGCGTGCCGCCTTTGCGGAGGGATCGAGTGCCGATCTGCTCGCCCAGATTCTGCATTCAGTTCCGCAAGCGCCCCGGCTCATCGCGCCACAAATGCCAAGGGACTTCGACACCATTCTGCGGAAGTCGGTCGCCAAAGCGCCTGAAGATCGCTACGGCTCGATGGAAGAGTTGCGTGATGATCTCGGCCGTTTCCTGGAAGGGCGTCCGATCCAGGCGCGGCGCATTAGTCCGGCGGAAGCTCTGACGCGGTGGTGTCGCCGCAACCCCGCCGTGGCCGCATTGTTGGGGACAGTTGCGATGCTCGCAGTCGCGACCATCGCCATTCTGGCTGTAAGTAACGTAAAAGTTCGAAAGTCCGAAGCGGCAAAAGCTGCTGCGCTCGTCACCGAACGTCGCGCCCTGAGCCAACGAGAAGCGGCTCTCCGCGATGCTGAGGCAAGTGAAGAGCGTGCTCGACGGCGGTTGTACGCCTCGCAGCTGAGCATGGCAGGCGCCGCCTATCGCGATGGCGACTGGGGCCGGGCCACCAACTTGTTGGAAAGCCAAATCCCCGCCAGCGGTCAGAGAGACCTCCGCGGATTTGAGTGGCGTTACCTGTGGCGAGCTCTTCATCGTGGACTGCGCAGGTCGTTTCAGCAAGCTCCCGGTGAGATTCATTCATTGCGATTCTCGCCTGATGGCAAACAACTGGCGGTCTGCAGCGGAAATATTACCGACGCGGCTTTGCAACTGTGGGATGTCGCCGAAGGAAATACGACCGACGTCATCGCCAGGGGAAACCCGCTACCGGAGGCGATGGCCTTTTCGCCCGATGGCAAGCAACTGCTGGTGGGGATGTCCACAGGCGAATTGCGCGCAATTGAGTTGGCGACACTGCGAGTGATTCGCCGATATTCGGCCGGAGACCTCATCAAATCGGTCGATTGGTCGCCCGATGGCAAGTTTGTTGCCTGCGGCTGCGAACGAGGCGTCCTGCTCTGCTGGCGATCGGCGGAACCCAGTGCGCCTTTCCGCCGCGACGAATTGGGCGGGCCAGTTCGGCACCTTAGTTTCTCGCACGATAGCGAGTGGCTGTTCGCCTCCTCAATGTGGGGATCCGAAGGGCCGCTCACACGAGGGTATCGCTTAAGTGCGGAAGCAACTGTTAAGCCGCAAGAGGCGAAAGGGGTCGTCGTGGTGGACGCTTCCAGTCGCACGGGCGAACGGATTTCATTCGATTGGTCGAGCGTGTTGATTGAATCACTCGCGGGCCGGCGAATCGAGCTGATTCCACAAGTGACGCTCGGCTGTCTGAGCGCGGCGCAGCTGTCGCCTGATGGACAGCGGTTCGTCACCGCGGGGCACGATGACCGGATGGCGATTCTGTGGGACCGCCATACGCGCCAGCGGCTTGTGCAAGGCGCCCACCGCACCGCCGTCTGGGCTTCAGCGATTGATCCCCAGCAACGCTCTTGGGCAACCGGATCGCTGGATGGCGAAGTGCGTATTTGGCGATACGATCTGGCCCCGTTGACCGAGAAGCTTGCGCACGATCCCCCAGTGAAGTTTGTGTTGAGTGATCGCGCAGATGCTCGAATGCAAAGACAATCGGGCATACTTCTTAGCGGTGATTTTCCCGCCGAACGGTGGCGCGCTGTCGGTGACCAACCTCAGCCAATCGGCAAGATTGGCCACGTCAGGTTGGCGGATAGCCAGGGCGAACTGTTGGTGGGGTTCCGGCGAGATCAAGCCGCAAAACGCACCGAAGTGACGCTGTGGAAACGTTCAACCGGAGCGCAGCAAACTTCGTTTGTATTGCCTGACGAAGCTGAGCTTGCCTACAATGCGGTCGCTCTTTCCTCCACTGGCCGGTGGCTGGCGACTCGCACTTGGGACGGCCCGGTGCGCCTGTTTGACCTATCCGCTGAGCCCCCTCGGCAGGTTGGCGAGACGCCCGACCTGGAATGTATCGACCTCGCTTTTTCGCCTGATGACAAAGCGCTCGCTGCTGCTTGTCAATTCGGCCGTGTTGCGGCTATTGAGGTTCCCTCTGGAAAACGGCTGCCCGATCTGACGGGCGAGGAATCAAAAAAGCTCTGGGCCCAGCAGGTCGTGTTCTCTCCCGATGGAAAGCTGCTCGCTGCCTCAAACGATGTGGGGCTGGTGCGGGTCTACGACTTTGCGACCAGAAGAGTCGTGGCGAACTTAGTAGGGCACCAGGGGGAAATCAACGACCTGGCGTTTTTTCCAGACAGTCGCCGACTGGCGGTGGCCGGAGTCGGCCCCCTCCGAATTTGGGATACGGAAATCGAGCAAGAACTTTTGAGCCTGCCCGCTGGCGAAAAGACCTACAGTATTACCATTACTACGGATGGCGGCACGCTCTGCGCCTGCGATGGCGAAGGAACCGTCTACGTCTGGCGAGCCGAATAACGCCGATTTCCCGTTTTCGGTAACTTTCTTGGCGTATTCTGCGTCTGGTTTTCGCATTGTGGAGCGGGAGGAATTTCTCTCTCGCCTGAATGCTTCTGGCAATTCCCGGAGTTTCGTTATGTTTTTCACTTTGCGCCTGATCTTCATCGCAGCTTCAATTTTCGGAACCGTTTCAGAAATGAACAGGATTTACGCCGCGAGTTTTATCCCGCTGGGTGATCTCCCTGGCGGATCTTTCAGCAGCCGTGCTAACGGCGTGAGCGATGATGGCTCGGTCATCGTGGGCGGCGGCGTGGGTGCGAACGGACCGGAAGGGTTTCGCTGGACCGTGGCCGGGGGGATACAGCCGCTGGGTAGTATGTTGATTGGGCCAATTGTTGCGGCGGAAGCAACGGCCGTTTCTTCTGATGGCATGTTCATTGCTGGATTTGAAGCGAACAGCGGTATCGTGCGCTCCTACCGCTGGACGAATGGAACGGGGCTCGTCAATTTGGGAGCACTGGCCGGCGGTGGCAATCTTGTCGTGGCCTCGGCAGTGGATGTGTTCGGCGATGTGTACGGCACGTCGGATTCGTCGGCCGGTAATCGCGCCTTCCGGTGGCGGGGAACCGATTCCAACATCTTCGAGGTGGGCAGCGTGCCGGGCGGGTTTTCGAGTAGCGGCGTAACGGATGTTGGGTATTCAGGAACTGTTGAGACCGTTGGCTTTGTGAGCTCGGGTCTCATTCCGCAGGCCGCGAAAATTTCGCCGTCCCCCATCACGATACTGGGCGACCTGCCCGGCGGCATTGTGCAGAGTGTGGCGAACGGCGTCTCGAATAACGGGGTCGTTGTGGGCTACGGCTCCACGACAGCGGGAGAGGAAGCGTTCCGCTATACGCAATTCGGCGGCATGGTGAGTCTCGGCGATTTGCCGGGCGGCCCGGTGGAGAGCGGCGCCACGGATGTTTCCAACGATGGCAGTGTGATCGTGGGCTACGGGACGACGGCCGTGGGGCAGGAGGCGTTTGTTTACGGGCGTTCCGGCTCGAGCATGGAACACTTGCAAGAGCTACTCATCGATCGATTGGGCGCACCAGCGCTGCAAGGTTGGCGCCTCACCTCGGCGAATGGCATCTCAGGTAACGGCCGTGTGGTGGTAGGTGACGGGGTCGATCCGCAAGGCAACCAGCAAGCGTGGTCCGCGGTGTTGCCGCTCAATCAAGTATGGGACGGCAGCGTAGACAATACTTGGGAGAACGGCGCGAACTGGGTGAGCAACTTCGCGCCCTCGACTGGCGATGTGATTGAGATCGACAACACCACCGGCGGCGCGGTGCAGGGTCCTGTGGCGGATGCGCACATTCATCAACTCTTTCTCGGTTCTTTGCCCCTGGGGCCAGCGGCGCTTACGCTTACAACGGGCGACCTTACCCTGCGCGAGGAAGCAATCGTTGGCGCCGATGGAACGCTCACGGTTCCCACCGGCCGAACGGTCACCGCGCAAAGCATGTGGCTCGCAGGTGTCCTCAATCTCGCTGGTCGGGTTTTCAATGAAATCGAGGTGTCTCGACAAGACTCCGCGATTGGAACTCTGCGAACTTCGGCGGGTCAGACCGGAGTCGTCGAAGGCCAGATCGACAACAGTGGCATCGTGCAAGTTATCGGCGCGGCCGGCAACCCAGCCGAGCTTCAAGTGTTCCAGAACTTCGAAAATGAACGGTATCCCGGTGGCATCGTCGGCGCGATGGATGTCCAGGACGCAGTGCTACGGTTCTTTGGAGGGCTGACGAATCAAGGCGAGGTGACTTTCAGCGCCGGCGTTAGTCACGTCCATGGCGGCGTTAACAATCAGCCGGGAGGATTCGTTTCCGAAGGTTCTTTAGTAGTCGATGGCGCCGCGCACGTCACTTTCCACGGCAATGTTACGCAGTCGGGCAACTTGGCTGTGGCCTCGGGTGGCGAAGCAAGATTCCTATCGGCACTCATTGCCAACCAGGGGACCACGGGGGGCGGCGACGTCGTCGTGCAAGGGAATCTCCTTCCTGGCGGGGTCGGCCCAGGAAGCACGACCTTTGCGAACAATCTTACGCTCACCACCACCGCGACCTTGGTGATGAGCCTCGGCGGCACGGTTTCGGGAGCGACTTACGACCAACTGAATGTGACGGGAGATTTCGCGCTGGATGGCGCTTTACTTGTCGGCTTCGAAGCGGGTTACACGCCAGAAGTCGGCAGTTTTTTCGACCTGTTGAACTGGACCGCCGCGATTGATGGCGCCTTCCACACGCTACAAATCCAATCCGTACCGGGGCTTTCCTGGGATGTCTCGCAGCTGTACGGCATCGGACAAATTGTCGCGATCGCCGCGCCGGCGCTGCCGGGTGATTACAACAGCGATGGCGCCGTGGATGCCGCCGACTACACAACCTGGCGCGATGCTCTCGGCACGAATACCGTGCTTCCGAATGACGTGACCAGCGGCTTAGTGACGCTGGATGATTTTGACGTGTGGGCCGCGAACTTCGGTGCTCTTCCGGCCGCGGCTTCCGCGGTGCCGGAGCCGACGTCGCTGGGGTTGATTCTGCTGGTCACCGGTCTGATGTGTGGCATCAACTTACGCAAATAATCGCACCTGTCACGCGTTTTGGGGGAATTCTCAAATGCGAATTCGAATTCAAACACTAGCAGTCTCGCTAGCTTTAGCCGGTTCAGGCCACGCCGCCAAGTTCATCCCGCTGCCAATGCTGCCGGGAGATCAAGGAGGATACGCCGGCGAGGCGCTGGGCGTCTCCGGCGACGGCCGCGTTGTGGTCGGCGCCAGTGACGCAGCCAACGCGAATGGCGCATGGCAGGCTTACCGCTGGACCCGCGGGGGGGGTACGCAGGCTCTGGGCAACCTCCCCGGGGCGTCAGGCTACAGCTTCGCCAACGGCGTCTCGCGCGACGGTGCCACCATCGTAGGCACTAGCCAAAACAGCGCTGGGAACTTCGAGGGCTTTCGCTGGACTGCTGGTAACGGAATGCAGGGGGCTGGGGTTCCGCCCGGCTATACCAACAGCCGCGTTTACTCGATCAGCGACGCGGGAGTTTTCGTCGGGGACACCAACACGTCAGCATCGCGCCGAGCCTTCGTCCACACGTCCGCCGCAGCCGTCTTCACCGAAGCCGAACGGGCCTACGACATCTCGAGCAACGGGGCGATCGTCACCGGCAACGTCTACGAAAGCCTGCAGTCTACCCTCACGCAGGCCTATCGGTTCACCGTCGCCAATGGAGCGTTCGAGGTGCTCGACCCGACGAACGTTTCCCGGTCCCACGGGCTTGCCGTCTCCGACGACGGCGGCGTAATCGTTGGCTGGCAGCAGACACGGGATGTTTTCGGGTCTCTCAACCCGAGGCAGGCATATCGCTGGACACCTTCGGGGGTGGAACTCTTAGGTTACTACTCGGGATTAGCGGCGGGGACGACCGAGGCGCGGGGCGTCTCTGGCGACGGCGCGCACATCGTTGGCCTTGCCACCGGGGTGAACCCTACGACAAGTCAGTTTGAGTCCAACGCGATCGTGTGGGACGCCGCTGGGGGGATGCGGACCATCGCCGATGAGCTCGCACCACACGTTGGCTCAGCGCTCAACGGCTGGAAGCTAGCGGAGGCGACGGCGATCAGCTCCGACGGTCGCACGGTCGTCGGCAACGGGCGACTCAATGGCGGCGAGTCGACCCCTTGGCTCGCTTACCTGCCGGGACCATTGCACTGGAATACAGGGAGCGGTGACTGGGGCGTTGCTGGAAATTGGGATCAGAACTTCTCACCCAGCGTTTATGACGATGTCGTGATTGCCCCGGCGACGAGTAGCGTGGTGACGACGCCTGTCGGCTTTCACGAGTTCGATACGCTGACCGTCGGCGTCGCCGGTCTAGGCAGCGCGACGCTCGATGTCGGCGTGGGTCGTACGCTGCGCGGTTACTCGACGACAGTGATTGGCCCCACGGGAAGAATCAACCTAAATGGCGGCCTGCTCGATGTGGGCCGCACGGACAATCATGGTGTCGTCGCCGGCGGCGGTGCGCTGGCCAATGGCGGTTTCCACAACAACCCCGGCGGCGTGCTGCAAGTCGCGGCGGGTGAGTCACTCGCTGTGGGAGGGCAGATGTTTCAGAACGGCAACTTTTCTGTCGCCTCAGGCGCTACCGCTACCTTCGCGCCCGCTGCGGGGTACTTTGGCAACGGCGCCACGGGCGGCGGCGAGCTGATCTTCCAGAGCTACGTGCAACCGGGTGACTTAGTTGCCGGGCAAGCCGCAGTGACGTTTGACAACGATGTAACATTGGCCGGCAGTGCTTCCGGCTTCGGCGTGTTTCTCAATGGAACGACCCCCGATACCCAGCACACGCAGATCAACGTCACGGGAGACTTGACTCTTGCAGGAAGTCTCACGGTGAGTCTTGGTTTTAGTTACACGCCCGTGCTGGGTGATTCGTTCGACATTCTGAACTGGGGAACGCTCACGGGGCAGTTCAGCTCGGTCTTTCTGCCGCATCTTAACAATCTGTCTTGGGATACGTCGCAACTTTACAGCACCGGGATCCTCCGCATCGCGGCAGCCTCCCTCGATGGCGACTTTAACAGTGACGGTTTCGTCACGAACCAAGACTACCGAATCTGGCAACAGAACTACGGGCTTGGTCCCCACCCCGCCGCAACGAAGTCGCAAGGGGACGCCAACGGCGATGGCCAAGTCAACGCCGCCGACTACACAGTCTGGCGCGATACGCGCGCCGGCGGTGGTGGCGGACCGGCCGCCAGCGTTCCCGAACCTGTCGCGGTGATTCTGTTGGTGATAATGGCGATTTTCAACTGCTTCTTGAGGCGTTGCGCATGATCGTTCGTAAAACTCTGCCGACTGCTCTTTTCCTCGCCGCAGCGATGGCGTCTGGGGGGGGTACGGGCAAGAGGCAGCTTTATACCGTGAGGTGGGCCCCAAAACCTGGACAGTGGGTTAAGATCGAAACACCACTCATCGGGACATGGCCCGACGTCAGTTAACCCAGCACGCGGGCTGTATACGACCTCGTCCACGATCCACAGACCGTCGGCCCGCTCCGAAAAATCATCGCTTGCGACGGTCATCCCGGCCCGCGTGAGATCGGCGTGAATGAGGAATTCCTGGAGTGGCTGACCGACCCCGTCCGCAATGGCGGTGGCGCCCTAATGGATTTCGGATGCTACGGCGCCAATCTGGCGACCTGGCTCATGGACGGTGCCACGCCACACACCGTTACTGCGGCGACGCGTTGTGGCACATCACGCCTGAGTTCCGACAAAAGTGGGCGAGCTCCGGACCGCGCCCACGCGAGCAGTTCATTGAGCGGAACATCGGGGTAGGGCTTTTCGTCGAGCAGCAGACACGCGGCAGTCATTCCTAGTGCATAGAGGTCGGACCTTTCGCTGTACTGAGGGCGGGCTGAAAAAAGTTCAGGCGCCAAGAAGGGGGCCGTCCCTGCCACCTGCCAGTGATCGGTGATCGACGATTGCTCCAGAGCTAAACCTAAATCAGCGAGTTTGATGCGGCCGTCGTTCGAGCGTCTCAGGCAGTTTGCGGGTTTAATGTCGCGATGGAGAATCTTGGCGGCGTGCAGCGATTGAATTGCAGAGAGGAGCTGCTTAAGGACTCCTACGCCCTGATCCGCAGGCAGATTAAATAGCGACTGACATGTACCTCCGTCCATGAATTCCAGAACAAGATAGATTCTGCCGCCAAGGGTTCCTGCATCGAGGATTCGGAGCAGGTTGGGGTGGTCCAGGCGAGCCATGAGACGTGCTTCGCGCAGGGCAGACTTAACCCCCAGTTCACTCACCGTCTCTCGCCCGATGAACTTAACAGCAACATCCGTTTCGAGGACGAGATGCCGCGCGCGATACACAGCGCCGAAAGCGCCCTTTGCCGTCGCGCTTGGCGCCATGTTGAATTGGAAGGTGTTGCTCTTCCCTGGAGTTATCATTCCCCTGGCTGCGGGGCTGTTCTTGCTGCATTCGCACTGGCGAAGCTCCGCCCGCCGAGCCTCCAATCTGACTTCCACTTAACGCGAGAAGTTACGGATATCCCATCATGACAACGAAGGACAAACGATGGACGATCTCATAAATGAGCAACGCATCTCGTTGAGCGCGTTGGCTAAACGCGAAGGAGTTAACGTTTCGACCTGCTGGCGCTGGTGCCTCCGCGGCGTGAAGGGCCATCACTTGGAAAGCCTGATCGTTGGTGGCCGGAGGTATACGACTGTCGAGGCATTCGTCCGCTTCGTGGAACGGACATCAACCGGGATCATTGGCGAACCAGCTCCCACGCCTTCCCGAACTTATCGCCAGCGTCAGGCCGCGATCGAATGGGCTGAGCGCGAACTCGACCGGGCGGGAGTTTGACTCGCCTACCAAGCTGCTCAGTTCGCCGGCCGCCCGCAATTGCTTGTCGAGAAACTCCACGATCTTCGCTAAGCAGTGTCGATTTACGTTCGCCTCTAGGTCCATCGTGTGGGGGCCAAGCTTCAATATTCGGCGGCGTGTGGCTAGAGCCGTCCATCCAAAAGGGCGGGACGTGACGCCGTAGGTGTACGGCGTTTGGCGCTAAGCTCGCTCAGCATGGCAAGCGCTGCGAGCAACATCGTGCGCGGTTCAGGCACTGCCGAAGTGGAGGTTTGCGCGGTGCTCAGTGTCGCGCCGAACCGCAACTTCCAGATGTCGTAGTCGACTTGGCTCACGTCGCCGGTGCTGGACGGATCGCGATTCGGCAGTGCGAACGACGTGCCGAGGTTATCGCGCCATACTACGTAGTCGGCCGCATCGACCACGCCGTCGCCGTTGTAATCACCGGGCAGTCCAACGACAGGTGTGAGCGCGATCTCCACCGTGTTCGCGTTGGTCAGCGGCTCGAACTTCCATTCGCTTGCCAGGAAGGAACCGTAGTCGCTGATCATGAAATTTGCCTCGTCGAATCCGCCGCCAAAGATTGTGCCAGTGGTGGTGAGAACGGTGTAGCTCCGGGAGTTTCCTTCCCCGATATCGGCTCGCAAGGCAGCGACATCGACGGCGGAAAGTGCGCTGAGGTCAAGCCGAAGACTGGCCGCGGTGGCAATTTCCGCATCGCCCGTTACCGCAAGCATGCTGATCGCGGATGGACCTGTGCCAAAGAGAGTGACGGCGTAGTTTGAGTCATCTGCCATCGTCAGCCCGTTAGTCAATGTCAGCGTCGTCGCCGTTTCGCCAACGCCCGCTTCGATTCTTCCGCCGGCCTCCAAGGTCACGGCCCCCATCACCGTCCCCGCCCCTTGCAGCCGGCCGGTCGCACCGTTGGTGATGTTGCCTCGCAATTTCGCGCCCGGCGCGAGGGAGACCGAACCGACATTCGTGGCGAAGGTTCCGCCGAACGCGAAATCCAGGATCCCGGCGTTCACCTCGATAGCGCCGCTGTTATTGAAAATTCCTCCGATAGTGAACTCCAACCCCCCCTGACCCACTTCGATGGTGCCGTAATTGTTGAGCGCCACGTTGTTGGCGATCAGGTGGGTGGCAGAGCCGGTTTTACGCAAGATGCCGCCGGCCTCGACCGTGAACGTACCCGGCGTCGCGGAAGTAGCGCTACCGAAGTTGGAGCCGGAGCTGGTGACGTTGATTTCGTAGGTCGTTCCGTTCCGCACACTGGCCTGGGCCGCATTGTTGAGGACGAGTCGACCAAGATTGGTGTGGGCGATCGTGCTCGCGTTGACGCCGTCGCCAAAGCGGATCGGACCATCATAGACGAGCGCATTGGTGTTCAGAATTCCGCCACCGTCGATCTGTAAAGCGCCCGCCCCCGTCACAGTCCCGAAGTTCCAGGTGAAGTTGGCATTCACGATCAGATTATTTGTGCGCGCGATCGTACTGCCGCCGAAGGCCAGTTCGTGAATGCTGATCGGCAGATCAACGTTGACGGTGCCAGTGTTTATAGACACGTTGTAGTCGTTTCCGCCGTTGCCATTGTTCGGAAACAGCGGGCTGCTGCTCCACCGTGCGGCGTCGGACCAATCGCCGGAAGTGCCACCCCAGATCGAGTTGACCTGAGCTTGACTCGTCGAAACCAGCATCGCATTGGTGGCAACACCGATGATCAGCAGCGTCATCGAACGAAGAGCAACACCCGCGATTGAAGCCAAGCCAATGCGTGTCGACCACTGCATTACGCATTCTCTGCCAAGCCCGAGATACTTCTTCCGATTCGTTTGCATGACAGTATTTACCTCTGCGAAATACCGCAACAAGGCAGCAACGGCCGGAACCGGAAAACTATTAATGGTGACCAATAATCGTTGACGAAAGGCGCCGATTCGAATCGCTTCCGGCGGTTGGTATCTCCGACTGAGCTGCTGCCCGCGTATTTCCAGTCGGTCTTTTCCTGCCCTGGTTTCTCTGCGCCCGAAGTGTTCGCGCAGGCAACGATCACAATGCCAGAGGCAGGCGTAGTCGCGACCCGCAGCAGCAGAATGCTGCAAGCGAAAACGCGGGGACCAATCGATTGAACTTTCCCTCAGCTCACCCAGTCCAAACGCAGGACGCAGACAACTCGCCCAAAGTGGCGGAGGCGGCTATGAGCAAGAGCTGATTATAAGGCGACGGATCGACAAGTCAATTCAATCAAACGAATCTGTATGAGCAGCCTTGCAAAAGCAATCGATACGGAAGTGCCGGAAACGTTGGGTTGACGAAACATCCGCTGGCCCAGAACGGCCCCCCAGCTCATTATGAGAAAACGTACGAGTTTCCGGCACGGAAAATCAGTGCCGAAAAGCTACCGCATCGACGGGTTTAGAAACGCCCGGCGAAGGCGTCAGTCGCGATCGCCGGAGCAGACCGAATCGCCGCCGGCCGGTCGTGTCTTAACGGTGGTTTGACGGGACAACCGTGAAAAGGTTGAATGATTGAGATCCGAGTCATTACCAGCCTAGTTGCTCTATGCCGTCGGGGGTAACGCGGAATCGCGCGGCCCGGACAGCGCTGGTTGCCCCTTCTTCGTAGTACACCACCAGCACGGTGTGGTCCTTTAGCTCCACGGTTGACGGATAGGCACCTACGACCGAGTCGATTTCGAACGGACCTTGCCAGCTTTTGGCATTGTCGCGACTGATGTGCAGCGCGGTTGCCGGCAGCCGATGCGTGAGCAGGATTTCGCCGGTCGAGAGTCGCGTCAGATGTGGACAGTGGCCACGAAAACCGCTGTCCTTAACGTTCGACCAGGTAAGACCTTGGTCGGTACTGGTGGCGAAGTGCATGTTCACGTTGCCGTCGCCGCGCAACGCGGCGAAGATCGTGCCGTTCGGCAAGCGCAGCACATCGGTCTCCGCGTCGAGCCGCACGCCGCTTTTGGGATCGATGGCCACCGGCTCGCTCCAGGACTTGCCGCCGTCGGTCGAGCGCAACACGGCACCGTAAGCGGTTGAGTCGTCGGCTGTATATACGCCCAGCAAGCGCGTACCATCGGGCAACTCGCGCACCGGGGCGGAGACGGCCCAGTGATTCGCTGCTAACACACGCGGCTCAGTTTGCCAACTGCGGCCGCCGTCGCGCGACTCAACGACACAGGTGTCGCATTCGATCTTGCCATTGACCGACCGATACTGAAAGAAACTGCACAGCAATGTGCCGTCGCGGAGGGCGGCGATGTGTGGATCACGATCGTCCTGCGGCCCGTCGAGCAACACCGTCGGCAGGCTCCACGTGCGCCCCTCGTCACTCGATTGGACCCAGCAAATGCGGCCGCCGCGCGGCCACTCGGCGTTGGGTAGCGAAACGTGTCCGTAACCGCAATAGAATACGCACGCCAGGTCGCCGCTCGGCAGCCGACAAACGTCACAAAACGCCTGGTATGGCCCCGCCGCCTGGCCGCGCGAGATCACGGCGTACTTGGGCGGCCCGGTCGCCATCGCCGATTGTCGTGCGCCGCTGCTAAGAAGCAAGCCAATGCCAAACAGTCCGATCAGGCACGCGGCACGACATGACATTTCGATTCGTTTCATCGGTGCGAACTGGCCCCGGGTCAAGCATTGCGACATTGATTACTAATGTGCTTGCCATTCAAGAGCGGTCATGGGTGCCGCGGTAGCCGCGTCCTGCGGATCATAAACTGGAAGCGGGTGCGACCGTGAAGCAACTTCATCCGCTGAAAATTAGCTAGTACTGCCGCCCATGCTAATCACGGGCTGCGCCTCTCTTTCACCGCACAGCACCAACTACAGATTGCTCACCATCGTCGCTTTTCGTTCCGGATCGAACTCGACCACCTGCTTTTCGGCAAGGTCCTTAGACGCCATTTGGACAGCGGGGCAAGGCTTCCCAGACGGGATCACCCGTTTTCACGCCCGCCGCTTTCATTTCATAGCTTTTGGCGATGACGCAGGCCCCGTGGTTCCCCAGCACGCCGACCGGCACGCCCTGCAGATGCGGAAATCGCACTCGCTCGGCGGAGGCGTAAAAGCAATCCGCGTCGACGTGACCAATGGCGTCCATGCCCCTAGGGTAACTGTAGGCCTGACCATTACAAGCCGGTCGCCGATACAGGCCGCAAAACTAGGGTGAGTTTGGTGAGGGGCGGCAGACTCGCAGAGTGGGCACGAAAAAAATCCACAACAACCCCGACAGAAGGCCGCTGTGGATTGGATCAAACTCGGCGCCAAGGTTTGCCCCTGCCGCTACTAGGGTGGAGGCTTTTCGGCGCCGAGCGAAGCACGCCGCTCACGCCGGTTGAAGTAGCACCGCCGCAGCCAGCTAACGGCGTGGACCAGTTCGGCGAAGACCGCAATCGTCGCTCCGGTGAAAAATTCAATCATGCTTATCGACTCCATGCGTCACGAGAACTTTGTGAAACAGACAACTACGACGTAGCCTTGCCCCGGGACTTACTGGGCGGATTCTGCTTTTCAAGCCGTTCAGCCAGCTCGAGCGATTGGAGGGCGATTAAAATCCGGCGTGCGGGAACCGCTGGTGTTGTGCTACAACCGTTCAGCCCCCGTATTAGAGCGCGAACCAAGCGGGAGCGCAAGCACATTTCCTACTGCTCGAAAAGATTCTCGCGTTTTTTTGCAGGGATCCCAAACAGAAAATCGCGTTGCCCAAACGGGGTTGTGCCGACTTACACCGCGAGGAGGGCCGGGGGACAGATTGCGACCGCGGGTAGTGCGGCCCACTCACAGCGAACCGCTGAACTGGGCCGTCATCAATTCAACGGACCACGGGACGTATGAATTAGCACTGCGGCTAAGAACGCGGAATGGGCGATAGGGCGATGTTCGAGCTGGGTGGCTGAACTTAGCCCAAAATTGACCACGCACACGATGAGCCACGCGAAGGGAGCATCTGAACGCCCGCGGGTGCCTGCCAGGGTGAAATCTCAAGGGGTTCATCGAGCCAAGCTTGCCAGGGAGCCACGTCCCCGGTGCAGGTCCGGCTGACGAGCTCGAGGCGGCGGGCAAGGGTTACGAGGATTGAGGCCACGGCAGCACGCGGTTGGGGTTGGGTAAGAGCGATTTCGGCTCGGTGGCTCGATGAAGGGTAGCGATCAGGGTGATTTAATTCCCGTTGATCTAGCAACGCGAAGAGAAAGCCTCAGGCTTTGCGGACCCTGTCGCCATGATACGATGGAGGGGGTTGAAGCTAAAAATTTCGGTGTCGGACTCACCAACGGGGACGCGTCACGGAAGAGTTGACGACCCTGCGAAATGCTCCTCTCGCGCGGTCAGGTGGGCGGCCTTGAGCCGTCCGAGCCTTGGTTGTCGACGGTCCGCCGCCGACGTTAGGAGGAAGACTCATGCAGCCTAACGAACGACACCAGATTCTCCCCAAGCATCTCTTTGCCGCCATTCGAGGGCAGAAGCCAAAAATTGCAGTTTCCCAGCAAGTGGTGGAATCGGCCCGACTTGATCCCGCCGGTGTCTACGGCCGGTTGGCCACTTGCTCGCGCGGGCTGACTGCCGAGGAAGCCGCTCTTCGCTTATCGCAACATGGCCCGAACGTCCTGGCCAAAGATCAGCGAACGGGCCTCCGACAATTGCTGTGGAATGCGGTGGTCAATCCACTGGTAATTCTGCTAGTGGTCCTCTCGAGCATTTCGTTTGCCACCGGTGATGTGCGGGCCGGAGTCGTCATGTCGCTGATGATCGTTATGGGCGCGGGATTGAAGCTCCTTCAAGAGGCCCGGGCCGATAGCGCAGCGGCCAAGCTGAAGGCCATGATCTCGGTCACGGCCACCGTGATCCGCGATGGTGCCCCGCAAGAGATTTCCGTCTCGCAACTCGTGCCGGGTGACGTCGTGCAGCTCTCGGCAGGAGACATGATTCCGGGCGACGCGCGACTCGTTGACGCTAAGGATTTGTTCGTCACGCAGGGGTCGCTCACCGGAGAAAGCTATCCGGTCGAGAAATTTGCCGACGAGAAGTGTGCGGCGGCGACCGCTCCCTTGGAACTGACCAGCATTGCTTTCTTGGGAACGAGCGTGGAGAGCGGTTCGGCGACGGCCGTTGTCGTCGCGACCGGAGCGGCCACGTACCTAGGTGGCATGGCCGAGTCGCTCGCGGAGCAAACCACACAGACGGCTTTCGACGAGGGGATCTCACAATTCACCTGGCTGATGCTGCGTTTCATCCTGGTGATGGTGCCGCTGGTGTTTGTCATCAACGGCCTCACCAAAGGTTTGTGGGGCGACGCATTCTTCTTCGCGGTCGCCGTGGCCGTCGGCCTCACGCCGGAGATGCTGCCGATGATTGTCGCGGTGTGCCTGTCCAAGGGCGCCCTGGCGATGAGCCGCAAAAAAGTCATCATGAAACGGCTCAACGCCATCCAGAATCTCGGGGCGATGGACGTGCTCTGTACCGACAAGACCGGCACGTTGACGATGGACCGCGTGATTCTCGAACGCCACTGCGACGTGGTGCTCAAGGAGGACGACGGCGTGCTGGCGCTGGCGTATCTGAATAGTCACTTCCAGACCGGCCTGAAAAACATTCTCGACCGCGCGATTCTGGCCCACACCGAGACGCACGTTCATGCCACGATCCCCGACTATGCGAAGGTGGACGAAATCCCGTTTGACTTTCAGCGGCGCATCATGACGGTCGTGGTTCGCACGCCAGCGGGCCAGGATCGCATCATCAGCAAAGGCGCACCCGAGGAGCTCTTCGCCCGCTGCAAGGAATTTGAACTTGATGGGGAGCGATTCTCGATGGAGCACCTGCTCATCGAGGAGCTCAAGGAGGAGTACGAGCAACTCAGCGCCGATGGATTCCGCGTCCTCGCCATTGCCAGCAAAGATCTGGAGCCGCGGGGGGTCGTCGCGGGGGACGCCACGCCGTATTCCAAGTCCGACGAGTGCGAGCTCACCTTGAACGGCTATGTCGCTTTCCTGGATCCGCCCAAGGAGACTGCCTCGGCGGCCATCCAGGCGCTACAAGGGCACGGCGTGGGCGTCAAAGTCGTCACGGGTGATAACGAGTTAGTCGCCCGCAAGATCTGTCGGGAGGTCGGGCTGTCGACCGAATTCGTGTTGCTTGGCAGTCAGATCGAGGAGTTGACCGACGTTCAGCTCGCGGACGTCGCGGAGCGAACGACGCTGTTCGCCCGCGTCTCTCCGGCCCATAAGCGGCGCATCATCACGGCGCTGCAATCACGGGGCCACACCGTTGGTTTCATGGGCGACGGAATTAACGACGCGCCGGCCCTCCGGACGGCGGACGTCGGGATCAGCGTGGATACGGCCGTGGACATTGCCAAGGAGTCGGCGGACATGATCCTGCTGGAGAAGTCGTTGATGGTCCTGGAAGAGGGTGTGATTGAGGGCCGTAAGGTCTTTGTCAACATTCTCAAGTACGTCCGCATGGGAGCCAGCAGCAATTTCGGGAATATGTTCAGCGTGTTGGGGGCGAGCGTCTTCGTTCCGTTCCTGCCAATGGCTCCGATTCAGCTGCTGGCCAACAATCTGCTCTACGACATCAGTCAAACGGCGATTCCGACCGACGACGTGGACCCCGAGCAAATCGAGATGCCACGCCCCTGGGATATTAAGCAACTGACGCGTTTTATCGTCTTCATCGGCCCCTGCTCATCGATCTTCGATTACACGACGTTCCTCATGATGCTGTACTTGTTTGGCTGTTGGGACGTCTCGACGCCCGAGTCCGCGGCGCAGAGCGAGAGCTTATTTCAGACGGGCTGGTTCGTGGAAAGCTTGCTGACGCAAACGCTCATCATCCACGTGATCCGCACCAACCGGATCCCGTTTTTGCAAAGCATCGCTTCCTGGCCGCTCAGAGTGATGTCCGCCATGATTATGGCCGTCGGCATCGCCTTGCCGTTCACGCCCGTGGGGCATTACCTCGAATTCACCCCGCTGCCGGCGTTGTACTGGCCGTTGCTCGGGATCACGCTGGTGTGCTACCTGGCCCTGACTCAGGCGGTGAAGACGTGGTTGCTCCAGCGAAAGTGGATCTAAGGGGACTCAGGCAGGATGCGAAAATCAGTTAGCGAAGATCTCCGCGAGCCGGTCGGGTGGGGGTTGCGGCTGCTGCCAAGCCCCTCTGCACAGTAAACGTGCTTGTAGGACGACGCGTATTCAGTGTTCGCTGGACTCCGACGCAGCGACGTGCTTGGGTGTGGTTGGGCGCTGGTCCGTCAACGGCATCAGTAGGACGATCGAGAATCGTTGGGTTGACGACGCGATTTTCGGCCAGTCCGACCACGGAGTGTCAGGCCGGCCGCAGAGTCGACTTTCCGGTACGGAAGATCTATGCCAGAGAGCGCCGGGTCAAAGAGTTTTGGAACACCTGATGGCAGGGTCCGCCACGACCGCCTGATCAGGCCGGACCGCCACCATACCAGCCGTTTCTAAAGGGTGGGTTGTTGAGAGTGTCACAAGTTGACGAGTTCTCGGAACTATCTATGCGGCCCGGCCTCGCCGGAGACGCCAGCCAGCCGCCGCAAACAGCAGCAGCAAGAAGGATGATGGCTCGGGAACAGCGGTATTCGCACTGGTGACCGAGCCGGTGCCGGCCATTTCGCCGAAGTGATTTTTCCAGCGAATGTAGTCGTCGGGGCCAACGCCCGCCGAGTCGTCGTTCGGGAGTGCGTTGACACTGCCCAGGTTGTCCCGCCACACCGTGTAGTCGGCCGCGTCGATGATACCGTTTTGGCTGTAATCGCCAAGCGGCTGGGGCACGGGGGCGCCTTCCAGCGTGAGCGCCGTGAAGGCAAAGTCGACATATAACCCGATCTTGTACGTGTCAAACCCTTTCAGTAGCGCCGTACTGCCCCAAAGATTCGGAGACTCATCGTACGAAAATGAACTTCCGTAAAATCCTGTGGCGTCGAAGTGGAGTGGATCGTTGAAGCCGTCCTCTCCATTGAGCGAGGGCATGATTTCGATGGACCCGCCTGCGCCCGCCGTATTGGCGAGCAGCTTGGCCGTGAATGAAATCAAGTCGAAGACGTCACCGTCAACACGTTGGAGCGAGATTCGCGCCTTGTAGTCCGTGACGCCCGGGGGCGGAGTCGTCACAGCCTGAGCCTCCACCCCGTCCGGCCATGGAACGCGAACCTGGCGACCGATCACGTGCCCCGTCCCGCCAGTGAACAGCTTGTCGCGTGTATAAGTGAATGAATAACCATTGCTGCGGATGGTGTCCCAAGTGACACCCGACTCCACGGGCGTAGCAACCTGAGAAGCATCAAAGAAGACAGCCGTTGCTCCGCTAGCTGTCGCGCAACAGAGGTAACTCAGCGAGATCGCGATGGAAACAGGTCTGGGACGGTACACGGCACACTCCTTCACGCCCTCTGGCGCATGACAGCTCTCCGCGCTTGTTGGAATCGTTCCCCACCGGCTCACCATCATGGGCCAATGTTTAAGGGGTTGCCGAGGCAGCGTACCGAATGTACCGTTGCATGCGCTGCCTACGGCACATGACGTGTGCGGTCGCACACTCGGTCTGGCATTTGGCGCGCTGCGACAAGCGTGTTACGGGACGAACATTGCTCCCGAACTTATGGAGCAATCCGTGTACCATCAGATGAGGTCAAACTACTTCCAGCGAAGCAGTGAGCCCCTTGCAAATCCGAGCGTCAGAAATTTTTCGTTTGGCGGGGCATTGGACGGGCCCAGAACTGTCCCAAGTCTCAGTATTAGACAAGGTAGGGTTCTCGGAACGCACAATCGATGTCAGCCACGGCCCGACCGACGAGTTTTGGGACGCTGGGAAAGGACTCGCCGGAGTGGGTCGGATCGCCACCGCCTGGGCGTGTCTGAACCGTCGATTACCTGGATGTCTCGCCAATCGTATGAGTTTAGGAACGCACCCATGGGAACTCTTCGCCAAGTGCAATTCACTTTGTGGTAAATTGAGGCATGACTCCACAATCCAGCATTGATTCCAGCACTGAATCTATTCGCACGCAAACAGTGAATAAGGCGGTGCTACCAATATTCGGAGCCATTGCAACCGCCATTTGTGCGGCGCTGGGAATCGTCGGAGCTGTTTTCCATTCGATGGATTCCACCACCGCCCAAGTGTGGTCGGTCGCTGCCTGCGTTGGGGCCTATCTGGCCGGAGGAATTGGACCGACGGCAAATGCGGTGTCTTCGCTCAGGAAAGGTCAACTCAACGTCGACTTGCTGATGATTCTGGCGGCGCTGGGGGCGGCGACAATCGGCGACTGGATCGAAGGAGTCGTGCTGCTCTTCTTGTTTTCGCTGAGTGGCACGCTAGAGGCCTTCGCGATGTACCGGACGACGCGCTCGATAGAGTCGTTGATTCAATTGCGTCCGCGGGAGGCTTTCCTGGTTCGCGAAGGTGGCGCCGAGGACCAGCGGGTGCCGGTCGAATCGTTACAGATCGGTGATGTGGTACGTGTCAGGCCCGGCGAACGCTTGGCGGTCGATGGCTTGGTGTACGATGGCGAGACCTGGGCGGACGAAGCGACACTGACAGGCGAGAGTGAACCGATTCACAAGCCGATTGGCGCGATGGTTTTTTCCGGCACGATCAATGGTCAAGGAAGTGTGCTTGTACGGATGACGAGGGCGGTCGCCGACACGACCCTGGAGCGAATCGTTCACATGGTGCAGGAGGCACAGGCCCAGAAGACTCCGACGCAGCGATTTGTCGAGTCGTGGCAACAACCCTACGTGATCGGCGTGATTGCGGCCGCTACGTTGGTGCTTCTGGGAGCACGGGTCATACATACGGCCAGTTGGTACGACGCCTTCTATCATGCGATGGTGATGCTTGTTGCAGCTTCCCCTTGTGCAGTCGTCGTTAGTGCTCCTGCGGTACTGCTCTCGGCCATCGCGCGGGCTGGACGGCACGGTGTGCTATTCAAAGGCGGGGTCCACCTGGAGTCATTGGGGAAGGTAGAAATAATTGCGTTCGACAAGACGGGGACCGTGACAATTGGAAAGCCCGGCGTGACCGAAATCTGGATTGCTCAGGACGTTGACGAAACGCGGTTATTGAGCCTGGCGGCGACGGTCGAGCAACGTAGTGAACATCCCTTAGGCGTCCCCGTGGTTGCGGAAGTACGCCGGCGGGGCATAGCGCTATCAGAATCGCCGCTGGGTGAATTTCATAGTCACACAGGGCATGGAGTGCATGCCCGAGTGGACGGGATCTGGGTTGGCGTTGGTCGCGAAGGTCTGTTCGAGACACATGAAGTTGCAATCCCGGCGGCGCTTATCGAGCGGGCGCAGCGTATCCGCGAACTAGGGCAGACCGCTCTGTTGGTTCTGACGATGGAGGAGTCATTGTGCGGCGTCATCGGTGTCGCCGACCAAATTCGCCCTGAAGCCACGGCGACGATGGATGCCCTCAAGCGACTCGGTATTCGCAAGATCGTGATCCTCACGGGGGACCACGAGCGCGTTGCGCGGGCCATCGCAAAGTTGCTTCATGCCGACGAAGTTCGCGCCGGCTTGTTGCCCGATCAAAAGGTTATCGAGCTACACCGCCTCGCTGAAAACGGCACGTTGGTGGCGATGGTGGGGGACGGCGTCAACGACGCACCGGCCCTGGCAGCCGCACGCGTGGGAATCGCCATGGGCGGTGCCGGCACCGATGTCGCGCTTGAAGTTGCCGATGTGGTATTGATGCGAGACGACCTGCGTGCACTACCATTGGCCGTCTGGATCAGCCGTCTAGCACGAAAACGAGTTCGCCAGAACATGATTTTCGCTTTCGGAATGATCGGTGTACTCGTTATTTCGACATTTTTCGACCTGCCGCTTTGGTTGGGGGTCCTGGGGCACGAGGGAAGCACCGTCATGGTGGTGTTCAATGGTTTGCGTTTGCTCTGGGAGAAAGAACCCAAATTGACATGAATGCCCCCCACGGCCCCAGGAGGCTGCGGGTTCGGGGGGGGGGGAACATTCTGACGCTAGATCGGCTCCCACCAAAATCCAGTTGAGAAACGTAACTGAATTCATAGCAACGCGAACTGAGCGAATGCGGTGGCCGTGTGTGCCAACTGGCACATTTGGTGAGGTACTCGTCAGCTGTTTCACAGTAGAACCTGGCGGTCCGGAAATTGCATCGCCAAGGTAATTCATGCCGAGAGCGCATTCCTAAAAGGAGGTATTGACTATGCCCGCGTCCCGTATTTTGGTCTGGGATCTTCCTACCCGATTGTTTCACTGGTTATTAACCGTGGGACTAGTGGTTTGCTTTGCTTTCGCCGAATTCTCCGGCGAACACAGTCGTTGGTTTGCAGCCCACATGCTTATCGGAATCGTGCTCGGGTTGATGGTTGTGATGAGGGTGGTCTGGGGCATCGCGGGAAGCAGATATGCTCGTTTCGATTCATTCCTGTTTAGTCCGTTGAAGGTGCTGAGCTACGTCCAGGGCGCGTTCACCGCACAGGGGCGTCAATACGTTGGCCACAATCCAGGTTCAAGCTACGCGATCTTTGCCATGTTGTTCTTGCTGGGCACCGCGGTGGTGACGGGCCTGATGATGTCGGGCGGTGGTGAAGCTGCCGAGGAGTTGCATGCCGCCTCGTCCTACGCGTTGGTAGCTGTCGTCGCAGTCCACATCGTCGGCGTGGTCTGGTACTCGGTTCGACATCGAGAAAACATTACACTGAGTATGATCACTGGCACGAAATTAGGCGAACCTGCTGATGCGATTCCTTCGAGTCGGCCAATTTCGGCTTTGGTGTTTGTTGCGCTGGTAGGATTCGTGACAGCGAGCCTGTTCCTAAACTATGACCGATCAAAGGGACAAACGAAGTTCCCCTTCCTTAACACGGCCATTCCGCTTGGTGAAGTTGAGAGGGCTGGTGAAGAACGCTAAACCCACCACAGCCGTCAACTTAACCTGTCGACCACACGTGGCGATTGGCCGGCCCGGAACAAGTGACGTCTTACCACGTATCGCGTTCACTCAACGATTTTTTCGAGTCACCTTTCATTGTTTGCGGCATGGTAAGCGGATCGCAATTTAATGCCGGGTATTTTGCGAGCCTGCAACGGGAGGTCGTCAGATTAGACTTCGCATGACGCACACCCACGAGGATTGGTAACTGCAAGATGTCGACAGTGACTTCCAAGATCGCGCCGTCCCAATTGCCGGCAACGGTCTGGCACGAGCTAACCATCGATGCCGTCTTGAACGTGTAACCCTGATCGGTAATCAGTCGCACCGCATCCTGCTTGAACTCCGCATCACGCCGCTTCTTGGTGGTGACTTCCGGTTTCGATTCGCTCATCTTTCGGACCTCCTGTGAGGGGTATTATCCGCCCCCCGCCGCAGTCCGAAAGTCCTGGGCTATCGCACTAATCATGAATTCTTAACACGCCCGGCTTCCAATTTGCTGAGTGCTCCAGCTCGCAAACCGAGATGAAAACCGATGGATACAGATCAGGACCGGGCGCGCTTGACGGCGGTCGCCAGTTGCCTTTCAGGACTCCTTGACGAGGCGGTCAATCTTGAGAATGGATTCGAGGCGCTCATCGAGAAGATTCCGCCGTCACATCAGCCAAGCGCAGTCAATCTGATTCATTACTTGGCTTTGCGCCGCCACGACTTACGAAAGTTCCAACGGGATTTGCATTCGCTCGGCCTCAGTTCATTGGGCCGATCCGAGGCCTATGTGATGCGTTCGTTGGAGAAAGTATTAACCGTTATTCAACGATTACAGGGAATTCCACCAACTAGTTCAGCGACAAGCCAATCCCGGCCCGATTTTGCCACGGGACTCCTCGACCCGCTGATTGGCCGTCGGATCTCCCTGCTGAGCTCGGAGTAAATCTTGCTCAAGCTGCTGTTCCGAATCGAGCGGCGTGGGCGCCTTCTGTTCGACCTTGGCCGCCGCCGGTTTCGCATACGCCTGATTATCAGGGGCGGGCTGGAATTGCTGGCCGGGAGTGCCGAACTCCGACATGAGGTCCCCAAACCTTTCGAAGGGGTCGTGTTCCGTTGCCGGTACGAACATCGACTCAGCGCACATTTTTCGAATTTGCTCGTGCGAGAGCTGCTGCTGGTTGGCATGACTGGTTTGTAGTTGGGTCATCTTCTTCGCCTCCATTCGCCACGGTGATAGTGATAGCCAGCCGCTTCGAACGCCCGCTTGAACACGGCCTCCGAAGAGCTCCAAAAGGGTTTTAGGATTCGTTCGTAGTGCTGGAGCTGCTCGCTGAATTCGCGCACGCTGCGGCGGCGAGCTTGCAGCAACTGCTGCTTCTCCGCTTGCAGGCGGGCGAACTCGTTAGCGATCATTCCTTTGCCGACGTACTGCTTCACAACCCGGCCGTTGACTCGGACCGAGCGGTAGTAGTAGGGACTGGAACGGCGAAGTTCCCACGCCATGGCGAGCAGGCTCCAGCGGAATACGAACGTGTGCTAAGACAATCGAGCACCCGGGTATTGGAGCGCTTTTGGGGTGAGAGCGCAAGCGGAGATTTAGGTGAGTCCCAAAAAATCGAGAAAGTATCGGGGGTCGCATTTGCACCGTTAGGACCGGTCCGCGCCAGCAAAACTTGACCCGTACACCCCGACCGGACTATAATCCGCCCCGCACGGCGGATTCAAATACTTATCAGTCAGTAGTTAACGGCCAGCTCAAGCCAACATCCGTTCCAGCCCCCTCCCATACATGGTGGGGCATGGTGTCCAATTAATGTCCAATTAGATGAGGTAAGAGTAATGTGTATCAGATTAATGGCACTCTTCCTGACGCTGTGCGCCGGCGTGGCGAACGCTGATTACGTGACAATCAATGTTGGGCTCGATTCCCTTGCGACGGGCAAATATCACTTGCGAGGGCAGTCCGCGTTTCTCCAGACGCGGACCAGCAGCGGCACTTCGGGCGGCCAATTGGACGGCGTTGAGTCGGGCGGTGCAACGATCCAGTTCAACGAGGCCTTTCCCCCGCCGACACTTAGCGACTACCTCGGCTTTGCCTATTTCGGCATTCTGGAAACGCTCGATGACTCCGACGCCGTTATCGACACAAGTCTGATCGTCGCATTTGACTCGGGGTCGGGGGTAGGGCAAGCCATTAGCGACACCTTCCCCTACAACGAGGCAACGCTGGTCAACGCCCTCACAACTAGCTTCGATTCGGCAGAGTTCCTCGACATGCTCGGCCTCGTGCCGAGCAACGCCACCACCTTGGGCGATATCGCCGTGCCGCCCATTGGCCGGCCAGGAACGGTGCTCAATCTCGTTGCGTTCACAGGTGGCCTCAACGGTGATCTGGGTGTGACGGTCGGGACACTCGGCATGTCCGTCGTTCCCGAGCCCGCAACCTGCCTGCTGCTAATCCTGGCGGTGTCTGGCTGGTGTCTCCGACGAGGCCGGGCCACTTAGCGAGTGCCGAGAAGTCGTTGACGCGTCACAGTCCCGTTTCTCGGTCCATTTAGGATCGCCCGGAAGGGGTGGTTCTGCCGTCTTCCGCGGTGGGGCTCGTGTCGTCCTCAGTCAAGCTCTTGCCAACGAACAGTTTCCGCTCCCCAATCGACCTCGAACCGGCCCTGGCAGTTGAAGCAGACGTAGTTGCTACTTCCCAACGGATCATCGACCGGTAGGGTCAACTCCGTCCCACAGTGGGGGCAGACCTGCTCGGCTTCGCCGGAGAAGAGACCCGGCAAAACGCTTTCGCAACCGAATAATGCGAATAGTTCATCAGGCGAAAACAAGACCCTATCCCAAACGAGAAACTTCCTTGAAGGCACCAAACCGTGTTTGATCACCGCGGACTACGGGCGCCCGGCTGGGGACGCGACGAATGAAGCGTTCTGCTTGCGCAGATTCCTGCTCCAACTCGGCGAACGCAGCATCCCGGGCCGCAAGCAACTCGGTCGTGCGGGCGGGCTGTGAAGAGGACATTGCCACCGAATGCAAGTCTTGCCGATCGTGAGCAGCGCGACGGGCAGGGGATGGGGCGATCGGCGACGTGATCGACAGCAGCTGTGAGCTAACCGCCGAAGTTGCCACCGCTAGGGGCGAGGTGAAATTGTCCCGCCAGATGGTGTAGTCGGCAGCGTCGATCACGCCGTCAGAAACTCCATCGGCCAACAACCCAAGGCCCGAAGTGGCGCCAAAATACTGCGCCCATAAAGCACGATCGGGCGGGTCAACAATTCCGTCCCTGTTAAAATCCCCCGGCTGGTGCGTCGCCCCCAGATTGTCCCGCCAAAGCGAATAGTCGGCTGTGTCGACCACGCCATCCCGATTGCCATCGGCTGCGAGTCCCGGTCCCGAGGTGACGCCAAAGCTTTGGCGCCAGAGGTTGTAATCTTCCGAATCAACTTCCCCGTCGCGATCAAAATCACCCGGCAAACTTGGGATGGCGAGTGGCTTCAGGAACAAGGTCTGCAAGGCGCCGCGATGTGCTTGCGAGACGCGCCCGATCTGGCCGACGGCGAGATCGGTTAGGCCATCGCCATTGAAATCGCCCGCCGCGGCGACGGCCACGCCAAAGTAATCGTTCGTCGTCAGCACCGGCCCCCCGTTCTGGTTGGTGGTGATCCGGAGGGAGCTCTTGATCTGTCCGGTTGGACTCAGCATCAACACCTGAACGGAACCGCGGTTGTAACCACCGGCATCATCGTTTGGTGTGCCAACGGCCAGTTCGGCGACGCCGTCGCCGTTGAGATCACCAATGGTTGCCAGCGAACTTCCAAACGCATCGCCGTTAGCGAGCGTGGGACCTCCAGCGGCGCCACTCGCTAACTTGACACGCGCGCGGGCCGTTCCGGAACGATTGAGGAGCAAGAGATGCACAGCGCCGCGATTGCTACCACCGGTATCGTCCCCCGCAGCGCCCACCGCCAAATCGGGAACGCCATCCCCATCAAGGTCGCCCATCGCGGCGAGGGCGTGGCCAAAGCCATCGGCGGTCGCCAGGGCTGGACCGCCATTGGTGTTGTGGGCGAGCTTCACGCTACTGCGAACACTGCCCGTGGAGTTGAGGAACAGCACGTAGGTAGCGCCGCGGTTGCTGCCCCCGGTGTCGTCCCCGCGGGCGCCCACCGCCAGCTCTGTGATCCCATCGCCATCGAGGTCACCCAGCGCCGCCAGCGCTCCACCGAACGCATCGTTACTCAATAGATTTGGGCCACCGTTTGAACCGCTAGCGATTTTGAGCGTGGACTTCACTGTGCCGTTGGCGTTCAGCAGCAGGACATGGACGGCCCCCCGATCGAAACCGGCGGTGTCGTCACCGGCCGCTCCCACGGCCAGGTCGATCACGCCATTTCCATCAAGATCGCCCAACGTGGCGACCGACGAACCAAAGCGATCGCCGGACACCAGCGACGGCCCGCCGCCGACGCCACTAGCAATCTTCAGACTGCTGCGGACAGCGCCGCTTGGGGTCATCATGAGCAGATAGATGGCGCCGCGGTCCGATCCACCGGTGTCATCCTGAGGCGAACCTGCAATCAGGTCCGGAACGCCGTCCCCGTCGAAGTCTCCGAGCGCGGCAATCGCACTGCTGAAGTAATCGCGGCTGGCGAGGATCGGCCCGCCGTTAACGCCGTTGGCAATGAGTTTGGTCCGGGCGCCATCGGCGCTGCCATCTCCAAGTGAAGTCAGCACCAGCTCGTGGTCTTCAACTTCGCCATCGCTAGCGGCCCCCGTTGGGTTGGCAGCTGCGGGGTCGGTGCTCAGGCGGAAGCGAGCATAAGTCGCGCCGGCGATGGCGCCGATCGAAACGGTCGGAAACGTCAGCGTGAACACCCCAGAAGTCGTATTCGAGGGAACGGCGACCGCCGAGCGTTCCGTGTTATTATCGAAGACGCCATCGCGGTTGTAGTCAATCCAACCGTACAGCATTGCAGGTGCACCGGTCGCATTGGTCGCCTGCAGGCTAATGGTGGGCTGCGAGCCAATGGCAAAAGCGGTGTCAAAATTTGGCAAGGCGAGGCCATCTTCGTCGTCGGCGTCGGGACTGAGGAACTGATCGTCACCCGCGGCACTGGTGGCTGTGGAAGCATCGGGCTCTTCATCGATTCGCGTACCGAGCAACAGCCCTGGGACGATAGTGTGTCGCGGGCCGTTATCCGCCAGCGAAGTGGCGTACCTGACGCTGCCGATACCGACAGCGGAATAGGGCGCATCGCCAAAATCCATAGTGCTGGTAACGAGCGTGTAGGCTTCGTCGATTGCGGGCTCGGCGACGGGTAACGAAGTGCCAATCAGGTCGGTAATGTTGGCTCCGGGCGCGATGTTCACGCCCACCACTCCAACTAAACTGGCGAGGTCACCTCCACTGATCGTCAACTCGTACTCAGCCGGGGAGATCGTTGCGAGAACCCCGCTGGCAGTTGTGCCGGTGACGATAAAGTCGCTGGCGTCGACATTCAGCACCGGTTCGCTGAACGAAAGCCGGAACCTGAGCGCATTCGCGCTGGTCAAGGACACCGCCGGAAACATTCGGCGGATGGAGAGCGTGGGGGGCGAGTTGTCCACGGTGTAGGTTTGGTTAATCGGCGGCTCCGCTGCGGACAAGTTATTGCCGAGTCGGTCGGCGATGTTCTGGCCACTCGCCAACTTGAGCCCTACCACGCCGTTGTGCGACGCTAAATCACCCCCAGCTAACTGTACGTCGTAGACGTTGTCGCTAATCTTCGTAATGCTGGCGACAGTGGCGGAAGTGGCGCCGCTAGTTTGAAAATCGGCGCTATCAACATTCACCACAATTTCATTGAAGGTGACGCGGAAAGTCAGCGTGTCCGCGGCTGTGATTTCGGCTGTTGGCGACAACCGCCGCACCCCCTGCAGCGTGGGCGCCGAGGAATCGACTTGTAGGCGCAGCACATGGATCGCCCCGGAATCGGAGGTGGAGACCGTATCGTCGTTGGCTGCGCCCACAGCGAGTTCAGTGAGGCCATCGCCGTCCAGGTCCCCCAGCAGTGTGACCGACCCGCCAAACGAATCGCCATCTTGCAGATTCGGGCCGCCGCTCAGCCCACTGGCGATTTTGACCCGCTCCCGCACATCTCCCGCGGCGTTCAGGAACAGCACGTTAATGCTGCCACGGTTTAACCCGCCGGCATCATCATACGGACTGCCAACCGCGACTTCGTTGATTCCATCGCCGTCCAAGTCACCAATGTTGGCGAGCGACATGCCGAACGAATCGTAGATTGCGAGCGGAGGTCCGCCATTCAGTCCACTGGCGATTTTAACGCGACTCTTAACGGTGGCGTCGGGGTTGAGAAACAGAACGTGAACGGCGCCGCGACCAAAATAGGAAGAACTGAAGCCTCCCGTGTCGTCGCCGATAGCGCCAACCGCCAGCTCGGTCACGCCATCGCCATCCAAGTCGCCAATCGCGGCGAGCGCTCGTCCAAAAGCATCGCCCGAACTCAGCGTGGGCGCGCCGCTCACTCCACTACTCAGCTCCGTGCTGTGCTTAACGTCGCCCGAGCTGTTAAGGAACAACACATAGACGGCGCCATGACTCGAGCCACCAGCAGCGTCATCCCCGACTGCGCCGACGGCCAGTTCGGTCACGCCGTCCCCATCCAGATCGCCGAGCGCGGTGAGCGCCGAGCCAAACAGATCAGCATTGGCCAGCGCGGGTACGCCGGCAGTTCCACTGGCAATCTTTACGCTGTGGCGAACAGTTCCACTGGAATTTAAGAAGAGCAGATGGACCGCACCGCGATCCTGGCCCCCTGTATCATCCTGGGGCGCGCCGACGGCCAGCTCCTGAATGTTATCGCCATCGAGGTCGCCGACCGCGGTAACCGACCAGCCAAAAGCGCCCGTGCCCAAAAACTGCGACCCCGCGATGAGCTGACTCCCCTTCACCGTGCCGTTGGGGTTCATCAGCAACAACCGAACCGCGCCCTGTGACAGCATGCCCGATGCCCCAACGGTCAAATCGGCGACGCCGTCGCGATCGAGGTCACCAATTGTCGTCACGGCCTTGCCGAATTGAGCGTTGGAACCGAGCACCAGTGCGCCAGACTCGTTATGAGCGACTTCAACATTCGTTACCGGATTGACCACGCCCGCGCTAAGCTTGGTCATGGTCACGGCGTAGTCTTCCACTTCGCCATCACTCGCCGCGCCGACTGAACTTGCGGCGGAAGCATCGGTGCTGAGCCTGAAGCGCGCGAACGTTTCCCCCGTGGGATTGTTGAGGGGAACGGTGGGGAATGTGAGCGTGAACAAACCATTGCTGGCACCCGGCGCGACGCCAATCGAGGCGCGCTCCGTGGCGTCATCGAACACGCCGTCGCGGTTAAAGTCGATCCAGCCGTACAGATTGGCGGCGGTTGCGGTCAGGTTCGTCGCCCGCAGCTTCACTAGCGGCGACAAGCCGAGCTTCACCTCCAGCACGGAGCCGGAACTTAAGGCGCCCGTCTCATCGTCCACATCAGGGGTGATATAGGCGTCATCTCCGCTGGCCCGCCAGTTCGATTTGGTCTCGGGCTCGGCATCAACGCCGGAGCCGAGATAAATCCCGCTCACCACAGTGTGCCGCGGCCCGTTGTCGGCGAGCTGGGTTGCGTAGTTGCCGACGCCGACGCCCAGGGCGCTATCGGGAGCGTCGCCAAAGTCGAAGCTGGAGGCGACGCGTGTGAAGGTTTCATCCACACTTGGTTCGGCGGTGGGGAGCGCGTTCCCAACTGCATCGACAATGTTATGCCCTGCCACCAGATTGACGCCAATCTCACCGATGTAGCCTTCAAGACCACTGGAGATTGTTAGCTCGTAAGTTGTTGGCCCGATCGGCGTCAACGTAAAGTTGCCGGCGGGTCCGCTGATGGCGAAATCCGTGGGGCCAGCATTCTGCACCACTTCGCTAAAGCTCAAGCTGAACCGCACGCCTCGATCGCTGGTCAGAGCGGTCAGTGGAACGAGCCGAGTGATCGCTAACGTTGGCGGGGTATTGTCGAGCGTGTAGGCTTGGTCCGTCGCTGGTTCGAGTGTTGGTAAGGGATTGCCGGCGCGGTCGGTGATATTCTGCCCCGGCGCCAGATTCAGCCCGACCATCCCGTTGAAGGTGGCCAAGTCGCCCCCAGAAACCGTTACGTCGTAAACGCTGGGCAAGATCATCGTCACCGCGGTGACGGTGGCCGTGGTCGTTCCGGAGGGGACAAAATCTTGGGGGCTCACGCCCACAACTTCCGAGTTGAAAGAGATGCGGAATGTCAGACTGTCATCGTTCGTCAGGGCACCAAGGGGCGTGGCGCGGATAATCAGATCCAGAACGGGCGCCGTGGCATCCGGCCGGAGGAACAAGATATGAACAGCGCCCAACGTGCCATCAATGCTTGTTTCGCTGGCGCCGATCGCCAGTTCCTGTAAACCATCGCCGTTGAGATCGCCGATGGCCGTTACCGAACTGCCAAATCCATCGCTCGGCGTGAAGTTCGGCGCTCCATTCGTTCCGCTAGCGAGCACCAGCTTGCGTTTGACGGTCCCGTCCGCACGCAGGAACAGCACGTTGGCCGAGCCGGTAAAGATACCGCCGACATTGCTGGAAGGGAGGCCGACCAGTGCGTCGCCCACGCCATCGCCATCGAGATCACCCAATTTCGTGTACGATTTTCCGAGGGCGTTGTAACCGACGACTCCCGATCCGAACAGTGATGCCGGCGTTACTTGCGCAGTCTGCTTTACCGAGCCATCCGGGTTAAGGTTCAACACCCGGATCGAGTTGCTTGTGGAGCGCGATGCGACGGCAAGATCGGGAACGCCATCCCCATCAACATCGCCCAGGGGGGTCGCTGTGAACCCAAACTGCTCGTTGTTGACAAGCGACGGACCACCGTTGAGCCCCTGCGCAATCTTAACGCTGTTTCTAACAAAGCCATCCCGATTAAGTGACCAGATGTAGATGGCGCCCCGATTGATTCCGCCGGTATCATCCGCGTAGGCGCCAACGGCCAGCTCCGTGATGCCATCGCCATCCAGATCGCCAATCGCGGCCAACGAGCTGCCCAACCCATCGTAATCGCTAAACGTTGGTCCGCCGTTGTATTGGCTGCCGATGGTGCGGCTGTTTTTGACCGTGCCATCCGCATTCATGAACAGCACATGCACGGCGCCGCTGGGGCTGGTGGGGGTCGGATCGCTCCATGAGGTCACCGCCACATCCGGTACGCCGTCGCCATCGAGATCACCCAGTGGAGCGAGCGCTCGTCCGAACCGCGCGTGGGTGCTGAAAACTGGCCCGCCATTGACGCCGCTCGAGATTCTCTTGTTCTTCGTGCTGTCGATGAGTCCATCGCTAATTCGCTGCAGCGAAACCGCGTAGTCTTCCACTTCGCCATCTTGAGCGAGTCCCGTCGATGTCGCCGCTGCGACGTCTGTGCTGAGTCGGAAGCGGGCCATGCTCGTCCCGACGGGACCACTGGTGGGAACGGTTGGGAAGGTGAGCGTGATAACGACATTGGCAGACCCAGCCGGGACCGGTGCGTTAGCGCGTTCGGTCGAATCATCGAACACTCCGTCGCGATTGAAGTCGATCCAGCCGTAAAGCTGTGCGGCCGCTCCCATTGAGTTCGTCGCCCGCAGTGCGAAACTTGGTGCCGAGCCGATCGTCACAGTGAGCTGTCCGGTCTGGCCGACCAGAGCGTCCTCATCGTCGCGGTCCGGCGTGACAAACAGATCGTCACTTTCAGCATCGCTACTCACCACGGCGTCCGGCTCGGTATCGACCCCCGCTCCCAATCGTAAGCCGGGGACCACCACATGCCGTGGGCCGTTGTCAGCCAGCGTGGTGGCGTAGTTGCCGGTTGCTGCGCCCACGGCCGAGTCGGGCGCATCGCCGAAGTCGAGCGTGCTAGTGACGAAGGTGAATGCTTCATCCACGGCTGGTTCAAGAGTTGGCAGCGCGTTTCCAACTTGGTCGGCAATGTTTTGGAGGGCGGCAAGGTTGAGCCCCACCTCGCCCACAAAGTTGGCCAACGAACCGCCGGAGAGCGTCACTTCAAACTCGGTGGCATTCACTTGCCGCAGCGTCACGGTGGCCGCCGCGGCGCTGGCCACAAAGTCCGTCGCGTCGACATTCTGCACCACTTCGCTGAAAGTCACGCGAAACCGCACCGCATCGGCGCTGGTGATTGCGGTCGCCGGAGCAAGCCGGCCGAACGAAACGACGGGCGCAACGTTATCGAGCACATACACTTCGTCAATAGCCGGCTCCTGAGACATAAGCACATTGCCCGAGCGATCCTGGATGCTCGCCGTCGGCGCCAAATTCAACCCGACGGCGCCGCTGAAGTTCGCGAGATCACCGCCCGAAAGCGTGACGTCATACTGAAGCTGACTCACCTGGGTAACAGTCGTCACTATCGCGGTGCTCGCGCTGTTCGTGAGGAAGTCATTGGCGTCGACGCCGAAGACATCCTCGGCGAACGTCACCCGGAATACGATCGCATCGGCATTGGTCGAAACGGCGGACGGTAATTGGCGTGCGAAGGAGAACGGGGCCAGGACTTGGGTATCGGCGGCGAGGAAGAGAGTGTAGAAGGCGCCGAAGCCGTAGAGTCCGGTATCATCGCCCGTGGCGCCGACGATGAGCTCACCCAATCCATCGCCATTCAAATCGGGGAACGCCGTGATGGAGGCGCCAAAGTTGTCGCCGTTCGAAAGCAGCGGACCACCCCCGATAGAACTGCCGATCACCCGACTCGCCTTGGGGGCGCCATCCGGATTCAGATACACCAAACGCACCGAGCCGCGATTCACGCCGCCCAGGTCGTCGAATGTTGAACCGACCGCCAGATCGCCCACGCCATCACCATCCAAATCGCCGGTGGCCGCGAGCGATGCCCCAAAAGCGATGGGATCTGAACCTGCGCTCACGCTCGCACTCGAAATCTTGCGACTGGTCTTGATCGTGCCGTCGGCGTTCATCAGCAGTACGTAGACCGCATTTCCGCCCGAGAGTCGGGAGTAGCGATCGTACTGCGCGGCGCCCACAGCCACATCGGTAACGCCATCGCCATCCAGGTCGCCTATCGTAGCGACGGAGCCGCCGAACGCATCGCTATGTGCGAGAGCGGGTCCCCCATTGATGCCACTGGCGAGTCGCACATGCGATTTGAGCGTCCCATTGCTATTGAGCAGCAAGACATACGCGGCGCCGGCATTAAGCGCCCCCGTGTCGGCCCCCGGCGCCCCAACCAGCACATCGCCAATTCCATCGCCATCGAAATCGCCGAGCGCGGCAATCGAGCGGCCGAAAAACTCCGAGGCCGACGCGATCACCGGGCCACCGTTACCCGAACTGGAGATTTTATTCAGCGCCTTGACCGAGCCGCTGGCATTCATGCGCAACACATAGACGGCGCCGCTGTAGTCGCCGCCCGTATCGTCGCCGTGGGCGCCAACCGCCAAATCAATTACACCATCACCGTCGATATCGCCGATGTTCGCCACGGAGGCGCCGAAGAAATCGCCGGTCGAGAGGGCGCCGGGTCCACCGTTCTGTCCTCCCGTAATCAGCGTTCGATTTTTGACGCTGCCGTCCGCGTTCATGAACATCACGTAGACGGAGCCCGCATTCGTCTGGAACCACGGTTGTCCTTGGGCGACGGCGAAGTCATCGAGCGGGACGCCGACCGCCAGGTCCGGGACCCCGTCGCCGTCGAGATCCCCCAAACTCGTCGTTGCGAAGCCGAAGTACGTAGAGAAGTTGCTCAGCGTTGGCCCACCATTGGTGTTGTGGGCCACTTTCTTGGTCAGCGCAGCGTCAACCAGGCCCCCGCTAATTTTTTGCACCGTCGCGACGTAATCCTCAACTTCCCCATCCAAGGCCGGTCCCACCGGTTGTTCCGCGGCCGCATCCGTGCTGATGCGGAAGCGCGCGTAAGTGGCGCCACCCGCGGTGCTGAGCGGAATCTGGGGGAATGTCAGTTGGAAGACGGCGCCATTCGAACCAGTTGGCACGGCGACTTGCGCGCGTTCGCTCGCATTATCGAACACCCCATCGCGGTTGTAATCGATCCAGCCCGAAAGCATCGCGACTGCGCCGGTGAGATTGGTCGCCCGCACCGCCACGGTTGGAGCTCCGCCGATGGTCAGATTCAAATCCAGCGCCGGGATCACGAGGCCATCTTCGTCATCAACTTCGGGAGCGATGAATCGGTCATCACCGTTGGCCGCACGATTCGGTGAAGCATCGGTTTCACCACTTGCGCGCTCCCCCAATCGCAACCCAGCAACCAGAGTGTGTCGGGGGCCGTTGTCGGCCAGCGTGGTGCGATAGTTGCCAGACCCCGTGCCCAGCGCCTCGTCCGGCGCATCGCCAAAGTCGGTCAGCGGATTGACGAGTGAGTACTGTTCGTCAATCGGCGGGTCGCCCGACGCCAGCAGATTGCCAGCTAAGTCGCGGATCATCTGGCCAAGCGCCAAATTGAGACTCACGCTTCCATTGAATTCGACGAGTCCTTCGCCGCCGACCACCAGCTCGTACAGGCTGCTGGTCACCGGGTTGACCGCCAAAACCATCCCAGCGCCCACCACCTCAAAATCACCCGGGCTAGGAGGCTGAATCGCTTCGCTAAAGGACGCGCGGAATATCAGTTGGTCGGCGGTGGTTATCTGCCCGGCGGGAATGTGCCGAATAAACGAAGTAATGATGGGCGCCGTGTTGTCAAAATCGTAGAGCTCGTCGATTGGCGGTTCAGCGCGCTGCAAGAAGTTTCCTGATATATCCACCAAATTCGCAGCGAAACTGAGATTCAGCCCCAAGCTACCCGTGAAGTTGGCTAAATCACCGCCGCTAACGGTGATCTCATAGACCGCCGGGTTGACCAGCGTTACGTTGCTCACCACCGCGCTGGAAAGCCCATTCACGCTAAAGTCCGCGACATCAACGTCGGACACTGGTTCGCTAAACGCGGCGCGGAACACCACGCTATTCGCGGAGGTTGTCGCCGAAGTCGGCGCCCACCGGGTGAACGAAGTTACCCACGGCCCAAAGAAATCTGGCAACAGCGATAGCACATACGCGGCACCACGCTCGGCACCGCCAGTATCATCACCCCGCGCACCCACCACGATTTCACTCAACCCATCCCCATCCAGATCCCCCAGCGAGGCCAGCGCCCCACCGAAGTAATCGAAGGCTTGCAGCGTGGAAAGTCCACCCCCCATCGAGTTACCAACGAATACAGCGCGCTGCACCTCACCGCTCGAGTTGAGTAGCAACACGTACGCGGCGCCGCTATCGGGATTGTTCGAATCCGTTCGCCGCGCCCCCACAATCAGGTCATCCGTCCCGTTTCCATCCAGGTCTCCTGGCGAAGTCAGTGCGCCGCCGAACAGGTCGTCTTGAGCGAGCGCCGGAATCGCGCCCGTTCCGCTAGTCAACTTGCGACGGCTGGCGACGGTTCCATCGCTGCGCAATTGCAACAGATGCACGGCGCCGCGGTTCCCGCCCCCGGAATCATCGCCGGTCGCGCCGACCGCTAGTTCCACTAGGCCATCGCTATTCATGTCGCCGAGCGCGACGAGCGAGCCCCCAAAATTATCCGCCGACGCTAACGTGGGACCGCCACCGATCCCGTTGGCGATCCGTTGCTGCGCCCGCAGTGTTCCGTCCGGGTTCAGAAAGAAAACCCACACAGCGCCAGTCTGAATAAGGGACGAGCCATATTCGGTTGCTCCCACGTCACCAACGGCCAGCTCCGGAAGGCCGTCGCCGTCCAAATCACCGATATTCGCCAGCGCGCTGCCCAGATACCGCACCGTGCCGGCGCTCGAATGAGCGAGCGGGTCAAACGAGAGGCGAACGGATTGTTTGACGGTCCCCGTGCTGTTGAGAAACAGCACATACACGGCCCCGGTGGTTCCACTACTGGTAGCGCCGACCGCTAGCTCGGAAATCCCATCACCATCGAAGTCCCCCAGTGCAGCAACCGCGCTCCCGAACAAATCGTAGTTCTCGAGTAGGGGCCCGCCGTTGAGATTGCTAGCGATCTTGACGTGACTCTTCACGGTTCGCGTCGCGTTCATCAGCAACACATACACCGCTCCTCGGTCACCACCGCCCCCCCCATCGTCGCGATAGGCGCCAACGGCGAGGTCGGCCACGCCATCCCCATCGATGTCTCCCAGATTCGCGACGGAGGTTCCCCAGCGGTCGCCGTTGGCCAGCGCCGGCAAACCGCTCAGCCCACTGGAGAGTTTGATCGTCCGAGAGCTGTCGACAAATCCATCTTGCCGTTGGATGAAGGACGCGGCGTAGTCCTCGACCTCGCCCCCCAGCACCTCGCCGACCGCATTGAAGGAGCCGACATCGGAGCTAATCCGGAATCGCGCGAACGTCTGGCCGGCGGCGGTGATCGGCAGCTCGGGGAAGGTCAACGTGAAGAGTCCGCCGATTGTGCCTGCCGGAACATTGGCGACCGCTCGTTCCGTGGAGTTGTCGAAGACACCATCGCCGTTGGAATCGATCCAGCCGACCAGGAAGGCCGAGCTCCCGGTGGCATTGGTTGCGCGAACCGTCACCGTCGGCTGCGAACCGGCGGTTAGCACTAAATCGAGCGGGTTGACGACTCCGTCTTCATCATCGCGAGCGAGCGCCGTGAAACGGTCATCACCATCCGCTGTTGAATTGGGGGCGCCATTCGCTTCGCTATCCACTCGGGCGCCAAGAAAGAGCGTGGTCTGCGTGCTGTCGATGATGTGGCGGGGCCCATTACTCGCCAGTAGCGTTTGGTAGTCACTCGGGCCAATTGTCGCGCCGAGATCGGGCGCATCTCCGAAGTCACTGGCCAGAACCAACCGCGGTTCAAGCGGTTCGATTCGTAATTTGCGAGTTCGATCAGAAAGCCGAATTTTTTCGCCAGTACTACGTGACTTCACCCGTCGGAACGGTGAAGCGGCGATAATCGGCTTGAGCCAAGAAGAATCCACCGACGCGCTCCCGGGCATGGACTGAGGTTGAGTAACCGCGCTCAGGGGCAGCGCTCGATTTCGCTTGTAAGCTGACGTCTGCTACATTCTAACTGTTAGCACCAGAATCTTCAATCAACATCAGCCGCTCAATTTCCGTGGTTTTGAAACCCACTGCCATCGGCTGGCGGACTCCCGACAGCACCACGGCATCGTAGAGCTCAGTTACCATTGTCCCTTCCAACCGCAGCCATTCCGATACACCCCCGGTGCGGAGGTCGATAATCTGGAGGCCACAACGGGCCTCGGCATCCTTGCTGCTGAGCCGCTCGTCAAGTTCGAGTCCTTGAAAGGATAAATGCCTGGGCTTCGAGAGGGTCGCGATGGCGTAGTCACCCTGAAAAGTGAGCCCGCGCAGGTACCCAGGGCAGAACGCGACGGGCTCGAACTTGCCACTCGCCAGATCGACACGGCCAAACTCGCCCGTCCCGGAGTTCAGCACCCACAACTGCCCTCGATACCACCGCGGCGAATGCGGCATCGAGAGCCCTGTACAGACCGCTTCACCGGTAGCGACATCCAGCACGCAGCCCCCATCCCGCCGCTTATCGCGCCAGCCATCGGCCACATCCGACCGACTCACCACCGTCACATAAGCGGGCCGACCGTCGCGCATTGCAAGGCCATTGAGGTGACAACGATCTTCGGGCACCAGCGCCGAGAGAAACGGTGGACGCCAGAGCGGTTTGAAGTTGGCTCGCTCGCTGAGCGTGGCAAGACACCCAAACATTGTGTTGACAAAAATCACTTTGCCTTCGGCATCCACCGCCAAGTCGTGGACATCCACATGCCCCGTCGTGTAGCCGACGCGCGGGATGTAGGCAAAGTCGTAACCGCGGCCGACCCATTGGGGCGTTTGCTCGGCTTCATCACCTTCCGCTTGCGCGGCCACGGCGGGCCTGTAAGGGACGGCGTTTGCTGGCGCCTGCTCAAGCCGCCATAGTTGATAACGGGAGCTCAACCAGATTGTCCGTGCGTCGGGCGACGCCCACATCCCCATACAGTGGTTAAAGGTCCGCTCGAAGACCGACAATCCAGTGTCTTCCGGTCCCAAGGGTGCGGGTGCCCCGCTGATCGATTTCCGCCCCACCAGAAATAGCTTCCCGGTTTGATAGGTGGTGAAGGCGAGACTGCAGCGCTCTTGCGTGAGCCAATCGAGAAAATACCGCGAGCCCAAGGCGTTCAGCCAGGGCTGTGACGAAGGTGTTAATGGAGCTTCGGTGGACATCAGGGGCCAGCAGGAAGTTGTGTTGAGTTCGTACCAACTCCGTCTCACGATACCGGAAAGCTTTATTGGGAGCCACCAGTATCTACTGAGAGTGAAGCAATTACCAACTTGGTCGCCAATTTTAAGCACACGGCTGATCTTGCGGCGGCGACGGTGCTACCGTCGAGAGGCGATCCGACGGCATTACGAGCTGCGGTGTCTCCGAGTTTCGAGACGGCATTCGGCAACTCTCCAGCGCCGAGCATCTCCGCAAATTACACATTCACGATTCCTGGCGACTACGTTGTCGCCTTGCGTGTATCAGACCGCGAGGCGGGTGGAGTCGACAGCACTGCTGGTGCTCTCATCACAATCACCAGCCTTTTGGGAGACTACGATTTTAGTGGCCTCGTTGATCAAGCGGACTACCACGTCTGGCGCCAATACTTCGGCGCGACGGATGAAGAGAGACTTGCAGCCGATGGGAATCGAAATGGAACAGTCGACATCGCTGACTATACGATTTGGCGGGATAATCTTGGTGCGATGCTGCCAACCCCAACTCTTCTCGGTGACTCGAACCGCAGTAGCTTGAATCAACCAGCCGATAGCTTTTTGCAGGCCGGGGATGCGCGGCAAACCGCCGACTCGTTTCACGAACAGACGGAAGCTTACGCCGGCTGGCTCGTTTCAAACCGATTGTTCCTGAGTGAAGTTGATGCCTTGCGTCGCTGGGCGAAGCTGGCAGGGCTCGCCGAACGATTCACTAATGAACTGCTCACGAGCGAGCCCTATCGCCATTTTTGTCATCGCTGGCAACTGGCCGGGCTGGCGAGTTGGGAATTGCCAATCCCTCAAGGCCCCATTTTCAACGGCGATGGGCTCCCAAGTTCCTGCATTCCAAGCGGCATCACGCTCACTGTTCCAAACACGGTCAACATCCCTGCCCGATTCAGGATTCAGGATCTCCTGGTTGACATTGGCTCGGCGGCGGATGCAACCCACCTTCGGGAATGGCGGCAGATTCTCGACCGCCGAACGGGCGGCGCCCACCTCGGCCCCGCACGTTTCGCCCACGCTAATTCACTGACTACTGTCGAAGGGCTGACGTGGTCTAGCATTGGTGTTTCCGTCGTCCTTCACCACGATTACGGAAGAACCTTTTTCAAATGCCACTCACATCTCGCCGCTCCGAACGGGTATACCCTTCGCAGGGACCGCAAATGCCCGCCAGTTAACAACGTACCGTTCTTGACCTGACAAACCGCGCTGAATACGACCCGGCCAGCGCCCTCTGCCAACCCGAAAGTCTCCTCCTCCCCACCGCGGTCGCCGCGGTGGGGATTCTTATTCAGGGGCACCCCTGATGTGTGAGTTGGGCGATCCCGTTCCGCGAATCCCCCTCCCGTGTCCGACGCACTCGGACGCGTTCGGTAGCGGACATTACTCCTCGATCAAAGTCCATGAAGTACTCGATCAAACTGCCGGCCGCGCGCTCGGCGCGGCCTTTTGACCGGCGGTCCAACAACCGGTGGCGTTTGCACCACTCGCCTAACTTTCGTAGAGGCCGATTGATCGGCACCCGGCAAGATATCAAATGACGATCACGACGCTCTGGCAAGGGCTAGAACCGCAGATACCAGGACGACATGGTCGGCCCCGCGCGGGCGGCCCAGGGCGTTTGGTTGCGATTCTCGGCGCTGGTGATGCAACCAACCGCCAACCAGCCACCAAAGTTGTTGGTGGCCGATGACCGATCGGGGCAAGTCTTTGTTGAGGATGGGAATTGATACCCCGCAGAGCAGTTTGGGTTGCACCGAGGTGCCCAGCAGTTTCGCGAAAATCAGCACGCGATCCCGGTGGTCAAAACTGTTCAATCCGCCGTCAGCCCGGACTCAAAAATTACACCAACCGCCACACAAAAGGTATCTCCGAAGGTATCACCAAACCAAAATCACAATTGCGGGTACATGCAGAAAACGAAAAAACCTCGGTAAAAACCGAGGTTTCCGAAGTCGGGCTGAAAGGATTTGAACCTTCGACCTCTGCGTCCCGAATCCAAGTTTTCGAACCGCGATTTTCTACATTTTCCACGGGTAATTCGCGGATTATGCCCTCGTTTCACGTGATTTTCAACGGTCGGTTCCGCTATCGATTTACCGATGAATTTCCATTTTTACGCGAGTTATCCGGTACTATACCGGATAACTATTCGCCACGGAGACACGGCTACCAGCCGATTTCAAGCCGGGCTTAAATGCCATTTGATTTCCCAGAAATCAAGTCTTGAGAGTTCGCATTCACACACAAACATACACATTCTTCCACAGAATTACGCGGTAGCTGCGACTTCAGAGCGTGCCCAATTTCATTGGCAGCCGCCCCAAGGATCCGGTCAGCGTTGGTGAGAATCGCGGTCGTGCCCGCGGTACCGAACTAAATTCCCGCCCCAACCGCGGCAAAACGTAAGTACCCTCTCCCTAGCCTGCAGCCCTCACCGGCGGCGGGCTTTTTTTATGTCCGCAGCCACCCCTGGAGACCGTTGTGTGAAGCCCATGATCTTCTTAACTGTGATTGCGGCGCTCGCGGCCCTGGTCTGGACGTTGGGCTGCAAAAGCCGAGCGTCACAAATCGCCATCGTGGCCTTAGTCGACGGTGTCTGTGGGGACGCAGCACAGTTTCATTTCACCCAAGGGCTCGTGAATCGCAACTCGAGCTCGTCGTCTGGGCTGTCGGCGACGGGATTGTCGCATGGCTCTCGCATAAATTGAAGCTCACCCGAAGCGACATTCGTTCGCTGGGTGGCTGACGAGTGAAGCAGCAAGAGGTCCTCGAGTTTAAGCATTGCAAACGCCTCATCACGTGCTTCGACAACA
Organism: Pirellulales bacterium; assembly: GCA_022841705.1. GTDB lineage: Bacteria > Planctomycetota > Planctomycetia > Pirellulales > Lacipirellulaceae. The sequence goes on from JALHQZ010000010.1 coordinate 104,141, forward strand.
CTATGTGATCGACTTGCTGGACTGACGGTCAATACCCTCCGCCCCTGCGACAAATCCGCTCGTACCTCGAAGCTTTCGATTAAATGGCTCCCGACTGATCGTAAGGAAGTTAACCCCATGTCGCCCACGATCGGCGAGAGTGGCATTACCTCGCTATTCGGCGCCGCCTTATTAGTTGAAGCTGCTGTTTGCACTGGAAGGTGCGGTTCTTTGGTGTACGGCTCGCTCACTACGAGAAGGGCCTCCCTGTCAACCGGCTCGATGCAATCGACTGGCGCATGTGCAACGTCGTCAACGTTGTCAGCCTCTTGATTGGTCGGAACGGAAATCGCGCTGCTGGCAGCGTTAACCGCCGCAGAAGCGGGCGGCAGTATCAACGCCGGCGCTAAGTCGCCATAGTGGCTTTTCCAGACCACATAGTCTCCGGAATCGACGACTCCGTCCCCATTGCCATCCGCTCGCGCATTCTGGAGAGAACCACCGGTGCTCTGCAAATCTCGCCAGACTGTGTAGTCGGCCGCGTCCACTTGACCATCCCAGTTGTAATCACCCACGTTGTAGGTCGTAACCGTTCCCAGAAACTCGACATCGGTTGACACGACGTGTACCGTTGCGGACGCCTCGGTGGCAACGATCACCAATTGCGAATTCGGGTTGGTAAAGACGATCGGATTGAATTCCGCCGCACCACTGCGCACTCTCATCATTCCTTCCGCATCGTCGTCCTCGATAATCGCGTCAAAAACGCCGGCCGGCAGCACCACGACTAGCGTATCGACCTCGCTCGCCCCGATGTCGAAGCTCTCGACGCTCTCCCAATCGATGGTCACTAAGTCGCCGTTGGATGGAGACAACCACTGCCGCCCCGCACCACCTCCGTCTACGCGGTGGACGATCTGTTCATATCGGCCACCAACGATCGTAAGAGAATCGGCCGCTGAGCCGCCGACTATCGAATAGTGGTCGCCGCGGTAGCTTTCCAGAGAGAAATCGACGACAAAGTCGGTCGTCGCGGCGGCCTTGCCTGCAAGAGTTGCCGATAGTGCATCGGCCAGTTCGCCTGACGCGACCACGTTATTGCCGTCGAGCAGTTCAATGCCGTCTCGACTGCTGTAGAGAACTAGTTTGGTTGGTTCCGTTTCCGAGCCGATTGCGGAATAACTCAAATCGTCGTCGTTGAGGAGATAGCCTGTGCCTTGGGCGATCCGGATAGCCGCATGCTGGCTGTTCTTCAGTTGCAAGCCGAACGTTTCATCTGGCTCAAACTCGCCATCGCCAATGATCGTTACCTCGATTGTTCGCGAACTCGTGTCACCTGGAGCCCAGGTGAGAACACCGGCCGCCGCCAAGTAATCCAGCCCCGCAGCCGCCGAGTCGTCAAACGTCTGGAAGTCGACCGAAACGGTTTCGTCGTGATCGCCGAGGATCTCGACCATAAATCGCATAACTGAGTTGCCGTCGTCGCCCTCAAAGAGAAACCCGTTCGAGACGCCCAGCACAGGTGGAATGACCTGCTCAATCGTCTGCTGCGCCACGCGAGAATCGAAGTTGGGACTCTGCGCACCGGTGTAGTCGCTCAGGACGTCCGCAATTGTTCGGATCCCGCCGCCGACATCGCCAAGAGAGGTCGCTAAATCGACTTGGAACACCTTCTTGATACGCGCCAACTCGTTGAGAAGTGAAGTCGGCGTTGAGAAGTTCGGGAGGCGTAAGGCTTGGAGTCGCTGTGTGCCCAGTGCGATTAGTTCGGCGGCGCCCTGCATCACTTCAGCAGACAGAGCTACCCCCGCTCGATTACCCCCGGCGGAAATCAAGCCTCGCAGCAACGTAACGTCCCCGAGGTCCAACGTAATATTGGCCCCTGATAATCGATCCGCCAACAAGTCAAAGATATCCTGGGCGTGATGTTGCACCGGAAGACTAGAAACACCAGATAGCAAGGACGCCATTGCCATCGCTATGCTTGAGACTTGTACCTGCCGCACGTAGGCGTCCGAAGCTAGTTGATCTCCGGCAAGCAAATCGTACGCGGGATTTCGGACTCTCAGGTCATATTGTGAAAGGCCCAAGCCGCGACGGACGCGATCGTAAGCTTCAACGACGTCAGTACCTGAGCGTCTAGCAAGCGACTCCACGAGCGTTGTGAGGGGGGTGACAGCGAAGAATCCCACCGGTGCAGTGAGGCGTTCCCCAAAGGGATTCCCAATGGAAGCATCGACTCCGCCGATTAACACCAGGCGGCCCTCGCCGGGACCAATAACGCCATCACGATCTACATCGAAGTCTGGCGAAATAAGCAGGGCGAACGAGCCATCGATATCGGTCGTTGCGGTCGGCTCCAGCGGTTCGTCGGCGTCCCGCCGGCCGTTTTCGTTCAGGTCGAGAAAGTCGACTATGTCGTTGAAGTTGGCGTCGAAAAACACAGTGGAGCCAACCAAGCGGCCTTGGTAGCCGGTGCTGATCAAGAGCGTTCCAGGCGACGCAGCGACGGCTTGGATCCCGTTCGGCAACACGCCGGGTATCTGCACACCGATGGCGCCAATTGGGACGACTGCTGTCGAAGGCGAGGTTTCGATGGCCAGTGTGCCGGGAACGATAACGCCAGGATTTGATGCGTAAACAACCTTTTGTTCATTCGTCTCTGGTGGTGGCGTTGTCCCAGATGTTCGTTGTAAATCGAGAATGTCGATATTGGCGGCGGCGTATCCCCCAGTCACTTTTGCTTCTATCGAATTGTTAGCCAATAGCTGCTCCTTTAGCTTATAAAACTCCGAAATCGATAGGGGCCTTGGCGGAGACTTGGCAGCTGAAACTGTTGAGACGATGGATGCCGAGATTCTGCGATCACTAGGCACGTCGAGCGTGCGAAGTGTAATATTCGCTGTCGTTTGCAGCGGCTTGAATTCAAGGGTGCGTTGGCTGCCGTTGCTGCTCATCGGCGCACTCGATCGAAGTATCTCGTAATCAACCCCCTGCTGGGCGGACCCTACAAAGTCGATCGTTACGAAAACCGATTCGGACGACGGGTGACTCAGTTTAGCCGTGAAGACAACTTGACTCGTTTCGTAAACAGCATACTTAAAAGGCGACAAATCGACGGTCGGCAAACTGTCGTTGTCGACGATCGTAGTCGACCAAGCGCCACCATACTCGAATCCGTTGTTACCTACGCGGTAGAGTCCCAGCTTAAGCGACTCATCAAGTTCGTCGATGTTATCATCGACAAGGGGTATGGACAGGAGGCTATACTGTTGTCCGGGAACGAATTTGACCTCGTAGTATCCGTACTCGCCCAGGGGCGGCGTGGTGTAATCGGCGCCGCGATTCGCCGTTCCTCCCAAATCAATATAGAAAGTCTCGTGAAAAGACGCCGGAGCGTTCAACGCAAATATCAAGTCGAGGCTCTCTGCAGACTCGTTGATGGGCGTCGATGCTTGCTCATAGGCCCAGGCGCCGTCACGAAAAAAGTACTGCCATAAACTGATTCCGAGGTCGTCATCACGAATGACGATCTGCTTACTGAGGCTGCCGTCGTCAACCATTCCCGCCGCCCGCAAGAAAAACTGATCCGGCCTCGGCTCCAAGGCGATGCGAATCAGTTCGTCGCCTTCAACGGCTATGTCATCGAAGATCTCAAGCGTCCGAGTGACCGCAGTGACTCCGGGGGCAAATACGAAATCCGCCGTCGAAAACTGGAAGTCCGTTCCGCGAGCGGCGTATCCCCGCACGGTGCTGTTGCTGACGACGACGGGCACGGAAATCGTCTCGGCGGACGGGTTGGACAAGCTCGCCGTCACTTCGATGAACCAACTCGACGCCCCGTGCGGATGCCTTTCGTTGACGCTCGTGGGACTGACTACGCCTGGGGCGTTCGTCGCCCCAATCGCGAGACGGACGGTGGTTGAGTCGCTGTCGTAGATGCCGATGTAAGACGAAGGAGAGTCGCCGATCGCGAAGCCGCCGCCGGAATTGTCCAGTGCGACGCTAAACGCCTCGAACGGTTCGTCGAGCCCGTCGGCCTGGATCGTGATGTCGATCGTCGCCGTGGCGGCGCCAGGAGCGAACTGGAACACGATCGACGACAGTGAGTAGTCGGCGAACGTCGCGCCCTGGTTGTGCACAGTGACCGGCGCCGAGAGGGCGCCCGCTAAATTGCCGCCCGAGCGGACAGCTTGCAGCGAGATCACCTCGCCCTCGCTCGTGAGATTGACGCCGGAACTAATCGTAACTTGCGACGTGTCGTTGTCTTCAATCCAGGTGAAGTGCCGGAATCGGAGGGGGTCGGTCGTCACGGTCGCGCCAGTAACGGAGGCGACTTGAGCGCGAATAACTTCTCGTTGCTCAGGCGCCACATCTTCCAACAGCCGCACCAAAATCGACTGCTTCATCTGCCCCGGGAGGAATTCCACTGTATGGGTGAGTTTTGATATGAAGTCGACATTCGGAGTTGCACTATCCAGGTGAGAGAGGCTGATCGTCGCCGTGACGAGCTGATCACTCGGTGCGGACAGCATAACGTCAATCGCAATCGTGTCGTTCGATTCGTTAACGGTTTGCCACGATCCAAAAGCGATCGTTGGCAGTGGGTCGTTCTCGATGAATTCGAGGACCTGTTGGGCGCCCGCCCCAAGAGCAATACTCGGATTACCTAGCAGGCTGATCTCGACCAACTGCGGCAGCGAGCTGTAGGAATCGTCGTCTGACAGCGCGACGATGATTTCGCCGGTTGTCGCGCCCGCGGGTATGAACAGCTGTCCGAGAGGCGCGTTGCCGGCGTCGACAGCCGCCGAACCCTCGATCGAGTAAGGCAGAAACAGGTCGGCCGCCGCGGGGTGATCCAAGACGACTATTGCTCGGTGGACCCCCTCCGACTCGGCTACCATGGACCTGCTGGTCGCAAACGAGGCGGAATTGGCGATCGGGGTGACGCCGACCTCAACCGTGGCCATCGAGGAATAAAGCGATCCGTCAAACGCTCTGATTGTGAACGAATCGACGCCGACGTATCCCGCGTTCGGAACATAGACCAGCGTCGAGCCGTTGATGCTTCCTTGTCCATGTTGCGGTGCGGCGACGATTTCGTAGACAAGCGCTTCGCCATCGGCGTCGTGGCCGATCAATGGAATCGTGACCGCCATTCCCGCCGTCGTCGCATCGGCCGCGCTTTGCAGGGTCGGCGCCTGGTTTAGGCGAAAGAGTTCGCCGCTCCGAGCGGAGGAATTCGCCTGGCCGTACGCTCTGGTGTTCGCGGCGACATAGAGGCGATTCCCGCTGATTGTAAGCTCTCGTGGATTTCCGGACGTTGATCCGGGGAAGATATCAATCGCCACGCCAGAGCCGGCTCCCGAGCCGTCGCTATACCACAACTCCCGGCCAGTTGCACTGACGCCAGGAGTACCCTGAGCAGTTGAGAAAAATAGCAGACCGTGGAACGATGTCAGGTCCTCCAAGGTGTTGAAGCCAACCGTCGAAGACACGTCCAAGGGGTCAGGGGCGGGGCCGGGTCGCAGGTCGCCAACAAGTCGTGTGCCGGACGCAGTGCCATTCGTGACCCAGAGCTCTCGGCCTGTCGCGGCGTCGTAGGCTTCAAAAAAGACAAGATCGCCGACGGAAGTAAGGGCAGTCGGCGTAAATGAGGCGGTGGTCCCAGAAGCCCCGGACACCGGAGGCAACGACGTAAGTTGCGTGGTGCCCGAGGATGTCCCATTCGTCGCGAACAGCTGCGCATTGTCGACGCCGGCCAAGGCACGAAACACCAATTTGGATTCGAGCGCTGCGCCTCCTGATTCAGTCGAGGCTACATTTGCACCCCCGCCAGGGTAGGAACTCTCGGGCCCCAACAGGAGGTCTTTGACGAGGTAGGTTCCGATCTGCGTGCCGTCAGTTCGCCACAACTCCCAGCCATGTTGCGGCGTGTAGCCGCTGAAATACACGAGATTCCCCCACGGCATTAGCGTTGATGATTGCGATGAAAGCACATCGAAGCCATTGGCTTGGTTAAGTACCTGCAAAACTTCGTCGGCCAGCACGAAGAGTTGCGCGCCCAGCGGCAGCAATTGAAGCGAGCGGTCGGCCGTCCCCGCGGCGAATTCTCGGAACAGGAGTGTTGTCTCCGGGAGTCCGAAGCTGCGCCATAGTTCTTTGCCATGCACGCCATCATCGGCGACGAAATACAGCGCACCATCGAAGCTTGTTAGGGACTCGATATCGCTGCTGCCGCTGCCAGGCAGAATGTCCTTCACCAACACCGTGCCGGCCGCTGTTCCGTCGCTTTTCCAGAGCTCGCGCCCTTGAGATAACGCGCCCTCAGCAACGAAGTACAACGTCCCGGCAATGTTAGTGAGCTGCCCCGGGTTCGCGAAGGCAGAAAAATCCTTGACTAGCGCTGTGCCTGAAGCCGTGCCGTCGCTTTTCCATAGGTCGCCCTGGGCGACGAAGTAGAGCGTTCCTGCGACATCAACGGCTTCGCCGATGTCCGCACTCAGCGTCCCCTCAGCCACGTCAAGCAATCGAGTTCCAGAAGGTTCACCATTGGAAACGCCAAGTTCGATTCCGGAGGCCCCGTCGTTTGCTTGAAAGACAACACCATCTAACCCCGCAGCGATGATCGAAAGCGCCCCACTCCCCCCTCCAGGGTTGAGGTCGTCCAGTTGGCTTGTGCCCTGCGCCGTGCCATCGCTCACATAAAGTTCGCTACCCGTTGATCCGTCGTTGGCGCGGAAGAAGAGTCGCGAACCGTCGGCGAGAAGTTCGGCAATTGTCCCACTCGAGGACATTGGCCCGTCGATATCCGCCAACAAGGTTGCAGTTCCGTCGACGACCTCGACCTTCCACAATTGTGCGCCGAGAGAACTGAAGGATCCGGTCGTAAACGCCAGCCAACCGTCCAAGGGCGTCAAATGCTGTGGATGCAGACCTGCGCCGAACGACCCCGCGTTAAAGACCATCTGCGTGCCGACTGGGGAGCCATCGCTGGTCCATAGTTCGACGCCGTTCAAGCCGTCGTTGGCGGAAAAATAGACGCTGCCGTTCCACGCAACCATCTCGAAGTTGAACGAATCAATTCCACTGCTCGACCCGAGCTGAATGTCTTTAACGAGCACCGTCCCTGCCGCCGTTCCATCGCTCTTCCAGAGCTCACGGCCGGTTCCGGCGAACCCCGTCTCTGCAGCAAAGTACAACGTACTGCCCGCTGCAGTCAGGCTGGTCGGACTTGAACCGTCAAATCCGACGTAGATATCCTTAACCAACTGTGTACCGGCGAGGCTGCCATCTGTTTTCCACAGCTCCATCCCTTTATCGAGGGACTTTGACACAAAAAAGGCGGTGCTGCCAACGACGACAATCGCGGGGTCAAGTTGCCCGACGCCGGAGAATCCGCTCTCTCCGGCTCGCAATTGAAAAGTGCCAGCGACTGTGCCGTCGCTCCGCCAAAGTGAATGAGCGCCTGAAGTGGCATCGGTAACGCGATTAAAAAGAAACAGGTTGCCGAGCGTTGCGGTCTTCGTGGTAGGGGAGATCGCGCCTCCTGACGGGACACTTGCCAAAATCGCTGTGCCTGTGCTCGTGCCGTCGCTGACCCACAGTTTCTGTTCGAACGTCGGGTCGCCCGTGATCAGGAACAGCCGACCGGCAATAACCGTCATTGGCTGAGCGTCCGATACTCCTCCGCTTAAAGACGGCAATTGGTCAAGGTCTTTCACCAGTACGACGCCGGAGGCCGTGCCGTCAGTTCTGTACAGCCCGGTTCTGAGTACCCCGACGCCTCCAGGAGGCGCTAGGGGATCGAGATACTGATAGTCGGCGACAAAGAATAGGTCGCCGTCAAGCTCTGTTAGTGAACGCGGAAAAGATCCACCATTTGTGACAAGGTCGGTAAGGCGCTGTGTTCCGGACAAGGTGCCATCAGTGCGCCACAACTCGCTGCCGAACTCCGCCGTCGCGGCGACAAAGTATAGCACGCCGTCGATCTCGATTGCTTCCGTCGGAGTTGAGGATTGAATTGCGCTGTTGACATCAGCGACCAATCGCAAGTCAAACCGCGGCTGCTCGTCCTGTGTGGGCTCATTCACATTGGTGACGTGAATCAGCATTTCATTTTCGACGGTTAGGCCGCCCGCATCGATCGACCTTACCCGGATGCGAAATAATTGCTTGCGTTCAAAGTCGACTTCAGACGCGGTGCGCAATTCGTTGCCAACGATCGCGAACGCGGAGTTATCGTCGGCGCCGATCCCTGGAACCAACGAATACGTGAACGAGTCAATCGCATCCGGATCTGAGGTTGTAAAGGTACCAACTCTCGTGCCGACCGACTGCAGCTCAGCGACCATCGCATTCGAGAGAGAAACCGCCAGTGGATTATCGTTCAAGTCGCCGACGGTGATGGCAAAGGCCTTGCTCACCTTCGTTCCGGCTGCGTTCATGCCCTCGATGCGGATCGATCGGGTCGCCCCGGACTCGAAATTGAGAGGCGCTGCGGTTCGCAACTCATTGCCGACAATGGTAAAGGAGGCGTTGTCGTCCGCGCCGGTTCCAGCAACCAGCTGAAAAGTAAGGGGTCCCGTCGCCGATGGGCCTCCCGACAAAATCCCGACGACAGTCCCGCCTGGCTGATTCTCATCGATGAGCGAGCTGCTGAGGGTTGGATCGAATGGGGCTGGGCCGAAGACGTGGACGGCCCCCTGATCGCTACCTGCGACATCGTCGTCTTTGCTCCCGACGACGATCCGTCCCGCGGCCAAGGCGAGGGACCTGCCGAACTGATCGAGATTATTTGGGGTGGGATTGCTTAACGCCTCACCCAAAATTCCCGATGCTGTATCGAATATGTAGACAGCCCCGATGTCGTTGCCGCCCACGTCGCTACCATAAGCCCCGATTGCGACTGTACTGTCAGCCAGAGCGATGGCGGCACCGAAGTAGTCATTTGCTGCCGGCAGCGGATTAAGTATCGTTCTTGCCAGCGCGCCGGTAGACGCGTTGAAGAGGTAGACCGAGCCTGAATCCGTCGCCGACGTATCGCTGCGTGGAGCGCCGACGGCAATCGTGACGCCATCGGTGGCGACGACCGTTCCAAACGCATTGGAGGGGCTGGTCACAGGGTCCGAGATCGTACGCACCAAGGCGCCAGTGGTCGCATTAAACACGTAGGCCTTGTGGCGATCAAAGTTTCCTTGTCCAACGACCAGCATGTCGCCCGCCATCGACAACGACCAACCAAAGAGTTCGCTCCCGAATTGAACGGGTTCTGGATGATTGATGGTGCGGACAAAGGCGCCCGTCGATGCGTTGTAGAGATGAACAGCGCCTTGGTTGTTCGAGACACCGTCGTGCCGAGGTTCGCCGATGGCTATGAAGTTTCCAGACGCTGCGACAGAGAAGCCGAAAGTATCGTTGGCAATCGGCCCGGGATTGTCGATCGCGGCAATTTGCTGCCCCGTCACGGCGTTGTAGATGAACGCGCGGCCCGCACCGAAAGCGGTACCTACGGTGTCTCCCCACGCGCCGACGACGATTCTGTTTCCAGCGACCGCTACGGCGGCACCGTAGTTTTCACCGCCACTCGGCGCAGGATTGCTTAGAGTATGCAACAGCGCGCGACTCTCGGCGTCAAAGACAAATGCCTGTCCGGCGTCGCTGTTGTTACCTATGTCTGCCCCTGGTGCACCGACAACAACGTAGCTACTGCTCGCGGCAACGGCGCCACCGAATGACGAACCGAACGCCGAGCTGACTGTTGAAGGTGGTACGATCGTGCCCAGCAGAGCCGTGAGAAGGTTTCGCTCTTCAAGCTTCTCAAAGTCTAGCCGTTCCATTCGGTTTGGCTTACGGAGTGCGGCTCGTCGCGACATGAAAGTTACCTCATTGGGAATACTTGGTTATGCCGCTTCGGAAGAGCACAGAAAGAGTAACGCGATTTTAGCCGTTGTGGGGTGAATTGCAATCAATCGCATTCAACGGCATTTCGTCTGAGTATAGAGGGGCATTGCAAAGGTGCCCGGAGCACAAAATGGCGCCGAAACGGTGGCGGAAGGCAGTGAATTCTTGGTGGTACTTAGCACCTCTGCGGTACTGAAACATGTGCTCCCGACGTCGCTACTTGTTACGTTGTGAATTCGGTGTGATTAGACACGGCCGCTGCACCCCGGCTAAATTCCTTCTAAAACCCTGGCATAACCCAGGTCCCCTCCCCTTAGCCCGCAGCCCTCTTGGCCGCGGGCTTTTTTCATGCCCTGTCCCTCCGGAGAACCGCCTGTGAAGACTCTGTTCTGGTTGATCGTCAGCTGCAGCGCCTCGGGATTGTTGGCGCTCGTCGGCTGCGGCGATCGCGCCACGCGAATCGCCATCGAAGCGGCCGACCGGCAAGCGCAGCAGAACCAAGAACTCGCCCGCTTGAATCGAGAACATGCCGAAGCGCGCAAGGAACTGATCAACCTTCACCAGCAAGTACAGTCCGAACGCTCGCTGCTCTCGACTGGTTGGAATGCCCTGCACTCCGAACGCCTAATAGCGCTCGCGGAACGGCGGACCGAATCGCTGTTCGGTCAACTCGTCCCCGTGCTGCTCGTAGCAATTGCGGCGCTGTTTGTGTGGCGCATGGTGAGCCGCTGGCTCGACTACCGCGCGGCGGCAAAGTGGAGCGAGCAGCGCGCCACCCCGATAACGTCCGCTCCGGTCAATGAGCTCGGCCAACTACCGGACCAAGAAACTTTCCTTCCACTTACTTCAGGAGACCCCGATGAGTCACCTCGTGACGATCACGACCCAGGTGCGTGAGCCGCAGGCGATTGCCGCGGCGTGCCACCGCTTACAACTTCGTCCGCCCCGGCACGGCCAGTTTGAAATTTACCGCCAAACGGTTACGGGCCACGCAGTTCAGCTTCCTGCATGGCGGTACCCACTGGTGTGTGATGTCGCCAGTGGCCAATTGCACTACGACAACTTTAGCGGCTGCTGGGGTGAACCCGCGCGGCTTGATGAATTCTTGCAGGCGTACGCCGTGGAACATGCGACCACACTGGCTCGCCGTCAGGGCTTTAATGTGGTCGAACAACCGCTCCCCAGCGGCGCCATCCAGCTCACGCTGCAGCAAGGAGGCGCCACTTGAAAACCATCGTGCTCACCATCTCGCCGACCGGCGAAACGAAACTCGAAACGCGTGGCTACGCCGGCGAAAGCTGCCGCGACGCCAGTCGCTGGCTGGAACAAGCCCTCGGCCAAGTCACCTGTGACGAACCAACCGCCGAGCTTTACCAGACTGCTCCGCCGGAGCGGTTGCTTCACGAACTCAAACCCCCGGAGGCCTGAATGCCCCTCGCAACCGAACTGCGGGAATATCTCGACGCCTGCTTTGCGGGGATCTGGATTGAAAGCGATGAACACCAGGAGGCGATTGGTGAAATTTCTGGACTGTGCCGAGCGGAAGCGTGGCGTCTGGCAGTGTGGGATCTTGCCCAGGGCCTTCAGTTCCCGCTGCAACACCGCGGCGAACTCACGGCGAATGATCCCCTTGCTGCCGTGCGGCTCGCCGGCGAACTCACCGAACCGGGCCAGACGAGCTTGTTGGTGCTAGTGAACTACCACCGCTTCTTGGGTTCGCCCGAAATCGTGCAAGCGCTCGCCCACGCCGTCGAGCAGGGTAAACGTAACCGGACGTTTGTCATTCTACTGTCCCCCCAAGCGGAGCTCCCCCGGGAACTCGAAAAGCTCTTCGTCGTGCTGCGACACGACCTGCCGAGCCGCGAGCAACTCGCTACGATTGCCAGGGAACTCGCCACCCGTGATGAACTGCCAGCTGGGGCCGACTTTGAGGCGGTGCTTGATGCGGCCGCCGGACTCACCCGCTATGAAGCGGAAGGCGCCTTCAGTTTGTCGCTCGTCCGGGACCAACGCTTAACGCCGCCGACGATTCTCGCCATCAAGGCGCAACAGCTGCAGCAGTCCAATCTGGTGACGATGCACTATGGCCATGAGCGGTTTAGTGATCTCGGTGGGCTCGCTGCATTAAAAGCGTTCTGCCTACGGGCACTGCGGCCCCGGCCCCACGATTCGCCCGTGCAGCCGAAAGGGGTTTTATTGTTGTCACCCCCGGGCTGCGGCAAGAGTGCGATCGCCAAAGCGCTCGGGAACGAAGTCAACCGGCCGACGCTGCGACTTGATCTCGGCGCCCTGATGGGTTCGCTCGTCGGTCAGACCGAAGCGAACACCCGGCGGGCGATTGCGATCATCGAAGCGATGGCGCCGTGCCTCGTCTTTATCGATGAAATCGACAAGGGCTTGTCGGGCGTCAGCGGCCATGCGGGCGATAGTGGTGTCTCGGCCCGGATGTTCGGGACGCTGCTGACTTGGCTGTCGGATCGCACCAGCCAGGTGATGGTGATTGCGACCGCTAACTCGGTCGAACGACTGCCGCCGGAGTTCTTGCGGGCCGAACGTTTCGATGGCGTGTTTTTTCTGGATTTGCCGACCAGCGAAGAACGGACGGCGATCTGGAAGATTCACCGTCAGGCGCTCGGCATCGCGGAAAGTGAGACCCAGCCGCCCGACGAAGGATGGACCGGCGCCGAGATTCGGGCTTGCTGCCGCTTGTCAGCGCTGCTCGACGTCCCTCTGACTGTCGCAGCCCAGCAGATTGTCCCTGTGTCGATTTCTGCGGCCGAGCAACTCGCGAGCTTACGCCAGTGGGCCAGCGGTCGTTGTCTCTCCGCCCACGAATCCGGCATCTATCAGGCGCCGCCAACCGCTAAAAAAAGGCGAAACGTGCGGATGGATCCGTCAGCTAACTAACGAGGCTGTTGGCTATCAGCTGTCGGCTATCGGCCAGACAGCTGATGCCAAGCTCTTTCTCTAACCCCTCACCACTAACCCCTTCCTCCCATGTCCATGACCCTAGAACGGCGGCGCACACGAGCGGCGCCAACTGTTGAAACCCAGCCCGCCGATCGCCTGCGGCACACGATGACCGGTGTGCGGTTGTCGTTTTCGTGGTTCGGTTTGCGGCGGTCGCTCACCCCGGGCCAGAAATCGCAAGCGGCCGAAGCACTCGATGCCGCGGGTGATGTCTTGGCCGCCAGTAAAAAACTCCTCGACACCAAGCACCCCGCGTTTCAAGCGGTGGCGGCAGTCAAGCATCAGGCGACTACTTA
>JALHQZ010000011.1 GCA_022841705.1 Pirellulales bacterium
GCATCGCGGTCTGCTGCCCCGTGCATGACGCCCTGCTGATCGAAGCCGACGCCGATCACATCGAAACGGAGGCGGCCCGCTGCCAAGCGTACATGCGTGAAGCTTCCGAGGTGGTGCTGAACGGGTTCCCCCTGCGGAGCGACTGCAAAATCGTAACCTATCCCGACCGTTACATGGACCCGCGCGGCGAAGCGTTTTGGAATACGGTGATGGGGCTCATCGAGCAACATGTGGCCGTCGCCGCGTAGCCGTCGACCCAACGAGCGCGGTTGGCCAGGTGTCCCCCCAGCGGACACCCAACGTGTCCCGTCATAGAACAGGTACGTGTCCCTTGAAGCAACACCCGTACAGTATCTTTCTATCTTTCTTTATCTATATAGAAATAGAGGAGGCCCTATCGTGACGGACAACATTGATTTGTCAGCGTACGGTTCGCCACTTAATCCGACCAACATCCAAGCAGCGATTGGGTTGCGAATTCCCAGGGGGCAGAAGTTCGTCCGTGGGCCAATCCCTTGGAGCTGGCTAACGGCCACCGCACAACTTTCGCCATCGAGCGCGAGCGTCGGGCTGGTTCTGTGGCTGCTCCGCGGGTGTACCAATTCCCCCGTCGTGAAGTTCAGTTACAACCGAGCAAAGGAGTTGGGATTGAAACGGCAATCGGTTTATAGGGCCTTCGATTTGATGGAGGCGGCCGGCTTAGTATCAGTTGTGCGTAACCCGGGGAAAAGCCCGATTGTAACTATCCTGACCCCCGATCCTGCCGCAGATCTTCCGAAGGGGCAGAAGTTCGTGCGTGGGCCCATCCCTTGGAACTGGCTTGAGGCGGCCGCCCAACAATCCCCATCCAGCGTTGGCGTCGGGTTAGTTCTTTGGTTTCTCCGCGGGTGTAAAAATTCATCCGTTGTGAAGTTTAGTTACAAGCGAGCAGCTGAATTGGGAGTGAAGCGGAAGTCGGTTTACTCGGCCCTCAAGTTCATGGAGGCAGCCGGCTTAGTGTCAGTTAAGCGTAGCCCCGGGAATTGCCCCGTCGTAACGATTCTGGCCCCCGAGCATACCGCCGCTCCAGCGTGACGACAGTAACCCCATCGCGGTTTCTCTAAGCTCCTACGAGGGCGCTCCACCGCGCTCAATGTCCGGAAGCCCTCAGGGGCCCACCCTTAACGCCAAGAGCAGCAGGAGCGCGCTGGGGCGCTGTAAAGGGATGCGGGTTTGGGGCCAGATTTTTGTGGTCGGAACTTACCGCTTTGGTAGCGATCCCCCGGTCAATCAGCAGATCGAGTTTTCGCCATCCCCATCTTCATCGGTATATTGGCGCCCTCGCTGACCATCACGGGCAACGGTCATGGGCACCGATCTCGCCCGCGTTTTTCGTGACGCTCTCAGCAGCTTAAATTTGTCCAGCAGCGCCCCCAACGAAACCGGCAACAACCATTAGGTCTTGCGCTTGCGCGAAGGGTGCGTCTGATCAACAATGGTGAAACCAATCGGCTTCCGCTGCCCCGTGTGCAGGGAGCGGTCCGGGGGCAAGTTGTCCTCTCGCGACAAAGGAGGAACTTCAGTACGCCGCGAACGGAGGCGCCAGTCAGCCTGGGGCTCCTTCTGTCTTGTGCGGGAAGATTAAGCGACGACGACTGCCGAAACGACACCCTGATTTATTTTGGTTTCTAAAAACCTGAGGGTGGAAATGACGCCAAGCCCTCCGGCGAAGCTGGCGATTAGCCGTCCTCCCCCACCGCAGTGGCGATCGTGTAACCAGTGTCGTCTCGGCGGGAGCACAACCTGTTCTGGAAGTCGATCACGGCCGCGAGTGTCTCGTTGCTTCGCACCCCTGGTTCGGCACTAAGTTCCGTCGTGAGCTCAGCAGCTTCCACGAACCGGTTCGCTCGCCTGAGAATATCCACGAGCCGAACTCGCAAAACTATTTGCCCCTCACCACCCAACGATGGCGGTAGCGGCAGCAGGGCCTCAATCGTCTGGTCTCGAAATGCTCGGGCCAGCTCGGGTAACTCCGCGTCATCACACACCCAAGCCGCCCTGAGCGCTGCTTCGCCCGATTCATACGCACCCCGTCCACGTTGCAACTCAGCGAAGCAAGCGAATCTCTTAGCGAGCGAGGGAATTGCTGCGTCGTTCATAATTCGCTGAATTGCCACCGACTCAAGCAAGTGCCCGACGTCCGGAATTGGCTCGCTTAGATCCGTATTCACAAAATGGCAGTGGGGACACTGTTGTAGCCACGTCTCCATCGTCGAACGAGCCATTTCCGGGGGCCGCAGATCGAGATCGGCACTGCCGAACTGGTTGGTGCTGTTAAGCACATCACACTTCACCTTGGCGCCACAGTGGGCACATTTTTTCGTGATCGTTGCGTACGTCGTCATCCGAGAAACCCCCGTGGCTGTGAATAGAGTGGGCTAGTTACGCCAGGCCGTTGTACGTCTGGCCGGCGAACCTTTGCCGAGCATTGCCGACAAACCCCCGTATGAACCGGCAAACGATTGTGGGCTCGGGTGAAGCGGTAAGCAATTGAGTAGGAAAGCACGATCTTACCCGAGCAGCGATGCATCGATAAGAATGCTCGGCCGTCCGTACGAACCGTACGCTGCGGCCCCCCCCTCACCAACGCTCCACCAAGCAGCTCCCGCCACCAACGCCGCACGACCACCGTCCCGCACTGTCACCGACCCTCAACTAATCCCCGCTGCTCACGAACGCCCACAAGCAAATCCCGAACTGAATCGCCATAGCCCGGCTCAACTATTGCTGTCCAAAACCGCTGCGAATTATGGGCAAACAACTGTCAGCCCCCACACACAAGGCACTTCTCCCCTTCATCCGCGGTGCAAGGCCGGCCTAAATCGGTGTCCCCGAACCAGCGGCAGCTTTGATTGTGCCGTTTGTTGGTATCGGAATTGAGCCAGTGCGTCAGCTTCGACTCCGGACGGACGGGTTCAGCGACAGGAACCGGTGTGAGCGCTTGGGGCGTTGTACTAGGAGCAGCCCGCTCTGATTCAATGGCGTCGGGGATTGGCTCGAATTTAATTTTCGGGAGGAGCTCGTGAAGCAGGGCCGCCATCCGCTGCCCCGCGAGTTTTGCCCGTGCTTCCGCAATCTTCCGAGCATTCACTGAGTACTCGGGTGGGGGATTTAGCGGGGGCAATTCCTCTTCCCCCGCGGCGGCAATAATTGCTCCGCGAACGGCGGCATCGTAAACGTGCTCTTGGGCGAGCTGGTAACTTTCCAGCAGCCATGTTTTTGGCGTGAGATCAATCTCGGTGGGTAGCGATTTGAGAGCGGGGTCTTGGGCCACAAGCCGCTGCACTTTACCCCGAACATCGTTGTACCGGCCCGTGTCGAGAATCGCGTTGTCCCAGAACGCGTGCAGCTTGAACGAGCCCCGTACGAAGAGCTGATTGCCTCCGCGGTCACCTTGGGGAAAGCGGGGGGAGAGATACAGCGACGACGCGTGGCACGGCTGGTGAGCGTCACCGATTAAGTGCAGCAGCCAGCACAACGCGATGGATTTTTTGGCGGGGGGAGTTTTGGCGTCTTTCAACAATGCCAGCGAACTCATTGTCGCCTGCAAAATATTCTGGTGCGGCGAGGAGGGGTCCGGGGGTGGCGTCTGGGTTCGGTTGGCAGTCACACCGGCAGCGAGAATATCGCGATCAGCGGGGGTCAGATAAATCGGCAAATTGATGTAGTGCCACTCTCCTTGATTAAATTCAGCGACGTCCTGCGCACTCACGCCGGGGGACGGACGGCGAACAATGTCGGGCCAGGTCGCAGCGAACGCGAATAACCACTGCTTTTTTTCCGCTTCGCTGCCCTTCCATATATTCGGGGGCATGCGGCCCTCGAAGTGGTCGGCATAGCGGGGGTGCTGCTCGATCAATCCCGTGAGCTGGTCACGCTCTTGTTTGGTGAGAGCTTCCCACGCCAATAAATCGATCGCCATATGTCCCGCTGAGTTCCACGCCTGAGCAGTCGGAACTGCTGACAGGGATAGGATGAGAATCAGCAGCGGGCGGAGCGACATTGGGTGTCGGCGAATGAGGTTAGCGGGGAAGAGAATGACCTGAGTTTAGCAGCGTTGAATTGGGCCCGGGCTGCAGCGAACGAAGCTGCTGGCGCCAGGATGACAGGATAAACCTGAGAAACTCCTTCTATGTGGGTATTTTTTTTCTCTCTCCCCTCTTTATTTTTTTCTTATATCAAATTTAAGAAAACATCCTGTCCATCCTGGCAGATCGTCGTAAGTTGTTTCTGACAAAGGACTTGCGGTGACAGGATGGCCATTTTTATCCTGCCATGATCCTGGTCACCCTGGCAGATTTCGACCCCGGAACGCCAGGAAACGGTATTGCGGGGGGTAAAAACCTGTCCCCGCTGGCAGAGTTCCGACCCGGTTAACCCTAAAACTGGCCTGCTGCCAGGATCGCTGCCAGGATCAAGCCCGGCATCCTGCCACGATCCTGACACGGTCGCGACCAGATCACAGCCGCCCAAAAGCCACTGCCTCCAAAATTTTGGCCGCTTCCTGGCGTGCTGCATTTGGCAATCGACGCCTTTACTTCGCCGCTGAAATTCCCAACCGCACCAAACTCAACCGTCTGATTTTCGGTTGCGGGGGAAGTTCGCTCGAATTGCTGTTCCCGCTGAACCAGGCCAGTTTTGGCGGTGTGATCTTTTTCCATCAATCACGACCCTAATGGCGTGCTCACGCCGCTGCTTGGCGACAATACGTGGCAGGCGTGTTCTCGTTGTGGCCCGCTGCGAATCATCGCTGTTCTTGCTGAGCCGATTGTCGCTGCCGCGGGGACTTGATTCCGCCGCAAATCATCGGCGTCGAAAAATTATTTTTTTTCGCGAGCAGCTCGAAGTTCGCTTGCGCTCCCCGGTGAACTGCGCTCTAATGACCGGGTGCTGGTGATGTGTAGCACAACCGCGTTGGAGTAAAGGGGCAAGCACTGCGGTGAAGCCCGAGCAGCGGTTGTTCAATACCCAGCATTTCGTTTTCGACCGACGAACGAGCATTTTCGTTCGTGGTCTCCACCCCGACGCAAATGCGTCACAAACGCGAAGGACAAACGCGATGAGTATTAAAACTAAAGCTGGTGCCCTGCTGCAAGATCGCCCCCCGACAAAACGGCGAGCGAAGAAACTGCCGCCGCAGCAACGGCTCGAGTCGCCGAAAGGCCGCAAGCCAGCGAATCTTGAAGTCGACGAGAAGTACGCCACGGTGTTCGACAAGATTCCACTGGCGAACGACGGTGATTTAGCAGCAGAGCAGTTCGTCGACGAATATCTGCGGGACATTGATCCCATCGATCTTGACGCCGAAGGATTGGAGGAACATCCGCTGAGAGTTCTGGCACACAATCTTACCGAGCGGTGCCCCGAAGCAATTGCCGGCTCGGACTCAGTGACCGAGTACTTCAATATCTGGGGACGGCGGCTACACCGGAGTGTAGCCGGACGCGTGGTGCCGCTGGCGATCTTGAAGCTATTTTCGCTAAGTCTGTCGGCGAGACGTCTGCAATCGCTAGACACCACAAGTGATTTAGCGAAGCCCGACTTGGACGCCGGCGGGCCTGATCAACGAGTGCGAAACCGGCGGCGGTTGCTGATGCTTCAGATCATCCAAGAGGTGGAGGAACTTCAGCATGAGGGCCTCGATCCGTTCGTTGACTAGACGGTTCTGTGCGTCGTGTTCCGTTTTTCTCTGGGGTTTTACCCCGGCTTCGACAACGGCCGCTACGACCGCTGTCGAGCCGTGCTTTCAACGCGTTGTTTTTTCCCTCTTAACCCGCTGGAGTTTTGCTATGAAGTCTACTTTTCCCCAAACCGTCATCACCTCCATTCCCAAAAGTCGGTCTGAGGAGGTCCGGCTATCTGTGGGAGAATACAGGGGCAAGGTCCGGGTGGATGTGCGGTCCTTTGTGCTCGGCGCCGATGACGAGTTCATCGCGACGAAAATGGGAGTATCACTGACGCTCGATCATTATGCCGAATTAGCGGCCGGCTATCAGCGACTTGAGGAACTGCTGGTTGAGAAAGGCCTCATCCCCCGACGGGCGGCTTGCTAAGCAGTTGTGATTTGACCCGCTGGCGGCCAGGGAATAGGCCGACCGGCGAGTCGATTTCCGCAGCGACATCCAATCGGACGTGTTGCGGTTATTTTTGTGCTGAGCTTCTCACGAACATCTCGCTTACCGCCACTCAACGCTGTCGCTTTCGATTGGCGACCCTCTCTCCCGCGGGCGTTCAAATGCTCCCTCGCGTAGCTCCTCGCGTGCGTGGTCAGCGTCGGGCTAGCCAGCCACCCGGTTCAACATCGCCGTAGCGCTCATCCTGCGTTTCTAGCAGCAGTACTGATTCATTCGTTCCTGTGTCGGATGAATTGACGACGGCCCGTTACTGCGGTTCGCTGAGCAGGGGCCGCACTACCCGCGGTCGCAATGTGTCTCGGCCCTCCTCGCGGTGTAAGTCGGCACAACCCCCCTTGGGCAACTGCGATTTTTTGTTTTAAGCACCGTCAAAAAAAAAAACGCGAAAATCTTTTCGAACAGTGGGTAATGTGCTTGCGCTCATCCCTGGTTTGCGCTCTAATTCGGGGGCTGATGTGATGTAGCACAACCCCTGTTGGATCATCACGAGCGTGGACCGCGGTCGCCTCGTCACCACAGGGTTGGCCATCACCAGCAACCTGCCGTGAGACCGCTCGTCGTGAGCGGCCGCGGCTTTTGTTCCTGGCGTAGTTTCGCCAACACACAAAGGACTAAAAAGATGCGAGATTTCGACAAGGTTTTCATGCCGAGCGACTGGAACGACGAACCTACGCGTGGAATCCGGCACACAGCGGAATCGCCCCTCCCACCGGGAATCGCCGCCCGGAAAGCTCGGCAGGCGGAATGGCTGGCGGCTCAAAAGGTGGCCGACATGCGAAGGCAAGCTGCAAGCCAGGACCCGGATGATTCGGCGGAGTGTGGTTGAGGTCGGACTTTCCCCAGCGACTGCCGTTCGGGAGTGCTGGGGATTCTTGGCTGTTGGCGCCAGATCATCGGGGGCAAAGGTGGCGGGAATGCGACCGCTGGTTTCCCGCAAGGATTTTGTGTGCGTTGTCCGATAGCCCTTGCGCAGACCATTACCATGCGCCCCAATTAGGGTGCTGGGGTGTTGGGGGTGCTAGGGTGCTAGGGCGTTGTTGGACAGCACGCGGCGGCTCCGTTACTGGCTACACGATTCATTTGTCGGAACGACGATCGCGATCTTCGCCGGACTGGCTCACGCCGTTACTTGGCTGCAACGGTGCTATTTCAACCGGCGTGAGCGGCGGGCTTCGCTCGGCGTCGAAGAGCCGCCACCTGGCTGACTTCAACGGCAAAGTAGATCAGCAGTGATAATCATGCAGTCCACGGCGACTCTCGGTCGAGATTGCCGTGGATTTTTTGTGCTCTTGCGGTGAAGTTGTCTGCCCCCCACGCAACGCTCCGGGTTTTCGGCGATTGATTCCAGCCGCGATGCGGATCCAGCTCAATTCATAGGAGTATTACTTTCGGTCACGTCTTCCGCAGCCAAGCACCGTCCGCCTACAATCGGAGATCGAATCCGTTCCAACCTGCTCCAACTCCCGAGACGATCGTATGAGCGCCATCAATGACCGTGCGAATCCCATAATGCTGAGGGCTAGCTATTTGTGCTGGCGGGGATGGCTGCTGTCGGTCTGCTTCGCAATCGGTTCAGCCGGCTGCGCCACCCTCGCCGCCGACAACATGCAGGCGTTTCCGCCGGCTGAGGAGGGAATGGTGCGTTACGTGTTCCAGCCCCCAGAACAAGACGATGAAGCGGCGTTCAAGTTGGAGCTGATCGTAGGGAAGATGGTGCAAACCGATAAAGCCAATCGCTACTTCTTCGGCGGCGAGATTATCGAGGAAACGATCGAAGGCTGGGGTTTCCCCAAGTATGTCGTCCCCGAGGTGGGGCCAATGGCTGGGACGCTCATGGCCGTTGACCCTAGTGAGCCGAAGCTCGACCGCTTCGTCACGCTCGGCGGTGGGCCGTTTCTTATTCGCTATAACAGCAAACTGCCGGTCGTCGTGTATGTGCCCGAGGGGTTCGAGGTGCGTTACCGAGTTTGGAAGGCCGAGGCCGAGACGAACTCGATGAAGCCGGGCTAAGCGATAGGTCCATCGCAACTCCCTCCCCCCCGTCACCTTTAACGCAGCCGTGGCTCAATTCCCCGGGCTCGCGGTGTTTTTCGCGTGTGGCTCACGCAAGAGCGCTGTCGTCTCGCCTTCACCACCTACAAAACCCATTCATCGAGCGGACAGGTGTCGGCAAGGCGGCAACGGCCGCTCATGTCGAAAGGTAGCTGTTGCTTGCCGCTCTCTCCTTGGAACGCCCGTGTTTGCCACCACACAAGAGATCGAATCCTTCTCCGGTATTGGTAGTTGATGCCGATTCCGGATTTCTTTTCGCCAGAGGTTTCGATAACTGTCCGGTCCGCCTCGATGGTCGCTTGGGCGAAGAACTCGGACGCTTGGCGCCGCCACACCTGCTGCCGAGACCGGTTGATCGCCGCTTGGCTAAACAAGGTTCGCCTCGCACTGAATCGGCGACAAGAATCGCCCGCGGCGGTAGGATCGGGAATTAGGGGCGCGCCGAGTGCCTTGAGAGACGCTTCGTCGTTGCGGGGAGAGGCCGCTTGTTTGAGGCCTAGGTGATCGTGATACTCAAGGTGCGGTCGGCAATCCAATAACACTGGTGTCGTTGAGCGGGCCCCGCCAATACGTTTTCACATGCTGCCCAGCGAGGTCAGCCGTGAGGACATTCGTAACGAAGTCGCGGTACATGGGGATGTCGCCAATCTCGCGCTTAAGTTTCGAGAGATGGTCAAGAAAACGCGGTGAACTGCCGGCGCGAGCCATGCCCAGGTAGTGCTTTTGCGCAAGCAGTTGCCCTCGCAGCCAGTCTTGATCGCCGAAGAACAACTGATCCTTCATGACGGATTCGCCAATTTCAAGGGCCTGGGTAAGGGCGCGCTCTTTGGCGGGATATTTTTGCGCATCGCGAACTTGGTCGAGCTGCAGCAGCAGATTGGCAAATTCTTGTTGGCAACCTCCTTTGGCGATTGTTTTGGCGTAGCGAATGGCGGTTTGCTCGGCAGTAGCAGATTTCTCGTAGAGAACATCGGCAAATGCGAACACCGCTGGCATGTTGGTCGCCGTGTACTGCAGAAACAAGGTCGCGTCTTCCAGATCGCGGTCTCGTGCTCTGCCGAGCACCGTGGCGAGTTCGTTGAGCCGGAATGAAGCAAATGGGTAAGCCGACTCACTGGGTAAGCCTAGAACAGAGTACAGGAAGGCCGTTCGCTTAAAATCTTGCGGGTCAACCAATCCATTGTAAAGGTTCGAGTGCTCGAGTTCGCACGTATCCATAATGGAAATTGATCGGCGCGGATGCGACTGCCGCATTTTCTTCAGAAAGCTGCTAACGAACTCTTGCACTTCCGTCACACTTTTATACGGGATGCCTTTAGTTTCGTGAAAGCACCAGGTTGGCCACAGGACGACTTGGAACTTGGCCCCGGGGCTGATCGTGATCGCGAGTTCCTCCACCATTGAGAACTGCTGAAATAAATGCTCGGCTTGATTCGGATAGCAAGTGTCGCAGAAACATCCCCCCGGGTCGTAGAACCACACAATGTACCCATCGACCGGCCCGAAGTACTCCATCTCTGCTTGAGCCATTCTGCGGGCCAGTTCCCGTCCTTCGGGTTGGGCCCAACACACGCTCGAACGGCCGTAGTAACCGGTGGCGGCAAACTTAGGATCGGCGGGAAGGAGATCGACATTGGCGTGCATCGGGGAGAGCTGATGGTACACCTCCAGCCCTCGGCGCCGCGCATAAGCGAAGAAGCAACGCATCGCCTGGTGGACGCGCTGGTTTCTTGCCCGTCGGGCCTGTTGATCACGCTCGGTCTCGGCGGTCCAGGCGCCTACCGAAAGGGCTGAGCCCCCCTTTTCATTTCCCGGATACAGGTAGAACGAGCTCCATTGCCAAAACGACACCCGTGAATAGCGGGCCACGACTAAAAAATCGGCGTAGGCGTGAATCTCCTCAGCTGACATCAACTCCAGAGAAAGCCCAGGATTCATATGATTGCTGTTCATGAGATAGATCGTGCGATTCGGCATAGCCGGCGAACAGATGATTGGGGCAGTAGGAATCGCAAAGCCCCACACGCCGTCTCGTAAATCAAGCCGCCGCAGCAGTTCGCCCAGCGCGTATCCCATGCCGAGGGATGCTCTCGGGGTGCGATCGGTCCCGAATCCCACCGCCACAAGCCGGCGCGGTGTGTCTCCCTCCTTCGCAAGAGTGGCCACCACATACGATTGGTGGAGTTCGTCGTCCAACTTTGCATCGGCGAGCCAAGCTTGCTCGTCGAACAGCGTTTGATGCGAATGCCGAGTTCCCGTGATGAGCGTTGTGTGTTGGGGATCGGCAGCGCCCGTTGAACTTCCAAGATCGATGCCCGTAAACTTCTTGACAGAGCGTGCGAAATGCTTGAGGGAAAGTGTTTCGGCGTCAGTTGAATTTAACGAGGCCGAGACCACAACCTCGGTCACGGGGATAAATTCATCGCCTCTGCATGGCGCACCGCAAACGAGCGCCACGGCGATGAGGATTCCGAATGAGTTGATTAGTCGGACTGAACTGCTGTGGTTCATCAAAACTCCATAAGGGAAACGCGCTGGCAAACACTTTGGCGCTGGCCACTAAGTGAGCAAGTCTTCAACGACCTGGCCATGCACATCGGTAAGGCGATAGTCGCGTCCTTGATGGCGATAGGTGAGCTTATCGTGCTCAATCCCCAGCAGTCGCAGGACCGTCGCGTTCAGATCGTGAATGTGTACAGGATCTTTGACAATGTTGTAGGAATAGTCGTCGGTTTCTCCGTAAACAAAGCCGGGCTTGACTCCAGCGCCCGCCAGCCACATTGAAAAGCATCTGGGGTGATGGTCGCGCCCGTAGGTGGTGGCGGTTAGTTCGCCTTGCGAGTACACCGTTCGTCCAAACTCCCCACCCCAAATGACCAGGGTATCGTCCAGCAAGCCGCGTTCTTTAAGTTCGGTGATCAGTGCCGCCGTCGGCTGATCGGTGTCGTAGCATTGGGACTTTAAGCCGCCTGGGCAATCCGCATGTTGATCCCAGCCGCGGTGGTACAGTTGAATGAATCGAACGCCGCGCTCGGCAAGTCGGCGGGCAAGAATACAGTTCGCCGCATAGGAACCAGGTTTTATTGATTCAGGTCCGTACCGTTCAAAGGTTTGCGCTGACTCTCGCGACAGATCCGCCAACTCGGGAACGGATGATTGCATTCGGAACGCTAGTTCGAACTGATCGATGCGGGCGATGGTGTCGGGATCTTGATAGGTGTCATGCGTCATGTGGTTGAGACTGCCAAGCGTGTTTAGGAACTCTCGGCGTTGGTTGCGAGTAAGTCCCGCAGGGTCCGACAAGTAAAGCACCGGATCCCTTCCTGAACTGAATCGCGCGCCTTGGTGTCGGGTGGGGAGAAATCCAGGGCCCCACATGCGTTCATGAAGCGCCTGGGAATTGGTCTTGCCACTTGGCAGGGAGATCATCACTACGAACGCGGGAAGATTCTCATTCTCGGAGCCCAATCCATAAGAGACCCAAGATCCCAGAGAAGGGCGGCCGGAAAATTGGTGGCCCGTTTGCAGCATCGTCATCGCAGGATCATGGTTGATCGCCTCGGTATGAAGCGAGCGAATGACACACAACTCATCGACAATCTTTGCCGTATGCGGCAGCAGTTCACTCAGCCAGATGCCGCTCTTGCCGTGCTGGGCAAACTTAAAAATTGTCGGAGCGATGGGAAAGCGGGCCTGCGCCGCGGTCATGCCGGTGAGGCGTTGACCATTCCGAATGGATTCCGGGAGATCGCTATCGAACTGGGATTTTAGGTTCGGCTTGAAATCGAACAGGTCGAGTTGAGAAGGGGCGCCCGATTGGGTCAGCCAGATGACTCGGCGAGCTTTGGGGGCAATTTGAGGAATGCTCGGCAGCCCCCCCGCGGCATGGATCTTGGGGGCCAGCAATGTCGCCAAAGCGGCCGCCCCAGCGCAGGCGGCAGTTGAGCGCAGGAACTGCCGGCGAGCGATGGTGATCTGAACTGGCGAAAGAAACATCGAGAATCCTCAGCGAGCTTTAGTTCTTCATCACGGCTTCGTCACGACACAGAATCAAGCTGGCGATAAGCGTATAGGCGGCGAGGTCTGAATCCTCGGCCAACCTGTCGGGAAGTGGAACGCCAATTTCCAAGAGCTCCTTCGAGTTGGCAGGAACTGCGGCGTAATCCGACCGAAACTTCTCGAGCGCCTGGAGAAGGAGCGTCCCCTCTTCAGCACGCGGTGGCCGAGCGAGCACGAGCCAGAATCCGTGCGCGATCCTGTCACCGGCGTTAGCTCCCCCTTCCTGAATCATTCGTGCCGCTAGAAACTTCGCGGCCTCAAGGTAGGTAGGATCGTTCATTAAATTAAGGGCCTGTATGGCGGTATTCGTACGGCTACGACGAACGGTGCAACCCTCGCGGAGGGGGGCATCGAAGGCGAGCATCGCCGGATGCGGCACTGAACGCTTCCAGTAGGTGTAGAGACTGCGTCGATGCAGATCGTCGCCCGTTCCAGGCTGGTAGGTTTGATCCACGAACGCGATGGCCACCACCTGCTCATACAATCCTGGGGGATGGTAGGGCTTAACCGAGGGCCCTCCAATCTTTCTGGCAAGCAAACCGCTCGCCGCGAGCGCCTGATCGCGGAGAAACTCCGCCTGGAGCCGAACCCTAGGAGCGCGGGCGAGGAGCTCATTGCTGGGATCGCGGACCAAAAGTGTCGGCGAAATCGAGGAGGTTTGTTGATAGGTAGCACTCATCACGCATAGCTTTAGCATCCGTTTGACATCCCAACCCGTTTCACGGAACTCGACTGCTAGCCAGTCGAGTAGTTCAGGGTGACTGGGGAGTGCGCCTTGTGACCCGAAGTCGCCGCTCGAAACCACCAGTCCGGTCCCAAAGATCGACTGCCAAAGCCGATTGACCGTCACGCGCGCCGTGAGCGGATTCTGCGGACTGACGAGCCAAGTGGCGAGGCCAAGCCGATTGCGGGGCAATTGCTCAGGCAGCGCCGGCAGAAAGCTGGGGGTATTGGCAGTGACCTCGGCGCCGGGCTGATCGTAGGCGCCGCGCAGGAGGATAAAAGTCCGGCAGGGTTCTGCGGGTTCCGCCATGATCAACGACGTTGGAATCGAGGCCTCCAGTTCCGTCAGCTGCGCTCTCAGCTTGGCGAGCGCTTCGACTGACTCCGTCGATGCCGGCGCGGACGTTTTCTGCTGCTCTGCGAGTTGCTGATCATGCCGAGCTTGCGCCTCGGCGACTCGCGCTTCAAGCTCCTTAAGGCTTGCCTCTTGTTCCGGTGTCGAAAGCCGGAGATAGGGGCGATTGTTGATGCTGATCGGCAGATCCCAACGAGCCAGACCCTGTTCTTCAGCGATGCTGAAGAAGGCTTTCAAGCTGTAGAAGTCACGCTGGGTGATCGGGTCGAACTTGTGGTCATGGCAGCGCGCGCAGTTGAACGTTTGCCCAAGCCAGACCGAAGCGGTTGTCTCCACGCGATCGGCCAAGTATTCGGCGATGAATTCCTCCGGAATCACGCCGATCTCTTCGTTGACCATATGATTTCGATTGAAACCCGTGGCAATGAGTTGTTCGCGGGTCGGGGCGGGGAGCAGATCTCCGGCAAGTTGCTCGATCGTAAATTGATCGAACGGAAGATTGCGATTAAAAGCGTTAATGACCCAATCGCGGTAGAAGTGTTGCTGCCGATCACGATCCACCTGATAGCCGTTCGTATCGGCGTAGCGAGCGGCGTCGAGCCAATCGGCGGCCATCCGCTCGCCATAGTGGGGCGAGGCAAGCAGTCGATCAACCACCTTTTCGTAGGCGTTTGCTGAATTGTCGAGCAAGAATGTTTCGGTTTCGGAGCGGGTCGGCGGAAGGCCAATCAGATCGAGTGACAATCGACGAATCAGCGTGGACCGATCGGCCATCGGCGAAGGATTTAATCCTGCTCGTTCAAGTCGAGCCAAGACAAATCGATCAATTGCATTCCGTGGCCAATTCGAGTTGGCGACTTTTGGTTCCGCAACATGTATTGGAGGAATGTAGGCCCAATGGTTTTCATAGGGGGCCCCTTGAGCGATCCAACGTGCGAGCAGCAACTTCTGGGGATCAGTCAGAGTTTTGTTGAACTTCAAGGGGGGCATCGTCGCGCTTGGATCATGCGCATTGATGCGGGCCACGAGCTCGCTTTCTTCGGGTGACCCGAGAACAATCGCCGGAAACCCGGAATCGGTTGAGGGCTGCTTCGCTGGCGGAAGGTCGAGCCTCAATCCGGCTTGCCGCTGACTTGCGTCGGGGCCGTGACACGGGAAGCAATTCGCGGAGAGGATTGGCTGAATGTCGCGGGTGTAGCTTAAGCGGTCCGTTTCCCTGGCGAGGGTGGCAGCATGAAGCAGCACGACAAGCACGAGCGCCAGTTGTAAGCCGACGTAATTCATCTCTCGACACTCGTACGAGCGCAACGACGACCCGCTGGGGGACCAGCGTTAGCGAACGAATCCGTTGCTACCTTGTGAGTCATCTCGGAAGGCGCCGCCGACCGACGAAACAACGCCGTTGCAACCAAGGCCCTTTGATTGTCCGAACCGATGTGTGCGATCAGCGCGAGTAGCTGATCGCTTGGACGGAGCGACATCATCCAGTTGCGAAAACACTTCGTCGCGCGCTGCGATGAGAAGATCCCGCGTAGCACGACCATCACGGACGAACAGCGACCGTGATTGGCGCTCAATGCGATCGATGCCCACCATTTGATCCGTCCCCACTAGCACGCTTGTCGGCATCGCAGACGAGGTTGCCGCAGTCGCCTGCGCTGTTGCAACAGCGCTCGTTGGCAGATTATCGCGCCAGATGGCGTAGTCGGCTGCGTCAACAACGCCATTGCCGTTCCCATCAGCGGCCAATCCGGGGCCTGCCGTGGCGCCAAAGCTGGCTTGCCAGACGGAGTAGTCCGCTTGCTGAACCGCACCGTTGCGATCGTAGTCACCAGCAAGCGGCGGCGTCACCAGTGTGTCGATTGCATCGATGTTGACGAGGAAGCCACTCTGCTTGCTCAACCGGAGAGTATGCGGGCCGGGAGATAGCGAGGTTGTCAGAATGAAGGGCTTGCGATACGTGTTGTTGGCGTTGGCCAAACTCACGGTGCCCGAGCCACCGGCGCCGTTATCGATACTCCAAGCCAGGGTTCCATAGTCGGAGCGGGTCGTCGCGGCGATCGAGATCGCGGTTCCTTCAAACGGAATGTTGACATTCGCGGTAGCGTCGATGGTGTAGTGCCAAGCCCCTCCGCTGGGTGTGCCAAGGGTGAGTTCGGCCCATGGGCCGCTGTACGCGAACATCTCGCGATTGTCTTCGCGGCGCAGCCGGTAATTGTTGTTGACGCGCACCGCATCGACCAGAATTGAGTCGGTGGCGGCGCCGCCAGTTTTCTTGATCGTCAGCACATGCAGCGTGGGTGAGAGCCCGGTCGCGAGTTGCGTTTCAACTTGATCTTGGCGAATCGCCGAGTTCATATTGATCGTCCCCGATCCCCCCGCGCCACCATCAATGGTCCAGGTGGCGGTGGCGCCTTGGCTCCACAGGGAATGAACCAGCGCGACGCCCGAGCCGGCGAAGACGATGTTGACCTCGTTGTTGCTAGCAGAAGTTGCCATCGCGGAATCGCCGGAGTAGATACCCGGAGTCGTGTCCGTTACCCACTGATCGCTGCGAAGATACGAAAAGCTGGAGTCGGTCTGCTCGGTACGCCCAACGATGTGCTTGAGAATTGTGGGGTGGGCCGGTGCGTCGTACTCCAGGAAATCTCCGCCAATGGTCGCGATCCCGGCCGTATTCCGCGGGATATTGTTACGGATGTAGTCGTAAATGATTCCCAGGGGATGATTTTGCCCGGTTGTGGTCGGCCAGAATTGGGCGAGGTATTTTTCCATCGCGTTGATCGCGCCGGCCGAGCCAGCGCCCTGAAACGCGTCAACAACCGCTTGGGCTTGGGCGAGTGACAGAGGTTCGGCCAACGCAGCAACCGCGGCATTGTTATTGTTGGCGTAATTGGCGGACTCGGTCACCAAGTTGCCCATGTACGCCGCATTGTGCAAGAACTTGATTTGGTCACGCAGCATCTCCACCCAGCGCGCGGCGGTGACGTTCATCGGAATCTGCGAGATCGCTCGCGGCGAGTCGACGACGGTGATGTTGGCCAGTGCGACATTCAGATGTCCAAGCTGCGTGGAGTTGTACCTAGGGGCATAAGGCGCCGTGCCATTGACAGGCTGCAGCGTCGCCGCGTTCCAATCCGCCATCTGGCTGACCGATTCCCAGAATAGCCCTAAGCGGCTGATCGCGGTTGCTAGGGAAACTTGATCGGCGGCATCCGAAACCAAAAAGCCCGCGAATTCTTGAAGCAACGTTGTCTTGCTGAACTCGGTATTCTCCAACATTCGCGAGTAGATGTAGAGCGAGGGCAGCTGTTCCATCGGATGACTAACATGGGCCACCACATCGTCGATCCCTTGATCTCTGATCTTCCGCAAATAGTCGCGCGTCCAATTGAAGTGCAGCTTGGTATGCCCGACCGGGAACTCATGATCCAACAGGAAGAAAGGCCATGCGTCGACATCCCGGCCAGTAGCCTGCAAGGTATTGGTGGTCGCGTCGTCGAGAGCGTTGGTGCTTAAGGGGACATCGGCCGGAAGCGATGGAACCCGGGCCACGAACTCGGCAAACTGGCTCGAATAGCCGGGCGTGAGTCCCCACCATTGCACCCCCCAGCTTTCAGCAACAACTCGCGCGGCGGGATTGACGCTTTGAGCAGCGCTCCGCATGGCGATCTCAAGCGAAATCAACTCCGAAACGCGGCTTGGGTTGCCAAGCGGCGAAGGAGTCTCAAAAGGGTAGCTGATTCCGGCGCTCGAGGGCGAACCACCCGGGTCTTCCACCCCCATCGTCCACTCGTCGACCCACGGTCCGTAGCGATTCGCCCAGTAGCTGTAGTCGTTGACCAGCGTTTGCCAATTGGGATCCGCCGGACTGTTGCCGGGCGATAAGATGCGCCACGCCTGCGTTAGATCGCCGTGCCATGTGGTTCCAAAGATGAGTGACGTCGTCATGCCGCGTGCTTTGGCTGACTGCAGGACGCTGATCCAGAGATTCTCCTGCTGCAATTCATACGGCGTGAGGCCTGGGCGCTCCGACCAGGGGGCGCGCGGCAACTGCAAATGATTGAGGTTGAGAAACTGCATGGTGTCCAACCATGTTTCCCATTGTGGCAAGGTCCACTCCCGGGGCGCCCAGTCGCCTTGATAGGCGTTAAGGCTAAAGAGATACAGCCCACGCGTCGACGCCCACGGCGCGGCCACGGCGGCGCTTGCGATGGCAGGCTGGATGCTTGCCGAACTACTCGCTGTAACCGCGGGGTCTTCCTCAATAACTGCCTGCGAATACGCGGCGCTATCAACCGTGCCGATGAGAGCCGAAAGACTGGCTGCCAGGATGAGTGACTCGCTGGAAAGTGGCAGCCGGGGTTCCAAAGTCTCAAAACTACGCACTCGGCGGGCCATTCTCTTCGCGGCCGGCCGGGGCTTAGCAATGAGCCAGTGCGGCACTGAAAATTTCAAGAGACCCGAGCGCATGGTCATTCGCTTATTCGTCCGAACAGGGACTTGCCGAAACTAGTTCGACAATCAACTCGAGGGGATTCCCACAGCGGTCAACGACAGAATCGGTGCGGTGAGCCACA
Source organism: Pirellulales bacterium (assembly GCA_022841705.1). Classification (GTDB taxonomy): domain Bacteria; phylum Planctomycetota; class Planctomycetia; order Pirellulales; family Lacipirellulaceae. The sequence goes on from JALHQZ010000011.1 coordinate 17,943, forward strand.
TGCTCGATTGGCCGAACTCGTGTCAAGCTACTCGATCTCTGCGAATCAAATTCTACTCGAAATCATCGAACTTCCCCAGCAAAGCAACAGCCCTGAAGCCAGGATCGCTATCGCCCCCGGCTCGGGAACGGCCGCTGTTTCTGCTACTGAGCCAGCAACAGCGGGATTAAAAACACCGATTGCGTCAATCTCGACAAAACCGAGATTGGGCCCGAAGGCTCCCGAAGAAGTTTGACTGCCGAAGCGCGAAACCCAAAAATCGTAGTCCTCCTGATCGACCACCCCCGGTGTGGTCGCTGCGGGATTCTCGTTAGTCAGAGCAATACTGCTGCCAAGGTTGTCACGCCACACCGTATAGTCGGCTGCGTCGACGAAGCCATTGTTGTTGTAGTCCCCGGCGGCGTTTGTGCCGATCACCGTGATCTTGAGAGTATGCGGCCCGGGGGAAAGGCCATTCACAAGCAGCTCGGGCCAGCGAACTGAGTAGTCGCTATCCAAGGATTGATCGACCATGCCCGACCCGCCTGCTCCGCCATCAATCTCCCAATTGTAGGCCCCCGAAACCCCCGATTGGCCTCGGCCATAGACCACGAGTCCGGTCCCGTTGAAGTTGAAGTCGATCGTTTCTCCGGGGCCGGGCGTCGCGGCAAAATCTCCTTCGTAGGAATTATCATCAGGCGCCGCGGGATCCCAATTCTCGCTGAAAGTCCAGTTGCCTGAAAGATTGCTATTGTCATCAATGGAGAACTTCGCCGAGTCGTTGTAGACATTGAACGAGTCGTAAAACACGCGGCGTTTGACGAGGCTATTGTCGGTATCGGTGATCCAAGTGCGCAGCATGTAGACCTTGTTGGGGTCCAGCGATCCTTGGGGCGCCACCGGGACCGTTTCGAGAAACGGTGTATTCGAGGAGGTATAAGTGTCGACGGTTCCTTGCGCGACAACGTTGTAGTTATTGCCCGAACCTCCATCGACAATTTGCCAGACGAATGGCTCGCCGGCATTATCGCGAATGTGAACAATATCGAGCCCTGTGCCCGAGAAAGCAAAACGCGCCTCGGGTTTAAACGCGAAGGTGCCGCTCGCAGGAATTGGGATCGGGGGATTTTCAGGGGGAAGCCCAATCCACACCGGATCCCGGAGCAGCAGCGACTCCCCATCGAGCGCAATACTTGCCCACGGATTTTGCTGCACGCCAAACGAGGAGTTAAAGTACCGAATGCCGACTCGGCTGGTCCCTTCGGGGTTGAGATTGAAAGCCTCGTAAACGGTTTGCGACTGGGCCGCAGAGTGAAGTAGTCCTACCGCTAGAAGGCTTGCCGAAAGCAACCAGTGCTTCGGAGTAGCAACGGGCGATCGCGACGCGAGCGAATGTGATCGAGCCCTCAATTTAGCGACCACACAGTAATGAGAATTCATCAGTGCTCTCCCTCTAGCGGAGCCTTTTAGGAAGTAATAAATAGTTAAAAAGCGCTGGGTTGCTGCATTCCGATGTGACTCTTATCCGCTTAATATCGCAAACTAGCGAGTGCATAAGCTTAGTAAACGCCACCCGCCCATCGGGATCCGAGGCTTCGCGGGCGGCGTTTACCTTTGTTTGAGAGGGCTGCGAAGCCGGCGAGGACTTCTCATGAACTGCTCAACGTTATCGAGAAAATGTATACGGAGTCGCGGAGGAGACGCCCAACCTCTCACGCGACTCACATTTGGCTGAGTACCAACACTGCTCTTCTCCGTTGAACAAGTCGCCCGATGGAAACACCCCTCTCAAACACCACTACCGTCGCTTACGGCGATTGACGGCCAAGCCGCAAAGGGTCATCGCAGCCAACACCAAACCGGTCGGTTCTGGAACCCCATACACATCGATCGCGTCAAAATTGGCGGCGCCGATGTTGATCACGCTTCTCAGCGTCAGCGTATGGTTGCCCGGAGCGAGGGTGTTAGTCAGCAACATCGGCCACCGGTGATTAAATCCAAAGGCCAACAGGTTTGTCAGAGCCGGATTCAGATTGCTGAACGGGCTGCCATCGATACTCCACTGAATCCGACTGGCATCGGGACGAGCTGAGACAATCAGCGAAACTGCCGTGCCAGAAAAGGTCAGCGTCGCCGTGTCGCCGGTTGTCAGCGAATAGCCAATGGCGCCGCCACTCGCCTCTTCCGCCGCATTGTCAAACGGATAGGGACGGGCCCAATTCGCATCGGGCGAATAGACAATCGGCGCGTTGTTCTCCATTTCAAACCGAGTTTGCGAATCGGCGTCGTGAACATCAAAGGCGTCGATGTAAACTGAGGTTGGGTCGAATGTATTGTGGATGATCTCGAGTGTGTGAAGTGTCTTAGCGAGACCAGAGACAATCGGAATCGCGACCTGGTCAGCAGCGGGGCCAGCCGTTGTTCCCACGCCCATCTGCTGTCCAGGAGTGCCGCCATCGAGAATCCACTGGAACGATGATCCTTGGGGTCGAATCCCGGCAATCAAGTCGATTCCGCTGCCCACGAAGCCAACTTTGAGGTTCCGAGCATTCGAAGCGGTTGAAAACAGGAACTCGCCACCACTTGCCGCGGCGTCGACTTGTCTTCCCCAAACGCCGTTTATCGAGTCATAACCAGCAATGTCGCCCTGGTCTTTAATGAGGCCCGTCGACTCTGCCTCATAGCGAATCGTTACAGCCTGAACTGATGCGGCGGCGCTGACAAGCAATCCGCACACCACAATGGCTCTTCCAACACAATAGCGCGTCATTAGCTGATCCTCCCTCAAAGAAGCCTGGACAAGGTTAGGGCCGCACGACCCATCGATACCTGTACTCACCACATTGCAAAACACTTTGTCTCAAATGTGCACGATAGGCCCACGATTTCGCAACAACTATCGAACGATCTACCGCCTTGAAAGCACGAAACACTCACAACCCATTGTGTTCGCATTAATCACAAATTAACATAAGTGAACATCGTGGTCAACGAAATTCCTCAAAAAATCTGGAGACTATTGCGGACGTAATCGTTGAGCGGCGAGCCTCATACTGGCTGGTCTATCGAGCGAAGGTAGAATTGGCTGCGGCTAGTGGATCAAGCGGCGTGATTGCCACCAGCGCTGAGAACACATTCGTGAAGCAACAGCCAATTCCGGGGGATGCAAAGGCGAAGTTGATTGGGCCTCCAAACCCACAGCCCAGCAGCCCCATAATCGATCGCCACAAAAACCTGGGAGGCTGGCACAGCTCGACAGACATTTTGGGATTAGACTTTAGCCATGCATCGAAGCGTCAGTAGCAGAGGGTGAACGGGTGGGAAACAAAAGCCGTCAGAAACAGCTGGTTGAACTTATCACTCAACAGCGCGAGTGCTCGATTGAGCAGCTGGCAAAGCAGTTCGATGTCAGCGAAATGACAATTCGCCGAGACCTGCAATCGCTTTCTGAGAATGGCAAGATCATTCGCACCCATGGGGGCGCCACGATCGGGGAACGAGTCACTTTTGAGTTTGAGTTTCTGAACCGCGTGCAGCAGCATCAAGCGGAGAAAGAGGCGATCGCCACCTTGGCCGCCACGAAGATTACGGATGGACAGTCGGTCATGCTCGATTCGGGCACGACCACGCTGGCGCTGGCGGGGCAGCTGGAAGCCAAAAAGGGACTCACGGTGATTACAACTTCATTGCCGATTGCGTCGCGACTACAGTTTTGCCCCGATGTTGAAGTCTTGCTGCTGGGCGGTTATGTGCGGGCTTCTTCACCAGACTTAGGGGGAGCAATCACCGAATCGAATCTCGAGTCGCTCTGCGCGGATGTCGCCTTTATTGGGGCTCACGGCATCGATGGCGATGGCGTTGTCTACCAGCAAACCCCCGAAACGGGTCGGATGGCGGCGAAAATGGTGCGCGCCGCCAAGCAAGTTTACGTTTTGGCTGATAGCACGAAGTACGGTCGAGTCGCCCTCTGTAAGTTCGGACGACTACAGGATTGGGCCGGATTGATTACGGATCAAAACATCGACAAAGCGGCGCTCAAGATACTTCGAGCTGCCGGAGTGCAGGTCTTCACGGCCGAAGTTTGAGAGCCCGAAATTAGATCGATGCTAGGCTGCCAGCCCGTGCGCCCTCGAAGGATGTCATGCAAACACGGTTAATCGCCGGCGCCGCCGCCATCGACATTACCCCTTTCGGGCCCGTATTTCTGTTTGGCTACCCGCGGGTCGAGCGAATCAGCACGGGGGTTCACGATCCGCTGCTGAGTTCGACTTTGTACTTGTCCGACGGACTTACGTCGCTGCTGCTGATCTCGTGCGATGTGATTTTCATCAGTCGGGCGATCGCCGATCGCGCACGCACAGAGATTGCCAGTCGCTCCAACGTTCCGGCCGCTCAGATTCTCATTTCTGCGACCCACACCCATTCCGGCCCCCTGACGGTTGAGATGGTCAGCAACGCTGCGGATCCAATCGTCCCGCGCACTGACGCCCGCTATCTCGACCAGTTGATTGCTGGGATCGTCGAATCGGCGCTCGCAGCAATTCGCAACGCGGCGCCGTGTGAACTCGCCCTCTCGATCGCCGATGGATCGTGCGTGGGTACAAATCGACATGACCCTAGCGGTCCAAGCGATCCGGAAACCCCAGTACTGGTGGTGCGTGACCAGGAGTCGAAATCGATCACCGCTATGATGATAGTCTGCTCGATGCATCCGACCGTTTTGCACGAAGATTCCACCCTGATCAGCGGCGACTTTCCGGCCATGGCCCGTGAGTATTTGCAGCAGAATGTGGTCGGTCGAAATTGTCCGATCATTTACCATTCGGGCGTGTGCGGCAATCTCAGCCCACGCCACGTCACTCGCGCCAACACGTTCGAGGAAGCTAAGCGATTGGGTCAGGCCCTTGGGAAAGCGATCGAGACTTCGCTGGCGGCGGTCGAATACATCGCTTCAGCAAATCTGGACTTCAGCCGCACCTTTCTGGAACTTCCCGTGCGGACCTTCCCCACGGTAAGCGAAGCGGAACAGATTCTCGCGCAAGCGGAGTTCCGGTTCGAATCGCTGACCGCCGCTGGGGCTGACCACCGTGAAATCCGCTCCGCTGAGTGCGATTGGTTTGGCGCCGAAGAGACTTTGACTCTGAGCAAAGCCAGTGTTGAAGGCCAACTTTCAGCTGCGATCGCCGCTTCACTACCCGCGGAGCTCACCCGCATGCAGATCGGCCCTTGGACTTTCATCGGTTGGCCGGGAGAGTTGTTCGTAGAATTCGCGTTGGAAGTTAAGCGGCACTTCAAGAATTGTTTCATCATCAGTCTGGCGAACGGAGAACTGCAAGGATACTTGGTGACCCAGGAGGCCGTGCAGCGCGGCGTCTACGAAGCGGGGAATGCGGTCTTTTCAAGCCCTGAATCGGGGCGCCGAATTGTTGAGCAAACGCTCGAGCTGATTCGCGCACAGTGAACCTGCGGAACCGGAACCCCCTGACCCGCATGACTTGTTTCTTGGCGATTGATCTGGGAACGACCCTCTACAAATTCACGATCTTTGATCGCGACGGAACTCTGCGCGGCTGCTGTCGGATCGCTCCTCCCTTGGAGCGTCCCCAACCCGGCTACCTCGAACTACCGGCCCAGGAATTCTTGGCCGTCATTCGAAAGGGAATCGCCCAAGTTCTGGCTGAAGTCGGAAGCTGGCATGGGGAAGTTGAAGCGATTTGCTTTGCGACGCAAGCGAACAGTTTTGTCCTTCTCGACGCCAATGACCAACCGCTCACGCCCTTCATTCTTTGGCCCGACAGTCGTGCGATCGCGAATGAGCATGAAATTCAGCAGATGTGCCGCCTGCCCCGGTTCAGTGAGACGACCGGTCTGCCGTTGATTTCCCATCAATTCATGGTGGCGAAGCTCAAGTGGCTCGCCGAACATCAGCCCAAGGTGTGGGGTGCCGCCAAGCGGCTCTGTTTGCTGAGTGACTATCTAACCCTCGTACTGACGGGGAACCACGTGACTGAAGCGGGTGTCGTGGGCCTCTCCGGCTTGGTAGACATCCGGCAGCTTGGGTGGTGGGAGCCCGCGGTGGAACACATTGGCTTGGCGCCGAGCATGCTACCTCAAGTCGCGCGGGCCGGGACGAATTTAGGACCGCTCCTGCCCGCAGCGGCTGAACGCTTTGGCTTGCCGAAGATCTGTTGTTTTGTGGTCGGCTGCTTAGATCAATATGCAGGGGCCATCGGTGTCGGAGCGGTTGAGCCGGGATTGGTAGCGGAGACAACCGGCACCGTTTTGGCGACGGTGCTTTGCGTGGAGGAGCCGTCCGTGGAGTACTTGCCAAATGTGTTTCAAGGGCCAGCATATCGCGCCGATCGCTCCTGGAAGATGGCCTTCGGAGATGTCTCGGCAAACTATCTGCAGTGGTACCGGGATCAGCTTCCCGACCAACCTCCGTTCGAGCAACTTGTCGCCCTCGCCGAGGCCATCCCCGCGGGCGCCAACGGGCTAACACTCTGCACGACGGGCGGGCTCGGTGAGCTCGATGATGTTTTCCCCGGACGAAAACCCCTTCACTCGCGTGGGCACTTCGTGCGTTCGATTTTGGAGGGCGTCGCCAACTCGCTCGCTGGGCAAGTCGCCAGCCTGCTCGCAGGGCGCGAGCGAGATTCGCCGAGCGAGATTCGCTCCGCCGGCGGAGGCGCTAAGAGCTCGCTTTGGCGTCAAATCAAAGCGGATCGCCTCGGCGTCCCGGTGGTTGTGACGGAGTGTCCCGAGCCAACCAGCCTTGGCGCCGTGATTCTGGCCGCTTCATCATTGAGCGGTGGGAAAGTCGAGCATTTGGTGGCTGATTGGATAAAACTTTCGGGGACCAGCTTGCCACGAAAACCGGGCTGATTCGCTGAGAAGCAGAAACCGCCGCGGCTGCAACGTTATCCCTTCGTTCTGATCACTTCCAATCGACGATCCAGTCGTTGCAAGTACGCAGCCGCCGATTCTGGCAGTGGCAGGCTCGGATGCGAGTTCGGAGCGACGCTCTTGAGGCGCCGCTGCGCTTCTTCGACCGTGTTGAGGGTGCAGGCAAAGTCGGGCAGGCGAAACTCGCCCGGGGTAGCTGCCTGAGCTGTGGAATTGTTCTCGATAAACTTGAGCACCTCGACAAGATCATCTACGTTTGATTCGGTCGTAACGACAGCCGCGAATTCTCGCAGGACCTGTTCGGGGCCCATTGAGAGATCCTGGCAAAAGCGAGCGAAGGCGAACAGATTGACAAGTTCTGCTGCGCCTCCCTGAAAAGAGATATTGCCCACAAGGCCATCAAGGTCGAGTTCATGCGCAGCGACTACCAGTTGGTGGATGTAGCGTACTTCGCTTTGGGACTGCCCCCAAGTCTCGCTGGTGTATCCGTCATCGCATTCATCAATGAGAAAATAGGGCCAGCCGACAATATGCTGCACGCCCCGGTTCCTCAGCATGGCGACATCAGTACGCTGGGGGTAAAGTTCCGGCGATAGCTGACCGGCATCTCGATAGCACTTCCGAGCCAGCGCTCGATAGTAATTATGCAGCGGAAACTCAATGCCAACGTCGGCGGCGATGAAGTTCGGCAGCGCGACAGCTTGTTGAGTGGAACTCGTCTCCTGCTCCCAGAACTCACTCTGATGAGCGCTCAGCGGAGGACCCCACGCGGCAATGCTCCACGCATTGAAAACAAACTTCGCCGCTGGCGCCTCTTGGGCGACAATTGCTTGAACTCGAGTCGCCAACTCGACCGCCGAGAGCGCGCTACTGCCAGGCGAATGATCGGCTCCAGGGTCGCCTGAGCAGAATACGAAACCGTCCGCTCCGCGAAGCTTGGCGACACCGCGTCGTATGAATTCGAGTCGTTCAGCAAGGGCGACTTTATCAGCCATCGCGAAGGTGTCGCGACTGTTGCCTTGCGCCCCCTGCCCATTACGTTGAACAACATTTCCACAGACGATGCCGAATACCTGGAATCCTTGGCTTTGAAGTTCTTTGATTCCGACGGCCATTTTTGCATAGTAGCCTTCATGTTCGCGCGGGTCGATCGACCACGCGGTATCAATGAACTGCCAGGTGTTGTAGCCACAAGACTTGAGGAACGGCGTCAACGTTGGGCGCCTCGTGGACCAGCCATAGATCCCAATCGTCTTGAAGCGGCCGGGGGCTTCCGCAGAGCATGACTCTGGCGCCAAGCAGAAGCAGAACCCCAGCCAAAACGCGAGAAGCTTACGCAACATTTTCGTCCTCACCCCTGAATCACTTGTTGGAAAAGTACACTCGAAGCCGATAGCGAATCATTTCGCTGTCGATATCGAGGACCATCGTCGGCTCGGTCGGTGTGATCGCGCCAATGGCCGTGGGTTGCGGCTCGGCAAACAATTCGATCAAGCGGATCTGGCGTTGAAATTGAATTGTCGTCGGCTCGGTCGCCATGACTTCGATCAGCTCGGCGTCAGGAAGATGAGGCGCCATTTTTGCAGCAAGAATCGCCCGGCCTGAGCTGATTTTACAGAAGAGCGAGTTGTCGATAGTCACATCGCCCGCTGCTTCGAGCATGCGAATGCCTCCCTCGCTCTCCAGTAGCAAGCCCAAAGGAGCCAACCCCACCTCGACTTTGTGATTGCTGGTCCCGATGGACGCCTGTGCAATCGGTTTGTCGGCAAAGAAAGAATAAAGAGCGCCCTGCTTGGTCCGCCGCATCATCGTGCTGACTTGGCCCGCAGGGGTCACTTCCACTCGCGGGAGCACAGTTGCCGTCAGCCAGTCCTGACCAGGCTGATCGAAAACTTGGGCGCCGGTCGCGCGTAGCTTCTGGAAGTGATCCTTTGTTTCAGCGGCGAAAGTTCCAGGACAGATAATGGTCCGAGCTTCCTCAGGGAGGCGCTCAATTTGCACTTCTTGCCAAATACCAAACTCGACCCCTTCACGCCACAGTTTTTCAAAGGTGGCCACGTAAGCCGGGATCTCCGCAGTGCGGGCCTCGGGAACAACGACATAGACCAGTTCGGGAATTGGATCCTTCGCGAGATCTCGGGCCATGACGCCGATTCGCGCCAGCGCGATCGCCGCCTCGGCGGGAAAGGGAGTACCATGATAGATCGACCCGTAGCCGAAACCACTGGCGAAGGGCGCAATTCCAACCCCCTTCGCGGCCGTGGTCACACGAGCATACTCAATCACCGGGGCAAACCAGCGCGGATCGGGATTCTCGACCAAACTCTGGCGGATCGGCAGCGGCACAAAGCACGATTCCTTGGCGAGCCAACTGACACCCCATTCGTAGGACATCGCCGCGGATGCCCCAGCCGCTAAAGCGCGGTGCGCTGCTGCGTCGTAGTGTTCTTTGTTGTTCCAGCCAGACGTGCCGAACTCCTCCAACAGCAGCGGTCGCCCGGAACTTGTCGGGTCGAAGTATTGCAGTGCGGAAGCCAGTTGCGGGGGCGGAGCGTAACCGTGCCAGGTAACGAGAGGGGCATCGGAATTCGCGAGGTAGTTGTCACCTCCCGAATTAAGCGAGAACAGATACCCGCCAAACACGGGCTGTTCGCCGCCCGCTTGGCGAATTGCTTGCGTGAGCTCTGCCGCCCAGCGCCGAAACAACAGCGTGTCACGCCGCTCCCCCTTGGCCTCGGGGATGCCGTCCCACGCGATCACTTCGGGATCCATCTGCGCAGCGTCCGGGTCCTTCACATACGTCTCGTTCGCGAGGTTGTACATCACGTTGTCCGCTTGGCGCCAGCGGTTCGCTAACACCCCCACATATTCCCGCTGCAGCGCCAGGTTGCGCAGGGAGATACTGTAGAGATTGAAGTCTCGCGGATGGCGGAATTCGAACGCGACCTGCTCTCCACTTGGGCGCTCAAAACCCAGTTTTTGAATCCACTGGTTGAAGAAGCAGAAGTCCAACACGATTCCCCGCTCTGCCGCCAGATAGATCGCAGCGTCCATCGCGCGCAGTGAAGATTCATCGAGCACGGGATCGACCCACACGCGCACCAGCCGATTGGAGGCGCTGCGCATGGCGCGAAAATCACGTTCCGCAAGCACCGGGTCGAAGTCGCGCCAGGCCCACTCCCACCACGAGCTCGACGGATAATAGTGCGTGCCGACCCAAAAGCCATCGGCTCCATCGAACGCGAAATTGGGCCCCGAGATTTGCATGGTCGTTGGCGTCGTCAGCGGCTTGGAAGTCACGACGAATCCTGCCTCGCGGCGATCGATAACGATCGGTTTACCGGCGACTGAAAGAGTTTCCGCATGCTGCGGATCCTGACAAATCTCGACTCGAAATCGCCACAGTCCCGCCTGAGCGGGAGCGAGGTAGTCGCAAATGGCTTCCGTGGCGCCGTTGGCGGTGACGACGCGGCGGATCGTCGCCACCGGTGTAAAATCGGCTTGCCCAGGCCCTTGCGCCAGAAACCGCAGCTCGATTGCTGCTGCGGCACCCCGACTGCTACATACACGAGTACTCAGTTGGACGCGCTCGCCCGGCTGGTAGGAAGCAAAATTAGCGCTGCACGACTCGACCGCCAGTTGACTTTCATGGCGCATCGCGATGCTGTCTAAAAGGCTCATCCAAGCGGTTACCGGCATCGCCTCCGTGGGTTGGTCGAAGAAGAAGCAGAACCACTCAGCCCCTTCGTATCGTCCGCTCACCAGCGCGGGCGCTGAATGGCTCAGCACGATCCCCGGATAGCCGACCAGTTGCCCAAAGCGGTCGTATGCTTCGAGGATGGGCAGGAATGCGGCCCGAATTTCTTCATCAATGTTGTGCTGCGCGAACTCTTTCGGGGGAAGCATAAACGCCGAGTGAACCGCCGCCTTCACCTTGGGCAAGGGTTCGTGTGGCAGTGGTGAATTTCGAGCGGCAACCACGGCGAGCGGGCGCTTGGCGGGCTGGAAATCCCCGATCCACAACTCCGTCGGCAGGTCCGTGGGCGCCCCAATCCAAACGAGGCTATCCCCGGCCGTAAGGTCGCGAAGCAAGTTGGACTTTTGAAATCGACTCTTTGGCGTGATGGCAAAGCAATCCGGCAAATGAGCGCTCAGCTCGTTGGCCAGCGAGTCATCGATAATTAGCTGAATCGCGGGCTGGTGATCGGCTTGCGGTGGCGCGGTTCCTTCGGCAAAGGCCTCGCTTCCCGTCAAGATCATCCGCGTTAAGAGTCCGATCCAAGCGAGCCCGCTTCTGACGGCGATCGTCATTTGGTCAGCCCGGAAACGATTCTTCCGCATCGGAGGGATTTCCTGAGGTAGGCAGGGGCTCAATCGCTAGCGCCGCGCTGTTTTAAGTCGCCCAACTCATTCGTGGCAAGGACCCGACAAGGTCTTCGAGCCATTGAGTAGGTGATACCGGCAGCGGTAAGTCGGACGAGGTTCGTGGCCGAATGGATTTGAGTGTTGAGAGCGCCTGATTCTTGTCGAGCGGACAATCGAACGCCGGCTCACGGGCGTCAGCCGGCAACTGATGGTTCCAGTAGCCGCTGTTATCGAGCCAGCATAACACGTCGGTCAGCGCCGCCGCATCCTCGGGCTGTGCGATCAGGCGCGCAAAGTCGCCCAGAATCGCCTGCGGTTCAGTCTCGAGAGCTTGAGTGAGTCGGCCAAACGCGTAGGCATTCACGAGCTGCAAATTCGGCAGATAGAGATTGCCAATAACTTGATCAATCCCTGCGGCGCGAAGCTTTACAAGCATCGCGCGGAGGTAACGCACCTCGCAATGCACCAGTCCCCATTGAGGGGCGCGACCGACATCGTCATCCATCAGAAAGTGGGGCCACGCCAAAACTTCGCGGCCCGCTTGCTGAACCACCTGCAGGTCGGCACGGGTAGGAAACTGAGGGGTCGCTTGCTGCCCCCCAAACGAATTGAACACCAATTGGCGATAAAGATTATGGCAGGGCATCGCCAGATGCGTGTTGGCTGGGAGCTGGGGGATCGCGGCGATCACTTCCCGGTTGGCTTCGGTCTCACGCTCGAAGACATGCCGCCACCCGCGCGGCAGCGGATTGGGCCCCCAGTAGGAGACGCACCAGGTGTTGGCGTAGAGCTTTGCCCGCTTGTTTTTTGCGTCGATGCGATGGGCGAACTCCTCAACGTAACGCAGGTACTGATCAACGCCACATTGACCGCAAAAGCAGGCGCCCCAATCGGCGGCGAATTCCTCGAAGAAGTCAGCTTCTTTGTAGGTGTTGATGTACCAAGATTGTAAATCGACGGTTCGCTTAAAGTTGCCAGGCTTGAGAGGGCACAGCTGCTGGGCCCGGTCGGCCAATTGATTGCCGGGCTCTTCTTGGGGCGCGACTGTGCTGACGACCGTATTCGAGAGAATGTAGCCAAACTTCACATCCTGTCGATGCGCCAAATCGAGAATCTTGAGTCGATCGGCAATCTTGTTCTGCTCAAGCGGGGTCGAGGGAATTCGATTGAACTCCAGCATCGTCGCGAACTCGATGGCATTAACTCCGCAAGCCTTCAGCCACGTCAGTTGCCGCCGCCACTCCGACTCACGCCAGTACAGCGGAGCAAGCCGCCGCGGCTCGACATCGAAGCCATCATGAAAGTAGACGCCCCGCAATTTGAAGGCGGGGCCGTCCGCTCCCGGGAGTTGGGCGTCCCCGGAGGAAACGCCATCCGGCGCCGCAAGTCCGACGCCCGCCTCCGCAGCGAGCGACACGGCGCTCGCCAAGCACGTTTTTGAGAACTCACGGCGATTCATCGAACATCCTTACGCGACTTTAGGGTCCAGCCGCAGCCGAGGAGGGCATCATCCGCAGCTTGGTCGTCTGCATCGCCTTAACGAGTCGCAATGTGGCGGTTTCCGCGGTGGCGTATTCTTCTTTGACCTTCGCAAAGGGAGCGCTCGAATTGAGAGCTGGGCGACGCACCGCATCGATCTCCGGAGATTTCAGTTTGTCCAACGCCGCATCCAAGCGCGGCCAGGCCCAGGCCGCTCGGCCCGCATATCCATGCCGGTGCTGCCAACGGGCAAACTCATCCACGAATTGGGCGAAAGATTCGCCCACCTCAGCGTTCTGCTCCGACGCGGTACAGAAGTTCTCGTACGCTGCTTGCAGACGCAATTGCATCGCAATGTCCGTTAAGAACCGCTGGGGGTCGCCGAACAACAACCCCTTCAGGGGGCCCAACGCTAAGTCTTGTTTGGCAAGCGAGTCCAGCGCTTGAGCGCTCCGCTCCATTCGTGCTGAGTCTCCGCAGTGCAGTGCGCTCCAGCCCGCAACGACTTCAGCGCCATGCCCGGGCAGTAAGCGATTCGCGAAGTCTAGAAAATCAGCGTCCGACAGCGGCTTGCCTTGGGCTCCCTGGGCGAAGGCGAACGTGTAAGGCAATTGCAGACAATGCGTTTGGGCATTCGCCATCACGCCCCGACCCTGCGCGCCTTGGGCGGCGAGGTAGGGGCCTTCGCCGCCATAGTTGGTGAGGGGAAATGATGGCTCCGCCTCAACGGCGCCATACCGATAGTCGATGGCGCGGTCTATTAGTCCCGCTTGCTTCGCATAGTGAATATTGCCGGCCAGACCCCACGGCTCGGGGTTGAGCGAATTGAGTTGGGTAAGTGCGTCGGCAAACTCCCGCTCCTCGCCCATCGCGAAACTTGCTGTCTCGTAGTAGCGGCAGTAGGCTGGCCAGCCGGCGTGCATCCAGTACAAGATTTCGATCCCGGGCCGCAAAGTATCGAACATTTGGCGATGCCTGCCCAGCAGCGCCACGAACTCTTCATTCGTCGAACCCGGATACCCCCCGGGATCGCTGTCGATAATGGCCACAGCGTCGGCCGCAGCCAGAGGCCGAAACAGCTTTGCGCGGCGCTTCATTAACCGGTCGACGGCTTCCGCGTCGCCGGGGTTGACGCGCAGATCGCTTTGGAAGAAGTAACGCTGTTCAAAAGTCGATTGACCGGCGACCGCGTCATCAGCGATGACGTTCGGGCAGAGCGCGATCACCACCCGCATCTGCTTGGCATGGATAAGGTCAATCACCTGGCGGATCCGCTCCAAGACCGCCACATCGCTTGGCGTTAGCGGCTCGGGCATTGTCTCCAACACAGGCCAAATCTTGATCGTGTTGAAACCCAACTGCTGAAGTCCGTCGACGTACCCTTCCCAATCGGCGATTGTCCAAGTTCGGGCTGCGTAGGGATGGTTGTACGGCCAGTGTTGGTGGATATACATGCCGACGATCTTGTCCGGCGGCTTAACTTGGTCCTCGGCCGCCAGCGCGAGCATGGGCAAGAAAGTCAACAACAACCAACCAATCCACTTGTGCATCATGTCGGAAACGTCCGGAATTGAGTACTTGTTTGTCACCCCTGACAATGGCAAATCGAGCGCGCGAAATTAGGCTCTTTGACCAGCAATGTTCGATTATGATATATTATGTTCACATTGAACACAAGCAGCGCCTATTCAAAAAGTTCAATGACAGCCTCCCTACATGGTTTGAGCTGAACAAGTGAAATTCCAATCCGTTGGTCGCTCCAGGCCATGAGCGATCCAACGGGCAGGCTGCGAACGACACGCCGGGAAAGCGAGATTGCCGACACCATGCCACAAACCAGTTGGGTCCTTTGCGACACAGCATCGAATGTGTACCTCGATGAGTTTTCGGTCGGAGCGACCGACTTCGCGGGGTCAGAGCACCCCTGGCGCGTTTCCAAACGCACCCTACGCGGGGGGACTCAGGAGGGTGTTGACCTAGTGGAGGTCGACAATGGCCACTTTCGGTTCATCGTGATTCCTACCCGGGGTATGAGCCTCTGGCGCGCTTGGCGTGGGGAACTGGAATTGGGCTGGCGATCCCCCGTGCGTGGTCCGGTGCATCCCCAATACGTTCCCCTCCATTCCGCTGATGGCATGGGGTGGCTCGAAGGCTTTGATGAGCTGCTCGTGCGCTGCGGCTTGCAATCAAATGGCGCGCCGGAATTCGACGACAGCGGCAAGTTGCGGTTTCCGCTCCATGGTCGCATTGGCAACCTTCCCGCCCAGCGAGTGGAGATCCGCTTCGACTCGGCGACTCAGGAAATCGCGGTGATTGGCGTGGTCGAAGAAACGCGATTCCATTTCTACCACCTTCGTCTGACGACGGTGACCACCACTCGCTTGGGGCAACCGGGCCTATCGATTCACGATGAGGTCCTGAATTGCTCAGCTTTACCCGCGACGACTCAGCTTCTTTATCACCTCAACATCGGTGAACCGTTCCTTGGTGCGGGGGCCAAACTGGTGGCCCCGGTCAAAACGGTGGCCCCGATGAACGACTATTCCGCCAAGAACATCGAACAGTGGGCCGACTATCAAGCCGGCGTTGCGGGGGCCGACGAGGAAGTTTATTTGTTCGAACTCCATCGCGATGCGGCAGGCCAGTCACGGGTTTTGCTCAAGAATCCGACCAACAACTTGGGCTTAGAATTGTCGTTCGATGGGCGTCAAATGCCGTTCTTCACTCAGTGGAAAAAGTTAGCGGCAAGTTCCGATGGCTACGTCACCGGCCTCGAACCGGGGACAAATTTCCCCTACGCCTACAGTCGCGAACTTCAGAACGGCCGAGTGGTTCACCTGCAAGCCAACCAAAAAGCGGAGTACGACTTGCAGTTTGAGTTGCTGGAGGGCGTTGATGTGGTAGCAGCAGCCAAGCGAGAGATCATGAACCTGCAGCAAAGTGGTTCAAGCTAATTCGTCGCTCCGCGACAGGTAATTAGTGAAGCGATCGTCATCGATGGTGGCTGGGCACTGCGCTTGCGGAAGACCCGCGCCACAAGCGCCATATTGCCACCGCTCAACAGCGGCCGTTCGCTCCCGAGTCCTCGTCGACCGCGTTGCAGTACAGCAGGCCCTCAGTTTCGAAAATCCCTAACAAGTGTGGCAATCTTATTGACAAGGGTGTTTACTTGTGTTAATTTATGTTTAATCTGAACACCCGGGGTCGGCAGCAAGCCACCATGGATTCTTTGTGCCGTAGTGGTTTGGGCCTGTCCCGCAATTTCAGAGGCATCGGTAGATTGTGAGCCGGCGTCGGCGGTGGTTCTGGTTTGGAGGATGGGAAAGTGTTCTTCGTACCGCGCAACATCCGATGCTGGATTATAGAGACCCCGCGTTCTGTTCCCACCGGCGCGTTGAGTTGCCATTCCAGGGAGTTGTCGGTGGTAATTTCCTCCGGCAGAGCGACGCCGTGGCGATCGTCTGCAGGTCATCGCTCACTCTGCCGTAATGGATTCACCCTCGTGGAGTTGTTGGTGGTCATCGCAATCATTGGCATCCTGGTGGCGCTACTCTTGCCGGCGGTTCAATCGGCTCGAGAAGCGGCGCGCCGCAGTCAATGTGTCAACAACGTCAAGCAATTGGGAATTGCCCTGCATCGCATTCACGACGATTTTGGTGAACTTCCCCCCTTGTCAGCACCGGGGGAAGCTGCTGATTACTTGACCATCAAGTCCGGGCCGTACTCCAACGCAACTGGCTTTACAGCCCTTAACTGGCTATTGCCTTATTTGGAAGAGGGAGCAATTTTTCAAGCCGCGGTCCTCGATACAAGCCGCAAGCGTGATGTGAATAAGCGCGTGGGGGGGCTGGCGATCAAGGCGCATGTGATTGCTACTTACCTCTGCCCCTCGGACCCTAGTGCGATTCCTGACGCCGTGATGAATACCAATAATTCGCGGGTCATTGTCGACGGCGCCCCCGAGCCTTGGACCGTCGCCAACTACGCGGCTAACTATTTGGCCTTTGGCAATCCGGATGTTCCCTATGTATCACCACTTAACAAAGCTCGCGCCGGCCGCCTTGAAGCGACACGTCGGTTTGCGCAACTGAAGGATGGCCTATCGCAGTCGATTGTCTTTGCCGAGCGATACGGCACATGCGGCGAAACAGGCAATCAAGATCACGCGCGGGCCAACTTGTGGTCGGACTCCAATGAAGGTTTTCGCCCGATTTTCTGTACCAATAATTCTAATCAGCGCCCGGACCACACAGGTTTACAACCCGAACCGTGTTTGGTGTTTCAAGTAGCGCCTGATTGGGTGGCGGGATGTGAATCACGCCGAGCGCAGACGCCGCATCAAGTCATCAATGTGGGCTTCGCCGATGGCAGCGTGCATGCGTTCTCGGGCGACATGGACGCAACTGTCTGGGCGAAGCTGTGCAATGCGAATGATGGCGAGGTGGCTTCCATTCCCTGACGTTACTCGCCTTGGAGCTGAGCGACTTGTTTCAATCGACACGTTCCGGGCGCGATGTTTCATGAGAAAGTAGTTTACGGTCGTCGAAAGGTTGGGTGCGAATGTCAACAGTTTTATCGAAATCATCTCCGGCATTGACTGGAGATTTTTCCAGCTTGGAGTGGGCCGAGGTCGACCTGCGGCGGCATCCGCGGATGATCGTGCCTCCGCCTGGCCCGTTGTCGAACCGCTTGCACGATCGGTGTACGCGCTACTTCAAAGGCTTGTCGAGTCAGGTGAAGTTGTTTCCCGTCGCCTTTGAATCGGGCGAAGGGTGCATCCTGCGCGATGTCGATGGGAATGAATACATCGACTTCTCCTCCGGAATCTACGTTGCCACTTTGGGGCACTGCCACCCCAAGGTCAGCGAGGCGATCGGCCGCTACGCCGGCATGTTGATGAATGCCCACGACTTCACCACGCCCATCAAAACAAAGCTATGTGAGAAACTGGCCGACGTGCTGCCGGGCGACCTCAACGGCTTTCAGTTCTATGACTCGGGGACGACGGCGGTCGAAGCCGGGATTCGCGTGGTGCGCGCCGCCACCAAGCGGAACGAAACCCTGTCGTGTTTCTCCGATTACCACGGCAAAACCTATGGGGCTGTTTCGCACGGGCAATTTCGTAGCCGTGTGTATGGGGCCGTTCGCGCGCCCGGCGCCCACATGTTGCCTCGGCCCGATGCCTATCGCCCAATCTGGACCAAGCCGGACAAAACGATCGATACCGACAAGTACATCGAGTTCTACCAAATGTACTTGGACCAAGGGACGGTGAACGACGGGGCCGGCTTTGTGTTGGAGCCGATCCAAGGCTGGGCGGGCTCCATCATTCCGCCCGATGACTTCTTCCCCAAGTTGCGGAAGTTATGCGACAAAAATGGGCTGTTGCTCATGATGGATGAAGTCCTCACCAGTTGGGGCCGCACCGGAAAATGGCTCTGCTCCGAGCACTGGGGCGTGGTCCCCGATGTCGTCACCATTGGCAAAGGCTTCGGCAACGGCTTCCCGGTGACTTGCGTTGCGGTTCGCGAACCGTACAAGGAGTGCTTCGAAGCGATCAGCGCTTCGTCCAGCTATGGTGGCAACCCGATGGCGTGCGCCGCGGCGCTCGCTTCGACGGAGGTCATTGAGGAAGAGAACCTGCTGGAGCACGCCACCTACCTGGGTGAAGTCGCCCTCAAACGCCTGCAGAGCATGCTGCGCGAGCATCCGATTGTGGGAGACGTTCGCGCCAAGGGTTGCTTGATGGGCATCGAGCTCGTGAAGGATAAGTCAACCAAGGAGCCCTTCGCTGATGCGGGCGCCATGGTCTATCAAAGCGCCTTCCGAAAGGGATTGGCATGGATCCCCGCAGGCCATATTTTGCGGATGAGCCCGCCGATCGTGATGGATGAGCGCGCGCTGCTAAAAGGACTTGACATCATCGACGAGTCGATCGGTGAAGTCGAAGCGGAGCTTGGCTACGCGTAGTTCTCTTCTCTCCCCAGTTGCTTCAGGATCGAGCCGATGCAAAGTGTAATTGATTCGCTGCAAGTGAGCCCTCGGGAGCGGAAGCTGGCGCTCGCGAGCTGCCTTGAGCACGTCAAACGCTGGCGGATTGCGCTGCCATCGGCTGAGCCTTTGGTGATGGACTTCGGCCTAGGCGAGTTCGAAAAGGTCGGGCTCATCGAGTTCTGGATTGCGAACGAAGCCCAAGCAGGTTACTGCGGGAAGTACATGTTTGTGGGCGACGGGCAAATGTGTCCCCGACATGCGCACCGCATCAAGCACGAAACATTTTTTATCGTCCGAGGCGAGATGGAAATCACCCTCGACGATCAGCAATTTCGCCTTCAGGAGGGCCAATCTTTGGCGATCGAACCGGGCCGAGTTCATTCGTTTAGCGGCGTTGGCCCGGCGTTGATGCTGGAGCTGTCGATGCCTTGCGACCCGGGCGATAACTTCTTCGAAGAGCCCCGCACCATGGCGTGGTTGCAGGCGAGTCTCCAATCATCGGCCGTTTGAGGATTCGCTATGCCGCCCTGCCGGACCTTGCTTCGCGCGACTCCGTTGCGAAGGCTGCCCCATCGACATTCGCGCTGCCCCAACTCCGCAGCCTCCATCGATGTCTGGCGCCAAACGTGCACGGCAAGCAATCGTCAGCCGATTGGCTGGCTCACGGTTAACACTCTGCTGCTTGTCGTGTTAAGTTTAGGGATCATGGGTTGCAGTCAACCGGAACCGCCGTCCGGGTTGCTTGCCGTTCGCGGAGTTGTTGTCGGCAAGAAAGGAGAGGTGGTCAGTTGCGGAGGGGTGATCGAGTTTTGTAGCCCAACCAACCCCGAGCAACGCTCGATCGGATCGCTTGATCAAGAGGGTCGCTTTGAGCTTAGCACGCGCACGGGCAAGACCAAGCATGCAGGAGCACTCGAGGGCGTTTATCAAGTCACTATTTTCCCTAGCGGGGCCAAGTTTATCGAGCCCATCGCAATCCCGAAGCCGGTGACCATTTCCCCGCAAAGTATCGAGTTCAAATTTGCGATCGATACTTCTTCACTGTAACCGCTTCGGGGATGATTAATCACTTGCCACTCGGTGCCCTAACTTGATCAACCTTCTCTTGCCATCAATCCCCAGAATGTTTCTGACATTTTGAATTGCATCGCCGCAGTGGTTTATGGAGTTGACCTTCAATTCGCTGCGTTCCCCCGAAACTTCTAAGGTGAGGAGTCGAACTTGAGCGGCCCAACGGCAGGACATCCGTCTGATCATCAGGTCAGCATGACGTATCTCTATCGCATCACCATGGTGGCTGCCGTCGGCGGCTTCCTGTTTGGCTACGATCTCTCGTTGATTTCTGGCGCCATTATCTTTCTGAAGGAAGAGTTTGCCCTCTCACCCTTCTGGGTGGGAATGGTGACGGGCAGCGCGATTCTCGGCTGCCCGTTCGGACCGCTCGCCGGCTTGTGGTTCGCCGACACGATTGGCCGCAAGAGATCGCTCATCTTGTCTGCGCTCCTTTTTCTAGCTTCAACGGTAGGTTGCGCTCTGGCCCCGTCGGTGCTTCAGCTCATAATCTGGCGATTCGTGGGGGGGATGGGGGTTGGACTCGCCTCGACGGTCTCACCGATGTACATCGCCGAAATTTCGCCCCCGCACTTGCGCGGTCGGCTGGTGGTGATCAACCAACTGGCGATCGTGATCGGGCTTTCCATGTCCGTGCTGGTAACCTATTTCTTGTCGTTCGGGGAGCACTGGCGCTGGATGTTCGCCTCCCAAGGCGTTCCAGTTGCGGCGCTCTTTCTGGGGTTGCTCTTCGTGCCGGATAGTCCGCGTTGGCTCGCCATGGTGGGCCGTTCCGACGATGCCCTGGCGGTGCTCTCCCGAATCAACGGCGCTTCGCATGCTCGGCGGGAACTTACCGAAATTCAAGCCGAGCTGGGAACCGACGAGGGCTCGTTCCGCGATCTCCTGCGCCCCGGAGTCCGTTTCGCGGTGCTCATCGGCGTCATGTTGATGGTCTTCTCCCAGATCAACGGGGTCAACATGATTTTGCTCTACACCCCTACGCTCTTTATGGAAGCCGGCATTACAAATGCTCCCGACGCCATTCTCAACAGCGTCATTATCGATGTCTGGATCACCATCTGCACCGTGGTTGCATTTTGGCTGACACGCTCGTTTGGCCGTCGGCCAATCTTGATCGCGGGCACGATCGGGATGGCGCTCGGTCATCTGATGATGTACCTCAATTTCGCCTATAAACTGCCGCTCGGGCTGACCTTGGCCGCAATGTTCATTCCCACCGGCGCTTTCACACTGACGCTTGCGCCGTTGAGCTGGGTGGTCGTCACCGAGATCTATCCAAATCGAATCCGGGGCAAAGCGATGTCGATTGCAACCTGTGCGATGTTTGCGGCGTCGTTTGCGACCGTCAACGTTTTTCCCGTGCTAACCGATTGGTTCAATCGCAACTACGGTCACCCCGGAGGCACCTTCTTGATCTTCCTGGTCGTGTGCCTCTCTTGTTCCTTCTTCGTCTGGCGAATGATCCCCGAAACGAAGGATCGAACATTGGAAGAAATTGGCCAACAGTGGCTTGCGAGCGGCGCCGAGCCCCTGTCGCTACAGGGAGCGGAAAGCCCGCTCTGACATTAACGGGCCAATCGATACTCCACTACTGCTTCACTCTCCGGTCCCCTAGTCTCGCATCCTCACGATCGATATGTCTGTGCTCCCGCGTCTGAATCGGTTGTTCGCCAGTGACGGCAAATGTTTGAATGTCGCCGTCGATCACGGCTTCTTCAACGAGTGGCAGTTTCTCTCCGGCATTGAACACATGCCCGAGGTCGTGCAGACCTTAATTCGGGCTCGGCCCGACGCGATCCAGTTGACGGTTGGTCAGTCTCGGCATTTGCAAGCGGTTCCTGGTGGAGCGAAGCCGGCGCTGGTACTCCGCACCGATGTCGCCAACGTTTATGGCAAAAAATTGCCGCGAACCTTGTTTAGTCAACTCATCGACAACGCGGTCGAGCAGGCGTTGGCGGTGGATGCAGCGTGTGTGGTCGTGAATCTCTTGTTGATTCCGAACGAGCCGGAGATTCACCTGCAATGCGTGCAGAACATTTGCCAACTCAAGCCTGTTTGTGAGCGGTTTGGCATGCCGCTGATGATCGAGCCCTTGGTCATGCAGACGAACAGCGCGGCTGGCGGGTACATGGTCGATGGCGACTTGCAAAAAATTGTTCCGCTGGTCCGCCAGGCTGCTGAGTTAGGGGCCGACATTATCAAAGCCGATCCCTGCGACAAGCTGGAGGAATATCACCAAGTCGTGCGTGCAGCGTCTGGTTCTCCGGTGCTTCCTCGCGGCGGCGGAAAAGTCGCGGATCATGAGCTCATGCTTCGCACCAAGATGCTGATGGACCAAGGCGCTGCCGGAATTGTGTACGGCCGAAACATCATTCAATGCGCTCATCCTGATCGGATGGTTAAGGCATTAATGGCGATTGTCCATGGCAATGCTAGCACCGAGGAAGCACTCGCGATTCTGAGTTGATGAACCCAAGGTTCGTCGCGCTGACGCCCCTTGTTTGCTGCATCTCAACGACCTCACCAGGCGCGGCGATAAAGCTCGACGATCTCCGCTTGAGTCGGGACGCGGGGATTATTCTGTGGACTGCCCGAGGCGAGAGCGGCGTCGGCCATCTCCTCGCACTTGCCCATAAACTCTCCCTGCGTGACGCCGACGACGTCTCGAAGCCGCCCGACGCCGAGACGTCGGTTCTGTTCATCCAGGTAGCTTAGCAGGGCGTGCCCGGCCGCCTCGTCGTTCCCCGGGCCGGCGACGCCGAGGATTCGCGCCGCTTCAGCGTACCTCGCCGCCGCCCCCGACAACGAATATCGAGTTACCTCGGGCAGCAGCACCGCGTTCGATAGCCCGTGCGGGACGTGGAAATTCGCTCCGATCGGTCGACTCATTCCGTGTACGAGTGCAACGCTGCTGTTCGAGAAAGCCAAGCCGCCATGCGTAGCGGCCAACATCATGCCGGCGCGCGCTTCTCGATTGTCTGGCTCGCGGTACGCGGTATCCAAATGGCGGGCAGTCAAGCGGAGGCAACTCACGGCGTACAAGTCGGCCCAAGGGTTAGCTTTTCGCGAAACGAAAGCTTCTAACCCGTGCGTCATCGTGTCGATCCCGACATGCGCGGTCAGGGACGGCGGCATCGAGAGCGAAAGTTCGTAGTCGACGATCGCCGTCGTCGCCATGAAACTCTTGTCGAGCATCATCATTTTCACGGAACGCTCTTCGTCCGTGATCACAGTGACACGTGTCGCTTCGCTCCCCGTCCCAGCCGTCGTTGGGACAAGAATCAATGGGGCTCCGGGACGCGGCACCTGATCGTAGCCAGCATATTGCGCGAGCGGCGGTTCGTTGGCGGCCAGCACGGCGATCGCCTTGGCCGCGTCCATCGGACTGCCCCCTCCTAACCCGACCAGCAAGTCGCCGTCCAGTCGGCGCAGCGCCGCGAGACCCTGCATCACATTGTCGATCGTGGGATCGGGCTGCACATCGCAAAATTCCGCGGCATGAACTCCGGCATCGGCGAAGAGCCGCACGAAGCGGTCCAGTAAACCGCACTCGGCGAGACGGCGGTCGGCCACGATCAGGACGCGGCGGGCCCCGAGACTTTTCGCCTCGGCGGCAAGTTGGCCGCTTGCCCCTGCGCCAACGACAATCTTCCGGGGCGACCAAAAACTGCTTGGCGGGGTTAATGTCACGAGGGGAGCGTCCATTCGAGGAGCGAGTGGCCAAGCGGCGGATTAGCGGCGAGCCGTCTCAATCATCACGATCTTGTTCAAATCGAACATAATGTACCACATTCAAGAAGCCAAGTGAGCCGGAAGTGCGAACCTCAGGTGCGACAACAACCCATCCGGATCGACTCGCCAGCCAACCCGACCACAGCGCTGGCAAACGGAAGTTTCTGGGGTCTACATTCACGACGCAGCGCAAGCGGAGCATCGCGCCCGAGTCCAGGGCGAAGTTCAAGCAGCGAATCCGCGAACTGACGAAACGTAATCAGAGAGTCACCTGGCTCTGCGGTCTAGTCTATACGGTTGCGCTCAACTGCGGATGCTGATGTGATGTAGCCCAACAACAGGGAATCATCGCGAGCGTGACTGCGGTCGCCCCGCGACCCCCCGTGGTGGCCATCACTAGCACCCTGCCGCTCAGCGGCTCGTTGTGAGCTGCCGCGGCTTTTTATTCCCGGCGTAATTTCGCCAACCGACAAAGGATTAGAACGATGCGTGATTTTGACAAGGTGTTCATGACGTATGCCTGGAACGACGAGCCGTCTCTGGCAACTCGCCCCACGGTAGAAACAATCGCAGCGCAGCGGAATAGCGAGGCGGCTGCGCGGCAAGGCGATCGGCCTGCCCCCGAACGGGCGGACGACATTCGAAGCCAAACTGAGAACCCGGCTTCGAAGACTTCTACGGGGAGCGGATGATGTCCGACCTTCCACAGCGACTTCCGCTCGGGAGTGCTGTGGATTCTTTTTCGTTGGCGTCAGCTTACTGTGGAAAATGGCGGCAGAAATTCGACCGCTGATTTCCCACGAACATTTTGTCCGCGTTGTCTGATTGTTGTTGCGCGGATTACTTCCAAGCGCTCTACTGCGGGTGCTGAGGTGTTGTAGGACAACAAGCGGTGGTTCCGGCACGTTTCGTTGGCTTGCACCCGGCAGAGTCGTAGCCCATTTTAGTGTCTTACACTCCCCGCGTTTATTTCCCGTCGGGCTGTGAACATGAATTTCACAGTGGCAACCGTTTGACCGGGGCTTTTGCCCCCTTGCTTTGAGGCCTATGAAAACGATGAGTACTCAACCGAAACCCAAGCGATCCACCCGTCGCCCGGCTAAGCCCAAGCTTTACAGCGGGATCATTACAGAAGAAGTATTGGCACTCGAGCGGGCCGGTGTGATTACGTTCAGCATCCCCGCATCAGAAGAGCGGGATGAGAAAGTGCCTCCCGTCGATCCAGACTTCATTCGCCGGTTCCTCCGCAAACAGTCCTCGACGTCTCCGGAACCCAGGGCCGCGTTGGCGTCCAGCGAACACTGAATCCACATCGTCCGGCAAGTACGATCACTGTGGAGAAGCTCGACAAGTCGGGTCGTTCAGCAACCAAGATATCATCCTTCTGAGAATTGCCGCTGAACCATTTCCCCGCTCACTGACCCGTCCGCTCCACCTTGATCGACTTGATTTCCAGCTTGAATGGCCCGGCCTTTTTGTCGCTCAACATGAAACCCAGGGAATTGATTTCCTTGGGGTCTACCGGCCCAGCATCCTTGACGACCCTGCCAAACGAAGTCGCCTCGAATTTGTCGAGCGGGACTTTGACCTCGATCCATTCGTCCTTCTTCGTTGGCACCGTGGCTCGATACGAGAAGGCGATCAGCGGCTTGTTGAGGTAGAGGTTCAGCAGATATTCCCGGCCATCGCCACGAACTTTGGCGACCACGGTAGCACCTTTTTCAAAGCCGAGCTTTTGGGCCTTCGTGCGTACCGAGGCGAAACCGCCGTTGTTCTCCAGCGACAGCGTGCCGAAGAACTCCAGGGTCTTCTTGTCAGTGATCTTGAACTTGCCCTCGGAAACGCCGCCCATCACGCCGTCATTGACGTTCTGCCAGTCCTTCGCAGCGTCCGCTCCGCTGAAGTCGAACAAGGTTTGCGGCATGTCTTCGGCCATGACGAACGACCCCATCAGGATCAACAGGGGCAACGCCAGCATTTTATGGATCATGATCGTCCCCAATTCAGCACCGTGATCGACAGTTGCAGCACCGTCGCTAATGACACCCAGATGAAGTACGGCGCCTGGGCCACGGCCACCCAGCGGTAGTGTCGCCAGACGACGACCATCATCCAGATGATCGTGACCCACACGATCAGAATATCCACCGCCGCCAGCGGCAGATTCCGCATCCCGAACTGGATGGGCGTGAAGATCAGGTTCGCCACGAGATTGATGGCGAACGGCAACGCCACCTGCCAACCGACCTTGCCTCGAAACATCTGCACGAACACGAACCCGAAGCTGACAAGAATGATTGGGTAGAGAATCTGCCAGATCAGCCCAATGGTCGCCGGGGCGGGCGTCCAGGCGGGCTTCGCCAACGAGTTGTACCATTCGATCCAGGGCATTTCGCAATCTACCTTCTTTCGTTCAGGCTGGTACTTGATCTGCGGCCTTCATGAGAGTGCGGCTACAATCGCCTGTCACCGTGCATTTCCAAAACCAGCCAGTGAAGGAGCGTGCATCATTGTCAGAAGCGTTACAGTTCGCAAGTCATTACTACCTCAAGATGACCAAGCACGACCGGATGCCGCTACGGGTGGGGCAGGAGATCTGAGCGGGGTGGGGGCGAATTAGTATGTTACTGTGTCGGCGGGATTGATGGCGGCCCAAGGCAGCGGTTCGCTGAGCGGTGACCCAATGAGGTTCGACAAAGTATCACCACGTAACCTTGCCAAGTATCTCTAGGGATACATTCCTAAGTATCTCTAGCGATACATACCCCATAAAAGCCAGAAGCACGGCGGCCCGTGGTGCTTCGCACCGGCCGCCGCAGAAATTGAAATCACTCAGCCACGGACCTTGCGGCTGCATCCGGCAGCATGCGCTGTGGAGCGCTCAGGCGGGCGCTCCCGCGCTCGGAGCCCTACTGACGGCTCCCTGGGCCTGATCGAGCTAATGCGCGTCAGCGGGGCGCTACCTCGAACGCGCGACTTCAGGTTAGGATGCGCATGAGGTAAGCAGTCAACCAAACTGGTTGACGGTGGCCGGCCACTTCCAGCTCGGCATGAAATTCTTCTACTCTCAGCCGCTAACGCGATTGGAGCATACTCGATGAGAGTCTTCATTCTTTCCACTACGCTCGCGGCGATGTTTGTCGTGGTCACTTCATCCGGCGGCGAAGCACAGGATCAGAAGCTTGACAAGTCCAAGAAACTGACCAGCAACCAGATGCTGATGCGCGACAAACTTGTGCATATGAATCGGGTTCTCGAGGGAATTACACTGGACAAGTTCGATCAGGTCGAAGCGAGCGGCAAGATGCTGCGCATGATCAGTCGCGCGACGTCTTGGCACATCGTTAATCCAACGGCGCAGTACAAACGAATAAGTACAAATTTCCAAGAACAGGCTGCTGACCTGGAGCGGCATGCGAAGGAACAGAATATTGAGGCGGCCACCCTCGACCTGGTGCGGATGAACATCACCTGCACCCAGTGCCATCAACACTTGCGGGAGGTTGCCGCTCGCCACAAGTAAGCGACGTCTTAACGATCCGCCGGCTTCATGACGACGGTTTTGATCGAATTTTGAGTCAGTTGCAACGCGATGGCTGATACATACCCCTTAAAGGATAGAAGCACGGCTGCCGGCGGTGCTTCACACCGCGCGCCGCAGAAGTTGAACTTTTTCAGCCACCAACTTTGGGGTCACATCCGACAACATGCGCTGTGGGGCGCTCAGGCGGGCGCTCCCGCGCTCGGAGCCCTACTGACGGCTCCCTGGGCCTGATCGGGCAACTGCGCGTCAGTGAGGCGCTCTCGCGCTCACAGCGGGCAGGCAGCGAACGCGGTTGTTTCAGCCACTGCGTGATGACTTTGGCGCCCAAATGCCCACTCGCTGGGACTGGAACTTTCACCGAATTATGGCGCCCATTTTTCTGAAAAAAGCAGCCCCCAGGGCAGCGATTTTTCGACGCCATCGCTCAGCCGTACGTACCGTTCGTCGCGGCCCCCGTCCACAAGTGTTCCATTCGCCAACAAAGACCCGGAGACCGGCTCCCGCAGGAAACTACGGCATGCATCCCGTTGCACAATAAAAAGTCGCGTATTTGGTAAGATATTCCGCCACGCGGGGAGTGATTGCTTTTTCCACGATCTGGGGGTCGAAAGAGGATGTGGAGTGATATTTGCGCTGGACGGGAGATCGGCGAAGGGAAGTCCAGCGTTTGGGGGCGAAGCGAACTCCACTTTCCCGGCGAGCCAAGCAAGGGCAACCGTGACCCCGTTCCACGACCGGTCCCCCCTCGCCCGACACCCTGCCGAAGGATCGCCCCCATGCCCCGCTTGTTGCGCCGTTGCCTCCTCGCGAGCGTGCTCTCCGCTACGACTTCGCTGAGCCTGGGCGGCGAGCTGGCTGACCAGTCGTTGACGAACTTGCTTGCAACTCACCCTGGGCTGACAGCTTACGACTCCGACATCTTGCAAAGCAACGACTGCGCCGATCCGATTGGCCTCCCCTGTGGCGATGCTGTCGGCTGCGGGGACACCTGCGCTGCAGGCGACGCGGGTGGGGCTGGTGGCAAGAAGAAGCCGAAGGTTGACCCCTGCACCAAATCGCACGCGGGCGTCTTCTACGCCAACGATTTTAGCTACTTGAAAGACCCCGCTTACAAAGGCAACTGTTTTGGCGACGACTGGAAGCTGATGCCCGTGGGACCCTGCGGCCAGTACGGCACGCTCGATTTCGGCGGCCAACAGCGCTTCCGCTACTTGCACGAACGGGGGATGGGGAACGAAGTCGGCACGCCGCTCGGCTTCCGCCGGACGGATAACGATTACTTCCTCTCACGCACTCGGCTGTACACCAATTGGAAAGTAAATGACGACATTCGCTTCTACCAAGAAGGTATTTTTGCTTACGCCGACGATTGGCAACACGACTACACGCCGCGGGTGATCGATCGTAACAGCGCCGACTATCTCAACTTCTTTGTCGACGCCAAGCTGACCGACCACACCTCCCTGCGGATTGGGCGCCAAGAGCTGATCTACGGCAACCAGCGCCTGGTCTCGCCGCTCGACTGGGCTAATACCCGCCGCACCTTCGAAGGGGTGAAGGCGATGTACAAGAACGATGACGTCGCCATCGACACGTTCTTTACCAACTTCGTGCCGGTGAACCCCTACGATTTCGACGAGGCCGATTATCAGCAGAAGTTCTATGGCTCGTACTTGGTTTACACCGAAAGCGAAACCCGCACCTGGGACTTATATTATCTGGGGTACGATAATGATAACCCGGCCAGCCAAGTCGCGGGCCAACGAGACTTCTCGCTGCACACCATTGGCGCCCGCGTGAATGGCAAGAAAGATGTCTGGCTGTACGAAGCCGAGGGCGGCGGTCAGCTCGGGCGGCAAAGTGGGCTAGGCGTGGATCACAGCGCTGCGTTCGGCACCATCGGCTTCGGCAAAGAACTCGCGCTCGCTTGGTCCCCCACGCTCTGGCTCTACTACGACTACGCCAGCGGTAACGTCCCCGGTGGTGACTTCAACCGTTTCAACCATCTGTTCCCGTTGGGCCACAAATACATCGGGTTTATTGATTCCGCGCAACGCTCCAACATTTCGAGCCCCAACGCGCTGTTGACCATGAAGCCCAACAAGAAGACCGAGCTGCTGCTGTGGTACTACTACATCGGCGCCAACCAAGCAGAAGACATCATCCCGGGGGTCGGTTTTCAATCGGCCCAAAACACCACCAGCAAAGATTTCGGCAACGAGCTGGACCTGATCGCTAAGTACAACTTCAGCGCCCGGCAATCGGCGCTCGTTGGTTACTCGCACCTCTGGCGTGGCGACAAGATCATCGGCGACACCGATATCAACTTCACCTATGTCGAGTGGCAACTTAACTTCTAAGCGCGCGGGGAAAGCGTGCAGGAAGCGCTCAGCGGTCCGTGCTTCCTTTTCTGTTGGCTGCCAGAGGGGCAGGCGAAGGTCCTGCTGAGCTGCCGCCGGGTACCGCGGTCGCTCGTCAGGTGACGTGCCGGGATCCAAGACGGGAGCAGATTGTTTCTCGTTGGACTAATCTGTGGATTAATCGGGGCAGACCTCGCGCTTGAGTCGGGAACCGGGGCAGCAGGGCTCGAATCCCTGCTCACGGATTCACGCCAACCAGACGGGCAATGCAACTCTGCGCCCAATTGTCGCGGGGGCAGGCGGCGTGGTATGTTCTCTGACTCGTCGAGCCTGGAGCGTTTCCAGACTCAATCCTGCTGAGAAGTGTCGGGTGACTGGCTCTTTTCGCCAGCTTGTTCGGCTGGTACACGTTCGCCACTCTCAACGTTCGGGGGGCGTTCCTCCTCGCGTCCTGCGGTTGCCGTGAACAGTCCCACTTCTCCAAGTCGCGTGGCGCTCCGGCACGGTCGCGTGCCTGCGTGGTTGCCAGCGCTGTTGGCTGCCACGCTGGTAGGCATCTTGGGAGGACTGGGGGCATTCACCTTTGGTTACGGCGGTGGCGCCGCTTACTTGGGAAGTAATCCCGCCTCATGCGCCAACTGCCACATCATGCAGTCGCATTACGACTCCTGGGTGAAGTCGAGCCACCGCAACGTTGCCACCTGTAATGATTGCCATTTGTCGCATCATCCCCTCGGCAAATGGGTCACCAAGGCCGACAACGGCTTCTTTCACTCATTGGCCTTCACGCTCGACAACTTCCACGAACCGATCCAAATCAAGCCGCGTAATCGCCGCATTACCCAACAAGCGTGCCTCGATTGCCACCGAGAATTAGTGAACCATCTGCTCCCCGCCGAATCGGGTGGCGACATGGTGCTGTGCATTCACTGTCACCAGTCGGTCGGCCACGCCCAAAGGTAAAGAATCGTTAGCCCCGGGGCTTGTTCCCGTGATTTTGTGGTTGGTTAGTCGTCCCATCTTTGAAGCATCTGCGTTCCTCCCGTAACGATCCGCGTTTGCCGCCATCCATCTCGCACTCAACATTAACATGTTCTCATCACGTTCGTCTTCTCGCCGCCGAGTAGGAATCGCCAAATTGTTACTGCTCGTGAGCTTGATCGCCGCGCTCGCGACGCTGTTGGTGACGTGGGTCCTGGTGGTCATGTTCCAGCGCAAACAGGAAGCACGGCAGCCCTTCGTACGGGTGGCGGAGGTGACCGAAATTTCCACCGATCCCCAGCCCTGGGGCCTGAACTGGCCGCACCATTTCGATGGCTGGAAGGCGACTGCCGGCGACAAGTTCTACGGCGGCAGCAGCGCGTTGCCCCAAAGCAAGCTGGAAACCTTCCCGTGGCTCAAACGGCTGTACGCCGGCTATGCGTTCAGTCTCGATTACCGCGAAGCCCGTGGTCACGCCTACATGCTGTACGACCAGGGGGTGACCGAGCGCGTCACCAAGAAACCTCAAGCGGGGGCCTGCTTGCATTGCCACGCCTCCGCCACCGTGCTTTACCGCAAAACGGGACTTGAAGCGCTGGGGCAACCCACCGACGACGCCACGCTTGCTGGAGAGTTCAACATGCCAGCGGTCATTCGCGGTTTTCAAGAGCTGAGCCAGAAACCTTATCAAGAAGTCTTCGCCCGACTGGTGACCATGCCGGATGGCTCCCCCGCCAACCAGAAACCCGTCTTTCCCACGCCGCCGGTAGGTGGCTTCACGGGCCACATGGCCGGCGCACCCGTGGATGCTGCTCATGCTCCGATTGGCGAAGCACACCCTGTTACCTGCATCGACTGCCACGACCCTACCAGCATGGCGATCCGCGTCACGCGCCCCGGCTTCGTGCTGGGAATTCAGTCGCTGGCGGGGGGTGAGGCGCCGGTTCCTCACTTGCCGAGTGTGGAGCGATGGCGGCGTGGCGACCGTAAGACGCCGTACGATCCCAATCGCGACGCGACTCGGCAAGAACTCCGTTCGTTTGTATGCGGGCAGTGCCATGTGGAATACTACTGCGGGCCGAAATCGACACTGACCTTCCCGTGGGCCAACGGCCTGAAAATGGAGGACGCCGAACGGACGTGGGAGGAAACCAAGTTCGCCGAGAATGAACCCTTCATGGACTTCGCGCACGGCGAGACCGGGGCGCCAACCTTCAAAGTACAGCACCCCGAGTTTGAACTTTGGAGCCAAGGCGTTCATGCTCGCAGCGGCGTGAGCTGCGCCGATTGTCACATGCCGTACCAACGCCTGGGCGCGATGAAGGTGAGCAGCCACTTGGTGCGGAGTCCGCTGGAGAACATCGCGGGCGCATGTCAAACGTGCCATCACAGCAGCGAAGCTGATCTGCGGGAGCGAATCGAGTTGACCCAGTCGCGGAACATGGCGCTATTGGATCGCGCCGCGGGCGCCATGACCGCCATGCTCGACGCGATTCTGGAAGCCAAGGCGGCGGGCGTACCCGAAGAAACCCTCCAAGATATTTATGACCTGCAGCGAAAGTCGACGTGGCGGCTCGACTACGTGAGTAGCGAGAATAGCCGCGGCTTTCACGCCCCCCAGGAGGCGGCCCGCATTCTGGCGGAATCGATTGACTACAGCCGCCAAGCTGAAGCGCTCGCCCTGCGGTCACGAGCCCCGGCCGCCCCCAACACCGCGGAGCTCACAATCGAGCCCGTTGAAGGGGTCAGCACTCCCGAAGCATCGAAGTCGAAATAATACGCGTTCTAATCTGAAATAGAGCGTTGCTAGCACGCGATTGTGCGAGAAAACCCGGGCTTTGATGAAAGTGCTAGCCGTCGGTTCCGATTGGGATGCGTATAAGCCCCAAGCCCGGGCGATTGCGCCGCGTGACGAGGGAGAAGAGTTTTTTCCGCGGAGCGTGCTCCCGAATTGGAGCATGGGCGGCACGACCGTAACGCCTTGTGGAGCGCTTCCAAGACCTCACCGACCCGCGCGATCCGAATCGGCTGAAATTACCCGCTGATCAATGTCGCGATGAACAGGGTCTGAGTGGTGCTCAGCATCGCGGGGCACGTTGTCTCGATCGCCAGCTGGGAGTAAGCGATTGACCGAACAATCAACCACGCCCGGAGGGCGGAGTATTCCGAAGGCTCCTTCGAGAGGGAGTGCTTAGCTTGCTGCTCGCTGTAAAAACCGCGAGGGTTGTTGAACTCAACCATTTGTTGATCTTTTCAGTAAACGCCGCGTAGTCTTGATGAAGTGGGCACGGCTGGTTGGAGCCACACCAGTTGGGGCCGAACGGGCAGACCAGATTGCCATCATGGCGTTCGAAAACGGTCACGATATCCATGAGGCTTATCTTCTTGGGAGGTCGTGCAAGCGCGTAGCCTCCGCCCGGGCCACGTGCTCCGGCCACGAGACCCGCCTGTGAGAGCGTCGTTAGCAGTTTGGCCGCCAGTGTCTGGGCGATCTCGCGGTCTCGCGCAATGTCGTGCGACGAAAGCTGCTCGCGCGATTCATACACCTCTGCCAACCGGCTCATTGCGGAGATCGCAGTCTGAGTTGTCTTGCCGTAGCGGATCACGCCCTTCGTCCCCGGGTCAGAACAAGCGATTCCTGATTGGTCAGGATTGGGATGGCCACTCGCAACGCCAGTGTAAACACCATCAGCCCCAACGCCCACACACCAACGGTAATTTTCCACTCCGAAAGACTCGGGAGATACTCGACAACTTCGTGCAGTGTCGAGGGCACAAACGCCGGAATGATCAGGCCCATCCCTTTTTCGATCCACACGCCGACAAAGGCCAAACTGCAGGCGACAACTAAAAGCGGCTTGTGGTCGTACACCTTGGGTTTGAGCAGCAAAATGGCGGCAACCGTCATCATTGCGACCGATGACCAGACCCAGGGGACGAGAGCGTTATGCCCATGCAGTCCGAAATAAAGATAGCGGGCCGATGCAATGTGGCTGCCCCCGGTGTAAAACTCGGTAAAAACTTCGGAAACGACCATCAGCAGGCTAATCAGTATGGTCACGCGCATGATGCCCGTGAGCGTGCGGATGGGCGCTTCGCCAATAGGAATGCCCCCAACGCGCCGGACGACGAGCATCGCCACAATGATGAATGCTGGCCCGGAAACAAACGCCGACGCCAAAAAGCGTGGCGCCAACAAGGCCGTGTTCCAAAAGGGCCGACCTCCTAAACCGCAGTACAGGAAGGCGGTCACAGTATGAATGGAGATCGCCCAGGCAATGGAAAGGTAAACGAATGGGAGGTACCACTTCTTGTCGGGCATCTCGCCCCGGAATCTTTTGTAAAGCAAATAACCGGTAATGTGCAGGTTCAGCAGCAGGTAGCCGTTGAGCACGATGACATCCCAGGTCAGCATCGAAATCGGCCAATTGAACCTCCCTAAACCAGGGATTAAGTGCCAGAACCGATCGGGGCGTCCCAGGTCGACGGTGACAAACCCCAGGCACATCACGATGGCCGCGATTGCCAGCAGCTCGCCCAGGATCACCACCTCGTGCATCTCGTCGTCGTGGTACAAATACGCGGGGATGACCATCATCACGCCGCCGGCGGCGAGTCCGACCATAAACGTAAAGTTGGCGATATAGAGCCCCCACGAAACGTGGTCGGTCATATTGGTCACCGCCATGCCATCCCGTACCTGGACCGCCCAGGCGTGGACACCCACCAGGAACAACGCGGTGAGCAGCGTCATCCAGGCGTAGAAGAACCACGGGCCCTCGGTCGAGAGCTTGATGGCCCTCCACAGGAATCGCGGGTAGGTCACCGCGTGGCTCGTCGATCCGGTCGCCGCATGGGTCTGGTTCATGCGTTCGGCTCCTTCACTAGTGTCAGCAAGAACCGCGTGGGTGACTTGGCTTGAACCGCATGCACGGCTCCCGGCTGCATCGCCACCCATCCGCCAGGCCCAAGTTCGTGGGGTCGCCCTTCGAGGGTAAACAGTATTTGACCATCGAGCACCTGCACGAAAGCCAGCTTTGACGCGCTGTGATCGGTCAGTCGTTGGCCTGCGTCCATAGCGAACAACACCAGCCTGACTGCCGGCGAATCGAACAGAGCTTTGGTCACCGTGGCGTCTGGCTCGATGCTAAGGAGCGATGACAGGTCGCCCACCGAGTTTTCGTTGCAGGCAAATAAAGTCGCAGGCATGGTGGTTGCGCTTCCGGAATCAGGTGTCGAAGAAGTAAAAGAACTGCGGTCGGGTCCCCAGCTCCTCCTTGAGAACGAAGACCCGCTTGGTTCGCAACACATAGGAAATCTCTGAATTCGGGTCGAGAAGATTACCAAACACCCGGGCGCCGGTGGGACACGCTTCGAGGCAGGCCGGCAGTCGGCCTGCCCGAGTGCGGTGCAGGCAGAACGTACACTTCTCGACGACTCCTTGCGGACGGATGCGATTGCTTAGATAGCCTTGGTTGGGATTGATCTCTGCTGTCGGCACTTCGGGTTTGGTCCAATTGAATCGCCGGGCATGATAGGGACAAGCGGCTTCACAGTAGCGGCAGCCGATGCACCAGTTGTAGTCGACCACGACGAGGCCATCGTCTTCTTTCCAAGTCGCTTCAACCGGGCAGACATTCACACAAGGCGGGCGGTCGCATTGCTGACACTGCACGGGCATGTAAAACTTATCGGGCTGCGGAACCGGATGGTCGTAGTCCGCCGTGCCGCTTTCCAAATCGAGGCTCCCCTGATCCATCTCGAGGACGCGGATGTAGGAATTGCCGGAGGCCCGATCGTGGTTGTTTTCCTGGTGACAAGCCTCGGCGCACTTGCGGCAGCCGATACAAATTGAAAGGTTCAGCGCATAGCCGAACTTAACCCCTGGCTGGGGGCGGACATCGGAGATCGTGACCTCGGCGCCGTATTCCTCCTGCGTCTCTGCCTCCAATCTTCGGATCACTTGTGCAAGCTCGTCTCCCGAAAGCTGCTTGAAGTGCTTCTGCAAAAACTCATCGGCGGAGGTCTCCTGTGACGCCCACTCGACAATCGGCGCGACGGCTTTAGCGAACGCCGCTGCGCCCAGCATCGCACCGGCCGCCTTGAGCGCAGTCCGCCGGTCGACCTGACCGAGGATTGGCAACTGCAACATTTTCGACTCGCTCACGGATGATCCTCCCGATGTGATCTTGGGGGCAGGTCGCGGGGCCGAAACACCGGCATGACCGACTGGTACTGGGGTGCGTGCGCATCGTGGCAGGCCAGACAGTGATTTCGTGTCCGCGGACCTCGTGAAAGGTCCCAGTAACCCGTCATGCCCCCATGGGCGCCCTGTTCGTAGTCGCGGTACTGGGGTCCATGGCATTGCCGGCACAGCCGGAGGGAATCGGTAAACTCAATTGCTTCACCGCTCGCCAGCCGCAGTTGGGAGTAATCGCCAGGATTGTGGCACGCCACGCACTGTTGCTCTCCGTGGGTGGTTGTCAGTCCCTGATGGAACTCCTGTAACTGACGGCCCTCGCGGGTCGTGAGATTCGCCTCGCGGGTGGCGTGGCAAGTTGTGCAGTTGGCCAACACGGGCTTGCCAAGAACGTCGACTTCTCCGGTCGGGATGCCGGGGGCCTCGCTGGCTCCCACGATCGTCGTCGAGAACCGTGGCGTCGGACTCGGAACCACCTCCGCGGCTACATCGGCAGGGCCGCCTTGGCCCCCAGTCCTGACCACGCCAGTCGTCGCCGACACCGCAAGCACTGCCGCAACGCCAAGGAAGCCAGCGAGTACAAGCACTCCCCAGAAGATCGCAGCGGAGCGGCGGTGCAACATTTTGGGGGTAATCCTGGGTGGAAGGGGGTCGCCGCCGTTTAAGTTATCGCGTCTCGGCGCCAAAATCAAGAATAAAAGAACATTGTTTCTTGATTTATTCTCGAACAGCCGCTACACTCACGTTCGATTCCTCTCCGTCCGGCGAATCACGCTTCCCCCACTGACCGTCATGCCGACCAGCGGCCTCGTCATTTCGACCTCCCATGTTGCCGACCTGCCGGCCGTTTGGGCGGCGCTGAGCGAGCGTCATGAGGTCACCTGCGGGGAGCCCCTTGGTGGGCGGCTGCCCATTGTCACCGACACCGCGAGCAAAGCCGAAGACCAAGCGCTCTGGGATTGGTTGTGGGAGCTCCCAGGAGTCGCGGCGGTGGATGTCGCCTTCATTTATCTCGGTTGCGAAAGCCCCTCGGCGTCGTTTGAGGAGATTAGCGGACGCCGTACGGCCGGGAACCCAAGTCCGCACTCCGGTTAGCCATAAGGAGAAGTCGTATGAGTTTGGATCGGCGCGAAGCAATGAAGGTGGCCGCGATGTCGGCGGCTTGTGGGCTGGCCGAGTCGCTGGCGTCTCGCGGCCTGGCCGCACCGTTGCCTCCACTGCCCGAAAAGCCGGAAATTCCCGGCGTGGTATGGGACAAGGCGCCCTGTCGATTCTGCGGCACCGGGTGCCACGTGCAAGTCGGTGTTCAAGAAGGGAAGGTGGTTGCGATCGCCGGCGACCAACAGGCGGAGGTCAACCGCGGGCTCTTATGCGTTAAGGGCTACCACGTTGGCGGCATTCTCTATGGAGCCGACCGGCTCACCAAGCCAATGCTGCGGGTCAACGGTGAGTTGCAGCCGATCGAGTGGGACGAGGCGCTCGACATTGTCGCTCGGCGGATCATGGAAGTGGGGCCCAAGTTCGGCATGTACCTCTCGGGACAATCGACAATTCCGGAAGGATACGCCGGCAACAAGCTGATGCGCGGGGGTCTGTCGAACAATCACCTCGATGCCAACGCCCGGCTCTGCATGGCGTCCGCCGTGACGGGGTTTCTCAGCACCTACGGCGTGGACGAACCCGCATCATGCTATGACGACCTCGACAACTGTGACGCGATAATCTTATGGGGTAACAACCCGGCGGAGATGCACCCGGTTCTCTTCAGTCGCATCATCGACCGGCGGGTGCGCGGTGAAAAGATCGAAATCTTTGACATCGGCACACGGTGGACCCGCACCACGGAGCGCGCCGACCATCACCTATTGATGAAGCCGCACGGCGACCTAGCGATCGCCAACTGTGTCGCCCAGCAACTGATTGAGTGGGGCGCCATGGACGATGATTTTGTCGCACAACACTGTAACTTCCGAGCCGACCGCACGCCTGGAGCCTCCTGCACGCATGACGATTACCTCGCGATGGTCGCCGAAAAGGGCTCGGCGGGCCTGTTTGGCGAGCCAATTGACTTCGAACAGTACAAGAAGCTGGTCTCCTTCTACACGCCCGAGAAAGCATCCGAATTGTCGGGAGTTCCAGCTGAGCAACTGGTGATGCTCGCGAAGCTCTTCGCAGACAAGCAGCGGCGAATTGTTTCGCTGTGGTGCATGGGGATGAACCAGCACACCGCCGGCACCGCGATCAACAACTTGGTCCACGGCATTCATTTGCTCTCCGGGCATTGGGGCAAACCGGGCGATGGGCCGCAGTCGCTGACCGGACAACCTTCCGCGTGCGGCACCGTCCGCGAGGTTGGCGTCCTGAGCCACGCGCTCCCAGGCGGACGGCTGGTGGTGGACCCTGCGCACCGCGCCGATGTGGAACAGCGCTGGAACTTGCCCGCGGGTCGCCTCAATCCCGAGATCGGCTTTCATACGGTCAAGATGTTTGAAGAATTTTGCAAGCCGACTGCTCAGGGGGGAGCCATCAACACCATCTGGGTGCAGGTCACCAATCCGGGCCAGTCGCTGCCGAACACTCACAAGCTCTTCAAAGCCAAGCAGGGACAGCCCGACAAGTTTCTCATCGTCTCGGAGGTCTACCCCACGGCCACGACGGAACTGGCGGACCTCGTGCTTCCTTCGGCCATGTGGGTCGAGAAAAACGGCGTCTACGGCAACAGCGAACGCCGCACCCAGCAGTGGTTCAAGATGGTCGACCCGCCCGGCGAAGCTCGCGACGATTGTTGGCAGATTATCGCCGTTGCCCGGCGCCTCTTGGAACTTGGCCACGAAGGTCTTAAGGACGAAGCTGGCGAGTGGCTCTTCACGATGCGGGACGAAGCCGGCGCGGAGGTCCCCATTTGGGAGTGGGACAACTACTACGGCCGCGTGAATGTTGATCGGGCGCTCTTCGACGAATACCGGCAGTTCACGTTCATGAAACACAAGAACGTCGCCCCGTACGACCAACTCGTCGCCCACCGCGGCCTGCGCTGGCCGGTGATCGAGACCGCGAACGGGGGATTCAAAGAGACCCGCTGGCGGTTTGTTGAAGGCTCTGATGTCTATGTCCAACCCGGCAAGAAGTTTCAGTTTTACCACTCGGTCACCAAGGACGACCGTGCGCTGATCTGGTTCCGCCCGCATCAGGACCCCGCCGAGACATGCAGTGGGCAGTACCCCTTCATGTTGACCACCGGACGAGTCTTGGAGCACTGGCACACCGGTACGCTAACCGGGCGTGTTAAGCAGCTTTCCAACGCGATGCCCAAGGCCTACTTGGAGATGAACGCTGAAGACGCGCGCGAGCTGGGGATTGTTAACGGCGAGGAGGTCGAACTGCGCACGATTCGCGGCAAGATGCGATTACCGGTCTGGATTGACGGTCGCGCTCGGCCGCCGCGCGGGACATTATTCGTGCCGTTCTTTGACGAGACCGCCCCGATCAACGACCTCACGCTCGATGCGATCGACCCCTTCTCCAAGCAGCCCGACTATAAAAAGAGCGCCGCTCGGGTCACGAAGATTACCGACCTCGCCCCCTCCGGCAGTGAAGAGGTAAGGCCGTGACTCAGTCTACTGATCAAAATCACAGCCAACGACAGCGACTCGGCCACATGGCGTTGGCGGTAACTATTGGCGTCTCGGTCGCCGGGTTCTTGATTGGCGCCCGCGAACTGCCCGAGAGACGTCGCTCCGTGGTCGCTGCGGAAGAGAGCGGGGCTGCGCGTGCGGGGCTCCCCCCCGTAGTGGTCGAGTATTTGAAAATGTCCAAGGTGACCCGGGGTCCCAATTCGAATTGGACGCAGTCGCTCCCCACACACCAGGACGATCCTACGCAGTTCTTTGGCGACAAGTCCGCCACCGATCAGCAGCGGGCTGCGGCCGTTGCAATCCGTGGCGAGCGTCGGGCCTTCAGCGGCGCCCCGCCGGTAGTCCCCCACGCGATCGACGAGCGGAACGCCCAGGCCTGCCTGGCCTGCCATGGGGCGGGGTTCAAGGTGGGGCAGGTCATTGCTCCCAAGATGAGCCACCACTACTTACCGAACTGCACGCAGTGTCACGTCGAGGGTGCGCAGAATGCCCCGTGGGCCATCGCCTCGACAACCGCAACGCAATCCCAATTCGTCGGCCTCGCGGAGCCTGGCCGAGGCGAACGAATTGGCCCTGGCGCTCCGCCGACCATCCCCCACTCGGTCTGGATGCGCTCCGACTGTGTCACCTGTCACGGCTCGCTGGGCAAAGAGGGGCTCCGTACCAGCCATCCCTGGCGCGTCAACTGCACGCAGTGCCACGCCCCCAGCCGCGGCTTTGACTGGGCGCCTTTGGAGCTGCCTCTTCCGCTGCCCCACCCACAGAAAAAATCCCTCGGCCCGCTCGCGAGGGCGAACGTTCCATGAGTATCAGAGCAGCAGTGATCAGCCGACGACAGTTGCTCTCCGGCATCTGGAAACCACCTGTCGCGCCCGCTCGGAAGGTTGGCGGTGACGACGCGATTTCACAAGTCGCGGTAATCCAAGGCCGACTCTGCCTGGCCTACCGCAATCTGTTCTGTTCGACCTGCGTTGAACGGTGCCCCGTCAAGGGTGCGATCGAAGTGCGCGCGGGCGTGCCCCAGGTCGTGGCATCGATTTGCACCGGCTGTGGAGACTGTCAAGTGGTTTGTCCTGCGCCCGGCAACGCGGTGAGGATGATTGCTTCCCCAAGCAGGAAAGAAAACCAATGAACCGACTTCCCGATTTGCACCAAGCATCGCTCGACGAGGAAACCCTCGATGCGCTCTTCCAGGACATTGCCACGTTTGGCAAGGAGATCGAAGTGACCCCGAAGTGGCAGGCCCGCCGGGAGGTTGGTGACGCATCCATGACTCTCCACGAAGCTCACGCCGCTCTCCGCGACCGCTCGTTGCGCGGGGCGCAACTCCGCTACATCTTTCAGGGTCAATTGTGGTGCGACACCCTCGTGCGCGCCCTCGAGGGGTGGCAGCTAACACGCATCAATCTGGACCTGGCGACCGAAAGGAGTACGGCATAAGTGAATTACTCGATAACCGAGCGCATCGAATCGCGGGCGACCTCGGATATCTCGATGCTCTCGATGTTGGAAGACACAGAGTCGATGCGTCGCAAGACCGCAGCGAGCGGGTAGCATACTCGTTCGGCGGCTCGGGCGGCGTTAGTCTCATTTTTGGGAGGAGTTTCTCATGCATCGCGCCCTTAACGCCGCCGTGTTTCTTCTGTCCTTGATCGGCGCCGCACCCTGTGCGATTGCGGATCAAGATCCCATCGGGCCTTTCTCGTTGGTGTTCAATCAGCCGATTGAATTGATCTTCCCTAACCATGTCTTGCCTCCGCCCTCGGTCAAGGTGTTGCAGTTCGTCGGCGAGGCGATCAACAGCGGATCGGGCGCAGCCGAACTTGCGATCCATTTCGACTACATCGATTCGGCCGGCAACTCGATCATCGTTCCGCTTCCCAACTTCTACCGCAATCTCCTCCCCCCGGCTCCGACTCCCCAGCGAATTGAGGCCGGGCCAGTGGTATTGCCGTACTGCCCGCCACAGGTCAGCATTCATTTCGAGTTGTTGACTCCCGGCGAGATCACCATGCAAGGCGTGTTCGATCACACATGTGTTGCCATCCCTGAGCCCACGACGGCGTCGCTCGCCATAGTCGCCGCACTCGCGACTTGGGCACGTCGGCGGCGCCGCAATTCCTAATTCACGGCGTGCGGAGTCCGACGAGCGATTC
The DNA here is from genome assembly GCA_022841705.1 of Pirellulales bacterium. Lineage (GTDB taxonomy): Bacteria > Planctomycetota > Planctomycetia > Pirellulales > Lacipirellulaceae. The sequence goes on from JALHQZ010000011.1 coordinate 59,348, forward strand.
GGATCAAGGGCAACCGTCGCTCGCGCGTTGGCGGACTTACAGTCAACACTTCACCCGATGGCTGCGCTGGACAGCCGTCGGGCGGACATCTGCGAACATTCTCGCAGAAGTTTCCCGGCTCATGGATTTGCCAGCGCACGGACGCCATCGCGATCAGCAATCACCCTTAACAGGTAGGAGAACGTACCATGAAACAACTCTGTCTGCTCATCGTCATTGGCATTCTGACAGGCCGAGGGTCGACCGCCCTGGCGTGGGATGCGTACAACAACTTCGGCTCGGGGGACGTTTACGACGACGACACAGGACATGGCGTTGCCGGGACGATGACAGGGCCGCCATTCTTTACGCCGCCGCGAATCAGCGGCTCTCGGTTCACGTCGGCCGCGACCGGCCAACTAGCGGTAATCCGAATCGCCCTGCACTGGATCCGCGGAACGAATCTCCTCGACGTGCGGCTCCACGAGGCTGACGCCGCCGGCGAACTGGGACCCGTGCTGGCGTCATTCACCCGCAGCGACGTCCCGCCGTTCGGCGGACTCGACGCGCCCGAGACGCTCGTCAACTCCGATCCTACCGTGACTTTGACCGCAGGTAATCGGTATTGGATCGTCGTGGCCCCTGGAGTCGGAAACACCGAGGCCGTGTGGAATTGGAACTCGCTGGGTTCGGCCGATCGGAGGACTTTTTCCATCAACGGCGGGGCGACGTACTCGTACCTTGAAGGGCGTGTCGGTGCAATGCGGATCGAAGTCGTTCCCGAGCCAACGGCGGCGGCGTTGGTCGTCGCGGGAGTCGTCTTGATGGGTGTTATTCGCCGTCGTCGGCAGCTGCGGCATCGACGGACTTTTTAGCTTGCCTCACCAGCCAAGTATCACTTTTTATGGAAGTAAACAATGCGCACTTTACTAACTGTCCGGGGACCAAACCTTAAAGCGTTGGTGGCAGTTGTCTGCCTGGCGCTACTCATGGCTATCAGCCAATCGGCCAAAGCCGAGCTTATTAGCGGCGTGCAGGCTGACATCATCGGGCAAATCTTCAGTTCTCCAGCGGACCTCCGTCCCGGCGGCGCCTCCGCTCATGCGTATTACAAATACCCAAACCCGCCTGTCGTTCTGGCACTGCCTGACGATCCGCACCGGTACCAGGGCGAAGCAACAATCGATCTCTCCAACTCAATGCGGCCCATCCGGCTATTCGCGACGGACTTCCAAGGTGACTTCTTTACCGGCGTGACGGCCAGCGCCCAGTGGATCGACACGATCAGAGTCAGCGGATCCGGGCCTTGGCCCGATCATTTGCGAGTCCAAATCAACGTCCACAGCGTGCTCAGTCTGCCGCCGACCGGCGGGGGCGGTGGGGGGAAAGCCGCGGTTGGCGTCTTTCAGCAAGATTCCAGTGGACTGATTGGAGATGTTGGTTGTTGCATTCAGTCGGAATTTAGCCCAATGGGAGTCGGCTCCGCAACGGGTTATTTCGGCCGAATCTTTGACGATGAAGGGATTCGCCAAGGAGGTGAAGGCGTGTATGGCTTTTCGGAATTCGGCGACCTTTCAGTCTGGCACACGTTTCTCGACTTACCCCGAATCGGCAATGACTCCGAGCCCGAGGGCTACCTGCTGAACTTGCATGCATACGCTTCGGCCATCGCGTTTCGGAGCCCGTCCGTCACCGCAGACGCCTTTAACAGCATCACCATCGGGGCCGTGACGATGCCTAACGGCTCGGCCGTTCCAGGAGGCGTGAGCTTTGCTTCGGGCTATCAGATTGGCGTCCCCGAACCCTACGCATTCACTCTCGCGGCCGTTGCACTCGGCAGTCTGGCGGCACTCGACCGCTGCTTTCAGATCTTGAAATCTCACTCACCCGCTTCTCTAGCCGCATCACCATTAAAGGGGATCAACTGATGAGGATTATTCGCCCACTCATGCTTCTCATTGCGTCACTTTTGTGTAACGCCATCGGTGACGACGTCGCCGCCGACATCGTAGCATTCGGCAGCGGGGTCAACTCGTTCAACATGGAGTTCGTGCCAATCGGTAATCCGGGCAACCCCGCTGACATAACCGGGAGTCCGAGCCCAGCCGGGGCAGTCACATACAACTACAACATGGGCAAATTTGAAGTCAGCCGCGACATGGTGACCAAGGCCAACGCTGCAGGCGGACTGGGTCTGACTCTTGCCAATATGGCTGCGTACAACGGCAATGGCCTGAATCGCCCTGGGACGGGCGTCACTTGGTTGGAGGCTGCCCGATTTGTGAATTGGCTCAATACCAGCAAGGGGTTTCAGCCCGCCTATAAGTTCACCACCAACAATGTCACCGAGGGGAATTCCCTTTGGCAGCCGTCTGATCCGGGCTACAACGCGTCAAATCGGTATCGAAATACAGGCGCGCACTACTTCTTGCCGAGCGCGGACGAATGGTACAAGGCGGCGTACTACAATCCAGTCTTTGGGAACTACTGGGATTTTCCGACCGGCAGCAATTCCGACCCTTACCCAGTGGCGTCGGGAACGTCCAACGGGAACGCCGTCTACTGGCAGCCTTCCGGTGGTCCAGCAGACGTGCAGTTGGCCGGCGGCCTGAGCGCCTACAAAACGATGGGGATGGGGGGAAACGTTTATGAATGGCTGGAGACTGAAGAAGACCTCAGCAACAACTTATCGAAAACGAATCGCCTGCTTCGTGGTGGCGCGTGGTTTCAAACATCCTCAAACGGTCTCAGTTCGTCGTACTTAACTAGCAACCATTACGGAAGCCAAGATGTCACCGTCGGCTTTCGCGTCGCGAGTGTGGCGATTCCGGAATCAAGTTCGGTGCTGTTTGGCGGCGTCGTCACGCTCGGATTGTGTTGCTGGATCAAGCTCAAGAGGTGCCTATAACTCACAAGCACGATCGATGCCTCGGCTATAAACTCGCAGTTTCCATCCCTCTCGATAAGTAGCCATGCACAACATCAGCTTCGTGTGCTCCTGCGAATAGTTTCGGCAAGCTGGCTGTGCTTCGCGCAGCCAGTAAATCACTTCCCCGTCTTTTGTGAGGATTTTCAAAATGCGTCACAAGTCGATTCTATTTGTTGCATCACTCGCCACTGCAATCGTTGCCGGAGGCAGTCGCTCGAAGGCTGACCTGGTCACAATCCCAGCAACCGTCACGGCACTCACTTTCGATCTCGGCCGGTTCACAGTTGAGCCCTTTCCAACGGAGCTAGGAACGCTCCAGGCCCTGACGCTCTCCCTTCGAGTCACCGGGCTGACTCACGAGGACTTCGGGGATCCCGAAGAGCCGCATTTCGTTTCGGTCACCCATCGAAGCCCTCTGCTTCTGGCCGAACCCCTCGTCACGATCGGGTGGATTGATCCTTCGCCGGGAGGGTTCTTAGACATGCATAGACACCCGTTTTCAGCGTCCACGACCCATGAACTTAGCTCCCCGGCTGCGTTGGCGGCCTTTACGGCAGGGCCCGTACGATTTGAATTGGAATCGGTCGACGTTTTCGCGCTTAACTATTCCCATTTTCATGGTTTGGAGTGGGGCACGGAGCATGTCGAAGTCAACGGCTACTTCACCTATACGGCAGTTCCCGAGGCTCGCAGTTGGTTGGCAATGGGGGTGATTGGAACTTCGATATTTGGGCATCGTCGAATACAACTGGGCATCAAAAAGTCCATCAGTTCTGCCGTTGATTGAACTCGACACTTCGCTCGCGATCGACCAACCTAACGCACTTAGCAGCCGAAACTCGGCGCGATTGCAGACTGCGGTGGCGCCAACGTATTGCCGCTGAGAGCTACCGAGCAACTCCAGCACCCCCCCCCCCCCCGATCCAAGGAGTTGGAGTTACCTGGTGGCCATCGCGCGGAGGCCCAGGATCATCCTCTCCTCCATCCAGCGCGGCATTTTTTCGGCGCCGGGCGCTGCCTTTTTTCAAATACCACTCACAACCCGCCTGTGGCGCGCTCAGCAAGCGGCCACCGAAGCTCTCGTGGAGATCAGTGATAGCAGGTGAGTCACCACGTCTCGCGCCGAGTAATTCAAGCGGCCAGGAGACTTAAGAAACTGTGTGAGATTCTTGACGTCGTCTCCGCAAGTGACGAGTGGCAATTCGTGCGAGCCATCCGAGCGAACCTGCCCCAGCCCCACATTCGCCATGAGGCCGTTGCAAACGCACTTGCGGCCTGCGGTGTCTGCTTCGGAGCCCCCCTTATGCACGTAGGCCGCCACGGCTTCGGCAGGACAGCGCCAGCCAATCGACCCGTCGGCTGTCTTGAATGCTTGGCGCAGAAATCCCAAGTCGCAGCGTCGTTGGCGAAGCTGATAGGCGGCTGATTCGGAAAGGCTACCCAGGAGAGAGAGGACCTTGAAAGGAAACCCAGCGGGGGAGGCGACGGGGTCGGTCCGCACGTCGATGTCGGCCGAAATGCACGCTTGGATCACTTGCCGGCGAATGCTTTCGCTCATGCCTGACTCGTTGCAGAAAGCAAATGCCGTTCCGACTTGCACGCCCGTGGCGCCGGACTCGATCGCGTGAACAACCTGATCGGGGGAGCCACAGGAACCTGCCAACCAGAAGGGGAGGCCGAGTTCTCGCAGGGCTGTAAGGTCGACCAAGTCGCGTTCGCCATAGAGGGGTTCGCCACGATCGTTAAGTTGCATCTTCCCGCGGGGGGGAGCATTGTGTCCGCCGGCGGAAGGCCCTTCCACAACAAAGCCGTCGACAGCCCCGGTGGACTTGCGGGCCAGCATGGTGGCAAGTGTGGCCGAGGCTACGATTGGCAGGAACTTGGGCCGCCGCAACCACGGCACCCGCCCCTGGGTGAACTTCTCCGGATCGAATTGCAAGGAATACCGATCATCAGGGCCCGCGCCGTCAACTTTCAGAGGCAACGTGGCTGGCTCGCCTTCGCAGAGCCGATCAATGGCCCTTGGGATGTTGGTGGGGATCCCAGCCCCCATTAAGACGTAGTCGACCCCGCCCAGCAGTGCGCCAAACAGCGAGGGAAGCGTTGGCGCCTGAATCTTCTCCAGATAGTTGATGCCGACCAAGCCTGGATGGTCTTCTTTCGCCAAGAACACCTCGGCGAAATTCGCAACCACAATCATTTCACATCGTTCTTGCGAAGGGGCCTCGTCCAACAGCTTCTGCACGCCAAACGGCATGTTGGCGCGTTTGCCCGAGGGAAGAAAGTAGCGATCAAGAAGGCGTTTCGCCATGTCGGGCAAAGGAAACTCAGCCAAGGCGCGGCGTAGATGTCCTCCGGGGTCTCCCAACTGCAATCGACGCGCTAACACGACATCGAGCGCAGTACCAGAAACCACGCCGAGTTGGCCCGTGAGAGAGACCGCTTTGGCAAGTTGCCACGCCGAAACCGCAACGCCCATGCCACCTTGAATAATAATTGGTAGAGCGGATTTACACATATTGTGTCCTTCTTAATCCGTTAATCGTCATTTCCTTTGTCAAACGTTCTTGATGCTCGTCATGAGCGAAAAAACTTGAAACTCTCAGCGTGTAGTCGTCTACTCGTGCGGATGATCAACAACCGAGTGGTTCGCGCCACGGAAGCGTTCGAATACATGCCACGTTACGTCAGAAGTGTCGCAGTCGCAAGCGGCGTACAACCCTACTCGTGGAAGTCCTGCTGGAGGTACGGTCGAAACGTCCTTGGTAGTAACGCGTATCGTCCTGGAGGGCGAAAGTTGGATGAACACTCACGCTTTAGCTTGTTCAAGTTGAATAGCCTTCGGAAACAAGACGTTGTTTTCTTTGTGAATGTGCTGGTGCATGTCGACTTCTAGTCTGGCGAGCGAATCGAGCATCGCTCGATAAGTGTTGCACGCCCAATCTGGGGGTGTGTAAGCGTCGGTGGATTCGTTGAGAATCGCGAGGGCAACGCCCGCCTGATCGTGCTCGTGTTCCATCTGACGAATGGGGTTAGCGACGCTTCCACAGTGGAACTCCGCTCGCTCGGCTGAGGCGACGAGCTGTCGTACGATCGGAAACAAGATCCGCTCCTCTTTCAGCATGTGCGGTTCGAGTTCCGCTTTAAGAGCGACAAACGCCTGTCGCATTCTGAAGAGTCGCTCGTCCTTGTCACCGTGGACTCGCGCGACCTTCTCGGTCATAAGTTCCAGTCGCGGCAGTTCCTCCCGCAGGTAAGCGTGGTGGGTCGATTCGATGTGATCAGCTAGTTCAGTGAGTCCCATCGAGTCGACATCGACTAGCGTGCCGGTATCAGCCTGTTCATCGCTGTGGCTGATGGCCAGTAGCACTTCGCCCACGTCGATCCCGCGTTTTTCGCAGGCTCGGACTAGCGATACTTTGCCGCCACAACAGTAGTCAATCGCCAGGGATTCAAAGACCCGAGCACGAGTGGGCTTCTGGCGAACAAAGTCCCCGACAGTCTGTTCGGGATCAAGGGTAAGCATGGTCGGATTCCTGTGAAGATTTATGGAATTAAGTAATTGAAGGAAGTCGCGAAGCCAAGTTGCCAGCGCGTGTGATGAATACGGTTAGAGTTCTTAAGCACGTGCTGCGTCACGGTGCTCCTTCTCGGCATCGGGATGGAGACTCGTCGAAGCGTCATCTTCAGGTGGATCGAAGCCGTCATCGACGGGGGAGAACGAATGACCGGTCTTCAGCCCCAGAATAAACCAGACCAGGGCCACCGCTCCGAAAAAGAAGACCGTATCGCCGGGGACTCGCATCCACCGCAGAGTTTGCATGAGATCGGTTTGCATAAACTCACTACTGCGAGCGAACCAATAGCCGCTTTCCACGGAGGCTTTTGTTTGCAGAAGGCCGACGGGCAAGAGGCTCAGCACACACATCGCCATGAGCCCGACGTTCATGCCCCAGAAACCGACGCTCAGCATGCCGTCTTTCCAAGGACGACCGGGAATCAGGACTCGCAAACACATCAGCATCAGCCCGATGCCGAGCATTCCGTACACGCCAAAGAGCGCGGCGTGCCCGTGCAGCGGCGTCGTATTCAAGCCTTGCATGTAGTAGAGGGCGATGGGCGGATTGATCATAAACCCGAACAAGCCCGCACCGATCATGTTCCAAAACGCGACCGCAACGAAAAAATAGATCGGCCATTTGTATCGCTGGACCCAGGGGGATGCCTTGCTTCGACGCAGGTCGGCCATGGCGTCGAAGCCGATGAGCGTGAGCGGCACCACCTCGAGAGCACTGAAAACCGAACCCCAGGCCAGGGCGACCGTCGGGGTCCCCGAAAAGTACAGATGGTGGCAAGTCCCAATGATCCCGCCGGCCAGGAAAATCGTCGCCGACAGCAGGGCAGCCGCAGCGGCTAGTCCGGGGCGAACCAAGTTCAAGCGCATGAACACGAACGCGATTACGGTGGTGGCGAAAACTTCGAAGAAGCCTTCGACCCACAGGTGAACGACCCACCACCGCCAGTACTCGACCATTGTCAGATGTGAGTGCTGCCCCCACGTTAAACCAGCGCCGTAGAACAACGCGATCGCTGCGGTCGCGACGGCCAGCAAAATGACGAGGTGACGTTGGGAATTCGCTTCGGTGGTTGTTGATTCCGTCTTCTGACGGAGCGCGGGCCAAAGAACTCGCAGCATGAGCACCAGCCACAACAACAGCCCGCCCATCAACGCGATCTGCCAAATGCGGCCGAGCTCGACGTATTCATAGCCTTGGTGCCCGAGATAGAATGAGACTGTGTCGCTCATGAAATTCTTGATGCTCAACCACTCGCCCGTCAGGGAACCGACGACGACCAATAGTAAAGCTCCGAACAGCACGTTCACTCCCAGACGCTGATACTTTGGCTCGTGATTGCTGACGAGAGGTCCGATGAACAGCCCGGCTGCCAGCCAAGCCGTGGCGATCCAGAACAATCCGATTTGGACGTGCCAGGTTCGCGTGACGCTGTAGGGCAGATACTCGGCGAGCGGAAATCCGTAGAAACCTTCGCCTTCAACGCCGTAGTGGGCGGTAATAATGCCCAACAGCATTTGGGCGAAAATCAATGCCGCCACAACCCAGAAATACTTGATGGTCGCTTGTTGTGACGGGGTCGCTTTCCAGCGGGCTAAGGGATCGGAAGTGGCGATGTTTTCGGCCTTTTCTTCGTCTTCACGACGCGAAGCGTACCACCAAGCCATGCTGGAGATCCCCGCCAGCAACATGATCACGCTGACGCCCGTCCAAACTATGTTATCACCGGTCGGGCGATTGCCGACTAAGGGCTCGTGTGGCCAGTTGTTGGTATAGCTAGCGATATCGCCGGGGCGTGTTGTCGAGGCTGCCCAAGATGTCCAGAACACAAACGAGGAGAACTTACGCAGTCGCTCTTCGCTCGAGATGGCGTTAGCCGGGATCGCGTAATCCGCGTTGCCGTCGATGAAAACGGTTCTGTAGTAATCAACATTCGCCTCGAAGGCTTCGGCGCGAATGGGGTCGACGGTCACCACACCGGTTGATTCGTCATACGTATTGGTTCGCATGAGGTCCGACAAGCGGCCGCTGAGTTGCGACTGTCGTTCGGAGTCGAGATCGGTGAATGGTTTACTCAATTCCGCATGGGCCCACTTGTCCAAGATGAACACCGCCTCCCGGTGCAGCCAGTCAGCTGTCCAGTCGGGAGCGACATAGCTGCCGTGCCCCCAAATTGAGCCGACCTGCATACCCCCCAGCGACTGCCAAACATTCTGGCCGGCGCCAACTTCGCCATTATCGATCAGGGTCACGCCGGTCGTAGTAACAAACTTCGCAGGAATCGGGGGCATCTCTTGAAAGATGCGGGTTCCGATCCAACCGAGGACCAAGAAGGAGACAATCATTACGGCCGCGAAAGCCATCCATAAACGCTTCATTGACTCGTCCCTCAGGGTTATCGCAGCTCCCGAAGGGCTTCCGCGCTCGGGCTTTTTTCGGCAATTGTTTTTTGATCTTAGGCTGCTTTAGTGGTGAGCTCTGCTTTCGGTCCGAAGAACTCGTAGTGAACGCGTTGTTCGTCCACGCCGAGTTCATGCAAACTACTGTGAATAGTTCGCATGAACGACTGGGGGCCACAGAAGTAAAACTCGGCTTCGGAGTACGGGGTCCCGTCCCGAAGCAAGTCGGTGTTAACGAACCCCGTGCTGTGGCATTTGCCGCCTTCCACGTCGCCTAGCAGCGGCGCGTCGTAGATGACTTTGACTCTTACATTCGGCCCAGCGTGAGCTAAGGTGCGGAGTTCATCCCCGAACGCCTGTACCTTGCTATTTCGGGCGGCCTGAATGAAGTGGACCGTCGCATGGGGGTTCACATGAATGAGTGATTTAGCCATCGACAACAGCGGCGTCACGCCGATTCCCCCCGCAATCAACACTACCGGTTTGGCAACGGTCGCCGGATTAATTGTGAACGCGCCACAGGGTGGACCAAGTTCAATGCGATGCCCCTCTTCAATCGCGTCATGCAAATGGTTGGAGATCAGACCATCAGGCGCATCGGCGGTAAGTCGCTCCTCGCGTTTGACACTGATGCGGTAATGCGGTTTGCTGACGCAATCCGAGAGGCTATAGTTCCGCGGCGACGTGGGTATCTGCGGGTGGTTGATGTGAACCGTGATGTATTGACCTGGCTTGAACGGCGAAAGGGGGCCTTCGTTGGCGGGTGTCAGGTAGAACGAGGTCACCACGTCACTTTCAGGAACCTTCTTAGCGACCACGAACGTTCGCGTGCCGTTCCATCCGCCGGGGAGCGAAGCTTGCTCTTCGTAAATCGCGCCTTCGCGGCCAATGAAGATGTCGGCTAAAAGTCCGTAGGCCTCGGCGACGGCTTCGATGATTTCGTCGGTCGCTCCGGCTCCCATCACATCTCGGATCGCGGCCAGGAGGTTACTACCGACGATCGGATAGTGTTCCGCTTTAATGCCGAGCGAGACGTGTTTCTGAGCGATGAGTTCCACGGCTGGCAGCAGCACAGTGGGGTTATCAATGTGGGTGAAGTAAGCGCAGATGGCGCCCGCCAGCGCCTTCTGCTGACTCCCGGAGTGCTGATGGGCCTGATTGAAAAACGCCTTGACTTCCGGATTAACCGCGAACATCCGCTCGTAGAAACGTTGCGTGATGGTTTCCGCATTGGCGGCTACCAACGGCGTAATCTCCTTGACAATCCGAATCGTTTTTTCACTTAGCATGGAGGGGTTTTTGAACTTTGAGAGGTTCGTCGGGACACGCTGTGGGCGGCCCGCTCTAGCGAAACATAAACATGCACATTAGAGTATACTTTTAAATAAGCATGTCAAGGTGCATATTTGAGCGATGGGGAAATTCCCCACCTCCGTACGAGCTCACAGGGCAATAGAATTGCCCCGTACGCTTGCGGAGTGGTCATGTGTCTGCGCTCGCCCGGCCGCGTGCAGTAATTCGGACGGGTCGGACAAAGAAATCGCGGCCATCACGATGATGCCGCGGCGCTAGTCGCTCCAGGCCAATCGCATTTGACTGAACCGCCAATCCTTGTTGAGTCGTCGTTCTGAAACTCAAGCAGCCTGGGAGCAGCTAGTAGGAACACTACTAGGCCGGATTAGAAGAGTTGAAGTCCGCCGTCAACGCTCCACTGGACGTATCCGGCGGCGGTTCGAATTGGCCGTTTGTGGGGACCGATATGGCGGATTGCGAGGGCCGCGTGGTGGAGGCTGGCGAAACAACCGGCCAGTTCAGGCCGAGGCAGCGAATGAGTCCATTTACAGCGACGCCCCTTCGCAGAGAGGAATAATAGGGCTGGCCGACTCAACTAAGTCCTGGATCGTTACGCTTGCAAATGCTTTCTCCATTGCTTCGTAAGCTTTGTCGAGTTCCGCATGCAGGGGACACAAATCGGTGTGTGACTTGAGTCCCAATGGGCATCTTTTGATCCGTGCGATCGGCTCGACCGTGTTGATGACATCCAGGATCGTCAGTTTGCTGAGCGCGTAAGTCAGTTCATAACCACCTCCGGGACCAGGCCGCGACTGCACCAAGCCGGATTTGCACAGATCTTGCAAGACCCGCGTCAGATAACGGCGCGGCACTTTGGTCTGCTCAGCCAACAGATTGGCCGAGATCGGCCGATTGGCTTTGCTACCAATGCACGCAACTGCGCGCAGGGCATATTCAGCGGTTTTGGATAGCATCTAGCGAACCAATCGCAGCGGGCAAAAGGATTCGGGTGGATCAGGCGAAGCCATAACATACATGCAGGTGTGCATGTTTAAGTATAGCAAGCTCCGCACGGTTTAACAATTCCAAGCGGGCCCCGACAGATTTCTCTTAAACGGGAGCACACGCGATGACTGCCTTGAGCACAATGGAGAGCTGGCTGAAGGTCCCCTCTCACGCCGCCGCCACTCGTTCCTTGAGGACGCCGTCTTCCATCTCGTAAATGCTGTCGAACACGTCCAAAAAGCGATGATCATGGGTGACGACGATGACTCCCGCATTTTGCTCGTGTGCAATCTTCCCGAACAGTTCAATGACCTGTTTTGCCCGTTCACTATCGAGTGCTGCGGTCGGCTCATCGCCAAGCAGCACCTGTGGATCATTGGCTAGTGCGCGGGCGATGGCGACTCGTTGCTGTTCGCCCCCTGATAGTCGTGCCGGCATATCGCTTGAACGTTCCAAGACCCCGAAATTCTTGAGAAGTTCCTTCGCTCGACCGCGAGCTTTTCCCGCTCCAACGCCGTTAAGTTGCAGCGCGACCTGCACATTCTCAATCGCCGACAAGAAAGGAATCAGGTTCGCCTTCTGAAAGACGAAACCAATGTGATGGCGACGGTAAGACCGCAGATCCGTCTTGGCGTGAGCGCCATCGACCACCAGTTGTCCATTGATCAAGACTTGACCCGAGGTCGGAGCGATGACGAGACCGACAATAGTCAGTAGGGTCGATTTGCCCGACCCACTCGGCCCGAGTAGCGCAACGACCTTGCCTTTGGGCACCTGGAATGTCGCCTGACGCAAAGCCACGACTTCGGTGCGTCCGCTGCCGTAGACCTTGTTTAGTTGGCGCGTCTCGATTGCCAAAGGTTCGCTCATAGTACGCTATCCCATCAACGCTTCGGTGGGGCGCACGCGCATCGCTCGCCAGATCCCCAGCAAGCTGGAGAGGACGGAGATGGCGAGCACAATTAAAAATAGTTGGAGCAAATCTTCGTTCGTGATAACCACGCGGCGGGGAAAGTAGGGAAACAATTGCCGGCCCATAACCAGAGCAATGACGTATCCCATAACTCCCAAGGCGACTGCTTGCTGCAGCAGCATTCCCAAGATGGTACGGTCAGGCGCACCGAGTAGTTTCAGCAAGGCAATCGAGTGCAGTTTATCGAGGGTCAGGGTATAGAGAATCAGCGCCATGATCACGGCTGCAATGATCGTCAACAGCGTCCGGAACATGCCGAGTTGTCGACGAGCCTTGTCCACCATTCCCTGCAGCAGCAGATCCTCTTGCTCCGCCTTGGTGAACACGGATACGTCACCCCAAGATGCGATCAGCTCTTGAACCTGATCGATATTTGTCCCAGGTGCTAAACTGGCAATCACGGCGCTGATCGCGGGAGATGAGATCGCCGGGAGTTCCGATGCCGGGTGTGCGAGTTGCTCTACCAACTGGGGCTGATTCTGGAAGATGTCGACTTCCGCAGATCGCCGCTCTCTGGCTGACCGCTCTAGCCGCAGTGCCTCACCGACAGAATCGAATTGGATGGCTTGGGAGTCACTTACGGTGACAATCCCCATCCCATCGCCACCGGAACTGACCATTCCACTGGTGATACCGACGACCGTGTATGTTTCCTTGCCGAGCTTGATCTTTTCATGGAGCTGAAAGCCCAGCGCCTTGTCGACGATAATCTCAAAATGATTACGCGCGAGTGGTCGGCCGGAAACAAGCGGTAGCCATTCGCCCTTGTCGGTAGGCCAGCTCAATCCCAGGACGGACATCCGCAAGGGCTTCCCATCGTGCTGCCGCTGAATCGTATGAAACACAAATTCGCGGGCGGAGATGATGCCAGGAACCGCTTGCACGCGATAAACCAAGGTCTCAGGCACCCGCGACATTTCCGCGAAGGGACCGCGCGTATCCCGCTGGACGATCCAAAGATCACTGTCGATCCGGTTGATGATCAGCGTGGCATCCTCAATCAGGCCGCGGTAGATGCCGGCCATACCCATGACAATCATGAGCATCATGCCGATGCCCACCGCGGTCAGACTGAACCGACCTACGTTGTGTTGAACGTCCTTAATTGCCAGATTCATGGCGCCACCGCGACTCGTTGGTTCTCCAACGACACATTCTTGCCCGCAGCAGGCATCAAGACGATCTCACCAACCGTAACTCCGTCGGACACTTCGACATTTTCTGCCCCTCGCAACCCAAGCTTGACCGCGCGCCAACTGGCGCGGTTTCCGACTCGGCAATAGACACCGGGGGTGCTTTCCCGCCAGAACACGAACTTGGCTGGCAGCAGCGGCACGGCGGTCTTGCGTTCGACTTCAATATAGGCTTCTGCACGCTGACCGACGGCCCAATTCTCTGGCAGCGTGATGACCTGCACGTCAACCACGAACTCGCGGGTTTCGCGATCCGCTTCACGCCCTAACCGGGAGACTTTACCTTGGTAGCTTTTGTCCGACTCGGATCGAAACGCCACTCGCGCGGGTTGATTGGGATGAATTCGAGACATTTCAGTTTCATCCACCCAGGCGCTAACCCAAATCTCTTGCGTGGAGACAAGCATCAAGATGGGGCTCCCAGGCACGCCGATGTCGCCCGGATCGCGGTAACGTTTTACGATGAGTCCATCGAACGGCGCGATCACTTGGGTGTCGGCGAGTCGCGCCTCGCTGTAGGCAAGAGATCTTTCTGCAGTCGTGATTTGCTTGCGACCCTCCACCTGCGCGGCTACGGATCGCGATACGCCAGCCTCGGCGATCCGCAAGCGTTCAGTCGACTTTTCGCCTTCATCAAGAGTTATGGTGTTCGTCGCCACGAGTGGTTGAATTCGTTCGTAGTCTTTCTTCGCGCCCTCCAACACCGCGTTTGCTTGATCGTGATCGGCCAGCAGACGATCGAGTGACGCTTTCCAGAAGGCCAGCGTGGCTTCGGCAATCTCGACCTGCTGCTGCAGTTCGGCGTCATCCAGCGTGAACAAAGTTTGCCCCGCCTTTACGTGATCGCCTTGGTCCACAAAGATTTCATGAACGCGGCCAGCGATCTTGGGGCTCATTGTCGATTTAACGCGAGCCTCCAATGTTCCCGTACCCATCACTTCGGCAACAAGTTTCCCAGCTTCAATCTGGTGTTCGATGACCGGTACTGCCGCGAAGTACCAATACAACCCAGCTGCCACAACGACCACAAAGATGGCAGCCTGGAGAGAGCGCCAACCCCACCATCGTATTGTCTCCCAGTTCAATTGCATGTTTGTTCAGTTTTGTTGAGTCCAAGATGCCTCGCCTACGCGCCGGAAGAATCTCCGGGAATTCGCTCCCGAGGGATCAACATCAGCCACCGGAATCAGGGCAGGCGTGACAGCGATCTTTCTGGTGCAAGTCAAGATCGTTCTCCTGGAAACCGCGAGGTAGACATATTAGACTCATTCAGGTTGACTAATAGCAACTTTCGAATTTCCGCCGTAGTCGCAATTCGACCTGCTACGACGACCTTTCCGTCAATCGCAAGCGCGGGAAGCGCCCACGGATCGAGTGCCAGGATCCGGTTGTAGTCTGAGACTTTTGTGATGATGTCACTGCGCCCGTTCTCACGACCCGCTTCTGCGGCGTTCTTGAGTAGCGCGATGCAACTTTGGCAACCCATGCCCAAGACTTCCAGCGTAGCCATGATTCACTCCTGTAAGGCGAATTCATTGCTGCTGACCTCACCCAGACGGCGCAACGCTGCGATACCGACGGGGGGCTCAACTTGCCAGGGAATGAGCGCGACACGTGACGCATGTTGCTCTACGATTTCGCGCAGGAATACTGTTTCGTGACGTTTTCGCGATGCAAGCACCGGATCGTGAACATCAAGCGTCGAAAGACTCTGATTGATCACCCAGCCAAAAGGCTCAATGCCAGCCCGGTGCAGGTCACTCTGCAGCTGAGCTGCCTCATGGACCGGCGTGGCCTCTGGTGATGTGACGATTAACACACGGGTATAGCTGGCGTCACGCAATCGAGGCAGTAGTTCTTGAACGCTGGTGGGCAACTGGCTGGCCTGTCGGCTGATCTCGCGGTGATACGCCAAGGCCGCATCGAGCAGCAGAATCGTATGGCCGGTGGGGGCAGTGTCGAGGACAACGAAGCCGTCTCGCCCCCGATCCACTGCGGCCGCAAAGGCGCGAAAGACGGCAATCTCTTCCGTGCAGGGGGAGCGGAGGTCTTCTTCCAGCAGTGCCCGACCGTGTTCGTCAAGGTTTGCGCCGGCCGTCGCCATTACTTCGGCCGTATAGGCGGCGATTTCTGCCCGCGGGTCAATCTTGCTGACTTGAAGATTGGCTAGTGTTCCCTGCACCGCCGCCGCCAAGTGAGCGGCTGGATCGGTGGTAGAAAGACATACTAGAAAGCCCCGATCAGCCAAGGCCACTGCAACCGCAGCGGCCACTGTGGTCTTTCCGACGCCACCCTTTCCCATCGTCATCACGACGCCCCTTCCAGCGCTCGCCAGTTCTTCGATTAACTCAGGCAACGTACCGAGGTGCAATTCCTGCAGCGCATCATTCTCAATGACCGACCCAACAGCTTCCTCCAGTCGGCCGGCCGCAATCGCCCGCAGCGCTTCCGTGCCCAGCAAGCCGAACGGAGCCAGCGGCACCGTCGTGCGTGGCAGCGCCGCCAACGCGGTGGGGATTTGTGCCAGGGCTCGTTCCGCTCGAAGTTGCATCGATTGCGCCACGGGGTCGTTGCGATCCGTTGTGCGAAAAACCCCGTTGATGATGAGGTGCTGGTTATTCACGCCGAGTGCGGCCAACTCGCCGCTCGTACGAGCGGCTTCCGTAAAGGCAGCGATGTCTGCCCGCGCGACGAGGACCAGTGTTGTCAGTGCGGGGTCGCTAAGCGCCTGCACCGTTTGCTGGTAGAGTTGCTGTTGGGCCTGCAAACCGGCAAGTGGCCCGAGACAGGATGTGCCCGTTGTGTTTTCCGCCAAGAAGCCGCTCCAGGCCGAGGGCAAAGTTAGCAGCCGCAAAGTATGCCCCGTAGGCGCGGTATCAAAGATGACGTGATCAAATTCTTCGGTGGCTTGCCGATCACCCAGCAGCTTAGCGAACTCATCAAAGGCGGCTATTTCTACCGTGCACGAGCCGGAAAGTTGCTCCTCCATACTATTGATCGCCGTTTCAGGAAGGATGCCACGATACGGTCCTACCATTCGCTCGCGATAGTCATGGGCTGCTATTTCCGGATCGATGTTCAACGCTTGGAGGCGCAGTACGCCAGGGACGGCGCTCGGCTTTTGGCTCAATCGCACTCCCAAGACTTCGTCCAGGTTTGAAGCCGGGTCGGTGCTCACAAGCACAACGCGCTTGCCGGCGTCAGCTAAAGCAATGGCTGTGGCGCAAGCGAGCGAGGTCTTGCCTACGCCACCTTTGCCAGTAAAAAACAAAATTCGAGTTGGGTTCTTTAGAACTTCCACAAAGCACCACCAGTGATCGAAATGAAAAGCCGTGAACAAGGAGCCGTCGCTTTA
The DNA here is from genome assembly GCA_022841705.1 of Pirellulales bacterium. Classification (GTDB taxonomy): domain Bacteria; phylum Planctomycetota; class Planctomycetia; order Pirellulales; family Lacipirellulaceae. The sequence continues at coordinate 76,049 of JALHQZ010000011.1, forward strand.
GGTTCGTGGTGCTAGTTTGTGGCGGCAGGAACGGTCTCCTGAGCTGCGACCTGTCCCCACGACGCCAGCAACTCCCGGCTTGGATACGTTCCTTGACTGACAATCCGCCCGTCGACTCGGATAATTGGCAAGGCGTCCGTCCCCATCGTTTGCAGCGCGTCACGCACATCGGCCTGCAGGGCAAACTCACGCGGCTGCTGCGACAGGCTGAATCGCTCCACCACGACACCTTCGCGACGTAACCAATCCAGGTTCGAGGCGAAGCTCACTAAGGTTTGGTCAACTTGTGGTCCGCAAATGCCGGTCGAGCAACACATCGGTTTGTCAAAGACCTGGATGTTCATGATCGATTTCCTTGAATTGTTCGACTATCGTCGATAAGCGATTTTGTCGGTAACTACGAATGCTGCCTACAAATCACCCCTTCGATTGGCAGCAAACTCTGAGCCAACGTTCATGAAATGCTCGATTTGATTCGTTCCCAATCCTTTTTGCTAGTCTGGTATGGCATTTGCCGGCTAAATGGACGATTGCTGACCTCTAACTTAAGGGGTTGAGTTGATCGTATTCGGCTCAGCTAACTCTAAACGCAACGCTGCAGCCCATTCCAGCGGGCCGATTGGCGGCCAGGGTGGAAGATCGTGATGCAACGCCAACATCGAGTTCCATGAGTCCATAAGTGGCGAACAAACCTTTTTCACAATTCTGGGTGCCGCGAGCGAGTCGCTTGCAAAAACTCGCAACTGCATTTCGCCGGCATTCGTAAGTAGATCACAGTTCATGTGTTGATAACTGAGACTTCGCACAATCGATCTGTAAAGTCGCGATCAAATGTAGGGCGCGTTTCTCTGTCGCCGCCGGTTGCGGTGCATACGCTGTCGCTCGCCGAGCTCTTCCAACTGCAGCAATCGGATGCCGCGGAGGGGCTGACCACGGCTGAGGCAACACGGAGGCTCGCTCAGCATGGCCCCAATACTTTAGCCCAGGCTCGCCAGCGATCAGCCCTGAGCATTTGCCTGGCTCAGTTCCGCAGCCTCATCGTGGCCTTACTGGTCGTGGCCACGGTGATCGCTTTTGCAATGGGCGAAAACATCGAGGCGGTCGCCATTCTCGTGGTCATCATCCTCAACGCCGGTATCGGCTTCTTGACCGAATGGAAGGCGGAGCAGGCGTTGTCCGCTCTGCAAAAACAGTCGGTGCGGGTCGCCCAGGTCATCCGGGACGGCGCACGAAGTGAGATTCCTGCGGTCTAGTGAGTGGGCCGTCTTTAAGCGGATCTGTAGTGACACCACTGGAACTTGCGCATATCCGACAGTCTTTCAATTTTCGCCTCATTCCTCTCGACCCGCAAAGAAAACGAGTCATGAGGTTCAACTCAGGACAATCCAATGCCAGAAATAATGAAGTGTTTCGTGATGCACGGTATCGGCAAGGTTGGGATGCTGGAAAAACCCGTGCCTCGGCCGGGACCAATTGACGCCGTCATCCGCACGACTGCCGCGCTTGTCTGCACCTCCGACGTCCACACCGTGGGAGGCGCGATCGGTGACCGTCGGAACCTTACGCTTGGGCACGAGGCTGTCGGCGTAATTCATGAACTGGGCGAGTTCGCGGCCGCGAGCGGACTGTTCAAGATTGGCCAGCGTGTTGCGGTCAATGCCATCACACCGTGCTACGCGTGCGAAAATTGCCAACGCGGCTTTCCGAGCCAATGCGGCGAGATGCTCGGCGGATGGAAGTTCGCGAACGTCAAGGACGGCAGCTTTGCTGAGTACTTCCACGTCAACAACGCGGTGGCCAATCTCGCCCCCATCCCCGACGGCCTCACCGACGAGCAGGCAGCGTACTGCTGCGACATGCTTTCGACCGGATTCGTTGGGGCGGAGCATGCCAACATTCCGATCGGCGGCAGCGTCGCGATTTTCTCGCAAGGGCCGGTAGGGCTGATGGCGACTGTCGGCGCTCGACTTCGCGGTGCGGGGTTGGTCATCGGGGTGGAGTCCATGCCCAACCGCATTGCACTAGCGAAGAAGTACGGCTGCGACGTGATCGTGGACTTCTCCAAGGAGGACCCGGTCGAGGCGATCTTGAAACTTACCGGCGGCAAGGGCGTGGATTCGGCGATCGAAGCCTTGGGTTCGGCGAAAACCTTCGCCGCGTGCGTGAGCGCAACGCGACCCGGCGGAACGATCTCCAACACCGGTTACCACGGCGATGGAGACGGCGTGCCCATCCCACGCGAAGCCTGGGGCGTCGGTATGGGTGACAAAACGATCCGCACGGCACTGTGCCCGGGCGGCTCGGAGCGGATGGGACGCTTGATGCGACTGATTCAAGCCGGCCGTGTCGATCCCCTCGCGCTAACCACGCACCGGTTCCCGTTCCACGAGATTGAGAAGGCGTTCAGAATGATGCAGACCAAAGAAGACGGGATGATCAAACCGCTGATCTCATTCTCCAAATGACTCGGGATGAAACGGCGCGATCGACCAGTAAGCTAAAAGTCACTACCGATGAAGCGAAGCAGATTGGCGGCACGCTTGGTAGCAACAGGGAATTCCATAACGGATCGAGCGATATAACATGACTCAGAAGACAAGGATTGAAATCGCCTTGCTTTTACCCACGGCCCCGGACGCTCATGATTCGTGCGTACGACGACTCACCGACTTGCTGACAGCAAAAGAAGGGGTCGAGACAGCGCACTTGGTGGGGAACAAACTCAATAATCGAGATGAAATCTGCGTTCACTTTGATCCTAACCGACTGACGATTGGTGAAGTTCGAGATTTGGCTGGACGAGCGGGAGCAGAACTCGACAACCGGTACGGACACTTACTGATCAGTTCGAGCACGATGCACGCTCGCCGGGCCCTAACGGTGGAGGCTCAAGCGAGACGCATCACGGGAGTACTGGAGGCCGCCGTATCGCCCGCCGGCATGCTACGTCTTGAGTTTGACCGTGAAGCGACGAACGAAGAGTCTGTTCGAGTAAGTCTGCACGAACTCGGCGTGCCGATTACCGAAGCTAAGTCCCATCCGCCTCAAGACGAGCCACTCGACGCGGGCGTCGAGCCTGCCGGGAAAGGGCACGAACATGAACATGAACATGGTCGTCAATTTGGCGAGCGGACGGAGCTAGTATTTGCCGCGCTCTGTGGCGGGTTACTGTTGAGCGGGTGGCTACTCTCCTCTGTGACGGACATCAGTCGGTGGGCGCCATTGAGTCTCTATCAAGCCGCATATATTTTCGGCGGCTACTTCATGTTGCGCGAAGCAATCAAGAGCATTTCCATTGGCAGGTTCGAAATTGATTTTCTGATGCTAGTGGCGGCCGTGGGAGCTGCCACACTCGGCGAATGGGCGGAAGGCGCTCTGCTGCTTTTTCTGTTCAGCCTTGGACATGCGCTCGAACATTATGCGATGGGTCGCGCTAAGCGGGCGATTGAAGCTTTGGCTGAGCTTGCCCCGCAAACTGCGCTGGTGCGGCGCGACAACGATATTGAAGAAGTGCCAGTGGAACAGCTGCGATTGGCGGATGTCGTTGTCATCAAACCGAACGAACGGATACCTGCAGATGGATTTGTCATTAAGGGGGAAGGTAGCGTAAACCAGGCTTCCATCACCGGGGAAAGCGTGCCAGTCGAAAAGCGTCCGGTTGGAGATCTGCACCAGGCCGCCGCCAATCCGGACCGGCTCGATGCGCATCATCGGGTGTTCGCTGGCACGATCAACAGTACTGGTTCACTGGAGATTCAAGTTACGAAGCTCGCCGGTGACTCGACGCTCGCCCGTGTTGTCCAAATGGTGAAAGAGGCCGAAACGCAAAAGTCGCCGACGCAGCGGTTCACCGATAAATTTGAGCGATACTTTGTTCCTGCTGTGTTGGGGACAGTCGTCTTAATGTTGTTCGCTTGGGTGGTGATCGACGAGCCGTTCGGCACCTCGTTTTATCGCGCCATGGCGGTGTTAGTCGCCGCGAGCCCCTGTGCGCTGGCCATCTCGACACCGAGCGCCGTTCTCAGTGGAGTAGCTCGTGCGGCTCGCGGTGGGGTGTTGGTGAAGGGTGGGGCGCCGCTCGAACACTTAGGGAGACTTGGCGCCATTGCTTTCGACAAGACCGGCACTTTGACCGAAGGGAAGCCGCGTCTAACCGATGTGGTGTGTTCAGTCGGCGTAACCGAAGACGAGTTATTGCGAGTTGCCGTGGCAGTTGAGAGTCTTAGCGATCATCCACTCGCCGCCGCCGTAGTGCGAGGTGGCAAAGAGCGACTGAAGAGCGATTTAGTCTCACCAGCACACCAGGTGCAAAGCATCACGGGCCGCGGCGTTACAGCCATTTTGGACGACCAGCCGGTTTACATCGGGAAAGACAGCCTGTTCACCGAAGTCAACGGCTCACCGCTACCCGATGCCTTGCGCCAGTCTGTCGAGAATCTGAAAGCCAGCGGCCGCACGACGATGATCGTCCGTCGTGGTGATATTTACCTCGGTGTGTTAGGCATGATGGACACGCCGCGTGAAGCCGCGAAGAACGTAGTTGCCAGTCTGAAACAGCTCGGCATCAAGCGAATGATCATGCTTTCAGGGGACAATCAACAGGTTGCCAACGCAGTAGCTAAGGAAGTCGGGCTGGATGAAGCCTGGGGGGACTTGATGCCCGACGACAAAGTCAAAGCGATCAAGAAACTCGGCGCGCAAGAGGGTGTGGCAATGGTGGGCGATGGCGTGAATGACGCTCCCGCGATGGCCCATGCCACGGTGGGAATCGCGATGGGCGCGGCCGGTTCCGACGTCGCGCTGGAAACCGCCGATGTTGCATTGATGGCGGACGACTTAAACCACCTCACGTTCGCGGTCGGCCTCAGTCGACAGACGAGTCGCATTATTCGTCAGAATCTATGGTTAAGCCTCGGGATGGTCGCCTTCCTGGTTCCGGCGACGGTATTCGGATTGCGACTTGGCCCCGCCGTATTGCTTCATGAAGGTTCGACACTCCTGGTCGTTCTCAATGCGCTTCGACTGTTGGCGTATCAAAGTAAGTAATTTCGGGAAGGGAGAAGGTGCGGTGCGTTGCGTCTGGTGAAGAATCGGGTTTCGCTGATGCCTCGGCCGAATAAGTAATCGCTGTGCCCTGGACTTTGGTAAAAGGAGTGAGCTTATGAATATGACGTCGCGTTGGACTCATGATGTCCTCCGTGCGAATTCCGCGAACGAGCAAGGCATCGGCGATGAGCGAACGATGACAGCGCCACGGAACCGTTTCAACGCACATCAACACGATTGACCACCGGTTTGCTAACCGGGCCAATTCGTCGAGGCTTAGCTCAAACTCGGGCGTTTGCATGTAATCCGCATAGCCTTGAAAGGAGGCGTTTCTCCAGCCCTCGTTAAGCGAATCGCGTTTCGCATGACGCAGCCCGCCGAGTCCCGGCAGGGGCGACAGTGCCAACAGCTACGACATCTGCGACGTCTACGGCAAGAGTTGTTTCTAGGAGGGGAAGATGTGCAAGGGAATTTCGGTGTTACGAGCTCGGATTCAGCAGGAGCTCTACGAAGAACGCTTACTCGAACAACGGCTGGCGGAACGGGGTGGCGAACCCGAGCTGCGGTTCATGTATACCGACAAAGTGGTCTTGCTGCCGGTGCTGCACGCGGACCAGCTCCGCATTTATGAATGGGGCAACCGCGGCAACAAAGACTCGAAGCTTCCCCGGACAGGCTGGCGCCGTAATGAGAGTTTGCAGGCGGGCAAGTGGCGGTGGCTGCAGCCCGAGATCGTGGTGATTCCCGCAAATTTTGGCTTGGAGAAAGGGGTGTGGTTCCACATCACCGAGGGGCTGCACGGGATCGTAGTGTACGAGGAGAATTGCCGTCCGCATGTGTATATGCTGACCCAAGCCGCGAGCCATTACTATGCCACGATGACCAAGCACGACCGGATGCCGCCACTGGTGGGGCAGGAGATCTGAGCGGGAACGGTGCTGATTTAATTTGTTCGAGTGCCTGCTGAGTTGATGGCGGCCCCAGACAGCGGTTCGCTGAGCGGTGACCCAATGAGGTTCCGCAAAGTATCATCACGTAACCTGCCTAAGTATCACGAGAGATACATTCCTAAATATCACTGGTGATACATACCCCATAAAAGACAGAAGCACGGCGGCCCGTGGTGCTTCGCACCGACCGCCGCAGAAGGTGAACTTTTTCAGCCACCAACTTTGGGGTCACATCCGACAACATGCGCTGTGGGGCGCTCAGGCGGGCGCTCCCGCGCTCGGAGCGTTGCTGACGGCTCCCCCGGGCCTGATCGGGCAACTGCGCGTCAGTGAGGCGCTCTCGCGCTCACAGCAGAGTGGTTGTGCCCCCAGGACGGTTCGTCCTCGACGCCGAAGTTGCGTCGGTGTTTCACGCCGACGCACCATCGCTTGGGCTCGGCAATCGCGTTTCCATCAGCTCCGCCCAGGCCACAAGTAAAAACGGCGAATCTTTAAGCCACATTCTTCAGACTTGGCTACGGCGGTTGCAAGCTCTATGCTGGTACGAGGCCAACACACGAGAGGTTGCGCAGAAAGGACTTTGTGCAGGAGGCAATGGACAATGCGACGTCTACTACGATTCAACCTCAAGTCGCTTTTAGTATTCTGCACTCTCGTTCCAATTCTGCTCGGACTTCACGTATCCGATGCTCGCAGGCAGGAGAAGTCTGTACAGCAAATCCAAGATCATGGCGGTTGGGTTGCTTACGACTATCGCATAGTAGATGGTGAATTCGACGCGTCATCCGAGTCTTCTGTTCCAGCATGGCTTAGGCGATCGCTAGGAGACGATTTTTTCCACTCAGTTGCGGAAGTAAGCTTCTTTACTAGGTTCGACGAGAACGGGACCCTGAGCGTTTGCAAAAATCCCGATGTGCTACCTTTAGGGACGTTGCTGTCTGGCGTCCCTAGAACAAAATGTCTGCGTTTGTGGGGCACGCAAGTGACAGACAAAAACTTGGAAGCAATTTCTGAACTGGACCACCTTGAAAGCTTGGTCATCGTTGAGGGGGTCAATATCACGGATGAGGGAGCGGCACACCTAAGCCGCCTACGACATCTCCGATGGCTAGTGCTCACGGAGAGTCAGATCACGGACAAGTCGCTCCAGGGCATCTCGCAACTGCGTAATCTGAGAGTCCTCAATCTATGCTCACCGCACATTTCAGACAACGGTCTACAATACCTGGCCAATCACAAGCGACTGGAAACCTTATTCGTGCATGGCCGGGGCGATCAACGAAGCGCAATTGATGACAAAGGGATTATGAGTTTGTGTAGTATGCCCAATCTTGCTTTTCTCAGTGTCAAGGATACCCACGTTACCGACAGTGGAATGAGCACGTTTATGATGAAACGCCCCAACTGCAAGATTCAACGTTAAGCTCCTTCTCCGGACCCGCTTTCGGTGCCTGGCTTCTGATGGCGCTGTTTCGCTCCGAGCCCTCGGAATAACCACGTCGGCTTCATCGGCCGACGCATCGAAATTGCACAGAGGGCGTGACATGTGTCATCAATCACCAGTGCCTCAACCCGCTAAACGCCGAGACAACTCGAGCGCTCCTGATTGTGAACCGGCGGGGGGAGCGGGTTTTCTACGCAGCAGGCGCTCAAACACCCCAATCGCTTCCCTACATCGAGCCACTGAGCCAGAATCAGGTGATCCCGATTCCATCCGCGTGTTGCCGTGGCCCCGATCATCGAAACCCTTGCCCGCCGCCTTGAGCTCGTCAGCCGGACCTGCACCGGGGCCGTTGCTCCCTGGCAAGCTTGGCTCGATGAACCCCTCGGGATTTCAGCCTGGCAGGCGTGGACGCTGTTGGGACTGATTCGCCATCGCCCCCGCCAACAATTTGTCCAGGCGGTGATGGTCGAACGGCTGCAGGCAGAGCCCGCGGCCCTGGCAATCGAAGGGGCTCTCGCTCACCCGGAAATCCCCCAGCAAGGAATTGTGCCGGGACTCCCCGCGTGGGAGTACTATTTTCACGGACGCGGCTGCTGCCTCACCCACCGCACGTCGGGCCAATCCGTTGATGTGGATTTTCACGACGCCACGAGCGACTGGATCGCCGACTACTTCTTCATTCGGTATTTGCAGTCGGTGAGGCGACCTGTTCAACGCGGCCTATCAAAACGTCAATCTCCCGCTGACCTATTCGGGCGGCCTGCTAATTGCCCGGGGGTTCATTGAGGAGTTGTATGTCCACATGGGATTTCATCCCGCGTGGAAATACGAGCAGGTGCGAGAGCTCGTATTTTCGGAGGGGAGGTTGAGCGAAAGGTTTGACCGGTCAGCGAGCATGGCGGAGATTCGCCGCCTGATGGCGGACTCGCCAGAGCCCACCGAGAACATGATCGAATTCATTAACCAGGCGTTCGACCGCAGGTACTGATCGTGCTGCGGGGGGCCAAGCGGCCGAAGGAACTTTTCTTGGCAGGGGTTACGCACATGTTTTCGCCTGATGAATTATTCGCATTATTCCGTTGCGAAAGCGTCCTCCCGGGTCTCTTCTCCGGCGAAGCCGAGCAGGTCTGCCCCCACTGCGGGACGGACCAGACAATCTCGGTCGATGATCCGTT
>JALHQZ010000012.1 GCA_022841705.1 Pirellulales bacterium
CGCACGGCCGAGGGAGGCGAAGAACGCGGCTACGATGCCGCCAAAAAGATCACTGGTCGCAAGCGGCATCTGGCGGTCGACACTCTGGGACTGGTGCTCTCCGTCGTGGTTTCGAGCGCCGGGTGCCGCTGGCGTGCCGCCAGTGGGATGTGAGGACAGACTCAACTCCGGGTTTGCACTGGCGGCACGCCAGTGGCACCCACTCCTTCGGGAATCACGTCCCTTCCACCGGCACTTCCACGCCATCCAAGAACCCCGCCAGCGAGCGGCTGCGATACGGTTGCTGCAGCTTGCGCACCGCTTTCGATTCAATCTGCCGCACGCGTTCGCGGGTGACGCTGAAGATCTTGCCCACTTCTTCCAGCGTGTAGCTGTAGCCATCGGTCAGGCCGTAGCGGAGCTTGATGATCTCACGTTCGCGGTAGCTCAGTTCATTCATCACCTCGTTCAGGCGATCCTTGAGCGTTTCCAAGTTGTGGTCGTACAGCGGGTCATCCACGCGGTGTTCTTCGATGAACTCGCCGAAGTAGTTGTCTTCGTGATCGCCCACCGGTTGGTCGAGACTCAGCGGCTGGCGGGTCATCTTCAGCACGCAACGGGCGTCTTCCAAAGAGAGGCCGGTGATCTCGGCCACCTCTTCCGGGTTCGGTTCGCGGCCGTACTGTTGGATGAATTCGGTGGTCACGTTGCGAATCTTGCTGAGCGTATCGATCATGTGCACCGGCAACCGAATTGTGCGGCTTTGGTCGGCGATGGCGCGGGTGATCGCTTGGCGAATCCACCAGGTGGCGTAGGTGCTGAACTTGTAGCCGCGAGCATGCTCGAACTTATCCACCGCCCGCATCAGCCCGGTGTTCCCTTCTTGAATCAGGTCGAGGAAGCTTAAGCCCCGGTTGCGATAGCGCTTGGCGATTGACACCACCAACCGCAAGTTCGCCGCCGAGAGGCGCCGCTTGGCCGCATCGTGTGTGGCTTGGCGTTCCTTGGTGCGGGCCACCAAGTGGGCGAGCGTCGCCGGCGATTCGTGGGTGATTCGCATCAGGTACCGCAGTTCATGCCGCAGTTCGTTGGCGTGATGGGCGCCCAGCAGCGTGTGCGGTTCGGCCAGTTGCTGCTTGATGATCGCCATCCGTTGGCCGATTTCATGCAGCGTGTTCATCAGCGGTTGCAGCCGCGTGAGCCGCAGGTTCATCTCTTCCACTAGCCGGACGATCTTGTTGCGGCGAACGACGAGCCGCCGCCACGCGTTGCGCTTTTGGGCCGGGGTGTTGGTCTTGCTGACTGCCGAGTAGAAATCGGTCTTGTTGAGCGCGAGCAAGTGCCGAATCGTGATCAGGTTCGGCCCGATCCGCTTCAGCACGCGTTTCTTTTCACTCGTGTTGGTGACCGAGATTTCAATCGTCCGGTCGAGCCGCAATTCGCCGCTAGCGACCTTCTCCAGCAGTTCCACGGCGCCTTGCAGCAGCAGATCGTTGCACAGCAGCGTGCGGCGGAAGCGAATGCGGGCCGCTTCGATCGACCGGGCCGAGGAGATTTCGTCCTGCCGGTTGAGCATGGGGATTTCCCCCATTTGCATCAAGTACATCCGCACGGGGTCATCGACGTGCGATTCACCCCCTTCGCCAGTGGCGTCGAGGTCAATATCGAGATCAACATCCACCTCGTCGATGGGGAGCGACTCGACATCCTCTTCGAACTCATCAACAATCAGGTCATCGAAATCAAGCCGAGGTTTCGTTGCGGAGGACTTTGCGGCTGGCTTGGCGGTGACCGGTTTGTTGGCAGTTTGGGTCACAACGACCGACCGGCCTTTCGTCGTGGCAACGGCGGCGAGGGTGGCTTTGGGAGACTTCGTGGCAATTTCAGCGGCAGAGAGCTTGCGTTGGCGTGGCACGGTGTCTTTCCTGGAGAAGTCGATCATGTGAGAAGATCAGAACGCCGAACCTGGAATGCACGCTGCGGGCCGATTGCCGCCACGCCCCGCCAACCGCGGGCGTAACCTACTACCCATTAGAGACTTACGGCGACTTTTCGTCCCGCGTTTGGCGGCCGCGCGGGCCAGAATGTCGCCAAAAGGCAACACTTGCTGGCAACATGTGTTGCCGGGAGAGCACACCGGTACGACCAGCTTTTGACGGAGAAAGCTTAAACTCAGAGGGCACGGAGGAAGCACAGTGGAAGGAGAGAAAAAGAAGAGAAGAAAGTTTAGGAGAAGAGGTTGGATACAAATGCTGATTTGATTTGAGCTTGAAGAAATCCGATCACAGTTGAGATTTGGCTACGGATTCGACCTCAAACTCCTCCCTTCTCGCGCTTCTCTCTGTGCCCTCTGTGGTAAATTTGCTTCCGTCGCCCAACCACCAGCTCTATGCCCGAAAAATCACTTCAACTCGCCTGGCTCGGTTTGCTGCCAGAACATGCCCAAGCTCGTGGGGACCTCGCCGCCTACGAAGGGATTGACTTCCTCTTCGTCGAGGCGACCGCTACCGACTGGGAAGCGAACGCCTTTGAACGGCAAGCCGAGCGGATTGCGGCGCTCAGCTACTTGCTGCCGAGCCTGCACACGGTGGTCCGCACCGCGCCCGGCTGCGGTGAAGTGGCGGCGGCGCAACTGGCCGAAGCGCTCGAACAAGTGAAAGAACCCGAGCTGCCGCTCGGCGTGGTGCGGAACGTCTCACTGCTCGACCAGCTTGACGACGTGATCTCCGCCGGCTGCGAACTACGCGAGCGCACTTCGCAAGACCCACTGGCCGAGAACGTGGCGCACGTCACAGCGGCCGAAGCGCCGCTCGGCCCGCATCCGTTGGTGGATGCGTGGGAAGGAAAGGCCCGGATCATCGTCGCCGAGAATGTCGGAGCCGCAACTTTGGTCGTCGCCGCCGCGATGGCGACGCATTCCGGTGATGCGCTCCGTGCTCCGCTGATCGCCCAACTCGCCGCGGCGGGGCAACTGCTGTTCGGCGCGCTGCCAATCACGCGCCGCCGCGCAGCACTCGTGCTCGACGAGAACGGCGTGACACTGGAGCTCCCCCCCGGTAAATCGCTGCGCGGCGAAGACTGGCGCGCCGCGCTCGCCGACGAATGGGAAGGCTGCCCGCTGGCGCCGTTCACCGCCGCGGCCGAGCCGCCCCAGGGCCATCGCATCGAGCTCGCCAAATTGATTCAGCCCGCCGAGAACCCTACCAGTTGGCCCGCCGTGCTGCTGCTGGATGAAGGCCTCTCGTTCACGCTTGCCGTCCAAGTGGACAAGCCGCAGGCCGATCGGCGGTTGCAGCGCTTTCTGCAATCACTGGCAGATAGCCCCTCATTCCCCTGTGATCTAACGTGGCGCTTGGAGGGTGATCTTGAGGAAGGCGAAGCGATGCTCATCATCACCGCGATGGCTGACGAGGAGCCGCCACTGATCGAGCTCGCCGCCGCCCTCGAACACGCCGTGATGGCCACCCCCGGCGCCGCCCTCGCCTCCGCCCCCGAAAACGGCGTGGGAATGCTGCAGCACGAATGGATCACGTCATTGCCGCGGGCGTTCGTGGAGCCGGTGGTTGATGTCCGGCCGGCGAGCGAGTGGGCGGATGATTGAAGTCAATTTCGTCGGGTGCCATGCCCACAGCCCTGAGTGGGCATGTGAGGTAAGAGTCTACTCCGCCTCCAAACCCACCTAGAGCTGTGGGAATGGCACCACCTATCTCACTTCTCACTTTTCGACCTTTCCACCTTTTGACCCCCCTCCCATGCTCCCTCACGCCACCATCCGTGTTCGCGTCGACGGCGCCGTCGGCACAATCTTGCTCGACCGCGACAACCGCCGCAACGCGCTCACGCGCGCAATGATCGCCGACCTGCGGCAAGCGCTCGGCGACTTGCATCTCGAACAGCGCGTGCGGAGCGTGATTCTCACCGGCGTCGGCTCCGCCTTCTGCGCCGGCCGCGATGTGCAGGAGCTCGCTGCCAGTGATGAGACCGACGCGCAGCGCTTCGGCGAAGAGGCGGAGCAGTTCCGCGATCTTCTGGCCGGGATGCTCGAGTTCCCGAAACCACTGATCGCCGCCGTCAACGGCCCTGCCCTCGCCAGCGGCGCCGCGCTCGTGCTGGCGTGCGATGTGACGATCGCCAGCCCCACCGCCACGTTCGGGCTGCCCGAACCCCGCTGGGGTTTGGTCGCCGGCCCTGGCGCCGCGCTCTTGGCCTTCCGCATTGGCGCTGGCCCCGCCGGCAAGCTGCTGTTGGTGGGGGAAACAATTCCCGTAGCCGAAGCGCACCGCCTCGGCATCTACCACGAAGTGACGCCCGTTGATTCAACGTGGGCCCGCGCGAAAGCGCTCGGCGACCAAATCGCGGCCTGCGCACCACAAGCAGTGCAACTCGCCAAGCGACAACTGTACGAAACCATCGGCGAACAACTCTCGACCCAACTCACCAGCGGCGCCATCGCCAGCGCCACCGCCCGCACCACCGACGCCGCCCGCGAAGGCTTGGCCGCGTTTTTGGAGAAGCGGCCGCCGGTGTGGTAAACTTGCGGTCCAGAGGACCGACCAAGTAACCAAGCGAGAGCTTGATAAACGCGTCATCGAGCTTGAACGGCAAGTCCCCGAACCACAGCGCGATACGAAGCCGCACTCGCAATCGAAGCGGAAGCCGCAACGCGGCCCTCTCGATCCACCGCCGCGATTCGGACCCGATCCTCTCCGCTGGAGCGCCCGCCGATTTCATCCAGAGGAATGTTGAACGGGGGCTCCGGCTGCTCTGTTCCTGACTTTGCCGTTCTCCTGCATCCTTCGCGATGATTGAATTCAATAGCCCCCCGCAAACTCTTCGCCCCTTGCGCACCTTAATCCTCCCCTGCGTAAGCGTTCAACTCCCCGTGCGATTCGTCCGATGCAAGGCGTAGCCAGTCGCCCCGCCTTGCCGTGATCCGGCAGCAGTGCTGGCGCCTCTTCTTGAGCTCGCACAATGTCGATTGTTGATTCCGCCGAAGCGCGGCAAAAACTGCTGGGAGTTCGGCCGAGCGCCCACCGCAAATTGGTGGGGCGGATGGGCAACTGGCAACTGGTGCGCCTACTTGGCGAAGGCGCGCTCACCCGGGTCTATTTGGCCCAGTCGGCCGACGCGCCCGATGCCCAGCCCGCGTACGCCGTAAAAGCGCTGCGAAAAGAGTGGTGGAACGATCCCGTGGCGATCGACACCCTGCGGCGCGAAGCGTGGATGGGCGCCAAGGTTTCGCATCCGCATTTGGCGCCGGTGCTCGCCGCGCATGTGTCCGGCCCGCCGTTCTATCTGGTGCTGCCGCGGCTCGCTGGCCAAACGCTGGCCGCTTACCAAACTTCGGGCCAGCGCCTCGCCCCGCCGATGGCGCTGTGGATTCTGCGGCAAGTCGCCGAAGCACTTAGCGCGCTGCATGAAGCGGGCGGCGTGATCCACGGCGATGTAAAACCCGCCAATATCATGATCGGCCCCGCCGGACACACCACCCTCTTGGACCTGGGCTTCTGCCAAACTGCCACCGAAACCAAAAGCTGGGCGCAGCGTCCCGTGCTGGGCACGCTGAACTACCTGGCGCCCGAACGCCTCACAAGCGCGTGCAGCGCCGGTCCGCAAAGCGATCTCTACAGCCTGGGGGTAGTGCTGTACGAGCTCCTGGCCGGCGAACTGCCGCTCGCCGCGAACGATCCCGCCGCCCTGATCGCGCTGCATCGCCAAGCGAAGCCGGTGAATCTTGCCGAGAGACGCCCCGATCTGCCGGTTTCCGTTGCTCGGCTCGCACACCGGCTGCTCGCCAAGGACCCACTCCGCCGACCGACCAGCGCGCAGGAAGTGGCGCGTGAACTGGTGCGGCTGGAGATTGAGTGCTTCGCACTGCGCTAGCCGTTTCGCTGCGCCGCGAAACGCAGAGAATCTGGTTTGGCTTTCGCCCCCGCTCTTGTTACGATGAGGGCATGTCTACGGGTACTGCAAGTTTCGTCTTCGGCCCCCCCGCGAATCCGGTTGTGATGCCGGTGAGTCGGGTTTCGGCCACCCAGTATTTGCAAATGATCGAGGCGGGGGTCTGGGACAACGGCGAAAAGGTTGAGCTCATCGAAGGAATCATCGTTCCCATGCCGCCTTCTGGCCCCGATCATACCAACTCCACAATCCGGTTCGTCCGCTTGTTTGCTCCCGTGCTCGATCAAGTAGAACTCTCCATTCAGGGGACGCTCATCGTTTCCGCCGAAAATGTGTTCGATCCTGACCTGGCGCTGCTTCGCATCAAACCCGGTGGATATCGAGCTCAGCAGCCGACGGCAGAAGACGTGCTGTTAGTCGTCGAGTCAGCGGCCAGTTCGCTCAAGCGCGATCAGCATGTAAAGCTTCCGCTGTACGCCACGGCGAAGATTCCAGAATACTGGATCGTTGATCTCAAGCAACAGCAGCTTCATATTCATCGCGATCCGCAGGGTCCGGTCTATCGCGAGATGCATACCCACTCTAGCGACGAATTGGTATCACCACTTGCACTTCCGCAACTTGTGCTGCGTGTGAACTCGCTTTTCGAGTGAGTTGCGATGAAGCGCCGACGCATGAGCCCCCGACGTGAGTCGGGGGATTGTGCAGCCGCTCCGCTCCCCCGACTCACGTCGGGGGCTCAGTTGCGTTACGGTCCCACCACGCGGCAGATCCACAACACATAAGCCACCGGGGCGGCGAAGAGAATCGAGTCGAGCAGATCGAGCACGCCGCCGAACCCGGGGAGCCAAGCGCTACTGTCTTTGAGCTGGGCATCGCGTTTGAGGAGCGAGATCGCCAGGTCGCCGACGACCCCGGCGATGCCCACCACCAATGCGTACACAATGCAGCCAGCGAGCCACAGCGTGAAACCGCGATCGCTGGCGCAGCCCATCGCGCGGGCCATGGGGCCGAGCATGAGCGCGGCGGCGAGCACCGCGGCGCCGAATCCGCCGGCGGCCCCTTGCCAGGTCTTGCCGGGCGAGAGGAGCGGCGTCATTTTGTGTTTGCCAATCGCGCGACCGGTGAAGTAGGCGCCGGTGTCGCTCGCCTTCACCACCGCGATCATTGAGAGCAGGGCGACCATGCCCCACTTTCCGTCGTCGCCACCGAAAGCCCGCAACTGCACGCAGAAACCCAACAGGCCGCCGACATACGAAATGCCCAGCACCGTCCGGGCCAATCGCGCGGTGGACACACCGGGACCGGTGTAACGGATCATCTCCATCAGCACCGCGATCTGCATCGCCAGCACAAGCGCGAGCGCAAGCCACACGGCCGGGCCAACGCTCACCTGCTCAAGGCCGAGCAACACGGGAATCGAGGCGGCGAGCGTCACGAAAACGGCGCCGCTCACTACCTCCCATCGCGCCGGTGTGGCGTCCCCCGCCATCGGCTGTGAACCGTTCCGAAAGAGCCGCACGAACTCATCGGCTGCGAACAGACTCGCCACCAGCGCGAGCGGCGCTAAATACACCCCAGGCCGCGCCGCGTGGAAATCGAGCCACGCCAACGCCGCGAGCAGCGCGATCAGCCCCGCCCCGATGATGATTCGCCAGTGCAGCAAGTGATTCTCCCGTTAAGCCGCGACGCGCTAGCGGTGCGCGGTTCGTGTTGGTGTCGATTCAGCGCGCTCCGCTAGCGCGTCGCGGCATAACGAAAAATCACTTCTTCAACCCCCCGAAGCGGCGCACACGGTTGGCGTACGCGGTGATCGCTTCGGCCAGCGTGCTCTCGTCGAACTCGGGCCAGCAGAGGTCGGTGATCCAAATTTCGGCGTAGCTCACTTGCCACAGTAAAAAGTTGCTAATCCGCAATTCCCCGGCGGTGCGGATGAGCATGTCGGGGTCCGGCAGGCCGTGGGTATAGAGGTGGTCGGAAATGGTTTGCTCGGTAATCTCGTCGCACTTCAGTCGGCCCGCCTCGACCTGGTGGCCGATTTGCCGCACCGCGTCCACCAGTTCGGCCCGGCCGCCGTAGTTGATCGCCAGATTCAGCCACAACCCCGTACACTGCTGCGTGAACTCCACTGTACGGTCCATCTCGGCGAGCACCCGCTCGGGAATGCCGTCGCGCCGACCGAGAATGCGTACGCGCACATTGTGTTCCAGGAACGTGGGCCGCTCGTTCACCAGATACAACTCCAACAATTGCATCAAGAACTCAAGTTCATCGGCCGGGCGTTTCCAGTTTTCACTCGACAAGCAGTAGAGCGTGAGTTGTTCGATCCGCCCTAGGTTGCTGCACGCTTCGGTAATCTGCCGCACCACGCGTGCGCCGCGCTCGTGCCCGGCCGCCCGGGGCAAGCCCTGCCGCTCCGCCCACCGCCCGTTGCCATCCATAATAATGGCGATGTGCCGCGGCCAGCGCTCGAGCGGAATCGAGTCGAGCAGGTGCGGCGATATGGCGGAGGAAGTCATGTAACGTGTACGCGATTCACCAAGATTGTTTAGCCGCGACGCGCCAGCGGAGCGCGTGGTGTGAATGCGGAATGCGGAATGCGGAATCAAACGCGCTGAGTTTTTGATTCCGCATTCCCACTTCCGCATTTGTACCAACATACGCTCCGCTGGCGCGTCGCGGCTAAACGGGGAGTTATGTCGCCAAACCGCCTGTGAGGATGGTTTGTTCGCGGCCGGGGCCGACGGAGACCAGTTCCACCGGGGCGCCGACCAGTTCGCTCACGCGATCGAGGTATTTGAGCGCGGCGTCGGGGAACTCGGTGAGCGACCGGCAAGCTGTGAGGTCTTCTTTCCAACCAGCGACTGATTCGTACACCGGCTTTATCTTGCGCTGGTCGTCGACATGGGCGGGGAAGTGGGTAATCCGCTGGCCATCGAGTTCGTACGCAGTGCAGATGAGAATCTCATCGAGGCCGGAGAGCACATCGAGCAGCATTACCGCGATGGCGTCCACGCCGCCAAGCCGCGCGGTGTAGCGCACGGCCACGGCGTCGAGCCAGCCGCAGCGGCGAGGACGGCGCGTGACTGTGCCGTATTCATTGCCGCGGTCGCGCAAGTACTGCCCGGTGGCATTATCGAGCTCCGTGGGGAAAGGACCGCCGCCGACACGCGTCGAGTACGCCTTCACCACGCCAATAATTTTATTGATGTATTTCGCCGGCACGCCGCTGCCGTTCGAGATCCCAACGCCGGAGCTGTTGCTGCTGGTGACGTATGGATAGGTGCCGTGATCGACGTCGAGCAGCGAACCTTGGGCGCCTTCAAAGAGCAGCCGCTTGCCGCTCTCGGCGGCAGTGAGCAGCATTTCGGTCGTATCGCACACATGCGGCGCCAGCCGATCGGCAAACGCTTGGTACTGCTTGTAGATGGCCGCCGGATCGAGCGGTTCGAACTTCTCGCGCGAGATGGCGGCGAGCACGGGATTCTTTGCCGCGCAGATATTTTCGATCCGCTCGCGGAACTTGGGGCGGTACATGTCGCCAAAGCGCACCGCTTGCGAGCGGCCCACCTTGTCGCGGTAGCACGGACCAATGCCGCGCTGCGTGGTGCCGATGTTCTCGCCATCCGCCACGCCACCATCGAGCGCCCGATCCTCGGCAAAGTGCCACGGCAAGATCACATGCGCGCGATCGCTGATTTTGAGATTTCGCTCGAGCCCTTGCACGCCGCGCGAAGCCAACTCGTCGAGCTCTTCAATCGCTTTGGCGGGGTTGATCACCACGCCGCCCGCGATCACGCTGGTGACGCCGGGCGTCAGTACGCCACTCGGCAAGAGCGAAAGTTTATAGACCTCGGCGCCCACCTTCACGGTGTGGCCGGCGTTAGCGCCCCCTTGGTAGCGGACGACGAAATCGTTCCGCGGGGTCAAGATATCAACAATCTTGCCCTTCGCTTCGTCGCCCCATTGAAGGCCAATTACGCAAGTTCCCGGCACCGCATTATTTCCTTGGAGGGCCCTCGCAGGCAAAGCCGCCATTCTAAATGGCGCTGCGCGGCGCGACAAGGATCGTATTACGCACTGAGCGACATCTGTAGGAAGGCCTCATCGAGGCCGATTTCATGTCGTGTCACTAATCAGCTTCGCATGGCCGGGCGAAATCGGCCTCGTAGACGCCTCCTACAATGTGTCCCTTCCTAATTACGGCCGTAATGCCGAAAGGAACCGCCGCTTCGAAAGTTGGCTGACAATTTCCAGCGGGCGAACCGGAATCGGCGTGGGGATGGTGGTGGTCACCATGTCCATGTTGTTGTCGAGCCGAATCTCTTGCTCGATGGCGGCGACGTTGACCGCGTTCTTCAGCGTGCCGGTGGCGGTGGCGCCCACCGTCGCCACGATCGTGTAGACGCGCGATTGGCCCGGCTCGAAATCGCCCAGGTAATACTGCAGCGTTTGGCCGGTGACTGTCGCCGGCGCCTGCGTGCCCGCTGAACCGGTGTAGGTGACCCCGGCCGGCAGCACGTCCATCATCCCCACCCCCGTTGCGCGGCTTTGGCCGACGTTCGTCACGGTGATGGTGTAGATCAGCGAATCACCCGCTTTGGCCGTGGTGGAGCTGACGGACTTATCAACCGCAATGTCAATGTTATAAAACCCAAAGTCCACCGTGAGATTGCTATTGGAATCTTGATCGCCGTCGTTCACCGGTTCGGTGAATCCGAGCAGCGTGATCGCTTTGGTCACCACGCCCTGGCCGGCCAGCGCGGTGCCTTTGTCTTTGTTGTCCGTGTTGGCATCCGGATCAGGTGCGGCCCCATTCTCATTGTTGCCCGTGCTAGTGAAGTACCCATGCAGTGGCGCGCCGACGGCGAACATCGCCTCCGGCACCTGGACGATGTATTCGCCGGGCGTAAGGTCATCGAACAAGTAGCGGCCGTTCGAATCGGTCACGGTGCTTTCGAGATACGCATCAACGCCCGCTTCGTAATTGCCGCTGCCGTTGGTGTCGCGATAGAGGTTGAGCGTCACGCCGGACTTCACAGCCTCGCCCGGCATCCACATGCCGTCGTTATCGCGATCGATCCACACCAAATCGCCGAGGCTCAGCTTGGGCGAAATTGTAAAGTCCACTTCCTTCGTGGTCTTGCCAAGCGCGCCCACGAGTGACGCCACCAGATCCAGCCCGTCGCTTTGGCCGTTGGAGAAATCGAACTCGATCTCGATCGCGCCAACGTCCGCCAGATTAACACCATTTCCGGCGGTGGCAGTGAACTCCGACCACGCTAGGTACAACTGCTCGCCGGCGTCGCCGTCGATCGTACCATCCTGGTCGATAATCGGCTTGGTCACGGAAGAGACTCGGCCATCGTCGCTCGAAAGCCGCACGGTCACTGTGGCGTTTGGCTTACTATCGGCCGCCACGCTTAGCAACAGGCCGGAATTGAGGCCCCCTTGGCTGAGGTCGAGGTTCAGGCCATTGCGATTAACGGTCGTGCCGCTGCCGTCGGGGCCATCCCACACCACCCGGGCGATCCCCCGCGCCGCGGCGCTCGATTGCAGGTTAATCAGCGAGTTGCCCAAAAAGCCCGAGTCAAGCGACATGGCGCCGATGTTCGCCGTAATCTGTGTGAACAGATCGCGCACGCCACCCGCCTGCGCGTTGGCGCCATCGGCCGAGGAATTGCTCACCGAGCCAACGGTACTGCCGGTGCGAGTGATGCTCGTCGACTGCACGCCGGTGAAATTATCGATGTTTAAATTCACGCTGCCATCGGCGTCATCCGCGGTGATGACGACAAGCGACGAGACACTATTCGGCAGCGAAGCGCTCGAATTCGCCAGCACCGTGCGCACAAAGTACGAACCGGCTGACAGATTGTTGAAGACGTACCGCCCCGCGGTGTCGTTGGTGGTGGTTTGCAGCAGCGTATCGGCGGTTTGGCTGAACACGCCATTACCGTTGTCGCGATAGAGCTGAACTTGCGCCGCGAGTGGCTGCGCCGAATCGTTGAGCACATCGCCCACGATTTGCGCCAAGTCCGTGGCCATCAGTTCGCGCGATTCCAAAGTTTCAAACTTCATCCGACGAGTGCGACGTTGCATGTGTGTGTCATCCGTAACGTGTTAGCCGCGGACCCGCTTCTCTGTAAATCGGGTCCGCGTGTTTTTTGGTCCGTAGTCAGTGGTCCGTCGTTAGAGGTCTGTCGTCAGTAAGAATTTGTCCGCGGCGTTCTCCACCGCTGACTACCGACGACTGACCATTCTCTAAAACCGATAATCCAGCCCCACATTCAGCCCGTGCGCGAACAAATCGGTCGTCCGCCACGGAAACAAGGGTCGATCGACATCGACCGTCGGCAAATCGGCCGCGGGGACGAGCGTGCCGTTGATATCGCGGACGATTTGATCTCCCGGCCGAATCACATTGCTGAAGTACATGAGCGTGTACCCGGCTGTCGCCCGGAGCCGCGGGGTAAGGCGGTAGAACGTGCGAGCGCCGATCTCCGGCACCACCGCGAACTGGTTTCGTTCGTAGGTGCCAATATTGCTGCTGAGCGCGAGCAAGCCACCCTCCGCCGCGTTGGGATCGTCCGAAAACCGCGTCGCGCCGTTCACATAGGCCCGCTGCCGATTGCTGCCGAGCGCCAACTTGCTCAAGAACTCAAAGCCCCACCGCGGATACTCCCAGCTCCACTGGAAGCCGAGGTCGGCGCCGTGAAAGACGTTGCTGGTCGAAAAGCCATCCCACACGATGTAGGTATTCGCAGGGGTTTGAATCTCGTTGAGGTCTTCCACAATGTTGACACTCTCGTACAACCGCAAATAGCGATATCCGGCCAGGAAATCGATCCGCGACACGCCCCGCCCACCGCCGGAAGTAATCTGCCCGCTGCACTGGTCACAGCCACACGGCTGACACCACTGCTTACAGCAGATGCCCTTGCGCAAATGGATGCCCAGACTTTCAAACTCGCTGCGCGAAGTGACCGTCACGTCCCCTTCCAGCCCACCCGGAAAGTTCACCTGCTCGGCCCGTTCTTGAGGTCGGCCGAACACAATCGGATCGTCATCCGCCAGCGGCACGAGATCGAAAAAGGGCCGTCCGACAATCGGGTTGCCATTCAGCCCGCCCGCCGTGAAGCTCTCACTTTCCGTTTCAAAGAACAGATAGTCGGCCTGAAGCGCGATGTCACGCTGCTGGTCCAAAAACATGCCGAACGTGAACCGCAGGCCGTTGCGGCTGCCGCCCAGAATACCTTCGTCGCCGTAGAGAATCGTGGTGCCCGGCAGGCCCAGCACCCCTTCGTTGTTGGTCACCGTGCTGCCGGTCACCAGCGGTGGGATGTACATTTCATCGAACCACCACAGCAGGTATTCAGCTCGACCGTAGAAGCGCCCGCGCGAACCCGGGCAGCAACTGAGGTAATCGACATCGTTTTGGCAGCGCCCGCAGGAGCAACCCCCGCCGCCCCAGCGCGAGCCGAGGCCACACAATCCACCACGACAACCACCCCCTTGGCACTGGCCACTTTGGCAGTGCGGACAGCCCCCTTCGCCGTAGGGGATGTATTCATCTTCCACGAACTCGCCCGACATCTCCGGCCCGTACGCTGCTCCGTCGTAGGAAGGGCCGTCATGCATCATGGGGCCCGACATCACCTCGTGGGGAAGCTCGCCTTCCATCGGCGGCAATTGCTCCACGCTCATCGCGGCGCCGCGCTTTTCTTCTTCGGTGAGCACATCCTCGAGCACAATCGGCGCCTTCTCGGTCGTGGGGATTTCTTCCGCCGCCAAGCGCACCAGCCGCCGACGTGAGCGTGGATTTGAGAAGTGTGCCGTTTGCTGCGCATCGCCTTGGTTGGTTGCGCTCCGCCGCGTGGAACTCAGCGGTAATTCAAGTTGCGAAGCGAGTAGCGTCTTGCCGGTGTCGTGCAGAATGCGCACCTGCTGGCCGACGTACGAGTCGAGCGACACGCGCTCGCTCCCTTCCACGTACCGCTTCACGCGGCCATAGCTGTCGAGGAGCGCGAACTCCGGCTCGCCACGCTCGGCGCGTGGGTTGCGCACCAGGATGCCGGTCTTCGTCGGCTCTGCCGTCAGTGGCTTCGCGCCCACCGCCGGTAACGTGCGCGGTTCGGCCGGACGCCGATTCGGCTGCCATTCGGCCCCACTCGCAGTGGTCACGATACTCAGCGCCAGCGCAGCCCAGCGCACCAGGTGCGCCGGCCCTTGAAACAGCGTCATGCTGCTGACTCCCGCAGAAGCGTATGGTGGTTAGAAAAGTTGTCGCTCGCCCGACTTAAGCGCCCCGCAGCGCATTCCTCGGGCCTTCGTTGCACAAGCGGGGCAGCTTCTACCAACCGGGGCCGAGTGCGCCAAGAGCAGTTTGAAGAAAAGTTCGTGGTCAGTAGTCAGTGGTCAGTAGCAAAGCGCTTCAACTCCGACTACTGACTATGGACAGCTCTGCTAGCACCCCGACCTTGCCGCCTACGCAACCCGCAGCGCTAGCTTTGCTTACCGTAACCGTAACATGCCCCTGGCAGCCGATTTTCGTGGTGGGAGGGGTTATTCGATGTCACGATCGATTTGCGCGCTGCTGTGGTTCAGTTTGTCGAGTTACTGCGCGCCGGCGGTTGCGCAGGAGTGGCTCCTCGCCGCCGAACAACCCGCGATCACGCCGCTGGAAGCGGAAGCGTCGCCCAGCGATGCCTCTTCAATCGAAGAGGAGCCGGTGGACCTGCAGTCGCTGGCCGATCGCATTACCGAACTCGAAAAGCAGCTCGAAGAACAAGCGGCCGCCAAAGAAGGCGATCCCCTCGACATGAAGAGTTCCTGGGGCAAGAACGGTTGGCAGGCCGAGTCAAAGGACAAAAAGTTCCGCGTTCACGTCGGCGGTCGCATTCAAATGGACGCCGTGGCGCTCGATACCGACGATCTCGTGCTCAACAACTCTCGCGATGATGATTCGGTCTTCTTTCGCCGCGCCCGCTTTCGGGTTGACGGCACAATGTACGACACCACCGAGTGGGCCGCCGAGTTTGACTTTGTCAACAACGCCAACGACGATCCCAACAGCCCCGCCACTCCGGTCGACGCCTACGGCGGCAACGTGATCGGCGTGCCGGCTCCAACCGACTTGTGGTTCTTGTGGCATGAAGTGCCCATCGTTGGCAACGTGCGCGTTGGCAATCAAAAAGAGCCCATCGGCCTGGAGCACCTCTGCAGCAGCCGTTTCCTCGACTTCATGGAGCGTTCCTACCTGCAAGACGCGTACTACGGCCCCTTCAACAACGGTTTCACCCCGGGGATCGCCATCTCCGATTGGAACGCCGATGAAACTGCCACCTACACCCTTGGCGCTTTCAAGAACACGCAGAACGTGTTTGGCTATGACACGGGCGATAACGAGTACGCCCTCACCGGCCGCCTGACGTGCGTGCCGTACACGGCATGTGAAGGCGCGCAGATGATGCATCTCGGTATGGGCGCCAGCTACCGTGGGCTCGACCAAGACGCCGACCCGGCGCGCGGCAACCTGCGGTTGCGCAGCCGCCCCTCACTCCGCAACGGCCCCGGCCCGCTGAACCCCACCATCGCCGACACCAACTTCAGCGGCCGCTTGTTCGCTGAAAGCGAAGTGCTACTGGCGCCGGAACTTGCCATCGTGAATGGCCCTTGGTTGCTACAAACCGAGTACGTTGGCGCCTTCGCCAACAGCACGGTCTTCACGCCGAACGGCGGAGCCCCAGTGAACCTCGGCCAAACCTTCACCAACGGCGCATACGGCGAAGTGCTGTACTTCCTCACCGGCGAACACCGCGCGTACGAAGGCAAAGAGGGCCGCTTCGGCCGTGTGGTGCCCAATCGCAATGCGATCTTCCGCCGCAACTCGTGCGGACTGAGCGGTTCCGGCGCCTGGCAAGTCGGCGTGCGATACGGCTATCTCGACTTACGAGACGACGCCTTCGACGGCGGCCAAATTCAAGACATCACCATCGGCCTCAACTGGTTCCTGAACCCGTTCGCCAAGTGGCAGTTCAACTACGTCCACCAAATTGTCGAGAACCGCATCGTTAACAATGCCGGCCAAGTGACCGCCAACAACGACGGCACGCTCGACGGCTTCGGCGTCCGCTTCGCGTGGGATTTTTAGGGGGGCTAACTTTTCTGAAGCTCAATCGGCAATCGATCGATCTTCGCCGCCAGAATGAAATCGTTCTCGCTCAAGCCGCCAATGGCGTGCGTCCACAGTTCAACAGACGCATTGCGGTAGCCGACAATGTGCAAGTCGGGATGATGTCCATCCTCTTCCGCCACTTGCGCGCAGCGGTTGAAGAAATCCATCGCCGCCATAAAGTTCTTCACCTTCCAGTCGCGGCGAATCCGCTGGCCATCGTGAGTCAAGTACCACCCGGGAAGCAGCTCCAGCTGATCCTGCGATTGTTTCAGTGAACACGGCTCGACACCCCCTTCGCACGGCAAGCATTTCTTCTGGACAAGTTCCGCGGGTGAAATCGTGGACATGGCACTGCTCCTGATTTGAAAAAAGATTAACCACAGAGAGCACAGAGGACACAGAGCGAAAAGCACAAAGAGGAAGAGAGAAGAGAAAGAAAGACTGATCATACCAGCATGGTCATTGCTCTTTCGTTGCTTCCTCTCCTTAACTTCCTCTGTGCTTCTCTGTGCTCTCTGTGGTGAAACTCTTTCTTGTTTCATTATTGGGCGGTTTGCGAGACCGACAACCGGCAAACCACCCCAAGTTGTGCGCAAACCTAGTTGCCCGCTATACTTACGCCATCAACTTTCCCTCGGCCCGAGACCCCCCATGCCCCGGTACGTCATTCGCTACGGTGTGATGCGGCACCTCGGCGTGTTCAGCGCGCGGGGGCGGGATTCGTTCCTGCGGGGGAACCGTGTCATCGCCCGCACGCCACGCGGCCAAGAAGCAGGCGAAGTCCTCTGCGAAGCCACGGACGCCGTGCTCGCGCAAATGCCGCCGAGTCCCGATGGCCAGCGGGAAGGGGGCCAAATCGTCCGCTTGCTCTCGCACGACGACGAAACCGAGCTCCGCCGCCTCTTCGAGCAAGAACGCCAGGAGTTCGCCCTCTGCCAGCAGCGGATTAAGGAGTCCGGCCTCGATATGCGGCTGGTCGATGTCGAGCATCTCTACGGCGGCGAACGGGTCGTGGTTTATTATCTCTCCGAACTGCGGGTCGATTTTCGGGAGCTTGTGAAAACGCTCGCCAAAGATTTCCAAACTCGCGTGGAAATGCGGCAAATCGGCGTCCGCGACGAAGCCAAATTGCTGGCCGACTACGGCGATTGCGGCAAACCCGTCTGCTGCAACACGCACCTGTCGGAAATGCCGCCCGTCTCCATGAAAATGGCGAAGCTGCAAAAAGCAACGCTCGACCCCACTAAAATCTCCGGCCGTTGTGGCCGCCTGAAATGCTGTCTGCGGTACGAGTACGACACCTACCGCGATTTGCAGCGCGAATTGCCACGCGTGGGGGCCGACATTGTCACCAATACCGGCCGAGCCCGGGTGCTAGCCCAGGAAATTCTTGCCAGCCAACTGCTGGTGGAAACCGAAGATGGCCGCCGCATTGTCATTGAAGCGGCCGACGTGCTGACCATTCTCCCCGGCCGCGGCGGCCCACCCCCACCGGACGATGATGACGACGAACGCCCACCGCGACACAATTCCAAAAGTGGCTCCCACAGTCGCGGGCCTCGAAATGATTCCGTAACCGACTCTCGACGCGAGCCAATTTCAACGCATAATAGAGTAGAGGGTGAGCAATCGCCCCCCGCGCCGCCGGCCACGACCGACCCAATTGGCGACGCACCGATTGAACCCACCGGCGACGCGACTCCCGCCGAATAAAGTCTGCTGAAGCTGCGATGATCCTCGATCCCTCCCACCCCCTCGCCGAGCTGTTGCGCCGCGATCAGCGGTACCGGTTCGAGGCTTACGTGTTCGTCTTCGACGCCCTCCGCTACGCCCAGGAAAAATTGGGCCTCGGCCAAGAGAGTTCCAGCGACGAAGGGAATGAGGACGATGACGGGGACGAAGTCGACTACCAGGACGAAGACCTTGCCGCCGCTCAGCACGTCACCGGCCAACAGCTTTGTGAAGCCATCCGCCAATATGCCCTGCAGCAATACGGCCTCTTGGCCCGCCAGGTGCTGGGCCATTGGGGTGTCCGCAAGACGAGCGACTTTGGCGAGATTGTGTTCAACCTGATCGACATCGGTCAGATGCGCAAGACCGAGGACGACCGCCGCGAGGACTTCGATTCGGTCTTCGACTTCGGCCCCGGGTTCAAAGACGATTCCGTGTTCGTCGGGCTGCTGAGCGCTTCGAAAGAATGACCCCGCTCATCACGAACTCGCAGCGCTGGCATCTGGTGGGGTCCACAATCGCACTGGCAGTGTGGTGTGGTTTCCTGGCCTACCTTGCCTTGGCCGCCTGATTTTCCTTGGCCGCCTGACCCCGCGCTTCGCGACTTAGCGCTCTTTAAATTGAGCGTTCGGTCGCCTTCACCAGTTCGTTGTCATGTTGACCTTAGTTCGGTGGACGAGATCAGGATCATCGTGGTCGGAGGCCTCTCACTGCCCAATCGGCACGTCGAGCCGAATCTGTTCCGCATCCGCGCGTTCCAGCAACCCCTCCGCCGCATCAACTTCCACCGGAGCTTCCGCCAACGTTTCAAGCGACGTCGTTTGTGGGAATACCACCAATGGCGGTTCGGTCACCGGCTCCGTCACTTCGAGCGGTGTTTGAGCGGAAGCGAGCCGAATCGTCGGTTCTTCAACTGGTCCCGGTTCGGCGCTCGCCACGGCCCTCCCAGGGGAACTTCGGGCCAAGGTCTCGGCGATGAGCTCAGCCGCCACCCGTCGTCGCTCGGGGTTCGAGCGGATCGAGGTGTCGAGTTCTACGTGGACAAAGTCGCTGCCGATCTGCCGCGAGTACTTGGCTTGTTCATTTTGCGTGGCCGCCAGCGACGAAAACCGCCGCCCCGGTACGCCGGCGTTGAGTTGTTTGTTGAGCTTTGACTTCGGCTTGAGATCGTTGAACACAAAGCTGTTAAAACCGCGCTCGTGCAGCCGCACATCGAGCTCGATCATCGGCAGCAGCACCCGCCCGTCGCCGGCGGAGATCACCGCGTCGGTCTTCTTGGGGAACCCATGCTTGCTGCGGGCAAAGCCGTGAATTTGCCAGGCGGCGACGCGGCCCGAGGAACCCAGCCACGCCACGTGGACTTGATGGAACGGCGAATCAACCAAATCAGGCACGTCCGCCTTGTCGCGATGCGCACCGGCCAGCACCAGTCCTTTGGCGCCCTCCGCGAAAATCTGCGCGCCGATACTCGCGGTGTTCGAGTCATCCAGCGGATGAGGAACTTCCACCAGCGCGGGAATCAACCCATTCGGATTGAGCAGATACGAACCCCAGCCGCGGGACGTTTTCGCTTCGGCCAGGTTTTCCCGCAGTACATAGTAATGTTGCTGGGTCACCACATCCACAAACTCGTAGACTTCGTAGGAGAACGACCGCGCCACTTTCGCCGCATCCAACAGCTCACCCCGCTCCATCAGCAGCGCCGCTTTACGGAACTTCGCCAGCACTTTGCTCGGATTCGCATACGGGCGCGGATCCGCCGACGGCGATCGCAACAGATAATCGGGACTGACCAGTTCGGTCACCAAACTTGCGAGGGTGCCGGTCCGCGGCGCCGAGCTCGCCATCGTGGGGAGTGCAAACAGAATCGCGCACAGAAAGACAACGTAGCGCAAGCATCCCGCCGCTTGCGGCTTAGTCATCCTGGACAAACAGTAGGCGGTGTCATGAGACATCGCTCGCGCTCTCCTTCCCTGAATCGCGATTCGTGTGTGGTTTGCCACGCCACGCAAAGGCCTTCGCCTCCAGTCACAAATGCAGCCTGTTGCCGACGAACGTTACAGGTCATCCCAACCGTCGTCGCCGACATCCCACTCGGGGCAGCGGCTGTACTATGACTCCCCGCCGCCCTCATTGCAACGCGAATTTCCGCCGATTTGCGGAAATTCGCCCGATTTATACGTAGACGTGCCCCATTGATGGGGAATCGGCTAGGACGCGAGTTTGGCCGGCGCCAAGCGTGCTTCCGCTAATCTCACGTCTCGGAGAGACGCGTCCACGTAATGCTGGCGCCGCTGCCGTGATTCAGTGCGCGGGACGACCGAGAGTTGTTCGCGGATTGGGTGGCACTGACTTTCGGCCTTGTTTGGCTGGCCAAAAGAAGAAGCATCGCCGGCCGAATGTCAGTGCGGCGCAAGGCGCCGTAGGAGGCCAAACGCCAGAAAGTCCAGACGATTCACCTCCAACTGCCTACCGGCCGCCTCGACAATCGGCCGACGATGTCTGTTTTGCTGGCAGAGTTGTGCGCGGCCGAGAGTTGGGGCCACCCAACTCTACACTGACGCTATGCCGCGCGGTACTGATTCTGCTGCCCCGTCAGCTGCGTCCGCAACCGCTGGAACTCATCCTCACTGTTGAAATACAGCGTCACCCGGCCTTTGCCTTTGGGATTTTGGGTGAGCGAAACTTTGCACCCCAGCGCGGATTGCAACTCCACTTCCAGCATCACGATCTGCTGATTGGGAGTTTTGTTTTCCAGCCGATGGAGGATGCCTTCGCCATCGACCAGGTTGAGCTGCGGATCTTCTTGGAAGTTTTGCCGATTGACCGCGTCTTCAATCGCCCGGACCGATAGATTCTCCCGCTTCACCCGCTTCGCCAGTTTCACTTGTTCTTCCGCTTCGCCCAGCGGCAACAGCGCGCGGGCGTGGCTCGATGAAAGCTCGCCGCTAGCGACCAGTTCCTTCACTTCTTCCGGCAGTTCCAACAGCCGCACGAGGTTAGCGATGGTCGAGCGATCCACCTGAATCCGCCGCGACAGTTCTTCCTGTGTGCAGTGGTACTGCTCCATGTAGCGTTGGAAGCAGAGCCCTTTTTCGATCGCGTTCAAATCCTTGCGCTGCAAGTTTTCGACGATCGCCATTTCAGCGACTTGCTGATCGCCCACCTCGCGGAAGATCACCGGCGCTTTATCCCACCCGGCCGCTTGGGCGGCGCGCAAGCGGCGCTCGCCCGCGATGAGTTGATAGCCCCCTTCAAACCGGCGCACCACAATCGGCTGCAACACGCCGTGCGCGCGGATGCTATCGGTCAGGTCCGCGATTTCTACTTCATCAAACACCCGCCGCGGTTGGTGTGGGTTGGTTTGAATCTGGCGGACGTCGAGCCAAATTTGACCTTCGGGATCGCGGCTCAAATGCTCGCCCAACGGCGGCAAGTAGTCGCCTTGTGGCTGGGCGCCCAGCGACTCATCGCCAGGAGTGGACGAATCATCGAATGACCGGCCCAACAAGGCTTCCAGTCCCCGACCCAAACGACGTTGCGGTTGATTAGTCACGGCCAAGCACCTCCTGAGTAAGTTCCAAATAGGCTCGCGCGCCGCGCGAGCGGGGGGCATAACTGAAAATCGTTTCGCCGTGGCTGGGCGCTTCGGCCAGCGCCACATCCCGCGGCACAACGGTCGGCGAGACGACTTCGCCGAAAAAATCTCGCACTTCCCGCTCCACCTCGTGGGTTAGTTCAAGTGAACATTCGTACATTGTAAGCACGATGTGGCCAAATGCAAGCCGGTTGTTGGAATTTTTTATCACTTCTCGAATCAGCTCGATCATCTGCGTGAGCCCCTCCATCGCGAAGTACTCGCATTGCAGCGGCATCAGCACATCGTCCGCCGCGGTGAGAGCGGTCTGCGTGAGGGCGCCCAGCGACGGCGGACAATCAACGAAAATCTGGTCGAACAGCCCGACGTTCGTCATCAAGTGTTCGGCCACCTGCCGGCTTTGGCTATCGTCGACGTGGGCCAGCGCGTCGACATCCTTGAAGCTGCGGCTGCCAGGTAATAAGGACAGGTTCTCGAACTTGGTCTCCAGCACCGAATCGCGCAGCGGGGTTCGCTCCACCAGCGGATGCCTGGCCGCCGGCGCTTGCCCCAACGCACTGGTCGCATTGCATTGCGGATCGAGATCAACCAGCAGCGTGCGAAGTCCGGCGAGCGCGCACCCCGCCGCCAAACTCACCGCCGTTGTGGTTTTACCAACTCCGCCTTTCTGATTGGCGACGCAGTGAATAACGCCCATCGGCGGGGCTAGGGGTTAGGGGATTAGAGACTGGTGCGCGGGAGTGTAGGAGAAGAGATGAATCGTCGCAGCGCCGATTTTTCGTCGCACGGGACCGAAGTCCCGTGCGGATTGAAACCGCACTGCGCGCACGGGACTTCGGTCCCGTGCTACAAAAAGAAACCCGCCGCTTGCGGCTTAGCGTACCCGCCGTGAATTGTTTCACGTGAAACAATTCACGGCGGAACCAAAAGTGGTAGCACGGGACCGTAGTCCCGTGCGAGGTGGCGTGACTTTTTCACACGGGACTACGGTCCCGTGCTACCAGCAAATTGTTTCACGTGAAACAATTTTCGGGGGGCACGCTGGCGCCCGTTCTGCTAGCATGAAGGCGCCCAAACCAACGACGAACGCCGTGAAAACTCATCCAGAAATTCCGATCGAGAAGCCAGCCGCGTTCTGGCTGATCCCCGGACACTACGCACTCAAGTTCGAACGCTCGGCAGTGATCTTGGCGTTAGGAAAAGCGGCTGGCATTTATCCGCTGTGTGCGATAGCACTGTACGGACTATTGCGAGTGACTTTAGCTGGCTTCGATGTGGGCTTCGGTCCGTTTACTTTCGACCTCGTTTTGGAGTGGGGCTTCGTCGCAGGGGTTTCGGCAGGCATCGCCTATTGGGTTTCGATCTTCGCAGCTGCGATTGTCGTCCCCATTTCCTACCTGCTGCTGAAAAGTATTCGCGACAAGCACCCCTCAGTCGTCGCTGCAATCGCAGGTGGCAATTTGCCAGCGTTGGTAATGGGCTTCGTTTTTGGAACGGCAATGAAACCAACTCGACCGATCCCACTCCTTACAGCAATTCTCCTGGGTCCGGTGCTAGCAATCTTCTTCGGACAAATGGCCGGTCGAATCGGCCACCGGCGCATGCTCGACCGAGTTAGCGCCAGCTCCTTGGAGTCACCTATCCCGTGGCGGTTCACCCTCCGCCAGCTCTTCGCCCTCACCACGGCCATTTGTTTAGCCACCGCTGGCCTAAGAATTTTAGCCACCTGGAACTGGCAGTTCGCATTCTGCGTGGTTTGTGCGGTGCTCACGCAGATCGCGCTTCTGCCAGTGACAAACTTTTTAGCCAGCCGGGTGTTTTCACGTTGGCAGCGCCGTGCCACGCTCCCACCACCTGGCGGCGAACCGCACCCGCCGTGAATTGTTTCACGTGAAACAATTTGGGAGCGGCCTCTATGCCAGCAAATACGGTAACGGACCGCACGGAGCGTCAGAGAAGAATGTTTCACGTGAAACATTCCACGGCGACCAATCTGCTAGCGAACCCCCCGAAAATTGTTTCACGTGAAACAATTCACGGCGGACCAGAATTGGTCGCATGGGACCGAAGTCCCGTGCGAGCCGTATCGTGTCCAAACCGCACGGGACTACGGTCCCGTGCTACCACGAAATTGTTTCACGTTAAACAATCGACGGCGGGAACCTTACGGTGCTATCGACGCCTACTCCAGCGGGTTGATCACCAGCCCGCTGAGCACCTTCGGATAGAAATAGGTGCTTTTGGCCGGCATCCGTTCGCCGTGGTTCGAGATGTCCCGGATGTGGTCAATCGTCGCCGGCATGACCAGGGCCGCCAGTTCGAACCGGCCACCGCTGGCCATTTGACCGGTCAGGTCGCGGCCGACATCGTCGCCGTGGATCAAGCCGTGGACGACTTCGTCGATCGAGCGGACATACTTGGGGGCCGGCGCATCCTTGGCCGAAAGAAGGTTTTCCATCACCAAGCGGTGCAGCAAACTTACGCCCAAGCCTTGCCACTCGGGCGAATGTTCGCTGGCAACTTCCGCCATCTTCTTTCGGCCGGCATCGGTCACGCGAGCCAAAGTCCACTGCTGATCGCTGGCGGTGAAGAAGGCCAACGTCCCTTGTTCACCATCAAGTTCAACTTGCTCCCAAACCTGCGGCGCGTGTTTGGGACCATTGGCGATCGGTTCCGTAGTGAAATAGTCGCCCAGCTTGGCGGTGAGCTCCTCGGCCGTCATTGAGGGAATTCCACGAAACAACCGATGCGTCGGCAGCACCAACATGCCGGGATCGCTCATCGATACGCACATCATCAACACATAATTCGCCGGATGATCCGACGGCAATTCGCCCCCATACTCCTTCGCAAACTCTTCCTTCAGGTTGCAACCCGTTTCGTAGCGGTGATGGCCATCAGCAATGTAAACCGGTCGGCCCCCCATCGCGGCCTGCAACTTGGTGAGAACGGCAACATCCGTCACCGGCCAGATTTCGCTTTTCACGCCAAGGTGATCGGTCGCTTCGATCGGCCGCTGGCCGCGAATGGCGGTTTCCAAAAGTTCTTGGGCGTTGTTTTCGGGATCGGGGTAGAGCCCGAAAATCTGGCTTAGGTTCGCCTTGCACGCTTTCCAAAGTTTGAAGCGATCGACCTTGGCGCCGCCGTGAGTTTCTTCGTGCGGAAAGATGGTTCCTTCGCCGAACTTTTCCAAGCGGCACCGGCACATGAATCCGCGGCGCGTGTATTCCACTCCCCCTTCGGTGAAGGTTTGGTGGTAAACGTAAACCGCTGGATCCCCTTCCGCGAACAACACGCCGTCCCGTTGCCATTCCCGGTACAGCCTTGCGGCGCGGGAATAGCGGTTCTCGTGGTCGTCATCGCCGGGCCGGTCCTTGTTCAAAATCAGCCGGACGACGTTGTATTCGTGCAGGTCGTAAAGCTGCTGTTGCAGCTCGGGGCCAATCACATCGTATGGCGGGGCAACGACGTTCGACTGCGAACCAATTCGAGCCAGGTCATAGCGGAGCCCGCGGAAGGCGGAAATCTGCGGCATGGGGAGGATGGATGTATGGATGGAGGATCTCGAACCGCGCCCGGCCGGAAGCGGAGCGCGGAAGGGGGAATCGAGCGGGGAAACGGCCGATTGTAGGGCAAAAACCGGCCTCACGGAATGCGCTCGTTTCCCGCGGCGGTTTTCCGCAGATGGATTGCGGCCGGGGGACTCGAAAAATGTCACGCCCCGACTACCATAAACACGGGAGTCACCCGGCGCCTGGAACGGGCGGCGGGGTTCAAATCCCAGAGGCGGAACAGAGTTGGAGCATGGGGGGGCACGCTCCGGACGCTAGCCGACAACGGCAGCTGAGCTGGCAAATTGCAGCCGGGGAGTGGACATGCCCTACAACGCGACGATTGACCTTCTACGGTTTTTGGCCGTACTCGGGGTGATGTGGATTCACGCCCCCGAAGGCAAGTTGCTGCAAGATTGGAGTTGCCTCGGCCGGTTCGCCGTGCCCTTCTTCGCCGCGACGGCCAGCTATTTCGCCGTTAGCACCGCGCTGCGGCCGAACAGTCCGACGATCGGGCAATTCTTTCGCTATCGAAGTTTGCGAATCTATGTGATCTTTTTGGGCTGGAGCGTGATTTACTTCGCCGCTCGGCTAATCGCCTACCAATTCGATTGGGCGAAGAATCCATTTGCGCTCTTAGACATCTACGTCCTCCGCCGCGGAACAGCGCCGCACTTGTGGTTCCTCACCTTCGTTGCACTAGGAAGCTTGCTCGTTTACTCATTGGGTAAATTCGCCAAATCGCGCGGCGTCTATTTGGGCATGGGGCTAATCTGCTTGCTCTTGGGTGATGTCACCGGCGGAATTCGCATCCGCGATTACTTCCCCGATATCCGCTACACACCGCTGATGATTTACCAAGCGGCACCGGCCTTGTTCTGGGGTGCGGCGATTCGGTTGGCGGAGGAGCGGTTTCCGCAGATGCGACTGATGTTCAAACGCTTCGCGCCCGTTTCGTTGCTGGTGGTGCTGATTGCCTACCTTGAAGGAATCATGCTAACTCGTTCCACCGCCGCTGAAAACATGTGCGGCACGGCTCTGCTGCTGTGGGGTTTGGGCCAGGACTTCAAACCGTGGGGCACTTGGAACCGGCAACTGGGCCAAGCGACGTTTGGACTTTATGCGGTACACATGCTGTGCGTGGATGGCATGCAAGTGGTGATGCGAGCGGCCGGCATGTCCGGCGAAACCCGGGCTGACCTGATGGTGTTCGCCGGAACCGTGATCGGTTCTTGGATTCTGTACTGGTTGCTGAACCAGTTTGCCGCGTTCCGCTGGTTGCTCACCACTCGTGAACACTTCCCGTCGGGTGTGCTCGATGGCGCCAGAACAACCGCTGAGAGCGGTTCGACGGCGAAGGCGAGTTTCGGGTGAACAGAGCGCTGAGTCGCAAGCGAATCGAGCATAAAAAAACCGCCGGCGCTTTCACGCCGACGGTTTTGATGGTTTTCAGTTGCCGCAGCCGCAATCCTAGTAGCGGTAGTGGTCCGGCTTGTACGGCCCGGCGGCGGGGATGCCCAGGTACTCGGCTTGCTTGTCGGTCAACTTGGTGAGCTTTACGCCGAGCTGATCGAGGTGCAAGCGGGCGACTTCTTCGTCGAGCTCCTTCGGCAGCATGTGAACGCCGAGGTCGTATTTGTCGGCATCTTTCCAAAGTGCGAGTTGGGCCATCACTTGGTTCGTGAAGCTGTTGCTCATCACGAACGACGGGTGACCGGTCGCGCAGCCGAGGTTCACCAACCGGCCTTCGGCCAGCAGAATAATGCTGTTGCCGTTGGCCATGGTGTAGCGATCAACCTGCGGCTTGATGACCACTTTCTTCGCTTTGCCGGACTTCACTTGGCCTTCGAGCCAAGCGACATCGATCTCGATATCGAAGTGGCCAATGTTGCAAACAATGGCGTCGTTCTTCATCACGGCCAGATGCTCGCCGCGGATGATGTCGCAGCAACCGGTGGTGGTGACGAAAACGTTTCCTTGCGGGGCGGCTTCCTCCATGGTGGTCACTTGAAAACCTTCCATCGCCGCTTGCAGGGCGTTGATGGGATCGATTTCAGTGACTATCACCCGGGCGCCGTAGCGCTGCATCGAGTGAGCACAACCTTTGCCCACATCGCCGTAACCAGCGACAACAACCACCTTGCCGGCGATCATCACATCGGTCGCCCGCTTAATGCCGTCGGCCAGCGATTCGCGGCAACCGTAGAGGTTGTCGAACTTGCTCTTGGTGACCGAGTCGTTGATGTTGATCGCCGGAACCTTTAGCGTGCCCTCCTTCATCCGCTGATAAAGGCGGTGAACCCCGGTGGTGGTTTCTTCGGAGAGGCCACGGATTTCGCCCAACAGTTCGGGGTACTTGTCGTGGACCATGTTGGTTAGGTCCCCGCCGTCGTCCAGAATCATGTTCAACGGCTTGCCTGACGGGAAGTACAGCGTTTGTTCGATGCACCAATCGAATTCTTCGTTGGTCATACCCTTCCAGGCGTAAACCGGGAAACCCGCCTTGGCGATGGCGCAGGCGGCGTGATCTTGGGTGCTGAAGATATTGCAGGAGCTCCAAGTCACCTCGGCGCCGAGTTCCTTGAGCGTTTCGATCAGCACCGCCGTTTGGATCGTCATGTGCAGGCAACCGGCGATGCGGGCGCCCTTGAGCGGCTTCGACGGGCCATACTTCTTGCGGAGCGCCATCAGCCCCGGCATTTCGTTTTCGGCCAGTTCAATTTCTTTGCGGCCCCATGCGGCCAGCCGCTCAAATTCCTGCGGCGAGCAGTCCAAAACCTTGTAGGGCAGCCGTTCAGTGGCAAGGGTCGTCACAGCGAAATCTCCTGAGTAATTCGGGTCCAATTGGTAAGTCTGTATCGTAGTTGGCGGGAGGTTTTTCGGGAAGTATCAGGGAAGGGAATGACCAATGACCATGCCGAAATGACCAGTTGTGTAAAGGTCGAACCGCTTTCTGGGGAAAGCCTTAACTCAAGCTCTTCCAGAGCTGACTTCCGAGAATGCTGCCTTTGCGGCGGCGATGAAGTCGCGGACTTTCACCGGGTCTTTTTTGCCCGGGGCGGATTCCACGCCGCTGGCGGTATCGACACCAGCGGGGTGGCATATGCGGATAGCCGCAATCGCGTTCTCGGGGGTGAGGCCGCCGGCGAGGATCAGGGGGATGCCAAAAGTTTTAGCCGGCCAATTAGCCAGGGCGTCCCAATCGAGTTTGTGGCCGGTGCCGCCATACATGCCGGGCGCGGCGGCGTCGGCGAGGAGGGCGGCGGGTAAGCGCTGATATCTGCTGAGTTGCCTGTAATTCGGAAGCGCTAGGCCACCGGCGGCGGCGGAGAGGCGCAGCGCGAAGATCACCCGCATACCAAGGGGTAAGTCGTCGATAATCTCCGGCGGTTCATCGCCGTGGAATTGGATGGCTGCAAGGTTGAGTTGTTCAGCAAGTTCAACGACATAAGACAGAGGAGAGTTGACGAAGACGCCAATCGGTTTGACCTTGGCTAAGCCGCAAGCGGCGGAGATTTTGGCGGCGACGTCGCGCGAAACGCAGCGCGGGCTTTTCTCGTAGAAGTTCAGCCCCAGCGCATCGGCCCCGGCGTCGATTGCCACCTGGGCGTCGGCGAGGTTGGTCACGCCGCAGATTTTGATGCGAAACACGCGGAGGTGCTAGGGATTAGAGGTCAGGGGCTAGGGGGGAGTTGAGTGGCCCCGGCTTTCAAGCTGCCTCCTTTATACCTTTCCACCTTTCGACCTTTCCACCCTCAAGCGAAGCGTCCCCTGGCGCCGACACTGACGATGGCGGCGTGTCCTCGCGCCGCCACTCGAGAGATTGCCTCGGTAGGACCGTGAGATGGCTGCTGCCGCTTCGCCCGTTCGCGCGTTTCCCACGCACGCCCGCCCCGACCGTTACTTCCCCAGCCAGAGCTGCGAGGAAGTGCGCCGCCGCGTGACGCAGTGCGTGGAGCGGGGCGATGGTCCGGCGCTGGTGGTGGCGGCGCCCGGGGTGGGAAAGACGATGCTCCTGGAAGTGCTTGCCGAAAAGTTCGCGAGCCAACTGAGTGTTGTCCGGCTCGATGCGCTCTCGATTTGTAACCGCCGCGCTCTCCTGCAAGCGCTGCTGTGCGAGTGGGGACAACCTTTTCAGCGGATGGATGACGGCGAGCTGCAGCTCGCCGTCATGAGCTACGTGAAACGGCGCGATGTGGCGCCGCGCGGGTTTCTGTTCTTGGTGGATGATGCGCATGCCTTTGGCGCCGAGCAGATCCTGGAACTGCAAGGGCTGGCGAATGTCTGCTTTGCCGGTCACCCGCGCGTGCGGTTGGTGCTGGCCGGTGGTTCTGAACTTGATGAGCTCATCGCCACGCCCGAATTGAAGGCATTCAATCAACGCATCGCGGCGCGGGGGTATCTGGCGCCGCTCCGGCCGGCGGAGGTGGGTGAGTATATTCGCGCGCACGCCGCGGCGGCGGGGGCTGATCCCGATGCGCTGCTTGATCGCGATGCGCTCGATGCGGTGCAACAAGCGACGGATGGCGTGCCGCGGCTCGTGAATCAACTTTGCGATCACGCGATTATGCTGGCGATTGAGACGGGGGCCGCGTGTGTCACTCGGCAAGTCGTTGAGAATGCGTGGGCGGATTTGCATCAACTGCCGAGTCCGTGGAGCGCATCGACGGCGCTGAGCGCTAAGTCGCAAGCGAGTGGTAACCCCGTTGCGACGGGCGCCATTGAGTTCGGGGCGCTCGACGAAGAGTTTGAAGTCGCGGCGCCCCAAGTGGAAATCGCGCCGATGTTCAATGCGGATGAAGCGCTGGTCGCGATCCGCACCGCGCCGGCGGCGGTGAATCCATTCCTCGAGGAGTTCGCCGACGAAGAAGTGGTGCTCGATCGGTACGCTTCGCTCGAAGCGGCGTTCCGTGCTTCAACGCCGCGCGTGACGAACCAGCGTGATCCCCAGTTTGCTCGGACGCTGGCGAGTTTCGTCGCCGAGCTCGAAGGCCCCGATGACGTGGTGAGCGCGCGGTTGCATCTGCACTCGGCGGAGCTGGATGAGGACTTGGTGCTGGAAGACGATTTCGCCCTTGATTTGCCGGAGGAGTTCGCGCTCGACACGCCAGAGATCGAACCGGATATCTTGGTGCTCGAGGACGATGGCCCAGTGGCCGAAGCGCCCGTGCGGCGGCAGGAGTATCGGCAGTTGTTCTCGTCGCTGCGGCGGGGGTAGCGCTGGTTGGTTGCAGAGCGCTAAGTCGCAAGCGCGTGGCGCGGCATTTCCTTACCGCCTGCTGCCCTCTGCCCACTCTTTTTGTGGTACACTTCCGCCATAGGAGTTACACATGGCGAAGTGTTTGGTCACCGGCGGGGCGGGGTTCATTGGGTCGCACGTTGCCACGCAGTTGCTGGAGCGCGGCGATCAGGTGCGGGTGCTCGATAATCTGTGTTCGGGCTTTCGGACGAATCTCGCGCATCTGGGCGACGAGATCGAGTTCATTCAAGGTGATGTCGTCGATGCGGCCGCGGTGCGTGAAGCGGCGAAGGGTTGCGAACTGATCTTTCACGAAGCGGCGCTCGCATCGGTGCCGGCGAGTTTGCGCGATCCCGTTGGCTCCCATGCAGCGTGCGCAACGGGAACACTCAACGTGCTGGAAGCCGCGCGGCACGCCGGGACCCGGCGGGTGGTCTTCGCCGCTTCGAGCAGTTGCTATGGCGATCAGCCGAAAGAATCGAAACAAGAAGCGGATGTGCTCGATCCGCTCTCGCCATACGCGGCTTTCAAGATCGCCAGCGAGTATTACTGCAAATCGTTTACGAAGGCGTTCGGCTTGGAAACGGTTTGCCTGCGCTATTTTAATGTGTACGGCCCACGGCAGGATCCCGCGAGTGAATACTCGGCGGTAATCCCGATTTTTGTCAGTAAGATGCTCCGCGGCGAACGGCCGACGATTTACGGCGATGGTTTGCAATCCCGCGACTTCGTGTTCGTGGGGGATGTCGCCCGCGCGAATCTGCTGGCTGGCGACAGCGCGAAGGCGGTCGGCAAATCGATCAACGTCGGCTGCGGCCGGAAGTTCACGCTGTTGGAACTGGTGGCGGCGATCAACGCGGCGCTCGGCACTGCGCTCGAACCGATCCACGCTCCACCCCGCGTTGGCGATGTGCGCGACAGTTTGGCGGATATCTCGGCCGCGCGGGAACTGCTCGGTTATTCGCCGCAATACGATCTGAACGCAGGGCTGAAGGAGTCGATCGAGTTTTACCGTGCGATCTTGACAAAATAGGGGATTGCGGATGAGCGAGGAGGGAAGCGGATTAACGCGGATCAGAAAAGAGAAAAGGAAACGGAACACTAATCCCCACTAATCGACGCTAATCAAATTAGTCGGAATTAGTGTAGATTAGTGTTCTCACCTTCTCTCTTTATCCGCGTTGTTCTGCGTTCATCCGCGTCCCCCATCTTTCTCGGCAATTGTGAAAACTCTCGTCGCGGTGGCGACTTTTAATGAGCTGGTGAATCTGCCGACTCTCGTCGATGCAATTGAACTTGCGTTGCCGGATGCAGATGTGCTGGTGGTGGATGACAACTCGCCGGATGGCACCGGGAGGTGGTGTGACGAACGCGTACAGAGTGATTCACGATTCGCGGTGCTGCATCGCAGTGGCAAGTTAGGGCTCGGTTCGGCGACGTACGCGGCGTTTCGAGATGCGATTGAGCGCGGGTACGAAGTGGTCGCCACTATGGACGCCGATTGGAGCCATCCGCCAGAGCGGTTGCCGGCACTGATCGCAGCGCTCGGGGATGCCGACGTGGCGATTGGTTCGCGGTACTGCCCCGGCGGTGCGATTGAAGGTTGGCCGCTCAGGCGGCGGGTGATGAGCCGGATCGTTAACCGCGCTGCGCGGTTCGCCCTGCGACTGCCGGTGGGCGATTGCAGCGGGGCGTTCCGCGCGTATCGGGTTGAACTACTAAAGCAGATTGATTTCAACACGCTGCACGAATCTGGCTATGCCTACTTGGAAGAGATTCTGTGGCGGCTGAAATCGCTGGGCGCCCGCTTCGCGGAGACGCCGATTACGTTCACCGATCGTCGCGCGGGGGAATCGAAGATCAATTGGCGCGAAGCGGTGGCGGCGGCGAAGTTGATTGCTTCGCTGGGCTGGAAAGAGCGGACATCGCGATCATAATCGCACTTTTTCTGCCATCCTATCTTGGCTCCCCTGCTGCGGTGGGGATATACTACGCGCTTGGTCGAGGAATCGTTCTCGACAGGCGGTCTTTCGTTCCTTTCTCAGTTGCAGCACGATCATGGAACAACTCATTCCGATTATCATTCAACTCATTGGCGGCGGCGCGGGGGGCAATATCGTTGCCGCTCTGCTGAAGCAATTGCCCCTTTCGAAGATTGTGGCGACGATCGCCGGCATCATCGGCGGCGTGGGTGGTGGGCAACTTGCCAGTTCCGGCGCGTTAGACACTGTGCTGCAAGTGCTTGGTGGCGGCGCTGGTAATGGCGGCCAAGCGGCTTCGTCAGCGGCGGGCGGCGCGCTGCTGACGCTGATCGTGGGCTTCATCCAGAAAGCTATGGCGCCGAAAGCGTAATCACTGCGCGCGTCTGACTCACTAGCCGGATCGCCATTCGATCCGCGTTCGGTCCGACCAGTGAGAAGAGTATCAACTACAGCGCCAGGTCGCGCCACACCAGCGGCGCGTCTTGCGCACGCCAGTCGTCGGCGAAGAAGCCGAGGACGCGGATTTCGTTGGGGCCTGTGGTAAGTGCGTCTGCTCTAAAGATAAAGAGGTCGGGGTACGCTACGCCGGCGACGAAGTAACGCAGCCGGTTGGTCGCTTGCATCCCGCGGAGGCTCGTGCCGCCAACGACGCCGACCAGTGCGCGGGCGCTGTCGATTTTGGGCTGCACGAAGAGCACGGCTAAATCGTCGGCAGCTTCGCGACGGACATCGATCCGCACTTCACCACGGCCGACTTGCACGGTGCTCGCCGGCAGCAGCAGTGACCAAGCGGCATTGGTGTCCGCATTGCCGTACAGGATGACGTTGCGATTGCGAGAGGCGGCGGGGTCGAACTCGGTGTCGGGCAGGATTTCGAGCACGCCATTGCCGCGATACCAAAATGTCTCCGCATCGAACCGCGCCTTGGCGGCGGCCCAGGCGTTTTCTTCGGCCGTGCCCTTAGTGCCATAGACCAGCACAGCATTGTGATCGAACACGCTTTTGAAGGCGCCAAAGCGCTGGGGGTTTTTATAGAGGGGCGGCGGAGGGTTGATGCTGCGCCAGCGGTTGTCGGCATTCCGCGCGAACCACATGCGATTCGCGCGCGGGCGACGGAAGCGGGAAATGGTTTGGCCATCGAGCACGATGCTGCGCGGCGCGCCGGCGGTGAACTCGCGAATGTCGAGCGACACGCGGCGGACGTTCTCGGTCGTGCCGGTGATGGTGCGTAACATGCGGTCGCGCTTCAGCACCATTCGGCTCCACACGAAAGGCTGCTGCTGGCTTTCGAGCCGGGCCCAATCGCAATTCGCCGCGACGCCAGGGTTCGCCGTTTTGAAGTCAACGGAATCAACTGATGCACTCAGCGCGAGTTGCCGGCTGCGAACAAAGTCGGCGAGCGCGGGCCAATCGCCGAGCACGGCGCCGGCCGCATCATCGCCAGCGTGTTCGTGATAGGCGAAGTCGGGATGGAACGCGCCAAGTTGGCCGCGCAGTTCTTGGCCGTGCGCTGGCGGGACGCGGGGATTCGTGGCCCCGTGGCGAACGTAAAGGCCGACGCTGCCGAGGTTTGTCAGCCCGAGCTGCAAGTTGCTCGGCGCCGCGGCGCGGAGGAGTTCTTGTTCGATCGCTTTGGCGGGATCGACGCTCGGCATCCCGCCGTAGGTGAAGTAGCTGAGCCACGCGGCGCTCGTGCCGGCAGCGGCAAAGCGATCGGGCCGACGGCTAGCGAGGACGAGGGCGCCGTGGCCCCCCATTTCGTGGCCAACCACATAGTTCCGCGTGGGATCATGCGGTACGTGTCGGCGGGCGTCCGCCAGGGCCTCTTCGGCGTCGATGGCGCCCCAATCTTCCCAGTCAAACCCGTGCGGGCGGCGGTTCTCGGGCGCGACGATGTGCGCCCACGGCAGTGCTTCACGCTTGGCGAAGAGCTCTGCGCACGATTGCCCGGCGCCATGCATCGCGAGCAGGATCCCGGACTTCGTTGTTGAACTGTTGGCCTTCGCGGGCAGAATTGCGTAGCGCTGCACGCCGCCGTCAATGCGGCTGACGAATGTGCGGATTTGCAACTCACCCGGCGCGACACAGCGGAGCGTGATTTCGTGCGACGCGAGGGCGGGGCTATCGAGCGCTGTGCGCAGTTCGAGCTGGAACTTCAGCTCTTGTCCCGGTTCAGCAGCAACCACGGGCAGGCGGAACGGCGCTTTGTAAGTGCTGAGCGGGCCAATCGATGCGAGGGGTGTGAACGAGACATCGCCGGTGCTCGCTTTCGCCATCAGTACGGGCTTGGTGAGCGTTTCGGATGTCGCGTTGGTAAGTGGAATCGCGGCCCAGAGACTTTGGTCTTCGCCCACCACGAGGTTGGGCGCCGTGACGTCTTCGGGCACGAAAAGTTGGGGGGCCGGCGGGGACTCCAGCCTCGCGCGAAGCTTGGCGGACGCGAGGTGGAACAAGAACTCATTGCGGCCCGCCTTTAGCTGCACGGGCACACGCAGCCAGCCAAGCGCGTAGGGGTCACCTGTGCGCCACTCGCCGTTCACCGCGACCGCGGCGTGGCCGCTGGCTGAGAGGAGGACGACTTGTGCGGTGGGTGATTCGACGATTGCCGCGGCGTAGCCGCCGCGCAGCGTAGCGGTGTTCAGTTCACCGGCGTCGCTCATGCTCGCAGCGCGCCAGAGCGGCGCATCTTTCCGCGCAGGGTCAGCGGATTGGCCGACATCGGGGTGTTTCCAGTCGGGCGAATTGAGCTGCGCTTCGATGGGGTCGCGCTGCAGCGGGTTACGGCCATATTCGCCGACGAGCTCGACGATCCGCCAGTCGCGCAGCTCAGGCGTCTCAGCCACTAAGCTGTAAGCGAAGGTCAGGGTCGAGAACACGAAAACAATCGCGCGCGTCACTTTCCGTCCTTTCGCATTACATCCTTGCGATCAATCCCACCTTGGATCGTATCAATTTCAACGGTGAACTCCTCGCCCCCTTCGACGAGCCAGCGCACGTACACGGGAGTGCGGGACTTCAGCGTGGGGATTTCCACCTCGGCTGGGTTGTGTTCGACATCGCGCGGCTGGATAAAGAAAGGTTCGTCGGCGACGAGCGCGGCGATAACCTTTACGCCTTCGCCTGTGAGGCGCGCAAGGTCGGGCCGCGTGATGGCGTTCGCCACGTTGTGGGCGGAGCGGGTGGGTGTGGCCTTGTCGTTCATGATGATGGCGGTGACTTCACGCAACTTGCCGTCGAGCTCTTTTACTTCGACAGATTCAACACGCACTTGCGGCATTTGGTCGGCGTGCCACAGGGTGAACGCCATGTTGCGGTGGCATTCTTCTTCGAGCAAGAAACTCGGCGGCTGGCGGCCCCACGATTTTTTCTGCCCACCGACCTCCACCTTGCCGAACTGCGGATGCTCGACTTCGTGCCAGGGGACAAAGCCTTCGCCCTGCAGCAGTAGATCGTCGAACTTGCGCCGCTCTTCATCCGTGCCGAACCAATTCCGGCCCTCGGGATGTTCGCGGAAGAAATTGAAGGGCGTGTTCAGTTCGTTGGTAAACGCAAAGACACCCCGCATGCCATAGAACCAATCGGTCTCGCCGCCGAAGACTTCGTACAGACCCTCGGCCGTGTTGAGGTAGCGGTAGCCGGGTAGCATTTCGACGCCGCGCTCGGCAAGGCGATCGAACACGGCGATGTCTTCTTGCGGCCAGACGTCGCCCTTGGCGCCAGGGCCGCGGAGAATCATGCCGCCCGTGTTGTGGTAACTCTGGGCGCCGGCGATGTTCGGATGGGCGATCACGAAATCGGCGACCAAGCGGTTCTCTTCAATTGAGAACGGGTACCGGTAGGCGCCGTTCTGCACGAAGCCGGGCTCCCACTTCCACGCCCAGTCGCGGTTGGGGTCGTAATAGCCGGGGCCATCTTCGTTGACTTCACCGTCGTAATCGTTGTCGTAGCCCTCGGGGCCGAGGAGGCGAAACTCCCCTGCTTCGTCCGGCTTCGCGCGGATCATTAGCTCCGAATACTTCGGATGGCTCTTCCACCGACCCTGCGGATCGCGGACGCGCATCTCGACGAGGTGGCCATCGCCGTCAATATCCTCGGGCGGGTCTTCATCAATGCGGCCATCTTGGTCATCGTCCACCGGTCGCAA
This sequence comes from Pirellulales bacterium, assembly GCA_022841705.1. Lineage (GTDB taxonomy): Bacteria > Planctomycetota > Planctomycetia > Pirellulales > Lacipirellulaceae. Next base: position 36,303 of record JALHQZ010000012.1, read on the forward strand.
GCCACTGCGGGGGCCGTTGGTGGTGTTGACGTCGTAGAAGTGGGCGTCGCGCGCGTCGGGGCTCATCATTGGCAGGAGATAAAAGACGCGCTGGTCGAGCAGGTTGGTGATCAGCTTGTTGCGGCCGTAGGATTCAGTGAGATACCACGCGGTGTAGAGCACCGTGTCGACCGCTTGCAGCTCGTTGGCGTGAATGCCGCCGTCGATCCAGAAGGCGGGGCGCGTTTCGGGGCCCTCGGCGGGTTCATTGGCTTGGTTGGTGATCGTGAGCACCCACATCTCGCGACCATCGTAACTTTTGCCGAGGCTTTCGAGTCGACAGAGCTTGGGATGCGCCGCGGCGATCTGCTTCAAGAGGCCGGTCGCTTCGGCGTAGTCCCGATAGAAATTCCACCGCGCCGGAACCGCGGGATCTGCCGGGGCGCCGAGCGGTTGGTACACCGGCGGCGCGGCGACGGCGGCCGATGTCACAAAACATGCGATTAACAAGGCGCGAAGCATACCTATGGTTTCTCCGCGTGAGCAAGCAGTACGATTTCACGTTCGACGAAACCAACCGAAGGTTCGCCGACTTTCACTTGCAGTTTGTCTTCATTGCCAATCACGCGAATGAGCCATTGCTTTTCGACACTACCGCCGAGGCCGTGCAGGACGCCGCAGCGTTGGCGCGGGGAACCGCTGAGGAACACGCTGCCTTTGGGCGCGACGAGTTCGATTTCGAGTTGCTGCAACTGCTTCGCCATCGCGCCGTGTTTACTCGATGTCGGCAGGCGGCCGGTGTTGATGACTTTCGCGGTGATGCGGTAGACCTGCTCGCCGGCGGCTTCGACTTTCACTTCGTCGATAGCGAGTTTGGCGCGCTCGGCCAGCACTACGGTGAGCCACTTGGCGTGTTGGGCTGCGAGTTCGGCGAGTTCTTCGACCGTCGGGGCGACCGCGTACGGCTTTACGCCGCCGATTTCGACGGTTTTGCCGGGGAAATCGGGGTGTTCAATTTTAGTCCAGGGGATGAACGCCGAAGGGTTGTTCTTGTCGAGCCAGCGCAGGGTGCGGAGGGCGGCGGGGTCGCTGTCCTTCTTCTTTTCGGATTTTGGTTTTTCGTCAGCGGAAGTTTTGTTGTTTGAGCCCTCGCCGTCAGTCGGGGGAGATTTTTCGTCGTCCTTCTTCTCCGCTACTTTCTCCTCTACGACGGGCCACCAGGCCGGCGTGGACAAACTCCAGCGGCCGAGGTGGTGGTGGGCCCAGGTGGCGAAGGCGCCCTCCCCTGCCCCGTTGGTTGGTGCGTCTTTTACTTTCAGTTCGTCTGCGTACGATTTGGCGAGCCACGCGTAGACGTCGGCATCCGCTTTGCTCAGGCCACCCTCTTTGCCTTTGGCCCAGGGCTTGAGGAGATTCGCTTCGGGGCCGATCGACAGCACCAGAAAAATGTTGCGGTGGTTGAATGCGAAGTCGGCCACCGCACGCGTTTCGGATTCGCTCACTTGGTGGGGCCCAGCGCCCGGTTTGAAGTACGGATACTTCCACGTGAAGTTGCGATTGAACTCCACGCCGCCGGGGCCATCTTCGTTCCAGCGGTCGTCGTGATCGTTGTCGATCCCCTCGGTCAGTAGTCGATATTCGGCGCGTTCGCCTTTCGTGCGATCGACTCTCACTAACTCGCGCGGGTCATCGGGATGCGGCCGATAGTCGCCGGTGGGATCCGTCACGCGCATCGATGTGATAAAGCCGTCGTGGTTGAGGTCCTCCGGCGGGTCTTCATCGATGCGGCCGTCGCGGTCATCATCGCTGGGCCGCAGGTTGGCCGACGCTTCAACGAGCGGTTTCGCTTGCGACCTCCGAAGCGCATCCGGTGAGGGATCGGGCACGATGTAGAAGGTAATTTCCTTCAACAGTTTTTCGTTCGCAGCTAACACTTCGGCCAAACCGACCGCGAGGTCCGCGCTCCACGGTTTCGTTGCATCGACCGCGCCGACGATAAGCACCGCCGGCCGAGAATCGGCCCCGTCGCCGCCGAGCGTGAGGAGTTGCACCGGCCGCTCGCCCGCCGTCTCGGCGAGAACTTCAAGCTTGCCCAGTTTTTCGAAGCGGTCGTGCCAACTCTCCGCGCCGGCTGCCGTGGCGCACAGCATCAGCAGAACCGTGGCGCGGAGCATCATCGCGGGCGAAACTTGGAGGGGAGGCGGTAGAGTTGAAGCAGTCTCTCCAGTTTAGCTTGCGGTGGGGTGGTTGTCGCCCGGGGAAGTAGGCAGTAGGCAGTGGGCAGTAAAATGGGGGTGCGTAGGCTACGAGCTGACGAAGTTTCTCTCAATGGCCTGATTTGTGAGGCCAGGGCCTTGGCCATTTCTGCCTACTGCCGACTGCCTACTGCCCACTCTCAGCCGCTCGGCGGAATTTGATGCGGAATGCTTTGTAGCCGGCGGCGAGTTTGTCGCCGTAGATTTCTTGGAGTTCGTGCTGCAGGGCGGCGGCGGTGGGGAAGCCGTCGGGCAGCGCGTCGGCGTCGGTCAGTTCGGCGACTTGGACTTCGTCGATCGCGAGGATTTCAATGGGGCCGACGCCGGGGGTGTAGCTTCGCTGGCCGGCTCGCATATGGCGGTGTTTCCAGAGGCGGATGGTTTGGGTTTTCTCGTCGGCGCGGATGGCGTCGAGGAACTTTCGTTTGAATAACAGCATGTTGGTACTCCGGTTCGCAGCATAGTTTAACGGGTGAAATCGGCGGGGGCGATATGGTCAAAACGCGCTCCGCCAGCGCGTCGCGGCTAACGGTTTCAACGGGGGGTGGTTGCACGTAGAATTGGGGGGATGAACCGCCTGCTGCTCGCGCTGTTACTCGCCGCCCTGCCCTGCTCTGCTCTGTTTGCGGAAACGGGGGTTGCGGAAACTGGGGCCGAGAATCCCCTCGATGCAAAACGGGCGTTTGGCTATCTCGAAAAGGTGTGCGAGTTCGGGCCGCGGGTTTCTGGCACGCGCGGGATGACCCAGCAGCGGCAATGGTTGGTGGAGCAGCTCGAGGAGTTGGGCGCCGAAGTGCAGGTGCAGAAGTTCAAGGGCCGGCATCCCGAAAGCGGTAAGCGGGTGGCGCTGGCAAATGTGATCGCGACGTTCAGGCCCGAGGCCCAGTACCCAGAGATACAGCGGCGGGTGGTCTTGGCGTGCCACTACGACACACGGCCGCTTGCGGATCGTGATCCGAATCCGCTGAATCGGCGCCTGCCACGCTTTCTCGGCGCGAATGACGGCGCCAGCGGTGTGGCGCTGCTCTTGGAGCTCGCGCATCATTTCGATTCTGTGCCAGCGAATCTGGGGATCGATCTCGTGTTCTTCGACGCCGAGGAGTTGGTGTACCAAGACCCGCGCGATCCGTACTTCCTCGGCAGCCAGTGGTGGGCGCAGAAGTACGCTGAGAAAAGTAATGGCCCGAAGTATGAGTGCGGCGTGGTGGTGGACATGATTGGCGATCGCGATTTACAAATCTACCAGGAGCGCACGAGCTATTCGTGGCAAGAGACTCGGCCGATCATCAACGAGATCTGGGGCACAGCCGCGCGGATCGGCGTGCAGGAATTCATTCCGCGCGTGCGGTACGAAGTGCGTGACGATCACCTGGCGATGCGCAACATCGCCAAGATTCCGACCGCAGAGATTATCGATTTCGATTACCCCGCCTGGCACACGCTCGCCGACACACCCCGCCAATGCAGCGGCGAATCGCTGGCCAAAGTCGGCTACGTGCTGCTGGAATGGCTGAAAACCAAAGCCGCCGATCAGCTCCCTGGCCCCTAGCCCCTGCCCCCTAACCCCTTCTCAATGCCTGATCCGCTGCGATTTGCGATTGCCGTTGTGCCGCTGGCGGCGTATCTGCTGGTGCTGGGGGTGCTCAACGCGCGGCGGCGGCCGCTGGTGACCAGCGGAACGAGCGACCTCACGGCGCTCGGGCTGGCGGTCAGCGGGCTGGCGTTTATTGGTCCGATCGAACAGTTTCGGCCCGACGCGGCGACGGGAAGTTTGGGCAATTCGATCTGGCTGCTCTTGCTCGCCTTCTACGGCTTGTGGGTGGCGCTCGCCATCATGTTGCAGCGGCCTCGAGTGGTGGTTTACAACTGCACGGTGGAGCAGCTTCGGCCGGCGCTGTCGGAGACAATCTCCGCGCTCGATCCCACAGCGCGCTGGGCGGGCGACAGTGTCACACTCCCGGGGCTCGGCGTGCAACTGCATCTCGATCCCTTCGAGTTCATGCGGCAGGTAGCGATTGTCTCCAGCGGGCCGGAGCAAAATCTCGAAGGCTGGCACAAGCTGCAGCGCGCGGTGGCCCGGGCGCTCCGCACGACCACTATGACGCCCAGCCCGCGGGCGCCAGGTTTTTTTATTGTCGGCGGCGGGCTGCTTGTCTGGAGCGTGCTGCGGCTGGCGAGTGGGGGTGAAGAAGTAGCGACAGCGCTGAATGAGCTGCTGATTTACGGGTGACGAAGACAGCCAACATCGAGCCAGCAACAAACGGGAACACTTTCCTCGTGTGAAGTGTCGAACGTCCCCGTTTCTTCCTGGGCTAATCAGCGACTGCGGTCGCGAAGTAGCGCGTTTGAAACCAGCCCGCCACGCTTACCAAGGCAACCATCACGGGGACTTCCACGAGCGGGCCGATGACGGCTGCAAACGCCGCTCCGGAATTGATGCCAAACACCGCGACCGCCACGGCAATGGCAAGCTCAAAGTTGTTGCTGGCGGCGGTGAAAGCAAGGGTGGTGGTTTGGGAGTAGTTCGCCCCAATCTTCCGGCCCATCCAAAAGCTCACGAAGAACATCACCACGAAGTAAATCAACAGCGGAATGGCAATGAGTAACACATCGCCTGGAATGCGAACGATGCGATCGCCCTTGAGGCAAAACATCACCAGAATCGTGAACAATAGCGCCACCAGGGTGAGCGGGCTGATGCGGGGAATGAAAGTTTGCTCGTACCACTCGCGTCCTTTCGCCCGCAGCAGCACAATGCGGGTGACAATGCCAGCCAGAAACGGGATCCCCAGGTAGATCAACACACTCTGGGCGATTTGCCCCATGCTCACCGCCACCACGCTCCCCTCGAGCCCCAATTGAGGTGGCAGCCAGGTGATGAAAAACCACGCATACACGCTGTAGAACAACACCTGGAACACGCTGTTGAACGCCACGAGACCCGCGGCGTATTCGGTGTCACCTCGCGCCAGCTCATTCCACACGATGACCATCGCAATGCAGCGCGCGAGGCCGATCAGAATCAGCCCGGTCATGTACTCGGGATAGCCCCGCAGGAAGAGTACGGCCAACGCAAACATGAGCACGGGGCCAATGACCCAGTTCTGCACTAACGATAAACCGAGCACTTTTACGTTGCGGAAGACATCGCCGAGTTCTTCGTACTTCACCTTCGCTAGCGGGGGGTACATCATCAGAATGAGGCCCACCGCGATGGGAACGTTTGTCGTTCCCACTTGAAAACTTTGAATGAACGTCTCGACTCCCGGCGCCAAGTATCCCGTAGCAACCCCGGTTACCATGGCCAGAAAGATCCACAGCGTCAGGTAGCGATCCAGAAACCCTAACCGCGCAGGGCAGCCGTTAGTGGTGCACGGATCGACGGAGCCGGCAACACGCGCTGTGGGCGCCGGAGATGTATGGTTCATGGATGGTCCTGCAAACTTGCGGGCAAGGTGGCAACGAAGTCACGAATCTCATCCCGCACGCGGCGGTAATGTTCGAGGGCCTCGGCTGCCGTTGCCGACTCCAGGGCTAGTCGTGGCGGATCGTCAAAGGGGCGGTGAATTACCTTGGCTGTGCCCCGAAAAGTGGGGCAAGCTTCGGCAGCGTGGTCGCAAACGGTGACCACATAGTCGAACGGCACGTCGGACAGTTCGGCGACGTGCTTCGAATGGTGAGTTGAGATATCGACCCCGGCTTCGGCCATCACCGCCACCGCGTGGGGATTCAGGCCATGCGTGTCAACGCCAGCCGAGTAGGCTTCCAGCACGCCACCTTTCAAATGCCGAGCCCAACCTTCAGCCATCTGGCTGCGGCACGAATTGCCGGTGCAGAGGAACAAGATCTTTAGCATTTGCAATTCGCCTGCTGGCGGCAAAGTTCTTCGGGGGGGAGTTTGAGCACAAGTTTCAGCGCCGCTTGATCTGCCTTGCGCTGCTTAACGGGGTGCAGGGCCGCGCGCACGAACGCCAATGCTGCGTGGACCTCGGCCGGCGCTTCCTCATCAGCCAGTCGAAAGTACGCCCAGCGGCCGGCCTTGCGCGTTTCCACCAATCGCGCCTGATGCAAAATCGTCATGTGGCGGGACACGGTCGAAGCGGCCAGCCCGAGCACCTCGACAAGTTGGCACAGGCACAACTCGCGTTGTTCGAGCAAACCGAGCGCTCGCAGCCGGTTTTCGTCGGCTAACGCTTTGGTAATGGCAAGCAAATCTCGCATGTTCGCAGCGGCTTTAGTTTGTTATTTCGACAAATAACGAAATATAAGGCGGCCGAGTTGCGGCGCCAAGAGGGCCGCTGAGGAGGAGTCAAAAAAAGCGCCCCCGGCATGATTCGAACATGCGACCAATGGTTTAGGAAACCACTGCTCTATCCCCTGAGCTACGAGGGCAGGCGTGAAAAATGCAGATTAACGGGCAATTAACGGCGGTGGTAGACGGCCCTCTGACGGAAATCACGTTCATGTGCCGTCGCAAGGTAGTTTTCGGGGGGATGACCACTTTCGGAGCATGAGAGATCGTCGGGAGGCGGAAATCCGTCGGCGATTTACACTAAACAGCCCTAGCGGAAATCAAGTACGGCGCTTCACCATCTGATGCCGAACCGCAGAAACGTTTACTTGGTACCGTCAGCAATGGTGGCAGGAGAGCCCATCCTGAACAGGAGAGCCACTGCTAAAGTAAGGATTGCAAATAATCCAATAGCTATGCTGAGAATTACACCGATCATGGCAACCCAAAACATGGAACCTTCGCTGTAAAATCGAGCCGTCTGTTGAGAGGGTGAGTAGGCATAATGGACGATCGCACCAAGGGGTAGCGGCTCAACGCTGCCGATTTTCAATATTCCATGTTCGCTCGCAACCACCAAAGTAAACCACAGCATGGTTCTCCCGCGACGAGGACTTGTACTCACGCGAGTCTTCTCAACATCAACCACCGTGCCTTTGCCTTGGACACAATCAAGAGAGAACTGACGCTCCGAATAGCACCAGCGACCCATGGAATCCACTCCTACGAAGGACACATAGCCGAGCCCTACCCCCATAAAGAGCAAAATTAGGGTGGAATGGACTGGCAATCGCTCTTTGGTAGCTCCCTCAGGATTGAACAGTGAGCGGCTTGGTTTGGGATGCATCGCATGCATAACTCAAGCATCTTATCCCAGATTCAAATACCAGTGCCGCACCCTAAATTGGATCGGCTTCATCGGCCGACGCACACTTCCAACGGTTTCCCAAAACGCTAACTACGCGCCGATTTGCCTGAGCGCCGCCAGCGCCGCATCATGCAGCGGCCCATTGGTCGCCAGCACGCCGCGGTTGGCGGTGAGTTCCCGGCCGTGCGAAAAATCGAGTGGCTTGCCGTCGAGGTCGGTCACGCGGCCGCCGGCCATTTCGATCACGAGTGAGCCGGCGGCTTGGTCCCAGATTTTTTCGCGGTAGTGGGGGCGATCGGGCGAGAGGAGCCGCAGCAGCATTTCGCCGCCGCCGGCGGCGAGCACGGCGTACTTCGCTTGGCTATCCATCGGCACCGGCGCGGCGGTGATGCCCATCACTTGCGCGAGTTGGTCGATGCCGTCGATGTTCGTGTGGCCGGATTCCACACTGCGGAGGAGGCGGGCGTCGGCGGGCGAACTGCAATTGGAAGACTTAGCTGCAGCAGGGAAGTATTTTTCTTGTTTGAACAGAGGACAGAATCGGGTTGGCTCGCCACGGTATGCGAACATAAATGTCCCATCACCGCCGGCTTTGGGTCGAACTGCCGCCTCAAGCTCGGGACAAGCAAGATAGCCCAATTGGACTTGGCCCCCTTCGATGTAGGCGAGGGCCACCGCGTACTGATCGCCGCGTAAAAATCCTTTGGTGCCATCAATGGGATCAAGCGTCCAAAACGCGTCGGGCGGTTCGCCAGCGCCGCGGTCGATGAGTTCGCAGACATCGGTCGCGGAGACACCATCAATGTGGGCAGCGACAAAACGTGTCACTTCGTTCAGAATCGCTGCGTTTGCCGGGTCGCGTAGCGCGGCTGAGTTTTCTTCACCGACCAGCACTGCGCCGGGAAAAGCTTTCGACAAACGGTAAGCGACGATCGCTTGAGAGGCAAAATCGCCGACAGTAACGGGGGATTTATCCCCCTTGGCCAGCGAGCCGGTCACCAATTGCTGCTGCACTTCGCGTGCGACAGTGGCAGCTTCGTAAACGATCTTAGCCCCAGCAGCCAGTTCAGGAAGATTGGCCGCCATCGAGACAAACTACCCCGCAAGGGCTCGAACCTTGAATGAGGGAATCAAAATCCCTAGTGTTACCATTACACCACGGGGTAAGGTTTCCGGCCGATTTTCGCCGCCGGACAGCGAAGTATAGCTGATCCGCGCCGATTGGCTAAGGGCGGCCCGAGAGAGGGGATTTGGGATTTGGGATTTGGGATTAGCCGGCGGCCTGTTTCTCTGAGAAAGCAGTGCCGCCGTTTTTCTGGTGCGGTGTTCTTGCCGTACCTCCATGAGTGTTCACTGCGGCGAATAGTTCGCGATTGTTCGAACTCGCGGCGCCTAAACGTGGGGGCCCGCTTCTCTGAAAAATGGGCCCCCGGCTTACGGACTTCATTCGCTTCGCCCGCGCCCTGCGCTGCTATCACCGGAACGGTCGGAACAATCGGCCGTCTTCCCCGCCCCTCGGCGCCATCGTAAGTCTTTACCCGATCAGTAGTTACGATCGGCCAGTGGGGTTAAACCGCACGGAATCGGCAAACTGAGAGGATAGGGAAAATTGCGTAGATCAGCTAAACGGCACCGGTCGCGTCTTCCGAACATACCTAGGACGGAACCCTCCCGTCTTGACCAGCCCCCCCATTTTTCTGTGCAGTCACTATTTTAGGAGGCGACGAAGGCAATGAGGCGCAATTTGGTAACGCCGCTACTTGCATCACTCGTCCTGACCCTTGCCGGTGTGCAAGCGAAGGCGAGCTGCTGCGGTGCGGCCCGGTACACGAGCTGTGACAGTGGTTCGCAGCTCCACACCCACACCGTGATGAAAACCATCCGGCTGGTGGACACGGAGCTTGTTCCCGTGACAACGACGATGACGGTTTACGACCATGTCGTGGAAGACAAGGTAGTGAACTACACGAAGTATGTCACCGAACAACGCTCGAAAGAAGTCAACTACACGGTCATGGTTCCGTCGTACGAAACCAAGACCCGCAACTACACGGTCTACAAGCCCGTGACCGAAACGCACCAAAAGCAGGTGAACTACACCGTGATGGTGCCGTCGTACGAAACCAAAACCCGCAGCTACACGGTGTGCAAGCCGGTGTGGGAAACTCGGCAAAAGACCATCAACTATACGGTGATGGTGCCCACCTACGAAACCCGCACGCGGAACTACACCGTCATGCGGCCGGTCACCGAAACCCGGACCCGGAACTACACCGTCATGAAGCCGGTGTGGGAAACACACACCAAGGAAATCCCCTACACCGTGATGAAGCCGGTCTATGAAACCAAGACCCGCAACTACACGGTGATGAAGCCGGTGTGGGAAACCCGCTCCAAGGAAGTAAGCTACACCGTGATGGTTCCCCAAACCTACACCAAGACGATCAACGTCGCGGGTGGGCACTGGGCGACCGAAAGCTACGAAGTTCCTGGCCGCAGCTACACCAAGACCTTCCGCACCGCCGGTAAGTGGGTTTATAACCCCGCCACCTGCTCGTGCTGCTACTGCCCGGGCAAGTGCTGCACCACCACGTGCACCACGGCTCCGACCACCTGCTGCAAGAAGGTTTGGGTTCCGACCTGCACCACCAAGGAAATCTGCTGCACCCGGTGCGTGCCGGAATGCCGCACGAAGACCTGCTGCTACAAGGTGTGCACCATGGTTCCGGAATGCAAGACCTGCACCTACCAAGTGTGCAAGATGGTTCCGGAATGCCATACCCGCACCTGCTGCTACAAGGTGTGCAAGATGGTTCCGGAATGCAAGACCTGCACCTACAACGTGTGCAAAATGGTCCCCGAGTGCAAGAGCTGCACCTACCAAGTGTGCAAGATGGTGCCCGAGTGCCGCAGCAAGACCTGCTGCTACAAGGTGTGCACCATGGTTCCTGAGTGCAAGACCTGCACCTACCAAGTGTGCAAGATGATTCCGGAATGCCGCACCAAGACCTGCACCTACAATGTGTGCAAGATGGTCCCCGAGTGCAAAACTTGCACCTACCAAGTGTGCAAGATGATTCCGGAATGCCGCACCAAGACCTGCACCTACAATGTGTGCGTGCCGGTGTGCTGCCAAAAGACCTACCAGGTGTGCAAAGCCGTTCCGCGCCAGGTCTGCTTCACCACCAACAAGGCGGTGTGCAAAGTGGTCTGCAAGCAGATTCCGGTGACCGTGTGCTGCTCGAGCCCCTGCTGCGGTGGCGAAGGCGCTGCGGCTGCTCCGGCTGCCGCTGCCGATTGCGGTTGCAACAAGTAAAGTTGGGAGATGCGAGTGCGGGGTGATCCTCTTCACCCCGCACAAGCCCCCCCGGCTTGTGCGAAAAGATTGAAGGGTGCTTAGCCCGACGCTTCCTTTGTGCGGAAGACGGGCTGGTCAAAAGCCTCATAAAAAACGACAGCGGCCCGGTTCCAAGATGGAGCCGGGCCGCTTTTTTCGTATTCTGTTAGATCGCTAAGCCGCAAGCGGCCCCACCATTAACAAGCTGCCTACTAACGACGGCGAGCCACCGCGAAGGCGGCGAGGCCGAGGCCGACGAGCACCATGGTGGTGGGCTCGGGGATTTCGTTTTGGTCGATGATGATGCGGACACCGCCATCAGCATCCTTCTTGGCGATGAAGGCATCCGAACCAGCGCCGGCAATTGCACGCAACCGATTGTCCAAGGCCACGTTCGCTTTCGTCACGCCATTGCGAAAGCTAATGTTGCGCGAAGTCAACTCAGCAAGCAGGTCCACAGTTAGCGTACCAGTGAAAGTACCATCCACAGGCAAGCCGCCGGCCGTTGTGTAAACCCCGCCGCCATTGAAGGTCAGTCCGGTGACAAGGTTAATCGGGGTCGTCAACACAACGTTATCAACGGCAACGATGTCGATGAATACAGGAGCGACCACACTCGCGATCGCGGTGTTCCCGAGCGCCGAAAAAATCGAGTAGTCGCCCGATTCCGTTAGGGTAATTGTCCCGAACGAGTTACCGGGCTTCGATGTGATCATGAAGTTGAGCTGCACATCGGTCAGGTCACTGGCCGGATTGGCGTTGCTCGCGCTGGCATCGAAATCCGTCGGATTGAAGTCGAGCGAATTGCCAGAGCCGGTTGGCTGGTTGAAGAACGCGGCACCATCGTTACCGGGCGAGAGGTCCGTTTCGCTGATGGCCGAGAAAATAACGCTCGTACCTATCACATCCGAGTGATTAATGGTCCCGGCGTACAGAGAAGAAGAGGCCAATGCCCCTAGGCAGATCAAACTAAATATCGATCTCATTATGCCCCTCAAGACTTTCGTATGTGGTCCATCTCAGCTCGCGGCCCGGCGACCCAACCATTGGGAGCCGGAAGAGTAGACCGCTGCTACTGACGCTCAAGATACGGGCGTCCGCTCGGCTCGTCAACCAGTTTCTTCGGAAAAATCAGAAAATTCCCAAACTCGTCTCTGACTCATCCCGTAAACGTGGGGGAAATGGCCCGCACACGCAATTCGAGTAACTTTTCACAGTTGCTTGCAATAAACTGCGCGGAACGTGACAATTGCAGAGTGCCGCACGGCTAGTAGGAAGAGGCAAGTTTGCCGGCCTGGAGAGTGACGCGATGAGACTTCAACATCAATTACTGGTTGTTTTCAGTTCGTTATTGCTGCTAGGGGGCGGCCAATTGGCCCATGCCGAGCTCGTAGGGGTCGAGTACTACGACATCAAGCTTGGCGAAGCGAGCAATGCGGGAATCATCGGGGGCCCCCTCTGGCGGGGGACAATCAATACCGAAACCGATTCCCTCACGATCACCTATTGGAGTGAAATTCCCGGGAGCGTGGAGTTCTGGATTCCTGGGGTCATCGCTGATGGAGGCTCTGTCACCTTTCAAGCCATTGATCTCCGGGGCCTCACCCCCAGTGGCACGCCCACCAGCGCGACCGCGCCTAACTCATTTGGCAATGCCGCTAATAATACGTTCAATACGTTCGATTTGCCGAGCAACTTTGCCCTGCAATCCAGCACGCCGGGCGGTGTCCCGGGGATGCCAAAAATTGGGCTCGAATTCGCATTCATTAGCTCTGTCGACTTTACCGATCCCTCCTGGAATTGGCGGCGTTACGATCTGAGCGATCCTAGCTACACAACCTATCTCGATTTCCAACGGCACCCGGAAAATTATCCCGTTGCTCCGCCGTTGCCGGAGACGATTGCCGCCACGCCCAGCTTTTCTTCGGCGGGGTTTTACCCAGGTTGGGGAGCAACTCGCTTTAGTTCCAATAACGGCGATTTTACCGCGATCTTCAACCATGTTGTGGATCGGTTCGGCGTCGTTCGGCAAGCGACCGAAGTCGATATGCCACGGTTGCTGTCGGGGGATGGCCTCCGGAGCAGTTCCACCGACGCGACGATTACCGAAATCGATGTCCCCACCGGCACTCCCACAGGCCCCGCCGTTCCCGAAGCCTCACAGGTCCTGTGCGGCGTTGCTGTCGCGGTCGGTGCGCTCTTCGCTCGCTTTCGCCGCCGCGCTTAAGTTTGGAACTTAGCAGCCTCCCGAACGGGTAGCGGTCGGGCGAGCACTGATGTCTAAGTGTGCCTTTGCGTGGAAACTCGGGTATAATCCACGGCGCTTCGACTTCCCGATTTCCTCCGCTTGCTCACGCCGGGCCTATGCCGAGTATTGCGCACGTGTCGGCTGCTGTCGTCCTGGTGGTGTTCATCGCGCCCGCGCTCGCGGAACCGGTCCACTTCTCGGAGCAAGTGGCGCCGCTCCTCGAGCAGCACTGCTTCGATTGCCATGTCCATGGTTCGGCCGAAGGGGGCGTAAAGCTCGATGACGCGGCGGAGTTGGCGACTTCTGAGGGTGACGGAAAGATCGATCCGCAGCTGTGGTGGCGGGTGCTGAGGCAGGTTCGCGCCGGGCTCATGCCGCCGGAGGGCGACAAACTGAGCGCTAAGTCGCAAGCGACGCTTGAGGAGTGGATTAAGGGTGAGGCGTTTGGGTACGACCCCGCGCGGCCGGACCCAGGGCGGGTGACGATTCGGCGGCTCAATCGGTTCGAGTACCAAAACACGATTCGCGATTTGGTGGGGGTCGATTTTCCCACCGATGAAAACTTCCCGCCAGACGACACGGGTCACGGCTTCGACACCTTGGGCGAAGTGCTGACCGTTTCGCCGCTGCTGCTGGAAAAATATCTCGATGCGGCAACGAAAATCATCGCCGACGCGGTGCCGACCGGGCCACTCGCCGCGGATGCACCGGAGCGCGAGCGCCAGCGGCACGACCGATTTTTCCCGCGCGCGGTTCCCGATTCCCCGGCTGAGCGAACCGCCTATGCGGCGGAAATCCTCAGCAACTTCACCCGCCGCGCTTTTCGGCGCCCCCCCGATTCAGAAACGCTCGACCGACTAGTGGGGCTCGCAGAACTCACATGGACCACTCCGGGCGCCACGTTTGAATCGGGGGTTGCCAAGGCGATCGTCGCCACGCTCGCTTCGCCCCGATTTCTGTTCCGTGAAGAGCAGACCGAGCCTGCGGATGAGAATCAATATCCGCTGGTGGATCAGTACGCCCTCGCCACGCGGCTGTCGTACTTTCTCTGGTCCACCATGCCGGATGACGAATTGTTCCAAGAAGCCGCCGCCGGCACGCTCCGCAGCAACCTCTTGGGCCAGCTCGCCCGGATGCTCGCTGACAAGCGCTCCGGCGAATTGACCCGTAACTTTGTCGGCCAGTGGCTACAGGTGCGCGACATCGACACCGTGCTCATCAACTCCTTCACCATTGCCATGCGCGACGACCCCGCGAGCGCTGAGCTCCAGGAGCGCCGGCAGCGGTTGCGTCAACTGTTTCGGCGGGAACCCGAAACACTGACCCCCGCCGAGCGCGAGGAGCTGGACCAGTTCCGGAAAGAGCGGCGCGCGGCCGAGGAGAAGTTCGCTAAGTTTGACCTGACGTGGGAGGTGCGCCACGCCATGCGGCGCGAAACGGAACTGCACTTCGACTATGTGCTGCGCGAAAATCGCCCGCTCACCGAGCTGATCGATTGTGACTACAGCTTCCTGAATGAGGGGCTCGCCAAGTTTTACCAGATCGAGGGGATCGAAGGGCTCGACGGGAACGAGATGCGGCGCGTGACGATGCCCGCCGGCAGCCATCGGGGCGGCGTGCTGACGCACGGCGCCGTGCTGGCGGTTACGTCGAACCCCGACCGCACTTCACCGGTCAAACGGGGCCTGTTCGTGCTCGAGAACATTCTGGGCACGCCCCCCGCCGCGCCGCCGCCCAACATTCCGCCGCTGGAAGATTTCCCCGAGGCGGCCGACGGAAAAGTGATTTCGCTCCGCGATTCGATGGCCGCCCACCGCAGCGACCCGCTGTGCCATTCGTGCCATGCACGAATGGACCCCATTGGCCTCGCGCTCGACAACTTTAGCGCGCTGGGCATCTGGCGCGACAAAGACCGTGGCGAGCCGATCGACCCCACCGGCGAACTAGCGACCGGCGAAAAGTTCGCGGGCATCGATGAACTGAAAAAACTGATCGTCGAGCGGCATTCGCGCGAGTTCATCACCTGCCTGACTGAAAAAATGCTGACCTACGCCCTCGGCCGGGGCCTCGACTACCACGACGTCGGCATGGTGGATGAAATCGTGGAGCGCGTCGTCGCCGATGAGTACCGCCCCCGCGCGCTGATTACCGGCATTGTCGAATCAGCCGCGTTCCAACGCACGAGGAATTGAATCATGTTCGACCGTTCAAATCGCCGTCAATTCTTGCGGGGGGTGGGCGCGGCGATCGCGCTGCCGGCGCTCGAATCCTTGGCCGTGGCAAAGGCTCCGCAGAGCGTCGCCCTCCCGGGAACCACTGCCACCGGCGCTCCGCTAAGGGCGGCGTTCATCACGTTCCCCAACGGCGCCATTCCAAAACAATGGTGGCCCGCGAACACAACGGGCGCGCTGGAGTTGAGCCCGACGCTCGCGCCGCTCGCTGCGATCAAGCACAAGGTGCAAGTTTTGGGCGGACTCGACCATCAGAATGCGCTCCCCGGCAACGACGGTGCCGGCGATCATGCCCGTGGCGGCGCCGTGCTGCTCACCGGAGCGCGGCTCAACAAAAGCGCCACCGACTTGCGCGCCGGCGAAAGCATTGATCAGGCGATCGCCCGCCGGGTGGGGAGCCAAACGCGATTCCCTTCGCTTGAACTCACGTGCGACGATGTGCGTAAAAGCGGCGCCTGCGATTCCGGCTACTCGTGTGCGTACCAATTCAACGTCTCGTGGCGGGACGCCTCCACGCCAATGACCCCCGAAGCGAGCCCCCGCGCCGCGTTTGAACGCCTTTTCGGAGCCGGCTCGCATGGCGAGCGACGAGATCATTTTACCCGCCGCCAAGCGGAGCAGCGCTCGCTGCTCGATTTCGTGCGGGACGACGCCCGCGCGTTTCAAAAACAGCTTTCGAGCGGCGACCGCGTGAAACTCGACCAGTACCTCACCAGCGTGCGCGACATCGAGCGCCGCATCGCCGCCACCGAGAAGTTCGGCCAGTCGCCCGACCCCAAGTCCGAGACCCCGACGGGCGAACCCGGTAGCGACCGCAATCGAATTGAGTTGATGTTCGAAGTGCTCGCGCTGGCTTTTGAAACCGACTCGACCCGCGTCGCCACGTTGATGCTGGCCCACGACGGCAGCAACCGCACCTTTGGCGACTTGGGCCTCACCGCCGGCCACCACGATCTCACGCACCACCAGAACCGCGAAGACTGGATTGCCAACGTCGCGCAAATCGACCAGTGGTACGTGGAGCGCTTCGCCTGGTTCCTCCAGCGGCTCGACCAAGCTCGCGACCTCGACGGCCGCACGCTGCTCGACAACTCGATGATCGTCTACGCCTCCGGCAACGCCGACGCGAACCGCCACTCGCACGAAAACCTGCCGGTGATCCTGGCCGGCGGCGGTGGCGGCACCCTCCGCCCCGGCCGCTTTGTGCAACACGGCGCGAAGCCGATGACGAACCTGTTCCTGAAAATGGCCGAAACGATGGGCGGAAAGGAGCTGCGGCGGCTGGGTGATTCGACCGGCGTGCTGGCGGATGTTTAGCCGCCCCCCTGGATCGCCGGCGCCGCTCTGCCGTTTTTCGACGGGGCCTGCTATCTTCGGGGTTTCTGCAGCTCCGGCCCGGTAGCTCAGTCGGTTAGAGCAGGGGACTCATAAAAGCGAGAATTGTAGCCGCAAAAGTGACGAAAAAGCCTATTTTCATAGGCTCAAACGCACTTCTGGCATGAATAGCCGCAAGCGCTTAGAAACCCGCGGAAAACGCTACTTTTCTCCGTTAGCGGGTGTCGGCGACACCTGCAATTTTCTTCGGGTGTCTCTTCTTCACCACACTTTCCACCAGGGCTTTTCCTTCGCCTGCGGAGCTTCCACCAGCTTCGGCAGCAACTGGTGTGGTGACTGCCCTTCCGTGATTCGGGGGTCATAGTAGTGCCGCCGCGTGATGTCTTCGCTGGCATGGCCGAGCGATGCGGGTGCGTCGCCCCCAACGACGTGCAAGTACGACGCGTGACTCCTGCGCACCGCGTGCGTGCCGTGGCGGCGAGTTCGGGGGAGACCGGCCAGCTTGAGCATCTTGCCCCAGTGAATGTGCATCGTCCCCTTGTGGATCGAACCGAAGGGCCGATCGTGGCCCTGTTCCTTGAGCGCCGCTAGGGCCGCCGCCGCTTCTTCGCTGATCGCCGCCGAACGTCCCTGCCGGCCCCCCTTGCGCGTGGCGGCGCCGAACATGATCCGCTGGGCAATGATGTCGATATCGCGCCATTCGAGTTGAAGGATCGCTCCAATGCGCTCGCCCGTGTCGTACAGAACATGCAGCAGCGCGACCAAGTACACGTTCCCGGCGATGCCGCCAATTTGCATCCGGTAGTTGTTCGCCGTCTTGTGAAGCAACCGCAGCTCATCAATCGTGAAGGCGGTTGGCGGGTCAATCTGGCGTTCCGGTGGGTGGAAGTAGAGGGGCTTGCAGATGCCGCGCTCGACGCCCCACCTAGCCAGCGCCATGAGCTTTGCACACTCGCCGCGGATCGTGTTTTGCTTCACCACCCGCTGGCGGTCGACCACAAAGCGGCCGAGGTTCGCCGGCGTGAGATCGTCGAACGTCGCTTCCTTGCCGAGACAGCGGGAGAGCGAATTGATCGCGAATCCGATGCGGTCGATGGTCGCTTGCTTCTGGCATTTGCTGGTAACAAAGTAGTGCTCGAGCGCGTCGACCAAGTGCATTCCGGAATGGAGTTCGTTGTTGAAGGTGGGTTCTTCGCTCATAGCGCACCCCCTTTCCGACTCAACCAAGATTCGACGAACATCTTCGCGACCATGAATAGACACCACTCGATTGGCGGATCGTGTTTTTTGAACGCCACTTGGTTTTCGAGTGATTCGACCACTTCAGCCAGCCAATCGAACGTCCCGCTGTAGCTCGGCAGCACTTTTCGGAGCGCGTCGATCAGTTCGCCGATGTCATCCGACGTGCAGCCGGCGGCGTGCCAGGTGTTGTACGCTTGAAGATAGCGGCGGATCGCGACACGCAACCGCAAAGCGGCGCCGAGTTGATCGCCTCGTTCGTGACATTCAACCGCCGCGTTGAATGCGGCGTCGCCCGTGCAGAGGGGCCGTGCCGAGTAGAGACTCGGCTTTGCTAGCGCAACCATTGTTGTGTCCCCGTTACGACACAAGCCCGCCGACTCGTTCAGAAAGGGGAGTGGTTCCCCCGCGCCTACCTTGCTATCCCACTACTGGGGTCACTGCTTGAGCACGCGCACGAGCCGACGGGCTTATACCGTCCATGTGAAGGTCCGCAACAATTTTCCACTCTCACCGAGTTTCTGAGGCTCGGGTCGGTTTCCCAACGTCGGTAATATCTGCTTCGGCGCGAGCGCTGTCAAGCTACTCCAAGAAAACAATGTGATCGTCCACGATCGTGAACCGCCGGCCTGTTGCTTGGGCTAGCGCGATATCCGGCAGCGAGTTCCGTAGCCCTTCAATCGCTGGCGACCAGCCGCCGCCGTCGCACGGTGGGAATGTCGCCAGCAGCGCGCCGTTGGCGTCCACCATTTGGGGGGCCAATTTTCCGATGCCCTCGCGCAAGTCGAGTGCGGCCGTTGCGCGGCTAAAGAGTTCGCTTTCCGCCAGGGTGGTCACGGTGGCGGTTTGCTCATCGACAATGCGGCCGGTTGACACCTCGAGCGCTCGGCATGTGACAGGGGGAACGTGTTCAACGGAAATCAGAGCCTCGAAATTGTCCATGATGGAAATCCTTCAATTGCTAGGTTGGAAAAAACCGTGACGCGGGGAGGTCAAACCCGCGCCACGGCCGCGGAGTCTACAGGCGCCATGACGAAACGCCCTCAGCCGCGTGAATGATTTACTTTGCGACGCGCCGCATCGCCGCGGTGAGCTTCGCGTCGGCGCCAGCCGCCCGCAGTCGGGCGGATGTCATGCCAGCCGCCGCCAGTTGCCGGAGCCGTGCGTCGCGCAATTTGTGCTGCCTGTTCACGCTGAACGGCGCTTGATTGCTGAATGAAATCTTCATGGTCAAAATCTCCTACGAAAAAACAGGGGTGAAGGAAAATACCTAGCTTGCGGTCGCGAACCGATTACCGCCGGCCGAAAGTTTTCTGAGCGCATCTTGCGTGGCGGCGAGTCCTGCTTCGGAGTCCGCTTTCATGCTCCGCATTTGTTGGCACTGCGCGTGGCAGGTCGCCACAGCCGCCGCCGCTTTTCTCACGGGAAGGGCTTCAGCCGCCAGGGCTTCGAGTTGCCGTTGGGCAATCGCTTGGTTCACGCGCCAGCCGGGGCGAGACTCCAGGCCCAGGCCGGCGGCTTCGAGTTGCGCACAGGCTTTCACAATCGCTTGGCCGTGAGCTTGCTCAAGTTTCGGTAGTTCGCTGCGGAAGTGCTTCAGCAGCTTGTCGCACAGCACGGCGCGGTCGGTCCACAGCCCGGCGAGCGCTTGCAGGGCCAGCGCTTCGGAGTGCCAGTTGATTTCCTTGCTGCGGACAACGGCATCAAACGTTCCCGTTTGCCGGTCGATGTCCGCCGCGGTCCGCGTGTTCTCCAAGTCCGTGGCCACTTTCGTGGCGGCCTCGTTGTGCGAGTTGATCGCCGTGGCCAGCTCGGCCGGAAGGCTTTCCAGCATGGGCAGGGCAGGGTTTCCGAGTCGTTTCATGGCACAAATCTCCGGGTTTCGGGTGAAGTTGGTTCTACTTTTGACGCGTAGCGTAAACTAAGTGCTGTTTTGCGGCTTTTCCCTGTGGTCTCGGCCGTTGGTTCCCCAGGAAGTACCTACGTTTTTGCCGTGGGCCTTCACCACGGGCTCACCGCGGGCTCGCGTTTCATTCGTGCGGTTTCGACCGCCAAATCTTCCGCTTGTGTTCTCCGTTCGTCTGCGGGGCTGGTGGCGCGGTGCTGGCCGCCCAGTCGCTTGAGCCGTTCGCGTAGCTCGTTGGTGTACGGGCTGCCCGGTGGCCAGCTCGCGACCTTGGCCCGCAGCGCGGCGAGCTCGGCCGGCGTGAAGGTTGGTTTCGTCATGGGTTCAACTCCGTTCTGACTGGCGATGCCGTCCCCTCAAGGGCGGCGTTCGCCTTATGTACTTATGGATGGCGGGCACTGCTGCCCTAAGGGAATGACCAAAATTGCCCTAACGCCTTAGGGCACTGCTGCCCTAAGGGAATGGATACGGTAAGTGTTCGGGCCGAGCCTCAATCCGCCCGGTTTGGTGATGTCGATGAGGCCCTTGTCTAGTAGGCTGCGAAGGCCTCGACGTACGGTTCGCGGATTCACTCCCGCACGCTCCGCGATGTCATCGTGGGATGCCTTGGCGATGCCGTTGCGTTCGACCTTCCACAGCACGAACCAGACGATGGCCTCGTTCGCTGTTAAGTCGCGCAGTGTGTGGTCCACAAAGTTGTTGATGCTGGCGAATCGTCCGGCAGTCTTGCCGTTCCGCGCCGCTGGCTTCTGCTTAATTGGCAGCACGTCGGCGCCCTTCATGGGCCGTGGTTCCATCGGCTTCCGTGCTGCTGCAACGCTCATCCGGCCCATCCCCCTTCAAACTCCGGGTAGGGGGAGGGCGAATCCTCGGGCTCATCGGGGGCGGTGAAACGCTGGTGGGCGCCGTGGAAGGTGAGCGGAATCGGCGTGCGCGAGCCGTGCCGATTCTTCACACACTTGAGGGTTATTTCCCGTTCGGCCGCGCCTTCGTCTTCGTGGTTGGCGACGAGCAAATATGCCGCGTCCGCCCCGTACTCGATTTCACTCGACTCGCGAAACGCACCAAGATCGCCGCCGCCTTGGCCGTAGCTGGTGCGGCCTATGGCGCTGATAACAACCACGGCCCGCCCTTCCATCGCGATGGCGCGGCAAGCGCTCATCACGGCGCTAACGTGTTGGCGAATGTCCGGCAGTGGCCGGGCGAGCTCGAATCGCTGCAAGTAATCCACAACCACGATATTTGCTTCATGCGCGTCGGCCGTCGCCCTCACACGCTCAATCGTGAAGGGCGACGCCATGATCGTAAGGCGTGGCAACAGGGCCTCGATTTCATCGGCCGCGTCGAAAATGTCGCGCTCATCGCTTGCTCGCCATTCGCGCTCGCGCACCTTGTGGTAAGGAACGCCGCTCAGCCGCGCTAGCTGGCGGTCGAGAAGAGCGTGCGGCGTCATTTCCACATTGGCAATCACGGCGCGAAGTGTTTCATCTGCGGCGAGTGCGTGGAGCAGTAGTTGATTGGCGAGCGCCGTTTTTCCCGCACCCGGCGGCGCGCCGAGCACTGTTAAACCCCCAGGAAAAATCTCGACGCGGTTAAGTTGGTTGCCCTCGACGGCTAGACGGTAGCGCTTCGGCGCCGTGCGGTTGGTGAGGCTCCGGCGCCAATCAGTGGCGAGCGTGTTTTGCGCTACGTCGCCCTCGGCTTTCTTGTTGATCGTGCGCAGTCGTTCGATGTAGTGCGCAGCCGATGAAATCTCACGCGGCGTGATGTCGCGCAGTTCTTTGCCCAGGTCCCGCAGCTCGAGCGCTGCAGCCGCTTCGCGGATCGCCTGCGCGTGCCTCGGGATGGTGCTAGCCGTGCCGGCTGCTTCGGCCACAGAGGCGAGAAATTGCACCACTACATGGCGCGGCCAGCCAGTGGCGACAACCACGGCGTGCGCTACGCTCGCGCCGTTCACGTCCTGCCCGGCGTCGCGCAGTTCGCCGATGGCGGTGAGCGTGGCGGAACAGTGCGGATCAGCAAGGGGAACGTCACCCAGCGCGGCGATTGCACTTGGCAACGCGTGCGGCGCGAAGAGCACGGCGCCGACGATCGCCAGCTCTTCACGCTGGCGGTTCGCAAAAATGGCGTTACAATCCATGGCGTCGATCCTTCAGTATTTGGCCCGCAGCGCCTGCCAGCGCTCGGGCCATTTTTCATGCCCGTGCGGGGAGTGCGCGTTAGAAATACTCGCGGGCGCCGGCGTCCTGCCGTTTCTTCTGCGGCGCCGGCTTCGGCGTGGGGACCACCTGCCGACTCCGCTCGAATGCGGCGATATCGGCGGGGTCGATGGCGTAGCGCGGTCGAGTGCAGCCGCGATTGGCCAGATTGATGGCCGCCAGTTCGCCGGAGCGAATCCAGCCAACTACCTTGTGCGTGCCGACCTTGAATCGCTTCGCGACTTCCGGCGGGGTCAGCTTCCGACCTTCAATTCGTTCCATGTCTCAGCCCTTGCGTGAAGTGTGGCCAGCATTGTCGCCGGACACTTTCATTTTCACGCGATAGGGGCGGTCAGCAATCTGAAACAGCCAAGAACGGCCGTAAGAAAAGAGAGATAGTGACACACCTTACGTGGTGTCACTCGTTTTGCCGCCAGCGATAGAAAGTCCGGGGAGATATGCCGAGAGACTTCGCGGCGGATTTCGCATCGGGATGCTTTCGCAGAGCCGCCGATGCGCGCTCGTACTTATCTGCTTTTAGCGCAGCCGCGGTATGCTTTCTCTCGGCGTTGTGTTCGTCCAGTGGTTTCTGTCGCTTTCGTTGTTGACGGACATCCTTTTCAAACGGCCGCACCTTGATTCGCTCACACAGGGCGCCGATCGTGAACACGCGGCGGAATATCATCGCTAGGTCGGGTGGTTGCCGATTGAAGTTGTGCGTCACCACAGCGAGTTCCTGAAGGGCTTGCACGGCGTCCCAGACTTCAGGCGGAGCATCCTCGCGAATCGCGTAAATCTGGTGGGGAGCGAGTGCCAGCCAATTGCGTGTGCAGCCCTCGATTGTGCCGATCGCTTTGTCGGCGTCGATGGGGCCAACGGCATGGGGACGCACCACAGCCAGCAAACTTTCGCGGGTCTCTTCAACCAGTTCAGCCAGGGGGCGCCCTAGTTCGCGGACCATCGCTTTGAAGTTTTTGGCCGCTTCCGATCGTGTGAAACGGGATGGATCGCTCGGCCGCTTAACGTAGATGCCGGTGCTGATCGAACCATCGTCCTCGACAATCGTCGCCGGCGTGGTGCTTTTCTTGGCCATGCTACTTGGCCCTCGACTTGCGTTTCTTCGGTGGGAATAGCCAGCCGCGAACGTGATTCGCGACGCGTTCGAGCCGATCATCTTCGATCCGCTGGCGATAGATGCCGCTCATCGAATCATCAACGTGGCCCATGATCGCACTCACGGCAATCTGATCGCCCGTGTCGCCGCCGATGGTTTCAAACGTGCGCCGCAGCCCGTAGAAACTCCGGCCGGGGACGTACAGGCCGTGCTCTCGCATGAGCTTGGTAAACTCCGACGTGAGGCTGGTGCTGGTGTCGCCACACCAGGGGCCGCCCCGTTTGGTGATGAAGAGCTTGCCCTCGGCCTCGGGTCGCTTCGGCTTCGGGCGAGACTTCCGCGATAGCTCGATCGCCTTCAAGGTTTCGCTCCACAGCGGACAGCGGCGGGGGATCGCGGTCTTGTGCCGGGGAAGAGACACCCACCCCGCGGTGATGCTGGTGTCCATCAACAGGCCAATGTCGCCGGGGCCGAATCCGCAGTTGACGCCCAGCAGGATCATCGCCGCTAGATGCGGGCTCGCAGCCGCAACCAGCGTGCGGATTTCTTCCGCTTCAAACATGCGTGGCCCTTGCGCTTGCTGGTGGAGCCGTAGCGTGCGCTTCGGTGGCCGCTTGAAATTGGGGCCGGTGCGAACCGGGGCCTCGATCAGGCCGGCGTCGTAGGCGTATTTGAAGATGGTCCGAACCGATTGGACTTCGCGGGCGAGCGCCGACGGGCCGAGCCGACGGGCCATCGCTGCCCGGAGTGCTTCAAAATCGGCGACTTGCAGCGAATCGACGGGGCGGGTCGCGCCGAACCGGTCCACCAGCAGAGCCGCCACAGCGTGGTAATCCGCGAACGAGCCTTTCGACAGCTCGCCGGCGTCCACCTGCAATTGCTTGCTGGTGAGAAACCCGTTCAGGATGTCGCGGAGCTTTACGACACCCGCCGACACCCGCGGCGTGCGGCCTGCGTACAGGTCTTCCCGCTCCTCTTGGTACTTGCGGGCGGCGCCTTGCCAATCGGCCCAGGGGCCGAAATAACAGAGCGTTCCTCGGATTTTCTTGGCCCAGCAGCCATTCTGGTGGGCGAAGAGCGGAAAATCGGGGTACGGTTTGGCGGGTTTCTTGGGCTTCGAAGGCGTGGGCATGATGGCGACTTTCCTAGCTAACGGGTGTCGTAGCGGGTGTCGTAAGTATTTCAGCCCTCCCGGATTGTGTCAAGAAACCCTATTTTTATAGACTGGCCCGGTAGCTCAGTCGGTTAGAGCAGGGGACTCATAATCCCTTGGTCGGGGGTTCGAGTCCCTCCCGGGCTACTGAACACTTGTGCACTATATCGCACGCCATCGCGTACCCCCGCTTTTCCCGAGGATTCGTATCGGGGAAGTGTGCGGTTGTGCGCTCCGTGCGAGCCCCTGCCGACACAGACTGCGCCGGATTTTGCGCCGCCTTGTTCGGCGTGGTTGGCGGCTCGATTGGCGGTTCCTCGGCAGGGCCCTTCACCGCTTGTTCAAAGTGCGATTCGGTGGTCATCAAATAATGCCGCATGGCGATGGTCGGACTGTTGCCCAGCCAGCTTGTGACCGCTTGCACGGGGAAGGTTTCCACCAGTTCGGTTTCGCGACTCGCCCGCAGATTGTGGAAGAGCCGGGGCCACGGGTCGAGCCCAGCCCGCGCGATGATCTTTTCAAACGTGGTGCGCAGATTCATGTTCACCCACCCATTGGGCCCGAGGGCCCCTTTGCGGAATCGCTCATCGACAACGTACTCCGCGCCCTCGGGAGCAGCATCGAACGCATCGGCAAGATACGGCCGCAGTTCAGCGAACAACGGAATCACCCGGCTCGCCTTGTCGGCGTGGTGTTCCATCTTCGGCGCTCGCACCACAATCCGTTCGGCATCCCAATCAATATCCTGCCACCGTAGCGACAGCACTTCGGAAGGGCAGCGCAGGCCACCGTAGCGGGAGAGGGCCACAATGGTGCGCCAGTTGCCATCGGGGCAGGCGGCCAGCACCTTTTCAATCTCTTGGCGGGTCACGAATCGCTGCCGATCTTGAATGCCGGTAGCCGGTGAACTTACCCCTTCAAACGGATTGTCCGCCACCAGCTTCCGGCGCCGCAGAGCGATAAAGAACGACCGCGCCACCTGCAAGCGCTTGTGAATGGTCGAGGTCGCCAGCTTGCGGCCGATCAGCCATTGTTTGAAATCGTCGGCGTCGCCCGGGGTCACGGTTTGCACGTCGCGATTGGCGCCGAGGAACGCGCTCAAGTCGGCAATCACCTGCCGGCGGGAGAGCTTGGTCGAGGGCTTTAGGTCCGCTCTGTTGGCGATGTAATTTTCCAGCCAGGGGCCCAGCGGAACCGCCGGTTGCTTTTCGCGCGGCGCCACCAGCCCGTGCGCCGCGAGCTTGCCATGCAGGTCATCATCCAGGCCCGCTACCCATGCGAGAGTTTCGCCATCGGGCGCTGTGTTTGTCCGCTTCGCCGCGATGAGGAACTCGACGCGGAGCTTCACCGCTGCGGCCGAACGCTTTGCACACTTCGGGATGCGGATCGTCTTGCGTTCCCCTTGCAGGTCAAAGAAGAGAATGCGGAATCCGCCGGTCGTTTTGTCTTGGGCGAGTGAAGCCATCGCTATGGTTCCTTGAGGGGCTACTTGTTTGATCGTACTCATTCGCACGGAATCGCGCCAGATAGTTACGTCGCACAGAATGCGATTTAAGGGCCGGGTTCGGCCGATGGGGTTTGCATCGTTGGGGAGCGTTGGAACGCGCCAGCGGGGCTTACAGCGGGCCGCTTTTCTTGGGCATGGGGAGCCGGTCGAGGAAGTCC
>JALHQZ010000013.1 GCA_022841705.1 Pirellulales bacterium
CGATCGCCCGTAGTTCGGCAAACACCTCTTTCACAGGGGGCGGAGTCTGGTTGGGTTCGGACAAGCGTCTCAGCGGGCTGACATCGAGCACGAGCCGTTCAGCAAGTTGCGTGAGCTGACTTCGGGCGATTGCGGCGCCGAGCAACAACCCTCGCTCTTCACAGAAGCGAACGCGTTTCACACAGGCGCCAAACTGCCGCAGAATTTGCCGACGGAAATGGATTGGCGGAACCGTCGGCGGAGCATAACCGGCCACGTACCGTTCAGCCGCCCGCCACTTGAGCCGTAGTTCACGACGTTGTTGTTGATTCACGCAGGACCTCCAAGGGAAATAAAAAAGGCCGGAGCGAGCCTTAAAAATGAAAAGCCCGCCCCGGCCCAACACAACGCATCACTCCCGAAAATAGCCGCTACGCTGCGGCGCCTTCAATCTTGGTGGGGGTGATGCTGATCCGGTCGCCGTGACACAAAACCTGGTCTGCGGCGGCCGCTTGGCGGTTGACTCGAATCAGATAATCTTGGGCCCGTCCGTGCGGGACCTTTTCGGCGAAGAATTGTTTGACGGTGGTCCCTTCGGAAACATCAATATGATTCGCGAACCCGCCGCCGTCGTTGTTGATGTACAAGATACGCATAGTTATGGAGAGGTTAGGGGTGAGAGGATAGGGAAAGCAGGCAGCAGGCAATCGCCGACAGCCCTACCGCACTACCAACTGATTCTGCTTGAACTCGTTAATCAGTTGACTTGCTTGACGCCGGGTTAGCTGGTTGAGTCGCCGTTCGAAGCGGGCATGGACGTGGCCGCTGAGCGAACCGTTCACAAGGTACGGATGCTTGTCGGCCAGCTCTTCGATGTAGGCAACCTGCTTGGCGGTCGCGAGTTGCGAAGCGGCTGCTTCACAGTTCGCTTCTTCGGCGGGTGACACACCTGAACTAGCTGTCTCGTAGGTATCGCTGAGCTCCTGCTCGACCGCGTCACGACAGAATTTGTAGGCGGCCGCCACTTGGGTTTGAATTTCCGCTGCGTCGTGCGGCAGGCGGCCATCGATTTCCATTTCAATCTGGCAGTGGGCCGAGCGACTGCCATAGTTCGGCTGCCCTCGTTTGAGGGCGAGCCCCGCGGTTAGTTTGAGAGGCATGATGGGGTGGGAGAGGTTAGAGGATAGGGGTTAGAGGTTAGGCAAGCTCGGCTGCTGGCCAATAGCCAACAGCTAATAGCCAACAGCCTCTTACGGCAGCATCACGATCCGGTCTTCTTCGACGCGGTCCCAATCGAGGTAGCTGTCGAACTCGGGATCGAAGTAGGGCTCGGGGTCGTAGGCCGCCACGAGCGGGTCGGCCAGATTGAAACCAAGGTCCGCGATGCAGCGACGTGATTCGCCCGTGACGTGGGCGACAGCAGTGTTAAGTTGGCGTTGAGTCATGGGAGGGATGTGGGGGGTTGGGGACGGGGGAATAAAGGCCAACAGCTAACGGCCAATCGCCAACAGCCACGCTTCGATCCACGCTGCTTCCGCAGCGAGGGCTTGGCTGCGCTTGGAGAATGGGCCGAGAACGGGGCCGGAGAGGGGAGCGAGATCGGCGATCCAACCGCTATCGGTTGGTTCGACAAAAGAGGCTCGCGTGATGACGGGCGAACCGAGAGTAGTTAGCTCAAGTTCATCGTTGTAGAGAGTCCGCAGGATACCCTGCGGAGAGATGACAATTTCAATGGGCTTATCTCCGGGGTTCTAGAAGCAGAAAAAATAATTACCGTGGTCGCCGCAGAATGTTGCGACGAGGTCGATCAACGAGCAACGGTTCGAGAGCCGTTTGCACTTCACCCAACTGCTGAGTGATTCGGCTTCGCAACGCGTCGCTCGCCCGCAGGTCCTGGGGCGCCACGCCCCGTAACAACTGCTGGGCCTGATCGACGAGCGATTCAAGCTCGGCGTTGGAGCCAACATTGAGCGTGCGAAAGCGGTCGAAGAACGTTCGCAGGTTGGTCACCGCCGAATCGCGAAACACTTTGGGCTGGCCCTCGGCGTCACCCGCGAGCCGTTCTGTGAGATGTGAAACCAAGCCGCCAAACTCTTCGCAGAAGGCCTGTTCGGCGAGGGCGACCGCTTCATTGAACTGGGCCGTCACCCGCTGGCATTCCCGCTCATACAATTCGGGGCTCAGGCGTCGGAGATACTCGGGCGGTTCGACCGCGGGGAACTCCCACATCAGGGCGAACTCCTCCCGCAGTGACCGCGGATAATCGGTCGGCTGATAGAGCTGCCCCAATCGTTCAGCGGCGGCCGCTTGCAGTTCGGGGTAAGCTCGATCAAGTTCGGTCACGGCATCCGCCAGCTCAGCCGACAGTTCCGTCAGCTTGGCATGAAACGGTTCAATGTCCGCTTGCCGAATGAGCCGCAGTCCCGGTTCCGGAAACGGCAGCGTGATCGCTTTCCAGTAACTGGTCGCCTGATGCTTGACCGCCGCCACCGCCTGAAACGCCGGGTGCTTGGTGTCGAGCAGTTTTTTACTGGCGGCGAGTACATCGCCCGCCGCATCGAGCGCTTCGGCTGCTTGTGATTTCTGGCCCGGCGTGAGCGACCGCCGCAAGCCGAACCACGAAAACGACAACCGCACGCCGGTCATCGTGTGGCGTAAGCGATCAGCGGGCTGAGTTTCAATCGTTGGCGCCGCCCGTGTGCGCCGTCGCTCTAAGGTCATGGACATAGGGTGAGGATAGGGGTCAGAGGATAGGGGTTATGGAAAGAGCTTGGCATCAGCTGTCTGGCCGATAGCCGACAGCTGATAGCCAACAGCCCTCTAATTCGCTGACGGATCCAGCCGCACGTTCCGCCTTTTTTTAGCGGTTGGCGGCGCCTGATAGATGCCGGATTCGTGGGCGGAGAGACAACGGCCGCTGGCCCATTGGCGCAGGGTTGCTAATTGCTCGGCGGCAGAAATCGACACCGGCACAATCTGCTGGGCCGCTGTCGTGAGTGGCACATCCAAGAGAGCCGACAATCGGCAACAAGCCCGAATCTCGGCGCCGGTCCAACCACCATCCGGGGGTTGCGATTCGCTCGCCGCGATGCCGAACACGTGCCGGTGAATCTTCCAAATCGCCGTGCGTTCTTCGCTGGTTGGCAGATCGAGAAAAAACACCCCATCAAACCGTTCAGCTCGCAGGAACTCGGGCGGCAACCGGTCGATGGAGTTCGCCGTGGCGATCACCATCACTTGGCTGGTGCGATCCGACAGCCAGGTGAGCAGCGTCCCGAACATCCGGGCCGAGACGCCACTGTCGCCCGCGTTGCCGCTGACGCCCGACAAGCCCTTGTCGATCTCATCGATAAAGACCAGGCATGGCGCCATCGCTTCAATGATCGCAATCGCTCGCCGGGTGTTCGCTTCGGTCTGGCCGACGAGTGAACCCATCAGGGCGCCCAGGTCGAGTCTCAGCGTCGGCCGATTCACTTCGTTCCCGAGCGCCTTGGCGATCGCACTCTTGCCGCAGCCCGGCGGTGATAATAAGAGCACGCCTTTAGGCTGAACTGGCGAATCATAAGGCCGGGGCCGCAGTGCCCTGAGGCAAAACGCTTTCAATGCAGCCAATCCGCCGAGATCACTGAACCGTTCGTGGCCGTCGTGCAGCGTCACCAGATTCGACTGCTGCAGCTGTTGCGCCTTGATCGCGAGAACTGTCGCTGGCGTTAAGCGCTGGTCCCGGACGAGCGACAAACTAAAGGCGCCTTCCGCTTCGTAGCGGGTGAGCCCCGCCGCCGCGTCGAGCACCGCTTCGAGTTCTTGGCCCGTGGGCAGTTCATCGCCGGTGGTGAGCTCCCGGGCGATCGAGGCGAGTTGCTCGCGGCTGGGGAGTTCATGCCGCAGCACGACGAAGAGCTTTTCGAGTTCGCGGGGCAACTCGGCTTGAGGTGATAGTAAGATGACAAACGTCCGGTTCTGTTTACCTTGCTCGACGGCGTGGGCCAACGCTTGGACGACTTCGGGCGAGCCCAAGAAGCGGTGATAATTTACGAGCACCAAGAGACTCGTCTGGCCTGGTTCGGCTAGGTCGCTGACGAGTCGCACGGCAGCAAGGGGATCATTCGCCGTGAGCTCGCCGGTAGATTGCAGCGGGAACTGAAGGCCCTGGGCAAGATCCCACACCGCCAGACGCCACGTTTCTTGGCGGCACAGTTCAGAAATTTCGAGAATCGCTTCTCGCTGTTCATCGCTTTCAATCCAGACCCCCGCAAAGCAGGCGTCGAGATATTCCCGCAGTTCGGTTGCGAGTGGCACTTTAGGCCTCCGGGGGTTTAAGTTCGTGAAGTAACCGCTCCGACGGAGCAGTTTGGTAGAGCTCGGCCGTCGGCTCGTCACCGGTGACTTGGCCGAGGGCCTGTTCGAGCCAGCGACTTGCCTCGCGGCAGCTTTCGCCGGCATAGCCACGCGTTTCGAGTTTCGTTTCGCCGGTGGGCGAGATGGTGAGCACGATAGTTTTCAAGTGGCGCCTCCTTGTTGCAACGTGAGCTGGATGGCGCCGCTGGGGAGCGGTTGTTCCAACACACTAAATCCTTGGCGACGAGCCAGCGTCGTGGCGTGCTCGACGGCGTAGGCCTGCAGGAACTCATCGAGCCGAGCGGGTTCACCCCAGTGGCCATGAAAATTGTCGTAGTGCAATCGGCCACTGGCGACATCACACACCAGCGGGTATCGCCAATTGCGGAGCTGGACCGCTCGCCCGGTGACCGTTTGGCGGTAGATTTCAAACTGACCGTGCCGGGGCCCGGGCAGTTTGAGGCGTTGGCAAGCCGCAGCAATCGCTTGTGGCTCACGCACCTGGGTGGTGATGGTGACCAAGTGACTCATGCAGTTCTCCAGTGGGCAGAAGGGAAGGGGTGGAATCAAGCCCGATGGTTTCGGCGCCTGTCAGCGGTGGGGAGTTCTCGATTCCCGCTTGCAGAGCGAGTTGTAGCGACTGGTAGTCGAGCCAATAGCCGACCAGCCACAGCACGGCCACGGCGACAATCAAAGCGAGCAGGACGGGCGCCAACTGCCGGAACAACGATTCGGTGCGGCGTTCCTTAATCACTGTTTGCCGCTCTTGATGCAGGTCGCTCCAGCCGGTGGATAGAGCTTGCCGCTCGGACTGAACTTGCTGATGCAGTTCGACCAATTCTTTGCGGGCCGAGGCGTGCTCACGATCGAGCCGGGCCAGTTCTTGGTTCTGCCCGGCTTGGCGATCCGCAGCCTCGATGGCGACGCGGGTGGCCCGATCGCTACAGCCCACGAACACCGCGGTGCCCACGGCAACCAGACCGACAACGAGCCAGAACAAAATCTTCATACGCAGTGCTCCGGGGGTGAGTGGGCATGAAAAAAGCCCGCCGCCGGTGAGGGCTGCGGGCTAAGGGGAGGGTACTTAGGTTTTGACGCGGTTCTGGTCGGAATTTAGCTGGGGTGCAGTGGCCGTGTCTGATCACGCCGAATTCGCAACGTGACAAGTAGCGGCATCGGGGGACGCATGTTTCAGTACCGCAGAGGTGCGAAGTCCCACCAAGAATGCACTGCTTTTTTCTACCGTTTTGGTACCGTTTTGCGCTTCGGGCACCGGCGCCATACCGCTCAAAATTCGGAGAATTTCGACATGAATGCTACGGATTGCAATGGGCCCAGAAACAGCTAAAATCGCATCATTCCTCGGGAAATACGATGAATTCACAGGTGCGCTGAACCGGTTTCGGGACGCAGAGGTCGAAGGTTCAAATCCTTTCAGCCCGACTCACCTAACTCGTTGCCGAATAGCGACTTACGTACCCTGCTGGCGTTCAGCAGTGCGGCATTTTCCATCCGAGTTATCCGGTAATTACCGGATAACTCTGGCCCGTATGGAGAATCCGCACCATGGCCCGACCAGCGAAATCGTTCCCTTCTTATCGTAAGCATCGCGCCAGCGGCCAGGCCGTTGTCACGATCGGCGCCCGGGATTTCTACCTTGGGCCCCACGGCACTGATGTCAGCAAGCGGGAGTACGACCGGCTCGTGATGGAGTGGGTTGCCGCCGGCCGCAACAATAGCTTTGGGACCCCGGAAAGTACGCTTTCCATCGCCGAACTCCTCGTCGATTACATCAAGCACTGTCGGATCCACTATGGGACTGGGCCGAAATCGACGACCGCGAAGATCATCATTATTCTCCGCACGCTCAACGCGATGTACGGCGACACTGCCGCGGCTGAGTTCGGCGTCCAGGAGTACAAAGCGGTCCGCGAAAAGTTCATCCAAGCCGGGCACAGTCGGCGGTACATCAATGATGAGATGGCGGAGGTGACACGCTTCTTCCGCTGGGCGGTCGCTGAGGGAAAGATTCCCGCCCAGGTGGTGCAAACCTTGCAATTGATCCCGGGGCTCCGCCGCGGAAAAAGCGAAGCGCGAGAAACCGATCCAGTCACGCCCGTCAGTGATGCGATCGTCGACGTGACGCTGCCGCACCTTCCGGCAGTCGTCAGCGCCATGGTCAGGCTACAGCGACTGACAGGGGCCCGGCCCGCGGAGATCTGCGCCCTTCGCCCGATCGACATTGATCGTAGCGCGGCGGTTTGGCTGTACCGGCCAACGCATCACAAAACCGCCCACCGCGGCCGCGAGCGAGTGATCTTCATCGGGCCCCGAGCGCAGGAAGTACTGCAGTCGTTCCTCGACCGGGACCCAGAGAGTTTCTGTTTCCGGCCCGTCGATTCCGAATCTCTCCGGCGAGCGGCGGCCAGTTTGAATCGAAAGACCCCCAAAGGCCAAGGTAATTCCCCCGGCTCGAATCGAAAGCCATCCCCCCAACGCCAACCCGGGCAACGGTACTCGGTCGACTCGTACCGGCGGGCGATTCATCGCGTGTGTAAGTCGCAGGACATCCCCCATTGGAGTCCGAATCAACTGCGTCATCAGCACGCGACGGAGGTTCGCAAACAGTTTGGCCTCGAAGCGGCTCAAATTGCCTTGGGGCATTCCACCGCGAATGTGACCCAGATTTACGCCGAGCGTGACCTGGGGAAAGGAGTCGAAGTGGCGAAATTGATCGGTTAGCACCGATTTTTCTCACGATCTCCATTACCGATCATGCTACGAGCCGCCAGGCGTTCCTGGGCGGCTCATTTTTTTGATCGCGTGGCCAGTGGATGCAACTCCGCCTGCGACGCTAAAATACGCGCGGGACTCACGCCCTGTCGACGTTACTCTCGAAACGCAACGGCTGAACAGCACCCCGACCTATTCTCGTGGTTTCTACCTATGGATCTAAAACCAACACCAGCTGACGCTGGGGATAACTCGGTTGCGGAAGAATTCCAAACGCACTTCGGTGGAAACCTCGAGCCCTGGCAGACTTGCTGCGAGCGGATTGAGCGATTCTCGCAGTCACTTAACGACCCAAACGTTAGCTTGGAGCTGTATTCCCAACTCTGGGGAGCTTGCGCGGAGACAGGAGCCATCGAAGACGTTTTGAATTTATTCTGTTCAGCCGATTTGGAGGTTTTGCTGAGGCGAGTCCGCACTTTGGCGTATTTGCGACATCCTCTCACCCCGCATTTCAGCATCCGAGAACTGGCCCGCCAACTCGAATCGTTTCTTGAATACCAAAAGGGCGAAGTCTGTCGGGCGCTTATCGCCACGGGAATGCCGCCCCGCCCATTTGCGGAAGTCCCTTGGCTTGACCGATCGCTTCGATGCCTTTATCCGACGCGGATGTGTGACGAGCAGTGGACACCCGATTACGAGCTTAAGTGGCAGCGATATGTATCAGCCACCGATCCGACTGCCGATGGGATGGAGGAAATCTATGGTGAGCACTCCCTGCGTCTCGCCCACTGCCAATATCAAGAGGCCCATCTTCGTCCGGAGTTTCAGTCGGAGGAGGCCGAAGATGAGCTCAATGGTGTCACGACGCAGGAGCTGGCGGAAGTCTTCGGAATCAATCCCCTGGTCGACGCGATGGAATTAGGGCGGGGTCGTTTCTTTGCCGTTCGAGCGAAGTTAATTAAAGCACTCCTGTACGGCGTGAATCAGGGGGCCCCGGCGGTGGGCATTCGTGACCAAATAGTAGACATACTCGGGCTTAGGGACGACAGCCGGGCTGCGGAACAACTCCTACCTCAAGCGAAGAATCCTATGACTGATCGGATCAAATCTGGCGTCGATCACATTCCTCCTGAAGTATTCGCACTCGCAGTGAGCACCTGGCGTCTGGTCCCGCAGTGGTTGAATTGGGACTGTCAATATGCTCGCGACGATGACGGACAACTAGGCCAGTCGATAGATCCGATTGAGGCCCCCGGTGGTCTGACCGACATTCTATCGGTCATCGCAACAGTGCTGGCGGAACACATGGTGGGGTCGTTTGCCTGGGCTGAGGCGCATGCCCCCGCCGCTCTGCGGCATCAATTCGCGGCCGAGGCCGTCGGCTTCGTCTACCTGCGGTGCCGCCTCGGTGGCTCCAACGTCTCCGAAATCGATGACTACGCCGACGAACTTTACGAGCGACTAGAGAAGCAATTCGCTGCTCGACTGAAGCAGGCCAAGTACTTGATTGACGCCATCTGGGCGAGTTCAGCTGTTGGCCAAGAGGCGGAACTACGGTCCAAGCTGATGGTCGCCTTGCTCAGTGCATCGTCCGAGCAGATTTTTAAGCAGATGTCGGATATGGACATTAACGATGTCCGAGCGAAATTATCGAGTTTGTCAGCTCATGGGCCTGCTGAGGGGCACGCTGGTAAGCCCGCCGAACCCATGTACGCCTTTGAGTTACGTAGAAGATTTGGGATGCCTTACTGGTTTATACGCTTTGACCACGAATCCGGGCCGACCGACGACTGCATCGGCTACCATCGAATTCACTTGTTACTGCAGAGACGCCCAAAATACGTCGGCAGCTCAGAGTTTCCTGGGG
The DNA here is from genome assembly GCA_022841705.1 of Pirellulales bacterium. Taxonomy (GTDB): domain Bacteria; phylum Planctomycetota; class Planctomycetia; order Pirellulales; family Lacipirellulaceae. The sequence goes on from JALHQZ010000013.1 coordinate 8,918, forward strand.
GGCAGCCCAAGCTCCTGCACACCGGCAGTCCTGAGTTGCTGCAAGGCGAAACAGATCGAGATGCATTCGGGGGGGACGACACTGAACTTTTGGCCTCAAGGTCTGGTGATAAATTTGGACATACTGACCAAGCGGTTGTGATTACTCAAGAAAACGTGGGATCGCTGAAACGAGCCAAAATCTGTCGGAGTGCTTTCTGTCGAGCATCCAGACTCGAGAAAGCCGGGGATGTCGTTGATGACAAAACAAAAAAGAAAGCTGAAGAATGGCAGAAGTTGATGGAGCATAATCCGAGTATTGACCAGGCCGTTGTCGACTTTGAGAAAGCACGAAACAGATTTCGGGCGATAAGCAAATCTGCCCGTGAGGCAATCGAAGGGAGGATCAAGCTACCATTGCCAGAACTCGCAACCCACCTCGACGATTCCATACAGTGGGAATGTTGCGGCGCATTCTATCAACCCAAGAGAGAGGTCGATTGGAATTTGTGAGTCTTCCGGTTCTTGGTGGATCTGAGAGCGACAAGAGCAGCGTGGGAATTCCGCGAGGCCGCTGTACGTCAGTCCCGGGGGACAGGCAGCGTAAGCTAATCTGTCACCACATTCCACCGATTGTGTGACTGTTCCGACATACCGGCTTTCGCTTCCCCGGGATGTTTGATCTCAACTCGTAATTGCCGGGGGGCATCGCACCGCTAGTCCACTTGATTGGTGCTGGGTCTCCAACACGACATCCCAGAACGTCCCGATCCAGCGGCTACTTGCTCGCCGGGGAGCTTCGATCTTTTTCACTGTTGCGGGTTACCACAACACGTCTCGTGTGCCTATCGCCTCCGGTTGCTGTGAACCGGAACGCCCGCTCACGTTGCGGAAGTCTTGCGTAGCGTACCACCCCGCGTGCTTTCAACTTGTGGGCCACTATCGACCCGCCAATCTCCGCCACACTTTTTTCGTGCGCCGGCTGGCGCCCGAGCACAGTTCTCGTGCGTAGCGCCGACCATCGGGCGGCAAGGTTGGGAACACTCCGTGAAGTGGGTCCAAAAATCTCGCAAGAAACTTTTCCTGTGCGCAGAACACGAAAAAAGTACCCCCATAACCCTTGGTGGCCAACGGGTCACGCACGTTTTACCAAATTGGGGTACTTGAAGATGGATGAAGAAGAGAGGGACGAAGACGAATGGATACCGCTCGCCAGAGCCGCGAAGCATTTCCCGGGAAGGCCGCACGTAGCGACGCTCTATCGCTGGAGCACCCGGGGAGTCAATGGGCGACGATTGTTGACGGCGCTCATTGGCGGTCGCCGATTCACGCACCACGGTTGGATCCGGCAGTTTATTGACAATGGCGGCCCGCCAACGGCGCCGTCACCGCACACTTCGAGCAAACAGCGGCCGGGGGTCGAAGAGGCGCAGCGGGAGCTCCGCCGCCTCGGCCTTTGACCTACCGATTCCGCCTCGGCTTCACGCCCAGCGTCTGGGGGTGCGGCCTGATCGACAACGTTGAGTAGTTCTGCTCGGCCCATCCGATGACATGCCCGCTGAACTAACCCCGGTTCTCAAAAACATTAACACCAAAACTATTTGGAGGAAGCTATGACCAACATTCGTAATCAGCACGCCGATCCGCAGCCGCAGCCTGTCGATCTAGGCAGCGGGCAACCACCCGAGTCCGGCGTTCTCGCAGCCGCGGCGCCCAATCCCTTCGACCCGGCTCGCCTGCGTTTGTCTCAAAACTTTGCAATGAGCACGGGTGTGAAGAAGCTGGTGACCACGGTCCCCGTGCGCAAGCCCGACAAGGAGTGGTTCAACCGGGTTCACTTGGACCCAGGCTATAGTTTGGAGACCGCAGTGATCGAGCGGAAGGAAGACCGAGAGACCTACCTTGTCGAACAGTCGCTTTGGCCCGAGTTGGCGTCGGAGTCCACGTTTTGCCCGCGTGCGTTGTTCACTGGCATCAATCGCCAAGGCGTGCTGTTTTTGTGGCCGGTGCGTTTACCCGGGACTGATGGCAAGCTCGATAACTGGAGTGCTTCGGCGCTCGAGGCTATCAATCGTGCCAAGGAAGGGTGGATCCGAGTTGGTTCGAACATGAGTCTGGGCGCGTACGAAATCTATGAGGCCAAAGGCGCGTATGGTGAACCCGAATGGCCCGATCTCTCGTTCTCCGAGATTTTGCGAATCGCCTTTAAGGATCGATTTATCAACTCGATGGATCATCCCGTCCTCCGCAAGCTGCGAGGTGAAATTTGAGCCTTGCTGCACTTGCAGCGTTCGCCGAAGTCTGGCTGGTCGATTTTGAATTCGGCCAGCCAGACGGTGAAACGCCAACCGTAAAGTGCATGGTCGGCCATGAACTGCGCTCAGGCCGTACCATCCGCTTGTTCCGCGAAGAACTCGAAATGCGATCGGAATCGCCGATCCCGACCGGGGCGGATGTTTTATTTGTTGCTTACTACGCAAGCGCCGAGATCGGGTGTTACCTAAGCTTGGGCTGGCAGCTGCCAAAACGCGTTCTCGATCTTTATGTCGAATTCCGCTGCCTAACGTCGGGACTCGGCTCCGCTAACGGCTATGGTCTACTTGGCGCCATGTGCCATTACGGACTGCCGAGTATCGAGGCGGGTGAGAAAGAAAGCATGCGGCAACTGGCGATGCGCGATGGGCCTTACACCGAGGAGGAGCGACGAGCCCTGCTCGAATATTGTGAATCCGATGTCATGGCGCTGGCCCAACTACTTCCAGCGATGTTGCAGAAAAACGACCTCCCGCGAGCGCTACTTCGCGGGCGTTACATGATCGCTGCCGCTGCCATGGAAGCGACAGGGATTCCAATCGACACCTTTACATTCCAAGCTCTCCGCGACAACTGGGGAGATATCCAGCAGCGGCTGATCGACCGGATCGACGAGGAGTACGGTGTCTTCGACGGACTTACGTTCAAGGCCGATCGATTTCAAAACTACCTCGCCCGGCGCAACATCGCCTGGCCCCATACCGATCAAGGAAACCTTAAACTCGACGAAGACACCTTCAGTGACATGGCGAAATGCCATCCGGAGCTTCAAAACCTCAAACAGTTACGAAAGTCGCTTGCCGAAATGCGGAAGCTGTCACTGGCTGTAGGATTTGACGGCCGCAACCGGTGTCTCCTGTCCGCCTTCGGGAGCAAGACTGGGCGCAACCAGCCCAGCAGCGCCAAGTTTGTGTTCGGCCCCTCGGCGTGGTTCAGAGGGCTCATTAAACCCAAACGCGGGCGGGCGATCGCCTACTCCGATTGGGAACAGCAAGAATGGGGGATCGCAGCCGCACTATCAAACGACGCGGCGATGATGTCCGCGTACGCGTCGGGCGACCCGTATCTAGAGTTCGCCAAGCAGGCGGGAGCGGCGCCCCGGGAAGCGACCAAAGACTCCCACGCAGCCATCCGCGAGCAATTCAAGGTATGTGCGCTGGCGGTGCAATATGGAATGCACGAGCAGTCGTTGGCGGCGAGGCTAGGCGTACCTGTCGCCCGAGCGCGGCAGTTGCTGGAGCTCCACCGGCAAACCTACCGGCGGTTTTGGGAGTGGAGCCAATCAGTTGTCGATCATGCAATGTTGCACGGCTGGCTGCAAACCGTATTCGGTTGGCGGGTGCATGTGGGAGCCCAGGGCAACCCGCGCTCGCTGGCGAATTTTCCCATGCAGGCGAACGGGGCCGAAATGCTGCGGCTGGCCTGCTGCCTCGCCACCGAAAACGGCATCGCGGTCTGCTGCCCCGTGCATGACGCCCTGCTGATCGAAGCCGACGCCGATCACATCGAAACGGAGGCGGCCCGCTGCCAAGCGTACATGCGTGAAGCTTCCGAGGTGGTGCTGGACGGGTTCCCCCTGCGGAGCGATTGCAAAATCGTTAAGTACCCCGACCGGTACATGGACCCGCGCGGTGAAGAATTCTGGGACATGGTGACGGGGCTGATCGAGCAACAAGCAGCCATCGCCGTGTAGCCATCAACCCACCGAACATGGTTGGCCAGGTGTCCCCCCAGCGGACACCTGACCTGTCCCATGAGGGAACAGGTAGGTGTCCCTTGATGGGACACCCGTACAGTATCTTCTTATTTTAGTTTATTTACATAGATAGAGAGGTCATGTTGTGACAGACCACATTGATCCGTCGGCCTATGGCTCGCAGCTTAATCCGGCCAACATCGAAACAGTGATTGGGGTACGAATTCCGAAAGGGGAGAAGTTTGTGCGCGGGCCCATCCCCTGGAACTGGCTGATGGCCACCGGTCAGCTTTCGCCCTCGAGCGTTGGCGTCGGACTGGTTCTTTGGTTCCTGAGCGGGTGCGCCAAATCGCGTGTTGTGAAGTTCAGTTACAAACGAGCCGCCGACTTGGGATTGAAGCGGAAGTCGGTGTACTCGGCCCTGAAGTCCATGGAGGCGGCGGGCTTAGTGTCGATTACGCGTCACCGGGGGAAGTGCCCGGTTGTGACCATTCTGGCCCCCGAGCCTTCGGCAGCTAAAGCGTGATGACAGTAATTCTCTGGCGAGTTTCGAAGATGGCCCCGGATCAGATCGCGCCTCTACCTTCCGGCTACAGGTGTATCGTCACGGGGGAGTGCAGTTCGATTTCTGGAGGACAAAGTTCGTGCCCGCGTAGTACAACAAATTTCAACGCCGAGTGATCGTGTTGCCGACTTGCTGCGTAGTTTTTTTTCGACCGCCGGTGATTGTTTCACTGCGGCTTTTTCACCGTCGGCACAACTGCCGACACAACAACGCTAAGGTTAAGTATGACTGAAGCTGATGACAAAGATGGGGGAATGATTCCTGCGCCGCGATTTTCCAACATCGATTGGAAAGCACTCTATCGCAAGCAGGGGGTGGACGATTCCCAGGCAAGCGGTGCAACCGATGCCGACGACTCCATGGATGTGGAAGATGATGTTGCCGAGCTCATGAGGCGGGCTAATAACGGCGACTATGAAGCTGAGCAGAGGGTCCGGTCTTTTTTCCGTTCTCGCTCGCACCACATCAAACGGTACGGTAGCATCGGCGCCCAAGTCCGAGATTCAACCATCGAAGAGCTCCTTCGCTTTGACCCCGTTGGCGCGGAGTATGCGATGAGGAATGCCGAGTACATAGAACGCGAACTGCGCACACGCGGCAAAACCCCCCTCATCCGAATGGCGACAGAACGCGTCTTGGCGGCGCATATTCTTGCGGGCGCTCAAGACGAAATCTACCGGCAGGCGGTCTACAGCGGATCAATCCCCGCCTATTTCACCCGCGCGCAACTGGAGTGCCACCAGAGCTTTCTTGCCGCCCTGGAAGCGCTAAAAGTCGCCGAATCCCTGGAAAAACCAGCTATTACGGGGGAGCGGGCGTAACCGCCACCCCATTTTTATCACCATGAGGTATTGGTAAATGACAAATTATGTAAGCGGCCCGACCATCGCGACGTTCCGTAAGAATAAGGCCGAAGAGGTCCGGGCTTCGGTCGATTGGTGCGATAAAGGCCACCTGATGAATTTCCGCGTGTACAAGTGGATTAAGAAGTACGGGTGGATTGCCACCGAAAAGGGGCTGTCGATGCTCGTCGGGAGGTATACGGATCTTCTTAGGATGGTGCTGGCGATGGGCGAGCACCTAAAGAAGGTGGAGTTGCTGTCCGAAACCGATTGCAACGCGGTACAGCAGCTACTGGGTCAGTACAGCGGGAGTTGGGGAGCGCCACCCAACGAGCCGCTCCCTGATCCGCCGGCCCCTCCGCCGAAACGACGGCCACAGCGAACCGTGATTGGCGCCTAGCGCACCTGACGCTCCGAACCACGGCGATTTCTCTTTAGAAATGTCGTGGATTTTTTCCTTGTCGGCCGGTCATGACGCAACACTTGAACCCCGCCGTCTTGCAAACAGGCATACCGCTTCGCAAGAACAACTTGGTCGCCGGCAATCGTTTCATGTCCACCTCCATCGCCGAGTTATTGGCCGAACAACTTGCATCGATGCCGAAGAGCACATGGATCGACGGTGCTGACAACGACAACGCGGCCCCGACCTATCGAGCGTCAGCCACAGCGGCATGTGACAGCGCTGTGGGCCCCCCAGCGGCTCGTAACGCGCTCGCGCTTGCCGTCGCACCTTCCGGCCCCGCTGAAGCATCCGCGGCGTTAGCGTCGCTCGTACGCGCTGCTAAGACGACCGTGGCACTGTTGTTTCAGCGCTGGTTGCTGTGGGCGACTTATCAACCCGCATCGCGATTGTCGTTGCGATAACGACTTCTCATAGCTGGAAGCCCACTCGTCATCAGAGTGCGGCTGCGAGCGCGAAGAGATCAACTAGCTTCCGCACGTCTTCAGCATCACCCGGATCGTGCCGCGACGCGACCTTCAATTTCAGCGGACCCGAATTTCGCGTTGCCGAATTGCACGGTCGCAATATTCTTTGATCGCGAGCGAACTTCGACTTCTCGCCGCCGCGGCCTTGCGATAGATTCCTCAGTGCTGAACATCCGTCCCATCGACAAGCGGGTGGCGGCGGTCAGCCCGACCAGGAGAGGAAGCCGCACAATGACAGGATGAACCACTTAATTTGCCGACCAATCCCCGCGATCTCGCCCCAAAACCAACCCCCCAATCGGTTGTACGGTTTGTTTAATTTCTGACAAACAAATCCCAGTTTTCAGCAACCGACTCCGCCGAGCTCTCGATTCATTGGGGACTGCACCGCTTCCCGCCGGCGAAATCACAACGAACCGGCGTGATTACGCGGTAATCGCCCGCGCTGGCCGCGTCTCGCCCCCGGTAGGGAAGAGAATCGAAAACGCGATCGACGACGCAGCCGCCACGCGCCGCGATCCGCCGACGTCAGTTAGAGCGACTTCCGAAACCGAAGACGGGACCGATAACGTACCGAACCCGTCGCCAGCCCCGACCGCTGATAACGAGCGTGGGCTCGCTTCGCCGACAACTGGATCGACTGCCCTGCCAATCAATCGGGCGAAAATAATCAGCCGGAATATTTCGAAAAATAATTCGCGTTAAATTACTGCAATTAAATTCGCGAATATTGATTCGCCATCGAAAAATCGCCACGCCAACGACGATGGTCCCGGCGCCACATGGCCTCCAGCGGCGGCGCGATGTGCTGACGATCGCCGGCAGCGGCACGCCGTCGCGTCGGCTCGTACGATGCACCTCGAATGAATCGACCAAGCGCTTTCGCTACGGCCAAGTACAAGGAAGAGTAAACGCGGCAGATGATGGGCTGCTGACGATGAGTCGGCGACGAGTCGTACGTCCCGTACGCGCCGTCGCGTTGAGCAATCAGCGAAAATCATTTTCGCGTCCGAATAAAACTCCGAAAATACGATTTAAATCATTTTTCGCGCGGGCTGCTCATTCAGTCTTGCGATTTGTTTCCAAACGCGCTCCAATGCGCGAGTACTGCGATTGCGTAGTACAACGAGACAACACGCCGGAGCAGGGACGCGATGGGTTGGGAAGTTCGGCGCGGACAGCGGTACTACTATCGCTCGGTCCGCGTACACGGCAAAGTTCGCAAAGAGTACGTCGGCCGCGGGGCCCGCGCAGAACAGCTGGCCCAAGCCCAAGCGGAACGGCAGCGCTCCGTGGGGACCCGCCGGAAACTCCGGCACGAGTGCTGCGCCCTGCTGCGGCGGTTGGATCGGGACCTGAGTCGCTACTGGCGGCAGTCCGAAACCTTGGTGCGGGGCGCTTTGCTGGCGGCCGGCTACCACTATCACCGCGGCGAATGGAGGCATTCAAAACATGACCGCTCAAGCACAAACTAAGTCGACCCAACACGCGCAGCCGAACTGGGATGCGCACACCGCCCTGAAGCAAAGTGATGCGATCATCCAATCGCTGACTGATGCGTACGCGGAAAATTGGCGGCGGTCGCAGCAGGCTGGGACCGCGAAACCGACGCCAACCCCAGCGCCGCAGCCCACCACCGTGCCCGGGGAGCACCTGCTGGTCCCGCAAGCGGACGGGACGCTGCAACAAGTCGCGCTCGACGAGGAAATCAAACGGGCGAAAGCGGGCAACGCCAGCGCGGTGGCGCGGGTCGAGCAGTATTTTCGGGAACATCAGGACGCCGTGGCCGAAAACGGCAATTTGGCCCGGATGGTGCGGGACACGCTGATCGAGGAGCTGCTGGGAAGCCAGCCGACGGTCGCCGAATACTCCCGGCGATTTATGGAACTGCAAGTCGACCAGCTGCAACGGGCGGAAGGTTCGCCCCTCCGCCGGCTGGCCCTGGACCGGTGTCTGCTGGCGTGGCTATCGGCGACGGTGTACGACGCAATGGCGGCCAAAGAAAACGAGCACGTCGAGTTGCGGCCGCTGATCGCTAAAGCGCAGCTCGCCGCCGAACGGCGTTTGAACGTGGCGCTCAAGAATCTGGAAGTTGTCGCCCGCTTGGAGAGTTTGAGCTCTGGGCAACCGGCGACGCGGAAGTGATTGTTAGTTGCACGCTGTTTTTAGTGCAGTTAGTGAAATATTCCTGCGGCGTTACGGACCCCAGGGTGGCTGGCGCTCGCGACGGAGCGGTCGCTGCGGCGTGATCCATGATTATCGGCTGCATTTATCTGTTTTTCCCCCGGTGACCTTAGGCATGACGACCTTGAAGCGGAGCCCAGAACTTGTGGGCACGATTTTGAAGAACCGCAGCGAGCAGGTTCGCGTGGCGTTCAGTGATTATTATGGCGAGCCCCGCGTCGATCTGCGCATCTACTTCCTGGATGGCAACGACCAGTGGCAGCCGACAAAGAAGGGGCTGTCGCTCCCCCTTCCGGCGTTTCGGCAGCTGCAACCTCGGCTCGACAAACTCAGTCGGCGATTGGCGGACGACCACTTGTGATCGCCCAGCTAAGCGGCGGATTCTTTTGAGCAGCGGATCGGCGGCTTCCGGTGGGGGCCGGCGTTTTCTTTAGTGGTGATCCGATTGGCGGTCGGCCGACGGACGGGACATCGATGAGATGCTCATTTCTGCGCACGTTGCGGGGCGTCACATGGGCGATTAGTTGTCGCCGGCAATTGCGTTCCGCACGGAATCGGTCGGAATCGGGCCGGTTTGTCGATCATTTGCGCCAGCCGGCTGGCAAGGCCCCGGCGTACAGTTGCGCTATCGCAAATGGATGCCATTGGCCAGTTCAACGCGGATTATGGTTACGTCTTCGCCGAGCACGTGTGATTTCCAAGTTTAGCAGGTGTGCCGGTGGGCGTGCTCGGCAATCATGGTGCGTGCGTGTTCGCGTGGCGGTCTCCAAGCCGTCCCCTTGAAGTTACTCGGTTTGTTAACTGAATGGAATCGAATTGGGGGTTGGGTGCACTTGTTTCATCGTCAGTCATTCATCCGTATGAACAACAATCGATGAGTGCCGCTAGCGAGGTCGATTTGATGTCGATCAGCGTCGAGTCGTTTGAGTGACGGAGCAGCTTGAATTGTGGCGCTCGTAACAAGCAGGTAACACGGAGGCAGCTCAAGCACGCCTTCGCAACGTGGCGGGACCGACAGCTCCACTTCGACCCGCTCTGCCTCTTGCCGCCATTTGATTCTAATGATGCCGTAGGCGGTATCGAGCGAACCCTCGGCCCACTCGAGCCCGGAATTGAATCCTGGACGAAAGCGAATAGTTCGATAGCCAGGGTCTTGCCATTCGGATTGAATGCCCGCGATTGCTTCGATGTACCAGCCACCGATTCCTAGGTACGAACTGTGACAGCGAGAATTCTTTCCATCCCACTGTTCCCAAAATGCGGTGGCGCCTTGCTGGAGCATGTCGCCCCAGCTCGGAAAATCGCGTTGGCTTGCAATCAGTATTCCAAGATCGGTGCGTTGCATTCTGTGCAGAGCTTGTAGTAGAAAAGAAGTTCCGCCGATGCCCGTGTCGAGATGATTTCGAGCCGAATGCACAATCAAATCTACTAATCGTTGTTCGACGTTTGACTTCAGTGCCGCCGGCATGATATCGGCGACCAGGGCGATGGCGACACTCGCTTGACGATCCGTAACGTATCGAGCTTGTTCCGCGTTCCAGTATTTGGCATGTGTCGCCCGAGTGATTCGCTCCGCGTCCGCACGCCAAATTGCTGCCTGTTCGGTTTTGCCAAGAACCTCCGCAAGATTGGCAGCGCGGCGGAGTGTGAGCACGTAGTAGCAGTTGTTGAAGAAGTGCGTTTCGGGCGAGTCCCCGTTCGGAGACTGGTCATGGCCCGGATCGACCCAATCACCCAGGAATGACCACTGATGCGAGACATAGTCGGCGGGGCCGTCGTAGCGCTGGAGTTGATCGGCGACGACGTGCTGAGCGAGATAAGCGAGCCAGCGCTCGACCGTTGGATAAATGCGCTTCACAACTTCGAGATCGCCTGTTCGCTGGTAAAGGTCAGCGCCGATGTTCACGACAAATCCGCTCCAAGCCGGTCCCCCGCCACCACCATACATGGGGGCCGAAAAGGGGAGGTTGCCATCCGGCTGTTGCATGTCCCCCCAGTCGCGGAGCCACTTTTCGTAGAACGCAGCGCAGCGGTAGTTAGCAAGCGCTAGCATGGCGGTGGCGTGACCATCGCCGCCGTAGCCCAGGCGCTCGCGGTGCGCGCAATCGACGACGTAGCCGCCGAGACTTAGGCAGTCGAACGTGTGCAGCGCGGTGTTGTAAATGCGATTGTGCAGTTCGTCGTTACATTCAAAATGACCGACATTCGTTAGATCGGTCGTTACCAGTAGAGCTCGGACATCTTCAGCTTGCGGTGGCTGAATGTCGCCGCGAATAGTTACCCACTGTCCGCTGACGTAAGCAAAGCGATTGCGAAAGTGTCCGCGACCAGTGGCGTCCAGAATCAGTTCGTTTCGCTGCGAATAGGTGCAGGGGACGTCGGCTCGGTCTGAGGCTTCAATCGACACCACTGATCCGGGCTTCCCGGTGAGGTCGACTTCAAGCAGCCCGGTGAACATTTGGGCCAGTTCCACTTGATAAGTGCCATCTTCGATCCGGTTGATATTTTTGACGGGAATCTGACGGCGAACGCGATTGGGTTCGACTTCCTGGGCCGTCAGGCTCCACTTGTCAGCACTCGCGCGCACAACGGCCGGCGACCACGCTGAATCATTGTAGGAGGGCTGGTTCCAATCAATTAGCGCAGCGGCGGGGGTGAGCCGTTCACCCGTAAAGCCCCGAGCTTGCCAGCGACTGAGGGGTTGAATGTCCGCCGCATGCGTGCGCCAGGTCGGGTCGGCATGATACTCGGCGAGTGGTCGCGCGGCGCCATTACGGATGTTGATTTGCAACCTTAACGCCGGACGATTCGGCCAACGCGCACTCGCTTTCGCGCTCCAGTCAGGGCCCGTGTAGAGTGTCCACCCAGCGCCGAGGGCGATGCCGAATACATTCTCACCGGGCTTCACGAGCGAGGTAACGTCGTAAGCGACGTATCGCACCCGTTGACTCAAGTCGCTGGTGGCGGGGGCCAGCTCGGCATCGCCAACTCGCTGCCCGTTCACGTAGAGCTCGTGGTACCCGACTGATGCCACATACGCCAAGCACGACTGGGCGCCACGGGGGACCTGAATTACCTTGCGATAGAGCTGATTCGCAGTGTCGACTTGATCGTCATTGGGTGCGCCAACCCAAGGCCCGCGCCAATCTTTGCGTTCGAGGCCAGCGCGGAAAGTGGCGACTTCACTCCATGGTCCGACCGATTGTTTGCTCGTCACGATTTGCACGCGCCAACAACAGAGGTCGCCGCTTGCTAATCGCCTTCCGCGGTAGCGCGCCTCCATTGCGGCGCCGAGTAGCCTGTACCCCGAATCCCAGAGGTCGAACGTTCCCTGAGCAAGTTTGGTTTCGCTCGTTGCCGCCTGAATTCGATACTGGACAACTTCATAGCGAGCGGCTCGGCCCTCCCATTGCCAACTGAGTCGCGGATTCGCCCCCGCAATTGCCACGGGTTCGCGGAGGTGTTCGCAGCGCAGGTGCGTCGGCTTTAGTGGCGCCTCGCTGCCGACAACTGTCCCCGCGGCGATGCACAGCGAAGTGCCGATCAGCCCTCTCAATTGTGCCAAAAATCGGAGTAGCTGAGTCATGGGTGGCGAGGGGGGAGTGAAGCAGTTGGAATTAGGTACCGGAATCGGCCTTCCGGATTGTCGGAAAATGGCCACAAAAGTGTTGACATAGTAAATCATTTTGTCTACATTTCTAGAAGTGCCGGTTTTTTCGGGCGTATTTCTGGGTTTCTGGATCAGCAAAGCCCGTAGCGATGGACCGCATCCAGGGGGCGGGGGTGCCTCCCAATTGCCCGTTATTCACCACCGACTTTCCAACCGTCCTCGTCTTAACAACTTTCTTTTCTCTGCGGGGGGATCGCAATGAACAAGCGTAAAGCATGCCTTGGCAACATCTTGGCGATTGCTGCGGCAATCTGTTGCCTCTTTGGGATGACATCGGCCAGCGGCGACGTCGTGGGCGGATACGTCGCTTCGTCTTCGAATAACTTGGTTTTCATGGATGGTGATGGCTCCACGGTCCTGGCCGTTACGGGCGGACCGGTGAGTAATCTCACTGGGCTTTCCAATGGCAATGTCGTCTCGCGGACAGGGGCTGATGTCTGGACGGTACAGTCGGCGACGGGCGCCGGGGTTGGTAGCAAGCAGCTCGACAATTTGGGCGTCTTCAATGAAGCTGCTCCGGTCGGGGGTGGTGGCTACGCAGCGATCAGTAATTCCCATCTCATCTTTATGGGAGCCGATGGGACCACAGTGAATGGGGTCGTGTCCGACACGGCCACTCTGGTCACTCCCCTTTCGAACGGCAACTTAGTGGGACGGCTAGCGGGGGATAATTGGCGGCTGTATAGCGCGACGGGTAGCGTGCTGGCGACGCGGCAACTCGATAATTTGGGCGTCTATAATAATGCGGCAGCGACGGGCGGCGGGGGTTATGTAGCACTGAGCGATAGCCGGATGGTGTTCATGGGAAATGATGGCACAACCGTGAACAACGTGCTCGTCGAGGCGGTCACCGCGGTTTCCTCACTGACGAATGGCAATATTGCCGGGCTCGTGGTCGGGACGGATACCTGGAAAGTTTACAGTCCCGCGGGCGCTGTCCTAGCGACGCGAGTGCTCGATAATCTCGGCTCTTATCTTGGTTCGGCAAGTCTCGGGGGCGGGGGCTATCTGGCGTACACTAACTCGAACGCCATCTTTATGGCGGCCGACGGGTTAACGGTTAATGCGATTGTTCCCAACGCCTTGGAATATGTGACCGCGCTGAACAACGGAAATGTGGTGGGGAAAATTGTGGGACAGGATTTGTGGCGGTTGTTTAGTTCTACGGGGACGATTCTCGAAACTCGGCTACTGGATAATCTTGGGACCTATAACGGGGCCGCACCAACGGGATTGGCCGTGGCAATCCCGGAATCGAGCGCGTGGAAACTGCTGGGAGTGGCCGGCATTATGGTTCTGGGGCTGGCCCGCTGGCGAATGAGCACCGTGCCGCGTCAAGACTAACGCCAGCCATCGTAAGTCGTGACGGTTATTGGGCAGCCGGGCGGCGAAGCCAATCGGTCCGGGCAACTTCTTGGAGGAATGGATATGAGGCGGAACTTGCAGTTGGCGCTACATGCCGCCAGTTTGCTCCTGATCGCCAGCCGCGCCGCTTGGGGCGTTGTCGTTGGCGGCTATGCGGTGAGCACCGACTCGCGAATTGCATTCGTTGCGGGGGACGGCGAAACAACGTTTCCGATCGTGCTCGATACGGTGCAAAACATCACCGGTCTTGCCAATGGGAATGTTGTCGCGCGAATCGGAACCGATCTGTGGCGCCTCTATGATGCGGAAGGAAACGAACTCTTTACGCGGCAACTCGACAATTTGGGAACCTTCAATGATGCGGTCCCCACGGGCAATGGTGGTTATGCGGCATTAACCGATGCCAACATCATCTTCATGGCCGCGAATGGAGACACTGTTAACCGCGTGATCGACGATGCCCTGTCGTTCGCCACGCCGCTCAGCAATGGCAAGGTCGTGGCGCTCAAGGGCGCCGACTTATGGCGACTTTACGATGCGGATGGCGCCAATGTTGTGACCCGCGCTTTGGATAATAGCGGCGTGTTCAATTCGGCGGCCGCGCTTGGCGGCGGGGGCTATGCGGCTGTGAGTGATTCGCGAATCCTGTTTATAGGCAGCGATGGACTGACAGTGAATAACGTGGTCACCGATGTCGTGAGTTCCTTGACCTCGCTGAGAACTGGCAATGTCGTCGGCCGGGTCGGAGCCGACGTCTGGAAATTGTACAGCCCTACCGGAAGCGTGCTGGCGACCCGTGCGCTCGACAATCTTGGCGTCTTTCAAGGCGCGGCAGCGCTCGGCAATGGCGGCTACTTGGCCTACTCGGATACCAATGCAATCTTTGTCGCCGCAGACGGCCTGACGATCAGCAACATCGTGCCGAATGCCCTGGAGTTCGTTACAGCCTTGAATAATGGAAACGTGGTGGGGCGTTTGGCGGGCAGTGATCTCTGGCGGCTCTTCGATCCCTTGGGAAACATTCTCGCGACGCGGCAGCTCGATAACATCGGCGCGTTTGTAGGAGCAGCGCCGACCGGTTTGAGCGCTCCGGTAAATTTGCCAGGAGACTACAATCTGAACGGATCAGTGGATGCGGCTGACTACACAATCTGGCGAGACAACCTGGGGTCTACAACCAACTTGGCTGCGGATGGAGACAATAGCGGAGTCATTGACGCGCCCGACTACGACATTTGGAAACTGGCATTCTCTCCAGTGGCCACAGTTGTCGCTGGAGCGAGTGTCCCCGAACCAGCAAGCGTTCTCCTCGCGACCATCGCCGCGATGCTGCTTGTGCGGCGCCGCAACTAGGTCGGAAAGGAAACCATCCTAAATGTTGCCGCAGTTCCGACCACTCGAGCGCACCAGAACAGCTAGAAAACGGGGGTTTACGTTGGTGGAGCTGTTGGTCGTGATTGCCATTATTGGCGTGCTGGTCTCGCTGCTTCTGCCGGCTGTTCAGGCTGCGCGGGAGGCCTCGCGGCGATCGCAGTGCGCAAACCAACTTCGTCAACTCGCGATTGCCGTGCAGCTTTATCATGACTCCAACCGCGGCTTGCCCCGCAGTCGCATGGTTTGTTTTCACGGCACCTGGGCGAGTGAACTCTGGCCATTTCTCGAACAATCCACCCTCGCTAGCGCTTGGGATGTAGAGAAATCGTTCTGGTTTCAACCCCCCGAAGTGTTGCAAGCGCAAGTTGCGACCTACTACTGCCCGTCACGCCGGGGGGCTCCGCAACTAAGTGTGGCGGGCCAAGACGATCGCGGTTCGGCGAAGAACGTCACCGGCGCGCTCGCCGATTACGCAGCGTGCGTCGGCGATGGCGTGAACGGAGGAGCGCTACGCGACTACCACGACGATCGGGCGAATGGCGTGTTCGTGGCGAACAAGAAAGTAACCACCAATTGCGGCGGTTCCGATCCCGCGCTGCTCTTTCGCACCGAAAAGCACTACCTGAAATTGTCGCGCGTGACGGATGGAACTTCACACGTGCTGTTGGTGGGTGAGAAGCAAATCGCGGAGCGGGGATTTGGGTACTACTCGCTGGCGGGTGAGTTCTTCCACGATAATTCGATCTACAACCCTGATAACTTGCAAACGGTCGGCCGCTTTGCGGGCCCTGGCTTTGGACTTGCGCGAAGTAGCGATGAGGCGGTCAACGCCAATTTCGGCAGCGCCCATCCGGGCGTTTGCCAGTTCGCGTTCGTCGACTCTGGCGTTCGCGCCCTCAGCACCTCAGTGGACGAAAAGTTGTTGGGATACTTAGCCAATCGGAACGATGGCAATCCGGTGGAGGGTTTTTGAGTTTGGCATACGGAAAGAACCAGCATTGCCGCCTACGATTGGGGTGGGCAACAACCTTTGCAACAGGGTTGTTGTTGACCTGCACGTTGGGCTGCGGCGAATCGAACCGGCTCGTCTACCCGGTGCAAGGGAAGGTGGTTGCCAGCGACGGCGCGCCACTCACCGCGGGGTGGGTTTCAACGCGCCCTGTCGAAAGCACAACCAAGGCTTCGGCCCGCGGCGCCATCGGCCCCGATGGAACATTCAAGTTGACTACGTTTGAATCTGATGACGGAGCTGTGTTGGGCAGGCATCAGGTGTTAATCACTCCCGCCTTGGGAGGTGAGCGTGAAACGGGGTCCGCGAACACCCCGCCAATCCCCACCAAATACACCAGCTTCGAAACTTCAGGGCTGGAGATCGTCGTGACGACAAATCGTCAAGAGAACAATTTCACGATCGCACTCGAAGAGCCACGCAACCGCTAAGTTTACGACTCAACTATGCCTTCACCAAGACTTGGACAACTTGCGGTCTATTTTGCTGCTGTCCTAGCGCTCATGGCATTGCCGGGCAGCGCGGGCTTAGCGCAATCCATAAGTCGTGGGCGCCAACTCATACTCCAGCACGGACTGCAGATTCAGGCGATGGTCGTTCCTGACCGGAATGACCCGGGAATCACGCTCAGCCGGTTCGCGGATTCCAAGTTTACGGGGGTCAGCCTGAACTCGTTTGATCGCACCGTCAACCTCGCGAAGTATCTTGGCCCGGCCCCAGGACTCCAATCAGGGCTTTGGAATCTGAGCGGCTCACCGGAGCTGAACTCACTTGAGGCGCCGTATTTGCCAAACATGGTGAGCCTGCAGTATCGCGATGAGCTCAATGTTGGACTGCCAGCGGTTCTGAACGAAGCGCAGGCTGTGCTCGCCGAATGGCGGCAAAGGTACCCAAATGTCATCGGCTACATGAACCACATTAGTTCGAATTCTGACGCCCAACTTCGCAACTATCTCAGCGTCGTTAAGCCGGACATGGTCATGTTCGCCACCTATCCGTTTAATGGGAACAACCCGGGCGGCAGTCCGACCGATCTCTATGTTGATCTCCAACGCTTCCGCCAGTTGGGGCTCGGTGGACACGACGGAACAGGGGCAGCGCCGATTCCGTACGCCCAGTTTCTGCAGAGCTTTACTTGGCCGGTATTGAACAATCACTATGTCTCTGGGTCCGAGATGCGGCTCAATCAGTTTGCGGGCTGGGCTTTCGGAGCAACATTCGCAACCGCCTTCATTTACTTGGACATTCCGAACGAGAGTGATTTCATCCCTGTCCTCTTTAACGGGGCCGGCGATGTTAACCCGCGGCAGCCCGCCTTTGGTGAAATGGCGGAGACCAATCGCCAGAGTCGGAATTTGGGACCCGCGCTCATCAATTTGGTCAGCACGGATGTGCGGATGCAGATGGGTGAGCACCGTAGCGGCAATGTTGTCGCGAGCAACACTCAGCCAGCCGGAGTTCCAACCTGGAGTGTAGGTGCGGCCGGCAATCCTTTCCTTACAAACATCACGGCGACTAATGACGGGGCCACCAACGATGGCCTCGATGGAGATGTAATCGTAGGTCACTTCCGTCCCCTTGCCGGCGGGACAGAACCATACTTCATGGTGGTAAATGGCTTGTCGAGCCCGACCGGATCGGTGCATGACGCGACTCAACAAGTGCGGCTCGAGTTCGATTTTGGAACCAGCGGCGTGCGCAGTCTGTTGCGGCTGAACCGACATCGCGGCACGGTGGAAATTGTTCCGCTCACTTCCGCGGATGGAAACAACTACTTCCTTGAATCAGACCTCGAAGGGGGCGCTGGCGACCTCTACAAGTTCAACAACGGCACGCCCTTCGTCGGGAACCTGCACCCCGCGGGTGGCTTCGCGATCGTGAGCTCCACCGGCACAACCACCGTCGATGGTGATGGGACTTCACTCCTCCACCACACCACGAATGCTGCGTCGTTGCCGGTGGCATTGTCGAATGGCAACATGGTTTCCAAGCTGGGGGCCGATGTCTGGAGACTACAGAATTCACTGGGGGCCGTGATCGCCGATCGGCAACTCGACAACCTTGGCAGCTTCAACGCAGTCGTGGCGGCGGGAAGTGGAGGTTACGCGGCGGTCAGCGACACCAACCTCGTCTTTATGGCGGCTGATGGAATCTCACCACTCGCGGTGGTTCCGAACGTGGTGCAGTTTCCCGCGGCGCTGACTAATGGGAACATCGTGGGCAAAATTGCCGGGGCCGACATTTGGCGGGTCTACTCGGCCAATGGCAACGTGCTGGCGACTCGCGTGCTGGATAATCTGGGGACGTTTACAGGCGTTGCTCCCCTGGGGAACGGCGGTTATGCGGCGACCACAGATTCCCGCGTGATCTTTGTGGCGAGTGACGGCACAACCGTTCACAAGGTGGTGGACGATGCGCTCAGCACGATCACGCCTCTAACGAACGGCAATCTGGTGGGCCGGGTCAGCGCCGAGGTGTGGAAGACCTACAGCGCGACGGGAGAGGTGCTGGCGACGCGCGTGCTCGATAACTTGGGAACATTTACGGGCGCCGCCGCGCTGGGGGGCGGCGGCTTCGTCGCGTATTCCGACTTGAACAGTGTCTTCTTGGCTCCCAACGGACAAGATGTGCTGGCCATCGTTCCCGGCGCACTGGAACAAGTCACCTCGCTCCGCAGCGGCAACATCGTGGGCAAGTTGGCGGGAACTAGCGAGTGGCGGCTCTTCGACCCCTTTGGAAACTTGTTGGCCACGAAGTCGATTGAGAATATCGGGGCAATCGCCGGCGTGACGCCGCTAGGGACCGAAGGCTATTTGCTCCCCGGCGATTACAACCGCGACAACATGGTCGATGCCGCCGATTACAATGTGTGGCGCGACAATCTGGGCTCGACCCTGCAACTTCAGGCCGATGGAAACAGCGATGGGCGCGTCAACTCAGAGGACTATTATGTGTGGCGCAGTCGCTTCGCTGCGGTGAATCAAGTGGTGAGCGCGCTCGCCGTTCCAGAGCCGACCGCGATGGGAATGTCGCTGCTAATGGTTGGCCTCACTCGTTCCAAGGTCGCCAAGCTCGCATCGGGCACGGCGCGTTTTCAGGAGTAATCAAAATGGCGCCCGGATTCTCTGAGTTTCCTGCCCCGCTGCCCAAAGTCGCCCGCCACGCCGTGCGGAATCACATCGCGCAGCAGATTGCGGCCGGTGAGTACCGCCCGGGGATGAAGCTGGTGCAGCAAGCGATCGCCGCGGAGACGGGGGTCTCCCGCGGGGTGGTGCGCGAAGCCATTTTTGAACTGCAAGGCATGGGGCTGGTCGAGGCGCTCGATAACCGCGGGGCCGTGGTCAACGAGTTCAATTTGGAGCGGCTGATGGAAAGTTACGAACTGCGTGAACTGCTGGAAGGGCTCGCCGCCCGGCGCTGCTGTTCGCGGATTACCGTGCAGCAGATGCGTGAATTAAAACAACTGGTGAACGAAATTCATCGGCTTTACACTGCGGGCAAGCATGATGAAGGCGGGGGGCTCGACCGCGATTTCCACCTCCGGCTGATTTCGGCCGCGGGGAATCGTTTGGTTGAGCGGCTCAGTAGCACCTATTCGATTCTCGCCAAGGTTATCACGGTGCAGGCCCGCGATCCCGAGCTGGTGCGAAAGGAGCATCTTGCCATCCTGGAACACATCGAAAGTGGCGCCGCGGAACTCGCCGAAACAATGGCCCGCGAACATGTGCGCAACGCCGCCGAAATTGTGCGGAAGCAAGCGAGTCAAATTCCATCGATTCAATGGCTCTCCTAGTCGTAGTTCTCTGATCAAAGCAACGGATGGTGATTCGATGAAGCAACTATTTCGCATTCCGAATAAACAACTCTGCGCGGTGACAACGGCACTTGGATTTCTGTCGGCCATTGTCGTCTGTGGCGAAGAACCGACGTGGTATCCCACCGCTGATACGCCGGACCTCTCGACGTTGTACGATGCGAACGTCCGGCCCGAACCGCCCGTCGGCCCGCTTGCGCTGGAACCCGGTCCGTATCTTTTCGTCGATGAATACCTGATTGCCGACTCGCAGGGAGTCGAGCGTGTCGTCAACCAACCGGTGCGCAGTGATGAAGTTCCAAATCCAATCGTCACCGGCGGCGAAGAAGGTGACGGCAACACTGCGCCGTATCTGTCCGTGATCCGCGATGCGAACACCAACAAGTATCGTATCTGGTACAACGTCCTTTCCAACGGCCAAACGGGTGGCTTCGGCACTATGGATTCTCGTGACGGCATCGCGTGGAATCGTCCGCACCAAATCTTGGAGAATCCCGGTCCCATTACCTGGGGTTGCTCGGTGCTTGACGACGGCCCGCGTGGCATCACAGGTGAAGAGCGTTACAAACTTTGTTGGTGGGCCAACGGCGGTTCGATGCTCGCCGCCTCTCCTGATGGGCTGAAGTGGAAATTGCTTTCGCCCGAACCCGTGGTCTACCACAACCACGATATCAATAGTTTGCATTGGGATCCGATTCGTAGTGAGTATGTACTCACCATGTCGAGCTACACCGAAGGCAAAACATGGCCCGGCACGCGGCGGGTTACAATGCAGTCAACTTCCACCGATCTCAAGAGTTGGGCTGAACCGTGGTTCGTACTGACGCCGGTTTCAGCCGTCGATGAGGGCGAGACCCAGTTCTATGCCATGGAAGGTTACCTGGCACGCGGCAAACTGATGATCGGCCTCGCCAAAATCTTGCGCGATGATGTTAATGCCGAGGGCGTGCCCGATGGCGGGTACGGCATCGGCTACACCACTCTCGCTTGGAGTCGGGATGGGCGTCATTGGATCCGCGACACGGCCCACTATTTCGATCCCCATCCGCAGATTGGCGTGTGGGATCACACCCACGCCTGGATTGATGAGCAAGTTCTCGTGGATGATGAACTGCGGTTGTACTACGGCGGCTACAAGAACGGACACAAATATAACCGCTTCGTGGAACGGCAAATCGGCCTCGTGTCGGTCCCGCGCGATCGCTATGTGGCCCGCTCAGCTGGCGCCGAAGGAGGAACTCTGCGGACGGTGCCCTTCGCTCTGGATGTCGGAGAGCTCACGGTGAACGCCGCCGTGAGCGGTGAATTGCGCGCCAGGCTGGTTGACGCCTCCGGGCAACCGTTGCAAGGATTCGATTTTGCCGATTGTGAGTCGATCACGGGCGACTCGTTGCGGCATCCACTGCGGTGGAAAAGCGATCTTGATGCGGTTTCTGGGCAAACAGCAGCCCTCGAGTTTCAGCTTCGCGACGCCAAATTGTTCGCGTTCGACTTCGCGAAGAGCACCAGCGAGGCTGAGTAGTTGACCATGACCGATCTCCCCAACTTCACCAGCGCCCGCCTTCACACAATCGATCTGGCGATCGTCGTGGGCTATTTGGTGCTGGTGCTGGGCATTGGCCTTTATAACGCGCGTAGTCAGAAGAATTTGGGCGAGTACTTTCTTGCCGGGCGTGAACTCCGCTGGTTGGTGTTGGGGTTGTCGCTGCTGGCGGCGCTGAACAGCGGGCTCGACTATCTCATGCAGCCGTCGGCGATGATCCAGTACGGCGCAACAATTCTGGTAGCGAACTTAAGTTGGCTCGTCTTGCTGCCCTACGTGTTCTGGGTAACCTTGCCGCTGTATCGTAGTCTCGGGGTGGTTTCGGCTTACGACTATCTCGAACGGCGATTCGATGTCCGCGTGCGAACACTGGCCGCGGGGATCTTCGTGCTGTGGCGATTGGGGTGGATGGCGACAGCGCTGTACGTTCCGGCGCTGGTGATCAATTCAGCTTCGGGAGGGCAGGTCTCCATTTCGCTCGTGATTGTGATTGTGGGGGCGGTCATTACGCTCTTCACACTGTTAGGGGGCATTCGCGCGGTGATTTGGAATGAGGTCCTGCAGTGCGTTGTGATGTTTCTTGGACTGGGGGCGACGGTGATCATCGCCCTCCAGCAGGTTGGTGGTGGATTTGGGACGGTCATTCAAAATCTCGGCGCGGTCGGCGATCCCGCGCGGCTTCGGCCGCCGGCGGCGATGGCGGAGAGCCCCTGGGCGTATCTGACGATCCCCATGACGGTGGGCGGCATGTTCATCGCCATCTTGGTCTCTCGATTGACCACCTACACCTGTGACCAAGTGATGGTGCAGCGGTTTCAAACTTCGCTCACCCTCGGTGATGCGCGGCGAGGGATGATCCTCACAGCGATCGGCGATGTGATTTGGATGCTGGTTTTGGGCCTCGTGGGGCTCGCGTTATTCGCTTTCTTTCGCGCAAAGTTTGGCGGACTTCCTCCTTGGGCCGCTGAGCACCCTGATCGACTATTTCCATTCTTTATCGTGGAAGTATTTCCGGTTGGTCTCACCGGCCTGATCCTCGCGGCCATCATGGCGGCTTCCATTGCCAGCATTGGCTGTGCGCTCAATTCCATCACCTCCGTTGTGGCGATCGACTTTATCGACCGGCTGTTTACCAATCGCGCTCGTGCGTCACTTGAACCGCAAGCCCAGCTTGAACGAACACAAGTGCGGGTCTCACGCTTCATCACACTCGTGGTGGGCGTGGTGGGCGTACTGATTGCCCTGCAAGTCAATCGATTGGGATCGTTGATTGAGATTTCCAACAAACTCATCAATAGCTTCTCGGGCCCCATGCTCGGAATCTATCTGCTGGGCATGTTTACGCGCAGCGCGACCTGGGTCGGCGCACTCTTGGGCGGGGCGGTTGGCACGTTAGTGACGATTTACTTCGCGTTTCAAAGGGAAATCAATGCCCTGCTCAATAGCGCCTTCGCTCTCGGACTAGAACCCGATGCCGTGGTCAGTTTCCTCTGGCCCTCCCCGCTCGGCTTAATGGCGACGCTCGTCGTCGGGTATGCGGCCAGTTGGGCAACCCAGGCGGCTCGGCAGAAAGCAGGCGAAGATTGGGTCTGGAGTCACATCATCCGCGAACGACAACCCGAACTGTCTCGCCCCCAAAACTAACGCCCCAACTCGCGTTTAGCGCAGGATCACGTCATGGCTTCCAAGCGATTCGTCACCCGCCAAAAATCAAAAAACGGTCCGCTCGTTGGGCTGACGCTCAGCACCTTTGACCCGGTGTTTGTGGAGATCGCCGCGCGGTTTGAGATTGATGTCATTTGGATCGAGCTGGAACACTCCTGCATGACCCTGCGGGAAGCGGAACTGCTCTGCCGAATCATCAGCGGGTGCGGGATGCTGAGCCTGATTCGATTGCCGAGCGCCGAGCGCGATGTCGCCCTCAAGACCGCTGAAACGGGTGTCGACATTTTAATGGCCCCGATGATCAATCATCCGAGCGAACTCCAAGAATTGGTCGCTCACACTCGCTACGCGCCCCAAGGCCAGCGGGGGTTCTACCGCTATTCGCGAGCGCTGGGCTATGGAATCTCAGAGCCAATTTCAGAACTTCGCCGGCAAGCGAACGACAACCTTATGCTGTGGGGGCAAATCGAAACACTCTCCGCGCTTGACCGATTAAGTGAGCTATGCCAAGTCGACGGAATCGATGGGCTCTTCATGGGCCCCGGCGATCTCTCCTCCGCCTATGGCGTGCCCGGCCAAGTGACTCACGAGCGGGTCGTTGATGCGGTGCGTAAAGGTCTCGCCAGTTGCCAGGAGCACCGTAAGTTTTCTGGTACGGTTTGCCGACCTACCGACTCGGCTACCTGGATTGACCAAGGGATCGATCTGCTGTTCGTGGGCGGCAACATCGAGTTCTACGTCAAAGCGGCGGAGACCCTGCGTCGACAACTCGATGAATCGGCCTCACCGCCCTCCGCAGCGCGCGGTGGCGCTCGACTGGCGGGAGTCGAGCGAATTGATCTCGGCCATCCGACCCCCAGCCTCCCCACCGTCGCGCGTCCGTTGGGGGCCGATCACTTACCGACTGAGTTATAGTCCTTCCAGCCTTTGTTGTTTACTCAATCCAGAGTCACAGTCTTGCTCCGCGCTATGAAGATTGCTCAAGTTGAAAGTTTGTTGGTTGATCGCTACCTCTTCGTGCGCATCACCACCGACACCGGGATCACCGGGATTGGTGAATCGGGGGCGTGGGGTTTTCTCGACGCGTCGCGCGGGGCCATCGAGACGTTTGCCGAGTATCTCGTTGGCCAAGACCCCCTGCGAATCGAACATCACTTTCAGATGATGTACCGCTGGAGCCACTTTCGGGGCGCCGCCATCATGGGCGCCATCAGCGCGATTGATATCGCCCTGTGGGACATTGCAGGCAAGCATTTTGGGGTGCCGTCGTATCAGTTGTTGGGCGGCAAGGTCCGCGACCGCGCCCGGGTGTATTGCCACGCGTACGGTCAAACTCGTGAGCAACTGGTGGGCGCCTGCCGCGACGCCAAGGCGGCCGGCTTCACCGCAATAGGGCATCTCACGCCGTTTCTCGATGAGCCCACAACCGTACCCCTGTTTGAAACGCACGCACAGAAAATGGGCGCCGCCATCGACGCCGTGCGCCAGTATCGCGAGGCGGTGGGAAACGATGTCGATTTGTGCATCGAGATTCATCGCCGCCTCACGCCGCACGAAGCAGTCGTGCTGGCCCGCGGAATCGAACAGTACCACCCGATGTTCATGGAAGACCCTATCCTGCCCGACAATATGGATGCGATGGCGTACGTCGCCGCCAACTCACCCGTTCCAATCGCAACCGGAGAACGGCTGCACACCATCTTCGAGTTCGAAATGCTGCTCTCGAAGAATGCGGTGCAATACGTCCGTCCCGATGTCTGCCTGTGCGGAGGAATCACGCACGCCAAAAAAATTGCAGCGCTCGCGGAAGCCCGGCATGTCTCGGTCGTGCCGCACAATCCGCTCAGTCCGGTCAGCACTGCCGCCTGCATTCAAATCGCCGCCTGCTGCCCGAACTTCGTGTTGCAGGAATACCCGAACGACGCCGGCCAAACTTTTGGCGGCGTGCCCCCCCAGGGCGCTGAACCGCTGGTCGGAGCCTCTGCAGACGGCGAAGCGAAACGCCGCAACAGCCTGATGAATACGTCACTGCAAGTGGAGGCGGGCTTCATCATCATCCCCGATGCGCCGGGCATCGGCGTTGAATTGATCGAAGGAGTCGAACAGCACTTCCCTTATCGCCGCCGACCGTTACGAACGCGACGGCATCTCGATGGCTCAGTGGTCGACCAGTAGCCACCCGCGTTCTGCATTTCACACGAGGCAAATGGATCCTCAACCAGAATTAGAACTCGAACCAGCCAGAGGGTCGCGTGCGCGGGAACTGCGCTTTCAGCAAGCGCTCTTCATTAACGGCGAGTGGCGATCCGCGGCGACAGCAGCCACTTTCACCGTTGAAGACCCTTCCACCGGCGAGACAATTGCCACATTGCCTCGGGCCGGCGCGGAAGAAACCATCGCCGCGATTGACGCCGCTCATGCAATATTCGCCGATTGGAAGCGAGTGCCGGTCTTGCAGCGAGCCGACTTGCTGCTGAAGGTCGCCCAGCTCATTCACCAGTACCGCGAACCCTTGGCTCAACTTGCCGTGTTAGAGCAGGGTCAACCCCTGGAGGCTAGCCGATTGGGGATCGACTACGCCGCCTCCTTCTTTCGTTGGTTCGGCGAAGAGACCCGGCGGATCTACGGCCGAACCATCCCACACCCCGACCCTCGCCGCCGCGTGTCAGTCGAGTACACGCCCCGCGGAGTGGCGGGACTCATCACCCCGTGGAATGCTCCACTGGCTTCACCCGCCAAAAAAGTGGCGGCGGCATTGGCCGCAGGTTGTCCGGTGGTCTTGAAGCCAGCCGAATTGACGCCTCTTTCAGCGCTTGCATTGGCTTGGCTGATTCAGCAAGCCGGCTTTCCGCCCGGAGTCTTCAACGTGATCTTTGGCGATGCGCCAGCGATCGGAACGCAGTTCGTCGAACATCCGGCAGTGAGGACGATTAGCTTCACCGGTTCGCTGGCGGTGGGCCGGAAAATCTACAGCGCGGCCGCCGAGCAGATGAAACATGTCGCTCTGGAACTCGGCGGCAACGCCCCATTCATAATCTTCGCCGATGCCGATCTCGAGCAAGCGACCAGTGACCTCCTTAGCCTCAAGGCGGCCAACAGTGGACAGATTTGCGTGACCGCTAACCGCCTGCTCGTGCACCACTCCATCGCCGGTGACGTCGAGCGACGCTTGGTTGAAACCTACGGAGCCTTGCGAGTTGGCGATGGCTTTTCGGCGAACGTGGAGCAGGGGCCGTTGATCTCTCGGCAAGCGGTAGATCGTGTCGAAGGACTCGTTCGTGGATCACAGCAAGCGGGCAGTCGCGTCCTGTGCGGTGGCCGCCGACTCGAACTCGGGCCCAATTTCTATCCCCCCACGATTGTGAGTGAAATTCCCGCGCATGCGAGGCTTCTGCGGGAAGAGATTTTCGGACCCGTGTTGCCCATTCAATCGTTTAGCGAACCCGAAGAGGCGCTCGCGCTCGCCAACGAGACGCGGCACCGCCTTTCTGCCTTCGCCTACACCCAGTCCCTGGAACTCGCAACGCGCTGCGCGCGGGAGCTCGACTTTGGCGTTGTCGGCGTAAACGATCCTCGGCCGATTTCCTGTGAAACACCTTTTGGAGGCGTCGCTGAAAGTGGCATCGGCCGCGAAGGGGGAAGTGAAGGTCTGCTCGACTTCATGGAAGCTCGCCTGGTTGCCTTTCGCTCGTAAACGCCCTCAACAAATGAACGCTTCGGAAAAACGGGAGTCATTTCATTGTCCTTACTGTGCCTGCGTTATAGTGCCAACCAGGTGAAGTTTCGTTCCCCGGTCCACCGTTCGGGAAGCTCGTTGGGAGCGGTATCACGAGTTGTCTTATTCGCCTTAATGGTGAGTCGGTTGCTAAGCTTTCAAGCACGGGCCGACGAAGCGCCCCGCGCTTTCATCGACGCCACGGCGCCCGGTTGGCGGGCGCTCGGCGAAAGTGACTTCGTGAACGTCAACTGCAACGAAGACACTTGGACCTGGACCGACGGCAAAGCGAAGTGCACCGGCGATCCGGTGGGCGTGATTCGTTCCCAAGACTCGTTCACCAACTTTGAACTTGTCGCGACCTGGCGGCACCTGAAGTCCGGCGGCAACTCGGGCATTTTCGTCTGGGCGAGTGACGCGGCGCTCGAAGGCCTCACCCCGGGCACGCTACCGAAGGGGGGCATCGAAGTGCAGGTGCTCGACCACGGTTTCACTCAGCAGTACATCGAAGAAACGGGCCAACCGGCCGATTGGTTTACCACCGATGGTGACGTCTTCCCCGTTGGCACGGCTAAGATGCAGCCCTTCGAACCGATCTCCCCACACGGCGATCGCAGTTTCCCCCGCAAGAAACTGAGCAACAAGCTCGGCGAGTGGAACCACTACTACATCCGCTGCCTGAACGGCGAAATCCGCCTGTGGGTCAACGGCGAAGAAGTGTCGGGCGGAACCGACTGCACGCGCGCCACCGGTTACATCTGTTTGGAATCGGAAGGCGCACCCGTCGAGTTTCGCGACATTCGCATTCGCGTTTTACCGTAGTCTACGGAAACTACAATTAAATAGGTCATTTCATGAAGAAGCCCAACCTCAGTAGCACTAGGCGGCAGTTTTTGCAACGGAGCGCAGCTGCGTCGGCAGCGCTCGCGGCGAGTGGGTCGATTGTTCGCGCTGCGCACACTGGTGTGGATGAAACGCTGCGGATTGGCCTGGTGGGCTGCGGTGGCCGCGGCGCCGGTGCGGCGATTGACGCGCTTTATGCCGATTCCAACGCCAAGCTCGTGGCCGTTGGCGACACCTTTGCCGATCGCTGCACGGAAGCGCTCGATGCCATGCTGCTCGACGAGGGCGTCGGCGACCGCGTTGCTGTGGAGAAGGACAAAATCTTCACGGGGTTCGACGCCTACAAGCAGGTGGTCGATAGCGGGGTCGATGTGGTGCTGCTCGCAACCCCGCCGCACTTTCGGCCAGAGCATTTCGAGTACGCCGTCTCGAAGGACAAGCACTGCTTTGTCGAAAAACCGGTTGCGACGGATATCCCCGGCCTCCACCGGATGGCAGCCGCGTGCGATGTGGCCCGCAGCAAGAACCTGTCGGTCGTCTCCGGCCTCTGCTGGCGGTACGATCGGGGCGTGAAGGAAACGATTCAGCGGATTCAGGATGGCGCGATCGGCGAGATTCTCTCCATTGAATCGTCGTACAACACGAACACCCTGTGGCACCGAGGCGACAAGCCCGACTGGAGCCGGATGGAGTATCAGATTCGCAACTGGCTGTACTACACCTGGCTCAGCGGCGACATGATTTGCGAGCAGGCGGTTCACAGCATCGACAAAACGGCATGGCTGTTGGGCGACGCCAGTCCCAAGTCGGCGTTCGCGCTCGGCGGGCGGCAACAACGGACCGACAAGAAGTACGGCCACATCTACGACCACTTCGCGGTGTTTTACGAATATCCGGGTGGCCAGCGCGTGTACCTCACCTGCCGGCAGCAGGATGGCTGCTCACTGAAAGTTGAAGAGACCGTTGTCGGCACGAAGGGGACCGCCGAAGTCTTGGCGACCAAAATCAATGGCCCCACCAAGTGGGAATACAAAGGCCCCAAGCCCAGCATGTACCGCGTGGAGCACGAAGAGTTCTTCCGCAGTATCCGCGAAGGCAAACCGATCGACAACTCTGCCTATATGCTCAACAGCACGCAAATCGGCATCATGGGCCGGATGGCGGCTTACTCGGGCCAAACGCTCACCTGGGAGCAAGTCTCCGGCAGCACGGAAAAGCTCGGGCCGGAGAAGTACGACTGGACCGATGTCCCCGAACCCCTGGTGGCGATTCCGGGGATGACGAAGTTCGCGTGATGAACCAAATCGCTATCAATTTAGCCGCGTGTGTCGCGCTCATTGCCTCCTCGGCAAGCGCGGAACTGCCGCTCGGGGTCGTTGCGGAAAAGCCATCAACCGGCCCCGCCGTCGCGATCGACGGCGGCTTCATGGTTCCGTACGAGCAGCCGATTCCGGAGACTGAAGTCTCGGTTGCGATGGTTCCCGTTCCTGGCGGCGAATTTCTGCTCGGCAGTCCGGAGGACGAACCCGAACGCAATTCCGACGAAGGCCCTCAGCGCAAGATCACCGTGCCGCCGTTTTGGATGGCGAAGTACGAAACGCGGTGGGCCGAGTATCGGCCGTTCATGGAGCTGTGCTCCGTCTTCGAGCGGTTCAACGACCGCGGCATCCGACCGGTGACGGACGCAAACAAAGCCGATGCGATCACGGCGCCCTCGAAACTCTACGAGCCGGATTTCACGTTCAACGCCGGCGAAGACCCGCAGCTTCCAGCCGTCACGATGACGCAGTTCTCGGCCAAGCAGTATTCCAAGTGGTTGAGTCTGTTGACTTCGCAGTTCTATCGCCTGCCGAGCGAAGCGGAATGGGAGTACGCCTGCCGCGCCGGGACGACGACCGCTTATGCGTTCGGCGCTGATGCCGCGGAACTTGATGCCTACGCCTGGACCACCACCAACAGCGACGACGTCACCCATCCCGTGGGCGAGAAGCAGCCGAACGCCTGGGGCCTCTACGACCTGCACGGCAACGCCTGCGAATGGGTGCTCGACGCCTATGACGAAGCGGGCTACCAGCGCATCGCCAATGGCGCCACCGCGGCCGACGCCATCCACTGGCCGACGAAAGTCTTCCCGCGCGTGCTGCGGGGTGGGTCAGCACTACTCGACGCCGCCGCGTGCCGCAGTGCCGCCCGACGCGCGAGCGACGATGCGGAACTCAAGTCGTACGACCCCAACACCCCGAAAAGCCCGTGGTGGTTTGCGAGTGACGAAGCCCAAGACATCGGCTTCCGCTTAGTTCGCCCGCTGGAAGCGCCCCCCGCCGCCGACCGCGGCAAGTTCTGGGACGCCGACCTCCCAAACATTAGCGCGATTGTCAAACTTCGGATCGAGAAGGAAGGCCGCGGCGAAATGGGCGTGGTCGACCCCGAGCTGCCGGCGGCAATTGAAGGATTGAAGGCACCAGCCACACCGTAGCTTGGGTCCTCCGACCCGAGCGGTCATCGCGGCCCCGCCTGCTAACCTAAGTTCGGGTTAAGCCACCGCCGCTAACGATAGTCGCCCCAACGAATCACATTCGTTGGAGGTGCGTTTATTCGGGGGTTTCTTCGATTGCCGCAAAAAGCTGATGAGCCCCGTGACCTAATTTGACCAGAAAGTTGATGGGGCTGCGATAACCCGTGTGCTCAATCTGTGTGATGCTTTGAGCTGATCGTTCACGGTCTCAGTCACGGACCGCTTACGAGGTAGGATTTCGTCGAAGAGCGGTATCAGTTTGTTCTTCATGTTGCTGCGAATGCCGGTCACCAGTTACAACCCTTGCCCCTACAGCTGTTTGGGCGGGGTGGCGAACGCGAGCTCCGGTTCATGGACACCGATAAAGTGGTCCAGTTGCCGGTGCTGCACGCGGGCCAGCCCGCATTCATGAATGGGGCAACCGCGGCAACAAAGAATCGAAGCTCCCCCGTACGGGCTGGCGCCGCAACGAGAGTTTTAAGGCAGGGAAGTGGCGGTGGCTACAGCCCGAGATCGTGGTGATTCCCGCAAAGTTTGGCTTGGAGAAAGGGGTGTGGTTCCACATCACCGAGGGGCTGCAAGGGATCGTGGTGCACGATGAACAGCACCGCCCGCACGTCTATATGCTGACCCAAGAGGCGAGTCGCTATTACGCTGTTCAAGTTGGAGCACTTCCAGATTTATCCCGTTGCCAGGCCACCATACCGCACGCCCAGCCACACGGTCGGTTCGGCGGGAGTGGTCCAATCGACCCGATGCTTTTTGTAGGCGGGGATATTGAGGAAGTCGCCGACTTTCATTTCAACCGAGCCGTCCTCGAACTGCAATCTGGCTGCTCCCTGTAGCACGATGACCCACTCGTGTTGTGGCTGGTCGTACCAGAAATCCGCGGGGGAAGCGTGGCCGTGAGAAACAATTCGCTCGATCTGCACGTCGGCGGTCCGGACGAGGGTTTCAACGACCTCCTGGGGCAAGTTCTGGATAAGGTTATCGAACAGGTTGGCGTGGTTGATCATGATGTCCGGAGTGGCTATTGGTCCGGCTGGGGAATCTAGCAATGGCGCCAAGCAGATTTTGGGTCGGCCCCAAACGCCTTCGCGCAGGGTGGAGTGAGAAGACCCTGGAACAGCTTCTACTCGGAATTTCTCGCGGATTGAAATGCGATTGACCTACAAGGGAGGCGGAGAAAAAAGCTCTCAGAAGTATTTCAGGAGACCCTCGATCAGCAGCCGTTTCGCCTTGTTGTATGGAGGAAGCAAGGTTGAGGCGGCGGTGAAGCCGATTCTTTGCTTGAGAACTCCTTTCTGGTTGGAAAACTCGAGGAATCCATAATGGCCGTGAGCCTTTCCAATGCCAGAATTGTTGACGCCTCCGAAAGGAAGCTCGGGATGCAAAAAGTGCAGGACGCAGTCATTGGCCACAGCGCCCCCGGAACTCGTTTTCTGGAAAATGTAAGCCAACAGCTTGTTGCTGTTGGAGAACGCGTAAAGTGCCAACGGCTTCGGCATTTTGTTTACCACGGACAAGGCCTCGTCCAAATCGTCATAATCCATGATGGGCAGGATGGGTCCGAAAATCTCGTCCTCCATCACCATCATCGCGTCCGTGACATGGGTCAGTATGGTAGGCTCAATGAAATTCTGGTCCGGTAAGTTCTTGCCACCTCTGGCAATCATCGCTCCCTTCGCGCACGCATCCGTAACCAGTTCGGTGAGACGGTTGAAATGTCTGTCGTTCACGATTCTGCCATAATCTGGGCTCAGCTCGACCCCGGCTTCTTCCCGGTCATAAAGGGTTACGATGGCGTCCCTGAGGTGATTGACAAACTCATCACGAACGCACGTTGGAATCAGCACAAAATCCGGAGCGACGCAGGTTTGGCCGCAGTTGATGAATTTCGTGGATGCGATTTTCTTGGCGGCATCCTTTAGGTTCGCATTCTTGGTGACGATGACGGGAGACTTCCCTCCCAGTTCGAGGGTAACCGAAGCGAGGTGGTCTGCAGCCGACCTCATGACGATTTTTCCCACCGCGGGACTTCCCGTAAAAAAAATATGATCAAACGGTTTGGCGAGTAACGCCTGACTCGCCTCAAGTCCGCCTTCGATAACGTACACTTGGTTGTTGTCGAACAGTTCCCCGACCATTGAATGGATTAATGACGAAACATGGGGGGTCATTTCCGAAGGTTTGATGATGGCCGTGCACCCCGCGGAAAGAGCCGAAATCAAAGGGCCTATCGCAAGACTGAAGGGATAGTTCCAGGGGGCGATGATTAAACTTGATCCCTTGGGTTCATATTGGACGTGTGCCTTAGTTCCCAAAAAGGTGGCCGGCGTCGGAACCCTGCGGACTCTCATCCAATGTTTGAGGTTTTTGATAGTATGTTTGGCTTCTGCGACTACCGGATAGATTTCGCTGATGTCGGTTTCTACAAAAGGCTTGCGATAATCCGAATGCAGCGCCGTCCGGATGTCCTTCCGGTGGGATAAAACCCAATCGTGGAGCTTCCGAATCAGCTTGAGTCTCTCCCCAGCCGTGCTGGTCCTCAACTGCAACGCATGGCACTTTTGAAGGTTGAGAATCTCTTCGATTTGAGCCGTAATCAATTCTACATTCATCCGACATTTCCCAGATGGCTTGAGCTTGAAGACGAACCAAGCCCGGAATGTCGCCCATTGTAACAAGCTGCGTCCCCTCCCGTGTCTAGCATGTGGCACTTATTTCTCACTGTCTCGTCCGCGGCTGCGGTTTCTGAGTTCCCACGGCTGGAGCCATGCCCCATCAGGTGCTTTTTAGGGTCCCGACGAAACCGTTCCACGCCCGAGTAATGCTTAACAGCTTTCTTGCAAGCAAGCCATGCGTCGCGAAGCGCGTCGCAGAACCGCGTAACGAGCCATCAACCGATCAAACCGGTGATGCCTTCAAAGAGAAGCCACGCCCCAACAATCAGCGACACGGCAATCACGATCCGTCGATTGTGCCGATCGAGCCAAGCCTGTGCCGCCTTCAATGGTTGAGCGCTGTGGTGCGGCGCTGCTGCGTCAACAAGGAGAGGATTGTAGACGGATGGCAGTGTTCAAACAGTGGTTTAACAACGTCAGTTCTGCGGGAATCGCACTAGCTAACCCGCGCGGCCGGTCGCAAGCCTGAAATTCCGCTGCGGACGTTGGCGCTTGCCGCCAGTCGGCGCTCTTCGGCGGTGGCTAAGTCGCGGTCCCAGGCGAGTAACTTTGGCGTCATCAACTTGTGCCAAAGAGGAGGAACCAGCGCAACCAAGATGGTGGTGATGTAGCCGCCGATCATCATCGGCGCGTGCGGATACGGCTGAAGTTCCTGATAGGGCACCTCGCCCTGGGCGTGGTGGTGGGAATGGCGGGTCAGATTGAACATGGTCCACGAGCTGAGGCTGCGGTTCGTATTCCAGGAATGATGCGGCTGGACTGGTGTCTCGGGATTCCGCACCATACCATAGTGCTCCATGTAGTTGACGATTTCGAGCAAGGCTTTGCCTAAGAGCCCACACACTGCGAAGAATGCGGCCGCCTGCCAGCCTCCCATGGCGAAGGCCACAGCGACCAGCAGCCCGCTCATCAGATAGCCGCGGATCATGGCATTGTGCCAAGAATACACGCCGAGCCTCCTCTTTTCCAAACGTTCCACCTCAATCTTCCAGGCACTCCGGTTGCCTTTAATCGTGGAAGCCACGATGTGGAAGTAGACGTTGCGTCCGCGAGGCGCCGTCGCGGGATCCTCCAGAGTCGAGACATAACGGTGATGGCCATAGACGTGCTCGATGGAGAAGGTCGTGTCGAAGATGAAGGCGAGCAGCCAGCGGCCGATCAGCATCGAGATGGGGTCCCAGGTGCGATGGGTCAACTCGTGAGCGGTGATTGTTCCAACCATCCCGAGCATCAGTCCTGTGATCAGCCAGGTCGACACGTGGTGGCCGAGCGCGGTAGTGTCGCGAGCCGCGACGACATCGTAGCCGATCCACTGAGTGAGCCACGCCCCGAAGCCAAGTGGATCGCTTGAACAGACGCTCCACACTCCCGTAAAGACGATCAACGCCAGGAGCGGCAAGGCCAGCCAGAGCTGCGCCGTGAGAATTTGGGGGTATTTGAAGTTCGGCGTCGAGGTGTCGTCGCCCAAGCAGACATCGCCGATGATGTAGAGGGCGAGCACAAGCACAAGGCCGACGGTGACGTAGTGTCCGCCCGCGAGAATGGCAGCGATGGAGAGCAGCCCGACGCCATGGAGGAGGAAGTACTTGAGGTAGTGCAGCACGCCTGCCAGCGGCGCTGTTGAGGGTGTCGCGGCTAACAAAGCAGTCTCGCTCGCGTCGGCCGCCACCAAGGCATCGGCCTGAGTGGTGAAGCGATCAAAATGAAGATGCTCACTCGGCACCGACCGTTCTGCAAGCAACGCCCGCGCACCATCGATCATCAGCGGAGGTCCACAGAGATACACATGCGAATCCTGCTCAAGAAGTTCGGGGATCGATTCAGTGACCAATCCGCGTTTGCCTGTCCACGTCGAATCTTCCCCCGCGGCCGAGAGCACCGGCACGAACTGGAACTTTCCGTGCCACCGCTGGGCGATCGACTGAATCGCATCGAGTGCGTAGAGATCCCGCTCTTCGCGCGCGCCGAACAGCAACGTGGCCGAGCGCGAGACGCGAGACGCAATCGCCTCTTCCAGGATCGCAAGGATCGGGGCGAGACCGCTTCCGCCCGCCACAAAAAGGAGCGGTTCCGCGCCCGGCCGCAACCAAAAGTCACCCGCCGGTCCTTCCACTTGGACGGAACGACCCATTACGTCCTGCTCGTTGACGAGGGTTGAGAACCGGCCACCGGACACCTTACGCACGAAGAAGCTGACCCGTGAATCGTCCCGAGCCGGAGTGGCAAACGAGTAGCTGCGGACAACCCCGTCGAGGCCCTCAATGCGCACGTACGCAAACTGACCCGCCGTATAGGACATCGCCCCATCCAACTGAACCGTGAGGCGCGTGATGTCAGGGGTGACTTTTTCCTGCGCGATGACGCGACCCGTCACTGAGCGCCGTCGGGGTTGCTGTGCAAGATCAACTGCGATGCTGAGATTCGACAGGGGAACACTCTGGCAAGCGAGGATGTAGCCCCGGTCGATCTCCTCCGCCGTCAGGAGATAGCCGGTCTCCGTGAGCTCTTTCGCCTTGCCTTCCACGAGCCGGCACTTGCAGGTCCCGCAAGCGCCCACGCGGCAACTGTTGGGGAAATCAATGCCGCTGCGCAGGGCCGCCTGCAGCAGGGTCTCCCGAGGCTTAACCGTGATGAACCGGTCGTTAATGCGCGCGTTAATAAGAGGCGGTTTTGGCAGCCAGGTCGCCATGCTCTCTCCGATTATGAAGAACTTTTCCAACCAGTCAATTTTATCAGGAGGGCGACCCGCCGGAGGGGTCAGTCGTTGACAAGCACGGGTCATTTATTGACGATCGGAAGATGCCACCGCAATCCAAGCAGACACTCGATGAGGACGTTACGTTACCGGTTTACTACCTCCGGCAACTCGCTGAGCAATTGCGCAGCATGGGAACAGAGGTCGGAGAGTGGCTAAAATTGAGCCGGTTAACCGAAGATCAATTGAACGACTCGTGTTTCACCCTTCGCTATGCCGTGTTTCGACAACTGGTTCTGGACGCCCTAACGCTGGCGCAGGAGCCGGCGCTCGGGCTCTTCGTTGGCGAGCGCCTGGTTGCAAGAACACACGGAATCCTCGGCTATGCGGCGATGAACAGCGGCACGATCCGCCAGGCGCTCGAGCTGACCGAGAGATACACGCACCTGCGCATCTCGCTGCTTTCCATTTCGCACGAAGTCCACCAGCGTGACGTCCGTGTCAACTTCACCGAGACTTATCCGCTCGATGATCTCCGACGCCCGCTGCTCGAAGCCGTGATGCTCACTGTCAAGAATACCATCGACGCCATTTCGATGGGCGCCTGTCAGGTGCGCGAAGTCGCGTTCCCGTTCGCTGCTCCGAGCTACGCGGGCGTGGCCCGCGAACTCTTTGGGTGTGAAGTCCGATACGGCGAGTCCTGGGCAGGTTTCACGCTCCCGCTGGAGGCGATCGACACGCCACTGAAGTTAGCTGATCCCGAGGCCTTCCGACAAGCCGCGATGATCTGCCAGCGCGAGCTCGACAAGCTCGAGGCAAACGAATCTCTGGCAGCCAAGGTCAGACGGCTCCTTCTGGAAAGACCGAACGGTTTCCCTTCGCTCCAAGTCACCGCCCGGCGCTTTCACTTGACGCCTCGCACTCTCCATCGACGCCTCTTGAAAGAAGGGATATCCTATCGGCAGATTCTTGAGGACGTCCGCCATACGTTGGCCGTGGAACACGTGAAGTCGGGCCGCTTCAGCCTCGAAGAGATCGCCTTCAAACTGGGCTATTCCGACCTCGCGAACTTCCGTCGCGCTTTCAAACGCTGGGAGTCCGTCGCTCCGTCCACGTACCTTGCACAATATCGGGAAGGAGCCACGCCAGGCGATCGTCGAGCAGCTTACGACTAAGCTCGGCTTGGCTGGCCAGTCCCACGACCAAGCGAAGCAGACAGGTTGCTTTTGAGCACGTCTCATCGTCATGCAGGACCTGATACGGAATCGATCTGGCGGCCGGCCTGCAAGAGAACATTCAGATGGCCGCTTTGTCGTCTAGAAGCGAGGGCGTCCATGCGACGCGGCCTGCCGACTTGTCATATGACGGCGTACAAGAAGGTGAGCAAAGTCCTGCCGACCCTGGCAAATCTGATCGCCCAGGATCAAGGATCTAAATTCGGCCCCCGTGAGTCCGCAGCGGGGAAGGGTCGTTTAACGCGACCCGCCCGACCCCATCACACTTCCCTGATCGTGGGAGTGGAGCGCCGCCGCTCCGTCGTCTTGGACTTGATCACAAGGTCTTTCGCACGAGGCACAGGATCCCAGAGAATTTCACTCGATTATCGCCCCCGACACTGCGGCGAGCATCGCCCCCAACTGCTATTGCCCCACCTACTAATCCCTTAGTAAATTACCGCTCCGTTGAGTCAGGAGAGTTAAATGGATTTGCGCTATCGGCCCCCTAGTCGAGCAGGGGTAAGCACGCCTGCACGGGATTTCCGTGGGTTCACGGTGCTCGAACTGCTGGTCGTGATTTTGATCATAGGGCTGTTGCTAGCGTTGCTACTGCCGGCGGTGGTCTCCGCTCGCGAGTCGGCTCGGCGCGTCACCTGCGTCAGCCAACTGCGACAACTGGGGATCGCACTTCAAGCTGAACACGACACGCACCGACGTTTGCCCACCGCATGGCGGGCGGCGACGGACGGTTCGGACTTCGCTTATGGGTGGGCAATTCGCGTGCTCGATGAACTCGATCACGCGCCGCTCAGCCATCAGTTGGATTTGCGCCGACGTCCTACTTTGCCAATGATCGACTTGATCAACGCGGTCGATTTCGCCAGTCTCAAATGTCCGTCGGATCTCAGCGACCCGACGTTTGAACTCTTGCCCAAGCCCGACACCGAACATCCCTCTGCCGAAACGTCCTCGTCCGAAGTCAGGTCGGTCCCGACAACGCTTCCAACCGCCAATTACGTTGGGGTCTTCGGAACGTCAGAGGCGGACGACTATCGGGAGTTCGGCGACACGCTTCCCCAGGATTCCGCGGATGGGGCCGTGGTCCACGATCGCCGGGTGAGACTCAGCGATCTGCATCGCGGATTAAGCAAAACACTTTTGGTTGGCGAGCGAACCATGGCAACCGTGCCATCAACGTGGTTCGGCGTGGATCTTTTTGGGGAGGACGCTCCTTGTCGCTTGGTTGGTTCCGCCATCACGCGACCTAACTGCGATTCTTGCGATGAGTGTGAATTCAGCAGCCGACATTCGGGCGGCTCAAGTTTCTTGTGGGCAGACGGGCATGTCGAGCTCATCGCCGATTCTGTTGAGACAGAAATCTACCGCACCTTCGCGATGCGAGTCGCGCAAGAGTAAGGAGTCAACGTTGAAGAGCGATAGGCAATTACCAATGCTCACTGCCGCGGAGGCGGAGATCATGAATGTCGTCTGGGAGCGCACGCCGGTCGTTATCGCCGACATCGTCGAACAATTGCCGCGTGAGCTTGCCTATACCACGGTCATGACGACGGTACGCATTCTGGAAGATAAGGGGTTTCTCCGGCAATGTGGAAAGAGCGGGCGGGCGTTTCTCTATCAGCCGGCGATCGAACGCAACCAAGTTAGCAATCAAATGTCGCACGAAGTGGCGAACCGTCTCTTCAACGGGTCGATCAAATCAATGATGTTGAGCCTCGTTCGCGATCAATCCATTAGCCAGGAGGATCTCGCGGAGGTCAAGCAAATGATCGAACAACTGGAGCAGAAGCGATGAACTCCCTACAATGGCTGCATTTCATCACGAGCTACTTCCTCCAAGCGTCACTCGTCATCGGAGTGGCGTGGTCGATTGAGCGCTGGGTGCATGGCGCGCAAACCAAAACTCGCATCTGGTCGGCCTGTTACTTGAGTTTGTTGATCTTGCTCTTCGCAGGTCTGGTGCTGCCTCGTCTGCAATGGCTCCACCCCTGGTCGAAAGTGGCGCCGAAGGAGCTGCTAGCAGTCGCTAGCATCGAAGCCGTTGCCGGCCAGATGCTGCTCGCGATCTGGATTCTGGGAGCAGCAGTCATGTTGGTCCGCTGGTTTTTGCAGTTCCTCGAGATCCGTCAATTCATCGCCACCTGTCCGCCATGGGATACGAAAACCCTCGCCAGAATCACCGAAATGGCGTCTTGCGAACTGCTCACCGTGCACGGCAGGAAGGTAAACTTTCGCCAAAGCCCCGAATCCTACGGTCCTTTCTGCTATCAGCTTCATCAGCCGATCGTCTTTCTGCCGATATCAGTTGTTGACGACGCTGACATCGAACTGCGAAACGTGCTCCAGCACGAGCTGACCCACCTCGCCACGGAACATCCTCAACAAGTCTTTTGGCAGAAGCTGGCCCAGGTGGTGTTGTGGTTTCACCCGCTGGTTTGGATTTCGGGACAACGCGCCGGTTTGGTGCGGGAATTTGTTTGCGACGAAGCCGCCAGCGGCAATGGAGCTGCAACGGCTTCTTACCTCCGGACCCTACTACGGTTAGTGGAACAACAGTCGTCAATTAAGCATGGCACATTGACCCTGGGACGGACTTCGGGGGAACTCAAGGTGCGCGCTCGACGCCTAGTCGCTGGCCCGGGATGTGGGAATCGCAGTGGGATGGCAATCGCGCCGGTAATCGTTGCCATCTCGGCAATGCTGGCATCGCAACTTTGGGTGCCGACGAATCCCCTCGCCTCTCGACGCGGATATTACTCACCCTGGCCGCACTGGACGGCGTCAATTCTGCATAGCGTTGGTATTGCTGTACGCGATTTCGAACGATTCGATCCCAATCGGCAGATACACGAGCTTATGGAAGAAGATGCCCAGTCTCGGGGAGACCGGAAGCGCTCTTGATATTTTTTGCAGGGAACTCCTAGTTTTTTAGTAGCTGCAATGGAGGCAATCCATGCGGCAATCTCCGCCCAAGTTGATAGCCCTCTCGCAAGGAAGCGAATCGTGCCTTCAAACGCCATAACTTGCCACAAGTCATCTCGTCCGCAGTCAGCGCAGAGTATTTCACTCGTGCTGCCAGCCTGGAATGAAGCCGCAGCACTTCCGGGGGCGATTGCTGAAGCGGATGCCGCCTTAAGTAAGATCGCTGACCACTACGAGATCATCGTTGTTGACGATGGTAGCCGCGATGCGACCGCGGCCTGCGTCGAGCAGATCGCGGAGCGCAACGCTTCCGTCAAACTAGTGCGACACGAGATTAACCGGGGCTACGGCGCCGCCTTGCGGACCGGCTTTAAGGCAGCGACCTGTGACTTGGTCGTCTTTACTGACGCCGATCGCCAATTTGATCTCCGCGAGCTGGACCGCTTTGCGTTGCTCTCTCAAGATTATCAAGTCGTCTGTGGTTATCGGATTGACCGAAAGGACTCGTGGCTCCGGTGTCTCTACTCCCGCGTCTACAACCTGCTCGTCCGCACGCTCCTCCACCTAGGCGTCCGCGATGTTGACTGCGCGCTGAAGATGTTTCAGCGTGAATCGCTACAGCAACTCGAGATCACGACGGACGGCTTCCTGGTCAATTCGGAACTTTTGCTCCAATCACGTCAGCTCAATCATTCGCTAGTTGAAGTTGGCGTCACGCATCGTCCGCGAGTCGAAGGCGAGAGTACGGTTTCGCCACGGCACATCCCCGTGGTGCTTGCGAGCCTGTTACGGCTGTGGTGGAATCGCGCACTGTTTCCATATGTCGAACGAGACAACCGCGCGGGCGATCAAGGTGAGTCAGGGAAACGCTGGGCCTGGGGGCAGGCGCTGCTCCTGCTCTGTGCGGCGGTGATGCTGCTCTACGGGATGTCTTATCCGCTGATCGAGCGCGACGAAGCTCGTTACGCAGAAATCCCTCGGGAGATGGTGGTGACGGGTAACTGGGTGGTCCCTCAGCTAAACTACAGAACCTATTACGACAAGCCGGCGCTGATGTACTGGCTTTGTGCGATGAGCTATTCCGTCTTCGGCGTTCACGAATGGGCCGCGCGTCTGGTTCCCGCGCTCTGCGGAATGCTGACTTTGAGCGCCACGTTGTGGTTCGCGAATCGCCACTGGGGTAAGCGGGTTGGCCTCCTGTCGGGGCTGGTCCTGTTTCTCTCGGTAGGATTTCTCGGCGCCAGCCGAACCCTGCTGATTGACGGCTTGCTCACCTGCTGCTCGACCGTAGCTCTGATGGCGGCCTACGAAGCTGTGGCGAGCGGTAAGCTGCGAATGTCGTGGTGGGTAGTGGTGAGTGTCGCTTGCGGTTTCGGCTTTCTAGCGAAGGGCCCCATTTCCTTAGTTCTGCTCCTGCCGCCGTTGTTCGCCTTCACTTGGCTCACGAGGCGGGCAGCCAAGCCGCGGATAGTGCACTGGTTGATGATGGGAGCCATTGTGACTCTGATCGCCGCTCCTTGGTTTGTCATGGTGTCGCTGCAAAGTCCGAACTTCGCGACGGAGTTCTTCTACACTCACAATATAAGTCGCTTTGCCGGGGCGTTCCACGCGCGCCCGATTTGGTACTTCATTCCGGTTGCGATAGTGGCCGCCCATCCCTGGTCATTTTTGGGTCTCGGGTTCCTTGACTCGCTGTTTTCGTCACGGCAAGAGATTCGCGAGCAGCGCGGGCCGCTGACGGGCTATTTGTTGCTGTCGGCGGTGTGGTGCTTGACCTTCTTTTCGCTGTCCAAATGCAAACTGCCGCCCTATATCTTGCCAGCGATGGCGCCCTTTGCACTCATGCTGGGCAGATATCTCGATCAGGTGCTGTACTCTCATCAGCAGAGTTGGTCTTTGCAACAAGCGCGGATGTGGGCGCCTTGGACGGCAACCATTGCGACGTGTGCCGCAGGAGTTGGCTTCGCGATTTTCGCACTCGCAACGCGTATGGAGTCGCTGCTCGCCGCATCACTGTTCATCACTTTCTGGATGGTGGTTGGTTTATTAGCGATCATCGGATGGCGGTCTACGCAGCCTGCTCTCGTCGGCTGGGGAACAACCGTCGCCACGACAATGCTGCTCTCGGTTTTTGTATTTCATCGTGAGCTTCCGCGTTTTGCGCACTCTCAAGCCGTGTTGGGAGGAGCGTCGTCCTTCGTGACCACCGTAGTGGAGGAGAACCAATTATCCGTCATTACTCTCGGACTCGAATGGTCGAGCGTTCCTTTCGATTCGCGTCGCAACGACGTTCACAACTTAA
The DNA here is from genome assembly GCA_022841705.1 of Pirellulales bacterium. Taxonomy (GTDB): domain Bacteria; phylum Planctomycetota; class Planctomycetia; order Pirellulales; family Lacipirellulaceae. The sequence continues at coordinate 50,777 of JALHQZ010000013.1, forward strand.
GTAGCCTGGACGAGGTGCAACTCGACCAGCTTGCGGGCGATCAACGAGAAGTGCTTGTCGTCACGCGGCGGGCGCAGTCTTTTGAGGAGCAATTTGGCAATCTCCCGAGTTGGGCGCATGCGACCACTATCTGTGAGCGCGGCCCCGCCCGACTCGTGATGATCAAGGTCGACCCGCAGCATGCAGACGCCTCAACTGCGGCGAAGGGCGATGCGAGTCGTCGTTAAGCGATGACGATGACGCGGGGAGTGAGAAGGTTAGTCGCGGCCCGATGCAGCGGTTCGCTGAGCGGGGGCCGAATTCGGTTCGACAAAGTATCACCAGGTAACCTTGCCAGGCATCTGTAGTGATACATTCCTAAGTATCTCCAGCGATACATATAACTTAGGCCTGACGCGTTTCCAATGGTTTGATCCCACAGGTTTTGGAATCCACTTCAAAGCGTCGAGTGTTCATCCAAAAGTCGTCAATTTAACTGCGGGATGTCGGAAACGAGATGCCGACCAAGGCGCCGTCGAGCTCGTTATGTCGAGAGGCGGTGACGGTGTTGATTGCTGTTGCGACGGCGGATTCCACTTCGTCTGCGGCGCCCAGCAGCGTGCGGGCGATCGCGGCCCCAGTCGACGGGTTGTAAACGGTCTCTTAAGCGTCGGTGGCAGGGCGAACCCAGTGGCCGCCGAGCAGCATGGGGACGGTTTCAAGCATGGCAGGAGGCGGAGCGAGCGTGGCAACAGACACGGCGAGCCTCGGAATATCAGCGGTTGGGAGCGAGGGGGCTAACCCTGGAAACCTAGGATACCGCGATTAGTGGCGGCTCGCCAACCGCTAGAAGTCACCGCCCAATCCTGGTCAAGCGTGGGGCTCATGTGGCCGTATCGCACTAACTTCCAACCGTCAGCTTTTTGGAGTCGGATGCTAAACCAGGCGACGGCATCGAGTCCTGGAATGCTGGCGCCCGGATCGTGGGCTGCACCCATCATTTTGCGATTGCGAGTTGGTGCTTGACCGCCGCGCGTACGACCTGTACGATCCGCCCGCCAATCCAGCCTGGCGATGAATGCTGGCGCCGGTCGAGAACGCTTTGCCCCCGGCGGTCGCTTGCACCCCAACTCCTGCCGCCACTTGCTGCGCGAACTGACATTCCTGTTGGGAGTGCTGTTGGGACCGGCGTGCGCGGGTCAGACCCCGATTTTTTCAGCGCCCGAAGCGGTGTGGCCGCCGGTTGTCGCGGCGCCCGACTCGGCGCCGATCATCATCGAACCGGCGCCGCGGTTGTTGCCGCTGATCGACGAGGAATTTCTTCCCTACGCCGAGCCAGAAGTGGTCTACCTTGAACCCGCAAATCCAAGCTTCTGGGCCGACCTGCACACCGTGGATGATCGCTTGTGGGCCGATGCGTGCAATTTTTACGATCGGCGGACTTTGCTCGCACTGGGAGCGGGCGTCGCGGGTCACGCGATTCTTGCGAATACCGACATCGACGAATCACTCCGCCGCGAGTACCAGGAACGCCAGCGCGGCGCCGGGACCGACGAGATCAGCGAGTTCTTCCACAGCCACAAAACGTTCGGCGAGGGAACGTTTGCACTACCGATCTACGGCGTGGCGCTCGGGTCGCGGTATCTGTTCCCTGACAGCGGCGTGGCGAATGTCACCAGCGAATGGGGAGAGCGGTCGCTGCGCACCTTCGCGGTCGGCGTGCCGCCGGTGCTGCTATTGCAGTACGCGATTGGCGCCTCGCGCCCCGGCGAAACCGACCACACTTCGCAGTGGCGGCCCTTCGAGGATTCCAACGGGGTGAGCGGCCACTCGTTCATGGGGGCGATTCCTTTCATCACTGCCGCCAAGATGACCGACCGGCCGCTACTCAAAGGCGCCTTCTATACCGCCTCGCTGCTCCCCGGCTTCTCACGCTTCAACGACGACGACCACTATCTGTCGCAAGTGGCGCTTGGGTGGTGGATCGCATACCTGTCGGCCTCCGCGGTGGACGATTCGTTTGGGCTGCCGCCGAACATGGAACTCGTTGCTGGGCCGGTGGCGGATGGGGACGGAGTGAGCTTGATCTGGCGGTGGTGAGGCATGATTGCCAAATCATCCCGCCTCTCGGTCGGTTAGAAGAATTCTCATCTGACAACGCGATTCTGGTCGACAGGATCGAGGCTTGGCATGCTGGCTCGCCAACCACGGGCTGATCTCCGTGCCGAATTTGTAATGTAATACGCGTCCCTGGCAGTGACCGATTATGGTAAAAACTCCTTCCGTCACTCGTGCGTTTCAGGAGTTCGCCAAAAGAGAGTCGCAATGCGGATTACGGCCGAGATTGAGCGCCGGGGTGCGTGGCTATTCCGGTGGCGTAGTCTTTTACCGTTGGCGGTGCTCGCGTTGTTTGCCATTGATTTATCGCAGCTCAAGGCACCGTTCGCTAGCACGACGTTCCATGAAGGCTGGGAATTCGTCTGTTTGCTAATCTCTATAGTGGGGTTGTTCGTCAGGTGATTGGTAGCCGGCTTCGTTCCGGGGGTGACCTCGGGTCGGAATACCAAGGCCCAGTATGCGGAGTCGCTTAATACCCGCGGCATTTATACCTTGGTTAGGCACCCGCTCTATTTGGGGGAACTACCTCATCGGTTTGGGCGTGACGCTGATCTCGCTCAACTGGTGGGTGCCGACGATTTACACGCTGGGATTCTGGCTCTACTGTGAACGGATCATGGCGGCGGAAGAGAAATTTCTGACCACCAAGTTCGACGAAACTTTCACTAACTGGGCTGACAGCACGCCCGCGTTCTTCCCGCGTTCGTTGAAGTGGCAAGCGCCAGAGCTCGAGATCTCACTCCGCACCTTGCTACGGCGTGAGTGCACGGGAGTGGCGCTGGTGGTGCTCTAGCACGCCAGATACGAGCAAATTGAACATGCCGTGACCGAGCACCTGTTCATCTTCGAGCTGTCCTGGTTTCTTCGTTTGATGACCGCGCTGATGGCGGACTTCACGCTGCGGGGGCTTAAGAAGCACGCCACGCTACTCGAAGTCGCAGGGAGTTAAGCGCTGCGGGCGGCGGCGGTTCAGTAGGTCAGGCGGTCGACCTTCCACACCCCGCGCTCGCGGCCGAGCAAAATGCGAACTTCCTCGCCTTGCGGGCCATTAAAAAGCACTTCCGTGCGCGGCGCCTGGCCCACTTTCACAGATTGAGACGAAGCAAAGGCTGGTGTTTTCTTGAACAGCTTCGCTGTACGCATCTTTCGCACAAAGCTTTCGCGACCCTCGGCGCTTTTGAACTCGGCTGTGGTTGATTCCCACGCCTCAATCGCTTTGCCGGCGGTAAGTTGAGCAAGAAAGGTCTCGGCAATTGCCCGTCCTTCGGCCGCCTCCGGTTGAGACTCTGCAATGCGGAGCCGCATGATGACAAGCACCCCCACCCCCACAAGTAGTAATGCAACGAGGGCAAGGAGAAGAGTTTTGGCTTGCGACTCCGAAGCGTTCATTGCCAGTCATCAATATTCGAGAGATTGGGCAGCAGTTACTCAATAGGCTGTTAGGGAAGAGATAACGATTCACCCGTCGCCCGGGTGCCTGCAGCTCGCCAGACGAGCAGATCGATGTCATCGGCGATTCCGCGGACCGAGCCATCCAGCAAGGCGACATTCGTCACCCCTGGATGATAACTACGGGCCGTCACCGCGGCGTAGGTAGGGAGAGTCGTTGATTCGCCATCGCGTAGGGAAGTAATATCGATGCTATATTCCACCCCGCCATCGGTGTAGGCGACATTGCTGTTGGGCGTGAAGGTGGTGGTGAATCCCGTTTCATGCACGTCTCCTTCAATCCATTCGGTATGCCCGTTGGTGTCGAACGTGCCACCAAAAAAAGCCGCGGCTGCTGCGATGGTTGCAGGCGGAGGAACGTCCAAGGTGTTGGGGTTCCGCGTATCCCACAGGTTGGGCTGATATGCCTTCGCTTCCGCCGCCGCCAGGGTGTGACTCAACCCATCGTTAATCTGCGACATCTTGAAGGTGCGATTGGGGGCAAAAGCGCCATCGCCGGCGGTGTCAGTCGGCGGATCGTAGATAAACCAGGTACCTTGGTTGAAGACGTAGTTCAACGGGTAGTGGTTGATGGTGGGGGTGATACGGGCCAGATCGTTTTGCTCCGAAGGGCATTGAAAACTTGACACTCGGGTAGCAGCGGCTCGCGGGTTGTTGGTGAACTGTTTGTCCTGATCAAAGTCGATGAGCGTGGCGAGGTTCCCCTCCTCCAAGTACTCTAACAATCGCGACTGGGCTGAAAAGGGCTGAAAGATGGTCCCGGCGGGAATCTCCGCTGCCGGGGGCAGGACGCCACGGGCGGAGACATAATTCTGCAGGGCCAGCCCCACTTGTTTCAAATTGTTCTGGCAAGAATTCCGGCGGGCCGCTTCGCGCGCCGCTTGAACCGCCGGCAACAGCAGCGCCACAAGGATCCCGATGATGGCAATCACCACCAACAGTTCGACTAATGTGAAGCCGGTTAAACGAGCAATCCGATTCTGTTGATTTTTATTCATTCTCACCTCGGGTGATTGGTTCGTCATCGAACAACGACACGCGACGAATTGTATCCCCCGCTGTGTTCTGGGACCACTCTCTAAGCAAAAAAATGAAAATGCCGAACCTGGGGAGCAACGCCCACAAAGCCGGGTTAGCTCACAAGCACAGATAAAAGGTTGGGATTAATCGAAGGGGTTCTCGACCGGCGACTGCGCATTTTTGATGAGCGCTTGATCGGCGTCGCACAATTTGTTGATGGCGAGCTTGATTTCCCGGCTTGCAGCGGCGGTCAGCACCACTTCGGTTTCCGTTTTGCGGAGGAACCAGGCTTCCACTTTGTGCTGGCCTGACTTGTCGGTCCAGATGCGAAAGGTTTTCGCAAGCTCGGACGTGGTGGTCGATTCGTTCGCCGAGGCCGGTTTCGCGCGCTCGAGTTTCTTGATGGTTTTATTCTGAATTATTAGGTGCTCACGCGGCATACTGACGTCCCAGGCATCTCCGTGGCCATTCCAATGGACATTGAGCGTGCCGTCATTGTTTTCGGAGAGGGCGGTAATCGGTTCCCACTTGAAGCCCCAGTAGCCGGCGAGCGCCGTGCCTGCCCATCATGAGCATCAGCATTGTGGCTCCCTCCGGCAACACACGCTGTGGGGCGCTCCCGCGCTCGGAGCGTTGCTGACGGCTCCCCGGGCCTGATCGAGCAACTGCGCTTCAGTGAGGCGCTCTCGCGCTCACAGCGCCACGGGTGTTCGAAATCCTCGCGGGCAAGGATCGGCCGATCGAAGTAGAATTACCACTGCGATTCGACCCTATGACGGGTTCGTCCTTGGCGCCCAGGAGGGTCACTCCTTGCACACTTGGCGGCATCCTGGGGAACTGCGTCGGACGATGACACCTGTGCCGTTTCAGCGAAGTCGATTTCTCGCGCTGCTTGGCTTACTCGCCGGGCGGAAGGTAGAGAAACTTTGAAACGATCAAGTTGATCGGCTTGTCCGTGGCGGGCGGTTTACCGTCGTGAAGCCACAAGTTGATGCGAATATTCTCGTTTTTCGGCGCTTGCACGCCGTCACCGGTACGGGTCCAAGCGGCAATCACCGCCGATTCTGGAATGCGTTGGGATTCAAACCGGCCACGAGCCGTCTTGAACTGAACGCGGCCTGGCTGCCAAGTCAACACTTGAGTCAAATAAGGATCCTTCTTGTCGGGTTCCACACGATAACGCAGGAGGTTGCCAGGCGTCGAGTAGGGTTGGATGACGAACTGGGCATTGTTCCGATCACCTGGCTTGCTCCACCGGGCGAACTCAAAGTCCAGCTCCCGATTGGGCAATGGGAGCCCCGCCTCCCAGGTGAACATCCCTGCAACCACGCTCGGATCCAGATCGTCCGGCTCCGTTTTGGTGTGGAAGATATAGCTTCCATAGCCAAGGCTCTCCTGGAGGACCACTTCCGTGCAGTACCAGTTTCCGTCGCGCTTTGAGATGGTTAGATGCAACCCCTCGTGGTCCACCCAAAGATCTTCCTCCCGGCTCGAGAAGAGATTTGGACCCGGCCCTAGGGGAACGTCGTGCGCCTTCGCGCTCCATTGGAATCCGGAGAAGGCGAGTAGCCGTTGGTAGGTTTTGGTGTCTTTCGGCCAATCCTTCATTCCCGCTGTCGTTTCCCGCACAGCAGTCGCATAAAAAGAACTCTGTGACGGCTCTTCGTCGTTGTTGGCCGTTACCACAGCCGCGGCGATCGCTACGACAACCAAGCAAGAAACAAAGGGGAATGTGCGTAATGCGTCTCGCATGACGATCCTGCCTTCCTCGAAGGGTAAAGTCTGTCCAATTGCCTACACAGAGCGAAGAGTGTTTCGTTCTGTCCGTAACAATTGCGACTTAGAGCTCTTTTTACCAGCAATCCGCTAATTCATCAAATTCCAAGCAAAAATGCGGCAAGCACACTGTGCGGCTAGAGCTGATCAGGATTGCTAAATGTCCTAGCAGTGGCACGCCGCGGAACTCGGCGGATGTTGGTGTGACCAAGTAGGACAAGGTGCAGTGGGCGACAACGCCACCCGCCGTCGGGCCCAACTTCACAAAAATGCGCAGGTCGATGAAGCTGATGCAGGTTCCGGCCGACTCCTGACTGCACAATGTTGGTTCGTCCTGGGCGAGCAACAGTGAACCCACCTCACCGTCGGGCTGTGTCCCGAAAATCGGTCCTTAGTTGGCATGAGTCACGCGCTATGGAGTTGACGGTAAGTGGTGTGCCGGCAGCAAGTGGTGAGCGTGACACGTGAGAGGAGTTCGGCGAGGTGGAGGTCGTCGGATTGAGATTGCATTGGTTGGGTTTATCCTGTTCCTAACACCACCCACATCAGAATGGCGGAGGCCGTGCCGTCCATCGTGGGCTCATTCGTGGAATAATCCTGAATGTCATCGTGGTAGACGGCACGTTCGTCCTGGAAGGGGGCAAA
>JALHQZ010000014.1 GCA_022841705.1 Pirellulales bacterium
TTTGCCCCCTTCCAGGACGAACGTGCCGTCTACCACGATGACATTCAGGATTATTCCACGAATGAGCCCACGATGGACGGCACGGCCTCCGCCATTCTGATGTGGGTGGTGTTAGGAACGGAATAAACCCAAACAACGCAATCTCAATCCGACGACCTCCACCTCGCCGAACTCCTCTCACGTGTCACGCTCACCACTTGCTGCCGGCACACCTCTTAGCCGCTTGCGAATGATAACGCTTCTGACGATGATGCACGCTCCTTCACTGGCTGGTTTTGGAAATGCACGGTGACAGGCGATTGTTGCCGCACTCTCATGAAGGCCGCAGATCAAGTACCAGCCTGAACGAAAGAAGATTGCGTAATGCCCTGGATCGAATGGTACAACTCGTTGGCGAAGCCCGCCTGGACGCCCGCCCCGGCGACCATTGGGCTGATCTGGCAGATTCTCTACCCGATCATTCTTGTCAGCTTCGGGTTCGTGTTCGTGCAGATGCTTCGAGGCAAGGTCGGTTGGCAGGTGGCGTTGCCGTTCGCCATCAATCTCGTGGCGAACCTGATCTTCACGCCCATCCAGTTCGGGATGCGGAATCTGCCGCTGGCGGCGGTGGATATTCTGATCGTGTGGGTCACGATCATCTGGATGATGGTCGTCGTCTGGCGACACTACCGCTGGGTGGCCGTGGCCCAGGCGCCGTACTTCATCTGGGTGTCATTAGCGACGGTGCTGCAACTGTCGATCACGGTGCTGAATTGGGGACGATCATGATCCATAAAATGCTGGCGTTGCCCCTGTTGATCCTGATGGGGTCGTTCGTCATGGCCGAAGACATGCCGCAAACCTTGTTCGACTTCAGCGGAGCGGACGCTGCGAAGGACTGGCAGAACGTCAATGACGGCGTGATGGGCGGCGTTTCCGAGGGCAAGTTCAAGATCACTGACAAGAAGACCCTGGAGTTCTTCGGCACGCTGTCGCTGGAGAACAACGGCGGTTTCGCCTCGGTACGCACGAAGGCCCAAAAGCTCGGCTTTGAAAAAGGTGCTACCGTGGTCGCCAAAGTTCGTGGCGATGGCCGGGAATATCTGCTGAACCTCTACCTCAACAAGCCGCTGATCGCCTTCTCGTATCGAGCCACGGTGCCAACGAAGAAGGACGAATGGATCGAGGTCAAAGTCCCGCTCGACAAATTCGAGGCGACTTCGTTTGGCAGGGTCGTCAAGGATGCTGGGCCGGTAGACCCGAAGGAAATCAATTCCCTGGGGTTCATGTTGAGCGACAAAAAGGCCGGGCCATTCAAGCTGGAAATTAAGTCGATCAAGGTGGAGCGTGCGGCAACCTTCATCAAACAGTAGTGATGAGCGACGGTTGGGTCACTCCACCTCGTCGACTTCGCCCGTCTCAATCAGGGCCTTTGACTCGTTGACCGTCAGTTGCCATCTCTCGATCGCATCGGCGCTGTCTTCATTCTCGCTGGCATCCTCAGTGGGCCACAAGATGCAGTCACCGGTGGCAGAATGGAGCCAGAGATAGGCGTTTTCGCCGGACTCGTACTTTGCAGATAATATTTCTTCGATGATCGTGGTCATGGCGTTCCGTTGTCCGTTTCGTGGACCGAGCCAACCAGGATGCTCGGTTGGCGAAGCCCGTAGCTCCATTATCGCTCCGTTGGCGAACCAACACCTCGTACTGATTCCAGTGGGTGAAATCGGGTGGGGACAACAGCGGGAGAACATAGGGGACGCATAACGTCGCTTCAATTCAACTTGGGTTTGAAATCAACGGCACCCCACACGAATAAACTCGCCAACTAAATTAGACCCGTTGTTCTGGCTGCTCATCACGATGCTGAAGCGTGAAAAGAACCACGCTCCGGCGCACTCGGAGCTCATGTGGGCTACGAAAGCGCTAAGAAAATGCTGAAAATCGCGACTCGCTCGACACCAGAGGGGACCCGCAGGGGTTACAATCCAGAGCAACCCATGCTGAAAGCGGTCCAGGCTCATCCAGCGGGGAAATCCCGGTGATCTCACAACGTATGTCGCGTCAAGGGTGTGGTGGTGACGCCGCTTTGTTACGCGGAGACAGCCTGTTCCCTGCGCTGAAGGGTGTCCGCAGAGTTCTATCTGCCGGTGGTAATCCGATGCAGCTCGTTCACGCTTTTTCGCCAAGATGGATGCTCACGCTCTGCTGTGCCGTGAGCAGTTTGGCCTTGTGCTGGCTCGCGCCACCGTTGTTCGCCTACGATTTCAGCGCTTTGAGAGCGCTGGCGGAGGGCGCTCTGCAAGGCGATCACGTCCAGCAACCCGTTCCGGGCTTTGAGATTCGACTGCTGAAGGATGGCGAACTGCTATTTCACGAGGCATTCGGCGACTGGTCACTCGATCGGCCTGCCAACGCGGACAGCAGCACCAAGACGCTCAGCGGGGCGCTCGTGCTGTCGCTTGCGGAGTCCGCTGAGTTCGGATTCTCGCTGGATAGCCGGTTGGGTGACTTTCTGCCGGAGTATGACAATCCGCAGCTGGGCGAAATCACCATTCGGCAGTCGTTTTCGCATCTTTCTGGAATCCGAGGGGAAGACGTGTCCTCGCCGATTCTGCTGAATCCGAACATTACCTTGAGGCAGGCGGCGCTGCTCATCAGCCGGCAGCCGCTTGTCCATAGTCCGCCAGGGAGTACGTTCGCCTATGGGGGGCTTTCGATGCAGGCTGCCGGGGCTGCGGCCGAGGTCGCTTCGGGCAAGTCGTACATCGACCTGTTCTCGGAACGAATCGCCGCGCCGCTGGAATTGGCCAACACGCGATTCGTGATTGCCAGCGACCAGAACCCGCGCGTCGCCGGTGGGATCGAATCGACCGCAACCGATTACGCCCGTTTCATGGACATGCTGCTCAACCAAGGCGTCGATCGAACCACCGGGGCAAGGGTCTTGAGGATCGACTCCGTGGAAGAAATGCTGCGCCGCCAAACCACCGACGCGCAGCCAATCGCCAATTCCCCCACCGACAACAACCGCTATGGCATCGGGGTGTGGCTCGATCAACTTGGTCAAGCCGGACCGGCGGTCGACGTGCTGGCCGCCGGAGCTCGTGGTTTTCACAGCTGGATCGACCGTACGGAAGGGCTCGTCTTCACATTCTCGACGGACCTATCGCAGTTCAGCAATGTGGAACTGTTGTCGTCGAAGATGCACCTGGCCATCTTGCAAGCCGTCACTCTTCCCGGTGACTTTAACGTCAACGGCGTAGTCGACGCTGCGGACTACACGCTCTACCGCGATGCGCTCGGCACGAACACGGTGCTACCGAATGATCCGACTCCGGGAAGTGTCACCACGGCTGACTATGCAGTGTGGCAAGCGAATTTCGGCGTGGGTGCGAGTACGGCAGCGGTGAGTGCGGTCCCTGAACCCGCGGCCGTGGTGATGCTCACACTCTTTGCTTTGAGCCTCCGTTCCTTATCTCTATGGGCAACGCGACCCACGGGGCGCCGCCGAAACGTTATACCGTAGTGCAGAGCACGGCGGATCGCGTGGCCCACCAACCTAGCAAATGGGGGCTATTGAAGGTGCCATGCTTCGTTCGCCCAACTTGATTTGCACGCGAACTCGCATTACAAGTACTTCTGGAGGGCAGCTTTCACCCCGTGCAATCAAGGAACTGCCATGAGCGCCAAGTTCACCTATCGTCGGCTTGATAAGAATAACGCCGCCGTGCTGTTGGTCGATCACCAATCGGGCCTCTGCAACATCGTCGGTGACTTCTCGCCGGATGAGTTCAAGAACAATGTGCTCGCGCTCGCCGATGCGGCGAAGTACTTCAAGCTGCCGACGATTCTTACCACCAGCTTTGAAGCTGGGCCGAATGGTCCCTTGGTTCCCGAACTCAAAGCGCTCTTCCCCGAGGCGCCGTACATTGCTCGCCCGGGACAGATCAACGCGTGGGACAATGCCGACTTCGTGCAAGCGGTGAAGGCTACGGGCAAGCAGCAGCTCATCATCGCCGGCGTGGTGACGGAAGTGTGCGTGGCGTTCCCCGCCCTCTCAGCGCTCGAGGAGGGCTTCGAAGTGTTTGTCGTGACCGACGCTTCGGGCACTTTCAACCACACCACGCGCGAAGCAGCGTGGTCTCGCATGGAGCAAGCGGGCGCGCAACTGATGTCGTGGTTCGGCGTCGCCTGCGAACTGCACCGCGATTGGCGCAACGACATTGAAGGCTTAGGGATGCTCTTCTCGAACCACTTGCCGGCGTATCGGAACTTGATGACCAGCTACAGCGCGCAGCAGAAGTAGCGGTCGGCGATTTCAAGGGCCGCTGCGGGGCGCGGTCTCTCAGAAGCCACGTTTCGGCTTGCACGGCAATCTGGCTGGGGCGGAAACGACTCGCGAAGCGGGGGGGTGCAGAGTATCCTACGGCTAGCCGAATCTATCGACTACTTCTGGAGTTCTCCCCCATGCCGCTCGCTCGCCGTCTCGTCGCCGCTAAGCCGGCTATTGTCCTTGTTGCTTTCGCCTTGCTCGTCACCGGGGTTCGCCCCGCCCAAGGCGACACTTGGGCCGGTTACTTCAGCTCCGACTGGTTCCTCCAAGGGAACTGGCTCGCCCTAGACGGACCGCCAACCACAAGTGATATCGCGATTTTACCGAGCCAGTTGGACGAATTGATCCCCGTACCCCGGACCGACATCCAACTGAACGCCAGTACGACGATCCAAGCACTTGTCGTCAACAGTCCGCTCCGCGCGCAGTACACGCTCACAGGCTCGAACGGAGCCGTCCTCGATGCGACTGAGCAAATCAACATTCTTAATGACGATCGACAAGCCTTGAACGTTACCACCATGTCGAATTTGGTGCTGACGTCGCCACTGGTGCGGGTCGCAGAAAACGCGGTCTTAGCGCTCAACACCACCACAATCCCCACCAATGTAATCGCAGTCGTCAACGACGGCCGCATCGACATCAACAATGGATCGAGCGTGCGGACGCTGCAGTACGCATTCGACAACGCGGCCGGCGAGCTGCGGGTCAATAGCGGTGGCGAGCTGCGCGTCGCCGCAAGCACCACGCTCGCCCGCGGCACCACGACGGTCAACTCCGGCGGCCAGCTCAACGCCCTGCCTGGTGTGACCCTCGATTATAACGGCGCAGCGCTGTTGAAACTCAACACGGGTTACGCCCTCAATGACCAAGTCACTCTCACAGTCACGGGCGGAGGGGACGTGGTTGGCACGTCGTTCCTCGACGTCGGCAACGGGAATACGGGGACGCTGACAGTCACCGGTGTCGGCTCGACGGTCAACGTGGCCGGCTTGAGCGACTGGGGCCAGGGGGGGGCCGGCAACGCCACCGTCGGCATCCTCAATTCCGGCAGCGTTACAGCCGAAACCCTGCTGGCCGGCACGAGCAACGCGCGGTTCGTCGGCACGATTTCCGATGGTGGATTGCTGCGGACGACATCGACGTTGTTCATGGGCGGCGGCACGACGTCGCGCACGGTCTCGCTCGATGTCAACGCCGGCAGCACGCTCCAAACGGACGGCCTCGCAACGTTCAATAATCGCGCCGCGCTAAACTTAGTCGCCGGGACGGTGAACTTCAACGGCGGCGCCACATTGAACGCTGGCAGCACGGCAACGTGGTCGGGATCCACGCTGAACTTGGGCTCCGGGCGGACGCTACTCATTGACGGGGGGACGTTCACCAAGACCAACACCACGGGCTTTATCTTCTCGAACACCACCACCACCCGGCTCCAGAACAACGGAATTTTCACCACCCCCTCGTACTTCGATTTAGGGGACGCCACTCTCGACATGAACTTTGGCTTCCTGACCGTCGGCACGACGGGGGGGACCGTAAGCGACTGGGGCGCTGGCGCCACAACTACCGCGACGCTCGCCCACAACTCGGTCGCGACCTACAACTCGGGGTTACGGATGAGCACGAGCTTCGGGACAACCAGCGTCACCGTGAGTAGCGGCTCGCAGCTTGTCGCGAACGGCCTTCTCCAAGCGGGAGGGAGCGCCGCGTCGAACGTCACGCTCACCGCCAATGGCGGTCAAGTAAAATCCGACGGGGAGATCAAACTGCTGTGTGGCACAACGGCAACCATCTCTGCTGCGGGGCTGCTGGAGGGGCAGAACCTCGTCCTGGGCTCGTCGGACGGCGTGACCACAGTGAACGTCACCGGCGCCGGCTCGTTGCTGAAGGCCCGCGGCACACTTTCGGCCGGTCGCGAAGGGTCCACCATGGTAACAATCTCGGGCGATGGCGATGCTGATTCCGTGGGGGCAATGGTCATCGGCGAGCTGTCTGGCGCCGACGGCCTTGTGACCGTCACGGGCACCGGTTCGACACTCACCGTCCGCAATGGACTCACGGTCGCCAGCAGCGGGACCGGACGGCTCGAAGCCATGGCGGGTGGTTATATTGCCATTGCGAACGGCGGTGTCAGTGTTGGCGTCAACGGCCGGCTCGATGTCACGGGGGGCGCCCTCGAAACGTCCGTCGGCCAAAGCATCACCAACTTCGGCGAACTCAACGTGACGTCGTTGGGCCAAGTGCGCTCGAATGTCAGCAACTCGGGCGTCGTGCGAATTAACAGCGCAACCGCCGAGCGGAGCGTGACGCTGCAGCCGAACTCGCACCTGTACGTCGACGAAGCGAACATCGGTTCGCTCACCCAAGTCGCCAGCGCCAAGCTGCACGTTGAACTGCGCGGCGCGACCAACTTCGACAATGTGTCGGTGACCAGCGCGGCTTCGCTGGCGGGAGACCTCGTGCTTTCGCTCGCAGGCGGATTCACGCCAGCGCTGGGCGCTCAGTTCACCTTTCTCACCGCCGGTTCGCGAAGCGGCACATTCGCCACGCTGGACTCCTCCGCAGCCGCTTTGGCCAACGGCATGGCGTGGCAGGTCCTCTATAGCCCGACGAGCGTTTCGCTGAAAGTCGTCTCCGCCGCCGTCCCGGGCGATTACAACAATAACGGCAGCGTCGATGCAGCGGACTATACCCAGTGGCGCGACGCGCTAGGCACGAACACCGTGTTGACGAACGATCCCACCGGCGGAATGATTGGCGCGGCGCAGTACAACACCTGGCGGAACAACTTCGGCCAATCGGGCAACTTGACCGCTCTCACGTCGGCGGAGAGCGTGCCGGAACCGGCGGGCGTGGTGGTGCTGCTCGCATTACTCATCAGTAGCCGGGGACCTACGGTCCGCGCGTCCGGCTTTACAAGATGCGACGCTCTCTGAGGGAGAATCGCTCGCCGCGGACCGTAGGTCCCCGGCTATTGGCCCCGACATTCGCCTCGCCGCTGATTGCTCCCGCTCTCCGCCCCGATTACACTGCGCCAGGTCTCCGTGGCGGCGGGGAGTCTGGTCAACAACTTTACCTCCTCGCCGATTTCAGCAACTTATGAGCATTCTCCGTTCTCGATCCCGGTCGCTATTGATCGGCATTTCGCTGCTCGCTCCATTCGCGAGTCAATCGCCCGCCGCCAACGTCGTCTTTAACACCGATTTCGGCCAGATGACGGTTGATGGAATCCCACGAACCGACTTCTTCGGCGTGTCAGTGCAAGCCGAGCTGATCCAGCGGCCAGAAGGAGTGGTGCAACTGTATCGCTTTCTGGGGAATATGGAATTCATCTCGGGCGACACGATCACCGCCATCGGCGGCCGACCGCTTGTGCTGCTGGCCGGCAATGACGCGATTATTCAGGCGGGGGCCACGCTCAACTTTAACACCACGGGCCGGTTCGGCGTGCTCGGCGGGGGCAATGGCGGCGGCACGGTCGGCGGCGGCTCCTTTGGCTTGGGCCGAAGCGGCGCTGGAACTAACATTTCGGTAGGCGCCGGCGGCTTTGGTGGCACTATCTCCGGCAGCGGCAACGGCGATTCGGGAACCGCTGGCGCTAACGGGAGTCAAGGAAGTGCAGGAACCGATGGATCGAACGGATTTACCGGCGACGCGGGACTACCGGGATTTGCCAATTCGTTGAGCTCCGGCGGCAGCGCCGGTTCATTCGGCGTGCGGGGCTTCGGGGGCTTACGCTCGGCTGTTGGCGGTGGCGGTACGGCGGGCTCAGGTGGCGCCGTTTCCGGTGGTTTTGGTGAAGGTGGAGATGGTTCGGACGGGGGAAATGCGGGAAGCGGCGCTCGTGGCGGAAGTGGAACCGCCGGGACAGCGGGCGGCTCCGGTGGCGCCGGGACCAATTCGGCGACGGGGCTAATTCTCTCCGGCGGTGGTGGCGGCGGCAGTGGCGGCAGCGGCGGCGGTGGCGGCGGTGGCGCGGGGGGCTCAAGCGGCGGCGCGGGTGGTGGCGGTGGCGGTGGTGGGCTGGGAGTCTTCGCGTTATTCCTAGCGTTTGAAGATGGCGGTGATGGCGGCATTGGCGGCGATGGCGGCCGCGGTGGCGCGGGTGGTAACGGCGGAACAGGCGCCGCTTCGGGCGCAGGGGGCGGCGGCGGTGGCGCGGTGGAAATCGCCGCGCTGGGGCGCGTACGAGTTGAAGGAAATATTTCAATTCAAGGGGGCGCCTCCGGCCCGCGCGGGTTTGCCTCGGCGCGACAGCTCGGCGCTCAAGGAGGTGCGGGAACAGCAGGGCAAGCAGGCGAGACCACACTCACCGACCTCGGCGGCATTGGTGGTCGCGGTGGCAACGGCGGCAACGGCGGGGGTGGCGGCGATGGCGGTCTCGGAGGTGAAGGTGGCCACGGCGGTGGCGGAGCTGGCGGAACACTCATCCTCAAAGGAACCATTGCGAGCGCAAGCGGGGGGACGACCAACACTTCCGGCGGCACCAGTGGCGGCAACGCTGGTGCGAATGGGCGGTTCCTCATCGCCGATAACGGCAACAACGTCCCTTCGTTTGGCACGGCGATCGGCGCCACGACCAGCGACGTTGCCGGAGCCGGTGGCGGTGGCGTCAATCCCTTCATTCAAGGAGGCGGCCAATCAACCTTCAACCTGGTTGACCTCGCCGGCGGCGCGGATGTCTACGGTCTCAAGACCGGCGTTAACATCGATAGCTCCTACTTCGATTCGATCCGCACCGGCGCTCCGGTGGGCGCCATCGCCGCGCTAGTTCGCCGCAGTGTTGGCCCTGGTGCGGGAGAAGATTACACAGGCCAAGATTTGCTGATGATGGTGAACCTTACTGCCGGCTCGCTGCCCAATCCGCAACTGGGGGTCGGCAATCCCGGCGAGGGATTCATTACTCCGTTGCTCCAGCGGGGTTTCGCACGCAATCAGCAGTTTGGCGGGAGTGGGCCGGTTGCGCTGACGTCGCTTCCGGCAGGAGGCGTGTACGTCACGCTGATTCCGGATTTTTTACAATCAGAAGTGAATGCGCGCGTGGGCAGCGCCGGGCTGAAAGGTTTTTCGCTCCCGCAGCTTGCCGCCAACCAAGTGGTGTACCTCACGCCGATCCCCGGCGACTACAACGTCGATGGCTTGGTCAACGCCGCCGACTACACCGTATGGCGCGACAACCGCGGCACAAGCGCAGTGCTGCCGAACGACCCCACCGGCGGAATCATCGGCGCGGCGCAGTACAACACTTGGCGAACGAACTTCAACGCCGGTGGCAACTTTGGACCGTTAGGCGCGACGGCTGTACCGGAACCGGCGAGCGTGGTGGTGATGCTCGTACTCTTCGCAGCGGTCCGCTGCATCGGGCCCCGCATTACACGGCAAATCGAAAACGAGCGCAAGCCAAAATGCCCTCGCTGAAAAGAACTTTAGGGATTTTTTCTACGGTGTCTCCACCGGAAAACCGCAGCTGCCGTGAGGGGTGTGCTGACTGACCCTCCGAGTCGCGATGGGAACATGGAATGCGACTGCGAGCAGTACGGCCCCCTCGCAGCAAACCGCTGTGTCGGACCGCGATTAATCGACGGAAACGCGAACGAATTCAATTAGCACCCCCGCTGCGAAAAAATCGGTCGAGCATCCCGCGCAAATAATCCAGCCGAATTAAATCCCGCCCCGGTTGCTCACCCCCGCTCAAATCTCCTGCCCCACCAGCAGCGGCATGCGGTCGTGCTTGGTCATCGTGGGGTAGTAATCGCGCCTCGTGGCTTACCGAGTCTCCTGCGTGGGAATCCACGGATCATTAACCCTGGGGAGGTTGAGACGGCCAGCGTTAACCGAGTTCGTCCCATTCCTCATCGGTCCCGTCACGGTCGTCAGCCGCTCGGGAAATCGTCGACGAGATCCGGGCCTCCGGAAAACAGAGCAAACACCTCTTCCATCCAATTCCATTCCGCCGACTTTCAGTTGCTAACCTTCAATAAATACATTCCTAGCAAGGGGGGACCATCCACGTCCACACGTAGGCTTGCAGCAAAGTCAGCAGTCCCACTAGGCAAGCCAGGACCACGCTATGCCAAAACACGAATCGCAAGATTTGTCCTTCGGCGTTGTGATGTCCCGTTGCAACTGACGCGACCACGATGCTTTGGGCGTCGATCATTTTGCCCATCACGCCGCCTGTACTATTCGCGGCGCAAATCAGAATGGGGTTCAGGCCCAGTCGTTCGGCGGTGACCCGTTGAAGATTGCCAAACAAGGCGTTGCTGGACGTATCGCTGCCGGTGAGCGCCACGCCGAGCCAGCCTAAAAGCGGGGCGAAGAAGGGATAGAACCAACCAGTTTTGGTGAATGCTAAACCCAGTGTCACATCGGCGCCGCTGTAACGGGTAGTGAAGGCGATCGCCAGCATCGCCGCGATGGTGAAGAGCGAAGGTCCTAACCGCACGAGCGTGCTTAAGAATAGTTGACAGTAAGTGCGGGGGCTCACGCGCATAGTGGCTGCGGAGAGCAGTGTGGCGACCAAGATGCCGGTTCCCGTAGCGCTGAGCCAATTGAAGCGATAAATTGCGTCCTTCGGCTTGTCTTCGCCGGCAATCACCGCCGAATCGACGCGCACCACTTGGTGCAAGTACGGCACCTTCCAGCGCAGTTGTGAAACACCTTGCAAAGGATTCGGGCGCTGCCACCACGGCTCCTCGCCAGAGGCTGCGGTGGACGAGGCGGCAGTCGGAGGAGTCCCTCCTTCCAAAAAAACGCGAAACGCTGGCAGCCCCCACAGAAACACGCAGAGCGACAGAATCAACCACGGCATCCACGCGCGAGCGATCTCGCACCGCGTGAAGCGCGATACCGCCACCGACTTCTTTTCCGGCAAATGCGCTTCGCTGAACCGCCAAACTTGAGCCGGGCGCCAAAACCGCAGCAGCGCAATCAGCATCGCCATCGAGCTAAGCCCGCCGATCACATCGGTCAGTTCCGGACCGAGGAAGTTCGACACCAGAAACTGAGCGAGTGCGAACGTACCTCCCCCGGCCAACACCGCGGGCCAAACTTCCATGAGCCCCCTCCAACCCGCCATAACGGTGACCATCCACGCCGGCACGATGAGCGAGAAGAGCGGCAACTGCCGGCCCGCTATCGCGGAAAGTTGTAGCTCTGGCAAGCCTGTCACTTGCGCGAGCGTGATGATCGGTGTCCCGAGCGCGCCAAACGCCACCGGCGCCGTGTTGGCGATGAGCGTCAGTCCGGCCGCATACAATGGAGGAAAACCTGTGCCGATCAGTAACGCCGCGGTGATCGCCACCGGAGTCCCAAAGCCGGCGGCGCCTTCGAGGAAAGCGCCGAAACAGTACGCGATGAGCAGTGCTTGAATGCGCTGATCAGGAGAAAGCGTTACCACTGAAGACTTCACCTTCTCGAACTCACCGGTCGATTCGGTCAGTCGATAGAGAAACACGGCTCCGAAGACGATCCAACCGATGGGAAACAGGCCGAAAGCCGCGCCGTAGGCGGCGGCCGCCAGAGCCGATTGCGGCGGCATGCCGTAGACGCCAATGGCCGCCACGAGCGCGGTGAGGAGGCCCGCGGCGGCCGCTTTCGGCGCAGACCAGCCGAGAAAGGCCAGTCCCCCCAACAGAATAACGATGGGTGTCGAAGAGACCAGGGTCGAAAGCAGTTCATTGCCCAGGGGGTCGTAATTTTGCGTCCAGGGCATGTACGGAGCGAGATTAGAAGAGTCAATCTTTCAACAACAAGCGCTTCCCGGCCTGACTGTAACTCAGTTAGGCAGCCCGTCAAGCACTTAAGTCGACGCAGATCGTCAGGACCACCGCCGGTTGGCTATCCCTGCTCCGCGGGAACGGCGACGATCCCGTACATGTTGAGTTTGGTTTTTTTGCCTCGTCCGCTGGAGTCGTACCCCGCGGGGAATGGGCCCAGGGTGATTGTGCCGGAGACAATTTCCTTCGAGCGCCAAATGGAATGAATTTCATCAATGCTCACACCGGGCCGGCGGGCAACGCGCCGCGGATCGTTGACGAAGTTGATGCCTTCATCAAGCCCCACTTTGTCGCCGGTATCTTCGAAGGCTTTTGCTAACCAACTACTGTCTTCGGACCGATCGTCCACCAAGCGATACAGTCTCGCCGGGCGCTTGAGATGGACACTAATTCGCAGGTCTTCATTCACTTTGTCATCGTTAAAGGTCTTGACGTAATCTCCTCCCAGCAGATAATGGGGGAGCCCGGCGGCGCTGACGCCGTTCCATGTGAGTGGCATTTAAAAGGGGTTCTTCCTCGCTCTTGGTGAACGATCTGGGCGTGATCTGCGTAGATTGGCGAGGAAGTTCACTCCCAGATGCCAAGCACGGCCGACTTTGTTGAGGCGTGAGTCGTGCGCGTTGCTCCCCTGTTGCCGCAGCCGGACAAGCTGCGCTGTGAAGGCGTCGAGGTGTGCCACGAGCGGATTACGTTGCAGGTCAGCAGCTGTGCAACGACGGGCCACTGTCCGACCTGCGATTGTGCGTCGCGCCGGGTCCATGGCTGGTACGTGAGAACATTGACGGATCTGCCATGGCACGGCCGCCCGGTGACGATCCGGTGGCGCAGCCGTAAGTTCCGCTGTGAAAATGCAACCTGTTCGCAACGGATCTTCACCGAGCGGCTTCCCGAGGTCGCCGCCTCCGGGGCGCGCCGAACGCAGCGTCTTGACGAGACCTTCCGCGCCTTGGCCGGGGCGTGCGGCGGCGAGCCCGGAGCACGGCTCGCAGGCCGCCTGGGCATGCCGATCAGCGGCGACGGGCTCCTGAGAATCCTCCGCCGTCGTTGCGAACGAGAAATTCTGCCGGTGCGCGTGCTGGGCGTTGACGACTTCGCGTTTCGCAAAGGATTGACGCACGGGACTCTCCTCTGCGACTTGGAACGAGGTCGACCGATCGACCTGCTGTCCGAGCGCAGCAAGGAGTCATTCCGCGCTTGGCTGGGCTGTCATCCGGAGGTCGAGATCGTCAGTCGCGATCGCGGCGAACCGTTTGCGCAGGGGGCGACCGAAGGCGCCCCGCAGGCCTGTCATGTCGCCGATCGCTGGCATCTCTTGGCGAACCTGCGAGCCGCCGTGGCGAGGTGGTTGGGGCGAACGGCCGCCCAGTGGCGACCGGATCTTGGTCCCCAGCCCCGAGGAACTCCGGCCGACGCCGCAACGGTGCGTCGTCAGGAGTCGCCGGCGGATCAACTCCGGCATGCCAATCGTCAACAACGCCTTGAGCGTTACGAGCATGCCCGGGAACTTCACCGCCAAGGCTGGGACTACCGGCGAATTGGTCGGCGCCTAGGCGTCCATGCTAATACGGTGCGCAAGTTCGTCGAGGCCGCCGAGTTTCCCGAGCGAGTCGTGCCGCGTCGCGCTCGCGCGACGGACCCGTTTGCCGCCTACCTCAAGACGCGGTGGGAAGCAGGCGTCCGCATTGCAAAAATCTTGTTTGAGGAAGTGAAACAGCAAGGGTTTCCCGGGTCGTACGACGCCGTGTGCGACTGCGTGGCGCTCTGGCGGGCTCCCCGCGACGAATCGCCTCCCCCCGTCCGCCGTCCCCTCCGATGTTCTTCCGACCAACTGTTGTGGTTCGTGCTGCAGCGCCCTGACCGGCGAAACAGCGAGCAAGAGCAGTTGGTCGAACAGCTCGCGAGTCTTAACCCGTCTTGGGGTCGCGGAATCGAACTGGTCCGGCAGTTCGCGGCCGCCCTGCGACGCGAGGTCGCCGTCGACCTCGACCAATGGATCGCCAATCCGGTCTCCGCTGCGCCGCGCGAGGTCCAACGTTTTGCGCAAGGACTGGCTCGTGATCGGCAAGCGGTCGCGAACGCTTTGACATCCCGTTGGAGCAACGGACCCACCGAAGGACACGTCAACCGTCTCAAGCTGATCAAACGGCAGATGTATGGCAGGGCGAGTTTCGATCTCCTCCGCATCCGCTTTCTCGAATCCGCCTAAGCCGTCCACTCCAACACTCGGCTCGTCAGCGCTCGAGGTGAGGAATCAGCGACCGCGCGGGGCCTCGGAGGCGCTCTGCGGGCTGTCCCCGATTTCGTTCTAGGGCTGGAGGCCACTTCATGCAAAAGTTCGCCGACAAATCAAACTAAAACGATCACCAAGAGTGAGGAAGAACCCTTTTTTTCAAATGCCACGCACAGTTGATACTGAAACCCCGCGGGCGCCGAGTTGATCACTTACTCCAACACGACTTCCGTAAAGGACCAAGGACGCACTTGAAAACGGGCTGACCTAGCGACCGTTTCGTTGATTGGCGGAGCGATGTCACGCTGAATGGCGTCGGGTTTGGCCCAGGTGTTCATCGTGAAGGGATCCGTCGCCCACAAGACTGTGCCGGTCTGAAGCGAAAACTGGCGCTGCAGTTGCGCGAGATCGAACTCAACTTCACGTGGATCGGCCGTGCGATTGACGATGTTCAAGACGAGCTTCATTTGCTTCTTATCCCATGCCGCCGACACCTGAAAATTGTCACCGGCCTGCGCAACGTAGTTATCGAATTGTAAGGGCCAGCTGGCAGGACTATGAGCAAGTTGAGACATCACCATACCCGCGGCCGATAAATAAACACCTTCTTTCGGAGTCTCCAGCACACATTGACTATGCGTGTTCGTCAGATTGTTAAACACCACAAAATCGACGTCTCCACCAGCTCGCTGGTAGGCGAGATACTCCATGGCGACCTTGAGCGCGTAGTACCATTTGCTGAACATGAATGATTTCGAGTATCCATGCTGCGGCGGGATGCGATTCTCAACATTGGGAGCTTGGTCGAGGAATATTTTCTCCGTTTCGCAATAGATAATATTCGTGCCGTGTTGAGAGTTGTAACGGGAGATCCAGCCATTCATCTCGTCGAGATAGGCCTTGTCGGCCGGTCCTCGATCGGCCAGAAAATCGATATCCCGGCCGGCGATTTCAAGCATTTGAGGTACACGTTCGTGGAACGTGACGCGCGGTTTTCCCTCCGCATCGAGTCGCTCGCCGTAAGTCACCATGCCAATCTTGATTGTGGGATCGACGGCCTTCATCGCTCGGGAGTAAACGACCACGGCGTCGGCATACTCTTCGGGCTCAAACCAGCGATGGACCTCGTTGTCGAGTTCCCAGTACTTGATGTTTAGCGGCTCACTAAAGCCATGTTCCGCGCGTAGTTTGGCCAGCGGATGCTCCTCGCCCTTCAGATTACAGTAGGCAACCAGTTCGGCCGCTTCTTTTGCACCGGCTTCAATATTGCGAAACTCTTCGAAGTCGTATCCGTGCCGGCCGGGAGGGGCGCCATCCTTGCCGAAATACCACTCATACTCGGGCTTCCGGGGGTGATGGACGTTGACACACCACATCAACTCCGAGCCGATGGCCTGGGCGAGCATGGCCAGTTCCGCCACGCCGACATCATTCGAGTTTTGGCCCCCCCAAAAGTACGAGGGCTGCGGCGGTCGATTGGAGAGCGGCCCAACGCCATCTCGCCAGTCGTAGAACGACGCGAAACACCCTCCCGGGGCGCGAAGAATACCAGGACGAATTGTTCTCAGCGGATCAAGGATATCCCTGCGCCAACCAAAATAGTTATCTGTCGGCAGCAGAGAAAAATCATCAACCTCAAGTTCCGTATCGGGAGGGAGCCACAGCGCGAATGTTGTCCAGCCGCTATGCGCTACATTCTTAAACTCAACAGTTAGTTCGCGCCAGCCTTGTGCTATGCCACGAAGCTTTTGTAAAGCGACCGGTGTGCTCCAGTCGCCCGTTTTGTAGAGCCGAACTTCAGCGTGCGAAGGTCCGCGGAGGCTGCGAAACTTTCCGCGAAATCGGTAACTTTCACCGGCATGCAGGAATTTCCCTTCTTGCGCCAACCCGGCCCATTCCTGCGGTTCTCGATTTGTCACGCGGAGCGACTGTTGACCATGCCCCGCCCCGCCCTGCTGAGGTTGGAGGATAACTTCCGCTCGAGCGGTGTTAGGAATTAAGAAGGTCGAGTCTTCGTTGATGGCCAAGCGCCCACCTTCACCTGGCGCGGCAAACCACGGGTTGTGTTCGTACCCCGAATGGTACCAATCTTCCTTCGACCAGTCGTCACGATAACCTAAAGCGGGATTTGTCGGATCATGCCACAAGTCGAACCACTCAAAACTTATGGGTTTGTAGGGCGTAAAGCGCTCGAAGCTGCGATTGTAGAGCAGCTCCGCGCACATGGGCTCGATCTGAAAACCGTAACCCAGCTCGATAAAGTTGCTATACAACCTCGGGCTAATCGGCTTGGGAGCCAACAAGTGCGGCGTGATGACGAATCGAGTCGGTTCTGCACCAACCTCGGCCCAGGACGTGAAGCAATACTGCAAGAGAACGGCTACTAGAACGGATGACCGATACTTCATAGTGCGACACAATCTCAACCGATCATCAAACTGACGGCGGCAAACCCGCAGGACGCTACGAAGTAGCCTCTGAATCATGGGCTACCGCCGTGACCGCCAGAACTGCTGGAGGGTTCTCCGATACCGATGGTGATGCGCTTAAAGAAAAGCATCCCACGTATCGATATCGATCTTTCGCTTACCGATCAATTCCCAAACCGTAGTCCGCTCACCACCTTCCTCAACACGCGCAAGGTCGTCAGTCTTGCAATCGGAGACCGGGAGGGGCTCCGACACCTTCCGCGAATGGCGAGCTGTGATCAGTTCCCAAGTGCGATCGCTCACCTGTTGGGACATGGCGGCTCGCAAGCGAGTTGGTCGAGCCGATTGTTCTGCAAGGTATGAACCCGATGGCGATTCCAAGTTGATCTGTTGAGGAGTGAGCAATTGATCGGCAGTCGTGCTGGCGCTGTCTGCTGCTACGGACGCCGATGCAACTGCGATCGTGGAAATTGCAGCGGCTGCTCCGGGAAGTCGATCGCGCCAGAAAGCATAGTCGGCGGCATCAACGGCTCCGTCGCTATTGCCATCAGCCCGAAAGTCGGTCGTCGAGCCGAAAGTGCTTTTCCACACTTCGTAGTCTGGCGTATCGACGTAGCCGTTAGCGTTGTAGTCGCCAGGAGGTTGCAGGATGTACTGGATGGTGAGAGTTGGCCGCAGGCTTGCCGTAGCATGGTCGCCAGTTGCATACGGCATGTAGTCCGCAATGCCGTCGTTGTCGTCATCGTTCTGGTAGCGAATGCGGAATTGTGTTTTGCCCGTGCGATTGATGAGCGATTCGTCGGGGTCCTCGAGTCGGCTGTAGATCGTCATATTACTGGAGTAAGCGGGCCAAGCGAATTTCGAGACCGCAAGTTTGGTTGCGCTTGATTGCCAGTCCGCAGCGGCGAGGGTGGAGGTTCCGAAGCCGGGGGCGGCGAGGTCGACCAGAATATCACCCCAGGTTGAGTTTGCGACGCCGATCGGAATGGAGCCCGTCGGATTTCCAATGCGCGTGATGCCGATAGTTGCTTGCGTGACGATCGCGTTGTCGGGAAGCGAGGAGGTATCAAAGGACAAGAATTGCCGGTAGGCGCGATTGCTGGCGTCGTCACCTAGGCGGAAAGAGTTCCCCGAGGAGGTGACCGTGCCGCCCGCCCCGCTGTTCTGAGCCGATTCGAGGATGTGCCCGTCCTCCGAGGCAATTGAGGTAAAAGTCAAAGAACTCGGATCGGGCAAAGCGGGTAGCGGTGGTGATTGATTGAGTTCGGTGCTATTGGTCACCCGGACGAAGTCAATTGCGATGTCGGATCCACTGACCACTGTGGGATCGATGCGCAGTTGCGTAATGACGCCCTTCGTGTTGACATTGCCGCCAACGTCGATGAAGTAATCACGCATCACCCCGTCGGCGATGATTGGGAAATCGATCCGTTTGTTACCGTCCCAATTCGGATCGGTCTCAGTAATGTAGAAGAGCTGAGCGAAGTTACCGGCAGTTTGGCTCATTCGCACCCAGACATAGCGCGAGAGCGTGGTGTTGATCCAGGTCGGTGGCGACTGCACGTAGGGATCGACACCCGAACTTTGACCCACCAGCGCGCCGCCCACAACGGCCGCGTTACTCCAGTGATTGAAACCGCCCCAGCCAGCGAGGTCTCCGGCGGTGGCGAAGTCCCACCAAGTTGGGCGGTTTTTAACGCTGTTGTAATCGAGCTGGCGATTGTTGCTAATCGTGAATCCGGACCAGTTCGAGTTGGTGGTGGACAGAAAATTGATCGATGAGTTTCCGCGATAGATGCCATTGTTGGAAATCACGCCTGTGCTGACTGCACCGCTGCCTTGTATTTCACTATTGATCGTGCTGTTCCAAGGGTCTTTGGCATTATCATAAAATACGTTGTCGGTGATGGTTAAATTGATGTTTGGTCCATCGGTACTCAGAATCAAGAGAGCAGAGCCATCATTACTGTGGATTGTGTTATTGCGGAAGATGATGTTCTCATTGTTGCCTTCGAAGTCCATCCCGCTGCCATCGCCCGCCTGAGCGCGGTCCAAATACGAAAACTCGCAGTCTTCGATCACAATATTCTTACTGGACTGCGCGAATCCCATTGTCAGGCCTGACCATGTGTCTTGGCCGCCGCCCGCGATGGCATGCACTCTCCGCACTATGCCGCCATCGACGTAGAAGAGTTGGAAACTGCCGTTCAGGCAATTGGTGGCGAGGCAATCCTCCATCAAGAAGTTTGTGATGCGGCTCTTGTAAATGCCGGGGTAGTACCAGCCGGTGCCGAACAGCACTCCAATGTTGTCGGCCGTAATGTTGCGCACGGTCAAGTTATTTAGTCGTGTGGCGAACTCGGCCGTGTTCCAAGGCTGCCCGCCGACCCAAATCCCGGCCGACCACGAATACTCGTAGTTGTGCGCGCTGGGGTCGAGCGTGGGGTCGGGAAAATCGCGGAAGTTACAGTTCTCGACAGTCACATTGGTGCTGCCGGAGTCGGTCCATTCATAGCGCAGATAGACGCCGAGTTTCGACTGCTCGACATCAATCTTGTTGATCTTCACGTGGCTGGCGTTGTTCCAGGTGACGCCAATGCCGCTGACGATATTGTTGGGCACAATCACCGGATTGGCGCCGGCGCCGTAGCTGCCGAGTTCGATGGGCGCGGCCAAGGTTCCCTTGCCGCGTAAGTTCAGCTCGCCGGTGAACGTGTCGCCCGCCTTAAGGAGCACGCGCTCGCCCGGTTGCAGTGGCAAATAGGGCGCCAAGCTCGCGAAGCTATTCCAGGCGGCACCGGCCGTGAAACCATCATTGGTGGCGCTGCCGCTGGAAGAGCTGATGTAAAAGTCATGCACGCTGTCATCGACAGTGAGCTTGACATTGTCCACTGCTAACCGCGAGCCACCGATGTAAATCTGTGTGCCGCGGCCGATGTAGGCAGCGAACTGCGCACTGTTGAAGCCAATCTTTACCGTGGTCCACTGACCGGCCGGAAGCTGGAAATCTTGGGTGGTGGGACTGAAGCTCGGTTGATACTCGGCCTTGGCGAGGTTGGTAAAGGCAACTTTATCTTGCAGATAAATCTGAGCGCGGTTCGTGCCCGATGTGAGGGGAAACAGATCGACCGACAGAATGTAACGCGTGTTAGCGGCGATGGTCGGCCCGTTCTGCGACATCACCCAGTTATCGAGATCACCCCACGCAAATTGGTCGCCATGCGGCGCAGGTGAGGCGGGAACCCACGGCGCCTCGAAGGTGGTGCCGAGTCCGGCCGTTGGGTTCCAAGAACTCACGGTGGGGTGGAATGAGTTCGCGAGCGATAACGTAGGCGCTTCAAAGCTCGCGTTGAGTAGCGGGAAGTTGGTGATCGCCAGTAGTTGCCGTGGTTCAAGTCGCTCGAAGGAAAGCGCAGCACGGCGTTGCGGAGTGGGCGCACTCGCGCCGCTAAGCAGGGAGTGCCAAGTTCTTAGCCAGTATGGTTTCATCGCTTGCCTGTGATCTCTTTGCCCATTCTCGCCAGTTGAAACTTCATTATCATCGTCGCCGCCTGTTTCAGCGCGATTTTGGCGCCCCGGTATGCCGCGCCGACGACGATTTTTTCTGTTCTTGCTGCAGCACCTGTCGCAGGTGTTCGTAGGCCGCTCGCGCCTTGGCGATCCTAACGCGGACTTCTTTCGCCTGCTCGGCGTTGAGTCGATTCCAATAATCAAGCTGATTACCGCGGGTGCTAACCATCTGCTCTGATTCGGCGAGCGCCTGGTCGGTTTCGTCCAGGATCGCGAGCTGCCGATCGATCAGTTCTTCGGCCCGGTCTTGGCGCCAATGCCGATGGCCCGGGCGAACCAAGTAGATCGGAGTCGTATGCGCCTGCGAACCATCGTGCCCCTTCGCGTGCGCCGCGATCCAGCAGCCATCGCCGGGGTTGAGATCAACGCTCAGTTCGAGCGACTCTTGTGAGGCAGCTTCAGAGGCGATCGTTTTCTCAGGTTCGCCGAGTTTGACGAGCGTTAACTCCTTCGGGGCGGAGTGGTTCGCTAAGCCGCGCGCGGCAAGAGTTACATGAAGCGGCTGGTCGCTGGTCAGTTCGACTTCATCGCCGGGTCGCGAATCGCCCACGCGCAGGTCGAGCATCGGGCCGTTTGTGACAAAGGTTTGTCCTTTGCCCAGCGCGGCGAACCAGGCGTCGGGCGTAAAAGCTTCGTCTGGGCCGACATATGCGTAGACGCGAGTGGCGCCGATCGTGCCGCCGTAGGGCGTGTCGGCACCGGCGGAGGCGGTCATTTTGAAACCGAGATTCAGAAGGTTGTAGTAGAGCTCGGTCCCCAAATCGGCCTGCATGATGCTGTTAAAATCGACGATCCCCAGCGGCGTAAAAATTGCCATCTGGCGATGAGCCATGCAGGCGTTTGCGCCAACGTGCGTGTGGCCGTAGAGCCCGCCTTGGCGATGAATCTCCTCGGCCAGCCAATCGTTCAGAAGGTACTTATCAAGATCGCGGACTTGCTCTTTCAGATTGAGCCCGATCGCATGGCCCAGCACCGAGCGCGGGTCTTCTTGCCCAGGGACCAGCCAATGGCCTTGCTCGTGAACGCGGAACTCGGGGCCATATCCCCGCTGCAGATACCAAGTCCGCTGATGATCGCCCATCTCCAAGATGTTCGCCACATGGACGTCAGTCGCGCGGGCATAGGCGATGAGCTTTGCGGCGTCTTCGCTGTTCATCAAGCGCGCGTGAACGTGGTCGTCACCGCTATACCAACCCGCCTTGGGCATGTTGGTCCAGCGTTTCAGCTCGTAGCTACGGCGGGTCCACTCGTCGGCGCGGACTTCTACCGTTTCCATGATCGGCGAGTACTCCGGGCCATGCAACACGCGAATGTCCCATTTGCCTGCGGGAAGTGTCACCTCTAACGGGTCGGCGACAATCCAGTAGCGGCCTCGCAGCGCGCCGGGCAAATAGAACATGTAGCCGCGTCCCGCGAGTCCTAAGTGTTGGACGATGTCGTTCATTAGCGGGCGGAAGTCCATTGCGCCGGGGGGCTCCCACAATCGGCCGCCAGGGTTTGACGCGATGCTCAGCAGCGCGGGCGTCGGGCTGGTTTCATCTTCGATGTCGAGCGCGAGATGCCCCCACTGGCGAGGCGCGAACTTCAGCGCGTGCATTCTTACCGGCGCCGCGGAGCCCGGCGGCTTGAAGCCAATGAGGGAAGAGTTTTCACTCTCCGGCACGTTTCGCAGTGACAAGAGTAAGTAACATTCACCCGTTGCCGCCACATCGACGTTGAACGATGCATGCGGATACTCTGCGGTTAAATCCCAGTCTTGCAAGCGGAACGACGGGCGGCCATCGGCCAAGATCACCTTTAGCAAGAGCAGATCATCCTGTGGATTAATCGCCAGCGCGTCGTCGGGGTTCGGCGTCTTGGCGCCGGGACGATAATCGAGCGTTAGCACGGGGAGGTGCTTTTCCAGCAATTCCAGCAGCGCTTGTTCTCCCCGCCAGCGGTAGTATTCGCCCGCTTCCGAGTTTACACCCGATGTTTGACTCCAGCGCGACTGATCGCGCTGACGGACGGCAGCCTCTACGCGATCAAGCACCAACAGGCCGGCCTCATCGAGCTGACTTCGCAGATGCAACAGGGCTTCGGCGGCGAAGGCATCGGAACCTGCAAGCGGTGGTTCCACGAGCGCGAGCTCCGCGTCGGTGGGGGGTGGCGGCGAGGTTTCGTGCGCGGCGCCAACCAATGTTCCCACGAGCAGACAAGCGACCACCACGCAAGAGTGGCGGCAGATGGTGGAGAGCGGCTTGGCAAGCAGTTCAAACATCGGAAAAGTCGCTAGCGGGGTAAGTAACCGTCGAAGTGGATTTTGGCGGCTTCTTGGCTTTGGTAGGCAGGCGGTTTGGGATTGAGCCACGCCAGCAAATCGTCCTTGACTGCAAAGGCGAAGAAATGCTGACCCTTGGGGTTGTAATGCCCAATGTAGTAGCGCTCGACGTACTGCTGCGGCGTGATTCGGAACTGTTGATATTCCTCGACATGACGTTCAACCGTGTCGACGAAGGGAATTCCCCTCTCCTTGAGAAAATCCTGGAACCGCTGAGGATGCCAGTCAATGAACGCAGTGTCATCTGCGGGGCGACCAGCGCAAAAGTGCCAAACGGAACCTTGCGGATAGCTCAGCAATACAAACAGCCGCTTGCCCTGGGATTTGACCAAGTCCTGAACCCGCTCAACAATCCTCATGCCAACTTCAATCGCATAGCGATGGTAGAGTTCAGTCACGGTCTTACGAATTGACTCGGCGCTGGAGTAATCAAGCTCTTTGAACCCGATCGTCGCAGCAAGCCTGTCGAGAGGTTCTCGGTCCTCGACGATGCCATGTTTGGTCGCGAACAGAACTTGCACAATCTCGTCCTGACCAAGCTGATCCATCACGAAATCCAGATCACACAGTTGGTACAGCGATTCGGGGGTTGGACAGATGTTGGGCCGCTCCTCAAGCTCGCCGCGATCATTGAGCCGCGCGTGTGTCCAGGGATTCGAGTGAAACATCTCGCCCTGCATTCGTTGCTGCACATCGCCTGGGAAGGTGAGCCAGCGATAAGCATTCACGCTGCGAAGGTGGTCGTCACCCCAGATATTGAGAATCACGTGGCTAGCGCCTGAATCGGTCGACTCATTGTCGCGCATCCGGCAGTAAGCTTGATACACGCCATAACCACCAATTCCGTAATTCCGAATTGGCTCGCAGAAATGAGCGGCGAGGATTTCTTGCCACGTCTCGCCATCGCTAGACTGATGTCCCTGCGTGAAGCTATTGCCATACGTATTGATGCGGCAGGGTTGGTCCGCAAAATTGACCTGCCAACGGGGACCGTTAGGTTGATAGCGACCTAGCGTTTGAGAACCATCAACGCCGTCGCGGAAGACACCATTACGTAGGAGGTAGCCGTAAGTTGGATGAAACTTCGCCCAAACGCGCGATTGGGGATCCAAGAATCGATCGACGGTTTCCTTCTGTAGCAGGTACTCCTGAAGAAATTGTGCTACCGTGGGTTTTCCACTGGAAGGGGCCGAGACCGAGTGCGGCGCGGCAGCGGCGGCCGGAGTCGCCTTGGCGCCGAAGGCCTGCGACGAGATCCCCGCCACCAGACCAGAAGCCAGCCCGGCTTGAGCCTGATGAAGAAAGGTTCGCCGAGATAGACCTGCTTGACCGCCGAGTGACTTTGATTGTCGATTTGTGTTGGCAGAATCTGGTGTCATTTAGGTGCTCGGGCGGCGACTGGAGTGGCGACTTCCACAGCGGTTTGTTCGGATTTGGGCGGAGGAGGCAGCTGCGACTTATTCACTAAGTCAGCGCATTCCGGATAAGCCCACGGAATTTCCGGATAATCTTGCCAAAGCTTGACATCCGTGCCGAGGATGCCGTACAGCTCCGGACGGCGCTGGTGCATTGTGCGGAGGTGCTTTCGTGCGACTCGCAGGCTCGCGAGGTCGATTGTGGCGTGCACGCAGCCATCGCCAGGTTCTGACAGGCGAGGAAATAGTCGGGCCTCTTCCCGCGTTCCTTCCGCGGATACGTGATTCCCCGCGAAGCCGGTGTTCTTGCCGTCGGTGATGTTGGCCCCAACGACGCAGCCGTACGCTTCGGAGGCGAATCGGCAGTGGCTATCTTCGATCATCCCATCGCGGCCGTTAATCCACAGAATCATCTCCGCTCCGGCGTACGATGTACAACCCCAAGCTTCCGGGAAGTAGCCATCGTAGCATTGCAGGATGCCGATCGTGCCGAAGTCCAGCGTAAACACTTTGAACTGGTTACCGAGGATGCCGCGCGCTTCGGCATCGCTTCCCGGCCGGGGCGGCCAGTAGTGCGGCGCCGGGCCAGCGGCGGGATGGCTCTTGAGGTAGCGTCCCAAAATTTCTCCTTCACGATCAACCACCAACGCCGTGGTGGCGTAGCGCTCGCCATGATTCTCCACTAGCCCAGCAATGGCATACATCTTGTGTTTGCGGGCGAGTTGCCGAAACTTAAGGACGCGCGGATGATCGGCGTCGATCTTGTAGCCGAGCACGTACTCGGGGAACACGATGAGGTCGGATCCATACCCGCTGGCCTCGGCGAAGTACTTGGGCATCCGGTCGACCATGGAATCGGGCGTCTGACCCCGAGTGGTCAATTGCACGAGCGTGACCTTAGCGGATGGCTTCGCCGCCTCGCACGACGAACTGGAAACAGTTCCTAAGCCAGCAGCAATCAAGCACCAGAGCATTACAAACGTAGCAATTCGCATAAGCTTTCACTCAATCAGTCAATCGATTATGGTCCGTTTACTTTGCTTTGGAGCTCAGCTCGAACTTAAGCACTTCGTCAGCGTCTTTTACAGTGCAGGTTAGTGGGGTTGTCCCGGGATCCGCATAAACTTCGGGGATGGTTGAGATGACCCGCTTTGGACCGGGTCTAACGCCCCCTCCCCCCATGGCCGACAACTTCGCAATCGCGTTGGGGTCCGTCAAATCTTGATCATCAGCTTGATAGGTGAACGGATTCGGGGGCGCCTTGAGGACGACTACCCGATAATTACCTGGCAGAACGCCGTCGCCAGGCTGGTAGGTCGTCAGTTCCACCACTCCCGTCGCGTCCGTGATCCCGAACGACGCCCGTCCTTGCTCGCCTTCTGTACGGACAAAGCTGATCGACGCCTCCGCCAGAGGTTTGCCGTCGTAGGTGAAGACGGGGCGAATCGCAATTGGTCCCTCGGCGCCGCAACCAAGCATCCCCAAGACACCACAGGCGATCGTCGACGCTTGCCAGACCGATGCGATCCTCCTTCGACTAGGCCGTTCTAAACGTTTAGCCGGGGGGGCAAAACCGCTCATCATGATTTAGGGAACTCCTCTTCAAAACTCACTGGGACGATCGTTAAACCGCGCAGCCACTTTAAGAACGTGGCCGCCCTGTCGTTCGGTGGCGGAACAAAGCTTTAGGGAGTCAATCCGTCGTCCTTGGTTCCCAGGAGCTGAAAGGTGCGGAAGTCGATATTCTGATCTAGGAAGGCAACCGAGCCGTCCACCATTGCGAAGTTGCAGCCCCCGGGATGATTTGACTCGAAGCCCATCGTGACGTGAAAATTGAACCGATAGTACAGAGGGCCCTGGCTACACTTCTCAAAGTCCGGATTAACGGGCCAATTGATTGAGGGAATCGTTCCGGCGTGCGCCGTACCCATATCGTTTCCGGCCCAGTATTTTTTGGTGAGCCGGCAGTTATCGAGTGAGTGAGCGGACTGATTGACCAATGTTTCGCCCAATTGCAGGGTCTTCGACGTGCCATCCGTAACCTTCGCCACCGTTACCTTGTGATAGCCCAGTCGTGCGAACATTCCCGTTAAGGGGCAATTGATGGGATCGCCGCCCGCCTTGCCTGGACAGAATCCCGCATCAATAAACGGAATGTTGATGCCGAGCGAGGAGAGCGAGAGTCCGAAGGTCGAGCCACCGGCGCCGCACTGGGAGGGAATCGTCAGCGGTCCGGTGCTGCCGGAGTAGTTAAAGAATGGCTCCGCCGATTCGAACGCATCGCTGGGGCATCGCGCGCCACCGATTGCTGGTACCGTCTGGCCCCGCGCGCTTAACTGATCGACCCAGATCCCGATTGGATTGATGATCTTGGGATCCTGTAAATCGGGCATCTGGTCAGCGATTGCTTGCTCTTCGATGAAGGGGAGTACGCGACAGACCCAACTGCCGTGGTCGTTTTGCCACTCACCAGCTTTTTGAGGATCGCCGCTAAACGTGCTGCGATCGAGTGTCCAACCGTTCGTCCCGCCGCGCGGAAACTCTTTGAAGGAGCTCTCGTAATTTAGCAGTGCGAGCGCGTACTGCTTCTCTTGGTTCACACACTGTGACCGCCGAGCCGCCTCGCGCGCCGCTTGCACGGCCGGCAGCAGGAGCGCCACCAAAATGCCAATGATGGCGATGACCACCAGCAATTCAACCAAGGTAAACCCGCGATTCTTCGCCATGTGGCTGGTCCCTCACGCATCACTTCGAATGTTTAAACCCCAGCGGGAGGAGGAATTCTCCTCCCGCTGGACGGAACGAATTAAGCAATTACGGCACGTCGCCACACGACAGCCGCCGTGGCCATCACCAAGACAAGCGATGCGCTCAGTGGTTCTGGAACGGCGGACGCTGCAGCGATCGCGGCGCCAGGCGCTGCCGTGAAATTGTTCTTCCAGAAGTCGTAGTCGGCCTGATTCACATTACCGGTTTCACTCGGGGAGCGATTGGGTAGCGCGAACCCCGTGTCGAGGTTATCGCGCCACACGTTGTAATCCGCCGCGTCGACCGAACCATTGTCGTTGTAGTCGCCGGGCACCGGGGCGGGCTCGGCAAAAGCGTAAACCGTGAAGTTGTCGACGATGTGCGTCGCCAAGCCATTGGTTGTAAAGTCGCGATAGCCCGAGAGCGTAATGAAATTGTCGGTGTAACCACCGTCGGGCTTGGTGTAGTTGAACACGGGCTGGCCGTTGATCGAAACTTGAACAGCGCTCGATCCCACGCCATCCCACGGATTACCATCCGCGGGGTCATCAACATCTATTTGAACGGCAAGCGTACCACCGCCTCCCGGGTGGGTAATCCGGAAAGCGAGGGGGTCGATTCCATCAAATGCCTGCAAAAAGTATCTGTCCTCAGGAGTACTCGCGGCAAAAGTGTCTTCGACGAAGCGCAATGTGAAGTACTGACTGCTCGCTGGCTGCAACCCCATCACGCCGCGCTGATCGTCAATATCAACCAGCGTGCGAGGCGCCCCAATCGTCAGGCCCGCCGTGAGGTAGCTTTGGTTGAGGGGGTTCGGGGTCCCCAGGGCACCCACGTCAAGATCAAAGGTGATTCGTTTGCCTACAACTCCGCTGGGTCCAACCCCTTTGAAGTTA
This sequence comes from Pirellulales bacterium, assembly GCA_022841705.1. Classification (GTDB taxonomy): domain Bacteria; phylum Planctomycetota; class Planctomycetia; order Pirellulales; family Lacipirellulaceae. The sequence goes on from JALHQZ010000014.1 coordinate 27,705, forward strand.
TGGTCAGGAGACACCATCGTGGCGTACGCGAACACCGGGGGGCCGGTCAGGAACTGCGCGTCGGTGTCGCTGGCGATCTGCAGCGGCTGGCCTGGAGAGGCTTCTGCACTGAAAACTTGGTGGTGATAGTCGTTTGTCGAATCGGCTGTATTAGTGACGTAAGCCTTGGGGGCCAGCGCGCCGCTTTGACGGGTCGCGTTCTCCGAGTTCAAGTTGAACGAACTCGCACTGACACCATAGCCGTCGTAGAATACGGGCGTGTACTGAGCTTGCGCGAAATGACAGGGCGCTGCGGCGAGCAGTACCGCTGCGCAACTGAGGTTGCGCGACAACCGGAGTAGTGAATTCATCGCAGAGAGCTCCAAATAAAAAAGTAGACGACACTCCACACACCACATGTATGCGAAGGTGCGACCTATCAACGCAAAAAGGTTAATCGAGTGATCGTTAAAAGTCGCTCAGTATTGAACAGTTATCGACGGTGACGAGAACTCACCAGCTTTATCCAGCATGCAAGTGAGGCCCCGACGCCTGCCCCAGTACGTCGGGACCAGCACTTGCGAACTCGCTTCTTTTTCTTCCGTGAACACGCTTGAATCTCCACTCTGTTGTTGCCTGGCTAGTGCTTACGACGCATAGCCGCCATGCCGGCCAGTCCCATTCCCAGCAGCATCCATGTCGCCGGTTCGGGAACGGGGGCGGCATAGACTGTTAGGTTGTCGAACCAGTTAGTGGCCAAGTTGTTGCCCGCAAAATTGCGGCCAGCCTCGAGCGTGATAAAGTTGTTGGTATAGCCCCCACTTGCCTTGGTATAGCTCCCCACGAGGATGGAGTTCACCGAGACATCGATCGTTGTTGAGCCGACGCCATCCCAGGGATTGCCATCGACCAAATCGTTAATGTCGAGCTGCAAGCTGGCGACTCCGGACCCTGCCGGATTAGGGATCAGGTTCCCCACAATCGTGCTTCCATCAAACAGTTGGATGAAGTTACCCAGACCCGAGAACTGATCTTCGATCAATCGAACAGCGAAACTGTTGCCGGTTGTCTGACTGGCAATCAGTGGCGAATCTGCTCCAATCACCAGCGAACTCTGCACGTAGCTTTGGTTTTGGCCATTTGCCACGACAAAAACGCCAACATCAAGGTCGACCGTGATTCGTTTTCCAACGATGCCACCCCCTGTTGTGCCATTAAAGTTGTAATTCGGCGAAGCCATCATCAGTACCGGATTCGGAAATCCCAGCACGAAGGGGTCACCAGCCAGTTGCAGGGGCTGGCTGGGAATGGTCCCGGCGGCGAACAATTGATGGTGATAGTCGTTGGCTGAATTCGGCGTGTTGGCAACGTACGAAATCGGGGCGAGCGCGCCCGACTGCCGGGGAGTGGCAACTTCAAAATTGATGTCGAACGAGTCGGCGCTCACGGCGTATTCATCGTAAAACACGGGGGTTAAAGCTTGGCTCAGCACAGGGGTCAGTCCCGCTGCTAACGCTACCGATAGCAGGGTTTTCGTCACTTCAATGGCTCTCATTAGAACGACCTCGCTTGTTAAAAGTACTCAGTGTTGCCTATCTGCCGCAAAGAACACCCTTGTCGGCCAATCTCCGCTCACAAACGCCACTTGACACTCTTCCGTTCAGCTAATCACCAACGCTTCAATTTGCCCTCCGCTGGAATGTGCCAACGTAAATTGAGCCGCCGAGCAAATGGCGGAAAATCTCCTAAACACGATCAGTCCGTAGCTATGGGCGTCTCGCCTGAAAACGGCTTCGACGGGTCCGCTTCAGTTAAATTTGAACGATAAGTAATCGGGGCGACTTATTCATGCCCAAAGTCGTACTCCACGATGTAACCATGCCAATCCTCCGGCGGCGATCCCAGCGCACGCGCTTGAACCTCCCAATGATCGTGATGCCAAACGATCATGCCGTATACCTGGTCGGCCGGCAGTCGGGGCGGCTGGACGTCAACGAACTCAACTTTGCGGCCGTTTGTCCACTTCAAATCGCCATGCAGCAAACTTCCTTGGAGACCAATCAGGTTGTCGTTAATGCCACAAATTCGCAGGACGTTGTTGCTGATAAACTCAAACTCACCCGGAGTGTCCAGAGCCACCAAGTCACCAGAGACACCGTTGTGTGTAAAGCTCCGAGCGTTGTCGCGGTCAGTTTCACAGGAAGTGGAATTGAGCGCGAGCACCAACTGGTAGGCGTGATCGTTCCCACCGCGGTCGGCTGACCACATTAGCGGCTCGTGGGCGACAGCGCCACTGGGGAAATCATCGCGTGGGGGTTCATATTCGACGAGGTAGGCAGAGACAGTTTCATGGATGCTATCGATGCTCAAATCATTCCATTTCCACTCATCGGAATTGACAAAACGCGAGTAGATTCCATAGTCCTCTCCGCCGTGACGGAGGGTTTCCTTAAAGTTATCGGGCTGTTGCTCGGGCCAAGTCGCCCAGTTGGTGTAGGTAACTTTCTCACCGGTGACCCATTTGAAGAAACCTTCCCGAAGCACATCGGTCAGCCCCATCCAGACGCCGCGCTGTGACGAATCCTTCAAAATCTTCTCGATTACAAACGAGTCTTCTTCGGCCGAGGTAATCGACGCCAAGTGCCCCGCCCAGCCGCCATGTGAAGAGGAAAGCGCATTCTGTGCCGCCTGATGCCAAGTAATCGGTTGTCGGCACACCACTAACTGGTAGAAATGCCCATTGCCGCCGTCGGCGACTCGCCACTCCAACGGCTCCGCGATGGCGGACTCTAGCCGCTCAAAGATTTCCTTGGAGAACTTGATCGACCGACCCGGCTCGCTGAGATTCTCGATCCGCCGGGCTTGCCGGCCGAGCATTACAAGCTCCTTTACACCTTGGGCATCAACCTTTGCCGAGCCCTTCTGGCCTTCGTACTGTAGATCGACCTGCCCGCGAAAGACGTGAACTTCGGTCGCGCCAGAATCCTCAGCAATCACGCCGAAGTCGGTGCCGCGGTCAACCAAACGCGATGTCGGCGTATCAACCCGAAACCCCCAGCCGCTTTCGGGCACGTGGGCCACCAATCGGCCACTGGTGAGGAACGCAGCGTTGCTCGAATCGAGCCGCAGGTTGGCCGGGCCCTCGAGCACCAGCCGGACGCCGGAATCAAACACCAGTTCCGCCTGGCCCCCCTTCAGCGCGAGCGCTTGAGCCGGAACGCGATCACCTTCGCTTAAAGCCTTGCCATCTTCAAGCCACAGCGGTTGGGTTGACGCCCGCACAGTTGCCACGAATGCGGGGGCGACGAACGCCGGTTCCTGGGGACGCTCGACTTGAACTTCGGCAACATTCGGACCCGCCGACGTATCGCGCGAGCGGAGCGTAGCGACTCCCGCCAAGACGAGCAGCGTCGCTGCGGCCGCAACTGCAAACTGCAACGCGCGCGACATGGGCCATCGACTTCGCGACTGCTCAGTGCGAACGTTGCCGGATGAGTTCGCCGGCATCACGGGATCGGAATTGATAATTGAGTCGGAAAAATCTGCGGCCGAATCTTCGTCACCGGTTTCACGCGGACCCGGCGAGCCAGTACGGTAGCGGGTGAGCAGCTCAGCGTGCAAGGAGAGTATTTGGAGGTACCGCGTTTGCAGTTCGGGCTGGCGATTGAGTAGCGCTTCAAGTTCGGCAATCTCTTCCGGCGAAATGGTCCCATCGCACATGCGATTGGCCAAGTGCTGTAGACGATCTCGGTCTTGGGATTCGGGGGTGTTCATCGATTTATGTGGCGGCCATTCGTTTTTCGATGCAGTCCACCAAAGTTACGCGAATCCGATGCAGTCGCATGTAAAGCGCGGCGGCGGTCATCCCCACCGATTCCGCAATTGCCTTTACACCAACCGACCCCAAATAACACTGCTCGAGCAAATCGCGCTGCAACGCCGGTAGCCTTTCCAAGCAGCGAGCGAGAGCTTCGGACCGATCCGCCGACGTTTCGTCATCCCACTGGTCAGCGAGCTGCGATACGATTCCCTCAGACAAGTGCACGTTTGCCCGCTCGCTCCGCCGCAAAAAGTTCCGAATCTCGTTGAGCGCGATTGCCCGAGCCCACGGCAGAAACGCTTGGTTTGGGTCGTACTGCGCCCATTTTTGCCACAGGATGAGCGAAGTCCGCTGCAGGATATCCTCGGCGTCGTCCCGGTTTGGCAGCATGGTAGCGATGAATCCGTACAGCCGCCCCTGATGCTCAATGAACAACCGCGCGAAGTCATCCTGCCGTCGTGAGTCAGTCACTATTTACTTCCAAATCTGCCCGCCTGCCTGCATTGTTTCCTGTCTCCCGCAACGCCAATCTATTTGCCCATAGTACTCTTTGTCTCGGGCGGCCAGGATTTAACGCCCTTCGCAGACAATTTCCCAAGTTTTTCAGCCCCGCCAGGGCTGGCGGGGGTCGGGGACGCTGGAGGGAATCAAGATCGCCCCCCTCTCCACCTGCCCGAAATGCCCAGCGTCGATTGAGAATTACTGGGCCAACACAAGCCGCGACCGTTAGATTCGTCTCGGAAGCAACGATAGACTCGGGACGCCGTTGATCACAGAGCGTAAGGCCCTTAGGGCCATCCTATCGCGACTCAGGCGTCAAGCGCTCGAGAGGGATAGCCGCTCTGCCGATTCCAACCTTCCTGCGGCAAAGAGCGCGGCCGCGGATTGGTCGGCCTAGTTTCCTTCCCGAAGCTTGGAGAGTCCTTGGGGGGGCTTTAACCCGTCGACCCTAGCGATGGTCGAGTTTCAGTGGAGACCAACCGGTTCGAAGGATTACGATCGCTGCGATACGCTTAAGTGAGTGCCCGCTGGCGGCAGGGGGTTGAGACACACGGTGTTGTCGCCTCTCGTGCGATGCGGGTACGGAGGGATTGGGTTTCGGCATCGTTGGCGATTTGATCCGTTTGGAGAATCCGCAGGCCGTAGCTCTCCGTCGACTTGGCCGAAGCCAACAACGAGCGACCACCAACTATCAAGAACCTTCATGAAGCATTTATGCATGGGCAATTCATCAATGACAGCAGTTTGGAAGTCATGCTCTGCCGTTCCCGAGGTTTGCATCGCCGAAGCTCAGGTGCGGGATGGCCGATGGTTAGGGCTGGTGATGGCGCTCGTGGTGAGCTTAGCTCCAGCGCCGGTGGTGCTGGCGCATCGCAATCACAACGCAGGCGTTCAAGTGGCGGCGGCGCCAAAATCATCGTCGGCGTCGCCTGTTGCCGCTGCACCGGTGGCGCGGGCAATGCAGGCCGAGCTTCAACAAGCATTCTTCGATTACGAGTTGTTGTTGCATTTGGCTTTGCACGCTCCCACCAGTCTGCAACCAGAACTGATCGCCCTCGCGGAAGTGGAAGATGCACTAGTGCGTGATCTCCCCAATCAACTTCCGGTCGAGCAGGTCGTAGCCGAGCGAAATCGGATTCATGAGCAGCTGAGATCACAGTTCACGGTGCTGCCCGTTGATTGGACGGAGCAAGGGGCATCGTGGTCCGAGGAACAACCAAAACTCACGTTAACGGCCGAACTCGACCGAACCGTGCTCCTGGATGTCCGTAACCAAATTTCTCGTTCAATTGACCTAATCGGCCGCCAGAAAGGCGATGGGGATGCGCCGCAGACGAAGTACACGGTCTTGCCGGGCTCCGCGCAGCTTATTCCGATTTGCTTGCGAGTAGAAAAGTCGTCAGTAAGCGATTGCGAGATTGAAATAATTGACTCGGCTGATAAGCGCGGGTTCACACTGAAGGCATTTACGACCGTTCAGCAGCCCGCGCTGCTAAAAGGGACTCTAGTGGAGGGCGAGAAGGTCTGGCCGGGTAGGGTTTACGTTGAAGGGAGCGACCGCCTCTATCGTCATGGTGAAGCGTACGCCAAGAATGAGACCTTGTGTCAGAAGCAGCTGTTACAGTTTTGGAATGCCGGTCGCTACTACCGGCTTCCTTTCTTCTATAGTGACGGTCAGTTTGTGGTCCGCGTGCCACCAGGACCCGTCAAGCTTCGGCTTGAGCGTGGTTTCGAGCATGACATCACCGAGACGGAGGTTGTCCTCGAGCCTGGTGAGGAGCGAACGGTAACGCTTGAATCGAAGCGGTTCGTGGACATGGCCCAAAGCGGCTGGATTTCCGGCGACACTCACATTCATTGGGTCACCAATCAGTGGAACGTCGACCTGCCGCTTGAGCTACTGACCGTTGTTCAGCGCGCCGAAGATTTGCGGGTTGCCAACAATCTCACCCTCTTGCAGCGGGGGCCATCACTGGCGTTCATCAATCCCCAGCAGGCGCCGATGGGGACGGTGAAAGAGTTCTCCAACGCGCAGTTCCATGTGGAAATGGGGGAAGAGTATCGGAATGAAGATCTGTATGGTCACTTGTGCTTCTTGAATCTCGATTGGTTAGTGCAGCCAATTGGTACGGGATCGATCATTGCGGGACCCGATGCGCTCGACTATCCCCTCAACAAAACCGCAATTTTGGCTTGTCGAGAGCAAGGCGGCATTTCGTGCGAAGCGCACGGACTGGGCGGCAACAAAGACGTCCCGGTCAACGTTGTTCACAAACTTACCGATTCACTCGATCAGATCGAGCCACAAGACTATTACGACTTTCTAGATTGTGGATTTCATTTGCCGTTAACCAATGGCAGCGATCATCCTGCGCGGGTTGTCGGCTGTGCCCGGGCCTATGTGCGCGTCGATGGCGACTTTACTTACGAAAAATGGATCGACGGGATTCGGAAGTGCCGCACCTTTACGACCTCGGGCCCGTTGCTAACGCTGAGCGTCAATGATGTCCCGATCGGCGATACTCTCGACGTACGCCCGGGGGAGAAACTTCGGGTCCGCGTGGAAGCCAAGTCGCGGCGCCCGCTCGGCCGACTGCAGATTGTCTGCAACGGCGAGATCATTAAAGAACAGCGGGTCGACGATCGCGAGCGAATGTTGGAGTTCGATTTCACCGCTCAAGAGCCGAGTTGGGTTGTCGCGCGATGCTCCGAAACTGATAACTTCAACGCCATTAAGGGATTGAATGTCGCCCACACGAGTGCGGTGTACGTGAATGTTGATGGAAAATCGAGGCTGGTTTCCGAGAAGGCCAATCTCTGGATCCAGCGCATGCAACAGCATGTCCGCGACATTCGCGCGAAAGGCCGCTTCGCTAATCGCCAGCAGCTTGCGGAGGCGGTAGAGTACGTCGAGGCGGGGATCTCAAAGTTCCAGAAGTTATTGGACGGTGTGAGCGAGCCCACGTCGGTGGTTAAGAGCGTCTCCCCGGCCTCGCCATTTCCGCTGGTCAAGCAGGTTGAGCCCCAAGCGTTGCATGCCCAGATCGACCGCTTGATTGAAGCGCTGAACTATATCGGCTGTCCACTCTCACAGTCTGTAAAGACGCAGCTTGACGAGTTAAAGCTTTCGTCTGACGAGGAGGAAGTGACACGCCGTGTTCAAGAGCTTCTCGACCCCCTCTGTTTGGCGGCAGTCGAAATCTCGGCGGGACGCTTGCAAGTAACACCGCAGCCGCAGCAGCAAGAACTGGTTGAGCAGGGCTGGCGGGCATTCCTAGTGAAAGTGTGCAATCCGGCCGAATTGACCAGCCGCCTGCAAGTGGAAAGCCTCAATGCGCTGCCCCGACCACATTCGCAGGCAAAAGACGTCGCCTCGCGGTGGATGGGGCTCAGCATGTTCGATAGCCGACCGCTCTCGCCAAACCTCAGCGGGCTGGAACTGGAGTACCGGATCATCGAGCTCTCCAGCAGCGATGCGGCCGAGCACGCCGGTGTGCTGGAGTTCAGCATCGATCCCGAACCGGGGCGGCGCGGGCGTCAGATTCGTGAATGGCGGTTCGACCAGGGCGCCGACGGTTGGCAGGCCGAGAACCAAGCGAAGATTGAAACTACCGGGGGCGCGATGCGCGTTCAAAGCCTGGGAAGTGATCCCTTCATCACTGCGCCCGTGGGACCCGCGAGTGGCCAACTCGTGCTCCGCTTCGTGGCCGAGACGAAAGCCACGGGCGTCGGTCAAATTTTTTGGTGGACCGAGGGGCAACCCCGTCCCGACGCCGAGCGGGTAGCAACGCTTCAACTCATTCCCGGCGGGAAGCAGTTGTACGAAGTACGGTTCAACGTGGCCGGACCGCTCGCCGGTCTGCGGATTGATCCCAGTTCGGGTGATACGACCGGTGAGATGACGTTTGATTGGATCGACCTCTCGCACGCGCACCGCCACGGCGAAACTTGGGACTCGGCCAAGTTTGACTTCCGCGCGCTCCCTGCGACGCCCGTGACGGTGAAAGTCAACGATCCCTCCGGCGCCCCAGGTGCGGTGGCGCTGCTCATTCGAGATCGGATGGGGCGGGTTTACCCCGCGCAAAGCAAACGCCTAGCGCCAGACTTGTTCTTTCACTCGCAAGTCTACCGGCTTGATGGCGAAACGGTCTCGTTGCCACCCGGCAAGTACGATGTTCGCCTGTGGCGCGGCCCGCATTCCCTGCCTGAAACTCGTGAGCTAACCGTCACGGATCAACCACAAACGATGGAATACACCGTCAAACGCTGGCTTGACCCCACAAAACACGGCTGGTGGTCGGGCGACCATCACATTCACGCTGCCGGTTGTTTGCACTACCAGGAACCCACCCAGGGAATCGGTCCCGAAGACATGCTGCGGCAATTGATGGGCGAAGATCTCAATGTTGGTTGTTGCCTGACCTGGGGTCCTTGCTTCGACTATCAAAAGCGATTCTTTTCGGCCAAGGTCGATCAAGTCTCCAAGTATCCTTATCTGCTGCGGTACGATGTGGAGATCTCCGGCTTTGGTTCCCATGCTTCGGGACACCTTAATCTGCTGCGACTCAAGGAGCAAATTTATCCCGGCGGCGAATCGAAGGACCACTGGCCAACGCTCGGCCTCAATGCTCTACGGTGGGCCAAGCAGCAAAACGCCATCTGTGGAACGGCGCACTCGGGCAATGGACTCACGCGATATGTCGACCACTTGCCGTACGAAACGGGCCCCAAGGGTTTGCCCCACTTCAACATTCCCGCATTCGATGGCATTGGTGCGTGCGAGTACGTAGTGGATATCACGCATGAAATCCCCGACGCGCTTGGCATTAACGTGCCGGCGATTGATTTCATCGCCACGATGAACACTCCGCGGCAAGATGAATGGAATATGTGGTATCACACGCTGAATTGTGGCTTTCGCGTGCGGGCGAGCGGCGAAACGGACTTCCCCTGCATGAGCGGTGAACGGGTTGGCATTGGGCGGATCTATGTTAACGCGGGGGACAAACTGACCTATGAAAACTGGGTGCAAGGCATTCAAGATGGCCGCAGCTATGTGAGCGACGCCACGACGCATTTGCTCGACTACGAAGCGCAGCAAGCGGATGGCGAGTGGTTCGGCGTGGGGCATGAAGGAAAGAGCGAACTGAAGCTGGACCGCGCGGCGCCGGTGAAGTTCCGCACGCAGGCAGCGGCCTTTGCGCCCGATTTGAAAGAGGTGGAAGTTGAGCTGGTGGTGAACGGTTTTCCCGTGGAGACCCAATCAATCGCTGCGGATGGCGAGCTGCACCCGCTGGAGTTTGCGGCGAAAATCGAGCGCAGTAGTTGGGTCGCTCTTCGGGTCTACCCGCACGCCCACACGAATCCGTTTTTTGTGATTGTTGGCGAGCAACCAATCAGGGCATCGCGCGCAAGCGCCGAGTGGTTCCTGCGCTGCGTCGAGCAGTGCTGGCAGGAAAAGGCGCGAACCTACGTTGGCCGCGAACTCGCCCAGGCCCAGCAAGCGTACGATCACGCACGCGAGACCTACCAGCGGATCCTGGCCGAGTGTGGGGAGGAGATCAATGCTCAAACTGCTCCTTAATCTGCTCCTCGTGGCGCTGATCCTCAGCTCCGCCGTGCGCGAGTCCATTGGTTCGGACGACCCGTTGTCTAAACGTGCCGTGATCTCGGCCGCGAATTACCCCGTGGGGGGCTTATTGAAGACGCTTCAGTTCGCCGATCCGCAGTTAGCGCAGCAACTGCTACGTGAACTTGAGGCCGCGGAAATCCCCGTGACCGCTCCGCTTTCGGCTCCTCACGTTCAAGCCATACTTGATCCGCATGCGCTATTCGCAGTTTCGATCAGTCCTGAAGCGCGTGTTAAGGTTGACTTGGGCGCCGCTGGCCATCAACTCCGTCGCTCAGTTTGGCGGACCTATCTCGTTAAAGTTGTTAACGACGCGCTCCTGACGGGCCCTTTGGCGGCAGAGAGTGAGCAGTTCGCCGCATTAGACGGATCATCCAAGGAGCCCGACCGCTGGTTATTCTTTCGCTTTGTCGAGGACCAAGATGCTGGAATCCAACTTGCGGGACGCCGGATCGAGTATCGCGTTGTGCGGCTGGCAACGGACGAACTTGGTAAGCGCGCTGCTGTCGTCGCCATGAATGTGGGTGCGGGGACCCAAGACATTGGATTTCGCAATGATGTGTTAGCAATGTTTACCAGCACGGATCGGTCGACTGAAGAACTAGGATCGAACATCACTAGCGAGCTGCGTGAACCGCCGCTCGAATCCCGGCAGCCCGCAAGCGATGAGCAGCTGCAGCAGTGGCTTCAGAATATGGTCAGCTTGCATCGCTATAACATTGCCGATGTGTGTCGAGCAACGGGGCTGAATGAGTCCACGGCACAAGACGTTGTGGATCGCCTGAAGAACTCGCCGAATCAGGTTCAACAGCAAGCTCACGAGCGTTTGCGGGTGGCGCCATTTCCTGGTGGCCGCCATCCCCGCCTGGGATTTTTGGACGGCGCTGTTTACCCCCAGCGGGAAACAAAGTTCAGTCTCTTTTGTCCTTGGGATTCAAAAAGTTACGTGGTGGTTGATGTTCCGGAAGCGATCTTCTCAAACTTAGGACTGCTGTATTTAGCGCACACGCATGTGCCGACCGTGTGGGATCGGCAGGGCGTCAAACTTGCCAAGCAGGAATGGCAGCAAGAACCGGATGGTCGGCTGAGAATCGAACGCGAACTCCCCAATCACGTCGCCTTCGGCGCCGAAATTGTGCCCAGCAAAGATGTCGTGCGGATGGAGTTGTGGTTGAGGAACGGCACTTCCCAAATGCTAACGAACCTGCGGGTGCAAAACTGCGTGATGCTTCGCGAAGCAGTAGACTTCGCCGCTCAGACGAACCGCAACAAAGTTTTCAATGAGCCCTATGCCGCTGTTCGGAACGCGGCGGGCGATCGCTGGATCATTACGGCCTGGAGTCGACCCTACCACGTATGGGGGAACGCTGAATGTCCTTGCCTGCATTCCGATCCGCAATTCGCCGATTGCGCTCCAGGCGAGACCCAGCGGCTTCACGGGATCGTGTCGTTCTACTCGGGAACCGATATCGAGGAAGAATTCCGCAGGCTTTCCGCTCTGGGCTGGGATCGCCCGGGTAAGTAAGGAATCAGCGGATCGCGCCGTTAAAAATCTGATTCGGATCATCGTTCAACCTGCGAAACGGGAGTCAATTTAAGTGACCTTCAAGGAGCTTCTTGTCCGGGAATTTCATGGTCTTTCCGCGGGAACCATCGTGGTCTTCCTGTTAATGGGTCTGGCGCCATCGCTCTCGAATTGCCGCGCGCAAAGCATCACCTTGACTGGCTCATCAGCGGAAGGCATGCGTTCCACGGGGTGTAGCGTTACCTCGGTGGAAGACACTCTCAAGATCGAGGTTCCCCCTCAGCAATCGGGGTGGTTGGAGTGGTCAACGCCCGCAATCACAGGGCCGGTGGAGTTGCGATTTCGCATGCAGACGAATTCCGCAGGGGATCAGGGAGAGTATCTGATCTATTGGACTGTGGAAGGTCAAACGTCAGCTCAGGAGTTTCGCCGGGTCCCCTTCAATTCCGATGGCCAGTGGCACGAGTATCGATTACCACTTGCTGATCAAGGTCGGGTCGTGCGGGTTCGCATTGCGTTTCCGGCAACTGCCCACCATGTATCGCTGGCCGACATCGTGCTCGCCTCCACCGAGCTAGCCGACTCCGCTGACTCGCAGAAAACTGATCTGCCGAACGCGGTCGAAATCACTCGAGATCAGCTGAGTTGCCGGCTCGATTGTCGGTCACGCCAGTACACGATTGAAGAGCGAATCACGGGACGGACGTGGATCAGCGAGCCGCTCAGCGAGTGGCTTCGGCTAGAGAAGGTGGAACGTCGTTCCGACACGGAGCTGCTGATTCAAATGTACGATCGATTTCAGAGAGCGTCTGTGTCGGCCAAAGTTTCTCTTCCCGCTTCGCAGGAAGTCCGTTTTTCTATAACCACCAACAAGCTGACCGGCTCGATCGATCCCTGCGCCAGTTTCCCGCCACGCTTTACCTCAAACTTGCAGGCCGGGCGCTTGATCTTCTGCGATCGCTCGTGCGGCGTCCTCTTACATCAAGATGATCCTACCTACGGTCATTGGCCACTCATGGTGTACGCCAATACGCACTGTCTGAATATGCCGTGGGTAGGACTCTATGATGAGTTGCGTGGGGATGGCGTGATGCTGCTTGTGGAAACGCCTTTCGACGCGGAGGTCGCGCTGGTCGCGGATGCTCAGGGTCAGCATTGGCCCGAAGTCCGTTGGCTGCCGACAATGGACACCTTTGGCTACGAACGAGTCGCCTCGTTGCGATTCACGGCGGCCGGGGGTTACGTGTCGCTTGCGAAAAAGTATCGCCAGTACGCCCAGGAGCTCGGACGCCACAAGACGCTTACGGAAAAAGCACTTCGAAAACCGCAGCTCGAACGGCTGCGCGGGGGGCCGATCATCTGGGGTGCTCGTGAGCCGCGCAAGTTCATGACCGAGCTCATGGCAGCGGGCTTCAACCGCGGCACCGTCAATCAATGCCGCGACCCGCAAACGGTCCAATGGCTCGTCGATCAAGGTTTTCTAGCCGGCCGCTACGATAGCTACACCGATTTCCTCGCCGGAGAACGCGCGTTTCAACGCGATTCCGTCGAAGATGCGGCGATCCGACCGCGTCCAGGCAGCGCGCCGAAACTGGGGTGGAAGCTTGGCAATGGCGAGCAGATGTACTGGCGCAGTTCTGCGCTTTGGCAAGCGGCCCAAGAGAGCTATGTCCCCCAAGAGTTGGCGAAAGTTCCCTACAACTCGCGGTTCGTCGACGTCGCCGCAGCATCAAACCTGTTCGAAGACTATCACCCGGCGCATACCTTTGATCGCCGTCAGGACCTCGCCTATCGCCGAAAGGCTTTTGAGTCCCTGAACGATAGAAAACTTGCCTTGGGCACTGAGCATGGCAATGATTGGGTCGTCGATTTGGTCGAAACACATGAAGGGTCGATGAGCGGACCCTTTTGGTGGTCTTCTTGGCCCGCCGGATATCTCAAGCGACCAACGCGCGAACAGTTATCGCCCAACTACCTGAAGTTCGGCATCGGCTACGCCAACCGCATTCCCCTGTGGGAGTTGGTGTATCACGACTCGATCATCAGCACTTGGTACTGGGGGGATACGGCGGGAATGCTCTACAGCGCCGCTCCCGAACTCGCGGAGCGTAAAGACCTGCTTAACCTGCTCTATGGCACGCCGCCGTTGGTCTGGGCAGACGGAACGGACTATCGCTTGCCGCAAGAAATGCCGCGACTGTTAAAAACTCTCGAACGAACTCTCCCCTTTCACACAGTTGTCGCATTCGAACAACTCACGGATCACGAGTTCGTCACCGCCGACCGCGCTGTGCAAAAGACGACGTTCTCCAACGGTGCAACGGCCGTCGTGAACTTCTCGGAAGTACCTCGCGAGTACAACTCCGGAAACGGAATCGTGACCCTCGCTCCGTGGGGATACCTCGTCGAGGGACAGGGACTGTCCCAGACCAAGCTCGTCGTCGAGGGGGCGATTGAAGACATCACGTCGCACGAGGGGCGCCTCATCGTCGAATGTCCAGCTTCAAGGATGCTAAAGGGTCTCAAATCCACCGGCCGAGTGGCCGCCTCGCGTCAGAATGATGACCGTTGGCATTTCCGCTGCGAAGCCGGGAAGTCATGTGAAGTTGATGTCCCCGAGGTGACGGGCTGGCGACTCGGAGCCGCCAACTACTCCGTGTATTCCCTCACCGCCACCGGTGAGGTTGTCGCCGAGTTGGCTAAACCGGACGACCGTGGAATCGTGATTCTTCCGAGTGACGTGGAGGCTCCGTTCTTCGCAATCGTTCGCGTCTCGCCTGCCAAGGTTGCTACCAAGTAAACAACGTCAATTTGCGAACCGTTTTCGTAAGTCATTTTACATTCTTCTACTCCTCATTCAGCTAAACTTTTCGTGAATCATCGCAGCACCTATTGTAACTGTTTATGGCGAGTTCTCGCCGCAGCCCTGATCGTCGTACCCGGCGCGTCCGGCATTGACCCGCTGAACGGGCCTGCGGTTCAGCCACGAACCGATTGGCAAGCCGAGTGGATTGGCGTTATCGGCGGTAGCAAACCGAACAACTGGATTTGCTTCCGCAAAGAATTGTCGCGCGAGTCGGCGCCGAAATCGGCGCTCGCGCGCATTGCTTGCGACAGCAAGTACTGGTTGTGGATCAATGGCAAGCTCGTCGTCTTCGAGGGGCAACTCAAACGGGGACCGACGCCGCGGGACACCTATTTCGACGTTGTCGATTTGCAGCCGCACCTGCAGCAGGGTAATAATCAGCTCGCTATCTTGGTGTGCCATTTTGGGCGACATGGTTTTTCTCACAATTCTTCCGGCAAGGCGGGCCTCCTGTTTGATGCGCAAGTGGATGGCCAGCCCGTTCTGAGCGATGCCACCTGGAAAGCCAAGGTTCACCCCGCCTTTGGAACGACCGATCCGCCGCTCGATAATGTACGCCCGCCGGAAGCTAATCTCTGCTTCGATGCGCGGCATGATCTCGGCAATTGGCAATCGCCCGATTACGGCGATCACGACTGGGGGCCCGCCCTTGCATTTGGCCGTGCTCCGCTCGCTCCTTGGAATCAACTTTACGAGCGCCCTATTCCGCAGTGGAAAGATACGGGACTAATCGATTATACAAACTCCTTCCCGTTGCCCCTCACGACGACGGGCGAACCGCTTGTTGGACGATTGCCCTACAATTGCCACGTCACGCCCTATTTCGAGATCGAAGCGCCGGCGGGATTAACTATTGGGATCGAAACCGATATTCGCGCGCGCTACGGCAAAATCCCGTTGATCGAAACCCATCACCATCAGTACATCACTCGCTCGGGGAAGCAGGCCTTCGAACTGCCGCTGTGGATTAACGGCCACGAAGTGCGATACAATTTTCCCCCGGGTGTGAAGGTGCTGGCGCTCAAATATCGCGAGACCAGCTACCACACCGAAGTGGTTGGCTCGTTCGAGTGCGATGATCCGCAGCTCAATCAGCTGTGGCGCGAAGCCCAGCGGACCCTGAGCGTCACCATGCGTGACACGTTCATGGATTGTCCCGATCGCGAACGGGCTCAATGGTGGGGGGACGCGGTTAATGAAATCGGCGAGTCGTTCTACGTGTTCGAGCCACATCGGTCTCCGCTGCTCGCGCGGAAGGCAATCTACGAACTCGCCCGCTGGCAGCGGGCTGACAATACGCTGTATTCCCCGGTTCCGTCGGGCCTCCGGAACCCCAGCATCAAGGACCCTATTGATGGTTCGTGGGACCAAGAACTTCCGCAACAGATTCTCGCGAGCGTCGGCTGGTATGGATTTTGGAACTACTACCTGTATTCCGCCGATCGGCAAACAGTGGTCGACGCGTACCCGGCCGTGCGCAAATACCTGTCAGTCTGGAAGCTCGGCGATGATGGCCTCGTGATCCATCGCCCCGGCGGTTGGGATTGGACCGATTGGGGCCAGCACTTCGACACCCCCGTCTGCGAAAATGCGTGGTATTATCTCGCGCTGAAAGGAGCAATCGCGCAGGCCAAACTTGCCGGCGCCCAGCAGGATGTCGCCGGCTACGAGTCGGCCATGCGCTCCATCGAGGAAAACTTTAACCGCGCGTTCTGGCGAGAAGATCGCTATCAGTCGGCTGATCACGTTGGTCCAACCGACGACCGAGCGAACGCGATGGCGGTGGTGGCGGGACTCGCGAAGCCAGAGTATTCCGCAGCGATCGTCAAAGTCCTCGAGACTGAGCAGCACGCCAGCCCCTACATGGAAAAGTACGTGCTCGAAGCGCTCGCCAAACTCAATCGTCCCGACGTCGCCATCGCCCGGATGAAAGAGCGCTACGCCGAAATGCTCGGCGATGAGCAATCAACCCTGTGGGAACTGTTCGATGAATTGACCCTGCCCGGCTTCGGCAGCGTCGGTAAGGGGACGTATAACCACGCTTGGTCGGGTGGCCCGCTCACCATTCTCAGCCAGTACGTCGCCGGGGTCGAACCAACGGAGCCCGGTTTTGCTCGGTACGCCATCCGCCCGCAGTTGGGACCACTTAAGGAAATCGAAGCCAAAGTACCAACGCGTAGCGGAGTGATCGACCTTCAAGTGCGTCAGAATCCAGAAGGCGTCTTCAAGCTTCGGTTGAAGTCACCCCCTGGCCTGTTGGCAGAAGTCCAACTGCCTGTCGCCGAGAACGGGGCGAAGTCCGATGTCGCGGTCAATGGCCAACCCCTGGTGCGCGCCAACGAAGCCGTCGGACAAACTTCCAAAGTGAAGTATGCAGGACAACAAGCTGGCTACCTGCGATTTGCAGTTCCAGCGGGCGAATGGAGTTTTGAGCGGACGTCTAACGAAGGCGGCTGAGCTGGTATCGCTAGCCAGCGGACTCTTGCATGCTCTTCAATTAGAGTTTAAGAGGCTGCTCACCGCGGCGCAATGAAGGCAGCTGCCGAAACGTCGGAATGGGCAGCGACAGCCCCTTCTTCGTCGGCTGCCACTGGTCGTCATCCAGGAAGTCGATGCGCAGAGCCGAAGTGTCATTATCATTCAATAGTCAACAAAGCTTTGAAGGAAAATTGCGACGCCATCTTTCGACGCCGCCACGCCGTTCGGCATCGGGCTTGAGGGCCCACGCCCGTGGTGCTGGGTCTTATGGTCCGAGGGGCGATAGACCCACACGTCACCGCTGCGATCAATGTCCGCGGGTCGCAGAATGCACAGTTCGGCCGGACGCATGCCGGTCAACAACTCCTATTGCACCATGTCCGCAACAATTGGCGGCAGATGAGGGAGCGTCTGGGTCACGACCGCTTCGTCGATCGGCATGACGGGCGGTGTTTCTCGCGCAGTGGTCTTGCCAGGCCGGAGTTGGCTAACGGTGGCGAGCGACTGGTAGACCTCCGGCGGGATGAGCTGTTCACTGACCCCCCATTTGAACATCCGCTTGATGCGGCCCAGGTGATCGTTGGCGTACCGGCGTGATTTTCCGGCGGCGACGATTTGGGATTGGATCGTCTTGAGCGCGAGCGGCCCAAATGAGGCGGCGGGTTCTTCGGCCCGCCCGGCGAGCACGTACTTAAGGGCCGCTTTAATCGCCGGCGTCACCTTGGTGCATTCGCCATTCTTTTGGTAGTAGCTTTTGGCGAACTTCAGGTACTTCGCGCAGAGCTCGACGAGCGTGATGCCGTCATCCACCTGGAGTTGTGGCTGACGACCATTTTGGAGCCACTCGGCGATCAGCCGATCGTAGAGATCCTTGCTGACCTTCGTGCCGTGGGGGCCCAGATAGTGGTCAACGCGATTGAGCGTGACGATGGCCTGACCACTGGCCCGATGCTTGCGATACTTGGGAACCGAATTAACGAGCTTAGGCACGGCGGAATCTCCATGAGATTAAGCGCAAAACGGTATGTACCGTTTTGCGCTCTCAGGAAATGCCGCGCTGCCGACCTTCGGCAGGTATCACAAGTGCTTGTATCGGCAGGACTTACGTTAAGTGGAGCGGAAGGGAGTCGAACCCTCGACCTCTGCATTGCGAATCCAAGTTTTCGAACCGCGATTTTTTACATTTTCCACGGGTAATCCGCGGATTATGCCCTCGTTTCACGTGATTTTCAACGGTCGGTTCCGCTATCGATTTACCGACGAATTTTCACTTTTCCACGAGTTATCCGGTAGTTTACCGGATAACTATTTGCCACGGCGGCTCGGCTGCCAGCCGTTTTCCTGTCGGGCTTAAATGCCGCTTGATCTCACGAAAATCAAGTTTGCGAGTTCGCATTCACACACAAACGTACGCATCCCTACACATCATTTCGCGGTACGGGGTGCAATCTTGAATTCCCGAGAAGCCCTTTCAGACATTGTGTTCTTTGACCGCTTTTCTCCACACGCCCCACAGCTTGATCGCCGCAAACCCGCCCGCGAACAATAAGCCGATGGTGGCGATCGCGTGCAGGGCATACGAAGCCGGCTTCTCCACAACGTCAACGACTGCCCCTCCCGCTTTTCCCACAAACCCCGGCTTCGAGACGACCTGCGGAACGCCATCCGCACCGATTTCATCATTCCCCAGGATGCCCCCCAAGGATACAAGACTACTTGTGGGGGGGGGGGGGCGTTCGCAAGCGTATTGCAGTTGTGGGGAAGCAAAATTGAGACCTTTGTGAACTGGCCCGCGGTGTCGTGTACGCGGCCGCAACTTCTTGAAGCATGAGGAAACTGCTGCCTAAGCCGCTCGATGCCACCACCTTAACCCGGCTAGTCCGCCTACAACAACCACGATCACCGTGAGGACCACAGTCCAATTGGTACTCTTCGCCGCGTGACTGGCGAACTCCCCCGGAACAGCAGCAATCGGCTCTGCGACACCGTTTATGAAAGGTTCCGGGTCGGCGAGAAATGCGGTAAGTCCTGCGGCAACAGTGAGCGAACCTTTGTTTCGCCAGATGAAGTCCATTGCTGGGTCACCATATTTCGCCACGACATTGAAAAGTTCTCCTCCGCCTGCCATGGTCGCAAGTTCACCATCGTTCTGAAGCATGGCTAATCGGCGTGCATTTTGGCCTGAGAGACTCTCAAGGGCTTTGGCGGCCGGAGTTCCGAACTCTTTCAGAATGGGTTCTGCAACGCCGGGGTGCTTTATCATTGCCCCCGCCGCCGGCTCGCCATATTTGACGAAGATAGCCAAGCTTTTTGGCCGCGATGCGACCCATACTGCTTCGTTGCCGTACCGATTTAGTAACTGAATTACCTGCGGTGCGTTCTCACCGGCATCATCCAGCAACTTAAAGGCTTGCGGACCCGCCCTTTGAATGGCCGGAACCGCGTCCTCGCCATACCTCGATGCGTATTTGCCAATTTTCACGGAGAGAGTTTCGACGGTCTCTTCGGCTGCCTCAGCACCAAACCGCTCGATTATGAACTCAGCGGCCTCTCGTACCGTTTTGGAAGTCACATTTCCAGATGCGATTTCGGGGGGTACCATCAGCACAATTACAACTAAGGCAACGAATCGCTTCATTTCTTTTCTCCAAGTTCACGATCAGCGTCTTCCACCCCTTCCAACCTCGTTTTGGCGTCGGGCGACTCGAGCTTCTCGATGGTAGTTTTAAGTGGCGGCTCTGGAACTTCGCCGGAACAACCAACCAATGCCGCGCTCATCGCTAGGCACAACGACAAAAAGCTATTCTTCATGAGACCCCCCAAGGACAAGCTGACGCAGCGTTCGCTCGCGAGCCAGGCGATACACTTCCGCAACACGATTCAGCGAGTGCTTCAGTCCAAGCGACCCACCCCGTTCGATTTTACCAACTACTTGCAACGCACGTACTCTGACTTCTGCGTCAGGGTCATGCTCGGCCATTTCTGCTAACCGGTTCCTTATCGCCCAGGCTTCTGGCACACCAGAAATAATGGAGGTTTTCACTTCATTGAGGCTCGCTTTGACTTTGGTTGAAATATTGCCAACCGGGTCGTAGAACCAACCTATTAGCCAATCGAGCATGTAGTCAACGGCGACAGCCACCACGATTCCGGCCCCAAAGGTCGCTGCTGACGAGGTTGCACCAGTGCCTAGGATCGCAGCTGAAAGACCGAGTCGCTTCGCGACCGCGGCTAGGCTTTTCACAATTACATTCGCTATCACATCGGCGGTCACGAATGTGGCGGTCCCCTTTCCGATACTGACTCCAAAGTCTTTCCCGACATCTGAAGCAACCGTGGCGAAGATTCGGTCGAAGTCCTCAGACAGAAGTTGCTCATTTGAAAAAGCGGGAACTGCAGACCGGTGGATGTCATCGATGTCGGCTCGGATGCTAACCAGTAGATTGTTGTCAATTTCCTTGAGTCCGAGCTCGTACTCAACAGCGACCTCTCCAAGAAGCTTTACCATTTCATCTTGGGAAAAGATGTACTTCGAAAACTGCTCGGTCAGGAACTTGCGATGTGCTTCGCGACCATGCAGCAGTTGCCATTTGCTGGGCCATCCAAGAGCGGCCTGGGCGAACGCTTCGGAGTGTTCCTGTCGATCATCGAAGAACGACTCGATTTTCTTCGTCAGTTCAATCGCAAGATTTTGTGTACCACGGTCCGCCTCTTTTAAGTTCGGCCGAACGCGCTGCCACGCTTCGCGGCGTAAGGAACCTTCATGGCCTGCGTCACTAGCAACACTGGGGGCGACGTGTATCGGAGCTGGCGGCATCTGCTCAGTGATGACCTGATAGCCCCATCTCGCCAGCAGCGCAACCAAAACGCCTAGCGACAGCAGGACGATCTTTCGCCACTTCAACTTACCACTCTCACGGCAATCACTTGCAGAGGCGGGAATGTCTCGTACTGCCATAGAGGTGTCCCTAAAGGGGCCTATTCCCGATGGAAAGGAGCTGCATGCATCGAGATTTCCATTTCGCATTGAGCTCGGAACCGCTCCAAGCTCAAGATCATGTCCGCCTCAAGCGGTGTATTGGCTAGGGGTGGGTATCCTCAACATTGCGGGTACGGGGCGAGTATTCCGGCTGTCCCTAGTATCTCAGTGAGGCAGCTGATACCTAATCCACAAGAATCATTGTGCTGGCGGCTTCACGTTACAGCAGGCGGTCTAACGACTCTCTTTACCCCCTGTCCGAGGATGTACAAACAAAACTGGTTCGCAGTTCCTTCGGCCACCTTGGTTCCTAGCTTGGCGGTGAACTTTGAAAGCAGCGTCGATCCGACGAAATCGCTGAGGTCTTCCGAGAGTGCTTCGGCCATCGCGTCGGCGCCTTCGTCAAGCTTTGATGAGAGGAAGGAATGTGATCCAGCGAATCCCAGGATGAACGCGATCGCGAGCGGGCTGGGACGTAGTCCATAGAGCCGGCAAATCAGGTAGGTGAGTCGCCAGGAGTGGTACAGCACCAGCAGGGCATCAAACTTACCCCAGGGGCTCGCCGCGGTTTGCCAAAACACCTGCTTACGGGAGGAGCGAATTGCCGCGTCAGATGCTTGATCGAGGTGTGTCAAAAAAAGCCGATAAAAATCCTCGACCCAACCTTGGGTATCTTGACTCCGATTGGAAACTAGCCTCTCTCTGTTTTTTTGAAGCAGCTTTGGGTCAACATCAAATCTCCGCAAGATCACGTCGATTTCGTTATCGAATTGGAATTTATCGAGATACTGGCGGGCTACTCGATCGACTTCACGGTTACGGGCCGAACTGCTGCGTACGGCGTCAATGTCGTGTATTGCCGCAAGCGAGAGAGAGGGAGACTGTGGCAAGCGGATTAGGGCGATAGCGAGGCGAGTGGCTGCGAATAGGAGAAATCCCAACAACACGACAAGTGCGCCCAAACCCGCGAATGCCAATCCCCCAGGAGAACTCAGAAAGAGAGCTATTAGATTGGCAGTTTGCGATATCAAGAGTATCGAAATACCGCACACCACAAGGATGAGACATAAGCAGATGAAAAATCGGCTTCGCTTGGCCCATTTAAGCAGAAGAGCGAACCGAAACTGTAGCGATTCGACTTCAACGGACCGTGGCAATCCTGCTGAAGGCGGCGTTGTGGGAAAAACAACGATCGGTTCTCCACTCCCATGTAAATCGTCTCCCGCGAGCTCACCACCCAAACCCTGGAGCGTTTCGCCTTGATCAAGGTCGTCCTGAGTGTTCCGAAGGGGGGTATGCGTTGTCAATCCCTGCTTCGAAACTTCGTGAATGTCGTCGTCGTGCAGACTTTCGTCAGACATTGGTTGTCTCCGAGCTTTGACTGATGGCGTATATGGAGGGGACGGTCCGTGTTTTGCGAGCTCTTCATTTCTTGAGCCGTAGAAGCTTTTCCGCCAATCGATCCATGCCAAATTGCTCGGGAGGGTTGGCTTTATTGCGAGGTATGCGTGGACGAGGCCGGGGGAAGAGGTACTCTGTTCCTTTCCAATCATCAGCGAAGCCGTTCCCCGGCAATCCGGGTGAATTCCCCCGCTTTGGTTCCCCCGTTTTTCGATCTTCCCACTTCATCCATCGAGGAGCATCTTCTGACACCGTCGAATTGATGGCCGAGATGACCTCGTCATAGAGTTCGATTTCCGTATCAAAGCGACGGAAGCATCGAGCCACGTCTTTGACGAGGGGTCGTAACAATTCGTGTTCCGATTGATGAATCCGATCGGCCTGCGCAGCGACAACGAAAACTCTAGTTTTAGGGGGCGACACTAGCCCAAAAGTGAGCCGCGACGTTATTCGTTTGGCCATGATCCAAGCAGTTCTTTTCTCGGCCATGTAGCGGGCCATTTGCTCCAGAAAGCTCTGACACACATTCTTCCAGTCGGGTCCCCGAGTCAGTAACTGGGCAACGTCGACCAGCAAAACCATGTCGTCACATCGCTGCAGCGAGCGCATCGAAGGCTTCGCGATTCTTCGCCGATACAACTTGAAATTGCTTGTCACTTGTTTGCCTTCCTTCGTCGCGATGAGCCCCGCTGGCAAAGGACAAAATGGTTTGCCTTTGAGCCCACAGTCGCCTCGCGTTATGATCGCTTCGATGACTGCTTCGGTGTGATTCTTCCCGGTAGATTTATCAACAAACTCGCCTAAATATTCGCCATTTTCATCGATCGCCACCGTCGATGGAGTATAGAAAGGGCTATTTGCACCAATCGATTTACCAATGAATCGCATGTAGGCGATCTGGAGTTCGGAGATTTGTTCTTTGGCCACAGCTGAAGACGGCTTCTGGGGGCCGCCTTCGCAGGCAACGTCGAACAGCCTGATGAACTCGGCGCCACACTCCGACAATTTCTGATCGCTTCGAATCTGATTGCAAATTGCCTTACTCCACTCGCCAAAACTGGAGGTGGTTACCATCAGCACATCCATCAGTCGCTCACCGGGTATATCCCGAAACGCAATTTTCTTGTTTCGTGTGTTGATACGGCCGTTCCTGTCGGTCGACCTCCACCAAAGACGATAACTGCGTGGATCCATGGACTTCTGCGGCCATTTCCCTTGGTTCAGGAGCAGGCGACTTTCCCGATAGTGGTCAGCGTCATCGGAATGTTCGTTCCTCCAGCCGGCCCTGATTTGCAGACCTTCGCCACTGAGCTGGAAGCGGTCCGGATCGTGCTCCAAAAGATGATTTAGCAACGAAACCAAGAAGGTCGTTTTGCCAGACTGAGTAAGTCCAACGACTGCGACACGCTGCTCGAACATAGAAGTCGCTTTCCCAAAAGAACAGGAGCGTCGAAACCCAGGCCGCTCCACCGATCCCCGCCAAGGGATTTGAAGAACAGCACAAGGCCCGACGCTCCCTTTCGGGAGCGTGGCCAAGCACTGCTTCTTCAAATTCGAGAGCCCGCGGGCTCAAGTTGGCGGTTTCGGTGGAAGCAATTCTTGAAGCACACGCTTCAAGTCAAATTGTCGTTGCTATGCGGTATGCGGTAGTCGATGCTCCGGGATTAAATGCGTAAAAGTCAACTCCGCAGGTCGAATTGACAAGCGGTGCTTTGAGCATAAGAGAGCGGTTTACCGGGAGCAATAGGCTTGAGGCCCAACTGCTCAAAATTACAGTCGTAACCACTCCGTAACTCAACCTCAAGGTTATCAATGACCTAAATTCCGACCCAAACCGCGGCAAAACCTAAGTACCCTCTCCCTAGCCCGCAGCCCTCTCGGCGGCGGGCTTTTTTCATGTCCGCAGCCACCCCTGGAGACCGTTGTGTGAAGCCCATGATCTTCTTAACTGTGATTGCGGCGCTCGCGGCCCTGGTCTGGACGCTGGGCTGCAACAGCCGAGCGTCACAAATCGCCATCGAGGCCGCCGACCGGCAGGCGGAGCAGAATCAGGAGCTGGCCCGGCTGGACCGGGAACACGCCTCCTCTCGCCGCGAACTGATCGAGTTGCACCAGCAGGTGCAGCAGGAACGCCAATCGCTCTCCGGCGGCTGGCTCGATCTGCATGCCGAGCAACAAGAGGTCATCAAGGAACGCCGCACCGAGTCGCTCGTCGTGAAATTGGCGCCGGTGCTCCTGGCCCTGATCGCCGCTTTGTTCGTGTTGCGACTCGTGAGCAACTGGCTCGATTACCAGTCGCTCCAAACATTGGTGAATGCGGAGCCGCAGGCCGTCGCTCGCTTGACGAACGCCGATCTACTGCCGCTCCCAACTCATCCGTCCCTTCTTCCCCCTGGAGAACCCCATGAGTCACCTCGTGACGATCACGACCCAGGTGCGTGAGCCGCAGGCGATTACCGCCGCGTGTGTTCGCCTGCAATTACCTCCGCCGCGGCACGGCCAATTTGAAATCTACCGCCAAACCGTTACCGGCCATGCGGTGCAGCTTCGCAATTGGCGGTACCCGCTCGTCTGTGATGTCGCCAATGGCCAATTGCACTACGACAATTTTGATGGCCACTGGGGCGAACCCGCCCGGCTTGATGAGTTCCTGCAGGCGTACGCTGTGGAGCATGCGACCACGCTTGCCCGGCGCCAGGGTTTCAGTGTGGTCGAACAACCGCTCCCCAGCGGCGCCATCCAGCTCACCTTGCAACAAGGAGGCGCCGCTTGAAAACCATCGTGCTCACCATCTCGCCGACCGGCGAAACGAAACTTGAAACCCGTGGCTACGCCGGCGAGAGCTGCCGCGACGCGAGTCGCTGGCTCGAACAAGCGCTCGGCCAGGTCACTTGTGACGAGCCAACCGCCGAGCTTTATCAAACTGCTCCGCCGGAGCGGTTACTTCACGAACTTAAACCCCCGGAGGCCTGAATGCCCCTCGCGACCGAACTGCGGGAATATCTCGACGCCTGCTTTGCCGGGGTCTGGATCGAAAGTGATGAACACCAAGAGGCGCTTGCAGAAATCACGAGCCTGTGTCGGCAAGAAGTGTGGCGCCTGGCGGTGTGGGATCTCGCCCAGGGAATCCAGTTCCCACTGCAACCCCGCGGCGACCTCACGGTGAATGATCCCCTTGCCGCAGTGCGACTCGCCAGCGACCTGGCCGAGCCGGGTCACACGAGCCTCTTGGTGCTGGTGAACTACCACCGCTTCCTGGGTTCGCCCGAAATCGTCCAAGCGTTGGCCCACGCCGTCGAGCAGGGTAAACGGAACCGGACGTTTGTCATCTTACTGTCACCCCAAGCCGAACTCCCTCGGGAACTTGAAAAACTCGTCGTGGTGCTGCGGCATGAACTGCCCAGCCGCGAGCAACTCGCCTCGATTGCGCGGGAACTGGCCACGGGCGATGAACTTCCCACGGGCCAGGAACTCGAAGCGGTGCTCGACGCGGCGGCGGGGCTCACCCGCTACGAAGCGGAAGGCGCCTTTAGTTTGTCGCTCGTCCGGGATCAGCGGTTAACGCCCCAGACAGTGCTCGCCATCAAGGCCCAGCAACTCGAGCAGTCGAATCTGGTGACGATGCACGATGGCCACGAACGGTTCAGTGATCTCGGCGGATTGGCTGCATTGAAAGCGTTCTGCCTCAGGGCACTGCGGCCCCGACCCCATGATTCGCCGGTCCAACCGAAAGGCGTGCTGCTGCTATCACCTCCCGGCTGCGGCAAGAGTGCGATCGCCAAAGCCTTGGGGAACGAAGTGAATCGGCCCACGCTGAGACTTGACCTCGGCGCCCTGATGGGGTCCCTCGTCGGTCAGACCGAAGCGAATACCCGGCGGGCGATTGCGATCATCGAAGCGATGGCACCCTGCTTGGTCTTCATTGATGAAATCGATAAAGGTTTGTGGGGCGTCAGCGGCCAAGCGGGTGATAGCGGCGTTTCGGCCCGAATGTTTGGGACGCTGCTGACTTGGCTTTCGGATCGCACGAGCCAGGTGATGGTGATCGCCACTGCCAACTCGATCGACCGGTTGCCGCCAGAGTTCTTGCGGGCCGAACGCTTCGATGGCGTGTTCTTTCTCGATCTGCCGACCAGCGAAGAACGCACGGCGATCTGGAAGATCCACCGGCACGTGTTCGGCATCGCGGCGAGCGAAGTGCAACCACCCGATGAGGGCTGGACCGGCGCCGAGATTCGGGCGTGCTGCCGCTTGTCGGCACTGCTCGATGTCCCTCTGACTGTCGCAGCCCAGCAGATTGTGCCGGTTTCGGTTTCCGCTGCTGAGCAACTGACGACCCTTCGCAACTGGGCCAGCGGTCGTTGTCTCTCTGCCCACGAAGCGGGCATCTATCAGGCGCCGCCGATCGCTAAAAAAAGGCGGAACGTGCGAATGGATCCGTCGGCGAATTAGAGGGCTGTTGGCTATCAGCTGTCGGCTATTGGCCAGACAGCTGATGCCAAGCTCGTTTCCCCACATCCCAAATCCCCTTTCCCAAATCCCACCTATGTCCATGACCCTAGAGCGGCGGCGCACGCGGGCGGCGCCAACGATTGAAACTCCGCCCGCTGATCGCCTCCGGCACACAATGACCGGCGTGCGGTTGTCGTTTTCGTGGTTCGGTTTGCGGCGGTCGCTCACCCCGGGCCAGAAATCACAAGCGGCCGAAGCACTCGATGCCGCGGGTGATGTCTTGGCCGCCAGTAAAAAACTCCTCGACACCAAGCACCCCGCGTTTCAAGCGGTGGCGGCAGTCAAGCATCAGGCGACTACTTA
>JALHQZ010000015.1 GCA_022841705.1 Pirellulales bacterium
ACCGCGATCAAAGCGTTTTTACTGACTCTTGTGGGCAATATAGCGCCATCTGGCACGCTGCACCGCAATGCCCTGAAGGTTCTGAGCGGCTCGATCACGCCGGCTGGCTCCGTTCTTCGATCCATCCTGAAGCGACTCGCCGGCGCTCTGGGCTTCAGTGGTAGCTTGACGACGAATGGCAATGCGTTTATTGCGCAAGCCACGCTCATCACGGTTGAACCTTATCCCGGTGTGATGACGGTTGAACCCGACAGCTTTAGCCAAATCGTAGATCGTTATTCCAATATCGAGGTGGTTGATGGCACAACGAACAATTAGTACCTACCTCAAGCACCCCGACGAAATCCGTCCGTTTATTGTGCAGTGGCACAACCAGTTAGGCGCGGCCAGCATCGCCGGCGCAACCTGGACAGTGAGCGGTGACGACGCGGCAATGACGGTGAACTCATCCAGCTTCACAGCCAAGCAAGCCACTGTCTATCTGGAAGGTGGTACGGCGGGTTTGACGTACAACGTGGAATGTCGAATCACCCGCACGGGTGATGTGGCCGCGCTGGTGCATGAATTTAATGTCGAGGTGGTTGACCATGCTTAACTTCCTCAATAGTTGGCGCACGCCAACCGGCCCCGCGTCCGGCACTGTACCGAAGCTCAACAGCAGTTGGGACGAATATTATGCGCGGCTGATGCGCTATGAGCTTTACGAAAGCTACTACACCAACACCGCCTACACCAACATTCAGAAGCTATCCACCTACTACAAGCGCAATCGCCGGCTCTATCGCAATACCCGCGCCATTTACAATCCTGTGTTTCGACTGGTTCAGCTCTACGTCGCCAAACTCTACGGCGGCGATATTGACTGGGATGGGTTGGAAACCGGCGCGATTCCCATCGTCGGGGGGGATGATGCGCTGCGCACGGCTATTCGGCAGTTGTGGCTCTCGTCCAACTGGCAGCGCAAAAAGTCACTGTACGGGCGACTCGGCGCGAAGCTGGGTGACGTGTGCCTGAAGGTGGTGGATGAGCCGGCGCAAGGCCGCGTGCGTCTGGAAGTGGTACACCCGGCCAAAGTGAAGTATGCCGACTTTGACAGCAACGGCGATGTGCTGAAAGTGGTGTTTGAATACCCGTGCATCGAATATCGCGGCGATCCGCTGCGCAACCCGACACAGCACAGCTATCTCTACAGCGAAGTGATTACGCCTGACGCCTACCAAACCTTCCGCGACGGCCAGCCCTATGCCTACTATGCCGATGCCAGCGGCGAAAAGGTGAAAGAGTGGGACAACGAATACGGCTTCGTGCCGGTTGTGTTGGGACAGCATTTGGATGAAGGCTTTAAATTCGGCGCAACACCGTATCACGCCGCCGTGCAGAAAATTGACGAGTTGAACGAACTGGCCTCGCTGCTGAACGATCAGATTTTCAAAACCATTACGCCGATTTGGGCGTTTATCGGCGTGGCCGGCAAAGACAAGGTGAACGTTGCGCCCGAATCGACTGGCAGCAGCACGACGGAACGCGATCAGGTGCGTTCGATGTACCTGCCGGACGGCGCAAGCAACCCGTTCCCGATGGTCGCCAACATCAATATTGTGGACACCCTCAGCGACATTGAGGCGCTGCTCAAAGAAATCGAGCGCGATATGCCCGAACTGGTATTACACCGCCTGCGGGAAGGTGGCAGTTTAACCGCGCCGGGTGTGCGGGCGGGCTTCAGCGATGCCTCAGATCGCATTATCGAGGCGCGTGGCAACTACGACGATTATCTGGTGAAGGCGCACAAGCAGGCCATCGCCATTGGCGGCTATCGCGGCTATCGCAATTTCGAGCCGTATGCGCTGGAGTCACTAACCAGTGGCGATCTGGAACACTTCATCGGGGATCGTCCGGTGATTGTGGATGCGCTATCGAAGAAAGAAGAATTCGATGTGCTGCGGGATGCGGAAGCACCGATCTGGCTGACGCTGGAAAAGATGGGCTATTCGCAGGAAACCATTGATCGCGTCATGGCCGAAGACGAAGAGAAGCGCCGGCAGGAAGTGCGCGGTGCGGTAGAGAGCCTGTTTGGAACGGGTGACGATGATGAGGAGGACGCCGACGATGGCGAAGAAACGAACCTTGAGGCGGGTGCCGGCACTGAACCCGAATGAGTTGGCGCAGGCCGCACTCGTCATTAACAGCCTGCATATCAGCAAGGGCGGCAAGGAAACGCTCAAGCAGATTGTGCAGGCGGCAGCCAATCCGAACGCCGAACGAGTGGACGTGGTGATCCAGTCATTGCCACCGACTGAGCGCAGCACGGTTATGCAAAGCGCGGCGGCAGTGCAGACGGTGAACGCCGGCGTTCGTGGCCGGGCGCGGCGGGCGCTGCTCGATATGCCGGATGATGATTGGCAAAAGCTCTTGAGTGAGGCCGAGCGTGGCGAATAGCGTTACCCGTGCCATCGCGCTGCTGTATAAGTTTCAGGACAGCGAAATTGAAGAGTATGCGCAGCGCCTCATCACCGCCAAAACCCGCGCCTATAAGGAGGCCATCGCTGAGGAACTGCGACGCACGGGTTGCAGCAAGGCCGTGCGTGATCCCGCCGGCGCGGAACTGCGGCATATTCGAGCGGCGGCGCGTACTGAGGCGGCGGGTATTGTCAAAACCTGGAACCGGGATGTTGAACGCCAGTTAGAGCGCATTTACCGTGAGACGCCAACCGCGAATCGCAATACTTATATCAGTCGCATGGAAGCGTGGGCGGCGCGGCGCGATGTGCAAAAATCGCTGTCGATTGCACTCAATACCACCCAAGAGGCACGCGGTTATGCAGCCGTCCGTTTTGCGACACGCAACAAAATCGAGACGAAATGGATGTTTGTCGGGCCACCGCCAGTGTGCCAAATTTGCGCACGTTTATTCGCTAAGGGACTGGTGACGCTGGCATTTGTGAAGCGCAATCCCGTTCCTGTGCATCCTGGATGCCCTCACTCTTGGCGACAGCAAACCACTACCCAAGCCTTCGACTGTGATGCGTTATGGGCAGGTTGAGGGTACTTGACTCACACTCTCATAATATCTATGAGAGCTAAACCTTTCGCACATTTCTAGACGCGCCATTGAGCGCGTTTTCATTTCACGCGACGCCGGCGGTAACAGGCGGTAGGAGACAGGCAGCATGAGCAACGTTATTCGCACCATTCGTTCAACCAATGCCGAGGCCGGCGTATCCCTGCACAAGCGCCGGAATTGGTATGCAGAAGGCGATGGCAGCACAACCACCACAACGGACACCGCACCGGACAAAGGCGGGGATAAAAGCGGTGGGGCGGCTGACAAAACTTTCACCCAGGCCGAGTTGGATCGCATTATCAACGAGCGGCTGGGACGCGCCAAAGACACAACCACCAAAGAGCTTCTTGCCAAGTACGAGGTGCCGGACGAGGACACGCTGGCGAACCTGCTGAAAGCCTCGAAAGAGGCGCAGGAGGCCAAACTCTCGGAGGTGGAAAAGGCGACAAAGGCTAGAGAAAGCGCGGAAACGAAGGCGAAACAGTTGGAAGACGCGCTGAATGCCGAACGGCAGGCGCGGCGAACCGACATGCTGCACAATGCCGTGACACTGGCAGCGAAAGACGCCCGTGCGCGGGACGCCGGTGACGTGCTGTTGTGGTTGCAAGCCAACCACGCGGGCGAACTGGCAGAGGCCATCAGCGAAGACAATAAGCTCAATGCAAAAGCGATTGCCGGGCTGATTGGCAAAGCGAAGGAAGCCAAGCCGTACTACTTTGAGGGTGGACGCGCCGGCGCGGGGCCGGGTTCACCATCAAACAGCGGTGGCGGCACACCTTCGCCGACTGAAGAAGCACGTAAACGCGCCGCACAAATGAATAAGCGGCTGATTCGAGGATAAGCGATGCCAGATTTGGTCATTACTGAAGCCCACATTGTGGACTGGACGGACAAATTCGACGCACCGAGTAACGAAGTCTTTGCCTTCGAGGCGGTGCGCTTTCATACCGATGGCACAGTGACGCCGGCCAACGGTACAGCAGCGGGCGAGGCGAACTTTCAAGGGTTCGCTGTCGTTGAGAGCCAACGAGTCGGCCAGGCTATCACGGTTATTCGTGAGGGCATTGTCGATATTGGCAATGCGCTGGACGGGTTGGCTTTTGGCGACCCGATTTATCTATCTGACACCGACGGCACGCTGGCGACCACCGCTGGCACGGTGTCCGTTATCGCTGGCCGGGTTATTCCAGGCTGGGGCGCTCTGACTTCAGATCGCCTTTTACACGTCAAGCGGGGAGGCTAACCCATGCCAAATACAGCCGCTTACGGCTTCATGGGACTTGAGGACATCTACAATCAGCGTGTCACCGACGTTGAACCGGAAGTGATTGATACGGCGGTGATTGACAGCGCCGCCGCGCACAGCCGCGACATGAACGCGATCCTCGACACGCTGGTAGAGCCGACTACCGAACGCGAAAGCGCCTTTGCCCTGCCCACCGGCGGCGAATTGCAGCCCGGCAGCGAGTTTGGCACGCCCGTACCCACACGTGGGTATCGGGAAATTGAGCAGGGCTACCCGCTCATGCGTGGTATGGACAGCTTCGGGTTGAACCGCGAAGCCTACGCCAAGCTGCGCATTGGCGAGATGAACAAGCTCATGCTCAATGTGCAATCGAAGGATGCACGGTGGATGATTCGCCGTCTGTTGGCGGCTATTTTCACCAACGTATCCTGGACGTTTGCGGAAAAAGGCCGCAGTTCGGTTACGGTGCGCGGGTTGGCGGTGACAGGCGACGGTTCGATCTTCCTGGATCAAAACGGCGATTTAACCACCGCCAATCACTACACATTCCAAGCCAGCGCAATCGACAACAGCAATAACCCGTACTCGGCGCAGGAAACCATCCTGCGGGCGCATCCGGCTAACACCGGCGCGATTGTCACCTACATTCCGTCGGGCTTGGTAGCGACCACGACGGCGCTTTCCGGCTTCTATGAGTACCGTAACCCAACGGACTTTGTGCAGTACGCTGACAACCTGAGCTTTGCCGCTGATGAAGTGAACGAATTCATCGGGTTTGGCAATGAGGTGCTAGGCGTGGTGTCGGGCAATATCATCGTGCTGTCGCGGCGTATGCCGGCTGGCTATGTCATGTCGGTTGTGGATGCCATTGACAAGCCGCTGGTGATGCGCCAAGAGCCAGAGGAAAGCCTGCAAGGGTTGCAGACAGTCCCTATTCAGCGCGATAGCAACTTCCGCACTTGGGACTTCTACCGCAAGGCCGGTTTCGCCATTCGTAACCCGATTGCGATTGCGGTGCGACAAATCGGCGCTGGCGCCTACTCAATCCCATCCGGCTACGATGCTCGCACGCTGGCTGGTTAATTCCATCCAAGCGTAGTAAGGAGGGAGTGGCAACGCTCCCTCGCTTAGAAAGGCAAGTTATGGCTACTGTAGTGGCTATTGCAATCATGCGCGAGCAGGCGATGAAGCGGTTAGAGGCGTCGATGGCGCAGCTTGTGCAGAATCTCTCGATTGAGCCGGTGGAATTCCCGCTCTATGATCGTGACGCCACCTATCTGCAAGCCGCGCAGCTCACGGCACTGGCAACATTTTTCGAGCGCGTGGTTACGGCACTGGCGCAACCAGAAGGCGAACCGACACTCGATAACATGACGATTGCGCAGTTGAAGGCACTGGCCGCCGAACACAACGTTGATCTGACGGGCGTAACCAAAAAAGCGGACATCATCGCCGCCATTGAAGCCGGCACAGTGACGCTCACTGAGACAGAAGGTGAACCCGCACCACCGATTGAGAGTGGCGGTGAATTTATCCCTGGGCAAACCTATATCATCGGTACGCCCGGCCCCGAAATCATCACGGCGTCCGGTTCAGTCGAAGTCACCAGCGAAAACGCGCCGGCACTGGTTGAGAAGCTGCTCACTGAGGGCAAGCAGGACTAACGCCAATGGCAACACTGACCGAGGCCGAAGTCATGGAACTGCGCGGCGACATCGGCGACTACAAAGCGCCGCTGATCCTGCCTCTGGGCGTACTGCAACGCGCCTGGGATCGCGCCGGCGACAAGCCGCTGCGAGCGCGGGTGTATGCGCTGATGTCCATCGTTGCCAAATTCACCGTAGACCGCGATCCGCGCCTGTCGGATTACCGCGAACTGCTCACGACATGGCAGGACATGGCCGGTATGAAACGCGGCGAGATCGAGAGCGGTGTAATCGACCTCGGCCTGACGCTCGATCCTGACGAGTACGAAGGGAACTACTACGATGGCTAAATTGAAATACATCGGCAATCGCAAGCGAGACATTACGCTGCAAGGCGCTGTCACGGGCAAGACTTACTATCTGGAAATCGCTAAAGGCGAGATCACCATCGACCAGCGCGACGCGGACGAACTGCTCGCCACCAACGACTGGCAGGCAGTTGAGCCGGAAGTCGAAGCAGCGCCAGCAATCGAGGAAGCGCCCAGCGAGCCGCGCCGAAAGCGTGACTAACGATGGCACGCTCTGACGTTCTGATTGTGGTATAATGAGAGGAAATAAAGGCAACGCCGCGAGGTGCTACTAACACCAACACGGCGTCTAATCAGCACAGTAAAGGAACTACTGCGATGACTGAGGCTATTGTACACCCCCTCAAATGCTGTACCAAGTGCGGCATTGAATTCCCTGCCACAACTGAATTTTTCCGACAAAGCAATAAAGAGCCGGATGGTTTTGCGCGACAATGCAAGTCCTGTGTCAAAGCATGGGAAGCACAAAATCGCGTAGAGCATGGCATCCCAACCCGTAACAAAATCACGCCCGATGGCAAAAAGCGGTGCAACGTATGCGAGAAACTGCTGTCAACGGATGAATTCTATGCTAACAAGGGTGTGTTAAACCCGTTCTGCAAGGTATGCGCTCGTCAAAAAGCAAGAGAGTGGCGAGACCAGAACTTGGAGCGCGCCCGCGCAAAGGACAGAGAACGCTATTGGGCAAACCGCGATGCTATATCGGCTCAAAAGCGACTCAAGCGATCTCAGTATTTAGAGACTAGCCGTCGCTGGCACGCTACAAATCAAGAGCATGTGCGCAGTCACCATCGCCAATGGCAGCGAGCAAACCCGGATAAAGTTCAGCACCGCAATCGTAAACGAGCCGCCCGTCAACGCGGACTTCCGAACACCTACACATTAGAGCAGTGGAATGCGGCTTTAGTGTATTTCGATCACAGGTGTGCCGTTTGCGGACGTGCCGAAAGCGAACAGCAAACAATCGTAACTGACCACTGGATACCTCTCGCAGATGAAACATGCCCCGGCACAGTAGCAACCAACATTGTCCCGCTATGTCACGGAGTGGATGGATGTAATAACAAGAAGAGCAAGAAAATGCCTCACGAGTGGTTATTGTCGGAGTTTCCGCGTGTTTATGCGGAGGCTGTTATTGATCGAATAGAACGGTATTTCGATGAGGTGGCAAATGGCACGCTCGGATGTTGAAACGTTCGGTTTACTCAATCGATGGCCGGTGATTGTCCACAATGACCCCTGGAAATTTAACCAGATCAACGGCCTCGGTGTGCATGAGGACGGCTGTACCACGCAGTCCATCTACCTCCAATTCGAGCGCGACTTTATCGCCGGCGCGCTTCATCGTTCGGTGCTTGAAGCGGCAGAATGGCTCGGCTTCCTGCCCGTCCCGACGTATGTTGAGAATGAAGTCGTGCCGCTCGATCTGTCCGCCCCCTGGGATCAGCAAGAGCTTCAGCTCAAGTATGGCTATCTCCAAGCGATTGGCGCACGCCAAATCCTTGAGATTGCCAGCAACGAGCCAGTTGCCTACACGGACACCAACGGCGACACGGTTGAAGACCTTGCCACCATCACTATCGAAGCGGCATCGTTCGATCTCGAAGAGGTGCGCGTGTTTTACCGTGTGGATGATGGGGCTGAGGGTGTAGCGCATCCGAGTTGGGAGATCGAGGGACTCACGCGCAAAGACAATGGCGACGGCACGGTGACACTGACCGGCCACAAATCGCTGTTTGTCCATCCCGACGTGTGGGCGCAGGAATACAGCAGCGGCCAGGTCAAGTACGCCGGCGATACCCAAACCGATGCGCACTTTGTGGCCGAAGTCGATGTCTACCGTGTGTATACAAATCTCGATCACACCGTCACGCTGCACGCTCAAGGCACAACTTACGAAGTAACGGCGCATATCAACGATACGCGCTATGCGTCGCTCAGTCTGAGCAAGCTGGCCTTGAACGACCCTGACCCCGCTTACCCGGTGTTTGCCACGATTTCTTACATCGCTGGCTACCCACGCAGCCGAGGGCTGATGTACCGGCCTCTGGAAACCGCTCTGGTGCGCTATGCCAACGTGCATACCCCGCAGCAGCTTTGCTATTGTGACCGCACACTGGCGATGTGGAAAGACGACAACAAACCGCCGGAAGCGATCACTCAGGCTGACAGTGAGAACCCGCCCCCGTTCGGCATCACGCACGCTGGCTTCGAGCTATGGCGCGTGATCGAGCCGCTCGCGCTCAAGTTCAAAGGCCGCGAGCGACGGAGCTACCCCAATGCCGACAAGGTTCGTTACTTCAAAAGCTAGGCAGCGCCTCATTGCCACTGACAAATATGTGCAAGAAGAGCTGGCGAAAGAAGCAGTGGCTTCTGGCGTCCGGCTCAAAGCGGCACACGACGAAGTTGTGAGCGACTGGGACGGCAAGCCGATCTTTACCTATGTCATCAGTATTCAGCCAGATCGCATTCGCGTCTCCACTCGCGTCTCTGGCACGAATAAACAGAAATGGCACTGGGTCAATAAAGGCACGAAAGGCCCGTACCTCATCCCCACGTTTCCACGCCCTATGCCGCTTCGCTTCCAAACCGGCTATCAGGCGCACACGCAGCCGATAGCCAAGCATCATCAGGGCAGCGGCGAGGCTACCGGCGGGTGGGTATCCACTTATCAGGTCACACACCCTGGCATCAAGGCGCGTGACTTCACTGTAACCATAGACCGCGAAGAGAGGCCGATTTTTCGGCGAAATGTTGAAAACGCAATCCGAAGAGCCATCAGAAAGGCTAAAGGCTAATGGGAACTGAGAGCGTCGTATTAGAAGTGTTGGAGGGCGGCCCCGGCAATGGCAACTGGAAGCCGCTGCATATGTTTGGCGATCAATCGGGCGTGGTCGTAAGCGGGCCAAGCGGCGGCGGGCGCGAGTTTGCCGACCAGATCGTCCGCGATTACAAGCTCGGCGGCAAGCTCGTGATCGCTAAAACCGTTGAAACGGGCGTGCCGGCACCAGTGGAGTTCAATATCGAGCTGCCGTTCGATAGTGCTGTGCGCGAGTACCTGTCGCGCCCGGTCAACAACCGCAAGAGTTTGCGCCTGCGCTGGTACTGTGGCGACTTCGCGGACACGATGAATTTCCAGAAAATTCTGATGTACCCTGACGCGAAGAGCGGGGCGAAGAATTACAACCGCAATCTGAAGGACGACACGACCAACACCGCCGATGCGCTGCGCCGCGTGGTGGGACAGCGTGCGCCCTATGAGGTTGAGCTGGATGCTCTGACGCACGTGCGCCTGGGCAATGTGGGTATCCTGCCGCTCAATAAGATCATCAGCGTTGGCTATGTGACCGAGGGCGATGACTGCTGTGGGTCGAACCTGCCCAACGACGGCAATCAGGACTTCATCGCCGTCACGGACGCCGATGGCTCGAACCTGCCGCACCTCTACTGGACGGCCAATGGCGGCACAAGTTTCACCGATGTGACCATGACCGGCCTGACCAACTTCAGCGCCGTCGATGTGGTCAAAGTCGGCGATTACATCGTCGTCTGCGGGATTGGCGCGGGCGGTGGGATCGCATATGCCAAATGGTCACTCATCAAGGCCGGAACCGCCACCTGGACGCGCTCAACCAATGTATCTGCCGGCACCATCGTGAATGCGCTCGTGGCGGTTAATGCGACGACCATCTATAGCTTCGGGCAGGCCGGCGCGATCCTGAAGTCTACCGACGGTGGACGTACCTTCGCCTCCATTGGAACGGCAGTGACGGCCAGCAACTTCTCTGTCGGCGCGGCGGTGTCGATTGATGAAAACCTGATCTGGGCGGGGGCAAGTGCGGGTGTACTGGTGAAAATCCAGAACGGCGCACCGTCTGTCGTAACCGTGACCGGCATCGGCGGCAGCGCGATCAATGCGGTGGCCGTGCCGCGCTCGCGGGGGTGCGAGGTCTACGTCGGCACGGCTGACGGGAATATCCGCGTCAGCAAAGACACCGGCTCAACCTGGGCGGCGCTGGCGTTTGATAACGTGGGCGTCGGGGCGATTGATGACCTGCAATTCTACGGTCAGCGCGGCGAAATCCTGTTCGTGGTACAGACGAACGGCTCCTCACAATCGCGCATCATCCGCGATCACAGTGGCGGCAAAATGGGCAGCGATATTGAAATCCTCGGCTCATTTACCAACCCGGCCAACTCCGTCATCAACTCGATTGCACCGAGTCACTACAACCACGCTTTGACCGTTGGCGAGGTCAATACCGCCACCGGCTTTATCGGCAAGGCATCTTAGTCATGACTGAACCGCAGCGCAATCTATTCGAGGTTGCGCTCGACGTGGGGGAGGTGCTGCTCGTGCAGAGCCTCTCCCCTTACGTGCGAGCGCAGTTATGGGATGTGGCAAACGGTGTCTATCCCGATCCTGATGCCGCGCCCTATGAGCGCGAAGTCCCGAACGCGGCTGTTCCGGGGATGAAGACACCTGCTGACCAGAATGAAGAGTATCGCCGGCTCAAAGCGAGTGCGTCTATCCAGCGGCTCGCCTATTTCTACGAACTGCTGATTGATGCCGGCTGCGTGGTCGATACGGTGGACGGCCATGAGGTGACACTCGCCCGTTATGCCGACGATCTGGCACACGTGCGCCGCATCATGAAGCTCGAAGGTGAGCGCAACGATTTCCAGGACTGCGTGAAATACGTTCTGCTCCGATCAGGGGTTGAAATTCGTGCGGTGGCGAATGCGGGTAACGCTTCGCTCACCAACGAGGAGGTGATGCGCGGCATCCGCTCCTTTCGCTATTATGTGGAACGATCTGCCGCTGGAACGAATCATTACCGAAAAGCTGCACCCCGTCCTGAAGGATGATCTGACCAAGCCCAAAATTCGCTATGACACCACTTACGACGCGATGGAAGCGGCAGCCGTCTATGGCTTCAGCGAGTACATGAATGCGCCTCACGAGTGGCAAGTGATGATGGTGGCTTATATCAAAGCTCGTGCGACGCTGAAATCCATGAGCGACTGGGAAAGCTGGCACAAAGATGACTGATCGAGACGATATTGTTTTTGAGGCGGTACTCGACAAGAGCGGCTTTAATGCACGCTCGCTCGTGGGCGACCTCGACAACATTGAAGCCGCCGGCAAGGATGCGGTGTCCGAAATGAACCGCCTCGGCGCTGCGATCAATGATATTGATGGCAGTGTCAGCGTCACGACCAGCGTGGATGATAGTGATCTGCGAGCGGCGAAGGGTATTCATGATGAACTGAATACCAACACCAGCATGAAAGCGCAGGCCGATGGCAGTGAGCTTGACGCGATTGAATCCAGGCTCAACGATATTCGGGCGCTGGCGACGATTGATGTGGTTTTGCAGGTCGGCGGGGCGCTGGGTGGCGCGACAGAGCTGCCTATTGTGGGCAGTATCATCGCGGCTGATGAAGCCCTGGCGCGGCTCGAAGGCACAACAGGACGCATGATTCCCGGCGCTGAGGAATTGATCGTTGATCTGTATACCAACGCCTGGGGCGAGAGCCGGGCAGCGATTGCGGAGGTTGTCACTGAGGCGGGCAATCTGGCAATTGCGAACGGGGACATTGAGTCAGCCGTTCAGACTGCGTTTCAGGTGGCCGATACCCAGATCGGTGATACGACTGAAGTGCTGCGGGCAATGGACACGCTCGTCAAAAACCAGCTTGCACCGAACTTCCAAGCGGCTGGCGATCTGATTGTCGCCGGCTTGCAAAACGGGGCTAATCGCGGCGAAGATTTACTCGATACCTTCAACGAGTACGGCAGCACGTTTGCCGAGCTGGAGATCAGCGGTCAGGGTGCGCTGGCGTTGATTAACAGCGGTCTTGAGGCCGGCATCGACAACTCAGACCGGGTGGCTGATGCTATTCGTGAGACGGGTATCCGCCTGCGTGAAATTGGGGAAGACGAGAATATCGCTAATGCGTTTTCCCGACTTGATGAACTGTCGTCAGTCGATTTATCGGCGAGCTTTGACGCTTACAATGCCGGCGAAATATCGGGCGACGAGTTTTTCAATGGCTTCTTTCAATCGCTATCAGAGGCAAGCGCCAGCAACCCTGAAGAGGCAAGTGTTATTGCTGCGACGCTGGTCGGGACGATCTCAGAGGATTTCGGCACCGAAGCCGTCTCGCAGCTTTCGACCACTTGGGACGAGACGATGGGAACGCTCGAAGGCCGCGCTCAGACGGCCAGCGACACGATCAATAACACCCTGTCTACGTCCATCACCGGCTTGGGGCGCACCATTGAGCAGGAACTCGTCACGACGGCTGAGGACATCATCGACATTGACGCTCTGACTGAGAAAGTGAAGACGGCAGCACAGACGATTGGCAGTGAGCTTCGTTCTGGGGCAACGCTGGGTGAGGCGCTCGAAATCGGGCTTGAGTTGGGCGAAGGCACATTCACCAAACTTGAGAGCGTGATTGGCAATCTTGGCCTTGTGATTATGCAGGCCATTGCCGGTGCGCTCGATCTGCTCGGCCAGGGGGACGCTGCCGAGCAGTTGCGCGAGAGCATTGCCGGCGCAGCGGGTGGGCAGCTCGCGTTCGATCTGAAGCTGGCCGACGATGGTGAGAGTGTCAGCCAAGCCGTGAGCAATGCGCTCTCGCGTGGCGTCGAATCGGCGGATATTGGCGAGGCAGCCGTAACCGCCGTCAACGAGCGACTGGCACGGGGCGACTTTGCAGGCGCTCAAGCGATTGTGGACGCGATCTCGGCGGCGGCTGTCGAAGGCACCGGAACAGCCAGTGAGGAAATCGCCGCCCGCGCTCAATCGGTATTCGGCAACATCGGCGATGAATATGCCACCAGCTTACTCAATGAGCAGTTAGGCGGGCTGTCGGTTTATGAAGCCAGCATAACCGAACTCAATGATGCGTTTCAGGCCATTATTCCGGCACTGGAAGCCAGTAGTGTCTTTGACCAATCGAAGGCCGCTGTGTTAACGGGTATCGTGAATGAAATTCGTGTGGCTGGTGAGGCCGGCGCGATTGACACCGGCGGCTTGCAAGAACTGATCGACGCGGCGACGCTGGCCGGCGATAGCGTCAACACGGCTATTGATGAAACGATTGTCCTGGCACCGGAGGCCGGCACAGCCCTCAGTGAAGAGATGGGCGTACCGGGGCGGACAGCGTTTGAAGATGTGGGTTCAGCGGCAGACGCCACGCGCAGTCAAATCGACCTCTTTGCTGGTGAGACGAAGCAAAACCTAGAGGAAACCAAAGCCGCTTTCATTGAGTTTTCTGAAGAATCCGTTGTGGCTGTGGATAAGATTTCAGAGCGCATTCTCTATGCTCAAGAAGTCTTAGGTGGCTTGAGCGCCGACCTGGGCGTAGCTGAAGCGCCAACGGGCGGAGGCGACGGAACAGTGGTTACGACAGATGCCCCCGCTGCCGAGGGTGGCTCGCGCCGAGGCACGTTCCTCGTTGGTGAGGATGGGCCGGAAATCGTGACGACAGACAGCCGCGTTGGTGTCCTCAATAACCGCTCGACACAATCCATGTTCGCAGCCCTGGCTGCGATTGGCTCAGGCTCGTTTGCCCGACCATCCACTTCGAGCAGTCGCTCGGCCACCATCAACCAAACCAACTACATCAATTCAAGAGCCGAAGGCGAGAACCTCGCCCAACGTAATGCGGACATGATTCGAGGGTTTTAAATGAGTTCTACACTGCAACGCCTGAATATCGTCTACGGGATGCGGGCGCCGTTCGGTGACACGTCCGGCGACTTTCCGCAGCAAGACGTGATTGATTTGCTGAACATGTCGAATTTCGCTGTTAATGCGCAGGGCTGGATTCCCAAGCTGCCTCAGCTCAAAAACGGCGGTGTGTATCTGGATACCGGCATCGCCGATGGACGCGAGCTGGTGCATAGCGCGTATGATCTCGTACAAGAGACGCTTAACCTCACTTCAGCCGGAGCCACGCCGATCACGCGCTATTATGCCGAAACGCGCCTGTCGCTGATGAATGATCGGGCGCTGGCGTTCCATACGCAGAGTGAAGGCTATCATCCGGTTTATCTGGAATGGTGGGCATATGGCGCACCCGCGCCGCAATATTCACTGATCTATAAGATCGAGATCGCCTATAGCAAAGATGCGCTTCAGCCGGTGAACATCAACGAGATCACACTCGTCATTCAACGGAGTCCATTCTGGCACGCACTCCCACCGCGCACACCGCCGCAGGCTTATACCCTAGAGCGAGCGGGCAGTGAGTTAACCGCTGCCAATGCCAATCTGGGAGCCTATACTGGCAATCTCGTGGAGGGGCAGGTTTACAACCGCGCCGAGCAGAATTCCGGTGGCACGACCATTACGAATAACTGGATTAAAATCCCGAAGGAAGTCATCCCCGGCGATACGCCGGCACTCGTGCAGCTCACCTTTGGCGCTCGGCGTAACGATGAGGATTATCCCGAATCGACGGATTATCATATTTCGTCGTTGTATATTTCCAAGTCTACCCGCATTAAAGATGCTGGTTTGCGCTTTACTTTGAACGGCGGCGACGGCACGGCTTATGTCGGGTCGAAGGTTCTCACTTCAGGCGCAAACGGCGGCATGGTGTCCAATGGTTCAGCTTCGGCGTACACCTGGGATTATGCCATTCCCGCCAGCACACCCTTTCCGAGCAATCAACCGGACTGGGAGATGGGGTTTGCGCTCAGTCCTCAACGCTATGGGCGTTATGCTATCTTTGCCCGCTTGCAATACAGCGGCACTCCTGGAAGTGTTAGCGTGCGCTGTCGGGTAGCTCCGCAGGAGTACGTCAGTACGGACAATATCGGCATGTTTGGCCCACCGATCACCACTGGCGAAAACCGCCTCGGCCTGGTTGACGCGGCG
Organism: Pirellulales bacterium; assembly: GCA_022841705.1. Taxonomy (GTDB): domain Bacteria; phylum Planctomycetota; class Planctomycetia; order Pirellulales; family Lacipirellulaceae. The sequence continues at coordinate 15,219 of JALHQZ010000015.1, forward strand.
TTAATCACGGAATTGACCTACCTGGGCGTGGTGCAATTGCCATTTTCGGGTAAGGATTTTATGTCGCACGAGGGCATTCACGCCAACGTCGCCGCCGCCCCGAATTCAGACCCCTTTGTTTATGTGCGCCTGTTTTTCCGTAATACGGCGGGTTCCGTTCGTACCGTAAAACTGTCGGACGTGGTGCTGATGCCGATTGACGAAGGCGCAATTAATCTGGTGTATACCCTGCCCGGCACCTTTGCTGTCCGGTTGGGCGCACCGGGGATTGTCTATGATGAAAGCGGCCATTTGAGCGCCTACGGCTATCCTGCCGCAGTCTCTATTAACCGACCTGACGGGGCGCTTCCATCCGAGATTGGCGCGGTAACACCCTTTATTAAAGGGGACAACATCTCGCTCACGCCGGGAGTGGATAACTATCTACTCTTTTTGTGGACACGCGAAGTCCCGAACACACAGTATGAGTCCTCGCCAGAGTTTCGAGAACCAGTAGCGATCAACATCGTGCCGCGCTGGAAGGGAGTGCGCTCCACATTATGAGACACTGGCTAAACATCTATCAGCGCCCCAAGCAAGGCGAGCAGCCGCTTATTCGTCTGCCAGCCCATAGCTATCGGCACAAGATTGCGTCGGTAGGCTGGTTTGATACCGCCTCCTGCCGGGTACATCTGGAACGCGCCGATGTGCAATGGGCGTTCGATAACTGGATCGGTGGCGGTGTGCAGGTGTTTGTCGATAACCCGCACGAGCCGATCTGGGAAGGTTACATTAATCGACTGACGTATAACATGGGGGCGCTATCCTATACGATGTCACTCGATGAGATGGCGAACCGCGTGGCGGCAGTCTATTCCGCGCCGGATGTGAGTACCACGATGGTTCAACAATCCCCACAAATCGACATCCCTGAAAGTCAGGACTTATTCGGGATTAAAGAAGGCGGGCTAGAGGGGTTACTGATTGAAGGATCAAATGTCACGATCTTTAGCGCACTCGTAAATACGCAGGCGCTCATTCGCGCCTTTCCCAAAAAATCAACCGTTGCCTCTGTCAACCCGAATGACATTAACGTCATGACCATCGAATGCAAGGGCTGGTATGACACACTGAATTGGTGTACCTACTTTAACACCAACACAACCGTCGCCAATCCCGACGTGCAAATCACGAACGCGCTTGCCAGCTATCCCAACGGCGATCTGTTTTTCTCCAATACGGCAGTCTCGCAGGTTGAAGCCAACACCGGCTTTAGTCGATCTCGTGAGGTACGAAGCGGGATTAGTTATTGGCAATACTTCCAATCGCTTCAAGAGGCCGGCGACGGCTCGAATGCCTGGGTGATGGGTATTCTTCCCTCTGTTTACGGTTCAAATTACCGTCGGCGCTTTTACTACAGACCCGCCAGCACTGAACCCAAATATCAGGTGCGGGCGCAGCATGGCCGCATCCTCAACTTGTATGGTGCGGAAGTGCCGCCCTACGAAGCCACGCCGAATGGGGGCGCGATCATCTCTGACCTGCTCGGTGTGGCGCGTTATGGCTTTGGCGAGAATCCGAACGAGTTCTACATTGATGGCGTCGAGTATGACGGCGACAGCCAGCAAGTACGCTTCTCCAGCACCGACAATACAGGTGTCGAGGGACTTTACCAATTCAACCGCCATTATAAGCTGCGAGGCAAACGCTTCGGGGCTGGCCCGCGCACGGCTTACGTCTAACAGGTTCGTTTGTAAACTGAGGGGAAATCAGGTATAATTGTTCTAAATAAGCGCCGCCGCGATGGGTGAACATCCGGCGGCATGAGCCTACGCTAAAAGGAGCGCAGACTATGGACGATTCTACCTCAAACCCACCCCTCAAACGATGCTCAACCTGCAAGGAATGGAAACCCGCTACTTCTGAATTCTTCAATAGGGGTAGCGCCGGACACGCTTTTCAGTATCAATGCAAGAACTGCCAACGCGAAAGAGAGCGGATTTATCGTGAAACCTATCCCGATAAAATCGCAGCAAAGCGCCAAAAGCACCATGAAAAGAACCGCGAAGCCTTAAATGAGAAAACCCGTCAATGGCGAAAAGAAAATCCCGACAAAGCTAAAGCGTCGGTAAGGCGCTACTACGAGAATAATCGTGATGCAATACTGCAAAAACAAAAAGCAAGGGCGTCTCAAAGTCGAGAAAATAACCGACGCCGAACAGCCGATTGGGAAAAGCGAAACCCTGAGAAAATTAAAATCTATCGGCATAATCGACGCACTCGGCGAGTCAATAATCCTAGTGACTTCACTGGCTTAGATTGGGATCGGGCGCAAGGTTATTGGGGCAATTGCTGTGCTATATGCGGCCAGTCTGCCAACGAAAGTATATGTATAGCCGCCGATCACTGGATACCACTTGCAAAAGGGGGTGGCACAACAGTCGATAACATTCTACCCCTTTGCCACTCAATGACCAAAGGACGGGGCGGTTGCAATAGCAGCAAAGGCGCAAAGGACGCGATTCAATGGCTGTCCGAAGTCTTAGATGATGAAAAGGCCGCAAATAAGCTGAAAGAAATTGAGCATTACTTCCAATGGGCTGTTAAGCAGCGTCAACAAAGCCAATAGCTTACAGGTTCATCTTTCGTTTCTGCTACGCTGAGAACAGTTGTTCAGTGCAGCAGGAGCGACCCCATGAGTGACCTAACCTGTCCGATTTGCGGCCTGCCGATGGTGCATAGCCGGACACGCGGCTATCACTGTTTTTACCAATCCCACGAAGAGCTACAGCACGAAGTTGACATTCGCGCCGTCGTCCGCGCAATGGCGAGGCGGGCGCAGCACAACCGGCCAGCGCGGGTTGTCCGGCCAAATAGGTAATTGCATGTTGAAGCACTGGAAATATCTCAAATATGTACTGCGCCACAAGTGGTTTGTCTTTGTGGCGTGCCTCGAATACGGTCTCATATGGCGAGGAATCAAGCACGACTGGCATAAGTTCTTGCCGTCGGAATGGTTTCCGTATGTCAATTTTTTCTACGGCAAAAAGAGCGAGGCTATCCAGCGCCGGGACAGCACAGGCTACTACAAGCCTACTGACACCGGCAATGCAGCCTTTGACTTTGCTTGGTTATTGCACCAGAAGCGAGCCGATCACCATTGGCAGTGGTGGACACTGCCGGAAGATGATGGCGGTTTTAAACGCTTGAAAATGTCACATGCAGCACGCATTGAAATGCTGTGTGATTGGCGCGGCGCGGGCAAGGCGCAGGGATACCCAAACACGTGGGAATGGTACGAGAAAAATAAGGACAAGATTCTCATTACTGATGAGGATCGGGTCTGGATCGAAAGAGAATTGGATTTACAGCGCAAATATAACGGCACAGGCGTTGATTAGTTCAACATAACAATCACAGGGACACGTTTTATGGAACTATCAGAAGCCACCGAGCTTACCAACAGCCTAAGAGAATTTGCCAACGTCGGCGCGGCGGCCATTATCGTGCTGTTTCTCGTGCTGCTGCTCGTGATTACCCTCATTGTCGGGCTGTTCCTGCGCGGCTACAACCAACGCGCCAACGTGCAGCTCGCAGGCGACAACGAACACGAAAAATTTAACCGCGACTTGTATCTTAGGCTCGATAAGTCGATTGAGCGCATGGCCGACGTGATGGAAACGGTTGGCAAAACCCAAGTCAGCATTGCTGAGACGCAGGCCACCAATACTGAACACCAGGCGCAAACCGCACAGGCGGTTGAGCAAATCACGTTGAACCTGAAAACCATTGGCCGGGATGTGCAAAGCTGGCCGAAAGCCGCCACCGAGACAGCAGATCGACTGGCTGAAAAGTTCGACACGCTGGAAAAGCTCGTGGTTGAACTGCCGCAAAAGATGGACACCAGCAAGTGCCAAGAAATCCTGGACGGGCTGCATGGCCTGAAGGCGACGATGGAAACCTTTATCGCCGAAGTGCGCGGCAAGATAACGCCGGCGCCAGTAGTGCTAGTGGAACTGAAGGAAGGCGAAACCGATGGCACGTTATAACCCTGTCGGGTTAGTGCGGATGAACATGTTCGGCATGTCCGAAGATGCTTTCATTGCGCACGCCAAAAAAGCCCGTTATCTGGCGTCTGTCGTGATTGACGCCAATCACATGGCGCGGCGGCTGCATGATGAAGCCGGCGTGCTGTATCCCGTGTCGCGCATTTACCCATTTGAGCCGCGCCCAGACAATGACAACCCGGCGCACGTCAAAGCCTATGCCGCTGCACGGTATCAGGACTTAAAGAACCTGCGTGCCGATGCGAAAAGCCCGAATGTGTTGTATTACGTCAACAACGAGCGCGGCTTCGTCAAGCGTGATTTCATGATGTACTGCGAACTCATCAAGCTGAGTGTTGCTGACCCGGCGGGGCCAATCGGCCTGTGCTTCTGGAACGGCGCAAGTGGTGCCGTGATGACGGGCTTTTGGAACCAGTCGAACCAGTGGAAAGAACCCTGGGCGATTGAGTTTCTCAAGCTCATGCACGAGCATCGCAACGTGCGCCTGCCATCCGGCGCATATGCATTTATCCTCGGCACCCACAATTACACCTCGCAGTATGCTTTAATCGCGGTGAACGCCGGCAGGGATCGCAAGCGCAAAGGCGAGCCGGGCAACCTGTGGGATAAGCACAACGCCTACCTCACCCGCGGCAAGCGCATTGATTGGCGGTTAGCGCAGGATCACATCGGACGCGACTACCAGGGCATTATGTTCGCTCTAGGTTACGCCGTCAGTGCCGATGGGACGCGCTTCGAGCCAACCGACGCGACGCTGCGCGACAGTGCGGGTAAGCCCGTGCTGTGTCCCTGGTTGCTGATTACCGAAGCCGTCTACGACAACATGAACGATGTGAGGGATACCCACCGCGACGAACTAATCCCGATGGCCGCCGGCGTGCCAGCCGCCGTCGATACTGATTTCGTACCAATGTCCACCGTTGAACAGTTTCGCGTTGCCAGCACGGGTATCCTGTGGCTGCTGTGGACGCTCGTTTTGTGGCTGGAAACGCTATGGCGCGGGCTGGCTGGTGTATTCGTCAGTCAGTCACTCGATACGCCGCGTGGCTACCGTTCGCTGGCGAAAACGTGGGAACAAGCGTCGTGGTTTCCAGGCCGTCCAGCCGGGTATATCAATGCATACTCGCTGCTCTGGGCGCACCATGTGATTCACGCGCCCACCGAAGTCACCATTGCACAGGTGAACTACTGCGAAGGTCAAACCTCGACGCAGTGGGTGTCCTATAACGTGCGTGGGGACGGCGATTACCTGGCTTTTATGGAAAGCGATGCCGCGCAGGTCGAGATACCAGCGCACTTTATTCGCGCCGGCACGCCGCCTGTAGAGCCGCCACCCCCACCATCGACTGATCCAACGCTGCCGAAAAAGAACGATGGCCGCTGGTTCAAGTCCAACGTCGCCGCATATCCAGAGCGTGTCTATATTTACGCCCGACGCGATGAGGCCAGCGCCAAGCTCGGCTATATCCAGAGCGCGAGCGCAACCGACTACAGCCAGCAAGTCTGGACGATCTACAACCCGCGCCTGGGACGCTGGCGGGCGGTGATGCTCGATAACGGCGTGATCGGGTGGGTGGATGAGACGCTCATCGACTTCAAGCCGGACACCCCGCCATTCAACATCACGGCTCAAGACGAGCGGTGGCGCCGGCACAATGTCAAAGTCATTGGCACCCTGCCGGTGAACGTGCGCGAGCGCGTGGGCGAAGGCGCGATCCTCAAAGCTATTCAACCCGGCCCTTCCACCGGCCTCGACATCATCCCGCTGTCGATGCTGGTCGATCACGAGCGCAGTTTTCTTGAGCGCGGCTCAGAAGTCGGCGCGATTGATTACTATGTGGTGAAACTTATCAACGATGGGCGCATCGGCTTCGTCGGGCGCTCGTTTCTGGAAGTGGCCGCTGCGATAACCGTCACCATCCCACAGCACGAGTATTTACAGCTCAAAGCTGATCTCGAACTGGCCGAAAAGCGAGCCGACGCGCTGGCGTTCGATCTCATGGCCGAGCAGGACGCGCACAAGGCCACCACGCGCCGGCTGGACAATGCGCAGGTGCAGGCGCTTGAATTGCAGACGGCACTCCAAATCGCCCCCGGCGCACTCATTGCCGAGGTGCGCCATTTGATTGGTAATCATCTCATGCCGGCGAAATTGCTGGCTGACAATCTCGTTAGCGATCTCACCGAAAAGGAGACAGACTGATGGTTCACTTCATTCGCGGATTGACGCTCATCCTGCTCGTGGCCGCGCTGCTGGCGCTGCCGCTCGTCGCGCTGGCTCAAGATAATGAGCCAGTCCCCGCCCCACCGATCACGCTCGAAGAAGCCGCCGAGCTGCTGCTCCGGGCAATCGAGCAGATTGTCTATGCTGGCCTCTTCTCGGCGCCGGCGACAGTGCTGTTGGTGTCGATTGTGAAGCGTTGGGCGGTATTGAAGGAGGTGCCAGCCAGCGGCATTCAGCTATTTATCGGCGGTATCCTGACTGCCTTGCTGTGGATTGCCCAACGGTTCGGGTTTGAACTTCAATTTAACTCGCTGCTCAATTTGTTTACCAGCGCAGCCCCGGCCCTGATTGCCCTGCTCGGCACGCTGGGGCTGTCGAGTGCCTACTACCAGAGCTTGCGAGCTGTCGATGCGCCTCTGGTGGGCTATGCTCGCACGCCACCCGATAAGCCGGCGCTCGTTGAGGCGATTGAAGGCGATCCCTTCGGTAGTCGGTTAGCCGAGATGCAAACGACCACGCGCTATTTCTATACCGACATAGATCGGTCAGACGGCTTATAGCTCATGCGCGAGGGCTGGTTATGCGGACGCTGCGGCACGGTGAACGCGCCCAGCGTGCGTAAATGCGACTGTAAGCCGCGCAATCCGCCGACGCCAGGTTATGCCAAGCCGCTCGTGTTCCAGCTTCCGAGTTGGGTGCGCGATAAATATGGCTATCAGCCCCGTGCGTGGTGGATTATTGAGTAGACAGGAGGTGACGATGTAGCGAAGCTGAGAATTGAGCTAGTCATATTGCCCGACCAGGGCAAGTGTTCGACAACCAAAAACGTGTTTCAAGTGTAAAAACAGCCGGATAAGCCGGCTGTTTTTTGATTGCGGTAGCGAGATTCGGTCTTATCAGCCTTCATTCAATTTCTGAAGGTCAATGCTGGCTTGTGCGCGTCGTTTCTCGATGTCCCATAACACATCCTGATAATATTCCGGGCTACGGTTAGGTAAAACGGCGTGGCCGATTTTGCGTATGTCGTCAAGGGCTTTCATGAGGATGTCGTTTTGTAACCGCAGGCGCTCGATTTCTGCACTGCGTTCGTCAATGGCACGATCTTTAGTCACTGCATAGCCAGCATCGGAAAGCTCGTAAACACCAGCACTTGCCGGGCCATCCTCTTTGCGTGCAAACACCAGCAACCCGCGCCGATTCAGCTTTTGGATGACGAGATATGATTGTTTTTGCCCATGCCGATCCTCGACTTGGGTTGAGCCGGTCACTACGCTGCCATGTAAATAAGCCGCACGCAAAACATCCCGCTCATCTTGTTTCAACTCGTCCCACATTGATGCTGATTGCGTATTCATCGCTCAAATTCCTTTCACGCTTGCTAAGAGAAATTATTCGGCCTTATTCACCCAGCAGCGCCAGCGCACCGACTGGCATCGCGTACCCGTATTCCAGTCGCCGGCGCAGCATCGGCACGGTGAACAGTATCCCGTCAATCCGGCACACGCCCGGCGTGTCGGTTCGGTGGATACTGCGCGTAAGTACGTCCATGCTGTCGTAGTCCGGCGGCGGCACGCGCTGGAAGGACGGCGGCGCACTGGCGTGGCGCAGGCTAACGACAATTTCCGGCGCGTCGTCTAGCAGCGTGGCGCTCATCGGTGACAAAAGAGGCCACATGCCTCGCCTTTATCCGACGAGTCACCAGCGGCGCGGTAAACTTCTGATAAATCAAAGAGTGCCGGCTGTGCGCGAATATCAGCGATACTCGCGCCCGCATTTGGGAACATGTGGAAGTAGCGCCCGCGCTCATCCTGAACCGCTTCCTCACGCGCCTGCAATTCATCCACGACATGCGGCACAAGCTGAACCATTGCCTTGACTTCGGCCTTACGCTTGTAGAAGCAGCCTTTGCAACCGCCGCGTGCCATATACACCGGATTGCGCGGCAACAAGTCGTGCGTCAGGCACATGCGGATACAGTCGGTTCGTGTCCAACCAGCCTCACGCAGCGGATAGCGGATACCCAGACCGTCCAACTGCGTGAGGTTGCCAACGCGCTCATCGGCTGGCTCATCGGCACGCAGGCCGATGCACAATTCCGCTGGCAGGCGCTGTTTGAGCCACCAGTTCATCGGCTCAATTTTGAACATGCGCGTGCAAAATCGCGCACCGTGATTAGGCAAGAATTTCGCTTCCTGGACATATTCGGGAAGCGTCTGCGGGATAAGCTGTTCATCGACCACGCGACCTTGAATGCGAACGATAGCACGGCCTGTCACGCGCTCAAATTTCTCGACATGCGCCAACAACTCGTCAAATTCGTCGCCAGTATCGGTAAATACCGGCGTTGCGTCGGGTAGCATCAGAGCGAGTGCCGTGCTGTCAATACCGCCGCTGAAGGCAACAAATTGCGTCGTCATATTTGCCGCCGCGCCTTCAATCGTCCAAGCGCCTCAAACAGCCGATACCGGCGGTAGACACGCCGGGCAACGGCCTGCGCATCCACCTGCATTGGCTGGATGCGCATTTTGGCGTCTGTATCGAGTGTCGGCGCGGCATAAGGGTTGAACCCGACGCGGCGCAGTACGTCGGGCATGTCGGTATCCGTCGACTCGGACGGACGCGGCGTGTAGGGTTTGGGCGGGCGCTGGCCGGTAGTCACGGCTTAACCTCATCGTCGTAAGCGCGAATCAGATCGCGCACGCCTTCGAGGTTGCGCCGGCAGGCCAGCAGCAGGAAGCGCAGCGGCTCGTCATGTGTCCGGGCAACCGGATCAGACAGGTAGGTGAGCAGCATATGCGCGGCATCATCCACCAGCGAGGCCACATCTTCGGCGTCTTGTGGCGACTGACGCACGCGCACCATACCAAGTGTGCGTGTGGGCTGTGCGGCGGGCGGTGCCGGCGGGATGTGTTCGCCGGCACGAGCAAAGAGCGCACGCTCTTCTTCGTTTGTTATCTGGCGGGCGTCATTGCTCATCGCTGCACCTCGTTTAACTGGCGGGAAAGCCTGTCCGCTTCTTCATAGCTCAAGCCACCTTCAATCACCTCGGCACCATCCGACACTTCGCCGAAGTCTGGCTCGGCGATATACTGCGCCCGGTCATCGAACATGTAGATAATGCGCCACAGCACCACTGCCGGCGTGCCGTATTCACTCTGCTCATTCCAGGTATTCACAGCGTTTGTCCTTCACTGAGGGACGCGGTGTGTCGCGTCCCTGCGTTCAAGTTATGGGAGAGTTGCTATTCAATATCCTGAAGTGCCGTCAGGACGCGCACGAAGCCGTCCCAGTCATCGGCCAGAATGTTACGAAGGGCAACGTCGGTATATTCATCAACCTCTTGTGGATGATCGGCCACGAAATTCGCGCCGGCCTCCGTCAGATAAATGCGCACGGCGCGGCGATCCGTCTTGTCCGCCTTGCGCGTTACCAGTCCAGCAGCTTCGAGCTTGTCGAGGTTCGGCGTGAATGAGGTTGCGGCACGTCCGACTCGCCGCGCCAGTTCGCTGGCGTGTTGGCCGTCTCTGGCTTCGAGCGCCTTGAGGATGTGCCAGCTAATCGCTGGCACGCCAACGCACTTTTCCAGCGCCTCAGTGAGTTGACGCACGGCCACCTCAAGGTTGACGAGAATGGCACCTTGATAGCGCAGCGTCGGCAGTTCAGATACGTTCGTCATGTCGAGAGTCCTCCTTAAATGGGGTTGCGAAAACTTAGCGTTGAAACGTGATGTAGCGGTCAATGGAGGGTTGCCGGTGGTCGTCACGCGGGTCGATGTAGGCCACAACTGACACATTGATGATCTGCCAACCCTCGGCAAGTAGCTCGCTTTCGAGAGTGTCCTGCGCAGCCGTGCTACCACCGTCGAGGCGCTGGTAAATCGTGCGGACACGGCGGGCGTCCTCTTTGGCTTTCAGCGCCGCGATCCATTTGACGCGCTGCTCATCGTGAAACGCCTTCAGCTCTTCGGTGTGTGCTTCAAAGCCTTCGGTTGTCTCAATGTCCCAACAGGGATCATTGAGCCAGTTGGTCTTTAATTGCTCGATTTCGGCGGGTGTTTTAGTCGTCACGTTATTTACCTCTTGCGTGTCTAAACGATGTTGAATTCGGGCGGCGAACCGCCCGACGTACGTTATTTCCGATAGCCCCACTCGGCGCTGCCGTCGTTGTGACGGCGCAGGCACACTTCGGGCGGATGCTCGTATTCGTCTGGCTGATGCCACCATTCCGACCAAGCAAGCTCTTCATCCGATGGCCGCCACAGCGCCAGCCATTCACGCGCCGCGTCCGCACAGGAAGCATCGGCCAGCCACAGCAGCAGCCCATCGGGGTTATCGTGAAAATTCACCGTATCGGTACTGCGCACCACACCGGGAATGGAGCGGGTGTGCTGCTTCACGATCCATCCGATCACCCGCGAGGCGAACACCTGAATGTAAGGCCGCCCGTTGTACCACTGGACGAGTCCGGCGGCGGCGACTGGCGCGTTGGTGCGATCATAGGGATGCTCATCCCCGGTAGCCGAAGCCATCACTGGACATGATTCCAGCGTAGCAAAATCCAAAATTGAACCTGTAAACGGTTTAGCGTCGGTCATCATTGCCGGCCTGCTTTCAGTTGGGCAGCAAAGGCGCGGGCGTCAGCATCATTGGCGATCAACCACGCAACGGCGCTCTGGCCCTTGAGCGTGATTTCAAACTGTGCGGGTTCGTCTGCCTGGGTGGTGTATTCACCCAGACCGTTGAGTTCGATAGTGGCGCAGGCATCGCAGAGCCAGCCTTCGCCTTCAGCCACGTCAGCGCCGCAGTTGAAGCAGGCGCTCACGAGCGCACCGCCGTGACGAGCATGTAGCCCGCTTGCAGCATCCGGCGCATGAGGGTGACGTGTTCGGCGTTGCGTAAGTCAAAGTGAATTTCGTCACGCGCCGTACCGCGTGTCAGCGACACCCAACCCGGCAGCCGCCAGCCGCCGCGTGCCTCACCCGCAAACACCTTGCCAGCGTTGGTAAGACGGTATTCCTTGAAGCGTGCGCCGGTGCGTTCTTCAGCGAAACCAAAATTGACGAACCAACCGCCAACGAAATTAAGGTGGTTATCCGGCGTAAAGTCATCACCGCCGGCCTTGAGTGCCACCAGTGCGACGGCGAGTTGGCCGCCACGAGCGCGAAGGGCACGGGCATCCGTGATTTCCGGGAAGGCCAGGGCAGCGAGGCCGGGGCCGAGAGCGAGGGTCGTGTCTTGAGCAGTGCTGTTCATGTGTGTTATCCTTGTTTTAGACTTGCCCACCGCTGTTTCTCAGGCGACGGCGGGCTGGTTTACAGTTTGTGGGCGCAGCAGTCTTTGTTTAGGCTGCTGCGTTTTCGATTTGTTTCTCGTGCCACCAGATCATCTGACTGACGCGGAAATCACGAGTGATCCAAGTGTCGCACGCTTCATTCATGTAACGCAGCGTGATTTCTTCACCATCTGGGCTGATACCGGTCAGTGTTCCGACATAGGTAAAGAGTTGATACCGGCGAACGTATTCTTTGCCTCCCCACGAGTTTCGCCCGATGCAGATCGAGACGGGCTGAACTTCTTCCACAGCGACAGTGAAGCCGACGGTCATCTCAGACGGCGGATCGGGTTGAAGCTGGCGGCGGTTAAAAAACGGTAGTTGCATGATGGGTATCCTTTCTAAAATTTGACACTTGTGATATGCTGAACTTGTATCACTTGTATACATTTAGTATATGCAAGTGTATCACTTGTGTCAAGTAGTTAAGGTTAGAAAATACTGATGGCACGCACAGCATTTACATATCCAGATGAAGCGGAAGTGGCTTTGAAGGAATTAGCTGAGCAACGCGGCGGTGTGCCGATTTCGTTGCTGATCCGAGAGGCAATAGAGGATTACCTCAAAAAGAACGGCAAGCCCATTACTACAAAAGTTCAGTGGGGTGGCAAACGCGGGCGCCCCGATGAAATCAGCGCCGAATGACAAATGCATGTATCATCGACTCCCAAAAGATAGGGGGTTCATATGAGGTACCTGATTGCTTGTTTGTTCGCGCTTGGATTGGCGATGCCGGCTGTAGCAGAAGACGGATGCACCGTTGCCATTGATGAACTACCAGCTGATACACAAAGCCATCTCAGTAATCGTATTGACCGAATAGATGATTTGGTAGAAATGTTTGAAGAATTGGAGACTGAAGACGAGCGAAGTGAATTTGTGGACGACCTAGTATATTGGGCTGCAATGGCTGACAGCGCAGCTTTACGCAGACAGGATATTACTTATCCCGCTTGCGAAGAATACCAAGCTTTAGAGGAAACATACAAAAGCGTCATCAACGATGTGTATGCTCTTGCCGGTCAATTACACCTATTGGCGACGGTTGGTTTAGCGAATGATTTCCAGATCGAAAACGTTCAAGTCCTGTTTCAGCAGCGAACACTTACCTTGATCGAAAATCTGGCAACGTGGAACAATCTTTATGAAGCCGTTCAAAGTCAATAGATGCTTTGTGTTTACGACATTGGCGTTTCACACATACCAAGCACCTACCGCCGCTGGCGATCTACCACCTCTTTATCCCTTACCATGAAGCGATACGAACCCATGAGCTTGCGCAGCATTTGATTGATCTTCGTATCGGACTGCTGCCAGAATGCCTCTAACCCCATTGCCTGCAAATCCGCAAAGGTTCGGCGCTGCGACGGCGTAACGGACTGCTCTTTGAGGCTGGCTTGTGTCGCTGTGATAGCCGCCTCGACACGAGTCAACTGCTCGGCCAGGCGATTGGCGCGGTTGCGATAGTGCGGCTGGATGGCCGCGTCCGCCAGCGATTGCTCAACAATAAGCGTATCAATCTGGCGATTGAGGTTCGCGGCTTCGTGCGTGAGCTGTTCCATGTGGGCCACCAAGCCGGCGTCCGGTGGCGGTAAGGTGTCGGTTAAATCCTCAGCACGCAGCAGCTCTTCAAGAAACGCCTGCATAAAGGCGTCAATCGTGCCATGCCCGATCCATCGCTGGCTGCATGTGCTTTTACGCGCCCATTCGCGCTGGTGTGTCAGGCAGCGCAGCCCCTCGCGCTTGGTACGCTTCACCAGTACTGCCATTGTGTAGCCACACTCTTCGCACACGAACAAGCCGCTGTAACGATAGCCGCGACTGGGTGAGGCGTTGCCGGTAATCGCCATGCGCCGGCGCATCTCAGCTTGCATGGCCTCAGCCAGTTCACCCGTGTAGACAGCCGGCGCGGTGCCATAAAAGACGCGCACACCGGGTGGCGCGGGTTCGCTCGGATCAAACACCCATGCGCCTTTAGGCCGGTTGGCATACTTGGGCGAAATGGCCGTGTTGCCCCACATGAGTGGGTTGTGCATGAGGTTGTAGAGGGTGGCATGGTTGAAAGGTTCACCATCGGGCGTGGTGTGGCCGTATTCGCGGGTGAGCGCCCAACCCATATCGAGCCAAGCGGTGCCAGCCAGAAACAGTGTGGCTAAATCGCGCCAGACGGGTAGCATGTCTTCAGCCAGCACCAGTTCCAGCGCCCGCCCCGACTGCGGATCGCGCACGAGCCGGTGCGTCATGGGTATCTGCGAGCCGGTAGGCAGGCCGCGTTCGGCCAGTTTGGTGCGCCCGCGCAGGCCGGCCTCGGCAAAGCCCTTGCGCTCTTTGGCGGTGGTATAGCCTTTGACCATCGCAAACATATCGGCGTTGGTGGCATCTACCCAACCGTCATTCTGGCTGTAGATGCGAGCGCCGCAGTCTTCGACCACGCTCTCGACGATGTAGTGCATGAGCGAGGCTTTGCGGGCGAAACGGTTGGCATCCCGGCACCAGATCACATCAAAATCGCAGGCTTCGAGATGTTCGGCCAGCTTGTCGAAAGCGTCAATGCCTTTGGCGCGAGCATCGGACGCGAGCCTGTCCAGGCTCTTATAGTTGCGCGAATGGCCCGGAACAACCAGCGTATCGATGAGGTCGATGTTTTGCGCGGCAAGGAAGGCTTGTCCATCGGCAATCTGCGACGGAATGCTGTATTTCTCGTCTTCGTTGGCTTGAATGGTGGTGCTGACGGCTGCCCACACAATCCCGCGTAAGCGTGTCATGGCAGGCTCTCACAAGCGAGTCCGTTATTGTCCTGATCGAGCCGGTCTTCATCTGTGCCACAAGCCAAAAGGTGATTCGTTGCATCACGTGAGGTTCGGAAATCGCTACAGTTTAAGTCGTCTATCCCGTTGCACATATTCGAGGCCGGCGCTGGCGTGGGCGGCGCAACTGTTGCCAGTGGCGGCGGGTTCGTCGGCACACTTTGCAGTGCCGTTGTGCTGGTTGGATTAAGCTGCTGGATGCTGGCTGGTGCGCGGGTGACAACCACTGGCCGGGTTGCTGCTGTCAGCGAGCTGTGAATATAGGCGGCCTTGTCATCAATCCGAATGGCATACCAAACTTGACTGCCGGCCACAGCGTCACCGTTGGCAATGCCCATCACAATCAATTCCGTTCCTGGCGCTAAGGCCGTGACTAACGCGCCGGTGGTGGACGGCTCGGCACGCACATTGGCGTTACGTGTGCCTGTGACATAGACAATCGTTTGGGTAGGTTGCGGGCGTGGTGTGCGCGTGGGTGACAGGGTGGTCGCGGTAGGTTCGAGCGCGTCAGTGGGTGTGGCAGTAAAAAAGATGCGTGCCGGCGTTGTGGTGTGGGTTGAAGTGACGAGAACAGCCGCAAGGTTTTGTGGCGCGGCGCGTGGGACGGCAGTAGGTGGTCGAAATAAGGCCAGAACCGCGCCGACGCCGGCCACAAATACCACGACAACAAACAGGGTTGCGCCCGACAGCAGGCTACCTTTTCCTTTGCTGCTACGTCGCTTCGCCATGACACACAGCCCTCCCCTAGAACAGTGCTATAATGAGTAAGTAGCGGTAGGTAAAAAATTTTCTAACCTAAAAAGAACCAAAGTCGTACTATTTAAGAATTGCCGTATGGAACAATCGTTCGTAATCTAGATGGACTGAGGAAGATGCTACAGTTACCTAACCATTCACACCGAAAAGTAACCATGCCCGACAAAAACCTTATTGCCGCGATTGACAACCTATCCCCCACTGACAAGCAAGCACTCGCCATTTTGGTTGACGTGATGATTGAGGAAGAACAGTCAGGATTCGTAAGCCTTAACCAATTTACGCACCGCTTCTTTCCCACCTTCCGACAGGCGTTCAATGCTTTGCGCCAGCAGTTGGGACGACGGGCTTAAGCGGTTGCGGTTGACAGCTTCAGGATAGGCCATTTCAACTAAAATCAGTAAGTCGGTTTCAGTCTTCTCGGCAACCTTCATCAGCAGTTCCAGCCCCGGCGTTTTTGGATTGCGCTCGTCAATGGCGCGTGTAATTGTGGACGGCGAAACATCCAAAAATAAGGTGAATTCCCGCGCTGATTTCATCCCACGCCGTTCCATCTGACTCAGAATAAATTCTCGAAACGTTGTAGCATCCACTTCAATTCCCCTTACACACTGTCCATTATAAACACCATATCTTGACAACTCAACTTTTTTATGCAAAAATGTGTCTACATGCAACACTTTTGACTATTTTGATGTTTGGAGACATTATGACCAAGAACAATAAACGCCGGCGGGTGCTGGTGTCAAGTACGTCAGTTTCCATTCGTGGAGACCGGGAATACATCGGACACCTGAAAGCGTTGGCAGCACTGAAACGAACCTCTTTGGCTGACCTGACACGGGCGGCGATGGATCGAACCTATGGCGAGGAACTCAAGCACTTGCTTGAGCGTGTAGGCTAATTTTTTTGCCATAGATGATGCTTTCAAGCATCATTATAACGTAAATCGTTGCAAGGATGCACGAATGACAACCATCACACCTAAACGCGCTAAATCCGAACTCACCGACGCTCAACGCGAACTGGCTCGCAAGCTGGCTCAGGAACACCGGCGCGATTGCCCGGAACTCGTCACGGCGTTTGCACAAACCATCGTCAAGTTGGCGGTGCGCCGATGAGAGCCGCCTACGACTTCGAGAAGTATCAACGCGAGGCGCATCAACGCGCCCTGGATGAAGCCGCGCCGTGCGCTGAATGCCTGCTTTCAGTGACGCCGGAAAACTGGCGCAATCATTACATGATCCATCATCCGGGAGTCACTGTTCCGGCGTTCCCAGTGCGTGAAACGATTGCATACATGGACACCGACTCGCTTGGTGTGGCAGTGGCGCGCATCCGAACGGACGGCGGTACGCAGCCGCGTGCGCAGATGAACCCGGTTACGGTGGAAAACTACGCCGAGGATATGCAGTCGGGCGCGGCTTTCCCGCCGATTGTGGTGTTCTACGACGGTTCAGATTACTGGCTGGCCGATGGCTTTCACCGTCTGGCAGCGGCCAAACGTGCCGAACTGGAACACATCAAGGCCGATGTGCGACAAGGCACGCGCCGGGATGCTGTTCTATTCTCAGTCGGCGCAAACGCCACACACGGCCTACGGCGCACAAACGACGACAAGCGCCGGGCGGTGCTAACGCTGCTGCGGGATGATGAGTGGGTGAAGTGGAGTGATCGAGAGATTGCGCGGCAATGTGCAGTGACTCACCCGTTTGTCGCAAAAATCCGCATTGAGCTATCTGGTAACGATTACCAGATACGCACAGTTACTCGCAACGGCGCAACCTACACCCAAGACACATCGAACATTGGCAAGCGCAGTGAACCGGCTCAGCCCACAGACAATGACGCCGAAGAACCGCAAACGTCCTACGTCTACAACGGCGGCTATGCCTACTGCAAATACTGCTACACCGTGCATGAGGACTGGCAGGTTACCGAGGCGTATCTGTGGCAGTGCCAACGCTGCGACCACAACACCCATGATACCGCTATGGACGTGCGTTCATCGCCCTATGACGATGCGGTAGTGGCCTTCTGCAAGCGGCATGAAGTCGATGAAGTCGATGTGCTTAACGCTTGGCAGCAAGTGTTTGAGCGCAACTCAAAAGCCTGGAAGGAAGCACAGCGCGGCTATGTAACTGGACTCGGCGGCGATGATGTGGCGATTGAGGACATGGACGCCACGCTGGTACTCATCTGCGCCGATGAAGAAGCCTACGAACGGGCCATGCGCCAGCGGCAATACATCGAAGAAAGTCAGCGTCGCAAGGCTGCGCTCACGGTACTCAACACCAGCGAGAACAACGAGTGGTACACGCCGGCGGAATACATCGCGGCGGTGCATGAACTGTTGGGTGGGATTGATCTCGATCCGGCAAGCTGCGAATTTGCGAACCAAACCGTACAGGCCGAACGCATTTACACGCTCGAAGACGACGGCCTGACTCAGGACTGGCACGGGCGGGTATTCCTCAATCCGCCTTACGGCTATGTCGAAGGCACCCGCGAAAGTAATCAAAACCTGTGGAGCGCCAAGCTCATCAACGCCTACTGCGCCGGACAAGTCAGCGAGGCCGTGCTGCTGATTAACGCCGTGACAGATCGCACGTGGTTTCAGCCGTTTTGGGACTACCCCATTTGCTTTGCTCGCCAGCGCATCGCCTTTTACGGGCCAGATGGCAAAGCCGGCGCGATGACAGTGGGCAGCGCGCTGGTGTACTTCGGTGGGCAGCGCGAACGCTTCGCTGAAGTCTTTAGCCAGTTCGGGCCAGTCGTTACGGGAGTGTATCGACGATGAGCGCCCGTGATGACTTCCAGCGCCAGCGCGAGCGCGGCGGCGTGTATGAGGCGGCGTTTGCCAACTGGCTTCAGGCCGAACGCGGCTATCACATTCTGCCGGCTTATGACTATTCCGGCCTGGCGAACAACCACGCGCCGCGCCTCACACGTGGCTCAGACAAGCTGGTGATGCCCGACGTGCTGGCATTCAAGGCCGGCGCGGGCTTGTGGTTCGATCCCAAGCTGAAAACCCGCGCTGATCTGTATCGCAAAACCGATACATGGGAAACGGGTACGCCGCTGCGCAATTACCGCGATTACGAGCGCGTCGCTGCACTCACGGGACTGGATGTGTGGCTGGTGTTTATCCACGAGCGCGAACAGATCGTGAAGGTGAGCAAAGTGGGCAGTCTGCCGTTTTCGCATATCGACACGACTGAGCGCATGGATCGCGGCGGCACGATCTTTTTCAAATTCGAGCAGCTTGCCCCACTGATGACACTGGGCGAGCTGAATAAATACCGTTGGTAATCCGGCAATTGCGCCGGTTGAAGTGAAGGAGAGCGACATGAAGGTTACGAAGTTTGAGATTCAAGTGGGCATGACGGTGAACACCGGCAATTACGAAAACATCCGCCGGGACATCACCATTGAGGGCTACCTCGAAGACGGCGATGAGGAAAGCCAAGTCGTAAGCGACATGCAAAACGATGCACGGTTCTATCTCGCCATGTCCCTGATGCCCGACGCCCGCGCCCGCATCAACGCCAACCGCTGGCGCAATCTCGACAGTGAAGAACGGGTGCGTGAACGCCTGCGCAACGACGAAGTGTTCACGCATATCGAGGTGCTGGACACCGACGCGGCGGAAGTGCTGGTGCAAGAGTTCTGGCAGGAATACCAGACGCTGGAGGCCGAACGGCAAGCTGAGGCGGCCAAACGCGCGGCTGAGGTAGAGCAGATGGTAGCCGGCCAAGCGGCGGTGGAAACACCCGACGACGACAACAGCGACATTCCGTACTAACCCACTCGCAAACATACAAACTGGCCGGGTGAACGCATCCGGCCTTAGAGATATGAAAGGAACTTGAGCGATGCCACTGACACCTGATAGCTTGAACGTCCTGAAAGCGCCGTTCCTGCCAGAACAGCACGAGTTCTTGCGCGGCATGGTGTATCTCACTGAAGGCGCCATTACCAGTCGTATCGAGGACGTTGATCCGGCCTGGACACTGGACATTCAACACCTCTACACCCGCGATAACAGCGCCGTTTGCGAAGCCAGGCTCACCATACTTGGCACCGCCCGCGCCGGCGTCGGCATGGCGAATATCAAAGACACCAAACGCGACGGCACGGAATACGACGCCGCTGACCCGGAAAAGAGCGCCGCTACCGACGCGCTGAAACGCGCTGCTCGTTTGTTCGGCGTCGGACGTTATCTGCTGGACGTGCCGGAAAACGTCAAGGATATGGAATCGCTGGCACGCTGGCTGAACGGCACGCCGAGTCGCTCACCAGCACCCAGCAAACCCGCCGCCACGCAGCCGCCCGCAACCAAGCCGGAAGCGGTGGCGCGCCCGACATGGGACACCGCCGGCATTCTGGACATGCTGCGCGGCTGGTGTATGCGCCATGAGGAAATTACCAGCGACGGCCAAATTGCAGAACTGGCACTGGTGGCTTCATTCACTGACTTGAACGAGTGGCGGCATGGCTACAGCACGCCGGACGATGCCTATCGCTTTATCAAAATGTCACTGAGTACGCCGGCGGATGCGCTCAACAAGGCCAAAGAACGGCGGCTGCGCTGATGAGTATCCACCGACGTGCCGCCAAACGCGACGCGAATGAGGCCGAAATTAAGGACGCGCTGAAGGCGGTAGGCGCGTCCGTTGTCACGATTTCAGCGAAAGGCGTGCCGGACTTGCTGGTGGGCTATCGCGGCGTGAATTACCTGCTGGAAACCAAAGGGAAGCGCGGCAAGCTGACGCCGGATCAAGTGCAGTTCTTCGAGGACTGGTGTGGTGAGGCGTCGGTGGTACGCACGGTTGAGGACGCGCTAAAGGTGATTGGCGCGGTGAGGGACTGAGGCTATGAGCAAACTTATCGACGGACGGCCAGCCTTTTTCATGGTTGAAGACGCCGTGTTTAACTTCAGCCTGACACCTTACGAAGGCTGGGTGTACATGGCAATCCTGAAACACGCCAACCGACAAACCGGCGTGGCCTTTCCCGGCGTCGGCACACTGGCAAAGCTGTGCCAGATGAGCAAGTCGCAAGTGCTGCGTGCCATTGACACTCTGGAGCGCAAAGGCTTTATCGACGTAGAGCGCGATAGCCAGCCGCTACAAGGTGAAAAACGCCAGCGCAAACCGAACATTTACACCGTGAAAAGCCTCACAGGTAGTGTCTCACAGACACCAGGGGTGGTGTCTACCAGCAACCACCCTAGTGTCTCACAGACACCAGGGGTGGTGTCTACCAGAGACAATAACCAGAGTAATACAACCAGAGTAAAAGAACCAGAAGTAGCCGCGCCCACCGTTTACCAGCTTTATGAGAAAGCCTTTGGATTCAGTGTCACGCCGATGCTGGCTGAAGAACTCAACGACGCTGAAAGCAGCTACGGCTACGCCTGGGTGCAGGATGCGCTCAAAGAAGCGGTGAACAGCAACGTGCGCAACTGGAAGTATGTCCAGGCCATCCTGGAACGCTGGCAGCGCGACGGACGCGCCAAAACCAAACCCGCCGCCAAAACACCTGCGCCGGTGTTCGTGCCACCGCCGGACAAGCCCGGCATGACGCCGGAAGAATTTGCCGCTTACCAGCAAACGCCGGAATACCAGGCCTTAAAAGAGGTGCTTTCGTGACGAACTATCCCGATTCAACAGCACCGTTTAGCAGCGAAGCCGAGGAAGCGACGCTCGGCTCGGTTCTCAGTAACGCCTATGCCTATGTGGAAGTGGCCGCGTTTATGAAGCCCGACTTCTTTTTCCTGCTGCGCCACCAGCACATCTGGCAGGCCATCCAACGCTGCGCCGAACGCAAAGAGGACTTTGACTACCTCACGGTTTCGCGGCAGTTAAAAAACGCCGGCCACCTGGATGACATTGGCGGCGACGGCTACCTGCTGCGCCTGGTGAGCAACACGCCGAATTCCATGCACGCCGTGACGTATGCCCGGATTGTCGAAAAAGCGGCAGTGCGCCGGCGTTTGCTGACTGCCGCTGACGAGATTAAGGCGCTGGCACTGAACGAAGCCAGCGACCTCGGCTATGTGCAAACGGAAGCGGAAAAGCGCCTGTTGAACGCCATTGGCACGCAGGCGGAACTCCATACCGCGCCGCTCAAGGACGGTGTGCAGTCGGTGTTTGGTTATGTCGAGGAACTCATGAAAGGCAATACGCAGGTGATGGGACTGCCAACCGGCTTTCGCACGCTGGACAAGCTGCTGTACGGCTTGAAGCGCGGGAATCTGGTGTATGTGGCGGGTAGGCCGGGCATGGGCAAAAGCGCCTTCTTGCTGAGTATCGCCATGAACGTGGCACGCCTGAATAAGCGGGTTTTATTCTGGACGGGTGAGATGAACGCCGATGAGGTGGCAGGCCGGGCGCTGGCAGCGGAAAGCCAACTCAGCGGTTCAGACGTGATGGCAGGCCGGTTGAGCGCGGGCGAAGGTGGCACGTGGTCGCGGTTCGTCGAGAGTGCCGGGCGGGTGAGCCGACTGCCGATTTTCATTGACGATACGCCGGCCATTTCACTGGCGGCACTGCGAGCGGCGGCGCTGCGCATGGTGAGCCGGCACGGGCTGGACATGCTGTGCGTGGACTATATCGGCCTGATGCGCGGTGACACAAAAGGCAACCGCACGCAGGAACTCGGTGAACTGTCACGCGGCCTGAAGGCGCTGGCCGTCGAATTGAACGTGCCACTGCTGTGCGCAGCGCAGCTCAACCGAGAGGTAGATAAACGCGATAACCCACAGCCGCGCCTATCCGACTTACGCGACAGTGGCGACTTGGAGCAGGATGCCAACGTGGTCATGTTTGTCTACGAGGACACGGAAGGTATCTCGAACGTCTACGTCGCCAAGCATCGCGGCGGCACGTGCGGCGTCGTGCCGATGCTGTTTGACAAACCCACCACACGCTGGATGGATGCGGTGGTGCATGAAGTGAATTTACGTTAGGGAAGGAATGAGGGATATGAACACCAGACGCATTCTACACGTTGAAACACTGCTCGCCTTAGCTGCACACGACGGCGACGGCTACGACATGCTGGACTTGTTCGGCACCGAAAACGCGCTGCAAGACGAGCTGGCGGCGCTGGCGCATGAGTATGCCGAGTTAGCCGCACATTATGCCGCACTCGAAGACGCCGTTGAAACCGCCGCGTCGCTGATTCAGGGCAGTTTAGGCCGACTGGAATACGGCACGCAGTTGTCCGACGAACAGGTGTTGATGGTGCGCCATATTCGGCGCGTACTGCGAGGGCTAGGCCATGAATAAGCAAGGCGCAAACGGAATCGAGTGGTGTGATTTCACCTGGAACCCGACAGCGGGTTGTTTACACGGCTGCACCTGGGAAATGCCCGATGGCAACGTGACGCAGTGCTATGCCAAGACGGTTGCCGAGCGGGTGGCCGGGAAGGTGTACCCGGCGGGTTTCGAGCATCACTACTGGCATCCGGCGCGGCTCGAAGAACCGCTGAAGGTGAAAAAGCCGGGCAAAATATTCGTCGGTTCAATGGCGGATGTGTTTGGGCATTGGGTGCCAGCCGAGCAGATTGCCGCCGTGCTGGACACCATGCGCCGTGCCGACTGGCACACGTTCCTCACCCTGAGCAAGAACCCGCTGCGGATACCCGAATTCAACCCATTCCCAGCCAATGTGTGGACGGGTGTGAGTTTGCCAGCCGGCCACCGCATGAGCGCGGGTGGCGCGGCCAAAGCCTTGCGAGTGTATCTACGCTACCTGTTCCAGGTGGATGCGCCCGTGCGCTTTATGAGTATCGAGCCGCTGTGGTTCGACGCCGCGCCGGTGTTTTACAACTGGCTCAAGGAACACGACAAGCTGCCGTTTGAGTGGGTGATTATCGGCGCGGCCTCGAATGGGCGCACGGTGTACCAACCCGACGCGGCGTGGGTGTACGGGCTGCTGGAATTGTTTGGCGACGCGGGTATTCCGGTGTTTTTCAAAGGCAACCTGCGCGGCAACCCGGCGGCTGGTGTGTGGCGTGAGGAATTCCCGGTGGTGCTTGGAAAGGCAGCGAAGTCATGAGAGACTATTTGAACTTTCTCGCATCTAAAAAGGCTGGCGTGCAAGCGTCCGGCTTCGAGGTGAGTGAAGCGGATGTGAATCCGGCGCTGTGGCTCTACCAGCGCGATATCGTGCGTTGGGCGCTGCGCCTCGGTAAGTCCGCCACCTTCCTCGAATGCGGCCTGGGTAAAACCAACATCGCCTTTGAGTGGGCGCGGCACGTTGCTCACCACACCGGCGGCAAGGTGCTGATTCTGACGGTGTTGGCAGTGGCTTATCAGATGCTTGATGAAGCCAGCAAATTCGGTTACGACGTGAAATTCTGCAAAGATCAAACCGAGGTGGATGATGCGCAGGTTGTCATTACCAACTACAGCCGGTTACACAAGTTCGATACCTCGGCCTTTGCCGGCGTGGTGTTAGACGAATCGAGCATCCTGAAAAACTACACTGGCAAAACCAAGCGGGCGCTGCTGGAAGCCTTCAAAGATACACCATTCAAGCTGGCAGCCACCGCAACACCCGCGCCCAACGACCACCTCGAGCTGGGCAACCACGCCGAATTTCTGGGCATCATGCCGTCCAATGAGATGATCTCGCGCTGGTTCGCCAATGACACGATGAAGGCCGGCAAGTATGACTTGAAAAACCATGCGCGCAAGGACTTCTATCGCTGGCTTACCGAGTGGGCAGTATGCCTGTCGTCACCGTCGGACTTGGGCGAACACTACGCGCTGGCCGGGTTTGACTTACCGCCGCTGCATATTCACGAACACGTCCTGAGTGCGGCGCAATCGACGATTGAACGCGCCTGGGCCGAAGGCCGGCTGATGCCTGATACCAGTCCATCGGCAACGAGCCTGCACAAGGTTAAACGCGAGAGCCTGGGCAGCCGCGTGCAGGCCGCCGTTGAATTGGCCGGCGACGATCCAACGCCGCTGATTATCTGGTGCGACACCGACTACGAAGCCGATGCGCTCAAGCCGGCCTTTCCGAACGCGGTTGAGGTGCGTGGTAGCCACAAAGACGACGTAAAGGAGGCACGTCTGAAGGCATTTACGCACGGTGAAACCGCCACCATTATCGTAAAGCCTGAAATAGCGGGATTTGGTCTCAATTGGCAGCACTGCTCAAGACAAATCTTCGTCGGCGTGTCGTTCAGCTTCGAGCGCACCTATCAGGCTTTGCGCCGTTCCTACCGCTACGGCCAGGCCAATGCCGTTCACGCGCACATGATCTACGCCGAAACCGAAGGCAATATCATGGCCGTGATTCGAACCAAGCAGGACTTGTTTCAACAGATGCAAGTCGAAATGAACAGCGCCATGCACGAACATGGCCTGTTCAGAGATGACAAGCGCCGCTCACTAACGAGTGCGCTCGGCACAACGCCAATGGTGCTACCCGATTGGTTGTACAGCAAAGGAGCATAACCGTGACAAAGGTAATGAAGCAAGCCAGCGGTAAAAATTGGGCGCTCTACCAGGGTGATTGCGTCCAGGTTGTTCAGGGTATACCGGACAACTCTATCGACTTTAGCGTGTATTCACCTCCGTTTATTGACACATATGTTTATTCGGACTCCGAAGCCGACATGGGCAACAGCGCCGATGACGATGAGTTTTTCCGGCATTACGAGTACCTCATTGGCGAGATGTACCGCGTCACGCTACCAGGGCGTCTAACGGCGGTTCACTGCAAGGATTTGCCGACCTACATGGGCAGCGACGGCGCGGCGGGCTTACGCGACTTTCCCGGTGACATTATCCGCGCTCACGAGCGGTACGGCTGGCACTTTCACAGTCGGGTGACTATCTGGAAGGATCCGGTGATCGAACGCGCCCGCACCAACAATCACGGCCTGCTGCATAAGAACTTTGCTGAACGCTCAGAGGCGTGCCGGCAGGGTATGGCGGATTACCTGATTGTGTTTCGCAAGTGGCCGCTGGAGGGCGGGCGCTCGATCCAGCAAAAGCGCGTACCCGGCGATTACATCGGCACCAACCCGCCGCCGGCCAATTATGCCCGCGCCGGCAAGTTCTCCGATGAAAGCTACAGCATCGCCGTCTGGCAGCGGTATGCATCGCCGGTGTGGTTTGATGTCGATCAAACCCGCGTGCTGAATTACAAGCAGGCCAAAGCCGGCGACGACTCCAAGCACATCTGCCCGCTGCAGCTGGATGTGATTGAGCGGGCTATCGACTTGTGGAGTGCGCCGGGCGAAACCGTGCTATCGCCGTTTGCTGGGATCGGGAGCGAACCGTACTGCGCTGTGAAGATGGGCCGGCGCGGTGTGGGCATCGAACTGAAGGAAAGTTACTTCGATGTGGCGGTGAAAAACTGCGAGGAAGCCGAGGCGCTGGCCGGCCAGCCGACACTGTTCGATTACGCCGAGAGTCTGGAAGTGGAACTGTGAGCGCACTCGCCTGCGTCCTGTTGTGCGCGGTGTTCGCTCTCGTCGTGGTTGCCATCCTCGGAGGGGGATGGCTCTACCACTGGCGCTATCCGCAGGGCTACGTGCCACGCGCTGTGCAGTCCGACGAGTCGCTGGTAGCGAGTGACGATGATGTGATGGCGAACGTGCCGGTGTGGACGCGCTTGCAGAACGATATTGCCGAGCGGGAGCGGAAGGCGTTTGCGGAAAAGTATGTATACGCCAACGAGCGGGAAGGCCGGGTGAATTGACATGGCACTCAAACTAGCCGTGATGCTCTCACGGCACGAACCCACCGCCGCTATGACTGCCGACTTGAAACGGCGCGGCTACCGGCTGGAAGTCGTAAACCCGGCCAACCGCTTATTGTCGGCGGAGGACGCCATTATGCTGGCGTGCAACCGGAACAAAGGGATTGTGCCGGAATTGTTCGTCATTCACAAGCTGCCGCTCACCATGCTGGAACACCTGTTACGCCGACTGCGTGCTACAAGCGCCGTTATCCAGCCGGTGATGGACTACCGGTGCGAGCCGCCGCGCTGGTGTGGACAGTGGCAGCGGGTAACGGCGGTGTACGTGAAGCGCGAGGAGTGGGTAGGAGGGTGAACCCATGACGAAATACGCACCACGACGGAACAAAGACCGGCACCTGGTTTTTGCGACCATCACCGCCGCTTACCTGCGTGCGCTCAATGGCGGTGACGCGGTTGGCGAACTGGAAGTGCTATTTACCAACTATATGCCGCCACACATGCGGGATACGCTGGACTATCTGGCAGGCGGCAGGGAAACCACCGCTAAAGAATTGGCGCAACATTTCGGTTGGAAGCATGACGCCCAGGCGCGGACGATTTTGGCGCAGGCCGCCGACCTGGGATTGGTGGCCTGTGAGCGCCGGCAGGATAAGTACAGTTGGTTCAATGTATACCGCCTGCGCAAGCAATAGTTGGGTGTCTGTCTGGATTTAGTCGTCGGACGGCGGTTTGCGAATCACGAGCAGATCGCCGTCGGCAATCTTTTGCAGGAGTTCGGAGCGAGACATATTGAACTGCTCGGCAATGGTGTTTAGTTTGGCAATGCGCTCTTCACGCTTATCACCTTTGCCGAGATAGAACGAGAGGGTTGGTGGTCGCGGTGTTTTTCGAGTGGTCATGGAAACCATTGTACACGGTTAGGCGACTGTAACCAAATTCCATTTGTGTCTTGCAAGACGCCGTGCTATAATGTCTTGCAAGACGTGATACACGTGATACACGTGTGATACTTGTGATACTCAAGCAAAAAGGAGAGGCAAAATGGCAAAGCGCCGCGTTCAGTTAGAGCCAGTTGGGATTGATACCGGCAACAGTGACATCAAAGGCAGCACATCCAAGATGTGTACGTTCTACCCTCATGCACTTCAGCGCATCACCGATTATGACGAGCGCGATGCGCGTGGCAATCCAAACATTTTTATCGTCAATGGCACGCCTTACGCCATTGGTCGCCAAGCCGAGCGCATCAGCGTCGGCAAGCTGGCAGGCAACGCCCGATACACCCGCGATTATGTGGGCGTGTTGGCGGCGATTATGCTCTACCGAATTTTCGAGGATGATCGGCATAACTTACTGGTGAACATGTCCTACCCGCCACGTGACCGCGATTATCGCAGTGACATTGTTGAGGCGGTTAAAGGCAAGTGGGATGTGACGAGCATGGGCGTGCGTAAACGCTTTTCGGTAATTGAGGCCGGCGCGTTCTCTGAGCCGTCGGCGGCTTTCCGACACGCCACCTATGCCTTCGACGGCATTCACACACATGGCCCGATTGCGCTGCGTAAGGATGTCACGCTTGGGCTGGATTTGGGTGGCTTTACGTTCGATGTGCAGATTTTCGAGGAAGGCAAGCCGGATCACTTGTCGGCACGCAGCTTTACCCTGGGCGTGATGGACATGTACGAAGATTTGGAACGCCAACTGCGCAAAGACTTTAAAGCTGAGATGCGCGGCACGAACGACTACTCGCGTGAATTTCTGCAAGAGGCACTGCGCACCAACCAATACCCGCGTCGCGGCGGGCAACCGCTGCCTTGCAAATCGCAGGTTGAGCAGTCCTTCAATCTGGTACTAAACCAGATGACCACTGTGATTCAGCAGTATTACGGTAGCTGGTTTGATTACTCAGCACTGCTGCTGATGAACGGTGGAACGGCTTCGGTGGAACGTCGCTTCCGAGATGCCATTGAGCATACCGGTATCCATGTGAGCGAAATGGAACGTGAGAACATGCGTTTTAGCACAGCTTTTGGCCTGCTCAAAATCGGCAAAGCCCTGTTAGCCCGTGAGGTGTTCTGATGCGTCGCAATTATGATCGAACGCCGCAATACCAGTGCCGGCTTAATCGGGCATATCCCAAAGAGTCGGACGTGATTGAGTATCTGGACACCGAAATTGAGCGCAGTAAATCCGAGGGCGGCGCGGGTTTCCGGGATGTGCTGGTTCGCATGGCACAGCGGGAAATGCGCCGCAAAGCGCCGGTAGAGAACATCACCGCAGAGGCGCGACTTGAGCGCCTGTTGGTGCGTGTGCTGAATCAGCGCATGGATGAACTGGTTGCGCTGGTTGGACAGCGGGCGGCGCGAGCTGGTGACGTTACCCGCACTGAGGACACACTGTTCACCGCCGATGATGTCACGGGCATGATTGACGATGCTGACATTCGTTCCCTGATTGAAGAATTGAATGGTGAGTTTGGAGACTAAACGATGATTGAACGCTTGGAAGCACAAATCTTTGCTCGTCAGTCGCTCATTGGCATCCTGCGTCGTGAGACGGCACTCGCTTTCGCAACCGCGCTTAACACGTGGTTTGTCTACTTTCTGGTGGACACCGAAACGCGCAAAGTCAAAATCGGCTACACCAACAACCTGCGCCGGCGCTACCTCGAAATTCACGGCATGAACAGTGGCAAGCTCGTCATTTTCCATTACGAGCTACACCCGGACGAAAAAGCGGCACTGGCACGCGAAACCGAGTTGCATCACCAGTTCGCCGCCTACCGCGATTTTTCACCGTCGCACTATGACCGTAAGGCGGGTGATCGAGAGTGGTATCTGGTCGAAGGCGAATTGAAAGCCTATATGCAGCGTGTCTACCGCCACAAACAGCGCATGTATCAACTGCGGTTTGGCAAGTCCACATCTGCGGAAGGTGATACATGATTATTAAAGCTCTCTCGGTTCGCAATCCCTGGGCGGTGTTCATCCGCGACGGCCTGAAGCAATACGAAACCCGCGACTGGGCAACCCAGTATCGCGGGCCGCTGGCAATCCATGCCCCGATGTATGGCAATAGGGGATTTACAGCAGACGATCACGGCTACATGGAACGGTTGAAATATCAGTTTCCCCAAGTGCGTGAGGCGCTGGCGAAGCCGATGGTGTTCGGTGCGATAGTCTGCGTTTGCCATCTGGCGCATATCTATCGCACTGAGGGCTTGCGCCCACATCTATCCGAACTCGAATTCGCCATCGGCAATTTCGCTGATGGCCGTGCGGCATGGCAGCTTGAGGTGATCGAGGTGTTTGCTGAACCGATCCCACTTCAAGCGCCGCGTGTGTTTTTCGACTGGGAGCGGCCATGACCACCAAGCTGGAACAGTACCGGCGGGCGCGGGAATCCGCCGGCCTTTCACTTAGTCAGGCCGCGAAGCTGCTCGGCCTGACACGCGGCGGGCTGTATAGCATCGAGCGGGGTACGGCTTTGCCAACCGACGAACAGATTGCGGACATGGTTCGGACATACGATGTGACGGACAGCTATCTGAGAACCGGCCAACCGACGGACGATCTGGCTGACCAGCTCGCGCATTGGAATGACGCACCCGATTGGATGCAAACCAATATCCTGCACGAGTGGTCGAAGCGTCCGAAAATTGCGGGAGAGCAATCATGAAGATCGGTGAGCATCTGCGTGAGATGCGCAAGTCACGCCACTTCACCCTTCAGCACATCGCCGAGCGCAGTGGCTACAGCATCAGTTATTTGTCCGATATTGAGCATGGACGGACGACTCCCAGCCTGATCTGTCTGAGCGCGATTGCGAGCGTGTATAAGCTCTCGCTCGATGATCTGTTTCGGACAACGAGCTTTGATCTCGCACCCCGCGAGCTGGCACTGGTTGAAGCGTATCGGCGGGGTGATCTGCGGGCCGTACTCGACCACATGCTCGTTCGCCTAGACGAGTTGGGTAAGGGGGCGTCGTGAGATGGACGCCCTACAGTTACCGCTCTACCTGTATGACGACACAGCCGCTCACCTTGAGCGGCTGCTGTGGCGGTTGTGCATCGACGATGTGTTAGCCCGGCGCGGTTGGCGGCTCGAATATGTGCGCCTGCTGCAAGGTACAGCCCACTACCGGCTGTATCGCATCCATCAGCGCCGGGTGCATCTGGTGGGCATTGTCGATGTGATGACGAATCGGCGCGGCTCGGAAACCGACAGGCGCATGGCGGTGTATCTGGCCGGCACGGGCTGGACGCCGGCGAACTGCCGTATCCTGATTGGCGCTGCTCAAACGCCTATCGCCGCTAAGAAACAAAGACTGCCGCGTTTGTTCTACGCGCCGTCGAATGCGGCGTGCGAGTATCCGCTGTTGTGGGCATAAGAGAGGAATTGCATGATGCTTAAAACGAGTAATGTGTCCGGGTTCTTTTTCCATGTCGAGCGCGACTTGGACAAAAATTATGATACGCGCAACGACCTGACTGTGTTCGTGCCGCATGATGGCGACTGGGCTTGCACACTCGAAGGCTCGCCGGATGAAGAAGCGCGGTGCTTTGTTGTTAAAGACACCGAGGAACTCAAGCGAGTAATCGCCGGCCTGACGCTGGCGCTGCGCGAAATCGAAAAGCGCAATGATACGCACGGTGACGCCTATCCGCCTGGCTACTACTTCGATACGTTCTGCGGCGACAAGTAGCCTCGACAGCTTCACTTTTAAATCCTGCTACGCTGAAATAAACGTTAGCGTAGCAGGATGTCATGAGCCAGTCCGAACCCACCGAACCGATATTTATTCCCAAATTCCGTTTCCGCTATCCAGATCGCCGGCGCACCCTGGCCGGCAAGGTGTATCACATCCCGTACCCGATTGTCGCGCCGCGTCCGACTGAGAACGCTGTTATGAAACACGAGGCCGGCGATTACAGCGACGATGAAGAGGCGCACCCGCTGGTGCTGACGGCATCCCACCGTCTGAAGCGCCAGTGCTTGAAGTGCCGTCGCCGCCAGCCGGATGACCACTTCGAGCCGGATAAACGTTTCCCGCTCGGCTTATCGTTCTACTGCTCAAGCTGCCGTGATAAAGTCACGCGCAAGTCGTGGCGCGAACGCCGGCGTGAGCAGATTAAGATCGTCCCGATTTTCACGCCGGTTTATAGCAAAGGATTGTCACATGAAAGAGAAGTCGTGGTATCTTGAGCAGGTTTACCTGTTCGCTTATGCGTATGCCGATTTAAAGGGCATCGAACGTGCCAATCTCACCAGTATTCGAACAACAGAAGGCGAGCCGCTTATCGGGCAAGAGGATGCGATTGTGATTCCCTACACGTTTGAACTGACGTATCAAGTGCGTGTGCCGTTTACCAACTCCAAACAAGCTGAGGCTCATGCCAAGCGAAATGGCCTTGTACCAGAGGTGGTACTGGATGCAGCGACAGGCCGCAGTCACTTCATTTGGCCGCAAGCGCAGATGGTTGAGCATACCCTCACCGTTCACAGTCACCAGATCGACAGCGGCGAAACCGACAAGCTGCTTGAGGCGCTGCGCCGGCAGAAAGGAGAATAACAATGCTCTATATTCCGGGTGATTTAATCCTCTGGTTTCTTGACAAGGATTACGAAAAACAGCCGAGTGATGGTTTCTATAGTCGGATATTTTGGTATATGTCGTATGATCGCTCGCCGCTTTATCTAGGTACTTGACTCGCACCCTCATACTATCTATGAGAGCAGGCATACTCTCAACCTCCTTAAACCCGACGCCGGCGCGGGTAATCGCCGGCACTCCTTTCCGATCTCCATTCCTGCGACACAAACGATATGACACTCAAAGCACAGCACCAGAAGTTCATAACGGAATATCTGAAGTGCTACAACGCCACAAAAGCGGCGATTGCAGCCGGTTACTCTGAGGACTCGGCTCACGTAACCGGACATCGTTTGCTAAAGAAAGCTAATATTTCCGCCGAGTTGGATCGCGTGTACCGCGAGAACCTAATGAGCGCGACGGAAGTGCTGCATCACTTGTCACAAATCGGACGTGGTGACTTCGCGGATTTGGTGGACAGCAATGGCAATCCCGATTTTAGTAAAGCGGTTCGAGCGGGCAAGTCCAACCTCATTAAGCGCATTAAGCAAAAGTCCATCACAACCAGCGACAAAGACGGCGAAGGCACGGACATCTTCGATACCGAAGTTGAAAGCTATGATCGACTGAAGGCGCTTGAACTACTGGCAAAGTACCACGATCTGATTAATCGCAGCACAGTTAAAGTTCAAGACTGGCGCGATGAAATTATTCACCTCTTGCGCACCGGCAAAGTTTCTCCAGAACAAGTTGAAAGTGAACTCGGTAATGGACTTGCTGAAGAGCTTTTTGTCTCCGCCGGCATACGAATCGCTCATGGCGGAGAAGGCGGCGCGTCTTAAACAGGCTGCCAATTATCGCCACTGGCAAGCGGACGTTCGCACCCGCGAACCGCATCCCAAACAGCAGCTCTTTATCAATAGCCCTGCGCCGCGTAAGGTCATTCGAGCCGGACGGCGCGGCGGCAAAACCACCGGCATAGCCATTTACGCTATCCAGCGATTCCTTGCAGGCCGGCGCATCCTGTACGCGACGCCCACCCAAGAGCAAGTCGATGCGTTTTGGTACGAAGTGAAGCTGGCGCTGCAAGCACCGATTGACGCCGGCGTTCTCTACAAAAACGAGAGCCTGCACGTTATCGAAGTGCCGAACACCAAAAACCGCATTCGCGCCAAAACCGCGTGGGATGCCGACAGCTTGCGTGGTGACTATGCCGACGAACTGATCCTCGACGAGTTCCAGTTGATGAATGAGGATGCATGGGAACGAGTCGGCGCACCGATGCTACTGGATAACAACGGTAACGCGGTGTTTATCTACACACCGCCGTCGATGCATTCCAAGTTCCGCACGAAGGCGCGTGATCCGCGTCATGCCGCCAAGCTGTTTAAACGCGCTCAGAATGACACCGGTGGACGCTGGGAAGCGTTTCACTTTACCAGCCACGACAATCCACACATCAGCGCCGCCGGCCTCGCTGAAATTACCCAGGACATGACGGCGTTTGCGTATGAGCAGGAAATTCTCGCTGAAGACAAGGAAGACGTGCCGGGTGCGCTGTGGAACAGTGACTTAATCGCCAAGCTGCGCGTGGACACGTTTCCTGAGCTGGTGCGCGTGGTAGTGGGCGTTGATCCGCCGGGGGGCATTGCTGAAGCCGGCATTGTCGTTTCGGGCATTGCCGCAGACGGCCACGTTTACGTCTTAGAGGACTGCTCGCTCGAAGGCACGCCTGAGCAGTGGTCGAGCGCCGTTGTCGTGGCCTACAACAAGTATCAGGCGGATCGCGTCGTGGGTGAAGCCAACTACGGCGGCGACATGGTTGAACATACGATCCGCACGGCTGAGGGTGGCAAGAATGTCAGTTACAAAAACGTGATTGCCACACGCGGCAAAGCCTTACGCGCCGAACCCGTCGCGGCGCTGTATGAGCGCGGCAAAGTCCATCACGTCGGCGAACTGCCACACTTGGAAACTGAACAAACCACCTGGCTACCCGGCGGCAAGTCACCGAACCGCCTTGATGCGCTGGTATGGACGATTACCGATCTGGCTTTAGGCGCAGGGAACACGATGCACGAAGACGACGCACCGATGAACTTCAATTCAATTTGGGATGGAGAGGATTACTGATGGCAACCAATTCAAAACTCGCAATGGCCGGCGCTTTGTCGGTGCGACACAACCGGCTACCAATGGCCGCGTTCAGTTGGCGACTGCGTAACGCGCTACGCTGGACATTCCTCTGGGGCCTGATCTGCAACACGCTGGCGCAGGCGTTTACCGCGCTGACAGGCGTGCCGACGATTACAGCTGAATTGTCACTGCGCAAGCGCAATCTCGATGGCACATGGACAGATTATGGGATTGTGTCACGCCGCGTTGTGACTAATGCCGGCGTCGCTTTCCTGGTGGACGATTGGGATGCCAACGGCCAGGATATTTCAACTATGAACTTTCACGGCTGCGGCACGGGTGCAACCGCAGAGGCGGCTGGCGATACGGCGCTCGTGGCTGAAAGCACCACCGTTCTCACAGTAGACAGCACTCGCGCCACTGGCACACGAGCGCAGCCGAGTGCGAATGTCTACCGCAGTACCGGCGTGGTGAATTTCGACGGCAGTGCGGCGATTACCGAACATGGCCTGTTTAGCCAGGCGGCAACCGGTGGTGGCGTGCTGTGGGATCGCAGCGTGTTTAGCGCGGTGAACGTGGTGAGTGGCGAGAGCATCACCTTTCAGTACGACTGCACCATCAACGCGGGCAGCTAATCGATCATGGCTGTCGTCTTCGCAGTCCGCGCCGGCGCTGGCATTGATCTTACGGGCAGCGGCGGCATTGTCTGGACTGAAGACACGTCCACGACAGATGTAGTCGTTGCCAACTATGGCGGCGGTTTCAACTTTAGCGGTGGCGGCAGCGCGACGATTGATGTCACCGATCCATCCATCCCGGCTGTCGGCCAATTTCAGGAACTGTTCCAGAACGAACGCTTTGGGCAAGAGTTCACCATTACGTTTACCGTCCCATCGGGTGACTATGACGTAACGATATTCTTGTGCGAGAAATTCCACAGCACAACCGGTCAGCGTGTGTTTGATGTCGAAATCAACAGTGCCGTTGCGCTGGATGAATACGACATCGTAGCCAAGGCCGGCGCAAACCTCACAGGCATCTGCGAGAAATATACCGTCAATGGCGTCACCTCGATTGTGCTGGATTTCCCGCCGGCCACAACGGACTTCGCCAACATCACCGCTATTCTCGTCGAGGATGCGGTTGGCGGCGGTGCCAACTACGATCAAAACGTGTCGGGCGCGATTAGTCCGTCCGGCGTAGTGATACGTGGCACGCTCAAGCTCACCGCTGGCAGCGTGTCGCCGAGCGGCGCGTTGGCGGCTTTTGTGGCCTACCTGCGCACACTCGCTGGCTCACTGGCACCGACTGGCGCGCTGCTGCGAGAGACGCTGAAGGCGCTGACTGGCAGTGTGTCACCGGCGGGAACACTCACGGCGTTCAAGAGCTATCTGCGTGCGTTAATTGGCGCGGTCGCACCAAGTGGCACCTTGCGGCGGGACAGCCTGAAACTACTCAGTGGTTCACTCACTCCCGCCGGCGCACTGCTCAAGGCGCTCTTTAGGCTGCTCGCAGGCGATCTGACGCTGGCAGGCGCGCTTAGTTCCGTCAAAGCGTTTGTAGTGGCACTGGCTGGCGCAATCACGCCCACTGGCGCACTACGGCGTACCAGCGTGAAGGTATTTGCCGGCCTGCTCGCGCCGAACGCTACACTGCTCAAGTCTGGACAGAAAAGACTGGCTGGCGCATTGACACCTGCCGGCACGCTCACCGCGATCAAAGCGTTTTTACTGACTCTTGTGGGCAATATAGCGCCATCTGGCACGCTGCACCGCAATGCCCTGAAGGTTCTGAGCGGCTCGATCACGCCGGCTGGCTCCGTTCTTCG
>JALHQZ010000016.1 GCA_022841705.1 Pirellulales bacterium
GACGATTCTCGAGCGATAGGCAAAAATAAAATAATTCTTGGCAGTTTGAAAATGAAAAAGTGAAAACTCGCCAAAAAAAGTGGAGGCCCTCTCGAATATTTTTCCCCACTTTTTTCTTCCTACCCCCGGAGACAGTGCCAATTTACGCGCAATCGAAATCTACCAGCCAGTGATTTTTTAAAAAAATCGCCGACCACGGAACGTACCTTAATGCCGAAAAGTTCGCGAAACGGTGCCGCCAAAGGTCTGAAAATGGGCCTAATTTTTGAGTGGCGCCCGAATGGACCCCTCCAGTCTCGCCGCACCACGCTCGCCGCGAGTCGAAATTTTCAACTTTTAACAAAAGTCTGAATTGAGCTCGGCAATCGCACCGCGACACGCTTGCCGCGAGTCGACTTTTTGCACGGTTTTCGAATGAAAAATTGCATGATTTTTCCAAAAAAACACAAAAGACATTTGCAAGAAAATGGATGGTGGCAATGGACAATGCTCGTTTGGCCATTACAAAAGTCAATTTCTTTTCCTTTTCATTCGCGAGACGTTTGCGGTGGCGTCGTTTGTAGTCGTGGTTGCTGTCGGCATCACCTCGCCAAGAATCTCGCTCTTGTAGAGGATGTCGCGCTCCTCATAATTCCTCTTGATTCTCGCAGCAGACATTTCTGTGATAGTCATTTGGCGCAAGCTCTGCGCCGCCTGCTCCGGGACGATGCTGAGCGAATGCTTCAAGTGCGGCTCCAGCTTGACCTGCGGCAGTTGGCTGCCATAGCGATACTGATGATAAAGCTTGTCGACCGCAAGGCGCTGCTTTCTCCGCGAATCGATCGGCGGCAAGTGTGCAAACACAATCTGCCAGTGTATGCCCGTGGCCGACGTTTCGAGTGGCATTCGATACTGATACTTTCTGTAGGCACCGCGTCGCAGCACAAACAGATCGCCGCTGGCGAGGCGTACCGAATGCGTGTTTGGCTGCGAGTCGCTGAGGCTGCGCAGCTCCAGAGTGCGCGCATTTTCTTGTGGTTCGGCGGTAATCGATAGAAAGGCAAACGTCGATAGATGGCCAAAGACATCGGCAGACTCTGCCGTCCACGAAATAGAGTCGGCGGGTCCAAGGCGGCGCACTGCAGCCACAGAGAAGTAGCCGTAGAAGAGGCCAAGATGGAGTTCGACGCGGCGGCGCAGCTCGACAAGTCGCGGAGGCATCGGTTCATACGGCTCGTGCGCAGTCAGGCCGCCATAGAGTGTCGTGTCGCAGTGCAGCGCTTTTGCACCAGTTCTGTAGAGCGGTGTTTGCCGAAGGCGCTCGAATTCAACTCTACTCTCTTCGGCATTCAGAAAGCTGCGAATGTGGCTGTATTTCAATTCATCCTTTTCCATTCTTTCAAATTCCAGTTTTTCGATCAAAGTATGACAAATACTACTCTGGAAACCCAGCCTATGACACCGCAACAGTGTGCCGCTAGCTTTGGACAGATTTGTGCAGCAGCTCTTGGCCTGCCGCTTAACCAAGCGCCTGATGGCGAAGTGTCAGTGACGCGTCAGACTACTGCTGATGGAGTCGAGTCGATTGTGTTTGCGGCCGTGTTTGGCGAGCATCGCTGTGTTTTCGAAAGGGTTGTCGATGCTGCAGTGCCGGGCACGTTCCGCATCGATTGAACTATGACTGGCTCGCGACAGGCGCAAAAGATTTCTGGCACGAACCTTACGGATGTTTTGCATATGCTGTCGACTGAAATCGAACTTGCGCGCGCTGAGCTCGGTTGTGATTTTCCGGCGCAGGAGGACTTTGCTGTCGATTTCGCTTTTTCTGAGGAGCAGCCCGAGACGCAGCACATTCGGGTCGTCGTACAGCTTGGCGGCGAACAGCGCCTGTTTTTCGCCGAGTGCGCGCCACAGGACGGTGCTGCGCTGGTCGACCATTCGACTGCATAGCGAATCTGCAAAGCTCAAATGAACCGACCGAGTTCACCGATGAGTGTGGGTCTGGGCGGCTGCCTGTGCCTGATCACTGTTCTGGTGGCGACGATCTTTGGCCTTTCCATTGCAATCCTCGTGGGTCTACCCTCAAGCAGCTCTGACGGCGCCACGTCGGCGCCGCTGGCTACGAGCACGCGTCTTCTTCTGGAAGAGGCACGCGTTTTGGGTGCCTTTGAGCAGCTGAGCTTGTTCGCAACTGATCTGACGGCGCTCGATGCCGCGCAGGCTAACCCGACTCATGGCGGCCCGTTGCGCGTTGCGCGCGCGATGGCGATCGTCAATGTGGCAATGGCCGATGCGGTGGGCGCGGCCACGGGCTCGTTTGAACCGTTCAGCCGGCAGCTGGCGTTTGTGAGCGAACCGGCGTCCGAGTGTGCCGCGGTGGTGACGGCGGCACACGATACGCTGCTGGCGCTCTATCCAGAGTTTCGAGTGCGTATCGAGGCCGAAACAGCGCGCCAGATGGCGCTGGTGGCACCCGGTGCGCTGAAAGAGCGCGGAATTGCGCTGGGACGCGAGTCGGCGCGTCTGATTCTGGAGGCGCGCGCCAACGATGGCGCCGACCATCAGGAGCCGCTGGCAGAGCTCTTTGAAAGCCCCGAGCTTGGCTTGTGGCGCCGCGATCCCGTGGCACAGCACAAAGTTGCACTGGGCGGCCTTTGGGCCGATAGTGTGGAGCCGTTTGTGATTGAGAGCGCTGACCAGTTTCGCCTCGACGCGCCACCGCCACCGGGTGATACGCAGTTTGAGCTGGAAGCGGCCGAAGTTGTGGCAGTGGGCGGCGACGGACGCGGTACGCCGACGGTGCGCGACGACTGGGGTACCATGGTGGGCTTGTTCTGGGCCTACGATGGCACCGGCAACGTCTGTGCGCCGCCGCGGCTCTATCTGCAGCTGGCGTTTGCCGCCGCAAAGCAAAACTCAATCGGCATGCTGGCGACAGTGCGCATGGCGGCGACGCTCGCCGTGGCGATGGCCGACACCGGGCTGGCGGCCTGGGACAGCAAGTACTTTCATCGGCGCGCGCGACCCGTCACTGTGATGCGCGAACGCATCGAAGCCAACTGGACGCCGCTCGGCGCGCCCGCCAGCAACTCGCGCGCGCCAAACTTTACGCCGCCGTTCCCGGCCTATCCGAGCGGACACGCGGCATTTGGCGGCGCACTTGGCCACGTGCTGCGTACGTTTATCGGACGCGATCAGTTTACGGTTGAGTTTACGTCGTCAGAGTTTGACGGCGTGACGCGCGACAACGAGGGCAACATTCGCCCGCGAGTCACACGCACGTTTAGCTCGGCGACACAGATCGAGTTTGAAAATGGCGACAGTCGAATCAAGCTCGGCATTCACTGGCGAGCCGACAGCACCGACGGCATTGCGCAGGGCAACGACGTGGCGCGCTTTGTCGCCGATCGCATCTACCGGCTGATCAAGTGAAAAAGATGAGTTTTCCAGGCTTTCCGAATGCACAGCAGGCGCCCGCCGGCACCAGTTTTCTGTTCAACTGCGATCCGATCGAAGCCAAGGGCTGTGTTCAGTTGCTGACAGCGCACTTGAGAGAAGATGGATGTTCAACAGCCATTCTTTTCAACGAAAAGAATGGACTTTTTCACTACACGCCGAAAAGCGCACGGTTTAGCGTTTTCACGCGACGCTGGGTTGCCATGGAAGCCGCCACTGAGCCGGTGGTGGAATGAAGAGAAAAAAAAGCGATTTACTCTTTGTCACGGCCAGTGAGCGCACGCAAGAACGTTTGCTGAATCTCCCGAATGCGCGGTTCGTCAGAGAGCGTTTCGAGAAAGCGGTAAAATGGCTGGTTTGTGGGGTCGCTGCTGTCTTCGTCTTCGTCGAGCGCATCGGCCTCATGCACGCTTTTGATCGCCGCCTCGAGCTCTGGTGTCAGTGGCACGGCAGCGAGCAACAGGCGTGCGGCCTCTTGCAAAAGGCCAAGAGTAGTAAAGCGGTAATTTTTGGGATCGAAATGAAGCACGCGACTCTCGACAATCTGATGCGGAAAAGCGCCAATGAGCAGGCGCACGCATGTGCCAAAGCCGCTGGCGCACAGGTCCTCGATATACTCGTCCAGATCGAGCAGCAGACGCCGGCCCAGTGCCGTCTCTTCTTGCACCGCGTCGAGCGCACTCGGCGACGCCCTCTGCAGCAAATAGCCGTCTGCATTGTTGAGCAGGCGGTTGGCGACAGACGCGATTACGGCCTGTTGGCAGGTGTAGCGCGCCGCATAATCGGCCATTTCGCGCAGCGAGACTCGCGCCGTGGGATTGTGACGCTGGCGTATCCAGAGAGAAACTGACGGATCTTGCACCTTTGGCCATGAAAAGCTCATTTCTGTTGCTTGAAAATGCGTAATGTCTCGCTGCAGGCATTTCCGATACACCAAAAACGAAACAAAGGAACTTTGAGTGGTTTTTTTTGCAACAGCAGCACAAGAAAAAATGACGAGCAAGGGCAAGCCGGTCGCGATGACTACGGACGAGGACGATTACGACGATTTGCAGGCGGACGTGGCGGCGAGCGACGATGGCGAAATGGACGAAGATGGCGGAGTGCCAGAGGATCGCGAGCTGAGTGTGCTCGAAACGATTGGCTTCTTGCAGCCGCAGCGTCAAATCGTGCCGATTGTCGACGCTGACGGCGTCGAGGACGCTGACGCTGCAAAGAAGCTCGACGACGCGGCGATTTCGATGGCGTCGCTCATTGCCGAGAATGGCAAGATGGCCAAAATGCTCATTATGAACCCCGCCAGCATGGCGACCGAGGCGACCAATGGCGCCGAAGAGGACAACGGCGACGGCGAAGAAGGAGGCGGCGGCGAGGGGACGGCTGCGCCGAAAAAGCGCTCCAACGCACCGCTGCTCGACACACGCGTGTTTGATGAAATGCCGATTCTCTGGGGCTGGTCGTATCTCAACTCCAACTGCGTGCCCGAGTCGACGCGTGTCAAGTACCTTCGGCCGAACCTGCCCGAAGTGAAAGGCGCGAGCCCTGCGCAGTACCAGAGCCCCGAGCGTGCGCCCAAGTACAAGTCGATCAAGCCGTCGGAGCTGCCATTCCACAAGCCGGCGCTCGAGACCGTCAAGAGCGGCGCCGCCATTACGCATGCGCTGCAGCGCGTCGGCGAGGAGGTCGTGCTCGGCACGTGGCCATTGCTCGGCGGCATTGTCACTTACCCTGGCACGTGCTCGGTCGACTTTGACGCCCTGCCAGTGATCTCCGAGGCGTCGAGCGAGCTCGCAAAGCTGACGAGCCCGTTTCCGACCTACGACCGCGAGCAAGCGGCCGCCGCGGCCGTGATCGCGGCGCCCGTCTCAGACGACAACCAGTACCGCTGGGAGTTTGTTCACATCGAACCGGTGCGCATCACGCTTGCCGCCTACATCAAGTCGCTGCAGACGACTGCGGCGACCGTTGCCAAGCAAGCAGCGAAGCCGGGGCAAAAGTCGCTCAATCAGCTGATGACCAACCGCCGCACAAAAGACATTGCGCGGATGCTTGCGCTCGCCAACAAGCGCGCGAACGAGCTGCCGAATGGCGGCGCGGCGGCAGCCGACAACATCATTCTGCGAATGTACGTCTATCGCAGCTTCGGGACCGACGCCGTCAAAGCGTCAAAAGACAC
This sequence comes from Pirellulales bacterium, assembly GCA_022841705.1. Classification (GTDB taxonomy): domain Bacteria; phylum Planctomycetota; class Planctomycetia; order Pirellulales; family Lacipirellulaceae. The sequence continues at coordinate 5,612 of JALHQZ010000016.1, forward strand.
GCTCTTCCGCTCCGTCTGGCATCCGGTGGGCAAAGACGAAGAGGCGGCTCGCGACAACCGCCGTCAAAACCTCCGCTTCATCAAGCAGACGGAGAACAAGACCTGGGTCGAAATCACATCGACCACGACCGTCAACGGCGAAGACGAAGTGCACCGCAAAATCGTTCAGGTGCCAATCATTCCGCCGAGCGTCTGGAAGGAGATTAGCGAAGAGTTCAAGGCCGACCTTGAAGACGTCAAGCCGGCCAGCGGCGCCGTCGCCGACGAAGAGGAGCAACAGCCAGCGGCGGCGGCGGCGGTGGAAGAGCAGCCGGCCGCCACGCCGAAGAAGCGCAAGGCGCCGGCCTCGCAGGGAGAGGCCGAGGCGGCGGCGCCGCCGCCAAAGACGACCGAAAAGAAGGCGGTGATCGCGGCGCCGACGAAAGAAGAAGTCGTGTCAAAGACCACGGTTGCGAAAACGCAGGAAAAGGTCAAGCAGCAGATCAAGGAGAGCGCGGCGGCAGACTTTCTCAATGCCAACGCCAGCAAGGCGACCGTGATCGCCGAGGCGGCCAAAGAAGACACGCCAGCAACGGCGGCAACCGCGCAGCCCGCAGCAAAGAAGGCCAAGACTGCGACGCCCAAAAAGACTGCCGAGCCGCCGACTGTTGAGGCGCCGACGGCCGCCGCCAAAAAGATCGCTGAGACGGCGCTGCCTGACCGCAGCCCAGAGCAGGCAAAGTTGCTCGAGAAACTGGTGGCAGTGCAGGCGCTCGCTGCAAAGGAGCCGCGCAAACCCGAGACCTATCTCGGAAAGTTTTGGTCGGATCCCCAGAATCACGCGTGCCTCGGAGACAAATGCACGCCGGAGCAGCGCCCGCACCTCACCAACGCCGTCTGGCTCATGCACTTTCTCGGACTCGAGACAGAGTTTACGGATTTGATGAAGACCGAGGTCAAGCGCAACCAGGCCGCCGCAGAGGCTAAGAAGGCGGCCGCTGAAGCAGCGGCGGCAGCGGCGGCGGCCGAAGAAGCAAAGCTGGCTGCGGTCGCGCAAGACGAGGAGGACGTTTTTGGCGACATTTAAGACTCTTCCAATTTATCAACGACACCGTGGTCCTTTGTCGAAGAAGAAGAAGCGGCGGTGGTGGGCGGCAGTGGCCACGCGCGCTGTTTGCTCAGCTTGCGCAGCATCTGAATGTTGAGATCGTGCAGCATCATCGATGCAATGTGCTCGTCGCAGACGCTCAGCCATTCGTTCACCGCTTTGTTGTGATTTTCGAGGCCAGCTGGATTGAGCGCGCCTGTATCGCGATGCGCAACGAGCAGCGTCTCTTGTTCCCAGAGACGCGCGCCGTGATCGCTCAGACTGGCGCAGAGCTCGAGCGCCGAGCCCTCGTAGCTCTCGAGTTTCTGGCTGTCGTCGAGAAACTTGCGCATGCCCTGAAGCAAGTTGGCTCGCGACATTTTGCTGCGAATCAGCTTCTCGCGCTCGCCCCACGCCGTCGGGCAAATGCACTTTTGCGTGTCGCAGCCGCAAACTTCACACGACTGCGCGCCGTTTGCAGCTGCCAGCAGCAAAGCATCGCGACGCTCCTGCGGCACCACCGAGCTCATTTGTCCTCTGGCACGAACCGAGTGCTTGCATTCGGCTGCATTGCTGCCTGCGCCACAATCGGCGCACGGAATCGGCGTGCCGGCCCCAACTGATTTCTGCGGCTTGCGTTGCGCGGGCGCTGGGGCAGCTCGCGCAGGCTCGTCCACGGGCGACGCCGCTGGTGGCGGTGGTGGCGGCGGACTGAAAAACCAACTCATTTCTAGTTCAGTAGTGTGGTGCCGCTTAAAAATGCCCGACGTTGCGACGGCGAATAGAATGCAAGCGGCTCGTCTTCCATTTCTCAACAAAGATGAGTGTGGCGTTTTGGGACGATTACTTTGTCCAACGGTACAATGATTCGGACAACGGCCATGTTGTTATTGGTAACAATGCAATCAACATTGCGATGAACGCGCGCGCGGAAGACGATTTTCCATGGACAAAAAATCGCCTATTTGGAAAATGGTTGGGCGCACGACGGCTTCGCATCTTCGTCATGTGGCTGTCTCAAGCGAGGGTGGCTGGTGGCCGCTCAAGAACTTGCCAAAAGCTCGGGCGGCAGCGTAACACTGAGTCTTTTTCGCTGCTATTCGGACAGCATGGAAACACACAAGATCGAGGTTACGCCAGACCGTGCCAAGGTCACATGCGTTTCGAAACTCGGCAACACTCTCGAAACGGTTCAGTTTGCCAAGCTGTCGGTGAAAGACGCCGCCGAGTTGTTTGACGAACTCCAACGGCTGATTTTCATGATCGAGCTTGTGTAAAAAAAACCATTTGATGTGTGCACCAGTCTACTCCAAAAAATGAATGCCGAGAAAGGCGGCGATGCTTCCTCGTCGTCCGACTCGTTTGATGAGAAAGTGGTGCCCGAGCAAGGCTTTCGCAGCGTAGCGCGCAGCGCCAACGAACTGGTGATAGAGTATCAGCACGGGCGGCACCTGCCCTGCATGCACAGCGACTTGGCCGATCCGTCGATTTCGCTTCGCTACTTTTACGACCACCAGGAGAAGAAGCTCTTCCGGCGCTTTATGCGCCACTACCGCAAGTTTGCCGCGCGCTTGCCGCCGCCAACAGCTCAGTCGTCGGCCGAGGCGGCGCCCGGCAGTCCTCGCGCGCATCCAAAATCAAAAGCGCTGAGCTTGCGTCGCAAAGAGTCGGCCAAGATTCGTCCGTTGGAGGCGCCGGCAGCAGTTGGCGCCGACGAGGAGCATGCGGTCGAGCAGTACAAGGCGAAGCTGGTTGCAGTGCGCGCTGAAATTGCGCGGATTCTCGAGCAGATTGAGCCTACGGTCGATGCGTTCTCAGAATCACTCTTTGATCTCGCGCACATTGACAGCGTGCATTTGCGGCACGAAATTGCTGTCATGGTCAAGTTTTCCGTGTTGGACAAGTCGATTGGCTCTCACCATCTGCTACGAGAGCTGGGTTTGTGCGACAATCGCAATTTTCGCCAAATTGGCGTCTGCGCCGTGCAGGCGCACATCTATGCGCTGACCGCACTTCAGGGTCGATCGAGCGACGTCGCTGATGCTCGCTTTGCGCGGCTTGACGAAGGAGCGCACATATGGCTTACAAAAGTGCTGCGCTCGCGGTCGGCGCGCACAATGCCGATTATTTGGCAGTTGACTGACGAAACGTTTGAGCCGCTCGATCAGCGCGCGCTACAGACCAAACAAAACGACCGTTTGCGCTCAGTTGTCTATCTGATGGTCGGAATTCTTGAACTGATGGCGTTGCCGCGCGAACGCGACGTGCTCATTAAAGCTCTGCTCGACGAGTTTGTGTAGAGACGCATCAATACTGTAGTTTTTTTTTGATGACTGAACCGCAGAAAAAGGTGCTTCTGGTCGGCATTTCGGGCAAGATTGGCAGCGGCAAGACGACGCTGGCCGACGAGCTCGCGTCGCAAGTGCAAAAAACGACGATTTGCAACTTTGCCGATGCATTGAAAATCGAAGTGGCGGATCAATACGGCATTGAGCTTGCCCGGTTCTACAAGCAGGAGGAGAAGAACAAACCAGTGTCGGATAGCGACCCGACAACACTCGGAGAGCTTTTGCAGCGCCATGGCGAGGAGCGGCGTGCCGAGAATGCCGATTATTGGGTCGAGCGAACGGGCGCTTACATTGACGCGCTCGGCACCGATGCATTCGAGCTGGTTGTGGTTGGCGACGTGCGCCGCACAAACGAGGCGGCGTTTATCACAAAGCGCGGCGGTCTTCTGGTGCGCCTGAACGGCGATCCGGGCGGCGTTCGTGCGGCCTCGACGCGCGACCCGAACCACCCATCCGAGGTCGAACTGGACAACTACGGTGGTTTTGATTTGGTTTTCAACACCAACAACACCGGAGCGCGCGGCATTGCAGCGGCAATCATTGGCTGGGCGGCACCAGAATGAATTGCGTTTTTTTTGGAAAAAACATGAGTGTTACAACGGAAAGCCTGATCGATAGCAAGCTGCAGTTGGACAGCGGGCGCTTTGGTTACAGCGCCAATGGTGCCCTCAAAAACTTGTGTGATGAAAAGTGCACTTTAGTTCAGCACGACTTGGCGAGCGGCGAAAATTGCTTGCAGCACATCAATGGCTATGCCGACTACTTGACGCGCTGCTGGGCGACGCATGCCGGCGTTGTCGTCTCACCCTCGCTGCTCATGTACGTGACGCTGACGCAAGTGGCTGCGCACATTAGCGCGAATGCCGAAAGCTACCGTCAACTTTTCACGGGCGAGGGCGCTGCAGCCACCGAGAAGCGCGAGCTGGTGTTTATCGGCTACAGCGTTGATACGCTGACGATCGACGTCATTCTTGAGCGCCTGACCAAAGTAATGGCGCCGGCGGGCATCGACATTTCTCTCTTTTGCCCAAAGTTCAGCGATTCGACCGAGCGTACGCGCGAAGCCATGGGCGCGTCCTTCTGCGAGGCGATGGAGAGCTATTTCATCTACGCGACGAGCAAATGCGGCCTGTCGAAAATGCGCATTCTCGGCACCGACGACGACTGGGAGTTGGCGGCCACCGTTTGCGAGCGCCTTGGTGCCATTCTGTTCAAAGCCAAAGACGCGCTGCAGGTGCAAGCGGCTCTCTATCGCAAGATTTCCGCCTCGCGCTGTGCGCCCGAAGAACTCAAGAAAATGCTGCGCATTGACGTCTGTGGCTCCGGACACGAGCTGTTCGTCGGCCACTTTGCAGCGCTTTGGAATCTGACGGCGGAAATTGGCGAAAGCAAGGACGGCCTGCCGTCAGCCAACCGCTACAAACTGCGCGAAATGTCCAGTGTCAAGATCGACGACACGATTCAAGATGCCGTTTGGCACAAGCGCTACGGCGTGTTTTCGAGCCGCCTCGACGACAGCGGCTACCTCGTGCCGATGATCAACAAGGTTGTCTTGCGCGAGAAGGTGGCGTTGAGTGCAAAAAAGGTGGGGTCAAAGCGCACGGCCAGCGACGTCGAGAATGATCGCGAAACGGTGAAAAAGTAAACACGCATTTCATTCAGCAGTCGAGATTTCCTGCATCGATACGTCTTTGTCTGTCGTAACCATCCACCTCCTGACGCAAATCAAAGAGCCAGCGGCAACACCCCTCTCTTCGACCCAGTGATTGATTTGCGACTGCAGCATCGCCACGCACTGCTTGCCATCGCCGTCGGAAAGCGCAAACTGGTAGTAGGTGTACTCGCGCTCTCCACCCGACATCACCTGCATGACCTGCTTTATCGACCTGATCTTATCGACTCTCAAAACAACCGGCGCCACTGGTGGCCCGTCGCCCGACAACAACGCTGCAACGCCGGCGTCGCTTGGTTGATTCACACTCATTCTTTTATAACCAAAAAAAATGAGTGGCCTGCCTGTTAGTGCAGAGGCGATTTATGCCATTGAAAGAGTGCGCGCTCTGGTACTCCAGCGACAAAAATCCATGTTTGGATGCGACTACAAGGCGAAAACACTGGTCAAGCTGAGCACGTTTGCATACAAACTGGATCGAATGCTGTCGTTTATCAACTACGGCTTCTATGCGCTTGCTCACGATCTCCTGATCGAAGTATGCGCAGTCAAGCTGCCGATTCTCGGACGCATTCTGAAAGGCGCCGACGACGACATTTTGCCTCGGGAGGAGTTTGTTTCGGCGGCTACGCTCGCAATCAACAATTTGCGGTCGAAATTGGCGCCGGACCTCGAACGCCTGATTGCAGGATCGGGAAATAATGCGTTTCTTTGTTTACCAAGCCGTAAACTATGAGTGCTGGAGTTCAAATGCTTCTCTATCGAAATGCTGAAACGTTTTACATAAGTATTCCCGCTGGACTCGATCCCATTGATCTAACGATAGCGATGCGTGCCGCTGTCCGCGCGGAGAGTAGCCACGAGCTTCATGCAAACAAGTGGATTGTGCGTGCTGGTTCTGGACCAGATGGGCTTGTGGCGGCAGTTGTTGGTGTTGACGAAGACGGCGAGATTGTCGACGGCGCGCCTTGGATGCTGGCAGAGTGGCGTGCTCATGCCGAGCACGCCACTTGTGCGAGAGAGTGAAAGAAATCTTTTCAATGATTCTCTCCCTCGGTTGGCTCGCGAATGCGCACGCGCTTGGCTGCGCGCGTGATGGCGTGCTCGATCGAGAATGCCGGCCCGCCTTCAAGTGGCGCGCCGGTGATCGGATCGATTTCGAGCATGGAGCGCGAGTCGCGCGTGTTGACGAGCTTGTATGGTCCGTTGAGGCGGAGGCAGTAGAAGAAGCCAAAGAGCAGCGCCATGCACATGTCGTCCTTGAGGCGCCGCGAGCGCTTGCCGTCCTTGTCGGCCTTGCCGCTGTAGATGACGCGCACGCGCGCCGAGAGCGAGTTGGGTACGATGTGGTTGGCACGAAACGCAAAGAGCTGGCGCTTAAACTCGTTCAGCGTCTTCTCGAGCACCTGCGCGCGCGTCTGCTGCTGATTTTGGCGCGCGGCGCAAACGATGTTGCTGTGGAAAAAGAGGCCGTCGACGGCGAGGCGGTCCTGAAAACTGTGCACGTAGCGCTCCTTGTCGAATGGATCGGTGAAGACGCCGTAGCAGTGCGAGCGCGAGCAGAGAATGTCGACATTGTTCGGGTTGCGCCTCAGCATGTAGTTGGCGCAGTGCTGCGCCTCGTTGCCGAGGTTCGCCTCGAGAATCATCATGAAGCGGCACGAGGCAAACTGTGGCTGGCGCTGTAGCGCCGCAACGTGCGCGTAGAGCAGACGGCGCGCCTGCTCGGGCCCGGGCGTCGGACAGCTGTCGAGGCCGACGATGACGAGGCGACCGGCGCTGACCACAAACGACACAATGGCGGTGTCGGAGCCGGGACCGCTTGCCGACGACGCACCGCCGTTTGGATCGAGCGCAACAAAGACGCGGCTGTCCTGAATCTCGTACGGCGGCTCCAGGACCGGTCGGCCAAACGCTCGTTCAAGCAGTCGATGGTTGAATGCGGCGTTTTCAGCGTCGTCGGCAATCTTCCAGGAGCGTAGAAGAGCAACGCGACTGCGGTTAGAACATAGTTGTATGAGATGCCACATATATGAGTTACCTCGCCGAGAATCTCGCGCTTGTAGAGCGTACTGCGTTCGCCATAGATCGCCTTGATGCGCGAGCGCGACGACTGCGTCTTCCAAGGCGGCGCTTTCGCACCTTTGACGTGAAAGACGTTGAAGACGCGCCTGCCGCGGTCGTCGCGCGCGTCGGCCAGCTCGCTGTAGAAATTGTGCTTGCCGAGCGGCGTCGAGATGCAAATGGTCGCCGTGCCTTCGACCTCCATCAGCGGCACGAGCACTTCGTAGAAAACCTGCGGGTCGACGTATGCCGCCTCATCGACCATGATCACATTGGCCGAAACGCCCTTGAGCGTGTGCGCACCGCTGTTAGTTTACAAAGACGAGAAGTGGGAAAAAGTAAAGAGAGGAGCAACAAAAAACAAGGAAAGAGTGGGCGGCGGGCGAGGCATTCGGCGGTCATTTTTAAGAGGAGAGTTGAAAATGGCAATTTGGACATTTTAGGTGCGCACAAACTCGATGCATTGAGCGGCCAGCACGACGCGAATGGTGCGTTCGACGCACTCGGGAGTGCCGCGCGCCGCGAGGCGCAGCCGTGCCGCAGTGAGATCGGTGAGCGGCAGGTTGTTGAGAACGAGTTTGCGCGAAGAGTCGACGTGGCGGCGCCAGACGTCAGTGTTGACGAACAGCGTCTCGTCGACGTCGCTACCGGCAATTGCCACCACGGCGCTGTCGCCGCCGTGTATGTCGTAGATGTCGCGCGCCAGCGTCGATACGCTGCTCACTTCCAGCGCGTCTTGGCCGACGCCAACTCGGGTAATGTGTTCGTGTGTGCCGAGCGATGCCAGCATTTCCTCTGAGTAGTGAACAACCTGGTCGTCGGAGAGCGGCGCCTGGTACAGCGTCGTTGCAGTCGGCACAAGCCCGCACTGCATGCACCAGCCGGCGACCGTCGCTCCCAGTTTGTTATTCGGGCAACTCGCGCCCGCTACTCCTTCGCTGCCGCCAGTTTGTGATGAAGTGGAGGCGGCAGAGTAGCGGCGAGCAATGCCGGCTTGGTCGCCAATGGTGTGAGTCGAGCGCTGAAGTGGCGCCACTTGATCGAGCTCGGCGCGCAAGTAGACGTTGCCGCCGGCCCACAGCGGATCGTGAACAACGAGCGCGAGTTCGAGCAGAACGATTCGATTGCCACCGTCGATCAGAACTGGCGCATTATCGAGTCGCTGCTCCTGGTCGTCGGTGACCAGGTTCATTTCGCTGATAATGCTGCGAAACTCGAGCACGGTGTCGCGTGCGTCCTGACCGCGTTCAGTCGACTGCACCTCGTGCGGATCGGCCAGAAGGCGCTGCGAGTGCGGTGCCGCGCCATTCTTGACGACTGGGTCGCGCAGAGCCGGACAGATGCGCACTTCGACCTCTTTTCGGTACATGACGCGCGTCGGCTGGTACGGTGGTCGACCTTGGCGAGGAAATGAATGTCTCGCAAGCGTCGGAGACAGCGGCGGCGCCGGTCCAGTGCGCTGCGGTTGCGGCGCGTGCGTGAATGTGACTGCCGATTCAATGTCGCCCGGCGACGCCTCGCTGTTGTTGCTGTTGTCATCTGAAAGAGGCAGCTGCGTGGCCAGACTCTCCAGCATCGTGCGAATGCCAGTCTGAATAGCGCTCAACATTGACACAGGAGTGCAAACGATGAATGATTTCAAAATACTTTTCGAGTACATTCCGCGCCTAGCCGGCGGCGCCCAAGGCCAGTTTGCCGCCGAGCGCTACCCTGTGCGTATCGATGCGTACGCGACGCACCAGTACGCGATTGGCACTGGCGTGCAGCAGTTTCTGATTGCCGACGCCAACGCCGACCACCGGCCATACCTGCACGCGCGGTATGAGGAGCGTCGGCCAGAAGGCCCGTTTTTGAAAGCGCGCGCGGTTCCGGCCGAGGTGCGTACGATGGACGCTTATACGTGGGATGCGTCGACGGCTTTCATCTTCAACGCCTACGCGACAAGCTACACAAAAACCGGCCAGTGCTGCTGGGTGCCAGTTGGCAGCGCAGTTGTGACGATGCGCGCGCTCTTGGAGCTGCGGCCAGAGGGTATCCTCGAGTTTGGCGTCTGGCTCAACCGCGACAATGCGTTCCCGCGCGATCCACGCGGCAAAGCGGCTACAGAGGCGGCGCACGCGCTCATGAAGGGTCGTTTGCACATCCTCTATGCGCAGCTGCCGGCCTCAATCGCCAGTCGCATGCGCACGCCGACGCCCTACGACATCGACGCGAGCGATGAAATTGGGCGGCGCGCGGCCGAAGATTTGTGTCTGGCGATTGACCGCGGTATGCAGCTGTTTTTCAGCGGCCGACAACACGACCGGTTTACGCGAGTCACCAAGCCATTTCTGCGGCAATTCAACGTGCCCGAGTGGCGCACCGCGCGCCAACCATTGCCGGCGTCGATCATCTCTCTTCTGGAGCCGCATGGTGAGCCAGACCTCGCCTACTTTCGACGCATTTTTGAGGTTGGTCTGCGGCGGTCCGGTCTCAACGAAGCGCAAGCGATCGAGCTCGCGCGCTCGAGTGTGTACTTTGAGCAGATGGCGTTTGCCTCGCTCGTTGTGCGCAGCCTCTGCGTGTTTCCGCTGTCGCTCTGCTACATGGACGACGTGCTCAATCGCAACGTCGAGTGTGAGCAGGGCGCCTACGACCCGGCGCGCGTTGAGCCAGACGAAGACTTCAAGGTGGCGCGTCTTTCGGGCGGTGACGACTGCGAAGGCGTTGCGCTCGACGTCCACATGCACTTTTGTCAGCTGCGCGCTAGCAATACGCGCGATCCGCTCCTGGCTGCCGCCGCCGCGCTGCTGCGCCAGTACACGCCGACGCTGATGCTTGGCTGTGTGACGAATTCGAAAGCGACGGCCGCCGCCCTCAACCAAAACTGCGCTCTGGCGCACACCTTTAGCACGTGGTTTCCACGCTCACTTTTCGCCAAGGCTGCTTCGGACCCAACTCCATCGCTCTCCACCTGGGACACCGCAGAGAGTGCGCTGCCAGTGCTGATTGGCGAGGCGACCGCGCCGATGGACCCGGCGATGCTACCGGTGGTGCGCTACTACAACCGACAAAACGTTTGCGACGAAGCACTAGAGGCTGTGCGCACGCGTCGCCAAGTGTGTGACGCCGCCTATGCCGAGTTGGCGCGAGCAGGCGCCGACTATGCGCAGATCGAAGTCTTGGGACCGCCCGACAGCGCTGGTCCGGGCGCCGACTACTCTGGCTTCTACAAGTACGCGGTCTCGATGGCCGCCAGCGACTTGGCCGTCGACCGCACGCTCGATTGGGTGCTTTTGCACGATGGCGAGTCCAAAGGTGTTGCATTTAGCGACCTGCTCGATGCGCGACCGGGGCGTGTGCAAATGGCGCCATTTGTGTCGCTCGAAGAGCACGAGGCGCGCCTCTGCGACGCCGTTGTCGCCGACTGTCAGCCGGTGCCAAATCTGACTCTTGCGGCAGAAGAGTTTGCGCCTAGCGCCGCCATCACGCGCGCGCTTGACAGCCTTGTGTTTGGCGACCCTGGTGCTCCGGGCGGCACCGCACTGCACCCGCGTCAAACTTTTCTCACGGCGCGAGCGCGAGATGTTGATCAGAGGTTGATCGATGCACTTGTTCAAATTCGCCGCCTGCCGCTCGTGCGCTCGCTCGCGTACGAGTGGCATACCCTGTGCGCGCCTGTCGACGGCTCGGACATTCTGAACGCTGTGTTGGACGTGTACATTGGGTTTTAAAGCAATCCGCCGTCTTGCGAATTTTTTTTTCGAATCAGTATCGGAGAAGCAGCATCGCCACAGCCACGATTCCAACCGTGGTTCCAACAATGGCGTACAGAACAGAACTGTATGCGCCAAAAGGTGAGTCTTTCCACGTCCTGTTGACTGGCACTAGCTCGTATTCGAGCCCGCAGGAGCCGAGCAACACGACCGGATCGTCGGCAAACGCAAAACCCTCGCACGACACGTCGGTGCGACCAAACTCGATGCCATTTTCAAGATTGGCGTAGCAGTACCAACGCACATCCTTTCCATCGAAACCAATGTTGTGACACTGGACTGTTTTCGGCCTGAGAAAGTCGGCGCAGTACTCCCCAGCGCACTCGAGCTGCTGAATTGCTGCCGTGCGCCGCGCTGTCGACATGTAGCCAGAAACAAACGTCAGCAGCTTAATGTCGCTTTTCAAAATAGATTCGGCCGCCGTTTCGACAAGCGGCGCGCAGTAAAACAAAAGAAGCAGAAGAGTCATTTTTTAAACTCACGTCCAGTTCATTCGCACGGCAGCACTTTAAAATTCAGGTTTTGGCTAGCGACTGCGACTGCCTCCAAATCCCGAACTCATGCTAGAACCGCCGCCGTATGACCGAAAGCCACCGGATGACCCACCGCCACCAGATGATCGAAACCTGCCACCCCAACTTCGACTGCCACTATAACTTCGCGATCTGACGCGGCTACCACCGCCATAATAAAGCCTTGGTCGTAAAGAGGATCGGGATGCCGGGATGAAAGCAAAAGCACATACACACGCGAAAACCCCAGCCCACATGAACCAGTACTTGAACCCAGCCCAAAACGGTTTCGGCTGCGGCTTCGCGGTGCCAGCTAACGTCTTACGCATGCACTCTTTTTTCCACGAGCTGTTGGTTGTGGGTGGTACGTGGTCGCCATAAAACCCGGGGTTGTCGCTCCATTCAAAATCACGAAAACAATAATAGTCTTGAACGGCCCGGACTTGAGAAGAGCTTGCAATAAGCTCGTATTGAAGACCGCATGAGCCAACCAGCACGTTCCAGTCGCCTGTAAACTCGAAGCCTTCGCACGACACCTCGATTCGACCAAACTTGACATTGTTGTCGAGCTCGGCGTCGCACCGCCACTGCACCTCTTGACCGCGAGCGCCAATATTGTGACATTCGACCTTTTTGGGCATCAAATCGTCTGTGCAGAGCATGCCAGTACATTCGAGTTGTGGCACAGGCGCAACTCGTCGTGCGCCTGTCATGCGACCAGCTTCAAGCGTCAGGAGTTTGATTTCAATCATTGGAATCGAAACGTGCAACGCTGCCGACGTCACGGAAATCAGAAAAGCGAGAATAAGAGTCATCATTCTTGTTTTTAACGGCTGCGGCTGCCGCCAAAACCGGAAGCCATGCGCGACCAGCCACCGCTCGACGAAGAACGACCCCAAGACGAGCCACCGCCACCCCAAGATGAGCGGCCCCAAGATGAACCGCCGCCCCAGCCCCATCCCCAACCACCCCAACCCCACCCGGAGTTGCTGTAAATGATTGTTGGCGGCTGTGCAACCACCACTGGCGGTGCCTGCGAATAAGGCGGAGGCGAGGGGTTCGGACTGGTTGCATGCAAACAGTAGAGCGTCACAACACAAACAGCAAAGCCCACGAGCACAAGCACGGTAACAATTGCGATAACCTCTCCAATGTGCACGCGGTCACCCCCATTATCGCCGCCACGATAGCGTTGGTGGTTGGCGGTCGCCAACAGCTCGTATTGGAGCCCGCAGGAGCCGACGAGGACGTTGCGGTCGCCCGCAAACTCGAACCCTTCGCACGAGACCTCGATTCGCCCAAACTTCACCTGCGTGCTGAGTTCGGCATCGCAGCGCCACTGCACCTCTTTTCCATCACTGCCGACGTTGCGACACTGCACCACCGTCGGCATCAGATCGTTGGTGCAGTAGGAACCAGTGCATTCGAGCTGCGGTACGGCGCCAGAGCGCCGAGCGGCCGTCATGCGACCGGCGACGAGAGTGAGCGCATCGATGTCGATCATTGGTATCGACTCGTGCAACGTTGCCGACGTCACGGAAAACAGAAAAGCCAGAATGGGAAACATCTTTTGCGGAATAATGGGATGGGGGGGGGTTATTTCGCAAAAAAACCACTCGCCAAACGATGAGCGAAGATAATAAACTGCGCTACCAACTGCGGCTCTTTGAGCAGCTTCTCAATGTCAAGTTCACCTACGACCCGCTGGCCCACGTCTACAGCAATGCGAACAAACCGGCAGACTCTCAGCATTTGAGTCTGATGGGTGCGCGCTCTGCAGAGCCGGCCGACCCGCGTGTCGTTGGGACCATCGCGATCGTGCTCGAACATCTCAAAAAAGAAGGTCGTCTGCTCACGCAAAACGGATTTGCAGACGGGCAAGAAGAAATGCAGAATGCGCTTAATGACGGCTATGACGCGAAGCGCATCGCCGGCACGCTGCTCGACGTGCGCGCCATTCAGCTGGCAATGACCGACATTCAGCTCATGATCTGCGAGAAAGTACCGGCTCATTTGGACGATGTTCGCGTGTACGCGCCGCGCACTTCGTACAGCCTGAAGCACCACCTCGAGCACTACCGCGAAGCGCGAGATCGCGATCCGTATCGCAAAGGCTACATCACAAATGGCGACTTCATCATGGCAATGCTGCTGCTCGGCTACGAAATGAAGCACAAAGCCGGCTCCAGTCGCAGCGCCATCTTCAAGTGCTGCAGCTTGGTCGAAGAGGTCAAGTTTGTCCCGGGCTACTCGAAGCGCGAGTTCTCCGGCACCTACATCTCAAAGCCAAAGTACGACCTCTACGACTATTGAATGGCTCGGTCAAAGCATTTGTTTTTTTTTTTTGGGAGTGATTTTTAAACCTTTGAGCGGCGAAAGAATGAGTGGTGATGCAGACGAGCGGCGGCGCTCGCTGCGCAGTGCCGCCAAAGAAATCCCTCGGGTCGATGGAGATGTTAGTGCGGATACACCGGCGGAAAACGAGTCTTTGCCAGTCGAACGCACAGACGCTGAAGTCTACTGGCTCGCCGCGGCGACTGTGGGCGTCGGTGCAGCGCTCGCTTTCCTTGTTCTGCGGCCGTTTGGAAACCATACGCTGACAGTTGGCGAACAAGCCCTTCTGTCGGCCGATTTCATTGGCGTTGGCGTTGCGCTCTTGTATTTGGCAGGTCTGGCGTACAGTCGAATGAAGGAGCACATTGATTGATGGGTTCAAGTGTTTTTATGTTTCCGCACTGCCATTGCGGCCAGCGAGTTCGGTACCTCGCCGGCGCTGCTGCCGCTGTCAATCACCACATCCTGCTCCTGTGGCTGCACGGAAACGTGGTGCCTGACGGGAAACTGAGTCAAATAGCTATTGGGTATGTAAACAAGGTCTTCGCTGCCGTCGACGAGCCGCACAAGAACGTCGGCCAGGTTCATCTCGACAACGATGCCACGCACACCATTGACCGATATCTCCTGACCAGTTTCGGTTTTGTTTGTGAGCTGGATCGCAAACGCCGACACAGTGTTGCTGATTACGACCTGAAAGCCGGCCGTCAGCGCCAGCGTCAGAATACCGAAAGTGATGAGTATCTGCCAGACGTTGATGCCAATTGCTGCCAGCGCAATCCACAGAGCGGCGGCAAAGACGCCGAGAAACGTGATGTAGGCCCAGACAATTCTGACGTTTTGCATCGCACCAATACGCGCCAGAAACTCCTCGGTGAAGAGCGGCAGCAGCTTCGCCAGCAGCAGTCCAAAGCCAAAAATCAGAGCAAAAATCAGCAGCTTTGGCAGCTGCACAGCGAAAAGCTCTTCCATAAAATCCATCGCTGCGCGCGCGCCTTCCCTCAGCGCTAGCGCCTGGTAGACGTGTTCGCGCGACATCACTTTGATATGCTGCTGCTGCGCTCCACCCTGTTGCACCTCTTCGCCATCCTGGCCGCCCGCAGCCGCTAGATTGTGAAGAAGAATGATCGCGAGCAAATGGCGCGAACGCTCGTGTGCCGCGCGCCAAAAATCGGGTGCGGTAGCACTCATGCTTCTTTTTTGGTTTGTGCTCTTTTTTCTTCAATACTCAAACGCAAGCGCCGATCGAGTCACGAGTTGACCTTGGGAAGTCATCGGCACACAGCCTGCGAGCTCGAGCATGCGCTGCGATTCGACGCGGTTGCGCGGCGGCGTTGTGACGGTGACTTCGGCGCCATAGGTGCGCCATTTTTTGCCAAACATCTCGACCTTGGACGCCGGCCAATGCGTCGTCATGCGATAGTCCTCGAAAATGGCGCGCTTTTTCTCGAGGTTCTTCTTGCTGCAGATCGAGCGCGGCTGGTAGCAGACGTAGACGACGCAGCGCTCGCGCGGCGACTCGGTGCCTCGAGCGGGCGGAATCGCCGAGTGGGCGAGACGCGAGTCCCACAGAACGAGCGAGCCAACGCCGCCGTGAACGCGCACTGGTTTGGCATCGCCAAAGAACAGAAGTTCTTCTTCGGTGAACTTGTACCAATCTTTGCCATTCGCAGCGGCCTTGGGAAACGTCTTGGCAAACTCTGCGTGACGCAGATGCGAGCCGGGAATCACGTAGAGCGAGCCAGAGGCAGCGTCGTGCGACGAAAGCACGTTGACGTAGCCTTGAATGCACTGACGATCTTTCTTTTTGTGCGACTGGTCGGTGTGCAGCCAGGCGCGATCGACGCCGCGATAGTGGCGCGGCATCCAGCAGACGCCGTCGGTAGACGACAAAAGGTCGTTGTCGCCCCACATCTCCTCGAAAACCTCCAAGACGTTCTCATTCGTTCGAATGTCCCAAACCTCTTGCAGCTGGCCGATCTCAAGATGTTGGACAATGCCGTGCGAGTTTGGATAGCTCGACATCTTCAGATCAGGGCTGTCGACGGCGACGCCAGCTTGGCGCAAATGGTTTTTGATCGCCAAGTACGTTGAGTTGCACTGTTCAAGAGAGACAACGCCTTCGATGACGGCGTAGCCGTTCGTCTTCAGCGATGCCCAGGCTGCGGCAAACTTGTGCTCAATACACGTGCGCTTTTGCGGCGACTCGGTCATTTTTTATCAATCTCAAAATGTGTGTGAAAACGACGCGGGTTTCTTTGCGGGTTTGTTCAACTTAACCCATACGCAATTCAAGCCGACTGGTCATAACGCGCGTTTTATGTTTTGGTTGTCAAATTCATGCTTGCAGAGGCGGGGTAGCAAGCGAATGTGCTGTTGGCGCGCCGACAGAAGCGCGTGGCCGGATAGAGCAGCGGTTGGTTGCAGATGCATGACAAACCAAGTTCTACGCACGCAACATTTCCGCAACGATACGATTGACCTATGAAGCCGCGTTCGCGCGCTGCCATCGTCGTGTCGTTGACGAATGCAAATGTGCTGCAAACACCGCTCGTCGTCGTGCATCTACCTTGGATCTGTGGTATGCACAGCGACGGTAGCTGCTCGCTTTCAGGCAAATCGGTGAATCGAGCGCATTGCAGCTCTGCCGCTGCCACATCGATCGATGCACTGCAACGACGCGGTGGTACCACAAAGAGGCCAACGAGCAGAATGGAAACCACCGCAATCACAAGCACAATTGCAATATAGAAATTGCGGCGTGCCGCAGGTACGTTGCGTGGTTCAGGTTTGATGAAAGAGTCATTCATTGTACGCCAGTTGAACAGTTGTTTTTTCTATTTTTCTCGGACAATCTGTGAAAAAAATGCGCAAATGCTACGCGCATTGATTTTTTTTATCGAAATGGCAAAGAACGGCTGCAAATCAAATATGACTGAGACGCGCATGTTTCTGTTTCGAGCACTTAAGTTGCTCGACGCAGTGCGCCACACTGGTATCGATGCCAACGGACGCGAAGTTGTTGTAGTGGAGGTGCGCTTGGTGACACGCGTTTTTTCGCACGAGCAACTGCGCTGGTTGGACGCCGATAATGTTGAAATGGGCATTGCAATTGTCAACGATCTTGCTCAGTTGGTGCGCGCAGCGCACCACGACGTCGATGCGCTGCGCTCAGGCACTTTCACCGAGGAAACGAAAGTGACGTTTGACGAACGTTACTTTTACATTGCCAATGAGCGCGAGGCGTTGAAGAAGAATCTTCGATGGTTGACGGAGATCACAGGAGGCGACATTAGCTGGTACGGAAGTGACGATTTTCCCACCGCTCAGTTGATCGATGCTGTTATTCCAAACATCGTGGGTACCATGCTCACATTGCTCCAAGCGATGCGCGCCAAAACTGCATGCATGATCTTGCAGAAAGAGCTTGATGCGTCGGAGCCGAAAGAAAAAGGAAAAGACAAGTTTGTGGCCGTCGCGGCTGATGGCGATTCGCCGGAGAAGCCAGAGGTGCGGTGGAAGCGCCGTCGCACGCGATTGAACCCAAAATAAGCACCCATTGGTTGAATGTTTACTGCCGCACAATCGTCGAGCGTAATCACGAGTCTGCTCGAGCAAAGAATGAGTTGTGAAGCATGCGAGACACCTGCGTCGTCTCGCAGCAGCCTGCACCCAATAATTATTCTGATTACTGGTCCGCAATGGGTGCCGCGCGGCTTTTTCGAGAAGTTTTACGGAGACCGAATTCGTGCAGAGTTTGCAGCCGGCAACTCATTTCGCGTCGGTGCTGCGAGCGGCGTCGACGAGTTTGCGCAAGAGCTCCTCGCCGACCTCTTCGCCATGCACGGTGAGACGGATTTCACACGCGTCGTCGTTTTCAACAAGGGCGACAAAGACGGACGCAAGTCGTCCAAGTTTCTGCTGGTGAATGGCTTTGCCAGCTACCCAGAACGCGATGCGGCAATGGCGCACGGCGTGAACGATGTGATGTGTACTCTACCACTGTTTGGCGGTGGCGTGAGCGGCAGTGTTGTGCCGCTACTGACTGCACTCAGTCCTCTCGAAACAAAAGCGGCCGCCCTCTTGCGTGCACACAGCGAGCCTTGGTGGACGCAGGAGCAGCTCGACACCCACATCATTCCGCTCTACAAGCTGCTCTACCCGGAACGCAAGAAAGAATGAATGAGTTGACGCCTGTTGGCGAATGGGTTCAGATTTTGCTGCTGCCCACGAATCTCTCTCTTCGCCTGAACTGAACGAAGCAGACCTAGTCGAATGTTTACTGCCGCACATTGGTCGGGATTAACGACAAATACCACACATCGCGCGCCGCAAGGTGCGGCGCGATGCGAGCAGCAACGTCGGTCGTGTCGCGTATTGTGTACGATACATAATCAAACAGTAGAAAATTAACGGTGCGAACGTTTTCGCACCGATAGCCGTTTTTTGGCCAAGTGTCGACTTTGTTATCGCCAAAAAGTCCAAATCGTGCAAAGGCCAGCATCGTCATTACGCAGGTTGGAGCTCGCGTAGCACCGGTAAGTACCAGTATTACACATGCAAACGCCGCACCGCCACTCATTGCTTTTGAGATAATTGCGCCGACATTCTTGCGTTCTAAATAAATCTTTTTTCTTGACAACAAATGTCTCGTTGATTTAGTTTTTGTTATTGCGTCGACGCTGAGGCTGGTACAAAACCTTTCCGTGCTGCGGCTGTTTCTTACGTGCGCGACGATCCACTCGCACTTGCGAACTTTCCATCAGCAAACGGGCGTGTCGGGAAATCTGCAGTAGTTCGCGCAATTTTTCTCGCTTATCCCGAGCGGTGGTGTCGGGCTGCCCAAGGCGTTCAATGGGGAAAAAGGGCAACCGTAGTCGAGTTTCCACAAAATCCCAAATTTCCTCTAATATCAGCGCTGTTCTTTTCGTAATGCTTTGGGAGCATGCCTGCCATTGATAGCGCATCCCATTTGCCGTCCATATTTCACAGCAGCGAAAATTCGTGGATATAGAAAGCTCGAATGGTCGGGTTACCATCTGGCAAAATTCAAAGACTCAATCTTTATACTTGAAGCTTTTTTTCACCCATTACACTTGAAATTTTAGGCGAGAATGACTCTTATTTTGATTACCGGTCCGCAGTGGGTACCGCGTGGCTTTTTCGAGCAGTTTTACGAAAAACAAATTCGTGCAGAGTTTGCAGCCGGCAATTCGTTTCGCGTCGGTGCTGCGAGCGGTGTCGACGAGTTTGCGCAAGAGCTCCTCGCCGACCTCTTCGCTACGCATGCTGAGGCGGCTTTCACACGCGTCGTCGTTTTCAACAAGGGCGGCAAAGACGGGCGCAAGTCTTCCAAGTTTCTGCTCGTCAATGGCTTTGCCAGCTACCCAGAACGCGATGCGGCGATGGCGTGCGGTGTCGACTCTGTCATTTGCACACTGCCGTTGTTTGGCGGTGGTGTGAGCGGCAGTGTTATGCCACTGCTAGCCGCGCTCAAGCCAGGGGAGGCAACGCATTTGGACGTTATTCGCGCCAACAGCGAGCCATGGTGGACACAGGAGCAACTTGACAACCACATTATTCCGCTCTACAAACAACTGTACCCAGAGCGCAGCAAAAACACCGAGTCCTAAATCGCGCGGCTTCAACCGGGAACAGGGGTTTTTTTTAAAAAATGGGTTTTGGCAGCAAATGCTCTTTTTTGGAAATGTACTCGACAATTCGCGAAAACTCGACCGAATCAAATACAATGTGCAGAATGCGATTGTTCAAAGAGTTTCCAAACTCTGCCTCGGCCGCGCTAGCGCCGAGCGGGCGTTTCAGAGTTTTCCGATGCAAACGAAAAAAGTTTTGCAAATCGCTGGCGATCTCTTGCAGACACGCTCTTGCTTCAGGCGTTGCGCGGATGTTGCTTGCCAACGCAGCAAGCAAAAAATAGTCGCCATCGGTTGACGCCAACGCATCATCGTCGCCGCCATCATCAGAAAGCAACATTCGTTCGCGAATGCATGAAGACAAAGCGCCGACAACTTTCTCAAAAACTTCGTTGTCGTAGCCGGTGTCGCAAAATCCGTCTTTTGTGCACACACCGGTTCGATCGAGCTGTTTTTCGCAGATCGCTGCCCACAAACTTTCGCTCGTCGAAATGCGTGGACAGTTCATGGCGTCGAAAGCCTCGTCGGCAAAGTTTTTCAACTCTTCAAGCTTTTGCAGTTCTGCGCGCAGCAAGCTCGCTCGCATGTCTACGGACCGCTGAACGTATCGTATGCATTTTTGCATGTCCTCAAAAGTCATTTGTGGCGAACAACAAAAAAAGGATGAATGAGTTGGTGCCTGTTTGTGACTGGGCGCAGGTTTTGACGATGCCATCAGAGACATCACTTCGCCTCAGCCGGCTTGCACTGATTATCTGGCCGCTTGCGCAGCACAGCAACGACCCAATCGAGTGGATCAACGCAGCTTTAATGGCTCTGGGACTTTTTTGCGATGAAGTTGGCACCGCTGTTGCGCATCAGTGCAACTCTTTCCAATTTGCGATGTGCTGTGCTGGCAGCCAGTTGAGTGCCGTCGCAGTTGCCAGTCGGTCCAAAGGCGCGCGCTTGATTGTGCTCGGCCGCCAAAGCTGCCGTGTTTTTGTGTGCCAGTTGAAAACCGCGTCGGATCGCCAATTTTTGCAAATGACAACTGGCAACTCACTGGCGCTGCTGTCAGATGAGATTTGCGATGCGGAATGTTTTGCAAGCCAATCGCTGGCGCGACTGTTTCACTTACAACTGATTGACGCGCGGTGCTTTGAGTTTATCAGCGACTTGGTACGCAGTACGGTGCACGTGTACGAAAAGCACGCAGAGACCGCGCCGCTGCGGCTCCAGAAGTTGGCACCAGCGCTTGCCGGCAAGGCTCCCGCGGGGTTTGACGCAGGCGATATCTATGCTTGCGTGAGCGCACTCTATATTGGGTTAACGGGTGCACTTGATGAGGTAGCGATGCAAAGGCTGCTCGATTTGCTTGCCGTTATGGATCAGGCGATTTTTCGCTGCACTCAATTGCACACAAGTCAACGCGGTCAAGTGATTGATTTGTGAGGATTTGCAGAAAGGATGAGTCGCAATCAGGGCGTCATTGTGATTGGCGCCTGCTGCTGCCTCGTTTTGCTTATTGCCGCCATCGTGACGCTGATTGTCGTTTGTACATCTGGCGAGACCGCCGCTGAATTGGAGCCAGCCGAGTTTTCATCTCAACATCACGGCGGCGGTGGTGGATTCCCGGTACTGATTGGCGGCGCCGGATTTGCCGGCATCGAGGCAGCTCGGCGTTTGCATGAAGAGGGTGTTGATTTTGTGATTCTGGAGGCGAGCGGGCGCCTGGGAGGCCGCGTGCAGGAGAAAAAGTTTGGCGGCTACGTGCTCGAGAGCGGCGCCAACTGGATTCAAGGCCTGGCCGGTAATCCGGTCTGGGAGCTGAAAAAGGCGTACGGCCTGCGCGGCCTGCGCAACAATTTCGACGACGTTGTCGTTTATGACGAAACCGGAGCGCTGGTCGAGAATCCGTACGGCACGCCCGAGGGTGCGCAGGCCGACGAGGCGTACGTCGGTGCCGGCCGGATTTCGCGCCGCTGCTTTCAGCCCGAGGCGCCCGGGTTGAACCAGAACACGAAGCGCTTTTGCCAGGGGTTTATTCCGGGGTTTGTGGACGCCACCACTGGCGATGACCGAAGCAACGAAGAGGGCGAGGCGCTTTTCAACGGGTTTGTTGCCGACACGCCGCTGAAGCGCCTGTTTCAGTACTACTCGCAGGACTTTGAGTGGGCCGAGTCGCCTGGCATCACGTCGCTGAACAACACGCTGCCGGCCAACTCGTATGTCGACTTTCGCGACGCCAACTACATGGCACTCGACGATCCGCTTGGCTACGCGCGCCTGCTGCTCAAGCACGCAGCGACTTTTCTTCAGACGAGCGTCAACAGCGATACGAGCGTCAAGTTTAGCGACTCACGCCTGCGCCTGAACACGCGCGTTCTCCAAGTTGATCGCAGTCGCGCGGACCGCATCACTGTGACTGTGTGCACGACGCGCGCTGCGCCGCTGCACTCGGGCACCAGCTTCCCGTGCCGAGCCGGTACGACGCGCACGATTGTCGGCAGCCACTTTGTGTCGACCTTTTCACTCGGCGTGCTTACGCAGTCGGTGATTGAGCATACGCTCAATCTGCAACCGAAAACCGCGCCCGTTTTCGTTCCTCCGCTGCCGGCGAGCACCGCGGGCGCGCTGATGCAGTTTCCGATGGCGCTCTACTCGAAGCTCTTTTTCCGCTTCCCGTGGAAGTTCTGGCAAGACGAGCAGATGCTGCTGTCGGCCTATGGCGACGGCGAATTCGCGCCCGTCTGGCAGTCGCTCGATCTGCCCAAGTTTCTGCCCGGGTCCAAGATTCTCTTTCTGACCGTCACTGGCGAGCGCGCCCGCGCGCTCCAGGAGCTGCCCAACAGTGCGGCCGCCGACACGCAGATTATCAACGAGCTGCTGCCGGTGTTGAATCAGATTTTCGAGGCCGAGATTCGCGCCGCGACGGGCGGCCGACTGCTGCAGCGCAGCGATGTGCGCGAATTCAGCATGGCGCGCTGGCTGCAGGACGATTTGGCGCGTGGCATGTACTCGAACTGGCGCGCCAACCGCACCTGGGAGGAGCAGGAGCCGACGCGCACCACGCTCGGTCGCCTGCGCTTTAGCGGCGAGCACACCTGCTTCCGCTACAACGGCTACGTGCACGGCGCCCTGCTGGCCGGCGAGCGCACTGCCAACCTGCTGCTCGCTGAGGCATTTGGCCGCGACGTCGACCTCGCGACGCTCTGCGACCAGTCGCCCGAGCAGCTTGTGGGAAGCTCGCGCACGTTGGCAGAAGAAGAGTTTCCGCACTCGCTCGGCTTTCCGCGTGTCGAGGATGCCAACATTGAAGAAGATTGAGTGTCTCCGCGAACTGACGGCTCGCGCGGCCGCTGCCGAGACAATGGAAATGCTTGTGTTTATGGTGATGCCGCGCCCCAACGGCTGGCAGCAAACACCAGAGCTCTGCGAAGAACGCCTTTATCGCATGAAGCTGGCGAGGTTGTTGGGAAACCTCGAGACACAGCATGCTATTTTCACAGAGTTCTTGACAGAGATGCACGTCAGTGCACGCGCACCACTGCGTCGCTTGACTGCGAGCGAGTTGGAGGAAGACGACGAGCTGCTGCAAGAGATTCTGGGCGCATGAAAAAAAATTAAAGAGCGCAGCTTCAATCAAAATCCAGCCGCTCGAGTGCGTCGATGATCTGATCGATTCGATCAGCACCTTCGTCGCCCGCAAGAAAGCGCGGCCAGTTGTCTTTGGGGCATTCCGGGTGTGCTGCGTAAATGCGCTCGCCCACCGTCTGCGAGAAACCGCACGGCTTCTGAATGTCGAGCTGCGAGGCGTTGGTTGGTGCGTATTCCTGCGGAATGAGAAACTGTTCGCCGCTGATCGCCATTTTCGTGCGCCAAAAGCCCTGTTTGTCGACAAACGACGCAGTGACGGCGCACTTGTCGTACCAGAGGCCGTCGCGCTGCTCAATGTAGTTTTCGATCGCAATGTAGACGTCGCCTCTCATTGCCGGCTCGTCGTCAAACGCACGCATGCGCGCTCCCATGCATACGCGTGCACTGTCGATGCCGACTGGCTGCGGACAACCAGTGTCTACAGTACCAGCAACGCACGCCAATCGCTGCGCAAACGTGCCCCTTTTTGCAATGAACTTCTCCAGCGCCTCGGTCTTCACGGCCGAGTGCGACGCACTATGAACCGCCTGAAAGCAGTAGTTGGACAGTGCTTTGTTTGTCGCAGTCGTCATCTTTCGCAACAGAGGTAGGTTTCGGATACAAAGCGGAAACGAATGCCGCCGCGAGCGCCAGAAAGAAAAAGAACAAAATGACGTAGAGCATGCGCATCCAGCGCGTCACTAGCGCTCGAGTGCCGTCGGTGATTGGCAGTGCAAAAACCGTGAGCACGAGCGCGGCGGCGAGCCACACCAGTAGTGCGCGCCCGCTGAGTTGATCGCGCGTGCCGGCGCGCGGCCAGAAAATCGAACGCGTGTGCAGCGACAAAATCGTAAGCGCATAGAGAGCGTAGAAGATAAGCACACGAACGTCAAAAGTAGTGCCCGCGGGCAAGTCGAAGAGAAAGACGGCCGAGTACAGTGGCGGCAGAACTAGGCCGAGCGCGCGCACCGAGACTGGCTCGGCGCGCCGAAATGCCGAAGCGGCGCCTGTTGCAATATCGAGAAACCAGAGCGCGGCAATCGCCAACGAACCGAGGACGATGTCGCCAATCAACGAATCATCAAGCGTTTCGCCAAACTGCACAAAGAACGGCCGCAGCACCGCCTCGACACTCTCGCTAATGTAGATCACCAGCAGAGCCCAGTCGATGCGACGAAATTCAATGTAGACTGCGGCCGGTACGAGAACGTGCACATAGGGCCACGCCACCTCTTCGAGGAAAAAGTCAAAGCTGTCGGCCATCTTTTTTTTTATTTTTTTTCGAAAAAAAAAGTATGAGCATAGCAGCGCCGGCGGCTGGCGGTGACGATTTGTCTCGTTTAGATGACGACGAGTTTGCGAAAGAGGCCGAGCGATTCAAGAAGGAGCAGGAGAATCTTTTGAGGCGACAGGAGTTGATTGAGCGAGAACGGATTGCGCGGTCTGCACCACCCGCTCAGCAAGTGCATTGCCGGAAAACGATCGAAGCTCTTGAAAACGACATTCGCGACCAGGCGCTATTGCTCAACAACATGCTCAGTGCACTCCTGCGCCGAGCGCCACACAGGCATCGAGAAATGGTGGATGCGGATGGGTTGTTTGCAGACTTTCAGGCATTCGTGGTCTCAATGAATGCCGCCGATGAATGAAAGCTAAGCTAGTGAAACAAAAACTTCTTTCCATATGAGTGATTCGAGCAAAGCCCTGGCGACCCAATTGCGCACAGTGTCGCAGGCGTACAATTCGGTGGCCGAAGAAAATGCTGTTCTTCGGTCGATTGTGGTCGTTTGTATCGATTTGCTGCCAATGTCATCGGATACAAAAGAGCCGCTGCATGGCAGCATCCGCGTTTCGCTCAACTTTCGCGGCCCACTGATTGGCAAATGGACACAACGACGCCTGGTGTCGCTTGACGAAACTACGCAAAAGCACTTTTCGCTGTCGCGCGATCGCTGCCTGTCGAGCGACGCCGCACTGATGCTGCTCTCGTCGCACTACACCGGCACGTTCAAAGACGAATGTGTTCAGGCTGGCACTGGTGCGCTGGCGAAATGGAATGCGACAAAGCTCATTTTGCAGTCTTCGCTCGCCTACGACGCGCCATTTGTGCTGGAGCTTGGTTTCAGTGGAGAAACAAAGGCACTCGAGTGGGTCGAATTCACCTACGACTCTGAGGCCATTCCCGAGGCGCTCGACATTCTGAAGACGGCGGCAGTGGCGGCCGAAGAGGTGCGGCTCACTAATTTGACTCTGACCGAGCTGCCGTCAGAGTTGGAAACAACCACAAAGAAACGTGCGCTGAGCGGCGCGACAAAGTCGGTGCTTCGCCGCCGCCTCGTTCTCGAATGAAAAACCAGAAAAAAAAACGAAAAGAAACAAAACATGAGCGTCGAATGGCACAAAATACCAATGATTAGCAACTACATTCTTTGCTACCCGCCTGCTCGCGCGACGATGGCGAGCGGGATTGCGCGAGAGGTGCGTGATGGACGCATCACCAAGTTCTACCCCAACCCAGTCAAACTGGACGAGTTTGCCGACGGCGAGCCGAACATTCTCGTGCCGCATCTGCACGCTCTGACGGACCGCGACGTTCTGTATCTGGCCGATTGGTCGGGTGCGGCGGCGCGCTACAAGGACCTGTGCATTCTGACCCCGATTGCCGAAATGATTGGCAATGGATCGCTGACCATTTTGGTGCCATTCTTTGGCAGCGCCACAATGGAGCGCGAGACGTCCGAGGGCACCATTGCCACGGCCAATGTCGACGCCAAGCTCCTGTCGCAGCTGCCGGGTGCCAACAAGCGCATCATCGCAATCGACCTGCATACGACGCAGAACCAGTTCTTCTTCCACAACTGCGTCGTCTCGCTCGAGAGCTGTATGCCGTTTGTGCGCGACCGCTTCGCCGGCAAAGTCATTGCATTCCCAGACGAAGGCGCGAAGAAGCGCTTCTCCTCGTACTTTGCCGACATGGATCAAGCCGTGTGCGCCAAGGTGCGCGATGGCGACGCGCGGCACGTACGCCTGACAGACGGCGCTGTCGCCCGCCGCGACGTCGTGATCATCGACGATTTGGTGCGCAGCGGCGGCACCCTGGTCGAATGCGCGAAAGCGCTCAAGGCGGCCGGCGCCTATGAAATCACTGTTTTCGTGCCACACGCCTGCTTTCCAAACGGCGAATACCGCCGCTTTGTCGGCGATGGAGACGGTGCCGCGGTCATCGACAAGTTCTTGACGACGGATTCGGTGGCCAAGACTGCCGACGCGTTGCGCGAGCACACAGAGTGGTTTGACGTGCTCAGTCTCGCCTCGATCATCAAAGGCTTTTTCGCGTGATTGAAGGCCGGAAGGATTTATTTTAAAAAAAAAGTGTTCGCAATCGATGACCGAGAAGTTTTCCGCAAAGATTCAGTCGCACTGTGACGTCGTGTGCGACCAAATGTACGCTCTCAAGTACTTTTTGGAGATCGTGTCGCAAATCGAGGAGCAGACGAATGATTTGCACGAAGATTCGGTGCTTGCGCACATACGCAAGGCAAAGAATGGCGCTCGCCTTTTCAATGTGCTTGAACAGGCTGTCGTCATCGTGCCGCTCTCTCGGCTCCGTGACGCGGAGAAACAACCAATCGACCTGTTTTCGGTCGCCGTTTCGGCGCTGGTGAGCCAAGTCTACGTCGTTCGACAGATGGACGGAATACACAGCGCGTTTGGCACTTTACCGCCGTGCGACCCATTTGCTTTGGACGACGAAAGCGAGGAGCATTCTTACGGCGCGTTTCACGTGAATAAGCGACAGATTGTGCCAATCTGTCTGGCGGAAATCATTGCGTTTCTGCTCGCGCGCATTCGCTGCACCGACGAACTCTTGCACGCAATTCGTGGTGCGGCTGCATTGGGCGATCTGTGTCAAGAAGACGCCGTGCGCCTCTGTAGCGACGCGCACGAAGACTCTGAGTCTATCAGCGAAAGTGAGTTGATTGGCAAAGAGAAAGACCTTGGCGACGAGCTGCTGCGGATCGCCTCCTACATCAATCGTCAGCCATTCTACCCGCTCATCGAAAAGCTTGCAACAAAGCTGCTGAAGGAGGAAAACAACTACGCGCTCGAGCGCACCGGCAATGATCGTGAAGGCAAGGCGCATTTTGTCAAAGTGCGCAAAGGAAAGCGTGCGCTTGAATGAAGGGGGTTTTTTCATTGCCATTTTTTCCGCTCTGGACCGTGCACGTGTTCGAAAAAGAACTTGCCATTTGGCGCGCGCAGTGCCTCGAGAGTAGGGTCGTCGTCAAACATACCGGGCGTCAAACCATCTTGCGGCGGACGTGCATAGCTCCAGCCTGGCGGTGCTTCGGTGGCATCGCCCGCGTGGCGCCGCCATGGATAGATACAACCGAGCACAATCGGCTCGTTGCCGTGTGTAAATGAATCAATGTCGCTCACGGTGTCGCAGCTGGCGCAGAACCACCTTCCGGCGGCCGCGTGGCGGCGCTCGAGCACAAAGCATGTACCCAAAACGATGGCATAGACCAATATACACCCATAGTAAGACGACATCGTTTGAAAGAACAAGACGAATGCTTTTTTTTTTCAGATGTAGATTTTCATTACGCGCTCAATGGGCGCGCGGCACTTTGGGCATTGTTTTTTTAGGGCCATTGGGTGCGAAAGTTATAAAACAACGATGAGCACCGAAAACCTTGAAAAATTCGCATCGATTCTGGCCGCACCAGTCTACTTGACCACATCGGATTTGAAGGGCGATATTAAATGGCGCGAATCTGGTCTGAAACCGCGGGACTCGTACGATTCAGACGAAGAATCGATGCCTGACTTGGTCGGGTGTGACAAATGCGGCGCGGATAGCCTGTCGCACTTTTTTCGCTCGTACACCGACGATCCGGCGCTTGATCTGTGCATTCCGTGCTACAAGGAGCTTCGATTGGCAGCCACTCCCGCGGAAACCGTGAAGAAAGCCAAGGCGAAATGGCAGGAAGCGTTGCGCCAGTGCATTGCTGCTGGCAAAGCCAGCGCCAAGGCTGAGAGTCGGGCTAGGCACGCTCGTAACATATCCATTTGGAACTTGTTGAATCCCAACACACCTTGTCCATTCGATCCGGTGCCAGAATCGGACTCGGAGGAAAGCGCCGACCACAAAGACAAGCGTTCCAAAAAAGACTAAACCTTTGCTTCAACGAATTCTTTTCAGATGTAGATTTTCATTACGCGCTCAATGGGCGCGCGACACATTGGGCAAGGCGTGCCGGCCTTGAGCAGATCATTGCCGCATTCGAGGCACGTACACGTGTGCATGTCTTCGCCGTGGAGCAGCGCGGCGTTGGCGAGCTTCTCCATGCAAATGACGCACGTGCGCTCATCTCCATCGGCTTCGACCGCCGGCTTTGAGGCGCTGCATTTGCGGCACGCCACGCGGCTCGCAAACTGCATTTCGTTGCATGTCTTGCACAGCCAATCGCCTGATCGAATCACTGGTGGCGGCGGCGCTGCACCGACTGGTTTGGGAGGTCGAGCTGTGTTGCAGCTACGGCAAGTCGCGCGCGAGGCGAATTGAATGTCTTTGCAACCAGGGCATGTCCAGTCGCCCGGAGCCTTTGGATTCCAGCCAGGTCTGCTGGTGCCGCAGCGCTTGCACGCTGCCTTGCTTGCAAAACAGGTGTTTCCGCACGACGGGCACAACCAGTCAAGATTGGCTCGTTGCATTTTCAGAAAGAAAAAGTTCAATTCTTTCTTTTTTTGTCATTCGGCGAATGACAAAACGTCGACGGCAAGGCACCCGACGCGACGTGAGCGCAGTAGTCGTTGTAAAGGTCGGCGTTTGTCACGCCCGGCAATCCGGGCGCATTGAACTTGGGGGCGTCGGCGTCGTGTGGGCACAATGTCGGATGCCATCCTGCGCGACCGCCACTTTTCTCTGATACAGTCCAGCACTGCTCGTATGCCGTTCGACAGCACATACCGTCGGTAAAAGTCGGGTCGGGGTTGAATGGGTCAGACATCTTTGTAGCACTTGTTTGCAATGCAAGAAAAGTTCCGCCCATTCCCTATTGAGATTAACCCGCGTTGCATTTATCGACAATTTCAAAAATTTACTTGCCACCCCAAGTGATTTCGGTCCCTTCATCCGGCATCAAGCCAGCGCAGTCGGGGGAACTGAACGTGTGCTTGACGTCGTACCCCTTGTCGCGAAAAGTTCGAGCAGTTTCCTCGTGGAAACCGTCGCAGCTGGCGCCGCTCCAACCGCTCTCCACTGCAAACATGACATTCTTCTGGCATTGCCGGAGATGCTTTTGCTGAACAGTTTCGGCCCGCTTGTCGGCCTGTGGTCGCTGAAACATTTTGGAGATGCGCTCTGCATGTTCGGCGTCGGGCAAGACGCCGTTTTGCGTTTGCCAACGGAGCACGATGCCGCGTAAGAATTCGCTCATTATTTGCCCAACTTTGTTTTTTTTATCTTTTGCGTCTCCACTCTCGGCCATTCCGATAAAAAAAATCAACCCGCGCCTCATTGCCGAAACATTTCACAAGATTGGCTCGTTGCTTTTTCAGAAAGAAAATGTTCAATTCAGACTTTTCTTGAGTTGGCGCGATAGAGCCACTCCCTGCGGTCAGAAGCTCTTTGGGCACGCGCGCGCTTGTAATTATCAATGTGCGTCGCCAGCGCCTTGAAAGAGTCCAAAATGGGCTTGAGCTGCGTCGCCTTGCACGTCCAGAGATCCGCTTCCATAATAATCTCAATGTGCATGTTGATTTCGGGGTCTTTGCCGCACATTTTAGCGGTAAGAGCTTTCAAAGGACGGGCAGCCAGTTTGATTGTTTGCTTTCGCAGAGGTGTCGCCAGATGCTTGCTGTCGTAAAGACCATGCTCGCCGTCTTCTTCGGAAATGAAAGACAAGATCCGAGCGCGAAATTTTTCAAACAAACTCAACTCTTGATTCATCTAAAATACTACAGCTTTGACTTTTCAATGTCCAGAAAACCGCCAGCTAAACCAGTGGAGTATTTTGAAGAGGATGAAGAGGACGAGGACGAGTTTGACGAAGAAGAAGACGACGAGGAGGAAGAAGACGAAGACGACAGTTTGATCATCCAAGACGAAGATGAGGACGAGGTGGCCTTGGCGAATCAGCCCGTGTTCTCGCTGTCGCAAGTTCGTGCAAAGCTGGCGGTTTTTGGCGACGGCGCCATCGACGTTCGGCGGTCCCGCGTTGCTGGGCTGGGTCTTTTTGCAGGGCGCGCATTTGAAAAGGGCGAAATGATTACCGAGTACAGCGGCAACTTTATCACCCGCGAAGAGTCGGTTCGGAGACTCGGAAAGACCGATTCGCACATTCGCACTCACATAGGTCGTCGCTGGGACATCGACGGGCTTCGTCAGCCGCAAGTTGGACGTGGTGCTGCCTCTTTTGCAAACGACGCCGCACCGCCTCTCAAAGCGAATTCTGTTTTTGACTTTGTCGATTCGCAACTCGCCGAGCGAGACGTCGAGCGCTTCTTCAAGGGCGCACCGGCGATTTTTCGGCCGGAAGAGCGCATCACCTTTCTGCGTGCCTCGCGCGCAATTGCGCGCGGAGAAGAGATTTTTGTCGACTACGGTCAAGACACACGCGCGCGCTACATGAAGCAATAAAACAGAAACCTTTGCCAAAACCCACACTCTATTGCTGTTTCAATTTGCGCACGCGCGTTCCCTGCACAAATCCCTCGTCAATCTGGCTTATCATGACGTTGACGGCGGCCAGCGTGGCGTAGTAGAGTACGGCGACTGCAAACGCGAGGAAAGCGATCAGCGCCAGCGCCGCCAGCGCAATGCCGACCAGAGTTGCGATGAGGACGGGCGTGGTGGCTATGGCGAGGAATGTGAAGCGATTGCAGACGGCGCCGAGATCGCCAAGTGATGCGACGTACTCTGGCGTGTAGAGCGCAGCGAGAGAGGCAAGCGGCGGCAGCGCAAGACTAAAGACAGTCTCGAGTACACGATTCGGTGTGCCGCCAAAGACGGCCGTGAGCGTGTAGAAGAGATTGTCAAAGCCGTTCAGGAACCCGGCTGCCGGCGCACAGTCGAGCAGCGGCGGCGTTGTACCGCACGTGGCGCAGAGCGTCTGCGATGCCTCGATGAGCGCCGACGGTTCGATGAGGCTGATTGGCACCCACGGACACTGCGGAAACGCCTCGTTGAAGAGCAGCGCAATGTCGCTCGGCAAGCACGCCGGTATGCCGAAAATGCCAAAGAAGAGCGATGGTAGAGTGCAGAGCGGCGACGCGCCGTAGGCTACCCAAAGAACGCCAAAGTAGCCGATCAGCAGCACCGGAATCGCTGTCGTCACAGCGGTGAGGCCGCCAAACGGCGCCACTGCACCGATAATGAGGCCAAAGATGGCGTAGACGAGCGCAAAGTTGGCCAGAGCGTCAAACAACCCAATACCGAGGTCGCTGCGGCACTGCAGCGCAAACTCATAATCGCACTCGAAATAGCGCTCGTACAGCGCCAGCACCGTCGTTGTGCTCGGCAGACCCTGCAGCGCGCTCACCACGCGCTCGCCCGCCGTAATCAGCGGGTCGACTGCGGTGCCAAAGACCTCCAGCAGATTGTTGTCGACGTCGGCGCGGCCCACAAGCAGCTCGTGCTCGCGCTGCAGCAGCCGCGTCTGCCCGACAAACAGATCGGTGTCGACAGGCGGCCCGTTGCCCTGAATGATCGCCAGCAGCTCCGAGTAGTCCCACTGCCAGAACCAGCGCACGGTGAGAAAGCGCTCGCCAAGCCACGGCACGCGCTTGGGCGTCGTCGTGTAGGTGTCGGTGCCAATCGGATCGACCAGCGTGTTCTCGATGCTCGTCTCGAAGCGATCGACCAGCGAAAGAAAGCCAAACTCGCTGTTCGGATAGTACTCTTTCGCAGAGCGTACTGCAATGGTGCCGGCGTGCACCAAGTTGTCAAACAGCACACAGTCGGTGCAAAACGCCTGCTCGCCGCTCACCGCACACGACGGCAGGCCCAGTGCTTCGAGCGTGTCGTTGCCGACAATCAGATCGACCTGGCCGTTCTGCAGCGAGCCGAATCGATGGTGATACTTTGGCACATGCGGCAGCGAGTTGATGCGCTCGACCAGCTCGGCGCGCTTCTTCAGACCCTCTTGAATGGCGCGAGCGCCCGGTTTGCGCCACTGGGCCGTCTTTAGAAAGCGGCCCAGTGGCTTCACCAGATTGCTCGTAAACGAGCGCAGCGTTTCTTTCGCGCGCCACACCGCCACGCGCATCGCGGTACCCTTGGTGCGCAGCGCCACCAGGCCGGCGCGCGGATGCACCTCGGGCAGCGAGCGCTTGCGTGCGCCCGACCAAAAGTAGGCGCGCGCCTTTTCAAATAGGCCGTGCTCGCTCGCAGCGCGCTCCATCAACACACGCAGATACATCGCTTCGATGATCAGACTCGGCCGCTCGTCGCTGTTGCGCGGCCGACCCAGCGTGCGCTTGCGGCTCTTTCGGCCCAACACCGCGTCGGCGGCCGCCAACCCGCTCCTGCTGCGCACCGTATGCGCTCGCAGATGAGCGTCGGCCGCGGCCTCGGCCGTCCTGTACATCTCGGCCCACCTCAACCCAGTGTCTTCCATCACCCGCTTGCCAATATTCACATACGGCTGCGCCAGCTCGCCGAGCACGCGCGACACCATAGCGCGCTCGTACTCGGCACTGTCGCGCTCCAACACAGACAAGCAGGCGCGAGCCACGCCCGAATCGGCCGCCGAATCGTTGGCAGCACGCGCGCGCTCCACGCCGTAGCCGGCCAAAAACGCGCCACAGAAGGCGTCGTTGGGCAGCTGAGGCCCAACGCTGCGCTTGCGCACCAACGAGGCGCCCGACAGCTCCTGCTGCACAAAGAGCGCAAAGGGCATGCGGCCAAGGTCGCTGCGCTTGCGCTTGTCCTCAAACTGCGCGCAAGTTGCGCTTGAAACCTCGAGGCAGGTGTCTGGCACAATAGTGTCGCCAGGAAGAACGCCGCAATTCGCCGTCAGGCCGTCTTTCGGCTCGATCACGTAGAGGCAGCAGTCGAGCTCGCGACACTCTTTCGAGGCAAAGTTGACCACTTCGGTCGTAATCGGAATGCCGAAAAACTGCACCACTGTGATGGCGTCGCACGCGAAACCCTGAATTCCACACGTAAACTGTTGGCCGAAGAAGCCAAACAGAATGCCGATGATGATGCGCAGGATGACGCCAAACGCGCGCGCCAAAAGCGTGAATTCGAACTTTGTAAACACCTGGACGATGCCGACGACGAAGAGCAGCGTGGCAAAGAGCAGCTGGGAGACGAGATCGATCAGTACGCGAGCAACGTCGTCGAAAAAGTCGGCCAGCAGCTCAAAGACGTCGCCAAAGAGGCCTTCGCCAATACACTCGAACACGCGCCCGATCTGCACAAACGTGTCGGCCAGTACCTGGAAGAGCGGCTGCAACACCGCAGCCACCGTGTTCTTGAACAAATCATCGGGCAGCTCGGCGACCTCGGCGATAAACACAATCAGCGACTGCGTCACGCCGATCGGAATGCGCGCAAAGAGCAGTAGGAGGTCGGTGGCAAACGTCGAGATGGCGTCTAACAGCACCACTTCGGCGCTGTTTCCTTCGCCGCTCGGCAGCTTGATCTGCGGCGGACACTCGCGGCGTCCAATACACGACTGATTCGGTAGAAATTCTTCGCCCGCTTGCTGACAGAGGAATTCGGTCTGACTCTCGATACACTGGCGCGCCTCGAAGCTCTCGCCATTGGGCGACTCGACCGAAGGCTTCTGCAGACAGCAGCCGCGCCGATTCGCCAACTCGACGCGCGTCGGCGGCCGATCGGAACCTTCGACATTCAGAAGAATCACGGGTACGACGTCGGGGCAAACGGTTATCGATTGACCGCCCAGACGTGCAATGGTCTGCGCACACGTTTCGCCCGGGCCGAAAATAAAAGCATTGACTGTGATGTCTTGCGATACCCACCGGCGCGGAAAGCCGCCGCGAATCTGATTGGCGCATTGGTCTTCCAGTTGATTGTCCAAACACACCGTCGGATTGAATGGCAGCACGCCCAGAATACCCACATTCGCCAGGCAGCAGCCGGCCAGCGGGTTCCTGCGCGCGCAGGTCGCCTCGTCGGGCACGAATGCAAAAACCACCGCCAGGCTCGAGAAGATAAGGTCGCGCAGATCGACTTCGATAACTTCGAGACTGAACATGCTCGCCACGCTCACCGCGTCACGCGAGCCATCCAGGAGGCGCGCCGCCGAGGTAAACACTAGCCAGCCGATGCGTACGAGTTCGACCACCAGTCCGGTGGCCGAGTCGATTGCCTGAGCAATTGCGCAAAACAGCCGCACCTCGTTTGCCCTCAACCCGACTACGCATGGTTGCTCGCCAGGCGCCTTGATCAGATCGTTGATGGCCCGAATCGCCGACGTAAACGCGCGCACAAACGCCTCCAAACTATCGAGCACGCCTTCGAAATCCAAGCACACGACATAGGTACTCGAGACCATTTCGACAAAGTGCACCAGCGGGTCGATGAGAAACACCGTTGCCGCGGCGAGCGGCTCCGTGACGTTGGTGAAGAACTTGTTCAGCTGCGGAATGCCGATCAGCGGAAAGATCGGATCGAGCGTGCGCGGAATTGCCAGCACCTGCAGCACGAGCTCTTCGTACTTGTTCGGTGCGATCGGTGTCGCAATTGCTGGGACAACCCATGGTGCGCAGCCCGGAACCGTGGAGACGCAGTTGCGCACGAAGCCTTGGATGTTGCTCGTAATCCGCACGTTAAACACCGACGACGGTATGGGCAGAAACCCCGTGTTTTCCGACAGCGAGCTGTTGCCGATCGTCTGGCGAAACGCAAACCGACAGTATTCGCGTGCCTCGGCCAGCTGCGTGCATGTGCCACCGGTCCTAACCGATAGCGAGAGCGCAACCTCGCGCTCGTCCGGTTTGTAGCCAGGAGCCAGTGGTATGAAACATTGAAAGTTGGTCACGCCGCCGCCGTTGCCGCCAAAGAGGCGCTTGGGGTGGAAGAACGGGTCGGGAAAGCCAAACTCAAACGCCGTCTCGACCGCGCCGTAGACTGTACCCGTGCTGAAATTGACAACGAGTTCGACTGCGAGCACGATAGCGCGCGACGTTTCCACCGTAAAATTGCCAAAAAGATTCAGAATCTCTTCGACAATCTCGAGAGCGATGTTGATCGCCACCGCTTCGTTGGTCAGCAGCGTGTCGATTTCGCGCCGCTCCGACACAGTCAGAGCCTGCGAAGCAAAGGCGCCCGAGCGCGAAAGCGGTGCGCTGAGCGACGGTTGCTCGGCAACAAACTCGCCGATGGTCGCCAGAAGCGCCGCCGGCCAGCGGAAAACGGTGGCAACAATGTGCTCGATGCTTGCGAGAGTTTTCGCGCCAAGCGTGTCGTCGATGAGCCACAGGAGTCGGCCATCGAGCGACGAAAACACCACATCGATGTTCGTGAGTAGATTAAACACGTAGCGCGGCGTCTGCACAAACGGCAGGCCAATGAGGAGGCCGGCAATACCGGTGATGGCGCCGGGCGCCGGTGGCACCGGAAACGAGAAATCGGCAATACAGACCGATTCGCCGACGTTTGGCTCCGAGTCGCGCGTGCAGTTGGCGGCAATCGCTGGCGGCAGGTCGGTGAAAAGCGGATCGACGGCGTACGAGCAGGCGCATGTCGTACATTGGCAGAAGGAGTTGTCCGGCCCGGTGCAGCTGCCGCACCGCTGCACCGCTGTTTGAGGAAATGGAGCCGGAAAGATGCGCGCCACGTCTTGGCAGCTCAGAAACGGCGCGCTCGTTGTGCCTTTGAGACAGTCGACGCCAGAGCGCTGAACTCCGTTGTTAAGAACCCGGCAGTCGTTTTCTGCCAAATCTGAAAAGCAGAGCGCGGCAATTCCGCTGTCTCCGAGAAACGTGATGTCGGTGAAGCAGCACGAGCCACAACCCGGGCGCTCGAGCGAACTGCACGGCACGCCTGGGTGGAAAGACGTCCCTGGAATCGTAGTGTTGCATTGCGAAGGCGGCACGTTTGAACTGCACGAAGCCGCCCTGGCGCAGCACCCAGAGCCTGTTTCCACCAGAAACGGCACACGACACGAGCCCGCCACACAGGTGCCGTTGAGCGGCGGATCGATGTTGGTCGAAGCGGTGCAGCGGCGCGTGTTGGTAAGCCCGTAGCCTTCGGGGCACGACTGGATCGATGCGCCAATGATATTGTACGCCACTTGGATGAGTGCGCCCGACTGCAGGTCAAAGACCTGCGCGGTGTTGTTGAGCGCACGATCAAAGACGTCGAAAGTCGAGTTGAACGACGGCCGATCGATGAGCGTTTCGATCGGCGCGCCCTGATTCTCGTTGAAGTTCTCCGCGGTCCTAATCGCCGACTTGAGCAGATTCTGAGTGACGCCGACAAAGATGATGCCCAGTGTGCTGTTGGTCGCCTGCGCAAATTGCGGCGACGTGAAGGCGCTGAAGAACGGGCGAATGGCGACATCGAAGAGCGGTTCGCACGCGCACTCGGCGAACAGATCGAGCGCCGCAATCGTCTTGCCGAGCTGTTGGCCAGTGGCGAAAAAGTCTGGCCCAACGTCGAGTGGCGAAAACCCACTGCGCCCTTCGGCCCAGAACACCAGCGCCGTCGTACCCGTCACCACAGTCTCGGCGGCGCTCGTCACCACGACAACCGTCTGCACGCCGGCGCACGCCAGCGTATCCAAAATGGTTTCGCTGGCAATACTCGCCGTGAGTTGGCGCGCAATATTCCAGACTGGCAGCACGGCCGCGAGAAGAAGTGCAGCGATTTCCAGTATGGGTTGGATCAGAGCGCGCCACACCGGGTGCAGGAAGCACGCGAGGAATTCGAAATAAAAGCCCGCGATCACGGTCGAGAAGGTGGAGAAAACGAGCACAACCGCAAACAGTATGATGCCGACAATGAACGCGACTGGATTGTTGGCAACGGCGCTCGCTACCGAGGTCGCTGTGCCGGCAAGAGAGCCGGCGATGCTGGCAAGCGCAAAGCCGAAATTTGCAAACACGAGGCCAAACGCGTCGATCACTTGGTCTTCGTCAAACGCAAACTTCTTGTCATCGCCGTCGTCGAAATCCTCCTCGTAGCCGGCCCAGAGCCAGGCTGTCAAGTAGGCGCCGCCGACGGCCGCCAGCAAAAAGAAGCAAAAGGCGGCGAGCGCCACCGCGATCAGGAAAATACCCGCCACAATGCTGCTGCCGAAAACAACGGCAAGCATGCTCA
This sequence comes from Pirellulales bacterium, assembly GCA_022841705.1. GTDB lineage: Bacteria > Planctomycetota > Planctomycetia > Pirellulales > Lacipirellulaceae. The sequence goes on from JALHQZ010000016.1 coordinate 42,934, forward strand.
GTACGAGACCGAGCGCAGTCTCACTCATCGTTCGCCACTGATGAGTACCTTGCTCGGTGTAGAGTCGCGCGCTGGACTCGTCTCGGAAACGGCCACGCTGCGCTTTGCCGCGCTCCTCGGCTCGAGCATCGCTATCTTCATCGCGCTCGTTCTCGTCGTGTTCTTTGGCTTTGACAGTACACCAGAGCGCCTCTTTGCCCTCAGCATCGGTCACATTTTCATTGCGGAGCTGGCGCTCTACGCCAGTATCCGCTTTGGCACCGCACTACTGCTCCTGGTGGCAATCAGCGCTATTCAGGTCGTACTGGACGGCGTGCAGTGGGTGATACGCGTCGTCACATTCTCGTTGACTGTCGAACAGATCGTCTTTCTGCTCTTCAACACCATTTTGCTCTTTTTCGCCTTTGCGTACGCCGGGCTCGCTTGGCGCCTCTGGACCATCACACGCAAACAACCCGAGTCTGTGCCAACGCCGGAGCGCGGCGACTTGATTCAACAGGAAACCAATGGCATCAGAGTGACGGCGCTCATTGGCGCTTCGGGCGCAATTGTGGTGCTGTTGGTGGCGGTTGCACTGCTTAGCTTTGAGACGCGGCCTGTGATGCTACTACTTTTCAGCGCACCGCATCTCATTCTCGGACCGTACGCTGTGTGGCTCGGCACAAATCAGCGTTTAATCGCACTTCCAATTGCACTTGTTCTGCTCGCATTACTGCAGCTCGGCGCCGACCTCCTGCAGTTTGTGCTGCGACTAGCCGACGCCGGGCCGCTCGAAATCTCTCTCAACAACATCGTCGAACTGTTTCTGCTGCTCGTCAACGTCTTCTTCATTCGCATTGATCTCGCCTACCTGATCATCTCGATCGGCTATGTCTATGTGCTGTGGCAGAAATCAGCCGACGAGTCCATAACCACTACGACCTACGAAGTGCAAGAGGAAAACGACGACAGTCAGCGCCAAGTTTCAGCGGAAGAGCCAAACACAGCCATTACTGCAATGCAAGTGCGACGGCGCAGACAAAAAGAAAAAAACTGAAATTTCTGGCATTTCTCGGTCATTCCGTGGAAAAAAGTTGATATACATACCTATATAAGCAAAGGTTTAAATATGACTTACCTAGAAAGCACCGAGGTTGCAGTCGCTATTGGTGGCTATCGATACAGATTGGCCGATAGGCTGCTTTTAGAAAAATTGCGTTCAATGGAAAAAGACACTTGCCAAATGGTAGAAGTGTGCAAGAGAATTGCTTACTTCATGCTGCGTGCTCCTACCCACGCGTTTCACCCGGAGCTCATACCGTTTCTTGTGACTTCGCGTGCACTTTTTGAGGCACGCTCGCGTGCGTGTTTTCCCATTGATTTGCCATTTTTTGGTGATCCGTGGAACGACAAGCAACTAGGTGCGCTTCGCATAATTTTGAAAAAATGGCTTGGCAATGCTGTGGCCATTTGCGAGTGCATTGCAACACAAAGGCGTGGAATTCGCCACGAATTGTGCGAAATTTTCCAAACTTTTGCAAGAGACGACGAGTATTTAGAGGGCCTGTACGAGTTTTGCTTTCAAACGCCGAGCTTTACATTTGATCTCGAAAAGTGCTCGCCAAAAACAAACACGGGTATTGCGTACATTTCGCTGGCCATATCTCAGAAACGCGCGGCTTGGCATCCTCCTGGTCGTTACTGTGATGAAGACGAGTTTACACTTTGTCGAGTGACGCGGGAATATGAGCAGTATTACCTGATCAGGCTGCTCGGCGAAATGGTGCTTCAACGCAAAATTCCTGCAGAGTTGCTTTGGGTTGGCCATGATGGTTTTGGCGCCGAAAAGTGCGTCAATGCGTTTTACAAGGTGTGCGCAATTTATTCGAAGCAAGATGCCTTGTCGCGCGAGCTCGCTAGCCTGACCGGCGGCGTTGTGTCACACGCAGACGCGCCTGAAAGAGCTGTAGGCTTCCGGCGCATGTATCAGCGGCTTTTTTCTCTTGGCGATTTTGTGTGGAAAGCCGCGATTGATTTGTGGCTTGTGCTGCACGATTTGGGTCTGCCGACCTATGTCATCGAAAGCATTACGCTGTTGTCGCGTCACACTTCCAACGCCTTTGTCTCGCACGCGTTGCGCATCAAGAGTATTCAAGGCACGATCAATTCTGCGCGTGCTATCAGAGAAAAGCGCACATTTGCACAGAACGCGGACGAAGAGGCTGCGCATCGCGACAAGAGACGCGCTATTGAATGAGGGCAAAAAGTCTGTTGGTGTTTGGAGTGTGAGCATTTTCAAACTTTCACTCGAAAAAAAAAGCGCAAATGAAAAAGAGAAACGCAGTTTTGACTGCCGAGCCCGAGTATGAGGAAGAGGTGCTTGCGCAAGGCCATGCGATTCGAAAGCGACGCATCGGCCTACCGCTGCAGAAAGTGATTTCAGGCGGCCAGACTGGCGCTGATCAAGCTGCGCTGATTGCTGCTTTCGCCTGCTCGATAGACACTGGCGGCGTGGCACCGCGCGGCTTTATGACGTCGAGTGGACCCGATCCAGAGCTCGGGCGACGCTACAAGCTCGAAGAGCTGGCTGTTGATGGTGGCGGCACGCTGACACTTGCGCAACAGTACTGCGTGCGCTCGCAGCGCAATGTCGATTTGAGCGACGCGACTCTCGCTTTCTTGCTCAAACCGAGCATTGGGACTGCAAAAACGATCGGCTATTGCTGTGCGCGGCAGTGGGCCGTGGAACCCAAAATGCGCCTTCGCAAGCCGTACCGGCAATGCCTGGTCATCACCAGACTGGACAATCCGGCGCGCATCGCAGCTCTGATTGTCGAGTTTATCAAGCTGCACAAAATCAAGACGCTCAACGTCTGCGGCCACCGCGACGATCACACCGCAGGCGTCGAGCAGTTTCAGACCAAAGTGGTTGATATTCTCATGCGCGTATTCTCCGAGTAAATTCAATCAACCGGCACAGAAACAAGCGCAGCATCGCTCTTTGCCACCGCCTCGCTCTCCAACAGCTTGTAGTAGGCGTCGAGCTGCTCTGCGCGACTCGGTTCGCTAGGAATCGCTGGGTACTGGGTGCCACCAAACGAAATCAAGCCGTCAAAAATGGTCTGGAGACGATTCTCAAGCGTTTCGTTGGCGCCACTGTAGGCGTCAAGCAGCGCCGCCTTCCACACCATGTAGCCCTGAATCTTGGCCAGCGACCAGCCGCGCGGTGCATCGCTCACTAGCGACTCGACATTGTTGAGCGTGTCTGCCAGCTTAATCTGCGCCGCACCACGGCTCGCAGTGGCCGCGTGCTCAATCTGCGCCTTTTTGCGCTGCACCTGCGTCTGCGTGCAATCGTCGCTCACTTCGCTGACAAGACGCGCCGTAACTTCGCCAAACTCTGCCGCCAGCTCTGCAAGCGACGTGCCAGTGTCTTCAACAACATCGTGCAAAATGGCAGCGCGCAAAACATCAAGGTCGTCGACGCCGGCCAACAGAAGCTCTTTCGCAACGGCAATGGGGTGTGTGACATACGGCGCCGCCTGGCTGTTCTTGCGATGCGTGCCATCATGCTTCTCGACTGCAAAAGACACCGCAGTCAGCAGGTGGAACATATCGGCGTCGGTAAATGACATCGTTTCAAAAAATTTCTCTTTTTTTATCCCATTTGTTTTAGAAAATGCTACGCGGCGCATTCTCGCCGAGGGAGAGAAAATATATATTCAAACGAACGATGTCTTTTTTCGGCCCGCGCTCGGTTCCCGTGTGGTGGTTTTGCGGCGTGAAATACACGCAAAACGACGTGTTAAGCTTGCAAGCGACGCTTGCACAGCTGACACTGCCTCAAATGCGCGACCACATTGTCAAAAAAGAGCTGGCGCTGCTGATTACCGCGGCATACCACGCCGCATTCTCCAGCATGCCCGTGGGTCCGATATCAGCACAATGCCACCCCGACTTTGTGCGATCCACGGTTGCGCTCGCGCGCCGCGAGGTGTTTGATTCGCTGGCACGGCACGAGGCAGAAATGCTTTTCAAAATTCTGGCGGCGCGCGAGCTAGACCGGCTGCAGGCGCTCGAAGATTACTTTTTTTCGCAAGAGCGCGCCCACGTCTATCGTCCATGGCTGGAGTGGATGGCTGGCGACCCGATGCTGCACCAGCTTACTCTCGCCCACAAAGCATGGATCGTGAAGCACACAAACGCGATCGTTCAGCTGCGCGAATACGAGTTTGATTTTAGCAATCAGGCCCTACTGACGAGGCAGCTGCTTTTACTTGACATGCTTCCGACCGGCCAAGTTATTGTGACAGCGAACCGACTGCTCGCATTTCTGCCGTGCAATTTCGCATTCGTTCGCGCAAATGACGCGAGTGGCTTCCACTCTGCACTCACGGCGTCGCTGCTCTTTTGGCTTGCGCAGTTTGTGCCGGCATTTCTGCCGCTCTGCACTCTTTTGAAACCCGAGTTTATGCGCGAAACTCTGTTGCATCAGGCTGAGCTCGTGCGTTTATCTCGCCCAGGAGTCTCCCGGATCAAACACCTGCTTGCCGAGGTTCAGCGGGTCTACGACGCTGGAGTCAGCTTTGGAGCCGATGCAGAGTGGATGCGTCAAGAAATCCAGCGCATTGCAGACTTTTCGCGCGATTCGTGGCAACAGCTCAGTCGCAAGACGCGCGGAAAAGACAAAGCGTCAAAGTATTTGTATCGCTGTGTACAGGCGGCGAATGACATGAGCTTCGCACGCATCTACAAAGATCGCCTGAGAGTATGCATCCGGAATTTGCAACAGTGCGACAACGCTGACGAACGGAGACATCTGGAGGCATTTGATGCTGCTGTCGTACCTTTCGTCAAGATTGCCAACGATGCGCTCGTGTCCACGATTGTGGCGCTGTGGCAGCTGGGCAATCAGACGGGTCGAGCTTTGCCGATTCACGTCGTTGTCGATCTGCTCCTCGCCGCCCATCACACTGGCGTTGGTCTGTACGGCGGCGCCCGCTTTCGCCTGGCGCCTCTAGTGCAAAGGGTTTTTGACCAATGCCGAACATTGAAACACCAATCATGAGTTCAGAGGCATTGAAGAAGAAGCGCACGGGTATGCCCGCGATGACGGTGGAACGTTTCATCTACGAATTGGGGAACCACGAACTGCTTGCGCCTGGCTGCGAGGAGCTTGCGAGCGGCGGTTGGGAGGTCGACGAGCTGAATGAGATGTTCGGCCGCTTTTTTGCGAAATTTAAGATCGAATGCAAAATCCACTTTGAGCTGCGGTCCGGCGACGAAAAGCGACTGTCTGGAAAATGGCGGCTGGAAGGTGCCGACTCTGCGACGACATTGACACGTGCACGCGGCAAAGAAATGTTCGAAAACATTGTCACGGAGCTGAATGGCTACGCGGACATAGGGTTTAGCGATTTTGCCGAGTACTACTCTTTTACTGCCTCACCGCAAAAGAAAGAGGCGCCGCCAACCCCGAAAGCCGCTACCGCCCATTCCGAGCAGTGTGGCAATGGCGCAAACTCTACCGCCGTCGATGAAAATGCCAAGAAGGAGCACCCAAATGGCGATGATCCAACTCCCACGCCAAAACCAACCGACGACTTGGGCGTTTGAAATGAAAAAACAACCTTCAAAATTTCGACTCGCGGCAAGCGTGGTGCGGTGCGATTGCCGAGCTCAATTCAGACTTTTGTTAAAAGTTGAAAATTTCGACTCGCGGCGAGAGTGGTGCGGCGAGACTGGAGAGGTCCATTCGGGTGCCACTCAAAAATTAGGCCCATTTTCAGACCTTTGGCGGCACCGTTTCGCGAACTTTTCGGCATTAAGGCCTATTCCGTGGTCAGCGATTTTTTTAAAAAATCACTGGCTGGTAGATTTCGATTGCGCGTAAATTGGCACTGTCTCCGGGGGTAGGAAGAAAAAAGTGGGGAAAAATATTCGAGAGGGCCTCCACTTTTTTTGGCGAGTTTTCACTTTTTCATTTTCAAACTGCCAAGAATTATTTTATTTTTGCCTATCGCTCGAGAATCGTC
>JALHQZ010000017.1:0-29783 GCA_022841705.1 Pirellulales bacterium
TCGATGTTGCCGCCGCCGGAAGCCGACACCGAGCCCAGCGCGTATTGCGCGCTCGGAATCTGCAAATACACTTCCGCACTCGCCGTCGGTATTCGAGGTTTCTTGCGCCCAAACAAATTGCCAATAAACGCGCCCAGAACAAAGCCGATGAAAGCGCCTATGCCTGGAATCAGGAGATAGCCAACTGCGCGCGATATAGTCGATGAAACGCCGGCGGCGTAAAGCCCCGTCGCGACCGCATTCCCGACGGCTAGGCCAATTGAGCCCAGCCCGAGCTGCCCTAGCGCGCCTGCAGCCGCGCCGATACTCGATAGAATGGCGCCCGCTTGCGTGTTCGGCTGAACCACGAGAGAACCGAGTTTCGCGCCAATGAACGAGCCAATTGAGAAATTCAGAGCGCTGCCTGTGCCCGCAAAGATAGTCCCATCGGCAAACCCCGAAAATACGGTTTGGCTCGCCGCCGCATTTTCTAGCACGGTTCGCAATACCGCAGATGTCGCAGCGCCCGTGAGCTCCTGCCCGAACCCGTCGAGCCCCAGCGCCTCGCCCACTTCTAGCGACAAGAACGTAGAAATGCTGCCGATTGCCGCGTTATCAAAAGCGACCGCCAGATTTCCGCCGAAATCGGAAAGAGCATTACGGGCGGCATCCGCCATTACAGCCACAAAATCCTGGGCTGGGCTTGCGAGAGTCGCGAAGAGATATGTCCCGAGACGCGCGCCGACCGCCGATACCATTCCAGACGCCAGACGATCACCGAAATCGTCACCTTCCACGATGAAGGCGCCGAGTGTGCTACCCAACAACCCCCCGATCCAACCTGCGGTAGCCACACTTGGGTTGTTTAGACTCACGCCTTGTACATCTTGAGTCGGACGCTCCTCCCACATCGACTTGTACGAGCCTTCAAAGCTATGGCTCAGACTGGCGCGCGGCTTGCTCATCAACCATTCCAGGGGACGGCGAAGCGCAGAGCCGATGTCCACCCAGGGAACATCCAAAGTCAAACCAAGTTCCTGGAAGAGACCCTTGCCGATACTGACAAAGACGCTGCTAAGACCAGGCTGCGCCACCACTACGATTTCGTGATCGGCGGCCTCGCCTTCTTCAGTCGCGCCAAATCCAGGCCCGCGCGCAGTCACAGCACCGCCAGGGCCACTCGCGATGCTGTACTCCCCGACCACATCTAGTGCACCACCTATGATCGATTGCGTCGTACCATTTGCGAACTGCGTGGTGATTGTTCCGCCGGAGATTGCTACCGAAGTCGCGGCGCTTCCGTTGCTCTCAGCGAATTGATAGCTGTCCAACAATTGCTGCCATGATTGGCGACGGTTCTCTATTGCTCCCTCGGCTGCGGCGCCCGGCGCGACGCCTGGAGTCTCGACGCCGTCCCGGAGCCGGGAAATGGCGCGGTTTGGACGCAAGAAAGCGCGGTAGAAATCTGCGTGGGTTCTATCGGCGGTCGTGCGCCTTCCATTCTCAAATGACCAACCTACAGTGTCAGGGACTTCCCAGTCCGGCGGCAGCCCGTAGCGAACTCTGCTCAAGTCATAGCGGCGATCATAGAATCCGCCGTAGCGGTGCACGGAACCGAAGAAATCACTCTGCGCATTAGCGCCCGCCCTATAGAGTTGATCTGCGGGCGACAACCAATGTTCAACCGCGCTCGGTAGCAGCGTACTTGGCGCAGGCCCGCCATCGAATGCACGGCGAACGCTCACGGAGTTGAAGCCGTAACCGCGCACGGGCAGGCCGTTGTATGCAGGGTTTGTGAGGATTTCATTGGCGAGCGCCTCAGTTATAGCGCCGCCCAATGAGTGCCCCACCACCAAGATGCGCTGTTCGCCCTGCACGGCGCCGATCGCCTGCTGCGTCATGCTCGCAGCGTCCGCGACCTGGGCCCAGAACGCGGGCGCCGCACGTGCATTCGCCGGTCGCACGGTGCTCCGCACATTGGCCGCAAGCACTGCCGAACCGCCGATGTTATCCAACCACGCCAGCTGATTTCCCGCATAGCTGAAGTTCGTTCCGAAGACAGTTGGGAGCGCGCGGCTGCCCCAAACCGCGAATCCAGGTCGAATTGCGAGGGGATTGCCATTCGGATCGACATCGACGCCAAGCGCGTTCCAATGGTCGTCGTTAGTGCCTGCATTGACGATCACGATCGTCTGCGAAGCGGCGTGATAGAGCGCCACGCCTTGATAGCCTGTGGCGCTATTGCGGAATGCGACAAGTTCAAAACCCGCCGGCATCACTGTAGTCAGAGCATTGCCGCTGGGAGGACGCCCGTCCACATAGTTGCGACCGGTGGGGTCGGGCGGGAGGAAAGTCGGCGCAACACCCGGCGCTTCCGAGAAGTAGATGCCGTAAACCCAGCCGGACAGCGCGGCGGAGAGACTTCTAAGACTCTCCGAATTGCCCCAGCCGCTTCCGGACAAAGCGCCGCCGACATTGCCCTGTATTTGCCCGTTCAAGAACGTCATTTCCGTACCGACGTTCGTGCTTCCTGGTCTAATCGGCATTGTTGTCGCTCCATCCTGGACAGAGGTCTGGCAGGCGCCAGCGATGAACTTGTTGGCGGTGCGTGAGGAAACTCAGGGAGTACAAATCCTCTCCGTTGGGAGCGAGGAAGCTTCGGCTGTTCAGCGCGGTTTCAAGCACGCAGGTCGCCCGGCGTTGTTCCACATCGAGGACAATCAGCCGCCGTCCCGACAGATGAAAGACGATGCGACAGCGGTCGGTGCATGAAGGGTAGACAAAGAGCTCCGTTCCCGGTGGTCCAACAATTGGCCAAAGCTCAGTTGCAAACAGAAACGGGGAAACTTCCCCCGTAGCGACATCGAGCAGCAGCCATTCTGCGCCGCCCCAACGCGGCGCCCCGCCTTGGTTGGACGCGAGGTCCCATATTCCCAGTGTCGAGCGTCCGCCGGGATCGAGGTAGAGGCGCGCGTTGTGGACGGGATAGGGCGCGCCGAATGCAAAGCGGAAAGGCCGCCGTTCCATGGCGCCGCTGGCGGGATCGATGAGGATGACGCCGTTGGCGGGGATCTGATAGGCGCCGCGCGCGGCATCGACTACAACCACGCGATCTTTGCCGTTAATGACCGCCTGGTTGCAACTAAGAACAAATGGCAAGGTCGCGCGATGAATGGCCGCCCCATCGCTTACCGCCACGATCGATTCCGGCGCGCTATCATCAATTCGGCTTCCGTCCGCATTGATTGTGATCAGCGTCGCCAAGGCCCAAGCATTCGTGAAGGATCCCCCGCAAATTGCTGACAAGCCCAGTTCATTCAGCACCGGACGCGGCGTTTCTAGCGGCCGCCCCTCGTAAACACTGCCCGCAGCGGGAATGTTTCGCTGAGTTCTCGCATCAATAGCGTATCGATATCCTTCGTGCCAACGTAGCAGCCCGCTCGCGCTAAACGCCGCTTGATTGATGGAGGGAAATTCCCGCCCAGAGCTCGGTTGGGAAACGATCCGTCGTTGCTCCAGATCGATCACCGCGAGCGGCCCGCAGGAGGGGCCATGCGCGGCCGCATAGCGGCCGCTCGCGTCAAACGAAAGGATGCCGCTGAACAAGCAGCCCTGCGGCAGCTCAAACAACAGCTCCGGCTCGGCGCGGATGGCGGGCGGGGCGCTGTGCAGCATCGGCCGCATCACCGGATGCCCATCCTCGCCGCGCGCGACAACGAACACAGCAGATGAATCCATGCCCTCATGGATGAAGCGCTGTCTTTCCTCAGGCGTCAGCGGCTTGATGCGCGCGCGCCAGCGCGCCGCCTCAGCGGCGTCGGCATCGCCGCCTTGCTCCAAGCGTTGAAGCAGGATTTCCTGCGCGATCGGATCGCCCAGTTCGGCGACGTGGCGAAGCACCTCTATCTCCGCAGCGCGGAAACGCTCGACCACCACTGCATCCACTTGCGCAATGCGCTCGGGCGAGCGATCGCGTGTCCAGGCAAACGGATCGCGGTGTTCCAGCGAAGCGTCACATCCCAAAAGAATCCATAGGGACAATGCAAGGAGCGAAAGCCTCATCTTTCCCTCCCAGCCTCGCTTGTCGCGCGCGCGATCGGTGAGAGCAGGTAGGAGAGCACACTGCGGCGGCCGGTGATCACCTCCACTTGCGCGCTCATGCCCGGTGTCAGCGGCATAGTTGCGCTGCGCGTTTCTTCACTGCTCGGTGCGTCGCGCATCGAGGTCTCTCCCACATCGTCAAAACTAACATTCGTCGATTGCGCGAACAACCTGAGGCTTGTGACATCTCGTAAACGCGAAGCGGTGATGCGCACGCGCGCGGGAAACACAAGCCCGCGTGTTTCATCTGTGATCGCATCGGCGCTGACATGCTCGACAACGCCTTCAAGATAGCCGTGACGCGTGAATGGAAACGCTTCCAACTTGACGACGACATCTTGCCCTGGCGTTACAAAGCCGACATCGCGATTGAGGATCAACGCCTCTACGATGAGCTCCTCGCCGGCAGGAACGATTGTGACAAGCGGCGCCTTCGCCTCGACCACTGGCGAAATTCGTGGCGCTTAGCGTCCGAAGGTCCGACACCAGCTTGTTGAACGCAGCCTCATGGTGCGCACTCAATGCTACATTCGTCGTCTGCACGCGGATGGTGACAGCGTTGGCGCCCGACCCGAACTGAATTTCTTGTTCCATCACATCCCCCGTGCGTCAGGCGTCATGAAGCGGCTTGCGTAGTCGATGCAGGCATCCGCACGACGCGCGTACTCCGTCGGCTCGCCGCTTTGCGGTGCGCAGATCAGCGCGAAAATACTCCCTGCTCCATCGACCAGCATGCTCACCCGGAAATCCACCTCCTCGGGCGCATCCGCTGGAAGAAAATAAAAGAGCCGACGGGTGCTACGCTCGTCAAAAATACGAGTCTTGACATAGGAATGCGAACCTACAGCCGTGGAGTAGTTGTTCCATCGAAAGAAGTCCTCTCGATTTCTAGCGTCATAACTCCGAAAAATCATGACGTAAGGCCCGCCCGGCCGACAATTCACTGAGCGGACCTCGCGGAGCGATATGTCCGGAAGGCACTCTGCACCCCTTACTTCTTCAAGCTTCGCAGGCGTCATCTCCAACCTAATCTGACGATCAATGAGATAGGTTGGAGGCGCGTTCAGGTGCAGCCGTACATTCGCTGTGCGCCCAAATGTGGCGTCGGGACATTCCGCCATGATGGCGGGGTCCTGTGACCGATCCATTCCTTCATCAGCGAAGCATTGAAAATCGTACACGATTCCGCGCACCCGCGCGCCGCCTGCGGCTTCGCATGAGGCCGCCACAATCGCGGCGAAGCCAGCTAGCAACCACATGCCCCACCGTGTCAGTCCACGCGAATACGACATCACATGACGACCGCTTCCAACCCGGTGGGCGATTGAGGAGCGTTCATTGCGACCACGCTAGACGAGTTCGCGGGTGCGCAAACGCTCCTGACGCCAGGAAGAAGGCAAGGTCAGCCTAGTCTCCTCACCCGCGCCCTTCGCTTGCGCGCGGGCCTCGCCGCCCGCGGCGACGCCAAGGCCTGCGACCGCCTGCACGAACGTGTCCACCTGGCGCCCCACTTCAGGGTCGGGGATGGCGCGTTCCGCTCGGCCAATTGGCGGACGGTCGCGCTCAGTTATTGAAGTCAGCGCCAAGCGGCGCATCAGCATGCTCAGACCCGCTGCTTGAACTGGCTGATCCTCACTGAAACCTTCTGCCCACCAACGTCGGCGTTGATCCTGGCGCGCGCTGCTTCGCGCACCATCCCAGACCTCATCAGACGCTACGTGAGCGCGCGCAACACGCGAGGGATCGTCAGACGCCACTGGATCAACACTCGGCGACTTCGCGCGACGACGCATCGGCGCGCCAAGGGACGCGTCTGCCCATGTCTCCGCGGCGGGTGTCTGAGTGTTTTCGCCGCCAAGCGGACGCGTAAGGGCCGATTTGTCGCCTCCACTGGACGTGCGATCGAGCAACGCACGGCGCATTTCCGGCGTCAGCATCCAGGGGGCTGTTGAGCCATAAGTCTCAAACGCATGTTCCGTGGCGCGATAGCGAATCTCGTCGCTCACCTGCGTTTGTTGCGCCGCCACCGCCAGACCGGATTGCGATCCCAGCGACACATCGTAGGCCGCCGCCATCGCGCCGCTGGTGAAGTGGATCGTGGTCGCACCGAGGATTGCATTGGCGCCCACCGTCGCAAGAACAGACGCGGGAGAGATCGATAAGTCGATCCTCGTAACGCCAGCGTCGGTCAGAGATCGCAATTCCTCGCCTTGTGAAACGCCGTCCTGGTTAGCGTCGCGCCAGAACATAAATTGCGCGAAACGATCATCCGCCGCCGTCAGCGCGCCGTCGGCGTTGGAATCAAAACCCCGCAAGCCTTCAAGATCGGTTGCGGCGCCGGCGAAATCGTTGACGAACGAAATCTCTGACATCGGCGCAATCCGCCCATCGCGATCCCGGTCGAGAGCGAGAATCCCCTCGCGTGCGCCGACCCAGCCGATGCGATCAATCCAGCCATCCTGGTTTAGATCGAGCAAAAGCGGAGATTGGGTCGCTTCAACCAAATCTAACCCATCATTGTCCAAATCAATCACGACCGGCAGAGCCTGGCCAGCCGATTGATTTGGCGTCGCGCCGTTCAACGCGCGCAAGTCGGCAAGCAATTGCTGTTGGGTGTTTCTGCGGGGCACGATGGCGGGCAGCGGCGCTTCCCCGTCGCCCGCATCCGCGCGAACGAAAATGAGGTTCTGCTCTGCGGCGAGCCCGCCAAGGGAAGCGGTACGCAGACTCGGATCGGAAACCCCGTCCGCCGCGACGGCGCGTCCAAATTCGCCTGAGGTCGGCACCGCGCCCCACTCGGGACGCCAGGCGCCGCTGGCCACGCCGGCGGTGTGGGCCAAGCGCATGGCCAGAGCGACATCGTAAGCCACGCCCGTTGAGCCATTGGCCCATGTGAATGCAGCGGTGTTCAACGCAACGCTTTCACTTGTGTCAGCGGTCGAAAAACCTGTCGGCGCGCGGCTCAGAGAAATCTCTACGATGCCCGCCGCCTCAAGGCTCATCAGCTCGGCGCCATGGCCGCGTCCGTTCTCATTCACATCGCGCCAAACTCTGAATGCGCCCCAGCGCGCGTCGAGAGCGCTGAAAACGCCATCCGCGTTGGTATCAAACGCCTGCAGCCCTTCCAAATCCGTGGCCGCGCCCGGCAAATCGCCCACGAACGATATCTCGGACCATTGCGTGATCGCCCCGTCGCCGTCGCGATCAAGCGCCAGAATACCGTCTTGGCTGTCCACCCAGCCAACCCGCATCAAGGGTGAATTCGGGTCCTCGCCCCGGAGCACGACTTGGGACGCATCGACGGCGCGCAGATCGAGCCCGTCGCCTCCTAGGTCCAATACAATCGGCTGGATGATCCCGTTGATCGCCTCTTCGACATTCCAATTGATGTTGAGCTTCTTCAAATCAATCTCGGTTCCGCCAACCTTGATGAATTGAACCGTCATGTGCACCGTGTTGTACGGGGTCGCTCCGGGCGCCGTGACGAACTTGAAGATCGTGCCGCCATTGACGACCCGGATGCGGTCGGCGACTTGGCTCGCGGTTTTAGTCGGATCGGAGAGGTCGCGAACGCCGATATAGAGATCACGTCCCACCACTTGGGTGATGACATCCTCAGCCCGCACTGTGGGCCCAAACACAAGCGTATTGTCGCCGCCCGTGTCCGTGATCACATCCAACCCGTCACCGCGATCATAAGCAAACTGATCGTCGCCGTTTGACGTGAAGATCGCATCAGCGCCCAAACCGCCAATCACGATATTGCCGTGCTGCTCCAACCATTGGACGCCATTGCCATAGAGGGTGTCCGCGCCGCCATAGCCAAGCAAGAAGTCTCTACCATTGCCGCCCCAAAGTGTTTGGGCTGCGTCGGTCCCGTTCCTCACGAAATCGCACGACACATTGAGGGCGCCGGCACCGTCCAGGTCGACCCACTGCTCATTTACTGTCTCAATCCCAACGCGGGCCGTGGTCTGAGGAGAGCCTCCTCGAATTCCGAACCTCGGAGAGGATCCGTAGCCGATCCCGTAATTGTCGTGACCACTGGAGTACGTCTCTAGATACAGGTCAGACCAAGTCACGTCTTGGAAGAGAATCGTGTTGGTCGAAGCGCCCCTGAGCACATCGCTACCGTCACCGCGACCGACCACAAAAGTCACGTGATTGCCGCCAAGAACGATGTCGTTCCCTCGCCCCCCCACCACGGTTGCCAGAGAGGAATAATGAAGCGTGATGTCATCCCCAAGCGAGGTTCCGACAACCCCCTCAAACTCTGAGAGGTAATGCGTCCACTCCACCTGAAACTGGTCCGTCTGCTCGCCCAAACCTGCTTTGAAGTCCGCCAAGTTGATTACAAATCGATTTTGGCTACGCGAATAGCTTCCGCCCGAAGGGTAAAAATTCAATCCGTCATTGAACCACGCAAGCTCACACCAGTACTCGAAGTCATCATTCCCCGATGATATCTGAATCGTCTGATAGCTCTGCTGTATCGGCAAATCGCTGAAATCGATAAAATCAAACCCGTCGCCACCTCTGTAATCTTCTGATCGAGCGCCTCCCAATATCCCTGGCGTCGCTATGATCCAGTCATCACCGCCGCCACCTGAGACAATGTTGATCCCAGAATCTCCCTTGAGAGTATCCGCGAACCGCGATCCCCTGATGTCTTCAATGCCGAGAAACACATCCCCTTCAGCGTCGCCGCCGAAGCTTTCGTTGGCGGTGCGGTCGATCCACACCGCCGAGGACGAGCCTGCGTAACTCGCCGTATCGTAGCCCGCCCCGCCGTCCAGGGTGTCCACGCCGGCGCCGCCTTCGAGCACATCGTCGCCGCTGTGACCGTTGAGCGTATCTCTGCCGGCAAGGCCCTTGAGCGTATTCGCGCTCGTATTGCCTTTGAGCCAATCGGCGAAATCCGAACCTTCGATGTTTTCGACCACTGTGAGCGTATCGTCCGCAGCCGCGCCGTATTTCGCGCCCGTGCTCCAATCGATATAGACGCCGCGCGCCTCGCCATTGAGCGTCGATACCCACAACGAAGGATCGCTAGCGCCGCCAAGATTGGCCGTCCGCAGGTAGCGGTAAGAAATCGTGTCTAGCCCGGCGCCGCCATTGATCGTACCGCCGCCGGCCTCGGCATAGACCACATCATCGCCAGCGCCGCCGCTCACAATATTGGCGCTGCCCGCGCCCATGAAGATCAGATCGTTATCGCGCTGCACGCCGGTGATCGTCGTCGGGCCCCCAGTCAGCGTGTCATTGCCAGCGCCGCCGATCAGCACATCGTCGCCGACTTCGCCCTGTAGATTGTCATCGCCGTCCTTGCCCAAAAGCAAGTCGTTGCCATCGCCGCCCCACAATGCGTCGTTTCCAGCATTGCCGTCGAGCCAATCATCGCCGATGCGGCCACGGAGCGTGTCCGCCGCCGATCCGCCAAGAAAGATGTCATCATTGCCCTGGAACGTGCCCGATAGATCGTCCAGCGTCACAGTGGTTGTCGAAGCGCGAGAGTCGAAGAAATTCCGGAGCGTGCGATCGCTTGCGACCGTCGATGTGGTGAAGCCAACATCCGCGAACCAGCCGGGCTCCAGAAACGTCTGCGTCTCCGTCGAACCGAGCATCCTGTAGCTGACAAGCAGATCATTGTTCGCGCCCTGTAGCGCAAACGACACGCTCTCATAATCGATCGGCGCGCCCGCAATCGTGACGCCCACGCCATCGATGAAGCCCTTGGCGCCGCCATAGAAGTCGCTCGCCGCCGCGCGGTTGAGCTCCAGTTCCGCTGCGCGCTGCAGCGTGATGATCCAGGCCGCTGCAAATTGCGTCACCGCGATGCGCGAGATGATGCGGTCAATCTGGGCCTTGTTGGCATTGTAGAACGTGAGGTCAGCGCCGGTGAGCGCGACCTGTTCCTTGGCCAAGGCGCGCGTCATGAACGCCTTGTTCGCATCGTAGAAGGTTGTGTCTATGTCAGCTGCCACGTTCCAGCTGGAATTGGCGGCAAGCAAGGATGTCTGGGTTGCGACCGGCAGCGCATCCCATTGCGTTTTCCCCCAGCTGCGGATTTGCGCGAGGTTTTTGGCGTTTGGGTCCGCATCCGCCGAACCCGCCGGATGCGCGGCCTTGTAGGCGTTGAGCCGCGCGGCATCGGACAGGACATAAGCCAGATAGTCCAAGGTCGCGAGCTTCATGGAGGTGTATGGCTCGGCGATCATCGCATCGATGATCGAGCGGTTTTGCAGATAGAAGCCGTAATCCTCTGCGATCTGCAAATCGCCCGTCAGCTGCGCCACGCTCGTCACCTGCCCCGGCCGGCGGATCATATTGTAGAGCGCGCGCTTCAAGATGAGATCACCGCCGACTATTTGCGTCGCCGGCAATGCGAAAAGAACGCCCTTGTCGACGGCCTCATCCGCGGAGTTGACGTTGAATTGCTCGTTCGAGGCGATCACACCATCCTTGTTGGAATCGTACTTGATCCACAGCTGGCCGCCGGTGTGTCCGTAATACTGGCTCGGCGAATAGCTATTCGACACGCGCGCGGCATCATCCCCATACGTTACTACCGCGATCAGGCCGTTCAAGGTATCGCGCGCCGCCTCGCCCATGGCGCGCACCAGATCGATGTTGCCGCCGCCGGAAGCCGACACCGAGCCCAGCGCGTATTGCGCGCTCGGAATCTGCAAATACACTTCCGCACTCGCCGTCGGTATTCGAGGTTTCTTGCGCCCAAACAAATTTCCAATGAACGCGCCAAGAACGAAGCCGATGAAAGTGCCAAGGCCGGGTATCGCATTGAACAGGACTTTTATGGCGGCGCCCGCGGCTTTGCCGAAAGCGCTTGTCGCCAAGCTCGTCGCCGCGCTGCCGATGTAGCCGCCGACGAACTTCCCCATCGTACCGGCTGCCGCGCCGAGCGAAGACAGTATTGCGGCCGCCTGCGTCTGCGGCTGAACGACAAGCGACCCGAGCTTGGTGGCTAGGAAAGACACAAAGGATGCGCCCAATGCATCTTGGAAAGCCCCTGGCGCGGCGCCGTCACCAAACCACTGCGGCTGCGTCTGCACGCCGCTAAAGACGTTCGTCTGCGCGACCAAGTTATTCAACGTGTGACCGATTAGAGTGCTTGCCCCCGTCGAGAATACCTCGGCTCCGAAGCCTTCAAGCCCCAACGCCTCGCCCAGTTCGAGAGCCAACCAACTGGACGTCGAGCCAATCGCCGCGTTCGCTGTGAAGGTCGCGAGTTCGTTGGTGAAGTTGCCCCATACAGCTCCGGCATTGTCGCGCGTGATCGAAAGGCCGTCACCGGTGAAGCTTGCGACACCGCGATACACATCAATCTGCTGACCGATATTGTAGGCCAGGGCTCCCACAAGTGACCCGGTCAACGTTCCAAGCACTAAATCATCGCCGGCAAGTTGACGACCAAGGGTGGTCCCAAATGATGCAGCTAAGTCGGCTAGCGAGACTAGATGAGCTGCGCCATCGTTCACCTCTACGGCATCGCCTCCGTCAGGGCCCTTCTTTAGTTTCGCAGCTAGAAGTGTCGCCACACTCTTTTTTTGCAGGAACGACTCATCGTCGTACTCAGAACCAAGCGCTGGTTCTTCTTGATAAGAAACCCGGTGCCGGTAGTAGAAAATCCCATCCCCAGAGACGCCGGGGTTGTTTTGAGGAAGAACGCTGTAGCCTTGCCCCGGAAACAGGCGCGGATTGATGACCACCCCTGCCACAAGCGAACCGCCGAAGTTGATTGGGGAACCGTCTTCGTGATAGAAAAACACTGAGCCTGCGTATGCTCCCTTCTCGATAACCCGCATCCGCGTGTTGTGATCGAATGAGAAAGTCTGCGTGGTGGTTGTGCCGCCGGTTCGCGAAGTGACGAGAACATCAATACGTTCACCGAGCGCTCCGGGCGCTCCGGGAGATTGTCCCGTGAAGCCCCAGAATCGGACTTCAATCGCATAATTCTTCCTTGCGATTGTATATCCGCCCCAACCGACAGAGCGAAACAGTGACGGTCCGCCATCATCGAACCAGGAACCGAAGATGTTAAACTTTGGGTCTGCCCTAAGTCCTCCGGCGCGCCTAAGAATTAGGTCGAACGCGATTTTCGCTTGCGCGTAGGAGAGGTGACCTTCAAGAACGGCTCTGCTCAAGAAGCCATTGAGGGACCGTACCTCGGGCATGTGTGGATGCTTCACGAACCCGTGGCCAAAGATGACATCCCCGTCCTCTGAAAGCACCAGAACGTCTTTGACGTTTCCTTGGCCCAGTTGCTGCGTTCGATAATTGATCGCAGCGTCCACAAAATCAGGGCTTACCCTCGGAACCAAATCCAAGGCTGCTCGCAGAACATCGACGGCGGCTTGTTCCGCCATCGTCAGCGGCGACGCGAACACGACGCGTGTTGGGTTGGCAGCAGCAAATGCGTCAAGCGCTGCCCGCTCGAAAGACTGAAGTTGATTGTAAACCTCCGGCAAAATCACCACCGTGCGTCCGGTGGAAAGCAAGGTGCTGAAGGCGGTCGACGCTCCCGAGTTGCGCGGGCCCAGGTGCCGCAACGCATTCGTGTCGGGGATCAAGTAGCGGCCCGATGAAGACAAACCATATGGCATGACCTACTCCTTGCCTACGTCCTGCTGGAACCACGGCAATTCCGCGCGCGCGGGATTGTAGATTTCAGGAAATCGCGAACGCCAACTCGGATCGCGCACGATCCGCCCCGCTTCCATCTCGGCGAGAAGGTGCGCTTCGAGACTTCGGTACGCCTCCAGCGTTAGATCTAAATCACGAGGATGCGCCGCGAGGTCAACGTAGTCTTCATTAAACTCCAATCTCCTTTGCCAGATGATCGCTACCCAGTGATTCCAGAAGAATGAGTGATAGTCCGCACCCACGCCGCTCTCGTCCTCGCGGAAAAAAACGATAGAAGAATCGAGGTATGCGAGAAAACGTTCATTGCGCATCACAAAATCCAAGTCCGCTTGCGTCCAAGCATTGCGCAGCGGCGTTGTATGCAGATCGATCAGCGAAGTGGTTGCCACGGGCACCTCTCTATTGCTCGCAGCGTGCGGGGGTTGCGACATCGCGCAGGCGCTTAATGCAACGTATACTGTGACCAAGGCTGCAGAACGCAACCTCGACTCTCTGCGAGACCACTCGAGCTCCTCGCACGACTCATACGGAAGCACAGCTGCCTGTCGCTTCCATGCCTGTGGAGGCGAAAGCCCACAATGTTTCACCTTTCCCTCCCAGCCTCGCTTGTCGCGCGTGCGATCGGTGACAGAAGATAGGACAACACACTGCGGCGGCCGGTGATCACCTCCACTTGCGCGCTCATGCCCGGTGTCAGCGGCATAGTTGCGCTGCGCGCTTCTTCACTGCTCGGTGCGTCACGCATCGAGGTCTCTCCCACACCATCAACGCTAACATTCGTCGATTGCGCGAACAACCTGAGATTTGTGACATCTCGTAAACGCGAAGCGGTGATGCGCACGCGCGCGGGAAACACAAGCCCGCGCGTTTCATCTGTGATCGCATCGGCGCTGACGTGCTCAACAACGCCTTCAAGAAAGCCGTGACGCGTGAATGGAAACGCTTCCAACTTGACGACCACATCTTGGCCCGGCGTGACAAAGCCGACATCGCGATTGAGGATCAACGCCTCGACGATGAGCTCCTCGCCGGCGGGAACGATTGTAACAAGCGGCGCGCCCGCCTCGACCACTTCACCCAAAGTGGTGACCGCAATTTCGTTGACCACGCCATCGACGGGCGCGGTGAGAACTTGATGGCCTTCGCGCGCTTGCGCTCGCCGCACGCTCTGGGCGCGCGTGGCGGCGATCGCTTCGGCCTCTGCCTTTTCTGCCGCCGCTTGCGCGCGAAAATTCTCCAAAGACTGCGTACGCTCACGGCTCAGCATCGTGATTTCGGCTTCCGCGCGGCGCTCATCCGCTTGGCGCGATTCAAGCGCGCGCCTTTGGGTCACCACCCGCTCTTGCCATTGCGCCACCAAGGCAGGCGCGGCGAAGCCGCGCTCGGCCAATTGCCGGCGGGCTTCAAATTGCTGTTCGATCAGCGGCAGTGTCTCTTCGAGGCCTAAGCGTTCGGCGCGTGCGCTGTCGCGCGCGGCGCGCGCACCGGAAACACGGCTGTCGATGGCGCCTAATTGCTGCTGCAGCGCAGAGACGCGTGCGCGTACAGCCACCTCTTCCGCCGCGACCGCCGCAGGGTCGGCATCCTCAGGCCAAGCGGGCGTTGGCCTCTGCCCATCGGCAAAAGCCAGCAAGGCCTCCGCCCTGGCTCGCGCCAGGCGCGCCGTCGCGAACTCGACTGCCGCGCTTTGGCTTTCCGCATCCGCAAATGTCGGGTCGAGCCCAATTAACGCAGCACCCGCGCGAACGCTTTGGCCCTCGCGCACGTGGATGTCGCGAATGATCCCCGCCTCGACGGCTTCCACGCTTTGCAGGCGCGAGCGCGGGATCACGCGCCCCTCGGCGGAGGCGACGACATCAAGCTGGGCAAAGCTCGCCCAAGCCAGTGCGAAAGCTGAGGCGATGATGATGAGCCACAAAATCCAACGCCCGATGGGCGAAGGCGGCGTCTCCAATATCTCAAGCGCCGCTGGTAGGAAGCCGGCCTCAACCCGTTTGAAGTCGCGCGCTTCCATCTCAGCGCGACGCGAACGGCGCTGCTCCGCTTGGTTGGGTTGCGGTGTCGCGCCAGTCGACGCGTCGCTCATGGCCGTTGCTCCGTCTGCGCACGCCAAAGCGCCGCATAGCGCCCGCCTTTGGCGACGAGGTCTTGGTGGCTGCCTTGTTCGGTCACTTCTCCAGCCTCGATGGTGATGATGCGATGGGCGGCTCGAATGGCGGACAATCTGTGCGCGATGATCAGCACCGTGCGCCCGGCCGCCATATGCGCGAGATTTCTTTGGATGATCGCTTCGCTCTCGGCGTCGAGCGCGGATGTAGCTTCGTCGAAGATCAAAATGCGAGGGTCTGTAATCAGAGCGCGCGCGATCGCGATGCGTTGCCTTTGGCCACCGGAGAGATTGGCCCCGCGCTCCTCGATTTCAGTGTCATACCCTTCGGGCAGCTCCAGAATAAACTCATGCGCGCCGGCGAGCTTTGCCGCTTCTATCACATCCGCCATCGACCGCGCGGGATCGGACAACGCGATGTTCTCGCGCACTGTCCGATTGAACAGAAGATTTTCCTGCAGCACGACGCCGACCTGGCGGCGCAACCATGCGGGATCGACCAAGGCGAGATCGACGCCGTCAACAAGGATGCGACCGCGTTCTGGCGCATAGAGCCGTTGCACGAGTTTGGTGAGCGTAGACTTTCCCGAACCGGACGGCCCGGCGATTCCTAGAATTTCCCCTGGCGCCACATCGAGATTGATGTGTTTCAGCACCTCCGAGCCGTCAGCGCGATAGCGAAAGCTCACTTTGTCAAACGTTATGCGGCCTTCGATGGGCGGCAGAGCCGAACGCGACCCATGTCCGCGCTCCGCTGGCGCGTTCAAGACATCGCCAAGACGCGCCACGCCCACGCGCGCTTCCTGAAATTGTTGCCAGAGTTGGGCCATCCTCAAGACCGGCTCGGCCACGCGGCCCGCCAGCATGTTGAACGCCACCAGCTCGCCAATGGTGAGCTTGCCCTCAATCACCAACCTCGCCCCGAGATAAAGGATGACGAGCATGGCAAGCTTATTGATCAGCTGAATAGCCTGCCCGCCCCAGATGCCGATGCGAGCGGCGCGAAAACCACTTGCAACGTAGGCAGCGAGCAAATTCTCCCAGCGGTGCTGCATTTGCGGCTCGACCGCCGCCGCCTTCAGCGTGCCGACACCGGTTACACTCTCAACCAGAAAGGCTTGGCTTTCCGCGCCGCGCTGAAAGCGCTCCTCGATGCGACGATGCAAAACAGGGGTGAGCGCAATCGAGACCAGTGCGTAGAGCACCAGCGAAATCAGCACGACGATGAACAGGCTGGCTGAGTAAAAATAGAGAATGAAGAGGAAGAGCAGCGTGAACGCGAGGTCGATGACAAGGGTCGATGCCGACGAGGTTAGGAATTCTCGAACCGTTTCCAGTTCTCGAACCCGAGCCACCGTGTCGCCGACGCGGCGGCTCTCAAAGTACGCCAGTGGCAGTGACAAGACATGCCGGTAGAGTTTTGCGCCCAATTCCACATCCACTCGGCTGGTTGTGTGCGTGAACAGCCAGGCCCGCAAACCGCCGAGTATTGTCTCAAAAACAATGACGGCCCCCAAGCCCAGCGCCAGGACATCGAGTGTCGTTAATCCGCGATGCACGAGCACCTTGTCGATGACAACTTGAAAGAAAAGCGGCGTGGCCAAGGCAAAGAGCTGCAGCACCAAGGATGCAATCAGAACATCTCGGATCAGATGTCGATAACGCCAAAGCGCCGGCACAAACCAGGATACGTCGAACTTGCCGCTTGCCGAACCAAGACCCAAACGCGTCGTGACGAAAACAACCTCGCCGCTCCACCTCTCCTCTATGTCGGCGGCGTTGAGCATTTCCGCAGGGCCGCCGGGGCGCTGCGCAAGAATCTTGTCGTCTTGAACGCCGCCGACGAGGAAAAATTCGCCCGCCCGATCGCGGGCGATAAAGGGGCTCGGGGCAGCGCCAATGTCGCGCACATCAAGAGTTGAAAGCTTAGCGCGCGCTCCAGCGCGTTTCGCCAACCGTACAAGATCACCGACATCGGCTGAACCGCCCTTGCCAAGGGAATGCTTCAACTGATCAGCATCTGCCGCGATCTGATGAAAGCCGAGGAGTATCACGAGGCACGCAAGACCGCTGTCGCCGACCATTGGCGGCGCATTCGCCTCGCCCTCCGCCATGGGTCGTCTCCCTCGAAGAGGCGAAGCATATCCACAGGTTGCAGTCCCACAACGGACAGCAGTGTGAAATTTTCGAGATACAGATGATCGTTGCTCGCGGGATGAAGTATTTATGACAGAAGATCGACGCTGATCTGTAAAGTCTCGTATCGTCGCCGCGCTCGATAAGGATCAAGCGTGGATCGATGGCGAACGGCGCAGGACCAGCGTGAGGGTCCCAGCTGATGCGGAAATTCAACGCGAGTGGGACAGCACTTCATTCCACGATCAGTCCATGACTGCATCAATTGCTTCGCCCACGCCGGCGGCAAGCGCATGAAGGGGGTCGTCTCGCAGATGAGCGTAGCGCTCGGTCGTTTGCGACTGGCTGTGACCGAGCGCTTTGCCGATCAGAAAGAGGCTGGCTCCATTCGCTGCGGCAAATGACGCAAAGCTGTGGCGCAAATCGTGAATCCGTACGTCGCCAAGATCGGCTCTTGTGCGAACCCGTTCCCATGCTTTTTGCAGGCCAACCATGTAGGAGCCGCCAGCGCGCGACGGAAAGACATGAAGCCTCCGTGCGTCGACCACGACCTTGGACTTTCCGAGCATGCTTCTTCGGACCTTGAGAATACTGAGGGCCTTCGTATTGAGCGGAATGGTTTTCTCACCAGTCTTGGAGCGCTCCCGCGAAAGGCGGATTAAATGACGCTCGAAGTCGATTTCTGACCATCTCAGCGCCTGGATCTCGGACTTTCGGGCGCCGGTCAGGAGGAGAAGCCTGATCATATCGGCGAAAGCAGCATCGACCTCGCCCGCTGCCGCCATAGCTTCGAGCAGTCTGAAAAGCGTTTTCGCCTCCGACTGTGAAAGGAAGCGTTCAAGCTTTCGTGGTTTGGGCTTCTTGACTCGCAGACAGGGATTCTCATCCGCAAAGCCCCGTTCAATGGCCCAAGCGAAGCACGCGGATAAGCTCATGACCGCCGATCGCGCAGCACCCTGCCCGCCTCTGACAATCGAGCGCCCCTTCGGCTTGGTTTTCACGTCTCGCGCTGTTGCGCCCTCTGAGATCTGGCGTTGCGCCATTTCGACATCGGCCTTGGTGATCTCACGAGCTAGACGTGAACCGAGCAATGGCGCGACGTGGCACCGCAGCTTACGGGCATCTGTCGACCACGAACTCTCACGTTTCGATGGTGCGGCGGCGCGCCCGTCCACCAACCATTTCTCGATAAGTTCGCTCACCGTGATGGCGCGGGCGCGGGCGACAGCTTCCGCTTGCCGCGCCTCTGTAGGGTTCTGACCGTCATAGAGTTTGCCGCGCAACGCGATCGCGCGCGCCCGTGCTTGCTCGACCGTCATGCAGCCATATTCGCCGATCGTCTCCAGACCCTGCTTGCCTCTGCGTTTCCACTGGAAGCGGAAGAACTTTCGCCCGGTCCGCATCGCCTCCACCGAAAACCCAATTACCTCGGCGTCGAATAGCGTGGCACGCGCGGAATCCGGCGGGCAGGAAAACGCATCGACAACGCGTTTGGTGAGCCTGACTTTTGGCATCTGCCGACGAGTCCCAAGGTCGAGGCTGTATAGCCGCTGTATAGCCGCCGGATGCAATTGGCGGCCAACGTATGATACGCCGCGCCTCTGACCTATTCAACTAATCGCTTGTAATCCTGCAATAAATGCAAGCACCAGCATGACGAGCCAAGCCAACGTTATCCCCATGCGTGGGATTCATAACCCCAAGGTAGGTGGTTCAAGTCCACCCGCCACCACCAATTGCTTCAAGCACTTACGTCCAAAACGGGCGTCCCGCTCGCAGGCGACAACGCCGTTTGACACCAAATAGGCATAACGAATACTGCGACGGCGGGTGAGGCGTCCCCGCGTATCCTCGCAGCGTCGCCGCCGCGAGGAATCCGGCACGCGATGCGTGGAACTAGATCAAACTTCATTCGTTTAAACGGCTTCGCATGCCGCAGATGGGTTTAACTCATGACTTCCGAAGCGAACCGTCTTCCGCTTTGGACCATAGCCGCGCCAATTGCGTCCTGGGTCATTTACGGCGCATACCTCATTCTTGGCGGCTGGATGCTCCCGGTTCTGGTGGCCGCGCTGTTCGCGAGTGTGCTGGCTGCTGTTCACCACGCCGAGGTCATCGCGCACCGTGTTGGCGAACCATTTGGTACGCTTTTGTTCGCCGTAGCGGTTACGGTGATCGAGGTCGGTCTCATCGTTTCTCTCATGATTGAGGGCGGCGATGCCACGATGGCGCTGCCGCGAGACACGGTCATGGCCGCGATAATGATTATCTTGAACGGTGTTGTTGGCGCCTGCCTATTGCTCGGCGGACTTCGACATGGCGAGCAATCATATGTGCAAAGCGGCGTCAGTGCTGCGCTTGCCACGCTCGCTGCACTGTCGGTCATCGTTCTCGTTCTTCCAAATTTTGTCACGTCCATTCCGGGTCCATTCTACACCGTGTCGCAGCTCGTGTTCGTGGGCGTGGTCTCGTTTGTGCTCTACGCGACGTTTGTACTCGTACAAACAGTGCGGCACCGCGATTATTTTTTGCCGGAAGACGATGCCGTCGCTGCTGATGAACATCAGCACGCCACACCTCCAAGTATTCGCGTTTTTTTTGCGTCTGGTGCCTTGTTGTTGATCGCGCTCGGCGCGGTGGTCTGGCTTGCCAAGACGCTTGCCCCGACGGTTGAGGCCATCGTGGTAAACAGCGGCGTACAGGTGGCCATCGTCGGAGTTGTAGTTGCCGGCCTCGTGCTGCTGCCTGAGGGGCTCGCGGCTGCGCGCGCGGCACGCGCTAACCGCCTGCAGACAAGTCTGAACCTCGCGCTCGGCTCTGCCCTCGCAACGATTGGGCTGACCATCCCAGTCGTCGCAGGGCTCGCTGTCGCCTTTCAGTGGCAGCTAGTGCTGGGTCTCGATCCGGCGAATATCGTCCTGCTGCTGCTGACCCTGATGGTCGCGACATTGTCTCTTTCGACCGGACGCACCACGGTTATGCAAGGCGCACTTCACCTCGTGCTGTTTGCTGTTTTCCTCTTCATGCTCGTTGTTCCTTAAGAAGCCCCCTGCTCCGTGCACCACTTGGCTTTTGAGCTTCGGCCAAGACGCGAGGCCCCTTGAGTCGACCAATCGGATCGGGTTAGGGCTGTTGTGCTGGCGCGTCGCCAGTCGAACGTGCGGCCTCACTCTATGCTGACGAGCAAAGCCAAATACGCCTTACGGGCCATGATTGATCTTGCCGCCCAAACCGGCGCGGGACCGAGGCGACCGCTGTTCATCGGCGACATCGCGCAACGCCAGGATATTCCGCGCCGGTTCCTGGAAAACATCTTGTTGGAGTTGCGTAAGCACGGGCTGGTAGTGTCGCATCGCGGCAAGGCGGGGGGATACGCGCTCGCGCGCGCGCCTGATTTGATTACGTTCGCCGACATTATTCGGGCCATTGATGGGCCTTTGGCGTTGTCGCCATGCGCCAGCCGGACCGCCTACCAGCGGTGCGAGGATTGCCGCGACGAGGCGACCTGCGCGCTCCGTAGAACGCTCGTGAAGGTGCGCGACGCCACCTCCGGGATTCTGGAAGGCACAACACTCGCCGATGCCGCGCAGACTTCTGCGCCAGTCGTGCCTGCAGCAAAAACACGAGCTAAATCCTAAGTTTCCTTTGCAGAGGCGGCGCCGAAGCCGAGACCCTTTAGCCGTTCTCAAGCCATGCTTCTCTCAATCTCGATTGACTCAGTGTAGTTAATCGGTTTGCCTGCCTTTGTCCTTCGCAGGACGCCGGCGGCTTCCCTCGTCTCCGCCGGTGATTTGAGCGCCGGCCGCGCCCTAAAGCGCCTGTTCGTTTTGGGATTGGGGCGCGGCCGATTGGGGAGACGGTGTGCAATGAAACTGAAAGCTTCCGCGTTGATCGGGGTGAGTTGGCTCGCTTTCGCGGGCGCCGCCTTCGCACAGCAAGCGCCTCAAGACGAACGCGAGCGGCGCATTCAAGAACTTGAGCAAAGGCTGGCGGAGATCGAGGTACAGCTCGAAGACTTGAAGGCCTCGTCTGCCGCCGATGTTTCGGAAGTGCGGCGCGTTGCGAGCGAACAGCCGACGGTCACGCTTGCGAACGGGCGGCCGACGATCGCGTCATCCGATGGCAGTTTTCGTTTCGCTGTGCGCGGCTTGGTTCAGTACGACGTCGCCCACTTCGAGCAAGACGATCCGGCTACGCCGGACAATCGGCGCGCAGACACAGCGAACGCGAGCGATCTCAACGATGGCGCTAACTTCCGCCGCGCCCGCCTTGGTTTTGAAGGCACGGCATATCGCGATTGGAACTACGCGCTCATATACGAATTGGGCGGCACCGGCAGCGAAGGCTCCCAGATCACGCAGGCCTACCTGGAATATGCCGGCTGGAAGCCCTGGGAGACGGCCGCACCGCTGCGTTTCCGTATCGGCGCCTGGGCGACGCCAACGGGCCTTGAAGACGCAACGTCCAACACGGAATCGCTTTTCCTGGAACGCCCCGCACCAGCCGAATTAGTGCGCGGGATTGCCGGCGGCGATGGACGCACGGGCGTTGGCGTCTTCGCCAACGGAGATCGCTGGTACTGGTCAGGCGCATTGACTGGCGCGACCGTCGCCAACACCGCCGAATTCGACGAGCAACAAGGCTATCTGCTGCGCGCTGCGCTCCTGCCGCTACGCGGCGAGACCTACGGCGTGCATCTGGGCGCCAATGTCACGGGTGTGATTGAGTCGGCCGATACTGACGCTTCGTCGGCAGATCAACAGCGTCTGCGTTTGCGCGAGCGCCCCGAGCTGCGAAACGACACAACGCGCTTCGTCGATACCGGCAACATCAACGCGGATAGCTTGATCTCCTACGGCCTCGAGGCCGGCGGCTACTGGAAGAATTTTTACGCTGCAGGTGAAGCGTTTCAAATTGAATTGGATCGCAGCACGGCGGGAACCGACCCGGAATTCGGCGGATGGTACGTGCAAGGCGCCTGGACGCTCACCGGCGAACGCCGCCGTTGGAATGGCGCGAATGGCGGATTCCAAGGCATCCGCACGGCGAATGCATTCGACCTGCGGGCGGGCCATTGGGGGGCGTGGGAAATCGCCGCGCGTTACTCAGACCTTGATCTGAACTTCCACGAAGGCGCGCTCGGAAGCGCGGCTGTAGCCGGAGATACCGTGCGCGGCGGCGAGCAGGCAATCACCACTCTTGGTCTCAACTGGTACCCCAACAATACCGTTCGGTTCCTGCTGAACTACCAGTGGGTCGAGATTGATCGCCTGGATCCTGAGAATGGCGTGGTCGCTAACACCACGGTCTTTGGCGGCGCGCCTTCGGTTGCGGGCAATGGTGCGCAGATCGGCCAGGACTTCGAAGCGATCTCGCTGCGCTCTCAAATCGCGTTCTGATCAGAACATTCCAGGAGAATATCGCATGTCTCATGATCTTACTCGGCGCGGCGTCGCGGCAGGATTGGGCCTTGGCGCGCTCGCAGCAGCGACCGGCGCTTCCGCACAGAGCAATCGTCAGATCGAACTGCTCAACGTATCCTACGATCCGACGCGTGAATTGTACGAGCAATTCAACCCGCTCTTTATCTCTGAATGGGCACGCCGCAACAACGGCCAGCAAATCCGCATTGCGCAGAGCCATGGCGGTTCGGGGCGGCAAGCGCGATCCGTCATTGATGGCATTCGCGCCGATGTGGTCACGCTGGCGGTTCCCTTTGATATCGATCAGATCGCTCAACGCGGCTTGATCGCACGTAATTGGCAGTCGCGTTTGCCAGACAATAGCGCACCCTACACCTCGACCATGATTTTCCTGGTCCGGCGCGGCAATCCCTGGCGCATCAGAGACTGGAACGATCTGGTGCGACAAGGCATCAGCGTCGTGACGCCCAACCCAAAAACATCTGGCGGCGCACGCTGGAACTATCTCGCGGCATGGGCTTATGCTTTGCGCCAGCCCGGCGGCAACGCGCAGACGGCACAGCAATTCGTCCAACGCCTCTATCGCAATGTGCCGGTCCTCGATACTGGCGCGCGGGGCTCGACGACGACCTTTGCGCAACGCCGCATCGGCGATGTGCTCATCACATGGGAGAATGAGGCGCATCTGGCGCTAGCCGAGTTTGGCGCGGACAACTTCCAGATCGTCTATCCAAGCTTTAGCGTTCTCGCCGAGCCGTCGGTGGCGGTGGTGGATCGCGTTGTTGATCGAAAAGGTACGCGCGCTGCGGCTGAGGCCTATCTGCGCCATCTCTATTCAGACGCCGGACAGGATTTGGCGGCGCGCAACCACTACCGCCCCCGCAACCAGGCGATTCTGGCGCGCTACCGCTCTAGCTTTCCCGACATCACGCTGTTTACAGTCAACGATGTCTTCGGCGGCTGGGCGCAAGCACACGCAGCGCACTTCACCGATGGCGCTATCTTCGATCAGATCACGCGGCGCTCCTAAAAACTTAGACTCTCCTCCCGAAACTTGGCCCTGATCGTTACCGCGATCGGGGCCTTTTCGTATGCGTGGGTATTCGCGCCTGCATGCATCGCAATGCGTGAGCCATCCGATACTGGGACGATCTCTGTCTTGTCGCCAGAGCATTACTCGATCAATGTGATCGGGATTTAGGGTTGTGCTCATGACAAACCTTGAGAGACGCGCCTTGCCCGTTGACTTCGATGTCGCCGTGATTGGCGGTGGCTTCAGCGGCGCGATGTTGGTCATCGAGCTCTTGCGGGCGGCCGCTCGCCCCCGAGCGATTGCGCTTGTTGAGAGCGCACCAACGGTCGGACGTGGGCTTGCATATGGATTGTCCTGCACCCGCGAACGGCTCAATTCGCGCGCTTCCGCGATGAGTGTTGGCGAGGATCGTGCGGATTTCTTGAATTGGCTAGCCGCTCGCAACGTGCACGACGTGTTTGCACCGCGTGTGCTCTTCGGCGAGTACGTCGAGCAACGCTTCCGCGAAGCGGTGCGGCAACGTCCGGGCGTGGTCAAGCTTGTTCAAGATCGCGCGGTCGCTCTTGGACATGAGGGCGAAGCACGGCGCATAGCATTGGCGAGCGGCAAGGCGGTTCTCGCCAAGAATGTTGTGCTTGCGCTGGGCCATCAAGCCCCGCCGATTGTAGCGAGCATCAGCCCCATTGCGCAAAGCGGGCGGTTTTGGCGCTCGCCTTGGTCAAGGGATGCCTTTGAGAACCTCGATCCCGAGGGCGACGTGGCGCTCTTGGGGTCTGGACTCACAATGGTGGACGCAGCCCTCTCGCTGGCAGAGGCGGGACATCGCGGGCGTATCTTTGCGGTGTCGCGCAGAGGACTTGTCCCCCGCGTGCATGGACAGAGCCATGTCGGCATTCTCCGGCGCGTTCTTCCTTCACGCCTCAGCGCCGTTGTGCGCGCGCTTCGCGAGCGAGCGGATGCAGCCCAAACAGAAGGCGGGTCATGGTGCGACGTAGTCGATGAACTGCGTCCGTCGCTCCCTGCCCTGTGGGGACGTTTGCCGACGGAGACTCAAGAGCGCTTCCTTCGGCACGCGCGGCCCTGGTGGGATGTGCATCGCCATCGACTTAGCCCGGAGGTCGCGGCTCGAATCGAGGCGTTGCGCGCGCAAGGCCAACTGCAGGTACTCGCCGCCAAGATCGTGGATTCGCAGGCGCTGCCCGATGCTATCTCACTCACGCTTCGCCATCGAAGTCAGCAGATCCCTAGGGAGTTGCGTGTTCAACGGGTGATCAATTGCCTGGGGCCAAATGGCGATGTGCGCCGATCAACCGACCCACTGATCGCACGATTGCTCAAGGACGGCGCCGCTCGTGCACACCCTACCGAGATTGGCTTTGATGTCACCGAATGCGGCGCATTGCTCGATGCTAAAGGTGTCGCGGCGGAAAACATGTTCGCGCTTGGCCCCCCGACACAGGGCGCTTTCTGGGAAGTGATCGCCGTTCCGGAAATACGGTCTCGCGCGCGCGCGCTCGCCGAAACACTTGCCGCAAAGACGCGCCGCCGCAGCCCACATCAAAGCTTATATAATCAGCAATTCTAGCTTGGAGTTTCCATTGTGTCCCATGCCTACGCCACCGCCGATGACTTCATACCAGCCGAGGATATTGGCGCCGCAATCACGCCCGCTGGCCCGACTCTTGGGGCTTATGTCGAGGGCATCGATTTAAGTGACCCCTTCTCGGCGGATGCCGTTTCCGCCATCCGTGGCGCGCTCTTAACGCACAAGGTACTGTTTTTTCGAGACCAGAACATCAGTCATGAGGACCATATTCGGTTCGGGCGCTACTTCGGCGATCTTGAAGGGCATCCTGTCACGGCGCATGTTCCAGGCCATCCAGAAATCCTTCATATCGAAGCCGCAGATGGTTTGAAGATTTCCGAGGCTCTGCTCCCGATCGCGCGTCCAGCAAACAAATGGCACACCGATGTGACGTTTCGCGAGGCGCCCTCAATGGGCGGCATCCTCCGTATGCGGAAAATGCCGCCCATCGGCGGTGATACGATTTTCGCCGACACAGCCGCCATTTACGACGATCTGCCACCAGATGTGAAACGCCGTATAGAGACGCTCGATGCTGAACACGACATCCTGCAGAGCTTCGGCTATCGTGTGAGCGACGAGAAACGTGAAGAACTGCGCAAAGAATTTCCGCCACGCACTCATCCAATGGTGCGGGCCCACCCCGAAACTGGCGAGCGGCATCTTTTCGTCAATCACGTCTTCACAAAGCGCGTCATCGGTTTGGAGGACCGCGAAAGCAAGGAACTCCTGACGTACCTCTTTGATCGCGTGAAGTGCCCGGAGTACCAGGTGCGATTCCAGTGGTCAGAGAATGCGGTGGTGTTCTGGGACAATCGCGCTACGCAGCACTACGCGGTGCTCGATTATTGGCCGCATGAGCGTGTTGTGGAGCGCGTAACTGTGCAGGGCGATAAGCCGTTCCGATAAGCATCTTTCGTTCACACGCTTATGCGTGGCTGAGCTTTCGCTAACCGTTTCCGCATAGAAACTCTATTGACCCAATTGAGTATATGCGGCCTCTATCGCCCATGCTGTGCCGACAGACAGGCCCATGGACCTCGCGACGCGCCGTACTGGGCGCGGCGGCCGCTGGCTTGGCGGGGTGCGGCGAGCGTGGGCCGCCCGCGACGCGGCTCCTCAACGTTTCCTACGATCCCACGCGCGAACTCTATGAGGAGATCAACGCGCTCTTTGTGGAGCAGTGGAAGCAAACTCACGAGGGCGACCTCATCTTGGAGATGTCTCATGGAGGTTCGGGGCGTCAGGCCCGCGCCGTCATCGATGGCTTGCACGCCGATGTGGTCACGCTTGCAACGCCGTTCGATATCGACGCCATCGCGCAAGCAGGTCTCACCGCGCCAGACTGGCGCTCACGCCTTCCCAACAATAGCGCGCCGTACACATCGACAATCGTTTTTGTGACGCGTGCTGGAAACCCTAAGGCAATCCGCGACTGGAATGATATCGCACGAGATGGCGTGTCTGTCATCACGCCGAACCCAAAGACATCAGGCGGAGCGCGCTGGAATTACCTCGCGGCGTGGGCTTTTGCATTACGTCAGCCCGGCGGCGATGAAGCGCGAGCGCGTGATTTCGTGCGCAGCCTCTATCGCAATGTGCAAGTGCTAGACACTGGCGCTCGTGGTTCGATGACGACCTTCGCCCAGCGCGGCATAGGCGATGTGCTGATCGCCTGGGAGAACGAGGCGCATTTGGGTTTGGATGAGTTCGGCGCGGTCAACCTCGAAATCATCTACCCGTCCATGAGCATTGTTGCTGAGCCCGCCGTGGCAAAGGTCGACGCCAACACTGCACGACGTGGAACCGATGACCTAGCAGACGCGTATCTGCGTTTCCTCTATGACCCTTCGGCCCAAGATGTGGCCGCACGCCGGCACTTCCGCCCGAGCGATGCGCAAATTCTAGCGCAGCACCGAAGCGAATTTCCTGACCTGGCGATGATCACAGTCGATGGGGTGTTTGGCGGTTGGGCGGAAGCGCATCGCATACACTTTGCGGATGGCGGGGTCTTCGATCAGATCAGCGCGGAGCGCGGGCAATGAGCGTGGTGGCGCGCCGCCCTTGGCGCTTGGTTGAACCAAGCGCGCTGCCTGGGTTCGGCCCAGCGCTCGGCTTTACGCTCGCTTATCTTTCGTTCTTCGTGCTGCTCCCTTTGACCGCGCTTGTGCTGCGCCCCTGGGAAGCCGGCTTCGATCATTTCTGGCGGGTTATGACGGATGACCGCACTGTTGATGCGTTGCGTCTGAGTTTTGGCGCATCGTTTGTCGCGGCGTGCATCAACCTCGTGTTCGGGACGATCGTGGCTTGGGTGCTGGTGCGCTACGAGTTTCCAGGCCGTCGCCTCTTGGACGCATTCGTGGATTTGCCCTTTGCCCTACCAACGGCGGTCGCGGGCATTTCACTTGCCGCCATTTACGCGCCCAATGGCGTAATTGGCGCGCTGTTTGATCCACACGGCATACAGATCGCTTACACGCCGCTCGGCGTGATGATTGCGCTCGTTTTCGTCGGCTTTCCGTTCATCGTCCGCTCGATCCAGCCGGTTTTGGAAGACCTCGACGTTGAGGCGGAGGAAGCTGCCGCGACATTGGGCGCGGGGCGTTTCAAGACCATCGTTCAAGTCGTGGCGCCGGCGATCCTGCCTGCCATGCTGGCTGGTTTCTCGCTTTCCTTCGCCCGCGCGGTGGGCGAGTACGGCTCCGTCATTTTCATCGCGGGCAATATTCCAAACGTCTCAGAGATCGCGCCGCTCCTGATCGTGATCCGGCTGGAAGAGTTCGATTATGCGGGCGCGGCTGGCGTCGGCCTTGTAATGTTGGCGATCTCCTTCGTGCTACTGCTGTTCTTGAACGCCCTGCAGGGCGTGGTAGGCCGCCGGGGCAAGGCATGAGCGGGCGCTCTTCCGTCGCGCGCCGGGATCCGCCCTGGTTTGCTGGCGCGCTCATTGTGCTCGCCGTGTTCTATTTTGTGCTCGTTCTATTTCTGCCGCTCGTAACTGTGTTCCTGGAAGCCTTGCGCAAGGGGTTCACAGAGTATCGCGTCAGCTTCGATGATCCGGACGCCATCGCCGCCATTCAACTCACACTCCTCGTTGCGGTCATTGCAGTGCCGCTCAACACCGTTTTCGGCTTGGCTGCGGCTTGGGCGGTGGCGAAGTTCGAGTTTTGGGGCAAGAGCGCGCTGGTTACGCTGATCGATCTACCATTCTCGATTTCTCCGGTCATCTCGGGGTTGGTATTTGTGCTTCTCTATGGCGCCAACGGCTGGTTTGGACCGTTCCTGGACGAACACAACATACAAGTGATCTTCACGGTGACCGGCCTCGTGCTTGCCACAACGCTTGTGACTTTGCCGTTCGTGGCGCGCGAACTCATTCCGCTGATGCAGGCTCAAGGAACAGATGAGGAAGCGGCGGCGGCGACGCTGGGCGCTGGCCCTTGGCGCACTTTCTTTCTCGTTACGCTCCCCAACATTCGCTGGGCGTTGATGTACGGCGTGCTGCTCTGCACCGCGCGCGCCATGGGAGAGTTTGGAGCGGTGGCAGTGGTTTCAGGTCTCATTCGCGGCGAGACCGCGACCATGCCGCTCTACATCGAAATTCTCTACAACGAATACAACTCAGTCGCCGCGTTTGCGATGGCTTCGCTTCTAGCCTTGTTCGCGCTCATCACGCTCGCGGTGAAGACGGCGCTTGAGGCGCAGTTCGCGGATGAACTTGCCGCGCAACGGATACGGTGATGTTATGCCTCTAGAGATTTCCAACATCGCCAAGCAGTTCGGGCGGTTTCCCGCATTGCGCGACGTATCTCTATTTGCGGAGGACGGTGAGTTTCTGGCGCTGTTGGGACCGTCCGGCTCCGGCAAGACGACGTTGCTGAGGATCATTGCCGGGCTCGAAACGCCGGATGGCGGCGCGGTGGCGTTCCGAGGCGAAGATTTGCTGGCAAAGCCTGTGCGCCGTCGCGGCATCGGCTTCGTATTTCAGCATTATGCGCTCTTCAAGCATATGAGCGTGGCCCAAAACATCGCCTTCGGCATGCGCGCCAAGCCGCGTGCATCCCGCCCCAGCGCCAATGAGGTCAAAGCGAAGGTCGCGGAGCTTCTGGCCATGGTGCAGCTTGAGGACCTGGGGGGGCGCTATCCCAGCCAATTGTCGGGCGGCCAGCGTCAGCGCGTGGCGCTGGCGCGCGCGCTCGCGATCGAGCCCAAGATATTGCTCCTGGATGAGCCGTTCGGCGCACTCGATGCAAAGGTACGTCGCGAACTTCGTTCATGGCTCCGCGATCTGCATGAACGCACGGGTTTGACGACTATATTCGTCACCCATGACCAGGAGGAGGCGCTTGAACTCGCTGACCGCGTTGCGGTTTTGAAGGATGGCGCGCTTGAACAGGTCGGTACACCAGAAGAGGTCTACCACGAGCCCGCGAGCGCATTCGTGTTCGACTTCTTGGGCGACACCATCCAATTCCCCTGCGTTGTGGAGGGCGCGATCGCCGTGATTGAGGGGTTCGGCGCGCCCATAGTCGGCGACCATCCCCAAAGCGGGTCGGCTATTGCCTATCTGCGGCCGGATGGCTTCAGCGTCGAAACGGGCGAAGGTCCTGGCTTTCCAGCACGCGTGCGAAATTTGATTTTGGCGGGGCCAGATGCACGAGTCGATTGCGCGCTTGATCGCGGCGGCTCCATCGAGGTGCGCGTGTCGCATGAGGAGGCTGGAAAACTCTCGCCGCGTGAGCGGGTGAGGCTGCTGCC
>JALHQZ010000017.1:29883-46966 GCA_022841705.1 Pirellulales bacterium
TTGGCGGGGCCAGATGCACGAGTCGATTGCGCGCTTGATCGCGGCGGCTCCATCGAGGTGCGCGTGTCGCATGAGGAGGCTGGAAAACTCTCGCCGCGTGAGCGGGTGAGGCTGCTGCCACGCCGCGTTCGGGTTTGGAACGCAACTTAGGTATCATTCCGTGCGATCATGTAACGGGAACAGCAAGGTCGCTTGAACCGCGCCACAAAGGTCTCGATGAAGCGGGCGATGCCTTGGCCGACACCGTGGAGGCGCGCCTCGACCGCCGCGACAAACGCGACGCTGCTCGCGCCCGCTAACTGGCGCTGATCAAGGAGATAGCGCTCCTGTACGTGCGGGTCGGGTTTGAGTATTCAGGCCCACTGCCCGATGATGATCCTGACGCGAGCGCCAACGCCGATGTGCGCTTTCAAGGCTTTTTGGAGATGCTGGCGGAACAGACAGGATGATGGAAAATCAGCTTCGATGAGTGGCACATCTAGAGCCATACCGAGCCGCCGCTCATGGTACGGCCATTAGGAAGCTTCGCCGAAGGCTGCATCGCCATTGAACGCACCACTGGTGGGCAGACCTTCGTCGCACCGCCCATGGTCCCTATCGAGCGCCGGAAGTCCTGCAACGGGGCTCGGACGATGCCGCAGGCCCGCAGTTTCAGCCGGCCTTGCTTAGCCGGCCTTGCGCCAATGCCGACCCCCATTGCACTCGTAGTCAACGCAGCGCGGCTTGGCAGCCATTTACTTCCGCCGCGTTCGGTGTCCCACCCTAACCTTCGCCAATTGCGTCAGGATTTTCCTTCGATGACGAGCAACATTCCCTCGCATGTCCCGGTGGAACTAGTCCGGGATTTCGATTTCGTCGATATGCGCGGTGAAACCGACGTATACGAACATTTCCGTAGGCTGCACGACGGACCAGAATTCTTCTTCACGCCCCACCACGGCGGGCACTGGGTTGCGACCCGCTTTGCTGACATGGAGGCTATCCTGGCAAATCCAGCGGCGTTCTCCAGCAAGCACCAAACCGTCCCCCCCATGCCGATCAGGCTCACGCTGATCGAGTGGGACGGCCAGATGCACGCCGATGCGCGCGCAGTGCTCGCGCCCTATTTCAGCCCGAAGGCAGTTGGCGGACTTGAGGATACCGCGCGCACGCTTACGACATCCCTCATCGACGGCTTCATCGACAAGGGAGAATGCGAGTTCGTCCAAGACTTCGCGTTCAAGATGCCGATTACCATCATGATGCGCTTGATGGATCTTCCTCCCGAAGACACGCCCTATCTGCTTCAAATCTCCGAGGACATCGTTCGCTCGGTTGATCCGACCGTGCAACAAGCCGCCTTTCAGCGCGTCGCCGAATATGTCGCGAACCAAGTCATCCCTTCCCGGCGGGCGAATCCAGGCGCGGATTTATTTAGCGCCATCTTGGGCGCGAAGATCGACAATGGCCGTCACTTTACCGATCCTGAGGTAATCAGTTTCGGCTCGGTACTCTTCGCGGCGGGGCTTGACACCGTGTCCTCCACGATGGGCTTCATCGCCAAATTCCTTGCTGAAAACCCCCAGCACCGCAGGCAACTGGTCGCCGATCCGGAACTGATCGGCAGCGCGCTGGAAGAATTCCAACGACGCTTCAGCCTCGCAAACATCGCGCGCGTTGTCGTCGACGACATGGAGTTCAAGGGCATCCAGCTCAGGAAAGAAGATCGGATTTTGATCCCCACGTCCGCAGCTGGGATCGACAACCAACGTTTCTCGGACCCAATGGAAGTGGACTTTGCGCGCAAGGACAAAAAGACGTTACTCTTCGGACGTGGTCCTCACATGTGTGCAGGCAATTTCCTAGCGCGCACCGAGATGCGGGTGTTTTTGCAGGAATGGCTGAGCCGTATACCCGAGTTTGCCATCAAACCTGGCGAAACACCGATTGTGGCGCCGGGCAAAGCCAATTGCGTGCGGTATCTACCCTTGGTTTGGCCAACACACTAATCTTCTTAAGATTGCATAGGAGGCAACGCCGTGCCTGACTCCGAAATTGCGGATATCACCCGAACCATCGATGAGTTACGCTCACGCGAGGACATTCGAGAAGTGCTTTATCGTTATGCGCGTGGGATTGATCGCAAAGACGCCGAGGAAGTTAAGCGGAGCTTTTGGCCGGATTCTCGTGTAAACTTCGGCATATACCAGGGATCGGGCCAAGAATTTGCGTCACTCATTGGTGGTTGGTTCACAGACGGCGGTGTCGACATCACCGCGCACCTAATCGGAAACATAATCATTGTTCTCAACGGTGATATCGCGAGTACCGAGTCGTATCTGCACGCCGCCCATCGCGTTAGACGCGGCGGCGAGACAATCGATTGCTTTGTTGGCGCCAGGTACCAGGATCGCTTTGAGCGGCGGAACAATGAGTGGAAGATTGCCGAGCGCGTTCTGATTTATGATTGGTTTCGCGAGTATCCTGACACGGGAGAGTTCGCGGCAGGGAGCGCCATGGGCTTCAGCGCCGCCAACTCTGTTGTTGGCAAGAGCGGCCCAGATGCATCACATTTGTTCGCGCAAGCTTTAGCGCGCGCGCCTTGAAACGCGCGGGGCTCGCCGCCGTTTAGCGCCCCGCGATCAGGGCTACTATCGCGGTTGAGCCATCGGCGAGCGCCTGGGACCAGGTGTCGCCAACAGATTTGTCACCCACATACGGAGTGCAGCTGCGTT
This sequence comes from Pirellulales bacterium, assembly GCA_022841705.1. Taxonomy (GTDB): domain Bacteria; phylum Planctomycetota; class Planctomycetia; order Pirellulales; family Lacipirellulaceae. Next base: position 32,598 of record JALHQZ010000017.1, read on the forward strand.
CGCCTCCGCCGCTTGGCGTCAGGCAGACTTCGCCTTCGCCACGCTCCCACACTCCACTGACCGTGCTGCCGTTGGCAATCATTTGGTAGGTGTTATCAGGGTTCATGTGATAGTTCACCGACGCGCCGCTCGGCAACGTGATCGTGATTGTGTTGCCGAAAGAATTTTCCAGGGTGTCGGCAGCGGCCGACGAGATCACGGCGATCGACATCGCGAGCGCAAGACCAAGACGCATGATGAACTCCCTCTTCCGTATCTGAAAACCGCTTTTGTCGACCGCCGCTCAAACCAATGAGAAGCCGCCATCCGCGACGACGCACGATCCCAGCAAATAACTTGATTGGTCGGAGCACAGCCAAACCACAACATTTGCGATGTCTTCGGGCTGACAAATGCGGCCGATCGCGTGCTGGTCCAGAATCTGTTGACGGCCGGCGGGGTTGCCTTCGAAGAACTTGGCGGTCAAGGGCGTCTCAACGAAACCTGGGCACACCGCATTGATGCGAATGTTCCGGGGGCCGTAGTCCAAAGCGGCCGCCCGCGTCAGCCCAATCACTGCGTGCTTTGACGTGACATAGGGGCCATTGCCGTGCTGCGTGAGGAAACCAGAAACTGAAGCGGTGTTCACGATCACGCCACCGCCAGCGGCCTCCATGTGCGGCAGTTGCGCTTTCATGCAGTACAGCACCCCGAACAAGTTCACATCCATCACGCGTCGAAACGCATCGACCGACGTCTCAGAAAAGTGCTGTGGCGCTACAATGACGCCGGCATTGTTGTGTGCGCAATCAATCCGCCCGAAGCGCGCGATAGTCGCCGCTACAGCGCGCTCGACTGCATTATAGTCGCTAATATCCGCCACTAGGCTTTCGGCCTGAGCGCCGTTCTCGCGTAGAATGCCCGCTGTCTCGTCGAGGCCCGCCGCGTTAACATCGAGGATCGCGACATCCGCGCCCGCGCGGCCAAACGCCAAAGCAGACGCGCGCCCGATGCCGCCCGCCGCGCCAGTAACAAACGCGGTCTTACCTTTCAGATCCATGTTCGCTGATCCTTGACTTCACGACCGCAAAGAACTTGCCCGAGCGCTGCTCCCTTTGGCAGCGCCCGGGCACGCTCTCTAGTAAGCGACGCGCAACTCAACACCGGCCATACGCGGCCTCCCAGGCAGGGCCTGGTTGAGCCCGAGCACCGAGCCAAGCGCCAATCCGCCCGTGTAATAAACTTCGTCCGTCGCGTTGGTCATGAAGGCGGATGCGCCAACATCCGAACCACCGATCCTATCCCAGTTTAGTCGAAGATTGATCAACGTGTAGCCCGGCAATTCGGATCCCGGATTGATCGTATCGTTCTGGCTTGAGTAGAAAAACTCTGTCTGGTCGTAAACGTCGGCGCGGAACGACATGTCACCCCAGGCTTCCGGCGCGGGAAGGTCTACTTGTACAAAAGCGGAGGTTGACCACTCGGGCGTATCTGGATAGGGACCGAACGTGTTCGTGACCGAGAAAATTGTGGCCTCGTTCTCGGTGAACTCTGCGTCGGTGTAGGCTACATTGAAGCCAACCGTAAGCCAGTCAGCGGGCTCGACCTCGGCTTGGATTTCAACGCCTCGAACGCGCGCTTCTGGAATGTTCGCCGTGAGCGCCGTAGGTCCGAACACCGGAAGCGTCACATAGATCACACGCTGTATGTCATCGATGGTCTGATCGAATAGCGCTACATTGAACAACGCGGGCGCTCCACCCAAAATGCCGCGATACTTCAGCCCGAGCTCGACGTCAGTCGTGGTCTCCGGGGCAAACTCAGCGCCACCGGTAGCGATCGTGCCCGGGAAGAGCTGGGAGTTGGTATTGAAGCCGCCTGAGCGCCAACTGCCGCGAGTTGTCGCGTACAACAGCAGGTCGTCAGTGGCCTGGTACTCGACTCCAAGGTTCCAGCTCGGATTGTCAAAACTTGTCTCGAGGCCATTGGGCTGGGCAAGCAGGTAGACGCTGCGTGGCAAATGCCTGGCCTCGACATCCTCCCATGTGTGGCGATAGCCAGCGCTCATGCTGAGGCCGTCGACGCCGGTCATAGAACTCAAATCCAACGTACCGTGAACGAACACGCCCGTTGTCGTGTTCTCCTGCTCGTTGTCCTTGGTGGCGATAGGTGGCGGACCACCCACTGGCCGCAGATCAAAAAACGCCGTCGGTATGTAATACTGAATTCGCTGATACCCGTAATAGGCGCCGAGGATATAGGACAATTGGCTGGAGAACGCCGTGCCCTGCAGCTGAATCTCCTCGGAGTATTGCCTTGAGTCATAGACTGTATGGTCAAGATCCTCGATCGGGCCGTTGGTGTAAACACCGTAAGGCGTGCCATCGACGTCGGTCGTGTCCGACGTAAATCCATCCGCCCAGCCGGCGATGTTCTTTAGCGTTAAATTGGAAGAGAGATCGATCGTCGTTGTGTTGACGATCGTCGTTTGCTCTCCGTCGTGATCCATGAAGCTATTGAGGCTAACATGGTAGGGTCCTCGGCTTTGCTGGAGAGCCGTGAATGCCGTAATGCCGCCGGGAAACGCTCCGGGATTTCCAGCAATGTAAGGTGCCCAACCCGCGCCCAGCCCCGACGGCTCATAAGTGCAAGGCACCGGATACTGTGGCGCACATGCGTAGATATTGTATATTGGGCTGCCAACGTTGTTTCCGCCGCTTGTATCATGCTGGACGACAGTGACATTCTCGATGTTGTCTGAGGGACGCAGCAACAACGAAGCTCGTCCACTTCGAGATTCTACACTACCAAGATACTCGTTGCGGAAGTCGTTAAACTGAAAGCCCTCACGATCCGTGAAGCTGCCCGCTAGCCGCAGCAGCGCGCGGCCTTCCGCGAGCGGAATGTTCACGACTGCGTCAACCGCACGAAGGTCATAATCGCCTACGCGCGCGACAATCGAACCGCCGAATTCATTCTCGGGACGTGCTGTCGTGTAGAGCACGGCGCCGCCCGTCGTGTTGCGACCGAACAAGGTACCTTGCGGTCCCCGTACAACCTGAATGGAACTCAAATCGTACAAGGAGGACGCGCTCGTGCCGCTAGCCTGAAATTCATTCACATAAGAGAGGACACCGGGACTGGAACTCGAAAACGCTTCGACGCTTTGACCGCGTAGCGAATAATTGAGTTGGTTCGAGGACAGGCTCTCCCGGATCACCACGCCAGGGACGGCGCGCTGTAGATCAGACTCCGATTGGATCGAAAGCGCCTCAAGGTCATCTGCGCTAAGAGCCGAAACCGACGCAGGCACGCGTGACAAAGATTCCTCACGGCGGCGCGCGGTAACTACGATTTCATCAGACTCCGTCGCCTGAGCGGGCGCGTTGGCCTCCTGCGCGAACGCCGCGGGGCATTGAGACAGCGCAATCATCAAAGATGCCGATCCCACCAAGGCGAGCCTTTTTGATCTGATCAGCTTGCCCAGGCCGGCTGGATGGCTGTTTGACATGACCTCCCCCTTCAGTTTTTCTGACGGCGCGCCTGATTCTTCAGGAGCCCACTGGGTAGGTTGTCGCCTTCAACGCGGGTGCGATACATGCCCCAACGCGCCATTCTTGTTGACTGCTGGCGCAAGGGGCTCCGTGCACGGTCCATGTTCGGCCTAGAACATAACATTCCGGTTCAGTATCTTCTCGTGATCCAGCGCGTCCCTGAGCCGACGCATCATCGCCATTTCGCCTGAATGCTTGTGCTCAGGGAGAAAGGCTCGCTTGGCTTGACCGATGCCATGCTCGGCTGTGATTGCCCCGCGATACTCCAAGACCGCCTGGTAGACGCAGCGCTCGACCTCTTGTTCTACCGCAAGCGTGTCAGCACCAACATGCGCCGCGATGTGAATGTTATTGTCGCCGAGATGGCCAAACGTAGCGGTACGCACTGCGCCAAAGCGCTCGATGAGCAAGGCCCTCGATCGCTCAATAAACGTGTCGACCACACGCACATCGATACTGACATCGAAGGAAACGAACGGCCACAGCTCGCTGACCAGGAGATCTGCGCTCTCGCGGACACGCCAGAGATCGGCGATCTGCTTGTTCGAGCCGCCAACCACGGCGTCGGCCACCACGTCCGCATCGGATAGGTCCTGGAGGAAACGCTCGAACGCTAGGCCATCCAGTTCGGTGTCGTATCCCATGGCTTCTATCAAGACGTAGGCACCCTGCCCCGTCGGAACCGGCCGCCGCGCGCTGTCACGCGTCGAAACGATATCATAATAGTCGGGCCACATTACTTCAAAGGCCGACAATGTCGGCAATTGTCGCGCGCGCGCGAGGAGCGCAAGGAGCCGCTCGTGCGAACGAACCGAGACAAAAGCCGCCATCTGACTTGACGGCGCGGGTACCAATCGAACCACTGCCTTCGTAACAATGCCAAGCGTCCCTTCCGAGCCGATGAGCACGTGCTTCAGATCGTAACCGGTGTTGTTCTTCACCAAGCGGTTCATCGCCGAGACGATGGTCCCATCCGCCAGCACCGCTTCGATGCCCAGGACATTTTGGCGGGTCATGCCCCAGCGCAGGACCCGATTGCCGCCGGCGTTTGTAGCGATCGCGCCGCCGATCGTGGCCGTACCCTTCGAGCCGAGGTCAATCGGAAAGAATAAGCCTTGCGCGGCAGCGGCGCTCTGCAGCGCCTCCACCGTGACGCCAGCCTCGACAACGGCGAGCTGCGACACAGCGCAAATTTCCTCAACGCGGTTCATACGCTCAAGCGAAATGATGACGTCTTCCGCATCGACGTAGGCGCCACCAGACACTCCTGTCCGCCCACCATGAGTAACGATGCTCTGACCTCGTGCGGCGCAAAGCGCCACCACCGCCGAGAGCTCCTCGGTGCTCGCCGGGCGCACCAGCGCCGTTGCATGCGCCGGCACCGTCCGAAATGGATCGCAGGAACGGCTCGAGGCGTCTTCACTGGAAACGACGCCACGCTCACCGACCAAAGCGCCCAACTCATCCCATAACGAATGCCGCGCAGATGAGCTCATGACATCAAGATCGCTTTGCAGTCTGAATCAATTCAATCGAATAGCCGTCTGGGTCCTTGACAAACGCCAGCGCCGGCGCTCCGGGCAACAGGACCTTCGGCTCCACCTCAATCTTGACCCCAAGTGCGCGAAGCCGATCGCACATCGCATGGATATCTGGAACACCGATGGCGACGTGACCATACCCACTGCCGTGGGTGTAGCCCGAGTCATTGGCCGGGTGCTCCCAATTGTAGGTCAGCTCGATCGCACCTGAGTAATAGTCGTCGCCGAAACTGACGAACACGATCGAGAACTTTCCTGCAGCGACATCGACCCGGTTCAGCACATTCATACCGAGTTTTTCACAGTAGAACTCGAGTGACTTTTCGAGATTCGCCACCCGAATCATCGAGTGCAGTATACGCGGCTTCACAGCGTCGTGGCCCCAAATCCAATAGTCTGCCTCAGCCATACAAGCACCGCCTCGCCGTGGGCAAACGCCCGCCTTTAGTATAACTTCCCGTTTCTAAGTGAGTGGTGGCTCCGGGGGTTGTCCGCTCTAGAAGGCGACGTTGACTCTCCGTGCACTTGCCGCCTGCGGCACTCGCAATTTCACAATGCGCTTTCCACACTAGGGCGTTCTAGCCTTACGCGTGCTTGGAGATATAGACCGCCCGATGGATTTCAACATCGCTCACGAAATCCACGCCTTCCGAAGCGAGGTTCGGGAATTCATCGAGGCTGCACTGCCTGCGGATATTTCACGTCGCGGTCGGCACGATTATCATAGCCGCCGAGACGACGTTCAACGCTGGATGAAAATCCTCAACAAGCGCGGCTGGAGTGCGCCACATTGGCCGGCGCACTTAGGCGGCACTGATTGGTCGCCGCTTCAGCGCTACATTTTTCAAGATGAGTTAAGACGCGCCCGCGCTCCGGTCTTGGACCGCTGCGGGCTAGACTTGCTGGGGCCCGTAGTGTGCGCCTTCGGTACACCGGAGCAACAGGCGAGGCACTTGCCGCCAATCCTCAATGGCGATTTATGGTGGGCACAAGGCTTCTCCGAGCCCAATGCGGGCTCTGACCTCGCCTCCTTGAAGACACGCGCGGACCTCGATGGTGATCATTTCATCGTTAATGGCCAAAAGACCTGGACCACCGAGGCGCACTTCGCAGATTGGATCTTTGCACTCGTCCGAACAGATCAAGTCGCGAAGCCTCAGGCGGGAATTTCATTCCTCCTCATCGACATGACGACGCCCGGCGTCACACGCCGCCCCATCTGGTCGATAGATGGCGCAAACACGCTTAATGAGGTCTTCTTCGAGGACGTACGCGTCCCCATCGCGAATCTCGTCGGGCAAGCGGGGCATGGTTGGAGTTACGCAAAATTCCTCCTAGCTCATGAGCGAACGACTTCATCGGTGGTCTCGCACACCAAGCGCGACATCGAGCAAATCCGGCACCTTGCGACACTGGCAAAGACGCCCGCCGGGCCATTGATCGGGACGCACGCGTTCGCTACGAAACTCGCAAAGCTAGAAGCCGAAGTGATCGCCTTGGAATGGTCTGTATTGCGTGTTTTGCACGCCAGCGAGGGCGATGCGGCAGGCAATTCAGTCGCTTCACTGCTTAAGTTGAGAGGGTCAGAGCTAAGCGAACGCGCAGCGCTGCTGGCGGCGGAAGCCCTCGGCGATCATGGCGTCGCGGCGATGCCTTTGTCGGAGAGCGATGACGCAACGCCAAAGGAACTGCCGCCAATTGAAGATGACGAGGCTATAGGCGTGAGCGCCAAAGCGATGTTTCGCCGAGCCGCCACGATATATGGGGGCGCAAGCGAGGTTCAACGCACCATCATCGCGAAATCCATTTTAGGGCTTTGAAGCGATCGTGGATTTCACGCTTACCGCCGAACAACAAGCTCTCGCCGATAGCGTCCACCGCTTCTATGAGCGCGAGTACAGCTTCGAGTCGCGCAAGCGCCGGCTCGCCAGCGCCGACGGCTTTAGTCGCGATCTCTGGCGCGCGATCGCGGATCTCGGGTGGATCGGCGCAGCGCTTTCCGAAGAGGATGGCGGCTTCGGCGGCGGGCCGATTGGCAACGCTCTCATCATGGAGGGCTTTGGACGGGCGCTTGTGCTCGAGCCGTTTCTTTCGACGGCCATACTTTCCTTACAAACGCTCGCCCACGCGCCGTGCAGCGCCGTGCGCGATCGGCTTCTGGAAGACATCGTCGCCGGCAAGGTTTTAGTCGCGCTTGCGCATGGCGAAACCGCTGCCAATGGCGACGCCGAATACGTCGAAGCTGTCGCCGCGCGTCGTGGCGCTGGCTGGACGCTGCAGGGTCACAAATCGCTGGTTCTCGGCTCGCCATCCGCAGACGTACTCCTAGTGACAGCAAAAGCCGAGGCCGGGATCGGGCTCTTTCTTGTCGACCCCGCCGCGCCCAATGTCCGCGTGCAGGCCTACAAAACGCTCGACGGCTGCCGCGTTGGCGATGTTTGGCTCGATGATGTTGTCGCCGAGGAAGCGCTTGCTAGGCCGGGATCCGGATTAGCGCCGGTGCTGAGGGGGTTAGACCACGCGCTCGTCGGTGTCTGCGCGGAAGCCGTCGGCGCCATGAGCGCTGCGCTTACCTTGACCCGCGACTACGTGAAACTTCGCCGTCAATTCGGTGCCGCGCTAAGCGATTTCCAAGCCGTCCAACACCGAATGGCGGACATGCTTGTCGAACTCGAGCTATCCCGGTCGATCCTGTATCAGGGCATCGCGGGCCTAGCGTCCCCCAACGAGCAGCGGATCAGGGCCATCTCCGCCATGAAGGCAATCACAAGCTCCGCCGCCATGTTTGTGGGCCGCAACGCCGTGCAGCTGCATGGCGCGATCGGCATGACCGAGGACTACGCCATCGGACACTATTACCGGCGCTTGTTTGTGATCGCTCATCTCTTTGGCAATGAGAGTGCGCACCTTGATCGCATCGTACGAACCCCTGCGACGTTCTGGCCGGCGGTCTCCTAGAGCATCATCGTGGCGGCATGCGTATCGCGCCGTCCAGGCGAATTGTCTCGCCGTTCAGCATCGGGTTTTCGATGATATGCGCCACTAGAAGCGCAAATTCAGAAGGCCGACCTAATCGCTTGGGATGAGGAACGGCAGCGGCTAGCCCCTCACGCACCTCCTGGTTCAAGCGCGCGAGAATTGGCGTGTCGAAGGTCCCGGGCGCGATCGTGCAAACGCGAATTTGCCGCGCGGCCAAGTCTCGCGCCGCGACGATCGTCATGCCCACAATCCCGGCCTTTGCGGATGCGTACGGAATCTGGCCGATCTGGCCCTCGAATGCGGCCACAGAGGCGGTCATGATAACAGCGCCACGTTCGTCATCAATTGGCTCGGCTTTGGCCATGCGCGCCGCCGCAAGACGCAACACGTTGAAACTGCCTATCAGGTTGACGCGAACCACCATCTCGTAATGGTCCAGCGCGCCCGGCTCGCCGTTCTTATCGACGACGCGCAGAGGCCCGCCGCGACCTGCGCAGTGAACCACGGCGCGCAAGGGACCGGCTTCCTCCGCCATGTCGAGCGCTCTATTGACCTGCTCCGTATCGGTCACGTCGGCAGGAGCGAAACGCGTCCCACAACCGATCTCGCGCGCCACGCTTTCACCCTGCGAGCCTGGCAGATCGCAGATCACAACGCGCGCGCCGGCTGCGGCGAGGTGCTCTGCGCTGGCTCGCCCCAAGCCAGACGCGCCGCCTGTCACCAACGCCGAGATGCCGTCGATTCTCATCTTTTCAAACCCTGCTAAAGGCGTTCAATGATGGTCGCGTTAGCTTGGCCGCCAGCCTCGCACATCGTCTGCAGGCCATATCTGCCGCCGGTTTCCTCTAGGCCGTTGAGCATTGAACCCATCAAGCGCGCGCCTGAAGCGCCAAGCGGGTGGCCGAGTGCGATGGCACCGCCGCGGGGGTTTAGACACCCGGGGTCAACATCAAACTCCTTGAGCCAAGCCAAAGGCACCGAGGCGAATGCCTCGTTTACCTCAAAATGATCGATATCCGGCGCTTTGAGTCCCGCTTTCTGGAGGACGCGCCGTGTGGCCGGAATCGGTGCGGTCAACATCAAGAGTGGATCATCGGCTACCACGTCGAACGCGACGAAGCGCGCACGCGGGCGCAACCCAAGACGTGTCGCGGTCGCTTGCGAGACGATCAACGCTGCCGAGGCACCGTCGGTTATCTGAGAGGAATTTCCGGCAGTCACACTCCATGTGATCGCTGGAAAGCGCGCGCCCAAGGTTTCGGTCTCGAACGAGGCGTGCAGCGTGGCCAATTTCTCCGCGGTCGTGTCGGGTCGAATTGTCTCATCCGATGAGATGACGCCGTCAGCCATCTGGATCGAGACAATCTCGTTCGCCAAACCACCGCTGCGCTGGGCGCGCGCCGCGCGAGCATGAGAACTAGCCGCGTAGGTATCCATGGACATTCGATCGATGCCCCATCGCGCCGCGATGAGTTCAGCCGCGACACCCTGGCCCACCATGCCATCTGGGTAACGCCGCTCGAAAGCGGCGCCGTGCGGGTCCTTGCCCATGCGGGCGCTGCCCATGGGAACGCGGCTCATCGACTCGATGCCGCCCGCAATCACAACATCATAGGTGCCCGCCATGATGCCCTGCGCGGCGAAATGGATCGCCTGCTGGCTGGAGCCGCAGCGACGCTCCACCATCGTACACGGGACATGCTGGGGATAGCCCGCCGCGAGCCAAGCAGTGCGACCAACGGGCACGGCCTGCTCACCCGCTTGGCTCACGCACCCGATGATCAGATCATCGACAACCCCTGGATCCAGGCGATTTCGTTCGATCAGCCCGATGAAGACCTGCGCGAGCAAATCTGCAGGATGTACTTCCGACAGCGCGCCGCCGGGCTTGCCGCGGGCCATCGGTGACCGGACGATGTCGACTATGACAGGTTGGTGGCCCATGCAGATCTCATTGTGACAAGCAACGAATCCAAACCTAGGCCAAGTTCATCGAAACTTGCTCCGGGAGCGATCCTTCGATCAAGACACCCTTCTGCTTGAGACTATGCACGCCGGCGCTGCTTGCGAACAACGATCCAAGGGTCAGTTGACCCGACGCTGCATGCCTTCCCAGTATGGTTCCCGCAGCACACGCCGGAGAACCTTTCCCCCGGCGTTGCGTGGCAGTTCGACCACCAACGCCAAACGTTTTGGCAGCTTAAACGCTGCTATCCTCTCTCGCCCCCACGCGACGATGGATGGAAGGTCCACGCTTTTGCCCGGGCGAGGCACCACGATTGCCATAACTTCTTCACCCCAGCGTTCGGAGGGGACTCCGATAACAGCTACATCGGCTACATCGGGATGGCCAAAAATAGCGTTTTCCACTTCGGCCGGATAAATGTTCTCACCTCCAGAAATGATTGTGTCTTTGGCTCGATCAAGGATGAACAAATAACCATCCCCGTCTATGCGCCCCACGTCGCCAGTGCGGAGCCAGCCGTCACTGGTGAGCGCTTCGGCTGTCGCCTCGGGACGTCGCCAGTACCCCGCCATGACAGCGGCTGAGCGTACGAAAACCTCACCTTCCTCGCCAATTCTGGCTGGAGCGCCATCCGGGCCAAGAATTTTTACCTCGGCGCCCGGCATTGCCTGCCCCGCCGAGCGAAGTCTTTCAGCATCCCCTGAACCATGATCCCCTGGCGAAAGGGCGACAACGCCGCCACCAGCTTCGGTCATGCCGTACATTTGCGCAAACTGACATTCAAACACCTCTATAGCTCGACGCAATAGAGCCTCGGGTATGGGGGATGCCCCGTAGAGAATGTATTTCAACGAACTGAAGTCCGTGGTGGTCGCTGTTGGATGCTCAATCAACAAGCGCATTGTGGCTGGCGTCATCAAGAGATGGTTCACCGATTCCTCTTCGACCAAGCGTAACACTTCTGCGGCGTCGAACTCACGCGCTACCACCACGCGCCCGCCCGCATACAGGCCGAATAAACCATACGCGGCGCCAGCAATGTGCGCGACGGGTAACGACACCAGGCTCGTATCCTCGGCACACGGGAACCATTTAAGCCCAGCACGATATCCCGGCGCACGCAACGCCAACAGATTGCGATGACTAAGCATCGCCCCTTTGGGCGTCCCAGTGGTGCCCGATGTGTAGACCTGCATTGCAATGTCTTGCGGATCGGGCGCAACGCCAAGGTCAACGGTGACTGTTTTTTCACAAGGAACGAGCGATGCGGGTGGCAGCTCCAGGCGAGCACAGAGGAAGTCTGCTGGCTCAAGAAAAGCCTCATCGCAAAAAAGCGCCTTCATTTCACTGTCGCGTGCTATGTACTCCCATTCCTCAACAGCTAATCTCCAATTCAATGGGACAAGCACTGCTCGCAGCCGCGCAACGGCGAAAAGCAACACAAAGTATAGATCACTGTTTTTTCCGAGGTATCCCACCCTGTCTGCCGCCTTTATACCGCGCCCGCTGAGCGCGCATGCGAGCATCACGCTCGCGGACAAGAGTTCTCCGTAACTCCTGCTGCGTCGCTCGAATGTCAGCGCGCGACGATCCGGCGTATGCTCTGCATGAAATGTGAGAACATCCCAAAGCGTTGTAACGTTTTTCTCCTCGGCGATTGGCGGCGGCGAACTCATCGTCACTTCCCCCGCCAGATGGGTGCACGCTTCTCAGCAAAAGCGGCAGCGCCCTCACGTGCGTCGTCCGATTGGAAAACCGGGGCGGTGATTTCAAACTGCCGATCAAACATTTCATCTTCTGACCACCCGAGACTTTCGGTCAGAACCCTGCGGCTGACTTTAACAGCTAATGGTCCATTCTCGGCGATTGTTTGGGCGATCGAAAGCGCTGCCTCGAGCGCCTGCCCCGGCGGCGTTATGCGATTTATGAGGCCGTGCGCCGCAAGCAACGCTGCCGGAACCATCTCCCCCGTAAGCACTATTTCTGAGGCAATCTTGATCGGAATTTGCCGAGGCAAGCGAACCAAGCCGCCGGCGTTCGCCACGAGTCCTCGCTTCACTTCGCTGAGGCCGAACTGGGCCGATTCCGATGCAACGATCATGTCGCACGCGAGCGCCATCTCAAAGCCCCCGGCGAGCGCGTAGCCCTCCACGGCTGCAATGCATGGCTTTTCGAGTTTGGCCTGCGCAAAGCCTGCAAAGCCGCCTTCTGGAAGACGCACGACCTCGCCGCGCATGAACGCCTTCAGGTCCATTCCAGCGCAGAAATGGCCGCCCGCTCCAGTTAGAATGGCGACGCGAACCCGTGTTTCGGCGTTGATGGTGGAAACGGCGCTCGCGACAGCGAGTGCTGCTTCACGATCAATTGAATTCCTCGCCTCTGGCCTATTAAGCGTGATCACCGCCACGGTGCCTTGGATTCGGAAATCTACGGGCATGCACTCGCTCCCCCAGGGATTAACCCAACGAACGTGCGATCAGCACCTTCATGATCTCGTTTGTCCCGCCATAGATCCGATAGGCTCGTGCGTCTTTGTACATTTCGGCGATTGGATACTCGAGCATATACCCGTAGCCTCCAAACAATTGCAGGCACTCGTCTATGATCTTTGCCTGGGTCTCGGTGATGAAAAGTTTTGCCATCGATGCGGTCGCAGCATCCAGAGATCCGTTCAGCAACCTCTCAGTGCAATGATAGAGGAACGTTTTCGCAACGGTCGCCAACGTCTTGCACTCGGCTAACTTGAATTGGGTATTCTGCAGATTGATGAGCGCACCGCCAAACGCCCGTCGCTCACGCACGTAATCCAGCGTCGCAGTCAACGCCGCCTCGATCATGCCTATGGCTTGCCAGCCGATAACAAGCCGCTCTTGGGGCAGCTTCTCCATCAGCATGCTGAACCCGCGCCCTTCGACGCCGCCGAGCAAATTTTGTACCGGCACGCGCATGTCGCTAAAGAAGAGTTCTGTCGTGTCGCGCCCTTCCTGACCTAGCTTGTCAAGCAGGCGGCCACGGGCGAATCCCTCCACCTTGTCCGTCTCAACAATGAACAAAGATATTCCCTTCGCGCCAGCGCCTGGATCAGTCTTCGCCGCGACGACAATCAAGGAAGCGTGCAGGCCGTTTGAGATGAACGTCTTTTGACCGTTGATCACATAGTGATCCCCATCCCGGCGCGCTGTTGTATGCATCGCCTGGAGATCTGACCCCGCTGCCGGCTCACTCATGGCGACAGCCAATAGGGTCGCACCGGAAACGACACCCGGCAACCAACGCTGCTTCTGCTCGTCGCTGGCATAATCCACTAGGTACGGCGCCACCACCGCATTGTGCAGCGGCAGCGCGAAATTAAGCGCATGCTTTATGCCGAGCCTTTCAATGAGAATCGCTTCGTACCGAAAGTCCGCGCCCAAACCGCCATAGGCTTCGGGAACACTAACCCCCAATAAGCCCGCAGCGCCGGCGCGCGTCCATACCGCTCGATCTACGTACCCCTGCTGGCGCCAACGGGCGCGGGCTTCCGCGTCGGCGTTTTCGTCGAGGAATCGATCGACCGTCCCCTGCAACAGCCGAAGGTCTTCTGCATCCATGAAACGCGGTCTGGGCAGATCGAAAGCTGGCACTGACGCTCCTGAAACTCTTAAGCACGGTCCACGTTTCGCACCGAATACGACTAGACCTTGAACGCGTCCTTTCTGGCTCTCAATTCCGCGAAAACATCGCAATCGGACGCGTCGGCCGACATAATGACGGCCTTTAGTAGGGGCGCCCTGAGAAAGGGATTGGTATCCTTCTCGGCGCCGAGACTTACCGGCACAGTTGGCTGCCCCTCCGCGCGCAATCGATGGATCTCCGCCACGCGCGCCTGGAGAGCTGGGTTGGCGGGATCGATGCTTAGGGCGAAGTGAGCATTCGCCTGAGTGTACTCATGGGCGCAATACATCGTCGTCTCGTCAGGCAGCTCCGCGAGCTTGCAGAGACTGCGCCACATCTGTTGTGGCGTTCCTTCAAACAACCGCCCGCATCCCAATGAGAACAACGTGTCGCCGACGAATGCGGCGCGCTCCCTGTCGAACACAAATGCGATATGTCCTAACGTGTGCCCTCCGACCCCGATCACGCGCGCCTCTGACCCGCCGAGCCTCACCAAGTCGCCTTCAACGACGATGCGATCCGGTACGGCGCCGATTCGCTCGACCTCCGCAGGCCCCGTCACCCGCACCCCGAATTTCGCTTTAAGCGCGGCATTACCGCCGGCGTGGTCGGGATGCCAATGTGTGTTCCACACATCCGTCAGGCGCCAACCTTTGTCTTGGCATTGCCGTTGAATCTCGTCGGCATCCGGTGAGT
>JALHQZ010000018.1 GCA_022841705.1 Pirellulales bacterium
TCTCCGGGGGTAGGAAGAAAAAAGTGGGGAAAAATATTCGAGAGGGCCTCCACTTTTTTTGGCGAGTTTTCACTTTTTCATTTTCAACCTGCCAAGAATTATTTTATTTTTGCCTATCGCTCGAGAATCGCCTGGCGAACATTTCACTCAACGGCAGCTACGGTTGGTGTTCAACGATTTCGCGAGTTAGAAACAAAATAAAGTTTGAAAAGTGTCCGTTAAATTTTTTTGAATTGTCACAAATCTCCCATTCGCTCTAACTCGCGAAATCGCTTAACACCGACCCTAGCTGCCGTTGAGTGAAATGTTCGCCTGACGATTCTCGAGCGATAGGCAAAAATAAAATAATTCTTGGCAGGTTGAAAATAAAAAAGTGAAAACTCGCCAAAAAAAAGTGGAGGCCCTCTCGAATATTTTTCCCCACTTTTTTCTTCCTACCCCCGGAGATAGTGCCAATTTACGCGCAATCGAAATCTACCAGCCAGTGATTTTTTAAAAAAATCGCCGACCACGGAACGTACCTTAATGCCAAAAAGTTCGCGAAACGGTGCCGCCAAAGGTCTGAAAATGGGCCTAATTTTTGAGTGGCGCCCGAATGAACCCTTCCAGTCTCGCCGCACCACGCTCGCCGCGAGTCGAAATTTTCAACTTTTAACAAAAGTCTGAATTGAGCTCGGCAATCGCACCGCCCCACGATCGCCGCGAGTCCATTTTCGACACTATTTTTTTGTATGTCGAGACCACTTTCCGAGGCCATTTGCCGTTCTCATTCGAACAAAAAGTCCAAAATGGAAAAGTCGGCGCGTGTTTTGCAAAAAAACGATGAATGTTTTCGGAGCGCTGTGGTCGTGGTTCTGGGCAATGGTGCGCTTTGGCATGTTCAGCCTAGGTGTTGCGGGCGTTTTGAACGGCCTCAAGTTGCACGAGCGCACCGGTGTGGCGCCCTATGGCGTTTTGAGTGCGCTGCATGTTGTTGCGTGGTCATCAATGGTGTATCTGCACTGGCGCAAGCGCAAGGCGTGGCGCACGGTCTTGTTCCTACTCTACACTGCCGGCAACATAGCTTTTATGCTCGTGTTTTTCGAGAAACCTTTGGCATTTGCGCTTTTCTTTTCGATTCTTTTGGCCGGCTACTTTGGTCGCAAATACCTCGATTTCAACCCGCTCGCGCTTAATGAGCTGCTCAGCGACGACGATGGCGGTGCTGTGGTGGTTACTACGACAAACCGAAAAAAGCGCGATCTGCCGTGGACGGCAGTGCTACTTGAAGGCAACATTTGCGCCGGCAAGAGCACGTATGCGCGCGATGTCGCGCGCACGAATGACGGTGTTCAAGTGCACTTGGAAAAAGTGCTGCCCGAGCTACATCGAGCGTTTATCAAACAGCCGGAAATCTATGGCTTTGCGCTGCAGATGACGATGGCGGAGCGGCGCACAATGCTGCTGCAGCGCGTGACGGAGCGCGACTTTGCGCCGCCGGCAGTTGTCGATCGGTCGGTGATCGGCGACTATGCGTTTGCTGCGTGGAACTATGTCATTGGCAGCCTGAGTGAGGTCGAGTTTCGCCAAGTCTACTGCGACGACTTTGCCAACAAACCGTCTCTGATGCTGCAGCGCTTTGTCATGGGAAATCAGAGCCGACCGGTGATGGTGGTGTATCTTTGTCAGCCGGCGCTCGTCTGCGCAGAGCGGCTGGCGAATCGTACGGGCGACGATCAGTCGACATCGATTGAGTATTTGCGCGGCATTTCAATTGCGCATTCGCTGGCCATGGCCGATGTTGCGCGCAACTCGGTCGGCTTGGCCGAAGTGCGCATTCTCGCTTCGCCGACGAAAACGCCGCGTCTCGAAGAGCTCTACAAGAACAAGCGAGTGCCGCGCAAAATGCACGGTGCAGAGAACGAGGGCGCCTACGTTGCGCTGCGCAGCGACGAGTCGGTCCGCCGCTTCAAATGGCTCGTCAAGCATCTGCTCGGCACGCACGGCACCTTTGACAGTCTGGTCGTCGGCAACGACGAAGACGGCTGGCCGCTGGTTTGCGAGCACCGCTGTTTCAACCAGCTCGTGGCTGCACTCGAGTAGCGAGAGAGAAGTAAAAAAGAGCATTTGGTGATTTCACGGACTCACTGCGGTTAGCGCTGCAGCTAGTAAGCCGTTGACCAGCAACATGGCAGCAGCGTCGCTGCTCGATGACGCAGGCGCTGGCGACCCGAAGCTCCTGAAAAATGGTTTCTTCGCCGGCGACAGCGAAAGCTCTCTGTTGTGGCTGCTGCGCAACTGTTCAACTGCCGACGACACCTGCGCCTCTACCATGCGGTCGATAAAAGGCGCCCTGATCTCTGACGCGCAGCGCTTTCGATTCGGCCGGACTGGCGCCGGTGTGGCGTCGACGACTGGCGCCAGAGGTTTGAAGCTGTGGCATCGATGCTCGGGCGTGCAACAGCTCGCCAAACCACATCGGTTGCCGAGAACAAAGAGAGCCGACGGATGCGGTGCAACGGCGTCGTCGGCCAAGTCGCGCTTGCAGAGCCAGTAGAGTACGATTGGCAGTGACAGCGTGCCATAGGCCGTTTCAACGGCCTCTATTGGAGAGAAGCGGCAGCCGCGCAAATACTCGGCCGACTGCTGTTCGAAGAGCTGAACGCGTTCGAGCGCGCGCAGCAGTGCGCGCCGCTGCTTGTCGTCGAAGAAACTCGTGAGGCGCGTGTGCATGGTGGCGTGCGCCTCGGCCAGCGCACTTTCATCACTGTCGTCTTTGCCCGCAATGTGTCTGAGTAGTCTGTAGACAGTGTGAATTGGCTCAATGGTGTCGCGCTCGTCAACAATTGCTTCGGGAGAATCATAGGGCAGCAGCGCAATAGGGCCGCCGCGCATAGCTTCGCGCAAGTGCGCAAGCCATGCGGCACGCCTCTCCAAATACCGCGGGTCAGGCTCGGGTTCCGTCGATGCAGTCGAACAGTACGAACGACCGCGACGCGCAGCTTCGCTCGTCCAGACAAAGGTGCGCGGATCGGGCGGCATCATTCGCATCTCACTCTCGAAGCGCCGCATGCGCCGCGTACGCGCATCGGTTGCCTCTGGTCGCATATCATCGACATCGATCAGTCGCAATTCGCACTCGTCAATGTAACAAGTCATCGTTTGCGTTTATGATCACCTTGATCCTCGGTCGTCGGCGTCGGCGGTTGACGCACAAAGGAAGATTGGCTGAACCAGCGCTTGACGGCAGCGCGCGCCGGCTGCGCCAGCGGCCAGACGTCGCGCAGACGCTGACAGACGTCGACCATTTCGGCGTTGCTGATCGGCAGCCATTGCTTGCGCACTCGGCTGCACTCAGAGTCCCAACAGCACTGCGCCCACGTGCGCTCGAGATAGTTGATGAGAAAGTAGATGTGCTGCTGCGAATGCTTGCCGTGCAATATACCGCACTCGCGCGAATACGACTCGACGCGCAGCAGCGGCGCATTTGGCACCAGTTTGATGCGCTTCTCGTTTGGCTCATACTCGGCCAACGCGCGCGCCACAGTCTCGCGCACCTCGTTGAGCACCGACTCTTGCTCACTCGTACCGCTGCCGCCAACAGAGGTCGTTCGCGCCACACCAACGGCTCTGGGAATGGCGGCTGCGGCGCGGCACTGCTGACGAGCGTCCTCGTGCTCGAGCAAGCGCGGTGTGGCGGGGTCGGCGGCAGCGAGTTCTTCGTAGCGCTCGGCATTGGCGCCGAGGTAGGCGCTCGATGCGTACTGGAGCGCGCCGCTTTTGAACGGAAAGTAGGTGATGAGCGAGCGGAGCCAGAGCGCGCGATCCGGCTTTTCGGGCGGCGCGTTTTCACCCGACACCGTGAGCATCGAGCGGTTCGGCTCCTCGAGCTTGCAGGCGCGGTACATGCGCAGCGAATGGTTCATATCGTAGACGCCAGGGTCGACATACGCGCTCACCAGCGGATCAATGCTGGCGAATGCGTCGCGGCACGCGAAAATAAACGCGCGGCAGTGCGTCCGATCGCGCCACACGGCGCCGCCGAAAATCACGTGCACAGACCACTTGCTCGGCTTGTGCGACTGCAGCTCAAATGGCTCCAGCTGCACGCCGTACTTGGCAGAGGCGCAATCGATCACCAGCCGAACAAATTCGGCGCTGCTCACATTCAGCTCGTCGGCCATTCGTGCTGCAACACCACTCTCCACCTGAGCGTCGGTAAACTTCATCTCGAGATCGCAGTAGAGCTTGCACGGCCCATCCACCACCACTTCGTGCCAGTTGCGCGCACCGTCATTCGCGCCCAGCTGCATCACACCGCCCCACAGAGCGTCGAATGTGCCCGCCATAAACTCGCGGCCAGACGGCTGCTCAATCTGAACCACAATCATCGGCATTTGGCGCTGGCCCTGCACAGAGTTGGCGGCAGCCCACGCGCGGCACCGCTCCAGAGGCTTATCGCCCTGTTGAATGGTGAAAAGACGCGACGGAAAGATTGCGCTAGACATTTTTGGTTCGGGATTTTTTTTCTTTGTTCAAACCAGGAAAGCCACAACGTCGCGCATCATTTCTTCGAGCTTGATGCCGACAATGACCTTGACGGTGCCGTAGGCCTCGTTGGGTACCGCCACGGTGCCTTTGGTTCCTTTCTTCAGCAACGACTTTTGAATGTTGTCCGGTTTCAAAAACTCTCCGGGTTCGGCCAGAAGAATGGCGCCGACACCAATATCGGCGATAACCACCTGCACGCTGTCGGCGACCGTAATGTTTTCGATGATCTTCATGTTGCGCTGCACTTCTGCAACTGCAGTCAGGCGCTCTTCCTTCGTTGCTGCAGGATTGGCAAAAGCGCTCGAGACAGCGGCCGCCTTGCGCTGCACTTTCTCGAGCTGCTCTTTCAACAGGTTTTCGTTCCAGGCATCGACGCTGGTGAAAAACCCCTGCCAAAAGAAGCGAAAGCGTTTGTTGGCGCTGGCTGCAATCTTTGAGGCTTTTTCAAAGAAAGCGGGAAACGTGGTCTTTTCGAGGCTGTTCTTTTCGCCAGCGGCGAGGTATGACTCGTAGAGCACAACGTCCTTGAAGGACGTGTTGAGAAACTCGTAGACGTTTTTGGTGCCTTTGGTGCCGCCGCCCTTGGCGCCGCCGTCCTTGGCGGCGCCGCCCTTGGTGCCGTCGTCGTCGGTGCCGGCGTCCTCGGTCTCGACGATGGTGTTGCGCAGATTGAAGCTGCCGTACAGCACCAGTTTTGTCTTGCGCAGCAAGTCGCGCGGAAACTGCGGCTGAAGCAGCTCCGGAAACGGCTTGAGCACCACCATGAGCGGATTGGTGGTGCCGCGCAAGATGCGCTCGATTGCGCGACCGGCGTCGATACTCAGCACAACCGAAGGTGGCGGTGTTTCATCGCCAAACGCGCCGAGCATCGCAATTGGATACGTTTTTGCCGACTGGGTGCTCTACACCACGGAAAAAACTTCATGACGGAGCACGCGCATCAGGTTGTACGCCATAGTTGTCTTGGAAACGCCACCTTCGCCCACCACGACCAGCACCGGAACAGTGCTAGATAGACGCTGCATGATAAGAAAGATTGCCACCAAATCATCGGGCTCCAAATCGGTCAGCAGCACAAGTGCGTCAAACGTGCCCGGAAGCAGGTCGGTGTTTACGAAAAAATCATCACTCATCGTTTACGCTTTGCCAAAAAATATATGCATTGCAAGCGATGAGCTATTGTTGCCACCAAGAGTTTTGTTACGTCTGCGAGCGTCGCGACGTCAGTTTTGAGTGTGAGTGGTGTGCACTAGCCTACTGCCGGCATCATATTAGCGTAGCGACTCCAGCAATGCAAATTTGTACCAATTGCATCCCTCCAACGTTTGTGTGCACATTTTGCAAGCTGCATTTGGTCGAATGTCGAGGTGCTCGTTGCGCCGCTTGTGTGGAAAAATAAACTTTTTTTGGCTGCCTTCAAAGATGAATATTTTTGATCTCGAAGAGATCACCTTTACGCCGTCGGCGGCCGTGGCGTCGATTCTGGTGGGCGCATCCGTGCAGTTATACACAGCGGCTCGTACCGTTGGCGAACTTAGCCCGGACGGCTACGATGAAGTCGCCATGGAGGATTCGACGGGCTTCCTGTGGGGTGAGACGACATGTCGCCTCTTGGCGGCGCTCGCACAGAGCGACGATGGCGTCGCAATCGACCCTACTGTCCGCGAAACCTTGCAGGGGGGCGCCTCGCGCTTGCTCATGAGCATGCGGCCGCTCGGGTTGGCGCTCGCCCAAGCAGAAGGACCCCTCGGACGACCTCTGATCAACGACACTCGGATTGGGCGACCGGACCAACCCGAGCGGCTCAACTACACCAAGAACATCGCTCTCTACCGCAAGAACGTCCGCATTCAAGCCCTGTTGCGCACCTTCAACGAAGCCCTGGATGCGCTGGATCAAGTTTTTTCACCGGCGTTCTTTCCGATGGTTGCGCAAAGAACGCTGGGCCGCATGAAGCGACTCGTAGAAGTGATTGCCAAATCGGTCGTGGTCGAGTGGACGGAACCGCTGCCAGCCAAACCGTCGCCGGATGGGCAAGAGTTTGGCCGCTTTCAGGCGCAGATTCGCTTGCGCCAGAAGATTCAAGATTCCATCGTGATCGAGTCGGCTCAAACCGCAGTGGTTCTTTACCAAGACATCAAGGACATCGTTGGTACGCGCGCCTTTCTGGAGCGCTACAAGAAGGCGCCAGTTCGCAACTACACGACTCCGAAAGACTTTGGTTTCGATGAAGACGCCTTCGAAGAAGAAGACGAAGAAGCCGACGACGACGAGAACACCATCGATGAAGACGAGTGAATCAATCACCTCTCATCCAACAACAAAACGCCGCCCGCGAGCTGTGGGTCGGCGTCGTTGCGCCAAAGCCATGCGGCCGAATAGGCGCGCGGCACCGCGACGCCCTCGATCAGCAGCACATACATGAGCGGCGCAGCGTTGAAAAAGAGCAGCGCCAGAAATGCTACAGTGATGCCACTGAGGTAGGGCAGGTTGGTGTCGTAGACGACACGTGGGTCAAACAGTACGGTGTAGGTGGCGAGAAAAATGGCAGAACCGCCGACTGCCTGGTAGGCGATAAAGATAAAGAGGCGCGTCGGGCTGTCGGAAAGCCGATTCTCGACAATTGCGCGATTGAGCGAAAAGTAGATCAGCTTGCGCTGCAGAAAGGCAAAGATGACAAAGATGGCCACCGGCACAAAGTGGACGACCTCGTTGCCGAAAAAGACGACGCCGACCGGAAACTCCTCGAGAATCTTGGTCAGAAACGTCGAACCGGTCAGGAAGAGCGTCGCCACGGCAATCATCACAGTAAACGCGATGCCGCTCAGCGGGAAAAAGAGCACGACAATGACGGTCTGCGTCAGGCGGCTGAGCGCGCCGTCAACTGGCACCAGGCCGGTCCAGACAAACGCTGCGCCGCTCGTCAGGCCGTAGAAAATCATCTGACTCGTCAGTGCCCAGTTGGTAAAGTGCGACGTGTACGACAGAAAGCCGTCGCTCAGCAGCTTCATAACAATTCCGCCCAGCAGAATGAGAAACCACACAAACTGAATACTAAACACGGCCAGCGCTTGCGCCGTGCGCCGATCCAAGTCATCTGGATCAAGCACAGTCCGTACTTTTTCACGGCTAGCATTCATCCTTGAAAAAAAACTTGAGCGATGAGCGTGATTACCCACCGTTGCCGCTTGTCTTTCTTTCCCAAGAAGGTAGAGTTTGACCCGGCCAACTACCAGGACGAATCCAAGCTGTTGTTTCCACCGCATCCGTCGTGGCTCAGCTGGATGCACGAGACTTTGACTTTGGCGAACAGGCGCTGGGTGACGTACCTGCGTGACGAGGACGCTCGAACCAAGCACGAAGTGCACGACGTACCCGAGCACGTTCTGCTCGATGCAAAGGCGGGTCAAATGAGTCAAGAGACAGTGGAATGGGCGACAAAAATGCTGGAGCGCCCGGGCGTCGTCGTTGTGTCAATCGAGCAAGAGGAAGACAAAGGAGCTTACAAAGGCATTCGCTACTTTACCATTGTTCGCAACGCCGACGGCGGCGCATTCGTTTGCTCCAATTGAGTGAAGTCTCATTTTCGGTTTGTGCATAAAAAACGATGAGCGCGCCCACTGAAACTGGCGTCTTGTTGCAGGTCCATTTTCCAACGCGCGTCGACGGCAGCGGTGTTGTTGCGCCGATTGAATTTGGCGCAGTAACCGTCGATCCGAAGAGCTTTGCTTTCGCGGGCACATTTCAGCGCACCGACGCAAGCGGCAGAAAGGTGCATTTGGTCAAAGTGTCGCAGCCTCATTTGGGTACACAGGTCGCGTTTTGCGGTGTCGGCGAGGTGGCGGCAATTGAGTTGGTGAAGCTGTTGCGCTATGTGCTCGAAGGTCGCATTAGCCGGCCGACGTACAGGATCGAGCTGACGCTGTGGAACAAACCCGAAGAGCAAAAGAGCAAATTGAATGGGAAGTAAAAAATGTCGAATTTTACAACCTATGAACGTTCGCCTGTCATTCAGGCACGCATGTGCGAGTGGCGCGAGGAGCTGCGCCACGCTTCGAAGAAGCTTGGCGATCCTTTCGATGTCGCACACGTCGCTTGCGATCCGATCACACGATCGCTCGAAGTTTCGCCCTATGCATTCTTGACGGCAGGCTGGCTGGAGCGCAATGCGCGCTCGTTTGCCAGCAACACAAAGGCCGGTCGTGCGTGGGCTGCGGCGACCAAGAAGAGCAAGCAGCCACTTGCAGTCGCAGTCAACTTTCGAATGCTTCTGCCACACCGCGCCGAGCGTGCGCCGCTTTCATCCTATTCTGTCGCCATTTCAGAGGCGCTCGTGCCGGTTGATCCGAGTGCCATCGTCGCCATTGTGACTCTGACATTCGGCGTGCTGCCAGAGGCGCTGCTCGCGCGCCAGCTCCATTCGCGCGAGTTTTGCATCGCTGGCGGTGCGCTGATTGGTTTCGAGGAGTCGCGTGGCTTTGATCGCGTTCACTTTGAACTGGTGCAGCGCACACCACTCGAGCGAGCGCAGATTGCCGCGCTGACACGAGCATTCGGCGCCGACAAGGCAGCGGCGCTGTTTGACTCGCTCCATCGATGCCACCCGAATACACTGGCGCACCTCGTCGCGCAGTGTCTGCACACGCCTCTGCTGCCGGGCGCCAAGAGCTATCGGGAAACGAGGCGCGCGAATGCCAAAGCGAAACAAGCTCGCGCTCGCAGCGCCAGCCGCTCAGACGACGAAGAAGAGGCAGACTACGAAGACGAGGAGAGCGGCGAGACCATTGGGTCAGAGGACACCGAAGAGGAACAGGAGGATGAGGATGGCGACGAGTTGGAGAGCGACAGCTTGATTGCCTCGAGCGATGGCGATAGCGAATTGTCGATTGCACGCCCGCCGATTCCACCGGCGCGACGCTTGGTACCTCGAGCGCCACGCACACCTGAAAGCAGCAGCAGCAGCAGCAGCAGCAGCGATACCGAGGCGCCTGTTGCACTGGCGTTCAAAGACAACCCGCTTGCCTTTATGGCAGAGTCGATTGACAGCGACACAGAGAGCGGAGACAGCGGCGATGCATCGCCGCTCTTGGCGAGCGTTCAGAACAACCCGCTTGCCTTTATGGCAGAGTCGATTGACAGCGACAGCGAGGAGAGTGGCGTGGCTGAAAATGTTGAAGAGAGCGCGCCGGCGGCTCCGGCGCCAGAGCCGCGCCCGTTCCGAGAGCACCGAACGAATGAGCTGGCCTGGATGCAGCTTGCAGTGCAGACTGGCGCTGTAGAGTTGCTGTTTGAGTTGACGTTTTTGGGCGAAGCAGGCGTGGTGCGCGCTCGCTCCGACCGCTTCCAGGTCTCTTCCGCACTCGTCCCGTTTTCGATCGGCAACAACGCCGACGACGATCTTCCGCTGCTGACGACGACCGCCGAACGATTGGCGAGCACTGCGCCACCCTGCGTTTTTGTTTTCTCAGAGTATGAAGAGAAGACGCAGGAGGTGGCGGTTGAAGAGATCGACGCGGCGCCGGCGGTCGAAGAGATCGAGGTGGCAGCGGCACCACCCGAGAATCCGAGCGCGGCTGCGCAACCGCGCGCCTCGACCAAGACGACGCTGGGCCGCCTTGCGTACATTGACATTGGCGAGTACACGCTGATCGAACTCGAGCTCTACGGCCTACGACGGCTCGAGGCGCTGTTTGCGCTGCAGATGCACGGCGAGCGTCCGGCGCTCTACTCGCGGACCAGTGGCCTTTCGCGATACCAGCGCGAGACGCTGGGGCAAGCGGCCAAGGCGCGAGAATACTGGCACCAGACAGCCGGTCTGTTTGTGCTGTGCGCCGCTACGGCACTCGACGCCACGCTGCGGCGCTCTCTGATGACGCTTGAGCGCCGCTGGTGCGCGCCAGAAGAGGCGGCGGCGCACTGTCGCGATATTGCCAAGTTTCTCTCGGAAACGCCAGCCTCTCTCGCGGCCGCCGACGACGACGAGAACCAAGACGCTGGCGAGCGCTCGTTTGTCGCGATGCTTGAGACGATTGTTCGGCGCTGGCGCGAATTCATTTCTTCACAGTAAACCGATCGAGCGGTGAGCGCGGTGGTGCCGATTTCGGCGGTGCAAGTGCGCGCTCAAAATAGAGCTGCTTTGGCGCCGTCGAAAAGTCGGCCACTGCCTGCGGCAGCACACCGGCCTCAATCGCCAGCGGGCCTTCGTTGCGACGTCGCTCGTGAATCATACGCACCATGACCGGATTGCCGGCCATGAGTTCGGCGGTGACTTTGGTGCAGCGCTCGGTGAGGTAGTGAAAGAGATCGTGTGGTGCAACGTCGGCCGGTGCGTTGAAGCCGGGCCACTCGCCAAAATCAAGAAGACCGGCCTGCTCGAGTGCGGCGGCAACTAGCTCCGAACAGAACCACGACTCGCCCTCGCCACTGACGCCGCTGCGCGCGAGACCGAGTTGGCGCGCGCCCAGTGCAAACTGACCCCTGGCGTTGAGAATCTTGCCCAGCTGCGCAATCAGAAAGTTCTGCACCAGCACCTCTTGCGGCTCGGTGACCGATAGCTTCACAAAGCGCCAGCCGCGCTGAAAGCTCTTGCGGTCGTACACGAAAACGGCGCGGTCGCCGTCGACGCTGTACGTGAAGTAGCAGCGTCGCGTCGCGTCCCAAAACACCAGCTGGCAGTGAATAAACTGCTCGCCCGTCAGCAGCACTGTCATGTAGTTCCACGGCAGCAGATAGTAGTCTTTGAAAGACTGCTCGCCCGGTCCTTCTTCGTTGTCGTAGAGCAGAAACGCGACCCAAATCGTGTGAACCGCCGCGCCGGCGGGCGCCCTCTCAACAACTCTGCCCTCATTGCCGCCAACCGACGGCTGCTGGCCAAAGCAGCGGCACCGAGTCTGCTCCACACGATACTCGAGCGGCACAAACCAGTCTGGTGCCGAACCACTCATGCGTGATGGTGCTTTTTTTTTGTTCATCAAACAAATACGTCAGGCTCTGAGCTTTTGAACACGCGCAACATGTCTTCGACGGCGCCCAGATTTGAGATGTCTTGCTCGTTCGGAACCTCTCCCCACGACTGGCTTGCGATATGCGCAAAGTTTTCGCGCAAGTGCCGGTATCTGACCATCGATCTTCGAAGCGTGGAGTAGTGATCGTTGACAAACGCGCGGTAGCTTTCTAGCAGCCAATCGACACGACCTGCATTAATGATTCTGTCGATCTTTTCATGCTCGGCGCGCTGATCGAGCGTCAACATGCGTAGAGGACCGACGTAGTGATAATGCGGTCGTTGCATACCAACTTGTTGGTTTCTGTTGCTTTCGACATTTCCTGCAAAAAATAGGTTTTGCCATTTTCGAACGTTTGGCGGTCGCTCAGGTTCAACGCCAAGAAGAGTGAGCAGAAGGCCGGTAGTAACGTCGCATGCGTGATGATTGCGCCAAGGAATTGCCCCCGGAGCTTCGTAAAGAAGCTCTAGAAAAGTTTCAAGCTCTTTGTCAATCAATTCCACAGCCGGGCGCGACAGGAACCAACCAGTTGCCCCGGTGCACCAAGTGAACTCCTTTTTTGCTTTGTACCTAGGCAACCAAGTGCTTTCGTAGCGACTGGTGTTGAAGGCCGCAAACACTGGCACGGGGTTTTCGCACAAAACAATCCACCGAGGCGTTGAAGCAGCCTCGGCCACGGTCATATTACCCGGCAAAAGATCGTCCAAAAGCGTCAGCAAATAGTCTTTGTTGACGTAGGTATCATCACCGATTGTGTAATACCAGTGAGCATTTGGACTGCGTTTCAACAGCTCTTTGTAAGCAAAGAGCTGTAGATTCTCAACAGGATCTTGGTTTTCCGGAAACCACCGCGGATATATATGTTTCATGCCGATAACTGACACCGATGGGTCGCCATCCTTACTGAAAAGAAACGAAGTGTTTGGGAATTTCTGCATCCATGTATCGCGGCACGCGATCGCCCGTGAAAAAATAATATTGTCACCGCTGTAAACCGAAATGGAAACGTCGTCTGCCTGTGTTTTTGCCGGAGCTGTCCAGGGCGACAAATCGATTGCAATTGGTTTGTCACACATCCAAGTTCCGCGCCTCAGCTCGGTGGCATTGAGAGGTTGACCGGCTTTGAGCTGCCAGGAAGCTGCTTTGGCGCTTCCATCGGGACAAAAGTACGATTCGCGGCGCTTCCAAAATAAGCAGGACTGCTCAATTTTCTTCAACGCAACCCGCTGTTTCCAAGCATGCGGCGACGTATCGCTTTGATTAAAAGCTCGGTGGATAAAGGCGCCGTCAAAATGCTCTAAAATGTTTTGTTCAAAGCGCGACGCGTCAAGTATATTTTCGAGCATCTTGTTCAACGTGTTCAAAAAATCTTTGGCGGCATCCCCAACAAAGTGCAGCGCGCAAGCGCTTGCAAAAAGCAGAAATATAAACATAGTTTAAATTTAACGCGATTCATTAGCAAAAAAATTTGTTTGTTGTCGGCTTATATTTTTTTAATCAAACGTGGTTTGAAACGGGCGGCAGCGTGCTTTACCCTAAAACACAGTGTTTTGCAAACGCATCTATGTTTGCAGTGTCCAAAGCGTTTGCACCATCCAAGTGATATATCATTTGAGCGTCGTTCAAACTGCCGTAAATGTATGTACCCCATTTGTCAGTGGCGTTTTGAACGCCTTCTCTGTGCATTGTGGCCGAAATAGCTTGCGTCAGCGGCCATTCCAAAAATCCCATTTGGAAAGCAGCGTCGGGGTCTTTCTGCAGTATCGTGCGACAATGCTCCGTGAAAAAAGACGTGCGTGCAATGTGCGGATTGTTGCTCCAGGATGGGGTAAAAAGCAGCGGTATCATGCACTTTTGACATGGTACCAAGACGGCGTCATAAAGGCCGTTGGTGTTGACGACTGTTTTCTTCAGATTAAAGCGTACGTAGTTGATGGCGGGGCCATGCAACTCCATTTGATGCAAAACTGTCTCCAATTGAATCGTGCGACAGAAGCGCCAATCATGTTCCCAAAACAAATAGTACTTTGTTTCTACAAGCGACAACAGCCTTGAAAAAGAAACTTCGACACTGTTCATACGCGCTAAAACAAATACGGCATCGTTTTTGTGCTGCGCGCGCCACTCGACGATATTTTTCTCGTACTGAGCAAAACGCTCTTCGTGTCTGTTTGGGTTGATGTGCAACCCAATCATAAAACGCGCTTGAGATGCGCACGGCATTTCCCGCAAATAGTTGTACGTTGATGTGAAAAGACTGATGTTCGGCGCGCTTGCGGGCGGACTCGTTACAATCACCACAGTCAAAAGTTTACAGACATCCGCAACAGCTGCGCAAACAAACAAACAAACGAGAAATGCAACAAACATATTTGCTTAAAATACCGTCGGTGGTTTTGGCTTTTGCACCCGTTGGAATTGACAAAGTTTGTTGAAATATGACCTTGCTTGCAGTTTCGCTGCTGGCATTTTCTATGTGCTTTGCCACGGACAAGACGCGCGAAGCCTATATTATGACGGCAACGTCAAACGACCTTGCGACTGCTCCCGGATACATTTACGGGGCGCTTTCGCTCATCAGTTCGATTCGCAAATTCGACAAAATGAGAGACGTGCTCGTTCTCGTCGACACGTTGACGCTGTTTATGTATCCGAATGCAAAGTCTTTGTTTGACGCAAACAACGTCACGCTTGTTTTGAACAAACCCCTGCAATCAACGTCGGCGCTGCTCAAGTCGGCGATTCCGAAAAGTTGGATTGGTTCTTTTGCAAAAATGCATCTGCTACAGCTGTCGCTATGGCATTACGAAAAACTTTTGTACATGGACGTCGATGGAACGCTGCTGAAGAGCGCAGATGAAGTGTTTGCGCTACCTTTTTCCGATGAAATCACTGCATATGGCATGCGCGATTTGTACGGGTGTAGTATTCCAAACGATCGCAGTGCCCTTATGGGTGCATTTTGGATTTGGAACACGCGATCGAATACCACGCGCCGCTCAATAGAAATGGCAAGCGTTTTCAATGATTTGCTGTTCCTGACGCGCAGCCGCCTCGGCAACGTTCCGGACGATCAACGGCTCCTTTCCCTACTTTTTGGGAGCAGGTTGCGCTTTATTGACGAAGGGATTGCGACAAATGTTGTACGCTGCGCGTGCAAGCGAGAAAACTTGGGTGTCAAAACACTCGACCAAACCGTCTATGCACATTTTATGCACGTCGTGCTGGACGTCAACCACGTGTCAAATCTTGTTGTTTCTGGCCGTGATTACAAGTGGCATGCCGCGACCATGCACACAGCTCACGTCCCTGACTGCGGCGGGGTTGCTTTCCGTTCTTGGATAGACGGTCTCAAAACAGCTCTATCGCGCGTACCTTTGGAGCAGCGAGCGCTTGAACTCAATCCGCTGCATGAGTGCCCTGAAGTTATTCCCGAATGCAGGCCTTTTGTTCAAACGACAATCATCGACATGGTAGCATCAAGGTTTGCTTTTGACGGCAACCTGAAGACCATAGCGGTCTGTCCGAATGGCGCAAATCAAAACGACTTTATTACAGCGCGTCTCTCGCTGCTGCAACAAAAAGAAACGTACGAAAGCGTTGTTGTGCACTTTGATGACCGAATGGCGTATAAGCCAAAGTTGGGAACAGACTACGTCTTTGTTTTTGACGATGACGATTTGCGCCCAAGCAAAGTCACGTTTCTCGGTCGTCGGATTCGATCCGTGACGCTGAAGTTCTTAAGATACGTTGGTCAACGTTTTGGCATCTGCGATATTGTACTCGACGCAATGTCCAGTTTCGATGCGAAATTTTTACAGCTGAAAAGCGCAGACGGCGCCGACTCGGTCAATTCAACGATTCCTTTGTTTGTGCGCAGACATTGGCATACAATCGACAGATCGATGGTGTCTGACCTTTTGCACGGCACGCAAAATTTGAACGACGGCAATTTGGAGTCTGTGACCTACATACCTGAGCCATGGGACAATCGCGGCCTCTTGATTGATATGCGTCGAACCTTTCTTGTCTGCCGCATAGAAATTTATGCTGGCGATCATGATGGCGATAGCGGAGATGTTCTGGCCAATGATATGCTGTACGCAAACGACGGCGCTATCTCCTTTGGACGGGTTTTGCACAAAACCCGGCCGCATTTCGATCTGGAATACCCCACAAACGTATTCAACCTTTTTCTGCGGTTTTCCGGTCACAAGCAATGGCTGCGCATACGCGAAATTCATTTGCAATACGGGGAAGACGAAACTCTGCCGTGCAAAAAATGAAAGCCGTTAAATTATGCTTTCCGACATACAAGCGCCGCAAGACTAGCTTTTGTTTGCAAGACCTTTTTATAAACGCGCAACTCTTTACGTTCAGAGAGCTGGTTTTTTCGTGAAAACCACTGCTTCGTGATAGAACGTGATGCTTTCGAGACCAGGAAGGTCAGCCGGAGCGGCCTGAGAACTGCGCACTAGCACTGGCAACCAGTCCTGTACCACGTGTGCGAAAAACGTTTTCTGATTTTGCCCATCCCGCATGCAATCACCACCACCGCCTGTTGACAGTTTTGTGCCAGGCACATTCCAGTTCATGCAGCTGCTGTGTACGTCCTCGACAATGTAAGCGCCGCCGGGCGCAACACTTGGCCATAGAGTGATAAGTGAAATCTTTTGGTGCTCGCTCATGTGTGAGCCGTCGTCTACTATCAGATCAAAAGGCAAGCTGTTGCTCACAGCCGCCAGCAAGTCCGCTGGATTGCTCTGGTCTCCATAATGCAAAACTGCGACGTTTGGATTTTCTTGCTCCCACTGCCGCCCGCATTCGCGCTGATATTCAAAAACGTGAATGTCGCCAAATTTGAAAATGGAGCGCCAGACATTTGCGGATCCGCCTGGCCCATGCGGCATAAAGCAACCGAGACCGATTTCAAAAATGCGCGGTGGTGTTTTTGCTTCTTGAACAAGTTTGCTGAGCACTTGCCAGTACATTGTTTCGTAAGTGTGCAGTGTAGTCTTGTCCGTCGAAAAGCCAGAATTTGCAACAAACGATTTGAAGTCTGTCGCTGAACGCATGGTTTTCCAAGCCGGCACGTTCGACGCCAAGCACGCGCAGATAAAAAAACAGTGAAACAACAATTTATAAGTCATTTTTTGATGTTGAATGTCTTTCATTGCGCAATACCATAAGAAAGAATTGCTCCGCGCTCTCTCAGATTTTGGCGTACGAGGCGATCCGGTCGACGCCCGTCTTCTCGATGATCACTGCAGCACCGCCGAGCGCCAGCAACTCGGCCACCACCGCGCATCCGAGCGGGACGCCGCCTGCCAGTCTGATGAGCTGGCAGGCAGCCACCAGTGTGCCGCCTGTCGCCAGAATGTCGTCGACGACCAGAATGCGCTTGCCTGCGCCAATGGCGCTCTTCTGCACTTCGAGCGTATCGGTGCCGTACTCTTTCGAGTAGCTGATGCTCAGTGTTTCTCCAGGCAGCTTCCCAGGTTTGCGCATCTGAATGAAGCCGACGCCGAGGTGGCGAGCGATCAGCGGGCCAAAGATAAAACCGCGAGCCTCGAGACCAGCGACAGCGTCGACGCCTTCGCCGCGCCATTGAAGTGCCATGCTGGCGCACACCAAGTCGAGCGCGGCGGCATTGGCGAGCAGCGGCGAGATGTCGCAGAACTTCACACCCTTGAAATCGCAAGCGGGTAGTAGCGCCAGCACATCAGCGCGTTCAATTCGATCGCCACTCATCTTTTTTTTGCAGATAACTTTCTTCATTGGGCAGATCGCCATTTAGAATTGGCGTGTTGCGGCGAGCAAGAGTGCAAGGACTGGTTTTTCGATCAACGCGCAGCGCTTCTCTTCGCCGCGGTACGAGCGCGCGACAAAGGCACGATTGGCGCCAAAGCGCAGTTTTGCTGCGGTGCGCAACTCTTCTTCGGTGTTGCTAACGAGGTCCGCCATTGTGATTGCAATAAGTACTTTGGCGCGCGCACGCAACAGCGCCTGGTACTTTGCAATTGCCTGCTGCAACTGACCAGACATCAGCAGCGGCGCAGGCACGACAAGCACCACCGCATCGCAGCGTCGGTCGCCTGGGTGCTCGACGGATTCGCACGTGTTTTCGATGTCGTAGCACCCGTCGACAATCGCACACAGCGTCTCCGACGTGGCGACATTTTCTGAAATGTCAAGCAGACGCACGCGACACTCGTCGTCGTCGTCATCGCTGTCGACATCGCACGTGCTGTCATCGTCTTCGTCGTCAGGCTTCTCGGCGTCGGCGCCTGGCTTGTATCGCGAAACGCGCGCAATTCCTCCGGCCGGCTCTGTCTGCGCCAAACCGACTGGCGCCAGATCGAGCGGCTGCTTGCTGAAAGACAGCGTAGTGAGCGCCGCGTTGATCAAGCTCGATGTGCCGCTCTGTGGCGCGGCGCCAACAAACAGCACGTTAATGCTGCTGCGCAGCTGAGAGGTCGGGCGTGCATGCAAAACGTCGCCAGCAAACTCAATCACTGACTTTTGCCAAATGGCGCCGTCGGTCGCGAAGGTGCCGCTGCACGGCACCAACGTGCGTGCAGTCGTATCGCTGAACAGGTCGAACTTAGCGTCGACATCAAGCTCATTCGGCGTCTTGAAGCCGACTGATGGACGCGTGATAATGTGCAAAGTCACGCTGCGTTGCGGAGCGATGCGGGGCACGAGCGCGGCGCTCGCAGCCCAGAAGCCATTGGCGCGTAGCTGCAACATGCCACCAGGAAAAGCGAGCGAGTCGTTGCACGCCGAGCTGTGCGGCGCCTGAAAAGGTCGCGGGGCATTATTGCGAATGGTCACTTCAAACTCGATCGTCAACGAGTTGAGCGAGCGGGACTTTTTGCCTTGCAAAGAAGTGAGCTGCAGAAGAATAGCTGGCGTGGGATTCATCAATCTTGATTTGGTATATTGTGTTTGAAACTTATTTTCAACAAATTTTGGTTTAAGTTTCGGTTTAAGTTTGGGTTTTGGGTTTTTGGTTTAAGTTTGGATTTAAATGGTTTTTTTTGTGTTTGAAATAAACCAAAGAGTTCTTTCAATCACAAACAATTTCAACAACTTTAATTTCTTACATGTCGACATCAAATACTCCTTTCACGCCGAGTGCCGACGACTCGGTGGCCAGCTTTGATGATGAGCAGTCCGACTCGTCGTGCGACATTGCGATTGCCTGCCCTTTCGACGAACGTTACCACGTGGCAACTCTTGAAGAACAGCAAGAAAGTGTCCAAAGTGCTCTTGATGCCGCAGCCCGCTGCGTTCATCCGCAAACGCCTGCCAATCGTGGCGGTTCTACTGGAAATTGAAAGCACACAAGTCCGCAAAAAATAAAATTTATCAATAATGGCCGCCCGAACATGAATATTCAAAAAGTTTTGCAAATTTTTCAAAAACTATATTAATTTTGAAATCTTGTTTTTTTTTCAAAAAAAGCTACAATCCAACAAGGATGAGCAGCGCGGAGCCTTTTAAGGAGTTGCGGATTGTGCAGCGCGCCTACGTGATTGTGTGGTGGCGCGATGAGAGTAGCGGCGAGGTGTTGTGTTTGAGTGGACGCGAAAATGCCGTGCATCAGCGCGCGCTGGCGCAGCTGCTAGCGACGGCAGCGCCGCCCGGCATTGAGATTGATGAGAATGGCGCCGACCGAAGCAAGGGCGTCGGCAAGAATCTGAGCGGCGTGCTCTTGATTGGGCGCACTGCGCTGCCAGGCGGGCGCGTCGATCGCGGCGAAACGTTTGAGGAGGCAGCGGTGCGCGAGCTGTCCGAAGAGTTTGGCATGAGTGTCGATCTGACCGAGCTCGAGCCGCTGGGCGACGGCACGCCGGTGCGCATTGATTCGAGCGACATTCGTTTCTTTGCGCTCAACTTGGCCGGCGTGTTCCCGTTCCCGGCCAACACCACGCAGGCGGCCAACATTTTCGTCGCCGCTTTCAAGCCAAACTCGGACAAGCGCAGCATCGAGGTGGTGCCGCTTGCGCAGCTGCCAAAGCTGCTCGAGCGCCCCGATGCAGCCGACATTGCCTTTCTTGAACAGGAAATGGCGAAGCTTGCCACAGCGCTCGAGCCTGGCAGCGTCGTGGCAGCCGACCACCTCGCCGACTCTCTCTGCGCGTTCCAGAAGAGCCGCCCGCTCGCGCACCAGGTCGACGCAGTCACGCAGTTTGCGGAAAAACTGAAAAATGTTTGAAGTTTTTCAATGATCAGATAGAATCTTTTCGTTTTGCACCGGGAGTTCTGACGCCGGCAATTGGTTAGAGTTTCGGTTTGTGAAACCGAAACTGTCTGTGAATAACTTTTTAATTTTGGCCATTATCGGTCATTCCGAGAACCATTTGGGTTTTTTTTCCGAAAAAGAAACCGCACGGCGATTGCGGAGAAAAAAAAAACTTGTGTCAACTTTGACTCATTCTACAACACTTTTTCACCCAAGCATTCCAGCACCAAACACCACCAATCAATCAGTAAGACTCGAAACATCTGCCATTCGTGTGTCTGTGTGTGCTTGCGTTTCTTCTCCGCGACCGAAAACGCTCGGAAAGTGTCCGAGAATAACTTTTTTTTCAATTTTTTTTTCATCAAAGTGTCGTTTGATAATGAGACCGAATACGAGAGCACGAGCGCGAGTGACAGCGAGAGCGTCGAACAAGAAGAAGTCGTGCAGACCAAGGGCAGCAGCACGAGCCGACTGACACGTGAGCTTTCGGCGAATGGCACGTTTAAGAACGTTCTCGGCCATGCCGAAGTGCAGCTGCTGGTCTGCGCGTTCGACTTGGGCGAGCTGAAGAGCTCTCTGGTGACGGCGGCGCAACACCTGAAGCTGGCGACGACGCGCCAGTGCGCCGGCATCAATCCGAAGATCCGTGCTGCTTACGAGCAGGGTCGCCTGAGCTATGCTCTGTTGCTGCCCAACAAGCTCTTGCTCGCTCTGAACCCCGAGCGCTGGAGCCTCATCACCAACACCACGTACAGCCGCGCCTACCCGCTGTACGGCAACAAGAAGATGATCGAACGCGCGTCCGATGATCCGGAAGTGCGCAAGGCGCTCTTTGGCTCACTCAGCGCCTGGGTCACGCAGGAGCGCCGCGAGACGATGCTTGCTGCCAAGATCGACGCCGGCCACCTGACGCAGCGCGATCTCGACACCACCTTTCGCGCGCTCACGCAGGAGGAGTACAAGAAGAAGGAGTCTGCGTTCGAGCAGAACGACGATATTCCGCGCGTGCAGCGCATCGGCGAGGTCACTGGCAGCCTGCACGCTTGCAAGATTGTGCCGGCGGCGAGCGGCAGCGTCGACGAGCCCGCGCTGTACGAGTTTACTGGCGCCGGCAACAAGCCCAAGGCCGAGAAGCCGAGCGCCGAGAAGCTCAAGGCCGCGAAGCCGAAAGTCGAGAAGCCGAAAGTCGTGAAGACCAAGGCCGTCAAGCGCCGCCAACCGCCGGTGCGCATCGACGAGCTGTCCGAGGACGAAGACGCGTACCAGGTTGACGAGCGCCCGCTGCCCAGTGCGGCGGCGCCGGCGACCAAGCAGCGCCGTGTGCTCGAGCCGCCGGTGGCGGCGGCGGCAGCCGAGGTGGAGCAGATTCGCCAGGAGCAGTACGCGAGCATCTTGACCGACATTGACAAGGATGTCACCAAGGAGCAGGCAGAGGCGCGGCCGGCGGCGCTCGCCGGCCTGCAGGAACTGGTGAGCCACCAAGAGGTGCTGATGGCGGGCGTGGCGCCGTCGTTCGAGGTCAAGTTCCAGCCCAACTTCAACCTGTGCAGCGCCGCCACGCCTCAGCGTCCGACTTTTATCAATATCGCTCTGTCGGACGAGGCGCGCGCTGCGATCAGCGACGGCGAGCTCTTCATCACGCTGCGCATGAACCAGCCGAATCTGATCTACAATCGTCTGCTGCGCGTCGACTTTGACAAGATCGACTCGACCATTCGCCACGCTCTGTGCTGCAACGACAGCCTGAGTCTGGCGGTGTTCGCCGACGACGTCAAGAACACGCTCGAGATGGCGATCGGCACGGACGGCCAGCTGAACAAGCTCGACGCCACTCACATCTTCACCGCGCAGCAGATCGAGGCGTGCGTCTACGCCTACATGCAGCTCGGCTATAGTCGCGAGATGATCAAGCAGCAGCTGCGCTGGCGCGGCGTCGAGTCGTGCAGCATCTTCGGTCTCGAAGTGCCCGACAACGATATGATGGAGGACATGTGGCGCTTCCTCCAGAGCCAGCCGATCGACTCGGTGTTTGACCAAGAACTGTGCAACATTTAAAATTCCAAAGGCGAATTTGCAGCAGCATAGTGGTTTTTGGCGCGCCGCTGCTTAGCGGCGCTGTTGCCCAGGCTCTCGCTGCTCGTGTCAACGTTGGCCACGTCTGCAGACATTGCATAGTCGCGCGAAAACGCCACCTTTCGCATCTCGTTCTCTTCGACCGCGTCGTAGTTGTTGGCGCTTTGTTTGCCGAGTGGTAGAACGCTGTCGTAGACGGCTGGCTCTCGTTTCTTCGAAATAGCGAAAATGCCACCGGTCGCCACAGTCAGCTTTTGATAGAAGCTTTGCGGCGCCGGCGCCGCCGCACCACCGGTCTCCTCTTCGACTCGCACAATGCCTCTGCCCTTCACGTAGCGCACGGGTAGGCTGCCATACTCTTTCGATGGCGGGCCGACGTGATGATTGTCGTCGCTCGACGACAGCGAACCAGCCTCGCTGTACTCTTTGCTGCGGCGCTTGCGATGCCAGCGCACGAGAAACACGACAGCCACAACCAGCAGAGCGCACGCCAGCACAGCGATCACAACAGAGAAAATGATAAACGTCGTCTCATCATCAGAGGCCGCTGTATCAGTGCTCTCCTGTTCGGCGGCGGCACGGCTGGTGCTGTTGCCAACGCTACTTTCGACAGCAACCACGGTAGTGGTGGTTGTGGTGGTGGTTGAAAGAGAACCCATTGACGTTGGTGGCGGTGTCGTTGGCGTCTCGGACGTCCAACATTCGTCTGAGACGTCGACAACGAGACTGCGAAATGTCGTAATCGTGCGCCGCGTCATCAAGTAGAGACGAATGGCGGTGCGGTCGGTCGCGAGCCAGCGGCTGGCATTGACTTGCGCGGTGCCGAGCAGCGTCTCGTTGCTGCTCTCGATAATGGTGCCGTCAAATGTCGCATTTTTCAGGTGCACTCGTAGAGATCGCCAGCGCATTAGCGCCGATGTGACGTTGATGCGCGCCTCCAGATCGATGGTGTAGTTGCCGACTACGCCGGCGCGCCCTCCAGGAAGCGTGGTGTTCTGAAACACCACACAGGTGTTTGCTGTTTCAAAATTGCACGTGTTGTTGCCCTGGTGGTGGTAGGCGAATGCAACTGGCGTGCCGTAGTCGTAGCCGCGGAACAGCACGAGCGACTTTATCGTTCCGGTTCCAAAAGTGAAGCCGAGACCGGCGGGCCAGTCGTCGCGCTCCTCGTCCGACGCCAGCACAAGCTTGTGCGTCAACCCGATACCACCGTATTCGTTTTGAGGCGCGGGTATCTCTGAAACGTAGCGTACGCGTACGCTACGCTCGGCGCAGGCCGGTGTGGGTGGCGGCAGCAGCGACCCGATCGCTTCCGTGCGCACAGTGTCAAGCATTCGCGACGCGCCGGCGCCCATTACCAGCGAGCCGTTGCTGTTGATTGAAAACTGCGGCATGAGTTGGTAGTTGGCTCGCAGATTGATTGAATCGTTCAGATTCAAAAACAAGCCGCGCCACGTCTGCGCCGGCAGGTCAAAGTAGCGCCAGTTCTCAGCGGCTGCGGCGGCAGCGAGCACAAACAGCATATGGAAAGCACTCATTCGTTCAGGTGACTCAAAGTATGAGCACCCGCGATGGAGAGTACCAAATGATGGAGCTGGCGGTGATCGTGGTGTTTGGCGCGCCGGCCACAGGCAAAACGACGCTGCTGCAGCGCATCAAGAATGAGCCGTTGCAAGGAAAAGTCTATTATACGACGATCGACGAGCCGACGCACGAGCCGCACATTGTCGAGCTGCTCCGCCAAATGTACAATGAGACAGAGGCGGTGGTGCGCGCGGGCAACTCGGTGGCCTACCGCGTGCAGAGCGAAATCATGTCGGAGCGCGCACGCCTCTACCGCGAATTCGCCGAGACCAGCAAAGCCATGAAGGAGATACGGTCGGCGGCGCACGCCGGTGCCAAAACTCTCGTTGTCGTGTGCGACGGCCACTTGCTCACCGACGACAAACTCTACGCCGCCTCCAAGGCCGACAGTGGTCAAATCAGCTCCGACCAACTGCGCATTTACGAAACGCACAAGGCGGCATTTCTGCGCGAAATGCACAGCTCGTTTGCGCGACCGTTGGCATTCATCGAACTTGTTCTCGATGACGAGAGCGGTCAGACGCATGCGCGTCGCATCTCGGAGCGCGACAGTGTCGCGGAAGCGGGCGTGCCGGCCGACATCTTCGCGCGCCTTGCACGCTATTCGCACACAACCGCCGAGGACTTGGCGCGTCATGACTTTGCCGTCGACCGCATCACCACCGATCACTGCGACCCTGCTGCCGTCCACAGCGCCTTCAGTGCGATTGTGCAGGCGAAGCTGGCGGCATCAGACCTAACACCGACCTGGTTTTTCCAACCGAGTTCGGTGCCCAAAGAGATCACGGCCTAACTTTCTTTAAAAATGACGACGCCTTCCATTCAATTTCCGCTTGGCAAAATTGGACCGCTGGAGAAGGAGGCAATTTTGCGTCCATTGATTGCCGTCAGACGCCAGTACTTGAAATGGAATTGCCAAACGAGCATGTACATTGACCAACACGCGAATCAAACAACTGGCCGATTCGAAGACACCGCCACTCTGCTGCTGCACAACGACACTGCAGTCGAGTGCGCCGATGAAATTGGCACCGCGGTCTACGATGTTTTGCTTACTCATTGGCGCACGTGGCAAGACTGAAGAGGTTTCAGGCTCAAACAACAAACACTTTAAAGAATGTCTGCTGTTGGCAACTCTTCGATTGGCGTGATTTTTGACAAAACTGGCAAGCAGTACAAGGCGAACAATACTGGCACGACAGTAGCCGGCGTTGTTGCTGGCGGCGCTTCGCTCGACGGCCCCAGTGGTGCCAAGCCTGTGCCTGGCCCGAGTGTTTTTGGCGAGGCACGCGCAAAAGCAAACAGCGATCCGACCATCACCACCGTCATTCGCTGAGCTCCGTTGATTAAAGGACAGACGTGCGTTTCTTTCTTTCACTTTGTTTTTTGATCCGCATCTGCGCCAGCCGCTGCGCGTCGCTTCTGCAGCTGGCGCGCCTCGTTGATGATGTCGAGCCGCGTTTT
This sequence comes from Pirellulales bacterium, assembly GCA_022841705.1. Lineage (GTDB taxonomy): Bacteria > Planctomycetota > Planctomycetia > Pirellulales > Lacipirellulaceae. The sequence goes on from JALHQZ010000018.1 coordinate 24,904, forward strand.
GCGCTTTTTCGGCTCCACCTGCGTCGGCGGGTACGCTTGCACCACCACGACCTCTTCAGTGGCTGGCGCGGGCGCTGCGGTGCGCTTGTGCTCAAAGCGCAGCCAGAGGCGCTGCTCCTCGGAGGCAGAGATCAGCGGCTCTGGCCAGGCGCCGAGTCGCACGTTCTCGGTGGGGTCGAGTGCCTGCGCGAGGTGCAGCCAGAGGCTGGTGCGGCGCACTGGCGCCTTGCGCATGACGAGGCGCGCAAAGATGCTCGTGCTGCTGAGAATGATTGCGCGGCGCTTGGCGCGCGTGATGGCCGTATAGACGTCGCGCCAGCAGAGAAAGAACGAGTCGTCTGGGCAGACGATGACGATGCAGTCGTTCTGCGAGCCCTGCATCTTGTGCGTTGTCACGGCAAATCCAAAGTCGTAGCGGCTGCGCTGCGGCAGCACGTCGCCGACGTCAAACTCGATAAACTCGCCCGACTCGTTGACTGTGACCATCATGCGCCGCTTGTTATCGTGGCGCCGCACGGCGGCGAGGTTCTGGTCGTGAAATTTGATCGCACCGCGCTCATTCGCCGGCGTTGGCACACGGCGAAGCCGCGGCACAACGTCGAGGCGCGCCATGCAGTCTTCTTCGCCCGGTCGGCGCTTGGGCGGGCAGAGGCCGCAGCGGCAGTACATGCCGCGGCGCAGAATGCGCGGCGCGTCATAAAAGCCGATGACGCGACGCAGCTCGCCATTGTACAGATAGAGCGTCGCGTTCGGCTCGGCTGGCGTGCGGCCCTTGATGAAGATGTTTTTGTTGGCGCGCACGAAGAAGCGATCGCCGACGCGCAGCTGCATCGACATCGCCTTGCGCAGCTTTGCCTCGTGATCGGTGACGTCGTCGGCCATCTTTGCGTTGATCATGCGCTGTGCCGTGTCGTTGCGCACCACCTGCAGCGCGCCGCCGCCGCCGCGCGCATCCAGCTGCGCCTGGCGAAAGCGCTCGACTTCGGCGTCGACGTGGTAGAGACCGCGAATGGCGGCGTTGGCGGCGTCGACCAGATCGTTGGTTGCCGCAATGCACTGCGTCGAGAGCGTTCGCTCGCTGTTGATGTCGTCGGCGCCCAGATCGGCGTAGAGAGCTGCGAGGTCGTCGCCGACGGTGCTGGCGCCCGGCAGCGTCTCAATGGCGACAATGTCACCGGCGCCGCTGCGCACCGCCTCAAACGACTCGATGCGATCAAACTGCGGCAGCGGCAGCTCGTCGAATGGCAAGTGCCGCGCAACCGCCTGCGCGAGCGCAAAGAGCTCGGTACCGCTCGATCGGTGATTGACGACGAGCTGCGAGACGAGATTCGGCAGGCCGTGCGCAAAGTCGGACTGAATCGAGCCGACGCCGATTGCCGGCAGCTGGTTAATGTCGCCAAAGACGTAGAGGTGTTGCAGCACTGTGCCAGAGTCGGGCGCGTGCGCCGCCTGCAGAAAGCGCGCAAAGAGCGGAAAGGCGAGCAGACTGAGCTCGTCCATGATCAGCACGCGCACGTGCTCAAATGGCGACGCAAACGGCAGCAGCGCGGCGCCGAGCTGATACTCGATGTAGGCGCGCAGGTCCTCCAGGTTCTTGCACAGCTTCACATCGGTCTCGGTGAACTCTTCGATCGGCTTGAGCGCGCGCTTCTCGCGCTCCAGCTGCCGATTGCGGCGAAAGCTGCGCGCGCGATTCTTTGTCGCCAGCCACAGACTGAGCTGATAGAGTACGCGGTGAAGCGTAAACGCGTCGTGGCCGGTGCGGCGCTTCAGTTCGCTCGCCACTTTGCCAGTGAAACCGACGCAGAGCACCTGCTCGGGCGGATACTGCTCGATCACTTTGACGGCGACTTCGCTCTTGCCGACGCCGCCCGGCCCGCTCGTGATCACAATCGGATTGCGCAGCATGCGCTCGAGCGTCTCGACCTGTTCGGCCGCCAGCACCTTGTTTGTGCCGGCAATCTCGCGCGAATACTCGCGCACGCGCTGCAGCGGCCACCAGCGCCAGCGGCCGCCAAACTTCTCGCGCACGCTGTCGTACGGACCGGGGCCGTCGGCCGCGGCACACATTGCCTCGTAGAGCTTTTCAAAGCGCGCGGCGTCGCTCGCAATCGACCGCGCCAGCTCCTCGATCGTCTCGCCGAGCGGCTCATCTTCGGCGGCGCCTACGCTTTTTTTCGCTTGCTGCTGCTGTTGCAGCTTCGAGGCGGCGTCGTAGCGCTTGCGCCAGTCCTGTTCGGCCGCAAACACCTGTTCGCGAAACCGGACGCACTCGGCGTCGGCCAGCGGCGCGCGACCGCCATTGAGCGCTTGGCGCGAACTGTGCGACAGGTTCGACAGACAGTTGACGAGTTCGCGCTGCGTGTCGTAGATTTCGGCCAGAAAGAACGCGTCGACCGGCAGGCCGGCGTTGTTCGGGCCGGTGCCAATGAAGCGCTCGAGCACGACGGCGCGCGTGTGTGCCAGCCAGTAGAGGCCGCGCAGAAATGTGACAAGCGACGCCGTCGACTCGCTGTTGCTCTGGCGCAGGCGGTAGTAGTCGCCGTGCAGCGCGGCGCGCAGCTCTGGCGTATTGATGCTCTCGGCGAGCGCGACAAAGTCGACTTGCGCCGGCGGCACGCTGTGATCGCGCCACGGCACTGCAAAGCTGCCCTGCGCGCTCAGCGAGCTGCGATCGAAGAGATCGGCGTCGTCGCTCGACTCGCGGCGCGTCGGATCGTGGTAGTACTGCACGCGGCGGTCGTCGGGGTCGACGCCAAACACGGTGAACATGTGGCTCGACGAGTAGTTGTAGCTGCGATGCGGGCCGGCGGCGGCGGCAAACGTCTCGTAGCCGTACAGGTCGCGTCGCAGCACGTTGTGATAGAGATCGATGCCCATCATCACACCGGGGTCGGGCGTCAGCTGGAAAAACTCGACCAGGCTCTCGTAGGCGGCAAAGTCGAGGTCGGGCAGCAGCGCCAGCGCGCGCAGATTGCTCTCGGTTGCAAACTTGCGCCGCAGCACATCGATGCAGAGCTTTTCTGGCTGCGTGCGCAGCAGCTCAGACAGCGGCAAAATGTACTTGGGTCCGCGCGCCAGCATTTCGATCTGAACGGCGCTGCGATAGCACTCGCCGATAAAGCACAGATCGTGGTTGAGCAGAATCGCGCGCAGACCCAGACTGATAAACTCTGGGCGCACCATTGCACGATAGTCGCGCTCGCTCATCAGCGCGGCGCAGCGTCGCTGCAGCTGCACGGCCGACATGCAGCGCGCGGCAAGCTTTGCACCAATGCCAATGCGCGTCTCGGCCACTGCCGCGCGCCGCTGCGCATCTGCATCCAGTTGCTTGCGCTCGAGCTTGGTTCGCGGCAAACACACCTCGTGCGCATGAAGCTCGCTCTCCTCCGCCTCTTCTGCCGCCGCCTCCGCATCCTCTTCAGGCGCAAACACAACATCGTCGGCAAGCTCGGTGCCGTAGACGCGCTCGAGGTGAGCGCGCGCATCAATGCCCGAAAAGTTGCCATTCTCGATCAAGAGATCGAAAAACTGCTGACCCGAAACGGATTCGGCCAAATCGAGCGCAATCGACGCGCCGGGCCCAGTGGCGTCTAGCATCGGCGTCAGGTCCTGGCCCTGGAGCGTGCGCTGGCGCTCGGCCATCCATTCGTTGTCGATCTTTTTGCCACAGATTCGCAGCGGCACCGCTCGACTCAGTGTGCACCACGAGCCGACAATGCGCCAGCGTTGCATCTTCTGCTGCTCTTCGTCCCAGTACTCGACCAGCGCCTGCGCCTTGATCGACGCCGCCAGCATGTGCCGCTTGAACATATCATGTCGACGCGCGTTAAAGTCGCCAGCCTCCTGCTGCATCACCTCGGCCAGTAGCTGTTCAATGTCGGGCGTCGCCTCTTCGGCGGCGGCGAACTCGTATTCTTCGCCGCCGCCGCTGCCGTTCCCCTGACCACCGCCTTCTTTTGCCTCTGCAGCAGCGCCGCCACGCTCACTCGTGATTTTGCGAGGGTCGCGATTCCAGATTTCTTTGGCCTGCACAGGCGGAATGCCGCTGGAACCGCGGTGTCGCGGCGGAAAGTGAGCGCCGTAAAACTCTGTCACCAAAGAGCGCAGCACCGGATTGTCGACGCGCTCAATCTCAACAACATGCACCTGTGTCAACTCCACCAACTCAACGATAGCGCGCTTATTGCGCCGTCCATTCATATTTGAAAGTGTTTTTTTTGTTTCGGCCGCCCAATGGCGGGATGTGAAAGCCCCAAAAATGGAAAAAAAAGTGAAAAATTTGAAATTTTTTCCATTGGCAAATATGAGCAAAGTGTCTTCTGCGATCGCGGCGGCGGCGGCTGGTGCAGCGGAGGATCGCGGCATGTCGCGCGCTGAGCGCATGTGGTCGCTGCGGTCGGGTCGCGACGTGTTCAAGGCCAATGAAGAAGTCAAGCCGTGCGAGGCGATTGTGATGCACGTGCCGCTCGAGTGCTTCAACGACGCGCCTACCAAGTTCAGCGACTTTGAGCACAGCAAGCCTGGCGCGCCGCAGTTTGAGGCGCTCCTGCACCTTTTGCTGTTTGCGACGCAAAAACTGGCCAACCGGCTGCAAATGCCGTCGGCCGAAAATCCGATCCAGTACCAGGGCTTCCCGCTCCGCGTGCTCGTCGAACCGGTCTTCCAGGCCACCGACTACGTGCCACCACCCGACGCCCATGAAGTGCAGTCTCAGCTGATGCGCGAACACCTCAAGAAGCTCTACTGCGACAATCTTCTCTTTTTGCCGCCCAGCGCCGAAGATGGCGGCGGCGACGATGACGACGAGATGCACTTTATGCGCGGATTCCGCGATCGCCAGGTGTGTGCGTGGCGCTTCTGGTTCTTCTCGTTTGATCCGGGCCACTGCGTGTCGAAAGAGGTGGTGCTGGTGCTGCAGAACGTGTTCGAGCACTGGGCGAAAGACACCGAGTTCAAGGAGCCGATGGTGGAGCGCTCCAGCTACCAGCAGCAGCTGAAGCGCGCCGGCGGCGATCCGGTCGAGGCCAAGCGCATTGCGCACTCGGTGACGACGACTGACCGCTACTGGCTGATCAAGAGCGTCTCGGTCTACTGCTCGGTCTACGCGCTCTACACCGCCGACACGTCGCTCTCGATCGACGCCGACAATCGCCGCGCCAAGGTGCTCAATCCGGCGTTTGGTTTCAAGAACCCAATCAGCGAGCTCTACCCGGGCAACTTTTTCGATCCGGCGCGCCTCTTTGTGCGCCTGGCCAACGACGAGCGCATCGACCCGGCGCAGCGCAACATCGACAACTACTTGCAGCTGCGCGGGCAGGCGCAGGTCTGGACGATGCCGTACGCCAACTGCGTCGTCACGTGCGACGATACCACGCTCGACGTCATCAAGTTCACGTCGCGCTACGTGCCGACCTATCAGCTCGAGCACATCGAGCCGCTCTTCAGCAATCGCAGTCGCGCCTCGCTCCGTCGCCAGGGCTTGCCTGACGAAGACGCCGCGCGCCTCCTGGGAGGTGGCGCGGCCGCCGCTGCTGCTCCCGAGGCCGCTTCCGACAACGACGACGACGGCAGCAGCTCGGCGTCGGCTTCGGTGGTCGACAATGCCGAGTGCGCCGAGCTGTTCCGACAAATGGCGCTCGACCCGCCGCCGGCGCCTCGCCAGCTGCATGGCGGCCCGCCGGGTTCTGCGGGGGTGGTGGCCGAGCTGCGGCAGAAGCGCATCGACGCGGCCGCGCAGCAGGCGCTGGCCAACTTTGCGCGCGGCCTCGACATGGAGGACCCGGAGCAGCGGCAGCGACAGCGCGAGCGCGATCGCTCGGGCGCCGGCGCCATGCAGTACGAGACGCATCGGCTGCGCCAGCGCTTTCTGCTGACTGAGCGACCGCGCATCGATGCGTTCCGCGATCCGATCAAGCGTGCGCGCGCTCTGGTGCAGCAGAAGCTGCAGGGGCTGGCGGCGTACCGCAACACGTGCATGTCGTCGTTTAGCGACATTTCGTCTGGCGGCCACGTGCTGGTGCTCGAGTACGAAGAGCGGCTGCAGCAGGGCCGCCTGACATTCCAGGGCGACTATCGCTACTTTGACAAGAAGCTGTCGTTTTTCGGCGCGTCGATGGCGCGCTGGTTCGAGGTCTACGAGGTCATTCAGGACACGTACACGGCGCACGCCGAGTGCCACCTCGTGTTCATGGTGTCGCTCGCCGCCTACTGGCACAAGTACGGCCTGCGTCCGCACCTCTTCTTCTACGGCGCCGCCGGCACGAGCAAGTCGTTTGGCCTCGAGACGGCGAAAAAGTACCTGAGCAAGGGCAGCGTCACGATCGTGTCGAGCGCGTCGGCGCGCGCGACCGACATTGACGACAACGAGAACGACGAAATCCACATGTTCCACGAGACGCCGATCGACATGATCACTGGCGGCAGCGGCACGAAGCGCAAAGGCGGCGCTGGCGGCGGCGCGGCCGGTGGTGCGGCCGACAAGTGCGACAGTACGAAGACGGCGATGGCCGAAGGCATTACGAACCGCACCGTGCTGCACTTTGACGAGCGCACCGGCCGGCGCACGGTCAAGCACGTGGTGAGCGAGAAGCAGAAGGTGATGATCATGTGCAGCAATGTGCCGCGCGAGGCGATCGATCAGGCGGTGGCCGATCGCTGCCTGATGGTCAATCAGTCGGAGCGCCACCGCGCCGACGGCAAGACAATCGCCGACAAGCAGACGGCGGTGCACGGCGTGTCGCCGGCCAAGCTGGCGATGCAGGAAGTGGTGCGCAACGACCTGTCGCTGCGCCAGACGATCGTCTACCACCTCGACAAGAACATCATGATCGGCAACGTGGACGAGCCGACCGTCACTGTCTTCCGGCACATGTGGCCGTGCTACGCGGCGACGCTGCGCCAGCGCTTCGGCATCAAGCTGGCGCCGCGCCTCGGCGAAAAAGTGCTCGGCCTGCTGCGCGAGCACATTCTCTCGACGACGGTCGAGTGGCTCTACAACTCGCCGACGTCGCCCGTCTACAAGCAGCCGTTCGAAGTCTCGCACTTTAGCATCGCCGAGCCGATGCTGCACGACTCGATCGAGATGGTCGTTTTCGTGCTCGACCTGATGCGCGACCAGTTCACCGACCCGCTCCAGAGCGCCATTCTCAAAGTCATCCGCATGCGCATTCTGCACAAGGCGATCGAAGAGTCGCGCGGCCGCCAGCGCAAGTCGCAGGCCGGCACGCCGCTCGACATCTTCTCGAGCGAGTTTGTCGGCGGCAAACAGTTTGCCTCCGCCGCCGACGACCCCAAGCTTCGAGCCGTCGACGCCAGCTACATCCCAAAGGCGCTGGCAGCCAACAACAACAACGCCACGCAGACTAACGCGGGCGCGCGGTTTGTGGCCAATCCGACGTCGACAAAGACCACCGAACTGCTGCCTTCGCTGCTGAGCGCCGCGCGCTCGGTCACCTACGACTACAACTACGTGCAGCTGCCGTACGATCTGAAGCAGCTGGCCAGCCACGTTCAGAGCGAGATGGAGGCGTGTGGCGAGGCGCGCATTGCCACCGTCGATGAGGTGCGCGAGAAGCTCTACCAGATGCGAAACGTGCACATTCGCGCGCGCCCCTTTATGCGCAACCCGAAGGAGGCCAGCGACCCGACCGCGCCTCTTGTCGTTCCGGACCCGCTCAAAGACGAGCAGCCGCTGCCCGCGGTACAGGTCGGCCATGGAGCCAAGACCGCGATTCACTCGGCGCTGCTGTTCAACGCGGTCGTCGACACGCACGAGGCGGCTCTCGAGGCCTGTCTGACGCCGCAGATGCCGGCGATGCACTGTGTGGCCGGCCGTCCGGTTGCCGACACGCTGCCGCACGTGCTCGCCGTGCGCCACCTCAAGCCAAAGGCGGGCGCCATGATCGTCAGCGAGGCCAGCACGCGCGCCAACTACATGAGCGGTGTGCTTGGCCTCGATGGCGCGGCGGCGGCCGGCGCCGCCTCGTCTACAGCGCATGGCGAGCGCTGCATGACCAACTTTCGCCATATGACCAAGCGCGGCGACCCGATGTCGGTGCTGAGTCAGTCGCTCGACGAGCTCTGCGTGGCCGATCGCCTGCGCACGCTCGGCATTCCGGTCAGCAAGGCGAACGCTGCGCGCTGGGTGTACGAATACGATCGGCAGAAGGCGGTGCGCATGCCGGGCGCCGTGATCGAGGCGCCGATCGACTACCCACAAGCATGCCTGGAAGAGGCGGCCACATTTGTGCGCCGCAAGAAGCTGCAAGAGAAGACGGCGGATATGACGGCACTCGACATTGCCGAGCGCGCGGCGCGCGGCGAGATTGTGGCTATCGACGACTTTGCAGACGACGACGTCGACCCAGACACGATGGAGGACCAAGACGATGCCGAGTATGTGCGCATCATGATGGAGGCGCGCGCAAGCGTTCGCGCCGATCCGGTCAACAAACGCCGCGGACTCGACCCTGAACGCACGCTCGACTCCTACGCACCACGCATGACGCGCGCCACACACGGCATTCTCGGCGTCGACGACGACGCCGACATCGACGACAAGGTCGCGCAGCCGGCGCCGCCGATTCCGGTTCCAGTTCCGACGCCTGCGCCCGAGCCGTTTGAAGCGGTCGTCGCATCGATCATCAAATCTACAACTGGCGTCAACGTGCTCGAGAAGGCCGTTCGCGGCCTGAGCCTCCAAGACACTCGCGCCACCACCACCACCACGACGGCGGCCGACGACGATGACGACGAAGACATGGACGACATCGAGCTTGAAGAGAGCGAGGTTGTGGCAAAGGCACCCGCGCCAACGCCGACCGCGCGCCCCAGGCGCAACCCAATCCAATCGACCCATCCAAAGCGGTTTTCGATGCAGCTCCCCGCCGGTGGCGAGTACGGCCGATTTCCAAAGCCGCACTAAACGAGAAGAAGAAAAAGCCACACAAGTATGAGTGCCAAGCCGTCGCTCGGCTCGGCATACGACAGGCGGGACAGAACGAGGTACGACTTTATCAGGCTGCTGGGTACTGGTGGATTTGGCGCCACCTATTCGGCGAGGAAGCGCGGAGATAGGTCTGGGCGAGTATGGGCAGTCAAAGTGTTTGAGGATCGCATCGTGATCGACGCTCAGGGCAGAGAGAAACTGCTGCGCTTTAGCACCAGAGACGTGAAGCAAGAGTACCTGGTCAGCGAAGTGATTCGCGAGCGCATGGCCGCGCTTTGCCAGCGCGGCGTCGTGTGCGCGATCACCTACTTTTTCAACAAAGACCGAACGCGCGGCTATATCGTGTTTCCGTACGTCGAAGCCGGCACGCTTCTGGCATGGCTGCGCACAACACTCTATCCGGAGATGCAGAGCTACCGCGATGCGCTAGGCACAGCGAATGGCGAAGAGATGGCGATACTGACGCTCGATCGAATTCAATCTACGGCGCTGTGGATGGCCACGCGACTGATCAACATCCTCGACGACCTGCACAGTCAGTACATCTACCACCGCGATCTGAAGCCATCGAACATTCTTGTCGATGGCGCGACGCCGATTCTCATCGACTTTGGCCTCTCTTGCGTCATACCCGACGGCCGACTGGACAGCCTGTCAAACGACCCGATCATCGGCTGTCCAGACGAGAATAGCGTCGGCACACAACGCTACAAAGACCCGCTGTCCGCCTTCAAGTATCCGGACTCGCAGCCTTCGACGATTGCACGCTACACGTCGCGCTTTGATATCTATGCAATGGGCAAAGTGCTTCAGCAACTGTTTGATGACGATCGCGCAAATTTGACACGGTCGCCCGTCGTGCGCAACACTGAATTTATGCCGCGCGGCCTCTACCAGTTGCTGGGCGACATGACGGGCGAAAGAGACGGCGCAGTGGCGACGCCGATCGCCGAAAACGTGTCGTTTGTCGAAGAGCGCCGACTTTTTCGCGCGTTCAATCGCCGACCAACAATGGCTCAGGTGGCAGAGCGCTTCGAAGAAATCTACAGACAGTGGCGGGCGGAAATCGATCTGCGCTACACCACGCCGCCTTCTTCCGAATCGTCGTCATCGTCATCCTCGCCAAGCGAACAGTCGGCGTCATCGTCACAAAACGATCCGGACCAACTATGAGCTTGCGTCTCACGACTAGCGAAGAACTCAGCGCAAGCGATGCGGCAGAGTCGTCGTCGTTGCCCGAACCAGAGGAGATGTCGAGGAGCGAGTTGATTGAAGCACTTTCGGCGTTGAGCGAGTTTATCGGCTACGCGTTTGACTACGACTCGCGTGTGCGCTACGATTTCATTGCGCGCCTTGGCGGCGGTACTGCTGGCAACAGTTTTACTGCCACAACGAGCGGGTCGGCCGAAGCCGAGTGGGTGGTGAAAGACTTTTGGTCTATCGATGACCGGCCCGCCGGCACCGAGAAACTCGACCCATCGTACAGCAACGAGTTTGTCTTTGATGATACCGTGGTCGAGACAGAGTACCAGATCAATCGTCTGCTGCGCGATCGCCTACCGGAGAGCTTTTGCAAGACATATTTGGTGTGCGCGGTCGACCGCTTCTACAATTTGACTCGAACGCGCGGCAGTATTGTTTTCCCATACGTACAGGCGACTCCACTCGATGCCTGGCTGCGCAACACAATCTACGAAGGCGTAGACGCGTACTTGCGTCTGCTCGACAGACTCGAGCTAGACTCGATTGCAGAGCTGGTGCGCAAGCGTGCGCGCTTTGAGCGCCGAAGGCTGCTTGCGATCACTCCGCGCGAGAGGCAGGGTAGCGAGAGGCAGCTGCTTCGGTTTGAAAAGAAAGCCGTGCCAATTCTGCGACTTTTTGAGCGTTTGCAGGCCGAGCTGATGAAAGCGGCGAAAACGCTCATCGAGATCATTGCCGCGCTCGAAGACGTCGACATCTACCATAGCGACATCAAGCCGGCCAATATTCTCTTTGACCGCACTGGCGGTGTGAGACTGATTGACTTTGGCATCTCCTGCACCACGCTGGAACCAAGCAAAAATGGAAAAATTGTGCTCGAATGCCCGCAGGTCTACGACACCACACCGACCTTTAGAGACCCGCTTTCGACGCGCGCGATACCAGGCATTGATGCGCCGACAATCTCTTCATACACTGGCCTCTTTGACGTCTATGCGCTCGGCAAAGTGCTGCAGGTGATGTTTGACGCAGATGGCGGTCCCGCGACGTTGACCGATGGCGCCTTTCCCGTCGTGAGACGAACTGAGCTCATGCCAGCCGGACTTTACGAGTTGATTGTTTCGATGACAGGCGACGGCCGCAAAACATACGCGACTTTGCCGACCAACATCACTGATGAGGACGCAGAGGAGCGAATGGCACTGATTCGGGAGCGCCCAACGGCACGCGGCGTGAGCGAGCAGTTTCAGAGAATCTACGAGCGTTGGAACAGCGGCAACATTAACGAAGTTGAAATGTCGAGCAGCAGCGACGACACATCGTGAGTGAAAGAATGAGCGCAGAGTCAGACGACGATGAGGAGACGTCGGGCGAGTTTGAATCAATCTCATCATCAGACGAAAAGAGCTCTAGCTCGCCACTCGCACGCAACATTAGCGTACTGCGTCGCTCCGGCTCGCTGTCGCCAGTTGGCCAGCCACTCCGTCGCGTCGCATCGTCTCCGCATTCAATCGTGCGTAGCGCTGAGAGTAGCGAGCCTGGTCGGAAACAGCAGCGAGTCACAGAGGCGCTCGTACATCGCATGAATCGACTCGCAATTCGCAGGGGTTCAGTCTCAGCGCTGTTGATCCGAAGCGCGAGCGGGCCGGAGCCGCCAGCAACATTCACACTGATCGCTTATTCGCCAGACTGTCTCGGCCTGTCGCCAAAGCGGCTGTTCTGCGTGCCGAATTCGCAAATCGACGGCTACATGCGCGCGTGCATGGTCGCGGCGCACCAATGCGCAAAGCCCAGCGACCATTTTACTCAGCCACCTAAAACGCCTCAAATGGCGGCAGAGGAAGCGGCCGCCAAATTCGTAGTCATCTACGTGCTCGATCCGACCGTACCGCTGAGAGGCCGTGAGCACCGCACTCGTCTGATACAACATAGTCTTCAGACGTCGCCGCTGAAGCGCGGAGCATGGGCGCACTATGAGATTGCGCCCGACACCACCGATTTTGCCGATACACCAGTGACACACAACTACCTCTTTCACCTTTTTGTCTGAAACACAAATGAAAAAAGAAAATGGCGGATAGGTATTTTTTTCCGCAAACGATGAGCAGTGGAAAGAAATGCAGTGGCAAGCAGTGTGCCGAATGTGCGGCGCACCGCTGCCCGAGCGTCGTGCAGCGACGTCAAGATGGCTGGTCGTTGGTGGAGCGTTTGGTGCTGGGCGACGCGCATACTCTGATCGATACGCTGGCGGTTCCGCGCGAATACTGCATTGCGGTGGTGGTGAAAAGTGAAATTGAGCCGAACAGCGGCGTGCATTGGGCCGGCTATCGCGACAATTCGCTGGCGTGCACGCAGGTGCTGTTCTTCGACTCGCGGCGCCAAATTGAAGCGCTCGACCGACTCGTCATCGACAGCACCATTCTGCACCACACCTGGGAGCAAGAGACCGATGTGCGCTTCAATCAGCTGGTGGTCGACGCACGCAACTGCGCCTGCGGTCGCGAGCGCTGTCCGGGCAGCGCGCATCGCTCGCGTCTGCTGACTTCGCGCATGCATTGTGCGCCGGCACTCAGTGGCGCATTCAACGAAGTTTACGCGCCGCATACCGAATGCGGCCTCGCATCACCCGGCTACACGCGCCTCGCAACGGCAGCGACTCAGCTGACGGCCAAACGAACGAGTGTGATGGATGCCGGTGCGGCGAGCGAGTCGATTGCAAACGCCTGTGCGCAGACAGTTGCCGAGTACTGGCAAATCTACGACGAAACAACTGGCTACCCGCTGCTGCTGACGGGCGACGACGAGACCGACAACACTGCCCACGGTGCGCGCGCTTCGCACGAACCCGTGCTGGCGCTGCTCGACATCGATGCGCCAGCGGTGCTGGCGGCACACGCGCAGTCGCACCACAAAACACCACTGTGCGCCGCGCGCCTACTGCAGCTGCTGACGAAACGATTCTCGTATCCGAGCGAGGCAAACGAGGCGTTTGCCGAGAAACTGAATACGGCTGTCGACCGAGAGACGTTGCTGTGCCTGCTGCACGGCGCAATCCTGGCGGCGTCGAAAAAGGGCATCAGCCACGTCGACGACGACAACTGCTGCTGTCTCATTCACCACTACATTGAGACGCGCTGCGCCGAGCAGGTGCTGCTGACGCTCGTCGCGCTGCCGACCAATCCGCTCTACGCCGAAGCGGGCGATTCGATTTCTGATATCGAATCAGAGAGCGCGCGCATGCTCATGTGCAGTCAGGCCGCCGAGGCGCTCCAGCTGCAGGGCAAAATGGCTAGCGGCGCCATCGACTGGCGCGCCAAGAGCGGTGCGGCGAATCACTGCGATACGGTGCTCATGAAGAACGTGGCAATGCAGAGTCTGGTGGCTGCGCGCGCCGGACGCTTTACGCGCACCTACGACGCCATCAACGATCGCTTCAGCTTTCACCGCGTCGGTCCGCCGCGCGACATCGCAGTCGAATTTCAGCGCTACTGCGCTCGCCAGAAAAACGCCGCCAACACGGTCTACGCCGGCCTTAGACGCCCGGTCCAGACGCAGAAACTCGGTTCAATGAGCTATGCGGCGGTACTCGACGCCTCGAAACGCTTCTTCGGCGTCGCGGACGCGCAGTCGCTGAGCGAAATTGCGCTGAAGCGCGGCCTGTTTTCAGACGGCAAATTGCTCACGTCGCTCGCGCACTGGCTGTCGCCGGCCGCCAAACACTGCGTCGAGCACGCAATTCTCGCGCCCAAAGAAATTGTAGAATGTGTACAGAGAATTCTCGCCGGCACCTCGGAGCCCACTCAGCGCCGCATTCTCAGCACCACGTGCGAAAAGCGCCTGCTGTCAGAGATGCAGCTGACCGACAACAGGCGCCTCATAATGGCTCGCATCACCGGCCTCTTTTTCAGAGGCCTCCGGCACGAAGGCTCCGAAAGCGGCTACTCTGATGCAGTCATCTATCTCACGGCCGCCGTTTTGCTGCTGCACCAGTGCGACGAACTAGCGACGCACCTGCTTCGCCCGCCGCCTCCACAACCATTGCAAAGAAAGGTTGCCAAGGCACCAGTGCAGCAGCCGAAGAAAAAGAAGCTCGCAAAGGCGCCCGCAGAGCAGCCGGCACCTGTCGTCGTCGAGAGAAAGGAGCGATTCGATGAGTTTATGCTGCGCCTGACGCAGGTCGACTTTTTCGACTTTTTACGCGATCCTGCCTGGGTTGCGCCAGTGTAAATTCATTCCACCTTGTCTTCATCGCTGACATGCTCGTTGTGGCAGTACGCCGCCTGCTTGGCGTAGCTGGCGGCGTGCAGGTGCGACACGTGCACCGGCAAACCACCACCGCTGTTCTGCCACGCTGAGTAGGCAATCGAGCCGAGCCAGAGTCCAATCGCCAGCACTGCAAAGACAGAGCCAAAGACGGCGGCGCCTGCGAGCAGATTGATCATGCCAAACAAACCGACTTGAAACTCGAGACAGCTGCCCCACGGACAAAACTCAATCTGGCGCATCGTGCCGTAAAAGGCCTCGAGTCGCGGCCAGCGCCGAACAACTCGCTCTGCGTCCAAACAGCCGGCAAACTGTTCGCCGCTCCTAACGCGCCTGTGAGCGTTCTCTGGAACACACAGGCCATTCGGATCTGCGAGATGGTCCGCTGCTCTCGCAAACAAACCCTGGTGCAGCTCGAGCTGCTGCCCGTAGAGCACGTTCACCTCCAACAACGTGCTGACGGCCGCCCAAAGAATCAGTACACCCAGTACAGCGGCGACACCGGTGCACAAATAACTAGCGGCTTGCGAAAGGCGTGTTTTGCGCTTCTGGCCCGTTCGACTCCCGCCCCGAGCACTCATCCTTTTTTTTTTTCGGCCCGCTTTTGTTTGAAAGTTACTGTGAAAGTGATGATGACTTCGTCGCAGAGCAACATCGATATCATTCACACAGAGGCAGTCGCGCTGCTGGAAATTATGGAAAGCCGCGCATCTCTCTATTCCAGAGAATGGAAAGGAAAGACCTCGGCGCACATTGACCTGCTTCGCGAACTCCTTGGTCGTCTGATCGAGGAACTCGAATGCGCTCCGCACGCAGATGGCGATTCGATCGCGCTGAACGTCCGCAAAATTCGCCAGAACGGCACCGACAAAGCGATCAGACTTGTCAAGTCGAGCCTTGAAAAAGAGACCAAAGAGTCCTGCGAACTGCTGCGCCAACAGGCGCGCAAACATCTCGATGCGCTCACCACCGCCTCGGAGAGCATGTTTGGCGGGAACGACTGGGCAGCGGCTGCGCCTTTCATGCCTATGGAAACACGCAGCATTCCGCAACCGACCTATTGAAAAAAAAGACATTCACTTTAGAGTGCACAAAATGGGTGGATTTCCTGCCATTTTGTCTTCTCATTTGCGACCTTCATTCTGTAACATTCCAAAAAAAACATGGTCAATTTTTCGACTCGCGGCAAGCGTGGTGCGGTTTGTTTTCCGAGGTCGTTTCGGGGTTATGTAAAAATGTCAAAATTTCGACTCGCGGCAAGCGTGGTGCGGCGAGACTGGAGGGGTCCATTCGGGCGCCACTCAAAAATTAGGCCCATTTTCAGACCTTTGGCGGCACCGTTTCGCGAACTTTTCGGCATTAAGGCCTATTCCGTTGCCGGGGATTTTTTTAAAAAATCACTGGCTGGTAGATTTCGATTGCGCGTAAATTGGCACTGTCTCCGGGGGTAGGAAGAAAAAAGTGGGGAAAAATATTCGAGAGGGCCTCCACTTTTTTTGGC
>JALHQZ010000019.1 GCA_022841705.1 Pirellulales bacterium
GTGATTTTTTAAAAAAATCGCCGACCACGGAACGTACCTTAATGCCGAAAAGTTCGCGAAACGGTGCCGCCAAAGGTCTGAAAATGGGCCTAATTTTTGAGTGGCGCCCGAATGGACCCTTCCAGTCTCGCCGCACCGCGCTTGCGGCGAGTATAATTTTTCAACTTTTAACAAAAGTCTGAATTGGACTCGGTAATCGAACCGCACGGCGCTTGCGGAAAATCTAATTTTTTAAAATTTTTTTGCATTTTTGTGTGACAAAACTTTCAATGGGTCAGCTGGGGGTTTTGAAAAGGCAATTTCTTAAATACTTATGAGTGAAGATGACGAATCGACAAACATCTCCGCGCCAGGCGGCTTGACGGAAGCCGATGAAGAACCCACCGAAACAGAATACGAGAACAATGCTCTGCGCGAACTGCTGAACCACGTTGCAAAGGTTGGCTCGAATTTGCGAGCTGCCAATTTGCGTATTACCCGCGGTTACTATGTGATGGTGCGAACACTTGTGTTGCCAAAAAACCACACGCGCAAGCAATGCGCCGACTTTTTCAAATATCTCGACTTTCCAAAGGTCAAAGATTTCGGGCTTGCCCGCGACACGACTGCCGAAGAACCGCAAATCTGGGAATACGAAGAATTTTTGGTGCGTGGTGTTGTCTGGTTTGACGATGGTAGTTGGAGTACGCGTGCAAACTACGATTGCGGGTACTTTTGGCTCCACCACAAGCGGCCGGCGAGTCCAGATCTGCATGGAAAAGAGTAAAGTGTTCATTCCGACACTGGGTTGCTGTAGACTTTCTGACAGAGTCGTTTGGCGCCGCGCACTGCAAATGGCAAGCTGTCGCATGGCAAAAGACCTTCGCGCGAAATCGAGATTGCGAGCTCTGGTGCCATGAGCACCTGCTTTCCGGAGCGCGCGGAGCGCACGCACGGAAAGATGATGACGCACGTGAGCCAGCGCGAAGCGTACTTGTGTCGCAAGTGTGCGGTGAATGCGTCGCTAAACGACGGCACGCCCGAAAAGTGGAGGGTGTAGCCGAGCGGCCGCGCCTCATCATCGTCGATAGTAGCGCTGATTGATTCTTCGGCCGTCGCAGCAGCGAGCGTGCGCTTGCGTGCCGCAGACGGTGTTGAGTAGTTGGCGCGCGCGATTGGTTCGAGTGCCACTTTGATGCCGAGCTTCATCAGCTCGTACATGTTGTAGACGTCGTCGAGCAGCTCTAGCACGAGCGCGCGGTCGTTGGTGCTGACCACCGAATTGCGCCAGTCGATCGGGACGGTTTGTCGGCGGCGAGTGGTAGGCGGCGCGTACGGCTGGCGCAGGCGATCGCGCTCTGCCATTGCGTCGCTGGCGCTCCCAGCGGCGTCGGGACCGTGACGCACCAAAAGACCAATGAGTAGGAGGCCGTGCGGCAGTGGGTCGCCGGTTGCAATTGCCTCAAACTGAAACTGCAGATCGACAATGTGCGCGCCGCCGATGCGATAGAGGGCGTCAATGTCGTCCTGTTCGAGCGACTCGAGGTGTAAAACGTGCATTGTAAGACTCTTTTCGCCCTGCACGTGGCGAATCTGTTCGCGCAGCAGCGCCGAACAGGCATTGCGGCGCCGCTGCGCACAGTGAATCGTCAGCAGCAGCTCAAACAGCATGCTGGCGGTCGACTCTAGCGTTTCCTTTGCCACATCGTTCATGCTCTCGCGCAGCTTCTCCTGCAAGCGGCCGACCACGCGCGCCTGCGAGGCCGGGTCGATTGTGTCGCACGCACTCATTCTTTCACTCAGAGATAAAGGGCAACTGGTTGGCGAAATTGAGCCCAATGACGCCGAGTGCAATGAGAATGAGAAACGCCTTGCAGAGCAGCTCGCGCCACGACAGATCGACGCAGCGAAGCGGGCGGCTTTCGTAGCGAGCCTGGTCGATTAGCGCAAAGACAACGCCGCCGCTAAAGGCCATTGGCAGAATGCGGTCGGTGTGCTGCTTGAGAAGCTCGATCTGACTCGGCCGCAGACCGGCGGCCGACGTCGACATGATGCGAAATTTGTCGTAAAACGTGCGGCCCTCTGACATCTCTTCAACAAACGCCACCGTCACCTTTCCGCCGCCTCCGCTGTCGTCGAGTTTGTCGGCGAGTTTCTGTTGCATTTCTGCACGCGCATCGGCAATCATTTGCTCGTGCTGTGCGCTCACAGCAACTCGGTCGTAGGCATCAAAGCCCTCTTCGGCCACTGCCGTCACAGCAGCAGCACTCGTCAGCGGCGTGCGCTGACGAACAATAGCCGCAGGACTCTTGGAGCGCGAAGAACTACCACCACTCATTTCTGCTTTCAAAAACACCAGCTTTTTTTCTTCATTCGGCGTCAACATCGACGCCGCCGTCGTCATCGGCATCCTCCTCCTCGGCATCGACCTGTCCTTCTTCCTGAGCGTCTTCGCCGACCGCTGCCGGTTCGTCCACGTCCTCGTCGACTGCGTTGTCGGCAGCGGCGTCGACTGCGTCTTCGCCCGGCGCATCTTCGACCTCGGCCTCTTCGGCCGGCGGTTGCGCGCGCGCCTTCTTGGTGGCCGGTTCGATGACTTCGTCGACAAACTCCTCGGCGTCATCGGCGACGACGACGATGGTGCGGACGCGGCGCGCCTTGCGCTTGACGATCGCAATCTGCGGATTGAGGTCGAGGCGCACGCCGTAGTGCTTGCCCTTGGTGGCGCCGGTGTGGTAGATGCCCCAGGTGCCCGAGACGACTACGAGCGACTCTTGCGGCACGCCATTGCGATCGACGAGGCACGGGTTGAAGAATGGATCGGGCTCGGGCGTGCTGCCATCAGGAAACTCGATCAGCGGCAGGCGCTCGATCGTCTTGCCGCTGCGCCCTTCGCAGTAGTTGATCGCGCAGTAGTGGGTGCGGTACTTGCTCTCCATTTCCTTCTTGATGCGCGGCCAGTTCTGAATGTTCGAGGCGACTGACGCCGGCACGCCCGTTTCGTTGGAGAGCGCGTCTTTGGCCGGGTCGTACTTGACGAGCGGCCAGACCTTCTTCTTGAGAATGACCGACATGCCTTCGTCAGTCTGGAGGCTGGCGTAGCCTTCGTCGTCGTCGCGCTGCCCGCCCGGCAGCGAAGAGGCGTGATCGATAAAGTAGGTGCGTGCTTTCGCCAGCACCTCAGCCTTGAGCTTTGGGTCCTGCGCCTCCTTGTCTTCGAGCTGCTTCGGCTTGGTGAAGCCGTGGTCGCGCATCAGCTCCTTGCGCGTCGCCGCCATCGCCTCGCCAATGTGGTGGTCCCACTCCTTGTCCTTGGCGTCGAAGACGAGACCCATGATATGGCGCGAAATGGCGTACGTCTTCTCGACAAACGCCACCTGCTCGGCGTGACGTTCGGGAATCTCTTCGCCGTCGAGATGGCCGGCCAGCAGGCGCAGGTAGTACTTGGCCTTCATGCGCGTTGCCGGCGGATCGCCCTTGCCCAGATTGCCTTCGCCATTCAGATCCGAGCTGTAGGCGACCTTCATAATGGGCGTGCGGTACGCGAACAGACCGCGCTTGTCGAGCTCGAGCGGCAGCAGCTTGCCGTCTTTGCCGCGCCCGCGCCGGATGACAGTGAGTCCTTTGCCGACCTTCTTGCCGTCCATTCGCGGCACGACCGCAATCTCCTCCATTTGCACGCCGGACCAGTCGTCGGTCGGCACCTCGGTCTGCACCGCTGCGCCCGCCACCACCTTTTTCTTGGCGGCGCCCGCCTCTGGCGCACCGCGCTTCTGGCCACCGACTGGCGGAGGCGCCGCTGCCGCTGCTGCCGGCTTGCGCGTGAATGTACCCGTTGCTTTTTGCTGCGGCACGCCTGCCGACACCGTTTTGCTGGTCGCAACCGCTTTTTTCGCCAGAGAAGTAAGAGTCGACATTTTTCTTCCTGTAAAAAAAACAAAACTTGCGTCAGAAAATGCAACGCTTACGGGCGGCGGCGATTGCAGTAGCGGTAGAGTTGGAGTTTGGCGGACGTGTTTAGAGTGTTTGTTCTGTTGGTTGGTTCTTTTGGTTTGTTCTTTTTTTTTGGGACGTTTCGAAATGAAACAAGTCAAAGTTGTTGTTGGTGTAAAACTTTCATTTCTTCTCAAGCAATGCCTCGCGAATGTCCGAAGTCTCGGCAAACGCAAATGCCGACGTGTCGCTCTCTTCAGCCGAAGCGGCGTCAAAGGTACCGGCGCGGCGGTCGCGAATCTCGCGTGCAATGCGCTGCAGTGGGCGTGTAATGCAGACGTAGGAGCCGATCGCTGCAAAAATAATGGCACCCACGGCGACCAGAGCGCTCGCCAGTTTGAGGTTGAATGCAGCGCCCTGAACGGCGGCGACAACGGCATCGGTCTCGATCGCCACGACAACGATCCAGTCGATGCCGCGCGCTGGCGCGTACGGTGTGGCCGAGACAAACAGGCGGTCTTGAAAGCTGCCGCGCCGACTCGCCGCACCAGCCAGCATGGAGGCGGCCTCGCGAATCATCGCATTGGTGGCGTTGGTGGCCACCGGTCGCGCTTTACCGCCGTCGACGTACGACTGATTCGCAACGCTCGCGGCCACCATAAGCCCAGTGGTACGCTCGACAATAAAGGTGACGCCAGACGCATTCGCGCGTTCGGCAATGAGCGCCTCCTCCAGCTGCCCGATGGTGCGGCTGGCGAAAACGAGTGCAAACGGACGCTTGTCGGCACCCGGGCAGCGAATCAGGC
Organism: Pirellulales bacterium; assembly: GCA_022841705.1. Lineage (GTDB taxonomy): Bacteria > Planctomycetota > Planctomycetia > Pirellulales > Lacipirellulaceae. Next base: position 4,719 of record JALHQZ010000019.1, read on the forward strand.
GGCGATAGGAGACTTCGAGCACGCCGAGCAGCGGCTTGACGTCGGTGAACGCTTCGTCAAAGGCGCCGTCGAACAGCATCTGGCGCTCGAGCGGCGTGAAGCCCCAGTCGGTGCCATTATAGGCCAGCGCAGTCGAAAGATTGAAGCCGCCCGGCACCAGCGACGCACAGTAGCCGACAAACGCCGGCGCCGTCTCTCCGTCGATGTAGGCGTAGATGTGCTCTGGGCAGCCGAAACCACGTGCCATTTGCCACGACCATTTGGTCGACGGATCGACCGTCGAGCGCTGCATCACACCGAGCGACAGCCACGGCCCTGGCAGTACTTCGAGCGAACGCAGCAGCGTCTCGCCGGTGTGATTGCTTTGCGGCGCGCCACAGACCTGCAGGCGTGGTTCAAACATGTCGACGGCCATTGAAGCGTCGCGCACAGCTTCAATGATCGAGTCGGCCGCCGTCGTGGCACCAAGCAGCATCAGGCTCGAAATGCTTGTCGAATCCATCAGCAGCTGGGCGTTTGTCGCCTCCTCCATAAGCGACAGCAGCACCGCGGCCGTCAGGCCGACAATGAGCGCCATCAACATAATGCAAAACGTCGGCGCCAGCCAAAGCGGAATTCGACAACTCATTTTTCTAAAACAGGATGGTGGTTCTTTTCTTTTTTTTTGCTTTCTTTGCTCAGCGACGGCTCGAGCTAACTGCGCGCGCCGGTGACACACTACGCGCTGGATTAGCGCGCTGCTGACGCGCGACCGGGGCTGCATCTCGCCCTATCACGGCACCAAGCAAAAGACTGTCAAGCCGCGCCTCATCTCGGCGTATTTCGGCTTGAAGCCGCGCCTCTTCCCGGCGTCTTTCGGCTTCTTCTTCCTTGTCGTTGTCATCGTCGTCCTCGCCGCGTGCCACGGCACGAGCAACGCGGCGAACCTGGCCTGAACGCCGCGCCGCTGGCGGCACTTGGCGAACGGGCAGTTGCGGTTCGAGCGGCGCATCTCCAGCCGAAAAAGTGCCGATGAAATTGGACAAGCGCTCCCGATCGGAAAAGGTTTGTCCAACGCCGACCAAGCCTCGCCCAACGCCGACGACGCCTCGTCCAAAGCCGGCCACGGCTTGTCCAGCGCCGCCTGCGCCTCGTTTGAGGCCGGCCACCATTTGTCCCATGAAGCCCAAGACGTTTTGTTCGGCGCCGGCCACGGTTGGTGAGCTGTCGCGCACAGATTGTATACCGCCGGCCAGTTTTCGTCCAGCAACGACAAAGAGAACACAGGCCAGATAAGTGTAGACGACAGCGAGCCCTTGGATAAAAGTGCCGTAGCCCTCAGCCGCCGTGCCCGCAGAGATTGTTGACAAAAACGAGGTCATTCCAGACGCAAACGTGCCGAGCATAGAGTGCGTCGTCCAGATGTTGAGGTAGGCCTCGGCGGCAAGAATCGCTTTTCCAGTCAGCGGCTCGACGATTTTTTTGTTCATGATGTAGCCGGTTCCGCCTGGCAAAAACCGAGCCTGAACCCAGGCCAATGTGCCAAAGTTTTTGGCAGTGGTTTCGGTAAAAACCAGCGGGTCTTTGAGAGAAAGCACATTCTCGATTCCTTCGCGAAAAGACTGTGTTGCTAAGCTGTCGAGACCGCCGACGAATTGCATGAGCCCGTACACTGTTGCAGTCATGATAGCGGCGTGCATAATCGCTTGTGGATAGCGTTGCTGTACGTCGCGCTCAAAGGCTCCGAAATCGCCGAAACCCCAGTGGGCTAGCTTCAGACCCAGGCCTGTGACGCTCAGCGACAGCACCCAACCTGGTAGACTGCTTCCTATAGCAGTGACGATCAACAGCGACACAGCGTCGAGAGCCCCAAATTCGCTGTTGGTAATTTGAGCCTCGTTTTGCTCTTCGGGAACGGCGAGAAGATCGGCAATAGTGCCAAAAAACTCGCGAAGCGCCACGAGAAGCGCCTCTGCGCTTTTTTTGTACGCAGAGACAGACAGCTTGATGCTGTTGGGTCCGAGAAAACCGGCGCTAACGGTTGCCTTGGCGCTTGCGACAGAGGTTTTGACCAGCGCTTCTTGTGCTGCCGGGTTGACCAAAAGTTCTGGCCAACGCGCTTCGAGTTGTTCAAAAAGAGAGCGAGACTCTTCGCGAAGCGCGCGAAGCTCAGTTGAGAGCTTGTTCATGACTTTTTGCGCGCTGCTCTCTTCGCCGGGCTGAACTGCCGGCAAAAAATTGCCAAGCAAACCAGCGGTTTTGTACTGAGCGTAGATTTGCACGCGATCGTCTGTGCTTTCGGAAAGCGCGCGTGCGTCGTCCATGCCGAGCACCACCTTGTCGATGTTCGCGCCGGCCTTCAGATACTCAGCCGACCCCAGAAACTGAAACAGTTTTCCGAGCTCAAGGCCGACCTCGACGTCAAGCCGCGTGTAGATGGAAGACACCAGCTTTTGCGCCACGCGCGCGGCGCTCTTGTTTTCGCCTTCTCCGACCACTTCGAGCGCAGCGACGGTCAAAGCGGAGATGTTGCTTGGTTGATCAACTGAAAGATTCATCTTTCAACTCTTTTTTTTGGTGTACAGGTGTGGGTTTCTTTCTTTTTAGCGGCGTCCAACAAGAACTTTGCCTCGCGTAGGCGATTTTGAGCGCGAGATGCGCCCCAGCACACCGCCGTCTTCGTCCAACTCTTGCGCGACTGGCAGGCGACGTACTGACGGCACCCGACGTACTGGCAGCAGATCTGCGATGCGAGCGCTCTCGTCGTCGTCGTCAGCGGAACGCGACGCAGCTGGAGCCGCCCGGTTGGAGGCTTTCGGTTTGGCCGAGAGAAAGCGAATGCCTGTTGCCAGTTGGCGTCCAGCAAGCACAAACAGCAAGCAGGCAAGATAGTTGGCGGCAATAGCGTAGGCAAGATTTGGTTCGCTCTTCGTCGCAACGTCGAGCACATCGCTCGTTGTGCGCCGATCGGTTGAGTAAAACGTGCGCGTCAGGGCGGCAGATAGCTCTGCCGCAACATTGCCGAGAAAAGTGTTCATCGACCAGATGTTGACATAGACGTCAGCTGCAAAAGCACTTTTTCCTGTGGCTGCGTCGATGACCTTTCTGGTCAAAATGTAGCCGCCACCAGACGGCACAAGACGCGCGAAAGCCCAAGCGGAGTTTCGTTCAAAGTTGCCTTCGTTGAACACCACCGGGTCGTTCATGGCAACGACTTGGTCGAGCCCACTGCTGACCAACAGTGCTGCTTGCTCGTCAAAGTACGAAACCAGCCCCAAAAGACCGCTGATGAAAAAAGTCATGCCCAACGCGTACAAGAGCGCATATGGGGCCGTGCGCGCAATTTGCCGCGCAAAGAGGTCAGAGTCTGTAACGGCCCAGTAAGCAAACTTTGCCGCGACAACACCGGTGGTAACTGCCATGCCTGTGGTCCCAAAAGACCCGGCGACACCGGCGACTGCGAAAGGCGCGAAAAGACCGAACAAAATGTCGAGGGCGCCGGCCTCGCTGCTGACAACCTGCGGCTCTGGTGCCTTTTTGGGCACTTTGAGAAGCGCTGCCACGCTCTGCAGCACTTTGCGCAGAGATACAAAAAGCGCCTTGGTGCGCTTTTTGTATTGTCGGAGAGTTGATTTTGGGCCGCCAAAGCCGAGAAACCCGGCCGCAACAACGGCCTCAGGAATTTCTGCTGCCAGTTCGACGAGAACGTCTTGCGCAGCGCTGTTAGTGAGCAGCTCGGGCCAGCGCACTTTGAGAGCCGCGAACAACGGCGCAGCTTCTGCGCCGAGCTCGCGGAGCTGCGCCGACACCTTTTGCATCACGGCAAAGGCGTCGCTTTCAAGACCGGGCGCAACTGCTGGTGTGAAATTGATGCACGCCGCAGAAGCTTTTTCGCTGCCATAGGCTCGCGCGTTTTCATCGGTGCTTTGCGCAAGCACCTGGAGGTCTTGCAGGCCACTCAAAGTGACCTGAATCTTTGCTGTTGCTGCGAGATATTCGCGCGACCCGTACTGTTGCATGACGGAGAAAAGTTTGGCGCCAACAGAGCGATCGAGACGTGTGTAGTCGTTCAAGAGCAAAGATTGCGCAGCACGAAAAACGCCTTCGTTATCACCCAAGCCAATCGATTCGAGCGCACTGCGGAGAAATTCAGTCACTTTGATTTGTTGACTGACTTCCAAAGTCATCTTTCAATTTGTTTTTTTTTGACCACCACTTGAATTACTCCGAACGAGTGCTTCACTCTTCTTCAGATGACGACGACGATGACGAAGAGCTGCTGCTGCTGGTTTCGCTGCCGCTGCCCGACTCTTCCTCTTCTTCTTCTTTTTCGATGCGCAATCCACAGCCCGTCTGTGCTATGGTCTTTTCACCTCGTCGCCCGGTCTTCTTCTTCTTTTTCCGATCGCTCTTGGCATCGGCGTCTTTCTTCTTCGGGCGTGGGTTTGAGTCTGGTTCAGGGCTTCGCGGGCGCTTGGGGACCTCGTTCAGGCGGCCTGCGTTGGCAAGATCTTTGTCGGTAAACACGTAGGCCGCGTCGCTTCGCACTGTCGTCGTCGTTTTGCCGCCAGAGGACGAGCGCCCGGGCTTCGACTTGCTCATGACGTGCGCGTGGTGGTACTGACCGCGCCACTTGCCCGCAGACTCAACTATGGCGCTCGGAGAGGCGCGACTCATCGTTTGTCGAGCGGCGAGATTGGGTCCAAAGGCTAGCGTTTTCTCTGCGTTGGCGACAAACTCGGCCGGGTTCGAGTGCACGTCAATCAAGCTGGTGACGAGCGCCGAAATTGAGCTGTAGGTTGCGCGCTCAGCCACCTTGGCTGCAACGGCTTCGCGGAGGCGCGCATGCAGCGGAACTCCGATGCCGTACAGGCGCACATAGTTGTCGTCGGCTTCGTCGCCCTTGCGGCGATTGAAAATCTGCCACACTGGCGTCAGTCGGTCGTCGAGCATCTCGATCGACCTTTCGACGACCGCCAGCGCTTCGTTGTCGTAGACGCCTTCGATGTGGTTGAGCGCGCCAAAGATCGGCAGCATGTAGTAGGGCAGCACGGCAAATGCGGCGAGGCGCACCGCAATCAACAACGGGTCGTCCTGAACTTCCTCAAACTCGCCCGGTTTCGGGCCGCGTCGCACACCGCTCTGCTCAATCGCCTTATCTAATGCCACTTCCTTGGTGAAGCGCACCAGACCGTCGCTGACAAAGCCGCTCTGTGGATTTTCAGCGAGGCGCAGTGGTGCGGCGGCGTCGGTCGAGTCTTCGGCCGACAGCTCGCGAAACGTCGTCACAAACTGGCGCGCCGCGCGCAACATCGGCGTCAAAGTGCGCATTCCTGGCTTGGCGGAAATGACGTCGACAACGGTGCTGGCGAGCGGCGGCAGCTGCTCAAAGAGTCTGATAACGACGCTCGGCCAGCGCGCCAGCTGAACGGAGCTGTCTGAGAGAACGTCAAATGACGCGAGCAGGTTCTGACGAATTTCGCGCAACCCCTCGGCAAGCACGCCGTCGTCTTCGCCGATAGTTTCGCGCAGAGTCTCGGCGCGGAGCGACCGCGTGCCAGGTGCCAGCGAACCAACCTCTGACACAAACCAATCCAATTCGAGCACTGCCGCGCGCAAATCTCCATTCTCCAGCGTCTCGATAGCGCTTTGCGCCAGCGTTGCTTCGACGCGATCCGCAAAGTTGTTGCTCTTGGCAAACGTTTTTTCAAGTTCGCGAATTGTTTCGGCGGCAAAATCAGTCATGCGTGGCAAATTTTAAAAACTGATAAGGTCCTCCTCTTCCTCGTCGTCGTCGTCGCTCGCGCTGCGCTGACGTTTGGCCATGCCTGCATATTCGCCACTGTCGTCGGCATCTTCTTCCTCTTCGTCTTCGGTGGTCGTGGCCGCGTCGTCGTCATCTTCGTCGCTGCCTTGGTTGTCGGAGACGTTTTCGTCGCTCGTTTCTTCTTCAGAGACCGGCTCGGCCTGCGCAGCATACTCGTAAAGATCGACAGAGGCAAAATTGCGCTTGCGCAAACGGCGCGTTCCGCACACAATGCCGGCGGGCGCCTCGATCGCATCGAGAGCCGCGCACTCCTCCGCCAGCTCCTTGGCTGCAAGAGCCTCTTTCGAAACGGGCTCGGCGCCGCCGTCTGCTTCTTCCTCGGTCCCGATCTCGTCTTCGTCGCCCTCCTCGCCCTCCTCATCTTCGTCGCCCTCTTCGTCGCCCTCCTCGGGGAGCGAGTCCTCCGAGTCAATGATTTCGCGCACGGCTGCCTCGACCTCGGCGGTTTCGGCGAGCAGGTCGGGGTCGTTGCGCTCGAGGTAGGCGCGCACCTCTTCTTTGGTGCCCTTGATTTCTTTGGGCGCAATGACGACGCAGCTTTCCGGGTCGACGGCGTGCGCCGCAAACTCGTTCGAGTCGACGTAGCGGCGCGCGTCGGTGCAGAAGAGGCTCGCGATTCCGAGCGCATTGTCGAAGAGCTCGAGCACAGCCGCGCGGTGATGCACGACACTCTTGTAGGCTTTCGCGGGCGATTTGCCATTGAGTTCGGCGAAATGCATGACCCAGGTGACGATGGCATTGCAGTAGGTTTGAAAGCGTTTGTAATGCTCGAGCACATTCTCGCTGGCGTACTCGGTCAGACCGGACTGCTCGGCCAGCTCGATTGCCGTCTTAATCTGCTGGTTGATGTGGCGAGCGTCGTTGAGCGTGTCGGGCGTCAGCTGCGTCATGTGCTTGTACGCAGTGCTGCGGCCCGTCTTGCTCGTGCGCACAATCGAGATTTTTTTGAAAAAGCTGCGCATCGGCTTCAGCATCTCGGCAAGGTCCTTGCGCACATCTTCGAAGCCGCCTTTGTAGCGCGCTTTGACTCGTTTCACGTCGATTTGGGCCATTCGATCTCTTTTCTTCACCGCACACTCAAGCTTGCTCTTTTTGTTTCTCTTTTCAGGCCGAAAATGGGGGTTTGGACCAAATGTGCATTTTCAATTTCTCTCTTTCAGACAGTCTGATAGTTGCGCTGCTGGCGATTGCGACACAGCTTGACTGCAATCGCAGCGAGCAGCAAGCCAATGGTAACGCCCGCCACAACGTAGACCCACAACGGCACGCCAGAGTCGGCGACGAGGCAGGTGCACGTCAGACCAGCAGCGCTGCACGCGAAATTCGCCACATCTGACTTCTCACCTCCGCAACCTTGGACGCATTTGTTCAAGCAAGTCCCGTCGCCGCACTCAATCAGCGTGCACTCAATAAAACTCATAGTGTCGCCAGAAACGCCCTGTGTTTTTTTTAGTGTCCGGTCAAAAATGCCATTTGTGGCTTCTTGCGTGCCGCCGAATGCCCGCTTTGCAGCTTTGCCATTGTACGATAGATGACCCCTAAAAGAATCTGGCTGGCCCGCCACCCCCGACAGTAAACAATTGGCACAGCGAGAGCGCTCTCGTCTTCACTTTCTTCAGCGCGCTCAGAAGGAGACATTCTTGATCGAGTGAGTTCTCTGCAAACAATGAATTCGCGCAAGCGAAAGAGCGTAGGCGACGAGAGCATTTTCGATGTTGTCGAGGAGCGCGAGCGCGTGCGTGCTGGTCGCACGGCCGGCGCGCGGCGCGTTCGTGCCAAGTCTGTGGCGGCGCTCAAAGAGGCCGTGGCGCTGCTTGAGAGTGGCGGCGGCGAAGACGACCTTGATGCGGAGAGGCGTGCGCTGGAGAGCATTCAGGCGCATACGCGCGAGCTGCGCGTTCGCACCGCCGATCGACACATGACCGAGTTGCGACGCCGCGCTGCCGCCGTGTTTCGTCTGGCTCCCGAGCAACTTGAGACGCGTGCATCGCTGATCATTGCCGACCCGCCGTGGTCCTATGACAATCCGAGCCAGGAGAACGGCACGAAGCGCCACTATGATACGATGAGCGATAGCGCGATCGAGCAGCTGCCAGTGGGCGGACTCGCTGGCGAAGACTCGGCGCTGCTGCTCTGGGCAACGCTGCCCAAGCTGCGCGCCGCTCTGCAGGTGATGGAGGCGTGGGGCTTCAAGTACACCACTGTATTTATGGTCTGGATCAAAGTGCAGCGCTACATGGCGCGGCCGCGCGTCGGTCTCGGCACCTACACGAAATCAAACGCCGAACTGGTGCTGCTCGGCACGCGCGGCTCGCACAACATCAAGGCGCGCGCCAAAGGCTTCAATCGCATCAACGTTCTACTGTCGCAGCCGGCCGAACACTCGCGCAAGCCGGCCGTCGTGCGCCGCATCGCCGTCGAGCTGTTTGGAGACTTGCCGCGCTTTGAGCTCTTTTGCCGCGCGTCGGACAGCGACTGGGTCGCCTGGGGCAATCAGGCCGACCAGAGCCAGGGTCGCGTCGAATCGAAGCCAGAGCACGAGCGGCACGCCGCAACGATGCTGTTTCAGCGCCGCAACAAGTTGCACTCGAGCTCTTTTCGCGCGCCAATTGGCCCGGCGCTCACAGACGCGCGACGCCACCGCCTCTACGCCGCATCAACGGCGCATCCGGGTCGCCACGACCAGCACACGTGCATGCGCAAAAACGAAGCCATTTTTATCAAAGGCGAGCAGCAGCAGGAGGAAGGCGCGGAAGAAGTGGATGAGGATGACGACGAGCTCTACAACAACTCGATGTTGACCGAGTACGGCGAGGCAGCGACGCTGGAGCGCCGCCTCAACAAGCGCCATCCGGTCTACACGGAGCTGAGCGAGCGGCAGGTGCGCGACAACCTGCCGCTGATACGCAGCGAGCAGCGGCTCAACTCAGACAAGCTGTTTGCATACAACTACGCCAAGCCTACGGCAACTAGCCTCAGAGTCACTTTCCCCCAATGAAAAAAAAAAGAGTGCATTTCATTTCTGCTACAGAAAGCGAACTGCATAGGTCTCAATTTCGGTATCGTCGTCAATAGCGCGCTCAATACCCACGCCGAGCGTTTTTGCCGCATCGGCAAACTGTGCCGCGCTGATACCTTCAAAACGCACCTGAACCTCGCTGCGAGATCGCAACATCCACGTGGCAATCATCAATGCGTGCGGTGCATTGTCGGCCTTGATCAAAAAGACATCCGACAGACCAAATTCGCGCTTGCAAACATCGAAAACATTGTCGACGGTGACTTCGACAGCATCATTGCTCATCTTTCCGAAAAAACCTCCAAGTGTGACTATGATGATTGTTTTTCTTATGCTAGCGCTGGCGGCGGCCACTGTTTTGCAGACACCGAGCGACCCAGTCGAGTTTCTTCTCGGCGACCTGCAGCTAGTGCCGCCGGGCATGGTTGTGACGCTACAGACGACGTCGATTGCGCTTTTGAAGCTGGCGTACGTGATACCGATCGACGGCTCGCTGGTGCCGTGGTGGTGCAATGCGACTGGCAGCTCGTGGGTTGGCATGGACGCAGTGCAGTCGTGGGTGTTGTACACAAACATCGTGCAGGGCTGCGCGTTCCAGGTCAAATTCGTGACGCCCAACTTCTCCTGGGGTCTCAACGTCACCATTCCGAGCTGGACGGCGACCGCCAATGCACTCGTGTTTGAATGAAGAGAGAAAAAAGAAACACCGCCAACTATGTTTACACTGCTCGCTCTTGTTTCTCTTGCAGCCGCGCTGTCGCAAGACTGCCCCGATGGCACCGATTACTGCGCCGATGACACCGAAGTGTGCATTGAGAACAAGTTCTGCGTCAGCGCGCAGATCGAAAACTATCCGTCGGCGCTGTTTGCTGCCGGTTTCGGCAGCTTCTTCGTGCCGCAAGACAGCACGCAGCAGGCCGCCTGTCTCGAGAGCGTGCAGGACGACCTGCAGGACCTCTTCACTGCAATGCAGCAGTTTGAAAATGGCGACATTGCCGACGCGGCGACCAACGTCTTTGCCGGCTTTCAGGGCGCGTTTGGCGTCGTTCAGAACTGCCAAGGCAACGGCCCGTCGTTCTGGGACGATGTGCTAACGGTGTTTGAGTACGTTGCCGATTACTTTTGCGCGCCGTGCGGCGCCATTTTCGACGGCATCCAGTTTGTGGTCAACGGCGTCGACATCATGGACGACTGGGTCAGCATGGTCAAGCAGTGCGGCTACAACGCGTCGCCGACCGACGACGACTGGGTCGCGTGCGGCCAGATGTTTGGCGACTCGATTCAGCGCATCTACGACGTCTCGACTGCGCGTGCGAAATTCGAAGCTGGCGTTTCGGGTGCCAGCGGCAACGACGACGACAGCAATTGCGCCGAAGACGACGACGAGTGCGGTTGCACATGGAGCGAAGAGGGTCAATGCGCCACAGAAATCGGTGGCTGCGCGGCTGCGTGCGTCGGAACGTGGGGCGCCGCATGCCTCAGCTGCCTCAAGGCAATCGACGACTGCCAGGAGTGCATTTGCTACTACGTCTGCAAGTACAACGGGCCTGGCAAAATCGCATACCAGATATGCCCCAGTCAGTACGAAAACTGCGGCGACGGCAGCCAAGTTTTCCAGGACGACGGCGAAAAGAAAGCCGACGTGCTCGTCATCGCAGACGATGAGCTTACCACCGAGGCCGACCTCTTTGTCGAGATTGCTTTCAGTGGCGATGATGAGTGAAGAGGCTGGTAAGAGTTCAATTGGTTCGAGTAGCTCACTCTGCGGCCGGCTCCGACGACTGAGCCTCCTCTTGGCAAAGTCGTTTGTTGGCAAGCAAGCCCGCGCCGCCCGGTGCCTCGGTGTACAAATCGATCTTTGCACGACAAAATGGACACGAAAACACCAAATTGACACCGCCCTTTGAAGCGGAATAGGCGTGCTTGCAAAGACACGTCTTGCAGATTGAATTCTTGCTCTGGCAGCATTTCATAACTGTGCGAACGCGTTTGGCAGTATACTGGTCCATACATACCGGGCAGCGCGCATTGTAATCGTCGTCATCGACAACGCCGAGAATCGGGTCGCTCTCTTCGGGCACTTCAGCAGCTTGACATTCGTCAATGATCTGACAAAAATGTTGTGTGCCGAGGGCTTTGCACTCGAGGAGAATGTCAAGCGCGTGTTGTTCGGACGACATACGGATTTCAGAATCAATCAGCGACAAAGAAAGGCCAATCCGTGACGACAGCACGCCAAACAAACAGTACCGCCACCGTTCCGAGCTCAAAACGTCTCGGTTTTCCGATGTTTGGTAAATATGCGCCATACGAAGTGCTTCGGCATGCAGAGGCGCAAGTTCGTCTGCAATTTGTTTGCGACGCGAAATGACCATATCAGCCAATGCGTCTCTGTTTTGCCCCCACTCAGCCATTGGGTATGCGTCAATGATTTCGGAAAAAACAGCCGGGCGAGGACCGACAATCAAACGAACAAGGCGCTCAAGAGCCATCAGTATGTACCAAGCCTTGTAGTGGACCACTTGCTCGTGGATGTAGTTCTTGCCCTGAAGCTCATAATGAGCAATCTTTCCAAATTTGTCCAGCAGCAGCTGCTCGGCTCGCTTCTCATCTGGTGTGAGCTGACGCTTATCCCGCAAAGCGCCAGCTTTCGCAGCAGCTGGAGGTGTCGACGTTTCACTCATCTTTCGCCCAAGTTTTTTTTTACATCATTCATTCATCTCCAATGCGCGCTCGTTTCGAAAGCTGAATCGCTTGCATTGTTTCTTCCGAATGCTCGAGTTCCAATGCGGCCTTCTTTTCGCGAATGGCGCGCGCAGAATTGATGACACCCTGACAGCAGCGAATGCGACGCGACTCATTTGTGATAAAGGCGCTCAACGAGTGCCGCGAGTCGCGGAGAATCTGGTCGATGACGTAGGGCGGTAGGCCTAGATCGTGCAGCACGAGCCAGAGGTCGACTGCCGCTCGGTAGACAAAGTCGCCCAGGCGATAAAGTGGTACCGCAGCATCTTCAAGCTCAGCGAGGCGTCTGTCGGAAGGCTGTGCGCCACTTTCCCACAACAAATGCACCTGTGCCTGAAGGTCTCGGTAGGCGTTCCACAGGCTGCGTTTCTGGTAAAAGTTTTGAAAAAGCTTTTCGGCATTGGCGCCTGGCAGGCCCATGTACAGCATTGCAACCATCGGCTTGTTTTGTCCCAGCGCCGCGCCGGCAGACGCAAATAGGCGCAGCTGCGAATAGTCTTGCTCGATCTGATCGTTGGTGCAGAACAACTTATGTATTTTGGAATAGTGCTCGCTTCGCACCACCCGCCCGCTGCACACTGCCGTCGCCAGCGCTTCAATTCCTGCATTTGAGAACACCTGTGTCGTAAGCGACATTTCAAACTGCGGCCAAACGGCTAGAGCCACCGAGTACAGACGCTCAAAATACGGTCGATCGTTGGCAAGAGTTGTAATGCAGCTCGCCATCCAAGGCGGAATCGGTTGGACCTCGAGAAAGATTGCCACACAAACATCGGCGGCACACTCCCGCCATTCGCATAGCATTGCCTTGAAAATCTCCGGGCCTCGGTCGACCCAACACGCCATCCGCACCGGTCCCTTCAGCACCGCACGCATAAGCCGCGCGCTGCTGTGCATTTTGTGCCCGTTTGTCAGCACCATCATCAAATGCTGATACAGTTCGACATGTCTTGCGCGCTCTTCGGCGTTCCACGATTCGAGCTTTTCCACAAGCTGGTCGTCTCCAATGTCAAACTTGTAGCCGTCGACACCAACCAAAGTCATCAGTCTTTTTCGAAGCAAACACCGCCGCTCACTCAACTCTTTTTCCCGACAACTTTGACGCGTACTGGAAGATGCAAGAGCATTGCGGTGCGATATATTTCACGGATGCGCAGCTCGAACAGATGCATATCGATGATCATGAGCGAATGATGCCTCCCGAAGACTTTTCTAAGCTTGTCTATGCGGCCGAGTTTCACCAGAGACTTCCGTGGGCATTTATCAGCAGAAAAGACAAGTGTACATGGTTCTGCAGATATCAGGTGAAAAATACTGGCAGGCTCTTGATGGGTTGTTACAAGCACCACAACTTGCCAGACACCACGCAAGAAGAGTGGCGCAACTTTTGCAAAAGGGTAGACAAAGCGATCGCATTCGAAAGCAGGCGTCAATGATTTTTTTTTTGCAAAAAAAAGTGAAGACATTACCCAATCGGACGCCGCTCATTGTCTAATCCTTCAATTTGCATATTTTGACCTTGACGCCGGGTAGCGAGCGCGCAAATTGGTCGATCATGGCTTCGTACCGCGGCCAACTACCGCCCGCCAATCCGCATCCAATCCCGTGCGGAAAAGCAACCTTGGTAATCCTGGCGCCGTCAGAATCGCGGATTGCCATTGCAAGATCGTGCAGTGCCTCGCGAAAGTACTCTTCGCGCCGCGCGGCCGTATCGTCGTCGGCGCTAATCTTATACTGCGCGCACCAACCACCGGGTTTTCCGGGTGCCAGTTGCGCCATGAGGCAAGCAACAATCGGCTCCGACTCATCGCCAGGTGGAGGCCGGCACAAAACCGCCGTGCCGGGCGTATCTGGCTTGCTGGCCGTATTGACAGTCGAACCGCTGCGACGCGCATACACGTCTGCGTAGCGAAAGCGGCGCGCAATCGATGCAGCCAGTCCATGAGAACGACGCGTAACAGTGTTGCATTGCTGAACGATCACGTCGGCATCGCAGCTCAACAAGTCTTCATTGACTGTTTCCGCCATTCGATGACCGAAGCTGACTATTTTGCATCATACAACACGCCATCGATTTTTCGCCGGCAGCGCACGCACGTATGTGCGTCGTTTGTTCGCTGCAGCGCGCGCGAACACGATTCGCACACCACTTTGTGCAGGCATGGTAGAACAACCGTAGTCGGCGCAGCGTCGAGGCAGATCATGCATTGATCTTCGTCGGCCGCTGCTTCCTCCGCAGCGGGTTCGATCGTCTTTTGTTTCTTGGCCGGCGACAGCGGTGCTGCTGCTGAAACACTGCCGATGACCGCCATCTGCGGCGAGGCAAGTCCCAAAGGCTCATAGGCGCTCCAGCCGCCGTGATGCAGGACGCCGTGTTCGCGGCACAAGCGATCGTAGTCGGGCCAGCCAAAGCGATCCAACTTCCGAAATATTGGTTTTCGCGGGCGCATTTCAGCGCGCATTTCCGTGCACAACTGCTTGCCAGCGGCCGTGCGCCAATTGTAGTGCTTCAGGTAGACGTGTGTGGCGCGCTCAACCACGAAAACCTCATGCCACGAGCGCTGATAGCCGCGGCATTCGCGGAGAAACGTCACGAGCTTCTCTTCGGCCGCTTCAAACGAAAACTCCTCTGCGCCTTTGAAAACGACGCAGAGGTTGCCGCGCATCGAAACGTAAAACCCGGCGTCCAATAGCATGCGGAAAATGGCTGGAATTCGCGCCCAGTCCCTGTAGTGAACGGAGAGCGCTGTGCGACCCAAAGAGTCTGAGACAACCGCGCTCGCTGCGCCTGAAATATCGATAATCCACTGCTGCAGCTCTTCTTCGCTACGCAGATCGCTCGCACTTTCGTCAACCAGTCCAATGCCTCCAAGCTGGATCATACCGGTGCCGTGCGAAGGAAACCCAAGCCCGTTGGAAGACTCGGCTTGTAAACAGCGCTCAATTGTCAGCGGCCCTGCGCTCATCATTTTCAGGAAATGAAAAGGTGTGGTTCGAGTTTTCATTCGCCACCGGCGTCAATGGCGTAGAACATGAATGCGCGCGGGCAGAGTAGGCGAATTGTGTGCGAGTTGACGCGCTGTTGAAACTGCGGCGCTCGCAGCTTGCCAACGAGTCGCGCCGCCTGCTCCAGCGTCAGCTTGAGTTGTTCGTCAGGAAAGCCCTGACCGCCTTCTTCGGCAGCGATGCGCGTCTCTGGCTCTGCCGCCTCATCGATGCGGCTCGAGACCCGAGTGCGCTGTTGCGCCGCCGCCCGACCCTCAAGACTCTGCATAAACGCTTCGGTGTCACTCGCCTGCGCACCCATGTCAAACGTGTGCGAGCCGGCCTCGAGCGTCTCTGACATTAGTTCATCGGCAAAGTCATCATCATCGTCGTCGTCATCCACCATCACCTCGGGCGCAGCCGCCGCCGGCTGCTCGTCGGGCGGTTCTTCGCACTCGACGCAGACGAGGCGCAGCGAGAGCATAAACTCGCGCTGCAAATGGCGAATATCGTGCATGGAGCCGTAGCCGTCGGTCGCCGTCATATCGGCCTCGGTGTCTTCCAAATCAATGTCGTAGACGCCGGCCTGATTCAGGCGCATCTCCTCGTCGTCGGCCGTCACTTTGCGCTTCTCGCTGCGCAATGCCTGCCCGCGCTCGTCGACAATCTGCAGCAGCTCCGCGTTCGCCTTGTTGCGGTGCACGAGGTAGAATTTGAAGACGCACATGTGCGTGTTGCCGGCGCCGTCTGCGTGCTCATGGCCGCCGACAAGCTCGCCGCTGGCTGCGTCCAAGAAGGACTTGTAAAAGTTCTGATCGACGAGCGCGCCCAAGCGGTGCGGCGTGTGCATCTGCACACAGCCGTCGTACTTTGCTCCGCGCACGTTCATCTCGCGCACCAGCTCCACAATATTAAAGTGGCGCCGATGCTCCTCGTGCTGCAACACGATCGGCTGCAGCAGGCGGTAGACGGCGTTGGCGTCTGGCAGCTGCATCAGGTCGGAGCGTGCATTGAGGCGCAGCATGCGCAGCGGGTTGACGTCGAGCAGCTTGGCGGCCTGCGCTTTCGTGAGCAGAGTCGAGCCGCCGTCGACCATCGATGACGGAGGCGGTGGCGGCGGCGGATCGTCGATAATCTCGGGTACCAGCAGGGCAATGCCGTCGGGATCATTTTCAACCAGGTCCCGAATGACTTTGGCGGCCTCGTATTCGCGCCGGCGCGCCTCGCGGTGCGCATTGAAACCGTCAAATTGGCCTGCGCTTGTGAAAAAGTCCGGGTTGCTCGCGTCGGCGGTGTCGCGCGCCGGACGCGCCATTGGCATTCGCACAGCCGCCTCGGCACTTGTCGTTTGAGAGTCAGCGGTGCTGCGCGTGTCGCCTTCGGCCGAGACGCCGGCGCGCGTCGTGCGCCGCTTGAGAACGGCCAGAAACTTCGGGTTGCGGAAGTCGGCGCGCAGCTGCGCCAGAACTTCGGGCGGCTGGTCAAAGTGCGCCACACCGCGCTCGTCCATAATGCGCGGGTCCTCTTCAACGTCATCCAAAAAATTGTGCTTTTGAAGTTTGCTCAGATACTTCTCCGTCGGTCGCGCCTGCTCGACATCAAACTGGTCTTCGGAACGCCCGTGCACGTTGCGCCGCGGCATGGTGCGAGTCTCTAAAAAGTCGTCGTACTTGAACTTGGCCTGGCCCATAAAGTCCTCGGGGTCGAGCGGCGCCGCCTCTTTGCGATTGAACGGATTGTAGAGCTGCGGCGGCTTTTCGCGCGGACCTTCCACCATCGAATTGGCTGTTGTCAGTGGCTTTGGCTGCGTGCCGCTGGTGGCGGTGGAAGAAGAACTCATTCTTCTTCACAAACGTCTTTAATTTCTGCATTTGCGTTTCAATGGTTTGGGAGGTTCTTCCAAAACGGGTGACGCCAAACCCTCCTGCTCGGCGGCAGCATCGTCTCGTTCTGCCTCGACAATTTTAGCCAAAAGCTTGTTGATGGTCTCGTGAATTTCTTCTCTTGAATAGCTCCGAAAGTACTTGATTTTGTGTCCGCCCTTTGTCAGCACAAAAAGGTAGTCGGCTCCAGGCAGGCCGCATTCAATAGTAAAACCCTCGACCGATCGGTAGTCAAGAATAATGCCTCTGCCAAAGTTTAGCATGTAAGTCATTCGCAAACTCAAAGCTGCTATCTTTTCAAAAAAAAACAAGTGCTTAAGTTGAAGGATGACTTTGGACGAACTGCCAAGAATTTATCGCCTGGAACCGCACTCCATTTTTGTTGGTGCGCCCGGCACCGTCAGGTCGTTTGCGCTCGACGTTTCCTCAATGCCTCTTCGCATCTTGGATGCGAATTCGATTCGCATTGCACCAGCACGCACCAACCACCCGCTCAACCTCGCCGACATTCCGGTTTTTCACGAGGCGCCTTCGGCGGACCCAATGGAGCTTGATTGAATGAATTGGCTGACTTTTTACAAAAACCATGAGTTACAAAGAAGGAATTGCCATTATTGCGTTGGTCAAAGCCGGCGTGATCACCTGGGAAGAAATGCTCGCCTACGAAGCGGTGCACAAGGCGGTGCGTGAGCTTCTGCGAGCAAATGCCGATGAGTTCCGCGACATTTTGCATGGATTGTTGGATGCTACGTGGCTGGGATGTCGCAGCGATAAGAACTCAACACTTGCGCTCGAGCTTGCAGAAGTGCTTTCGAAAGGCGTTATCCAGCCAGACACGCCACCGAGCCACCACATTGTGACTCTGATCACTCGCATTGCACCGGGATCAGCGTGGCTTGAGCCGCAGAAGAAGGTTGCGGAATTGACCGTGGCTGAAGGGCGCCAACTTGAGGCAAAAATTGCCAGCGCCCCCTACCTCAAGGCGCTGGCCAGTGTTCAGCGCCTTCAGGCGCTATGTTTGTAAAAAGGCAAACTATCACCATTTTTGGCTGCTGCCTTTTTTTTTACAATGCAAACGCTGGTTGAACAAGCCTACAAACGTCGCCGTGCCGCCACTTGCCCGACTGAAGAAGAATGCAAAGGCCACAACGACATGGTGAATGCGATGATGGAAGGGATTGCCGAAATGCAGGAGACTTGTCGAGCAATGGCAGAAACGGTGAACCACATTGTCGAAGATGTTGCGGACATACAGGAGAATTGTCGAGCCATGGCGGAAACGGTGGACCGCATTGTACACAAAGATGTTGCGGAAGAATGAACTGCTTGCACCCACTGCTTTTCAAATAAACAGACGAGGAGAAAATGATGACAATAGATGAAGAACCGAGGCTTTTGTTTACGAACCGCTCGCAGTTTGCCGAGCTGACGGATGAAACCTATCTCCTTTTCTACAATGGAGAAGCGTTTGATAGTGAAAACGATGCGCGTCTTTACGAGCTCTTTGCTCGCTCGCCCTACGATTTCGACAATCGGACGCAGCTGCGCGAGTACGAGGCGCTGATTGATCGAGATGCTTTCGAGCTGCGCGCGCATCCGGATCAGGCGGCCGCGCGTGCCTTTGCAGCTTCTGATCTGACAGCTGGCGTTGCCAGCAACGTTTTCGTGTTTGTCTACCAGCGCAGAGCCGGCTCGCGGTTCAGCCAGTCGCCCTTTGCCAATCTCCAAAGCGCTGGGTCGGCAATTCTTTTCCGCCAGTACTCGTTTGATCCGTATAGGCGCGCGACGCTTCTCTGGCACTGGAGCAAGCGCCTGGGCAACGCCAGCGTTGGCCTGTTGGGTGTTCGTTTCGACGACGACGGCGGCGACGAAGACTAAGGCACCGATTGGAAGACGGCGCGCGCCGACACCTGGCGTCTGATGGCGAGGTCTTCGGTGACAATGTGGCCGAGCGGCAGCTTGCTTTCGCAGGAAATGCGCTCAAATAGCTTCTCTCGCTCCTCGGCGGTTTCGCGCGCCTCAAACAGCGTCTGCACCATTTGCGACGCCTCGATCAGCGTCTGGCAGCGCGCTAGGCGACCGCGCTTATAGTAATAGTGCAGAATGCGAATTGAAAACTCAAACAGCGCTGCGGCGCCGCGCAACATCACCATATCCCAGAGGCGCAGTGCGAGCGCGTGCGGCAGCGCCAGTGCAAAGAGAGTCGTAAAGTTTCGATCGCAAAAGCCCATGAAGAAGCGCGCCATCGTTTGCTCTGTGTCGCCGTCGTCCTGCGCGCCGTCTGTCTCGACAAAGCGCGCCGAGTACGCCTCGTAGTCGGTCGGTCGATTGCGGCGAAAGTAGTATTGCAGCACTGGCCCGTCGATGTACGGCCCGAGAGCCGGATTAGTGTTGAAGTAGTACGGCAGAATCTGGCGCACCAGGTGCTCGGCAACAATCAGCTGGCTCTGTGGCTTGGTGATGTGCAGTACGAGGATGCCCCACAGCGCGTTCATACCCTGGCAGTAGCCAATGTCGGGCCGGAGCGTCGCGTGCACAATCAGGCCGCGGTAGAGCGAGCTGATGAAGAGCGGGTGATCGTTGTGATTTGGAAAAGTCCGGTAGATGTCTCGGCAAATCTGCTCAAATGTCGCCCGCGGCATGTGCGCGTTGTGTCGCAGGCGCTCGAACGAGGGCAGCGCGCCGACTTCACTGGTCTCGCTCGACATTGACTTGAAGACCCAGAACTGTTCGCGCGTCGTCGGATCAGCAATACCGGGCCAGACTGAATTGTAGAGCTCGGTGTAGCTAAATTCGCAGCTGCCGTCGACCAGCAGCGACATCACCGTACTGTCGCGACGCCGCGCCAACAACAGCTGCTCCAATTTCGGCGTCGGCGGAGGCGGCAGAGCCGGCGGCGCATCGCTCTCGGAACCGGCCGGCGACCCACCCTCAAAGTTCTCCGAGCGAACGCGACCCTGCTGCGACGAAGCTGCCGCCGACTCGCTCGCTCGATAGGCGGCCACTGTTCGTTCGCGCTTCGCCACCATTTCCGCAGGTATATCTGCCGGTGCGCAGATTTCACCAGCGCTCGGCTCGGTCGGCATCAGGTGCTTCTCGCGCGCATACAGTGCGCAAGCGGCACACAGGCGCTCGCTCATGTCGCTCGGAAAACTCGGCCGTTCAACGAGCACCGTGTCGAGATGCCGCTTTGCCAGCGTTTTGTTGCGTCCGCTGTCGCTGAGCGCCGGTTCCAACTCCATCGTAACGGCGCCAGGCGGCAGAGTCGTCGATCGAGAACGCCTTTCGCCACTCCCCAATGGCCGACTGGGCAGCCGCGGCGTCAATTGCTCATTCATTACAATTTTCCTTTTTTTTTCGCAAGCACTCCATTGCGCCAAGATTGACTGATGGCGAAAGTAGTCACCCCCACGTTGCTGATTGTCATATCAAAGGCACTCTACAGCCGCCGAATTGAAGAAGAGCAGCGTTTGCTTGAGCGCCAAGTTCCGATTGTCGAAGTTCAATCATCGCCGCCGCTGTCACCAGCCTCGCTCGAGGTGCAAGAACTTTTCAATGTCCAACCACCGCTCGATCTCGAAGTATCGTTTGGAGAGTGGCCGCCGCCACCGCCGCCACCACTCGAAGTTCGAATGCCATCGCCGCCACCACTCGAAGTTCGAATGCCATCGCCGCCACCACTCGAAGTTCGAATGCCATCGCCGCCACCACTCGAAGTTCGAATGCCATCGCCGCCACTGAATGACGACGAATGTCCGCGGCCGCCGGCGGCCGAACTTTCGCCCGGTGGAAATGACCAGCTGCCAGCATTGCTGCGCATCGATTCTCCGCCACCACGCAAGCTCGTTCGTCGCAACAAGGCGGCGAAACGCGCATCGGCACCCGTCACAGCTCGCCAACAGCCGAAACGAACATGGCGACCTGTCGTGCGCGAGCGCGCTCGCATGCTTACTTCCGACGATGAAAGCGAGTCGGTTGGAACCGGCGATGACGAAGATGAAGATGAGCCAGGCCAGGCCGACCAGTATGATACGAATGACGGCTGGTTGGTGCCCGACGAGGAATCTATGGCCAACTCAGAAGAGTTTTCAGAGATTGTCGCGGCCGCCGAGGTGTTGGCGCGCGCAAAATCACAGCGCGCCGCGGGCTGCAGAGTTGTTCGCGACAAAGAGACGGCGATCGAAGAAGCGGCGCAAAAGGGCGAAAGCCGGCACATCTGGTACCAGCTGGACAAGCTGGTGTTTGACAAGCAGTCGATCTTTCACTTTGGCAACAGTTTGGAAAACAACATTGAGCGCGCTCGCGAAGTTGTTGCGACGGCAAAAACAGAGCCCGTTCACGTCACGCCATTTCGCGTCAACCAGCCGACAGAGTACGGCAAGTGCTACATGTGCCGCACGAAAAAGGTCTTGAGCAGTACCGTTCACATTAGCAAAAACAGTCGAGCGGTGGGCAAGGAGCTTGGCAAGGTTGGCAGTGGCTGCGCCGAGCGATTGGCTATAGTGCTGCAGGCGTGCAAAGTGTTTCGCGATGTAGAAATCGAAATCAACAAGAAGACGCCGCAAAAGACCGTCAAGGCGAAAATGATCAGGCGCGCGTGCGAGGACGGCTTGAATGAGGTCGACACCGCCGTACATGACTACATTTACAAGTATCAGAAGCAAGAGCAGGCCAAAGAGAGCCGCAGTCGAGGCGACGCACTCGAGGCGCTGAACGCTTTGCGTTGTGACAACTGAATGAAGCCATGAGCATTACCGAAATATTGCAAGAGCCGATTGCATTTGATCTTTACATCGAGCAGCAACGCGCGCAGCTTGCATTGTTTTGCCGCCCCTACTTTGAAAAGGTTCAGGCTGCAGTGAATGAAGGAAGCCCGCACTGTGACTTTTCTCTTCGCAATGAGACGCACGTGCCATTTCCATGGACTCTTTTGGCATCGGAATTGATGCTGCGCTTTCCGCAGTATAAGACGAGCATTGTGACGCGCTACTACGATCCGGGCGAATGTGAACTTTACGTCGACAGCTACACTGTCCGCATTTTCGCGAGCAAAAAGCAAACAGAGACGGCTGCTGAATGAAAGATGTTGGAGAAAAAAAACACGTGTTTTGAATGCTCGAGTTTCATTCAACGACCAGGTCGAGATCGTCGTCGACGTCGGCGAGCGCCTGCTTGACGGCGGCATCTTCGGCCTTTTTGATTTGGGCGGCGCGGTACTTCTTGACGTTTTCCTCCTTGAGCTGGCGATCGACGTCGGTGAGCTGAATGCTGCGGTTGCGGACGTCGCGCAGCTTGAGCGCCATCGCATCGCCGCTGAGCGCCTTGACCGTCGTCACGAGATTGATGTCCTTGTCGCTGATCGTGATGCGATGCGCGTGAATGGCCGCATAGAGCGTCTCGGAGAGCAAGTCGACGAGGTAAGATTCGGCGGCCGCCTGCAGCGCCTCGATTGCAGCAGCCGAAAAGCGAAAGCCGTCGACGCCGACCTGCA
The DNA here is from genome assembly GCA_022841705.1 of Pirellulales bacterium. Classification (GTDB taxonomy): domain Bacteria; phylum Planctomycetota; class Planctomycetia; order Pirellulales; family Lacipirellulaceae. The sequence continues at coordinate 26,648 of JALHQZ010000019.1, forward strand.
CCAGGTCCTGCGCGATTTCGCGAACCAGGCGGTTGAACGGCAGCTTGGGAATCAGAGGCTCGAAGCTCTTCTGATAGCGGCGAATCTCGCGCAGCGCTTTCGTTCCGGGGCGAAAACGACGCTTCTTGTGTGGCACAATCGGACCGTTCTCGCCAATGGCGACCGGTTTCTTGCCGGCCGACGCCGCAATCGCAGCGCGCGACACGGGCGCCTTGCCAGCCGACACAGGCCGCTGCTGCTGCTCAGCAACACCGCCGCGCGGCGCCTTGCCCGCAGCCACCGCTCGCGTTCCATCCGCCGTCGCCGCCTTGGCGGCAGCTGTCGCCTTCTTAATCGTCGCCTGTGTGCGTGCCATCGCTGCGCCGCACGTTTCAGTTAGTCTACTGCGTTGAAACACAAGCGAATCGAATGGAAAAAAAAGAATTACTCACTCTTTCACCAAAAGTCGTCAATGTGTGCGGCATTGCGAAGCAGAGTTGTAAAATGGCGTTTTGGTGGAGAGAGAAAACACCAAAGGGTGGTTTTACTCAATGGATGCGAGCGGGTGCAAGACGAGCCAGAAAGGCGATAATGTCGGCGCGCGAGCTCATTGCGGCAAGCATGTCAGTTGCCGGCAAGTACCATTCGGCGTCGCGCGGCGGTGCGACGAATGCGAGAAAGTGGAAGACGAGCTCGAGGTCCCGGACACGATCGCCGATGCGAGCCAGCGCTCGCGCGCGCGCAGCGGCAACAATGCGCGTGTCGTTGGCGGCCGTGTTGTACTCGTCGACTGCGTTTTGGAGCAGTGCGTGAATGCCACCGAAATCGTAGCCTTTGTTCAGCGGCTGCGAGCCGCGCTTGAGAATGCGAGCGCCGCGCTCACCAATCTCAATCTCGTAGCGATCGGGCTGGTCGGTGGTGAAAGAGTCGGTGCCGAGCCACGTCTGACGGCGCTCGCAGTCGTTTTCGTCGATCGATGCCAGACCGTTGCGCTGCAGACGGCGCACGCGTTCCTGAAAGTCTGCGAGTAGCTCGCGGTCCAACAGCATGTCTTCGTAGTCGTTGTCCGTGTCGCCGCGGCCAAACGAGAGCCAATTGCGGGCGCGCGATGCCACCGATGCCGGCAGCATGTCGGCGAGCTGGCGGTCGACTCGCATGCCGAGCTCGGTGTCGCCGAGTGAAACGAGCGGTGAGTCGCGCTGCATCAGACGCAGCCCGGTGCCATAGGCGTAGACAGAGGCGCGCAGCAGTGGCGCCTCGACAACCACTGGCAAAAAGTTGCCATTGCGCACAATCAGGTCTTCGCGCACCGTCTGATAGTAGCGTTCGCGCTGCTCAAAGCCAAAGCGCTCGAAGCGGCGCACCAGGTCGTGCACAAAGCGCCGCTCAGTCGCCGACAGAATCTGCCAGAGAGGCGGCGTCAGGCACGCGAGCAGCATGCTCGCCAGCGGCACCTGTGTGACGTCGGCGGGCGCCGTGGCGACGGCCAGCAGCTCAATTTCTTCGTTGGGCAGCGTCTCGAACTTGTGCAGCGGCTCAAAGATCGACGCCGGCACGCTAGCGCCATCAAAAGAGAAGCTGCTGTCGCCGACGCGCGCATCGCTCCAGGTGCCGCTCGCCGAGCCGCGCAGAGCGACGAGCTGCGCCTCTTTTTCGACGGTCGAGCGGTCGACAAGCAGCGCCAGCAGTTTCAGGTCGCTCGCGTACGAGATCAGGCTGCCAAAACCACCGTCGGCAGCTGCGAGAGCTTCGCGCACTCGACCGCCGATGCGCCGAACCAGGTGCGCAAAGAGCTTTGGGTAGCGAAAGTCCTCGACATCAAAGCGCGCCAGCGCCGTCTCGATTGCGCGCTCGCTCTCGCCGCCCCACGGCGTCTCAAACTGCGACGCTGCGAGCACCGAGCGCCGATCGTTGGCGCGTCTCTCGCGTGCCTCGTCGACTGCCTGCTGACCGCGCGTCACCAGCAGCGCCAGATCGGTGGCAAAGTCGGTGGTGGCGTCGTCGCGCGCCGTTTCACACCACTCGCAGTCGCCAAACGCCTCGCTTCCAACTTCGTAGTCCCGCGCACAACGCCGGCTGCGCGCAAACACGCGCACTGTCGCCTGAAAGCGCGACTTGTACAGCGCCGCGCGATTGCCGTCGCCATTGAGCAGACGAAACTCTACGCGGTACGTGCCGGCCAGCTCCGCCATCGACTTGTCGCCGTAGCGTAGGAGTCGCGCTGTGCGTACGCCGGCCGCCAGCGTTTCGCTCGCTCCGACCGGCGCTTCGGCAATGCTGCCATCGGCGCGCTCCTCTTTCGGCCGAAAGAACCAAGTGACCTCGAAGCTCGCCGTCGACAGAGCACGCTGCACCTCGTCGATACGTGCGTCTCGCAGCAGCTCGTCGGGCGCACGCAGCGCGAGCTCAAGTTCGTCACGCAAACCGATCGATGCCGTCAGCACGAGCGGTCGGCGCGTGTCGGTGGCCTGCAGCGCCAGTACGAGCGGAGCGACGCGCGTTGGCAGCATGTGGTGCTTGAGCGCAAAGTTGATGCGCAGAATCTCGCGCTGCAGCAAACGCTCGGCGTAGCTGTACGACAGCACGCTGCGAAGACTGTTGGCGCGCTCGTGCATCGCGTCGCCATCGAAGCGCTGCGCCTGTCGCGAGACGCGCGCCTCGAGTGCGCCCAGCTGCCGCTGCGTCTTGATGAGATCGAGCGGATAGCTCAGATCATAGGACACACCACCTTCGCTGTCATCGGGTCCGCGCGACCCGACACCGGCGCCGACGCGCGGCGCATAGGCAAGCAGTGCGCGCTCGACCACCGTTTTGCGCAGCGCCAGTTCGCCGAGAGATGTGTCGAGTGCGCGCTGTTGAAACGCAGCCGCCCGCTCATCGGCACCGGGTCCAGGCGCCACAAACGAATCGCGCAGCGAGCGCTCGAGCAGTGCGCGCTCTTGCTCGAGAATCTCGAAACGATCGACGCGCGGCGCCAGCAGCACCTCGAGCGGCAGCACTTGAATGCGGCCGCGCAGAGCGCTCTGAATCTGCGTGCGCAGTGCACTCTCTTCTTCCTGATCAACGAGCGTGCGCGCACGCATCAGAGCGACGTCGGCCGTCACCAGTGCTGTGTAGGCGCGCACCATTTCCGCTTCGCTCGGCGGCACGTAGGGCGGCAGCGCACGGCCGAGCTGCGCAATGCGTTCGCGATACATGCGCGCGCGGCCATCGATCAGCTTGCGCACCGATTCGCGCAGCGTGTCGGCGCCGGTCTGCGAGAGAAGGCCGGGCTGGCGTTGCTGGAAATCGGCGAGCCAGCGATCGAGCCAGCGCACATAGTCCTCGGTCGCATACACGTACAGCGTATCGCGCCAATAGGCTTTCACCAAGCGCTCTTCGTCGGCCGGCGTCGTACCCGATGCCGCACTGGGCACCGGCGTCAGGTCCTCGGGTACGAAGCCTTCGATCGGCTGCTCTGCCGCCGCTGCCGCCAGCCCAAAGGCAAAGTAGCGGTCGGCGGCTGAAATCTGCTCCTCGCGCGCTTCGGCGAGCGCCTGTTCGCCGAGTCTGCGCTCATCGGCCGCCATCGCCGTGACGACGACGCCCACGAAGCGATTGAAGTAGCTTTCGAGCTGCTCGCGTGTCAGCGGCATATCTTCGAAAGTCGCCTGGCGCAGCTCGGCGACGTAGCGATTCAGCACCGGATTGCGCACGCGCTCCATGTAGAGCTGGAGCGCATCGGCGCTCGCACCGGGCGCCGCCTGCAAACCGGCCGCAGTGCCGCTCTGGTAGTCGCTCGCAATGCGCGCCAGTGCGCTGCCGAGCAGATTGCGCCAGCGCTCGTTCAGCTCGCGCACTTGACTGGCCGGCTTCAGCAGCTGGACCGATTCGATTGGCGCATAGAGCATGAGTTGCTCGCGCAGCTGTTCGCGAATGCGCGCCTCTTCGGCCGCCGACGCCACGCCGCGCGCACTGCGCAGATCAATCAGCTGCTGCCGCTCAAACTGCAGCTGTTCGCGGCGCAGCTCGAGTTGCGCGCGGTCTTCCTGCAGCGCCAGATAGTCTGGATTGTCCTCTTCGACCGACAGACCGTTCACCTGGTACGGCTCGCGCAGCAGATCGTCGCCGACGCTGTCGATCGAATCGATACCGAGCACGCGCGCCGCAAACTCGTCGATCGAAAGCGCACGCCCATCGGCACGACCGTACTCGAGCGCGCCCGCGGGAGTGCGAGGATCGAGTCCGCTCGCCGACGCAATCACCTGGCGACCATAGTTGATGCGAGCCGCCGCTTCGCCGTTTTGCTGCTCCGTAATCAGCGCGTCGATGCGCGACAGCGTTTCGGTATGCACCTGCGCCGCCTGACCCATGCTCGACACAATAGCACTCGCCTCGACGCCTTCGGTGCTCAGAAACTCGCGCACCGGTGGCGCATGTGCGTAGCGCGCCGCCACCTCGGTCGACGGATAAAAGGTGCAGTTGGTCGAACGAACCGCGCTCGCCAGCCGCGACTCAAAACTCGCCGCACTCTCGGTCGCCGGAGGTCGAACCTCGCTCGCCTGTTGCTGCGGTTCGACCACGGCGGAAGTGGCGGCAACAGAAGCGGTTGATTTCTTGCGCCGCGCGGCAAGAATGGCGGCAGCGCCACCCGAGGGCGCCGCGCGCTTTTTGTCGGAAACGGAAGGTGTGACAACGGCGGCAGAAGACATCGCTGATTCAGAGTTGTGTTTTTTTAAAAAAATACGACCAGCGCAAAAAGTAACGTTGAAATGTACGATGATTACGATGCGAGCGACGAGAAATGGTACGTTCGGATGCTGGCGGCACTCGCTCGCCGCAAGAGCAAGATGAAAGCGCGGGACTGGCTGATCGCCTGTGGCGCAACGTTTGGCCTCTTTCTACTGTATGCGCTCGTGTGCATTTTGCTCGGCTATGGCAATGTTGTCGATGAGGCGACGCTCAGCGCCAGCTCATTCTACGGCGAACTGCCGTCACATACGGCCGCCTACGTTTGGGTTGGCGGCCAGCGCGACGCGCAAATCAGCCGACACGTCTTTGATGCACGTCGCAACTTTTCGCTCGATGTCAGCCGACACATTGCGCTGGTTGCCAGCAGTTTCGACGACAGTAGAGCAATTGCACGCGCTGTCGAGTGCAGCGATACTTTGTCGGCCAACGCGTCTTTGCGCACACAGCTGCTCGAAGCATTGTCGCACTCGGAAGCGCTTCTGAAAGAGCCCGGTGCGCCGCCGTGCACCTGCGCGCCAGTTTTTGGCTACGATCTGCGCCAGTTGGCGTTTGCCGCACCGACTGCAGCAGCCGACGGCGACGCCTTTGTGCATGCCTTTGGCATTCAGGACAAGCTCGGCGCCGCCTACGACGCACTTGACTCGGCGGCGTTGGGCGCGGCTGAAATCAAGCTCTCGGTCACAAACGAGAGTCAGAACGAGCGCTACAATCAGGCGCGCGGCTCATTTGCTGTCATCAGGCGCGCGCGGATGCGTCTTTTGTTTTCCGATCGCCATTGCCACACGCAGACCCTATGGCTCGCCAACGAACTCGCAGTTTGCGCGCAGCGCTGCTTCGATTTGATGCGCGGCATCGATGTGCGCGAACGTGCGCGCATGCAGTGGCGCCTCGGCATTCGTTTGAACGAGCAGCAATTCGGACCGCCTCCGACAACTGCAGCAGCAGCAGCAGTAAAAGACGAACTGTAGTAATGGCACAGATGATGACTGATGTTGACACCAGTGCTTCATTTGAGCCGCTGGCGCGCTGGGAAGAGCTTTTTGACACCTGGGCGTCGGCGTTCAGACCAACGCTCTTCGAGGCCGACAACTACTTCTCCGAGCCTGCCGCGGCAATTGATGCGTCACCGACGCTGAAGCTGTTCGGGTCGTTCATTTCGATGCCATCGACCGCCTTTGTGACGCGTACCGCTGGTGTCGACAAGCTGCTCGAGAGAATTGCCTGGCGCTTTTACAAGAAAATTCAACCGGCTCTCTATACGCCAACCTACACGCTGCTTGGTGGCGAGTGGGCGCACGCGTTCGCGCTCAATGGCACTGGTCTCGTGATTGTGCGCATCAACGTCGACGCAGATGGCACTACCACCATCATTCAGGTGAATCTCTTCCGCCTGTTTGGCGACGAGACAGTTGTAGCCAACTCTCTGCCGCTCGTCGTGCAGTCGTACGAGCTGGCCGTCGATAGCACCGATGGCAGCACTGATGGCGAATTCTTTCCACAGGCGCTGAATCGCCTGCTGCGGCCTTCGGGCGCCATCGAACCAAGCTTCAACCCCGACGTTCTCGGTTCGAGCAATGGCGCCGACGCCTATTTTGTGCTGATCGACCTGCTGTATAACGAATTTGTGTCGAAACCGGTCGGCTACCTGATGTCGGCACCAAATATCCTGATTCGCGACGCGGCAGTTGCGCGCAAACTTGCCAACATGGAGTATAGAGGCGTGTTGCTCCTTCCACTGTATTGGTGGCTCGGCGAGTCGTTGGCTACGCGCGAGATGGTCGACCTCAAACTCGAAGCACTGGTCGAACTGAAAGCAGGTCTTGCCGCGCGCACGTGGATTGTCGACCAGGACAGCGATGCTACAGAGCTGGCTGTCGAGGCTCGAGAGAACTTTCTCGTCGACGTCTGCGCAACTCTGTTGCCGCCGCTCGAACAGCGCTCGCTGCGCAAAATTCATCGGCTGGAAACCCTTACGCTCGACTGGTATCAGGCTTTCTTTACGCTTTTTTGGCAGGCGTCGTTTGTTGCCGACCTCAAGAAGCGCATCGATGACGCGGTGGCAAACTACAACGATGGCACCTCGGACCAAAGCCTCGGCATCGATTACCGTCCGCACGGCTTTTACGACGAGCGCAGCGATGAAGACGACAATCGAATTCCGCAACGCGAAGACCTCGACGACGACAATTGAAAAAAACCGAATACTGCAGAAAAAGTAGAAACAAAGTATGAGTGGAAAAAAGACAAAGGACGACGATTGGGTCAGCACCGACATCGACGCTGGCGACGACGGCTATGACTCCCGCACGCTCGTGATCGCTGGTGTTGTGCGCAGCGAGTCTGCGCGCATCGAGCCGTGCTCCATTTTGTAGCTGGCGGCTTTCAAGAATTGAACCTCAGAAAAACTTTTTACACAAACGAGTGTTTTTGCACCACAAAAAATGAGCGAACTCATTGCGCCACCGCCCAGCATGCCTGTTGGCGTCTGTGTGAAAGTGGCATCACTGCGCCCGCGATACGACAACTTGGCCGAGTACCTGGCCGACGAGCGCAATGTGCTGGTGTGTCGTCGCGGACGCATTTGGATTTCGCAGGGCAGCGGCATGCGCTCGATTTTCCACTGGCCAGATTCGCCTTTCTGCAATCCATTCAAGGTCTCCGACCAACTTTCCCTGAGTGAGTGTCTCGCTCGCTACCGACTCCACCTGGCGCAGCTGCTCGAAAGCGATCCAGCTATCAAAGCAGAGTTTCTGAAGCTGCGCTCTGCCGCAACGATCGGCTGCTTTTGCGACGAGGGTGTGCCGTGTCATCGAGACGTGATACTCGAGTTTCTCGAGAAGGAGTAAAAAGAGCGACCACTCTATCTCTCTGTTCAGACACGGATGACTGGCGATGATGAACTGCTGGAGCATTATAGGGCGCAGGTCTTCGATTGGCTGCAGAAACAATACTACTTTTTTTCGCGCGACGAAATTGTCAGCGAGCTCGTGCCGCGCTTTATGGCACCGGCGCTGATCGGCAAACACCGGCCCGGCAGCTTGGCGATTCAGAGATTTCTTACAATGACAAGCGATTTTCACAAAGCTACCGGTGTACCGCGGAGCATCGTTATTCCATGCGGCGTCGCAACCCATGCACAGCCTTGCATCTGCGCATTCCAGTGGTTCCGCTTTCACCGCGGCGCACACCGCATTCGCATAAGTCGCGCGCTGAGTCTGCTCACCGAGGCGCACGAAGTCAGCAGCGCAGCCGACACTCTCCACATCATAAGCGAAAGCCCCTCGCAGGGCGACGATACCGAGGAGGAGGAGGATGAGATTTCTAGCGCAAGCGAGGCGGAAGAGTGAGTTCGGGAGCGCGCGGTCGCGTGCCAAAGCGCTCAGTTGCGCGGCGGCAGAAGCGGTTGACGTAGCGCAGAGTTTCGCGCACAAAAATGCTCGCCGCCATCACGTTTGAGATCGAAAAGAACTCGGTCAGCTCCTTGCGCGTCAGCGGGTTGATGCGGTTGGCAATATGCTCGCAGCGCAGCACTTCGTGCACAACAGATTCGGCGAATTCGTTGCAATCTGCTGCATAGGCAAATAGAAGACGCACACTCTTGCCGGTGCCTGGCGCCAACTCGCGCTCCCACTCGGCGCGCCGCTGCTCCGGACGCCGCGACGTCCGGCCAATCTTCAGAACATTGGCCGGGTCGGCTAGATCGTGGAAGCAATAAATGAATCCCGGTTCATCTACACGCTCATCGCGCTGCGCCGCGCGCCACTCACGCGCAAACAACAGCGTGACGCGCTCTTTAACTATCAGCGGCAGCCGACGGTTGAAAGTCACCTCGAAGATGGCGGTCGGATCGGCCAACACGCGACCCGGAGCGGGTGTGCCGCGCAAAGGCACAAAGCGAAATGTATCGGTGCGCCGCAGCACACGCACCGCAGCCGCTTTTTGGGGTTCGTCAATCGGTTCCGTGCGGCACTCGGCAAGGTCCATCATTGATCGGAAATAATTGGACTAAACTCTCTTCTTTTTTTTTTGCTGCTTCAATCGTAGCGGTAGTCGACACCACCATAGCGCCGGTTTACCTTTGATGGCAACCCCTTCGTGTCTTTGATGCGCGTCAAATCATCGTTGTCAGCGCGCCACCGCTTCAAGTCCTTGCTGTAAATGTGTAGATTGGCCAATCGCGTGAGCTTTCCGACCAAATCGGCTGCAAAAGGCACCATTGGTGAGCCGGGCTCACTCGTCAAATGTCGCCAGACGACGCGCAGACCATTGTAAATAATCTCGCGCCCAACAATATGGTGATCGCCGGCCCAGTTGCTTCCAACAAGCTGGCCGTAGCTTGCGGGATCAAAAATAAAGTTGTCCAGCACGCGCGAGTACTTTGAGTAGCTCCCATAGGGCAGAGCAGGTAAGTAGGCCAAATGCTCTGGTCCAGCCAACGCTGCATAGTAACCAAGAAAGTGCATTTCCGAGCGCGTCGAGCCCCAGTCTTTGACTGCAAATGGAATACCCGAGTCGCTTGGCATGAGCGAGGCAATCTCCTTTTCGGTGAGGCGAAGCCAGGCCAGCGCATAGGTGTTCATCCGGTGCAATGCTTCCGCGGAGCGAATGTACATAACAGCGGCGACGCCAAAGGACCTGCCAGCCTGCGATGTCGCCAGATTGTGAAAAACTCGAGTCATTCTACTCAATAATGCCGCCGTATTGGTGTATAACAAATTGTCGCACTCGCTTTGTAACACATTCGTCAGATTCATCCGGCGCATCACTGCCTCAATAACAAAGAAGCGCTCAAAGCCGCCAAACAGCGGCGAACCGCCTGTATACGGCACCAATTTCTTGAATTCTCGGTAGTTTGCGCCGTCGACGTAGTCGTCGATATACTGCACGTCCAGGTGCAATCTGGTTGCATACGCTTGACACTTTACACACTCTCTCATTGCACGCTTGTCGACCATGAAAATGATTTTCGTGCGCACATCAAACAACCGTGCATGCTCAAAAGTGTCCTGAAGGTAGTCTGGCAGCGCTGCACTCGCAGAGGATCGATAAAAATACAACAAGGAGCCGCTGCAGAGTCCGAAAAGCCAAAACGGTAGTATAAACCCACTCATTCTTGAAGAAAATACCACCCATTTTTTTGACTCCAAAGGTGCCATTTGACATAAAAGTCGTTCGATCCACACTAAAAAGGCTCCGAAAAATCGGACTTGCGGCGAGCGTGGGGCGGTGCGATTGCCGAGCTCAATTCGGGCTTATGTTAAAAGTTGAAAATTTCGACTCGCGGCGAGCGTGGTGCGGCGAGACTGGAGGGGTTCATTCGGGCGCCACTCAAAAAATAGACCCATTTTCAGACCTTTGGCGGCACCGTTTCGCGAACTTTTCGGCATTAAGGCCTATTCCGTGGCCGGCGATTTTTTTAAAAAATCACTGGCTGGTAGATTTCGATTGCGCGTAAATTGGCACTGTCTCCGGGGGTAGGAAGAAAAAAGTGGGGAAAAATATTCGAGAGGGCCTCCACTTTTTT
>JALHQZ010000020.1 GCA_022841705.1 Pirellulales bacterium
GTTGCTCGACAGAGCGCAGCGCCGCAAACGCTGAGAGCATTGGAGCTGCACCACCTTGTCCGGAAATCGATGCCCGCGTCCGTTTCCCGAAGGGCTAAGCGGAAGGTCTGTTATTGGGATCGAGTGTCGAACTATGCTTGCGCCTGGGGCCATCTCGATCGAAGGCTGGCAGCGCGGGGCGTACGCGCTAGCCGACCATTTACGTTGATTGCTGGCCAGAAGGCACGCCGCCGAAGCCGGACCAACCGGATGCCGCGAGGTAGCCTGCGTCTACAAGCACGTTGCCCCCGGTCATACCTGAGCTGAGGTCTGATAGAAGAAACACAATTGGCGCCGACACCTCGTCAACAGTGAGCAGCCGCCCCATTGCCGTCGCGCTGGTCATAGCGGCTGAATTCATGATGCCAGACTTAATGCCGCGATCGAGCGCCGGCGTTTCGGTGAAGCCCGGCGACACGGCGTTAACGCGAACGCCAGATCGACCCCACTCGGCGGCAAGGTTTTGAGTCATGGAAAGTACGGCGGCCTTTGCAGGGTTGTAGGCGTGCAGGCGACCCGAGCAGAGACCGCCCACGGAGGCCACCAGCACTATCGAGCCGGCGCCGCGCTTTGCCATAAGCGAGCCCACATTTGCTGCGACGATGTAGCTGCCGCGGAAGTCGACTTGATTTACAATGTCCCACTCGCGCATCGTTAGTTGGTGTGGCGGCAGCGGACGCTGAAGCACGCCAGCGGCATGAACTAATCCATCAATTGGCCCTATGTCGTCTTCGATCCGGGACACTTCTTGAGCGACTTGGCGCTCGTCGGTCACGTCGAAACCGACGGCGACGGAACCGGCCAATCCGGACGAGATCTGAGCTGCTTCGTGAAAGGTTTTGTCGGCGACAATGACGCGCGCGCCGCATCCATGTGCCGCCAGGGCGGATGCTCGACCGATGCCGCTTGCGGCGCCGGTGACCAGAACAATCCTATCTTTCAGATCGATGTGCATCGGGAACTCCGTTCACTGGGCGCCGTTTGGGATCGCCGAGTCTTGATCACGCGATCTTCAGCCGATCCCCCATTAGGGCGCCTCTTCATAGACGGGGAACGCATTTTTGGAATGGGCGACGTACCGGGGCGGCTTGGCGGAGCATTGACTTTTGATCACAAGTCTCTGATGCTGGGGAGGGTTCTAAAGTTGTGTTTAGCCCAAGGGGAGGTAGGGGAATGTCGGCACAAGGACGCGAACGGGCTGTGGGGGAACGAATGCGCACCGGGCTGCTATTGGGTACGGCTGCATTGGCGAGCGTTTGCTTCAGCCTTACCGAAGCGCGCGCCCAAGACGTGGAAGAGGAAATAATCGTCACTGCGACAAAGCGAGAGCAGGCAATCCAGGATATTCCGCTTTCGGTAACCGCTATCGGCGCGGAGACCCTCCAGACCACGGGCGCTAACGAATTCGCTGATTACGCGACCTCCGTACCAAATCTGAGCTTCGGATTTGCTGGGGAGGGGCGTCAAACGTCGCGCAACTTCCAATTGCGAGGCATATTCGGCGCAGACACGTCGGCTCTGTATATCGGGGAGACTGCGGTCCCGGTTACGATGGACCCGCGCGTTATCGACCTGAGTCGAGTGGAAGTGCTGCGCGGCCCTCAGGGCTCACTTTTCGGTGCGAGATCTATGGGCGGTCTTGTGCGGTTGGTTCCGCAGGCGCCTGAGATCGGCGACTTCGGCGGCTCCGCTCACGTCAGCTATGGCCAGGTCGAAGAGGGTGGCGACGATACCGCGTTTGATTTGACGCTCAACATTCCACTTGGGCCGCAGGCAGCGCTTCGCATTACGGGCTACACGCTGGAGGATGCAGGATTCATTGATCGGATGATCGATCCAGACGCCTCCAACATCGCGCGTCCGCTCTTGGCAAGTATTCCGTTCACAAATGGTGATGAGTTCATTGTTGAGGATATCAACCAGGACACGACGACCGGCGTTCAAGTCGCGATGCAGATTGAGCCTACGGAACGCATCACAATCACGCCAAGAGTAATGTATCAAATTACGGAGTCCAATGGTCCGGCGTTCGTCGACAATAGTGTCGAGAACCTCCTCAAGATTCGCCAGTACGATGTGGAAGAAACCGGCGAGGACGAGTGGTTCCTGGCGTCGTTGGAAGCACGCGTCCGCGTTGATAATGGCGAATGGGTGTCTGCGACGTCATACTTCAATCGCTCGACTTTGGATGTTGAAGACTCAACTTTGTTCATGGGGACCCGCGTTGGGGGTCGCGTACGCTCCGGTGTGGCGACACCCGCAATTACAAGCGAGATCGGTGACGATGAGAGGTTCACACAAGAGCTTCGCTTCGTTTCAGAGTTCGATGGAAACATGCAACTCATCGCTGGTTTGTTCTATCAGGACATCGCTTTGGAGGGCGGCTTTCCGCCACAAAGCATCGTGCCAGCGGGTTCGCAGCTCATAAACGTCTTCGGCTCTGGCATCGTCGCTGGGGATTCCTTCTTCTCGCTAGCAACAGAGACGGATCAGACGGAAATGGGTCTCTTCGGCGAGGTGGAGTTTTCCTTGTCCCCAGAGCTTACCTTGATCGCAGGCGGCCGGTTCTTCAATGTTGAGACCGAACAGACCCGCGATGACGGCGGCGTGTTGTTTTCGAAACTGGGGCCGATATTTTCCGGTGCCCCCCCTGGTTTCGATCCTCCGCGGTTTACGAGCACGCAAGAAGAGAGCGGGTTCAATCCGCGTGTGGCGCTCACCTGGGAGCCTAATGACGACTTCACGCTCTACGGTAATGTTGCGCGGGGCTTCCGACCAGGGCGCGTGAATGCAACAGCGGGAGCTTGTGCGGCGCTGGGCGTCACTGTTCCCAACGAGGTCAGTTCTGACTCGCTCTGGAACTATGAGGCCGGGGCGAAGTTCTCGCTTTTTGGCGGGCGTGCACGCGTCAACTCGGCAGCATATTTCATCCAGTGGGATGACCGGCAAACTCAGACCGTCAACTGCGGCGGACTCGGATTTGGCGCTTTCGAGAACGTAGGCTCAGCGGAGTCAAGTGGGGCCGAACTTGAGATAACCGCTGACTTGTTCGAAGGGCTGAGCCTGACGGCGGGAATAGGTTACACGAATGCAGAGGTCACCGACACAGGCGGCGTCAGCGGCGTTGCGGTAGGAGATCCGCTGGCCAACGTGCCAGAGGTAAATGGCGCGCTCGCGCTCGACTACGAGCGGTCGTTGTCTGCAGGGTTGGATTTCTATGCTCGAACGGACTACCGGTTCGTCGGTGAAAGCGTAAGCGCCCAGAAGTCGATCAGGCCGGATTATGCGCTCACCAATCTGCGCATAGGCATCAGATCAGAGACTTGGGACCTATCGCTATTTGGCCAAAACCTTGGTGACGAGCGCGCCAACCTTGCCGATCCGGTAGAGCTGTCAGACGCTCTGAATCTCATCGCAATCGCCCGGCCGCGAACAATCGGCTTGGACCTCAGAGCGAGGTTCTAAGGGGGCTGGGTGTGGCCGTCCGCAGCAGCTGCGGACGGCCACAATCCGCTAGTCAGTTCCAAACGGAGCTCGCGCTTATGAGAACAGCGGCGATTATTGGTGCGGGCGTAATCGGGCGCGGTTGGGCGGTTGCCTTTATGGCAAGCGGTTGGCGCGCGGTTCTCTACGACAAAAAGGAATGTGTGGCGGAGACAGCGGTACAAGATGCTGTAGGCGCCTGGAATAGAATTACAAAAGCGGAGACTCCTTCTTCAGGCGTCGAACAAGGCAGCATCGGTGCGGCTAGCTCGCTGGAGGATTGCGTCCAGGGCGCGGAAGTCATCATAGAGGCTGTGCCGGAGCGACTCGATAGAAAGAGATCGGCGATCCGCGCTGTTGAGTCAGCGGTATCCGACTCAACTCTCATCTTAAGTTCCTCTTCGGCACTCTCTCCCACGGCAATAGCAGCACAGATGCGAGCCCCAGAGAGATTCGCAGTCGCGCACCCATTTAATCCAATGTATTTGATTCCGGTGGTTGAGCTTGTGCCAGGGGCTCGAACAACACCGCGCACTTTGCAAGTAGCGCGTTCTCTGCTGGAGTCGATTGGCAGGCGTGTTGTCGGACTGAATCGAGAAGTCGAAGGATACGTCGGGAATCGGTTGCAGGCGGCGTTGGTGAATGAGGCGATGAACCTCTTGCGCCTGGGGGTGGCCAGCGCAGAAGATATAGACGCTTGCGTGTCGGATTGCCTTGGCTTGCGGTGGGCGTTTATGGGCCCCTTTGAAACTATGGACACAAATGCACTCGGCGGTTTGGCCGAGTATGCTGAAAATTTTGGCGAGTCATATGTGAAATTGGGCGCGGATTTGGGCGTGGATCAACCATGGCCGCAGGATCAGATCAAAACACTCTCGGCAAAGTTTGCAAGCAAAGGGCGCGCTGGACGATCAGCAAAACGTGACATGCAGGTCGCGGAACTCCTGAAACTTAAGCGGCGGCTCGCGACCAAAGAAACGGCGCCCGAACGAGGTGGTTGATCAGTCGCTATTCGGAAGCAGCGACTCGCTGTCGATTTTCGCGGCGTTGGCGGGAATCGTCGCCATCGCTTGGCTAGTCGGCACATCCAAGTGGGGCTCCTGGCTGTCTCCAGCGCCCATAGTCGTGGTGCTGGCGGTGGCCGCTTCTAACGCGCGCTTGATACCATTCTCCTCCGATGCGTACCAATTCGTGTCCGGACATATGTTGCCCTTCGGCGTTGCGCTGCTCCTTCTAAGCGTTGATGTCCGGAAAACGTGGAAGGGGGCAGGCGTTGTGTTGAGCTGTTTTGGGCTCGGCGTCGCTGCGTCCATGTTAGGGATCATGGTGGCGCTGGCGATCGCATCACCGGGCGAAACAGCGAGCGCACTGGCCGCGCTCTACTCCGCAGTGGTGAGCGGCGGGGCTGTGAACATGGTCTCGGTCGGCGAAGCGACCGGAGTTTTCCAACAATATCCTGAATTGCTCGCGGGGGTCATCGCAGGGAGCGTGCCCATCGATGTCGCATATATTGCGTTGATGACCTCCATCGCCAAGAGCAAGTTCGTCTCCAATGCATTTGCAGGGCGCATTTCGCGTCCAGCAGAGGCGGAGGAAGACGTTGGTGACATGGCTTCAAGCAACAACTACGCGGCCTCTCCGCCAGAGTTTGCGTATGTTGCGGCGATAGCCATCGCAGTTGTCGCCGTATGCAAGACCCTTGCTGCAGCCGTTGGGCAGCCACAGTTGGCGATTGTTGGTATTGGAACGGTCAGCCTTCTGTTGGGGAGCACGAGGTTGGCGCCCGTAAGTGTTGCTTCAAGCATGCAACCCATAGCGCTATGGTGCCTCTTTATGTTCTTAGCGACGGTGACTGTTGGGGCCGACCTTCGGAGCTTGACCGAATTCTCGGTTCGCGTGGCGATTTTTGTCGCTGTGGTTTACGCCGTGCATGTGTCGCTACTTTTGTCGATCGGATGGCTGCTTCGCTATCCTCTCGATGGCCTGATCGTTGGATCGTTAGCGGGCGTTGCCGGACCTGCCACGACTGCTGCGATCGCTGCAGCGCAGGGATGGAAGCGCCTTGTTGTCCCCGGTTCATTGTGCGCCACCTTTGGTTTGGCGATCGGCACATATGTCGGTCTGGCGGTCTACGGCGTCTTGTCCGCTCCATGATGTCTCAGGTGAGGCACGCTATGCGTCATGCCTTCTGATGTTAGGTTGGGCGGGGCCGATGTCGCAGCAGTAGCGATGCCCAGTGGTGAACCGAGAAAAATGCGATCCGCATGTCTAGAAAAGCAATAGAGAATATCCAGGCAGCGCCAATGAATATCAGGAAATGGGCAAGGCTAGGGCCGCTTAGCTTGGATACCATTGTGTGTGCGCCCGCCGTGATGACGATGGTAAGTGCGACCACGCCGAGGGCCAGCAAAGTCAAAAGGCGTATCGGTCGCTTGTCGCCGACCAAAATGCATGCGTGCAGATTTTTGCGGCTGAGAAGAATGCAGGCGCTGAGTGAACATACAGAAAGAGCGGTGGCTATAGTCAACATGTTCGGCGGTGTTTGACCGAATGCAAGCCATCCGGCGACCGGCCAAGAAATCATGGGCAGCGCAAGGAGTGCCGCGCGTGTGCTAAATGGATAGAGAACGCGGATGAGCGGCGCCCGTACGAAGGCTTCCCGCTGAGAGCTGCGCATAAACCATTGCCCGTTCACAGGACCGTCGGAACAGAAATCGTATAGGCGAACTTCTGTCTTGAGCGCGGGAGGTTCCAATTGGTGATGATTGTATGCCAGGGGGTGAGCCCACAAGTGAAGTGCGCGTTCTGGCGAGCGCGTGGGAACTTTCGTGCTTGCATAAACGTAGGGGCGGATTTTGTGCAGCGCCGGCGGGGAGGCTGTGGCTCCAACTGCATCAAGAAGCAAATCGAGGGCCGCACCCCATAGAAGGGGAGTTTCAGGGTCAAGCGTGTTCGAGCAGGTCAGCGCGCAAAACAAAGCCGCCCGATGTTCGGGAATGAAAAGAAGCACGGCATGGCGCCCTGGCCACGATCCGGTGTGTCCCGCGACGAGGACCCCTCGCGCCATGAACCGAGACGCCAGCAGGCCGATGCCAATTGTTTTGCTCGGTGTTTCATAGAGCGGGCTCGAAACCAAACGCAGCGGTGCTTGCAGCTCATGCGGCGCCGAACTTGGATCCGAAAAAAAGCTGGCGAGACGAATCCCATCTGCCACGTTGAGCAAAAGCCCGCCCGCCGCTTGAAAGAATGGGTGAAGCGGCAGCGCGTCCGTGGCATCAGTGTCGTTGTTGGCGATTACCGCGTTGTGGAGGCCGAGCGGCGCGAAAACCCAATCATGCGCTATTCTCGAAAACGGTTTTTGCAACTGGTGCTCAAGCACTCGACCCAAAACCGCAGCGCCGAAATTTGAGTAAGCCGGGAGGCCGGCAGGTCGGCAAGCAAACGGGGGCTCAAATCTATTGAGTGCATCAATGCGCGCGCTCTGGCGCTTTGAGTAGGCCAATCCAAAATCGGAATAGTCGTATCCACTGCGGTGGGTGAGCAGATGCGCCAGGGTGACTTGCTCGGCGTAGCGGCCCGCCAGGCGATACGGTCCCAGCAATTGGTTAACGTGAGTGTTGACTGTCAGCGTTGGGTCCTGCGCCATCAGACGCGCGATGCAGAGCCCTGTCACAAGCTTTGTGACGGAGCCGACCGGAAACAACCTTTGAGACGACTGCCCCTCTGGAAAAAGCGCGGGCTCGGCGTCGCCGACTTGGGCGCCAATGACTCCAGACTCAATTTGAGTCCCGAATTTACGGGCCCACCGGGTCCAGAGCTGATCAGCAAAGGGAAGGGGGGTAGGCTTTGCGCCCGGCGGCGTCATGCTATTAGCTTCAGATTATCAATCAAAGCGCAAACATAACTCACAACGACATGTTTGTGATCAAAAATCTCAAGGTCAGATACGATGGACGGCGATGCGAAGCTCGGAAAAATTGAAGCGCGGAGCCTCCAGGCTCGCGTCTATCATCGCCTGAAAACTGCGCTCATGGTAGGTGAGTTCAGGCCGGGCCAAGTACTCCTCATTCGAGACCTGGCGACTGAGCTTGGCACCAGCCACATGCCCGTGCGGCAGAGTCTCTATCGATTGGTGTCGGAGCATGCGCTGCAAGAGGAGGACAAGGCGCGCTCATCAGTCAGGGTGCCTGAGCTTTCGGAGGACGTTTTTCAGGACCTGCGCAGAGTGCGTCTTCTCGCCGAGTGTGAAGCAGCTTCGCTTGCGGCGCGTAATGCAACGAAACCGTTCGTGAAGAAGCTTCGCGCGCTTGATGCTGCTATCGCAACAGCTGTGGAGCAGGAGAATCCGAGCGAGGCGATCTACTCGAACTATCGCTTTCACTTCGCTGTCTACGCCCAATCGGGGTCGCAAGTCCTTATGCGCACAATCGAATCACTTTGGCTGCAAAGCGGGCCGTACTTTCGGGTTCTTATTGATCGCTATTTCGCAACGCGCTCCTCGATCAGGGAGGTGAACGCGCATAGCAAGATCATCACGGCAATGACAAGAAACGATCCCGAAGCAGCTCGGGCGGCTTTGGCGGACGATATAAATCGGGCGGCGGATTTCTACATCAACAGGAATCGCCAGTAACTTCACCCTACAAAGCCGCGCTCCTTCGCCCACTTGATGGCTTCGTTGAAGGCCTCATCAAAGCGCTCGAAGGCATCGTCGATTTCTTGCTCGTTGATGATAAGCGGCGGGGCGAATGCGATGGTGTCGCCTGTCGCCAGGTTTCGGATGATCAGCCCACGCTTCTCGCACTCGACCGCGATCTGGTTTGCGGTCGCTCCAGTTTGCTTCAGAGGCTGACGTGTTGACCTGTTTGCCGTCAGTTCGAGGGCCCACATCAAGCCGACCCCTCGAACCTGGCCAACAAGCGGGTGATCTTTGTAACGCTCCAGTTTGCTCTGAAGGATCGGGCTCATACGCCGGACGTGACCGACAAGATCTCGTTCCTCAATGATTTCCAGGGTCTTTAGGGCGGCGGCGCAGCCCACCGGGTGCCCCGCGAACGTCGATCCATGTGCAAAGAAGCCATGCTTATCACTGCCTTGGGTAAGGCCTTCATGGATAATCGGCGCCATCGCTATAGCCGATACCGGCACATAAGCAGCGGAGAAGCCCTTGGCGAAGGTCATGGCGTCAGGGCGTAATCCGACAGTTTGACTCCCAAACATTTGCCCTGTTCGCCCGAACCCGGTGATGATTTCGTCAGCGATTGCCAGAATGTTATGACGTGCGAGGATCGCTTGGATGCGCGGGTAATAGTCCTGCGGCGGCACCACCACGCCAGCGGCGCCATTGACCGGCTCGACGATCATCGCCGCTATTGTGTCTGCACCTTCGGCCAATATCCGTTGTTCGAGCTCGTCGCAGAGCCGGTCAACAAAAGCATCGATAGATTCGCCCTCTAACGCGTACCGATAAGCATTGGGGGGCGTCAGATGAATGAAACCGGGCAGGGGCAGGTTGAAACCTGTGTGACAGCGAGCAATCCCGCTCATGCTACAAGCAGCTATGGTGGACCCATGCCACGCATCTCGATGCGACAAAATTTTTGTTTTTCCGGGAAGACCGTGGGCGTCGTTCATGTACCAGAGAAACTTAACAAGGAAATCGTTGGCTTCCGAACCTGTCGTCGCGAAGTGAATTTTCGCGTTGGCGATGGGGACCATCTTGGCGAGTCGCTCGGCAAGATCGACAATCGGCTCATGGGACTTGTCTAGACCGTAATGGTAATAGGGAAACTTGCGTAGCTGAGCGATCGCAGCTTCGGCCGGTCCTGGTTCACTAAAGCCAAGAGACGCCGCCCACATCCCAGAGGACGCGTCCAACAGCTTACGCCCTTCGGTCGTGTGAATGTACACGCGATCGCCGTGCGTTACGATTTCAGCGCCAGTGCGGGCTCGCTTGGAAAGATTTGTGTAGTGCGGCAACAGGAAAAGCGCGTCACGCTCCCGTGCGGTCGTGGCGGATGCGGCTGAACGATCGCTCATGATAGGGCCTCCAAGCTGAGGGCATATTGCTGTTTGATCACAAATCATTCAAGCTCAATTGTCGTTGCGCGCGGTTGAATTGATCCAGATAGAAAGCGCCGCGTTCGGCGACGATTGCTTCCGCTTTCCGCTGCGCAAGTTCGATATCGGTGCCGGAGACTCGTCCTGGCGTCGATCCCTCAGCCTGCGGCACCATTACGACTTCGGTGCCTAGCGCGCGCATCATGCGCGCCCGCTCGATAGAATTGCCCGCTGACATAACGGCTACAAACGGATGGCCCCATACCGCACAAACAAATGGCCGCGCCGGTGCCGGTGTTGCCCGAGGTTTGTTCAACAACTGTCTGGTGCGGCAACAGCTCTCCGGACGCCCTCGCCGCCTCGAAGATGGAAAGCGCGATGCGATCCTTCTTGGGGTGACCGGGGTTTAGATAATCTAGATTGGCAAAAATACGCCCGTTGCGTCCTCGGGTGAGGCGATCGAGTGCGACGAGCGGTGTGTTGCCGATCGCGGCAGTGACGGAATCCAGAACAGCGTTGTCTCGTGCAATCTTAGGGCGCGACCGGAAGGTCGAGAATTGAGCCGTCTCGCCCAGTGCTGATCGTGATTTGGGTTGGCGGTTGGTATGGAATAACTAAATTTGTGCGCGCCTCGGCGCCCGTGATAACGAGCCGAATGCGATTACCGCGCTGGATTGTCTCCGAGGCCGGCTGCAAGTCGAATTGCACCACCGAGGCGTTGTCGGAGTTTAGTGGCGGGGTGGATTCAACGACCGCGCGACGAGAGTCGGAAAAGGGTAGGGAGAGATTGTTGTACGCAGGTTGTCCGAGTGTACGGTGCGCGCTATGCATGACACCTTCTGACAACAGCTCGACATGGCCGTTTGGGTCAATCTCCTCCAAGTAGGCATGGAACACAGCCGAGGCCGTTGAGGCACGCACCAGAAGAGACACAATTGGCGAACCCACCAAAGTTGTGTCGCGCCTGAGCGGCGCGGTCGTAAACGAGAGCGCCCCGCGCTGCGCATGCTCTTCGAGGTCAGGCAGGGTTAACGGCCCTAGGCCGATGGCGTCGTGATACCGGGTGTGGTCGCCGAGGGACGACGAATAATCGACAGTGAAGCTGGTGTCGCCGCGCTGAGCGCGCAATGCCAGCCGACCGTCGTGGGTAAGCGCCCAGCGTTGCCGGCGCTGCGAAGCGCGCGGCGGCCAATCGGGTGCGCTACGCCAAACGAAATGGCCGGGATCATCTGAGATCGCGTAATGGACCGCAGGCTCCTCCATGATGCCGTTGTCTATATCCTTTAGCCAATAATCCAGCCACCGCAGCTGTTCGATCGGACGCAGCCGCCGCGAAGCGTCCTCGCGGCGGTCGTTGGGCTCATTGGGGCCGTGCGTCCACGGTCCCATCGCAAGTTTGCGCGGTTGGTCGAGGTTTGCATGCCATAGCAGGGTGTCCAGCGTGGCGAAATCGCGCCAGCCGCCCCAATTGTACACCGCGATCCCGGATGCTCGAATGCGCGGTGCGAGCATGGCCAGGTTGTTGGGGCCGGTGTCCTGGGGTGAAGTCAGCATCGAAGAAGCATCGCGTGTAAAGCGCAACGCCAATAGGCGTTCGCGCAAAGACTCGTCGGCCGCCACCAAAGCTTCCAGTCGATCAGAGTCATAAAGCGCTTCGATAATGTCAATCGGCGCATTTGATCCCAGCGCTTGCGCCAGCGCGTCGCGAAGTTCACGCGCTGCGGGGGCTTGCCGCGTAAAGTAGACAGTCGGATCAACCGCCTCGGGATCACTTGCTCGCTCTAGCCGGGCCGCTTGGCGCATCACACCGTCGCGGTCCTCGTCGACCCGCGCGACAATGCGCTCCATCCCCTCGTTTGGATTGACAACAGACCCCGCGACGCCCGATTGCACACCGTCTCGGCGAGCTTCACGCGCCAGCCAAGCAAGGCCGTATTTTCGTAGAACGCCAGCTCCCGACCAGGATGCGCGATACTCATCGAATGTAGCGACTGCTGGGAAGATTGCTCGCAATCCAGGTGGGGCGGCTGAGGCCGTCAGAAACTGCGACATGCCTTCATACGATGCGCCAATCATCCCGACGCGCCCATTCGCCCACGGCTGTTGGTTGATCCAAGCGATAATGTCGTATGCGTCGCGCGCTTCTACGCCCGACATGTCTCCCGTACGGACGCCAAAGGAAGCGCCGGTTCCTCGTGCCTCAGCGCGAACATAGACATATCCGTGTGCAACAAGCAGTGCGACCCCTGATTGGGTTGATCGCGGCTCACGCGATGTCGCAACATCAAGTGCGCCACCCGTCTCGCCTCGGCCAAGTCGCCCAACGGAAATCTGGAGGTCGCCGTCGGGCATCTCGGTAGCGCGCCAGTAGCGCGAGTACGTGAACACGACCGGAAGCGGAGCGGCAACGGCCGCGCCGCCGTCGGCGGGTCGATAGATGTCGACGGCAAGTCTCACGCCATCGCGCATTGGAACATAAACCGAGCGCCTCTCAAATTCCTCAAATTGAGGAGCGCTGAATCCACGATAACAGCCGAATGATGAGGCGTTGCGGGCGAGAGATTGGGTTTGCGAGCAAAGCGCTTCGGTGTCGCGCCAATTCGGGGCGGCGTACGTTTCAACGAGCGTGCGAGCGTCATCTGCCCATCCAGGAGTGGGCTCTGTCTTGGCGAAAGAAGGCGCCGCAGCGCACGCCCAGAGCGCGGCAGCGAGAAATTTTTGAGTTGCGAGTTTCAAAGGAAATGGCCTCAACTTCCGCCCTGTCTCTGCCGA
Organism: Pirellulales bacterium; assembly: GCA_022841705.1. Lineage (GTDB taxonomy): Bacteria > Planctomycetota > Planctomycetia > Pirellulales > Lacipirellulaceae. Next base: position 12,355 of record JALHQZ010000020.1, read on the forward strand.
TCTTGGCGGTCTCTCGCCCGCACAGACGCCCGAAACTTACTTGTATTGCCTTTTGATCACAAATCTACCATTGATGCTAGGGCCAAGATAGAATTTGGCTGAGGAAGAGAGGGCAGGTGCTGACCTACCGTGCGCCGACGAGGGACATAAGTTTCATCCTTACCAAAGTCCTCAATGCCTCCGGTTGTTTAGGGCGCGACGGGCTATCTGACGACCTGATCGAAGGTGTCGTCAGCGAGATTGGCAGGCTGTGTGAGAATGAGTTGACCCCAATCAATCGCGACGGCGATGAAATTGGCTGTGAGCTGATTGATGGCGTTGTTCGCACCCCGCCAGGCTTTAAGGACGCCTTCCGAAGCTTCGCCAACGGCGGTTGGATAGGAATGTGCTTGGACGCCGAGGATGGTGGTCAGGGCCTTCCAGAAGTCCTCAATGTGGCGCTGCACGAAATGATCATGAGTGCGTGCCTGTCATTCGGTGATTATATCGGATTACCTCAGGCTGCGGCAAAGACGCTTGCGCACCATGCAAGCGGAGAGCTTCGCGGCCTCTATGTGCCAAATCTGGCGACAGGCCGTTGGGGCGCAACGATGTGCATGACGGAACCGTCATGCGGGACAGATCTGGGCCTTATTGCCACATCCGCGAAACAGCTCTCTGACGGCCGATACACTGTGAACGGCACAAAGATATTCATCTCTGGTGGCGACCAGGACATCACCGAAAACATTGTACACCTTGTTCTTGCCCGGCTCGAGGGCGCGCCTGCCGGGATCAAGGGACTTAGCCTCTTTGTTTGCCCGAAATTTGTGCCCAATGAATCTGGCGGCATAGGCGATCGCAATGCGGTTCGACCTGTTCGGCTTGAGAAGAAGATGGGATACCATGGCATCTCGACCTGCGAGATGGTTTTCGACGGAGCCGCTGCGTGGCTTGTTGGAGAGCCCAATCGCGGTCTGGCTGCAATGTTCACGATGGTAAACACGGCGAGATTACTCGTCGCACTGCAGGGTCTCGGCGCGGCAGAGGCTGCGTATCAGAACGCAGCGCACTATGCTCGGGAGCGTTTGCAGGGACGATCTTTGAACGGTCCGCTGTTTGCAAGCCAGAAGGCTGATCCCTTGATCGTGCATCCTGACGTGCGGCGCATTCTCCTAGGCGCGCGTGCTTTCGTTGAAGGCGGTCGGGCGCTGGCGCTCTGGCTCGGGTTACAGATTGACCTTTCAGAATCCGGCCAAACCGACGAGGCTCGAACTGCGGCGTCGGATTTTGCCGCGCTTCTCACGCCTGTTGTGAAATCGATGTTTAGCGACCTAGGGTTCGAAACCTGCAACAGCTGCATGCAAGTCTGGGGGGGGCATGGGTACATCCGTGACAACGGGATGGAGCAACTCGTGCGCGATTGTCGGATCGCGCAAATTCAAGAAGGCGCCAACGGGATTCAGGCGCTCGACTTGCTCGGACGTAAGATAACGGCCGAGAATGGGCGTGCGTGGGGCGCATTTAAAAACTTGGTGCGATCTGACCTCGATGCATCCGCACATCTCGATGAAATCAAGGAATGGTCGGCGCGCCTACTCTGCGCGCTGGAATCAGTAGACGTCGCCACGCGAGATATATTGCAGCGCGCGCAGCACGATCGAAACGAGCTTGGCTCCGCCGGTGTTGACTACTTGCGCGCGTTCGGCCTGGTAGCGCTTGGCTGGATGTGGGTGCGCATCGTGTCGGCTGCATTAGCCGGCGATGACAAGGCGCGGCGGTCTGAAAAACTGGCTGTCGCGCGCTTCTTCTTTGCAAGGGAGTTGCCGAAAGTCGAAGGGCACCTCGTTGTGGCGCAGTCTGGCGCGGACGTGCTCATGGCCTTGCCCAGCGAGATGGTTTGAGGGGAACGATATGGCGGAAGCTGTCCAATTGATTGAGACCGATGGCGTTGCGGAAATTGTGCTTGACCGGCCCAAGGCGAATGCGATCGATGCGGCGACGAGCCGTCAGCTCGGCGAGGTTTTCGCGCGGGTTCGTGATTCCGCTAGCATTCGAGCGGCAATTTTTCGGACTGGCGGTGAGCGGATATTCTGCGCGGGTTGGGACCTACACGCCGCCGCGAATGGAGGCGAGAGCGAGGCCGATGATTACGGCATTGGAGGTTTTGCGGGCATAACCGCGATGTTCGATCTCTATAAGCCTGTTGTCGCCGCGGTGCATGGGCTTGCGGTGGGCGGAGGTTTCGAGCTTGTCCTGGCGTGCGACTTGGTTGTGGCTGCACCGGAAGCTCGATTTTCTTTGCCGGAGACGAAGATTGGCGTGCTGGCCGATGCTGGCGGAGTGCAGCGTTTGCCGCGGAAGTTGCCAACGAACGTAGCGATGGACATGTTGTTGACTGGTCGCACGATGGACGCGGAAGAGGCTCTAAGATGGGGTTTGGTGAACTACATGGTCCCAAGAAGCGAGCTCTTAGCCAAGGCCAGGGAACTTGCCCGTACGCTTGCCGACGGTGCGCCGCTTTCAGTGCAGGCGATTAAGCAGGTCGTCAGCGGAATCGAGAACTTAAGCCAAGAGGAAGCGCTGTCTGCTATCAAGGGAGGGCAGTTTCCCCTTTATGATGCGATGCTGGCCTCCGAGGACCATGAAGAGGGACCGAGAGCGTTTGCCGAGAAGCGCAAGCCGAATTGGAAGGGCCGCTGATGAGCGAACATCCGGCTTCAGAAGGTCTACGTCGAGACCTATCGGCGAGAGAACTCTTCTCGCTTGCCTTCGGGGCTATCGTGGGTGTGAGTTGGATCATTCTCGTCGGACAATGGGTAAGTTCCGCGGGTGCGATCGGCGCTGTGCTCGCGTTCGTCATCGGTGGATTGCTTCTAATCCCTGTTGGATATTGCTACGCAGAGCTGGGGCAGCGATTACCAGCCGCCGGGGGCGAGTTTGTCTATGCGTACCGCTTCTTGGGGGAGGGGGCGGCATTTTTGACGGCCTGGATCCTCGCGTTGCTCTATATCGCGGTTTGTGCGTTTGAAGCGATTTCGATCTCTTGGATCACATTCGAGATTTGGCCATCTCTGCGTGGAATTCGCCTCTATGAATTCGGCGGCGAGGCGATTCACTTAGGCGACATCGTGGTCGGCGTAATCTGGACGCTCTTCTTTGCTTGGCTGCAACTGCGCGGCGCGCAGCTGGCGGCGACGATCCAAGATCTTATGGTCTACGCGATGCTAGTTTGCGCGATCGCGTTTCTCGGAGCTGCAATTTGGCGCGGAGACGTCGAAAATCTAAAGCCAGCCTTCGATGCGAGTGGTGAAGGCTTTCTTGCTTTGTTGCTGATCACGCCTTTGTTCTTTGCGGGCTTCGGTTCGGTGCCACAGGCGCTGGGAGAGTCTTCCGAGAACGCCATCAAACGCATACCAACAGTTATTCTCGTTGTTCTCCTCGCTTCAATCGTTTTCTATGCAGGCGTGGTTCTTGCGACGGCCCTTGTGCTTCCTGCGAGCGAGGCCATGCAGTTTGAATTTCCGGCGGCGGAGGCGTTTCAGCGCGCCTTTGGGTCGCAGGCGTTCACCATGGCCGCGATGTTTACTGGCCTTCTTGGGCTTCTAACGACTTGGAACGCGATCCTTTACTCTGCATCGCGTGTTCTATTCGCTATCGGACACGGCCGGTTGGCGCCGCCGTGGCTCGGTCAGGTCAGTCAGAAGACCGGAGCGCCCGTTCCAGCTATCATTCTTGTTACTGGGCTGACGCTGGTCGCCATTCCTTTCGGACGAGCGCTTATCGTACCGGTCATTTCACTCGGCGGCGTGTGCATAACGCTTATGTTCGTTCTGGTCGCTGCTTGTTCGTTCATAAGTAGGAGGCAAGCGCACGCAGGCGTTTCCGCCCAGCTCTTCAAGCCTATGCCCGTGATCGCTGGCGTTGTGGCGCTCGCGCTGCTTGGCCTGAACATCTATCAGCTTGCGACTACTGAAGGCGCGTCGGGACCAGGTCTAGTCTTGATTGGCTGGCTGGTCTTGGGACTCATTTTGTGGCTCACGACGGGTTATGTCAGACGGTCGATGTCCCGTGAGGAGCGCGACCTGGCGATCTTGGGGTCGCGTGGCGCTAAATGAGCGAAATAGTTATTTGCGGCGGCAATGGAGCTCAGGGACGTGAAGCACTCGCACTCTTGACTAAGGCGCTACCGAATACGCGCTTTCACGTTATTGATCGTGTGCAGGTCGACGGTAGCGACCGCATTCAATCAACCGCGCTAGATCTGGCGGAAGATCACCAGCTGCTCCGACGAAAAATACATGGCGCTCGCTTGGTCCTAAACTTTGCTGGACCATTCTACCGTCTCGGGCCCCGGGTCTTACGGGCCTGCATAGAGAGCAAGGTCGACTATCTCGACATCTGCGACGACATCGACGCCACGCGAGAACTTCTGGCATGCAGCAAAGAGGCAGAAGCGGCGGGTGTTCGAGGGTTGGTCGGCGTGGGCTCAGCGCCAGGCACAACCAATCTCCTGGTCAAGCTCGCGCTCGATTATCTCGAGGTCAAGCCAGGTGCGGGCTACGCCGACATCTCTTGGTGTGCGCCGGGCAGCGATCTCACTCTCGGCATCTTCGAGCACCTTGTTCACTGTTTTCGCACAGCCTTGCTGGGGCGTACGCGAACACCAGATTGGGAAGAACTCGAGCCTCGAATCGTAAAATTCCCGGATCCAATAGGCTCGCTTGAGGTTGTGCGACTTGGACACCCGGAGCCGTTGACGCTCCCGATGTTTCTTGACTGCCAATGTATGCTGCGCGGGGGGATGACGACTCCAGGATTGATGCGAATGGCTTGGGAGCTGGCTAGGAAGTGTGATGACGGCCTCGACCTCGTGAGCGCATGGAAGCAGTTGCAAGGCGGTATTCCACAAGAACATGGGCGCGAGCAGAGCGGGATGGTGATTGATGTCACCTGTGCTGGACGCGGCATTCGGTTTGAGAGCGCTACCGGTATCAGCATGGAGCAGTCGACGGCAGTGCCCGCGGTTGCAGGTGCGCTTCTATTGCTCGGCGCCAATGGCCCGATGCCGGGCGTTTGGCCACCAGAGGTGCTTTCGCCGCAAGACTTCTTTTCTGCCGCTGCGAAGGTATCGCCGGGCGGGGGAGGATTACGCGCCTTCGGCATGGTCGATGGCCAGCGAGATGCACCGATACGGTTGCGTGACATGTTCACCAGAGCAGCGTGAGCTCCAGATGATGCAGTTTCGTCCTTTGCGCGTCACGGATGCGCTAGATTTCGCAGCCGAGAACCATGGCGACACTCTAGTGGTATCGCGCGTGGAGAACGGGAGACGTGTAGCGCACACGTATCGGGAGATACACACACGTGCTCGCCAGATGGCCGCTTCTCTTTCTCGCTTGGGCATCGGCCGCGGTGATCGCGTGGCGACACTGGCGTGGAATCACCATCGACATCTGGAACTCTACTTCGCCGTTCCTGGACTGGGCGCAGTCCTGCATACCATCAACCCTCGTCTTCAAAGCGAGCAGATCGCCAGAATCATTGAGTTGGCGGACGATGGCGCATTGTTGTTCGACTCCGACCTCGGTGTGATCGTCGAGAAGATCAGGTCCCGATTGCCGCAAAAACTGCGGCTCATTGAGCTCTCATCCGGCGAACCCACGGTGTCTGGGGCGAGCGCTTATGAGGATCTATTGAGTAACGAGGCTGCGGACTTTGACTGGATGCCAGGCGACGAAACCGAAGCCTGCGGATTGTGCTTCACCTCGGGAACGACAGGTGAGCCAAAGGGGGTACTCTACACACATCGATCGACTGTATTGCATGCAATGGCATGTTGCATGAGTGAGGGGCAGGCAATCTCTTCACGGGAGAACATTCTTCCCGTAGTTCCGATGTTTCACGCCAATGCTTGGGGAATCCCGCATGCCGCACCAATGGCGGGCGCGCGCTTGACGCTGCCCGGTCGTTTCCTTGACGGACAGTCGCTTTCTGACCTCATCAAAGCGGAGGGCGTGAGTTTTCTTTGCGGTGTGCCGACGGTCTGGCAGGGATTGCTTGAAATTGCGGCAAACGCGGGCGTTTCGTGGCCGACTCTGAAGCGAGCTGGAATAGGCGGATCAGCGCCAACATTGGCCATGATTGAGCAATTGGAACACGCTGGGATATCGGTTTTTCACGCGTGGGGCATGACCGAGACCAATCCTTTCGGAGGGACAGGTTTTCTTAAGCCCAAACACGAGGCTGGCGAAGATTCCGTCCGTCGTCGGTACAAGCAAATGCAAGGGCGAGCCGTGTTCGGGCTTCAAAGGCGCCTCAGAAATGACGACGGCGCGTCGGTTGCGCATGATGGAAAGAGCGCCGGCAGGCTTTTCGTAAGAGGCAATTGGGTTGTGGGCGACTACTTAAACGCCAAGGCGCCTGTCGATGAGAACGGTTGGTTTGATACCAGCGACATCGCGACCATCGACAGCGACGGCTACATGCGCATCGTCGATCGAGCCAAGGACCTGATCAAGTCTGGAGGAGAATGGATAAGCTCCGCGGAGCTTGAAGAGATTGCGTGCAGCGTGCCCGGTGTCGCCCAGGCGGCGGCCCTCGGTCGCCCTGATCCCAAGTGGGGGGAGCGTCCAATCGTAGTTCTTAGGCTGGCATTGGGCGCTACGCTCGACAAAGCCGCCCTGGATGCTGCGTTCCTCAGTCATTGTGCGAAGTGGCAGATACCCGACGAGATCATAGTGCGCACAGAGTTGCCGCTAACAGCGACAGGCAAGATCGACAAAAAAGCACTGCGGGTGAGCCTGTTCGAAGCGCCGCCGGCCCAGGAAGCTGCAGAGCCGTAACCCGGCCTATAGAGGTTTGGCTTGCAAAAGAGTTGTGATTTGTGATCAAAAGAATGGATGCAGATCTCAGCTCACATCGAGAAAATAGCGATGTCGCGCCCTGTTACGGTGTCGCGCGGGGCCTATGGCGATCATGACATTATCGTCGTGACGGTGACGGACGCGGGATATGTCGGGCGAGGCGAATGTTGCGCACTGGCGCATTATGGCCTGTCTGCGAAGCAGACAATCGCCGAGATCGAGGGGGCGGCAAAAGCGCTCCCAGCGCAGTCCACCAGGGAAGACTTGCTAGCGCTATTGCCGCCAGGGCCTGCGCGCAACGGCATCGATTGCGCAATGTGGGATCTTGAGTCCAAAAGGAAAGGGAAATCTGTCTGGGCGCTTGCCGAATTGACGCAACCCGCTCGTGTGGACACCGCTGTAACAGTGGTGCTCTCCACGCCCGAAGATATGGCTGAACAAGCGCTTCGGTGGAGCGCGCATTCAACTCTGAAGCTCAAGCTTGGCGGCAACGATGCAGCCGCTTGCTTGCGCGCCGTGCGCGCCGCCAGGCCAGACGCTCACTTGGCGGTTGACGCTAACGAAGCGTGGCGCCCGGAGCAATTCATGGCGCTGTGGCCAGTCCTCGAGGAGACAGGTGTTATGCTCATCGAACAGCCACTGCGATCGGGAGAAGATATCTCAATGCCGCGTCAAGGCGCGCCTGCGCCAATTTGTGCTGACGAGAGCTTCCATAGTCTCAGGGATCTTGAACTGGTGAAAGGTCGCTATGACTACATAAATATCAAGCTCGACAAATGTGGTGGCCTTACCGAAGCGCTGAGAATTGTAGAGGCAGCGCCGCGTTATGGATTGCGTTGCATGGTTGGCTGCATGTTCGCGACCTCGCTCGCCATCGCGCCGGCGTTGGTGGTGGCAAGCGTCTGCGACTTTGCAGATTTGGATGGGCCTCTTCACATCACCAATGACCGAGCCGGTGGCTTTCGTGTGACTAGCGGGGCCTATGAAACGAATTCGTCTCAGCTTTGGGGGCGGCCGGAATGACCCGTTTTTTGCTCGTCTTTTTTTGCACACTGACGTGTTTCTTCTCAAGTGCGGCGGTGGCTCAGCAGCGCGCCAATGTAAACACTGCTGACTTCATTGCCTATGTCGATGGCGTCGCTCGGGGGCAGATGGAGGTGCACGCCACGCCTGGGATTGCGACGGTGATTGTCACGCCAGATGGCGCGCTCGCGCGAGTCTACGGAGTTGGCGCTACAAGCGCAGGCGAACCGATTGAGCTCGACGCAGACCGAAGCATGTTCCCGATCGCTTCGATCTCCAAAACCTTCGTGGCCGTTGCGCTCATGCGGGCTGTCGAGCAGGGGCTCATAGATCTCGATGCACCTGCCAATCAGTATCTTGACTTCGCATTACCGTCTTACCGCGGTGCACGAGCGATCACGGTGCGCGATATTGCGCGGCACGAAGCGGGATTTGAAGAGCGCTGGCTGGCTACTGGCGCAGGCGGTCAATCACCAGACCCCAGGCCGTGGGGGCAGATTCTCGCCGAAACGCAGCCTCGCCTCATCGCCGCTCCCGGGACTTATGCTAGCTACTCCAATTATGGCGCGGCGCTCTTGGGGTACATTGTTGAACGCGCTTCTGGTCGACCGTACTACCAGTTCCTGCAGGAGGAGATTTTTTCGCCGCTCGGTATGACAAGCAGTGGGATAGAGTCGCCGGCGCCAGATGCGCTCGCACCATTTGCTGATCGGATTGTCTACGGCTGGCGCTCCTCCGGTCGCGTCATCCGGCCCGGTTCATATTTCGCGAATGTCCGCACATATCCGGCCGGCAGGATGATGTTGTCGCTCTCTGATGCGGCAACTTATATGCGAATGCTACTCAGCCGCGGCTTGGCGGCCGACGGGGCGCGTTTTTTGAGCGCAGGCTCTGTGGATGAGCTGTTGACGCCGCAACATCGTGTACACCCGGCGATGACTGGCGTCGGCGTTCTCTTCGCTGAAAAGGACATCGGCGGGCGTCGCTTTGTTGGTCACGGGGGAGACGGCGATACTCACCACACGGATTTAATCCTCTCGCCGCAAGAGGGTGTAGGCGTGTTCGTCGTGTTTCTTGCTGCACCGGGACCCGAGGCGCGTGACTACTTCACGCGCACGGTGTTGGAGCGGTTGCTTCCTCGACCCGATGGCGGGTCAGCGACTACAGCGTCGACCTCGGCCCAACAAGACCTCAGCGCCTATGCAGGGTCTTACCGCCATTATCGCTGGGCGTTCACCAGCATTGAAAAAGTTTTGCAGTTATCATCGGAGTTCGCGGTACGCGATTCCGGCGCTGGCACTCTCATTGTCACTGGGCGATTGAGCGCGGGAGAATTTGCGGCAACAGAAAATGATGGACTGTTTCGCAACACCAGGACCGACGAACTACTCTATTTCCATCGTGGCGCCGACGGTCGGATGAACTTGAACCATGGCAACTTTCCTTTCGTCACAGCATTCCAGCTTCGAGAGGAGGAGACACAAGACTTCAACGTCATGGCCTACTGGACCTTCATAATCGGACTTTCTCTCCTTGGGATTGCCGTCCTTGCCACCGCCGCGCGGGCCGCGCTGGGGGGCGGGCGTATTCGAGCGCTCGGCTTCGGATTGTTGGCGCTGGCATCTATCAGCTGCGGTGTCGGTCTATGGGTTTTCATGACCACCGCCATGAGCATGAGTGAGCAAGAAGTCCAATTGCGCATTCCTGACATTGCATACTGGCTGTTGGCTATACCAATGGCTGCCGCAGCGATTGCGGCCATATTCTTGGTGCTTGTGGTGGCGGGACCATTCCGGCCACGCGCATTTCTTGAGCAAGCGACAACCGCGTTGACGCTAGCAGGCTTGTCGCTGTTCTTCGTTTATCTCCATCAATGGAACGCCTTCGGCTGGAACGTTCCATAATCCAAAGCGCGTAGGAGCTGGCTAATGCGACGAGCAAAAAAAGCGATCATTACGTGCGCGGTCACCGGCTCTATTCACACGCCGACAATGTCGCCGCACCTTCCGATAACGCCAGATGAAATCGCGCGTGAAGCGATCGCCGCAGCGGAGGCAGGGGCGGCAGTTTTGCATTTGCACGCGCGGCAACCTGCGGACGGGCGGCCAACCGCTGATCCTGACGTCTTTTTTCAGTTCCTCCCCCGAATCAAGCAAGCCACCGATTCGATCGTGAACATTACCACCGGCGGCGGTCCCGGAATGACCATCGAGGAGCGTTTGTCTGCGCCCAAGCGCGCCTCCCCAGAACTCACGTCGTTGAACATGGGAACGCTAAACTTCGGCGTGTTCGGATTGGCGGAACGTTACAAGGAATGGAAGCACGACTGGGAAAGACCCTTCTTGGAATCGACTCGCGCGGGCTTCCAAAGCAATACGTTTGCACAGATTGAGACAATCATCCGTGAGCTGCACCATGGTCACGGAACGCGCTTCGAGTACGAGTGCTATGATGTGGGCCACCTTTACACGGTCAAGCACTTTGCTGATCGAGGTCTGATAACGCCGCCATTTTTTGTACAATGCATTTTTGGCATTCTCGGTGGGATCGGCGCGCACCTCGATCACCTCATGCACATGACTAACACGGCAGATCGTCTGTTTGGCGACGACTACTATCTGTCATGCTTTGCCGTTGGCGCAGACCAAATGAAGTTCTTGACGGCGAGCGCGCTGCTGGGAGGCAGCGTGCGGGTCGGACTGGAGGACTCGCTCTACATCAGCAAAGGCAAACTCGCCACGAGTAACGCTGAACAGGTCAGGAAGGTGAAAGCAATTTTGAATGAGCTGGGTGTCGAAACCGCGACGCCTGAAGAAGCGCGCGAGATGCTCCAGCTCAAAGGCGGGGACAGAGTGAGTTTCTGATGGCGCAAAAATTTGTGGATGGCGCGATGAATGCCGATTTCATGTTCCCGGTGGGAAGGTTGTTTGACGCCAGCATCGCCACACAAGACCCTTATCCTCTTTTGGCGAGGATGCGCGAAGAGGAGCCGGTTTCCTGGGTGCCGACCTTGGGGATGTACTACATCACAAGGCACGAAGACATAGCGACGGTTCTCAAAGACGACGCCAGATACCTTGTTGGAGGCGAGCAGATGCTGGTCTTCGACACTTTCGGTAAGCACATGATGACCACCGACGGCGTCGAGCAACGTCGATATCGCATGGCGACCCGCGCCTCGTTCACGCCGAAGCTCATTAGGGAGCGTCTCGAGCAGCGTGTCGTGGAAATTGTGTCATCGTTGGTCCGAGACATTGCGCCCCAAGAAAAAGCAGAGCTCAGGGCGGCGTTTGCGAGTAGGCTTCCAGTGCAAGTTATGCTGGCGGTTTTCGGGTTGCCTCCCGAAGACGAACCGCTCCTGAGGACATGGTTTGACAGTTTCGAGAAGGCGCTCGCCAACTATACGTGGGACGAGGCGGTGAGATCGCAAGCGCGTGTGCAGGTTAGTGAGTTCAAGCAACATTTGGCGCGAAGGTTGACGGAAGGCGCAGGTGGACTGCTTTCTGAATTGGCCGGCGCGAAGGGCGAGGATGCGCTTACTGAGGAAGAAATCTACCAGAATGCGCTGATAATCTTCTTCGGCGGTATCTCCACAGTAGAGGCGCTGATCCTCAACACGCTATTCGCGTTATCAAGCCACGCTGAGTGTTTTCAACGCGTGCGAAGTGATCGCGGCCTCATTCCAAAGGCGATTGAAGAGACCGCGCGCTGGCTCTCGCCAGTGCAGTCGGCAACTCGGTTGGTTGCGACTGACACAGAAATCCGAGGCGTTTCGTTAGCTCGTGGCGACCTCGTAAACTGCATGTTGGGGAGCGCCAATCGGGATGCGCGCGTCTTTGAGCGTCCCGACGAGTTCGATCTAGATCGGACCGATCTGGGGCAACATCTCGCCTTTGCGACAGGTCCCCACCATTGCCTCGGTTCGCATCTCGCGCGTGCTGAGGCGAGGATCGCGCTTGAGGCGCTTTTGGCGTTGCCGGGCTTCGATGTCTCCGCTGTCGCTGAGCCGAGAGGGTATGAATTTCGCCAGCCAGGGGAACTTTTCGCGGTTTGGCGCGCCTAGACGTCGCCGGGCTGTGTCGATTTCCACACGTGAATGAAGGGCTGAGCGAGGCATGATGATTTTTGCCTGGTGATTTGTGATCAAAAGGCGATAAGGTGCCTCCCGACTCGAAACAGAGGGAGGAGAGCGATGCGGTTTGCCCTGATTGCAGCTGGATCATTGTTGTCGCTGGTCGGTGGCGGCGGCGCATTGGCCCAAGAAACGAGCGACGAGATCGTTGTTACAGCCACCAAGCGCGAGCGTGCGCTGGATCGCTCAGCGGGTTCAATTGCAGCGGTTACGGCAGAGACCCTGGAACAGCGCGGCGTTTCGAGCATTGATGAGGTCTTCAGTGCGGTGGCGAACGTGCAGTTCGACACTGTCACTTTGGCTGGCCCGGCGATGACGGTTCGCGGCATCACCAATGAAAACAATGGGGTTGGCTTCGAGCCAGGGTTTCCTGTGTTTGTTGACGAAGTTTACCTGCCGCGGCCGGTTTCTTTCAGCGGGATCCTTTACGACGTGGATCGCATTGAGGTTTTGCGGGGGCCGCAGGGCACGGTGTTCGGCAAGAACACGGTGGGCGGTCTCATCAACGTGATTACCAACCGCCCGCAGGAAGACTTTGATTGGGCCGCAGATTTCACCTTAGGCGAAAGGGAGCTCTTGCAAGCGAGGGCAATGATCAACGCCCCGATCTCGGACACTGCTGCTCTGCGCTTGACGGCCGCACGCCTTGAACAGGACGGCTGGCTTGAAAACCGAACGCCGGGCGCGCGTGCGCTCTACGGGCAGGAGTTCAGTGGCGTGCGCGGGCAGCTCTTGGTGGAGCCGACGCCATCCCTGACGCTCCTCTTTGCAGTCGACTTCTCGGACATTGTTGGCACCGGAGATCAACACACAGATATCGACGGAAATCCGTTTGATCGGGTCACGACTGTCGGAGACGCTGGCGGATTCGAGCGGGAAGAATCTGGTTTTAGCTTCCGGGGCGACCTAGACCTCGGAGCGTGGATGCTCACGGGGCTTTCCGCATACCGTACGGGAGATTCGACCGCTCGATACGATCAGGATTTCTCCGCCGCAGAGGGCGTGCTCACGACATATCCAGAGCAGAGCGACATCTTTACCCAAGAAGTTCGACTAGCAAGCGATTTTGACGGTCCGTTCAATGTGTTGTTTGGCGCCTATCTCCTGCGCCAAGACACCACAAATGCAATTGTGGCGTCCTTCGGCGACGATGACGGGGCAGGGAACGCCTTTGTCGACACGGAAATCGAGACAACAAGCAAAGCGCTGTTTGCGTCGGCTGAGTGGGCGTTGAACGATAGATTGACCCTTGCGGGCGGTCTTCGTTACAGCGACGAAGACAAGGACTATGACTTTCTCACAACGCTCTTCGCACCACTCCCTGTAGGAAGCGAGGGAGATCAAACATCGCGTTCCGACAGCGACATCTCGGGCGATATCTCGCTAAGTTACCAGGCTTCTGAGACCACATTCTTGTACGCTCGGTTTGCACGCGGCTTCAAGGGTGGCGGGTTTGACAATGTTTCCGCCTTTCAGAGCGGCGCTTTGACGACCATTGGAACCAGCGGAACCATCCCGTTCGATATCAGGCAGTTTCTTTTCGACCCAGAAGTTGTCGATAATTATGAAGTGGGCGTTCGGTACACGTCTCCCAACCAGCGCGTTCGTTGGTCCGCTTCAGCGTTTCACATGGAGTACAGCGACAAGCAGGAGCAAATCACGCGTGAGGCGGTTTTGGGCGGAATCCCCGTGCCGCTCGCAACCACAGCTAATGCTGCTTCTGTGGACATATCAGGCATCGAAAGCGAGTTCTCGGCGATCCTCGCGCCTTGGTGGGAGATCGACGGTTCTATAGGCTATCTAGAAACAGAATATTCCTCATTCATCGATCCCGATGGCGTCACCGACTATACAGGAAACGAGCTCCCAAGGTCGCCGCGATGGGACGTCTCGCTGGCTTCAACATTCCAATTTGATGTCTCTGAGCATCTGCGTGGCAGCTTCAGAGCCGAAGGCAATTATCGCTCCCGGAATTTCCTTGCGAGCAACAACAGCTCCGCATCCATTCAAGACGCCCACACACTCGTAAACTTGAGAGCAGGAGTCGAGTCCACGGCAGGCGGCTGGGGCGTTTTCGCCTTTGGTAAGAACGTCACAGACGAGGATGTGTATCTCGCGACCAATGCGGGCGCTGGCGTTCCCATACCGCCGTCAATGTGGGGCCTCGAACTCAGGCTGAGGCACTAGACACTCCCCCCGCACCTCCTTTGGGCGCGTCGCCTGAGTTTTTCTCGGTCGGCGCGCCCAACTTCTTCAAAGTGCAGCCTGATTCAAGGTCAGACATGTCGCTGTCTTGTAGATGCAGCATCTTTCTAGGCTCAGTAGCGCTGTTGCTTATGGCGATGTCCGTCCCGACGGCGGCTCAGGTGCAAGCGCGCACGTCACAGGTTGCGCCCTTTGACGCTGAAGCTTTCGCTGTGTGGGCGGACAGAACGTTCGGTCAGGCCTACGATGCTGGCGGCGCCTTCGCCGGCATGGGCCTTGTGGTGGTGCGAGGCGACGATGTCGTCGTGGAAAGAGCTTACGGGTTAGCCAACCACACCACCGGTCAGCCTATCGATAGCACTCAAACCAGGTTCTTGATTGGATCCATTAGCAAGACCTTTGTGGGTGTGGCGATCGCGCAGCTCGTGGAGTCTGGGCGAATTAGGTCGATTGATGATCCTGCGAATCTGTATCTACGTCGTCTTCAAATTGGCGGTCGGCACAACGCGGAGATCAGTGTACGAGATTTGCTCACGCACAGCGCGGGTTATGACCAACGTCTAGGCGGTGTGAGCACGCACGTAGCGATCGAAGCGCCCTTGTCGGGTCCAGAAATCGCTGCTTTAGCGCCAAGGCGCGTTCGTCCCCCTGGGGCGCTGGTGTCTTACTCCAATTACTCAACAGGGCTGTTAGCGACAATTGTCGAAGACGTCTCCGGCTTGAGTATTGAACAGTACGAGCGAGAGAGAATTTGGAACCCGCTCGGGATGCAGAACACGCATTTCGAGACGGGGCTCGAATTGCCGAGCAACGTAGCATCGGCGTACTATCCAGATGATGGCGGCGCGATGGCGCGAGCGCCATTTTTGCCGTTTCACCCATATTATTGGCCGGTTGGCGCGATCAGCGCGTCCTTAGAAGACATGGCGCGTTACGCCAGGTTTCATCTTGCCGCTGTGCGCGGGCAGGACTCGCCAGTGCTTTCGGCTGCGGCTCACATGCAACTGCGCGATATTCTGCACAGGAGCCACCCTGACGTTGGCGGGTTTGGCTTCCAAATGATGGCGTTTGACTGGAACGGGCAAGTCGTGTTCGGCCATGGGGGTACTTGGCCAGGCTATGAATCGATGTTGCTGGTGTTTCCAGCACTCGATGTTGCTGTCTTTTTTTCGGTTACCGGGCCGCAACGCCTGGGCAATTTGTCGGCTAATATTCAAGTCATCGAGCAAGTACTCGGCGTCTATGAGCCCGGTAGAGCGTATGTCAGCCTCAACGAGGAAGAGCTTCGACAATACGAAGGGGCATATAGATCGACTTTGCGCGCCTACTCTGGTCCAGAGGCGCTGATAAACTTTCTCCAGCCGTCGCAGCGCGTAACCGTGAAGGGCGAAGGGCTCATGCTCGATGACGTTGGACCGCTGCGTCCCATCGGAAACGACACCTTCATCCTAGAGAATGCCGCGCCGAACTCTGCAAATCCCTTCGCAAGTCCGCTCTTCGCGTTCGTACGAGGAGAGGAAGGACACGTACAATACCTCGTTCATTTGCAAGGACTCGCGCCACTGGAGCGGATAGGGCCTTTGCTTGTCCCGGAACTCAGAATGCAAGCGCTTGATATCGCGAAGTGGGCGGGGCTGCTGGGCCTTCTTGGCTTCTTCTGGCGAAGGAAAACGGTGTTTGACGGCGTCAGCAAAGTCGCTGCAATCGTTGGCGCGCCACTCGCATGGCTTTTCCCGATTGTTCTTGTCGTTGGCCTCGGCTCTGGGGGTCTTTCAGCTTACGTTTTGCAGGGCAACACGGCTCGATTCTACGCAGTGGCGGTCATCGGGTGCGCACTTGTCGCCAGCACGGCAATTATTGCACTTTGGGGCTTGAGTCGTGCAAATCGTGCCGTGGTCACGAGGTTGCACGCCGGTGTGGTGGCGCTGAGCTTTGGTGTGAGCGGGGCGGTCCTTTTGTCCATGTTTATCGTCTGAAGGCTCAATTGGCTCTCCATGTCACATCAAATATCTCGGTCGCACCATACGGAAATGGGAGTCAGAGAGCATGCCCACTCGTCGTGATTTGATGGCCGCCGGGGGAGCGAGCATCATGGGGCTAGCTGATACCGGCGGCGCAAGTGCAAACACGCCGGTACACGACGAAGCATATTTCTCCTCGATCCAGGCATCTTTGCATGCAGCGGGCTTCTTTGCCCCGACTTTGGTAGTCGATCGTGACAGGTTGCTCGCAAACATCATTGCTATGCAGCGTATGCGATCGTCAACTTTGGACTTTCGCATCGTCGTAAAGTCACTGCCGAGCCCAGAACTCATCCAATTCATTATGGATCGCACCGGCAGCTATCGCTTAATGGACTTCCACCGGCCCTTCCTATCTGACGCGGCCGAAAGATGGCCGCAGGTCGATATTTTGCTCGGCAAGCCCTTGCCGGTCGGCGCGGCGGCAGCGTTTTATGCGGGTCGCCGGGCCTCCAGATTGCGCCCGGAGCGACAGGTTCATTGGCTGATAGATACGGTTGAGCGCCTGGCGCAGTACCGTGCGTTCGCAAATCAAAGCCGCCGTAATCTCAGTATCGCGCTTGAGATCGACGTGGGCTTCCATAGAGGCGGCTTTGCGAGTCCGCGTTCAGTGGGCGAAGCGCTGGAGATCATTAAGGCGGAACCGCGATTACATTTCGCGGGATTTATGGGGTACGACGCGCACATCACCATTTTTGAACAGCAGCTGGGACCGCAACACACATCTCTGTCTCGCGTGAGTAGCGGATATTCGGATTTTATAGCGGCGGCGCGGGCGGTAGATCAGAGTTTCGGCGACTCGACGTCAAGGATATTCAACACAGGCGGCAGCACGACATTTCCTTTGTATCGTGACGGGGGGGCAGTGACGCCATGCAACGAGGTGGCGGCCGGATCAGGTATGCTCAAGCCGACCTTTTGTGATCGCGCATTGCCTGACCTCTTGCCGGCGGTGTTCATCGCGGCGCCTGTCCTGAAAGTCCTTGAGGGGGTCAGCGTTCCGGGGCTCGAGAGCGATCCGCGAGGCGGCGCAACAGACGCAATTGAACGCGCTCGCACAACTTTCGTTTACGGTGGACGATGGATGGCAGAGCCAGTTTGGCCGCGCCCACTATCGTCTCATCCAGTGTTTGGGCGCTCAAGCAATCAAGATATGTTCACCATGCCCGCAAGTGTACGGCTTGCACCAGATGATTATGTTTTCCTACGCCCTAATCAGACCGAGGGCGTTCTTCTTCAATTCGGCAATATCGCTGTGTACAGTGACGGCGCGATAGTCGACGTGTGGTCGCTCCTCCAACAGACGTGATGGCCTTGCTCTCTTCGGCGCTCTCACTTCGGCAGTGGCGCAAACCGTTGCACTATAGATTTAAGCGCAAAGCTTGATTGAATATTCGACACTCCCGGGATGCTCGTGAGCTTCCCGAGAAGAAACGCCTGAAAGTCGTCAAGGTCTCGTACCACGACGCGCAAGAGGTAATCGGCGTTGCCAGTCATTAGATGGCAACTCATGACCTCGGGCGCCAACTTGATCCTGCTCTCGAACGCCCGAAGTGCGCTTTCACTCTGCTTCTCGAGCTGGACGGACACAAACACACTCATAGTTCCCGCCAGCTTCGCCTCACTCAAGCGCGCAGAATAACCTTCGATGAGCCCCACCTCTTCGAGATGACGCACCCGTCTCAGCAGAGGCGTGAGCGTTATGTTCACGCGCTCTGCAAGGTCGCGCCAACTAACGCGACCGTCGTTCGCGAGTTCGGCAAGAATGGCGCGGTTGACCTTATCTAAATTCACAGAATGCCTCCGGAGTGCATCGCATCCAAAAAAATGATAAAACATAGCGCAATCAAACCTGCAACGGCAGAGTAGCTACCACAATTGGCGCAAAAAATTGGTCGCAATGAGCGATATTGGGGGGATGAATACGTCTGCGCCCACACTCCCACGAGACTTGATTGATCCGCTCGAAGCGGACTCGGGGAGAGTGTTTCTCAGCGGCGCCCAGGCGCTGGTTCGGTTGCCGATCATGCAAAGCCGGTGGGACAGAGCGCACGGTTTGCGGACGGCTGGGCTGATTACGGGATATCGTGGCTCGCCGCTCGGCACGTACGATCAGTTCTTGTGGCGCTCCAGTAAGGCGTTAGCCGCTCATGACGTTGTTTTCCAGCCAGGGCTGAACGAGGACTTGGCGGCTACCGCGTTATGGGGCGCGCAGATGCATTCAGCGTTCGGCCGAACAAAGGCCGATGGTGTATTCGGAATCTGGTACGGAAAGGGACCCGGTGTTGATCGCACCGGGGATGTCTTTCGAAACGCCAACATCCTGGGCACATCGCCGCTGGGTGGCGTGCTTGCGCTCGCCGGCGATGACCATGGCGCGCAGTCCTCAATGTTTCCGCACCAGACTGACGGGATTTTTCAGTCGGTCCTAATGCCAATCCTTCAGCCCTGCAGCGTTGTCGAACTGATGACGATGGGCATGGCTGGCATTGCGTTGTCCCGTTTCGCCGGCGTTTGGGTCGCCATGAAGACAATAACGGAAGTCGTTGAGAGCGCAGGCACTTTTGAGATTCCGGCGTATCAAACATATAGCGCCCCAAGCGACTTCGAGATCCCAGCGCACGGTTTGAATTGGGATCCACGAGTTTCGTGGCCTGCTCAGCGACACGAACTGGAACGCCGGCTTCTTGAGGAGCGGATGCCGGCTGTGCTCGCTTGGGCTCGGCACAATCATTTGGACAGGGTAGTCACGCGCGATAAACGCGCCGAATTCGGCGTCGTCGCGGTTGGCAAGGCCTATCTGGATGTCCTGCAGGCGTTGCGTGACTTGTCGATCGGCGTTGATGACCTCGCCGATATGGGAATCGCCTTGTACAAAGTCGGTCTGAGTTGGCCGCTCGAAACTTCAAGATTGATGCAATTCGCGGAAGGACTGAAGCGGATACTGGTCGTGGAGGAAAAGCGGCCAATTGTGGAGGCGCAGATCAAGGAGGCGCTTTATCATTGCGATGCGTCGCGTCGACCAGTCGTGGTGGGAAAGCGCGAATTGGAGGGTCGGCCGCTTCTGCCGGAGACGCTCGAACTTCATCCCATTCAGGTTGGCGAGGCGATCCTCACGCAATGGAATCTCGCCTGCCAGCCCCAGAGGGAGCGGTTCGAGGGGCTGAGCCAGCGTTCCAGAGCGTTGCTTGATAAGGCGCTTGCTACGGGCGCGTCACGCGTGACCCGTCGGCCATTCTTCTGCGCAGGATGCCCTCACAACAGATCAACCGTCTCGCCCAATGGAGCCGTCGTTGGAGGAGGCATCGGGTGCCATGTGATGGCCTTGTCTGACGCTTCGCGAAACACAACGACGTTTTGTCAGATGGGAGGCGAAGGAGCGCAATGGATTGGCGCTGCCCCGTTCTCAGAGACCCATCACATATTTCAGAATCTGGGCGACGGCACTTACCAGCACTCGGGCTATCTCGCAATTCGGGCGGCAATTGCCGCAAAGACCAACATCACATTCAAAATATTGTACAACGACGCCGTTGCCATGACCGGCGGGCAGCCTGCGGAAGGACTAAGTTCTCCGCTGGCGATTGCGCGCCAGGTTATCGCTGAGGGAGCTGCGCCAGTCGTGCTGTTGAGCGGCACCCCGCAAAAGTGGCTTGGCGATGAACTTCCTGGCTTGATCGTTGCCCATCGGGATGAGCTGGACCATTATCAGGAGAACTTTCGCAAACGCCCCGGCGTTAGCGTCATCATTTACGACCAGGTGTGCGCTTCCGAGAAGCGCAGGCGAACAAAGCGTCAGAAGCAGCCAGCGCCACAGCGCCGCTTGTTCATCAACGAGGCTGTGTGTGAAGGTTGTGGCGACTGCTCCATTCAGTCGAATTGCATCGCTATTGAACCGGTGAATACAGAGTTGGGCGTCAAGCGCAAAATCAATCAAGCGACCTGCAATACCGATTTCTCTTGCGTACGGGGCTTTTGCCCGAGTTTCATCGAAGTCGAGGGCGAATTGCGTAGGGCGCAAGATCCAAAGATCAACAGCTTGTTCGATTCCAACAATCGTCTGATGACGTCGGTTCCACCGCCGGTTCTGCCAACCTTGAGCAGACGCGGCTATAACATTTATGTCGCGGGAATTGGCGGCATGGGCGTGTTGACGCTGGGCGCCCTCCTTGGCTTGGCCGCGCACCTCGACGGTAAGTCGTCACGCGTGCTCGACTTCACAGGGCTGGCGCAGAAGAACGGCGCTGTCGTGAGCCAAATAAAAATAAGCTCACCGGCAGAGGAGATTTGTGCGTCGCGGCTTGGGGCAGGCGAGGTGGACCTTGTTATCGGTGCTGATCTCGTCACGGCTGCGGCGGCGGAGTCGCTTGCCAAACTAGACGTCGAGCGTAGCCGGGCGGTGTTGAGTACGGATGTGGCGCCGACCGCGGATATTGTTCGAGACCGGGATGCATCCATAGACGCCGCAGCCCTCCTGTCGGATATCCGCAGTCGCGTGGTTTCGATTTTTCATGTCGATGCCCATTCGTTTTGCTCAGAAGCCTTCGGAGATACGATTGCGGCCAACACCTTCTTGTTGGGCTGTGCATGGCAAAAGGGCTATGTGCCCATTGGCTACGATGCCATCATGCGCGCGATCCAGGTAAACGGCGTTTCTGTCTCGTTGAATCAGCGGGCGTTTGAGCTGGGTCGCGCGTACGTGTCGGGCGCCTATACGCGCCGCGTGGAAGATCCAGCACGTGTGCAAACCCTGTCGGAGATCATTCACGATCGCCGCGCTCGACTTGAGGAATACCAGGACGCCTCATACGCGGATGTCTATATGTCGACGATGCGCCTAGTTGAGGCGGCCGAAGCGAGGTTATCGAAAGCGGATAAGCCGCTTAGCGCGTTAGCGGCGCACGCGCTCTATCGTGTGATGGCGTACAAAGACGAATACGAGGTCGCTCGATTGCACACAGAGGGTCTCGGGGAAAGTTTACGAGCGCAATTTGCGCGAGCGGCAAAGATCAGCGTGTGGCTTTCTCCGCCGTTGGTATCGGCGCCGGACCCAAGCACAGGACGCCCCAGAAAAATGCGGTTCGGGCCTTGGGTGTTTGGACTTTTCCATGTCCTTAGATCGCTAAAGTGGTTGCGCGGCAGAGCCTACGATCCTTTTGGCTGGAGCGCAGAGCGCCGTGAAGAGCGCCGCTTACGAGACGACGTTATTGCATTGCTTGAAAAGTTTTCAAACGAAGCCACAGCGGACACTTATGTTGCGGCAATGGACGCGCTGGGTCTCGTAAGTGAAGTCCGGGGATATGGGCCGGTAAAAATGGCAGCCATGCGTCGGTACTGGGAGCAGCGTGCTCGCGTCGGACACTATCAAGCGCATGCGCGCGGCGTAGCGAAGATGGCCGCGACTGCGAAATGACCGAGTGCTTCTTCCACCCAAGTCGAAGACCCTGAGCAGCTATGATTTTCAAAAGCGTGCCCCATCCAAGTCCAACACCGCCTGCTCGGGTTAAGGCGCTCGTGGCTGCGCCAAAATTCGGCTCTGTATTCACAGACCATATGGTGGTGATCAGATGGAACGAGGAGCAGGGCTGGCATGACGCACAGGTGTGCGCGCGCGGCCCATTCTCGCTGGACCCGGCCTGCGCTGTTTTTCACTACGCACAAGAGGTTTTCGAAGGGATGAAGGCTTACAGATGCGACGACGGTCGAATCGCATTGTTTCGCCCCTTCGAGAACGCGCGAAGATTTGCGCTCTCCGCCCAGCGGCTTGCCATGCCGCAGCTTGACCCTGCGATGTTTGTTGCGGCAGTCGAGATGTTGGTGCGCGCTGACGTGGCATGGGTGCCCGACGGGAAGGGCAGCCTCTACCTACGCCCATTTATGTTTGCCTCTGAAGCTTTTTTGGGAATGCGGGCGGCGCGAGAATACATCTTCTGTGTGATCGCTTCTCCCGCTGGCGCCTACTTCGGATCCGAGCGCGATACGATATCCCTGTGGGTGTCCAAGGAATACTCGCGCGCGGCAAAAGGCGGGACTGGGGCAGCTAAGTGCGGAGGGAATTACGCCGGCACGCTCTTGGCGCTTCGGCAAGCAGCAGCGGAGGGATGCGATCAAGCTATTTTTCTTGATGCTGCCGAGCAGAAGTGGGTGGAAGAGTTGGGGGGAATGAATGTTTTTTTTGTGATGCGCGATGGTTCAATGATCACGCCTCCGCTAGGTGCGATACTGGCGGGTGTAACGAGGGACGCCATCATCTCGCTTGCTCGTGACGGAGGAATGTCAGTCGAGGAGCGCCGCTACAGCTTCGAACAGTGGTGCTGCGACGCCGAAGATGGTCATCTCACGGAAGTGTTTGCTTGTGGCACAGCCGCAGTGATTGCTGGCGTTGGCAAGGTGCGGTTCTGTGGGGGAGGCTTTACAATCGGTAGTGGACGCAGTGGTGCAGTGACAGCGGCGCTAACGAGTAGACTCGAGGCGATTCAGCGTGGCCGCGAACCCGATAGGCTAGGGTGGTTTCATGAGGTCACGTCTCAGTAAACACGATAGTGTCCCGCAGACAGCGCCAGATGTAGGCACACCTGAACAAACACATGATTGACTATCTTGAGTGCAATCGATCGCAACCAAGCCGGGCGAACTCGAGTCCAATCTCGAACGCTCGCTTATAAAGCGCCATGGCTCTGGGGCCTGCAGGGCCCAATGACTGCGGGCGCGTAACATTTACTCGATCGGCCCACCGGACAGAAGGTCGTGCAAAGGAACGTGGAGGGTTTCGGACGCAGAACTCTCCCTGCTGTTCCCTGCACGCACTCCCGAGCATTCCCTGCTTTCTGACGCAAGTTCCCTGTTTCTGAATCTAGGGAATTCTGGCCGCACGCGACAAAACACGCTGTTTTTGCAGAGGCATAAGGCCTTATGACATGCCGCCATCATGGTAAATCTGCGGGAAATTCCCTGTAAACATACAAAAACAGGGAATTTGGGAAGATACCGGTTCGCTGGCGACTGCGCACACCACCACGCTTCCTCGGTTGCGAACCGGCTTAGCGGTGGTTGTGCGAAGAGTTTCAAGAATTCAAACACATGGGCGCACGAACAGCGCACCGGAGACGCCGTGCTTGGCGTTTTCGCCGCGTTTTCGGCGTTCGATCTCAGCGCCGTCTCCGCCGCAAACATCGTGACCCGCTATTTTGCATCATTCGCGGCAGCCATTTCGGCGTAAGGGACATCGGCGGCCCGGTCGATGCCAATGGTAAGCCGACACCGATCGTGGATGAAGAGGGTCGGCGCAAGCACCTGCATGATGCACGGGGAACCTTCATCACCACCATGAAGATTCGAATGCCCGACATCACCAACGCCGACTTGGCGAAGATGACCGGATGGTCCGAGGAAGACGTGGAACGGATCGCTGATCTATACGTGGATCACGATCAAGTGGCTCTGGCTTGGCTACAGCGCCTAAAGCGTCACGCGGTGAAATCGTAAGGTGGTGACGATGACCAAGAAGAAGGAAGAATTCTATTGGCCGCTAGGTCTTCTTGGGTACGGCCAGGAAATCTCTGACCTGTATCCCGAAGAAGCAAGGTTGTTGGGGGCGATCACCATTCTGTGGAACCACCACGAGAATGCGCTTCGCGGTTTGTTCGTTCGGATGTTCGAGTCCGGACGCAAGACATACTGTGAAGCGATCTGGGATCGGTAACCGACGCATCAAGCGAAACGGGGCCTACTTTCAATGGCGGTCGAGCACGCTGGGCTCAGCGACCGTCAGCGCGCGATCTTGGAAGAAGTGTTGAAGCGGACCAAGAAGTTTGCTGACCGGCGCAACGACCTCATTCACGGCGTCTACGAAGTGCATGGAAACTCGGAAGAACTCTTTGCGCGTGTGAAGTCGCCCCAGTCGAAGGCGGAGAAGCGTCAACGAAGTTCAAAGAAGGCGCTCGAACAAGCTCTTTCCGATCTGCAAGAATTGATGGGAATTACAAGCGCGCTGTCTGTGGAAATGCTTGATCCCGACGGAACGCTCATGTCGAGCATTCGTGCGACATGGGAAAAGCAACAGGCGGAAAAAGCCAAGGGCGAGCCGCCACAGAACACTTAGGGGGTGCCGCTGTAAAAAACCCTGTAATGGGCTGCGTTCGTTCTACTCACGCTCCGGCGTGAAGGCCTTGAAAAACCTGGAGCGGGCGGGGGGAATCGAACCCCCGACATTCAGCTTGGGAA
>JALHQZ010000021.1 GCA_022841705.1 Pirellulales bacterium
AGCCAGTGATTTTTTAAAAAAATCGCCGACCACGGAACGTACCTTAATGCCGAAAAGTTCGCGAAACGGTGCCGCCAAAGGTCTGAAAATGGGCCTAATTTTTGAGTGGCGCCCGAATGAACCCCTCCAGTCTCGCCGCACCACGCTCGCCGCGAGTCGAAATTTTCAACTCTTAACATAAGCCCGAATTGAGCTCGGCAATCGCACCGCCCCACGCTCGCCGCGACTCTAAAATTTCACAAAAAAACAATAGTTTGAGACTTTTTGCTTTGGCATTTGGCACCAAATGTTTCGCGGAATGCAAAAAAAATGGTGTTTGATTTCTACCGATGACGCTGCAACTGATGACTAGTGCAAAGGAGTTGCGCGCATTGGTACACGAGAAGAAAGTCAATGAAGCGGCTTCCGAGGTGGTGCGAATTTGCAAACTCATGAACGGACGAAACGTACTCGCGTTTCAGTTTCGCACGAATCTAAAAGCGGCGCTGGTGACCGAGGCATTCAAAAAAGAAGGTTTTGATGTCTCCGTAGAAATCAGAGAGTCTGTGTGTTGCGATTGCTCGAGCAGTTGCCAATGCGAAGGTGGCACATTTGTTTTGGTTTCGGCAGAGCGTCCGAGTCAAAGTAACGGCTTGGCATCGCAGCTCCACGCATCTGTGAAGGCATGGGAGGCCAAAACATCGACCACAACCGCGTACGCAGTGCAGCAGAAGATGAAAAAGCACCTCAAGCTGAAAATGAGGTTCGAAGGTCGATTCAATGCGGAAACAAAGGCAGACCTGGAATCGCAGGGCTTTGTTGTGAAAGAAATCAAGCAAATGGGCTACACTGCATCGGCGGGCAAGTACTGTCGCTGCCAGGAAACTAGCATTGGTTGCAACTGCGCAATGATTTTCGAGACCACAGTCTCGGCAGACGAGAGTGATTGAACCGCTTCACAGCCGAATGTTTCGCGCAGAGCATTGACTTTTTTTTTGTCACTGGAATTGTCGAGCGATGAGTGGCGACATTCTTTTTGACTTTTATGGTGCGCTGGAGCGCAATGATCGCGATTTGAAAGCGGTTGATCTGGTGGTCGCAGCGCGCTATCTGCTGGGCGGTGTAGTGTGGCATGCGAATGACAGGCACACGGCCATCTACGAGCGCGGTGCGAGCGAAGGCGACAAAAGACGCGTCGTGTTGGTGGTGGTCGATTTTGATCGCAAGCTGCCTCTGGTGCATGCCGGCATGCGTTTGAGCGGTCGACTGCGGCGCGGTCGTGCGCTGCCGACTTCATTGGGCCAAGTTCATTCGTTCAATGAGTACGAGTACGAGGTGGTGTTTGTGCGCTCGTGCTCGCAGGTCGAGTTTTCGCGCGGCATTTACGAAAAACTACTGTGCACCGAGCAGACGTGGCGCGTGCTCGATGAGAGCCGGACCGCCATTGGGCGACAGCAGCGGCGCAATGGCCGCGATGAGCTCGCCCGATCGCGTTTGTCACTACTGCCGACATTGGTGCGAGCGCCAATGCCACCGGGCTCATTCGCTACGCTCGTCTCTCTGGCGCAGGGTAGTGTCGCGCTCAAACCAGTCGTCTTGAATCATCTCGGCAATCGCTACGCGTCTGCGCGCGGCTCTCTTGTGCTCGTGCCGCACGGAGACGTCGTCGCCCTGGCGCATCACCTCGGGCTCGATGGTGCGCGATGCGAACGCGCACCGCTGGCAGACCTCGTTTCCATTGCGACGTTTGTCGACCAGTTCACGCCTGCCACCGTTACCGTCGACGCGCTCTTTTTCGGCGCCCGCGTGCCGCTGCTGATCGAGGGTTCGGCATCGACTGCACTTGCCGGCTCGCCCGGGGCGCGCTTCTCGATCCAGGCGCTGCGCGCCAAGGAGCTTTTGAACGAATACGTGCCCAATGCGCTCGCGCGAGCGACGCCCGAGAAGAGTGAGGAGGAGGAGGAGGAGGAGATTGAGGAGGAAGAGGAGAGTGGTGAGGAAGAGGAGCAGGAGGAGGCGGAAGAGGAGGGCGGGTCAAAGAGTCCGAGCGGGCCGGTGGTGGTCTTGACTCTGGCGCACGAAATGTATCGAGCGGCGTTCTTTTTGCAGCGCGCTGGGTACGGCCAAGGCGTGTTTAGTGTCAGAAAGATTGCGCAAAAGGCGACCGAAGAGCGGCCGACGACGCCGCTGCGACTCAATGCCGCGGTTGATTTTCTGTTTGCTGCGCGCGTCTGGGTGGACCTGGGCGACGGGCTTGCTGCGAGCTGGCGCGACTACTGCCACGCGAGCGCGATTATCCGAGCCGTCGACAGCTCGAGCAGACGTGGCGCGGCGCTTATCAACTGCGGCGGTCTGGTGCCGTCAAACTTTTACGCGAACTCGACAGAAATGTGGCGCGCTCTCTGTCGCCGCTCGTTGCTGCCGTCGCCCGTTGTTGTGTCGCGCGTTCTTTGGGTGGTCGCAGCGTGCACGCCCGCTCGCGCCGATACCGCGCTGCCTCTGGCGTCGCTCGTTTCGTACGAGTCGCTGTTTGGCCACAACAACCACGACGACAATGCGGCGCGCTATGCGCTCGAGATTGCCGCCGGCTACGATGCGGTGGTGCTGTGCGATGCGCACGTGCTTTCGAGCGCACAGCTCGTTGGTGCGCTGCAGTTCTTCGACGAGATGCAGCGCGGCATTCGCCTACTGTTGTCGGGCGACGTCGCGGCGCGCGGCGGCGAGACGACTTTTTCTGAGCTCTTTGCCAGCGGACGGCTGGCGACGCACAGCGTGGTCGATGAGCTGAGTGCGGTCAAACTCGGCGACACCGTCTGGTTGCGTCAGGCTGTTTCGCTGGCCGCCAACAGCGCGACGTGGCGCGAGCGGCTCGTGCAGCAGCTGCTCGAAGCGCCGCTCGAGGTTGATGTGTGTGCGCTGCCGCACGCACCTCAGCTGATTGAGCGCTTTCACTCGCTGGCCGACAGCATTGGCAAGCGGCGCTATATTGTCGTGGCGCAGACCGGCCTAGAGCTGCTCTTCCTCACCACTCTGGTGCGCGAGTTTGACGAGCTTGCGCCAACAACGACATCGCGGCACGTTGCCACTCTGGGCGAGCAATTTAGCGCTATGATGCCGTGCGCCGAACGCGCCCTCGAGTCCACCGTGCTGTTTGTGGCGCCGTTTGTCGGCATCGATGGCGCGCGCTGCGTACGCGTATCCGATGCGTGGCGTCTCGATACGCTGCCAGACGATCGCACGGCATCGATCGACGTACGACTGGCGGTGCGCATAACGATCGACCCGTGCAACGCTACGAATGCCGCCTTTTCGCTCAACGACCCGCTGCTGTTCGTGCGACTCGACGAGGTTGGCGGAAACGCGGTTGACCACCGCGTCTGTTGCCGCAGCTGGTCGCCCACCGTGATGCACGTGGCGCGCCATCGCAACCAACTCTGCTCACAGTCGTTTCCGATGGCACGCCGCGCTCTGCCGCTCGTTTGCGAAGACGAGGTCGAAACCGTGCTTTGCTTTGTCGAGCACCCGACGTCCTTTTGCTACGACGACTTTTACGACGCGCTTCTCACCGCAACACCGCTGCCGGGTCCATTGGCGCTCGCGATGCTCGATCGAGCGCGCTTTGCCGCACAGCTCGGCACGCGACGCACTCGCACACAGACTCTTCTGTCGCGCTTGTTAAAAAACAGGTGATGATGGTGTGGGTGATTTTCAGTTGTTGGTGAGAACAGGGAAGCGGTTGTGCGCTTGCTCGAGCGCAGTGTGCGCGTCCATTTTGCGCGACGTGTCCATGTGCGGATTGCGCGCAATCGCCTGGCGGAGCTTGGCGAATGAAGAGTCGACTTGCACCTGGTCGACGTGCTCGAGCAGCGCCTGAGCGCCGCCGAGCGAGTCGATGGTGGTCTGCAGCGTTTCGACGTGCTCGTGGTACGCGTCGACGTCGCTCGACTTTTGCAGCTTCTGCTCGACCGCCTTCACGGTCGAATGCCAGCGATCGCTGCTGCTGCCCGCCGTCGGCGCCTTGCTTTCGGCGTCGACTTTGGGCAGCGGCTTGGCGGCGACCGCCGCCGCCGGCTTGGTGGTGGTGGTGGGCGGCGCGACGAGCGGGCGCTTGGTAAAGTAGACAAAGAGCTCCTTGTCGTCGCCGAGGCGGTGCGGCGCGCGGTAGAGCTCAATGTCCTTGATGTGCAACTGAGCGTGCTCGTGCTCGGGCGCCGTTGCCGCCTCGCGCACGTCGATCGGCACGTGCTGGATGGCGCGCGCGCCCGTCTTTGCCAGCGTCTTCATCGCTGTGCCCTCGCGCTGCTGCAGCAGGTACACCATGTCCTGCGGCATCATGGCGCGATGGTGGCGCGCCTTGCTGACCTGGTTCGACCAGTCGGCACGCACCACGTGCGCGCGCGCAAACTCGCGCAGCTCCTCAGAGCCAGCGAGCGTCTTGGCGTCGAGTGCATCGACGTCGAGGCCGGCGCTTCGAAGCGCGTCGCCCTTGGGCGCCAGCACGTAAAAGTGCTCGCCCTTGGCGCGCGCCGCGCGCACTTCGGCCTCGACGCCCGTCTCGCGCAGCAGGCGCGACATAGGCGCAAAGTCCTTTTCGTTCTGCGCCTGCGCAGCCTTTTCGATCGCAGCCACGCGTCCTTGCTGCGGCGCTGCGGTCTTCTTCTCCGACGGCTGCTTCTTCACAGACGGCTTGGCGGCAGAGAGCGTCAACTTGCGCACAACGCCGTCCTCGTCTGTGTAATAGCGCGTCGGGTTGTAGGTTGGCAGATCCTTGAGCCATGGGAAGCGTGCATAGAGCTCTTCCTGGCGCTCGAGCTCCCCTTCATCGAGCTCAGAGTTTTCTTGATCGAGTACAGCCTCATCGATAAAGTCCGATTTGGCCTGATCATCGAAAACGTCCTCGCCCTCGTAGGTGCGGCGGAAGCGAGGCTCGCCCGGATCCATGTAGTTTTCCATGCGCGCACCGGTGTCGCGGATCAGGCGCGGCGGCGTACGCAGCGCGCTGGGCGGACCGAGCACGTCGCTGGGTTCGTCGTCCTCGACGTCTTCGAAAATGTCCGGAATGTCGTCGTCTTCTGTGGGTTTCTTGAGCGGCTGCGCGCGGGTCGGCTTCTTCTGCGCCGCCGCGCCCTTGCGCGTGCCCGTCGCCGGCACGTAGGCGGCGAGGTTCATCGTCTTGGCGCGCTCCAGATCGACGACGCGGTCGATGATGTAGAAGTCGCCGTTCTTGGCGGTGAATTTGGGACCGACACCAACCACCTTGCCGTTGACCTGGAGCGTGCCACCGCGCGCAGCGTCGTAGCTCAGAACGCGCACCTCGGCGCGCAGCAGAACGTCGATGCGCGTCTTGTCGTTGTAAACGGTGAGCTCGGTCGGCACGCGCAGCTTCTGCTGGCTCTTCGCAAGCGCGTCGAACTTGAGGCGGCGGCCGAGAATGTGGTACGTGACGACGTCGCCGTGATAGGCGGCGCGCTCGTCGGCGTCCATGCCACGCGTCGCCTCTTCGTACGCCGCGCTTTCAAAGTAGGCGTCGAGCGCCGCGTCGCTCGGCACCAGCACGGTGCGCGATGGCTCGTTGTTCGAGTCGAGCTCGTCGGCAATGCGGCCGTTGAGCGTGTTCTCGATGAGCGAGGCGTACTGGTAGATGCCAGCGGTGTAGTTGCTGCCGTAAAGGCGGGCTTTCTTGGCGGCGTCCTTGGCGGCCTCTTGGATCGCTGCGCTCAGCTTCAGCTTGAAAATGCGGCGCACCTTGCCGGCAAGCTTCTTCGCGCCGCTCAGAAAGCCGGCGAGAGTGGCGCCAGTCTGCACCAGAGCGACGTCGGGACGCGCCGCGCTGCGCAGCATGACGACGTCGTCATTCGGCAGTGTGACTGTCGGGCGCTCGCCGTAGCGATCAAAGATCGCAAGATCCTCGAGGTTCAGCACTAGCGCTTCGTTGCCATAGTTTTGGTATGGCGTGAAAAACGCCACGGCAAGAAGTTCGTGCATCTTGTCAAACTGCACGCTGACGTCGTACTGAAGTTTGGCTTCTTTTGTGGCATATTTGCCGCCCAGTCGTGGCTGGTCGACGATGTCGACGCCCCAGGCGCGCTCGGTCGAAATGATCTGCGCCATGAGCGTGCCGAGGCGCTTAGCTTCAGCTTCGGCCGCGAGACGGCTGGCTTCGTCTCGCAGCTCGTTGGCCGACCTCGTCTCGCCAACTGTCGGTACGAGTTGTACCGACAGATCTTTGATTGCGCCGAGAGGCGTCGTTTTCAGCGCCTCATAGTCGCCGTTCTTTGGCACTGTGACGTTTTGAAACGAGTCGCCAGATTCGAGCTGGCCCTCGAGAGCGTCGAACCACGGCAGCGCAAAGAGGCGCGACATGCGCGAGGAAAACGAATGAATGTCGCTCTCGGGGTCGCTCAGCGCGGCAAAGTTGACGGCGCTGCCTGGCGTAAAAAGCGGTACAAAAGCACCGCTCTCGTAGCGCACCGCTCCTGTGCCTGGATTTTTGATCAGCGCGAGCCCCATCTGGAGCGTCAGCACGCTGAACATCGTCGCCAGCGGCGTTCCGATTGCGAACTGTTTTTCTCCATCGCTGCCAACATTAACCTTGCGCCCGACGGTGCTGGAACCCATCAGACGCGTGGCGTTGACTGCGATTTGGGCCGTTTGGCTGCGGTTGAAAACATCGAAAGCCTGGAGCAGACTGATCGCTCCGGATATCTCCTGCGAGGCGTCGCCAGCGTTCTCGACACTTTCGATGCCAGTCGCAACCTTGACAACGAAAAAGTACGCAACGTCGCGTACAAACTTGTACGCGCGCTCGAGTGCGGTGATCTCTTGCTCGTCCTGAGCTACGGCACGCTGTGCCTGCAGGGCGAGAATCAGTTGCGTCACCACCGGTACGACACCATCGATCCAGTAGTACTCGCCGTAATCGCCAGGCGTTTCTTCGCGGGCAAGCGCGAGCTGCGGAACGGCCCAGTAGTTGAGCAGAGGCCCGACCAGCACCTCGAAAAAGCGCAGCAGCGTCTCCGACTTCACATTGGTCAGAGTCAGCTGGGCGTTCTTCGCGTCCCACTTAAACAGCTGCTGGTCCGCACCCTTGAAAAGGTTGCGCAGAAACGTTTCTGGCGCGACCCGGGGACCTCGATCAGGAACTTTGTTGGCGACAGCACCTTTGCCATCGTCGTCGTCGCGCTGCTTAAGGAGCAGCAGCGGTGGATAGATCTTGAGGCTCGTCAGTTGCACGACAAGGTCGATGTTGACTTCGGCGCGGTCGGCAACCTCGGAAGCGACTTCGGCGGCGTCGTCGCGCGGCACGCCTGGATTGTTCTCGACAAAGTTGTCGACCGCCTGCTCGGCGGCGCGCGCCGCCTGCACCGCATCGGCCACGGCACTCGAAGACGCCGCCGCCTGCTGCGCGCCGTCGGCGCGCGATTTCTTTTGCGCGGCCAAATAGGCCAGCGCTTTCTTGAAGGCCGCGATTTCTGCGCCGAAGAACTCGACGACGCCGCCGCCGACTAGGCCGCTGCTAAGGCGGAGAAACTTTTTGGTCAGCTCCGTGCGCAAGCTGCTCGCATCATCGACTAGCTTGGAAACATAGTCGGCATCTTGTTCCGGCGACTCGCCAGCAGCCTGCAGAAGTTCGCCCAGGAGTGCGTCTCGTGCACCCTGCGCCTTCTTGTTGCCCGCCTCCAAGCGCGTGCGCAGCTCGACAATCAGTTGGCCGTAAAGCTGCCTCTTTTTCTCGGCTGGAACACTCTTGTCGGTAAGAAGAAGAGCGGCCTCTGGGCGCGCGTCCCGAGCTTTCTCAAAATCATCAGTGCCGCGGTCTGCCGCTTCTTGCTGAAGAGTGAGCACAAGTTTGCGCCACGAGTCCTCTCGATCAGAAGTCAGCGGCCGGCGCTCGGCCGAGATCGCCAAGCTCTGCTGGTCCAAGAGGCGCTTTTGATTGGCGACAGTGAACGGCGTCGGCTCGCGCGACCCCGCCGGAGCCGCGCGCGGCTCCGTTTTGACGGCTGGTGGCGCGCCAAAGCCGCGGAAGCGAGCGACGTCGGCAGCGGACGGCGTCGGGTCGCGCGACCGAGCCGCAGGCACGCGCGGCTGCTCGGTTTTGACGGCCGATGACGCCGCAGCGGCGGCAGCGCGCTCTTTCTTGGCGATCAGCGCGTCGCGCGCAGCGATGGCGGCGATCCAGCGTTTGTTTGCCTCGGCCTTGAGTGCGCGAACCTCTGGCGTCTGCTTGACGTAGATGTAGCTTTCGTAATCGTCGGCGGCCAGCTTTTCGGCTGCAGTGGCGGCTGCAATCTCGCGATCTTCCTCGATTTTGAGCGCGCCAACGCCGCGCGCCAAGTCGTCGACGTCGCCACCACCATAGAAGCGGTTCATGTTGTTGGTGGAAAAAAGTCAAACTTGCTCTGTGGTTGTTGAGTTGAAAAAACGACCACCGCCACTACCGTTGTCAAAGTGGCTCTGGTGTGAAGGATGAGCGAGGTCCGGTTCAAGACACCGAGTGCGGTAGTGCCGGCGCGCCTCGATGCGCCCGACTTGGAGGAGCATGACCTTGTGCGAGGTCTGGTGCTGCCGCGCCTCGACGACGAGCTGACGAACCCAGAGGATATGAAGCGCGAGTTTTCCGCCGATCAGGCGCGCGAAATCGATTTGACCGCGCTGCCGACGCGCATGAATCATAGCAACTCGCTCGAGTCGGTCGGCATCACACTGGCGTACCGCGTGATTGGGTCTCAAGATGGCACACCGGCCAAGGCCGAAACGCTGCACAAACTGCACCGTGAGCCCGACGATGGCATTCCGCAAAACGATCCAGTTGCTGTGCTGTGTGCGACGCAGCGCAATCTGCTCATGTCCGGTACGCACGCAGGCGTGTCGCTCGGTCACTCCTTTTCCACCGACTATGTTGGCGACCTCGGCCGCTACGACGCGTCGCTGAGCGGCCAAACGGGCCGTGTGATCAACAAACGTCCGCTCGAAATCTCGCTGTGCAAAAAGGGCAAGCGACCCGGCTCTGAGATTCTCGACTATCTGCCGTGCAAGCGGTCGCTGCTGCGCACCACGCCCGAACATCTGCGCATGTTTTGCGAAAAGTACGGCTACACTCTACCGCCGCAGCAAGCGGCTGGCGATCGGTCGGCGTGGAATGGCTACATCGACCACCTCTGGGGCGAAGTGAAGCAGAGGCGAGCGCAGGTCCTCTCTTCCGACGGCTACTCGCAAGCGCTGAAATCGCGCGGCATCGTGGCCGCTTCATCAGACTCTGCCGCACCGACGCAGCCGCTGCCTTGGCGAGTTATGTGGGAGGAGCAGACGTCACTCACACAACAATCAAGTATGACTTCCACCACCAACAACGCGCCGACGCCGAATCCGGCGGGCGCAGTGGCCGCCGGCGTGCCGGCAAGCATCGCGGCCGCAGTGGCCGCAGAGGTGCACAACGTTGTGCCGAATCAGGGCGCCCCCGCTGCCGCCGGAGAAGCTCCGCCTCTCGACCCACTGCAGGTGGCGTTTGAGACGCAGGCGGTGGCCACCAGCGCAATGGAAGAGGTTAAGCGCCTGCAGGCAGAGAACGCGCAGTACAAGGCGCGCGAAGCGCAGGAGCAGCAGAGCCGCAAGCGCAAGCAGGAGGAAGACGCGGCGCAGGCGGCCAAGACGTTTGCCGAGCAAAAGGCGAGAAAGCGCGACGAGTATCAGCAGCAGGGCAACAAGGCGCTCAGTCAGGGCGGCATCAGCGAAGCGACGGTCAAGGCCGCGGTCGGCAACGCACTCGAGGCACTCGAAGCGACAAAGACGCTCGACGACCTCGCAGCCGCGGCTCGCGTGCACGACACCTCCCTGGCAATCCTCGAACAGGCGAGCGCCTCGGCAATCGCCGCGCGCAACTACCAAATCCAGCAGGAGCTGATGAACCAGCGGCGCAACGTGCAGCAGTGGGCCTCTCAGCTGCCGCTCACCGGCGGCATCCAGTCGTCTGGCGGGCTTGCACCAACGCCCGCTGTCGCCGTCGTCACCACGCCGGCCGCCGACGCCGGCACCGTCAACGCGTCGGCCTCGTCGACGTCGTCGTTTTGGCCCACAAGCTCGTCGGTGGCCGCCTCAGGCTCGACGATCAAGGCGCCCAAGGTCGACTACGCCGCTGACGATCGGTATGCGCAGATTCTCAACTCGCACATGGAGCAGAACAATCAGGTGCCGAGTCTGCGCCAGCTGCTGCTGGGCGGCGAGCGTGTCGAGCACACGGTGAACATGTCCGCCTCTGGACCCGTCACGCAGGTGAAGCGCACGCCGATGCTCAGCGAACCGCTGCCGCTGCGCGAGTACAGCTGGAAGACGACGGCACCCGAGCTTTTTTCGCAGCTCACCGCCGGCGTCAGCCAGGTGCTCGCCGGCGCCAAGCCGCGCCCCGAGCTCTCTGCCATGGAAGAGATGAACCGTTGCGGCGCCGGCATTCTCAACCGCACCATGGCGCTCCACCCGATCTCGGGCGCTGCGCCCGAGGACGGCTTCATGACCATTCGTCCAGGCTTCTAAAAGAAAGACAACTCCCTCTCAGAGTCCATTTTTCAGTCAGTCAGTCCTTGTGCACACCATCGTCGATGGCGTGGCGACGCTTGGCATAGAGCTGCATCGCGGCCTCAATGCGGTCCTGCATCTCGGGTGCGTCGTAGACCGCGTAGTCGGCCTGATTCGGATGGAAGACGACAATGTGGCGGCTCGCGACTCGATAGTCGCTATTCTGCTCGAGCATGTACTGATAGGTGTTCAGCTGCAAATAGTAGTGATAGAGGTTGCAGTTGGGCAGGCCGGCGCACGGCCCCGTGCCGACGTCATCTCTGCGCCACGCTTCGAGTTTGATTTCTTTCGAGCGCTTCCAGTCGCCGACGACAATCAGGCCATCGGCATCGATGAAAATGGCGTCGCAAGTACCGCACAGATAGACATCAGTAAGGCGCGGGTCGGGCTGGTGAGCGAGCGTGAGTTCTGTGCGCAGCATTCGGAGGCCGCGCGGCAGCACCCAGTTCTTGTGAAAGCGCGCAAACTGCTCCATTTCTGGCGTGCGCAGCACCGGATCGTTGATGTCCACAACGCCATTGTAGCAGAGTTCGATGGCGCGGTGCATGGCGCGACCTCGCGTCAATGCGTCGGTCGTAATGGCTGCCCACCAGTCCAAGATAGCCTGGCGCACGTAGGCGCGGTAGCGGCGCGCAAAGACAGCGATTGGCGGCGGCAGCGTGTCGCTTGGTTTGCTGCGCAGCAGAAACGCGACTGCTTTCCAAAAAGCGCAGCGCGCCACTGCGTCGGGCGCGCTGCCGAGGAGGTCGGTTTCAAAGAGCCCAATGCCAAACAGGTAGTACTTGTAGTCTGGCTTGCAGAAGAGATTGTCAGAGTCGGCAATCCGTGCGGCATTTGCTTGCGAATCGTAGTCGGCGAAAAACGAATGCACGTAGCTCGTCGCCGAGCCCTTTTGCGGCACTCCGTCGTAAAAGTACTTGTGCTCGGCCAGCTCACAGCCGGGCGGCAGCGGCGCACCGAGCACGCCCGTGTCGTGGTCGATCGGGTGCTCGACCTTGCGCTTCGTCATGGCATTGACGACGACGTACTCGTGAAACAAGATTCGCTTGTCAAACACCGGAATCGGGTTCTCCTCACGCAGGCGTCGCGCGTGCCCATCGTTTTGGAAAAACTCCAACACACCTGGGGCTTTGGCGAGTCCAAAATTGCTCATTGTATATCCTCGTCGACAAGAAAAAATCAAAGATGACGACGGCGAGTGGTGCGCGCGGTCGCGAGGTTTCTGCGTATGTATGGAAAGACAAAGTGGCCGGGCGACTGGTGCGCAGCGCAGGCTGGCTGGCGCAGCCGGATCGGCTGCGAGAGGCGCGCGCGATCGAAGCTTGTGCCAGCGACTTTGAGGGTGATCCGGCGCGCTGTGTTGCGCGCGCGGAAAAGTTTTTGGTCGCCATTCTCGATCCACTGCCCGCCGCCAATGTTCTCGGGCGCATCGATGCCATTGACCGACGCGCCGCCGATGCGATCGCCGTTATCGAGCGCCAGTACCGCGAGAAACTCGCTGACATGGCCAAAGCAGAGGCGGAATTCTCGCGTCTATTGGCAGAGGCGACCGCGCAAAAAGCAGCGAGCGCCGGCGGCGACATTTCCGCGCAAAATTTCGCAGTCGACACGGCGCGCCGTGCGCTGCTGGACCTGCGCAAGCAGCGAAATGGTGTGGTGGCGGCGATGCTAAACGACGCCACGGCTGCAAAAGTGCGCAGAGACGCAAAGATCGAGAAAACGCTGCTGCTAGACCGCGCCGAAGAGGCCGACCTAGAGTTGGAGCTGGCGGCGAAAGCTTTGCGCGCGTGTGAGTTGAAAGAAGCTGCGAAAAAGGCCTCTGCCAACTAAAAAAAACGATGAGACCTCACGCGGTTGCGTTTGCCGCCGCAACGGCAATCATTTTCGTCTACTACGTCGGCACGCTGGCGGTTGCATTGAATCACATATTCCGCGAACAAACCGAGGATGGCATCGATCCGCGCCTTGCATCGATTGTTGCCGCGACGCTCTACGCAGTCACCGCCTTTGCACTCGTCCTCTATCTGACGACCGAGTTTCTGGTGTCAGATGCGGCGCCCGATACCTTTGAATGGCGCGTTGGCGTCTTCTCGCGCTCCGCTACTCCGGCGCTGCTCGTGGCAACTCTGACATTTGCCATACTGGTCGACAGCGGCGGCCTGCTCACTATCTACGACCTGCCGCTACTCTCGCCGCTCAGCACACTCACAGCGCTACTGGTGCCGGCGACTGCCAGTTTGCCGCTCTTCATCCTCGCCGTCTACGCAGTTGCGCCGCAGGCATATCAAAGCAGGGGAGAGTAGAACGTAGTTTATTCGTCGTCGTCGTCTTCGAGCCATTTCAGTAGCGCAAGCTCGTAGCCGAGATCGCCAAATTCTCGCTCAGCGTCTTCGAAAATGCCAAGATTACTCTGCGCCAAGTAGCCACGAAACTCTCGCAACAACTGTTCGCCCGCCTGCCGCCCAGGGTCGCGCCGTGACTCTGATGGCGATCTTGAACGCATCCATTTCGAAAAGTTTGTATAAAGACTGATAAAAAGCGTGCTTTCTTCGTCTATCTCGTCATTCTGCTCCGCGGGACTCGGCGGTCGCGCGCGAGCGCCATTGCTGCTACTACTCATTCTTTTTTCCAAAAATTGTCAATCGCCAACAATGAGTGGTGAGAGCTCTCCAGAGCCCGACCTCGGTGGCATCAATGATTTTGTTGATGGGAGAGCGCTGATTCACAGAGCCATTGCAAACTGCAAGGTTTCTTTAATCAAAAGGCTGTTGGAAAGCGGTGCCGATGCGAATTTGCGTGCAACAAGCAACGACCGTACGCTGGGCTCGACCCCGCTTCACTTTGCAGCAGCTTACTGTCGCGTCGACGTTTTGCGGTTGCTTATTGAGTTTGGCGCCGACGTTGACGCACGCGATCATGTGTGTCAAAACACGCCATTGTTCAATGTGATCGGAGCGGGTCTTGTTGGTGATCAGGAAAAAGAACTATTGTGCATCAAGGTGCTACTCGACAAAGGCGCGAGTGTCAATACCATCAACAAACTCAGACACACACCGCTTTACACAGCAGCGGCCTGCAAAAAGGTGCATATTTTCGAGTATTTGCTTGGCCGTGGCGCAGACATCAATGCCGTGCCATCGCTTCTATACCGGCTTGTCTCGACCCACCAGGATCAAATACTTCTGCTTATGCTTTCACACCCAAGCATTTGCATCGACTTTGATGGCGAAAAAAAGTGCTGCCTTGAGCATGGTGCCTCGTACATTTTGTCGGCGGCATCGGACGACAGAGGCACTTTTTTGCTGCTGCTTGCGGCGACCGAGTCCGTTTTCAAAAAACTTAGCGAAAACGAGCTGGCTATGATCAGTAGCACGAACAAGGAAACGGCCAAGCTTTTTATTGCATCGTTGTCGCACTCAGATAATCCGGACCTGGAGATGGCGCGCAAAAAGCTGGCCGTTGCGCGCAAGATCTATAGTGCGCGCACGACAAAGTTTGTACAGAAATGTACTTTCTGCCAGCAACCTGGTGATTTTGCGTGTACCGGTTGCTACACGCAAGTTTACTGCTCGTTCGCTTGTCATCGGCAGGATTGGCCGGCGCACCGCGATCGATGCGCTTGTTCGCCAACCGGTATTGAAGAACCGGATTGAAAAAAAAAGAAAGCGCAAGATTGAGTTTGAAAGAATGGGCAACTGGCCATCGGTGTTTGACTGCGGCGGCGCGTCTCGTGTGCTGCTCGATACGCACCCAGAGGTAGAGTTTAGCTTTACAACTGGTCTGCAGACGACGCAAGAGGAGTCGGTGCGATTGCAGCGGCAGCGCGAAGCGATTGCTATACAGCAGGTGGCGGCGAAAGAGGCGCGCTGCCGAGATTTGGAAAGCGAAATTGGCGATCTCGAGGCGCAGGCTTTGAGCCAGCACCAGATTCTCCGGATGCATGCGCCAGGCACCGTACGCTACAGAACGTCGATTGACGTTGCGCGACGCGCCATTACGGCGTCTGTGATGAAGAAGAAGGAGCTGGCGCGCGAAGCAAAGCTGGTCGAGCTCGGCCAGGGCATTCTGCATCGCATGCAAATGGTTGACAGCAGCTCTGTCGACCAGGACTACTTTGAGAATCTTCGCCAGCTGACGGCGGCGATCAACCCCGATGTGCACGCGCGCAATATGGAGGCGCTCGAGATTGCAGCCTCGAGTGCCGTCGATAATGCCGACGTACTGCACGACCTACAGGCGCAGGCCGACGGAGCATTCTCACAGCTCGACTTTACGCCCGTGGAGCTCGACGGCGCCGATGTGGCAGCGAGTTCGTCCAGTGCTCTGTCGGACGAAGCTCTGATTGCGGCACTGGAGAGAATGGCAGCCGATCGCGCGCCACCGCCACGCGCAATGGTACCGGCGAGCACGCCAGACGCCACGCCAGACTTTCCAGAGGCGCCTAGCGCGCCATTCGTTTCGCAGAGGAGAACTGCGCTGGCCGTCACCACCACTGGCCAAGTGAGCGCGCGCAGCGACACTGCGCGCCAAAACTCGGTGCCAAAAGCACGCATCGACCACTACTCTTCACTCTATTGATTGAATGCCCGGTCTGTGAGTTTTTTTTCTTGGGGGGTTTTCTTTTAGTAGAGTGCAATGGCGTTTTGTGCCATGTACTCGTTCTTCGGATAGTGCTCCGGAAATGCCGACTCGCGGAGCTTTCGCGAGCCGGTGCCGACGGCGGACTTGAATGGGTCCTGCGACTCGATGAACTTTTCAAAGTTGCCGGTGGCCGGGTTGATGATGCGCTGCGCGCCCTGGTGCGTGGTGGTGTTGTAGACGCCCGGCGCTCGCGTGAAGCGGTACCAGTCGGCCATTGTCGGGCGGCGAATCGCCTCGAGGTCGTACTTTGTTGTGTAGTAGAGCGCCGACAGGTGGTGCGGGCGCTCCTGCTCGGGCAGCGACTGGCGAATGGCGCCGACGCGATCCGAGTAGCCGCGAATGTCGTGTGTCGTCGGCACGCGAATGTCGCCGCGACCGCCGACGAGCGCGCCGTACGGCTGCGTGAAGACGAGCAGCGACGGGCCGTCGCGACCGAGCATGCCGAGCTGGCGCGGGTGGAACGTCTCGGGATCAAACGGCACCGAGTTCTCGCCGCCGCCGTAGCCGACAATGAGCGTGTCGTGCGCGACGAAGAAGCGGCGCGGGTCGTTGATGACGCAGCCGAGGTACATCGACATGTGGTACATGATCGTTTTTCGGATCGGGTCGCGGCCGACGTGCATGTCGGGGTCGAGGTAGTAGGTGTTGGCCACCGGTGCCGCCGGATTGTGCGAGATGAAGACCATCGACGACGTCGTGTAGCGGCGATTGAACTGCTCGATCAGAAACGAGAGCGGCAGCGGCACGTTGTGCGCCACAAACGAATCGAGCGTCTGGCGCATCACGGGCGCGAGCAGCAGCATCTTCTGCGACACGCGCGTCACCCAGTCGGCGAGGCCGCCGGCGCGGCGGTAGCGGTCGACGAGGTTCTTGCTCGCGACCAGCTCGGCGCCGACAATCTCCGTAAACTGCGCCGCCGCGAAGCCGGGCACGCGTTCGCCGCGGAACTGGCCGGCGGCGCCTTCGTCGGCGTAGAACGAGTCGCCGCGCACACCGGGCACAATCGGCTGCGCGCTCGAAAACATCGTCAAGCGAGTGAGATTGTCATTGGCGCCAGTGGCGTCGAGCTGCGCCAGCTGCGCATCGCTGAGTTGGTCGTCGCCGATGTTGAGACCGCGACCGGGCTGAAATGGCGACTGAAGCGCAATAGCTGCGCGCACGGTGTCTGGCGATGCTTTGATCGCATCGATTGAGATGGCAAGCCCGCTGAAGCCTCCATCGGCCTCTCTGCGCGTCGCAGAATTGGCTTGTGCAAGATCGCCGACGTAATCGGTGGCGAGCGCCGCAAGCGAAGCAGCGGTGATTTCGCGCGGCGCCGTGTTGCTGGTGACGAAACGAACGACTTGCAGCAGCAGACCGGCTCTCTTCTCAGCATCGAGCGGCGCCAGCTCTTTGTTGAAGAACCGCAGAAAGCCGGAGCCGACGGGCGGCGCAGCGTCGCCGACAACCTGCTGGCCAGCCTCGCTGTACTTGAGGTATTTTTGGCCAAAGCGCGAGGCGTCAAACTTTCGCTCAAAGGCGGCCGCATTGGCGTCGGTGCCGAGCGCTTCGATCAGCTTTCGATCAGGGAACTCGCGCAGAATTGGGTTGAGGCGCGCATAGTCGCCCGTCAGCGCGACCGTCGCGCGTTCTAAGCCGTTGAACAGCAGCGTCGCCTTGTTCTGGTCGAGCACGTTCTGCAGAAAGTTGAGCATCGAGTTGATGGTCGTGGAGTTTTTGCTTGTCGAGTTGACGCTGAGGCCGGCCGGCGCAAAGAGCGGATTGAGCGCCGGATGCGTCTTCTGATCAAAGAGCGTCGACATCGTCATGTGCAGCTTGGTCGCCGCATCTCGAAACGCAACGGCGCGCTTCACCAGCTCCTGGTCGAGATAGGCACTGCCGCCACTATTCGAGAGCTCGAGGTAGCCCGGCACAGTGCCGTAGCCCGGCGGCTTGTAGCCGCCGTTCGGAATGCCGGCGGGGGCTGCCGCCGGCAGTTTTGGCGCACCGAAACGACCACGCTCTCCTGCGGCCGCGGCGGCGAGTGCGGCGAGCTCCGCTTCGGAGCTGATCGGCAGCTCGTAGAGCTCGGCAATGTCGGCGAGTCCGCGGCGAATCGCCTCGATCTCCGAGTCGACGAGCATCTTGCGCACAAAGTGCGCAATGCCGCTCGAGACGCGCTCGATGCCGCGCGCCGGCAGCGCCCACTCCTCCATGTGGCCCCAGACGGCGGTCTTGTTGATGACGCGCTGTCCGCTGGCGTTGGTGCTGATGTAGAGGAACTGGTCGTAGCGATCGTTGACAATCGGCACCGTGCGCTGGTTGGCACCCGTGTAGGCGTCCCAGTTGTTGATCAGTTCGTCGTGGTGCGAGTGCAGCCGGCCGTCGGGTCCGAAGCGGCCGCAGGCGGCGATGGCGTCCTCGGGTCCGAAGCGCTCCCAGGCGTCGGCGCCCGGGTTGTAGAGGTCGATCGCCATGAACAGCGAGCAGTAGCGGTCGATCGTGCAGCTCGGATAGAAGTCGTCCATTCGAAAGTGCGCGCCGATGATCGCCTGACGCTGCAGCGGCTGAATGTGCAGGTCCTTCTTCTCGTACTCGTAGGCACGCACTGCGATGATTTCGAGGCCGCCGAGCGTCTGGCCGATCGAGTCGCCGAGCAGCTCGCGGTTCTGCTTGGCGCCGGGTCCGTTGCGGTAGTACTCGGTGTTGAGCGGCGAGTTGGCGACGACCGAGCGCACGCCCTCCTGCATCATGACGTGCGTCACGAGCAGGTTGCGCGAGTTGAAGTCCTGAACGATCAGGTCGCGCAGCGCGAAGAAGCCGTTGTCGTGGCGGCGCAAAATGTCCCAGTACTCGTCCTTGACGCGGCCGGCGCGCGCCAGGTCCATCTCCCACTGGTTGCGCGCGGCGCTGTAGCGCGCGTACGCCGACGGCGTCTCGATAAGCGCCTGGAAGAACTTGAGCTCGGCCTGCTCGATAAACGCAATCGTCAGGTAGATGAGCTTGCCCATGAAGAAAAACTGGCCCTTGCTGGTGCGCAGCTCCTGCACCGTTGCCGTGACGGCGAGCGCGTGGCGCGTCAGAGTGGCGCGCGTCTCGCTCTCCTGCACCTCGAGGTAGTTGGGCGGCGCCTGCGCCGGCGTTTCGACGGCGAGCTCGGCCACAAACTCGTAGTAGACGTGGCGGAATTCGACGCCCTCTGCGCGCTGCATCGGCGCAATTGCCAGCACGCCGGCGTTTGTCGACGACATTGCCGACGCAATCGTCTGGCCGATGTACTGCGGCCGTCCTTCCATCAAGTGCTGCAGCGTGTACGTCTCGACCGAGCGCACCTGGTCCGGATGAAATTCAAACGACTGCTGGTTGACGCCAATCGCGCGCGCCAACGCGCGCAGCTCAGAATCGCCGCTGGCGACGAGCGGCGCCGCCGTCGTCTGAGCCGGGCCGGGATAGCCAACACGAGACATAGTTGATGATGTTGTTTTGGATTGTGAAGCTTTCTGTCAACTGCCAAGCTCGCTCCGAAAGCACGCGCGCACAACTGCGCCGCGCTCTTTTCCGCACCAGAAGGCGCCGCGGAACGCACTTTCCGCGGCTTGCGCCGCTCTTTTACACAGATACGCGAATCGAAAGCGAGTGCAGCAAGAGGAGCACAAAGAAGAAAAAAAAACCTTGCTGTCGTTAACAAAAACAAATGATGTCTTGGCGACGCTGTGCTGTGCAGTTCTATGGCGCTCTGCTAGCGGTGCAAACGAGCTGCGCGCAGCATGGCGGTGACTTTATTGGCACCGATAATCATGCCGAGCAGCCATTTCAGAAGCAATCGGTTGCATCTACTACGACAGAAACGAATTTTCTGTTTGGTCTCGCCATTATCGGAGT
Organism: Pirellulales bacterium; assembly: GCA_022841705.1. Lineage (GTDB taxonomy): Bacteria > Planctomycetota > Planctomycetia > Pirellulales > Lacipirellulaceae. The sequence goes on from JALHQZ010000021.1 coordinate 19,054, forward strand.
GCTGCTGCTGCTCGTCTTTGCATTTGGCGTGGGCGTCTACGTCGGCATGGTGATACGGCGCAGCTCTGCGGCGAGCACGGCCACCAGCGCGCTAGCCGCATCGAGTCGCGGCTCTCAGACAGACTTGCGCATCGAGAGATCGCGCGCGACAGCTGCGCCGCAGCACAGCTACAGACAGCAGCCACCATCAGCAGAAATGTCGCCGGCGGCGACGGCGCCGCCTGTGCCAAACTACCAGCTGCAGCCATACCAACACAGGCAATCGAGCGCCGCTATGGCAACTTTACAGCAGTTTTCAGTGTCGTCGGCGGCATCGCAGCCGAGCAACATTCTATCGAGTATGCGTGTGAGCTCGGCTGCGGCGAGCGGACGCCGCTCGCCCAAAGACACTGGCTAGCGCTCGGCGTGGCGTCGCTTGCGTGTGGGTGCGCGGCCGGTTTTCTGAGCAATTGCGCGCACAATCGCTGCGGCGCGGTCGGCATAGTAGGCGTTGAGCGCATACTCGCGGACTGTGCCGGCCGAGAGGCGTGCGACAATAGCGCGGTCAAACGTAAACCCGTGTTCCAACCGCACCATCTCCAGCATACAAAAGAGCTGCAGCTGGTGCCGGCTGTAGTAGGAGAGTGGAATGCCGCGCAGCGTTGTGCGTGCGAGCCGACCGCGCAAGCGCTCGTACTGCAAGTTGTTGCGTTCAAAATCACCGCCACCGCCGCGCGTCGCCTTGACCTCGATCAGAATGAGTTGCGAACACGTCGCTCGATCGGTAGCGACCACATCAAACGCCGTGGCCACGTCCATCGCGCTGGCATACAGCGGCACCTGAGCGGCCAGAATCGCCCAGCCTCGCGCATCAAAGTGCTCGATGAGCGTGCCGACGCACGGATCGACGACGCCGGCGCGCTGGAAAAACTCTTCTCTGTTCCGTGAGCCGGTGTAAAGTGCCAGCTGATAATCGACGACAATCCCGTGCGCCTTGTCGGCGTGCGTTTCGGCCGCCAGCCGTTGTCGAATCGACGACGCGCTTGCAGCTGATGTGAGCCACTCGTGTGCCGTCTTGCACGTGCCGCAGCGCGCCATTGTACTGCCGGCGTAGTGAGCAATTGCAGGATTGGGCGTCGGATCGTTGCGACTGTGTCGCGGACGTCTGGTTCGCGCCTCTGCCGCCGCGAGCTCGTCGCTGTCGAGTCGATCGAATGGCACCGGCACCAGTTGCGCCAGAATCTTGGTCAGACCGCGCTTTGCGCAGTCGCCGCGCACAAAACACTGGCGCTCGCTGTCAAAGCGCAGTGTACCATCGCTGCGCAGCAACGCCAGCCTTGTCGCCGCTACAGACGCACTGAGACCAGTCATGTGTAGTTGAAGTTTGTTACTACACGCTTGTTCTGTTGTCCCTTGCTAGTCGCCAGCGGACCCGCGCCGCCGCCGCCACCACCACCACCACCTATCAACGGCGGCATTGGCTGGGGCAAAAAGGCTGCCGACGTCGCAATCTGATGATGGTGATGGTGTTGATGCTGCTGCTGCTGCGCAGAGATGTCTGGTGCAGTGGATAGATGTTGTTGCAGCGGCGCTGGCGGTGCCAAATTCGACTGAAGTGCGTTTTCGGGCGGTGTTTTGCGGCTGACTAGAAATAGTACCAGGATCGCAATGAGGCCGAGCAGCGAGACGAGAAATGGCGAAACGAGCAGCCAGGCGGTGAGCGTTGCTATTTCGTAGACGCGGGCGCTCTCGTTGGCAACGCTTTCGTGTGCCGCCACCACGCACGTGATCTGTTCGCGCCACTGGGACTGCTCGCCTGCTTCGAGATCGGACTGGCGAATAAGGCGGCGTACGACGCCGTCGACGGCGCTGCGCTGCTGCTGCAGTGTGTGATAGGTTTGTGGCGGTTTGATATAGTCGAATGACAGCACGCCCGTAAAGTAGAGAATGACGCGCGCAGTCGTCAGAAGCGGCCCGCTGTGCTGCGGCGCCCACGTGAGTGTCGGGAAGAAGAGTGTTGCCAGCGTCGCAATCTGAAGCACGGCGAGCGGCGCGTGCCCGCCAAAAGACACGCTGCGCATCCACGTTACGGCAATTGCGAGTCCGGGCAGAAAGAAAAACTGCCACAGAATCGTGTCGGCGAATAGCACCAGTGCGCAGTGAAACAGCTCAGAGATAATCCACCACAGCAGCCACACAAACACATAGGGCAGTGCGTCGGCGTAAAGCGGTGTGCGCACACGCACCGGGTAGATGTTGTGACCGCCGACACTATCATGCAGATCGTATAGATCGAGCCCGGCGCACGCCATCAGATGGCCGACAGCACAAAGGACAATGAAGTAGCCCAGCAGTGTGTAGAGGCCAATGGTGGTGGCGAAGCCGGCCGACGACAGCACCATGCTGCAGAAGATCGTCAGCGATACGATGATCGAGAGACGCAATTTCTGCATTCGTGTGCGCAGTTCGTCGCCGAGCCAACTCAGCTGACCGCGACCAGCATCACTCATTCGTTGGAAACAAATAACAAAGAATGTCTCGCTCGGCGGCAGCAGTCTATTTTGACGCCGCACGCGCCGATTCAAACGTGCAACCACCGGTCTTCGAGCGCCATTCGCGCAGCGATGCGCGAAACGACATTGACCGAATGCTGTCGCGACTCGAGCAGCATTCGAATTCGCAAATGTTAGCGATGAGTATTGGTGCCGTGCCAAACGCCGACGCTACGGCACTGCTGAACGAGCGCATGAAGAGCATGCCCTATTTGTACCAAGACGTGACGCCTGCTGACTTGCAGCACATCGACAAGATCAACAAGCAGCTTGCCAAAGCCACCTCTGATGCCGCGGCCAAGTCACGCCGAAAGAAAAATGGCGAATTGGACCCCAAGCGCGTCGCGGCGCTCGAGACGAAGCCAGCCGAGCCCGACTACTTCTGGCTCGGAGACGAGCAAGCCACCGCCAATGCCGACGTCGACGACGACGACGACGAGTCAATGGCCGAGAAGCCGCTCTTGGGCGGTGCCGACGACGACGACACCGAAGACGAATCGGTTGGTGGCAGCAGCAGCGGCGACGATGGAGATGGCACCGACGACGATGACGACGACGACGCGAATGACGGCGAAGCTGTCGTGAAAAAGCGCCGCAAGAGTGCGCCGACGCCGCAGAATGCCAAGCCGCTTTCCAAGGGCAAAAAGATGCAGGCGGAGCGCAAGCGTCTGCGCAAAGAGGAGCTTTCGAGCGAGAGCGGCAAGGCGCGGCTGCTGGCGGCAGCGAGTGACTACATCTACGTGGCAGCCGCCAACGTTTTTCAGCGCAATGCGGCCGGCGATGCGCCGATTGACCGCACGTTTGCGCAAGCGGTGCGCGATGATCGCAGCGATCATGAGCAGATCACGCGCCTCAAGCGCTCGATGGCGCTGATTGATCTCGAACTATTCGGCGCCATCAATGCCTGCTTCGAAAGCGCGCCAGTCGAGACCGAGATACTGCGCGACCTCGTCAACGACGCCTCGGAGATTCGCCAGCTGCCAATGCCAGCCACGATCAACGCTGCTGTCGCGACATGCGCGATCTTGCGCCAGCCGACGCCCGGTCACTTGTCGGCCATCGAAATCGTGCGCAGTGCGCGCAAGCCGGCATTTGTCACAATCTGCTCGACATTCGAGCGCCTCTGCGAAGACTTTCGCTTCGTCGTCAATCCGATGGCGCACGCCGAAGCAATCGTCACCGCACGCCTGCGCCACATGCGCGGCTTTGTCAACGGCAAAACAACTCTCGCCGACATGACCAAGCTTCTGGTCGAAGATCAGACCAAGTCGGCCGCCGCGCCCGCATTCGTTGCGCGCTACAAGCTTGCGCTCGATCGCGTCGACACCTTTTGCATGCTCCTTGAACGTGCTCGCGCACTCGTGCCTCAGAAGTGAAAAAAAAACCAAACTCCTTACCAATATCACGAATGATAACAGAAACTGCCGTCGACCAGCCAATGACGCTGCGCTCCTACAGGCCGTGCGGTCGTGAAGAGCTGGTGCTCTGCCTATACTGCTTGGGTAGCGATTTTGAATTTTCACGCCTTCCTTGCCAAATCTGTCGCCAGCCATCGGCGCCGAGCGGCTTCTGTAGCGCGTGCAAGTTGCGCGGCTGCGACACTTGCATGTTTCGAGGCGTCCCACAAACTACATCTCTCTGCCACTTTTACAAAATGGACGCGGTGCCAAGTAACGTCAGACGAATGCGCCCACAGTACAGCTGCAGAGTCTGCAGTCGCGAGTTCCACACGCTCGCATTTGCACGCCAACATTGGATGTCGCAGGAACACATCGACGCGCTCACATCGGCTTTTGCAACAGACAGATTTTGCTGCGCAGGCGACACCGGCGCCTGCGCAGGCACCCTTTGGACATCTTACACTGCCATTCTTGCATCACCGAGGCGCTGGAGACACTCAATAACGCCTTTTGTGGTCTGCGAAACTTGCGGCGGGTTCACTCACCGAGCCAGTTGAAACCCAAGTCTACGATTCGCAACATTTGTATAAGCGGTAAATCTCGTGTCATTATCCACACTACCCATTCGGCACACAGCAAAGCAACACAAGAGCCTTTCTTTTAAAAAAAACATGAGTTTGATAAAACTTTTGCTGTTTCAGGCAGCCGGTGCCTGCATGGGCCCGCTGGTCCATCAGATGGGAGAAGTTTTCTACCACAATTACATCCGCAGAGGCCGAGGTGGTCCTCCGATGATGACTATGATTGCACGTCAAGCGGCTTCTTTCGTGATCGGCGCATTCGTTGGCAGCTTTGTATACGAGACAATACGCCATGCTCCCAAAGAGAATTGAATGGATTGGCGTCGGAGCATCCTTTAGCGCACGAATATATTGAATTGTCCATTTTCAATGCAAAAGCCTCGATTTTTTTGCCATTTTGTGCTTGAAAAATTGTGTCAAAATGGTCTTGCGGCAAGCGTGGTGCGGTGCGATTGCCGAGCTCAATTCAGACTTTTGTTAAAAGTTGAAAATTTCGACTCGCGGCGAGCGTGGTGCGGCGAGACTGGAAGGGTTCATTCGGGCGCCACTCAAAAATTAGGCCCATTTTCAGACCTTTGGCGGCACCGTTTCGCGAACTTTTTGGCATTAAGGTACGTTCCGTGGTCGGCGATTTTTTTAAAAAATCACTGGCTGGTAGATTTCGATTGCGCGTAAATTGGCACTATCTCCGGGGGTAGGAAGAAAAAAGTGGGGAAAAATATTCGAGAGGGCCTCCACTTTTTTTGGCGAGTTTTCACTTTTTCATTTTCAACCTGCCAAGAATTATTTTATTTTTGCCTATCG
>JALHQZ010000022.1 GCA_022841705.1 Pirellulales bacterium
TTCTCAGGCGCGGGGAGCTAAGCTCGCGCCACCCCAGGATGCGGGCGTAGCTCAGGGGTAGAGCACAACCTTGCCAAGGTTGGGGTCGTGAGTTCGAATCTCATCGCCCGCTCCAGTTTTCATTGGTTTTTTCGTGGTAGCAAAGGTCCGGCGGCGCCGGACTTCCACAGCCTTGCTACCGCTTTGCTACCAAGTGCTCGCGCCCTTCGTCGGCACAGCGATTCCTGTGGATAAAGGCTCGCCATGTTTTCTGGCAGTGGCCGCGCGTGATCGGACTCCGTGGTGGTGTCCGCGTCGGGGTAGAGGGAGACGCTCACCCGGCGTCGACCTCGTGCAAAGCAGACATCGCAGTGTGGTTGGTCTGCTAGCATCGCTCAGCTTTGAGACTCTGCGAATCATAGGGCATGGCGCGATGAGCGGCTGGAAGCAGGAATTTGACGCGCTGCGCGCGATAGGCTGCGCGCCCAGTGTGGGTGATCCGGATTGGGTGTACGAGGCGGAGAGGTCAATCTCGTTTCTCCGCGAGAACGAACGTGCAAACTACGTCCTGGCCTACGCCACCTTACCGCACGCCTACATTCAAGGAGTGCTAGCGCCGCTCGACGCCCTTTGTCCGCCTGATCGGCAAGACTTGCTACGCGCCTACATTCGGCATGACGACACATGGCATATTGAGTACGCGATGAGCGACGGTCGTCGTAAGATCAGCCTCGTCGAGGCGTTATCGCATCCAGGCGCTGAGACGTTGGCGGGCAGCGATCCCTTAGTGTTTCGCCGTTCGTTCGATGGCATGCGTGGGTTCATCGCGCCGATCGAGCTTAGCCAAAAGCTCGTGCATTGCTTCGGCATTCATTGGATGGCGGAGCGCAGCGCTTACTGCCGTCTCGATGACAAGGGCGATATCCAAGACATCATCAAAGTCATTCGCCAGCGAAACGAAGCTGCAGATCGAGATGAAATCGCCGTCTTCATTGAGGCTGATGCGTTGGCGGAATTGATGGCAGTCACCAATCAAGCGCTGTTCAGGAAGTTTGACTTCACACGCGTGCGTCCTGGTCAATTTTCTGGCTGGGGGAAAATTGAGCGCTTCAGCGGAGATACACCCGATCTCGCTTATGAAGGCGGGATATCGGGCGGCGAGGGTAGCTTCGTCAATGGCTACCAGATCACGCGCACTAGGGTGACCATTGGCGAACTGATAGCCAAGTGGGAGCGGGAAGACGATCCGAACAGCAAACGCTACGAGACATTCAAAATTCACGACTGGAAGAACAAGCGTCTTATCGAAGTGTCGTGTGGTCCCGACGGCATCGTAAACTATTTTACGGAATCGGATCGGCCCTTCGAAATTTCGCCGGCATTTTTTAGGCCGGAAGTTCTGCACCGTTACAAGGCCGATCCCGACAAATACGAAATCCGCGATCGTACCATAAACTGCCGCAACGCGTGGACCCTAAAAACGTACGACATCAACGATGATGGTCAGGTCCATACTTACATCGGCTATCTCGCCGATCTTCCTTACGAAGAGCAGCAGTATTGGAAACTCTTCAACGAATGGCCCAAAGGGCCAATCTCCAAACGCGCGTATCAAACTGACTTCGAAGGAAGTTGGGACTTCGACCGCGACCCTCTGTTTGAGCTGAAGCGCATAGTCCACGACCTCGATAAGAGCTCACCCAAATGGTGGAAGGTCCGTGGAGAGGACCTTTCAGGGCCGGTGCTGTATCCGGCCACGACGTCCGCGAAGGAATGGGGCGACGAGTTGTTGGCGCTGGATCAACTCGTCGTCGAAGGTTTCGTCGCTACCGAATTGCGGGGCCTCGCCGAGAATTTGGGGGCCACGGTCGAAAGGGCTTGGGGGAGTCTGAAGCTCATCGAGGCCGTGCTGATCGCCGCCGGCGTCCCGGAAGAGGAAGCGGTGAGCGTAGTCGCGCCGCTCCGTGACCTTCACCATCACCGCAGCAAGGTGAAGGGCCACGCCGCTGCGTCCGAGCGGCGCACGCTAGAGAAGCAGGCGATCGCCAAGCATGGCTCATTACGAAACCACTTCCGCGCCTTGGTGGACAAATGCGCTCGCGCCATGGATGCGATCACAACCGCGCTTCGCGCCGCCGAGAAGACGTAAGAACGGAAAGAGACGGCAATGTCTGGTCGGCGAAACCGGAAGCGAGGCAAATCGATCAAGCCGGACGAGTATTTTGCGGCCGGCCCAATCGAAATCGCGCGGTTTGGCAAACTGGTGTCGTTCCGCTCGAACTTCACGCCTGAACAGTTCGCCCAGCTGCAGCAAGCTTTCGTAGACCGGCTGCCCGATGTCATCGCTGAAATCGACAAGGATATCGGGATCGCCGCCGAGTTAGTCTCCCAACTGCCGCCCGATCGGATAATGCACCGCAGCTGGTGGGGCGTGGCCGCGGCCCATTTCGACATCGACAACGAAGCCGATATGGGCAGTGAACAGACCCATGCCGTGAGAATGGTAGACTATGTCCAGAGCCTAATCGCCAGTGTCCCGCGCGCGACCGAACAAAAGAGCGACGTGAGTGAGGAAGACTGGGACGCTCTAAGTGAGGCGGTCGAGCGCATCTTCGACAGACACAATCGCGAGTACCAAATCTCGATCGCCGCGAAGAACAAAGCGGACAATCCAAACATCAATCCGGCCCTTGAGGAGTTTCGATTCCAGTCAGAGATGTTCTGGGTCAACATCCGTGGCAAGCGATACCAATCGCACGATCCCGTGGCGATCGAAGAGCAATTGAAGCCGCATAACGCGGTGATCCAAGAGTTGTTCGGCGTATCTTCTGCAGTTTTGCTGGATGGTCTGCACAAGGTTTGGCGCAGCCTAACGTTCGGTCTCGGCGACGCCGCCGACGTCATGGTGGAGTTTCAGAACGAAACCAGGAAGGCGCTTGCCAAAGTGAGCGACCAGCCCGCCGGAGCTGAAACTGAAGCGGATTGGAAAGAGATCTACAAGGACGAGAAATTGGCAGCGCTGGGCCAAAAGATGGCTGGCCTCTGGCACGGCCTCGATCTCTTCGATGTTGGCGCTCTGACAGGCTGGCCTTCCATATTGCTCGATGAACTGTCCTGGTCGCCTGGCGAAGACATCGATTTTTTTGCCGATGGAGACTTTAAAGGGTGGCCGCTTCGGGTTTGGCCTGTCTTTAAGCGGCCGTTTCTGAAGCTCGGTGGCAAGTATTATGCTTTCGATCTCTACTCGCTGTTCGACAATTTCTACCGCGTGATGCAGCGCACGGTCTGCCGCTTGAAGCCCGCGTACAAAGATGAGTGGGCAAGAGTCCAACAGGCCGTCTCTGAAGACCTGCCTTCCAGATATTTTGAACGATTGCTGCCGGGGCTCAAACGCGAGGCGAACGTCTACTATCGCTGGCGCCCAGCGGGCGCCGCGTCAGCGCAATGGTTCGAACTCGACAATCTCTTCTCGTATGCCGACCATCTTTTCGTCGTCGAGGTGAAGGCAGGATCGTTCACCTATACGCCGCCAGCCACCGACCTTCCGGCGCATTTGAAGTCGCTTGAAAACCTTGTGCTGAAGGGGTCGGAGCAGAGCTTGCGCTTCATCGACTATGCGAATAGCGCCGAAACCGTCGCTCTCTACGACAAGGACCACAAAGAGATCGGCCAGTTGAGACTGGGCAACTTCCGTCACGTGACGCCATGCGCGATTACGCTCGACGCTTTCACCGAGATCGCCGCTCAAACTCAGCACCTGGACAAACTGGGGTTGGGTGCGATCGCTAAATCGGTCTGGACGCTCTCGATCGATGATCTTCGTGTCTACGCGGACATGTTCGAAAATCCCGTGACTTTTCTTCATTATGCCGAACAGCGTTTGCGCGCTCAACAGAGCGACGAACTCGCCCTATTGGATGAACTCGATCATTTGGGGCTTTACGCCGTATACAATAACTACAGCCAGTTCGCGGTGGAAAGCTCCGCTGACCTGAAGGGCCGTATCCAGTTCACCGGCCATCGCGCGGCAATCGATAAGCGGTACGCTCAGGCGCTTCGTGACGATGCTAAACCGGTTCCGATCACCCAAGACATGCATCCCCGTCTCAAAGAAGCGATCGACTTCCTGGGTAAGTCGAACAGACCAGACCGGTCACGCATCGCGTCCTACCTCTTGGATGTCGGCGGTGAGTTTCGCGACCAATTCTTCGGATCGATCGATGCAGATCTCGCCAAGCAGCTCACCAAGCCTAGTCCGCGGCTTATGTCGTCGCACGGGGATGTGCGGCTCACGCTTTATGCGCGGCTCGACGGCACAACGCCGGCCAATGACGCTATTGCTCTCGATCACACGCGCGCGGTGATGGTTCTGCAAAGTGAACCTGACCGCAAACTCATCGAGCTGGTCTACGACCGCAACAAGGCGCTGAAATTGTTGAACTGGCGTGAGGTCGACCTCAACGGCGTGTCGGATGCCCAATTGACGAAGCTGCGCGAGCAAGCGGAAACAATCCGGCAACAACGGGTGGCGCAGGCCTCCGGAAAGAAAAGACCTGGCCGCAATGATCAATGCCCTTGCGGTAGCGGCAAGAAATTCAAGAAATGCTGCCTTTCCTGAGCGCGTGCAATCTCGGTCGGTGGCCGCGCCTAAGTCGACGCCTTCGTGAAGTGGTAGCTCACTATCTTGTGGCGGAGCCTGTTCTCAGTCCATGAGACAATGATACGCGCTGTGCGTTGGACGCCCACGTAATCAATCGCCCAGGGGCGATAGCCGCCTGTGTCAAAGTGGTCTTCTGGCGTGATGCTGCGGTCAAAAAGAATGTGAAAACTTGCGCCGACCAAATGCGCGGACATCGCGCAAAACCGCGCGAGCGGTTCTGAGACAAGCGGTGCAAACGCGATACGACCATTCTTGACTGGGCCAGGTTTCTCCATGTGAGCGTAGATGCCTAACGGGGCTGGGAGCGGACCGTCTGCAAGCAGTGAACGCGCGGCGTCCGCATCGAGTCGGTAGAGATCTTTAATTCGGCCGCGAGGTTCGGCTGCAATCCTCGCGTGGTAGAGTCCGAGCGCGGTCTTGACGCTCCACTTCTCGAAGGCGTCGCCGTCGATCAGAAAGAACCTTGGGTGCTTGTGCAACGAGCGCTGTGTTGCATAAGCAAAAGCCGCCTGCATTTGGGTGAAGGTGCGAAGCGCCGCGCTATCGAGAGGCGACAGCGCGTTGTTGTGCCTCTCACAGAGAATACGTGACGTAAGCGAGGCAGTCTCGAGCTGTTGGTTCTCGCCGGGTGCGAGCCAAGGCACTCCGGACAAAGATTTGCCTTCGAGCAAGTCGAGTATTGCGCGTGAAATGTAGTGTTCACGGGAGAGCGTCTGGCCGCAATTCTCCGTCCCGCCCATGTAGCACTGTGGGTGCGCATAGCCGCTGTGAGCGCCCGGCGGATTGAGACTGGCCAATTTGCAGCGCGGCAGCCCGTCCGAGGCGAGGCAGCAATCACAGTAGAGGCGGAGGCTACCGCATGGACACGGGTCGCTGTGTCGCCAGCGTATATCCAGTGAAGCGTTGCTGGGACGTGGCATCCGCGCGGCTCAATCGTGCATTGGTCGCGTCACATCCGCTAGCAATCGGAGTTCGCCTGAAGATGCCTTCATTGATTACGTGGTCGCCCTCGAAGCTTTGTTCGGCGACAATTCCGACGGCCTTCCGGGTGGACTGACTTACAAGATTGCGTTGCGAGCGGCGCTCTTCACCGAGCGCGAGAAAGAAAGGCGGAAGGCGGTGCTCCAGGGACTAAAGAACGCGCTTCGCCTTCGCGGCGCGCTCGTCCATGGGGCCGCCTCCATGTCTGTCGCCGACGAAGACCAGAAGCGCACGTTGGGCTTTGTCGCCGCAACGGCCCGAAAGGCGTTGCGGATAATATTGGTGGACCTGCCATCGCCACGCGACTTTCGTGAGGGATTCGTCGACGACCTCATCCTTGGCGGCGGCGCCGTATGTCCGTCAGAGCTAGGGGACGTTGCCCGAAGTTGACCAGTACAGCTCATCTCGCGCGCTACGCGCTATTCGCTTTGCCCAAACGCTAGACGTGCGTCGATCAACGCCAAGACATCGCGAAACGATCGACCGAGTACCGGAGAGGCCGGGCCGATTTTATCAGCGTAAGCGCGATGCATCCCAACGCGAGTGCGAATGTGTGGATGCCGATGTGCAAATGCGGCTTGCTCCGGGGAGTCGTATCCCCCTCGGATTGCCACAGGGAGAATTTCTAGCACCGCTGGGTTTACAGCCGCCTGAGATGCGCTTTCCAGCTTCTTTTTTGCTAGCTCTGAGGCTGCCGCAGCAAGCAAGTAGAATTTCCGTGGAATGAGTTTGAGGCAAAGGTCGCGGGAACGCCGGCAAGTGCCAATCTTGGCTTGGTCAACACCCAGAATGATCTCTATTTGATCGAGTGGAAGACCGGTGACCCAGCCGCTCAGTCCGCCTTTGAGTCGTTCAAATTCGTCAGCGGTGGTTGGCCCGCCCGCCTTCTTGCCTCGCGTCACCGCATTGATCGTCTCGGCGTCGCGGCCCAGCAGCGACACCAGAGACTTGTCATCGGCAGCCAGAAAGTTGACCAACCAATCACACCATCCGGAGACTGTTGAGGGAAGGGCGGCAAGATCGCCGTCTATCTGCTCACCCATCGCCTGAAGCCCGGCCAAGTCTAGCCCGGTAAAGGCCGCTATTCTCGCCGGGTCGGTGTCGACCACTTGTGTGTCGGCAAGTAGGGCCGCGTCCAGTGCCGAGATCTTCTGGGAGAATTCTGCCGCTTGCCCGCGCCGCCCAGCTTGGAATGCGCCGAGAGAATTCTCGACTAACTGGATCGCTGGTGTCGTAGCGTTGCCGTCGGTCTGCCCCGCGCGAAGTCTGCTCAAGAGGTATCGAACCTCTGCATTATCGAGCAAACCAAGCTGGATGCGGTCCAGGAGATGGGACAATGGATCGTCGACCGTAACGCATTGATCGTTCGCGGGTAGAATAGACGACAACTTGTTGAACGCGTCGGCCGTCGGGTGACCAGCAATGCTAAAAGTTGTCACGGGTTCTGGTACCAACAACACAGTGCCGTTCGCCAGAAATCCAGCCCGGCCGGCTCTTCCGGCCGCATTCAGTAACTCGTGCTGTTGCAGTTCTGCTCGTCCCTGATCGTCATGCCGCTTATTGCCTGCGAGGATCGCGACTTGCGCCGGAAGATTCATCCCTTGCGCTAAGGTCGGAGTGGCAACGATGACGTTAGCGCCGTCCGCGCGCTGGAAAAGTTGTTCAGCCAGCCGTCGTTCTTGAGCGAGCATATCGCCGTTGTGGGGTAATGCCCTTGCACCCGCGTCCACCAAAGATTGGCCGTTCGGTCCAAGCTCGGTCTGAATTTCAGATTCGAGAGACAGCTCTGTGGGTGTCAAGTCTGCGATGCGGTCAAGTTTGGCGGCCAGTTCCTTTGCGGTAGTAGGAGCGTAATCCGCCTGCTGTACGAATACGATTGTCTTGAGCCCTGCATTGACAGATTGCTCCGCAATTGCAGCGGCAACTTGATTTGCGTTCGGTGCCGCGCCGTAAGTGCCGAGCGCCAGCGTGACCGGTTCTGCCAACAGTCGCACGATGTTCGTGTCCGTTGCGGCGCCAGGGTTCCAGTTGTTTTGAAGTCCGAAGAGAGCATGAGGTGTAGCGCTAAGAGATGGCTTTGCGCGCTTCTGGCCTTGCCGCTTGGCGTAGACGTAAGAATTTATGCGAGCTACTTCCGCATTTGGATAGATGACGACGCCTCGGGCCTGGCGGCTCGGCTTCCAAGGGTCGAAGAAAAAGTTAGCAGGCCGTTTGGTTAGTTGACCCAGCCAATCGGCAATTTCTTGTCCGTTTTGAATCATCGCGGACAACAGGAGAAAGTCTGCTTCGGGCGCGCGGCGCGCGGCATGCAGCACGCATAGCATTGCATCGAGGCTACGGCTGCCGCCACCCTTTGTACTCAAGAGGTGGCATTCGTCGAAAACGATCAATCCAACGTCAGAAACATCTGCGTCCGCAAAACTTAACATTGCCAACAGGCGCTCGGGCGTCATCACCTCGATTTGACTCAGCGATGGGCCGCTTGCGATCACCGCCAAGTCGCCATCCGACGAGACCGTGATGCCGCCGAGCTCGGCGGGAAAGGTCCGTGCGAGATCGTCGCGAAGTTGGTCTACGAGCGCGAGAGTGGGCGCTAGGAAAATCACTTTGCGGCCGGATGCGAGTGCTGAAGCGATCTTTAGTTCTGAAACCGTCGTCTTCCCCGCACCGGTAGGTAGGACCAACACCGCTGATCGGCCGCGCTCTAAGAGACCAGCTTCGATGGGTGGGCGATGGTTTGGCCAAATGAGTGGCTTTGTCTTCGCGCGATGTCTCAGCCAGGCAATCCACATCCCAGCGTCGACGCCCGTGGGCGGTGGCAATGCAACAACGTTCGCGCCCTCTAGGCCGTTCGCTACTTGGCGCAACAACCGGGCGAGGTGACGAGGTCCGGCGAAGCTTGTGACCAGCGTGGCTCCTTCATCTGGGAGCGCCAGATCAGCAACTGAGAGATACTCCACCTGCGAAAATGCTTCCTGTGGAGTGTCGAACGTCTTGAAGGCTGTTGACGGAACGGGTTGGCCTAGAACGCGACTAGCGAGCGCAGTAATGCCAGCCCAGCAAAGTCCATAAAGCGCTTGAGTGGCCTGAAAATCCAGCGTGTTCCGCGCGTTGGATTTCAAGTGTTTTAGGCGCTCGGCTCGCTGAAGAATGGATTCGAATCGCTCGCTCGCAAGGTCTGCAACAGACTCTCTTACTGCTGTCATGAGCAAATCGTCGGTATCATCGCCGACTAGTCGTCTCGCGGCTTCCCTGGCGTCGGGACTCTGGCCAGCAATGAGAAAAAGAAGCGGCGCAGCAATTGAGGGATGGATGGCGCTAGCGGCTAGTAGAGAGGGCCTCGTCGCGTGCAGGCCAATCGTGACCCGTCCGACAATCTGATAGGCCGTCGCGGAAACGAAAGCGGCGGCGCGGCGGGCCTCTAAATCATCGGCGCTGTCTGCGAGCGCCTCGTAGACACTCGCGACCCGAAGCAATCGATCGAGTTCCAACTCGCGCTGAGCATCAGCACCCGGGTCTCCCGCACGCAGACGATATGCTATCAAATCGGCGTAGGTTTTGGTCAGCTCTTGCGGCAGCGTCTCGGTGTTGATGCCCTCGATCTTCGGAGCCCGACGAATCAGCGCTGCGCTACCAGCATCAAACATCGAAGGTCTCGATTTCTGACCACACCATCAATGCGAACGCGGCGAACCAAGCTCTGATGTCGCCCAGGGGGAAGGTATCTCCGAAGCGTTCGGTGACTTCGATCGAGAGCGAGTCAAAGTCTTTGAACAATTTGATACATTCTGAGCCTGGGAAGCTGTCCGGGCTGACCGTGAGAGCTGCACGCAACGCCAGTGGACGCTGGAGGATCAGTCGTCCGAACGCGCGCTGCCGCTCAGCGTCGGTGAGATTGAACCGATCAAGCAAAGCGATGGCGATTTGTAGTAGCTCGTCATCACGCACACCTTCTAGCCATTGCTTGAACGCGGGCAGAACCTCACCCCGAAATTTATCGCGCGGTCGGTCAGAGCACTTTTGCTCATAGACTGTCGCCCGCACCAGCTCTCTTTCGTCGTTGTCGAAAAGCACCTTGACGGTGTCAGCGCCTTGCTGAGTGGATCTGCGATGCGGGTCTGAAAGTACTTCGTTGGGAGCGGCGTTCTTCCGCGCCACAATCCAACAGATCGTCTCAAACAGGAGGCCGTCCCGGTGCCATGGGTCTGTATCCGGCTCTAGAACGAGCTCGCGTTTGAGCCGAGCCTTCGTGGCGGCAAGCGTGACCACAGGTCCATCTTCGGCGCCTTCCAGTATCGCCGCCACTTGGCGCGCGCGGCCGACTAGGACTCGCGCAACGAGCGCGCTGAGCTCCTTCTCATCGGCGACAGACCATTGTTGACCTCCGCATTGAGGCGCGGCGGGCTGATCGACGATGTTTATTGGCATGGAGCTGTAATCTCCATTGCTCGAAGCCCTCCGGTTTCAAAACTTCCCTCTTCAGAAAGTCAGAAAGCCAAATCGCGCTCTAACTCGACTCGTTCGTTTAGTAGGCGATTGTCGCGGTAAGTGCACCTGCGGCGACGCCGAAGATGTTCGATGTCGTTAAGAAGCGCCGGAACGCTCGTTGCGCTAACCCGAGCTTCTCGCTCTTCGGCGCGGCGCTTAGTTGGCAATGAACTGGCGGAGGCCATGCCATTGGTACTACCATGCGTCCCACCGCACCTCAGGGCATGAAGTCCAATACGCCTGAAACGCGCTCTTACCCAGCGTCGCAGCATTCATGTACTCCGCGCGCGAGGCGTGGGTGGGCAGAGTCTCATTTGACCAAAGTGAGAGAAGTGTTGCGAAGTACCGCGATACTCGGCCGCAACCGTCGTAAAACGGATGGAGGGGTCCAATACCGATTTCCCACTCATAGCCCGCGATATGTTTTCGACGTTCTGAATCTTCGTTGAACGTTGACGAGACTTGCGCTGCTAACACGCAGAGTTCCGCCCAGACGTGTGCTGAGTCTATGGAGCTGCGGTCGATGCTACTTAAGTCGGTCTGAGCCAGATATGGCCAGGATCGAAACGTTGGTCCCGCTGTGATGCCAGCGTTGGCAAGGCCGGCGAGCGTAAGTATCGCTGATACGACATCCGGCGCGCCATTCGGCAACGTGCGCCGTCGCCAGGCGATCCACTCCGCCACGTTCTGCCGGTTTTTTTCCAGCGCCCTGCGTAGTGGCTCGCCTTCTAAAAGGGCCGGCAATTTTTCAGCGCTCACGGCGGTGGCTACCTTGGCGGATTTCGCGGTTCGGCTCAGTGCGAGATCCACGTCGGAAAGGTAGAGGTTCAATCGGTCGACGAACATTCAGAGCACCAGGAAACGTCGGTTCAAAAACTCTGTCACGGCTGCCGCAAGTCTCTCTTGATCCCCGTCATCTATCGATGGATGACAAAACGCTCTAAATCGAACGGCAGTATCAAAGAAGGTATGAGGCAGTAGATTTACGAGGTCAGAAACCTTGTTCAGAGGTTCGTCAGCGTCACCAACCCGCACGACGATATCTTCGCCCAGTTTTCGAGGAGTTTCGCGCGGCACGTCAAAGAGTAACATCGACCGATCGAGTTTTCCGGACAAAAAGAAAGCGCGCCCCTCCGCCTCGATGAACTCATCTCTCAGCGATTCAAGCTCCGGAGATTTCATCTCCTCGCACAATTCCATTGCCTTGCGACTGCGTTCAAAGTCCGAGTGCCAATTTCGAGTGAACCTCTCGACTAGCAACTTATAAGTTCGAGGGCGGCTTTGTTGTAGCAGGTCCACGATTGTTGAACTGTCGCGATCGTACCCACCTGTGGAGCGCCAATGATCGGCTAGAACGGCCAACGCGCCGGGCTCGTCAGTTTCGCCCAGCTGTCGGGCCAAGAATTCGCGTGTAACGTGGTGCCCACGAAACACCTCCCCGACGATGTGACGCAACATCGCCGTGGTCGCGCGATTGGGCGTGTTCCAGTACAAGCGAGCAAACGTCCAATATCGGACGCACAAGAGGTGTTCTACTGAGAATACGCCCGCGCGCGCAACGCCGAGTGGTGTCGCGACGTCCGACCAATAAAGGTTGTCGATGATGTTTCCGACATCAACGCCGGCCCCGACAGGTATGCCGGTGTGAAGTGAGTCTCGCGCGAGGTAGTCCATGACGCGCACGTCTAATGAAGAGCCAAGAAGGGCCGCGATTAGCTGCTGTGTGCCATTGAGTTCAGTGGGTTTGCACAGAATGTCGACGGCCCCAGCGATATCGGCGTCTGGAAATGCAGCGGATAATACGTTGCGAAGCGAGTTGGCGCCGCCCCGGTCGAGCAGGAACTCATATTTCTTTTGTTTTTCGCCGGGTTCGTATGGGGAGAATGAGAATAGCAATCGATCGAACGGAAAGCTCGCTAGCCGAGTAAGAAGTACTGCCACGATCGACTGTTCGAGTTCAGGCCGGCCGAAACTTGCGCGAAACTTCGGCTGTGAGAGTAGCTTCGTAAGCACCTTTAGCATCAGACCGTAGCTGCCCAAAAGATGCTCATACACCGTGTGAACGCCACCAGGAGTGACACTGCGATAAAGCAGCAACTGCGGGACGAGTTGAAGGCGTGTGAGCGCCGGATGGTTGAGAACCCGATTTACGCGGTGAGAAACGGGAATCGCGCTCAAGGGTATGCTGATGTAGCTTCGGCCGCCGTATGCGTCAGTCGATAGTTCTTCCACACCCGCCGTTAAAACGTGGGTCGGAAGGAGACGATCGAGTTCGCTAGTGACTTGTTGAGCGCTCGAGTAGCTGCCTTCGATCATCCGCTTGCATACAATTTCGAGGGCGCTGAGTTCAGGCTGTCCTCGGCGATCCCACTTGGCGATCATTTCAAGGATGACTTTTCCGAGCGCGAATATGTCCCAGTGAGCCGCATGCTTATGAAGATGGTCGACGTCGACCTCAGTGCCTCGGAGCTCCACAAGTGCGGGTGGCGTGTAGGTGCGCGTGCCCGCGATGAATATCTTTTTTCCCGAGTTCTCTGTGCTAGGGGGCGGGACTTCCCGACTAACGCCCAGATCGCCGAGGAGTAGGTGGGGTCTGTTGTTTCCCCACCGAACAAAAATATTCTTTGGAGCAATGTCGAAGTGATAGCGGTTGCGCGAGTGGATGTACTCGAGCGCCCGTGAAACCTGCTGCGCCATGAAAATTACAACATGGGGCGCTGATCCAATTCTGGCGTTCCACGTCTCGGGCTCTGCCTTGTCCGCGAGGATGTCTTCGAGCGTATCGCCGTCGACGTACTCCATAACGAAGTACGGCGCGCGCCGGCTCTTTTTCGCGTCGGCAACGTCTGCGTATCCAGCGTCGATGATTTTGGTGATGTTCTGATGGGTGAGCGATGCAATCGCTCCAATCTCCGCAATGAAATTGTGCTCCCCATAGCTTCTATCGGCGGCGCGTTGCTTTCCTCTGAGTTCTTCTGTCGGGTCGAATAGCTTCAAGGCGCGGAGGATTGATTGGTTCGCTGCCAGATCTTGGCGCACTAAGTACACTACTGAAGTAGCACCGGCCCCAAGCGGCCATATTCGCCCTGCTGGCTTTTTCCCCGGCCGCTGAACGAGTTCGTAACCGTCAATCTCGTCTCCAACCGAGTAGCTCGGTCCGCGTATCGTCATCTCGCCACCCCTGGTTCGCGCCTAGATTGTGGTCCGGGAAGGGGCGGAGAAACAGCGAGTTTCAATCGATTGGTGAAAAGCGGCTTCGCCTCAGTGACCAACTTTGCCAGCATGGTGCCGTTCGTGAGCTGATGGGCCCTGTGGTGACTAGAATTGCCAGAAAATTGACTTTGGTGACCATAAATGCCTAGAAGGTGACCAATATTGACAGGCGAATGGTGAGAGCGCCTCATTTTGCCAGCATAGTGACCGTGGCGATCAAGCTGAGGCGGCTGGTGACCGAATCTGCCAGGTTAGTGGGCGGTTTACCCGCGGCCATAGGCCCGGTGACCAAAAGTGTCAGGTCAGTGATCGGATTGGGTAGATGACTGAAAGTAGTGACCGGATTGGGCAGCCCGTCAGCGAACTGAGGGGGGTGCGCCTTCCAGAGCCCGCCATCTTGGCCGGCTACAGCGCTTTAATTGATAAGCACGATCTCCAGCTTCCTCTTCCTCGCCGGCTTGTCGCTATCGGCACGCGCCGTACGCCACCATCCTCGGAGCGGTGGTTCCTTCTGAACAACCGGCAGACGGTTCCAAGCTCTTTGGGACAGCAGCTCGAATTCGCATTTCGGCACGAGGGGGTGAACCTTTCCGTTTTGAGCGCGCTGTTCGACGCCGTCCCTAAGCAAGAATTGGAAGCTTGGATCAGCGCCGCCCCCGGCGGCGGGGCGACGCGCCGAGCGTGGTTCATCTACGAGTGGATGACGGGTCAGTTGCTGGATGTTCCACCTGTGCCAAAGATACGTGCGGTCCCAGTCATTGATCGCGAGAAGCAATTTGGACTTGAAGGCGGAAACCGATCCGCTCGTCACAGCGTCGTCGACAACCTACCGGGCACACGCGAGTTTTGTCCGCTCGTTTGGCGTACGCCAAAGCTCGATGCCTTCGAGGCGGAAGGCTTCGACCAGCGCGCAAGAGAGGTTGTGGGCCGCACGCACGCCGATGTAATTGCACGAGCCGCTGCATTCTTGCTGCTTGATGACAGCAAGAAATCTTTCTTCATCGAGAATGAGCGCCCGACGGCAAAGCTCATCCAACGCTGGGCGCAAGCAATCTCGGAGGCCGGATCACAACCACTGTCTGTCCAAGACTTGGAACGATTGCAAAAGATCGTGCTCGCCGACGCGCGCTTTGTCAGGCCGGGCGTTCGTAAGATCGGCGGTTTCGTTGGGCAGCACGATCGGATCACGCGCGATCCTCTGCCGGTCCACGTGAGTGCGAAGTGGCAAGATTTAGCGAGTCTCATGAACGGGCTCGTCGCATATTCGCATCGCGCCAAGGTCAACAAGGTCGATGCTGTTACGACGGCGGCGGCGCTCGCATTCGGATTTGTTTATATCCACCCGTTCGAAGACGGAAACGGCCGCGTGCATCGCTGGCTGTTTCACCACATTCTATCTCAGGCGGGATACAATCCGCCGGGCGTCGTGTTTCCGATCAGCTCAACCATTTATCGTCGCATCGACGAGTACAAGCGTGTGCTGGAATCGTATTCGCAGCCTTTGCTGGAGTTTATCGACTGGAAGTCGACGTCTGACCACAACGTGGAAGTGCTGAACGATACGGCGAACTATTATCGCTATTTCGACGCCACGCTCCACGCTGAGTTTCTGTATGAATGCGTGAAGCAGACAGTCGAAAGCGATCTACCGGATGAAGTGGCCTACCTCGAAGCCTACGATAAGTTTTCGCGGATCGTGCTCTCGAACGTTGACATGCCAAATAGCATGGTTGACCTGCTGCACCGCTTCTTGAGGCAAAATGCGGGCCGGCTCTCAAAGCGGGCGAGGACTAAAGAATTTGAGCTGCTGACGGACGGAGAAGTCGAAACAATCGAGGCCGCATACGGCGCCTCATTCGCAGGCCTCAACTTACCGCCAGACGACCCGGAGGACAGTGACGCACCTGTAGATGCTGCAGACGAGTCGACGGCCTAACTACAACCCGGGCGAGGGGCGATTTCGGCGACACGTTCTGGCGCGTGTGGCGGCACCAGTTAATTTTCCCACTGGAAAATTATTCGGGCGTTTGCCTCGCTCTGGAGCCGGCCTGGAGCGAGGCATCCATAGCTGCGTGATGCTCAACGAGCGTCCTGGCAAGGCCTCGCCACCCGATTTACCCTCCCGTGAGGACCTTGGCGGGACGGTCATCCAGCGACCCGAACAGGTCGGCTTGGACGCCGTCGGCGGGGCCGTCGTCATTGGCCGGCGGTGCGTTGGGCGGCACGAACCGCGCCGCCACGTCCGACGCGATGGCGCGCGCGCCGGCATCGGTTGGGTGGGCGTAGCGCTCCGTTGAAACCGATTTTGCGTGCCCGAGCGCCCGGCCCACTTGGAAGAGGGAAGCCCCGTTCTCAACAGCGAAGGTCGCGAAGCTGTGGCGGAGGTCATGCAGCCGCACATCGGAGATGCCGGCGAGCGTGCGCACTTTTTCCCAGGCGCGATTGACGCCCACGAGGGGCTTATCGCCGACGCTTGATGGAAAGACATGCTCACCGCGCCGCTTCACCTTTTGCAGGATGTCGAGCGCCGGGGGCGACAGCACGATGTAACGCGAGCGATTAAGCGCCCCCATCTTGGTCCGAACCGGCGGTAGCACCAGGCGGGCCCGGTCGAAATCTACTTCCGGCCAACGCAGCGCCACGATCTCGGTCCGTCGCGCGCCGGTGAGCATAATCAGGCGGAAGATGTCGGCGAAGTCCTTGGTGATCACCCAAGCCTTCTCCGCTTCGGCGATCATCTTCCAAAGACGGATGGCCTCATCTTCGGTGAGTGCGCGTTCTCGTTGCTCATCGCGATACTTCTGGATTTTGCCGCAAGGATTCTGATCGAGGATCTCGTGGCGGACGGCCCATGACATCATCGCCGACAGCGTGCGCATGGAGCGCGCCGCCGCGCCTGTGCCGCCGGTGACGATGGCGCGGCCCTGCTTGCGCGTTTTCACGTCCAGCGAGGTCTTTCCGGCCGCGACCTGCGCCTGCCAATGCGAAAGGTCTGAAAGCGTGAGTTCGCGCGCGATCCTCTTGCCGATCAGCGGTTCGATGTGGCGCGTATAGTTGGTGCGATCGACCTTCCAGGAGCTTTCGCGCTTCAGCGGCTTGTCGATCCGGCCTTCGACGAAATAGCGCTCGAACAGCTCCTTGATCGTCCCGCTCTTGGCGCGGGTCTCAACTTTTACCGCCTGGGGGTCTTCGCCGTGGCTGGCCTGGTAGAGCGCTTCTTTGGCGCGGGCGCGGGCAGTGTCCGGCGTCCACGGCGAGCCGTGCTCGCCGATGGTCAGCCAACGTTGGCGGTTGCTGTAGCGATATTTGAGGCAGTAGGTTTTGCGCCCGCTCTTTGCGATGCGGAGCATGAAGCCGCGCACGTCAGTGTCCCAGATGCGCAACTCGCCGTGGCTTGGCGCCGAGGTGGCGTCGATCAAGCGGATTGTGATGCGCGCGCGAATGCCGTCCATGAGTCAGTCGTCCCACCGGATGACTCAAACTCAGTGCGCAGTGTTGAGTGTGCTACCAAGAGTTCGAGTCTGTTTTGCTACCATATTGCTACCACGAGAGCGGAATTCGCAGTAACGACGAGGCAAAAGCGCTTCTGCTACCAAGAGCGAAAACGCGCAATAACGCAGTGACTCGACACGAGAATTTGGAATGAAGCGGAAAGTGCTAGAATGAAGAGAAATCAGTACTTGCGACGATTGCCAAGGTTGGGGTCGTGAGTTCGAATCTCATCGCCCGCTCCATTCTAGTCAAACATACCCCATTGATCCAATTCGAGGATGAGTTGGGCCACGCGGCCCATGGCTCTTAGAGTGAT
>JALHQZ010000023.1 GCA_022841705.1 Pirellulales bacterium
TGAACGCTGCCGAAGCGCAGCGATCGCGAACGGGCCGAGCACGGCGGCGATAGCGCCAGGGCGGTAATGACGCTGAGGCGATCGTGGTGATCCCACCATTCTGAGCTTCGGCATCCGGCAGCATGCGCTGTGGGGCGCTCAGACGGGCGCTCTCGCGCTTGGGGCAGTGCCGACGGCTCCCTAGGCCTGGTGGTGCCACTGCGCGTGAGCGGGGCGCTCTCGCGCTCGCAGCACCAGAGCACCAAACGCACGCGGAAATCACTTGCCGCGATCCTCGACCACTCCACGCGGCTGCCAACGCGACGATGTTCTGCTAAGATGGGCTGCAACTTCGGTTCGATCGGTACTCGACATTCCCAGAGTTGGAGGCATCTGATGGCGATCTCGATGGTGCGGGCGAAGACGTTGTGCAGCGCAAGCGAGCTGGCATTGGTGAAGGCCAGCACGCGGCAGGAAATTGGCGGGCACACGGCGGCGCAGTTGAAGCAAAAAGAAACGCGGGCCCGAAAGCTCCGCGACAAATGGCGTGATCTCGCGACGAGCCAGAAGCGATCGACCCAAGCGAAGGTCGGCAACCGAGACGCCGATTACAACAAGAACTCGGCCGAGAAAACGGCCCTATTTGACGAAGTGCTGACCCGCTTCTCGGCGCAGCTGGCCAAGCAGGAAGCGGCTGGCAAGACACCAGGCCCGCTGGGACGGCAACGTTCGACGAAGACAGCGCGGTCGCGCACCCATCGGGCGGTACGGGCCGAAACGCGGAGCGAATTGGCTGAAGCAAAACTCACGCTGAAGGCGAAAGCGAAGGCGGCAGCCCCGGCCTCGGTGAAGAAGCCGAAACCCGCAGCGCCGAAGATTAAAGCTGCCGCTGAACCTGCTGCAACGGTCATGCCGCCGACCGCTGAACCAAAGCAGAAGGCAAAACGGCCACAGCCTGTCGTCGGCGTCCACGCCACGGCGCTCGAAGCCGGCCGCAAGGCACAGGGTCTCCGCGTCACGAAGCAGACCCAGCTCGCGGCCCGAACCGCCGCCAAGCAGGACCGGATTAAGGCCAGCGGACTCGTGCGAATCCAAAAGAATCGCTCGGCAGCGAACAAACGCAGTCAGGGGCGGCGCGATTCGCGGTGAACCTTGAAAGCAGTTGAGCAAGTTTGGACGCGATTTGCTGTCAGATTGCGCGGTCCCCAATCGTAAACAGATAATTCTCACGGGATCTGACGACAACGTGGGCTACGCGGCCGCCCACAGCGCTCGTAATGCGCAGCTGGTCGTGACGCGGCTCGTGGGCCCACGTGAACTACGCGTGCGCTAGCGCCCCTCCTGAGCGCTACTGTGCGGTGGGCGCCGGAGCGTGATATTTCACGCATCAGCACGGAGTTGAGGATTCAGCACTTCGAGGCTGATTTAATTTGGGGGATTGATTCGTTTTGGGAGCATTCGATTTCAATTTCGAATTAAAGTGTGCCGACACGTTACTTGTGCCCCGTCATTCCTCCCGCCGCTGTCCCCACCCGGTTTCACCCACTGGAATCAGTACGAGGTGTTGGTTCGCCAATGCGCCCGGCGCATCCGGCATGTGTCGCCCAAGCTGCTGGGGCGTAAGCGCCCACCAGCACCATCACTAATCCGGGCTTGGCGCCTCAGCTTGGCGCAAGGTCCCTTTATGAAGCGCACGGGCGAATGGCGCTATCGACATCCGCAACAGAAACCGCCCCCCGCGCTGTGGTCGGGAGCGCCTCTTCAGCTGCCCAATTCCCCGCCTTTTCCGGCCGAAACTTGCTGGCTCGATGCCAGCGGTCTCTATTTAAGGTTAGGCGGTGGAAGTTCCGGCGAACTCGGCCCTGATCTCTTCCGCACAGCAATCCTGCTCTCCTCGGGGGCTGTCTCCCGACCAGTTAGGTGCACTTAGGTAATCGATAAAAAGTACAAGAAAACGCGAGGGCGCCGCAGGATCTCTGCGTCCTCAGGACCCGAGCGCCGAAGCGGCCCCTCCCGCAGCGTTCGCCTTCAATTCCATGGGCGAACGACCCCTCAACCATCGGAGGTGCAACATGTTACGCCCAGCGCTGGCGTTGCTCGTCATGACTCTGAGTATTTCAGAGGCACTGGCGCAACGAACTTCGTCCCCCACGGTTTTGCAACAAGCCGCGTTTCAAGGGTCCACCTACTATCTGCTGTCGGAGTCCTCCTGGCCCGACGCGCAGGGGAAGGCGTTGACGCTGGGCGGGCATCTGGCGACCGTGAGTAGTCTCGAAGAAGACGCTTTCCTCTTGGACTCGTTCTCCACAACGGTCTCGGCGCTCGCGGCAAATGGGATCGTTTCCCTATGGATTGGTCTGCACGACGCCAACGTCGAGGGAATTTATCAGTGGGTGAGCGGCTCTTCCGCGCCTTACCGAAACTGGAATCCTGGCCAGCCCCAAAATGGTCCCGCCGATGAAGACTACGTCGCCATCCTCGTACGCGGCTACGGGACTCCCGGCCAGTGGCATGATGCCGTCCTCGATACTCGCTACAACGATCGAACGTTTGGCGTTGTCGAAGGTTTATCCGCAGTCGCCGGGGACTACAACGGCAATGGCCTGGTCGACGCCGCCGATTACACGCTTTACCGCGATGCCCTTGGCACGAACACCACGCTCGCCAACGACACGACGCCGGGAAGCGTGACCGCCGCGGACCTTGCCGTGTGGCAAGCGAACTTTGGCCAGGGGGGCCCGAGCGCGACGAGCGCTGTGCCCGAGCCCGCGGCGTTCTTCCTGGTGTTAGCGGCGTGGCTGATGGTGGTTGGAGTGACGATTCGACAAAGTTCTGTTCGTCTCCACTTTGGTAATGATACAGCCGTCTGAAGTTGGGCTGACGGAACTGACGTGCGACAGCTAATGTCTCTTGACCAAGCACGACCGGATGCCGCTACAGGTGGGGCAGGAGATTTGAGCGGGGGTGGTGCTGATTGAATTTGTGGGGGTTCTGGCTGAAATGATGGCGGCCCGGTGCAGCGGTTCGCTGAGCGGTGACCCAATGAGGTCCCGCAAAGTATCATCACGTAACCTTGCCAAGTATCACTAGAGATACATTCCCAAGTATCTCCGGTGATACATATCCCATAAAAGACAGAAGCACGGCGGCCCGTGGTACGTCGCACCGGCCGCCGCAGAAATTGAGTTCACTCAACCACCAA
The DNA here is from genome assembly GCA_022841705.1 of Pirellulales bacterium. Lineage (GTDB taxonomy): Bacteria > Planctomycetota > Planctomycetia > Pirellulales > Lacipirellulaceae. The sequence goes on from JALHQZ010000023.1 coordinate 3,182, forward strand.
CACTGCGGTCGCTTTCGGCAACAGTGCGCTGTGGGGCGCTCAGGCGGGCGCTCCCGCGTTCGGAGCGTTGCTGAAGGCTCCCTGGGGCTGATCGGGCAACTGCGCTTCAGTGAGGCGCTCTTGCGCTCACAGCGATTGAGAAGTTATCGCCGGAAAAATTTGGCCGCAGCGGTTCACTTCGAATTGGGCGCCATCGAGCCAGAGTGGCAACCAACCGCCCCACCGGGGGGCGTTTCGATCTTGACCGACTGTCCAGGTTTTGGGGGCCACTTCGCCCAGCAGCTACAGCGATTGATTAAGGAGCAAGTCGGCGTGCCGGTAAGCCGCGCGACTCACAGACCGCGGCCTGCGGCTTGCAAAGAACCGAACGGATTGAACACTGCACGCTCTCCGCGGAGCGTGCTTGTGCGGCTATTGTTCATCCGCGGGCTTGTTGCGGAGACTTCTTCACCCAGTTCCGCGAACGCGGCTTGGCGGGCGGCGAGCAACAGTTCGGTGCGGCGCGCGGGGGAAGGGGCAATCTGCCGTGCAGCGTTCGGCTTGGCGAGCGTTTCGGTTGGTGGGGGCAGAGTGATCACGACATTGCTCACTGCGGCCGTAGCGACTGCAGCGCTGGCGGGCGGAGTGTAGACATCCCGCCAAATGGTGTAGTCGGCGGCGTCGACTGCGCCGTCGTTGTTGCCGTCGGCTTGCAGGCCGAGGCTGGTGGTGGCGCCAAAGTTGGTGGCCCAAAAGGCGTGGTCGGCGGTGGTGACGGAGCCGCTGCGGTTGTAGTCTCCGATTGGGAACGAAGCTTGCTGCACTTCGAACGCGCCGATGTCAATTCGGCCGCCGAAGACGCGCGCGAAGGGCGTGCCGCGTTGGTCGAACTGTGTGGCATTGAAAACGATCGCCGGGTCGCCCGCGTTCCGCGCCGGGCTACCGGTCAGCAGGGCGTGGGTGCGCGTAGGACCACCGTTGTCGGCCAGCGGCCCGAGCTGTGCGCTCACGTTCCGCAAATTGCCCGTGCCGGTTCCCGCGGTCACGCCGGAGCCCGTGGCGTCGCCGAAGAGACTGTAGTTGGCGGTCACAACGCTGCCCGTGCCGGGGCGCAGGTCGGGGGCGCTGGGGGCCGCGTTGGCGGCGAGGATCGAGCCGCTGATTGTGAGCGGGTAGCTCGCCGCGCTGTTGGGGCGAAAGACCCCCGCGCCACGATTGCCGGCCGTGTTGAGGGTGATGGTGCTCTGGTTGATGGTGAGCGCTTGCTCGACGTAGGCCCCGCCGCCATCGACCAAGGTGCTGTTGCCGCTGAGGGTGCTTTGATCGACGTCGAGTGTGGTGGCCCAGACGCCGCCGCCGCTCGCGCTAGTCCCGCGGGTCTCGTTGCCGCTGACCGTCGAGCGTTCGAACCGCAGATTGGGGGCCCAGACGCCGCCGCCGTCGGCGTCGGCCGTGCGACTGTCGGCGACCGTGCTTTCGCTGAGCGTCACCAGTCCCGAAGTTAATGAGCGGATCGCGCCCCCCGGCGACGGGCCAGCAGTTCGACCGTTCACAAAGTTCAGCCCGGCCAACGTGACGGCGAAGCTTTCGGTCGCCGTGTTCGGATCGTCGATCCGCAGTGCGCGCGACTGCAAGTTCGCGTCGATCGTCACGTTCTGCGCGAGCGGCCGCGCGTCGATCGTCACAGCTTCGGTAACGTCGAGCTGCGTGCCGCCGAGCGTGATCGTCTGCCCGCTCAGCGCCGAGGCGAAGCCGATGAAGTCGACGCCGGGTCGAGTGTTGGCTAACCCGATCGCCTCTCGAAGCGAAAACTGACCAGGGCCGTAACTGCCGTCCACAACGTCGGAGTTGGTGTCGACAACCAAGTCGTGCTCGAACGCGCCGATGTCGATTCGACCACCCGCCACGCGGGCAAAGGGGGTCCCGCGCTGGTCGAACTCCGCGGCATTGAAGACGACCGTCGGATCGCCAGCATTGAACGCCGGGCTGCCAGCCAGCAAAGCATGGGTCGGCGTGGGGCCGCCGTTATCGGCCAGCGGGCCGAGCAGCGGGTTGTTGGTGACGACGTTGTTGCCGCCGGCGGTCGGGGCGACCCCCGTGCCAATCAGGCTGTCGTTGACCGTCAACGCCGACTGCGGATCGGGAAACACGTCCCGTCCCATGGCCGCCGCGTTGTCGGCGATGATCGAACCGCTGATCGACAGCGGCAAGTTCGAGCCGCCGTTGAACTGGAGCAGGCCGCCGCCGCGCGAGGTCGAGTCGATCGTGAAGTTGCCGGTGACCGTGCTTTGGGTGATCGTAACGGCGCCGAGGGCGTAGACCCCGCCGCCGTCAGCGACTTGCCCGAGAGTGCCGTTGCCACTCACGGTGCTCTGGAGGAGCGTCGTGTTGCCGCCGACGTAAATTCCCCCGCCGAAGGCGGACGGACCCGCGGTGTTATTGCCGCTGACGGTGCTGTTTTCGAGCCACACGTCGCCCACCGCAAAGACGCCGCCGCCGTTGGCCGCAAACCCAGCCGTCCCGCTGCCGCTGACGGTGCTCTCGCGGAGCGTCAGCAACGCATTGCGAGTCGAGCGGATGGCGCCCCCCTCGCCCCCGACGACGACGTCCGCCGTCGTCCGGCCGCCTGTGATGTTGAGTCCAGCGAGCGTGACGTTGCCGCTGATGGCCGAGATGTTGAAGACGCGCGACAGCAGGTTGGCGTCGACCGTCACGTTGGCGGCCAGCGGTGCCGCATCGACGGTGAGCGCCTCGGTGATCGCGAGACTCGTCCCGCCGAGAGTGATCGTCTGACCGCTCATGCCGCTGGCGAAGGTGATCGTGTCGGCCCCAGGCCGGGCGTTGGCGAGCAGGATCGCCTCGCGCAACGAGAACTGGCCGGGGCCGTAGACGCCGTCCACCATGTCGGAAGTCGAGTCGACGATCAGGTTCCCCTGCTCGAAGGCGCCGATGTCGATGCGCCCTCCGAACACGCGCGCGAAGGGCGCACCGCGCTGGTCAAACGTGCCTGGAGGGAAGAAGGTCGCTGGGTCGCCCGCGTTGAACGCCGGGCTGCCGGCCAACAGGGCGTGGGTTAGCGTCGGCCCGCCGTTGTTGGCCAAGGGCCCCAGCAGCGGGTTATTCGTGACGACGTTGTTCCCGCCGGCGATCGGGGCGACCCCTGTGCCGAGCACGCTGTAGTTGATGGTGGGCGTCATCCCCGTGGCGGAAAACACGTCCGGTCCCGTCGTCGCCGCGTTGCCGGCGACGATCGAACCCTTGACAAGAATCGGGTCGTTAACGACGCCGTTATCGAGGTACACGCCGCCGCCCCGTGAGGAGGAATGCTGCGCGGAGTTACCAGTGACGGTGCTCCAAGAAAGCGTCACGGAATCGTTGGCGACAATCCCGCCGCCGTCGGAAATCATCCCCGTGGTGAAGTTGCCGCTGACGGTGCTATGCGACAAAAAGACCGATGTAGAGGAGAAAATCCCGCCGCCGAGGGCAGAGAATCCTGTGGTGCGGTTGCCGCTGACGGTGCTACTGTTGAGCTTCACGCTTCCCAATCCCAAGCTTAAGACCCCGCCGCCGAAACCAATGTCCCCCGTGGTGTTGTTGCCGCTGACGGTGCTTCGCATCAGCGTCACCGCGCCCGAGGCGGAAATCCCTCCCCCGCCCTCCACGGCGGTGTTTCCGTCAACGGTGCTTTCCAGAAGCGTGAGCAATCCGCCACTGTCCGACGAGATCGCCCCGCCCGACGCAGTGGACTGGCCGCGGGTGAGATTGAGCCCGGCGAGTGTGAAGTCGCCGCTTGAAGCCGTGATTTCCATGACCCGCGACTGCAGGTTGGCGTTGATCGTCACGTTCTGCGCCAGCGGCGACGCGTCGATGGTGAGCGCTTCGGTGATCTCTAATTGTGAGCCGCCGAGCGTGATCGTTTGCCCGCTCATCGACGGAGCGAAGGTGATCGTGTCGGCGCCCGCAGTGGCGTTCGCCGCCAGGATCGCCTCGCGCAGCGAGATACCATCGGCGCCGGGCATGGCAATCAGCGCCACGATGGAGGTCGTGACGCCGTTGACGACGTCGAGGTTGTTGCCGACCGTCACGCCAGCGAGCAAGCGGCGGTCTTCCAGCGGCTCAATGCGCAGCCGACGGCTGCGGCGATCTTGGCGAAGGGGGTGCGACATCCGGCAGGCCCTGGTGAAGTGAGCAGGAACTTTTGCGAATTGCGATGGTTCCCGCCGTGACGAGGAAGAAGTATCGCCGGGACGGCAGTATAACCCCGCCAATTGGGGGCAGCAATCAGTTTTTGCGGCATCCCCCCGGCGTTTGTCGCGTGCGGACGTTTCGGGATTTCTCTATCTTCTCGATTGAGCAAGCCGCACTGCGGGCTGAGATAGGATTAGCGGGAGCATTTCCGAGAATTAATCGCGAATAGGTAGAGAGGTTCTGCTTGAGTGCTACGACGCCACTCCAGGGCGCCGCCATCAACAACGCGTTTGCGGGGCACTTCAACACCGCCGCGAGGCATCATTTTACGATCCTCGACATGGAGCGACGGTTCGGGGTCGAAACGATCCACAATGAACTTCGTCGGATCTCGGGTGAGGTCAAACGTTCGGGAAGAAAGCAACTGGACGCGGACGAGCAACGCGGGGGAACAGCTCCCTAATCAGCGTTGGTGTTACGGGCCAATTTCGACGCCCGAAATTTCTGGAGATTTTTCTCAGCTTCAGCGCAACTCCACTTGCGCTCCCACCCCAAAAGCGCTCCAATACCCGGGTGCTGACATTGTTGTAGCACACGTTCGTACTCCGCTGGAGCCTGCTCGCCATGGCGTGGGAACTTCGCCGCAACCACCCCTACTACTACCGCTCGGTCCGAGTTCAGGGCCGGGTTGTGAAGCAGTACGTCGGCAAAGTACAACTCGCCACGGAGTTTTCGCAGGCCCTCGCGGCGAAGCAGCGGATGCTGCGAACCCGTCAAGCGAGTCTCCGGAACTTCCGCGAGCAGCTCCAGCATTACGAACGGATTATCGAACCTTTTTGGCGTCATTCGGAGGCCGTGCTCAAGCGGGCCCTCGAAGAGGCTGGCTATCACTACCATCGCGGTGAATGGAGGCGCCGACAATCATGTCGATAATTCAAACCCAAACCCCCCGACGACGCAGCACCCAAGGCAAGTCGCAGGACCTGTTCATGCCCTATGACCCCATCCCCGAGGTCACGGCAGAGTATGATCCCTTCGCCAACCTGGGGGACATCATGGAAGAGTTCGGTCCCGCCAGCCAGGATTATCGTCCGCCCGTCAACCAGCAGGCTTACGTTAACCAGGCTCCCACTCCGACGGTGGCGCCAACGCCATTGGATCAAGAGCAACAGTTGGAGCAGGATTTACTGCTCGCTCAGGAGGGAAATGCGGAAGCTCAAGCGCGAGTTGAGAATTATTTCCAGACCCGCCCCGAACAGATTCGCGAACATGGCAATCTGGCGATTCAGGCTCGGGACGCGATGATCAATTCGCTGCTCAAAACCGTGCCGGTAGTGGCGGAGCATGTGCGGCGACACTGCGAACAGTTGAGCGCCAGCCTCACATCCCGGAATCAATCGCCGCTGGCTCAGTTGGCGATCGACCGGATCATTTTGGCGTCCCTCGCTGCCGCGATCATGGATAGTTTGCAGGCGGGGAATATCAGCAAGCCCGAGCTCTATCAGAAAACGGCCAAGGCGTTGGAAGTCGCCGAACGCCGGTTGCAAACGGCCGTGAAAACGCTCGATCTCGTGGAAGAGCTCGAACGACGGCGGGTGCGGAATTTCGATCCGCTGTTGGCGACGGCGCCGGGACGGGGGCTCAATACCTAATGATCGATGCTCCTGAATTTATTCCGGTGGGCGAGCTGCCGCAGTTCTCAAGCCGCAGGTTCCGCTTCTTCTAACTTTCCGCAGCCATGAGAATATCGCCGGAACCTTCTCGGTCAATAAACGCGATCATCTGTTCAAAGGCTTTGCAAAGATTTCGAAGTCGCTGGATGGCGTGTCAAATCGTGTTGGAGCTGGCGGCTCAACAGGGTAAAATCTTGTCGCTTAACCAACATGTCCCCCGGCGAGCGTAGGAGACTCGCCGGGGGGCCTCCATTTCGCCGTCTGTTCGTGCGCCATCCGGGAGCTTTCTTCGCAGGGTATTTCCAAGCAGCAAGGTTTATTGGTTACTATGCGATTTGCCGCCGATGGCCCATCCATCCCCGACGAACTTCTCAACGCCCGAGATGAAGGGCGAGTTGTTTTCTTTTGTGGAGCAGGTGTATCTCGAGCGAAAGCCAAACTGCCTAATTTTTTCACGCTCGCGGAACGAGTTATCGAGAAACTCGACCCCACCGAAACGACGGATGCTCGCAAGATATTGCAAAAAGCGATTGCAATTCAGGGAGAAATCGATGTCCCGGGCCTAATTTCCGCAGACCGAGTTTTCGGCATCCTAGAGCGTAAATTCACTGACCGGGACATCTATAACGCCATTGCCTGTGAATTGAAGCCGACGGCAGAAGTTGATCTCACAGCTCACCGGATTCTCCTTCGATTGGCGCGAACGGCTGAAAACAAGACTCAACTCGTAACAACCAATTTCGATCGGCTCTTTGAAGATGCCGACGAGACGCTCACAACTCACATACCGCCTCGCTTGCCCTCCCTTAATAGGAAGGAGGAATTGAATGGAATTGTCTATCTCCACGGCCGCGTCACTCCGGATTATGCCACCTCCGATGGCGATGGGCTGATCGTGTCAAGTTTCGATTTTGGCAAAGCTTGTCTCTCCCAAGGTTGGGCTCGAGAGTTTTTCCGAGAGATTGCTCGTGACTATGTCGTCGTATTTGTCGGCTATTCGGCCGATGATCCTCCGATCCTCTACCTACTCGAAGGGTTCCAAAAAACTAAGGAGTCTTCCCATCAACTGTATGCCTTTCAAGCAGATGATTCTTCGTATGCAATTGCGCAGTGGGAACCTAAAGACGTGCAAGCAATCGGCTTCAGCCACGAGAACGAGTATCGTGCGTTGTGGGAAACACTTGCTGCCTGGGCAGAACGAGCAGATGCTCCAGAGAAATGGCAGTCGACAGTTCTTGAACGATCCATGATTGGGCCGGCAAAGCTCACCCCTCATGAGCGTGGCCAGGTTGCACATATTGTTTCAACAGAACGGGGAGCGCGTGCTTTTTCCGAAGCCAAACCACCGGCCGATTGGCTGTGCGTTCTTGATCGCTCTTGTCGGCTGGCGGAGCCTTCTCGCGTGCCTTTTGGCATTTCCGATGAAGTCGTCATTGATCCCTATAGCGTCTATGGACTTGACTCGGACCCCCTTCCCGAAAGAAAAGATCCAAACAATTCAAACGTGCCGCGAACAATCTCCAAGGAACTATGGGATGCGTTCGCAATTCACAAGGCGGATCGTTCGGACATTAAAGACGAGCATCTAGGCGACTTCCGCGATAGAAGTTCGCCCCAACTCCCCAATCGCTTGCGGCACCTTCGCAATTGGTTCACCAATGTCTCCCACGAACCCGCCGCGATTTGGTGGGCGGCAAAGCAAGATACGCTTCATGCATCCATTCGTGATCAGATCGACTACCGTCTCAAGAATTGCCCTGAAGCGTTCACTTCGGTGTCTGCTCAAGTCTGGCGGTACCGGTTGGAATCTTGGAACATCAGTTCCCGACACGAACGATGGGACTGGCTCGATCTACGATCCGCGCTCGAAGAAGAACGGTGGTCTTCCCTAATTGCTCGCCGAGTTGCTGAGAAACTGAGGCCCTACCTAACGGCCGGCAAGTCGTGGAGAGCACAGTCTGTTCCTCCCAATGACACCACAGAGTTTCGATTGCAGGATTATCTTAAAGTCTCGATTGAATGCCCGCTTCCAACTGGGGATTTTACGGTTCCCGATGAGTATCTTGACTACCTGTTGCGAAGGCTGCGTGAGAGCCTTGAGTTGGCTGTTACCATGTGCAAGGAAGTCGGCAACTATCAACTTGACCATCTTGTTCCGCTAATTCCGGACAATAGCAGCAATATCAATAATTTCGAGCGGGCGAATGGGATATCGGGGCTCGTCGTGTACCTCTCTGAACTATTCGCTCAGCTGACAGAACTTGACGTCAATAGAGCTCGACAAGAGTTCTGGCGTTGGCCAACCGATGACGAGACCGCATTTAGTCTTCTCAGAATATGGGCTTCTGGATTGCCGCAGCTCATTACCCCTGAGCAGTTCGCAGAAGTCATTCTTGGGCTTAGCGATGAAGCCTTTTGGCGAGGTTCCCACCAGCGCGATTTGCTGCTAACGCTAGCCCGCCGATGGAGCGAACTGCGGAGCGAGTCGACTCAAAAACTTGAGCAACGACTCCTTTCGGGGCCGCAAAAATGGGAAAGCGAAACTTACGCTGAGTTCGTCGAGCGAAATGCTTGGCATGCGATGAATCGCTTGCAGTGGCTCGCCGAGAATGGCTGCACTTTGTCTCTGAATCTCGGCAAAGAGATCGCATCTCGTCAAGAGTTGGCGCCGAGCTGGAAGCCCGAATACTCACGCCGCGCGGCGGAATCTCGTGAAATGAAATCCGGCCCGGTCGCTTACAACACCGACTGCGAATCATTGCGATCAGTTCCTATCGACTCAATCCTAAGAACCGCTGAAGAGCAGTCGGGACGTAGGAGAGATGACATGCTGGAGGAGTTCGCTCCTTTCAAGGGGCTTTGTGATAACTATCCGCGTCGCGCCTATTTGGCGTTGGCTCGTGCTGCAAGACAGAAAAAGTTCCCTAAATGGGCTTGGACTATTTTTCTTAGTTCCCAAGTCCGAGCCGACGATTCACAGAGATTGATCGCCGCCGTTGCCGTTCGCACTTGCAAAGTCCCTGATCGGACCAAACTGGAGTTTCTGCATCTATTCACCGCTTGGCTGTCAACGGTGCGCAGGAGACTATCGAAGGAGAACCCCAATCAATTCGATAACCTGTTGGACAATCTTATTGAGGTATGCAAGCAACTTCCTGAGCAATCAAAGCCGGTGATTCTAGGCTCTGAGCAGAATCGGGATTGGGCGACGGATTCGCTGAATTCACCGGTGGGTCAGGTTGTTATGGCTGTTTGTGAGGACGAAAGAATCGTGATGACCGACGGTAAAGCAAGCTTTCCAGCACACTGGGAGAGCAGGCTGGAGAAGCTGCTCGAGTTAGAGGGTGATTCCCGTCGCCACGCAATTGCGATGCTTTGCCATCACCTCGGGTGGCTTCATCATCAACTTCCAAAATGGACCGATGACAACCTAGTGTCGGTCCTTAAGGGAACGGACCCAGTCGATCACGCTGCTTTCTGGGGTGGTTTCTTCTGGAATCCAAAGGTATCAAGTCCTGGGCTATTCCTGCAGCTCAAACCACACCTGTTGCGTTTAGTCCATCATGAGAGTCCGTTTCGCGAAGGGCATGTTCAGGCAATAGCGCGTCTTGTCCTCAGAGGGTGGATGACAATCGAAACAGAGGGAAAACAAAGAGTAGTGCGTGATGATGAAATGCGCTCAGCTCTGCTCGTCGGCGGAGATGACTTCCGGCATCACATCATCTGGCAGATTCAGCATGGAGTTCGCTCATTGGACGAAGCCGGTGAAGAACAAAGCCTGCAAGAGCTTGTCGAGTCTTCAGCTGAGCTATTCTCAAATCACTGGCCACGCAATAAGAGCGCCAAGACCTCGGTCACGTCACTTAACTTGGCCGAACTTCTCTTTTGCAGCAAGCGTTGTTTTCCCCAACTTGCTGAGGCTGTGTTGCCTCACTTTGTGCCGATCGATCACGAAAAGATTCTCCATCTGCACAGCGAGGCTCCAAGCATTGCCGCATGCTATCCGCGACTTGCGCTCGAAGTTCTCCTTCAGATTGTGCCAGACGACGTTCGCAATTGGCCCTGGGGGATTGGTGATGTGTTAGAGACAATTGCGCAGGCCGATGATGCACTAGCATTGGATCAACGATTTATCGCACTGAAGCGGAGATGGGATGCTAGATAAGCTCCGAAGGGGGCCGTAGATATCCCGATTAGGCCCTAAATCCTTAGAGCCCATCAATTCTGATACCTCGAGAAGGAATCCGAATTGCTTCGAAGCATCGAGGTTGCGTCCCGATCATTGCACCCCCAACGCTTTGAAGACCGCGTCCACCGGATCGGAATAGAAACCCGTCTGGAACTTGGCGAACAACTCACCCGGAATGGTGGGAATGTCTTTTACGCTTGCCATTGGCAACAGCAGGCGTTTTGCTCCCGCATCAAAGGCGACTTGCAGAGTCTCGGCGAGATTCTCAACGGGAACGATGTTGCCGCCCAAACTCATGCTGCCCAGCACGACCATTTGAGGCTGGATCGGCTTGCCGAAGACGGCAGAACAAAGAGCTGCGAAAGCGGCCAACGTCATCGCAGTCGTGGGGCCCGAGTTGTGCAGTTCGACAATGTGCAGATGATAGTCGTGGTCCCCCGCCTTGATTGAGGCACTGACCCGATGGGCATTCGCTTTGAAATAGTCAAAGCCGACTTTGATGGCTTCCTTGGCAGCCGCGTTTGATCCGAGGCCCGACGTCTTGAGCGTGCCATTGCCGGAAGTCACCTGGGTTTCGAGCCGGTAGAGTCCGAGATGCGATCCGCTTCCGGTGGCGACCGTGTGCATGGTGCCAGGGTTCAGCGGGCCGTCAGGAATTAGCGATCCGCCGCCCTGCTCTGGCACGCCGATGAATTTCTCCTCCATTGTCTCCAGGTCGATGTACGAGAAATGCACATCGAAAAACTCCATGCCGCCAATCTTCTTGAGCTGCTCCTTGACTCGTCGACGGACTTCCAACGCGTACTCCAGGCAGCGTTGCACCGCGTCCTTGTCGTATTCTTCGTTGGGGTAGAGCAGTTTCAGTAGCCCCGAGACAGTATGTTTGACGGCAATCGTGTCCCGCTGATTGAGGTCACGCCCCAGCTTGAAGTACTTGTTGATCGCATCCCCGAAAGTCCGCTTCCGCATCTCCCGCATCCACTCGGCAAGATAGTCGACGATCATCCCGTACTGATTCGTAAAGAACTCGGGTCGCATCTTGGGGATTTCCCAACCGGGCAGATAGGCGTGGAAGCGGTCGAAGAACGCCGAGTCGATCATCGTCTCCGGGAAGGGAGCAAAAAGGTGGCTGGTTTTGACCAACGTGTCCACCGGCTGATTGATGTTGCCGACAAAGACCATCGAGGCGTAGGCATTGATCGAATCACGGCCACGGGCAAATGATCCGCTGGCCATGTAGTCCTTCATGATTTGGACGCCGTCTTTGTCCTTGAAGGAGATGCCCGCCACTTCATCGAACGCCACGACGTCCCATAAGCCTACCAAACCAACCATGTGGCGGGCCATGTTGTAAAACAAATTGGCGACGGTCGTTTGTCCGCCCGAGACGAGGATGCTGTTCGGGCTGATTTCTTTGTAAATGTGGCTCTTGCCCGTCCCCCGGGGACCTAACTCGGCAAGATTGAAATTGTTCTCGACCAGGGGAATCATGCGGCAGAGCAAGTGCCACTTCACGCGTTCGGTGAAGTTCGTCGGCTCCATTCCGGTCGAGCGGAGTAGCACGTCGATCCACTGCTCTTCGGTAAAGGCCCGTCGTGCCTGAAAGAGTTCCTCCAGTTCCAAATTGGGCATCTGGATCGGTTTCAATTCCCTAAGAATGAAGGGGGATCCCTTCTGCGACTCTTCGTAGAGGTATTCCAGCGTGCAAATACACCAAATCCCGCCGATCAACAGCTTCTCGAATTTCTTGACATAGCTGCTGCTCACCTCGATTCCCTTCACGCCCAGATTGGCCAGCAAAGCTTCGTACACGTCTCGCTTTTCATTGAGCGTTACCGTTACCTTGTCGATGACTTTCAGGCTGCCTCGCTCGCGAATCGTCGATTTCACTTTCTCCGATTCGTCGGGGCGAACGTAATTCTCAGCGAGAATCTTCTTCACCGTGACGAGCCCGTCCCGGATGATGTTCTCATCGTTGGAGGCACAGTAGCTCCCCAGTAAATACTCCAGCACATAGACGGGGACGTTCGCCCCCTCCTTGACCAGCTTGGTCAAATCCTTGCGTACGACCCGGCCCGCGAAGTGCCGGTTCAGAAGGTCATCGAGTTCCGTGTCCATTGGTTTCGCTTCAGAAGTCATCGCTAAATGCCCTGTCGATTGTGACCGGAACGCTCTGCTGCTCGACGCCCGTCTCGGCATCCCTCAGCACGAGGCGATACGCGGTCTTTTTGTCATACGGTTGGTCTTGTAGCACCAGATGGACCCACTTCTTTCGCTCGTCCATCTTGTCAGACGAACTCTCGAAGGTGACCGTCTCGACGTTTGTCACCGGCTCTTCTTGGTCGTACACCGCCACCTTGAGCGTCACCGGTTTGACCCGTTCACTCACCGGCTCGGTCTGAATTAACTCGAAGCGATGTCGGTTGGTGGTGATTTTGTGCGTCGTGCCGAGGACATGCACGGTCACCGACTTGACTTTGGTCTCGCCGCGTGTGCCCTTGTCCTTCTTGTGTCGGACCGTGATGATCGGCACGACGATTTCTTGCAACATCGCCCCGCCGTGGACGAATCTTGCTCCCCCCGCAAAGTGAAAGCGATTGGCGGAACGGGGGATCCAGAATTCCATGTCTCCCTCGGCCGCGGCCGTCACGCTCGTTTTGCCGTGCCAAGTCGCCTCGTGCTCGGGCAGATTGTGGCCAATGAGGTACCGCTTCTTCGCTCGGACGGTGCCCTCTGGCTTCTGGTCCAGTTTGCTTTTCTCGGGTTCACCGGGCGGCGACTCGGTGAAGAGGAAGCCATGATCCGCCGTGACAACGATATGGTTGCCGTTAAGGTTATTGACGATGTAGGAGATCAGTGCCGCCAGTTCGTTGATCGCGGTTCGCACCCCCTCGAAGGTTTTGTCCTCGGTGGATTCGCCCACGGCATCGACGGTGTTGTGGTAAACGTATACCACTCGCTTATCTTTGACGTACTCGCGGCCTTGCTCTTTCTTCATCGCTAGCAGGTCACCGGCCTTGCACGCCAGGCCTTCGACCGATTTCAGAATTGTGAGTGGCATTCGAAAAGTGCAGCGCCCGGCGGGGGCGATGGCGCCCGAAAAGTGCAGCGCGCGAGGGCGTGTTAAGCTGAGTGATTTGCGTAGCGCAGAGTTGGGAAGGTGCCCGC
>JALHQZ010000024.1 GCA_022841705.1 Pirellulales bacterium
TGGCGGGATCGATGCTTAGTGCGAAGTGAGCATTCGCCTGAGTGTACTCATGGGCGCAATACATCGTCGTCTCGTCAGGCAGCTCCGCGAGCTTGCAGAGACTGCGCCACATCTGTTGCGGCGTTCCTTCAAACAACCGCCCGCATCCCCATGAGAACAACGTGTCGCCGACGAATGCGGCGCGCTCCCTGTCGAACACAAATGCGATATGTCCTAACGTGTGCCCTCCGACCTCGATCACGCGCGCCTCTGACCCGCCGAGCCTCACCAAGTCGCCTTCAACGACGATGCGATCCGGTACGGCGCCGATTCGCTCGACCTCCGCAGGCCCCGTCACCCGCACCCCGTATTTTGCTTTAAGCGCGGCATTACCGCCGGCGTGGTCGGGATGCCAATGTGTGTTCCACACATCCGTCAGGCGCCAACCTTTGTCTTGGCATTGCCGTTGAATCTCGTCGGCATCCGGTGAGTCGATGGCGACCGTCGCCCCGGTACCGGGATCGTGAACCAGGAATCCATAATTGTCTTCAAGGCAAGGGAATTGGTGGATCAGCATGGGTGCACTGTCGCACACGCATTTCCCCTAACCTTGCCCCGCGTCGCACAAGCTCTAGTCCGGCAGCGATGTCTCGAGCTCTGAACGCAACGGTGTTTGAGCAGCTTCGAATTCCTCAAACAGATGTACGAGGCGTTCACGATAGCGCCTAACCGCCGCGTGCTTCACGGGGCCGTAACCACGGATCTCGGATGCGGCGCCGACGACGCCGACCGCAAGGTCTAGTCGCGTCTGATCGACCCGCGCAACGACGGTGCGGACCAATGCGCGATACTCGTCCACTAGGTCGCGCTCCATCCTACGCTCTGCACTGTAGCCAAAGACATCGAAGGCGGTGCCCCGCAGCCACTTCAAGTGGGCCAGCATTCGCAGCATAGGCAAAATCCAGCCGCCAAACTCGCGCTTCTTCGGGCGCCCGCCGGCATCGCGCCCGGGAAGCATTGGAGGGGCAAGATGAAATGTGAGCTTCAGGTCGTCGCCAAACTGCCGCTGCAATCTGCGCAACGCTTCTGCATCCGTGTGCAGACGCGCAACCTCATATTCATCCTTGTAAGCCATCAGCCGCGCAAGATTGAGCGCGACCGCACGTATGAACAGCTGATGGCCCTTGATCGCGCGAACAGAAGCTTCGATTTCCTGTACGAAATCGAGATAACGGCGAGCATAGTCGGCGTTTTGGTATGCGGTGAGCAAACGCACCCGGCTGCCAAGCAGCGCGTCCAGCGTGTCCAAACGCGGCGCCTCCGGGCCAGGCTCGACCGCGCGCAACAGCGCCTCCGGCGCATGTGCTGCAACTCGACCTAGCGCGAACGTTCGCAAATTACTTTTGACAAAAGTACCGTTGAGCCGAATCGCCTCCTCCAGGGACTCGATGCGAACCGGCAGCAAACCCTTCTGGGCGGCATAGCCGACCATCAGCATGTTGGTCGCGATACTGTCCCCGACCATGTCGGTGGCGAGCTGGGTCGCGTGAAAGCCGTGCAGCGCACCGCCCGACAGACCATCTTGCATGCTTTGTGCGAGTTCGCTCGCGCTGAGGGTGAACACTCGCCTCGTCTGAAAGTCGCCGGTTGGCGTGATATCTAAGTTGGCGATGGCCACGGTCTGGCCAGGACGAATCGTCTTCAGGACGTCAGGCCCCGTCGCGACCACCAGATCGCAGGCAAGAATTACGTCCGCCATGCCGACGCCCAACCGCGCGGTGAAGATGCGCTCGGGCGACGGCGCCGTGCGGATGTGGCTGGTTACTGACCCGCCCTTCTGGGCCATGCCTGTCAGGTCCAGAACCGTGCACCCCTTGCCTTCGAGATGCGCAGCCATTCCCAACAACGCACCGACAGTGAGCACGCCTGTACCGCCAATCCCCGCGACTAGAATATTGTGACCTTCATCGCCGATCTCGGCTACGGTTGGGGGCGGCAGCGCCGCCATCAGCTCATCGAGACCGTGAGCATCCTCTACTTCGTGGCGTACGGCCTTCGCTCCAGCCACCGTGATGAATGAGGGGCAGAAGCCCTTCGTACAGCTAAAATCCTTATTGCACGTCGACTGATCGATGGCGCGCTTTTGGCCAAACTCGGTCTCGAGCGGCATGATTGAAACGCAGTTCGACTGCACCGAGCAATCTCCGCAGCCCTCGCACACATCCGGATTGATAAACACGCGCTTGTCCGGGTCGGGAAAGGCGCCGCGTTTGCGCCGCCGACGCTTCTCAGTAGCGCAGGTTTGCTCGTACACGATCGCGGATACGCCGGCGGTTTCGCGCAACATCCGCTGCAGCGGCTCCATTTCATCACGATGCCGAACGTTTACGTCCGCAGGTAAGCGGGCACCATTATACTTGGTTGGGTCGTCCGAAACTAGGAAAACAGGTTTGACATTTTCGGCGACAAGCTGATTGGCGATATCAACCGGGCTGAGCTTCATCTCTACTGGCTGACCGCCTGTCATCGCGACAGCGTCATTGTACAATATCTTGAACGTCATGTTGGCGTTTGCCGCAACAGCCGCGCGGATCGCAAGAACGCCGGAGTGCGAGTATGTGCCGTCGCCCATGTTCTGGAAAATATGCTGACGCTCGACCAGAGGGCCAATCGAAACCCAGGGCATACCGTCGCCGCCCATCTGCATCGGCATCATCGTGCGCCGCTCGGGCATCACCATAGCCGCTAAACCATGGCAGCCGACAGCACTGATCGCGACACTGCCTTCCGGAATCTTCGTGCTGGTGTTATGGGGACAGCCTGAACAAAAATAGGCTGGCCGATTATGCTTCGCGCGGAGATTCAGCGCGCGCGCTTCGACGGGCCGGAGCTCTGCAAAATGCTGCTCCAGTTCTTCATCGCAGAGCCCCAGTTGAAGAAGCGCAGTCCGCACTGCCTGCCGAACGAGCATAGCGTTGAGTTCGCCGGTCGACGGCAAGAGCGGCGCGCCGTGTTGATCGGTCTTTCCCAAGAGTGTCGGGCGAGCATCTGGTGTCTCGCCATAGAGCAGCCGAGCAAGCTGATCTTCGAGCAATGGGCGCTTTTCCTCCACCACGAGGAGCGCCTTGTGCCCGCGCGCAAAGGCCAGCGCGCCCTCAGGCTCCAGCGGCCAGATGAGTCCGGGTTTGTAGACACGGATACCAAGCGCCGCGCATCGTGCCGCGCTTAGTCCCAGGTCCGCCAAGGCTTGGCGCAAATCCAGATACGCCTTACCCGACGCTACAATACCCAGCGTCCGCCGCGAGCTGTCGATCGCAACGCGATCTATGGGGTTCACACGAGCAAAAGCTGCTGCCGCCGGCAAGCGCTTGTTGACGACCCAATCTTCCTGCTGCAGCGGCGGCACATCCTTGCGGATGTTAAGTCCTTCGGGCGGCATCGGCCAATCGGGGCGCATAAAGGAACGGTGCGGGTCTGGAATGTCCACCGACGCGGTCAGATCGAGCGTGTCGGTGACGCACTTCAGCGCGACGTAAAGTCCGCTGAAGCGGGACAGCGCCCAGCCATAAACGCCGAACTCAAGGATTTCCGCAGTGGTCGCCGGATACAAGACGGGAATGAACCCAGCGATCAGTGCCTGATCCGATTGATGGGCGCTGGCGGACGATTTGCCGCCATGGTCGTCGCCGACCACCACCAGCACACCGCCCTTGGTGGCCGAACCCTCCAAATTGGCGAGCTTCAGTGCTTCGCTGGCGCGGTCGAGGCCAAGGCCCTTGCCGTACCAAAGCCCAAAGACCCCTTCGACGCTGCTGTTCCCGAACCAGGCGAGTTCTTGGGTCCCGCGAATCGCCGTGGCCGCAAGCTCCTCATTGAGGCCCGGCGCGAAGGTGATGCCATGCTGACCCAACAAACCACCCGCCGCCCAGAGTGCTGCATCATAGACACCGAGGGGCGAACCACGATAACCTGAGATATAGCCTGCTGTCGTCAGCCCGGCCGCTCGGTCCCGTCGCGCTTGATCTAGGGGCAGACGCACGAGCGCCTGATTGGACGAAATGAAGACGCGCCCGTCCATCTGCGTATACTTGTCGTCGAGGCTAATGACAGATTTGGTCATCGAGGTGGTTAGCTCTGGTTCCGGTATCGAATGGCTGGAGTGCAACGGCGTTCGAACCTACCAAGTGGCGGCATCGTCATCTTGTCTACCGCTGATGGGGGCCTTGAACCTAACTGCCGTCGCCCACACCGGGACTGTTGCATAGAGCCGACATGGCGCAACATAGCTCTCCGAGAGGCGTCAGATCGAGCGGAGCTAGCGTTGTGAACCATTATAGCGCCCTCAGCGTCGGCGTCAGCGAAGCAATCGCCCACATCAGGTTCACCCGCCCTGACCTTCACAACCGCTTTGACGAACTTGCGCATACCGAATTCCCCAAAGCCCTCGCTGAACTCGCAACGCGCGAGGACGACATCGCCGCCCTGGTGATCTCAGCGGAAGGCAAGTCTTTTTCCGCGGGCGGCGACTTAGAAATGATGTTGCGCGCCAATAGGTCAGAAGAACTGCTTGAGCGCATTTTTCGGGAGGGCGAAGCGATTATCGACAGCCTTGTTGGCGCGCCATACCCTATCATTGCAGCCGTGCAAGGCGCGGCGATAGGACTCGGCGCCTCGGTAATCGGATGCTGCGACATCGTCGTTGCCGCGCGCGGCGCGAAAATCGCCGATCCCCACGTGGTCCTTGGCTTAGTTGCAGGCGATGGCGGCGTCTTGGGTTGGTCCCAGTCGGTGGGCATAATGCGCGCCAAGAGGTACCTGTTAACCGGCGACGCGATCTCGGCGGAAGACGCGTGCGCCATGGGCTTGGTGAGCGACCTCGTCAATCACCCCGACGAAGTGCTCCCAGCGGCAATGGCGCTGGCGACCCGTATCGCCAAACTGCCGCGCGGCGGCGTTCGAGGCACCAAAAAGGCGTTCGCGAAGCTCAGTCGCGATCTCTATGGCGCCGCTTGCGCACTATCCACCGCCTACGAGATGCACGCGCTGCGTGGTGAGGAAGTGCGGCGCACAGTCGAGGCGCTTCGCAGACGGCGGGATTAGTTTTCATCGCCCCCGCCTGGCCGCCCGTGCACGTACAGACAATCGCGGTTGCGGGGTCAAGAATGTGCCTCGCCCGAGGTGGAGAATAACGTTTGGGCTTGATCCGCGCCTCCTGCGTGCGCGGGCAATGACAGGGCGCGCCAATGGCTGACTATCGGAAAGATCATCGTTTCGCCGATCCGAACGAGGCGCTCGACTACGAGCCCTATCGCCACGACTATGTCCTTCCTGATTGGAAAGATACCTCCGCAAAGCACAAAAAGCGTCCCCCGCAAGACCTAGGGACCGACTATCCGACTGACAAAGAAGTTTATTTTTCCCGAGAGGTGATGGCGCGAGAATGGGACAAAATTTGGAGTAAGGTTTGGTTGCTCGTGGGGCACTTGACGGATGTGCCAACACCTGACTCGTACATGAAAGTCGATCGCGGACATGAGTCCGTGTTGGTAGTGCGCGGCAAAGGCGAGAGCGTGCGCGCCATGTACAATGTTTGCCAGCATCGCGGGGCAAGACTTGTCGACAAGGATTTCGGCGCCGCGAAGAAGTTCGTTTGCCCCTTCCATTCTTGGGAGTTCGCGACCACCGGTGAGCTTCTCAGAATTGCTGATCGCGAAACGTTCCGCGAAGAAGCCATCTGTCACAACCTGAACCTGCCGCCGGTGCGCAGCGAAGTTTGGCGCGGATGGATATTCATCTCCTTCAATGACGAGATCGAACCGCTGCACACATGGCTCGGTAAGGACTTCATAGAGCAAATGGCGCCTTACGATTTCGAGAAGGTCCTGCGCATCCGAGACGTGCAACAAGAATGGCCAGCAAACTGGAAGGCGGCTCACGAGGCCTTTGCCGAAGGGTATCATGTCCAAGCGACGCACCCTCAGCTGCGAGGGGCCGTGG
The DNA here is from genome assembly GCA_022841705.1 of Pirellulales bacterium. Classification (GTDB taxonomy): domain Bacteria; phylum Planctomycetota; class Planctomycetia; order Pirellulales; family Lacipirellulaceae. Next base: position 5,977 of record JALHQZ010000024.1, read on the forward strand.
ATGCGTACCACACCCAGGTCGATCTATTCGACAATGGGCACGGCATCAGCGTCTATCAATTCATGAGCCCTCTGCCCCAGTTCGCCGGCAAACTTCCGCCAGGGCTGGTCGAAGAGCACAAAATTTTCCTGCGGGAAGCGGGCATTGCCGAAGCGGACTTCCCCTCGCACTGGAGCGAAGTGCCGCGAGCGATTATCAACGCCAAGCTTGCGCGGAAGGACTATGTGATCGACTATTCGAAGTTCACCGAAGGCCAGCTTATTGACGATTGGAACTTCGGCCTCTTTCCGACAACGGAGATGTTCCTGCACCCTGAGGGATTCTTCATCCAGAATTGGTTGCCGCACCCAACCGATCCTGAGAAATGTTTTTATCAGGTTCAAGTCTACGCGGTACCAGGCATCGGCGAACTGCCCTCGTTCATGGCCGTCGAGAACGCAGACCTTTCTGGCAAACACGTTTTGAATCGAACCTACATCGACACCGATGACCTAGCGAACCTGGGCCCTGTCATTAGCCAGGACAGGGTGATGGTGCCGCGCGTCCAACAGGGCATGAAGTCCAGGGGGTTTAAGGGGGCCGTTCTCGGCGAACAAGAAATCCGCATCCGGCATTTCTTCTCACAATACCATCGGATGATGAGCGCCTGATCCCCAGGGAACCTGTTGCGAGCGGGGATCGTCATGAGTAATGAGGCGGATCGGGTAAGCGTCGGCAAAGCCTCGCCCCGGAGAAGCAATCCAATGCCCTTGGGAAGCAATCGCGCTAGCTTGGTGCATTCCGAAGCGCCGCCGGCCGCCAGCCAAACAGGCGCCATCAGCTCTGCAATCGCCGTCTTGAGGCTGCTGGCAGCTTCCGAAGCGCCTGTTGGGGTCAACGCAATCTCCCGCCAACTCGCGCTCCCACCTAGTTCGTGCTTCAAAATCCTCAAGCAACTCCAGGCCGAAGATCTCGTGGACTTTAATGTGAGCACCAAGGCTTACACTTTGGGCGGCGGGACATTGTTGCTCGCCAAGCGCGCGCTCGATCCGCGGCAGGCGTTTCCCACCATCCGCCCTAGGCTTGAGCAAGTCGCCAGCGAAACCGGCGCCTCCATTGGATTTTGGCGCCGTATTCCAAGGGGGCGCATCGTGCTGACAGGTTTCGTCGAAGGCTGGACATCGATGCGAATCCATATGACCGTTGGCCAAAGACTCCCGATGCTCATCGGCTCGATTGGCCGCGAGTTCGCCGCAAAGCTTGATCTTCCGGAAAGCACAATCCGGGAGCGCTTTGATAAGCTGCGTTGGCAAGTGCCACTCTCGTGCGAGGACTACCTCCAGCAAGTGGCGGAGGCGCGGGACAGAGGGTATTCCGTGGATCGCGGGAATTATGCGAACGCGGTGACAAGCGTGGCTGCTGGAATCGAGAACCGTCATGGCGGTGAAGTTCGCTACGGCATCACCGGCATGATGTTCAGCGCCCAACATACCGAAGATTCCATCGCGCGTTTGGGAGATAAGCTGAAAGAAACCGCCGCGTGGGCCTCAAACAATCTAGTTTCGGACTGAACGCTTCTGGCGCGGCGGCGAGCAACGCACTCGGCGAACCCTAAAATTCACTGGCTTCCATTCAACATGCTTGACCTGCTGCATAGCTTCGCCCTGGTTTCGCCACCGCCTGCGGCAGAGGCGCTGAGGCCACGGATCAAAGCCTTTCTCACCGAAAGATTGGGGAAGATACCCGCGGACATACGCGCGCGAAGCTGGACCGGATTTGACGCCGAGTTCAGCCGCGATCTGGCGAACCAAGGGTGGGTGGGTTTCACTGTGCCCAAAGACTATGGCGGCGGCGGCGGCAGCGCTTTCGACAGGTTCGTCCTTGTTGAGGAATTGCTGCTCGCAGGCGCGCCTGTAGCGGCACATTGGATCGGAGATCGGCAGTCCGGCCCTCTGCTCTTGCGCTACGGGACGGAGTCGCAACGGCGGTTCTTCCTGCCGCGTATTTGTCGGGGAGAAATTTTTTTCTGCATCGGCATGAGCGAGCCCAACGCGGGGTCGGATCTCGCCGGCGTCCGAACGCGCGCGGTGCGCGATGGCGATTTCTGGATCATGAACGGTTCAAAGATCTGGACCACTCACGCCCAAAAATCGCACTACATGATCGCGCTGGTGCGTACATCTGGCGGCGCTTCGGAACGACAGAAGGGGCTCTCCCAATTTGTTATCGATCTCACCCTGCCCGGGGTCGACATCCGACCCATCGTCGACCTCGCGGGCGACGCGCACTTCAGCGAAGTCTTCTTCCAGGATGTACGCCTCCCCTCGGACGCCCTTGTCGGCGAGGAAGGCGCCGGGTGGGCTCAGGTCAATGCGGAACTTGCGTTTGAGCGCAGCGGTCCAGAGCGCATCTATTCAAGCATCGCGTTGCTCGACCATTGGGTGAAACACCTGCGCCGCGCGAAAGCATCAAGCGCAGCGACACGCCAAGTCGGCATGCTTATGGCGCGCCTGGCCACATTGCGGCAAATGTCGCTTGCCGTCACCGCGCGGCTAGCCTCGGGAGAATCGCCACTTGTCGAAGCAGCGATCCTCAAGGACCTCGGCACGCAGTTCGAGCAAGATGTCCCGAGCATTATCGGCGACACTGTCGCGGATGACCCACGCTTGATTGCCGACCAGGAGCTTGTCCGAACGCTAGCCTATGTCTCGCTGATCAGCCCTACGTATTCGCTTCGCGGCGGCGCGCGCGAGATTCTCCGCGGCATGATCGCTCGTGGTCTGGGGCTGAGGTGACCGCCATGCAAGATGCGCTTTTGGCCCCATTCCTGCGTCTGCTAGACGATATTTCCCCGTCGACTGCGGTGCGCAGCGCGGAAGTCGGCCATGCACACGACATATGGCTCAAATTGTCTGAGTCGGGCTTTCTGGACGCCCTCGTTTCCGAGCGCGATGGCGGCGCAGGCCTGCAGCCCCGGGATGTCGCCAACTTGCTTTTGGCGAGCGGGCGGCGCCTTCTGCCCGCGCCGTTCGGTGAAACTATGGTTGCGCGCGCGCTCGCGACACGAGCCGGGATGCGACTGCCCACGACTCCAATCCTGCTCTGGCCGGAGAACTCACAAGGCAAGCTGCGGTCGAGCCTTGCACCGGTTTGGGCGGGCGCAACCCACGCGCTTGTACAACGAGGAGACCAAGTGAGCTTGCGCGCGTTGGGGCAGTTTGCCGCGCCAGCCGACGGGTACGCGCTACCCGCCGCCACCCTTGCAACGGCGGCGCCAGTGGCCTCATTCACGCTTGAGCCGGACGCGTTGCTGTCTTGGTCGGCAACACTGACCGCCGTCGCCATGGCGGGTGCGATGGCCGGCGTACTCGACATGACCATCGATCACGTGAACACCCGTGAGCAATTCGGACGCAAGCTCGGGCAGTTCCAAGCAATCCAACATCAGCTCGCGATAATGGCGGAGCAAACAACCGCTACCTGTACAGCCGCTCGAATCGCGCTATCGCGGCCATTACCTGGGCCGTCGTGCTTGGACGCGGCCGCCGCGAAGATCGCCGCCAATGAAGCTGCGAAGATCGTGTGTGCGATTGCCCATGCCGCTCATGGCGCGATCGGCGTCACCGCTGAGCACGACCTCCAACTCTACACACGCCGCATCAAGCGCGCGGTGGCGAGCGTCGGATCGTCTGCTTTTTGGGCTGACCAAATTGGCCAGGCGCACCTCTCCGAAGGCACGGACGCCGGCGTCTTCGTCCGATCCCACTGGGCTGCCTAGCCTCAACCTCCGCGTTTTGCCCGCCCGTACCGCGAGCGGACCCATGGTCGCCAGTTCGCCACGCTGCATCGCTGCGCTTGACACCCCATTCACTATTGGGAATGCTCATTCGAATTAGGGTGGCAATATTGCGGCAACTAAGGAAGCAAGGTGCCAAGCGGCTCAGCGTTACCGCAGAAGAAGGTGCCCGCGAACAACAGGACGGAGAGAAATCCGTCTGCGATGGGAGAGCGCCGTGCAGACACTTTTCGACAGCAAAGGGAAGCCGCCTGTTGAAGCGCTTCGAGCCTGGATCGAGTTGACGCGCAAAGAATTTTATGACGGCGACCTGTGCCTGACCGCCGGCGGTTTGGAGGGCGTGGTCTTTGAGAAAGCGCTCAGGTTCCCGATCTCACTCACCCATCTGTGCTCGAAATCTCCCCAATCCTATCGTCGATCGCTGCAACATATTCGCGCCAACAGAGTTGGCTATCGTGTGATCTGGTTCGTCAAGTCGGGGTGGCTTAAGATCGCACGCGCCCAAGGCGTGGTGACTATTCGTGCTGGCGAAGCGGCCATCCTCGATTCCAACGTGCCCTTCTCCGCCAGCATCGGCGCTTCCGAGGATGCCGACGGGTGCGCCCATGAATCCTATCAAGCCATCGTCCCTCCCGACATTTTTTTGCGCCATTTGCATGAGGCCGAACGCTTTGCAGGGGTCTTTAGCCTCAACACGCCAGAGGGGCGCGTCGTGCGCAGGCTTTTGGATTTTCTCGTCGAGGATGGCGAGCAACTCAGTGCCAAAACCTCTGCAGCACTCGTTGACGGTTTTTTGGAAGCGGTAGCAGAAAACCTACGCGCCAACGGCCAGAAGCTGCCGCAACGGCAAACACTAGCCGACCGGAGACTTTCGGATATTGAGACTTACATCCTGATGAATCTGACCGACCCAGAGCTTTCCACCGAAAGGGTCGCAGCGTGCTGTGGCGTATCCACTCGCTATCTCTGCTACTTGCTGAAAGCCAACAAGACCTCATTCTCTGATCTACTTTGGAAGAACCGATTGCTCCGAGCCCGTGACTGGCTGCGCGAGCCCAAGGCCCGCGATTATCCCATCCATGAAATCGCTTATCTGTGCGGATTTAAGAGCGCCGCACACTTCAGCCGTATGTTCAAATCGGCATACGGATGCACGCCGAGCGAATATCGGATGGATGGTGGGCGGGCGCTGGAGCATTGCCAAACATCCGCTACCGCGCAGGCCGTATAGGTCGCTCGATAGCTGAGGATCGTGAACCGATCCCCCGATCCCTGATCGGCGTTCGTCCGCCCTCAGCACTTCATTCGACGATCAGTCCGTGACTGCGTCAATTACTTCGCCCACGCCAGCGGCAAGCGCATGAAGGGGCCCATCTCGCAGATAAGCGTAGCGCTCGGTCGTTTGCGACTGGCTATGACCGAGCGCTTTGCCGATCAGAAAGAGGCTGGCTCCATTCGCTGCGGCAAATGACGCAAAGCTGCGGCGCAAATCGTGAATCCGTACGTCGCCAAGATCGGCTCTTGTGCGAACCCGTTCCCATGCTTTTTGCAGGCCAACCATGTAGGAGCCGCCAGCGCGTGACGGAAAGACATGAAGCCTCCGTGCGTCGACCATGACCTTGGACTTTCCGAGCATGCTTCTTCGGACCTAGAGAATACTCAGGGCCTCCGTATTGAACGGAATGGCTTTCTCACCAGTCTTGGAGCGCTCCCGCGAAAGGCGGATTAAATGACGCTCGAAGTCGATTTCTGACCATCTCAGCGCCTGGATCTCTCGCCCGCTGCCGCCATAGCTTCGAGCAGTCTGAAAAGCGTGTTCGCCTCCGACTGTGAAAGGAAGCGTTCAAGCTTTCGTGGTTTGGGCTTCTTGACTCGCCGACAGGGATTCTCATCCGCAAAGCCCCGTTCAATGGCCCAAGCGAAGCAAGCGGATAAGCTCATGACCGCCGAGCGCGCAGCACCCTGCCCGCCTCTGACAATCGAGCGCCCCTTGGGCTTCTGGACTGGATGCGCGGCGGGAAGGCCTGGGGCGTGACGACGCGCAAGGGGCACCAGGCTGCATAGTGGGCATCGCGGCAGACGGCTCAAGACCGCCCGCCGCCATCCTCATTTCTTACGAGCGAACGTCGTCACGGCACATCACGGTTTCGCCGTCGCGCAGCACCAAGCGGGCGCGATAACGCGCGCCGCGTTCAAGGCTAACTTCAGCGCTGCCAAGGCTTTGCTCGCCGCGTGCGCGCAGATCGAACGCGCCGCCCTGGACGATGTCCGAGGAGCCGCCGCGGTCGGTTTTGGTCAGCACGAAATCGTATTCACCGTAGGCGGCTCTTTGCGCGCGCGCGCGCGCCTCAAA
>JALHQZ010000025.1 GCA_022841705.1 Pirellulales bacterium
AAGTGCAGCTCGGCAAAGTTCGCGTCCACCCCGCCGGCATCGCCCTCGCCACTGCCACGCCCGTTATCCAGCGTCAGGCCGCTGATACCAAGCTGGATCGGCTTACTCGGTGCGACGGGGCCGGTTGCGGTGATCAAGCTGAAGTCAGGTGCACCCGCTGCGCGCGTGATGCGCAGATTACTGGCACCTGGGCCCACCAGATTCGTGCTGCCAGTTAGCGTCGGTAGCGCACCGGTCAAATTGATCGTGCCAAAGCCAACAAGCAAAAGGTCGTCGATACCTGGACCATTCGCATTGGCGTTGAGCAAGGCCTGTCGCAAGGTGCCAGGGGCGGCGGCATCTCCGGATGTATCGACTAGCTGCACCTGCGCTTCCGTGGCACCGATATCGCTGTTATCGCCACCGCTGGCTGCACCAAAGGACGTGGCGTCAAACAGGGTCAAGCCGCGCTGATCACGAATCCGTCCCAGCCCCTTGTCTATGACAGAAGAGCTGTTGGCAAGCGGCATATGCACCGGCACCTGCCCGGAGTAAATCGCCAGCGGGCTCAGGCGCGGATCAAAGGGGCTGCCGCTGGTACCAGCCTGATCGCCCGCTTGATTGAACGCCGTCACAGCACCCGGGTTGCCAATGAAGTTATAGCCGCCCGAAATAACCAGTCCATTGCTGTTGTTACTGAAGTCATTGCCACTGCGTTGTCCAGCAACGATGCTGCCGAACACGAAGGTCGGACTAACAAATGAGTCGATGGCACTGGCGCCGGCATTCGCATGAATGGTGGAGCGCAGTATGCTGGCACTGGCTTGTTCAAGCCCGAGCGCATTGCCACGATTGTTTGAGATGGTGCTGAGCTCAATATGCGTGGTGCTGTTTTGCGCCGCCCTGATTACTGGACTTCCCGTGGAGGGGCCAGCATTGCCGGTGATCGTGCTGCCGCGTAGCACAAGCGCACCGAGGTTGTTGATCGCGCTGCCTGTAGCGTCGCGGCCACCACTGATCACGCTATCGATGATGCTCAAATGCGATCCTGCACTGATGAGCACGACGCCACCGGTGCCTGGATTCGGCGGCGTATTGTCCCGCTCATTGCCATTGCCGTCGGCCAGCGTGAGGCCGCTGACGCTGACCCAGCGGTTCGGCAATACGGTCAACACTCGCGCTTGACGTCTGCCGTTGAGCGTCAGCCGCTGCGCACCCGGGCCATGAATCGAAACATTGCGATCCACACTAATCTGCGTGCCAAAGAGCAGCGTGGCGGGCACGGCGAATAAGTTCGGGTTGAATAAAATATCGCTTACAGCGGGCGCAACCGGCGCATTCAACAGCGCTTGGCGCAGCGAACCGGGATCGTTGAAGCTCAAGTTTTCCACGAAGATCGGTGACACTTCGACCGCGCCAATATCAGCATCATTGCCGCCCGGTGCAGGCGCTGTCGCCAAATCCACCAGCGGCACGCCACGCACATCGGAAGTGCGAAAGCTTTTGCCTTTATCGAGCAAAGGGCTGCCGAGCAGTGGCACATGCACCGGCACAGTGCCGCCGTGATAGCTGAGCGGGCTCAACACCGGATCGAGCGGGAACGCCACCAGACCGACCTGATCGCCGGGCTGATTGAAGCTGGTGCTCAAATTGCCAACCCGACCAATGACGTTGTAGCCGCCTGAGGTGATCGTGCTGGAAAAATTGGTGATATCGGCGCTGCCACCCACATTGCCAGCGACCACGCTGTTGCTGATTTGCATGGCTCCAATCTGGTGCGAAATACCGCCGGCCTGGTCGCTGCCATTGCCCAGCACTACGTTGCCGGTGATCGTGCTATCCACCACGCTCAATCCACTGGTCGCCGCAATGCCGCCACTGGTGTTGGAGTTGTTAGAAAAAAGCCGATTGCCACTGATGGTTGCGCGCAATAGTCTTGCGGTGCTGTTGACCGACAGGGCACCCGCCGAACTATTTCCCTGTGCATAGTTTCCGGTCAAGCTCGATTCGCTGAGTAGCAACGAACCACCGGAGGCTTGAAATAGCCCTCCGGCGCCAAAATCACCCGTTGCACGACAATTGCTAATTTCGACCCGATGCAGCAGCAAATTGATTCCCGTCGCGCTGACGCCACCAGCATCCGCACCAACCCCATCGCTGATCCGCATGCCCGCCAGCGTCACGCGTGATCCAGTAATGCGAAACACGCGGCTGCGATTCGCGGCACTGATCGTCAGCCGATGCGCACCGGGGCCGGAGATCGCCAAGTTCTTATTGATCAGCAATTCCGAATTCAGAAAGATCGTGCGCGGGGAATCAAAAAACGGTGTAGCAAACACAATCTGCTGGCCCAGACCGGTCGATGCTGTGGCAATCGCTTCACGCAATGAACAATCGGCATCACATACACCGTCATTGGTGTCAGCGACCTTGGTCACGACCAACTGGGTGACAAATCGGGTGATTTCCAACGTCGCACCAGTCACGGCACCCGTGTCGCCCGACCAACCATCTTCAAAACGCAGCGTCCATACACCCGCGACTGGCCTGTCCAAAAATGGGGGGTTGATCGACGTCACCGCTGCCGGTGAAGTCGTTGGCCCGGCAATGACTGTGCGCGCATTGGATGAAGGAAGATCGACGTTCGCGGTGCCCGCAACCGTCCACCAGTTATTCGCACTGTTATCGCGAAATCCATAGCCAGCATGCGTAGAGATCAAATTCGCTCCCGAGCCTGGATCGGTGGGCGTGATGGCACCAGTACGATCAAACAAAAGATGCTCAATCCCCTGAGGTGAGATCAACGTCACCTTCAGATCACCGACGAAGGTATGGTTCGCTTGAAAGATGACTTTCACGTCCTGGACGGTGCCAGGTGATGTTGCGAGAAAACGAATGTCCCGCGGCGCGCCGAGGTTATTTGGGCCGGCGCCTGCACCGTCCGGGATCGCGCCCGTGTTGGTGCCGGTGATCAATTGCGCTTGGGCGTTGCTCGCGATCCACGCAGACAGCAATAGAAAAGCGAGTGCGTGCATTTTCATGAGGGTGGCCTTGTGCGCGCGCTTTGGTTGGGTGGGTCTTCGCAGCGCGAGTCTTACACGTTAAGCAACTCGGCCGCATCTCCAGACCTCGCTGCGAGTGCTCGATCAATAGTCAACAAGCGTGCCTTGCGGGCTTTTGCCAGCGCAATCAGATACGCGTCCGTGGTGTGTTTTGCGTGGCTCACTTCAGTCCAGTTGACGCCGGTCAATGCGGGGATATCTGGCAGCGTGCGGTGCAACTTGTCAGCCAACAGTTGGCCCAGTATGTCCGCCGCCTGCGCGGGATTCAGCGAGACGTGAAACACGCCCGGCATGCTGGAAATACGAATAAAGCCGAGCTGCGTGATAGCGCAACTGCCCCATGCTTGTTTGGCATGCAACCGACGAATGACGGCGGCGTGATGTTCGTGTTGCTCCCAGCCCAGTGCGATCAACACGTTGACATCCAGCAGCAACAGATTGCTCACAGTACACCCTCAGCTTCAATAACGGCTTGCACCTTGGCCGCACTGACTTTGCTGCCATCGGCGGGGCCCGCAATCACGGTAAACCGGCCTTTTTTGATCAGGCGCGGGGCATCGGACTGCAGGGCTGCCACAACGAGATCGCCCAACAAAGCGCTCATGGAACGGTTTTCGATGCGCGCGCGCTGCCGGACGAGCTCGTAGGTTGCTTGATCGATTTCAGTTGTCACGCGCATACGATTGCCTCCAGATGATGTATGCATCACGCATCATACATCAGGCCAGACACAAGACGTTTTGGTCTCAAGAAGGAATGCCTCACTCGGAGGTTTCTCTGCGATGAATGCGCGGCTTGATCTTTGCGTGCCGGCAACAATTTTCCGTCTGCTGAATCGACCCTTGGTGATCATCGCGGGCGGCGGCTGCGTCCAGGTGCCGGAGCTGCTGAGGTCAAGCGCGCCGGTTTGATCAGGCGGGCCGCTGTCGCAACCGAAGTTGCAGCAGCGCGCCAACAGCGACGCCGAGCAACGTAGCATTCGCGGCCAAAGTCCGCGAAGGGAATTCGGCGAATCGATGGCAATGGACACCAGGCAAGCCCAATTCGGCGCGGGAACGCTTTTCCTGCTGCTTGCATTCTGGCCGATGATGACGATTGCCGGCGATCCCCTGATTGTGCGCCGTTTCGGTCTGGAGCACGGCATGCCAGTCAGCAGCGCCACCTCTGCGCAGATCGATGACGAGGGATTCCTTTGGTTCGCTACCCACGATGGTCTGGCGCGTTTCGATGGCCGCCGCTTTTCGGTCTATGACACCGAGCGATTCGCCGAGATGGGCAGCAATCGCGTCTTACGCTTGTACAAGGGGCAACGCGGCAACGTTTACGGCGTTGGTGCATCAGGCGACTTCCTGGACATCGATTCGCAGCGCATCGTGCGGTTGCGCGTGGACGCCGAGCATCCGGAGGCGAAGCTCAGCTTCGTAGCGCGCATGCAATCGCCTACGTCGTCCGATGTCGAGCAAGGTGCGCTGTGCGTGACCTTGACGACGGGTTTGTACTGCGAGTCGGCGGATTCGGGCGCCGCAACAACGGACTTTCTTCGACGCCGCTCGTTCGCCGCCGACTTTCCCGCGATCGCCGCGTTACCGTTTTCAGAGGACGATTGGCTCATTGTTCGCGGGCAAGGTATTTACTACGCCCGGCCAAGCGGTCAGGCCTTGCTCTATGCGGACACGACCATCGGCGTCGCGGAGCGCTTATTGCACGCGACAGTGGGTCGCGATGGCACGCTGGTGGTTGCCCTGCCGGATGGCGTATTGCGGGTACATCCCAATGCCGGCAGCGAATGGGTCGAGGTCAATCCCGAGCTGGATGTCGTACAGCTGTATGTGGACAGCAACAGCGACGTTCGAATCTACACCTCGCACGAGGCGTATCGGATCGATAGCAATGGTCAGCGTAGCCAGATCCATGCGCGCGAGGCGTTGGAGGCGGTCGTGCGTAGCTGGCCGGTGCCGACGCCTGCAGCGGGGCGGGCGTCGCCACATGCGCCGGCTCAGTGGTTCAGTCGCGGCGGTACGCTCTATCGCGATGGCGATGTGGTGTTGCGTGCCCGAGGCGATGTCGAGGATGTGTTGTTCGCAGATTCGGGGATCGTCTGGGTCAGTACCAGTCGTGATGGGATCTATGCGCTGAGCCCGACCCGCGTCAATCCGATCGTCGACCCGGTGTTGGCCCAAAGCAATGTGTACGGTACGGCGATGGCCGCCGACGGCAGTGTTTGGGTCGGTAGCCTGGGCGGCGGCCTGTTTCGCATCGGCGTCGACGATCAAGTGCAGTCGTTCGGCGAACTGCACGGTCTGCCGGGTGCCAACATCTGGGGTGTTACGGTTGCCGCGGATCTATCGGTACTCGCCATGCCGTTAGGCGGCGGCGTTTGGCGATTGCGACCAGGCACCGAGCGCTTCGAACGCATGCGCTTGCCGCCTGGCCTCGATCAGGCGCGGCTGCGGTCGATGAGCTTCGACCGCGACGGCCGGTTGTGGCTCGCCGGGAGCGAGGGCGCATGGTGCCAGGCGGACGCCTCTGCCGGCGCGGCCGGCTGGCGAAAGCAGTGGCCGACCGCGGAACAGCCTGAGTGGGCAAAGCTCAATGTGCAATCGTTGCTGCATGATGCCGACGGACGCATCTGGTTCGGAACCGATCAAGGATTGTTCTGGCAGTCAGGTCGGCAATCATTGCCTGTCGAGCGCCTGCGTGGCGTCGCTGTCCGCGGATTGCTGCGCGCGCACGACGGGGCGCTCTGGGTCGCCACCGAGGGTAGGGGGCTGCAACGAATCGCTGCTGGCGATGCGCAGGGAATGCCGCTGCAATTCGCTCGAGCGCAGGGCATGCCGTCCAATTCGCCGCACGTCATTGTCGAAGATCCCAATCGTCATCTTTGGGTGAACTCCAACCAAGGCATTTATCGAATCGCGCCGGGCGATGTCGAGGCGCTGCTCAGGGGTACAGCACGAACGCTCTCGCCGCTGACCTTGGGTCTTGCTGATGGCCTGCTTGATCTCGAAGGCAACGGCGGTTTGCAGCCTTCGGCAGCCGTGGGTGCTGATGGGCAAATCTGGTTTCCAACACAGCGTGGCGTCGTGCGTTTCAGCCCGGTACGCTTGGGCTCCGCCAGTTTGCCCGGCCGTGTGTTGATCGAAGCCGTATCTGCAGGGCGTCGCGCCATCGACCTGCATCAAGCCAACCATTCGGCGCTGCAATTGCCGCTGGGCGTGCGCGATTTCAGCGTGCGCTACAACGCCGCGGAGTTGAGCACGGGGTTGGTGCGCTTTCGTTATCGCCTGCTCGGCGTTGGTCGCAACGAGGAGTGGGTCGATGCGCAGTCGCTTGGCGCAGCGAGTTTTGATGCGCTCGCCCCAGGAGCGTATCGATTTGAGGTTCAGGCGGGTAATGCAGATGGCGCCTGGAATCCTGAGCCTGCGACCCTGAGCCTGACGGTCCCGGCATATCTGTTTGAGACGCGCTTGTTTCGCTGGGGCTCTCTGGCGATTGCATTGGCGATCGGCGGTCTGGCCATTCGCTGGCGTCTCAAGAAACTTGGGCAACGGGCGCAACGGCTGGAACACATGGTGCAATCGCGCACCGATGAGTTGGTCCGAGCAAAAGCCAACGTCGAGCAGGCCTTGGAAGAGTTGGCGCAGAGCCACGCGGCGTTGTCCGAATCGCACCTGGGCATCGAGAGTCGCAATCAGCGCCTCGCCGAACAAGCGACGCGATTGGAGTCGCTGGATCGCTTTCGCACACGGTTGCTCGCGGATGTCAGCCACGAATTGCGCTCGCCACTGATGCTGGTGAATTTGCCGCTGCAGGAGTTGAGCGAGCGCAAACTCCCCGAGGCCGAACGGCGGCTGGTGTCCTTGGCGAGTCAGCAGACCGGACGTTTGGCGCACTTGGTTGAGCAACTGGTGAGCCTGGTGCAAGCGGAAGCGCAGCAGATCCAATTGCAATTGCGCCGCCTTGACTTGCGAGCGTTGATCGTCCGCGTGGTGAGCGGATTCGCGCCGGTCAGTTTGCAATCGGGCGTGCAAATTGTGGTTGACGGCGATGCTGGCGAAGCATTGCCCTGGGTGTACGCCGACCCCGCGCACATCACCACCGTTGTGAGCAATCTTCTCGATAACGCCAGCAAATATGCGCCAGCCAATAGCGAGGTTCACGTGCGCGTAGGTTATTTGTCGGCCAGCGAAAGCTTGCGCGTGGAGGTACAGGACAGTGGCCCCGGGTTTCCCGACGAGCTGGCCAGCCGCTTGTTCGAACGCTTTTTCCGCGCCGAGGGCCCGCCGCGCGCCGGTCGCGAGGGTCTGGGCGTAGGCTTGGCGTTAGCGCAGGAACTGATTGTTCTCCATGGCGGGCGTATTGGTGCGATCAATGTGCGTGGGCATACGGATGAGGCCGGTAGTGGCGCTTGTTTCTGGTTCGAATTGCCATTGGGCTCGGCGCATGTAGGCATTGAGGATCTGATGCTGGATGCGTCGAGCGACAACCCCTATCCGAGTTTGGAATTCGCCAGCCGCGAGCAACCCTCGGCCCACTTGCTGTTGGTCGAAGACCACCCGGAATTGGCGGCTTATCTCGCCGAACGCCTGGCCGAACACTGCCCGGTGGTCGTTGTGCCCGATGCCGAGACCGCCTGGGTACGGTTGCATGAGCTGCGCACGGGTCTGGTCGTCAGCGACGTGGTCTTGCCGGGACGCAGCGGAATCGAGCTGTGCCAGCAAATCAAGGCCGATGCGCAGCTGGCGAACACGCCGCTGCTGTTGATTTCCGCCAAGGCAGGCAAAGCCGATCGCCAGCGTGGTCTGGATGCGGGCGCTTTCGATTGGCTGACCAAACCTTTTGGTTTGGACGCACTGTTGAACTGTGTGCAACGCGCGTGGCCGGAGTTCTCCAGAGCCGGTCGTAATGCCGACGTGGCCGCTTTGATCCAGCCGCCAGTTGCTGTCGCGGGGCACCGTGAACAAGCTCAGGCAACGCTGCAGGATCGTCTGCTCGAACTGGCTTTTTCGCATTTGCAATCGTCGGCTTTCGGCGTATCTGAATGGTCCGAACGCGCGCATTTGTCCGAGCGGCAGCTGCGCCGACGCGTCATCGAGTTAACCGGGATGTCGCCCGTCGCGTGGCTGCGTGAGCAGCGACTGCTTCGCGTCCGCGAGCTGATCACGAATGGCGCCTGCCGCACATTGGCCGAAGCGGGTGCGATGGCGGGTATCGACAATGCCGGCTATTTGTATCGCCTCTATCGAGCTCGGTTCGAAGGCTGACATTCTGATCAGAGCAGGCGGCGCCGAAACAAGATTCACGGACTTCGGCGGTCGCTTTGTCGTCCATGGCGAGATGTAACAGCCTGTCCCGCAAGTTCGTCGACTCGGCGCAGTCGTTTCTACCAAAACGCCAGTGGACTTGCGAACGCAAAGCAATGCCGATGGTTTAAGACTGTTTCCAAAAAAGTCGAGTTTTTCTGATTTCCGATCTGCTGTTCACACTTTGCAATACGGTTGCCCGTCATTTCGCATGTTGGCCGATTCGTGCATGTCGATGTCCGCTTTGTGTCTGTTCAAGGCGCCGGACGTTGGGCGAGCCTGACCGGGCTTAGACCCTGGATACAGCGCTGCCATGATCCATCGAATGATGTCGAAATGTACCGCCTCGATGCGCCAGCAGGACCGATTAACCCATATCACTGGTGCCTGTGACTCGGCGCTGGTCCGACGCTGGTTGCTCGCGACATTCTTCGCGCTGACGCTGGTGCAATCGGTATTCGCTGCCACGATACAAACCGTGGACGATGGAACGGGTGGCCCGGTCGGTGAGTATGCGTCGATGGCCGTGGTCGCCGGTAATCCTGCGGTCGCGTACTACAATGTGGCCGACCGCGACTTGCGGTTTAACCGCAATAGTAACCCCGACGGTTCTGGCATCTGGAACATTACCACCGTCGACAGCGTGGGCGATGTGGGCGCGGGCGCATCGCTCGCCATCGTCGATGGCAATCCCGCGATCGCCTATCGCGATGCAACCAACGGCCATTTGAAATTTGCGCGCAACAGCGCCGCCAATGGTTCGGGCACTTGGGCGATCCATACCATCGACAATTCGGGAACGGTCGGCGACGCCATCTCGCTGGTGTTCCTGGCGTCCAGTCAACCGGCGATCGCCTACTACGACCAGGTGAATCAGGATCTCAAATTCGCCCGCGCCGGAAACGCCGCCGGGACCGGGACATGGACGATCTCGACGGTCAGCAGTACAGGTAATGTGGGTCTGGGTGCCGCGATGGTGGTGCTCGCCAACGGCAGACCTGCGATCGCGGCTGAAAGACAAGGTGGCGGCCTGATCTTCCTACGCAACGCCGTCAACGATGGCTCAGGCGCCTGGACAGAAAGTACGGTCACCACCACCACCGTCGGCACGCTGTCTTTGGCACTGGTGGCAGGCAATCCCGCCATCGCCTATACCGTGAACGTGTTCCAAACCAACCTCTGGCGCGTCCAATACATTCGCAACAGTACGGCCGATGGTGCCGGTGCGTGGAACGCCAGCGGCGACACGACGGTCGAAACTGGCATCAGCGCTGCTTTTTCGCTCGCCGATGTCGCTGGTTTGCCTGCCGTCGCCGTGGGCGGCAGATTCGGTCGCGGCGCATCGGTCAATGGCCCCGGCCCCTGGACGCAGTTCGCAGTCACGACGGGCAACGGCAGCAATTTCGCTTCTATGCGGATCATCGACGGCAACCCGGCGGTCAGCGTCTTCAGCCAGTCAGGCGACTTGCATTACTCGCGTGACAGCACCACGACAGGCAGTGGCACGTGGAGCGCGCAAGTGATCGACGATGGTTCAACCGCCTCCGGCGGAGACGTGGGCACGCATGCAACATTGGCCTTGATCAGTGGCAATCCGGGCATTGCTTACTACGATCTTTTGAACAGCGACCTGAAATTTGCCCGCAATGCAGCGTCAGATGGCTCTGGCGCTTGGGCAATCAGCAGACCGTTGAGCACCGGCGAGGTAGGCGATTTTTCGCGCCTCGCTGTGGTTGCCGGCAATCCGGCCATTGCCTTCTACAACGCGACGACGGACAACGTGATGTTCACGCGCAATGCGAGCGCGACCGGGTCCGGCAGCTGGACAAGTTCGAATGTTGAGACCACCACGGAAACCGGCGGGATTTCCATCCTGGAGGTGAGCTCAGCGCCGGCACTGACGTACATGGCGCGGACCGCGAGCGTTGCGCGATTGCGCTTTGCCCGGAATTCTGCGGCGACCGGCTCGGGCACATGGACGACGGCGACCGTGGACACACTGGTAGCGAACTCCACGAGCGCAAACTCCTATTTCAGCTCGCTCGGAATCGTCGACGGCCGACCCTCCGTGGCCTACTACCACAACGATGACACCTCGCTAAGATTTGCGCGCAACGCGGCGGCGGATGGGTCGGGCGCCTGGACGGTGACGACGGTCGACAACACCGCTAACGTAGGGCAATTCGTCTCGCTCGCGATCGTTGCGAACACCCCCGCCATCAGCTACTACGATGTCACCAATTCCGCGCTAAAGTTTGCTCGAAACTCGGCCATCGACGGCACCGGCACCTGGACCGTGGTGACCTTGGACAGCGTCGGCAACACTGGGGAATTCACATCGCTGGCGGTGATCAATGGCCTCCCAGCGATCAGCTACTACGACCGCAGCAACGGCGACCTGAAGTTGGCGCAAAATTCCGCCGCCGACGGCAGCGGAACGTGGACAATCACCACGATAGACAGCACCACTGATGTCGGCCGGCACACGTCATTGAAACCGCTGGTCGGCGGCTATGGCATTGCCTATCGGGGTTTCACCAATACCAGCCTGAAATTCGCGTACGAACTTTCTTGCGCCGGCATCAGCTTTCCTTACACCTTGGTCGCTGGCACGCAATCGGAACTGGTGAATGCCATTCAATGCGCCAATGCCAATGGCGCGGGCAGCGACACCATCAATCTGAACGGCTTGAATGTGCCGCTGCTCGCGGCCACGCCGTTCGGCGACTATTTCGGGCAGACCGCACTGCCGCAGATCACGACCAACATTGTCATTCGCAATGGCACCTTGCGACATAATTCCAGCGGCGGCGGTTTCCTCAATCGAACCTTCTCCGTCGCTTCAACCGGGACGCTCAATCTGGAACGTGTGGTTCTGGATGGCGACGAGGGCCCGTCGCCCGGCGGCGCCATTCACAAT
>JALHQZ010000026.1 GCA_022841705.1 Pirellulales bacterium
AAGCGCTCCAATACCCGGGTGCTGACATTGTTGTAGCACACGATAGTATTCCGCTGGAGCCTGCTCGCCATGGCGTGGGAACTTCGCCGCAACCACCCCTACTACTACCGCTCGGTCCGAGTTAAAGGCCGAGTCGTGAAGCAGTATCTCGGCAAAGGTCAGCTCGCCACGGAATTTTCGCAGGCCCTCGCGGCGAAGCAGCGGATGCTGCGGACCCGTCAAGCGAGTCTCCGGAACTTCCGCGAGCAGCTCCAGCATTACGAACGGATTATCGATCCTTTTTGGCGTTATTCGGAGGCCGTGCTCAAGCGGGCCCTCGAAGACGCCGGCTATCACTACCATCGCGGTGAATGGAGGCGAAGAAGATGAACCAGATCCAAACGCAAAACCCCCACCAGCAGCAGCTCTCGCACGAGCAAATTCGAAAATTGTGCGCTGAGTCGATGTCCGTACCGGCAACAGAACACGACCCCTTCGAAGGGTTTGGGGACCTGATGTCGGAGTTTGGCACTCCCGGCCAGCATTTCCAGCCCGCCCCCAATCATCAGGCGTACGTTAAACCGGCGGCGGCCAAGGTCAAACCGAAGGCGCCCACGCCGCTCGATGCGGAACAGCAGCTCGAGCAAGATTTACTCCGGGCCCAGCAAGGGGATGCCGTCGCCAATGAGCGGGTGGAGGACTACTTTCGCACGCGGCCGGAACAGATTGCCGAGCATGGGAACTTAGCGCTTCAGGCCCGGAACACGATCATCAGCTCGTTGCTGAAATCGGAGCCGGTCGTGGCCGAGCATGTGCGGCGGCACAACGAACAGTTGGCCGCTAGTCTGAAACGATCGGGGGCTTCGCCTTTGGAACAATTGGCGGTGGATCGGGTGGTGATCGCCAACCTGGCCGCCGCGGTGCTCGACACGCTTCTGGCGGGAAACATCGGCAAGCCTGAATTGCATCACAAGACGGCTCGGGCCCACGAACTTGCTGAAAAGCGAATTCAGACGGCGATCAAAACGCTCGACCTGGTGCGGGACATGGAGCGGCGGCGAGTGCAAAGGATCGATCCGCTGTTGGCGGCGGCGGAGGGGCGGGGGCTGAATGCCTGATGATCGATGCTCCTGAGTTTATTCTGGTGGGTGAGCTGCCGCCGTTTCTAAAGACGGGGTGCCATACGGGGAGAGCCTCCGGCGGCTGCCGCCGACGCTCCGTCCGAACCGTGTCGATCCAAGCCTCCGCGGCGACGGACTGCACGGAACTGGCAGCATCAACAGAATTTGACACGTCTCTACCCTTTCGCCAAAGGAGTAAAAATCAGACCGTGTCTAAGGGCTAACCGGCTGAGGTTTTTTCTTTTTGACGAATGAAAGGCCAATTGCAGACCGTCGTCCGGGGGGAGGGCATTCTCTTCTGCCCTTATCTACCTAATCACGCGAAGTCATTCTTATGCAGCATCCGGGTTCCGATGAGTTTTTTTATAGCCAAATTAGCCCGAAAGCTCAGACTCTGGTGTTGTCTTCCGGAAGAATCGGGGTGCTTCCCAACTCAAGCTTTAATCCTAGGGAGTGTCCACCAGCATGAATAAGTGCTGGTGCCATATTACCTTTCTGCCAAGCGCATGAGAGGTCCACGCTCGAAGTCGATATAGGAGCATGTGGGGGGGGGGCAACTGGGAAGCTTTACATCGGTTGGAGTGCCATCCGCGCATAAAAAACGCCTCCACTAAAGGAGGCGTCGAAAGGTCGGGCAGAAACCTAAGCCTCAGCCCGGAGCCCTGCGCGTGAGAAAGCCGTTAAGCTTAGTCACCATTACTGTGACTGGTCGGCAATCGCCGCTCGGATACATCCCTGGAAAATACCATAAGCTGCTTGATTGTCAAGGCGCGGTAGATCAAATTAAGCAAGCCGATGGCCGTTGTTCAGCAGCACGATAACGACGAGATAAAAATGGCGACCTCTTCAAGCGATGCGGTTAAGTTACGATACCATCTTGGGCTCGACGCAGGCCACGCTTCGGTCGGATGGGCGGTTGTGGAACTCAATTCCGAAGGCAAGCCGTTTCGACTTCATTCGGCCGGAGTGCGAAGGTTTGAGGCTGGTGTTGAAGGAGACATCGAGCGCGGTAAAGAGGAATCAAAGTCGCAAAAGCGCCGTGAAGCCCGTGGTCCTCGGCGCAACGGATGGCGCCGCCAGTGGCGGTTAGGGAAGGTTTACCGAATTCTTACACGGGCAGGGTTGTTGCCCGAGTCAAAGTCCGACCACGATTCACGCGATGCAACTCTCAAGCGACTCGACCAGCAGCTTCGCTCGGGTTTGGCCCCAGCCGTTGCGGCAAAAACTGCGCACGTATTTCCTTATTGGCTGCGCGCGCAGGCACTCAATCGAGCACTTACCCCGCACGAACTGGGGCGGGCGATTTACCACTTGGCGCAGCGTCGTGGGTTCTTGTCAAACCTCAAGGCGAATCGCGGCGACGAAGATCGCGGGGTGGTGAAGAAAGGCATCTCGGAGTTACAAGAGCGCATCGAAGCGGCTGGCGCGAGGACCTTGGGCGAGTACTTCGCTAGCATCGATCCTGAGCACGAGAAGATTCGTCGGCAATGGACTGCCCGATCAATGTATCTCGACGAGTTTGCGGAGATTTGGAAGGAACAAGCGTTGCACCACCCGCACCTCCTTACTAAGGAGCTTCGGCAAGTTTTGACCTGCGCTATCTTCCATCAACGTCCGCTCAAATCGCAAGCGAAGCTGATTGGCCGCTGTCAGTTGGAACCCTTCAAGCGGCGGTGCGATGCCGCGAGCTTGGCGTTTCAACGCTTTAGGATGCTCCAGCGACTGAACGACTTGGAGCTGGAGTGCCCAGACGGCGAGCTCCGTTGCCTCACTGCGGAAGAGCGCGCAGTGGTGCTTGCCAAACTTGAATCCGAAGGCGATCAAACCTGGGCCGCCCTTAAAGCGTTGTTGGGCTTAAAGAAGTCGAAAGAGTACGGCCGGCACTATCAATTCAATTTCGAGCGAGAAGGCGCTGACAAACGACTGGTGGGGAATCGCACGGCGGTAAAGTTTGCCGAAGCGCTCGGCGGCACGTGGGCCAATCTTGCAAATGAACAGCGAACTCGACTTGTCGAAGAAGTCCTACGATTCGAGGATGAAGATGAGCTATCGGATCACTTGCGCAAGAACTGGAACTACTCTGAACCGCAGATTGCCGCGATTGTGAATCTTAATCTCGAGCCAGGGTACGGAAGTCTCAGTCAGCGCGCGATTCGCAAAGTGCTGCCGCTCATGGAAGCAGGGATGCGCTACGCTTCAGCACGAAAGGAAAAATATCCGCACCAAGACAAAGCGCGCGAGCCAGAGAACATTTTGCCGCCGGTGGATAAGGTGCTCGGCACGGTCCGTAATCCGGCTGTCACGAGGACACTTGCCGAACTTAGAAAAGTGGTGAACGCCTTGATTCGGAAGCTTGGCTGTAAGCCGGAAATGATTCGGATTGAACTGGCGCGTGACCTCAAGAATTCGCGCAAAGACCGCAAAGCAATAATTGAAGCCCAGGACAAAAATGCAAAGTTAAGAGACGCCGCGGCGAAAGTAATTCTGCAAGATGCGAATTTCGGCAGAAGCTACGATACGCCGCACAACCGGCTAAAGGTGCGGCTCGCCAACGAGTGCAACTGGCAATGCCCGTACACGGGAAAGGGCATCAGCATGGATGCGCTGATTGGCCCCAATCCACAATTCGATGTCGAGCACATCATTCCACGGGGCCTGTCACTGGACAACGGCTACAACAACAAAACGCTGTGCTACCACGACGAGAATCGGCACGTTAAGAAAAACCGCACGCCGTTTCAAGCGTATGGTTCAAGCAATCCCGAAAAGTGGCGGGAAATTCTCGATCGAGTGCGGCACTTTCAAGGTGAATCGCAGAAACGAAAACTCCAGCTCTTTCAAACGGAGATTTTGCCGGGCGCAGATGATTTTGCGGAGCGGCAGCTAAATGATACACGGTATCTCTCAAAATTGGCCGCCGAGTACTTGGGTGCGTTGTACGGTGGCGTCATTGACGCAACTGGCAAGCGTCGGGTGCATGCTTCACCCGGGCGCGTGACGGCCGTGTTGCGCGACATCTGGAAGCTCAATCAAATCTTGGGCAAATCGGGTGACAAATCCCGCGACGATCATCGCCATCATGCCATCGATGCGTTTGTTATCGCCGTCTCAACTCCAGCCATCGTCAAGGCGATGAGTGACGCAGCCGCCCGGGCTGAAAAGCTCTATAACCACCAGCAGTTCGTCGACATGGCGCCGCCGTGGGAAGGTTTTTCCTGGGGCCAGGTGGGAGAGGTCGTGGCGAAGATCATCGTCTCTTCACGGGTCGATCGGCAACTGAGCGGCGCGCTGCATAAAGAGACGATTTACAGTAAGCCTTACGAGATCACTGACGAACGAGGCCATGTAAAATCAGTCCGCCGGTTCCGGAAGCCGCTTGAAAAAATGTCTCGCGGTGAGGTCGAAGCAATTGTCGATCCGGGGGTTCGCCGCGCGGTGCTTGAAAAGCTCGATAAGATTGGCGGCGAACCCGACCAAGCGTTTGCGGACAAGAACCAGCATCCTTACCTCCTGGCGAAAGATGGGCGGCTCATCCCGATTCACTCGGCCCGCATCACGACTGCAATTTCAACGATCCAGGTGGGCCGCGGCAGTCGCGCGCGCCAAGTGCAGCCGGGCGATAACCACCACATGGAGATTATCGCGGTGACGGACGCCCGCGGCCGAACCAAGTGGGAAGGATTTATTGTTTCGCGCTACGTAGCCAATCGCCGTCATCAGCATGGCGAACCGATCGTGAAGCGAAATCACGGCCCGGGGAAAGAGTTTGTTTGCACACTCGCCGGTGGTGAGCATGTGGTGATCCCGCAGGCGGATGGTTCGCAGCAATTGCTACGAGTGACGGTAACTTCGGGAGACCAAATTGAATTCGTCGCTCACAATGATGCGCGGCCCATCACTATCAGGAAGAAGATTCCAGGGGCACGAGTCAGAATGGCCGTCGACAAACTTCGTCAGGCAAACGCCCAGAAAGTCTCTGTTTCTCCGCTTGGAGAAATAACGCCCGCTCGAGACTGAAACATTCAGCTGTAGAGTCGCCATAATCGAAGGCGCCTTTGAAACGCTCTCTATCATGGTGGCGAGGCAACCCTTTTTATGTGCGCTTAGTAAGCCACTATGTCACCAAAAAACTAACCAGGGGTCAGCTTGGGGGTATAAACCTGACTGCAGATGCAAGTTTAATACAATCAAGATCTTCTGAATTATGCTAGAGCAATTGGCAGCGAACCCCAAGATTCCCAATGGCTCACTCGAAGTATCGGGCAATGTGGCTGGTGGCCATGTTCGATTTACCGGTGAAAACGCGGCGAGAGCGCAAAGCGTACGCCAAGTTCCGCACCGCACTCTTGCGGCGAGGCTTTACCATGCTCCAGTTTTCCGTGTACGCGCGGTACTGCAGCAGCGAAGAGGCGGCCGACGTACATCGACACCATCTTCACAAGATTCTACCCGAAGCCGGGCAGGTGCGGCTGATGACAATCACCGACCGACAGTTCGGCAAGATGGAAGTATTCTGCGAAAAAAATCATGTGGCGATTGAAAAACCGCCCGAGCAACTCCTACTTTTCTGAAAGAGATTTCCGCGTAAGTCGTTACGCCGCAGTGGGTTGGGTGGGTAGGGAATGTATCCGAGCAGCGATTCCCGACCAGCCACAGCCTCGCCGACGCGGCGACCTATCTCGACTTCAATGTATCCGAGCAGCGATTCCCGACCAGCCACAGCAGCAAGTACGGGATCAACTCGGCCCCGGTGAATGTATCCGAGCAGCGATTCCCGACCAGCCACAGCGAGTGCGGTTAAGGCTGCCAAGCTGCGGTAAATGTATCCGAGCAGCGATTCCCGACCAGCCACAGCTTGTCAAACGCCCGAACGTACAAGGAGTTTAATGTATCCGAGCAGCGATTCCCGACCAGCCACAGCAAGCGAGCAACGATCAAACGGAATGGACGTAATGTATCCGAGCAGCGATTCCCGACCAGCCACAGCCGTCCTCGTCGGGGGGATGGGCTCGTGAGAAATGTATCCGAGCAGCGATTCCCGACCAGCCACAGCTCCCGAGCTGGCCGTACATCGAGCCGGTGAAATGTATCCGAGCAGCGATTCCCGACCAGCCACAGCCTCCTCGCCCATCCACTGAATCCCCGTGCAAATGTATCCGAGCAGCGATTCCCGACCAGCCACAGCGATAAAATCAGGGCATGTAAACATCAGCCAATGTATCCGAGCAGCGATTCCCGACCAGCCACAGCCCTGGCTGGATATAGCTCTGGGTCCGCCGGAATGTATCCGAGCAGCGATTCCCGACCAGCCACAGCCCTAGCGCTCACTGCGCCGGCAGTATCCGGAATGTATCCGAGCAGCGATTCCCGACCAGCCACAGCTGTTTGTCCCATGTTGCGGCGAGCGTATGGCAATGTATCCGAGCAGCGATTCCCGACCAGCCACAGCGGAGTCGGCTCACGATCGACATTCACCACGAATGTATCCGAGCAGCGATTCCCGACCAGCCACAGCAGTATTCAAACGGGTTGCAAAAATCCGAGAAATGTATCCGAGCAGCGATTCCCGACCAGCCACAGCGAAACCCAAGGAACTAGCCGAGCGGGCTGATGTATCCGAGCAGCGATTCCCGACCAGCCACAGCATCGTTCTCCTCGTTAGTAGAACCAATGCGAATGTATCCGAGCAGCGATTCCCGACCAGCCACAGCGCCGGAGCGTTCGGCGTGGGGCTCTGGTTAATGTATCCGAGCAGCGATTCCCGACCAGCCACAGCGCCTCAGCGGTCGCTACAGGAACACCGCGCAATGTATCCGAGCAGCGATTCCCGACCAGCCACAGCGAACTGTGACGAAAGATCGTTTTCTCTGCGAATGTATCCGAGCAGCGATTCCCGACCAGCCACAGCCCATAGGCGGACGATTGAACCGCTAACCGTAATGTATCCGAGCAGCGATTCCCGACCAGCCACAGCTTACTCTACGCTCAGTTGTCTGCGAAACACCCTTAACAGTCGGCCATTTTTTCACAACAAGCAGTAGATTCCCGCCCGGCCCTTAATCACAGTAGAAGCGTTGGTACGGAATTTCACCGCCAGGGAGGGCCGCTTCGCCCTTTTTCGGTCGGACGGTCAGTGATTAAGCGTACTTTGGAGATCTCACGCGAGCCGGCGCAGCTTTCGGTGCGGTACGATCAACTACTGCTCAAGCGCGAAGGGGTACTCATCGGGCAGGCACCGTGCAAAGATTTGGGGGTGGTGGTCGTCGATCATCCGCAGACGACTTACACCCATTCGGCGCTCGCCAAGCTCGCCGAGTGTGGGGCCGTGCTGGTGGTGTGTGGCGCCGACCATCTGCCTACGGCCGTGCTGTTGCCGCTGGCCGATCATTCGCAGGTAGTGTGGCGGCTTTCCGATCAACTTGCGGCGCCGAGGCCGCTCCGCAAACAACTGTGGCGGCAATTGGTGGTCGCCAAGGTGCGAGGGCAAGCGCGTAACTTAACGCTCGGCAGTTCGCCGCGGAAGAGACTCTTTGCCCTCGCGCGGGAAGTTCGCTCGGGCGATCCGGCGAACATCGAGGCGCAGGCCGCCAAGATTTATTGGAGCAACTGGCTGGAGGGTGACGAGTTCCGCCGCGATGCCGACGCCGGTGGACTCAACGCGTTCCTTAATTACGGTTACGCCATCGCGCGCGCAGCGCTCGGCCGGGCGATTGTCTCGGCGGGCTTGCACGCGAGCATCGGGCTGCATCATCGCAATCGGAGCAATGCGTTCTGTTTGGCCGACGACTTAATCGAACCCTTTCGGCCGCTGGTGGATGGTCGCGTGCGCGACATGCATCGGCAAGGTTACACCGAGCTCAATCAACCGGCGAAAGCGGCACTGTTGGAACTGCTCACGACGCCGCTGAAGTTGGGCTCTGCTGCGAAACAGACCAAGCAATCGGGGCCTTGGATGGTGATGGTGCATCGGCTGTTAGCGTCGCTGGTGCGATGCTACGCCGGCGAAGCGAAACGACTGGAGATTCCCGTGCCATGCGCGTCAGAGGATAGCGAATGATGTGGGCCCTGGTGATGTTCGATCTGCCGACCGACACCAAACGGGCTCGCCAAGAGTACGCCATGTTCCGCAAAATGCTGCTGGGCGACGGCTTTACGCAAATGCAGTATTCGGTGTACGCTCGGCCGTGCGCGAGCAAGGAGACGCTGGCCGTGCATGTGCAGCGCGTGGAACGATCGCTGCCGCCAGACGGTGAAGTTCGCATTCTGGAACTCACCGACAAGCACTTCGAACGGATGCGTGTTTTTTGGGGGAAACGACGCGAGCAGACCGAGGCGCCGCCACATCAGCTCGAATTGTTCTAGCCCTTTCCGGTTGTAAGTCGTTGTCACGCTGGGATTTAGCGGGTGGGGAAGTGTAACTGATTCCCGCCCGCGACCAATCCGCAACTACGCTTCGGACCACAAAGTGTTACAAGAAAGTGTAACTGATTCCCGCCCGCGACCAATCCGCAACCGTGGGGGCACCGCAACGCAAGTTCAGAGAACACACCGGCCAGGATCCAATCGATAAATCTTCTTGTGCCTTGGGAAGCTTTAATCACCCAAGAACTTCTTTAGAATATGAATGGTCGGTGCTCAGTTCGGAGAGCATGATACGCTATTCTGATAGCTAAGAAAAAGAACCCCCGGGCCGCCCTCTCGGACGGCCCGGGAATCCAATCCACGGCAAATCTCAGTTCGCCACGCTCCACTCCCCCGCCAACAGATTCACCATCTGATCCCCAACAACTGGCTCTCCCCGCAGCCATCGCACAAGTTGCGTCACCATGAGCCCCGCGGCAATCGTCGCCGCGTAGTACGTCCCGCCATTCGTGCAGCCACCCGTTTGCGCTTCCGCAGGGTCGAACAACGACTGCGAGTACTGTTCGCGAGTCGCGTCATCAACCGCCACCAGCACTCGCAAGCTTTCGCCCCGCATTCGGCCATCGGCCCAAAAGGTGCTCCTTGATCCGGCGCCTTTCCAGATGACGCTGCGAGCGGAGATCGAATCGACGCAACAGAAAATCACATCGGCAACTTCCAGCCGCGGGCGATAGCGATCCGCACTGCACACGACATCCAGGTCGGGATCAAGCCGCAGAATATCCGCGGCGGTCGCTTCGACTTTCGGTCGGCCAATATCTGCGCACCCGTACCCCTGCGTCGTCACATTCGACAGTTCCACTACGTCAAAATCGACCAGCTGCAAATGCCCCACGCCGAGCGTGGCGAGTTGCAACGCCACCTGCCGCCCAATGGCACCCACGCCAATCACTGTCGCCGATAGGGTTTGCAATTTCTCCCGCGGCACGAGATCTCGCTGCCGCACAAATCGGTCTTGAGTCACCACCATTCAAAGGCTCCTTGTTGAGGCGAGGAATGGGGCCACGGCGAATCGAGATCGAACTCTTGCGTGAGCTGCTGCTCGTATTCCAGCTCCCAGGCGTAATCTCGCTCGTACTGGGCGTGATCGTAAGCGTCATACTCCCAAGCCGAGCCCACCTGGTCAGTCGCCCGTTCGACCTTGGTTTCGTATTCTTCGAACCACGCTTCCTGGTCCGACGCCTCAAACTGCTCGCCGAAATCGACCACGAGCGAAAGTCGTTCTTGCGGTCCCTCCAGGTTCCGCCGGGCATACACCTGCCCGCCCGCCGCGACGATCGCCATGATGGCGCCGTCGGTCTTCCCGAACGCCCGCGCAAACGTCGCTTCATCAACGCCGCTCGGATAGGCCGAATCCCCCGGATGCGTATGCAGCCAGACCCTCGCAAACTCACTCGGCTGCCGCCCTAAATCAACCTGCTCATCGAAATAATCCGCCAGTGCGGTGTCATCAATCGCCACATTCAGCCAATCCGCTTGCTGCTTCACGAGATGCAGCTCAATCACCAGCAGCGGGTCAGCGGGGTCGGTCACTCCGAACGCCGCGATCTCTGTCTCACCAATGTCACGCCAGAACACCAGCTTCGCCCACACCGTGGGCGTGAGCCGCAGCTTCGGCCATTTCTTCCGCCGCTTCGTTGGCGCCCGCGCCAGCTTCTTCGTCTCGACACGCATTGCATTTATCTCCTTGACAACAGTTTTTACAAAACAGATTCCCGCACGGCTCACAGACGCACCCGCATTCGCCGCAGACCCGGTCCCCACAGCTTTCGCAACTCGAACTGTGCTCTTGGCAGTAGGTATAGTGGCAACCCGTGCAGCTCCATTGGCAATATTCACAGAGCTGCCGACCGCACGACTCGCAGCTGCTCGATTCATCGCGGGACATGGTCGCGTCACA
>JALHQZ010000027.1 GCA_022841705.1 Pirellulales bacterium
AACCCGATTGGTAGATAACGCGGTTGCTCACCGTCGTCACGACCGTGCAATCCAATCAGCAATGCGCTTACATCGTTCGTCGGTTCCCAGACGAGTGAACCGCGGATCGCGTATCTGTCACGATCACCGTCATCGCCGCCAAGCGTCTGATTCTGCTGAATGCCGTCGCGATTCTGCGCCTGCGCAGCGACACGAACCGCGATATTCGGCGCGAGATTGACGCCTGCGGCGCCCTGGAAGTCAATCGCGCCGAAATTGCCAAAGCTGCCCGAGAAACTGGCGTTCGCGCCATCGCTGGTGCTGGCATGATGCGTCGTTACATTCATGGCGCCGGCGGTCGTGCTGCGTCCGTAGAGTGTCACTTGCGGCCCACGGAGAACTTCGATTCGCCGCAGATCGAAAAGAGCGAAGGTGTTCAAGTTCGGAGAGTTAAGCGCCACTTCGTCGACGACCACAGCCGTTGAACCGACTTGATTGAATGTGAAATTCGAATCGACGATCCCGCGCAAACCAACGCTCGACCCGATGCCGCCCGCAGGTTGATAGATCATATTCGGCGTAAACGTCGCCAGCTCCTCGGATGAGGTGAGGCCAAGCTCTTCAATAGTATCGGCTGTAAAGGCGCTGATCGCTACCGGCACGTCCTGAAGCGCCTGTTCACGCTTTTGCGCCGTCACGATGATTTCTTCTTCCGCGTCCTGCGCTACCGCAGCGGAAAAGGCTCCTAAAGCCGCCCAGGCCGCACCGGCCAATAACGTCACTACCCGAGCGCCTCTCATAAGATCCCTCCCCATTTTTGGCGCTGATCGCGCTTGTTTCGCGGGAAGCGTTTGTTCGCACTCCCC
The DNA here is from genome assembly GCA_022841705.1 of Pirellulales bacterium. Taxonomy (GTDB): domain Bacteria; phylum Planctomycetota; class Planctomycetia; order Pirellulales; family Lacipirellulaceae. The sequence goes on from JALHQZ010000027.1 coordinate 846, forward strand.
GCAGGGCCCACTATCCCCAAAAGCCGCGCCTTGATCCAGCTTTTGTGGTACATTTATTGGCCGTTTTTCTGCAACGTTGCACGCCGGACACACACATTTTTGGATTATATAGTTGTTTTTTATATCTTTTCTTGTGTTCCGCCAGAATCTTGACCAGGGCCGATCACAGGAAATGGACTATATAATCCGCGTTATCAGCGGCTCTAACCGATCAATTCCGCCCTCGACAACATCTCCGCGCACCACCGGCCCGACGCCAGCGGGCGTTCCCGTGAAGATCACATCACCGGCGGCGAGTTCGAACAGCGTGGATAGCTCGGCGATGATTTCGGGAACCGACCACACTAGGTCCGCTATGTCGGCGCACTGGCGTTCGACGCCGTTGACCTTGAGCCAGATCGTCCCCATGGCCAAATCACCGACATCTGCGCGCCGTGAAATCGCGCTCACCGGCGCCGAGGCGTCAAATCCCTTGCCCGTGAACCAAGGGCGACCAGCTTCGCGCGCCTGTATTTGCAGATCCCGGCGGGTCAGGTCGTTGCCAACCGCGTAGCCGAACACGCAAGCATTTGCGTTTGCCGCGGAGATGTTCTTACCCCCCCGATCGAGGGCAACAACAAGCTCGATCTCGTGATGCACGTTTGAGGATCGCGATGGGTACGGAACGTCAGCCCCATTCGTGACAATGCTGTCTGTTGCTTTGAGGAAGAAAAACGGCGGTTCGCGTTCAGGGTCTTTTCCCATTTCGCGAATGTGATCTGCATAATTTCGTCCGACGCAATAGACACGCCGCACGGGGAACTCCCCGCCCCCTTTTACTGGTATGGTGACGATCCGTGGAGGATCAAACACTACAGCCACTTCTCACTCCTCAGTCCAGAAACAGGGCGGCGCCCCGCTGCTCTCGCCAAAAACCGAGCTTCTCGTGGACTACGCGATCAGAGAAACTGAACAACACCGAGTCTGAATCGGCTTCATGCGCGTGCTCAGCCCAGTTGGGTACCACGAAAATATCGTCTTTTTGCCAAAGAGTCTGGGCATCACCTATCTTCGTGCGTCCGTTGCCTTCGACAACGAAGTAAACAGCGGCGTCCGTACATCGATAGACATCGCCACGAAAACTCTTGGGTAGCATCTGCAGAAAAGTTGAGATCGTCGGCAATGCATCCGCGCCTGTGCACGGATTGAGGTAGCGCATCTTCAGCCCATGCACGGGGTCCCACGCTTCCGCACAGCTCATCCTCTCAAGCGCATCTCGAGCGGGGGCGTAGGGATAGTGAAACACGGGTGATGCCTGGCCGCTCGGCCGCCAGTCGACCGGCGCCATATTGACGCCAAAGCGCGCCCGCGAATCTCCGATCGGACGCGACGTCTGCTGTGCTTCAACGCTTCCGGGCTCCGCGAATCCTGCGGCGAAGTAGGCCAGCATTGGGAGGTCAAGCCCATCGATCCAAACGGTCGGCTCACTCGCCTCGCATCCATGATCGTGCCATTGCCATGGCGGTGTGAGGATGAGATCGCCGCGTTCCATGTACGCCTTCTCACCGTCCACGGCCGTGAACGCGCCGTCGCCCTCGACGATGAAACGCAACGCCGATTGTGTATGGCGGTGTGCGCGCGCGACCTCCCCGGGCCGTATCAACTGCAAGCCGGCATAGAGCGAGTTCGTGATGCGCGCCTGGCCACGGTGAAAGGGGTTTTCCAACACCAGCACCCGGCGCTCCGCCTCGTGCGCGGTGATCAGGTCGCCGGCCTCCATGAGCAGCGACCGTATTTCGCGATAGCTCCAGAAGGCGGCTCCACAGGCCGTATTTGGCGTAGCGGGCACAAGATTGTGCAATACTTCCCAAAGCGGGGCCAAGCCTTGCTCTGCGAGGCGTTCGTAAAAAGCTTGCCGTATCTGTGAATTGTTATCCGCGCCCATCGTCCGCTATTGTGCGGCAGACGCAAATATTGTTCAACAATTATTATGGGTCAGACTTTTGATGTTGCCATCATCGGCGGCGGGATCGCCGGCGCCTCCATCGCCTATTTCCTGGCGTCGCGACGGTCCGTGATCTTGATCGAGCGCGAGGATCAGCCTGGACATCACGCAACCGGCCGTTCGGCCGCGATCTTCATACCGACATACGGCAACAGGCACGTTCGGCTACTTACGCGCGCCAGCACTGAGTTCCTGGCATCGCCGCCAGGGGGCTTCAGCGAAACGCCCCTGCTCACACCACGTGGATACTTGCGGCTCTGCACGCCGGCTCAAGAATCGCTGCTCCGTTCACAGCTGGCTGAAGTGAACGAACAAGACCCAGACGCTGAAATTCGCGGCGCAGCATTCGCCGTTGAGAAGGTTCCGATCTTGCGCCGTCCGCTCATTGGCGCCGCGATGTTCGTTCCCGACGCGCAGGAGCTGGATGTCGCAGCGCTACACATAGGATTTCTGAGGGGTTTCGGCCGCGTCGGTGGAACGCTTCGCGTCAGCAGGGCCGTTCGGTCGGTGGAGAACACCGCAGGCCGATGGCGGTTGGATTGCGGCGAAGAAGCGTTCGATGCTCGCGTCGTTGTCAATGCCGGGGGCGCTTGGGTCGATCAGATCGCGACAATGTCGGGCCTGCCGCCGCTTGGTCTGACGCCGCTTCGTCGATCGGCCGCGTTACTGCCAGCTCCGCAAGAACATGACATCAAGTCCTGGCCCATGGTCACGGATCTCGACGAAACCTATTATTTCAAGCCCGATGCGGGAAAGCTGCTTGCTTCGCCCGCCGAGGAAACCCCGTGCGAACCGATGGATGCATGGGTCGATGACATGGAATTAGCGGAGGGTTTGCAGCGGATCAGCGACGCCACAACACTCGAGATCACGCGCGTTGAACGCTGCTGGGCTGGCTTGCGGACGTTTGCGCGCGACAGAAGCCCTGTCATTGGATTTGATCGGCATGCCCCTACCTTCTTTTGGAGCGCGGGCCAGGGCGGGTACGGCATTCAGACCGCTCCGGCGTGGGGGCAGTTGGCGGCGGACTTGATTTGCGAGGAGCCTTCGTCGGTTCTGGCGCAGACTGGCCTAACCGAGTCGGAACTCAACCCCGCACGTTTCGGCTAGTGCTCTACGAGAGGACCGGATGATCTACGTGGCGCATCGCCCCAAGCAGCTGGCGTTGCGCAAACCAGAAAGAGCGCAAAGGCAGCGATAGCACCCCAAAGAACCGTGTCGTATTCGCCATCGACAATCATTGTCGAGGCCAAAGCTGGCGCCACCGCCGTCGCCACCCACTGCACCGCCGTACCAACAGTCACGTCACGCGTGCGATCACCAAGCCCCGCCAGCAGCGAGAGAATATAGACCTGCGCGAGGTTGAAACCGAAATTCAGCGCGGAGGCGCACAGCGCATAGACTTGCCCGTCAATGCTATAGTTGGCGAAAACAACGAGAGGTGCAGCCGATGTGACAGCCGCCAGCGCCAGGAAGACCCAACGTCCGAAGCGGTTCCCTGCGACCACGGGCAAGATCGCGCCAACGAGACCGCCAATTTGCGCTATCGCGAGGCCGCTCGCCACCTCCTCCTGGCTGAGCCCCTTCGCTAAGCCAATGAGGGCCAAATACGCCCACACGCCGCCTATGCCTATGAAATAGAAGGCGACTGCAATCTGCGCGCCCAAGCGCTTCGTTGGTCCCGCCCGTGGAGCTTGAGGCGCTCCCGGGTTCACGTCAGGCGCGCGCGCCGGCATCAGCGGCACCAAGCCAACGCCCCCGATCGCCATCGCCGACAAAAGCCCCAACAATCCCGCGAACCCAATCGTCTGGAAGATCTGTGGAATGTAGTACAGGACGATCGCAGCGAACGTCAGAGTCAGCACGAGATTGACGCCAAAATTCCTGTCCGGTTTCGATGTGGCGCCCAATGTCGCCCACCCAATTGACAAAACAGCGCCCGCGCCCAGCCCAGCGAGAAATCGAAGAATGGCAAACCATTCGAATTCGGCAACAAGACCACTTCCGGCATGCGCCGCTCCGCAGAGCAACAGCGCAACGTAGAGAACTGGCCGCCAAGGCAAGCGGGTTGCGAGAACAGCAAGCAACGTCGTGCTCACAGCAAATCCAGCCACCTCAGCGGATGCCAGCAGTCCCGCCTGTTGCTCAGTGAAACCCTTCTCCGAAACAAGCCCCTGCACGAAGCCTGGTTGAATAATGAAGGCTGCGCCGCCGATCACGGGCAGAATCGCTGCCGCCACAATATGCTCAATCGAGTCGTTGCTTCTATTCATATCTGCCCCCAGAGCGCCGCTATGCGAGCCCTCGATCAACTTCGCCAAGGCGCTCAAATGCGAGCTTGATTCGAAGGTGCCACGCCTCCACGTCGGCCCACTCCTCCGCACCCGTGACCACGATATCGTCGTCGCGCTCGATAGCGTCACAGAGCAATTCACCGAACTCTTCGGCGGACATCGCCCGCTCCAACATTGCCGCAAGTGCTGCCGATGGCGCGCGTTCAAAGGCGCCGCCATACTTCTGCGGGCGATTTCGCCCTGACTGCGGAAGGCTGCTCTTCACGCCAGATGGGCAAACCAGCGTCACACGCACCCCGTGCGGCGCCAGATCCTGTCGCAGTGCCTCGGTGAGCCCCACCAGCGCGTGTTTGCTCGCGCCGTAAACGCCGTGTTTGACCCCATCGGGGATAACTAAACCCGATATAGACGCCACGTTGACGACGTGCCCCGCGCCGCGCGCGACCATTCGTGGTGCGACCAAGCGGATTGCGCCCAACGCGCCGAACACATTGACGTCAAACACCCACGCCCAATCCTCAATCGGTGCGTCCCAAACATTTACGCCGTTGTACCCGACGCCTGCATTGTTCACGAACACGTCGATGGGGCCGACACGTTCAGCATCCGACAAGAACGACGCGAGAGCGTCGCCGTCGTCCAAGCTGAAGGTCTGTTGCACGACACAAGCGCTGCCCACAGCGCGCAGGGTTTCCCCGAGCGACTCCCCGTTTAAATCGCACAGAGCAAGCCTGGCGCCGCGCCGCGCCATCGCAATCGCCAAACCGCGTCCGATGCCGCCACCGGCGCCCGTTATTGCTACGACCGCGTTGGCGAGCACGGTCACAATCTATGCCGCCACGGCCGCGCGGGATTGGTTCTGCATCGGTTGCATCACTTCGGTGGCGAACAACGTGAGGTTCTTGTCCGAGAGCTCCTTCGGCATTGTGCCGAAAGCTATTTGAGTCATGAAGTGACCGTAGCCCATCAGTTTCTGGCTCTCTTCGATCCGCTGCCGCACTGTCTGCGGGCTCCCTGCGATCAGGAAGCCGAGGTCAACCGCCTGCTCAGCCGTCATGTCACCGGTGATGTTGCCTTTCGCCTTCATGATACTCATCATCGACGAAACGGACGAGTACCCGGGCGGCATCAGCATCGGCATCGGCATTTTCAGGAAGTAATTGCGGAAGTTTTCGAAGTGCGGCTTCACCTCGCGCACAGCTTGCTCGTCCGTTTCGGCGACGTAGGTCATCGTCGACCAAGCCAGTTGTTCTGGCGGGCACTCATAACCGAACGCCGCCGCCGTTTCCTTGTACATGTCTAAGTATTTCTTCACCACCACCATTGGGCTGAAGGTCTGGCAATAGGTGTATCGCCGCGACGGATGCGCCGCCCAATCGATTGTCTCCTTACTGCCCTGTGACGGGATGAATATTTTCGGGTACGGCCTCTGATAGGGTTTCGGCCATAAATTCACATACTGAAACTCATAGTGTTTGCCTTCCCAGGCGAACGGCTCATCTGAAGTCCACGCCTTGATGATGAGATCGTGCGCCTCGTGGAAGCGCTCGTGCGACAAGGCCGGGTTTGCGCCAAAAACATGATATTCCGCACCAATTCCGCGCACAAATCCAGTGATTAGCCGCCCGCCTGAGATCGTGTCGATCATGGCATGCTCTTCCGCGAGCGTCAGCGGATTTTCGCGCAGAGGGATGGCGCTGCCAAGAATGCAGATCTTCGCGCGCTTGGTTTCTCGGGCGAGGATGGAGGCGATTACAATGGGCGACGGCATCATGCCGTACGCCGTCTGGTGGTGCTCGTTCACGCCCACGCCATCGAAGCCAAGCGCATCCGCTTTGATGTAGTCACCGATCCAGCGCGCATAGAGCGCGCGACCATCCTCTCGGTCATAGAGCCTGCTGGGCAGATTGAGCCACGCTGTTTGATACTTCTTACGCTCTTCTAGATCGAGCGCCGCATAGGGCATGAGGTTGAAATAGTAGAATTGCAGGCTCATGCGGCGAGCTCCTGAGCGAACGTCGCGACGGCGTCGGCGAATCGGATGGGTTGATCAATATGTGTGAGGTGCCCCGCCTCGGCGAGCACCGTGAGCTTCGCGACAGGGATCATCCGCGCAAACGCCTCTCCGTACGCGAGCGGCGTCACACGATCTTGATCAGCCCAGACAACAAGAGTCGGCACATTGATCCGATGCAGCCAGTATTTGAGTTGCGGGTCATGCATACGTGGATTCCACCCAAGTAACGCGGTCGTTTCCCAGGCTCGCAGAACTCGCGCTTGACGCTCTGGACTGATGTTTTCAGCGAGCGCCGACAGCATTTGCTCGCGCTTCGCGTCGTTCACGATGCAGTTTTGAATGAATTCTTCGCGCGACCACAGAAAGATGTCGGCTCGCTGCACGCCCTCAAGCCGAATGCCCGCTGCGCCCGAAATGCACAATGAGGCCAAGGCCGAGGTATTGCGAACCGCCATTTCGAGCGCGATCCAGCCGCCCAGAGACGAGCCAACCAAATGCACGTCCCTCAGTCCACGCTGTTCGATGAAGTCGAGATAGTAATACGCAAGGTCGTGAATCGAGCGCAGCCACTCGGGGCGGTCTATGTCACCGAAGCCTGGATGCTCCGGCAGGATCACCCGAAACCGCGTGGCAAGTTGCTCCAAGAATGCCGCGGGCTTTTCGCCGTCGAACAATGGGCCCGCACCGCCCGCGCCATGCAAATAGAGGAGCGCTGGCCCCTCTCCAAACTCAACGACCTCGCTGGAACAATCCATCCAAGTGAACTTGGAACGCTCCAAGATTTGTTTCGATTTGGCCAAGAGCACCTCCGAACTCGGACGTCTTCACATTTTGTGGTACATTTATCAAGGCCTAATCGAGAGCTTTTTTCACTATCGCCGCCATTTGCTCTACCTTATTATATTGTTCTTGCTTGTTTTTTTGGCGCGCGCCGGGCTTTGGAAGCCTTATTGTCAGCAATTGCAATTCACGTCGCGTTGATGGTACAAATTCGTTGGGGAGTGAGCCATGGAGCTTAGCGGTCGAACTGCGTTCATCACCGGCGCGGCGAGCGGCATCGGGTGGGGAATTGCAAGTGCGCTTGCGGCGCGTGGCGTCAACATCGCCGTTGCCGACGTTCGCGCTTCGGCGGCATCTCAGGCAGCTTCGGAACTGGCGCGGGTTCACGGTGTGCGCACTCTTGCAGTCGAAACCGACGTTTCGAATTGGACGTCTATGCGCGCTGCCGCCGAGCGCACGTGCGAGGCCTTAGGCCCAGTAACGTTGCTCGTTAACAATGCAGGCATAGGCGTCCTCGGCGAGAATCTGGACGAGTTGAGTGAACTCGACGTCGATCGCATGATCGGCGTGAATTTTTCCGGTGTAGTGTATGGCGTAAGGGCCTTCCTGCCTGACCTCCGCAAGACCGGAGGTCACATCATCAACGTTTCCTCTATCGGCGGCCTACATGTGATGCCGGGATGGCGATATGCGCTCTATGCGGCCACTAAAGCCGCAATTGTGTCGCTCTCCGAAGGACTGCGTGATGACCTTGATGGAAGCGGGGTGAGCGTATCCGTGCTCTGTCCCGGGGGCGTACGCACCAATATTCATGGCCAATCGGCAACGGGCGCAGCTCACGAGAATCGGGAGGCGGTAAGCCAAGGCATGGACCCTTTGCTTGTGGGGGAGTTTGTCGCAGAGGGAATTCAAGCAAATCGCTTCTTGATTTTAACGCACCCTGAATTGCGTCCTCTTGTTGAGCGACGCTACGGGGCCTTCATGGCCGCGTTCGATGAGGCCGAGAAGGTCGCGCAAAGCTTGGCCTCGAAAGGCGACCTCGCAAAGGACAAACACACCGCGCGCGGTGGCCGAGCATGAGTTCGACGGTAGGGAGAGCCGAAGGCAAAGAGTGGCGCCCTCTCATCGTGGGCATTGGCGGCACAACGCGCACCGGCTCCACCAGCGAAAAAGCACTGCGCACCGCCCTTACCCATGCCGAGGCGCAAGGCGCGCGCACGGCGCTGTTCGCCGGCGCAGACATAGTGCTCCCGATGTACGCGCCTGAATCGAGCGAACGCGACGAAAAATCAGTGCGCCTTGTCGAAGCACTGCGCGCCGCGCACGGCGTTATCATTGCTTCGCCCGGCTATCATGGGTCAATCTCTGGCTTGGTTAAGAACGCGCTCGACTACACCGAGGACATGCGCGCCGATGACCGCGTGTATTTTGACGGCATGGCCGTTGGATGCATCGTGACCGCCTTCGGCTGGCAAGCTGGCGGCAGCACGCTCGCCGCGCTCCGGTCGATCGCGCATGCTTTGCGGGGGTGGCCGACGCCGCTTGGGGTCATCATCAACTCCTTGCACCACAAGTTCGCACCCGACGGACGCTGTGAGGACGCCGGCACGCAGCGCAATCTCGAGATGTTGGGCGCACAGGTTGTCGAGTTTGCCCGGATGCGCCGACTGAGTGGCGACGGCGAGGAATCATAGCGCGTGTCAGGACCGCCGAAGCACGCGCGCGCAGCGATTGCGACAGAGGCAATGCAGGGCTTTTCGCTGCAAGATGTCGAACTCGAGCCGCCGCGCGATGACGAGATTCTAGTACGGATCGAATCGTGCGGCGTATGCAGGACAGACGCAGAAGCTCGCCATCTCACGCCGCTTCCAGCCGTCTTTGGCCACGAAGGCGCTGGGCGCGTTGAGGCGGTGGGGGCAAAGGTACGCTCCCTGTCGCCCGGCGACCGCGTTGCGCTAACTTATCCATCCTGCGGCAAGTGTTCGCGCTGCCGGGCGCGAGCGCCCTATTTCTGCGACTCAAATTTGCAGCTCTCGTTCGCGGGCGCCCGCGCCGACGGTTCGTCACCTATCCGATTCAACGGCTCGCCCATTGCGGGAGCCT
>JALHQZ010000028.1 GCA_022841705.1 Pirellulales bacterium
CGTGGCACGCCCGGTAGATGGGAGGCGATTTCTTATTTCAGTTTTCACTGGAAAGCTAAAACACGGTGAACCTTGTTTCAACTTAACGCTTGAAAACGTAACAAGAGCGTGAGAGCCCGGTTTCCCAGGCTCCCCGCGAGCTTTTCAGCTCTTGAACAATGATCAAAAAAAAGCGTTGGCTATTCCTCAGTTGTGGGGTGCCAGATCCGCGAACGAACCTGACCCCTCAATTCTACCAAACCGGCTCCCGCGAATCTGGGGAAAACTCAGTAGTCGCGCGCGAGCTGAAAATGCATCGGATCAGGCGTCGGGAAGTCCGCGCCCGATACGAACCCAGCCTCCGCGAAGCACGCGAGTACCTCCGGGCTGAAGCGGTCTCGCGTCCCCTGCGGGAGTCGCTCCGCCTCAACGTCAATCGCGATGCCCCAGGCGTGAGTAGATAGTTTTCCCGAGTTGCGCTGCGGGCGGGGCGCGTAGATGCCCGAGTAGCGGGAGACCTGCGCGGTGAGCCCCCGGTCGCGGATCAGCGTGAGGGCTTTAACGAAGTTGGGCACCGCGAGCCGGTGGGCGCGCGAGCGGTGGACCTTCTTGCCCTGGTACAGGAGCGGGTAGGGCAGGTCGAACAGCACGATGCTGTCCCGCTCGAAGGTCGGGGAGGACGTGTCGCCGTACTTTGCGACGATCTGCTCGTAGCCGGAGGGCAAATCTGGCTTCCGGGTCAGTTTCGCGAGAGCCTCCTGTGCGCCCCTGAGAGCCTCGTACAGCGCCGAGAGGACGCCTGAGCCGGAGGCGGGCTTTGCGGGGCTCTGAGGTGCCGTTTTGCGCGTCCCAGAGCGCACGGCGGACATGTACGGCGCGAGTGCCGCGATGTTCCGCGCCCGGTTGCCGTTCTTGGCGAGGGGCTGGAACTCCCTGTCGTAGACGTCCATCGTGTCGTTCCGGGGGTAGCCGAGGAACTCCGCCTTCCACCAGTAGCCGTGGATGATTTCGTGGGAGAGGACGCGGAACAGATCTCGCGCCCCGGTCAGGGCGATTTCGCAGACTATCCCGAGCGAGGGGTGGTGCCAGGCGTTGCTGACGGACTTGTGCGGCGCGTCCCAGAGCACGGCGGTGACGTCGTATCCGGGGCGGAGGAACTCGATGGCGTTGGCGATCTTGGCGTGCCCCGGAAACCTCGGGTTGGAGGACAGCTCGGTGCGGACGGGACGCGATTCCTCGACCACCGTGACCTCCAGCTCGCCGAGGTGCTTCCGGTGCCACTTCAGGAACGTCTCAAGCTCCCGCTCGTGCTTCCACGAGGCGAGTCCGTTCTTGATGATGAGCAGCTTCACGGGCTAACGGTACCCCCAGAAGTGGCGCAGGTCTAGGTCTTCGAGCGGGTAGCCTGCCATGGTCTTCTCGACGCGGATTGCGATCAGCTCATTCAGAAGCAGGGCGGCGCGAATGCGCTCCGCCTCGTTGAGCTGCAACACCTCAGACCTCCGGCTCGCCGAGCCCCTTGAGGTACACGGACGTGAACCAGTGCCGCGCGTTGCGGGGGTTCTCGATGATGGTCGCTTTGGTGAGTCGTCGTTGCACATCGCAGTCCATGATGTCCCCGGTGATGCCGTAGCGGCGCTGGAACTCCGCGAAGGTCGCGGCCTGGTACTGGAGGCAGCCGTAGCTGTAGCGGAGGTTGGTGTCGAGGATCACGATGTCCTCCCGCCCGCCGCTCTCAAGTTGAATGAGCTCGTCCACCCACGCGTCGAGCTTCCGCTCGCGCTCCTGGGCTCGTGACAGCTCCACGAGGAAAGGCTCCGGGTCGTATGTCTCCCGCGCTGGCTCTGGTTTCACGTTGACCGCAAGTGAACTACCTGCCATCGCCGCTACTATCGCACTCAGCGCAAGGATTTTGAGTTTGGTACTCACAACGGGCGGTCTCCGGCTGTCACCACGGCGAGCGCACTAGCCCCAATTCTAGCAGCCTGGCTGAGCCTGTGAAGGTGGGGAAAACTCCACCTCGACGCGGGGATTCTGGCGGTCCACGCCGCCGAATTGCAGGGAGAGCCGGGGAACCGCGAACCAGTTGTCGTCCTCGATGACGCCCCGGTCAACGAGCAGGTCCATGACGCTCTCCGCCTTGTTGCTGAGGTCGCCCCGGCGCCTCGTGGAGGGGTAGAACGTGAGCGTCACCGATGCCGGGCACGGGACGGGTCGCGCGCCCGCGAGCTGGGCTGAGGCGTCGCGGTGCCACGCCTCGTGAGCCTTGCTCGGAATCATCAGGAACCTGCCGTGGGCGAAGACGCGCCTCTTGGAATTCTTCTTGCTGGGCACGTCGCCGGAAAGGATGAGCACGCTGAGAGCTGGAAGCCAGGTCGGGTTGAATACTAGATGCCGTGCTCCTGAGCTACCTCAAGCGGTTCCGCTAGAAGGTGACTCGTGGTGGTCTCGGCTTGCTCGACAGTGAGTACGTCTGATCGGACGAGGTACCAGCGCATCTCATCGAGAATGTCGCGGTACGTGTCGTTGCAGAATCCCTTGACCAGCTTCTTCGTCGCTTCTGACTGCTCCCGCGACTGTGCGGATGCCTCGATCAGCGAGTAGAGTTGCCCCTTGAGTTTGTTCATGGGGCGAGATAGGTGGTGCGTGTACGACCACTTGTTGAAGATAGCGATGGGTTCGCTGTCCTCGATATTGATGTTCTTCATGTGACGTGATTTTTACGGTGACGTGACTTCCAGCTCTCAAGGTGCGCTCGAATCATAGCTGAGAAAAAAGAGCCCCGGTAGGCTCTTGGAAAAAGGCGCTCCGGGGCTAGCGTTGGCTGGTTGCCAGCGGGTGGTGAATGCGGATTCTCTGGGGTCAGCGCCTAGCGGCGCTTCTGGGGCGGGTCTGCCCACTGGAGTCTCTCCAGCAGGAAGTTGACGGCACTGAGCGGCAGCTCGTCGAACCGCATGGGCTCGCGGAGCTCCCGGTACCTGACCAGCGTCACCACGTAGCAGGGGTGCGTGTGGTACTTCCGGTCAAGGAACGTGGTGTACCTCGGGCCGAGCGGCCTCTTGCACTTCGCGCAGGTTGACACGGTAGCACCTCCTCCCGCGCCATTGTACGACGCGGACGCTCCTACTTCGTAGGAAACGGAACAACGTTATCCAGTAGAACGGGATCGGCTGAACCTCCGTCAGGGGGATCATCCGCTCCAGCTCGTCGTGGCAGGGGCGGCACAAGACGCAGATGGGGGCATCGTCCGGGCTCCCGAAGAACCTCCGGGGCAGGACGTGGTGCCTGGTCAGTCTGCGCCTCGTGCGGCACTTCTCGCACTGGCTCATCGCGCACCTCCTTGTCAGTCGGGGCGTGGAGCCACTCGTCAACGCACGCCTCGTGGAGCTGGTACCGCCTACCGGCGACCCACTTCACCACGAGCCTGTCCGCCCACATCACGTGCTTCCCGCACTCCGAGCACGGGCGCGTGAGCGCGGTGTTGATGCCGTTGGCAATCTTGCCCTTGGTCTTTCCTGTCATGGCTACCTCCTAGTTCATGTAGGTCGCTTCCCGAAGGAAGGGGGTGAGCTTCCCGGTCTCCTGAAACTGCCGGAGCGGCTTCAGTTCCTTGAAGGCTGAGGTGAAGGCGTTGTGGAGGCTCCACGCCGTCTTCGGGTGGAACTCCGCGTGCTCCGGCTCGTGCCAGTTGCGGTGGACGGAGTCCATGATGGACTTCGGCAGCCGCATGCCGTCCGGGTTGACGAACGCCCGGTAGATGACCTCCTCGGCGAGCCGGGAGGACACCTCGTGCGCTCGGAACTCCTCCACCTGGCGGCTCACGCCGTCGAGGTTTCGGTGGATCCGGTCAACGCCGAGGGCTACCGCGTCCTGGAGTGAGAACCGGGACGTGTGCTTGGCGACGAGCGGGTGGAAGTCACCCGCGAACGCCATGTTCTCGCAGACCGTGACGCGGTACCCCGCGACCAGTGCGAGCTTCATGGACTTGTCGTTCGAGTTCCTCAGTCCCACGGCGTAGTTGCAGCCGTCGAACTGCCGGTCCGTGACCATGAGCCCGAACATCCTCATGCCGTCCGCCGAGACGGCGAACTCCTGCCTGGTGACGGAGATGCTCCTCATGGCGAGGGCGGTCTCGATCTCCAGGGCGATGTCCGCGTGGCGGACGGGCTGGTGTGTTGCGGTAGCCTCGGGAGGCTCCACGAGTGCCAGCTCGGCTGGCGTGATTCTGCGCGTCTCTAGACCCGCTATCAGCGTGTTCATACTTTGTTCTCCTGTTAAAGAAATCGGAGTCTCTTAGGCTCCCCGCTGCCCCGGAGGGCAGGGCGGGAGGCTACGAGTCGCGGCGGAACCCCTCGGGCGTGAGGTCGCCCTTGCGGTGGCGGTGGTAGAAGCTGTACGCGGCTGCCGCGAGCGCGACGGCTGCCGTTATGAGGTCGAGCGTGACGCTCTCGTCCAGCGCGACGCCGAAGCGGGCTGCCACCTGGACGGCGACGCTGGCGAAGATCGCGAGGTTCGCCGCCTGGATGTTGGAGAATGACTTGAACATGGGAGTGCGGAGGTTGGGACCTTTGCCTGAAGTCTAGTACGCGAGGGAGCGCTCGTAAAACTTCCCGTTGAGCCCTAGGAAGCCTGACTCGCGGATCTTCACCGTGACCTCCTGGTGCGTCCCGTCCTCGAAGAAGCAGAACTCGGAGAACGCCTGCTGCCAGTTGGTCGGGCGACCCCGGAGGTACGGCTGGTCGTAATCGCACAGGCAGCCCAGGGACTTCGCCACGAGGGTCTTGCCACGGGTCACGAGTGGGAACTCCATCACGTCGTGGACGTGCCCGTAGTAGATGCTCAGCCCGTTCCGGCAGTACACGTCCGCCATGCGCTTGGCGTGGTTCTGGGAGACGTAGTTGCCGTGCACGAACCCGGCGTCTCCCTTCACGAAGACTTCGCCCCTGCCGTCCGCCTCCACGAAGCGGATACCCATTTCGTCGAGCTGGAGCTGGAGCTTCACGTCGAGCAGCTCCTTGAGCTGCGGGTACCGGTCGGCGTACGCCTTGCCCCGGTAGTCGTGGTTTCCCTCAAGCAGGACCATCTCGAACGGCACGCCAGCGGACGCCATGATCGCCCGGTGGCGCCGGAGAATCGTCTTGCCGTCCTCGAACGCCTGCCACACGCTCTCGCGCCCAAGCTCGGAAGCCTCGCGCCCCAGGACGTGGGTGGAGAGCTGGGGGAGGTCGAGGAAGTCGCCCAGGTTGAGCCAGCCCGTGAATGGTCGGTCAGACACCTGCACGTCGCGCATGTACGCCTCCACCGCTGCCAGGCTCCGCATGTCCTCGCGGGGGATTTGCAGGTCCGGGGTGACGATCCAGCGCTCGTACTTCACCGCTTGAAGACCCTAGCCTGTATTCGGCGCTTCATCCTCGCCTTGACCTTTGGGGGCATCTTCAGGGCGCGCAGGGAGCGGAGGATTTCCACGAGGCGCCGGGTGGTCATGTCAGTCTAGGTAGCGGAAGGCGGCGTTGATAGCGAAGCTCACGATGGAGATGATGCCGCCGAACACCCACACGACCGTTTTACCCTGAGCCGTCCGTACGGCTACTTCCGTTTTCAGCGCAGCGATGTCGGTTTCGTGACGCGGGATGATTTCGCTGTTTTCGAGGAGGTGCGTGGTCAGCTTCTCGTCGATGCCCTTAACCCGCTCCATGAGCTGGATGAGGAGGTCGTGGTCGTTCGAGTTCTGCATGGTTGCTATCTGGTGGAGGGGTGGTAGCCTGTCGCCGTTATGGGAACCATTCTAATTGCTCTGGGCATTGCTGTCCTGCTCGTGGCGCTGCTCTGCATCGCGTTCGTCGGGTTCTGCGTGCTCATCAGGCAGTAGGTCATTTCAGGAGGGAATCGATCAGAGCTTCGAGCGCTTTGCGACGCACAGCGGGTGTCTGCCCCGCGACGTCCGCAACGGCGCCGGTTATCGCATCCCGCATGCCCGAGGAGCGGAGGGCACTCTCGATCTGCCCCTTGAATCCCGTCTTCGCGGCGATGTCGTAGTAGCGGTCCAGGACGTTGAACACATCCTGGAGGTCCTCGATGCTCTCCAGCGTCGTCCCCGGACTTTTGGTCGCCTCATCGAGCCTCCGCAAGATGCTCCGAATTTGCGGATTTGAAGCCGCGTTGCTCGTGAGCCGTTTTGCGAGCAGACCCGCCGAGAGGTCGAGAAGGTCCCCGTCTTCGCCGTCCACCCTCAGCGCCCTGCGGAGGTCGTCCACTGGCTTCCTCGCTTTGGCGTACGCCTGGTTGAGCTGCTTGTAGCTGGAGTCTTTCGCGTCGAGCACGTCCGCGAGTCCCCTGCGAATTGCCTCGTACGCCTGCTCCTGCGTCTTCGTGAGGTTCGCCAGCGAACGCTTTTTGCCGTTGAGGATCTCGAAGAGTTCCTGGCGGAGCCGGTGCTTCGCCGTACCCTTACCCCAGCGGGTCGCCTGGGAGAAAATCTGCTGGATAGCTTTCCGGTCCGCAGCCGTCTGGACGGTGGTGAGGACGGTATCCCGGAAGTTGAGAGTCCCGTCGGGCGATAGGCGGAGGCCCTCCAGTCCCGGAACGTTCTTGAGCCGCTCGAAGACCGGAGCTAGCTCGCCCTTCGTGACGACGCCAATCTTGCTCGCGGCGGCGCTCAGCTCCTCTCCGATTCTGGACGCAGACTTCTCGACCACCCGGAGCCTGGCGGCGATGGGCTTTCCGACCACCTCCAGGGGGTTCAGTTTGCTCTTCCCGTCCGCGAAGTCGCGCGTAACCTGAACGAGCTTGGCCACAGCCGACTTGTTCTTTGGGACCGTGCGCACGAGCGTCTGCACGTCCGGCACGTCGATGCCGTCGCGGGCTGCCCGCTGAGCCAGCTCACCCGGGAGCTCCATGATCGCCTGTCGCGACGCTGCCTTCTCGGCGACGTTCGTGGCGATTCTGCCGGGGATCCGCGCAGCACCTTCCGCCGCCAGCTTGGCTGCATCCGCCGTGCCGCGAACAACCGGAACAACCGCGTCCGCCGCTCGCGAAACCACCCTGCCCGTGCCCATTGCCGCTCTCACGCCAGCCTTGACGGCACCCGCAGCACCGGCAGGTACTGGGACGAAGCTGGCGATATTCGCTCCCGCCTCGATGTTCGCCGCAGCCACCGGGTTAGATTCCTTGAAGCGCCCGTACATTTCGGCACCCGCGCGGACGGGAGCGGACTGCACCACTCGCTCGGTAGCTGAGGCTAGAGACTCCCGTACCACATCTGGCATCGCGGCGCTTACGACGCGTCCTGCGGCGTCAGAGTAGAATCCGGCTACCTGCCCCGCAGCTTGCAGGGCGGTCGAACGAGCGCCCTGTTCTCCCCTGGCGAGCCGTGCTCCCGCGTCGATCACGTTGCCCGCCCTCTTGGCGAGGTCTTCGCCGAAACCGGCTACCGTGCTGCGAACCGTGGGGCGGCCCTGCGAACCCTGCCCGGCGCTGGATCGGTAGCTGGCGAGAGCGGCTAGAACCTGTTCCCGCGTTTTGCCCTGTGCCCTGCCGTACTCAACTATTTTTCTTTCCTGGGGCGTGAGCATCTAGTAGTAGTTCTTGGGATTGAACGCGGAGGTTGAGTTTGCTGAGCCTCCAAAGATGCCGTCAATCTCTGCCAGGTCTTCACCAGAGACGCCGTAGTAGAAGCCCGCCTGCTCTCCGGAGAGGCCGAGGTTCTTCACGATGCGCTGAGCCGCCTTCTCGATGCGTTCGATTTCCTTCAGATACTCGGACTGGCGCACGTTCATCGTCTTCAGCCGTGAGACGGAGGATGCGACGATGGCGACATCCTTGTCCGTCGCCGGTCCCTTGAGCAGCTTCATGTTGTCCAGCGTCAGGCTGTTTGCCAGGCGCTCGACCTCTGCGATAAACGCGGCCTTGTCACCCGACAGCGGTGTGTTGGGACGCACGAGCATGTTCGGTCCGACGGCGTTGTTGAGTCCGGGGTGGTTCTTGATTGTCTTGAGCGATTCGAGAATCCCGAGAGCCTTCTCGGTCTGTGCGGCGCGCTCCTGCTCTTTCTCGGCGGCTCCCGGCGTGAGGCCCATCGTCGCAGCCTCTCCCACGGTTGTCCCGTACGGAACGCCGAGTGACTTAGCGTCCTCGATGCTCAGCACCTTTCGTGCTTCTTTCGGATCAATCGCCGAAACCTGGGGCACGATCTGGGCGAGGTGCCCGAGCACGCGCTCCGCGTACGCGCCGCTGTCGTACGCGATCCCCTTGTCGTTGGTGCCGGAGCGGACGAACGGCTGCTCCGCTCCTCCGAGAGACGTGTTCCAGATGAGGGCGACCTCGCGCGGCGAGTAGCCCTGAGCGAGAAGCTCGCCGATTTTCCACTCCGCCACGAGGCGCTCGTTCTCTGGCGTCTGGGGCAGCGGGCGCCCGGCGTACCTCCTGCTGATGATCTGCCACGTCGCGGGCATGAACTGGAAGGCTCCCCGCTCACCGCTCGCTCCCGGAGCGTTGAAGTTGCCACCCGACTCCGCCGCCGAAATGGCGTCGGCCAGCTGCTTGGCGCTGACGTTGCTGAAGTTGTAGCTACCGGTTCCGGTTCCGCCACCCGGACCCGCGATGAGGTTCCCCGCGCTGTCGTACCGGCTCTGCCCCTCGCCGAGCGTGAAGCCCTCCTCTGCGGCCCCGGGAATCGCGTCGAAGTAGTCGGGCAGGTAGCCCGCGAGGAGCTTCTCCTGCGCGATCTGGTCCTCCTCCTCCGCCAGCTTGAGCATGAAGTTGAGCTGCTGCTGCCGCGTCGCCTGGTCCTGGGCGAGGTCCGCCGCAGACTGCTGCGTGATGCGGGCGACCTCGGAGAGCCCCTGGGTGTAGAGGTCGTTGTACTGCGAGATGTCCGCGTACGCGAGCTCCTGGAGCGTGCGGAGCTTGCCGGAGCGCGACGCCTCGGAGAGCCACGGGTTGTCGTTGATGGCGCTCGTGTTCCGGTTGAGGTCCTCGCGGCGGGAGTCAATCTTCTTCTTGATGTCCGCGAGCCCGCTGGAGCGGAACGCCTCGCGGTAGAGCCGCTGCGTCGAGGTCGAGGGGGCGAACGCGGAGTCGGCGAGCTCCTGGAAGCTGCCGTAGCCGAACTCCCGCGCGATGCGGTTGCGGCTCTCGGAAGGGTCGCTCCGCGCGACGAGCCCGCCCAGGTCGGAGAACTTCAGACCCGCCTGGGCTGCCCCGCGAACCAGTGCCCGGTTCGGGTCTTCCTGCGGGACGGGAGCGGTCACGGGTGCCGCTGCGGTCTGCACAGGCTGCGCGCCGAACGGCAGCCCCGTGGTCGCGTCCACGCGCTGCCCGTTCACGAGCCTGGTCTTGGGAGTTCCTGCTGCCATGGTCAGAATCGGGTGGGGCTGAAGAAGTCCGGCACTTCGAACAGCGGGCGGATGGGCTGGTCACCCGCGCGGCGAGCGCCGGTCGCCTGCCAGAGCGTCGAGAGGATCCCGAGCGCGTTCTTGCGCTCCACCTCGGCCTGGGCGTACTCCTTCTTCTTCTCGGAGCCGAGCGCCTCGGCGAACGCGAGCAGGACGATGGCCCGGTTGCCCGAGTCCTCCTGGTTGTCGGTGTCCGGGGAGAACGGCAGCTTGTCGGTGCCGGTGGTGAGCGTCGGGGCGCGGAGCGTGCCCGT
>JALHQZ010000029.1 GCA_022841705.1 Pirellulales bacterium
CGAAGGGCATGAAGCGGCAGGGCGGCACGCTGTTCATCTACGCGACCTTCCGCAGCCCGTCTGACCTCCCGCTGGATTCCCGCTCGCTTCCCGGCATCTGGGCGCTCGACCTCGCCACGAACTCGCTCACGCACCGCGCCTCGCCGGAGGGTGGGCTGCTCGAACGAGTCTCGCCCATCATGCTCATCTCATCGCAGCACGGGAGAATCATGTGCGGCGGGAGGGACACGTCGGGAGAGGATGGCATCTTCCTAGAAGACCTGGGCGCGACCGCTAACCGGGGCTACGCCATAACGACCGAGTTTGGCTCCGAGGCGATGCAGGACTCCTGGCACGGGATGGGCATTTCCGCAGACGTGGGCGGCGGGTCAGTCCGCGTGAAGTACCGCACCGAGCGGGTGGACGGCTACCCCGTGACCATCACGGGCGCGTGGTCTTCCACGTCGGTCATCGGCTCCACGGACGCAGACCTGGCGCTCGTGAAGACCCGGTACGATGCCGGGTACCGGGACGAAGTGGAGGTGATTGACGGCGGCGGCGCGGGCAAGCTCGCGCACATCTCGAAGGTGGAGAAGTCAGCCTCGACGTACACCGTGACGCTGGACGAGGCTATCGGCGTCGCCGGGGAGACCGTCACCTTCTACGTGGACAACTGGAAAGCATCGGGGAAGGTGCAGGAGTCCACGTTCGAGAAGCACGGCACCGCTGGCGAGGCTTCGAGCTTCGCGCAGTACAAGGTCGAATTGCGAGGTGACACTGGGAACCCTACGATTAGGGACATGACCGCCACCTCATCTCGAAAGGACAATGGCTAGGGCAGGAACCCCCAAATCCCAAATCGTGAACGGGCAGCGCGTGATGATTGAGCCGCGCATTTCCGCTCCCGCAATCGTGAACCAGACCCCGAGGGTTGATCTGCCGCAGCCGAAGGCTCCCACCGACCCGCAGCGCTTCGTGGACAACCTCGAACCCGCCATCAAGTCGGGTGCGGACGGCATCGTGCGCTTGCAGACCGAGGAGGCGAACCAGCGGAACGACGTGCTCGGCAGAATCATGGACATGGGCTCGGCGGACTCGCAGGGTCTCTACGACCGCACGTTCCGGCGCGAGGGTGGGACGGCGAACCTCGCGCAGCTCACCGACGCGAACACCCGCCTCGCCACGTTGCAGGGCAAGTTCCGCACGGCTCGCCAAGCTACCTCGTCTGCTCCGGGGCAGTCCCAGGCGTTCGAGGGCGTGCAGCTCAGCGAACTCTCTAGGCAGGAGGCGGTGGAGGTGGGCAACCAGGCGCTCCTCGTGCAAGCGCTGCAGGGCAACGTGGAGACTGCCCGCCAGATTGCGCTCGACACCGTGAACTTCGCCACCGAGGACAGGAAGGTGGAGCTGGACAACCTCATCGCGCAGTACGACGCGCTCAACGGCATCGTCTCCGGGCAGGAGGCGCAGGTCATCGAGCAGCGGAAAGAAGCGGCACTGGCGGAGCGGGACGGCATCGAGCGGACGCGCGAGGCAATCACGGGAGCCATCGAGTCGGGACAGGCGACCATCGAGGAAGTGCAGCAGCTCACGGGAAACAGGCTCACCGATGCCGAAAAGTTCACGCTCGCATCGCAAATCGTCGCACGCGCTCGCGGCATCATGTTCGACATTGAGACCACGCCCGCTATGCCGGAGGCTGACGGCAAAGCCTACGCCGCTCTCGAATCAACGATGGAGCAAATTGACACCGCGCTCAACGCGGCGGAAATCGTGCAGGGCAAGATTGAGGATGGCGAGGGATTCAACGCAGCGGTCGGGTTCGGTCTCAAGAAGTCCGTGCTCTCGTGGCTGCCAGGTGTCGGCGAGGAGGCTATCGAGGGTACCCAGCGTGCAGACTTCGAGCGCGAGGTCGAGCGATTGAAGGGTGCGCTGACGCTCCCAGCGCTCCAGCAGATGCGCGGACTCGGTGCAATGACCGAGAAGGAGTTTGCGACGCTCTCCGCGTCCGTCTCGGCGCTGAACACGAACATGAGCGAGGAGGCATTCAAGGAGGAAATGCAGCGCATCCTCGACACGCTCGGCGAGAACAAGAAGAGGAACGCCGCGAAGCGCATGGAGCTGGACGGTTTCTCACCCGAGGAAATCCAGCAGGTGACGGGGCAGACCACATCGGTCAGTATCCCCAAGACCTCCCGCCTCGCCTACGTGAACAACAACCCCGGCAACCTTCGCTTCGCGGGTCAGGCGGGAGCGACGCGGGGCGAGGGTGGCTTCGCCCGCTTCAGCTCACCACAGGCGGGCTACGAGGCACTGGAGCGGCAGGTTGCGCTCGACGCTTCGCGCGGTCTCACGCTCCAGCAGTTCATCTCCAAGTACGCACCTCCCAGTGAGAACGACACGCAGCTCTACGTGAGGCAGGTGGCATCTTCGCTCGGCGCATCCCCTAGCTCCAAGCTCTCGCAGCTCGACCTCTCGAAGCTCGCCCGCGCGGTCGCGAAGAAGGAATCCAGCACCACCGTAGCGTAATGGCACTCACCCCGGAACAGGTCACGGCTCTCAGGCAGAGGTACGGACTCGAACGGTCTGCGCCCAAGCCCCAGCAGCAGGACGTTCGCAAGCGCACGCTCAGCAGCTTCGCTGCGGATGCGTGGGGTGACGTGAAGCAGGTCGGCTCGGGCATAAGGGATGCCTTCGCGAACCGCGCTGATAAAGCAGACGCGGCTGTTCGGGCTGCCGGAGACCAGGGGCTGCTCCGCAGCACGGCTCAGGTGTTCGGTCAGGGTGCTGGTCTCGTCTCCGACGCAATCGGCGGGACGGTCATCGGCGCGGCTAAGGTCGCGCTCCCGCAGGGCGCAGAGGACGCGGTGCGCGAGGCTGCGGAGCCAGTCATCGGCGCGGTAGCTGAGTCAGCTCCCGTGCAGTCCATTATGGAGCGCTGGGAGACACTGAAGGTCGAGAACCCCGCGCTGGCGAGGGACATTGACGCGGCGCTCGGCATCGGCTCCCTGGCACTGGACGTTGCCGGAGCTGGCGCTGCCAAGAAGGGTGCCGGAGCAGTAGCGGACGCGACGGCAAGGGCGGCGGACGTTGCGGGGGATGCGGCTAGGGCGGTTCGCTCGGTAGCAGACGCTCCCATTATCAAGAACACCAGGGACGCGGTGACGCTCGCCGCAGAGGGGGTCGCTCGGGTGCCGGGTCGCATCGCCACGAACGTCGCCGAGAAGGCGGCGACTCGCGACGCGATTAAGTCGCTCGGCTCGGACGTGGCGAGGCGTGCCGCACAGAACGGCATCGAGGTCTCCGACGTGAGCCGCCTGGAGAAGCTGGTGCCAGCGCAGAAGGAGGCAGCCAGAAAGCTCGTGAACATGACGCGCAGGTTCGCGGACGGCACGAGCCAGAGCAGCCCCATCGAGGCGGTGGGCAAGCCGCTCGTGAGGCGGCTGAAGGAGGTTGACGCTGAGGCTGCAAAAATTGGCGCCAAGCTCACCGAGGTTGCGGACAACCTGGGAGTGGTGACGAAAGCGGAGCTGATGCCGAAAGTGCTCGATGAACTCAACAAGGTTCCCGGCTTAGAGGGTCTGCGCGTCACCCCAGAGGGTAAGCTGAGCTTCCGCAACACCACGCTCCAGTCTGCGGAGACCGCAGCGGACAGGAAGGCTATTGCCGAGGCGTTCAGCCAGGCTACGAGGTGGGGCAAGGGTAAGAACAAGCACCTGTACCGCCAGGAGCTGTTCGAGGTGCTGGACGGCAAGAAGCGGGCGCTCACCCAGCTCACGGGAACCCAGGAGCGGGCACTACAGGCAATTCGCAGGGTGCTCTCCGATGTGCTCGACTCCAAGAACGCCCAGTACAAGGCGCTCAACCAGCAGTACGCCAAGACCGTGCGCCCGCTCAGTGAAATGCGAAAGCTACTGCGAACGCCGGACGGTGTGGACGAGGACATTCTCGACATGGCAGCGGGTCTCGTCGCACGTCGCCTGTCCAGTAACGCCATGTCCAACCCGCAGGTGCGCCGCGTGCTCCGCAAGCTTGACCGCGTGGGCAAGAAGCCGGGTCGCGTGAGCGTCGAGGCGATGCAGGACATCTACAACATTCTCGAAAACTACTACGACATCGCGGGGAAGACATCGCTGCGCGGGCAGGTCGGCGGGGCAATCAACACGAGCCTCCGCGACATCGTTTCCAACGCCGTGACCTCGGTTGCCGGAACGACCAGCGCCGTGCAGAGAAAGGCGCTCGACGAGTTGCTAGATTCACTACTGAAGTAGCACATGAACGAGCAAGAGCTGCTGAAGCGCATCGCCGCGACCAAAGTACGACCAGACATAACCCGCGACCTCACGCCGGGCGAGCTTGCCGACCTCGTGCTCGTTGTGCTCGGCTACGTCAAGAAGGTGAACGCCGACGTGGAGCGCGGGAGGCTGAAGGGAGACCCCGGACGCGATGCCTACACCCCCAAGCCGGACGTTGACTACCTCTCGCTCCCCAGCGCGAAGCGGGAGATTGACGCGCTCATCGCCAGCGCCGTCTCCGAGATGCGCTCGGACATCAGCGAGAAGCTCGGGGCGGTCAGGGACGGCAGGGACGGGCGGGACGCGGAGGTAACGGATGAGCACATCGAGCGGGCGGCGGCGATTGCCGCGAGCCTCATCGAGCTTCCCGACTTCGCCACGCTCATCACCTCTGAGCCAGCCGCCATCAGAGACTCGCTGGAGCTGCTCTCCGGCGACGAGCGGCTCTCGATTGACGCCATTCGCGGACTCTCGGACGTGCTCGCGGAACTCGCGGCGCGCGCGACCACGCAGAAGGTGTTGCAGGGCAAGTCGCTCCTCTCGTTCCTTAACGACGTTGACGTGGAGGGCATCGCCAACGGCGAGACCCTGGTGTGGAACAGCACGCGGGAGAAGTTCGAGCCGGGCGCAGCCGGGGGTGGCTCGGGAACCGTGGACACCGCGAACAGCCCGAACGCGGGAGAGTTCGCACGCTTCACCGACGCGGACACGATTGAGGGTAGGACGGCTGCCGAGGCGCGTGCTGACCTGGGGCTGGTCATCGGCACGGACGTGCAAGCCTACGATGCGGACTTGACCACGTGGGCGAGCCTCACCCCATCGGCAAACGCCCAGAGCCTCGTGACGGCGGCGAACTACGCCGCGATGCGGGCGCTCCTAGACCTGGAGCCGGGCACGGATTTTCTCTCTCCGGCAGCAATTGCCGCAGCCTACCAGCCGCTCGACGCGGAGCTGACGGCACTCGCGGGTCTCACCTCAGCCGCCGACAAGCTGCCGTACTTCACGGGAGCGGGAACCGCAGCGGTTGCCGACTTCAGCGCGTTCGCGCGGACGCTCGTTGACGACGCGGACGCTTCCTCCGCGCGCACGACTCTGGGGCTGGTCATCGGCACCAACGTCCAGGCATACGATGCGTTCCTGCAAAATATCGCAGACCTCACCGACCCCAACGCAGACCGCATCCCGTTCTGGGACGACTCTGCGGGCGCAATCGTATGGCTCACGGTAGGCTCGGGTCTAACCATCACGGGCACGACCATCAGCGCGACGGGCGGCGGGACAATTGACGGCTCCGGCACCACGAACGAGATTGCCTACTGGGTTGATGCCGACACACTCGGCTCACTCGCCACCGCCACGTACCCCTCCCTTACCGAGCTGAGCTACGTGAAGGGCGTGACCTCCGCCATTCAGACTCAGCTCGGAACGAAAGCCGCGTCAGCTACCACCATCACCGTCGCGGGCACGGCTAACGAGATTACGTCCTCTGCCGGGGCGCAGGACTTGTCCGCGAGCCGCACCTGGACGCTCTCGCTTCCCTCCGCGCTGACGTTCACGAGCAAGACCGTCACGGGTGGCACGTTCTCCAGCCCGACCCTCACCACGCCTCAGTTTGCCGACCTCGGCTTCATTGCCGATGCCAGCGGGAACGAGATGCTCCAGTTCGATTCGACGCCTTCTGCCGTGAACTACGTTCGTGTCGGCAACGCAGCGACGGCTAACCAGCCGCTCATCAGCGCGCAGGGCGATGACGCGAACGTATCACTCTGGTTCCAGGCGAAAGGCTCTGGTCACTTCGGGTTCAGGGGCACGACCAGTGGTTCCGCAGTCCTCCGGCTCTACGAGGACACGGATAACGGGCAGAACGCCATCGACCTCACCGTTCCGGCTGCAATCACCAGCGACGCGACCATCACCTTCCCCGAGGCGACGGGAACGGTCGTGCTCAACGACAACACCGCCACGCTCTCGAACAAGACCATCTCTCTCGGCTCGAACACGGTCTCGGGTTCTGTATCGGACTTCAACGCTGCGCTCACGGGTGCAGACTTCTACACTTCTGGCGGTACCGATGTTGCCCTAGCAGACGGCGGGACGGGTGCATCACTCACCGACCCGAACGCCGACCGAGTAATGTTCTGGGACGACTCCGCTGGTGCCGTTACGTGGCTCACAGTAGGCTCGGGTCTCACCATTACCGACACCACCATCAGCGCGACTGGCGGCTCAGTGGAAGCGACCACCAAGAGTGTGTCCCAGGCTTCGCACGGCTTCGTCGTCGGCGACGTGCTGAAGTACGCATCCTCGACCTACTCGAAAGCTCAGGCTGACTCCGCTGCCAACGCGGAGGTGGTCGGCATCGTATCGTCCGTCGCCGACGCAAACACGTTCACGCTCACGACGGTCGGCTACGTTTCGGGTCTGTCTGGTCTCACGGCGAACACGACGTACTACCTGTCGCCGTCTACCGCCGGGCTGCTGACCTCGACCGAGCCGACGACCGTGGGGCAGATTTCCAAGCCGCTGTTCCGCGCCGTGTCAACGACAGCCGGGTACTTCTTCAACTACCGAGGCATCGCCATCGTGAGCCTCGACACCATCGGTACGCAGACCCTCACGGATGCGGCAACCATCGCGGTCAACTTCGCATCGGGAGCGACGTGCGTCGTGACGCTCGGGGGCAACAGGACGATGGGGACGCCCAGTAACGCGGTCGCGGGGGGCAGGTACCGATTCATCGTGAAGCAGGACGGCACGGGTGGACGCACGCTGACCTGGAACGCGGAGTTCAAGTTCCCCGGCGGCGTCGAGCCGACCCTCTCCACGGGCATCAGCGACGTGGACGTGTTCACGTTCATCGCCGAGTCATCGAGCGTCCTGTACTGCGTCGGAGCCGCGTTCGACCAGGGCTGATGCTGAAGCACCCGCTGCTGAAGGCAGCCTACCGCTTCGAGGGTGATGCCAACGACTGGGCGGGCACGAACAACGGCACCGTGACGGGAGCCTCCCTCGTCTCGGCTAGCTTCGGTAGGGCGTACTCATTCAACGGCACCTCCGACCGCATCACCGTGCCCGACTCTGCGGACTTCGATGGCACGGGTGCCCTCTCGGTGTTCGCCAGAGTCCTGAAGGACGGAACGGGAAACCGCACCGTCATATCGCACTGCATCACCACGAACCCTGGCGGAGCGGAGCCGTTCTCCGTGTTCCGCCTCGGCACGGACGGGAGCAACGAGCTGCGGTGCTGGACGAGCTCTGCCACGACGCGCTACATCGTGAACGGCTCGGGCGACGCGCTCTCCACGGGAACCTGGTACTGGGTGGGCATGACCTGGGACGGGTCGAACGTCCGGGGCTACGTCAACGCGAAGCTCGTGGGGACTACCGCAGCGTCCATTACCAAGGACACGTCATCGAGGCAGATTACCATCGGCTGCGACGCGACCGACGCGGGTTCAGGCTCCGGCAGCTACGGCAACTTCTGGGACGGCGACATCTCGGAGATTCTGTTTTTCAACAAAGCCCTCACCCAGCCGGAGGTCAGTTCTCTCATGCTCGGGTTCACGCCTGGCGAGGGCGACCCGCTCTAGCTAGACTGTACGCAATGTCCGCATTCCAACTTCCACAGGGCGCAGCGCTCGACGAAGACCTCTCGACCATCGCGGGTCTCTCGCCATCAAACGACGACATCTTGCAGCGCAAGGCGGGTGCGTGGGCGAACCGCACCGCAGCGCAGCTCAAGACCGACCTCGCGCTCGCCAAGGGCGACGTGGGGCTGGGAAACGTGGACAACACTTCCGACGCGACGAAGAACGCGGCGACCGCGACGCTCTCGAACAAGACGGTGCAGCTCGCGGCGGGCACCGCCTCTGCGGGCACGGCTCCCCTGAAGTTCACGTCCGGCACGCTCAACACCACCGCCGAGGACGGCGCGATGGAAATGGACGACAACTGCCTGTACATGACGCTCGATGCGGGGAACAGGGGCATCATCCCGGTCATTCACTTCATCCGCGCGGACTCGACCCGGACGCTTCCGAACGACCTGAACGAGAACGCCATTTTTAACTCTCCGGCGAACGGGCGGCTGACCCTGGAGACCGGGACGTATATGTTCGAGGCGCTCATGCAGGTCACGTCCATGTCCGGCACGTCGGGAAACGTGCTGATTGACTGGCTCGGCGCGGGAACGGCGACGTGCGCCGCGTGGATGTGGCAGTACCTCGCGCTGGACAACTCCGCCCCGACCACGGGAGCGACGAACCAGGGCGCAATCCGCGTGACCCAGGACTCGGCGGCGTCCATTGCGACGGCGGGCACGGGCACGGGACTCAACGTGTGGGCGAGCGGCACGTTCGAGGTCACGGGAGCGGGAACGTTAATCCCGTCCATTGACCAGGTGACGGCGGCGGCTGCCGTCGTCGGCATCGGGTCGTACTTCCAGTGCTACCGGGTCGGCTCTACATCCGTAGCCAGCGTCGGGCAGTGGGACTAGCATGACGAAGCCGAACGACCACGACCTCCTCATCCAGCTCATCGAGCGGGTGAAGGGCATAGACGACAAGCTCACCGCGCACCTGAGTGACAACGGCGAGACCGCGCGCGACCACGAATCCCGCATCCGCCGCCTGGAGCTGTGGGGGGCAATGGCTATCGGCGCCCTCGCCTTCCTCCAGGTGGTGGCGGAGTTCGTGTTCGACTGAGGGTTATGCACAGGCTCCACCGAGCCGACCTGCTACAATTTACACCAGTGAGCACCGAGCGAATCATCCAGGTTCTCAAATCCCTCCGGGCGGTTTCGATGCCCGCCGATACAAAAGCCCGCATCTGGCGGCGCATACTCCGTGCAGTCCGAGCCTAAGATTATCCTGTTCGACATCGAGACCTCGCTGAAGGAGGGCAACTTCTTCGGCAGGGGCTGGGAGGCTTCCATTCTCCGCGAGACCCGGTACTGGAACTTCCTCAGCTTCTCGTGGAAGGAACTCGGCAGGAAGAAGTCGCACGTCCTGGGGCTGGATGACGACCCGGACTACGTGCCGGGTTCACGCGATGACCGCTGGCTCACCGAGCAGATGTGGAAGGTGGCTGACGAAGCCGACGTGCTCATAGCCCACAACGGCGACGGGTTCGACATCAAGATGTGCAACGTCAGGTTCCTCTTTCACGGCATGGAGCCGCCGTCGCACTACCAGACCGTAGACACCAAGAAGATTGCCCGCTCAAACTTCTCGTTCACGAGCAACAAGCTCGACGACCTCGCGAGGTTCCTCGGGATAGGCACCAAGACGCCGCACACGGGACTCCAGCTCTGGCACGACTGCGACGCGGGCGAGCCGAAGG
>JALHQZ010000030.1 GCA_022841705.1 Pirellulales bacterium
AATCTGCGCTACACTCTGTCGGCATCGGGGCGATCCTCGAATCGTTGGAAAGTCGTTGCGGCACAACAACTTTCGTTGATTCGACGTCCCGATGCACTCAGTTCTGTGAGATATGCGGGTTAGCATGGCTTTTGTGGGGATTGCATCATGTCGATTGCCTTGAGCGGCGCCACACTATCAGCAGCGCTTGCTGTTTTCGCGGCCACGCAGGCTTGCGCACTCGACATCAAACAAGTCGAGACTTCTGACGACAAGACCATCACGGTTTTGCTGAGCGGAGAGGTTGTGGCCGGCGACAGCCTTAGGATCCGCAGCCTCGTCGGCAAGTTGACCGGCGCAAAGCCGATCACGGCCCAGCTTGCTTTCGGCGGCGGCCTTCGGTCCGAGGCACTTTCGATCGGACGATTCCTGCACCAGGTCCGTATTCGCACGGTGATCCCGGCAAAGGCGCGCTGCATTTCACCATGCCCGCTGGTGCTGGTGGGCGGACGTAGTCCGGACCCCAAGCAAGTCTCGTACATGAAGTATTCGAGCGCCACGATCGGGTTTTCAAGTATCGCTCCGAACTTCCCGGACAAAGTCTATTCGGTCGCCGACCTCGACAAGACAATGGCGGCGACTCAGAACGACATTCTACAGATTGCCGATTATATGACCGAGGTCGGCGCCAATATCAGCTTGCTCAAATTCTACCAGTCCGCGCTCAAGCCGAAGGAAATTCGCTACATCTCGAATGAACAGGCGCTCGACCTGGGTATCGCAGTTATCATGGACGACACCGGCGAGCTGATTACACCGCTGAAGCCACAGCCATAGGCATTCCGCCCATGTCGGATGACGTGCGCAACGCCGCTACGGAATAAGCGTGCTGGTTTGCAGTAGCCAGGCGCTGTATTGGCGCGCGTAACTGTCGGCAACGCGATCGACCGGGTCAGGCAACATGGCCGCGTCGACAACAACACCCAACACACCCTGGCCAGCCATCGCTGCCGCGGCCTGCGCGGGATAATTCAGAATTGCGGCCCCAGTGCGCGCGTCGTGAAGCGTCACGTCCGCCACCATACTGTTATCGCCACCGACGAGGATGCGCTGGACCGCCGACGGGATGCTTACGCCTTTGATTTCTACCCGCACCCGCACTGAACGCGAGCCCTTGAGTTTGCCGCCAAGATCGCGCTCCATTGCGGTCTTGAGCTTTCCGCTGATGGTATTGCGCATATAAGCGGCCAATTCAGGCGTGTTCGCGACCTTGTCGGATTCGTGCGCCGGCAGACCTTTGGTGGCGGCATAGGCGCGCTCACCATCGCCCCACGCAATACGCGCATTCGGCGCAAAACCAACCGCAACACTCTCCAGCCGAAGATTGGCAAGTTCATCCGGCCGCATCGTATTCGTGGCGGTCACGCAGCCAGCCAGCGACAACGCAACGACGAAAGCAGGAAGCACGCGATTCAACAATGATGAACGCATTTCCATACGCAAAGAAATCGCCGCGATGGAATCGCCTCACAATATCGTCGCACAATAAAGCGGTTTCTGCGATACCTTGCTGTGAGAGCGCGATCCGGCAATCGCCATGAGGAGGCGTCGTAGAAACTCGATTGCACTAAACCGCTGTCGCGGTAGGGGAGCGGGGACCGGCTCCGGCGCGTCGTTCACTCAGTAGACACCGATCAGCTTCAACCCTGCGATTATCAGCACGAGCCCAAGTGCCTTCAGGATCATCGGTACGGCAAAGCGAATGCCGAACGTTGTACCGACAATCGCCCCGAGCAGGATCGCAATAGCATAGAGCGGCAAGTCTGGCGGCAGCGCCTTCACGATCGCGATGTTACCAAGAAATCCTGCGATCGAGTTGCAGAGTATGAACACGATTACCACGCCTGACGCCGGTTTGGTGGCCGACCATCCCGTGAACAGCAACAACGGCGACAGGAATATGCCGCCGCCGGTTCCGGTAAGGCCGGATAGCAATCCGATTGCAGCACCACAGAGCGCTCCGAGCCAAACCGGTGGGTCGCGTGGCTCCTGGTTTGTGGTCAATTCTTTTGGCCACAAGAACCTCGCCCCACCGAGCAACAGCACGACGCCGACGATTGGCTTGTAGTAGGCGCCTGGCAGCTGGATTGCGCCGCCGAGGAACGCAAACGGCACCGCACCTAGCAGGAACGGCCACAGCGTGCGCCAGCGGAACATCCCGGCGCGCAAGTAGCGGAAGGACGTGAAGCTCGCGACGAGGATATTGAGGGCAAGTGCCGTCGGTCGCATGACCGCAGGAGCAATGCCGAACAATGACATCAGTGCGATATAGGCCGAGGCTCCAGCGTGGCCGACTGATGTGTAGAGCACCGCGCCCATGAACATGCACGCGGCAAGCAGCAGCTCGGCACTCATCATTTCTGGCATGGGGATGGCACGACTTTGACGCGCGCCGCGCGTCGATTTGGGATGCCCGCGATCCGTCGTGCCGGAGTGCTGCACGACCCACTTACGGTGGGCCGTGGGACGACAATACCGTACCACAAAGTCTCAATGCGTCTAGGCCTTCGGTAGGGAATGGCTCAACCAAGCCATTCTCGATACGTCGCACAACCTGGATTGCACTATACCGCTAGCGCGGTAGGGGGGAGTGCGACACCAAACGGGCCGTTAGAAGCGTTCACTCCAGCCTCAGCCCGGCTCCATGCCCTTCGCCTTGATCACCACCGCCGCCTCTGGCGTGCGCAGGAAGTCGATCAAGGCTTTCACTGCGGCGGCGTCCACGGCGCCGGTCATAGCGGCTGCCGCGAAGACGATTGTGTTCTGCAGATCACCCGGGAGTGGGCCGATGAGCTCAATGCCCGGAAGCGGAATCAGCTCTTGGATGAGATTGATCCCGATCTCGGCCTCACCGTTCGCAACCAGAACTCCGGCTGCGCGGGCATTGGGATGGAGGACCGTCTTCGGTTTCATCTCGGCGGCAATGCCCAGGCGATCGAGCACCCCAGCAAAATGGACGCCGCTGGTCCCGCCGGCGGCCGGATCGAGATAAGTGATCGACTTTGCAGCGAGCAACGCACGCTTCAAGGCCTCGGGCGTGGAGATATCCGGCTTCGGTGCACCCTTTCGCACGACTACGCCGATGCCGGCGCGGGCGAGCACGGTGACGGTATCCGCACTCGCCTTACCATCTTTCACCATGCGATCAACGCCCTGCCGGGGAATAACGACCACATCGGCGATCTCGCCACCCTGAACTCGTTGCACGATCACACCGAGCGTGGCGAACCCAATTGCGAGCCTGTGGCCGGTCGCGCGCTCGAACTTCGGCCCGAGGTCTTCCATGACCTCTCGCATCCCGTTGGCGCACAATACCTTGATGTCGGCCGCCTCGGCGGTGGCCGCCTGCGCCAACACGACGAGGGCTGCAAACCCCGCCGCGATCATTCCGGTTGAGTTTTTCATGGCGACCCTAAGCCGTTTGGCGTCAATCGCTGTGGCCAAACTACTAAAGCAGGGAACGACGGAGAAGGGCTCTGTTGAGCCATATTCCCTGTCATTGGCAGCATGCGTCGGTGCCGCCGACCGCGCCTGAGCGCTGCGCCTGTATAGGCGGGCACGGGACAGAGCCATAAGAACAAAAGACGCAACAGTCGCCTGGCTTCGGTCGTAGTCTCGCGCCGCAGCCTGTGCACTCGTAGAAAAATTGACATGCGTCGGTCGGCATCGTTTCGGCCTTCGCAGCCCCGCAGTTTGGGCAAGTAATTACCGACTGACTAATCAAGATACTCCCCGCTTCAACTCTTGGGCGTTGAGGGGTAACCCGCGTTGCCGGTTGCGGCTATCAGCGCGGGTACTTCAACTCTGCTGTCATCGTAAGTCACCACTGCCGTCTTATCCTTGTAGGAAACCACGGCCCTAGTCACACCCGGCACAGCTTCAAGACTCGCCTTGACGGTGTGCGGACAGGCCGCGCAGTACATGTTCTTCACAGCGAGCGTGACGGTCCTCTCGCCTGCCACGGCGGCCGATGTGGCGAGGAGGCCGAGCATCAAGCCAGCGACGGCCAGAAGCTTGGTCATCGTGTGTTCTCCGTTCATGACTTGAAGATCAAGGGGGCTATGAAATCGAAACTTAGTGCAGCCACGACCAGCACGGTCGCGAGAACCAGCCCAAACTTGACGAGCCGATTGGACTTCACCGAACCGCAGCTCTCTCCTGCTACGCAGGCGACCTTGGATGATCGATAGACCAGCCAGTATCCGTAACCGAGCGCTGCGGCTGTCATTGCGATAACGATGGGCTGGTAGGGAGCGAGCTGGGTCAAGCTCCCAATCCACGCCCCGCTGACGCCCACACTGAATAGAGCCAGCGGCAGGATGCAGCAGGACGACGCGGCGACTGCGCCAAGGAGCCCGCCTGCCGCCAGCAGGTATTGGCCGCGCCGACGGTCGTTTGCCTGTCCATCATCTTTGACTGTCATGCCGTCAACATGCATCCTGTAGCGACTACAGAATCAAGGGTGTTTTGCCATGCGCGCAATCACAGCTTCGCGATCAGAAGGGCTGCCGATCGGTGAACTATCCCGGATTACCGGCGTGAATATTGAGACAATCCGGTATTACGAGCGAATTAAGATGCTTCCCGCCCCTCGGCGCACCCAAGGTGGGCACCGTGTCTACGGCCTCACGGAGACGCGCACGCTCACCTTCATCCGTCGCGCTCGCGACCTCGGATTCACGTTGGAGGAAATCCGCGCGCTGCTCGATCTCGGAGGTCCGGGAAAAGCGTCATGTAAAGAGGTCCGCGAAATTGCCGCGCACCATCTCGAACACATCCGCTCCAAACTTGCCGATCTTATCAAACTTGAAAATCTTTTGGCCAACACGATTGCGAAATGTTCCGGTAACATCGCGCCCGAGTGCCCAGTGATCGACATTCTCGCTCCTCGGGCCTAGCGCTCCCCGTCTGGCGATGACGCTGCCGACCTTCCGCTACGGCGCAGCGGTTTAGTGCAATTTTTCTATCAGTCACAAGCGTAAAATGCGAAATCATATTGTCCGATGTTGCGAATGAGCCTTGAGGTGCTCCGCTACCTTGTCGCCCGCTCACTGTTTGCCAAGGCGCTCCGTCATACAGATCGGCTGATCGCAGTGGCGCCGGACCTTGGCATTCTTGCCTTTGCATTCCCGCCAGCGGTTGCAATAGGCTTTCTTGCCCTGCGGACAATTCTGAATCGCGCCGCCGCAGGTGACCGCGATTTTCTCGCCGGCGCCTTCCGCAACGGCATCGCCCGCGGTCAGGCCCAATCCGGCAATCGTGGCAGCCGTCGCTAGCATCAGAGCCAGCTTCCACATTATCGTCCTCCTTTCGCCCCCGCGAATGCATAAAGGTATCTCAGGACGGCGCGACGGTCGAGCCGCCTGTCGATTGGCGGTCAAACGGCGCAGAGCACGAACTATTTCAACGCAACCTATGGCTGTAGCAGCGGGCCGCGGTCATCAGTTTGTCAGATTGCCATGCGCTTATCCGCCCCAATTCGCGTCGGACCGGGGGCTCACGATGGATACGCAAATTCTTTTCCGCACAAACGATATTGTGGTTACGCCAGCGGTAGTGCGGTTTGGCCCCGCCTCCTATCAGGTCGCAGCGATCTCCAGTGTTGGCGTCGGCCACCGCAAAAAACTCAATCCGATCGCGCTGATCGTTAGCCTCTCGGCACTGGGCTTTGGGGCTTTCGCATATTTGGCGCGCGAGCATTATCCGGATTACGGCCTGTGGAGCGCCGCCGCCGCGCCGGTCGCGCTAATCTTTGGCGTTGGATGGCAGTGGTTCCGGCCGGTTCTCGAATACCGTTTTGTGATGAGGATTGCGGGCGCCGAAGCCGAGACCAGGGCAACTTTCGATCGCGCGCAGGCGTTCGATCTGCGGCAAGCGTTTGAGACCGCCTTCCTAATGCAGCACCAGGCGTCGCACCAGGAGTCGCGCCAAGAGTCGTTCCAAGAAGCACGCCAAGAACCACACCAAGAACGGCCGCAAACCGTCGCGTTGCCTGCCTCGTCCGACGAACGGCAGGAGAACAACGTCTACATCACGCGCGACTGGACCGTGGCCAATGCCACGCTTGCGCCGCGCTAATTAGGCCCATGGCCATGGCCACCGCCACCGTCGCTTGATAGCATTGCCTTGTTCCGGGCAGCCCGCTGGAAGGCCGGAGCGCAGTCGTCACAAGAATACAAAGGATCCGGCAGCCGCGCCGTGATCGGTTACAACAAAGACGCGCCACACAAATGGGGAAACGCCACCGTTGCGTTAAAGGGAGACCATCACCATGACACGTATGTTCGCAACCATCGCCGCGCTGCTACTCGTCGGCGTCGCCATCTTCAACGGCACGCCGCAAGCCAACAGCCAGACCGGCCCAGGCTGGATCCAACTGTTCGATGGCAAGACCATGGACGGCTGGACGCCCAGCAACGATAACGTCAACTGGCGGGTCGAAGACGGCGCGCTCGTCGCCGACAAATCCAAGGGCAAAGGCGGCAATCACCTGGTCAGCAAAAACTCCTACAAGGATCATGAGATCTATGCGGAGTTCTGGACCAGCGACGACGCCAATTCCGGCATCTTCGTGCGCTGCGATCCCAAGCAGATCGGCGCCAAGACCTGTTACGAGGTTAACATTTTCGATACGCGGCCGGACCCGAGCTACGGCACCGGCTCGATCGTCTATTTCACCGAGGTTAGCCCAATGCCGAAGGCCGGTGGCAAGTGGAACACGTTCGAGATCACCGCCAAGGGCCGCCACATCACAGTTTCGCTGAACGGTAAACAAACTGCGACACTGCACAACGGCTTGTTCGAACAAGGCCACTTCACCTTGCAATACGGCACCGGCGTGGTGAAATTCCGCAAAGTCGCGGTGAAGCCGCTCTAGCAAGACGCGTTCCGCGTTGCATCATTAATCCACTGTTTCCTGCCGACCTCGCGCAAGCGAGGCCGGCAGCCCATGCGTTCCGAATTTGCAAGCCTGCCATGCGGCGCAGCATGCGCGGCGAACCGGACATTAACGCACTTGCTCTATGGTTCCCCCGCTAATCAATAAGAATGGGGGCACCAAATGCTACAGACCATCAAGCACAAACATTACGACGATGCCGAGATCGCGAGCGTCGGCGCGTTGCTGAGCGTTGTCGCGGCGGCATTCGTTGTGCTGGGCGTCATTATTTATCTGTTCGGCGACGAAACGGCGACGGCGTCGATCGAACAACACAATCCGCGGCCGAAGACCGAGCGGATGTTGCGCGACCGCTCGTCGGCGACGGACGACTTCGGCTTGGGCATTCAGTTCAGCCGCTTGTAGTCGCGGCTAGTGTCCCGATTCCGAAGTTCGTAT
The DNA here is from genome assembly GCA_022841705.1 of Pirellulales bacterium. GTDB lineage: Bacteria > Planctomycetota > Planctomycetia > Pirellulales > Lacipirellulaceae. Next base: position 7,376 of record JALHQZ010000030.1, read on the forward strand.
GACCTTGCAGCGCGCTCGTATGCGAACTTCGGAATCGAAGGACACTAGGCCGTGTTGACGGTTTTTGACAGATGAATCGAGTTTTGATTCAAGACTGCCTTTCTGAAGGAGGCAGCATTGAGTCGGGGCGATCTAACGGAC
>JALHQZ010000031.1 GCA_022841705.1 Pirellulales bacterium
TGAACGCTGCCGAAGCGCAGCGATCGCGAACGGGCCGAGCACGGCGGCGATAGCGCCAGGGCGGTAATGACGCTGAGGCGATCGTGGTGATCCCACCATTCTGAGCTTCGGCATCCGGCGGCATGCGCTGTGGGGCGCTCAGACGGGCGCTCCCGCGCTCGGAGCCCTGCTGACGGCTTCCCTGGGCCTGAGTGGGCAACTGCGCGTGAGCGGGGCGCTCTCGCGCTGACAGCAGAAGGGTTGAGCCCCAGAACAGTTCGACCTGAGCGCGCATGCTAGACTCCTCGCGGGGGAGGTGCGAGAGGCCAATCGCTTCATTCGTGTCTAGTGCTGTGCGACATTGGTCTGAAGATTTTTGAAAGTCCGTCAGTCTGTTCATTTCAGCCGGCAGAGGGGCGCGACCAGAGCAGGATCCCCGCGACAGACATCGATTCCGCTGTCCGTCTCAATCGACGGTGGTCAGTTGAGCTGTCTCGCAAGAACGAGTCTTGGGAGTCGCGCAGCCCAGCGTCGCTGACTGAAGGTGCCTGCGGTGGCCATTATCGCTAGCGCGATGGTCACCGGCTCGGGCACGGCGGCCGCCATCCCCCCGCCGCTGCCGCTCGTGTTGCCGAACCGCGCCCGCCACGCCGTGTAGTCAGCAGCGTTGACTACGCCCGGCGTATCCACTTCATTCGCCAGCGGCCCGCCGTCGCGCCATACGACGAAGTCCGCCGCATCCACCGTGCCGTTGCCGTTGTAGTCGCCGGGCAGACCGACTGATACGACACTCAGCACACCAGCCGTATAGAGTTGCGAAGTGTTCCAAGAACGGCCACCAGCGAGTGCTGGAAGCGAAACCGATGCGAACGTTCCGCTCAGCGAATCCCAGTTGAGAATGTCGAACGAGGCGCCCACCTCAGGTTGATATCCATCGACGAGCGAAATGCTAAGTGCGCCGTCGAGTGCCAGCGAGCCCGTCACGTTGAGCTGGTCAAACTGGCCGCTAGCGGTACCGCCGAGTTCAATGCTCGTGTTGGCGTCGCCGCCGAGGCCAATGTTGTTGGCGAAGGTTACGACGGCCGGGCTGTTGCCGGGGCGCAGGTCGCCTTCAAAGAAGATGTCGCCGCCGCCCGTAGTGCCGCCCGAACCGGTGAACGCACCGAGAAACACGGCGACGCTAGTGGTACTGCCGACCTTCGCGACCCGCAGCGTGCCGTTTTGCACCACGTCGTCATAGAACACAGCCTGTGCGCCGGCGGTGACGCTCAGCTTGCCGCCCGCTTGAGTCGTGATTTCCCCGTGAATGTTGTTCACCCCGGCAGTGAAGGCGACCGCGCCGTAGTTATCGAGCCCGCCAGTGAATCGCATCATCGCCGACTGCCCGCTGATGAGCCCCGTGCTCGGCGCGTTCACTAGCGAACCGACGAACTCGATTTCACTCGCGCTTGTGGCGTTGCCGGAAAGTTCAATCAAACCGCCGTTGTAGTTGACGCTGCTGTAGACGCGCGGCCCGCTCGGAGGCGTTGTGGCGGTGAAGCGCAGTTGTTTTCCGGCGCCGACGCGCAGCGCGCCGCCGGGCGTGATGTTTGGCCCCGAGAGCGTCAGCACAGCGCTTCCTAGTTCCAGTGTCTCCGCAAGCTGTAATTCGTCACTCGTCACCTCGCGCATCGTCCCCACGGGAATCGATGTGATGCCAGTCCAGACGGTCGAGAGGGGAATGAGGTAGCCGGTGAGGGACACGGAGGCCTGCCCATCAAGATAACCCGGATATTTCAGGACACCGATACTGCAAGTGCTACCACCGTAGTAATAGACACTTATATCGTGATTGGCGACATAGGTATCTCTTACACCCGTTCCAGTCGGAACTGTCGACGAGACTAACTGCGGCAGGGGGTAGATGACGCCTTCTGCAGGAGAACCAAGGGTCCTTTGTGAGAAGAGTATAACGCTAGCGATTTGATCTCCCACCTCAACCTTAAATTGTCCGCTGAAGTGTTCGATGGCAAAGATGTGGTCTGCGGGTGGTGTGAAGCCGAAGCCGCCTGAAATATCGTTGAAATTGAACTCTGCGAACACTGAATACGGCTGAAGGGCCGCCACTCTTGTCGTGTGCGCGGTCAGCAGCAGTCCCACCAGAGCCCAACCGCGAAGAGACCGTGTGAAACTCAGCGAACGGGGAGCCATCGAACCCTCCTCGAAGTGAAATAAAGTAAGAGTGAATTGCCAAGCGCAGCGTGCAAGAGACGGCGCTTGTAATAACGGTCAGGAGATCGTAATCGGGTTGAGAACCGGGTAGCTGTTAAATCGGCAACTCAAACTCGACCCAGTTCCCCCAATTATCAGGACTCGTGACGACGGATGCAACGTTACTGGGGATTGCCGTAGAAAAGGCCGCACGCGTTTTGTTGCCGTGCAGGGTTTGATGACACTGTCTTTATGGGCACAACATCGGTCGCGAAAGCGCGACAAGTTCTGATAGCGGGCAGCCCATGGGAAGATAATCCCAGGGCGTTCCTTCGAGCAAATCCCAAGTTCGTTGGCTTGCTGAGTTATGGCCGAACGGTTGAGAGCCACACCTGGTTACTCACCCTGGATTTTCGACATCAGCGGCGGGCAAGTGACGGGAAGAACTCCTGACTTTTTCAATCGAGTAGCGCTGTGGAGCGAGCCTTTGGGCGAAGTTATCAATCTTCACCCGACGCCGTGATGTGGGTACCGGCGCCTGAGGCGAGCGCAGCGATTCTGACAATTACTTGTACATTGGCGCTTTCTCTACCAAAGTGGCAGAAGAAAACTGACCGCTGATGCCCGAAGACATACGTCGCTGAAGGCGAACTTGCAGATGAGCACTTAGGCCCTCATTCCCCGGAACGGGTTGCAGAGGAGCCGGTTGTCATTCGGCTTTTGGCGAGCGCTGGCTAGTCTGGATCGCGACGCAGGGGGCGTGTTCTGGCGCCAAGGAACATGGTTGTGCTCGCGTCATGACGGATTCTCATTTTGCACGTGGCGGTCTCTTCGCCGGGGGGACACGGAGGCCTTCGTTATTTCGTCTTGAACGTTGAGTGGCGCCATCGAATCGATAACTGCAGGATGGCAGGTTGTAAGCGATTTGGCAGTCCCCGAGTTCACGAGCGGGTGGTGGCTGCGGGCTGGTCAATCAACGGCACGCCGCCGGTGCTACCTTCGCCTTGAACGCTCCGCTAGAACTCCACCGCTTCCGTGCCATCTTCCGAACCTCCTAACAAGCCACCCAAGCGCGGGGATTTTAGACCTTATCAGACTGTCCAGATTTTGGGGTCCACCTCAGAATCTGCTTGATTGCTGACCCGTGGGTGATAAACTAAGCGGTTGCTAAACTCTTTGCTCGATAGATCAACCTTCGACTCTGGGGGGTGTCTAATGAACGGTTATTCGAGTCTCCTGTTTCTTTTTATGGGGTTGGTTGCGGTCCGTCCGGCGATTGCCATCGATGCCTACAACAACTTCGGCCCCGGCGATTCTTACGACGCATCGACCGGCTACAGCGTCACGGGGGGAGATGACGATCCTCCGTTTTTCTTCACTCCACGTATTGTCGGAAGCCGGTTCACCTCGGAGGCGACTGGCATTCTCGCCGTGATCCGGATCGCGCTGCACGATAATTTCACGCCCGGTTTCAATCAGGTCGATATCAGGTTGCACGAGGCAAATGGCGATGGAGAACTGGGACCGATCATTGCTGCCTTCACACGTGGCGGTTTGCCACCCTTTGGCGGCCTAGATGCCCCCGAAACAATCACCAGCTTTGACCCCTCCGTGGTGCTCACGGCCGGCGAACGATACTGGATCGTCGTTGCACCGGGCGACTCTACGACCGAAGCCTTTTGGAACTGGAACTCGACCGGCGCAGGAGACCGATTCGCGCTTTCGACGGATTTTGGTGGCACCTACAGCTATTCAGAAAGTCGCGTAGGAGCTCTGCGGATCGAGTTGATTTCGATTCCTGAACCGGCCTCGGGGGCGATCCTTGCCGGTGGCATCGCCTTACTTTCGCTCGGGCGAAGGCGGCGTGGCATTAGTGGGGAGGCAAGCGATTCGGTTTAACCACCCGTTCGTGTCGCAAACCGTTCCAGCGAGTGGAAGCGATCGGTACACGGTCCCTTCTTCTCGTGCGATGTCTGCAAGCACCCGGCCAAGCACGGGTACGAACTTGAAGCCCTACCCCGAAAGCTTTAATGGGAAGCTCCGCGACGAGCTGCTGGCTCGGGAGCAGTTCGACTCGCTCTTGGAGGCAAAGGTGCTGATCGAGCGTTGGCGGCGGCATTACAACGCCGCCCGACTTCACAGCTCGCTGGGCGATCGGGCTCCGGCGTTGGGACAGGCCCAACTCTAACCCATTGATTGGTTCCCTAACTGGGGGCAGGTCAGCCGCTCGACCAGCTCTTCCAAAATCTCGCTGCTCAGGTGATCGACATCATTGGCCGAATGGGTGAGCACTACCACTCCGAACTTTTTACCTTCGGTGATGCCGAGGAAGCTGCGGCATCCACCGGTCCCACCGTTGTGCCAGAGGGTTGTTGTGTTTGTGGCGGGATCGAACGCGCGAATCCAATTCATGCCGCTCGCTTGGCGCTGATGTTCTTTGTCCAGCTCTTCGTGCGACCGCTCAATCGTGGGGTCGATGGGGGGTTCGATCTGGCCCATGTTCGCTTGGAGATACGTGAGCATGTCGCGGCCGGTCGAGCCAATGCCGCGGGCGCTTCCATCGATCCCGACTGCGTTTCGGCAGCGATTGCTGCACTGCGTGCGATTGACTTCCGCTGCGGTGCTCGCCCCGCATTAAGCAAGCGATCACCAGCGACCTGATTAATAGCAAATCAGAAGGGTGGGTCACGCTGCAGGCCGGCGCATATTCTTGCAACGCGACATCGCGGATATGACCAGTAACAGCGCGGCCCCGCTCGGCTCGGGCACGGACTGCGCTCCGCTCAGCAACGCGGCGGCTCCGAGCGAGACTCCGAAGTTCGCTTCCCAGACGGCGTAGTCAAGTTCGTCGATGGAGCCGTCAAGATTTCCGTCGGCGCTGAAGTTAGTCGTCGAGCCGACAGTATCCGCCCAAACCGTAAAGTCGGCCGCGTCGACGCGCCCGTCGAGATTGTAGTCACCTGGCGGAAACTCGAGCGCTGCCAAAACCTGCACCGCCTCGTCAATCGCCGCCGGAGTCCAGGCGCCTGTCCCAAACCGGATCGCGACACCGTTGTAGAGCCCTGGGTCGACTGCGGTCTGCGTCTGAATCGTCGCCACGCCACAGTCGCCCCGCTGCCGGCAACCTGCGTCATCGCGAACCTGTTTCCACGCCCATCGCCACGTGAACATCGGATCTGTGAAGTTCGAAAACGTCGTGTCCGACTGGCTCCACCCCCCCATGGTCGTTTCGAAAAACAACATCCGCCCCGTTTTTAGAAGGTTAGGTTGGTCCTCGAACCGCGTCCCCAGCAATTGCTTGGGATGATTCACGTTGAAGGTCTCGCGGCCGGCGATCGGAATTTGGTCCCAATAAGGAGCGAACGCATCCGCGGCGGGATTGAGGATCGGGTTGGGATTCTGGACCGACGGATCGACGCCACCCACCGAGGCGGCGCCCTGAGTCAGGGTCTCGAATTTCGCGTCGTCACGAAAGTATAAAAACGGAGCGCCGTCGACCGATTCATAGAAAGCCTTGAAGTTCTGCTGATAGTTGAAGTTATCGAAATCGCTGGCGTGCGCCGTCTCCTGCACCGAGAACCCAAAGTTCGCTGGGCCGGGATCGCCCGTGAAGTTTTCAGCGACCACTCGATTGAGGTAGATCCCCATGAAGTTTTGGCCCGTTGTCGCGACCATGCGACCGGCAAGCAGGTCCTCACTGGTCCACTGTCGGAAGTTGTGGCTGATGACGATTGGCTGAAGCGTGGTATTGTGTCTGTAGCTCGTAACACTGGGAAGCTGTTCCACGCTGCTTACGAGCGTGAAATTGCCGGGCGCGGTGTCGGCTTGGTCGGGCCACGCAACGCCGCGCGGGTTGTACGCGGTGACGTTGGTGCGGTCAAAGGTGGGCCCCTGATAGAAGATGTCGTTCGTAAGCGGCGCCAAGTTCAGCGGTGTGAATGAGAATGGCTGCCCTGGAGCGCACACTGCGGGGCAGTACGATTGCACCTCACCATAGAAGGCGCCCCCGACAATCCCTTCCGACTCGAGAGTCAGCGTCCAATCGTCGTGAACCTGCGCCCGGATCCCATCGGCGAGCGTTCCCTGGAACACGGGGTTGTAGGGGATCTGCCACGTCAACGTCGAGTTTATCAATTCGCCGTTGCGGATATCGGGCAGCGGCATATCAAAGTTAAAAACTTTGCTGGTATCGCCCAGCTGCCAACGGAAGTTGACCGACGTGCTCCGTTTCGGTCCCTGATAAGGATAGGGGTAGGGGTAGTCCGTCGCCAACGCGAGGCTAGCGACGAGCACAACAGCTGCAAACAACGCGCTGACGAGGAAGGTTCTCACCACTGGCCTCCGCAACAGGCTTGGGAGTCAAATATACTGCTCACAGCCAACACCGGGATGGAATGCCTTGGAGGGATTATCCCTTCAACCACGCCCTAGCAAGAACTGCCTCGACGCCAACCTCGCCGACCGCGTGATCTTCCGCTGACAACCCCATGAGGATCCAAAGCTGGAGTCGCTTTGAGCCCTAAATTTTACCCAGTTTAGCAAGCCGCGTCGGCCACGCAAGCTTGACCGGTGGGAGGTGTTCAATTTCCGGCAGCTGGTTCGATGCGGTTTATAAGAACGTCAATCTCCCACTGGACTATTCGTGTGGTCTGCTGATAGCCCGGGGGGTCATTGAGGAGTTGTATATCCACATGGGATTTCACCCCGCGTGGAAAGACGAGCAGGTGCGAGAGCTTGTGTTTACGGAGGGGAAGTTGAGCGAAAGGTTTGGCAGGTCAGCGAGCATGGTCGAAACTCGTCGCCTGATGGCAGAGTCCCCAGAGCCTACCGAGAGTCTTGTCGAATCCATTGCACGGGCATTCGACCGCAGGCATTGACCGTGCTTCCCGCGTGGGGCACCGAAGCGGCCGAGGGAAGGGATTACACACATATTTCCCCCGATGAATTATTCGCATTATTCCGTTGCGAAAGCGTCCTCCCGGGTCTCTTCTCCGGCGAAGCCGAGCAGGTCTGCCCCCACTGCGGGACGGACCAGACAATCTCGGTCGATGATCCGTT
>JALHQZ010000032.1 GCA_022841705.1 Pirellulales bacterium
CGCCGCAAGGCGGCGTTTTTTTGTTGGTGGAGGCGGGGGAGTCGAACCCCCGGACGCTCGCGGGTGAGGGCCGCCGCTTACGCGGCATGCCGCGTGGCGGCCCGAACGCCCGCGAGCTGTGCTCGCGGGCCGGACCGGGGGTTCGGCCGTCCGCAACAACGAAACGCCGCCGCAAGGCGGCGTTTTTTTGTTGGTGGAGGCGGGGGAGTCGAACCCCCGGACGCTCGCGGGTGAGGGCCGCCGCTTACGCGGCATGCCGCGTGGCGGCCCGAACGCCCGCGAGCTGCGCTCGCGGGCCGGACCGGGGGTTCGACCGTCCGCAAGGCCTTGCCGCACAGGTTGAAACTCAATCCCAATTTCGTCGACTCGGATGGCCGCCACCGGCGCCAGCTGATAGATTCATTGCACTACGAGGGAAAGCACTGCTGATGGTCTTTAGCGAAGACTCCCGGGTCAAGATTCCGTGCATCTTGCATCTGGTGCGGCTCGGCTACACCTACCAGTCCCTGAAAGGGGCAAGTTGGGATGAAGAGACCAACATCTTCCCCGCCCTGTTTACGGCGGCGATGGCGCGAATCAACCCTTCCATGGCGGCAGAAGACATCCCTCGGCTTTTGGCCGACGTCAAACTGCTTCTTGACAACGAAGATCTCGGCCAAGCCCTTTACGACCGGCTTATCGAACGCTCAGGCACTCGGCTGATCGACTTCGAAGACTTCAACAACAACAGCTTTCATGTTGTCACCGAGCTGACTTGCAAAAACGGCGACGATGAATTTCGTCCAGACATCACGCTGCTCATCAACGGAATGCCGCTCGCCTTCATCGAGGTGAAAAAGCCCAACAACCGCGAGGGCGTGCTTGCCGAACGCAACCGCATCATCACGCGATGCCGCAACCCGCGCTTCAGACGCTTCATCAACATCACGCAATTGATGGTCTTCTCCAACAACATGGAGTACGAGGATGGGTCGCCGCAGCCGGTCGAAGGCGCGTTCTATGCGAGCGCTTCTTACGACTCGCCCGTCTTCAACTATTTTCGCGAAGAGGAAGCGCTCGACCTCAGCCAACTCCTGGCGAGCGAAGACGACGCGCTTGAGAACGAAGTGCTTGGCGACAACAACCTCAATGTCATCAAGCACAGCCCCGAGTTTCTGAGCAACAAATCGCCCGATACGCCCACCAACCGCATTTGCACGTCGCTGTTTAGTCGCGACCGCCTGTGCTTCTTGCTGCGCTTCTCGCTCGCCTATCTCCGCGAAGCGGAAGGGATACAAAAGCATGTGATGCGCTACCCGCAGATTTTCGCCACCAAAGCCATTCAGAAAAAACTCGATGCCGGGCTCAGGAAAGGCATCGTCTGGCATACGCAGGGCAGCGGTAAGACGGCATTGGCCTACTACAACACCCGCTTTCTCACCGAGTACTTCCAGCGTAAAGGGGTGATCCCGAAGTTCTATTTCATCGTTGATCGACTGGATTTGGCCACCCAGGCGCAAAGCGAGTTCGCCGCTCGGGGCCTGGTCGTGCACACGGTCGACAGTCGCGACGCATTCGCCCGCGACATCAAGAAAGCGCTGGTGTTGCACAACCATAGCGGCAAGCCAGAAATCACCGTGGTCAACATTCAGAAATTTCAGGACGACCCGGATGTGCTGCGCGCCGAGGATTACGACTTCAGCATCCAGCGCGTCTACTTTTTGGACGAGGTCCACCGGAGCTACAACCCGCACGGCAGCTTCCTGGCGAACCTCAGTCAGTCCGACCGAAACGCCATCAAAATCGGCCTGACCGGCACACCGCTCCTGGGCGACGACTACAACTCGCGCGATCTGTTTGGCGACTACATCCACAAGTACTACTACAACGCATCTATCGCGGATGGTTATACGCTGCGACTGATTCGCGAAGAAATTGCGACCAATTACAGGCTTTCGCTGCAGGAAGCACTCGCCGCCGTGAAACTGCAGCAGGGCGATGTTGATCGCAAGCTCATTTACGCACACCCGAACTTCGTTGAGCCCATGCTCGACTACATCGTGCAGGACTTTGAGAGAAGTCGTATCGCTCTGGGCGATTCCAGCATCGGCGGCATGGTGATTTGCGACAGCGCGGAGCAGGCCCGCCAAATGTTTTTCAGCTTCAACTTGCGCCACGCTACGTTGCCCATAGACCATCCGATGCAAGACGCGACGCGTGGCGCTGGATCGCAGCTTTTCAACCACGCACCCCAAGCTGCAGCTGACAGGAGAGTGAAAAGTGCCGCGCTAATCCTCCACGACATCGGGAGCGCGGAAGGGCGCAAGCAAACGGTGAAAGACTTCAAGGCCGGCAAGATCGACCTGTTGTTCGTCTACAACATGCTGCTCACAGGCTTCGATGCCAAGCGCCTGAAAAAGTTGTACGTCGGCCGCGTCATCAAGGCGCACAACCTGTTGCAAGCGCTAACCCGCGTCAACCGCTCCTACAACGACTTTCGCTACGGCTACGTCGTCGACTTCGCCGACATCCGCAAGGAGTTCGACAAGACCAACAAAGACTACTTCGACGAACTGCAGTCTGAACTCGGCGACGAGATCGAGCACTACTCCAACCTGTTCAAATCGGCCGACGAGATCGCGCAAGAAATCGCCGCGATCAAAGACATCCTGTTCCGCTTCAATATCGAAAACGCCGAAGAGTTCTCCAGGCAGCTGAGTCAAATCCAGGACCGCGCCACGGTGTTGGCGCTCAAGAAGGCGCTGGCCGATGCCCGCAACCTCTATAACCTGATTCGCCTGCAGGGCGACTATGTGCTGCTGCGGCAACTGGACTTCCAGAAGCTGGGCCAGCTCTACCGCGAAACCAGCAACCACCTCGATCTGCTCAACCTGAAGGAAAGCATTGAGTCGGCCAGCGACACCAGCAACCTGCTGAACGTCGCGCTGGAAGACGTGATCTTCAAGTTCGCCAAAATCCGGGAAGAAGAACTGGTTCTGGCCGACAAGCTGAAGAACACCCTTCGCCAGACTCGCGAAGCCCTGGCCGACAACTTCGACCAGCAAGACCCCAAGTTCATCACCCTGCGTGAAGAGTTGGAGCGCCTGTTCAAGAAGAAGAAGCTGAGCGAAGTCAGCCAGGAGGACATGACCGCCAACATCGGCGCGCTCAATGCCATCCACGAGCAGGTCAAAGAACTCAACCGTCGGAACAACCAGCTACGGGCGAAATACCACGGCGACGCCAAGTACACGCGCATCCACAAGCGGCTGATTGAACGTGGTGGTTTGACCCAGACCGAACGCCGACTGTTCGATGCCCTGTTTGGCGTCAAGGCACAGGCGGATGAGCAGGTGCTGCAGAACACCCAGCTTCTGAATAACGAAAGCTACTTCGAGCGAATGATGCAGCCGATCGTGATCAGCGAATTCCACACGCGCCAACACATTCCACTGACGCCCGACGCCACCCGCATCATCAATCAACTGGTGGTGGCCGAATACATGAACGAATTCTCCGCCGGTGCCCGCCAGGGCGCTGGCCGCAATAGCGGAGCACGCTCTTGGTAACCCAGCAATTCGAACAACGCACCCGCGAGCTGATCGACAGCCTCAAGGCCATTTGCGCCGCCTATGGCCTGGGCAACGACGGCAACGAGTTCAAGATCATCACCCAGGTTTTTCTCTACAAGTTCCTCAACGACAAGTTTGCATTCGAGGCCAAGAAGATCCGTCCGGAACTGGCCACGGCATCCAGTTGGGAAGCGGCCATCGCTGCCTTGAGCGCTGACGACATGGAAATGCTGCAGATGCAGATGGGGCCGGATACCGCCCGCCTGAAGCCCGAGCACTTCATCGCCCACCTGTTTGGCCGTCAGAACGCGCCCGAGTTCGCCAAGCTGTTCGACGACACCCTGCGCGACATCGCCATCAGCAACAACGACATCTTTGCGGTCAAGACCGATGGCGGCGCCAAGATCACCCTGTTTGACCGGGTCAGCGAATTCATCACCGACCCGTCGAAGCGCGACAGCTTCTGCCGCGCGCTGATCAACAAGCTGGGCGATTTCAGTTTCGAGCGCATCTTCAACGAGAAGTACGATTTCTACGCCGCGCTATTCGAATACCTGATCAAGGACTACAACAAGGACAGCGGCGGCAAGTACGCCGAGTACTACACGCCGCATGCCGTGGCCAAGATCATGGCCGCCATCCTGGTGCCGGAATCCGTGCGCGGCGGTGTTTGGAACGTCAGCTGCTACGACCCCTCAGCCGGCTCCGGCACGCTGCTGATGAACCTCGCCCACGCTATCGGCGAGCAGCGCTGCAGCATCTACTCGCAGGACATCTCGCAGAAATCGTCCAGCCTGCTACGGCTGAACCTGATCCTCAACAACCTGGTGCATTCGATCCCGAACATCATCCAGGGCAACACGCTGCTTCATCCCTATCACCGGGACGGCAAGGCGCTGCGGAAGTTCGACTACATCGTCAGCAACCCACCGTTCAAGATGGATTTCTCCGATTTCCGCAACGAGCTGGACAGCAAGGAGCACCAGGAACGCTTCTTTGCCGGGGTGCCCAACATCCCGAAGCAGGCCAAGGACAAGATGGCCATCTACCAGCTGTTCCTGCAGCACATCATCTATTCGCTGAAACCGGGCGGCAAAGCGGCGGTCGTCGTGCCGACCGGCTTCATCACCGCGCAAAGCGGCATCGACAAGGGCATCCGCCAGCACCTGGTGCAAAACCGGATGCTGGCCGGCGTGGTGTCGATGCCCAGCAACATCTTCGCCACCACCGGTACCAATGTGTCCATCCTCTTCATCGATGAGACGAACAAGAGCGATGTGGTGCTGATCGACGCCTCCGGCCTCGGCACCAAGGTCAAGGATGGCAAGAACCAGAAGACCCTGCTGTCCACCGCAGAGGAGGACCGCATTATCGCCACTTTCAATGCGAAGCAGGCGGTGGAGGATTTTTCAGTGGTGGTGAGCTACGAGCAGATCGCCGGCAAGAACTACTCGTTGAGCGCGGGGCAATATTTCGACGTCAAGATCGAGTACAGCGACCTGACGCCGGCGCAGTTTGCCGATAAGTTGCAGGGCTTCACCAACAGACTCAATGCCCTTTTCAGCGAATCGGCAGGTCTGGAGCAGGACATCAAGCAGCGGCTAGCGGGGCTCCGGTATGAGTGAACTGGCTCGGCACAGATTTTCCGACCTCTACGAAATGTCGTCAGGCATTTCCTCGAAGCCCGCCCAAGCAGGTCATGGCGCCCCGTTTCTGTCGTTCTCTTCAGTTTTCAACAACTACTTTCTGCCGGACGCCCTCCCGGGCCTGATGGACACGTCCGAGGTCGAGCAGAAGAAGTATTCGATTGAGGCTGGCGATGTCTTCTTGACCCGTACCAGTGAGGTCGTCGATGAACTCGGCATGAGCTCGGTTGCACTTAAGCGTTATCCAAACGCCACTTTCAGTGGCTTCCTGAAAAGGCTGAGGCCAAAACGAGAGTGCGCGACATACCCGAAGTTCATGGCGTTCTACCTCAGGAGCCCGCTCTTCAGGAAGACCATGACCAACAACGCAGTCTTGACGCTGCGAGCGAGCCTGAATGAGGAAATATTTTCGTACTTGGACTTGCTCCTTCCTGACTACGATGAGCAAGTGAAGGCAGGAGATTTGTTGTTTTTGCTGAATCAAAGAATCGACTGCAACAATCGCATCAATTCCGAGTTGGAAGCGCTGGCCAAGACGCTGTACGACTACTGGTTCGTGCAGTTCGACTTCCCCGATGCCAACGGCAACCCCTACAAATCTGCCGGCGGCAGGATGGTCTACAACGCCGCGCTGAAGCGGGAAATTCCGGAGGGATGGAAGGACACGAATTTGAGCCAAATAGCGAACATCACGATGGGAACATCGCCCAGCGGTGATTCCCTGAACACTTTCGGGGAGGGAGTCGAATTTTTCCAAGGCTCCACAGACTTTGGCTGGCGGTTTCCTGTTTTGCGCCAATACACAACCGAACCTGTGCGGATGGCAAAGTGCGCCGACATTCTCTTGAGTGTTCGCGCCCCTGTTGGCGACTTGAATATTGCTCACATTGACTGCTGCATTGGGCGTGGATTGGCTGCGCTGAACAGTAAGGATGGATTTGACGGCTTTCTTTTTCAGGTGATGCGGTACTTCAGAATAATTTTTGATCGGCGTGATGGAGAAGGAACAACGTTTGGCTCGATCACTAAGGGCGACTTGCACTCCCTGCCGTTGGCCTATCCAACACTAGATCTGCTAAAGAAGTACAACGATGTGGTTTCTGCGAGTAACCGAATGGTGTTCGCCCGGAGCATGGAAAACCAGCAACTCGCCCAACTGCGCGACTGGCTCCTGCCCCTGCTGATGAACGGCCAGGTCAAGGTGGCGTAGGCCATGAACGAAACCGATCTCCTGCAAATCCTCGCGCGCGGCG
>JALHQZ010000033.1 GCA_022841705.1 Pirellulales bacterium
CTCCCACGACGCGTCGCTCAAAACTAACCGCTCCATCACACCCAAGACTGCCTCCCTAAAAGCAGCCTTGAATCTGATTTGCTCCTAAAAGGGAATCCCTAGAGTCCACACCACCTAGGCAACGGCGATCCGCGCCGACAATACCGGAAATCGCGATGCGAGGGGTCATGGTCCGGCTATTGTTGTTGCGGGCAGCGCGCCCAGGCAGATAGATAGCGGGTAGAAAACGAGCGATAAGCGGAGGAACGACCAGCAGATGTCGCAGGCCGACCAGCCCGGCTATGCCGATCTCGATCCCGCCATTGCCGGCGATCTGGTGGCCGCCAATCGCATCCTGGCACGGCATGGCGTGCTCGATTCCTTCGGTCATGTTAGCGTGCGCGATCCGCGCAATCCCGCGCGCTATCTGCAGATGCAGGCGATCGCGCCGCGCGATGTGGCGATCGACGATCTGATCACTTTCGATCTCGACTCGAACGCCCTCGATGCCCGCGGGCGGCCGGTCTATCGCGAGCGCTTCATCCATGGCGAGATTTACAAGCTACGCGCCGACGTGAACGCGGTCGTGCATTCCCATTCGCCGACGGTCATCCCCTTTAGCGTGACCGAGAAGCCGCTGCGCGCGATCTTCCACAATGGGCATTTTCTGGGCGGATCGACGCCGGTCTGGGAGATCAGGAAGCACGCCGGCGAGAATAACAATATGCTGGTGCTGAGCCAGGAACTCGGGCGGTCGCTGGCGCTGGCGCTCGGCCAGGGCTCGGTGGTCTTGATGCGCGGCCATGGCAATGCCGTCGCGGGGCCCGATCTCAAGACCGCGGTGTTTCGCGCGGTTTATACCGAGGTGAACGCGAAGCTGCAGATGCAGGCTGTGCTGCTCGGCGGGCCGGTGAAGTTTCTGAACGAGTTCGAGCAACGCAAGCAGCAGAACGTCGATCGCCCCTGGGCGATGTGGAAGAAAGAGGTCGGGATGGAATGACCATTCCGGCCGCGCAACGCTCTCGGAGCCGCGCGCAGATCACGTCGCGTTGAACAGTAATGAAAGCCTGATGGAGGAAGCCAATGACTTTCGTCACTCGTATCGTCGCCGTCGCGGCTGGTGTCATGCTGGCGCTTTCCCCCGTCCAGGCGCAAAAGGCTGATCCGGTCGCCGATTTCTATCGCGGCAAGACTATCCGCCTGGTGGTCGGCTACGGCCCCGGCGGCAGCTACGATCTCTACGGGCGGCTCGCCGCCGAATTTCTCGGCCGGCACATTCCCGGCAACCCGACCATTGTCCCCGTGAACATGCCCGGCGCCGGCGGGCTCAAGGCGGTCGATTACCTTTACAGAGTGGCGCCGCATGACGGCACCCACCTTGGCAGCGTTGCCCAGCAGCTTGCGATGGCCTTGCTGATCGAGGACAAGATGGGCATCGACCCGCGACGGTTCAATTATCTCGGTCGCTTGGTTGAAATGGTTGATGTGGCGGTGGCGCTGCCGAACCGCGGCATCGCCTCGTTCGAGGATGCGCGCAAGCGTGAGGTCACGGTCGGCGCCGGGCAATCGAGTTCGACATCGGCGATCTATGCGCGCGCCCTGAACGCCTATGCCGGCTCCCGCTTCAAGATCATCACCGGCTACAGCGGCACCGCGGAAATTCAGCTCGCGGTTGATCGCGGCGAAGTCGATGTGAACGGCGGTGAATCGCTGCCCACCATTATCGTCCAGAACCCGGAATGGCTGCAGGGCAAGGCGGTGCTGTTGTATCAGAACGGGCTCAAGCGGTTCGAGCGATTGCCGCAGGTGCCGACCATGACCGAATTGGTGAGCTCCGACGAAGGCCGGATGGTGATGCGCGTGCTCGCCGGCACCGCCGAAGTCGGCCGCTCGATCCTGACCACGCCGGGCGTGCCGGCGGAACGTTTGGCGGCGCTGCGCACGGCGTTCCAGGCGATGCTGAAGGATCCGCAATTCATCGCCGCAACCCAGAAGCGCAATCTGATGATCGCGCCGGCATCGGGCGAACAGGTCGACGCGGTCGCGCGCGAGACCATGAACTTGCCGAAGGACGTGGTCGAAGCGCTGCGGCGCGTGTTGCAGAATTAATCGGGGCAGGGGAGAGGCGACGGTCGGCCTTCGCCGCGTCGCGCGCGCCTGCTTTTCGCGCGCGCATGCTTGGGCTGGCTTGCCAGCCGTAGCCGCGAAGGCTGGTGGGCGCTGTAGGGATTGAACCTACGACCTCTCCCGTGTGAAGGGATTCCTCAGTTGAACAATTTCAATGACTTGCACAGCGTCAAAACCGGTTTCCACGGATTCTCCAGCCTGAGTTTGAGACACTATTTGGAAAAAATCCGCTTCTAGCGGCAAAGCGGAGTGACCCAAATCTGAACGTCGCGGTGCGAACTCGATCGATGCGGGCCTGCCGCCTGGCTAAGGCGGTCCAGATTTTCGCGGGGCATGCCAAGCTGCAAATCAAGATGGACGGGTACCTGTTCCGCGCGGCCTCGCCCTGCCACGCGATGGACGCATTTACCGAGGTGAGCCAAGCCGCTGCGGAACGCGCGCCGGAAATGGGTCGGATTTCACTCTCTGAACGCTTGCCCTAAGCCATTGATTCCATGGAACTCCAAAATACCGTTGGCAAATTAATGGCTTAGCCATCCACCATTCAATATAGTTGTGCGCAACGTCCGAACCCGACAGGTGGCCGTAGGCGGAACGCCGGATGAAGTTGATGATTGACCCATGGCAAGAGAAGGAAACAACCCGAAACGCCGCATTGCCCCTGTGGGACACTTGACGGCAGTGGAGCGGCAACGGTTGGCGGAAATGGTGCTGTATGTTGGCAGCGGTCATCACAAGCGGTCGCCGGCCGACTACGGCTTCAATCCGCCTACAAGTCCGCGGCCCTCGAAATCTCTTTGTGATGGATTGAGAGTAATACCGAAGGCGGAAGCCCAAGCGCTACTCAAGACTGGTGTGGCAAACGGTATGGTCAGTACTCACGCGATTTCAAGATTTCCAAAGTTTATTTGGAGCGTGGATGCGCAAAATGAAGTGTATGAAGCGAAGACAGACCAGAACAATCCGGGAAATTATCACGGTTATAGACTGGAAGAGGACCTCATGAGGGACCTCGTTAGAAAAGTTTGGAAAGACCGATGCCAATAAATTGGATGATTTCTGCGAAGTGGGAAGCGTTGGATTCCGGCACGCCAGAAGAAAGGGCGGGCTTCGGTGAATTGGCTGTTCGAGCTCACGGCATCAGCTTTACAGAGGGCCATGATGCCATAGCGAACAGGCTTCGCGAGGGGCCGCTTGTATCAATTTATCATTTCGCAGAGTGGGTCGCATGGAATTGGTGGCGATTGCGCTGGGAGCCCAGGTCCAAGGCAAAGGATTGGGACTTCACCCATAAGACGTCAACTATTGGAGGTGGTTATGTCTGGCCAAATATTACGCTGTTCTCCGACGGACAACGCATTGCGTTGATATCCAAATCTACCCTTGAGAGGGCACACACCCCGTTCCGCTTTCTCACGGACAATGCGGCGGTTCTTTCCGCTGCCGATTTCGAAACCGAGGTCGATAGATTTGTGGATGAGGTTCTTGAGCGACTCAAGATCGAGAATGTCGCCAACACAAACCTGCACAAAGTCTGGAGTAGTATCCTCAGTGAGAGAAGGTCGCCAGAGATAGCGCAGAAAAGAAGGCTAGAAGCCCTCCTCGGCGCAGAACCCGATGAGGCCGATGCGAAAATTGTGAACCAGTTGTTGCGAGATGCAAAAATCTTGAGCAATTCAGCGATAGACGAGCTCGCCGCCGAGCACGGACAAAGTGGCCAAGTGCTGACGGCTGAGAACCTAAATACGATCGCATCGGAGAAAGGGTTCGATGCTTCACCGCGCAATGTTATCCGCCTTCCGGAGGGTACTCTTACGTTAGCTCGGGGGGACACGCCTGCCTGGAGACTAGGTGCGGACGCTGCAAGGGCTGTGCGCGAACAAGAACGCCTCGGGTGGAAACCCATCTCGGATAGCAGGCTCGCCGAAATGGCGGCCGTCCCAGCGGAAATTATCAAAAATCATAAAAGTGATTCCGGCATATCCTTCGCAATTGACACGTCGTCCTCTGAGGGAAAGGTCGTTCTTCGATCCAAGTGGGACACAGGGCGCCGGTTCGAATTGGCTCGGCTAATTGGAGATCGGATTGCAAACGTTTCCCAGAGCAAGCTGTTTCCTGCAACGCGCTCTTACACCTACCGGCAAAAGCTGCAGCGGTCATTTGCGGCAGAATTTCTTAGCCCATTTGAGGCAGTCGATAATTTACTTGCCGGTGACTACTCTCCTGAGAAACTTCAGGAGGCTGCCGCCCACTTTGATGTCTCCGAGCTCACCATACGAACACTGTTGGTGAACCACGGTCGGATTGAGCGCGAGGACCTTGAAGACGGGCTAGAGCGAGTTGTGGCTTTGGCCGCCAATTTGTAATTTTAAAATTCGGATGCGTGCTTGGTTCGTCGTGGGCCCAATGGGTCCAAAATCGAGGCGCATTGATCGCATTTACTCCTGCAGCATTGTGCTGCGTCTCGGAATTTGCGGAAATGGTGGGCGGTGTAGGGATCGAACCTACGACCTCTCGCGTGTGAAGCGAACGCTCTCCCGCTGAGCTAACCGCCCGCCGTTGGTAGGCACTCAACTTTGAGAGGGAGAGTGACTGCCCGTGTGAAGGGTTTCCCCAATTCAACAAAGTCAATGACTTGCTCGGTGTCGAAACCGATTTCCACGGATTCTCCATCGCGAATTTTAACGGCTCCTGCGGAACAAATTTGGATATCAGTGCCGACAGTAGAGGTTTGAGCTTACGCAGCAATCAGATGCGTTCTATTTTCGCGGCGTCAATTACTGCGGACCACTTGGCGATTTCGTCAGTGATTCGAACCTTTAATCTATCCGGGGTCGAAGGCCGAGGCTTGTTGCCGAGTGCATGGATGCGTTGAACCACGCGAGGTTCGGCTAACATGCTCGCGAGTGCGGAATTCAAGCGATTAACGATAGGTCCGGGCAAAGCTGCCGGCGCCACAAGCCCCATCCAGCCGCTCACGTCAAATTGCGGAAAACCGGCCTCTGCAATTGCTGGAACGTCGGGTGATCGTGAATCCGATGGGTATCATGAGCAGGTGTCACTGCATCCATTTGCCGACTCCAATAAGCGAGAGGGAATGTTTGATCGAACGAAAACTCACCTGGCCAATGTTGGCAAACCTGCGAGCGGATTTAGGTGGGTGTCCTTGATTAAAATCAATGCAGGTCGACTGGCCCGCCGTGTGATCGCTTACATCGGGTCCGAAAGTCCGCGAGGCAAGGATGAATGGCGAACTCACCGCGCGAATAGCCGCGTTTCTCGACGTGCACCATGTGCTTTCGCTTGCGACGGTAGGATCCGAGGGCCCACACGCGGCCAACGTGTTCTATGCGCGCGACGAGCGGCTTAGCCTGTTTTGGGTGTCCGACCCCGCCAGCAGGCATTCCGTTCACATCGAGACGTGTCCAGCTGTTGTGGGGACGGTCGCCCCCGATTATCTAGATTTTCCGGAAATCAAGGGCCTGCAGCTCTTCGGCTCTGCCAAACGCCTCACCCCTGCGCCCGAGGATGTGCATGGCCGGCAGCTTCTGCAGGGCCGCTACCCCTTCCTGCGCAACGTCTCCGACGCGCCTGAGGCGTTGCGCGAGGCCTTTGCGCGCGCGGGGGTCTATCGCTTTGATCCGGTCAAAATCGTTCTTATCGACAATTCTCGTGGCTTCGGATCGAAGGAAACACTTGAGGTTGTCTGAACCGCCCCGGCAACCCCGGAGGCTATTTGGTTTGAGTCACGCTGCGATAGCCTGTTCCTTCATGTCGGCATAGTAGGCGGTTTCGGCCTCGGCGGGCGGGATGTTGCCGATGGGCT
>JALHQZ010000034.1 GCA_022841705.1 Pirellulales bacterium
GCCTTGATTCGCAAGGGCGGAAGCGGTGTTTGGATCGGGATAGAGCGCAATCAATCCCCGCTTTTCGGCGGATTCAGCTTGCCCCGCGCGAGGGGAAGACGGACGACCGGAAATGGCCCTTTCCAGCCATCGAGCGAACCGATCCGGATAGCGCGGCTCAATGCGCCAACCGCCCGAACCATTAGAGAAACTAAACAGAGGAAGTAGAAAATCTGCGTTTCATCAGTCTCCCAGGCGTGTTTACCGTTTCACCACACGTTGGGGAAAATCAATGTCTCTCGAGAAATCAGGAAAAGTAATTTTTACAACTGCCGCGCTAGCTCTCGCTCTCGGCGGGCCAGCGGCCGCACAAGAGGCGGGGCAGGCGGACGAAGAGATTATCGTGACCGGGTCGCGGGTCATCGGGCGCACGGTTGTCGATTCACCTGTCCCGATCGATGTCGTCTCGGCGGACACTCTGGCGCGCTCCGGCGCTCTGGGCGGTGAGTTGGGCAGCGCTTTGCAAAGCGTGTCGCCCTCCTTCAATTTTCAACGGCAATCAAACTCGGGTCCAGCTGACCTCGTTCGCGCCGCGCAATTGCGCGGCTTGTCTCCCGACCAGGTGCTGGTGCTGGTGAACGGGCGCCGCCGTCATGTGACGTCGGTGGTCAATTTGGAATCGAAGGTCGGTCGCGGCACGACACCGGTCGATTTCAACTCAATCCCGATCTCAGCGATTGAGCGCATCGAGATTCTGCGCGATGGAGGCGGCGCTCAATATGGCTCAGACGCGATTGCCGGCGTGATTAACGTCATTCTAGACGATGCACCGCAAGGCGGACAGTTCAGTGCGAGCTATGGCGCGCACATAACTGACTTTACTTATCCTGTGTTCAGCGCGCCGTTCACGATTAGCGGCGACCGCACCGAACAGATTACCGATGGCGAGACGATCGTCGCATCGATCGAAGGCGCGCTCCCACTCGGCAGTCAGGGCTTCGTCCGCTTCGGCGCCGAATATCGTGATCGCCAAGAGACCGCGCGTGGCGGCGCGGAAGGCGGCGCGTTCTTCATCTTTCCGACAACAGTCGGCTCAGGCGCTGCGAACGAAGCTTTGCTGAATGAGCGCCTCTATCGTCCAGGCGATCCGGAGACCACCGATCTCAGCCTATGGGCAAATGGCCAGTACGATCTCGCCAACGGCGTCCAGCTTTATGCGTTCTCGCTGATCAGCGAACGCGATGCACGCGGCGCTGCATTCTTCCGTTACCCGGATGATACACGCACTGTGCCGTCGATTTATCCGAATGGCTACCGGCCGGTAACGACGGGGGAAAGCTCCGACGTGTCCGTCAGTGGCGGAGTGCGCGGTGATTTGGCCGGCTGGACGTACGACGCATCGTTGACCTATGGCCGCAACACGTTCGATTTCGGCGTGGAGAACTCGTTGAACGCGTCTTATGGCGCCGCCAGCCCGACATCGTTCCACCTCGCCGGCTACGCGTTCGATCAAACCACGTTCAACGCGGATTTCACGCGTCCGCTCGACTGGAGCATCGGCGTTGCGCCGGTCGCGTTCGCGTGGGGCGTTGAGCTGCGCCGCGAGACGTTCGAGACGACGCCGGGCGATCCTGCATCGTATCTGCAAGGGCCAGTGCCGGACGTGCCCGTCGGCGCCCAGGCCGGTCCAGGGCTGGCGCCAGTAGATACGGCGGACAGCGATCGCGATGTCGCCGCGATCTATACCGAAGCCGCCATCCAGGCGACGGATCAGCTGTTGATCGATCTGGGCGCGCGTTTGGAAGACTATTCGGATTTCGGCCAGGCGCTCGCTGGCCGCGCTGCTGCGCGGTATGAACTAAGCGAGGATTTCGCACTACGCGGTTCGATCTCGAACTCGTTCCGCGCGCCGTCGCTTTCCCAAATCGACTTTGCATTTTCGACAACACAGTTCGGCGCGGGCGGAGCTTTGCAGACCGTTCGTACGCTCCGAAACTCAAGTCCCATCGCGCGAGCGCTTGGCGCGCAAGACTTGGAAGAGGAAAGCAGCACCAATTACTCGCTCGGGTTCACCGCGCAGATCGGCAATAATTTCACGCTGACCGTTGATGCCTTCCGTATCGACATCGATGACCGCATCACGCTCTCTGAGCGCATCGAAGGCGGCAACCTCGAAAACTTCATCTTAACGAACTTCGGCGTCGCCGACGTCGCAGCGGTGAACTTCTTCACAAACGCCGTCGATACCTCAACCGAAGGTTTCGACATCGTCGCAACCTATCGCAACGAACTCGCAGGCGGCAATCTCGCTTTGAGTGCGGCCTATAATCTCTCAGAGACGAGCATCGAGTCAGTGCGGCCTGATCCCGTAGATCTCACGTCGCTTGGTGTATCCGGCACACTGATCGGCATTGAGGAGCGCAACACGCTTACGGATGCCGCCCCGAGTGAGAAGCTCTCGCTCACGGCGGATTGGCGTGGCGATCGGCTATCACTGCTCGGTCGCGTCACTTGGTACGGTGAAACCCGGCGTGTGTTCAATTTCGGTGGCGGCTTCGAACCAGAGCAGACCTATGGCGCGGAAACGCAGCTCGATCTGGAAGCGGGCTACGATGTCAACGAACGTGTTCGCTTAAGCCTCGGCGGCGCCAACGTGCTCGACAATTACGCTGATCGCTCCAACGGAGACATCTTCACCGGTGGTGTTTTCCCGTATGACGTGATTTCGCCCGTTGGTTTCAATGGGGCCTATTATTATGCGCGGCTCGACGTTAGCTTCTAGTCGTTCGTGACCAAGTAAGGGCTGAGCAAGAGTGGCGATCGAAGCTCAGCCCCGTAGGCATGTGAGTTCGGCATATGTAGCCATGCTGGCTGTCGGCATGGTCGTGGGCGCCGGCATATTCAAGTCGCCGGCGTTGGTGGCTGAAGCGGCCGGTTCTGCCCAATGGCTCTTCGTCGCTTGGATATTGGGTGGTGCGCTGACCTTGATCGGCGCGCTCTGCTACGCCGAACTTGCGACCGCGTTCGCTCACACTGGCGGCGACTATCACTTCTTGAAGTTAGCTTACGGTCGTTCCTGGGCGTTTCTTTTTGCGTGGGCGCGTTTCACCGTCATCAATAGCGGCTCCATCGCGCTGTTGGGATTTGTGTTGGGTGATTATCTCAACATCGTCCTGCCGCTCGGAATCGAGGGCGCCGCCATTTACGCGGCGCTCTCTGTTGGCATTCTGACGGCGTTCAATTTGCGCGGCGTCGGCAAGGGCCACGATGCCGCTGACTTTGGGCTGACTGGACTTGAGGTCGTCGGCCTGCTCGCGATGGTGTCAGCGGCGCTTGCGCTCATTCTTCAAGGGGTCCCGCCTGCGGACGCTGCGCCGATTAGCTTATCGGCGGCGCCATCGCCGGATTTTGGCTACGCGCTCGTCTACGCACTGCTAGCCTTTGGCGGATGGAGCGAGGTTGCGACTCTGTCGGCGGAAGTGCGTGATCCCAAGCGCGGCATGGTGCGTGCGCTAGTTGCTGCTGTGGTGCTGATCACGGCGCTCTATCTCGCAGTGAATTGGGCGTTTTGGTATGGGCTGGGCGTCACTGGGCTCGCGTCATCGGCGACTCCTGCTGCCGATCTGATCGGCTTGGCCTTCGGCCCATGGGCGGCGCTGGTAACGGCGCTCGCGATTGCGTTTGCAGTGATAACGTCAATCAACGCGACGATCGTCGTCGGTGCGCGTACCACGTATGCCTGCGCCGCCGATTGGCCCAGTCTCGGCGCGATCGGGCGCTGGGACGAGAAGCGCCAAATACCTTCAGCAGCGATCTGGGCGCAGGGCGTCATCTCGTTGGCCCTCGTTATTCTAGGCGCGTTCTACAATGGCTTCGCGACCTTGGTAGATTACACTGCGCCTGTGTATTGGCTCTTCCTTGCGATGAGCGGTGGGGCGGTGATCGTCTTGCGCTTCCGAAAACCGGACGTCGAACGGCCCTATAAAACGCCGCTCTATCCCCTTCTTCCAGCGGCCTTTATTCTGTCGTGCCTAGCAATGTTCGCTTCGGCGCTGAGTTACGTCACCTCCGAGACGGGAGCCGGGATTTTGGTTGGCGTCGCAGTAATGGCGTCAGGCGCGATCGCGCTCGCGCTCGTCAATCTGGCTGCTCGGCGTTAGTCAACGACTCACGTGGAGCGGGCTATCGATCGCGCATCATCTCACTGGGGGCAAACTGCTTCGTCCCTGATGAATTTTTTGTGGCCGCTTTCGGCGATGGCCGGCCTTAGCTCATGCAGCATTACCGGCGGCGGGATTGTATCGACTTGGTCTTTCGTAAGAAAATGGCGACCCGGGCCAAGCTGGCCCGTTCCTGCCGTGGCGGCGCGCGCGAGCTAGTGTCCGGTAACAAGCGGAAACCTGACGGTCAGCGCCAGGTTTTATCGTTCCGCGTTGGGGCGTGAACGGGTATTCGCGCAACTTCAGGGGCCCCCGTCGAACGCGTACATCAGAGTTGCGGAATAGGCATCGCCGCGCCTCAGAATCAAAGGCGAAAAATCGGGCGAGTTTGGCCCACCAGGTAGACCGCGCGGTTCGAGCGCAAGCGCCGAGCGCGCGCGATAGAAAGCGCCGCCTTTGCCATGGATTGGCGAACGCGGCGCCTTGAGTGAATAAAGGTGTAGGCAGGGCAGGTCGCTGTGCAGTGTCAAGCTGCGCCCTGATGGGCGGTGCGCGAGCGTCAAGATGGGACGCATACCAACGCCGTCAGTGACGAAGGTGTGATCGTAACCGCCTGCAATATCAAGCTGGGCATCGTCTGCGCCGATGTCGCGTCCGATCGTTTTCGGTCTCCGGAAGTCGAAGGGCGAATTGTCCACTGAATCGATGGTGCCGGTATGGATCATGCTTTCGCCGACCGGCGCATAGCGGGCGGCCGCGATGCTCAATTCGTGATCGAGCACGCTAGGCGCGCCCGCCCCCGCAAGATTCCAATAGGCATGGTGCGTCAGGTTGAACGGCGTGGACGCATTGGTGTGTGCTTCTAGGCTCAATATGAGCTCGAAGTTGTCGGTGAATGTGTAGCGCGCGGTGACGCGAACCTCCCCTGGAAAGCCGGCCTCGCCATCGGGACTGATGAGGTCGAGCCGCAGGCTCGCGCCTTCAACTGACGCGCGCCAGAGCTTGCGATGGAAGCCGTGCACGCCGCCGTGCAAGAGGTTGTCTCCTTCATTGCACGGCGCCTGATAGACGCGACCGTCGATCTCGAAGCGACCGCCAGCGATGCGCCCGGCATAGCGCCCGACAATACAGCCTATGTAATTGTCGTCGGCGAGGTAGGCTTCGGCGCTGTCGAAGCCGAGCGCGATATCCGC
>JALHQZ010000035.1 GCA_022841705.1 Pirellulales bacterium
AGCGCAGCGAACCAAGCTCGCTTGTCCGATGCGCTGCCATCGCGACGCTTTTGTAGCATTTTTCAGCGTTCCTGGATATCGGATCGCAGCGCGCTGTTGCACCCGAAATTTCCTACTGCTGCACACCGCCGCGCTACAGCTTCAAGCCTTGCGATCTAACGCCGCGTTAAGCCGCCGCACGGCAGCAAGTGGTTTTCACGTACCGCCGAGACGGTCGGCTTGAACGCATAGTTAGACCGCAAGTCGGCACTGCCCAACCGCGGCGGTGCCGTGAACGGAGACGATGCGAGTGCACATTCGGTGCTCATCTGCTGACCCTGGCGTGTAACCCTGTTTGAAGGGGCGTCGCGATGGCAGCGCAGCGTACCAAGCTTGCTTGTCCGATGCGCTGCCATCGCGACGCTTTTGTAGCATTTTTCAACGATCCTGGATATCGGATCGCAGCGCGCTGTTGCGCCCGAAATTTCCTACTGCCGCACACCGCCGCGCTACAGCTTCAAGCCTTGCGATCTAACGCCGCGTTAAGCCGCCGCCGCACGGCAGCAGTAGGTTTGAACGAAAGACTCCCACGGCGGTCGGCTTGAACGCATAGTTAGGCCGCATGCTCGCTACGCCGCAGCCATGCTCGAAGAATATTGACCATGCCAATGCCGCCGGCGACAAAGCTGGGCAGATGAAGCCACTCTCCGGTTGTGTACTCAAGGGATATGGGCACTCCCTTTCCCCAAGCGGCCCGAACAAACATGGATCGGGGGTACTCGCGGCGCCGAAAATTGGAAATTACAACGAGCTTCTCGGGATGCAATTCTACCCTTGCTATCAATGAATCTATGAAGCCCGCGGCTGACAGGGGCGCCAACATCGCTGCCGCGACTGCAAGCAACGACCAGCCCTCCTTTGTGTACAGGGAGTATGCCGCAGCCGAGAGCGCGATCGCTCCGAGCAAGCAGATGGCCTGCAACCAGCGAGAAGGAGTGAAGTGCTTTGTTGGGGAAACAACAGGCTTGCTCATGCTGCCTAACGCCGCGTTAAGCCGCCGCCGCACGGCAGCGGTAGGTTTGAACGAAAGACTCCCTCGGCGGTCGGCTTGAACGCATAGTTAGAGCGAGCTTCGAGTCTCGAATGCGCCGCTTCACAAACGGGGATTTCGATAGACAATTCGCACGCGACGTGTTTCATGGCGGCCCTACGTTGTCTTCGGCACTAATTGGAACCCATGTCTTGGTGCTTGCGGTGAACCACTTGCCTCTTGATACAGACAGCACAGGCTCACCTAATTTCTCAGCCTTCACCAGTGACTTTGCGATCGCTTCGGCGATGGCCTCCAATGACATGACGCTGACTCCAAGCTCTTCCTCTGCGAAAGCTTCGACCCTGCAAAATTCCGTCTCACTCGTGCCGGTTACTGGGCCGAATCGCACATACGTAGTCGCATCTTGGAACTGATGGGTGTCTCGATCGTCCTCGAGGCATCGCATGTATGCATTCTTTCCGATGTAAACGACTGGCTCGACCCCGGGCATGGTGAAGTCGGAATCTGCGTAGGTGAGAATGTAGTAGGTCCTACCGATCTCGAGCTTCATCATCGTCTCCCGAGCACTAACGCCGCGTTAAGCCGCCGCCGCACGGCAGCAGTAGGTTTGAACGAAAGACTCCCCCGGCGGTCGGCTTGAACGCATAGTTAGACCCGCGCGGTAGCTGACCGTGCGCGCCGGAACGGGATGCGAAGCTGCCGGTAGAAGAGTTGAGCCGCATGGGCGGAGCATAGAACCACACCGGGCTGAACTGGAAGTAGCGTGATGCAAAGCGAAGTGCTCGCGCCCGCACACCGAACACGCTGCGCCCGACGCAGCATTCGATTCAGCAGTGGTGTTCACCGGGCCACGAGAATACCGACCGCGGGCTTGCCAAGCCCTACCCTGCGCTCTGACTGCAAATGGAAGCCCAACACCACACGCAACCGCGCGACCAACACGAACAAGGACGCAAACCCCGATGTCTAACGCCGCGTTAAGCCGCCGCCGCACGGCAGCGGTTGGTTTGAACGAAAGACTCCCACGGCGGTCGGCTTGAACGCATAGTTAGACCCGCACGGTAGCTGACCGTGCGCGCCGGAGCGGGATGCGAAGCTGCCGATAGAAGAGTTGTGCCGCATGGGCAGAGCATAGAACCACACCGGGCCGAACTGGAAGCAGGTTGATGCGAAGCGACCTGCAGACGCCCGCACACCGAACACGCTGAGCCCGACGCAGCGATCGGTTCAGCGATGGTGTTCACCGGGCCACAAGAATGCCGACTGCGGGCAGACCAAACCCTACCCTGCGCTCTGACTGCAAATGGAAGCCGAACACCACACGCAACCGCGCGGCCAACACCAACAAGGATGCAAACCCCGATGTCTAACGCCGCGTTAAGCCGCCGCCGCACGGCAGCGGTT
This sequence comes from Pirellulales bacterium, assembly GCA_022841705.1. Lineage (GTDB taxonomy): Bacteria > Planctomycetota > Planctomycetia > Pirellulales > Lacipirellulaceae. Next base: position 2,438 of record JALHQZ010000035.1, read on the forward strand.
GGTTTGAACGAAACACTCCCACGGCGGTCGGCTTGAACGCATAGTTAGACCCGCGCGGTAGCTGACGGTGCGCGCCGGAACGGGATGCGAAGCTGCCGGTAGAAGAGTTGAGCCGCATGGGCGGAGCATAGAACCACACCGGGCTGAACTGGAAGTAGCGTGATGCGAAGCGGAGTGCTCGCGCCCGCACGCCGAACACGCTGCGCCCGACGCAGCATTCGGTTCAGCGATGCTGTCCACCGGGCCACGAGAATATCGACTGTGGGCCGGCCGAACCCTACCCTGCGCTCTGACTGCAAAATGAAACGGCACACCACACGCAACCGCGCGACCGACACCAACAAGTATTGCCAACCCCGATGTCTAACGCCGCGTTAAGCCGCCGCCGGCCAGCAGCGGTTGGTTGATACGAAAAACTCCCCCGGCGGTCGGCTTGAACGCATAGTTAGACGGCCCCACTGACGACCTCCCACGCTGCAAATGCGCCGACTCCGACCATGGAGACCGCGGCCACCGTCACCACGCCAACGGCCGCGGCAGCGATGACGGAAAGGCGTGAGAACCGCGCGGCTATGACAGTGCCGACTAAGGCCGCGATGAAAATGACGGACCAAAAAACAAGATTCCCGGTGCCATTCGGGCGACCACCTAAGAACAGCCAGGCAGCCCCGAAGAAGGAAGCCGGCACTAAGATGCTTCCGGCAAGGAACGCCGCGACCCCGTTTCGAATGCTGAATTGCTGCGCTGAACTGGCCGCCAAAGGAGCTTGAGGTGCATGGTAAGGACTGTTCATTGCCTGTGCCGTCTAACGCCGCGTTAAGCCGCCGCCGGCCGGCAGCGGTTGATTGAAACGAACTACTTCCCCGGCGGTCGGCTTGAACGCCTAGTTGGGCGTCCAATCATTGCACACCACTCTGCTCTCCACTTCGTGGAACTTCAGCATCGTTGAGAAGCTTTGAATGTGCTCGGCGCCGCAAACGAATAGAACTGGCCATGTATCTGCCCTAACCAGTTGAACGCTCCAATAGTTCTCGCGGATAGCAAACTCCTTCGCGCGCTCCGCCAGCTTCTGCTCCGGTGGCCAGCGGTAAAACCAAGCATCTTGTTCAATTGCGTTGTGACCGCGAACTCCGAGTTGTTCCCTGACACTTTGTGACGGCTCACAGTAAAGATGAGCAATTTTGAGGTCGCGAGCAGCTGTTGCACAGGTGGATTCGAGGCGCGGTTGCCGCACCATGATCTCTTCGCACATCTCCTCGGCCAAAGCTGCGACTTTTGATCGAGAGGCAAGTTCCTTGAGGAGAGAAATGAACGCGGCCTCCTCTTCTGCCGAGCAATCGGGAGCACCGTATTGGAACCGATGCGATGTTCCCAACAATTCGACCATTTTCATCTGGACGCCCAACGCCGCGTTAAGCCGCCGCCGCACGACAGCGATTGGTTGACACGAGACCCGTCCTCGGCGGTCGGCTTGAACGCATAGTTAGACTCACTCTGGCGTCGCCGAGGAAAGACTGACGATCTGCCCAATTGAGAACTTGGCCAATGCCTGCGGGTTGACGAGACAAAAAGCGAAGTACTCAGTGTCTTGCTCTCCTTCGACACGAAGTTTTCGGGGCTGCTCCAACCAGGGCTCGATTGGCTCGTCAGCGAGCAGTGCGCCTGGAGAAACGGCGAAGTTTTGGCCTGAGAATGCTTGAGCCATGACATAGCTGCGTGATCCGGATTGCATGAGGCCAACGACTTCAAACTTCACTGAACTGCTACCCCGAGTGAGACTAACGCCGCGTTAAGCCGCCGCCGGCTAGCAGCGGTTGGTTGATACGAAACACTCCCCCGGCGGTCGGCTTGAACGCATAGTTAGACCGCAAGTCTGCACTGCCCAACCGCGGCGGTGCCCTGAACGGAGACGATGCGAGTGCACATTCGGTGCTCATCTGCTGACCCTGGCGTGGAACCCTGTTGAAAGGGGCGTCGCGATGGCAGCGCAGCGAACCAAGCTCGCTTGTCCGAT
>JALHQZ010000036.1 GCA_022841705.1 Pirellulales bacterium
GGCGCGCCGTCAAGGAGTATCTGGCCGTGCTCGATGACGCGGCATTCGGCGCCGCGAGCGACGTCACACCGAAGTTCATCTCGCCGGCCGATCCGGCGGCGCGCTGGACCGGGGCGCATGGCGGACAGGCCTTCTTCGCTTACTCCACCAACTACCTGATTGATGTCGAGAACGCGATCATCGTCGATGTCGAAGCAACGACGGCCATCCGGCAAGCCGAGGTCCTCGCTGCAAGGCGAATGATCGAACGCTCGATGGAACGCTTCGGTCTGTATCCCGCCAGGCTAATGGGTGACAGCGCCTACGGCTCGGCCGACATGCTGGGCTGGCTGGTCCACGAGCATGGCATCGAGCCACATGTGACCGTGTTCGACAAGTCGGCCCGCACGGACGGCACCTTCTCACGCGACGACTTCACTTATGACCATGAGAGCGACATCTACCTCTGTCCTGGCGGGAAGAAGCTGACCACGACCGGCACGCTCGTGAACGACGATGCCACAATGCTCTACCGCGCCAGCAAGCACGATTGCGCCGGATGTACTCTCAGACCTAGGTGCTGTCCTAACACCCCGGCGCGGAAGGTGCCGCGCTCGATCCACGAAGGCGCCCGCGATATGGCGCGCCAGATCGCCAAGTCATGGGAAGGCGGGCAATCCCGGCGGTTACGCAAAAAGATCGAGATGCTGTTCGCTCATCTCAAGCGCATCCTCAACCTCGGCCGCCTAAGACTGCGGGGACCGAACGGCGCACACGACGAATTCCTCCTCGCAGCAACCGCCCAGAACCTTCGGAAACTGGCAAAGCTGATCCCGGCGCCGGACCTGAAACCAGCCTGACAACAGATCCGGTAGCAAAGGCGGGTGCCACCAATCTCGTGGCGCGATCTACTTCGATTTACAGTCGGACTTTTTCAACAAAATCGACCCGTAGCGGACGCCCACCCCCAAGCTAGCGTCCGGCTTGGAAGCTCACCCCGGTTGGCCGGATTTCTGAAGCCGCCTCGTAAACGGCACGATGAGTTCACGGATACAATCAATGAAGAGCCTCTCCACAGGCCTTGGCGTTCGACTCTTCAGACGAATAACGCCGAACGGGATGGTCGTTTTTGGAAGGTTGACCGGCAGAGCTTTGATCGCCAAGCGTCGGGCCCCGAACATCAGCATGGAACCCGGATAGAACGCCAAATATCGGTCGGTCGCGAGCAAAGCGTGATTCATATCCATGGACGAGCAAATCACCTGTGCAGCAGGAACATCGAGGCCGGCGCCATGAAAGAGATCCTTGATATAGAGTGAGACGTCCGTTTCGGCGGGCGGCAATATCCAAGTCTCGTGAACAAGCTCCGCAAGTTCGATGCGCCGTCGACGCGTCCACGGGCTGCTCGCCCCAGCGGCAATCAATGGCGGATCGTTGAACAATATTTGCGCGTCGAGATCGCGTTCGTCCGCTATCGAATCCGGCATGCGCCGAACCACCAAATCGATCTTTCGCTCGCGAAGCTCCCGAAATTGCTGCGCAACGTTGGCCACCTCGCTGACGTGAAAGATCAGTCTGGGATATTTACGGCAAAGTCGCTCGACTACGGCGGAGAACAGACCACCGACCACGGTGCCGGGACCGGCGATCCGCAACTCTCCGGCCGTGGGGTCTGAGAGAAATTCAATATCCTTCACACCTTGTCTCAATTCGTCGAATACCGTCATACCGCGTTGGATCAGCGCGCGACCGTAAGCCGTCGGCTCAACGCCTTGCCGGTGACGTTCCAGCAGACGCACGCCCAGCGTCGCTTCGAGATCGGCGATCACCTTCGACACGACCGGCTGCGAAATGGCGAGCCGCTCTGCTGCCCGCACCATGCTGCCGCTTTGCGCCACGGCCAGCAGAATGTGGATGTCCCGCAATTTGATGCGGCGACCGATACGGTCCGCCCAATCCATGTATTTGCTCCGAAATCATATAGTCGAACAACTATACTATCTTCAAAAAATAGAACTTTCCAGATATAGGCCCTGTCCATAGGGTTCGCCGGCGTCAGGTCCTGAAGGTCACTGCGGCGACTCCCGAGGGGCTGACCGTTATCGTCGACCATACCTGGAGAGACAACGATGTTGGATTCCCACAACTCGCCTCGCGGTCATGAGCTTTCACGGCGGACACTACTGGCCGGAATGAGCGCTTGCGCCTTTTTCGCAATGGACGGCCGCGCGCGTGCACAGCACTTCGCACCGGGGCCGGTGAGATTTGTCGTGGGATTAGGCGCCGGCTCGGGCCCGGATGTGGTTTGTCGGATAGTGGCGGAACAGCTCTCGCGCCTTTGGGGAGATCAAGTGGTCGTGCTCAATCAACCAGGCGCGACCGGCGGGATTGCGATGCGGACGGTCGGAACGTCGTCCCCCGACGGTCACACATTATTGTTCGCGCTTTCGTCCAGTTTCGTCGCGCTGCCGGAAATTCAGTTGAAGTTTCCGTATGATCTCGCCCGCGACTTCGTTCCGGTCGGTTTTATCGGCGAAGTGCCGATGGCCATCGCCGTTTCGGCGTCGCTTGGTGTCAATACGCTCTCCGAATTCATCGCGCTGGCGAAACAACGGCCGGGCCAGATGAGCGTTGCTGTCAGCAATCGTGGCGGCACACCGCACTTGACCGCGGAGCTGCTCCGCATGGCAGCGGACATCGACATCGCGGCTATCCCCTATCCTGGAACGCCGCAGGCCCTTGGCGACGTGCTTGGCGGGCGAGTGCAGGCGACCGTCGACAGTCTGCCCGGATTGAGGGGCGCGATTACGGGCGGGTCGCTGAAATTACTGGCGGTGTGCTCTCAGCAGCGTCTGCCGAATATTCCCGATGCGCCGACAGCGGCGGAGACGTTGCCCGGATTCAGTTCGGTGGGCTGGTACGCTCTGATGGCGCCACCCGGAACGCCGGAGCCCATCGGGCACAAAGTCAGCGACGATCTGCGCACGGTTCTCGACCGGCCTGAGCTCCGCAGTCGGCTTCAGGACATCGGCTTCTACGCGCGGCCCATGTCGCCGGCCGAGCTCCGCGACTTTATCAGCCGCGAGCAGAAAGTGTGGAAGCCGATCATCGAGCGGATCGGTCTGAAGGGGTAATGGAAGCGAGCGAGTGCAGTGACCTCGCAGACCGCCACCGTCCCAGCATTCGACGACGGTGCCGCTTATGAGGCTTTCATGGGTTGCTGGAGCCGCGCTGCGGGCACCGCATTCCTCGGCTGGTTCGCCCCATCGAGAAACGCGTCATGGCTCGATGTCGGTTGCGGCACCGGCGCGTTCACGGAACTCGTGCTCGACACGTGCGCCCCGGGCTCCGTCGTGGCTGTGGATCCCGTAGGATCGCAGCTCGATTACGCCCGCCAACGGCACGTAGCAGGACGCGCCAGCTTCCGCGTGGCGGATGCACAAGCGCTGCCGTTTCCCGACCGCTCCTTTGACGTGGTCGCGTCGGCTTTGGTGATCAATTTCGTTCCCGAGCGTCTCCGCGCGCTCTCGGAAATGCGCCGCGTTGCCCGGCCGAATGGCGCTGTCGGAGGTTACGTCTGGGATTTCAAGGGAGAACGCAGCCCCACTGAGCCATTGACGATTGCCATTCGACAAATGGGCATCGAGGTGCCGCGGATTTCCGGCACCGAGGATTCGAGCTTGGAGGCGCTACGCAGATTATTCGAGCGGACGGGGTTTGATAGTATTGCTGTCAAAATGTTCGAGGTCACGATGTCCTTTATCGACTTCGAATCCTACTGGCGGAGGCAGACGCCAGCGTTTAATCCCCAGGCAAAGATAGTTGCCACGTTGTCGAAGCGCGATCGGAGAAGGCTGAAGGACACTCTTCAGGACTTACTCAAGCCTCGTTCCGACGGCAGCATTGTTTGTTCAGCCCGAGCGAACGCCATCAAGGCGTGCATTCCGATGTGATCTGGCATCTCTTTGATACCAAGCGCGAGTTCCGCTCCTGGCAGATTTTGTTGAAAAAGTCTTAGTTGCGACGCATGGCGTTCACTGATTCAGTCGTGGCTATAGCCAGGACTGAAGATCATGATGGGACATCGGCAAGTCGAACAGGTTGCTTTGT
>JALHQZ010000037.1 GCA_022841705.1 Pirellulales bacterium
GAGCGTGAGCCGACTGCGCTGAGCAAGCTTGGACTGGATGGCAACTTCTGGACCGCGCACGTCAAAGGCGTCGGCTCAGGTTACTGGCGCTTCGTTGCCAGCGTGGAAGCACTCGAAGCTAAAGCCGCGCAGTGGAAACAGCAGTGGCTCAAAGGCATCGGCTTTGCCCGGCGTCTCGTGACCGGCTGAGAAACTCACATGGGATTTTTGGCGCCGCTGGCGTCTGGAGGCGTTGGTCGCACGCCGAAAATCATCCCGGCTCGGATCTTGAGTCAAGACGTCTAACCGTTTGCACGTCTAAAAGGTTCGCGTGAAGAGTCAAAAACTGGATGTCCGCGTTCCGATGTCTGAATCCTCCTGAGGTTATGCGCGTCGTTCCAGAGTATGTGCGCGAATTGCCTTGTGTCGAAATGGACCTGGGCGATATCGCTTTTTCGGACGGTCCAAATAACTGTTTTTCCCTTCCCGAGGGCATAGCCAGCTTCGAAGTACACACCGGCTTTGTTCTCCGTGACATCAGCAACGACAAAATCACTTTGTCTTATATCAGAAATAATTTTCTGGTCGATTCTGTCAACATGTCGAACTGAATCCACTCTTTGTCCGATATATCCAGCGTCCCGAATACCAAGAAGAATACCGTCATCGAAGATATGCTTGAGGGTTTCTGAAAAGGACATCGCTACGAAGACCATTCCGGAACGCTGAGATCCTCCAAACTCCAAGATGCTCCAGCCTTTCGGGAGAATTTCGACTTGGCCGTTGGCTCGCTCTCTACTGCTATTGGGGGTGAATTTGGCATAGCCTTCGCTCTCCAATGCACGGAGATGATATTCAAATTCTCTGGTGTCGCGAGCCCAGGCAAGCGGATAGTCTAGGTGGGTGTAATTGATGGGATGACCGGGCACGTTACTGCGCATGGCAAAGTTTTTAAGGAGGCGCATCGACTTTTGAGCAGTCGACAAACTTGGCAGGGAAGCCTTTATTCGCGACATGGTTTGACTGAGGATTGTCGGTTCGTTTTCCCTAAGATTGCACTCGCGAATCCAACTAACGATGCTGGGGAACATGTTTTTGACATTGCGAGCTGCGATCTTCCCGATAGTGAATTTGCCACACAGAGGACACTCGCACTGATATCGATTTCCTGAGTCAAGTGTTTCTACATGTTTCAGGGTATTCTTACTGCAGACGTAGCAGATTTGCAGGGACATCTGAATTCTCGGCAAGTCAAGCTGGTGATGCTCCAATAGTATTCCCGTTAGTTGCTAAGTACTCGCTGGCAACCTGGGTGGAGAGCACGCCCCTCAATCCGCATCCTCCACCACAACATAAACCCCACGCTCATCCTGCCGAATCTCCATCGAACTCGACTCAGAGAACTCCTCAAACCCCTTAAGCGCCCCAATCACTGACGAAGGAGCGGACGCCAAATTGGGTTTCTCCGAAGCCGCCTGCACATCGGGCTTGAAGTAAATGATCTGCTTCCAAGACCGCGCAACATTGTCAGCAAACACAACAACCAGATCCCCAGGCACGGCGCGCTTCAGCGCCGAAACAATTGCCTCCTGCTCGTCCTCGATGATCTCAATCGCATCAGGCTCCACGCCGTTCTCGATGAGACCTTTGCGCAGCAGGGCAGGGACTTCATCACCCCGTCGGCCTCGCGTGTGGTCGTCGCGTTTGCAGATGTAGGTGTTGTAGTGCCCGGCGGCGGCTTTGGCGAGATCGAGTACGTCTTCGTCGCGGCGGTCGCCGGGGGCGGCCATGACGACGATCCGTTTGCCGACGACGTTGAGCTGGTCGGTGAGGTTGGCCATGGCCTGTACGCCGTGGGCATTGTGCGCGTAGTCCATGATGACTTTGAATGGGTGTTCGTCGAACACGTTCAAGCGGCCGGGGGCCTGGAAGAAGCTGGTGGTGAAGGTGCGCAGGCCGTGTTCGATGTTTTCGCGGCTGACTTTGAGGCCGTAGGCGAGGGCGGCGGCGAACATGGCGTTTTGCACGTTGTGCAGCGCGCGGCCTTCGATGGTGGCGGGGATCAGGTGGGTCCACATCAAGGGCAAATGCGAGCCTTTGTCGTAAAGCGCGATCATGTGGCCGTTCATGCCTTGCTCCAGCACCACGGCCATGCCGCCAGCGCGGATGTGCTGCTGTACCAGCGTGTGGCGCGGATTCATGGTGACGTAGCAGACGTGTCTTGCTCTGCAGTACGCGGCCATGCGCAGCACGCGCGGGTCGTCGGCGTTGAGCACGGCGGTGTCGTTGGCGATTTCGACCACGGTGCGTTTGACTTCGGCCAGCTCGTCGAGCGTGTCGATGCCGCGCAGGCCCAGGTGATCGCTTTGTACGTTGAGTACGGCAGCGACATCGCAGTCGCGCACGGCCATGCCGCGCTTGAGCAAGCCGCCGCGTGCGGTTTCCAGCACGGCTGCGTCGACGGTGGGGTCGCGCAGCACCATGCTCGCGGCCACGGGGCCGGTCATATCGCCCTTCACGGTGAGCTTGCCGTCGATGTAAACGCCATCGGTGCTGGTCAAGCCGACGGTGTGCCCGGCCATCTTCAGGATGTGCGCGAGCATGCGGCTGGTGGTGGTTTTGCCGTTGGTGCCGGTGATGCAGGCAATCGGGATGCGCGAGGGCGCGCCTTGTGGGAACAGCATGTCCATCACCGCGCCGCCGACATCGCGCGATTTGCCTTCGGCGGGCGCAACGTGCATGCGGAAACCGGGCGCGGCGTTGATTTCGCAGATCCCGCCGCCGTGGGTCTGGTAACTCTGCGAGATGTCGTCGGTGAGGAAATCCACGCCACACACATCCAGGCCAATGGCTTTGGCGGCGCGGATCGCCATCGCGCGATTGTCCGGGTGGACGATGTCGGTGACGTCGATTGCGGTGCCGCCGGTGGACAGATTCGCAGTGGAGCGCAGGTAGAAAATCTCATCGACGGGCAGCACGGTATCGAGCGTGTAACCCTTCTTGGCCATCAGGTCGTCGGCTTGATGGTCGATCTGAATCTTGGTGAGCACTTTCTCGTGGCCGATGCCTCGGCGCGGATCGGCGTTGACGATGTCGATCAGTTCGCGAATGGAATGCTTGCCGTCGCCGATGACATGACCGGGCACGCGTTTGGCGGCGGCGACCAGTTCGCCATTGACCACCAGCATGCGGTGGTCGAAGCCAGTGATATAGCTCTCGACGACCACGGTTTTGCTGACTTGGCTGGCCACTTCATAACCGCGCGCGACTTCTTCCGGCGTCTTGAGATTGATGCAGACGCCGCGGCCGTGATTGCCGTTGTAGGGCTTGACCACCACCGGATAGCCGATGCGCTCGGCGCAGCGCAAGGTTTCGCGCTCGCTGCTGGCGGTGGCCTGCTTCGGGACCGGCAGGCCCAAGTCCTCGAAAATCTTGTGCGCCATTTCTTTGTCGCACGAGAGTTCCACGGCGATGTGGCGCGTTTCGCTGGTGATGGTGGCCTGGATGCGGCGCTGGTACTTGCCGTGGCCGAGTTGCACCAGGCTGTGCTCGTTCAAGCGCAGCCACGGGATGTGGCGCGCTTCGGCGGCTTTCACCAGGGAGCCGGTGCTCGGCCCAAGTTCGCGTTTTTGCGTGTAGCGAATGAACCAGTCGCGCTCTTTGTCGAAGTTGAAGTCTTTGTCGGCGTACTTGGTGCGCAAGGCTTCCGGGAGCAGGGAATGGATCAAACGCAGCGCGAGGCGGCTGGCTTCCAGTCCCACGTTCTGATCCTGAATTTCGTACACCACGTTGTAGTGGCCGGGCACTTTGGCGCTGCGCGTCTTGCCGAAGCTGACGTCGTGTCCGGCGACGTTTTGAATTTCGATCACCAGATGCTCGAAGACGTGCCCCATCCAGGTGCCTTCTTGCATGCGCTTTAAGAACCCGCCGGCCTCGCCATAGGAGCAGCCGTGGTCCGCCAGCGACGGTACCGCCTTCACCAGGCCGTTGAT
>JALHQZ010000038.1 GCA_022841705.1 Pirellulales bacterium
GATTCGCTCGGCTTCCTCTCAGTCGAGGGGCTCTACTGGGCGATGGGCGAGAATGGCCGCAACGCCGACAACCCTCAATTCACCGACCACGCCTTCACGGGCGACTATCCCACGCCGCTGCTTGACCTATCGTCAGATCGCGCAGCGAAAGATTTTCAGCTCTCCTTGCTCGCTGAAGCGGCAGCCGAATGAGCGACGCCAGGATTGCATTGGTGACTGGCGCGTCGCGCGGCATTGGCCGCGCGGTTGCTATAGAGCTCGCGCGACAAGGCTGGCGTATTGTCGCCGCGGCGCGCAGCCAGAAGGCGCTTGAGAGCCTCGACGATGAGATCAAAGCCGCCGGTGGCGAAGCGACCTTAGTCCCGCTCGACCTTCGTGACTTCGCCGCCATCGACGCCCTGGGAGCGGCTTTGTTCGAGCGCTTCGGCAAGCTCGACGGCCTCGCCGCCTGCGCGGGCGCGCTCGGGGCGCTGACCCCCGTGCACCAAGCCACGCCATCCGTGATGGACGAGGTGATCGGGGTCAACTTCACATCCAATTGGCGGCTGATCCGGGCCATGCATCCGCTGCTGCGCGCCTCCGACGCGGGTCGCGCTGTGTTCGTCACCTCCGGCGCTTCGAAGAATCCGCGCGCCTATTGGGGGCCGTACGCGGCGACGAAGGCAGCGCTCGATGCATTGATCGCAAGCTACGCCGCAGAGATCGAGATCACGCCAATGAAAGCTAATCTCTTCAATCCAGGCCCCACGCGAACCGCGATGCGCGCCAAGGCGTTCCCCGGTGAAGACCCGATGACACTGCCAGCGCCGGAAGAGGTCGCGCCACAGATTGCCGCTATGCTCGCGCCCACGTACGGCGAAAACGGCGCTTGGGTTCAGTTTGAGCGCTAAGGTGAGCGCTGGCTACGACACGATCATCATCGGCGCCGGCGCGGCGGGCTTGTACGCGGCGCTGCATGCCGGCCGGCGCGAACGCAAAGTGCTTGTCCTGGAACACAATGGCGAGGTCGGCGCCAAAATCCTGATCTCTGGCGGCGGGCGCTGCAACTTCACCAATGTGAACGCCGACGACCCGAAGCGCTATCTCTCCGCCAATCCGCATTTCGCCCGCTCGGCGCTCGCGCGCCACACGCAGCACGATTTCATCGCACTGGTGAACAAACATGGCATTGCGCACTACGAAAAGACGCTGGGCCAGCTCTTCTGCGAGGGCGCGCGCTCTAGCGCGAAAATCGTGCGCATGCTGCTCGACGAATGTACGAGCGCGGGCGTCGAGATCAAAACCAATTGGCGCGTCAACGCCGTGCGGCGCACTGAGCGCTTCATCGTCGAGACCATGTTGGGCGCTTATGAGGGTGGTGCGCTGGTCATTGCCACGGGCGGGCTTTCGATTCCGAAGTTGGGCGCCAGCGGATTCGCCTTCAACATTGCGCGCCAGTTCGGCGTTCCGGTCATCGAAACGCGCCCAGGGCTTGTGCCGTTGACGTTTGCCGCAAGCGATCTCGCCTGGATGAGCGCGCTCAGCGGCGTCTCCACCGATATCATTGCGCGCGTTGGCAAGATCGAATTTCGCGAAGCGGCCTTGTTCACGCATCGCGGACTTTCCGGCCCAGCGATTTTGCAGGCCTCGTCCTATTGGCGCGCGGGCGAGAGCGTGATCATCGATTGGCTCCCGAGCATGGACGAAGATGTGCTGGCGCGGCGCAAACGTGAGCGTCCCAAGGCGCAGTTGAAAACCGCGCTGGCGGACTTGTTGCCGGAACGGTTGGCGGCAGCGCTGCTTTCTTGGAGCGCCGGCGAGGCGCCGGCGCTCCAAAACATCGCGCTTGGCGACATCAAAGACGCGGGCCTCATCAATCTCGTGCGCAAGCTCAAAGATTGGCCGCTCACGCCGGTGGGCACCGAAGGCTACGCCAAAGCCGAGGTCATGGTCGGCGGGATCGATACCAACGCGTTGTCGCAGCAGACCATGGAATGCCGCGCCACGCCCGGGCTCTTCTTCATCGGCGAGTGCGTGGACGTGACCGGCTGGCTCGGCGGCTACAATTTTCAATGGGCGTGGTCGAGCGGCTGGGCCGCGGGGCAAGCGATCTGAGGGGCAGGTTTGATCAAGGACCGCCGTCGGTAATGTTGTGACAATTTGGCTGGAAGTGGCCCAATGCGGACGCTCGTAAACCCATTGATTTCAGTTGGCTCTCTCTTGCCGCGAGCCTGGAATAGCCACCGGATCACTAGACGGCCATGCTGTGGGCCCGATCCGGGCGAGGTTCATCTCGAAAACTTGGCGCGGCGGTTGGGCCTCCACGACATACTCTCCGACCTGTGACCAGCGATCTCCATCAAACGTGGCACTATATCTCATGCGGGCGTTTGGGCCGGCTGGGGTGCTCCATACGAATCCGTTTTCCCTTGGTTCGAACGGGAAGGTCCCTGCACGACCGTTCGCGTAGCTGCGCATTTCCCAGCCGCCGTTCGGGCCGGACTGCGACACCACGGCAAAGGCACTGAATGCCGTTTCGCCGTTTTCTCGATAACCCGTTCCTTCGATTACAACGACGTCGCCCTCCAGCATCGGACCAACACGCTCAGTCTGAGTGACAGTGTAGGGAGTACCGTCAGGTGCAAAGCCTGAGGCCGTGCCCACCCATTCGCCGAACATGAAGCTAAGGGGGCTATCGACGTGAGCCGTGGTACCAGTGTCCTCCACTGGGTCCAGTGAAGCGCAAGACGCAACAGCGAGCGCCGCAACGATACCCAACAACCTCCGGCGCATTCATGCCTCCCAAATCTATGGTCAGGTGATACGAGAAAGAACGCCACCGCATGTCAAGATGGAAGCTTCCCAGCAGCTGATATCGGCGATCTCCGGCCTTCGCGGGCGCAGCATTGCGACCGGAAGGTCTTGAGCGACCCCGCCGTCCGTAACATTGTGGCAGCCTAGGCCTGATTGGCCCATGGCTGGCAGTTGGTCTGCGCGGCCACAAACGGAACGCTGGTCTATGCTCAGACGAACATTCTTTCGTCGCTGCTGGGCTCATCTCTTGCGCATCACCTACGGGTCGTCCGATGGAAAGCACATCTCACCCGCTGGATTCCCAGCTAGTCGGCTTCAGCACAATGCTGGTCGTTCGAGATCTGTCTTTATCCGAACGGTTCTACGTGGATCATCTCGGCTTTGTTGTAACAGAACGACTAGACTCTCTACGACGGTTGGAGCGTTCGAGCGCAACGATCTACCTGGTGCTTACGAGCCCGCCAACTGCAGATAAGCCCGGTATCACTTTGGCCCCGCACTCCGAGGTAAATCGACCGGCAGTGAACCTTATCTTTCGGGTCAGGGACGTAAGGCAAACCCATGCCGTACTCAGCGCCGGCGGCATGCCGTTCCTCACCCCGCCACAGCAACCAGCGTGGGGCGGTTGGCGTTGCTTCGCTCAAGACCCTGACGGTTATCTCATCGAAATTGAGCAACCGTAATGTGCGGCACAACTGTCCTAAGTCGATTGGAATTGCGATGCTCAGTTCGGGTGGCGGTCAGGCTGATATCGGCGAATTTCCCCCGCCCGCCCTACAAAGCTCAGCGAGCGAAACCGGCCCTATTCCCGTCATTCCTCCGCGAACGGGTTCTTCCCCGCCTTCACGATCAGGCGCACAGGCGCTGCGTGCAGATCGAACGCTTCGCGCATCGCGTTCACAAGGTAGCGCTTATAGCTCTCCGGCATGTCCCCGGCGCGCGAGCAGATCAGCACGAAGGTCGGCGGGCGCGACTTAATCTGCGTGAGATACCGCGGCTTGATGCGCTTGCCGTGCACAGCAGGCGGGGGGTGGCGCGCGATGGTGGCGTAAAGCCA
>JALHQZ010000039.1 GCA_022841705.1 Pirellulales bacterium
CCGCACGGACATGCGAATTCCATGACCGCAGCAACTATATAGGTCTCGCCAACAACGAGGGGCACAGCCTCTCCCGTCACATGGTTTGGCGCTGCATTGACGCACAGAACCAGATCGCCGGGGCCGACGGCATAACTCATGGCTTCCATCCACTACGGTGACGGACAAAATAGGCTCGGCGACGGGCCTAGTCGATCCAATCCAGCCGGTTGGCTCACGCCCTCCCGACCGGCGCGCTCTCGCCGGTTCAAGACATTGCGGTATGGAATCGCGAGGCGCGAACTTCTTCCACATCAAGTTGATGAGCAGCAAAGCTCGACGCCTGCTATTTAAAGCGATGGTGGGTAGGAGGCTTTGGTGGGGGCGGAAAGGAAAAATCGGGCATAGTGAAGTACCAGGACATCTACCCTTCCGAGGCGCTCCTGCGGAGCTTCGACATCCTCCGACCGCGCGCGGCGGACCTGCTGAACCTTGAGTATTTCGAGGCGGAGCCGGCGAGCATGCCCCGGGAGGTGTTCGTGCAACACCACATCCTGATCAACAGGCGCGCAGCGCCTATGCGCGTCGAAAACTGGCGCGGCGAGGAGCACCGCGATTTCATTTACCAACCTGATGAGGTGGTGATCACGCCTGCAGGCATCCGCAGCGGCTGGCACTGGCACGAACGCTCGCGCGTGATCGTCATTACCTTGCTGCCGGAGAAGCTAGCCCGCTTTGCAACCGGAGAACTCGGCGTGCTCCTCACGGAGCTTCAGCTTCGCGATACGCCCCAAAGCCTCGATCCCGACCTCTGCCATTCGGCCGCTATGCTCCTGGACGCTCTTCGCACACGCGGGGCCGGCTCGGAGGTCATGTATGAGTCGCTCGCGCGCATCTTCCTCGTCAAGCTCGTGCAGCGTTACGGCGAGATGCGGTCCGAAGCCTTGGCGTTCAGCCGCGGGTTCACCGCCAGCCATTACAAGCGCGTTCTCGATTTCATCGCCGACCGGTTCGGAGAAGCGATCACGATTGAAGACATGGCGCGAACCGCAGGCCTCAGCACCGCGCACTTCTCTCGTCTGTTCAAAGAAGTTATGGGAGACACTCCCTACCAGTTCTTGATGGATTACCGGGTCGAGCAGTCAAAGAAGATGCTGGCCGATCCTGCCCGGACAATGAGCGATATCGCGCTCGACTGCGGCTTTGCCGACCAGCCGCATTTCTCTCGCATTTTCAAGCGCCTGACCGGCGCCACGCCGAAGGCTTACCGATCTTCGCTCTAGCAGGAATCTTCAAGAAGTCCGCAGCCCCCTGCAAGCGGCGGGGCACAGGGCAGGCGATAAAACGGTCATCCCTTCAACAACGGAGACCGCCATGACAACCTCGTTCACCCAGACCAAAGTCGTCTTCGACAGCGCCGCGCCCGGTGTTTCGCTGGTCGGCGACCTGTATGTGCCCGCTGCCCCTGCCGCCCGGAGCGCCGCTTTCGTGATCATTGGGCCGATGACCTTCCAGAAGGAGCAGGCGCCAACCGAGTATGCCCGGCGCCTCGCCGCTGAGGGACACACCGCGCTTGTGTTTGACACCCGCTACCGCGGCGAGAGCGGGGGCGAGCCGCGCGCCTACGAAAACCCTTTCCACAAGGTCGCCGACATCATCAGCGCGACCGCCTTCCTGCGCGCTCAGCCGGGTGTCGATGCCGGGAGGCTGGTGGCCCTCGGCATTTGCCAAGGCAGTTCGGAAGTGATCCGCGCCGTCGCAGAGGATGAGCGGATTGCGGCCGGGGTTACGCTTGCCGGCCACTACCGCGACCGGGAAGGCGACATCGCCTGGCTGACGGAAGAGGGCTATGCAGCGCGTCTCACAAGCGGCCAGCGGGCAAAGGAAAAGTACGAGGCCACAGGCGAGATCGACTACGTCCCCGGCGTGGACGCCGAAGACATGAATGTCGGCATGCCGGGCAAATTCGTCTGGGACTGGTACCATGTCTGGGCCGACAAGGGGCTGTGGGACAACCGCTACGCCGTGATGAGCGATGCTGACCTCCTCGCTTATGAATCGATCAGCGCGGCGCGCATGCAGACGAAGCCCTACCTGATGATTCACAGTGACGCGAGTTTCCTGCCGGACGCCGCACGCCGGCACTTCGAGGCAATGCCGTCCGCGAAAAAGGAACTGGTTTGGGACGGCGACACCCCGCATCTCAGCTACTACGACCAGCCAGATGTCATCGATCGCACCGTCGGAAAAATCAGCAAATGGTCGGAGACGATCTGAACGGTCGTTCGTTGCCGAGCTCAGGGTGCTCTGGTCAGAGCGCCCTGAGCTCGGAGGTCAACAAAATGCCGCGCTGTAGTTGGAAGGCTCTTTCTGGAACCTCGCAAAAGCGCCTGTCCCCGCGTCTGTGCCTCGCTCGAATTGTTCGAAGTACAGGGCAAGGCTGGCGCTCGAATGGCCGCTTCGGGCCAGGCCACGCCATCTGATCACATTTTGCGACTGGCCTAGGTTCTCGATAGCGGTCATCCGGTCTGAGGCGTAGCCTCTTCGCCCCGCTCGTACTGTGCGGGCGGGTGAGCAGAAGGCTCACGTCATGACCTTGGAGATTATCACCGAAGCACCCTTCCGCGCCGCCAAGCGCCAACGTCGCATTACGGGTGGAAAACTGACAGGCCAGAAGCCGGCCCTCAAGATGAAGGAGGTCTGGTCGATCCGCGCCAGGTTAGAACTGAAGAAGCGCATACGTGATCTCGCGCTCTTCAATCTGGCGATCGACAGCAAGCTGCGCGCTTGCGACCTCACTCGCTTGAAGGTGGAGGATATCGCCGCTGGCGGAGAGGTGAAGACACGCGTCGCCACTACTTGCGCTCAGCTGACTACCTTTTCCCGAGCCGGCTCGCCAACTCCCCTCACCTCTCAACGCGCCAATATGCGCGCATCGTGCAGGGCTGGGTGGCGTCAATAGGGCTCAATCCAGCTACCTACGCACTCTCGCTCTAGTCGCAGCACCCGAAGCGCATCAGCGTCAATACTCACGCACGCAGCTCCGGCCGCTTGAGTGCATGTCCCTGGGCCTCCCGAACCTTAGCGATCTGGTCCTCGGTGAGACCCGCGCTGACGCCTACATCCAGAAGGCTTGCGACGACCGCCAAGGTCGGCACCACGAAAGCGAAGCGCGAAGCGCCGAGACGCGCCCTACTCCAATCCTCCGGGCGCGGCTCGGTTTACGAGAGCGCGTCCCGCGCGCGTTCGCGCGCGGGTTCGCCCGACTCCGCCAAAACACTTGCCCTTCCAGTCAATATGTGCTTCTTTTGTTCTCCAGGGACCGTTTGGCCAAGCGATCGGGCCATTCTCGTCGAGACTTGAGCGCCCTCATCTCCATCAAACGAGAAGGCGCTGCTCGCATGAGCCGGCTCTATCTTACCGCACGCGAATACGAAGCGCTGCTGAAGAAGCAGAACGCCAAGTGCTGCATCTCCGATTGCGAAGAAACTGAAGATCTGATCGGCGAACACTCGACGCCGAATGCGTGGCGCAGAGCCAAGCCCGACCAACTCATGTGCAAGCGCTGCCACAAAATCAAAACGCTGCGCGACATCAAGAAAATCTGGAAGGTGAAGC
>JALHQZ010000040.1 GCA_022841705.1 Pirellulales bacterium
GCAACCTCGGTCGGATTAAACGCGATCTATCCGCAGGGCCTTCGTTACTTGAACGGCCAGAAGCCACGCTTCCGCTCGGAATCTTGCGCGTCGTACGCGGCGAGCCTCGCCTCGAAGGGAAATTTTTTCAGCATGTCATCCCTCGCGGAAGGCAGCGGCCCGCGATAGCGGATCAGCTTGTCGTCTTCGTGCTCGCGCATCTTCCAATTCGGACGCCCGCCAACCAACTGGATCACATTGGGTACAATCTCGTGTGTAACGGGACTACACACGGCGTAGGGCAAACCCAACTCTGTGATCCGCGGGCTGCGCGCTGAGCTTGAGGGCCGGATTGACGTGGATGGGCCGAAGCTGGCGGCGAGCCTGGGGAAGCTTGGGCTGGTGGATGAGTATCAGATTTATCTGCGGCCGTTCGTGCTGAGGAAGGGCGCGCCGTGCTTCGCCGAAGCGCAGCCGCCGCTGCGGTTGGTGTCGAGTGATCGGGTTGGGGAGGATGCGATGCGGTTGATGTATGTGGGGGTTAGCGGTGAGCAGTACGTGTCGTCACCTGCAATGGGCGGGCTTCCCGCTATCACGCTATAGTACGGTTCGCAATTCGTCGTCCGCCCAAATGCCAGCTTTGAAAACCGAACCGTCCTGTCGCCATTCGACACCGAAGCCATGACGCTTCTTGTTGTGAAACAGTCCTTCGTATCGTTGGTGATTTGAGCCGCCATGAAACACGCTGTACCCATGACTTTCACCAACTAGGAATTCGCCCGCACGGCTCAGCTTGTGCTCGACCCAGAGGGCGGATGAGCCACTAAACTTCCCTTCGGACAATTCTCCTTCCCAACGAAAATGAGACTTACTTGGCGGCGGATATATAATTAGGGTTTGGCCGACGCCGCTGAGTTTGCCGCGCTGCCATTGACCGGCGTCATGAATGACAGTACCGGGCATGTCGTCTGTGTAGCAGGCAATAGACCACCCATAGCCATGGGCGACCGAACCCACGCCCTCGCCTTCATAGCGTTGCTTGGCGTCGCCCTCGCCATAGTCGAAGACACATGTACCCGGCGCGCCTGCCCGGGCTCGTTCGGCGGCTTGCGCTGCAAGCTCTGCCGCATATCGTCCCTCGAAGGCTTTCTCAATTGCCCAGCGTTGAGCAGCCCGCGCCCGTTCAACCGCCTCCCGCACTTTTGCATGAAGCAGGTTGAGGTCGTAGAAATCGTCGGATGTAGCGACGCCCTTTAACTCCTCAGCTTTGGATGCCTCAAGATGCGCTGGAAGCCGTGAGGGCTGGGGTGCGGAATAAGTGCGCGGCGGCGCCTTCTTCGTTGAGGCCTGCAGTAACGCTTGAAACGCAGGGTGAGTGTCGCTGCCGCCCCAGTCGCGCAAGTCCACAGTTTGGAGGTGGCTGAACTCAATCGGAATCTCGCAGCTGCCGATGAGCGCCGGGCAAAGCGTGCCTTTGTTTAACGCGAAGCGCGCTTCATTTCGGACCCAGACTCGATCGCGAGAATCCGCGCTCCAAAGAACAACGACCGCGCGCGCGGTATCAAGCTCCGACTCGATGCGTTGATCCCAAGATTCCCCCGGCGAGATCCGATTGTCGAAGAACACAGAACATCCCTGCCTTTCGAAGGCTGCCGCGACTTTGGAGGCGATGGCGCCGTCGGTTCTGGTGTAACTTATGAATATGTCAGCCATCGCGGACCCTTCGATCAAAGCGGGGAGCCAAGAAAGGCGAGGGAAATTTTACCCAGTCAAAGTCGCGAGCCAGAGACTTGGCAATGCGCGTCAACCCACTCTCTCCCTAAAACGGAGAGAAAGAGCGAGTCGAGCCTAAGCAAACAACTTCGCCCAGTTCCGCGCTTGGCGCTTGCGCCAACCGCCGCGATGATAGGCGTCCGAGACGATGATCGGCGCGACGCTCGTTGCTTCCGCGAACACCATTTGCTCGTGCACAGTGCTGACCTTGCCCCAGCTTGCCGCTTCCTGCAGCGTTGAGGAGGAGCAGGCGCCGTCGCGGACATCTGCCACCGTGATCTGCACGGCGTATTTGTGCACCTCGACATCGTGGTGGCCCAAAATCTCGGCGCAGACGACGGTGTCTTGCGCGAAATTCTTCGGCACGCCGCCGCCGACCATGAAGAGCGCGGTGGTGCCAGCGGCGAGCTTGATCTCGGTCAGTTCGCGGAAATCGCCGCCGCTATCGATGGTGAGATACGGCTTGCCGGCTTTGCGGCGCTCGACCTGGTGCTTGACGATGCCGAAGCCAGCCGAGCAATCGGAGAACGCCGGCACGAAGATCGGCACGCCTTTCTCGTAGGCGCGCTGGATCAGCGAATCCTTCTTCTTGGCGTTGCCGGCGGCGAGCCATTTGCCCAGCTCATAAATGAACTCGCGCGAGGTGTAGGGGCGCGGCTCAAGCGCGTTGCAGATCTCGTAGATCGTGCCGTCGACGTGCTGCAGCTCTTCTTCGTCGATGTAGGTGTCGTAGATGCGGTCGATGTAGAGCGAGCGCAACGTGTTGTCGTCGGGGATTTCCTTGGCCTGGTAGTGCTTGAAGCCGAGGGCTTCGAGGAAATCCATGTCGATGATGCAGGCGCCGGTGGCGACGATGGCATCACACATGTTGTACTCGACCATGTCGCGCCACACATGCAGGCAGCCGCCCGCGCCCGTCGACCCGGCCATGATCAGCCAGGTCGAGCAGTTTTGATCTTCAAGCGCCATGTTGAGGATGCCGGCGGCGCGCGCGGCGTCGCGGCTAGTGAAGCTCATCTTGCCCCAGGCGTCGATGATCGGGCGCGCGTCGAAACTCGCGATATCGATGTGCTCGACGGGGTTGGAGAGCAGTTCGGCTTTGCGGTTGGTGTCGATTTTGTCAGCCACGGGAGGTGCTCCTATGGGCGGCGTCAGAAACAACAACCGCGCGGACGCTCCGCCGACGCGCGATCAGCGCGTGCACATAGGGCAATGCGCCTGGAATGCAAGAGATTTAGGAAGCGGTGGCGACGTTGGCCTTTGCTGTCGCCGCAAGCTCGTCAGCCGCCAGCGCTTTCCATCCGCCGACGAACGCCGCCGGATCGGTGTTGATCGGCGTCGCGTGCATGATCTCGTCGACGGAGGCTTTGAAGTCCGCTTCGAAGTAATTGGGCGACAGGGCACGCCATGCGGCGCGATAGCCGGGCTGGGTCGGTAGCGCGCGATCTCTTCATCCGTCATGCTTGAGTCCGCTTGGCCGCCTCGGGTCCAGACCGGGAGGTCCTGCGTGAAGATGAATATCCCGATCTCCTGCGTCAGCGCCGTGCGTTGA
>JALHQZ010000041.1 GCA_022841705.1 Pirellulales bacterium
CGCGGTTGCCGTCTATTTCGTGACGCCTTGAGGCAAGAGACGGCATCTTGAGCGGCCGTTAGCGCTCCCATTTCTCAGCAGGATTGTGGTTTGCCAAGCGTAACGCTTGCTTTATCCGGCGACGTTACGCTTGACAAACCCACCCCAATAGCTAGATTGGGGACATGGCAAACGCAATCCTGACCGCCCCCCATTTCCACAACGAAGCAGCGGCTTTCGAGTACGTGGAAAAGCTCCTCTGGCCGACCGGCCCGGTGTGCCCGCATTGCGGCAACCCGGAGCAGGCCAAGATCGGCAAGCTGGTCGGCGTCCGCACCAAGCCCAGCAAGAAGAACCCGCAGGGCGTCGAGCGCCACGGCCTCTACAAGTGCTACTCCTGCCGCAGCCAGTTCACCGTCCGCAAGGATACGATCTTCGAGGAGACGCACCTGGCCCTGCATCTGTGGCTGCAGGTCATTCACTTGATGTGCGCCAGCAAGAAGGGGATCGCGACCCGGCAGGTGCAGCGGCTCCTCAATTGCTCGATGCAGACCGCTTGGCACCTGACCCACCGCATCCGCGAAATCATGCAGCCCGGCACCGCTGGCAACGTCCCGCCGCTGGGCGGTCACGGCGTCACCGTAGAGGCCGACGAGGTCTATTTGGGCGCGAAGTCGGGCCGCAAGAAGAACCGCCGCCCGGTCGAGAAAATGGCCGTCATGACGCTGGTAGAGCGCGACGGCGCCGCCCGTTCCTTCCATATCCCGACCGTGCGTGCCGAGAACGTCCGCAAGGTGCTGTCGAACACCAAGCGCGGCACCAAGCTCATGACCGATGATGCCCGCGTCTATCAGGACACCCCGGAGCATTTCGCCGACCATGGCCGCATCGGCCACAGCTACGGCGAGTACGTGAAGGGCGAGACGCACACCAACACCGTCGAGGGCTACTTCGCGACGCTGCGGCGTGGCCTTGAGGGCGTCTACCAGAGCGTGAGCGAGGCCCATCTGGCCCGCTATTTGGTCGAGTTCGACTATCGCTACAGCAACCGGGAACGGTTGGGCATCGACGACAAAACGCGCGCCGGTCTGGCCGTGCGCAATGCGAAGGGTCGGCGCCTGACCTACGAAAGGCTTGGTTAAGCGAAGCAAGGCGCGCCCGAAGTTGAAGCGGGCGTTTCGTCTTTTGCTTGGCGACTGGTAAAATAGAAGCGGCCCTCCGATTGGCGTCGGGGGCCGCAAGCGCTTAGGGCGTGGCGCGCGTTCCGATTGAAATTTAATCGGAGGGCCGAGTTATGTCTACAGTGACAGAAATCGAGATCACCCCTGAGATGATTGAGGCGGGGGCGCGGGTGGTGGCGGGGGGCCATTTGGATTGTCTTGATCCGAAGGATCTGGCTGAGGTCGTTTATTCAGCGATGAGACCTTTAGAGCCCGAGCGAGAGATCTCTGCGGATGCCAAAAAGGAACACCCAGGCTGAGCGCGCCGCATAATGAAGACGTGGCGGTCGCGAATTTGGCTCCATGAACATTGAGCTTCGCGAGCTTTTCAAGCTCGGCAAGAGCTTCACCATGCAGGAAGGCCAGCGCATTTAAGCGATTGAGTAGCTTAACAATGTCGGGCGTGGAGAATGTGACTCTAGTTGGAGTGTGTGCGAACGCGATCCGAATTATCCGTATGTCATCTAGATCCGCCTTGATCTCCTCAGTGATGATTCCCAAGGAAAATGCCATCCGCGTTCGCTGAGCCAAACCACCTAGCGGGGCCTCGGGCCCCTCAAACAACGCATCATGATCTCCGGGTTTTCGCCACGGCGCCAAATGCTCTGAGATTGCGTGCCGCAAGACGTCTTCGAGAAGGGCGGCCCCTACAATGGCTAGCCCGCGATCAGCGGCTTCCACCGTGCCGACAGCAAGGCCAAAGAGTTCTTCAAAGATCTCTCCATCTATACCTCGCGCATTGGCTAGATTCCGCACCGCCTGACGCGGATTAGTAGCCATGGTATTCTCCCCCAATGACACCCAAGCAGGATGACCCGGAGCAGTCTCGCCGTTTTCTCGAGATTGCCAAAGCGCACAAGGCGACCAAGCCGGGCGCGTTGAAAGAGGCGGTCAAGAAGCTCGCGCCCCATGGGCGGGAGCCTCCCAAGACCAAGCGATCGGCCAAGGCTTGAGGCGATGACTCCGGCCTGCTAGGGATCGCCCTAGCGGTCAGACCCTCAAGGGGAACCGTGGACCTTTCGAGCCGTTCGCACCGGCTACCTCACTTCCACTACTCGGGGCCCCCAGCGGGCCCCGTTCGCTGTCAGGAAGATGGGCGCGGCAAATTCAGCGGTCTATTTCAGCGCTAATTCGGCGGAGGTTCGGCGGAAGAATCCCGCCAAACGTCGGAAATACTTGGTTTTGTCGCCTTAATTCGGCGGACTTGGCCAGTAATTCGGCGGCTACGGCTTTCGGGCGCCCTTGGGGCCTTTCTTTCGGCCGCCACCCACAAGGTCGCGAATCTGCTGTCGCGAGTAGGACATGCCCGGAAATGCCCCAGCGGCGGACTTGTAAGCGTTGTCCAGTGTGTCCCGCTGGCCCGTGAAAGCGAGCTTGTAAGCTCCGGCCCATGCTTGCAGCGCGGCTGCCGGGACCGGCGGCCCTACTGCGGGCGCTGTTTGTTGATCTTCAATTGTCGTCGGCTTTGGTTTCGCCAGCGCCTTCTTTAGCGCCTCTCTTACGTTCGTGCCGCCAGCGGCCGACAACATTGCCTCAATGCCGCGAGGGTCAAACCGCACGCCGTAGTAGTCGATGCGCGGCCTGCCGTGCCAACCTTGAGTGGTGGCCCAAATTGTTACCTGTCCGGTCTGCCAGATGTCATCGACGAGGATCCCGTCTTTGTTTTTCCAGTGCTCCTCTGGGATCGCAATAGGGCCATCCTCCAGGTCGCCCTCATTGACGGCTCGATGCTCAGCGGCGGCTTTGACCAAGCCTACCTTGAGGCGATCATAGAGCGCGCCGATTGAGGCATCGTGGCCGCCGAGCCCGTAGATCTTGGTCGCGACCTCCGGCGCGGTCAGCCACCCCGCAAAAATCTTGGCCGTAAGCTTCTTCTTCGCCATCCCGCCCTCTGGCGGGGGACTCTACCTATTGATTGTGGTTTGCCAAGCGTAACGTCTCGCTTTATCCCCAAGAAGAACGTATAGAGAACATTCAATCGGGGAGAGACGCACGTGGACGGATTGTTCAGCAGGACCAACGATCTTTTGAATCCCATGTCGGGCCTGACGGCTCCGATT
>JALHQZ010000042.1 GCA_022841705.1 Pirellulales bacterium
CCATCAATCTCGGCCACGAAATACGTGCCGTCCGCCACCAGCTTGGTGTCGAGGCCCATGACGGCGCGGCTGGCCTCAATCTCCTCTTTGGTGAGAAAGCCGCGCTGTAATTCGCCAATTGCGACGTCCATCAACGCGCGCAGAGCGGGCAATTCGTCGAGGGTTGCGGGGCGTAGGTGCAAGTTTTGCTCGATTCATCGGCCAAGATGGCGTTTTTCTGGCAGTGTTGCGGTAAGTCCATTGCACTGCGAGCTCAGTTCCATAACACTCCGAAGCGATACTCGGTCAATCCGACTGGATTCGGGGCGACAATTTCAGGGCGGAGCAGAAGACAATGAAGGCCAGATTGGTTGGAAGCGCAGCGGCCGTGTTTGGCGCGCTGACGATGGGGCTCTCCACAGGCGCGGTTTATGCGCAAACCCAACCTAGCGCAGACTCGGAAGACACCATTGTCGTGACCGGCACGCGCCGCGCTGCGCGGTCGGCAGCTGATACGCCAGCGCCGGTGGATGTCATCAGCGCGCAAGAGCTTCTGGATCAAGCAGATTCCGATCTGCAGAATATCCTGCGCACATCAGTGCCGTCTTTTAACGTGAATACGCAGCCGATCTCGGACGCGGCCACGTTGATCAGGCCCGCGAATCTACGCGGTCTTTCTCCCGATGCGACGTTGGTGCTCGTCAACAATAAACGCCGGCATCGCTCCGCGGTGATCACCTTCCTCGGCGGCGGTCTGGCGGATGGCGCCCACGGCCCGGATATCTCAGTGATCCCTGCCATCGGATTGCGCCAAGTCGAAGTGTTGCGCGACGGCGCGGCATCCCAGTATGGCTCTGACGCTATCGCAGGCGTTATGAACTTCATTCTCCGCAACGATTCCGAAGGCGGTCAACTCGAAGCCGAGTGGGGCCAATCGTATGAAGGCGATGGCGCGCAATGGAACATCGCCGGCAATGCCGGTTTTGCGCTCGGACCGAACGGCTTCCTGAACATCAGCGCCGAGTATGGCGAGACTGAAGATACAAGCCGCTCTGTGCAGCGCGATGACGCCGCTGCCCTGATCGCTGCAGGCAACACCGCAGTGGCCAACCCCGCACAGATTTGGGGTCAACCCGAGGTCAATGAAGATTTTACGATTTTCGTCAACAGCGCGCTTCAGCTCAATGAAGCGGCCGAAGCCTATGCGTTCGGGAACTTCTCTGGACGTACAACCGAAGGCGGCTTTTTCTTTCGTAACCCAACCAACCGCCCCGGCGTGTTTGGCGGCCCGCTCGTCAACGCTTTGACGGGCGCGGCTGATCCAGGCGGCGTTCCCTCCATTCTCGTGGGTGACCTTTCGGTTAACACTGCGGGCGACTGCCCCGCCGGCATCCCGCTGACCGCGGGTGGCGGCTTGCTGCCGGATCCGGCGATCCTCGCGTCCGTGCAAGCAAATGCGAACTGCTTCTCATTTGTTGAATTGTTCCCCGGCGGCTTCACGCCGCGCTTTGGCGGCGAGTTGGAAGACAGATCGATCGTGCTGGGCGTGCGCGGGGAACTCGGGATCGGGTCGGGGCTATCTTACGACGTGAGCTATACGTACGGTCAAAACGACATCGACTTCGTCATCCGTAACACGATCAATGCGAGCTTGGGCCCTAATACGCCCACCTCTTTCAATCCGGGCGGCTACAGCCAAATCGATGAGAACTTCAACATCGACTTCTCTTACGGCCTGGACGTCGGACTGGCCTCTGATGTGAACATCGCTTTTGGCGCTGAGCACCGGTCGGAAACATTTGAAATCCGCGCTGGCGACTTGGCTTCGTACCAGTTGGGACCATTGGCGGCGCCTTCTGTCGCTTATCCGTCAGGGCAGGGCTTCTCGTCGAGTTCAAACGGCTTCGGCGGCTTCACGCCCGACATCGCTGGGGAGGATTCACAAGAGAACTACGCCGTTTATTTGGATGTCGAAGCTGACGTGACCGAGCAACTCGTGTTGCAGGCGGCTGTCCGCTACGAAGATTTCTACGATACTTACGGCTCCACGACGAACTACAAGCTCGGCGCGCTCTACCGCGTGACGCCGGATTTCACCTTGCGCTCGACCTGGAGCACCGGCTTCCACGCGCCGACCGTGGGTCAAGCCAACGTGACCAATGTGACGACGCAATTCAGCGGCACGCAATTGGTGGATTTGGGCACCATTCCGCTCTCTTCGGCGGCTGGCCAATTCATTGCCGATCGGCTGCAGCTAAGTTCTGGTTTCCGACCGACCTTGACGCCTGAGGAAGCTGAGAACTTCACAGTCGGCGCGGGTTTCCGGATCGGGGATATCAACGTCACGGTCGATTACTTCAACATCCAAGTATCGGATCGGATATCGCTCTCCGATAGCCAGGACTTCCTGGCGGAGCTTCTTGAAGTGGCGGCCGAGGGGGTTCCGACAATTATCCCGCCGGGCTCATCGACGAGCCAAGTCCTGTTCCTGCTTGACGCTGCTGGGAAGCTGAACGCCGCCGACTTCGCGGGTTCCGACGATCTGACCAGCTTCAGCTTCTTCACCAACTCGTTCGACACCGAGACGCAAGGCATCGATATCGTCGCCAGCACGCGTTTCGAACTCTACGCAGGGTCGGAATCGTCGCTGTCGGCAGCCTTCAACTGGACGGAAACGGAAGTGACGAATACTGGATTGAATACGGCAGCGCCGTTGTCCGCCGGACGTCGCTACGTGATTGAGAATGGCCTGCCCAACATCAAGGGCAACATCACCTTCAATCACGAAGTGGGGCAGTTCAGCGGCCTGGCGCGCCTGAACTATTACGGTGAGTACTTCGAGTGCCACGTCGATGCGTATGGCGGGGGCCCGACGGGCTGCGACCTGCCGATCGAAGGCGACGCGCAAGTCACCTTCGATTTCGAACTAGCCTATGATGTGACGGACAACGTCGAAGTCGCATTCGGCGCCCAGAACGCCTTCGACTCCTACCCAGATGACAACCCGTTCGGCGGTATCGTCGGGGCGGCCTATCCGCCAACAGCTCCGGCGGGCTTCCTCGGAGGCTTCTACTACCTGCGCACGCGCGCCACGTTCTAACGCACCACCGCCGCCATTCTGGCTTTTTGACCAGGGTGGCGGCGGCGCTGTTCCTTTAGCGTCCCGCGCTGTATCAC
>JALHQZ010000043.1 GCA_022841705.1 Pirellulales bacterium
CGACAACAACTTCCTCCGCTTCGCCCGCCACAATCAATCGCTGTAGCTCTTCAACAGTTCCACCAGCGGCGAGCCAATCAACCACGTCGCCCGCTTCCGGCAGGTCCGGCAGGACAACCTTCTTCACCACCGGCGCGGGATTAAACTTGCTCACTAGTTGCAAGATGTCGTTTGCATACTTGCGGCCGGGGCCATCGTTGTCCGGCAGAATGACAACATGCTTTCCGGCGAGAGGGGACCAATCGGAATGCTTAGCAGCGCTCGAGCCGCCCGCGCTGGTGGTAGCGGTCATCCCGAGCGAACGCACAGCGTCAGCCGACTTCTCACCTTCACAGACAACCACCAGTTCCGCAGCGTGAAGGTCAGGCAAGTGGTACAGCGGCCGGGGCGTCGGCATCGACTCGATTCGCCAGCCATCCGCATGGCGCGAGAGAGGTCGAATCTCTTTCGAGCCGTCAGGCTTGTTCCATCGCAGCACCACGCCCACCGCTTGGCCGTTGTGATCGCGATAGGTCCAGCGCTGATCGGCCGGCCGGCCGAATTGTTTTGCCAATGTCTTGGCCGCGTCGTTGGCCGTGGTGAACGTCGGCTTCGGTTTCGTCGGTCGCGACTTCGCTGGTGGGCGCCATTCGCTAGGGTGGTCATCGCGTAGTTTATGAATCCACCCCTCGCCCTTGGGGAGATTGCTTTCGATGCGCATGCAGTAGGCCGCGCTGGCGTTGCCCTCGGGGCCCGTGATAGTACACCAATCGGGTTTGTGGCAAACGGGGCATTCTTCGCTTCGGCTAACTTCTCGCCATTCGGCTGTGGTAGAATTGGACATATCATCATCCTTGAGTTATCGCCCGCGGCGCGATGGTTGAGCCCAGCGCCGCGGGCGTGGTGAGGGAGGTAACTAACCGGCGTTCCGATCTTCGTTGCGGACGTGGTCAACGTGGTCCTGAACGGCGCTTGTGACCAATTCGCGGACCGCTATCGGATCGATGCGCCGTACGTCAGGCGGAACCGCCAGACAGATTTCGAGGGCGATCCATCGCGCGGCGCTCGGCAGTCGGTCCGGCTTGCCGCACAGCGCGTCACCGTGGATTCCACGGGCTTCACAAGCCGCCTCAATTGCGCGTAGCAAGCGCAGGGATAAAACAGTAGACTTCATGTTCAAATCTTTCAGTGCTGGGGCCCGTGCGCCGTACCAGGGCGTGGCGGGCCCCTCTAGTTTCGAGGGGCGCCGCCAAGGGCCGATTGGAGAGAGACCTAGCGGGAACTTCGCTCAACGAACGCGGCCAACTCCGGCTGCGAATATCTCACGCAACGAGAAATCCGGGTCGCCTTAATCTGGCCGCTCTTGGTGAGCGCCCACAATTTGCGGGGTGAGATTGCGAGCCGCGCGGCGGCTTGCTTGGGTGTCAGAAGAGCCCAGGGGGCTACGTCGGTCGCTTCGGTGGTGGGCATGATTGCACCTCCATGATTGCGCTCGCCGCAAACGTCGGCTTGCATATAAAGGTGCGAGTGTTCAGCTTCGGAACGGCTGAACGGGGCCACGGCGCACAGAAACGCCGATAAAAGTAGGCCGATGCAGGGGCAAGAATTATTTTCGGCGTTCAGCAAAACGTGCTGAACACTTGAACGCGCAGGTCGTTATTCGTCATCCTCACTGCGGGCGAAGTCCTCAATTTTAGCGTTCGCACCACTCGCCAATTTCGTGGCGGTCAACTCGCCGTTCAGCATCGCAATCGTGCTGTGGATGGCGCCGTTATTGCATTCGCGGATGTAGCCATCCTTGCCGTTGAAATTGGTTTTCAGGTAGTTTGACGCGCTACTGCCTTTATGTTGGCCAGCCAGCCGCCCCAGCTCGTTCACTCCTATTGGTTCCGTCACTTCGCACCGACCGTTGCTGTACTTGTGATGGGTCGTGAGTGCGGCCAGGATCGCCTTTTGGGCTTCACCTCGGGCCGTCTTGCGGACTTGCTTGACCGCTCTAGGCTTTCCGCCGCCAGTCGAATTCTTCCGAACACGCCGAAGCCGAACGATCATCCAGTCCACCAACGATTCGAGCCCGCTTTGCAGGTCGGGAATCTGTGTCATCAAACGTGCAAAATCATGTTCGGTGCGGTCGATACGCCACAGTCGAATTGAACACATAGATCGACCCGGGATTGCAGGTTCACCAGCCCGAAAGTCTCTCCACGCCATCCAGTCCTTAATTTCCTCTATTGGTAGTTGCTTCTGTTGGCCAAGGTAGACGATTGCCATCGTCGCTGCGGTCACTGGTTGCAATCGAGCATGATGGGGAAGATCAGAGCCATACAGCCGCTGCCACAGCTTCGGTAATTTTGAGATTACCAAGCCGACATCGTTCGCGATGGTTAGTATGTTGCGAGTTTCAGCCGTAGCAGGCCCCGCGAAGTCATAACAGCCAGGAAAGTGATTCAGAGTGCCATAGCCGGGAACATGCTGATTCGGCTCTCCCGATGGCCAATGCAACATAACGCCACGGTAGGAAGTCAGCCGGGGATTCGGGGCATCGGGCCAATCGTCAAAATGGGGAGGTATCGTTTCTACTTCAGTCTTGGGAAACGCGACTTCCAACTCACTCTGCGGCGATTGCGTTGGGTCACGCCAACTACAACATGCAGCGTAGAGTAACTGTGAACTCGACATTCGAGCGAGACTGAACCCATCCGCTAGGGTCATTCGCTGCGGGCCGGTCTCTTCGGCATCGTGCCAGGCGAACGCATAACCGTGGATTCGCTTTCGCGGGAGCGTCGCCAAGCGCGTCGCAAC
Source organism: Pirellulales bacterium (assembly GCA_022841705.1). GTDB lineage: Bacteria > Planctomycetota > Planctomycetia > Pirellulales > Lacipirellulaceae. Next base: position 2,782 of record JALHQZ010000043.1, read on the forward strand.
AACTTCCAGTTGTCGAATCGCAATCTCTTTCAGCATCGCCACCAGTCCCCGAGTACCGGTCCCGAAAACAAGAAACCGGGGCAGGCGGATCGGGTGTCCGCTCTTCGCGCCGTCGCGCTAGCCCCGTAAGCATTCAGCCTACCGCTTTCGCACCACGTCGCAACCCACGGGCGGCGTAGCGTAAACTGAATCGTAAACTTCGGCTTTTCCCCGTGGTCTCTTCCGTTGATTCCCCAGGAAGTACCTACGTTTTCTCCGTGGTACCGCCGCCCCCGCCTCTCATTTTGCAACCTCTCATTTTCAACAAAATGCGCG
>JALHQZ010000044.1 GCA_022841705.1 Pirellulales bacterium
CCCCAAGATCTTCGTGCGAGCGACGCATTGCGAAGCCGGATCACGCAGCAGTTGGGGGAAGTGCAAACCGCCCTCGAACCGCTGCTCGTTGATCGGCCGCGACGCAATATTTTGCGGCGGCCACGTTGATTGTGTTTTTCTGTTTCTGAAACCCCGGAGACTATGCCATTGAAATTGTCATCTCTCCGCAGGGCGTCCTGCGGACGCTTTACAGCGAAGAGCTTGAGCTAGCCACGCTCGGCTCGCCCGTCATTACGCGAGCTTCCTTCGTCGAACCAACCACCAAAGGTTGGATCGCCGATCTCGCCCCTCTCTCCGGCCCAGCTCTTGGCCCTTTCCCCAAACGCAGCCAGGCCCTCGCTGCGGAAGCAGCGTGGATCGAAGCGTGGCTGTTGACATTGGGCCGTTAGCGGTTGGCCTTAATTCCCCAGTCCCTAACCCCCACATCCCTCCCATGACCCAACGCCAACTTAACACTGCTGTCGCCCACGTCACGGGCGAAACACGTCGCTGCATTGCGGACCTTGGTTTTAATCTGGCCGACCCCTTGGTGGCGGCTTATGACCCGGAGCCCTACTTCGATCCCGAGTTCGACAGCTACCTCGATTGGGACCGCGTCGAAGAAGAACGGATCGTGATGCTGCCGTAAGAAGGGCTGTCAGCTCTCGGCCAAGCTTCCCCCATTTCCCAAATCCTATATCCCCCATCATGCCTCTCAAACTTACCGCGGGGCTGGCCCTCAAACGAGGGCAGCCGAACTATGGCAGTCGCTCGGCCCACTGCCAGATTGAAATGGAAATCGATGGCCGCCTGCCGCACGATGCGGCGGAGATTCAAACGCAAGTGGCGGCAGCCTACCAGTTTTGTCGCGAAGCGGTTGAGCTGGAGCTTTCTGTCGCTGACGAGTCGCCCTCGATGGGAGTATCGCCGGCCGAAGAAGCAACCTGTGAAGCAGCCGCTTCGCAACTCGCCACCGCCAAGCAGGTCGCGTACATCGAAGAGCTGTCCAACAAGCATCCCTACTTGGTGAATGGTTCGCTCAGCGGCCACGTCCATGCCCGCTTTGAACGCCGTCTCAATCAGCTCACCCGACGTCAGGCGAGCCAGCTCATCAACGAGTTCAAGCAGAATCAGTTGATAGTGCGGTAGGGCTGTCGGCGATTGCCGGTTGCCTGCTCTCCCGATCCTCTCACCCCTAACCTCTCCATCACTATGCGTATCTTGTACATCAACAACGACGGCGGCGGCTTCGCGAATCACATTGATGTTTCCGAAGGGACCACCGTCAAACAGTTCTTCGCGGAAAAGGTCCCGCACGGACGGGCCCAAGATTACTTGATTCGCGTCAACCGCCAAGCGGCCGCCGCGGACCAGGTTCTATGCCACGGCGACCGGATCAGCATCACCCCCACCAAGATTGAAGGCGCCGCAGCGTAGCGGCTATTTTCGGGAGTGATGCGTTGCGTTGGGCCGGGGCGGGTTGCAGTGTTTGCTTCCCGCTCTGGCCTTTTTCATTTCACTGGGAGGTACCGTGTGACCAACCAACAACGTCGTGATCTACGGCTCAAGTGGCGGGCGGCCGAACGATACGTGGCCGGTTATGCTTCGCCGATCGTCCCCCCGCTACGATTTCAGCAGAGAATCTTGCGGCAGTTTGGCGCCTGTGTGAAACGCGTTCGGTTCTGTGAAGGGCGAGGGTTATTGCTCGGGGCTGCGATCGCTCGAACTCAGCTCACGCAACTTGCTGAATGGCTCGTGCTGGATGTAAGCCCCCTGAGACGCTTGTCCGAACCCAACCAAACTCCTCCGGCAGTGAAGGAGGTGTTTGCCGAACTTAGGGCGATCGAGACAGAGTTTGACGGGCTGATTCTAAAACCCAGCCAGATCTCCGTCACCACGCCGCCGATTGAACTTGGCGGAATTGAACTGGGCCGATTTGAAATCCAACTCATCGGCAAAGCCCTTAAGGTGGTGCCGCTCGAGCCTAACCCGGCGGAAAGTGATTCGGACATTACGCATCCGCATGTCTCGGCGGGCCAGCTTTGTGCTGGGTGGGGCGCCGAACCGATGGCGGCGGCCCTCACCGAAGGCCGGCTACTCGATTTTTTCATAATCGTCCGGCAGGTGCTCCAAACTTACAGTCCGGATAGCCCCTATGTGTCACTCGATGATTGGTACGGGCGGCAGTGCGACGACTGTGACGCGACGATGTCCCGCGATGAATCGAGCAGCTGCGAGTCGTGTGGTCGGCAACTGTGCGAGTACTGTCAGTGGAGCTGCACGGGTTGCCATTACACCTACTGCCAAGAGCACAGCTCGAGTTGCGAAACTTGTGGGGACCGGGTCTGCGGGGAATGCGGCTGCGTCTGTGAGCCGTGCGGGAATCTGTTCTGTAAAAATTGTTGTCAAGGAGATAAATGCAATGCTTGTCGAGACGAAGAAGCTAACGCGGGCGCCGACCAAGCAGCGGAAGGAACGGCCGAAGCTGCGGCTCACGCCCACGGTGTGGGCGAAGCTGGTGTTCTGGCGTGACATTGGTGAGACCGAGATCGCCGCGTTCGGCGTGACCGATCCGGACGATCCGCTGCTGGTGATCGAACTGCATCTGGTGAAGCAGCAAGCGGATTGGCTGAATGTCGCGATTGATGATGCGGCATTGGCGGATTATTTTGATGAGCAAGTTGACTTGGGACGGCAGCCAAGTGAGTTCGCGCGGGTCTGGCTGCATACTCATCCCGGGGATTCGGCCTATCCCAGCGGCGTTGATGAAGCGACGTTTGCGAGGGCGTTTGGCAATACCGATGGCGCCATCATGGCGATCGTCGCCGCGGGTGGGCAGGTGTATGCCCGGCGGAATACAAACGGCCAGCCCGAACGACTTTCGCTTGTGGTCGATTTTAGTGAGCAATTTGAAGCGTCGAATCAGGAAGCGTGGTTCGAAGAGTACGAAGCCAAGGTCGAATGTGAGTGGCATTTGAAAAGTGCAGCGCCCGGCGCCGAAAAAATGCAGCGCTAGGTGGGTGCGAGGATCTTACCAGGCCTCCTCGCGATGGCCAACGTGGTTACTCCTGAGTCTTGGA
>JALHQZ010000045.1 GCA_022841705.1 Pirellulales bacterium
CGTGGCGAGAACGTCATCGCGGCGGCGATTGAAGCCGAACGCGCACAGGCCGACGCGGCCGCCAAAGAACTGGCGGCAAACTCGATCACCAACGATCCGAGCGCGCGCGCGGAATAAAACCAAGCCCGTCAACACCTATAGCGCCCGCCAGCCAACCTGGCGGGCGTTATCTTTTTGGCTCCGCGACATCCTTGCTCGTTTTTCTAGTTCCCCATCGTGCAGGCGGCGCTAACATGCCCCCTAAGAGGGAGGGCTTTCCATGCTCAATCGTCGCGTGTTGTTGTCGGGTGCTGCCATAACTGCGGTTAGCCTTACGCTGTCCGGCTGCAACCGGAAGCCTGAACACCAGACCTATACGGCCCAGCAATTTTACGAGACCAAAAGCCACCAACTTGGCCCCAATGCCGGATTTTCTTTCTCGATGGCAGGCGACTCGATTCTGATCTCGACGGATCAGAACGGCGTCTTCAATGCCTACGCCTTGCCGAGCGCCGGCGGCGATCCGACGTCGCTCACCCAATCAACGACCAACGCGACTTACGCCGTAAGCTATTTTCCGAACGGCGACCGCGTGCTTTTCACGTCTGACGGCGGCGGCAACGAGCTGAATCATCTCTTCGTTCGCGAACTCGATGGGCAATCCCGCGACCTCACCCCGGGCGAGCGCACACGAGCGAATTTCCTCGGATGGCGCGCTGATGGGGCTAAGTTTTTCGTCGCAACCAACGAACGCAACCCTCAGGCAAACGACGTCTATGCCTATGACACGACGACCTACGAACGAGAACTCCTGTTCCGAAATGACAACGTTTATCATGTCCGAGCAATCTCGGCCGATGGCCGTTGGCTGGCTCTGGTGCAAGACGTCGCTAGCGCGGATACAAACATTCATCTGGTGGATTTGGCAATCAGCGGTGCTCGACGCCCGCGGCTCATTACACCCCACAGCGGCAATATCGAATACGATGTCTTTGTGTTTACGCCAGACAGCACCGCGCTGATCTACTCCACGAACGAGCATGGCGAATTCGCTCAAGCGTGGCGGCATGACCTGAATTCTGGAGCGAAGGCGCCACTCGTTGCGGCGGATTGGGACGTCAGCAACGTAACGTTCTCACGCTCGGGCAAATACCGTGTTTCTGCGGTGAACGCAGACGCCTCCACCGAGATCACGATAATCGATACTCAAACGAGCGCGCCTCTCGATCTCAGTGGTTTACCCGAAGGCGACATCACCCAGGTACGCTTCAATCGCGATGAAACCCAAGCGGCCATCCTCGTAGCATCCGACACCTCACCAGCTGATGTCTTTATCGCTGACTTATCGACCGGTGATACGCGGAGGCTCACAACTGCGCTAAATCCCGCCATAGATGAAAGCATGCTGGTCACAGCCAGCATTGCCCGCTTCTCCAGCTTTGATGGGCTCGACATCCCCGGCGTACTTTATCGCCCGAAAACGGCGACCGCGCAGAACAAGGCGCCGGCGATCGTTTACGTGCATGGCGGCCCAGGCGGGCAGAGCCGCCGCGGATACAACGCCGATATGCAATTCCTCGTGAACCACGGTTACGCGGTCTACGCGATCAACAACAGAGGTTCATCGGGCTACGGCAAGACCTTCTACCACCTGGATGACCGCCGTCATGGCGACGTCGACCTAAAGGACGTCGTCGCCTCTCGCGCCTTCCTTGCAGCGCAAGATTGGGTCAACGGCGAACGGGTCGCGATTATGGGCGGATCTTACGGCGGCTATATGGCGGCGGCCGCTCTCGCGTTTGAGCCTGAGGCGTTCGATGCCGGGATTAACATCTTTGGCGTCACCAACTGGCCGCGAACACTGAACTCCGTTCCACCATGGTGGGCAGCCCAGAGGCAGGCGCTGTTTGATGAACTTGGTGACCCCGCCACCGATGGCGAGCGGTTACGCGCGATATCGCCATTGTTCCACGCGAGCAACATCAGGAAGCCGCTGCTGGTGGTCCAGGGCGCCAATGATCCCCGCGTTCTTCAGGTGGAAAGCGACGAACTTGTTGCAGCGGTCCGGGCGAACAACGTTCCCGTTGAGTACATCGTCTTTCCCGACGAGGGTCACGGCTTCCGTCGACGCGAGAACCGAATCACCGCTGCAGACGCCTACCTGACGTTTCTTGACCAGCATCTGCGTGGCGCGGTCGCATAGCATTTGGAAGGGCCAACTCCGAATAGTCTATGGCGCTGTCGAAGTCGCGTGCGATCGCGCGTCATAGGTGCATCCAAATGGGAGGTCCCTATGCGCGCTTTGATCGTTTCGCTCGTTCTCTTGACCGCCGGTTGCGCGTCAGCGCGCGCCGAACCAACGGACCCATTCCAGGGCTTTGCGGGCAACTGGGCTGGTCAGGGCCAGTTCCAGGGCGCGCCATCCGAGGTCAACGCCCACTTCGCGCCGCTTTTCGATGGCGGCGCCTGGAGCCTCGACATCCGGTTCTCGGTGCCAGGGCGCACGCCGATGCGGTTTCAAGGCCGCGGCGGTTATGTTCTGCGCGACGGCGCACCAGTGGGCGGAACTTGGGTCGATAGCTTTGCCAACGCGTACGAAATCACGCCGCGCCTCGAAGCAGGCGCGTTGGTGGTTGATTGGGGTGTTACCGGACGCAGGTTCTATAGCCTGCTTGCAAACGGAAACCTACGCATCGAAGACATGATCCAGGCACCGGACGGCCAATGGCGCACGTTCTCCCTTGTGGAGCTGCAGCGTCAAGAGTGAGTCGGGATTCTGGGTCGTTACGCGTCAACATCGAAATTTGCAGCACCGACTCGATTTCGCCTGTGGGTAGGCGCTCGCGTTCACTCGTTGCGAACACGAATCGGCCTAACGCTACGCCTTCCATGACGACCCAGCCCGCCCTTCCCCTACATGCCGCGCCGCCAGCGGCGACGTCGCGCGCCGCGCCGCACAATCTGGAAGCCGAGCAAGCGCTTCTTGGCGCAATCCTGTTCGACAATGAGACCTTCAATCGCATCACCTCGCTG
>JALHQZ010000046.1 GCA_022841705.1 Pirellulales bacterium
CGCGCATTTTGTTGAAAATGAGAGGTTGCAAAATGAGAGGCGGGGGCGGCGGTACCACGGAGAAAACGTAGGTACTTCCTGGGGAATCAACGGAAGAGACCACGGGGAAAAGCCGAAGTCTACGATTCAGTTTACGCTACATCGCATCAAGTTGATTGTTGTGGTATTCATCCGCACAGTGATAGAATTATTCTCACGGGGCTAGGGTTCGCGACCCGAAAAGCGGTTTCTCTTGCCGCCTGCCCCACTTAGAACCGCAAGAGAATCATCAACCGCGATAGAGAGGCGGTCTATGTCGAATGTTGAAGCACTCGGCGCAATTGTCGGCCTACGGGATGCGATCCAGAAGATTCGTTGCTGCGGTGCTGAAATTGCCCGGAGCTGCAGGCATCTTCGCAGTACTTCCCAATTGCTGGCGCACGTTCAGCCTAGGCCGAGTACAGAAGACTTTGCGTTTGCGCTAGGGACAGAAGAATTGCCCGGCCGAGTGTACGGTAGCGAATGGAAGTATGCGCTTCGCACTGCTGCTGAAGGCCTGCGCGAATGGCATCGGGCAATCGCCGACGGGTTCACCGCTCTACAATCTCTACCGAGCGAATTAGTGAACAATCGCACGGCGCCAGTAGCCAAACAATGGACCACAACGACCCGGTTGTTGTTTCAGCGATGCGAAGAATTGTTGTACTGGACGAAGCCGATTGGGCCTTACAAGGACGTGTCCCTGGACGGCATTCTTCTGTTGGCGACTGAACAGGAGGAATTGCCAGCGGAGTGGATTCAATCGCTCTCTAAACTGGCCGACATAGATGAAGAACTACGAGCGCTGCAGAACGAGTTGGCTTGGCGACAAGGTATGGTCGTCGATCAAAAGTCCGAAAGCACACCTTCTACGACCACGCTCCACGCTATGGCGGAGTACCCTCCGCCGCCCGATGCCTCCGAGAATCCCGAGCAATTCAGTTCTGACGGGCCGAGTGGGTTCCTTGGTGTAAGTGAACTGTTCGCAGCGCTTGGTATTCCCGAATCTCAACAAGATAACTTTGCACAAGCCCTAAGTCGGAATCGGCGAGACCTGGGAGATAGCAACTTTCATGAAGTGCGCGAACCTCGGCCGAACGCTCCGAAGTTTCTTTACCGCGCAAATGCCCCGGAATTGCTAAGAATTGCTAAGCGGTATCAGAAACCCAAAGCGGGGTAACACTTCTGTCAGTCCACTGTTGGCCCAAACTTTTCTTGGCGACTCTACGCCAGCAAATGCCGCCGAATGCGGCATAACAAATGTCAGCCCGGCGTGGATTGGCAACACTGCTTTTTTTTGTGGCTTAGGGTGGCGGGCATGCAAGCCGACGTTCGCGGCGAGCGAAATCATGGAGGTGCAATCATGCCCACCACCGAAGCGACCGACGTAGCCCCCTGGGCTCTTCTGACCCCTAAGCAAGCCGCCGCGCGGCTCGCAATCTCACCCCGCAAATTGTGGGCGCTCACTGAGAGCGGCGAGATTACGGCCACCCGGATTGGGCGCTGTGTCAGATATTCGCAGCCCTCTCTGGCTGAGTTCGTTGAGCGCAACTCGCGCTAGTTCCATCTCACCCCGGCCGTTGGCGTGTTCCCGCTCATCAAACGAGCGGGGCCGCAACGCCCTTGCACGGCGCGACGGCCCCAACCCGAAAGTTACCACCATGAAGTCTACCTACTTACCGCTGCGCCTGCTACGCGCTGTGGAACGCACTTGCGCGGCATTCGGCATCGATGGCGACGCGCTCGCCAACCTGCCGGACCGCCTGCCGAGCAACGCTCGAAAACTCGCGCTGGCGATCTACTTTTCCCTCCCTGCGGAAGTGCGACGGATCGACCCTGAAGCGGCGCGTGCGCTGATCTTTAGCGCGGTTCAAGATCACTGCGATCACCTACGCGACGACGATCAGCACGCCGTTTAGTTCCCCTTCACCACGCCCGCGGCGCTGGGCTCAACCATCGCGCCGCGGGCGATAACTCAAGGAAGTACATATGTCTAATTTTACCACAGCCGAATGGCGAGAAGTTAGCCGAAGCGAAGAATGCCCCGTTTGCCACAAACCCGATTGGTGTACTATCACCGGCCCCGAGGGCAACGCCAGCGCGGCCTACTGCATGCGCGTCGAAAGCAATCTTCCTAAAGCGGAAGGCTGGATTCACAAACTGCGCGATGACCACCCCGGCGAATGGCGCCCGCCGGCGAAGTCGCGAACGACCAAACCGAAAGCGACCTTCACCACGGCGAACGACGCGGCCAAGACGGTGGCAAAACAATTCGGCCGCCCGGCCGATCAGCGCTGGACCTATCACGATTCCCAAGGCCAAGCGGTGGGCGTGGTGCTGCGATGGAACAAGCCTGACGGCTCGAAAGAGATTCGACCTCTCGCGCGCCATGCCGATGGCTGGCGAATCGAGTCGATGCCGACGCTCCGGCCCCTGTACCACTTGCCTTACCTGCGCGCTGCGGAACTGGTGGCTGTATGTGAAGGTGAGAAGTCGGCTGACGCTTTGCGTTCGCTCGGGATGACCGCTACCACCAGCGCGGGCGGCTCGAGCGCTGCGAAGCAATCTGATTGGTCCCCCCTCGCCGGAAAGCATGTTGTCATTCTGCCGGACAACGATGGCCCCGGCCGCAAGTACGCAAACGACATCTTGCAACAACTGAGCAAACTCAACCCGGCGCCAATCGTGAAGGTGGTTGTCCTGCCGGACCTGCCGGAAGCGGGCGACGTGGTTGATTGGCTCGCCGCTGGTGGAACTGTTGAAGAGCTACAGCGATTGATTGTGGCGGGCGAAGCGGAGGAAGTTGTTGTCG
>JALHQZ010000047.1 GCA_022841705.1 Pirellulales bacterium
AGGCGCATTTTGGCTCGAAACGCCTTATATGCTTGTGCCATGACAAAGTCACCTATGCGACTACGCGAATCGAAAAAAGACGCCACACGCCGTGCGCTGGTGCGTGCCGCCAATCGGCGTTTTCATCGCGACGGTTTCGAATTCACCACGATCGAGGACATCTGCGCCGATGTCGGCATCAGCCGGCGCACGTTTTTTCGCTATTTCGCGAACAAGGAAGCACTGGCGTTCCCGCATCGCGCCGAGCGCTTGGAGCGTTTTCTGGAACTGCTCGAAGGCGCTCCGCTGGGCGAGAGCCCGTTTACCTCTTTGCGCACAATCGCGCATCTTCTGGCGCGCGAATACGCCGCAAACCGCGAGCGGCTTCTTGCGCAGCAGCGGCTGGTGCAAAGCGTTCCGTCGTTGATCGCACGTGAGCATCAAATCGATCAGGACTGGGAACAGGCGATGGAGCGCACCTTCGCGAGCCGCTTCGCCGGCACGCCGCACGCCGAGCTGCGCGCAAAAATGCTGGCCGGCGCGGCCATTGGCGTGATCCGCGCCACGCTGCGCCACTGGTTCGATCACGATGGTCGCCCCGACTTGGGCAAACTCGGTGCGCAGGCGCTGGATGCGCTGCAGGATGGGTTTGTGGCGCAATCGCGTTGATGGATGAGTGCGGTTTGAAGCGGGCCACTGAGTTCTGGTGGGTTGTTTTGGTTCCGTGGACGATGGGTGGGGAAATCTTAAGATTCCTGTCAATGACCTGCCGGTGACTTAGGATGGATATCAGGCTGGAGGCGAGCGCCGACATTACCCTCTTCTGATCAGGAGTTTGCACATGTACCGCAGCGCAATTTTGTTGGGTGTCCTGTTGATGGCTGCATCCGCGCAGGTCGCCGCACAAGGCAGGTTCGGCAATCACCCACTGCGGTTGGAGTTCTCCAGCGAACCGGCGACTCGCCTGATCGTCACGCCGACCTTATCGGGCACCTTGCCCGGCTGTCCACCGCGCCAGGCGAAATTCACGTTGGACGAAAGCCGCTATAGCGGCGAGATCTTTGTATTCGATCGCCCTGAGGTATGTACGCGAGCACTGGTCGAGAGCGTGTTGCCGATGCCTACGATGTTCTTCCCCACGATGGGCATCTACCGTATCCGGGTCATGGATGAGTACGGTCTGATCGACAATTTGGAAGTGGCTGTGCAAGGCTTGGTGGTCAACGGCGAGGTCGGCTGGTTTGGCAAGTACTCGGTGGCCGGCACCTGGTACGATCCGAACAAGCCCGGCTCTGGGCTGATTCTCTCCCATTCGCGTAGTGGCCGCGAAGAATCGGTTTTCGGCGCTTGGGCCAACTTCGATGCCAATGGAGTGCCGCAATGGTATTCACTGCAAGGCGAGAGCTTCGCCGGTTCGACCACCCTGCTTGGCAGTGTCTATCGCAGCGAGGCGGGTAACTGCGGCTTCTTGCCTGAGTGCGCGAATGCACTGATTGCGAGGCCGCAAGTTGTCCTCACCCGCAGCGCCACGTTTCGCTTCGTTCTGGAAAGCGCGACCAGTGCCAGACTGATTTTCGAGATGCCCGGCGGTGATCGGCAGGAAATTCCGTTGCAGAAGCTTCTCTAATCGCCGGCGGCAAATCGCACAGGGGGCCGGCGTTCGTCGTCCGCGGCCAAAACGACTGGTTCGTCTGCGGACTATCGCCGCCGCGCGGTGATGCGAATCCAGTCTTCCTGCTGTGTCACCACGAAGTCGTCGAACAAGTCGCGATAGCGTGCGATGAACTCGTCGCCCTGGTGCGCGAGCATGCCGCTGAATGCGCCGAGGCCACCGGGCTTGACGGTACTCGCAATGCGGTCGCGCAATTCGATCAGCGGATTCAACAAGATGTTGGCGCACAGGCGATCGCAGGGTGGCGGCAACGGTGCGTCGGCGCGCAGCAGCGACAACTGCGACTCGACGCCGTTGCGCGCGGCATTTTCGCGGCTGGCTAACAGCGCTTGTGGATCGTTGTCGAGGCCGACGGCGGCAAACGCGCCGAGTTTCAGGGCGGCCACCGCCAGCACGCCCGAACCGCAGCCGTAGTCGAACAGCGTTTCTCCGTCCCACCTGAGGCCGTCTAGCCAGCGCAGACACAACGCGGTGGTCGGATGCGTGCCGGTGCCGAATGCGAGACCTGGGTCAAGGCGGACGATCGTCAGCCCGCCATCGCCGGGCGGTTCGATGGTGGTTGGATAGATCCACAAGCGCTGCCCAAAACGCATCGGTTGATAGTGATCCATCCAGGCGCGGGTCCAATCGCGGTCGTCGACGGTCGCAAAACGCGCGCTCTGCAAAACGCGCTCGGGCATCGAGCCTTCGAGCGCAATCAACAGGGCAAGAGCATCCTGTTCGATCGGAAACAGCGCCTGCACTTTCATCTCTGGCCACAACGGCGTTTCGCCAGGCGCAGGTTCCAACACCGGATTGTCGAGCGCATCGGTGAGCGTCAAAGCCAGGGCGCCGGCACCTTCGAGCGCACCTTCGACGAGCGAGTAATCCTCGTTGGGCAGGCGCAGATGGAGTTCGAGAAAGGGCATATCACCGTGTCCGATCGATCTTGACGGACAGAGTTCCCGTGCTGCGCCACTCGACGGCCTCGCTGAAACCTTCGAGATCGCCCGGGTTTGCTTGTGCATTGCCACTCTTGGAGATGCGCGCGCCAACGACGACTGTGGGAAATTGTTCCAACGTGACCCCCGCAACCATTCCCATCGATGTGTCGAGGCGCACACGCGTTGGCAGTTGGCCGGCGCTCAGGCGCGCGATCGCCAG
>JALHQZ010000048.1 GCA_022841705.1 Pirellulales bacterium
CGGCGCCGCGATTTGCAGCCGCCCTGCGCAATTCGGGCGCTTCGCGCCCTCATCGCTCCGGTCAGCTGCAAATCGCAAAGTCGTTCGATCCGAAATTACAGAAAACATGTTGCACTAACGAGCGTTTGTCGACTATGGTCGCAAATGGGAGTTCCTTGACGCTCAACGAAGCCCGGAACAGCCACTCAAGGCGGGCGGCTAGTTGTGGGCAATGCACCTAACTCTAGGTGGAACGGACGGGCAAAATCATCCCGCCGTTCACCACAACGTTAGGGCACACCAGAATGGAGCAGTACAACACCGGTTGGCAGCGACTACTGGCCTTCCTAATTGATGGGTTCATCACTGAGGTTGCTCGCACAGGTATCAACGCGCTGTTGCTTCTTCATCTCGGTCTTCTCGTAAACGTAGTAGTCGCGGTCGCCTACTCACTGGTAACCGTCGCATACTTCATTTACATGCATGGTCGTTTTGGCCAAACAATCGGAAAATTCATCGCTCGCGTTCGGATCATTGACATCAGCGGAAGGCGAATCTCGTACGGCCAAGCGATCATGCGGGATATTGTTCCGTGTCTATTGTTGCCCGTGCTCCTTTGGACAAGTCTCTATACGGTCATCCATGAGGAGTATCCGAGTCCATTCGCATACAAGTTGGCCTACCAGTTTGCCTTCCTTTGGTTGGTACTCGAATTGATTACCATGCTGTTTAATGAGCAGCGGCGAGCGATCCACGACTTTATCGCGCGAACGGTTGTCGTCCGTGTGCCCTAACCCCGCAGCCCAGGCCGACGCGCGCGAAACCGCTACGCTTTGCGGTGGCCACGCTGCGCGCGCGGCTGGCAGCGAACGTTAGACCTCGCATCGCGTTGCTGTCCGATCTCCTGTTGCGCGCTCCTCATATTGTTACTACAATTTATGTATGACCTCCTGGGACGAGCCTAAACGCCGCCGGAACATCAAGGCGCACGGGCTGGACTTCGAGGGGGTCGAAGCCATTTGGGACAACTTCACCGTTACCCGCGAGGACACGCGGGAAGACTACGGCGAAAGCCGTCTGGTGACGTTCGGGATCCTGAACGGCGAGGTGGTCGTTCTGGTTCACGTTGACCGGAACGAGGACATGCATGTCATCTCTTTACGAAGGGCCGAGAAATATGAAGCGCGCTACTACCTTGAAACCGCCGAAGAATACTTCCGCAAAAATCGTTGACCGGGACAATCCTCCGTGGTCGGAGGAGATGCTAGGCCCGCCAGTCATGCACCGCGGCCGTGGCCCGCAGAAGGCCCCGACCAAGGTTCTCACAACGATCCGTCTCGACGCCGACGTCATTGCGTTCTTCCGAGCGCAGGGCACGGGTTATCAGTCGCGCATCAACGACGCGCTTAAGCGTGTCAAAGAGCGAGGTCTAACCACCGGCTCAACGGCGACCGCCCGCAAGCGGGCGGCGCGTTAGCCGGAACGTTGGGCGGCAGGAAATTCGGCCGCCATAGGAGCCGCAAATGTCTGAACCGATGACCGCTGCGCAATTGGTCGAGATGGTGACATCTCGACCCGGTTACACCAGTTCCGTCGGCACTCGCGTGCTCTTCGCCGAACCGGGGCGCGTCCATCTCGCGGTTAACAGGCGGCCGGACCTGTTGCAGTTCAGCGGGTTCTTCCATGGGGGCGTAATCGCCGGCCTCGCTGATCATGCCGCTGGTGGGGCGGTCACGACCGCGCTGCCCGCTGGTCGCATCGCAGTGACAATCGATCTGCACATCAACTTTTTGTCCCCCGCTGACGGACCAACCATCGTTGCAAAAGCCAAGGCAATACAGGTCGGGACAACGGTATCTGTTGCAAACGTCGAAGTTACGACTCAGGCCAACGGCGAGGAACGCCTTTGTGCTTTTTGTACAGTGACACTACGAACTGTGGACATGCCGTCGAAAGCCGCACGTTAGCGTCCAACTCATTGAAGATCTCGATGTACGCTGCCGCCCAACAATTCCTTGCAGCGGATGCGCCAGAAGCGGCGCGCCGCTGAAGGCAACGTTAGAGCGCTCTAGATGCCCGTTGCGAAGATCGAAGTTCGTCGCAGCCGAGCCGCCTCGGAGGTTCAAGCATTGATCGAGGCCGTCTACCAAGCACAACGCGAAGCGCTCAAAGTGCCCGAGGACGACCGTCAGATCAGATACATCGAGCACAAGCGCGAGCACTTCTCCGTGCCACCAGGCAAGAGTGAGAACTACACCTTCGTCGAGATCATCATGTTCCCCGGGCGCTCACGAGACGCCAAGCGCAACCTGTACCGAGCCATCGTTCGGCGCTTTGGCGAGTTGGGCATTGAAGCCAAAGACATATTCATCGTCTTGCATGAGCCTCCGCTGGAGAACTGGGGCATACGCGGTGGCGTCCCGGCTTCGGAGGTCGATCTTGGGTTCGATACCAACGTATGACTGAGCGCTCTAACTGCGTGGTGGTGAGCGGCGCTTTTCGCTCGGCGCTCTTCGCGCCTACGCACAGCGCGCCACACCACGAACGTTAGAG
>JALHQZ010000049.1 GCA_022841705.1 Pirellulales bacterium
TCTCCCGTGTGCGGACAGGGACCAGTATAGGCGCGCGTCAATTCGGTCGGATTGATTTTTCTGAAACCGCGCCAGATCAACGTTTTTCGCGAAAAATGTGGAGGATAGAGGCACGCTCTATCCCCCTATTTCGCGGGCGTATCTCACGCCCCCTGGCCCCCTCCCCCTCTAGGGGAGGGGAAACCGGCGCATCATCAGGCTCATTGCGGCCGGCGGCGCGGACCGGCTTTCGCTTTCGGTCATAGCCGCCCTAAAGAGCCACCGACGGCCATTGGCCCATTGCGGACATCGGGCTTCGCAAGGTTGTATGAGCGCATGTCCGAGATCGAAGTGGAAAGAATCGAAGGCCGCGAACAACCAATTCCCGGCAGCTGGCGGGGGCCTCTGAAGCAGGTCGCCGACGCATTCGCTGATGGGCACCTTCCAAACGGCGACGGCATTCGATCCGTCAATGCAAAAGTCGCCAAACTAAACTTCGAGAATATTGAGGATTACCCGGACGCTACAGGGCCGCTGCGTGACGTCTCGTGGGACACATCGATTTGCGTTTGGGAAGGCGACCATTGGCAAGTTCTCGTCGATCTAACGACTGTAAGCGGCGAACGAAGCGATCTCGTGCTGCATGCCAAAGTGTTTGAAGTCGGCGATCGCGTGGAGATCGAGCCGGGCTTAATCTACGTTCCGTGAGCGTCGCCAATGGCCGCTTTCGGCGAGATCAGGCCGGTCGCCGGCGCGCTTACCGCCGAGGGAACTGGGTTTTCTGAGTCGGTTGGTGAAGCCGCTAGGTCGATGGCACCCACGGTAGCTGAATATTTTGACAGTGCAGCGTCAATGGCCTTTGAGTACGATGAAGAATGAAGATGGAGTCAAGGAATCCTCTATCGCTGGCATACTGGATGATCGCGCTAGCCGGTGGTCTATTGGTGATGATTGGTTACGCCTTGGTGGTCCCCTTGTTCGGGGGAGGTATACTTGCCTATTTGGAGTCTCATCCAAGCTTGGTACCCTTCCTAGTATTGGCCTACGCCGTTTCTCCGATGGTTGTCTTTGCTTGCGGCAATGTGATTTGGACAGCTTTGGCGGGACATCCAGCGTATCGGGTGGTCGCAACGCGCTTGGTGTATCTGCACCCCTTGCTGTTTTCTGTCGCTCTTTCCGCAATCAAAAATATTCGTGTGACTCGGAGCAGCTATTTGGGCCTCCCGGCGAGGTTTGTCGAAATGTCGCTATTGTCTGGCAAGACCAGACGTCTACGCGCAACTGCACTGATCGGAAGCGACAAAGACATTGAGCGGGAACTGAAGGCGTTGATCTCCACTGATTCGCAGGAAGTGTCGGCGGAACATCCGGCGACGTGAACTATGCTTTGAGTGCTTCGCCGCTGATTGGCTGATCGAACCCATCACCGCTAATGCGCTCTCATGCCGCGAGCCCAATGTCTGAGTTCGGCGAAACCGCGTCGGATCGATCCAGATGTTACGAACGACAAAGTTCGCGCGTCTCTGCCGGCCGGAAACAACGAGGCCCGCGAAGGGGGAGCAACCTTTGCGGGCCTGGTTGTTTGCGCGAGCGCTGTGAACTTAGGCTGTGTGAAGAATCTGAGTCATCAGAGCCATGGCGGCGGGCGCGATCGTCATAACGGCGAGGAGCGCTGCGTAGAATGTGGCGGACGAGCGGGGGCTGACAGCTTGGTAGCGATCGCAAACGGCTTGGGCTGGGGCGTTCATTGGATAGCTCTCTGGCGGAGGGTTTAGGCGACGATTTGGGCGGCTTGGTTCAGCGTGGCGAAGGCCACCGGGGCGAACACGGCGCAGGCGGCGATCAGGGCGTAAAACTTGGTCATTTGGTTTGCTCCTCGGTCCGAAGCGTCATCGCTTCGATGAAGAGAACCTACCCAGGGGCTGCGCTTGTCGCCGTGACCGAGGGCACACCTCAATTTCATGGGCAGTGTCTCAGTTTGAATTTTCCGGGTACTGAGGGAACGGCCACAGCGCGGCATGGACTTCCTGCAAGTCCTTGGTCGCTCTCTCCAGTGCGGTGCGAATCCGCATGGCTTCCTCAGGGCCGACGCCTTCCCAATCGGCGCCGATTTCGACCATTTCCTTGACCAGGGTCACGGCTCTCATAGCCTTTTGAGAAAGCGTCATGCCGCACTCCGCTTCTTGTAGGGGCCGCGGTTCTTGGCCGGTTCGGACCGGGCATCAAGGATCTATCTGAAGCGTTGCCATAGTTGCTGGTGTAACCCCTACATGCTTTCGGCTAAGCATGGGCCGCGCCGGGGGCAGGATCAAGGCCAGGTCAATCCCCGCCGATTTCAAACTGAGACACTACCACTTCATGACCAATGGCGTCCTTCGGCGATTTTCAGCCAAAAACATGGATGGCGTTGAGCGGCCCGGTTCGGGGGCAAACCAGCCGCTCGCCCACCTACCTTCCAAATTTCTGAAACTTGATCCGGCTTGGAATGATTTCGCTCACGCCTAAGCG
>JALHQZ010000050.1 GCA_022841705.1 Pirellulales bacterium
CGTCGGATCCGGCGCAACGGGGTCAATCTGTGTCACCTCCACGAGATAAAAGTTGGTCCAGTCCCGAGATGTCTCCAAGCCCATGAACGCCTGAGTGAGACCGAAGCCCTCCGAGTTGCGCAGGTCGCCTTCGACCAACATGCGCATCAATCGTTCCGGCGGGGCGCTGATCAAGGAATCTTCGTTGTCCCAGAGCGTCGGGCGCCGTAGCGACGTTTGTGTTTCCAGAAGATGTTGCGCACGAGCGGCATCAGTTCACGATCCCGTTGTTGTCGCGCGGACGCGGCCGCGCTGCGCCACGCGTAGTAACCGGCGCGGCTGACGACGAGCGTGTCGCAGACAGCCGCCACGGAAAACGGTCCTTCCAGGGTGAGTTGTTCCACCAGGGCATACACATCGGCTACGCGTGACGGCTTAAGATGGCCAACGGCCGGGTGGCCCGGGGCGATTGCTCGCCCCGGGCTCCCACAGATCCGTACGTGCCCGCATTAGGGCATACGGCTCCTCGCATCACGCTTTCGCCACGCGGGAGAAGATCGATTGCACGACACGCACCGGCGGAAGGGGGAAGTTGGCGAGCAGCCGATTGAACTTCGTCCAGTCCAGCGTACGCTTGCGATGCCGCCGGCTCAGCCAGCGGCGCCACGCGCGTTGCACCAGGTAGCGAAAGGTCTTCAGCGACTCCCCGTTGCCCGTGATTCCATAGTAGGCGTCGTGTCCGCGAACCTTCTGACACAAGACGGCATGTTGCTCGCCGAGCCGATCATGTCGATGAGCTCGGCACCACTGATCGATGGCCTGGACCGCCCGTGTGAGACGTTTCGACATCGTCTGGCGCTTGACGATCCAATGCCCGTTGCGCGAGCGACTCCAGTAGTGCGTGAAGCCCAGCAGGTCGAAGGTTTCCGGCTTGCTTTGTGGCTTCTCGCTCTGCGGATGCGCCCGACGCGCGTCCGGTCGACGGAAGTCGATCAGTCGCGTTTTCTCGGGATGGATCGTGAGGCCGTACTTCGCGCAGCGCTGCCCGAGAACGGCCAGCACGCGGCGAGCGTCGGATTCCACCGCGAAGACCAACGCCGCGTCGTCCGCGTAACGCACCAGGTAGGCGCGTCCGCGCAGCCGCGGCTGGACGACTTGTTGGAACCACTCGTCTAACACGTAGTGCAGGTAGATGTTGGCGAGCAAGGGTGAAATGACACCGCCTTGCGGACTGCCCGCATCGGGGTGGCTCACCTGGCCCGCTTCCAGCACGCCTGCTTGCAGCCATTTACCAATCAGTCGCGTGAGCACGCCGTCGCGTACTCTGCGTTGGAGAAACGCTCGCAGGTGGCCATGATCCAGCGTGTCGAAGAACTTGCGTAAATCGACTTCCAGAACCCAGCCGCCTCGCACGTCCATCGTGTGCTTCCACATCGCCGCGATCGCCTGATGCGTCGAGCGCCCCGGTCGAAAGCCGTACGAGCCATCATCGAAATCCGTCTCGAAGATCGGCTCCAGCAGCATGAAGACGGCACGCTGGAGCACTTTATCTTCAAAGGTCGGAATGCCAATCGGTCGCGTCTCGTTGCCGCTCCCTTTCGGAATCCAGACACGTCGCACCGGCGGTGCGCGGTAGGTTCCGAAACGAAAGCGCGCGAGCAGCGATTGCAGATTGGTTTCGAGCTGCACTGCATAGGCTTGCGCCGTTTGGCCGTCGATGCCCGCCGCGCCGTCTTTACGCGTGCGACGGTAGGCTTCGCGCAGCCACTCGATATCGATCAGGTGCGCCAGCGATGTGAACGCCAACTCCGGTGAACGTTTCGCCAACTCGGCGAGGCGACGTTGTTGCGTGGATACGTGATTCAAGTTACTGAGCACCTGACGTAGTTCCCAACATCGCCCGTGTGATGCGGCGTCTCGCTTCCCTCCGCCGGGTCCTCATCGAGTCGCGAGTTCCCCGACTTCAACGGTACTATCAAGACGCTCCGACGCCCCGTCGTCCTTCTCGCCGCGCTTCGGTTCGGTCGCTCGGCGATACCACGCGCTGCTTGCGGCTGGTGTTCGTATCTCCGCTGGCCGCCGCAAGCGAGACCAGCAGCCTGGAGTTGTGGATCCGGTGCTCCAGCCGGAAATTCGCCGTGGAGACGACTGGGCCTCCCAAGTTCCTGGGGAACCCCGCTGTCCATCTGCTCAGGTTCTTCGACCCCGGTCGGACGGCGCGCCGCTCGCCCACGCGCGGACGCCATGCCGCTCCCGCTAAAAAGAAAACGAAAGCTCCGACGTAACTTCCTCTTTCGAGGCTCAATCGCCTGGCTTCTGGACTAGCTGTCTACGCTTCGCAGCGACGGTTGCCCGCGCGCCACGCAAGACTCGCTTCCGGCTGCTGGCTAGGCTTTGCCGGGTGGATTTCCACCACCGGGTTCCAACGGAAGGTTTCAGCTCATGCTGCCATGAGACGTCCTCCTTCCCCAAGCTTCGCTTGGCGCAACTTTTTT
>JALHQZ010000051.1 GCA_022841705.1 Pirellulales bacterium
CGGAACGCGGATGACGAGCGACGCCCTCGCTAACGTACGGTCTTGGGGGACCCTAGGCCGATCGAGCTATCGCCCGCCTGAGATTCGTGCCAAAATGAAGCTCACGCTAGATACAAGGCGGACCGAGTAACTCAAGACGTCACCGATGAGGTCGAAACACATGCGCGTGTCGTGTGGTCACGCCAGATCGATCGCAGTGGCCGCCGGCGTGATCGCCCTCCTCAGCGCGGTCGTGGCGTGTCAGCGAACCACGGAGCGCAGTGCCGATCATCCGCGATCTGGACCGGCCGTCGTCCACACCTCGGCTTCGCTGGGTACAGACTCGCTCACTCCCAGACAGCAATGTGTCATCGCGGAGTTCGAGCGCGGCGACCTTCCTGGTCGCGCTTGTATGGTCGAGTGCATCAAGGACGGATCCGGGTACGGTATCGGCGGTGGCTGCTGGCACGTATGCTACGCCTACACGGGGGTACCCATGCCTCGGCCGGAACGCTTCGATCACTGCCCTGATTCCGGGCCCGAGCCTGTGTCGCCTTCGCCCATCGTCGCCTGCAAAGCATCTGACGCGCGGCGCGAGCTGCGCGTGCGATTCGTTGATGCAGCGACTGGTGCCCCACTTGCCGCGGGGATGCTCTTCGAGCCACGTTCGCCACGTGGAGTGCACATCGCCGACTCTCTCGGCTTGGCAGTCGTACCAGTCGAAGGCGCCAGTCGGATCCGGCTCATTGGTCAGGCACGCGGTTACTCCTACGTGATGGACTCAATCACGGTCGCCGAGAGCACCGTCTGCGACGTGCTGCTCCGACTCGTCTCCGCTCGGGGTCACGGATTCTAGTCCGCGCCCTGGCCGCCAACCCGCGTCTATTTGAACGGCCACGGCACAACCTGACGTTAGCGAGATCGAGATGGTTCCACGCGCGGCGCTCCTGCTTTCGCTGACTCTTGCCACCGCGCCCGCGCACGTGCTCGTGACAATCTCCGCGCACCGTTGGGTACGGCTACGCAGTCTTCCTCCTCTCGAGGCCCTCGTGCGGAACGGTGCGCTCTTGTTCTCGCTGCTCCTCGGTGCCGTTGCATGCGCGCCATCCGCGGGCACGAGAGAACCAGCACCGGACGCTGGACTCCCAGCGCGCACGGTCATCTCAGGTGATGGCCTCGTCGAGTTCCGCGTCCCCGCCGGCTACGAGCGGCGGAATCCGTGGGTCGACTGCTACCAGGTAGTTCGTGAGCGACCCTACACGTGGAGAGAGTTCTGTGTTGCGATTGTCGACTCTGTCGCCGCTCGGCGCCTGACGGTCGCCAACGATTCCACTCGTCTCGCTCCGCGATGCTTCGACTGTTCCTTCTACGAGAACGTGCGCTATGACACGGTCGCCCTTACGCCGCACATGATCGTGCGCGAGCGCGGTCTGCTGACTGGCACGCTCGGCCACTACCGTCGAAACCCGTACTGGGTACTTCGCATCTGGCTTGCCCCTGACATCGTCGCCGCGTTTGGGGGCGATGATCACGGCGAGGACGCGGCGTTGCGCGAACTGAATGAAGTCGCGCACTCCATCCGGCTCCGACCGCCGACGAGTTTCGGACCTCGAAGTGATTCGGCTGTCTACACCGCCGCACTTCAGCACCTCATCCCCGCTGGCGATAGCTCGATCCTGCGGACTCGCATCGCGAGCTGGTGGGGTGAGGAGGAAGAGATCGACACACTCGTGAAGCGAGACTCAATCTCACGCGTTCTCCTTGAGGCCCTGCGGTCACGGCCGGAGCCGTTGAAGGCGTTCGACTTGTTGATCGGCGGCTGGCCGCACGCGCGTTTCGTGGGGGGCTACGAGAACGTGCGCTCTTCGCCGACGGCGCCCGTGATCTATCTGTCCCCGATTGGCTACGACGAGCGGACAGCGACTGCGATCATGAGTTTCGAGAGATCGTGCGGAGAGAACTGCCTAACGCACGGATTCCTCATTTTCCACCGCGAAGCAGACGGACTCTGGAAGTTCGTCCGCTTCCAACGCGGACTCCCGTTCTGACCAGGCGTTGTCCTTGCGCAGTACCGTCCTGTATCCCATAGCTCCCATCTTCGCGACTCGTTCAGGCTGCCGCAGCACGAGCACACGCTAGCGGGGTCGGAATCGCACGGCCGCCCACCTGCGATTTATGGAAGCGGCCGCAGCACAACTTGACGTTAGGTAGAAACGGGTACAGCCCGGGTACATGGGTAACACTTGTGTCCGGCAACATGGGTGACACTTTCGAAGTCACTCCTTGATGATGTAGTTCCGTTCGTCGAGCGTCGCAATGAGCGTGGTGCCGAAGTAGATCCACCACACGCCATCGTCGACCTCGTCGAGTCCCACGAGCTCCCCGGTCAG
>JALHQZ010000052.1:0-582 GCA_022841705.1 Pirellulales bacterium
CGCCTTCGCTATACGCCAGACTATCGCCGGTCAAACTCGTGATCGTCGGCGCATCGTTGATGGCCGTCACGGTCACATCCACGGTATCGGTGGCACTGGAGAAGGCGGTCGTTCCCCCATTGCTCGCCGTGCTCACCTTGCTCCCCGCCGTCCCGCTGCTCTGATCCCACGCCCGTACGGTCAGGGCTGCGGTGCTCGTCCCGTTGTAGTTGGCATTCGGTGCAAAATACAGCCGCGTGCTCGCATTGTCTGCAAGGAGCAGCGCTGAGGTGTTGCTCACCGTCCCGACCGCGGTCCAGGTCGTACCCCCGTTTCTGGTGTAGTACCAAATCCCGTTCGTCTGATTACTCCCCGTAATCGCGATGCCCTTCACAGCTCCACTATCCACATCACTGATGCCCCCGGTGAAGGTACTGATCAGCGAGCCCACCGCCCCACTCGGTACCCCCGCATCTTCCGTCACGGTCAAGGTCAGAACTGTATCCGCCAACATCGGCGCATCATTGACGGCACTGACCGTCACCGTCGTGTCGTAAGTCGGACTAGTGCCGCCGTCCCCATCGCTCAGCACAAACCGCACGG
>JALHQZ010000052.1:592-2122 GCA_022841705.1 Pirellulales bacterium
CCACGCTGATCTCACCCGTACTCGCATTGATCGCAAACCGCCCACCCGCTGTATCGGTCAAACTATAACTCTGCGTATCGCCGCTATCGGGATCGGTTCCCGTGACAAGGCCCACCACCGTCCCGTTCGCCGCGTTCTCCGCGACCGTGTTCGCTGACAATAAAAGGTCCGTCGGCGCATCATTGACGGCCGTCACCGTCACCGTCGTGTCATAAGTCGGACTAGTGCCGCCGTCCCCATCGCTCAGCACAAACCGCACGGTGCGCGCCCCCGTCGTCGGCGCATTGGTGTCGGTGTTCTGATAGGTGATGTTGCGCAGCAGCGCCGTCACCGCCGTCGGCGTGGCACTGGCGTTGAACGTGATGACTAAGTTGCTGCCGCTGCTGCCCCCGCTGAAGGTCCCGATGGTCACGCCTTGATAGGTGACCGTGCTCCCGCTCACGCCGATCTGCCCCGCCCCCGTGCCCTGGTTGCGGATGGCCAGCACATCTTCCGCGCTGTCGCCCCCCACTGGAATAGAGACGGTCAAGGTCCCGGTATCCAAGTTCGTCGAGTCCACATCGGCCACCACCGCGTTGCCACTTTCAATCACCACCGCCCCAGCCCCCTCGCTGTACGCCCGGCTATCCCCACTGAGGCTCGCAATCGTCGGTGCATCGTTGACCGCGGTCACGGTGACGGTCGCGGTTCGCGATGTACTACTGGCATTCGTGCTGTCACGGGCCACCACGGTGATCGAACGGTTGCTCGTGGTCGGTTGATCGCTCGTGTTGTTGTAGAGAATGCCCTGCAAGATCGTCTGATAGGTCGCGGTGCTCGCCGTGCCCGAGATCAGCAGTACGCCGGTACTTGCCGTGTAGCTCACCGTTAAGCCGGCCCCCGAGGCCACCGTCGCCGCCGCTGCATTGAGTGAGAGCGACTCCACCGAATTACCATTAGGCCGCGCCGTCAGTGTCACCGTCATGCGGTTGAGATCGGCGCTATCCACATCGCTCAACGTCCCCACCGGGGCCATCAGCACCGACGTCTGCTCGGTGAACGCCGTCGTCACATTAGTGCCTCCCCCACCCGCGTTCAGATCTACCACCGGCGCGGCGAGCAAGCCAACCCAACTTGCCTGGATCCCGTCGTCCACGGCTATTTGCGTCTCGATCGTCCCGATCTGGGTCTCCAGCACCCAGTCGCCACCCAATGCGGCAAAGCCCGTAGCGTCCGTGCTCGCGGCGACGTCGGCACCGGTCAACTGACTCAGCAACGTGGCCGCCTCTTGCCCGGCCTGGCCCTCGGCGAAGTCGCAACCGTAGAGCAGAATGTCGGCCTGCCCTGACAGCGCCTGTTGGATGATGGCGAGTTCGTCGGCGTACTGTCCCGTCATCGACTCCATGGTCAAGGTGCCCGTGCCGAGTTGGAGCTCTCCCGCGCCACCGTGCGAGATCAGATGGATCGCATCGATCCCCGTGCGACCGGCCAGCGCGCTCGCCATCTGTTCCACGCCATCCTGCTCACCATCGAGCATGATGACTGCAATGT
>JALHQZ010000053.1 GCA_022841705.1 Pirellulales bacterium
CATCGCTTCAAATACCTGAAGTATGCGCTGGCGCTGACTCTGGTGTTTATCGGTTCGAAGATTTTCATGGGCGATCTCTTCCCAGGCGGCAAGTTCCCGCCTGAATGGTCGCTCACCATCACCATGGGCCTGATCGCGAGCGGCGTGCTCTACTCGCTGTGGAAGACGCGCGACGCGCCAAAGAGCGTTACCTCCGAAGCAGGTTAAAGCGGCATGATCGCGGCTTACTTTAACAGACCTGCCGCGCTGGTAGTGATGACCCAAACTGCTCAGCCGACCTTGTGGCCGATGCGGAAAGGCTCTTTGTGACAATCCCTCTGTTTGCGGCGATGACGCGCTGGTGGCGGCTGGCGCTGGCGGCAATTGGGTGCCTTAACCCCATCCACGCGCTCGCGCTCGGCTACGGATTCTATATCCTGGTGGGCTTCGCGGTTCTCTCGTTGCCATGGTCCCAGTCCATGCCAGTCGCTTGGCTCGACCGTCTGTTCATGGCTGTCTCATCGGTGACAACCACCGGGCTCGCGATCCACGATCCGGGCTCAACCTACACCTTCCTGGGCGAGTTCGCTTTGCTGGCGATGATCCAGGCGGGCGGATTAGGCTATCTGACGCTCGGAACATTCGTGGCCGTGGCGCTGTCGGATCGCATGAGTGCGCGTCGAAGCGCAATCGCCCGTGCCGCCTTCGGCTTCCCCGAAGGAATCGACATGAAGCGGCTGATCAAGCAGATCGTGATCTTCGCCTTCTCAATTGAAACGCTGGGCGCAGCTCTGCTCTATCCGCAGTTTGCGGCGGCGGGTGTCGACAACCCGATTTGGATGGCGATCTTTCACTCGGTTTCCGCATTCTGCACCGCGGGTGTGTCGTTGTTCGCCACAAGCTTTGAACAGTTCAACCAAAACCCCGCTATGCTGATGACGATCGCGGCCCTGTCGTGGGCTGGCGCGTTAGGTTTTCTTGTTCTCTCGGACGCTTTCGACGTCATCAGCGGCAAGCGGAGAGAACTCGGCTTCACCAGCCGCGTCGCATTGCTCGTGACTGCAGTTTACACTGTTGTTTGCACACTCATTCTAATGATGGCCGAACCCAGCATTCGCGCCCTTGCGCCGCAGGACCAAGTCTGGAACGCCCTCTTTACAGTTGTGGCGGCCGGCACGACCGTGGGCTTCAACAGCGTTTCCGTCAGCGCCTTGGCGCCGGCTATCATCGTCATACTCTATCTCATCATGGTCTTCGGCGCTTCCCCAGGCGGGACGGGGGGTGGTTTGAAATCCTCCACCTTCGCCATTATGGTGGCGCTGGTGATCTCAACCTTGAGGAGACGGTCGCGCGTTACCCTTCTCGGACTAGAAATCCTCCCCGATAAGATCCAACAAGCGACGGCGAGTGTGGCCTTCTATTGCCTATTAATCGGAGGTGCGATCTTCTTGCTGTTGCTGACGGAAACAGCGCCTTTCGAGCATGTTCTCTTCGAAGCAATCTCGGCGCTGTCCGGAATAGGCATGTCAATGGGATTGACCTCCGCGCTAAGCGAGGCCGGAACCTGGATTGTTATCGCGCTGATGTTCATCGGCCGCATCGGCATCCTCGCGTTCGGAATCGCCATCGCCTCCCGTGATGCTCGGGATCATGATCCGGAAGATGCCGATGTTGTGCTGTGAGCGTTGTCGCCCGCTTGATATGACCCTATGACCCGCGTCGAAACCTGAGCGTAGATTTACGAGGAGCCTTCCATGAAGAAATTGCTGATCATCGGCGCTTTGGCCGCCCTGGCGGCGTGCGGCGACGCAGCCGACCTGAGCCAAGCCAAGCAAGATGCGATTGAAATGGGCGGCCAAGCCCTCGAAGCCGCGAGCGGCGCTGTCGACACCCAAACCGCCTGCATGCTCGCCGGGCAATCCGAGGCTTTCTGCGGCTGCGTGCAAGAACAGCTCGGCCCTGAGGTTACTGGCGAGCACGTCGAGGCATTAACCACGGTCGTGCGCGAAACGCTCAGCGGTCAGGGCGTGGAAGCCGCCGCGCAAAATGCCGAAGGCATCGACGCCACGACCCGCGAGGCGCTGGTGCAATGCGCGACCCATGCCGC
>JALHQZ010000054.1 GCA_022841705.1 Pirellulales bacterium
GTGCTGCGGCAACGACCACGGTCGGCGCGTGCAATATCACCGGTGGTGGTGCGGCATTCCCAACAACGACGATTGCGCAATTGTCGTTCGTCGGCCCAACAACGACGGCGCAAAACTTGGTCCTGCCGAACTGCGTACCGCAGGCTGCGGCTGTCAATGCAACCCTAACGTGTCCGGAAACGCCGGGAGCTGGTGCGGCGACAAATCGAGTTTGGACACTGGCCTGCCCGATGACCGGCGTCGTCAATACACCTCCGACAATTGCCTATAACCCAATGCCAGGTACGACCATCAACTACACTGGCGGCGGTACTGCGGCTCCAATCGCAGCGACGCCATCCGGCGGTGCAGGTTCTGGCGCGGCGGCGACGACTACTGTTGGCGCCTGCAACATCACTGGCGGCGGCGCAGCATTCCCGACAACCACGATTGCGCAACTGAGCTTCGTCGGGAACACCACGACGGCGCAAAACCTGGTGCTGCCCAATTGCGTACCGCAAGCGGCCGCCACCAACGCGACACTGACCTGCCCAGAAACGCAGGGTGCGGGCGCGGCGGTTAACCGCGTCTGGACACTGGCCTGTCCGGCAGGTGTGGTGAACACGGCACCAACGTTGACCTACAACCCGATGCCGAACACGTCAGCGGTACCGCCGGGTGGTCCGTTCACATCGATTCCGTACGGATCGAGCGCCAATATCCAGGTGTTGTGCGCAAGCCCGAGCCCAGACGGAACGGCTTGCGGTGGTAGCGGTGCAGGCGATCCGGCGACGGCACGGCTGCAAAACATCACGGTTGCCTACATCGGCGCGCCGTTCAGTCCGCTACCGGCCAACCTGTCATGCGTGTTTGCAAATCAGGCCAACGGAACGGTGGCAAGCCCGCTGAACTTCGTGGCAGGCCAGGCCGATCCAGGCAACATCCGTTGTACCTGTGCGAACAACCCGACGAGCACTGATAACTATCGTGTCAGTGTGCAGGAAGTTCGGCCGGTGGGTGCTGCGCCTGTGACGCGAAACTTCGACATTACCTGCGGTGGTGCGGGCGTTGTGTGCGGATCGCTGACGGCAACGCCGGCTTCGGGCACGATCAACCTGAACAACGGCGGTGCTGCGGTGCAAGTGACGGCGTTGCAAGCAGCCGGCATTACGGCGCCGAACACCCGTTCTGTGACCTGTGCGGTGTCGGGCGCGTCGGCTGGTTCGACCTTCACCGTGTCGCCCACGAGCCCGATTACGGTAGGAGCGACGGCTGTGAATGTGACAGCGAGCTGCACGAACTCGGCGACGGCCACAGGAACAGCGACGTTGACTTGTACGGCGGCTGCCAACGTTCCGCTGCAAGGATGCCCGGCTCTGACGGCAACGTACACACTCAGTTGCCCGGGTCAGGTTGCACCGCCAGCCGCTCCGGCAACGCCAGTTCCGGCGATGAGCGATCTTGGTCGCATCCTGCTGGCTTCGCTGGTGTTGATGTTGGGTCTGGTCGCGGTTGGCTTTCGCCTCCGCGGTTAAGATGAAAACTCAGTAAGCTAAAGACAAAGGGGCCGAAAGGCCCCTTGGTCGTTCATGGCAGCTGAAAATCGAATCGATGACGAGACTGAAAGGCGAATCTACTTCGATTAGATGCTGGAGTTAGACACACAAAGGTACTTAGGCAACAGGGTGGTAACGGTCTCGGCAAACAATCAGTAATGAGAAAATTCCAACGGAAATCCGGCTGATCGAGAATTAGTGCTGACCGTCTCAACTGACAATGAAAGCAACCGTTAGAATAAGAAAAAAGGAGTGACGATGATGAAGTCCCGATGCAAAATCACCGGCGTGCTCGCGGTCGCCGCGAGTGCTTTGCTTCTAACCATGACGGCAGCCGCACAGACGATTACGGTGGTGCATACCAACGCTCCGACAGCGCCCGGAAGCAACGCAATTCTTGCGGTTCGATTTACCGCGGGTGCGACTGCGGTGTCGAGTATGGACGTCAACTTCT
>JALHQZ010000055.1 GCA_022841705.1 Pirellulales bacterium
GTCAATTCGCGGGTGAATTGCGGCGCGCGAAGACCCAAGTTAACTGTGAACATATCGCCGAAATCGCCGGTGTATTCAGCGCTCCATTGTTGGAGTTCAGCGACCGAGTCACGATTGCGTCTTTGCAAGGCGCTTCCCGACAGCGTTCGGATCGGATCATCGCCCCATCCGTCTTTGCCACCCCAAATGCTCGCCGGGTCGCCGTCAGCGGCGAGGAACCCAAACTCGCCAGTTTGACGGTGGAACGCGCGATCAAGCGTGTAGTTGACGCGAAAGCGGTGATCCTCGTTGAGGTCCCAGATCAAGCCGGTGAACAACCCCCAACGACGGGTGTTGGTATTGTTGGGCGAATAGAGCCGAACGCCGCTGAACGTGGTGTTGAAGGGCGTTGTATCCGTATCGAGCACGTCGCCATCACCATTCAAATCAACACCACCACTCAATGCGCCCACCCGCAGGCGTTGGTCGGTTTCGCTGATGATCTGCGTACCGCCCCCATTGGCCATCGTGTAGGAGAACGACGGGTCGATCGTCAGCGTCAGGCTATCAGTGAGAGAAAAACGCGACTGACCACGGATATTGCCGACATCGACCGGGTTGAAGCGGACGCCGAAATAATCACCGCAGCTCGCTGGGTCGTTGATGTTGCTGGATGAACCCGAACCGTCATTGTCTATGGCGCCATTGGTTGGCGCATCGCGTGTGCAGGTCTCAAAGTTGACGGGCGTCGTGTCCGTGAGAAACGACGCCTTGTTGAAGCGCCGGAAGAACGTGTTGCGGCCTTGGTTATAGAAGAACGAAAGCGAGACGAAATCGTCTCCTTCCAGGGGGTGAAAGACGCGCCCGTTGTATTGGATGCGTTGGATTTCGCCTGGGCCGCGAAACAGATCATATTGTTGGTAAGACGCGGCAAGGAATGCGGTCGTACCGCCCCAGAATTCGCCTGTTTCAAACATACCGAACGTGCGGAATAGCGCATCGTCGCCCAGAGCGACCGAGACCATGCCACCCATGTCCTCAGAAGGGCGACGAGTGACGAAGTTGACGGTCCCGCCCACTGCGGATGCGGTCGGACTATCGACTTCGGCCGTGCCGAGATTGACGTTCGCGCGCGAGATAAGTTCTGGGTCGAGCAACTGGCTCGAGAAAATCGCATAATTACCGCTGTCGTTCAGCTGAATGCCGTCAAAGGTCAGCGAAACGCGATTGCCGTCGAAGCCGCGCAGGTTGATGCTGCCGCCGCTCGCACCGTACCCATCGTTGTTGGTGAAGTTGACGCCTGGGGCCAGGTTGACGCTCTGCAGAATGGTTTGCCCGCCCGTCTGAGTCTGGATAAACTCATCCGTGATGGTTGACCGGGCGCGCGCGGCTTGTTCGGCATACATAGCGCCGTCGATCGTGCGGCGCGCGCCGGTCACCACGATCGTCTCTTCTTCCTGGATCTGAGACGCGGTGGATTGGGCATTGGCGACGCCGGCCGTGGCGGCCAGCGACAGCGCTGTCAGCGCGGCGCCGGACAAAAATTTCTTCGAGAACATGGAGCACCCCCAGTTTATTTCGCCGGCGCGGTTTGGCGCTCGTCGATCAACGGGGTCCTAGCGCGCGAGTTCAAAGGAGATGCGACGGAGAAATGACACTTTCGTTTCGCAGCCACACAGAATGAGATTCCGCCAATTGCGAACAAAAGTCGCGGCGACAGCGGATTTTCCTCGCGCTGCGAACCACTTGTGCGCTGTTTGCATTGCGAGCGCGCGTGAACCGACTAGAAGTCGCCGCTATGGCTAAGGCGGATTCTCAGCACTATTGGTGGCAGCGCGACACAACGCCGGGCCTCATTCTGATCGCCGCCACGCTCGTGTCGTTCATCCTGCTCAATGGCCCCACCGGCGAGGCGTTCCATCACCTGCTGGAAGATCAGATCGCGGGCCTGAG
>JALHQZ010000056.1 GCA_022841705.1 Pirellulales bacterium
CCCCAAGATCTTCGTGCGAGCGACGCATTGCGAAGCCGGATCACGCAGCAGTTGGGGGAAGTGCAAACCGCCCTCGAACCGCTGCTCGTTGATCGGCCGCGACGCAATATTTTGCGGCGACCACGGTAGTTGTGATTTTCTGTTTCTGAAACCCCGGAGATAAGCCCATTGAAATTGTCATCTCTCCGCAGGGCGTTCTGCGGACCCTCTACAGTGAAGAACTTGAGCTAACCACGCTCGGCTCGCCCGTCATCACGCGCGCTTCCTTTGTCGAACCAACCGCCAATGGTTGGATCGCCGATCTCGCTCCCCTCTCTGGCCCTGTTCTCGGCCCCTTTCCCAAGCGCAGCCAAGCCCTCGCTGCGGAAGCAGCGTGGATCGAAGCGTGGCTGTTGGCGATTGGCCGTTAGCTGTTGGCCCGGAGCATCCGTGCTTCTTTCCACATCCCACATCCCAACCCCCACATCCCTCCCATGACCCAACGCCAACTCAATTCCGCTGTCGCCCACGTCACGGGCGAATCGCGTCGCTGCATTGCGGACCTTGGTTTCAACTTGGCCGACCCCCTGGTGGCGGCCTACGACCCCGAGCCGTACTTCGATCCCGAGTTCGATAGTTACCTCGATTGGGACCGCGTCGAAGAAGAACGGATCGTGATGCTGCCGTAGAAGGCTGTCGGCTATCGGCTGTCGGCTCTCGGCCAAGCTTCCCCCATTTCCCAAATACCAAATCCCAAATCCCACATCCCCCATCATGCCTCTCAAACTTACTGCGGGGCTCGCCCTCAAACGGGGGCAGCCGAACTATGGCAGTCGCTCGGCCCACTGCCAGATTGAAATGGAAATCGATGGCCGCCTGCCGCAGGATGCGGCGGAGATTCAAACCCAAGTTGCGGCAGCGTACCAGTTCTGTCGCGAAGCGGTTGAGCTGGAGCTATCTGTCGGTGACGAGTCGCCCTCGACGGGTGTGTCGCCCGCCGAGGAAGCCAATTGTGAAGCGGCCGCTCAGCAGCTCGCGACCGCGAAACAGGTTGCCTACATCGAAGAGCTGGCGGGCAAGCATCCGTACCTTGTGAACGGTTCGCTCAGCGGCCACATCCATGCCCGGTTCGAACGCCGGCTGAATCAGTTGACCCGGCGTCAAGCAAGTCAACTGATTAACGAGTTCAAACAGAATCAGTTGATTGTGAGGTGAGGCTGTTGGCAATCGCCTGCTGCCTGCTCTCCCTATCCTCTCACCCCTAACCTCTCCATCACTATGCGTATCCTCTATATCAACAACGACGGCGGCGGTTTCGCAAACCACATCGATGTTTCGGAAGGGACGACCGTCAAACAATTCTTCGCTGAAAAAGTCCCGCACGGGCGGGCCCAGGATTATCTGATTCGAGTCAACCGCCAAGCGGCCGCCGCGGACCAGGTCTTGTGCCACGGCGACCGGATTAGCATCACCCCTACCAAGATCGAAGGCGCCGCGGCGTAGCGGCTACGGGGGGATGCGTTGTGTTGGGCCAGGGCGGGTTGCAGTATCTGTAGCCCGCTCTGGCCTTTTTCATTTCACTGGGAGGTCCTGTGTGAATCAACAACAACGTCGTGAACTACGGCTGAAATGGCGTGCGGCTGAACGGTACGTGGCCGGTTATGCTCCGCCGACGGTTCCGCCAATCCATTTCCGGCGGCGAATCCTCCGGCAGTTTGGCGCCAGTTTGAAACGCGTTCGATTCTGTGAAGAGCGAGGTTTATTGCTCGGGGCGGCGATCGCTCGAACTCAGCTCACGCAACTTGCTGAACGGCTCGTGCTCGATGTCAGCCCGCTGAGACGCTTGTCCGAACCCAACCAGACTCCGCCCCCTGTGAAAGAGGTGTTTGCCGAACTACGGGCGATCG
>JALHQZ010000057.1:0-423 GCA_022841705.1 Pirellulales bacterium
CTGAAACACAATCAAGTGCTACACGAGCAGATCATCCTGCTCACGGTGCGTACGCTCAACATGCCGCGTGCGCCGGATAAGGAACGCGTGAAAATCGAGGATTTCCTACCCGACGTGAAACGCGTCGTGCTCACGTTCGGCTTCATGGAAACGCCCAACGTGGTGAAGGCGCTCACCGAAGCGCGCAAGCACGGGCTGAAGTTCGACATCATGAAGACGAGCTTCTTCTTGAGCCGCCGCACCGTGGTGCCGAGTGAACAATCCGGCATGCCGATGTGGCAGGATCACCTCTTCATCTTCTTGGCGCGCAACGCGACGAACGCGACGGACTTCTTCCATATTCCATCAGGGCGCGCAGTGGAGCTCGGGAACCAGGTGATGGTGTAGGGGGCGCATGGAACTGAGCGGACTGTCAGTGGCGGT
>JALHQZ010000057.1:433-1880 GCA_022841705.1 Pirellulales bacterium
CGCGCCCCTTCCCCTGGTGAAGGAGAAGGTGGCCCCGCAGGCGGCCGGATGAGGTTTGCCGTGGTATGCAGAACTTAGCGCGGAGCGACTGGTTTTCGCCGAACGCGGTCACTACGCCCGCTGAGATATTTGGCGAAACAGTTGGCCGTGGACGCTTTGGCAGACGAATAGGTCAAAGACCTGAATGTTCTCGACCGAAAACGGTCCGCCGATGACCGGAGCAATTTTCCACCCGAGACACTGGGTGTCGTCGGGCACCAAGCCGCTTCCGAGTGCGATGTCCGCCCAGTTTGCGTTGAACCACTCGTCTCGAAATTGCTCCTCACGCTTCTTGGCGCTGAACTCCACAGAGTCCTTGGCAATTCGCCGAAATTGGCCCTCAAGTAATCCCAAGTGCCAATGCGAGCCGTCAGGCGCACCGAAAATCCAATCGCCAAAAATTCCGATCAGGAGTGGAGTGGTGTCGCGCGGAACGAGCCAGCGCCAGTCCGTCAGCAACCGTTCAGTGTCCAGCCTGTCGCAGGCGATGGCTAAGTCGCGTGTCACGTCGTGCTCCCGTCGCACTATGGTTCACGGACTAGAAATGGCCAACGTCCGAATTGGGCCAAAAGCAGACACCAGTGTAAACCTCATCCCGCCCTCCGGGCCACCTTCTCCCTAGCCAGGAGTAGGGAGGCGACTGCCGCCCTGGCGAAAAGTCGGAATCTTAGCGGTACAAGAACCCCGCCCCCAACCCCGTCCGCTTGCACGCCAGCACTGGCGGCGTGTCGCGCAGCACGATGCGTTCTGCCGCCGCGCCGAGCCCGCGCAGAAGGGTCTCGCCGCCGAACGGCAGCGCGTGGCCTGAACCAAGGCCGAGCAACTCGCGCGCCCACGCGGGCAGCAGATCAATCGCGGCGCGGATCGTGAGCTCCTGCAGCGGCTGAACAATGCCAGGAAGCAGCGGCGCGCGCGCCATGATGTCGAGGAACTCGAACACGATGTCGTGGCGCTCCAGTTTTGGCCGCATGCGCTGGAACAAGGCCTCCGCCTCGGCCTTCGTGCGCAGTGGCTCACGCACGCCCCAGATCGCGGCGACCTCCACGGCTTCGGCGTAGTAAGCATCGCGCTCGGCGGCGCTCAGCTTGCGCGCATAGCGATGATAGGCCTCGACGAAGCCGAACTGCGCGGTGGCGTACACCCAGGCCAGCAGTTCCGGATCGTCAGCCCGGTACGCAACGCCCTCCGGCGTCACGCCGCTCACGCGTGCATGCATGGCGTTGACGCGCGCGATCAAAGCGCGCGCTTGGTCAGCCGGCGCATAGGCAGTGGCGAGCGCGGCGTATCCCGTGCGGCGGATGCGCGCGACGGGGTCGCGCCGGAAGCTCGTATGCTCCCACACCCCGGTGCGCACCCGCGGCTCGGCCAATTCCAACAGCACGGCGGCGATGCCGCCGATCATCAGCGC
>JALHQZ010000058.1 GCA_022841705.1 Pirellulales bacterium
ATCGGCATAGGGGACGGCCATCATAGGCCGTACCCCTGCCACACCACCCGGCATGCGGGTCCGCACCGGGCGGTTCGAGAAGTTGAGGTCATGAGAGACGGGGTACGCCGAGTTTGTCGAAGTAGGCAATGGTCAGCACCCGTTTGATGTCGCCATTGCTGTTCCGCCACCAGCAGCGCGAGTTCTGCGCTACCCGCTTGGCTACGTGATCGGCCGCGCCCAGGTTGATCAATTCCCGGTAAATCGTGCTACCCCGCCGCCAGTGTTTGAGCTGGATCGCCCTGAGCCGGTGCCGTAGCCATTCGTCCAGCGCGCGCCAGACTCCCGGTGTTTGCGCCAGCCCAAAGTAGGCTTTCCATCCCAACAAATAAGGTTTCAATCGCTCGATGACTTCCGCCATGCGGCGTCCGCCCGAGCGTCGGGTCAGTTGCCTCACCCGCTGCTTGAACGTCGCCATCGCTTTGTCAGCCACCCTGCGCTTGACGCCCTCTTTGGCAAACCAGAAGCTGTAGCCCAGGAATTTCCTTCCCTTGACACTGGCCACCGCGCTCTTGGCCTCATTGACCTGGAGCCGCAGTTTGGCGTAACACTGTTGCAAGACCGCCATCACTCGTTCGCCCGCCTTCCGACTGCGCACATAAACGTTGCAGTCATCGGCGTAGCGCGCAAAGCAATGCCCTTGCTTCTCCAACACCTTATCCACTTCATCCAGCAACACATTGGCCAGCAACGGACTCAGCGGCCCGCCTTGCGGCGTTCCCTGAACCCGTTCCAGCACCACGCCATCGCTCATGATGCCGCTGTTCAGGTAGGCTCGAATCAACCGGATGATGCCGGCATCGTCGATGCGTTTCCGTAGGCGGTCAATGAGGATATCGTGATTGACGCGATCAAAGAATTTCTCCAGATCGACATCGACCACGATCTTCCGTCCAGATTGCACGTAACCCTGCGCCGCGAGAATCGCGTCGTGGGCTCGCCGCCCCGGCCGGAAGCCGTAGCTGTGTTCGCTGAAGGTAGGGTCCAGTATCGGTTGCAGCACTTGCAGCAGCGCTTGTTGGATCAGCCGATCCGTGACCGTCGGAATGCCAAGCTCGCGCTCGCCTCCGTCCGGTTTCGGGATCGTTACCCGTCGTACCGGTTTTGGCCGGTACGTCCCCCGCAGCAGTTGGTCGCGTATCGTCGGCCACCCCGTGACGAGGTGGCGAGCAGTCTGGTCAATGTCCAGATCATCCACGCCGGCCGCGCCTTTGTTGGCTTTGACACGTTTCCACGCTTGCCGCAGGTTCTCTCTCGTCAGTGCCGCCTTCAGCAGCCCTGACCCTGTGTCCTCGGTGTCCCGTCGCGGGTTGCTCGCTTCGTCGCTGACAGGATCACCCCCGGCTTCACCGGGGGCTACGCCTGCCCGCTCTGCGGGTGCAGACATCTGACGCGTTGCGTTCAACATCGACATGGTCTCGAACACTTCTCCTCGTTCGGCCCTTCACCCCGTGCTGGCAGCTACTACGGCCTCGGCTGACTTCTCGCTCCGTGTTTCCACGTCGGCCTTTCAGCCATGAGGCGAGATCTCCCCGGGTAAGAACGCACTCCTTCTCTGCACAACCGCCGGATTTACGCCACTTCGCCTTGATCACGAGAGCTTCGCGGAATCATGCCCGCTCGCCCTGCTCGGCAACGCCTTCTATCCGGTTCTTGTCCATCGGCTCGCAGTTTCGCTCTACGCTTCCTCCCCACACTCAGTCACCCTCATGCGGTTGCGCTTCGCTTCGTTCGCTGTGATCAACTTACGGTGGGACTTACACCCACAAGAGTGCGCCCGTGCCGGGCGCACA
>JALHQZ010000059.1 GCA_022841705.1 Pirellulales bacterium
AGGGCACGGCGATCAATCCCGCGTGCAAATTGCTGCTGTTCGAGCACGCCTTCGCCTGCGGCGCCGAACGCGTGGAACTGAAGACCGACGCACTCAACATGCACTCGCGCAACGCCATGCTGAAATTGGGCTTGGTGTTCGAAGGCGTGATGCGCCGCCAAATGATCCGCCCCAACGGCAGCTGGCGCGACAATGCCTGGTTCTCTGTGATCCGCGAAGACTGGCCGGCCTTGCGGGAGAGGATCGAGGCGAGGTTGGTAGCGTTCGGTTGAGGGCGTCTGCATTTCGCCGGGAGCGGCCATTCGCCGTCGGCTATGTTAGGGTATTCAGATGGCCGAGATAGCAAAGCGCGGCCCGCTCGTGGCGATGATCCGAGCGGCCGGAAATGGCGAGCTTCCCCGGGGCTGGCTGTGCCTCGTGGAGGGTGAGACAACGCCGCAAACACAATGCGCCCTCTTGGTGGAAACAGAGGATGACGAGCTAGAAGAAGTCGCGCCGAGATTGGGTTATCCGAGGTTAGGCCTCGACACGGACACCATAGAAGACATTTTCTACGGGGCCGCGCGCCTAACTGAAAATCCTTCCGATGATCAGCTCTTGCGGGCCTTTGAGTATTACTGCAACCACGACGCATTCATCTCCGACATTGACGCGCCTGTTCCACCACCTTTGACGGAAGGCCAGATCGCCGACTGGCGTAGGAACTTGGATCGACAATTTTACGAAACGCTTGGCGCCGAACGAGAGCTGGTCCGTTGCCAAACCGCCGGCTGTCAGCGAGGCGCGATTTCATTGAGCCTGTTCTGCCGACCTCATCATTTTGAGAGCGTGAAGGGAAAGCCAAGTCCCTTCGACGACTAAGGTCCGCTCCGGGCCAACGACAGAAGCTCGTCATTCCGGGGCTCGCGGCTTGCCCGCGGTGGCTTAGCGAAGGCGGGAGCGAGAACCCGGAACCCAGTGGCAACCGGTACTTCGTTGGCCCCTGGGTTCCGGATCGCGCCTGCGGCGCGTCCGGAATAACGAAGGAACTCAAGGTCCTGCACATGGGTACAGCAAAAGCGAGGATATCTGCACCCCAATCCCGCGAACATCGCGCGGAAACCTATGCAAACGCGCATTTTAGAAAAATCAATCCGACCGGGTCGGCGCCCGCTTAAACTTGCGGTGCACGATCCATGATGAAAGCCCGCACCCCGTTGTTAAGCGCCGAGCGCGTCGCCAGCCTTCGCTGGTGGGTGCTCGTGTGCATTGCGCGGTGGCTGCCGTGGATGTTGAACCGTTTCATGTTGGACGAGGCCGCGCGATTGGCCGGCGCCATGATGTTTCTTGGCGTTGCCGCGCGCATCGCGCCGCCGCCGCGAACGAACCATCGTCACGGCGTGAAGAAAACGCGCGGCTGTCGACGCGCTCTGATGGGTCAACGTTTGCGCAAAGCGATGCGTGGACCCGACAACGCGTCACGGATCGAGGCCATCCTGAGCGTGCTCAGAAACCCCGAACGCTGGGTCGCACTCTTGGCGCGACGGCTGCGCAAGGGGCTGACGCGGCGACGTCTTGTCCGCATCTTCCGCGATGATCCGTGCGCGCACGCGCTCGCGAGCGCCCTCGCGCCCGCCGCGCTCAACTCATCCTGAACGCGCGCTCGCGTCTCTAAATCCAGCAGACAAAACCCGGATCACCGGACGCGGACGCGCGCTTTGCGATTGCGCCTTCGCCGCATTGTCCTATGCTGGTTTTGACGCGTTCGCCGCTCTGCGGCTTTTCGGGGCGCTCCCCGCCGCGCCGTTCTCCAACCCAAATACGGAGGC
>JALHQZ010000060.1 GCA_022841705.1 Pirellulales bacterium
ACCGCGAGCGTTCTGCTGATCGTCATTGTCGCCAACGGGTTTCTGGTCGGCAAGGCGCCGAGCTTCCGCACCGGCTGGAACCTCTGGCTGAGCTTCATCCAGCGACCGGACATCCTCTCGACGATGTTCCTCACCGCGGTCGTGGGCGTGCTGTTCGTCTACTGGCAGCGCAATCAGGAACGGCGCATGAGTGGCTCCGGCCGGTCTGGCTGAGAGCGCCACGTCCTAGTCCCGGTACGGGTTCCCCGCCGGCTTGCCCGCCGTGTCCGTGTTTCATGGCAGGCCGAAAAAGCGTGGCAATAGCCGCCGAGAAGCAAATCGGGAGCCAAAGATGTCCGGCGTAGCAAAGTCTCGCGAGCATCATTGGTGGCCGGTTGGGATACAAAAATATTGGGCCGACGGGGATGGAAATGTCTCTTGGATCGAGCCGGATGGGCGCGTTCACAAGAAGAAAGTCAAAAATCGCAAAATCGCGCGTAACTCACACGGCCATTCAATGCTTCGGGGGACAGTATGGGAAACCAATTTCGAAGGTAAATTCCAAAGTGCCGATGACGCAGCGCCCAAGGTCATTGACGCGCTCCTTAGTTTGAGGCCTCTAGGAGGCACCTTCATCGAGTTTCTAGAGCTAATTAAATTGTTTCTAAGGCGCAATCGAAAGTTACGCGATATATGCAAATTTTATCATCTCGATGAACAAATTCATCGCCAGCTTCTGCTGCTGCTGTTTTCTCTCCTAATCCGAAGCCCCAGGTGCCGTTCGAGGTATGAATCCTATCCCAAACTTATTGGCCTGCCGTCTGACGAAGACGTAGGCAAAGACAACATGAGGCAGCACTTTCTGACCGCAAGCAGGTTGACCGAAGCAAGATCTCTTTCAAACCGGTACTTCATTCTAATTCACTCACCCGTGAAAAAGTTCATTTTTGGCGACGGAAGCCTAGATTGGCTTTCAGGTTCGCTGGTGGCAAATAAAATTGACGGCCGGACGCTCGTGCCGTTGACGCCGCAATTGTGCGTTTATTTATGTACGCCCCATATCATGCGAGCCACGCCGAACTGCGCTTCCGTTTGTGCGCCTCCGTGGATGGTGGATCGGATCAACGATCTTATGCAGGTCTATTCTCGAGATAAACTATTCTTTGTCGGGAGGCCGCCGATTCTGTCTGAGGCGTTTCGTCAGCGTCAATTTCTAGTTCACAAGGAGAGGGCCGATCCACTTATAGAGCTGCTCGACGAAATTGCGGGAATCGCGAAAAGAGATAGTCTGTTTGGGATAGAACTATTGTGTCGAAAAGCTTTTGTCGGAAGCGATCATCGCTGACGTCCATTGTTTGGTGCACCTAACCCCGCTCCTGCTCCAGAAGAGCGAGCAAGGGCGGCGTCTCGGGACGCGGACGTACGACGCCTTCGAGCACGAGCAGGCGTTCCTTCGTCGTCGTGCCGCCGGGCGATGAGAAGCCGCCGATCCTGCCGCCGCTTGCAAGTACGCGGTGGCATGGAATGATGATCGGGAGGGGATTGCGCCCCATGGCTTGGCCGATCGCGCGCGCGGCATCGGGCGCGCCGACTTCGGCGGCGAGTGCGCCATAGGTTGTGGTTTTGCCCCAGCCGACGTTCAGCAACGCCGCATAGATGCGCTTGTGAAAATCGGTGCAGTGGCCGAAATCGAGTGCGATGCCGGCGAAGTCGGTTGGACGGCCCGTGAAGTAGCCTTGCAGCGCGACAATGGCCGATGACACCCAAGCGGGCGCCGCATCGCTGTTGATTCGGATGCCGCCGC
>JALHQZ010000061.1 GCA_022841705.1 Pirellulales bacterium
GCAAACTATGTCATTGCTATGCAGCGCATTGGGGAGTTGCGCGGGTATGTCATGGGGCATGGTGTAGACATTGCAATTCGTGAAGCGGGGATATTCTACAAGTAATGCAAGCGCCTGCAACGTTCCCGCCGCCGAGTTCCCGCGCTGTCCTGTTCATCCGGGTATCCAGCGAAGAACAGGCGAAAAGCGATAAAGATTCATTAGCCGAGCAAGAGCGCGTCTTGCGGGCGGCGGCGGATAAGTTTCAATGGACGGTGGTCGATGCCATCATCATCCCCGGCATTAGCGCCAGCTTCTATTCCTATGAGCAGTTCGTAGCAGAGGCCGAGCGCAACCGCGTCACCGCGCCCGCACGCATGTTCGACCACTGGCGACGGCGCGATTTCGATGTCCTCATGGTCTATGTTCCCTCACGTCTAGGGCGTAAGCAATCCATATTTGGGCAGATGATAGAGCAGACGATTGACGCGGGCGCGGTGCTGTGGATACCCGATAGCGGACTAATTACGCCAGAGAACTATACCTTTATGTCAGCGATGGGCGGCTTCGCGGCGACCACTGAAGTAGCCAACCTGACAAAGTACCGCCTGATGGGGAATAAGGCGCGGGTACGGCGTGGCCTCATGGCGAATGATATACCGGATACCCATAAGCTCATCCGGGATGAAAAAGGGAAGGGACTTCATTTAGAGTTGGTGCCGGAATGGGTCGAGATCATGCACCGCGCCGCCGAACTCTTGCTATCGGGTAAGGCGACATCGGGCAACCTGGAGTACAGGTTGCACGAACGCTATGGCATCGGCGCAAGCGGGAAGCCGTACCCGCGTTACTATGTAATGAAACGCTTCTTTAATCCCCTCACTTATGGCAATACCTACACGGGTCACATAGTACGCGCTACCGAACCCTCGTTATGGTTTGCAGAACCGGGTCACAATCCACCGCCTGACTTGAAAGAAATTCACTATGGCACAACCGCCGCCGTGTTCACTGGCGACCTGCGAGCGCGAGTGCTGGATTACCTAGCCGACTTCATAGAGAACCGGGCGGGTATGGGCAACAAGGCACAATCATGGCACGCGGGTCTCGTCGTCTGCGCCGAGTGCGGGTATTCAATGAACATTCGCACCGTCAACAATCGCCCGCCGCACGTCTACCGTTACCTCGCGTGCAGCACCGTAACCCGCGTTCGTGATAACGTCCCCGATGGACGCGAGTGCAGCAATCGAACCTACTTCCGGGAGGACGCCTTACAAGAGTATGTCACCGCGCTACTCAGGCGCATGATAGCCGACCAATCGCTTACACTGGTCACTCAGGAACTCGACACCAACGTCAACACGGCGGCGCTGTTAGCTGCTGCCAATAAGCGCATAGACGAATTGAGCGCCAAACTGAAGGCGCTGCTCGTCGATAGGGCAGTCGCAAGCGGTAGCATCCGCGCACTGTATGACGAACAGTACGCCGAACT
The DNA here is from genome assembly GCA_022841705.1 of Pirellulales bacterium. Lineage (GTDB taxonomy): Bacteria > Planctomycetota > Planctomycetia > Pirellulales > Lacipirellulaceae. Next base: position 1,472 of record JALHQZ010000061.1, read on the forward strand.
TGCCGCCGAACTCGACGACGCGGAAACGCAGCGCAATCAATATGTCATCCACCAACGCCCGCCGGATACTCGGCAGCAGGAAGCCGCGCTATCTCTGATTACGCGGTTGACGTTGGAAACGTTTTGGCAGCAGGAACCCGGCGTCATCCGGCAAACGTTGCGCGAATTGCTAGGCGGTCTCCGGTTCGCCATCGAAGGCGGGCGCGTCATCGGGTTGACGCGGTTCCGGCGGTAGCGCGGCACCCCTAGAAGTTGGGGGAATTGCCTACTTGACAATATCACGATTGCGCTATATACTAACTGTATA
>JALHQZ010000062.1 GCA_022841705.1 Pirellulales bacterium
TCGTCGCAGCGGCCAGTCGTATGGCTGCAAGGCTGCCAGCACGCCCGCGAGTGGATCTCGGTGATGGTGCCGCTCTATATCGCCGATCGGCTGGTGAACTCTTACGAGGGCGATCCCGGTCTTCAAGCGCTGCTGGACCGCGCCGTCGTCTGCATCATGCCGGTCGTAAATCCGGACGGCTATGAGTACACATGGACAACGTTTCGCCTGTGGCGGAAGAGCCGACGTAATAACGGCGACGGGAGTTTCGGCGTCGATCTCAATCGCAACTGGGAGGTGGGTTGGGGCGGGGTTAACTCGTTCCCGTCGGGGTTTTCCGACGGCTACCGCGGGACCGCACCGTTCTCTGAACCGGAAACACGCGCCATTCGCGATTACTTGGCGACTGTGCCCGAACTGGGGGGCCTGATCGACTATCACTCGTTCAGCAGCTTGATCCTCCTGCCGTGGTCGTACCAGGCACCGCGACCGGAGCGCAATGAGGCACTAACGAACAACGGGCGGCTCATGCAACGAGCCGCGGCGAACGTTTATGGACAGCCGTTCACTGCCAATCAGTGTTTCCACCTAGGGACTGGATTCCGCGCGGGTGGAGTGTCGTGCGACTACGGCCATTCGGTGGATTCCGCATTGTCCGTCGGCATTGAACTTCGGGGCGGCGGCCCGAACGGGTTCGATCTGCCGCCAGCGCAGATTCTGCCATCTGGGGAAGAAATGTGGCCTGCTGCGTTGCAACTGATTCGCGCGGCAAGCTGCGGAATCGAAATCGACCCGATACCGACTCCGCCGGCGTATTTCAAGCCGGGCGTGGCCAACGTGGTGACGGCGCGGATTAAGACGCCGATTTCATCTGCAACTGTTGCGGCAGCCGAGCTGCGGTATCGCATTGCCGGCGGTGAGACGGTCGTCGTGAGCATGTCGGCGGGCGATTGCCCCGATTGCTTCACTGCTGAGATTCCGGCGGCTCCCTGCGGCACGAATGTTGCGTACCAGATTGTTGCGACACGCTCTGACGGCCTGATCGCTCGATACCCGGATCCGTCGCTGCAGCCGGAGGCGATTGTGCCCGTTCGAGTGCCGCAGACGATCACGACCTTTGATTTCAACTCCTCGGCGGTGGGCTGGGCGGCGGCGAGCGCGTTTACTTCCGGCCGCTGGGCTCGAGGAACGCCGCGAGCGACGTTTACGCCGGATGGACAGGCCGAACCGGGCGGCGGCTACCCCGGCGGAAGCGGCGGCGCGTGTTGGGTCACCGGCATCTCCACGACCGACGACCCGGAAGCAACGGACGTCGATGGCGATCCCACCTCTCTAACTTCGCCGCTCTTGAACATCGGCAGCCTGCGCGATCCGGTCTTTGAGTTTGCGTACTGGTGCTTCAGCAACGGCCACGAGGGGGTCATGCTGGACATCGCGTCAAATCAGATTGTGCTGCGACCGATTCAGGGACTGGGGGCATTCGGCGACTGGCGCATCGCGCAGATTCGCCCGCGAGAGTGGATCGGCAGCGGGACGAGCGCGAGATTGGCGTTTTCGGTCGCCGGCTACACCGTGAGCGCGATCACCGAAGCGGCGATCGACGACTTCCGATTGCTCGATCTCTCCTGCCCGCCGCTGCCCGGCGACATGAACTGCGACGCGTTCGTGACGGTCGCCGACATTGGCGGTTTCGTGTTGGCGCTGACCGATCCGGCACAGTATGCGGCAGAGTATCCAAATTGCGAAATCGCGCGGGCGGATGTGAACGTTGACGCTGTC
>JALHQZ010000063.1 GCA_022841705.1 Pirellulales bacterium
CAGCGCAAGCCGGGCAGTTTCCATCAGTCGGGATGGTTGGCCGGATCGAGCGGCTCGGGAGTGAAATTTGGTTCCGGATTGGGCTGCTTGGCCCGCTGGCCCTTTGTCTCGGTCTCGGTCTCGGTTTCGTCTTTCGGCTTCTGTTCCTGCGTCATTGCAAAAATCTAACCACACAACCGCGCCGGGTTCAACCTGTGATCGCCGGGTTCCATCGCGATAGCGGCGGTTGAATCAACCAACTCGAAACATTGGAGAATTCTGGATGGCTTGGCGGCTCGCTAAGAGCATCAAGACGCTGCTCGATCAGGTAAACGCGGAAAGCCCCCACAGGCGCAAGGATTCCGATGGTGGCATTGGCGATGCCGCGCACGCCTCGCGGGGAAGTGATCACAACCCGTATATTAAGGTGAAGGGCGTCGGCGTGGTCCGCGCCTTTGACTTCACGCATGCGCCGGAGACCGGCTTTGACGCCTACGCCTTCGCGGAAATGCTGCTGAAGAACAAGGACCCTCGGGTTAGCTACGTCATCAGCGACCGCAAGATCGCATCGGGCAAGGGCGGGCCGCAGCCGTGGAAGTGGCGACCGTACAGCGGCAAGAATCCGCATAACCACCATACGCATGTTTCGGTGACGGAAAGCGAAGCCGAGTTCGACGATGCGAAGAAATGGAACTTGAGCGGTATGGCGGCCGAGGCGGAAGCCCAGGCGCCGACCGCCAACAACTACGTTCCGCCCCCGATCACGCTGCGGCTCAAAGCCCGTGGCGAGCTTGTGAAGAAGATGCAGGCCGGCATCGGAATGACGGACGTTGACGGCTTCTTCGGACCCGACACGGAAAAGGCCCTGAAGGAATTTCAGGCGGCGCACAAGCTCACCGTTGACGGCGTCTGTGGCCCGCAAGTCTGGGCTGTCCTTACCTGAATCCGCGCCGGACGGCTTCCGGCATTACCCGAAGAGGAAGAACCACTATGGCTAACCACGATGAGCAGGCTATTGAGAAGGAAATCCAGTCGAAGGGCTTGAACGCTCCGCGGCTCAATCCGCAAATGATCGACGCCGCGATCAAGTCGGAAGCTTATCACGTTTTCCCCGGCACCACCATGACGGTGTGCATGCTTGCGCTACAGAACGGCTTCAGCGTGATCGGCGAAAGTGCCGCTGCTTCGCCGGAAAACTTCGATGAAGCGATTGGCCGAAAGATCGCTCGCGACAACGCACGAAACAAGATTTGGGCACTGGAAGGCTACCTTCTGAAAGATCAGCTTTACCGGAGAAACCATCCCGCCGCCATCTGACCTAAACCGCCGCGTGACGGCATCGCGCAATCAGCATCACTGGAGACTATCAATGAACTGGCTACAAATCAGCGGCATCCTGCGGCACATCCTCACCTTCGGCGGCGGCTTACTTGTGGCCAGCGGCTGGATTTCCGAGGGGCTGATGCTCGACATTGTCGGAGCGGCCATCACCATCGGGGGCGTCATCTGGAGCATGGTCAACAAGACGTCGACCAACATGGTTGCATCGGCCGCAGCGCTTCCTGAAGTCCAGTCGATCAAGCTTGAGCAGTCCGCTCCGATCGAAATGGCAGCGCCGGCGAACGTCAGCAAATGATCTCGGCCACATGGTGGACCTTTGTGGCGGCAGCGCTTCGGTCGCTGCCGCTTCTTCTGCAGCTTATCGGTCAATTCAAATCATCCGCCGACGCCAAGGCAAACCAAGGCATCGGCTATGACCAGGCCGT
>JALHQZ010000064.1 GCA_022841705.1 Pirellulales bacterium
CGTGCATCCGCCCGCGCTTCGTACCCGAAAAGTCCGTTGTTGGCCGCAATGCCCACCGACGCCGCCGTGGTTGAGACCACCCCCGCAGCCAGGAGATTCTCCATGCGGCAGTGGCCGACGGCTTCGTTCGCATATTCGAGACGGCGCGCCGGTCCCGCCGCCGTGGTTTCCGGCCTGGCTGTTTCACGAGCCACGAACGGGAACGGTTCAGGAGGTGGAAGATATTCCGGATCCTCCGGTGAGATCCGCGCAATGCGCTCGGCCCGCGCGAGCGTGTCATGGATAGACCCGGCGGTAAAATCCGTCGTGGACGCGGTGCCATGCCGCCGGCCGAATGCGACCGTCACGGCCAGCGTCCCGCGCCGCGTATCCACATTCTGCACGACTTGGTTATTCGCAAATCTGGTGGTTCCGGAATGCACATCGTGGAGCGCCACAATGGTCCCGTCACCTGAGGATCGGGTGAACACCAGGTCGGCGAGAAAGCGAAACTCCTCACGCCCCGTCATTTTCGGCCAGCGATTGGCGTTCCCCGCACTCATACATGCCCCTCACCTCTGATGACCTGCACGTTTCGGAATCGCGCCGGGGATGCGGCATGGGTCATCCAACCCGATTGGCCGGGCTGTCCCTTGCCACACGTAATAAATCCGTACCGCCGCCGGAAGGTTCGGTCCGCGACTCCGTCGCAGCTGTTCCAGAATTCCGGCGTGATCCCATGGTAGATCACATCGCGGAGCATGCGGGTGCGCTTCCCGTGTTCGATCAGCCAGAATGCGTCGCCGCCGAACTGAAAGTTATAGCGGCGTTGATCAATGCTGTAGGACCCGTGGCCTTCGATATAAATCCCCCGCTTCACACCGGCGATCAGCTGATCGAGCGTGTCAGTCCCGGGATTGAGCCCGATATTGGCGATGCGCACGATCGGCACGCTGCCCCACCCGTCAGCCCGGTTCGACCCGCGTGAGCGTACCTCTCCGATCTTCGGCGCGACCTCGCGGTTCGTGCAGTACCCGACAAACAAACCATCCCGGACAATGTCCCATCGCTGGCATACCACCCCGTCATCGTCATAACCGGTCGCAGCAAGCGTCTCCGGTTCCGTGTTATCAGCCACCAGCGTCACATGTGGAGAACCGAAGCGAAACGAACCCAGCTTGTCAGTTGTCAGAAAACTTGTGCCGGCGTAATTCGCTTCATACCCCAGTACGCGGTCCAGTTCGGTCGGATGGCCACAGGACTCATGCATGGTGAGGGAGAGGTGCTCAGGATCGAGCACCAGATCATACGCTCCGGCGTCGACCGCCGGAGCTGAGACCTTTTCGAAGGCCTGCTCCGCAACGCGCGGTGCTTCCTGCATGAGACCGGCCTCTTCGATAAGCTCGTACCCCTTGCGGAGATGCGGGGTATTGAATGAACGTGTGGCGAATCGTCCCTCATAGAGGGCCGTCGCACTGATCCCACCGTTTGTGGCCAGCAGGTCAAAGTCGAGAGCCGACCCTTCCGTAGACTCGAACCGTTTGCAATCCCGCCGCCACCACACTTCAGCCGTGCTCCGGACGATGCCGGGCCGGTCGTGCAACACCTCCATCGTGTTCAGCAGCAAGCCGGTTTTCTGCTCCAACGGCACGGTCGCGGGATCGAGACGGACCGGCGTGACGATCCGGTCTCGATGGACCGGTTCTTCAACCAATCGGACCTTCTCAACCGCGATGGAC
>JALHQZ010000065.1 GCA_022841705.1 Pirellulales bacterium
GACGACGCCTTTCCTGAGTTCTGAGTATGAGAGCATGGGACTTACGTTACGTTGCTGTTCGGGCTGAAGTGTACGCAGGCAGCCGAGATCAGGCAATGCGGGGTCTCATTGACATATCTCATGAGATTCGGCTTCATGTCGCTCGGAGGGAAAAGCAATGATCTTTAAAAAACTTGCCGTGCTCGTCGTGAGCGCGGCACTGGTCATCGGGAGCTACGTCGTGAGCCTGGCAATTTTTGATGCACCGCTGTGCGGTCTCATCGTCGCAGCAGGCTTCGTGGCAGTTGCCGGCTTCACCGCGGACAGACTGTGCCACGGCGAGCTAGAGGGCAAACCGCTGTTCACCTGGGGTGCATGGGGGGTCATCCTCGGCATTCTGGGCGTGGTCTCAATCTTCAAGCACTGACCGAAACGAAAAACGAAAGGGGGCGCCACGTGCGCTCCCTTTTGCTACCTGGCCGCGAGGTACGCGGCGATTGCGGCAGCCGTCTCCGCGCGCAGGACGCGCGACCCGAGGGACACGGCCACCCACCCGTTCTCCTTTGCCGCGGCAACCTCACGCTCCGAGAAGCCGCCCTCCGGACCGATGGCCACCGTGACCTCGTCGCCGAGGTACACGTCCGCGAGGTTCGCCGCGTCACCGAGCGCGGCGATGTACCGCTCCCCGGCGTGGAACGCGACGAGCTCCTCAAACTTCGTGATGTCCCCGATCTGCGGCACGACGCCGCGACCGCTCTGCTCTGCAGCCTCGCGCACGATGGAGCGGAGGCGCTGCAAGTTCAGGTTCTGCTTCACGGTCCGCTCCGAAATGACGGGAATAATCTTCGTGGCGCCGCACTCGGTCGCCTTCTGGCACGCCCACTCGAACGTGTCCCGCTTCGTCACGGCGACACACAGCGTCACCGCGCGAGCCGGCTCCGTGCCCAGCGCGTACGGCGCCGCGAATTCGACGATCACGGCATCCTCGCGGTACTCGCGCACCGTCCCGACGGCTTCCGTGCCGCCCCCGTCGCAGACGATGATCTGCTCCCCCACCTTCACGCGGAGGACGCTGCGCAGCTGGTGTGCGAGGTCACGGTCCGCGATGCCGAGAGAATCGGCGCGGAGGTCTAGACCGGGAACGATGAAGCGGTGCAGTCTCATGAAAAATCTTTTGCTACGTCTCGGGTGAAAACCCCCACGCGCGTGCGCGTGAGCCCGGCCAGGTACGCACCCACGCCGAGCTGCGCGCCCAAATCGCGCGCCAGTGATCTGATGTACACGCCAGGTCCGGTCACGTACCGAATGGTAGCAAGCGGCCACTCGTAGTCGATGAGCTCTGCGGAGAATACCGTGACGTGCCGCTCGCCGAGGTACACGCTCCGGCCGGTGCGCGCGAGGTCGTAAGAGCGCTGCCCGCCAACGTGCACCGCGGAGTGCACCGGCGGCACCTGCCTGATCTCCCCCACCTGGGTTACCAGCAGCGCCTCAATCTCCTCGCGATTCACCTCGCGCGCACCAAGCTGCTCCTCAATTGGCCCCTCCGCATCATCGGTTGCTGAGGTCGCCCCGAAGCGCACCTCGGCGACGTACTCCTTGTCCGCGCCCACGGCGTCCTTGAGCTTGCGCGTCTCGTCTCGCCCCACGGCCACGACCAGGATGCCCTCGGC
>JALHQZ010000066.1 GCA_022841705.1 Pirellulales bacterium
TAATAGCTCACTAACGGGACGCAATAAACGCATAAGTCTTTGAATTTACTATATAATTCAACGACTTAGCCTTGCGTAATCTACGTAATTTTTTTCGCGTGGACCAGTTCGATAGCATCGACTGTCAGTCGAAACGCCCACGGTTGGCCGTTGTCTCGGTAGCGGAAGTGCGCCACGTCCAGGCGGTCGAGGGCCTGAGCCATAGCTATAACGCGATCCTTGACCACCCGCCGCCCGCGCGTATCCTCCCGCATCTCGGCGGCGATCAAACCAGGCCGCCAATTCACTTGGCCACCGCGAGACAGTACATAGCGGAACAATTCATCGCCCAATAACACGTCGCGAGAGCGCTGTTTTTTGTCGCGCTCTGCTGCCTGTCGCACAAGCAACTTGACCTTGAAGTGTTCCTCTGCTGGCAGAAGAAACCACGGGTCATCTTTCGCGCGCTCTGCGATTAGACCCACGATCCATTGCGGATACCACTTGATCCACGCTTCGATCACGGCGGGCTTGGCATCCCACAACATCGAGGTCGTTTCGTCCACATCCCGCCTCATCATCCCGCGAATTGCCTTTTGCGAGGACGCAGAGAGCTGTACACGGGCGTTTCGACGTATGGCCGCTACCCAGGTAGCCACGAAGGGCCAAAACCGCTGTGGCACGTATCCCAGCCACGCCTGGAAGCTAAGTTCGAAGTCGTCGCGCGTGACCGGCAGTTCGGTCCCCGCCAGTTCCTCCGCCTCTCGCGCTTGCCAGTCATCCAGCGCCTTTGCATCCAGTTCCTTTTCGACCTTTCGCGAGTACATTTTCCATTCCTGCTTTGCTCATACATCTCCGCTCGACGCGCACAAGTCGATGTTACATTGTACCAGTTGCAGCGGCATAGGTCAAGAACGCGTGACTGTTGCGCGCAATAACGCACTCGTGTTATACTACTCGCCCCTACCTATTTGAGAGGAATGCCATGACGCGCACCAAGCAAGCCGAACCGTCCGCATCGCGGTGGAACGGCGACAAGCACTACACCGACATCACGACCCTGACCTACCCGTACACGCCGGTCGATAACGACGGGGATGCTGCCGAGTACACGTTCGCGACGTTGCAGGACGCCGAAGACAAGCTCGACTGGTACAAGGACCACTACGAGTTCGGAACCATGTCGCCCCAGGTCGTCCGCGACATGCGAGCCTCGACCAAACTGTACCGCGCCGCCGCTGCTTGGTTGCGGGTCCAGGCGGCGAAGGAGCGGAAGCAGGACAAGGCGGTCGCCAGGGTCGAGAACCACCGCGCCGCGATGGACCGGAAGGCGGCGTACAACGAGGCGTACCGCGCGACCCGCGCCGCCGACAAGCTGGCCGCCGATCTTGCCGAATGGGTCCCGGCGAAACTGAGTGAACGTGCGGTCCTCGTGGCCAGCGTGCGCAGAGCACTCGCGAAGCTCGAAGCACTCCCCCAGGACTTGGACCCTGAAACCATGCTCGAACTTGGTGAGCTGGCAGGGGGGTTCGGCACTATCGCAGGGGCCATGAAGAACCACGTATTCTCGATCACGTCTTCGCGCCTCGGACGCGCCAACCA
>JALHQZ010000067.1 GCA_022841705.1 Pirellulales bacterium
CCGGAGTACCGCAATAGCGTTCGGCACGAGGATTGAGTGGAGCTTCATGGACGGGGGGTGGGTTGTTTTTAACATAGCTTGGCAGAATCGGGAAGGAACGAATGGAGAGCTAGTTTACGAGTGCGCAGCATGAAGAGCCACGGTCGCGACGGCGCAGTCGGCGAGTGGTGTGTCTAGCGAGCTCGTTTTTTCGGGTTCGCGAGTCTCGTCAGGTGTGCGGTGAACTCCTCGTCGGTGACCCAGCCCAGCAGATAGAACTGGATCGTCTCAAAAGTCCGCTTCGTCGGCTTCGATCCCGTGCGAATGGCGATCAGCAGGCTGACAATCAGCGCGGCATACATCTGCAGCGCGACGCCATTTTCGTTATGCGAAACCAGGTGCCGGGCACCCAGCACGCACTTCAGCCAGCGAAAGAACAATTCGACCGACCAGCGGTAACGGTAGGCGATGGCCACGAGGTCGGCGTCCAAGTCAAAACGGTCGGTGATCAGCCAAAGTTCGGTGGCTTTGCCGTTGCGTTCGACAACCTTCACGATGACCAGCCGCATCGGCCGGCCGACGACGTCTTTATGGTGAGACGTTCCCAGCCGCTTCAGGATGACGTCGCGCACGACGCCTGCCTGGAGGGCGGCGGGCGAGAGCGGGCGTTCTTCCAGCACGTGCAAGGAGATATCGTCTTTCACACGAATGATGAACGACGAGCCGGCGTCGAGAATGCGGCGAAACAGTTCGAAGCTGGCGTAACCTCGGTCGCAGACATACAGCCTGCCGGACTCGAGCATGGCCGCCAGCGCCGCGGGTTCGGAGCACGCGGCCGGCGTGATAGCGGCGTCGCCGGGCACCCCTTTGGACGCCTGAAACTGCAGATGCAACTTGATGCCGCGATGCTCAGCGTCCATCCACAGAGCCCAGGCCATCCGTGGCAAGGCCGCAAAGACGGACCCGTCCACCGCCGTGAGATTCGCCAGCGCTTCGGCCTCGCGGCCTTGAAAGTGTGGACGCGCAAGCTCCGCCAACTCCTTCAGAAGGGGCCGCACCAGCGCGGGGTCGAATACGCGAGCCGATTCGCTCAGCGAACCGAGCGAGACCCGGGGAATGCCCAGCCTCTTTCGCACCTTCTCCCAATTCGAGGCATTTTGCAGCGATCGCAAACTGTCCAGCGACGGATTGACGAAGTACAGCAAGAGCAGGGACAAGTAGTGATCGTAGAAGAACTTGCGATTGTGAGCCCGATCGCGCTCCGTACCCGCCGCGTGAATCTGGCGGAGCAATTTGCGGAGCGGCGTTATCATCCGCACCGAACGCAGCCTCCGCGCCGCGGCGTCCTCCGCCTCTTCCCTTGTCCGTCTCCTGTCGTTTGCACGATTCTCTGCCATACTGACAGCCTTATAATGCTGTCAGCCCCTGGCGCAAATCCCGTGCCGAACGCTATTGGGCTTTCAGGGGGCGGGGGTTGTTCGCGCCAGGTTCTCAATCCTTCATGTTCCTCTCGCGTC
>JALHQZ010000068.1 GCA_022841705.1 Pirellulales bacterium
CGCTAGCGAGCATCGCGGCGTACTCCTCGAACTGCTTGGCGAGCCTCATCATGACTGTTGACTCCCAACATGAAGATGAGGCTATAATGCCATGAAATTACTAACACAGTAAGACTAGCAGTTTGTTGAAATTCGCCGCGATTTCATGGAATTCATTGCACGATGGGCTGTCCAAGGATCGTTGAGAAGAATAAGAGGGAAACGACGATGCGCGGAGCGGATGTGACCCAAGGCAGCATGTTCAGTTACCTGACGCTGGAGGAATACGTTCCGGAGGCACATCCGCTGCGGCCGATCCGCGAGATCGTGAACGCGGCGCTGCGCGAGATGGACGAGACCTTTGCCGCGATGTATGCGGACTCGGGGCGCGACTCGACGCCGCCGGAGCAGCTGCTGCGGGGGCTGATCCTGCAGTCGCTGTATGGGCTGAGGAGCGAGCGGCTGCTGTGCGAGCAACTGGGCTACAACATGTTGTTTCGCTGGTTCGTCGGCCTGGGTCTGGACAAGGGGCCGTGGGATCACTCGACGTACACCAAGAACCGCGACCGGCTGATCGAGCACGAGGTGATCCGCGAGTTGTTCTCGCGCGTGCTGGATCAGGCCAAGGCGAAGGGGCTGCTCAGCTCGGAGCACTTCTCGGTGGACGGGACGCTCATTCGCGCCTGGGCCTCGCACAAGAGCTTCGTGCCCAAGGACGGCGCGCCGCCCCCGAGCTCGGGCAGCCGCGGCAATCCGGAGGTGGACTTCAAGGGGCAGAAGCGCACCAACGACACGCACCAGAGCAAGACCGATCCGGATGCGAAGCTCGCGACCAAGTCGGCCAAGGCCGGAGCGATTCCCGCCTACATGGGCCACGTGCTCACCGAGAACCGCAACGGCCTGGTGGTCGATACGCGGCTGACCCAGGCCAACGGCACCGCTGAGCGCGAGGCGGCGATCGAGATGCTCGCCCAGTTGCCGGGAGAGGCACGCAAGACTGTTGGCGCGGACAAAGCCTACGATAGCGAAGCCTTCGTCGAAGACTGTAGAGCGATCAAGGTCACGCCGCACGTGGCGCAGAACACCTCCGGCCGATCGAGCCGTATCGATCAACGCACGACGCGCCACCCGGGATATGAGATCAGCCAGTTCGCCCGCAAGCTCATCGAGACCGTGTTCGGTGACGCCAAGCAGCACGGCATCCTGCGCCAGGTGAAGCTGCGCGGTCTGGCCAAGGTCGAGTTGCTCTTCACGCTCGCCGCGACCGTGGTGAATCTGCGACGGCTGCCGAAGCTTCTTGCGCCCGAACCGAGCGGATAGACGGGAGAGGTGCGTGCGGCGAGTGCAAAATGAACGCAAACGACCCCGATCGGGGGTCGCAAAGGGCGTTTCCCGGTGCTCGAGCACACCGTTTCGGCAATTTGGCATCGCTGAGTTCATGAAAAACGTCCGAACTTCAACAAACTGCTAGTCCGTTGGAGCTATCGACGGTCATCGGCGA
>JALHQZ010000069.1 GCA_022841705.1 Pirellulales bacterium
ACGTTCTGCGGCATGAACCACGCCTGCGTCAGCGCGCGGTACTTCATGTGCTCGGGATCGTCCATCTGCACCAGCGACTTTACCAGATGCGGCGTGCCGGTAATCGCGCGCGCCCGCGCTTCGCCGATCTTGTTGGTCAAAGTCGTGGCGCGCACACCCGAGGGATAGAGCGCGTTGTTCTTGCTGATCTCCAAGATGTCGGCGTGCTTGGTCACCACCCAGAACGGGTCGAAGCCCTCGACTTCCGCCACACCGAGCGGATTGTTCGCCCGCATCCAGCGATAGGAATCGTAGAGCGCTTCAGTCGCGTAAGCGGCGGGCGTGACCAGGGTTTCGGCGATGTGGGCGGGCAGGTTTGGATCAGACATGGTGTCGAGACTAGAAACTATCGAAGCCGCTGTCACATATCGCTTGATACTCACCTTGCGCTAGTCGACGAAACCGAGCCGGCTGCCCCCTGCTGTGCCAAAGCCCGCCTTCACAGTAGTTGGCCAGCACAGTTTGAGCGGCATTCGCTGCATAACCCGGATAACGCTCTTTCACGATGTTTGCAGTGAGCGGCGTCGGTAGCTTTCCTGCGCAAGAATCGCGGCGGATTCGATCGGCCAAACCCAGGTTATCACTCTCGGGTTGCTCGTATCGTTTGGCCTCCAACCGCTCTGCCAGCTGCTCAAGTTCGCCCAGAGCAGTCGCGTCAATTGTTTGATTGTTTGGCCTGTACTGATACCAAATGAAGACGGCACGGAGCCACTCATCCGAGTCAACACCTAACCTCCCTTCGTGGGAAAGCGTATTGACCACTTCTCGGTAGTCGCGACGATCGATTCTGGCATAGCGCGCCCTTGTGCGTCCATCGATCGTGCTATCCGAAGCGATACTTTCGAGACGATTGCGGACTCTAGCCCAGGCATCTTTGAGCCTTGATCGCGCATCTGAATCCCCTGCGACGGCGGTTGGCAGAGTTGAACTTTCTGTCGCTTGTTCTGCCTCATCCGTCTTGCTCTGGGAGATAGCTTGGTTCATCTGTACTGCGCTAAGCAGCGCATTTATCTCTACCAATTTCTCGCTCAACTGCCCGATCTCGCCACCCATCTCGACAGTCTTTTCGCGCACGGTCTTCGCACTTGAAGTGACATCGTCTATCGCCGCGCGAAAATCGGCCACTCCCTTGCGTGTTACCAAATGAAACACGATTGGCGCTAGCACCGCAGCCAACAGGACCGAAACAACGCCGCCCGCCGCAGACACCAACTCAGCCTGAGCAGGCGTAACGTTCTGAAAAAAAGCGTTCATGTCGCGCCCCCGTTTCGCCAAATGGGCACGCAACCAGAGCTGGTGTCAAGAGATTCACTCCACCCTGAAAATCCGGATCGTATTCGTCTTGCCGGCGCGGCCGAAGGGGATGCCGGCGATGACGACGACGCGGTCTCCGGTTTCGACAATGCTCAATTTGCGCACGGCTTCTTCCGC
>JALHQZ010000070.1 GCA_022841705.1 Pirellulales bacterium
CCGAGCCATTCGAGGAGCTGCGCGCGGCTGCCGAAGCACACGCGGTCACGACGGAGACGCTCTCGAAGGTGTTTCTCGCGTGCGTCGGCGATCTCGCCTCTTATGGCGCGCGCGCGACATGGATCACGAACTTCCTCGCTGCGGGTGGCGTCGGTGCGATCCAGTCGGCGCCCTTGAGCGATGCTGCTGCCATCGCCGCGGCCTTCAAGGACAGCGGCACAACGATCGCCTGTATCTGTGGTTCGGACGCGACCTACACCGACCTTGGCGCACCTGCCGCCACAGCATTGAAGTCTGCGGGCGCCCAGCGCGTGTACCTAGCCGGGCGACCGAAGGATCTCGAGCCGGCATTGCAAGCGGCAGGTGTCGATGCCTTCATCTTCGCCGGTTGTGATGCGCTCGCGATGCTCGGCGACTTGCATAAGGCGCTGGGTATCGCAAGGTCATAAAATGTCGGCTCGTGCCGACGGGGGCGTTTTCAATTGTTCTTCTGGATTTGGTGTATTCACGCTTGGGGGTGGGAACACTGGTCGTTCTATTATCCGCTCAATAACGGGCTGAACGTTCACGCTCGCCGGAGGGCTTGAAGTGGCGATCTTTGCCACGACAATTGCGGTCGCTGCTGCGATGATGGCGGCGTACAGCGTAGCCCGTGCCTGATCGCTCCAGTTGGAGACATCGAACAGCTTTCCCACGCCAGGCGCGATTTTCTCGGCCGCTGCCTTCGCTTGTTCGGGGGTGATCTCATTGGCCTTGGCCTGCTCGGCGATCTTTCGCAAAGCGTCGAGGGCATCCGCTGAAATCGATCGGTCGAGCAGGAGGTTTATACGACTAGAGTGGTGGGAAAACTCGTAGCTGCCCGGCACGACTTTTGCCGTATCGCCGCAAGCTGGGCAGTCGGTAAGGCAATCAATCAATGTTAGCTTGCTTCCTGGACCAAACCCAAAGCCCGTCGCCGGAAAAAATCCATGCGTTCTGCAGAATGCCAATGGATGTCCAATGAACATTGGCCGACCGTCGAGCGAGTCGGGCGGATTTGTCAAGCTGACAATCGCTATAAAAGACGGGGGTTCCAGGCGGTGTCCTGTCGTGTCGACGACACGCGCCTTGGGCACGATGCGGGTTGTAGGGACCGCGGCCCTACTCACGTCGAAGACGTGACTTTTGCTTCGCGTTCGCTCGCGAATTGCAAGGATTGAGCCATGCCCAAGATCGACATCGATGCCGTACCGAAGCACAAAGGCGCGCCCTATCCGCCGCCATTCGACGCGCCCTGTGCCGAGCGCGTGCGGCAGCGGCTTGGAGATGCAGGCGGCCTAACGGATTTCGGCGTCAACCTCATGCACCTTGCACCGGGCAACTGGTCGAGCCAGCGCCACTGGCATTCGCATGAAGATGAGTTCGTCTACGTGCTCGAAGGCGAACTCTTCCTGGTCGAGGATGGCGGCGAGACCGTGCTGCGCGCGGG
>JALHQZ010000071.1 GCA_022841705.1 Pirellulales bacterium
TGGGCTCTCCAAGTCCACCTTGGACAAGTGGCGTTGCACTGGCAAAGGTCCGCGCTACGTAAAGTCGACCGACCGCGCTGTGCGCTATGATCCCGAAGATCTCGAAGCCTGGATCGCCGCGCGCAAAAAGCGCTGAACGCTCGGCTCGGCCAACGGCGCCAAGCGAAAGCGATCGAAGCCCGAAGGGCCGAGACGCGCCACGCGCCTCATCAACGCGCGGCTCGGTTTACGAGAGCGCATCCCGCGCGTTCAGCGCGGGTTCGCCCAAGCCAGTAACGTCATCGATGCGGAATCGCACGCGACAGCTGTGCCGACGCTGCGTCAGAGACCCACCCGCTGGAGCGAGAACGGAGCGAGACGAAGACTGAGTGAAACGGGCGGCTGGCTGCGGCTAGCCGCCTGCTTTCCGCGAACGCCAAGCGGAGTGCAGTCCAAACCCCGGAGTTTCGGCCCAACCGGCAGGTTGCGGGCCGTGAATGGACCTTCCGGGTCAGCCCGCAACCGAGCAAATTTCGCCGAAAGTTGCCGTCAGTTTGCCCGCCAAGCCGCCCACAAGATATGCCACCAAAGATAGTAGGTCAGCCGAAACGCATACATTGCGAGGAAACCAAACCTACGCAGCAGGTAAAGCTCAGCGATGCCAAATCCCAAAAGATGCACCGCCACGAGAACCGCCATGGCGCTGTCACCACCCCATACTTGAAGTGCGGCCTCCGGCGCGGACGCCGCCGCCATCGTCGTCCACGGCCGCGCACGCGCGAAGCCCGGAGCTAACCACAAGATCGCGATGAGAGGCGCCAAGTGCAAAGCCACCTGCGCCGCGAAACCCATCGCTGGATAGTAAAGCAAGGACCATGGCAGCGGCGCGTTCAAGTCGGGCGGAAAGCCAAACAACAGGTCCATTGCCGTGATCAAAGCAACGAAACCGACGACAATGAGCGAGCCAACGAGCACAGCGCGAAACTGCGGCGCGCCCCACCAACCGTGCCGCTTCAGCAGCGGTGCCCCAAACAGCGCTATGACGCCCAACCCAGCAATGCACAGCGGCGGCCAGATCGGTCCAAAATATCGGGCGAACCACTCTCTCAAGTGTGGCTCGGCAAGCAGTGTTGCTCCGATCGCAAACGAGGCGGCAACTGCAACGCCAAGGTCCAGACCGACAGCCCTCCGCACGCCTACCCCTCCAAGCAGCCGCAACAGGCCAGCTAATGGGCTACAGTATGCGACCGGCAGAACTGCTCCAATCAAGCCCTAAGCAGTCGCAACGCGGGGCGGCCTGGAATCGCCGGAAACTGTCCGTCGCACTCATCGCACGGTCTCCTTCTCTTTCGGAGCGGAGACACGCCGAGACTGAGGCTCAGCCTTGAACTTGGGCTTGGGCAGGAGCCGGAAGCGAGTCTGGCACCACGCGAAATCA
>JALHQZ010000072.1 GCA_022841705.1 Pirellulales bacterium
CTTCTACCCGAACTGTCAGCAAATCAGATTCTCCAGGAATAAACCTCTACCCCACATCGTTAGCGCCACGTGGTGCGTACAAACCAACGTTCACCGGGGGAAGTATCATGACGGATTTACGACTTGGGGTCGCTTGCGCGGCGATCTGTGTGGCTTTCGTGGGCGAGGCGTTCGCCCAGAAGCTCAGGACAAATGTGGGTGGCTGGGACCTCACCGCCACGGGGGCCATCTCGGCCCAGACAGGCAGTTTTGAGGTTCCAGAGACCGGACTATCCGACGAAGACGGCGACTGGGACGGGTCTCTCATCCTCAACGCCGAGCGCGTCACCGCTAGCGGGTTGACCTATGGCATTCGGGGTGAAGTCGACACCGGCAATCGCCAGGCCGAAGATCTGCAGCGCGATGAGATTTATATCTACGTCGCCGGCGATTTTGGCCGCTTCGAGTTGGGAGAGCAGGACGGCCCCGCCGATACGATCTCGTATCACGCGCCCGTCGTCGGGCTTGGCCAAATCCGCGGCGACTTCGTGCGCTATACGGGCACAGCCGCGCTGCTCAGCCCGTTCGACACACGGGATTCGCTAAAGGCCATTTACCTGTCCGCGCCGATCCAGGGCTTCCGGTTTGGCGTTTCCTACGCGCCGGAATTTACGTCGAACGAAGACGCCGTGAACCCGCGCAGCCGCACCATCCAGGAAAACGCCATAGAGGCTGCGGTGGCCTACCAAACGACCTTCGGCGGCTGGGCCGGCGGCATGAGCGTTTCCTATGTCGTAGGCGAAGCCGATCCGATCACGGAGCGCGGCGATCTCGACTCTTGGAGCGTGGGTCTCGACTTCCGCCGCGATCAGCTCTCGATCGGCGGCGCCTATGTAAGTCGCGGCGACAGCAACAGCCTCACCGCCAACCTCGACGAAGAAGAGATCAATTTCGGCGTTGCATGGCGCGCCGACAATTGGGGTCTTGGACTTTCTGCGTCGCAGACCACATCGCTGACATTTGACAATCAGTTGATCGGTGTTGGCGGTTATTACGAGTTCGGCGAACATTGGGTTGTTCGCGCGGACTACATTGCCATTGAAGAAGAACGCCCCGCGACGCCGACGCAATCGGGCCATGTCGCGCTCGCTGAAGTCGCGTTCGTTTTTTGATGTAAACAAAGGAATAAAGGCGGTTCGCAAGCGTTTGTACATCGAGGACAACACGGCGCTCTACCGGCGCCAAGGAGACCGAAATGACACAGATCGCCGCGAGCCGCCTTGCCAACGCCAAGCGCGCCTTCACCACACGTAACGTCGACACCAACGCGCTCGACACAGTTTCAACTGATGCAACGCCGAAGGCTGGCGATG
>JALHQZ010000073.1 GCA_022841705.1 Pirellulales bacterium
GGATCGGCGCACGAATAACTGTCGGGATTATTGGGGTACGGCGCGGTAGTTCCATTTGGGGAGCACTTTGTCGAACAGGATCGGCAGGGACGCTTTGAATTCTTCGGCGACTTGTCGACCTGTTTCGTAGGCGCGGCGGATGACATTCACGGTGGTTCGCAAGCCGGTGTTGGTCGCAGCGCGGCGCATCAGGCGGACGACGGTGTCCAGCGTGTCGAAGAGCAGGCCCTGACAAGCGCGACCCACGTGCGGGAAGAAACGGCGTTCGATCGGGTTGTACTTCGAGCAGTAGCTGGGATAGTGCGCGACGCGAATCTCGATGCCCAGGTCGTCGACCAGCGCTTGCAGGTCGTGTTTGAAGAGGTACTGATGGGCCGAGTTGCTGCCGCCGCAATCGCACAACAAGAGGATGGAGGTGGCCTCGGGATAGCAACGCTGGCCGATGCGGTTCCAGTACCAACGCAAGCTGTCGCAAGCGAACTGACTGGTGTCGTGACTCAAGCCCAGATTGATGTGCCCGCGGTTGCGAGCCAGGTCGTAAATTCCGTGCGGGATCACCACGCCGGTGGCCCAACTCGGGAAGTCGTGGTCGAACGCTTGAAAAGCTCGTTGCGTCCAGACGCGGCCCTTCCGGTACAGTTGGCCGAGGTGCTCTTTGGCTTTGGTATCGAGCGAAAACACGGGGTTGCCGGCGTTGAGGTACTTGGCCTTCAGCTTGGCGATGCGTCGAAATTGCGTGTCGCGATCCGGCGACTCACCCCCCTCCAACGTCTTCTCGATTTGACGCAATGCCAACCCCTGATCCTGGAGCCAGTCGCGGACCACCGGCGGACTGACCGGAGTGCCGAGGTCGGTGACGGTCTGGGCGATCTGTGTCGGCGAGAGATCGGTCCACAGCACCTCGGCCTCATCGGGATCGCCGGCTGTGCGAAGTTCCAGCACCGCTTTCAGATTCTGTTCGAGTTTGGGTTCCGACTCCACTTTTTTTTCGACCACCGCCGGGCTGCCGGACTCGACCCGCGGCGGGGTCGTGGGGAAGTTGTTCGACTTCACTCGCCGCGCGTTCAATGGTCCGCGTCGAGCAGCCCAGCACCGCGGCAATGTAGGGGACGCCGCCACGCCCCAGTTTTCGCGCTTCGATCGCCGCATACCGCCGCCGATCCTTCTCCGACAACGTCTCGTAGAAACCCCGCATCCGTGCTTCCACATCCCGCGCATACCGAGCCTCGAATTGAAACGCCATCCTTGGCCTCCTCCCATCGAAAAGCAGACTCCATCAACGACCTCAGCCTACCAGAACTCCGCAAAATCTCCGACACTAGTTGATGCGCCGGCCC
>JALHQZ010000074.1 GCA_022841705.1 Pirellulales bacterium
CCGCGATATGCTTGTTTCCAGCGCGTTCGGGCTGACTTCAGCAGATGCATCATACAGTGCGCCTTCGAGATAGGCGCGCGTGCAGACGCGACCTTGCCGACGGAGCAGGGCGACCAGCAACTGCCCCTCGCGGCGGGAAATCGTCATCGGATTTCCATGTACCGAAAGCTCAAGCGTGTCGGGGCGCAGCAGAAGATTGCCGAGCCGCACGGGCTCGAGCTGTATTTCGCGTGACCTGCGGAGGAGGGCGCGGCAGCGGGCGACGAGCTCGGCGAATGCGAATGGCTTGACGAGATAGTCGTCCGCCCCGGCGTCCAGTCCTGCGACACGGTCATGAATGGCGCCGCGTTCGGAGATCACCAGCACGCCTGCGCCGACGCCCTCGCCACGCAACTGGCGCAGGAATTCAAGGCCGTCACCGTCGGGCAGGCCGCGATCAAGAATGATAAGATCCGTACTCTGATCAAGGGCCGGCTCCAGCGCCGCATCGATGCTGCGCCGCCAGTCGACCCGATACCGCACGGCTGTGAGCGCCTGCGCGATCGCGGCGCCAAGACCATTGTTATCTTCCACAAGAAGTATCGTCACTGCGTTAACCGTCAGGCTTCTGCAAGATAAGATGAATAGAAGTTTAATAACGCGTGGGGAGTTGTTGGGCTTTGGTTAGTGTTTCTGTATCGGGCAATGCAATCCGTGCGATTGCATCAAATTGCGTTTCAATTCGTTATCTATCAAAATCGCGCGCGAGGCGAGTTCTCCTTAAGACATCATGGACCCCCGCGCAGCCGTTTGCAGCATTAAATGTAGATGCAGCTGCAACGTCGGGACCATCTGAATTTTATGACTCTTCCCCCAACGGGGGAAAGCCTCTGTCTGCAGGTATTATGGCGCGCGAACTGCGAACTTCTCGCCGCATGTCTCGCCTGCTTATCGTCCCGGAAGTGCACGCCGAGCTTGCTCGTCTAGCGCACTGTATCCGGGCTCTTTTGTTGCAGTTTTGTTGCGCGCCAGAGCTCGTCGCCTCGCTGTCAGAGTTAATCTTGATGCGAAAAATCCCTCAATTGGGGAAACGCACCCAGCGAAGGGATGTTCGGGGATGAAAGCGATGTCTGACCCAGAGCTGATGGAATAAAACTCGCATTGTGGCTGCATTGGCGTTTGTGCCGGGTTTGGTGGGGTTAAAAAATGTCTGCTTTGAAGCTGAATATTGCCGATCTCGTTTTCGTTTTGAAACAGATCAAGATCGCTGAAGCCAATTCCAGTGCGCATTCGGGAAATGCGGCTGTTGCATTG
>JALHQZ010000075.1 GCA_022841705.1 Pirellulales bacterium
ATTTCACCATTCTGAGCGAAGCGGAGGAGCGGGAATTGGTGAGCGCGATGAGCGGGGAGCGGGGCGCTTGGACGGTGGTGCGGAGTTTGACTGCCGAGATTATCAAACGCAGTGAGGAAGTTCCCGATTCGGTGGCGGTCGTTGATGGTTCGCGGGTGCTGAGTTATGCGGAATTGGTGCGGGGAGCGCGGCGGGTGGCGATTGAGCTGCGGCGGCGCGGGGTCGGGGTCGAAGAGGTGGTCGCTGTGATATTGCCGCGTTCGCTCGAATATGTCGGCGCGGCTTTCGGGGTCTGGCTGGCGGGCGGAGCGTATTTGCCGATTGAAGAGCAGTTGCCGGCGGCGCGGCAGGAATATATCTGCCGCGCGGCGGGGGTGCGGGTAATCATCGGCGGCGGCGGGGCGCAACAGAAGTATGGGAATTGGGGCGCGGAAGTGATTGAATACGGCGCAGCGGAGCGGCTCGCGGCGGATGCGGCGGAAGAAAGTGTCGAAAAGCATGAAGAGGCGAGGCTTGCCGAAAACGGTTCGGAAGGCTGGAGCGGCGAAGGGCAAGAGTTGGCGTATGTGATCTATACGTCGGGGACGAGCGGGCAGCCGAAAGGAGTGGGAATCGAGCGGCGGAATTTGCGGAATCTGGTGATGTGGCATAATGGCGAATATGAAGTCGGAGCGCAGAGCGTCGGAGCGCTGTTAGCGAGTCCGGGTTTTGATGCGTCGGTCTGGGAACTGTGGAGTTATCTGGCGGCGGGAGCGCGGGTCGTGGTCATCAGTGACGAAGAGCGGCTGGATGTCGGGCAGTTACAGGCGCGGGTCGCCGAGAGCGGGATCAGTCACCTGTTTATGCCGCCGCCGCTGGTCGAGGAACTGCGGACAAAGGAGGCTGAGATCGGTGCAAAGTATGTGCTGACGGGCGGCGATAAACTCAATCGGGGAGCGCACCGCCAGTTGGCGGGAAAATTATTCAATCATTACGGACCGACGGAAACGACGGTCGTGGCATCAAGCAGTGAAGTAGCAGAAGGGGAAGCGGTGCCGGGCATCGGGAAAGGGATCGCGAACGTGCGGCTGTATGTGCTGGACGAGGAGCTGCGCCTGAGCGGTGGCGGCGTGCGCGGCGAATTGTATATCGGAGGAGCGGGAGTCGGGCGCGGGTATTTGCACCAGAGCGGCTTGACGGCTGAGAAATTCGTGCCGGATCCATACAGCCCGGAAGCGGGGAGTCGGATGTATGCGAGCGGGGATTTGGTGCGCTGGGTGCGCGGCAAGGGTTT
>JALHQZ010000076.1 GCA_022841705.1 Pirellulales bacterium
TACCCTGCGCTCTGACTGCAAAATGTACCGGCACACCACACGCAACCGCGCGGCCAACACCAACAAGACACCCAACCCCGATGTCTAACGCCGCGTTAAGCCGCCGCCGCACGGCAGCGCTTGGTTGACACGAGATCCGTCATCGGCGGTCGGCTTGAACGCATAGTTAGATCTCATTGCGAAGCACCCAGACGGTAGACCTCGTAAACACGTTGCCGCGAAATAAGACGCACCTGTGTATGCACGTGGGCAATCTGGCCAGATGTTGCTGGGCCGCCAGACGTTACTCTAGCCATGATCACTTGACCAGATGCGAGCCGGACCGCGGCGCTCTCAACTGGAGCGCGAAAGCGAGATGCGTCGACTGCGGAAGAGACTACAACGCCTGTTAGCTCCTCACCGGTTGCAACAGGAACATTTGCTGTGATCGCAAGCGCCAGTAGCGCAACCACGATCGCGCAAACCCAACCGACGAGAACTTCGCGCTTGTCGGACTGTTGTGGCATGAGACCTAACGCCGCGTTAAGCCGCCGCCGCACGGCAGCGGTTGGTTTGAACGAAAGACTCCCTCGGCGGTCGGCTTGAACGCATAGTTGGGCCGCAGAACGAACAGGCGTTTCTGTCTCGCGAAGCGCCTCGCTCGGCGGAAGATCCGCTGTTCATGATTTGCCGATCTGGACAACTCGAAATGAAAGGTCTTCTTCGTCCATCACAAATAGCTGGATGAACTCAGGCGCCTCCCATTCAATGGAGCGCAGGTGGTCGATGAACTTCTCGATCGGGAAATAGTTGTACGCTCCTACGAAAACCCGGGCACCAAAACTTTTCCCACCGGGAACAACTTGGCTGATCGGAGCAAGCCCTTCGTCTGACTGCAGGGTTCCGTCGACCGAGTGTGGGTAGCTGACAAAAAATGCGTTAACCGCTGGTGTCAGCGCTTCAACTTCTTCCAGAACGCTCACATGCAACATCAAAGTAGTTACCCAACTCATGCAACCTCCAGAGGCGTTTGACCTGCGGCCCAACGCCGCGTTAAGCCGCCGCACGGCAGCAAGTGGTTTTCACGTACCGCCGAGACGGTCGGCTTGAACGCATAGTTAGACCGCAAGTCGGCACTGCCCAACCGCGGCGGTGCCCCGAACGGAGACGATGCGAGTGCACATTCGGTGCTCATCTGCTGACCCTGGCGTGGAACCCTGTTGAAAGGGGCGTCGCGATGGCAGCGCAGCGAACCAAGCTCGCTTGTCCGATGCGCTGCCATCGCG
>JALHQZ010000077.1 GCA_022841705.1 Pirellulales bacterium
CCAAGAGCACGCGGCTGGAGACGCGCTGCCCCGGTTCCGACGTGAATCCGTATCTTGCGATGGCCGCGCTGCTCGCCGCGGGACTCCACGGCGTGGAGAAGAAGCTCAAGCTCACCGCCTCGCCGATCCACGGCGCCAACGAAGGCAGCGAGAACATCCCGCGCGCCCCACGCTCGCTGAAAGAAACCACCGACATCTTCCGCAAGAGCGATCTCGCGCGCGACTGGCTCGGCGAAGACTTCGTCGATCACTTTGCCGCCACCCGCGACTGGGAGTGGCGGCAGTGGCAGGACGCAGTCACGGATTTCGAGAGGATGCGGTACTTCGAGATCGTCTAGTCTGTCGATGTTCCGACCCTAAATGGGCGTAGACACATCAATTGAAGTCGATGACTCAGATCGGCGGGAATGTCGGCACTGCGGCGATCTGATGACTTCGGCGTGCGGCCATGAGGCGACATTGGCAATACGATGAGAATGCGGCCGCTCTCCACCGAAATCGTTGGCCTAGGTCACCACTGCGAGTCCGTGTTCCCTAGTCCAGCAGTACGCCCTTAGTCACCGTGGGTGGCGTGTCCGTTGCTCGCTGAACGGCGCTGTTGAAGACGGAGAACGGAAGACGCGTCCCGTGGCGTCGTCGCCGACTGGGTCTACAGGAGTAACGCCTTGCTGTATTGCACGAAGTGCGGGGCGACAATCTGGGACACCGCACCCGCGACCTGCTGGAACTGCGGTACTTCCTTCGACCATGAAGATTCGTTGTCACTTCGAGCACCTTCGCATTCCGTGCATTCGACTACTAAGTCGGTCGATACACCGACAGGCGTCACCGCTCTCGGTCAAGTCATCGATGGACTTGCGAGTTGGTTCGTACCCGCAGCGCTAGCCCTTCGAGAGAGTTCTCGCAACCCCGCGATGTCTAATGCGCTGCTTGGCGGCATGGCTTTTCCAGTGCTCGGCCCGGCCCTCGGGCTCCTTTACCTGTCTTCACATACGCAAGGTTCGTTGTTCCATCCCGCACTCCTCTTCTTCCTTTTTGCCGCGTATGCGACCGCACTCCCAGCGGCACTAGTAGCTGGACTGGTCTACTGGTTGGCGATGATGGCCGTGGCAACTGCGCTGCGTCTCGAAAGGGCCTCTGTCTTACTAAACGCAGCGACAGAAGTAACGCAGTATCATGAAGTTCGTCATCGACTTCGTGGAACTGCTATGCGCAAGCTTGAGATTGCGGACGCTGGAGTGATGCAGTTGGCGATTCGGGAAG
>JALHQZ010000078.1 GCA_022841705.1 Pirellulales bacterium
CGCGCCATGAAGCCCGCAAGATCCTCTGGCGTGGCGGCGTCCCCTTTGGCGAGGAGCCCCGCCCGTGCCCGCATGAGATCCTCGGTGGCCGTCAGCACCAGTTCTTTCCGGGCGAGAATCTGCGCCGTGGTGCTCGGGCCAGGAGTTTCGCCTTTGAGAAACTTCATCACCGTGTCGGCATCAGAGTGCAACAGATCTGCGAGGACGTTGGCGGCGTCTTGGTTTGACTTCACCCATCCGCGAGGACTCTGCTGCTGGGTCTTAATCTTCTCTTCGTAGATCGTGGAGAGCTGCGCGTGCGCCTGCTTCAATTCAGCGGGCGTCTGCGCGTAGTTATAGTTCAGGTGCGTGGGGCGTGATGGCTCATTCGGCGCCTGCGGGACTTCGGCAAACGGATGCTCCATGAACGCGCGGGCTTGGGCTTGCTGTTCGGGCGTGAGGGTGGGAACGGTCTTGGTTTTCGGTTCAGGCGCCGGTTTGGACGGCGGGACTTCAGAAGTCCCTGTTAGTTGTTTTGGACTAGGCGGTTGAGCCGCGGATGGCGCGGATTTCGAGGGCTTGAGAAACCGCTGGAGCATAAACAGGGCGTCCGCAGGATCGGAAAACCGACTGGCCGCCCCCTCAATCGCGGCCTTTGAGACGGCCTGAAGATCCCACCCCTGTTCTTTCGCGTAGGCAAAGGCCGTGCGAATCTTCGCGTAGGCGACTTGTTCTGAGGGGGACATTCGCGCCGGATCGGACTGTTCCCCGACATCCGTGATCGCGGTGCGTAAGGAAGCTCCTAAAGCCTGCGGAGATTCGATATCGAGTTGATTCACTTCTCGGCTAAAGTGCCGGTATTGTTCCGCGGAAAGCTCGGTTTCTCCGATGCCGTAAAAAATACGCTCGGCGTCCTCGCGGGTAACGCCGTGTTTTGCCGTGAGTACCTCTAGCTGATCTTCCGCAGCCTTGAGCCGCGCGTCATTAGAACTCGTTTCGAGCGTACGGAGCGCACGTTGAACAAGGGGGGCGTCCGTTCCGAATGCGGAGGTCACGAGCGCGTCTTCTCGGAGTTTTGCTGCGGTGGCGGCGGCGTCTAGCTCCTCGGGGGACATTTCATAGATCGGTTTTGCCGATGGGGTTTTTACGGGTTCAGGCGCGGGAGTCGGCGCCGGTGGCGCGGCGGCTTTCACAATCGGGTCAATCTTCTG
>JALHQZ010000079.1 GCA_022841705.1 Pirellulales bacterium
TGGACAAATCCCAAGGTCGCGTTGGCCAGGACAACCACCAGAATGACCCCAGTGTCCACCCAATGTCCCATCAGCGCGGTTAGCGCTGCCGCGCCGACTAGGACCAGGATCAGTAGATTGTTGAACTGTCGTAGAAATCTGATCAGCGGCCCACGCCTGCGACTCCCGGGTAGAATGTTGCGGCCAATGCGCGCCAGTCGCGTTGCGGCCTCCAAGGAAGTCAAACCGTCGGAGGCCGTCTTCAGTGCAATCAGCACTTCTTCGACTGGCATGGCGTGCCACGAGGGGGAGTTCGGCACAATGTCGTTCATACGAATTCCCTTGGAAGTCGTGACAAGACCGTGCTGAGGCCGGCCGATCCCGAATAGCCCGCCCGAGATTTCAATGTGCCATCGGGGCTGGAAGGTCCATTTCACGCAAGATATGGCGGGTCGCGCCACCGAGGACCCATTCGCTGAACCATGAGCGACCATAAGCCCCCATGACCAATAAATCCGAGCCGAGCTTCCGCGCTTCATCGAGGATGGCCGCTCCGGCTTCGGCGTCGGAAGGATCGAAACGCCGCGGCTCCACGCACGCCGTGTGGCGAAGGAGGTAATTCGTGATGTTCAGGTCCGGATACCGCGTGATGCTGCTGAACGTCTGCTTGCCACTGCCGAGAAGCACATTGACTTGCCCCGCCTTGGCGATGAAGGGCAGTGCGCCCTGGACGGCACGCGCTGCTTTGCGACTGCCATTCCAGGCGACGAGAATGCGCCGGCCCACGGTAGGAAAGAGGCCTTGATGTGGTACGATTAGGGTTGGGCGTCCGCTCGCAATCGCGCATTGCTCCGCAACGTCGAAACCGATTTCATCTGATTCATTGTTCGTTTGCTCGACCACTATCAGGTCATGAAGTCGGCCCACCCAAGTCAGCAATTCGCTGGCCCCGCCTTCGCCAATCTTCCAGTCCCCCTCGATGCCTGTTCGCTCCAGAAACGCTCGAAATGCGCTTTCGGCCTTCTGGGCGCCGGCCGCATCCTGTGCTTGCCGCGCTTTTACCAGCGGTGACGAGGGTCCGAGTATCGCCTTGAGCGTGGCAATGTCTCTAAGTGTATAGAGACCGGTCAATCGCGCGCCGAAGCCGCGGCTGACCAAGCCGGCCACGTCGATGTGCTGAGACCAGCTCTCGTAC
>JALHQZ010000080.1 GCA_022841705.1 Pirellulales bacterium
TCTAGTGTCTAATTGCGTAAATTAACGATAGTATTTCTGAGCTGCGCCCCTTTGACCTCGCGCTTGCGCCAGACGAAGGGAGCGGCGTGCTCATTGTAGACCTCGATGAAGTCGCCGATGACCTGAACGAGTTGCTCGACATTGCGAAAGCTGGCGCCGGCAAGAGCCTTGCGACTGAAGATACCGAACCAGATTTCAACCTGGTTGAGCCAACTCGCCGAGGTTGGCGTGAAGTGGAAGGTCACGTTGGGATGGGCGGCGAGCCAATCGTCGTTCTTCTTGTGCGTGCACAGATTGTCGAGAATGACATGGATCTGTCGATCGGCGGGATATCCGGCGACAATCTCGGCCATGAAAGCTTGGAAATCGACGCGCTTCTTGCTTGTGGTCGTCTTGCCGCGGATCACGCCGGTGGCCACCTCGAGCGCTGCGAAGAGGTTGATGGTGCCATGGCGCTTGTAAGTGCTCTTCAGACCCTGGACCACCTTGCCGCTGCTCGTCAGCACGTAGCCGCGCGCCCGTTCCAGCGCCTGGATGGTCGGCTTCTCGTCGACGCTGAGCACCAGAGCGTTTTCGGGCGGATTGAGATACAGGCCGATGATATCGGCCGCCTTGGCGGCAAACTGCGAGTCCGTGCTGACACACCACGAACGATGGCGGCGCAGTTGGATGCCCTCCTTGCGCATCACCCGCCACACCGCGTCATCCGACACGCCCAGCGCCGCCGCCAGCGATCCACCGTCCCAACCGACCAACCCCTTCGGCGGCGGCTGTTCCAGCCGATGCAGAATCCGCTGCCGCAACTCCGAGCCGTAGGTTGCCTTCTTGCCTGGCCGTGGCCGATCCTGCAGCCCCGCTACCCCGCCCGCCGCAAAACGTTTGCGCCAAAGGCCAACCGTGTTCGGCCGAATGCCCAACGCTTGGCCGACCTCGTCATTACGTTTGCATTCCAAACAGGCCAGCACGATGCGTGCCCGCTCAACCAACCGCGCCTCCGCCGTCCGGCTTCGTGCCAAAGCAACCAACTCCGAACGTTGCTCCGCAGAACATCGCAGTTCCACCGCTACCCGGGCCACGGTACACCTCAAATAGTAGAGATAACCGTAGCATGATACTTAATATCGTATTATATTGCAATTAGACACTAGG
>JALHQZ010000081.1 GCA_022841705.1 Pirellulales bacterium
TTAATGGACATGGGGGAAACCCTCCACAAAACCACGGTTGGTGTTGAGGGCTTCCCACCTGACTGCGGTGGACCCGGTTGATCTCGCGCTGTCGGATCTCAGCGAGACTTCCCGACGAAGTTATTTCTTATGCTACCGACTACACGAACGCGGAGCGAATGTCAACCCCGTCCGGCAAACTCTCTCGATCCCGGCGCCGCGATGACGGACAACCGGGCCATCCGCTGCCGCGCTTCGCTCTTCACGCGCGGGTCTTTGCTGTTGAACTCTTGCGCGAACAGTTTGTCGTGCTGGAGGCGCTGAATCTCGGCCTGCGCCTGCTCGGGCGACATATTGTTGAACCCCTGTGGCGCGGCCCCGTCATGGAATTGATTGTCTTCCACGCCGAGTTTCGAGCCGATCTTCTGCAAGAACTGCATCGCCTCTTTCGGTCCCATCACCTGCTTGAGCGCGGCGAGTTGCTCGGGCTTCATGCCGAACGTCTCGGCGGCCTTGTCCACTTGACCCGCCAGGCGATCGTAGTTTGCGCCCCATTCAGACTTGAGCGCGTTGACTTGCTCGGTATCACGCGCGGCGACTTGCTCGGTCTGCTGCTTCTGTTGCGCCGCTTGGAACTCATTCCACTTCGTCGCGAGGCGCGTGGCGCCCGCTTGCGTCACCCCGGCTTCGTGAAACCAGTCGGCCGCCGTCTTGGCGAAGGCGCCATCCTGGCCCTCGGGGATCGGCAATTTGTACTCGGCGGCGGTGGCGGGGCGGCCCAAGCGGGTGTACACCTCATTCCACGCCTTCGGGTCATCGCCCTTCGGCAGTTTGATGATCTGATCCGCCGGCACGCCCGTAAGTTTTTCCAGATTGCGGTAGGACTTGATGGTATCGCTTGGGTGTTTCCATTGGCGTTCCGCCACGAGCGCACTCGCTTCGGCGTCCAGACCCAACGACTCCCACTTAAAGACCGAGGCATCGGCTTGCGCCGCGCCCGGTTGGCCATTGACGCCCGCTGGAGCCGCAGACGCGGGCGCACCCGCAGGGGCCGCCCCGGCGTCTGCTGCTGCGCCACCAGCGGGAGAACCGGCAGCATCCATCACTCGCGTGAATTGAAACGATCGGTACCACATACGTTACTCTCC
>JALHQZ010000082.1 GCA_022841705.1 Pirellulales bacterium
CCCCGGCCACGTATAGTTCTTCACCCAGCAGCGGTTGATCCGCCAAGGCGTAAGCGACCGCTTGCCCTTCCAGTTGGTCGCTGCTGGCGAACAGTTGCTGCCGGTGACGGGTCGCGGCTTCGGCGGGTAACGCCATCTCCGGCCCAAAGCTCCCGCCCAGCACGTTGACCAGCACCCGGTTATCTGTCATCACGCCGGTCAGCGCGGCGGCGAATGCCAGCGACCGCGCCCCCTGCGGGTACCACTGGGCGCTGCCTTGCGGATACCGCGCCAGCATCCCGCGGGAGGCATACGCCCGGCGCAGGGTGTCCTGGGCCAGCGGCAGCGCCGAACCATTACTCATCGTAATCAAAGGAGGTGTATCGCCAATCGCGGCGGCCCGGAGCGTGTGATAGGCCAGGTCTGCCGTCGCCAGTGCCAGCGGTGTCTCTTTCCCGCCGATGCCCGCGCTGCCCAGGCTCATGTGAACCGGGCGGTTGGCTTCAATCGCCGCCCCAATCGCCATCGGCAGCCGCTGATACGCCCCAATCGGGCGCAGCGGATAAAAGCCGATACGGCGGCGGATGACCAGGCGGGCAACCGTGCTGATGACCAGCGCCGCCAGCAACAGTAAGACCACATAGGTTTGCGTTGTTACATCCACAGGTGATCCCCCTGTTTGGGAGCCGTCAGCATGAGGGACGTACCGTTGCACGTCCGCCGGTTATTCAGGTCGCTTCATCTTCATCAGTTAATTGAGCGCGTAACTGCTGGATGCCTTCCGGGGTATCCAGTGCGTCCGCCAGGGCCATCACGGCGCTGCGCGGCACCACCAAACCCAGCAGCGGCGCACCCACTTGCAGAACCCCCGCGCCCAGCGGCCCCAGCGGCTCGATCAGGTCGAGCGCAGTGCTGGCGGCATCGGCCAAACCGCGTACCCGCAATGACTCAATCCAAGCGTTAAGCGCGGCTTGTCCATCCATAAGTGCCAGTATAACACGCAGCGCGAAATGCGCGAATAAGTTGAGCTATGGTTAGGCTTATGCCTCTGAAGGTTAGAGAAGGCGTACAAACCATTTCAATGATGTGGATTCTAATGAAAAGCTCTTGATACCCGGCAGGATTCGTTCAACCGGTTGACA
>JALHQZ010000083.1 GCA_022841705.1 Pirellulales bacterium
TTGGTGGGTCCAACACGCCGCTGACGATCGGTAGCGGCGTCCTCGTCTCCGGCACCCGTGGCGGCAACGTGCTATTCGGCAATGGGGGTGTGAACCGCGGCACGATCCGGATCGCGCCGGCCACCACGACCAATACGGTCAGCGTCACCGGCACGGACTGGACGAACGAAGGGACCATCGAGTCATCCGTGGCCGCCATGACTATTGCCGGACTGATTTCCAACACGGGCAGCGTGATCGTGAGCGGCGGCAACGTCGACTACAACGTTTCCGGCGGTCAGACCTTCGTCTGGACGAACACCGGCACGCTGCGTCTCGACAGCGGAACGCTGACTCTGGGCGGACGCTTCTCGCCGACGACGTTCAACTCCATCTCCCGCCCGAACGACGCCGATCGCGGCACGCTGCGCGTATCCGGCATCCTGGACAACACCGGCGCCACGACGACGTTCAACGCCGCACGCGGCAACGTCGACTTCGTGAGCGCCAGTGGTATCGGCACGATCCTCGGCGGCACCGTGCAGGCGAACGACGGCACATTGCGGATCACCAGCGGGATGCTGGAGGACGTTTCCCTCGCCGGCGCCATCACGGTCACGGGCGGTTCCAATCTGTTCGTGCGCGGCGCCCTGACCCTTCTGGACGCGGCGATCACCCTCGACAGCACCGGCGGTTCCAATTTCCTGTGGAACAGCACGAACGCCACCGCCTGGAGCATCGCAGGCAACGGCCAGATCCTGTTCGCGGGTCCCAACGCCAACGGCAACAACCTGGGCTGGACCAATGCCCCGATGACACTTGGCGCCGGTGTCCGCGTTGCCGGCAACCAGGGCGGCGTTGTCCGTTTCGGGACTGGCGGCGTCAACCGCGGCACGATCGATGTCGCGCCCACGGCCGCCAACGCGACCGTTTCGATCGACGGTACCGACTGGAGCAACGAGGGCACCATCACCGTAGCTACCGGCACGGGAACCATCACCGGTCTGTCTGCCAACGCAGGCACGGTCCGTGTCACCGGGGGCAACCTCCTCTACAACGTGGCGAGCGGCGCCGCCTTGGCCTGGACCAACGCGGGATCGA
>JALHQZ010000084.1 GCA_022841705.1 Pirellulales bacterium
AATCGCCCGAGCAGCAGAGCATCATGATTGCACATCGCACGCGCGCGATCTTGACCAGGCAGCGCACTCAATTGTCGAACGCCATACGCGGGCACACGGCTGAATTTGGTTTGGTTGCACCCGTGGGGCGCAACGGTCTGGAGATGCTTATCGCGATCATCGCCGATGCCGCAGATAAGCGCGTGCCGATCGACGCACGGGCAGCGTTGCGAATGCTCATCGCGCAATTGCGGCTCGTGAATGAACAGATTCTAGAATCCGACCGCCAGATTATTGCGAGCGCACGCAGCACCGAGGTGGGCCGACGATTGATGGGAATTCCCGGCGTGGGCCCACTGCTCGCCAGTGCGCTCGTGGCTGCGGTGGCAGATCCACAATCCTTTCGATCGGGTCGCAACCTCGCGGCATGGATCGGTCTGGTGCCGCGTCAAAATTCGAGCGGCGGCAAGGAACGATTGGGCGGCATCACCAAGCAAGGTGATCGTTATCTCCGGCAATTGCTTGTGGTGGGCGCCGTCGCTGTGATCCGATATGCACAGCGCCACGGCGCACGCCGGCCGTGGCTGGTGCAATTATTGGCGCGCCGAACGCCGAAGGTCGCCGCCGTGGCGCTGGCCAATAAGAATGCCCGAATGGCGTGGGCGATTATGACCAGCGGCGAGTGTTATCGCGAGCCGGTAGCAGCATAGAAACAAGCGCAGAGCTGCGCTCACGAAATTGGTAAGGGCGAAGATGAAGTAATGCGATAACCGGTCGAACCGGAAGACGGGAAAACCCAACTCTGGCCCAGCGCCCTGAGCGCGTGCTTTCGATCGGGACCCGCCTTCGCGGAAGGCATTATGGCCAGCGGCGTATGTGTGCCGCATCAACAGGTCGAACACACGGCCGCACCGACCAAGTCTCGCAGAACTTCAAAGAATTCCCTTGCCAACGGAGAGCCGTCCACACAGGGCCATCGTCGGGCGTAGCTCCAATTTCGTCCGGCGGCGAGGCTGATCAACGATCCCAGCCTCCGGCTC
>JALHQZ010000085.1 GCA_022841705.1 Pirellulales bacterium
TCACATCGCTGATCAGCACACCTTTGCGCTGCTCAGGCAACTTAAACGACTTCGCCAGGGCCGGCGTAATTTCCTGAATCGCCACGCCCATCCAGCCGCGGACGACTTTGCCGGTTTTCTGAAGGCTGTCGACAATATCCACCGCGATGCTGCTGGGAATGGCAAAACCAATTCCCTCTGAACCACCGGTGCGGGAGAAAATGGCGGTATTGATACCCATCAATTCACCGTTCATGTTCACCAGCGCCCCGCCGGAGTTACCCGGATTGATCGCCGCGTCGGTCTGAATAAAGTCTTCGTAGTCGGCGATGCCCACGTTCCCGCGGCCCAAGGCACTGATAATGCCCAATGTCACTGTAGAACTCAGCCCGAACGGACTGCCGACGGCCAACACCAAATCTCCCACGGCTAACTTGTCGTAGTCGGCCCACTTCAACGAGGGCAAATCCTTCGCCTCGATCTTAATCACAGCCAAATCGGTCTTGGGGTCGGTTCCCACGGTCTTGGCCGTAAACTCACGACGATCACTCAGCGTCACCGTAATCTGCGTCGCACCTTCGACCACATGGTTATTTGTGACGATGTAGCCATTGGGATCAAGAATGACCCCCGATCCGGCACTTTGCTCAGGGCGTCCATGCCCCCCTGGAGGGCCCGGCGGCATCGGAGGCGGCGTCGGAAGATCTCCGCCACCCGGCTCTTCACCACCACCGGGAGGTCCGCCGAACGGTCCGGGCGGGAGCCCGCCACGGCGACGACCACCTTCCCCGCCACCGCCCGTCACGGCGATATTCACGACGGCAGGGGTCACTTTCTTTACGATCTCAGAAAAACCTTGGGTAAATGCCGGAGGAACTCCTGCCGCCCATGCAGCGGGGGTTCCGATGAACCCGCCTGCGACCGTGGCCGCAAGTACAAGCCCACAACCAATGACAAACTTGGTCGCCTGCTGACTCCGATAGACCATGCTCAGTTCCTCCCGACGGTTGAACTCACAAGACACCT